>CAWATZ010000003.1:0-2928691 GCA_963784995.1 uncultured Planctomycetota bacterium | reverse complement strand
ACACGCTTTTTCGGAAGAAACAGACTCCAACAGCCACCTGCTTGGTATATATACCAAGCAGGTGGCTCTCAACGATCCCGTCGCCCATGCCAAGATCCAAAATCGATCTTCCGCGTCTCGCCCAATATTTCATATACCACGCTGACCAGGTCTTTACCTTGTCCGACCTGGAGTACCTCTTAGCAGAAAATTCCGACCAGTGGAATCTGCCCCCCAGCATGACGCCAAAAGTCTTTCTGCGCATGCTCCTCAAAAAGACCAAACTCCGGGAACTCCGGCTTCACTCCCCTCACTATTCTTCTCTTCTCCGCTACACCGCGCAAAGCAACGTGTCCCCCATCTCCGTGGCCCTGTCCATCATGAAGAACGATGCATACTTTTCTCACGCCTCCGCGATGTGGATCCACGGGCTGGGCAAAGACCACAGGAATGTCTTTGTAAACAGGAGCAATCCCAGAAAGACACAGCTCCACTCCGCTCTCCCAAGAGGCCATCCACCGCGCCTTTCGAAACAAGCAGAGGCGCTCCAAACTATTTTACAAATACGAAGAAAACACCATCACCGTGCTGAGCGGCAAACACACCGGGCGAAACGGAGTCGTATCCGCGACAGCCCCTTCGGGTCACAAAGTCGATGTCACCTCGATCGAGAGGACGCTCATCGATATCACCGTTCGCCCGGGTTATGCCGGAGACGTGCATGCCGTCCTCGAGGCATTTCGTCTCGCCAGAGATCGGATTTCGGTCAGCAAACTGACAGCCCTCCTGCGCCGACTCGACTACACGTATCCCTACCATCAATCCATCGGCTTTTACCTCAAACGCGCCGGCTACCCGGAGAGCGATCAGCTCCTCGCGAAGCGCGAGCCCATCGAGTTCGACTTTTATCTAAGCCACAATCTCAAAGACCCGGACTTTGATCCGGGGTGGCGGGTGTTTTTCCCCAGAAGTCCAAAATGACACGAAGCGCCTCCTGCCATGCTCGCCTGCTTGGCAGGCAGACGTACATCCACAACGGAGGATACGATCCATCGGCTTGAGATTAACCCCAATGCCTCAATTCCTCATGTTCAGTTGACACATCGAGAAGCGAAAAGGCTTGGATTGGCATAGGTTCTTATGATCATCGAGACGAACTACGCCGAAGCATTTTCAATCGGTCTACGCAATACTATCCGTTGCCCCAGTCCCGCACTTCATGGAGCTTTTGAATACCACGCCGTCCCAATGCGAAAACCTGTAAATATTTCTTATATGCTGCGTTCATGCCCGAACGAGAAAGTCTCTGTCTTTCGCCCGACACTACCCAAAGCATGCATGATTTCGTTTGTTTCATGTATGCGCTAACGATATCTTTCCGAACCAAAAGCGACGACGCGGAATTCCCAATTCCTGGGACACTCAAGTAGAACGAAGCGATTCTTCCTGAACCGTCGACCGTGCTCCAGGTCGGGAGACCGAGCCACAATCCTGCGAATTCGCAGAGCTGCCTCGAGGGCACCAAACCTGGAGGACGCTCGAGGGCACTTCTCTCGCCAAACCGGTTGCCTTGGGCCAACGGAATCATTTGCACGGATTCGTACACTGTCTCGTATTGCCAGGCCGGCTCTGTTTCTCCACCGATTCGAACTTCCTTGCCACCAAAGGACAAGATCACAAGTGGCGTCCGCGGACGCGCCACCTTGCGTCGCCCCACAGGAAGTCGAACGCTCTCGGGTTCTACGTAAGGAATCCTTCCATGCCAGGGGAACTCACCGGCGAAGAATCCCTCAATTTGTTGCGTGTCTCGTTCGTTCTCGAATATCGTTTTCCGGGACCGCAGGAAACGCTTTAGTTTTGCAAGATCCGCTTCCGGTAAAAAGTGCCCACGGATCCGCACGTATCCCGTTCGCCCAACTTCAGTGCCGTGTCCGTAGACGCCACCATGCGCCAGCACCCACTGATCCTTCGGCAAGGTGCGGTTCTTGCAGACGAACCACTGTCTGACAGGAGGAATGGGACCCTTGCTCACCCACTTCACCGCATCCGGATGGCGCCTCCCTAAAATATCAACTTCAAAGATATTCTTGTTTTGCGAGGCGTCGGGAAACTGGGATCAATGTCTACGCCCTCCGGATGAGGCTCAGATCCCCGCCACGATTTCTCTTGGAGAAGCCCTGCGTCGCTTCGAAACCCCCAAAGTTCATAAAACGCAATCCACGAATACTTCTTGCCGTACCGATCAGCTCTATCCGGTTCGTCCCGCCGAAAATTTCGTGAACGTGAGATCTGAGCGTCGACGGCTCCAAACCGAGCGAGCGAATAGCCGAGGTCGTGGATCCTCCACAGTACCTCCTCCTTTACACGAACAAAATCCGGATGACTGAAATCGTAGGTCGATCTCCCACGGGCAAGCCCGCCCATGGTGTAATTCTCCCAGTCGAACCCGAGCGACCCGACACCGGCGCGAACGGGCTGAAGAATACAGGAGCCGCCTGGCGAAAAGCGCTGATCGTCACGGATTTTGGGGAAGGGTCAAAAGAGGGCCAGAAGAGACAGCGTGTGCTGCTGGCGTGTTGGCGGTGTCGCTTTTTTGTCATCCGTGGGGCAAGCACAGACACGCCCGGGCTTCTCCTGGCGACACCGCCAAGCAAAAGCGCCGTTGGCGGTGTGGCGGCCTCAGCGCTTGGGTCTCGGCTCCTTCCTCCCCAAAATCCGCGACGGTCAGGAAAATCGATTCGTCCTGCCGACGCCGTCGCGGGCCGGGCATGTCATCAGAGGGAAGCGAAACATGAAGCAGACTGCAGACGATTCCGGTGACGTTTCTCGGCGTCGGTTACACAAGAGACCGAGCTGGGCTGCCGCTCGAGGCGGTGCGTGTTCCCGTCCCGCGGCCGGCGGCCGACCAGGTTCTGATCCGCGTCGCCGCCTCGTCGCTCAACCCGCTGGAGTCTAAGCTGGCCGACCTCAATTTCCTGGGACGGACGCCCCCCTTTCTGGGTCTTGACCTCGCTGGCGTGAGTGGCGTAGCCTTCACCGGGGTTTAACCCCGGTGACTCTCGCGTATCGTACGATCGCTAGTTGCTCAACGTGTCTTCTAACTGGAGGTTCTGCCATGAAACTTGACGGACAGGTCGCTGTTGTCACGGGTGCGTCGAAAGGCATCGGCGCGGCCATTGCCGAGCATTTGGCGGCGGCTGGCGCGGCGGTCGTGGTCAATTACGCCAGCAGCAAGGCCGGCGCGGAAGCGGTCGTCGATCGCATCCGGAAAGCGGACGGGAAAGCCGTGGCCGTGCAGGCCGATGTTTCCAAGCTCGATGACATTCGCCGCCTCTTCGCCGAGACGAAGAAGGCGTTCGGCAAGCTCGACATCCTCGTGAACAACGCCGGCATCTATGAGTTTGCCCCGTTGGAGGCGATCACTGCCGAGCACTTTCACAAGCACTTTAACCTCAACGTGCTAGGGCTCTTGTTGACGACGCAAGAAGCCGTCAAGCAGTTCGGTCCCGCCGGCGGCAGCATCATCAACCTCAGCTCGTTTGCCGCCACGTCGGCGCCACCGAACACGTCCGTGTACAGCGCCACCAAGGCGGCCGTGAATGCGATCACGCGCTCCCTGGCCCAGGAACTGGGGCCGCGCAAGATCCGCGTCAACGCCGTCAACCCCGGCGTGATCGAAACCGAGGGTCTGCATGCCGCCGGCATCCCCGGCAGCGATTTCCAAAAGCAGATGGAAGCGCAAACCCCGCTCGGCCGGATCGGCCGGCCGCAAGACATCGCGCCGGCGGTCGTATTCCTGGCATCCGCTGAGTCTGCCTACATTACGGGGGAAACCCTTTCCATCTCCGGGGGGCTCCGTTGAGACGAATTCGACCGGACATCTTGGAAGAAGGAGAAACTCATGACATTCCGAGCAGTCATCGCCGGAGCGACCGGCTTGATCGGGAGCAATCTGGCCGAGCATCTCCTGTCGAAGGGCTGGGAGGTCCACGGCGTCGCCCGCAAGCCGCAGGGCGGCGTTCCCGGGGTTCGCCCGGTCGCCGCCGACATGCTGGACCCGGAGGCGCTGCGGGCTGCGCTTTCCGGCATCGACCCGACCCACGTGTTCTTCACGACCTGGGTCCACCGGGCGACTGAGGAGGAGAACATCGCGGCCAACGGCGCCCTGGTGCGGAACCTGCTCGCCGCTCTCAAGCCGTCCGCGCAGCCTCCGGCACGTCGCCCTCGTCACCGGCCTGAAGCATTACCTCGGGCCGTTTGAGTATTACGCGAAGGTCAAGCCGGACACCCCGCTGCGCGAGGAGATGCCGCGGCTGCCCTTCCCGAACTTCTTCTACGCCCAGGAGGACGCGCTCTTCGAGGCGGCCCGGCGGCAGGGCTTCACCTGGAGCGTGCATCGGTCGCACACGACCATCGGCTACTCCGTTGGCACCTCCATGAACATGGGCGTGACCCTCGCCGTCTACGCCACTATCTGCCGCGAGACCGGCCGCCCCTTCGTCTTCCCCGGCTCCGCCCAGCAGTGGGAGGGGCTGACCGACGTGACCGACGCTCGCATCCTCGCCAAGCACCTGGAATGGGCGGCGACCTCCGAAGCCGGCCGCAATCAGGCGTTCAACGTCGTCAACGGCGACATCTTCCGCTGGCGCTGGCTCTGGCCCAAGCTGGCGGCCGACTTCGGCATCGAGGCCGCCCCGTACCCGGCCCGTCGAATGCCGCTGGAGCCGCAGCTGGCGGATGCGGGCCCGACCTGGGCCAGGATCGCGGCCAAGCATGGCCTCGCCGAAGCCGACCTCGGCAAACTGGCGTCGGCCTGGCACACCGACGCGGATCTGGGGCGGGAGATCGAGGTCGTGACCGACATGACCAGGAGCCGACTGGCCGGCTTCCACGTATACCAGCCGACGCTGGGTTCGTTCCTGGACCTGTTTGCCCGATTGCGGCGGGAGCGGATCATCCCGGCGTGAATCCGTCCAAAGAATTCGCCCGGTTCCTGGGAGCGGCGAGCCAAGTTAGGAGATGGCGCAATGCCTCAGATCGAAGAAGTCGCGTTTCCTCAGCTCACCAGCACCGAACTTGCGCTGGTCAAGCCCCTGGCGACACCTTGCGACTACGCAGACGGTGAAACCGTTTTCCGGTCGGGTCAGGCGGACATCGATTTGTACATTGTCGAATCCGGGCAGATCGAGATTCGCAATCCAACGGACGGCGACCGCCTCATTGTCACCCACGAGCCGGGGCAGTTTTCCGGCGACATCGACGTCTTGACCGGTCGTCCCGTGGTTGTGACCGCGGTCGCGCGCGGCGCCACCCGTGTTTGGCGGGTCCCCAACAGCCATCTCCGGGCGCTCTTGAATCGGGTGCCGAGTTTCGGTGAGAAGCTGATCGTTGCCTTCACTCGTCGCCGCGAGCTGCTCTCGAAGATGGGCACGTTCGGGTTGCGTGTGGTCGGTCCAGGACGCTGCCGTGATACCAACACCGTCCGCGAGTTTCTTTACAAGAACTTTGTCCCCTTCACGTGGTTCGACACGGAAACCGAAGCGGGCCGGCAGCTGTTCACGAGGCTGGGCTCTCCGCGCAAGACGCCGGTCATTGAGTGCAGCAGCGGACGAGTGCTGGTGAATCCTTCCTTGCAGGAGCTGGCCTCCGAGGCCGGCATCTGGAAACACTGTCCGTCGCAGGAGGTGGACTTCGCGATTGTCGGAGCCGGCCCGGCCGGTCTTGCCGCGGCGGTCTATGCCTCGTCCGAGGGCCTGTCCACTTTGCTGCTCGACAAGCTTGGACCCGGCGGACAGGCGGGCGGTTCGTCGCGGATCGAAAACTTCATCGGTTTTCCGGCCGGCCTGAGTGGTGCCGACCTGGCGACGCGGGGTGTCTTGCAGATGCTCAAATTTGGCGCCCGCATGGTCGCCCCGGTCGCGGTGGAGAAAGTGACTCCCGCCCAATCCGGCAATGACTTGCACAGGCTGCAGCTGGATTGCGGCGCCCAGGTCCGCTGCCGAGTGCTGCTGCTCGCCCTGGGCGTCCACTGGCGACGGCTGCAAGCCGAGGGCGCCGACCGCTTCGCCGGCGCCGGCATCTATTATGCCTGCACGACGGTCGAAGCGGACCTGTACGATAACGCCGACGTCGCCGTGGTCGGCGGCGGCAACTCGGCCGGACAGGCCGTCATGTTCCTCGCGGAGTGCTGCCGGTCGCGCCGGGTGCATCTGCTGATCCGTCGCACACTGGGTCAGGGCATGTCGGACTACCTGACCCAGCGTATCCGGGCAACCGCCAACATCGTCGTTCATGAGCAGACCGAAATCGGAGCGATCGAGGGAAAGCGGCACGTGGAAGCGCTGGTTCTGAGGAATAACGCCACCAAATCGGAACAGCGCGTGCCTTGTTCGGCTGTGTTCGTGTTCATCGGCGCCGACCCGGCGGCCGACTGGCTTCCCCCTGAGATTGCTCGCGATGCCAACGGTTACCTGCTCACGGGCACCGACGTTGTTCGGTCCGGAGCGTGGCCCCGGACAGATCGCGATCCTTGCCCTCTGGAAACCAGCGTGCCGGGCATCCTCGCCGCCGGAGACATCCGGTCCGGGTCTACCAAGCGCGTCGGCTTCGCGGTCGGCGACGGCTCGTTGGCCGTTACCTGTGCCCATCGCCTGCTGTCGATCAGCCGTTGATTGGAGAGGCGCAATGGCAACGATCCCGCCGACAACTGCACAATCGGAAGTGAAACTCTCGGGGCAGAGTATCTCGCAGGGCCTGGGCCTGGGACAGGATCTGGGCAGCCACCTGCCCAGGTCCTGCGCGACCGAGTCACGGAATCAGGCGAACTACCAGCAATCGAGGGGGCGCCTGGCGCGTGCAGCCTGGCTGGCGCATGGGCTCCCCCTCCCAGGGCAAGGGGGGCCGAAGCCGATGCGCTACCAACCGATCGAGAATCACGGCATTATCGGGAACATGCACAGTGCCGCACTGGTCAGCCTGGACGGGTCGGTCGATTGGCTCTGCCTGCCGCGCTTCGACTCGCCCAGCGTGTTCGGGGCCATCCTCGACGCCGACAAGGGGGGGAGGTTCCGGATCGCCCCGACCGCGGCCGGGACGCCGCGCCACAAGCAATACTACTGGCCGGAAACCAACGTCCTGATCACCCGCTTCCTGCATCCCGACGGCATCGCCGAGGTTGAGGACTACATGCCGGTCGGACCCGGGGCCGAGCCGGACGCCCAGCTCGTCCGCCGGGTGCGGGTGGTCCGTGGTCAGCTGCCGATGGAGGCGGAGTTTCGTCCTGCGTTCGACTATGCCCGGGCGCGGCACGAAACCCTGGTATGCGGGCAGGGCGCGCGTTTTGATTCTCCCGGCCTGTCCCTGGGGTTGGCCGCTTCGGTCCCCCTCCGCCACGAAGACGGAGGCGTTGTCGCCTCATTCCCCCTCAGCGAGGGCCAGAGTGCCACGTTCGTCCTGCGGACCATCGCCCCGGACGCCCCTCCTGGCCGGTGTCCCGGGACCGAGGAGGCCGGGGACTGGTTCCGCGAGACGGTCGCTTACTGGCACCGCTGGGCGGCCCGCTGCACCTACCGGGGCCGGTGGCGCGAGGTGGTGCTGCGCTCGGCCCTGGCGCTGAAACTGCTCACCTACCAGCCCACCGGGGCCATCGTCGCCGCCCCGACCACCAGCCTGCCGGAAGGGATCGGCGGCGTGCGCAACTGGGACTACCGCTACACCTGGATTCGTGACGCCGCCTTCACGGTGTACGCATTCCTGCGGGTCGGCTTCACCGAGGAGGCCATCCGGTTCCGGGACTGGCTGGCCGCCCGCTGGAAGGAGCGCGACTCGCACGGCGACGGGCCGCTCCAGCTCATGTACGCCGTGGACGGCCGCTCCGACCTGGCCGAACAGGAGCTGACGCACCTGGAGGGCTACGTGGGGTCAAGGCCGGTCCGGGTCGGCAACGCCGCCCACGGGCAGCTCCAGCTGGACATCTACGGCGAGCTGATGGACGCGGCCTACCTGGGCAACAAGTATGTCGCCCCGATCGGCTACGACGTCTGGAGGAACCTCCGCAAGTTGGTTGACTGGGTGGCTGACAACTGGGGCCGGGAGGACGAGGGCGTCTGGGAGGTGCGCGGCGGGCGGCGGCACTTTGTCTACTCGAAGTTCATGTGCTGGGTGGCGCTGGACCGCGGGCTGCGGCTGGCGGACAAACGTTCCTTCCCGGCAGACCGGGCGGCCTGGCTGAAGGCCCGTGATGCGGTCTACGAGGAGGTGATGGCGCGGGGCTGGAGTGAGTCGCGGGGGGCGTTTGTGCAGTCCTACGGCTCGGATGCCCTGGACGCCTCGGCCCTGCTGATGCCGCTGACCTTCTTCATGGCTCCCAACGACCCGCGCATGCTGGCCACGGTGGACGCCATCCGGTCGCCCGCTACCCGGGGCGGCCTGGCCGCCGATGGGCTGGTCTACCGCTACGACCCGAAGGCGGCCCCGGACGGGCTGCCGGGCGTCGAGGGGACGTTCAACATGTGCAGCTTCTGGCTGGTGGAGGCGCTGACCCGGGCCGGGCGGACCGATCCGCCGCGTCTGGCCGAGGCCCGCCTGCTGTTCGAGCAGATGCTGGGTTACGGCAACCACCTCGGGCTTTACGCCGAACAGACCGGCCCCAGTGGCGAGGCCCTGGGCAATTTCCCGCAGGCCTTCACGCACCTGGCACTGATCAGCGCCGCCTTCAACCTCGACCGGGCCCTCTCCGGATGGCCCTCTGAAGTGACAAGGTGACAAGGTGACAAGGTGACAAGGTGAACGAAGACGCTTCCTCTGTCACCTTGTCACCCTATCGCCCACACACCTGAGATCTTACGGTTTCTTGGCAGCGAATTTCGGCAGCTGCCAGAGTCGCAAGGTCAAATCTTCCCCCCCGGAGAGCCCCCACCGACCTTCGGGTTCGATGTCGAGGGAAGTTACCGGTCCCTTGTGCTTCTGGATACTGAAGAGTTCCTTGCCGTTTTCGAGGTCCCACCATTTGATCGTGCCGTCGTCGTGCCCGGTCAGGGCCCGCCGGCCGTCGGGGGTGAAAGCGGCCGGAAGGTGGAGACGGCTTTCGCCAACGTCGATCTGCCGCAGGACTTTCCCCGTTGGTTGGTCCCAGACCAGCACCTTGTACCTGAATGGTCGGTCTAACGGAACTTTTACCAGGGCGAGAGCCGCAACTCGCTTGCCGTCGGACGACAGGCCAACCTGGACCATGAGCGCCGATTCGCCTTGCGCGAACGGAGTCTCATAACTGTGTTCCTGACGGTCTTTTTCCACGTCCCAGATGCGAACCACGGCATCGTCGCCACCGGTCAAGAGAAAATGCGCATCGCTGCTGTAAGTGGTGTGGTAGATGCACTTGCCGTGGGTAAACGCACGATGTTTCCTGATCGGCTTCAGGTTCCAGACCTCGGCAATCCCATCGCCGCCCGCGGCAGCCACCTGGATTTTGGTTGGAGACAACGCGAAGCAGCTAACGTAGGATGAGGGAGCCAGAGGAAACTTCTCCTCCTTGTCGATGAGCGGGCTCCACACAACAACTTTCAGGGCGATCGGATCGAGGAGACACCCCAGCGGGCAGAGGATCGCATCGCCAGCGGCCGGCTGATGAACTTTGCCCACCCGGGTTCGCCTGTCCAGGTCCCAAACGGCGACGGAATTGATGAACGGGTCAATGGAAGGACGGGAAGTAGAAACGGCCAGTTTGCCGTCGGGAGAGAAATGCAGCCGATTGGGTCTCCCCAGCAATCCGGACATGTTCCCGAGTTCGACCAGTTCTTCCTCCCTGGGTTGGCGTGGGGGTTCGACCAGGCCCACCTTCTTGCCGCGGTCGATCTCGACCGTGAGGACTGTTTTCTTGCCGCTGGCAATCGCTACCTTTGGTTCGCGCTGGAGCAACTTCTCGCCGTCGCGCACTTCGATCAGGCGGTCGCCGACAGCAATGTCCACCTGTTTGTGGTCCTTGTCGAGGTTCTTCACCTTTACCTTCTCGCCGTCCACGAGGACTTCGAGATCGGCAGGAATGCCCTCCGGGAAGTTAAGCACCAACGTTCCCTGAGGTGTCTGGACGCGGACAACCGGGTTGGCCGCCAGCCAGACGACAAGCGGAATCAAGACAAGGGCCAGGACCGCCAGCCCCATCAGCAACCGCTTCTGCCAGGACGTCCGGGACTGAGGCCCACGGCGTTTCTCGGGTGGCGCTCGGCATTCGCACAGAAGGGACGCAGGGCCTCCGCAAGGGTTGCTGCCGTGTACTTGCGCCGCGTGGGGTCTTTGAGCATCGTCATGCGGATTATCTCCAGCAAGGATTGAGGAAGATCGGGACGCAGATGTTCCAGAGGCCTTGGCTCCTGGTTCTGGACCGCAACCAGTTTCGCCGGAATGGCTTCGATCGTCTCGAAAGGCCGCTTGCCGCTGAGCAGGAAATACAGCGTGGCGCCGAGACTGTAGACGTCGGCGGCGGCGGTTGCGGACCGAGAGTCCTTCACCTGTTCGGGAGCCACGTAATCGGGCGTGCCAAGGAAGTCGGCGGAGCCGGTCAGCGGCTGCTGGCCGTCCGCGACGGTCAGCCAGCGGGCCATCCCCAGGTCAAGGACCTTGACCTGGCCTCGGCAACCGGCCGGCGTCTCCTCCGTTGGCGTGACGAAAAGGTTGCCGGGCTTGACGTCGCGATGCACCACGTCCTTCTGGTGAGCATGGTCCAGCCCCAGGGCAGCCTCGCGCACGCAGGTGCAAGCCTCGGCAACCGGGAGCGGGCCGACCCGATTGACCAGCTTCTGGAGGTCCTCTCCCTCGAGCAATTCCATGACCAGGTAGGGAATGCCCTGTTCCACTCCCCCCTCCAGGCAGCGGACCAGGTGAGGATGGTCAAGTTGCCTGGCGGTTGCCATTTCGCGGTGAAAGCGGGCCACGTGATCTGGCTGACCCGCCACCTCGGGTCGCAGTCGCTTCAGGGCCACCAGGGTGCCGCGGCGCGTGTCCCGCGCCCGGTAGACGACGCCGTAGCCGCCCTGGCCTAACTTCTCGAGGAGCAGGAACGGGCCGAAACACTCCAGGACCGGCTCATCGATTGTCGTCGGGACAGCAGCAGGCAGTGCATTCAGGGGCAGCCTTCCGGCGCGGTCCAGCAAGGGCTCGTCCTCCGCCGCGACTGTGAGATTGTCCTGGGACTCCGGATGTCGCAGGCTTGGCAAATCTTCCGGCCCGAAATCACTTCACCTTCTTGTAGGTCGTCGCCGTACTCCCCACCACGGTAAAGATCACCTCCTCGCCTTTGATGGAGACTCCACACTTCTGGGGCTTGGGTGACACGGCCATCCCGTTGAACGTCAAGTAGGTTAGTTCGATTTCCTTGTCGCTGAGAACTTTGTAGCGACACTCGAAGTTCGAGGTCACGACCATTTGGTTGATCGTTGACTTTGTAGTCCAGGAGAGCTTGCCGTCGTTGGCAAAGGTCAGAGTACTCTCCAGTGTGGTTTCGCCTACCTGGGCGGAAGAAACCCACTTGCCAATGATCTGGTTCTTTAAGTTGCCACCGTCAGCGCCGGTCGCGGCTTCGGGCATGGCGCAGGCAGCGAAAGTCAGGACCAGGACGAGGGTCACGATGCGGTACATTGTCTTACTCCTCGAACACGTGAACAGTCAATCCCACCAGAAATACAGTGTGGTTCCAAGACGGCAGGCGTCGGCAGCGGTGGCTGCGGAACGAGAGTCCTTTGCATCAGCCCGCCGCCGCATCGAAGGCTTGCTTGACGTCGGGCTGGCGCATCACGGCGATGCCCGTACTCCCGGTAAAGACCAGGAGGGCGGCAGTCCCAAGATCGACCAGCAGGTGGATGATGGCAAACCCATGTAGGCTCATTGCGAAGGACGAAATCACCATGGTCCCGGGTAACCCCACTCCCAGGAAAAGGGCGATGATGATGCCGGTCCAGGCAAGACCACGGCTGCTGGTCCTCTCGATCTTGCCGGCGGCGACGAACAGGAACACCACGCAGGCACCGTACATTGCCAACCAGCCGGCTGACATGGTCAGGGTTGCCATCAGGGGAGAAGGGCCGGGGGGCGGTGGCGGAAGATTGAAGGATTGACCCTGTGCAGGGTTAGCAAACGGCGAGTTGACGTTCAGGGCACGCAGGTCTTTCTCCAACTGCCTGTTGGCCGCGACCATCTGGTCACCTACCGCGGCCAGGGTCAGGTAGAAGTTCACCAGGAAGCTGGCACTATAAACCATGACGGCCACGCCGGAGACCCGCAGCAACTTTGCCACCCGGCCGGTCTTCTCTTGCACGCTTGCGCCGGCGGGTCGTTCAACCACAACTGGCTCGAAGCGCCCTGCCCGTGGGCGCTTCCACCACTTTTGCACGGTGGGGGCGCCCGGCCTGGCTCTGGACTCGGGGTCCGGGATGGATTGGGAAGCCGGAACTGATCCTGACACAGTGGACACGTCACGACCTCCCCGACTAAATGGATGTCCAGTCGGATGGGCTCCTGACAGGTGGGGCAGGCGATTTGCGTGGGCGCTGCTGGATTGGTGGCCGGACGCGGCCTCGGTGGCGCGGCTTGCAGCTGGCCCGCCGGCGCGGACGAAGAACGCGGCGAAGCGGCCGCGGCAGGTGCCTCGGGAGGAGTCGCGATCACCTGCTGACCGCAGCGGGGGCGGGGGCATTTGATGGCTCGCCCTGCCAGCTTGTCAGGCACGGTGAGTTTCGCATTGCAGTAAGGACATTTGAAGGAAAAAGTCATGATCCGATCTTCCTCCCATGCAATGGTCGTGGTGAGGGAAGTCCCTGGGCTCATCCACCCACTCTGGTCCACCAGCAATCAACGTCCGTCAGCTCTCCGAGCCTCAGCGAGTAGCGCAGCGCTTGTATCTCCGCGCGCAGGGGGTAGACTGGCATCAATTCGATCACGCGGCCAACACTCGGATATGGCGGTGGTCCGGCGTGAGCGAACAACTTTTTCCATTTTTTTCTCAAATGCGGGTGATGCCGATGACGCCAACCCCGTCCGAGATGCCAGGGCACCGCGCTGCCATCGAGTATGCGCAGCAGCACCGCGACACCCTCCGGCGGATCATCTCCAGCCGGCTCGGGGCCCGGCTCCGGCAAGTGTACGGCACCACGGACATCGAACAGTCACTGATGCGTGCCCTGCTGGAGCAGGCCCCACCGCCGCACCCGCTCAGTGACGCCGAGCTGTCCCGTCTGGTGATCGTCATCGCCCTGCGGTCCATCCGGAACAAGGCCCGCGACGAGCACCACTCGCGCTGGGATCCCGCCGTCGGGAAGCAGGAACTGGTCAGCAATCCTGACGACGATCCGGCAGCCTTGGCCGCGGCCCGTGACTTCTTTGAAGCCGCTCGCGCCGTTGCGGAAGAGGATTGGCCCTTGCTCGAACAGCGCCTGCAAGGGCGCACGTTCAAGGAACTGGTTGCCACGTTCGGCTCGACCGCCGATGGCTTGCGCATGCGGTTCAACCGGGCCATCGACCGGATCGCCGGTCAGCTGGGAGGAAGCAACGATGAGTGAGCGTGCTGACGGCCTCGACCTCGTCCGGGAGATCCAGGCGCTGGACAGCGAAATGATCCGCGATTGCCTGGACACCCCTGGGGACGTCCAGGGGCCGGAAGCGGAACCGTGGCCGACCGTGCGCGGCTACGAGATCCTGGGCAAGCTCGGGGCCGGAGGCATGGGAGTCGTCTACCGGGCCCGGCAGATTGAAGCGAATCGGATCGTCGCTCTCAAAATGATCCGACGCGACGCGGGCCTGGACGGGGAAGTGCTGAAGCGGTTCCGGCGCGAGAGCCAGACCCTGGCCCGTTTCCATCATCCCGGCATCGTGCAGGTGTTCGAGGTGGGCGATCCGGAAGGCCCGCCATTCTTCTCCATGGAGTATTGCAGCGGAGGCGACCTGGGCAAACGGCTGCAAGCGGGTCCGCTGCCGGTCCGGGAAGCCGCTCAGCTGGCGGAGAAACTGGCCCGGGCCGTGCAGGAAGCGCACGCTGTGGGCGTGATCCACCGCGACCTCAAGCCGCTCAACATCCTCTTCGCGGGCGGAACCCCTACCGACGCGGCCGCGGCCAGCAGCCCCGGCCCCGACGATGAGCGGCCGACGGTGCCCGACGCTCGGCCTGGCCTGGATCAGCCCAAGATCAGCGATTTCGGCCTGGCCCGGCAGCTGGACGAGCCCGGGCTGACCCACACCGGCATGATCATGGGCACGCCGGAATACATGGCCCCGGAACAGGCCAGCGGACAGCCCACGCTCGGCTCGGCCGTTGACGTCTGGGCGCTGGGCGTGATCCTCTACAGGTGCTTGACCGGGGAGTGTCCGTTCCAGGGGGCGTCCCCACTCGAAGTCCCGCGGCAGGTGCAGGAAAGCGAGCCGAAGTCGCCCCGGCAGCTGAATCCGAAGGTGTCCCTCGACCTGGCCACCATCTGCCTGAAGTGTTTGCAAAAGGACCCGCGCCAGCGCTATGCCAGCGCCAAGGACCTGGCCGACGACCTGAGCCGCTACCTGAACAATGAGCCGATCCTGGCACGACCGGTCGGCAAGCTGGAGCGTGCGTGGCGGTGGGCCCAGCGCAATCGCGGTAAGGTGGTGACGGGGGCCCTGGTGCTGGTGCTCGCGGTGGTCACGGTCGGGCTGATCAGGGCGGAGTCAGCCCGGCAGCAGGCGAGGGAGAAGGAGCAAGACAAGCAAATGCTCCGCCGGCTGGAAGAGGCTGGGGCGCTGCGGTTCAATCGGATTCAAGGGGGTGGTCTGGAAGACATGGACCACCAGGGTGCCGACAGGGCTATCCGGGAAGCATTCAAGGATTACGGCATTGACGTGGATGTGCTGTCAGCCAGGGAGGCAGCAAGGGAGATCCGCAAGCGGACCCTGGCAGTGGAACTGGCGGCGGCTCTGGATGAGCTGGTCATCTACCGCAAAACACGACCAGAACTGCAACTCGGCGATTGGAAGCACATTCTGGAAATCGCACAAGGTGCGGACCCAGACGATCTCCGCAACGAAGTCCGGGCGGCACTGGTGCAGGGCGCCCCCCATGCCCTTCAAGAGTTAGCCAGGAAACTGGACGTGGAGAGGTTGCCTCCAACCACTTTGGTGCTGTTGGACCGAGTATTGGGTGGAGCAAAGAAGTACGAAGACGCTCTGATCTTGCTTCGCCAGGCCCAAAGCCATCACCCGGAACATTTCGCGTTGAACTATCAGCTTGCCCTCCAACTACTTCAAATGACTCCCCCTCGCCCTGAGGAGGCCGTGCGCTCTGCGCAGGCCGCACTGGCGCTGCGCAGCGATTGCTACTTCACCCATCACACTCTCGGCAATGCCCTCTGTGTCAAAGGGGATAATCAGGAAGCCATCGCCTGCTACAAGGAAGCTCTGCGTCTCAAGAAAGACGATTATACCGTTCACCTCAACCTCGGGTACGTCTTGCATCTTCAAAATGAACTCGACAAAGCCAGCCGTTGCTACCAGGAGGCCATTCGCCTCAAGCCAGAATGCCATGAAGCTTACAATAACCTTGGCAACATCCTGGTGGACAAAGGTGACATCGACGCCGGGGTCAACCATTACAAGGAAGCGATCCGTCTCAAACCCAGCTACGCGAATGCCTACAACAACCTCTGCGAAGCCATGCTGGAAAAGAGAGATACAAATGCTGCCATCGCCGCCGGGCAGCAAGCCATCCACTTGAAAAGGGATTTTCCCATGGCTCATTACAATCTCGGGAATGCCCTGTTCCGAAAGGGGGATTGGGACGGGGCGATTGCTCGCTTCCAGGAGGCCATCCACCTCAAGCCGGACTACCACGAAGCATACTGCAACCTCGGGAGCGCCCGCCACAACAAAGGAGACAGGGACGGGGCGATTGCCTGCTTCCAGAAGGCCATCCGCTTCAAACAGGACGCTCCCGCATACCACTACGATCTTGGCAACGTCCTGTTGGAGAAAGGGAAGCTGGAAGGAGCCAGCAGCAGTTTCCAGGAAGCCATCCGCCTCAAGCCCGACTACCCCGAGGCCCACTTTAACCTCGGCAACGCTCTGTACGTCAAGGGAGACACCGATGGTGCCATCACTTGCTATCTGGAAGCCATTCGTCTCAAGGAAGACTATGCCGACGCCCATTTCAACCTCGGTGTCGCTTTACGACGCAAAGGGAAACTGGATGCGGCCATTGCCAGCTACCGGGAAGCGATCCGCCTGAACAAAGACTACCCGAACGCCCATTTCAGCCTCGGCAATGCCCTGATGGACAAGGTGGACCAGGACGCGGCCATTGCCAGCTATCGGGAAGCGACCCGCCGCAAGCCCAATTTCGCCGAGGCGCAGTGCAGTCTTGGACTGGCGCTGGAAAAGCAAGATCAATTCCCCGAAGCGTTGCAGTGGCTGCGGTCGGGCCACCAGATCGGTTCGAAAAGTCCAAACTGGAATCGTCCCTCTGCCGCCTGGGTCGCACGGTGCGAGCACCTGCTGGAACTGGACCGGCGCTTGCCGGCCCTGCTCGAGGGCAAGGACAAGCCCGCCAGCACCGCCGAGCGACTGGAGCTTGCCAGGCTCTGCATGCCCAGACAACTCTTCGCCGGCGCCGCCCGTTTCTACTCCGAAGCGTTCCAGCAGGACGCCCGGCTGGCGGACGCTTTTGGGGAAGGACACCGCCACAACGCGGCGATTGCCGCGGTCCTGGCTGGAACCGGGATAGGGAAAGACGTGCCGGACTCGGCAATGGAACGCGCCCGGTTGCGCCGCCAGGCACTGGACTGGCTGCGCCCGACCTCCAGCTGTGCTCCAGGGCGCTGACGGGTCAAGACGCCAAGGCACAGGCTGCCGCCCGGCAGCGGCTCCAGCGCTGGCAGGCGGCTCGGGACCTGGCGGGGGTGCGCGAAGCCCCGGCGCTGGCGCGTCTCCCGCAAGAGGAGCGGCAGGCGTGGCAACGATTCTGGGACGACGTGGCCAAGGCCCTCGCCCCGTAACAGCACCAGCGTCAGGTCCTACAGCCTTCCCTGCCAAAGTTCGTTTCCGTACCAAGGGGGTGTCCGGGGGGTAGCGGAAACGAATCGGCCGAACTGCTGACACCATAATGTCTTGCGATGAGAGAATTCGTTTCCCTGCATTCGTTTCCATCCCTGCCGCCCGCCAGCTCACGCCCGGACACTCACCAGCTTGCCATCCTCGCGGGCCGATTGCAGGCAAGCGTCGAGGACCAGTTGCGTCTTCAGGGCCAGGTCGCCCCAGGTCGGATCGGGCTGCCCGGACAGCACGAGTCGGGCAAAGTTCCGGATCAGGTTCGCTTCCTGGGAGCTGGACCAGCTGTTGCTGTACTCGGGAACCGCGAAGCGGCGCACGTGGTCCTCCATGTTGAAGTCGCATCCCCGAACCAGGAAAACGGGATTGCGGACCTCGAAGGCCGACTCGCAGCCGAAGAACGGCAACACGAAGTCCGCTACCTGCAGCGACCCCCGCGTGCCGCTCACGATGGCCCATTGCTGCTTCTCCGTCAAGAACGAGCAATAGAACGTGGCGCTGGCGTTTCCCGGAAAGAACAGCTCGCCGGAGAACTCGACGGGCACGGGCTGCCGGCTGTCGCCCCGGGTGTGCTGGCCCAGGATTCGGCCCGTGACCTGCTCGGGAAGCTGCTCCTTCATCGCCCACAGCGAGAAGCGGATGTTGTACCAGCCCAGGTCGCCGAGGACGCCGAGCGGCTCCAGTTCGCTGCTGACGCGGATGTTCTTGGCCAGGAACTCCTCGGCAGCCAGGAAGCTGAACTCGCTGACGATCCGCCGGATCGTCCCGACTGCTTCCGAAGCGTCCAGCGCCTGACGCATGAGCGGCAGCCGCTGACTGTGCATGAACATGACGCCGTCCATGAACTGGACGCGGTGACGGCGGCAGGCGTCGAGCATGGTTCGGAGATCGGCGCTGGTGACGGCGCACGGCTTCTCGCAGAGGACGTGTTTGCCCGCCTCGGCCGCGCGGATGACCCACTCCTTGCGAATGCCGGTCGGCAGCGGCACGTAGACCGCATCAACGTCCTCACGCCGGAGCAGTTCCTCGTAGCTGCCGCAAGCGACCGGCGGCGGGTTCAGGAGGACGTGAGATTGGCATTCGTCGATGAACTGCCGGGCGCGGGCGGCGTCCCGGCTGGCGACGGCGACCAGGACCGAATTGCCGGAATTGCGGATCGCCTGCCAGTTCTTGCGGGCGATGCTGGCGGTGCCGAGGATTCCCCAACGGCAAAGGGGTGCTGCCACGATCGACTCTCTTTCATCCGGTGGAGCGGCGATTCTCCGAAGGCCTGTCCCGGACCGTGCCGGGACAGGCCTCCTGAGCCATGTTACTCCAGTCGATGGCGATTGGCGATTGGCGATTGGTGAAGAAGAGCAGGAGTAAGATTAAGATTGGGAAGGTGTGTTGACTCCTACTCTTACTCTTTCTCTTGCTCTTAATCCTCTTCCTAATCTAAATCTTCATCTTACTCTTACTCCTCTTCTTCTTTTCACCAATCACCAATCACCAGAAGTGCGGGGCAAGACGACAGGTCAGTAGATGGCGCCCGGGTTGAACGCTTGCTGACCCGGTGTGGCAGGCGGTTTGTTTGTCGGCTGGTTCCCCTGCGGGCTTCCCAGGGTCCAGCCCCGGTTGTGCCCCTTCCCCTGAGGCGGGCTCACCACCCCCACCCCACCGGTGGCTGGAGACCGGCTGAGAACATTGAACTCGGCTATCGTGCCGACCAGGAAATACTCGTAATGCTCGTCGCGCTTGAGCCACCAGAGTCCCAGCACGTTATCTATCTTGTACCTGGGCAACGGCTCCCCGTTGGCATCCGTGAGCGCGCCGGTCAGCGGGGTGCCATCGGCATAGCGCGCGTTGTAGGCCTCGGGACGGAGCTTGTGCAGCACCGGCGGAGCGGCAATCTCGACCGTGCCATTGGCGGCGACCTCGTAGCTGAACTCCCGCTGACCCGGAGCACAGGGAATGTCGGCCCGCGGCTGAACCCCGACCTTGACCTGACCGCGGTAGCCGGTCGGCAGCACCAGCACGAGATTCGGGCGCGGATCGGCGTACATCTCCACGACACAGCGGGCTGGGCTTTTGCCTCCCGACCCTGAAGCGCGCACGACCGCGGCGGTCAGGTCTTTCTCTTCCGACACGTAACCCTTGGCGGTGGCCGTCACCTGCACACAGTCCTCGCCGCGGGCGGCTGCCTGCACCACAGCGTCCCCATCTTTGCCGGTAATGCCGGATGAGTTGCGTGGGGCCTGGGAACGTGGGGTGACCGGATACGACACCTGCACCTCGGCTCCCGAGATTGGCTTCTTCGTCTCGGCGTCCACGACCTGAACGTCCATCGGCCTGTACTGGAACATGGACTGGCACCCCGAAGCGAGCGCGAGCAGCAGCGCGGGGCGGATCAGACATCGAACCCATTGAGTACGCATCTGTCACCTCGCTCCCGGAGCGGTCCTCTGCCCTCACGGAACTCCCTGGCACCGCCAGAGAGGCTATGACAGCAGCGCCCCGATCTGTCAACCGAAGATCGAACGGAACCAGATCGGCTTACTTCCCTCTGCCCAGGATGGCGAACGCCAGCAGCACGAGCAGGGCCCAGACCCACCAGGGGATTTTCTTCAGCCAGCTCTTCCCGTCTTTCTTGTCGTCGTCTCCGCCGTCCCCTCCGTCGCCGCCGCCACTGCCCCCACCGGCACCGATCTTCCGGGGTGTCTTGACAGCGGGCTTCATGGTCTGCCCCGATTCCAATCCCGACCACGGCGAGCGCAGTTCCACCGGGACTGAGGTTGTTGCTGCCGGAGTGCTTTCGCGGCTGGCGCTCGACCCACCCTGCCCGGCCTGTCCCGACCAGGGCGAGCTGCCGACGTTTGCCGCAGGGGCCGCGGCGGCCGGCAAGGGAGCGCTGGCCGGCAAGGATTGTCCCAGGGATGGAGTGCTGAGCTGCGGACCGAGCGACGGCGTCCGCGGTCCCGCCGGCAGCGTCAGAGACGGCCCACCCACGGGACCGGCCGGAAGCGCAACGCCGCCCGGCATCGGCCGGGGCATGCTGATTTGCGCCAGCGCCAACGCGGCCTGGCCGAACAGCGCGACACCGAGCAAGAACCCCACTAACCCAGTCATCCGGGACATGGCAAACTTTCCTCGTCGGGGGATCGGACTTGCAACACCTCCTTACTGGTTGTCGGCACGGAAAGCCCCGTTTAATCAGGAGAATCGTCCCGGACCTCGGAAGGCAGAAGGCAGAAGGCAGAAGGCGGAATTACGGCAAAGGCTCCTCTTCTGATTCTGCCTTCTGCCTTCTGCCTTTGTTAGAATGTACGCGGGCGCGCTGTTCAAGCGGGCTGACGGCATCCAGTAAGTCAGGGGCAGCAATGGGGGACCTCGTGAACCGTACGGCCGAACCAGACGGGCGGCCCCTGGAGGGGTATCGGGATTACCTCCGGCTGCTGGCACGGACCCAGCTGGGCCCCCGCCTCCAGGCGAAGCTGGACAGTTCCGACGTCGTCCAGCAGACGATCTTGCAAGCCCACCAGGCCCGGGGACAGTTCCGCGGCACCACCGAGGCCGAGAAACTGGCCTGGCTCCGGACCATCCTGGCCAACGTCCTGGCCGCCGCCATCCGCCGGTTCGAGGCGCAGGCGCGCGACATCGGCCGGGAACGCTCCCTGGAGGGCGACCTGGACCTGTCGTCCTCCCGGCTGGAGTGCCTGTGTGCCGCCGACCAGACTTCGCCCAGCCAGCGGGCGGTCCGCTGCGAGGAGTTACTTCGGCTCGCGGCCGCCCTGACCCGGCTGCCGGAAGACCAGCGGCAGGTCGTGGAACTGCACCATCTGAAGGGCCTGCCGGTGGCCGAGGTCGCCGAGCTGATGGAGCGCACCCGGCCGGCCGTCGTCGGGCTGCTGTTCCGTGCCCTGAAAAAACTCCGTCAGTTGCTCCAGGAGCAAGGGGAGGACAAGGCGTGACACGTGCCCTGACCGACAACCCGGACCGCGAAGCACGGCTGAACGAGGCCCTGCTCGCCTACGTCGAGGCGCGGCAAGCCGGCCGAGAGCTGGACCGCGACCAGTTCCTCGCCTCCTACCCCGACCTCCGCGGCGAACTGGAGGAGTTCTTCGCCGGCCACGACGAGGTGGAGCGGCTCGCCGCCGCCCTGCGCGACGGGGGGGAACGGGCGAGCCGGGGGCGTCAGCCCCCGGATTCTCCCGAGAATCCGGGGGCTGACGCCCCCGGCTCGCCGGGGCCTGCCGCTGGCGCATCGGCACCCGCCCTCGGGGAACTGGGGGATTTCCGCCTGCTGCGCGAGGTTGGCCGGGGCGGCATGGGCGTGGTCTACGAGGCCGAGCAGATCTCGCTGCGGCGGCGTGTGGCCCTGAAGGTGCTGCCCTTCGCGGCGGCCCTCGACAGCCGTCAGCTGCAGCGTTTCAAGAATGAAGCCCTCGCGGCCGCCTGCCTGCGCCATGAGAACATCGTCCCGGTGTACACCGTCGGCGAGGAGCGCGGCGTCCACTACTACGCCATGCAGTTCATCGAAGGGCGGAGCCTGGCCCATCTGGTGGCCTCTCTCAGGAGTCAGGAGTCAGGAGTCAGGGGTCAGAGAGCCTGACTTCTGACTCCTGTCCCCTGACTCCTGACTCCTATCCCCTGACTCCTGCGAACGGCAGCCGCAGGTACTACGACTGGGTGGCCCGCCAGGGCCGGCAGGCGGCCCTGGCGCTGGAGCACGCCCACGCGGTGGGCATTGTCCACCGCGACGTCAAACCGGCCAACCTGCTGCTTGATCCCCGGGGGCAGCTCTGGGTCACCGACTTCGGCCTGGCCCAGGTTGCCGGCGATACCGGGCTCACCGTCACCGGGGAACTGCTCGGCACGCTCCGCTACGCCAGCCCCGAGCAGGTCCGGGCCCGGGCAGGCGTGGTCGATCAGCGCAGCGACGTTTACTCCCTGGGGGCCACCCTCTACGAGCTGCTGACCCTGCGGCCGCTCTTCGAGGGCCGCGACCGCAACGAGCTGCAGCGCCAGATCGCCAGCGAGGAGCCCCGACCGCCACGGGCCCTTCATCCCTCCGTCCCGCGGGAACTGGAAACGGTCGTGCTGAAGGCGCTCCGCAAGGAGCCGGCGGAGCGCTATCCCACGGCCCGGGCGCTGGCCGAGGACCTCCAGCGCTTCCTGGACAACCGGCCGGTCCTGGCCCGCCGGCCGACCGCGGCCGAACGGCTGCGGAAACTGCTCCGCCGCCACCCGTCGCTCGTCGCTGCCGGCGTGGTGGTCCTGCTCCTTCTTTCCGCCGGGTCCTCGCTGAGCGCGCTCCTGATCCGCGGCGAACAGAATCGCACGCGGGCCGAGCAGCGGAAGGCGGAAGAGGCCTACCGGCGCGAGCGGCAGCGGGCCGAGGAGGCGGAGGCCCGCTTCCGCCTGGCCCGCCGCTCCGTGGACGAACTGTTCCGCATCAGCCAGGAGGAACTGGCCGACCGGCCGGGCCTGGAGAGGCTGCGCAAACGCCTGCTCGGGTCGGTCCTGGCCTATTACCAGGAGTTCCTCGAACAGCGCCGCGACGACCCCGAGGCCCGGGCCGACTTGCTCGATGCCAAACAGCGCGTGGAGAAGGTCCTCGCCGACCTGGCCGTGCTGCGTGCCGCCACCCAGCTGTATCTGCTGTGTCAGCCGGCGGTGCTCGACGACCTCGGCCTGGGGGACGACCAGCGGCCCAGGGTCAAGGAGTTCTGCGCTCGCGTCGGCAAGGAGTGGATGGAGTCGCTGGCAGACGTGGGCCGACTCTCCCCGACCGAACGGGGCCGGCGAGCGGTGGCGCGGGCCCGGACCTACGAGGTCGAAGTCAACGGGCTCCTGACCCCGGCCCAGCGGACCCGCCTCCGCCAGATCGCGCTGCAGGCCGAGGGGCCCTCTGCCTTCAGCGAGCCGGAAGTGGTTGCGGAATTGAAGCTGACGGCCGAACAGCGCGAGCAGATCCGCACCATCGAGGACGAGGTCCTCTTCGGCTGGATGCGGGGTCCGCGCCTGGCTGCGGGCGCCTCCGGCGCTGCTGGCGCCAGGGACAAGCGGGCGAAGGAGCGCATGCTCGCCGTCTTGACGGAAGAACAGGTCCAGCGGTGGAGGACTCTGACCGGCCCAGCGGTGAAGACTCCTGTCACGCTCTTCCCCCCACCGCCTGCACCGCCCGGGACGTCCGGTTCGACGGTGCCGCCTCGCTGACCCTCCCCACGGCCCGAGAAACAACCTCAAGAACGCGCACGTGGACGATCCTGGAGGAAGAGACAGGTTCTCCAGGAGAGGAAACGCCGCGTTCCACGTCCATCGTCATCCGACCTCTTCGGTAATCGCTTCTGCACCTTTGTTGGTTTCTAAATCGATTCGTGAAGAATCGATTTAGAAACCAATTAGGAAGCGTGAAGGATCGATGAATTGTTAAGTCTGTCCTTGAATGGGCTTTGGTGCTGGGCTAACACTGACAACACGAACTGACGGAGGAGGTTGCATGGTGGATCAACAGCGTTCGCTGGTTGTCCTGACGAGGCTTTTGCTGCTGGGGGCCGTTGTTGCCCTGTCTGGATGTTCCGGCCACAAGACGGTCTACCACGTCAAGGGGAAGGTCCTGGTGAACGGTCAGCCTGCCGTGAATGCCGCAGTGGTCTTTCACCCGGAGCCGCCCTCGGAAAAGTTCCCGGAGCGGCCGCGAGGCACCGTGGGTGCCGATGGCAGCTTTCAGCTGACCACGTACCGCTATCAGGACGGCGCTCCCGCGGGTCGCTATGCGGTCACGGTCAGCTGGGTGGAACTCGCCCGCAAGGGGGATGACATTGTCAACGACTATCTGCCTCCCCAGTACAAGAACCCGACCACTTCGGGCTTGACCGCCGAGGTGAAGAGTGGAAGCAACGACTTGCCTCCTTTTGAATTGACGATCACCAGATGAACCCTTGCAGGTGTCTTGGGTCCTTGATCCGCGCCTTTTGAGGAGATTCCTTGATGAATGCCAGGCCAGCCGGACGATCGGGATTCACTCTCATTGAGCTTCTCGTCGTCATCGCCATCATTGCCATCTTGATCGGGCTGCTCTTACCCGCCGTCCAGCAAGTTCGCGAGGCGGCTGCACGGACCCAGTGCCAGAACAACCTCAAGCAAATGGGCCTGGGCCTGCTCAACTATGCCGGCGCCAACAACCAAATGTTCCCGCCGGGCGACACCTCTGCTGCCGACCCGCCTCTGATGTCCTGGATGACGCTGCTCTTGCCGTACATTGAACAGCAGGTGGTGTACAATCAGTACAATTTCACCGTGAACTGGGACGCCCCCGGCAACTCGGCAGCCGTGGCCAACATCATCCGGACCTACCAATGTCCCAGCTGTCCCGGTTACCCGCGGGTCGATACCTCCGTCTCCGATAACTCGGGCACCACCGAGACGCGCGGTGCCACGGACTATAGCTCGATCAACCAGGTCCATTTGCAAATTGTCCAGCCGCCGCTCGGCACTGCTCCCGGCGGCTGCTCGATCCCGAGTGGCAACCCCAACGGCTGCATGGAGAAAACCAATCCCACCCCGATCCTGGCCGTCACGGATGGGACTTCCAACACCATCCTGGTTGCGGAGGATGCCGGCAGACCCAACTGGTACGGAGTGGGCGGGGCGCTGATCTCCACTTTTACCGCTGTAGATAAAGCCAACAAGGAAGGCGCCTGGTCCGACCCCAACGCGGCTTTCAGTATCGATGGTGTTGATCCCGGCTGCGGTCCTAGCTTCTTCCCCAGCCCGGTGCCTGCAGGCCAGAAGGACACGTGCGTCAGCACCGCGTACGCCGCCACCCTTTGTTCCGCCAACTGCGACAACAATAGCGAGGTCTATGGTTTCCACCCCGCCGGGGCCAACGTGGTTTTTGCTGATGGCTCCGTCCACCTGATCGTCAAGACCATGCCAATCTGCACTCTGGCGGCCCTGTCCACCAAGCAAGGTGGCGAGCCAACGCCGCAATACTGATCGACAGGCCGCCGGGCGGCGCTTTTCTGTCGCTGGGAGGACGTCCCCGACCGAAAAGCGCCGCCAGGCCGGGCCCGGACCATCACTTCTCCGGCTGGCGTTCTTTCTCGGTCGATCCCTTCGGTTTGGGCAGAAGTTCCCTGAGGTCCCTGCGGGCCTTCTCCAGGGCCACCTCGGCCTTCAGCAGCTGCAGTTTCTCGGCCTGGAGGCGCTGGCCGCTGACGTAACCGCGCTTGACCATGCGTTCCGACCAGCTCACCCGGTCGCGCCACGTCTCCAGGTCGGTTTCCGCGATGAGGATGTAACTCTTGATGTCGTCCACCTTCTTCCGGACGTTGTCGTCCGCCTGCTTGCGCGGCGGCGTCAGCCATCTTGGGGGCTTCGACCCGGAGCCTCTTGAAGAGGTAGACCCCTTCGGTTGAGACCAGCTCCCAGCCTTCGGCGCCGACCCGATTCAGACCGGCGGCCAGGTCCTTCTTGCCCAGATCGAGCAATTGCTCCCTGGTCAGGACGCGATACTCCCAGCGGGCGCCCGCCGTCTCGATGAGCGTCGGCGGCGGCAGCTGCTGGGGATCCGCATGCACCACAGCGATGGTCAGAAGGACGACCCCGATTGCAAATGCCTTCATTGCGATCCTCCCCGGAGGTCCACGGCTCGTTCCTGAATGTCAGTAGTACGCCCCTGGGTTGCTGTGTCAAGCGTGCTGTTGAGCGATTGACGCCTGGTCGGGCCGGTGAGGATCGCGAGCATGGTAGGTCAGGGGAGGCCAGTCCCGGATGGGAGTGCCGGACCGTCCCTAACGGAGGAAACCCAGCACATTCTACCGCGGCGGCCAGCGGTAGGGCGAAAACGCTCTGCCGCTGGGCCTGACCGCAGGACTCGCCAGCGTGGCTGCTGGCTTCACTTCGGCGCCGGGACGCGGATAATGGGATCCTGGCTGGGGGCCGGCAACACCAGGATCAAAATGCCATCCTTCAGCGCCCGCAGGTAGGCGGGGTCCGGCTTGCTGCCGTTGGGGGAGATCACGACCAGCGTGTCCTTCCGCAGCAAGTTCGGCAGCCGGTCCGCGGCGATGGGTCGGCCGGAAGTGTCGAAGGCTTGCACGCCCTTGGCATTGAAGGACTTTTCGACGGCCCTGTGGGTGAATTCGATGAACTTCTCCCGGACAACGACCTGCTGGCCTCCGACGACGCGCTGGACCTCACGGACCTTCTCCGTGGCGATGGGCACGAACTCGCGAGAGATCAGTTTGTCGCCCTCCATGCGAAAGACGGCAAACAGGGGAGGCGGAACGCTGGGGAGTGGAACTTCCTGGGGCGCTGGAGCTGCCAGGAGCACGCCGGCAATCAGGGTCGGGAGCATGAAATCATCTCCTTGGGTTGGAGGAGCTGGACTGTATCCTGTTATACCGCGCCGTCCCGGAGATGGCATCACGGTTGGAGCAGGTCGTTACACCCAGCGGGGAGAGGGGAGGATCGTCGTCGCGTCGGCATCACTTCTTCATCCCGAAATGTTCTTGCAGGAAGTCGATGGGTCTGGTCGGCGTGCCCCCGCCCAGGCGCTTGCCGGCCGCATTGACCTCGCAGGGGATCTTGAGGGCGTCCATCTGCTCTTTGAGCGCCTTGCCGAACAGCGGATGGTGAATGCCAATCCCCTGGTTGGTGATCTCGGCGTCGATGGGATTGTTGTAAAAGAGCAGGACCGGCGGATCGTCCTTGCTCAGATGGTTGATCGCGGAAACCTCCTCAAACAGCTTGTATTTCTCGGCCGGGAGGTCATCCAGCTTGTCCAGGTCCGCGTCGAAGAGCTTTCGCAATGCACCAATCTTGTAGATGTCCTTGCCGGGAAACAGCTTGCGGATGAAGCGCGGATCGTACGAGGTTTGCCCCTCGAAGACGAACGCACACGTCAGCCGGGTGGACTGGCGCAGGATCGGATCTTCGCTCTTCGAGTCGGCGAGGTCCTTGTGGAAGCCGAGCCAAAGCGAGATGCCGGCTCCCGCGGAACCGCCCGTGGCGGCGAGGCGTTTGGGGTCGATGTTCCATTCCCTGGCCCTGGAGCGCAGGAACTGCACGGCCCGGGCCCCATCCTGGAAGGGCGCCGGGGCGATGGCCTGGGTGGAATAGCGATAGGTGATGGCGGCAACCGAGATGCCATTGTCCAGGCACTCTTTCAGGAGCTGCGGCTGCACGCTCTTGTTGCCCTGAGTAAAGCCTCCGCCATGAATGGAAATCAACAGCGGAGTCGGTTGCTTCGACTCCGCTTGCCAGAAATCGAGGACGTTCCGCTCATGAGGACCATACTTGACTTCGCGATACGTCGGCGGCGGAAGTTGCGGCCGGGGCGGAGGTTGTGGCGCCTTGTCGGGAACCTTGATGGTCGGCTGCCCCTTCAGATAGCCCAGCCCTGCCAGGAACTCGTCCGCCCGCCGCAGAGTTTTCTCCCGCCAAGGCGATCGGTTGAAAAAGGTGTGGCCGACGCCCTCGGCCAGGTCCAGTTCGCCCTTGTGGCCAACTTGCTTGGATTTGGCCAGGTACTCCTCCGCGTTTTTCAGCAGTGCATCCTGGGTGCCGAACAGGAGCAGCGCTGGCGGCGTTTCCTTGCTCAAATGCAGGGTGGGCACGATCTTCCAGGAGTCCCTGTCCTTGACAAATGGCACGAAGGGATTGAAGAGGATCATGGCATTGGGCCGGGAGGAGATTTTCCGGTCTTCGCCCGCCGCGTCCAATCCCGGGCAGGCGGTGCAAGCCGCGACGTAGCCGCCGGCCGAGCCGCCGGAGGCGACGATGCGGTCCGGGTCAAGGCCCAGCATGGCCGCGTTCTGCCGCAGCCAGCGGACCGCGCTCTTGCCGTCCTCGACGCAGACGTCCGGCTCAACGCCATGCCGATCCTTCACGCGGTAGTCGGCCCGCGCCGCGATCATGCCCCGGCTGGCGAAGTAGGCGGCTTGCGGCTCGAACTGGCCGACGCTGCCCCTCTTGAACCCGCCGCCGAACCAGAAGACGATGGCCGGCCGCCGGTCCTCCTTCTTCCAGTCGGGCGGCAAGTGGACCTGGATGGTGAGGTCGGCTTGCTTGGTCTTCTTGAAGGTGAAGCTCTTGATGGTGTCCTGGGGTTTGTCCTGGGCAAGCGCCGGGACAGAGAGATCCAGCGGCAGCAGAACAACAAGGGTGGTCCAGAAGCGTCTCATGGTATCGATTCCTTTGAGGAAAAGGAGAAACAAGTTTGTCAGACTGTCAGGCGTTTGGTTTCATAGCACCTACGGTACAATCTTAAACTGCACAGTGGCACCATCCGGGAGATCCTTGATCTTTTCCGCCAAATCCCCGGAAAAGGAGAGCAACTCTTGCACTGAAATCGTTCCGAAGTTTTCTTCGTCGTAGCTCCCACCCAACACGGCAGGCCGCATGAGGCAATAGCACGTGCCTTCCGGGAGCGGACCGAGCTTGTGGTTTGCTAACTCAACCAATCGCGACATTTGCCAATCAAGCTGAAAATCCTCTTCCGCGAAGAGCGCAGCCAACTCGGTCGCATTCGCAGCGATTCGATTGCAGGACAGCTCCTCCGGACAGATTCGCCAGAACGCTCCATCGATTGCTCGGACGATCAGGTTCCCGAACGGATTGCTGGCGACGACCTCGGCAGGTTCGAGGCCGATCCAACCCCAGGCTTGACGAATCGTGTCGAGCATACACTACCTGACCAGTTGACTGGCGTGACCGATCGGCCAACCCTTGTTGAAGCATCCAGATCTCAGCAATCCTGCTTCGAGGCTCTAAGGGCAAGGCGAGCGGCGCGGCGTCAGCCCGCCGGTGATGGCCAATACCGGCGGGCTGACGCCGCGCCGCTCGCCTTCGGTGAGTCTTATTCTCTCTTCCCCAGGCAATACAGCATCTCCTGCCGCTGCCCCTGTTTCTGGCTGGCGACCCGCATGAAGATCCGCCCCCCGCAGATGGTTGGCGTGGCCATGACGTGATCGCCCAGCTTGTTGTCCGCAACCAGCTCGAATTTCTCGGGCGTCGCCTTGAAGACGAAGGTCTTTCCCGACTCGTTGGTGGCGAAGACCTGCTCCCCGACCAGCACGGGCGAGGCGCTGAAAGTGCCGCCGAGCCGGCCGGTCCACACTTCCTTGCCGGTCTCGCACTCCCAGCAGGCCGCGATGCCGGAATCCTGCACGCCGTACAGGTGCCCCTTGTGGATCAGCAGCGACGGGACGTACACCCGGGTCTTGTGTTCCCACTCGACCTTGCCGGAGCCGTCGGCACGCACCGCCGCCAGGTGATTCTTCGGATAGCCGCCGCTGGTGAAGATCCGTTGCCCGTCAGTGACCGTGGACGTCACGCATTCCGTGGTCGAGCCCGCGATCTCCCAGAGTTTCTTGCCGGTCAGCGGATCGAGCCCGCTGACAAGGTCGCAGCCAGTCAGCAGCAGCTGCTCGCGCCCGGCCACGTTCAGGATGATCGGCGACGCATAGTTGGGCGTCTTCGGCCGATCTTGCTTCCAGACGATCTTGCCGCTGGCGCGATCCAGGCCGGCAATCGCTCCGCCGCCCTTGTTGTCGGCCGACACAAGCACCAGCGACTGATACACGGCTGGCGACGAGCCATAGCCTTGGTGGATGACGTATTCGGTGATCCTGGTCTGCCAGAGGACCTTGCCCTCCCGGCTCAGGGCGGTGGTCCAGACCGCTCCCGCGTGGAGGAAGTTGATGAACAGCCGCTGGCCGTCACAGGCTACCGAGGACGAGGCCAGGGAGGCTTTGGCGTTGCCCTTCTTCGCGAAGCCGCCGCGATGAACGGGCGTCTGCCAGAGTCGTTCTCCCGTCTGACGGTTGTAGCACAGTACCGATTGAACCTCGTCCTGGGGCTCGGCAGTTGCCAGGAACACCTGGTCACCGACCACCGTGGGCGAGCCGTGCCCGCGACCGGGAACCGGGCTCTTCCACAGGACGTTTTCGGTTTCGCTCCACTTCAGGGGCGGCTTCTGATTGGCGTCGGCGACGCCGTTGCGGTTGGGACCGCGCCACCACGGCCAGTCCGTGGCCGCGCAGGTGATCGGATCCGCGGCTGCCGTTACTGGAGGCTCGCCCGGCCGGAACAGGAAGACACCGAGCAGAGTCAGCCCCAGCACGGCGAACGCAAGCAGAAAACGCTGCATGAGTAGGTTCTCTCCAGGGGAGGTTGCCAAGCGGTAGGATGGTTGGATTATAACCGCTGCCGGGCCGGGCACAACCCTGAAGAGGACGAGGGCCTGGCCTGGAGCCTGGCCGTTCCGCTGGGCTCGGCTTACCGGAATGCCCTGCAATGCGAGCAACGGAACCGAACCAACGCACTCCTCAAGCCACCTTTGGCCTGGCATGACGGCGCGGCAGGACGGCCAGCACCAGCAGGGGCGCGGCGATGCTCAGGGCGGCAAAGGGCGCGTAGGCGATGAAGTGCGCCAGGTTGTATTGTGCGGGCCTGGGATGGATCACCGGCGGCACGAAATCGCGCCAAAGGCGATCAGGATGTAGTTCATGCCGACAAAGCGCAGCGGCGGCCACAACAGACCCAGCGCTTTCACGCCGCCGAAAGACAGGGCCGCCAGCAGATAGGTGAAGAACAGCGCGACGGTGAAGAACCAGAACCCGGCAGGGCCAAGCGGCGGGCGTGCGGAAATCTGATAGAGCCAGACCACCAGCCCGACGTGAATCAGATGGGCGGCGGCGAACGACAGGCCGAATTCCCGTCCCCGTCCGCGCAGCGGTTGCCAGCCGCACAGTATGGCGAGCGCGTTGCCGGCATAAGCCAGGAAGAACAGCAGGAAAGACCAGCGCACCGTTAACAGCAGCGCCAGCCGGATGTTCCTGTTGTCGGGACCGTTGAGGCCCAGCACGGTCGCCGCTGTCGCCAGCGCGACCCCAAAGGCCGTGCCCATCCAAAGCATGACGTTGGACTTCGCCATTGTCGCCTGCTTTTCCCCCCTGGACCGTACCCGCGTCCTTGCGTCAGGCTGGAAAGCCTGACCTACAGCAGCCCCGGAATCGGCTCGCCCTCCGTGAGGACGCTGGCGACCTTGCCCAGCCCACTGCGGACGCGCACCTCGCTCAGGTCCAGCACCGCGTTCATGATCGTCGCCAGCAGATGCTTTGGGGTGTAGCGCTCCGTGGCCGGGTTCGCCGCCAACCGGTCCGACTGGCCGATGACCTGGCCCATCTTCAGGCCGCCGCCGGCGAAGGCCAGCGTCGTCAGGTTCGGGTAGTGGTCCCGGCCGTCGTTCTTGTTGCGCCGCGGCGTCCGGCCCATCTCGCCGGTGACGACCAGCAGGATCCGGTCGCTCAGGCCGCGCTCGTGGACGTCCTCGATGAAGGCGGCGACGGCGTGGTCCACCTGGCTGGTCAGGGGCGGCAGGTTGGCCATGCTCTTGGGACTGTTGCCGTTGGCGTGCATGTCCCAGCCACAGTCGGAGACGGTCACGAAGCCACAGCCGGCCTCGCACAAGCGGCGGGCCAGCAGCATCTGCTTGCCCAGCAGGTTGGTGGAGCGCCGCATGTCGTACCACTTGGTGACGTCCCCCAGCGGGAACAGCTTGCTGGTGTCGTACTTCGCGATCGTCTTCGGGTCTTCCTTCGACAGGTCGAAAGCGTCGGACACACCGCGTGTGATCACCTCGAAGGCTTGCTGCTGGAAGCGATCGATCCCATCCATCAGTCCGCTCGCATCGACGTTCCGTTTGACGCTGTCCAGCTCGGCCAGCAAGCGACGGCGATCCTCCAGCCGGTCCGCCGGGATGCGCAGCTGGAAGTTCTTCTTGAGCTGCTCGCCGCCGCTGGGATCGAAGGCCGCATAGGAGGGGCCCAGGTCGCCGGGAGCGGTCAGCGTGGGCAGGGCCCCCGTCTCGAAGTTGCTCTGGAGCTTCAGGCCGGGCTCGACCGCCTCCGGCAGGACGAGGACGTTGGTGGGGATGCCGGTGCGCGGATGCGTCGTGCCGACCACCCGGGCGTACATCGCACTCATCGCCGACTTCAGCGGGTTGCCGGCACCGGTGACCGACAGGTATGAATGGTCGGCGTTCATCGAGGCGTAGCTGCGGACCACCGTCAGCTTGTCGCCGACGAGCTTCGCCAGGCGGGTGAAGGTGCCGCCGAAGGTGATGCCGGGCAATGCCGTCTTGACCTCGCCGGTGATGCTGCGGACCTCCTGGGGAGCGGTCATCTTGGGATCGAAGAACTCGATGTGCGACGGCCCGCCTTGCAGGAACAGCAGCACGACCGAGCGCTCCCTGCTGAGCGTTCCCGCCGAGTCGGCCAGGGCCCGGGCTCGCAGCAAGTTGGAGAGCGTGAGACCGCCGAGCAAGCCGAGGCCGCCGATACGCAGGAATTCCCGGCGGCTGGGGCCCTGGCTGTTCCGAGCATCGGCGATCGTGAACATCGCTTTCTCCTTGTCCGAGGTTGGCACGCCGCGGCAGGCCCGGCGCGGTTGGGGTAGGATGGTTGGATTATACCCGTTCCCGGGCCTGACACAACAAGAATTGAGGGGTGATTCCGCAAGAAAGGAAACGTCCGCGGATCGCAAGGTTGGAGCCATCCGGAGACGACCGCCACAAGGGCAGTCTGTTCAAAACCCTGATCGAGGCCCAGGCCCGATGGCTGTCAAACCACTTCGAGAGGGAGGGCTGTCCTGGGAGCAGCAGAAGCCTCTGCGGGCTGTTCCTGCTGCGGCTCGGTCTGGCAGCGGTGCTTGCAAAGGCAGATGCAGTTACCCTGCTCGTTGTGGCACACACCCGACAGGAAGGTCCGCATCATCAGCAGACCCCGGCCGCTCAGGCGGTCGAGGTTCTCCAGGGCGAGGGGGTCCGGGACCTGGCTCAGCTCAAAGCCCGGGCCTTGATCTTCAATCTCCGCCACGACCCCTGCCGGGGACACGGAATAGCGGATCTGGATTGGCCTGGACCAATCTCCCTGGTGCCCGTGCTTGTTGGCGTTGACGAGGGCCTCTTGCACGCCCAGCTGCGCCCAGTAAATGTCGTCCTCCGTCAGACCGGCGTCGGTCATGGCAGCAACAATGGCCCGGATGACACGTTTCATGTCCACAAACGAATGGACCTGGTCCCGGTTCCAGACCTTGGTGCCGGGCTCACCCGGCACGAGTTCCTGCCGGCACGTTTCCAGCTGACGGCAAGATGGGGAAAGCATTCGGGTTCCTCCGGTTATTTGGGTCGGGGCGAGGTGGCTCGTTGAAACTGGATTGTGGGTAACGCAATCCTCATGCCAACTCGCGGACACGCACCTTTTTCCATGCGCCCTGCTTCGATCTACCCAGCAAGATCCGCAAAAGGAAACCGAACGAAAAAGCGCGTCCGGGTCCGTCCAGCCGGCCCAGGTTGATCAGGTGTGCGATCCCGGCAGCGGTCCCCCCGGCTGGGAGTCCATTTCCGCACACTCCCCATCGGCTGACAGTCCGAGTCCGTCTGCTGTGCGGGTCTTGCACAAGGCGCCGCGTGGGGTGTGCGGAAGGAAGCCTGCGTATCAGCCCTGGAAAGAGACAATCTGCCGCGGTCCCAGCCCTTGATCCTGGCCACCGTAACCCCCTGCAAGCATGATCTGTTGGCGAGGCGCAAGGGGTGATGGCCCCGCTCGCCAGATCTTGCCACTGGCCACCGCTGCCGGCCGGACTACAATGCCCTGGTCCCGGTTCTGGTCCTCGGTGACTGGGCGACGCCGATCGGCTGGGCCGGGACACTTTCACAGCCCGTGACCAATCACCTGTATCTGTTTACTTGTCCATTTCTCGCGTTCTGGCGGGTTGCCTTCGTTTCCTGTGTTCCGAGTTCCTGTGAGTTCTGGAGGGCGCCCGATTCCGCAAGTCGGTGGGGGAGGTGAGACGTGCAAGCCTGGGAGATCATCCTCTGGATCGTGTTCGGCCTCGTAGCGGGCATTCTGGCCAAGTGGATCATGCCCGGAAAGGGCCCGGGTGGATTCATTCTCACGGTTTTGCTCGGCATTGGGGGCGCCGTCCTGGGCGGCTACCTTGGCAACATGCTCATCCCGGGCATCAGCGACTCCTTGCTGGGAAGGTTGCTTGTGGCCGTCGGTGGCGCCGTTCTTCTCCTGGTCGTTTACCAGCTGGTGATGAAAGCAGCGCGGAAATGACCCAGTCTGGCCCTTGCTCCTGCGCCGGGCAACGCCCGAGAGGCAAGTGTTGACACGTGCTAGACTTTCTCCACCATGTCCGAAATCGAACGCATCCTGATCGACCCGACGCTGGAGGTGCTCCTCGACGCCCTGACCGCCGTGGCCACCCACCGCAACGGCACGGCACTGCCCTGGCCTCCCACGGACCTCGCCGACTTCCGCGCCGCCCACGCCGCCCAGCCGCAAGGCCACCACCAGTGGCACAGAACCTGGCCCCACGATCCCGGACGCGATGTGGTCCTGGCCGTGGCCTGGTGGTCCGACCTGCTCGGCCGCAAACACGTCCGCATGCTCCGGCGCGACCGCCTGTACATCGGGTCCCGTGTCGCGCCGCTGATCCTGGGAACCAACGTCGAACGGCCGCCGCCGCTGTGGATGGTCTACCCCGAACACGTCTGTCTGCGGGCCACGGACGGCGCTCCCGAGGCGTTCGCCACCTGCCGCTGTGGTGCCGCCGGTCCTCCGGAGTCCCTTGGCTGGATGGGCGACGTCTGCGGCCCCTGCCACGACCGGCGCGAGGCCGCTCCGCCGGGCCAGAGAGATTGCCAGCCCCTATCCCGGCGGCTGCCCGGCATGGCCTGCGAGCTCCGCTTCACTCCCGACGGCCGGCTCCTGTACCTCGACAGCTCGAAGAGTTTCTCCTTGCGCTTGCTGGACTGGGCCAAGGGCCGGACGCGCTCGCTGCCACCCCAGGCACACGTCCGGGCCTTCGCTGTGTCGCCCAACGGGGCCACCGTGGCGGCGGCGGTCGCCGCGGCGGTGACGTTGACGGACGTGCGCCGCGGCCGCGTGCAGCGGACGCTGCCCCAGTCGGGAGGCGTCCGCGGCCTGGCCTTCAGCCCGGACGGCACCCGGTTGGCGGCGCTCCGGACCGGGGACGTGATCCTGTGGGACCTCCGCTCGGACCGCCGGCACGGCTGGGAGGTCCGCGCCGGCCCGTTCGAGCATGATCGGCTGCGGCTGGCGTTCACACCGGACGGCACCGCCCTGGCCGTGGCCACCGGCGACGGCACGGTGCGCATCTTCGACACCGCTGGTCAGGAAAGGCGGCGACTGAACGTCGAGGCGAGTGCGCCGGCGGGGCTGGCCTTTTCCCCGGATGGGCGCCGGCTGGCATACGGCGGTCGCCAGCCGTACAAGACCGGGCTGCGACTCTGGTCCTGGCCGGACGCCGTGGAACTGTCCCTGCGGCAACCACCCAAGGTGAGTTCTCTGACGTTTGTGCCCGGCAGCGCGGTGCTGGTCATTAACGGCTTTGATGGCTGGCTTGGCTTGTGGGACGCGGAAACCGGCAAACGACGTGCCACCTACCACGGCCACCCCGGCGCCGTCCCCAGCAGCGTCGCTGCCTCGCCGGATGGCCGCTGGCTGGCGACGAGTTGCGGCAACCGGTTCCTCAAAATCTGGCCGCTGCCGGCCCTCCTGAGTTGAAGCCAGCTCGGAAAAGTTGGGTGCCCCTCTCGATTTTAGCAGGTCCGCCGAGCCGCGCACGCAGCGCAGCGGAGTAAGCGGTTTGGGAGCCCGCAGGGCCGCTTACTCCGCTGCGCTGCGTGCGCGGCTCGGCAGTTGCGACCCGTCCCCGCCATAATCGAGAGGGACACCCGAAAAGTTGGGCGCTCCACTGCCGAGGCTGCACTGGAGAGGGTAAGATGCTGAACGCTGTCTTTCCGGAGGCCGTTCCATGTTCGCAAACGCCGTCTCGCTGCTCTTGCAGCACGTCCGTCGCCTGGCCGCCACCGCGTCCTCGGACGAACAGCTCCTTGCCGACTTCCTCGACCAACACAGCGACGAGGCGTTCGCGGCACTCCTCGGCCGGCACGGGCCGATGGTCTTCAACGTCTGTCGCCGGATCTTGCACGATGCTCACGCGGCCGAGGACGTGTTTCAGGCGACCTTCCTCATCCTTGCCGATCGCGCCGGTGCCATTCACCGGCGGGCCTCGCTGGCGGGGTTCTTACACGGTGTCGCCTACCGCCTGGCCGTGCGAGCCAAACGGCGCCGAATGCAGCCCCTGCCCGACGCGGTAGGCGACAGGGCCGTGGGGCCTGCGGATGAGCTCGCCTGGAAGGAGATGCTCGGCATTCTGGACCAGGAGTTGTGCCAGCTGTCGGACCGGTATCGGGCCCCGCTGGTGCTTTGCTACCTGGAGGGACGGACGCAGGACGAGGCGGCCCGGCAGCTCGGCTGGAGCCTCAACACGCTGCGGCGGCGGTTGGCACAGGGCCGGCAGTTGCTCGAAGCGCGCCTCCGCAGTCGGGGCGTGACGCTGCCGGCAGCCCTGGCGGGACTGCTGGCCGCGAGTGCCGCAACTGTGCCCGGCCCTCTGCGGGCAGCGACGCTGGCCGCGGCCACAGCACAAACGGCCGGTGGTGTGACCGCCGACGCCTCCGCCCTTTCCTCGGCCCGGAAAGGGATCCCCCTCTTGCTCTCCACCGCGGGCAAGAAGGTCGGGGCCCTCATCGTGGTGGCTGTCCTGGCAAGCGCCGTCTGTTTGGCCTGCTGTTGGGGCCCCCGTGCGGAGCAAGCCCCGCCGAGCGAACCGACCGCCAAGGCCCCGGCGGCCGCTGCGGCCCCAAACGATCCCCCGGCTGATCCGCTCCCCGCTCAGAGTACCGTTCGCCTCGGCACGGCCCGATACCGCCACGGCACCCCGATCAGAAGCCTGGCCGTGTCCGCCGACGGCAAGCTCGCCGTTGCGGCCAGCGGGTGGCACTCGGTCGCGCCCGCACGGGTGTTCGACCTGACCGATGGCCGCTGTCTGTATTCCCTCCCGCATCAGCGCGGGACGAGCTTGGAGACCGTGGGGCTGTCGTCGGATGGGAAGGTCCTGGCTACCAAGGACGACTGGGGCGTCTGCCTCCGGGACGCGACAACGGGAAAGGAGCTTCGCACGATCGGATACCCGCCGTCGCCCGCCGGGCGGTTAGTTACCGAATGGTTGACGTTCACGCCGGACGGCAAGCAGGTCGCGGTCACGCTGATGGCGGACGACATTCGCCTGATCGACGTGGGGACCGGCAAGGTGACCCGAACGTTCGCGCCTGTTTTCCCGGCCACCCGCTGCGCCTTTTCCCCCGACGGCAAGCTGATGGCGACCGGCGGCTACGACGCCGGGAACCAGGTCAATTTCGCCCAGTTGTGGGAAGTTGCCACGGGGAAAGACCTTCGGCGATTTGCCACCAGCCGCGACGTCCAGCAAAGCATTGCCGCGCTTGCGTTCTCGCCCGATGGGACGGCGATCGCCAGCGGCTCCCATCGCGACCCCCGGCTGCGTCTGTGGGAGACGGCCACCGGCAAGGAGCTGACGATCTTCCCCAAGATCGGGGAGGACGTCGTGAGTATCGCCTTCGCTCCCAACGGCAAGACCGTCGCCGCGGCCGGCGACCGCATCTACCTATTCGACCCCGAGACAGGGAAGGAACGACTCCGGATCGAGCGGCGGGCGCGGGGACTCGCGTTCAGCCGGGACGGCTCGGTCTTGACCGGCGCCGTCAGCGGAGCGATCTACCGCTGGGATGTGGCCAGCGGGCGTCAGCTCACCCCGGCCGCGGCCCAGGACAGTGCCGCGGAGCAGATCTTCGTCAGCCCCGACGGCCGGAGCCTGTTCACCACCGACCAGGATGGGAACCTCTACCTCTGGGACGTGGCCGGCGGCAAATCCCCGCGCCGCATCGCGGAAGGAGTCAATCTGGGAGTCGTGGCGAGCGCGGAGCGGCGATTCCTGGCATGGGCTGTCCGGAACGTTTACGGGAACAGCCGGATTCGGCTCTACGACGTCGCAGCGGACCGGGTCATCGACCCGGTCCTGCGCAGCAGCGAAGGGTTTCCAGAAATCGGTGGCGAAGCGTGCGTCCTGGCGTTCCTGCCGGATGGCAAGTCGCTGCTGACGCTCGAAGGAGGGCCCGCGACCTTCCGGCTCTGGGACCTCGCATCCGGTAAGGAGCGGCGTTCGTTCACGGTCGTCCCGCCGAAGTCGGAAGCGGACCTCGGCGGCAGCCTGAGCATTGGGCTCCCCTTCTGCACCCCCCGGCGGGCCGCGCTTTCGCCCGACGGCAAGACGCTGGCGATCGGCCCCGACTATCCGGAGGGCCCCAGCGGCGTGCCTGTTCGCCTCTGGGACGTGGCGACGGGTCAGGCCGGGCACAAGCTCCAGGAGCCGATGCACCTGGCGGACCGATCGAACGAAGCGGGCCCGGAGACGAGGGAGAGATTGTTGAGCGGGGCCCGCTGGCACATGAAGGCGAGGGACGGCAGGGCCTTTTCCCCGGACGGTCGGCTCCTCGTTAGCTGGGCGGAGCACCCGTTAGGACGCAGCCGGATCGACCACGTCTGCGTCTGGGACGCGGCGACGGGCCGGGCGGTCGCAACCCTCGCTGCCGGCCCGCGGCCCGGGGCAGCCAACGCAGCCTTCGCACCCGACGGGCGAACCCTGGTCACCGCGTCAGCGGACGGCACGATCCGGCTCTGGGAGGTCCTGACGTGGCAGGTCCGTGCCGAGTTCCGTGGACACCGGGACCGGATCACGGCCCTGGCGTTTGGCCCGGACGGCCGACTGTTCACGGGCGGGCTCGACACGGTTATCCTTGGGTGGGACATCCGGCCGCCAAGGGACGCGGCGCGGGGAGCCCTCGCTGATGCGTGGGAGGCCCTGGCCGTTTCGGACGCGAAGTCAGGCTTCCAGGCGCAAGGGCGATTCCTCGCGGAACCGGGCCAGGCGGTCGAGTGGTTCGCGGGCCGGGTCAGACCCGCCGTTCGGCCGGCCCCGTCGCACGTGAAGGGCCTGATCGCGGACCTCGATCATGACGACTTCAGAACCCGGGAACGGGCAACGGAACGCCTCAAAGAGTACGGGCCGGTCGCGGCAGCCGCGCTCCGCGAGGTGGTGGCGAAAGCTCCCTCGACCGAGGCCCGTCGGCGGGCGGAGACTCTGCTCCGGGACCTGGACAACGCGGTCACGCCTCCGGGCGAACTCCGGGCCCTGCGGGCAACGGAAGTGCTGGAATGGATCGCGACGCCGGAGGCCCGCACCCTGCTGCTTGAACTGACGAAAGGCGACCCGGCCGCCCACCTGACCCGCGAGGCGGCCGCCGCCCGCAAGCGTCTCGAAGGACGGAAGTAACGGGGCTTGCCGAGGACCAATCGCTTCCGGTCTGCCTGCCCTGCCGGCCATTTTGCGGGAGGTGGCTGAGACGCCGGAAGCGGTCCCTGATGGGCCCGGGAATGCCAGGACGAGGCATTTCGCTGGGTGCCTGCCATCCGCCAGGGTATTCGGGAGTGCCTTACTTCTGAGCTGCCTCGCTGTCATACCGTGCCAGCTTTCCCCAGCCTGGGCCGCCCCACCGTTTCTCCTCTTTTGCCCAATCCCGCCACGCAGAAAGAGAGTGCCGGCTGGAGCAGCCACCAGCCCGCAGTGCTGACGGCCACGGTCCATGCGCGACGGCGGCGACCGACTGTCACTTGCCGACCGCAATGGCAGGAGCAATCAAACAATCATGGCTCTGGGAGACGGACCGTGATAGAGTGACCGGGACGGAACAGGCTGACCGGGCAGCTTTCAATAGACTGACCGGTGCCTTGCTGGCGTGACCGGGAAGCGGAAATAGGCTGACCGGCACTGTCATAGCGTGACCGGGCAGTAAACCTCAGTCACCAGGTCGGCTTCAAAAAGTCGGTGTCGTGGATGTTGCTTCCCGTGACAGCTCTTGGCAAAAGCCTGCATGTCGAGTGGATTGACTTCTACGGCGATCACACGATGCACGCTTGCATCGCAGATGAGGCGGGTCAGCGGACGGCGATCTGCATTGATGGGCGGAAGAACAGCCCCACCCGGTTCCGCCTTTATCAGCAGGCTCAACATCCGAACAAGCCGGAAGCCGTCCTTGTCGAATTGGGTGCCCCGGAAGAGGGCATCGTAATCCCGCTCCTGTCACGCTACCTCGACGCGCACGGACCGAAAGCCGCCGGCTTGACCGAATACGGGTGGGAGTTGGCACGAGAAACTCTGTTGCGATTCGGAGAGCCGATGGTGCCGGCGCCGGCGCAGTGAAGCCGAACCCCAACGCCGCAGAGCTTGGTCGTTGGAGCGAGCGGAAGCCGCGGAGCCATACCCTGAGCCAAGGAGGCGCATGGCAGAGGCAATCGATTTGGCTCGGTCTGGGGCAGCGGTTAGCGCCTGATTGCTGTACACTGTAACAAGCGGAGGTACAATGGTTTACCCCAGCGGCTGGACCGGCTAAATCGCCACAACCCGGGAGTCTTGGTTATGGTCGAGCGCGAACTAAACGAACTGCTCTGGCGGAGTTGCTACCTCGGCATGAGGCTTGGCTTGCAGTCACTCCACACCCCTGACACCTTCGAGAAACTAAAGGAGTGCGTCCGCTTCCTCGGGGAGATCGCTCGCAACGAGACGACACTGCACCAACCGCAGTACAACTTGGCTGGCCTGGATCCCCAGACGAAGCGTCTCGTCATCGGTCTAGGGAATGAGGGCACCATCGCCGACCGAGACCTCGCTCCCCTGATCGTCGCGGGCCTCGACCGGGCGGCAGCAGTCGCGGAAGGACCGTCAGAGGTGCTTCCCCTCCACACCGACCGTCCCCCGCTGCGGGTGGATGAAGGGGCGCAGTCCGCGTTGGCAAAAGTCGCATCAGCCTCGACTTGATCGTCGAGCAATACGAAAACGGCATGACGCCGGAAGATATGGTCCGCGCCTACGATACCCTGGTGCTGGCCGATGTCCACGCCGTCATCGCCTACTACCTCCGCCACCGCGACGAAGTGCGGGCCTATTTGAAGCGACGAGCAGAGGAAGCTGAGGCGCTGCGGGCGAAGATTGAGGCCGAGCGCCCACGCATCTCGCGAGAAGAGTTGCTTGCACGCCGCAGTGCCAGGGAGAAGGCCAATGCTCCGACTGGCCAGTGACGCCGATGTCCACGGCGAGATCATCCGCGGTCTGCGCCGTCGCCTGCCAGAGATTGATCTGGTGCGTGCCCAGGACGCTTTGCCCGAAGGCACGCCTGACCCCGCGGTCCTGGCCTGGGCCGCCGCCGAGAACCGGGTTCTGATCACCAACGACCGGAACACGATGGTCGGTTTCGCATACCAGCGCGTGGCGACGGGAGAGCCAGTGCCTGGCCTGATCGCCACGACCAACGAGCAGTCCATCGGCTTGGCCATCGATGACATCCTGGTGATCGCGGCGTACGTGCCAGAGGAGGAGATCAGGGATCAGGTGGTTGTCTTCCTGCCCTTCCGGGGATAAAGACAAACGTTGCCCTGGCATGCGGGCCGCACCAGAATTCCCGCCGAACCAGCCGTTCCAGCAGACGAGGCCGGCATCACGGCTTTCCGAGCTATGAAGCCTTTGCAGCCGGCCCCGCTGCTGAACTTCGTCGCTCGCTGCGGTGCTGGAGCCAGAAGGAGAAGCCGTGAACGAGGAGCAGTGGCTGGCGGGCACGGACTTCTACGACATGCTCCAGTACCTGCACCAACAGGGAAAAATGCGAAAGCTCCGCCTCTTCGCTGTTGCCTGCTGCCGCAGGCTGGATCACTTGCCGGTTGTCAAACGCGCCCGAACCGCCGTTGACCTCGCGGAGCGATTCGCCGACGGGGTCGTGGCCAAGGCGGGGATGCTCGAAGCGAGCAAGGCAGCCTGGGCCGCTGCCCGCTGGACGCGCGATGCGGCGCGGACTGCAAACGTGGCCGCCTCAGGAGCCAGTGCGGCGTTCGACGACGTGGACGATCTGTATGGGTTGGCCAACGCGGCGACGAAGAGTGAGGGACTGTACGAGCCGCAACGAGCCGCACAGTTCGAGTTATTCCGCGAGATCTTTGGTAACCCGTTTCGACCCGTTGCCATCGATCCGTCGTGGCGGACGGGGGCGAGTCTCAAACTCGCCCAGGCTGCCTACGATGAGCGGGCCCTGCCAAGCGGCGAGATGGACCCCGGCTGTTTGGCCGCGCTGTCCGACGCGCTGGAAGAGGCCGGCTGCACCGACGCTGCCATCCTCTCCCACCTGCGCAGCCCAGGCCCCCACGTGCGAGGATGCTGGCCCGTTGACCTCGTACTCGCAAAAGAGTAACTTGACCGACAGGAAAAGTGGACAGGATAAGGTCTCAGGGTTTCCGTTCGGATTGTCGGTTCCTGCCACGCTCCTGGCACCTTTTTCTCTCATTACATGGGTTCATGGATTGTGGACGGGAACCGGCATTGACCCCGAGAGCAGCATCGCTTTACCATGCCGCCCAGGTGAATGGCTGTTTCCCAAAGGAGCTGTCATGAAGCGATGGCATGCGGTGGTCGGCGTCGGCGTTCTGGTCGTTCTGGCCTGGATGGCGTTGCAGGGGGTGGCGCAATACCAGCCCCCACCGGCCGTCACGGAGTCACGGCCGCTCGGGCAACAAGGCTATTACCAGCCTCAACCGGGGCCCGGGCAATGGCACACGCCCCCCGCACCAACCCAACCTCCCGCGCCAACATACCCACCGCCTGTTTCCGTGGCGCCCGCTGTCCAACCGTCTCCTTCGAGCAAGCCTTTCCTGGAGGTTGGGAAAAGGTACACGTTTGTCATGGCCACCGGGAAAAACGAAGATCTGGAGAAATGCAAGGTGGTCGAGTTGCTGCGAGACGGCTGGGTGAAGGTGAAAGTGAAAGACGGTGACTCCTTCGTTTCGGTCTGGATCAACCTGAAACAGGTTGCGTTCGTCCACCAGGGAGACTCTTCGAGGAAGGCGAGCCGGGCCTGTTGTGTCACTTCCGAATAGACGTTTCAGGGGTAGGCTGATGTGTGCGCCATCAGCCTACCTGCCCCACTCAGTCTGAACCCCAATCCGACTGCTGCGCTGCTCACTCAGCCGAAGCCGAGGACAAACGGAGGAGGGTAATGGTGTGCCGGGTCGTGATTCTCCAGGCGGAGAACCTGGTCGTTCCCCAGGAAGTCGCGGACCTCGCCTCGTTCCATGACTGGGTGCGCTCGGACACGTTTCCCGAACGCGGGCGCATCGACTTCCTCACCGGCGAGATCTGGATCGACATGAGTGAAGAACAACTCTTCTCGCACGTCCGGGTCAAGGGGGAGTTCTGTCGCGTGCTGTCCAATCTGGAACGGGAACACCAGCAAGGGTTCTACCTGGTGGATGGGGCACGGGTCAGTCATCCGGAAGCCGACCTTTCCGCGGTGCCCGATGGCATCTTCATCCTGAATGACAGCGTGCAAACCATGCGCGTGCAGATCGTTCCGGGGAGCAGCGGCGGGCACGTTCGTATGCAGGGGGCCCCGGATGTCGTCCTGGAAGTGGTCAGCGACTCCTCGGTGCAAAAGGATACGGTTCGCCTGCGGGAACTGTACTGGAAAGCAGGAGTGCGCGAATACTGGCTGGTGGATGCTCGCTGCCAGCCCACTTCGTTCGAGATTCTGCGTCACCGCGCCAGGGGCTTCGTCGCTGTGCGGAAGCGGGACGGTTGGTTGCTGTCAGACGTGCTGGGCAAGTCTTTCCGCCTGACCCAGCATACGGACCCCCTGGGTCATCCAGCGTTTACGGTGGAGGTTCGCGATTAGTCCCGTGGGTCGCGCAGCGCACCCACGGGGACTGTGGCCCTACCTTTTTCCCGAATCCGCCTGAGAGCAACAAGCAAGCATTTGGACGCTCAATCCGTCCGCCTGCGAACCTGTTGCCGGGCTTTGCGCATTGCCTCCACGACTCCCGCCTGCTCCGTCGCCGCGGGGGCCACGGCCGGCGACTCCGCCGGTTTCGCGTCCTCTTTCCGCTCCTCCGGCGTCGGCGTGGCTGCTGCCTTCCTCGCCTTCGCGACCGCCGGCTTCGCCCGGCTCTCCTCTCTCTCCGACCGGCGAGACCAGGTTGCCCCGGCCAGCGAACTCAGCAGTCCCGTCCGTCGCTGGAACACCTCCAGCAACAGCAAGACCAGCACCGCCGTCAGCAGCCAGCGCTGCATCGAGATCAGCCGCGGCTGTCGCGGCAGGTCCTGCCAGATCCCGGCTGGCTCCAGCCGTTCCTTGCCGCCGGTGGCCCGGCTCAGCTTCTCCAGCGTCTGCAAGCCGCGCTCATTGTGGTCCGGCTTGAACTCGGGCGAGTACGGCAGCCTCACGGGCGGCAGGGCCACCGGGCCGTAGCCCGGCACCTCCACCCGCGTCAGCGCGGTCTCGGTGCCGTCCAGCGGCACCGTGGTCGCCAGCGTGTCCGCGCCGGTCCAGCGCAGCCTTGCCGTCGTGGTGCTCGGGGCCTCGCCTTCCTTGCCGCGCAGGGTCACGGCCTCGGGCATGGTCGTGAACGCCTCGCCCTTGCGCTCCGGGTCCAGGTGCAGCTGCACCACGTTGATGCCGTCCTTCACTTCCTGCGTCAGCAGCATGCCCTCGCCCAGCGGTCCCGAGGGACCGGCCACCCAGCGGGCCAGGCTGGTGAAGTAATCGCCCACGCCATCCCACTGGACCAGCTTCCCCGCGTATTTGCCGTCCGCCTCGCCGGTGTAGCACACCACCCGCCCGGCGCCCGCACGCCACGACGCCACCACCGGGGCCTTGTACTCATCCTCCGTCACCGTCCCCAGCGTTGCGCCCGGCCGGAGATAACACAGGTTGTAGCCGCCGATCGTCAGCCCCTCCGGCATCTCCAACCGAGCGTCCGTCAGGCTGGCCAGGCCCAGCGTGGTCCGGATTCGGGTGGGATCGTCCAGGAACGTGTTCCGCGCCACCACGAAGGTGTCCTGGGCAAAGAGGCGCGGCAGCTCCTCCGGCTTGTCCGTGAAGAAGATGCGCCCGTTCCCCCGCTTGGCGATGTCTTTCAGCAGTTCCGCGTCCTTGTCCCTGTCGGTCCCCAGGCCAATCACGCTCACGGTGATCCCCGCTGCTCGGAGCTTGTCCACCAGATCGACATACCGGCCCGGCTCCTCGGAGTCGTTGGCGTCGGCAAAGAGGATGATGTGCCTGGTCGCCGACTTGGCCTTGCTGACCATCTGGGCAGCCGCCTCCAGGGCGACGTAGATGAAGATGCCGCCGCCCATCGACTCGATGCGCAGGATCTTGCTGCGGGTCGGCCCCTTGTCGGTCACGGCCGCCAGGGGGGCGATGGTGTGCGGAATGGTATCGACCGCGATGCAGCCGAACTCGTCCATCGGCCCCAGCAGGTCCAGCACCTGCGCCGTGCCCTGGTTGGCCAGGTCCATCTTGACCTTGCCGCCGGCCACCGGGATCGCCATGCTGCCCGAGCGGTCCAGCGTCACCACCATCGCTACCGACAGCTTGCGATGCTCGTTGCGCAGCTCCATCGACACGGGCAGGACCGGCTCCAGCGGCGACTTGTAATAGCCGCCTGGCCCATAGGAATTGCGACCGCCCGTCATCAGCAGCCCCGCTCCCGTTTCCTTCACCCAGGCGGCCAGCGTTTCCATCCCGACGCCGCCGACCTTCTCGGCCGGCACGTTTTCGAGGATCACCGCCGAATACCGCGCCAGGCTCTCCAGCGTCCACAACTCCGGTTTCGCCTCCGATTCCACCAGATCCAGCCCGCCCTTGCGCAGCAGCTGGGCCAATCCGGACTTCCCTGTGGGGCTGACGTGCAAGATCGGCCGGGGCCCGCCTACGCCGACCAGCAGCCGGGCCGTGTTGTTCTCGATCACCGGATCGTCGTCCTTGCCCGTCACCCGGGCGGTGTAAGCCTGGTTGCCGGCCCGGGCGGCGCGATCCCGGAACGTGAGCCGATTCAGACCCGCCACCAGCTTTTTCGAGCCGGATGACAGCCGGGTGTCACCGCGTTTCAGCTCAAAGGAGGCTTCCTGGGCCACCGGCGAGGATACCCACACGGTGATCAGGAACGACTCACCCGGCGACACCACCGCCGGGGCGTCGATGCGTGCAATGGCCAGGTCGCCCGCCACGCTCCGCTGCATCGCCCGGTAGTCGATGGCCACACCCCGCGCCGCCGCCGATGGAATAACCGCCGACGGATCGCGGCCCGTCCAGCGGCCATCGGAAAGGACGAGGATTCTCCCCGAGCCGTCGCGCGGCACCAGTGACAGGGCGGTGTCAAGGCCGTCCGCCAGGCTGGAGGCGTCGCCGCTGATCTGGGTCACGAAGCCGCCGAAGACGCCCTCTTGCGGCACCTGATCGATCGCCGCCGTCCGCCCAAACGACACCACCGCCAGCTTGTCGTCGCTGCTCATCCGCTTCTGGATCTGGTCGATGACCAGCTTCTGCCGGGCGGCGCTGTCCGCGGGCATCGACAGGCTGCGATCGGCAAGCACCACCACGGTGCCGGCCCGGCTCGGCAGACGCAAAGACACACCGGCAAGTGCCAGGACCAGCAACACCACCATCACAAGACGCAGCACAATCAGCAAGCGGGTCGGCAGCCGCCACAGCCAGACGCTCAGCACAAGTGGGATAAGCAGGAACAGCCAGATCGGTTGCAAAACGGTCACGATTCCGCCCTCCCCTGGCGAGCGGCCAGGAACAGATGAAGCGTCAGCACCCCCAGGAGGAGCAGCAGCACCGCCCACGTTACGCTGCGATACTCCAGCCGTACGGTCGTGTCGTCCAGGTAGTCGCCCCACTTACCGGGAGAACAACTGGTCAGGTCCGACTCGTCGCGATTGAGGGCGTTGACGGCGAACGCGAATTCCGAGTCGGCCGCCTTGATGGTGTAACTCCCCACGTCCTCCGGTTGGATCACCACCGTTCGGCCCCCCGGGTTGCGCTGCGCTCCACCCGGGGCTCTATTCCCCAGGACAGGAGTAAAGCCCCGGGTGGAGCGCAGCGCAACCCGGGGTGGGCTGGTGGATTGCAGAATGGTCGGAAACGTCACCGTCACCGTTTCGCCCAGGCGGAGGTTGATCCGATTGGGACCGAGGGTCAGCCCGCTGCGCCAGTTAAGGATGTTCCAGATCAGGATCGGCCAGTCGGGCGAATCCTGCACGGTGGACAGGTCCGGCCGCAGCCGCCAGCGCACCTCGTCGTGCGCGAAGCCGGCCTCCGTCTGCGTCTCGGTGTCCGTGAGCAGAAAGACATTGCCGGCCATGATCACCGGATTGCCGTCCAACCCCTCGCTCTTGCCGGCCCCCCAGATCACGCCGCGCAGCGACAGTCCCTCGGTCAGCGGGTGCGTCCGGTCCAGAACGAAGGGACCGCTGTAGGCCTCGGCGTCCTTCTCCACCAGGAAGCGGACCACCCAGCTGTCGCGCTCCGGGACTTCCTCGGAACCCTCGACAAAGATCACCTCGGGGCGAATCTCCGTGATGGTGGCGTTGCGCACCGACTGGATCGCCTTTGTCAACGGCCCGCGCAGCTCCCTGGACGTCACGCGAACGGCAACGCGGACCGGCCGGCTGACGGTCGGAAGGAGGATGACTTCGTTGTCGATGGCCAGGGCATCCTCATCCAGGGAAGCATGCAACGTGGGCGTATCCGGCTTGAGCTGGAAAATGACCCGGCGGGTCTGTCCCGCTCCCAGTGCGACCCGGGAACGCTGGAGGACCTCGCCGCCCGCCTCGATGGTGAGCGTGGATTCGCCGCGTTGCTCCGAGAGGTTCGCAACCTCCAGCAAGCAGCGCTCGCCCCCATCACGAGGAGTGCGGGCGGCGCTGACAAAGGCGAAGTTGCCGCGGGGCAGGCCGAAGGACCACCACTGGAGCCGGCCTTTCTCGGGCACCACGTTCTTCCCCGGCTCATGGTCGGTCAGCACCAGCAGCAGACCGAGATCGCCTGCCAGGTCGGCCGCCAGGGCAATGGCCTGGTCCAGCTGCGCCGTGGGGGAGTGACACTGCCATTCCGACAGAATGGACTCGACTTCGCTCCTGGTACTGACGGGTTCTTTCAGGGTGTTCGGCTTTTCGCCCGCCAGCACAAAGCGGATCGTGGATGGCGGCTGGGTGCGCATCAGCTCGGTCACGGCGCGAATGCTTTCCTGACGCGGCGAATCCGCACCGCCGGCCAGCATCGAGAAGGAGTCATCGAGCACCACCACCAGGGGCCGGGCCGTTTGCTGGAGGCGGAGACGTGGATCGGTCGCGGCAAGGACCAGCAGCAAGATCGCCAGCAACTCAAGCAGGAACAGCAGCGGCGTCTGCAAACGCCGTACGTGCGTTCCTCCCTGGCGGGCTTCGCGGGCATCGAGCCAGAGCATCAGGCTGGACACCGGCAGGCGGCGAAAGCGATTGCGCAGCAGGTAGATGGCGACCAGCAGCGGCACGCCGACCAGACCAATCAGTGCCAGCGGATACGTCAGCATGCACACACCTTTTTGGAGTGCGGCAGTAGCTTTGCTCTGCCGCTTTTGTTTGGCCTTTTGTTTTTGGCTTTTCCCTTGTTCCGCCTGCCCAAGAAACCAAAAAATAGAAACAAAAGCGGCAGAGCAAAGCTACTGCCGCACTCCATAAACGGCACCAGTCGGACTCAGAGGATTTTCAGGAGCCCGGCTGCTACCAACTCGTCCAAATTCCAATCGCGCAGGACATCCTCAGCAATGACGGTAGCGAAGATCGCCCCCACCTGGCGACAGGCCGTGTTCCAGTTGTCCTGGTGCCGAGCCAGTCTCTCCCGATAGCGTCGCGCTGCCAGAGCGTCGATGTGGATTTCGTGGATCTGCTCCGTCTCCGAATCGACCAGCCGGAGCGACTGCCCCTCGGGGGGCTGTGCATCGATCCGCGCCAGCACCTGCAACACAAGGGTCACGCTGGCACGCTCGGCCAGGGGACGGAGGGTCAGCAGTGGATCGCCCTCCCAGAGCAGGTCGCTCAGAAGGACGCGCACGCCACGCGGTTTCCAGGAGACTCCAGCCTTGCCCACTCCGGCCGGGGCGCCGCGGTGCTCAAAGGCGATTCCCTCCCAGGACAGAGGCAGGTCTTTGCCGTTGCCGATGGGCCGAACGTCCTGACCCATTTGCCAGGCGGCGTGCGAGAAGCCGGCGTTGCTCGCGGCAGCGGTGAAGAACGCGGCCAGGGCCAGCGTCGCCGATCCCTTGGCGCTTCCTTCCAGGGTCATCGAGCGCGACACATCAAGCAGCACGTCGAGGTGCGGCGTCACCTCCTCGCGGTAGAGTTTGATCGTCAGCTGATCGGAGCGGGCGAAGGCGTTCCAGTCGATGTGCCGCAGGTCGTCGCCGGGCTGGTAGTCGCGATGCTCCCGGAACTCCAGCGAGGAGCCGGCCCGCTGGCTCAGGGTGGTGCCCGACACGCCCACCGGGGCCTGGCGCGGCGTCTCCAGGGCGTAGCGGACCGCCGCTCGCTCTCCCACGCTCAGGGCCTGACGCATCTCGTCCCACGTCATCGCTCACCCCGCTTCCACGGGCGTCGCGGTCACACTCTCGGGAGGAGGCGGCGGACCGGCCGGGCGCTCCGCCGGCACCGGGGCCTGGATCCGGACCCGCGGCGCGGGCGGATGGAACCGGGCGATCTGCTGGCCGAACCAGCTCACCGACAGGACCGTCAGCGACAGGGACCAGACACCCAGGAACACGAAACAGGCCAGGGTGAAACCTCCGGCGCATAATAATCATGCCCCGGACCGATCTTGTAGAGAGCGTCAAACGGATTGGGGAGCATCCACCACTGGATTTCCGCCGATCGGCCAAACCGATCGAAGTCGAAGAACAGGACCGTGATCCAGGGAAGCGTGCTGCCGACCGCGAGCAGCAGAAAGGCGAGTACCCAGTTGTACAACACCCGCAGCCGGTCTCGAAGCACGTAGACACGGAGCAAGACCGCCGTCATGCTGTAGCAAAACACGTACAGCCCCAGCGCTGCCGAGACCGACAGAATGATTTCGCTCCCTTCTCCGAAGTGGCGGGCCGGGAAGAGCATCTGCCAGTACAAACCGGCGCACAAGGTCAGGACGACGCAAAGCACCGCCAGCGACACGCCGCCCGCTGCTCCGCTGTAAAAGAGAAAGGCAAAGAAACGCAGCAGCCTGTTGCGCGGTATGGTGCGGGCCACGCGCGAGCCCCACGAGTCCCGTTCGTTGATGCTGATCAGGAACTGGACGCCGAAGAGAGCGACACTGCCGACCATCCAGAAGTACAACGGGATGTTGTCCGCGTCCGGGAAATAGGCACTCATCCCCAGGCACACCGCACCCAGGACAATCCACGAGGCCACCAGGAAGAGCCGGCTCATCAGCGCCCGGTTGGCCGACGGCGGACTGATCAGGGCGACCGACCAGAAGAACAGCAACCCCGTGGCAAAGAGGGTCGTCAGCGTGGTCACGCCCACCATAAGCCAGAACTCGGAACGCCGGATGTCGGAGACCCCCCTGTGAAGGACTTCGTACGTCCCCGCCACCATCCCGCCGTAACACCAGATCAGCAGGATGGCTGCCCCCAGGAAGATGAACAGCTTGAACGCCCGCGAGGTCGGGATCGCTGCCAGGAACAGGCCGACCTGCGTGCTGAGCAGCATGGCCAGGATGTCCATACCCATCACCAGCATGATGGAGGGGATGTCGATGCCGCGCAGCAGATAAGCAAAGGTCAGGAACGGGGCACAGCAGCTGAAGACCAGCATCGCCAGAACCAGGGCCGAGAAAAACTTGCCGCCGATGATCGACGTGGGCCGCAGCGTCGAGACGAACAGCAGATCGACGTTGGTGTCCGAGCGCTCGTTGCTGAGCCGAACCGCGGCCCATGCCGGGATCAGCACCATGCAGGTACACAGCATGATGGCCTGAAGGATCTGGAACAGTTCGCCGCCGGCCCGGCTGTTGACCAGGTCGCCGGCGCCAGTTGCTCGAAGATCAGGAACACCGTCACGATCAGCAGCTGCACGCCCAGGAACAGCAGCAGCACCACCGTGACCAGCCGGCTCTTGACGGCCTGGCGCAGTTCCTTGACGACAATGGGATTGATCCAGTCGTCGAGTCGATCGATGATTCCGGTGAGGGTCATGCGACGTCGCCCTTGGTAACAGTCATGAAGATTTGTTCGAGGTCCGCCCGGCGCGGCCGGAACTCCAGGATGCGGTAGCCGTCGTGAATCAGTCGCCCCAGCAGATCGCAGCACTCCTCGTCGGTGCCGTCCACGTCCACCTCGACGGCCTGGTCAATGACGCGCACGGCCTCCACGCTGGGCTGAAGCAGCAGATGCTTGTGCAGCTTCTCGATCGGCCCCAGCACCCGGATCAGGACCGTGCGCTGGTCGGCGTGCTGCTCCGTGAGTTGCTCGAGGGTGCCGGCCTGGAGGATCTTGCCGCGCTCGATGAAGACGGCGCCGTTGCAGATCTCGGCCAGTTCGGTCAGGATGTGCGAGCTGATCAGGATGGCCTTGCCCTGGGCGGCAAGCACCTTGAGCAGCTCGCGCAGCTCGATGCGGGCCCGCGGGTCAAGCCCCGAGGCCGGCTCGTCCATGATCAGCACCGGCGGATTGTGGATCAGGGCGCGGGCCACGCTGACGCGGTTCTTCATGCCCTTGGACAGGGCGTTGACGTGCTTCTCGCGGATGCCGTTGAGGTTGGTGAACTCCTCGATCTCATCCAGCGTTCGCCGCCGGGTGTCGCCGCGCAATCCGTAGGAGCGGGCAAAGAAGTCGAGATACTCGTGGACCGAGATGTCGCGATGCTCCGGCAGCGCGTCGGGAACGTAGCCGACCAGCTTGTGCGCCTTCTCGGGCTCCTCGACCAGCGAGACGCCGTCCACCAGGGCATCGCCATCGGTCGGCTCGTCCAGAGTGGCCAGGATGCGCATGGTGGTGCTTTTGCCGGCGCCGTTGGGTCCGACAAAGCCGAAGATCTGCCCGGACTCGAACGAGAACGAGATGCCGTTCACCGCTCGGGTGGTGCCGAAGTGCTTGTGTAACTCGACGATTTCGATGCGCATTCGAGATCCCCCGTTAGCCGCGACGCGGAGCGGCGCAGCCGCGCAGCGGAGCGCGTTCGTCCCCGCGTCCCCGCGCTCCGCTACGCGGCTGCGCCGCTCCGCATCGCGACTAACAAGAACTACTCCGCCATGATTCCCAGCACGTACGACTCGGTCGGACGAACCACGGCCCCGGCCAGGCCCGGCTCGATGAACGGCGACGACTCGAGCACCGCCACGTAAGTGCCTGGAACCAGCAGCATCCTTCTTGGGTCGTCTTCCATCTTGCCGCTTACGCTGGTCGCGTACCACCGCCGGTACGCTTCCACGTTCTTCTTGGCGTTGCCGGGCTTCCCGGTGAGTGTGAGCGTGGCCTTCTGTCCCGCGTCAATCGACCCCGCAGTGTAGACAGCGCCCTTGGCATCGACCAGCGACAGGCTGCGAATCCTGGCGCCGAGCTGGTTGGTGACCTGCAGCGACCCGTCCGCCTCCCGGCTGACCGGCAGCCGTTCCAGACGCCTGGCCTCGCTGCGCCGCAGCAGGAAATATGCCGGGACGCGGGCCGACATCCAGCCCCGGCTCAGGTGCTGGTCCCTGGTCCAGTCCAGGTCGCAAACGGCAGTCGTGTTTCCGGAGCCGTTCATGCTCTGGACTGTCACCTCAGTGTCCTGGCTGAAATGCAGGCCGTCGCCGGGCGTCAAGGGCGAGTAGTTGGCGTTGCGGGCCAGCGTGGTCGCACGCTGCTCGTTCTCGTCCAGCAGAGTGAACGCGGCCATTCGCGTTCGCCCTTGCCAGCCCTCGGACAGGATCATGAGGCCAAACACCAGGGTACAGGCAAACAGCGCCACGGCCGGCACTGTCCACAGCAGCCAGATCCGCCGTTTCCAGCGCGACAGCAACCACAGGTTAAAGGGCCCAATGACCAGGGTGAACAGCAGCAGCAGCACGAACATGCCGCGCACCGGCAGGGTGATGTCTTCGATGATCGGCAGACTCTGATTCGTTTCCCAGGGGGAGCGCTCGTTCCGGTAAGGAGCCGCCGTCTGGGACCAGGAATTCGCGACCTCGTTCCAGGTGCGAGTTGGCCAGGTGCTGGTGTCACGATTGTCGATCTGCAGGCAAACACCGAAACCGCCGTGGGAGATCCGGACGTTGTTGCGCTCCACCTGGTTGCGTTTCCAGCTTTCCGGCAAGGTGAGCGAGCCCTTGTCCAGCACCAGCAAGGAGCCGCCCGCCTCGACATACTGCAAGAGCGCCGTGCGGACGGCCTGGCTCTCCGCCGAGCCACGTCCCAGATCCTCAAACTCATCGCGTGTCAGAGCAATGCCATCGTAACGGGAGTAACTCAACCAGCGCGGGCTCCAGTTGCCGACTGGCTCCTCGGCCCGGACTTCGTTTCCGCGCACCAGGCCTCCCCACGCACCTCCCGGCCCTCCCGGCCCTCCCGGTCCTCCGGGCATGACGCCAGGCGGCATGCCCGGCCCGCCTGCGGGGCCTGGCGCGCCTCCCATCGGGCCCGGAGGCGGAAACATTGGCGCACCTCCGCCTCCCGGAAAGATCCCCAAATCCACGAGCTTGAACTTTTCACCGACGCGGGGGCTGACCAGGACGAGCGTTTCCGTCCCACTTGACGAGGTCTTGTATCCGTAGGACGAGTGTCGGCGGGAAGTCATGCTGCTCGCCACCGTCAGCGGCACGCCGCCTTGCTGTTCCCGGCCATCGACGATCACCTTGAGCCCGCTGCCGGCCACGGCGGGATAGTCGGGATGCAGCAGCGACACCTGGAGCGTGGTTTTCGGCTCGACGAGTACGGTCCGGCTAATCGACCGGACGTAGTCCATCCGGTACGGTTCCGCCCCGTCCTGGGGAATGACCAGGGTCACCTTGTGCGCCTGCTCGGCCGAGCGGTTTCTGACCGTGACGACGTACTCCAGGTAACCATGAGTGGACTGCCCCTTGGGCACGGACTTGATGTGGATTTCAATGTCGCCGAAGAGAGGAACCGCCTGTGCCGAGGCCGGCAGGGCCACGCACAGGATCAGCAAGGCAAGGACGCTGCCGCGAAGTTGCAGAAACCGCATCCGCCGGGGCCGGGACTCAAGCATGGGACTCCTCCGCAATGGTCACGTCGATGGGCAGGTTCAGCCCGGTTTCGTCAAGCCCCTTGAGCAGATCGTTGACCACCGCGAAGGTATCGACCTGGTCGAGGCGAGCCTTGTAATTGAGGATCAGCCGATGGTTCAGCACGGGCCCGGCCACCGCCTGGACGTCCTCGAAGCCGACCGTGGGCCGGCCGGCGAGCAGGGCGTAAGCCCGGCCCGCCTCGGCCAGGGCGATGGCCGCACGCGGCGAGGCACCGTGGCTGACGTAGCTCTTCACCGCGGGCACCGCTTCCTTGGCTGCGGCATGCGTGGCGGCCACCAGCCGGGCCATGTAACGCGACACCGGCCGGGGCAGGAAGATGCGCTCCATGGCGTCGAACAGCGTTTGCAGCTCGTCGCCCTGCATGACCCACTCCGGCGAGGGCGGGTTGCCGTGGCGGCGGGTGGAGATGATGCGATCCAGCACGTCGGCATCGACGGTGTTGACCACCAACTTGAACAGGAAGCGGTCAAGCTGGGCCTCGGGCAAGGGATAGGTTCCTTCCAGCTCGATGGGGTTCTGGGAAGCAAGCACGAAGAACGGATCGGGCAGCGAGCGCGTCGTTCCCAGCAGGGTGACGTTGCGTTCCTGCATGGCTTCGAGCAGAGCAGACTGGGTCTTGGGCGAGGCCCGGTTGATCTCGTCGGCCAGCAGGATGTGCGTGAAGATCGGGCCGGGCCGGAAGACCATCTCCCTGCCGCCGCCGGCCTGATCCTGGAGGATGTGCGTGCCCAGGATGTCGCCGGGCATCAGGTCCGGGGTGAACTGCACGCGCTTGAAGTCGAGGTTGAGCAGCTGGCCCAGGGCCTTGACCAGCGCGGTCTTGCCCACGCCGGGCACGCCCTCCAGGAGCAGGTGCCCCCGGCTGAGGACCGCGGCCAGGACCAGGCGATGCAGCTCCGGCCGGCCCAGCAGCATGCGGTCGAGCTGTTCGAGCAAGCGGTGGGCCAGTTCGACCGCGGGACGGAGCTGTTCGGGACGCATCAGGGATGCGGGAGTACCAACGGTGGAAGACATGCGTGAACTTTCTATGCCGTTTCGCCGCTGTTTGTCGAGGAAATCAGGTACGCTTCCCAGCACAGCGAGCGGCGCGGCGTAAGCCCGCCGGTGAAGGGCATCTTACCGGCGGGCTTACGCCGCGCCGCTCGCCTGGCTCCCACGAGGTCATTCGTTTCTTCCGCCGAGAGATTTCACCTGGGAGATCGATCAAAGTAGCGTTCGACCGCACCGCGATGGCGGGGCAGGACCACTCGTGTGCTGGCCGAGCCGCCGCCGGCCGCACTGCCGGCCAGGGCGCCCGCTTCGGCCGGTCCGCTGTCGCCGCCCTTCTGCGGAGCGCCGATGCTGACGCCCTTGAGCTTCGAGTCCTTCAGGGCCTGCAGCTGGGCGGGCGGCAGGACCTGTTCCTTGAACTTGAAGCCGTCCTCCGTGGTCGGGTCTTTCCAGAGCATCTCGGCAGCTCCCGGGCCCCGCGTGATGCCACCGCGTCCAGGCTTGTTGCTGGCCACTTCCTTGCACAACTCCGACGAGGCCCCGTGTTCCTTCAGGAATGCGGCCAGCCCCTCGCAGTCGCATTTCCCGGCCTTGTCGCAGCGTTTCAGAGCCTCGGCATCGATCAGTTCCGCCTTGCACAGCCGGGCCAGCTGCTCGGAGAGATCGTTCTCGGCGTCCTTGAGCAGGTCCTTGAGCTTCTCCAGCTGCTCCGGCGACAGCGTGCCTTCCTTGAGCGAATCCAGCGTTTCCTTGTCCAGTTCGAGCCCCTTCTGCACCAGCTCATTCTCGGCCGCCGCCTTGCGCGTCAGCACGGCCAGCTGTTTCATGCCCTCGGCCAGCGCCTTGCCGCTCATCTCCTTGTGCCGCTTCTTCAGCATCTCGGAAAGGGCCTCTGCCTGTCCCAGCGTTTCGTTCTTGCGTTGGTCCGACTCAGCGGCTTGCTGGGCGATCTGGCGGACCTTGTCCTTGAGGGTATCGAGCGCATCGAGGGTCTTGACGGGTTCCTTGCCAAGGGCCTCCTTGCGGATCTGATCGAGCTTGGACTTGAAGTCGCTGGCCTTGCGCGGCTCCAGGAGGGCCTCCTCCTTGAGCACGTCGATCTGCTTCTCCAGCTTGGCCTGCTGTTTCTCGATGTTCAGACCTGGACCGCTGCCCATCTCGGCAAGGCTCTGCGGCAACAGCAACCCCAGCAGGACAAACGCGGCACCGGCGGCGAGCAGTCCCCACGCCCGGCCGCTCCGCCAGCGCAAGTGTGGTTGCTGGAGCAGAGGCAGGCTCTGCTGCCAGGAACCCAGCGTCACCTCGGCCCCGGCCATCAGCAGGCCGCCACAATGGCTGTGCCGATCCAGGACCGCCCGCACCGCCGCCCGGCCCGGCAGCCGGCGGCAGGCGAGCCAGACCGCGGGAACGACAGCGATCACCAGGGTGGCCAGGCCCCAGAGCAAGGTCAGCGACGACACGCCCAGGAAGCGCAGGGCGAGGACCAGGCTGCCGGCCAGGAACTCCCAGACCGTCAGGGCCGTGAGCAGGTGTTTGAGGATCAGCAAGCCGGCCAGACGGTGCCGGAACTGGTCGATGGCCTGATCTTCGTTGTGTTCCATGCTGGGGATCTCCCTGAATGCTCCGTGGCCGGTTGAATGACCGGCGATCCGTTCACACGTTGATTCTCCCTGTCCTCAGAGGCCGCGTCAAGGAGATAATGTCACGAAACCGGAAGCATCCCCCGGTCTCGTCTTCAACGAATCTACCAGGAATCTCCATCGTTTCCTGTCTCAAATCGACATGGAGTGCCGGGTACAATCCCCAACAAATCCGAAGTCGCCTTCTCTTGGCAGGAACGGCCATGCGTACTTTTCTGCTGCTTGTCGCCAGTTTCTCGATTCTGACGCTCGGGTGCGGCAGCGGCGAGGCAACTCGCTATCCCGTTTCCGGGACGGTCAAGATCGGTGGGTCGCCCGCCGGTCTGGTCACGGTCCGGTTCATCCCCACCGGACCGCGAGCGAACCCGGCCCACGGCGGCATCGTCGTCGCCGACGCCTCCGGCGCGTACGCCCTGGGGACAGCCGGGACCAATTCGGGCTTGCCCGTCGGCCAGTACAAGGTCACGTTCTCCCTGACCCTCATCGGTGGGGTGCCGACCCAAGGCGGCAGCGGCGGCAAGCAGACAGAAACCTCGGCCATGGAAGTCGAGGGCGTCCCGGATACCTACCGCGATCCGAACACGACTCCGGAGACGATCACGGTGAGCAAGAACTCGAAGACGTTTGATTTTGACATCAAGAAGCAATAGTCCGCGCACCAATGGCAGGGTCAGTCGTTCCTCAAAACGGAGTTGAACAATGAACCGTTCGAGACCTGGGTTCACGCTCATTGAGCTTCTGGTGGTGATTGCCATCATCGCCATCCTGATCGGCCTGCTGTTGCCCGCCGTCCAGAAGGTGCGCGAGGCCGCGGCCCGCACCCAGTGCGTCAACAACCTCAAGCAGATCGGCCTGGCCCTGCACAACTTCAACTCCGACAACGGCAAGTTCCCCCCCGGGGCCATCAACAATGGAGCCACGTGGAGTGCCTTTATCACCCCCTACCTGGAACAGACCATTCTGTTTGAAGCGATGTGGCTGTTGCCGGAAAGCGGCAGCACCGACGACACCATCGTCGGCCCGGCCGGGTCGAACGGGGACTGGGCCTCCCCGAATCCCGGTTTCGCCAATGCCAGTCTGACCGTTGTGGGCACCGCCGGCGGTGCGACCGGGCCGGCCACCCAGAGGAACGTCGCGGCCTGCGAAACGCTCGTTCCCATGTTCCGCTGCCCGTCCGCCAGCCTGCCCACGAACGTGTACGGCCCCAGTTACGAGAACTGGATCGTGCAAAAGCGGGTGCCAATCAGCTACGCCGTCTGCGGCTCCGGGCTCAAAACCCAGATTCGCACGACCACCGATGCGACCAACCTGGATGGTGCCTTCCAGTTCGAGAAGCACTCGGCAACCAGCACCGCCGCACCCATCGGCAACCGCATGCAAGTGACGGACATCACCGACGGCACGTCAAACACCATCTTCGTCGGCGAAGAGATCTATCAGCTCCAGGCCTCGTACACCGTGGCCGAACTGGACCTTCCTGGAGTCGCCCGGCGAAAAGCGCTCTGGGAGTTCGGTTCGGACAGCATCGATTGTGACATGGGCATGAATGAGGCGTTCGGCTCGACCGGGGTCCCGATGAACTACCCCGTGCGCAACGTCGGCGCCGCTGACCAGGAAGCCTACATCGTCAGTTTCGGCAGCGGGCACACCGGCGGGGCGAACTTCCTTCTGGGCGATGGGTCCGTTCGGTTCATTGCGACCTCGGTGAACGCCGCGACGTACTCCGCCCTGGGCACTCGTGGGAACGGGGACACCGTGGGCCCTTACTGATTGGAAGAGACGAGGGGTGGGGCCATTCATCCCTCATCTCGCTTATCTCTCATCCCTCGTCCTTTCCGAGCGGAAATCGGGGCCCGCCATGCGTTTGCCTCTGTGTCCCAGATCCTGCTTAGTAAGCGTTGGATTGCTCGTCGCCGGCTGCGTCCTTGCCTTCTGCTGGACCAGGCCGGCGCGCTCCTTGCCCGAGGTGGTCGAGCTGCGGCGGCATTTGCACTTTGCCCCACCGGTGCCCGTCGTCTTCACCTCCCGCACGGCGCCCGCGAGTTTCCGCGCCGAGGCCGACGAAGGAGAAGGGTTCACTTTTCCCGGTGCCATCTCGTGGACGGCGCAGGCCGGCCGACTCCGGTTGATCGATCCGCAAGGCCGGCTCTACGAGCTGACCTGGGGACGCCCGCTGCCCGATGGCGGGACCCTGATCGACGTCATGAGTCCCTGCGTGAGCCTGGACGGCACCAAAGTCCTGTTCGCGGGACGCCAATCCGCACCCGATCCGGGACGCTGGCGCATCTACCAGGTTGACCTCGATGGCCAGGGACTCCGGCAACTGACCGGCGGGCCGGACGACCCCGGTTGCATTTTGCTGCCGCCGCTCCGCTTCGCGGCGGATGGCTCCCGCCTTGCGGACAGCGACCGCCGCCGGATCGATTACGACGACGTTGATCCGATCGACCTGGGTTCCCGGGGGTTCGCCTTTGCCTCCAGTCGCATTCCGGACCTCGGTCGGGACCAGGCCCGCCGGGCGACGCAAATCTGGGTCTGGCCGACCGGTGCGGCCTCTCCGTTCGCCCTCACCGCCAATCGCAACAACGACCGCTGGCCGGCCTTGACCACCAGCGACACGATCGTCTACAGCCTCTGGAGCCGGATTCGCGAAGGAGTGAGCGCGGACCTGTCGGAGGTCCGGCCCTTCAGCACAGGGGGCCGATTCGTGACGGAACCAGCCCAGACCTGGATCGCCGGGCGCGTGAGCCCAAACGCGGCGGACGTCGGCTACGCGGTCAAGAGCGCGGAGCCGGTCTGGCGGCCCCGGCCGCTGTTCAACGGCCGACTGGCCTTCATGACCGACTCGCCAGGCGAGCCGGGACGCTGCCGCCTCGCCCAGGCCGATTGGGGCTACGTCCGCTCGGCCCCGAGTTCCCTGGTATCTCCGACCCGCTTCCCCGACCAGGGCAACGCCCGGCTGCACTTCGGTCCCGACCGTGACGCCCAGTGCCAGGAGTTGTCGGCCGGCTGCCCCAGCCCTTGCCCGGAGGGATCAGTCCTCCTCGCCGCCGCGCCGCACGCTCGGCAATCGGCGGAGAGGGTGCCGGGCGCGTTTGGGCTCTACCTGACCTCCGACGACTGGGCCGGCTCGCCACCTCCGCTCCGACTGCTGTTCGACGATCCGGCGTTCGACGACGCCGAGCCGGTGGCCGTCTACCCCCGGGCGATTCGCGAAGTGTTTCCCTCTTCTCCGCCGCTGGCGACCGCCCGTCAAGAACCGGAGACGCTGCGGTGGGTGAGCGGTCCGGAGTATCGAGGCCCCTCCGGCTATCTGGAGAACTTCGCCGTCCTGGACGCCATCCGCAACCCCATCCCCTGGAACCCGGCCGGCACGGGCGCAGCAGGCGCCGGCAAGCCGGCGTCGCGCGTCGATCCGCGCAAGGATCCGCTCATCCCGCCACCGAAGGACGTTCGCGCCATCGCCTTCTACGCCTCCCACCGCGACCGCTTCGACGATCTGACGCTGCCACGCATCCCCGGCGGCTTCGAGCGCTTGCGGGTGGCCGAACTCGACTCGGAGGGACACCTGGAAACCTGGCTGCCCAGCGACCCGAAGATGCCGACGGTCCTGGCGGGGTTGAACGCCGACGGGAAGGTGGTGAAATGGACGGGCAGCGCGAAGGACCCCGCCGGGCTTGTCAGTACCTACGTCGCCTTCGCGGGAGACCACTACAGCGGGACTCGTCCCCACGGCTACCATTATTGCAATGGCTGCCACGCTGGACACACCTTCACTGCGCTCGACCTGCGCGAAAAGGTGAAGGGGCGGTGAGGCGAACGGCAGGCCCAAAGTAGCCATCACGCTCCGCGTGATGAGCCCGCATCACGCGGAGCGTGATGGCTACTTTGGGAGCCCGCATCACGCGGAGCGTGATGGCTACTTTGGGAGCCCGCATCACGCGGAGCGTGATGGCTACTTTGGGAGCCCGCATCACGCGGAGCGTGATGGCTACTTTGGGAGCCCGCATCACGCGGAGCGTGATGGCTACTTTGGGAGCCCGCATCACGCGGAGCGTGATGGCTACTTTGGGAGCCCGCATCACGCGGAGCGTGATGGCTACTTTGGGAGCCCGCATCACGCGGAGCGTGATGGCTACTTTGGGCCTGCCGCTCGCCTGAGCGAACCACCGGCACCAGGCAGGTTCAGGCTCAGTCCTTGGGAAACGGCGGGGCCCCCTCGTCGATCCATTGCCGGATCGTGTCGATTTCCGCTGGCGAGAGACGTTTGTTTGGCACCGGGGGCATTCGCAGTTCGTCGTCCGGTGAGGTGATCAGCTTGTACAGCTCCGATTCCTCCGGTTGGTTGGGCAGCACCGATTTGCGCACCGTCACCAGCAGCGGGTGATGCAGGATCTTGATGCCGCCCTTGGCCACGTCGTACTTGTGGCACTCATAACACTGCTTCTGGAAAATCTCCTTGACGCGGGCTGCCAGCGCGGAATGCGGCATCACGGCTGGCGTGGGTTGCTCCGAATCTTCCGGAGGCAAGGGCGGAGCGCCGCCCAGGATCCATTCTTTCAGGATGGTCAGTTCCCTGTCACTCACCCGCGGCAGGCGCGTTTCCTCTTCCTCCGGCGGCATCGAGTTATCGACGATCCGCTGGATCAAGCGCGAATCGCCGGGCTCGCCGGGCACAACGATCTTCCGCTGCCGGTCAATCAACTGCTGATAGTTCAGGATGTCGAGTCCCTTTCTCACGTCCTGAGGGTCCTCGCCGTGGCATTCAAAGCAATTGCGATGAAGGATCTCCCGGACCAGGGGCGCGTGCAGCCTGGCCTGGAGTTGCAACTGCCGCCGGGTGCGATGCTGCCCGATCCGGGAAACGACCGGGACCAGCGCGATCACCACCAGAAGGATGCCGGCCAGCGCCGCCCCCTGGGGATGCCGGCGCAGCCATTTCCACGCCTTCTGCATGGGGCCGAGACGCCGCGCCTGCACCGGCTTACCGCTCAGGAAACGCTGCAAATCCTCGGCCAGCTCCAGGGCAGTGGCATAGCGCCGGCCGGGGGCCTTCTCCAGACACTTCAGACAAATGGCTTCCAGATCGGCTGGAATGGCCGGTGCCAGCCGGGAAGGCGGGATCGGTTCCTGAGTGGTCACCAGCCGCAGCAACTCCAGGGCGCTGGCGGCCTGGAACGGCGGCCGGCCCGTGAGCATTTCGTAGAGGATGGCGCCCAGGGCATAGACGTCGCTGGCCGGCCCGACGTGGTCCTTTTTTCCCTGGGCCTGCTCCGGAGCCATGTAGCTCGGCGTTCCCAGGATCTCGCCGGTGCAGGTGTGGTTGTTATCGGCTTCGAGCCGTTTGGCCAGTCCGAAGTCGGCGATCTTGGGGACCCCCTCGACGGTCAGCATCACGTTGGCCGGCTTGAGGTCCCGATGCACGATGCCGCGCTCATGGGCCGAGTGCATCGCTCGGGCCAGGATTTCCAGCAGTTCGGCCGTCCGTCGAATGGGCGGCCGGGCCAGGGCCAGCTGCTGGGCCAGGCTGCCTCCGGACACGAATTCCATCGAGAAGTAGGGCCGGCCACGTACCTGACCCACTTCAAAGACCTGGATGAAGTTGGGATGCTGCAGTTGGGCGGCCGACTCCGCTTCCGCGCGAAAGCGGGCCACCAGCCGGGGCCCGACCAGGCCGGAGATCATCTTGAGGGCAACAATCCGGCCCAGCTCCAGCTGCCGGGCTTCGTACACAACACCCATTCCCCCTTGATCCAGCACGCGGAGGATTTCGTAGCCGGGGACCCTTGGCAGCTCTCCGTCGGCGTGGTCCCGGGCGCCGTTAGCCCGCAGCGCAAGCAAGGGAACTTCCTCGGCCCTGGTCCGGGGAGGACTGTTGCCATCGACCCCAAGGACGCGCTCCATGGTCTGGACGGCTCGAATCCGCTGCCGCAGTTCGTTGACGAGCTGGGGACACTCAGCGCACAGCTCCTCTGCCGTCAGATGCTTTCCCTGCTGCCGGGCTGCTTCCCAGCGGAGCATCAAGTCATCGAGTTGTTCGCTTGCGGGCATCGGCCGGCACCTCGGAGTTTGTCCCATCGGGCCCAGGTCAGTCGCGGTCCCAGACACGGTGCAGCCGGCACAGCGCGTTGTGCCAGCGCCGCTGTACCGTTCGCAGTGAGACGTTCAGGATCTCGGCGGCCTCCGCCTGGGAGAGCCCCTGGTAAAACAACAGTCCGACGACCTCCCGTTCCTCTTCCGGCAGCGTTTCGATCTGCTGGTGCAGTTCGCTCCACTGGGCCAGGGAACCCAGTGCGTCGTTGCCGGCCAGCCTGTCCTCCGGCTCGCCGTTGCCGGGACTGTCCACGTCCCGGCTGTCATGATTGGCGCCGATTCCCTCGGGGCCATAGAAATGCCGGGCCAGGTCGATCAGCTCGCGGCGAATTTGCAGGGTCGCCAGGGCGAGAAAGTCCCGGGGCGTCCGCGGTTTCACGTCGCGCAGCGCAGTCAGCAAGCGCAGCAGGGCATTTTGCAGCACGTCCCCGGTATCCACCCAGCGGCGCACACGCTGGAAATCGCCCAGCATCCGCCGGGTCAGGTGCGTCAACCGGTCGCAGCTGTGCTGCAGCAAAGCAGCGACGGCCGACTCCTCGCCCGCAGCGGCCCGCTGCAGCAACTGCTGGAGGATCACGTGCTGGCTGGAGGAATGGCTCATCAATGCTGCTCGGATGGAAACACCACTGGCGGCGGCAGTACCTCCCTCTTTATAGCAGGCGGCGCAGAAATACCCTCACTCCAGCGCTTCCGACATGGGTTGCAGGACCGTGGCGAGCGTCCGCAGGTCCTGCTGGATCAGCTGAAACAACCAGAACGCCAGACCGAAGCCCACCAACCCTCCCACGCCAAGAATGCCCATGATCACCGGGCTGGCATGGCGGAACACGGCCAGGGCGGTCAGTGCCAGCAGCGGCACTGCCGCCGCCAGGCCGAGGTAGATCCACGCCCACCATTCCACCCGGGCCAGCTCGGCCTGATCGGCCTGGGTAGCGGTTTCCGGCTCCGTCAGCGTGGGGTAAAGGGCCCGCACACAGAGGAAGGTGATGCCCAGGAAGGGGTACACCGCGGAAATCAGGCCGCACAGGGCCAGGGAAACGAAGAAGTGCAGTTGGGCCCACAGAGGCATTTCGTTGAGCAAGGCGACCAGGCAGATTGGGTAGGCCAGGCCGCCCAGCAGCCAGCAAACCAGGCAAATCTCCGCAAAGCGATGGCCCAGCAGCAGACAGCGATGCCGGGCTGCGCTGCGCTCCTCGGGCTTGCACCGCTCTTGCGAACGCACCCGGGCAAAGTCACGCTGGGCCGGGACCAGCACCCGCAGAAATAGACCGATCCCCACCGGAAACGCCACCGCGTTGATCACGAGCTGGATGGCCCAGAAGGTCGGTTTCGACCCCGGCAACAGATAGTTGATGATCTCCTGGAGGTTGTAGTCATAGTTGAACTTGGCCATCGCCACGTTGGGCAGCAGAGCGAGCAGCAGCAGGGAAAGGATGGGCCAGCGCCGCACCACGTTCCGCCAGCCGTGCCGGGGCGGGTGAAAGAGCTGCCGCGCCTGCGGGTTCTGGCACAATTGCAGCTGGCCGGCCAGCTGATCGCCGGTGGCGCAGCGCTGATCGGGTTCCGGGTTCAAGCAGGTGAGCAGCACCTCCTGGAGGCCCTCGGGACAGTCGGCCGGCAGCTGAGCGATGGCCGCGGGCGGAACGCCTTTCTGGCGGTTGGCGCGGACTTGCTGCATCATGGCGTTCAAGTCTTGCGGCAGCGGCTCGTCCGTGAAGGGCCGTTCCCCGGTCAGCAGTTCCCACAAGACAACCGCGAGCGAATACAGGTCGCTCCGGCCATCGAGGCTCTCGGCCTGGCGCGGGCTGTCGCGGTCGAAGACCTCCAGTTGCTCGGGGGACATGTACGCCAGGGTGCCGCCGAAAAAGGCGGCGGCGCTGTCTCCCTCCAGCTTGGAGCTGAAACCGACGTTGAAGTCGGCCAGGCGCGGCGAACCTTCGGCGGTCAGCAGCACGTTGGCCGGCTTGAGGTCGCGGTGCAGCACGCCGCGCCGGTGGGCGTGAGCCAGGGCGGTGGCCAGCCGGGTGCCCAGCCAGCAAACGGTTTCCGGCCAGGGCAGGCCCGCCAGGCGCTGGCGCAGGGTCGAATCCACGGGCGGCACCTCGCCACGCCGGGCCAGGGCCTGGTCCACCGCCTGGAGCAGGATCCGGCCGGTCCGCTGACACAAGCCCGAAGCGCCAGCGCCGGGATGATCCCGTCGCTTCTGCTCCGGGCTTGTGTCAGGGGTGCCGTGCAGCAACGGCAGCACCGCCTGGAGAGTGCCGCCGGGAGCATACTGCATGTACATCAGCGACAGGCCGCGTTCCGGCAGCAGCCGGCGGTCGAAGACCCGGACAATGTGCGGATGGTCCAGCTGGGCCAGCGTTTGCGGTTCGTTGCCGCGGGCCGCCGAGACCTTCAGCGCCACCAGGCGCTGCATGGAGCGCTGCAAGGCCAGGTAGACGCGGGCAAACGCGCCCTCGCCGAGTACCAGCAGCAGGTTGAAATCGTCGATCTGCGTGCCGGGCTGCAACCCCTCGAGCCGGACCCGGCCACACAGGCCCACCGGCTGCGGAGGGGCCGCACTGCCCACCAGCCGGGCCATGTCGGCCGCCTGCGCCGGAAACCGCTGCCGGTATTCGTCCACCGAAACCTTGTCGCCCGCCTTGTGCCGCTGCTGATACTCCTCGTACAGCAGGTCGCTGGGGACCCCGGCCTGGCCCAGTTCCGGGAACATCCGCTGATAATCTTCGATCCGCAGAGGGGACTTGCCCCGGCTCCAGCGCTGTTCGAGATCGACCTTGATCAGTTCCAGCAGAAGGAGCCAGCGCAGGGCAGGGGGCCCGGCGGGAACGAACTGGGCCAGGGGTGGTGGCTCGGGGCTCGCGTTCCAGGCGGCGACGAAGGCCTCGACCGACCCGGCAGCTTGCTGCCAGGTCGCCGTCGCGTTGGCCAGTGTCAGCGTCTGGGGTGGCTCCACGGCTCCTCCGATGACAAGGTGACAAGGTGACAAGGTGACAAGGTGACAAGGTGACAAGGTGACCGAAGACAACTGCCCTTGGCACCTTGTCACCTTGTCACCTTGTCACCTTGTCACCGAGAGTGCTGCCTGGGTGGGCCGAGGGGCCGCGAGCAAGAGCTGCAACTTCCGGGCCTCGATCGGCTTGACCAGGTGATGATCGATGCCGGCCTCCCGCGAGCGCTTCTGGTCCTCTTGCTGCCCGTAGCCGGTCACGGCAATCAGCAGCAGCTGCGGCAGGTCGGTCCGCTGCCGCAGCCGCCGGGCCACCTCGTAGCCATCCATGCCGGGCAAGCCGATGTCCAGCAACACCGTCTCGGGCTGGAAGGTCGTGGCCAGCTCCAGGGCCGTGGGCCCGTCCAGGGCTACTGCGGTCTCATGCCCCCACAAGCGCAGCAGGATGGCCAGGCTATCGGCCGCATCCTTGTTGTCATCGACCACCAGCACGTGGGACAGCCGTTGTGGGAGACTCACCACAGAGGACACGGAGGAAGAAAGGGCTTTGTCTTCTCCCTGTGTCCTCTGTGTCCTCTGGGGTAAGTCCAGCAGCGGCAAGCGGACGGTGAACTCGCTGCCTGAGGGCCTGCCCGACAGGTCGGGCAGGGGGCCCGGGCTGCTGGCTTGCACCCGGCCGCCGTGCATCTCGACCAGCCGGCGCACCAGCGTCAGACCGATGCCCAGGCCTCCCTCGGAGCGATCCAGGGATCGTTCCACCTGAGTGAACAGGTCAAAGACGCTTTGCAGCATCCCCGCCGGGATGCCGACCCCCGTGTCGCGGACGCACAGGACCACTTCTCGGAACTCGGAACTCGGAACTGGGAGCGCGGAACTGTTCTTCGTTCCGCATTCCGAGTTCCGAGTTCCGAGTTCGGAGTGAACGGTCAGCCAGATCTGGCCTCCCTCGGGAGTGTACTTGGCGGCGTTGTTCAGGAGGTTCGACAGGACCTGCGACAACCGCGTCAGGTCTCCCTTGACCCACAGAGGCTCGCGGGGAAGTTCCACCACCAGCCGGTGCCGGCGACTGTCGATGAGCGGCCGGCTGGTCTCCACGGCCCGGCCGACAAAGGCGGCCACCTCGATGGGCTCCATCTGCAGCCGGATCTTGCCGCGGGTGATGCGCGAGATGTCCAGCAGGTCATCGACCAGGCGCGCCAGGTGCTGCACCTGGCGGTCGATCACGTCATGGGCCCAGCCCATCTCGGCGGGATCCAGGGCGCCTTGACGGAGCACGTGGACGGCGTTGCGGATCGGCGCCAGCGGATTGCGCAGCTCGTGGGCCAGCATCGACAGGAACTCGTTCTTGCGCCGGTTGGCTTCTTGCAAGTCCTGGTACAGGCGAGCATTGTCCAGGGCGACGGCGGCCCGGCCCGCGAAGTCCTCGGCCAGGGCCAGCTCGGCCGCCCCGAAGCGCCGGCCCGAGGGGCCCAGTCCCAGCGTCAGGACGCCAATCGTCTGCCCCCGCGCCCGCAACGGCAAGACCACCGCCGATTGCAGGACGCGAGGAGGATTCGGCCCCGGCCGGCCATTGGCAGGGAAGGAGCCTTCCACCCCGCTTCGCGCCCTGCCGAGGTCGTCAACGAATCCAGTCCTGGCGGTCGTGATCGCTTGCTGGATCGCGCCCTGCAGCGCCTGGGGCAAGGAGTTGTCGGGGCCTGCTACCCCCGGCGTTCCTGCGTGCCGGCACGCAGGCGCACCGGCCCAGGCCAGTTCGGTGCTCCGGATCTGGTTGCTGTCGGTCAGGGTCACGGCACCCAGGTCAGCCAGGAACGGAACCACCGAGCGCGCCAGGTTCCGCACCGTGGCATCAAATTCCAGCGACGAGGCCAGGGAAGCACTCGCCTCGGCCAGGAACGCGGAACGGCGGGTGGCCTCCTCGGCCGCCGACCGGGCCGCCTGCTCCTCCGCCAGGGCCACGCGCTCGTCGGCCGACCGCCGCACCTGTTCGGTCATGCGGAACAGATCGACAAACACCTTGACCTTGGTGCAAAGGATCTCCGGCACCAGGGGAGAGCGGACGTAATCCACCGCGCCCAGCGAGTACCCCTCCGCCACGTGCATCTCATCGTCGAAGGCGGTGATGAAGATGATGGGCACGTGGGCCGACTTCTTGCGGCGACGGATCAGGGCAGCCGTCTCCAGACCGTTCATCCCCGGCATGTTCACGTCCAGCAGGATGACGGCGAACTGGTGCGTCAGCACCAGGCGCAGCGCCTCCTCGCCGGACCGGGCCGCGATCACGTTCTGCCCGAGGTCGGCCAGAATGGTTTCCAGGACCAGCAGCTTGTCCGGCAGGTCATCGGCTATCAGGATGTTGACCTTGTCGTCCATCAATTGAACCACGTCGGTGTGCGCTCCGGCCGGCAGGCCGGCCGAAGCGGAGGCCGGCCCTCCTGCGTGCCTGCACGCAGGCGTGCAGCCCGGAGCGCAAGCAGGCTTGCGACACAGAGACAGAGAGAAAACCGATTTCAAGTATAGCTTCTCTGTGCCTCTGTGTCTCTGTGGTTCCCTCGCTAGCGATGCAGCCAGGCCCGCAGCGTGGCCAGCATCTGCTCGGTATCGACCGGCTTGGACAGGTAGTCCCAGGCCCCGGCCTCGATGCACTTTTCCCGGTCGCCCTTCATGGCCTTGGCGGTCACGGCCACGATCGGCAGGTCCTTCAGCGCCGGCACCTTGCGGATCTCGCGCATGGTCTCGAAGCCATCCATGCCCGGCATCATGATGTCCATCAGGACAACGTCGACTTCCGGATTGTCCTGCAGCATCTTGATGGCATCCCGGCCGTTGCAGGCCGAGACCACCTCCATCTCGTGTTCCTCCAGCACGGTAGTCAGGGCGAAAATGTTGCGGATGTCGTCATCGACAATCATGACCTTCTTGCCGGGCAAGACCTTGTTCGACTGGTGCAGGTCCAGGAGCATTTGCCTTTTGGCCGCGGGCAGCTTGGTCAGGTGGCGGTGCAGCAGGAAGGTGGTCTGGTCCAGCAGGCGTTCCGGCGAATGGGCCCGGCGCACCGCACAGAACTCGCCGAAGCGCTTCCAGGTGCCATCGTCCTCGGTGCGCTCCGGCTCGCAGGCGAGCCTGCGCTTCGGGTCGGTGCTTCCCTGGCCATCGCCGAAGACAATCACCGGGATGGGGCTGACGCCGCCCCGCGCCTCCATCCGCTCGGCCAGGGCCCCCGGCGTCATGTCGGCCAGCCGGGGCGGGATCACCATGCAATCAATCCGCCGTTCCTGCAGCATCTGCATGGCGGAGCTGCCGTCGGCCACCGAGGTCACCTGGATGTCCTCGCTGTCGATGACGTCCAGGATGCGATCGCGCCGGGCCGCATCCGGCTCGACCAGCAGCAGGCTCTTGATCGGTCGGGAGACAAAGTCGCGGACGCTCTCCAGGAGCAGTTCCAGCGTGTCCTTGCTCTGGATCGGCTTGGTCACGAAGGTCATGGCCCCCGAGGCCAGGGCCCGTTCGCGGGAATCGTCCGTGGAAATGACGCACACGGGTACGTGCCGGGTGGTCACGTCATTCTTGAGCCGATCCAGCACGCGCCAGCCATCGATGTCCGGCAGGAAGATGTCCAGGGTCAAAGCGTCCGGCTTGTACTCCCGTGTCATGGCCAGGGCGGCGGCGCCCAGGGACGTGACCAGCCCCTTGAAGCCCTTTTCCCGGGCCACGTCCAGCAGGAAGCGCGCAAAGCCCAGATCGTTCTCCACGATCAGCAGCACGTGATCCCCCGGGCGGATCGTGTCCCGGTCGTCGCCGACCTCGTTGAACAGCGGCGCGGGAATCAGCTCCGGGGCCCTTCCACAGTCGAGAGTCCAGAGCGGAGAGCCAGGAGCCGGAAGATTCTGGCTCGCCGCCCTCAGCTCTCCACTCTCGACTCTGGAGGGCTCTGGACCCTTGGCTCTTGGCTCTGGACCAGCGGAAGCCGACCCGTTGCCGCGAGGACTTACCACAGATAGTCCAGAGTCGAGAGTCAAGAGTCCAGAGCCGGAGGCTTCCGGCTCTGGACTCTTGACTCTCGACTCTCGACTCGAGGACTGTTGCGGCTCCGTGAAGGCCGTGGCCACCTTGCGCAGGGAGCGCGGCGGCGTCCAGGTCTGCGGCAAGTACAGGGTGAAGGTGCTGCCCTTGTTCGGGATGCTGATCAGGCGGATCTCGCCGCCCAGCAGCCGGGACAGTTCCCGGCTGATGGCCAGACCCAGGCCGGTGCCGCCGTACTTGCGGCTGGTGCTGCCGTCGGCCTGCTGGAAGGCCTCGAAGATGATCTGCTGCTTGTCGGCCGGGATGCCGATGCCGGTGTCCACCACCGAGAAGGCCAGCACGCCTCGCACGCCTGCGTGCGCTCCAACGGGCCTGCCCGACAGGTCGGGCAGAGGGCCGGCCTCCGCTTGGGCCCGGTTGAGGTCGTCGTTGTCGGAGTGCCAGCCGGACTGCGCCGGCTCGACGATCAGCGACACGCCGCCGGAGTGCGTGAACTTGAAGGCGTTGGACAGCAGGTTCTTGATGACCTGCTGCAAGCGCTTGGCGTCGGTGAACATCGACCGCGGCAGCCGGGGATCGAGCTGGATGTTGAAATCGACGTTCTTGGACTCGGCCACGTGCCGGAAGGTCCGTTCGACGTAACTGCGCAGCTCGGCCAGGTGCAGTTCGCCGGCATCGACGACCACCGTGCCCGACTCGATCTTGGACAGGTCGAGGATGTCGTTGATCAGCATCAGCAGATCGTTGCCCGAGGAGTGGATCGTCTTGGCGAACTCGGTCTGCTTGGCCGTCAGGTTGCCGTCCGGGTTCTTGCTCAGCTGATCGGAGAGGATCAGCAGCGAGTTGAGCGGCGTCCGCAGCTCGTGCGACATGTTGGCGAGGAACTCAGACTTGTACTTGCTGGTCAGGGCCAGCTGCTTGGCCTTCTCTTCGAGGGCCTGCCGGGCCTGTTCCACTTCGCGGTTTTTGCGTTCCACTTCCTCGTTCTGGTGGGCCAGGAGGCGAGCCTTTTCTTGCAGCTCCTGGTTGGTCTGCTGGAGTTCTTCCTGGCGGCTGCCCAGCTCCTGGGCCAGCGACTGCGATTGCTTGAGCAGGTCCTCCGTTCGCATGTTGGCCTCGATGGTGTTCAGCACGATGCCAATGGATTCGGTCAGCTGATCGAGGAATGCCTGGTGCGTGGGGTTGAAGCGCTCGAACGAGGCCAGCTCCAGCACGCCCTTGACCGCCCCCTCGAAGACGACCGGCAGCACCAGGATGTTCTGTGGCGGAGCATTACCCAGACCCGAGGAGATACGGATGTAGTTGGGCGGCACGTTGGCCAGCAGGATCTTCTGCTTCTCGAGAGCGCACTGGCCGACGAGCCCCTGGCCGAGGCCGATGGTCTTGCCGATCTCGCCCTGTCCCTGGGCGGCGTAGCTGGCCAGCAGCTTGAGCTGGGGCACGTCCCGGCCGGTGTCGAAGACGTAGAACTCGCCGTGCTGGGCCGAGACCACGGGGGCCAGCTCCGAGAGGACCATCCGGCCGACGTTGGTGAGGTCGCGCTGGCCCTGGAGCATCCGGCTGAACTTGGCCAGGTTGGTCTTGAGCCAGTCCTGTTCGGAGTTCTTCTGGGTGGTGTCCTTGAGGTTGCGGATCATCTCGTTGATGTTGTCCTTCAGCGATGCCACTTCCCCCTGGGCCTCGACCGTGATGGACCGGGTCAGGTCGCCCTTGGTGACGGCGGTGGCCACCTCGGCGATGGCCCGCACCTGGGTAGTCAGGTTGGCGGCCAGCTGGTTGACGTTCTCGGTCAAGCCCTTCCAGGTGCCGGCCGCGCCGGGCACCTTGGCCTGACCGCCGAGCTTGCCCTCGACGCCCACCTCGCGGGCCACCGTGGTCACCTGTTCGGCGAAGGTAGCCAGGGTGTCGATCATGTTGTTGATGGTGTCGGCGAGGGCAGCGATCTCACCCTTGGCTTCCACCGTCAACTTGCGTTTCAGATCGCCGTTGGCCACGGCGGTCACCACCTTGGCGATACCGCGCACCTGGCCGGTGAGGTTGCCGGCCATGAAGTTGACCGAATCAGTGAGGTCCTTCCAGGTGCCGGCCACGCCCTTCACCTGGGCCTGACCGCCCAGGATGCCCTCGGTGCCGACCTCGCGGGCCACGCGGGTCACTTCCGAGGCGAACGAGTTGAGCTGATCGACCATCGTGTTGATGGTGTTCTTCAGCTCGGAAATCTCCCCTTTCACGTCCACCGTGATCTTGCGGGACAGGTCGCCGTTGGCCACGGCCTTGGTGACGTCGGCGATGTTGCGCACCTGGCCGGTCAGGTTGCTGGCCATGAAGTTGACGGAGTCGGTGAGGTCCTTCCAGGTGCCGGCCACGCCCTGCACGTCGGCCTGACCGCCGAGTTTGCCTTCGGTGCCGACCTCGCGGGCCACGCGGGTCACCTCGGCGGCGAACGACCGCAGCTGATCGACCATCGTGTTAATGGTGTCCTTTAGCTCCAGAATCTCCCCTTTCACATCAACGGTGATCTTCTTGGAGAGGTCGCCGTTGGCTACGGCCTTGGTCACGTCGGCGATGTTGCGCACCTGGCCAGTGAGGTTACCGGCCATCGAGTTGACCGAGTCGGTGAGGTCCTTCCAGGTGCCGGCCACGCCTTTCACCTCGGCCTGACCGCCGAGTTTGCCTTCGGTGCCAACCTCGCGGGCCACGCGGGTCACCTCGGCGGCGAACGAACTGAGCTGATCGACCATCGTGTTGACGGTGTTCTTCAGCTCCAGGATCTCGCCTTTCACGTCCACCGTGATTTTGCGGGACAGGTCGCCGGTGGCCACGGCCTTGGTCACGTCAGCGATGTTCCGCACCTGGCTGGTCAGGTTGCTGGCCATGAAGTTCACGCTGTCGGTGAGGTCCTTCCAGGTGCCGGCCACGCCTTTCACCTCGGCCTGCCCGCCGAGCTTGCCCTCGGTGCCGACCTCGCGGGCCACGCGGGTCACTTCCGAGGCGAACGAGTTGAGCTGATCCACCATCGTGTTGATGGTGTTCTTCAGCTCCAGGATCTCGCCCTTGACGTCCACCGTGATCTTCTTGGAAAGGTCGCCATTGGCCACGGCGGTGGTCACCTGAGCGATGTTGCGCACCTGGGCGGTCAGGTTGCCGGCCATCGAGTTGACCGAGTCGGTGAGGTCCTTCCAGGTGCCGGCCACGCCCTGCACGTCGGCCTGACCGCCGAGCTTGCCTTCCGTGCCCACTTCGCGAGCCACGCGGGTCACCTCGGCGGCGAACGATCGCAGCTGGTCCACCATCGTGTTGATGGTGTCCTTCAGTTCGAGGATCTCGCCCTTCACATCGACCGTGATCTTCTTGGACAGGTCGCCGGTGGCGACAGCCTTGGTCACGTCGGCGATGTTGCGCACCTGGCTGGTCAGGTTGCCGGCCATGGAGTTGACGGAGTCGGTGAGGTCTTTCCAGGTGCCGGCGACACCCTGCACGTCGGCCTGACCGCCGAGCTTGCCTTCGGTGCCCACTTCGCGGGCCACGCGGGTCACCTCGGCGGCGAACGAGCTGAGCTGATCCACCATCGTATTGACCGTGTTCTTCAGCTCCAGGATCTCGCCCTTGACGTCCACCGTCACCTTCTTGGAGAGATCGCCCTTGGCCACGGCCTTGGTCACGTCGGCGATGTTGCGCACCTGGGCGGTGAGGTTGCCGGCCATCGAGTTGACGGAGTCGGTGAGGTCCTTCCAGGTGCCGGCCACGCCCTTCACGTCGGCCTGACCGCCGAGCTTGCCCTCGGTGCCGACCTCGCGGGCCACGCGGGTCACTTCCGAGGCGAACGAGCTGAGCTGATCCACCATCGTGTTGATGACGTTCTTGATCTGCAAGATTTCGCCGCGGACGTCGACGGTGACTTTCTGGGTCAGGTCGCCGGTGGCGATGGCCGTCGCCACCTTGGACACGTCGCGCAGCTGGACCGTCAGGTTGCTGGCCATCAGGTTGACGTTGTCGGTGAGGTCCTTCCAGGTGCCGGCCACGCCCTTCACCTCGGCCTGCCCGCCGAGCTTGCCCTCGGTGCCCACTTCGCGGGCCACGCGGGTCACTTCTGACGCGAACGAGTTCAGCTGATCGACCATGGTGTTGATGGTGTTCTTCAGCTCCAGGATCTCGCCCTTGACGTCGACCGTGATCTTCTTGGACAGGTCGCCGTTGGCCACGGCCGTGGTCACCTGAGCGATGTTGCGCACCTGGGCCGTCAGGTTGCCGGCCATCGAGTTGACCGAGTCGGTGAGGTCCTTCCAGGTGCCGGAGACGCCTTCCACCTTGGCCTGCCCGCCGAGCTTGCCTTCGGTGCCCACTTCGCGGGCCACGCGGGTCACTTCCGAGGCGAACGAGCGCAGCTGGTCCACCATCGTGTTGATGGTGTCCTTCAGTTCCAGGAACTCGCCCTTGACGTCCACGGCGATCTTCTTGGAGAGGTCGCCGTTGGCCACGGCGGTGGTCACGTCGGCGATGTTGCGCACCTGGCCGGTGAGGTTGCCGGCCATCGAGTTGACCGAATCGGTGAGGTCTTTCCAGGTGCCGGCCACGCCTTTCACCTTGGCCTGGCCGCCGAGCTTGCCTTCGGTGCCCACTTCGCGGGCCACGCGGGTCACTTCCGAGGCGAACGAGCTGAGCTGATCCACCATCTTGTTGATGGTCTTGGCGGTGCGCAGGAATTCGCCCTGCAGCGGCCGGTCATCGATTTCCAGGGCCATGGTCTGCGACAGGTCGCCCTGGGCCACGGCGCCGATCACGCGCGCGGTTTCGCTGGTGGGGTGGACCAGGTCGTCGATCAGTTCGTTGACGGAGTTGATGGCGTCCTGCCAGGAGCCGCTGACGTCGCCGAGCGAGCCGCGCTGGCCGAGCTTGCCTTCCTTGCCGACCACCCGGCTGAGCCGCTCCAGCTCGCGGGCCATGCGTTCGTTCAGCTCGACGGCCTGGTTGAAGGTGTCGGCCACCTTGCCGGCCACGCCGATCCACTCGACCGGCAGGCGGACGGAGAAGTCGCCCTTTTTCAAGGCGGTCAGGGCCGTCAGCAGAGTGGTGGCGTCGATGCCGGTAATGGTGGGCTCTTGAAGGGCTTGCATTGATACTTCTCCGTTGAAGGCAATGGGAACGATCTCATCAAAGGATAGTGCGCGAAACAGCGAGTCAGGGCGCGAATCGTTCGATCTACCCCACCTGAGCACAGCGGGGGTTAGCTGAGGGCGAGCGGACGGGAATCGAGGATTCATGGTAAAACGGGACAGGTCCGTTGTCAATCTTTTGGAGGGATCGTCTTTGCCAGGAGAGCCGTGAGGCGCAGCGAAGAAGCGGCAACGACAAGGCGAACGGCCGATGTCAACCGACCGCTCGCCTTGTCGTTGGTTTCTCTGGCGCGGGCGTGCTAGAACCCGGTCAAGTTGGTTTCGCCGCCGTTCATGCTGGCCACGCTGAGATAGGTGTTCATGGGGATGCTGGCGCTGACCCAGCGGACCGACCCATCACACAGAACAAAGTTGGCGCCGCCACCGGGATGGTTGCTGCCGAAGCTGGTGTCGTTGGCGTTGGTGCTGCCATCGTAGGGCGTCGAGTTGAGGGCGTTGGCGACGTTCCGGCAGCAGGTGGTATCGCGGTCCTGCCCGTCCTCGTAGGTGCCGCGAGTCCAGATCCGGTAGTAGCCGGCCTTGTCCCAGGACATCTCCCCGACCATGAGCGTGTTGGACGTGCCGTCCGTTATGTCGGTGAAGTGGACCGTGCTGTTCATCCCCAGGACGCCTTGCGTGCCTTCGTTCGCCTGGTTGGTGGTAAGGAAAGCGTAGGGGGCCCCGGTTTGCGGGTTGGTCCCGATGGGGCCGGCAACTCCGTAATAATGGGTGGTGTAGGTTGACTTGCCCCCGGACAGCTCATCGCCGCCGTACTGCGTGAAGAGCTGGTTCCCCGACGGGCACAGGAAAGTGGGAATGCGGTTCAGTCCCACCGCCACGTTTGCGGCATTGTTGTAGGGCTGGCTCAGATTCAGCTGGTAGTAGACGACGGTCTGTTCCACGTACGGCAGGAGATAGACGAGGAAGGCCATGTAATTCTGGCCCGAGCCGGAAACGACGCCGGCCGGCAAGATGCCATTGGCATCGTGGTAGTTGTGCAGCGCCAGGCCGATCTGTTTGAGGTTGTTCGTACACTGGGTGCGAGCGGCGGCCTCGCGGACCTTCTGGACGGCCGGCAGCAGCAGGCCGATCAGGATGGCAATGATGGCAATCACCACCAGCAGCTCGATCAGCGTGAAACCTGCGCTGCGTTCTTGTCGGCGAATCATGGGACCCCTTTCTCGTGGCTGGAGAGAATCGACAGATCAAGGGTCGGTCCACGACCCTCACTGTCAGCCGGATGATAACGGCGGTCGATGGAAACGATCGCAATTGTCCTGTTGATCGTACCGCAAGGAACGAAGTCTGGCAATCATTTCGGCATCTGGCGTTTTTCTCCCCCCGCTTTCCCTCTTGACTCGATTGGGCCCGAAAGCTATATGCCTCCCGCTCCTGTTTCCTCAAGCCGGATCAGTGGAGACCGCCTCGGGGAAGAGATTCCGAGGGGACGCGGCGGCCCGAGCCGGCTTCTGGGCTGAACAGACGCGCCCCGGGCGCGGGAAAGAGAGGATGCCTGTGCAGGCCCGACCAAAGTACCCGGACGCAGGAACGCGGCCCAGCGGCGGCGCACCGCTGGCGCCGTCGCTGGGTCTGTTCCTGGTCGGACTTTTGTTGAGCTGCGTGGGCGGCTGCGGCCTGTGGGATGACGTCACCAGCAAGGAATTCAGCCCCAAGGACTTCTTCGTCAAACCGGATCCACTCAAGGTCCTCCAGGACAGCACCGATGGCGATCATCGCCAGAAGGCCCTGCGCCGCCTGGAAGAGCCCAAGCAGCACGGCGGCAGCGACAAGGACCAGGACGCGATCGTGCAGCTCCTCTGCACGGCCGCCGTCCAGGAAAATTATGCCATCTGCCGGCTGGCGGCCATCCAGACCCTGGCCCATTTCAAGGACCCGCGCATCGTCGAGGGCCTCAAGCAAGCCTACTACCATGCCAGCGGCACTTTCCCGCCCGAAACCGTTCACATGCTCAAATGTGCCGCCCTGAAAGCCCTGGGCGATACCGGTCAGCCCGCGGCCGTGCAAACCCTGGTCGATGCCCTGAGCCAGCCGCTGGCCGACGGCCTGACCCCCAACGATCAGCAGCCGATCATGAACGAGCGGGTCACCGCCGCCCGGTCCCTGGGACGGTTCCACCACTATCAGGCCACCGAGGCCCTGCTCCTGGTCCTGCAAAAGGACAAGGACCCGGCCGTGCGCAACCGGGCTCACGAGTCGCTCTGCAGTGCCACCGGCAAGGACTTCCCGCCCGACGCCCAGGTCTGGGCCGAGTTCCTGCACGCGCCCAGGGACCAGAGGAATGAGGACGATGGTCCGCTGCACCGCTTCGTCAACTGGTGGACACCCGCGCCGTCACAGCCGCCGCAGCCGCCGCAGCCGCCGCGCCAGAACCAACAGTAGGCCAGGCGAGCGGCGCGGCGTCAGCCCGCCGGTGGAGCCTCTCCGCCTACCGGCGGGCTCACGCCGCGCCTTCGCCTGAACTGCGGACCCGGCCGTTTCTTCCGGTTCCACCCTTCCTTCCCTTCCAGGGCCCGGCTCTTTCCCGGACCTGGCGTCCTTCCTCTCTTTTGCAAAGGCGGCCCCTTTGCTAAACTGACCTTGTTCACGTCGTCGCCTTGACCACGGCCCCAGGGGTTCCTCCATGCGACAAGGGTCCGCTGCCGCTCTGCTGACCTTGCTGGCTTCGGCTCTGGTGCTGGGCCAGCCGGACCGCACCAGCATTTACACCAATCCGCAGCCTCCTGGACGCGCGGCCCTCGAACGGCTCAACATGAAGATGGCCTGGAACGCCCACGTGCCGATGGAGGGCATGAAGGACGGCCTGGTCGTCATCCGGCTGACCGGCAAGCGGTTGCTGGTCCAGACACGCAGCGGTCTGGTGACCGAACTGGACGCCGAGACCGGCAAGACCTACTGGCGCACCCGCGTCGGCAATCCCTACCAGATCCTGCAGCCGTTGACTTACAACAGCAGCACGGTGTTCGTGCTGAACAACAACTATCTCTACGGACTGGATCGGTCCGATGGCACGGTCCAGTATCAGATGACCTTGCCCGGCGGCATCGCGGCCCCGCCCATTGCCGACGATACTCAGATTTATCTGCCGCTCGTGACCGCCCAGATGCGCGCCTATCGGTTGCCCAACGTGGCCGTGGCCCGCCTGGCCCTGGAACAGCAGCGCGAGGCGGAGGCCAAGGCGGCGGCCATCGTCGGGGAGATGCCGAAAACCAGCTTGCCAGGCGACACGCCTCGAATCACCTTGCCGCCGGCTGGGGCCCCGTTCCGGATCGGGCCTCAGCCCATCCCGGTGTGGGCGACGGCCCGGAACCTGCGCGTGGACTATCAGCCGGTGCTGAGTAACGACGCCGTCCTCGCACTCAGTTCCGACGGCGCCTTGCTCGCCTACTCCAAGTATCACCCACCCGAGGGGGGCGCGGCCCTGCCTACCTTCCGCTTTCAAGCAAATGGCCCGCTGCTGGTGTCGCCCGGCCAGTACGGCGACTTCTGTTATTTGGGCAGCAGCGACGCCAACCTCTACGCCATCCACATGGGTTCGGGCCGGGTCCTTTGGCGATACACGACTGGCACTTCGGTGCATCGGCAACCGCTGGCCACCCGCACCGACGTGTTTGTCAGCTCCGAGCGCAAGGGTCTCGCCCGGATCGACCGCGAAACCGGCCAGCCCCTGTGGCGCGTGCCCGTGGGCCGGCAACTGCTGCCGGCCCAGCCCGAGGTCGATCGCATCCTGGCCGTCAATCCCAAGTTTGTCTACGGCACCGACCGGAGCGGTCGGATCGTCATCCTCGACCGGGCCCGCGGGACCATCCTCAGCACCTGGGACCTGCGCGACTTCCTCTTCGTGACGCCCAACGACTGGACCGATCGGCTCTACCTTGCCGCCCAGAATGGCCTGATCGTCTGTTTGCACGATCGGGAATACGTCACTCCCTATTTCCACCACGACGTCGAGAACGCCTTGCTCCGGGCATTGACCCAGAAGTTTACCTGGCCCGCCATTATGAACAAGCCGCTGGACGACGTGCTGCGGGAAATCGCGCTGGACCGGAGGATCAAGTACGAAATATCCGTAGAAGCTCAACAAAGCGCGAAAACGCCGATCACCGTGGAGAAGCTCAACGAAGCCACGCTGCGAGACGGTCTGCAGAAAATCCTCGATACGGTGAAAGCCACCTTCGTGCCGTTCGAGGACAAGATCCTGATCGTGCCCAAGCGTGAGGCCCCCAAGCCCCCGGACGCGAAACCGCCGGACATGGGCGGCATGTGACCAAATTCGTAGGACGGCTCTCCTGAGCCGTCCCACTTTTGGACGGCTCAGGAGAGCCGTCCTACCTTGTTGGCGAGGTCCCAGTGCGGCGCTGGCGGCTGGCAATCGCTTGTCTCCTGGCCGGGCTGGTGGCCCTGCCCCTGCTGCTGCCCCTTCTCCAGCTGCTGGCCAGGCCCTCAGCCTGGCTGGCCTGGACCGACACCGCTCGGCTCCTTTCCCTGGTCCGCAACACGGCGCTGCTGATCCTGGGCACTCTGGCCCTGACTCTGCCCACCGGCGTGCTGGCCGCGGTGCTGTTGTACCGCACCGACCTGCCGGGTCGGCGGTTGTTCCGCTTCCTGGTCCTGCTGACGCTCTTCATCCCTCTGCCGCTCTTTGCCTCTGGCTGGCAGGCGATCCTGGGGACAGGGGGCCTGCTGCCGCTGGCCTTCTGGAACCCGGCCCGGCCCGCGGAAACCACGGGCAGCGGCCTGCTCTGGTCACCGTGGGGCCAGGGGCTTGGCTCGGCGGTGTGGGTGCAGGCCCAGGCGTCGCTGCCCTGGGTGATCCTGCTGGTCGGCCAGGGACTGCGCTGGGTCGAGCCGGAGCTGGAGGAAGACGCCTTGCTGTCCGCCCCGCCCTGGCGCGTGCTGCTGCGGGTCACCCTGCCCCGGGCCCGGGCCGCCCTGGCTGCCGCTGCTGTCTGGACGGCGCTGCAGACCAGCACCGAAATCACCATCACCGACGTGATGCAGGTCCGCACGTTCGCGGAGGAAGTCTACACTCAGATGGTCGCCCCCGACCGGGCCTGCCCGCCTACCAGTATCCGGCGAGCAGAGCGAAGCCCGGGCCCTGGCCGTGACGCTGCCGGCGGCCGGCCTGCTGGCCCTGCTGGTCCTGGTCATGGCCCGGCGCTGGGACCGCAACCTGCCGGCCGGCGTCTCCAGCGTAAGGTCGCCGGTGATCTTCTCGCTGGGGCGGTGGCGCTGGTTCTGGGCGGTCCTGGCCGGCCTGACGGTGGCCCTCTATCTGGGGCTGCCCAGCGCGAGCCTGATCTGGCGGGCCGGCTGGCATCTGCCCGACAGCACGGGCAACTGGTCGGCGGGAATCTTGTGGCGGAACCTGGTGCTGATCGTCCGTGCCGAGGGGCACCTGCTGCTGGGCACTCTGATCGGCGTGGCCGCGGCGGGCCTGCTGACCGCCTGGCTGGCGTGCCTGGCGTGCTGGGCCGCCCTGGAGAGTCGTGGCTTTCGCTGGGCCCTGCTGCTGCTGATCGCGGTGGCCTGGGCCTGGCCGGGACCGGTGTCCGGGCTGGGGCTGAAGGCGGTCCTGAAAGGGATCGTCGATGCCACAAGCCCAACCGCGTCGAGCGAATCAGGAGAGGATGAATCCGGCAAGGCTGGCGACAAGAGCGGCAAGACAGCCGCTCCCGTCAGGAAGCGCTCCAACTGGGTGCGGGGGCTGTTCTGGGACGGTCCCTCACTGGCTCCGCTGATCTGGGCGGACCTGATCCGGTTCTTTCCCTACGCCGTGGCGCTGCTCTGGCCGGTGATGCGTCTGGTGCCGCGCGACCTGCGGGAATCCGCGCGGGTGGAGGGGGCTGGGCCCGGAACGGAGCTGTTCCGCGTGGTCTGGCCTCTGACCTCCGGCGCGGTGCTGCGGGCTGCCCTGGCCGTGGCGGTGCTGGCCCTGGGAGAGCTGAGTGCCGGCAAGGTGGTCAGCACGCCGGGCCTGCCCTCGTTTGCCGAGACGGTGTTCGCCCAGATGCACTTTGGCGTCACCAACGCCCTGGCCGCGCGCTGTCTGCTGTTGCTGCTGGCCGTGGCCATTGTAGCCATCACGCTCCGCGTGATGAACTCATCACGCGGAGCGTGATGGCTACAATGGTTTGCCGCACACCCCGGCGTAGAGGATGCGGTCGCTCTCGGGCACCTGCAATTCCCGTGCGACCTCTCGTTCCAGGCAGCCGCCCAGCGGCACCGTTGCCAGGCCCAGGCTCGCTGAGACCAGGCAGAGGTTCTGCATCAGGTGCCCCGCTTCCAGCAGCAGGAAGCGCTCGCCCCGCTCCCCGTACTTGGCCGTCACCCGGCGGGCGTCGCCCACCAGGAGCCAGACCACGGCTCCGCCCGACACTTGCCGCAGAGACGGCAAGCGTTCGCTCCAGCGTGCGCTGTCGGCCCCGGCGACGACCTGGGCGAGGTGATGGCCGCGGCGGTCGTAGTGGTAGGCCCCGGCGGGCAGCCAGGCGTTCTGCCAGTGAACCAGGTACAGTTCCAGCGCCTGCAAGCCGCCGGCGGAGGGCGTCGGCCCGCGGTCGAACGTGTCCGTGATCCCGTGGGCCGTCTGCAACAGCCGGCCCAGCGTGCGGGCCGAGGGCAGGGCGGTGTCAAGCGTCCGGAAGCAACGGCGGCGGGCCAGGACGGCGTCCAGGCTCGGCCACCAGCGGCGCCGCGAGCGCGGTAACGGCCAGGCGGGGTAACCAGGATAGCGGCGGGGCTCGCTGCTCGTGCCTTCCGCCTCGGCCTGGGCGATCCGCTCGGCCATCTCCGGCAGACTGATCCGATCCAGCTCCGTCAGCCGCAGCCAGCCAATCACGTCGTTCATCGGCACTCCTACGCTTTCTTCTCCCCTCTCCCCGCCGGGGAGAGGGGTTGGGGGTGAGGGGTTTGTCTTCGATTTATCGTTTCGCGCTGGGCCACTTGAGCGCGAAACGATAAATCAACAAACCCTTCCCCTCACCCCCACCCCTTCTCCCCAGCGGGGAGAGGGGAGTTTTGGTATCTCTACGCAAACGGGTGCGGTTCAATGGCAGCCCAGTCGCCCACGGAGCGCGGCCGCCACAGCGGTCCGCCGAGGAACGGCAGCCGGTGGTCGCCGTGCAGCGGCTGAAGTCCCGGGACGACCACGCGCAACACCAGCCACTCGGGGAAGTGAGCCGCCAGCCCGGGCGGCGTCAGGTTGCGGAACAACACCGGCCGATCCGGCCCCAGCTTCGCCCGCAGATCGGCCAGGCTCTCGGTGCGCTCCTGCTCGGCGTCCGGCGGAAGCGCAGGCCGGCCTGCCGGCCGGAGCGCACGCAGGCGTGCGGGCCCGGCACGCTCCAGGATTGTTGCTGCCAGCCGCTCGGGGTGCAGGGCGTAGAAGAGCGCATGCTGCAAGAACGTGGTCGGGACCGGGAGAGGAGGCCGACCGGCCGACTGCCACTGGGCCAGCAGCCGGCGCACGCAGTGCCGGCCCTGGATCGCTTCCAGCAGCGCCTTCCGCCAGCTCTCCGTACGGGTCGCCCGGCATGCCGAACCGACGCTGAATACCTGGCCCTCCTGGTCCGGGCCGCTCACCGAGACCATCGTGACGTGAGCGCTGAACAGCGAGCGGACGTGGTAGAAACGGCAAGTCAGGTTCGGCCGATCCACGCGCTCCCAGACCGCCGGCCCGAGCAAGGCGCGGACGGTCCCGCCCGGCCACTCCTCGACCGGATAGCGTCCCCACCAGCCGCCCACCAGGGCATCGCGCTCGATGACTTCCTGGGCCCCGCGGAGCAGCACCGGGTCGCCGACCTTGCCGCACGACAGACCCGTCGAAAAACCGTGTACGTGCCGCTGACACTCGCCAGGGCGCGGCAGCAGGAAAACCATCTCTTCCGGGACCCAGACCGGAGCGCCGGTTGCCGAGTCCCGGCAGCAGACCCAGCGGCAGACCGTTTCCGGCGTCAGCGGCGCGAGCGGGAACCCCTTCTCGGCGTACTGGTCGGGGTGAAACAGGACCCAGCGGCGGGGATCGACCGCTTTCTCCTTCAGCGGCCAAGCCCACGCAGCCTGGACAGAGTCATCGCAGGGCAGGGCGCGGGCCAGCATCCGTTCGATGGCCTCACCCAGACAGGCCAGGTCCGCCTCCTCGGTCGTCCAGCCGGCCCCACCGCAGCCCAGCTCGGCCTCGCCAGGGTGCCACGGAGGCATTTCCCCCGCCGTCATCGGCAGCGACGGGTCGTGCGGGCGGAGAGGCACGCGCACAAAAAGCGTGAACAGGCCGGTGAAGCGGCTGTCATGCCAGTCGGGCATCCGCGCACTCCGGACAAGTCGGGTCGAAAAAGACGCGATGGACGCTCACTTCCATCGTTTCCAGCTCAAGGACGTGGAGGCGGAACACGGCGGCCGACGGGATCGGCCGGCTCAGCTGCTCCACTTTCCAGCGCACCAGCTGCTCAAGAATGGTCACTCCTTCCGGCGGGAAGGGGGCCGGCGTGAAAGCACCACCCTGCTCGGCGTGTCGGACCAGGGCGTCCTGGAGGTGCGGCACCGGCGACAGCCGGCGGAAGTGCCCCAGCAGACAGGCCAGGCACGGCCCGGCAACCGGCAGGAACACCGGGCTGACAAACCCCCGGCTCGCTGGACCGGTCGTCACCCACAGCCAGGGTCCGCCACGCCCCAGGCAGCGGCGGTTGAACTCCAGGGCCGCCAGCGGATCAAGCGCGTCCTGACAGAGGATCGCCAGCGCGGGAGTGTCCGCCGACGGGGTCGCCAGACGTTCGACCAGCGGCCCGCGTCCCTCGACCACCGGACGATAGCAGCCGGCAACGTGAGTTGCTTCGGCTGGTCCTTCGAGGAACACACGCTCGCCGAGGAGTCGGTCGAAGAGCTGCTGGGCGAGTCCGCGGTCGGCTTCCGGCAGCTCGGACAGCAGCGCCGCCAGCGGAGTGCGGCCATCGCAGCGGCCCAGCAGCACGGCCAGCGGACCGGCGCGTGAGCCAGCCTGAACGGTGTAGCGCACGTCCTCGCCCCCGATCAGGTGGACCTCCTCGCCGTCGGCCACGATGGTAAACGGCACGCAGGGCCGGGGGCAGAGCGAGCGGAAAGCGGTCATGACTCCTGAGCGATCTCGACCATGCGCCGGGCCAGGGTGCGGACAAGGTCCGGCTGCTGCCGCAGCAGCATGTTGTTGACCAGGAACTGCGGATACTGACGGTATTGCTTGCGGATGGTGTAGACGAGCAGGGTGCGGTCGCTCCCCTTCGGCTCCAGGCGAATGGTGCCGTGGTTGACCGGCAGCTCCCTGGTCGGCGCGTCCCACCAGGCGCGATAGCCGCCGTCCTCGGTCTTCTCGTGAGTGACCACGAAATCGAGGCTGATCGTGCCCAGCGGCGTCAGGACGTCGGAGACGACGTGGTGCTGGTTCTCGTTCAGCTTCTCGGCGACCTGTTTTTTCCGGATCGTCTTGAAGAGCCGCTCCCATTCCTCGTAGTTTGAGAGGATTCGCCAGGCCGTCTCGACCGGGACCGGAATCAGGATGCTGGTGCGGATGTCGGTCCCGCCATCCTCGCCCTTGACCAGCTGGCAGACAACCCCCTGCTGGACCGTGTCAGGGTCGCGCGGCGTTGCCGCGGCCCAGGTGCCGTGGACGTAGTACCCGGCAAACAGCAACAGACAGACCAGCAGGACGCCCAGGAGGATTCGCGGCAGCCTCCTTTTCGGCCGGGGAGCGGCCGGGGTCGGTGTACTCATGGCAAGGCCCTCCGGGGGATCAACGGATGCTGCACAGGATGAAAAGGCCGACCATCACCAGGATGCCGATGACAGTGCCAAGCACGATCCGAAGGGTGATCCCCCCCAGCGACCGCCAGTACTCCGGCCGCTCCCGCAGTTCGGGACTCAAGCCGATCCAGAAGGCCATAACCACGACGCCAGCGAGGAGATACAGGGGGCCAGCCAGCAGGAGAATGAAGCCAAGTCCCAGGACGACCTCGACCGGATCGTATTCAGGCCGCACCATGGACGGATACAACGCCACCAAAGCCCCACTGACGAAGAGGACCGCGATCAGGAAACTCATCCAGTACAGGAACGTGCTGGACGGGAGCCGTCGCGGCGGCTTGACGGAGTAGTCCGGCTCCGGAGTGTAGCCGCCTCCGAGGGCAGCCCCGATCACCCCGCCGAGAGTGTGCAGGCAGCAGCAGCAACAGCAGCAGCAGGAGTAAAGGACAATGCCGTCCTTCTTCCGCTGCCGGCGTTCGGGCGGGTGTTTCTGGATGGGAGACGGGGACGGCTGAGGTGCAGGGTTGGACGACACGGGCGCGCCTTTCTGAAAAGTGGTTTCGCTGTTCAAAGGAGACGGCACAAATGACGGCAGTATCCTACGAAACTGCCGACGGCGCGACAAGGATTCTGAGGAAATGCGTCCCCGGGCATGGAATGCGAGGTCCCTCGTGAAGCAACCCTTTCCCCCTGGCCCTCCCAGCGGCCTGCTCGGTTGGCGTCACGTAGCCAGCGTGCGGCAGGACCTGGTCGGCTTTGCCGCCCGGCTGCTGCGCGACTACGGCGACGTGGTCCACTTCCGCCTCGGGCCGCTCTCCTGCTACCAGCTCACTCATCCTGAGCACGTCCAGGAGGTGCTTGTCCGGCAGGCGAAGAAGTTCCGCAAGCCGCTCCGGCTCAAGCAGGTGTTCGGCCGTTTCGAGGGTAATGGCCTGGTGGTCAGCGACGGCGAGTTGTGGTCACGCCAGCGCCGTCTGGTGCAGCCCGCGTTCCAGCAAGACCGGCTGCCGGGCTATGCCGCCGTGGTCACGGAGCTGACCGGTCAGACAATGGACGCCTGGGGCCCGCGGGCGGAGGTGGACGTCGCCGCGGAGATGCGCCGCCTGACGCTGCGGATCGTCGCGCGGACCCTGTTCTCGGCCCAGGTTGAGGATGTCGTGGAGCAAATCGGCGCGGCCGTCGCGGCACTGCAGGACTGGTCGATGCGCGAGATGAACCGGCTGATGGTGACGCCGAGCTGGCTGCCGCTGTTCGGGCAGCCAAAAGCGCGCGGGCCATCGCCTTCCTGGACGGGCTGGTGCGAAACCTCATCCGCGAACGTCGGGCCGTTCCCGTGCGGCCCGACGATTTGCTCGGCCGGTTGCTCGCTGCCGTGGACACCGAGGGGGATGGCAAGGGCATGGGTGACCGCCAGGTGCGTGACGAGATGGTCACCCTGCTCCTGGCCGGTCACGAAACCATCGCCGCCGGCCTGACCTGGGCCGTCTGGCTGCTGGCCGGTTGTCCCGAGGTCCAGGATCGCGTTGCGAACGAAGTGCAGGAAACGCTTGGTGGGCGGGAACCAACCTTTGCCGACCTCCCCCGGCTGGCAGCGGTCGAGCAAGCGTTCAAGGAAGCGCTGCGGTTGTATCCCCCGGTCTACACCTTCTCGCGGGAGGCGGCTCAGACCGCGATGGTGGCCGGCTGCGAGATCCGGCCGGGAAGCCAGGTGTTTCTGTATCCCTTCCTCACCCAGCGCGACCCACGCTGGTTTCCGGACCCCGAGCGCTTCGAGCCGCTCCGGTTCGCGCCCCCGAGCGAGGAGCGTCTGCCGCCGTGTGCCTGGTTTCCCTTCGGTGCCGGGCCACGGGCCTGCGTCGGGCGCGGCTTCGCCCTGATGGAAGGAACGCTCATCCTCGCCTCGGTGTTGCGGCAGTATCGGCTGGAGCGAGCCGCTGGGCAGGGCGAGCCGGAGCTGGTCTGGCAACTTTCCTTGCACCCGAAGGTCGGCCCCCGAATCAAACTCACTTACCGCTTTGCGGAGCCGGGCTGATGACGTAACCCAGAGGCCGAACGGTCTCGCTGATCCGATCGCCCGCCTCACGGGCCTTGTCCGAGCCGACGTTGGCCTGGATGATGGCCGTGTGCCAGTAACGCTCCCGGTCGCGCGGCGGCAGCTGGGCCGGGTCCAGCCCCAGCTCCCGGACGCATTCCCGGTCCCAGCGCACCTTCTTCAGCAGGGCCGCCAGATCGCGCCAGGTCATCCCCGAGGAAACCGCCGTGCCATCCTCCAGGACAATACGTCTCCCGATCAGGACGTGCAGCAGCCCAAGGAAGTTCCCCTGGGCCGCGCCCTGATCTGCGATGGTGTTCAGGAACTCACGCAGCCGGTCCATGCCCGAGTCCACTCCGCTCCCCCCGAGTGCTGACTCGCCCTGCTCGCCTCTGGAGAGAGTTATCGGGTTGCGTCACGCCTCTCTCCAGTCTGACACAACATCCTACCGACTTCGCAATCTGGGCGAAACAGGTAAATTCGGAATCTTTCCGTAATTGGTCGGGAGGGCAAGATGGAAGAAATCCCGCTGGCAGCAGCGCGCTGGTAGGCCTCGTCTTTACTTCTCATGGCGATGGGACTTGCGACGCTGCTCCTTTCCGGGAGGCTGGAAGGCTTTCCGCCGGAGGTGTGCGTCCGCAATCCAGCTCGGTCCCTCTAAAATTGTATGTTCCGGCCGGATCGGAAGGCAATCGTACCCGGGACTGAACCTGGAGGGAGAGTCGGCTGTCGGGAAGAGTGGTGAAGGCACTCCGTCCGAGAGGATCAACCCATGTGGTCCAATCAGCCTGCCGGCTCCGAGCTGTTTTCCATCCTGTGGCAGATCCGTCAGGAGCCGGACGATGATTTCCTGCGCGACACGGTGCTGGCCGACTTCTTGACCGACCACGGTCAAGCCGACAGGGCCGACTTCATCCGACTGCAATGCCGGCTGGCCGGCATGGACCCGGCCGACCCGCAATACCAACCCTTGCAGAGGGAGTCTGACCGGCTCCAGAAGCAAGGACAGCAGCGCTGGCTCGGCTCGCTGGCGGCACTATCCCGGGAATGGACCTTTGCCCGTGGGCTGATCGCCCGGCTGGTCTGCAAGAGCAAGCTGTTCAAAACCCGGCCCCAGAAGGTGGTTTCCTGGCGAGATGCCTGGGCCTGGGTCGAGTGTCTGAAGGTGCGCTCCTGCCCCGAGGTCCTGACCCCGCCCCTGTGTTCGCTGTTGCCTCTGTTCACGGGTCTGGACCTGTCGGAGACCGCACTCGGGAACGCGGGACTGCATACCCTGACCGCGCTGACCCATCTGACCAATCTGCGCGAGCTGCATCTCTCGAACAATCAGATTGGGGCCGAGGGAGTGCAGACCCTGGCCGAAGCGCCGCTGCTGGCTCGTCTCCACGTCCTGGACCTGTCCCGCAACCAGCTTGGCATCCGGGACATGCTGACTCTGTGCCAATCCCCTTTCCTGGCCAATCTCCGCGAGCTGGACCTGGGGGGCAACCGGATCGGTCCCGAGGGAGTGCTGGCTCTGACCAGTTCGCCCCACCTGACCAACCTCCGGAAACTGGACCTGAGCGGCAACTTGCTGGGGGTCAGGGGCTCTCGAATCCTGGCCCAGTCCCCTCTCCTCGCCAGGCTCGACGAGCTGATCTTGGCCGGCAACGCCGTCGGCCCTGTCGGTGCGGAGGTCCTGGCCCGCTCGCCTCACTTGGCCAACCTCCAGCGGCTGGATCTCAGTGGCAATGCCGTCAATCGGGCGGGAGCTCTGGCCCTGGCCCAGTCCCCCTACCTGGCCAATCTCCGCCAGCTGGAACTGAGCAGCAACCAGATCGACAGTGTCGGAGCGCGGGCGCTGGCTTCCCTGGATCACCTGGCGAACCTGCGCGAGCTGATCCTGCGAGACAACCCAATTGGTCAAGCCCGGCTGGAGCTGGAGACACGGTTTGGTCCCGGGGTGTTCCATTGATCCGCGGGCTTCTGGTCGATCGGCTCTCCCGGAAACTCACTCCAGCTCCGCTGCTGACATTGCACACCGCACTCGACAGGAACTATCCTAATTTCTACCAGTGAATGGTTGTTCAAGCCGAGCAGGTGAATACAATGGCGCAGACCGTCTTGCCTTTGGCAACACCCAAACACGAGCGGAATTGTGCAAGTGCCCCTGCCAACCCTGGAAGACAGCAACGAGCCGCCCCGCCTGAAGTGGGTGGAGCGGCATGGATCGTTGCTGCATCCGACGCCGCTGGCTGGCAGCGACGAGGTCCTTGGTTTGAACCTGGGACGGGGCTGTCTCTCCAGCTGCGCGTTCTGTTCGGTGCGTGGCTCGCCGCGTTACCAGGGGGATGAGAGAATCCTGGCTTACCGCGACGTGGCCGGCCAGCTCGCCCGGGAGCTGCTGCGGATGCCCAACCGGCCGCGGGCCGTGTTCCTCAGTCCGGCAATGGACCCCTTTCCTGGCGTGCCGGCCATCCAGGAGGAAACGCTGCGTGTCGTGGAAGTCCTGGCCGGGCACGGCATTGAGTCCTGGCTCATGACGCGGGGTGAGATCCAGCCGGCAATCCGTCAGGGGCTGGCGCGTTTCCGCGACCGGGTGAAGGTAACGGTCCCGCTGACCACGCTGGATACATCGCTTGCCCGGATCACGGAGCCGGGGACGGCCCTACCGGACGTCCGGCTGCGGCAGGTGGCCGAGCTGCAACGCCTGGGCATTGCGGTCCAGGTCGCGCTGGATCCGCTGCTGCCGTCGCTCACCGATACCCGGGAGAACCTGGAGCCGCTGCTGTCGGCCCTGGCAGGTGCCCGGATTCGTCAGCTTACGGCGGGCTATCTCTTCCTGCGTGAAGGAATCGAGGCCAACCTGCGCCGGGCGCTGGAGCCGCAAGGCTGGTCGGAGCGCGTGCTGCAAGCGTTTCGCGGGGGACCGGTCCTGACCTCCCCGGGCCTGGCCGGGGCCCGCTTCCTGCCTCGACCCCGCCGGCAGCGCGGCTACGCCCTGCTCATGACCCTGGCCGCTCCCCACGGCATCTCCGTGACCGTTTCGCGCTTGACCAACCCCGATTTTGCCGCTCCCCCAGCACCTCCGGCAGAGGCCAGGCCACGCCTGGTGGACCTGTTTCGGAAACTGACCAGGGAAGCGAAGCAATGACGAACTACCGCAGATACTGCTGGCGGAGCTGCCGCAGCTGGGCCAGGGCCGGCTTGACCTGGCCCTGGCTATCGACCAGGCCGCAATGCGGGAACTGATGGGTCTCGGCGTCGCTGAAGTGAGTCCAGTGTACCGCCTGGACGCGCGGTTTGCTCAGGGTCAGGGCAGTGAAGTCCGCGGCCCAGCGGGCCTGCGTCTGGGGGTCGAAGCCATTGCCCCACCAGCCGGCGGTCAGGTTCAGCTCCGGGTTGCAGTCGTGATCGGACCCCGTCGCCGACGGGTAGCCCAGGGTCACGCGCAGCGGCACTCCCAGCAGGGCATACAGGTCCAGGACCCGCGAGACGTCCAGCACGTCCCGGCACCAGCTGCCCCGCGGATCGACGCCCATCACGATCTCGACGTCGATGGCCGCGACGTGAACGCCATAGCGGATCAGCGTGTCGGCAAAAAGATATGGGGAATGGTTGCGCGCGCTCTGGGCCAGGTAATCGCCCCACGGCTGGGCGATGCCCACGCTCAGCTCCAGTCCCGGATCGATTTGCCGGGCGGTCTCGACCAGCCGGCCGGTCAGGCCCATCAGCTCGTCCTCGGTCAACCCGAGGACGGAGGCACAGTTGCTGCCGGCCGTCAGCTGCCAGCGGCGGATGCGCCGGGCGTAGCGGCGCACGACGCTCTCGACAAAGCGGCACAGGAACAGAGCCAGGGCGGAAACGTCGTTCTCCCAGTTCCACAGCCAGGCGGGCAGTGCGGCCGAGATGAAATCGACCAGCGGGCCGGCCGTCACCTGAAAGCCCTGGTTGAGCGCCCATTCCACCAGGGCGTCGGACTCCTGCCACTGGTAGACCGTTTCCTCCTGCTCGATGGTACTCCAGGAAAGAGGAATGGTCACGCTGTTGCAGCTGGCCCGCAGCTGCTCGGCCAGCGGCGGGGCCGGGATGGTCGTGCCGAGCCGGCAGCCCAGGGCGGTGTCCAGCTGGGGCACGATCTCCTGGCGGATGCGAAAGACCTGGCTGGTGTACGTGCGGACAAGTTGCTCGGCCAGGTCATAGGCCTCGACCAGCACCTGCTCGGCGACCTGGTTCGTCTCGTTGCCGGGCTCGGCCAGCACCGCCTGGCCAAAACGAAAGGCCAACTGCTGCACCTGCCGGCGCTGCTCGTCGGGGACGGGAATGCCAAGCGTGGAGAGGTCGTACAGGTGACTGCGAACTTGATGGACCTTGCCGCGTGCCAGTTCCAGCAGCAGGTTGTAGGGGGCTGACCGGTCCATGACGGTGTTGCTGGCGTTCAGGAGCAGGCCGTGGTTCTTGACGTGCCAGGGGACGAGCAGGTAACCGCTGCCGCTGTCGTCGGCGGAGTGGCTGACGAGCATCTGGTTGCCGCGCAGCCGGACCTGGGACGGCCAGGGAACGTTCTCAGGACCGCCTGCCATGCAGGTGCGCTCCAGGGCGCGGGCGGCGTCGCTGGTCAATCCGGCCGGAAGCTGAAAGGTCGGCATGGTTTCAATCCGCCCCTGGCTGGGCGCTCAGGGGAAACGATTCGCGATACCCCCGCACCCTGGAATGCACCTGCAGGGCAGGCAGCTTCAGTTCCAGACTCTCCTTCCTTACTATCTTTATCAGAAGATCTCCCGGAAACAAAGAGGCGAAAGCCGTTGCCCTCGCACGCCTGCGTGCGCTCCGGCCGGCAGGCCGGCCTCCGCTTGGGCTCACGCCGCCAGCCGGGCCGCCTCGACCTCGTCCAGGGCCACGATGGTGATGCCGTGGCGGTCGGCCAGGGCCACCGTCTCGCGCTGATCCAGCACGATGGTGCGGTTGGCCTCGATGGCCAGCACCCGCCCGCCGGCCCGGTGGAGCGTCTCGATGGTCTGGACGCCGATGGTCGGCACGTCGAAGCGCATGTCCTGGCGCGGCTTGGCCACCTTGACCACCACAAAGCCGCCGGACCGGCACAACTCGCCGGCGCGGGCGATGGCCCGGTCGGTGCCCTCGATGGCCTCGACCGCCAGGACCGCTTTTTCCTTGACGGCCACGCTCTGGCCGACGTCCAGGTCGCCCATCTTCTTGGCCAGTTCCCAGCCGAAGGCGATGTCGGCCCGTTCTGCAGGAGAGAGGGGCCGAAGGGTCATGATACCGTGAGGCACGAGTAACTCCGGACAGAGGTTCAGGGCGGAATCGAACAGCAAACCATCCCGGGCAAAATCGGCAATGAGCCCGAGCATGAGCGTATCGTCTCGATTGTCGGCACGCCAGCGAAAATACCAGAATTTGATCGTTCGCCAATCCGGCAACAGAGAGAAGAGCTTCCAGGGAGCGTGCAGGTAGTTGTGCTTGGACACCTTGCCGGCCATGACCACACGCTCGACGTTGTGGCGCTTGTAAAGGCGGACCATCCGGCCCATCCCGGCGACGCCGGCCCAGTAAAAGTGGGAGGAGCAGCGTGCCAACTCCGGCGATGCTTCGTAGTGCAGACCGATCGTGATCAGATGCAGCCCGAGGCTGTGGGCCTTCTCGGCAAAGACCATGGGAAACCGGCCGCTGCCGGCGAGCAGTCCGATCGGCCGCTGCCGGCGGGCTTCGAGCAGCAGCGGCTCGGCCGAGCCCAGGCGCAACTCGCGGGATGTCGGGTCGGTCGTGGACATCCGGGTGTGGTCCTCCACATTTCCAGCCCTTTCACCCAGGGCGATGCCCTGGGCTATTCTGTTGCGCCCCTTCGGGGCAAAGAACGGACGGTCTTTCGCCCCGAAGGGGCGCAACAGAATAGCCCAGGGCATCGCCCTGGGGGCTCATGCCGCCGGCACCCCCCCACGGGCCGGCTCATCCTTCATTCCCAGCTGCCGTTTGATCCGCTTCACGTCCTTGAGCAGCTCGGGCAGATGCTCCAGCCCCAGCAGGATGCGTTTCTCGTCACGTTCCGCCTTGGCGGGAGCGCCCAGCATGCCGCTCGCCCGCCGGCACGTCGCGCATCACGCCGGAGCGGGCCCCGATCTGGCAGCCCTCGCCAAAGTGGATGTGATCCGCCACACCCACCTGGCCGGCCATCACGACGTAGTTGCCGGTGGTGCAGGAGCCGGCGATGCCCACCTGGCTGACGAAGATGTTGTGCTGGCCGATCTGGCAGTTGTGCGCCACCATCACCAGGTTGTCGATCTTGGTGCCCGAACCGATGCGCGTCGGCTGAAACGTGCCCCGGTCGATGGTGGTGCAGGCGCCGATCTCGACGTCGTCGCCCAGCTCGACCCAGCCCAGCTGCGGCACCTTGACGTGCTGGCCGTTCTGGAAGCGATAGCCGAAGCCGTCGGCCCCGATGACCGCGTTGGCGTGGACGATCGTCCGCTGGCCGATCACGGTGTTGTCGTAGATGACCACGTTGGGATAGAGGATCACGTCGTCGCCGATCCGGCAATTGCGACCGAGGACCACGCCTGGATACACCTGGCAGCGCGCCCCAAGGATCGTGCCCTCGCCGATGACGGCGAACGCCTGCACGCTGCTGCCGGCTCCGACCCGAACGGAAGGATGGACGTGGGCCCGGGGATCGATGCCGGGCGGTTGCCGGCCGGGTTCGCCGTGCAGCCGCAGGGCGATGGTGATGAAGGCGCCCAGGGCGTCCTTGACCAGGATCAGGGCAGGAGCGGGGGTCAGCGCGGTCAGGACCGGGGCCGCCTTTGTTGCCAGGGCCAGCGGGACAACGACGGCTACGGCCCGGCACTCCTTGAGGTGCTTGAGATGGTGTTCGTTCTCGACGAAGGTGATGTCCGCCGGTCCCGCTTCCTGAAGCGGCCGCGCGGCCTGGACGCATCGGCTGCAATCGCCCTGGACCTGTCCCTGAACCAGATCAGCCAGCTGCTCGATGGTGGTTGACACGGTTTCGCCCTTTCTTCCGACTTCCCTATCGTTTGACCTCTCCACGGTCGTGGCACTTCCGCGCGAGAAAACAAGGCGGCGGATCATACCTTGAAAGAGCGTCCGGAGGCAATGGGAATCGGAGGGCCGTGCCACATCATTGGACAGCAGGTTCGCCGCTTTCCTCCGCCGGCTTGGGTTTGGGGACAAACAACGCCTCCAGTTCGGGCAGGGCTTCACCGGGATATGTGACGTGGAGCAGTTCTTTTTTCTCGATCTCACCCTTGGCATTCTTCGTCAGGCTTTCCAGCTTGACGGCGATGGGCGACTCGGTCTGGCAGCGCGGACAGACGGCAGCGCTGAGGACCAGGTCGCCCCCCGACGGGGCGGGATCGTGTGCTTGCAACCGTTCGATCTCACCATTGCTCAGATAAACGTCCACCGATTCGCCCTTGCCGTGCAGCGTGCCGAGCTGTTTCTGGACCTTCCAGCTGTCGCAGGCGGAACAGTACGGAGCGGCCGCGCCGACGAGCAAACCTCCCGCTGCCATGAAGGCCACGGCCACGAACTCCAGCCCCCAGTAGATCCAGGTGCCGACGTAACCCAGGTTGAAGCCCTCCTGGCCCCGGTGACTGATGGACACGCCCTGCCTGGCTTCCATGTTCAGGTAGCGGGGAAAACTATTGACCTCGCGAATTTCCTTGAGGTGGCCGACGGCTTCGGCCATCTTGGGGTCCGCGGGATTGGCCGGCAGCATGTCGAGCAGAGGCGCCATTTTCAGGACTTCCTCGCGCTGCGTGAGAAAGCGCTGGTAATTGAAGTAATGCATCGACAGCACCGCCACGGCGGAGCTGACCAGGCCCAGCAGCACTGCCACGCCAGGGCTGCGCATCTTGGTGTAATGACCAACGCCAGCGCCTGCGAAGACCAGGCCGAAGCCGATTCCGATGGGGAACAGCAAGATCAGGTAAAACCACTGACCGATGAAACTGGCCAGCCACCCGAGGCCGGCCGCGGCAGCGCACAGCGCGACCACCAGGATGGGCAAGCCCGTGACGCTGAAGCCGCCATCGGCCTTGTAGGGTTCGGGAACGAATCGGCTCATGGAAGGACCTCCTGAACGCTGCCAGCAAAGGAATCAAGAACAAGGGTTGTGGAGTCAGCGAGCAAGTCCGAGATGCCAGGTTGCGTGTTTTCCGGACGAATCGCCTCTTGTTCATCATGTTATGGGGTTGCCGTGCCACGGTCACCCTCGGTTCAGATCGGCCAGCATGTCGGCGCGGACGCCGGCCACGTCTTCGCAGCGCAGCCGCTCCAGCCAGTGCCAGCGACAGAGGCGGTCGAGAATCTCCCGCTGCCGCGGCTCGTCAAACCGCTGCAGCACCAGCGGCCGCAGTTCCGCGAGGACCTGCACCCAGCGGGAATAGGCCTCGTCAAACTCCGCCTCCAGCATCTGCCGCAGCCGGGCGGTCAGGGTCGGGGAGGCGCCGCCAGTGCTGACAGCCAGGAGCAGGTCGCCGCGGCGGATCACCGATGGAACATTGAAATCGCCTAGCGTCGCATCGCTGGCGCAGTTGACCCAGATTCCCCGGGCCTGACTGTCGGCCACCACCCGGGCACTGACTTCCCGGGGGGCGGCGGCGATCACCAGGCTGGCTCCTTCGAGATGAGCTGGGGTGTAGGGTTCGACCAGCCAGGTGATGCCGGGGTCAATCTCGTCGGGGGGACGCGGTTCCAGACAGATCAGGCAGACCGAGGCCCCGGCCGCGCGCAGGGACGCAGCCCGGCGGCGGCCGACCGGGCCGCCGCCGACCACGATTGCCACGCGGTTCCGCAGATCCAGAAACAGGGGAAACATCGGCTAAGTCTCTTATCGACCTCTTCCCCACGGCAAGCGGTGATTTGCTCTGGAGGATTACCTTGGGGTGGGATGCGGTTCGCGTTGCCTTGGGACCCGCCACAGCGTGACTGTGTCGTCGCTGGCGGTGGCAAAGCGTTTGCCGTCGGGACTGAAAACCACACTGTGAATCGGACGTTGGTCACCCTGAAAGAACGTCGTTTGCTGGCCAGTCCGGGCATCCCAGAGCAGCCCCGTCTGGTCAAGGCTAACGCCGGCGACCTGATTCCCCTCGCGACGGAAAGCCACGCTGTTGACGCTGTTCGAGTGTCCCCGCAACGTGTGAGTGAGCTTGCCAGTCCGGGCATTCCAGAGCTTCGCTGTCCGATCCCTGCTGCCGGTGGCAATTTGTTTGCCATCCTGGCTGAACGCCACACTCAGGACCGCGTCAGAGTGGCTGTAGAGGAAGAGCAGTTCCTCGCCGGTTCGCGCATCCCAGACCTTCGTCGTCTGGTCCTCGCTGGCCGTGGCGAGACGTTTGCCATCCGGGCTGAAAACCACACACCAGACCGCTTTTGAGTGCGCCCGGAATGAGAGTCTTTCCTGACCGGTCTGGGCGTCCCAGAGCTTCACCATCTGGTCCCTGCCGGTGGTTGCGACTTGTTTGCCGTCGGGGCTGAAGGCGATACTGGTGACGAGGTTTGAGTGGCCCTTGAGGGTGCGCCTTTCCTTTCCAGTCCGTGTATCCCAGAGCTTCACCGTCCGGTCATTGCCGGCGATGGCGATCGCATTGCCGTCCGGGCTAAACGCAGCGCTCAAGGCCGAGCTTCCGTGACCCTTGAACGAGAGCAATTCTTTCCCTGTCCGGACATCCCAGCTTTTCACCGTACCGTCGATGCCGCAGCTGGCAAGACGCATGCCATCGGGACTGAAGACGATGCTCAGAATCCACTCTGAGTGTCCTCGGAGGATCTTGGGGTCCTCGATGCGATCCAGGAGAGTCCGGGTGCGTCGAGCGACCTCCGCATCGGTACTGCTGGCCACTTTTCTCAGGGCGGGCTCGGCATCTTCACCGGCCTGCTGCAATTTGGCTGCGGCCCGCTCGCGGATCTCGAAACTGTCATCACCCAGCTGCCGAACCCAGGAGTCGATTTGTTCCCTGGTCGGAGGTGCAGCTCTGGGCGGGTCGGCTTGCAGGGCGAGCAAGGTTGAACAAAGCATCAGCGGAAGCACTGGCAGGATTCGGGTTGTGGCCACGTCCATCTCCTGCGGAAGGGCACCTGGCAGAGCGCTTGTGCGTTCCCACAGGGTAGCACGCCCAGACCCAGGCTCGCAAGGGATACCCTCCTCCCGGTGGATTGAACCTCATAAAATCACGCCAGACCCTTGGAGTATCCCGGAATGAAGCGGCTGCTGGTGCGGCTGGTTAGTGTTGTGCTGGTGATCGGTGGGCTGGCCCTGGCGTCGGCGTCGGTGCCCTGCTGGACCAGCCTGTATCGCTGCGCGGCCACGCGGAGTGAGGGGAACGTCTAGGCCCCGGCCCCCGAGGAGGGATCGCTTTCCCTCTGGGTGTACACGCCATACGTCTCCCCGGGTGAGCGCGTGTCGGCCAAGGTGGCTGTCTACGGCGGGCTCAAAGTTTCGATCGACGACGTCCACGTGGAGCTGGGGTCGCGGGAGCTGGACCTGAAAGGCAAGGGCAAGCTCTGGGGCCGACAGATCGAGATCGACAAGGACAAGGACAACGAGCAAGGCAGCGACGACCTGGAATTCGAGATCGAGGTTCCGGCGGATGCGACCGTCGGGGAGCCGCTCGTGCTGCACTGCGACGTCGCCGGGACGGTCGCTCAGCGGGGCCTGGGCCGGCTCCGGAACCAGTTTACCGAGGAGCTGCTCGACCGGTCGCTGGAAGTGCCGATCCTCATCCGCTCCCCCGGGGACGCGACGCTGTGGCGCTGGCTCAAGGTCGGACAGGCTGTGGTCCTGTTCGTGCTGGCCTGTCTGGGTTTCCGCTGGCTGCTTGTGACGTTCGCGTACTGGAATGCCTGGGCCGACGAGGCCAGCAGGAGCCAGGCGGGGAACGTCAACGTGAGACGGGTGGTTGACCGTCTGGAGGTGGCTGCCGCCCGGCTGGTCGCCATGCTCGGCGGGCTCTCCCTGATGGCGTGGGCGGTGATCTGGGGATACGTCGGTTACCTGGTTTTCGCACTACCCCTGGTGGCCGCCACCGCCTGGACCAGCGGCTGTTTCTGTGGGCTCCTGATCCTGCTGTGGGTCGTGGGTCCGTACTTCGCGTTGTTTACCTTCCCGTCTCCCCAGCAGAAGGCACCACAAGGAGATTCCCTGCCTGCATCCGAGGTGAAAGGAAAAGAAGATCCGCTGCTGAAACAGGACTCAACGCCCGCGCAGCCTTGATATCACTCATTGATTCGCTGCACAGGTCTCCGCTTTACAACCAGGGGGAGTTAAACACATACCGCGCGAAGGCATACGGAACCGGGACGCGGATGAAGACGATGGCGTCTTTGCGCGTGAGCCGCACTTTCCCGATGATCTCACGCAGCATCCGGGCCGTATCGCCCTCGACCGTCCGCAGGACCAGCCCGGCCACCAGGTTCCCGCTGCTGATCCAGCTCTGCAAGCCCCTGGCCACCCTCGGCTGCTTGCATTCCAGACCGATCTGGTAGGTGAAGTCTTTCTCGCCAAAGCTCAGGCCGAGACTGGCGGTCGTGACGTCGCCGCCGAACTTCTCGACCCACTTCATCAGCAGATCGTGAGCCCACTTCCCAATCCTATCATTCGGAGGCGGCGTCTGTTTTTTCATCTCCTCGGCGAGGCCCTGGAAGAAGGCCTGGTCGACCTTCGCGACCACCGCGATCTGCTCTCCCGCGGCTTCGTCAAACAGCACCTGCATCGCCCGGGGCAGCTCCCTCTTGTCCTTGCCGGCGGCTCGCTCCAGAACCTCGCCCATTGCTTCCCTGCTGCTGCACAGCACCAGACATGTCGGACTCAGCAAGGCGAGAAAAGAACGACTAACGGGCTGAGCCGGCTCGTCCCACTCCCAGACATCGATACCGGACACCTGCACGAACCGGGAAGTGGGGTTCTTCCGGACATCGGCCTGGGCCGCGGCGCGGAACTTCGCTAACTGGAAGGCGCCCTCGACCACCGTCACCAGTCCCTTCCCGAACGATCCACCCACGGTCACCCGATCCAGATCCTTGAACGGATCCAATCCCACAGCCTCGCAGCGGGCCTGGGTCTGCCTGGCCGACGCGAGAAAGTCCTCTTCCCTCATTCCCGCTTCCTTCAGCTTCGCGCTCCGGAAAAGCTCCTTGAGCGGCCGTTCGTCTCCCTTGAGACCTTGCCGGCATTGCTCCAGGAAGCGCTGGGCCGGGGCAGACTTTTTCACCAGGGGCGAATCCAGGATTTGCCGGAGGTTCACGGAAACAATGAACTCGGTATCGGCCGGGAGCCGTTTCCCGGCCTCGCCCCGCACGCCTGCGTGCGCTCCGGCCGGCAGGCCGACCAGGCCCAGGGTCCAGACCAGCGAAGCCCATTGCCACAAGGGGAAAGTGCGGGGCAGCATGGTTGATCCTCCCGGATGGAAACGCTCAAGCCAGCAGAACAGTCTCTCTGCAATCCCCAGGCCGGCTGGTTCGATTGGCCCGGCGTTTGATTGTACCGAGTTGGACCTCAAAGTGTTTCGCTCCAGCAGAAAAACGCTAACTCCAGTTCCGACCCCAGGGACGTTTGCTCCGCCGTTCGGTTGAGCCTCTGAAGCAAGCCGGTGAGGTCCTGTCGTGCCTGGACGTGGTGCGGGTCCAGCGCCAGGATGTCCCTGGCGCTGGACTTCCTCATCCGCTTGACCGGCGCATCCCATTGTCCTACAAAAGCTTGAGAGCAGCCGGTGGCGCGGAGGTAGCGTTCTCCACCGGCCGCTCTTTTTCGCTCGCCAGGGAGTTGCCATGTCCGATTCCTCCAACCTCCAGAGGGCCCTGGCCGACTGGCGAACGGCTCTGGGGACAGACCACGTCCAGACCGACCCCGACTTGCTGGCCGCCGCCCAGACCGCGACCTTTGCCACCTCCCAGCGCATCCTGGCCCTCCTGCACCCGGCCGACCGCGACCAAGTGCAAGCCTGCGTCCGGATTGCCGGCCAGTTCGGCGTCCCAATCTATCCCATCAGCGGCGGCAAGAACTGGGGTCTGGGCTCGCGCGTTCCCGTGACCGACGGTTGCGTCCTGCTTGACCTGATCCGGATGAACCGCATCACGCATTATCGCGAGGACCTGGCCTGTGTCACGGTCGAGCCCGGCGTGACTTTTCGCCAGCTGCACGCCTTCCTGAAAGAGCGCGGTTCCCGGTTGTGCGTCTCGGTCATCGGCGGCTCTCCGGATGCCAGTGTCATCGGCAACGTCGTGGAGCGCGGCGACGGACTGGGCCCTTACGGCGATCGGCTCGGCACCGTTTGTAATCTGGAGGTCGTGCTGCCCGGCGGCGAATGCCTGCACACCGGACTTGGACGCTTTCCCGGGGCTCATGCTGCAGCCGTTAGCCGGGCTGGCGTCGGCCCGTGCTCGACGGCCTCTTCACCCAGTCAAACCTGGGCATTGTCACTCGACTGACACTGTGGCTGATGCCGCGACCCTCCTTCTACCAGTCCTGCGCCTTCTCCATCCCCGGCATTGCGCAGCTGGCGCCGCTGCTCGATGCTGTGCGTCCCCTGCTGCTGCAACGTGTCCTGCCCGAGAACAGCTTCAGTCTCTGGAACTCCTACAAGGTGCTGATGACCCAGGGACGGTATCCGTGGAAAGCGCAGGCGGGGAAGACACCCCTGTCGCTCCGGGAGCGCTACGGCTCGGAACCGTGGTACGGCAATGGAGCCCTGTTCTCGTTCAGCCGGGAGCGGGGCCTGCTGGAACGGCGGGAACTGACCGAGGTCCTTGGCGGACTCGTCGAAGGGTTGGAGTTCATCGATCAGGAGCAGGAGCCGAAATTGCTCGACGAGGACGTTTACCTCGGCAACCCGTGGACGGTGAACCTTCGGGCGATGTACTGGCGCAAGCGGACACCTGCTTCCGCGTCAATCGATCCTGACCATGACCGCTGTGGCGTCCTCTGGCTCTGCCTGGTCTTCCCACTGCTGGGGAACCTCATTGTCGAAGCGCTGAAGGGAGTCGAGGAGACGGTCCTGCGTCACGGCTTCGAGCCTAGCCTTGGGGTGCAGCTCATGACCGGGCGGGCCGTCCACGTGTTCCTGATGCTGGCGTACGATCGGAGCGTGGCCGGCGAGGATGAGCGTGCGATGGCGTGTCACGATCAGATCCTGGGGGATCTGGTGCGGCAAGGGCACTATCCGTACCGGCTGGGGATTCACTCGATGGATCAGCTGCCGGCCGGGGACGATGATACGACGGCGATGCTGGCCCGGCTGAAACAGACGCTTGACCCGAGGAGCATTCTGGCGCCGGGACGATTCATTGCGGTGCGGCAATCGGAAAAGGGGTAAACTCACGGGAGCAAGTCGGCCACGGCCAGTGACAGAGAAGAGGTCCCCAGAACCAACGGCACCATGTCACCGGGCTGGAAGACCTGGAATTGGCCGTAGGCCGGCACGGCTACCGGTCCCGATGGTTGTGTGAACACTTCGAGCCGACGGTCCACCAGGTTGACGATCCAGTAACAGGCAATGTTGCCCCGGGCGTAGATGCGTGTCTTGTCGCGCTGGTCGCGCAGCAACGAGGCGTCGGCGACTTCCATTATCACGCCGACATCCGCGGGGACAGGGTGGCGCGAGCAATAGGTTCGAGCATCGCCGCGAGCGATGGCAATGTCCGGCTCTGGTTGGCTGTCCGACAAGACAACCGTCAACTGCACACGAAGCCGCCACCCTAGCGGGATCACTCGACCGAGGGTTTCAGTCATAAGATCGATCGTGCCATCGTGTGGCGGGTTACGCGGCATTTTGAGCACCAGATAGTTTTCGAGCAGCTCCACCTTGTCTTCCGCAGTCAGAATACCAGTCTCGATCATACGCTGGTAGCGTGCAACCGAAAACCGCGGATAGGACGCATCTTGACCGTAGGTTACTGGCTGGGGTGTGGTCGTAGCGATGGCTGTGGTCATGGAAACCCCCTTGGATCTGGAAACCCGCCGCGATTATACGATCGCCACGCCACCCTGAGCAAGCCACGTTGCCCTCACGACCCCTGCCGCATCCGTCCAAGGATGCGGCCGCCCCCAATGCTTCGGTTTTGCTTCCCCGACTCACTGGCCTCCTTGTCCCACCACAGCTCGCATGGTTTGGTCCAGACCGGGCTCAGGTCCAGCAAGGAGTCCTCGTTCAGATCGAGCGGGTTGACACACCCCGGCTTGACCACCTGCGGGTTAATCAGTCCCGCCGCGATGCCGGCCGCCACCACCAGTTCGGAACAGAACCAGGTCGGCCGATCGATGCCCACAGGCGGAAGCGACCTCTGCCGCATCGGTCCGCGGACGGGATAGCACAGTACCGGACACGTCACGGAACGAAGGTAGCCGAAGGGCTTGCCTTCCTGTTCCTCCGCCCACTTCCGCAACCGATAAGTCTGGTCCAGCAACAGCGGGAACTTCAGCGACCGGACCCAGACCTTCTGCGGGACGCGGGTGATTGACTCCACGATGTCATCGTAGCGCGGCCCCCGGTTCTGCTCCTCTTCGCCTTCCTGCTGCTGGTTGCCGCCCTGCTCCCCTTCCTGACCGGCAACCTGGCCGGGTGCATTGTAGAACTTCAGCTGCCCCGCCCGGTCGGCAATGACGATCCCCGAGTGCCAGGGCGGACCGGATCGGGTCAGCCGGGCAATGGTGCGGTAGACGATCGTGAACAGCGAATCGACTTCCGTGCCCTGGATCAGCAAGATGTCTCCCTCGCGCGGGACGTAAGGCTCCAACCAGCACTGCACGTGGCCGTCCTTGTCCTTGCACTCCCGTTTCACGTAAACGCACTGCTCCGCCTGACCCACCGGGCACGCCGGGTCCGTGGCCAGCACCAGGAAAATGAGCAACGCGGCCATGCTTGGGAACTCCTTGAGGTTTCTTGACAGTCCCTTGTCAGGTATCGGACCCCGGTCGCCGGCACCTTGGACAAAAGCGGCAGAGCCAGACCACGGAACAGCTCGGCTCAACCCAGATTGCTCAGCAGCCGGAGACAGCCTCTTCGTCTATGTCTTTTGTGTTTTTTCCAGCTTGACTTGTCTTCGAGAGGGGAACGGCGATACGCTTAGAACAGGGGCCCTCCGTTCCTGGGTGCTGGCACACCTCCGGGAGATCGGCAAGGAACGCCCCTTGCCATCCCTCCGGCCGAGCAGGGAGTGAGCTGGCCCGTGGTGCTGAGGATGCCGCCTTCGTTCGTGGACCAACGTTGTTCCCAATTAGAGAAGGAGGCAAACATGCCTGCAGTAGAAGCCTTTCGCGAGAAACTCGCCACTGATCCCGTTCTGCAAGCTCAAGTCCGGCAAACCATTGAAGCCGGCGGCGGCATGGAGGAACTGCTGAATTTGGCCGGGGCTCAGGGTTATTCCTTCACAACCGAGGAGGCCATGAACAGCTTTGCGGAATCGGAACTGTCCGACTTTGAACTGGAGATGGTTTCCGGCGGCAAGGTGGGGGTTGGCCTGGGCTTCGGTCGCTGGGGCGGCTTCCGTTTGTTCGGAGGTTTCGGCCGCAGGGGCTGGTGACCTTCTGGTTGACGCGGGCGAGATGGCACCGTTTGGTCCTCCGGAAACCCTGCTCGTCGGAGACTGAACCCTGCCGTTTCGGACCGCACTAACGTCCCTGGCCGGCACCGTTCGCGGCGATCTTCCGGCCAGGGCGCTGACTCCCCCCGACCCGCTGACTGTCCTGGAGAGCCAGGCGCTACCTTGTGAACGGCCCAATTTCCGGAAATTGCCCCTGTTCAAATAGCCGAGCCACTTTTCCCAGTTTGACTTGTTCCCTCTCCAGGGGAGCAAGGATAAAATGAAACAGAGGGGTTTTCCGTTCAACGGAGGCTCGCGAGCCTGGGTGACGGGGAACTACCACACATTGAGGTTCAACACACTTCCAGTCGCAAAGGAGACACACGTGTCCGGAATTGAGGCTTTTCGTGGCCAGCTGGCCACTGACGCGAACCTGCAGGCGCAGGTCCGGCAGGCAATCGAGAGTGGCTGTGGCCCGGAGGAGCTGGTGAGTCTGGCTGGGGCTCACGGCTTCACGTTCACCGCGAACGAGGCGGTGGCCAGTTTCACCGAGTCGGAACTGTCCGACTTCGAGCTGGAGATGGTGGCCGGCGGCAAGCGCGGCTTCGGCCGGGGCTTCGGCTTCGGCCGCCGGGGCTGGTAAGAGCCAGCGGACAAAACTCCCCTCTCCCCGGCAGGGAGAGGGGAGAATCGATTTCTCAAGCACGTGGGCTGTCCATGAACCCGACGCCCCCTCCATCCCTGATACCCTCCCTGGAGTTGTTTCTCGCACAGCAGAGAAAGCAGCTCCTGCCCTGGGCGGAGATGACCTTTCCTCAGTTTCGCTCTTGTCTCCTTGACCTGGAAACGGACCCTTCTCTTGTCGCCGTGGCGGCTTGCGCTGGTGTACCCGCCGGGCTGGCACTGGCGGCCATTCAACCCAACGGCCAGGAGGCCACGGTCCTGTCGCTGTTCGTCGCTCCCTCGTTCCGCAATCGGGGCATCGGCACCGCGCTGCTGACCCGGCTGGAAAGCGAACTGGTCCAGCGCGGAGTCGGTTGGGGCGAACTGGCCTTCGCCGGGGGCAAGCCGACAACGCCGGCCCTGAAACGGCTGCTGCAGCGCTGTGGCTGGGACCCGCCCCAACCGCGCATGTTCCTCTTCCAGGTCGGCTCCGGCTCGGCGGAGAAACTGCTCACCGCACCCTGGCTGGTCAAAAAGACCTCCCTACCCCCCGGCTACCAGATCTTTCCCTGGCGCGACCTGACGGAGCGAGAACGGGAGCGCCTCCTGGAACACGAGCAACGCGGCGACTATCCCGAGTTCCTGTCGCCCTTCCGGGAGCCGGAGAGACTGGAACCGCTCAATAGCCTGGGTTTGCGTTACCGCGACGAGGTTCGCGGCTGGATAGTCACGCACCGCATCGCTCCCCGGACCATCCGCTACACCAGCCTGGTCGTTGACCCGGAACTGCCCGCCAAGGGACTGGGGATTCGCCTCCTGGCCGAGTCCTTACGCTTGCACGTGGCTGCCGAAAAGCACCTTCCGGACGCCTCCGGCTGCTGTGGCTCCCACGCCGGCAACCCGCTGGTCGATTTCCTGATGCGGCGTCTGCTGCCGTTCATGCCCGACGCCCGGGTGACCGTGACCGAGGGCAGCACACGCATCTTTCCCCGGTCGTGAAAGTTGTCTCTGCCCCGCACGTTCCGCGGATTCGTTACAGACCGCCTTTCCGGTGAGGTTTTCCTGATCGGGCCCAGTTCCGGAGGTCGATGAAAAGATCAGGTGCCTGGACAATGGTGTACGGGCCCAATCCTGGGGGGATGGGCAATGCGACAGGGTAGAACGGTCGTTCTGCTGATGGCGCTGCTGCTCGGTTCCGCTGGCTGCTTTCCTTCGGAGTATCTGAACCACGACCAGTGCCACGAAACCCTCCGGATTTACACGCTCCCGGTTGCCGCCCCTCTTCCTCCTCACACCCCGGCGATACCCGGCCAGCTACCCGCCCTGTTGCCGCTGCCCGAAATGAAGGAGGCCTGGCGGTCGATCACGTTGCGGGAGTGTGTGCTGCAGGCGATCCAGACGGGCCGGCTGGGAGAGGAAGCGATCTGTGTGCTGACCCTCAACCCTCCCATCGCCCGGGCGGTCCTTGAGGAAACGGCACGCAAGTCGTCGCAGTGTGAGAAGTGTCTGCCGGTCACCTTCGGCGGTTCCACCGAGGCCCGGGTAGCGCGGGTCAACTACGAGAAGTCCAAGGTCGAACTCATGCTCCAGGTCGAGGAGCTGCTGCTGGGGGTCGAGTCCGCTTACTGGAACCTCCGATTCAGTTACGCGGTCCTGCAAACGCGGGAGGAGGCGCTGCGCCTGGCCGAGAAGCTCTATGACAATGCCCAGGCCCAGTACAAGGAGCGGCAGCTGGCTCTTCCGGACCTGGAGCGCCTGGACGAGCAGCGGCAGCTGGCACGGGCCGAGTACAACCAGGCGCTCACCGCCGGGTCGGCTCGCCCGGGCCTCCAGGAAGCGGAACGGCAGCTGCGCCACGCGGCGGGTTTTCTCCCCTGCGACGGGCCGAAGCTGGTCCCGGTCGATGAAGCGGCTGGCCTGGTGCCGCTGCCGGCGTGGGATCCTGCGGTCGCGACGGCCCTGAAGTGCCGCAACGAGCTGGTGCGGGCACGGCTGGAAATCGAGGCGGCGAAAGTGTCCGCCGAGGCGTGCGATCCTTATGAGAGGGACCGCGGTCAACTGCAGCTTGAACAGAAGCAAAAGGCGTTCGAGCAGGTGAAGGACCAGGTGCTGTTCCAGTTGCAGCGTGCCTTGATCCAGGCCAGCCAGGCCAGCGAACAGCTGACTGTTCAGGAAGCGCGCTACCAGGCCGCAACCCGCTATCTCAAGGCCATCACCGAGAAGGGCGAGACGGCCCGTTTCGCGGACGTCCGGGAACGGCTGACCGCCCAGCGCAACCAGGCCGACGCCCAGCGCGACCGCTCCCTGGCCCAGCTCGACTGGCAGCTGGCCCTGACACAGCTGGAACGGCAGCTGGGAACAATGCTGGCGCACCACAAGATCTGCTTCGAGGACAAGCTGGTTTCGCTTGGAAAGACGTGTCATGCGAAGAAAGACAAGCAGTGTGGAGGGAACTGATTGTCTCGGGTCGAGTCTCCGCCAGTTCATCGAGGAGGCGCTGGCCGCGACTGGACTCTGGTGACAATGCCTTCGCAACGCGGTAAAATAGCTTCGAGAACATCGTTCAGGGTCCCTGCCGCGTTGAGGAATCACCATGCAACTCAATCAGATGTTCCGCAAGGAGTCCTTGCAGCGCTATTGTGTTCCGGAGGAACTGGACAAGCCCTTTCGCACCACCAGCGCCTGGGTCTGGCTTCCCCTGACCGGGTTGCTGCTGCTGGGGGGGCTGACGGTGGCGTGGGCCTTCCTTGGCCGAATTCCCCAGACCGTGGATGGGGTCGGCGTTCTTGTCACTCCTGACCACGTCCGGCCCTTGCAGGTTTCCTTCGGCGGTCAGATCGTCAAGCTGTGTGTCGAGCGCAATCAGGCCGTCCATCCCGGCGACGTACTCGCCATCCTCAATCTCCCCGAGCAGCAGCAGCAGTTGCAGCAAGCCATCACCCGGCGGAAGGAGCTGCAGCGCATTAACAATTCTCAGATGGCCTTGGAAAAAGCGCGCCTGGAGCAAGAAAAGCGGCTGCGCTCGGCCCAGGAGAAGGTGCTGCAGGAGACCATCGGCAAGATCGAGCAGGTGGTGGCCCAGCTGCAAGCCCGCAGCAACGACTACCTCAAGGTCCAGAGGGAGAAGTTGCAGCAGGGCCGCAAGGAGACGCAGGGTCTTGACGAGGGACTCAAGGCCCGCCTGGAAAGTGCCCGCCGGCTGGCCGAGAAGCGCCTGATCAGCGAGGAAACCGTCCTGCAGGCCGAGTCCGCCTGGCTGGATCGCAGCCTGCAGCGGGCCAACCTGGACATGCGCCTGACCGAGCTGGACCTGAAAAACGTCGAGACGCAGCAGCAGCTGTTGCAGCAGCGGACACGGATCGCCGAGCTGCAACTGCAGCTGAAGCAGTTGGAGGTCCGGGCCATCCAGGTCGAGCAGGAAATCGCCCAGAGCCAGGCGACCCGAACCAACCAGCTGGTGGAACAGGAAACCAAGGTCCACGAGCTGGAAGGGCTGATCGCCCAGAACGGCAAGGTCCTCAGTCCCGAGGCCGGCCGGATCCTGGAGCTGTCGGTCCATCCCGGCGAGGTGGTCTCGACGGGAGGGCGGATCGGTTCCCTGGAACTGGTCTCGGCGCAGTCGTCAGGTGTCGCAGGAGGCGATCGGTCCGGGAGTCTGAAAAACCTGGCCTACTTCCCCGTGCGCAGCGGCAAGCGCATCCAGAAGGGAATGCAAGTGCGGGTGACGCCGACGACGGTAGAGCGCGAACGCTACGGCAGCATCGTCGGCACGGTGACCCGGGTGGCTCCGTTCCCGGTGACCGAGCAAACTCTCGCCGCACGGGTGGGCAATCCGGAAGTGGTGCAAGGGCTGACACAGAAGGGCGGCATGATCGAGGTGGAGGTGGAGCTGGAGCGCGGCGACACCATGAGCGGCTATCGCTGGACCTCGGCCGGGCCGCCCATCCAGCTGTCGGCCGGCACCACGACACAGGTGCGCGTCACGCTGGAGGAACGCCGGCCAATCACGTTCCTGATGCCGCTGCTGCGCTCCTGGTTCACGGCGACGGCCCCGGATGAGGGGGCAAGCTCAGAAAATCCGAAACCCTAAATCCTCAAGAAGAGGAGAAAGAGTAAGATGAAGATTAAGATTAGGAAGAGGATTAAGAGCAGGATGAAGAGTAAGAGTAAGAATGCCCTGGAGGACGCGTTTGATCCTGCTCTTACTCTTGCTCTTGCTCTTAATCCTCTTCCTAATCTTAATCTTCATCTTACTCTTTCTCCTCTTCTTGAGGATTGAGGATTATGACGAGGAGGGTTTCCCCGATGTCCTGGGATCGGGTTCGCACACCCACTCTATTGCAGATGGAAGCTGTCGAATGCGGGGCGGCGGCCCTGGGCATTGTCCTTGGCTATCACGGTCGCTTTGTTCCCCTGGCGGAGCTGCGGCAGCGCTGCGGCGTTTCGCGCGACGGCAACAAGGCATCGCAGATCGTCCAGGCGGCCCGCTCCTACGGGCTGGAGGCACGCGGACTGACGCGGGAAGTGGCCTCGCTGGCCCAGCTGCGGGCCCCCTACGTGGTCCACTGGCAGTTCAATCATTTCCTGGTCGTCGAGGGCATGACGCGCAACGGAGTCCACGTCAACGATCCCATGGCCGGGCACCGCAAGATCTCGCTGCAGGAATTCAGCGAAGGCTATACCGGAGTCGTGCTGGAGCTGAAGCCGGGTCCGGAGTTTCGCAAGGAGGGCCGGCCGACGCGGTTGCTGCCGGCCCTGTTCGGCCGGCTCCGGGGCTACTGGGGCGTCATGCTCGCGGCCCTGCTGGCCGGCTTGCTCCTGGTACTGCCGGGCATGGCCATCCCCGTCTTCACCAGCATCTACATCGACAACGTGCTGCTCGAACGGCACACCAGCTGGCTCCGGCCGCTGCTGGCCGTGATGACCATCACCATCCTGATGCAGATGGTGCTTCTGCTCTTGGAGAAGACCTGTCTGCGCCGGCTGATGCTGGCGCTGACCGCCCAGCTGTCGGCCCGCTTCTACTGGCACCTGCTCCGCTTACCGCTGACCTTCTACGGCCAGCGCTATTCCGGCGAACTTGCCTATCGGCTGCACCTCAATCAGAAGCTGGCGACGATCCTGACGGGCAAGCTCGCCGACGCCCTCATCGGCCTGGTCCGCATGGGGCTGTACCTGGTGATCCTTAGCTGCTTCAGTCTGCTGCTTACCGGGATTGGCGTCGTCTTTGCCATCGTGAATTTCATCGCCCTGCGCATCCTCGGGCCCCGGCGGGTCGAGGCCAGTCTGCGCATGGTGCAGGACCAGGGCAAGGTGGCCGCGGCGGGCCTGGCTGGCTTGCAGGGGATCGAGACGCTCAAGGCCTCGGGCATGGAAACCGGCTACTTCGCCAAGTGGGCCGGCTACTGCGGCAAGGCAGAAATGGCCCACCAGGAGCTGGAAGCGACGACGCTGACCCTGGGAGTGCTGCCGGCCATGCTGGAGTGGCTGGCCATGTCGCTGGTCCTCGGTGTCGGCGGCCTGCAGGTGATGGCGGGGGCCCTGTCTCTGGGTATGCTGGTGGCCTTCCAGAGCCTGATGCACCAGTTCCTGGAGCCGGTCGCGGAGCTGACGCGGCTGAGCGGCACCTTGCAGGAGCTTCGGGCCGACTTGCAACGCCTGGATGACGTGCTGGACCAGCCGGCGTTGCCCGCCCCGGCCGTCGGGGGAGATGAAAATGGAGCCGTGGTCGGCCGGCTCGAAGGTCAGGTTGAGGTCCGCGATCTGTCGTTCGGCTATGCCCGGCTTGAGCCGCCGCTGATCGAGCATTTCGACCTCCGCTTGAGTCCGGGCCGGCGGGTGGCTCTGGTGGGCAAGAGCGGGTCGGGCAAGTCCACCATTGCCCGGCTGATCCTGGGCTTGCATCAGCCGTGGTCCGGCGAGGTCCTCCTGGATGGCCGGCGGCCGGACGCGATTCCCCGGGCAGCGCTGGCGCGGTCGCTGGGGTTCGTGGATCAGGACCTGATGCTCTTCGAGGGCACGGTGCGCGAGAACCTGACGCTGTGGGACAGCACCCTCCGCGAGGAAGCCCTTCTGGGAGCCTGCCGGGACGCCGTCCTGGACGACGTCCTCACGTCGCTGCCGGGCGGCCTGGACGGCGTATTGCAGGAGGACGGGGCCAACCTGAGCGGCGGCCAGCGACAGCGATTGGAGATTGCCCGCGCCCTGGTTAGCCGGCCGGCGGTGCTGGTACTGGACGAGGCCACCAGCGCCCTGGACCCCGAGACGGAGGTGATCCTTCTGGAAAACCTGAGTCGCCGGGAGTGTGCCTGCCTGATCGTCGCCCACCGGCTCAGCACTATCCGTGACTGCGACGAGATCGTGGTGCTGGACAACGGCAAGGTGGTCGAGCGCGGCAGCCACGAGGAACTCTGGGCCCTTCAGGGGCACTACGCCCAGCTGATGCAGACGGCCAGCGATGACGAGACGTAGGACGGGCTTCCCAGCCCGTCCGGCCAGCCTGGGAAGGCCGGCCTACCTGGACTCCGGGAGGCACGCATGCAGCGCTGCAGCGATGAGACGGCACTTACCGAGCTGCTCACGGCCCTGGAGCTGGTGGGCGAGCCGCTCGGTGTCACGATCCGTGCCCCGGTCCGACGGGAAGACCTCCTTGGCACGGCCGACCCGGTGGAGGTGATCGCCCGGGCGTCCCGGCTTCGGTTTCGCCGGCTGCGTCTGGTCGGGCCCTGGGACCAGGCCGATTGCGGACCCTTGCTGGGATACCTGACGGAGGGCGAAGGCGCCCGGCCGGTGGCCCTGCTCCCCAGGCTTCAGAGTGGCTACGACGTCCTTGATCCGCGCACCGGAACGCGGGAATGGCTGAGTGCGCCCTTGCGCTCCCGGCTGCAACCGGAAGCGGTGCAGCTCTATTGCTCCTTTCCGGACCGTTCCCTGGCGCTGTGGGACCTGCTGAGGGCCGCCCTGACTCCCTTTACCCGGGAGCTGCTGACCATTCTCGGCCTGATGCTGCTGGTGACGCTGCTGGGGATGCTGCTGCCGGTGGCCTCGCGCTGGATCATCGATCAGGCGATCCCGGACAGTAATCGGCCGTTCCTCCTTGAGCTGACCGTGCTGCTGATCGCGGCCAACCTGGGCCAGGCGTTGTTCCTGCTCGCCCAGGGGATCATCACCTTGCGTGTGCAGACGGGTGGGACGATGCTGTTACAGGCGGCCCTGTGGGACCGCATTCTCCGGCTGGCCCCGAGTTTTTTCCGCCGCCACACCAGCGGCGACCTGCTCAACCGGGCCCAGCTGCTCACTGAACTGAACCGGGCCCTGAGCGGCACACTCCTGCGCTCGCTGCTGACCGGTTGCCTGGCCCTGCTCTACGTCTTTCTGCTGCTGTACTACAGTGCCCGGCTGACCCTGGTGGCGCTGGTGGCGGCGCTGCTGTGTGCCGTCTTCACCTGGGCGCTGGGCCGGGGGATTCGCCGGCTGTCGGTGGCAATCAAGGAAGGGCAAGGCCGGCTGCTGGGGTTCGTGGTGCAGACCCTGCAAGGCTTGGCCAAGCTGCGGACCGCGGCCGCCGAGCGGCGCGCCTGATCAGCGCTGGGCCCTGCGCAATGCGGAGCTGGTCGGGCTGGAGGGCAAGGTGAAGCGGCTGGAGGACGTCCACACCGTGTTCGTGACGCTGCTGCCGACACTGGCGTCGCTGGCCCTGTTTCCGCTGGCCTTGCCCTTGCTCCGGCCGACAACCGGCGCCACTCCCCTGACACTGGGCAGCCTGGTGGCGTTTCTGACGGCGTTCGGTGCCTTCCTGGGCGGGGCCGTGACCGTTGGACGGTCGCTGATGGAGATTGCGGAAACGCTGTCCCAGCAAACGCTGCTTGGACCGCTGCTGACCGCCGAGCCGGAGGTCACGCCGCAGCGCGTCGATCCGGGTTCGCTCCAGGGAGCGGTGGCCGTGTGCAACGTTAGCTTCCGCTATCATCCAGGCGGTCCACTGGTGTTGGATGACGTGAGTCTAACGGCCCAGCCGGGTGAGTTCATTGCGATCGTTGGTCCCTCCGGCAGCGGCAAGTCAACGCTGTTCCGGTTGCTGCTGGGTTTCGAGAAGCCGGAAGCAGGCGCGATCCTCTACGATGGCCGGGACCTGAGCCACCTGGACCTGACCGGAGTGCGCCGGCAGCTGGGAGTGGTCTTGCAGTCGGCCCACGTCTTCAGTGGACCGCTGTTTGACAACGTCGCGGCCGGGCACCTGCTCCGTCCAGAAGAGGTCCTGGAAGCCGTTGAGGAGGCGGGACTGGGCGACGACCTGAAGCGGATGCCGATGGGACTGTACACGGTGATCTCCGAGGGCGGCAAGAACCTCTCGGGCGGCCAGCGGCAGCGGCTGCTGATCGCCCGGGCCCTGGCCGGTCAACCAAAGGTGCTGCTGCTGGACGAGGCCACCAGCTTCCTCGACAACCGCACTCAGGCCCACGTCACCGCCAACCTGAATCGACGCAAGGTCACGCGGATTGTGATTGCCCACCGCCTCAGCACGATCGAGAACGCGGACCGGATTTACGTCCTTGACCGCGGCCGGATCGTGCAGGTGGGCCGCTTCGGCGAACTGGCGTCCGGGAAAGGCCTGTTCCAGCGCATGATGGAGCGGCAGAGGACGACGCCCGTGGGTGTGCATGAGGTCCAGGGCGGGCCGCAGTTGCCGAGCCGCGCACGCAGCGGAGCGGAGTAAGCGGTCCTGCGGGCTCCCGGACCGCTTACTCCGCTCCGCTGCGTGCGCGGCTCGGCACGCTTGTGAGCGGCTCGGCGGGCCTGCCAAAATCGAGAGTGACCCCCATCGCCGAATTCCTCTCTTGACAGGTGTTGCCGCCGAGACTATTGCTTCTCTCCCTTGCGAATCGAGACATCCTCCCATCTCCAGAGGGCAACGCATGCGAGCGAGAGACCGCATTATCGCGCTGGGTCTGGGCGCTGCCGTGCTGGTGGGCCTGCTGTGCCAGGCGGTCCCGGCCCAGGGCCCCGGTCCCGATTCCAGCTCCAGGCCACGCCGGCAGCACCAAGCGCCAGCCGACCCTGACGATTCCGGCTTGCCCACCGATTCGGGCCAGCACCGCCCCCAGGTCGCCGACGTGATCATCCTGGGCAGCAAGGTCATCTCTCCCGACCAGCTGATGGCCCAGCTCAAGACCAAACCCGGCGTCGAGTACAACCAGGCCACGGTCCAGGATGACCTCCGCACCCTCACGCGCATCCGCAAGTTCAAGGACGTCCGTCCATCCATCCGCCAGGAGGCCGATGGCCGGATCATCGTCGTCTTCACCATCTTCGACTATCCCTCCAAGGTCGAGGAAGTCATCTACCAGGGCAACAAGCATCTGAGCAAGGATGAACTCGAAAAGCTGACCGGCATCCGCAAAGACGCGTCTCTGAACCCTGGCGCCAACCAGGAAGGGTGCAAGAAAATTGTCCGGAAGCTGAACGAGGATGGCCGGCCGTTCGCCAGCTGCGACCTGCTCAGCGGCGACAAGCCCGGCGACACCAAGGTCATTTTCAACATCACCGAAGGGCCCAAGCTGCACCTGCGGGCCGTCTACTTCAACGGCAACAAGTGGGCTTCCTCCGGCCGGCTCATGGCCCAGCTCCAGACCAAGCCGCTCCTCAACGGCGTGCTGGCCATCAAGTATAACGTGGAGGCCATCAAGGCGGACATTGAGAAGCTCGTCGAGTATTACAAGACCTTTGGCTTCCTCTCGGCGCGGATCACCTATGGCATGGAGATGACCGAGGACGGCCGGGACGTGATCATCACCTACTACATCGACGAGGGCATGCGCTACACCTACGCTCACCCCCCGATAATCGCGGGCAACCGGTTTGTGCCTAACGAGCAGCTCCTGCAACTCTGCTCGGCCAAGCCAGGGGAGCATTACAGCGAGCCCGTTGTCAGGGGCGACGTCAACAAGTTAGGGGATTACATCGGCTACACCGGCCGAACCGCAATCGTTCACGAGGACCTGAAGTACTACCCGGACACGCCGGGTGCAGTTGACGTGATTTACAACGTGGAAGAAAAACCGATCGCCCGGGTTGGACAGATCTGGATTGTCGGCAACACGCCGCACCAAGCAGAACGTCATCCTCCGTCAGCTGCCGCTCTACCCCGGCCAGTTGCTCACCTATCCGGACCTGCGCGTCGCCGAGCGCAACTTGCAGCGCATCAACATCTTTGACACCAACCAGGACGGCAGCATCAAACCGACGGTCCAGGTCCTCGGCGAGAACGACGGCAATCCGTACAAGGACATCCTGGTCTCGGTCGCGGAGGCCAACACCGGCAGCCTGGTCTTCGGCGTCGGCGTCAACTCCAACTCCGGCTTGACCGGCAGCATCGTCCTCAACGAACGCAACTTCGACATCATGCGGCCGCCCACCAGCTTCGAGGACCTGCTCAGCGGCGATGCCTGGCGCGGCGGCGGCCAGGAGTTCCAGATCAATGCCATGCCCGGCACCGTGCTGCAGCGGTACTCGGTCAGCTGGAGCGAGCCATACCTGTTCGAGACACCCAACCGGCTGGGACTGAGCGGCTACTACTACACGCGCATTTACAACGAGTACGACGAGCAGCGTCTGGGTTTCCGGCCCACCCTCAGCCGCCGGCTGACGCAGAACTGGAGCGTGACCGGCGGTCTGCGCGTGGAGGACATCCAGATCAACGGCGTCGTGGACTTCGCCCCGCCGCAGATCAGCCAGTACGTCGGCAGCAACTTCCTGGCCGGAGCGCGGGCCAGCACCACCTTCGACACTCGCGACTCCTACCTGCGGCCGACTCAGGGCTCGGTCTTCGACGTTGGCTTTGAGCAGTGCCTCGGCACCTACACCTTCCCCGTGGCTACCGCCGAGTATAACCATTACTGGACGCTCTGGCAGCGGCCCGACAACAGCGGCCGGCACGTCCTGGCCTTCCACAGCCAGGTCGGCTGGGCTGGATCGCAAACCCCGGTCTTCGAGCGCTTTTATGCCGGTGGTCTGCGAAGCATTCGCGGCTTCCAGTTCCGCGGCGTCAGCCCGGACGTCGAGGGCTTCAAGATCGGCGGCGACTTCCTGTTCCTCAATACCCTGGAGTATCAGATCCCGGTGCTGGCCAACGATCAGTTCTACATGGTTGGCTTTTGCGATTCCGGCACGGTGGAGAGCAAGGTCGAACTCGGCACCTACCGCGTCTCCGCCGGGTTCGGCTTCCGCATCGCGGTGCCCATGCTCGGCCCCATGCCCATCGCCCTGGACTTCGGCTTCCCCCTCGTCAAGGCCCCGACCGACATCACCCAGGTCTTCAGCTTCTCGATGGGCTGGTCGCGCTAGCACCGCCCGACGACACGGGCGGCAAACATTCTTGTCTGCTGCCTGGGGCACAGGCAAGAACGCCTGGAAAGAAGGTCCGCCCCCAGGCCCGAAGCAGAAGCAACGGGACTTCCTCTCTTGTGCGAGGTCATCCCGGCACTGCTGCTCCGGCCCGTGGGCTTCTTTCCAGCTGGAGGAACGTCTCCATTCAACGGAGGACATCACGTGCGAGTGCGCGGGCGCATGGTCGCGCTGGGGTTGGGTGCTGCCGTACTGGTGGGCCTGCTCTCCCAAACCGTCTCGGCTCAAAACACAGACCTCGGCAGTCAACCCCGCCAGCAGCAGCCCGTGCTACCCGAGAGCGCCGACTGCCCGCCGGCCCGGGTCGGCCAGATCTGGATTGTCGGCAACACGCGCACCAAGCAGAACGTCATCCTTCGTCAGGTCCCCCTGTACCCGGGCCAGCTGCTCACCTATCCGGACCTGCGCGTCGCCGAGCGCAACTTGCAGCGCATCAACATCTTCGAGACCAGCCCGGATGGCAGCATCAAGCCCACGGTGACAATCGTCAACCCGGATCAACCCAGCCTGTACAAGGACATCCTGGTCCAGGTCCAGGAAGCCAACACCGGCAGCCTGATGTTTGGCGTCGGCGTCAACTCCAACTCCGGCTTGACCGGCAGCGTTGTCCTCAACGAACGCAACTTCGACATCCTGCGGCCGCCCACCAGCTTCGAGGACCTGCTCAGCGGCGACGCCTTCCGCGGCGGCGGCCAGGAGTTCCAGATCCAGGCCGTGCCGGGGACCCAGCTGCAGCGCTACACGATTAGCTGGGCCGAGCCATACCTGTTCGAGACGCCAAATCGGCTGGGACTGAGCGGCTACTACTACACGCGCATATACAACGAATACGACGAGCAGCGTCTGGGTTTCCGGCCCACCCTCAGCCGCCGGCTGACGCAGAACTGGAGCGTGACCGGTGGTCTGCGCGTGGAGGACATCGACATCAACGGCGTCGTGGACTTCGCCCCGCCGCAGATCAGCCAGTACGTCGGCAGCAACTTCCTGACCGGCGTGCGGGCCAGCACCACCTTCGACACCCGCGACTCCTACCTGCGGCCCACGGCGGGTTCGGTCTTTGACATTGGTTTCGAGCAGTGCTTCGGCACCTACACCTTCCCCATCGCCACCGCCGAGTATAACCAGTACTGGACGCTCTGGCAGCGGTCCGACAACAGCGGCCGGCACGTCCTGGCCTTCCACAGCCAGGTCGGCTGGGCTGGATCGCAAACCCCGGTCTTCGAGCGCTTTTATGCCGGTGGTCTGCGCAGCATCCGCGGCTTCCAGTTCCGCGGCGTCAGTCCCGACGTTGACGGCTTCAAGATCGGTGGCGACTTCCTGTTCCTCAATACCCTGGAGTACCAGATCCCGGTGCTGGCCAACGATCAGTTCTACGTGGTTGGCTTTTGCGATTCCGGCACGGTGGAGAGCAAGGTCGAGCTCGGCACCTACCGTGTCTCCGCCGGGTTCGGCTTCCGCATCGTCGTGCCCATGCTCGGCCCCATGCCCATCGCCGTGGACTTCGGCTTCCCCCTCGTCAAGGCCCCGACCGACGTCACCCAGGTCTTCAGCTTCTCGATGGGCTGGTCGCGCTGAGAGACAGCATCTCGCCGCTGGCCCATTCCACCAGCCACCCGGCCTGGTTTGTCTCCAGGCGGTGCTCCTCCTTTAGCCAGGCACGCCGTTCCTTCGCGGTTGCCGGGCCCGTTGGGAAACAGGGAGGCTTTGTCGGAAACGCCCATCCGGATAATGCGGATGGGCGTTTCCGAGTACCGAGTACTGAGTACTCGGTACTCCTTGGTTTCCCCTGTCTCAGCAGGACTCTCACGAATCCGCCGATTGGATCGACGAGGCCAGCACCTTGGTAATCCGGTCGCGGCACTCCTCCAGATGAGCCCGGACGGTGTCGTCCATCCCCATCTGCTTTACATGTCGTTCAGCACCTTGCCGATCTTGCGCTCGATCTCGCGCAGATGCAGCCGGGCCAGGCTGCGAGCGTCCGGCGGCACGGGCCGACGGCCCAGCACGATCGTACTCAGCTGCCGCAGATGCTCCCGCTGCAGGTTCCGCCGCACCGTCGAGGACGCCAGGTCCTTCTTGTCCTTGGCCGGCGTGAGGATGTCGGACCAGACGCCCTCCGTCAGCGAGCGGAACACCTCCGCCAGGGTCAGCGGTTTGTCGTCCTTGTCGGCGGTCAGGGCATTGTTCTGGATGCGAGACAGTACCCGGCCATTGAGGAGCTGATCGACCGCGACCTTCTGAATGCTCAGGACGCGCTCGTGGACCGGGAACTCCACCGGCCCCATCACGTGATCGTTGCCCCAGTGGCTCCAGCGGTCGGCTGCCAGGCGGCGCAGCAGTTCCGGCGGGAACTGGAAGGGACGATCGCTCAGGATGTTCTCCTGTAAGAACTTCAGGGCTTCGCGCTGCTTGTCGCCCTTGACCGGAACCAGGGGATCGCGTCCGTTGGGATCGCCCTTGTGGTCGCGGTGCGAGTAGACGCCGCCGACGTGGTTGGCGACCAGGTGGGCACCGTTGCCGTACTGCTGCAGCACGATGTTGAACGCCAGCCGGGTGCGCTGGTAGCCTTCGCCCTTCTCGGTTGACTTCTCGTTGAGGTTCTTGAGCAGCTCCTGGGCCAGCAGGATTCGTTCCTGGCCAAAGCGCATCGGGTCCGAACCCAGGTCCCACTGGTTGATCGCCGGGTCGGCCGTGGCGTACAGGTCCTCGTCGGTGCCGTAGTCATGGCCCATCTCGGCCGAGCGGCGCCCGATCTTCTGCAGCTCCTCCCACTCGCCCTCGGTGCCGCCCGAGAGCGGCTTGTAGGCGTACTCGATGGCCCAGTAATCGTACGGCCCAATGGTCGTGGTAAACCAATCGCCCTGCTTGACGCCGCGCGGAGCGAGGTTGACGGGGTTGTAATCCATTACTGAACCGACCAGGCCCTTGCTGCGCGTGACCGTGGTGTTGTGCAGCTCATCGTGGCGCAGCATGGTGCTGGCCTTGAAGTTGTGCCGCAGACCGAGGGTGTGGCCGACCTCGTGCATGGTCACTTCCTTGATGGCCTGGCCGATCAGCTCCTCGGTGAGGGCCGTGGCGGTCTTCTCGTCGCTGGCCCGCAGTGAGACCGCCATCGCGGCCAGGTGCAGCTCGCGCTTCAGGCTCGGGCCGCACTGGCACAGCCCCGAATGCACGGCACGCAGGCGGGCCTCGGCCTGCGGATCGCCGCGTTTCGGACGATCGTTCCAGCTGCCCGGCTCCCCCGGCTCACGCCGGAGGCTCGCCTGGGGGTCGCTGAGCAAGGTGAGGCGATCCAGACCCACGCCCAGCCGGGCCGCCTGGATCGGGCTGACCGGCTCGCCATCGAGCAGGGCGGCCTCGTTGCCGAACACCCGCGCCTGATGCCGGTAATAGCGGACCATGCTGGCGTCAAAGATGATGTCGGCGTCAACGATCTCCCCGGTCAGCGGGTTGGCGCGCGACGGGCCCATCGCGTAGCCCTCGTCGTTGGCCACCCAGCGGAAGGTGTTGTAGCCGATGTCCTCGGGGTCGAAATCCTCGTTCTCCTGCTGGCGAACCTCGATGGCGTCGCGGAAACCGATCTTCTCGAATGCCTTGTTCCATTCCAGGATGCCCTCCCGGACGTAAGCCCGATACTCCTCCGGCACCGACTTTTCGATCCAGAAGACGATCTTCTTCTTCGGGGCTGAGAGCTTGTTGGGCCGTTTGGGATCGATCGGCTCGGCCCGCTCCAGCCGCCAGCGATTGACGTAGCGGACAAACGGTGTCTCCTTGCTGTCGCTGGAGAAATCCTTGACGGCACTCAGGAAGTAGCCGACGCGGTCGTCGGCCAGCCGCGGATGATAGCCGCTGTCGGGCATCTCGCACAGGCCGTAGTGGACCACGATGGTGGTGCCGCGTCTGTCTATGACGGTGTCGCCCCACCAGCCGTGGCTGTAGGTGGCGGCGACTTGCAGTTCGATGTTGCGGGGAAAGGCCTTGATCTTGTGCCAGGTGCTGCGCGAGGGGTCGAAGGTGCCCCGGCCCAGCTGGGCGAAGTCGCTCATGAAAATGTCGTTGAGGTTGATCAGGACGCTGCCCCGGCTCGGGTTGATGCTGTGGATGCGCAGGGCCTGCAGCACCGAATCGGTGTAGGTCGTCTCGACCGCCAGGGCCACGGTGCTGTTCTTGCGGGCCTGGAAGCGGACGTTGCGCCGCACCAGGTGGATCTTGTCGCCGACCCGCCGGAACAGCAGCACCCACTGCTCGTCGAAGTTGAGGGTGTGGCCGCCCATGCCGACGCCGCGGGCAATGGAGATCGGACAGAGGTATGGCTTCTCCAGCTGGTGCGGCAGCAGCTCGGCCAGCAGCCGATCCTCCTTGCGGTATAGCTTGAACAGACCCTCGTAGAGTTTGGCGCCCTTGGTGACCTTGTCGAAGTCCTCGAACTTCTTTTCGGGATGATCGCCGTCCGGCTGCCCCGAGCTGGGCCGGGTTGGACCAAGGAGGAACACGGTCAAAACGGCCAGCGGAAGCCACGCAGTAAGCAATCGTCTCATGTCGAAACGTCCTCATCGAAGACAGAAATCAGGCGTCAGCATCCCTTCACCTTACCCTCCAGGCCGCCTGGGTCGCAAGGGAAACCTTCCAGGCTCCTTGCTTTACCCAAACGTCTGTTCCGGGAATTGCCGGGCTGCTGTGCCCGGTGGATAGAGTGGATTGAGAAGATTTGCCGGTTTTGCTCAAGATGCCGGTTGCGCCAAGTCGATCAGGAGAACAAGCGCGAACCCGATTGCATTTCTGGCGATCCAGCCAGGTCCTCCCTGCGACCTTGATACGGATACGGACGCCCCTGCCGGCGTTCTCGGACCTTGAGACAGGGCCAATGGAGCCGATCGATGAAACGCGCGGGTGGAACACGGATCGGGAAGTATCTGCTGGTTCTCTGGATCTTGCAGCCCGGCTGTTCGCTGTTGCCATTCGTCAACCAGGCCCCTGCCCCTGTCCCCACAGCAATGGTCACCTCTCCGAGCAGTGTGGCACCGCAGCCTGAGCCTGCCGTCGATCCGGGTGTCATCCAGGTTGCCTTGTTGCCGCAGTCTCCCGAGCAGACTGCTCAACCTGCCAGCGCGACGCTGGAGGGAATGAAGGAATTGTCCGTCGAAGGTTTGATTGGAGCGGTTTTGGCACGCAACCCCACCCTCGCGGAGATGGTCGCCGCCTGGCAGGCCGCATCCGCCCGCTATCCGCAAGTTATCTCCCTGGAAGATCCGGTGTTTGCCTCCACCGTCGGGCCGGAAACGATCGCCCCCGATGATCGGGGCACCGAGTTCGCTTACCGCCTCCAAATCTCCCAGAAACTACCCTTCCCCGGCAAGCTCAAGCTGCGCGGCGACAAGGCGCTGGCAGAAGCGAGCGCGGCCGGGCAGGACGCAGACGACGTGCGCCTGCAACTGGTCGAGACCGCCCGAACGGCCTTCTACGACTACTACCTGGTGGAGCGGGCGCTGGAGGTCAATCAAGAGAGCCTGCGGCTGCTGCGCGAATTCCGAAAGGATGCCCAGACCCGCTATGAAAACGGGCTGGTCCCCCAGCAGGACGTGCTCCAGGCCGACGTGGAGATCGGCAGAGAACAGGATCGACGCCTGGAATTGGATCAGATGCGCCTGGTTGCCGTCGCCCGGATCAACACACTGATGCACCTTCCCCCCGACTGCCCCCTGCCGCCTGCGCCGCAACAGCTCCAGGTGACGGAAGAGTTGCCCGAGGTACAGGCTTTGCGGGCCACCGCCCTGGTTCGGCGTCCTGACCTGCAAGCGCTGGCGGACCGGATCGCCGCCGAGGAGGCGGCGTTGGGGCTGGCCCACAAGGAGTTCTACCCCGACTTCGTGCCGTTCTTTACCTACGACCGCTTCATGGGCAACCTGTCGGGAAACCGCGACCTTGCTACCATGCTCGGCGTGCAGCTGAATCTGCCGATCTACAAGGGGCGGCGCTACGCGGCAGTCTCCGAAGCTCAGGCCCGCATCGCCCAGCGGAAAGCCGAGCTGGCCAGGCTGTCCGATCAGGTCAATTATCAGGTTCAAGAAGCGCACGCTCGTGTCCAGCGCAGCGAGAAGTCTGTGGCGCCTGTACCGCGACACCATCCTCCGCGCCGCCGAGGCCAACGTCAAAGCCGCTCAGTCAGCGTACACGACCGGGAAGATTCCGTTCCTGAGCCTGATCGAGGCCCAGCGTAATGTGGTCGGCCTGCGCGACCGCTATTACGAGGCACTGGCGGATTACTTCCGCCGCCGCGCCACTCTGGAGCGAGCCGTCGGCGGGCCACTTCCACCCGCTGGCAAGGAGGCGGGGCATTCCGCGCAGCCTGAAGAACAGAGCGTGCCCCGGAAGAAGTAGGCCCAGGCGCCGCTCGCCACGACGAGGCCCGCGGACGGCAGCGCCCCCGGGATCTTTTGTCGGCTCCCAGTGCTTCTCCGAGTCTGCCGTCCTGCACGCACCAGCCGCCGTCATCGGTTCACGTACTTCTCGGGCGACTCGATCGTCTCTGGCTGCTCCTTGGCCCGGCGCACGAACTCGTCGATGCACGGGGGACAACAGAACTCGTAGGTCTTGCCGCCGATGATCCAGGTGCAAGCCGGGTTGGACTTGTTCCGGGTCACGGGGCAGGTCCTGTCTCCCGGCTTCAGCAACTCCTCATGGCCAGGCCGGAACTCCCGGTATTTCTGGGAGGCTGTGGTCTTGCCGTTGGCCTTGATGTCGGCCTCGGTGTACTTGCCGCCTGGCGTCAGGTAGAGCGTTTTTTCCTCGGCCTCCGTCAGATCACCCCCCGGTTCGTCTTCCCCGCCAACCTTCGGGATGTCCAGGGGCAATTCCTTTCCTGCAACTCGCATCCCAGCGATTCGGACCGTCAGCGGCTGGCCCCACAACGCCCGGGGCAGCTTGCCGGCGAATTGTGATGTCTTGTCTTTGGCTTCCCCCGCCTTGGGCACCGGGACGAGGACCACAGGCACGGCCTGTTCTTCGCCGTGCCGGCTGACCTGGGCCGTCAGCATCTGGCTTTCGACCTCCAATGGCTTATCCACGTCTGCGCCGTAGGTATAGAGTTTCAGGACGTACCCCTTCTCCACCACGGCTTCCACGTGAAAGTGGTCTTCTCCCACTGACACGATGACGCCACCATGCGGTGCCGGCCGATGGGGATGGTCCCCGAGAAAGAGGCGGATGACCACGGCCACCACCACCGTCCCGGCAACCAGGATCAATGCCGCCAGGCCACACGCACGCCACTGACGCATCCGCTTCTCTTCCGCGCTGATCAGGCGGCCTTCCTGACGTCGCCGTCGCTTACCCATGTCAAAACTCCGGTCATTTCCAGGAGCCGGCCTCTGACAGGCAGCCCCCGCAGTTCGCAGCCCGGCGCAGTCCTCGGCGGGTCGATGCTCTGACCCGCGTGACGGAACCAGCTGGGCTTTGAGATGTCCCAGTCAAGAGCTGGATAAACCAGGTATCGTTGTTGGTTTCAGGAGCAATCGGAAGACAGGTAGGACACGAACGGGCCATCGCGAGGGGTGGTCGTCCGCTCCCAGAGAAGGGAAGTTAGCAGCGCAGGACCTGAAGGACGCGGAGCAAATCCCGAGGAGTCAAGAACGGAAAGGGACCAACCTGGCCGGGCGCCTGGCCGTGTTCCTGGGGAGGGCCACAGGCGCGGTCAGACTTATTGGCAACAGCTGCCAGATCTGCTGGCTGAAAAGCCGAGGCTGGAACTGCTCGGCGGCTTTCTGGGCTGGTGGAACCGGCAGCACCCGGGCAGACCCGCCCGCGTTGCACGGACAGGGACAAGCGGGCCTGGCAGGCTGGCCTGCTTGATAAGCGAACGGTTTCGGAGCTTTGTTCGGGGATTGATCCGGGGTATCGTGGTGCTGGCCGCAGCAGCCGCCGAGGGTGGCCAGCCCTGAAACACGTGCGAACAGGGTGGCCAATCCCTTCGCCGTGCAGCAGCACAACCAGGGGCCTGCCGCCACGGAGAACATCAGGTACAGGGAGAGACCGATGCGAAGCATTCGAGCAACCCAGGGGCGATCTGGTAGAGAGTCTACTTCGGGAATCGCGCCATGGCTCGCTCCCAACCTTTCATTATTGTCCCTCCCCTCGAAGAAGCAACAGCTCTTGAATGAATCCCCTGCACTTCGCTGGCTGGGGTATTTCCTTGTATAACCAGCGAAGAGTATGACGCCGCCCGGCCGCAGTATCGGAGCCAGTCGGGAGACGAGCAGTTGGACTTTACTCGGTCAGCCCTTCTTGTGTATAGGGAAGCCATGCTGCGGATTCTCTTCACCCTCTGGTTTGCTCTCACCTGCCTCCTGGGACCAGGGTCTTGCTGCTGCTCCATCCGCATCTTCGCCGCAGCGAAAAGAGCCGAAGCGAAGTCACCAGGCCGACCTTCTCTTGGCGTACCCGCTGCGCGGGTGCCCAGCAGGTCGTGTTGTCTCAGCCGGACAGCCTCTGCTGATCCCACTCGCCCGACCAGGCCCGGCGACCAGCCGAATCCCTCCTGTCCCTGCAAGCAGCACGCGAAACTGAAGGTGATCTGCGTCCCGAGTGCAGAAATCGAGACCTCCCCGGTGCGGTCTCTTGTTGTCTTCTGCGCCGACATCCTGCCTGACCTTCTGACCGCCTTCCTCGCCGGCGGGGATGAGCCAGCGGTCAGTGTCTTTCCTCTCTCTCCTGCTTTCCGTCTCCTTTACTGCTGCCACATTCTTGCGCTGCTGATTCCGCGTCCTGAAGCCTTCTCGGCCCAAGGATGGGTTCCGTGCCCTGAACGGCGCTTGCCAGCCTGACCAGACCGGAGTGTGGAGATTCAGAATGGCTTTTTCGTCTTCCTCGTTACTGTGCCACCGCTGGCTGGAGCACGCTCGGGCGCGGCCCCAGGCCGAGGCCATCGTCCATTGGAGCGCGGGCCAGGCACCCTTCCGCTGGACCTGGTCGGCGCTTTTGACCCTCGCCCAGGACTTTGCCGCCCGCTTGCGCGACCGGGGTGTGAGGCCAGGGCAGGTGTGTTCCCTGATCATCCGCCAGCAGCCGGATCTTTATCCGCTTTACCTGGGTGTGTCGCTCCTGGGGGCCATCCCGGCTGTTCTGGCCTATCCCAACCCGCGCATCCATCCCGACAAGTACCGGCAGGGGCTGGAGGGCATGGCCAAGGTCTCCGGTCTGGACTGGCTGCTGACCGAAGCCGACCTGGTCGATGTCATCCGCCCGGTCACGGCGGTCCCCGGGACCACGGTACGCGGCATCCTCTGCCCGTTTGCTGCGGAGAACGTCTGCACACCGCCTGCCCGCAGATGGTCACCCGCCCAGCTTCAGCGGGTGGACCCGAACAGCCCTTGCCTGTTGCAGCACTCCTCGGGGACCACCGGGCTGCAAAAGGCCGTGGTGCTGTCCCACCGCGCCGTCCTGGATCACCTCGACCGCTACGCCCAGGCCATCGCACTGGGACCGAACGACAAGGTGGTGAGCTGGCTGCCGCTCTACCACGACATGGGACTGATCGCCGCCTTCCACCTGTCGCTGTCCTTCGGCCTGACGCTGGTCCAGCTCGACCCCTTCGAGTGGGCCAGGCTCCCCTATCTCTTGCTCCAGGCCATCTCCCAGGAGCAGGGAACGCTGACCTGGTTGCCCAACTTCGCTTACAACTTGATGGCCGACCGCATCCACGAGGACGACATTCAGGATGTCCGACTCGACTCCCTGCGACTGGCCATCAATTGCAGCGAGCCCGTCCGTGCGGACAGTCACGAGCGCTTCCTCAAGCGTTTCGCCTCCTCTGGCCTTCAGCCTCAGGCACTGGCGGCCCGCTATGCGATGGCCGAAACGACCTTCGCCGTGACGCAGACGCCCCCAGGCGTTGCACCTCGGACCGTGCTCGCCAACCGGGCGGAGCTGAGTCGCGGCCGCTACCGCCCCGGTCGTGGTGATGAGGGACCGCAGGTCCGTGCGTGTGTCTCTTCCGGCCGGCCCATCAGCGGCTGTCAGGTGCGCGTTGTCGGTGAGGACGGCAACGATCTTCCCGAGGGCCACGTCGGCGAGGTCCTTGTCCGCTCGGTCTCCCTATTCGACGGCTACCGGAACCAGCCGCACAAGACGGCCGAGGTCTTCCGCGATGGTTGGTATCGAAGCGGCGACCTGGGGTTCCGGCTTGGGGAGGATTGGTTCGTCATCGGCCGCAAGAAGGACCTGATCATCGTGGCCGGCAAGAACCTCTGCCCCGAAGACATCGAAGACGCTGTCAACACTGTTGCGGGCGTCATACCGGGGCGCGTGGTTGCCTTCGGCGTCGAAAACGCCGAGAAAGGGACCGAGGAAGTTCACGTCGTCGCGGAGACGGACATCCGCGACGAAAAGGGCCGGCTGGAGCTGATCCTCGCCGTCCAGCGGGCCGCCATGGAGGTGGACGTCACCATCTCCCGCGTCGTCTTGGTCCCGCCGCGCTGGCTCATCAAAAGTAGCTCGGGCAAACTGAGCCGGTCTGCCAACAAGGATCGCCTTGCCGAGTACCAGGCGGTTGCTGACACCCGTGAATGGGTCGTGGCAGGATAGTTGAATTGACCCATTGTTCCCATTTTTTCTTCAAGGAGGAAACCATGCTTGAAGAACGCCTCAAGAGAACGCCTCTGGTGACCCTGAATCTGTCCCACCGGCCTGTTCCCACCAACGGCAGCAGCAGCCGTTTGGTTCGCCTGGCGGAGAGGGCACCGGGTCTCACCCATGCTCTTCTTCGTTTTCTGAAAGGACCAGGTGTTCTTTTCACGTGCCGATTGACAGTGCTCGCACTGAGCTTGTGCCCTCGTTTCGTGTGGGTGTGGTGTCTTCGAGTGCTGGAGTGGTGCGGGGCCAATCCCCTCACGTTCCAGCTCGCCTCGCAGCATCAGGAGCCAACGGGTTTAGGGCATGAGGACTCCTTGCGGCCTCTGGCACAGCCCAAGCACCTGCGCTGGTTGCTGCAGCGCCTTCTGGAGTTGCCCGCCAGGGGAAAAGCTCGACTCCTGGCGCTCAGTGTCTCCCAGGCAGCTCGCGTTTTCGAGAATCGCCTGACGACCCGCGGTACGACCCCTGAGAGGAGCACGCAGTCCCGGCTGCGCTGGCTGATCCTGGCCACGACCGATGGCTGTAACCTGCGCTGCACTGGCTGCTACGCCAAACCTGTCTGGCAGCAGCGCCACGTGGCCTTCCCGCAGCTTACCTACGTTGCCTCCGAAGCGGAGCGGATGGGAGCCGAGGCCATTATTGTGACTGGCTGGGGCGAACCCTTCTTCGACCGCAGAGACAAAGAGAACCTCTTCCAGCTGGCCCAGCAGCACCCGGGAATGCTCTTCGTGGTGTTCACCAATGGTACACTGCTGACCCAGGCGGACCTGGACACAGTGCAGCGCCTGGGCAATCTGTTTCTGCTGATCAGCCTGGATGGATTGGAGGAGACCAATGATGCTCGACGCGGCAAGGGAACCTTCCAGCGCGTCGCGCGAACGGCCGAGCAGCTTAAACGCCGGCAGATGCTGTTCGGCATCTCCGTTACCGTGACCAGTGCCAACTATCGGGAAGTCACCTCACCCGAGTTTGTCGAGACCATGCAAGCCTGGGCGCTCTCTGGCTGCTGTATCTTCGCTTCACACAGTATCCAGCGCACGCGCAGGGAGATGGAGACGCCCTCAGTCTTTCTCCCAAGCAGGTCGCGGACTATTACCAGCTGCTCAGCGCGACGAGAGAGAGGCATTCGATCCCCGTGATTGACTCGGATGAGATGGAAAAGCGGCGCGGTGGCTGCGCCGCCAAGACAGGCGATCTGGCGTTCGTGGATGGAATCACAGGCCGTGTTTCGGGTTGTCTCAAACTTCCCTTTGCTCCTCCCTCGCACAACCTCTTCGCGCCGCAGGCACCGGGCCGTTTAGCCGAGCTGCTCCGGGGCGACCACTTTGAGGAGTATTGGAAGGAGATACCCGGTTCGTGGCAATGCAGCGAGGGCTGCGGGCTCCAGACGATGTGGACCGGCGAAGGCAAGGTTGCAGAGGCGTGCTGCCACTGACGAAGCGCGTTGCTGAACACCATACAGCTGCCACGGACCGGCCACGGGTCGTGGCAGCATCGCCGATTTGACCTTTGTTCTCACCTTCCCGTCAAGGAGGCAGTCATGCTGGAAGAGCGTCTCAAGCAAACGATCTTGAAGACCCTGGGCCTGTCCCACTTCGACTTGACCGTGCGGACCGTGGCGTCGCAGGTTCCGAACTGGGACTCGCTGGCCCAGTTGAGCATACTGGCTGCCGTGGAAAAGGAATACGGGGTGCGCTTCCGTGGTCACGAGATCGCTCACCTGGCCAGCGTAGGCGATCTCCAGAAACTGGTGGGGCGCAAGACGCCAGCCGCAGCCTGACGGGGTCGGACTACCTTCCCGCTGACCCGGTGGCACCCTTGCAGAGGACTTGCCATGCCCTTGTTCCGAGACCGGATCGTGCTCCTTTCACCGGCCCGCCGTTTGATGTGCGACTGCATGTCCTTGAGCCGGCTGGTGCCCCAACTGGCCGTCGAGCGGCGAATGAACCTCCAGCCCCTCATCCAGGTCTGGGAGGGGCTGGATGAACGACCAAGCTGGTTTGCCCTGTTCATCAAGGCGTATGCCCTGGTGGCTCGGCACTATGAGCCGTTACGCCGATCCTACGTGGGCCTGCCCTGGCCGCACCTGTACCAGCACGCCGACAGCGTGGCCAACTGTACGGTCGAACGGCGCATCGGCAATGAGGACTGCGTTTTCGGTATGCAGATCAGCCAACCGGACCAACGGCCTATCCGCGAGATCAGCGCCCTGATCCACAATGCCAAGACCGCACCGCTGTGGCAGATCGGTGCGTTTGGGAAGCAATGGCTGTTCAGCTGGCTTCCTTTCCCTCTTCGCCGCCTTGTCTGGTATGTAATCCTGAACGCCTGGGGAAAGTTGCGGGCCTGGCAGCTGGGCACCTTCGGGATCACGGGCGTGTGCAGTCTCGGGACTGACCTGCTCACCTTCCCCACGCCTCAGACCACCACCCTGGCCTGCGGCCTTTATCAGCCCGACGGCACTGTCACCGTCCGGATGATGTGCGACCATCGCGTGGTGGACGGCTCGGTCGCTGCGCCAGCCTGGTCGATCTGGAACAGACCCTCAACGAGGAAATCTTGGAGGAACTGACAGGCTGCCAATCCCGGACAGCCGGTCAGTTGACCTCTTTGTGAAGAAAGCGGGCGGGGTTGGTGGTGAACTGCCGCTGGCACTGCTCGGAGCAGAAAAAGTAGGTCTGTCCCTGGAACTCCTCCTGCCCGGCGGCCAGGGTCTTGTGCAGGCGCATGCCACAGACCGGATCAGTGACCAGGTTCTCTCGCTGGTATGGCTCCAGGTCTTCCAGTCGCAGGTAGGCGTCCACGCAGGAAACCAGTCTCTCCTCCACCCAGGTTGCCAGCCGGGCCTCATCAATGTGGTCGATGGGAAAGGCGATCTGCGATTCCCCAGTGAACGGAAACAGCTGGGGAGTGATCTTCAGGGAGTAAAGGACCAGCAGGTTCTCGGCCAGGCCATCGGTGCTGATTGCCAGCTCCAGCCGGACTGTTGCGGGCAGACGCTCCGTCTGCCGAAACTCGGCCACACAGTAGTAGCGGCCCGTCTCCGCCGGCTGCAAGAGCCGGGCGTTGTCAAAGTAGCTCACGAGCTTCTCAAACCGGGGACGCAGGATGGTCTGGACGAGCCGTTCGGCGAGCGGTCCAAACTGCTGCTCGCGCTGCTCGGCATCCTTCATCTGCTGCTGGAAGTATTCCTGCATCTGACGGCGACGGTCGGTCGCGGCCGCCAGCATTCTCTCGACCTTGCGCTGCCACTCAGCCATCTCGTTCATGACAAGACTTCCTTCGAGACTGCCCCTGTCCATCTTCGAGCCGGTCAGTGCCCTTTCAGTTCCGGGATGGGCAGCGCGCTGACATCGACAGTCCCCCGCTTCATTTCAAAGTTCCACTTCCAGATCGCATAGATCGGCGGATAGACCAGCAGCTCCAGGATGAAGCTGGTGACCAGGCCGCCGATCATCGGCGCGGCGATCCGCTTCATCATGTCGGCCCCGGTGCCCAGCGACCACATGATCGGCACCAGGCCCATCATCGCCGCCATCACGGTCATCATCTTCGGGCGGATGCGCTTCACGGCCCCGTGGATGATGGCTTCCTTCAGGTCGTCGTAGGTCTTCATCTTGCCCTTGCGGACCGCGTCGTAATAGGACAGGTCGAGGAAGAGCAGCATGAACACTCCGGTTTCCGCATCCAGGCCCATCAGGGCGATCATGCCAACCCACACCGCAATGGAGACGTGGTAGTTGAGGAACCACAGATACCAGATCGCCCCGACAACCGAGAACGGCACGGCCAGCATGACGATGCCGGCCTTGACGGCGGACTTCGTGTTGGTGTACAGCAGCACGAAGATCAGGAAAAAGGTGATCGGCAGACGAGCTTCAGCCGTTCGCGGACGCGGAGCATGTTCTCGTACTGCCCGCTCCAGGTGAGCGTGTAGCCGGTCGGCAGCTGGAGCTCCTGCTGCACCCGGGCCTTGGCCTCCTCGACGTAACCGCCCACGTCGCGGCCCGCCAGGTCCACGTAGACGTAGCCGGCCAGCATGCCGTTTTCATCGCGGATCATCGCCGGGCCGGTGACCAGCCGGATGTCGGCCAACTCGGCCAGCGGAACGTGCGGCCCCGCCGGTGACTGGCACCAGGACGCGGCGGAGCTTGTCGAGCTCGTCGCGCAAGTCGCGCGCGTAGCGGACGTTGACGGTGTAGCGCTCCCGGCCTTCCACGGTCGTCGTGATCGTCTCGCCGCCGATGGCGGACTGGATGATCATCTCCGCCTCCTTGATCGTCAGCCCGTAGCGGGCCAGCTCGTCACGCTTCAGGACGAAGTCCAGGAAGTAGCCGCCGCCGGTGCGCTCGGCAAAGACGCTGCGCGTGCCGGGGACGCTGTTCATGATCCTCTCCAGGTGGGTGCCGATGCGCTCGATCTCTTGCAGGTCCGCGCCCTGGATCTTGATGCCGACCGGCGTTCGCACGCCGCTGGAGAGCATGTCGATGCGCTCCTTGATCGGCATCGTCCAGGCGTTGACGATCCCCGGGAACTGCAAGGCCCGGTCCATCTCGGCAATCAGCTCCTCGGTGCCAATCCGGTCGGGCCAGATGGGCCGGAACAGCCCGTGCGACCACCCCGGCCAGCCCGAGTACCAGCGCGGTTTCGTGCGCCACTGGTCGTGCGGCTTGAGGACGATGGTGGTCTCCATCATCGAGAAGGGGGCTGGATCGGTGGAGGTTTCCGCCCGGCCCGGCCTTGCCGAAGACGGTCTGGACCTCCGGGAAGAGCCTCAGGATGCGGTCCATCCTCTGGAGCACGTTTTGCGACTCGGTCACCGACATCCCGGGCATGGTGCGTCGGCATGTAGAGAATGCGTCCCCTCATTCAGCGGCGGCATGAACTCCGAGCCCAGTCTGGAAATAGATCGGGATGCGTCACGGCGATGAGCAGCAGGGCCCCGCCGATGGTCAGCGCCTTGTGGCGGAGGACGAAGTGGCACACCGGCTCATAGAGGCGGAAGAGCATCGCGGCTGATCGGGTGCCGTTCCTCCGGATAGTACCGTGCCGACCGACACGGTGTTCACCAGCCAGGCCAGCCAGCGCGGGCGGAAGTGGACGTAATCCATGCGCGTGAACATCATGCGCATGGCCGGGTCGAGGGTGATGGCCAGGAATGCAGCGATGGCCATGGCCAGGTTCTTGGTGAAGGCCAGCGGCTTGAACAGCCGGCCCTCCTGGTCCACCAGCGTGAAGATCGGCATGAACGCCACGGCAATGACCAGCAGGGAGAAAAAGACAGAAGGGCCGACCTCCTTGACAGCGCCGCAGCCGGACCGCGTGAAAGTCCCCTTGCCGGCCGCCCTCGATCCACTGTTCCAGCCGCTTGTAGGCGTTCTCCACCTCGACGATGGCGCCATCCACCAGCACGCCGATGGAGATGGCAATCCCGGCGAGCGACATGATGTTCGTGGTCAGGCCCATGAAGTACATCGGGATGAACGCCAGGATGACCGAGATGGGAATCGTCATGATCGGGATGATCGCCGACGGGATGTGCCAGAGAAAGATCAGGATCACCATGCTAACGATGAGGACTCTTCGATGACCAGCTCGTGCTTGAGCGTGTCGATCGCGCGATCGATCAGCTCGGAGCGGTCGTAGGTGGTGACGACCTCCACCCCCCTGGGCATTGAGGGCTTGATTCTTCGAGCCTGGCCTTGACCCGGTCGATGACGTTCAGGGCGTTCTCGCCGTGGCGCATGACCACGATGCCGCCGACCGCGTCGCCCTCGCCGTTGAGATCGGCAATGCCCCGGCGGATGTCGGGGCCGAGGGTCGACGGAGCCCACGTTCTTGACCAGGACCGGCGTGCCCTGACTGTCGCGGCCGACGACGATCTTCTCGATGTCCGCGATGCGATTTGGCGTAGCCCCGCCCGCGGACCATGTATTCGGCGCCGCTGAACTCCACCAGGCGCCCGCCGACGTCGTTGTTGCCGTCCCGGATCGCCTGCACCACCGTCGTCAAGGGGATGTTGATAAGCCGTGCAGCGCATTGGGATCGATGTTCACCTGGTACTGCTTCTGGAAGCCGCCGACCGAGCGCCACCTCCGCCACGCCGGGTACGGCCTGGAGCTGGTAGCGCAGATACCAGTCCTGGTAGGTCCGCAGCTGCGGCCAGGTCGTGTCTGGCCGGTCTTGTCCACCAAGGCGTACTGGTACACCCAGCCGACGCTGGTGGCGTCCGGGCCGAGTTCCGTCCGCACGCCCTCGGGCAGGCGCGGCAGGATCTTGGAGAGGTACTCGATGCCCGCGAGCGCGCCCAGTAGATGTCCGTGCCCGTCCTCGAAGATGACGTAGACGTAGGAATAGCCGAAATCGGAGAAACCCCGGATCGCCTTGACTTGCGGCGCCCCGAGCATGGCCGTGACGATCGGGTAGGTCACCTGGTCCTCGATGATGTCCGGGCTGCGATCCCAGCGGGAGTAGATGATGACCTGGGTGTCCGACAGGTCCGGGATGGCGTCCAGCGGCGTCTGGCGCATCCAGTGCAGGGCGGCGACCACCGCCACCAGCGTGAAGATCAGGACCAGGAACTTGTTGCGGGCGTGAACTCGATGATGTGCTCGATCATGGCTGCCCCATGTCGTGGTGGTGATGCTCGTGACCGGCTCCCGGCTTCGGCATGTCGCCCTTCTTCGCGTCGGAGGGGCCAGCGGGCTTTGTGCCAGAGCCGGAGCCGTGCTGATGGCCCCCAAACGCCGAGGCAGCGGATTTCAGACGCGACTCGGCATCGATCAGGAAAACGGCCGAGGTCACGATCTCGTCCCCCTCGGACAGGCCGGACAGCACTCGCCAGCGGTCGCCAAAGCGGGAGCCGAGTTTGACCTCGACCGGCTCGAAACGGTTGTCCGGCAGAATGCGGAAGGCCAGGGCCCAGTCGCCCACTGGCAGCAGCCCCGACTCGGGGATCAGCAAGCCTTCGCCCATGTCATGCTCGATCACCAGGTTGGCGTACATGCCGAGCTTGAAGAGGTCCTTGGGGTTCTCCAGCTCGACCCGGACGTTGACCGTGCGCGTCGCTTCCTGGAAGATCGGCTCGATGAAGGACACCTTGCCCCGGAACGCGCTGTCCGGCCGGGTGAGCAGCGTGACACGAACGGGCTGGCCCAGCTCGATGTGCGGCAACTCGTATTCGTAGAATTTCCCTTGCAGCCAGACGACGGAGAGATCGGCGAGCCGGTAAAGCTCCATCTCCGGTCCCACGCGGGTCCCTTCCAGGGCTTTGCGCTGGAGCACCTGGCCCGTGATGGGCGCACGCAGCAGCAGCTTGTCGCGCGGCTTCTTGGTCTTCTCCAGCGTCTTGATTTCATCGGCTGGCACGTCCCACAGCTCTAGCCGGCGCAGGGCCGATTTCACCAGCTTGGGGTCTCCCGAATCCAGGGCAATGAGATATTCTTCCTGGGTGCTGAGCAAGTCGGGGCTGTAGATTTCCAGGAGCGGGTCTCCCTTCTGGACGGTCTGGCCGACATAGTTCACGAAGACCTTGGTAATCCAGCCGCTGATCCGCGTCTGGATGCGCGCCAGCCGGGTCTGGTCCGGCTCAATGATGCCGACCGCGCGAACGGTCATGAGGAGCTTGCCGCGCACGACCTTGCCCCGCCGCACGCCGATGAGCTGCTGCCGCTCGGGCGACAGGAGCACGGTGGCGTAACCGGGAATTTGGGACGGTTCACTCGTTCCCTGGGCCTGGGGCATGCTCATGCCGCCGTGACCGGCGTGACCGCCCATTGCTTGGTGGGCAGCGCTTCCCGAGTGGTTGGCCTGCTCGTGGAGGGAATGAAGTCCCAGCTTGTGGTACAACGGTGTCAGGTAGCCGGCAAAGTGGGCAGCGACCAGGCCCGCGCCCAGGGCCATGCCCACCAGCAGGACCACCACCAGGGAGAAAATCCCGCGACCTGGACGCTGCTGTTTCTGCATCGAAATCTCCTCCAGCGCTGGGCTCGAACAGGAAAACGAGAGTGGGCCTCACCACACGGTCAGGTCGCCACCCGCGTTAATTGGTCAGTGGTCATTGGGCGCTGGCGTTCCTGCTGAAGCTTCAGCCAGCGGGCGCGGCGGACCCAGTAGAAGCGCACCGGCAGAAAGATGTCGACCACTTCGTCGGCGATCAGCAGCCCGCCCAGCACCGGCAGCGCCATCGGCGCGAGATGATCTCGCTGCCCACGCCCGTGGCGAACAGCATCGGGGCGATGGCGATGATCGCCACGCCTTCGGTCAGCAGCTTGGGCCGCAGCCGGTGGACGGCCCCTTCGATGACCGCCTGCCGCAGTTCCTCCAGCGACTCGATGTTTTCCAGGCCGCCGCGCTTGTCGATCGCCTCGCGCAGGTAGACCAGCATGATGATGCCGGTCTCCGTGGCCATGCCGAAGCAGGCGATGAAGCCGACCCACACGGCCACGCTGAAGTCCACCGGCGGCGTCGACCAGCCGTGCATGACTTGGGAAACAGAAACAGGAAGAAGACGCCGCCGGCCAGCGCCTCGGGCACGGCCAGCATCATCAGGCCGGCGTCGCCAGGTCGTTGTAGGTCAGGTACAGGATGATGAAGATCAGCACGATCACCGCCGGCAAGATGATCCGCAGCGTGTTGCGCGGCCCGCACCTGATGCTCGAACTCGCCGCTCCACTCGAGGTGCACGCCTTCGGGCAGCTTGACCTTCTCGGCCACGACGCGCTGGGCTTCGTCGACGAAGCCGACGATGTCGCGGTCGCCGCGGACGTTCAGCGTGACGTAGTTGCAGCAGCCGGCCGTTCTCGCTCTTGATCATCGCCGGCCCTTCGACGATCTTGCACGTCGGCCACCTCGGCCAGCGGAATCGAGCGGCTCGCCGCCGGCGGCATGTGCCGGCGCGGCCGCGTGGCGCTTCGTCGCCGCTGCTGCGGCGATGGACCGCCGCCCGACTGCGTGGCTTCGCCGGAGCCGGCATGCCGCCGGATGCCCATGCTGCCGCCGGCGTCACCAGCAGCCGCTTGACGCTCTCCTCGTCGTCGCGGAAGTCGCGGGCATAGCGGATCGCGCACCGGAAAGCGGTCGCGTCCTTCGACGGTCTAGGTGACGACCCGGCCGCCCAGGGCCACTTCGATCGTCCTGGATGTCGTCGACCGTGACGCCGTAGCGGGCCGCCTTCTCGCGGTCGATCTCGATCTCCAGGTAGCCCTTGCCCATGATCGGCTCGGCGATCACGTCGCTGGGCACCGGGGATCGGCTTGAGCGCCTGCTCGATCTCCTTGCAGACCCGGTTGATCGTCTCCAGGTCGGGGCCGAAGACCTTGACGCCGATCTCGGTGCGGACGCCGGTGGAGAGCATGTCGATGCGGTTGATGATCGGCTGCGTCCAGATATTGCTCCAGCCGGGCACTTGCACCACGCGGTCCATCTCGTGTCAACCAGGTCGCCCTTGGGCCCGCCCTTGCGTGGCCAGAGACAGCAGCTCCCTGGCGAAGGGCTTCTCCAGCTCCTCGCGGAGGGCGACGAAGGGCTGCAGCGCCGCCTTGTCGTGAGCGCTTGCCGTTGGGCGGCGCGGGTCGCTGCCTCCGCGAACGCGGGCGATACTCCTCGCCGTGCAGCGCTCCGCGCAGCAAGCTCGCGCCCTTGGCGGCCGCGGCCCAGCTCTTCCAGGGCAGCCCAGGTGAACGCCTCGACGCCTCGATCGAACAGTTCCCAGTTGATCTGCTTGTGGATGCGCTCGATCCACAAGGCGGTTCGCGCTGGTTCGACGGCCTTGAGCACCTCGCCGGCGAACGTCTTGCGCTCGCCGCCCAGCGATTCCACGGCCGCGCTGAGGACTCGCTGAGCGGCGAGACTCACGCAGTTCCAGGGCACGCGCCGGCTCCAGAGCGCACTCCGCTTGCCAGAGTGCCTTCTGCTCGGACAGGCGCTCGGCCACGGCCTGCGTCATCTTGGTGACGTCTTCCAGGGCCGGATGCCTCGCCAGCCAGGAGCCGTACTGCGGAGGTCAGCTCCTCGACCAGCTGGTCGATTTCCGCCTGCTCGCTCACCTCCGTGCGGCCAGTGGAGCAAGCCGGCCGCACGGAAGCGGCGCAGCGTCTCCTCGACGGCGAAGCGCGTCAGCAGCGGGCCCAGCTCGCGCTCGAATTCCTGGTAGCGCTGCAGGGCCAGCTCGCGCATCGTCTCGTCGAACTGCGTCAGCGCCTTCATCGTCGGCGTCGTTGATCAGGGCGTCGCGGTCGTCGGCGTCTGCCGGCGCTGAAGATAACCCCGCTGCTCCAGCGCCGCCAGCACCAGCCGCGTCTGCCGGGCCGCGTCGTCGTAAGCGCAGCACCCGCTTGCGGCCACAGTTCCTTGGGCCGGAAGTTGACGAACGTCTCGACCATGTCCAGCGGGGCCGGGTCGGTCGGCGTGTCGGCCCGGCCCGCCTTGCCGATCGACCGACTCGACCTCGGGAAACCGCCGCAGCAGGGCGTCGCGGGCCTTGAGATCGTCGGCCGCCTCGGTGACGCTGGCCCGCGGCACCGTGATCGGCATGTCCAGGCCGTCTGCCTTCGTCCAGGGCCGGCATGAACTCCACGCCGATCTTGGGAAAGTGGTAGGCCACCAGGCCAAGCAGCACCAGGCTGACGAAGCTGACGAGCCTGCCAGTGCCAGCCCTGCGATGAAGACCACCGTCAGCGACGATGACCACGGCCAGGACGACGAAGAAAGCGATTTCCCAGTCGTGGTCGCGAGCACCCATGCCGAAGACCGCCTGCAGCGGAAACATGCCGGCCGCCAGGATCAGCAGCGCGGCGAACGTCCACATGACCAGGTTCCGCCGCGGCAGGGCCCAGGTCAGCAGCGGCTTGTAGATGTCGATGAAGCTGCGGACGATCCAGTTTTCCTCCTCGCCGCGCAGCCGGCCCTTGATGAACGTCGGGATCAGGGCCGGCACCAGCGTGACCGAGATCAGCGCCACGCCGATCATGGCGAAGCTCTTGGTGAAGGCCAGCGGGTGGAACAGCTTGCCCTCGCGGCCGCTCAGGCGAACACCGGGATGAACGACATCAGGATGATCAGCACCGAGAAGAAGATCGGCCGGCCCACCGTGCGGCAGGCGCGGATGACCATCTCGCGGGTGTCGCCCGTCACCTTGCTGTCGCCGAAATGCTCCTTGAGATGGTGCGTGGCGTTCTCGACCATCACGATGGCCTGGTCGACCAGGATGCCGATGGAGATGGTGATGCCGGCCAGCGACATGATGTTGGCCTGGACGTCGACGATGCGCAGCACGCGCAGCAGCCACATCAGCAGGAACGAGAACAGCACGGCCAGCGGCAGCGTCACGCAGATCACGAACACGCTGCGGAAGTGCATCAGGATCAGCAGGATGGCCACGAGGCGATGATCATCTCGTGCCACATCACCTCGGTGAGCGTGTGGATCGCGCCGTGGATCAGCCGCGTGCGGTCGTAGGCCGGGCACGATGTGCACGCCCTCGGGCAGGCCGGGCTGCAGCTCCTGGATCTTCTCCTTGATCCGCTTGGTGACGGCCAGCGGGTTCTCGCCGTGCCGCATCAGCACGACGCCGCCGACGACCTCGTTGCCGTCTTTCTCGAAGACGCTGCGGCGGAACTGCGTGCCCAGCTGGACCGTGGCCACGTTCTTGACGTAGATCGGCGTGCCGCTCGACCTCGCTTGATGACGGTGTTCTCGATGTCCCGGGTGTTCTCGATCCAGCCGACGCCGCGGACGATGTACTCGGCGTTGTTCTTCTGGATCGACGCCGGCCGCCGACCGGCCGAGTTGCTGCTGGCGACGGCGGCGTACAGCTCGCCGAGCGTGACGCCGTAGGCGCGCAGGGCGTTGGGGTCGACGTCGATCTGATACTCCATGGGCATGCCGCCGACCGATGGCCACCTCGGCCACGCCCGGGCACGGAGTTGAGCTCGGGGCCGACGTAGCAGTTCTGGAGCGCCCAGCAGCCGGCCCGGGTCGAGCTGGCCTCGCCTTCCACCGTGTACCAGAAGATCTGGCCCAGGGCCGTGGCGTCGGGGGCCAGGTAGGGCACCACGCCCGGCGGCAGGAACGTGCTGGCCAGCGTCAGCCGTTCCAGCACGCGCTGGCGGGCGAAGTAGAAATCGATGTTGTCCTCGAAGATCATGGTGATCATCGAGAAGTTGAACTCGCGACGACGACCGCACCGCCTTGACGCCGGCCAGCCCTTGCAGCTTGAGCGACAGCGGATAGGTGATCTGGTCCTCGATCTCGCTGGGGCTGCGGCCCATCCAGTCGGTGAAGACGATGACCTGGTTCTCGCTCAGGTCGGGGATGGCGTCCACCGGCGTGTTGAGCACGGCGTAGACGCCCAGCACGGCCAGCGCCGCCGCCAGGATCAGGACCAGGAAGCGATTGCGGATCGAAGTACTCGATGATTTTTTCGATCATGGTCTGATCTCCTCGTCCAGGAGGCAGGCTCTTGCAAGGGTGGGGGCGGACAGCACTAAACCAACAGCAAGCGTCAGCGCAACCCGACTGCTTCTCCGCTGGCTCGACTGCCGCCCCCATCGGCTCTTCGGGATGGTCACTTGCGAGGGCTCCTCGCTTTCGCCTTGAGCTTCTTGACCTTGGCCAGCGTCTGGTCGGGGTCTTCCAGGGCGTCGTCCTGCAGCCCTTGCAGCACAGGAATACCTTCTGCCCCTTGAGCTCGATCTTGACCGGCACACCCATCGATCCCAGCCGGACGTCCTGTCGACCGGACAGTACCCCTGCTCCTCGGCCAGCCGGCGATCCTCGGGCTGAGCTTGGCCAGGTTCGCCTTGACCTTGGCGTCCTCTATGTCACTGCTGTCGGACGTGATGGCCGCGGCAGGGAGCGATCTGGACGCACCGACTTTTGGCTCTGGCCTTCAGCTCGGCAACGCTGGGCGAGGTGCCTGTTCTCGATCGCCTGGGCTTTCTTGACGCAGCCCTTGCAGCAGAGGAACACCTTCTGCCCCTCGAGCAGGAGCTTGACACGGGCATACCCATCGAGCCGAGCCGGTTGCCGCAGGACCGGACAGAACCCTGGGCCTCGGCCAGCGCGCCGATCCGCCGGGCTGAGCTTGGCCAGGACGGTCCTGGCCTTGTCCTCCTCGTCGCGAGTCATGGACGGACGGGCGGATGTGGTCGCGGAGCGGTGAGCTCGCCTGGGGGCCGCCGCTGGCGCCGAAGTAGGTCGAACCGGCCCCGGCGGTCAGCCGCGTCTCGGCGTCGATCAGGAACGAGCCGGCGGTCGCCACCCGCTCGCCCGGCTGGAGGCCGCGGATCACGGGGTAGTAGCCGCCGCAGCGCGGCCCCAGCTCGACCTCGACGCCATCGTAGACGTCCGGGGTCTGTCTCGCGGTAGACGAACTTCCGGCTGCCGGTGTCGATCACGGCCCGTTCCGGCACGGCCAGCACCAGCCCTTCCTTGTGCGAGCGATTGTTTCTGGCTCTCCGTCGCCAGCGCGCCCTTGCGGCGAGCGTCAGCCAGTTCGGTGGCCGGCACCTGGAGATGGACCGTGGCGTACATCCCCGGCCGCAAGTCGTTGCTCGGGTTGTCCATGTCGAAACGCACCGTCAGCGTCCGGGTGGTGGCGTCCAGGTGCGGATGGAGGAACGCCAGCTTGCCTGTGAACTCGCGGTTGGGGAAGGACTTGGTGGTCGCTCGGACCGAGCAGCCCTTCCTTGAGCAATGCCACCTCGTCCTCGTAGACCTGGGCCTCGATCCAGACGGTGGAGAGGTCGGCCACGTCGTACAGTCGGGCCCCTTCCTCGACGTACTCGCCCTCGACCTGATACTTCTTGATGACGTGGCCGCGGATCGGCGAGCGGATGGTGACGTGCGTGATGGGCTTGCCGGTCTGGAGGATCTCGTCGATCTGCTCTTCGTCGATGCCCCAGAGCCGGAGCCGCTCGCGGGCCATGCGCTCCAGGCTCTGGTTGCCGCTTTGGCGGGCATCGAGCAGGTTCTGCACTGTGACGACCAGGTCCGGGCTATAGAGTTCGGCCAGCGGTTCGCCCTTTCTCGACGATCTGGCCGGTCACGTTGACGTAGAGCTTGTCGATGCGGCTCTTGCCGGTGGCCCGGGCCGTGATGCGGGTCAGTTTACGCTCGTCGAATTCGACGAAGCCGACGGCGGCGATGTCCTTGGTCAGGGGCTGGTAGCCGATTTCCGCGGTCTCGATGCCGGCCACGGCGACCTTGTAGGGGGTGAGTTGCACCCGGCTGACGACGCCGGACGGCAACGATTCTCCTTCGCTTGGCGACACTCTTCTTGCGCTTGGAGAGGGGCATGCCGCAAATGGGACACTTGTCCGGATGGTCCCGGACGATGGCAGGGTGCATCGGGCACCAGTATTCGGTATCCGAACTGACAGCCGTCTCCTGGCCGAACAAGGGCCGGGTCCACTTCTCGTAGTAGGCCGGAGCGTGTCCCATTTGGCAATGACGACACCGATGACCACCAGGATGGCGATGAAGCGCAAGCGGGCCAGTTTGACCAGGATGGCGAAGTGGAACCACCACCAGGCTTTCCCCAGTGGGCTCAACCCGGGCGGCGCCCGCAAGCCGCCCTCATCATTGGACAAGCTGCCATTCGTGCCCGGCACCCCGTCCAGAAACACCTTCCGCTCAGACATGATCATCTCCCGAGAATGTCCCGAGGCCTGGAGCCGGGAAGCTCTGGTCGCCCCAGGAGAAGGTCTTGCCGATCGAGGTGAGCGAGCGCTCAACCTCACTTCGGTCGCATGGAAACGCTGATTGCTGGCCGTGGAGAAGTGAGGCTCAAATGAGGAAGTGCTGCAGGACCACAACCAGGTCCCGCGGAGGCGAAAGACCGGTGGACTCGACAGAGAGACTGCCATTCCGGGTCAGGGCCGCCGTGTCGAAGAGAGGCGGCAGCGGGGTTGCCAGCACGTTGGCAGCAAGGCCACGAGCGAGAAGTTGAACTCCCTCGGACTTGGTGGCCACCTTGATCGGCGCCGGGATCTTCTTGCAGCCGGTCCCGCCTACCTGGAAAGAAGTGCGCGGCGGAGCGGTCGCCTCATCATTCTTGTAACGAGAGCAGCAGGAGCGTTTACCCGACACAGGAAGGGAAACTCGTTCGTTTTGTTCCTGTTTTGCCGGCTGGCAGCAGGTCCCACCACAGCAACGAGAAGTGCCTGAAAGGAAGCTCAGACAGAAGGGTTTGACCCGCCCATTCGGGCAAATGCAGTCAAAATGGGGACCACTGGTCAGCAGTGTCAGGACTGCTGTCAGAGCGATGGACCCAGTTTGGAACTTTTCCCGAAGGCCACTCATACAGACATCTTACCCAGCCGGCCTTGTTTCAAGCAAGACAATCCTTCTGGGCCCGTTCGCCTTTCGCCGGGCTTTGCCTACCCTTCCTCTTCCTTACAGTCGCTCGCCGTTCGTCATTCGTCATTCGTCATTCGTCATTCGTCATTCGTCATTCGGGAAGCAGACGCCGAATTACGAATTACGAGTTATGAATTGCGAAGGATCCCGCCATGACCCCGCCAATTTCTCGCCGATCCGCCCTCAAGACAGCCGCGGCCACCGCCGCCCTGGTTGCCCTGCAACCGATCCGTCCCCCCGAAGCCAACGCGGCCCCGGCCCCTGGATGGGTCTGCGGGAAGATGACTGGTGCCGGCGCCCTGGTCGAGTCCCTGAAGACCGAGGGCGTGGACTGCGTCTTCGGCATTCCCGGTGCTCAGCAGAACGAACTCTGGGACGAATTCAAGGCCCGCTGTCTGCCGTACTTGCTGGTGACCCACGAGCTATCGGCCGCGTGCATGGCCGACGGCTACGCCCGCAGCACCGGCAGGCCCGGCGTCCTGTGCGTGGTGCCCGGGCCGGGCATCACCAATGCCCTCACGGGGATTGGCGAGGCCCTGCTGGACAGCGTGCCCATGGTGGTGATCGCGGGAGACGTGGCCCGGGGCGACAAGTTTCGCGCTTTCCAGGTCCACGCGCTGGCCAACGTCGCCCTGCTGCAGCCGATCTGCAAGGGCGTCTTTCCGGTCCAGACGTGCGGCGACATCCCGGGGGCGGTCCGCCAGGCGTTCTGCCTGGCCAGGAGCGGCGAACCGGGCCCGGCGGCCGTGGTGGTGCCCTATCACCTGCTGGCCCAGGCGTGTCAGTTTGCGTGCCCGCCGCCCACGCTGCCGGACTTGCCCTTTGACGAGGCCGCGTTTCAGCAAGCCCTGGCCCTGCTGGCCTGCAAGGGCACGCCGCACAAGCCCTGCAAGGTCGGCATCTACGCCGGGATGGGCTGCATGGACCACTGCCAGGCCCTGCTCCAGGTCGCCGAGGTGCTGCAAGCCCCGGTGGCGACCAGCGTCTCCGGCAAGGGCGTGATCGACGAATTGCACCCCCTGGCCGTCGGCTGGGGCTACGGTCCCCAGGGCACCCGCACGGCGGAGCTGGCCTTCAAGCAGGTCGAGGTCGTGCTGGCCATCGGCGTTCGCTACAGCGAGGTTTCGACCGGCTTCTACTCCATCCCCCAGCATCCGCACGTGATCCACGTCGATGCCAACCCGAACAACCTGGGCAAGATCCTCAAGACCGACGTTTGCGTCCACGCCGACAGCGGCGTCTTCCTGGCAAAGCTGCTCGAACACGCCGACCTGATCCAGAGACCGCCCGACCCGCACCTGGTCGAGTGCATCCACAAATGGAAGGCCCAGGATGCCTGTGAGCATCAGAAGGTCTATGCCACCTGCGGCATCGATCCGATGGCGTTCCTGCTGGCTCTGCGGCGCGGCACTCCCCCCGAGACGCTGGTGTTCATGGACGTGTCGCTGACCGAACACTGGGCCGCCGAGGCGTTCACGGTGTGCCAGCCGCGGACCTACTTCAACCCGACCGACAACCAGTCGATGGGCTGGTCGATCCCGGCAGCCATCGGCGCTCAGCGGGCCAATCCGTGCCGGCTGTGCGTGACCGTGACGGGCGACGGCTGCTTCCTGATGAGCGGCATCGAAACCACCACCGCGGCCCGAGAGGGACTGCCGGTCAAGTTCTTCGTGCTGGACGATCAGGCGTATCACTACATGCAGATGCTGCAAAAGTCGGCCTACGCTCGCACCACCGCCACGCACCTGGCCCACCTCGACTATGCCGCGCTGGCCAAGGGTTACGGGCTGGGCTTCGTGCGGATCGATTCACCGATGACGCTGGAGGGTGGCATCAAGGCGGCCCTGGAATGTCCGGGGCCGGTGCTGGTGCAGGTCGTGGCCGATTATGGCAAGCGCAAGGTGCGGTGGATCGAGGCGGCCAAGGGACGGTATCTGTCGGAGCTGTGTACGGATCAGAAGGTGCGGCTCGTGGCGCGGGTGGCGGGACGGTCGCTCAAGGGACATCCCGAGAACGATTGAGCAAGGCATGTGAGGCCAGCTGCTCCTCCGCACAATTCCCAAACTCAGTTCGTACGTACTTGCTGGTCAGCAGTCCCATCGGGTATCATTCAACCATCTTTTCAACCCGAAGACCCTGACCCGGATCGGCCATGCACACGACCTCGCCGACGCTGCTGGAGCGCCTGCGCGAACCCGGTGATGAAGCGGCCTGGAGCCGGCTCGTCGATCTGTATACCCCGCTGCTGTTCGCCTGGGCGCGCCGCTGCGGCGAGAGCGAGGACGATAGCGCCGACCTGGTGCAGGAGGTCTTCGTCGCCCTGGTGCAGACGCTCCCCTCCTTTCAGTACGATCCCAGCAGCAAGTTTCGCGGCTGGCTGCGCACCCTGCTGCTGAACAAACTGCGCGACCGCAAACGCCGCGAGGTCCGGGCCGACCGTGCCCTGGCGCAGCGGCCGCAGGAAGAACAGCTGCCCGACGTCGCCGAGCTTTTCTGGGAGAAGGAATATCACAAGGAGCTGGCCCGCCGGGCCCTCCAGCTGATGCAGGCCGAGTTCGCGCCGGCCACCTGGCAGAGTTGCTGGAAGACAGTGGTCGAGAGCCGCACCGTCGCCGACGTGGCCCGCGAATTGGGCCTGACCGACAACGCCGTCTACCTGGCCCGCTGCCGAGTGCTGCGCCGGCTGCGCCAGGAGCTGGCCGGCCTGATGGAATGAACCACGGTTTTTTTCTACGGCGGCAAACGTGACTGAAGAGACGACTGCTGCCGGGTAACCCGGCAGGTCACAGGAGATCGGAACACTAATCCACGCTAATCTGCACTAATCGGCATGCGGGTTTCCTTGCTTCGATTAGCGAAGATTAGCGCGGATTAGTGTTCCTCCTCTCGCTGCTGACCGGCTTCACCTGCCGGGCCAGCCGCCAGGCGGCGTTCTCCAGTCAAGTTTGCTGTCCTTGTTTTTTTGACAGACTTTTCCCTTCCCGAGCGTACCTGTATGCAGAAGGGTCTCTTGCCGGCCCGGTGAGTCGCGTCCCGGCTGCCATCCCCTGGAGGTTTGCGCCATGCCTGTTGTCCTCTGTCCGTCGAGCGCGGAACTGGAACAGCTCTTCCTGGGCGACCTGCCGGAGGAACAGGCCCAGGCCCGGGAAGCACACGTCCTGGGCTGTGCCTGCTGCCTGGAGAAACTGCAGGCGCTGGCCCGCGGCCGGGACACCCTCGCCGCACTGCTGAGCGAGGAAACCCACTGCGAGCCCTTCTCCTCCAGCCCGGTCCTCGACGGGCTGATGCAACGACTCAAGACGCTGCGTCCGGCATCCCCCAGGTCTGTCCCCCAAGGAGCAGCCATGATCACCGTCAGCTGCGGTTCGTGTCAGAAGAAGCTCGCGGTCAAGGACACCCTGGCCGGCAAGAAGATCAAGTGCCCCGGCTGCGGCCAGGTCGTCGCCGTGCCCGCCCCGGTTGCCGCCGGCCCCGCGGTCTCCGCCGACGAGTACACCCTGCCTCCCGAACCGGCCTCGGCGCCCGCCAAGGCGCCAGCCGCCGACTCGCTCAGCGAGCGGCCGACCCATTCCCAGGCTGGCAAGCTCGACACCACTCTCGACAGCAAGGCGCCCGCCAGCGGCCACGACCCCAGCCTGACCGAGTTCCTGGCACCATCCCAGGCCGACGACGAGCTGGGCCGGCTGGGCAAGTACCGCATCCTCAAGGTCCTCGGCTTTGGCGGCATGGGCGTCGTCTACAAGGCCGAGGACCCGCTGCTCAAACGCGCCGTGGCCGTCAAGGCCATGCTGCCTGGGCTGGCCGCCAGCGCCAGCGCCGGCCAGCGCTTCCTGCGCGAGGCCCAGGCGATGGCCGCGGTGGAGCACGACCACATCGTCCGCGTCTACCAGGTCGATGAGGACCGCGGCGTGCCCTTCCTGGCGATGGAGTTCCTCAAGGGCGAACCGCTCGACGTCCGCCTGCAGCGCGAGCAGACGCTGCCGATCCGCGAGGTGGTGCGCATCGGCAAGGAGATCGCCGAGGGGCTGGCGGCAGCCCACGAGCGCGGTCTGATCCATCGGGACATCAAGCCGGGCAACGTCTGGCTGGAAGCTCCCGGGGGCCGCGTCAAGATCCTCGACTTCGGCCTGGCCCGCTCGGCGGAGCAGAAGGCGACCCTGACCCAGCAAGGCGCCATCGTCGGCACGCCGGCTTACATGGCCCCCGAGCAGGGCCGCGGCGATGCCGTGGGCCCCCGCTGCGATCTGTTCAGCCTGGGTTGTGTGCTCTATCAGCTCTGCACCGGCGAGCTGCCCTTCCAGGGGCGCGACACGATCAGCACCTTGATGGCCGTGGCCACCACCAACCCGCCGCCGCCGCGCCAGCTCAACGCCGCGGTGCCGTCCCAGCTGTCCGATCTGGTGATGAAGCTGCTCGAAAAGGACCCGCTCCAGCGCATGGGAAGCGCCGCGGAAGTCGTGCAGGCACTCCAGACGATCGAGAACAAGCTCGCGATGAAAAAAAGGTCGGAGGACAAAACGGACGCGATCACCGACGGTGGAATCAGGCCCGGCGAGCCGAGCCCCGGAAAGACCCGGGTGAAAAAAGGCAAGCAGCCCGCCCGTTCGCGCGGTCCGGCTCGCCCGCTGATCGCGGTGGCCGTCGCCGTCTTCGCTTTGTTGGGCCTGCTGGCCGCCGGCGGCATTTACTACATCGTCACCGACAAGGGGACCATTGAGATCACCACCGAGGACGAAAATGTCCAGGTCGTCATCCTCAAGAACGGCAAGGAAGTCGAAATCGTCAATCCCAGAACGAAAAAGACCTGGCTCCTCGATACCGGCGCCTACACGCTCAAACTGAAGGACGATCCCGACGGCTTCGAGATCGCCTTGCCCGCCGATCAAAAGTTCGACCTGAAACGCGGCGACACGGTAGCTGTCAGCATTCGCCGCAAACACCCCGTGCTGCCCGCCGAGCCCGGCTGGGTGCCGCTCTTCAACTGCAAGGACCTGACCGGCTGGGGCAGGGTCGGAGGAGGGAGTGGCAACTGGAAGGTGGTCGATGGTGCCATCACCTGCTCCGGGCCAACCGATCATCTCTACACTGACCGTGCCGACTTCGGCGACTTCCATCTGCGGGCGGAAGCCAGGATCAACGCTCGGGGCAACAGCGGCATCTATTTCCGTGCCCACAAACCAGTCACGTTCATTGGCGATTACGAGGCCCAGATCACTCTCAATCCGGACCAGCGGCAGAAAACAGGCTCGCTCTACGGGCTCGTCCCCATCGAGGAATCGCCCGTGCCGGCCGACACTTGGTTTACTTACGAGATCCTGGCCACGGGCAATCGCATTCGACTGCTGGTCAATGGCAAGGAAACCGCGGACTACACCGAAATCCGGCCCGATCGGCTGCTCAGGGGAAACATCGTCTTGCAGCACCATGACGAAGTGACCCAGGTGTCCTTCCGCAAAATTGAGATCAAGCAGCTGACGAAGCCTGGCGACGTCCAGCTCCCCGCGAAGGAGAAAGTGGGAGAGGTGCGACTCACCCAGCCCTCCCCGGGCTGGGCGCGGTCCGTGGCCTTTTCGCCGGACGGCCGGCTTGTGGCTTGCGGGACCGAAGATGGCCAGGTCGTGCTGTGGGACCCGTGGACCGACAAGCAGGTGGCCCGGTGGACGGCCCACAATGGATGGGTCAACAGTGTGGCTTTTACACCGGACGGCAAACAGATCCTCTCGGGGAGTGAGGACAAGATGGTACGGCTGTGGGACGTGGAGACCCGCAAGGAGGTACGGCGCTTCGATGGCCACACGGCCGCCGTGCATTGTGTGGCCATCTCTCCGGACGGCAAGCGCGTTCTGTCCGGCGGTGCCGATCGAACCATTCGGCTGTGGGACCTGACAACCGGCAAGCAGTTACAGTGCTTGACAGCGCACACCCACTGGGTTTATTGCGTCACCTTTTCGCCGAACGGACGGCAAGCGTTGTCAGGGAGTGCCGACAAGACCATGCGCCTGTGGGACCTGGAGAAGGGCACAACGCTCCATGTCTTCCAGTATGGGATGGGCTACGTGATGAGCGTGGCCTTTCTCCCGGATGGCAAGCGGGGCGTTTGTGTCAGCCATGATAGCCTGATCCACCTGTGGGACCTGGAGGCAGGCCGGGAGCTGATGCGAGCGCCTGCCGGGGCGAGCAATTGCCTGGCGGTTTCCCCCGACGGCAAGCGTGTCGTGGCCGGCAACCACCAAAAAGAACTCATCCTCTGGGCGGTAGACGGCACGACGCTGCGGGAATTGACCCGTTTCACGGGCCACGGGGAGGTGATCGATGGCGTGGCCTACGCACCGGATGGGTCTCACGTCGTCTCGGGCAGCAGAGACAAGACCCTCCGTCTCTGGCGCTTGCCTGACGCGCCCGCGCCGAAGAACCAGCCGGCGCCGGGGCCCTGAAAACCGAGGGCGTGGACTGTCGAAACCACGACCGCGGCCTGGGCGAGACTGCCGGTCAAGTTCTTCGTGCTGGACGATCAGGCCGACCACGACGTGCTGGTGCTGCAACAGTCGGCCTGCGCTCGGACCACGGCCACGCACCTGGCCCGGCTCGACTATGCCGCGCTGGCCAAGGGCTGAGGATAACGCCAATGACCCGCAGTTGGTTGATCTGCAGGAGAAGTACGGGGGCAATCCTATCCCGCTTTGCATCCGACCCGTTCTTCCCCCTACGGCGACACGCCCAGGGCCTTGATCCGGGACGCAAGGGTGGTCGGCTTGATGCCGAGCAGCTCGGCTGCTCCACCGGGTCCCGAGACCTTGCCCCCCGCCCGCCTCAATGCCGCCCGAATGTTGTTCGCCTCCAGCAGCCGCATCTCGGCGTCGGTCAGCACTTTCTCATCGACCACCGGAATGGGCGCGTCCGCCTCGCCTGGCGATCCGACGGCACCGGCTGGCAAATCGATCGTCAGGCGAGTGCCGTCCGCGGTGATGACCGCCCGCTCGATCACGTGCTGCAGCTCCCGGACGTTGCCCGGCCAGGGATAGCGTTGCAGCTGCTGGACGTTCGCCAGGGTCAGCCGCGGCTTCGGCCGACCGAGCTTGCGGGCAGCCAGGGCCAGGAAGTGTTCGGCCAGCAACGGCACGTCTTCCACGCGCTTGCGGAGCGGCGGTAGCTCGACGGGGAACACGCTGAGCCGATAGTACAGGTCCTGGCGGAAGCGCCCGGCCTCGGCCTCGGCGCGCAGGTCGCGGTTGGTGGCGGCGATGAGGCGGACGTTGACCTTCCGGGTGCGCTCCTCACCGATCCGCTCCAGTTCTCCCTCCTGAAGCACGCGGAGCAACTTCGCCTGCAACTCCAGCGGAATCTCGCCGACCTCGTCGAGGAACAGGGTGCCGCCATCGGCCAGCTCGAACCTCCCGGCCCGGTCACGCAGCGCCCCGGTGAACGCGCCTCGGGTGTGGCCGAAGAACTCGCTCTCGTACAGCTCGCGCGGCACCGCCGCGCAGTTCACCTTGACGAGCGGCCGGCTCGCCCGCTTGCTCCGCCGGTGGACCTCGCGGGCGACCAGTTCCTTGCCGGTGCCGCTCTCGCCCAGGATCAGGACGGCCGCTTCGGTCGGGGCCACCAGGTCGATTTGCCGGGCCACCGCCCCAAGTGCCGGACCCTGACCGATCAGTTCGCCGAACGCCCCGGCCTGCGTCACCTCCTCGCGCAGGTATTCGTTCTCCATCTCCAGCTTCGCCCGTAACTGCTCGATCTGCTCGAACGCCCGCGCGGTGGCGATGGCGGCGGCGGCGTGGTCGGCGATGGTCCGCAGCCAGTCCATGCACTCCGGGCCGATGGCACCGCGGGCGAAGACGGCCAGCACGCCGAGCACCTGCCCGCGGTGGATCAGCGGCTGGCCGCCGAAGCCGGCTATTCCCTCGGCTTGCATCCAGTCCGGCACCACCACCCAGTCAGGCGGGTCCGGCGATAGATCAGGAATCTCCAGCGGCTTACCGGTTACCGCGATCTGCCCGACCTTCTGCACCCCCAGCGGGAAGCGGCGGAACGCCCCATCCAGCCGCGTCCACGTCACCCGCGGATCAGCAACCGACCGGCCGTTGCTGGCGACCAGGTGCAGGCACTCCGAACGCTCCCGGCACTCGGCTGGCATCGGACAGCCAGCGCAGCTCTCGGAGGGCTGCACCAGCCAGATCCGGGCCAGCGCCACCCGCGGGGACTCCGCCAACCGATCGACGACCAGCCGCAGCAGCGCCGGCAATGCGTGTTCGCGGGCCATGTCCAGGAGCAGCCGTTTGGGATCGCGGAACAGCGGGGTGCAAAGTGGCGTGGTCATGGGAACCTCTTGACGAGCTTTCGTAAGCAGTTTACGAGAATTCGTGAATCAACGAAATCCCGTAAGACGCCTGATCGCTGCTTGGTTGTCACAAGTGAGGCAGCATCAATGGCTTGGAGAAATCGCTGTCCATTGGCACGAGAAGTGATTTCCTCCCTCCCAACCCGCCCAAATCGAAGGGTGGAGCAAAACTCAAAAGACGAAAGGATAACGACCATGTCACGCCTCAAGCAGCTCACCAATGAAACCGCCAGCGACCGTGCCCGCAGCCTGCTCGACACGGTGAAGAGCAAGCTCGGGCTGGTTCCGAACATGACGCGAGCGATGGCCAATTCCCCGGCCGTCCTCGACGGCTACCTGCAATTCAGCGGGGCCCTGAGCAAGGGCAGCCTCTCGCCGAAGGTCCGCGAGCAGATCTCCCTCGCGGTGGCCCAGGCCAACGGCTGCGACTACTGCCTGGCGGCGCACTCGACCATCGGCAAGATGGTCGGTCTGACCAGCGAGCAGATCCGTGACAGCCGGCTGGGCGCGGCTGTGGACCCAAAGACCGACGCCCTGATCCGCTTCGCCGTCCAGGTGGTTCAGAGCCGCGGCCGGGTCAGCGACGCCGGCCTGGCCGAGGTCCGCGCGGCGGGCTTCGACGACGGGGCCATCGCCGAGGTGGTCGCCCACGTGGCGCTCGACGTCTTCACCAACTACTTCAACAACGTCGCCCGGACCGACGTGGACTTCCCGAAAGCCCCGGAGCTGATGCCGGAGCCGGCCTCTGTCTGATGCCGTGCGGGAGAAGTCTGGATCAATCACCACCAACAGCAGGACGTTCAGGCCAGCGGCCTCGCTGCTGGCCCGGACGCCCTGACAAACGCAAGGAGTTGATCATGACCTCAAACCTGCTAATTCCGAATCCGCCCGCGGTGATTGCCCCGCCGTTCACGTTGGAGACGGCCACGCAAAAGGTGCGACTGGCCGAGGACGCCTGGAACTCGCGCGATCCGAACCGCGTGGCCCTGGCCTACACGGAGGACTCGGTGTGGCGCAACCGGAGCGAGTTCGTGACCGGCCGCGACAGAATCCGGGCCTTCCTCGCCGGCAAGTGGGAACGGGAACGGGATTACCGCCTGGTCAAGGCCCTGTGGGCTTTCACCGGCAACCGGATCGGCGTGCGCTTCCAGTACGAGTGGCACGACAACGCCGGCCGCTGGTTTCGCAGCTACGGCAACGAGCTGTGGGAGTTCGACGAGCGCGGACTGATGCGGCGACGCGAAGCCAGCATCAACGACGTCCCCATCCTGGAGACCGAGCGCAGGTTCTTCTGGCCCGCCCCCGGGCCTCGACCGGCGGACCACCCCGGCATCCCCGACGTCCAGTAACCCGAACCTTGACCGCGGCAGATCGTCGAGGCGCACGGGTGCCTATCCGCAACTGCGCGGCAGGGACCGAGAAACACAAGCCCGGAGCGCCAGCGACGGGACACGCCGTTGTCCCGTCGCTTCTGCTCCGGGCTTGTGTTTTCGGGCCCCTGAGCCCTCGGCGCAGCTGCGGATAGGCACCCGGGGACTTTGAACTGATTGACAATTCCCTGAGCGCCATGCTACAAGAGGGGGGAATTGGTAAGGATACCCTGGGGCCCAGCCCCCTGGCGCGGAGCGCTGCCCATGAAAATCACCTTTGTCCGTCCCAACCTGAGCGACTTCCGCGCCTCCGATGCGATGGAGCCGCTCGTCTTTGCCATCCTGGCCGCTCGGACGCCGCCCGACGTGGAAACGGTCCTCGTTGACGAACGCCTCGAACCGATCCCCTATGACGAGCCGACAGACCTGGTGGCGCTGACGGTCGAGACGTATACCGCCCGGCATTCGTACCAGATCGCCCAGCGTTTTCGGCGTCGGGGCGTTCCGGTCGTCCTGGGCGGCTACCATCCCACCTTCTTGCCGGACGAGGCCCTGGCCTACGCCGACGCCGTGGTCATCGGCGACGCCGAGGGTTTGTGGGAAGAAGTGGTCCGCGACGCCCGGCGGGGACAGCTCCGCCGCCGGTATCAGCAAGCCGACCAACCGCCGCTCCAGGGACCTCCTCCGGATCGGCGCATCTTCCGCGGCAAGCGCTACGCCCCCATCAACCTGGTGCAGTATGGTCGGGGCTGCCGGTATGCCTGCGACTTCTGCTCCATCCACGCCTTTTATGGCGTCAACCTGCGCCAGCGGCCCGTCCGCGAGGTCGTCGCCGAGATCCAGTCCCTCAGCCACAAGCACGTCTTCCTCGTCGATGATAACATCTTTCTCGACGTGCCGCGGGCTGAGGAATTGTTCCGCGCCCTGGTGCCGCTGCGGATTCGCTGGTCCTGCCAGGTCAGCATTGACGTGGCCGCCAATGACCGCCTGCTGAAGCTGATGGAGCGGAGTGGCTGTCTGACCGCCGTGGTCGGCTTCGAGTCGCTCGACGCCCGCAACCTGACTCAGATGAAAAAAACCTGGAACCTCAAGCACGGCGACTACGCGACCTCGGTCCGCAAGCTGCAGGACCACGGCATCATGATCTACGGGACCTTCGTCTTCGGCTATGACCATGACACGGTTGATGCCTTCGACCGCAGCGTGGAGTTCGCCCTGCGCTCCAACTTCTACCTGGCGAACTTCAACCCGCTGACGCCGACGCCGGGCGCGCGCCTGTACGATCGCTTGCGCGCGGAAGGCCGGCTGCTGCACCGGCGCTGGTGGCTGGCCCCGGAGTATCGCTATGGCCAGGCGACGTTTCAGCCACGCGGCATGACGGCCGACCAGCTCACCGCCGGCTGCTTTCGCGCCCGTTCCGCGTTCAACCGCTATGGGTCCATCTTCAAACGGGCCCTGGCTCCACGGACCAATTGCCGCAGCCTCTACCGCCTGGGCGTCTACCTGCTGTCCAACCTGATCTCACGCCGGGAGATCCACAAGAAGCAGGGCCTGGCGCTGGGCGACGACACCGTCCTGGAGCCGGCCGGGGAGCCGTCATGAAGCTCACCCTCATCAAGCCCAACATCGGCAGACAGGAACACAGCCTCTACGTGGACGAGGGGCGGATGGAGCCGTTGCAGCTCGGCGTCCTTGCCGCCCTGACGCCGGCCGACGTCGAGGTGGTCCTTTACGACGACCGCATGGAGGCCATTCCCTACGAGGAACCGACCGACCTGGTGGCCATCACGGTCGAGACCTACACCGCCCGCCGGGCCTACGAGATCAGTGCCGCGTACCGGCAGCGCGGCGTGCCGGTCATCATGGGCGGCATGCATGCCACGCTCCTTCCCGAAGAGGTTGCCGATCATGCCGACTCGATCTACCTCGGCGACGCGGAGTTCCTCTGGCGTCAGGTGATCGAGGACGCCAGGAACCACCGGCTCCAGCCGCTGTACCGTGCCCCCGTCGGCTCTCCCCAGCCGGGCGTGCTGACACGCCGCGACCTCTTCAACGGCAAGGGTTACCTGCCCGTGACCCTGCTGCAATTCAGCCGGGGCTGCCGGTTCGCCTGTACGTTCTGCGCCGTCAGCGTTTTCTTCAGCAAGACCCAGTATTGCCGCGACGTCGGCGAAACCATCGAGGAGATCCGGGCGCAGGGACGCAAGCTCCTGTTCTTCGTGGACGACAACATCCTGTCCGATCACGAGGCTGCCAAGCACCTGTGCCGGGCGCTGATCCCCCTCAAGCTGCACTGGGTGTCGCAGGCCAGCATCGACATGACCCGCGACCGGGAACTGATGCGGCTCATGGTCCAGAGCGGCTGTGTGGGCCACGTGGTCGGCTTCGAGTCGCTCAACGCCCACGACCTGCACACCATGAAGAAGGCCCCCAACCTTGTCGATGGGTTCGACGGCTACAAACCCCAGCTCAAGATCATCCGCGATCACGGTCTGCAACTGTGGGCCGCGTTCACCCTGGGCTACGACCACGACACGCCAGACTCGGTCCGGCGCACCCTGGAATTCGCCCTGGAGAACAAGTTCTGCTTCGCGGCCTTCAACATCCTCATGCCCTATCCGAACACGCCGTTGTACCAGAAGCTGCAGACGGAGGGCCGCCTGCTGTACGATGGCAAGTGGTGGCTGCATCCGCAGTATCGCTTCAACCACGCCGCCTTTCGTCCGCAGTTGATGAGCCCCGAGGAGCTGACCGAGGCCTGTTTCCAGGCCCGGTCGCGCTTCAATAGCCTTGGCTCTATTTTCTGGCGCGCCTTCGACCTCAAAACCAACATGCGTTCGCTGTATCGGCTGGGAGTGTACCTGCGCTATAACCCCATCTTCCGCAAGGAAACCTTCAAGAAGCAAGGCATGCGCTTTGGTCTGTTCGGGCACACCTGAGACAACCGCCTGCTCATGGACATCGTCCATCCTGACGTACTCAATTGAGGAACTCAGTGTCGGCCGATACGCTGAGCGATTCAGGCCGCCCAGTCAAACCAGGCCAGGATCGCCAGGTGATCCGACGGCTCGTCGGCCGACGGCAGTGTCGTCTCGTCGGTGATGGAGCGCAGCGGGATGGGTCGGGACGTGAGGTCCGGGGTGTGCCAGAGATAGTCGATCCGGCGAGCCCGGCCGTTGGTGTTGCAGGTCCGGACGTGTTCGTGGTCGCGGTAAACGTCGATCCAGCCGGCCTGGCGCAGTTCCTGGGCCACGGGGCTGTTCGAGGTCACGTTGAAATCGCCACAGACAATCCAGGCCAGCGCGTCGGGAAACAGTTCCGGGCGCCGGTCCAGCAATTCCCGGATCTGGCGATAGCCCCAGCATTGCTTCGGCGGCGTGCCGGGCTGGTCCCATTTCAGGTGCGTATTGGCGATCACCAGAGGCCAGCCCTGCCACTGCACCAGGAGCAGCAAGGCCAGGTGGCCGGAGCTGGGTTTGCCTCCCGTGCCGTCGGCATAGTGCAGGGAGTACACGGACTGGACCGGCAGCGTCGCGATCCGGACAAAGGTCGCACAGCCGTCCGGGCGAGCGGTCTTCGCTGTGTAATGCCCCTGGTAGCCGCGGGGGCCCAGGACTTGCTCCAGTGCGTGGAAGACGTCGGGCTCGACTTCTTGGAGGCAGATCGCCTCCGCGGCCAGGTTGGCGACGTGCCGGACCAGGGCGGGACCGCGCTGGTCTGGATCGAGGATGGCCGGCGGGACGCCGGGATAGCGGTCCGGGAACACATAGGAGTCGGCCAGCACGTTGTAGGAGGCGACGCGAAACGGCATCAGGTTCCCTGCTCCGTGACTTCCAACCCCTGCCGCAAGCGCATGATCTGCTCGGCCATCGGCCGGGGTGCCCTGGGGCTGGGCTGGCCCATCCGGCCCTCGACCTGCATCCAGATCACCACCGGCCCGGGGCCGCTCAGCGCCTCGGCCGCGCTCGCTTGCCAGGATTCGAGATCGGTAAAAGTGTAGACACGCGGAATGCCGGCGGCTCGGGCCAGGCCGGCAAAGTCGGTGCGCCGGGAGCCGGGCGTCGCCTGGCCGCCGGTCACCTCGTAGAGCCCATTGTCCATGATGAGCAGGTACAGGGGAGCGGGGTACGCCGCCAGCGTCACCAGGCAGCCCAGGTTCATCAGCATGCAGCCGTCGCCGTTGACCACGATCACGCCGCGTTCGGGCTCGCTCCCCTGCTGTGTACTGGCCAGGGCCAGACCCAGCCCGAGCGTGGGCGCCTGGCCCATCGCCGAGGGAACGAAAAAGAAATCGAGCGGCGTGTCGGACAGCTCGTGCCACAGCGCCACGCTGCTCATCGTGGTCAGCACCACGGAGCGGCCTCGGTTCTGGGCAAGAACTTCCAGGGCGGCACGCTGCGACATCATGGCGACCACCTCACTCGGCCAGCAGCACCGCTCCGGCTCGACGCTCGCTCCACGCCTGCCGATAGGCCGAGACCAGGTCGGCCGGGCTGTGCTGGTCGGTCAGCAGGGTGTAGGGGATGCGCCAGGCCTGGACAATCGGTTCGGTGAAGATCGGGCAGGTGTCGCTGGTCCGACCCTGCTGGTAAGCGTTCCAGTTGCGCACCCCGATGAGGAAGAAGAGCGGCAGTTTCAGATCGAAGACGAAGTTCCGCAGCGAATCGCCGGCCTCGAACAGGCCCGTGCATTGGAGGATGACCAGGGGCTGGCGCCCGCCCAGGTAGAGTCCGCCGGCGATGGCCACGGCCTCGCCCTCCCGGCAGACGCGGATCAGGCGCAGGGCCGGGTCGCTGCTCAGGGCCTGGTCCCAGCGGCCCAGGTCGCTGTCGGGAATCCAGAGAACGTCGGTGACGGGGCACTGCTTCAGGGCAGCCGCCACCGCCGGGCCGTCCCACATGGCGGCTCTCCTAGTTGGGGCGGTGGACCTTGTGGCAATTCTTGCAGGTCGGCTCGCCCATCTTGGTCAGGGCGACCACGGCGGCGGCCTTGTCCATCTTCTGCACGGCGGCGTCGGCGGCCTTCGCGTTCTCGACGTAGACCTTGACCAGGCTGTTCCAGGAAGCGGCATCCCCCTTGGGCGGCGTCGCCCGGGCCAGGCCGGCGGAGAGCTTGCTCAACACCTGGGCGTTCTGCTTCAGCTCGGCCCAGTCGGGTTCTTGCTCCCTCAGCTCCCGCACCATGGCGAAGTAGATCCCGGTCGGCTTGTTCAGCTTGCTCATCACTTCCTTGATGTCGGGGGCCTTGGCACCCTGGGCATCGACCCGACCCAGCCAGCCAGTCAGCACGATCAGCCCCACCAGCAGCACACCTGCAACCGAGCGCATCATTGAAGACTCCCTGTCTGAAATCAAACGGGCCGAGCCGATCAGACGACCGACTCGGCCTCAAAGGATCTCCACCTGTCTTCCAATCGAAAGTCATTTCGGCCTGTGAAGGCCGTGGCAGGCCATGCAGTTGGCGGCCTTCTTCAGTTCCGCGTCCGAACCTTCCTTGCCGGCCAGGACGTCCTTGGAAGCCTTGATGAGGGCCTTGGTCTTCTCATCCCAGGACTTGGCCTCTCCCTGAGGCGGCTTGTTGGCGGCCAGGGCCGCGTACAGCTCGGCCAGCTTTTCCTTGTCAGCCTTGTCGGCCGTGCCCGAGGACACCTTGGTCAGCAGGCTTTTCTTGCCGCCGGCATGGGCCATCTTCATGACTTCCTTGATCGTGTACTTGGCCTTCTCCTCGGCAAACGCCAGGCCAACCAGGCTCAGCGTCAGGACCGTCAGCAGACTGTACTTCACCGTGCGCATGTCAACTCCCCTTGTGCAACTGGTAGACGCTCTCCGCTGCAGGCCAGCGCGGAGAAAACTCCGTGGCTTTCGACGTCCGCGTCTTGCCTCTTATTCACCAGAAGGCGGTGCAGCGTTCGCGTCCACTGCGTGGAGGATAGTAATACTCCCGCACCGGGAAGGTGTCAACGGTCTGATTCCGCTCCCCCCGAAACCCAGGGCGATGCCCTGGGCTATCGTGTAGCGCCCCTTCGGGGCTTGTTGGCTGTTGTCTTCCGCCCCGAAGGGGCGCAACAGGATAGCCCAGGGCACCGCCCTGGGTTTCCGGGGGGAATGTGTCAACGGTCTGATTCCAGCCCTTACAATGTCTTCATGGACTCCCTGGAATCCCGCCTGAAACAGCAAGCGTCCGCGCTCGGTTTTGCCCGGGCCGGCATCGCCAGCGCCGGCCCGGCCGAGGGGTTTGATCGGCTGCGCGACTGGCTGGAGCGCGGCTATGCCGGCGAGATGCACTACCTGCACCGCCACGCCGAGGCCCGTCGTCACCCGGCCTCGATCCTGCCCGAGGTGCGCAGCGTGGTCATGCTGGCCATGCATCACGGCAGCCAGCCCGAGAACGAGCCGGAAGCGTCAGCGACGGGGAAAGGCCACGGCCGGGTAGCCCGCTATGCTCGGGGGGCCGATTATCACGACGTGCTGCGGCAGCGGCTCAAACAGTTGCTGGCGTGGGTCCAGGCGGAGCGGCCAGGCTGCCGGGGCCGGGCGGTGGTGGACACGGCGCCGCTGCTGGAGCGCGATTTCGCTCGGCGGGCCGGCCTGGGATGGATCGGCAAGAACACCATGCTGCTGGACCGCCGGCTCGGCAGTTACTTCCTGCTGGGCGCGCTGCTGCTGGACCTGGAGCTGACGCCCGACGCCGGGCACGACACCAGCCACTGCGGCCGCTGTACCAGGTGCCTGGACGCCTGCCCGACCGGAGCCTTCGCCGGTCCCGGCCTGCTGGACGCCCGCCGCTGCATCAGCTATCTGACGATCGAGCTGCGCGGCCCGATCCCCGAGGAGCTGCGCTCCGGACTGGGCGAATGGGTCTTCGGCTGCGACGTCTGTCAGGAGGTCTGCCCCTGGAACCGCAAGGCCCCAACCACGCCCGGAGCCTGCCCTGCGACCTCGGCCGGAACTGGCGACGCTGGACCTGATCGAACTGCTGGGGATGAGCGCGGAGCAATTCGAGGAGCGTTTTGGCCCGACGGCACTGGACCGGCCAGGCCGGGCGGGACTGCTGCGCAATGCGGCCCTAGTCCTGGGCAACCAGGGCAACTCGGCGGCCCTGCCGGCCTTGCGGCAAGCCCTCAACGACCCCGAGCCGGTGGTGCGTGAGGCGGCGCAGTGGGCCATTGAGAAGATTGAGGGAACCGATCCTTCTCCCCTCTCCCCGCTGGGGAGAGGGGTCGGGGGTGAGGGGGGTCTTTGATTTATCGTTTCGCGCTGACCGACTGAACGCGAAACGATAAATCAGGTTGCTTTTCCCCTCACCCCCAACCCCTCTCCCCAGCGGGGAGAGGGGAGAAAGGAAGGTCACTGTGCCGGCTGAGCCACCTGATAGCCAAAGCCCTGCAAGTACTTCAGACCTTTCTGATTGCCGCCGGGAACCGTGGGGTAGAGGCTCTGCGACGGAGCCGACTGGGCCGGGAAGGGGTTGATGAAGTTCCAGGCGTTGGCGAAGCTCTGGCCGAGGCTTTCCAGGGCGTTGGCCGAATGTAAGGGAGCGTGGGTACTGCTCGGCTGCCAGGCCGGCGAGCTCCCCAGGGAGGGCGTGGCGGTTGTCGTTGTGGCGATCGACTGAGCCCGGAGCGCCGGGGTCAGGCCCAGAACCAGCAGGGCCACCGCCAGACCGATCGAAGGACGCATGATTGGCCTCCTCGCGTGATGGAATGCTCCGTTGGGGCCGCGGTCCAGCCTTGCAGTCCCGGGACCGCCCACCGGAAGACATCCCTTGCCGTGACTGATCGTTTCCGTGAAGGAGGATCGAGATAACCTCCGCGCAGGCCCCGGTCAAGAGCAGCTGCCTCCCAGGGGGAAATTGCACTTGCGTGAGTGGCTCTTCCGGGCTATAGCCGCTCCTACTCACTGAAATCGCTGGAATGGGGACTCAGGGCAGGACCGGGCCGAGAATGGGGCTCCGTTCGCCGGTCGAGGGGCCGTGAGGCCGGAGCAGGAGGAACGCCGATGAAGCGAATGCTCGCGACCGTGGCGCTGCTTGTGGGGGCGAGCAGCTGCACTCCCGTCCGAGACAATCCCTTTACCGGCGTTCGCAACCAGCCGATCACCACTCGCGCCGCGCCGCCGTCCCCGACCACCTGGAAGGCCCCCACCGGCGTTCCCGTGGTCAGCGAATTCCCTGCCGACCCCGCGGCTGACCCGAACCTGGCCCGAGCGCAGGCCGGCCTGCCGGCCGGAGCGCACGCAGGCGTGCAGGGCTGGTACGGCTCCCGATCGACTTCTCTTTCTCCTTATGGGGCCAATCCACCTTATGCCGGGATCACCGTTCAGCCAGCTCCGAGCCGGCCGAACGCGGTTCCCGGCAACGGGCCCACGGGCATGTCCAGCGCTTCTGCCGGGCTGGAGACGCCGCTGGGTACGAGTGTCGAAACGCTGATCGGAACACCAGATCCAGCGCTACCGCTGTCGGGAACCGCGTTGCCCATGCCGGTTGTCGTTACCGGCAATCCGTCGGCTGAAGCGCAGGCCAGCCTCGCAGACGTGACCGGCGTTGGAGCGCACGCAGGCGCGCGGGGCCAAACGCTGGTCCCGGACCAACAGCCCGACAAGGTCAGCCTCGCCTCGTTTGTCGAGGGTGCGACCCAGCAGCCGCTGATCGAGAATCGCAATCCCACGCCAGCGGTCCCGCCTCAGGAGTCGAGAGTGGAGGGTCAAGAGCTGAGAGCCAGAGGCGGCCGGCTCTCAGCTCCTGACCCTCCGCTCTCGACTCCTGAGGTGGTGGACCTGGAGCCGCCGAGTCCGCCCACTCCTCTGGGGCCGAGTGTGCCGATCTTGCGGATGGTGAACAGTAAACGGATCACGCTCAATTTCGAGCTGAAGGACAGCGCCTCGAGCGGCACCCCGGCCATCGATCTGTGGGTCACCCGGGACATGCGCACCTGGAAGAAACACGAGGTGCAGCGTCCTGCCACGGGTTCCTACCTGATCCAGGTCAATGACGAAGGGCTGTACGGCTTCACGCTGATCGCCCGCGGCAGCCAGGGCCCGCAGCCGATCCCGCACAGCGGCGACCTGCCGCAGGTGTGGGTCACCGTCGATGCCACGCCGCCGGTGGTTCAGCTGGCCGGGGTCGAGCTGAGCCTGACCTCGCGGGAGCCGGCCCTGGTGGTGCGCTGGAAGGCCCAGGATCGCAACTTCAACCGCAAGCCGATCACGGTCAGCTACGCCGAGCAGGCGGAGGGCCCGTGGGTGCCGCTGGCGACCGGAATCGACAACACGGGCCGGCTGGAACTGCCGGTGCCGGCCAACTTGCCGAAACGCCTCTACCTCCGCGTCGAGGCGCAAGACGTCGCCGGCAACGTCGGCCGAGCGCAGACGCCGGCGCCAATCCAGTTGCCCTGGGCCGGCAGCCTGCCGACGGTGCCGGGCACCGAGACGCCCAGGTTGCCGCCGCCGCCCAATCCGGAAGCCCGGCCGCAGGTGTCCATCATCAGCGTGGATGGGACGGAGGGAAAATGACAAGGTGACAGGGTGACAAGGTGACAAGGTGACAGGGGATCGGAACACTAATCAACGCTAATCCACACTAATCGGCATGCGGGTTTCCTTGCTTCGATTAGCGAAGATTAGCGCGGATTAGTGTTCCGATCCCCTGTCACCTTGTCACCTTGTCATTGGAATTGGAACCTTCCCGCCGCGTCCCGTACCATAATCCCTGATCGCCCTTCAGCCTGAGCTGGCACCACGGGATGAGTACGTCATGCAACCGCGCTTTGCTGCTTTCTCCTCTCCACGATTGTTCCTGCTGCTCTTGCTCGCTCTCTGGGTGGGCCTGGTCGGAACGCCACAGAGGGCGTTCCCTACAGCGTCGGCCTGGGCCGAGGACGCGGAGAAGGTCCGTCCGGCGGAGTTCAAGCGTCTGAAATATCGCTCGATCGGTCCCGCCGTGGGTGGCCGGGTCTGCCGGGCGGCGGGCGTTCCGGGCGACCCGCTGACTTATTATGCCGCCGTGTCCTCGGGTGGGGTGTGGAAATCCTCCGATGGCGGCATTCGCTGGAAACCGATCTTCGACGATCAGCCGACCCAGGCCGTCGGTTCGCTGGCCATCGCTCCCTCCGATCCGAACGTGATCTACGTCGGCTCCGGCGAGGCCAACATTCGCGGCAACGTCCAGCCGGGCAACGGCATATGGAAATCGACCGACGCCGGCAAGACGTGGAAACACGTCTGGAAACAGCGCGGCCAGATCGGCACCATGCTCGTCCATCCGACCAACCCCGACGTCGCCTACGCCGCCGTGCTCGGTCATGCCTTCGGGCCCAACAAGGAGCGCGGCATCTATCGCACCCAGGACGGCGGCAAGACCTGGCGGCAGGTGCTGGTCAAGGACGAGAACACCGGGGCCAGCGACGTCTGTTTCGACCCGAACAACCCGCGCATCCTCTTTGCCGGTTTGTGGCAGGTCCGCCGCTTCCCCTGGGAGCTGCAAAGCGGCGGGCCCGGCAGCGGCCTGTACCGCTCCGACGACGGTGGCGACACCTGGACGCAGCTGGTGCCGCCGCCCGCCAAGGATTCGCCCGAGGCCGGCAAGGAAGCCCCGGAAGGCAAGAAATTCACCTCGGGTCTGCCGGAAGGAATCTGGGGCAAGATCGGGGTTGCCGTGGCGCCCTCCGACAGCCGGCGCGTCTACGCTCTGATCGAGGCCGAGAAGGGCGGTCTGTTCCGCAGCGACGACGGCGGCAATTCCTGGAGGCTGATCAACTCCCACCAGGGCCTGCGGCAGCGGGCCTGGTACTACTCGACCCTGACCGTCCACCCACGCATTGCGGACGTGATCTTCTTCCCTCAGGTGCCGCTGCTCAAGAGCGTCGATGGCGGCAAGACCATTTTCCGCGTCAAGGGGCCTCACCACGGCGACCACCATGACGTCTGGATCGATCCGAAGAATCCCCAGCGCATCATCGACAGCAACGACGGCGGCGTTGACATCAGCACCAACGGCGGCGAAACCTGGTACGCTCCGCCCCTGCCGATCTGCCAGTTCTATCACGTCAACGTCGATACCCGCATTCCGTATCACGTCTCGGGTCCGATCCAGGACATCGGCACCGCCTCGGGACCGAGCAACAGCCTGCGCATGGACGGCATCGCCCTGAGCGACTGGCACGGGGTCGGCGGCGGCGAAACCGGGGCGACGGCCTCCGACCCGGCCAATCCGGACATCGTTTACGCCGAGGAGTATGGCGGCTACCTGTCGCGCTACGATCGCCGTACCGGACAGGCCCGGAGCATCGGTATCTATCCCTACAACCCCTCCGGCCATGCCGCGTCCGATCTGAAATATCGCTTCCAGTGGACGGCCCCGCTGCTGATCTCGCCCCATGACTCGCAGGTGATTTACCACGGAGCCAACGTCCTCTTCCGCAGCGGCGACGGCGGCAAGAGCTGGCAAGCGATCAGCCCCGACCTGACGCGCAACGACAGGAGCAAGCAGCGCTGGTCCGGCGGGCCGATCACCGGCGACAACACCGGCGTCGAGATTTACGACACCATCTTCGCCATCGCCGAGTCGCCGCTGCAAAAGGGCCTGCTCTGGGCCGGCAGCGACGACGGCAAGGTCCACGTCACGCACAACGGCGGCAAGAGCTGGGCCGACGTTACGCCCCGACTCATGCCGGAATGGGGCACGGTCAGCTGTATCGAGGCGTCGCCCTTCGCGGCCGAGACCGCCTTCGTGACGGTCGATTGTCACAAGCTGGACGACAATCGCCCATACCTGTTCGCCACCACGGATGGTGGCAAGAGGTGGGAGAAGCTGGGCGGCGGACTGCCCGAGTCTGTCTACCTGCGGGCGGTGCGGGAGGACCCGAAGAAGAAGGGTTTGCTGTTCCTGGGGACCAGCGCCGGCGTCTGGCACTCGACCGACGCGGGCAGGAACTGCAAGCCGCTGCAGCTGAACCTGCCGGCGGTGCAGGTGTCCGACCTGGTGGTCAAGGACAACGACCTGGTGGTCGGCACCGAGGGTCGCTCGATCTGGATTTTCGACGACCTGACGCCGATCCGGCAATGGTCGCGGGCGGAGGGCGCGGCGGAGTCGCTCCACCTGTTCCCGCCGGCGCCGACGTACCGCTATCACTACGCTCACTCGCTCCAGCACGGCTTCCTGCGCTCCGTCGGGGCCAATCCGCCGCACGGCGCGATTGTGGACTTCGTCCTCAAGGGGAAGCCACGCAAGGAAGTGGTCCTGGAGATTACCGACAGCAAGAAGCAGCTGGTGGCCCGGTTGACCAGCAAGAAGAAGGAAGAGGAGGCCGACCCGGTCACCGAGGGCGACTACGAGGAAGAGGACCAGAAAGAAAAGCCGGTGATCCTGCCGACGGAGCCGGGCTTGCACCGCGTGGTCTGGCACCTGCGCTACGACGCCCCCCGGCTGATCAAAAGAGCCAAGGTCGATTCGGGCAATCCCCGGATCGGGCCGCTGGTCAATCCCGGCGTCTATACGCTGAAGCTGACCGCTGACGGCGTCAGTGCCAGTGCCACGCTGGAGGTGAAGCTCGATCCCCGAGAATCCGGACTGGGGCCGAAGGAACTGGAGGAGCAGCTGAACTTGATCCTGGCCATCCGCGACGACATTAGCCGGGTGGCGGACACTGTCGAGCAGCTGCGGACTGTCCGCAAGCAGATCGAGAACCGAGACGCGCTGCTCAAGGAGGAGGAAAAAGCCGGCCCGCTTGTCGAGGCGGACAGGAAGCTCCTGACGGAGCTGAACCAGCTGGAGGAGAAACTGCACAATCCGAAGGCGAAGGTGACCTACGACATCCTGGCCCAGAAAGGCGGGGCCCAGCTGTACTCGCAGCTGATCTGGCTGTTCGAGCAGCTGAAGGACGCCGACGGCCGGCCGAGCCAGGGAATCCGGGAGGTACACAAGGAGCAGCATGCGCGGCTGGAGCGGCTGGAGAAGGAATGGCAAACGCTGCTGACCGGCGCGCTGGCGCGCCTGAACGAACAGGCCCGGCAGCTGAATCAACCGGAGCTGATTCTGCCCAGGGCGGCGAATGGCAAGGAGAAAGGGAAATAGTTGAGGGCAACGCCCTGCGCCGGCACCGCCGGAAGACATCAGGAGCCCTCAACCCAGGGCGTTGCCCTCAACCCAGGGCGATGCCCTGGGCTATCCTGTTGCGCCCCTTCGGGGCGAATGACCTGGTTTTCCGCCCCGAAGGGGCGCAACAGGATAGCCCAGGGCATCGCCCTGGGCAACGCTGGTAGGCCTGCCGCGCCTGCCGCGGCTGGTCCAGCTCGCGATGACAGGCCGCGATCAGCGAGTACAGTTTGCGCACGATCGAGTCCTGCGGCTGGGACTTCTTCAGGCTGGCTTGCAGCAGCGGCAACGCCACCTGCGGCTCCTTCAGCTCGCGGTAGACCATCCCCAGGTTGAACAGCGTGAAGGGGTGGTCCTGCTTCTCGTGCCGCTCCAGCTTCAAAAGCTCCAGGTCGCGGTCCAGCTTGCGGCGGCGCAGCTCCGGGTCCATGTAGCCGACGTGGACGATCTCCACCTCCACAAAGCAGATGGTGCCGCCGGAGTTGCGGATGCTCGGCACAATCTGCTCGTGGACCCGGAACTCCCAGCGGTTGCGCGGGTCATTGCGGAACAGTCGGACGTGATCGACCACCGTCGGCACGCCCTGCCTGGGGTCGCACAGACAGCGGCACTTCATCGCAAAGCCCAGATTGCGCACGTCCAGCGATGCGAACAACTGCCGCAGCTTCTCCTTGTTGACGGGATCAACGCGGTCGTCGGCGTCCAGCCAGAAGATCCAGTCGGTGCCGGCGTACTTGATGCTCTCGTTGCGTGCCGCCGAGAAGTCCTGGCACCAGGCGAACTCGTGGACCTCCGCCCCCAGTTCGCGGGCGATCTCCCTCGTGCGATCAGTCGAGCCGGTGTCCAGCACCACCACCTTGTTGAACAGGTCGCGCACCGGGCCGATGCAGTCGCGCAGGTTCTTCTCCTCATTCTTGACGATCTCGCACAACGCCACCGTCTGCCGGGAGGGATTGTGGGCCAGGGGCACTGGCGCGGGTTCTGGCTGGGCTGTTCTGTAGGACGGCTCTCCCGAGCCGTCCGGACGGCTCGGGAGAGCCGTCCTACTGGAGTCAAAGAGCGGCGAGTCAGGCCTGCGGTAGCCGCGGGAGTGCTTCTCGCCCCACTTCCGCTGGAAGATCTCGAAGTTTCGAGCCAGCTGCCGGTCGGTGTCCAGGCCAAGCCCCTTGAAGGTCTGGCTACCGTGATGGTGGACGAACACGTTCAGGGCCAGCAGCAGCTGGCCGCCGCTTTCCAGCGCCCTGACCGACAGGTCGTCGTCCTCGAAGAAGCCGACCCCGTAGTTCTCGTCGAAGCCGCCCAGCTGCCGCAGCACCTCCGAGCGCGTCAGCAGACAGAAGCCGCTCAGCCGGTCAACTCTCTGGGCCTTGCGCTGGAACTCCTTGCGTCTATGGGCCGCGAAGACGTGCATTTCCTCGATGTTGGTGTACGAGGCGTTGATTTGCTGAGGTTCCCGGCTGTAATTGGTCACGGGTCCGACCAGGGCTGTTTTGGGCCATTCGTGCAGCGACCAGGCGATCAGGCCCTCCAGCCAGCCCTCGGTGACGATGGTGTCGTTGTTCAGAAAGACCAGGAAGCGGCCCTGGGCCCGCTCGCTCCCTTGGTTGCAGCCCTGGGCAAAGCCGGCGTTGTGCTCGTTGGTGATGATCTCCACCCGCTGGGGGCCTGGCCGGCCCTGGAAGTCCCGCAAGAGCCTGGCGGTGCCGTCGGAGGAGGCGTTGTCCACCAGGATCAGCTCGTACGGGGTCCGGGTATGTCGGAGCAGGCTTTCCAGACACTGGCGGGTCACCTGATCCTGGTTGCAGCAGAGGATGATGATCGAGGCCAGCTCGTTGCCCAGCGGCGGGGCCTCGCGGGCCCACTTTTCCTCGGGAACCAGCCCCGGGGCGGCCGCGTGCAGTTGCTCCCGGTCGCGGGCCAGCAGGGCTGCTCCATTCTGGTCGCCCGAATCGATCAGCGTCTGGTAGTGCGCCTGCGCCGCTTGCAGGTCGAAGGGGTTGTGCTGGACGGCGAAACGCAAGTGTGGCACCGCCAGGTCAGCGCGGTGCTGACGTGCCTGGGCACAGCCCAGCGCCGCTCGCGTCTTCGGCAGGTCGGGCCGCAGCAGCGCCGCCTCTTGAAAATGCTCCAGCTGGCCGGTCAGTCCGGCCAGCAACTCGTGCAAGCGCCAGCGCAGCAGGGTGAAGCGGGCTGGCCGCTGCTGCCGGGGCTGGCCGGCGTGGTCCCAGCCGGTCCGTTCCCATTCCACACCAAAGTGGTCGTACTCCAGGGGGACACGTGGCAGGTCCAGGGCTGTGTCCGCTGGAGTACCGGCTTTAGCCGGTCCTGGGCAGCCAGGACCGGGCGTTGGAGTACCGGCTTTAGCCGGTCCTGGGCAGCCAAGACCGGCTAAAGCCGGTACTCCAACAACCGACGCCTGGCCCATCTCCATCCGGTCCAACCGGCGCAGCAGCTCAACCGCGGCATCGCGGGCCGGTTGAGTCCGGCCCAGCTGTCGGGCCAGCACCAGCCCGAGCAGGTAGTGCAGTTCCGCCCGCCGCGGCTCACGGTGCAAGGCGACCTGGAGTTCGGTCAGCAGGGCGAGGTCCACCGGTCCCGAACCGGCGAGCAGTTCCCAGACGCGGCCGGTCAGGCTGGGCCCGGGAGCCGGTCCCTGGCTGCGCTTCTGGGTCTTCTCCTGGAGCAGCTGCCAGTCGGGTTGCAGCCGCCCGAGGGCCTCCAGCAGCAAGCTGCCGAAGGTGTGCTGCTGGACGCGCTGGTGGCCCGCCCTGGCAATCCGGGCTCGCTCCTCCTCGTGGCTGAGGTAATGCTCCAGCGCTCTTCCAGGTTGTCGTCGGACCAGAGGACGCACTCGCGCTCGGGCTCGAAGAAGGAACGGACTTCCCGGTTCTCTTGCTCCTGCAAGAGCAGGCAGCCACAGCCGGCGGCCTCGAAGCAGCGCTGGTTGGCCTCCTGGCGGATGCCGCGGTTGACCACGACCCGGCTGCGGCAGAGCAGCTTGCGGTACTCCTCGCCGTGGACAATCCGGAGAGTGGAGGCTCGTCCTGCCCTCGCGCTCAGTTCTTCACCCTGGCCCAGACCGCGAGGAACTGCAAGTGGATTTCGATCCTTTCGCCGGCCGGGTGCTTTCCAGGGGCCACTCCAGGCCATGATCGAGCGAAAAGATGCTGACGTCGCTCAGCAAGGTCTTCATGTCGTACGTGGTGCCCAGACTGAAGACTGGTGAGTAATTTTGCCATCTCGCGTTCTCCTTGCAATAAACGCCGATAGGCGGCCCCTTGGAAACGTCAGGTTGGCCTGCAAGGCCCTCGTCGTGGCGTGCCAGGCGGGCCCGTTCCGGATTCAGCAGGTCGAAGCGCAGAATCATGCCGGTCTGCGCCCGCCGGCCGATGCACCAGCACGTTCATGCCACGGACCCCGGGCACTTGAAGGATTGTCGCAAGACTTTGGATGAAGGACTTTGGATGGAAAGGCGTGCCCTTCATTTCCTCCAGATGCTTGACAATCGCGGCGTTGGGTTTGATTGACGTCGCCGCAAATTCAACGTCGGTAACGGTGCAGGCAAGTTTCTTGGCCAAACCGTCCAGCAGCTTTCGCTCCGACGGATCCCTGGTTGCGTCGAGCCGTTGCAAAACGCCGGTCACGGCTTTCAAACCAAGTTGTTCGATCGCATCCTGACCGGGCCGGCTGGGCGGGAGCTTCCGGGTCACGACCACTCCCGGAATCAGACCCGTCATCTGCACCTCGCGCGGTTCGCCCGGCAGCGCGGGGCCCTTCAGGAACCGGTCCAGCAGGGGACGGAGCTGTTCGGCGGGGACGGCGGCGGGCTGGCGCCTTGCCCTGGGAAGCGGAAGCGCGGCCAGCTTGTTCGCTTGCCGCCAAACGTTCTTCATTTTCACGATCTGGACGTCCCGTTCGATCAGGGTCGCACCGTGAGAAAATGCGTACCTGGAAGGATCGAGTTCGTTGAGCGTGACCCCAGCGACGTCAGCAAGGCGCGGCGCGGATACGTAGCGAAAACACAAATCGTGGTCGTCCAGCGCGTGAACGAGCAAGCCTTCGATCGCCGACCGCAGTTTGCCGTTCTTGTCGGCCGGGTCGTGTTGCGGTTGAGTTGCCGAGAAGACGCGCTGGTTCCGTTTGCAGTCCAGCGACCTGATGCACAGGTAACGCTGCCTGGCTGACCGCCGATCATGGTCCCGGGTGAGAGCGGCGACAGCTTCCGGTTCGCCGCTGCTCGCCAGGAACTCAGCAATGCCTTGAAGATTGTCTTCCGAGAGCGCGGTCTTACCGGCCTTGGTGGCTGGCCCCGAAGCGTGCCACTCGGCAATCATGGCGGCCAGTCCCTCGGGGCGATTGCGGGCGTGCAGACTTTTCGCCACCGCCAGCCGGACTTCGGCCAGCGGCTCGCTCTTGAGCAGGCCAAGCAAGCATTGCACGGCCTCCTCTCCCGGCACCTCCCCGGCCACGCCCAGGAGCTTGGCCCGGACCGCACTGTCCCTGGCCACCCGGGCCCCTTTGACCAGAGCCGGCAAGCACCCCTGCGGATGCCGGCGGACCAGCCGGGCTGCTTGCTCCGGACTGTCGGCGTCACCCCGCTCGGTTGCCTCGACAAGCAGCTGGCGTTCCCCCTTCACCTGCAACTGCTGATGCCATGCCTTGATTTCCGCCCGGGTCAGCTCCTCCGGCGTCAGGTACGGACGTTGCGGATCGGGTTTGCTGTAGATACGCCCCCGAAACGACAGCCCTGCAATCCGGCAAAGGATCTTCTCGGCACACTCACCCACCGTGAGCGCCCGGGTCGGGTCATGCCGGGCAACTTCACCGACGCCGGCCCGGGTCAAACGCCTGTCCTCCAGGGCCTCGATGAGCTGCGGCACCGCGTCGTAGCCCACGGCCACCAACCGATGCGCGGGCGTGTCTTTCTTGCTTCGCAGGTTATTGAAGAGGTCGGGTGGGTCCGAGCCCCAGGCGTACCAGCCGATCTGATCGCGCAGCTGGAACACCAGCTCGGCGATCTGTTCTTTCCTGGCGAGCTTCTCCAAAGGCGGCCCACCCCGGCGCCGGTGTTCGTGTTCCTGGTCCTCCTTGATCATCTGCCGCAGCATCTCCACCGTCTTCTCAGCATCGCGGTAACGCCGGGCGTCGGGAAATCGGGCGACAATCTGTTCCATGCGTGTCAGGAACTGCTGGCGCGAATCCATCCTCCGACCGTCATCGGTAAACGCATTGAAGGCATCGCGAAACGCCTCCTCGCCGAGCCGGCGGGCGACCTTTTGTTGCAGGGTCAGCAAACGATAGGACAGGCCGCTGTCCACGTGGCGTTGCCCATAGTGCTGCTCGTCCTCCCAGCGATTGAGGGTGTTGGCAAAGTCATACAGCTCGGCGGCCCGCCGGTCCAGACCACGGCGGGAACACGCCCAGGCCAGGAAAAAGAAGGAATTCTGCCCGGGCCGATAGCCACCGTCGAGGAGGTTGCGGTCTTTCAGCGCCGACCCCGCATACTCATCGAGGTCAGCCGGTTCATGGTCCACACGCTTGTGGGGCGGGGTCCGTGGCGGCGTCCGCTCGTATTCCCGCGTCCTCAGCCAACCTACCGTAAAGACCTTGAAGGAACCTTCCCTGTCCTCGATCAGGAAGCCGTAATCATACGAAATGGTGGGATTGACCTTGTCCCCTCCAGGCTCACCGGTGGCGACGCGCACGAACTTTCGTTGCTTGACGTCGGGCCAGCCGAGCGTGTCGGCCCAGGCGAAGGCCTGGCGGCGCTCGGCTGCGAGGGCGGCGGCACTCTTCGCCGGGAGCAAGGAATCAACGACCTCACGCCAATCGATTTCCGGTGCCAGCAGGTAGCCCAGCTGCAGCAAGAGGAGATACTTCATGGCTGCTTTCCTCCTGAGTGGGCAAGTCCTCGTCTTGTCGAATTGTTGTTGCTGAGGACCGATTTTGGCCGTCCGCGGAGCCGGTGTCAAGCCCCTAGCGGGATGGTCCAGCCAAACTTGGGCGGGTGGTGCCGATTGACGGGTGGACCGATTGCGACGAGGCAGCACTGGTTTTCTCCTTGCACAGCAGCGCCAGCAGCCGATCGACTCCCCAGACCACGAGCAGCACCTTCACCCCCAGGAGAGCAACCGCATAGCGATCGTAGTAGCTCGCGGCCACGTACGGCAGCAGATAGAAGGCATAAAGCCCGATCACGGTCCACTGGGCCCCGTGCAGCGGCCGGCGGACGGCGGTGAAGAGCAGGACGACCAGGCCCAGGAACGGCAGCGGATGCAGCACCCGGCTGGTCCAGACCGACCAGGGTCGCTTGAGCGCCTCGTGGCGATTGAACGGGACGTACCAGAGCGTCGCTCCCAGAAAGCGGCTGGCGACGCGGTCGGTAAACTCCAGGGGGTCGGCGCGAACGGATTCCCAGAACTGCTGCCACTTGCGCTCCAGGTAGGCGGCCTCGCCCAGTTGCTTGTACTCCTGGCCTTCACGGTTGTTGGTGCCATAAGGGTGGCCGCGAAATGAGCCCAACAGCCCCTCTGGCTGCAGAACCTGGGATTGGTACAGCTCAAAGGCCAGGTTGGACTTGGTCGGGATGAAGCGTCCAAAGACCAGGTAGTTGCGCACCGTCCACGGAGTCAGCGTCAGTCCTGCGGCCAGCAGTGCCACGCCGAGCCGGAGCCAGGCCCGCTGCCGGACTCCGGCCAGCAAGGACAGCCCGACCCAGGCCACCCCGGCAATCGGCGTCGTGAGGGCACACAATCCCCCGAGCAGTCCCCAACCGGCTGCCCTCGCTTTGCCGTCCAGCGGCCGGCACCAGACGGACCCGGCAAGCACCAAATCCAGGGCCAGCAGCACGATCCAGGGGTCGTGCGTGACCTGGAAGAGATTGCGGAACTGGGACAGGAGCACGACCACGAAGACCCCGGCGGCCACGGCGGCTCCGATTCGCCTTGTCGTCTGCTGGGCCAGGGTCACGACCAGCACGCCAGTCCCGATCTGGATCAGGGCCTGAAGGACCAGCACGACCGTCATGACGCCGTCGCGGCTGCCCTCAAAGATCCAGAGCAGCCCGGCCAGGATCAGCGGCAGGACCGGCGCCTGCCAGGCCGTGGGCCCGGTCGGCCTGTCGAAGGGATGCGAGAAGCCCTGGCCGGCCGCCAACGATTTGGCCATCTGGAAATACTCACCTCCCAGGTGGCGGTTGCCGTTCACGTTGACGCCCGGCTCGAAGGGGGGAATGTACTTGAGGTTGGTCTTGTCTTTGATCACGAACGAGAGGTTGGCCCAGATGGTACAGCCCGCGACGACGACGGCAATGACAATCACCGAGAGGAGTGGGAAGCGCCTGACGGGAGGCGCGGGAGGAGCGCTCGGCCGGGTTTGCGGGACCCGGACCACCTGCCGGCAGCGGGGACACCGGACCTTCTTGCCGGCCAGGTCCGCGCGAACTCGCAGGGAACTGGTACAGCCGTCGCAGACGAAGGACCTCGACAGACCCATGCAACTTCCCCAATCGTTCTCCGTCCCGGCGAGCCCGGGGGCGTCAGCCCCCGGGGTTCCGTTCAGAAGAAGAAACCCTCTCCTACCCCGGGGGCTGACGCCCCCGGGCTCGCCGGGACGGAGAACGGAGAACGCCGTTGCCACAGCCAGACCCACACACCGAGCGACAGCAGCACCAGCAGGCCCAGGTGAACAGGGTCTGTTCCCACTCCTGCTCCCATTTCGCGTCCTTCTCCTCTGCTGGACTCTGTTCCAGGAGCCAGCTAGTCGCGGAATCGTGGGTGCTGTCTACCCGGTTCCGTTCGGCCCGGCGCCAGTTGGAGAGCTTCCGGCGAACCACCGTGAACAGCCAGTTGCGGAACGAGCCGCGCCGGGGATCGTACTCAAGTCGGCCGATCGCTCCGGCGAAGACGCCGAGGACTTCCTGGGAAAGATCGGCCGCGTCGGCGTCTTGCAGACCCTGTTTGCGGGCGTAGCCGTAGACCAGGGGCGCATACAGATCCACAAACTGGGTCCAGGCGGCCTCATCCCGCGGGTTGCGCAGCCGGACCAGCAGGCTGGCTCGTGTGGGAGGGATCTCGGCCATCAGTCCTCGCGACAACGTCGCCCACCTTCCAGTACCCCGGAGCCGGACAAACCTATTGTGGCTCCAAGATTTTTTTTACGAAGGAGCGCCGGGAGTGGTGCTGGCCTCCCGGCGGGGGACCGACGTGACCTGGCCGCACTTGGGACACTTGATCTTCTTGCCGGCCAGCGCCGAAGCGACGCGAAGACGCTGCTCACAACCGGAACACGGAAAGGGGATCGACCGCGGGAGTTCCGGTTTGCTTTGCGGTTTCGCGACAGTTGCCTGCGGCTTCTTCGGACTGGCGCTCTGCGAGGGGGCGGCTGGCCGGCGACCTTTGATCACAAGCCAGAAAAAGACGCCGGTCAGAACCAAACCCACGCCCAGCACGGCCAGCAGGAGGACGTCAATCCAATCCAGGTCAAAGGACGAATCTTGGGCTGGCTGCTTCGGTTGGCGTGGCTGGCCAGTGGGAATGGACGGCTTCAGCTCGGGTTGTCGGGGCCTGACCGGGTCCGGGGCCTTTGCCACCACGGGGGGTTCCTGCTGCTGCGGTTCCAGACACCAGAGATAATGCTCGCTGCGGAGGTACAGCTGGTTGCCGCTGAGCGCGGGACTGGCCAGGATCGGGTCGTTCAAGGAGTTCTTGACCAGCGGCTTGATCTGCCCGATGGCCTGGAACAGGTGGGTCATTCCTTTTTCGTCGGACGCCAGGAGACAATCGCCGGCAAGCACGGGGGAAGCACTGAAATTACCACCCAGACGATTTTGCCAGCGCATCTGGCCTGAGGCCTCGTCCAGGCAGGTGAGGATGCCCTTGTCGCTGACCAGGTACAAGCGGCCCTGGTGGTAGATCGGCGAGGGCACGTCGCTGGCGCCGCGGCGCTGCTGCCAGACCTGGTGCGTCTCGGTCACGTCGCCGCTGCCATCGGCCCGCACGCAGACAATCTGGGCATCCGGCCAGGTGGTCGAGGCGAAAACACAGTCGGCGCTGACGGCCACCGAATTGGCGGAGCGATGGGCCGGCCAGCGATAGAACCAGATCTCTTTGCCGCTGGCCGGGTCATAGGCGGTGATTCGCCCCGCCCCGCACAGCAGAAGCTGGTCGCGTCCGGCGAGCCGGGCCACCACCGGAGTGCCGTAGCTGGGGGCCAGCGGTCGAGTCACCTGCCAGACGGTCTTGCCCGTCTCTCGGGAGACCCCGACCAGGTAGCTCGAGGCTTCATCGCCGGCAGTGCCCCGGTTGTCCCCGACCACAATGACCACGTCCCCGGACACGACCGGACAGGAAGCGTAGCCCCACTCCGAAACGAAAGGCCCCAGCCGGACGTGCCAGGCGATCTTGCCTTCCAGGGTCACGGCATACAACCACAAGCCGTCCGTGGCCACGAAGGGGACGTAAACGCGCTGGCCATCGCAGGCGGGCGTGGACGAGGCGTGCGAGTTCTTCTGGTGCTTGAACAGGAAGCCGCCCCGGTACAGCTCGGTACTCCACAGCAAGGCGCCGGTCTTGCGGTGATAGCAAAGCAGCAATCGGGTCTGGGCCTGCTGCTCGGCGGTGCTGATCAGCACCCGGTCGCCGACTACCAGCGGGGACGCATGGCCCTCTCCCGGCACCGCGACTTTCCAGAGGAGGCCGTGGTTTTCGGACCAGTGCAGCCCGGGCAGCGCTTCGGTCCGGACGCCGCCCCCACCGGGGCCGCGCCAGCCAGGCCAGTCGCCGCCGGGCGCAGCGGCTGCACCCCAGCCAGGATCGTCAGCAGGGGCAGGAACCACCCGCCAAGCGGCCGTTTTCTCATCCTGCGGAATTCCGGTTGATTGCTCACGTCCACCTCCCCAAAGTCCGCAGTATCTGGTTGTCCTCCGGAACGAGCTCAACCAGGGGCCCTGCGGGTGATTGGTTGACGCAGGGACAGCCAATAGCCGAAGACCTCTGTATAGTGCCCGAAACGGGCCAGGCGCGTTTCTTTTTTTCCAGGACGTCCAAGCCTGGCTGAATAGGTCCTGGGCCAAGCAGGTGCTGTCAAAGCCGGGAAAGCTGAGGAGCGGACTTCGCTCCGCAGCGTGGCTCCGACCTGATGCAACGAGGTGCATCAGGAAATGGCTTCTGGGTCTGGCTCAGACCTGTCCGTGACCGAGTTGCGAGGAGAGCTGGAGCTGGGCTTCGGAACGAGGGTTGTCCTGGCGCACCGGGGACACTTGACCTTCTTGCCGGTCAAGCCGGCTCGGACCTTGAGGTTCTTCCCGCAACCGCCACACTGGACGGAAACCGTGGGCACAGCCACTTCCGGTTTGGCGTGTTTGTCCGTGAGGGCCCTGTCTGTCGAAGCCCGGGCAGCGTGGAGGGAGCGCAGGTAGAGACACACTCCCCAGACTCCGCTGAGCAGCAGACCAAGAAGAGCGGCCACGATCAACCAGGACCTGGAACCGGACGGGCGTTTCGGTTCCAAGGGCGGTGTGTCTTCCACCGCTTCATCCGGGATTGTGAGGCCCGTGCGAATTCGCAAGTCTAACAGCCGGGCATCGATGCGGTTGCCGGAATGGCCGCTGTCGCAGACCTCGAAACGGACGTACGCCACATCCTCCGTGCCGAACGGCCACTGACTGATTTTCCGAAAATCCTTCCCGGCTCCCTCAGCCACCAGATAGCGGACCATCGAGCCTTTCCGCACCAGGCGCAGTTGTCCGACTGACACCGCGGTGGGCTCCCAGGCGTACTTCCAATCCTCTGGTTTGGGAAGGTCTTTGTCCCAGGCTTCCGCGGCATGAGCGCTGCCCTGTTCGGACAGCCAGAAGCGAGCGACCTTGCCAAACTTCCGCAGACTGGGGTTCGGTGCGATGCTCAGGCTGATGCCAACTCCATAACCCTGGGTTGGCTGGTTGGCAGCCAGCACCTCGTAGCTGCCGGTGATCTCGAAGTCGCCCGCCAGAGTGAGTTTTGGCGCGACTCCGACCGGGAAGTGCTTCGCCCGGTTTGCTGGCAAAGTGATCCGCAACCCCTCTGCTTCCGGCCTGGTCACGGAATCGACGTCTGGACCGAGCAGCTTCACAACGGGGAGCAAGGGCTTGCCTCCCCGGAAGTCCTGGTACGTGTCCGTGGGAAGCGGCTGTTTCGGAGGGGGTGGTTGCTCCGGAGGGGGGATGACCTGGGCCAGGAGGAAAAGAGCTGGTCCCAGGGCCGCCAGGAACAAGAGCACCGGCAGCCAGATGCGCTGGAGGAACCGCCTGAAGCCCCTCCTCCCTGATTCGGTTTCCGACCGTCCAGGAGAACCGCTGGCCAGAGGAAGCAATCCTGGTGCGGGCACCGTCGTGGGCTGACGCAAGTGGATGAGGTAATCTCCCAGCAAGTCGGCCAGTTCGGCAGCGCTCTGGATGCGGTCTGAGGGGTCTTTCGCCAGCAGCCGGCCAATCAGCGACTCAAGCCAGGCGGGCACGCCTGGGTTGAGGACCCGCGGGGGCGTCGGCTGCTGCTCGCTGACCTTGTGGATTACCGCTGCCGGCGGGCCGCCGCCGAAGGGAGAAACACCGGTACAGAGGGCGTAGAGGACGCTGCCAAGGCTGAACAGGTCGGCGCGGTGGTCGATGGGCTCGCCGCGGGCCTGCTCCGGGGCCATGTACTCGGGTGTGCCGGCCACCACCCCGTTCTGAGTCAACCCAACGTCATCGACCATGCGCGCCAGGCCGAAGTCGGTGATCTTGACGCGGCTCTTTTCTCCCCTCTCTCCGCTGGGGAGAGGGGTTGGGGGCTGACAGGGGTCCTCCAGCAGCAGGTTGGCCGGCTTGATGTCCCGGTGAATGAGTCCCTGAGCGTGAGCCGCCGCCAGTCCCTGGGCTGTTTGCAGCCCGATGCAGACGATCTCCTCCACCTCCAGAGACCCGCTGCGGTCGAGCCGGGCCTGCAGCGACTCGCCCTCGACGTATTGCATGACCAGGTACGGCAGACCCTCCGTCTCGTGAACCCCGTGGACAGCGACCACGTACTCGTGGCAGACTTTCGCGGCAGTCTGGCCCTCGCGGATAAAGCGGCGGCGGGCAATCGCACTGCCGGCCACAGCGCTGGCCAGCACCTTGATGGCCACCAGACGCTGGAGTGCCGGGTCGAACGCCTTGAGGACCACACCCATGCCCCCCTGGCCGACCACCTCGCGCACCTCGTAATCCCCCAGGATTCCCAGCAGGTCCGGATCGCTCGATGGCCGCAGGAAGTACAGGTCGGCCTGCTCCATCGGGGCAGGCCGATCCAGACACTTCTGCTGGTGCAGCCGTTCGAGGAACCGCTCCAGGGTTGGGTCGGCCGGCACAAGAGTGGGGTTGCCGACCCGGCGGACCAGTTGACGCACCTCCTCGCCGCACTCCTCGGCCCGGTCCAGGCGTTCCTGGCAGGTCGGACACGTCTCCAGGTGGCGCTCGCAGCGTTCCCGCTCCTCCGGGGGCAGCGTACCACCCAGCAGTTTCTGCCAGCACTCGATCTCCGGGCAATGAAGCAATGCGGCCATGGGGCCCCCTTGTCGCTCACGGCTCCTGGGCGGACTGGACCAGCTCCTTCAGACGGGCCAGGACCCGGCTGCGGGCGTGGTAAACGGCGGCGACGCTCAGCCCGAGGTCCCCGGCCACCTGCTTGCCGGGCTGGCCGTCAATGGCCGTCCGCCAGAAGGCCTGCCAGGTGGTGGCCGAAACCTCGCGGCGGATCTGCTCGCAGGCCCAGGCGCAGACTCCTTCCTCCCACTCCTTCTCCCACGCCGCTTGCTCCGCCTCGGGGGCCGGGCATTCCTCCAGCAGTCGTTGCATTTCCGGGTCGCCGCTGGCGTGCGCCCGGCAACGCTGAGCCCGACGCCAGTTCGACAGCTTCCGACGGATGACCGTGAACAGGAAGCCGCGAAAGGTTCCCCGGCGCGGATCGTAGTCCAGCCGCCCCACGGCGCCAGCGATCGCCCGGAGGACTTCCTGGCACAGATCGACCGCATCGGCGTCTTGCAGCCCCTGTTTGCGGGCGTAACCGTAAATCAACGGCGTGTAGAGGTCGATGAACTCCGACCAGGCGACCTCGTCCTGGGGGTCGCGCGAGCGCACCAGCAGGCTCGCTCGGGTCTGAGGGATCTCGGCCATGGAACCTCGCGACAGTTCACCCTACCGGATAGTTCCCGCCAGCGGCGCAAACCTACCACGCCGGGGGACGTTTTTCTCATTGTGGGGCGGAAATGGCACTTCGATTATAATTGCAATGCCTGCGGCGGGGAAGAAGCGGCACCTGTGCGAAAAGTCGTGCGCTGCCGGCGGGGTTGAAGGGCACTACTCGGATAAACGCCGTCCCGTGGTCCACGGAGCTGAGACATGGCCGGTAGCACGTTGCGGCACGTCCTGGGTCAGATCGGCCGGCTGGTTGGTCCCCGCCAGACGCAGGAATTGCCCGATCAGGAATTGCTGGCCCGCTTCGTCCGGGATCGCGAGGAGAAAGCCTTCGCGGCCCTGATGGAACGGCACGGCCCGATGGTGCTGGGCGTCTGCCAGCGCATCCTGGGCAATCCCCACGATGCGGAAGATGCCTGCCAGGCCGTGTTTCTGGTGCTGGCCCGCAAGGCCGCGTCGGTGCGCAAGGCCGGCTCGCTCGGCAGCTGGTTGCATGGGGTGGCCTTGCGAGTCGCTCGCAAGCTGCGCTCCAGCCGGGCTCGGCGGCACGCCCGGGAAACCGCCGCGGCAGCCCGGCAGCCGGCCGCGAGCCCACCGGCGGACCTGACCTGGCGGGAGGTGCTGCAGGTGCTGGACGAAGAGGTGAGCCGGCTGCCGGAAGGCTACCGGGCCGCGGTGGTGCTTTGCCATCTTGAAGGCCGGACCCAGGATGAGGCCGCCCGGGAGCTGGGCTGGACGCTTGGGGCCCTGCGCGGCCGGCTGGAGCGCGGCCGGGAGAAGCTCCGGGCCCGACTGCTGCGGCGTGGCATCACCGCCGCCGCGACCCTGACCGCCGCCACGCTGGCCCCCGGACTCTGCTCCGCCGCGGTGCCCCCTACCCTGGTGGTCGCCACGCTGAACGCCAGCGGGGCGATGGCCGTGGGACAGGCCCTGCCCGCCGCCATCCCGGGGACCGTCGCTTCCCTGACCCGGGACGTTTTGTGGTATCTGAAGCTGACTGCATGGACCAAGGCGGCCGCCGGAGCGCTGGCCTCGGTGCTGGTGGCGCTGGCCGCGCTCTGGGCCACGGGTTTGCTGGGCTCCCCGCCTGCTCGTGACGCCCACGAAGCCAAAATGGTCGAGAGATGGCCCGAAGCGACCACCCTGGAGGGGCACAAGCTGCGTATCTGGTCCGTGGCGTTCTCTCCGGATGGCAAGCGGATCGCGACCGGGGCGGGCGGCCTCATTCCCAGCCCCGGCGAGCTGCGCGTGTGGGATGCGGCGACCCGGGAACTCCTGGTTGCGGTTGAGACGCCGCAGTCGGTGCGCTGCGTGGCCTTCGCTCCGGACAGCCAGACCCTGGTTACAGCGGAACATGACGGGCTGGCCCGGCTGCGGGACGTCAAGACCGGCGCGGTCCTGGTCACGTTCCGGGGCCATCAGGCCGGCATCGACACGGTGTCCTTCTCCCGCGATGGCAAGACGCTGGCCACGTCCAGCTGGGACAGCACCGTGAAGGTCTGGGACGTGGCAACTGGCAAGACGGTCAGGACGTTCACCGGCCACAAGGGGTCTGTTTTCGCCGCTGCCCTGGGGATTGGGGAAACGCCGCTGGCTTCCGGAGGCATCGATCGCATCGTTCGGATCTGGGACCCGAATACCGGTCAACCCCGGCAGCTTTTGAAGGGTCACCAGGAGGTGGTGGACTGGCTGGCGTATTCTCCCGACGGCAAGACCCTGGCCTCGGCGGGCTGGGACAAAACCGTGCGGCTCTGGAACCCGGCCACGGGGGAGTTGCTGGCCACGCTCCGCGGCCATGGCGAGGACGTGCTGGCCGTTGCCTTTTCTCCGGACGGCCACACCCTGGCCTCGTGCGCCGGCAAGTGGTCGGACCGGAAGGTCTCGGCCGAAACGCCCTGTCCGGGCGAGGTGATCGTGTGGGACCTGGACACCCACACAGCACGCACCCGCTTGCGCAGCCAGCCGGACCGCATCATGGGTGTGGCGTTTTCTCCCGATGGTCAGTTGCTGGCCACCGCGGGCTGGGATCGCAGCGTCAAGCTCTGGAAGCGTAAATTGCTGACTGCCGCCGAGGCGGAACCGGAACCCGTGGCGGAGCCTGGACCGGACCGTTATCTGCCGCTCAAGGGGGAGCTGGCCAGGCGGGACGCTCTCGAAGTGACCGGCGGACCTGGCGCGGAGAAGCTGGTGCATTTCGAGCCGGAGGGCCTGCGCATCACGCTGCCTGCTGGCTTTCCCAAAGCGCGCCCGGAGATCGGCCTGGTCATTCCCATGCCCGCCCGCGGCGACTTCGAGGCGACCGTCAAGTACGAGATCCTCAAGGAACCCGAGCCCGCCAATGCAGGGGGGCAGCCAACGAAACTGATGCTGCGTGCCAAGCTGGACCGGGCCGACTGGACGGTGGCGGCGCTCGCCCGCCGGGTCGTCACGGACAAGGGCCTCCAGTTCACCACCTGGACGATCCGGGACAACCACGAAGGCAGCGGCAAACGGCAGACGTGGTGGGTCGAGCCCCACACCGCCAAGGCCAAGGTCGGACGCATGCGCATCGTCCGCACCGGCTCCGAGGCGTCGTTCTACGTTGCCGAAGGGCCCGACGCGGATTTCCAGTTGCTCCACAAGTGCTTCTTCGGCGACGAGGACCTGCTGCAGATCGAACTGGTCGCCGCGACGGGCGGTCCGAAAGCGGCCCTCGACGTTCGCTTCACCGACCTGCGCGTCCGCACCGGGGCGAGTCTGACCCCGCCACCGGAGGCCGCTCCCGCTCGCAAGCCCATGCGGCTGGCCCTGCCGATCCTGGCGGGCGTCCTCCTGGTGCTGGGGGTGGGCATCTGGCTGGTCCTGCGTCCTGGCCGGCGGAACAGGAAGGAACAGCACGGCACGGACGGCGAAGCGGCAGCGGATCAGCCGGAGAAGGAGGCGGCGCCGATTGCCTTCCGTTGCTCCAGGTGTGCCAAGGGGCTCAAGACACGGGCCGAACTGACCGGCAAGAAGATCAAGTGCCCCGGCTGCGGTCAGTCGGTCCGCGTGCCGGCACGAGAGCCGACCCAGGGCTGACGCTCTGGTCTATTGACTGTCGCCCCTTCGGGGCTGGTTATTAGCCCCGAAGGGGCGACAGTCAATAGACCAGGACGTGAGTCCTGGGTGCGAGGCTCTCGCCGCGATGCGTTGAAGGCGGTACAAAGCAAGAAAGCCCCAATCCGAGGCCTTCTTGCTTCCCCGATGCTTCGAGACCCTCGACATGATGACCCGACGAATCGCACTCCTCCTTGTACTTCTTGGCTGTGCCGTTGCCCCGGCACGAGAAAAGCCTGAACCGCCGAAACCCCAGGCGCACGTGGAGCGCAAACTGGAAGGGTGGACCATCCGCGTGGACGAGCGCCTGCTGAAGGGTCCGGACGAGGCGCTGGGAAGGCGAGCCCTGCGGTTTCTCGAAGGCAAGCTGAGCGACATCAAGGTGGTGGTGCCTGCGGACAAGCTGAAGCAGCTGCAAGCGGTGGTCATTGTGCTGGATCTCTCCCACGGCAATCTCCGCTCGATGCAGTATCACCCCAGCGCAGGCTGGCTCAAGGCGAACGGCTATTCGACCGACCTGGAGAAGTGCGTCCACCTGCCGCGGGCGGCCGACTTGCCGACAAAGCGGAACGTCAACGAGCAACCCTGGGTGATCCTGCACGAGCTGGCTCACGCCTACCACGACCAGGTGCTGGGCTTTGACGAGCCGCGCATCAAGGCGGCTTATGAGAAGTACAGGAAGAGCGGCCACGGCGACAAGGCTCTGCTGTATGACGGCAGGCGCGTGAAGCACTACGCGCTGACCAACCACAAGGAGTTCTTCGCCGAGATGACGGAAGCCTACTTCGGCGTCAACGACTTCTTCCCGTTCAACCGGGCTGAACTGAAAGAAGCCGAGCCGGAGATTTACGAGCTGCTTGCGATCATTTGGGGCTCGCATGCAAAATGAGCGCACCCGGCGAACAGGGTGCCGAGAATGCCACCGCGCCAATGGCGCCGGTCTGTTGGCGATGTGTACAGGAGCGACGCTGCGTGTCCCTGCTTGCCCGACGGGTGACAGTTAGACCGACATTGCCAGCATGCTCAGCATCACACGGTGTCGCCCAGTGGCACGCACTGACTCGCCTTGAGACTCACTAACAGAAAGGCGAGCGGCGCGGCGTCAGCCCGCCGGTAACGCCCACAGTACCGGCGGGCTGACGCTGCGCCGCTCGCCAAACAATTACAGCTTCTTGATTGGATGAACAGGCTGCAGGGCAGTGTTTGGAGCAGAAAATGAGAGAATGATGAGATTCTCTTTTTTCTCTTGACGAGTGCAATCTCATCTGCTCAAAATGACCGCCGTCGAATCAACAGGACGTGGTCGATGCTCCGGGACAATGGAGTCCCCTCCGGTTCCTGACCTTTCCGGTCGAGATTGTCCCGCCGCAGCGACTCGGCTCCCTTGACCCCAAGGAGCTGCGATGAGTCGGCTTTTCTCCTCGGTGAAGCAGCTGTGGCAAACGGCCCAGACGAACCTCAAGAGCTGGTGGCGTGCCGGCTGGTTTGACCGGCTGCCCCAGCCGAAGACACCCCGTCCCGAGCGATCCTCCCTGGCGAAGGAAATCGAGGTGCTGGAGGAGCGGAGCCAGCCGGACTACTGGCAGATGCTTCTGGACGGGCCCCTCCCCGGACTTTCGGTGTCGCTGCTGGGCTCGCCGCTGCTGGGCAACGTGGAGACGCTGCTCAACCCGGCCCGGCAAATCGCGGTCGCACCCTCGGCCCCGTACGTCTCGGCCCTGCAATCACCCAGCACTCCGTCCGCGCCGGCCTGGCCGGGTGCGTGGAGCGATCCGTCCAGGCCCGGTGGTTTTTCCAGTAACCCCGACCAGCAATGGCAGGCCGGCAAGCCGCAGGGCCAGCAATGGGACCCGCCGCTGTGGCAGCGCCAGGGCCAGGTCCTGGAAGAGGTTATGCTCAAGGACCCCTTTGCCGGCGAGCCCTTCCACCAGCCTCCGGCGGACAGCAGCAAGGACCACGACAAGAACCAGAAGGGCGGGGGCGGTGGCGGCGGTGGAGGAGGCGGCGGCAAGGGCGGCGGCGGGGGCGGCGGTTTGGTAGGTGGCTCCATTGGTGGGCCGAACAACGTGGCCGGTCTGATCCAACCGGGCGCGAACCTGACCGGCGACATCAACAACGGCAGCGGCAATGACGGCAGCCCGGGCGGAAGCCAGGCCGGGGCGGCCAACGTCAGCCCGGCGAGCAGCCCGGCGACCAATCCAGCCTACAATTACTCCCCGAGCAGCTTGCCGGGACTGAACGCAGCCTCTGGCGCGGGAGGAGCGAGTCCCGCCCAGCCAGCGGCCCTCGTCCATCCCACCAACGTGGTTCCCCAGGTTCAATCGGCCATCCAGCCGCAGGTCACCTTCGCGCCCAACGTCGGCCAGGCCAATGCCTCCGCCCAGTTCGCCGGCAAGGGGCTGGGCTACCAGGCCCTGATTGGCTCGACGGAAATCGATCTGGTGTTCTCCTCTCCCGGCAACAATCTCACCCCGACCCAGGCCGGCACGCCCACGGCCAACCCACCGTCCTCCCCTTCCTCGGCAGACCTCCAGCTTCAGCTGCTCGGAGCCAGCAGTCAAGCTGCTCTCTCCGGCCAGGATCTGCTTCAGTCACGCAGCAACTACTACCTGGGCACCAATCCCGATCAAGCGTACACCGACGTTGAAAACTACGGCTCCGTCGTTGAATCCAACGTCTACAAGGGCATCAACCTCATCTGGCACGCCAGCAGCACCAACCAGCTGGAATCTGACTGGCAGGTGGAGCCCGGTGCTGACCTGGGCCAGATCCAGATTCAAATCGGGGGTACTCAGTCTGTCCAGGTCAACAGCAGCGGCAACCTGGTGATCCGGATTGTAACAAGTCGTGCGCTCTGGGATCGGCGCGGGGGCACTATCCGATATAATTGCACCTGGCTGGACTTTCTTCCTGACACGAAAGGGAGCATCTATGAGTCGAGCATCAGTTCTGATCGTCACAGTGGCATTGCTCATTTCCGGGACCACCTTCACGCTGATCGGTGCCCCGGCCAAACCTGACAAGGAAGCCGCGCCACCAGGAAAGGCCCCAGCGGGTCCCCTGGTCGTTGAAGTGCGTTTCAGCGACAACAGCAACCTCCGGCTGACCTCCCAGACCGACACCGTCACCGTGGCGACCCGCTACGGCAAGCTCACCATTCCCCTCGCGGAAATCAGCCAGATCGACTTCGCCACGCGCATCCCGGAGGCGACCAGGCAGCGGATCGAGGCCGCCATCAAGAACCTGGGCAGCAAGGAGTTCAAGGAGCGCGAGCAGGCCAAGGCGGAGCTGACCAAGCTCGGCGCCTTCGCCTATCCCGCCCTCCTTGCCGCTGCCGGCGCCGAGGACGCCGAGGTCAAGCACAGTATCGAGGAGCTGATCACCACGATCAAGGAGAACGTCCCGGAGGAAGCGCTGCAGGTGCGCCGACACGACGTCGTCCACACCGCGGATTCAAAGATCACCGGGACCATCGAAACCACCGTCTTCAAGGCCACCACGGCCGCCTTCGGCGAGGTCCAGTGCAAGCTGGCCGACATGCGCCAGTTGCGTGCGCCGGGGGCTCTCACCGCGGACGACCCGGCCAAGGGTCTGCCGCGCCTGCCCGACCCGGGGACGCTGGGGCAGTATGGCAACCAGATCGGCAAGCGCTTCGCCTTCACCGTGACCGGCTCAAACATGAACGGTGCCTTGTGGGGGACCGGCGTTTACACCACCGATTCCTCCCTGGCCATGGCCGCCGTCCATTCCGGGGTGCTGAAGGTCGGACAAACGGGAGTCGTTGTGGTGCAGATCGTGCCCACGCCGAACAACTTCACCGGCACGTTCCAGAACGGCATCCAGAGCAACCCTTATCAGCAGTATCCCACGGCGTACCAGATCATCAAGCGCTGACGTCGGGGGCCGTCCGAGCCGCGCACGCAGCGCAGCGGAGTAAGCGGCCCGAGCGCCAGCAAAGCCGCTTACTCCGCTGCGCTGCGTGCGCGGCTCGGACAATCCTGGGTTGCAAACCATGACGCGGACCAAACGCAAGTGGGTCGGTTTGCTTGTGCCAGCGGGCGCGGTCCTGGCCCTCGCCGTGGGATTCGCGGACGCCTTGCCTCCCGAGCCGAAACGCCGCTCGGATCCGCTGCCGGCGCGGGCCCTGGCCCGGCTGCAAGCCCAGCCGTTGGCGTGCATCGCGGGGAGGAGCCAATCGGTGCTCTTCTCACCGGATGGCAAGCGGTTGGCGTTCGTCGAGTGGAAGGTCGATGACCGCGGCGACCGGAGCTTCCCGTTCCACTTTCAGGACGCGGCGACCGGAAAAGATCTGTGGACCTTGCCGTCCAGCCGCTTCTCCTCGATCGCGTTTTCTCCCGACGGCAAGCTGCTGGCCGCGGCTGGGGACGCTGCGGTTCACCTCCTGGACGCCGGCACGGGCAAGGAGCTGCGAACCTTCCCGGTCCGCTCGAAAATGGAAGGGGCCAAGTCCAAACCGGAGGAGTGGACGTTTGCCTTCCTGTCCGTTGGCGCGATCGCCTTCACGCCTGACGGCAAGATGCTCGCCGCGGAGAGCCACTTACAGGGCGGAAAGCACTTCGACATCGATACGGGAAGCATCACCCCGCAGTTCACCCTCTGGGAAGTCGCGACCGGCAAGGTCATTCAGGAGACCTTCGGCAACAAGGGGGCGTTCTTCCACGTGATGGGCTTTTCCGCGGAGCCGCGGCCGGCGAAAAAGGGTCTGTACCAGTGGCATGGAGTGCTGGTCCAGGAAGTCGGCCTGGGTGATCGCATTCGGGGCCTGAACCTCTTGCGGGCCGTCTCTGCTGACGGCAAAACCCTCGCCGTGGCAGACACCACCAACAACCGATTCCAGCTGCAGGAGTCGGTCACGGGGACAATCCGCTGGAAGGTGGACAACCAGCGAGACCGCGTCAAGGCGCCGCAGTGCTGGCCTCGGGCAGTTTATTTTTCTCCCGACGGCCGGTTGCTGGTCTGCGAGGAAACGCGGGTCAACGAGTTCGGACAGGGTCATCACGAGGCGTTCCTGTGGAGTTTGACCGGCGACAGGAAAGCGGCGCGGCCGGCTCCGCTGTCGGCCAAGGAGCTGGAAATGGTCTGGGCCGACCTGGCGGACGCGGACGCCGCCGTCGCTTATCGGGCGCTGGTGACCCTGCTCACCGTGCCGGACCAGGCGGCGAAGTTCCTGGGCGGCCGGACCCGGGCGCTCGCCGCCCCGTACGAGGTTGTCGCCCAGCTGCTGAAAGACCTGGATGCGGACGAGTTTGAGGTCCGGGAGAACGCCTCCCAGGAGCTGGGCAAGAAGGGCGAGACCGTGGATCGTCTGCTGCGTAAGGCCCTTGGGCGGAACCCGAGCCCCGAGGTGCAGCGCCGGCTGATGCTGCTCCTGGAACAGAGCCGGGCCAGCGGCTCCTCCGATGATCTGCTGCGCGGGATTCGTGTGGTCGAGGCGCTGGAAACCATCGGGACGCCGGAAGCGAAGGCGGTGCTGCAAACGCTGGCCCGGGGGACGCCGGAGTCGTGGCTGACGGAGGAGGCTGCCGTGGCGGTAACGCGACTGGGCAGGCCGTGAGGGAGTCCAGCAGTCAGGCGAGCGGCAGGTGTGTTGCTCCCCGCCGGGACGAGGGGAGAGGTTTTTTCTGTACAACTCCCGGCGTGAATCGGCTCTATTCAAGGGGAGAGAGATCCCACGGGAGATCGAATCATGGCCGACACACACCAGCTGGGGGCGGTGATCCAGAAGACCCTCAAACAAATCTCCACGGAACGCGACGGCGGGTTGCTGGACAGCCAGCTGCTCGAACGCTTCGCCGCTCAACGTGACGAAGCGGCCTTCGAGACCCTGGTGTACTGGCACGGACCGATGGTGCTGGCAACCTGCCAGCGAATCCTGCACCAGGGCCAGGATGCCGAGGACGCTTTTCAGGCAACCTTTCTGGTCCTCTGCCGCAAGGCCCACGCCATCCGCAAACTGCCCTCTTGTGGTGCCTGGCTGTACAAGGTGGCCTACCGCATCGCTCTGAAAGCCAGAGCTAACGCCGCCAGACGAGCGGCCGTGGAAAAACAGCTGCCAGCCAGACCAGCAGCTCCCCTTGCCGACGATCTCCTCTGGCGAGACGTGCGGCCGATCCTCGATGACGAACTGAATCGGCTGCCGGAGAAGTACCGGGTGGTCCTTGTGCTGCACTACCTGGAGGGCAAGACGGTGGCGCAGGTCGCCGAGGACCTTGGTTGGCCGGTGGGCACCGTGACGGGTCGGCTGGCGCGGGCCAAAGAGCTTCTCCGGGGCCGATTGACACGGCGCGGCCTGGGACTGGTCAGCGCTGCTCCGCTGACAGCAGTCCTTGTGTCGCAGGCCAGCGCCGGGCGTCTTCCCGAGGGGTTTGTCCGGGGGGCCGTGGCGGCGGCAACGGCACGGGGAGGAACGGTAACAACGGTAACGCTCGGCCCAACAGCGGTCATCCTGGCGAATGGGGCCTTGCGAACCATGCTTCTGACCAAACTGAAGACCACCGGGTTGCTTCTGCTGGCGGCAATGGTCCTGGCCCTCGGCGCGGGCATCGCGGCCCACGAGGTTGCCTTCGCCCAGCCCGAGGCGGTGCGCCGGTCCCCCGAAGCCGACCCGCCCAGGTCGCGAGAAGCGGCCCGGCTCGAACCGGACAAGAACACGTCTCCTGAGCCGAAGCGCCGCCCCGATCCTCTGCCGACCAGGGCCCTGGCTCGACTGCAAGCCTATCCATTGATGAGCATCGACAGCAAGAGCGGGGCGGTAATCTTCTCTCCCGACGGCACGCGGCTGGCGTTCGTCGAATGGAAGGTCGATGACCACGGCGCCTGGAGCTTCACGCTCCACCATCAGGAAACGGCTACCGGGAAAGACCTGTGGACGTTGCCGGCGCGGTTCGAGTGCATCGCGTTTTCTCCCGATGGCAAACTGTTGGCCGGGAGTAGGAGTTCCTCTCTCAGTCTCCTTGATGCCGTTACCGGCAAAGAGCTTCGATCCTTCAAGGTCGGCCCGGTGGCGATCGACCCCAAATCCAACCCCGAGGAGAAAATCTTCACACAGTTGAACGTGAGCGCGTGTGTCTTCTCGCCCGATGGCAAGATGCTCGCCGCCGTGAGCGAGGTGTACCAGGGGGGGCATCGCGACATCAACCCGGAAAGCATCACGCCCCAGTTCCATCTCTGGGACGTGGCGACCGGCAAGGTCATTCAGCAGACCAGCGGCAAGAAGGGGGCGTTTTTCCACGTCAGGGGGGTTTCGCAAACCCAGCGCCCGCCAACAAAGGGGCTGCACCAGTGGCATGGAGTGCTGGTGCAGGAAGTCGGCCGGGGAGAGACGGTCCCGGACCTCCCGGGGGATTCCCTGCAGGCCGTCTCTCCCGATGGCAAAACCGTGGCCACGGCAGACAGGGACAGCAACACCGTCACGCTGCGCGAGTCGAGAACGGGGCAAATCCGCTGGGTGGTGGACAACACCAGGGACCGTCTCCAGGGGGATCGACGTTGGATTGAGTCGGTGTCCTTCTCTCCCGATGGCAAGATGCTGCTCTGCGAAGAAACGAGAATCTACGAACAGGGACACCGCTTTTACGAGACGTTCTTGTGGAGTTTGACTGGTGAGAGGAACGGTGCTCGACCAGCCCCGCTGTCGGCTGAGGAGTTGGAAACCCTGTGGGCCGACCTGGCAGACACGAATGCCGGCATCGCCTATCGGGCGCTGGTGACCCTGCTCACCGTGCCGGAACAGGCGGCGAAGTTCCTGGGCAGCCGAACCCGTTCGCTCTCCGCCCCTTACGAACAGGTCGCCAGGCTGCTGCGCGACCTGGATGCGGACGAATTTGCGGTCCGGGAGAACGCATCTCAGGAACTGGACAAGCGTGGCGAGACGGTTCACCGTCTCCTGCGGAAGGCTCTGGGGCAGGACCCAAGCCCCGAAGTGCGGCAACGGCTGACGCTGCTCCTCGAACAGAGCCGAGCCAGCGGGTCCACCGATGAGCTGCTGCGTGGGATTCGTGCGGTCGAGGCGCTGGAAACCATCGGGACGCCTGAAGCGAAGGCGGTGCTGCAAACGCTGGCCCGGGGGACGTCGGAGTCGTGGCTGACGGAGGAAGCCGGCGCGGCGCTGAAACGGCTTGCCCGGGAATGAGGAACAGGGGCTCCTCCCGGTCCTGGGCCCGGACCTTGCCCTGCAACGGAATGCGGGAGGACGGATTGCCAATCCGTCCCACGAGCTATCGCCATTCATAAACCGTGGTTCCTCCCGTGCCGCTGCGGAAGACCGGGACAAGCGGAAGTTGCTGCCGCGAGACGACGTAGGGGATTCCTCCTGCCTGGGTAATCCGCCGGGCCAGCGCCTCCAGGCCCATTCCCGCCAGCGGATAGCAAGTGCGATCCGCATAGAACATGATCACCAGATGCTCGTCCCCTCGCCGCTCCTCGCACAGCAATACGGCATTTTCGGGTAGGTGGGAGTGGGCAAACTGGCCTACCTCCTGGCCCGCCGGATCGTTGACGTCCCGGCCGGTCAGCTTCCAGCTGACACGCACCGTTTCACTTCCCAGCCAGATCAGGGCGCCCAGGCAAAACAACTGGGCCGACCAGCGAAGATAGCGGGTCCGGGAGACCACCCCCGGAGCGAGTCGGTCGCGGGTCAGCTCCCAGGCGATGGTCACGACGACAGCAATGGCCAGGGCGGCGGTAACGTGGTCGATTACCCAGAAGTTCTTCCACATCAGAGCGCCGAACTCACGCGGGCTCGGGTATCCGTAGCCGGGGTTTTTGGGGATGACCGCCGGGAAGACAATGCTCATGCCCAGGACGCCCGTCAAGGCGGTAAGCGGCCAGCACTCACCGCGCCAGGACTCCGAAAGGAGGTGGCCCAGCAGCAGCAAGAGCGGCGGCATTGCCAGCAGCGTCGCCGATGGGGTCTTGGTTGTCGCCAGCAGGTGCGGCAGCAGCACGCCCAGGCCCCAGGCGTAGAGCAGCCAGGTCCCCACGTGCTGCTGTACCACGGCCTTGCCAACCAGGACGAGCAGCGCCACCAGGATCGGTGTGAAGAAGACGCCGTAGATCACGATCAGGTAATCGAAGACCAGCCGATCCCAGGGCGCGGCCCAGCCCTCGATGTTGGAGCTGAGGTGTTTCCAGACTTGCCCGTCCTCGTACCAGAACTCGGCCGGGTATTGCGTCAGGCACCAGAGCAGCCAGGGGGCCACCGTGAGGACGCTGGCCCCGATCAACCCGAGAAGGTGGAGGGGATCGATCCGGCAGTTCTCGCGCTGGCCCAGCCGGCAGAGGGGCAGCAGCCAGGCCGTCAGCGCTACGCCGAAGATAATGCCGGCGAGGTAGCTCTTGCAAAGGAACGCGAGTCCCTGGGCCACTCCCGCCAGCAGCACGTCGCGCCAGGAGCCGGTCCGCAAGGACCGCACCAGGAAGTAAATGCCGGCCTCGACCCAGAAAAGCAGGGCCACGTCCACGTGGTCGGCGAAATGGTAGCCGTGGACCAGCGCCAGCAAGAACGGGTTGGCCGCCTGGAGAGTGGCGGCAATGAGGGCGGATCGGCGGTCGAGCAGTTCCTTGCCGATGAGATAGGTGAAGAAGGCGGACCCCGTGCTGAGCAGGGCCGAGGGCAAGCGCAGGGCGAAGGTATCCACCCCGAGAAAGGCGAAGGCCAGGGCGATCTGCCAGAAGGGGAGGATCGGCTTGTGCAGCCAGACGTGGTTCGCCTTCCACTCCCGCACGCTGTACGGCAGGTAGGGGGCGTCGATGAGCGTCGGCTTGAGGGGATGTTTCAGGACGTTCCTGGCGACGATGGCGTGGAAGACTTCGTCCCAGCGATTCAGGCCGGTGTGGTCCAGGTTGCGGAACTTCAGGAGCAAGCTGGCCAGGAGGACCAGGCCCAGGATAACCCCGTACGGCAAGGTCTGGGCCGGCGGGGTCGGGGAAGGTGCGGTCGGAGACGACCGGGCAACGACCACGACCTGGCTGCACGCCGGGCAGCGGACCTTTCGGCCCAGAAGCTCGGTTCGGACCTTCAGGGTCTTCCCACACCCCGAACAGGGGAAGGGAATCGTCGGCGTGACCGGCGTCACTGCCGATTGTCCGTCCCTGGCGGAATGGTTACTGCTGCCCATGGATCTCTACCTGCTGGCATGAGACGGATTCCTCCGGCAAGCTCCGCGGCAGCTAGCGCACCAGATGCACCTGGAGGCCGGGGCGCGCTTCCTTCAACCTCTCCACGGCGGCCTCCGTGAACACCCTCTCCGACAGCCAGATCTGCTGAAGGCCCTGCAGCTTCTCCAGGTGGGGGAGCCCTTTGACCGTGATCTGCGTGCCGCTGAGGCCCATGGTCTTCAGGTGCTGCAGATCTTTGAGCTGGGCCAGGCCGTCGTCGGTAACGGTACTCGACCCCAGGTCGATCTCCTGCAACTCCGTCAGCTTGCCGATCTCTGCCAGGACCGGGACGGGAAGGTGGTGCCACGGCAAGCGCAGGCCGATGACCCGGCCGTACTCATCGACTTTATACGTGGGGTTGTAGCCATCCAGGGCCAGCAGGACCTGCTGGTCCGAGGCAGCGACGGTGGCGGCGGGGGAGCCGGGACCGGACGGAGCGGAGCCGCCCTGGCAGCCCAGCGCGACGGCGCAGACGACCGATGCCAGGCAAGGCACTATCCCCGGGCGCCCCACCGAGCGCCGGCGAACGGGACTCTGGCGCGATTCATGACAAATCCTCCGGCTTCCGCGGCCGGGCCTCCGGCACGCATACCCCTTGTTGGCACTGAGGACACCTCAGTTTCCTCCCGGCCTGTTCCTCCCGGGCACGCAGACGCTTGCCACAGCCAGAACACGTGAAAGCGATGGCAGGGGCCGCAGCCGTGGCGGGAGCGGGAGCGGGCCGGGCAGCTGCAGCGCGGCGACGCCGGGTCCGCACGTACTGCCAGGCGCCCAGCGAAACAGCGATCGCCACGGACAGGGCCGAAAGCACCAGCACGGCTGTCAACCACCTCCGCTCCCTGGGTTCCGGGGCCGGCCGCGGACCCGCCTTGTCCAGGGCCAGCACCGGGCCCTCCGCACCCGCCTTGACGAAGGCCTGGGCACGAATCCGCACGTCGGTAACTCGGACGTCGAGGACTTTCCCCTCCCAGCCGGTCCTTCCCAGGATGCGGACATTCTTCAGATCCGTGGTGCCGAACTCGGCCGTTTTAAGGAGGTTGAATTCCTGGCGGGGGGCCTCGCTGACGCAGAAGGCCAGGGTGGGACCGCTGCGCACCAGGCGAAGCCGGCCCGCTTTCGCTGTGGCCCCGGAGCGCACGGGGTTGCGCACCTCGATCCGGTGGAATTGCTCGTTCCCCCACGGGTCCCTGGGGACGTCCTCGTTATTCCAGCGGACGAAATCCGCAAGGAAGTGGCCGGTTGCGACCATTGGCAGGGGGGCAATTTCGACCCTGGGCTGGTCCTGGGGGGGCACGGGGACGGTGGCTCGGGCGAAGGTCGTGGTTTGCCGGGCCAGGATGGCGCGGTTTTGATTGGTCCTGTGCCACGTACCCGCCCTGGGATGATCATTGGGCACGACCACCAGCTGGAACTCGGTCGAGTTGGGCCCGTCACGGTAAGGCGGGGGCTCATTCAGGATCTCGTAACTCACCGTGATCTCGAAGTCCCCCTTGATGCCGAAATCGGTGACCACGCCCGTCCCCGCCCGTTCCCGCGGGTAGGTGGGAGGCAGGGACACGTGGAGCCCGTCCGGCTTGAATGTCACGCAGTCGCCTGGCTCCGGGCCGAAGATCCGCAGGCCCGGGACTTCCCCGGCGTTTCCCTGGAGCGGGGGGTGAAAGTCCTCCGGGTAGTCGGCCCGGGGCGGCCGCTCGGCGCCTCGATTCCCCTCCGCAGGCGGAGCCTGGACTCCCGGGGGGCCGGCCAGGTGGAAGGAGAGGCCCAGGCCCAGGAGGGAGAGGAGGACGAGGGCGGCGGTCACGGCGAGCAGATGCCGGAGGCGGCGGGCGGTGCGGGGCGTGGGTTCCACGCACTCGCCGGGGTCGGGAGGCAGGCTCGGGGCGGCGATGGTCACAGGCTGGCGGAGGTGGGCGAGATACCCTTCCAGCAGGCCGGCCACCTCCGCCGCGGTCTGGAAGCGGTCGGCCGGCTCCTTGGCCATCAGCCGGGCGATCAGTGCTTCCAGCCAGGCGGGGACTTCGGGGTTGACTGAACGGATCGGCCGGGGTTGCTGATCGCTAACCAGGCGGAGCACGGCGACCGCACCCGTAGCGCGGAACGGCGGCTGTCCGGTACAGCAGGCGTAGAGGACGCTGCCCAGGCTGAACAGGTCGGAGCGATGATCGACCGGCTCGGCGCGTGCCTGTTCGGGAGCCATGTACTCGGGAGTGCCGGCCACCACGCCGCTCTGGGTCAAGCCCACGTCATCCACCATGCGTGCCAGGCCGAAGTCGGTGATCTTGACCCGGGTCACTCCGATGGCTGTCTCCCCCCACGTCCGCGGGGGGCTCGCGGCCGGCTCGCCTGGACACAAGCCCGGAGCGCCAGCGACGGGACGTGCAGCCGGTCCCGTCGCTTCTGCTCCGGGCTTGTGTCTCGGCTCGCCTTCCAGCAGCAGGTTGGCCGGCTTGATGTCCCGGTGGATCAGTCCCTGAGCGTGAGCCGCCGCCAGCCCGGAAGCGGTCTGCAATCCGATGCGGACAATCTCCTCGACAGGCAGCGGGCCAACTCGATCGAGCCGTTCCTGCAGCGACTCGCCCGCAATGAACTGCATCACCAGGTAAGGCAGACCGCCCGTCTCGTGGACGCCGTGAACGGCGACCACGTGCTCATGGACGACAGCCGCGGCGGCCTGGGCCTCGCGGGTGAAACGCCGGCGTGCCGTGGCGCTACCGGCGATCGCGGCGGCCAGCACCTTGATGGCGACCAGCCGGTGCAGGGCCGGCTCGAACGCTTTCAGGACCACGCCCATGCCGCCCTGGCCAATCACCGCCTGGACCTCGTAATCGCCAAGCAGGCCCAGCAGGTCCGGACGGTCGCTCGGACGCAGATAGTACAGGTCGGCCGGGTCGGCCGGAGTAGGCCGATCCAGCACCTTCTCGTCGTGCAGCAGCCGCAGGATCTGGGTCAAGGCCCGGTCGGGGACCGTGGTGGTCGGATCGCCGACCTGCCGGCCCAGCCGCCGCAGCGTTTCTTCGCCTTCTTCGGTCCGCTCGAGCTGGTCCTGGCAGGCCGGGCACGACTCCAGGTGCCGCTCGAGCCGTTCGCGCTCGTCGGCGGCAACCACGTGGTCGAGCAAGGCTTGCCAGCGATCGATTCCGGGGCAGTCAAACAGCGCGTGCATGGTGGTCTCTTGCAGATCAGGGTTCCTGGACAGAGCGGACCCGCTCCTTCAACCGGGTCAGCACCCGGCGGCGGGCCAAGTACACGGCGGCGACGGACAGGCCCAGGCCCTCGGCCACCTGCTTGCTGGGCCGGCCCTCGATGAACGTCTCCCAGAAGGCCTGCCAGGTACTGGCGCTGACCTCCTTGCGGACCTGCTCACAGGCCCAGGCGAAGACCCGCTGTTCCCATTCGCTGTCCCACTCCGACTCCTGTTCCGCCGGCGCCGAGTGCTGCTCCAGGAGGTGCTGCGTGGCCGTGTCGCCGCTGCCGCGGGCCTTGTGGCCCTGGGCCAGCCGCCAGTTCAGCAGCCGCCGCCGGACCACCGTGAACAACCAGTTGCGAAAGGCCCCCCGGCCGGGGTCGTACTCCAGCCGGCCGATCGCCCCCGCGACGGCCACCAGCACTTCCTGGGACAGGTCGGCCGCGTCGGCGTCCTGCAATCCCTGCTTGCGGGCATAGTGGTACACCAGCGGGGCGTACAGATCGACAAACTCGGTCCACGCAATGGCGTCCCGCGGATCGCGCAGACGGAGCAGCAGACTGGCCCGGGTGGGAGGGATCTCGGCCATCGGTCCTCGCGACAACGTGTCCCACCCCTCAGTACAATCGCTTTTCCGGAATCTATCCTGCGGGCCGCATTTTCCTGACCGGGGATGGGACTGCTTCGCGATTATAAATCACCCGGCGGGGCAGCGGTAGAGAGTGAAAGGCCATCTCTCACCTATTGGGATCAAGGCGGAGGCGTTTCCGGGCACCCCGGGGGCTGACACCCCCGGGCTCGCCGCCATCCGACGCCGCTGTCTTCGCTCCGTTTTGCAGCCGTTTGGTGACGGTGGGCTGTCACGGGCTGGCCTCTTGCGGTGGCTCCTGTCGCAAATCCCCAGAAGCGTCCGGGCCGTTGTCCGGATCGGGACGGTTGTTGTCCATGACCTCCTTGAGGTAGGCGAGCCAGGAGGCATTCTCCTGAGCCAGGAACTCGCTATCGTCGCAACCAGCCAGGGGCCGCTGAACCGAGCCGGGCGCGGGCCTGTCGGTCGCTCGTTGCGGTTTGGGCCTGGCCCGCGGTGCCGCTGCGGGCCCTTGCTCCGCTGCGGGCTATGGGGCTCGGCAGCGACCGGCGCGGCATCCTCCCGCAGGTCCTTGTCTTCGTCCGGGTCCGGCTCAGCATCCCGATCTGCCGGCGCAGGGGCCGGCTCGGTGAGCGAGTCCTGGAACATCTGGCCGAGATCGTGAGCCATTCGGTTCTGCACTTCGGGCAGGGCGGCGCGGAGGAGGGTGCAGGCCAGGGGGGCTTGCATGCCGCCGGCCACGGCGGCGAGGTCGTCGGGGTGGACGCGATCCTGCTGGAACTGCTCCCACTCGTGCCGGTCCAGGGCGTCGGGGTCCACCGCCCTGTCCGGCTTGCCGATGGTGTACGACAGCACAAGGCGGGCTGCGGACACGTCGCCGTCCTTGGCTTTGTGGAGCAGCTGGCGGACGATCGCTTGCAGATCCTCCACCGTCACCGTGTCCAGCAGCGCCTGGCGAAGTGCCGCTGTTTTGCGGGCGAAGGGGTTGCCCGGGCCGCCCGGGTTACCCCGGCAAAAGCGACCACGACTATCTCGGCCGGCCTGCTCGGTCGGAGTCGCCTGGGCCGCGGCGGCCACTGGCGGTGGCGTCGGGGGAATGGAAGCGTCGGTGGTTGACTGCTTGGGAGAGTGGGAGGCCTGGCTCGCGGTGGACCGGCCGTTGGGGAAAGGCTGTGTCGGGTTCATGGTTGTTCTTCGCTGCGGTCGAGAAGCACGACAGGCCCGAAGAGGGACTGCCTTGCTCCAGTATGAACGGAACATGTACGTTTGTACCAGAGCAATCGTGGGAAAAAATGGAACTGTGGGACAAGCCATGTTGAACTAAACCGCAGGGCGGTGGACAAGAGAGCGCCATCCCCTGGGCAGAATATTGCTCTTGCGCATTTTGGGCGAGCTGGCATTCTTACGGTCCTGAGCGGGACACGACGTTCCGCTGACTTCGGACCGAAAGGAAGGCCATGACTCCTCTACGCCAACGCTTTCTCGACGAACTGACCCGACGCAATTACTCGCCCCGAACTCTGGAAGCCTACCTGGCGGCCTTGATCCGCTTCTCGCGCCACTTCCAGCGTTCTCCCGACCAGCTCGGCGAAGAACACATCCGCTCCTTCCAGTTGCATTTGATCCAGCACGACCGTGTCTCCTGGAGCGCTTTCAACCAGATCGTCTGTGCTCTGCGTTTCTTCTATCGCCACGTCCTGCAGCAGCCCGACCTGGTGCCCTTTATTCCTTATGGCAAGAAGCCCAAGACTCTACCCGTCGTCCTTAGCGTTGCCCAGGTGCTGGCCTTGCTGGAGGCCTTTGGCCATCCGCCCACACGCATGCTTTTCCGCACGATCTACGCCTGCGGTCTGCGCATCTCCGAAGTCATTGCTCTGCAGGTCAAAGACGTCGATAGTGCCCGCCGGCTGCTTCACGTCCGCCAGGGCAAGGGACGCAAGGATCGCCAGGTGCCTCTGTCCCCTCTGCTGTTGCAGGAGCTGCGTTTGTACTGGCAACGCTACCGACCCAAGAGCTTGCTGTTCCCCGGACAGACGGCTGCGGGTACGCTGTGTCAGGCCACCTTGCAGAAGCACTGCAGCCGGGCGGCCCAGCGGGCTGGTTTGACTGTCCGCGTCACGCCGCACACCCTGCGGCACTGCTATGCCACCCACCTGCTGGAAGCGGGCGTCGATCTGATGACTTTGCAGCGGCTGCTCGGACACAACCAGTTGAGTACCACCTTGCGTTATTTGCACCTGCGCAGCGAGCATTTGGCCCGCCTGCCCGGTCTTCTGGAGGGCTTACCCACACGGAGCGCTGAGCCAGAGCATGGAGCCGGCAATCCCTTTGCAGTTGGCTGACGTGGTCAGGCAGCATGGCGCTGCCTTCTGGCAGCGCCACGGCGGCTGGCTCAGCCCGGAGCAGCGGCAGGCGTTGCGGGCCGTGGCTAACTGTCGCACGGCGGCCTTGGGCGGACGCATCTGGCAGTGTCGCGGTTGCGGCCAGCAGCTCTTGCTGTACAACTCCTGCCGCAACCGCCACTGCCCCCAATGCCAGGGCGGTGTGCGGGCCCGCTGGGTCGAACAGCAGCGGCGCTGGTTGCTGCCGGTGGACTATTACCACGTGGTCTTCACCTTGCCCCAAGAAGTGGCTGAACTGGCCTTGCTGTGCTGGTCCAACCGCCGGCCCCTCTACGAGATGTTGTTCCGTGCCGCGGCGGCCACGGTGCAGGAAGTGGCGGCCAATCCCAAGCATCTGGGAGCGCAAGTCGGCTTGCTGCTGGTGCTGCACACCTGGGGGCAGAATCTGCACCACCATCCGCACGTGCATGGTTTGGCCAGCGGAGGCGGTCTGAGCTGCGACGTCAGCGGCCAGATCGAGCCAACGCCTTGCTGGCGGTCGTGTCGGCCGGGCTTCTTCCTGCCGGTGCGTGTCCTGAGCCGGTTGTTTCGCGGCAAGTATCTGGTCCTGCTGCAAGAAGCGGTCCAAGCCGGGCAAGTGCAGTTGCCTGCGGCGCTGGATCGGCAGCAGCGGCCGGAGTGCTGGGCGGGCTGGCTGGCGGAACGCTACCGTCAGGAGTGGGTGGTCTACGCCAAGGAACCGTTCGGTGGGCCGGAGGTGGTGCTGAAGTACCTGGCCCGTTACGTCCAGGGAGTGGCCTTGAGCAACCGACGCCTGGAGAGTCTGGAGGAGGGTGTGGTGACCTTCCAGGCCAAGGACTACCGGCAGGGCGGCAAGCCGCAACGAATCCGTTTGCCAGCGGAGGAGTTCCTGCGCCGCTGGCTGCAACACGTCTTGCCGCGAGGCTTTGTGCGTGTGCGGAGCTATGGACTGCTGGGCAACCGGCAGCGGCAGTGGAAGGTGGCCTTGAGCCGGCCGTTGCTGTGGTGGCTTGGGTTGTGGTGTGTGGTGAGTGATGAGGGGAAAGGGGGCCACGAAGCGGCTGGGAGCAAGGAGAGGGTTTGTGAGGTCTGTGGGGAGGTGCTGGTGCGTGTGGGCTTGGTGGACCGGGAAGGGGAGTTGGTCTGGCTGGAGGAGGTCTGGCAGGTTGACAGTTCGTAGCCGACAAGGCAGGCAGCCCGGACAAAGCAGACAAAGGGTCGCTGGCAGCGGCAGCGTCCGCAGTGCGCCTCCAGGGTGGTCACGTCCGATCCGGGAGGAAGGAGTCCAAGAGCACCGGCGGCAGCACCAGGGAAAAAAGCCAGCAGGGAGTTGCGGAAGGCCTCAGGCAAGGAGTAGAATGCCGGGAGGAAAACGACCGGCTGCGGATGGAAACCCCATAGCCAGGGTCTGAGCTGGGGTGGCTCGAGGTCCAACCCGCGGCACAGTTCAACAGGATTCTATCCGAACTGCCGATCCGGCTTGGCAGACGTTCGAGGTGTCTGCCGGCAGTTCGGATAGAATCCTTGGCGTTTGCGCCACTTAACGTATGTACAGATTGCTCTGAAGGAGCTATACCATGACAACGGTGTAAGGGTTGAGCAGCCTGCGTTCCCCTTTGGCAAAGGGTAAGGTGGGAAGCCTGCTGACAAAGAACACCGGCTGCCAGCCGAAAGTGGCTGCGTGTCGAACCCTGAACCGATGCTGACGCGAGAAACCTGCGAGTGAGCGTCGTAAGTGATAACAGGTGCAACGGCTGCATCACCTGGACCAAAAGGTATGGTGGAGGGACGTTTGGTTTCCGAACGCCAAACGTGTTGTCACCCAGCCACCCGGCGTGGAGCAGGCAGCTAAGGGTTCTACAGTCTGTGCTTACGGAAGGTGGGAAATCCTAAACCGCTGCATCTGTACCTGGAGTCCAACCGGGCCAACAGACGCGACAATGCCAGCGAGCGGGCAGGATGGCGGAGGCGGCGTAGTAGCCGAACGCTGAGCTGTAATGGGTCAGACAGGGTGAAGGTCCGCCAGGGTGACAACAACGACGTAACGGAGCGGATGGCGAATGGACTGCCCGCCGTTATCTCCAAACAAGAGCCAACAGACCTCACAGGGAAATGCAGATGTCGAGGGCCGCGTAATGCGGCTACCTTGGTGCGTCCCTGAGACACAAAGACCTCTCGTCTGGTCTGCCCTCTTGGAGTAGCGTGGATGTTACCTGGAAAGCCGGATGCGGTGAAAGTCGCACGTCCGGTTTGGAGGGGGGGAAAGATCGCGAGATCCTACCTATCCCTACCGATGGAGGCTGTACCAGCGATCCATCGCGCCATGCTTCTCGTCGACGCTGGCTTCTAGCAATCGTGTTCCGTTCTGGCCACGGCCACCAAAGGCGTATTTCCTGAGTTCAATGGAGTACCTTCATGCGATTCCTCTCCGTCTCCCTGGTCCTCGCCATTCTGCTCTGCTTCGCCATGAGCGAACAGAGCCAAGCACAGCAGCCCGATGCCGAAAAGGAAAAAAGGGCGGCTGAGATCAAGAAGGAAATTGCCGCTCTTCGGGCCAAGCTCAACACCCTGGAGGCCGAGCTTGCCAAATTGCAGCCTGCTCAGGCACGTTCGGTAGACATCAAGCCGGAACATGTCCTGAAGGGACACGCTGAAGGGATTATGTATCTGCGTTTCGCAGCCGACAACGCCTCGCTGTATTCCTTCAGCTACAACGACGCAGCCATTTTTTGGGATGTCGCCACAGGCAAGGAGAGCAGCCGGGTCAAGATTGATGGAAAGAAGGATTTGACGCTTGACTGCGCCGTCTGTTCATCGGATCTCAAAACACACGCTTACGGTTACGACCACGAGGTCGGTCGCCTATTCGGTGACAAAACGTGGTCCCGCGACCTTGAGATTCAAGTGCAGCGTAACGACAAGCGATCCACGATCAAGGTGACTTCAGTAGACGAGCCCCCGAGGATCGCCTGGATTTCTTGCCTCGCGCTTGCTCCCGACGGCAACACTCTGGCTTGCTGCGCAAAAATCGGTGACAAAACGTGGCGCCTCACTCTGTACGATCTCGAAACGAACAAGGCACTGACTTCGATCGAGGCGCAGGCAGGCCGGTTGCTGTATTCGCCGGACAGCAAGTACCTTGTCTCCAGCGGACAGGATGTCGTGGTGAGGAAAACGTCCACGATGAAGGTCCATCTGACCCACAAGGGTGTAACGGCCCTGGCGATCGACAAGGACAGCAAGACCCTGGCGATAGCCGACGGCAAGAAGGTGAAGCTCCTGGGCCTGGCCGACGGCAAAGAGCAATTCACTCTCGAACATCCCGAGGGCGTACGGTGCGCGGCTTTCTCCGGCGACGCCAAGTATCTAGCCACCGGCGGCAAGGAGAACACGGTTTGCATTTGGGAAGCGGCGACGGGCAAGAAACTTGCGACGTTTGATGCTCACGTTACCGCGGTAACCAGCGTCACCTTCTCCCCGGACAGCAAGACCCTGGCCACTGGCAGCGCGGACAAGACAATCAAGCTCTGGAGCATGGCGAAAGTCTTGGGGAAGTAGTTCGCACAGATGGCTTGAAAGAGCGAGGAGATTGCGGAATAGGGGAAAAGCGGACATTAAACATTCGATAAGCCGAACAAGTTGCTGCAGCAGACGGCGGCCGCGATCCGGGTTCCTGAAACTTCACTTTCGCTCAGCGCGGCCGCCGCTGCTGAGCTGTGTCGTTCTCGGGAATAAAGGGGACGCATCTCAAATCATACGAATTGGCACATTTGTGTGATTTGAGATGCGTCCCCTTTTGCCGCTTTTGCCGCCCCTTTTGCCGGCGAAAGCCAAAGGGCAGGAGCATGTTCTTCCGTCAAATGATTAGATGACATTCCGGATGAATCGTGGAGCGGACATGGACCGACACAACAAGATAACACGAGTCATTCTCAGCCTAAGCTTAATTGCGCTCAGCGGCTGTGATGATCTGGTCCCACACGACACGACAAGCCTATTCGTCCCGAGACTTCAGCGGTCAGAGATCGTTGGCTTGCTGGCAGGCTTTGGGACGACATTTGCCGCAGTGCCAGACCTGGTCTCCATGTTGAAACGTCGGTCTAGCGCGGGAATGAATCCAAGGATGGCGGCAATCATGGGCGTGTTTCAGATCCTCTGGGTTTATTACGGCTTGTTGATCGCTTCGCGACCGGTGATTGTATGGAATCTGATTGCGGTGTTGACCAATTCCTTCAGCGTCGGCGCTTACCTGTATTTCGTTCGGAAAGAAAGCAAGGAAAGTCACGAGAACTCCAACAAGACATAAAACTTGACCGAGCGACCGAGCAGGAAGGGGCCGCCGCCCGGCTTGTCCGGGCGGAGCGCCTCGTTTGACCACCAGAAGGGCAGCAGAAACTCGGTCTGGTGGTCAAACGAGCGTCTCCGCCCGGACAAGCCGGGCGGCGGCAAAACAAAGTCAGCTGCCGCACTTCAGCCCGAAGGTGGCGGCCACCGCCGGGTTGGTCACCTGCCCGGCGCGGACGTTGACGCCAGCTTTCAGGGCCGGGTTGTCGCTGATCGCCCTGTCCAGCTGCTTGCTGGCCAGCTCCAGCACGTAGGGCAAGGTCACGTTGGTCAGGGCGTAGGTGCTGGTCCGGCCGACGGCCCCCGGCATGTTGGTGACGCAGTAGTGGACCACGTCGTCGATGATGTAGGTCGGCTGGCTGTGCGTGGTCGGCCGGGACGTCTCGACGCAGCCGCCCTGGTCGATGGCCACGTCGATGATTACCGCCCGCGGCTGCATCAGCCGCAGGTCCTCGCGCTTGACCAGGTGCGGGCGCGGGCCCCCGGGATCAGGATGGCGCCGATCAGCAGGTCGGCCCGCTGCAGGCTGTAGCGGATGTTGTGCCGATCGCTGTACAGCGTCGTGACGTTCTTGGGAATCACGTCGTCGAGGTAGCGCAGCCGATCGAGGTTGATGTCCAGGATGGTCACGTTGGCGCCCAGGCCGGCGGCCACCTTGGCGGCGTTGGCGCCGACCACGCCGCCGCCCAGGATCACCACGTTGGCCGGCAGCACGCCGGGCACGCCGCCCAGCAGGATGCCCCGGCCGTCGAACGGCCGTTCCAGATACTTGGCCCCTTCCTGGATGCTCATCCGGCCGGCCACCTCGCTCATCGGCGTCAGCAGCGGCAGCCGGCCCTGGGCGTCGCGGATGGTCTCGTAGGCGATGGCGGTGATCCCCGAACGCATCACGGCGTGGGTCAGCAGCTCGTCGGCGGCGAAATGGAAATAGGTGAAGACCACCTGGCCCGGCTGCATCAGGGGCCATTCGACCGGCAGCGGCTCCTTGACCTTGACGATCAGGTCGGCCTGGCCCCAGACGTCGGCGGCGTCGGGGACAATCTCGGCCCCGTGCTCGCGGTACTGCTCGTCGCTGATGCCGCTGCCCTGGCCGGCCCCGGCCTGGATCAGCACCCGATGGCCGCGGCGCGTCAGCTCCTCGACGCCCACCGGGATGATCGCCACCCGCGATTCGTGCGTCTTGATCTCGTTGGGGACGCCGACGACGTACTTGCCCTTGTCCATCTCCTTGCCTCCCACGCCCGAAGAATTCCCCACGGCCCCCGGGTTGCGCTCGTGCCTCGCTCCACCTGGGGCTTTACTGCTGTTTTAGGGAATAAAGCCCCGGGTGGAGCGCAGCGCAACCCGGGGTGTCCGTTGTCCGGCTCGGGGAGCGGATTTCCGATTTCGCGCCCGGCGAGCTTGGATCTCGCCGAGAAATCTGCCACAATAACCCTGTTGTTAGCGAGACACCCGTTCCTCCTTCCCTGGGAAATGACCATGCCGTCACGCTGTGCCTGTCTGCTGATCCTGGTGCTGTGGCTGGCAAGCATGGGCTGGCTGTTCCAGCGGGAAATCTGGCCCTGGCTGCAGCCGGACATTCCGCCGCCGTACACCATCGACCTGGTGGACGAGGCCCGGCACCAGGCGGCGGCCGACATCCACTGGAGCGTTTACCTGGAAAAAGATCGGCCCATGCCTCGGCTGCTGGAGAGCCAGCCCGTGGCGGCCGCGACTCTGTTTGGGCTGACCTCGGACCAGCACGTGGGCCCGCTGTGGGGCACCAGCCTGTGTCGGGTCGCCGGTCAGCGGCCGCCGTTCAAGGCCCGCACCTCGGTGAAGTACGAAGAACGACCCGATGACAGCTTCCTCTTCCGGATGGAACTGGTTCCTCCCAGCCTGGGCGAACGGGGGCGCCAGGCGACGCCGCCGCAGCTGGACCTGGGCACCTCGGGACCGATCTCGGCCAAACTGAATCGCATGGAGAGCAGCTACCGCGTCAACCGCCAGGGTCAACTGCTGGCCCTGGACGTCAAGTTCGAGGCCGGGGTGACCATCCACCTCTTCGGCGCCCAGACGATCAACGGCATCAAGGCCGAACTGGACGGCAAGGTGGTGGATAGCAAATTCCAGGGCCATTACAAGGTGAGCTTGCCGGCAAACATCCCTCTCCCCCCCGACGTCGGCAAACGGCTCGAGGGCGACATCCAGCCGGTCACGCTCTCCTACAACGGTTCGGTGCTCTGTCCCTACCACCCGGTCAACCGGATTCGCGGCCTGCGTCCCGGCCAGAAATGGCGTGTCCCCCTGGTCAACCCGGTCGAGGAGGTGATCCAGCATTCCTTCCTGGGGAGCAACCAGAAACCGCGCTTCATCGACGCTCACGTCTTGCCGCAGCCCCAGCTGCTGCCCGACAGCGAGCAGCCGATCCGTTGCCTGGTCATCGAGTACGATTCCGAGGAGCTGCAGCCCCGGACCTTTGTTCAGCAGAATACCGGTCTGGTGCTGCGTCAGGAAGCCCTGGTCAGCGGTGGTCAGCGCCTGATCATCCAGCGTGACCCCCCCTTTCCCCGTGAACCCTGAGGTCACTCGCCAACCGCAATCATGATCCACCTGGATAAAATCACCAAGCGCTACGGCAACAAGACGGCCGTGCATGAGCTGACCCTGGAGGTCCCTTCCGGGGAGCTGTTCGCCTTCCTCGGCCCCAACGGGGCCGGCAAGACCACCACGATCAAGATCCTGTGTGGTCTGCTCTTCCCGACTTCGGGGAGCGTGGCCGTCGGCGGCTTCGACATGCGCACCGACGGCGACCGGGCCCGCCAGCTGATCGCGTACGTTCCGGATCAGCCCTACCTCTACGAGAAGCTGACCGGCCGGGAGTTCCTCCAGTTTGTCGGCGAGATGTACGGCTTGCCCCGCGAGACACTCCGCCAGCGCATCGCCGAGGTGATCGAGCTGTTCCGCCTGGAAGAGTTCGTCGATGACCTGACCGAGCGCTATTCCCACGGCATGCGCCAGCGCACCGTCTTTGCCTCGGCCCTGGTTCATCAGCCGAAACTGCTGATCGTGGACGAGCCGACCGTCGGCCTCGATCCACGCAGCGTCCGGCAACTGAAGGACCTGCTGCGGCAGCAGGCCAACCTGGGAACGACGGTGTTCCTGTCGTCGCACTCGCTGGACGTGGTGCAGGAGTTGGCCAACCGCATCGCCATCATCGAGCATGGCCGGCTGATCGCCTGCGACACCCTGGAGGCGCTGCGGGCCCAGTCGGCCGTCGATGGCTCGCTGGAAGACGTGTTCCTGAAGATGACCCAGGAAGCGGAGGAAGCCCTCCAGGCCCACGCGCCCGGGGCTGGGAAGGAGCGTTCCACGGCCGTCACGTCGGACCGCAACAGCGCCATCACCCAGACGCCGGGAGGTAGCCGGTGAACGTCGAAAATCGAGAACACAATCCGCAATCCGAAAGCCACGGTAGGACGGCTCTCCCGAGCCGTCCGGACGGGTCGGGAGAGCCGTCTCACGGCGGCTTGCGGGTTTCGGATTTGCCAGCGCAGCGACCAAGCAGCAGGCGCGATCAGGGCCGGCTGTTCCAGTGGTTGCGCTGGCGGCTGTTCTGCAATTCCTGGCGGGTGCTGCTGGGCCAGTCGTCGATCCGGCCGCTGACCATTCTGCTGTGCAGCGTGGTCATCTGGTTCTTTGTCTTCGGCGTCAGCCTGGGCGGCTTTCGCTTCCTGCAAGTGGAAGTGAAACTGCCCTTGCCCGGCGCCATCATCGGCACGGTGTTCGATTTGCTGTTTCTGGCCCTGGGCATCTTCCTGATCTTCTCCAGCGGCCTGATCCTCTATGGCAGTCTGTTTTCCTCGGCGGAAACGGCTTTTCTGCTGAGCAAGCCGATCGCGGCCGACAAGGTGTTCGCCTACAAGTTCCAGGGAGCGACGGCGTTCAGCAGCTGGGCCTTCCTCTTGCTGGGGGCGCCGATCCTGGTGGCCTACGGTCTGGTGGCCCGGAGCCCCTGGCAATTCTACCTGGTGCTCCCCGCCTTCTTTCTGGGGTACGTACTGATCCCCTGTTCGCTGGGCGGCCTGGCCTGCCTGCTGGTCGTCAACTTCGTGCCCCGGCATCGCAAGCAGGTGCTGGTGCTGGCCCTGCTCCTGCTCATGGCGGGCCTGGGCCTGTGGATCTGGTCGCTGATCGAGGCCCGGCCGCGCGATCCCACCAACCGGGAAAATTTCAATCGGCTGCTGGGCCGCTTCAGTTTCGCCAGCAATCCGCTGCTGCCCAATTACTGGGTGGCGCGCGGCTTGCAGTCGGCCAGCGCCGGCAAGGAATTGCCGGCCCTGTACTATCTGTCCCTGGTCTGGTCCAATGGCCTGTTCCTCTACCTGATCACCGCCTGGACCTCGACGTTCCTGTATCGTCCGGGTTTCAACCGCCTGGCCACCGGCGGCACGCTGCGCCGCCGTTATGGCGGGCTGTGGCTGGACAATCTCCTGTCCGGCTGTCTCTTCTTCCTGCGTCCCAGCACGCGCATCCTGCTGATCAAGGACTTCCGCACCTTCCGCCGCGATCCGCAGCAATGGGCCCAGATCCTGATCTTCAGCGGGCTGATGCTGCTGTACATCCTGAACGTCCGCCGGATGTTCTTCCACGACATTGGCTGGACCTACCAGAACGCTATCAGCCTGCTGAACCTGTGTGCGGTGGCCCTGCTGCTCTGCACCTACGTCGGTCGGTTTGTCTATCCACTGTTAAGCCTGGAAGGCCGGAAGTTCTGGATTCTGGGGCTGCTGCCGATCCAGCGGGAACAGCTGCTGTGGGGCAAGTTCGCCTTTGCCGCGGTGGGCTGCCTGCTGCTGGCCGGCAGTCTGATCCTGCTCAGCGACATCATGCTGGAGATGCCCTTGCAAGCGGTCGGGCTGCACCTGCTGACCGTGGTGGTGCTGTCGGCCGGTCTGAGCGGCATGAGCGTGGGCCTGGGCGCGACGATGCCGAACTTCCGGGAGACCGACCCGTCCAAGATCGCGGTCGGCTTCGGCGGCACGCTGAACCTGATTGCCTGCCTGCTGTTTCTGCTGGTGGTGCTGGCCCTGATGGCCTTGCCCTGGCACCTGCAGATGGCCGCGCCCGAGTCGGCCGCCGGCCGGCACCCGGTCTGGTGGATCGTCGGCCTCGGCGCCGCGATGGGCACCGCCCTGGGCATCACCGCCGTGACCCTGCCGCTGCAGATGGGCGTGCGAACGCTGCGGAAGATGGAGTTCTAACCTCTGACCTCCTTGAACCACAGAGACACAGAGACACAGAGAAGACAGCAAAGGATATGATTCACTTTGCTGTCTTCTCTGTGTCTCTGTGGTTCATGATCAGTCAGATTGCGGACATCGAGGCGGCCTGACGGGCCAGCACCAGGAAGGTTGCCTGGAAGGCGTCCTCGGCGCCGTCCCTCGCCCCCAGGACGCGCCGGCACACACGGTCGGACAGCCCTTCCGCACCGGGGGAACCGGCGAGTTGGCGGATCTGGCGCAGGACGGGATCGAAAGGGGAAGCGTACGTGAGCAGGCTCTCCTGGGTCATGAGGGACCATTCTACCCAGGTAGTGGGCCGGGCGGGGGTTTCGGTTTGCCGTTTTTTGGATTGGTCGGCGCTTTTCCTTCGCTCAGATCAATTCCTGGTCCAGGCCTCCTTGTCAAGAAGAATGTGAAAAAGAAATGACTCCCCGGGACCAGGTGTGCTATTCTGGACGCTGGTGTGAGAAAGAATCAGAACCATGATGGGCAGTTGAGCCGTGATAGGCGGCGAGGCCGTGATAGGCAACCAGGGCCAGGATAGGCAACTGGGCCGTGATAGGCGGCCAGCCGGCTACATACTCAGCAGTTCGGTAACAGGAGGCCTGATGCCAGTCGAGGGTGTTCCCGATCCGTCGTGCCATAGAATCTGTCGGCGGTGTCGAAGGTGCGTTCGCACTCGAGGAGGGATCGCTTGTTCTCCCAGAGGCAACGGGGCCGCGCGCCTCGATCCGAGCACTGAGAGCAAGTGTTCTCGGGCGAGTGTCCGACTTCCAGTTTCAGTGTCAGCGCTGCACGGGAGTGGCCGTGTCGCCCAGATTGTGATTTGGTCGCTACTCCTGTCACTGATCGCAACGGTATTGATCCTGGAGCGATTGGGTGTGTTGTTTCGTTCAGGGGCGACAGAAAAAGGGGACGCATCTCAAATCATACGAATTGACCAATTCGTATGATTTGAGATGCGTCCCCTTTTTCTGTCTTTTTCTGTTTGGTTTTGAGGTCTATGAACCACGCATTCGACGGTTCCGTCTGGAGGACATCGCGGAGCGGCACCGGGTTGGTACGGCTCTGTTCGTACCGCTGGTTGTCGAACGGCTACGGCCGCGCGCGGGCCTGACGGATTGCCTCCTGACCGTGGAGCTGCGCGGCTTCGAGGAACGCCCGCAGACACGGAATCTACGGCTGCACTGGTCGGAAGCAAGCAGCCTGCCGAAACCGCCCGGACTCCAGGAGAACACGCTCACCGAATGGGCGGCGTTGGGCATCGCCTGTGTCGTGCTGCCCCTGTACGCCAGCCTGTCGATCCGCTCCGTCGCGGTATCCGGAAACAGTTTCGACTACTGGGTCACCGACGGGCGCTGGCAGTACGGCCTGGAAGTCAGTGGTACAATGAACGAGGACGTGGAAGCCCGCCACCGCGAGAAGCTCCGCCAGCTTCGGGCCAATCCCTACGGCGTGGATGGCTTCGCGGTCACGGTGGGTTTTCCGACTCGTGAGGTAATCTTCTCGTTCCATTCCTTTGCGGAGGAGACGGCATGAACGATCGGGTGCGGCGCGGCATCGACTGCCAGGGTCTCGACGCAGCTGTCGAGGCGGACGAACGCCTCGTGTCGGAGGCGATCCTCAAAGCTCGGCTCCTGCAAGACCAGCAACACCCCGACGAGGCCGCCCGCGAGTACGCCCTTGCCGCCGGGGTCGAACTGCGCCTGGCCGAGGCGTGCGAATCGCGGGGCCTTTCGGACAAGTCATGGGTTCATCGCTTCGGGGCGCTGCGGTCGAAGGCCCTGGCCGGCAACGTCCACGATGCCATCGCGCTGGGCGAAGAGAGTCTCGCCCGGCCCGATGTGCCGGCGGCATTGCGACAGCGGTTGCGCGATTACGTGGAGTTGCTCCGCATCCGTCGGGCGCAGTGGTCGGCGGACCTGACGCACGCCACCCGTGAGCCTCGGACCTGATGACGCCCCTGCGAGTCGAGGTTCCGATACGGTCAAAAGGGTAAGCAAGTGTCAATCAGTCGTGAACCAAGTGCTTCAGCCGTATGATTTGAGATGCGTCCCCTTTTTCCGCGCAAGACTTCCTCTTGACCAGAGCTAACCAAAACGTAACATCCCGCCGCCTCATGGACGCGCCCGCACGGAGAGATTACCTGGGCTCAGAGGAAGCGGGGTATGACAATCCGGTCCTTTCTCGTCGCCGTGGTTCTCGTTCTGGCCGCCCGGACACCCGGGCAAGCTCAGGTGATCCGGCAATTGCAGGGTCATCGAGCGGCCGTGTACGCATTGGCATTCCATCCCGACGGCGAACACCTGGCCACGGCCAGCCTGGATCACACGCTGAAGCTGTGGAAGATCGGTAAGGGAGAGGAAGTGCGCTCTTTCGTCGGCCATCGCTGCAAGGTGCTGACCCTGGCCTTCAGTCCCGACGGCCAGCGGCTGGCCTCCGCGGGCCTGGACGGCGAGGTGCGTCTCTGGGAAATCACGACCGACCCCGCGAGCGGCCCGCATGAGGTGACGGAGTCGGCCTGTTTGCACGTTGGCTATTCCTGCATCCACAGCCTGGCCTTCACCCCGGACGGCAAGCGGCTGGTCTGTGCCGGCGAGGACGGCCTGGCAGAGGTCTGGGACGCCGAGCACGGCAAGCGGTTGCGCAGCCTGCCTTCCTTGCCCTGTGCCGTCTATTCCACCGCTGTCTCTCCGGATGGTTCCGAGGTTGCCCTGGCGGGGCTGGACCACCGGATTTACCTGTTTGATCTGCAAACCGGAAAACAGCGGCAGATCCTGGAAGGGCACCATGAGGCGGTCTACAGCGTGGCCTACAGTCCCGATGGGACGCTGGCGACCGGCTCCGGCGATCTGACGGTCCGGCTGTGGGAACCGGCGACCGGCAATCCGAAGGGCTGTCTGTACGGCCATCGCGAGGCGATCTACCAGGTCGCGTTCTCCAGCGACGGCCGACGGCTGGTGTCGGCGGGCACCGACGGCGAAGTGATCGTCTGGGGCAGCAACTCCGGTCAGGCGCTGCACAGCCATCGCTTTCCCAGCAGGACGCTCTGCACCGCCTTCACGCCCGACGGCCGATCCATCGGAGCGGGCACCGGGCAGGCGTGCTGCTATTTGCTGGAATTGCCGCGGCACGTGAGGTGATTCGTAGGGTGGGCCGAGCGCAGCGAGGCCCACCGGGCGGCGTGGTGGGCCTCGCTGCGCTCGGCCCACCCTACAACGCTTCTTCCTCCGGCAACGGCGTTGCTCCCGGCGGCGGCGTCCCCTTGCCTTCCCGTACGTAGCAGGCCCGTCGCCGTTCATATTCCTCGGGCGTCAGCTGTTCCAGCTCCGTGACGCCGCCATTGACCGCCTGCTGAAAGATCTGCTTCAAGAAGGGAATGCACCAACCGCAGCCGGTGCCGGCCCCGCCGCACTGCGATAGCTGGCTGGCCACCCGGGGACGCTCGATGCGAATGAAGTTCATCAGCTTCCGCTGGTTGATGTGGAAGCAGTAACAGACCTTCCGGTCTGTGGCGCCGGCTCCATCCTTGTTGAGCTGAGTCGTCACCTTACCGCCTCCCCCTTCTCCCCTGCGCTGGCTGGTCCCTTCTGCTATCTTACACGGAGACATCCGTTATGCGAAAGTTCCTCCAAGGAGACCGCGCCGATGGAGTCGCCGATCATCGTCTGTGGGCTTGGTCGGGTGGGCACGCGCGTGCTGCAATACTTGCAGCCGACCGGCCTGCCCGTGGTCGTGGTGGATACGGTCTGCCAGCCGGGCGACCCCCGGCTGCTGGGGTTTCCCCTGGTGCAGGGCGATTGCCGGCACCGCGACGTGCTGGAGGCCGCCGGGGTCCGGCAGGCACGCGGCGTGCTGATCCTGACCGCCGACGACCTGAACAACGTCGCCACCACCCTGATGATCCGCAGCCTCAATCCCGAGGTGCGGATCGTCCTGCGCATGTTCAACCAGAACCTGATCGGCCGGCTCGGCCAGGCGGTGCGCAACGTCTACGCCCTCAGCACTTCGCTGCTCACCGCGCCCATCCTGGCCATGGCTGCTCTGACCGGGCAGGGGCTGGGACGGTTCCGGCTCGATGGACACGGGGAAGAACGCCGGCACGTCACCGAGATGCTGATTCCAGCCAGCTCGGACCTCGTGGGCCGGACCCTCAGCGACGTGATCCGCTCTCGCGAAGTGCAGGTGGTGGCTCACCTGCCTGCGAAGGGAGAGCCGCGCTATCTGCTTGACGTGGGGCCGCACACCCGGCTGAGTGCCGGCGACCGGCTGGTGCTTTGCGGCGAGCCGAAAAGCATCAACCACTTGCTGACTCTCAGCGGCGGGCCGAGCGACGAGGACCTGCACTGGGCCGGGCCCTTGCGCCGGCTGGGGCGGATGCTCTGGCGGACCCTGGCCCTGGTCGATCTGCCGGTCAAGATTTGCACAGGTGTCCTGCTCAGCGTTCTCGTGGTCAGTACCCTGGTGCTGCACCTGGGGAGGGAAAAATCCAGACTCGCCGACGCTTTGCTGCGCACCGTCAGCCTCATGGCCACCGGGGCCGACATGCACGAGGGGGACTACACGACCGACGGCATCAAGGTTTTCGTCAGCGCGCTGCGCATCCTCGGCGCGGCCCTGACGGCCGCGTTCACCGCCATTGTCACCAACTACCTGATCCGGGCCCGGCTTGCTGGCGCCCTGGAGGTGCGGCGCATTCCGGACAGCGGCCACGTGGTCGTGGTCGGCCTGACTCCGGTCGGCTTCCGCGTGGTGGACGAACTGCTGGATTGCAAGACCCAGGTTGTGGCGATCGAGCTGACGGCCGACAATCGTTTCGTGGGCACGGCCCGGCGTGGCGGGGCCGCGGTGATCATCGGCGACGCGACGGTTCCGGAAGTGCTGAAGCAGGCCAACGCCGGCTCGGCCCGTGCGGTGATCGCGGCCACCAACCAGGACCTGACCAACCTGGAGGTGGCCCTGCTGGTGCGCGAGCTGAACCCGGATCAGCGGGTGGTGCTGCTCCAGTCCGATCCGCAGCTGGCGCAGATGCTGCGCGAGGCAGCCAACGTCCGGCATGCCGTCTCGGTGCCGGCCCTGGCCGCCCCGGCGTTTGTCGCCGCCCTGTTCGGCGATCGAGTGCTGAGCGTCTTCCTCGTCGCTGGCCGGCTGCTGGCGGTGATCGACCTGGTTATCGGCGAGAAGGACTCCTTCCTGAGCGGCCAGTTCGTCCGGGCCGTGGCCATCGATTACCACGTCCAGCCGGTCGCGGTGCTGAACCCGGCCGGCGGCACCGTCGGCAGCCAGGGGATCAGCAGCCGGCTGCAGCCGGGCCAGCATCTGATCGGCATCATCGCCCTGACCGACCTGGACCCGCTGCTGCGCCGCCAGCCGGCCGCGACCTGCTGCAGTGTGGCCGTGACCGCGTTTCCGATGTCGTCCCGCGGCTGGCTGGTGGATCAGCTGCGGCTGCTGCGGCAGGTCACGATCGAGGAGGCGGAGGAGATGGTGAAGCAGTTGCCGCTGGTGCTGGAAAGCGGCCTGACCCGCGGCCAGGCCGAGGACCTGGTGGCGAGGCTTCAGCGCGAACGAGTCGCCTCCGAGGTGCAGGAGATGGAGCCGGTGGTGGCGGGGAGATGAGATGGTGCGGCGGAGAACGCGGACTCTTACCGCGTTCTCCGCCGTAGGTTCGGCTCACTCGACCGTGAGGTTCGAGAGGTATTGCTCAAACTCCATGCGTTGCTCGATTTCGGTGGCCTGGAGTTTCTTGACGTCGGCGTGATACTTCTCGATGACGGACTCCTGGGTGTTCAGCTTCGTCAGGTAACGCTTGCCGATCTCGGAATCCGAGGGGACCTCACGCAAATTGGAACGCAGCCGGGCCTGGTCCTCGGTCAAGATCTTCAGCTGCCGCTCCAGCTCACCGATGTTTTCCTGAGTTTTGTTCAGGGCCCAGCGCAGCGTCTGCACTCGCTTGAGTGCCTCCTTGACCCGGGCGGAAGTAGCGGGTTCGCTGAGGAAGATGCGGATGTTGTTGTCGTCGAGATTGCCCAGGGCGTGGCTCTGCCGGATAGTGCGTTCCTCGGTGACGGTTTGCGTTTCGGTCTTGTCGGGAGCGACCTTGACCTGGAAGCGGTAGTAGTCAGCGGCCGTCTCGACCGGCTTGTCGGTGCCCACCAGTTTGAAGTCGTTGCGGACGGGATGCTCGATCAGGACGACACGCTCGGCCTCGTTGCGGTTCTTGATGGTGTACGTCTTGGTCTCGCGGACCTTGGTGGTGGTAGTGACAATGCCCTTGACCGCCTTGATGCTAACGATCTTGCCATTGTCGGCATTCGATACGGGATTGACCTCGGTGCCCAGATCGATGGCATAGGACAGCAGCCGCTCCTCTTTGGGTTGGATGTCGAGAATACGACTGTCGCCGGCGTAGTTGGAGCCCTCAAAGACGGTGATGGGACCCTGCATCAGGTGCAGGCCGGTTGTGTTCTTGAACTTGAGGCCGAGTAGCGGGAACTTTGCCTGGACACGCTCGTTGTAGATGGAGACGCGTTCCGTCTCGATCTCCTTGCCGACGATCGGCAGCATCGCTGACTTCTGCCGGGGCACGTTCACCGGCTTGTTGAGCGCGTACTGGAAGAAGTTCCCGAGTTCGGCCGCTTTGGCAGCAGGTGCGACACTCTCTACAACGGCGGTGCGGCCGGCATAGCCGTTGAAATCATTGAGCGCGTTCACAAAAGCGGGCTCGCTGGACGGCGGACTGGAGGGGAGACCAACCGCACCGTGAGTCAAATTGTTATTGCTGAGTTGTCCTCCCCAGTTGAGGTTCGGGCTGGCAGTGGCCCTTTTGCGAGCATTCGCTGGTTCCAGATCCATCGATACCCCGTTTGTCGCTCCTAGAGCGCCGCTATAAGTGGGAGGCCGCAGAGAGGCAAGCGACTCCAGCTCCACCGTGGGACGCGGGACAAAGAGCGGCGTGTACAGATCCATCTGGAAGGAAATAGGCCGACCCGCGACCAGGGCCATCCTGACTTCCCGCCAATCCTCATCGGTGGCGTTCTCGACGATGGCCCAGCCTTGGAGGTAGGGCTTCTCCTTCTTGTCCAGGACCAACCGATAGCTGGTCTTCCAGATAGGATTCTCGATTACGTAGCCGACGCGCACTTCACGCCTGCCTTCGCCCTGGAAGTTAATGCTGACCGCCTTCTTCTGCGTGTCATGCGACAGCGCCAGCGTCTCCAGCGCCTTGCGGAACTCGCTGTCCACAATCGGATTGAGGAAGCGGACCCGTTGGACCTGGCTGAGCTTGAGCGAACGGATGCCGTCGGAGGACGCCAGGTTCAGGTATTCGACCTCGACAGTGCTATCCTTACCGGCCGCTTGCTTCTGTGTCTCGATGCCGACCACGGTGCCGCTCAGGGTGCCCGGTTGCGTGCCGTCGGGCTGCTGCATGACCACTTCGACCTTCTCGCCCCGGGCCTGATCCAGGATGGCTCCGAAACCGGGATTGCTGGCCAGGTTGATGGCGAACGATTTCAGGGTGCGTTCGACGGGAGCATTGGACTCATAGGAGACGGTGGAGACCTGACCGCCATCGAGGTCACGCACGACCATGCTCTTGAGCAGGTCGTTGATGTCCCCGACCGGGAACGACAGATCAACGCGGGCATCGCCCTCGACCTTGCCTTCCCGCTGGAAATAGCCCACACCGGAGCTGAATAGCACCACCTGGCCGATCGGCAGTTGCACCGTCCTGGTCGCAGGCGGATCGTCCTGATCGGGTTCCTTGTCAACCTGGGCCACGCTCGGGCGCAGCAGTACCAGGGCGGCACAGACCGCGAGGCCGAGAACGCCTGCCAGCAGAAACGTGCGTCGCATGGACGGATTCCCTTCATCCTTGAGGGTGGACGGGAAGACCAACGGCCCTTCCTGAGCCGGGCTCGACCGCAAGCCGGATTCGCAAGGAGCCGAATGATACCGACGAAGGCGTGCCGCGAACAACAGCAGTCTTGCGGAGGCGGCGCGACGCGCGACCGGAAAAGATCGGCAAGGCGAGCGGCGCGGCGTCAGCCCGCCGGTGCCGATCCGAGGCTGCTACCGGCGGGCTGACGCCGCGCCGCTCGCCTTGCCGATTTCGATTGTCAAAACGCATCAGGGAAGTCACTCCAGCCAAAAAAACGTGACGCGCCGGGCCCATTTCTGGCACTATAGGGATAGGGCAGTCCTCGTGGAGGGAGACCAGGCCAATGGCGAAGGCACAACCAGGCACCTTGCCAACCGACGTGCGCAACCTGATCGGGACCGAGAGCAGCCGGGACAGCAGCGACCAGCAGCTGCTGGAGCGGTTCATCACGCGCCGCGACGAGGCCGCCTTCACCGGCCTGGTGCGAAGACACAGCAACACGGTCTGGGGCGTCTGCCGGCGGGTGCTGCAGCAGCCGCAGGACGTCGAGGACGCCTTCCAGGCCACGTTTCTGATCCTGGCCCGCAAGGCGGCGTCCATTCGCAAGGGCGAGGCGGTCGGCAGCTGGCTCTACGGAGTCGCCTACCGCACCGCCCTCAAAGCCCGGCAGACCGCCGCCCGCCGCCAGGCCCAGATGCCGCCGCTCGAAGCCCGGACGGAGCCGGCCGCCAGCAGCGAAGGCGGCCTGCCGGGAATTGCAGCGCATCCTCGACGAGGAAGTGCAGCGGCTGGCGGACAAATACCGGGCCCCGTTCGTGCTGTGCTGCCTGGAGGGGATGAGCCGGGCCGAGGCCGCCCGCGAACTGGGCTGGAAGGAAGGCACTCTCTCCAGCCGGCTGGCCCAGGCCCGCAAGCTGCTCCAGGACCGACTGCTGCGCCGCGGCATCACTCTTTCCGCCGTGCTGACGGCGGTGGCCCTGGCACGCAGCACCGCCTCGGCCGCTCCCGCTGCTCTGGTCCAGAGCACGCCCCAGGCAGTGCTGCCTCCCGCCTCCGGCAAGCCGCCCGCCAGTCCCCTCCCGCCCGCGGTCCTTGTCCTGGCCAATGGCATCATCCGCAGCATGGCCCCGAGGACAGTCCTGCTGGCCGTCAGCGCCTCTGCTGGGGCTGGCCCTGCTGATCACCGGAGCAACCCTGCCCTGGATCCAGTCGGGATTCGATTCTCCCCGCAAGGGGCGGTCGGTGCGGGCAACCGCCGTCGAGGTTGACCCTGGCCCCGAGCGTCAGGGGCGTGGGCCCGCTTTCGATTCGCAGGTCGTGACGCTGGCGTTCTCTCCCGATGGCAAGAGACTGGTCACCGCCGGGGCCCGGGCGAACTTTCCCGGTTGTCTCAAAATCTGTGACGTGGAGACAGCCCGGGAACTGGTCACCCTGGGACCGATCCCGGGGACGCAGCACCGTGGCCTTTTCCCCGGACGGTCAAACGCTGGCCAGCGGCGAGTTCAGCGGGGCCATCAAGCTGCGCGATCCGCTCACCGGCCAGGAGCGGGCCAGCTGGCAAGCGCATCCCACCGGGGTGCGGAGTGTGACGTTCGCCCCGGATGGAGCAACGCTGCTCAGCACGGGTCTGGACGGGAAGGTGAGACTCTGGGACGTGAGGACGCTGCAGGAACGCCCGCTGTTGCCAGGGAACGCCGAGGAGGTTGTAACGGCCGTTTATTGCAGGGATGGCAAGGGCCTGGTCACGGCCAACCGCGATTGGACCGCCACCGTCTGGGATGCCGGGACGGGACAGCCGCGGTTCACGCTGCGGGGCCACCAGGACGAGGTCGAGGCGGTGGCGGTCTCTCCCGACGGCACCTTGGTGGCGACCAGCAGCCGGGACCGGACCGTGCGGCTGTGGAACGCCGAGACGGGCAAGGAAACGGCCCTCCTTCGCCACACCGAGGACCCGGCAAGCGCCCTGGCGTTCGCGCCGAATGGCAGGCTGCTGGCGACCGCCGCGAATCGCACCATTCGTTTCTGGGACGTGCAAACGCAGGAAGTGAGTGCCACCCTGGCCTCACAGGCCCGGCCCATCTCGACGCTGGCCTTTTCTCCCACGGGCGATTACCTGGCCAATGGCGGCTCCCTGGGGCTGGTGCTGTTCGCGCTGGCGTTCACCGAAGACGGCCAGCCGGTCTTCGGGAAAGGCCGGGGGCAGGAGTACGTGCAATCGTTCAAGGGGAAGCGCGCGAAGCCGCCCGCCTGGGAGCTGTATCGCACCGAGGGCGACCAGGAAGTCCGCTTCGAGCCGGAGGGGCTGCGGATCACCTTGTCCCAGAACCCCCTGGACCGCAGCGGGGTCGGCGCCGTTGCTTCGCTGACCGTGCAGGGCGACTTCGAGATGACGCTGAACTTCGAGGTCCTTCACGAACCCGACCCGCGGGACAGCGGGCCGGAGACGCGCTTCTGTCTGGAGGTCTTCCTCGACGGTCCGGGGCCTGGCTACCGCCTCGCCTACGTCGCCCGCCGGACGGCAGCGAGCGGCCCCCAGTTTTCCGGCTGGCAGTCCGTGCCCGATCCGGAGGACCCTTCCCGCCAGAAGGCGAACTGGCATGGCACCAGTACACGGGCGAAGACCGGGCGACTCCGCCTGCAACGCACCGGGTCGCTGCTCTCCTACTCCGCGGCCGAGGGCTTTGACGGGCCGTTCACCCTGCTGAAGCAGTTGCCCTTCGGCACGGAGAACGTGCGTGAAATCCGGCTGCTGGCGTCGCCAGGCGGTCCCAGGGCCTCCTGCGACGTGCGTCTCACGGACCTGCACGTGCGAGCCGAGTCGCTGCCGAACCGGCCCGCCGAACCCGCACCGCGGACTGGCCCCACGACAGGGTTGGCAGTGGGGGCTTTCCTTGGTCTGGTGGTCCCCGTGGCTTTGGTGCTGTGGTTCTTCCGCCGATCCCGGAATGAGCCTGACAACCCCTCGCCAACGCCTCTCCAAAGTGGGAAAGCGTTGACGAGGGGTATTGCGAGTCTGCTTCTGCTGGGGATCCTCTCTTTGCTTGCCGCGGGGCTGCTGGTCTTCGACCTCCGCGCGGCCGATGACAAGAAGGAGCCGCCCAGGGAGTTAGCGTGGGACTTCCGAGGCAAACCGCTGCCGCCCGAGTTCAACTTGTTCGGGGCCGTCAAGGAGGAGCAGGTCCAGTCCGAACCGGAAGGGCTGCACGTCACCCTGGCGAAGGACCGCAAGAAGCTCGGCCTTGGTGGGTTGTCTTTGCCGGTCACCCTCCAGGGGGACGTTGAGATCACAGCGACGGTGGAGCTGATCCACGCGGACGTTCCACCCAAGGGTTATGGGTCGGGCGTCCTTCTCGCGGTCAATCAGGTTGTCCGGGTCGGCCGGGTGGTACAACCCAACGGCGAGCAATCGATTCGCTGGGATCGATTCAAGGGGCCCGGGCAACAAGTCGGGATGCTATGCGATTACAAACCGTGCCTCGCCAGGACGGTCAAGTTGCGATTGCAGCGAACGGGAACGACCATGTTCTATTCGTGGGCACCGGTCCCCGGAGAAGACTTTACGACGATCCATCAATGCGAGTTTGGTGCGGAAGACCTGACGCTGATCCGCCTGGTCACTGAGACGACCCAGCAACCCTCCCGGCTGGACGTTCGTCTCATCGATTTGCGGATCAAGGCCCCCGACCTGGCCGAGGCCGGCGTTCTCTCCACGGCCCCCGCCTCCGCTCCCGGTATCCACTGGAAGCTCTGGTTGGCAGTGGCGATCCTTGGTCTTGGGTTGCTCGTCGCTGTGGTTCTGCTGCTCCTTTGGATAGGCCGGCAACGTGCGGAACAGGAACCAGCGGAAGACCCGGTTCCGGAGGGAGCCCAGGGAGCGGAACCGATTTCCTTCGCGTGTCCCGCTTGCGGCCGGCGACTCAAGGTCCGGGGCGACCGGGCCGGCACCACGGTCAAATGTGCCCGCTGCGGCGAGCCCGTCGTTGTGCCGGAGGGCGATGCCTGACCTGAGCCCGGCAGCGGTCTCGCTCCGGAAGTGTGCGTGCCAAAGTTCGTCTCCATGGCGCGGGGGTGTCCCAGGGGCAGGAGAAACGAATCGACTGAAGTGCTGCCTATCCAATGACTTGCGTTGAGAGAATTCGTTTCCCTGCTTTCATTTCGGATCAGATCCCCTCCGGCAGGTCGCGTTGCAGGGCCCTGGCCTGTTCCTCGTTCAGCATGGCCAGGTAGCCCAGTTTCCCCTTGATCTTCCGCACCCGGCCCGGGTCGATCGGCTTGCCGGCCTCGACGTCCAGACGCAGCTGGTGGATCGCGGCCCGCAGCTGGCGGCGCTCCTGCCGCGACAGGCCGAGCGTCTCGTTGACGATCACGCCGGTGACACGCTGACGCCGGCCGGGCCGGGTGGTCCGCGTCTTGGCGGGGTTCACCTCGAAGCCTTCCTCGCGGATGATGCGCTTGGCCGCGTGGCGGAGTTGCTGCAGGTGCGTTTCGTCGTCGCTGGAAAAGGTCAGGTCGTCGGCATAGCGCGTGAAGGTGAATCCCAGCTTGCGGGCCAGCCCCGCCAGCCGGCGGTCCAGCCGCAGCAGCAGGCAGTTGGAGAGTCCCGGGCTCGTCGGCGCTCCCTGCACCGTGTGCCGGCGGCCGACAGGGACGTGATAGACCACGCCGTCGATCTCGACCGGTTGCCGCTCCGCCTCGGTCATCAGGGCCGCCAGCGCCGCCGCGACGGAGTAGCCGTAACCCAGCGCAATGAACAGGCCCCGCACCCGGCCGTAAGTGATGGTCGGGAAAAAGTCCTTCAGGTCCAGCTGCACCAGGAGCTTGCGGCCCAGGTGCGGCTCCGCCCCGCCGCGCACCGAGCGGCCGTCGATGTAACCGTGGGCGTGGTCGCTGACGGGCAGCTTCTTCACCAGCTGGGCCAGCAGCAGCCGCTGGAGTGCCTTGAGGCGGCGTTTCGGCGCCATGATCAGCCGGCGATCGCCGTTCGCCTTGGGGATCGTGTAGGTGACGTAATGACAGACCCGCTCGGCCTGGCGATGGATCGAGAAGAACCGCAGCTCGCCCTCGCTGATGCTCAGTGCCTTGGCGAGGTCCGCTTCCGTCCGCCACAGCGGCAGGCCGTAGCGCTTGAGCTGGGCCTCGTCCGGCAGGAGGGCGCGCAGCTCGGCGTTGGGGGTGCGGCGCGAGCCGGCAAAGAGATGGCGGGCCTCGTCTGCTTCCATTAGCTTCTTCGGCTTGGAGCCATAGCTCCACCGAGTCCGCGTCTTATTGATCTTCTGCGGCGGAAGCAAGCGAGGATCAAGGAGTTTGAGCCGGCGCTGCTGCTTCTTGAGAGGTTGGGGTTTGTCTGCCACGGTCGGCCTCGGAAAAAGGCGAACTCGGTGAGCGACCACTCGCAAGGCTCTGGAACCGTGGAAACCTACATTTCGTACGTAGGAACCATGGCGATGAGATGGAGACAGTGTCCCGCCGCGGCGAAACACACGCGGCATCATGGCTGGTTCGGGCTCACCGAGTTCGCGATGGTTACTTTACTCGGCGGCGGCGTCGGTGTCAAAGTCCTCGACCTCTTCTTCCTCAATCTCTGCGCTGCGCGGCGCTGGCGAGGAAAAGCGCCTGGACGTGTTCACACGCCCCCTGGTTGAGCAGGTTCTCCCGGAAGAACGGACAGGTGCAGGCGCCGAAGATGATCCGGCCCATGTCGTTCACCACCACCTCGACCGCCGGCTGCTCGCCCACCGCGCCGCGCACCCGCCAGTTCCGATAAACCACCTCGCGATTCTCCGGACCTTTGATCGTCATCATCGTCCGCACCTTGCGCGTCTCCTCCGGGTTGCACGCTGCGATCTGGACCGCGCCGTCCGCAATCAGTTTGCGAGCTGACTCCTTGCGCGGATCGGGCGGGAAATACTTGGCCTCGTCGATCGGCTCCTCGAACAGCTCGCGGTGCCGATAGTCGCGCCTTTCCACGTCGAAGATCGCCCGCCCCTGCCGGCACAGTCGCACCAGCGCCGCGGTGGCACGTTCCAGCGGCACCTTGAGCTTCTTCGCAAGGTTCTCCACGGTGACCGCGGTGCGCGCCCGCAGCTCCTTGAAGGCACGCTCGGCGAGATTGTCACTCACGCCCTCATCGTCGCTGAGGGATGCGTACCCCCCCGTGTTGGTCCACAGATTGCCAGTCCAGCCCGACAGGCCGAGCAGGTAGGTGATGCCGGGCAGTCGCACCGCGTAGAAAGTCGGCATGGCCCGGCCCTTGAGGTAAACCGTCACTCCCTCGGCGTAGGGCAAAATGCGTTCGAGGAGCTTCAGCCGCCGCCGGCCCCAGGTGCGAATGACGCGCTTCTCGATGTAGTTGTGCTGCGACTCCTTGAGGGTTATGCTCTGTTCCCACGGCTCCAGGATGATCCGCGCCGGCTGCCCCGGCTCGAACTCGTAGCGGAGCGCTCGCGGCGGCGTCTTCGCACGGTTACTGCCCAGGAAGCGGATGACCGAGAGCAGGTCCACCGGCCGCACGGTCAAGCGGGTGCCCGGCATCGCCATGCCGGCTTGCAGGGCCAGGAAGCCGCGCACCCAGCTGTCGGGCACGTCCACCTTGCGCTCAAAACGGCCGACACCGCCTTCGGTGAGTACGGTGAAGCCACTTGGACCTACCCGGAACCACGTCTCCCGGCCGGTGCGCATCTCGCCCAGGGCGTTCCACAGCCAGGAGGTGAAGTCCACGTTGGTCGTGCCGCACTGGACCTTGCCCTCCGGCTCGAACAGATCGCGGTCGGCGATCACCAGCCCGTAAACGCTCTGGTCCTGGCTGAAGGCCTCGAAAAAGACGCGATCGGGATGGACCGTGATGATCGGATCGAGGATGAAGGTCCCGAGGTAATCCTCGGCGGACAGCCAGGTATCGTTGGACCACACCACCTCGCCCAGGCACTGCAGGGCCAGCCGCAGCGACAGCACGTTCCGGGCGACGCGAGCATGGAGGCGCACCGGCCGGCGCAGGTTGATCGCCAGGCCGAGCGACGTGGAGTTCGGATCGGTTTTCAGGCTGCTGGCCTCGGCGTAATTCAGATGCAGTGCGGTCATGGCGTCCTCTCGCAGATACGGGGGACCTCGGCAGGCCGGCACCAGCGCGGGAAGCGCTGGAGCAACTGAGCGATGAGGCCGAGCAGTTCCTCGCGTGGGTAGGTCGGGTCCTGCAAGTCGAACGCCTGTCGGGCGCGCTCGATTATGAACCGAGCGTTCCCTGGGCTGGCGGCGTGCAGGATCGCCTGGAAGGCCCAGCGCTGCGTGCGGGCATGCAGCGGCCGCAGCAGGCAGGGCAGCAGCAAGTCGATGCTCTCCGCCGCCATCTCGCGCAGCTCGTCAGCGCCCGACGCCAGCAGTCGCAGCGCCAGGGCCTGGACGTGGCCGTTGGGCGATTCGAGCAGGTCGCGCACCTGGGCAGGGGCCTGCCGCAAGGCGTCCAGCGATCCTTCAAAAAGGAGTTTGGCCAGCGGGTTCGTTTCCACGAGCTGACGATACTGCCGGCCCACGGACACGGCCGAGAGCTGCCCCAGTACACCGACAATACGCGGGGCGAACGTCTCGGGGTCCCGTGCCAGTTGCTGGTAGTGGTCCGCGAGCGTTTTCACAAACGGCGGCAGCCCCTGACGATACCACGAAGGCAGCACCAGGGCCTGACATGCCAGGTAATCGAGGAACTCCGTGTCGCCGGTCCGCTTCAGCAGGGCGAACAGGTGGGTGTAGCCCGACTCTCCCCACCATTGCAGGGTCACGTGCATCCGGAACGGCCCGTGCAGCAGGTCCGGGAAGCGCTTGGCCAGCGCAACCGCATTCTGGTCGGTCAAGCGATGCGTCAGCGCGACGCTGCGCCGGCCGAAGTTCCACTCGCGCATCGGGCCTGGCAGGAGCCGCAGGAGCTGGCCCGCGTCCTGGTCGGAGAGTTGCTCGTTCGCCAGGATGTCGCTGATTTCCTTGTTCCATACGTCGGCATTGGTGCAGGAGCGGAGGAGCCCGCTCCACAGGTCAAGCCAGTTCTTGTTGCGTGCCAGGGTGATCAGTTGCCCGGCACTCTTGCCGGCCTGCCACCAGCGCGAGCTCTGGAGGTGTCCAAGCACGTACGGCAACACCACTTCGCCCCGCCGGAACAGTAACCGATAGTAGACCGGAAAACGATCGAAGTTGGCCGACTCGGGATGCCGTTGCTCCAGGGCCGGCACCAGGGCGTCCGCTTGCAGGTTATCGCAGAGCTGCAACACCTCTTTTTCCCATTCCTTGGCGGAAACTTGCCGGCGATAAAGGGTGAAGTAGAGCTGCTCGTCGCCGTTGTCCTGGGCGGCCTGCAACAGCTTCGACCACCACCCGCCCATTCCTCCGCCGAAAGCAAAGACGTGGCGCTGAATGAAATCGCGCGTTCCAGCAGGGTCCGTCAGGTAGAGGGCCAGGGCCGTCGCCTCGTCGAGCGCCAGCAGCAAATCGTACCGAGCCAGCACGCGCGCCCGTTCGCCAGGGCTTGCGGCCTCGAAGGCTTGATGAAGATCCTGGCGCCATCGCTTCGCATTCGGCTGGCTCCACGGGCCGGGCTTGATTTTCCAGGCGTAGAGAAGGTGAAACAATTCGAGGTCGTCCGTCGCCGCGACCTGCTCGAGCCAGGAGTCGAGGTTCGTGGCGTGTTTTCCCTTCCAGGCAACGAGGTTCCACGTGTTGAGTCGCGGCAGGAGAAAGGGTCGGAATTTCACCGGGTTGCGGCGGTACAGTTCCGGCCCCCAGACGTGGACCATTTCGTTGAATCTTGCCTCGGTTGCGCAGGCTTCAATCCATTGCAGCAGCTGGTCGTCGGAGAAGTCCGCGGCGAACAGCTCGCGCAGTTCGGTTTCGAGTTGCTGGGCGGACTTTGGTTTTGGCGGTCGTTCACGGGCCATGAGGGTGCCCTTTCCAGGATGTCCTTGTCAGGAGTGTAGCAGGCTCCGGCGTTCAGGAAAAGGGTCCGAGCGCGAGACCCGCGAAATGCGAGCCTTTCCGAAGGATTCGGGGTTAATTCTAGAGTTGTGACTCGATCGAGGTTAAACTGGTCCCCAGACTCGTATCTCTGGACATCCGCATCGGGAGGGCCCTCTGTGACTCGCTGCGTTCGTACCTTTGTTGGCCTCGCCGTTTTCCTGGCTCTGGGCTGGGGTGTCCTGGCCGCGGAGCCGGACCTGTCGGAGTATCGCACGGTCGAGACGGCCGTCACCACCAAGATTGTCCGCGTGGCCGGCGGCCCCGCCGGCGCCGGCACCGCCAAGCGGCCGGCGTTCCTGGGCGTGTCCGTGGCCACGGACCCGAAGGGACAGCTGGCCGTCACCGAGGTGGCCGGCGATTCCCCTGCCGCCAAGGCGGGCGTTCAGGCCGGCGACCTGATCCGCAAGTTCGACGGCCGGGACGTCACCGAGGACACCTTCACCGAGCTGCTGAAAGCGAAGGCCCCCGGCGACAGCGTCAAGCTCGCCCTGGTCCGCCAGGGCAAGCCGATGGAGGCGACCGCCACGCTGACGCCGCTGAGTCAGCCGCTGCCTCCGGAGACGCCGCGGGGTGGGAGGGGCGGCGGCTTCGGGCGGGGCGGGATGCGGCCCGGCTCACAGCGAGCGGTCCTGGGCGTGCAGGTGGAGTCGGCCAAGGCGGGCAAGGGCGTCGTGATTGAGGAGATCGTTCCCGATTCGTCGGCCGCCAGGGCCAAGCTCAAGGTCGGCGAGGTGATCCTCAAGGTCGATAACGTCCCCATCAACAGCCGGGACAAGCTGATCGAGGTCCTCGGCGAGCGGAAGCCCGAGCAGACCGTGACGCTGACGCTGCTGCTGGCCGAGAAGGAAGTGGACTTCAAGGTCCAGCTAGGCGTCGAGAGCCGGGGGTTTGGCGGCGGCTTTGGCCGGAACCGCTACTGGAACAAGCCGGTCTACAAGCTGGCGATCGTCTGCATCGAATACCCCGACGTGAAGCACAACAGCAAGGTCCCCACCAAGGCGTGGGACGAGGCGCTGTTCAGCCGGGGCACCTACACCAAGACCAGCCCTACCGGGCAGACGGTTTTCGGCAGCCTGGCCGACTACTACCACGAGCAGTCCTACGCCACCCTCAAGGTCGAGGGCAAGGTCTTCGAGTACGTCGAGGCCAGCAAGAAACGGATGGAGTACAGCACCGGCGATCGGACTGCCCTGCTCAACGAGGCGGTCGAAAAAATCCTCAAGCGCGACGGCAAGGATGCGCTGAAGGACTTCGACGGCCTGGTGTTCATCTACGCCGGCTCGCGGCCCCGAATCGCTCGCGGCAGCCTTTACTGGCCGCACCGCGCCAGCTTCAACTCCAAGGGCAAGAGCTGGCCCTACTTCATCTGCGAGGAGGGCGGCGACCGGATGGGCAACATCAGCGTCTACTGCCACGAGTTCGGCCACATGCTCGGTCTGCCCGACCTGTACGCCCGCCCGGAGGCCCCCGGCATGGAAGGCGTCGGCGTCTGGTGCAGTATGGCCAACCAGCTCGGCAACGGCCGGCCGCAGCACTTCAGCGCCTGGTCCAAGGAGAAGCTGGGCTGGATTCAACCGACGCTGATCGATCCCACCGTCAAGCAAAAGCTGATCCTGGCTCCAATCGAGGACAATCCGAAACAGTGCTTCAAGGTGCTGGCCCGGCCGGACGGCAGCGAGTATTTCCTGCTGGAGAACCGCAAGAAGAAGGGCTTCGACAGCAACCTGCCGGCCGAGGGTCTGCTGATCTGGCGCGTGATCGGCGATCGGCCGATCCTGGAGGAGTCGCACGGCGTGGCCGGCCCCAGCGGGCCCGACCGCTTCCTGGACTCGGTGCCGTTCCCCAGCCCGGCCAATGATGCATTCACTCCGTACACGATGCCGTCGAGCCGGTCGCAGATACCGGGGGGACAGACGGTTTCCATCACCAACATTCGGCGGCTGCCGGACGGCAAGATCGCGTTTCACATTGGGTACGAATACCAGTGAGTTACGTGCGGAATTCACAGCGGAGACGATCAATCGTGCGAGCCATGGCATTGCGAAGTTTCGTCAGCGTCAGCCTGCTGACTTTCTGTGGTTTGTGGCTTGTGGTCGCGGCGCCGACGCCGGACCCGAAGCAAGCATCGCCCAACCTTGCCGACTACCGGACCGTGGCCAACGCGGTCACGGCCAAGATTGTCCCCGGCTCGGGCCGGCCGGGGCAGACCGGCTACCTGGGCGTCGCCGTCAAGCGCGACGACAAGGGCCAGCTGGTGGTCGAGGAAGTTCAGATCGATTCGCCCGCGGCCAGGGCAGGGATCAAGCGCGGCGACCAGGTGCTGCGCGTCGGCGACCAGGCGGTCAGGACCGCGGACGCCTTCCGGGAGTGGCTGCAAGCCCACGGGCCCGGCGAGGTGGTCAAGCTGAGTCTGAAGCGCGACGGCAAGGAGATGCAAGTTTCCGCGTCGCTGACGGCCCTGAGCCGGCCGATGACCGTCCGCGATCAGCGGGCCTTTCTCGGGATCTCCCTGGGAGATCCGGTAGAGGGCAAGGGCATTCGCGTCGAGCAGGTGACGCGCCGCTCCGGGGCCGCGGAGGCGGGACTGAAGGAAGGCGACATCCTGGCCAAGTTCGATGGCAAGGAGCTGCGGCGGCCCTCGCGCTTGACGGAACTGCTGGACGGCAAGAAGGCCGGCGACAAGGTGACCCTGACGGTCATCCGCGACAACAAAGAGGTCGAGCTGAAGGCGACTCTGACGGAAGCAGCGCGAGGCGGCGGCCGGGGCGGCTTCGGCGGCTTCCGCGGCATCGAGATCTGGAAGAAGGACTCGCTGCGGCTGGCTGTGGTCGCTGTCGAATTCGCCGACGAGAAGCACAACGCCAAGATGCCCATCAAGGAGTGGGAAGAGGCTCTCTTCAGCCAGGGCACCTACAAGGACAAGAAGGACTTCCATGGGCAGGACGTCCACGGCAGTCTGCGCGACTACGTGCAGGAGGTCTCCGGCGGCAAACTGCGCCTGGAAGGCAAGGTGTTCAACTGGGTGGAGGTCAAGAAGAAGCGGGGCGAGTATCAGGAAGGCTCGGGCACCAGCAACAAGACGGCCCTGCTCGAGGAAGCCCTGGGCAAGCTGACGGAGCGCGACGGCAAGGACGCGCTCAAGGATGTGGATGGAATGATGTTCCTCTACGCCGGCGACCGGGTGCGGACCAATGCGGGGGCACTCTACTATCCCCATGCGGGCACGGTGACCTACCAGGGGAAACGCTATCCGTACCTGATTGGCCCGGAAGGCAAATCGAAGCTGGCGATTGGCGGCTTTGTCAAGGAGCTGGGCCGGGCGCTGGGCCTGCCGGACCTGAGTTCCCGGCCGGAGAACGTCGGCTCCGAAGGACTGGGGCAATGGTGTGCCATGTCGGAGCCGCAGACCACCAGCCGGCCGCAGCACTTCAGCGCCTTCGCCAAGGAGAAGCTGGGCTGGATCAAGCCGACGGTGATCGATCCGACGATCAAGCAAAAGCTGATCCTGGCTCCGATCGAGGACAATCCCAGCGAGTGCTTCAAGGTGCTGGTGCGTCCCGACGGCAGCGAGTATTTCCTGCTGGAGAACCGCAAGAAGAAGGGCTTCGACTCCGACCTGCCCGGCGAGGGCCTGCTGATCTGGCGCGTGGTCAACGAGCATCCGATCCTGGAAGAGGCCCACGGCGTTGAGGGAGCGACCGGCCCGCTGGTCCATCTGAGCGCGGTGCCGTACCCCAGCCAGGCCAACAATTCCTTCACGCCGGAGACGACGCCATCGAGCCGGTCGCCGCGGGGCGGCGGGCTGCCGGTGCGGATCACCGACATCCGCCGCTTGCCGGATGGACGGATCACGTTCCACGTGGGGTATCAATATCGGTGAGAGAGGATTCGGCGGGAGCCAGCAGGCGTAGCCGCAGGCGGCTCGCCTGCTGGCTCCTCAGTCCAGACCCCTTGCAAAGCATGGTTTTCTGTCTGTATCTTGCTTCTGGACCCAACGGCCTCAGGGACACGTTTCAGGAAGTCGCACCGATGCTCCACCAGGAAACGATCACCCGCCGAAACCTGCCCCACTGGTACGTGCCGGGGGCGATGCATTTCGTCACCTACCGGCTCGTCGGAACCATCCCGGAGCACGTCTTGCATCGGCTCCGCGAAGAACGGGCACAGCACCTGCGCGGCTTCCGTCTTGCAGACCGTTCCTCTGCTCAACACCGAGAGCGTGCCCAGAAGCTCTTTTTTGCCGCTTACGATCGCTACCTGGATCAGCATCGTGAGATCGATTGGCTGATCCAGCCGGCCCTTGCGGCACTGGTTCGCGGCAATCTCCTCCATCACAATGGCAGCAAATACGACCTGCTGGCCTATTGTGTGATGCCTAACCACGTCCACGCGCTGCTCCAACCCAGGGAGGGAAGTTCCACGGCAGGGCCGGAGAGCCGGGAAGTTCTCGCGGATGAAACGGCAGACGCGCAAAGTCCGCTGGCGCAGGTGATGCACAGCCTGAAGAGCTACACGGCCCACGAGGCGAACAAGATTCTGCGGCGGTCGGGACCATTCTGGCAGGGGGAGTCCTACGATCACTGGGTCCGTGACGAGGAGGAGCTGGAACGCATCGTCGAGTACATTGCCTTCAATCCAGTCAAAGCGGACCTTGTCAAGCAGCCGCATGAATGGTTCTTCTGTTCAGCGCATGACCGTTTCCTGCAGGACGGTTCCTTGCTGGGTTTCCTGGCCAATTCCGGCCATCTTCCCTCGTAGCGAAACGCGGCCTGCTGGCTCGACCCCGCTGCGTAGCCGCAGGCGGCTCGCCTGCTGGCTGGCGGGGCCAAGGCTGCTGCCAGCAATGACCGCTGCCGAGCAGTTCTGCCGCTGTCGGGAGGAGCCAGCAGGCGAGCCGCCTGCGGCTACGCCTGCTGGCTCGACCCCCCTGCGTGGCCGCGGGCGGCTCGCCTGCTGGCTGGCCTTGATGCTCTCGGTCCTGGCCAAGTCTAACCGCGAATTGGCCCCGGCGCTGCCGGGAGGAGCCAGCAGGCGAGCCGCCTGCGGCTACGTCGGTTGGCCGATACTTTTTTCCTTGCCTCTCTTCTCTCTCTGCTCTAATGTGGCTCAGGTCCGGTGTTCCGCGCTAACCTCCCTTGCGTCCGTGCTTCCGCAATCCCACCTGGAATCGCCCTTGAGAGTCCCGGTCATGAACTCCCGTCGAGCCATCCGCTGCTGGTCCGTGGTCGTCGCTGCCATCCTGGTCGGGTCGCTGGCCGCTCGTCCCGAGCCGGCGAAGAAAGCCGCGCCGAAACCGAAGGCCAACGTCCTCAACGTCGAGCCGCGACCCATCGCCGGCGACCCGGCGGTCAAGTACGACTACGACATTGTCTACGTCCGTGCCCCGCGCACGGGGCGACGACAAGGAGATTGCCTGGACCGAGGTCTTCAGCCCGCTGCGGGCCGAGCCCGGCTCCGACCTGGTGCTGCTGCACCCCGACGGCAGCGAGGAAGTCCTCGTGGCCGCCGGCGACGACGCCATCACCGATCCGTTCGTCTCCTTCGATGGCGAGTGGGTTTATTACGCCCGGATTCACAACGTCCAGAAACCGGGCAATCCGCCGGCTCACCTCGGAAAGTGCCGACGTCTTCAAGATCCACGTCAAGACCCGGAAGATGGTCCAGCTGACCCATCAGGAGTTCACGCCGAACACAGGCGTTGTCGGCGAAGACGGCCGCGATCCACCGGAGTCTACAACCTCGGCCCCTGTCCGCTGCCCGGCGGCAAGGTGATGTTCACCAGCAACCGCAACGGCTTTGCGCCGACCAAGGGTTACACGCCGACGACCTGCAGCTCTTCGTCATGGACGACGACGGCGGCAACGTGGAGCTGATCGGCCATCTGAACGTCAACAGCGCCCTGCATCCGACCATCCTCAAGGACGGCCGGGTGATGTTCACCAGCTACGAATCGCAGGGCCTGCGCGATCTGCGTCTGTGGGCCATCTGGACCATCCAGCCCGACGGCACCAACTGGGAGCCGCTGGTCAGCGCCTTCGGGCCATCCGGAGACACCGCCTATCACTTCATGACCCAGCTCTCCGACGGCATCCATTGTGTTCGAGGAATATTACAACCTCAACAACCAGGGCTTCGGCACGTTCTACAAGATGGCCCCGCGGCGCCCGGAAGGCGAGCCGTTCTTCGGCTCCGCTTCGACAAAGGACGCGCGCAACCTCGGCTACGACGGCATGGACTGGCTGCGGATTCCCTTCAGCCCGCACCGTCTGGAACGGCTGACCCCCTTCGCACCGGCCTTCGACGCCCCGGCCCGGCTGTCCGACCCCAGCAACCCCGAGTCCCCGCGCGTCGGCAAGGTGACCCATCCGTCCGGCCGCTCCCGACAATCATCTGCTGACGGTCTGGTCGCCGGGACCGGTCAACAGCAACAACGGGCTCAAGAAACCGGCCATCGACAGCGGCATCTACCTGATCACGCTCGGGAAATGCCATCGCCGAGCCGGGGCAGATGCTGCTGATCAAGAACGATCCGAAGTACAACGAGCAGTGGCCTCGCGCCCTGGTTCCCTACAAGCGCATCCACGGCATGGACGAACCGAAGCGCCTGGCCCCGCTGGCCAACGACGGCAAACGCTCGCCGCACTTGCCCGAGGGAACGCCCTTTGGCCTGGTCGGCACCTCCAGTCGCTCTACAAGCGCGAGAGCTATCCTCGCGGCGGCATCTCGCAGGGGAAGGTCACGGCAGCGTTCCCCGGCGGCAACGATCCATTCCAGGGATTGGGGAGCCTCGCTTACACTGGGCATTGCCGGCAACTGGTTTGTCCAGGGGGCCGACACCTGCCGCTACGAGAACAGCGAGATCCACGCCATCCGCATCCTGGCCACGGAGCCGACCACCGATCCACGCTACACCGGCAAGGGCACAGCGCCGCTGGTGGAACGCGGCCAACGAACGGCTGCGCATCCTCGGCGAGTTCCCGGTGCGGAAGTTCCAAGTAGCCTCACGCTCCGCGTGAGGGAAACGTCACGCGGAGCGTGACGACTACTCTGGGCAACCCCTCGATCCCGACGGCAACCCCGACACCAGCTTCCTGGTCAAGCTCCCTGCCGACGTGGCCTGGACCTTCCAGACGCTGGACAAAAACGGCATGGTGCTGAACATGGCCCAGACCTGGCACCAGGTCCGCCCCGGCGAGATCCGCACGACTGCGGCGGCTGCCACGCCCACAGCCAGAAGCCGACCGACTTCCAGCTCACCGCCGCCGCCCGAACCGATTACGTTCCCTTCGACCTGACCCGGCAGACGCCGCTGCTGACGAGCAAGAAGCACGATCAGTCCGGCAAGAAGTGGGACAAGGAAGACTCGACCGGGCTGCGTTTCGAGAAGGGCGTCCAGAACGTCGAGTATTTACCGCGACGTCAAGCCGATCCTGGAGCGCAGCTGTGCGGCGTGCCACACGCAAGAAGGCGGAGCAAGCCGGCCGGCAACCTGGTGCTGGACGACGACACCCCGTGTCAGGGCCCGGGCAGCCTGGGCGGCCTGGTGAATGGCCCGCCGGGGAAGGTGCCGGGCACTTACTTCCGCCTGGCCCTCGACCACACCGGCCAAGTTCGGCCACAAGTCGCCGGTCGGCAACTGGTCGCATCCACAGGCGTCGCGCTACCTTCGCCTGTTCCAGGCGCGGCGGAGCCTGCTGGTCTGGAAGATCTTCGGCCAGCGCCTCGATGGCTGGAGCAACGACGATTTCGCTCACGAGACGGTGCCGGGCGATCCGAACTCGCTGCGTTTACAAGGGCAAGCCGTTCCCGAACAAGCCGGAGAATCGCCGGCTGGTCAACCTGGCCTACACCGGCAGCGTGATGCCGCCGCCCGAGGCGGGACTCAAGGCCGGCAAGAAGTCAAGTGCCGCTGGCCGACGAGGATCGGCGGACGCTGGTGCGCTGGATCGATCTGGGCTGTCCCATTGATCTGGACTTCGACCCGGCCAAACCCGGTGAGCGCGGCCAGGGTTGGCTCCAGGACGACAATCGGCCGACGCTGACGCTGACTTACCCACGGGCCGGCGTCAATGCAGAGCTGTCGCGCATCCTGGTGGGCATGCACGATTACGACAGCGGCCTGGACGTGGAGAGCTTCCAGGTGCGTGCGGACTTTGCCGTGGACGGGGTCGCCGCGGGAGAGAACCTGGCGGCGAAGTTCAAGGCGAAGTCGCCCGGCGTCTGGGAGTGGACGCTGGCCAGACCGCTCACCGAGCTGCCCCGCGGCAAGCTGGCCGTGTCCGTCAAGGATCGTGCGGGGAATGTCACCCGGATCGAGCGGAGCTTCTCGGTCGGAAGGTAGGGTGGGCCGAGCGCAGCGAGGCCCACCGGCGGGCGGGGTGGGCCTCGCTGCGCTCGGCCCACCCTACGGGATTCCGAGCCGCGCAGTTCCGGTTGATTCCCCCTGTCAATCCGCTATAGTGTCGCTGGTCCGGTCCTGTCCGGATTCTGCACGGAACGCAGAGTTGCCGCACCTCGCCTGTCCTTCGTATCTGCTCCGAGTACGCAGCCATGAGTGAAGTTCCGTCCCGGCACGTGTCCGTGCTACCGGCCGAAGTGCTGGCCGCCCTGGAGCCGCAGCCCGGCCAGGTGCTGGTCGATGCCACCGTGGGCGTCGGCGGCCACGCCCGCTTGCTGGCCGAGCGGCAGGTCGCTCGCGTGATCGGGCTGGATCAGGACGCCGGCATGCTGGAGCTGGCCCGGCAGCGGCTGGCCGAGATGCCAGTGACCCTGGTGGAGGCCAGCTTCGATCAGCTGAGGCGCGTCCTCGACGATCTGGGGCTGGACCGGGTTGATGGCGTGCTGGCTGACCTGGGGATCTGCTCCGATCAGCTGGACGATCCCGAGCGCGGGTTCAGCTTTCGCCAGGACGGGCCGCTCGACATGCGGATGAACCCCGACGAGGGCGAACCCGCCAGCGCCCTGCTGAAGCGAATGAGCGAGCGCGACCTGGCGGACCTGATTTACGAGTACGGCGAGGAACGGCACAGCCGGCGGATTGCCCGGCGGATCGTGGAGGAACGGAAGAAACAGCCGCTGCTGACGACGGGCCAGCTGGCCGACCTGGTTCGCCGCTGTGTGCCGCGGGCCCGGCATCCTGGTGCGATCGACCCGGCCACCCGCGTCTTCCAGGCCCTGCGGATCGCGGTCAACGATGAGCTGGACGCGCTGGATCGGCTGCTGGAGGCGTTGCCGGAGTGTGTTCGGCCGGGCGGGCGCGCGGTCATCATCAGTTTTCATTCGCTGGAGGATCGCCGGGTGAAACAGGCGTTTCGCCAGCAAGAGATCTGGCAGGCACTGACCCGCAAGCCGGTGACGGCCGGCGACGAGGAAGTGCAGGCCAACCCCAGGGCCCGCAGCGCCAAGCTGCGAGCCGCGGTGCGACAGCCGGTCCCACAAATCAGGTCAGGCTGGAAAGCCTGACATCTCCGGCTACGGTGTCAGGCTGGAAAGCCTGACCTACTCAAGAACGAGGAGCCAGGATGGCGATCAGCAAGACTCAATGTCGATGGATGGCCCTGGGCGGCATGCTCTGCCTGTTCGGGGTAGTGCTGTTCTGCAAGGTCAGGGAAGGCAACCGGGCCTCGGCCCAGAGCGACGATGCCAAGTCCCCGCCGCCGATTCTGGCCCTGCCGGGACCGGGAATTGATCCCCAGATGCCGATCCGAGCCGGCCAAGCCGAAACGACCCAAGATCAAGTTCCAGTCCGTCGAGCCGGCGGCTCCACCCGGTGCGCCTAATACGCTTGAACCGATGCCGACGTCTGCGACGCCCGCGCCCACGCACCCCGCCGGATGCAAGCAAGGAGATCAAGGAGCCGACGCCGATCGCGCCGAGCTACACGCCAAGCGCTTTGCACCCGCCCCCGGCCGGCTGAACCGGCTGGTCCGGGTGTCCTGGCCGATCCGCCGCCCGCGCCGCCGACGCCAGCCCCGGCCACGCCGACCATCGGAACGCCTTTCCCCAGCGGCTCGGTCGGGGCCGTTCCCGCGGTCCCGGCCGCGCCCATCACGCGCACCGAGCATCGCACCGAAGGCGAGCCGCCGCTGGCGCCCCGGCCCGGCCCCGTTCAGCTGTACCATGCCAAGCAGGGCGACACGCTGTCCGAAATCGCACGGCGGACCCTGGGCAGCGGCGAACGCTGGGGCGACTTGCACATGCTCAATCCCAACCTCAAGGCGGACGCCACCCTGTCCGAGGGCACCGTGGTGCGTCTGCCGGCCGACGCCTGCATTCCGACCGAGGAGGTCGAGACGGTCAAGCCGCTGCCGGTGCTGCGCAAGCCGACCCAGACCAAGGCCAGGGTGCTGCCGCTGACCGGCACCTTCCCCTGCAACCTGGACGACAAGCACACCCTGATCCTGCCGCGGACCATCCGCGACCAGCTGGGCAACTGCGAGATGGTGCTGGTGTCGCCCGGTCCGGATCATTGCCTGTGGCTCACCAACCACGCCCACCTGGAACGGCTGGCCGAGCGTCTGGATCATTCGCCGGCCCGCGAGGTCGAGGTCCGTGTCTTTCGCCGGCTGTACTACGCCCAGACCGAGAAGATCGCCGTCGCCGCCGATGGCCGGGTGCAGGTGCCCGAGAAGCTGATCCAGTTCGCCGGGCTGCATCAGGAAGTGGTGCTGGTCGGCATCGACGACCACTTCGAGCTGTGGGACGTCAACCGCTGGAAGCAGTACACCCAGCAGAAAAGCACCGTGCCGCCGGGCACCTTGACCGAGGAGTGAGGTTTTGTTTATTGCGGCTCAGAAAACAAACGGCCGTCGTCGCTGGTCCCCAGGGCGATGCCCTGGGCTATCGTGTTGCGCCCCTTCGGGGCGGAAAACCAGGTCTTTCGCCCCGAAGGGGCGCAACAGGATAGCCCAGGGCTCGCCCTGGGTCAGGGGCCGAGGCGGTCTTTCTCTTTCTGAGACGCAATAGCCGCGACGCGCAGCGGAGCGCGTGAACCCCGCGCTCCGCTGCGCGTCGCGGCTAACCAATCGGGGAGGGGCTGTCTGCGTTCGCGGGGTTTGCCCAAGGATTGCCGATTGGATCGGTCGCCTGATTCCGTCAGTCACCCAGTCTGCCTGTCACCGATCACGTGAACCGGCCGGGGTCGGGTTCATCATGAATAATTCCTGGGACGGAGCAGCGATTAGAGCGCTGGTCCGTCCTCCCCGTCGCTAGAGTCGGAACCAACGGCACGTCCAAGAGCTTCCGGTTGCCACTGCGTGGACCGGACGAACAGAGAGGATCGCGGAAGATGACACGAGAAGTGAAAGTCGGACTGGTGGTGTCGTTCTCGTTTGTCTGCCTGGTGGGCGTGGTCGTGGTGACCAAGCTGAACGAGCAGAACAAGAAGCTGGCCGCCGGGGCTGGAGTCAATCCGCCGACGGTCAGCATTGGCAACGTGCCCCTGCCCAAACCGCCAGAGAACGAAACCGGCCAACCGCCCCCCCAGCCGGACCAGTCCGGTGTCAAGCCTCCCCCTCCCCCGAGCGAGCCACCGCCACCGCCGCCCCCTCCTCCCACGCAGGAGTCGGCGGAGGCGTTCCATGCCTGCCCCTGGATTGGTCCACGCTGCATGGTTTCCGATCTGGCCAGGCTCAAGAGCATGCTGAAACCTCCAGCCCCCGAAGAACTTGGGTTCTCGGTTGCTACCGGGACGATTCCCCTGCTTCCGGACGTTATTTCCCCACCCGACCAGGGCAACTCGGAGGTATCACCGGTCGCCCCCCGCCCGCCGGAACCGACTCCAGCAGGAGTGCCTCCCATCCAGCAAGTCAAAGCCGATTCCGATGCAGGCCCGCCGGAACCGGCTCCTGAGCCTGCCCCTGTCCATCGCGGTGAGCGGGACAAAGAGAAACACGCCCGAGCCGGCGGTAAGTTTCCGAACACGAACGCCCCGAACGCGAAGGAAACTCCCCCATACCAGGTGACGCCGCTGGAACCGCCGGGTCCGGGAATGCTTCCTACTCAGCTGACCAAAACCGAACCCAGTCCAGGTCCTGGCGCCCCGGTTCCGGCGGCGCCTCCACCTCCACCACCGGTGCCTCCCAAAGACGGGGATGCAGGGAACCAGAGAAAAGCGATCCCACCGCTCCTGCAGCCGCCGCCCATCTTGGCTCCCGTTCCTGGCAGTACGGGTGGTTCGATCCCTCCGTCTACGTCCGATCCAACCAGGGGGGGTGTTGTGCCTGTTGGCGCCGTAGTTCCGCCCGGCGCTCCGGCTGTGCCTCCAACGCCATCCACAGCTCTAACCCCGCTCGCTCCAGCACCGCCTCCTCCTTTGCCCGCACCGAGTTCACACGAACTCAGGACTCCGCCGGTTGTTCCGTTCGCGCCCGCTCCTTTGTCACCCCCGGCCGCGCAGGACGTCAATACAATACCACCAACGCCACTCGCGCCGGTGCCGGCAGGACCTCCGACACCACTCGCGCCGATGCCGGCAGCACCTCCGACGCCGACCGAGTTGAAAGCCGTGCCGCTTCCGACCGTGAGCCCTGCGGTCCCAGACGACGTGCCCAGCCCATCGACCTTTACTCCGGCCAGGCCAGGGGCCGTGAGTGCGGTCCCGGTTCCCACGCCGCTGACACCGAACCCGGAACCGGTCCCGAGCCCGTCCAGCAGCGGTCAAAACTCGGTCCCGGCCGTTCCGGCCCCAACTCCGTCACCGTTGCCTGCTGTGCCAACACCGTCTGGATTCGTTCCCGCCACGCCGGTAGCCCCATCCCTCCTGGGAGGCCCGCCGGGCGGCAATTGGGGATTGGCACCGGTCCAAACCGGGACCCCGGTCCCACTCCCTCAGCCTGGCACGATTCAGCCGGTTGGTTACCAGGGGCAAACGGCGCCTGGCCCGGTTCGCTATCGAGTGCAGGCTCCGAAAGAAGCGCTCTTCGACATCGCACAGAAGACGCTGGGAGACTGGCAGCGTTGGCGAGAGATCGCAACGACCAACGCAGTAGCTGACAGCAACAATGTCCCGGCAGGCACTATCCTTAATCTGCCGCCCGGAGCAGTTGTGCCGCCTGATAATCGGCCGTAGTCGCGATTTTGTTCCCCCAGCCGCTTGCGGCTGGGGGGAACAGACGTTAAAACTGCAACTGCAACTTGCTCAACCGCTCCGCCGTCTCGGCCATCAACTCATTCTCCGCCCCCTCGTCCGCCGCCTGGTACGTCACCGAGAAGCGCAAATACGCTCCCGCATCGTCCCACGGCACACAGCAGACCGACTGCTCCGTGATCAGGAACTGCGACACCTCCTCCGCGTTGGCAAAGCTCCGGCCCGCACACGCCTTCGGCGCTCGCACGTAGAGGAAGTACGTCCCATTCGGAATCTGGGCCTGGAATCCCGCCTTCCGCAACGCGGCAACCAGCTTCTGCAAGCGCCGGCGGTACTTCTCGCGGGTCCGGTCGGCCAGCTCGGAATGTTCCAGGGCCACGCGGGCCGCCTGCTGGATCGCCATGAACTGGCCGGAATCGCAGTTGTCCTTGACGTCGGCGAAGGCCTGCACGATCTTCGGATGGCCGCAGACGAACGCCATGCGCCAGCCGATCATGTTAAACCCCTTCGACATCGAGTGAATCTCGACGCCGACCTCCTTCGCCCCTTCCACCTGCAAGAAGCTCAGCGGCGGGCCATCGTAACTGAGGAGTACGTGGGCCGCGTCCTGCACCACCACGATCTGGTTGGTGTGGGCGAAGTCGATCACCCGGCGATAAAAGTCCCGCGTGGCGGTCGCTCCGGTCGGGCTGTTGGGATAGTTCAGCACCAGCAGCTTGGCCCGCTTGCGGATCTCGGCCGGGATCGAGGCGTAGGTCGGGGTAGAAGCCGTTCTCCTCGCGCAGCGGCAGCGGATAGACCTGGCCGCCGTAGTATTTGGTGTGGGTGCCGGCCACGGGGTAGCCGGGCACGGTCATGAGGGTGACGTCGCCGGGGTTGATGAACACGGCCGGCAGCATCGCCAGGGCGGGCTTGGAGCCGATGGCGTGGTTGACCTCGGTGACCGGGTCGAGGGTCACGGCGAAGGTCCGCTTCATGAACGAGGCCGCGGCCTCCTTGAAGGCGGCGATGCCGTTGTCGGCGTAGCCGCGGTTCTCCAGCTTATCGACCTCGACCTTGAGGGTGTCGCGCACCAGGGGATCGGCCATGTCGTCGTTTTCGCCGATGCCGAAATCGAGGAGTTTGCGTTCCGGATGGGCGGCCAGGGCGGCACGCTTGGCGCGCTTGATCTTCTCGAACTTGTAAATCTCGTTCTTCTTGCCGTACTGGGCGCCGCCGATCCGCTCGGCAAACAGCGACTGGAACCAGGGATCGCCGCTCGGGTTGCTCATGGAATGCAGTCCTTGGTCAGGATAGTAGTCATCACGCTCCGCGTGATGCGACCATCACGCGGAGCGTGATGGCTACTTTAGCAAAAGCAGGCCGGCCCTCCCAGACCCCCGATCCGCAAAATCGGCCCGGCCCGGGGGAGAATTTGCCACGGACTCCTACCCTTGGAGGGCGAAAGCGGGTACAATAGGGAAAGCTCGCATTCTCCCAGGACCAACACCGGAAAGAGGACCGACCCGTGGCCCTGACCCCCGTGGAACGCGACCTGCTGCGTCGATGTCTGGATCACCAGCCGGGCGCCTGGAATGATTTCGTGGATCGCTTCCTGGGTCTGATCTACCACGTGATTCACCACACGGCCCACAGCCGCAGCACGCCGCTGCGGCCGGAGGACACGGAGGACCTGGGTGCCGAGATCCTGCTGCAGATCGTCTCCGGCGATTACGCGGTGCTGCGCCAGTTCAAGGGCAAATGCAGTCTGTCCACCTACCTGACCGTCATCTCGCGCCGCATCTGTGTCCACCAGCTGGCCAACCGCATGGCCGCCCACGACGTGCAGCCCGCACTCGGGAATCGCCCCGAGGTCGGCGAACTGGAGGACGAGGACGCCCACGTCCGCAATCGGCATGCGGAGAACCTGGAAGAGATCGAGAAATTGCTGCGGAAATTGCCCACCAAGGAGCGCGAGGTGGTTCGGCTGCGCTATCTGGAAGGCCGCAGTTACGAGGAGATCAGCGCGGCCCTGCACATTCCGGTCAACAGCATCGGTCCCATTCTGGCACGGGTCAAGAAACGGCTGCGCACCGATGACAAGGGCACGCCGCCGATCAAGAAGTAGGGTGGGCCGAGGCCGCAGCGAGGCCCACCACGTCTGCCGGTGGGCCTCGCTGCGCTCGGCCCACCCTACAGTTATTGCCCCCAACCACCCCGGCCCGGCATCGGTCCGCCGGTCCGCTGGATCCCGGTTCCCTGCTGCGTGTATCCGCCCAGGGTGTCCTCCCGCCGGCGAGCCAGATCGAAGCCCTTGTAGCCACCGCGCGCCAGATCCTGCCGGCTGAACAGGGTGGCCCCCCACTTTTCATCCACCTGGACGCTCTGAATGTCCCGCATCCGCATGGTCATTTCCATTTTTTCTTGCGGCCACCTCAATTCCACTCGCTGCGGCAGGACCGCTCCGGTGGCCTGATCTTTTTTCACCTCCGTGATGACGGCCGAGCAGATTTCCACGCCCTTCTCATCCCGGAGAACGTGAGCCAGTACCTGCGGTTTAGGCGGCTCCGTGATCCAGCGGTTGAACACAATCACCTTGTACAGGCGCTTGCCGGAGGTGCTGGTGGTCGATTCGATCAGTTCCCAGGTTTTCTCGGTGACTTTCAGGTCGTAGTTCTTGCCTTGCTCGTACTCCGCCAGGCCCAGCGCGGCAATGAGCATGTCCGGCTTGAAGGGGAACGGCAACTGGATGTTGGGCTGTGTCTCCAGGTCCTGATACGAGCAGTGGAACACGTACGGCGGCTTGTTCTGACCGATCCAGAACCAGAACTCTTCCGGGTTGGAGCCCATGTCAACCTGCGGCTTGCCGAGGGCTTTGGCCTTCAGACGGAAGTTCCTCGGCTTCTGGCACACCATCATGCCATCCAGACCAAACTGCTGAATTCCCTGGCGAGCCGTGATGTCAATGGCATTGCACTGGACAGAACTGACCAGCTTGGAATTGGTTTGCAGGTAATTGACCAGGGCCTCCGGCTTGGGCGGGGCCGCATTCGGCGTGAAGCCGGGTTTCGGGGAGTCCGGCCGGACGTGCGAGCGGAACATGTCACAGCCGCCCAGCAAAACCAGTCCCAGACCCAGCAGGAAATGGCGTCGGTTCGTTCGCATGGTCTTTCCTTCTCGTCAGAGGACCGGAGGGTCAACCGTCACTCCCAGCCGAGGGCCTGAAACACTTCTTCCTGAACCGACGCCATTTCCTGTTCCGTCAGGCGTGGGTTGAGGACCTGATACTCGTCTCCGGTGCGCGGACAGCGCAGGACCAGCACCTCCGGCTCCGTGCCCGGTTTCTGGGCCCCCGGTCGGGCCTCGTCGAACTTCAAGCTGCTTGCGCCGCATCAGCAGCAGGGCCAGCACGTAGCGGAAGCGAACCTTGCTCGCCTCCGTCTGTCCTTCCAGCCGCACAAAGCAATCCAGCAGCATCTCGTCGTCAAAGGTCGGCCGGCGCTTTGTCTCCGGCGGATGAACCCGGCCTTGCCAGAAGCTGAAGGCACCGTCCGGGGGGCCTTTCCAGGCCTCGGCGCCGTAATCCTGCCGGACCAGCTTGCCCGCTTGCTCGAGCAGCACACTGTAGAACTTCTCGCCAACTTGCAATTCCCGTCCGCTGACGCAGCAGCGCCGAGAACTGGCCTGGATCTGAAAATCGGTCTGCATCGATCACTCCGGGACGACATCGACCGAATCAAATTCCATTACCGTGGTATAGTATCGATCTGTGTCCAGTGCAAGCAAGGATTCGTTGCGGGTTCACCCCATTCTTTTCCGGCGGAAGGTTCCGATTGTAACGATAAGTGGGCCTGGGAGAGCTGGCTTCTGTTTAGCCGCGACGCGCAGCGACGCGAGCCCTGACCCAGGGCGATGCCCTGGGCTATCGTGTTGCGCCCCTTCGGGGCGGAAGACAACAAGCCCCGAAGGGGCACAACAGGATAGCCCAGGGCATCGCCCTGGGTGGGAGGGGCGTCGGCCTTTTTCTTCCTGAGCCGCAATAAACAAATCCTATCTCCCGGGCGGCAGGGCCGTCCGGTGAACAGCCGGGCTGTACAGCCAGGTTTTCAGTTCGTCCCCAACCTCGACGGGCGTTTGCGGCCCCCAGCCCACGAAGGAGGCCCGCAGGATGCCGGCGGCGTCGATCAGCACCAGCGTCGGCGTGGTCTTGACGTCATAACTGATCCGCAGTCCGCTGCCGCTGAGGATGGGCAGGTCCAGCTTGAGCGCTTCGCGCTGACGGAGGGCGGGGCCGCGCTCGTCGCTGACGCACATCAGCAGGACGTGCAGCCGATCCGCGTTTGTCCGGGCCAGCTTCTGGGCGTAGAGCAGCAGCGGCTCGGCCAACGGCGACGACGGGGTGTAAAAGACCAGCAAGATGGGCCGGCCCTGCCAGGTGCGCAGCCCGGCCGAGCCCTCGGCGGTGAACTGGCTGGTGACGAAATCCGGGGCCCGCTGCCCCGGCTCGGCCCGGGTGGGAGGCGTCTCCTCGACCACGTCGGGAACCACCAGCGGCGTCTCGCCGCGCTGGGCGGCTTCCAGGCGGCGCTTCACCTGCAGGACCGCCTCGCGGTAGGGCGTCGCCGTTTGCGTTTCCAGGTGGTTGCTGATCCGGTTCAGGAGCATGCCGATCTGCTGGTGGTACTTCTGCGGGGCCGGCAGCAGCGGTGCCGCGCTCTCGGCCAGGGAGTGGGCCTGCATGATCTCCTGCTGCCGGAACTCGAAGAGAGGGCCATTGTAGGAGAGGGTACTGTCCAGGTCGTAACGAAGCACGCTGCGCTGGGTAGGCTCCTTGCTCCACGGCTCGCGCAGCTCGATCAGGCGTTCGACCCGGACGGCATAGCCCAGCCGGGCGGGCATCCAGACGGTGTCCGTGCGCCGCCAGGCGTTGCGGTCGGCGCGGGGCCGGTCCCAGTCGTCCGAACGCTGGCTGCCGACCAGCTTCAGGCAGCTGGTGCCGTTGACCAGTTCGGTGCCCACAATGCGCCAGAGCCGGGCCGGCCGGCTGCCATCGGACACTTGCCAGTCCTGCTCCATGCCGACGTGCTCCCGGGGGGCCGGCACAAACATGCCGCACTCCAGCGCCGCGGCCCCCTCCAGAGGGACCTGCAGCGACACACCGGACTCGACGGTCAGCTTGCCCTGGGTGTCCAGGCGCACCAGTTCCAGCCGGGCGGCGCTGGGGACGGGATCACTGATGCCGGGCGGCAGACCGCCGTTGCTGTCGCGGACACGGATCGTGGTCAGGATGGCCAGCTGCCGGCCTTCCCGGCTCGCTTCCAGAACGAAAAGGCGCGTCTCCATCCGATAAGCCCGGTTGAACTGGACCCGACTGCCGTTGGCCTCCTCGTGGAACTGACCGCGAAAGACCAGTTCCTGGGCCTGATTCAACTGTGGCGACAGCTGCCAGGAACCGCCCCGGCCGACCGGCACGGACGAAGGACCAGGCAAGCTGGGCAAAGGCTGCTGAGGCATCTGTCCCGGAGCCAGGACACAGGCCATTAGCAGGGCTGCAATCATGGGCTCCCCACCTGCCAAAATAGTGAAGGGACGAGGGACCATCCCGGGGAGAGGCCCGGACCCGAAGGGGCCTTATAGCAACTTCTCGGTTGCACACAAGCTCGGCCGGGAAAGATTTTCGAGATTCTCTTGCTTTTTCCGGCTTGCCCGCTACCGTATAATTTTCCTGAACTCGCGAGAACGAACCCACCCCGGGCGTAGCTCGGCTCTCCGAGTCGAGTCCCAACTCAACTCGGAGAGTCGAGCTACACCACCGTCCCGAGACTCGATTTGAGGTTGCTCCGATGAACTTGCTGACACGCCGTCCCCGGGAAGCGTTTGCCGGACTGCTGCTCCTGGCCGGGGCGATTGCCGTCTCGGCCAATCCGTCGGCCCCTGCGGATGGGGAACTGAAAAAGGCCCGGCAGCTGGTCCAGCAGCTGGGCAGCGACGGCTACCAGGAGCGCGAGCAGGCCACTGCCGGCTTGCAGAAGATGGGTGTGCGGGCCCTGGCAGCCATCGAGCAGGGACTGCAAGACCAGGACCTGGAAATTCGCCACCGCTGTGAGGAGCTGCATCCCGAGATCCTGGCGGTGGACCTGCGCAACCGCATCGCCGGCTTCCTGGCCGACAAGGACGGCAAGGAGAAGCACAACGTCCCGCACTGGGAGCGCTACCGCAAGGAGATCGGCAGCGACAACGCCGCCCGCCAGCTCTTTACCGAGATGCTCAAGGGCGAGCCGCTCACCCTGCTGCTCGATTGCGGCAAGGACTCGGCGCATGAGACGTCGATCCTGGAGCATTTCAGCTTGCAGATGCAGACCCGGATGTACCAGCCCAACCTGAGGCCGGGCCTGGCCCCGCTGAGCCGGGCCGACCTGGCGGCGGTGCTGTTCATCGGCGGGCAGGCCAAGAACGTCAGTCAGCAGAGCGGCTTTGCGGTCACCAACATGCTCTACCAGCCGCTGACCCGCACCGCCCTGGCCGACGCCGCCACGGGCCCGGCTTTCCGCAAGCTCCTGGTGCGCTGGATGACCAATCAAAGCAACGAGCTGGTCATCATGCAGACGTGCAACGTCGTCCAGAACCTGAACCTCAAGGAAGGCAAGGACTTCCTGCTCTCGGTGATCAAGCAGAAGAAGGTCCGCGGCACCTACCTGGCCCAGGTCGTCCTCAACCTGGTCCGGACCGGCGGCAAGGAACACAGTGGGCTGCTGGAGGAACTGCTGACCGATCAGACGGCATTGGGCCAGGTGCAGATCAATCGGGTGCGCGGCACCACCGAGATGCGCGACGTGGCCCTGGCCATGCTCATCCATCTCAACGGTCAGTCGCACAAGGATTACGGCTTTTCCTTCCTGGCCCAGAACCCCAATCTGATCTGGTCGGTGCATTACCTCGGCTTCAGCACGCCCGAAGAGCGCGAGAAGGCCCACAAGAAATGGCAGGAATGGGCCAGCAAGAACAAGAAGAAAGAATGAGCGTTTGGCATGCTGACGTTAATCTTGCTGTTGCTGGTGATGTGGCTGGGCCTGGTGGGTCTGCTGGTGGCCTGGACGGTGTTTTTTCAGGGGTACGTGTACACGGAGCCGGTCCAGGGCGTTACCTGGCGTGCTCCCGTGGCGGGGTCGGTGGTGGGGCTGTTCCTGTCTGTCTGGGTGCTGGCCGACTACAAGTGGCCGGAAAGCTATCGCACCTTGCTGGAGTTCAATCCCAGCTTCGATCTGCCGCGATTGCAGGAGTTCCGCATCATCAACCAGGAAGGCAAGGAAGAGGTTTACAAACAGACCAAAGGCGCGGACGGCAGAATTGTCTACAGGCAGGACGGCCGGATTGATGGCCGGACCCCGCCGTCGCGGCCACAGCAGGTGATCGTGACCGAGAGGCGCGGACGTGATCTTCAAACCGGACCTGGACCCCAAGAAGAAGACCTTCAAGACGGCGACGGGCCTTTCCCTGAAATACCACGACAGCAAGGGCCGCACCATGACCGAGGGCGACTTTGGCAGGATCACGGTGTATCGCGCCGGCAACCTGGTGATGAACCTGCTCCTGAACTTCCTGCATCTGGGACTGTGGTTCGCGGTGCTGTGGCTGGTGCTGGAGTTCCGCTTCTGGCACGCCCTGGGCATGGCCCTGGTCGCGTGGGTGGCCCTGACCCTGTTCGTGCTGCCGCCGACGCTGAACAAGGCCGAGGAAATTGCCGCGAAACAAGCGCCGGTGAAGAGCAGTTCCTGACTTCGGCCCCACCGAGCCGCGCACGCAGCGCAGCGGAGTAAGCGGTCCGGGAGCCCGCAGGGCCGCTTACTCCGCTGCGCTGCGTGCGCGGCTCGGACTGAACACGCTTGCCCGATTTTTTTTTCTGCCTGTGCCCTTGTCGTGCTCCCTCCACCTGGTTAAATCGAAGGACCGAGATGCGCAAGGGCGGAAAGACGGGCAAACTCTCCTTCCCATCCGCGCGACGCTGCGCGGCAGAACGGTTCCGACCTCGCCAACCGCAACCAGCCAGCATTGCTCTCACCGGGAGTGTCAGAAAGGGCGGGCTGAATCGTCTATACGGTTCAGGGGAGAATACTTCTTCACCAGCCGTGGTCAGAATTTGTTCAAGGAGTCCAGAGCCGATGAAACTGAGGTCCTGTTGGGGCGTGCTGCTGGGCGGCCTCCTGCTGCTCGCAACTCCGGCCAATCCGGTTCGGGCCGATGAGCTTCCCGCCGAGTACAAGGCGTCGATCAACAAGGGGCTGGAGTGGCTGAAAGGACAGCAGCACAAGGACGGCCACTGGGAGGCCTTTGGCGGCCAGTACCCGGTGACCATGACCGGCATCTCGGGCATGGCCTTCCTGATGGAGGGCAGCACCGCCCGCGAAGGCAAGTACCGCGACAACATCCGCAGGGCCGCCGACTGGCTGATGGCCCGCAGCCAGCCCAACGGCATGCTGGGCAGTCCCAACATCCCCGGCGAGGCCGGCCGCTACATGTACGGCCACGGGTTCGCCCTGATGTTCCTCGCCTGCGTCTACGGCGAGGAAGAGGAAGGCGACCGCCGCAAGAAACTCGAAGACATCCTGACCCGGGCCGCCCAGTTCTCGCACGAAGCCCAGACCGATCGCAAGTCCCCCCGGGACGGCCGCATCACGGTCGGCGGTTGGGGCTACATCTCGGCCAAGGAAGGGAACAACTTCGACGAGGGCTCGGTCACCATCACCCAGGTGCAAGCGCTGCGGGCGGCCCGCAACGCCGGCATCAAGGTCCCGCCCGAGGCCATCAAGCGGGCCATCGCTTATCTGGAAGCCTCCACCAACGCCCAGGGCGGCGTGATCTACAGCCTCGCCGGCGGTGGCGGCGGCGACGGCCGGCCTGCTCTGACCGCGGCGGCGATCTCCTGCGGCTTCAGTGCCGGGCAGTACGATTCGCCCCTGGTCAAGAAGTGGTTCAAGTTCTGCCAGCAGAGCCTGGGCGACTTTGGCGGCGGCGGCGCCCGCTTTGGCCACGACGAATACACGCACTATTACTATTCGCAGGCCATCTACATCCTGGGCGAGGACGGTTATGCCAAGATGTTCCCCGACTCCAAGCCCAGCGACCGGCTTGACCTGGTCGGGTTACCGCAAGAAAACGTTCGACAACCTGCTGCGGACCCAGCAGGCCGACGGCAGCTGGACCGGCGGCCACGTCGGCCCGATTTTCATCACCGCTGTCCACCTGTCCATGATGCAGCTGGACAATAACGCTCTGCCTCTGTACCAGAAGTGATCAAACTCGCGATTGGCCGCGTAGTAATGACACGGCCAATCGCGAGTTTGTTTTTTGCCGCCGCCGGTCTGCAAGGCCGGCGGCGGACTGTAACCTTCCCACCCTGAGACGCGCATGACCGAAAAAATCAGTACGAACCTGAACGTGGGCAGCACCACCTCCTCCGCACCGGCCGACATGAGGCAAGAAGACCTTGATGCCGTCCGCAAGTTGCGAGACGCCTTCTCCGAAATCAAGAAGCAGCTGGCCAAGGTGATCGTCGGCCAGGACATGGTGATCGAGGAGCTGCTGATCGCGCTCTTCAGCCGGGGCCACTGCATGCTGGAAGGCGTGCCCGGCCTGGCGAAGACCTTGATGATCAGCACCCTGTCCAAGGCGCTGTCGCTGGCCTTCAGCCGCATCCAGTTCACCCCCGACCTGATGCCGTCGGACATCACCGGCACCGAGGTCATCGAGGAGAACCGCAGCACCGGGGCCCGCGAGTTCAAGTTCCTCCAGGGCCCGCTGTTCGCCAACGTCATCCTCGCCGACGAAATCAACCGGACGCCGCCCAAGACCCAGGCCGCCCTGCTGGAAGCCATGCAGGAACGGCAGGTCACCGTCGGCCGGGTTAGACATCGGCTCGACGATCCGTTCTTCGTGCTGGCCACCCAGAACCCGATCGAGCAGGAAGGCACCTATCCGCTGCCGGAAGCCCAGCAAGACCGCTTCATGTTCAAGGTCTTTGTGCGCTATCCCAAGTTCGACGAGGAGTTCGAGATCGCCCGGCGGACGACGGCGCTGATCAGCGAGGAGATCTCCCCGGTCCTTTCGGGCGATCAGATCCTGGAACTGCAAAAGCTGGTCCGCAAGGTGCCGGTGAGCGATCACATCATCCGCTACACGCTGGCCCTGGTCCGGCAGACCCGCCTGGGCGAGCCGGGCGTGCCGAAGTTCATCCGCGAGTGGTTGTCCTGGGGTGCTGGTCCTCGGGCCGTGCAGAACCTGATCCTCGGCGGCAAGGCGCGGTCGCTCTTGTACGGCCGAGTCCACGTCCAGACCGACGACATCCAGGCCCTCGCCTATCCCGTGCTGCGGCACCGCATCCTGACCAACTTCACCGCCTCCTCCGAAGGCGTCACGCCGGACACGGTGGTCAAGAAGTTGCTGGAGGAGACGCCCAGCAAGGAGAGCGAACTGCTGCGCGACGAGCGCTTCAAGAAGATTTTTGCGTCGTGATTCGTCCCCGACCCAGGGCGATGCCCTGGGCTATCCTGTTGCGCCCCTTCGGGGCAAAGACCGTCCGCTCTTTGCCCCGAAGGGGCGCAACAGGATAGCCCAGGGCATCGCCCTGGGGCTGTGTTCGCCCTGATCCCTCATCCCCCTGGAAGCGCAACCGTGGCCGCGACAACGACAGAAGATCCCCGCCGGTTCCTGCACCCGGCGACCATCGCCAAGATCAGCCGCCTTGACCTGCGAGCCCGCCAGGTCGTCGAGGGCTTTATCTCCGGCATGCACCGCAGTCCGTTCTTCGGACACAGCATCGAGTTCGTGCAGCACCGCGAGTACGTCCCCGGCGACGACCTGCGCCACCTCGACTGGAAGGTCTGGTCCAAGACCGATCGCTTCTACATCAAGCAGTACGAGGAAGAAACCAACCTGCGCAATACCCTGGTCATCGACGTCAGCGAGTCGATGCACTACGGCCGGGGCCCGCTCAACAAGTACGACTACGGCTGCACCATCGGCGCCTGCCTGGCGTATCTGCTGCTCCGCCAGCAAGATGCGGTCGGCTGCATCACCTTTGACTCCGACGTGCGGGTGACCGTGCCGGGCCGCAGCCAGACCACGCACATCGACGCCATTGTCAAGGCAATGGACGTCAGCCGGCCGCGGCAGAAGACCAACTTCGAGGGCATCCTCAAGCGCATCACCGAGACGGTCCGCTCGCGCGGCCTGATCACCATCGTTTCCGACCTGCTGGTGGATCGCGAGCCGCTGCTGAAGGGTCTGGAGATGCTCTGCCAGCGCAGGCACGACATCCTGATCTTCCACGTCCTGGACGAGGACGAGATGACGTTCCCCTTCGCCGGCACCACGCGCTTCGAGGGCATGGAGGAACTGCCGAACCTGATTTGCGATCCGCGGGCGCTGCGGGAAGGCTACCTGGAAGCGCTGGAGGAATACCTGGTCGAGGTCCGCCGCGGCTGCACCCGGCTGGGCATCGACTACCAACTGGTCCGCACCAGCGACTACCTGGACGCGGTGCTGTCCAAGTTCCTGCACCACCGCGACAGCCTGGTCTCGGGCAGCCGGCACAATCGCGGACCGGTGTGAGAGCGAACAACAATTCTCTCTCCCGCCAATGAGCCGCCGGGTTTATCCCGGCGGCAAAGACCGCCGGGATAAACCCGGCGGCTCGTTGGGAGCGGCGAGGAGTGGCAATAGGCATCCTGGAAGGTTAGACCCTCATGGAACTGTTCCTGCATCCCTGGTACATGGTCGCGGGCGGCGCCCTGATCAGCTCGCCGATCATCATTCACCTGATCAACCGCATGCGCTTCAAGCGCATTCGCTGGGCGGCGATGGAGTTCCTGCTCAAGTCGCAGAAACGCAACCGCCGGCGGTTGATCATCGAACAGATGATCCTGCTGCTCCTGCGCATCCTGCTGGTGCTGCTGATCGGTTTCCTGGTGGCCCGCTACGTCGGCGGAGCGCTGGGCAGCACCGGGCAGGGGACCATGCACGTCGTCATCATCGATGACACGCCTAGCATGGGCGACCACTGGGTGGACCAGGGCAACACTCGCACGGCCATGGACGTTGCCCGCGACCAGGTTCGGCAGCTGGCCCGCACCGCCGCCCAGGGCAGTTCCGGCCAGGTGTTGCAGGTCTACCGACTCTCCGAGCTAATGACCAGGTTCCTCTTGACCACCGACCGCCTGGAGATGCTGCGCAAGGACCAGGTTCCCGAGGAGGTTATCAACAAGCTTCGTCCCCTGGTCGATGAGGGGTACGACAGCAAGGCCAGCTTCGAGGAGGCGCTGGGCCGCGCTATTGCCCGCGATCAGCTGAAGAAATACCAATCGCTGATCCTCGACGCCGCGGACCGGACCGAACCGCTGTACGACAAACGGCTGGACGACCGCAGCGAGCAGGACGTGAGCGCCAAGCTGGGCGACGTGAAAGTCACCGCCCTGCACGTCGATCCGGTACGGGCCATCGCCAAAGGCCGGCAGATTCTGCAAGGGGCATCGCAGGGACAGAAGATCCTGCACTTTGTCAGCGACTTCCGCGAGAGCGACTGGGGCACCAGCGACAAGCTGGAAGAGCTGAACGAGCAGATCAACAAGCTGACCGGGTCCGGCATCAACCTCAGCCTGCTGGACACCGCCCACCCCTTCCGCAAGGACACCAAGGGCATCGCCCTGAACCACGACAACCTGGCCATCGAGGACTTCAAGTGCGACTCGCGCATCGCCGCCGAGGGCATGCCGGTCGAGTTCACTCTCAGCATCCGCAACTACAGCTCCAAGGAGATCACCAACTGCAGCCTTCAGGTGCTCGTCAACGGCATCGTGGAGCACGCGGCCCCGGAGCAGATCGAGAAGCTGATTGCCAATGGCAAGACCGACATCAAGTTCCCCTTGCTGTTCCAGAAGAAGCAGACTGGGCCGGAGTTTGTCCACCTCAGCGCCAGGCTGATGGAGCGCCGACCCCAGCGGTCTGCTGGCCGACAACGTCCGCGACCTGGTCATCGAGCTGCGCAAGAAGGTGCCGATCCTGGTGATCGACGGCGAGGGCGAGAAGAACAAGCGCGAGCGCGGCAGCGACTCGTTCGACCTGGACGGGCTGCTCTACACTGACAAATCGGTCCAGGCCGAGATCAAGGGGCCCGAGTTCCTGGAACAGGCCGTCATCGAGGAGTACCCCTGCATCTTCCTGCTCAACGTGGGGCAGATCAAAAGCAGGCCGTTGCTGGATCGCCTTCAGGAGTACGTCAAGAACGGCGGCAGCCTCCTCTTTTTCATGGGCGACAAGATCAACGTCGGTTTCTACAACGAGACGCTGCACAGGCAGTACGGCGGCCTGTTCCCGGTGCTGATCTCGAGTCGGCCCACCGATCCGATCACGCTGGAGGAACGGATCAAGCGGAAGCTGGACGATCCTCAGCCCAAGATCCTGTTCCGCGATCCCGGGAACCCCATCGTCGCCGGCGAGCTGGCCGGGAAGAACGAGGGCCTGTTCCGCTACCTGTCCGTTGACCGCTATTACCCGGCCTTGCCGCGCTCGGAGTGGAACCCCGCCAACGAGAAGGAGAAGGTCGAGGAGATCATCACCTTGCCCAACCGCAGCGACGTCAACGTCTACGCGGCGCGGGCCCAGGAACTGGCCCGGCAGGCCGTCGATAAAACCGAGGAACTGGCCAAGCTGGACAAGAACTTCGAGAAGTACAAGGGTCCGGTCGAGGCCTTCCGGGGAGACATCACCCGCGCCCTGAGCAAGGGGCAAGACTTCAAGACCCTCTACTTCACCATCCTGGAGCTGAATCGGCTGCTGAAAGATCCGGGCGAACCGACCAAGCCCGAACGTCCCGACATGACCGTGCTGTGGGGCCATCCCAACATGGGCGTGCTCAGGGAATCCATCACCAACTTCATAAACAGCATCCAGTACGGCGACCCGCTGGTGGTGGTCCGGCCGTACGGCCGGGGCAAGGTGGCGGCCTGCATGACCACGGCGGGGGTGAAGTCCGAGTGGAACGACTGGGCCGAGGGGCCGTTGTCGTGGACCTACGTCATCTTCTTCAAGAAGCTGCTGCGGAACCTGAACAGCGAGAGCGCCGACCTGAACCGGCTGGCGACGGCGGAAGCCGGCATCAAGCTGCAGTTCGACGCCACCCAGTTCAAGGAGGCGGTCAAGTTCTGGGTCCGGCCGCAGCCCGACCCGGAGGTCCGCAAGGGGCCCCCGGCCGGCGAGCCGCCCGACCCGGAGAAGAACTCGGAAACCATCACCATGCGCTCGCGGAAAGCGGGGGACGACCAGTTCTGGGTGCTGGAGTACAACAAGGCCCAGCAGCCCGGGGTTTACACCTTCGAGTTCGATCCGACCGACCCACGCAAGGCCAAGGAAAGACGCTCCTACGCCTTCAACATCGATACCAGCAGCGAAAGCGATCTGAAGCGTGCCAGCCGGGAACAGCTGGTGGACTACCGCAAGGGCAAGATCGAGGAGGCCCGCGCCGGCCAGCTGGAGTTTGGCGACGACATCAAACTCTTCAAGGCCAAGGACCCGGACGTGTCGGAATCGCCGTGGCTGTACTTGCTGTTCCTCATCATCCTGGTGGTGGAACAGGCGCTGGCGGTCCACCTGAGCTTCCACGTGAACCCGGCGGACTCGGCGGCCCCGGCCCGGCCGGCGCGACCGGCGCCGGCGGCGGCGTGAGCGTAGGGTGGGCCGAGCGCAGCGAGGCCCACCGCTACAGCGTGGTGGGCCTCGCTGCGCTCGGCCCACCCTACGGGCGATTGTTTGACCAGAAACTACCCGGCGGGGCCCAGCCCCCTGACAGGAATATCGGCGAACCATGAACGATTCGATCAAGACTCTGACGACCAACCTGGTCTACCGCCGCTTTGACGACCCGATCAAGGTGTTCGGCCTGGAGCTGCCGCCCTGGGTCTGGGGCGCCGTCCTCAGCGTGGTGCTGGTCGTGGCCTTCTTCTACGTCGGCTGGATGTACCTCAAGGACAGCCGCAGCGTCGGCCCGTGGTGGGCCACCTTCCTCGGTCTGCTCCGCAGCTGCGTCTACATCCTGCTCGCCCTGGTCTTCCTGCTGCCGGCCAAGCGCACCTGGGAGGACACCACCGAACGCTCCAAGGTACTGCTCCTTGTCGATGGCTCGCTGAGCGTGACCGAAACTATTGACGATCTCCCCGTAGAGGGCAAGGGCTTCGCCGGGCTGCCGACCCGGCAGGAGAAGGTCCTCCAGCTCCTGGAGAAGGGCAACCTGGCGTTCATCAAGGAGCTGATGGACAAGAACCCGGTCACCCTGCACCGCTTTGGCAGCCGGATCGATGACTTTTTCTACGTCTGCACCGACGGGCACGTCTGGTCGCGCGAGGACCTGGAGGCCCGCGAGAAGGAACTCGATCCGACCAAGAAGCAGCCGGCGACCAGGCTGAACGTCACCAGCGGCCTGCTGAACGCCTGGCTGATGCCCAACCGCAAGGACGTCGAGCTGTTCGGCCGGCTCGATCAGCTGAGCGCCGGGCTGGATCAGATCCAGGGCGACCTGAAGCTGGAGCCGCGCACGCTGGACCTGCTGCGGCAGTACTCGCCCAAGGAGATCAACAACGGCGTCAGCCTCGACAGCGAGGAGAAGCAGCAAATCAAGGAGCGCATGGCGGCCGACAAGGAACGCATCAAGAAGCTGCTGGATTACAACGTCAAGATCATCGATGCCGGTGTGTTCAGTTCGACCAACGTGCCCGACACCACGCTGACCCTGCTCAACAAGGAAATCAACAAGATGGTGCAGGGGATCATCGTGATCACCGATGGCCGGAACACGACGCCGGCCACGACACAGACCCTGCTGACGCTGGAACAGCGCTCGAAGGCGCACAAGATCCCGATCTTCGTGGTCGGCGTCGGCAGCGAACGGCCGCAGGTGCGCGTGGACGTCGCCGACGTGCGGGCGCCCAAGACGATCCGGCCGGAAGACCAGTTCAAGCTGGTGGTCGAGGTCGTTGGCGAGGGCCTGGCCGGCATGCCGGCCAAGATCACGCTGGACGTGACCTGCGTCAACAAGAAGGCCGACGGCAAGGAAGAACTGGAGGACATCCGCATCCTGGAGTTCAACCCCAAGGCCCCCAAGGACAAAAAGAAGCAGGAAATCAGCCTGGGCAAGACGATCACCCTGCAGCCGATCGAGCCGGTCAAGTTCGACAAGAGCACCCCGCCGCGGGCGACGGCCGAGTTCCAGATCGATGCCGCCTCGCTGGCCAGGGGGGCCAACGTGGATCTGAGTACCGGTCCGTATCGCGGCATGAAATGGGAAATCGCCGAGACGACCGGCGGCGAGGGCAGGGCCGGCACCGAGATCCGCTTTGTCGCCAGGATCCCGCGGGACAAGGCGGAGCTGTTCACCGACCCCGAACACGTCAGCCAGAAGGTCGGCCTGCAAGTGCTGCGCAAGCCGATGCAGGTGCTGCTGTTCGCCAGCAGCGCCAGCCGGGAGTTCCAGTTCCTGCGGACCCTGCTGCTCCGCGAAATGGACAATGACAAGGCCCTGCTCAGCATCTACCTGCAGCCGCCGCCCGGGGCGGAACCGCGGGAAGGCATCGTGCATGGCCTGTCCAACCCGAAACGGCAGCTGGCGAACTTCCCCGACAAGTTCGACAGGCCCAACCTGGACGAGGACGCCAAGCTGATGGACCTGGCCAGCTATGACGTGATCGTCTGCTTCGACCCCGACTGGAAACAGCTGACCGACGAGCAGCTGGCCAACGTCCTGAAATGGGCCGACCGGGGCGGCGGCCTGGTCCTCATCGGCGGTCCGCTCAATACCGTGGAGCTGGCCCGGCCCGGGGCCTACAAGGAGAAGCTCAAGCCGATCCTGGACCTGTACCCCGTGGTGCTCCGCGACGTGCGCATCATCCAGGGGGACCGCCCGCTCGACAAGCCCTGGCCGCTGCAATTCACCGGTGCGACCCCGGAAATGGAGTTCCTGCGCCTGTCCGACGAAGTGGAAAAGGGCACGGCCCCGTTCCTGTCCGACTGGCAGCAGTTCTGGGGCATCGACAAGGCCAACCCCGACCGGGTCCTGTTCAAGCACGGCATCTTCGACTATTACCCGGTGGAGCAGGAGAAGGCCGGCAACATCGTGGTGGCCCGCTACACCGATCCGCAGTCCAAGGACAAGACGGGCCAGCAGATGCCCTACATCGTGGTGACTCCGGAAGGGACGGGGCGGCGCGTCATCTGGCTGGGCTCGGGCGAGCTGTGGCGGCTGCGGCAGTACAAGGAAATGTTCCACGAGCGGTTCTGGACCAAGCTGATCCGCTACGCCGGCGCCTCCAACCAGGGCCAGTCCACCAAGCGGATCACCCTGTACGCCGGCCGGACCTTCAAGGCCAACCGGCCCATCCCCATTGACGCCAAGATCTTCGGCAAGGAAGGCAAGCCGCTCGACGCCAAGGCCCAGGCGCCGCAGGTGACCATCAAGCCGCCGCCGGGCGTCAACCCGCGTGAGGTGCCCACCGACGTGGTCATGAAGCTCAAGCCCGGCAGCACGGAGTATTACGCGGCCAGCTTCCAGATTCGCTCGCCGGGCACTTACGACCTGGAGGTGCTGGTGCCGGAGACCAAGGACGTGGCCACGCAGCGCTTCACCGTGGAGCCGTCCAACCCCGAGCTGGACAACACCCGGCCGGACTTTGACCTGATGTACCGCCTGGCCAGCGAGGCCGACCAGGTGCTGCCGCGGATGACCGAGAAGAACCGCCAGGAGCTGCGCCGCAGCCTGGTCCGCTCGCAGGGCGGCGAGGCCGCCGGGGCCGTCAAGGCCGACAAGCCGGGTCGGGAGAGCGGCGACGAGAAGCTCCGGCTGTACTTCGACCTGGACAACGCCCACCTGATTCCCAACTGCATGATCAGCGACAAGACGATTTCCCGCAGCAAGGGGCCCGTCGCCGACTGGTTGTGGGACGATGGCTGGGTGCTCTGGACTCCCGCGGACACGACCAAGCAGCCGATCAAGCTGTCCTACGTCCTGGTCATCGGCGTCGGTCTGCTGTCGGTGGAGTGGTTGACCCGCAAGCTGTTGCGGCTGGCGTGATTACGACCCCTGCCGGCTTGCCCGGCAGGTGAAGGAGGTCCTTGGCTAGAAACGAAGGACAGAAAGCATTCTTCTGCTCTCTCTTCTAGCTGATGACCTGCTTCACCTGCCGGGCAAGCCGGCAGGTGAAGGAGGTCCTTGGCTAGAAACGAAGGACAGAAAGCATTCTTCTGCTCTCTCTTCTAGCTGATGACCTGCTTCACCTGCCGGGCAAGCCGGCAGGGGTCGATGTCAGCGAACGACTTGAAACTGATTTTAACCCCGAGTGGAATCGCATAAATGGCCACAGTGACCCCCAAGAGCCCGCGTAACCTGGCCGAGGACAACCGCCGAGTCCGCCACCCCCTGGATCGGCTGCGCGGCTACATCCGCAGCTACGTCAGCCTGGAAGGCCTGGCCCTGTCGCTGCTCTTCCTGGCGGGCTGCTTCTGGATCGGCTACCTGATCGATTACGGCTCCTTCCGGCTGGTGGGGCTCGATTGGGTCGATTTCCTGCCGGCCTGGTTCCGGGGCAGCGTGCTGGGCTTGCTGGCCCTGATCCTGCTGGGCCTGGTGGTCACGGTGGTCCTGAACCGGCTGTTCAAGGAGTTCACCGACTCCGCCCTGGCCCTGCTGCTGGAGCGGCGCTTCCCGCAGCAGCTGGGTGATCGGCTGATCACCGCGGTCGAGCTGTCCGACCCCGACAAGGCGGCCGAGTTCGGTTTCTCGAAGGCGATGGTCAAGGAAACCATCCACGAGGCCGCCGACCGGGTCGATCAGCTGCCGCTGGGGCAGGTGTTCGACTGGAAACGGCTGCGGCGGCTGGGCGGCTGGTTGTTCGTCTTCTCCCTTGTCGGCTACCTTGTCGCTACCGGCATCGCCGGGGCGATGGCCTACCGCTCGGAAGGCAAGAGCGTGGCCAGCGGCTTCCACCGCTTCAATGACCTGGCCAGCATCTGGTTTGAGCGCAACGTCCTGCTCCAGCACCGGCCCTGGCCGCGCAGCGCGTTCCTGGAGGTGGTCAGCCCAACCGTGCGGGAACTGCGCATCGGCCGCGACAGTCCGCCGCCGTCGCTGACGGTGCGAGCGCATCGGTACGTCCTGGCCGACTACAGCCTGCCCGAGAACTGGCGGCCGCTCCTGTGGAAGGATCTGGAAGACCTGGAGAGCCGACTCGAACCGCTAAGAAGCGAATCGCTCGCTCGACCCCCGGCCGACTGGAAGCCGCGCCAGAGCGATGCGGAGCTGGAGGTCTTGCAGGTTCTGTGGGACAACGGGGCCCTGGGTATCGAACAGATCACGGAGAAGCTGTATCCCGGCGGCGAGCTGGCCAAGTATCAGCCCGCCACTCAGGAACGGCTGCGCCGGCTCACCGAGCGCGGCTACGCCCGCAAGGAACGCGACGCCGGCAAGGACACCTACGCCGCCGCCGTCGGCCAGGGTGAGCGCTACCAGCTGCTGAGCCTCGACGAGATTGACCTGTACCTGAAACAGCTGGACGTCCGCAAGGGCGTCGGCAAGACGGAGCCCGCATCGGTCTGGCAACTCCGGACCGACCGGGTGGAGAACACCTGGCGGCCGTTGCTCTGGTCGGACCTGACCCGGCAGAAGCTGGGCGGTCTGCCGGTGCCGGCCCTGACGCTGGAGTGGGAAAGCCGGGCCTGGCCCATTGCCGCGGCCACGGGGCTGTTCCACGGCGTGCCCGGACAGGGCCTGCTGCACGGTGCCACGTCCCTGACCGGGCCGGCCCCGGGTTTGACGGTCGATGAGGTCATGAGCCGGCTAGCGGAACTGGAAAAGGAGAAGGGCGACCACAACAAGGAAATCGTCGCCGACGTCCAGGCGGTCCTGGATCGCCTGGAGCGCATCGATCAGCTGCAGGGCCTGCTGGTCAAGCTCGACGAGCGGGTGCAGTTGCCGAGCATGAGCCGGACCCTGCGCAAACTGGCGATTCCCGAGAACGTGTCGCTGACCTACTCGGGCAAGGTCATCACGACCACCAAGAACCTGGCGGCCTCCTCCGAGAGCGTGGCCACCGGCAACGAGTTCACCGGCGATTTCACCGACCTCAAGCCCGAGCGCTACCGCTACCGGGCCCGGGCCGGCGACTATTTCACCCCGGAGCAGTTCATCAACGTACTGGCCCCGCCGACGCTGCTGGAGCTTGTCAGCGAGGAGAGGCAGCCCGCCTACCTCCACTATCGGCTGCCACCGGGCGCCAACCCGGTGGAGCTGCGCGGCCTGAAGCAGGCCTTTGAAGGCCTGGACATCACCTCGGTCGGCAGCGACGTGGCGCGGCGGGAAGTGCCGGCCGGCAGCGACGTCACCCTCAAGGCCAGGGCCAGCACCGACCTGGACCCCAAGAGCGTCACGGTCAAGCCGTTCACTCCGGGCGCTCGACGTGCCGATCAAGGGGCAGCCGAAGGTGGACGGCGACCAGGTCACGCTGGTCTTCCCGGACCTCCGGCAAGAGGCCAACTTCGTGCTGTCCTTCAAGGACTTCGACGGGGTCCACGGCAGCCGGCAGATCCACCTCAAGCCCAAGGAGGACCAGTCGCCGGAGCTGATCGAGGTCAAGCCGGGCGTCCAGGGCAACGAAACCTTCCTGGAGGTGATCCGCAAGACCAAGGACGGCTACAAGGTGACCCACCAGGCCCGCATCCCCTTCAGCGGCCAGATCCGCGACGACACCGGCCTGGCGACCGTGCGCTACGCTTACACGCTGGTCAAGGCCGAGACCGGTCCGTCGATCAACTTCCGCTCGCTGGCCCTGTTTGCCGGCACTCCGGGCCTGGGGGCGACTGGCCCCGACAGCCTGTTCATGGCCCTGGCCTGCTTCCAGCACGCACAGAACAACGGCTTCAAGAGCGCCGAGGCCGACCAGGGCCTGGCCGATGTCAAGTATCGGCCGCTCCCGGGCTTCGAGGAGGCCGTCCTGGAGCGCCTGGAAGATCAGAAGCGGGCGGGTGTTCCGCCCGAACGCCTGAGCCTGCAAGAGATCAAGGAGCAGCTGGACAGGAAGCGCAAGCCTTCCGGCAAGCCCCTGCTCAATTACTTCAAGCTGGACAGGGACTCGTTCAAGCAGATCACGGATGAGCCGAAGAACGACTTCCCGCTGTGGAAGCTGGAACTGCGGCTGCCGGGGGTGCGCGTCATCCAGCCGCGCTACAAGATGCAACTGTGGGTGGAGGCGGTCGATACCGACGTGGACAGCGAGCCGCTGCGCGACGGCAAGCCGCAGCCGCACGTCAGCCCCAGCAAGGAGAAGTTCCAGCTGCTGGTGGTCAGCGAGACCGAACTGCTCAGCGAGATCGCCGTGGAGGAAGAAACCCTGCGGAAGAAGCTGGACGAGGTGTTCGTGGCCATCGCGGAGAGCGAGGCCAAGCTGATCCGCGAGAACTTCGACCTGCTCAGCGCCGGCATCAAGCCGGAAAACCTCGGTCCCATGGCCGGCCGGCTGGAGACGATGGATCAGCTCCTGGACAAGCAGCTGGTCAAGTCGCGCGAGGTGGCCACTGATTACGGCCGGATTCTCAAGGAGCTGCAATACAACCAGGTGGACGAGCAGCTGATCAAGCGGGTGGACACCACCATCGCCCAGCCGCTCAACCAGCTCGTGGAGAAGCAGTTCGACGATACCCGGACAAAGCTCGACGATTTCCGCAAGAGCCTGCTGAAGGCCCGCGACGGCGGCCCGGCCGGCCTCAACGAAATGCTGAACGACAGCCGCAACGCTGGAAAGGAGGCCCGGGTCGAGATCGGCAAGCTCAAGGATGCCCTGCAGCGCATCCTCGACAGCATGAAGAAGCTGACCGAGATCAACGATCTGATCATTAAACTGCGGGCCATCGAGGAAACCGAGGCGAGCCAGTACGATCTGATCAAGAAGATCAAGGAGCAAATTGAGAATGAGCTGCTCGATCCGCTGAGTCCGCCGAAGAAGCCTTGAGGCGGCCCTCACGGAAAGGCGAGCGGCGCGGCGTCAGCCCGCCGGTATCGGCCTTCACCGGCGGGCTGACGCCGCGCCGCTCGCCTTTCCGTGGGGGGTTCCAATGAGCCACGCCAATCTTTTCAGTTGGCGTTGGCACGCAAGTTCGTCAGATAGTTGTGCAGGACAGTGGTAACCCACCCTCCACCAAATTCGCCGGAGGGTGACCTGTAAACCGAACTGGGGGACTGGCCCCCAGGAAGACGTAGGGAGGAATCTGTCGATGATACGACGTCTCCTGGCCACCGTATCCGTGATGGCCGTCGTCCTCGCCCTGGCGGCGCGGGCCGCGGACCCCATTCCACTGAAGGTGCCGGCCAAGGGGGGAACCACCGAGACCCCCAAGCTGACCCCTGAGCAGATCGCTCAGCAGCAGGCCGATGCGGTCATCAAACAGGAGCAGATGAAGCGCCAGTTTGATGAGTTCAAGCAAAACCTGCTCCGCCTGGCCCAGCGGCTCGAGAGCAGCCCCAAGGAGGAGGACAAGAAGAAGGCCCTCATCCTCAAGGATGCCATCGAGCGTGCCAGCAAGCAGGGCGTGGAATACAAGTTCAATGCGCTGATCCTCACCCTCAAGGGCAGCGATGCCTTCAAGGACCTGGACAAGCTCCAGGCCCTGATGGAGCGCAACGGCGAACTGCGTGACGACATCCGCTCGCTGATCGATCTGCTGCTGAAGGACGATCGCGACAAACAGCTGCGCGAAGATCGCATCAAGTACGAGCGGCTGCTGGAACGGCTCAAGGAGCTGATCGCCAAGCAGGAGCGCGTCCGGACCCAGACCGAACAGGCCCGCAAGGAAGCCGATGCCCTGCGGCGGGAGCAGGAGAGGGTTACCAAGGCAACCACGGACCTGGTCCGCGATCCCAAGGACAACAAGGGTGCCGAGGCGAAGAAGGCCGAGGCCAAGACCGGCGGCAAGGAAGGCAAGGACTACGGCAAGGCCGAGGCCAAGTACGACACCAAGGAAAACAAGGCCGATCCGCGCAAGGACGCCGGTGCCGAGAACAAGGACAACAAGGCCGCCGAGGGCAAGGAAAACAAGCCGACCGAGGGCAAGAACGAGAACAAGGAAAACAAGCCCGGCGAGAGCAAGGATCCGAAGGAAGGCAAGCCCGGCGAAGGCAAGCCGACCGAGGGCAAGGAAAACAAGCCCGGCGAGAACAAGGACGGCAAGGGCGCCGAGAGCAAGGACGGCAAGCCGGCCAGTGGCGAAGGCAAGGAAGGCAAGCCCGCCGAGAGCAAGGACGGCAAGGGCGCCGATGGCAAGGGCGGCGATCCGAAGGAAGGCAAGCCCGGTGAGAGCAAGGAAGGCAAGGGCGGTGAAGGCAAGGAGGGCAAGGGCGGCGAAGGTAAGGAAGGCAAGCCCGGCCAGGGCGGCGACCGAAGGAAGGCAAGGGCGGCGAGGGCAAGGAAGGTCAGCCCAACCAGGGTGGCGAAGGCAAGGAAGGCAAGGGCGGGGAAGGCAAGCCCGGCGAAAGCAAGGAAGGCAAGGGTGGCGAAGGTAAGGGTGGCGAAGGCAAGGAAGGCAAGGCCGGCGAGAGCAAGGAAGGTAAAGGCGGCGAAGGCAAGGGTGGTGAAGGCAAGGAAGGCAAGCCCGGCCAGGGTGGCGACAGCAAGGACGGCAAGGGCGGCGAGAGCAAGGATGGCAAGGGGAGCGAAGGCAAGGAAGGCAAGGGTGGCAGCGGCGAGGGCAAGGAAGGCAAGCCCGGCGACAGCAAGAGCGGCCCGGGCGGCGAAGGCAAGCCCAGCGAGAGCAAGGGCGGTCAGGGCGACCCGAAGGGAGGGCAGCCCGGCCAGAACAAGGAAGGCAAACCCGGTCAGGGTCAGCCCGGCCAGGGTCAGGGCAAGGAAGGCAAGCCCGGTCAAGGTCAGGGCCAGAACAAGGAAGGCAAGCCCGGTCAGGGCGGCGAAGGCAAGCCCGGCCAGGGCGGCAAGCCGAACCAGGGTCAGCCTGGCAGCAAGAGCGGCAGCGGCAAGCCCGGCGAAGGCAAGGGCGGCGAGGCCAAGGGCGGCACACCCAAGTCCGGCGAAGGCAAGGACGGCAAGCCTGGCCAGGGCAAGGCTGGCCAGGGCTCCGAGAGCAAGGGTAAGGGCGATGGCAAGGGCCAGGCCAAGGGCGGCGAAGGCAAGCCCGGCCAGGGCCAGCCGGGTCAGGGCCAGGGCAAGCCTGGGCAGGGTAAGCCCGGCCAGGGTCAGGGCAAGCCGGGTCAGGGTCAACCTGGCCAGGGCAAGCCTGGGCAACCAGGCCAACCCGGACAGCCGGGGCAGCCGGGGCAACCGCCTCCGCCAAGCGACCAGGATCCTGCTCAGCTCAAGAAGCAGATCCAGGACACCAACAAGTACCAGCACGGCGCCGAGGACAAGATCGACAAGAAGGACAACCAGGGCGCCGGTCAGGACCAGAGTGAGGCCATCAAGAAGCTGGAAGAGATCAAGAAGAAGCTCGAAGACCTGCTCAAGCAGTTGCGTGAGGAGGAGATCGAGCGCTTGCTGGCCCAGCTGGAAGGCCGCTGCCGGCACATGCTGGCACTGCAGATCGCCGTTCGCGACAACACCGTCAGCATCAACGACAAGATCAAGGACCGCAAGCTGACCGAGGAGGAAAAGCGTGCGGCCGAGCAGGACTCCAACGTCCAGGCGGAGAAGGAAGACGAGATCGTCAAGGAGGCCAACCTGGCCATCCGGCTGATCGAGGCTGAGGGCAGTGCCATCGCCTTCGCCGAGGTCTTCAAGCAGGTCCGGACCGACATGATCACCGTCACCAACCGGCTCCGCAAGACCGACGTCGGCACCGTGACGATCACGATCGAGAACGACATCATCGCCACCCTGGAGGACATGATCGCGGCCCTCAAGAAGGCCCAGCAGGACAACAAGAACAAGAAGCCCAGCCCGCCGAAGCCTCCGGGACAGCAGGGGCCGCCTCCGGACCAGCCTCTGATCAACCTGATCCAGGAGCTGAAGATGATCCGCTCCATGCAGGAGCGGGTCAACAAGCGGACCAAGGTCTACGGCGACGAGTATCCGGGCGAGCAGTTGCCGGCTACCGCCAAGGACCAGAAGGAACGCGAGAAGCTGGAGATGATCCAGAAGGAGCTGAAGGACCTCGGCCAGCGGCAGGACAAGATCAGCAAGGTCACCGGCGACATTGCCAAGGGCAAGAACAAGGCGAACTGAGCTGATGGGAAGTGAGGAAACCCCTCACTTCGACCCCTGCCGGCTTGTCCGGCAGGTGAAGGAGGTCGTCTGGCTAGAAAGGTGGGAAAGAAAATGGTTGTTGCTTGGCTTCCCTCCTAACCAGTGACCTGCTTCACCTGCCGGACAAGCCGGCAGGGGTCGTGACAAACCGGCGGAGCGTCAGGCAAGGACCTTCTTGCCTGACGCTCTCGCCTCATTCGGCAAACCGTACTGGCGAAGTGCAACCACCCCGTTATCATGAACGTATTCGCGTGTTTTCGCCAATCCCTCCCCGTACTTCAGAGGATTGCACGATGCCTTTCTTCCGAACCTTGCTGGCCCTGGTGGTGTGCGTCTCGGCCGTCGGTGCCGGGGAGCTGAAAACGCTGAAAGGCAAAACCGTCACCGGAGACCTGGCCAGGGTAGACAGCAAGGAAGTGGTCCTCGCCAAGGGCGAAGAACGGGTCAGCACGCCCACGGAGCAGGTCCTGACCGTGGACGTGGCCCCGCTGGTACGCATTCCCCCCGGCAACAATTACCTCCAGGTCGAATTGATCGATGGTTCCGTGCTGCTGTGTTCCGCGGTGGGGATAAAGGGAAACAACGTTGAGCTGACCACGCTCCTGACCGGACAGAAGGTCAAGCTGCCGCTGGCCGCCATCGCCAACCTGCTGAGCAATGCCCAGGATGCGAAGTTTCGCAAGGACTGGGCGGACCGGCTCAAGGAACGGAACAAGAAGATCCCCAAAGTCACCCGGGATGGCCTGGCCATCGTGCGCGAGGAGGTCATCAACGTCCTGGATGGCACCCTGGGCGAATCGACCGAGGAAGGCAAAATTGCCTTTACATTGGCTTCCAATGGCAAGAAGCGCGACATGCCCCTGGAAAACATTCATGGCCTGATCTTCTGGCGTCAGCCCATACCGAACCAGGCACCGACGATCTGCAAGCTGCTCGATTCCTACGACAACCTGGTCATGGTCAGCGCCGCGACCACCAGCGACACGGGTCTGACGGTCACGACCCCGGCCGGGGCCAAGCTGGATTACACCTTTCAGCAGCTGTCCAGGCTGGACTACAGCAAGGGCAAGCTGACCTACCTGTCCGACATGGTGCCGACCCGGCTGATAAAGGACGACAAGGACAAGGAAGGCATCGTCTTCTTCGAGAAGGACCGCACTCCCAACGACGATCGCTTTAGCGCGGGCATCAAGATGAACAACGTCACCTATCCCAAGGGGCTGTTCATCCAGGCGACCACCGAGGTGGAGTACGACCTGGGCGGCGATTACGTCGAGTTCCGGGCGATGGTCGGGCTGGACGATTACGACAAGCGCAGCGAGGATTGTCCGACTCTGCTCATCATCGAGGGAGACGGCAGGCCCCTGTATGAGCAGAAGGTCAACCCCAAGAAAGGCCCCCGGGTGCAGCCGCTGACGCTGTCGATCAAGGACATGCAGAAACTGAAGATCATTGTGAAGTCCGGCGGCGGTTTCTCGACGGTGGCCCGTCAGGTCACGCTGGGCGATGCCAAGGTGAGCAAGTAACACCCACAAACCAAACGGCGAGCCGGGAGCGTCAGCTCCCGGATTCTCCGACGAATCGGAAGAATCCGGGAGCTGACGCTCCCGGCTCGCCACAAAGGTTGTTCTCCCCCTCTCGCAAAAGGGGAGAAGTGGAGAAAGAAAGGAACCCCCATGAATCCCAATACCCCGAGCCAGCGGCTTCTCGCCCTGCTGGCAGGCTGGCTGGTGCTGACTCCCGCACTGGTACGTGGTCAGGCCCTGGACAAGCGCATTGTCGAGGCCGAGAAGAAACGCATCGCCGCCATCGAGAAAGCGCAGCCGTCCGTGGTGGCGGTGATCACGGGCGGCGGCTCGGGCGTGCTGATCGACGAGGAGGGCTACGCCCTGACCAACTTCCACGTCACCAACGCGGCCGGCTCGCCCTTCATGAAGTGCGGCCTGCCCAACGGCGTCCTCTACGACGCCGTGCTGGTCGGCCTGGACAAGGTCGGCGACGTGGCCCTGATCAAGCTGCTGCCCAAGAAGGCGGGGGAGAAGTTCCCCTATGCCAGGCTGGCCGACAGCGACAAGGTCAACGCCGGCGACTGGTCGCTGGCCATGGGCAACCCGTTCATGCTGGCCACCGACTTCACGCCGACCGTCACCTACGGTCTGATCAGCGGCGTCCACCGCTATCAGTACCCGGCCGGCACGCTGCTGGAGTACACCGACTGCATCCAGATCGATACCTCGATCAACCCCGGCAACTCGGGCGGTCCGCTGTTCAACATGGACGGCGAGCTGATCGGCATCAACGGCCGGGGCTCGTTCGAGAAACGCGGCCGGGTCAACTCGGGGGTCGGCTATGCCATCTCGATCAACCAGATCAAGAACTTCCTGGGCCAGCTGCGGGCGGGGATGGACACCGATCACGCCTCGCTGGGTGCCCTGGTGGAGAGCGAGACGGACGAAGGACAGCTGAGCAAGATGATCGTCAAGGCGATGATCCCCTCCGACGCCATGCGCCGCGGCCTGGACATCGGCGACGAGCTGATGTACTTCGCCAATCGGCAGCTCTCGACGGTCAACCAGTTCAAGAACGTGCTCGGTCTTTATCCGCGCGGCTGGCGCATGCCGATGGTCTACCGGCGCGGGGTCAACGAACGGCACGAGGTGCTGGTCCGGCTGATGGGCGTGCAGCGGCAGGAGATCGGCGGCATGCCCCCGGCGGGGCCGCCCCCAATGCCCGGAGTCAGGCCCGGGCCGAAGAAGGATTCACCGGCGGCCAAGTTTTATGAGGCCAAGCCAGGTTTCGCCAACTTCTATTTCAACAAGCAGGCGCTGAACCGGCTTCAGCAGGAGATGAAGGACTTTGCCGGCGACTTCAGTACGGTGCAGGGCACCTGGACGCTGAAGGCCACGCAGGCGGTCATCAAGGGCCGGCGGGCCTTCGGCGAGATTCAGATCAAGAACAATGGCGCCCGCGACGGCAAGAATGACAAGGTGGACGCCATCCTGGACGGGCTGGAGTACAGCCTGGAGCCGCTGGCCACCGACCTGAGACCCGACGCCTACACCGATCCCCCGGGCAGCGGCGGCTTGCTGATCGCCATGTATCAGTACCGCCAGATGCTGGCCTTTGGGCAGAAGGGCTTTGTGGGCGACTTCAGCCACGGCGGCACGGAGCCGTTCTACCTGCTGCCCGGCGAGAAAGAGCGGCCCGATTACGCCAAGCTGCGGGTCGATTGCGACGTGATCCGCAGCAAGCACTCCGGCGTCCCAGGCAAGTGGTACTTCGCCCAGAAGGACGACGGCGCCCGCGGCATCGCCAAGGGGCAGCTGCTGGGCTTCGAGGTGACGGTGGACGCCGACAAGGAGCCCTGCGAGGTCTTCCTGGGCGGCTACCACAAGGTCGATGGCCGGATGCTGCCCGGACGGATCGACGTTGTCTTCGGCAACAATCACTATGCCACGTTCTCGGCCATTACTTACAAGCTGGAAGGGGTCAAGTGATTCTCTCACCCAACGAGCCGCCGGGTTTATCCCGGCGGTCTTCCCCGCCGGGATAAACCCGGCGGCTCGTTGGGGTCAAGAGAGAACGAATTCCCCACGGAGCGATACCATCCATGAAGCAACTGCTCGCAACCGCCCTGGCCCTGGCCTGCATCCCTGCCGGCGTCCGCGCCGACGATTCCTTTGCCAAGGTCACCCAGGACGTCAACAAGAAGATGGTCAAGGTGTTCGGCTCCGGCGGCATCAAGGGCCTGCCGTCCTACGGCACCGGCTTCTTCGTGTCGCCGGACGGCTACGTCCTGACCATCAACAACCATCTGCTGGACACGCAGGACCTCCGGGTCCACACCTACGACGGCACCCGCTACCACGCCAAGCTGATCTGTATCGAGCCGGAGCTGGACGTGGCCCTGATCAAGATCGGCGACGACAAGGACAAGGTCGAGGACATGCCGTTCTTCGATCTCAACGAGGCCGTCCGCAGGCCGAGGGTGGACGCCGGCACCGGCGTGCTGGCGCTGAGCAACCACTTCAACATCGCTACCCGCGACGAGCCGATGTCGGTGCAGCGCGGCGTGGTGTCGGCCTACGCCCGGCTGCACGGCAAGATCGGCATCTTCGAGGCCCCCTTCACCGGCTTCGTCTACGTGATCGATGCCATCACCAACGGCCCCGGGGCGGCCGGCGGCGCCATCACCACGCGCAAGGGCGAGCTGCTGGGCATCATCGGCAAGGAGCTGCGTAACGAGCTGACCAATACCTGGATCAACTATGCGGTGCCGATCAACGCCTCGGTGGACGTCATCCAGCAGGACGGCAAGTCCGCCAAGGTGAGCGTCCTCGACCTGATTGAGAAGAAAGAGAAGTACAAACCCTCCGGCAAGAAACCCCAGGAACGCCTCGGCGGCGGCTACACCGGCATCGTGCTGGTGCCCAACGTGGTCGAGCGAACGCCGCCCTACGTCGATGCGGTCGTTCTGGAGTCGCCGGCGGCCTCGGCCGGGCTGAAGCCCGACGACCTGATCGTCTACGTCGAGGGTTTGCCGGTCAACAGCATCACCGCGTACCAGGAGATCCTGGATCGCTTCCGCCCCGGCAACGAGGTCAAGCTGGAAGTGCGTCGGGGCGAGAAATTGCAGACGCTGACGGTGAAGCTGGCGGATTTTCCGAAGACGAAGTAGCGAGAGCCACCCCACTGAATGGCGAGCGGCGCGGCGTAAGCCCGCCGGTAAGGGCTCCATTCACCGGCGGGCTTACGCCGCGCCGCTCGCCTGAGGACCACGAGCCAAAGACCCAAGAGGACCGCAGTGATGAAACGGCAGATAGCAACCGCCCTGGTCGTGACGCTCGGCCTGCTGACCTGGTTGGGTCAAGCAGCGGTTCGGGCCCAGGATGAATCGCTGGACGACCTGCAGGAGAAGGCGATCAAGGCCGCCGCCCTGAAGGTCGCTGCCAGCGTGGTCATGATCGAGACCTCCGGCGGCACCGACATCGTGACCACCGGCCAGCGCGGCCCCGGCGGGCGCGGCATGATGATCCGCAAGGGCGTCGGACCGACCAGCGGCCTGATCGTTAGCCCAGACGGCTACGTCATCTCCAGCGCCTTCAACTTTGCCAACAAGCCCACGGCCATCACCATCACGGTGCCCGGCCACAAGGAACGGTACGTGGCCAAGGTGGTTGCCACCGATCAGACCCGGATGCTAACCCTGCTCAAGATCGACGCAGCTGGCTTGCCGGTGCCGGTGACTTCTCCCAAGAAGGAGTTCCGCATCGGCCAGACGGCCATCGCCTTGGGCCGGACCCTGGTCGGCACCGTCGATGCCCCGCCGTCGATCAGCGTCGGCATCCTCAGCGCGGTCCACCGCATCTGGGGCAAGGCCCTGCAGACGGACGCCAAGGTTTCCCCGACCAACTACGGCGGTCCGCTGGTCGATCTGGAAGGCCGGGTCCAGGCCATCCTGGTTCCGGCTTCGCCGACCGCGGAAGGCGAGACGGCCGGCGTCGGCTGGTATGATTCGGGCATCGGCTTCGGCATCCCGCTGGAGGACGTCAACGCCGCGCTGCCCCGGCTCAAGCTGGGCAAGGACCTCAAGAAGGGCCTGCTGGGCGTGACCATGAAGGGCACCGACCAGTACGGCACCGCCGCCGTCCTCGGCAGCGTCTCCCCCGGCTCGGCCGCCGACAAGGCGGGCATGAAGACCGGAGATACGATCGTCGCCATCGACGACAAGCTGGTCGCCAACTACGCTCAGCTCCTGCATCAGCTGGGCACTCGCTACCAGGGCGACACCCTCACCGTCAAGGTGACCCGAGGCGGCAAGGAGATGGTCTTCCCCGGCGTGGTCCTGTCGGGCCAGGTGGCCGCCTATCCCCAGGCGTTCCTCGGCATCCTGCCGATGCGCGACGATCCGGCCCCTGGCGTCGAAGTCCGCTACGTCTATCCCAAGAGCCCTGCCGAGACGGCCGGCCTCAAGGTTGGCGACCGCATCCTCAAGGTCAGCCGGGGAGCAACTCCCGGTCAGCCGGCCCCGGCGCCCAACGCGGCCGTCGCGGGGCGCGACCAGCTGCTGACCCTCTTCGAGTCCACCATCCCCGGTCTGGAAATCAAGATGGAGGTCAAGCGCAAGGACGGCGGCAAGACCGAGGTCCTGACCGCCAAGCTGACCGAGATGCCCGACAGCGTGCCGGACAAGCTGCCGGAAGTCTCGACCGCCAAGAAGGCCAAGCCGGCCAAGCCCGCTCCCAAGAAGGAAGACGAGAAGAAGGACGCGAAGAAAGAGGGTGAGAAGAAGGAAGACGAAAAGAAGGAGGACGAGAAGAAGGAAGAGACCGGTCTGCTCAAGCGGACCACTGCGGCAGCGGACCACAATTACTATGTCTTTGTCCCGAGCAACTACGACCCCAACATTGCCCATGCCCTGGTGATCTGGTTCCACCCGACCAACAAGGGCAAGGAGAAGGACATCGACACGCTGACCTTCAACTGGGAGTTTTATTGCGAGGACAACCACGTCATCATGCTGTGCCCGGTCACCGACAACGCCGGCGGTTGGACCCCCAGCGAGGGCGAGTTCCTCGGTGAAGCGATCAAGGCAGTGACGGACAATTACACCATCGACCGCAAGCGCGTGGTGGCCCACGGCATGGGCGTGGGCGGCCAGATGGCATTCTGGATGGGCTTCCAGAACCGGGCCCTGGTGCGGGGCGTCGCCACCACCGGCGCCGCCCTGAGCGGCAACCCGAAGGAGAAGATTGGCAACCAGCCGCTGGCTTTCTACATTGTGGCCGGCGCCAAGGACCCGCTCAAGGACGCCATCAAGGACAGCAAGACCAAGCTGAGCGACTTCAAATACTCGGCGATCTACAAGGAGATCCCGGACTTCGGCCACGAGTATCTGACCAAGGGTGTGCTGGAGGAGCTGCTCCGCTGGATTGATTCGCTGGATCGGATTTGACAGACACCGCCACGGAGGGAAGGGCGCTGTAGGGAACGCCCATCAGTTGTGGCACGGTCTCCTGACCGTGCCACCAAGGCGGACCGAAGGTCTCCGGAAGTCCGCAGCAGAGGAGACCTGCGGTCCGACCCCGTGGCACGGTCGGGAGACCGTGCCACAACTGCGCCCCGCCATGAATGGCGGGGCGTTTCGGTCACTTCAGCTCCACGTTCCAGTAGGCGTTATCCAGGAAGGTCCGCCACGACTGGTACTTCTTGTGGGTCATCTTCAGGTTCAAGAGCGGGCTGCGCTTCGGCTTCTCCGGCTTGCGGATCAGGTGCATGCCCGCCTGCTTGGGAGTCCGGCCACCCTTCTTGACGTTGCAGCTGACGCAGGAGCAGACGATGTTCTCCCAGGTGGAGAGACCGCCCTGGCTGCGCGGCAGCACGTGGTCCAGGCTCAGCTCCGAGGTCGGGAACTTCTTGCCACAGTACTGGCACTGGTTGTTGTCGCGTGCGAAGATGTTGCGGCGGTTGAACTTCACCGTCTGCCGGGGCAGCCGATCGTAGTCCAGCAGCCGGATGACCCGGGGCACCTGGATCTCGCTGTTGGTGGTCCGCACCCAGTCGTCCTCTTCCTCGCGGAAGTGCCGGGCCCGGTACTCACTCACCTCGCGCCAGGTCTCGAAGTTGTACGTGGCAAACTGGCCTTCCTCCAGCGTCACCACCTCGGCCAGATCCTTGCACAGCAGACAAAAGGCTCGCCGTACAGAGATAATGTGGATGGCCATGAACAGCTTGTTCAGGACCAGGACACTGGCGTCCAATGCAGAGTTACTGGAACTCATGGGTCCCCTTTCTTCTGGTGACGCGCCTGGCCGACGTCTCATCCGGCTGGATCAAGCGGTCTGATGTTATTAACGACGCGCTCAAAGGCAGTCGGGTTCAAGTTTTCTCTATACTAACAGGCCAGGGGAAGGCTACGCAAGTAATTGACCTGTAACTGTGTCAACGAAACGTGAAATTTGCTTGAGCATTCGGTGAGGGCCGATCAGTCGGATGCGACGAGGGCGAGTCATGGCGGAGAAAAGCAAGAGCGAGCCCGCGGTCGGGAAAATGGAGGAGGAACGCCTGGTCCACGCCCTGATCAGCCGGGGCCTGATCAGCAAGGAAGAGGCCCAGCAATGCCGGCCGGGGCCCGGTCAGGCGAAGGGGTCCGAGGCCCTGCTGGCGCTCCTGGTCGAGGCGGGCTGCCTGACCGCTAACCAGGCGCAGCGGGCCAGCAAGGAGCTGGCCACCCTGCTGGGTCAGCAAATCCCGGGCTTTTTGCTGCAAGGGAAAGTCGGCCAGGGCGCGATGGGCGTGGTCTACCGGGCCCTGCAGGTGAGCATGAACCGGATCGTGGCCATCAAGCTGCTGCACCCGAAGCTGGCCGCCAACGCCAACCTGCTGGAAGCCTTGACCCGCGAGGCACACGTGGCCGCTAAATTGAGCCACAACAACATCGTCCAGGCCATCGACGTCGGCTCGGCCGGGGCCTTTCATTACCTGGTGATGGAGTTCGTCGAGGGCAAAACGCTCAAGCAGGAAATCGAGGCGGGCAAGATCTTCGAGGAGAAGGAAGCGGTCGAGATCATCCTGCAAATCGCCCAGGCGCTGCAGCACGCCCACAAGCGCGGCCTGGTGCATCGGGACGTCAAGCCGGCCAACGTCATGCTGACCCCGGATGGGATCGCCAAGCTGGCCGACCTGGGCATGGCCCGGCAAACCACCGATCAATCGCTCATCCGCAAGGAGCGCGGCCTGGCCATCGGCACGCCCTACTACATGTCTCCTGAGCAGGCACGCGGCGAGGAGGACATCGACGGCCGGGCTGACCTGTACGCCCTGGGAGTGACGCTCTACCACATGGTCACGGGCCAGGTGCCCTTCCCGGGCAAGGACGTGGAAACCGTGCTGCGGGCCCACATGGAAGCGGAGCTGACTCCACCTGACCACCTGAACAGCAAGCTCTCCTCCGGCCTGGGTGAGGTCGTCGAGATCCTCCTGGCCAAGGACCGGGACCAGCGCTATCGCAACGCCGAGGACCTGATCATCGACCTGGAGTGTCTGCTGGCCGGCGAGGCCCCGAAGCTGGCCCGCCAGAAGATCGAGGCCAGTACCCTGCGCGGCCTGGCCGAGGGCGAGGAGGAAGAGGAGGAAGGGACTCAGCGGGGCGGTGGGAAGCTCAACCTGGTATGGATGGGTATTCTGGGCGCCTTGCTGGGATTGAGCCTGCTGCTGAACCTGATTCTGTTCTTGCGTTCACGCTCCTAGGGGGCGATCTCAGCTCAACCGGCAAACTCCGCAAGGCCGACGTTTTTGTTGAAGAATCGCTGTTCCTTACAAGTTGACACCAGGTAGCGCACTTCCTACACTAGCCAGGACATAGGGCGGAATACCTCCCGGGTGAGATGACATGGCACGAAAAGCCGAGGGTAACAGCACCACTACCGCCAGTGCCACCAAAACGACGGCGTCACTGCGCAACATCCGGCAGCAAATTGACAAACTGGACCTGCAGGTCCTGAAACTGATCTCCGAGCGCGCCACCCTGGCCGGGGACATCGGCAAGCTCAAGACCGAGCAGGGCGACGAGGTGTTTTCGCCAGCCCGGGAAGAGGAAGTGCTGCAAAACGTCTTGCAGGCCAACGAGAAGAACAAGGGCCCGCTGGACAACGGCTGCATCCGGGCCATCTTCCGCGAGATCATGAGCGGCTCGCGGGCCCTGCAAAAGGTGCTCAAGATCGCCTACCTGGGGCCTGAACACAGCTTCAGCCACCAGGCGGCCATCGAGCGCTTTGGCCAGTCGGTGGAACTGAAGCCGGTGGCCACCATCGCCACGGTGTTCGAGGAGATCCAGCGCGGCCATGCCGACTTTGGCGTGGTGCCGCTGGAGAATTCGACCGATGGCCGGGTCGCCGACACGCTGGAGATGTTCCTGCGCATGCCGCACATGGTCATCTCGGCCGAGGTCCGGCTGGCGATCCACCACAACCTGCTGGCCGCCCCGGGCCTTGACACCCCCGACATCCGGCGCGTCTACAGCAAGCCGCAGGCCCTGTCCCAGTGCCGCAGCTGGCTCAGCAAGCACGTTCCCCAGGCCATGCAGGTGGAGGTGGCCAGCACCTCGACCGCGGCGGAACTGGCCACGCGGGAACCCGGCGCCGCCGCCATTGCCAGCCGGCAGGCGGCCACCCGCTACGGGCTGCGCGTCCTGGCGGCCGGCATCGAGGATTCGCCCTACAACGAGACGCGCTTTGCCGTCATCGGCAGCCAGAAGACGGGCCGGACCGGCAACGACAAGACGGCGATCATGTTCCGGCTGGCCCATCAGCCCGGGTCGCTGCACGACGCCCTGGACGTCTTCAAGCAGAACAAGATCAACCTGACCTGGATCGAATCGTTCCCGGCACGGACCCCCAAGCCGGAGTACATCTTCTTCGTGGATTTTGAGGGCCATCGCGAGGAAACCAAGGTGACCCGGGCCCTCAAGGCCCTCGAGGAGTACTGTCAGGAACTGACCGTTCTCGGCTCCTATCCGACCGCGGGCAGCTGCGGCTGAGCCGGGCCGGCTTCCTGGTGATCTCTCGCCGGTCATTTTCGGGACCATGCCATCATGATTATCGTATTGCGACCTGACTCCACCTCGGAGCAGATAGACCACATCCTGGAGCGGATCAGCGATCTCGGTTTCACCCCGCACCTGAGCCGGGGCGAGATGCGGACCATCATCGGCGTCATTGGCGACGAGGACAAGCTGCAAGTCGAGCCGCTGTCCGCCATCCCCGGCGTCGAGCAGGTGATCCCCATCCTCAAGCCGTTCAAGCTGGCCAGCCGGGAGATGAAACCCAGGGACACGGTGGTCGAGATCAGCTGCGGCAGCGGCCCGACCGCGAAGACGGTACGCGTCGGCGGCGGCTACATGGCCCTGATCGCCGGCCCCTGTGCCGTCGAGAGCTTCGAGGTGCTCGACACCATCGCCGGGGCCGTCAAGGCCGCCGGGGCCAACATCCTCCGCGGTGGGGCCTTCAAACCACGGACCAGTCCCTACAGCTTCCAGGGATTGGGCGAGCGCGGTCTGCAAATCCTGCGCGACGTCGGCCACAAGCACGGGCTGCCGGTGGTGACCGAGGTCATGGACCCGCGTCAGGTAGAACTGGTCTGCCGTTATGCCGACATGCTCCAGATCGGTGCCCGCAACATGCAGAACTTCGACCTGCTGCGCGAGGTCGGCCAGACGCGCAAGCCGGTGCTGCTGAAGCGCGGCATGAGCGCCACGGTGAAGGACCTGCTGATGTCAGCGGAGTACGTCCTCGCGGCCGGCAACCCCAGCGTGGTGCTGTGCGAGCGCGGGGTGCGTTCCTTCGAGGACTCGACGCGCAACATGCTGGACATGAGCGCGGTGCCCAACGTGCAGAAGCAGAGCCATCTGCCGATCATCGTCGATCCCAGCCACGCGACCGGCCGGCCCGACCTGATCCCGGCGATGGCCCGCGGCGCCGTGGCGTCCGGAGCAGACGGCGTTCACGTCGAGGTCCACAGCTGCCCCGAGAAGGCGATGTCGGACGGCCCGCAGGCGCTGCTGCCGCCGCAGTTCGCGGCACTGACGCGCGAGCTGTTCCGGCTGGCGGAGGTGATGGGGAAGAAGTTCTGAACGCGGCATGAACGCGGCAAGTTTCCGTGGGTGCGCTGCGCGACCCACGGCTGGGCTATGCAACCCCTTCGGGGTAGAAAACCGGGCTCGCGTTGTCTTCCAACCCCGAAGGGGTTGCATAACTCAGCCGTGGGTCGCGCAGCGCACCCACGGGGCTCACGAATGGGAGCGCCAACCATGTCAGCCCACGACCCCGACGACGAGAACGACCCCCTCGGTCCCGTCCGTCCACTGCTGACCGCCGCCGTCCTGCTTGGCACCCGTGCCGCCGCGGCCGGCGACCACGCTGGCGCCCATGCCCTGTACGCCTGCTCGGCCCGGCTCGCCCGGAAGGTGCGGGGCCTGAGTGAAGTGGCTGACTTCCGGCTCGAACGCGCCCTCGATGAGGCTGACGCCGAGACCGATCCCACCCTCCAGGCCGACATGCTGCGGGAGGGGCTGGAATCCCTGCTTGGCGAGGACGAGGACGAGGAGGAGCCGATCCCGACCGAGCCCCTGGCGGCCGCTCATCGGTTCATCGGCACGGCCATCTCGATCGGCGCCCCGGCCTACAACACCGGCGATCAGCAGGGCTGCTTCGACGTTTACGCCTGCACCGCCCGGATGATCCTGGCGACCCTTCCCGGTCTTGCTCCCGAGCCCATCGCGAAGCTCCGGGAGGCGCTGGACCAGTGCGACGAACTGGACGAGCCGGACAAGCAGGCCTGGGCGATGCGGCATGCGTTCGACGCGGTCGCCGAGATGGGCCCCGGCATGGCCGGCGTCGCCCTGAACGAACTTCGCTCGCTGCTGGCGCGGGCCATCTCCATCGGGGCCCCGGCGTTCAACATGGGCGACCACCGCGGCTGTTACGAGGTCTACGCTTGCACGGCCCGGCTGCTGGCCAATTCCGCCGCGGTCCCGGACGCCCAGAAGCAGCTGATCCGGGACGCCCTGTCCCGCGCCTCGGTGGTCCCGAGCGTGACCCGCCAGGCCTGGATCCTGCGCGAAGTGTTCGACGCCATCCTTGGCTCCCCGGACCCTGCCACTGAATCCGGCGACTGAGTTTGCTGCCGCGAACGCTCCGCTACCCAGGAGAACGCTATGCCTGGTGTTCTGCTTCTTCCGCCACAAATCCTGAATGTCGAAGGACCGCTGGTCTTTCTTGCGGGGCCTATCCAGGGCGCCCCCGATTGGCAGCAGCAAGCGATCCGGATCTTGCGTCAGCTCCATCCGAAGCTGCACCTGGCATCACCCCGCCGAGATTATCGGCCCGGCGAATTCGATTTCAACGCTCAGGTGGGTTGGGAGACGCATTACCTCCGGCGAGCAGGGCGCGACGGGGCCATCCTGTTCTGGCTGGCCCGGGAAGTGGAGCATTTCTGCGACCGGGCTTACGCCCAGACCACGCGCTTCGAGCTTGCGGAGTGGAAGATGCGGCATGAGCGCGACGGCACGCGGCTGGTCGTCGGCATCGAGGACGGCTTCAGCGGTGGTCGCTACGTCCGCCGTCGGCTGCAACAGGATTGTCCGGGCGTGCCCGTCGTGACGTCGCTGGAGTCGGCTTGCCAGGCCGTGGTGCGGCTCCTCCGCGATTGATAGAATGTCCGGCAGGAAAGTTTCGATCACGGGTTGCTTCCGTTTCACCTATCTCCCCTGGAGCGATGAGAATGACCCGATGGACCCTCTTGCTGGCAGCGTGCTGGCTGTCCGCCGGCTTGGCGTTCGCCGAGCCGCCGCGGATCGATCGCGCCATTCGGAAAGAGCCCGTCTACCGGAGCAAAGCACCCAAGTACGGCTTGCTCCTCTTCGGTCCGGAGGGCAAGGAGCGTGTCTGGCTCGTCCTCGATGGGGACTCGTTGTACGTCGATCGCAATGGCAACGGCGATCTGACCGAGCCGGGAGAGAAAGTCACCACCGAGAAGCAGCCCGGGCGCGACCCGGTCGAGGACGGCTGCAGCTTCGACGTGGGCGAGGTTCGCGTCAATGGACGAACGCACAAGGGGCTGAACGTTTACTTCAGGCCGCTCAAGCAGCTCGCCGCTGGGTCCCTGGAAAAGCGGGCAGACGTGAAAGCCGCCTTGGCGAAAGATCCGAAGGCCCAGGTCGTCCGCCTCAGCATCGACGTCGAGACACCGGGAATGAAGGGCGGCGGCATCGGCGGGCGGGTTTCGTACGTGGCTGGTCCGCTTGACCTCACCGGGGTGTTCCAACTCGCCGACACGCCCGCAGACGCCCCTGCCGTCCATTGTGGCGGGCCGCTTCAGATCAGCTTTGATGTCGAGCTGCCGACTCTGCGTATCGGCCGGTCCAGCGATCTGGTCCTGGTCGTCGGCACTCCGGGCGTCGGGCCCGGAACGTTTGCCATGCTCCAGTACGAGGACACGATCCCCAGGGACGTCTGGCCGCGGGCTGAACTGTCGTTTCCGCCTGCCCGGGGCAAAGATCCACCTCGGAAGGAGCTGTTCGAGATCAAGGAGCGGTGCTGAAGCGTCAACCTGCATGGCCCGGTCCGGGTCACAGACACTGCCAGCTCTGGGTCCGCGACCATCACGCTGTCCTTCCCAGGCTGGAAGGGTGCAATCGTCGCACCAACCTCGCACACCGTCCCCGTCTTGCCCGCCAAGAGCGGGCCGAAGCCCGAGCCGCTTGCCCCCAACCTGATTGCTTCCCTGAGACATCCAGACAGCAAGGCGAACCTGCTGGCGGTCGGTTTCTCGCCGGATGGCGCTCGCCTCTTCACCGCCGACGATGAGTCCGGCGTGGTTCAGCTCTGGGACGTCGCCTCAAGGAAGGAGATCCGCCGGATCAACACCCCGAAGAGCTTCATCGGAACCTTTGAAAATGTCCTGCTCACCCCGGACTGGAAAACGTTCTCGGCCCTGGTGAGAAAGAGGTCGGTCAAGACGTTCGAGCGCGACGGGAAAAAGCTGCACCGGATTGAGTATGCGGGAGAGATCCGGAGCTGGGACGTGCCTTCCGGGAAGGAGAAAGAGCCACTCCGATCCGAGGAGGGATGGGCCCCAAGGTGCGCCAGGCTGGCCCCAGGCGGGCAGCTGCTGGTCTGTGCCGAGTGGGGCAGTTACGACATTCCCGAAGGCCAATCCAAGGCCAGGGTCGTGGTGTGGGACCTCACCACCCGCAAGATGCGGAAACTATCCGATTGGTCCGGTCTGCCGATCTTCTCTCTGGATGGCAAGACATTCGCGGTCGGTTTCATTGACCAAACCTCCAACAGGTCAGCCGTGAAACTCATCGATCTTGCCACCGGGAAGGAGCTGGCAGAGGTGAAATGTCCGGAGAAGGACCGCTTCTTCTTCGATGTCGATTCGGTCTCTCCGGACGGATCGGTGTTCCTCGTGTCCCTGGGCGGCAAGAAGGGGTCGCCGGTAGAAGTCTGGTTCCTCGACGCCAGGACTCTGGAGCAGCGCGGCAAGCTGATCGGCAAGGGCGATCCGGAGGGGTACGGCGGGAGCTACGGACGGTTCACCCCCGACGGCCGGATGTTCGTGCTCCCCGATTGGTCCGGGAAGGCATTGCTGTGGAACGTGGCCCAGCGCAAAGTGGAACGCACCGTGCCCCTTGGCGATGCTCGCCCCGGCTGGCCGCACGCCATCAGCCCGGATGGCAAGACATTCGCGCTGGGATGGCGCCGAAAGGGCGACCCGGAGCTGGAAGGCGACCAGGAACCGGACCCAAAGGACTGGCCCCAGCCGCGAGTGTCGCTGATCGACCTCACCGGGAAGAGGCCGCCCCGAGTCCTGGTCGCCCCGCATGGGTTCGACATGGCTCTGGCCTTCTCTCCCGATGGCAAGACGCTCGCGTTCGGAAGCACCGGCGCTGTTCACCTGTTCGATCTGACCCGGTAACAGGGAGCGCACCGAGAAGGAGATTGATTTCCTGAAACGCCTCCGCGTTCGTTTACCGGACACGGCAAAGCTCTCCGACACCTTCTCCAAGGAGCCACACGATGATGAACCAAAACCGCCGGGACTTTCTCGCCAACGTGGGCAAAGGGATGCTGGTCGCCAGCGTCGGCTCGGGCCTGGCGGCCGAGCTGGGGCTGGCGCCGACCCTGGCCGCCGACGGGCCCGACCGGCTTCTGTTTGGCGACCGGGAGCCCCTGGTCGCGCTGATGCAAGACACGCCCGCCAACAAGCTGCTGCCCCTTGTGCTGGAAAAACTGAAGGGCGGCACCCGGCTCGAAGACCTGGTGGCGGCCGGTGCCCTGGCCAACGCCCGCACCTTCTGCGGTCTGGACTACGTCGCTCACCATTGCTTCAACGCCTTGCTGCCTTCCTTGCAAATGGCGCGGGAGCTGCCCGAGGCCCGCCGCGTTGTGCCGGTCCTCAAGGTGCTGCATCGCAACACCAGCTGCATGCAAGCGGGGGGCGGCAGCAAGAAGGAGGCGATCCATCCCATCGTGCCGGCGAAACTGCCGCAAGACCGTCCCGGCGGCGAGCTGCTGCGTGACACCTTCCGCAAGGGCGACATCGGGCCGGCCGAGCGCACCTTTGCCGCCCTGACGGAGGGCCCCCGCGGCGACGCCTACAACCACCTGCAATTCTGCGTTCACGACGAGATCGACGTCCATCGCGTGGTCCTGTCCTGGCGTGCCTGGGCGACCATCGACCTGGTCGGCAAGGAGAATGCTCTGACCTTGCTCCGTCAATCGCTCCGGTTCTGCGTCCGCGTGCAGGACAACAAAGACAAGAGCGTCCGCACCGTGCTGCCGAAGCTGCTGGAGCAGTATAAATTGCTCGGCAAACAGCCGGGAAAGCGCCAGGCCGAGGACGCCTGGGTCGATCGCTTGGCGCTGACGATGTACGCGGCCACCCCAGCCCAGGCCGCGGAAGCCGCGGCTGCGGCCCTGGCCGAGGGCATCGCGCCCGAGGCCGTCGGCGAGGCCATTTCGCTGGCGGCCAACCGGCTGGTGCTGTGCGACACCGGCCGCATCAAGGGCGACAGCGACACGCCGGTGGGCAGCGTCCACGGCAATTCAGTCGGCGTGCATGCTTCCGACGCCGCCAACGCCTGGCGCAACATCGCCCGGGTCACCAATGCCCGCAATGTCTTCGCCAGCCTGATCGTCGCCGCCTTCCAGACGACGATCAGGCCCGAACTCAGGAACTGCCGGCTGAACGCCGAACCGCTGCCCTTGCCCGCGCACCTGCGGAAGATCACGGTCAAGGACGCCGAGACGCTGCTGCACGACGCCGACGCCGCCATCAAAGCCAGGGACCAGGTAGGCGCCGCGGCCCTGATCCAACGCTACGGCGAACTGAAACTGCCCGAACGGCCGGTCTTCGATCTGCTGCTGCGCTACGCCTGCAGCGAGGACGGCGACCTGCATGCCGAGAAGTACTACCGTGCGGTGTGCGAAGAGTTCGCCACGATCCGGCCGGCCTTCCGCTGGCGTCAGCTGGTAGCCCTGGCCCGCGTCACCGCCAGCGAATGCGGCCATACCTCACCGGGCTACGTGGAAGCGACCCGGCTGCTGAAACTGTGAGCCGACTCGATTCGCGGCTGGAAGCGCACCGCATGGGGCGGGCTCGATAGCTGACTCGATTCGCGGCTGGAAGCCGACTCGATTCGTGATCTCCGCCGCATGCTGCGGCAATGCGGCGGAGATCAACCCCAGCGCTTGCTGTGTCCACACGTTAACCGCGTTAAACCCGAATTCGATTGAAACCAGGCGTCGGCAGGGACGTCGTAGGGTGGTCCGAGCGCAGCGAGGCCCACCACGCCGCCCGGTGGGCCTCGCTGCGCTCGGACCACCCTACGACTGGCTCTTGCCTTGGGAGCCTGGTTTCGGCACAATCCGGTCTGCTCGGCTTTGGACAATGGCAAAAACCCAGGGAAGGGATTGGAGAACTGAGTGATGACACGGTGCTGGTCGAAGTTGTGGCGAGGGATCTTGTTCGCGGTGCTGCTGGCCGGAAGCGGGAGGGAGCTTCTGGCGGTGCCGACATCCCTTCGGAAAGAGCCGCAACCGCTGCCGCGGGAGGTGGTGCGGGCCTGGCAGCAGGCCGGGGCAAGGGTCGGTTGGCTGGGGAAAGACACCTGGGGCTTCGGAGTGTTTCAGGAACAACCGGAGGGGTTGACTGATGTGGTTCCCGCGTTCCTGCTTACCGACTGGCCAGCGGCTGGAGTGGGACAGTTGCCAACCCCGGAGGCACCATTCGGACTGCGCCTTTGGGCGCCCAGGTGACGGATGCCGGGCTGAAGGAACTGGCCGGCCTGAAGTCCCTGCGAGCGCTGTCCTGGGGCGCCCAGGTGACGGATGCCAGGCTGAAGGAACTGGCTGGCCTGAAGGAACTGCAAACGCTGAACCTTGGCGGCACCCGAGTGACGGACGCGGGGCTAAAGGAACTGGCCGGGCTGAAGGAACTGCAAACGCTGGTTCTTTGGGGGACTCAGGTGACGGACGTGGGTCTGAGGGAGCTGGCTGGGTTGAAGTCCTTGCACACGCTGAACCTCAATTTTACCCGAGTAACGGACGCGGGCCTGAAGGAGCTGGCTGGGCTGAAGTCCTTGCACACGCTGAACCTCAGTTTTACCCAAGTATCGGACGTGGGTCTGAAGGAGCTGGCTGGACTGAAGTCCTTGCACACACTGTCTCTTTACTATACCGCGGTGACGGACGCGGGCTTGATGGAGTTGGCCGGCCTGAAGTCCCTGCAAGCGCTGAATCTGAGCCGCACGGCGGTGACGGACGCGGGGCTGAAGGAGCTGGCCGGCCTGAAGTCCTTGCACACGCTCCACCTTGACACCACCAGGGTGACGAACACAGGCCTGAAGCACCTGGCCGGCCTGACGTCCTTGCAAGCGCTGGACCTTGAGGACACCCAGGTGAGGGACGCTGGGCTGAAGCACCTGGCCGGCTTGACTTCCCTGCACACGCTGTCCCTTGCGCGGACCCGGGTGACGGACGCGGGTCTGAAGGAGCTGGCCGGGCTGAGGTCGCTCCAGTCACTGTCCCTTCACCACACCAAGGTGACGGATGCGGGTCTGAAGGAACTGGCCGGGCTGAGGTCTCTGCACACCTTGCGCCTGGGCTCCACGCAGGTGACGGACGCGGGCCTGAAGGAACTGGCCGGGCTGAGGTCGCTCCAGACACTGTCCATTCATAACACCCCGGTGACAGACGCGGGCCTGAAGGAGCTGGCCGGCCAGAAGTCCCTGCAAGCGCTTAACCTTGGCGGGACCAAGGTGACAGACGCGGGGCTGAAGGAACTGGCCGGACTGAAGGACCTGCACACGCTGCGCCTTGCCTTCACCGACGTAACCGACACCGGTCTGAAGGAACTGGTCGGGTTCGAGTTGCTGCAAGAACTGAACCTTGTCGGGACCAAGGTGACGGACGCGGGCCTGAAGGAACTGGCCGCTCTGAAGTCCCTGCAACAGCTGGAGCTTGGTACGACCGAGGTGACCGACGCGGGCCTGAAGGAACTGGCCGCTCTGAAGTCCCTGCGCTCGCTGGACCTTTCCAGGACCAAGGTGACGGACGAGGGCCTGAAGGAACTGGCCGGGCTGAAGTCCCTGCACTTGCTGTACCTTTTCGCCACCCAGGTGACGGCCGCGGGCGAGGCGGAATTCCAGAAGGCGTTACCCGGCTGCTGGGTATCCCATCGGTGGCGGTAAGTCTCCCGAGGCATCCGATCGTCCCTGCACTCGCTGTTCCTTTTCGGCGCCCAAGTGGCGGACGCGGGCGTGGCGGAAGGAGCTGGCCGGCCAGTCCGAGGAGGTAGTCAACGGCCGTGGCACGCTCCGGCCGCCTGGTTCAGCGCTACGGCGAACTGAAACTGCCCGAACGGCCGGTCTTCGACCTGCTGCTGAAGTATACCTGCAGCGAGGACGGCGACCTGCATGCCGAGAAGTACTACCGTGCGGTGTGCGAAGAGTTCGCCACGATCCGGCCGGCCTTCCGCTGGCGTCAGCTGGTGGCCCTGGCCCGCGTCACCGCCAGCGAATGCGGCCATCCCTCACCGGGGTACGTGGAAGCGACCCGGTTGCTGAAACTGTGAGCCGACTCGATTCGCGGCTGGAAGCGCACCGCATGGGGCGGGCTCAATAGCGGAGCTGAAACTGTTCCAGGCCAGAGGGCACTCCTGCCTGTTCTGGTCCAGCGCGGCGGTTTCATCGACCGCGGTATGTCGGACCGACGCGAGCAACGCTCCGGTTGGACGTGAATCGGTCGAAGCAGGGGGACGGGACGCTCACCCGTTGTTGTCAGACATTCACCTTTTCCCTCGTCTTCGGAACCCTTGCTATTGCTGCCGCACAGCGGGAGTCAATCCGCCTTTCGTATTGAACAACGAGCCAGGAACAGGTTCCCTTTGTTCTCGAAATGATAGACGATGCCAGACACGAAGTATTGCCGCCCTTCTTGCAGCTCCGCCAGGTGTTCGTCGTACTTGGTAGTGCAGAAGATCCACTCATCTGGGTTGTTGGTGACGAAGTAAACCAGGGCTTCTTCACCGCCCTCGTATTGATAAAGTGCTTTCTCCCACGGGGGCTTTCGCAACACGCCTCTAAAGGTCACAGGCCAAATTCGCCACGTACCAGCGGCACGATCAGGGTCGTTCTTATAACGTTGCATCAACTCAGTCGCCGTAGGCGTGGCCAATCGGACGCCCAGTTGCGACCAAGCAAAGACGAGCACCACCGACGAGAGCAGGATGGTCAATGGCAAGCGGTTGGACCCACGGGTACTGGTGCTGGTATACCAAGGTTGGCCGCCCTCAGAGCCCAGCCTGCCTCGCTTCCACCAGTTTGCGTCCACCTCCCAAGGAGCGCGGCCGCGGCCGCGGAACTGCTCGTAGAACTCGGAAGCGATGTGCCAGCCGTCGAGCGGCCAAACCGGCACCAAGTTCAGGAGGGCAATAGACAGACTAACGGACTGCAGGCAAATGAGCGTGTAAGCGACTACCTCGCGAATAGCGATGGTCCGGGGCAGGAGGTGAATTGCCGGCTCCGAGACTGCCCAGAGCAAGCCGCCCAGCAGCAGCTGAGCGAGCGGGCCAGCGGCGAAGACCATGATGCGCGGCCAGCGGTCGGCGACGTCGGCTGAGCCGACCGCAACCCCGCCAAAGCCGTTCAACACGACATACCCTTCCTGCCCATAGCAGCGCCCGGCGAAGACGTGGCCAAACTCATGCAGCAGGATCGACACAAAGAAGCAAGCGGGTGCCAAAAAAAGATACCCCGCTCCGAAAAAAAGAGCACTCAAGGCGCCGATGACGCCCGGGAAGATCCAGAACCACGCGCTGACGCGCACAGGCGTACTAAAGAGATCGAAATTCACGTCAAGCCGGGTCGGTTTCGGTTCCAGCGCGCTCACGGCAGACCTTCCTCTTTTGATGGAGTAGAGCGGACCGAGGCACATCCTCGATGGCAGCTTATTTTATCCAACTGCCAAGAATCGTACCAGGGAACAGGTGGTCCGAACGTTGCGCGCGTCGGTCAAATCGACCGAAGCAGCGAACCGTGCTGCCGAAGCTGCTGGAGCAACTCCAAGGCAACGGCGCTTGTTGTCGCGGGTTGTGAACCGCTGCTGCTGACCGGGATGGAAAACGCAATGGTTTGCGCCTAGATAAAACCAATGGCAGGGTGCTTGCCATCGCCGCGGAGACGACCGTCATGAACGCTGGCCCAAAAAATGATCCGATCCGGTTTGAGGTCATCAAAAGCGCTCTGCTCGAAGCGGCGGAGGAGATGGCGGTAGCACTTCGGCGCAGTGCCTATTCGACCAACATCAAGACGCGGGCCGATTTTTCCTGCGCCGTCTTCGATCATCGCTTGCAGGTGGTGGCCCAGGCGTTCACGCAGCCGGTCCATCTCGGCTCGATGGTCGAGCAGGTGCCGCGGGCGGTGCGCGAATACGGAGTGGACAATCTCGGGCCCGGCGACGCGGTGCTGAGCAATTATCCCTATCCCAGCGCCGCCCACCTCAACGACATCACGCTGATTTCGCCGGTGTACCACCGCGAGCGGCTGTTCGGCTACGTCGCCAATCTCGCCCATCACGTGGACGTCGGCGGCGGCAGTCCGGCCAGCATCGGCGCGTTCCGCGAGGTCTTTCAAGAGGGAATCATCATCCCGCCGGTCAAGCTCGTGCAAGCCGGCAAGATCGTGCCGGACGTTTTTCGGCTTGTCCTGGCGCAGATTCGCTCCAAGCATGAGACAGCAGGCGATTTTCGCGCTCAGATCGCCGCCAATCATACGGGGGGGCGGCGGCTGCAAGCGCTCCTGGACCGGCAAGGTTTCGACAACGTCATCGCCTGCATCGACGAGTTGCTGCGCTACACCGAGCTGCGCACGCGCGCCGAAATCGTCCGCCTACCCAAAGGGACCTTCGCCGCCGAGGGTTTCCTGGACAACGACGGCTTCACCGATCGCCCTGTGTACCTGGCGGCCCGGGTTGTGATCGACGACGGTGTCCTGTTCGATCTGAGCGGATGTGACCCGCAGCGGCGGGCGCCTGTCAATTCGACCTATGCCCAGACGTTCTCGGCGTGCGCCTTCGCCCTCAAATGCCTGATCGATCCCGACGTGCCGACGAATAGCGGATTCTATCGACTGGTGCGCGTGACCGCGCCGGCGGGAACGGTGGTGAATTGCACGCCGCCGGCCCCGGTGGTCGGCGGCTGGGAAACGCAGACGCGACTCACCGACGTGATCTTCAAGGCGCTGGCAGCAGCGCTCCCGGAGCGGATGCCGGCCGGCACCAAGGCCATGCAGTGCCACGCCGGCTTCGGGGGCACCGATCCGCGCACGGGCGAATACTATTGCTTTCTGGAAACGCTCGCCGGCGGTTTCGGCGCCCGCGCCTCGAGCGACGGCCCCGACGCGGTGCAAACGCATGGCCAAAATACCGAGAACGCGCCGATCGAAGAAACCGAACTCAACTACCCGGTGCGGATCGTGCGCTACGAACTCGTGGACGATTCCGGCGGCGCGGGCAAATTCCGCGGCGGCCTCGGACTGCGCCGCGACTATTTCTTCGATCACCCCGTCACCTTCACCGTGTTAGCGGACCGCGATCGCGCCGGCCCCCACGGTCTGTTCGGCGGCGAACCGGGCCAACCCGCCGAATACGTACTGAACCGCGACGGCGAATGCCGCCGCCTCGGCTCCAAAGTTACCCTTGAGGTGCTGCCGGGCGACGTCATCAGCTATCGCACCTGTGGGGGCGGCGGTTATGGCCCGCCCAGGGAACGCGATCCGCAAGCGGTGCGGCGCGACGTGCTCGAGGGCAAGGTGAGCGTGGAACGGGCGCTGGAGGTTTATGGTGTCGAGGTCGCTGAGACCGACGTCCAGGCGCCAGGAGGCAATCGGTAATGCCACGCTACCGCCTCGGCATCGACATCGGCGGCACCTTCACCGATGCGACGCTGCTCGATGAGGAAACCGGGGCGCTTCGCATCGGCAAGGTTTCGACGACGCCGGCCGACCCGGCGCGCGGCTTCATGGACGCGGCGGAGCGGATTCTCGCCGCCGCCGGCGTCAAGCCCGCTGCGGTGCGCTACGTCGTCCACGCCACCACCGTCGCGACCAATGCCATCATCGAGGGCAAAATCGCTCGCACCGGCTTCATCACCACCGACGGCTTTCGCGACATGCTGGAGATCGCCCGCCAGGTGCGGCCCAGCCTGTACGATCTGCAATTCGAGAAGCCCCGGCCTCTCGTGCCCCGGCAGCTTTGCTTCGGCGTGACCGAACGGCTCGACGCCAGGGGGAACGTGCTGACGCCCCTGGGCGAGGAATCGGTGCGGCGCGTGGCCGAACAGCTTCGCCAGGCGGGGGTGGAGGCGGTCGCGGTTTGCTTGCTGCACGCCTACGTCAATCCGGTCCACGAGAAGCGCGTCGGCGAGATCTTGCGTGAGTGTTGCCCTGGCGCGGTGGTGTCGCTGTCGTCGGAAGTCGCGCCGGAGTTTCGCGAGTATCGCCGGGCCAGCACCACCATCGTCAACGCGGGGATCCAGCCGCTCGTCGGCCGCTACCTGCACAACGTCGAAACGCGGCTTGGCGCGGCGGGCTTTGCGGCGGACATCCTCGTCATGCAAAGCAGCGGTGGCGTTTTCAGCGCGCGTTCGGCGGCCAAGAAGCCCGTGTTCATGGTCGAATCGGGCCCCGCGGCCGGTGTCATGGCGGCGACTTACCTGGGCACGGTGCTCGGCATTGCCGACGTCATCTCCTTCGACATGGGCGGCACCACGGCCAAGGCGGCGCTGATCCAGAATGGCACGCCGCGCGTCACCAAGGATTACGAGGTCGGTGCCATTGCCAAAAGCGGCGGCAGTTCCGCGAGCGGCTATCCCTTGCGGACCCCCGTGGTCGATCTGGTCGAAATCGGCGCCGGCGGCGGCTCGATCGCCTGGGTCGATTCGGGCGGCCTGCTGCGCGTCGGGCCACGCAGCGCGGGGCCGATCCCGGACCGGCCTGCTACGGGCGTGGCGGGACGGAACCGACGGTGACCGACGCCAATCTCGTCCTCGGCCGGCTCAATCCGCATTACTTCCTCGGCGGCGACATCGTGCTCGACGTCGCTCGCGCTCGCGCTGCCGTTGACGCAGTCCGCCCGGCCGGCCTCGACGTCGTCGCCACGGCGCACGCGATTGTCGAAATCGCCAACGCCGCCATGGTGCGCGCGCTCCGGCTGGTGTCGGTGCAGCGCGGCTTCGATCCGCGCGATTTCACGCTGATCGCGTTCGGCGGCGCCGGCCCCTTGCACGCCAACCGCCTGGCCGCCGAGACCGGCATGGCCGCCACGCTGATCCCGGCCAGCCCCGGTGTTTTCTCGGCGCTGGGCCTGCTGGTCACCGATCTCAAGCACGATTACGCTCAGTCGCTGATGCAGCGCGCCGACCGGATCGATCTGGACGCGGTCACGGCTATCTGCGACCGCAACACCGCCGACCCGTTCGACCGGCGCTGGCGCATCGCCGAGAACACCGTCTGGCACGACGCGGTACGTGCCTCGTGCCTCGTCTTGCCGATGCGGCGCTGCCAGTCACGTGTCGCCCTTCAGCTCGCGCCCTTCCGCCGTCGGCAGCAGCAAGACCAGCCCAGCTCCCAGCACAAAAAACGCGGAGGTCAGTGCCAGCGCCGAACCGATGCCGACCCGGTCCGCGAGGGCACCAATCGTGAAGGGGGCCAGGGCGCTCGAGCCGCGGCCGGCGCCGTAGCAGAAGCCTTGCCCCGTCGAGCGGACGCTGGTCGGATAGAGTTCCGCCAGCATCGAGCCGAAGATGCTGAAATAGCCGTGGCCGAAGAAGCCGACCAGGGGCCCCAACGCCAGCAGCAGCAGCGGGCTGTGCGCGATTTGCCCATACACCGGCACCAGAATGGCAGCGATCGCCAAAAAACTGATAAACGTGACCTTTCGCCCCAGGCGATTGGCGAGAAAGCCGAAGGTGAGATAGCCGAGATACGCTCCCAGTTGCATCGGCACGATCCAGGACATCGATTTCACGATGCCCATGCCCGCCCCGCCTTCCACCGGGGGACTGGCGAGGTAGTTCGGCAACCAGGTGAAGAAGCCCCAGTAGGCGAACATCACGGCGGCGGTGAGCAGCGTGGCGAGGACTGTTCGGCCAAGCAGCTCGGGGCCGAAGATCGCCCGCAAGGGATGAACCGCGGCCGACGCCACGCCGCGCTGCTCCAGCCAAACGGCCGGCTCGCGCACCGCCCGCCGAACCCAGAACACCAGCAGCGCCGGCAGCGCCCCGATCACGAACAGCCAGCGCCAGCCGAGCGTCGGCAGCACCACAGCGGCGACGACCGCGGCGAGCAGATAGCCCAGCGCCCAGCCCGATTGCATGATGCCGATCGCCTTGTCCCGATGCAGTGCGGGCCAGGTTTCGCTGACCAGCACCGCGCCGGCCGACCATTCGCCCCCCATGCCCAGGCCCAGCAGCGCCCGCCACAGCATCAGTTCCCACAACGTTTGCGCCGTCGCCGTCCCCAGCGAGCAGAAGGAATAGATCAGGATGGTCGCCATCAGTGCCCGCGTCCGGCCAAAACGATCGGCAACCACGCCAAACACCACGCCGCCGAGCGCCGAAGTCAAGAGGGCGACCGTCGCCAACAAGCCGGCCGTGCCGCGATCCAGTTTGAATTCGCTTTTCAGCTCCGTGATCGCCATGAGATAAAGAACGAAATCCATCGCATCGAGCACGTACCCGAGTTTCGCGGCAACGAGCGCTTTCCATTGCTCGGAGGTGATCGTGCGATACCAGGGCTGTTGCTCATGCATGCGTGGTCCTCATGCCGTTTCCGGCCTGGCGTTCGCCGGGCGCCGCGGGATCGCTGAGCCGCAAGCGGTTGCCGCGGAACATCTCGATCGGCGTCCGCGTTCGGCCCGATTCCGCCAGGTACGATGAAATCGTAGGAACCGTCCAGGAAGAAATCATCCGCGGCGGAGCGACCCGTTGTAGTCTGGCAGACTCGGGATGCAGAGAAGGGTGTCTCTGCCGCCCCTGATTCCGTTGCTGGATTGACTCCGACTCCCCTCCAAAGGAAAATGGGAGCAAGAGGCAAAAGAGGCCACCCAGGAAGGGAAAGCCATGGCCAGAAAAGCGAAAACGACTGCGGGAGCAATGGGCGGCCCGGAAACGGGTAAACAGCGGACACGGGAACACGTAATCGCTGATCTGAGCGTCAATTTCGTGGAACGCCTGGTGCTCAAGTGCGGCTTTGTGGCCCGGCGGTTGGTGCCGGATTACGGCTACGATTTGCAACTGGACACGTTCGATGAGCAGGGCCGGCTCGAAGACGAGTCCATCCTGCTCCAGCTCAAAGCAACGGATACCGCGGGCCGCTATGAGCTGGCGACGGAAGCGCGGTTTTCCTTCCCCGTCAGCGGCAAGGACTACCGGCGCTGGATCGATGCCGCCATGCCCGTTTTCCTCATTCTCTTCGATGCCGCCATCGAGGAGGCGTACTGGCTGCACGTGCAGGACTACCACAGCACCCGTCAGGTCGGGGTCGAGGGGGACACAATCCGGGTCCACGTACCCCAGAACCACGTCCTGGGCGTTCAAACGATCCGCATGATGCGGCAGCGGAAACAGGCGTGTGTGCAAGCGATCAAGCAGAAGCGGTAAAGGGGCCAAGCACCAGCAGGAGAGCAGGATGGGAACAACACTCACCTACGGCCGACTCTACGACAAGCTGACCGGCCTGGGCTACAACCAGCGATCGGTGGCAATGAACGGCAAGACCGTGCAGGTGTTTGAACACAAGACCATCGACAATGCCATGCTCGTCTTGCCAGACCGAGATCCCAATGACCCAGTTGACCCATTCGACATGCAATCGGTACTCGCCTATCTCAAATCGCGTGGCGTTGTGCCGGAACACAATCCGTTGTTGGATTGACCGAGGTCCTCCCATGGCCGGAGAGCAGGCCCGCCGCTCACGCCACGACGCCGTCAATCGCCTTGCCCGCGCTGATCGGCAGCGGCCGATTCAGGGCGTCGCGAACCTCGGTGGCTGGGATCGATCCCCAGCAGGTGGAAGATCGTCGCCGACAGGTCCTCCGGGCGGACCGGATCGATCGCACGGATAGGCCCCCGTCTTGTCCGATGCTCCGAAGACGTGGCCGCGCTTGACGCCGCCGCCGGCCAGCAGGGCGGTGTAGCACTGCGGCCAGTGGTCCCGGCCGGCGATGTTGTTGATCCGCGGCGACCGGCCGAACTCGCCCACCCAGACCACCAGCGTCGTCTCCAGCAGGCCGCGCGTCTCCAGGTCCGTCAGCAGCGTCGGCAGGGTCTGGTTGGTCATCGGCAGCAGGTAGTGCTTGAGGATCGGGTACATTGGCTTGGCGTTGAAGCCGTGCGTGTCCCAGCCGCCCTCGCAGCCGCCGATCTGCGGAGCGAAATAGACGTTGATGAACTTCACCCCCGCCTCGACCAGCCGCCGTGCCAGCAGGCAGCGACTGGCCGTAGGTGGTCCGGCCGTAGGCGTCGCGGATCCTGTCCGGCTCGGCGGACAGGTCGAACGCCTTCTTGACCGACGACGATGGTCAGCATGCGCCAGGGCCCGCTGATAATGGGCGTCGATCCCCCGGGCCCGGGCCGAGAATTCCAGCAGCTCCGTCTGCTGGTCGATCAGCTGGAGGATCTCGCGGCGATTGTCCAGCCGCTCGAGCGACAGATTGGCCGGCAGGCTCATCTCCGGCAGGCGGAAATCGGGGCTGTTGGGGTCCTGGCCGATGAACAATGGATCATGGGCCTTGCCGAGGAAGCTGGCGTGCTGGCCCGGCGTGATCGAGCCGTCGGAGATGACGTGCGGGAACGAGACGAAGGTCGGCATGCCCGACCGGGCCGGGGCCAGCCGATCGACCACGGAGCCGTAGGCCGGGAACAGGTCGCGGCGAATCGCGCAGCCGCTGATCGTCGGTCGGCGGCGCGTAGCCGGTCAGGCTGTAGTAGCCGGCCGAGTTGTGGTTCTTCATCTCGTGCCGCAGGCTGCGGATCAGCGTGACGCGGTCCATCAGCGGGGCCATGCGCGGCAGCAGCTCGCAGATCGGCAGGCCGGGCACTCGCGTGGCGATCGGCTTCAGCTCGCCGCGAATCGAGTCCGGAGCGGCCGGCTTCATGTCGAAGGAGTCGAGATGGCTGGGGCCGCCCCACTGGTGCAGGAAGATGACCGAGCGGGCCCGGGCCTTGCGACGGGGAGCCGATTCGCGCGGCCGGCAGCTGGCTGCCCAGCAGGCCGAAAGCGGAGATGGTCAGCAGGTGTCTGCGGGTCAGGGAGGTTGCGAGGCCTGGCATCCGTCTGTCCTCGTGGCGGGCTGGGGGTGGGAGGTTCCCTGCTATCATCGAGGACAATGACCACCGCGCGTCAAGGGGGTCTGGTGGGAAATGTTGATGAACGCAAGATGCCCCAGCCACCGCCAATTACCCCGCTTCGGCCGGCTGAACCCTTGCCGGCACGACAACTGTGCTTGTGTGCCCGACGGCGGTTTCTTATCGTGCAGGGATGGTTGACGTGGTTTCACCGGCCCTTGCCGAGGAGTGACATGGCGGAACGTCCCTTCGTTCATCTGCATTGCCATAGCCATTACAGCCTGCTGGACGGCGCCAACCGCATCCCCGAGCTGGTGGCCCACACCAAGGCACAGGGCATGAACGCCCTGGCCATGACCGATCACGGCAACCTGTACGGGGCGATCGAGTTCTACCGCGAATGCAAGGCGGCCGGCTCAACCCGATCATCGGCTACGAAGCCTACGTCGCCCCGGACCGGCGGAACGACCGCGAAGCCCGCCGCCGCGGCGAGGCCGGCTACCACCTCACGCTGCTGGCCCAAAATGACACCGGCTTCCGCAACCTCGTCAAGATGGCGTCGGTCGCCTTCCTGGAAGGCTACCACTACGTCCCGCGCATCGACAAGGAACTGCTCGCCGCCCACAAGGAGGGCCTGATCTGCCTGTGCGGCTGCGCCTCCAGCGAGTTCAGCGAGGTGATCCTCAAGGACCAGCTGGACGAGGCCACGCGGCTGGCCGAGTGGTTCGCCAAGACTTTCGGCAAGAACTTCTTCGTCGAGATCCAGAACAACGGGCTGGACATCCAGAAGCACTGCGCCGAGGGCGCCATCGACATCGCCAACCGCCTCGGCCTGCCGCTGGTCGCCACCTGCGACGCCCATTATCTCTGCCAGGGCGACGCCGACGCCCACGACGTGCTGCTCTGCATCAACACCGGCAAGCTCCGCGAGCGACGCCAACCGGATGCGCTACGGCAGCGACCAGTTCTACGTCCGGCCGCCGGACGAGATGTACGAGCTCTTTCCCGGACCAGCACGACGCCGTCCGCCGCAGCCAGGAAATCGCCGACAGCTGCTCGATCCAGCTCGATTTCAAGAAACGCCATTTCCCGGTCTTCACGCCGCCCGGCAAGAAGACGCCCGAGGATTACCTGCGCGAACTGTGCGACGAAGGGCTTGCGCGAGCGCTACGGCGACCAACCCGAGCCAAGCAGGCCGCTCGATCGGCTGGAGCACGAGCTGGGCATCATCTGCCGCATGGGCTTTGCCAGCTATTTCCTGATCGTCAGGCGATTTCGTGCGCTTCGCCCGCGAGAACAGGCATCCCCGCCAGCGCCCGCGGCTCGGCCTGCGGAGCGCATGGTCAGCTACGTCCTGCACCTCAGCCACGTCGATCCGCTCGAATACGATCTGCTGTTCGAGCGCTTCCTCGACCCCAACCGCGGCGAGGCGCCCGACATCGACATCGACTTCTGCCAGGAACGCCGTGAAGAGGTGATCGCCTACGTCAAGCAAAAGTACGGCGAGGGCAGCGTCGCCCAGATCGGCACCTTCGGCACCATGGCCGCCCGCGCCGCCGTCAAGGACGTGGGCCGGGTGCTGGATGTTCCGCTGGAGCGCGTCAATCCAGCTGACCAAGATGATCCCCAAACGCTCGGCATCACCCTCGACGATGCCCTGGAGCAAAGCCCCGATTTCCGAAGGCGGAATACGACAGCGACCCGACATCCGCGAGCTGATCGACATTGCCCGCAAGCTGGAAGGCACCAACCGCAACGCCGGCACCCATGCGGCCGGCGTCGTCATCGCCAACGGCCCGCTGACCGATTACGTGCCGCTCCAGCGCGTCATCCGCAAGGGCGACGACGGCGCCAAGGGCGAGGAGGTGGCATCACCACGCAATGGGTGATGGGCGACCTGGAAAAAGTCGGCACTGCTCAAGATGGATTTCCTGGGCCTGCGCACCCTGACCCTGGTGGACAACGCCCTGAAGCTGATCGAGAAGACCCGCGGCGAAAAGATCGACCTGGACAAGCTGCCGCTCGACGACAAGGAAACCTACGAGCTGTTGCAGCGCGGCGACGCCAAGGGCGTGTTCCAGTTCGAGTCGGACGGCATCCGCGAATTGCTCAAGCGGCTCAAGCCGGACACCATCCACGACATCATCGCCTGCACCGCCCTCTACCGGCCCGGCCCGCTCCAGGGCGGCATGGTGGACGCCTACATCAACCGCAAGCACGGCCGCGAAAAACCTCGGTATTCCGCATCCGGTCATGGAAGAAATCCTGCGGGAAACGCACGCCGTCATGGTGTACCAAGAACAGGTCATGCGCATCCTCAACCGGCTCGGCGGCATCGAGCTTTCCAGCGCCTACGCCTGCATCAAGGCCATCAGCAAGAAGAAGCAGGACATCATCGACCAGCGGCGGGCCGAATTTCTCCAAGGGGGCACAGGAACGCGGCGCCGGACGAGGCAGCGGCGAAGGAGATCTTCGACCTGATCACCTGTCTTCGGCGGCTACGGCTTCAATAAGTCGCATCGGCGGCCTATGCGCTGGTTTCCTACCAGACCGCTTATCTGAAGGCCCATTACACGCCGGAGTTCATGGCCGCGCTGCTCTCCAGCGAAATCGAGGACGGCAACAAGCGCGACATCATGGTCCAGCACCTCGACGACGCCCGCCGGCTCGGCGTCGAGGTGCTGCCGCCCGAGCATCAACCAGCGACGTCGATTTCACGGTCGTCGACGGCAAGGTCTTCTTCGGCCTGGTGGCCATCAAGGGCGTCGGCCGGGCCGGCCGAGGAGATCGTCCGGGCACGGCAAGAGAACGGGCCGTTCCGCGACCTGTTCGATTTTTGCGAGCGGGTGGACTTGAAGATCGTGCAGCAAGCCGCCCTGGAAAAGCTCATCAAGGCTGGCGCGTTCGACTGCCTTGCCGGCCACCGGGCCCAGCAGATGCAAGCGTTGCCGCGTGCCTTGCAGGCGGCCCAGGACCGGCAGGACGATCGCCGCAAGGGTCAGGCCAGCCTGCTCGATCTCCTCGGGGGAAGCACGGACAACGCTAGCCCGGTAACCCGCACATCCGAACCACTGCCGGAGGTGCCGCCCTGGCCGGAAACGGAAAAGCTCCAGTATGAGAAGGAAGTCCTCGACTTCTACTTCTCCAATCATCCGCTGACCCTCTACGAGAAGGAGATGCGGAAGCTGGCGACCCACAAGGTGGCCGATTTGAAGGGAGTGCCGGATGGACAGGAAGTGACGGTCGGCGGCATGCTGCTCAACATCCGCCTCCGCACCACGCAGCGGGTGTCCCGTAACGGCAACAACCAGTTTGCCGCCTTTGCTCTGGAGGATTTCACCGGCTCGTTCGAGTGCGTGATCTGGTCGGACGAGCTGCCCCGGAACAAGGAAGCGTTGAAGGACGACAAGGTCGTGGTGCTGCGCGGCCAGGTCAGCCGTCGGAAAGATCCGCCGCTGCTTGTGGTTTCGCGAGTGCTGACGCTGGAGCAGGCGGCCCAGGAGATGGCGTCCAAGCTGTGGCTGCAACTGAACCTGAGCCGGCATCGGCCCAGCCACATCGACGTGATTGCCGAGATCCTGCGCCGCACGCCTGGCAGCTGTCCGGTCAATCTGCTCGTGGTCGATCCGGCAGGTCGGCAGGTCGTGCTGAAACTGGGCCGGGCGTTCAACGTCAACCCGGCAACCTATGCTCGGGAAGACCTGGAGGGGCTTCTGGGGAGAGACGCGGTGCGGCTGGTGTAGGTGTGCGGCTCGTTATTGCCGGGAAATGACAGCGTGAGAATGGGCCAGCCCCTCCCGAATACCCTGGCAGGTGGCAGATGCAACGTTCAAAGTCAAGGGGCGTTTGGCGTGATAACGCCCGTTTTTCCGTTGTGTTCGCATGGTGTTTCCGGGTTCGAGGGTTCTTGGCTGTTTGTCGTCTGCCGATTGCCTTTGGCCGCTGACCTTCCGTCCGCTCCACGGGTTCCCTTTACGGGTTCCTCTTCTCTGTGCCGGGCGTTTGTGGCAGAGCGATGCCCAGCGTCTGCGCCAGGTCCTGCGCCGCCTCGTACAACGGCAAGCCACGCACCGCCGACCACAAGTCCAGCACATTGCCGTGCGCCCCGCAGCCGGCGTGGAAACACTGGAAGACGCCCTTGTCCAGGTGGACCGAGAAGGAGCGGTGCCGCCGCTGCTGGCTGTCATGGATGGGGCACGGACCACGTCGCTGCGGGTCTGGCCCAGACAACCGCTCCAACCAGTCCAACGCACGCAATGCCGCTGTCATGCTCACCTGCGCACGCAGCGCCGCATAATCGATACTCCCCCTACCCGCTGCACCCTCGGCCCCTGCTCTGGGCTCGGCTGGCACCGCAGTTGCCTTGCCCGGTGGCGGCTCTTGCGGTATCGTGGCTTTAGCTGCTGTGACCACTGTCTGTGCAGGACTTCCTTGCTGCTTGTGGCCAGCAGCTTGCTCCGCTACCACTCCTTCTTCGGCCGTGCTGACTGCGGCCTCCTGGGTCGATCCCGATTGGCCTGGCAGCGCTGGCTCGACGCTTGCTTGTGGCGTTGCTGTCCCTGCCCAGGGATAGTAGTCTGGATCAAACGGCTGGCCGGTCCGCCAGATGGCGTGAACCAGGTGCAGCAGCTTCCGCATGCAGTGGCCCACCACCACATCCCCACGGACACCCCGCCCATGCAAGCGCTGGTGCAAGGCACGCACCGCCGGGTTCCAGCGGATGGCCGACAACGCCGCTTGCCAGAGGTGTTTGCGTACCAAGTCATTGCCCTTGCGTGACATGCGTTGCTGCCTGCCCGTCTTGGGTGTACCGTCCCGGTCGCAGCCGGAGGCCTCCTCCTCCGGAAAGATGCCGAAGTAACCGACCAGGCGGTCCGGCGTGGCGAACAGCTTGATGTCCACCACGGTGGCAGTCAGCACAGCGGCCGTGGCTGGACCGATCCCAGGGATCGATTCCAGATGGTTGGGCACGGGCAGTTGCCGGTAGGTGCTGGTCATCAACTGGTGCAGTTGCTCTTCCTGGGCCAGGCAGTCAGCCAACTGCCCGACCAGTTGCCTGACCAGTTGCTCGGCCACGGCACCAGTGCAACTGGCCACGCTGCTGCGTGCCGCCTGCCGCAGTGCCTGGGCCAACTCGGCAGAAACATGGGGCAGAGCGCTCAAGGTATTCAAGTGGGCACGCCCCAGTTGTGCCGGTGTCGGATAGCGCTGCAGCAGGCCCAAGACCCACTGCGCTTGCAGGTCCTTGGCCAGGGTGGCCAACTCGGGGAAGACACGCGCCAGCAGGTTGTGCAATTGATTGGTCAGCCGGGTGCTCTGCCGCACTTGCGTTTGCAGTCGAGCCACGATCTCACGCAGTTGCTGCAGAGCCTGAGGCCGCTCTGGCACCGCTGCGGGCAGCTCGCGCACGGCGAAACGGGCAGCGCAGAGGCTCTCGACGGGGTCGGCCTTGCGTTTGGGGAAAAGGGCCTTTCGGTAGCTGGCATTGCGTCCCGGTTCGCCGACGCTGAGGGTGCTGTTGCCAGGCAAGGTCCGCAGGAAGGCCTCGAGGTTGGCGGCATATTGGCCGGCCACGTCGAGGCGGATGTGGAAATGGACGTCGGGCCAGCGGCGGCGCAGGTCGTCGAACTGAGCGGCGACGCGGTCGTAGCCAGCGCGGGACTCGGGGAAATCAAAGGGCGGGCAGGCCGGTTGCAAGTCGGCCCGCAAGAAGGTGACGTGGTGACCGTAGCGTGCGGTGTCGAAGCCGACGCCGATCAGGGTAGCGGAGCCAGAGTTCAGGGTGGACATCAGGGTGTTCCTCATTCAAGAGCGTGTAACGTCGCTGGCCAGGCGCGAGAGTCCTCCGGTGGAGCTTCGTACAGGAAGATCCTTGTGATGAACGGTCCAGCCGTAAGATGCAACGAGTTCTCAGACGAAGGTCGGAGGGGTCAATCTGCCACAAGCGGTCGAACCGCAGGCAGGAAAAAGATCTCCTCGCGACTGCCCAACAGACTCAGTCTGCCATGACGGAGTCCGTTGGTGAAAGAGCAGAAAACGCTTTGAGCCAAGAAGTCCGGTTGTAGGGCTCGTTACGATCGTAAGGACCATGCCAACAAGCACGATCGGTACGGCAGCGAACCTTGACTCGGTCTGGCTGATGGCCTTCAATTCGATCATACAAGGCAGGCAGCGAAATGCCCCTTCCTGGCACTCCTCCGACCATCACCGACACTTTCGGGCTTCTGAGCCAATCCCAAAAAGTTGGCCGGCAGGGCAGGCAGCAAGCCAATCCCGGGCATTGTCTCAAGGAAGCGCTTTTTGGAGTGCGGTGGCTTGACACCGCTTTCTTTCTTTGTGCAGGCGATTCCCGCACAAAGAAAGAAAGCGGTGTCAAGCCACCGCACTCCACAGGGAGACGATGCCCAATCCCGGAGACCGACCCCCTGGCGGGAGCAGGGGATCGGTCTCCGGTCGGTCGGCGCCAAAAAAGGCGGGGCTCCGGTGGTTGAAGGTCAGGCGAACCGCTTCCGGTGCAACACAGCGAGGGGGAACAAGGCAACGAGGGAAGCGATCCTGAAGCAAGGGTGCAGTTACCGGAGCCCCGTGCAGGTCGGCCGTGGGAACAGACCTTCGGGGCGGGGTCGGGTGGACGAAGGCCTGTCCCGGTTCCTGGCGGCGCGGGTGGCGTGGCTAGGTGGCAATTCTTGCCAGGACGGGGCAGCTCCCAACGGCCGGGGTATCTTCTTCGGGGAGATGGCCGCCCCAGGGTAGGGGGATCAACGTGATCTCGCTGCCCTGGTCGGCGGCTCTTTCCTTATCGTAACTCCCAAGGTTTTCTGGTTTGGCCCGGTCATGTCCTTTACCGGGACAGTTTACATTATCGGCCGGGGGAGGGGGGATCTTGAAAAAACGGGCAGAATTCCGCCGGGAATTTGCTGGCCCCCACCCCGCTTGCCGGGGTGGGGCCCGGGTTCGTAACCAGAGCCGCGGCGCTGGCCCGATTGCTGGTTACGAACCCCTGCTCCACCCCGGCAAGCGGGGTGGGGGCTAGCGAGATTTGTCGAATTCCCCCGGGCAAATCTTTCGCGGATCAGGTAACATCACGGCAGGTCCATTCGACTCAGATACAGAAGGCGTGTGACACTCGCTGGCAGGAGATCGGGGCATGAGTGATTGGCCTCGCATCGTTCGGGAGCATGGACCGCTCGTTTTCGGCACGGCCTGGCGCATCCTGGGCCATGAAGCCGACGTGGAAGACGTGGTGCAGGAGGTCTTTCTGCAGGCCTACCAGCTGCAGCAGACCAGACCGGTGCGCTACTGGTCGGCGCTCTTGCGCCGGCTGGCGGCCTGCCGGGCCCTGGACCGGCTCCGGCAGCGCCGCCACAGCGTGCCGTTGCCGGAGATAGCCATTCCCTCTTCGAGCACGCCCGACTCCGAGGCGATGGAGCATGAGCTGCGTGAGCGGCTCCGGCTGGCCATCGCCGAGCTGCCGCCTCGGGAGGCCGAGGTCTTCTGTTTGCGTTACTTCGAGGATCTACCCTACGACAAGATCGCCGAGACCCTGGGCATCCGCCGCGGCGCCGTCGCGGCGGCCCTGCACAAGGCTCGCGCCAAGCTGGAGGCCGCACTGTTGCAGGCCGTCCAGGAAGAATAAGGGAGACTGAGTCATGGACCCCCGAATCATTCCCCCTGGGAAACACAGCCGTTGCAGGAGCTGGACCCGGGCTTCCGCCCGGCCGTCGAGTCGGTTCGGAAGGAATCCGTGCCTCAGGAGTCCCTCAACCGCGCCCTCAAATGGGCCGAGGAGATTCCTGTCATGAACCCGACAAGACGTAGATGGCAGCCGAGCAAGGCGTGGCGGAAACCCGTCCTTGCCTTGGCGGCATCGTTACTGATCGTGGGTGGAGTCTGGGCCATCCTGGCCGCGATCCCGGCTGGCGTAAAGTTCGAGACGACCAAAGACCTCGAACACTATGCCACGATTCTGGATCGCAGTGAGAGCATGAGCGACGAGGAGAGGCATCGCACATCTGACGGAGCATACTTCGATGGAGCCAAGATCCGCGAGCAGAAGTCGAAATCAAACTGGAGCCGCAGCCGATGCCCCTTGCGTCGTTCCAAGCTCGTTACTCGAAACGATTTACAAGGACGGCTTCCTTACACGGGACCAGGAGCGTCCCTTACACGGTTTGCAAGAGCAACCCTCTCGGCAACCAGGTGATGCTTCCGAGGCTTTGTCGATGTTGATGGCTCGATTACCGGGAAACCTCGGCCAGTTTGCCGGCAGTAAAACCGTGGCTCCTCGACGGCAAGAACGTCTCGAGCCCAGAACCTTCAGAGGGCATCCAAGACGCCAACAAGATCCAGAAAGAGCCGCTGACAAGATTGCCAAGCAGCCGGCCAGGTTGGAGGCGAGGGCCTCCAGACCGAAGCCTACTCCCACTTTGTCGATAACCCCTACCTGGCCGTCGCTCAGAACCCCCTCTCGACCTTCGCCACCACGGTCGATACGGCCTCGTACAGCAACGTCCGTCGCTTCCTGCTCCAGGAAAAGCGTCTGCCGCCGCAGGACGCCGTTCGCGTTGCCGAGCTGATCAACTACTTCCCCTACACCTACGCCAACCCCAGGGGCGAGCATCCGCTGGCAGTCGCTCTCGACATGGTCGAGTGTCCCTGGGAGCGGCAGCATCACCTGCTGCGGGTCGCGCTCAAGGGCCGGGAGATCGACGCCAACCAGTTGCCGCCGCGCAACTTCGTCTTCCTGATCGACACGTCCGGCTCGATGAACGCTGACAATCGCCTGCCGCTGCTGAAGAAGTCGCTGGCGATGCTGGTCGAGCAGCTGACGGCCCAGGATCGGGTGGCGATGGTGGCCTACGCGGGCAGTGCCGGGCTGGTGCTGGACTCGACGCCGGGCAGCGAGAAGGCCAAGATCCTGGCGGCCCTGGATCGGCTCAGCGCCGGCGGCTCGACCAACGGCGGCGATGGCATCGTCCTGGCCTACAAGGTGGCCCCGGAGAATTTCATCCGGGAGGGCATCAACCGCGTCATCCTCGGCACCGACGGCGACTTCAACGTCGGCGTCACCAGCGAGGGCGAGCTGGTCCGGCTGATCGAGGAGAAGAAAAAGAGCGGCGTGTTCCTGAGCATCCTCGGCTATGGCATGGGCAACGTCAAGGACGCCACGATGGAACGGCTGTCCTACCACGGCAACGGCCATTACGCCTACATCGACACCGAGGCCGAGGCCCGCAAGGTCTTCGTCGAGCAGGGGGCGTCGCTGGTGGCCATCGCCAAGGACGTGAAGCTGCAGCTGGAGTTCAACCCGCTGCGGGTGGCCGGCTATCGGCTGCTCGGCTACGAGAACCGCATGCTGCGGGCCGAGGACTTCAACGACGACAGCAAGCACGGCGGCAGCCTGGGTGCGGGCCACACGGTCACCGCTCTGTACGAGATCATCCCCGCCGGGCTGCCGGTGCCGGGCAGCAAGGTCGATCCGCTCAAGTACCAGAAGCCGGGCGAGACGGCACCGCGGGCCGACGGCGGCGACTGGCTGACGGTGAAGCTCCGCTACAAGGACCCCGCCGCCGACGCCAGCAAGCTGCTGGAAGTGCCGCTGGCCGGCGGTGTCGTCCGGCTGACCGACGCTTCCGAGGACGTGCGCTTCGCCACGGCGGTGGCCGGGTTCGGCATGCTGCTCCGCAAGAGCGAGCACGCGGGCAGCCTGAACTACGGCGTGGTCCGCGACCTGGCACGCAAGGCACTGGGCAAGGACCCCGGCGGCCATCGGGCGGGGTTCCTGGAGCTGGTCGATGCGGCCGCGGGGTTGGACAAGCCGCCGCAACCGGCGGCGGCGAAGGAGAAGGAGTGAGGCGGTCGCCGCTGGCCCCGCCTGGTTAGCCCGAAGCGCCAGCGAGGGGTGCTTGTCCCTCGCTGGCGCTTCGGGCTAACTCCCCCTCCCCGCTTCGGGGAGGGGGAGTTAGCTGCTGCGTGGTTCTGAGGGGTCGAGCTGGCCGATCTGGGGCGGATGGAGCAATCAATCGAGGTGGGCTTGTCCACCAGGCCCATCGTCGGCATAGAGAACCTTCAGAACTCCTGAAGGGGCGTGTTCATCGCTCACGACGCAGCGAATCCTGCGAAGCCGGTTGTACTCGCTGTCCTGGAAGACGTAGTCGAAGATAAAGCAATGCGATTCGTGTTTGATGCGCTCGGCTTGTTTGCGGATCTGGTCACCGAACTCCCCCAGATGCTCTTCAAGTCTTTGCACAATGAATTCTTGAGCGGTCAACGAATATCCCGCTCCCTCGGTGATGTAGCTTGCCGCTGGGGGTTCCAGTTCGACGTTGTAGCGCACAACATCCCCTTCCCTCAACCGTTCTTGCGGGCGCGGATTTCGGCCAAGAGTTGCTGGGTTGTCTTGGAGCTTGCGCCATTCCGGACGCTTGACTTTGCCTTGATGAGTTCAGGCTCAATGTCCGGAGAAGGCGATTCCAGCCACTGCAAAAACGCCGCCGCCTTGCCGCGCAACTCCATGATGCGTCCGATGGATTCGTTGAGCCTGCCCGCGCAGAGATCGCGGGCAGCCGCTTCGTTCAGGGTTGCAGGCTCGAAGTGTCTGACCAGATCAGACACTTCGAGCAGTGCGTCACAAATCACCAGAACGTCCTTGACCTCAGCAATGCAAAGGCGGGTTTCCACGCCAGCGCTGATCCGGCCCTTGAAAGAATGCCAGTAGCTCTGAAGTAATTCAGCGAGGAAATAACACGCTTCAACGAGACTGCCTCGATCATTCTGCGAGGCGGTCTCCAGGTCTTTCTTGATCAACTCCACATTACCGCGAACCATTCGAGGGATGAGCGTTGTCATGACTTTCCCTCCTTTTCCGGACGAGGCTGTTCTGGCAAAACAGTTCTGATTGTACACCAGAATTGCAGAAAACTAAACCTTGACTTTCCAACCATGCCGACCCGCTCACCGCCCACGAGCGCCCCCTCACCGCATCCGCCTGTTCTTCATCCTTCCTTCGCGCAGGGGAGAGGGTTGGGGGGAGGGGTTGAACTCGTCCCCCTCCTTGCAACCCCTTCCCCCGACGCATAGGTTACCTGGAAGACACCGACCGTCTCGAAGGATCTTCCATGTCCACCCTGCGCCGCTGGCTCATCGGTCGCACTGCTGACTGCGACATTGTCGTCTCCCAGGCCGAAGTCTCCTCGAACCACTGCCGGCTGACGCGCGCCGACAAGGGCTTCCTCCTGGAGGACCTGGGCTCCTCCAACGGCACCTACGTCAACGGCGTCCGCATCAGCAAGCCGACCCTGGTCCAGCAGACCGACCACATCACGCTCGGCCAGAAGATTCCCTTCCCCTGGCCCGAATTCCCGCCCCCCGTCCCGAAACCCACCCCGCCGCCGCTGGGCATTCGCATTGGCCGGGCCGCTGGACAATGACGTGGTCCTCGACCATCCGGTGGTCTCCGCCCACCATGCCCGCATCGTCCACAACGGCACGCAGGCCATCCTCGAAGACCTCGGCTCCAGTAACGGCACCGCCATCGGCCATCCGTCGCGCAAGATCACGCAGGCGCCGCTCTCTCCGGAAGACGTGGTGTTCCTCGGCTCGTTCCGCATCCCGGCCGACCGGCTGCTGCAGGCCCAACCGCGTCCCGCCGCACCGGCCGCCGTCGCCTTCGCGGGCAAGGAACTGGTCTTCGGCCGGGCCCCGGACGTCGATCAGGTCCTCAACTATCCGATGATCTCCACCCGGCACGCCCGGCTCTACCGTTCGGGAAGCAGCATCCTGATCGAGGACCTCGGTTCCACCAACGGCACCTTCGTCAACGGCACTCGGATTCGTCGGCCGACGCCGGTCCACCCCGGCGACGTGATCGGGCTGGGCAGCTACACCTTCACCCTCACGGACGCCGACACGCTGCACCGGCGCGATCATCGCGGCGACGTGACCCTGGAAGCCAGCAACATCGGCGTCACGGTGCCCGGCAAGAAGCTCTTGGACGGGGTCGCGCTGACCATCTTTCCCTCGGAATTCGTCGGTCTGATGGGTCCGTCGGGTGCCGGCAAGACCACCCTCATGAATGCCCTCAACGGCTACACCGAGCCGACCCAGGGCGAGGTACTCATCAACGGCATCAGCCTGTACGAGAACTTCGACCAGTTCCGCCTCGGCCTCGGCTACGTGCCCCAGGACGACATCCTGCACCCGCAGCTGACCGTCGGCCAGGCCCTGTACTACTCGGCCCGGCTGCGGCTGCCCGCCGACTACAGCCGGGCCGACCTCAAGGCCCGCATCGCCCAGGTGCTGCAGCAGCTGGGCATGGCCGGGATCGAGAACGTCCTGATCGGCTCGGCCGAGAAGAAGGGCATCAGCGGCGGCCAGCGCAAGCGCGTCAACCTGGCGATGGAACTGCTCACCGATCCGCTGGTGCTGTTCCTCGACGAGCCGACCTCGGGCCTGTCCAGCGAGGACGCCCTGATGGTGATGAAGCTGCTGCGGCAACTGGCCGACCAGGGCAAGACAATCCTGCTCACCATCCACCAGCCCAGCCTGGAAGCGTACCGGCAGCTGGACAACCTCGCGGTCGTCAGCCGGGACAGTGGCTCGCCCGAGCCGGGCCAGCTGGTCTATTACGGTCCGGCCTACCCCGATGCGGTCGAGTTCTTCAACCCCGACGGCGTCCCCAACCTCCGACCCGGTGCGGAGCCGATGCCCGACGAGGTGCTGCGCGGCCTGGCCCACAGACCCTCGGGTGAGTGGGCCGAACGCTATCGGCACTCGACCTACCAGCGCGATTACGTCGCCCAGCGGGCGGGCCGAGAGGCCCCGAGCAACCAGCCGCCATCGACCCGGACCTCGCGGGGGGCCTCCGGCGGACAGCAGTTCCTGACGCTGCTGCTGCGCTCGCTGGCCATCAAGCTCAGCGACCAGGTCAACACGCTGATCCTGCTGGCCCAGGCCCCGGTGATCGCGGTCCTGATTGTGCTGGTCTTCAGCAACGCCCTGAACGACACCGTGACGGACGCCAACTGGCGGCAGGTGATGCAATCGACCGGCACCACGCTGTTCCTGATGGTGCTGGCGGCCCTGTGGTTCGGCAGCTCCAACGCCGTGCGTGAGATCGTCGGTGAGTGGGCGGTCTACCGGCGCGAGCGGATGGTCAATCTGAAGCTGCTGCCTTACGTTGGATCCAAGCTGTCTCTTCTTGGGGTGCTGTGCCTGATCCAGTGCGGTCTGCTGCTGCTGATCGTCCGGCTGGGCTGCAACCTGAAGGGACCGTGGCTGCCGATGTTCGGCATCCTGCTGCTGGCGGCACTGATCGGCGTCGGCATCGGCTTGACGCTGTCCGCCCTGGCGCGGACTTCGGAGGTGGCCATCGCGCTGCTGCCCATTGTCCTGCTGGCCCTGGTCGCCCTGGGCGGAGCGCTGCAGCCGCTGCCGAAGATGCGCTCCATGACCCGGACTCTGTGCCTGCTGATGCCGTCGCGCTGGGCCTTCGAGGGGATGTTGCTGCTGGAGAACAAGCAGCATCCCACACACAAGGATCCGGTGCTGCCGGTCAAGCCGGGGGAGAAGCCGGAAGAGCCCGAGGAAATCGACATGGCGGAGCTGTTCTTTCCGCAGAAGGACTATCGGACCAGCGTGGGCCGCTGCTCGCTGGTGCTGGGGACCATGCTGCTGCTGCTGGGATCTGGCATCGTCGGCATCTTGCGAACGCGCGACGTTCACTGACAGGCTGTCCGGGCCAGGTCTTCCAGTTCCGGCACCCACCCCAGGCAGCTCGCCCTTGCCAGAAGCCGGCTCACGCGCTGCCTGGTCGCAGTGTCGGAATCCAGCAGCCGGCCCAGCACCAGAAACCCGAGGCGATCCGCCAGCGACCAGAGCATTTCGGTTTCCGGAGTCACCGGAGCCACCAGCAGGTTGCAGCCGGCGCTCCGCCATGAGGCGAGGTCCGCCTCGCTCGCCGACTCGACTTCCCGGCCGGACAGCGTCACGAGCTTGCCGTTCAGACGCACGCCAGCCGGCCCCACTTTCAGGGAACGGAGCCCGTGACTGATCCACGCCTTTTCGAGACGCTGTCCACCCTGCCATAGCTCCACCGGTCCCTCGTAGAGAAAGGGGCTTTGCAGGTCCCACAGGCTGGCCTCGGGGATGACCACCCGGAAAGACCGCGACCGTGCCTCGTGAGCCGGGCCAGCGAGCGGCCGCAGCGGATACGCAATCTCGACGGTCCGGCTGTAATGACAGCGCGGTCCCATCAGCCGGCCGCGAACCTCGGCGTTGTCCCAGTCATGATTCAGAATGACCGTGACGCGCAGCTCCGCCTGAGCGGGAGCGAGAGAAACGTCATCGACCTGGACGTGCTGGATGAGTCCGCTCATACTGATCCTGACGCGAAAAGTCTCAAGAGAGGGCGTCCTTGCAGTTGATGATACCCGAACCGGACAGGCGCGGAATGCTGGATTGTCGCCAACGTCGGCGGAAGGCTGAAATTGCTGCAATTCAGATCGCAGAAGAGCGTAAGACGAGAAGTCACAAATGCTTCGGGATTTTGCTTGACAAGGATGCAAGGTGCCCGATAATCAAGCAAACGTCCCTTTAACCCCCGAGGATCGCACCATGCGTTCGCTCCGATTCGTACTCGTGTTGGTTTCCGTAGTGCTGGTGTCCGGCCTGAATGGCCAGGAGAAAGATGAGCCTGCCAAGATCAAGGGCACACTGCCTGCCAACTACAAGAAGCTCGGCTTGTCAGCGGATCAAGTGCAGCAGATCTACCGCTTGCAGGCACGCATCGACGCTCAGATCGCTGAGCTGAATGCCAAGATCGATGCACTGAAGAAGAGCAAGGAGGCCGAGAGAGAGAAGGTCCTGACGGCCGCCCAAAGGACCAAGCTCAAGGAGATCCGCTTGGGGGAAGACAAGAAGCCGACTACCACCCCGGATAAGAAGCCCACCAGCGACACGATCAAGAAGCCGACGGAGGCTCCAAAGAAGCCCTGATCGCGTTTGAAGGAAAGGACGCGGACTGACAACCAAGCATCGGTCCGCGTCCTCGTTTCGCTCGCCCCCTTTTCGCTCCGGAACAGCCAGAAGGGGAACCCCGTGAAAGGCCCGATTGCTAGCTCATTCGCGCAATGGCACCAGCGACTTCCCGAGCTGCTTGCGGTTGCTGGACCCCTGGTCCAATCGCGGGCGGTCCAGCGGTTGGCAGACGTGACGTTTCTCGGCATCCTGTCGCCTCGCTTCCGCGAAGTGGTCGATTCCCCCCTCTGGCCGAAGGGGATGCCGGACGTGGTCGAAGATGGTTCCCGGTACAACCACACACTCGGGGTCGCGCTTGTCGCTCTCGATCTTGCCCGACGAATCGGTTTCTCCGAACGCGGCCAGCGCTACGCTGTGGCCTGGGGTCTCACTCACGACGTCGCGACCTGGCCTCTCTCCCACACCGGCGAGTCCGTCTTTGCCGCGCTGACCGGGGTGTCGGCCGCCAACCTCCGGGCCAGAATCCTGCTGGGCGACAGCGCGGTGCCGGGACGCTATCGGCTTGACGCGATCCTCCAAGACCTGGACATCGAACCCGTTGCGCTCGCCTCCCTTTTTAACCGAAGCGGCATGCCGGCTGACGAGGAGCTTGTCCTCTTCAAGCAAATCATCCGTTCACCGCTCACCCCGGACACCCTGGAAGGGATGTGGCGCTGCGGTGCTGTCTTCGGCGTCCCGATCTTGCGCCCGACGAGATAGTCTCGACCCTCCGGCGCCAAGGGTTCGTTTATCTGGATCGACCCGGTCTGACTGCCGCCATCGAATTCTGGCGGGCCAAATCCCGCATTTACGAGCAGTTTATCAACCGAGAGGACGTGATCCTCTGGGAGTCCGCGTGGGCGTTGGCACTTCAGCAATGTTGCCCAGGCGTCTCTCTGGACAGGTCCTTGGAGCTGGCCGAGGATGAGCTTGTCAGCGCCGTGAAGGGTCAGGAACTGCCGGCCGTTTCCCACGTCATTCGCTACAAAGAACCTCAAGAGTACGTGATTAACGGCGCTCTGGACGCTCTGCCCTCCGAAATGCCCGTCAGCGAGCTGTGGAGAGTGCTGCGGCGCGAGCCTGTCGGAACCTCCCGCGAATGAGCGATGCATCCATCAAGGACCACGTCAACAGCCCCACCTGGGCTGTGCTGGAGAAGGCGCGCCAATACTGCGGCAAGACACAGGAGGAAGTCAGATCGATTTGTGACGCCTTCCTGGTAAGCCGTGGGCAGAAACTGGATGAGGTTTGCTGTGTGCTTGTCGGCTCCGTCGGCAGACAGGAGGCCCTGGAAGCCTCGGACATCGACTTGATCCCGGTCCTCCAATCCCCGGCTGCGCTCGCGGCCTTTCAGCCTCACGACAAGGCCCTTCGACAGGAGATCCAGGAGAAACTCCACCTCAAAGTCTCGCAGGGAAACGACCTGACCCGGTGCGCCTCCCTGGAGGAGCTGATCGACCCCGAATCCATCGGCGGCGAGAAGGACGGTAGCAGCCCCCTGACCAAACGCGTCCTGATTCTGACGGAAGGCAAGCAAGCGGGGGGCAAACTGCCTCTGAATGCGGTCCGAGAAGCAATCATGAAAGCCTACGCCGGGGCAGAGCGGTCACGGGGGCGGCACGTCCTGTCGCTCTGCAACGACATCGCCCGCTACTACCGGACGCTGTGCATCGAGTACAAGGCGAAGGTGGATGACTCGGACAAGGGTTGGTGTACCCGGAACGTGAAACTACGGCACAGCCGCAAGTTCTGGTATTTCTCCTGTCTGATGAGCATCGTCGCGCTCGCTGACTCAAATCCGCAGGGCAACGAACCTTACGTCGCCGGATTGCTTGAAGCCTTCGAGAAGCCTTCTGTCCAGCGGCTGTTCAACGCCGTCCCCGAGCAGCAGCGCGGCAGCGCCGGCCGAATCACCGAGCCATTCGCGTGGTTTCTGGACTTCATGGCAACTCAGAGCCACCGAGACAAGCTGGCCCAGATTGCCCATGACAAACGCTATGAGATGACGCTTGATAACCCCTTCCCGGCAGTGAAGTTCAATTCGGACAAGCTTCATCAGGAGATGCTCTTGCTGATCGACAGTCTCCCGGCCCACCAGCGTCGTCGCATCTTGAGCTGGTTCTTGCTTTGAGCAATTCCTGCTCTGTACCTCAAGCTATCTGTGGATACTCTCCTTGTCCGCTACGGCCCGTTTCCAGTATACTCCTCGCCGTCCGGCTCCTGTCGTCCGGACACAGCGTTCCCATTTCCACTGTTCCCGCACCACCTCAAGACGAGCCCCCGAACCTGTTTCAGACGTTTCCCCTTACAGGAGAGCCACGAATGCAAGGGATTGTTCCGGCCCTGTTTGCTCTTGCCGGCATTGCCATGCCACCGCCCCTGTTCGCCCCACCCCAGCCGAGGTCGGACGATCTCGGCGTGCTGGTGAAGGGCAACACGCAGTTCGCGTTCGACCTGTACCAGCAACTGCGAATTCAACCAGGCAACCTGTTCCTGTCGCCGCACAGCATCTCCAGCGCCCTGGCCATGACTTACGGTGGGGCACGCGGCGCGACGGCGGACGAAATGGCCCGGGTCCTGCATTTTAACCTGCCCCCCGAGCGGCTCCATCCTTCCTTCTCTGCGCTGGCTCGGGGCCTTCGCAGCGAGGCCCAGGGCAGGTCCGGCTGTCAACTGCGGATCGCCAACGCCCTGTGGGGCCATCGGGCCGGGCGCTTCCTTCCACCGTTCCTCAACCTCACACGGGAGCATTACAATGCCGGCTTCTATGGGGTTGACTATACCAACCCGGAGCCGGCCCGACAGATGATCAACGACTGGGTGGCCCGGGAAACGCAGGGCAAGATTCGCGATTTGCTGGCACCGGGCAACATTGATGCCCGCACTCGTCTGGTGCTGACCAACGCGATTTATTTCAAGGGCGAGTGGGACAGCCCATTCCAGAAGGACAGCACGACCGACAAAGCCTTTCATCTGGTCTCGGGTCAGAAGATCCAGGCTCCTCTGATGTGGCAAAAGGGACACTTCGGCTATGCGGAAGCGCCGGAGTTGCAGATCTTGGAGATGCCGTACGCGGGCAGCAACGTGTCGATGGTTGTGCTGCTGCCGCGTACGGTCGATGGTCTGGCTCAGCTGGAGAAGATGCTGACTGCCGAGGTTCTGGATGGTTGGCTCAAGCGCGTTTGGAAACAGGAAGTGGACGTCACGCTGCCGCGTTTCAAGGTTGAGGATTCCTTTAGCCTGGCAGCGGTGCTGAGAACGCTCGGCATGGGCAAAGTCTTCAATCCTGCTCAAGCCGACCTGAGTGGGATCGGCGGAGTGCCCGGGGAACCACCCCTTTACGTCAGTGCCGTCATCCACAAGGCATTTGCTGACGTCACCGAGGGCGGAACGGAAGCAGCGGCGGCCACAGCAGTTGTCATGGCTCCAGGTGCGGCTCCGGGCCAGTTCCAGCCCCCTCCGATTCCCACGTTCCGGGCGGATCACCCCTTCCTGTTCCTGATCCGCGATCAGCGCCTCCGGCAGCATCCTGTTCCTGGGCCGGATGATCGATCCCCGTTGAGCCTGTCAGCTCAAGCCGCCGATCCGGCCGCCCCAAAGAAAAACTGGGATTCCCTTTTCCCCGCGCGGCCGGATCGGCTACAATCACTTTGTTGATCCCACCGAAAGGAATCCCACCCATGCCGTACACCTTCCTCTTCGGCGTTGTTCTCCTGGCTCCGGGTCTCAGCGAGCCCCCGCTGCCCGTTCGTCTCACCATCGAGACGGGCCGGTCTGCCCGCACGGGTTTCGTCCTGGCCGGTCGGGACTCCTCCCAGCAGTTGCTCGTCGCCGGAATTTCCTCGAGTGGCCTGTCCCGCGATCTGACCCGGCAGGTGCAATACCAGGCCAGCCCGGAGGGGATCGTTCAGGTCGATGCCGCCGGCCTGGTCATGCCGGTCAAGGAAGGCAAGGCGACCATCCGCGTAAAGGGCCCCGGCGGCATCTCGGCCACGACCAGCGTTACCGTCAAGAACCTGGCTGAGGAGCCTGCGGTTCATTTCCACAATCAGGTGGTCCCGATCCTCACCAGGTTCGGCTGCAATAGCGGCGCCTGTCACGGCAAGGCCACCGGCCAGAACGGGTTCAAGCTGTCGCTGTTCGGTTTCGAGCCGGAGGAGGATTACGAGTTCATCGTCCGGGAAGGCCGTGGCCGGCGTGTCACTCCGGTCGCTCCCGACAGCAGCCTGCTGCTCCGCAAGGCGGCGGGCTTGATGGCCCACGGCGGCGGCAAACGCATCGCTCCGGATTCGGCCTCGTACCGGATCCTGCGGCGCTGGATCGAGCAGGGCATGCCAAGCGTCAAGCCGGACGCTCCCCGAGTGGTGCGCATCGAGGTGCTGCCCGGCGAGCGAATCCTGGAACGCAAGGCTCAGCAGCAGCTCCTGGTGCTGGCCCATCACAGCGATGGGACCGTCAGCGACGTGACCCGCATAACGCAGTTCGAGGCCAACCAGGCCGAGATGGCCGAGGCCTCGCCGACCGGGCTGATCGCCGTCAAGGAGCTGTCGGGCTCGGCGACGATCATGGCCCGCTATCAGTCCTTCGTCGGCGTGTTCCGGGCAACAGTGCCACGCGGCGCTCCGGTGACGAACCTCCCGTCCAGCCGGAACTTCGTCGATGAGCTGGTTTTCAACCGGCTCAAGCAACTCGGTCTGCCGCCCTCGGCCCTGTGCGACGACAGCACGTTCCTGCGGCGCGTCACCATCGACGTCGCCGGCCGGCTGCCCACCCGCGAGGAAACCGAGAAGTTCCTGGCGGAAACGGCCGCCGACAAGGATGAGAAGCTGATCGATCGCTTGCTGGCGAGCAAGGAGTACGCCGACACCTTCGCCAACAAATGGAGCGCGATCCTGCGCAATCGGCGGCGCGGGCCCAGCGACAACCCGGCTCCGACCTTTGCCTTCCATGCGTGGATTCGGGACAACCTCGGCGAGAACAAGCCCTATGACCGGTTTGTCCGCGAGGTCCTCACGGCCACGGGCGAGGAGGTCAAGGAGCCGCCGGTGATCTGGTATCGGGAGGTGCGCGACGAGTCGGCCCAGCTGGAGGACACGGCCCAGCTGTTCCTGGGACAGCGCATCGGCTGTGCCAAATGCCACCATCACCCCTTCGAGAAGTGGAGCCAGCAGGACTACTACGGTCTGGCGGCGTTCTTCTCGCGGTTGAACATCCAGGAGCCGCCCCCGAAGAAGCCGGTCAAGAAAGGCCAGCCGGCCCCGCCCTCGGTGCCGTTCCGCGTCTCGCACAATCCGGGCCGGGCCCAGGCGGTCCACCTCCGCACCGGCAAGCCGGTCGCGCCGGCCGGGCTGGGCGGCTCGCCAATGGAGGTCCCCGAGGACGTTGATCCGCGCACCCGGCTGGTGGACTGGATGGTCGCCCCGAACAACCCCTTCTTCGCCCGGATGCTGGTCAACCGCTACTGGAAGCACTTCTTCGGCCGGGGCCTGGTCGATCCCGAGGACGACCTGCGGCTGACCAACCCGCCCAGCAATCCCGAACTGCTCGACGCCCTGGCCAGGGAGTTTGTCCAGAGCAAGTACGACCTGAAGAAACTGGTCCGAACGCTGTGCCTGTCGCGGGTCTACCGCCTCAGCAGCATCCCGAACCAGCACAACGCCGAGGACCGGCAGAACTTCTCCCGGTTCCTGCCGCGCCGGCTCAACGCCGAGGTGCTGCTGGACGCGGTCGATGACGTGACCCTGGTGCGGACCTCATTCAAGGGCGTCCCCGAGGGGACACGCGCGGTGCAGTTGCCGGACAACCAGTTCGATTCGTACTTCCTCAGCGTCTTTGGCCGGCCCGACTCGGCCAGCGCCTGCGAGTGCGAACGCAAGTCCGACGCCAGCCTGGCCCAGTGTCTGCACATGTTCAATTCGACCGAGATCCTGGAAAAGGTCGGCTCGTCCAAAACCAAGGCCGGCAGCCGGGCCGCGGCATTGGCCAAAGACAGGCGAGCCAGCGAGGACAAGCTCCGCGAGCTGTACCTGGTCGCCCTGTCGCGGCCACCGTCAGCGGAGGAGATGCAAGTGCTGCTGAAGCACGTGGAGAAGCGCGGCAGCGACGTGCAGGGCGCCTGGGAGGACATCGTCTGGGCGCTGCTGAACACCAAGGAGTTTTTGTTCAACCATTGACAACATTCCGTGGGTGCCCGACCACCTGTTGCACCCCTTCGGGGTGGTGGCAACGAGGCCCGTTTCCCCGAAGGGGTTGCATAACTCAGCCGGGGCGACGCCCACGGGGCAGGGCAGGCAAAGGAATTAATCCCATGTTCACCATCTTCACCGGGCAAGGTCGCCGCGCATGTGACGGTGTGACCCGGCGTGACTTCCTCCGAGTCGGCGCTCTGGGGCTGGGCGGCTTCACGCTGGCTGACCTGCTGCGCTTGCGGGCCGTGGCGGCGAACCCAGCCTCTCACGTCCGGGACCGAGCGGTGGTGCTACTCTGGCTGGGCGGCGGTCCTAGCCAGTTCGAGACCTTCGATCCCAAGATGACGGCCCCGGCCGAGGTCCGCAGCGTCACCGGTGAGATCCAGACGCGCATTCCCGGCATCACCTTCGGCAGCACGTTCCCGAAGCTGGCCCAGCGGATGAACAAGCTGGCGATCGTCCGCTCGTTCACCACCGGCACCAGCGATCATGCGTCCGGTCCGCGAGCGGTGCTGTGCGGTCAGGACTCGGGACGCAATGGCCCCAACAAGGACCTTGAAGCTCCGAGCCTCGGTGCGATCTACGCCCGGCTGCGTGGCGTCACCCATCCCGGGACCGGGATGCCGACCTACAACCTGCTCACGGCCCCGGAGATCGCGCAGGAGTTTCGCTATCAGAAGAGCTGGCTGGCGGACGGCACGGTCGCGGGCCGATTGCCGGCCAGCTGCAATCCGTTCCATCCCGGCGGCGAGATCAGCGGCGGCAAGGGCAACACGCCGGTGTTTCGGCCGCCGCCGCTGCTGGACAACATGCAGCTGAAGCTCCCGGCCGAGCAGCTGGACAACCGGCGGGAATTGCTGGGCCAGCTGGATCGGCTCAGCCGGCAGGTCGAGGCCTTCGGCGACCTGGAGTCGGTCGATAAGCTGCGGCAGCAAGCCTACGAGGTGCTGCGTTCCGGCATCGTCCAGGCGTTCGACCTGGCCAGGGAAGACCCGAAGACGGTGGACCGCTACGACACCAGCCGGTCCCAGGTGGGCCACAAGAAGGGCGGTTACCGTCCCTCGACGCTGGGCAAGCAGATGCTGCTGGCCCGCCGCCTGTGCGAGGCCGGGGCCGGCTTCGTGATTGTGCAGAACAGCGGCTGGGACATGCACGACGACGGCAACAACTGCGGCGTCCTCGAAGGCTTCAGCATGCTCGGCCCCGAGGTCGATCACGCGGCAGCCACGTTCCTCGACGACGTTGAGGAACGCGGACTGAGCGACAAGGTTCTGCTGGTCGTGACCGGCGAGATGGGCCGAACTCCCAAGAAACAGGGCAAGGGCGGCCGCAACCACTGGGCGGCCCTGGCGCCCTTGCTGCTGGCCGGAGGCGGTCTCAAAATGGGGCAAGTCATTGGCGAATCCGACAGCACCGGCAGCAGCCCGAAGACGACGCCCATCCGGCCGTCGCACCTGATGACCACGATCCTGCAAACGCTCCTGGACGTGGGCCAGCTGCGCGTCCAGCCGGGCCTGCCCCGCGACCTGGTGCAACTGGTCGCGGACGGCAAGCCGATCCAGGAACTGTTTTGACTTTTGCCCACGCCAGATTGCACCGAGTTGAGGTACGTGATGCTTACCCTGTTCAGCGGACAGAGCCAGCGTGATTGTGCCGGGTTATCGCGGCGCGACTTCCTCCAGGCCGGGCTGCTGGGCCTGGGCGGTCTGTCGCTGCCGTGGTTGCTGCGTGCCCGGGCCCTTGCTTCGTCCTCGGGCCCCGGCTTTGTCCGCGACAAGGCGGTGGTGCTGGTCTTCCTGGCCGGCGGCGCCAGCCACATCGAGACCTTCAACCCCAACATGGACGCTCCCGAGCCGTATCGGAGCATGACCGGCGAGGTCAAGACGACCCTGCCCGGCATCAGCCTGGGCGGCACCTTTCCGCTGCTGGCACGCCATGCCAAAAAGATGGCCCTGGTCCGCTCCTTCCGCCATCCGGTCGCCGACCACGTCCGGGCCATCAGTCACGTCCTCACGGCCGGCACCGATCCCGATGGCAGCGGACAGACCGGCTTCAGCATGGGCGCGCTGTACGCCCGGCTGCGTGGGCCCAATCATCCCGACAATGGCCTGCCGACCTACCTGCTGCTGACCAACCCGCACAAGGATGGCCAGTACGCCAACGAGATGCGGCGGGTGATGACCGGCTCCCGCGCCGGCAGCCTGGGGCCGACGCTGGAGCCGTTCAACCCGGCGGGCGGCTCGAAAGCGCTGTCCAACATGAAGCTCAACCTGCCGGCGGAACGGCTCAATGACCGCCGGGAACTGCTGCACCAGCTCGATCGGCTGAAGCGCGGCCTCGACAGCCGCGACACCGCCGAGAGCTTCGACCAGTTCGAGCGCCAGGCCCTCGACCTGCTGACCGGCGGGGCCAGCAAGGCGTTTGACCTGTCTCAGGAAAACCCCAGGACCGTGGAGCGCTACGACACCAGCAGCATCCTGTGCGGCCACAAGGTCTTCGAGCCCTCCAACCTGGGCAAGCAGTTCCTGCTGGCCCGCCGGCTGATCGAGGCGGGGGCCGGGTTCGTCACCATCCAGAGCGCCGGCTGGGACATGCACGCCGACGTGAACAACCCGGGCATCGTCAAGGGCATGGAGATGCTGGGGCGCTCGCTCGACCGGGGGCTGGCGGCGTTCCTGGACGATCTGGACGAACGCGGTCTGAGCGACAAGGTGCTGGTCGTGGTCACCGGCGACTTTGGCCGGACGCCGAAGGTCCAGGGCAAGGGCGGCCGGAATCACTGGCCCAGCCTGTGTACCCTGGCGCTGATCGGCGGCGGGCTCAGGATGGGCCAGGTCATTGGCAAGTCGGCGCGCAACAACGACATACCAGCCAGCGAGCCGATCACGCCGGCAAACCTGCTGGCCACGGTCATGCACACCCTGTTCGACGTCGGTACTTTGCGCGTGACGCGCGGTCTGCCTGCGGATTTGATCCGCATTGTCGAGAGCGGCAAGCCGATCGCGGAGCTGTTCTGAGCAGGTCCGATTAATACTGACCGACAACCGCTTCGCCGCCCTGCGCGGTGCCAAGGTAGCGGTACGTCGTTGTCATGTTGATGCTGTTGGAGATGAACTGAACGCGGCCATCGCAAAAAGCGAAGTTGGCCCCCGCGGTGTGCATGCTGGCGAAGCCGTAGTTATCGCTCCAGTCGCCGGTGTTGTCTGCAAGCGGTCCCCTTGCTGGCCGTTTGATTGGCGTTGAGATAGATGGCAACGGTGCCGGTCACATTGTTGGCATAGGCCCAGCAGCCGCACCATTGCGAGTCCTGGGGCAGGTCCTCGCCGACCAGGAAGGTATTGCTGGTGCCGTCGGTGATGTTGCTGAGCGTCCAGGTATACTCATTGCCGCCCCCGACGTTGCCCGACGCGCCGGGGCCATTGCTGCGATAGAGGACGCCGTTGCCGGCGTCGAGGCCCTGCTGGTTGCCGCCGTTGACGCCGCCGGCGGGAGACCAGCCCGGGTTCCAGAGAGCGTTGCCCCATTCCCAGTTGGCGCCGGCGACGCCCTTGTAGTTGCTGATGGCGCAGCCTTTACCGTTTGGCCCGCCGCTGATGTCGGCGCGGTCAGTCCAAAGAATCTTACTGTACATGGGGTCGCTCGGGCAACGGAGCATCGGGATGGGGTAGGTGATGGTGGGCTGGCCGTTGATCGAGGAGGCAGCGAGCGTTGTCGTGGGAGTCCCGGCAGCGTTGGCGGCGCCGATGTTGCCCCCCATGTAGATAATATTCTGTTCGATGTAGGGCAGGATCATCGCAATCCAGCTCCAGTGGGCGCCGCTGGTGTAGCAGCAGCCGTAATTCGCCGGCAAAGCCTTGTTCGCGTCGTGGTAGCTGTGGCAGGCCAGCGCCAGCTGCTTCAAGTTGTTGCTGCACTGCATGCGTGCGGCCGCTTCACGCACCTTCTGCACGGCGGGCAGCAACAAACCGATCAGGATGGCAATGATCGCAATCACCACCAACAGCTCGATCAACGTGAAGGCGAAACGTCCTGGCAGCGTTCTTCTCATCAGTCGGCCTCTCGCAGATGGGGGTCTTCCTCGACGACAGGCTTTCCTGCCGTCCTGGACACACGCGCACAAAGGCCCGTTGCCGATAATAACGGTTCCGGACATTAAAGATTGTCGAGTCAAAAAGAAAGCACAAGAACTTTTACCATCGGCCAGCATACACCAGCCAGGAACGGGTGGCAATGGGCTGGCTTCCTTTTTTCGGCAACTTTTTTCCTGGCTGCGAAAAAGAAAAAGCCACGGTCCCTGCCAGAGACTCGAGCCGTGGCCCGGAGAGGCCCGGAGAGGAGCATGGACGCCACTCAGGCCAGAATGCCCGTGACTGTCTTCGACGTTATTGTCCGTTCGAGTTCATTTGCAGATCGTATTGCCCATCCTGCGGTTTTGCGATCACTTCCTTTTTCAGCGGAGTGGTTTCCTTGTTCGTGTACTCCTTCGGCACCAGGGACCTTACCTCGCCAGCCCTGTCCGGCTCAACTTTGGTTTGCAATACGACCGTCACCTTGTAACTCCCCAGCAACGCTCCTGGTTTTCCCCTGGTGGACAGCTCGTAGGTGCCGTCCGGTTTGATCCTGCCGCCGGCTTCAAAAGCGGGGGCACGTTCGCCTTGATCCGCTGGAAAGAAGGCCACCGAACCCGCGTTGAGCAACACTCCATCGAGATACACCTTCCCCTTCACGGGGTAGGTCACTCCGATGGGATCGGAACTGCACGCAGGCAGACACAACGATCCGCAAACAAGAAGGAGTTGAGCAGCGTACCTCGGGGCCGTTCGCGACCGGAGGAGCCGGTTCACCAGGCGCATCCTGGATGCAGCGGGCCTTCTCTGTGGGAGAGACATGGGGACCTCGAATCAGTTCGGGATTTCTTCCAGGTCAGCTTACGCCTGTACGGGTTGGATTGCAATCCTTCCTTCGCAGTCTCCCCGAGCGTGGGTCCGCAAGGCAAATCGGGAAAAAAGTTCAACGGGTTCCTTTTCCTGGCATCTCCTGCTTGCTCTCCACGCTGCCATCGGGTAGGATCGCCTATGGATTGTCGCCGCGCAATCCTCCCCACCCACCACCCTCCGAGAGGATCTGGATCGATGAAGGGTCGGTTGCTTCCCTGCCTGACGCTCCTTGCCCTGCCGGCAATCGTTCCGCTCGCCGCTCACGCCGAGGGCAACTCCGCCCGTGCGGCCGTCCCATCGCCTTCGCCGGCTGTTTCCCGGATGTTCGAGCCGCCGCAGAGAGCCAGCGTTCCTGCCGCGGGGCCCAAAGACTCGACCAATCCGATTGACCGCTTTCTTCTGGACAAACTGCGGCAGCGCGGTCTGAATCTGTCCGCCAGGGCCGACAAGCTGCGGCTGCTCCGCCGCGTCACCTTCGACCTGACCGGTTTGCCGCCCACCCTGGCGGAGCAGGAAGCGTTTCTGGCGGATGCGTCAGCCGACGCCTACGACAAGGTGGTGGATCGGCTGCTGGCCTCGCCCCGCTTCGGCGAGCGCTGGGCCCAGCACTGGCTCGACCTGGTGCGCTACGCCGAGTCAGATGGCTTCAAGGCTGACGATCTGCGCCCCAACGCCCACCTCTACCGCGATTACGTCATCCGGGCCTTCAACGCCGATCTGCCCTACGACCGCTTCGTCCAGCAGCAGCTGGCCGGCGACGAGATGGAGCCGGCCAACGTCGAGGCACGCATCGCCACCGGGTTTCTCCGTCTCTGGCCCGACGAGTACAACGCCGCCAACCTGGAGCAGCGCCGCCAGGAAATCCTCGATGACATCACCGACACGACGGGGCTGGTCTTCCTCGGCCTGACGGTCGGCTGCGCCCGCTGCCACGATCACAAGTACGATCCCCTGCTGCAAAGGGAGTATTACCGTCTCCAGGCCTTCTTCGCGCCACTGCTCCCCCGCGACGATCTGCCGGCTTTCTCTGCTGCCGCCAGGGCGGAACACCAGCGGCGGCTGGCGGAGTGGGAGAAAACCACCGCGGAAATCCGGACCGAGATGCAGCGCTTGCTGGACGCCAGGCGTCCCAACCTGCGCAAGGGGTTGCTGGAGAAGTTCCGCCCCGAGATCCAGAAAGCGGTGCTGACTCCCGAGGAGCAGCGGACGCCGTATCAGAAGCTGATTGCCGCGATGGCCGAGAAACAGCTCCGTTCCCCCGATGAGGTCGTCGCGAAGAAGCTGCAAGGGGAGGCAAAGACCCGCTATCAGGAGCTGGCGAAGCGTCTGGCCACGGTCAAGACAACCCGGCCCGAGCCGCTGCCGACCGCGATGAGCGTGATCGACGTTGGCACCGAGGGACCGCCGACGCATCGGCTGCTGGCTGGCGACTGGCGCAAACCGCGTGAGCAGGTGCAGGCCGGTTTCCCGGAGTTCCTGGGCGATCTGCCGCTGAATCGGCAGCTGCCACTGTTGTGGCACGGTCTCCCGACCGTGCCACAGAAGATGCGCAGCTCCGGCCTGCGTTCCGCCCTGGCTCGCTGGCTGACACGGAAAGACCACCCACTCACCGCTCGGGTCATGGTCAATCGGCTGTGGCAGCACCATTTCGGCGTCGGGCTGGTGCCGACCAGCAGCGACTTCGGCGTCCAGGGCGAAGCGGTCACGCATCCGGAATTGCTCGATTACCTGGCGGTGGAGTTCGTCGAGAAGGGCTGGAGCCTCAAGGCGATGCACCGGCTGATGGTCACCTCCGCCGCCTACTGCCAGGATTCGCGGGTTGACCCCCGCAGCCAGGCCCATCGCCAGGCCCTCCAGGTCGAACCGGGCAATCACTTGCTGTGGCACGCTCGCCGGACCCGGCTGGAAGGCGAGTCGCTGCGCGACGCCATGCTGCTCCTTTCCGGTGACCTGAACCTGCGGATGTTCGGCCCCAGCGCCCGGCCAAAGCTGCCCGAAGGGATCAGCAAGTACGCCTGGGTGCCCGACGCCCGGGCGGAGGACCAGAACCGGCGCTCGGTGTACGTTCTGGCCCGGCGAAACATGCGCTTCCCGCTGTTCGATGCCTTTGATCTGCCGGACATGCACAACAGCTGCTCGCGCCGGCTGAACACGACGACCGCTCCGCAGGCCCTGAGCCTGCTCAATGGCGAATTCACCCGCGAGCGGGCGACCCGGATCGCGACAGACATCCTGAAGCGGCACGGCGACAACGACGCCGTCCTGGTCGCCGCCGCGTATCGCCTGAGCTGGAGCCGGCCGGCCACGGCCGACGAAGTCCAGCTGGGCGTACGCTTCCTGAGCCGGCAAGCGCAGCGGCTCCTGGAATCCCGAACCGCTCCGCGGGTGGCACGGTCGGGAGACCCTGTTGTGGCACGGTCTCCCGACCGTGCCACAACAGGGGGGGCCCGGGCCGAGGCTTTCGCCGACCTGTGCCATGCCTTGCTGAACACCAATGAGTTGCTGTACGTGGATTGAGGCTCCCACCAATGACTTCCTCCCCGCGACTTCCTCACCACGAAACGCCCCACTCCCGCCGCGACTTCCTGATGCGTGCGGGCGGCGGTCTGGGTTGGCTCGCTTACCTGGCCCTGCAACAGGGGGTGGCACGGTCGGGAGACCGTGCCACAACAGGGGCACGGTCGGGAGACCGTGTCACAACAGGGGTTAGCGACGGTTCATCCGGCAATCCCCTGGCGGCCCGGCCCGCGCATTTCCCGGCGACAGCCAAAAGCGTGATCTGGGTCTTCATCGACGGCGGTCCCAGCCACATCGATTTGTTCGACCCCAAGCCCGCCTTGCAGAAGCTCCACGGCAAGCCCTTGCCGGACTCGTTTGACCGGCCGGTGACCGCGATGGGCCGGACTGCCTACACGCCGCTGCTGGCCACCAAGCGCACCTTCAAGCAGCACGGCCAGTGCGGCACCTGGGTCAGCGACTGGCTGCCGGAGATCAGCACCTGCGTCGATGACATTGCTGTCCTGCGCGGCTGTCACGCCGACGGGCTGAACCACGTCGGCAGCGTCTGCCAGATGAACACCGGCAGCATCCTGGGCGGCCGGCCGTGCCTGGGCTCGTGGTCGATCTACGGCCTGGGCAGCGTCAGCGCGAACCTGCCCGGCTACGTCGTGCTGCTGGATTACCCGGAAGATCCGCCGGGCGGCAGCCGCAACTGGTCCACCGGCTTCATGCCCAGCAGCTTCCAGGGCACGCGCTTCCGCGAGGGCAAGGTGCCCATCCTTGACCTGGAACCGCCGCCCGGCGCATCCCGCGACGTTCAGCGCGCCAAGATCGACTTTCTCCAGGAGCTGAACCGCAAGCACCTCGCCGCCGGCCGGCAGGACAGCGACCTGGAAGCGCGCATCGCCTCCTACGAGCTGGCCTACCGGATGCAGTCGGCCGCCCCCGAGGCCGTCGATCTGAGCCGCGAGACGACCGCGACCCAAAAACTCTACGGCCTGGACGACAAGACGACCGCCCGCATGGGCCGCAACTGTCTGCTGGCCCGCCGGCTGGTGGAGCGCGGCGTCCGCTTTGTGCAGATCTACTCCGGCTCGGGCAGCAAGTGGGACGCCCACAGTGACGTCGAGGGCAACCACGGCCGCCATTGCAGGGAGAGCGACAAGCCGGTAGCCGGCCTGCTCAAGGATCTGAAACAGCGCGGCCTGCTGGATTCGACGCTGGTGATCTGGGCGGGCGAGTTCGGCCGGACGCCGATGAGCGAGAGCGGCAACGGCCGGGACCACAACCCGTGGGGCTTCACCGTCTGGCTGGCTGGCGGCGGCATCCAGGGCGGCGTGGTCCACGGCACGACCGACGAGATCGGCCTGTACGCGGTCGAGGACCGGGTCCACGTCCACGACCTGCACGCCACCATCCTGCACTGCATGGGACTGGACCACAAGCAGGTGACGTTCAACCACAATGGCCGCGAAGAGCGGCCGACCATCAACGGCGGCAAGATCGTCCAGGCGGTGCTGAAACGGAGCTGAAGCGGAAAGGCGATCGGCGGCTGGCGGCAATACACTTTCCTGCCTGCCAGGGCCAGCAGGCTGCCTGCCACTTTTTTCGCGATTGGCAGATGCTGGATCGTCTGGCACATTGCGGACGATCCTGGTCAGGTTGTCGGGCTCGGTTTCGCGCAGGTCTCTGCCTGGGCTTCCTCGACAGCTACCACCCCAGCATAGACGTCGATGTCACGCTGCAACTGCCGGGCCTGGTCAATGAGCCCTTCCGCCAGAATGGCATACCATTGCGGGCTGGCGTCCGGGTGTTCGGCGCGAATCGAAGCCAGGGCCAGGTAGACCTGCTTCAGTTGCTCCAAAGCCTGGCGAAACTCCTGTTCGGTGCTAATCATGGCTTCACCCTCAATAGTCCCCCCCGCAGTTCGCCCCGGCCGCGCACTTTCTGAAACCAGTCCAGTGCCCAAAGGTAAACACTGTCGCCATTCGCCACAACGAAGACGTCAAACGGGAAGCCGCTGGCACGCAATCGCTTCTTCGAGAGGAGGTTATAGTCCCTGGGGTTCAGCTCACGGGTAAAGTCGTGATCCGCCGGCAGAACCACGATCAAATCAATGTCGCCAGGGTCGGGCTTGCCAGTCACAAAGCTCCCATCAACCAGCACCTGGACTGGTAAACCGGCATCGCGGAGCCGCGCCAGATAGTCCTCCAGCCGGTCACACAGAGTGCTCCGTTGCCGACAAAGAACCTCCCGGCGAGTCTCCGAGGCGGTATCCTCGATCCATTGATTCTGCCCGAACACAGTCACCAACTCGGAAAACGTGCAGTCGCAAATTCCAGCCGGCAGATGACCATGCTCGTTCAGGGGTGGAATCGTCATTCGCGACTCCTCTCATGCGACCTTGCTTTTCTGCACGATACCACAGTGAACAAGAGTTTACAAGAAAAATGGCGATTTCTGTCGAGTTGCTCCCTGTCGTTTCGATGGGCCTACCCAAGAGGCTGAACCGCAAGCACCTGGACCAGGCGCTCGGTTGGCCTCCCGAAGTGCTTATCTGGACGATATAATCTGGGGAGTTGAGTTGCCGGATTGCCGAACCGAGGGAGACGTTGATGCCAACGGTCCAGCTGACAGCCGACCTGTCCATGGAAGCATTGCTGCACGCCATCGACCAGCTTGACGCGAAAGAGTTGGACACGTTTGTCACCCGGGTACTTGCTTTGCGTGCTCGTCGCCGTGGCCGGCCCCTGAATACGGAAGCCGAATTGCTTCCGAAGATCAACCAGGGGCTCCCGCGGGAAGTGCAGCAGCGCGACGAGGAATTGATCGAGAAGCGGGACGCACGCACGCTCAGCCCGGAGGAATACAACGAACTGTTGCAGCTCACTGACAGGGCGGAGCAGGCGGACGTGGAACGGCTGGAAGCCTTGATCGACCTGGCGCGGCTTCGCCAGATCTCGTTGGATGAACTGTTGCGCGATCTCCGGCTCAGGACCGAGTCCCATGGCTGATCGGCGTGTCGCGCCTGCCCAGAAGCGCCGGGTGGAGGAACGCGCGGGAGGGTGCTGCGAATACTGTCGCAGCCAGGTCGCTTATTCCGCACAACCCTTCTCCGTGGAACACGTGGACCCGGCTCAGGACGAGGGAGGCGAGACGCTGGCGAACCTCGCCTTCGCCTGCCAGGGGTGCAACAACCACAAGTACGCCAAAACGCAAGCCCCTGATCCGGATACGGCCCAGGTCGTCCCGTTGTTCCACCCTCGGCAACAGCGCTGGTTCGAGCATTTTGCCTGGAACGACGATTGCACTTTGGTTATCGGGGTCACGCCGACAGGACGGGCCACGGTCGTAACACTGCGGCTGAATCGGTCCGGTGTCGTGAACCTGCGACGTCTTCTGGTCGCTGCCGGCAAGCATCCACCCCCGCTGCCACCAGGGGTGGATTCCCCAGCCAGCCAACCGGAAAGCCCCGAGGGGTGACAGCAGCTACCAGGGCACGCGCTTCCGCGAGGGCGAGGTCCCCATCCTTGACCTGGAACCGCCGCCCGGCGCATCCCGCGACGTTCAGCGCGCCAAGATCGACTTCCTCCAGGAGCTGAACCGCAAGCACCTCGCCGCCGGCCGGCAGGACAGCGACCTGGAAGCGCGCATCGCCTCCTACGAGCTGGCCTACCGGATGCAGTCGGCCGCCCCCGAGGCCGTCGATCTGAGCCGCGAGACGACCGCGACCCAAAAACTCTACGGCCTGGACGACAAGACGACCGCCCGCATGGGCCGCAACTGTCTGCTGGCCCGCCGGCTGGTGGAGCGCGGTGTCCGCTTTGTGCAGGTCTACTCCGGCTCGGGCAGCAAGTGGGACGCCCACAGCGACGTCGAGGGCAACCACGGCCGCCATTGCAGGGAGAGCGACAAACCGGTAGCCGGCCTGCTCAAGGATCTGAAACAGCGCGGCCTGCTGGATTCGACGCTGGTGATCTGGGCGGGCGAGTTCGGCCGGACGCCGATGAGCGAGAGCGGCAACGGCCGGGACCACAACCCGTGGGGCTTCACCGTCTGGCTGGCTGGCGGCGGCATCCAGGGCGGCGTGGTCCACGGCACGACCGACGAGATCGGCCTGTATGCGGTCGAGAACCGCGTCCACGTCCACGACCTGCACGCCACCATCCTGCACTGCATGGGCCTGGACCACAAGCAGGTGACGTACAACCACAACGGCCGCGAGGAACGGCCGACCATCAACGGCGGCAAGATCGTCCAGGCGGTGCTGAAACGGAGCTGAGGCGGAAGCCCGGGCGGGGAATTGGAGGCACTGTTCCTGCCTGCCAAACCGCCGGGCTGCCTGCCACTTTTTTTCGCATTTGGCGGATGCCCGAAGAAGCCCGTAACTGACGGAGGAGTGTCACAGGGCGTCTGTTGTCTCCCTGCCTGCCATCCGACAGGGTGTTCGGGACCCTGGCTGGCTGTCTTCTTCGGGCTGAACCTGACGCCCTCTCGGCGCAGCCCCCTCCGCCCAGGGTCCCTTCGCGATCTGGAAGGCGAAGGGACCCTGGGCGCCGGGTCAGGGCTTGCCCTCGCCTGTCCCCTGGCGACGCACGAGCCAGAGTCCGCCGAGCGCGAGGGCCGCCGCGGCGGCCAGGCTGCTGATCACCGGGCGGATGCCGCGGGGACCGTACACCGACTCTTCTTCTTTCGGCGCCTCCGACGTGTCCGGATTGTCCTTCATTTGAATGCCCTTCCTGGCGTCGAAGCCGGTAATGACGTGTTCCACGGTCAGTTCTTTTCGCTCATCCTTCTCCGGAAGCAGAGCAGTCCGACTGTAGGTACTGCTGGCCGCACCGTCCAGCTTGCCGCTCAGGGCCGCGAGCAGGTCCTTCTCTGTGGGGTACTTCTTGACCACCGCGTCCGGCACGGCCAGGAGCTGTTGCCCGAACTTGCCGGCGACGGTAAGGGGAGCCGCCTTGTCGGCGGACAGCTCGATCTTCTCGAAATTGCCGTTGCGCAGGCCGAGGCTGCGGGTGAAGAACACGTAGCCGCTGATGTCCTTGTCCAGCCGGATCAAGTGCTTGACAGGCACGAACTTCTTCCCCTTGGGCGGCGGCACGGGGACGTCCGCCCGCACCGACGACACGCTCGCCAATACCGCCAGCAAACCGAGCAGCAACCGCTTCATGGTGTTCACCTCGACAGGGAAGCCCAAAACCATCCTCCGTCGAATAGACGGCCCCTGGGCGACTCCGGATTGCTGTTCCCGCTGGATTGCTTTTTTTTCCATGCAAGTGAAGGGTTCGAGGGCCAAACGCGGAGGACCATCTCAGGGAGATGAAAAGCACCCCCCGTGTTCTCTTTGGGAGGTCCTGAGCATGTCTGTCTTGTTCCGAAACTGCTCCATCCTGGCATTGCTGGGCTTGCTCGTCCTGGAGGGCTCGCCCGTCCGCGCCCAGGAACCCGGCAACCGAGCGCCCCAACAGGGCAAAGACTCCGATTCTGAACGGCTGGTCAGAGATCTCCTGGTCGGACTTCTCGGGGGGTATTATGCGATCCTCGGGATCGACCTGGAGCGGGAGTTGACGTGGAGGTCCGGCCGTTCAACGCCTGCCAACGACCGCGAGAAGGAAATGGGCCTCAACCGCCCGCGGCGCAACCACTCCTTGACAGAGATTGCATCGGGTCAGCCGCACAACGTCCTGTTGCAGCATTTGGCCCGAGAGCAGGGCCGGGGCCGGCGTGGACCGCACATCGATCTGGACGAAGCCCTGCTCCGGCGCATCAGCGTGGCGCCGGAAGGCGCCGGCGGGAGCATGGGTCTGCTCCGCGATGGGGGCGCCGACCTGCCCTGGCCGGCGTCCCTGCGGCGTGCGGAATTCGGGACTGCGCGGAAGGCGCTGGAGCAAGCGCTCTCCCAGGCGGTCCAGGAGGCCAGGACCAAGGGCCGGATCTCCTATGCCGTCCACCAGAACGTCCTGACCGCCCAGACCAGGCTCAGCGAGGCGCTCGACCGCAAGGTCAAGGAGCTGACGCCGACGGAGTACGTCCAGGCACGACGGTTCCTCAATCAGCTCAATGAGCCGATCAAGGCGCTGAGCCACGTGAAGGCGGGCAACTTCTTCAATCAGAAGTGGACCGCCAGGGGCAAGACCGTGGCCGAGCTGGTCGAGCACGTGTCCCGGGAAGGACTGAAGATCGCTCCCGCGGCGCCGGGGGATGAGGAGGCTTACCGGAAGCTGCTCAATGCCCTGACCGCGTACGACGCCGGCAACACGCAGGGTGCCGCGAGGCCGGTTGTGGCCGGGAGCTGACGTTCTGATCCAGCATCCGGCCGCGCAGTCGCGTCTCAGCGGAGAGCCGGAAGGGTTGGGTGCAGAACGCCGCGCTCATCGGGTTTCTGCCCCGTCAGCCCCTCGACCCACGTAGCCGCCTGCTCGACTTCACCTTCCCAGGGGGTGGGCATGGAATAAAGACAACGGTAGCCGTCGGTGCTAACCAGTGCGAAATCGCGGTTGTCCGGGCTGACCGTTGGGCAGTTGCCCTTCAAGCCCGGGCCAATCCGCTTCCCCGATTGGGGATGCCAGATGCGGGTGATGCCCGAGGCGTCGGCGGTAAAGATAAGCCGGCCATCGCTGCTGTAGGCGGTCTGGCGAACGTGACTGGGATGCGGGAGCGGTGGGCCGACTTCTTTCCACGTGGTCGTATTCAGCTGGCGCATCGTGATAGTCCATCGTCCTGCCGATCAGCGTGTGGCCCTGCGGGTGAATCGAGATCGCCCATGCACCCCAATGCTCAGCAAGGGCGATCGGCTCACCTTGAGGGGTGCCGGTGATTCCGTCCCACAAGCGGAAAGATCCATACTGGGATGTGATGGCCGTCTTGCCGTCCGGGCTCCAGAGCATCCCCCAGACACCGCCAGTCTCGTCCAGCTTGTTGATCGATTGACCACTCCGGGCATCGATGAGCCTGGTAATGGGTTCCCAGGGGTTGGAAACCAGCAAGGACTTGCCATCCGGACTAAGAGCGATATTTTCTACCGAATTGAGAGCGATATTTCCTGCCGTGCCCCTCGGTAAGTGCAGGATCCGATCAAGGTGTGCAGTGCCGGACTGCCAGCAATAAATCCGATCCTTAGCGGCACCGTAAACCAACCGGCCGTCTGGGCTCACCGCGAGTGAACTGACCTGCAACGGTGGGACACTATCGTATTCCGATTGCACCGCTTTGCCCGTCAGCCGGTCGAAACGGCCACGGGGGGCGACCAGCAGTTCCCGACTGTCGGGAGTGAACGTCATGGTGTTCAGACAAATCTCCTTCGTGATGGCCGCAGGCACTTTCCAGCGCAGCATTCCCGGGGCCAGTTTCCAGACGCAAGCCCGGTCCCCGCCGCCGGTCAGGACCGCACCCCCGTCGGGACGATATGCCACCGCTGGCGCTGAGGATCCATTCCAGATGGGCGGGCCAACTCGCTCTCCGGAGGCGACATCCCACAGAAACACCTCGTTCCCCGCGTTGCTGAAGATAATGCGGTTCCCGTCAGGGCTAAAGACGGCACTGTAGTTGTTCTCCAGGGAGGGTAGGGGGCGGCCGACCGGGGTGCCTGTCCCTGTCTCCCACACCTGGAGCCTGGTTTTTCCATGATATTCTCCGGTCAGAAACAGGCGGCCATTTGGGCTGAAATCGACACAGGTGATAGATTTTTCCGTGACGATCTCTGAACCGAGTCGTTTGCCGGTGTCGGCGTCCCAAACCTGAGCCCGCCTGGCGGAATTGCCCGTGAGCAACTTTTTGCCGTCCCGGCTCCAGGCAACGGCCTCGGCTTTTCCCGCCTCCGTGCCGCAGTTCCAGACCCGTCGGCTGTCCGGTCTCCGTGTCGTAGACCCTCGCCGGCCCGATCCCGCCAAGCAGGATTTTCGTTCCGTCGGGGTGGAAGGCCATTGGACGCCAGTAGTATTCCCAGTAGTCGTTCCCGGTGATGCGAAGGGTCAGCTTCGGTTCCGCCGCCTCCGGTTGCCAGAGGCGAAAGAAGCCGTCCACGGAAACAATTCCCAGGCTCTTTCCTCCGGGTTGCCAGACCAGGGACCGAATCGGCTTGGGAAGACGGAGCATCTGGCCGGTCGCCTGGCCGCTCTCGCCATCCCACAGGCGAACGATGCCAGCCGCGGAGCCGGTCGCAATGATCTTACCCTCCGGGTGGAAGGCAACCGCATTGACCTTCTTCTCACCGGGATGAGGCAACACGAGGGCCAGAGTGTGCAGTTCCCGCGACCAGACGCCAAGGTTCCAGCGAGCGGCAGCTTCCAGGTCGGCGTCCCCGGCGCTACGGGCATGTTCCAGGGCCCGCGCCAGCCAGTGTAAGCCTTGCGAAACCTCGCCCCGCTCACACAGTTGCTGCCCGCTGTCGTACGCCGATCCGGCCGCGTGCCGCAGGGCGGTCTTTTGTGCCAGCAAGGCCGATTCCTTGTCCCGGAGCGCTTGCTGCCTCGCCTGGTTGGCATCGTCGGCACGCTGTTCGGCCTTCTCCTCCGCCTTCACGGCCCGATCCCGTTGCTGGGTCAGAAACAGGGTGAACAGCCCACCACCAACCAGCACCACCAGCAACGCCAGCACGCTTACCGCCGCCAGCGCCGCCGCTGTCGGCTTGCGTCTAGCCCACTTGACCGCCTGTTCCAACCGGCCCACCGGACGGGCACTGATCGGCTCGCCGGCCTGCCAGCGACGCAGCTCTTCCGCCAATTCCTCGGCGCTGGCATAACGGCGTGCCGGGTTCTTCTCCAGGCATTTCAGACAGATGGTCTCCAGCTCCCGGGGCAACGAGCGGGCCAGCTGCCGTGGCGGCACCGGGTCAACAGTCAGCACTTGCTGGATGGTCTCCCAGGCCGAGGCCGCCTTGAACGGCGATCTACCCGTCAGGCACTCGTACAGGATCGCTCCCAGCGCATAGACGTCCGCCGCCGGCCCCACCTGGCGGCTCTGGCCGCTGGCCTGCTCGGGGGCCATGTAGCTGGGAGTGCCCATCACCGCCTCGGTCGCCGTCTGGCCCTGCTCGTCCAGCTTCTTGGCCAGCCCGAAGTCGGCCACCCGCGGCGTGCCGTCCTCGGTCAGCAGCACGTTGGCCGGCTTGAGGTCGCGGTGAATGATGCCTTGCTGGTGGGCCGCGTGCATCCCCCGAGCAATCTGCTCGACCAGGTGGGCTGCCTTGCGGGGCGGCAGGACGTTCCTCTTGAGCTTGCTTGCCAGGCTGCCTTGCGGACAGAACTCCAGGCAGAAGAAGGGCAGTCCGTCGTGTTCGCCCACCTCGAAGATTTGCACGACGTTTGGGTGCTGCAGCCTGGCGACCGCCCTGACCTCGATGCGGAAGCGGGTTAGCTCGGCCTCGTCGGCGCCGGCCCCGGCGAGGATCGTCTTGAGGGCCACGGTTCGGTCCAGAAGCAGGTGCTGGGCCTTGTAGACGACACCCATGCCCCCCTTGCCCAACTCGGCCTCGATGCGGTAGCCCGGTATCTCAGGCCAGGACGCCTTCGGACGCTCCGTGTGCGAGGATACCGGTTGGGGCCGCTCAGTGACGGAACTCTTCGCCTGCCGGTCCGCGACCGAGGTCCTCGGCGAGTCCTGCTCGGGGGAGCCAACCGTGGTCAGCAGGAAACGGATCAGGTCTTGCTGGTCCGGAAAGCGCTGCAGGAACTCCTCGCCGAGGAGGCATTCGCCACGTTGCAGCCGGAACCGCATCTCCAGACGCAGCAGTTCGCGCAGCAACACGTCACGTTCGTCAACAGGCCCATCCTGCAGGAGTTGCTCGGTCCTGGGCGTTTGGCCGGCCTTCCACTGCTGCACAAAGTGCAGGCAGACGGCACGAATCTGCTGCCGGGCCGCGGCCGGCAGCGACTCCAGGTTGACCTGGCTCGGGCTGGTCACAGGCGATCCTCCCTTGGTTCAGATGGTGGCGAGGTTGCCGGTTATCGCTCCGGCAGACTCGGCAGCGGATAGAATCGGTCGCGCCGTTGTCGCCACTCATCAGCCGGCGTGACGGTGATGCCGCCCTTGTCGTCCATCTCCAGGCCGGTAAGGACCTGAACCCAACCGGTCAGACGCTCGGTCTCCTCGGTGACCGGGAGCGGAACGGGCCAGAGCCTGGCCAGGAAGTCATCGCTCGCCGTAGCCGCGATTCGGCCATCAGGGCTGATGGCCACGGCATTGACGCGGGCACTGTGGGTGAGAGGAGGGCCGACGGGATGACTGGTTGGGCCGAACCAGAAGCGGGCAGTGTTGTCGTCGCTGCCGCTAAGCAGCAGGGGGCTCGCCGGCACGAAGACCACACTCTTAACCTCGCCTCGGTGCCGCATCGGCACTCCGAGAGGTTGCCAGGTTGTGTCCCACAACTGGACTGTCTGTCCCTTACTGCCGGTCAGGAAGTGTTGGCCATTTGGACTGAAGGCGACCGCAGAGATTCCATAGGGATGCCGCACCGACGGGCCGAGCGGCTTCCCGGTGAAGGCGTCCCACAGGCGAGTCGTGCGGTCATCGCTGCCCGTCAGGATTGTCCGACCGTCCGCGCTGATCGCCACCCCTTGAATCGGACCGTCATGCTGAAGGGGCGCCCCGCGTGGTTGCCCAGTAGCACCATCCCAGATCCGAATCGGGCCGTTGACGTAACTGCCCGTCACCAGGGTCACTCCTTGGGGATCGGCGGCCAACCGCCAGACGGGTGTCGTCTGTCCACCGGTGGCACCGAGTAACCGGCTGCTCTCCAGGTTCCAGCGGTGCATCTGACGACCGTCCTGACCATTGCTCACCGCGAAGGCCGTTTTTCCGTCGCCAGCGAAAGCAACGCCGACGACGTAGAAACTGCACAACAGCGGTTGGCCGATCTGCTGGCCCCGGTACGTGTCCCACAGCCGGCACATTTGATCGTGCGAGCCGGTCAGCAATCGGGTACCGTTTGGGCTGAACGCGATGCACCGGACCCAGCTGGGGTGGTGGCGCAAGGTGTCCGAGGGCCGCCTGGAGCCAGGCGCCACAACCGTGCCGTGCCGTCCCGGCTGGCGGTGGCCATCCTTCCTCCAGGGCCGAAAGCAGTACTTTCAACCTCGGCAGTGTGTTCCAGGATCGCCCCGACTGGATGCCCCGTAGCTGCTTCCCAGACACGGGCGGTCCGGTCTTCGCTGCCCGTCAGAATGAACCGGCCGTCCGGGCTGCAGCACACCGCGAGTACCGGGGCTTGGTGTTTGAGGAGCACCTCGCGCTTCAGACCGGTTGCCGGATCCCAAAGGCGGACGCTGTCATCCTGCAAGTATCCCGCCGCCACCGTCTTACCGTCGGGGCTGTAGGCGGCACAGTAAACGACGGCGTTACGCATCACGGGGCCAAGAGACTGTCCGGTGGTGGGGTGCCACTGCTGCAGGTTCCAGCTTTGTCCCCCCGTCAAGACGGCCTGGCCATCCGAACGAAACGCCACGGCAAAGACAACACCGCCACCGGGGGACAGGGGGGGACCCGCTTCTTTTCCCGTGGCTGTCTCCCAGAGACACGCCTTGCCATCGTAGCCCCCGGTGACCAAGGCCCGGCCATCGGGACTGAAGGCCACGCTGCGAATCCCTGTTCCCCAGGGCCAGGCCCGGGCTGGTTCCGTCACCGGGCAATGGAGCAGAGGCTCGCCCACCGGACGTCCGGTGGCGACCTGCCAGAGGCGGGCCAGGCCATCTTCGCAGCCCGTCAACAGCCACTCGCCTTCCGGATGGAAAGCAATGGCCCGGACTGTCGCCGGGTGACTCAACGGCTCTCCCCGTTGCCGGCCGGTCGCTGTTTCCCAGAAGCGAACCTTGCGATCGGCGCAGGCAGTGGCCAGCAGGGTGCCATCGGGACTGAAAGCTACCGCCCAGACAGCGCCCGGGTGCGACAAAACCCGGTCCAGTCGGTGAACGTGCTGCGACCACGCCCCCAGGTTCCAGCGCAAAGCCTGTTCCAGGTCCGACGCCTGAGCCAGGCTTGCCGTCTTCAGTCCGCGTGTCATCCACATCAGGCCGTGGTTAACATCCCCCTGCTCGCACAGCAGCAGGGCCCGTTCCAGGGTCGAGGTCGCCGACTGAATCTGTTCGTTGCGTAAGCGCTCCCTGGCCAGTCCCAGGGCCCTGCTTACCTCACGAGACCGCTCAATCGCCTCCTCTTCGGCCTTGACGGCCCGATCGCGTTCCCGCGCCAGAAACAGGGTAAACAACCCACTTCCGATCAGCACCACCAGCAAGGCCAGCACACTCACGGCCACCAGGCCGCTGCCGCCGGCTTCCGTCCGAATCCACTTGCTTGTCTTTTCCAATCGTCCCACCGGACGGGCCCGAATCGGCTCGCCGGCCTGCCAGCGACGCAGCTCTTCCGCCAATTCCTCGGCGCTGGCATAACGGCGTGCCGGGTTCTTCTCCAGGCATTTCAGACAGATGGTCTCCAGCTCCCGGGGCAACGAGCGGGCCAGCTGCCGTGGCGGCACCGGGTCAACAGTCAGCACTTGCTTGATCGTCTCCCAGGCCGAGGCCGCCTTGAACGGCGATCTACCCGTCAGGCACTCGTACAGGATCGCTCCCAGCGCATAGACGTCCGCCGCCGGCCCCACCTGGCGGCTCTGGCCGCTGGCCTGCTCCGGGGCCATGTAGCTGGGAGTGCCCATCACCGCCTCGGTCGCCGTCTGGCCCTGCTCGTCCAGCTTCTTGGCCAGCCCGAAGTCGGCCACCCGCGGCGTGCCGTCCTCGGTCAGCAGCACGTTGGCCGGCTTGAGGTCGCGGTGAATGATGCCTTGCTTGTGGGCCGCGTGCATCCCCCGGGCAATCTGCTCGACCAGGTGGGCCGCCTCGCGGGGCGGCAGGACGTTCCTCTTGAGCTTGCTTGCCAGGCTGCCTCCCGGACAGAACTCCAGGCGAGAAGAAGGGCAGTCCGTCGTGTTCGCCCACCTCGTAGATTTGCACGACGTTTGGGTGCTGCAGCCTGGCGACCGCCCTGACCTCGATGCGGAAGCGGGTTAGCTCGGCCTCGTCGGCGCCGGCCCCGGCGAGGATCGTCTTGAGGGCCACGGTTCGGTCCAGAAGCAGGTGCTGGGCCTTGTAGACGACACCCATGCCCCCCTTGCCCAACTCGGCCTCGATGCGGTAGCCCGGTATCTCAGGCCAGGACGCCTTCGGACGCTCCGTGTGCGAGGATACCGGTTGGGGCCGCTCAGTGACGGAACTCTTCGCCTGCCGGCCCGCGACCGAGGTCCTCGGCGAGTCCTGCTCGGGGGAGCCAACCGTGGTCAGCAGGAAACGGATCAGGTCTTGCTGGTCCGGAAAGCGCTGCAGGAACTCCTCGCCGAGGAGGCATTCGCCACGTTGCAGCCGGAACCGCATCTCCAGACGCAGCAGTTCGCGCAGCAACACGTCACGTTCGTCAACAGGCCCATCCTGCAGGAGTTGCTCGGTCCTGGGCGTTTGGCCGGCCTTCCACTGCTGCACAAAGCGCAGGCAGACGCCACGGATCTGCTGGCGAACCGCTGCCGGCAGCGACTCCAGGTTGATCTGGCTTGGGCTATTCACAGGCGATCCTCCTTTGAATCCTCGATTGGCTTGGTCTGATCCTGATCAGTTCCCCGATGCGCCCGGCTGGGGGTCCACGATCCGCCACAACCGCACGGCGCCGTCTCTCCCTCCGGTCAGGATCTGCCCACCGTCACGCGATACCGCCAGGCTCAAGATACCCCCCTGATGGCCGACGCGGTGGTCCAGCTCCTTTCCCGACTCCGCATCCCACAGCCGCAACACGCTATCGCTGCCGGCGGAGACGACCCGGCCATCCGGCAAGGCGGCCACGCCGTTAATGCTGCCTCGAGCCATCAGGCAGCGCTGCTCCTGGCCGGTCGCCACGTCCCACAGGCGCACCGTCCCGTCGGCGCCGCCCGAAACAAGCCGTCGGCCGTCCCGGGAAAAGGCCACGCTCCAGACGTCTCCCACGTGGCCGGCGAAGAGGCACACCTGCTTGCCGCTCTGCACGTCCCACAGCCGGACCGTGCGATCCGCGGAGCAGGACAAAGCCTGCCGGCCGTCTGGCGAGAAGGTCACGCTCCGGATTGCGTTGGTGTGCCCCACGAAGCGACGCTGCTCCTTGCCGGTCTCCAGGTCCCACAGGCGAACCGAAGCGTGCCCGCTCCCGGACAGGCCCCATTTGCCGTCCGGCGAGAAGGCCACGCAAGCACAAATCGCCACGTGCCCATCAAAGGACCGAATGGCCTTTGCCTCCTCCACGTCCCACAAGCGGAAGAGCCCATTGTCGCCAATGCTGGACAGAGCCCGCTGTCCGTCCGGGGAGAAGGCCAGGCCCCGGCTCAGGTTCCGCTCCCCCGGGAACCGGCGCAGCTCCTTCCCCGCAGTCACGTCCCACAGCCGCAGCGTGTTGTCAAAGCCGCTGGAGAGAGCGCGCCGGCCGTCACCAGAAAGGGCCACGGAGCGAACCGCTTGCCCGTGTCCCTGAAGAGAGCGGACCTGGACAAGGGTCGGGCTGACAGGCAGCTGAATGAGCTGGCCGGGATCAGCCAGGCGCAGCAGACCGATGGTGCCGTCCGGATTGGCCGTGGCCAGGTAGCGGCCCTCCGGACTGAAGGCGACGTCGGCCACCGGGTGCCCGGAAGGAAAGAGCTGCCAGCTCTGGTGCCGCACCGGATTCTGCCGCTCGTCCAGGCGGACGCTGCCTCTCCAGTCTCCCGCCGCGAACAGCTCGCCGCCGGGATGCAGAGCCGCCTTGCCCGTCTGTCCTCGCCGCCCTCCGAGAGTCCGGACGGTCCGGCCATCCGGATAGTACGCCAGCTTCCCCCCAGCCTTGAATCCCGGGTGGACAGCTCGTTCCTTGCCGGCAACCAGATTCCAGTAGCGGAGGTTGGTCCCCTCGTCCCAGGTCACCAGGCTCAGCCCGGACGGGCTGAAAGTGACGCCGTGGATCGGCCCGCTCCGCGCCCAGCACTCGCCGATCTCCTGGCCCGTGGCCGGGTCCCACAGCCGCGCCGTGCCGTCCAGGCTGGCGGTGGCCAGCCAGCGGCCATCGGGGCTGAAGGCCAGGTCCTCCACCGATCCCCGGTGTCCGGCCAGGGTGCGCAGCAGCCGGCCCGTGGCGGCGTCCCAGATCCGGGCCGTTTGATCCTCGCACGCCGTGGCCAGGGTCCGGCCATCCGGGCCCCAGGCCAGGGACCAGACAGATCCAGTGTGGCCGCGAAGGACGTGAAGCGGCTTGCGGCTCGCCAGATCCCAGATCACGCCAGTCCCGTCCGTGGACCCCGATGCCAGCCGCTGACCATCCGGGCTGAAGCGGAGGCAGTGAACGGCGCCGCTGAATGCCGGCTCGGGAAAGCGCGGCTTTCCCGTAGGTACGTCCAATAATCGGACCAGTCGCTCTCCTGACAGGTACAGGGCCACCGTCTTGCCATCCGGGCTAAGCTTGCAGTACGACCACGGCTTCAGGACCGGCAGAGGCATGTCCTGCTGCTGCTGGCCTGTGGCCGCGTCCCAGCGACGAAGGGCCGATGGAGCTGCAGGATCCCGCGAAGGTCCATGAGAGGCCGCGAACAACGTGCGTCCATCAGCGCTGAAGGTCAAGAGTCCATGGGCCTGCTTCGGAACTGACCAGCGTTCCCGGGCAGATAGTTTCCCTTCCTGGGAAAGCTCCCACACTCGCACGGAGCTTTCAGAGCCGCTGGCCAGCAGTTTGCCATTCGGGCTGAAGGCCACGACCAGGTTCTTGCGTTCATTGGAGGCGTGAGGGTGGCGCAGCGTCAGCAGGAGCTTACCGCTTGAGGTTTCCAACAGGCGCACCACCCCGTCGGAGGCTCCCGAAGCAAGCAGCTTGCCATCCGGGTGGAAGGCCAACCCGAAGACGTGTTGGTGGTGCTCTCGGAGAGTATGCAAAGGTTTGCCGGTGGCCACTTCCCAGATGCGGACACAGCCGTCCCCGTAGCTGGCCGCGGCGAGAGTCCGCCCGTCCGGACTGAACGCAAGGTTCCAGTAGGAGCCAATGGGCCCAGGCATGACACGTTGCAGGCGCCCGCTGTCAAGGTCCCACAATTGTATCGGGCCGGGCCAACCGGCAGAGGCTAGAAGTTTGCCATCTGGGCTGAAGGCGACACGGGCAATCCTTGGCGCTGCTTCAGGCGGTTCATCGGTCTTGGAAAGGGTCCGAAGAAGCCGGCCGGTTTTTCCATCGAACAGGAACACAGCGTTGCCAGAAGGCGCCGCCAGCAGCTTGCCGTCGGGACTCCAATCCATGAACGCGGATTCTCCCAGCAGCCGGAACCGACTCTCGCCCCCCAAGACCGCCACCAGCTCGGCTGGCGCCTGCTTCGGATTGCCCTCCCCCAGCCCCGCCAGCAGGTACTCCGGAACGTCTTCGTGGCGCAGGGCATCCGCAGGGCTGGGCCGGCGTGCCAGCTCGGCCGGGCTCGGTGGTTCGATCTTGATCGGCCGGACCTGCGGGGTCGGCCCGGTAAAGAACATGCGTGCGGGCTGCGGCGCCGGTGTCGGCAGGCCGCGAACAGGACCTTGCCCTGCGGGTCGGTCACCCGGACGTTGCGGAAGCGAGCAGCGTTATTATAGTTTCGCAACCCGAGCCGGCCTGCCGCCTGAGGCAACTCGTCGTGACGAGCCACCTGGATTCCGTCCAGGTAGAGTGAGCAGGCCTTGCCTTGGAGGACGACCTTGATGCGATACCAGCGCCCCGGTTGCGTTGACCCCTGGTTGGCAATCCGGTTCAGGTTCTGCCCGGCGCTCCGGACCTGGACGCCGTGCAAGGAGTTGCCCCAGCCCCCCACGGTCGCCAAAGTGAACTCGTCCAGGCTGGCTGCCCGCACGACAACGCCGATCTCGGACCCGCGCAGGGGCTGCGCTTCCAGCTCAATTGTGCAGTCCGCCCAGTTCGCGTCGCCGAACAGCAGCAGCGCTTCCCGCTCAGTTGCTTCCTGAACCAGCTCCGTCCCCTCGATTCGCCACCTGCCCCACTGCCCCGAAAGGAGCTGCTCCACCAAGGCCCGCACCAGGTCCCAGAAGCGCCGCCAGCCCTCGCGCTCGGCCTCCGGCAGCTTCCCCAAGGCCGACTCCTCGCGCACGCCTGCCAACTGCGGGTCCGACAACCAGCCCGCCAGGATGCGCCGCAGCGGGCGATGCTGAGTCAGGTTTCTGTCATCGTAGGTCTTGCGTGCAAGGGAGAGGTCCGCCTGCAGCCAGGTCAGCGCTTGCTGTCGCCAACGGCCGCGCTCGGCCTCAGCGAGCCCGGCCGCATCACGCCCTTCACCAGCCCCGGCCCGCGCCGCACAGCCAGCCGCCTGGGAGCGGAGTCGGACAGTCAGGTCCGCCGCCAGGGTGGGCTGCGCGGCCAGCGCACGGCTGTAGAGTCGGGCCGCCTCAACAAAGCGCTTCTGCGCCTGGTAGATTCTGGCCAGGGCAAGACAATCGGTGGTGTCCGTGGGTTTGGGTGTTTCCTGGAGGGTGACCGCCAATCGCTTCTCAAAGGAGGCAAGACGGTTGCACTCGGCTCTCTGCTGAGCGGCCTGCAAACGCAGCGGGTGCTGGTCGGCAAGGAGGGCGTGGCAGCGCTCGGCGGCAGCTTTCGCCTCCTCGAAGCGGCCCAGGTCCAGCAAGGCTTTGCCGAGGCTGAAGAGAAACGCAGCTTTTTCCGGATCCAGCTGCACCGCCTGACGCAGCTCCTCGACCGCTCCTTCCAGGTCCTGTGTTTGCGCCAGCAGGTCGCCGAGACAGTGATGAGCGACCGCCGAGGCCGGTCGGGCCGTCACGGCGGCCCGGGCGTAGCCGAGGCCTTCCTCGGGCTTGGTCGCTTGCAGGGACCGGGCCAGGGCCAGGTTGATCCCAAAGTCAAGCGGATGCGCCCGCTGGGCCCGGCGAAGAACCGTCGTACCATCGCCGCCGCTCGCCTGGAGCCAGCGGCTCAGCCACAGGGCCTGCGCGGGAGAGAGTGTTTCCACCGCTCCTGACGCGGCCAGGCGCTCCAGACGCTTCCGATCGCCACGGATCGCTGGAGCGCGCAGCTGGTTGGCGGCCTCGGCAGACGGGTCAGCCTCACGGAGCAGGGCCAGCACGTCGCGGCGCACCGCCTCGTCTTTCTCCCGGGCGGCCCAGTCGTCCAGGGCGGCCACGATCAATGCGGAGCCGCTGCTTTGACCGATGCGCCGCGCCCGCTCTTGAGGATCCCCGCCCTCTCCGAACAAGCCCCGGGCCTCGAACGCCTTCCGGTATTCCGCCGCGGCCGCGGCCGCGTCTGGTTCTTCGGCCGGCCCCAGGTCGTTGCGGACCCGGTCCAGGGCCAGCAGCAGGTCGAGGTCAGCCTCCAGCTGCCGCAATTCCTCAAGGCTCGCCGGATCCTCCTGGAACAGGCGTTTGGAGCTGGCGAGGAGGCCTTCCGCCTCGGCGAGTCGCCCCTGCCGGATCGCCGCCGTGGTCCTTGTCAGGACGCTCGCGCAGCCATCCCGCAGCTGGGCGGCTCGCTGGGTCCGCTCTTGCCGCTGCCACCACCAGACACCAGACCCGACCGCCAGGGCAGCCAGCACGACCGTGGCCAGCAAGAACTGGGTCCGCCGCCGGCGCCGGCGTTCGGCTTGCTGGTTCTGTTCGGCCGTCCGAACCCGTTCCTGCAGCTCGGCGTGGGAGCCGGCAAGCATCTCGGCGACCGCCCCCTGTCTCCGCGGCTGGGGCTCCGGCCGAGCGGGCTGGGCCTTGATCTTCCCCGCCCAGGACACGGTCGGCCCTGGAGGGATGAACGGCCCTGTCTCCTGTTCCTGGGGGATCGGTGGGACGGGGGAAGGGGTGGCCGGCTCAAGAGGGCCTGGCAGAGGTTCGAGGGACAGCAGCGAGCGGATCAGCTCCTCGTGTCCGGGAAAGCGTTGCTCGTAATCGGCGGCCGTCGGCGTTTCGCCCAGGGACTTGCGATAATGAACGTCCAGCAGCAGCAATTCCCGCAGCAGCGCCGCCTGCTCCTCGGCCGGCACATCTTGCAGGAACTCCTCCGGCTTCGGCCTCTGGCCGGCCTTCCAGTTCTCCTCGAACAGCAGGCAGACTGCATCGATCCGCTCGGCCGCCTCCAGCGACAGCGATTCCGCGGGCGGCTGGTTGACGCGCTTCATGGGCATTCCTCGTTGCTTTCCCGTTCGGCCGGGGCCAGTTCTTTCTCCCACCGCTTGCGGATGATGCGCAGCCGGCGCTCCACCGTGCTGAGGGCACAGCTCCGCTGGGCCGCGATCTCCTCATTGGTGCGGCCTTCCATCTTCGCCAGGGCGATTTGCCGCAGCTCCTCGTCTCCCAGCTCCTCCAACAGCCGCCGGCTCTCCTCGGCCACCTCCGCGGCGAAAGCGGGGTCCGGCTCCCGGCTCAGCACGCCGGACAGGGCCGAGCCTCGCCAGCTCGACTCGTCGCCGCCGCGCCGCGCCTCTTCCTGGACGCGCCGCCAGTCGCGCTTGTCGCGGCCCTCGTACTCGCGCAGATCGCACACCTTGCGGGCGGTGATCATGACCAGAACCTGCCAGAGATCGTCGCGATCCTGGAGTTGCGGAAAGCGGCCTCCCTCGGCTGCACGACAGAAGCTGTCGAAGGCGCTCAGGGCCACGTCTTCCTCGTCCACGGCGCGGCGTGGGAAATCACCCAGTTTCTTGCGGGCCAGGCCGATGAGCCGGTGGAAATAGCGTTCCCAAAGTGCCTGGGCGGTGTCACGCTCGCCCTGCTGCAATTGATTGAACAGGCGCGTGATCGATCCCGTGGACGACATCGAAGCTCTTCCTTTCGGCATGGAAATGCGAATCGGATTGAGCTTCAGTATACCGGACGCCCCGGCGGCCAGCCATTCATTTTCCGTCGAGGTGGGCGAGGTCTCCGGATGCAGTTGCCTCCTTACTTGCTTGCCAGCCGGGGCGAGAACTGCTCCAACAGAAACGCCACCGTGGCGTCATCCGACTGCTTGCCGGCCGCACCGCCGGCGCCGGCGCCGAAGTAGTGGCCGGCGTCGGCCAGCTTGAGCAAGCGGACGCTGGCGCCGGCCGCCTTCAGCTTGGCGGCGTAGCGTTCCGATTGCTCGCAGGGAACGATCGTGTCGGCAGTGCCGTGGATCAGCAGCAGCGGGGCCGTTTGCCGGTGGGCGTAGCTGATCGGGCTGGCCTTGCTGGTCCAGTCCACCCCTTTCTCGGCGCGGAGCAGCTTGTGCAGCGTGTTCCGACCGGTCTGGGCGACCAGGAAGCTGGGCCTGTCCGACTCGACGTACTCCCGCAGCCGGGCCAGGTCAGTGGGGGCGTAGCAGGCGACGACGGCCTGCACCTGGCTGGAGATCCTGGGATTGGCGTTGGGTCCTTCCAACCCATGGGCCGGGGTGGTGGCGCCCAGCAGGCAGGCCAGGTGGCCGCCCGAGGAGAAGCCCACCGCAGAAATCCGCTCCGGGTCGATGCGATGCTTGCCGGCCTCGCTCCGCAGCCAGCGCACCGCGGCCTTGGCGTCATGGATCTGGGCGGGAAACGGATGCCTGGCGACGCTGCGGTGGCTCACAACCACCCCGACGAAGCCGTGCTCCGCCAGCCGCAGCAGCAGGGGAGTGCAGCACTTGCGATTGCCGCCCAGGTCCATCCAGCAGCCGCCGTTGAAAATGACCACCGCCGGAAAGGGACCGCGCCCCCGGACCGGCTGGGCCAGGTCCAGTTGCAGCTGGGTCCCGTCCACCACGCGATAGGTCAGGTCGGGCTGGTAGTGGACGCCGGCCGGGATCGTCACGGGAGCATCGGCGCGGCCGGGCCTGGTGTCCGGTTTCGCCTCCTGGGCCAGGGTCGGCGTGGACAGCAGCAGAGAACCACACAACAAACCCGTCAGCAAACCACAGGCGCAATTGTGCCAGCAGAGCGTGGAAGACACATCGGTCGGCTCCTGGATGCAAGGACTGACTTTGGGACCGGGGAAGAATTGGTTTTCGTCCCTCTGAGTGGGTTATCCGCGTTTGTCTCAGGAACCCTTCACTGGTGCCAAGAAAAGTTGTCGGGCAGCATCCTGGGCGGTTGACCCTGTCACAATGGCAGCACCGCTGACACACCTGGCAGCGACAACGGGGCCCGGGAAGCACCGCCCGGAGACTGCCTTGATTTTCCCGTTCTCCCATGTTCTATTAAAGTAATCACTTACGATCGTCGGGCCTTGCCGGTCCGGTGGATGGTACGCGATTTGCTCAGTATGGGATGGACTTCTCCCGAAGTCCAACCGAGCCTGGTCGTGCCGCCGAGCAGGCTTCGGTCACGAGGAACGGCCAGACGAGGGCAGCGGCAATGAAGGCAGTAAAGGAAAACGATCTTTCGATCCTGATCACCGACGATGACACGGGCTCCCGGGAATCGCTGCGTGACATTTTCGAGCCGCGGGGCTTCCGGATCTTGCTTGCCTGTTCGGGCGAGGAAGCGGTGGACATTGTCCGTGCGGGCCTGGTGCATTTGCTCCTGCTGGACATGCACATGCCCAGCATGACCGGCCTGGAGACGCTGCAGTTGGTCCGTCAGTTCCAGGCGGACTTGCCTTGCATCCTCGTCACGGGCGACGCCAGCAGCCGGCTGATGCAGCAGGCCATCCAGGCGCACGTGTTTACCGTGATCCCCAAGCCGATCAACAAGAACGTTGTGCTTTGGACCGCGTTCCGGGCCCTGTCCCGTTATTACGGGCTGCCCCAGAGCCGGCATGGATAAGACCTTTTCAACCGCGAAGGAGCAACAGAGCATGAATGTAGTCCCACTCAACGACAAGATCCTGGTCAAGCGTCTGGAAGCCGAGGAGAAGACGGCCGGCGGCATTGTGCTGCCGGACTCCGCCAAGGAGAAGCCCCGCCAGGGCAAGATCCTCAGCCTCGGCGAGGGCAAGCGCCTCGACAATGGCAAGCGGGCTGCCTTCCAGGTCAAGGTGGGGGATCGGGTGCTGTTCACCTCGTATGCCGGCACCGAGGTGACCGTGGATGGCGAGGAGCGCCTGATCATGACCGAGGACGACATCCTCGCCGTGGTCGAGTGAGCGCCGCGGAGCCGCGCACGCAGCGCAGCGGAGTAAGCGGTCTTGCAGTGGACCGCTTACTCCGCTGCGCTGCGTGCGCGGCTCGGACTGTTGCAGCGGGGTTGTTTCTTTAGTCCGGAGGTAAACCGTGGCAGCCTCTGACGCGCCCCCCGAATCGCCTCCGCAAGCCGTCCTGTTCGATTTCGACGGCACGCTGGGAGACAGCTACCCCGCCATTGCCGCCAGCGTCAATCACGTCCGGGCCCACTCCAATCTGCCGCCGCTGAGCGTGGATGAGGTCAAACTCCACGTCGGCCGCGGTCCCGACTACCTGCTGCAACACACGGTCCCCGCCGGCAACGTTCGCGCCAACGTGGCCCGCTACCTGGCCCATCATCCCTCGGTCCTGCGCAGCGGTACGGTCCTGATGCCGGGGGCGGTGGAATTGCTCGGGGCCCTGGCGGAACGCGGCCTGCCCCTGGCTGTGTGCAGCAACAAGCCGGTCGCCTTTACGCGGGAGCTGCTCGACTACTTTGGCGTTGCCGGCCGGTTCCAGGCGGTGCTGGGCCCGCAGGACGTGCCCCGGCCCAAGCCGGCGCCGGACATGCTCCGGGCCGCCCTGTCGCGGCTGGCCATCCCGGCCGAGCAGGCCCTCTACGTCGGCGACATGACCGTGGACGTGCAGACGGCCCGCGCTGCCTGGGTGCCCGTCTGGATCGTGACCACCGGGTCCGATTCCGCCGAGGCCATCGCTGCGTCCCGGCCGGATCGGCTCTTCGCGAACCTCACCCTGCTCCAGAGCGCCCTGCTGGCCTGGATTGACAGACCGGCCGGAAAATGACAAGGTGAGAGCTGGCGAACTGTCACCCAGGGAGGAAGAGCCGTGCCGCGCTTGATCGTGATCAAAGGCGCCGACGAGGGCAAGCATCTCGACCTCACCGCCGAGCTGCTGTCCATTGGCCGGGATTCCTCCAACCGCATCCGGCTGCACGACACGGAAGTCTCGCGCAAACATGCCGAGCTGAGCCGGACTGCCGAAGGCTACCGCCTCAAGGACCTCGGCAGCGCCAACGGCACTTACGTCAACAACCGGGCCATTCACGACGTGCTGCTCCAGTCGGGCGACCAGATCCAGATCGGCCAGACCCTGCTGCTGTTCACCTCCAGTCGAGGCGAACCCAGCCCCCTCAGCGACCTGGCCCAGCGCATCAACCTGATCGCCCGCCAGGACCTGGAGTTGTCCAGCGCCATCGTCGGGACCATCGGCGAAACCGAGGGCAGCCGGATCCTCACTCTTCCCGACAAGGCCGACGTTCCCTTCCTGCGTGCCAACCTGGGCATCCTGTACGAGGCCATCCAGGCGGTCAGCCACATCCTCGACCTGGACCAGCTGCTGGACCGCATCCTGGACCTGATCTTCCGCGCCCTGGACGCCGACCGCGGCTGCATCCTGCTCCGCGACACGCCGCCGCCCGACCCCTCGGGGGAGACGGCCCGCCTGAACGAGCCGCTGCGCAGTGAGGAGTTCGTGCCGCGGGCCGTCCGCTGGCGCGACCGCACGGCCCCCCAGGAGCGGATCAGCGTCAGCCGGACCATGATCGATCACGTCCTGCAGCAGCGGCAGGGCCTGCTGGTCAACGACGCTTCCCGCGACGAGCGTTTTCACGCCGCCCAGAGCATTGTCCGTTCCGGCATCCGCGAGATCATCTGCGTGCCGATGCGCGGCCGGTACGAGACCATCGGCATCCTGTATCTCGACAGCAGCACTCCCTCCCCTCATGCAGGGGAAGGTCGGGGAGCACGGTCTCCCTCGGTCCGCGTGGGTAAGTTCCACGCCGACCACCTGCAGCTGGCCATCGCCCTGGCGCACCAGGCCGCCCTGGCCGTCGAGGAGACGCGCTACTATCACGCCCTGGTCCAGTCCGAGCGTCTGGCCGCCATCGGCCAGACGGTGGCCGCCCTGTCGCACCACGTCAAGAACATCCTGCAGGGACTGCGCAGCGGCGGCGAGATCCTGGCGATGGGCCTGAAGGACAAGGATTTCACCCTGCTCCAGCAGGGCTGGCGCATCGTCGAGAAGAACCAGGGCAAGATCTTTTACCTGGTCCAGGACATGCTCAGCTACTCCAAGGAGCGCGAGCCGACCATCGAGCAGGTTGATCTGAATTCCCTGGCCGGCGACGTGGTCGAGCTGATGACACCACGGGCCCGCGAACTGAACGTCACCCTGGAGTCGCAACTGGCCGAGAAATTGCCCATCTGCCCGGCCGATCCGGAAGGCATCGGCCACGCACTGCTGAACGTCGTCGGCAACGCCCTGGACGCCGTCGAGTCCGCCGAGACGCCGCACGTGGTCGTCCGCACTGCCGCCGAGCCAGAGGGAGGCTGGGTGCAGCTGCTGGTCGAGGACAACGGCGCCGGCATTGCGGCGGACAAGATCGAGGAGATCTTCCGGCCGTTCGTCAGCACCAAGGGAGCCCGCGGCACCGGCCTGGGCCTGGCCGTCAGCCGGAAGATCCTGCGCGAGCACGGCGGCGACATCGTGGTGCAGAGCGAGCCGGGCAAGGGCAGCACCTTCGTCCTGCGGCTGCCGCTGCGGCCGGCGCCGACGTTCGATTTCAACCAGACCCTGCTGGGTCAGCCGCCGCTGCCGCCGAATTAACAAGCAAAGCGAACGAGCCGGAAGCGTCAGCGACGGGGAATGCTCAACCGTCGCTGCCGGTTCCGGCTCGTCGAACGCCAATCGGCCCAACTGCTGCAATGCTGCGACGCCGAGCGCGGGGCCTTTTCATACAACGCCAGCAGGGGAACTCTCCTTGCTGGCCTGCAGACGGAAACGGAAAGGACACGCAGCACATGGCCATCAACGCACCACTGAATCGCAAGCTCCGCCTGGGCCTGGTCGGCGGCGGCCAGGGGGCCTTCATCGGCCGGGTCCACTCCATCGCCGCCACCCTCGACAACCTCGCCGCTCTCGTCGCCGGCGCCCTCTCTTCCGACCCGGCCCGGGCCAAGGCCTCCGCGCCCGATTACGACATCCCGCCGCAGCGGGCCTACGGCTCCTACAAGGAAATGCTCGAGGCCGAGTCGAAACTCCCCGCCAGCGAGCGCATCGACTTTGTCGCGGTGGCCACGCCCAACCACACCCATTACGAGATCGCCCGGGCCTTCGCCGAGGCCGGCTTCAACGTGATGTGCGACAAGCCGATGACGTTCGACCTGGCCCAGGCCGAGGAACTCGCCCGCCTCGTGCAGAAGAGCGGCGTCGTCTTTGGCCTCACCCACAACTACACCGGCTATCCGCTGGTCCGGCAGGCCCGCGCAATGGTCCGCGCCGGCGAGCTGGGCGAGATCAACGCCTTCCGGGCCACCTACGTCCAGGGCTGGCTGCGCACCAAGCTCGAGGAGGGCGGCCAGAAACAGGCCAGCTGGCGCACCGACCCCGCCCGCTCCGGCGCCGCCGGCTGCTTCGGCGACATCGGCACCCATGCCTACAACCTCGGCCGGTACGTGACGGGTCTGATCCCCGATCAGGTCGCGTGCAACCTCAAGACGTTCGTCGAGGGCCGGCCGCTGGACGATTACGGCACCGCGGTGATTCGCTTCACCAGCGGCGCTCTGGGCACCGTCACCGCCTCGCAGATCTCGCACGGCCGGGAGAATGACATCTGGATCGAGGTCGATGGCACCCGGGCGTCGCTGGAATGGCACCAGGAGGAGCCGAACAAGATGATCGTCCGCAGCAATGGCAAGCCGCAGCAGATTTACACCCGGGCGGGCGGGCCGTACCTCTCGGAAGTGGCCGGGGCCTGCACGCGCATCCCCAGCGGCCATCCCGAGGCGTTCCTGGAGGCGTTCGCCAACGTCTACACCGCCGCCTACGCCGACATGGTCGCCCGGGCCAGCGGCAAGAAGGTCGATTGGGCCAACAGCGTTTACCCCAACGTCGCCGATGGCGTCGATGGCATGAACTTCATTACCCAGTGCGTCGCCAGCTCGCGCGACAATGGGGCATGGAAGGTGCTGAAACATCCGCTGTGCCGGAGTTGAGCGCCTTTTTCTTCCGACCCCTGCCGGCTTGCCCGGCAGGTGAAGCAGGTCGCCAGCTAGAAAGGAGGAAAGAAAAGAATTGTTGCGCTTTTCTCTTCTAGCCGCTGACCTGCTTCACCTGCCGGGCAAGCCGGCAGGGGTCGAAGCAGCGAAAGCTGCCCCGCAAATCCGGATTTGCCGGCACGTCCGGCACCATCCGGACGAAAGGAAGAGCCGGAACCATTGAACCAATCCCCGTGGTGGGCTACAATTCAACGGTTCTGAAGACCCAGGAAACGCCCCGGCCTACCGCAGGGAAGTCTCCCCGGATAGGCGCACTACTGTCACCCGAAGCGTCCGCAACCTGGCCTGGCCCTCTCCACAAAGGCCCGCCAGGGCGGGAAGAAGGAGCGGAGTCCGTGCAAATCAAGATCTCTACCCGTCATGGCCACCTCAACGAGGAAACCCAGCAGCTGGTTCGCGAGAAGGCCAGCAAACTGCTGCACTACTTTGAACGGCTGACCATGATCGAGATCACCATCGACCTGCAAAACAGCGTCAAGATGGTCGAGTTCGTGGTTCAGGCCGAACACAAGCACGACTTTGTGGCCCGGGAACGGCATGCCGAGCTGCTCACGGCCGTGGACATGGTCACGTCCAAGCTCGAAGGACAGATTCGCCGCTACAAAGAAAAGATCCAGGACCACCGCCGGGATCGCCCGACCAGCGAGCTGGCCAATTCTCCCCAGCTCGAGGAAACTGAGGAATGACACCGCGAGGAACTTGCATGCGCATGTCCGACTTTGTGGTGCGCGACGCCATCCTCCCGGACCTGACCGCCACCACCAAGGAAGCGGTCATCCGGGAAATGGTCGAGAGTCTGCGCACCGCCGGGCAGTTCCGCAACACCGATACCGAGGACATCGTCCGGTTCATCATCCGCCGCGAACTGCTCGGTTCGACCGGCATTGGCCGGGGCGTGGCCATCCCCCACACCAAGCACGTCAGCGTCGATCGGCTGGTGGGCACCATCGCCCTGTCGCAGCGCGGCGTCAACTTCGACAGCCTGGATGGGGAGCCGGTCCACGTGTTCGTGCTGCTGATCTCGCCCCAGGATCGGCCCGGCGACCATCTCCGGGCCCTGGAGAACGTGTCGCGCTGTTTGCGCGACGACAATTTCGTCCGGGCCCTCCGGCAGGCCCCGAGCCGGGAGGCCATCTGGGCCCTGCTGGAACGGCTGGACAGCGCCACCGGGGGGGACAGCTCCCTGCGGTGAGGCGAACCGGGCCGCTGGACCCTGGTCGTGCCAAGGGTAGGCCAATCCGCCAATGGTTGTGCGAAACAACAAATCGAATCGGGCCCGCGTGCTTTTGCTATTTGCAGGACGGCTCTCCTGAGCCGGCCAGACGGCTCAGGAGAGCCGTCCTACCTGGAGACGGGGCCTGGTCGAGTAACGGTACGTACGGGAAGCCATGAACGGCCAAACTCTGCAACACACTGTGACCCTGACCAACCCGCTGGGGTTTCACATGCGGCCCAAGGAGAAATTCCTCAAGCTGGCCAGCCGCTTCCAGAGTAAGGTCACCCTTCTCTGGGAAGGACAGGCCTTCAATGGCAAGGGCATGTGGGACCTGATGCTGGTGGCGGCACCCAAGGGCAGCGAGCTGACCATCGAAGTGGATGGTCCGGACGCTCCCGCGGCCCTGGATGCCCTGGTGGATCTGCTGCGCAACATCAAAGACTATACCAATGACGAGCTGGCGGAGCCGGCTCCGCCAGGATCGCTCGACAGCTGACAGCCCGCCACTCAGGAGTCAGGAGTCAGGAGTCAGGGTCAGGAATCAGTCACTGACTCCTGACTCCTGACTCCTGACTCCTGAGTTGGCTCCTCCCCCGTGGCGGTGGCATGGAAATCAAACGCGGCATCGCCGTCTCTCCCGGTGTCGCCATCGGTCCAGCCCTGGTCCTGGATACCGAGTGGTATCGCATTCCCCAGCGCTTCATCGAGGCCGAGGTCCGCGACCTGGAAGTGCAGCGCCTGCACCAGGCCCTCGCCGCCGCCGCCGCCGACACCGAGACCCATCAGGACGCCGTCAACCGCAAGCTCGGGCCCGCAGTACGCCGGCATCTTCGGAGCCCACGTGCTGATGCTCCGCGATCCCGACCCTGGCCCGCGAGGTCGAGGCCCTGATCCGCGAGCAGCGCTTTGCCGCCGAGTACGCCGTCAGCCGGGTCATTCGCCGCTATGCCAAGACCCTGGAAAGCATCGAGGGCGATTTTGTCGCCAGCCGGGTCAATGACCTGTTCGACGTCGAGCGCCGCATCCTGCAGCAGTTGCTGGGCCAGAAACGCGAACAGCTCAAGCAGTTGCGGCAGCCGGTCATCGTGCTGGCCCGCGACCTGACCCCCAGCGAGACGGCCAACCTCGATCCGCACATGGTCCATGCCTTCGCCACCGAGGCCGGCGGCCGGGGCAGCCACACGGCCATCATCGCCGGGGCCCTGGAGATCCCCGCCGTGGTCGGCGTCGGCAAATTCATCACCGACGTTTCCGGCGGCGACCTGGTCATCGTCGATGGCCACCGCGGCCTGCTGATCCTCAACCCCGACGAGGAGACGCTGCACCGCTACGAGGAGACCCGCACCAGCTTCCAGACCTTCGAGAGCCAGCTGACCGAGCTGCGGCACTTCCCGGCCGTCACCCGCGACGGGCTGCTGCTGCAACTGCTGGGCAACATCGAGTTCCCGCACGAGTCGGCCCATTGCCTGGAGCGCGGCGCCGACGGCGTCGGCCTGTACCGCACCGAGTTCCTCTACCTGGGCCGCAACGAGGACCCCAGCGAGGAGGAGCATCTGGAAGCATACATGACGGTGCTGAAGACGCTGGGGCCCAATCGTCCGGTGGTCATCCGCACACTGGACCTGGGGGCGGACAAGTTCAAACCGCGCTCGGAGCGCCGGCGCAGGAACGCAATCCGTTCCTGGGGTTGCGGAGTGTCCGGTTGTGTCTGCGGAATTTGACCTTGTTCAAAACCCAGATGCGTGCCATCCTGAGAGCAAGTGCATTCGGCGACGTCCGGATCATGTTTCCCATGATCAGCACGTTGCTGGAGCTGCGCCAGTGCAAGATGATCCTGGCGGAGGTCAAGGAGGACCTGGAAGACGAGGGCATTCAGTTCAATGCCCGGCTGCCGGTGGGCACCATGATCGAGGTGCCGTCGGCGGCCCTGATGGCCGATCACCTAGCCCGTGAAGTGGATTTTTTCTCCATCGGCACCAATGACCTGGTTCAATACACCCTGGCGGCCGATCGAGACAATGAGGCGGTGGCTTCCCTGTACAATCCAGGAGACCCCGCGGTGCTCCGGCTCATCGATCAGGTGATCAAGGCGGCTCGGAAACAGGGGATTGCCGTCAACGTGTGCGGCGAGATGAGCGGCGAACCGCAATACACCCTGTTGCTGCTGGGATTGGGGTTGCGTCAATTGAGTGCCACACCCCACAATATCCCGGAGATCAAGAAGGTGATTCGCTCCGTGACGGTCGAGGAGACCGCGGCCGTGGCCCAGGAGGCCCTCCGGCTGGAAACGGCGCGCGACGTGAACAGTTACTTGCGGGAACAGACCAGACGAATTCTCCCCGAAGTGGTGAGCTGAGTCCCCCCGCCTGCCCCAGATTGTCCCGGCCCGTGCCGGGTCAACCGCACAGGGTTCCGTTGGTCAGGGCGTCCTTCCCATAGACCGGGCCCGGCCCGTGTCCGCCTGACCAGCGCCTGTGGATGTTTCCGGGGCCCGATGCGGACCTGACTCCCTTCGCGGGCATTCGTCAACGCAGTGTCTGTTCCCCTGCCCGGGGATGGGCCCTTCATGACCGTTGACAACGCGATTGCCTCGCCGACCCCAGTTTCGCCCCCACTTCGCGATCGTCTCCGTTTTCGTTTCCGCAAGGACGGCGCTCTGCGCTGGCTCAGCCATCACGACCTGATGCGCACCGTCGAGCGCATGCTCCGCCGGGCCGAGGTTCCGGTCAGCCAGACCCAGGGCTTCAATCCGCATCCGCGCATGTCCTTCGCCCTGTCGCTGCCCCTGGGCGTGGTCGGCTGCGAGGAAGTCCTGGAGATGGACCTTGATCGCGTGCTGCCCCTGGAAGAGATTCACGAACGCCTGTCGCGCCAGTGCCCACCTGGATTGACCCTGCTGTCCCTGCGCCGGATCGACCCGAAACAGGGGGCGCAGGTGCGCCGGCTGAGCTATCGGCTGCGTCTGCCGGCCGAGCGCTGTGCCGGGCTGGAACAAAAGATCGCCGAGGTGCTGAACGCGAGCGAATGCTGGATCGAACGCCATCGGCCGACGCCGAAGCGCCTCAACCTCCGGCCGCTGATCGATGGCTTGACCTTGCAGTCCGGGGAGGGAGGGACCGACCTGGAAATGACCTTCTGGCTGCTGCCCGAGGGCACCGCCCGGGCCGAGGAGGTGCTGACGCTGCTGGGATTGTCTGACCTGTTGCCCGCCGGCGTGGTGCTGCAGCGCAGCCGGCTGGAACTTCACGATGAGTAGACACCCAGGGCGATGCCCTGGGCTATTGTGTCGTGCCCCTTCGGGGCGGAAGACAATAGCCATCGGTTGTCTACCAGCCCCGAAGGGGCGAAACATGATAGCCCAGGGCATCGCCCTGGGTGTCTTCCGAGAGAAGGATACGCATGAAAAAAGAAATGCTGATCAACGTCCTCCAGCCGGAGGAATGCCGCATTGCCATCGTGGAAAATGGCACGCTCGAGGAGTTGTACGTCGAGCGCACCAGCCACGAGAGCTACGTCGGCAACATCTACAAGGGCCGGATCGTCAACATCGAGCCGAGCATCCAGGCCGCCTTCGTCGATTTTGGTGTGGGCCGCAATGGCTTCCTGCACGTCTCCGACGTGGAGCCGGCTTACTACCGCCATCTCGAAGGCCGGCGCGAGCGCTCCGAGCGCGGCGGTCGGGGTCGAGGCCGGGGCCGGGATCGCTATGCGGAGGACGAATACGAGCCGCGCCGCCGACCGATGGAGCTGGCCGAGGAATACGAAGAGATCCGCGAGGAGATCGACACCTTCGAGGAGCCGCTCCAGGAGCAGGAACTGCCGCCCGAGGCCGGTGAGGCTTCCCCGGTGGAAGAAAGTCCGGTGGATCTTCGCCCGGAGCCGGTCGAGACCGAGGACCCGGCCCCCGAGGAGCCGCCGAACGTTGTGGCCCACCCGGACACGCTGGGCCTGGAGGAGGAACAGGGGCGAGGGCGGCGGCGTTCGCGCGGCTCGTCCCGGCGCAAGAAGGCGACCCCGGCCGAGCCCAGCTCGGAAACGCCTGGGGATTCGGCAGAGTCCGCCAGCGCGGAGGAGCCCGCCGAGAGCGCCGAGGATGCGAACTCTCCGGAGCCGCCGAAGCCGCGCTTCATGGACTCGGCCGAGCGGCGGACGGATCGCGACAGCGGTTCGGATTCCGGCAATGATTCGGGCTCGGAGGAGGACGACGATCTGCTGTTCTTTCCGCGTCAGGAGCCGGAGCCGGCAGCGCCGGCCGAGCCCGAGCCGGAGCCGGAGCCGGTCCGGAGCGAGGCCCCGGAGCCCGAACCGGAGGAGCCGGCGTACGAGCCGGCCCCGCCGCCGCGCCGGCCCCGGCCAGCGGGAGGCGCGGGGCAACATCGAGGACCAGCTGGCGGCCGACCTGGCCGCCGCCGAGATCGACGACCTGACCAGCGAGTTCGAGGAGAGCCTGGATTCCCAGCGGGGGATGGCCGCGGAGGAGATGGACGAGGAAGAGATGCCGTACGTGCGGAGCGAGCGGCGTGGCGGCGGTGGCGGCGGCCGGCGCGAGGAAGGCGGCCGGGGGGGCGGCCGACGCCGGCGCGGCGGTCCGCGTGGCGGCGGCGGCGGCGGCGGAGGCAGACCGGGCTTCGGCAGGCCCAAGCCCTTTATCCAGGACATTTTCCGCCGTGGCCAGGAAGTGCTGGTGCAGGTGATCAAGGAGGGCCTGGGCAGCAAGGGTCCGACCCTCAGCACCTACATCAGCATTGCCGGCCGGTATCTGGTGCTGATGCCCGGTCTGAACCGGGTCGGCGTCTCGCGCAAGATTCAGGACGACGAGCAGCGCCGCAGGCTGCGCGAGCTGTTCATGGAGCTGAAGCCGCCAAAGGGGCTGGGCTTCATCATCCGCACCGCGGTGGTGGACAAGAACAAGAAGGAGCTGAAGCGCGACCTGTCGTACCTGTCCCGGCTGTGGCAGGTGGTGGTCCGGCGGATCAAGAAGCTGAAGGGGCCGGTGGAGATCTACCAGGAAAGCGACATGATCACGCGGACCATCCGCGACATCTTCAGCAAGGACATCGACACCATCTGGGTGGACGAGCCGGAGGCCTTCCAGAAGGCCCAGGAGTTCCTCCAGATCGTGATGCCCAGCTACGCCGACCGGATCAAGCTGTACGACGGCAAGGAGCCGCTCTTCCACAAGTACGGCATCGAGGAGGAGATCGCCAAGATCAATCAGAAGAAGGTGCCGCTACCCGCCGGCGGCTCGATCGTGATCGAGCAGACCGAGGCGCTGGTGGCGATCGACGTCAACAGCGGCAATTTCCGGGCGGACAACAACGCCGAGGAGACCGCCTTCCAGATCAACCTGCAAGCAGCCCGGGAGATCGCCCGCCAGCTGCGGCTGCGCAACCTGGGCGGCGTCATTGTCAACGACTTCATCGACATGCGGGACGAGAAGCACAACCGCGCCGTCGAGAAGGCGCTGCGCGACGCCATGAAGCGCGACCGGGTGCGAACGAAGATCCTGCGGATGTCGGCGTTCGGCATCATCGAGATGACCCGGCAGCGGTCGGCGACGTCGCTGAAGCGGAGCGTGTACGTCGATTGTCCCTACTGTCACGGCATGGCCCAGGTGAAGACGCCGGAGAGCCTGAGCATCGAGGTGATGCGGCTGTTGCAGCTGGCCTCGTGCAAGGGGACTGTCCACCGGGTCGAGGTCCACGTGGCCGAGGAGGTGGCCGACTACTTGCAGAACAAGAAGCGTCGGGAGATCGCCAAGCTGGAGGAAGCCGGCGAGATGGGCGTGCAGATCTTCGGCAAGCCGGGCAAGCCGCCGGAGTGGCTGCACTTCGTGTGCTACGACAAGAACGACAACGAGGTGCCGTTCTACCACCAGGCCCCCGAGCCGGTGCGGACGCGGCGGTAAGGGCAGCCGCAACTCGTCTTTCTCCCCTCTCCCCTTGTGGGAGAGGGGCTGGGGGCTGACAAGGGTACGTTTTTCCGTAAGTCCTTATTTGAACGTCGCAACACCGACCGAAAAATAAGGACTTACGGAAAAACGTACCCCTGTCAGGGGGCTGGGGGTGAGGGGAAAAGGTTGATTGATTCATCGTTTTGCGCTGGGCCGGCTGAGCGCGAAACGATGAATCAGAAGGATTGTCATTCCTCGCTCCCCGGCTCCTCCTGCCGGCGTTTGCAGATGTCCGCGAGAAGGGCCTCAACGGTCGGGTCATCCCGCCACACGCCAAAATGCTTCCGCACGGCTTGCTTCGATCCCGGTTTTGCAGGTTGCTCCGAAGTCTTCGTCAGCCGCTTTTCCAGAAGCAGGAGAAGATGGTCCAGTCGGGCCTCGTCGGACATCCAGGAGAAGTCGCGGTAGAACCGCGGCCCGTGGCTCAACCAATCAACCAGGCCTTCTTTCAGAAACCGCCACTCGTCCCCGATCTTCCGCGCCGGGATGGCGCCCTTAGCAGCCAATGCCAACAGAGCATCTTCGCGTACTCGAAGAAAGGCCGCAGCCTCTTGCAGCGTGAGGACTTCGGGCTGAACAGTGACTTGATCTGACCGCGTCAGGACTATCATGACGTTTCTCTCGACAAAAGGAAAGCTGCCGCATCATCTTCATGGGCTCAGGGCGGCGCGCTCAAGTTCTCCCGTTGTAACCGTTCACGAATCGAGAACGACAAGCGTACAGGAAGACATCGAACCGAGAAGATATTTCCCAGGTGCATCGGTCGATGTGACCTCCGCACCGAACAGTATGATACGAACGTCCGTCGGTGTCTTTGACCGCCGCGCAAGAACGAGCTTCCCAAGTGTCCAAGCAGGTGTATTCGATCAGCAGTCCTCGTCGTCTCGCGTGGCCTTGAACATGACGCACCTCCTGTCTCCGGCGTAGCGCGAGGAAGGAAGGGGCGAAGCCGGGGGTTCCCCCGCTCAATCGCCTTGAGTCCGGACTCGCACTTCGGCCGTCTCGGAGCAAGGCAGGCTGACCGGCTGACCTTGCAAAATCGGTGCCCGATTCGTACAATACCCAGTATGGCGGCAGAATGGGTTCGTGCGCAAGGACTGCCATGACCGATATTTACAGCAAGAAACGACGCTCTGAGATCATGAGCCGGATCGTCTCACGGAACACCCGGCCGGAGGTTCGCGTCCGCAGCACCCTCCACCGCATGGGCTTCCGGTTCCGGTTGTGCAGGAAAGACCTTCCGGGAAAACCGGATATCGTGTTGCCCAAGTGGCGCGTTGTCGTGCTGGTACATGGCTGTTTCTGGCACGGCCACGAGAACTGCTGCGAGGGTCACACGCCGAAGACGAATAACGCATACTGGGCACCGAAACTTGAGAGGAATCGTCGGCGTGACGCCGAAAACGCCGAGCAATTGCAGGCGCTCGGGTGGAAAAGAATCGTCATCTGGGAGTGCCAGACCTACAGTCTGGCGAAACTTGAGGGCGCCTGCGTGAAGCATTGCTGGCCGCAGGGGCAGGAGCCAATCCCGAGGAGGCGGATGCGCCGCTGCCAGAGCAGCTGGTGCCCGATGCTCAATGCCAACCGACGCGCTGCCAATCCTCAGCCTCTTCTGCGGAGCAGGCGGCCTCGATTGGGGATTCCGCAGGGAAGGATTCCAGGTCGTCCTCGCCTGCGACAACTTCCAGGCAGCAATCAACAGCTACAACCGCAACTCGAAAAAGAAGGTCGCGCGGATAGCCGACCTATCGACCGCGACGGCAGGCCACCTCATCGCTCTCATGGACGAGACGAACCCCGGCACCAGGCCGATCGGTGTCATCGGCGGTCCTCCATGTCAGGGTTTCTCACGCGGCAATGCTATCGCCGACCCCGAGGACCCGCGCAATCTCCTGCCGTTCAGGTACGCCGACGTCCTGGCGGCGCTCAACAAGCGATACCGCCTACAGTTCTTCGTGTTCGAGAACGTCATGGGCCTGCTGAACCCGCGCCACGCCGCCCGGTTCAAGTCCATCCGGGAACGGTTCGAGGCCGCCGGGTTCACCATCTTCCAAGAGACGCTGAACGCCAGCGCCTTCGGTGTCGCGCAGAACAGGCCCAGGCTGTTCGTCGTCGGCCTCAACTCCGAGCTGTTCCTCGACGCGACGTTCACCTTCCCGCAGGGCCGAGCGAAGCCGGCGAAGGTCCGCGACGCCATCGCGGGGCTCCCGAAGCCGACATTTTTCCGGCGGGGTATTACCGAAGAGGAAATCCCGCACCATCCGAACCACTGGACGATGATGCCAAAGTCTGCCAAGCTGACCACGGACACCCCGACAGACGGACGATCCTTCCGGCGCCTGCTCTGGGAGGAGGAGAGTCCCACCATCGCCTACGGCAACCGGGAGATCCACGTCCACCCGGACGGCGGCCGCAGGCTCAGCGTGCATGAGGCGATGTTGCTGCAGGGCTTCCCGGCGCAGTACCGGCTGGCCGGGAACTTCAGCGAGCAAGTAACGCAGGTATCGAACGCCGTGCCGCCGCCCGTGGCGAGAGCGCTGGCACGCAGGATCCGTACAAAAGTTCTGCGCAGGCCAGGGAGTGACGGCCAATGCCTCCGCAGAACACCGGCACCGACCAAGCCCTAGTAGAAAAAATCGAAGCCTCGATCCGTTCGGCAAGCACTTCGACGCCCCGCTCGAAACCGACGAGCGCGTGCTGGCGAGGGTTACGGACGGGATTTACCGCCAGCCGTGGTCGCCCTGCGCGAGATGATCGCGAACGCCTACGACGCGGACGCGACTACCGTGTCGATCACCACCGACGCGCCCCGGTTCGGCACCGTGAAGGTGAGTGACGACGGGAAGGGGATGGGGCCGGAGGCGTTGGCGAATCTCGTCCGCCACATCGGAGGGAGCGCCAAGAGGACCCAGCGGGGGCCGAAAATCGGCGTCACGTCCAAAACCGACCCGACGCGCAGCGAAAAGGGGCGGCGGCTGATCGGGAAGATCGGTATCGGGCTTTTTTCGGTAGCCCAGCTCACGCGGCAATTCACCATCATCACGAAGACGGCCGGTACGGACTACCAACTCCTGGCCCATGTAACGCTTCACCGGCCGGACGAAGCGGCCGAACTGAGCAAAGTCGATGAGGCTGGCACGCACACCTTCTTGGCCGGGGAGGTGCGCATCTGGGCCGAAAGGACACCCGACAAACGAGGACACGGGACGACCATCCACCTCCTCAAGTTGCTGCCGAGGGTGGTCCACATTCTTCAAAGCCAGGATGTCTGGGCGGTGCTCGACGAGGAGGAAGAACACGGCACCCGGACGACCCGCCTGCCACCGATTTTCCACATAGGACGGATAGACCCCGAGAATCCCGACTCGCTGCTGAAGGAGCCCCGCCTCCCTTGGGGGGACGATGCCAACGAGCAGACTCGATTCCGGCAACTTGTCGATGGCATGGCCTCGGCGTACACGCAGGGGAACCTCTATGCCCGGCCGAGGCACGCGCTTGACAACTATTTCCAGGTTCTCTGGATGGTCGGGTTATCTCTGCCTTTTGAGTACATCGAGAAGCACCCCTACCAGCTCACCGATGCTGACGTTCCGTATTGGTTTCGACTTCCGGACAGGCGTGGCCCAACAAAACTTGACCCGATCGAATTGGAGCTGCGGCAGTCTTACCAAGCCAAGTTCAAGCCTCCTGCTACGGAGGATGCGGCCCCTGACTTCTCCGTCATCATCGACGGCGTCCGCCTTTTCCGGCCGATCCGATTCCGCGGATACCCGAAGACCGACCAGGCCCTCCAGGGACCGGTCATGTTCATCGGGCACGTAAATCAAGACCTTTCCAAGATCCCTGAGGGGCAGCGCGGCGGCCCGCTCTCCTTCGTCGGCTACTTTTTCTGGACCCCCAGGCTGGTCCCGCAGGAGCACAACGGGGTACTCGTCCGCATCAACGGCGCCAGCGGTACGCTATTCGACCGGAGCTTCCTGAAGTACCAGGTGGCGGAACGACGTCTCGAGGACGTCATGGCCGAGGTGTTCGTGAGCGAAGGGCTGGAAGGCTCCCTGAACATCGACCGGGAGTCATTTAACACCTGCGCACCCGCATTACCAGATACTCGCGAATTGGGTCCACAACTCGTTGCACCTCATCCGGAACACCTTGAAGCTATTGCAAGCTGAGGCATTGAAGCGGAAGCGGGAAAGCACCCGCAAGGCCAGCGTAGAGAAGCTTTCCTCGACCGTGGACGACTTAATCCGCGACGCGACCGAGGAGGATCCCGACGAGATACCCGAGGTCATTATCGTCGATGACGAAGAAGAGGTTGAGGGGGCGGCCGAGGCGGGCAAGATCGGGTATCTTCGCGACGAGATCATGGCAATCGTCGCGGTTGATAAAGCGCGGGTGCCGTGGGTCGAAAGCCACGCCAGCGCCGTCGCCAGACTGCTTGAGGCGTACGGCTTGCTCAACAGCCTCGGCCGTTCCGAACAGGCGCAGCTGATCGCGGGGATCGTCAAGCTTTTCACGGTCGGAGATTGACGCCTAGAGGCACATATGGCGAAAAAGAAGCCCGAGCCCGACAATCTGGCGGAGGAAGTCGTCCCGGACCTCTTGCCGTTGCCAACCGTCATTCGTGAGTTTAAGCCTGCCTTGGTATCGGCCGAGGAAGCAGTATCTCCGTAAACACCAATGGATTCACGAAACGGTTGAGCAGATCTTCAAAAAGCGGACCGCCGGCTCCGACGGCGTGCTCCGCGTACTGGGCCTGCCGTCATCGGATTACCTCGACCTGCTTAGCATGCAAGATGTGCGAGAAGTACAGTGCGAAGGTCTTGTATCTCGGGTTCAACTCGTCCTATTCGCAGCCCAGCCAGGGCGGCCCCGTTGATCTCTACCAGGAGCTGCAGGCGCAGCGAATGATCGAGACTTCCTCCTTCGTCCATCCCTCGTCGCGGCTTGTGCCCGGCCCGTTCGAGCACATCAGCATCGATGGCTCGATGTCCCGGAACGCGCTCAGGCCGTTCGGCGAGTTCGACGTGGTGAATCTCGACCTCTGCGGCTGCATCGTCGATGACGACGAGGAAAAGGCGACGGAAGCGTTGGACGCCATCGTCGAGTTAATCCGTTGGCAGAGCACTGCGCCGCCTCACCCCCTGGCTTTTTTTCGTGACGACTTTCGCCTCCCCGGACGAGATCAACCGGCCCGCCTGCATGCCGCTCGTGGAGGCTATTAGAGATAACGCCGATGAATGCCCGGATTTCCGCAAAGAGCTGGAGACCGCCGCCGGGACAGACGCCCAAGGTATTCTTGATCTATTTGCCGAGGAGGTGGACAAGGCCGGGGACGACGAAGACGAAGAAGAGGACGAGGCTGAGGATGAGGACGAGGATGAGGACGAGGCTGAGGATGAGGACGAGGCTGAGGATGACGCACTGAATGTTGAACGGTTTATCCGCATCTTCGCCCTCGCGGTGGGCAAGTGGCTCGCCGCCCGGCTCAAAGTTCCGATGCCCCCTGCGCTTGCGGCTATGCTGCCGGGCTACTGCTTCCGCCATAAAAACTACACGGTTCCCCACCTGCTTTCCCTCGGCTTCCTGATCACCCCAATGCCCAACCCCGGCAAAGGGAGCATCCTCCAGGCCAGGGCCGCCCCCCGACCTCAGTCCCCAGTACCGCAAGCACGCAAAGAAGATGATCTCCCGGTCGTTTGGAATCACCGACCTTGACCAGCTACTCGAGAAAGACGCCGTGAAATGCCGCGAGGCGGCCGCCGAGACGGAACATCTTCTCGTGAGCTGCGGGTTCGATGCTTCAGCAGTGAAGGCTTTTCTTCAGCCGCTCCGATAGCAACGGCGCAAAGACCCGTGTCAGGGAATGTCAGGAAAGAGGGCGGGATCTATGGAAAATGTGGGTGGACGAGTGTTGCAAGGTTGTGGTTGGCTCGTGGAGTACCTACCTCGGTCAAATCGACCTCCGCGCAAGCTGAGGTCACCAGCCCGCAGAGGGCCGACACGCCGAAGCAATCTGGGGGCGCAGGGTCAGACGCCCCTCACCTGGCAACCCAATGCCACCCACTACCCCCGACGCTGAACAGTGGTCGCTCTCACCCAGGTTCTGCCAATAGTGGGCCTGGCCTGGGTTTCTCTGTTTTGGAATTCGTCTGGTCTGTACGCTTGTAAACCTCGACTCGTGAACGGTTACCAGTCAACCTTCGAGCCAGCGACGTTCAAGATCGCCTGCAAGTACATCTCATTCGTTTCCGCCGAGATCACAGACCGCCGCAGGAGCAACACGCATTGAGCCAAACTCAAGTATCGATAGCCGACTCCCCTCGGATACCCCCATTCAGTGCCCGACCGTAGACCTTGAACTCGACTGGCTTCGGCAGCTCAGCGACCTTGTCCATGAGGAAAAGCCCCCGCACTCCGTCCTGAGCATCCCAAAACTTGTCAAACTCCTGCTTCGTCGGCGGATCGACCGTGCTGGCTCGGTGAGCCAACCAGACCCGCTCACGCTCCGCCTGGCGTTCTTCCGCTTCAACGGTGCGCTTGTAGCCCGCTACGAATTGCCCTTCTCGAAACCGCGCCAGCAATCGCAGATTTCCATCCGAGTGGATGAACACCGGCGACCCTGTCCGCAATGCCGGGGGTGGGTCAGACAAGAGAAACGCCAGCGGTTCGTGACACTGGTGCCAGTTCTTCAAGAAGTAACCTGCGAACACACCGTCACATTTCGTCCACAGACCACAGGACGTGACAAAGGGCGGGGACTCGCCTTTCTGGATAGTGCCGAGGGCGGCATCCAGCACACGCTCATCACTGGAATCGAGCAGACGCAAGCTCTGCAACGATTGACCAATGCTGGCCCCGTACTTGATCGCCCGGCCCGTCTCGAACGTGAAGGCACGGAGGAGTCCCTCGGCGGGGAACCTTTGGCCGAGGTCGTGGCTCTGGGACCGGTCGGCTCGGATGGCGTACTCGCCGAAGAGGGTCGCCTTCTCGCTGCCGGGCGGGTTCCGGATCAACTGCTCAATCCGCAAAACGGCAACGAAATAATACTGTCCATCCTCCGGACAACGCGACACGAGCCAGAGGCGGTCACCAGCGGCCAGGCGGTGCAGCCGCTCCTGGCGCGTGTTGAACGTCAGCGGCTCTTCGGAAAAGAACGGCCGCCTGTCCGAGGCACCAATGTAGCTTTCCCACTGCATGAAGATGATGGCAGCTGCCATCGATGCACCTTCGGTTAGTCCATTCCCCGGCTTCGATCACGCCGCGAGACAGCCCGCGGGGATAATGTCACGCTTTCTGGATTGTACAGAATCGCTGACCTGGCCCAGGCCCAACCATGATCCTTTTCCGGTCTTACAGAGGAATCGGTGCAGGCCGAGAAGGTGTGACCTCGCTCCTTTTCTTCACGCCCCGGCAGCCTTACCAACTGGGGAGGCAGCGTGGGTTCCTCCAAGCGGACCGTGAACCGTCACGTTTCTTGTAACTGCCGCAGCCTCTTGCGGTCCAGCTTCGGCAGTTCGGTTGCCGTGTTTGCTTTGCCAGACGCCTGATGGACCCAGTCTGCGGTCTTCCGCAACGCCTTCTCGACTTCTTCCTGCTTGCTGTGCCCCAATTCTCGCAGGTGCTGCATGGCCTCTTCAATGGGATACGAGCCCGCGGCCCCCGCCAGAAGGAGATCGGCATACCGGCGGAAGCAGGATTTTGCCTTGTCCTTGCGGTTGAGGTGCTGGAAGCAAATGCCGATTCGGAAGACGCAGTCGGTCTTGAGGGCGTCGGTCCACTCCTTGCTTTCCCAGCATGGGTCATCCTCGGCCGTCTTCTTGCTCTCCAGAAGCCAGGTGTAAAGGCGCAGGGCCCCGCTCTGATACCCAAGAGCATCCAGAGTGCCGGCCAGGTGCCACAGCGTCAGGGGGCAATCAGGGACAATGTCCCTGGACTTCAGGAAGAGTCCCAGGGCCTTCTGAAATTGTCGCTGCTCGTAGTAAGTTTCCCCCAACTGCGTTAGCAGCCAATGACTGTCTGGCTCCTTGATCAACTCCTTCTCGATTAGTCGCGGGCCTTTTCCCACTGCTCACTTTCGATGAGATCGTTGATCCGATCGCCCACGTTGACACGAGCCATTTGCCTCACTCTCCCTTCTCCTCTTGCGCTCTTCTCCGTTTCCGCTGCTGCCGTTTACGCCGCTTGTCTCCCTTCTCACCGCTGGCACCCATCTTCTTCTTTCGCTGGCCTTGCTCGTGTTTTTCCTTGGTTGACCGCCGCTTGTTCTTCGTGTGTTCACTGCTCAGGAAGGTCTGACTCCGTCGCAGTGGCCGCCAACGCTGTGGGCATCCGGGTCAGGACGCAACCCCGCACGACATGGGTAGCACAAACGCATTATACCGACATGCGGCGAAAGAGGTTCCGGCACTTTCCAGCACTTCGTTCGGTATCTTGGCTCCCGCGCTGATGTCGGACTGATCCTGCGCCCTGCCCTTGCAGACGCTGGGAAGCAGTCACCCAGCCAGGCCTCGAATACCCTGGCAACTGGCAGGCAGGCAGACAAATGACGCCGTCTGTCATCCCTCCGTCAGCGACCGGCTCTTTCGGGCCTCTCCGCCTCTGCAAAACATATGGCAGGCAGGGCAGGCAAGCTCGGAGTGCGGGCCTCCCAGAGCGTTGTGTGTGTCGCCGCGAATGCAACCCATGCACCCCCGTCCCCAGCCCGACGAGCCGCCGGGTATGTCCCGGCGGCTCGTTGGAGAGGGGCCTTTCCCTTTCTTGTGGCGAATTGTCCCGTCCGCTGTCGTTCGGTATAATCCACCCAACGACAGGGATTGCACCGCGCTGGGCCTGGTGCTGAAAAGGGGCCAGGCGAAGCCGTAGAGGCGAGGTTGGACATGACAGCGCCAGGCGGCCCTCCTACAATATCCTCCGTTCCCTCCCCTGCTTACCGCCGGCGCCATGGCGCCGGCCCCCACCCCGGTCGCCTTGACTCGAGGAGTGCTGCACACCATGTCTGCCGCCAAACTGAAGCTGCTCGTCCTCTTCCTGCTGCTGGCCACGTTGGCCGGCCCTTCGGCCGGCTCGCTGACCAGAGCCCGACCGCCAGCGGCGCCGACAGGCCGGCCCAGCTATCCCCTACCGAGGAGCAAGGGGACACCAAATGCTTCCCGCGCCGCACCTGGGATCGCCGCGCACGATTTCCCCCCGCTCGTCTCGACCGACAAGAGCGTCAAGTTCGACTATCCCATTGTTTACGTGCGCGTGCCGCGGCCCTATCCCAAGGAGTATTACCAGATCAACCACCTCAACCAGGCCGGGCTGCACCAGACCAATGCGCCAGGGGCGGAGCTGAGACTTCTGCACCCGGATGGGCGGGACGAATCGCTGGTGGCGGTGGAGCCAGCAGGAGTCCATCACCGACCCGATGGTGTCGTTCGACGGCCAGTGGGTTTATTTCGCCAAGTTCCACCACATGGGCACCAAGGAGGAGGCCCACATGACCCGAGTGCGCAGCCGCCAAGGGTCGGACATCTACAAGATTCACGTTCCCACTCGCAAGGTGGTTCAGCTTACCCACCAGGAACGCACTCCCGAACACCGGAGTCGTGCCCGAGGGAACCGACTCGCACCCGCGCGGCGTACACAACCTGGCACCGTGCCCGGTGCCGGGCGGCAAGGTCGTGTTCGTCAGCGACCGCAACGGCTATCGCGGCGTCCGCGAGCAAACCCAGGCCGCCGTGCAGCTGTTCGTCATGGACGAGGACGGCAGCAACGTCGAGCTGATCGGACCGATGAACCTCGGCGGCGCCCTCCATCCGACTCCCCTCAAGGACGGGCGGGTGATGTTCAGCTCGCTGGAAACCCAGGGCTTGCGCGGCGACGAGCAATGGGGCATCTGGGCCATTCACCCGGACGGCACCAACTGGGGACCGCTCACCAGCGCCCTGGGTTCGCCGCGCGGCCAGGCGGTCCATTTCCAGACCCAGCTCTCCGATGAAAGCATCGTCGTCGAGTCGTATTACCAGACCGGCTCGACGGACGGCTTCGGCACTTTCTGGAAGTTCCCGATGCAACTCCCGGAGGGGCAGCCGCGGTTCCTGCCCGGCGCCAGGCGCTTTGCACCGTTCGGCCTCGTCAAGCTGACGCTGTTTGCCAGCGAGGAGGACGTTCGGCCCAATCACAAGACCGGCAACGTCAACAACGAGACCTTCGTGGGCAACGTCACGCATCCGTCGGCCGCCCCCGACAATCATCTGCTGCTGACCTGGTCCCTGCCGTGGGACGCGCAGGACCAATCCACGCCGGTTTACGACGCCGGCATCTACCTGCTGAAGTCGGGCCGGCCGATCAACCACCCCTCGAAGATGCTGCTCATCAAGAACGATCCGAAGTATCAGGAACTGTGGCCCCGGGCCCTGGTGCCGTACAAGCGCATCTACGGCGTGGACGAGCCGCGCCGGCTGGTGCATCGCAACGACGGCAAGAAATCGAAGCATCTGCCCGCCGGCACGCCGTTCGGCCTGGTCGGTACGCTCGAGCCTGTACAAGCGCGAGAGCTATCCCGGCGGCATCGTGCCGCCCGGCTCCGTCACCGCCCGCTCGCCGAGAGCCCAACGATCGCAAGCAGATGTGGCGCGAGCTGGCGCCGACCCTCGGCAACTGGAGCCAGCAAGGCGCCGACGCCGGCCTGTACGAGAACAGCGACATCTGGGGCATCCGCATCGTGATCCTGGAGCCGGTCAGCGACCTGGGCCACCGAAAGGAACCGCGGACCCGCCATTTCGCGCTCGGTCAGCAACTCCGAGGAACGGCTGCGCATCCTGGGCGAATTTCCCGGTCCGCAAGTTCGCCAGCGGACGGCAAGCAGCCGCTCGACCCCGACGGCAATCCCGACACCAGCTTCCTGGCCAAGATCCCGGCCGACGTCGCCTGGACCTTCCAGACGCTCGACAACAACGGCATGGTGCTGAACATGGCCCAGACCTGGCACCAGGTCCGTCCCGGCGAAATCCGCAACAATTGCGGCGGCTGCCATGCCCACAGCCAGAAACCGACCGCCCTTCGAGCAGACCGCGGCCGCCAAGCCCGACTACCAGGTCTGGGACCTGACCAAAGAACATCCTCTGTTCACGACCAAGGCCAATGACCGCTCCGGCCGCAAAGTCGGACGTGCAAGACCGTACCGGCGTGCGGTTCGTCCAGCAGGTCAAGGACGTGGAGTTCTACCGCGACGTCAAGCCGATCCTGGATCGCAGCTGCGTTGCCTGTCACACGATCAAGAACGAGAAGCCGGCCGGCCGGCTGGCGCTGGACGATTATCGGCCCGACAGCCAAGTCCGGGTTTGCCGCGGGACACGTGACCTGGTCGGGTTTCCCCCAGTTGCGGCGAAATCTGCCCGCGAACCTACGCTCGCCTGGCCCAGTATTCGCCGCCGTTCCAGTCCCGGCGCAGTCCGCTCATCTGGAAAGTGTACGGCCGGCGGCTCGACGGCTTCCGCAACGAGGACATCGACAGCCCGCCGCTGGATTACGACAACGACAAGCACATGGTCAACTGGGGCCACCACCATCATCGCGAGCGGATGGACGTCGATTACACCGGCAGCGCCATGCCGCCGCCGGAAGCGGTGGCCGGGACGTACAAGGGCCCCGACGGCAAGCTCATCAAGGTCGCGCCGCTGAGCGACGAGGACAAGCTCACCCTGGTCCGCTGGATCGACCTGGGCAGCCCCATCGACTGCCCCGATCCGAAGGACCCGGAGGCGCGCCGCGGCTGGCTCCTCGACGAGGGCCGTCCCACCTTGACGCTGGCCGCGCCGCGAGCCTGGCGCAGCACGGAGCCGCTGACGCACATCTTGCTCGGCATGCACGATTACGGCAGCGGCCTGGACATGGACAGCTTCAAGGTCACCGCCGATTTCCCCGCTCGACGGCGTCCCGGCCGGCCAGAACCTGGCCGGCAAGTTCAAGGCTCTGCCGGACCAATCGCTGGGAGCTGAAGCTGGCCCAGCCGCTTCCCCGCCTTCCCAGAGGCAAGCTGATCGTTTCGATCAAGGACCGGCAAGGCAACGTCGCCCGAATCGAACGGACCTTCTCGGTCGCCGCTCCCGACCCGGCCAGGCGCTGACGGCACGAGTCCGGGAATTGCTGTGCAAGCAGCGGACGGCATGCAGATTTGCGGCCGGTCGCCCCACCCAGACATGTTCTGGGGGGGCGACCCTGACTCCAGGACCGCTCACGGATATTCCTTGAACAGATCAATGTCCGGATACTTCTCGAACCGCTCGATGAGCTGGCGAACCTCCTGGACCGTGCTGGCGGTGATTTGCATGTCCACGGGGTCAAATTCCATGCTGGCGTTGTACAGCAGCACCCAGTTGACCCCGTTGGGCAGCCGTTTCATGAAGGTCCGAATGCCCTGGTAGCTGCCGTCCTTGAAGTAGCTGAAGGCCGTGTCGGTGCGCAGCACGCTGTCCCAGCCCAGGCCGAACCAGGTGCCATTCGGACGCGGCTGGATCGGCCGGGGCGGTGGGTCCAGCATCTCCTTGCGCAGCTTGTCGCTCAGGATCGGTTTGCCCCGGCTGCCGTCCAGGTTGGTCAGGAAGCGGGCCAGGCCCACCACGGAAGTGGTCCAGCCCCCTGCGGCGTTGATCATCGGCAGCAGCATCGGCGGCAGTGGGATGAACGACCCCGATAGGTAACGCAGCGCCTCCCCCGCCACGTACTTGCCGTCGAAGCCGTGCAGCCCGGCCCGGGTGACGCCCATCGGCTTGAGGACGTTGTCGAGGACAAAGCGGTCGTAGGGCTGGCCGCTGATCCGGGAGATGACCTCGCCCAGAATGACGTAGCCGACGTTGGAATACTTCGCGTCCGTTCCCGGGTCGAAGTTGAGGGGCATGCCCAGGATGACCGAGAGCAGCTGGCTCGCGGAGATGGGCGGTCGGACCCGGAACATCCGGCAGATCTGCGGCTCCCAGTTGATGGGGTCGCCGGCGACCATCCGGTCCCAGCCGCCGGAGTGGTTGAGACACTGGCGGATCGTGACGGTGCGGAAACGCGGGTCCATCCGGGCGCCGCGCGGCGGCTGGATGTCCCGGATGCGGTCCAGCACCGGATCGTCCAGGCCGAGCTTGCCCTGTTCCACCAGCTTGAGGGTGGCGACGGCGGTGAGGGGCTTGGACAGGCTCGCCAGGCTGAAGAGGGTTTCCGGCTGCACGGCCTCGCCGGTCTGGACGTTGGACCAGCCGTAGCCCTTGGCCAGGACCAGCTTGCCGTTGCGGGCGATGGCCAGGGCCGCCCCCGGGATGCCGTGCCGCTCCATGATCTGGATCATGGATGTGTCGAACGGTTCCAGGCCAGGGCCGGCCTTGCCCTTGATCGGGATCGCCTCCACCAGCGGTGGCAAGGGCTGCGCCTGGGCTGACCCCAGCCCACCCAGGCCCGGCAGAGGGCCTCCCTCCAGGGCCACGGTCAGTCCACCCAGGCCGGCGAGACCCGTGAGGGCGGCTCGCCGCGTCAGGCTTTGTCGCTGCTTCATGGTGTCGTTCCTTCCGGTAGTCGCGGAATCAGGGGCGGTCTCCCACGGGAAACCGTCCCGTTCGCCAGATGCGCCTGTCCGGATTCTACGCGATTTGCCGATCTTCAAACAGAGGTGGGTGATCCCCGGGGGTGGGGGCGGGATCGCCTGGCTGCGGTTCCTTCTCGGCGGAAGCACCGATCGAAACCGTGGCGGGACGCCATTCCTTGACGCTGGTTTGCAACTGCTCCACGTAGGCCCGCAACAACTGCTCGGCCTCTTCGAGACGGTACAGGTGCGGGTCGCAGCGGAGACACAGGGTCAGGCGGCGATCGTACTGGAAGACGGAGATGGTGACCCGGGTCTTGGGGCGGTAGGGAGGCACGCCGGTGATGTCCTCCAGGACAAGGTTGCCGGCATGGACCCGTCCCCCTTTGCGAGGCAGCTTGGCGGTGAAACGCCGGCTCGGGTCGCCGACGTTGGAAAGGACCGCGGTGCAGAGACTCCAGCGGGTGGGCAGGACGAAAGAAAGAAGCCCGGGGACAAAATCGGCGGTCAGGAGCGTTTCGAGGAAATTAGCGCCCGACCGCAGCTGCTTGATGGAAGCCGTCTCGGCGCCGATGCCGCGGAGCATGTCGTCCGGAGCGGACATCTCCCGGGTGGTTCGGCTGAGGAACGTGTAGCCGACCATGTTCGCGGCCGGCATGGACAGGTCGTCGCTCGCGCAGGTCGGTGGGCATCATGACCCGCAGCCGGGGATGCTCCCGCCACCAGTAGTGGGGACGATTCCATTGCCGCAGCGCCAGGAACAGGTCGCGCAGCAGCAGGTCATTGAGCATCACACCCTTCTGGATGGCGACGTCGCGCAGGCGGTGGTGCATGGCCTGGTCGAAGGAGAAGGTGCAGAAGCCGGGATAGGAAGATTCCGCCAAACCAGGGCCCGAGGGCGCGGAGGGCGCCGCCAGAAGCGCCGGGCTGCGGCCAAACAACCCACAGCCGTAGCACAGGGCTCGCCAGGCGGACCGGAAGGCCGAGGGAAGTTCGCGGCCCAGGGCGCGCCGCTGCCGGCCGCGCAGCAGGCCCCCGTCGAGTTCCGACAGCACGTGGCGAGCCGGCCCCTCGGTCAGAATCCCGTAGGCCGCCAGCAGTTCGCCAATGAACCGGTAAGCGCCGATGCCGTCGGTGCAGGCGTGGTGAAATTGCAAGGTGACCACCGCCCGCTCCGGTCCTTGCCGGACCCAGACGCGCAAGCCGGTTTCGCGGGTCAGATCGATCCTCTCGCTGGCGCCGGGACAGGTGAGGGCCTGCCCTTCCGGCCCCCAGTCGGAGATGGGGAATGGCCTGCCGGCCGGCACCCAGCAGATCCGATTGGCCTTGCCTGGACCGAGGTTCGCGGTCAAGAGCGGCTGAAAGGCCAGGGCCCCTGCCAGGGCCCCTTCCCAGGCGATCCGGTCGATCTGCCCTCCAAAGGTCAGCTGGATGACGAACGTCATGGGGAACCCCGGACGGTCTTCCAGGAGAAAGAATTTCTCCAGGATGCTCAGATGCAACGGGAAGACACGGGGTAACGGCGATGTTGTCATGTCTCTGCTTTTCGACAACTGACCAGAGACCTCTTGCGACCAATAGACTCATTGATCTACTCTACCAGGTTTCCCGGCCGAGCATTCAAATTGTTGGTCACCCTCCGTTTTTTCGGCCTGTTCGATCGTTTGCGGGTGAACAGGTCGGACGGGGGGAGGTGGAATGTCCCTTTGAGCCGTGATAGAACAAGGTCGGCGATTAACCCAGGCAATCCCCGGCGGGAGTGCGCGGATGGCCATTTCTGACCCGGACGTGGGTGAGCGACTGAATGTCCTGGTAGGCGGAGTGTTCCAGCTCCTGCTGACCGGCGGGGACATCCGTGCGCAGTCGGCTCCGCTGCGCGACGGACTGGCCGAGTGTCTTGCCAATGCTCCACCGCACTCCGCGGCCGCGCGGGCGGTGGCGACTGCCGACCGGCTGATCCGGGAACGCCGCTCCCGGGTCCGGGGCGTCTTGCTTGACCTTCTGGAGTGCATGCTGGAAGTCCTTGCCTCCCTGGGGGTCGATCCCGCCCTGCCGCCTCTGCCCCCCAGCGAGACGTCGCCGCTGCCTGTGGGATTGAACCTCCAGGGCGACAAGGACGACGCCCAGCTGCTGGCCCTGCTGTGCCGGCTGGGAGGGGAGGCGGCAGCAGGTCTTTGCCGGCGGACCTTGCGCGAGGGCAACGAGCGACTGGTCCTCCAGGCGATCACCGAGCTGCCGACAATCGTCTCCAGCGAGGAGGTGGAAGAAGCCTGCCGGCTGCTGCTTGAGCATGCCTCGACAAGTGTGCGGACGGCAGCGGCTGGATACTTGGTGTCCCTCGCAGGAACGGAGGTGTCTCGGTTGGTCGAACTCCTGGAAGACGAGGACGAACGAGTGCGGGTCGCGGCGGTGAATGCCCTGGCGAAGCTGGGACACCGGGCCGGCGATGCCGTCCCAGCCCTGGTCGAGGCCCTGCAAGACCGGCCGGCGGTCCGCCTGGCGGCAGTGCTGGCGCTGACCGCCATTGGCCTGCTGGCACGGGAGGCCGGGCCAGCCCTGTGTGAGCTGCTGTCCCAGGAACGGAACCAGGATCGGCGGTTCGCGGAGATCGCCGCCCTGGAGGCTGTTGACGTCGAGCCGGAGCTGGCGCTGCCGACCCTGCTGGACCTGCTCAACCAGTTGAACGCCACCCAGTACGCGCCGGTGCTGGGAGCGCTCGGGGCTCTCGGTCCGGATGCAAGATCGGCAGCACGCCCGCTTTGGGACATCCTCCTCCGGGGAACGCAGGCGCAGGGCCAATGGTCCCTGGCTCCTGCGATTGCTCAACTCGGTCCGGGAGCGGCCGAGCTGGCACCAGACCTGATCACGGCCCTTGGCCCGAAAGCGGCCGAACCTTCCATCGCCGCTACCGTCTTTTCCGGTCTTGCTCCGTACGTGGATCTCTCGCCCTTCCTGCCTCATCTCGACCGGCTGCTGAGGGTGCCGGGAAACTCTCTGGTCCCTCTCATGATCGCAATGGGCATTGCTCGGATAGGTTCCGACAACAGTCGGCGTTATCCGGCCCTGGGCGATCAGGTGCCCGCGCTCTGTCAGCTTGTGCTTCGCCAGAAGGATCAAGTGAAGGATGAGCTTCGCGACGCCCTGGAGGTCTGCGATCCTTCGGGGGAACGAGTCGTCGCCAATCTTGCGGAGCACCTTTCCGCCGACAACTACCCCGTTGCCCAGGGCATTTTGGCGACGATCAGCCGCTACGCCGGCGGCGTCTGGTGTGAGGAAGTGCAGCGGCCGTCTCTTCGGCCCAGGGCCCCTTACGCCCGGCTGCCGGTGTGGTGGCGGGGCCCCGGCATTGAGGAGGCGCGCCGGCTCCTTGGCCTCATGCTCACCCACAAGACGCCGGGCATCCTGGTCCGTGCCGCCGAGCGTCTGGGCAAGATCGGGCCCGCGGCCCGACCGTACGTTGGCGCCCTCCAGGGGTTTCTTGCCTGGAAAAAACTCCCCTGGGTGGCGATGGAGGGGGCCCGGGCCATCTACCGGATCACCGGGGATCGGGAACCAGCTCTGGGGTTCGCCCTGGACCTGCTGCGCGATCCTCCGAGCAGCGGGTTCTCGATGGTCCTGGAAATCCTGGGAGAGGTGGGCCCCACGCCGGCTTTTGGGCCGCTAGTCCGGCCGCTGCTGACCGACCAGTACGCCGGGGATGCTGCAGCTGGGATCCTGGCCAGTCTCAATCCGGAAGACCCGGATGTCCTGGCTTTGATCGACAGCTCGCTGGATCCAAGCCAGCCTCACAGCGGGAGCCACGCAGCCAGGCTGCTTCTTCGGTTCCGCTCTCTCACGCCCCGAATCCTTCCTCGGCTGAAGCAGGCGCTGGCGAGCCAGTCCGCAGCCGTTGCGGCCGAGGCCGCCGGCCTGCTGGGGGCCGGAGTGGAAGAGCTGCTGCCCGACTTGCTGCGGCTGCTGGCCAGCGAACCGGCCGAAACCTCCCGGGCCGCGGCGCTGGCCCTGCTGCGCCTGGGCCGGCACACCGACAGCGCTCTGGCCGCCCTCAGTGCCGGCCTCTACGACAAGCCCCAGCCCAATGCCTCCGTGGGAATGCACGGACCAAAGCTCACGGTCTTCGCCTTTCCGCATCTGCTGTGCGAACTGGACGAGCAGCCGGGCGAGTCGCACCGCGTCCTGGCCGAGGTCCTTCGCAACGCGGCCGGCCCGGGCCGCTGGCTCGCTGCGATCAACCTGGCTCGCTGGGGTGAGTACGTGCCGGAGGTGGTGCCGGTCCTGGCCGAGGCCATCCGCGACGATCTGCCCGATGGCCGGGCCCTGCTGCGGGCCCAGGCCGCCCGGACACTGGGAGAGCTGGGTCAGGCGGCCTTGCCGGTGCTTCCGGAACTGCAGGCCGCACTTCCGGGGCTGCGTTCGTGGGTCCTGCGCGGCGAAGTTCACCGGGCCATCGCCCGGCTGCGACTCCTGGCATGACCGAAACCGAGCGCAGGCAGCACACTCCGTTCATTGGCGTTTACCCGATCTTGCTCGACGAACAAGGGCAGCGATCAACCACAACAGGTCACCGAAGGAAGAGGCGCAAATGACCACGAATCCGGACGTGGGAGAACGGTTGAACGATCTGGTGAGCGGAGTGCTCCAGCTCCTTCTGACCGGAGGAGACATCCGGTCACAAGCGACCTCGCTGCGCGATGAACTGGCCGCGTGCCTGACCGCTGCGCCACCGCACCTGGCAGCCACACGGGCAGCTAACACGGCCAACCGGCTGGTCGGGGAGCGACGGTCCCGGGTCCGCGGCGTCTTGCTTGATCTGCTGGAGTACGTGCTGGAAGTCCTTGCCTTCCTGGAGACCGCTCCCGACGTGCCCCCGTTACCGCCCACCGAGACGTCGCCGCTGCCGGCGGGATTGAACCTGCAGGGCGACAGGAACGACGCCCAGCTGCTGGCCCTGCTGTGCCGGCTGGGCGGAGAGTCGGCGGTGCCTCTCTACCGGCGAACCTTGCGCGAAGGCAATGAGCGACTGGTCCTCCAGGCCATCACCGATCTGCCGAAAAGCTTCTCCGCCGACGAGGTGGAAGAAGCCTGCCGACTGCTGCTCGACCATGCCTCGACAAAAGTGCGGAATGCGGCTGCCGGCTGCCTGGTGTCCCTGGTGGGCTCGGAAGTGTCTCGGCTGGTCGAACTCCTCGACGATGAGGACGAACGAGTGCGGACCGCGGCGGCCAATGCCCTGGCCAGGCTGGGGCCCCGGGCCAGTGAGACCGTGCCAGCCCTGGTCGAGGCGCTGCAAGACAGGCCGGCGGTCCGCCTGGCCGCGGTGCTGGCGCTGACGGCCATCGGCCCAAAGGCCAGGGAAGCCGGGCCTGTCGCTGTGTGAGTTGCTGTCCCAGGAACGCAACCAGGAGCGGCGTGTCGCGGAGATCGCCGCCCTGGAGGCTGTCGATGTTGAGCCGGGGCTGGCGGTGCGGATCCTGCTGGACCTGCTCAACCGGCTGAACGCCAACCAGTACGCGCCGGTGCTGGAGGCGCTGGAGCGCTTGGTCCGGATGCGGCTTCGGCTGTCCGACCGCTGTGGGAAATCCTGGAGCGGGGGACCTACTTGCAGGGTCGGGGGTTCCTGGCGAACGTGATTGGCCAGGTCGGGCCGGGGGCGACTGAGCTGGCCCCCGACCTGCTCGCGGCTTTTGGGCCTAAAGTGGCCGAGCCGTCCGACGCCGCCGTCGTCTTCTCTGGTCTTGCTCCTTATCTCGACCTGGCCCCCTTCCTGCCTCATCTCGACCGTCTGCTGAGCGTGCCGGGGATCTCCGTGGTTCCCTCCATGATTGCGACCGGGATCGCCCGGGCCGGTGCGGAGGCGGGCCGGCGTTATCCGGCCCTGCGCGACCGGGTGCCGGCGCTCTGCCAGCTGGTACTGCAGCAGAAGAACGAGGTGAGCGATGAGGTTCGTGATGCCCTGGAGGTCTGCGATCCTTCGGGGGAGCGAGTCGTCGCGGAACTGAAGGGCCACCTCTCCGCCGACGACCACGGTGCCCAGGGCATCCTGCTGACAATCCAGCGCTATGCCGGCGGCGTCTGGCGGGAGGAAGTGCAGCGGCCCCCTCTGCGGCGCAATGTCCGCTACGCCCGATTGCCGGTGTGGTGGAAGGGCCCCGGCAACGAGGAGGCCCGCCGGCTCCTGGCCCGCATGCTGACCCACAAGCCCCCCGGCATCCTGGTCCGTGCGGCCGAGCGCCTGGGCAAGCTCGGGCCCGCGGGCCGGCCTTACGTGGCCGCCCTCCAGGAGCTTCTCGCCCGCAAGGAGTATCCCTGGGTGCGGATGGCGGCGGCCCGCTCCCTTTTCCAGATCACCGGCGAGCAAGAGCCGGCCCTTGGTTTCGTCCTGGAGTTCCTGCGTGATCATCCGGCCTCCGGGACCTTGGACGTGCTGCGGATCATGGTAGAGAAGGATCCCATGCCGGCTGTGGCCCCACTGGTCCGGCCGTTGCTGGGCCACCCGGACGCGGGCTTTGCCGCCGCCGAGGTCCTGGCCAGCCTCAACCCGGAAGACCCGGATGTCCTGGCCCGGCTCGAGAAGTTGCTGGATCCGGCCCAGCCTTCCGGGGCCTGGCCAAACAAGGCGGCCTTGCTGATGCGTCGGTTCCGCTCCCTCACGCCCCGAATCCTCTCGCTGCTGAGGCGAGTCCTGGCCAGTCAGTCCCCGGCGGCCGCGGCCGAGACTGCCGGCCTGCTCGGGACCGGGGTTCAAGAGCTGCTGCCCGACCTGGTGCGGTTGCTGGCACCTGCTCCGACTGGGACCTCCCGGGCCGCGGCCCTGGCCCTGCTCCGCCTGGGCCGGCACACCGACGCTGCCCTGGCCGCTCTCAGCGTCGGCCGTTTCGACAGACCCGACCCCAATGCCTACACAGGATTGCACGGCGAAGACCGCACGGCCCTCGCCTTTCCGCATCTGCTGTGCGAGTTGGACGAGCAGCCGGGCGAGTCGCGTCGCGTCCTGGCCGACGCCCTCCGCAACGCGGCGGGCCCGGTCCGCTGGCTGGCGGCGATCAACCTGGCTCGCTGGGGTGAGTGCGTTCCGGAGACGGTGCCGGTCCTGGCCGAGGCCATCCGGGACGATCCGCCCGATGGCCAGGCCCTGCTGCGGGCCCAGGCTGCCCGGATGCTGGGTGAGCTGGGTCCGGCGGCACTGCCGGCCCTTCCGGCGCTGCAGGCCGCTCTCCCGGCCCTGCGTTCCTGGGTCCTGCGCGGCGAGGTTCACCGCGCCATCGCCCGACTGCGCCTGCTCTCTTGACGTGGAGGATTCCGTTCTGCCGCGACGTTACGCGGTTCCAGGTCGTGGCTTAACCTGATACGTCTGACGCACGAAAAAGCCCGTCACTGCGTGAAGAGTGTCCCGGTCATGAATGACCCCACAACCACCAGAGCCACGCCGCCGAGGTTGACCAGGAAGGGTTTCCCCCCTTTATCCCAGTGCATGATCACGAAGATGAGGGCGACAAAGGGGACAAGCAAGCTACCCAGACCCCACAACACACTCTCTTGAAAGGCCGCAACCAGAAGCCAGATGAGGCCGATGAGAGCGACGATGCCACCAAGCACCAGGAGAGCAATACCAACCATACCCATTGAAAGATCCTCCACAACAATCTCGGGACAACACAAACGCCTGGAGTGACATGTACGATCTCGCGATCTTTTGTCCACTCCGAATCGCCGATAAGGCGGTTTGAGGACAATCGTTGGTCCGCCCTCCTTCCCGTGGGTGCGCTGCGCGACCCACGGCTGGGCTATGCAACCCCTTCGGGGTAGAAAACCGGGCTGCCGTTGTCTTCCTACCCCGAAGGGGTTGCATAACTCAGCCGTGGGTCGCGCAGCGCACCCACGGGGACTGTGGCCCAACCTTTTTCCCGATACCGCCTAAAGGAAGCTTCCTATTTCAGGATCGAGGGAGAGGGAAATAGGTTCGCGCCCCCCTCTTTGTTCATACTTTCATTCTTCCCGAACGAAGATCCGCGCCTTCGGCAGCGCCTTGCGGAGCGCGGCGGCCCCCGCCTTCGTCACCTTGCTGCCGTCGAGGTAGACCGCCTGCAGGGCGGTCATCCCCTTGAGATGATCCAGGCCGGCGTCGGTCACGCCCGTCTGGCTCAGCTGGAGACTCTTGAGGTTCTTCAGCTCCTTGACGTGGACCAGTCCGGCGTCGGTCACCTTCGTCTTGTACAGGCCGAGGTGCTCCAGACCTGTCAGCGGTTTGACGTGCGCCAGCCCGGCGTCGCTAATGCTCTGGGGCAGCTCCAGTCCACTCAGGTGCGTCAGTTCCGCGACCTGTGCCAGGCTGGCGTCCGTAACTCCGGTGTTGACCAGGTTGAGGAACTTGACCCCCGGGAGCTTGCCCAGGTGCTTCAGACCGGGACCGGTGATGCCGGGAGAACGTCCCAGGTCCAGCTGCTGCAGTGCCGTCAGACCGGCCACGTGGGCCAGGCCGGCGTCGGTGGTGCCATCCGGCAGTGCCAGGTACCGCAGCTGCTTCAGCCCCGCGACGCCCTCCAGGCCGGCGTCCATCACGCCAGTCCCGCGCAGGCTCAGACCGGTGAGCATCTTCAGCGCTGCCAGGTGCTTCAACCCCGGCCCCTTCAGTCCCGGGAGCGGGGCCAGTTCCAGCTCCTGCAATTCCATCAGCACGGCCAGGTGGGCAAAGCCGGCGTCGGTCACCTTGGTGCCGCCCAGGCCAAGATGGACCAGGTGCCTGGCCCCTTTCAGGTTCTCCAGACCGGCATCGGTAATGGTGGTCTCGTTGAGTTCCAGGTCCGTCAGCGCCGGCAGAGCGGCCAGGTGCGCCAGGCCGGCGTCGGCCAGTTCGGCGTTGCCCACAAGGCTCAGCGATTCCAGCTCAATCAGCCCCTTGAGGTGTGCCAGACCATCCCCCTTGATCTTGCAGCCGGCCAGGGCCAGCGACTTCAGCTTCGACAGACCGGCCAGCGGCTCCAGGTCGTTGTCGGTGATGCCCGTGGAGTTCAGGTTGAGTGTCTCCAGTTTGGTCATCCCTTTCAGGGCCGTCAAACCGGCTTTCGGCACCTTGGTCTCTTGCAGGTCCAGCGACTTCAGGTCGGTCAGCCCGGCCAGGTGCTTCAGGCCGGCTTCGGTGATCTTCTCGGCCCTGCCAAGCCGGAGCACGCGCAGTTCCTTGAGGTCTTTGACGTGTGCCAGCCCGGCGTCAGTCAGGTTCTCCATCTGGCCCAGGTCCAGCTGGATCAGCCCCTTGACCTTCGGCAGCTTGGCCAGGTCGGCGTCCAGGGCCGTGTTCTTGATGAACACGTAGACGCCCTCATCGGTGGCGTTGACCTCCGCGAACGCCTTGAGTTCCGCGAAGGCGCCTGGCTTGGGCCGTTTCGGCGCTGCCGAGAACTCGATGGACGCCTTGGGAAATGCCTTCTTCAGGTCATCGACGGCGGCAGGCGACAGGGCGGTCTGGTACAGCGCCACGTTGGTGAGCTTGGGCATCGCTTTCAGGGCCGGCACCACGGCGTCGGTGACCGGCGTCTCACTGAGGTAAAGGTTCCGCAGCGCCGGCAGGTCCTTGAGGTGGACCAGGCACGCCTCGGTCACAGCTGTCTTCCAGAGGTTGAGGGTCTGCAGTTTGGACAGCTTCTTGAGGTGGACCAGGCCGTTGTCGGTTATCTGGGTCCCCACCAGTCCCAGAGAGGTCAGCTCGGTCAGTCCCGCGACGTTGGCCAGGCCCGCGTCCCCGATCCGGGGCGGAAGATCGAGGTACTGGAGCTGCTTCAGACCGGCGAGGTTCTTCAAACCATCGTCGGTCACGCCTGTCTGGACCAGGGAAAGGGTTGTCACGCCCTTCAGACCGGCCAGGTGCTGCAGCCCTGGACCCGTCACTCCGGGGACCTTCTCGAACCCGACCACGTACAGCTTGGGCAGTCCCGCCAGGTGGGCCAGGCCGGCGTCCGTCAGCTTGCCCGGGAGGTGAAGGACTTCCAGTTGCTTGAGGTCCTTGACGCTGGCGAAGCCCGCGTCGGTGATCCCCGTCTGGGTGAGATGCAGGAACGTCACCTTGGGCAGCGACTTCAGATGCGCCAGGCCGGGACCGGTCAGTCCCTGCAAGCCGTTGACGTCCAGGTTGGTCAGCTCCGTCAACCCGGCGAGAGACGCGAGGCCGGCGTCGGTGACCTGGGAGCCGAAGACGTTCAGTCGCTTCAGTTTGGTCAGTCCCTTCAGGCGGGCCATGGTACCGTCGCCAAGCCGGGTGCGCTGGAAGCCCAGCTGCTCCAGTTCGGTCATGCCCGCGAGGAAGCCGGTGCCGTTGTCGGTGATGGCCTCGTTGCCGCCCAGCTGTAGCCGGATCAGTTTGGTCATCCCTTTCAGATGGGCCAGGCCAGCGTCGGTCATCTTGCAGTCCGAAAGGTCGAGGTCTTCCATCTCGGTCATGCCGGCGAGGTTGGCCATGCCGGCGTCCGTGACAGTGGCGGGCACCCCAAAGGAGCGCATCTGCGTCATTCCCTTGACGTGGACAAGGCCGGCGTCGGGCATGTTATTGGGCAAGACCAGGGACTGCATTTGCGTCATTTTCTCGAGGTGGACCAGGCCGGCCGGGCTCGCTTTCGCGCTGTGGACGTCCAGGCGGGTCAGTCCGGTCAGTCCAGCCAGGTGGGCCAGGCCGGCGTCGGTGATCTGCCCCAGCGAGCCAATGTTCAGCACGCGCAGCCCCTTCAGGTTCTTGAGATGTGCGAGGCCGGCGTCGGTCACGTTGTTGTTGAAGTTGATCTCGAGTTCGGCCACGCTCGGCACTTTGGCCAGGACCGCCAGTTGCTCGTCGGTGCAGTCCTGGTTGACGACCACGCGAAAGCCTCTGCCCTTGCGCGTCACCTGGCCGATCTTCTTGAGTTCGTTGGCCGCGACCGCGGACTTGTCGTCGAACAGGTCGGCGACGACCCAGACCTTGACCTGGCCGCTGCCCGCGGTGGCCAGGAGGGTGCCGCCGGGCGAGCAGGCCACCGCGGCAAGGCCCCAGGGATGCGCCCGATCGACCTTGCGCAGCACCTTGCCCGAGCCGCTGTCATACAGGAGCAGGGCCTCGTCCGAGGCGACGGCGAGCCTCTTGCCGTCGGGGAACCAGGCCAGACTGCTGGCTCCGTTCTTCAGGTCCGGCAGCGGCGTTGCCTTGCCGCTTTCCATGTCGTGGATGGCGGGGGCCGCATCGTCATCGAAGCGGTGGTAGCCAATCGCCAGCTTCCAGCCGTCCGGTGAGAAGCCAAGCACGTGGCCGGTCGGCAGCGGCCCGAACGGGTTTTGACTCCTTGTCCCGTGGCCGCGTCCTGAAAGCGCGGACCCTTCTGCCTCCAACCGCCGATGGAAGCCAGCACGGTCGAGTAGGGCCGGAAGGCGACAAAGTCCGGGCCGACAAGCTCCCCCTTGAAGCGCGGCAGACGCTGTCCGGTACTGCTGTCCCACACCTGGATCGGCGGCTCCTGCGTATCGAAATTAGCAGGCCCGGCGGTCGCCAGCAACTTGCCGTCGGACGAGAAGGCGACACAGGTACTGCCGTTCTTGGGCCCGGTCAGCTTCTTGGACACGCTGCCGGTCTTGACGTCCCACAGGAGTATGGATTCGTCCTCGGCAACCGAGGCGAGGGTCTTGCCGTCCGGCGACAAGGCGAAGGCATGGAAGGACTTCTTGTGCCCCTTGACCGCGTTCCTGAGCCGCCCGGTAGTGAGGTCCCAGAAGCAGACCGTGCCGTCGAGGTTGCCCGAGACCAGCAGCGGCTCCGTCGGCGAGAAGGCGACGGCCTTGACCCCTTCGGTCGGTCCCTTCAGGAGGGCCAACCCCTCCCCTTCGAGGAGGCTCGCCCCCTCGGACGAGCCCAGCGACTCGATGAGCTTCTTCTCGGCCTCCTCGCGCTGTTTCCGCACCTGCTCCCGCTCCGTCTCGCGCTGGCGGTCGGCAGCCGGATCACGCGGCGGCAAAGTTGCCAGAGGCGCGGGCGGCTGCCGGTCAGGTTCTCCCAGGCCGAAAGGGTCCTTCGGGCCGAAGGGGTTCCGACCGAAAGGATCATCTTTCATCACCTGGAAGCGGAGCTGCTTTTCCTGCGAGACGTCGAAGTAAACCAGGCCCACGGCCGTGAGGTAGCCAACGACGATCAGGCCAACGATCCAGCCAAGGACTCGGCCGCTCGTGGTACTCGCTGGTTTTTGCTTGGCGGAACGCGGCTGCTCCTTGCTGCCTTTGCCCTTGCCCTCGCTGCCCTTCGCTTTCGCGTCCGTGACTTTCTCGCGCCGGGGTTTGGCCGGGGAAGCGGGCTCCTCCGTTACCTTGGATGCTTTGGGCGACGGAGCCTTGGCCGCGGCGGGCAGCTTCGGGGCCTGCTTCGGAGCGGCTTGCTTGGCGGCGGGAGTTTCCGGCTTGCCCGCGGGCGACGGATCGGCCGGCTTTGCTGCATCGGCAGGAGCGGCGGCCGGCACGGGACAGGGGGCGGCACACTTGGGGCATTTGATCTTCTTGCCCGCGAACTGGTCGCGCACCTTCAGGACGACGCCGCACTGCGGGCAGGAGAACTTGATGTCGGCCATGGAATTTCCTCGTCGGAGCCAGGACCAGGAACGCTCACGCCTCGGCACTGGCGAGGGGAGGACGTTGGGTCGATCGAATGAAGAAGGCCAGCAGCCCCGCCAGAGGAAGGGCACCCGTGAAGAGAATGATCCCGACGTGAGCATCCGCCGGCATGATGAGGATCGGGCCAACGAAGGCCGTCAGCAGAAGGGCGGCCGCACTTTTGCCCTTTCCCAACAGTGCCAGGACGATGGCGAACAGTCCAAGGGGGGCGGCCGCGTCCAGGAACCAGACGCCCTTGCGGTTCCGGGGGTAGGCCTCCAGGGCCTTGGGGAGAGTTGCAGCCATTTCATTGGGGACCTGGAGCCCCGGACCCGTTTCGGCGCGCTTGATGGCCTCCTCCATCGATGGGACGCCGAGACTGAGGGGCACCGCAAACTCCGCTCCCGCCAGGTGGAAATGGACGCCAACGGCCAGGAGCAGGGCGCCGCCGATGCCGCCCAGGGCCAGCAGGATGACGAAAACACGCAGGACGACTTGCATGATGTGGACTCGTGGGAATGCAGGTCAAGCAACGTGGTAGGATTCCATCCCGACGAAGATGCTCAAGCCTGGCAGGAGGAAAGCAGTACAGTGGAGCCGAAGGGGATCGAACCCTCAACCTCTAGATTGCGGATCTAGCGCTCTCCCAATTGAGCTACGGCCCCGGGACAGATAAACGATATGGATTATAGAGAGCGCCGGCAAGCCAGCAAGGGGAACCGTGGCGGTGGCGGGTCTGGCAAAAGATTCGGGAGGAGCCGAACTGTTAGCCGCGACGCGGAGCGCAGCGCAGCGGAGCGCGGCAGCTCGCCACGCCACGGGGGCAGCCCGCGCTCCGCTGCGCTGCGCTCCGCGTCGCGGCTAACGGGCTCCCGGAACATTTGCCAGACCCGCGATGGCGGGCGGGCGTGGCGTTCTCGGCTGTAATCCGGCTTGACACCCCGGTGGGAAAGCGGTAATTCCCTGCTTTTCCCAAACGTGGTTTACCCTTGGCCCCGGGTCCTTGCCAATGATCGTCAGACAGGCCACCGTTCTGATCATCCTGGCTATCCTGATAACCCTGGCCAATGCGTTCAAGCCGCTGACCGACGACGACAACACCTACGCCTACCTCGCCGCGCACGTCGCTTCCTCACCGCTAGACCCCTACGGCTTCGAGTATCCGCTCTTCGGGCCGGCCAACACCATCCTGGCTCCCCCGGTGCTGCCCTACTGCTTCGCCCTGGCGATCCGTCTCTTTGGCGGCGGCCCGTGCTGCTGGAAGCTGATCCTGTTGCCGTTCGTGCTGCTGCTGCTCTTTTGCGTCCGGGGACTGGCCCGGCGGTTCGCGCGCGGGCTGGAATTGCCGCTGACGGTCGCGATCGTCCTGTCGCCGGTGGTGCTGCCTGGCTGGAACCTGATGCTGGACCTTCCGGCGCTGGCGCTCTGTTTGCTGTCCGTGACGCTCTTCCTCCGAGCCATCGACCGGGATGCGATCTGGTGGGCCGTCCTCGCGGGATTGACGGCGGGACTGGCCATGCAGACCAAGTACACCAGCTTCCTGGCCGTGCCCGTGTTCCTGCTTGCTTCCATGCTGTTCGGCCGGGTGCGTCTGCTGCTTGCAGCTGCGAGCCTGGCCTTGCTGGTGTTTGTCTCCTGGGAGGTCTTCACCGCCTGGGCGTACGGAGCGTCGCATTTCCTGACGGCCTTTCGGTCCCGGACTTCGCAGTCGCCGATCACCCTGAAACTGCAGCTGATCCCGCCACTGCTCGCCATCCTTGGCAGCGCCGCGATGCCCTCGCTGCTGCTGGGACTTGCAGCTCTGCGCAGCAGCCAGCGGCTGTTCCTGAGCGCCGCCGGGGCGATTGTCCTGGCCCTTGCGCTCGTCGCTTGTGTCCCTGCCCGCCATGCCGTCTGGCTGGAGGATCCTGACAGGGGCCGGACCCTGCTGACGCTGAACAACGTCCTCCATGGCGGCTTTGGCCTGGCCGTGCTGACGAGCAGCGCCCTGGTGACGTGGGTGTCGTGCCGGCGCGGGACCGAGCGCTGGCTGAGCTGGTCCGGCTGGCGGCGCGACCGGGCCACCTGGTTTCTCGTCCTGTGGCTGGGGCTGGAAATCGCCGGCTGTTTTCTGCTGTCGCCGTTCCCGGCGGTGCGGCGGATCATCGGCATCGTGGTCGTCGGTACTCTGCTCGCGGGCCGGCTGGCCGTACGCACTTGCCGCAAGCCGCAGGCAGTTCAGCAGTTGCGTACGGCCCTGGCGGCCAGCGTGCTGCTGGGCCTGTTCTTCTTCGGAGTGGACTTCGCCTCCCTGTCGGGCCGGGACCGCGCCTTTGAACAGACCGTGCAGTGGGCGGCGGAACACAACCCGGGAGCAACCCTGTGGTACGCCGCTTGCGCGCCTTACGACGTTCACGCCGAGCGGTTGGGACTGAAGTGGCTCGGGCAGCCCGGTGCAGCGCCCCGTCCCGGCGACACCCTCGCCATTGTGAACCTGGCCGGCTACGCCCGCGCCCAGGAACTCCCGCACACCGAGGGGCAAACGCCGCTGGCCCGGCTGACCGTCGAGACGCTCCTGCCCTTGCGCACCTGCAGCTGCTACTATTGCGGCCGATCGGCCATCGAGCACCACGAAGGCCCCCTGGCGGAGGTCGCGATCTACCGCTGTGGCCCGCCCCGAGAGTTTGCGGAAATTGCCTTGACCGCACGGTGGAAAACCGCTACTTACCCGCGCCCACTTCGGACCGAGTCGAAGAAGACTCAATTCCTGAAAGGAATTGTCCGATGAGGGAAGCAGACTCGACAGGATGGCGGACGCTCCCGAAAAGGACGGTTGCGAGGAGAGGATCACGTGCGGGAGCGAGCAACCCCAGGGGGCGGAAAGGCGTCGGAAGGCGAGTCACGTGCCGGGGGAGTGGCAAACCTTGCCGTGCGAAAGGCTCGGGCAGGAAAAATCTCGGCAAATCCCGTGCAAAGCGCGCGGGTTGGTGTTGTGTAAATCTGCTGGCATGATAGCATCCGCTATTGGCGTACGTACCACAGGTCCCCGGCGCTGTCCGGAGCGGGACCACGGGGCCGGTTGGTACTGGTTATCTCATCCCTTGGAGGCTTCTCGAAACGTATGAGCGAATCTGAAGAGCGCACCGGGCTCGAACCGCGGCATGTCACCCGGACACCCAGCGGTCTCGAGGAAGAAGAGCCTCCCGGTAAGCCCCGACGCCATCCGCTCTGGCGTGATGTCCCGGATCACCTCTGGGACGACTGGCGCTGGCAATCGCAGAACGCCATCCGCTCGGTCCGGCAACTGCGCGGGTTACTCTCCTTCACCCCGCAGGAGCTGCAAGCCATCGGCTCGCTGGAAACCGAGTACAAGACTGCGATTCCACCCTATTACTTTTCCCTGATCGATCCCGACGACAGCAACGATCCGATCCGTCTCCAGGCCGTGCCCTCTCCCCTGGAGCAGGACAATCCGTCGGGCTACGAGCTGGAAGATCCGCTCGAAGAGGACAAGGACGCTCCGGTCCCCGGGCTGACGCATCGCTACCCCGATCGCGCCCTGCTGGTGACCACCCACGTCTGCACCATGTATTGCCGCTTCTGCACGCGCAAGCGGGCCACCATGGTGCGCGGCGGCTGGGACGCCGTCAGCCGTAACGACGAACGCATGATCGAGTACGTCCGCGATCATCCGGAGATCCGCGACGTCATTGTCTCGGGCGGCGACCCGCTCACGCTGCCCCAGACCAAGCTCCGCTTCTTCCTGGACAGCCTGGCCGCCATCCCGCACGTGGACGTCATCCGCATCGGCACGCGGGTCCCGGTTACGCTGCCCCAGAAGCTCTACGACGAATCACTGATCGATCTGCTGGCCTCGGCCGGCAAGGTCTGGATCCAGACGCACTTCAACCACCCCCGGGAAATCACTCCCGAGGCAGCCCGCGTCTGCCAGACCCTGCTTCGAGCCGGGATGCCGGTGAACAATCACACGGTCCTGCTCAAAGGAGTCAACGACGATCTGGACACGATGCGGCGGCTGATGCGTGCCCTGCTCCGCATCAAGGTCCGGCCGTACTACATTTTCCATTGTGATCCGGTTATCGGAGCCGGTCACTTCCGCACCTCTGTGTGGAAGGGGCTGGAAATCATGGAAGGACTACGCGGCCACGTGTCAGGACTGGGCATTCCAACCTACGTGGTGGACAGTCCCCACGGCGGCGGCAAGATCCCGATGATGCCGAACTATCTGATCTCGGCCTCGGACGACGCCGTGATTTTGCGCAACTACGAGGGCATGGTGATTCGCTACCAGGCCGAGGACAAACCTAACACGATTCAACGCACCGCGACGCGCGGCGTCAGCGCCCTGCTGCAAGGGAGCAAGACCGCTCTGATCCCGGAAAATAGCGAGCGCATGGCTCGCCGGGAGCTGAACGTTCTCACCAACCCGCAGGCGGACGACCGTGAAGAGGATCATCACCAACATAACGGCCATTCTAACGGCTGCTGCAATGGTTCCAGCAAAGGTCCCAGTGAGGATCGACTGATTTCCCTGGGAGTGCTGACGAACGGTTGCGGTTCCTGAGTCATGATTTCGTAGGCCGCTTGCGGCTTAGCGTGACTGCCCGATTGCGCTAAACCGCAAGCCGCTTACGAAATGAAACTTGAGAGGAAGTGAACCCAAGGATGAGGATCGGCATCACCTGCGATCTGAAATCAACAGAGCCTCTCTCTCCCGATTTACCAGATGATTTCGAGGAAGAATTTGACAGTCCGGTCACGGTGGAGGCCATCGCCGGCGTCCTGCGTGGTCTGGGCCATGACGTTCTCTTCCTCGGCGACGGCCGGGAACTGCTGCTGCTGCTGTTGAGCGAGCCGCCGGACTTCGTCTTCAACATTGCCGAGGGGCGAGGCATCGCCCGCTCCCGCGAGGCCCGTGTTCCCGCCGTGCTGGAGATGCTCGGCATCCCGCACACTGGTTCCGATCCGCTGACCTGTGCCGTCACGCTGGACAAGGACTGTGCCAAGCGGCTGGCGTTGTCGGCCGGGGTCACCTGTCCGCGCGGCGTGGTGCTGCGGCCCGGTGAGGACGTCCTCGCGGTGGTCGAGAGCGATCCGGCTTTCCCGGGCTTTCCCGCGCTGGTCAAGCCGGCCTGGGAAGGGTCCAGCAAGGGCATTCGCGGCAAGTCCGTGGTCGAGGGGCCGGAGGAGTTGCGCGAGGTTGCCGAAGCGCTCTGGCGCGATCATCGGCAGCCCCTGCTGGTCGAGGAATTCATCGCCGGCGACGAGCTGACCGTGGGCGTGATCGGCAATGAGGAGCCGGAAGTCCTTGGCGTGATGCGCAGTCCTGCCGCTGCGCCAGGAAGAGCGGTTCATCTACAGTCTGGAGGTCAAGCGCGACTGGGAGAACCGGGTGCATTACGAGTGCCCGGCCCGGCTGCCTCCGAAGGAACTGGAAGCGGTCCGCCAGGCGGCGCTGCGGGCTTACCGGGTCCTGGGCTGTCGCGACGTGGCCCGCATCGACTTCCGGTTGCGGCGCGGCGTGCCGTATTTCCTGGAGGTGAATCCGCTACCGGGATTGAACCCGCAGACCGGCGACCTGGTGATCCTGGCCCGGCATTCGGGCTGGAGCTATGAGCGCCTGATCGAGGGCATTCTCCGGGCGGCCCTGGAGCGTACTTCCGCCCTAACTGCTGCAACCGTTACCCGGTGAGGCCGAATGGTTTCCTTCCTTGCTGAACCTGCTCAACGCAGGAGGTTTTCCCGACCGATCAAGCCAGACAGATAGGCCTGGCCGCGGAGCAACACCAACTCCGCGGCCAAATCCCTGCTGTTCCGGCCGCGAGGTCTGTAATGAACATCCCGCTGAGTGCATCTTCCTCCGCTGCCCGCGTGCTGATTCTGTACAACGAGCCGGTGCTGCCCGCCGACCATCCCGACGCGGACTCGGAACACGAGATCCTGTTCACAGTCGCGGAGGTGGCCCGCGAACTGAGTGAAGCCGGCTACGACGTCAGCCAGCTGGGAGTCCAGCGCGATCCGCTGGCCCTGCTGTCCGGGATTCGCGAACGGCAGCCCGACGTGGTCTTCAACCTCTTCGAGGGCCTGGCCGACTTCAACGAAACGGAAGCCCACGTCGCCGGCCTGCTGGAGTGGCTGCGCGTCCCCTACACGGGGTGCCCCTTTCAGACAATCTGCATGGCCCGCAACAAGCATCTGACCAAGCACCTGCTCCAGGGCGCGGGTCTGCCCACCGCCGACTTCCTCGTCGTCGAGGGACTGCCGATGCCGGCCTGTCCGCTCGGCTGGCCCGTCATCGTCAAGCCGGCCACCCAGGACGCCAGCGTCGGTCTGGACCAGGGCAGCGTGGTGAGCGATCAGGAGAGCCTGGAGCGGCGCGTCGCCTCCGTGCTGGAGACGTACGGGCCGGTGCTGGTGGAGCAGTACCTCCCCGGCCGGGAGTTCAACGTCGCCCTGATCGAAACGCCGGAGCTGCGCACACTGCCGGTTTCCGAGGTGGTGTTCCTCGACAGTCCGCCCGGCTTCTGGCCCATCGTGACCTACGACGCCAAGTGGAAGCCCGGCTCCCGCGATTACGAAGCGACGCCGGCCCGCTATCCGGCCGAGGTCACGCGCCGGCTGGAGCAGCGGCTCCACAATCTGGCGATCAAGGCGTTCCGCCTGCTGGGCTGCCGCGATTATGCGCGCGTGGACTTCCGGGTCAAGCCGAGCGGCAAGCCGTACATCCTGGAAGTGAACCCCAACCCCGACTACAGCCCCACGGCCGGGATGTCCGGCGGCCTCAACTCCGCCGGATTGAGCCACGCCCAGTTCACCGTCCTGCTGGTCGAGCAAGCCCTGGCCCGCAGGCACAAACAGGGCAGCGTGGTGCAGTGCGCGTGAGGTGGGCTGCTGCGTTTTACGCCGACGCTCGGCTCGGTTGCTCGTCCTCGCCGCGCTCATAGCCGTATTGCCGGATCACCTTGCCCCAGCGCCGCGTGATCTCCGCTTGCAGTGCCGGGTCGAGCGGCCGATAGCGATTGGTCTGATAGCCCGCGTTTTCTTCCAGATACTTCTGGAACTTCGGCAGCGCCGCCTCGAAGCCACCTAACCCCAGCGACTCGTAGGCACGCCGCAGCTCTCCGATCGGGTCGCGGATCAGGTCCTCGTAACGCAGCTCATGGAACTGCCCGGGCGGGATCAGCTTCCGATCCTGCTCAATCCGCTCATACACGTGGGGGAACGTCTCGAAGACGTACTCTTCCAGCCCGGCAAACTTCGGTCGTTGCAGCCCTTGCGTCTCGTAGAGCGTCTTCCACAGGTTGACCGTGGAGGAGTAGATCACGTACGGATCGCGGACCACGTGCAGGAAGCGAGCGTCGGGGAACATCTCCAGCAGCACCTGGATCCGGCAGCTGTGCGTCGGCGATTTGAGGATCAGCCGGCGTGGGTCCCTGAACGTCAGGTGGCGCAGGAAAAGCAGGAACGCCTCCTTCCACTGCTGCCGCTGACGCGGCTTGAGGCCGAGCAGGTCGAACGCTTCCTGGTCCTGCGGCGGATGGTTGGGAAAGGCGATGGTCAGATAGGGAGACGGCTGACCCAGCATGCACAGGGCGAACTCCTCCTCCTGCGGCCGATCCCAGCTCATGGCCATGTTGTCCATCGGTCGGTGGGCCGGCAGCAGAAACCAGAACAGTCGGGTGAACAACCATTCGCTGATCAGGAAGTGGTGCGGCGCCAGGCACTGGTAGTTGTTCGGGTAGGTGTGCCGGTCGTCCAGGATCAGCAATTCGTGCAGCAGGGTGGTGCCGGTGCGCCAGTGGCCGATGATGAACAGCGGCGCTTGCCGGATCGGCGTGCGGTCGATCCGGTCGCCGAACCACATCCGCTGCAGCAGCTGCATGACCACGTGGAGCAGCGTGACCGCGGTGACGATCAGCGCCACGTACCAGTAAATCGGGTTGATGGCCCAGCGGTTGCGGCAGAGCAAGCGCATCCAGGCGGTCAAGGTACACCCGAGCCAGACGTGCGGCGTCCATTCCCGCGTGGTCTTGCCGGGGGTGACGTTTGTCGCTTGACGGTCGCTCATGGGGGCCCTCCTGCCCAGGGGCGATCAGGAGCATTGTGGCGATCAATGGCGGGAGGGCAAGAGGAGTTTACACATTCGGGCGACTCAGGGCGTCCGAGCCGCGCACGCAGCGCAGCGGAGTAAGCGGCCCTGCGGGCTTCCCGGGGCCGCTTACTCCGCTGCGCTGCGTGCGCGGCTCGGACACCCTACACATTCCGAATGCGTGGCTGGAACAGCGGCGACCGGCGAATCCCGAGCTTGTCGAGCCAGTAGTGCCCGAGCGCGCCCAGGGTCGAGAGGCCGTACTTGACGCTGCGGCGGAAGTTGATGCTGCTGGCCTCGTCGAAGTAGCGCACCGGCACCGGCACGTCGCCCAGCCGGAAGCCGAAGCGCACCGCCTGGACCAGGAACTGAGTGTCGAAGACAAAATCGTCGGAGTTGCGCTCGAAGGGGATGGTCTCCAGGACTTCCCGGCGGTAAACGCGGAAGCCGCTGTGGAAATCGCCGAGGTTCTGCCCCAGTGCGACGTTCTCAACAAAGGTGAGGAAGCGGTTGGCGACGTACTTCCAGACGGGCATGCCTCCGCGCATGGCCTCGGCCCGGGAGCGAATCCGGCTGCCCAGAACCACGTCGCAGATGTTCAGCTCGATGAAACCGACCGCGTGGCCCAGCACCCGGCTATCGTACTGGTAGTCGGGATGGATCATGACGACGATGTCCGCCCCATTTTCCAGGGCAGCGCGGTAGCAGGTCTTCTGATTGCCGCCGTAGCCCCGGTTCTGCGGATGGACGATCACGGTCAGGCCCATCTCCCGGGCCAGCTCGACGGTGCGGTCCCGGCTGCCGTCATCGACCAGGATGATCTCATCGACTGAGCCGGATGGGATGTCGGCCAGGGTCGCGGCCAGGGTGCGCTCGGCGTTGTAGGCCGGCATCACGGCCACGACCTTGTGCTGCCGTCTGGACGCGGTCGCGTTCTCCCGCCGGAGGACGCTCTCGACGCGGAAGGGCTCTTGATGGAGGTTCAGCGGAATCCGATTGTTGACGGCCACCATTGGCATCCCCACTCCCGGTTGCTGCTTCCTGCGAAGGCATTTTCTCGGCCACGGAGACTCACACCGCTGCCAAGTCCCCAGCAACGGAGGACCACTCCAGTTTAGTCCACAAAGAAGAAAAAGTCCCGCGAATTCCCTCCCAGGTCCATTCCTCCCCCTCTCCCCTGCAGCAGCCACCGGAGCGGGAATGTCCTGCAACCTTGTCCGTCTTGGCCAGGTGTGCCAGCCTCAAGGGACGTACACAGGACTGACTTTTGTCTCTTTCCCGAAGGAGAGTTCCATTTGAACTGATTCACCTTCCTGGAGTTTGACGACGGGGGACTGGCCGGTAGTGATGCCGCGAAAAAGTGCTTGTCCCGTAATTTGAAACTCGGCAAGCGGTTTCTGCCTCTCATTGAGCGCGTACACCCGGACAGTCCTCGGCTCGGGCTGCGTCCCCGGCGGTTCAATCCCAAGCCAGGAAAAGTGAACCAATAAACACCGTTCATCGTGTCGCTCGATGATTACCACGGACCAATCTTCGACCCCTAGTTGCCAGATCACGCGGCGGTAGTACTTCTTCGGACGCTCCGGCAAGAAGGAGCCATCCTTGAAGGTATAGTGGACCTTCTGTTCGTCCCAGCAAATGTCCCGTTTTGCAACAGCGTCAATGACCGCTTGCCACTGCTCCGCCAGGTTGTCGAACTCAAGTTTGCTACCGTGCGGGTCCGGATCTTTGCGGTAGACCGACTCCATCAACCAGAGGAACTGATTCATGACCATCCACTCAAGATCGTGGGCTTGAAGCTCCAAGTCTCGCAGCAGGCCGGTCTGAAAGACACGGAAGACGCTCAAAGGAGCATCGGACGGGCGAAGCGGTTTGGCCCGAATCTGGCCGTGTTTGCGAAAGTAATCGACATGCACTTCAACGGGCTCAGGAGATCCAGCCAACTCGTAGCCCCTGATGAGAAGGAGCGGAATGTCATCGAGCAGCACCAGCGGGAAGTGCGGCAATCGCTTTGGATCGAACGGTCTTTGCAAATTCGGAAGCCCGAGGTGCATCCAGGGCATGTATCCAGGATCTTCTGGAACGTCAAACAATACCCGCAGGACGAGGAATAACCCTTCGCGTGCTGGCCAACTTTCCCAACGGGGAGCAACGCGAAGGTATTCGTCGATCGCCGCCAAAGCCTTTTCCTTCCCCAGCGGTTGAAGGCGGTTGACGATCTGAATGATCGTTCTCGGGTTGAACGAAGAGCCCCAGACCCGAGGGGCCTTGTCGATGAGCCGCAAGAGTCCCCGAAGCTCTTCCTCCTGGAACAGCCTCCTGAACGGCGGCGTTCCTTGACCGCCGTACACATTCCGGACAGTTCCGCCTTCGCAGAAGAAGACGCAACCGAGAGTCGGAAACGTCAGGTGTCCATCCGTCCCGTATCCCCAGACGTGAGGTGAACCAGGATAGTATCCGTTGGGGTCGTACTTCGTGCGGACGTCATCGGGCTCGCCCAGCACGGCAAGGACTTCCTTCTCCGTCATGCCCTCCTTGATTCTCGCCAGCGCTGGAGAGATCTGCTCTCTGGTCCGATTATTCCCTCGCCCCGGTTTCGGCTGCTGGAGCGGGGCAGGACAACCGACAAGCATTACCAAACCGAAGACAAGAACCAGGCTTTTTCGATGAGTCGCCATGATGCACCTGCCCTTTCAACCTCGTTTCGGTGCTTTCTTTTGAGATTACTCCGGCGAGGTGCGGAATGCCAGAGAATCTGTTCACGTGGCCCCCGGCCCCTTCTGCGGCACCTGGAGCGCCTCTTTTCTCTTCGGCTGCAGCACCTCGCTCGTGCGGAGGTCGCGACAGGTTGGACAGTCTGACTCGGTGGAAAAAAATCCGGATTCGTTGTCCTCCGGCGATGCCGCCATCGCCCTGTCGAAGTACCCGATCGAAACCCCGGTTTGGGAGGACGAGTGGGTGACGGGATTGGTCCGCTTCGCGGTTTCGCCAGGGCGCTGCCGATCTGATCCGTTGGAAATCCAGCCCTGGTCACTTCAGGTCGAGAGAATACTCCTGATCGGCTTCGGTAAGTTCCAGGACCAGGTTCGACTGACTCGGATCAGCATAGCGGGCAGGGAACTCCAGGGGTGCCTCGACCCCAGCGGGCTTTCGGTGCCGTTGCTTGTTGGCGTCATCTTCCCGCGCTTTGGCGGCAGCCAGTTCGTCCCTGCCATCTGCCTGTGGCGGCAGGCGCGGAGGCACCCTGGGTCCTTCGACCTGAATCCCTACCAGGATGCGCCCCCGAGGGAGGGAGGCGACCTGGTAAGAGCCGTCGGCGCGAATCCGGGCAGGGTAAGCCTGGTTGTCCGGCGCCAGGAATATGATGGTCGCTCGGGCCAGGGGCTGGCCTTTGCAGCGAATCGTCCCGTGGACCCGGGAACGCGGCGAGCCGCAGCCGGCCAGGCCGAGAAGAAGCAGGAGCCCGAGCAGACAAACGAACCGGCGCATGGGGAATCCTCGTGCGGGAACAAGCGGGTCGGGGGAACGAACGCCGGGAGGACAGGACCCTCACCAGTCGGGACCGAGGGTATCTCCCAGGTTGGGGGTACAGGCGGCCCACCAGGTCGCGGGGGTCATGCTGGTGCTGAGCAGCCGCACGCTGCCGTCGCCCAGACCGACAAGGATGCCGGCTGGCGTCACTGCCGTGGCGTAGCGCGGATCACAGTTGGCCGAGGGGCCGGTCCAGACCGGCTGCACCTGGAACTTCGACGCCGGGCCAGTGACCTGGTAGGCAAAGACGGGGTTCCACTCCTTCCAGGCGGTGCGGCCATAGGCCCAGATGTTGTAATAGTTGGGGTCGCCGTAGGCGTCGTTGTCGTAGGTGGAGTTCTGACAGACGGTCAGCTTTTCCGCCATGAAGATGGTGTTGGAAAGCCCGTCGCTGACGTCGGTCATCTTGAGGATCTTCTGGTTGCTGTCGGTCATGAAGTAGCCGAGGCTCTGATAGTTCGCCGCATAGCCGGTCACGCCATAGACCGACCCGTAATCGGCGAAGAGACCATCGGTGGGCGACGAGGCATCCTGGGGGTTGACGTAGATCTTGATGCCGTGGTGCGTGTAGACCTGCCAGAAGTAATACGGAGGGCCGATCTCGGCCAGCATGGTCTGCTCGATGTAGGCCAGTACGTAGTACTGGGTCGAACCGGCCCGGTTGTACCAGGACGGGTCATAGTCAGCATCCCAATCGACAAATGCTGGCGGCAGACATTGATTGGCATCGTGATAGTTGTGGATGGCCAGGCCGATTTGCTTGAGGTTGTTCTGGCTCTGGGCGCGAGCGGCGGCCGAGCGAACTTGCTGGACGGCGGGCAACAGCAGGCCGATGAGGATGGCGATGATGGCGATCACCACCAGCAGTTCAATCAACGTGAAGGCGGAACGCTCCGTGGTTTGGCGGGGCATGTCGCTTCCTCCTGATCAGCAGTGGGTTATAAGGTGAGCTGCTGATTGTATGGTGGGAAAAGAAAAGGGCCAATTGTACTGAGGTATTCTAAACGGACGCAAGCGTGGAAGGAACAGCTGGCCGATGAAAGATTGGAGAAGTATTTCAGTAGCTGGCAGCCGTGCCGATCGGTCCACGCCGTGGCAGGGAGCCAGAGGAAGCCCGCCCACAGCCGGAGGATGCTGGTGCTTACCAGGACTGACCTGGCCGAAAAAAATCCGGATTCGTTGTCCTCCCGTGTAACGGAATTTCGTTCCCTGGTTGAAGACCCTCTCTAACCGGCGTTCCGGGGCGCAAGGGGATTGTTCCCTGGTCGTCGCCAGCTTCACCTCCGCAGGTGAAAAGGAGCATGGTATGTGGAGATCGCTTGTCCTCCTGGCTACAGGATTGTGTCTGGTCGCTCTATTGTTTGGAAGCACGCATGGTCCCGGCCCGCTGCCCGCCCAGGATCAGCCCGGTAAGGCCTCGGCCGCCGCAGCCCCTGCGACGGAGGCTGCCCCCGCGCCCCAGCCGGTCGGCAAGACCGCGGCCAGCCGGGTTGTCGCCGTCACCGTCTATCCCAATAGTGCCCTGGTGACCCGCGACGTGGTAGTTCCCGAAGGCCGCGGCCTGGCCGAGCTGACCGTCACGCCGCTGCCGGTGACCACCGAGCAAAGTTCGCTGTACGCCGAGGGCAGCGATGGCGTCCGGGTGCTCTCGACCCGCTTTCGCACCCGGCCCGTGATGGAGGACACCCGCGAGGACGTCCGCAAGCTCCAGGATGAACTGAAACAGCTGGCACGGCAGCAGGAGAAATTCGATACCGACATCCGGTCCATCCAGGCCGTCCAGCAGTACCTGCTCAAGATGGAAACCTCCGCCACCACTTCCACGGCGCACCTGACCGACAAGGGCCGGCTGGACAGCGATGCCGCCATCGCCCTGTCGAAGTACCTGATCGAGACCAAGGTCGAGAAGGCCCGCGAAATGACCGAGCTGCAACACAAGGTGCAGGACATCCAGGAAAAGGCCGAGTTCGCCCGCCGCAAGCTGGCCGAGCTGACCTCCAGCCCCAGCCGGACCGAACACGATGCGGTCATCGTCATCGACAAGGCCAACGCGGCACCTTCCAGGGTCCGCCTCAACTACCTGGTGGCCGGGGCCTCCTGGCGGCCACAGTACAAGCTCCGGGCCGCCCCTAGCCCGACGCGCAAGCAAGGGGAAAAAGATGCGGTGCAGCTGGAATACCTGGCCGCCCTGTCCCAGCAGACGGGCGAGGACTGGTCCGGCGTCCGGCTGGTCCTCTCCACCGCTCAGCCGATGCTCAACGCCGCCCCGCCCGACCTGCTGGCGCTGAACATCACCACCGCCCCGCGCGGCAGCCAGGCCGCGGTGCATGCAGCCGCCAGCGAACTGGAAATGCAGGTCAAGAACCTCCGCGGCCGGGGCCAGAAAGACTTCAACGAGAAGCGGGCCTCCAGTGGAGCCAACCTGTTCAACACCGCCGCGGCCCTCGACCAGTCGTGGGAGCTGCTCAATCCCGAGGCGGCCCTGAAGCGCGGCTGCAACCTGGCCTTCAAGGAAGGACCGAGCGTCACCTATCACCTGAACACGACCCTGAACGTGCCGTCGCGCAATGACGAGCAGGTCATCGAGGTGACCCGGCTGGAGCTGGCTCCGGATTACTACTACAAGGCGGTGCCGGTCCTGACGCCGCACGTCTACCGCCTGGCCGACCTGACCAACAACAGCAAGTACGTCCTGCTGCCCGGCGAGGCGACCACGTACATCGGCACGGATTTCGTCGGCCAGATGAACCTGCCGCTGGTGGCCATCGGCGAGCAGTTCACCGCCGGCTTCGGCGTCGAGCCGCAGCTTCAGGTAACCCGGATGATGACCGACAAGTCGCGCACCCTGCAAGGCGGCAACCAGATCCTCAATTTCCTCTATCAGATCCGGGTTAGCAACTTCAAGCAGGAGAAGGTCAAGGTGCAGCTCTGGGACCGCATCCCGCATCCCGACAACGACAGCGTCGGCGTCAGCCTGCTCAAGACCTCGCTGGAGGTCAGCAAGGACCCCGGCTACCAGCGGGAGCAAAAGCCCAACAACCTGCTGCGCTGGGACGTGCAGATCGATCCCAAGAAGACCGGCGAGAATGCGCTGGCGATCAACTACGAGTTCAAGGTGGAGCTGGAACGGCAGATGACGCTCAGCAACCTGGCCACGGCTTCCGCGCCTGTGATGCCGGTGGGCAAGACCGAGCATCTGGCGGCCCACCCGGTCGCACCTCCGATGACCAGTGGCGAGGAGGCCAAGATCAAGATGCACATGTCCAAGCTTAGCCCCGAGGATCGCAAGCTGGCCGAGACCCAGGTCTTCTGCGCCATCGACCAGGACAGCCGGCTGGGCTCGATGGGACCGATCCTCAAGGAAGTGGTCAAGGGCCGGCCGGTGTTCATCTGCTGCAAGGGGTGTGCGACTGAGGTTCGCTCCAACCCGGATGAAGCTCTGAAGATGCTTGACAAGCTCATGGCCAAGGTGAAGCCGGCGCAGCCTCAGGGAAGGGGTCGGTAGGACATTTTCGACCCCTGCCGGCTTGCCCGGCAGGTGAAGGAGGTCAACAGCTAGAAGAGAACAAGACATTTTTTCTTTCCTTCTCTTCTAGCTGTTGACCTCCTTCACCTGCCGGGCAAGCCGGCAGGGGTCGAAAAGACGCTTTTCCCTGCTCGTTTCACGCCGTCCTCGTCCCCGGCAGCGTGGGCGTGATGGGCCCCTCTCCGGGTTCCGTCTGGTACAGCCGCACGTCCACGCGCTGGGCCTTGGACAGATCGACGCCCTCGTTGGCCAGGTCGAACTCCAGCCGCGGTTCCGGGCTCAACTGCAGCGGCAGCCGGACCAGGAACGTACTACCCCGGCCCAGTTCGCTCTGCACGGTCACCTCGCCGCCCAAGAGCCGGGTCAGTTCGCGCACGATCGACAGACCCAGACCGGTGCCGGCATGCTCGCGCGTCAGCGGGTTGCCGGACTGGCGGAACTTCTCGAAGATCAGCTCCATCTCCTCCTGGGCGATGCCGACCCCCGTGTCGCTGACGGTCAGCACGATGAACGCTTCGCGATGGCTTGATCCCGCCGGCAGTCCGGCTGGCGTCTCGTCCGTTTCCGCCTTGAGCAGCACCCGGCCGCCCTCCGGCGTGAACTTGATGGCGTTGGACAGCAGGTTCGACAGGACCTGCTGCACCTTCAGGACGTCCTGACGCAGCACCGGAATCCCGGCCGTCAGCTGCGAGCGCAGGTCGATGTTCTTCTTCTCGGCCAGCGGCCGAAACATCGTGAGCAGCCCCTCGCAAATGTCGTAAACGCTGAACTCCGACAGCCGGACCTGCATCTTGCCCGCCTCGATCTTGGCCAGATCGAGAATGTCGTTGATCAGCTGCAGCAGCTGCTCGCCGCTGGACCGGATGTTGCTCACCCAGCGCAATTGTTTCTCCGTCAGGGCGCTGGACACCAGCACCTCGCCAAAGCCGAGGATCGAGTTGAGGGGCGTGCGCAGTTCATGGCTCATCGTGGCCAGGAAATCGCTCTTGAGGCGATTGGACTCGTACAGGGCCAGGTTGGCCTGGGCCAGCTCATCCACCTTGCGATCCAGGTCGGCGTTCACCTTGCGCAGCCGGTCCTGCATGCTCACCAGGTTGCGCAGCATCCGGTTGAAGGCGTGGCTGAGGTCCTCGAACTCGTCCCCGGTCTGGATCTCGCTGCGGACGTTCAGCTCGCCGGCGCTGATGGCGTCGCTGACCTCCTTGAGGTGCTTGACCGGCTTGACGATGACGTAGCGGACGATGGCATAACTGCAAACCATGATCAGGATGGCGGTGACCAGGGCGGTGGCGATCAGGAAGGCCCGGTTGATGTGGATCTCGCGATCGATGCCCTCGGTCGGCACGGCGATCTTGATGACGGCGATCAGACCGTTCTCTTCCAGGTCGGGGTTGCTCTGGCGGTGACAGGCCAGGCAAGTGGGCGTGGCCCGGATGGCGGCGAAATAGTCATTGCGGCGATCCCGCGCCGTGAGGACCAGGTGGTTGACTTCCTGCATCTTGTTGTCCTTCTCGAATTCGTGCAGGCGGGCGATGCTGTACTCGTCACCGGGCCGATTCTCGGGCAGCACGGCATTGGGCTTGAAGGTGTAGTACTCGAATTTCAGCTCCCCCGACCCGGTGTTCTGCCAGGTCTTCTTCCAGTTGGAGCGGAACTCGTCGAGCCTCTCTCGGACCTTGCGGTCCTCGTCGGGCGGCCGACCCGGTGCGGGGACTTCCTCCATTTTCTGAGCAGGAACGCCAAAGCCCAGGGTGGTGCCCGCGAGCAGTGGCCCCTGACCCAGGGACGATCCCAGCAAACCCGCGGTGCTGCCGGCCGCCTGCACCGCTGTCAAGCTGGGACGAGGAACGGGCCGGCAGGTCGTCGCCAGGTCGCGGTCGATGATCTGGATGACCAGCAGCCGGCAGGTGTTGACCAGCTGCTCGTAGGCCAGATGTTCCGTCTGCCGGGCGTACAGCCAGAAACTTCCCGTGATCAGCAACAACATGAACGCGCCGAAGAGGAACCGGCACTTGCGTTCCAGGCTCGTCTCGCCCAGCAGTTTCTTGAAGGCACGATACGACATGGTTGGCTCAATTTCCCGATTGACACTTGGGACAGTAATGCGTCGATCGGCCTGCCAGGCGGATGCGGGCGATGGGCGTGCGGCAGCGCCGGCAGGGTTCGCCGGTCCGTCCATAGACGCGGAACTCGTCCTGGTAGCCTCCCTTCCGTCCGGAACCGCCGACGTAGTCGCGGATGGTCGAGCCGCGCTTCGCGATGGCCCGGTTCAGCACCGTGGCGATCGCCCGCCGCAGCCGATCGGCCTCCGCGTCCTCCAGGTCCCGGCCCAGCCGGTTTGGGGCGAGCCGGGCCTCGAACAGGGCCTCGTCGGCGTAGATGTTGCCGACCCCGGCCACGACACGCTGATCCAGCAGCACCGCCTTGAGGCACCGGCTTGTTTTTGCCAGGGCACCGCGCCAGTAACCCCGATCAAGGCCAAACGGCTCCGGTCCCAGTCCCGAGCGCTCAAAGAAGGCCAGCAGCGCCTCCGTATCGGCAAACCAGGTGGCACTCCCGAAACGGCGGACGTCGCGGAAACGCATCTCCCGCTCGCCGTCCAGCGTCAGGACCAGGTGCGTATGGTCCTGGACCGCTTCGTCGGCCGAGTGAATCCGCAGCTGGCCGGTCATTCCCAGGTGGATGACCAGGTGCCCGCCTCCCGCCAGGTTCAGAACGATCCATTTACCACGGCGCTCGACGCTCTCCATTCGTCGACCGATCAAGTGAGCGCTCCATTCCGGCTTCCAGGGTCGGCGCAGAGCTTTCGAGCTGGCCCGGACCGCGACAATCGTGGCCCCGGTCAGGTGGGGACGCAGGTCGCGCACCACCGTTTCCACCTCGGGCAGTTCGGGCACTTTGCCCCTCCCGCGATTCATTCCTCCGGGCGCTTGTCGCCGACTGGATTATAAGCGGGACGGCTCCGGCGCACCACCTCGGAATGGCCGTGAGGGGTCGAGGCGTGCCTTGACCGGAAACACCCGGCTGTCTAGCCTGAGTTGTACCCGCAGCCCGCGAATGCCACACCCAGGAGACGAGCAAGTCCGTGATTGCCGCAAGTGCTGTTCCTGACGCCGCCGGCCGGTTCGGTCCCTACGGCGGCCGGTTCGTTCCCGAGACGCTGATGGCCGCCCTGCGGCAGCTGACCGAGTGCTACGACCAGGCCCGCCACGATCCTGAGTTCCACAAGCAGTTGGATTACTACCTGACCCAGTACGTCGGCCGGCCGTCGCCGCTCTACTTCGCGGAACGGCTGACGAGGCAGGCCGGCGGGGCACGCATCTATCTGAAACGCGAGGACCTGAACCACACCGGCGCTCACAAGATCAACAACTCTGTCGGCCAGGCCCTGCTGACCCGGCGGATGGGCAAGCCGCGGATCATCGCCGAGACCGGGGCCGGCCAGCACGGCGTCGCCAGCGCCACGGCGGCAGCCCTGTTCGGGCTGGAGTGCCGGGTTTACATGGGTGAGGAGGACGTGCGCCGGCAGAAGCTGAACGTCTTCAAGATGCGGGCGATGGGCACGACAGTCACCTCCGTCACGACCGGCAGCCGGACCCTCCGCGACGCCATCAACGAGGCGATGCGCGACTGGATGGCAAGCGTCGAGACGACCCATTACATAATTGGCAGCGTGGTCGGCCCGCATCCGTTTCCGATGATCGTCCGCGACTTCCAGTCGGTCATCGGCAAGGAAACGATCGAGCAGAGCCGGCAGCAGCTGGGCCGGCTTCCCGACGTGGTGCTGGCCTGCGTGGGCGGCGGCAGTAACGCGGCCGGGATGTTCTATCCCTTCATCGAGGAAAAGTCGGTCGAGCTGGTCGGCATCGAGGCGGGCGGCCGGGGCGGCGGCCTGGGCGAACACGCCGCGACGCTGGGCCACGGTCAGCCTGGCGTGCTGCATGGGGCCTTCAGCTACGTCCTCCAGGACGACGACGGCCAGACGGCCCCGGTCCACTCGGTCTCGGCGGGTCTGGACTATCCCGGTGTCGGGCCGGAGCACAGCTACTGGAAGGACACCGGCCGGGTGCAGTACACCAGCGCCCGCGACGACGAGGCGTTGGAGGGCTTCCGTCTCTGTTCCCGGCTGGAGGGCATTTTGCCGGCCCTGGAGACGGCCCATGCGGTGGTCGAGGCCATGCGCATCGCCGCTCGCCGCAAGCCCGATGACGTCGTGGTGATCTGTTTCTCCGGGCGGGGCGACAAGGACTGCTACGAGGTGGCCCGGCTGGAAGGGGAAGACCTGTCGTGAGCAATCCCATCGATGCAGTGTTTGCCCGGCTGCGTTCCCAGGGACGCAAGGCGTTCCTGCCGTTCGTGACGGCCGGCGACCCCGACCTGTCCACCACGGTCCGCCTGTCCCGGGCGCTGATCCGTGCCGGGGCCAACCTGGTCGAGATCGGTTTCCCCTACAGCGACCCCATCGCGGACGGCCCTGTGATCCAGGCATCCTACACTCGCGTCCTGGAACGCGGCCTGAAACTGACCCAGGTCTTCGCCACGGTGCGACAACTGGCCGACAGCGAGGAAGTGGTCAGCAACAAAACGCCTCTTGTGGCAATGGCGTCCTTCAGCCTGATCCACCGGCGCGGGGCGGAGGCTTTTGTCAAGGCGGCCAAGGATGCGGGCCTGAGTGGCGCGATCGTTCCCGATCTGCCGGTGGAGGAATCTCACGGCCTGGCCAGGATCGCGGCAGATCACGATTTCAAGCTGATCCAGCTTATCACACCCACCACCCCGCGGGATCGGGCCCGGGAGATTGCCCGGCTCTCGACCGGGTTCCTGTACTGCGTCAGCGTGACCGGCATCACGGGAGAGCGCGACCGGGTGCCGCCGGAGCTGCTCGACCAGCTGACCTGGCTGCGACAGCAGACGGACCTGCCGCTGTGCGTCGGCTTTGGCATCAGCCGGCCCGAGCATGTGCGGATGCTCCGCGACGTGGCCGACGGTGTCATCGTGGGCAGCGCCCTGGTGCGGAAGATGGAACAAGCTGGCACCCGGCCGGTGGATCAGCTGATCGAGGAGGCCGCTGGGCTGACGCGGACGCTGGTGGCGGCGCTGGAATAGTCGCATTGATTAAAATAAGAACAAGAATCGCCCCCTCGCGCAAGAACCGGATAGATCCCCTCCCGCCCGATCCGCTATCCTCATCCCTGGAGGTGCGGATCATGGCCAAGAAACCCCGTCCGAAGTCGGCCGAGCCCGTCAGTTCCCTGGCCCTGGAGTCGGTCCAGGAGGCGTGCCGGCTGATCGAGAGCAACCAGTTTGAGCCGTTGACCTTGGCCGACCTCGGCGAAGCGGTCGGTCTGAGCCCTGCCCACCTCCAGCGTCTGTTCAAGCGCGTCACCGGCATCAGTCCCCGCCAGTACGCCGACGCCTGCCGGCTCGGCGTTCTCAAGCAACGGCTTCGCCAGCGGCCGACGGTCCTGACGGCCCTCTTTGAAGCGGGCTACGGCTCGACCAGCCGGCTCTACGAGCGGGCCTCGGCGCAGCTTGGGATGACGCCGGCGACCTACAAGCGAGGAGGAAAGGACATGCAGATCCGTTATTGTCTGGCCGACTGTTTCCTGGGCCGGCTGCTGCTGGGCGTGACCGACCGCGGCATCTGTGCCGTCTACCTGGGTGCGACCGATTTACCCCTGGAGGAATCGTTGCGGAAGGAGTATCCGGCCGCCCAGATCGAGCGCTCGGAGGGAGAGGTCCCTGGACTGGTGCAGGTTCTGGAGCATCTGGCGGGAAGCCGGCCTCATCTCGATTTGCCGCTGGACGTGCAGGCCACGGCGTTCCAGTGGCGCGTCTGGCAGGAGCTGTGCAAGATCCCCTATGGGCAAACGCGGACCTATCGGCAAATTGCCGAGGCGCTGGGCGAGCCGCAGGCGGTGCGGGCGGTGGGCCGGGCCTGCGCCACCAACCCGGTTTCGGTGGTCATTCCCTGCCATCGTGTCCTTCGCACCGACGGCGACCTGGGCGGCTACCGCTGGGGCCTGGAACGCAAGCAGGCGCTGCTCGATCACGAACGGAACGCGAAGAACAAACAGGAGTGACGGTGCGGGGCTACGTCGGCCAGCGGATGAACGCAACCTGGTTGGTCGAGTAGCCCTTCGACTTGCGGTGGTACAGCACAGGCGAGGTCGGGTCGTTTACCGCCGGTGTGGTCGGACGGTGACGGCTCGGCTTGCCCTGCGGTACATACTGCAGACCCAGTTTGGTGATCGTCTTGTAGCCGACCAGGACGACCCGCAGCTCGGGATATTTCGCGAACCACTTCCGGGCCACTCGACCGTCGTGGCCCGGGACGGCCTCGCTCTGATCGCGCGTGATGATCATCACGTCGTCCTTGACCACTCGCCTCAGCCGTGCCGCCAGGGCGTCGTCCGCGCGCCCCTGGTCCTCCAGCCAGTCGGAATAAACGAGCAATACCTCGGGATCGTTCGGCTTCTCGGCCAGCAGTTGCAAGAAACCCTGTTCGTCCACGTCACACCGCGGAGCTGTACCAGCCGCAAGCGGGTGGTGCCTTTTCTTCACTTGTCCTTGTCCTTCTCCTTGGCCGGCTCCTTGTCCTTCTCCTTCTCCTTGGCCGTGTCAAACTCCACGCCATCAATGACGTGGACCGGGAACAGCTTGTAGCCGGCCGGCACCTGACCCAGCAGGCCCTCCAGCTCGGCGGGCTTGCCGTCCAGCATCACCGACTTCAACAGCGTCAGCGTCTCCTCGTTGCCATCCTTGAGGGTCAGCTGCCAGACTATGTCCTGGCCAGCACTCTCGGCCTGGCTGATTTTCTTGATCTTGGCCACGTCGATCTTGAGCGTCTTCTTGAAGAACAGCAGCGGCGACAGTTTCTCGCCATTGGCGACCCGGTACAGGGGCTGGAGGTCGGTCACGGGCATCTCCGTCTTGTTGCCCTTGTCCACGATGGTAACCGTGGCGGGCCGACCCTTGAGGGCTGGTCCCGGTTTGGCCGCGGCAAAGCGGAGTCCCCGAACTCCCCCTCGGACAACTCCGCCCAGGTAACGAACCTCGGCCACTCCCAGGTCGCCCTTGTCCACTTCCGCATCGATGGCAACCTTGTTGACGCCGCGATACTTGATCGTCCCTGTCAGCACGGCATCCTCGTCGGGCTTGGCCCCTGTCGCCACCTTGGCCGTGACTAGCTCCTTTTCCGCGTCATAGTCCAGGGAGCGGAGCCTATCGAGCGGGATCAAGGTGAGGACACCTCTCTCGAAAGTGGTCGAGTTTTCCTCCCGGAACGCCAGTGCCTGGGGCACGGCCGACTCTTCCTTGACCGGCTCCTTGGGTTTGGCCTCCGGCTGTGCCACGAGCCAGCGCAACGGGCGCGTGCCCTGGACGAATTTCCATGTCTTGAGCTTCTGTTCCTTGCCCGCGCTGTCGATGATCACCAGCGGGGGCCCGGGCTCGGGAGCCGGGGCCTTGAGGGCGTCCTCGGCGGCCGTGGTGAAGAGGGTCAAAACGCCGAACAATCCCGTGACGAGCAAGGCGGTGGTGGTCTTGGTTGGGTGCATGGTTGCTTTCCTGGTGGGAGGAATGTCTGGGGCTTTTTCTATGATGGTGCGGCCCGAGGGCCACAAGATCAAGGGCAATCTGATCGCCTTTTCGGAATTGTCTGGCCCGGGGAGTGTGCCCGGGCGGGCCGGCGCGTACAATTACGGCAATGGATCGGCCGACCGGAAACCTGGGAGGAGCGGGCAGGAGCGCTTGCGTTGCTGGCCCGGGTCAAGCATAATCGGTAGTGTGGCGGCCTTCCCATGCTCAGTTGAAGGACCTGGTTCCATGGCAACTCCTGACGAACCCGCGGACGACGTTTTTCTGCCGGGTGGCCGACTGCGCCAGGAATCACTGACCGACTCGGCCCTGGCCGCCATGAAGGAGGCGCTGCGCCTGGCCCGCGAGACGCGCTGGGACAGCGTCCGCAGTCCCCACGTTTTCATGGGCCTGCTGGCCGTGCCCGACGCCAGCGTCTGCAACTGGGGCGAACGGCTCCAGGCCAACCTGTCCAAGCTGCTCGATCAGTTCCAGGAACTGTTCCACCAGGAAGAGGGCGACCCGGAAGCAATGCTGATCCTCAACCGGGAGTTCCTGTCGGACAACGTCATTCGCCTGCTGCGCGAGGCCCACAACCGGGCCCAGGATCACGGCCGCTGCCGGATCACCCCGATGGACTTGCTGATCAGCCTGCTGACGGCTTCCAACAGCATCGTGGCCGAGTGCTTCGAGCGCATCGGCGTCACCGCCGCCAAGCTGACCGAACTGGCCGTCATTGCCGAACATCGCGCCAACAGCGAGCGCGGCAAGAAGTAAGGGCCGGCTTCTTCCGTGGGTGCGCTGCGCGACCCACGGCTGAGTTATGCAACCCCTTCGGGGTAGGAAGACAACGGCAGCCCGGTTTTCTACCTCGAAGGGGTTGCATAGCCCAGCCGTGGGTCGCGCAGCGCACCCACGGTAACGTTGGACCAACCTCCCCAATTCCCCTCACGCCGGTCTGCTCCCGCATTCCCCTTTTTCCGGCGCCCGGGCAAACCTTTTGCCGCCTGAATCGTCTCACGGGTAGATCCCGGCGCATCAGGCGAGACCGTCTGAACCGCGCCACACCTTGATGAGGAGTTTCCATGCGTCGCTTCTATCTGCTGGCGTCCGTTGCCGGCATTGCGGTCTGCGCCGCTCTGTTCTTTCTGCGGCCGGGCGTGGCCCAGGTCAACAAGGAACCCGGACGGGACGATCAACCCTCGATCCGGTCGGTGCAGCTGCCGATTGGCCAGGTGGTGCTGTTCAGCTCCGGCGTGGGCTATTTCCAGCGGGAAGGCAAGGTCGAGGGCGATGCCCGCGTCGATCTGTCGTTCCCGGTGGCCGACATCAACGATCTGCTCAAGAGCATGGTGGTCCGCGACCTCGATGGCGGTCACGTCTCCACCGTCTCCTACGACTCCAACGCTCCCGTCGAACGCACCTTGAAGTCCTTCGCCATCAACCTGACGAACAATCCCGGCTTCGGTCAACTCCTGAACCAGGCCCGAGGCGAGAAGGTCGAGGTTGTGCTGCAACAGGGCAACGCCACCCAGCCGGGAACGATGAGCGGCACCGTGGTCGGCATCGAGAAGCAGAAGCAGGCCGCCGGCAAGGACAGCGCCGTCGAGATCGAGCTGCTCAACCTGTGGTGCAGCGACGGACTGCGCAGCCTCAAGCTCAACGAGATTCAGCGGGTGCGGTTCCTCAACCCGATCATGGACAGCGAGTTCCGCAAGGCCCTGGAGACGCTGGCGCTCTCGCACGACACGCAGAAGAAAGCGGTGAGCATCAACTTCCAGGGCGATGGCAAGCGAGAGGTCCGTGTGGGCTACGTGATCGAAAACCCCATCTGGAAGACGAGCTATCGGCTGGTCCTGGACAAGAAGGAGAAGCCCTATCTGCAAGGCTGGGCCATCGTCGAGAACCCCACCGACGAGGACTGGAAGGACGTTCGCATGGCTCTGGTCGCCGGCAGGCCCATCTCCTTCCAGATGGACCTCTACTCCCCGCTTTACGTCCCCCGGCCCACCGTCGAACTGGAATTGTTTGCGTCTCTCCGGCCGCCCACCTACAGCGGAGCCCTGGCGGGCGCTGTCCCAATGGACGCGGAGGCGTTTGGCGACCGCAACGCTGCCAAGCGGGAGCAGAAGGACGCCAAGAAGCAGAGCGGCGAGGGCAAGGGCGGTTTTGGTGGTCGCGGCGGACAGCAACAAGGACAGGGCAAGAATGGCGCTTTCCTCCGCAAAGCGGATGAACTGGCGGAGCGGCTGAGTCTGGGCGAGAGCGTCAGCGCGGCGGCGAGTGCGGCGAAGCTGGGGGATTTCTTCCAGTACGCCTTGAACAAGCCGGTGAGCCTGCCCCGGCAGAAGTCGGCCATGCTGCCGATCGTTGGCAAGGACATCGAGGCCAGCCGCGTCTCCATCTACAACGAACGAGTCCAGGCCAAGTTCCCCCTGCTGGGGCTCAAGTTCAAGAACACCTCCGGGCTGCACCTGATGCAGGGCCCCATCACCGTCTTCGAGGGCTCCAACTACGCCGGTGACAGTCGGGTGCAGGACATTCAGCCCAACGAGGAGACGGCTGCTCTCCTACGCCATTGACCTGGGCACCGAGGTCAACCCCGTGCCTCATGCCGACAACGGCAAGATCGTGCAGCTCAAGGCGGTCAAGGGCATCGTCACCACCACCACCAAGTTCCGCGAGTCCAAGAGCTACACCATCAAGAACCGCAACGAGGCCGAACGCACCGTCCTCGTCGAGCATCCGGTGCGCAACAACTTCCACCTGGTCAACACCGACAAGCCTGCCGAGATCGCCTCGGACTTCTACCGCTTCCAGGTCAAGGTCGCTCCCAGCAAGACCGAAACCCAGACCGTCACCGAGGAACGCGTTGTCCAGCAGAGCTTCAACCTGACCAACCTCGACGACAACAACATCCGCATCTTCCTCAGCCAGACCGTCATTTCTCCCAAGGTCAAGGAGGGGCTCCAGCAAGCCCAGAAGCTGCGCTGGACCATGAGCAAGACCCAGCAGGAGATCCGCGAGGTGGAACGCCAGCTCAAGGTTTTGACCGACGACCAGACCCGGCTGCGTGCCAACCTCAAGGAGGTGCCCGCCGATTCCGAGATCGGCCAACGCTACCTCAAGAAGCTCAACGACCAGGAGACCGTCATCGAAAAGTACCAGGCCGAGGTCAAGCAACTGCAAACCACCGAGCATGCCCAACGCAAGGAGTTTGAGCTGTTCCTCAACAACTTCACCGCCGAGTAACCGCGACAAACCGATCCAGAGAAACGACCCCTGCCGGCTTGCCCGGCAGGTGAAGGAGGTCGCCAGCTAGAGGAGCAGACAGAAAAAATGCTTTTCTTGTCTTCTTTTCTAGCCGCTGACCTGCTTCACCTGCCGGGCAAGCCGGCAGGGGTCGTTCCCATCATTGAGTTTGCTGCGTAGTTGTTCTACCAACGTGGTTTCCGCGCTCATCTCGTGTACAATCACTCTCAGGAATCCACCAATTCGCTGGAGAAAACAACGAGCGCAACCAGGAGGAGCGGCATGGCCAAGATCACCAAACCCAAACATCTCGACACGGTGATTCAGCGGCTCCGGAAGCAATACCCGGATGCTCGCTACGAACTGAACTGGGAGACGCCGCTGCAGCTGCTGGTGGCCACCATCCTGGCCGCCCAGTGTACCGATGAGCGCGTCAACAAGGTAACCGAGCCGCTGTTCAAGAAGTACCGCGATGCAAAAGCGTTCGCCAACGTCAAGCTCGAAGAGCTGGAAGAGGACGTCAAGCCGACTGGGTTCTACAAGAACAAGGCCAAGGCGATCCAGGGCGCCTGCAAGGTGCTGGTCGAGCGCTTTGGCGGCGAGGTGCCGCGGACGATGGAGGAGATGCTGACCATGCCGGGCGTGGCCCGCAAGACGGCCAACGTGGTCCTCAACAACGCTTTCAAGATTCCCACCGGGATCATCGTGGACAGTCACTGTGCCCGGGTCAGTCAGCGCCTGGGTCTGGTCAAGAACGACAAACCGGAGAAGATCGAGCTGGAATTGATGGAGATTGTGCCGAAGGAGGAGTGGATTCACTTCGGCCCGGCGATGGTGCTGCTGGGCCGCTACGTCTGCACCGCTCGCAAGCCGAAGTGCGACGAGTGCATCCTCAACGACGTTTGCCCCAAGATCGGCGTGGAATGACGGCAAGGCAAGGCAACGAGGAACCAACCGATGAAGAAAGACCTTCCCTCCGGCTGGCAAGCCGTGCTGGCCCCCGAGTTCGAGAAGCCCTACTTCAAGGACCTGGAAAAGTTCGTCGATGGCGAACGCAAGAAGCACCAGGTCTTCCCTCCGGAAGACGACGTCTTCAACGCCTTGAAGGCGGCTCCCTTCGACAAGGTGAAACTGGTGATCATCGGGCAGGACCCCTACCACGACGACGGTCAGGCGCACGGCATGTGCTTCTCGGTCCGTCCCGGGGTCAAGCCGCCGCCATCGCTGGTCAACATGTTCAAGGAGTTGAAGGACGACCTGGGCTGCAAGATCCCCAACAATGGCTATTTGGAGCCCTGGGCCAAGCAGGGCGTGCTGCTGCTCAATGCCGTGCTGACGGTACGGGCCCACGAGGCCAATTCGCACAAGGACAAGGGCTGGGAAAAGTTTACCGACGCGGTGATCAACGCCCTCAACGAGCACCACGATGCGATTGTCTTCCTGCTGTGGGGCGCCTACGCCCAGAAAAAAGGGAAGCTGATCGACACCAAGAAACACCGAGTGATCTCGGGGGCTCACCCCTCGCCGCTGTCGGTCAAGAAGTTTATGGGCAGCAAGCCGTATTCGGCGGTCAACAAGGCGCTTCGGGAGCTGGGCAAGGGGGAGATCGACTGGCAGATTCCGGACCTGTGAGAAAGACCTATCCAGGTTCATTGCCAGCCCGCTGATGTTTCCAGCTGGCTGGTGGGATTGTCCTTGTGGTATAATGTGTTCGGAGTTGGAAAGACAACGCTGAGGGCAGCCCAATGGAAGCAGAGAATTTCGACCGGAGTTTGAAGGCGTTCAAGAGGCGGACCCCGTTTCGCCCATTCACAGTGGTGCTGGTGAACGGAGACCGCTTCGAGGTCGATCACCCGGACGCTTTGGTGGTGCGAGATGGGATGGCCATTTACATCGCTCCAGGCGGCATTCCGGTTCTCTTCGACTACGAAGGCGTCAATCAATTTGTCGGCGATCTGAAGGGCCAGGCGAGCGAATGAGAAGCCGCTTCGAATAGCCAAGGCCGGGGTCACAGCACCCCCGCGGAGCGCAGACCGAGGAACATCAACGCAAATCCCCCCCAGTTGAAGACGGTATCGATGGCGCCGAAGACGATGGAGGCATAAACCGGTCCCCAGAGGGTAAACTCCGAATCCTTGCGGGCCCGGAAGTGAGCCAGGGCCCCCAGGATCATCGCCAGCGGCCCCAGGATCAGACCCAACCCGGGGACCAGGCCCAGGACGCCAACGCGCCAGGCCGTGCGGGCGGCGCGGTGACGCGCCTCCGTTGCGGCCGGGACGGGGCCTTGCGGATCACGGCGCCGGTTGCGGACCGCCTTGCCACGCGGCCGGCTGCCAAGCTGGTTCCCGCAGGCCTGACAGACCGCTTCGCCTTCCTTGTTTTCCGCCTGGCACGCCGGACAGCGCATCGTGTCCCTCCCAGGGATGAAGAATGGCGAAAGAGTAGCGGGATGGGTCAGCAGGGTCAAGTTCGGAATCGTGGCAGAAGAAAAAGAACCCGGCAAGGTCAGCGCGACTCCCGCAACGCGGCATGAACCACCTGAGAGCGATACTCCCCGGGAGACAGGCCGGTCTTTTGCTTGAAGAGCCCACTGAGATATTCCGGATACTTGAACCCCGTCCGTTCGGCGATGGCGGCCAGAGAGAGGTCGGTCTGGGCGAGCAGCTCCATGACCCGCTGCAAGCGCACGCGGACGATTTCCGCCTTGGGGGTGCGTCCCAGGATGCGCATGAACCGGCGTTCGAGGGAACTGCACGACAGCGAACAGCAGGCCAGCAATTCGTGGACGGTCAAGCCATCACAGGCCCGCGTCCGGATCAGGCGCACCACCTCGGCGATCTCCCGATCCTCGATTGCCAGCACGTCGGTGGACTGGCGCGTGACGATGCCGCGCGGCGGCACCAGGACCGTCCGGGCCGGCACCGCCTCGCCGGCCAGGAGGCTGGCCAGTAACCCGGCCGCCTCGGAGCCGATCCGTTCGCAATTGAGGTCCACGCTGGAAAGAGGCGGATCGCACAGGTTACACAGCAGCTCGTTATTGTCCACACCCAGGACCGCGACCTCGTCGGGCACGACCAGACCCAGTTCCCGGCAGGTGGTGAGGACCTGCTGACCGCGCACGTCGCTGCACGCCAGGATGCCGACCGGCCGGGGCAGCTGCCGCAGCCAGTCGGCCAGGTCCGTCTCGGCCAGCACCCCTTGCTGCTCGCTGGCCGCGATGCCGGCCGACTGCCGGTAGCGCGGCGATGGACAGACGTGGCAGACGCGGCCGGCCTGCTCGATCCGCTGCCGGAACAGCCGGAGCCGTTCGTCGGAATAGTTGACGCCGGTCAAACCGCAATAGGCCAGGTGCCGGAAGCCGCGGTCCAGCAGGTGGTCCGCGGCCAGCTGCACCACCTGGGCATTGTCGGCACGCAGGCACGGCCAATCGCTGCCAGGCAGCCAGCCGTACAGGTCCACGGTAGGCAGGCTCAACTTCCGGATGGCCCGGGCCAGCTGCCGGGTGGTAATGCGGGCGATGACCGCGTCGCCCTCCCAGTCCGCCAGCCAGACCGGCGGCGGATCGTTCAGCCCGCGCTCTTGCCAGTAAATCGTCCAGGAACCGTATTGCCGCAGGTAGGAGGCAATGCCCGCCAGCAGACCCCGCCCATAGGACCGGGTCGATTCCACCAGCAGCGCCACACGAGGACGTCGGGCCATGGTGTGCCTCCGCGGTTTCGCTTCGGCCGGGGAACGTCAAAGCGCCGCACCTGCCCCTGGCTGAAAAAGCATACTCTTTTTACGAAAAATCTCATTACGAACCAGAGGCAAAACGGTTATGCTGACGGGCCTGGGGGACGGCAGTGTCCGCGTTTGTGCCGCGAGCATGAATCCGAACACCTGGTGGATGGCCATGGTGCCTGACGACGGCAATGCGCTGGTCGGCTGGTAACGTCTCTTGTGGCGTCTCCCCTTTCCTGACCGCGCGGCCTGTGTTACAGTTCCATCTCCGCCAGGCGAACCCCGCAACAGGTGGGGTTCGCCTGGCGTGAATGGGAGGGCACGTGGTCGTGGACAGGAAAGATCGCCGGGTGAACCCGTTCCGGCTGGGGATCGTGGGTTTGCTGCTGCTGGTGGCCGGCTGTGTGGCCATGAATGCCTTGGCCTCCGCTCCCGGGGCAGCCGAGATCGCGGCCCGGATGCGGCAAGCGGCTCGCGCCCAGGGAATCCAGGCCGATTCCACCACGGGAGAGACCGTCGCCCGGGCCGAGAGCTACCGCCGCTCCCAGGCGTACTGGAAACTTCTGGCGCAGGCCGTGTTCTTCGCGGGCGTTGCCCTGGTCGTGGCGGCGGGGATCACCTGGTATCAGCAGGCCCAGCAGCCGGAGCCGCCCGGGGAAGCGGACGAAGAGAGCAGCGAGCCGGCTCACGCCGGCAGTGGCGAGGAAGAGGAGTTTGCTTGACGGCCCAGGAAGCGGGCTGGATGAATCGCTTCTCCCCATCAACTCAGCCTGGCAAGGTGCTGGCCGGCCGTTCTGTCCCGCTCCCGGCACCCAGCTCGCGGGCAATCCGCGCTGCCAGCCGGGCGTTGGCCACCAGGATCGACTGGAAGGCGCGCAGCGTTTTGCCACCGGTCAGCCGGTTGAGCCGGGTCATCAGGAACGGCGGCAGGTCCCGGCCGCCCTCCTGCGCCTCCGCCGCCTGCTTCTCGACCGCCAGCAGCGCCTCGTGCAGCTCGTCGGGGGACAGGGCCACGTCCTCTGGGGTTGGGTTGGCGATCACCGCGCCCGCTCCGCCCAGGGCCCAATGGGTCCGCAGGAGGTCGGCGGCCTCCGCGGGGGTGTCCGCCCGGGCCGAGGCCGGGTGGCCGCCGACCCGCAGATAGAAGGGCAGTAACGAGTCGTTTTCATAGCCAATGACCGGCACGCCGTAACTTTCCAGGATCTCCGCAGTGGTGGCCAGGCTCAGCACGCTGCGGGCCCCGGCACTGACCACGGCCACCGGGAGCCGAGACAGCTCCACCAGGTCGGCGGAGACGTCCCAGGTGCGTTCCAACAGGCGCAGGGCGCCGCCGATCGCGCCCACGGCCAGTACGCGGATCCCGGCGCGGTGTGCCAGGTAGGTGCTGGCGGCCACGGTGGTCGAGGCGGTGATCCCCTTGACCACGGCGATGGCCAGGTCGCGGCGGCTGACCCGCCGGGTGCTGGCACCGCTGGCCAGGGCCTCGATTTCGCGCTGGCCGATGCCCACCGTCAGCCGGCCCTCCCAGACGGCCATGAAGGCCAGGGTCCCGCCCTCCTTGCGGACGGCGGCTTCGGCCAGGCGCACCGTTTCCAGGTTGGCCGGCCAGGGCAGGCTGTAGGCGATCGGCGCGGAGCCCATGGCCACGACCGGCCGACCGGCCTGGAGGGCCTCGGCCACCTCGGAACGAACGTCAAGCGGCAGAGTGGATTGCATGGCTGCTCACCCGAAATGCTGGCACAGCGCCCGGCTGCGCTGGCGGACGTACCCCAGGACCAGTGGATGAAAAGCAACCTCGTCAATCTAGCTAAACCTCAGGTCCGGAACAAGGCGGAACGATCACCTGGAAACGCCGTGCCCTCTTGCCGGCCCTGCCTGGTTTGCCGATCCCGGCAAGGATTTCCATTGTTTCTTCTGAACCAGGCCTACCGATTGTGCCGATGAGAACGAGTGTGGAACCGATGGGTATCGGTGTGGAAAGGAGACTACGCATGGCGAAGGAACGCACGTGGACCCTGGGCCGACGGACGAGCCGCTGCGTGGGGCTGGGTCTGGCCGGCCTGGTCCTGTGGGGCAGCGTCACGGCCGCCCGGGGTGCGCAACGGTGGCCCAGATGCTGGGCTATCGCCCGCGGCAGGAGGGCGTCAATTTCACCACGCCCGGCGCCGATGCAATCAAAGACTGTAAGGTGGAGCTGGTCAAGGGCCAGCGCAAGGGCAGCGGTTGGCTGCTGCGCGACGGCAGCGGCAATGCGCTGCGCTGGTTCTTTGACACCAACGACGACAACAAGATCGACGTCTGGGCCTATTACAAGGACGGCGTCGAGGTCTATCGCGAGATCGATACCACCTTCTCGGGCAAGCCGGACCAGTATCGCTGGTTCAACAGCAACGGCATGAAGTGGGGCGTCGATAGCGACCGCAACGGCAAGATCGGCTACTGGAAGGCCATCTCCCCCGAGGAGGTCAGCCAGGAAGTGCTCCAGGCCGTGGTCCACAAGGACTACAGCAGGCTGGAAGCCCTGCTGATCACCGACAACGAGATGAAGGAGCTGAACCTGCCGGCCGACATGGTCAGCAAAATCCGCGAGCTGCGCAAGAACGCCCCGGCCAAGTTCCAGGAGACGGTCAAGGGTATGCACACCAAGCAGCCCGCCCTGGCCACGGCCGAGGTCACCTGGATTCACCTGGAAACCAAGACACCGCGCTGTCTGCCGGCCGACCAGATCGGCACGCGCTATGACGTGGTCAAGCACGCTGGCGGCACCATCGTCTGCAGTGTCAACGTCGATGATAAGGGCACCAGCGCTAATGCGGGGTTGCAGACCGGCGAGATTATCCAGGTCGGCATGGCCTGGAGGCTGATCGATGCACCGACCCCGGGCATGAACATGATGGAGGCTGGAGAAGGCGGAATACTCCCGAACAATCCGGATTTGCTCAAACGCGTCGAGGAACTGGGCAAGCTCGACAAAACGGCGCCGCCGCAGACGAGCAGCCCGGATCCCCTGGTGGTCAGGCACCATCTGAAGCGGGCCGATTTGCTGGAGCAGATCATTGCCATCGTTGATGCCAAGGAACGTGAGCCGTGGATTCGCCAGCTGGGCGATAGCCTGTGTACGGCGGCGCAGTACAGCCCCAAGAGTGATCACGCGGCCATGACCCGGCTGCTGAGCCTGGAGCACCAGCTGGTGAACAAGATGCCGGGCAGCAACCTGGCCGCCTACGTCACCTTCCGCGAGATGCAGACCGAGTACTCGCTCAAGATCACGGACAACAAGGACTTCAACAAGGTGCAGCAGGACTGGCTGGATCGGCTGAGCAAGTTCGTCCAGACCTATCCCAAGGCCGAGGATACGCCCGATGCCATGCTCCAGGCCGGCATGGTCAGCGAGTTCCTGGACAAGGACACCGAGGCCAAGAACTGGTATCTCCAGCTGATCAAGCATTTCCCCGACTCGCCGCAGGCGGCCAAGGCGCAGGGCGCCATCACCCGTCTGGAGTCGGAGGGCAAGCCCTTCAAGCTGGTGGGCCCGCTGCTCCAGGACACCACCCAGGTCTTTGACGTCGATTCGCTGCATGGCAAGGTGGTGATCGTCTACTACTGGGCCAAGTGGAACAGCCAGTCCTTGGGCGACTTTGCCAAGCTGAAGCTGCTGCTGGAAACGTATGGCAAGACCAAGGGCATCGAGCTGGTCTGCATCAACCTGGACAACACGATCGAGGAAGCGAAGGCCTTCCTGGCCAGGACGCCCTCTCCGGGCACGCACCTGTTCCAAAAAGGCGGCCTGGACTGCAATCTGGCCGCGTCTTACGGCGTCATGGTCCTGCCCAACGTCTTCGTGATCGATCGGCAGGGCAAGATGGCCAACCGCAAGATCCAGATCAACAACCTGGAGGATGAGATCAAGAAGCAGTTGCTCAAGTGAGCGCTGTAGCCGCAAGCTTTAGCTTGCGTTGGCCCAGAGAAGGGCTGACTTCTTGGACCCGCGGCAAGACCATGAATGGTCCTGCCGCGGGTCGTTTGCGTTTGGGGCAACCTCTGGAGTACATTGGACCAAAGGCGAATACAGAGTCCGAACGAGCAGCACCAAGGAACCCAGCGATGAGCCAACCCCGTGTCTTCGCCTTGTTGCCCGCGGCCGGCTTCAGCCGGCGGATGGGCCGGCCCAAGCTCGGTCTGCCGCTGGGAGAGCGCACGATCCTTGAGCACGTGGTGGAGGTGCTGCGACAAGGGGGAATCGCAGACGTCCTGGTGGTGCTGGGCCCTCACGTCGCGGAACTGGGACCGCTGGCGGAGAGGGCCGGCGCCGCGGTGCTGCAGCTGGCCGAGGCCACGCCGGACATGCGGGCGACCGTCGAGCATGGGTTACGCTGGCTGGAAGCAACGAGACAGCCAACTGCGGCCGATGCCTGGCTGCTGTGCCCGGCCGATCATCCACTGCTGGATGCGACCGTGATCCGGCAGATCGTGACCGCGTGGCGGGAGACGGGAGCCAGTATCGTGGTGCCGGCCTGTGCGGGCCAAAGAGGGCATCCGACGCTGATCGCCTGGAGGCACGTGGCCGGCATCCGCGCTCACCCCAGCGACCAGGGACTGAACACGTATCTGCGGGCCCATCAGAAGGAGACGCTGCAACTGGAGGTGAATAGCCCGGCGGTGCTGTGTGATCTGGACACGCCGGAGGATTATGCGAAGCTGCTGCGTAATTGTGTTTGAGGAAGCCAAAGTTTCATCAGCCCCCCAGCCGCCCCGCCATGAATGGCGGGGCTACACGCAAGCGGAAAGCCCGGTAAACCGGGCTGGAGGAGCGAGGCAGACTCCCTGCAGCCCCATTCATGGAGCTTCCAGCTTGTCTTTAGACCCGCCATTCATGGCGGGTCTTCCCACCTGAGGGGGGCGGCGGGCTGGCACCAGGAACTCTGGGATGCGGCGTGCGCGACGGTAGCGCCAACCACTGCGAACGTGTCAAATCGCGCAGCACCGGCCAGCCCCACCGGCCTTCCCTGTCGCTGTACTTGACCGAACAGACCACAAATCCGAGCGGTCGATCGCGTAGCGAGCCGGCACTGGGCGATTTGGGGGGACTCCCTCCCAAGCGACCTTGGCCGGGGGTTTCTTGTTCGCCACTCCAGCGAAAGCTATAGTCCTATCGGCCGGCAAGTCGCCGCGGCACAGCCTCCGAGCCAATCCATTTTGTACAGAGAGCCATTTCCCCTGGTACGATCGGGTTATCCGCGCCCTGCGGTCAAGGAGGTAATTCCGCCCGGGGGATGAAACCCCTCCCCACTTTCCAGGCAAAGCAAACATCGTGAAAAAAATCACAACAAACCCTTGTCTTCCTCCCCCGCCTCCCCTAATACTTAATACAGAGCAAGTAAATCTTGCTCGTAACGGATGGAACCGGGGGGTCGAAGAGATCTATACTGGTTGGGCGACAGTATCGGTTTCTCCCTCCCGGTTCCGCCATTTACTCGCCATCGCAAGATGGCGCACTGATGAAACCGAGAGTGGGAACGTGAGTTCGCATTGATTGGGCGACAATGCGAGCTGACCACTCTCGGTTTCACCTTTTTCCGCTTCCCCTTCTTCTCCAAACCTCTCCTCGTTCCATGAAGCTCAAACAGCAACCCGAGGACTTCCAGGTCGAGGAGCTGACCGACGTCCGGCCTGGTCAGGAAGGGGTGTACGCCTTCTATCGTCTGGAAAAGACCGGCTGGGGAACGCCCGAGGCCCTGGCGGTGATCCGCCGCCGCTTCCGCGTCGAGCCGCGCCGGCTGTCCTATGGCGGACTCAAGGACCGCCATGCCCGGACGGTCCAGTACCTGACCATCCAGTACGGCCCCCGGCGCAACCTGAGCCAGCAGCAGATCCAGCTCGAATACCTGGGCCAGCTGCTCTCCCCCTACACCTCCCGCGAGATCCGCTGTAATCGCTTCCAGATCACCCTGCGCGACCTGACGGCGGATTTAGCCGGGCTAGCCCTGCGGTCGCTGGATCGTCTGCGGACCGAGGGTGTGCCCAGCTACTTCGACGACCAGCGCTTCGGCTCGGTTGGTCCGGGGGAGGAGTTCATGGCCCGTCTGCTGGTCAAGGGCCAGTTCGAGCAGGCCCTGCGGCTGGCCCTGACCGCCCCCTACGAGTACGACCGCGCTCCGCAGAAGGAAGAGAAGCGGCTCTTGCTCGAACACTGGGGCGACTGGGTCACGCTGAAGGAGAAGCTGCCGCGCGGCCATGCTCGGAGTCTGGTCGATTATCTCCGGGTCCACCCCACCGATTTTCGCGGCGCGGTCGCCCGGGTCAAGCCGGAACTGCGGACGCTATACCTGTCGGCGTACCAGAGTCATCTGTGGAACCGCATGCTGGCCCAGTGGCTGCGCCGTCACTGCCGGCCGGAGCAGTTGCGGATGGTGTCGCTGCGGCTGGGCGAGGTTCCCGTGCATGAGGGGTTGGAGACGGAACAGCAGCGGCAGCTGGCGGAGCTGTGGTTGCCGCTGCCGTCGGCCCGGCTCAAGCTCGACCAGACTGATCCGCGTGGGGAGCTGATCCAGACGATCCTGGCCGAGGAGGGACTGGAACTGCGCCACTTGCAGGTGCCCGGTCTGCGAGAGATGTTCTTCTCCAAGGGGGAGCGTGCGGCCCTCTGTGTCCCGGCGGAGCTGACGGGCCAGGACGATGCCGACGAGCGCCACCCGGGGCGACGAAAGCTGACGCTGCGGTTTGATCTGCCGCGGGGCTGTTACGCCACGCTGGTGGTCAAGCGATTGCAACTGTCCGAGCCGCGCACGTAGCGCAGCGGAGTAAGCGGTCCTGCCAGACACCGCTTACTCCGCTGCGCTGCGTGCGCGGCTCGGCGAGACGGCTTCTCATTCATTTCTCATTGGACTCGAATGGGACATCGGGTTATCCATGATCCTGGTGCATCCCAATCTCTTTCCCCGAGGTTACCATGATGAGTCGATCCCTCTGCCGGCTGGCGGGCGGGAGCGTGTTCCTGCTCCTGCTTCTCTCTGTCCTCACTCGTGCCGACGAAAAGCCCAAGGAACTGGCCCCGGCTCCCCGCGGCTTCGACAGGAGCCGTGAGGGCATTGATCGGGGCAAGATCGAGGCCGTGGAATACGATTCCAAATCAGTCGGGAAGAAGCGCAAGGCGATGGTTTACCTGCCGCCGGGCTACTCGAAGGAAGTCAAATACCCGGTCCTGTACCTGCTGCACGGTGCCGGCGACGACGAGACGGGCTGGCAGAAGAAGGGCGCCGCCAACGTCATCCTCGACAACCTGCTCGCCGAGAAGAAGATTGTGCCGATGATCGTGGTGATGCCCTATGGCTACGTACAGCCGCCCAGCGGCTTCGGACCGGGGGGCGGAACGGGAGCAGCCCTTGCCACGGCCATCGTGAAGCGGGCCGACACCGACAAGGATGGCAAGGTGACCCTGGCGGAGTTGCAGGCCGCCACCGAGACCCTCTTCAAGGAGATTGACAAGGACAAGACCGGCAAGGTGGACGAGAAGCAGCTGGCCGCGGCGATCAGCACCATCCTGCCGCCCCGCCGGGGTCCGGGGGGATTCGGCGGCAACACCGGCTTCGAGACCGACCTGCTCAAGGATCTCATCCCGTACGTCGATTCGCACTATTCCGTGAAGGCCGACGCCGAGCACCGGGCCATCGCCGGGCTGTCGATGGGCGGCGGTCAGGCACTGACCATCGGCCTGAAGAACCTGAACACCTTCGCCTGGGTCGGCGGTTTCTCCTCCGCCCTCTTCGGCCGGGGCGGACAGACTCCCGACGCCGAGGCCAGCAAGAAACTCCGGCTGCTGTGGGTGTCCTGCGGCGACACCGATAGTCTCATGAATGGCAACAAGTCATTTCACAGCTCCCTGGAGGAGAAGAAGGTGCCGCACGTCTGGCACGTCGATTCCGGCGGCCACACCTGGCCGATCTGGAAGAATGACCTGTACCTGCTGTCGCAGATGCTGTTCCGGGAGAAGAAATGAGGGCCCGCGGCTACGCCTGCTGGCCCGGCTGCGCTACCAGCCGCCGGGCCAGTTCGGTGGCTTGCCGGCAATCCTCCGCTGAAACGGTCACCGGAGCAAACTTGGCCAGGTCGCAGCGCTCCAGCAACTTCTGCAGCAGCTCGCGCTGCTCGTCGGAGAGCTGCGCTGCCTGCCGGGCCGAGGCGAGAAACTCCGCCGTGGTCTGGCGTGGCGCCTTCAGTCCGTATTTCTCTTCCAGGAAACGGCGGACGACGTACGACAGCCGGGTGTGATACCACTCGGAGCCCTGCTGTCCCGCCTGTTCCTCCAGCCGGTCCAGTTCGTTGCTCGCCCATTGTTCCGGGGTTGGCGGCGGCGGAGGCTTGGGACGGGCCAGCAGCCGGACGCCCACGAAGGCGGCCAGGGCCAGGACCAGTCCGCTGCCGCCGAGGATGACGGGCCAGAGCCAGACCGGGGTGGGGCTCGGGGTCGGCAGGGTGATTTCGGGACGCAGGACGTCGCGCGGCTTGAGCAGGTCGGTCCATTCGGCCTCTTCCCAGGTTTGCTCCGGACTTGCCCGGAAGCGCACCTTGATGGCCGGCAACGGCTGCTGTCCCGGTTTGGTCTGTTTCAGGTCCAGCACCTCCGTCAGGAGCAGCCGATCCCCTTCCCGCCGAGAGAAGCGCTTCGAGTTCGCTTCCCACGCCGCCACGGTTTCGCCCAGCTGGGCGGGATGGACTTCCATCCCCTGCGGACCCTCGACCGTCACCGTGCAGACCACCTCGGCCAGTCCGGGCGTTGCGGCTTGCGGGCGGACCTGCAGCACCAGGCGGGCCTCCATGCCGTCGCGTTTCACCTCGGGAAGCGTCACCTCGGCCAGGAGGGTCGCTGGAAACAGCACCAGGAGCAGCACACCCCACCGCCGGATCATCGCCCACGTCTCCTCGCTCGCCGTTCGCGCATCCGGAAGAAGCGGATCAGCGCGTCCAGATGGCTGCCATCGGTCGAAACCTCAATCAGGTCGCTGCCGGCCGAGCGGGTCAGCTGCCGGACCGCCTCGCGGCGCTCCTCGGCGGCCTGCCGATAGGCCTGCCGCACCGCCGGGCTGTCGGTGTCCAGCAGCAGCCGGCTGCCCGTCTCCGCGTCTTCCACCTCGATCAGGCCCACGGCCGGCAACTCCTCCTCCAGCGGATCGCGGAGGCAGACGGCAATCAGGTCGTGCCGCCGGGCCGCACGCTTGAAGGCACGCTCGTAGCCGTGATCCTGGAAGTCGCTCAGCAGAAAGACGATGCTGCGCCGCCGCAGCAACCGGTTCATCGTGTCCAGGGCCGTCGCCAGGCTCGTGCCCCGGTCCTTCGGCTGGTAAAACAGCACGTCGCGGATCAGCCGGAGGACGTGGCGAATCCCCTTGCGCGGGGGCACGACGTGTTCCACGGTGCGGGTGAACTGCACCAGGCCGACCCGGTCGTTGTTGCTGATGGCGCTGAAGGCCAGCACCGCGGCCAGCTCGGCCGCCACCTCGCGCTTGGGCTGCACCCGGCTGCCGAGCAACTGGCTGCCGCTGCCGTCCACCAGGAGCAGCACCGTCAGCTCGCGCTCCTCGATAAAGCGCTTGACGAACGGATGGCCCATGCGGGCGGTGACGTTCCAGTCAATGCTGCGGATGTCGTCACCGGGTTGGTACTCGCGCACCTCCTCAAAGGCGATGCCGCTGCCCTTGAAGACGGAATGGTACTCGCCGCCCAGCAGGTTCTCGACGGCACGGCGTGCCTTCAGTTGCAGGCGGCGAATCTGACGCAGCACTTCACGCGGCAGCATGGGGTTTTGCCATCCTCCTTCGGGTCCAATGCGGGCCTGTGCTGGTTATTCTAGCAAACGCGCGCTTGTTAGCCGCGACGCGCAGCGGAGCGCGAGGCGGGCCGCGCTCCGCTGCGCGTCGCGGCTAACAAGAACAACGGATCGAACGCCTCTGCCGGTGCCGCCAAGGGGAAGGCGGTCCGACTCTTTTTTTCCCGGACCGATCCATTTTGCCCTCAAGATTTGATGGCGCATGATTGCATCGCCAGGTGACGAGGTCGCCTTGGGTTCCCGGCCCGAGCGCCTCGCGACACTGGCCGGTCCTGTCTCGATCCCTTCCGGGAATCTCGAAACAAAGGTAACCCCGATGACACGAATCCCCTTGGCCGGGCTGATCGGACTGGCCAGTCTGGTGCTGATCGGCGGCTGTTGCTGCTGCCCTCGTCCCTGCTGCTGCTGTTCGCCCTGCAGCGGCACGGGCGGCTGTCCGATCGGCACGCCCTGCAGCGGGCCGGCGCTGGAGGAGGGCCCGTTCCAGACCATCCCCGGAGGAGTTCCCCCCGCACCGGCTCCTGGGCTGCAGCCCATGCCTGGCTTTCAGCCGCCACCGCAGGCAGGCCTGCCGCCGCTCGCGCCAACGCCGCTTCCTCCGACGCCGAACCGGCTGGTGCCCGAGGCCCAGGCGCAACCGTACCCGGCAAACCCGTCCGCCCGGCTGCGGTGATCGACAAGGGGAGGGGCTGATGCCATTGACCCGCTGGCCCGGCTCTGGCATCATGGCCCCTCCCGGCATGGACTGGCCGATTCCTTCGACAGGGACTGTTGCATGGCCCCTCCCGCAAGGCGTTCGCTCCTCCTCTGGCTGCCGCACCTCTGGTCGGAGGTGCTGTTTCCCGGCCTGGCTCCGGCCGGTCCCCGGTCGCGGACGCTCCCGGCTCGGCTCGCCCGCCTCGCCGTGGTGATTTTGCTCCCGGCCGTGCTGCTTTATCCCCGGCTGGGCTTTCCCTTGCTGGAACCGGACGAGAGCCGATACGCCCAGATCCCCTGGGAGATGCTCCAGCGCGGCGACCTGCTGCTGCCGGTCCTGCAAGGTGAGCCGTATCTGGACAAGCCGCCGCTGCTGTACTGGCTGATTGCCGGCAGCTATCGGCTGTTCGGCGTTTCCGACTGGTCGGCCCGGCTCATCCCGGCGCTGAGTCTGCACCTGACGGTGCTGCTGGTCTATCTGCTGGGCCGCCGCATCTTGGGCGAGGCCGCCGCCTTTGCGGGAGCGGTGCTGCTGGCCCTGGCGCCGGGCTTCATCAGCATGGGCCGGCTGCTGCTGCTGGATGGGCTGCTGACCTTCTGGGTGAGCCTGTCCCTCTTCGCCGCCTTCGAGGCCATCCGAGGCGCGACGCTCCAGCGCGGCTGGTGGCTGCTGGCCGCCTGCGCCTGCGCCCTCGGCATCCTGACCAAGGGGCCGATTGCCCTGGTCCTGCTGATACCGCCGCTCTGGCTCCACCGCCGGCTTGTCGGTTCATCCTGTCCGATCCGGCGCTCGGACGTGCTGTTGTTTGGCAGCGTCGTGGCGCTGCTGACGTTGCCCTGGTTCGTCGCGCTGACCGTTCACGTTCCGGGTTTCCTCCGCTACTTCTTCTGGGAACACCACGTCCTGCGCTACCTTACCTCATTCGCCCATGAGCGTGGCTTCTGGTTCTATGGACCGGTGCTGCTGCTGGGCCTGTTTCCCGGAACGCTGCTGACCGTCTCGTTTCTGCGTTTCCTGCTCTCCGGCGAGGAGCAGAAGGCAAACCGCCGGCCGGCGGAGCTGGGCTTCCTGCTGCTGGCGGCCGGGTGGTGTGTGCTGTTCTTCAGTCTGTCGTCGTGCAAACTGCCGACCTACGTCCTGCCCGCGTTTCCGTTCCTGGCCCTGGCCCTGGGGTGGTATCTTGTCCACGAAAAGCCGTGGTCCCAACGCACCACCTTCGCCGTGACAGGGACGACCTTCGTCCTGCTGCTGGGCTGGCATCTGCTGCTGTTGCCCTGGTATGCGGCCTACCGCTCACCGCTGGCTCACGAAGCGGTCCACCGGATGTGCGCCGATCCCGCCGTGCCGGTGGTGTGCTATCCGCGCGACTGCAACGCGGTGGCGTTCTATCTCGGCCGGGCCGACGTGCGCAGTTACCGGAGCAAGGAGATCGAGGACCTGCGCGAACTGGTGCGGACCAGGCCGCGGGTGGTGATCCTGTGTACGCACCGGTCGTCGTTTGAGGGGTTGCAGCAACTGCTGCCGCCGGAGGTCAAGGTGGTGGAGCATGCGCGGCTCGACCTGGCGGACCTGCCCGGCGTGCCCCGGCAGTGGATGAAGCCGCTGCGGAAATGGCTGGGCCAGACGGCACTGGGCCTGGGCGACGTGGCCGTGGTGCAGCCGTTCTTTCCCGCAGAGTAGTCATCACGCTCCGCGTGATGCGCCCTCACGCGGAGCGTGAGGGCTACTTTCCGAGCAGAGTAGTCATCACGCTCCGCGTGATGCGCCCTCACGCGGAGCGTGAGGGCTACTCTTTAGGGAAGATACTGCTGAATCGCTCCGAGATAGGCCCCAAACAGCCGGAAAATCGCGAAAATGAGGATCGCCCCCACCAGCAGCCAGACCAGGTAGCCCGCCGCGGCCGTCAAGGTGGTCAGCCGCCGGCCGGACTCCTCGTCGTAATGGTTGCCCTGGTGACGCAGCACCTCGGCAATCTGGCCGCTCTCCTCGGCCACGGCCATCACCGTCAGAAACTCCTCGGGAAACAGAGTGCAGTTCGCCAGCGACCGCGTCAGCTCCTCGCCGTCGCGCAGCGATGCCTGGATCGGGCCAGTCCAGGCCGTGAAAGCGTTGTTGCCCGTGGCGCGCAGGCTCAGCCGAACCGCGTCCATGATCGACATGCCGGTTTCGGTGGTCAGCCGCAGGGCCAGGCAGAAGCGGCTCATGGCCAGCGACTGCAAACAGGGACCGACGGCCGGCACGCGCAGCAACACGCCGTCAATCCAGCCCCGACCCCGGACCAGCCGTCGCAGCAGCCAGCATCCGACGCCGATGACCGCGATGCTTCCGGCAACCACGCCGAGGAAGATCAGGGCGCCGCCGGGGCCGGACAGGCCAAGGCCCAGCGGATCGAAGGGCGGTTGGCCGGGGTTGCGGGGCAGCATGCCCAGGATAAAGATCAGACCGGTAATGGTCAGGATGGCCAGGACCAGCTGAATGACCGGCCAGGCGATCCGGCGGAGGAAGTCGCGCCGCAGTTGCTGCTGGCGCGTGTAGAACTTCTCCATCTCGGCGAAGACCTCGGGCAGCATGCCGGTCTCCTCGCCGATGCCGGCCATGGCCAGGAACAGCGGCGGGAAGCGGTCGCTCTCCTGTTTCAGGGCCTGCTTGAGGCTCTGGCCTGTCTGCAAATGCTCGGCGATCCGGCCGGCGACGGGGCGGACCAGCAGCGGACCGCGCCGCGCTTGCTGCTGAAAGACGTCCAGCAATTGCAGGCCGGCCGTCAGGTAATGCCGCAGGGCCCGGCACAGGTCGATCAGGCTGGACAGCGGTAACTTGCGGGAAAGCATACGTGGCTGTGCCTCGGTTGCCTTGCGGAAACGGGCTTCGGGACTGGCTTGAATCATTGTAGGCGGCCGGAATGGCCGGCACCAGACGACACCCAGGACTCACGTCCTGGTCTATTGACTGCCGCCCCTTCGGGGCTGAAGACAACAAGCCCCGAAGGGGCGGCAGTCAATAGACCAGGGCGTGAGCCCTGGGGCGAAGGCTGCTACAATAGTTCTACTGTGCGAGTTTATCCTAGCCGTTGGGCGTCGTTTTGGCTAGAGTTTCCTTCAGGTTTTTCTGAAGGAGTGTTGGCATGTCCACGATTCTGGAGCATCCCACAGCCCAAGCCTTGCTTGAGCAGACCGACGTCGCCCCCGAGACCGTGAACTCTTGTTCCCGGCGCCTCACGACCTTTATTCAACGCTACCTCCCCTGCTTCTACCGCAAGGAGCAGCGTTGCCATGCCGACACCATCCTGCGCGGCAAACTCACCGGCCTGCAACGCAAAACCACCGAACCGATTGCCACTCAGGCACACGAAAAACGCCGGCCCCTGCAACTCTTTGTCGGCGCCGGACTGTGGAGTGACGACGCTGTCACCGCCGAGTTGCGCCGCCACGTCCACACGGAGATTGCTGACCCCCAGGGCGTCCTGATCCTGGATCCCTCCGGCGTGGCCAAGAAAGGTACCCAGTCCTGCGGCGTGCAAAGGCAGTGGTGCGGTAACCTCGGCAAGGTCGAGAACTGCCAGGTCGGCGTTTTCCTCGGCTATGCTGCCCCTCGGGGCAAGGCTCTCCTGGCGGCTCGCCTGTTCTTGCCCCAGGAGCGGGCTGCCGACCAGGAACACCGCACCAAGACCTATGTTCCCAAGGAGGTCACTTACCAGGAGAAATGGCGGATCGGCCTGGACTTGGTGCGTGGACCGGGACGCGAGTTGCCCCACGCCTGGATCGTCGGCGACGATGAGTTTGGCCGGGCCAGCGAGTTGCGGGCCTGGTTGCGTTTCGACCACGAACGCTACGCCCTGGATGTGCCCTGCAACACCCAGGTCCGGGACCTGAGCAGACGGCGACCTGCCAGCCGACCGGGTGGCGCCGAGCGGTTGCCCGAGTGGGAGAGTGTGGCGGCCTGGGCCGCCCGGCAACCCAAGAAGCGTAGGCGTTACTTCACGATCCGGGACGGGGAAAAGGGGCCGCTGCGTGTCAAGGCAGTGCAGCAGTGGGTGCAGACCAGGGACGAGGATGGCTGCCCCGGAACCCGGGAACGGTTGGTGGTGATCCAAAGCGTGGAGAAGAACCCAAGAACCTGGTATGTCTTGAGCAACGCACCCAAGGAGATCCCGTTGGTGGCCATCGTGGGAGCACGCGGGGAGCGGCACCGGATCGAGCAATTGTTCCAGGAGGGCAAACAAGAGGTGGGCTTGGGGCACTACGAAGTGCGCAGTTGGACCGGGTGGCACCATCACATGACCCTGACGTTGCTGGCGTTGTGGTTTCTGCAACTGGAGCGACTCCAGGTTGGGAAAAAAAAATCCGGGTCTGACGGTGGCGTTGATTCGGCAGATCTTCACGATGTTGCTCCAGCGGCCACGGCCGAGTGCGCGTGACATCGCCGAGACAGTGAGCAAGGTGCTGCGGCGCACGGAGGAAGCGCGGATCTATCATTGGCATCAGAAAACAGGAAGGTTCCCGCCGCCGCGTCCTAAGCTGGGGTTCGCCCCGAAACATCCGTACCCACGGAAATGAAATCGCACAGTAGAAATAGATGACATGACGACTTACGACCCTCGTTACCTGGCCGGCGTGGTCCTCTTCAACGCGGGGGACTATTTTGAGGCGCACGAGGTCTGGGAAGACCTCTGGGCGGAGAGCCACGGCCTGGAAAGGAGTTTTGTCCAGGGGCTGATCCAGGCGGCAGTCGGGCTATGCCATTTCAGCAATGGCAACCTGGGCGGTGCGGTCAAACTTTACCGCACCAGCCGGGAGTATCAGCGGCCCTGTGGTTCGTCCTTCTGGGGGATGAACCTGACCTCCTTCTGGCAGGCAATGGAACGCTGTTACGGCACGCTCCTGACCGATCCGACTCCGGATCGGTCGCTGCGGCCCGACCCGGCCCTGGCGCCGACCATCGTCCTGGACCCGCCGCCGGAGCAATGGCCCGATCCTGACGAGTATCTGCCGGACGAGGAGAACTGACCCAATGAGTTTTGACAACCAAGATTGGTAAGGCGAGCGGCGCGGCGGAAGCCCGCCGGTGAGAGACGCTTACCGGCGGGCTGACGCCGCGCCGCTCGCCATGGGAGAGGGGTCGGGGGTAAAGGAGCGGCATTTGACTTCTCTCCCCCCTCCTCATATCTTGACGTTCGTTCTGGCACCATACCCACCTGTGGAGGACCCATGATGAAACGTGCCAACGCTGTTACTTTCAAGGGCAACGGAGTCACCCTGGACGGGCCGCAACTGAAGCCGGGCGACAAGGCCCCGAACTTCACCTGCCTCAGCGGCCTGGACCTGGTGACCCTGGCTCAGACCCCGGCCAAGCCCCGGCTGTTCAGTGTCGTGCCCTCGCTGGACACACCCGTCTGCGACATGCAGACCCGCAAGTTCGACGAGGCTCTGGCCTCCTTGAAGGACCGGGTGGCCTGCTACACCATCAGCCTCGACCTGCCCTTCGCCCAGAAGCGCTTCTGCGGCGCTGCCAACATCCACAACCTGACCACCCTCTCCGACGTCCACAATCAATCGTTCGGCCACAACTACGGTGTGCTGATCGAGGGACTGCCGTTGCCGTTGCTGACCCGTGCGGTCTTCGTGGTCGATTCCACCGGAACGATCACCTATGCCGAGTACGTGCCCGAGGTGACGTCGCATCCCAACTATGACGCCGCCCTCGCCGCCGTCAAGGCCGCGAAGTAAAGCTGCGCAGACTGGGAGACAAGTACCGGTTGCAACGGCTCGGTACTTGTCTCGCTCTCCTTCAAAGCAACAGCAATCCGCCTGCTCCTGCCTGCCTGTCCAGGTCTGACTTTAACGATTGTGCCGGATGTGCCAATTCTGCCGGTTCCCGATCGAAATTCTTGGTAAGAATCGTCGGCCCTGCCTGTTCAGGCTCAAGCCGCATCGTTACCCTGTGGGTAAGTTGCCGTGCGCCACAGATGCGCTCGCACGGCGAGAGGGTTCGTGACGTGTTCCAGTCCCATCCTGGTGCAGGTCCAAAGCCCGAACCGACAACCCATCGTCCAAGAGGAGTAAGAACCATGAGGCCCCAACGGGTTTTGATCCTGGGCTTGGCTCTGGCCGGGGCGCTGACGGTGGCTGGCTCAGCCCAGGCTGCCTGGAACAACGTGTTCCAGGTCTGCTGTCAGAACTGCGGCAGCCCTCCGGTCGTGGCCATGGCCAGTCCCGCGGACTGCGCGGCGCCGTGCCCGGCTCCCTGTCCGCCACAGCAGGTCTGCACGACTCAGTACGTGCAGCGCTCGTACTATCAGCCGGTCACGACGTACAAGACCACGACGTACTATGAGCCGGTCACGACGTATCGCACCAGCTACTACTACGAGCCGGTCACCACTTACCGCTACAGCTGCCGTTACGATCCCTGTACCTGCTGCTACCAGCAGGTGGCCACGCCGTGTACCAGCTACCGGCTGCGGTCGCAGTGCTGTCCGGTGACCAGCTACCTGCAGCGCTGTGCCCTGACGCCGGTGACCAGCTACCAGCAGTACACCTATTGCGAGCCGCAGACGACCTGCTGCACAACCACCCCGGGGGCAGCGGCCGCGGTGGTTCCGGGAGGCGTCGCTCCGCCAACGCCGGCGCCGGCCAACCCGCCGGGCGTGATCGACAATCGGCAGCCGCCTCTGCAGCCCAGCCAGGGCGCTCCCAACATCGGCGAGACCCGGGAGCCGCCTCCGACTGGCACGAAGTACAATCGCCACGCGTTGCCCGGCAACGCCGGCTATCAAGCCCCTTCGCTGGGCACACCGTTCCCGGCCGGGACCTCGCCGGTCCCCCAGGGCGGCGTGCGGATGGACCGGATGGCCTCGCTGACCACGCCCGTCCTTCAGGGTCAGGTGGTCAGCCGGGACCAGCGTCCCCAGGCCGGGGCCCGCTTGCTGGTGATCAGTGATGACTCCCAGCGCACCCGGCACGAAACCCATGCTGACGCCGCCGGCCAGTTCAACGTCCGGCTGGCCTCGGGCGGCGGCTGGCTGGTGTACACCTACGGCACCGATGGCCGGCCCGTTTTCCAGCAGAAGATCGAGGTCGCCGAGAAGGAAAAGACCTTCGTCAAGCTGGTCAATCGCTGAGAGTCTGTCCTTGAAGCCGCTTGCGGGTTAGCGCACCAGGCCGGTTGCGCTAAGGCGGTTTCGGGAAAAAGATTGGCCCACCACCGTCCCCGTGGGTGCGCTGCGCGACCCACGGCTGGGATATGCAACCCCTTCGGGGTAGAAAACAGGGCCGGCGTTGTCTTCCTACCCCGAAGGGGTTGCATATCCCAGCCGTGGGTCGCGCAGCGCACCCACGGGACAGGAGGGCGGACCTACCTTTTCCTTCAAACCGCCTAACCCGGATTGCGCACCGCCTGTTTTCGGTTGCCCAGTTTTCAAAACCAAGCCAATTCTGCTCCTTTGGGTAAAGCAAAACCCCTTGCGAACGACTAACAGAGGAGGGCCCGCGCAGGACCAGAGAGATGCCGCGCCCACGGCGGGTGCTGAAAACGGTTTGACATCCTCCGCCGGCCCCTCCATACTGAAAAAATACGTTTTCGAGCCAACCGAGGACTTGCTTCCATGAAGTTCCGACTGCTTGCCGCCCTCGGCCTGTCCCTGACGTTGGGGACCATCGGCCTGGTGTCCGCCCAGGATGCGGGCGACCTGGAAAGCATGCGCTTTGTCGATGCCCTGCGCAAGCGCGGCGACAACGACCTGGCCCGGCTGTATCTGAAACGCCTGGCCGCTTCGCCGAACCTCCCTCCTGCCCTGGCCCAGGAAATCCCGCTGGAAATCGCCAAGCTGCGCCTGCTCGAGGCCTCGGTGGAGCCCGACAGCGGCAAACGCCAGTCCATGCTGAACGAGGCCCGGCAGGAGTTCGAGCAGTTCTTGACGAAACATCCCCAGCATCGCCGGGCGGCCGAGGTCCGCCTGGAGATCGCCCAGGTGATGGTGCAGCAAGGTCGCATCCTGCTGAGCAAGTCGCTGTCTCAGGATACGCTGATGGCCCAGCGTGCCGAGGGGGCCCGGGCCCGGATCGCCCTGGAGGAAGCCGGCCGACGACTCGCCGCCGTGGCCAAAGAAATGGACGGCCGGGTGAAGGGGCTGGGCGACCCAAAGACCGAGAAAGACAAGGCAGAGCGCCGGCGGCTGGATGAGGACAGGATGCAAGCCCATTTCGCCGTCGCCCAGAACCTGTTCGACCAGGCCATGACCTACTCCCGCGACGACCAGGCCAACTTCCGGAAACGCGGCGACAAGGTCCTGATCGCCCAGAATGTGCTGGAGAGCATCGCGAACAGCGACAGCAGTTTCCCGCAAACCTGGGCCGCCAAGGCGTGGGTCGCTCGCTGCTTTCACGAGTACGGCAAGATCATGGACGCACGCGTCAAGCTCAAGGAACTGATCGCCCTCCCCAGGGCGACCGAGGAGTCCCGCCGGCTGGCCCGCTATTTCCTGATGCTGGCCCTGGAGGAATCGACCGACAAGAACAAGGCCACGGAGATCGAGGACCTCGGCCGGGAATGGCTGAGACTGTACGATCGCAATTACCGCCACACTCCGGAAGGCTATGGCGTTCGCTACCTCATGGCCGCGATCCACCTGGGTCGCGCCAGCCTGGCCAAGCAGGCCAAGCAGAAGGAAGATGAGCTGACCCAGGCCCGGAACATGCTCCGCGAGGTCGAGGCGGGCGACAACGAGTTCAGCGAGCGGGCCCGCCGCAAGAAGCTGACCGTCATGAAGGAGCAGGGCGCTTTCGACAAGAAGATCGAGCAACTCAAGACCTTCGAGGATTGTTACGTCCGGGCCCAGTTTGAGATGTCCGAGATTGAGCGGGACGTTCAGAAGATCCTGCACGTCGAGGACAAGGATCGGCTGAAGGACCCCGACGCGGAAGCGAAAGCGGAGAAGAAACGGCACCTGGATGCGGAAAAAGCCCGGCAGCACCGGATCGACCAGGTGCTGACCGCGCTCGATCGGGGACTCGCTCTGCCCGAGGTCCGCGGCAAACGCTCGTCGGAAATCAGCAATGCCCACGCCTACCAGGCTTTCTGGGCGTGGAAGGCCAGGCGCTTCCGGGACAGCATCCGCTACGGCGAAACCTTTGCCCGGGACGATGCCCAGGCTGGCCAGGCCGCCAATGCCGCCATGTACGCCCTCCAGTGCTATTCGCAGATGATCCGCGACAAGGAGCTGATGCTGGACAAAGGGGCCGGCGACCTCACCGACGACAACGGCCGCAAGGTCGATCAGGACACCTTTGTCAAGGCGCTGGCCGAAGACAAAAAGAAGATGACCGACTTTGCCCGCTACGTGCAGAAGGTCTGGCCCAAGGAGCAAGCCGGCGAGCTGGCCATGCACCAGCTGGCGATCCTGCTCTTCAACGAGAAGGCGGCCGGCGAGCAGCAGACCAGGAACTTCCACGAAGCCATCCGGGCACTGCTTCAGTTGCCGCGCACTTATCCCGACTATGGCCGGGCCATGTTCCTGCTGGCCCTCAAGGCGAGGGACGCCGACAAGAATGGCCTGCCGCCGCTGGAAGACGTCGCAGGGAAAAAGGTCAGCTGGAAGCAACGCTCCCTGGACGCCTACGCGGCCATGCCCCAGCCCTCGGGCGAAGATCCGGAAGCGAACCTCCAGTACCTCGTGGCCTGCGGCATCCGCGGCAATGAGATGTACAAGGAGAAGAAGTTCGCGGAACTGGACCAGCTGGTCACCCCGCTGCTGGACAAGGTCCCGGCGTGGGCGTTCAACAAGGAGGAGCAGCGCGAGAAGGCCAAGACCCAGATGCTGATGCTGCGGTATTTCTCCAGGTACGGTCTGGCCGATGCGGCCTTCCAGGCCAACGCTCACGCCAAGGTGCTGGAGATCCTTGACCCGATCGTGGACGAGGTCAAGAGGACCGAGAACCACCCAATCAAGAGCAACGAGGGTCTGGGGCAGGCGATGCTCAACTTCGCCATGCGGTCCGCAATGCTGACCAACAAGCAGGACCGGGCCCGGGCCTGCCTGGCGGCCATTGAGAAGCTCACTTCCGACGATCCCAACGGAATCAAGGTGATTGGACTGGTGCTGTCCCTGAGCAAGAAACAGCTGGAGGAAGTCAAGCAGAAGGGCGACAAGGGCCAGCACGATCAGCTGATCAAGGGCTACAGCGCCCTGCTGGACGATCTGCAAAAGACCTACAAGCTCACGCCGCCGTTCATCCTGCGGCTGGCGCAGTGCTACTCGCAGATGGACAGGCATGCCGAAGCCATCACTCGGTTGAAAGCTTTCCCCGAACCCAAGAAGGATGATGCCGAGGCCGAGAAGCTCTACCACAGTTCCCAGCTGAATCTGATCCGCGAATACCGGCTGAACAAGGAGATCAAGAAGGCCCGGCCGGTCCTGGAAAAGGTCCTGGGCACCCCGGAGAAACCAGGCTGGGGAGCCAAGCAGCTGGATGCCTTGCTGGAGATGGTCTACCTCCTCAACGAGGAGGAGAAATACGCGGAAGCGTATGGACGGGCCAACAAGCTGGTCAAGGCGCTGGGCTCCAAGGTTGACGACAACACGCTCAAGGAACGCTACCTGGAGTGCTATTACCAGCAGGTGTACGCCATTTACAAGTTTGCCCAGAACGCCAAGGACGAGGTCAAGAAAGAGCGGAACACGCAGGAGGCGGCCAAGCAGATCGTCGGGCTGGAGACGCGCTTCCCCGGCTTCGGCGACGATGCTACCGCCCAGCGTTTCAAGGAACTGCTGGAGAAGGAACCGGCCCTGAACAAAGCGTACCAGAAGATCAAGTCGGCCACGCCGGCCGGGAAATAAGCGAGGAGAGGTCCATGAAACGTCTGCTGGCGCGAGCCGTTGGGTTGCTTTGCTGTGTCCTGGTCACGTCGGCGCTCCGGGCCGAGGACGTGGTGGATTACGTCAACCCGAAGACCGGGAAGGTGGAAAGCGTCAGGGGCAAAATCACCGAGGAGGGGCCGGGAGGAATCAAGATCCGGAAAGGCAACGAACTGCTGCAGATTTCGGCCCTGGACATCAAGCAGATCACTTACCAGACCAAGGATGCGCTGGGGTTCCGGGCCGGCTTCGGCAAGGAAACCCGGGCCATGCAGGCGACTCGCCTCAGCGAGCGCAAGGCCCTCCTGCAGGAAGCCTTGAGCGCATTCCAGAACGTGCTTCCGGACCTCAAGGACAACCCTGCCGCCGAGCGCTACGTCCGGTTCAAGATCGCCCTGGTCAAGCTGGAACTGGCTCAGATCGAGCCGGGAAACTCCACGGAGCTGAAGGCCGCCCTGGAGGGCCTGACCCAGTTCAAGGTTGCCAATCCCACTGGCTGGCAGATCGTGCCCGCCCTGATGAAACTGGCGCGCATGCAGGAGGAACAGGGCAACGTCGAGGCCGCTCGGGATACCTACCAGGAGCTGGTGGACAATCCCGGCGCTTCCAGGGAACTCAAGCGCCGGAGCGAACTGCAGGTGGCCCAGTTGTTTATCCGGGCGAAGCGCTATTCCGACGCCGAGGCCAAGCTGACGAACCTCTTGAAGGACACCGCCGCGGACGATTCGCAGCGCGGCCTGCTGCAGCTCTACCTGGTCGAGTCCCGCCTGGCCCAGGACAAGCTCGACAAGGTCGAGAGCGACCTCAAGGAGGCCCTCGCCTCCAGCGAGGACGTTCGCCTCAAGGCCGTGGCGCACAACCTGCTCGGCGACTACTTCCGGGCCAGGAAGAAGGACGAGGACGCCGTGTGGCAGTATCTGATGGTGGATGCGCTGTACAGCCAGGACAAGGAGGAACACGCCAAGGCGCTGTATTACCTGTCGAAGCTGTTCGACGTGATCCCGGGCAACCGTTTCCGGGCGCAGCAGTGCCTGGAACGGCTCACCGACAAGAGCTTTGCCGGCAATGAGTATCAGCGCAAGGCCATGACGGAGAAAAGGTAACGGCCGTTTAGGCGGTTTCGGGGAAAAAATTGAGCCCCCGCCGTCCCCGTGGGTGCGCTGCGCGACCCACGGCTGAGATATGCAACCCCTTCGGGGTAGAAAAGCGGGCCGCCGTTGTCTTCCTACCCCGAAGGGGTTGCATAACCCAGCCGTGGGTCGCGCAGCGCACCCACGGGCAAGGTGGCCCAGCCTTTTTCCCGAAACCGCCTTCGCCGCGCAGCGGCTCCGCGTCGCGGCTAACCGATTCAAAAAATTCGCTTGCCAAATGAGCGAACCTCGACGATTCTGGGCATAGGTCTTTCCTCCTTGCAGACGATTGTCCAGCGGAGAGAGGTTCACGATGGGGCTGACGACCAATTCCGAGGCTGATCCCGCGGCCGGCGCTGCCGGGTCTGTACTTCCGGTCAGCCGTTCCCTGGCCTTCACCGCCTGGTGCGTGACGGCGGCCTTCGGGGCCTACTTCTGCACGTACGGCTTCCGCAAGCCCTTCACCGTCGCCAGGTTCGAGAGCCTGACCTTCTGGGGCGCCGGCTACAAAAGCGTCCTGGTGGTGGCCCAGCTGCTTGGCTACGTGCTCTCGAAGTTCGTCGGCATCCGGGTCATCGCGGCCATGCGGCCCGAACAGCGGGCGGCGGGAATCCTGATCCTGGTGGGCATCGCTCACCTGGCCTTGCTGCTGTTCGCCGTGGTGCCAGCTCCCTTCAACGTGGTGTTCCTCTTTGTCAATGGCCTTCCGTTGGGGCTCGTTTTCGGTCTGGTCCTCGGCTTCCTGGAGGGCCGGCAACTGACCGAAGCGCTGACTGCCGGGCTCTGTGCCAGCTTTATCCTGGCAGGGGGAGTGACCAAGTCGGTTGGCGCGACCATCCTGAGCCTGGGCGTCTCCGAGACGTGGATGCCGTTCGTTGCGGGCCTGGTGTTCCTCCCGCCGCTGGCTCTGTTCACCTGGATGCTGACGCGGATTCCGCCTCCCTCGGCCGCCGACGTGGTCTGTCGAAGTGAGCGTGTACCGATGACCAGAGCAGATCGGCAGCGTTTCCTCGTCCTCCAGGCCTTCGGGTTGCTGACGATCATCGGTGTCTTTTCGCTGGTTACTGTTCTGCGGAGTGTACGCGACGACTTCGCCCCGGAACTCCTGAAGGGACTTCGCGTGGAAACGACGCCGGGCGTTTTTACCTGGGTTGAGGTCCCGGTGATGCTGGGCGTGCTGGCGGCCTGTGGCCTGACCGTGTTCCTCCGCGACAACCGCAGGGCGTTTCATACCGCCCTGGGGGTCGCCCTCGCCGGCTTGCTCCTGATGATCCTGGCCACTACCGCCTGGCAATTCGGCTTCCTGGACGGGTTCAGCTTCATGGTCCTGATCGGCCTGGGGCTGTATTTGCCCTACGTCATCGTCCACACGACCATCCTCGAGCGCCTGATCGCTCTGACCCGGGGTCGGAGCAACATGGGTTTTCTCATGTACCTGGCCGATGCGTTCGGCTATCTCGGTTATGCGACCGTCATCCTGGGCTGGGGGATCTTCGGCCGGGGCTCCTTCCTGGGGTTCTTTCTTGCCTGCGCCTGGGCAGTCTCCGTGCTGGCGCTGGTGTTATTACTGGTAGGCTGGATCTGGTTTGCTCGGATGCCGGCTCCGCAATACAGTGAGGCAGACTGACGTACAGTTCTGTTAAGCTCTGAACATCGGGAGAACCAAACGTGACTCGCAGCGCGCTCCAACTCCGACTCCTTGCTAACCGACCCGCCCTCTTGCTCGGGCTGCTGGCTGTCCTTCTGTTCCCGTGCCTTGCCCAGGCCCAGGCGGGCCCCGAACGGGTCGTCAGCGCCAACTACAAGCAAGCGTTCAAGTACAGCGACGCCTATCTCCGCCAGTTCACCTACGACACGGCCGTGTCGCCGAACTGGATCGGCAAGACCGACTCGTTCTGGTACGCCTACCGCACCAGCCGGGGAACCAGCTATTATCGGGTCAATCCCACGCTGGCCATCAAGGAACCTCTCTTCAATCACGTCAAGCTGGCCACACTGCTCTCGGAGATGGTGCAGAAGCCTCTGGATGCGGTTCAGCTCTCTTTGACCCGAATGACCATCAACGACGAAGGGACCCGGATCAAGTTCGTTGTCGAGGAGATGCAATACGAATACGACCTGGGAAGCGAGAAGCTGACCCGGCTCGGCAAGGCGCCCACGGGGCCGCGAGGTTTTCCTGGGCCCGGCGGTGGCCGCGGTGATTTCCGGCGGCGGTTCGAGCAGTTGCAGGAACAGCAGCGCGTGCAGCGGGGGCAGCGCGATGGCCAGGGGGGGCCGGCACGCCCGCGCCGCGATTACCGGGTGTTCTCTCCCGACCGCAAGGCTTACCTCTTTGTCCGCGACCACAATCTCCACCTGCTGGAAACCGGCGCCAGGGCCCCCGAGACCCTGCTGCTGCCCACCTGGCAGACGGACCTCGGAGGCGTGATGAGTGAAGCCTGGCGCCTGACAAAAGGAGCCGCCTGGGCCCGGGAGAGCAAAGCGCTCCAGCTGAGCAAGGATGGTGCGGAGGAATACGACTTCGGCCGGATGAGCCAGTTCGGGGCCGGCATGGACGACAACATCCCTCCGCCGCAGGCGGAATGGTCGAGCGACTCCAGGGCGTTTTATGCGACCCGGGTCGATGCCCGGGGCGTGCAGGAATTGTTCGTGATCGATTCCCTGGCCTCGCCTCGGCCGACACTGGAGAAGTACAAGTACCCCGTCCCCGGCGAGGACGCGGTTCGCAAGATGGAGCTGTTTGTCTGCAATCGCGATTCCCAGAAGCTGATTCGCATCAAGCCCAAATGGAAGGACGAGGCCTACAGCAACATCCACTGGGGCAAAACGTCCGACGAGCTTCGCTTCGTTCGCCGGGACCGTCTCTGGCGGCACGTCGAGCTATGCTCCGCCAACGTCCGCACCGGGGAGACGAAGTGCCTGATCCTGGAAGGCTTCGAGAACGCCAACATCACGGTGCAGCCGGTCCAGTACGTGGAAGGGACCGAGGAGATGATCTGGTGGTCGGAACGCAGCGGCTGGGGACACTTCTACCTCTACGATCGCCAGGGCAAGCTGAAGAACGCGATCACGTCGGGACTCTACCGGGCCAGCCGGATCGTCACCGTCGATGCCAAGAACCGCTTGCTGTACTTCCAGGGCAACGGCCATGAGCTGGGCGAAAGCGTGTACAACCAGCATCTCTACTGCGCCCACCTGGACGGGACCGCCCCGGTCCTGCTGGATCCGGGCGACGCCAACCATCAGTCCGTGCTGTCGCCGACGCGCCAGTTTGTGGTGGACAACTGCTCGCGCGTGGACCTGGCACCGGTTGCGATCCTCCGCGACGCCACTGGCCGGCAGATCATGAAGCTGGAGGAGACGGACCTCTCCCGCCTCCAGGAGATCGGCTGGAAGATGCCGGAGCGGTTCGTGGTCAAGGCCGCCGATGGCGTCACGGACCTGTACGGCAACCTGTGGAAGCCGTTCGACTTTGATCCGAAGAAGAAGTATCCGATCATCGTCCACGTCTATCCCGGCCCGCAGCAGGAAGGCGTGACGCACGCTTTCGCGGTCGGCGGCGGCAACCAGCAGCTGGCCCAGCTGGGCTTCATCGTCATCCAGGTCGGCCACCGCGGCGGAGCGCCCACGCGCTCCAAGGCGTATGCCAGCTACGGCTACTACAACCTGCGCGATTACGGCCTGGCCGACAAGAAGGCGGCCGTGGAGCAGCTGGCCGCCCGCTGCTCTTTCATCGACATTGACCGGGTCGGCATCTTCGGCCACTCCGGCGGCGGCTTCATGTCCGCGGCGGCGGTGCTGCAAAAGCCGTACAACGAGTTCTTCAAGGTGGCCGTGGCGTCGTCCGGCAACCACGACAACAACATCTACAACAACGGCTGGGCCGAACGCTACCACGGCTTGAAGGAAGTCCCCGCTCAGAAGGAAAGCAAGGAAGACAGCAAAGATCCCCAGAAGAAGGACCAGGACAAAACGGCGGTGAAGGACGGTAAGCCGGAGACGCGCTACGAGATCAAGGTCCCCACCAACGCGGAACTGGCCGCCAACCTGAAAGGACATCTGTTGCTGGTGCATGGCGAGATCGACAACAACGTCCACCCCGCCAACACGATGCGATTGGTCGATGCGCTCATCAAGGCCAACAAGCGCTTTGACATGCTCATCCTGCCCGGCAAACGCCACGGTTTCGGCGACTATCAGCCCTACTTCACGCAGCGCACGTGGGACTTCTTCGCCGAGCACCTGCTGGGGACTCGACAGACCAGCGCGGACATTTACGAAAAGCAAGAGGGGCATCGCTAGCTCGAATGGCGTTCGCCGTTCTCCCGGCTTAGGAGCGGCACTGGTGGCGAGAGCCGCTCTCGCCACCAGTGCCGTCGCGTCCGAAGGCATCGGGTGGACCGAACGCAGCGAGGCCCACCACACGGTCCTTTTCCCAGTCTGCCTGCCCTGCCAGCCATCTTTTGGGGCTTGGCGGACAGGCAGGAAGCTGTCCGTGATGGTCCAATGGAGGCCAGCAAGGGACATTTCGCTGTCTGCCTGCCACCGGCCAGGGTATTCGGGAGAGGCTTCCAAACGACTTGCCTGTGTGACTGTCTGGGCCAGCTTTCCTCGACTTGGGCCGTCCCCCTTTCCTCCTCTGTCAAGCGACACCACCCAGAACAAAAGCGGCCTGGAACCGGCACCAGCCCAGCCGACGGGCAAAAGGAAAGAGGAAACAATGGAACCGCGGCACGAACCGTGATAGAGTGACCAGGACGAGCGAGGTGGACCAGGCGGCTGGCAAGAGGCTGACCGGCACCTTGCTAGCGAGACCGGGCACCGGAAAGAGGCGGATCGGCGCCTTGATTGCGTGACCGGAGAAAAAGAGGCTGACCGGGCGAAATCGGCTGACCAGCCGGTCAGGCTAATCACAAGTTCGGGTGCGCCACTTAACGTATGTACAGATTGCTCTGAAGGAGCTATACCATGACAACGGTGTAAGGGTTGAGCAGCCTGCGTTCCCCTTTGGCAAAGGGTAAGGTGGGAAGCCTGCTGACAAAGAACACCGGCTGCCAGCCGAAAGTGGCTGCGTGTCGAACCCTGAACCGATGCTGACGCGAGAAACCTGCGAGTGAGCGTCGTAAGTGATAACAGGTGCAACGGCTGCATCACCTGGACCAAAAGGTATGGTGGAGGGACGTTTGGTTTCCGAACGCCAAACGTGTTGTCACCCAGCCACCCGGCGTGGAGCAGGCAGCTAAGGGTTCTACAGTCTGTGCTTACGGAAGGTGGGAAATCCTAAACCGCTGCATCTGTACCTGGAGTCCAACCGGGCCAACAGACGCGACAATGCCAGCGAGCGGGCAGGATGGCGGAGGCGGCGTAGTAGCCGAACGCTGAGCTGTAATGGGTCAGACAGGGTGAAGGTCCGCCAGGGTGACAACAACGACGTAACGGAGCGGATGGCGAATGGACTGCCCGCCGTTATCTCCAAACAAGAGCCAACAGACCTCACAGGGAAATGCAGATGTCGAGGGCCGCGTAATGCGGCTACCTTGGTGCGTCCCTGAGACACAAAGACCTCTCGTCTGGTCTGCCCTCTTGGAGTAGCGTGGATGTTACCTGGAAAGCCGGATGCGGTGAAAGTCGCACGTCCGGTTTGGAGGGGGGGAAAGATCGCGAGATCCTACCTATCCCTACGTGCGGAGATGAGGCGATGAGCGAGGGTCTTCGTGCATACCTCATCGCAGATGAACGCGACATCCGGGTCTTCGGATGCCGCCGCTGCAAACTGCTCGATGAGGTTCTCGAGACGCTGGCCGATCGCTTCACGGACTACGATGAGCAGGGAGATGTCCAGGAGAATGGGCGGATCGGCCACGCCCAGGCGCTGCGGGAGTTGTTCGCCGGCGAACTGACGCGGCCTGACTGTGGGCCGATCTACGGTTGGGCCTACGAATTGTACTGCTCGTACCTGGGGGAGTGGTTGTTCTGGAATCCGTTCTCCCCGTGCCGCTACGGCTGGTTTGCCGAGTTGGACAAGTTCCTTGCCGGGCGAGGGGTTCCGCTCCGCTTCGCCGAGTTGGTGAACGACTGCCCCATCCCGCTCCCCGAGCCGCGTGAGTTGCCCTGTATTGGGCAGTGGCCGTTCGCCGTGATCGAGGCAGCCCGGCAACCGTTGGCGCTGGCGGCCCAAGAGGCAGAGTCTCCGGCAGTGGTCGAAGCGCTTGGGGTCGTCGCCCGCTGGTTGGAGAAAGGCACCGGGAAGCGCCGGTCGGTGATCATGGGGTTCTACGGGTAGCGAACAAAGACAACCGAACCAGTTGCTTCAGCAGACGGACCACGCGACACAGTCTTGCCGAGTTCACTGTCTGGCCCGCGTGAGCCGGCTGCTGATCGGGCTTGGGTCCCAACGGGGATTGTGTCTCGGCATTGCAAGGAGGCAACGGCTAAGTTGACACCCAACATGGGTCTGGATTGCACGACGACGCCGGTGTATCGCGGCGGTGGTGATTTGACGCCCAAGTACCATCTTGGCGAGGTCAAGATCATCAAGGGGATGGTCCAGCCAACTCGCGGCGTTTCGCTGGAACTCGATCCAGCGGATGCAGCGAGGCATGGCGTGGCGAACCGCGTCAAGTCCATCCCAGACGAGTCGGAAATCGTCCAGCAAGGAAGAAGACCGGAACACCACGAACTCAGGCCGAAAGTCGCAATGCCCGTGGAGCGCCTGGAAGAGTTGCTCGGGCAAGTTGTCCTCGAACTGATGCCGCAGGAGGCCAGTCTGATGGAACCGACCTGCAACGTGCCACGGCTCGTGTTTCCCGAAGGGTTCACGGAGCGTGACGAATGGGAAATGGAGCGTAAAGGCTTTGTCTACGCCTTCCTCGAATGCGAAGATGGTCGGCGTTATCCGGTCATGTTCATCGATCCCGTCCGCCTGGCCCAGGACGTGGAGGCGACTCTGCAATCGGGCCAGCCCTATTACTACGAGCTTGGCCAGGTCGTCGTCCCGGAGGTTACTATCCCCGCTCTCGCCAAGGTCATTCCGCATCTCGTGGAGGAGGGGTATCTCGAACGTCACTTGCCCTTCCGTGAGCCGGCGGCGAACAACACGCTCCACCTGACCGGGCCAGCTTGAGGGCTGCTCGTCAGAGTGCGGCTCTCCGGCCGGCCTGGCTGGCGAGCTTGCTGTTCGCTTCTGGTCCGCCACCGGGCACGTGGGACTTCTTCGCCGAGCATCTGCTTGGGGACTCGACAGACCAGCGCGGACATTTACGAGAAGCAAGAGAATCATCGCTAGCTCGAATGGCGTTCGCCCCTCTCCTCTTGTGGGAGAGGGGCTGGGCGCGAGGGTTTGGCAGATGCATCATCTTCTCGTGCCGCCGCAAGGGTATTGAGTTTTACGGCGTTCGATGCTGTCCCAGGCCGGTTGCTCATCGACCACGAGGATGAGGACGGCAGGTGGGTCGAGGCGACCGGCAAGCTCCTGGGCGACGTGGCGATAGATCCTCCGGGCCGGATAGTCCGGGACGTTGAGTTCCCGCAGCGACCACGTAAGAATGTCCAGCTGCCACTGGCCGTCTCTTGGCTGAAGGTCGGACTGGAGATCGGCGGGCAGCTGTTGGCGCTGGGCTGGGCTGATCAGGATGTGCCCGTCGAGAGTGTTTCCGGAGTAGAGCGCCGCCGACAGATAGGCGTCCCAGAGCCCGAACAGATGCAACCCCGGCAGGATGCCGAAGAAGAGGAGGACGACCCGGGCATAGAGGAACCGGCGCGGCCAGAGGATGGACCAGGGCTGCAGGGCAGGCGTCCGCCAGAAGAGGACAACCACCATCAAGATCATGGCGACGTTCCACGGCCAGACAACGCTGTTGTAGTTGTGCCCGGTCGGGCAGAGGAGGAAGAGAAGCAGCAGGTGCATGGCCGTCGCGGCACCAATGGCCAGCGTGCGCAGCGGCCGCAGCACCAGACTGATGCCGATGCCCATCTCGACGGCAGGGACAACGGGGCCCAGGCCGGTGGCCAGGGGACGGATCGCTGGCGGCAGCACGGGGAGCAGCGGTTCCAGGAGCCAGGGGTAGACCTCGACCACGAAAGACGCATTCAACTTCTGCAGGCCGCTCCAGGTGTAAGTGGCAGCCACGATGAGACGACAGGTATTGAGAGCCGCTTCTTCCGCCCGCGGCCTGTCCTTCTTCCACGAAGCCCACGCCAGGGCGCCGAACTGGGCCAGGTACTGGTAGAACCAGGGCTGCCAGCGCGATTGGTCCCACAGGCCCGAGGCAGAAGCCAGCACCAGGAGGGAGACGAGCAACCAGCGCTTGCGGGGGAGGAAAGCGATGGCGAGCAGGAGCAGGAGCATGGCTCCCAACCAGATCGCGTCCAGCGGAGGCGGAATGGGCGGCAGTTGGTCGGAAACCGGCGCGAGCGGGTAGGAACGGCTGGACAGCCAGAGCTTTGGAGACAGCAGGAAGCCGGAGAACAGCGCGGCCGCGAGAATGCGCGTCAACAACACGGTACGCCACTGGGTGTTCAACCCGTTCGGCTGAGGCACCGTCCTGTTCAGCCCCGGCAGGCTTTGGCGGTTGCCGCGTTTGGCCGAGGATGCTGGCGTTCGACATTGCATCTTCCCCCAGGATCCCAGAGGCCGGCATTCTATCCCTGCTGGCCTCGCGCCGCAATCACCAAAGGCGGCCTGCCATTCCGGGACGGACCGCGACCGCCTGACTCTTGTGATTGTCCTCCCGGGAGCGTAGAATCAAACTCAACCACCCCTCCCCCCAAAGACTCACTCCACCGGAGTTACCGATACGACAAGGCCCGCCAGGAGCCGCCTCTCACCGAGGCGGGCAAGGTGTCCGCGGACCAGATGTGGGAGCGGATCTCCTTCGCTGCAAGTGGGAACGCCGTTCTCGTGGCCGTTGGCGTCACGGCGTCAATCGCTGCAATGCGGCCTGGGCCGCACCAGTCAGCTCATCGCCTGGGCGTCCGGCAGCCAGCGCTTGCAGCAGTATGCGTGCCGGAGGCGTGCCCAACCGTTCCAGGATTTCCACCACTCGAAGCGAACGCAGCAGGGCCGGGGACGACTCTTTCTTGAGCTTGTTGAGAAGGTTGCCGAGCCGTTGTTTTTTCTCGGCAGAAGGTTGCTCTGCCAGGGCCCGGACCAGCGCCAGACGCACGCTGCTCCCCATCCCGGCCAGGGCTTCGCTGGCCTTCTCGCGGACGCCAAAATCCTCATCGTCCAGGGCTCGTACGTGCCTGGCCACCTCGTTCGGATCGGGTTCCTTCCCCACAGCGGGCTTGACCCGTTCCCTCAGCAAGGCGACGGTCTGTTCCGGCGCCTCAAGCAGGGCCAGCATGGCCTTCCACGCAGTGGCGGCGCCGGCGCTTGCAAATCGGTCCAGAACTGCTGAAGTTGTTCCGCCGAGTGGTGCTTCTGGCGCTGGCCCGGTCGGGGAAGACCGGACAGATCATAGAGGAGGATGGAACTGTCGCAACTGCCCACGGCGAGATACCGACTTTGGGCCGAGAAAGCCAGGGCGTTGGGATAGAACCGCGGTGCAGTCCAGTCGTGCCGGATTGTCCCCGTGGCGACTTCCCAGACGACGGTGCGGTGTTCATAGGCGCAGGCAGCGACAAGCATTCGGCCATCGGGTGAAAAGAGCAACCTGGTCAGGTACGACGGAGGCAGTCCGTTCCAGGGTTCGCACGCTCGATTCAACTCCACGTCCCACAACCGGACACTCCTGGACTGGCTTTCTGTCAAAGCAAGGCGCCGGCCATCCGGCGACAAGGCCTGGGCGGTGAAGTAGGATTGCCCGAGGGATTGCCGGGCTTTCTCCTTCCCGGCAGCAAGGTCCCAGAAGAGCAGTTCTGTCGTGTTATCTTTCTCATTCCCGATTCCAGCAGTGACCAGACGGCCACCCGGATAGTCCCACCCCAGCGGCGTTAACCGGGATGGATGAGGAGCCCATCTTCGCGGTCCGTAGGCAACCACGGACAGGACCTGGCGATTGGCCGAAATCGAAGCCGCGCAAACGTCGGCCGAGGGCGTTGGCACACTTTGAAACTTCCGGCCAGTGTGGACATCCCACACAACAAGCCGTTCGGATCGCTGCTGCTTATCCTGCCCCCAGCCTTGCATGACCAGCGTCTTGCCATCCGCGCTCGAGATCATCCCCGCACGACTGAGCCCGGGAAAAACACGCATTGCCGACCCTGGAGTCGGATCGATCACCTCGACGCCGCCCGGCACGCTCCGAAGCAGGCGGTTGTCTGCCAGAGCCAGGGTGCCCGTACTTTGATTGGGCCTGACAATTTCCTCACGCGGCAGGACAAGATGCTTCCGCGAACGCTCTCCGATTGCACCAGACCCATCGGACAATCCTCGGAGATCCCACCAGCGAACCCCATCTCTTGCGACCGAGAGCAACGACAGGCCGTCCTCGCCAAAGCACAGATTGTCGATGGAGTCGGTGTGAATTCCCTGGGGTGTGAGTTCCTTCCCGGTTGCAACGTCCCACAAGACGACGGCGACATCCTGGATCCGCCCGCCCAGGACCTTGCCATCGGAGAGGAGGCGACTGACACCACCAGAAGCCGCAGGGCCACGCAAGATCCGCCGCTCGCCGGTTGTGGTATTCCAGCTGCGAATCACACCGGCGGCATCTGCCAGCAACAGGTTACCGTCCGGCAGATAACAGAACACCGCGGGTTTACTCGTTCCGGAGAGATAGCGCTTGACCAACTTCCCCGACTTCACTTCCCAGACGTGAATCCGTGACTCGCTCGCAACGGCCAGTTGCAAGCCGTCGGGAGAGAACGCGGCCGCTTCAATCGAACCGGTCTCGGGAACGACTCTGCGGATTTCCTTACTTGTTTCCACGTCCCAGAGGCGCAGGCTGCGTTCTTCCTGCTGACCGTGCGGCGTTCCGGCCCAGACTGCCAGCCGCTTCCCATCACGCGACAGGGCGAGGTTACAGGATTCCAGGCCAGCTAGCTTTTCTGAAAGCAGCACTTCGCAGCTCGGGTACTCCATGACAGCAACGACAAGAGGGCCGTTCCCCTTCCGTTTTCTGGTTGCGATCCGCTTGCGGTCAGCGGAGAAGACGAGCTGTCCTCCCAACGCTTCGGGGTCCTTGCCCGAGATTGCAGCCATTCGTTTCCCCGTGGCGACGTCGAAGACCACCGGCCAGGACTGCTCTCTCATGCTTGCGAGGAGAAACCGGCCATCCGGAGTAAAGGAAGCGCCGTCGTAATCTTCCTTCAGATCCTTGTCCGGTGCTTCCCAGCATCGCAAGAGCTGCCCTGTTTTCGTGCTGAAGAGATAAAGATCTCCTCCTTGCTCCACGACGTAGCTTTGCCCATCCGGTGCCAGGTCCAGGGACCGCGGCGGTCCGCCCAGACGGAAGCGAGACGTTCCCAGGCGAGCAATTGCCCCAGGAGGCAGCGGATCACCAAAGGCGTCTTTCCGTACCGGCTCGGCGGCCGGCAGCAGATCAGCCAGAACCAGAAACAGTCCCAGAAGCAGCAGGCGCCTCGATGACTTGAGCATGACGACCTCTCCAGAACAAAACCGGATTGGATGGGAGGTAGTCTACCCCACCTCCCCGACGCGGACCAGAAGAAAATCCCTGCCCGTCACGGATTATGGGGAAGTGCCAGAAGAGGCAGCGTGTGCTGGTGGCGCGGTGGCGATGTCGCTTTTTTGTCAGCCGTGGGGCAAGCACAGACACGCCGCGGCATCTCCTGGCGACACCGCCAGCCGCGGCGCGCCGTTGGCGGTGTGGCGTTCTCAGCGGTTCTGTCTCGCCCTCCCCTCCCCACAATCCCTGACGGGCAGGAGAGTTCTATTGCGTTCCGACACGACCGCCTATCTCTTGTGATTGTCCTTCCAGGAGCGTAGAATCAAACTCAAACACCCCTTGCGCCAACCGCTCACCATCCCGGAGTTCCCGATGCCAGAACGTGCAAAGCCGGTTAATCGTCGCCGCTTCCTTGGCCTCGCCGGTGTCACCGGTGGAGTCAGCGCGCTGGCGCTGACCAGTCCCTCTCCGTCTCAGGCGCTGGAGCAGCCCGCACAGCCCGTCCAGGCCAAGCGGGCCCTGATGAAGGTCGGCTGCCAGCGCGGACCCACCACCGACGACATGCTTCAGTTCTTCGCCCAGTTTGGCGTCAAGAACATCTGTGGCCACCTTCCCGAGCGGGACTCAAAAACGCCCTGGACGGTCGCGGAGATCGAGAAGCTGAAGAAGAAAGCCGAATCCCACGGCATCTCCCTGGACATGCTGGCGTTGCCGCTCAGCTCCCGGCCCATCAGCCGGGCCGAGAACCCGCACATCATGCTGGGTAAGAGCCCGGAACGGGATCGCGAGATCGACAACGTCTGTGCCATGATTCGAGCGGCCGCGAAGGCGGGCGTTCCGGCTCTGAAGTACAACCTGACGATCCTGGGCGTGGTCCGCACCGAACGCACCCCAGGCCGGGGCGGCTCCAGTTACAGCACCTTCGTCTACGATAAGGCCAGGCAGGAGCCGCCGCTCACCGAGGCCGGTAAGGTGTCCGCCGACGAAATGTGGGAGCGGATCCGCTATTTCCTCAAGCGCGTCATCCCGGTCGCGGAGGAGCACAAGGTCCGGATGGCCTGCCACCCGCACGATCCGCCCATGCCTGCCGACAAGGGTTTTCGCGGCGTGCAGCGCGTCCTGGGCAGCGTCGAGGGACTCAAGAAGTTCGTCGAGATCCAGGCCAGCCCTTACCACGGATTGAACTTCTGTCAGGGGACCATCTGCGAGGGTCTGGAAAACCCCGGCAAGGAGATCTTCGAGGTCATTCGCTACTTCGGCAGCCGCAAGAAGATCTTCAACGTCCACTTCCGCAACATCCGGGGCAAGTTCCTGAACTTTCAGGAGACCTACCCCGACGAAGGAGACGTGGACATGCTGCAGGCGCTGCTAACCTACAAGGAGGTCGGCTACGATGGCATGATCATGCCCGACCACGTGCCGCAGACCGTGGGCGACACCAATGGCAAACAGGCGTTTGCTTTTGCCTACGGCTACGTCAAGGGACTGATCCAGGCCGTTGATCGGCTTTAGGAGCCACCCAGGGACAAGAGGAGAATGGAACCGATGCCCAAGGGAACGCCTCAACCAGGGTCCGGTCCCGAGCCGCTTCCGGCTCCGGACGAGCTTCAGCGCAGTTGGAGCGTTTCCGTCTGGCCGCGGCTGCGGTCAATTGCCTGATCTACGAGGTGGATCTGACGACAGGCAGAGCTTTGCGCAGCGAGGCGCTTTTTGCCCTGACCGGGTATCACCCGGACGAAGCGGAACCGACGAGTCAGTGGTGGGAGCAGCGCGTCCATCCCGAGGATTTGCCGAGGTGCTTCGAGCGGTTCGCGCAGGTGCTGGCGAATCCGGGCCAGGGCCCGCTGGAGCAGGAGTACCGCATCCGCCACAAGGATGGCCATTACGTCCACGTCTGGGACCACGTGGTGATTCTCCGGGATGATTCGGGACAACCCGTGCGCGTGGTCGGCGGCACCTTTGACGTGACCCCGCGCCGGCGGGCCGAAGAGGCCTTGCGCGAAAGCGAGGAACGGCACCGCATCATCTCCGAGCTGACTTCGGACTACAACTACGTCCTGCGCCTTGATGCGGATGGCACCTCCCGGCTGGAGCTGGTCACCGAAGGCTTCACCCGGCTGTTGGGGTACACCCTGGAAGAGGTGGATGGCCCGTTTGGCTGGCAAGTTCTGGTCCACCCGGACGATCTGCCGCTGATGCACCAGGTTGGCGAGCGCGTCCTGGCCGGGCAAGAGGGTGCCTGTATTGTCCGGCTGATCACCAAGGAGGGGAATCTCCGCTGGGTGCGCTCGCTGAACAAGCCCGCCTGGGGTCCAACGCCCGGGGTCGTCAGCCGCATCATCGGGGCCGCCCAGGACATTACCGAGTGGAAGAACGCGGAAGATGCCTTGCGGGAGAGTGAGGAGCGCTTCCAGGCGTTCATGGACAATGGGCCGGCCCTGGCGTGGATGAAAGACGAGCAGTTCCGCTACGCCTACAGGAACAAGAAGCATGCCGAGTTTTTCCGGGAGAAGCTGGAAGAGCGCCTCGGTCGAACCGGCTTCGAGGTCTGGCCGCACGTTGCCGAGCAGCTGCGCCAGAACGACCTCGCCGTTCTGGAGTCGGGGGCAGTCCTGGAACTGACGGAAAGCGTGCCCGACGCGGATGGCCGGCTTCGTCACTTCCTGGTCTACAAGTTCCCCTTCACGGACCGGACCGGAAAACGCTACGTGGGTGGCATCGCCATTGACGTCTCGGACCGCAAACAAGCGGAAGAAGAGCTGCGGCAAAGTCGAGAGCGCTTGCAGGTGTTGTCCCGGCAGCTGATTACCGTGCAAGAGAGCGAGCGCCGCCGGATCGCCTACGAGCTGCACGACCAGATCGGCCAGACCTTGACGGTGATCCGCTTCCATTTGCACGCGGTCAAGACAACCCCCCGGTCGGCCCGGTCAGCCCTGGACGATGCCATCGCCATCGCCGACCAGGCGATCCAGCAGGTTCGCCATCTGTCTCTGGATCTTCGGCCCTCGCTGCTGGACGACCTGGGCCTGGAAGCGACGCTGCGGTGGTACAGTCACCGCCAGATGCAGCGGACCGGCGTTCTGATCCATCTCGAAACCGATCTGGCGGGAAGCCGGCTGCCGGCTGAACTGGAAACCACCTGCTTCCGCGTCGTCCAGGAGGCCATGACGAACGTCGCCCGACATGCGCGGGCGCAGCAGGTCTGGATCGAGCTGCGTCTGTGCGAGCAGGCCCTCGAACTGGTCATTCGCGACGATGGCGCCGGCTTCGACACCAGCGTGGTTCGCCAGCGTGCCGCGGAGGAGACCAGCTTTGGCCTGATTGGCATGCAGGAACGCGTCGAGTTGCTCGGCGGCGTACTGATCCTGGAATCTCAGCCCGGCCAGGGGACTTGCATCCGGGCCCGGCTGCCTTTGCCTCCCCCCTCCCCTTGTGGGAGAGGGGTTGGGGGTAATGAAGACACCGCAAAGGACACCAGCCCATGAAAGCAATCCGGGTTTTGCTGGCCGATGACCATCACCTGATCCGGGCAGGATTGAAGCTGCTGTTGCAGGCCCTTGCTGGCATCGAGGTCGTGGCCGAGGCCGCCAATGGTCGGGAAGCCCTGGCGCAGATCGGTCGCCATCACCCCGACCTGGTACTGATGGACATTCTCATGCCGGAGATGAACGGGCTGGAAGCGACGGCACGGGTGACCCAGGAGTTTCCCGAGGTCCGTGTCATCATGCTGTCGGTCAACGCCACGGAGGAACACGTCTTGAAGGCCCTGCAAGCGGGGGCGGCCGGGTATCTGCTCAAGAACAACTGCCCCGCGGAACTGGAAGCGGCCATCCGGGCGGTGGCCCAGGGGGAGCGCGATCTGACCGCTGCCGTCTCCAGACACGTCATCGATGCCTACCTCCACCGGGTCGGCCCCCGGGCCACCTCGCTGGATCGGCTCACGCCCCGGCAGCGCGAGGTCTTGCAGCTGGTCGCCGAAGGCGCGACCACAAAGGAGATCAGCCGCAAACTTGGGGTCACGGTCAAGACCATCGAGATGCACCGCTGTCAGTTGATGGAGGCCCTCGGCATCCACGACGTTGCCGGGCTGGTCCGCTACGCCATCCGCATGGGGGTGATCGCTTCGGACAACTGAGACGTAGGACGGCTCTCCTGAGCCGTCCTGGCGGAAGACGGCTCAGGAGAGCCGTCCTACGTGGTCCCCGGCCTCCCAGGGTTTTTCCTGGCCGATCCCAGGGTTTTCCCCAATTCCACAAAAAGGCTTTCTCTTGCATAATCCCATTGTCCCGCTGCGAGACAGTTCACGGTGACTGGGCGACGCCGTGAGTTGTTCCAGCGGGATTTTTTTTTCCCCCACCACCCTCCTTCCACCAACCTGCCGCCGTTCCGATCTTGCTGCTTCTTCGGATTGAGCCCGTTCCAGGACTCGACCATCTCCAGCGCCCTGGCCAGCTTCCTGGAGCAACCGCGGGGGCGCTGCCGATTCGAGTTGCTGAGGGAGCGCACAAGGTGCTTCCAGGGAATTGAACGCAAGGAGGATCGCTGCCCATGTTAGTCCTGAGTCGCCACCCGGGAGAAGAGATCGTCATTGGCGAGGACATCACCCTGACAGTCCTCGGCATCGAGGGCAACCGGATCAAACTGGCCATTTCAGCCCCCATCCAGAAGAAGGTGCTGCGCGAAGAACTCCAGCCAGGCCGCAAGGACGCCACTGCTGCGTCATCCTCCGCGGCTTCCCCAGGCTGAACACTCCGAATCTTCTTCCGGCTCTTCAGACAAGCGGGTGCCTGGACGTGTCGCCTCGACCAGCGTACAACGGTCGTAGGTCAGGCTGGAAAGCCTGACCTTCGAGGAGGCACGTCATGCAGGCACCCACAGATGGCTCGGCAGGAGCCTCGCCCTCCCAGCCGCCCCTGGACGATCCGAGCCTGTACCTGAACCGCGACCTGAGCTGGCTGGAGTTCAACCGCCGGGTCCTGGAGGAAGGCTGCGATCCCGGTGTGCCGCTGCTGGAACGGCTGAAGTTCCTGGCCATCTTCACCTCCAACCTGGATGAGTTCTTCATGGTCCGGGTGGGAGGCATTCAGCAGAAGGTGCATGCCGGACTCGGCGTCGGCACCGGCGCCGACCGCACGCCGCCGCGCCAGCAGCTGGACCGCATCGTGTACCTGGTTGGCGAGATGCTGACCCAGCAATATGCCTGCCTGCTGACCGAAGTGCTGCCGGCCCTGGAAAAGGAAGGCATCGTCCTGCGCCGGCCGGCCGACCTCAACCGGGAGGAACAGCAGTACCTCCGCGACCTGTTCGACCGCGAGATCTATCCGGTGCTGACTCCCCTGGCGATCGATCCAGGCCATCCCTTTCCGCACCTGGTCAACCGGTCGCTCAACCTGGCAATCCGGCTGCATCGGCCCGACGAGGACGAGACCCTGTACGCGGTTGTCCAGGTCCCTTCGGTGCTGCCGCGCTTTGTCGCTCTCCCGGCTCGGGAGGGCGAGGCTCCTGCCGAGCCAATGAAACCTGGCTCGGCAGGAGCCTCGCCCTCCCGGGCGAGCAAGGGTCATGCCTTCGTCACCCTGGAAGCGCTGATCCAGCTGCATCTGGCGGACCTGTTCCGGGGCATGACCGTGGTGGACACGGCCTGTTTCCAGGTGACGCGCAACAGCGACATCGAGATCACCGAGGAGGATGTCGAGGACCTGCTCAAGACCATCGAGGGCGAGGTGCGCAAGCGGCGGCGTGGGGCGGCCGTGCGCTTGATCCTGGCTCGGGGGGCGTCCGCCCCCATCGAGGCGTTCCTCAAGGAGGCCTTCGACCTGGACGCCGGCGACATCTTCCGCACCCCGGAGCCGCTCGACCTGACAGCCCTGATCCAGATTCACGGGCTGCCCGGCTACGAGCACTTGCGCGATCCGCTCTTTGTCCCTCAGCCGGTCGCGGCGTTTGTCCAGGCAAGCAGCCTGTGGGACGCCATCCGGGCCCGCGACATTCTGGTGCATCATCCCTACGAGTCGTTTCAGCCCGTCGTGGACCTGATTTCCGAGGCGGCCCGGGACGAGCGCGTGCTGGCCATCAAGCAGACCCTGTATCGCACCGGCGCCGATTCCCCCATTGTGCGGGCGCTGCAGCGGGCCGCCAGCAACGGCAAGCAGGTGACTGCCGTCATCGAGCTGAAAGCCCGGATGGACGAGGAGCGCAACATCGCCTGGGCACGCAAGTTAGAGCGGGCCGGAGTCCATGTCGTCTTCGGTTTCGTGGGTCTGAAAACGCACTGCAAGGCAGCCCTGGTAGTGCGCCGGGAGGAGGACGGCATCCGCCGGTACGTCCACCTGGCCACGGGTAATTACAACTCGCAGACGGCCCGGGTCTACACGGACATTGGCCTGTTCACCTGCAATCAGGATTTTGCCGAGGACGTTTCCGAGCTGTTCAATTACCTGACCGGCTTCTGCGAGGTGTCCAACTGGCGCAAGCTGGTAGTCGCTCCGACCCGCATGCTGGCCTTCATGGTCGAGAAGATCCGCAAGGAGGCCAGCAATCAGCAGGCCGGTAAGCCGGCCCGGATCATGGCCAAGCTCAACGCCGTGCTGGAGCCTGAGATCGTCCGCGAGCTGTATCGCGCCAGCCAGGCGGGAGTGAAAATGGACCTGATCTGCCGGGGCATCTGCTCGCTCCGTCCCGGCCTGCCGGGGATCAGCGACACCATCCGCGTCATCTCCATTGTCGATCGCTTCCTGGAGCATAGTCGGATCTACTACTTCGAGAACGGCGGCGACCCTCTGGTCTGCGTAGGCTCGGCCGACTGGATGGACCGCAACCTGAAACGGCGCGTCGAGGTGGTCTTCCCCATCGAGGACCCGGCTCTCAAGCAGCGGGTGATCACGGACATGCTGGCGATCAGCCTGGCGGACAACGTCAAGGCCCGGCAGCTGCTCCCGGATGGCAGTTATCGGCGGGTGCAGCCGGCACCCGGTCAGCCGCCGCTGCGCAGTCAGGAGCGCTTCCTGGAACTGGCCGTGCAGCGCAACCTCATCGTCCGGGAGAGTGCCGCCAAACCAGCACCACCCGTCGAGGAAACGCAGGACCAGCCCCGCAAGAAAGCGGGGCAGGCGAACCGGCTGCGTAAACTGCCGGGTCGGCCGAACTGACGGAGGCTTGACCGTGAAGTGCGTCCTGGCCCTGGTGCTGGTGAGCAGCCTGGCTCTTGGGTCTGGCTGTGGTCGGCCCTTGAGCGCACCGCTTGCGCCGAGGACCACGCTGGAGCGGATTCGCGCTGAGGGAGTGTTACGCTGGGGAGCTGATCCCAGCGGCGGGGCGCCCTTCTGCTTCAATGCTCCCGATGACCCGGGCGAGATTGTCGGCTTCGAGGTGGAGCTGGTCGAGCGGCTGGCCCGGCGGATGAAGGTCCGTCCCGAACTGGTCCGCATGGACTGGACCTCGCTGGTCCCCAGTCTGCAAGCGAAGCGAATCGATCTGGTCCTCAACGGTCTGGAGGTCAACGAGGCACGCAAGACACGGGTGGCCTTCTTGACGCCCTACTTCCGGTTCGTTCAGCAAGCAACCGTCCGGGCCAGCGATGTCCAGGCGTATCCGGACTTGGGACGCGCTCTGAAGGGGAAAAAGATCGCCGTACTCAACGGCTCGGCTTCGATTGACAGCCTCAAGAAGCTTGGCTGGACCGGCGAGCAGCTGATCGAATTCGACGATTCCCTCAAGCCGTACGAGGCCCTCAAGGCAGGGCGGGTCGAAGCCGTGGTCTGCGAGTCGATCATCGCGAACTACTATGCCGGCAGCGACAGCGAACTTCACAACCTGCCCGAACTGTTCAGCCCTGGCGTCTATGCCGGGGCGGTCCGTCAGGGCGAGACTGACCTGCAGGACGAGATCAACCACCATCTCGAAGAGATGAAGTCGAGTGGGGAACTCGGCGAGCTGTATCAGCGCTGGGGCATCTGGAGCGATCGCCAGGAGCCGCTCGGGATCGTGAAGGGCCAACCGCAAGAGGAGAACGAACTGGCCCGCCCCGGTTATCGGCTGACGGTTCGAGCGCTGGGCAAGCTGAGTCTGGCCTTGCTCAAGGGAGCGGGAGTCACGCTGCTGCTGACTGCGCTCAGCATGCCGCTGGCTCTGATCCTGGGCCTGGTGCTGGCCGTGATGGTCCGTTCGGGATGGCGGCTGCTGGCCTGGCCGGCCCAGGTGTACATCCAGGTGATCCGCGGCACGCCGCTGCTGGTGCAGGTCTACGTGATCTTCTTCACCTTGCCGCTCCTGGGCGAGTGGCTGGACGAGAAGGTGCTGCACTGGGGGATCAACCTGCTGACCTGGCCGGCCTTTGCTGTCGGCGTCCTGTGCCTGGTGGCCAACTATTCCGCCTACGAGGCCGAGATTCACCGGGCTGGCCTGGAGGCGGTGCCCAAAGGGCAACGCGAGGCCGCCCTGGCCCTGGGCCTGAGCGAGCGGCAGGCTTTCTTCCACGTCATCCTACCGCAGAGTCTGCGCATCATCCTGCCGCCGGTCTTGAATGACCTCATTTCGATGCTCAAGGATAGCTGCATCGTCAGCGTGGTGGGCGTCGCGGAGTTGCTTTTTGTTGCCGGTACCGCGGGGAAAGCGACGTTCCTGTACGGCCAGATGCTGCTGGCGGCCGCGGCGCTGTACCTGGTGATGTCGCTGGCCGCCGACGCCCTTGGCAAGCGCATCGAGGCCCGGCTGAAAAACAAGGGTGTTGCGGCCGCTCCGGGACGGACGCCAAAGCATTGAGTGCCGAGTAGAACTGAAAGCAGAGAACCGTCACAATTCAAACGGGAGGAATCACCAATGCTCACTTTCTTGCGTGATCTGATGGCGCACTCCGAATGGGCCAACGCGGTCTTTTTCCACGCCTGGGCGAAATCACCCGCACGCGATCACGAAGAAATGCGTCAGCGAGTCGGCCACGTGATCGGGGTGCAGAGCGGGTTCCTGGCGATTTTCCGCGGCGAAGCCCCCGGTGGACCTCCGAGCGGCCCTCCCGCCTCGTTCGAGGCGTTGAAGGCGCGAGCCGAGACGAGCCACGCCGCCATGCGCGAGTTCATGGCCGGGCTGCAACCGGAATCCTTGTCACGAACTGTGCGAATCCCTTGGTTCCCCGATCCTCCCTGCATTCTCACGATTGCCGATGCGCTGGTGCAAGTAGCGATGCACTCGCAGCATCATCGCGGCCAGTTAATGACCCGGCTCAAGGATTTCGGAGGCGAGCCGAAGAACGTGGACTGGATCATCTGGCTCTGGAAGCAGAAGCCACAAGCACGCTGGAGCTGAACCAGTCCCGCCGTGGGAACCGACTTGTCCTTCGCCAGAAAAGATGTTATAGGGCTCGCGCGTCCAGTGAATGGCTGGACGAAACTGAACTCACAGGTGCATTCCAGTACTGCGTACTCAGTACTGGGATGCCTTGGCCCACTCTCTGCAAAGTGGACCTCGGTTTCCTCAGCCGCACGACGAGAGACTACTTCCTCCTATCATGCTCCAGTAGCTGAACCCACCTGGTGTTTCCGGCTTTGCACGCTGCGCTGACGCGGCAGCCCGATGATGCCGCGCTTTGACTCATGTCCTTAGCTTTGAATCGGTGGAGTCTTCCCATGACTGCGCTTTGCTCCAACGGCCTACCACGCCGTGTCATGTTTCCTGGTGAATTGCTCGGCCGGCAGTCAGCAAGAAGTGTGTCTTCCTTACCACCGAAACCTGCCGATGAACAGGATGGGGGCTATCGATTTCGCGTCCTGGCTCTGCACGTGGTGCTGTTACTGCTGTGTTGCCTCGTGTTGTTTCGTTGGCATCGCGACCGCTTGTTTCTTGGTTACGATGGCTCTTATTACCGCACGATGATCAAGCTGCAGCACACCTGGATGCCGCTGCGCCCGTGGTTGAGTTTGAATCCATTCCAGGCCCTGGGAAATGGTTTTATTGCCGTCAATTCGCGACTCTCTCCGGGGTATGCTGTGGCAGCGCACCTGGGCAGAGGTGAAGCCGGTCCCGTTCTGGTCTACACCATCATGGCGATAGAAACGTTCCTGGCCTTGCTGTTGCTCGCGCGACTGCTCGGCCTATCAGCGTCGGTTGGCTATGGTGCGGCCTGGCTGCTGACCCTGCTGGCGTTCCCATTCACGCCAATCCCTCTCCTCTACCCGATTTCCAGCTTGTGTCCGCAATTTATTGAGGGTGCCGCGATCGTGAGTCTCACAATCGGCCTGTTCTGGCAGGTTGGGCAAGCAGGATGGATTCGTTCCGTCGCCTGCGCTTTGCTTGCCCTGGTAGTATTGCTCTGGGCTTTCGTTTCATCCCCCTGGATGCCTGTTCTCATCGTCCCTGTGCTGAGCTTGCTGTCGCTAGGGGTCTTGATTCCGGGACCAAAGCGACAGCGTCGAATCCGTCTCGGTGCCCTGATTCTATTGCTGTTTGTCTTGGCACCAACCGTGGCCCCCTACGTCCTGGGGAACTACCTCTACTCCGGCCCGACATTCTTTACAGGCGAACTGGAGAACCTGCGTGTAGATCGTATCTGGATTTCCGTTGTTTTCCACGGCATCGAGCTTGGCTGTTTCGGTCCTGTGCTCGTGTTCGGCGCCAGCTGCGGCATGCTGCTCGCCAGCTACCGTGCATTACCTATCATCCGCAGCCTCGCGAGTGTCACCTTGGTTTGCAGTCTGGGTTTGATCGTGAGCGGCCTGGTCATCGTCTGGTGGGTTCCAACGTATGTTGGTCCCTCGCCGCTCTATTTCGAGATCTGTCTCTGGCCGTTCTGCAGTCTTTTTCTTTCCTTGCTGGTGTGCGCCGTCCTCAGACAAGCGCTGGGCTGGTTCCGGCGAATCATGCCGGGATTGGTCTCAAGTCGTTTTCCTCTGGTTTCTCTGGTTCTGCCCCTGGCGTGTCTTGTCTGGTCGAGCATGGTGAAACCTGCACCTGAGCCTTGCCGCCTCGCTTACCCGCTCCACCAGACTCCCATTGTCCAGACTCTCCTGAGTGAGGTTCAGTTAGTTCCTGGCTGCGTTTTTCAAGGCGGCGTCGCCACGTTCGCTGGCTACAAGGACAAACCGGGAAGTGTCAATTTCACCGACATGATCGGCGCTGACGGCGGTAGTCTCACCGGGTCCGGCAATGATCATCGGGCGCTGGGGTTCTGGTCTTTCGGCATTCCAACGCTCTACGAATACAATCAGTTCATGACACCATCGTATTACGCTGCCATTTCCCGCTTGCTCTCCCGGCCCCAGGACAAGCAATTGCGGAGCGTGATCGTGATGACCCGGCCGCGGCCTGCGTATCTGCGCAGTCTGGGGATTCGTTTTCTCGTAACGGACTTTCTCGAGCCTGCCTGGGCTTCCGAGGTGTCCCCTGTTTCCCAGTCCGGGATACGGCTTGTCCAGTCCTACCAGATTCCAAATAGCCACAGAGTTTACCATCTTTACGAACTTGGCGATCCGAACCTCAGTTGTTATTCTCCTACCAGGCTGCGCGTTGTCTCCACAGCCCAGGAAAGCCTGGCCCAGCTGGAGCAACCTGGTTTTGATTTTCACTCGGAAGCTCTGGTGACCGTGCCGCTGCCAGGGCCGCTTGTCCCAGCCAAGAAAGTCCGGTTGACGATGCACAAGGGACATGCGCTGATTGAGGCAACCAGCCCGGGCACGTCGCTGCTGCTTCTTCCAGTGCAATACAGCCACTGCCTGGAGCTCGAACCTCTCCAGCAGGCAGAGGACGAACCTCGACTGGTTCGTGTCAACTTACTGCAAGCGGGCTTGCTTTTCTCCGGCTCACTCCAGGTCCGCCTTCGCTTCGCCAATGGGCCATTCCGCAACCCGTACGGTCGCATCCTCGATTACCTGGACATGAAGGCGCTGAAACTCAAGGAGCTTTGCCGAACCAACCCACCTGCATCCCAGCCAGGGCCCTGAAGAATGCTCTGGTGAAATGAACTCGCCTGTGATAGATTTCTCTTCTCAGCCTCTGCTCAAGAGGCTGGTGATGACGAATTCGCTGTGCTTCACTTCACGGTCTGGTCCACGTATTGCAGTCGATCATGTCGCAAGCGGCCCTGGAGATAACGCATGGACCTGTCGATCATCGTTCCAGTCCACGGTTCGGCCAAGATGCTTCCTCGGCTGATGGAACGCTTAACGTTGGCTCTGGCTGCTACTCAGCTCACTTACGAAGTCATCTTCGTTGAAGACGGCAGCAAGGACCACTCCTGGGAGGTGTTGCAGCAGCTCCAGGCACGCGATCCAGAGCGCGTTCATGCGATTCAGTTGATGCGTAATTATGGACAGCACAATGCCATCATGTGTGGCTTCCGCCATGCTCGCGGACGGATCTTTGTCACGATGGACGATGACTTGCAGCATCCTCCTGAGGAGATCGTCAAGCTCTTGCATCATCTCGAGACACAACAGCTTGACCTTGTCTACGGAGCGTACCGGCGTAAACAGCATGCCGGTTGGCGGAGCGTGGGTTCGTGCCTTGTCACCGCTTTGTTCCGCTTTATCTTCAAGACCTCCGTATGCATTACGTCTTTCCGTGCCCTCCGACGGGAACTGGCGCAAAGCATCCTCAGTTATGACCTGAATTTCACGTTTATTGATGGTCTTCTGGGCTGGAATACACAACGAGTTGGCCAGGTCGAGGTCGAGCACCATGAACGGCTCCAGGGCTCGTCTGGCTACTCCCTGCGCAAGCTCATCATGCTCGCTCTTAACCTGTTTACGAACTTCTCACTGTTCCCGCTGCAACTGGCCTCCATTTGCGGGTTCACAGCATCCGTCCTGGGCTTCGTTCTCGCCACGTACTGCCTGGTGCAATATCTCCTTTTGAATTACATCATGCCTGGCTACACCTCAACGATGATCGTTATCTTGTGCCTGGGCGGCTTGCATCTGCTCGGCCTGGGTATCATCGGCGAATATCTCGGCAGGATGCACCTCAACATGAATCGCAAACCCCAGTACGTGATCCGCCAGCTCGGCGGGATCACGGCAAGGCGATCCGTCCGCACAGTGGCTGAGCCGTTCCAGTTCTCCCCGGTAACAGAATCCCGGAGTGTCTGTTCATGACCCAACCCAGCTGCTCGCCTCCCATGCGCCGGCCCTGGAGCCCCTCCCAGGTCCAAAAAGGCATTCACGTATCTCCATCCCCGGTTTTGCATCGAGAAGACGAATACGACAGCCGAGGTTTCCATCTGTTGCGGCAGATGCAGGCCGAGCATTTCTGGTATCGCGGCCGCCATCGGTTTCTGTTGGAGGGTGTGCGCCGGCAACTGAATCGTGTCCGGCCTCGTGCCGAGGGGTACTCGGTCCTTGACCTCGGTGGAGGCTGTGGCGGCTGGTTGGCCTATCTGCTCGAACGACTCTGGTTCCCGGTCGCCGAGGTCGCCCTGGCTGATTCTTCCCTGGAAGCATTGACGTGTGCGGATGAGTGTCTTCCCCCGACGGTCAGTCGCTACCAGGCCGACATCTTCGACCTGCCCTGGCGGAACCACTGGGATGTGATTTTCCTCCTCGACGTGCTCGAACACGTACCTGCCGATTGCGAGGCCCTGCTGCGGATTCGCGAGACGCTCGCTCCCGGTGGTCTCCTCTTTGTCACCACACCGGCATTGCAACTGTTCTGGACGCACAATGATGCGCTCGTGGGACATCAGCGCAGATATGCCAGGCGCGACTTTCACCAACTCGCTGCGGCAACTGGTCTGGAGTTGTTGGACTGTCGGTATTTCATGTTTTTGCTCAGCCCACTTCTGCTCGCCAGTCGTTTCCTGCAAGCCCTCAAGCGTCTCTGGCAAAAGACGTCGGATCCCTGGCAGGAAATCGAGCGATCCCATCGTCTGCCACATCCCCTGCTGGGCAAGCTGCTCACGACCATCTTCGCTGCGGAGACACCGCTGGGTCACTGGTTGCCTTTTCCCTGGGGAACGTCGATCCTGGCCGTGCTGCGCCGGCCGACCTGATCCCACCGCCTCTTCCAAGGAATGACATTCGTTCTCCTCTCTGGGCTCGAACCGAGGTCCTCATCGATGCCGACTGTTAGTTCCATCAAGTCTGACCAGTGCGATCAACTTCGCTCTGTCCTGGTGCTCAGTCCCTGTAAACCTTATCAGACGCTCTCTCTGCCACCCTCCTTTCCGATCATCGACTTGTGGTTGACCGAAGTGGGGGATACACTCGCCAGTGCCTCCAGCGCGGGATTCGTCGCACGGGACGGACAGAAGGTGATTGGCCTCGCTGTCTGTGCAGAGCAAGATTGGGAAACGCGCGTGCTGGGACACAAGGCCGCCGTGCTGAAACACCTGATTGTTCCGGCCAGCAAACACCGTCCAGAGGTCCTCGACTTGCTGATCCAGGAAGTCCTTCGGTGGGCCCGGAAACGCGGTGTCGAGTTGCTGTCTTGCCGGACGTACTCGGATGACCCTCCCACTGTTCACGCACTGGAACGGCAGGGGTTTGTGCTGGTGGATACTGTTCTGGACTACGTCCACGACTCACGCCGCGATCCGCTGGCGACGATCCCATCTCCGGAACTTCCCCCTGATTGCACTATTGCACCTGCAACGGTCGCTGACCGCGAAGCTCTCTTGCAGGTGGCTGCGAATGCGTTCGCCGGCCACTTCGGTCGCTTCCACGCCGACCCTCACCTGACAGGGGAACTGGCCACACGAGTCTACCATCAGTGGCTCCTCTCATCCTGTGACGGCTACGCTGACTGCATACTGGTCGCCCGGGTGAATGGTGCCATTGCCGGATATTCCGTGTGGAAGAAACCATCTTCCCTGGAAACACAGGTCGGACTCAGGCTTGGTCATTACAGCATTGCGGCTGTCCACTCTGACTTTGCCGGGCGCGGCCTCTTCAGTGCCTTGACCTACGCCGGCATGGCGGCGCTGCAAGGCTCAGTCGATTGGATCGAGGGCCCAACGCACGTCAACAATTATCCGGTTCAACGCGGCTACAACAGGCTCCACTGGCGGATCAGCGGCGCCCGGCACACACTGCACCGCTGGCTCAGAGAACCAGGCGGCATCCGATCTGCCAAGGACGCCTGCTCCACGCGCAGGGAGTTGCAGGGAAGTGCCGTTTCCTCATTCTGAAAAGGATAAACTGTGCCGTTCATTCCTTTTAACCGGCCCTGCACACCAACAACCAGCGGTGATTACGTCCGCCAGGCGTTGGCCGGCGGCCATCACTCTGGAGACGGGCCGTTTTCCAGGCGCTGCCAGCTCCTCCTCGAACGGTTGCTAAGTGTCCCAAAGGTGTTGCTGACCACTTCCTGCACTCATGCGCTGGAGATGGCTGCCCTTCTGCTTGACGTTGGCCCCGGTGACGAGGTCATTGTGCCGGCGTTCACTTTTGTCTCGACTGTCAATGCTTTCGTGCTCCGTGGCGCCCGGCCTGTTTTCGTCGATGTTCGTCCGGACACACTGAACTTGAACGAGGACCTGCTGGAGCCGCTTCTCACACCTCGTACCAAAGCGATCGTGCCGGTCCACTATGCCGGCGTTGGCTGCAACATGGATGCACTGGAAACCTTGGCCAGACACGGTCCCGCGGTTATCGAGGACAATGCACACGGGCTGTTCGGCTGCTACCGAGGCCGTCCTCTGGGAACTTTTGGCTGCCTGGCCACACTCAGCTTCCACGAGACGAAAAACATCAGTTGCGGTGAAGGCGGGGCGCTGCTGATCAATGATCCGACCTACGTTGAGCAGGCCGAGGTCCTGCGCGAGAAGGGGACCAATCGCAGCCGCTTTTTCCGGGGGCAGGTGGACAAGTACACCTGGGTGGACGTTGGATCTAGTTATCTGCCCTCCGACATCCTCGCTGCCCTGCTCTGCGCTCAGCTTGAACAGCATGAACAGATCCAGCAGCGCCGCAAAGTTCTGTGGCAAACCTATGCCACTGAACTGAGCGACTGGGCCGAGGACCAGGGCATACGCCTGCCGATTGTTCCTCCGGACTGCGCGCATCCTGCACACCTGTTCTACCTGATCCTGCCCACGCTTCGTGATCGCCAGGCATTGATTGAGTTTCTGCGCACCAGGGGATCCACGCCGTTTTTCATTATCAGCCTCTGCATCTGTCGAAGATGGGCCAACAGTTCGGCGGCCGCCCCGGCGATTGTCCCGTCACCGAGCAACTCGGTGTTCGACTGGTGCGCCTGCCGTTGTTCCGCGGTCTCACTGACGCCGAGCAGACCCGGATCATCGAAGCCGTCCGCTCATTCCGGGTGCCACGATGCCGCCGGCCTTGCTGGCCTGAGAAAGCAACCCACGGCGTCCGAACCACCCGACAACCGGCGTCCGGCCATCGTCTCACTTTTGAAGGGGTTGCATAAGCTGGGGAAGGATTATATGATGTGCCGGTCCCTGGCATTTCACCAGGGGGGCTGGATTCGCTTTGTGATTGGAAAGGATGCCAATGTCCCGACCGATGACTGTCCTTCTCACCGGTGGTGCTGGCTACGTAGGCTCGGTGCTCGTGCCCCATCTGCTGCGGGAAGGGCATCACGTTCGCGTCCTTGACCTGTTCCTGTTCGGCGAGACGGTACTCGACAGCGTCAAGGACAACCCCCGCCTGCAACGAATCAAGGGCGACCTGCGTGACCGCCAGGTGCTTCAGCAGGCCATCCCTGGCTGTGATGCAATTATCCATCTTGCCTGTATCTCCAACGACCCCAGCTTTGAACTTGATCCGGCGCTTGGCAAGTCGATCAACTACGATTGCTTCTTTGATCTCGTCGAGATTGCCAAGAAAAACAAAGTCCGCCGCTTTGTCTACGCTTCTTCCTCCAGCGTCTATGGGATCAAGGATGAGCCCAACGTCACGGAGGAATTGCCGCTCCAGCCCCTGACCGACTACTCGAAATACAAGGCGACGTGCGAGGAGGTCCTCCTGAAGGAACGCAGCCCTGGGTTCGTGCCGCTGATCATCCGGCCAGCCACCATTTGTGGCTATTCGCCGCGTCTCCGCCTCGACCTGTCGGTCAACATCCTGACCAACTTGGCCTATCACAATCGGCGGATCACGGTCTTTGGCGGCGAGCAAATGCGTCCCAACCTGCACATTGAGGACATGGCCGACCTGTACCTGTGGTCACTTCGGTGGCCCGATCGCGGCATTGACGGCAAGATTTACAACGTGGGCTTCCAGAACATGCGCATCCGTGATATCGCTGAACTGGTGCGTGAGGAAGTCGGCCCAGACGTTGAGGTTGTCACGACGCCGAGCGCCGACCATCGTTCGTACCACATTTCTTCCGAGAAGATCAACCGGGAACTGGGCTGGGCGCCCCGCCACACGGTCCAGGAAGCGATCCGCGATCTGGTTGCTGCATTCAAGGCGGGGAAAGTGCCCGGGGCGATGACTGACGCCCGCTATTTCAACATCAAGACGATGCAGATCTACTGCGCTAACCGTTCCAGGGCTGCCTGAGTCACTCAGGGAGGATATTACTCCGGCAAGGAAGATTCTGAAGTAGGACGGGCTTCCCAGCCCGTCCCGGCCGGCCTGGGAAGGCCGGCCTACGTGAGTTTCTTTCGTGCCGGAGTAATAGGGATTACTTTCCACCGGAGACGTATCAATGCTGACCCAGCAGACGCGCGAACCTCAGTACCAGAGTTGCCTGGAAATCAAGGAGCAACAGGGCCTGACGCCCCTTGGCTTGATGAGCAACCAGGTCTGGCACGACGATCCCAGACGGCTGGTCTTTCTGCTGTCGCGCTACAAGTTCGTCTCCAAAATGCTCACTGGCAAGAGACGAGTCCTGGAAGTTGGCTGTGCGGACGCTTTCGGCACGCGCCTGGTGCAGCAAGAAGTCGAGCAGTTGACGGCGATCGATTTCGATCCGGTGTTTGTCCAGGACGTGCGTGAGCGGATGGAGCCCCGCTGGACGTTTGAATGCCATTGCCACGACATGCTGTCGGGCCCTGCTCCCGGCGGACCCTACGATGCCGCCTACTCGCTGGACGTGATCGAACACGTCCAACCGAGCGACGAGCAGACCTTTGTCGGCAACGTCGCCGCCTCTCTGACTGAGGACGGCGTGCTGATCCTTGGCTCGCCGTCCATTCACTCCCAGGCGTACGCTTCCAGGCCGAGCAAGGAAGGGCACGTTAACTGCAAGGATGCGACTGGCTTGCGGCGACTGTGCGCCAGGCACTTCCGCAACGTTTTCATCTTCTCCATGAACGACGAGGTGGTCCATACCGGCTTCACGCCCCTGGCCCATTATCTGATCGCCCTGTGCGCGGGAAGGTGATCTCGGACGGCCTCGGTGACAGGTGAGCTTGATTCTTCTGCAAAGTGCCCATTATACTCTCCTACGAGGCAGCATGGAGTCTGCCCAAACCCGGTTGACAAAGGTTTTGCCTCATGCGTTCTCCGGCTCCCGTCATCGGCATTGATTTTGACAATACCATCGCTTGCTACGACGATTTGCTCTATCGCCTGGCCGTGGAGCGAGCTTTGATTCCGCCGGACTTTCGCGGGGGCAAGAAAGCAATTCGCGATTACGTGCGGACTTTGCCGGACGGGGACCTGGAATGGCAGCGGTTGCAGGCGATCCTGTATGGCCCGGCAATCGATGAGGCGCGACCGTTTGACGGCGTGATGCCGTTTTTGTGCCACTGCCGGATGCGTGGCGTCCGCGTTCACATTGTTAGCCACAAGACGACCTGCTCGAACCTGCTTGGGAGTGGTGTCAACTTTCGTGAGGCAGCCACGCGCTGGATGAGCGATCGTGGGTTCTTCGATCCGGACCACGCTGGTCTTACCTGCGATCAGGTCTGGTATGAAGCCACCCGAGAGGACAAGGTGTCGCGAATTCGCTCACTCGGTTGTACCGATTTCATCGATGATCTCGAAGAAACCTTCCTTGAGGAAACCTTCCCCCCTGACGTGAACAAGGTGCTGTTCAACCCAGGTGCGAATCCGGTGCAGGCGCGGGACGTGCGCAGCTGTTCGCACTGGTCGCAGATCCAGGACGTGATTTTTCATGACTGCGGTGGTGGCAACGGAACGCGACCCAGTTGACGAGGCGGGCCGAATCGGGGCGAGTTTACTCGGGGAGAAGGTCGTCTCCTTGACACGCATTGGCGGGGGCCGCAACAGCCAGGTCTATCGGGTTGATTTGGTGGGCGGACGTTGCGTCGTCCTGAAACGATACTTCCGACACGCTCGGGACACCCGGGACCGTCGGCTGACGGAGGCGACAGCCCTTCGGTTTCTGCAGGAACACGGCATGACCTGTACACCCCGGCTGCTTGGCAGCGATGCCCGGCAACAGGCAAGCATTCTCGAATTTCTGCCGGGCGAACAGGTTCAGCCGGCGAACGCCAGCCGGGCTGACCTGGAGTGTCTGGCTGCTTTCCTGGTCTCCCTGTATCGGCTGGCGCGAGTCCCAGCAGCGTCCTCGCTGCCCGTTGCTTCCGAGGCGGTCTTTACTCTGGCAGAGTTGCTGGAGACGATTACTCTTCGTCTGGATCGGCTGCGGCAGGTCGAGGAAAAGACGCCGGCCCAGCGCGCTTTGGCTCACTTCCTCAGAGAAGAGTTTGAGCCGGCACTTCAGACAATCTCGGCGTGGGCCGCGGAGCAGCTGGACCTGCATGGCTGCGGCAGTGATCCCTTGCCGCTGCCGGCACGCACGCTGAGTCCGTCGGACTTTGGGTTCCATAACGCTCTGCGGAGCCCCGATGGCAGGATGGTATTCGTTGATTTTGAGTATTTCGGCTGGGACGACCCGGCCAAGAGCCTGAGTGATTTCTTGCTGCACCCGGGAATGGCTCTTACCGTCGAGCAACGCGGCTGGTTCTTGCAGGCCATGCTCGCTGGTATGGGGCGCGATCATGCCCTGGTGCCCCGGCTCCGGGTTGCTTGTGTCCTGTATGGTCTGAAATGGGTCATGATCCTGCTCAACGAGTTTGTACCCGAGCATCTGGCCCGACGTCTGTTCGCCGATCCGTCGCTGCGTTCCGAAGAGTTGCAGCGCTTGCAGCTGAGTAAGGCCCGGGAGATGCTCGCCCGGTCGCACCAGGCACGGATCGCCTTTCCTTACGAAGATTGGATTGGTGCATGAACAACACAACCGTTCGGCTCGACGAGCGTTCCAGGGCACTGCGGCGAACCATCGTCCAGGTGCTGGCCGCCGCCCGCAGGGGACATCTTGGCGCAGCGTTCTCCCTTGTGGAGGTCCTCCGCGTTCTCTACGATGACGTGCTCCGCTTTGATCCGGCCAATCCGAAATGGGCGCTGCGAGATCGCTGCATCCTGAGCAAGGGACACGGTTGCCTGGCCCTGTACGCCATCCTGGCGGACAAGGGCTTTTTCCCGCAAGAGGAGCTGTGGCGCTTTTGTTCAGCCGACGGCATCCTGGGTGGGCACCCTGACGCGGGCAAGGTTCCTGGCGTCGAGGCATCAACCGGCGCCCTCGGCCATGGGCTCTCCATCGGCGTTGGTTTCGCCCTGCATGCCCGCAATGCACGCACTGGCGCTCGGGTCTTCGTGATCCTTGGGGATGGGGAGTGCAACGAAGGTTCCGTGTGGGAAGCCGCCATGTGCGCGGGCAAACACAGGTTGACTAATCTCACGGCCATTGTCGATTATAACAAGCACCAGTCCTACGGCAGCACCTGTGAGGTTCAGGACCTTGAACCGTTCGCGGACAAATGGGCCAGCTTTGGCTTTGCCGTTCGCGAGGTCGATGGGCATGACGTTGCCGCGCTGCGAACCGTGTTGACGGCGACTCCGTTTGCCGGTGATCGGCCCAGCGCGGTGATCTGCCACACGATCAAAGGCAAGGGAGTTTCATTCGCCGAGAACAACATGAAGTGGCATCATAAGAGCAAGGTAACTGATGCGGAACTGGATTCTCTGTTGGCTGCTCTCGAGGTGGTCTGATGCGTGAAACCTGTCTGGACATGGTCTATGAACTCGCCAAGCAGGACGAGCGAATCGTCTTCGTTGGTTCGGACCTGGGTGTTGACACACTCAAGCAGTTCAAGCAGGACTATCCGACGCGATTCTTCATGGAGGGGGTGAGCGAGGCCAACGTCGTTGGCATGGCAGCTGGTCTGGCGATGGAAGGAGCGATTGTTTACGTTAACACGATCGCCACGTTTCTCTCGCGCCGCTGTTACGAGCAGGTGGCCATCGACCTGTGTCTGCACAACGTTAACGTGCGGTTGATCGCCAATGGCGGCGGAGTGGTCTACGCTCCCCTGGGACCGACTCACCTGGCCATCGAAGACATCGCCATTTACCGGGCCTTGCCAAACATGTGCATCCTGGCTGTGGCCGACGCTCGTGAAATGCGCCGCGCGATGCCGGCCACTGTGGACCACCCTGGGCCAATCTACGTCCGCCTGGGGAAGGGGCATGATCCGATCGTCACACAGGAGGGGGAACCGTTCGTGATCGGCAAGGCAGTGCCGATGCGCGAAGGCAGCGACGCAGTGCTGTTCACCACTGGAGTTGGTTTGCAGGTATGTCTCGCGACAGCCGACCTGCTGGCAAAGCAACGGGTCAAGGCGGCAGTGATCCATCTGCCCACCATCAAGCCACTGGACCTGGAAGCGATCGCGGCCGCCGTGCGGAAAGTGCCGGTTGTTGTTTCCGTCGAGGAACACACGATCATTGGCGGCCTTGGCGGGGCCCTGGCCGAGTATCTCGCCGAGAATGATTTGCTCCAGGGACGACGGTTCAAGAGAATTGGCATTCCAGACGTCTTTCCGGACAAGTACGGCGAGCAGAGTGGCTTGATGAAACGCTATGGGATCGCAGCTGACAGCGTGGCCGACACAGTGCGGACTCTGCTGGCCGGCCGGCGCACCGTCCGGGCGGCGTAATGAAGTAGGACGGGCTTCCCAGCCCGTCCGGACGGGCTGGGAAGCCCGTCCTACCATACCCAGGGAAGGGGAACTACCGATGGGACGAATGCTCGAAATCGTCAATTCCCTGCACAAGAAAACGCAGCGGGACTACATTGGCCGGATGGTCGATGACAAGGTTCGCTGCATGAAGATTGGCCGACAGTATGGGGCTGACTACTGGGACGGGAGCCGGCGTTTCGGCTACGGCGGTTACAAGTATGATGGCCGCTGGTCGGTGGTCGCGCAGAAGCTGGTCGAAACGTACAAACTGCCAGACAACGCGCGCATTCTGGACGTGGGCTGCGGCAAGGCGTTTTTGCTTTACGAATTGACGCGCCTGCTGCCGCGGTGTGAGGTCCACGGCTTCGACGTTTCCGAGCATGGGCTGGCCAACGCCAAGGAAGAGGTACGCTCCCGGCTCTTCAAGCACCGGGCTCAAGATCCGTACCCCTTTGGTGACAAACACTTTGATCTGGCGATCTCGCTGACGACTTTCCATAACCTCCGCATCTATGATTTGCAGAACGCCTTGCGCGAGATGGAGCGTGTGGCACGCGACAAGTATCTCGTCGTCGAAAGCTATCGCGACGAGCAGGAACTGTTCAACTTGCAGTGCTGGGCGCTGACGTGCGAGGCGTTCTTTTCCCCGGAGGAATGGATCTGGTTGTTCAAGCACTTCGGCTACGTGGGCGACTATGAGTTCATCTATTTCGAGGGAGCCGGCCTGGCTCAGTCTGCATCCGGGGACGTGCGGCGGAGCGCATAATTGATGAAGCGATTCCATTCCAACACTCCGGTCGAGCTTGTAGTCGGAGCCGACAGTCTGATCGGCGGAGCTTTGTTGCGCTCTTTGCAGGCCACTGGTCGGCCGGTCCTTGGCACAAGTCGCCGGGCTGGATGCGGTGGAGTCTATCTCAACCTGGCCAATCCTCCGCAGTGCTGGCAAGGACCAACGGTGTCGGTCGCTTATTTGTGTGCGGGCGTCACCAGGCTCGACGATTGCCAGCGCGATCCGCACGGGACGGCGGGCGTGAACGTGGCCGGCACCATGCAACTGGCTCAGCTGCTGGCGGCACAGGGTGCCTTCATTGTCTTTCTCTCGACAAACCACGTGTTCGATGGTACACGCCCCTTCCGTCGCATCGAGGAACCCGTTTCGCCTTTGAACGAATATGGGCGGCAAAAGGCTGAGGGAGAACGTTGTCTTGGCCTGCTGGGGCGAACGGCCATCCTGCGCCTGACCAAAGTATTGGGTGGACCCAATCCCCTGTTTGCCGGCTGGGCCCGGTCGCTGGTCCGCGGCGAACGCATCCGGCCCTTCCACGACCTTGTCATGGCCCCGGTGCCGCTCCACTCTGTATGCAGAGTGCTGCGCCAGCTCGGTGCCGAGCAGAGGTGTGGAATCTGGCATCTGTCAGGAGATCGGGACATCAGCTATGCCGAAGCTGCCTTTCTGGGAGCCAAGGTCCTCGGGGCCAACGCGAAACTGATCGAGCCGACGGCCATGCGGGCACTGCCACGGACCGAGCAGTTACCCCGCTTTACGACTCTAGACGTCAGCCCATTACCTGAAATGCTGGCTGAAACCATACCAGACGTGACGATGACGATCCGCGAGGCGTTTCGGGCGCTGGCCCCGGCCGTTGCGGCAGCATGATCTGGGCCAGGCCAAGGTCTGGCCATCCTCACGACAAGGGCCAAGCATGACCAAGATCAATCCATGCATTGCCTGCGGCGGGCCCCAAACTAGCCGGCTCGACGACCGCTGGCTGCCCATTGGTGTTACTTCGGACTGCAAGCCGTGGCCGCGCTGCGGGGAATTCCTGGTCTGCGAAGAGTGCGGTCACGTCCAGAAGCGTCAGGATGCAGTCTGGCAGCAGGACGTTGCGGACATTTACCGGCAATATGAGATGTACGTCCTATCCAACGGCAATGAGCAAGTGATCTTCGATGCCGGGCGCCGGCGCCGCGGACCAGACGGCTTCTGGAACTGTTCTGCCAGAAGACGGGGTTATCGGCGACCGGAGACTGGCTCGACATTGGCTGCGGCAACGGTTCGACCTTGCGCACTTTTGCCGGGATGTTCCCCGGCTGGCGCCTGGCCGGCTATGACGTACACAATCGTTTCGAGTCAGCTGTGCGCGCCATCCCGGGTGTCACCTCGTTTTATCACGGCTCTCTGGATGCGATTGACCGACAGTTTGACGTCATCAGCATGGTCTACGTCATCGAACACGTTCCACAGCCGCTCACGATGTTGAAACAACTGGAACGCTTCCTGAAGCCAAATGGGATGCTGCTGTTACACACGTCCAACTACTGGGACAATCCCTTTGATCTCGCAGTGGTCGATCATTGCTCTCACTTCACGGAGAAGACACTGGCAGGCATTGCCAACCGGGCCGGATATGATGTTCTGGACAGCAACGATAATTGGATCGCCAAGGAGATTGGTGTCATTGGTCGGCGAGGGGCAGTCCAGCGCTCGGCGTTAGAGCGGTGCGGCACAGAGGTGCGCCGGGGAGCGAACCAGCGCCTGCGCTGGCTAGGCAAGATCGTCGAAGAGGCAAAGGCCCTGGGTACGATCGGCATCTTCGGCACCGCCATCGCGGGCACCTGGTTGGCGAGCATGGCCCCGGAGGTCGTACGTCTCTTCGTTGACGAAGACCTGCAGCGGACCGGCAAAACTCACCTGGGAGTGCGAATTCATGCTCCGGATACGGTCCCTGCGGGGATGCCTGTCTACCTTGCGTTTCCGCCGCCCCTTGCGCAAGATCCAGACGCGGTTGCGTGCGAAGCATCCGGAATTGCTTCTGAAGTTACCACCCACGTATGAGCCGATGAGGCAAGTAGCTTAGAGCCACTAACAGCAAGGCGAGCGGCGCGGCGTCAGCCCGCCGGTAACGCCCGCACTACCGGCGGGCTGACGCCGCGCCGCTCGCCAAAACGTTACAGCCCCTTAAACAGTTCGGGAAGGGACGGTATCCCGCTCCCTTCCTTGCCTGTTCCTCATTCACGTCTCCCTGCTTGCAATCTGCATTCCGCCAATTGCCCTGTCCCTGAAGAAATGCCAAGGGGCCTTCCCTGGCAAGAAAAAGAAGAGGGCTTGCGGGCTCCTGCTTTGAATGCTATAGACCCGTCCACACAAGCGCTGAGGCTCAGGCAGCCCTGAGCCCCATCAGCTTTGTGCAGGACGGCGTTTCCTTTCGACGAGCCTCAACTCAGGACGATTGTCTCCTCACTGTTCAGATGCAGCATGGTTGCAGCCGAGTGGACCTCTGCGCGCTCGCGCCGCACCGCTGTGACTTTCGACACGCCCTGCTGCGGATGTGCCCACGGCTCGCCAGAGATCTCCCTACCGCATTGCCTGTAATACAGGGATTCATGATGAGTTGGACAACGGAACAACGATTCGAGACGAAAAGGCTCCATAACCTTGCTGTCGCGCTTTGGGGGGCCTGTGGAGGAGCGCTGGTCACTCTCCTGCTGCTGCTTCCTGGCCTGGGGAACGTCAGCAACCAAGCTGCTGTTCATCTTCCGAACCTGCCGCGAGTCCGTGCCCTGGAGTCTGCTTCAGTCATACCCTGGCAAGAGCAGGTTGAGAAACGGATGTACCTGCTCAATTGGCTCTGCTGTCCGGTTTTGGCCTGGTTAAGTCTGAAACTGCGTTCTCGAATCAATGCCTGGGCTTGTTTGCTGTCCGCTGTGCTTTTTGTGCCAACCATCTTCAACGCTTATCGCGGAATCTTTCAAGGTCAACCTTCTCTCCTTGCCGTTCTTGCGGCAGGACTGCCGTTAACTCTTCCCGCGTTCGTATGGATCCATCGGAGGCATCCTGACCTGGGGCCAAGGCGTCCAGAAGAAGGGCAGGGCATCGCCCTGCCTGACGAAACGACTCTGTCCCGTCTCTTCTCGCCAAAACAACTGACGTGGAGTGGAAAGCAGTCGTCGCTGTCACGGCGTGTGTCGCTCGCTGTGGTTCTGCAAACGCTGCTCTTCGTTTTCTTCTTCCCTTATCCAACCAAGGACTACGCCAGCTGTCTTTCATCGGAAACTCATCTTTCCTCGTATTTGATCGGTCCATCGCTTTCCTTTCTTAATCCTCAGTTGACCCCTGGTCTCGATTTTGAATCCCATTACGGAGTGGGGCACGCCTACGTTTTTTCCTTTTGTCTCGGTCCTTCATTCCTGAGTTCGCTATGCCATTACATACTTTTTCTATTCGTGATTCTCTCGTTTTCTTACGTCAGTGCTTTCTTTGTCTTGTCCAAGTTTTGTGGGTCCGAAAGTGCAGCCTTCCTGGCAACTGTCTTGCTCGCGGCCGTTGGCATGGAGGGAATGGGCTACAATTGGCCTTCCAACTGGCCGATCCGTCATCCCTTCCTGTTCCTGTTCCTTGGCTGTGCGGCACAAAATGCGGTGCTGGGTCGAAAGTGGTTGGCAGTTGCCGTTGCTGGTTTCTTCGCGGGTTTATCGACGTTCTGGCAAACGGACATTGGACTGTTTTTGGTTCTGACGGGCCTGGTTTACTACACCGTGCTTACTGTTCGCGAACGACGCGGTTTCGCGCAGGTTCCTCTTTTTATAGTTGCCGCTTCTGGCACGTTTGTGACCCTGTGTTTGCTTGCCTTCGGGTCTCGAACTTTATCGCTGCTCTTTTACCAGCGCCTGCTCGCTCCCTTGCTGGTCTACAACAGCGGCTTTGGCTGCTGGTTGATGAACTGGCAACCTGGTTGGTCTTACCTTTACAACGTGATTGGACCGGTGGTCACACTGGCAACAATTGGTTGGTGCGTGAAGCGGTTCCACTCTCGCAACGCTCACGATCAGCAGGAAGCACGTTTTCTCTTTCTTTGTGGAGTGATCGGACTGCTGATGCTGTTCAAATGGGTTAATCGCTCCATCGATCCTATCTGGTCGATCAACGCAGTGGGGATTGTGATTGTCTTGTTCTGGTGGGTGCGTCAAGGGACTGTCGCGTTGGGCGAGATAGTGGTGACGCATTTTGGGGATCGTTCTCAAGCGAGTGGACATCGCTTGCGCATTCTTACCAACATGGCTGTCATTGCTGTGTTGCTTGGAATGGGTGTTGTTGCAAGTCTCTTTCAAACAAAGGACCCAATGCGTGGCATCAGTTCGTCCCCTCTGGTGCGCATCACTCGCTTTACCCAGCAGACCCCGACCCTGGCTAACCGGTTGCTTCGTCCTGGACGGAGTCCTCTCTCTGCCGACTGCAACCGCTGCCGATCAACCCGATTGACGTGGAACTGATCCGATCTCACACGGCACCGACTGAATCTGTGCTGCTTCTCTCTCACTTCGACTGGGTGTATCTTGCCGAAGCTCGCCGCGCTCCGGGATTCTCCTGGACTCCTGTTTACCTGACTTACACTCACGTCCTGCTCGAGAGAATCGAGCAAGACCTTCACGATGCTCAATGCCTCTTCGTCGAAAAAGATTGCTTGATGACCCTGCAAACTGAACACCCGCAGCTGTACACCATCCTGCGGCCGGTACTGGAGCACGAGTTTGTCCTGGATGGTTCGGGAATCGCGCTCAACACGTACAAGCGCAGGTCTGGCTCCCTGCCTGCGGAAGAACAGGGTGACAAGTGTCCCGCAGTGAAAGAGCCCCTCGCCGTCTCATCCGCGCCTGCTTTCTGAACGCAGTTGCAAGCCAATGCTGTTGTTCCGCGGCATCGAAAAGCCATAGCGGCCTCTGCAAGCGGGACGCCGATTCCTCCCATGACAATCCGACTTGCTGTCTGACGCTGGATTGGAGTATACAACCGCTGGAGCGCCGTTGCTCCCCTGGCAATCTCGAACGGTAGCTTGCCCAGTTTCCCGGGCGACCAGGCATGGTGAACCTGTTCAGAGTGCCACTGCCATGCTCTTCTGCTCCCAACGGTTTTTCATCTTCTTCAGTGTCGTTTTCACGGTTTACTGGGCGCTGCCACGAGCCCAGTGGCGGGTCTATTTTCTCCTGGGCGCCAGCTTTTACTTTTATGCCAGCTGGAGCAAACAGCTGGCGGCGCTGATTTGCATCTCCACCCTGGCGGATTATTGCATTGCCCGTGGAATGGAAGCGAGTTCCTCTTTCTTCTGGCGCCGGACGCTGCTGCTGCTGAGTCTCGGGGGCAACCTTGGCCTGCTCTGTTATTTCAAATACGCCACTTTTTTCCTGCACTCCCTGGAGCAAGCGATTCGGCTGGCGGGTGGATCGGTCTCCTTGCCTCTCCTCAAGGTGATCCTCCCCATTGGCATCTCCTTTTACACCTTCGAGGCCATCAACTATACCGTGGACGTTTACCGGCGCCGGGTGCCTGCCGAGCACAACCTGGCCCATTTCATGCTCTTCATCACGTTCTTTCCCCACCTGATCGCGGGGCCGATTGTCCGGGCGAGGGATTTCTTACCCCAGATCCAGCGTCCCAAACGCTGGGACTGGCTGCGGTTGCAGCTTGGGCTGCAGTATTTCCTGATCGGCATGTTCAAGAAAGAAGTGATCGCCGACCGGATGGCCTTGTACTCCGACCCGGTCTTCGCCAACCCGGACTCCTACGGCTCAGCAGCGGTCTGGTTGGCGGTGCTGGCCTACGCTTTGCAAATCTACTGTGATTTCTCCGGATACACCGACATGGCTCTTGGCGCTGCACACGTGCTGGGCTACAAGCTGGCTCAGAACTTCAACATGCCCTACCTGGCAACCAGCGTCGCGGATTTCTGGCATCGCTGGCATATCTCGCTTTCTACCTGGCTGCGCGACTATCTGTTCATTCCGCTGGGAGGCAGCCGGGGGACCAGGCTCCAAACCTGTCGTAACCTGCTGCTCACCATGACGCTGGGCGGCCTGTGGCATGGTGCTGCCTGGACTTTCGTCTTCTGGGGATTGCTGCATGGGCTTTTTCTCATCGTGCATCGTTCCTTTCAGGGCTGTTGCAGGACCTGGCCGTTCGCCTTCCGCTGGTTGGAAACGCTGCCGGGAACTGGGCTGCGCATTGCCATGACCTTCCTTGCCGTTTGTGTGGGCTGGGTCTTCTTCCGCGCCACGACGTTTGCCACGGCCCTGACGATCTTGCAACGCCTGGTGGTCCCCTGCACCGGGCTGAGTTCGCCAATCCCTTACTACAGCCTCGCTGTTCTGGGAGGGGTGATCGGCTTCGCTTGCCTTGTTGTCCGATCAGGAATCTGGAAACGGCTGGCGTTTCGCCTGCCCGGTCCGGCATGGGGGATCAGCTACGCGGTCCTTTTCACCCTGGCTCAAATTCTGACTCCTGAAGATGCAAGGGTCTTTATTTATTTCCAGTTCTGAGGCAGGCGTCCACCAACGGCGATAGCAGCAGGTCGGGGAAGAGACAACCCGGAGAGATCCAGGGAGGATTCACGTGCTGAGGGAATGTCCGAGACCAAGCAGAGGGAAGCAACTGCAGGGCCGAGGTCGAGCTGCCGTGCTGTGGAGCCTGGCCGGGGTGGTGCTCTTCTCCCTGGCTTATCATTATCCCATCTGGCGCTGGTGGCCACAGGTGCAGGACGTGGAATACGCCAACAAACTGACGCGCTTACGCAGCCATCTCCGCGTCCAGGCGAAAGACCAACCGCTGGTCCTTGCCTTTGGTAGTTCCTTTACCTGCATGGGACTTCGTCCCGACGTCTTGCGGGGCTGCCAGCCGAACCAGCCGTCTGGCCCTCTGGTCTACAATTGCGCCATGAACAGCAGCGGCCTGGTTGTCCAACTTGTATGCCTGCGCCGGCTCCTGGCAGAGGGCGTCCGCCCGGATTGCGTCCTGGTCGAGGCCAGCCCGTATTTTTTGTTTATGCAGCCAAACAAGGTTCAGGACAACGAGTTCCTGCCGCATCGGCGAATCCAGCAGCAAGATCTTGCCGTGCTTGCCCGTTATCATCCGGACGCCAAAGGGCTCCAGAAGAAATGGCGGACGTTGCAATTCTGGCCGTGGTACTCCTCTCGGCACACGTTACAGAACTGGCTCCTGCCCTCCTGGGTAGCTCCGGACAAACGCGTTGACAATCTCTGGCGGCATACCGATTCGTGGGGTTGGGAAGCGTTTCCCGAATTCCTGAAGCAATGCAGAGGCATTTATCAAAGTCCGAAATGGATCGAGGATTGCAAGACATTCATGGACGCCTTGAATCGAGAGCCCCTCAGCAAAGAGATGCAGTCCGCGCTGCGAGAGCTGGTCGAGACCTGTCAGCAAGCCAAGGTCCAGGTCGTGCTCATTCGCGTTCCGGAATCGAGCTACGTGCGCAACGGCTACTCTGAGTCGTTGAAGTCCGAAATCAATGCTTGTTACTCCGAGCTGAGCAAGGCAACAGGAGTCCGCGTTGTCGATGCCAGTGCCTGGGTGCCTGATGACCAGTTTGTTGAGGGGATGCACCTGACTCCCGAAGGAGCAGTCACGTACACCCAACGTCTCGAAGGCGAGGTCCTCGAGCCGAACGGGCTGAGTCACCGGCCTGGCGCAAGGCAACTGGCTGCGAGGCACTAACAAAAAGGCGAGCGGCGCGGCGTCAGCCCGCCGGTGAAGGTCACCCTACCGGCGGGCTGACGCCGCGCCGCTCGCCATTCCGTGAGTGGGTCTGCAGCCTTATCGTCCAGGCCGGCATCGGTCAGTCCAGTTGGTCCTCCAGGCAAACCACGCCCGGCGACTGGTTCGATTCTCCAACGATGACGCCAAAGTACAGCCGGCGCACCTGGGCCTTGTCCGCCGGCGGCTCAACAGCCGGCGACGACATCAGCTGAGTCCGCGTGCCGAGCTTCTGCTCCAGGTCGAGCGACCAGTAGACCTTGCCGGCGCTGGCACCCAGACAAAAGACCACGCCATCGGCGGAGAGGACGTAGACCCCCAGGGTTGCGCCCGTCTCGGTGGACCTTGCCAGCACGGGCGAGGTGAACAGGCCGCTGCCCACCTGTCTCTTCCACTGGTGCTGACCGGTGGCGGCATCCACCGCGTGGACAATCCCATTGCGTTCCCCGAAATAAACGCGGTAGCGGTCCACGACGGGCCCACGCAGCACGGCCGATTGAGTCGGCACGCGCCAGGCCTCCTCGCCGTCCTCGGCCTTCAGGGCCAGCAGGGCACCCTTGGAGTATGGACTGGTGAAATCGAGCCGGCCCTCGCCGATGCCGAAATAGATCAGCTGGCCTGCCTGGACCGGGGAGCCCCAGGCGGGCAAATCCAGGGGGCGTTTCCACAGCGGAGTCCCCTTGGCGGCATCGAGGCAGACGGCCGCCTTTTCCTTGACCAGGTCGCCGACGCCGCTGCCGACGTACACCCGGCCGCCCTGGACCAGAGGAGTGGAATCGACGTGCAGACCGGGGCAGTGCCAGACCGGCTTGCCGGTCTCGGCGTCAACACAGTAGACGCCATCGTCTCCCGCTCCGAAGTAGACCCGGCCAACCGCCACGACCGGGCTAGATTCCACGTGGCTGCTCGTTTCCGCAACCCAGAGCGATTTGCCGGTGTCCGCATCGAGGCAGTGCAACCGGCAGAAGCTGTCCTCGTGATACCCCTCGCCGACGTAGAGCCGGCCGTCCGCCAGGCACGGCGACGACAGGGCGATCATCTTGAACTTCTCCTCCTTGGGGCCGCTGCTGGCCCAGATGGTCTCTCCCGTTTTGCGGTCCAGGCAATAGACGGTCCCGTGGCGTTGATACGTGTCCTCGACGGCGATGGCCGCGTAGACCCGATCGCCGGCAACGAGAGGCATGGAGGTCATTTGACCGCGGATGGCCCGATCCTGTTTTTTCGGAATGAACTTCCAGGCCAGCTTCACTTCCGCCGGAGCGGCCGCCGTCTGAATGCTCGCCCTGGCCCGGCCCTGGGTCGCGGTGAGCAAGGTCGAAGCCAGCACCATCGCGGACAGCATCACCACTTCCGTGGAGAGGACCGAGCGAGGACGTGGGCCTCGCCAGCGGGCCGTGAAAGCGTAAAGAGTGCCGGCCCAGGCACCAATGCCGATCACCAGCACTTGCAGCCAGGTCAGTTCGAGCAAGTTGCCGCCGTTGCGCCAGCCATAACCCAGCACCGTCAGACCCACCAGGCTGAGGATCACCAGGAGGGTCACCTCGACCTTGCCGGGGGCCTGGACGGCCGGCTGGCCGGAGGTTCCGCCGTTGCCGGCGGCTTCCACCAGCCGGGCATGGCGCACCCAGGCCCAGACACAGCCCAGGAACGTCACCGTCGTCAGGGCCAGCCACAGGACCAGCGGCCGCTCCCAGAGGGTGCCGTGCAGCGAGGTGCCCAGCCACCAGTGCAGCAGGTAGATGGTGCTGGTGGTGCAAACCACGCTGATGAACGCCAGCCAGCGCTTCCAGCCGCCAAACAGCGTCGGAAAGAGCATCGCCAGCACCGCCAGCGGGCCGCCCACCATCACCGAGGGGATCACCGCGAAGACCGGCCCCTGATGGAGCGGCGGAGCCAGGCCCTGCTTCTTCTCCGGCGTCACCTCCGGACCCAGGCCGGGCTTCTCCTTGGGGTCGCTTTCCGGCGGTTTCCGTTTGCCTTGCAGCACGTCCTTCAGGGTTTGCTTCATCTCGGATGTGCTGCCCTTGAAGGTGCGGCGCATGTACGGTTCCAGGTGAGTGAAACTCCAGCGCACCGAGTCGGCCCCGTCCGGCTTGACGCCGGTCACGTGAAACCAGGTGCCGTTGGTGTAAGCGAACGCCAAATACTCGTCCTCACGCTTAACCACGAACAGCACAACCGGCAACTCATTCGCCAGCCGCTTCAGCAGTTGCGGCGTCTGCTTGCCCCGGGCCGCTTCCCGGTCGCCTTTGAGGAGCACCGGCATTTTGGCGAAGGGCAGCTTGCCCTTGAGGTGCTCGTCCACGATCAGCAGCAGGCGCTGCTTCTCGGCATCCAGGGCGGAAACCCGGGCGGTGAAGATAAAGGGCGAATCGTCGATCAGGGTGCGCAGCGGCAACTCCCGCGTGATTACCGCTCGCACCGTGGGCACGGCCAGGAGCCACAGTGCCAGTCCGACGACGACAACCCCTATCCACGCATGCCTTCGCATGGTTGCCCCCCCATTGATCTGATCGTCCAGCGCACCCGCGGCACCGCGGGTACACGTGCCAATTCACGCCATCTTAACGATCCGATCCGGGAGTGCAAAGGGGTCACCGGATTCGTGGAGATTCCGTTTGCCTGTGCGAATGCTGCTCGCTATTCTGGAAATAGGTAACCTGCCAACCCTGTTCGAGGGTCCTCCCGATCATGGCTGACAACAACCCTGGTGGTCCGCGGAACTACTACGAAGAGCAGTTCGGCGACCGCATCCGCGACATTGTCAAGGGCGGCCAAACTCCGCCTCCACCCTCCGGCAGCTCCGGGCCCTCGACCGGTTCCGGGGGCGGCATCGGCCGCAGTGCCGGGTTCGTCGTTCTTTTCCTGGTCATTGGCGTCCTCCGTGCCGTGTTTTCTTCCAACCACCGGCACACGCCGCCGCCACCGCCCCCACCCCGCATCCAGTTTCCGGCGTTCGACCAGCCTGGAATGGACCCCGACGTCGCGGCCCGGCTGGAGGAACTCCGCCAGCGCTTGGAGAAAGACAAGCAGCGGGCCCTGGGCATGCCTCCGGTGGAAGCCAACTTGCCAGGGGTGCCGGGCGGGAGGGACATTGGGGTCGATGGTCTGCCGGACCCAGAGGCGCCGCCCAAAGACCCGGGCCGCGGGCTGGACCGCTTCGGCAGGCCCGACCGCAAACGGGACCGCTGATTGACCGTCCCCAGGTCGCCCCGTAGGACGGATTGTCAATCCGTCCTACAGCCAAAGGACGCCCAGCAGAGCGGAGCGGATCAGGAGGAACCATGCCGCTGTTTGGCGTCCACACCTCGACCGCCGGGGGCCTGCACAAGGCCCTCCTCACTGCTCAGACTCTCGGCTGTGCCACCGTTCAGGTCTTCACGGGCAGCCCGCAAATGTGGGCTGTCACCGCAGTCCCCGCCAATCAAGCGCCTTCGCCAGCCGGAAACTCGGCCAGCAACGGCACGCACTGGCGGGCCCGCGAGCTGACCCCGGACGAGGTCCGCACCTTTCGCCGCACCCTCCGCCAGACCGGCCTGCGATACCCCACTGTCCACGATTCCTATCTGATCAACCTGGCCTCTCCCGAGGAATCCCTCTATCGCCGATCCATCGAGGCGTTCGCCGTTGAGCTGAAACGCGCGGAGCAGCTGGGTCTGCGCTACGTCGTCGCTCATCCCGGGGCCCACCTGGACAGCGGCGAGGAGGCGGGTCTGGACCGGGTGGCCCGGGCCCTGGATGAGATCCACCAGCGTCTGCCCGGCCTGCGCGTGCGGACCCTGCTGGAAACCACGGCCGGCCAGGGGACCACTCTTGGCCATCGCTTCGAGCATCTGGCTCGAATCCTGGCCCTGGTCGCCGCTCCGCAACGCCTCGGGGTTTGCCTCGATACCTGCCACGTCTTCGCGGCGGGATACGCCCTGGCGCCGGCCCGGGAGTACCAGGCAACCATGAAAGCCTTTGCCCGCACCATCGGCTTCCGCTGGCTGAAGGTGTTCCACGTCAACGACAGCAAGAAGCCGCTCGGCAGCCGGATCGATCGCCATGCTCACGTCGGCAAGGGGGAACTGGGACTGGAGCCGTTCCGGTTGCTGGTCAACGATCCGCGGTTTCGCCGGCACCCGATGATCCTGGAGACACCCAAGGAAGAGGGCGACAACAAGGACATGGACCCGGTCAACCTGGCCACACTTCGAGGCCTGGTGGAAACGACACCTCAGACCCTTTGACTTCATTCCAGGGCGAGCTAGGCTTGCGGCGAAGCCGATCTTTCCGTTCGGCCGGTGTTTCCCGACCGCGTGGATTGAGGAACCGCAATCATGGCCCACGAAACCGATCCCCGGCCCGCTCCGGAACCGTTTCCGATGAACCTGTCTCTCGATCTGGACGTCCACGAACTGACGCCCCAGATCGAGCTGGTCAGCGACGAGGAAGCATCTCCTCCCCAGGTCCCACCGGCGCCCGCGGCAACCGCCCCGGAGCAAAACCTGGAACTGGCGGAGCCGGACGAATCGCCCGCGCTGGAGCTTGCCGAGCCGGAGGGGCCCATCGTGGTTTCTCCCAGCGCAAAACTGTTGCCTCCTCGTCCAGCACCGGCACCGGCTCCCGTCGCCGACAAAGAAGTGCGCGATTTGCAGTGCAAGTCTCAACTCGGTCGCATCGAACTGTCCTGGAGACCCCCTGCCGGCGCCACCGGAATTGAAGTGTGGCGACTGGAGAACCTGCCGCCGGCCCGGGGCCAGGGTGTTCTGCTGGATTCCGTTACCCTGACCGATGCTCGTGATCGTGACGTGATCCACGGCCAGACCTACGGTTACCGGGTGGTGTGCGTGTTTGATGGACCTCGTGGTGAGCCGATCTACTCCGCAGGCGCCACGGCCACCGCCACGGCCCGAGGAGAAGCGGCAGCCCCGCCAGCCGAAAAGGCCCAGCAATCCATCAAACAGTTGTTCGCTTACGGCGGGGGCCTGGTGGTGGTGATGCTGATCCTGGTCACGGCGCTGAACTCGTCCAGGCCAGCCAAGTCACGCCCCCAGACCCGGAACACCCGAAGCGTCGCCCAGGATTCCAAACCAAAGACCCCGATGCGCATCACCGTTGCCGACCTCCTTCCGGAACGGAAACCGGAACCGGAGCAGAGGCCAAAACCCCAGCCGGAGCCGCAACAGAAGGCCGACATCCCGCAAGGAGACCCCAGGAACGCAGCTGTCCCGGCCACTCCACCCGTTCGCCCGAGCCCGCGTCCCAGGGACAATCCGCCTTCGCAGAAGCCCCGGATTGTTCCTCTGGAGGGTGAGGAGGCGTTCCTGTTCACCTACCCACCCGCCGACCAGCAGCAGTGGGAACAGGCCTGGCGCAGAAACCTGAAGGTGAGCGTGACGCTGAAACTGAGTGGCCGGATGTCTGGGCAGAACAGGGCCTTGCCAACCGTGGTCGGGCTGCACGCGATCCATTTGCAGAATGAATCGCCCTTCCTGATCCGGATCGTGGCCGGCCCGGCGAAGAGCCTGGAAACCTCGGCTCGCAAGCGGCTGGAAATCCCGCCAGGCCGATCGCTGGGATTGACCGACCCAAGCCATTACGCCAACACGAAATCCATTGATCTGCGCATCACCGGCGAGCGGGGCGGAACGGTCGCTGCGGTCCGCCGTGGTCCCCTCTGCACCATCGAAGTCGTGCCTGACAATGGGCAAAAGCCGCTTCGGCTGCAAATGGAGTATGCGTTCACGGTCAACCGTGACAACGACGTGCTTTCCGCGCGGTACGTGCTTCATCCGTGAGCGGGAGCCTTTTATTTCTCCTGCGCCGGTTCACCTTTTGACGCGGCAGGGAATCGTTGCGGATCGATGCGCGACAGGGCTTTACCGGCCGCATTGCGGACCCTGGGGTCGCGGTCTTTCTGCACCGCCTGCAGTGCGGGGATGGCGTCCCTGGCCTGGTCGCCAAACGACCCGAGCTTGAGTGCAGCGCTGCAGCGGACGCCGCCATCCCTGTCCTTGAGGGCTTCGATCAGGGCCGGAACGACCTGCGCCGCGTCCTTTCCAGGCTGAAAGGAGCGAACCGCACCGACCCGGTCGCCATCCTTTGGCCCCTTCAGGTCCCCGAGCAACTCCTGGGTCGTTTTCTTCTTGCCGCCGCACCCGCACGCCAGCAAGCAAAGCAGGAGAACAAAGCCGGTCTGTGTGCGCATCACTGAAGTCCTCCGCCTCACCAGCTGATCACGTTAATCGAATCGCCGGCGGCAATGGTGCCAAGGTGCTGATACGTGTAAGGGTCCATGCTGCTGGTGAGGAAATGCACCGAGCCATCGCCGAAGAGGAAATTCGCTCCCGAGCCAGCGTGCATGCTCCAGTACGTATCGGGGTCGAAGAACGGGTTGTCGGAGCAAGGCAGATGGTTGGCGTTGCAGTGAGCCAGGCACAGAGCTTCGCCGTAGTCCGCATTGTCGTAGGCGGTCCCATTTCCCGTATCCTGCGCCTGGCCGGGAACCGTATTGGGGGGAGTCCAGGGGGTGGTACACATAAAGGCGGGGCACTGGCCGAGCGTCACGGCGCCGGTCCAGGTGACGGGGGAATGAGCGGCGCAGCGCTCCCCAACCACGATCGTATTGCTCAGACCGTCGGTGACGCTGTTGGCTGTGTTCTTGCTGTTGCGATAAAACAGGCCGTCGCCGGCCATGCCGGTCGCGCCGACGTTGCCGTCCTCGGATTTGCCGCCGTCGCTGCCGGGCAGGTAGTTGCCGCCGGCGTTGACAAAGCATTCCACCCAGCCATTGCAGCCGGCGTAGTTGGCGTGCGCCACCGTCACGGTGGGGAATGAGCCCCAGTTATAGATGGTCCACGGCTGCTGATAAGGATCCGAAGGACACTGGTAGATTTTCACGACGGTCTGGGAAGCCGCCGCGTTGCCTCCAGTCCCGATCGGCTGACTGAAGTTGATCTGGTTGTAGAGAACACCCTGTTCAACGTAGGGCAACAAGAAGGCTGCCCAGCCCCAGCCCGGCCCCACGTCATTGGAGGCATCGCTGGTGGAAACCGTGTTGCCATCGACGTAGCCGGAAGGAAACGCATTGTTGGCGTCGTGATAGTTGTGCAGGGCCAGGCCGATCTGCTTGAGGTTGTTGACGCACTGGGCGCGGGCCGCCGCCTCGCGGACCTTCTGCACGGCAGGCAAGAGCAAGCCAATCAGGATGGCGATGATGGCAATCACCACCAGCAGCTCGATCAGGGTGAAGGCAGGTCGAGAGCGCTTCATTGCCGGATACCCTCATGGAGTATTATTGTGTCATACCGTGGTATAACAATAGTGGGACGACAGAACAGCGTCAAGCGTTTTGTTGAAAAAAGTTATACCGTGGTCAGACAGTGGAGATAGCCTGGACGGAACTTGAAAGAGGAAGAGGAGTTGGTGGAAAGCAAGAAGCGTGCGGGAAAGGATCGAGCTACTGGTTCTTGGAGTCTTCAGCGTTCGGGATTTTGAAGAAGCGAATGCGCTGGAGGGCTGCTCGGACGAGGCCGCGTTCTCTTTCGGGGAGTTTCTGGACCTCGCTGTCGATGGCTCTGGCGGTGCCCTCGCAGGTGACGGTCCTGAGCCGGCCGGTGCCGTCCTGGTAATACTCGATGGCGACCTTCATCTTGCCCGGTTCCAGCGGCGTGGCGGAGACGCTGACGGCTGCGGTCGGTCCCGGTTTGCTCACTCCCTTGACGACGTCGTTGCCGGGTGGCAAGGGCCGTTTCTCGCCCGAGGCAATCCGCAGCACGGGGCCCAGGCCGAGCTGGACCGGAACGGTAATCTCCCGGCCGCCGCGGAAGACGGTGAGCTTGACCTTGCGGTTCGGTTTGTCTTTGTGGATCAGACGCGCGAGGTGTTCGCAATCGCGGATCTTGTCGGCGTCGTACTGGAGGAGGACGTCGTGGCGGCGCAGTTCGGCCCGGGCGCCGGGGGAGTCGGGCAAGACGTAGGTGACCAGGACGCCCTGATTACGAGGCAATTGTGGAATCTGGTCGTACAGGACTTCCGGGACCGGGCTGAACAGGACGCCCAGGAAAGTCCCCTTCTCCTCGGCGGGCTCAACGGACGGATTTTGAGCAAGGAGGGCGCTGCACAGCAACCAGGAAACCGCGACCAGACCGCTTCTCATCATTCCACCAAGGTCCAGGGAGATGCAGGACCGCATCAACCCGGACGACTTTACTTCTTGGCCGGCTCCTCGAAAATGTCCACGCGAATGACTACCCCGTCCGGCGTCACCAGCAAGTTCTCGTGGCTGCGGTAATGGGGGGTATCTTTGAGGTCCGCCTTGCCGGGGCCGATCGTTGGACCTCCGCCGTTGGCACCTGTCTCCCGGCGGTCGCTGCTCAGGAACAGCGTACCGGAAACGAGCAGGGCAACGGAAGCGGCCAGGGCCAGCCGGCTGCGCCACAGAGAAGAATGCCGGGAGGGCGCGGGGGCTTCTTCCGGAGCGGCCAGCTGGAGGCGGCGGGCGGGCACTTCCACGGCAGGCCAGGGGTTGGGCATCTCGGCCTGGAAGAAGGCCCGCAGCAGGTTGTCGAGGTCATCCCCCGACGAGACCACAGGATCTTTGAGGAAGGTCATAACTGGCCCTCTCAACCGCAGGCGCACGTCCTGGCTGTTTCCCGCGGCGGTTCGGTTTCAGGAGAGATGCCCGATTCCCTGGGCCTTCAGCCGTTCGGCCAGACGCTGCCGCGCCCGGCTCAACCGCATGTGGACCGCCGAGGGTTCGATGGAGAGCATCTCGGCGATGGTTTCAGTATTATACTCCAGGCCATAACGCAAGTTCAGAATTTCCCGATCGGACGGGGGCAATTGTTCCATTCCCTTGCGCACCTGGGCAAAGATTTCCTGTTTTTCCAAACTTTCCAGCGGTAGCGGATCGTGCGCTTCCACGCCATTCATCGTCTGGGGCGGATGGGTGCCATTGCGCCGGAAACTGCTCTTGGCATGGTCCTCCGCCAGGTTGCGCGCCACCCGCAGCAGCCAGGCCCGGGGATTGAGGATCGGTTCGCCGCTTTCCCACTGTTTCCACAAGCGCAGGAACGCTTCCTGGGTGATGTCCATGGCCGTGTCAGCGTTCAGCCACCGCGCGTACGCCAGCGCCCATACCTCGCGGCTATGGCGCTGGTACAGTGCCTCGAACTCCTTGCGCGGGTCGGCATGACCATTCCGGGCCGGCAAGGATCCGGAAAGTGGCGGAAGCGGTTTCATGGGATCATTTGTCATCCGCCCACTACCAGAAGGCCGGGAATCGCTCTTGATCCACCTCAATAGACGCTCGACCGGCTTTTCTCTAACACTCATGATAACAGCCGTTGCGTTCGCTCGATAGGGCAGAGAAGTGCCGCCGAACCGAAAGGGCCCGCCATGCTGGAGATCACGCAGCTCGACCACTGTTCGGTAATAATCACCAACGTCGAGCGCAGCCGGCGTTTTTATCGCGACCTGCTGGGCTTGAAGGAGATCCCCCGGCCGCGCACCTTTGAATTCGTTGTCCTCTGGTTCGAGTTGGGAAATCATCAGCTGCACCTGCTGCTGAAGAACCAGCCCGACACGACCAGTCCGCGCCACTTTGCCCTGCGCGTGGCCGACGTGGCCGCGGCCCGGCGGTACTTCAGGGAGAAGGGCGTACCCTTTGAGGAAACAACCCCCATTCCCGGGGCCGACCGCTTCTTCATCTTCGACCCGGACGGCAATCGGATCGAGATCATCCAGTGGCTGCAACCGTACGGGCCGCACGCCTGGCACCCTGTTGGGGTGGCTCAGTAAGGCCGGTTACGATGGGGGTGAACCATGACGGCAACACCGGTCCGCGATCCCTTTCTGGCGGCGGCCCTGGAAGAGGCCCGGCAAGGACTGCGCGAGGGAGGCATTCCCATCGGCTCGGTCCTGGTCCTCGACGGCCGGATCGTCGCCGGCGGCCACAATCGCCGGGTCCAGAATGGTAGCGTCATTCACCATGCCGAGATGAACTGCCTGGAAAACGTCGGCCGGCTGCGAGCCAGGGACTATCGGCGCTCCATTCTCTATTCCACCCTGTCGCCCTGTGACATGTGCAGCGGCGCGATCCTGCTGTACCGGATTCCGCTGGTGGTGATTGGCGAGAACCAGACCTACCGCGGACCGGAAGATTACCTCCGGTCACGCGGCGTGCAGCTGCGGATCGACAATGACGCCGAGTGCATCCAGCTGATGCGGGAGTTTATCCAGGCGCACCCCCAACTGTGGAACGAAGACATTGGGGTGTAGGAAAACAACCCTCCAAGAAGCCTAATTTGAAGGCGAGCGGCGCGGCGTCAGCCCGCCGGTAGGACGCTCCCACCGGCGGGCTGACGCCGCGCCGCTCGCCTTCAGTTTGAAGGTTTGAAGCGAGTTTCCGCTGGTGCCGCTCACTTCCTGATTTTCCCCAGCAGCGACTTCATCTCCTCAACGACCTTGGCCTGTTCCGGGTCCTTGGCCAGGTTACGCAGTTCCTTGGGGTCGTTGTCGTGGTCGTACAATTCGGCCCCCTGCTGGCCGTCCTTGCCCCATTCGCTGTAGCGCCAGCGCTCGGTGCGGACGCTGCGGCCCATCACTTCCTTGTCCTTGGCCCCGCGCCGGACCTGCGTGTACGCCGGCTTGTCCCAGGGCGCTTGCGGATCGTCGAGCAGCGGCTTGAGGCTCTTGCCCTCGACGCCGGCCGGGGCAGGCAGACCGCACAGCTCGGCCAGCGTCGGGTAGAGATCGACCAACTCCACCGTCCGCCCCGAAGCCTTGCCATTGCCCTTCGCTCCCGGGGCGTAAATGACCAGCGGCACCCGGGCCGACTCCTCGAACAGGCACATCTTCTGCCACTGGCCGTGTTCGCCCAGCAGCCAGCCGTGATCGCTGATGAAGACCACCACGGTCCGGTCCGCCAGCTCCAGCCGCTCCAGCGCGTCCAGCACCCGGCCGACCTGGGCGTCGGCGAAGCTGATGCTGGCGTAATAGCCCTGCAAGAAATCCTTCAGCTGCTCCGTCTTCAGGCCGTAGTTGGCCGGCTTGACCGTCAGGGCCAGCGGCGGGATGTTGGCCAGGTGCTCGGCCGGCTCCTTCGGCAGCTGGAGCTTTTCCCGGGGATACTGCTCGAAATAGTTCTTCGGCGCCACGCAGGGGACGTGCGGCCGGAAGAAACCGCAGCCCAGGAAGAACGGCTTGTCCTTGTTCTGCTCCAACAGCTCGATGACTGCCGTGGCGATCTTGCCGTCGGTCTGTTCCTTGTCCGTGCCGTCGGCGGCCAGGAAGCTGATGGCCGCTCCCAGCTGGCCTTTCTTGCCGGTGTACTGGATCACCATGTTCTCGTCGTCCTTGTCCCGGCCACGCGGGTTGATGACCTTCTGCCAGGAGGGCTTGTCGTCCAGGCCGTCGGTGCCGATCTGGTTGGGCACGCCATAGTGGTACAGCTTGCCGACCCGGCCCACGAAATAGCCGGCCTTCTGGAAGGCTTGCGGCAAGGTGACCACGTCGGGGATGTTCTTGCGGAACTGGGTTGCGTTCTCGTAGACCCTGGTGGTGTCGGGCCGCCGGCCGGTCAGGAACGAGGAGCGGCTGGGATTGCAAAGCGGATACTGGCAGTAAGCGCGATCGAAGCGCACACCTTTCTTCGCCAGCCGATCGATGTTCGGCGACTTCACCAGCGGATCGCCGTAGCAGCCGAGGCGGTTGTTCAGGTCATCCGAGACGATGAAGAGGACGTTGAGTTTCTTCTCCTCGGCCGCGACCGGCGAGGCGGGCCCGGCCAGCAGGGCGGCAAGGCCCAGGACCAGGGGGAGCGATTGGAGAGCAACGCGAGGCAGCATCAGGTTCTCCCACAAGCAAGGAATGCCAGGGACGATCGCCCGGTGCGATCCGTTCTGGAGGGAGTCATCCTATACTGCCGGACGCTTGTCGGCCCTCCCGGCTCGGGATAAAATCGCCACCGTCGCCCGCTATCACGAGGAGAGTTACGCATGCGTCACACCCTGTTCGCGGTCGCACTGGCCCTGTTCGTCTCCGGGCCCGCCCGGGCCGAGAAGGCCGAATCCAAGATCGAAGTCGGCAAGCCGGCACCCAACCTGACCCTGGAAGCCACGCAGATCGGCAAGGTCCTGCCGGGCAAGAAGGACGCCAAGACCCTGTCGCTGAAGGACCTGAGGGGCAAGAACGTCGTCCTGTACTTCTATCCCAAGGCGATGACTCCTGGCTGCACAGTCGAGTCGTGCGGCTTCCGCGACAAGGCGGCCGAGCTGGCCAAGCTGAATACCGTGGTCATCGGCATCAGCACCGACAACGTCGAGGATCAGATGAAGTTCACCGACAAGGAGAAGCTGAACTTCCCCCTCTTTGCTGACCCGGAGAAAAAGGCCGCCAAGACCTTCGGCGTGCTGAACGAGAAGAGCGGCCGGGCCATGCGCTGGACCTTCATCATCGACAAGGAAGGCGTGGTCCGGAAAATCTACAACGAGGTCAAGCCCCCGAAGCATCCCGAGGAAGTGGTTGAGTACATCAAGACCAACCTGAGCAAGTAACCCTTGCGATCACCGCCGTCCGGCTCCCGGGGCGATGCCCCGGGTCAGCCGGAAGGGATGCTCCACAACAGCTGCACCGCCAGCGCCAACCCCAACGCAGCCACCGGATTGGGGCGTTTCTGTCACGGAGCACCGGGAACGGTCGGCCCGGCTCCGGGATTGGGACGGCCGACGGCTGCATCAATGCGCACCCCAACGTAGCTCGGGAACCGCGGCACGCCCGCCTCGGACAGTTCCTGATAGCGGAACGTGATCGTCGCCCCGATCGGCGGCGGGTTCTCGCGCTGCTTGTCGGTGAAGCCGGTGCCGACCTTGGCTTCAACCCCGCTGGCCAGGCGAATCAGCAATGCCCCGAGCCGGCCCTTGTGCTTGCCTTCTCCGGGTTGGTGGCCAACTACCACCCCCTCGGCGTCGTGGAAGTTCTTCACCTTGAGAATCGTTGCCGAACGTCCAATCTGGTATTTCGAGCCCGGTTGTCGGAGCATCAGCCCCTCACCGCCCAGCGCCTCCACCCTGGTCAGTTCGCTCCGCAGATGCTCCAGGTTCCGACACAGCTCATGGTCGTGCTTCCGGGCGAACTTCGGCGTCCGGCTCGCGAGCAGGTCCGTGAGGAAGCGGAGCCGCTCTTCAAAGCCGCCCGAAACGGCCGGAGCGTCGAAGACCATGTAATGCAACTGGTTCCACAAATCGGGTTTGTCGCCCCGCCGAACGATGCCGGAGGTGCGGTTGAATTGCTTGCGATCGATCCATAACTCCCCGTCGAGAGGCACGTCGGGCAGCCCTTCGATGAACCAGTCCGGGGCAAGAAACTGATTGCCTTTGCGCGACAGGAACTGCTTGCCGTCCCAGTAGGCACGGACGCCGTCGAGCTTCTCGCTCATCCACCAGCCGGACAGGTCGGCGGCATTGTCCCACGGCTCGGCCAGCAGCACGATTTCCTTGCCCTCGGTCTCGACCTTCGCCCGCACCGGCAGTTCGCCGCCAATGCGGGCCTCCTCGGCCGCGTCGCCCCGCAGCTTGCGCAGATGCTTGCAGGTGCGCCGCTCGATCGGCAGCGACTGGTTCCGCCAGGCGGGACAGGTGCAGGAGTAGACGCCGCCGACGTTCTTCAGCACGTAGGGCTTGGCTCCGGAGCCTTTCATCTCGGTCGATCCGCCGTCTTTCAGGTCAGGCATGGTCGCACCTCGCAAATAGGGGAAAAAGCGAATGCAAGCACTTTACCTGGGGAGGGGCTCCTTGACAATCTTGGCAGCTCTCGAATCGTGTTGCGACGGCGACGGGCAGCCGCTACCATGCCGTGGAGTTCACTCTTCACGCCAACGCGGAACCGGCACAGGTCAGGATTCAAGGAGACAAAGATGCGCTGCTGGAATTGTAACAAGCGGGTCCTGGAGGGTGCGAAGGTTTGCCGGTTCTGTGAGGCCGCCCTCACAGACGCTCCCACCCCCGAGGAAATCGACGTGGCGCAGGAGATGCTTCAGGCCATGCCCCCCGAGGTGCTGGAGGAAATGCGCGAGACCTTTCGCGACAGCAGCACCGCCGAGGACTTCGCCAATCGCATCCTGGTCGGCCCCTGTCCCCGCTGCCACAGCGATCAGACCGGGAACTGCGAAAACGATCCGGAAATCAACGACATCCTCGTGGGGCGCTGCTACGAGTGCGGCCAGCTGTGGTGTACCGAATGCGAACAACTCCTGGAGCGGCAGGCCCCGCACTGCTCCTGCTGGGCTGAGGAAGAGTGACAGCGACTTTTCAGTGTCCGGTCGCCGTCACGCCACGGTCCCGGAGCGAGGCGGGTATGACTCCGACCGTTGAGCTGATTTCAGTTCGAGTTTTGACGAACGTTCACTTCGGGTCCCCCATCGGCATCGGCGTCTCCCGCTTGCCCTCGTCCGGCTTGACCACCACCTTGGGGTCACTTTTCTTCTTGCGCTCGGCCATGTCGGCCAGCAGCACCTCCACGGCCCTGTCCAGCTGGGTGTCCTGACCCCGGGCCAGCTGCTCGGGGTTGTTCTCCACCGACACGTCGGGGAGGACGCCCTCCTTGTCCATGTTGACGCCCTTGATGGTGTAGACGCCAGTCCGCGGCAAGCGGAAGGTGGAGCCGTCGATCAGCCGGACCGAGACGGTGCCGATGACGTTGCCGCCGGTGGCCTGGCCGACCAGCTTGCCCAGGCCCAGGGTGCGGAAGGCGTGCGGGAAGATCTCGGCGTCGCTGTAGGAGCGGTTGTTGATCAGCAGCACCAGCGGCTTGGTCCACTTGCGGTCGGCGGAGCGGATCACCAGCCCCTCGCCGCCGTCCCGGTGCCGGAACCAGGTGTGTTCCCGGCCGCCCAGGTAGTTCAGCACCTGGTCGTGGGTGTTGCCGCCGCCGTTGAAGCGCACGTCCAGCACGATCGCGTCCTTGTCGAAATGGTCGGAGTACAGCGTGCGGACAAAGCTATCCAGCCCCTTCTCGGTCATTTCCGGGATGTGGATGTAGCCCAGCTTGCCCTTGCTCAGCTCGGCCACGCGCCTGGTGTTGTTGGCCACCCAGCGATCGTACGTCAATTCGGGGATGCCGGGCCGGCCGGAGGAGCCCTCCTTGCTCTTGCTCGCCCCCTGGATCTCGATGAGCCGGCGGCTCTTGGGAGGGGCGTCGGAGGTCGAAGCGACCTGCAAGGCGATCAGCTCATTGACCTTGCCGTTGAGCAGCTTGCTGACGTCCACGCTGCCGTCGATCAGGACGCCGTCGATGCTGAGGACGAACTCGCCCGGCTTGAGGTTCAGGCCGCGCCGGTCCGCCGGCCCGCGCTTCAGCACTTCGGCGATTTTGAGGCCCTTGCCGCGATAGGTGGGGTCGAAGAGCAAGCCCAGGTGAGCGGTCGGCTCCTCGGGCGAACTGGTCGAGCCGGCCACGCCCAGATGCGAGGCGTTCAGCTCGCCCATCATCAGGTAGAGCAGGGCGTACAGGTCTTCCTTCATGACCACGTGCTTGACCAGCGGCCGATACTTGACCCGGATGGCGTCCCAGTCGGCCCCGTGAAAGGACCGGTCGTAGAAGAAGGCCGAGAGGTAACGCCAGCTCTGCTCGAACATCTCGGCGAACTCCTCCTCGGCCCGAATGTTCATCTTCACCTGCAAGGGAATCGTGGCCACGTCGCCGCCGAAGACGCTCGAACGGACCAGCCGGACAGCGTTGTTGCCGTCCCGGAAGTAGACCCCCGAGTTCTTCTTCGACCAGGTGATCTGCGTGGGCTTGGTGCTGCCGCTGGTCAAGCGCGTCAGCTGGTTGCCGTCGGTGCTGGTCAGCCAGAGATCGTTGGCCGCCCGGAAGGCGATGCGGGTGCCGTCCGTCGAGATGGCGGCCTCCTCGACCGGGGCGCTGCCGATCGCCTGCACGCGCAGGTGCAGGTCCTCCCAGTCAATCTCCACCGGCGGGGTGCCGAACAGCGGCGCCGGCTTCTCCGGAGTTCCCGGGGCAGCCGGCTTTTGCAGCGACATGACGTGCAAGGTGCCGCTGCTGCCGCGGCGGTTGCTCAGGAAGGCCAGTTTCTTGCCGTCGGCGCTCCAGGTGACGCCCAGGTTGGAGGTGGCATAGCGGGTGACGTTGCGGACCGGGTTGTCGGCGGTCGGCCCGGTGCTGGGCACCACGTACAACTCGCTGGCAAAGGAGCCGTCCAGGCGGGCGAAGACGAACCATTTGCTGTCCGGCGACCATTCGTAATCGATGACGCGGACCTCGTTGACGATCACTTTGAGGTCGGTGCCGTCGGGGTTCATGGTCCACAGCTTGCCGCCGCGGACGAAGGCCACGCGCTTGCCGTCGGGCGCGAAACTGACGCCCAGAGGAGGTTCCTTGCCGTCGGTCAGCTTGGTGGTCTTGAAGCGATGGGCCTCGATCAGCCGGGGATGCTCGGGGTCATCGGCCTGGAGCAGATAGAGGTTTTCCTGGCCGTCCTTGTCGGAGATGAAGATGATCCTGGACATGTCGGGCGACCAGGCCGCCCCGTGGTTGGCGGCCCCCGTGGTCGTCATGCGGACAGGCCGAGAATTGCCGGCGACGCGGGCCCGGAACAGTTCGCCGTGGACGACAAAGACGATGTGCTTGTCGTCGGCGGAGACGGCGAACTCGGTAACGCCGCTGTTGGTAAAGGTTTCCATCCGCTCGGTGTTGGACTTGTCGTCGGTGTGGACCTCGATGGCCAGCTTGCGTGGGCGGGAGCCTTCCTGAGTGGAAACGACCCACAGGTCCGGGCCGCATTCGTAGACGATCCAGGCGCCGTTGGCGGAGATCCGGGCCTTGCGAACGCTGTCTTCCTTGTGGAAGGTGATCTGCCGGGGCTGGTACGGGCTGCTGGGCACGGGCGGATGGGCCGGGATGCGGACAACGTTGGCCGGCGTGCCGAAGACCTCGCTGACGTAATAGAGCCACTGGCCGTCGGCCGACCACATCGGAGCGCTGTCCTGGCCGTTGAAGCTGGTCAGCTGCCGATGGTTGGTGCCGTCGGCGTTGCAGACCCAGAGGTCGTCGTTGGAGGAGCCGCGATAGCCCTTGCGATACCACAGGCCGGGACCGCGCACGCAGGCGATCCGGCTGCCGTCCGGCGAGAAGACGCCTTCGCGGGCCTCGGTCGTGGTCAGCTGCCGGACCTGTCCGCCCTCGACCGGGACGCTGAACAGGTCGAGGTGAGCCGGGAAGCCTGCTGCGCGGCCCGAGGTGAACAGGACCTGCTTGCCGTCGGGCGACCAACCGGTGACCAGTTCGTTGGTCGAGTCGAACGTCAAGCGGCGCGGCTTGCCGCTCTGCACCGGGATGACGTGGACGTTGTAACTGCCGTGGCGGTTGGAGCTGAAGGCGATGGATCGGCCATCGGGACTGAACACAGGATTGATGTCGTGGGCGCGGTGAACGGTCACCGGCCGGGCGATGCCGCCGATGGTTTCCACGACCCAGATGTCGCCCAGGTAGCTGAAGGTGATCAGTTTGCCATCGGGGGAGATGTCCGGAGTGCGGGCCATGCGGATCGGCTCCTGCCCCCAGGCAGCACCCGTCAGGACGGTACACAGACTCAACGCCGGAAGAAGTCGCAGCAATCGCGTCATCGCAGCGGTTCCTATCGACCAGGGTGGGAAAAGACGAATGTACTCGGCAAGCTCGTCATGCCATCTTCACACAACAATTCAGCTTACCGAGTTTGGCCGGGGATTGCAAAGAGAAGTGCCGGGTTGTTACGTAGACTGCCATTCAACCCCTCCCCCCAACCCCCTCCCCGAAACGGGGAGGGAGCCAGAGCGCCGATCGATTGCATTGCGCTGCTGCACACACACAGCGGCAACACCCTCTGGCTCCCCTCCCCGCTTCCGGGAGGGGTTGGGGGAGGGGTTTTTCAGCTCTCCAGCACCTGCCGATAGGCTTCCTCGCTGAAGCCGACCAGCAGGGTCTGCCCGCGGCGCAGGGTCGGCGCTTTCAGGTTGCCGGTGGGCCCGAGCAGGTACGCGGCCAGGGTATCGTCGTCGGGTGGGTTGGTCTTCATGTCGAAGACGAGAATTTGCTTGCCGCGTGCCACCAGGACGCGCTCGACGGAGCGGGCCAGTTCGATGGCTGCCTCCCGGCCGCGTTTTTCCTTGCGGGCATCGACGACCTCGGCCGGTGGCTCGACCGCGTTCTTCTCAAGGAACCCCTGAGCTTTGCCGCAGCTGGTTCAGCCCTTGCGATGGTACATCCAGTCGATTTTGGACATGGGAACTCCGGAAAAAGAGTTTGCGGAGCAACGTTTACGCAGCGGAGCGTGGAAACTCACGCGCTCCGCTCCGCGTCGCGGCTATTGCGCTCAGAAAGAGAAAGACCACCTCGGCCCGTGACCCAGGGCGATGCCCTGGGCTATCGTGTTGCGCCCCTTCGGGGCGAAAGCCAACCGCCCCGAAGGGGCGCAACACGATAGCCCAGGGCATCGCCCTGGGGGGCAGGGGCGTCGGTCTTTTTCTTCCTGAGTTGCAATAAACAAATCAATACTTCGGCATGCTCGGATCGATCCGCTCGGCCCAGGCCAGGATGCCGCCCTTGAGGTTCCGCAGCTTCCGGAACCCCTGCTCGCGCAGGAACGCGATCGCCTTCTGGCTGCGCATGCCGCTCTTGCAGTGGACCACCATTTCGCTTTCCGGGTCCAGTTCGCGGAACCTCTCCGCCAGGGCCGGCAGCGGCAGCAGCTTGCTCCCGGCGATCCGGCACAGCTGATACTCCTCCGGGTTGCGCACGTCCAGGATGAACACCTTCTCGCCCCGGTCCAGCCGTTGTTTCAGCTCCTCGACCGTGATGTCGCCGGCCGTAGCCGCCGGGGCGCGGCGCTTCCTGGCCGCGAACCCCGCAGAACTGCTCGTAATCGATCAGCTCCTTGATGGTCGGCTGATCGCCGCAGATGGGACATTTGGGATTGCGGCGCACCTTGAATTCGCGGAAGCTCATTTGCAGGGCATCGTAGAGCAGCAACCGGCCGATCAGCGGCTCGCCCCGGCCCAGCACCAGCTTGATGCACTCCGTCGCCTGGATGCAGCCGATCACGCCGGGCAGGATGCCGAGGACGCCGCCCTCGGCGCAGCTGGGCACCTCGCCGGGAGGAGGCGGCTCCGGGTAGAGACAGCGATAGCAGGGCCCTTTCCCGGGAAAGAACACGGACGCCTGGCCGTCGAAGCGGAAGATGCTGCCGTAGACGTTCGGTTTCTTCAGCAGCACGCAAGTGTCGTTGACCAGGTAGCGGGTGGCGAAGTTGTCGGTGCCGTCGATGATGATGTCATAGGGCTCGAACAGGCGCAGGGCGTTGGTGCGGTCGAGGCGGGTCTCGTAGAGATCGAGCTGCACCTCGGGATTGATGGCCTTCAGCCGTTCGCCGGCCGAGTGCAGCTTGGGCCGGCCGACGTCGGTGGTCCCATGCAGAACCTGGCGCTGCAGGTTGCTGAAATCGACCGCGTCGAAATCGACCAGCCCGATCCGGCCGATGCCGGCCGCGGCCAGGTACAGGCCCAGCGGTGAGCCGAGGCCGCCGGCGCCGATCAGCAGCACCTTGGCCGCCTTCAGCCGTTTCTGGCCGTCCAGGCCGACCTCCGGCATGATCAGGTGCCGGCTGTAGCGCTGATATTCCTGGGGAGAGAGTGCAACCTGCTCCGCCCGAGCAGGCAAGGAGGAAAGGGAGGAATTCATGGAGTCAATCTCAGAGGAAACGGAACTTGGCGAGCCGGGAGCGTCAGCTCCCGGATTCTCCGACGAAGCGGAAGAATCCGGGAGCTGACGCTCCCGGCTCGCCAGGGTTATCCCATCATGCCAATAACCAGCGTGCTGTTGTGTCCGCCAAAGCCGAAGCTGTTGGAGATCGCCCGGCGGATAATCAGGTCCCGGGCCGTGTTGGGCACGTAGTCCAGGTCGCAGCCAGGATCGGGCGTCTGGTAGTTGATGGTCGGGTGGACCATGCGGTGCTTGATCATCAGCACGGTAGCAATCAGTTCGACGCCGCCGCTGGCGCCGAGCAGATGGCCCAGCATGCTCTTGGTGCTGCTGATGGCCAGCTTGCGGGCGTGAGCGCCGAACACTTCCTTGATCGCCTTGGTCTCGGCCTCGTCTCCCAGCGGCGTGCTGGTCCCATGCGCATTGACGTACTGGACGTCCTCGGGGTTGAGCCGGGCGTCCTTGAGCGCGGCCCGCATCGCCTGGGCCGCCCCGGCGCCCTCGGGATGAGGGGCCGTGATGTGGTAGGCGTCGCCGGAACTGCCCGAGCCGAGCAGCTCCGCATAGATGGGAGCGTTGCGCTTCCGAGCCCGCTCCAGCTCCTCGAGGACCACGATGCCGGCGCCCTCGCTCAGGACAAAGCCGTCGCGATCCTTGTCGAAGGGCCGGCTGGCCGTGGCCGGGCTGTCGTTGCGCGACGACAGGGCGCGGGCAGCGATGAAGCCGCCCAGTCCCATCGGCGTCAGGGCCGCCTCGGCGCCGCCGGCCAGCATCACGTCGGCCAGGCCGCACTGGATGGCTCGCTGGGCGTCGCTGATGGCGTGACCCGCCGAGGCGCAGGCGGTGGTGACGGCAGTGTTCGGTCCGCGCAGGCCAAGTTCGATCGAGATGATGCCCGCGGCCGAGTTGGAGATCATCTTGGGGATCATGAACGGGCTGAGCCGGCCCGGGCCTTCCTTCTCCAGACGGGAATGCTGCTCCTCGAACTCGCTCAGTCCGCCGATGCCGCTGCCGACGATGACGCCGCACCTGCAGAGGTCTTCCCCGGGCAAGTCCAGTCCGCTGTCCTTCACCGCGTTCAGGGCGGCGACCAAAGCGAACTGGGCATAACGGTCCAGGTGCCGGGCCGTCTTGCGATCCACGTACGCCTCGGGCTTCCAGTCCTTGATCTCGCCGCCGAACTTCACCTTGTACGCGGTGGTATCGAAGCGCTCGATCGGTCCGACGCCGCTCTTGCCCGCGCACAGCGCGGACCAGAAGCCGGGCAGATCGAACGCCAGCGGATTCACCGTGCCCAGGCCGGTGATGACAACGCGACGGGTCATTTCTTGGCTTGCTCCCGCTCGATGTAATCGATCGCCTCGCCTACCGTCTTGATCTTCTCGGCCTGGTCGTCCGGAATGGTGATCTCAAACTCCTCTTCCAGTTCCATGACCAGTTCCACGATGTCCAGCGAGTCGGCTCCCACGTCTTCGGTGAACGAGGTCTGACGAGTGACCTGTTCCTTGTTGACGCCGAGGTTCTCGCACACAATATCGATGACACGCTCTTCAACAGAGGAAGCCACGGTCGTAAACCTCCACAGCAAACGGACCTTCCGGGGATCGGCGATCAGCCCGTACCCGGATCGCCGTTCCGGGTTATGTACCACAGCAGGCCCTTGCCCGGCAAGGGCTTTTACCTTTTCTCTCCCCTCTCCCCACATGGGCGGAGGGTCGGACATTTTTCTCGACCCCTGCCGGCTTGCCCGGCAGGTGAAGCAGGTCCGAAGCTAGAGGAGGCGGCAGAACAAAGACTTTTCTTTTCTCCTGCCCATCTAGCCGTTGACCTGCTTCACCTGCCGGGCAAGCCGGCAGGGGTCGATAGATCACGCCGGGACGTTGGTCATCTCCGCCTTGCGCTGCACGCGCTTGAGCAGTCCTGCCAGCACCCGGCCCGGCCCAATCTCGCAGAAGCGGTCACAGCCCGCCTCGAGCAGGCCGCGCAGCGTCTGCTCCCACAGTACCGGCTGGACCACTTGCCGCACGAGCAGGCCTCGGATCTCCTCCGGGTCGGTGTGCGGCTTCGCGTCCACGTTCGACCATACAGGCACCTTCGGCGGCCGCAGTGTCACGCGCCCCAGGGCCTGAGCCAGCTTGTCGTCGGCCGGCTTCATCAGCGGCGTGTGAAAGGCCCCGGCCACCGCCAGGCGGACCGTCTTGGCCCGACCTGCTTCCGCCGCCAGCTTCTCCACGGCGTCGCAGGCCGGTTTCTCTCCCGAAACCGCAATGTTCCCGGGGCAAAGGAGGTTGGCGATCCGCAGCAGCCCGTGCTGGCTGGCCTTCGCGACCAGCTCCTCGACACCCGCCTGCTCCAGTCCCAGGATGCTGACCATCCCTCCGGGGTTACTGTCGGAGGCGGCCTGCATGGCCTGACCGCGCTGCTGCACCACCCGCAGTCCGTCGGCAAAGTCCAGCGCCCCGGCAAAAACCAGGGCGGTATATTCGCCCAGGCTCAATCCCGCCGTGGCGACCACCTCGGCAGGTGCGTCCGGGTTGGACGCCTTGAGCGACTCCAGGGCGGCCAGGCTGGCGACAAAGATGGCCGGCTGACTCACCGCCGTCGCATCCAGGCGCTCGGCCGGTCCGCTGGCGCACAGCTCCATTAAATTATAGCCAAGGACGGAGGAGGCCTCGTCAAACAATCGGCGGGCGGCCGGCAGCGCTTGGTACAGGGCCTTGCCCATGCCGACGTACTGGGCACCCTGGCCGGGAAACAGAAATGCGGTCCGTGCCATGATTCAGGGGTCAGGAGTCAGGAGTCAGGAGTCAGGAATCAAGCTGCGTTTATGACTCCTGACCCCTGACTCCTGACTCCTGCTTTTTACTCCTCGGAGGTTGCAGAGAGGGCGGGGCTGCTTTCCAGTTCCTGGACGATCAGTTCGTTGAGCCGGGCCCGGGCGTAGCGGGCGCCGACGGCCAGGGCGTTCTTGATGGCCCGCTCCCGGGAACTGCCGTGGCAGATGATGCAGATGCCATCAATGCCCAGCAGCGGAGCGCCGCCGAAGGCGCTGTAGTCGTAGCGCATCATCAGGTCGTGCAGGGCCTTCTCCGCCTTTTCGCGCTCGACCGTCAGCACGCTTAACACTTCCTGAGCCACCAGCTTGAGGGCGAACTCGAAGATCCCTTCGCTGTTCTTGAGGACCACGTTGCCGACAAAGCCGTCGCAGACAATCACGTCCACGACGCCGCGGTTAATGTCGCGCCCCTCGACGTTGCCGACAAACTGCTCGCGGAGCGGACTGGCGTTGAACAGGGCAAACGTCTCCTTGGCCAGGCCGTGGCCCTTGCCCTCCTCCGAGCCGATGTTCATCAGACCGATGGTCGGCCGGGGTTTCTGGAGGATGTGGCGGGCAAAGATGCTGCCCATCACGCCATACTGAAACAGGTGCTCGGCCTTGGGGCTGGAATTGGCCCCCACGTCAATCATGACGCTGGGGCCGCGCAGCGTCGGCATCATGGCGGCGATGCCGGGCCGGCGGACGTTTTTGAGGAAGCGCTTGAGGAACAGACCGCCGGCCACCATCGCACCGGTGTTGCCGGCGCTGACCACGCCATCGACCTTGCGGTGGGCCAGCAATTGCCAGCAGCGGCTGATGGAATTGTCGGGCTTCTTGCGCAGTCCTTCGACGGGGCTTTCTTCCATGCCGATCGCCTGGCTGCAATGGAAGATCTCCAGCCGCTCGCGGTTGGCCGCCGAGGCGAGGCACGGCTCCACCCGGGCCTGGTCGCCGACCAGCAGGACGCTCAGTTCGGGGTCCTCGGCCACGGCCTGCACGGCGCCGGCGACGATCGGCTCCGGGGCAAAATCGCCCCCCATCGCGTCCAGCGCTATCCGCATGGATCACTTCTCCTTCTTCGTCTTCTGGGCAATCACTTCCCGGCCGTGGTAGTGGCCGCAGTTGGCACAGATCCGGTGCGGCAGCACCGGATGCTCGCAGTTGGGACAGTACTGGATCTCCAGCGGTTTGAGGTGCTGATGGCTCCGCCGCTTGCCCTGCCGGGCGTGGGAGGTACGTCTCTTCGGAACAGCCATGATCGCTTCGCCTTGCTCTCGAGTGTCAAAAGGAAAGTTCGTTATGCTAGGGAAAATCGGCAAGCCTGTCAAGGCGAGCCGACCCAGGACTCACGTCCTGGTCTATTGACTGCCGCCCCTTCGGGGCTTGTTGTCTTCAGCCCCGAAGGGGCGGCAGTCAATAGACCAGGGTGTGAACCCTGGGTGCCGCCTCCAGTCCGGCTGGACGCTTCGGAGAACCACGTTCATTATGATAGAAAGCAGGACGGCAAGAAGAAAGGTTCTCGCAGGCCAAGCAGGAGAGAAGCATGGAACAACTCTGGGCCCCGTGGCGGCTTTCCTACGTGACCGCGGGCCGGCAAGAGGTCCCCGACGATAGCTGTTTTATCTGTGCGGGGCTGGCCCGGGACGAGGACCGGGCCAGTCTGATCGTCTGGCGCACGCCGCTGAGCGTCCTGCTGCTCAATCGCTTTCCCTACAACAACGGCCATCTGCTGATCGCCCCCCGGACCCACAAGGGCGGCCTGGCGGAATTGACCTCCGAGGAGTTGCTGGAGGTGATGGAGACGGTCCGGCACGGGGTCCAGCTCGTGTCCGAGCTGATGCGTCCGGATGGTTTCAACGTCGGCCTGAACCTGGGGGCCGCGGCCGGGGCCGGCCTGCCGGGCCATCTGCACTGGCACGTGGTGCCGCGCTGGAACGGCGATACCAACTTCATGCCGGTGCTGAGCGATACCAAGGTGATCGTGCAATCGCTGGAGGCGCTGTACGACCTGCTGCGGCAGCGGTTGGAGAACAGCAGCAAAACGCCAACCGTTTAGCCGCGACGCGGAGCCGCGCAGCGGAGCGCGCGTTTGTGGTGGCAAACGCGCGCTCCGCTGCGCCGCTGCGCCGCTGCGTCGCGGCTAAACGTCAGGGAATTCCCTCATGTCCGACGATTTCGTTCCCTTTGAGCCGCCGGACTGGCTGGACCGCGAAGAAGAGGTGCTGGCCCCCTACGCCATGCGCACCCGCCAGAGCCGGGGCCGGCATTACCCCGAGCCGCCTCACCCCTACCGCACCCTCTACCAGCGCGACCGCGATCGCATCGTCCACTGCACCGCCTTTCGCCGGCTGATGCACAAGACCCAGGTGCTGGTCACGCAGACCAACGACCACCACCGCACCCGGCTGACTCATACCCTGGAAGTCGCCCAGATCAGCCGGACCATCGCCCGCCGGCTGGGCCTGAACGAGGACCTGACCGAAAGCATTGCCCTGTCGCACGACCTGGGCCATCCCCCCTTCGGCCATGCCGGCGAGAAGGCCCTGGAGGAGTGCATGCGGGACCACGGTGGCTTTGAACACAATCTCCACGGGCTGCGGATTGTGCAGGTGCTGGAATATCCCTATGCGGACTTTCCCGGGCTGAACCTCTCCTGGGAGGTGCTGGAGGCGATGGCCCTGCACAGCCGGAAGCTGGACCGTCCGGAGACCGCTCCCTTTGCCGGAGTGGGCCAGCCACTGCTGGAGGCCCAGGTCGCGGATGCCGCCGACAGCCTGGCCTATGATGCTCATGACGTGGACGACGCCCTCAGCGTCGGTCTGATCGCCCCGGCCGACCTGGAGCCGGTCACCATCTGGCGCCGGGCCCTGGAACAGACCCAGCAGCGGAAGCTGCCGCTGCGGCCGGAGCAGTTTCAGTCCACCCTGGTCCGGGCCCTGATCGACTGGCAGGTAACCGACCTGCTGGAACACACTCAGCAGCGACTGCGCCAGGAGCGCATTCGCACCGTCGAGGATGTGCGCTGCCATCCGGGAACCCTGGTCGAGCCGGGACCGGAGATGGCGGCGCTCAAGCAGGAGCTGGAGGCCTTCCTGCACCGCCGGGTCTACCAGCACTACCGGGTGCAGCGCATGACCCTCAAGGGACAGCGGATCGTGCAGATGCTCTTCGCCGAGTTTGTCCAGGCGCCGCAACTGCTGCCGGAACGCTATTTTCGCCGCTCCGCTGCTGAGGGGACCGAGCGCGTGGTTTGCGATTACCTGGCGGGCATGACCGATCGTTACGCCCTGGACGAGTACCTCCGCCTGTTCCAGCCGTACAGTATCGTCTAAAATGGCGTTGTTGCGGGTTGCTCGAACACAAGCCCGAAGCGCCAGCGCCGGGACCGGCCGACCATCCCGAAGCGCCAGCGCCGGGACCGGCCGACCATCCCGAAGCGCCAGCGCCGGGACCGGCCGACCATCCCAGCGCCAGCCGGGACCGTCCGACCATCCCGGCGCTGGCTTCGGGCTTGTGTCTGTTCCAACCGTACAGCATCGTATAAGATAGTCACAGTTGACGAGAAGCGTTCTGCCTTCACCAGGGATTGGAAAGCACTTCAGGGAGTGCCGCAGGCTCGCTGCGTCCAGGCAGGCGCGGACTCGGTTGCACTACCCCACCGCTGCCGCGCTCCTTGGGAGGATAGCTCGTGTTCGCCAAGTTCCGATCTCTTCTGGCCCGTTGGTTCCCCAGCAACGCGCAGCAACCCTCCTCGGACCTGCTGCTGCTGTGGCTGCTGCGGGGCATGTTCGGCGCCCTGATCATCGCCATCTCGCTGCTGGCCGCCCGCCACTTCTACCAGGCCCAGGACGTGTACTACGCCTGGCTGTCCTTTTTTGGCATTCTCAGCAGCGGCGTGCTGATCGTGCTCACCGACGTGCTGACCAGCAACAAGCAGATCACCACCCTGTCGGCCATCTACTTTGGCCTGCTGCTTGGGCTGCTCCTGGGCAACATTCTGTCCACCGCCCTGGAGCCCTTCATCTTTGACTGGGATGCCGCCAAGGCTGCTGTCGCTCAGCCGCAGCCGCAGCGGCGCGTCCTCAGCCTGCTGATCACCGTGATCTGCTGCTACATCTCCATCTCGACGCTGCTGCAGACCAAGGACGAGTTCCGCTTCATCATCCCCTACGTCGAGTTTTCCCGCCAGGTCAAGGGGGCCCGGCCACTGGTTCTTGATACCAGTGTAATTATTGACGGCCGGATTGCCGACATATGTGATACACGCTTTATCGACACCAAGCTGATCGTGCCGCGCTTCGTGCTGCAGGAACTGCAAAGCGTGGCCGATAGTTCCGACAAGCTGAAGAGGAACCGGGGCCGGCGGGGTCTGGACATGCTCAAGCGGATGCAGACCAACCCCAAGGTGGAGCTTCAGATCCATGACACCAATTTGCCGGAACTGCGGGAGGTCCAGAAGGTCGATGAACGGCTGGTGGTGCTGGCCAAGGCGCTGGGCGCCCGCGTGGTCACCAACGACTACAACCTCAACAAGATTGCCCAGCTTCAAGGGGTTGAGGTGATCAACCTCAACGAGCTGGCCAACTCGCTCAAGTCGGTGGCCCTGCCCGGCGAGACCATGCTCGTCCGCGTGGTCAAGCCCGGCGACCAGGTTGGCCAGGGCGTCGGCTACCTCGAAGACGGCACCATGATCGTGGTGGAGCATGGTCGGGCCCACATTGGCCAGGAAGTGAACATCACGGTCACCAGCGTCTTGCAAACGCCCGCGGGTCGGATGATCTTTGGCCGCATCGAAATGAAATCGGGCGGTCCGAACTCCTCCGTGGGTTGAGCGAGGATTTCGGTAGGCCGGCGCTGCAGGGAACGCCCTCCGTGGCGTTCCGGTCCCACGCGGAACGCCACGGAGGGCGTTCCCTGCAGCGCCGGCCTGCGGAAGGAGGGCAAGGATGCGATCGGTGCGAACCATTCCTCTCTGGCTCCTCGTGGGCCTGTGTGGCACGGCGGTCGTCTGGGGCCAGCACGGCAGCCAGGACAAGAAGCCCGGCCCCAGCAACGGCAACAACGCCGACCATCCGCTGGTCGAGCGCGTCATCGCGGCCCGGAAGGAATATCAGGAATCGCTGGAAACGCTGCGGGCCTACTACATCAAGGCCGGCGAGGTGGAACGAGCCCGCTGGGCCGAGGACGAGCTGCTCCAGTATCACCGCACCGGCAAGTTCGCTTACGTGTTGGCACTGGACGTGCCGCCCCCGAATCTCAAGCCGCTGTACAACATTCCCGAGGCCAACGAACTGATGCGTCGGGCCCTCCTGTACAAGGACAAGGGCTGGGGCACCGATTACGTGGACAATCAGCGGCGGACCGAGCTGGTCCTGCAGCAGCTGCTGAGCAAGCACCCGCAGAGCAACAAGATCGACGAGGCCGCGTTCATGCTGGGCGACGTTTACGAGTCGCGGGCCTTCCGCCAAAATAGCCGGGCCGCCGTCTACTACGAACGCAACTTCCAGTGGAACCCCCAGACGCACCACGACTCCCGGCAGCGTGCCGCTCGTCTCTACGAACGGCAAGGGGATCGCTCCCATGCTCTGGAGATCTACAAGGACATCACCAAGTTTGAACACGATCCCAAGCACCTGGACGAAGCCAACCGCAAGATCACCGAACTGGAGGGTCGCAAGCCCTGAACAAACGAGCCGCCGGGACGTGGCACGGTCAGGAGACCGTGCCACGTCCCAGCGGGAGACCGTGCCACAACGGCGGTGGCACGGTCAGGAGACCGTGCCACAACGGCGGAGCCGCCGGGACCAGCTCCCGGCGGCTCATTGGCGTTTTCAGCAGGGTCACGAGCGGACAGCGGGCCGCGGCGTCTGCTGCACCGGAGGCGGCGCCGGGGGGCCGTACGGAGCAGGCGGCGGCGGAACGGAATACGCGGGAGCAGGAGCCGCATAATAGTAGATGGGCGCGGGTGTGTAGACGGCAGCAGGCGTCGCGACCCGCTTGAAGCGGCCTTCCCAGAACTTTTCGTCCGCCAGCCCCTTGCTGGAGGACGTGAAGTCGCGCACGATCAGCATGCCCTCATCGACCCGGTAACGGAAACAGAAGACGTGATCGGTGAAGTCATCGCCGTCCTTGTCCTCGTCCTCATCCTCTGATTCGGTGCTGGTGAAGATGCCGTAAACAATGCCGTCCGGGGTGACGCTGCAATTCGCGTGCAGTTTGAACCCCTCGCTGGGGATGGCAACGTGCATCCGGCCATCCGCGGTGAAGGAGAGGGTGATGGTCTCCTTGCCTTCCTTGCGTTCCCACTGGCCGGCCAGCGAGGCCATGCCGGCCTGCGGCGCATAGTACGCGGTCGGTCCACACGCTTGAGCTGGCGCCACCAGCACCAATCCCAGTAACAAGGCTGCCTTGCCGTATCGATTCATCCAATGATCCTCCCAGGGTCCGGGGAAGTGCGGAGGACCGCGCGGTCCTCCGTGGGCGGCGACTGGTTACCGTTCCTGGGGCGGAAAAACAAGCCGGGTCTAAACCGCGATCAGATCGAATACAGGAGTCTGCGGGGAGGTCGTAGGGTGGGCCTCGCTGCGTGTCGCCCGACAGAAAGTCGGGCGACACGCAGCGAGGCCCACCCTACAGACGGAAGTCGCCCGCCTGGATGACCACCAGCTTCTCGGGCTTGAGGTGTTCCCGGAAGGCGGCCGTGACCTGTGCGGGCGTCAGCTCGGCCACCTGGCGTTCCAGGTCGCTGTGATAGGTCATGGTCCGATCCGCCTGCAAGCACTCCCGGAGCAGGCCGATCAGGACGCGGTCATTGCCCCGAAGCACCTTCCGGCTCTGCAGGAACGCCTCCTTGGCCGACTCCAGTTCCGGCTCCAGGAGGTCACCCTGCCGCATCTTTTCCAGCTCCTCGAGGATCACCGAGGCGATCTGCTCCCTGGCGGATGGGTTGAAGATGGCCGAGATCGAGAACAGCGCCGAGCGGTCGCGGTTGTCGGCCTGGAACCGGGAGGAAACGCTGTAACTGAGCCCCTCCTTCTGACGCACCCGGGTCCCCAGGCGCGACGACAGCGAGCCGCTGCCGAACAGGAAGTTGCCCACCTCCAGGGCCGGGACGTACGGGTCGGTATCCCGCATCGCCAGCGTCAGCCCGGCGGCGTAGACGGCGTTGGCCTTGTCGGGAGTCTCGATGGTGACGCGCTCGCCCGGGATTCCCGCGACGGCCGGCCGCTCGATGCGGCGATAAGGCGTTGGTGCCGTCCAGCCCCGCAGGATGGCCTCGGTCTGCTCGACGACGCGGTCGGGGTCGAAGTCGCCGACCAGCACCAGCTCGCCGTTCTGGCCGCCCAGCTGCATGCTCCACAAATCTGCAACTTCGGCGTGCGTCACCGCCTCCAGCCGGGCGATCGACCCCTCGATGGTCGGGACGTGGCGGACGTTCTCCGGCGGGAACGGGTTGAGTTTGCGCTGCAGGGCGCGAGCGGCCAGGTCCTGCGGCTCGGTGCGGGTCCGTTCCAGGGCATCGCGGTATTGCCGCTTGAGGATGTCGAACTCCTCGACAGGAAAGCTCGGTTCGCGCAGAATGTCGCCCAGGACCTCCAGCACCCGAGGGATCGCGTCCTTCTTGCACTCGACGGTGAAGCCCACGTCGCCCAGCACGCCGCTGGGCGTCAGCCGGGCCTTGAGCCCATCCAGCAGGTCCTCGATTTCCTGCCGGCTGTGTTTCCGCGTGCCGCGCGTCATCAGCCGGGACAGGAACTGCGTACTGCTGGTACGTACCTGGAGCGATTCCTCATTGCCATAGTGGAGCGTCAGACTCAGCTGGACCACCTCGCCGCGGGTCTTGCGCGGCAGCAGCAGGGCCTTGACCCCGCAAGGCAACTGCGTCCGCTGGAGGCGCTGCTCGACGTTCGCAACCGTTGGATCGAAGAACTCGCCGGCGGCCACGGCCTCGACCGGCCTGTACTCCTGGACCATCTGGACCAGGTCCGGCGTCGGCGGGATGGTCGCGCGCCCCGGCGTCTCGGTGGGAATGAACACGCCGACCGTGCGGTTGCTCCGCTGCAGGTAGCAGCGTGCAACGCGGGTCAGGTCGTCCGCCGTCACCCGGGCCAGCCGCTGGCGATGCAGGAAGAACAGCCGCCAGTCACCGCGGGCGGCCCACTCGGTGAGGACGACTGCCACCCGGTTGCTGTCGCTCAGCAGCAGTTCCCAGTTCTTATCCAGCTTGCTCCGGGCCCGGGCCACTTCCTCCTCGGTCAACGGCTCGGTCTGCAGCGTCTCCAGGACCGTGAGCAGGGCGTCTCGCACGACCTCAACCGCCTGTCCCTTCTCGGCTTGCACCATCACCTGGAACACGCCGGGATCGTGGAAGCCATAGGCCACGGCCGAGACGCTGGCCGCCAGCCGGCCCGCGACCAGGGCGCGATAGAGCCGGCCGGCCGGCTCCTGAGTCAGAGCGGTGGCCAGCACGTCCAGGGCGGCATGGTCGGGGTGGCCCCCGGACGGGACGTGGTAGACCGCCCCGACCAGGCCAATCGTGCCAACCCGCCGCAGCGTCACCGCGCGCTCGCCGTCCTGCGGCGGTTCCTCGGTGTAAGGCGTCTCCAGCGGCGGCGTCGGTCTCGGGATCGCTCCGAAATACCTGGCGAGCAGGGCCAGGGCCTTCTCCTCTTGGAAGTTCCCGGCCACGACCACCATCGCGTTGTCCGGCCGGTAATGCTTCCTGTAGAAGCCACGCAGCCGTTCGATCGGCACGCGCTCGATGTCGCTGCGATTGCCAATCGTGGTCTTGCCGTAGTTGTGCCACTCATAGGCGGTGGACAGCATGCGCTGGGCGAGGATGCGCTGCGGGTTGTTCTCGCCGCGCTCGAACTCGTTGCGCACCACGGTCATCTCGGAAGCCAGGTCCTCCCCACGAACGAAGCTGTTGACCAGGCGATCGGCCTCCAGGCGGATGGCGAACTCCAGGTTGTCGTCGCCGGCGTTGAGCGTCTCGTAATAGTTGGTGCGATCGACCCAGGTGGTGCCGTTGAACTGGGCGCCGCGGTCCTTGAGCAGTCTGGGCACTTCGGGATGAGTGGGAGTGCCCTTGAAGAGCATGTGTTCCAGCAGGTGAGCCAGACCGGTTTCGCCGTAGCCCTCGTGGCGCGAGCCGACAAAAACGGTCAGGTTGACCGTTACCTTGGACGAGGAGGAATCCTGGAACAGAAGCACACGCAGGCCATTGCCCAGGCGCCATTCGGTGATACCTTCGAGAGTGTGGAGCTTTTCTGGCATGGAAGCAGGGCCGGCAAGGCCCCTCCGGCTGGCAGAGGAAGAAAACCGCGTCGCACCGTCACGTTGCCTGCCCTCCCTGCCGATAACAGAAAAGGGAAATTCCTTCCGGGCGACAACCCGGAGAGAGATTGACCACCGGAGGAGATCTTGCTATGGCGTCCCACGGCAGGAGCTGCACAGCTGGCTGTCCCTGTGCGACCAACGCCCGAGAACCGGACAGCCGACGGAACTGTTTTATGAAACCTACCCAACAACCGCAAGCAATCGGCCAGCGCTTCGTGGTCCTGCTGGCCGGTGTCCTGTTGCCGTTATCGGCGACCTGTGGCTGCAGTTCGATGAGCAACACCGGGCAAGGCATTGCCGGTGGCGCGGTCGTCGGCGGATTCTTTGGTACGCTGTTGGGCCTGGCTGCCGGCCGTCCTCTGGAGGGAGCGGCGGCTGGCGCCGCCATCGGTGGCACGGTCGGCGGCGTCAGCGGCGCTGCCGAGGATGGCCGGGATCGCCGGGTGGCCCAATCGGTGGCCGCGGCCCAGCAGCGCGGCTACCAGGAACTCAGCGAAGTGGCCAAGATGCACCAGGCCGGCGTCAACGATGCCGTGATCATCCAGCACGTCCAGACTTGCGGTGCCATCTTCAACCTCACCTCAGACCAGATCGTCTGGCTGAAGCAGCAAGGCATCTCGGATCCGGTGATCCAGACCATGCAGTACACTTCGGGCCCGGTCCCGGTTTACGGGCCGGGCTATGGTCGTCCCCGTTACGTCTACGTGCAACCGGTGCAGCAGCCGGTTGTGGTCGAGCAGCCACCGCCTCCGGGGGCGACTGTTGGCGTGGGCATGACCTACGCCCGGACTCAGGATTGAAGTTTCGTTGCTCAAGCCGCTTGCGGTTGAGCGCGATCATTTGTTGCGCCAGGCCGCAAGCGGCATTCACCTCAGCCGCCAACACGATGCAGTTGTACTTGCGATCCCTTGGGCTCTGGATTTGATACGGTTGGTTTCGGAGCCCCGGGAAGATGTCCTCCAGGCTCGGTTCTACCATCCGTATCCCTGCTCCTTCCCCCACCGCAACCAGGCCTCAGCTGCCTTCTCAATGTTTCCTCGCTCCGTGGGTGGGACCGGGTCGGCCCCCGTGATCCGCCGCAGCGCCCGGTGCCAGTGCCCGGTGCGGTTCTCCAGCTCCCGGAGCAACAGCGGGATAACAGCTGGACCCATGCCGACGATCTCCTGGAACGCGGGATGAGCAACCAGGTCGCTGCTGGAGGAGACGTAAGCCGTCTCGGCAAGCCACACGGCCGCCAGTCTGCGAAACTTCTCCTCGACAGTCTCCACCGGCTCGGGGGCCGGCGTTTGCTTGCTGGGAATCGTGGCCATCGCGGCTGTCTCCTTTCGTGCCCCGGTTGATTGGCGAGCAGCTCAACGTCTCACTGCGGATTTGCTCCGCTGGCCGCAGGTTTTTCTCTCCTGGATTCGCGGACTCCTGCCAGCAGCTCCTTGATCATCTTGCAGCTCAGTCTGCGATCCCCAGCAGGTACTTGTAGTGGCCGGGCACCGATTCCAGCTGGGCGTCTTCGGTGAGTACGTAGGGTTCGCGCCGGTCCCAGGCATGGTCGCCGGCGGGCGCCCTCCAGAAGTCCCCGGCCCGATCGCGCACAATCCAGCAACCGGGCAAGTTGCGGTCCACGTACAGAAACACCTGCGGTTGCTCGGTTCGGATCATTTGCCGCCTCCTTGTTGTGTTTGTCGCCAGGCGCTCGGGAAAACCTGCGGAACTATTGTACCGAATCGGGATCAATCGACCTGCAATTTGATCGGTCTGTGCGGATTCGGTTCTCTTTTACGTGGCTTTTGCCTCCAGAATTGGGTAGACTGACAAACTCCCGTCAACCCGGTAGACAATCTTGAGCCAGAAATAGGTGCCCAATGACTGCGGAAAAGACCCGTCTTGAAGAAGCTCGGGACCAGGCGGTCCCCTGGAAGAAATGGGGCCCGTACCTGAGCGAACGCCAGTGGGGCACCGTCCGCGAGGACTACAGCGAAGGCGGCAATGCCTGGGACTACTTCTCCCACGACCAGGCCCGCTCCCGCGCCTACCGCTGGGGCGAGGATGGCCTGGCCGGCATCTCTGACGACCACCAGCGGCTCTGCTTCGCGCTGGCCCTGTGGAACGGCAAGGACCCCATCCTCAAGGAACGGCTCTTCGGCCTGACCAACAGCGAGGGCAACCACGGCGAGGACGTCAAGGAGTACTACTTCTACCTCGACAGCACGCCGACCCACTCGTACCTGAAGTACCTGTACAAGTACCCGCAAGCGGCCTATCCCTACGGCGATCTCATCGAGAACAACCGGCAGCGGGGCCGGAACGAGTTCGAGTACGAGCTGCTCGATACGGGGATCTTCGACGAGGACCGCTACTTCGACGTGTTCGTCGAGTATGCCAAGGAGTCGCCCGAGGACATCCTGATCCAGCTAACGATCCACAATCGCGGCCCGGCAGCGGCCGAGCTTCACGTCCTGCCGACGCTCTGGTTCCGCAACCTCTGGTCCTGGCAGACCAATCTGGACAGACCGACCCTCGTCCAGCTCTCTGGCGGCCCAGGCTGGAGCGCGGTCAAAGCAACCGATCCCACCCTTGGAGAACGCTATCTGTACTGTGAAGGGAACGCGGCTCTGCTGTTCACGGAAAACGAAACCAACACCCAGCGCATCTTCGGCGTTCCCAATCGGACTCCCTTCGTCAAGGACGGCATCAACAACCACGTCGTCCACGGCCAGGAAGCGGCGGTGAACCCGGAGAAACGGGGAACGAAGACGGCGGCGCATTATCGCGTCAGCGTGAATCCCGGCAAGTGTGAGGTGATCCGGCTGCGGCTCAGCACCGTCACTCCGACCGTCCTTGGTCAGAGCAACGGTGCCGCGGCCAATCCGTTTGGCACCCAGTTCGAGGAAGTGCTGCAAGCCCGGCGTCGGGAGGCGGACGAGTTTTACGCGACCGTCATCCCCCGGTCGCTGAACGCCGACGCGGCCAACGTCATGCGTCAGGCCCTGGCGGGCATGCTCTGGAGCAAGCAGTTCTATCTCTATGACGTGGACAAGTGGCTCGAAGAACGCGGCTCCGACCCGTTCAAGGCGACCCGCAAGGCCGCACCGCGCAACGACCACTGGCACCACATGTACAACGGCGACGTGATCTCCATGCCGGACAAGTGGGAGTATCCCTGGTACGCGGCCTGGGACCTGGCCTTCCACGTCCTGGCCCTGACGCTGGTGGACCCGGATTTCGGCAAGCAGCAGTTGAAGCTGATGCTGCGCGAGCGCTACATGCACCCCAACGGCCAGATCCCCGCTTACGAGTGGAACTTCGGCGACGTCAACCCGCCGGTGCATGCCTGGTCCACCATCTTCACGTACCGGCTGGAGAAGGGACTGAAGGGAGAGGGGGACAGGGATTGGCTCAAGAGCTGTTTCCAGAAGCTGCTTCTGAACTTCACCTGGTGGGTCAATCGCAAGGATCGGTCCGGACGAAACGTGTTCGAGGGGGGCTTCCTGGGCCTGGACAACATCGGCGTGTTCGATCGCAGCGCACCCCTTGCCCACCGGCGGCTACCTGGAGCAGGCCGACGGCACCGCCTGGATGGCGCTGTTCTGCCAGAACATGCTGGAGATCGCCGTGGAGCTGTCCCTGACCGATCCGGACTATGGGGAGATGGCGCTCAAGTTCGCGGAACACTTCCTGTGGATCGCGTCGGCGATGGCGCACCTCGGCAGTGACACGGGTATGTGGGATGAGGAGGACGGGTTTTATTACGACGTCCTTCGGTTGCCCGACGGCAGCGCCCAGCGACTCAAGGTCCGGTCGATGGTTGGTCTGCTCCCTCTGTGTGCGGCCACGGTTTATGACGGAGCGGCCATGGCCAAATACCCGGAGATTGGGCAACGGCTGCAGTGGTTCCTGGAGGCGCGTCCCGAGATCCGCGCAGCGATCCACGACCCGATGAAGCCCGGCGTCAGCTGGCCGGCGGCTCGGCTCCATCCTGGATGAAACCAAGCTCCGCCGGGTGCTGGCGAAGATGCTCGACGAGAACGAGTTCCTCAGCGATTACGGCATCCGCTCGCTGTCGCGTTACCATGCCGACCACCCCTACGTCACTCAGGCGGGCGGTCAGGAGTACCGGGTGTCCTATCTGCCGGCGGAGTCCGACTCGGGCATGTTCGGCGGCAACTCCAACTGGCGCGGCCCGATCTGGATGCCCGTCAACGCGCTGATTATCCGCGCCCTGATGCACTACTTCGCCTACTACGGCCCGGAGTTCACCGTGGAGTGCCCCACGGGCTCCGGCCAGCGCATGAACCTGCTGCAAGTCGCCGAGGAGATCAGCCGGCGCCTCGCCAACCTCTTCCTCAAAGACAAGGACGGCCGACGCCCGGTCTTCGGCGGCAGCCAGAAGTTCCAGGAGGACCCGCACTGGCGTGATTGCCTCCTCTTCTACGAGTATTTCCACGGCGACAACGGGGCCGGGCTCGGCGCCAACCATCAGACCGGCTGGACGGGGGTCGTCGCCCGGCTCATGCATCTGTTTGCCACCGTGGAGCAAAAAGACCTTGATGCCAGCAAGTCGGCCTATTTCAAGAAGCTGGGCGCCGCGGCCGGCACTGCGCCGGCCGCCGGTCAATAAGAGGCGCCAATAGAATGGCGAGCGGCGCGGCGTCAGCCCGCCGGTAAGAGGCTCCTACCGGCGGGCTGACGCCGCGCCGCTCGCCGAAGTGTGTTCCGCGTGTGAAGCGACGCCATGAATCTCGCCAGCCTTGTCCAACTGCTGACCGTTGCCGGCCTCATCGTCATCATGCTGTCGATGGGGTTGAAGGTGACCTTTGCGGAAGTGCTGGCGGCGATGCGAAAGCCCCGGCAGGTCGTGGCCGGTCTCGCGGCCAACTTCGTGCTGGTTCCGGCGGTCACCATCGGTTTGCTGTACCTGTTCAATGCCAATCCGCTGGTGTCGGCAGGGTTCCTCATCCTCGCCGTTTGCCCCGGGTGCCCGGTGGGGCCGCCCTTCGCGGCCCTGGCCCGGGGCGACGTTCCCCATGCCATCGGTCAGATGGTGATCCTGGCCGGAGTGTCGGCGCTGCTCTCGCCGGCCTTGCTTTGCGTTCTGCTGGCGCCGCTCCTGTCGGACAGCGAGCTGCGGCTCGACTACCTGGCCATCGTGCGGACCTTGCTGATCGTCCAGATCCTTCCCCTGGCCGTCGGCCTGGCCATCCACCACGCGGCGCCACAATGGACCAAACGGATCAGTAAACCCGTTAATCTGCTCGCCAATCTGCTGCTCCTTGCCGTGGTCGGATTGCTGCTGTACAAGGAGTACGAAACCCTGGCCCTGGTCCGGCTGCGCGGCTGGATCGGAATGCTCCTGCTGCTCCTGGCCAGCCTGGGGATCGGCTGGCTTTGCGGCGGCCCGGGCCTGGCGACGCGGAAAAGCCTTGCCCTGACGACCGCGGCTCGGAATGCCGCTGTGGGCCTGGTGATCGTCTCGACCAACTTTGCAGACACTCCCGCGGTCACGGCCGTGGTCGCCTATGCCCTTGTCTCGATCCTGGCGGCCCTCGGGTGCGCCGTTCTGTTCGCCGCAATGCCGGAGGCAACAGAGATGCAAGCTCTCCCGCTCCAGGTCGGAGCCAATGAACGTACGGGAACCATGACGCCATGACAACGCCACGCTATCCTTCGCTGTATCAGATCAACACCCGCGTCTGGCTGACGGACCTGTCCCGGAAGCTGGGCCGGCGCGCGACGCTCGATGACATTCCGGACGCGGAACTGGACCGCCTGAAGGAGATGGGTTTCGACTGGATCTGGTTGCTGAGCGTCTGGCAGACCGGCCTCGTGGGACAGCGCATCTCGCGCAGCAACCCGGAATGGCGGCACGAGTTTCAGGAGACCCTGCCCGACCTGCGCGAGGAGGACATCCCCGGGTCCGGTTTTGCCATCACCGGCTACGTGGTGCATCAGGACCTCGGCGGCGACGCCGCCCTGGCCCGGCTGCGCCAACGGCTCCGGAAGCGCGGGCTGCGTTTGCTGCTCGATTTTGTCCCCAACCACACGGGCCTGGATCACTCCTGGGTGGAAGACCATCCGGAGTATTTCGTACCGGGGACCGAGCTGGACCTGACCCGCGCGCCCAAGAACTATACCTGGGTCAAGCGGAAAAAGGGCGACCGGCTGCTGGCCCTGGGCCGCGACCCGTATTTCCCCGGCTGGCCGGACGCCCTCCAGCTCAACTACGGTAACCCGGCCACACAGGAGGCGATGATCGGCGAACTGGTCAAGATTGCCGGGCAGTGTGATGGCGTCCGCTGCGACATGGCCATGCTGGTGCTGCCGGAGGTCTTTGAACGGACCTGGGGCATCAAGTCTCAGCCGTTCTGGCCGAAGGCGACGCAGCGCGTGCGAGAGCGGGCCAAGGACTTCTGCTTCATGGCCGAGGTCTACTGGGACATGGAATGGACGCTGCAGCAGCAGGGCTTCGATTACACCTACGATAAACGGCTCTACGACCGCCTGCGCGATCGTCACGTCCGACCAATCCGAGAACACTTCCTCGCCGGACTGGATTACCAGGACAGGTTGGCCCGCTTCCTGGAGAACCACGACGAGCCGAGAGCGGCCGCCACGTTTCCCCCGGGGTCCACGAGGCCGCGGCGGTCATCACGTTCCTGTCCCCGGGATTGCGATTCTTCCACCAGGGACAATTCGAGGGGCGAAAGAAACGCATCTCGCCCCACCTGGGCCGGGGCCCCGAGGAGCCCACCGATGCCAGGCTGGAAGCGTTTTACCAGCGGCTCCTTGCCGTGCTGCGGCAGCCGACGGTGCGTCAGGGCCAGTGGCAATTGCTCGAATGTGCGCCTGCCTGGCAAGGGAACTGGACCTGTGATTGCTTCCTGGCCTTCACCTGGCAAGGCCCCGACAAGGAGCGGTTGCTGGTGACGGTGAACTACGCTCCCAATCAGAGCCAGTGCTACGTCCGGCTTCCTTTCCAGGACCTCGGCGGCAGTCAGTGGCGGTTTCAGGATCGGATCGGGGAGACCAGCTACGACCGGGACGGCAACGATCTGCTTTCCCGCGGGCTCTACCTGGACGTGCCTCCCTGGCAGGCTTCCGTGTTCGCTCTGACGAGGCGCTGAGTGTGCGGATTCGGTACAGTTCATCTGTTTCAGCGCTGGGCAATCCATTCAGCCCTCAAGCCACGTCAGACCAGAGACATCCTTCCACGGAACGCAAGTGTCGCTGTAGAAATCTGTTGTGGCGGCACGCTGGAACTCGGATTCCTTTGGCACAAGAAATGCCAAGGTAACACATGTTCCAATCAGTGCCGTTGCACGTGCTGCTGAATCAAGAGCAGCGGGAAGGAGATGATCCGTTCCGCGTGGATCGGAACGTCCATTTCCAGTACAGAAAGGGGTCTGATCATGGCAGCCATTGACAACCTGGCCAGTCGCATCGACGCGGAGTTTACCGCCCTTGGGGAGAAATTCAAGAAGGCCCAGGCGGAGCTGGTGCAGACGTACCAGGAACGGCAGAAGCGGGTCGAGCGTTTTGGCAAGGTGCTTGACCAGCTGCGCGAAGTCTGGAAGCCGCGGCTGGAACTCCTGGTCAAGAAGTTCGGCGACCACGTGCAGGTCACGCCGCGACTGGTGACCACGACACGCGAAGTGACCTTTGCCTTCCAGTCCAAGGTGGCTCGCATTCAGCTGAAGTTCTCCGCTTTCGCCAGCCCGGACGTCACCCGGCTCATTCTCAGCTCGGACCTGGAGATCATCCCGATGCTGATCACGTTCGACAAGCATTCCGAGCTGGAGTTTCCGCTCGCCGCCATCGACCCGGAGGCCGTCGGCCGCTGGATGGACGACCGGATTGTGTCTTTTGTGAAGACCTACGTTTCACTCCACGAGGACGATCACTATCTGAAGGACCAGATGGTCGAGGACCCCGTGGCCCTTGTCCGGTTCCCCCGCTTCTCGGCAGCCGCGACCCTTGAATGGAAGGGCAAAACCTACTACTTCATCGGTGAGGAGACACGTCGGGAGTTCGCGAAGACGAACTCGATTGTTCTGGCTTGACGTTCCGGGGGCATCACCGAAGGCTGCCCCGACCAATCACCAACTTGCTGAAAGGATGTCTCATGGCACGGGCAACGGTTGACGTGAAATACACCACCACGAAGACAACCCCGCTGTCGCCCGAGGAGCTGCGCAAGATCGATGCCTACTGGCGAGCGCTGAACTATCTCGCGGTCGGCCAGATCTACCTGCTCGACAACCCCCTGCTCCGCGAGCCGCTGAAACGGGAGCACGTCAAGCCCCGGCTGCTGGGCCACTGGGGAACCACCCCGGGCCTGAACCTGCTCTGCGTCCATCTCAACCGGGTCATCAAGCGGGATGACCTGAACGTGATCTACGTGATTGGCCCGGGGCACGGCGGTCCGGCGCTGGTGGCCCATGCCTACCTCGAAGGCACCTACAGCGAGATTTACACCGACATCAGCCAGGACGCGGAGGGGATGAAAAAGCTGTTCAAGCAATTCAGTTTCCCCGGCGGCATCCCGAGCCACGTCGCCCCGGAAACGCCGGGCAGCATCCACGAGGGCGGCGAACTGGGCTACGCCCTGAGCCATGCCTACGGGGCCGCCTTCGACAACCCGGACCTGATCGTGGCCTGCGTCGTCGGCGATGGCGAGGCGGAGACCGGGCCGCTGGCCACCGGCTGGCAGGGCAACAAGTTCCTCAACCCGGCCCGGGACGGCTGTGTGCTGCCCATCCTCCATCTGAACGGCTACAAGATCGCCAACCCCTGTTTCCTGGCTCGCATCCCCAAAGACGAACTGCAAAAGTTCTTCGAGGGGATGGGATACAAGCCGTACTTCGTGGAGGGAAGCGACCCGAAGGCGGTCCATCAGCAGCTGGCCGAGGTGCTCGACCTTGTGGTGGTCGAGATCAAGGAGATCTGGGCCGACGCGCGCACCAACGGCTTCGGCAAGCGGCCTGCCTGGCCGATGATTGTCCTGCGCACACCAAAGGGCTGGACCTGTCCGAAGGAAATCGACGGCAAGAAGTGCGAGGGCTACTGGCGCAGTCATCAGGTCCCCATGGGCGACATGGACAAGCCCGAGCACGTCCGCATCCTCGAGCAGTGGATGAAGAGCTACAAGCCGGAGGAGCTGTTCGACCAAAGCGGCCGGCTCAAGCCCGAGCTGGCCGAGCTGGCGCCGAAGGACCATCGCCGGATGAGCGACAACCCGCACGCCAACGGCGGCCTGCTGCTCCACGATCTGAAGATGCCGGACTTCCGGGACTACGCCGTCAACGTCCCCAGCCCCGGAGCGACCTCGGCCGAGGCCACCCGGGAAATGGGCAAGTTCCTCCGCGACATCATGAAGAAGAACCTGGAAAGCAGCAACTTCCGCCTGTTCAGTCCCGACGAGAACAACTCCAACCGCTGGCAGGACGTGCTGGAGGTGACCAACCGCTGCTACGTCGCCGAGATTTACCCGGACGATGACCACCTGGCGCCGGATGGCCGGGTGATGGAGGTCCTCAGCGAACACCAGTGCCAGGGCTGGCTGGAGGGCTACCTGCTGACAGGACGGCACGGCTTCTTCAGCTGCTACGAGGCGTTCATCCACATCATTGACTCGATGTTCAATCAGCACGCCAAGTGGCTCAAGGTCTCCAAGCACATCCCCTGGCGCCGGCCCATCGCCTCGTTCAACTACCTGCTCAGCTCGCACGTCTGGCGGCAGGACCATAATGGTTTCAGTCACCAGGACCCAGGGTTCATCGACCACGTGGTCAACAAGAAGGCCGAGATCATCCGCGTCTATCTGCCGCCGGACGCCAACACGCTGCTGTCGGTGACCGATCACTGCCTGCGCAGCCGGGATTACGTCAACGTGGTCATCGCCGGCAAGCAGCCGGCGCCCCAGTGGCTGACGATGGACCAGGCGATCAAGCACTGCACTCAGGGCGTCAGCATCTGGGAGTGGGCCAGCAACGACAAGAACAGCGAGCCGGACGTGGTCATGGCCTGCTGCGGCGACGTGCCCACCCTGGAGACGCTGGCGGCCGTCGAGATGCTGCGCAAGCACCTGCCGGAGCTGAAGGTGCGCGTGGTCAACGTCGTCAACCTGATGAAGCTGCAACCGGCCAGCGAGCACCCCCATGGGCTCCAGGACCGGGACTTCGACGCCCTGTTCACCAAGGACAAGCCGATCATCTTCGCCTTCCACGGCTACCCCTGGCTGATCCACCGGCTGACGTATCGTCGGACCAACCACAAGAACATGCACGTCCGCGGCTACAAGGAGGAAGGGACCACCACGACGCCTTTCGACATGGTGGTGCTGAACGATCTGGACCGGTTCCATCTCTGTGAGGACGTGATCGACCGGTTGCCGCAGCTGGGCGCCCGGGCCGCCTACTTCAAACAGGCGATCCATGAGAAACTGATCGAGCACAAGCAGTACATCGCCAAGCACGGCGACGACATGCCGGAGATCACTAGCTGGAAGTGGGGGGTCAAGGCGGCGAGCGCCAAGCGCGGGACCTCCACCGAAGGGGACAACGTTTGAGAGTCTGTCGCAAAAGACGCAGGCTAAAGCCTGCGGCTACAATCTGGTGTTTCCCGTAGCCGCAGGCTTTAAACCGATCGCAACGATTTTTCCGTCTCCTCGAATGATTCCTCTGGAAGCTCTCGACCCCGCAGCGGGTGGGATACCCACAAAGACGCCCGTCCGAATGGGACTTGCCAGAGCGGGTCCTGTTAGCTAGTCATTATCTCGGGGGTGCGGCGCCGATTCCAATACAACAAAGATTGAAACCAATCAACAGGTCCAAAGTCGCGTTTCATGCTAAAGCGTCCGACCTTCTGCCCGCACTGGCACGTCGAGATCGTACCGGGCGAGGGCGTGTTCCTGCTGTCGGATTCCCGACAAACTCTGCTGCGGGGCCGCCTGTACGAACTGGTGGCTCCGTGGCTCGACGGCCGCACTGCCGACGAGGTGTGTGAGCAGCTGCGCGACAGGGCTTCCCCGGCCGAGGTGTATTACGCGCTGGCCCAGCTGGAGCTCAAGGACTACCTGTGCGAGGCGGCCGAGTCGCTTCCCATCGCACAGGCCGCCCTGTGGTCGTCCCAGCAGATTGCTCCGGGGACGGCGGTGCAGCGGCTGGCGGAGCGGCCGGTGGCCATCCAGGCCTTTGGCGTGGAAGTGGGCCCCTTCATCGAATTATTGCAGTCCCTTCACGTCCGCTTAACCGACGACGGGGCACTCAACGTCGTCTTGACTGATAGCTATCTGCGCGGCGACCTGGCCGACTGCAACGCCGCAGCGCTGCGCCGGGGCCGGCCCTGGCTGCTGGTCAAGCCCCTGGGGCGACAGATCTGGATCGGGCCCCTGTTCCGTCCCGGCGAGACCGGGTGCTGGGAATGCCTGGCCCAGCGACTGCGTTCCAACTCCCCGGTCGCCAGTTACCTGGAGGGGAGGCACGGGCACGAGGGGGCGATCGTCAGCGACCGCGCGGGCACCCCGGCCAGCTTGCAGGTCGCCTGGGGTCTGGCGGCCAGCGCCGTGGCCGCGTGGGTCGTGCGCGGCGAGCTGGCCGGACCTGGACGGCAAGGTGCAGACGCTCGACCTGCCCACCTGGCGGCTGCAAACTCACACCCTCGTCCGGCTCGGGTTCTGCAGCGCGTGCGGCCAGGGGAATGACCCGGCCCGTCCGTTGCGGCCGCCCGTGCTGATGCAGTGCCGGAAGACGTTCGTCAACGACGGCGGCCACCGCGTGGTCCGGCCGGAGGAGACGCTGGCGCGGTACGGACACCACGTCAGCCCAATCACCGGCGCAGTGCCCATGCTGGAATCGATCGCCCCGGCCAGCGCCGGCGTCATGCACGTCTGCATTGCCGGCAGTAACGTCGCCCGGCCGCACCAAAGCCTCGCCCAGCTCCGGGGCGACCTGCGCAGCATGAACGCCGGCAAGGGCACCAGCAACGTCCAGGCCCGGGCGAGCGGGCTCTGCGAGGGGCTGGAGCGGTACTCCGGCGTCTTCCGCGGCGACGAGCCACGCCGCCGGGCCAGGCTGCGCGAACTGGGCGGAGCGGCCATCCCGCCCGGCGACTGCCTGCTGTTCAGCGATCGACAGTACCGGGAACGCGACGACCGCAATCGTCTGGCCTCGCGCTTCAGCTTCATCCCGGTCCCCTTCGACCCGGAGGCAGCGGTCGAGTGGTCGCCGGTCTGGTCGCTGACCCGGCAGGAGGCGCGCTACCTGCCCACGGCGTTCTGTTACTACGACTACCCGCAGCCGGAGGAGTCCACGTTCTGCGTCGCTTGCTCCAACGGCAACGCGGCCGGCAACACCCTGGAGGAAGCGCTCCTGCAGGGCTTTCTGGAGCTGGTGGAACGCGACAGTGTCGCCCTGTGGTGGTACAACCGCGCCCGCCGTCCCGGCGTCGATCTCGACAGCTTCGGCGAGCCGTACCTGGAACAGCTGCAGGCTTACCTGGCGGGGCGCGGCCGGGAGTTCTGGGCCCTCGACCTGACGTCCGACCTGGGCATCCCGGTATTCGCTTCCCTCACGCGGCGCACGGCCGGCCCGGCGGAGCAGATCTTGCTGGGCTTCGGCGCCCACCTCGAGCCCCAGGTCGCGCTGCTGCGGGCCGTGACGGAAATGAACCAGATGCTCTGCTCCCCCCTGCTGGAATCGGCGGGGAAAGGAGCCGGCGATTCCGGCATGGACCCGGAGACGGCCCGCTGGCTCCGGACGGCGACGGTAGCCAACCAGCCCTACCTGCTGCCCGCGGAGGGCCCGGCGCGGCTGGCTGCGTCCTGGCCGCAGCAGTGGGCCGACGACATTGCCGAGGACGTCCGCGCCTGCCAGGCACGCGTCGAACGCCTGGGGCTGGAGATGCTGGTCCTGGACCAGACCCGGCCGGAAGTCGGCCTGCCGGTCGCCAAGGTGATCGTGCCGGGCCTGCGGCACTTCTGGACCCGGTTCGCCCCCGGCCGGCTGTACGACGTACCGGTGCAGCTGGGCTGGCTGCCCGGGCCCCTCGCCGAGGAGGAGCTGAACCCGATCCCGATGTTCCTGTAGCGCGAGCGGAAAGAAGTAGGACGGGCTTCCCAGCCCGTCCAGCCGGCCTGGGAAGGCCGGCCTACAGAAAGATGTAGGGGGCAGGCTCGCCAGGAGGAAGACCCGTGGCCGCTGGCCTGGTGTTATCGTGGCGAGAAGACGTGACGGTCGCGGCGGCCGGCGACGGGATGCTCGTTGTCGAGGGCCCCGGCGCCCGGATGTCGTTGCGGGGGCTCGCACCGATCCTCCTGGACGGCCTGCGCCGCTGTGCCCCCCCGGGAGAGGACGAGGATCGGCTGGCCGAACTCATCCGGGCCGGCGCCAACGGTTTGCTCGCCCGCTGGTACTACTGCGTGGAGCGCCTGAGCCGGCACGGCCTCCTGTGCCACTCCGCTTACGCCGGCCGAGATCTGCTGGCCACGCTCGTGGCAGTTGCGACCTCGTTCGTGGCCCGGCCGGACCAGTTCCTCCCCGGCCGCCGCTACGTCCTCTCCCGATTCGCTCACCTGCGCCGCTCGGGCGAGGAGGCGATCCTGGAGTCGCCCCTGGTCCCTGCACGGATCCTCTTGAAGGACGGGCGGGCGGCAGCCCTCGCCGGTGCCCTGGCGGTGCCAGCCACGGCGGGGGAACTGGGCGAACGCCTCGGCGGCCTGTCGGCGGACGCTATCGCCGGGATGCTCGCCCTCCTGCTGCGAGCAGGGATGCTCGGGCCCATGGGATCCGAGGGAACCTGCGCCGCGGACGATACCCCGGCCCTGCAATCGTGGGAATTCCACGATTTGCTGTTTCACGCCCGCAGCCGGTTGGGAAGGACCGACGCCCCCTGCGGGGGTACGTATCGCCTGGCCGGCCGGCTCGCCCCGCCGCCCGCCCTGAAACCGCGAATGGCCGGTGAGTCCTTCGAGCTGTACCGACCCGACCTGGAGCGGCTCCAGCGCGACGACCCGCCGCTGGCGTGGGTCCAGGAACGACGGCACTCGGTCCGCGCTTACGACTCGGCCCAGCCGCTCACGGCTCGCCAGCTGGGGGAGTTCCTGTTCCGCATCGCACGGGTGAAAGAGTTTCGGCAGGAGGAGGTCACAACCCCTCACGGTCCGATGCGAATGGACTTTGCCAGCCGGCCGTATCCGGCGGGGGGAGGCCTCTACGAACTGGAGACGTACGTCGTGGTGAGCCGCTGCGTGAACCTGGAGCCCGGGCTGTATCACTACGACCCGGCGGAGCACCAGTTGATCCGCCTCTCCGACCGGACGCCGGAGGTGCAGCAGATGCTTCGAGACGCCGCGGAGTCCACCGGCCTGCCCGAAGACAGCCTCCAGGTGCTGCTGATTCTGGCGGCACGCTTCCCACGGTTGGCCTGGAAGTATGAGTCCATCGCCTACGCCTTGACGCTCAAGCACGTCGGCGTGGTCTACCAGACCACGTACCTGGCAGCCACGGCGATGGGCCTGGCCCCCTGCGCCGTCGGCAGCGGTAACGCGGACCTGTTCGCCCGGGCGGCGGGGATGGACTATTACGCCGAAACGTCTGTGGGCGAGTTCCTTCTGGGCAGCCAACGGCGTGAGGAAGAAACGAATGACCTGGATCGGGGTTAACCAGTTCCAGGGCGACATTGGATCCAAGCGGCATCGTGTGGTTTCCCTGATCCCTTTTTTGGAGGTGGCGTCAAATGATTCGGAGGATTTCGGACGATCTCTTGTGGAGCCAGATCGTGGCCCGGGCGTGGTGTGATGAGGGTCTCATGAAGCGGCTGCGGTCGGACCCGCGTGCCCTGCTGGTCGAGTACGGCCTGGAGGTGCCGGCCGACACCGAGGTGCAGCTGGAGGAAGGCATGGAGGTCAAGGTGGAAGAGACCGCGACCCTGCGCCGCTTCGTGTTCCCCACTACCCCTCCCGACGGCTTGACGGACGAGGTCCTGGTCGGGGACGTGATCGCCTACTGTGCCGCTTGCGGTGGTTGCGGGTGTCGCTGCCGCTGCTATTAGCGATCGGTCATTCGCCTGGGATGTCCTGACAGGTGGGTCCGAGCGACTCCTGGCTCACGGTGGGCCGGGCTGGCCGGACCCAGGGATTGAAGCCCTTTTGGAGGAAGACAATGCGTACGTTCCAATGGGTTCTGGTCCTGGCGGTTGCCGGCGCGTGGCTGCCGGCGGCCCAGGCGGCGGACACGATCGTTCCTGAGGGGACGACGGTCCAGCTGCTCCTCTTGCGGCAAAAGTCGGTTCAGCAGGAGCTGAAGCTCACCCCCGAAGTTACCAAGAAGGTCATGGCCTTCACGAACAAGCAGCACGACGCCTTCCTGGAGTCGTGCAAGCTCGGCGCGGCGGAGCGGAAGCAGAAGATCGAGAAGATGGAGAAGGAGAACCAGCAGTTCCTGAAAGACACGCTCACGCCGCAGCAGGACAAGCGCCTCATCCAGATCACGCTGCAGATGACCGGCCTGCATCAGCTCTCCCGGCCGGAGATCGCCAAGGCCCTCGAATTGACCGCTGACCAGAAACAAAAGTTCGCGGCGATCCAGGAGGAGACTCACAAAAAGCTGGCGAAGCTCCTTCACGACACCAACCCCGCCGAGAGAAAGGAGCAGTTCGCGAAACTGCGTGCGGAAACCCGCGACAAAATCCGGGCGATGCTTTCGACTGCCCAGAAGGCGAAAGTCCAGGAACTGGTAGGCAAGCCATTCGAGGGGGACATCGTGTTCGAGGGGCCCGAATCGGTGCTGCCCCAGAAAAAGGACAAATGACCCCGGCTCAGGTGGGGCTGCCCCTGGTACTCCGTGTGGGCTGCACCTCAACGGCGAAGGGGGCGGCCACTGGGCCGTCCCCTTCGCGTCTGCCAAAACGCAACCGGCAATCGAATCCGATGGAGGAGTTGAGAATCACTCCTTCGAGAGGATCCAGTCGAGGATGTGACATCCCTTGGGGTGCCGCTTCCCCGGCAGCGGGCCGCGGCTTCTTCCTCGCCCAGGAAGCCCGGCCTCCTTGCTTTCTTTCCGACCGCTCTTAATCATTTTGTCATTTTCCTGGAAAAGATCCTCTGGTACTCGCAATTTCGGCTACAAGAGGCCGTTGCTGGGCGGAATCACTACAGTAGCAGAAGAAGTCCTGCGGGCGGGATGATGGGGTCCGGCGCCTGCAGCAATCCATCTCTGGTGTTGCGTTGCTGCCTGGCTTCCAATCAACAGAGCAACTGAAAGAATACCCGGCCGAGGGACGGACCTTCAGCCAGGTCATGCTGCCAGACTCGAGCGAAAGGGATGCTCATGAGTACACCCGAGTCGGTTGCGAAGGATACCCAAACGGTTAGCCTCGCTGACGAAGAAGGAGTCAAGGACATCCTCGTCAGCACCGTGTTCGGCCTCTGGGACATCGTCAACAACCTGACCCGCCTGCGCCCGTCCAGGCGCGAGCGCTACCGGGTGACGATCTTCGGCTCAGCTCGGGCCCAGCCAGGGACGTTCGCCTACGAGGAAGTCAAGCGCATCGCCGCGGCCCTGGCCGAGATGGGTTGTGACATCATCACCGGCGGCGGGCCGGGTCTGATGCAGGCCGCCAACGAGGGAGCGGCCGCCGCCCAGGCTCCGGAGCGCAACCGCTCCATCGGCATTCGCGTGGACCTGCCCTTCGAGCAGGAAGTCAATCCGTTTGTCGAACAGGCGTTCGAGCACAAGACCTTCTTCACCCGGCTGCACCACTTTGTGCTGACCTCGGACGCCTTTGTGGTCGCTCCGGGGGGAATCGGCACGGTCCTCGAAACCATGATGGTCTGGCAACTGCTCCAGGTCCGGCACCTGCACGCCACGCCGCTGATCCTGGTGGGCAAGATCTGGGTTGGGCTGGTGGACTGGGTCAGGACCAACCTGCTGACAACCCAGCCGCCGTTGATCAACCTCGAAGACGTGACGATTCCGCGCTGCGTGGAGACGGCCGACCAGGCGATTGCCCTGCTCCGCGAGTATCATACTCGATGGCAGACGCAAGAACACAATCAGGTCCCGGAAACAACAAAAGGAGGCACCTGACATGATCGGCCAACATTCCCTTCTCGGGCGTTGCGGTGGGCTCGTGATCCTCCTTGGGGGGCTCTGGGGATGCAACACCTCCCCACCCACCAACCCGGAATCGGCACCCCCCGTCACCGTCCGGCAGCCCCAGCTCCGGGAGGTCATTGACCACGACGACTACGAGGGCCGCATCGCCGCCGTCGAGACCGTCGAGGTGCGGGCCCGCGTCCGGGGGCACCTGGACAAGGTCTACTTCCAGGACGGCAAGCTGGTCAAGGAAGGGGACCCGCTGTTTGAAATCGATCCCCGGCCCTACAAGGCCACCCTGGACGCCGCCGAGGCCCAGAAGGCCGCCGCCGAGGCCAGCCTGGAGCTGGCCCGCAAGGAATACGCCCGCTACTCGCAGCTGCTGCGGTCCGGGGCGTCTACCCGGGAAGAGGTGGAGGTCTGGTCGGCCAAGCAAGCAGTCGCCCAGGCCGAACGTCTCAAGGCCCTGGCCGCGGTCGAGCAGGCCCAGCTGGACCTTGGCTTCACCAAGGTTACGGCCAAGATCGCCGGCAAGATCAGCCGGGCCCAGGTGACCAGGGGCAACCTGGTGAACGCCAGCGGCGGTGAGACCCTCCTCACCACCATCACGACCGTCGATCCCACGTACGTCTACTTCGACGTGGACGAGCGCTCACTGCTTCGCTACCGGAAGGACTACGCCAGGGACAGGTCGAAAGCCGAGATCGAGGTTCCAATCAAGGAGCTGAAGATTCCGGTCGAGGTCGCCCTGGATGGCGAAAAGGGCTTTCCCCACAAGGGCCTGCTTGATTTCACCGACAACCAGGTCAAGGCGAGCACCGGCACCATTCAGGTACGCGGCACGCTGCCCAACCCCAAGGGGATCATCGATTCCGGCATGCGGGCTCGTGTCCAGATTCCCGTGAGCGATCCCCACAAGGTGATGCTGATCAGCGAGCAGGCCATTGGCTCGGAGCAGGGCGCAAGTTCGTTTACGTCGTCAACGATCAGGACGTCGTGGAACGGCGCGACGTCAAGCTGGACCGGCTGATCGACGGCATGCAGATCGTCACGGAGGGGCTTCAGCCGGACGACTGGGTGATCGTCAACGGCATCGCACGGGTCCGGGACGGGATCAAGGTTGTCCCGCGTCGGCCTTCCCAGCCCGCAACCAAGAACTGAGGGAGCTGACGGGCCATGTTTGCACGCTTCTTCGTGGATCGCCCGGTGTTCGCGACGGTCCTCTCGGTGGCGATCGTCATCGTGGGCCTGGTCGCTCTTCTGAAGCTCCCGGTCGCCCAGTACCCGGAGATCGCTCCGCCCACGGTCTCGGTGACCGCCAGCTATCCCGGCGCCAGTGCCAGGGTGGTGGCCGAGACCGTCGCCACGCCCATCGAGCAGGAAGTCAACGGTGTCGAGGACATGATTTACATGGCCTCGCGCTGCACCAACGACGGGCAGATGACCCTGGACGTGACCTTCGCGCTGGGGACCAATCTGAACATGGCCCAGGTGCTGGTCCAGAACCGGGTGGCCATCGCGGAGGCCAAGCTGCCGGACGAGGTCAAGCGCCAGGGCGTCACCACCAAGAAGAAGTCCCCGAGCATTCTGTTGTGCATCAACCTTGTTTCCGCCAAGGAAAAGGACCCGAAGACCGGCAAGGAAACGCCCGTTTACGACCAGCTGCACCTCTCCAACTTCGCCTCCATCGACGTCAAGGACGACCTGGCCCGCGTCAAAGGCGTCGGCGACGTGCAGTTCCTGGGATCGCGCGACTACAGCATGCGCATCTGGCTGGACCCGCGGAAACTGGCGTCCCGGAACATGACGGCCGGCGACGTCACATCGGCCATCCGCAAGCAGAACCAGCAGGTCGCGGCCGGCCGGCTTGGCCAGCCGCCAACGCCCGCCGGCCAGAACTTCCAGCTGACGCTCAACACCCTGGGCCGGCTCGAGAATGAAGACCAGTTCAAGAAGATCGTCGTCAAGACCGGGGACAACGGCAGCCTGACCTACCTCAAGGACGTGATTGTCGAGGACACCAAGGACCAGAAAGGGGTCGAGCTGGGTGCCAAGAACTACGACGTCAACAGCTACCTGGACGGCGAGCCGTCGGTCACCATTGCCATCTTCCAGCTGCCCGGCTCCAACGCTCTGAAGACCGCCCAGGACATCCGGAAGAAGATGGACGAGCTGAGAAAAAAGAAGTTCCCCTGGAAGAGCGAGAGCGACGGCACGACCAGGCTCCTGATCGAAGACAAGATCGTCTATGACACCACCGTGTTCATCGACGAGTCGATCCACGAAGTCTGGAAGACGCTTTTTGAAGCGTTTGTTCTTGTCTTCATCGTCGTCCTCGTCTTCCTCCAGGACTGGCGGGCCACGCTGCTGCCGATGATCGACGTGCCCGTGTCGCTGATCGGCACCTTCGCGGTCATGGCTCTGCTGGGCTTCTCGCTGAACAACCTGTCGCTTTTTGGTCTGGTGCTGGCCATCGGCATCGTGGTCGATGATGCCATCGTGGTGGTCGAGAACATCGAGCGCTGGATGGCCCGGGGCCTGCCGCCGCGCGAGGCGACCATCAAGGCCATGGACGAGATCACCGGCCCGGTGATCGCCATCACGCTGGTGCTCAGCTCGGTGTTCATCCCGACCGCGTTCATCGCGGGCATCAGCGGCCAGTTCTACAAGCAGTTCGCCCTGACCATCGCCGCCTCGACGATCATCTCCGCGATCAACGCCATGACGATGGCCCCCGCCCGGGCCGTGACCCTGATCAAACCCCATTCCAAGGAACACGGGGGCGACACGCGCGAGGCCCTGCCCCGGCTGGGAGTGGCCCTGATCGGCGGGGCCCTGGCCTTTTTCTTCCTGGCGCCCATCCTCGCCCACAAGCTCGGCCTGGCGCCGGAGCCCGGACATCACGGCCAGTCGGCCGAGACGGTCGAGCAGCTGGCCAGGCTGTGGTCGCTGCGGGCCGGCGTGGTCGCGGCCGGCTTTTTCGCGGGCTGGTTCCTCAATGCGCCCGTCAACCAGGCCCTGCTGTGGTTCTTCGACCTCTTCAACTGGGTGTTCGACTGGTTCGCCCGCGGTTACGGCCAGATGGTCCGGGGCATCCTGCGAATTACCACCATCATGCTGCTGCTCTACGTCGGGCTGCTGGGCCTGACCGCCGTCGGGTTCCAGGTCGTCCCGAAGGGATTCATTCCCCAGCAGGACAAGGGCTATCTGGTGGTCAACGCCCAGCTCCCCGATGGGGCCAGCCTGGAGCGAACCGACGCGGTCGTGGCCCGGATGACCCGCATGGCCCTGGCCGATGACGGCGTCGCTCACACCATCAGCCTGCCGGGCTACTCGGTGCTGACCAGCAACAACATCTCCAATTCGGGAGGCATGTTCGTCGTCCTCAAGCCGTTCGAGGAGCGTGCGGGCAAGCATGACCTGAGCGCCGACGCCGTCCTGGCCCGGCTGCGCAAGCTCTACTTCGACGAGATCGAGGAGGCGCAGGTCGGCGTCTTCGGAGCGCCGCCGGTGGACGGTCTGGGCAGCACGGGCGGATTCAAGATGCAGGTCATGGACCCCGGCGGGCTCGGACTGGAGGCGCTGCAAGCCGGCGTGGCCAACGTGATCGAGCAGGGCAACGCCCGGCCCGGGCTTACCGGGCTCTACAGCACCTTCAGCGCCAACCAGCCGCAGCTCTACGTGGACGTGGACCGGGTCAAGGCCCAGGCTCAGAAGGTGGACCTGGACGTCGTTTTCGATACCTTGCAGTGCTACCTGGGCTCCGCCTACGTCAACGACATCACGCTCTTCAACCGCAACTGGCAGGTCAACGTCCAGGCCGACGCCCGGTATCGGCTGCGGCCCGAGGACGTCGGCAACCTCAAGGTCCGCAACGCCACGGGGGAAATGGTCCCCCTGAGCACGATGATCCACGTCAAGTCCGTCACCGGCCCCGCCGTCGTCAACCACTACAACAAGGAACCCTCCGCCGAGATCAACGGCATGCCCGCGCCCGGCACCAGCTCCTGGCAGGCGCTGGCCCTGATGGACCAGGTTGCGCAAGACGAGCTGCCGCATGGGATGACCTCGGAATGGACCGAACTAACCTTCCAGCAGATCAAGGCGAGCGAGGACGTCCTGACCAAGCTGGTCTTCCCGCTGGCCGTGCTCTTTGTCCTGCTGGTGCTGGCGGCCCAGTATGAAAGCTGGACGCTGCCGCTGGCGATCATCCTGATCGTGCCGATGTGCCTGCTGGCGGCGCTGCTGGGCGTGTGGATGGTCGGGCTGGACAACAACATCTTCACGCAGATCGGCCTGGTGGTCCTGGTCGGGCTGGCGGCCAAGAACGCCATCCTGATCGTCGAGTTCGCCAAGCAGCGCGAGGACGAGGGGCTCACCCGGGTTGAGGCCACGGTCGAGGCCTGCCGCACCCGACTGCGGCCGATCCTGATGACGTCGTTTGCGTTCATTCTGGGGGTGCTGCCCCTGGTGTTCGCCCAGGGGGCCGGGGCGGAGATGCGCGTGGCCCTGGGAGTCGCGGTGTTCAGCGGCATGCTGGGCGTGACCCTGTTCGGGCTGCTCTTCACCCCGGTGTTCTACGTTGTGATTCGCCGGCTCAGCGGAGGAGCAGGAGAGAAAGTCCCGGCGGCACCGTTGCCGCATCGAGTTGTCCTGGAGGCGGCTTCCGAAACCGAACAACCGGCCGGGATCCAAACAGAAACCTGGAAATCCAGGGCAGGGAGCCCGCCCTGAGCAACTCCTCGGCGCTGGAAGTGTTCGTGGGGGCTTTGCTTCCTGGAAGCAACTCCGGACACTGACCCTTTCCGGCACCTCGGTGCCGGACGCGGGAAGGAAATCCCTCGCCCACCTGACGGCTTCTTGTCTGCGCACTTTTTTTCCTGATTGCCATTGCCGAGCCCGCCTTGTACAATTCGCGCACTCCCCATTGGGTCCCGTCCACGCCGTACCGCAAGGGTATGGTTGGCGTCCTCCTTGTGATCCTGCGGAGGGAATCGCCATGAATTCGGCATCTGATCGGGGAGCCCAGCCGCCTGCGGTCCTGGCCGTGGACGACGAGCCGGTCGTCCTGAGCTTCATCAGCGCCGCCCTGCAATTCAGTGGCTTCCGGGTCTTCCTCGCCTCTTCCGGAGCGGAAGCCGTTGAAATCCTGCGGACTCATCCCGAAGCCATCACCGTGGCCCTGGTGGACCTGCACATGCTGGGCCTGGATGGTTTTGCCACTCTGCGAACGCTGCAGCAGCTCAAACCGTCCCTGCGCTGCTGCCTCATGACCGGGGCCGCCAGCGCCAGCGGCGAGAACCTCCAGACGCCCCACGCCGTCCGCGTGCTGGCCAAACCCTTTTCCCTTTCGGAGCTTGTGGGGTGCGTGCGCGCGCTCCACGAAGAGGCCCTCGCGGGAGAAGATGACAAGGTGACAAGGTGACAAGGTGAAAGAAAACCTGTCACCTTGTCACCTTGTCACCCTGTCACCTTGTCACCGAAGGCAGCTGCTCCAGCCAATCCTTCTGCCGCTCCAGCACCCGGGCGACGTCCGGGTCGCGGTCCAGCAAGAGCGGGGCGCAGGCCCGGAACGCATCCGGATCGGTCAGCAGCACGCCGCTGTTGGGCTCGAAGCGGATGACCCAGTGGCCGCCCGGTTCGCGAGCAAAGCTGGCCAGCTGGGCCCCGAACAGCACGCGCTGCGGCTGAACCAGCGGCAGCCGATCCAGCAGCCGGACTTCCTCCAGTGCCAGGCGCCCTCCACCTCGCCCGACCGGACGGCGGTGAAGCTCAGCTGCGGCCGGCCCTCCGCGTCGCGCCGGAGCAGGTCGTCGAACACCACAGTCTTGCCCTGGTAATCACTCTGGAAGCGAACGCGCCACTCCTCTTCGCGGCCGGCGGCCTGGGCCTGATGCAGCAGTTCCTGCAACGATTGGCTCAGGAGCCGATCCAGCAGGTCGGCCTGGCAATACCATTGTTCCACCTCGCGGTGCCGGGCTGGGGAGAGCAAGCCCGGCTGCTTCCGCAGCTGCTTGCAGACCTCGCCCAGTTCCACCGCGGCCTGGTGGAAGCCGCCCCCCGCCAGAGCAGTCCGGCCCGATTCGATGCGCGTTTCGATCTTCCGGGATGGCTCCGTCGAGGAAGCGTCCCGGCGCGGCAGATACGGCAGCACCGCCAGGACCAGCAGCGCCAGCAGCAGCAGCGTCCCGGCTCCCGCCAGGGCTGGCATCACCCAGAAGGAACGCCGTCTCTTCTCTGCGGTCGCAGCGTCTCCGGCTGCTCCGGGGACGAAGGGACTGCTGGGCAGAAGGAAAAGGGGGTGCTGACAGCGCGGACAGGAGACCACCTGATGGCGCTCCTTGCGCCAGCCGTGCCAGGTCTGGCCGCAGCCGGGACAGGCAACGGCACAGGGCACGACGGTTCGGGAGACAGGCCGGAGGGCCCGCCACAGGCGCGGCAGCAGGCCGCTCGAACTGGCCACGGTCATCCCTTTGTTCCAGAAAACGAAAGCAAATCGATCCCCAAGCTCAGTTGCTCTTGTCCCCTTTTTTGGAGTGCGGCAGTAGCTTTGCTCTGCCGCTTTTGTTTGGCCTTTTGTTTTTGGCTTTGCCCTTGTTCCGCCCACAGTCCAAAAAAACAAAAGAAGAAAGAAAACCAAGAGAAACAAAAGCGGCAGAGCAAAGCTACTGCCGCACTCCAAAAAAGGGCAAACGTCGAACTCAGTTGCTCTTGTCCCAGACCGGCTTGAACACCTCTTCCTTGTTGCGCAATTTGTGCAGCGCCCGGGTCAAGGGCAGCATGGCCCGGCAGTACTCGCGGAAGGCCCCGGACAGATCGCCGCTGGTGGCCAGCTGCTGGCCCTGGGCCTGGTGGGCCTGGTAATCGTTCCAGTCGGGCTCGGCCTTCTTCTCCTCGGCACGCTGCTTCAGCGTACCCAGGGCATGGACCAGTTTCTCGACCAGGTGACTCTCCAGCCGGCAACTGCGGCGGCGGTGAATGCGTGGCCGGGGTTGTTCCTCATCAGGAGGTGCCTCGATCCCCTCTTGCCGATAGTGCCACCACAGACCAACAAGGCCGGTGAGGATGGCGGCGGCTGCGACCGCGAAGGCCAGCAGCGTGCCCGGCACCTCCGCGGCCGCCATGTAGGTGGCCCCGGCCGCGAGCACGGCACCGCCTCCCAGGGACAGCACCCACCAGGGCAGACGCGGCAGCACCAGGGCCCGCGACCAGCGCGGTTCCCGGACAACGCCGTTGGCCTGGGGCCCATCCGGGACCTTGACAATGATCACCGTGATGTTATCCGGCCCACCACGCAGGTTGGCCAGGTCCACCAGGAAGCGGCAGGCCTCGGCCGGCGGCAGCAGACTGGCCACCGCACCCAGTTCCATGTCGCTGACCTGGCCGCTCAGGCCATCGCTGCACAGCAGGAACGTGTCGCCGTGCCGCAGCGGATGGGGGCCCTCGACGTCCACCTTGACGTTCGCCTCCGGACCGAGACAGCGGTGAATCACGTTACTGGGAATGTCATGCACGTCCTCGGGATCGATCCCCTTCATCCGGGCAAACTCCCAGACCAGGCTGTGGTCGTAGCTGAGCTGCTCGATCTGGCCCTCGCGGATGCGGTAGACCCGGCTATCGCCGACGTGGCCGATCCAGGCCTCGTCCGGACGGAGCAGCAGGGCCGTGCCGGTCGTGCCCGTGCCCCGGAATTCGCGGTTGGCCTGGCCGAAGGCGTGAATGCTGGCGTTGGCCTCGGTGAACGCCTTGCGCAGGGCATTGGCCGGGCCTTGCGAGGCATACTTGAGGTAGACGTGGGGGATGACCCGGACCGCCTGTTCACTGGCCTTCTCGCCAACGGCGTGCGCTCCCATGCCGTCGGCCACCAGGAACAGATGGCCCCGGCTTTGCCATTGCTCCTCGTCGGCAGCCAGCTGCACCGTGTAGTTGTCCTGGTTGTGGCTGCGTCGGACGCCCACGTCCGTCAAGCTGGCCTGCTCGATCTGATCGAAGCGGATCACCGGACATCACCCCGAGGTGTCAAATTCGTTCGTTACTTTATGCTACACCCTGGAAGCAGCCTTGCACAGGGCAAGCCGCTTCGCCGAATTGTCCACCCAAATGGCCTGCGCCGCAAGGAGGAATCTTGCGGGATTTTTCTTCACGCTTTTGACTGGCCGAGCCGCGCACGCAGCGCAGCGGAGTAAGCGGCCCTGCGGGGTACACGGGCCGCTTCCTCCGCTGCGCTGCGTGCGCGGCTCCGGCCGGGCTGCTCTTGACACGGCTGCCCGGCGTCCTTATGACGGGGCCCTTCGTTTGCGTGGCAGAACAGGCGGTCGCAGGGACGGACCGGCCGGCGGCGCCAGGCAGGGACCAATTCCATGAAGCGATTCCGTGTTGCAGTCACCGCCGTGCTGCTGGCCACCTGGAACCTGGGTTGCGTCGAGCGCCGCTTTGTCATCACCTCGGATCCGCCCGGTGCCCTGGTGCTGCGCGAAGGGCTATCGCAACCGATCGGCTTCACGCCCTGCGACGATCACTTCGTTTATTACGGCAAGTACAAGTTCACGCTGATCCGCGACCGCTACACCACGCTGCAAGTCGTCGAGGACGTCAAGGCGCCCTTTTACGAATGGGGGGGCATCGATTTCATCAGCGAGAACCTGCTGCCGTTCAAACTGCGCGACGTTCGCCGGCTGCACTACTGCTTGCAGCCCTTGCAGCAGGACGATCCGCAGGCCGTGCTGCAGCAGGCGCTGCCGCTGCGGGAACGAGCGAAGACGATCGGCGATGCCCCGCCCCGGCCGCCGCTTCCGGGTCCGCCCGGCCCGCTGCCGCCCGGACTGCCACCGCCTCCGGGCCCGGCCATGCCGCCGCCTGGTGCAGTCATCAGGCCGGTGCCGCTGCCTGGCGCGCCCCCGCCGGCCGGTCCGCCCAACGTGCCTCCGGGTCTGCCGGGGGGTGGGGTGCCGCAGGGAGGTTCAGGGGCCGCCCCGTGACGTTCGGACTCAAACGGGGTTTCCTGCTTCCCTGCACCAGGGTCACCCAAGGGTTCGAGGTTCGGGGACAACGAAAACGCCAGGCCTGTGCGGGACCTGGCCACGTGGCCTGGCTTTGAAGTCCTGGCGAGCCTTGCTCAATAGACGGTGTTGGGTGGAATCACGTCGGCATCCGCATGGGTCACCACCGGGATCACGGCATTGATGTTCGTGCCCGCGAGGAGCATGTGAACCGATCCATCCGTCATGAGGATGTTGGCACCGGCGGGATGAAAGGCATAAATCTCATTCTGGTTGGTGCAATTGACCCCGCAGGCGCCTGGCAGCGTCGCCGACGCGATGTCGAAGCCCGTGACGTGAATCTCCGTCGCCGGGTTGGCCCAGGCTCCGGTCGCCCCCGTCCCAACCTTGGCCCCCATTTGCCATTTGTCGTTGCGGCCCGCCGACTCCGCGAGAATGAGCGTATTCGAGGTGCCGTCGGTAACGTCGGTGATCCGGCGATAAGCATTGTTGGCCATGACCCCAACGTCGGCCGGCTTTTTGGGCATGGTCGTGACGTACGCATCGGGATTGGTGATCGAGTTGACCGCGTCGTAGTCGGTGATCCCGCGCTTGTTGGACGCAAGGCGACCCGGGAGCGCCGACGGGCAGAGGAGAATCGGGAGGGCCACCTGGTCGGGGCCGCCGGGATTGACGTCGTTGGGTGCGACGTTCCAGTCCGAAGTGAAGTCGTAACGCTGGAAAAGTGCTGTCTGTTCAACGTAGGGGAAGATGAACGGAACCCAGGTGATTATTACCGGAGTGGTCGCCTTGGAGGCGGGAAAGGTCCCATTGGCGTCGTGGTACTGGAGCAACCCCAGACCGAGCTGCTTCAGGTTGTTGATGCATCGCGTCCGCGCCGCCGATTCGCGGACTTTCTGAATCGCCGGCAACAGCAGGCCAATCAGGATGGCGATGATGGCAATGACCACCAGCAGCTCGATCAGCGTGAACCCCCGGTGGCCTCCGCGAAGATGTCGGGCCTCTCGGATCATTGGACGTACTCCCAGTTCAAAGGTGGTGCCGAGATGATGTAATCCTTGTATGGGATCGCTTTCGTTTCAGGCTGTCAAGGGTATTTCATGTATATGTGTACATTCTCATCATTGTCATGACTTCTCATCATTGCTGCGGAAAACGCAGCTGTCCTGGTACAGCGTCGTGCGGCGGGCGGTGAAGGACTGGATTCACCGCGTGAGAAGGGTTCGCAAAGAGGAAAAGGGGCTTGTTCCTGCAAGGAAAAGCCTCGGCAGCCTGAGGCAGGAAAGGACGAAAAAGCCAGGCCGCGCGGCGGTGGGCGCTAGCCTGGCTTTGCGTTCCCGGCGCGCGTTGCTCAATTAAAGGCACCGGGCGGCACAACGTCGCCGTGGGCGCGGGTCATCAGGGCAATCACCACGTTGATGTCGGTTTGGGCCTTGACCACGTGAACCGACCCATCGGTCAGGAGGATGTTGGCCCCCCCGGGATGAAAGGCGTAGATCTCGTTGGCGTTGGTGCAATTGACCGCGCAGGCACCCAGAGTCGAGTTGCTTGCGATGTTGAAGCCGGTGACGACAATCTCCGTCCCGGGGTTGGCCCAGGCGCCGGTCTGGCCCGAGGACGAGGTCATTTGCCCCATCTTCCAGGTCTGGTTCCGCCCGGCCGACTCCGCGAGCAGGATCGTATTGGAGGTCCCATCGGTGACCTCCGTGATGCGCCGGTAGACGTTGTGGCCGAGGACGCCAAGGAACGTGCCGTCGGACGCGGGCATGTTGGTGACGAACGAATTGGGACGGGTCACCTGGTTGGTCGCGTCGTAGTCCAGGATCGCCGCGTTTTTGCTCCCCAGCCGGCCAGACGGGGCCGAGGGGCACAAGAAGGTCTTGATGACGGTCTGGATGGGGCCGCTGGGATTGACGTCGTTGGGGGCCGCGTTGTAATCCACGTTGAAGTTGTACCGCTGGTAAACCGCGGTCTGTTCAATGTAAGGGAGGATGAACGGCGTCCAGGAGGTCGTCGGGTAGGTGTACGGGGCGGTATTGTCGAGCTTGGCGGGCGGAAAGCCTTGCTGCGCATCGTGGAAATTCATCAGGGCCAGGCCCAGCTGCTTCAAGTTGTTCGTGCATTGCGCCTGCGCGGCGGCTTCGCGGACCTTCTGCACGGCCGGTAACAGCAGGCCGATCAGGATAGCGATGATGGCGATCACCACCAAAAGCTCGATCAGCGTGAAACCTCTCCGGTCTTTGTGAAGGAGAAAGGACCTCCGTACGATCATTGGACGGACTCCCGTTCAAGGATGGCATGGACAAAAACTTATTGTCATGAGATCGCTTTCATTAACCGATGTCAAGGGGGTTAGGTATAAATGTGTATATTCTAATTATTTATCATTAATTCTCATCATAGGGCAGACAATCCATGGTGTTGGCCGTGCGGCCAGGTCTCGTGGGCCTGTGAGGTTCCGGAACGAGCTGGGTATGTTTGCTTGCGAGAGGGTTGCCGGGGACGGCGCGGTCAGGAAGGAACAACGGGGCCAGGCCCGTGGGGCGTGAGCCACGGGCCTGGATGGACGCTCCTGGAGAGCGTGACTCAATTAAAGGCATTGGGCGGCACAACGTCGCCGTGGGAACGGGTCATCAGGGCAACCACGACGTTGACGTCGGTCTGGGCCTTGATCACGTGAACGGAACCATCCACGAGGAGGATGTTGGCCCCCGCGGGATGAAAGGCGTAAATCTCGTTGGCGTTGGTGCAATTGACCCCGCAGGAGCCTGGGACCTTCATTGTCGAAGTGTTGAAGCCGGAGACCACAATCTCCGTCGCGGGATTGGCCCAGGCCCCCGTTGTCCCCGAGGTCGAGGTCATCCGGCCCATGACCCAGTGCTGGTTGCGACCGGCCGACTCCGCCAGCAGGATCGTGTTGGAGGTGCCGTCGGTCACCTCGGTGATGTGCCGGTAGAGGTTCTCGCCGAGCACTCCCAGGAAGGTGCCGTCGGAAGGGGGCATGTTGATGACGGCCGGGTTGGGGCGTGTCACCTGGTTGACAGCGTCATAGTCGGTGATCGCCATTTTTTTGCTGCCAAACCGGCCGGACGGCGCCGAGGGGCAGAGCAGGGTCTTGACCACCGTTTGGTTGGGGCCGCCGGGATTGACGTCGTTGGGCGCCACGTTGTAGGCAACGTTGAAGTCGTAGCGCTCGAACAGAATCGTTTGTTCGACGTAGGGGAAGACGAAGGGGACCCAGGAGGTAGCGGGACTGGTTTTCTTGGCGGGCGGAAAGCCGTTGTTGGCGTCGTGGAAATTGATCAGGCCCAGGCCGAGCTGTTTCAGGTTGTTGCTGCATTGCGCCCGGGCCGCGGCCTCGCGGACCTTCTGCACGGCAGGCAAGAGCAGGCCAATTAGGATGGCGATGATGGCAATCACCACCAGCAGCTCGATCAGCGTGAAGGCCGGGCGGGTGCGAGTCGGTTGTTGTGCCATGGGTGGGACTCCTCACGGGGTTCACGGCATTGTGAATGAGTTATCATTTATCAGTAGAAAACTCTCATGATCTTGTCAAGGACAATCTGACTTTTTTCTCGCCCGGTCTTTCGGAACGCTGGCGTTCCGGGTTCGGGGGACCTGTTCTGGCATCGGTGGGAGAGCCTTGAGGAGAATTCTGGCAGGAGGGCCGCATGGACAGGTTCTGGGAGGTTTTCTGGGTCTCCGTTTACCCGTGGCTCTGGAATGGATTCGGCGCGGTGCTGATCCTGGTCGTGGGCCTGCTGGTGCTGCGCTACCTGATGCCGCCCTTGCGGCGGGGGCTGGAACGCAGCCGGATGGAGCCGTCCCTCGTCTCGTTTCTGACCAACTCGGTGCGCGGCATCCTGCTGGTGGTGATCGGCATCGGCATCCTGCAGCGGCTGGGAGTGCCGACCGGCTCGCTGCTGACGGTGCTGGCCGCGGCCGGCCTGGCCGTGGCCCTGTCCTTGCAAAACACCCTGGCCAATTTCACTGCCGGCCTGGTGCTGCTCTCCTTCCGCCTGCTGCGCGTCGGCGACCTCATCGAAACCGGCACGATCCGCGGCCGGGTGGCGGAGATTTTCCCCTTTCACGTGGTGCTGATCACCAGCGACAACCAGGTGGTCACGGTGCCGAACACGCAGCTGATGGCCGCCAGTTTCCGCAATGCCAGCACGCTGCCGACACTCCGGGTGCAATGGACGCTGGCGGTGTGCGCCAGCGACGACCTGAAGAGCCTCCGGGAAAAGTTGCGGGAGCGGCTGCTGGCCGACCCGCGCATTCACCGCGAACCGCCGCCCCGCGTCCTTGTCCAGGAGTGGAGCGACGACAAACGGCTGCTGGCCATTCAGGCCTGGACCAGCGCGGCCGAAGCGCCGCTGGTGCAGGAGGAACTGCTGGAGCCGCTGGGACTGGCCCTGGAGACGCTGCGCCAGCAGGGGACAACGACCACGATCACCGCGTCCTGAGCCGCAAGCGGCTTGAGGAATCGACGCTCAGAATTGCCCGCTGATCTGCTGCCCATCCTCGGGCAGACCCAGATACCCCAGCAAGGTGGTGCTGAGATTGACGGACAGGGCGTGAACGCTGCCATCGCAGAAAACAAACTGGCACACGCCGGGATGGGGGCCGCCGAAGGACGCGTTCTCCGCGATCGGCAGGCCCGAGCTGGGATCAAGGACCGGCCAGGCGGCCCCGGAAGCCGGGTTCGGATTATTCAGCGTGGGATTGCCGATGAGCGGGTATGCTTCCGGCGGGGAGGCGGTGGGATTGAGCCCGATCAAGCGCCGATCGTTGTTGCCATTGCCGCTGTCGTAGACGCTTCGGTCCTCGTTTTTCCCCTGGAACGACCGCGGGCGCACATACTTCTCGCCGACCAGCAAGGTGTTGCTGGTGCCGTCCGTGATGGAGTTCAGGGTGGTTTGACTGGTCCAGGACAGCACGCGCGCTCCAGGGCCGCTGCTGTTGAACGGTCCCGTGCCGGAGACCGCCTGGCCATTGACGGTCCCGGCCGGATGGGAGACGCGCATGGCGCCATCGTTATTGCCATCGCCGGAAACACTGGCATAATCCGAAAGCCCGCCGGCCGGTGCCGTCTCCGTGGCGCCGTTTCCCAGGGTCAGCGTATATTTCACGCTGTACTGGCCTGGGCCACGCCGCGACGGGCAGAGATAGACCTTGAGATCGACCGGCCGGGGGTCCGCCGCGGACCCGGCCGCCACCGGCTGCTCGGCGTAGCGATACGTCAGGTCCCAGCGCTCGTAGATTGCTCCCTGCTCCAGGTACGGCAGCAGCAGCACCGCCCACGTCGGCCAATCATTGGCAATGCGGTCAGGCGGCAGGAAGCCATTGGCGGAATGGTAATCCTGAACCGCCAGGCCGATTTGCTTGAGGTTGTTCTGGCATTGCGTCCGGGCCGCGGCCTCGCGCACCTTCTGCACCGCCGGCAGCAGCAGGCCAATCAGGATGGCGATGATGGCAATGACGACCAGCAACTCGATCAGCGTGAAGGCGGAACGCCGGGGGGCAACGCGAGAGGGCTGTTGTGCCATGAGAGAGACTCCGCGCGTGGAAATTGGGTACTCATGAAGAGATTTTCTTCATGAGTAAACCTTCACGCCTCTCGTGTCAAGAAAAAAAGGCTGCGATTTGCAGAAATTCGCTGACTAAATTGATAACGCGAGTAAGCAATCTTGTCAGGTCCCATCCCGACCCAGCTCCGCCGTACCGATCCGGCTGTTTGTTCCATCTTCCCGGCTGAGAATCTCTGATTTCCCTTGTATTCCGCACAGGTCTGCCGCGACAATGACTACAATGACTACCGTCGCGATGGTCCCGCTACCCTGTCGCGGCCGAGCCAGGGAGAAACCTTATGCGGTGGAAGCCGAAGAAGACCAAGACCAAGGTCAAGAAGAAAGCCGTTAAATCCCGACCGCAGCCGGGTCCGGTCACGCCTCCGCCTGCCCCTCGGGCCAATGCCGCGCGGAACGCGCGCAGGGCCGAGCCAGCGCCGCCAGTGCCGCCGCCGGCGCCGCCCTCCGAACCGGACGGAGAGGGCAGCGAGGCCAGACGCCGCAAATACTCGCGGCTGCACAAGCCGGCGGAAATGTCGCTGGAAGACTGGCAGATCGAGCTGCGCCGGCAGTTTGGTCGGGAACAGGACTACAAGCTCATCAACAAGGGCGAGCATCCGCTCTTCTCCATGTTCGAGGTCACCAACCCAAAGACGCAGAACACCTACTCGATCCACATTCGCGGCGCACGGCCCGGCGACAACTTCTGCACCTGCCCGGATTTCGCCACCAATACCCTGGGCACCTGCAAGCACATCGAGTTCACCCTGGCACGCCTGGAAACGATGACCGGGGCCGTCGAGAAGCTGCGGCAGGGCTATCAGCCGCCTTACAGCGAGGTCTTCCTCCAGTACGGTGCCCGCCGGGAGGTGCGATTCCGGCCCGGCAGCAGATGCTCGGTGGAGCTGGCCCGGCTGGCGGCCAAGTTCTTCGGCGTCGATGGCGCCCTGCTGCCGGACGCTTTCGGCCGCTTCGAGCAGTTCCTCAGCCAGGGCCGGACTCTTGATCCGGAGCTGCGCTGCTTTGACGACGTGCTGTCATTCATCGCCGAGGTTCGCGACGCCGAGCAGCGCAAACAGCGCGTCAGCGAGCAGTGCCCACGCGGCATCCGCAGCGCGGTCTTCCGCAACCTGGTCAAGGTATCGCTCTACGACTACCAGCGCGAGGGCGTCCTGTTCGCCGCCCGGGCCGGCCGCTGTTTGCTGGGCGACGAGATGGGGCTCGGCAAGACGATCCAGGGCATAGCCACGGCCGAGCTGATGGCCCGGCTCTACGGCGTCGAGCGCGTCCTGGTCATCTGCCCCACCTCGCTCAAGCACCAGTGGGAACGCGAGATCCAGCGCTGCAGTGATCGCTCCTGCCAGGTCATCACCGGCCTGCGCAAACGCCGGGAGCTGCACTACAGCACCGACACCTTCTTCAAGGTGGTCAATTACGACGTCATTTATCGCGATCTCGACCTGGTCGAGAAGTGGGGGCCCGACCTGATCATCCTGGACGAGGCCCAGCGCATCAAGAACTGGAACACGCGCACCGCCCGCAGCGTCAAGCGGATCGTTTCGCCTTACGCCATCGTGCTGACAGGGACGCCGCTGGAGAACCGGCTCGAAGAGCTGATCTCCATCGTCCAGTTCGTCGATCGCTACCGGCTGGGGCCGACCTTCCGCTTGCTGGATCAGCACCAGATCCGCGACCAGGACGGCAAGGTGATCGGCTACCGCGAGCTGGACAAGCTCAGCAAGACGCTCGAACCGATCCTGATGCGCCGACACAAGGACGAGGTGCTCGATCAGCTTCCCGAGCGAATCGACAGCAACATCTTCGTGCCCATGACGAAGCAGCAGCTGCGGCATCACGAGGAGAACCGCGAAATCGTGGCCCGGATCGTGGCCAAGTGGCGCCGCTATCGCTTCCTGTCGGAGGCGGACCAGCGCCGGCTGATGATCGCCCTGCAGCGGATGCGCATGTCCTGCGACAACAGTTACCTGGTCGATCATCGCAGCGATCATGGTCGCAAGGCCGACGAGGCGGCGACCCTGCTGGACGAGCTGTTCGAGCAGCCGGACACCAAGGTGGTGATCTTCAGCCAGTGGACGCGGATGCACGAGCTGCTGCAGCGGCGCTTCGAGGGCAAGAAGTGGAAATACGTCCTGTTCCACGGCAGTCTCAGCTCCAACAAGCGCAAGGAGGCGATCGACCGGTTCCGGGAAGATCCGGAGTGCCGGGCGTTCCTGGGGACCGACGCGGGCGGCGTCGGCCTGAACCTGCAGCATGCCAGCGTGGTCATCAACATGGACCTGCCGTGGAACCCGGCGGTGCTGGAGCAGCGCATTGGCCGGGTGCATCGGCTGGGGCAGAAACAGCCGGTGCGGGTGATCAACTTCGTGGCCCAGGGCACCATCGAGGAAGGGATGCTGGAGGTGCTGAAGTTCAAGAAGTCGCTGTTCGAGGGCGTGCTGGACGGCGGCGAGAAGGAGGTCTTCCTGGGCGGCAGCCGACTCAACAAATTCATGGAGCAGGTGGAGTCGGCGACCTCGGCCATCCCCGAAGAGATGCTCGAAGACGCCGAGGCCGCCCTGCGTGCCCCGCCCGGCGAGGTTGCCGGGCCGGCTCCCTCCGAAGCGGGGACGCCGCCTCGTGGCGGCAGGGGTGCCAGCCGCGGTGGGGCGCTGGTGCCGGCCGGGGTCGGCGGCGCGGACGAGCCAGCTCTTCCCGGGACGCCGGCGGGCGATCTCTGGAGCGGCCTGCTCCAGACCGGCATGGCGCTGCTGCAGCAGTTCGTGGCCGCCGGACAGCAGAACGGCAGCAGCGGCAAGCCCGCGGGCAAGCCCGCCGGGCCAGGGCCTCTCCAGCCTGGCGGGATGCCGCGCGTCGCCCGGGACGAAAAAACGGGCGAGACGTATCTGCGCTTGCCGGTGCCTACTCAGGAGGTGGTCGAGCAGGCGCTGGAAGCGATCGGCAACTTGCTGCGGGGGTTGCGGCCGTGAACGGTCCCTCGCGGGACGGCGTCGGGCGCGGGCGTCAGACCGCCGGTAGGAGCCCTTACCGGGCGGTCTGACGCACGCGCCGCTCGCCGTTCCTCGGGGCCGCGAGCACAATTCCGGCCGCCTGATTCTTGAAACAACGGCCTCCGACCGGTAAAATTGGTGCGGGTCAGGGGCTGGTGGGCGGCCTATCCATCGATGCGTCGAAATGTCCCCAGGGGTGCCGTGATGGCTTCGCTCCACGTTACCAAGGGTGCTGGGTCTGATAAACCACTGGAAATCTCCCTCGACGGGGATCGCTTTATCATGGGCCGCAATCCCGACTGCGGCATTGTCATTCCCATCACCTCCGTCAGCCGGGAACACGCCGAGATCATCCGGCTCAACGGCAAATACTTCATCGAAGACAGGAAGAGCCGCAACGGCACCTTCGTCAACAACCAGGCAATCACCGTCCGCACGCAGCTGAAGAACAACGACAAGATCCGCATCTGCGACTTCCTGGCCACCTTCGTCGAGAGCCAGAGGTCTGTGCCGGAAGAGGAGGAAGAGGACGACGACGCTCCGATCTCCGAGAACTCGTCCACGGTCGAGGCGATGCTGACACACAGCAGTCACATGCTGCTGGAATTGCAGCCGGCCGACAAGCTCCGCCACCTGCTCGACATCAGTTCCAACCTGTCCAAGACCCTGGAACTGACGCCGCTGCTGCCCAAGATCATCGACATCCTGTTCCAGATGTTTCGCCAGGCGGACCGCGGCTTCCTGATCCTGGCCGAGGAAGGGGAGAGTGGCCGGCTCAAGCTGATGCCGCGCGTGGTCAAGACCCGCCGGTCCATAGACGAGGGCAACGCCCAGTTCAGCAAGAGCATCGTCCGCCGGACCCTGCAGGATGCCCAGGCCCTGCTCATGGACGATGCCCAGCGCGACGACCGGGTGCAGCTGAGCCAGAGCGTGGTCGATTTCCGGATTCGCTCGGTCATGTGCGTGCCCCTGTGCGGAGCCAACGGCAAGCCGTTTGGCGTCATCCAGCTGGACACGCAGGACCGCAGCAAGAAGTTCAGCGAGGAAGACCTGAAGCTGCTCTGCTGCGTGGCCAATCAGGCCGCCATCGCCATGGAGAACGCCCGGCTCTACGAGGACGGGCTCAAGCGGGAACGGCTGAAACGCGACCTGGAGCTGGCCCGGCACATCCAGCTCAGCTTCCTGCCCAAGAGCGTGCCCGAGGTAGCGGGCTATCAGTTCGGGGCCCATTACAAGCCGGCCCAGGCGGTGGGTGGCGATTATTACGGCTTCATTCCGCTGACCGACGGCCGGCTGGCCCTGGCGGTCGGCGACGTGGCCGGCAAGGGCGTCCCCGCTGCCCTGATGATGGCCAAGCTGTCGTCGGAGACCCGCTTCTGCCTGTACACCGAGCCGGACCTGGCGGCCGCGGTGAGCAAGCTCAACGACCTGCTCTGTGAGTTCGCCGGCGAGGCCGACCGCTTTGTCACGTTCGCCATGCTCGTGCTGGACCCGGCCCGGCACGTGGTGTCGATGGTCAGCGCGGGCCATCCCTCCCCGCTGCTGTACCGGCCCGGTTCGCCCCTGGAGGACGTGATCTCCAAGGACGTCAGCGGTGTGCCTCTGGGCATCATGGAGGGATACCCCTACGAGGCCAGTTCGCGCGTTCTGCAGCCGGGCGACTGCTTGCTGATCTTCACGGACGGAGTTACCGACATGCTGGATTCAGGCGGCAAGGAGTTCAAGCTGGAAGGGATTGAGCGTGCGGTCCAGGGAGCCGGGCACGTACCGCCGCAAACCGTGGTGGATCGGGTGGCCCGGGCGGTTCAGACCCATGCCACGGCTACCGATCCGTTCGATGACGTGACCCTGGTCGCTCTGGGCCGGTCTCTCTGAAACAGGTAAGTGGAGTGCCATGACCACCAAGACCATCACCCTGCCCGAAACCACAACGCGGACCGAAGAGCAGACGCGCCGGCAGCCGCCTTACAACGTGATTCTGCTCAACGACGACGATCACACCTACGAGTACGTCATCGGCATGCTCCAGCAGCTCTTCGGTTATCCGCGCGAGAAGGGCTACCAGCTGGCCCGCGAGGTGGACACGACCGGCCGGGTGGTCGTGCTGACCACCACCCGGGAACACGCCGAACTGAAGCGCGACCAGATCCACGCCTTCGGCCCCGATCCGCTCAGCTCCAAGAATTGTGCCGGCTCCATGTCCTCCGTGATTGAGCCGGCGTACGAGTGACGCGACTCCCTCTCTGCGCAGGCGAGCGGCGCGGCGTCAGCCCGCCGGTGAAGGGCCACTCACCGGCGGGCTGACGCCGCGCCGCTCGCCTGCGCAGAGAGGGCAGAAGCCGCTCTCAATCGCCCTGCACCTTGATCAGCGCATCGCTCGCCTCCTTGCGGATTTCGGCGTCGGTGTCGTTGTGGGCGGCTTCGAGCAGGGCGCAGGCGGTTTCCTTGGCCAGCGGGCCAAAGATGGCCAGAGCCTGGATCGACTGCTGCTTGACGCGCTTGTTGGGATCCGTCAGATTGCGTGCCAGCGCGGGGGCGGCCTTGGCGCCCGCGGAGCCGGTGACGACCAGGGCCCGGATGGCTGCAATCTGCACTTCCGGATCTCCTGGTCCAACCAGCTTGATGAGCGCGGGGATGGCCGGGCGAGCCAGCGTTCCATAGCGTTCCAGGGCCGTCGCCGTCGCCTCCACCACGTCAACGTCCGGATAGCAAAGGGCCTCGATCAGCGCCGGGACGACAAGGTCCGGATCACTGGGTGCCAGCCGGCCGAGGGTGCGATGCAGGACCAGCGGACAAACGGATTGGGGCTGGTCAGCCCCTTGACCAGACCTGGAATCGCCGGGACGCCCGCGTCGCCCATCGCCTCGATTGCCTCGACGGCCGTGACACTGGTGCGGACGTCGGGATAGGGGACGCAAAACCCTTTCACCAGGGCCTCAATCGTGACCGTCGGTTCCTGGAAGCGCTCGTCCCGGGGTTGGGGCTTGGCATCCCTGGGAGCAGCGGGATCGTCCACCGCGACTTCCTGGAACTTGTTCTCTTTCTCGGGCTCTTTTTCCGGCTCTGCTGCCTTGAACTTCAGGTTCAGGACGTCCTCGAGGTAGCGAGCCCGGCTGCGGGCCAGCGCCAGCTGTTCCAGCGCCTGCGCGCGCGCAAGCGGACGTCAAAGTCGGCATCGAGGACCACACAGGCCAGCTGGGCGCTGCGTTGCGGAAGGCCTGGAACACTTTCAGGGACGGCTGCACGACAAACTCCCGAATGTTCTTTTGCAAGGTCTTCAGCTTGGCCACGTCCTCTTCCGTCAATTTCCGGCCCAGGGGCAGTTCGCGCTCCGGGGCGATCCGGAACCTGTTCTGAGGATAGATGAACTCGGTGAAGTCTCGCGCCTCCGGACTGAGGACGTCGAGCGGGATGTCGGCGTAGGAGGTGACAAGCCAGCGGAGCCCTCGCGCAATTTCCAGTGTGATGGCCGCGCTGTTGTAGCGAACCGCGCCGTCCTTGTCGGTCAGCCCCGTGCAGGGCCGGTCACTGAATGTCTCCAGGAGCATCACGGCCTGTTCAAGGAAATCCGGGGGGTCGTTCTGGAGCAGTTTGGAGCCCGGGCGTCGGGCAGGCTTCTCGGGCAGGAGTTCCGGTCGGCCCCCCCTCTCGGGCATGGGTGCCGCGCTGCCTCGGCCGGCTGGGGCCGTCACCTGCCGGACCATGAATTCGATCTGCTCCCGAAGCGCCCGCGCCGTGGCTCTGCGGACGTAGACTTCCGGATCGGCCAGCATCTTTCGGAAGACGGGCCCCACTTCCTTGGTTGCTGGACTGACCTGGGCCAGCGCCACGACGCCGGCCGCGCGCACCAGGCAATCCCCGTGTTCGGTGAGGGCTTTCAGCTCCGGAGTCAGGTCCACCAATTTTTCCATGATGGCAACAGGAGCGGTGCTGGGCGAACTCCGTGTCGCCTGGAAGAATTCCCCCAGGACGCCGGCCGCGGCAATCATTCGGTGAGGGTCATTGCTGCGGAGCGCCTCTCGCAGCCCCTTGCGGAACATCTCGGCCAGCTGCTCGCGAAACGCGAGCCGCCAGTCGAGCGGGTCCCGAGGCCATTCGAGAAGCAGGGCCCGACTCAAGGAACCCAGCGATTTCAATGGGGTGGTTTTCTCGTCGGTGAATTGTTTTAGCGTTTCTTCGCGGATCTGGTGGGCAAACCTTTCCGCCTCCGCCCTCTGCTTGCCCTCTTTGTAGTTTGGGAAGACGAAGGGATCCTGGCGCGGGTCGATGGTCCGCCGCAGGTCCTCCACCGGGTCGCCCGGCAGCGGCGCCGGGGCCTGGCTGCGGACCGGGCTGTTCAGCCCGACCAGCGCCAGCATCGCTCCCAGCAGCGCGGACCTGGCTGCAAGGGAGAGACGCAGCCTGCCCCGGCCGGGGGGCAACGGCTTGACGGGTGCGGCAAGTACGGTATCGGTCATGGCTTGCTGATGCTCCAGACAGGGCGGAACGGAACCGGGGCCTTGCAGGAAACGACCCCATGACGATTGTGACCTGTTCTCCCGGCCGGAAAGCGAGATTTGTTCCCGCCAGGATCGAAACGGGCACCCGCCAGCCGTTGCAATCGATCGATCTGTTACAAGCCTCAGTGAGATTTACTGGGGGAGTACGTACTTGCCGACGCAGACGCCGCCGAGAAAGGCAACCGCCATCAGCAGGATGATCAGCACGGTGAGGATTGTGGCCCGCCGCGGCGTGAGCAAATAGCCGGCCGAGCCGTCCCAGTCCGCACCGGGGAGGGGCGCCGGGAGAGGCACAGGCGGTTCGCTGACTGCCGGTTCCCCGGGAGCTGGTCCGTTACTGAACGGAATTCGGACAACGGGATGCTCGGACGGTCCGGGAGGGCGTGCCTCCGGCTCCGGGGCGGACGGAGCAAAGACCTGTTCAAAATCGCTGCGCTCGAAAAGGGGTTCCTCGACAGCGGGAGGTGGCGGCGCGGGCAAGCGGGGAGCGGTCCCGCTCTGGGCGGCGGGCGGCAGGGCCGGCACGTCGGCTTGATCGGTTCCCGGCACCAGCAAGGTGGTCCGGCAGGTCGGACATTCGACCTTGGTGCCAGCCTTGCGGCGAGCGATGCCCAGCAGTTGCTGGCAATGCGGACAGCGAAACCGGATCGGCATGGATGCGGACTCATTGTTTTTCTCCCCTCTCCCCAGCGGGGAGAGGGGAGAGTTGTCGAGGCCCTTTGCTGGTATTCTCGCTTCTTGTCGGGCTGCTTGCAACTGTTCCTTGACGACCGCAGGGGTCAACGGCCACAATAACGGCATGGCGCATTGTTCCCGCCGGCCAAACTTCCACGGGCTGCTCTTCAGCCCGATCGCGACTGGGGACGAGGAAGGTGCTTTCCGGACGGGAATCGGAGCATCGATCATGAGAACACGGATTGCACAGTCTCGCTGCCTCCTCCTGGCCCTGGCAATGCTGCCGGTGCTGGGCGTGCTGGCTGGTTCCCCGGCCCGGGGCGACCTGATCTTTCTCAAGGATGGCTTTGTCGTCGAAGGGAAGGTCGGCCGGGAGTACGAAGCCGTATGGGACAAGGGGGCCCGGGATTACATCATGGTCCCCAAGGGCTTCTCGTTCTTCATCGATGACGTGGCCCGACGGGTCTATTTCAGCCACACCCACGTGGCCGAGACCAAGAAGTCGGAGCGCAAGGAGGAACTCCGCGTCATCAACAAGAACTTTGTCCTGGGCGGCGCCGGCGGGCAACTCCCCGGTATCGCTGCGGTCATGGAACCGGGCCCCTGGGACAATAAGTGGGAACGCAAATACGAGTTCCGTACCGCTTCCGGGGCACAGGTCAAAGTGAAACAGCGGCTGGGTTTCCTGACACCCTACCATGCCCGGGCCGACCCCACGACGCCCATGAAGTTTGCTGGAGTCCAAAACCCCTGGAACGCCTTCTACCTGACGCGGGAGCTGGGTCCGGAGGCCGTGGTCGGTCTGCTGCGGAGTCACCCGGATTACAACATCACTCCGGGACTGAAGCCGGAAGACCAGGCGACTCGACGTTTCAAGCTGTGCGATTTCCTGGCCCAGGCTGGCTGGTACGACCATGCCGAGCTGGAGCTGCGCCAGCTGCTCAAGGATCTGCCCGAACAGAAGCAGCGGACCGAGGCGGCCCTGGCGGCCCTGACCCGGATGCGCAGCCGGGAGAATTACGAGGAGATCAAACGGCTGCACCTGGCGGGTCAGTACGAGACGGTCTGGCAACGGCTGACCACTTTCCCCCAGGACGGGGCGGACCAGCAGGTGCTGGCCGGGGTCGCCGGCCTGAAGGCCGACTACGCTTCCACCCGCAAGAAACTGGAGCGGGCCCGGACCTTGCTTGACGATCAGGCGGCCCGTGTGGGCGGCGGCAATCGGCAGGCGGTCCTGGACATGGCCGCGGCGATCAAGGCGGAACTCAGCCCGGACACACTGCACCGGCTGGAAACGTTCCTGGGACAGGCCGAACAGGCCAGGAAACTCCGCGAGCAGGGCAGGGACAAGGAGACTGCTCCTGCCGCCGAGATCATGGCCCTGGCCGTCAGCGGCTGGCTGCTGGGCAATGCCTCGGCCGAGACCGGAGTCGAGCGCGCCCTGCAACTGTGGTCGGCACGCTCCCTGGTGCTGGCCACCCAGCGTGAGCCGGTCCAGGAGAAACGCCGCAAGCTGGTGGATGATTACCTCAAAGGGAAGGGTGTCGTTCCGATCGATGAGTTCGTGCAGATGATCCCGACGCTGCCTCCGTTCGAGACCCCGGAGAAGACCGACGGCAAACCGATCGAAGTGAGCCTCGGCGGTCGCGGGGCAGGGGCTGTGACCTACACGCTGCAGTTGCCGCCGGGGTATCATCCGGGTCGCTCCTTCCCGGTGCTGCTGGTGCTGAACGACCTGGGCGAGAAGCCCCGGGAGATGCTGGAACGCTGGCGGCAACTGGCGGCCGAGAACGGCTACGTCCTGGCCGCTCCTCACTGGGAGCAGGGGATCGCCAACGGCTACACTTACTCCGAGCGCGAGCATCAGACGGTGCTGCAAACGCTGTACGACCTGAGGCGGCGTTTCAACGTCAACTCCGACCGGGTCTTCCTCTTTGGTCTGGGTCAGGGCGGCAGCATGGCCTACGACGTCGGCCTGTCCCATCCCGACCTCTTTGCCGGCGTCATTCCCATGTCCGGCAATCCCGAGCTGTTCTCGGCCCGGTATCTCCGCAATGCCCAGTATTTGCCGTTCTACTGCATCCTGGGCGACAGCGCGGGCGACACGAAAAAGAGGACGCGCAGCCTGTTCGAGGCCTGGTTGACGCGCTTCTATCCGACCATGTGGGTGGAGTACCGCGGCCGGGGTATGGAATGGTTTGGCGGCGAGCCGCCGATCATCTTCGACTGGATGCGGAACAAGAAGCGAGCCTTTCCGCTCAAGCAGCTGGGCACCGAAGGCCTGGGCGGTCCGCTGGGCAGCGAGTTCAGCACCATGCGGCAGACCGACAACCACTTCTACTGGCTCTCCACCCAGCAGGTGATGCCGCGCTGTCTGAACTCGGCCACCGCCTGGAACACAGCGACGGTCCCGGCGATGCTCACCGGCAAAATCGATCCGGCGACCAACGAGATCCGGGTCACGGCGAAAGGAGTCAAACAGGTGACGGTCTGGCTGGGCCGCAATGCTCAGGGCCAGAACATGATCAATTTCGACAAGAAGGTGACGATCTACGTCAATGGCCCGGCAGGGGCTCGTCGGCCGGAGAAGCTGACGCCCAGCCTGGCGACCCTGCTGGAGGTCCTGTATCAGACCGGAGACCGGCAGCGGCTCTTCCTGGCTCACGTTGACATCGTGGTGTCACGGTAAGCTGTTAGCCGCGACGCGGAGCGGAGCGCGGGCAACCCACAGCCCGCGCTCCGCTGCGCTGTCGCGGCTAAACAAATGTGGTTCGGGCACAGGAGGTTGTCGGTGGTGCAACCGGATTGGTCCTCGGCTGAGGAAACGCTCTTTGAACGGAGTGCGGCCCTGATCCGCAAGTTCGCTGCTGAACACCCGGACGAACTTTTCTCAGCCTTCACCTTCACCGTGGACTGTGAGTACGCCGGTGTAGCCCTCAATTTCGACACGCTCAAGAACTCGCTCGCAGAAGCCCAGCGGCAGGAGCGGTATCAGATAAAACACCGTAACAAGTTGTTCGCCAAGGAACAGGGCTGGCAGGACGCTCGCTATTACGTTGCCCACCACACCAACCGAGTGGACGACTGCAACTTGCGGGGCTCATTCCAGTATGACTTGGTCGCGTTCGTGGAACTGCCTCCTTGGGAACACTACTTCAGGAGCAGCGAGGACTGCCCGGAGTTGGAAGGACGCATCATCGTAGCTTTGTGGCGGGTTGTGGACCGCCTGGTGTCGGCAGGGCATTCGACGGGTTACGACTGTCGTCTTGCTTCCGGATTGCGTTCAGCTTTCACGACGACGAGATGATCGTGTTGCGTATCCTCAATTGGCCCCGTTCAGAAAAAAGTGCCGAACCCGGTGCTGCGGCAAAGCGGCCACACGAATGAAGTCCTGCCGAGTTCACAGTGTACCCCGTGAGAGGTTGCGAGGTTGAGCGTTATCCCAGCCGCTGCGCCAGCGCATCCAGCAGCGCTCCACACATAGCGCCAGCGGCACGTAGCGCACAATCTGCCGATCTGTCTCCAGGCAGCGCTCCAGCAGGTCCAGCAGCCGTTCGGTGGTGGTCAGCGCAACCATCGCGTCGAGCAAGGGCCGGTCCTCCGCCTCGGTGCGTCGCGGCGGCAGTCCCTGGTGCAGGGCCAGCGCGTCGCTCAGGAAATCGATCAGCAGCTGCAGCATCAGCCGGGAGCGCTTGCGCTGAGCCGGCCCCTCCTTCCCCGCTCCCTCGGCAAACTCCATCCAGGCCCGCGCCAGTTCGACGCACTTCACAGGAGTGCGTGTCAATCCCGCCAGCAAAATCCGGCGAAACTCCCACAGGGCCGGGTCCGCCAGGGCCAGGGCGACTGCCACGCTGCCGCCGCTCAACCGTACCAGCCGGGGGATCATGCCCGCAGGGATGGCTGGCTGGCCGTCCTCGGTTTTCTGGGCCCGGAGCAGTTCCTCGACCGCCGGCACGGGCAGCGGAGCAAAGCGGATCACCTGGCAGCGCGAGAGGATCGTGGGTAACTGGCGCTCCAGGTTCGCCGTGATCAGGATCAGCACCGAGCCGGCCGGCGGCTCCTCCAGCGTCTTGAGGAAGCAGTTGGCCGATTCCTCGTTGAAGTCCTCGGCGTCGTTGATCACCACCACCTTGCCCTTGCCCCGAGCCGACTTGAGGCTGAACCATTCGCGCACGTCGCGCATCAGATCGACGGGAAACTCGTTCTTCTCCTCCGGCCGTTCGGTGAAGAGAAAGTCGGGATGAGTCCCCGCATTGATCTGCACACAGGCCGGGCAGCGATCGCAGCCTTCGAGTAACTCCTTGTTGCTGGCGTTGGGGTCCTCACAGAGCAGGGCCTTGGCCAGCTCGATGGCGAAGAGCCGCTTGCCGATGCCGCTGGCGCCGGTGAAGAGATAGGCATGGGCCAGCCGGCCCCGCCGGATCACGTGGCTGAAGGACCGGATCAGGTTGTCGTGTCCGCGAATCCGTTTCCAGGACACCGGGATCTCCTTTCTTCCACTTCGCGCTGAATCCGCTCCTGCACTTCGGCGACGGACCCGTTCGCATCAATGACACGGATACGGTCCGGCCTCCGCCGCGCCTCGACCAGGAAGCCCTGCCGGACGCGCTCATGATAATGCCGGTCACGGCTCTCGACGCGATCCGCCGGCTGTTGCCGCCGGGCCTGGGCCGTCTCGACGGGCAGATCCAGCACCAGGGTCAAGTCGGGCTCCAGGCCGCCGGTGGCAAAGTGGCCCACCTGCCAGAGCCGTTCCGGGTCGAGTCCACCGGCATGACCCTGGTAAACCACGTTGGCAAGCAGAAAGCGGTCGGACAGAACGACGCTGCCGGCGTCGAGGGCGGGCCGGATCACCGAGGCGACCAGCTGGGCCCGGCTGGCCATGAACAGCAGGGCCTCGCTGGTCATGGCGATTTCGCCGCGCTGCTGCAGCACGATGGCACGCAGTTGCTCGCCCAGCGGCGTCGAACCCGGATCGACACAGGAAACGACCGGCCGGCCGTGCTGGCGGAGCCAGTCGGCCAGCAGCCGGCACTGGGTCGATTTGCCGGTGCCGTCGATGCCGTCCAGCGACAGGAAGAACCCACGGGCCATCGGTGACTCCCTCAGTGGTCCGGTTCCTCGTCCAGCACGCCCAGCACTTGCCCGGGAACCAGTGCGTCGCGCGGCAAGGCGCGCCGTTCGCGGAGGATGCCGGTGGCGGGGGCGGCGACGTCAAAGCTGGCGCCGGAGACGATCACCTCGACCAGCCGTTCGCCGGCCAGGACGCGCTCGCCCGGATCGACAAACCACAGACTGAGCTGGACCGGCGCGGCCCCCAGGTCAGGCAGGATGACTTCTGTTGGCATGCTCGGGAACCATCTCGTCGGCGTGGTAGCTGGATCGGACGAAGGGCCCGGCCACGACCTTGCGGAAGCCCAGTTTCCGGGCCAGGTCCGCCAGCTGGTCGAACTCGGCCGGCGGCACGTCAGCGCAGAACGGGGACGTGCTTGAGCGTCGGTGCCAGGTACTGTCCCAGGGTCAGCGTATCGCAGCCAACCGAGCGCAGGTCGGCCAGCACCTCAAACAGCTCGTCGATCGTTTCACCCAGCCCCAGCATCAGGCCGCTCTTGGTCACCGTCTGGGGCGAGCGCTTCTTGACGTGGGCGAGCAGATCGAGACTGCGCTGATACGCCGCCCGGCCGCGCACCTTCTTGTAGAGGCGCGGCACCGTTTCCGTGTTGTGGTTGAACACCTCGGGAGCGGCCTGCAGCACCGTGTCCACGGCCGACAGATCGCCCAGGAAATCCGGTGTCAGCACCTCGACCACGGCCCCGGTCCGCTGCCGGACGGCCAGGATGCAGCGGCGGAAATGGTCAGCGCCGCCGTCGGGCAAATCGTCGCGCGTGACCGAGGTAATCACCACGTGCCTCAGACCCAGCCGGGCTGCCGCCTCGGCGACCCGGTCGGGTTCGTCGTCTTCGAGATGCTCCGGGGTGCCTTTCGGGACCGAGCAGAAACCGCAGGGCCGGGTGCAGACGTTGCCGAGGATCATGAAGGTGGCCGTGCGCCGCGAGTAGCACTCGGGCCGATTGGGACAGCGGGCGTTCTCGCAGACCGTTTCCAGACGCAGCTCGCGCAGCAGCCCCTCGGTGTAGAAGTTGCCGTTGCCGCGCGGCAGCTTGCGCTTCAGCCAGGCGGGCAGACGCCGAACGGGAGCCGAGGGATCGATGGTCGGAAGCGCGAGCATGGAACGATTCCTGGGAACTTGGGCCACTACGGTCAGTGTAGCGAGCCTGTCCCGGCAGGAAAAGACGGACTGTTTATAGCGGCTCAGGAAGACAAAGGCCGATGCTCCTCCCACCCAGGGCGATGCCCTGGGCTATCGTGTTGCGCCCCTTCGGGGCGGAAAACCTTGTCTTTCGCCCCGAAGGGGCGCAACACAATAGCCCAGGGCATCGCCCTGGGTCAGGGGCCGAGGCGGTCTTTTTCTTTCTGAGTCGCAATAGCCGTGACGCGGAGCCGCGCAGCGGAGCGCGTCGCCCGGCCACGCTCCGCTGCGCCGCTGCGCGGCTCCGCGTCGCGGCTAAACAAGGATCGCTATTTCTCCTGCCCCGCTGCCAGCGAGATGCAGACGATCTCCTTGTCGTTGCGTGCGAAGATGCACTTGCTGGCGTAAGCCGGGTGCGACCAGAGGACCTTGCGGCCCGCAGCCGACCCGGTTGGCTCCAGGACGTGCGTCCGACCGATCTCCTCGTATCCATCCGGACTCAGCTTGGCGATGATCAGGTCGCCCTTCTCGTTGAACAGGAACCAGCGGTCGCCGTTGGGTGTGAGGAAGGCGTTGGCCCAGCGCTCGGTCGCCGCACGGGTTCCGGACTGGTTGGCGCGGCCGGTGGCCCGCAAATCCTGCCAGATGCGCTTGCCGTCGGCCAACCGCAGACAGCGCAGCTCGCCGTAGCTGCACACGCCGTAGACGTAACCATCGCGGATGAAGGGGGTCGGCATGATGCTGTGCAGGGTGTCGGTCTTGTCCGGTCTTTCGCCCCGGGCCGCGCTTTTCCAGACCACTCCAACCACGTCGGGTTTGTCCTTGGCGAGCCGGACCAGCATCGAGCCGTTGTAGAACGACGACACCAGCAACAGATCGCCCTCGACACGGGGCGTCGGAATGGTCAGGCCGGCCCTGACCTTGAACTTCTGCGACCAGTAGTGTTTGCCCGTTTCGGGATCGAGGCCATTGACGGACTCGGGGTGCCAGACGATCAGCTGGCGCGTGCCGCCGACGCGATAGATCACCGGCGGGCAGTACCCCGGTTCGTTGGCGTCGCCGGCCAGGGCCCCCCACTTTTTCTTGCCCGTGCCGGCGTCAAACGCCATCACCACGCCCTCCTTGCCGCCGACCATGCAAATCAGCCTGTCGCCGTCCAGCAGCGGACTGGCGGCAAAGCCCCAGATCGGGACGGGGGCGTCGTAATCGCGGGGAAAGTTCTTCGACCAGATCACCTTGCCGCTCAAGAGGTTCAGACAGAACAGATCGCCCATCGCTCCCAGGGTGTAAACCCGCTCGCCGCGGATCACCGGAGTGGTCCGCGGACCGCAGGGGTAAGCGACCTCGTAGGTCACGTTGTACTCGTGCTGCCAGAGCACCTTGCCGGACGTTTCCTCCAGGCACAGGATGCGCTCCTTGCCGGCGGACCTGGCCTTGGCGAAGGGATCATCCGGGTTGCTTGCTCCCGGGGCCAGGATGCGGTCGGTGACGACCACCCGGCCCTCGGCCACGGCGGGCCCGGCGTAGCCGCCGCCCACCGGGACGCGCCAGCGGGGTTTCAAGCCCTCGGCCGGGAACTTCTCCAGGATGCCGGTTTCGCGCCAGACGCCATCGCGCTTCGGACCCAGCCACTGGGGCCAGTCGTCGGCCCGCAGACCGGACGGGCCGGCCAACGCCAGCGCCAGCACGGCCAGCCATCCAAGTCGGGGCGAGAACACCGGAAGGGGGTGCATGAATGCGATCTCCTGTACTTGTTGGGATAAGTCCGCGGGGGAGAGCACTTGTTGCCGTGACGGACAGGTTTTCCCTGCCTCTTGCATTGATAGAAGGTCTACGCTCCTGTGGAAACCCCGGAAAACTGGCACTTTGCAGAAACTTCTCTTCCCTCCGCAGCAGACTTGTGCTAGAAATCAAAGTGCCGGAATATTCTCCTGGCACTGTTCGGGTTGAAATGGAAACGCTTGTAACCTCAAAGAAGGAGGAAGCATGCCCCTGCGAATGCGTGTTCACGATCGGGAGCCGATCGGTCTGGCTCTGCGTCGCTTCAAAAAACTGCTGGAGCGAAGCGGCATCCAGAAGGAGTTGCGGAAGCGGAAATACTACGAGAAGCCTTGTGAAGCACGTCGCCGAGCCGAGCTGCGCAAGCAAAGCGCCATCCGCAAGGCCAGGACCGCTCCCCGCAAGCCCTGACACGTTCGCGGTGGTCTGCCCTTCGCCAATTTGCCGCCGCTCCCCCGTCGCCTGGACCAGGAGCGGACTCCCCTTTGCCTCGCCTGTTGCCCATCACACTCAACCTGCAAGGAGCGTGTCATCAGCACGGCATCCTCGACCAACGTCCGCGGGACGATGCCCGCGGCCTGGCAGCGTCCGCCACGATTTTCTCGGGTCCCCAACTGGGTCAAGCTGGCTCCCTTTCTGGGACTCCACCTCGCCTGTCTCTCCGTCCTCTTTTTCGAGGTCACCCCAATCGCCCTGATCCTGCTCGCGGCCACGTACCTGGTCCGCATGTTCGGGATCACGGGTGTGTACCATCGCTATTTTTCGCACCGCTCTTACAAGACGTCGAGGCCGATGCAGTTTCTGCTGGCCTGTCTGGGTTGCAGTGCCATGCAGAAGGGGCCCCTGTGGTGGGCGGGCCACCATCGCCAGCACCATCGCCATTCGGACGGGGCCGACGACCCGCACTCGCCGCACCGGACCAGTTTCTGGTGGTCCCACGTCGGCTGGGTCATGGGGGAGCAGCACGTCGAGATCCGCTGGAGTGAAGTGCGCGACTGGGCACGCTATCCGGAACTGCGCTGGCTGGACCGCAACCACTGGGTCCCGGGCGTTGTCCTGGCCGTGCTGTGCTGGTTGATCGGCGGCTGGGCCGGGCTGGCCTGGGGCTTCCTGGTCAGCACGGTGCTGTGTTATCACGCCACCTTCGCCATCAACTCGCTCAGCCACCTGGTCGGCCGGCGCCGCTACGACACCGACGACGAGAGCCGCAATAACTTCCTGCTGGCGCTGGTGACGCTCGGCGAGGGCTGGCACAACAATCATCACCACTACCAGAGTTCCGCCAACCAGGGCTTCTTCTGGTGGGAAATCGACATCAGTTTCCTGATCCTGCGCTTGCTGAGCCTGGTCGGTCTGATCTGGGACTTGCGCCGGCCCGGTGACAAGGCCCTGAGCTATCGGCTGATCCGGCCCCCGTCCCGGGTTGTCCAGGCTTCGATGAGCCAGCCGAGCGAGGAGTACGTGGAGAACCGTCCGTGAGTTCGCTCGCGCAAGTCTACACCAAAGCTTGCCGCCACCTGGCCCGCAAGGATGCCGTCATGAAACGGCTGATCGAGCAGGTCGGTCCCTGCACGCTCCAGCTGGCTCCGGATCCGTTCGTGGTCCTGGTCCGCACCGTGGTCTCCCAGCTGATCTCGACTGCCGCCGTGAAGACAATCTTTGGTCGCCTGGAGCAAGCGCTCGCCCCCACCGGGATGGCCGCCCGGGCGATCCTGGACCTGAGCGTCGATACGCTGCGCAGTTGTGGCTTGTCGGGCGCCAAGACGGCGACCATCCGCGAGCTGGCCACCCGGGTTGCCGACGGATCGCTGGACCTGGAGCAACTCAAGGCAGCGGACGACGAGGTCGTGGCCGAGCAACTGCTGGCCGTGAAGGGGATCGGCCGCTGGTCGGTGGAGATGTTCCAGATCTTCGGCATGGGCCGGCTGAACGTGCTGCCGGTGGGCGACCTGGGCGTGCGGGCCGGCATGCGCGATCACTATGGCCTGACCGACCTGGCCACGCCCGCCCAGCTCCGGGAGCAGGGGCAGCACTGGCGACCCTACTGCACCATTGCTTCCTGGTATCTGTGGCGCAGCCGGGGCTGGGTGCCGCAGTCAACTCCTGTCGCAGAAATCACTTAGGGAACAAGTTCTGAGAGTCGGTTCCAACAGCCGCTTGCGGCTTAGCGCAACACGCTGCTCCGCTAAGCCGCAAGCGGCTGTTGAACTGCAACCCGTCAGGCGATAATCTCCTGGACGACCCGGCCGTGGATGTCGGTCAGGCTATAGTCCCGGCCGCCGTAACGGTAGGTCAGCTTCTGGTGGTTGAGGCCAAACAGGTGCAGCAGGGTGGCGTGCAGGTCGTGGTGGTGGACCTTGGTCTCGACTGCCCGGGCGCCCGTCTCGTCGGTGGCGCCGACGCGCTGGCCGCCCTTGACGCCGCCGCCCGCCAGCCACGTGCTGAAGCCGGCCGAGTTGTGGTTGCGGCCGTCGTTCCCCTGGCCTTTCGGCGTCCGCCCGAACTCGCCCCCCCACATGACGATCGTGTCCTTGAGCAGACCGCGCTGCTTCAGGTCGGTCAGCAGAGCGGCGATCGGCTGGTCGATCTGCCCGCACAGGGTCGTCAAACGGTTCTTCAGTCCACCGTGCGTGTCCCAGCCGCCGTGGCCCAGCTCGACAAAGCGGACCCCCGCTTCGATCAGCCGCCGGGCCATCAGGCACTGCCGGCCGAAGCTGTCGGTCGCGCCGCCGCCGGCTTTGGCCTTGGCGTTCTTGCCGCCGCCGGCCACCCCGCGGCCGCTGATGCCGTACGCCTCCAGCGTCTTCTTCGATTCCCGGGAAAGGTCGAGCACCGCCGGCAGGGCGCTCTGCATGCGGAAGCCCAGCTCGAAGGAGTTAATCACGCCTTCAACCACGGGATCGACCTGGTTGCGGGCCACCAGGTCCCGGTTCATCTCGCCCAGCAGATCGAGCTGCCGCCGCTGGGCCGAGGTGGACAGCGCCGGCCGGATGTTGCCGATGGTGGCACTGGCGAGGGCTTCGCCCTGCTCGCCGATGCGCGTGGCCTGGTAGGCCGCGGGCAGGAAGGCGTTGCCGTAGTTCTGGGCGCCGCCCTGATTTGCCGGCGGATTGATGGTGACGAAGCCGGGCAGGTCCTGGTTCTCGGTGCCCAGGCCGTACAGCAGCCAGGCGCCCATCGATGGCCGGGTGAAGCGGAACTCGCCGGTGTGCAGCATCAGGAACGACTGCGGATGGTTGGGCACGTTGGTGTGCATGCTGTTGATCAGGCACAGATCGTCGGCGTGCTTGGCCAGGTGCGGGAACAAGTCGCTGATCCACAGTCCGCTCTGACCGTGCTGCTGAAACGGGAAGGGCGAGGCGAGCAGGCCGGGAGGATTGGAGCCGGCCTTGAGCAGCGGCTTGTAGTCGAAGGTGTCCAGGTGCGACGGGGCGCCCTGCATGCACAGGAAGATGATGCGCTTGGCCCGCGGGGTGAAGTGCGGGTCCTTCGGTGCCATCGGGTTCAGGGGGTTGGCCCGCACGCCTGCGTGCGCTCCGGCCGGCAGGCCGGCCTGCGCTTGGGCCTGGGCCAGCCCGGCGAAGGCCAGGTAGCCGAAGCCGCAGGAGGCCGTCTGGAGCATCTGCCGGCGGGAAAAGAGGCTGTTGCTCTCCACAGTTCGAGACTCCTTGAGGTAGGGACGTTGCGGCTTTCTCCCCTCTCCCCGCCGGGGAGAGGGGAGGTTTGTTTAGCGGACGTAGCGGAATTCGGCCGAGGCGATCAGCACTTGACAGAGGCTGGCCCAGGCGTCGGCCGGCTTGCCGCCCAGGTCCTGGGTGCTGGCAGCGAGGTATTTCAAGGCCCGCTCCTTCTCCTGGCTGGTGGCGGCACGGGCATAGAACAGCTGATAGGCCCGTTCGATCCGGTCGTGGTCGGGCCCCGGGACCGCCAGGAGCCGGCCAGCGGTCGCTTTCGCCTGCTCCAGGATGAACGGGCTGTTCATCAGGTAGAGGGCCTGGGCGGGCACGGTGGTCTCCTCGCGCTGAACGATGACGACGTTGGGGTTGGCCACGTCGAACAGGCTCAGCGATTCCGGCAGTGGTGCGCCGCGGACGATGCCGAGGTACACGCTGCGGCACGGTGCATCGCTGGACCCCAGCTGGGCCCGCTTGCCCTTGCCGGCCTGGACGCTGGCTTTGGAACCGGTGGGCGGCGTCAGGTCGAGCCGGCCGCTGACCGCCAGGATGCTGTCGCGGAAGGACTCGGCGTCCAGCCGGCGCTGGTTCCGCCGCCAGTGCAGCACGTTGTCCGGATCGGCCTTGAAGGCGGTCGCATCATGCGTGCTGGCCAGCTGGTAGGTGCGGCTGAGGACAAGATAGCGGATCAGCTTCTTGGTGGACCAGCCGTCGGCCAGGAACCGGGCGGCCAGGTGGTCGAGCAGCTCGGGATGGCTGGGCCGGTCGCCGAGGAAGCCGAAGTTGTCGGCCGACTTGACCAGGCCGGTGCCGAACAGGTGCAGCCAGATGCGGTTGACGGCCACGCGCGCCGTCAGCGGGTTGTCCCGGGCGGTGAGCCACTCGGCCAGCTCGAGCCGGCCGCTGCCCGACTTGATTTCGGGAGCAACCCCGGGCGTGGCGATGCGGAGGAAGCCGCGCGGCACCCGGTCGCCGAGCTTGGTGGAATCGCCGCCGAGGCAGACCTGGCAATTCTTCCCCGTGCCGTCGCGCACGCCCATGGCCTGGCCGCCGTTCGACAGGCTGTGCATGCCGGTGGCGGGAGTCCTCTTGTTTCCCTTGGGACCGCCGGCGCCGAAGAGCATCTGCGAGCTGTCGAAGATGCCGGCCAGCGCGTAATACTCCCGGGTCGCGATCGGATCGAACTTGTGGTCATGGCAGCGGGCGCACATCGACGCTCAGCGCCAGCACCGAGCGGGCGGTCACGTCGATCTGATCGGCGATCAGGTCATACTTGTAGTCCGGGTTGTTCTGCGCCCGCGGCTTGGAAGTCAGGGCCAGGAAGCCGGTGGCGACCAGCAGCTCGTCCTTGGTCTCGCCGTTGGCCGGCTCAAGCAGATCGCCGGCCACCTGCTCACGGATGAAGCGGTCGTAGGGCCTGTCCGCGCTGAGCGACTTGATGACGTAATCGCGGTAGCGCCAGGCCTCGGGGAAGGGTGTGTTGTCGGCGTTGCCGTTGGACTCGGCGTAGCGGGCCAGGTCGAGCCAGTAGCGGCCCCAGCGCTCGCCGAAACGCGGCGAACTCAGCAGCCGATCGACCACTTTCTCGACGGCCTTCGGGTCGTTGTCCTTGACGAAGGCGGCCACCTCCTCCGGCGTGGGCGGCAGGCCGGTCAGGTCAAAGGACAGCCGGCGAATGAGCGTCGCCCGGTCGCTGTCGCCGGCGGGCTTCAGCCCCTTCGCCTCCAGCTTTGCCAGGATGAAGCGGTCGGTGTCCGTCTTCGGCCAGGCACTGCCGCGAACTTTGGGTAGCGCCGGGCTCGACACCGGAACGAGAGACCAGAAGGTCCTGGCTTCTTCGGGACTCAGCCGCCGGTACGCGGAGCCGCCGGCGCGCGGATCGGGAGCGCCCAGGGCGATCCATTTCTCGATGGCGGCGATGGCGGCTCGGGGCAGAGGCGTCTTGGGCGGCATCTTCAGGGTGCCCTCGTGATGCAGCGCCTTCAGCAGCAGGCTCTCGGCCGGCTTGCCGGGGACCAGCGCCGGCCCCGAATCGCCGCCCCGGAGCAAGCCCTCGCGGGTGTCGAGCAGCAGGCCGCCGCGCACCTTGGCTGCCTTGGCCGAGTGACACTGGTAGCACTGGTTGACGAGAACGGGCCGGACCTTTGCTTCAAAGAATTCGACCCCTTGGCGATCCGGTTCTGCCGCTTGCCCCGGCCTGGCGAGCGCTGCCAGGAGCAATACGGCCACGTGGGTTGGAACGTGCTTGCCGGACATGAGCCCCCCTTTCCGCGTTCAGATCCTTCAGGCAAACCGTTAAGAATAGAACCCCAAATGCGGCAAGAAGTTTCGGTCTGGGTCGCACCGGCTGGCCGCGGCAATACGCCCCCACCCCGCTTGTCGGGGTGGAGCGCGGGTTGGTAACCAGAGGGCCTGGGACGTGCGCTGGCGTTGTTCTGGTTACGAACCCGCGCTCCACCCCGACAAGCGGGGTGGGGGTGAATGCGCTTCGTCAGTCGGTCGGAGAGGAGCGGCCGGGTTGCATCCCGCCGCGGTCCGGCCCACAATGGCAGCAACGGGCCAGTCGCTTTGACGAGAGCCTGCCGATCTCGGCGTGAACTTCTTCCGCATGAACGCGTAACCCCGGGTGCCTCATGACCGTTTCCGCCTTCATCGCCCTGGGCAGCAACCTCGGCGACCGCCGGGCCTATCTTGACCGGGCCCTCGCGGCCCTTCGCGCCAGCCCGGGAATTGCCGTCCAGCGAATCTCCTCGCTCTACGAGACCCGGCCCGTCGGCGGTCCGGAAGGGCAAGGGGCCTACCTCAACGCCGCGGCGGAACTCACCACAGAGCATCCCGCGGAAACTCTGCTCCAGGTCCTGCTGGAAATCGAGTCCCGCCTGGGCCGGGTCCGGCAGGAACGCGACGGACCGCGCACCATCGATCTCGACCTGCTGCTGTACGGCGACCAGGTCCGCGACCAGCCCCAGCTGACGCTGCCTCACCCAAGAATGCACCAGCGTCTCTTCGTCCTGCAACCGCTGGCCGAGATTGCCCCGGGGGTGCGCCATCCCGTGCTGGGGAAAACCGTGGCCGACCTGCTGGCGGACCTGCTGGGCGTCCGACTCGCCGGGCCCGGGCCGGGACGCGAGCTGGCCGGGCGGAGGGCGCTGGTCACCGGCTCGACAAGCGGCATTGGCCGGGCCATCGCTCTGGAGCTGGCGGCGGCGGGGGCGGACGTGATCGTTCATGGCCGGCGTTCCCGCGAGGCAGCCGAGGCGGTCGCAGCCGGCGTGCGGAATCGGGGTGGCCGGAGCAGTGTCCTCCTGGCTGACCTGAGCGAGGAAAGCCGGCTGCTGCCGCTGGTCGAAGAGGCCTGGACCCTCTGGGACGGTCTGGACGTCTGGATCAGCAACGCCGGTGCCGACACCCTGACCGGAGAGGCCGCTCGCTGGCCGTTTGAGCGCAAACTGCGGCAGTTGCTGGAGGTGGACGTGACCGCGACGATGCTGCTGGCGCGTGCTGTCGGTCAGCGGATGAAGAGCAGCGGCGGCGGGGTGATCCTGAACGTGGGCTGGGACCAGGCCGAGACGGGCATGGAGGGCGACAGCGGCGAGCTGTTCGCGGCCAGCAAGGGGGCGATCATGGCCTTCACGCGGAGCCTGGCCCTGAGCCTGGCGCCGGAAGTGCGCGTCAACTGCCTGGCACCGGGCTGGATCCGGACGGCGTGGGGTGAGAAGGCCCCGGCAGCGTGGCAAGAGCGCGTTTTCCGCGAGACTCCGTTGCGGCGCTGGGGGACCGTCGAGGACGTGGCCGGGGTGGCGCGGTGGTTGTGTTCGCCAGAGGCGGGGTTCGTTACCGGTCAGATCGTGCGGATCAATGGAGGTGCGATTCGGTAGGTTCAGCAGTGACGTTCAAAGCGGTGAGCCAGCCGGCGGCTGTTGATGTCGAGAGCTTCGAGGATTTGCAAGACCGGGTCGATGGGCACGCTCCATTCCTGGGCCCAGCGGATGATGTCGAGGTTTTCCTGGCCGGCTTTGAGGCGATCGAGGATGCGATCGAGGAGGAGCTGGTTGTCGTGGAACTTTTTCTTGAGCAAACCAAAGTCACCGCGGTCGAGTTCGACCCAGAAGCGGGTGCCCTGGAGATGCTCCAGCCAGCGGGCCCGGAGGTAACCCCACCAGTGACACTGGACCCAGCGGCGGATGGCTGCTTCGCCCAGATCCCGGCCGGCTTTTTCGCTCTCAATCCACTTGAACTTCAGAGCTTCTTGCTCCCCGTCAACGTACACGCTGGATTTTTCCATGGATCAGGACCCTCGCCATCCGCGGATCCGGTCCGACCGCCAGGCGCCAGACTGTCCGGGAGCTTCAAAGCCGTCTGTAATGATCGTACCGCCGAATCGACCTGCATGCAAGCCGGTTCAGCCTGAAGCAGCGATGCGGAGTCACGGGGACAGGGTAGAAAGGCCGTCCTCTGCTGGCTGGGGAGAAGGTCAGGAGATTTGGCAAAGACGGTACGCCCCCCCTCCCGGCTTGCGCCAGGTTTCTTTGCCGCCCCCCCTCTTCCCCCTCCGGATTGCTGTGCCCGCCTCTTCTGGGTGCTGCTGCTAACTGCTGTCCAGACGGATCTGGATCTGCCCTGCTTGGCCGAACACCTCTTGCGGCCACCGCAGGTTCCGCAGGCTCTCGACGAAAAACTCCGCGATGTTCTTCAAGCTTCCCAGCAGCGCCACTGCCGACCGCTTCCCCGACTGCCGCGCCAACTCCCGCAGCAAACTTCCCTTCTCCACCAACTGCAACAGTACGTGCGCCATCTGCAAGAGCAGATAATACGCCCCGAAGTGCCCCTTCTCGCTGTACGCATGCTCAAGATTCAGCCCACTGTTCTTCTGGACGTTGAAGCCCTGGTTCTCCTCCCACCAGCGCGGCCGACCTGCGCCCCACACGATCCGCTCCACACTCGCCTTGCTCACCACCAGGTCGGCGCTCACCAGCCACGCCCATTCGGAGAGCTTGCCCTTGGGCCCTTCTCCTCGGTAATGGATCGCTTTGAGATGCCACGCCCGTTGAGCGCTGTCCACGTAGGGCAACTCGTCCACCCACCGGTACTCGTGCCGCCAGCCGTCCTCGGTCACTTCCAGGCGATTCTCCGGGCACAGTTGCAGCAGCGTCTGGAACTCTTGCCACAACGTCGGGATACTCCCCTCCTTGAAGACGGTCACGAACGACGCCTTGAAATCTTTGGCCAGTTGGAACCCTGCGCCGCAAGCGTACAGCGCGTCCTCCGACAGGCACAGCCGCAACTGGGGGAAGTCCTGGCGCACTTTCTGAAGGAGCCGCCGCGCCGCCTTCAACTCGCAGTCCTGCTTGCGTTTCTGCTCGCCCGCGTTGGGCGAGGTGTCCGCCAGGTGCTGGTTGTCGATGAACTCCGTGCCCACAGACAGGACCGTTTCGGCCGGGCCAAGGATCTTGGCTTCCAGAACCTTGTGGCAGTACAGGGTCTGTTCGCCGGCCTGCTGCGTCAGGCAGTGGTCGCAGTGTTGCCAGCGGAAGACGAGGTAGCCGCTGCCATCCAGGCCAACCACGAGCCGGCCTTGGACGCGGGCGGAGTCCAAGACCCTCATGCGGATCAACCGGTCCATCATCTCGGCACGCACCGAGGCGATCGGATCGGTGCCGATCAGGGCCAGGTAATCATCCAGAGTGTCATTGCAAGGAAGGCTGTGCTGCTGGGTCTGGGCCAGCCGATTGAGGTTGTCCAGGACGGCCGTCCCCTGTTCGCGATACTTGAAGTCGAGCTGGCGTCGGCTGCCGAGCTTGCCGACGAAGAGCAGCACGCCGTACCAGAGAAGGAAGCGGCGGTGGTAGGTGATCCGCTCCGGGCAGCGCGGGTCAGCAACCTTGTCGAGCCAGGCGTTGAACTGCGGGAAAAAATGGCGGACGGTGCGAGCGAAGATGGGGCCGACGGTCAGGGACGGCCGGCCTGGCGACGCTGGTGGCGGCTGTGAGTTTTGATCAGGGCCACCGTCAACTGGTGGATCTCGTCGAGCAGATTCTTGATTCGCTTGTGTTCGGCGATCCATGCGCGCACCTCATCGAGGAGGTCATGGGGGACGTAGACGGTGCGGGTTCTGCCCTTGACCTTGTAGGTGAGGTGCCAGGCGAGATGGGGCTCGCCGTGGTAACAGTGGCAACTGGGCTGGCCGCAGCGTTTGCGCACCTGAGTGAGCGTGGCGGCCAGGACGGGCTTGCCCGGAGCGAGTCGAGCCCGGCGAGCATCCAGCATGCGGCGGATCTCGGTCGGGTGATCAGGGACACGCATGGCTTGCTCCCGCAAGGGGTTGCGTCACGCACTTGATGCGGAGTATTCCTTACCCGAAACGGCCCGAAAAACAAGGGTGCGAAGAAAAAAATCCCAGAGGGCGGACAAGCTCGCATTGCGAACTCTGACGCCGCAATCACTTACGCCGTTTCAAAGGTGCGAAGATTTCCTCACTCCGCAGCCCTGAGCCTGAAGGCGCGACAGGGGTCCGGCAACCGATTCGGGAGGGGCCGATTTGTTAGCCGCGACGCGGAGCGCGGCCAGGCTCCACCAAGCGGGTCCAGCCACCCCCGCGCTCCGCTGCGCTGCGCTCCGCGTCGCGGCTAACGGGTTCCCGGAACCCATTGCCAGTCCCCGCGCCAGGGAGCAAGGCAGCTTCCTGCCTCAGCGCGTGACAAAGCCGCCATCCACGACGAGGGTTGTGCCGGTGACGTAGCTGCCGGCGTCGCTGGCCAGCAGCAGGGCGGGGCCAATCAATTCCTCCGGCTGTCCCCACCGTCCCAGAGCGGTGTGTTCGCTGAAGGACTGCATCTCGGCATCGGAGAGGACGCTGCGGGGCAGGTCGGTCAGGAACGGGCCGGGTGCGATGCAGTTGACGGTGATGCCGAACGGCCCCAGGTCCAGGGCGCTGGCCCGGGCCAGGCCCACCAGGGCGCACTTGGTCGCACAGTAGACGTTGCGTTTCTCCTTGGCCAGCAGGGCCAGGACGGAGCTGATGTGAATGATCCGGCCCCAGCGGCGTTCCTTCATCTGCGGCACCAGGGCCCGGGTCAGCACCATGATCGAGTTGAGGTTGATCTCCATGACCTCGTCCCAGACCTCGTCGGCAATCGCATCGATGGACTGCGGCTTGTTGGTGCCGGCGTTGTTGATCAGGATGTCCACCCGGCCGAAGGCGTCGAGCGCGGAGCGGGCCAGCTGCCGGACCTGCTCGCGCTGGCTCATGTCGGCGACGAAGTAGCGGCCCTTGCGGCCGGTGCCGGCCAGGACCTCGTCGAGGGCCGCCCGCAGTTCGTTCTCGTGCCGGCTGGAGATGAGGATGTCGGCCCCGGCCTGGGCCAGTCCCCGGGCCATCGCCTTGCCCAGTCCCTTGCTGCCGCCGGTGACCAGCGCCACTTTCCCGGTCAGATCGAATAGTTTCAGATTCATGGGGTTGTCTCTTTGCAGTTGTCGGAATCGAGCGGGGCGGGTTGCTCCTGGGTCTCTCGATGTATGATATGCCCGGCAGAGTGGCGAGCCAGGGTTATCGCAACCTGCCGAGGGAGAGGTGACTCACGCACCCTGACAACGGAGCTATCCGGTCCAGACGTTCCTGCAAAACGGACCAGTTCGGAGCCCGAAGCGTCAGGTGCCCCAGCTTCCGGCCAGGTCGGGGCGACTTGCCATAAAGGTGCAGATGGGCGTCCAGAAGCCGCAGCAGAGCGCTTGTGTCCGGAAGAGTCCCAACAAGGTTCAGCATGGCACAGCAGCTGATCGTCTCGGTTGAGCCGAGTGAGAAGCCGAGGATGGCCCGGAGATGGTTCTCGAACTGGCTGGTCTGGCTCCCTTCGATGGTCCAGTGCCCCGAGTTGTGGACGCGCGGTGCCATCTCGTTGGCCATTAACTGATTGCCCTGCTGGAACAGCTCGATGGCCAGCACGCCGACGTAGTTTAACTCGCGCAGCACGCCGGTCGCCAGATCGATGGCATCGGCCTGGAGGGAGGTGGATAGGTCAGGTGCGGGAGCCAGACTCAGTCGCAGGATGCCGTGTTCGTGATGGTTCTCGACCAGGGGGTAAAAGGTAAGTGAGCCGTCCTTGCCGCGAACGGCGATTTGCGACAGCTCGCGCTGAAACCGAACGAACCCTTCGAGCAGCAACGGCACTCCCCCGAGCATCCGCCAGGCATGGGCCGCGTCTTCCGGCCGCTCGATCTTCATCTGGCCCTTGCCGTCGTATCCATAGCGCCGCGTCTTGAGCAGGGCCGGAAAGCCGATTTCGTTCAGGGCCTTCTCCAAGTCGGGGTGCGTGTCCACCGCTCGGAACGGCGCCGTCTGAATGCCGAGTTTGCGGAACAGCGTCTTCTCGTAGAGCCGGTCCTGGCTGGCCGCAAGGGCTTCGGGCGGCGGATAAACGGGCACACGCCGTTCCAGGTTTCGAGCCAGTTCCACCGGCACGTTCTCGAACTCGTAGGTCAGGACCTGGAGCCCGGTGAGAAAGCGTTCCAGACAGGGTGGATTCTCGAAGGAGCCGACGACCTGCTCGGCCAACTGGCCGGCCGGGGCGTCGGGGGCCGGGTCGAGGAAGCGAAACCGCAGGCCGAGGGGGTAACCGGCCAGGGCCAGCATGCGTCCGAGCTGACCGCCGCCAAGTACGCCAATCATGACGGTTCCCTGGGGCGAGGATCGGGGTTGTCGAGGACGGCTTTGGTCTGGGCCTCGCGGTAGCGGCGCAGGTTCTCGCGCAGGTGGGGGTATTTGCCGCCGAGCATGGCTGTCGCCAGCAGGGCTGCGTTGATCGCGCCGGCCCGACCAATGGCCAGTGTACCAACAGGAATGCCGGCCGGCATCTGCACGATGGAGAGAAGGGAATCGACTCCGTGCAGGGCTTTCGATTCCACAGGGACGCCCAGCACGGGCAGGCAGGTCTTGGCGGCTGCCATGCCGGGCAGGTGGGCCGCGCCGCCGGCCCCGGCGATGATCACTTCCAGGCCACGCGACTCGGCCGATTCCGCGTACTGGAACAGCAAATCGGGTGTGCGGTGAGCGGAGACGACGCGGACCTCGTGCGGCACTTCCAGGGCTTCCAGCGTCTGGACGGCATGCGACAGCGTTTCCCAGTCGGACTTCGAGCCCATGATGACGCCGACGAGCGGCTGCATGGCTTTCTCCTTCGGGCAGAAACGCCAACACCCTCCAGGGTTAGCTGGAGGGTGTTGATCAAACCCGGCGATAACCTACTCTCGCCCTTGACGGACTACCATCGGCCCTGGATGCTTAACGGCCGTGTTCGGAATGGGAACGGGTGTGACCATCCAGGTGTGGTCACCGGGAACTTCGTGCATATCAATAGGTAGCGGAGACGTCACAAACCATGATCTCTGGTTGAGCCTTGCCTTTGGGGAGTCTGCACTCCACACAGAGGACACAAGAAGAGGATCAATGCGGCAAAGCGATCGACTGTTAGTACTGGTCAGCTGAGACGGTTGCCCGCCTTACACACCCAGCCTATCAACCTGGTGGTCTTCCAGGAGTCTTCAGTCCTTGCGGACAAGGAGACCTCATCTAGCAGGGGGTTTCACGCTTAGATGCCTTCAGCGTTTATCCGGGCCGTACGTTGGCTACCCAGCGCTGCCGCTAGCGCGACAACTGGCACACCAGAGGTACGTCCCTCCCAATCCTCTCGTACTAGGGAGAAAGCTGCTCAAGTCTCCTGCGCCCACAACAGATAGGGACCGACCTGTCTCACGACGGTCTAAACCCAGCTCACGTACCGCTTTCATTGGCGAACAGCCAAACCCTTGGGAGCTTCTCCACCCCCAGGATGCGATGAGCCGACATCGAGGTGCCAAACCTCCCCGCCGCTGTGAACGCTCAGGGGAGATAAGCCTGTTATCCCCGGAGTACCTTTTATCTGTTGAGCGACGGCCTTTCCATCCAGCACCGCCGGATCACTAAGTCCTGCTTTCGCATCTGCTCGTCTGATGGGACTTGCAGTCAAGCACCCTTCTACCTTTGCGCTCCATGCCCGATTGCCAACCGGGCTGAGGGTACCTTTGAACTCCTCCGTTACGCTTTGGGAGGAGACCGCCCCAGTCAAACTGCCCACTTAGCACTGTCCGCCGCCCGGCTTCACGGGTCGGGGTTAGAATTCAAGCACAACAAGGGTGGTGTTTCATTGGCCGACTCCCCAAGGACCGGGATCCTCGGGTCACAGTCTCCCACCTACTCTACGCATGCTGGGCCTAAACCCAATACTAAGCTGCAGTAAAGGTTCACGGGGTCTTTCCGTCTAGTTGCGGGTATGTTGCATCTTCACAACAACTACAGTTTCACCGAGTCGCTCGTGGAGACAGTGATCCGGTCGTTACGCCATTCATGCAGGTCGGAACTTACCCGACAAGGAACTTCGCTACCTTAGGACCGTCATAGTTACGGCCGCCGTTTACCGGAGCTTCGGTTGCGAGCTTCACCTTACGGCTAACCCTCTTCCTTAACTTACCGGCACCGGGCAGGCGTCAGTCTGTATACGTCCGCTTACGCGTTGGCACAGACCTGTGTTTTTAGTAAACAGTCGCCAGATCCCTTTCACTGCGGCCCCCAGAGGCTTTGACACCTCCAAGGGCACCCCTTATCCCGAAGTTACGGGGTTAATTTGCCGAGTTCCTTCACGAGCGTTCTCTCGAGCGCCTGAGAATCTTCATCACGCCTACCTGTGTCGGTTTTAGTACGGGCACCTGGTTTGTAGCACACTGGCTTTTCTTGACTGTCCTTCCAGGAACTTCGGAATCATAAATGCCCTCGCCCTTGCGGGACGGACTAATCTAGCAGTCCGCTTCCTTTCCAGCCAGCGTCGCAGTGTGCGTAACCTCCCCAAGTGGTGCAGGAATATTAACCTGCCGGCCATCGACTACGCTTTTCAGCCTCGTCTTAGGGTCCGACTAACCCTGGGCGGATTTACCTTCCCCAGGAAACCTTAGGCTTTCGGCGAACAGGATTCTCACCTGTTTTATCGTTACTCGTTCCGGCATGATCACTTGTGCTTCGTCCAGGGTTCGTTATCCGTACCCCTTCGCTCTAAGGCACAACGCTCTCCTACCACTCGATTGCTCGAGTCCGCTGCTTCGGTATCATGCTTAGTCCCGTTCATTATCGGCGCAGGACTCCTCGACCAGTAAGCTATTACGCACTTTTGAAATGATGGCTGCTTCTAAGCCAACATCCTGGCTGTCACAGGAGTCCAACTTCCTTTCGCACTGAGCATGATTGAGGGACCTTAGCAGGCGGTCTGGGTTGTTCCCCTCTCGACGACGAAGCTTATCCCCCGCCGTCTAGCTGCCGAGACTTGGAACTGCGGTATTCGGAGTTTGGTTCGGAAGGGTAGCCGGGTAGGCCCCCTAGCCGATTCAGTCGCTCTACCCCCGCAGGCAACTATCTCGACGTTAACCCTAAAGTTATTTCGGAGAGAACGAGCTATCTCCACGTTTGATGATACTTTCAATCCTCCACACAGGTCATCACCCAGTTTTTCAACACTGGTGTGTTCGGACCTCCATGGGGTATTACCCCCACTTCATCCTGCCCATGTGTAGTTCACGTGGTTTCGCGTCTACCGCCGCCAACGAACGCCCTGTTCAGACTCGCTTTCGCTTTGGCTCCGCCGCAGAACGGCTTAACCAGGCTGACGACGGTAAGTCGCCGGATCATTATGCAAAAGGCACGCCATCACCCTGGACTTGCGTCCATAGGGCTCTGACCGCTTGTAGGCAGGTGGTTTCAGGTTCACTATCCTCCCCTTGTCGGGGTTCTTCCCATCTTTCGCTCGCGCTACTTGGTTCGCTATCGGTCGCCAGGGAGTACTTAGCCTTGCGGGATGGACCCCGCAGATTCGGACTCACTTTCACGTGTTGAGTCTTACTCAGGTGCCAGACGGGAGATCACGCTGTTTTCGTCTACAGGACTATCACCTTCTCTGGGTCGGCATTCCAGGCCGATTCGACTAACAGATGATTTGGTAACTCCCATGTGCCTGGTCCTACAACCCTCCTCGGAGGAATCCGAAGAGTTTGGGCTGATCCGCTTTCGCTCGCCGCTACTGACGGAGTCGCTGTTGCTTTCCTTTCCACCGGGTAATGAGATGTTTCAGTTCCCCGGGTTGGCGGCCACGACCTATGGATTCAGTCGTGGTCAGTTCGGGTATCCCGGGATCAAAGCTCGTTTGACAGCTTCCCCGGGCTTTTCGCAGTCTTCCACGCCCTTCATCGCCTGCTGGCGCCAAGACATCCCCCACATGCCCTTAGTAGCTTGGCCGCATTGATCCTGCTCTTGGTCCTGGAGTGGGAACCTCCCGGCAAGTCAGGATCGGTCTCAAGCCACCGTTCCGTGGTTGCAAAGCCACGGATTGGAGTAACGATCCTATTCTCTCTTGGGCTCGTGCAGAGATCGCAAGAAACTGGTTTGCCTGGTGCTTCCAGGTCAGGCTTGCGCCCTTCCCTTCACACCAAGCATGCAGTTGCTTTTGATTTGCAACGCCTTCCGCTACCTGATTGTCAAAGAACAAGATTGCACCACCCGGAGGTGGTGCAATCGCAGTGGGTAAAAGGTTAGACGCAGCACCCTCGCGAAAGATTCAACATTTTTTTCGCTGGCTGGCACGCGAGTGCGCGGCCGGGCTCAGCGGTCTCCGGTCAGAACAACCCGTTTCGGGAGGAACTCCGGCTGGCCACCCGCGCCGGATGACAAAGGAGGGCAAGTTAAGGCCGCCGGCCCAGGATGCCGCGCTGTTCCAGAGCTGCTGGTCCAGTTCCGCCTGGATGTTCTCGTACCTGACGGTCAGCGGCTCGGGAGTCTCCAGGGGCGGCAGCCTCTTTTCCTCCCAGATCACCCCACCGGGTCCGGAAAGGGTCGCCTGACATTGAACTTGCTTGACCTGGACCGTCTGGACGCCGCCCCTGCCGCCGATGGGCCGATACTGGACGGTCTTGCCGGTCGGGGATTCCTGCAACTGGATCTGCAAGGTCAACGGGGCCCCCTCGGCCAGGGAGAGCCCGGCGTTCTGGAGACGGGTGCTCAGCCAGCTCAGGGCCTGCTTGCGCAGCTCGTCCGGTTTTGCCGGGGCCCCGGCAAAGTTGATCTGGGCACTGACGCTCATGCCTGGCCGGAGCAGCACCTGCACACCCGGCTGGGCCAGGGAGGCCGCGAACTGTTTGGTGCCGGCGTCGGGCAGGGTCTGGGCGGTCAGAACGGCCTGGCCATTCGCTCCCCGACTGAAGGCAAACCAACAGCGACCATCGGGTGCGCCGTGGGCCATCTTGCCCATGCCGGGCAGCGCGTAGGTCGCCACCGTGGCCTGGACCGCGAAGTCGCAGAGATTGGAATCCAGCAACACGTGGTTCTCGCCGCACCACTGCAACTGGCGAAAGGCCCTCTCTGCCGGTGCGGTGCCCAGGACGCTGCCCCGGGTCAGGTCCCAGCGGATCAACCGCGTGCCGATCACCCCCGCCAGGGCCTTGCCGTCCGGCCGGTACGCCAGCGCCGAGACGGCGTTGGGGACCAGGCCCGGCGGAGTCTCCAGCTGCCCTCGGGTCTCACCCGTGGCCGGGTCCAGAACTACCAGCGCAGGACCACGGCCCCCGGTCAGGGTCTTCCGGGTCGGGCTCAAACCCGGCACCCCCTGGAAACCGTCGGCCGACCAGACTGCCTTGCAGTCGGGCAAGCTCCACAACACCAGTTTGCCTGTCCCGCCCAGCGTCAGCAGCCGTTTGTCGTCCAGCACGGCCGCCCAGCGCAGTTTCGGGTCCGCCTCCTTCTCGTAGGGCAGGAAGCCGACCAGGTGCTTGTTCTCTGTCAGCGTCCAGAGGTCGATGCGCTTCTTGTCGGTCGGTTCCACCAGGGCCAGCAAGGTCCCCTCGGGGTTGAGATCGGCAATCAGGTCCACGAACCCCTGACGAGGAGCCGACCCCACGTCCGCGCTTCCCAGCGCCTGACCAGAAACCAGGTCGTAGCGATCGATCCGGACCTGACGTGGGCGGAGTGGATCAGCCGGGAGGCTCATGCTGATCACCCCAGCCTGTCCCACCTTGCCGGCGAACAGGATGCAATTGATTTCCTTGCCGGTGCCCTTCAGCGTAATCGGCTGATTGATCAGCTTCTTTGCCGGCTGGGCATCGATCTCCACGTTCCATTTGGCGATCCCGACCGCCGGCGGCAGCTGGCGGACTGCGGACCAGTCCGGTAGTTTCGGCGCAGGCAGCCCGGCCACGGCCGGGGGCTGGCCGACCTTTCCGGGCTGACCGATCTGGTCGCGCGGCAAGGTCAGGATTTTCAGTTCTCGGGTCTGGCCGATCCCCGTGGCCGCGACCAGATGGTCCCGACTGACCATCCGCCGATGACTGACAAAGCCTTTCTCCAGATCACTGGGCACGGTCCAGACCACGGCACCGCTGGCCGCGTCCACAATGTAATGGCCAAGAACCAGCCAGCCGCTGCGATCCGGAACCCAGACCAGGCCCGGGCCCGAGTAAATCAACGCGCCCCGAGCTTTGTTCAGGGCTTCGCCGGTGAGGGTGAACTGTTTACTGATGGTCCCCTTGGCCACGTCCCAGACAAGCAACTGGGAATCAGCCACACCACCGTGGAACAGGGTGGCCAGCTCCACGCCATCGGGAGAGAAGGCCAGCCCCTTGCACAGCCGCACAAAGACTCCGGGCGGACGCGGGGGATCAGAGGTCCCCGCGAGGTTGCCCTGGACCAGGTCGTAAACCGCCAACTTGCCGGTGCTGTCCATCACGGCCAGGAACTTGCCGTTGGGGCTGAGGGCACAGCTCTTGGCGTCCAGCGGCGCGGCCAGAAGTGCGACCTGGCGGACGGAGTTGCCGGTCTTGACGTCCCAGACCTGGGCCAGGTTCTTCTGCTTGGCCCCCGCGAAGGTCATCTTGATGGTCACCAGCTGGTCGGGACCGGCAAAATCGAGCAGCGTGAGGTTCACAAATCCCGGATCGACCTGGATGCGCTGCACCTTCTGGCCGGTGGCCACGGCATACACTTCCACCGTGGTCCCACCGATGGCCCTCCCGGCCAGGGACTTGCCGTCCGGGCTGAGGACGACTGGTTCCTGCCAGCTGAGCGCGCCCGGAATGGTCCCGACTTGCTGCATGGTTTCCAGGTTCCAGATCCGGCGAACGTCCTTGGGGATCAGGTTCCTGCCGATGGCCACGAAGGCACTGGCCCGGCTGGGGAACAGCAGCGGATCGGATTTCAGCCCCGGAATGGTTTTGCCCGTGTCGGCCGGCGGCTTGAGCGGTTGGGCCGCATCGACGGTCACGCGCCAGGGGACCACGACCGGCGGCGGGTTCGGGTTGAAAACCGGCGGCGGATTGAAGACCGGCGGATTGATGGGTCCAGGCGGATTGAAGCCCGGGGGATTGGGCACCGGCACGGGAGGAGCGACAACAACCTGTGGCGGACGAGGCCGGGCGCTGAACACCAACACCCCAACGATCACGAGCAGCAGCAAGACCCCACCGCCGACACAGGACAGGACAACGATCAGGGTCGTGTTCGAGCCGGAGCCGCTTGTTGCCCTCTTCTTGCGGGGGCGATCGTCCTCCTCGTCTTCCTCGTCGCGGTCCCGGCGGCGGGGCCGGGGCTCTTCCTTCACCCGGGAGCGGGACCGCTTCGGAGACGGGTCGGCGGTGACGGCTTCCGCTTCGGGAATCTCCTCCTCCGCTTCCGCCTCCAGGACCGGGGCCTCGGCAGGACTGTCATCGACGACAAACACGTTGGCGCACTGCTTGCAGCGAACCTTCTTGCCGCGCATCGAATCGCTCAGGGTGTACGGTGCCAGACAGCTCAAACAACGAACGGCGATCGTCATGATGGGGATTTCCTGAAAATAAGTGCAGGTGGGCAGCACGGCCGCAACGGCCGAGGCACGTCTCTACCACAATTACACGATGCCAGGAAAGAAACAAGCCAGGCAGGACGGGAAGGATGCCAGCTCGCCGCTTGCGGAAAGCGTTCGCAGGCCATTGACAAACCGGCCCGGCTGACGTAGATGGTTTCTTGGCGTCATGGAAGACGGCTCGGTTTCGAGCCGCTTGCTTTGCCCATGCGAACGGAGGCGACCCATTTCTCCCAGTTCCCTACCTCACCGGATTGCCCCGACCGATGGCACCGCCTCTGGAGCAAGGACGCTTCCGGAGGGCAACACCCGGCCGGGAATCCTGGTGGTGGACGACGACGTGATGGTCCTGCGCTTGCTCGAAGTCGTGCTGCACCGGCGGGGCTTCCGCGTCTTCCCGGCCCGCACGGGACCGGAGGCAGTCACGCTGTACCAGGCCCAGCAGGCTCAGATCCAGGTGGTCCTGCTGGACACGTGCATGCCGGAACTGGATGGTCCGCAAACGCTGGAGCAGCTGCGTCGCCTTCAGCCGGCGGTGGTGGCTTGCTTCATGAGCGGCAACACGGGGCTCTATTCGCCGCAAGACCTGCGGCGGCTGGGAGCGGTGCAGTTCTTTCCCAAGCCCTTCCCGATGGAGGATCTGGTGCAGACCCTGTGGCAGCTGGCCGCTGGGCCGAGGTTGCGTTCGGCGTGAGTGATTTCTCCCCTCTCCCCGCTGGGGAGAGGGGTTGGGGGTGAGGGGTTTGGGCCTTGCCACATCCCCTCACCTCCAACCCCTCTCCCCAGCGGGGAGAGGGGAGAAGGATCAAGGAGGGCCAGGATCTCATGGCAGAGAAGCAGCCGGCTGGCAGCAGGTTGGGGGGGTGGATCAAGACGCTGCTCGGGACGCTGGGCGGCCTGGTTTCCGGAGCCGCGCTGACGTACGTGACGCCGCTGGTGGACCGGGCCGTCAAACCGCCGCCTCCCGTGGCCAACTTCAAGGTCGATTGTGACGGGTTCAGCGCCCGCTTTCAGAACCTGTCCACGGGCGGCCAGGGCTGGTGGGACTTTGGCGATGGAACGCCGCTGGAGCCGGTCTTGCCCGACGTTCCCTACGTGCCGCACACGTACGCCCACGCTGGCCAGTAGCGGCTGGAAGTGCGCGACGGCGACAAGACCGTCTGGCAAGGAGAGGCAGCACTGCCCTACCAGACCACGCTGACGCTGCACAAGCGCCGCTGCCTGCTCAACGCGAGCCTGGTCACCAATCAGGTGCAGATTGATCTGCGGGAGGATCAATCCGCGAGCCAGCCGGCGGATTGATGGACAGGTGTCCTGATTACCTGACCGTCGCGGATTGTGGGGAGGAAGGGGACGCCGAGACCGCAGCGCAGAGACCGCCACACCGCCAACGGCGCTTTTGCTTGGCGGTGTCGCCAGGAGATGCCCGGGCGTGTCTGTGCTTGCCCCTCCGATGACAAAAAAGCGACCCCGCCACCACGCCACCAGCACACGCCGTCTCTTCTGGACCTCTTTTGACACTTCCCCAAAATCCGTGACGATCAACTGATTACCCGACGACCCGGACAATGGCGCAGTTGCGGCCCGCCTTCTTGGCCTCGGCCAGGGCCGCTGCCGCGTGATGTCGCAACTCCCTGAAATCCGCTGGTGTGCCGGCCTCGGCCACGACAAAGCCAATGCTCACCGTAACGGCGATGGCCTCACCATTGTAGTGTATGGGCGTTTGCGCGACCGTTGCGTGCAGCCGCTCCGCCAGGGCCGTCGCTCCGTACAGGCCGGTCTGCGGTGACAGGACCAGGAACTCTTCCCCGCCAACCCGGCCCACGCGGTCTGCCTTCCGCAGGGAGTTCGCAAGCGCCCGAGCCAGACCGATGAGGGCCTGGTCGCCGCCCGGATGCAGATGGCGGCGGTTGATCTCACGGAAATGATCGGCGTCAACCAGACCCAGGGCCAGCGGTGCCGGATAACGGCTGCGCCGGCTGCTCTCCTCTTCCACGGCCTGATCGATGGCGCGCCGGTTGGGTAATCCGGTCAGCGGGTCGGTCAGCGCCAGCGCCTCCATCTCCCGCATCCGCTGACGCAGCTGCCGGACGGTCACTTGAAGTACCCGGTTCCGAAAGAGCAGGAGGCAATTTGCCCGCACCAGTGCCCGGACCCGGTCCAGCTGCCGTCGCCACGGGTCGAGCAGACGTTCCCTGCGATCATTGGACTCGTCCATTGAATACTCCCTTCAGCAAGCCAGCGGTGCAAGGTCTGGTTGGTTGCCTCGCCCGTGCCTCGTGTTCCAAGCATGACAGATGGTGCGGCCGCTGGTTTCCGTCGTTGGCTGGAGGAAAAGGATTCGGAAGTGGAAGGGGGCTCTGGATTCAGAGATGGATTCAGCCGGACGGCCCAGCCCTTGCGAGGGAGACGCCGTCAGCGCATAATCCAGATAACACGGAGGAGCATTCGATGATTCAGGTGCGAACCATGACCCAACCCCGCCTCGTGCTCCACTTCACAAAAAGCAGCCCTGCCAAGCTGTGGGAGACTGACTTCCGCCACCCTCACCGGGCACCGACGGGGCGTCGAGCCTTCCGGGGGAAGGAGGAGGGTGCCCATCCGCCCGGCTCAGGTTTGTTTGAGTGGACAAAAGCCGTCAAGGTCCTCGCCGTCTACCTGCTGCGCTGTGCGGCCTGGGGAGTTCGGCACCCAGGCGTTGCCTGGAACGACGACTCACCTGCCCTTGAGGGGAGGCGGCCCTCGGCGGCCTCCTCTTTGAATGATGCTCTGACGAAAAGGCCCGACTGGGTCTCTGACATTTTCGGCCGAGATGCGGGAGGGCTCGCCAACTTGCCCGAACTCCTGCTGCGAAGCAATGCGGACCTGAAACTGGATGGCCCGGTTACTCTCCGTCTGAATCCGCAGTTGTTACCTCCCCAGTCGATCGAAGTGGTTGTTGAGGGGAAGCGCCTGGAGGATGCCGAAGCAATCGAGGAGTTAGCGAACGAGATCGAGCAGCCATTGAAACCCAAGGAAGGGGTGCTGATTCACATTCCTGGTACGCTGGCTGACTGGCCGGACAAACTCCAGAAAATCAGGCAGTTCATGGAACAGTTGGGGGTAAAGAGGTACACCATTGAGAGCGTCGAGGAAGGAAGCATCAAGGTGACCCTGAGGTTACCGCCCGGGGAGGCCGAACGGGTCTACTGGGCCGTCCAGTCGGGGGAGTTGGACGAGCTAGGTGTCCTGAGCATCGAGTTCGTCCGGCTTCCGCGCAGCAGTGAACTCCGGAATTCCTGTTCCCTACTGCTGGTGGATGACGAGCCTGCCATTCTGCCGAGCCTCGCCGCCTTGCTTGCCCCGGAGTTCCGGATCTTCACGGCCAGTTCGGCCGACGCGGCCCAGGCCCTTCTGGAGACGCATCGCATTGACCTGATCTTGACTGATCAGCGGATGCCGGGGCGGTCGGGGACTGAACTGCTGGAGTGGGTCAGGCAGCATTTCCCCCAGACGATCCGGCTGCTGATGACCGGCTACGGCGAGCTGGACGACGCGGTGGAGGCCATTAACCGCGGTCAGGTTTACTATTTCCTGCTCAAACCCTGGCGCACCGAGGAGCTGCTGGCGATCCTGCGCAACGCGGCCGAGAAGGTGCCGCCTGGAACGTCAGCACGGCCAGTTGCTGGCGGAACTGGAGGCGCGGGTCCAGCAGCGGACGCGCGAACTGGAAGAAGCCAACCAGCTGTTGCAGCAGCGGACGCGCGAACTGGAACGGCTGGTGCTGATCGATCCGCTCACCGGCCTGTTCAACCGGCGTGCCACGGATAGTCTTGCGACGGCAGAGCTGAAACGGCATGCGCGCTATCACAATCCTCTGGCGGTGGGGATAATCGACATTGACCATTTCAAGAACATCAACACGCGCTACCACCTGACCGGAGGCGACGAGGCCCTGAAGGGGCTGGCCCGGGTCCTGACCAGCACCCTGCGCGAAGTAGATTCGGTGGGGCGTGTGGGCGGGGAGGAGTTCCTGATCATCGCCCGGGAGACCGATGAAGCAGGGGCCCACGGCCTGGCCGAGCGTATCCGGGCGACGGTCGAGGGGACGCCGATCGAGTTTCGCGGCCAGACCATCCGCATGACCGTCAGCCTGGGTTTCGCCGTGGCCGAAAGCGCCGCTCCGACCGACTATGCCGCGCTATACGCCACTGCCGCTGAGGCGCTAACGGTGGCCAAACAATCGGGTCGGAATCGGTCTGTAATCCGCTGTGTCCAGGCTCCAATTAATCCGCACATGGGCGAACAGAGAAGCTGATCAAGCCGCGTCCGAACGTCCCCGCTGCTCTCGGATGAGCTGGTACGTCTTGTAGCCGCCGCCGACATTTGCCGCCGCCAGTCCCGCCTGAAGCAGGATCCGAGTGGCAAGATACCCTCGCTGCCCGACCTGACAGTAGACAGCGATCTTCCGGTCCCGCGGCAATTCCCCAAGGCGGGAGCGCAGCTCATCGACCGGAACGTTGACTGCTCCGGGCACGTGCCCGCCCGCGAATTCCAGCGGCGTTCGCACGTCCACCAGGTACGGCCGATCGTTGACAGGAGCGGCCAGCACCGCCTCGACGTCCACCTGCGGATGGTCGCCCCGCAGCAGCCCCGCCGCCACGAAGCCCGCCATGTTGATCGGGTCCTTCGCCGAGCCGTACTGCGGCGAATAGGCCAGCTCCATCTCCTCCAGGTCGAACACGGTCATGCCCGCCTGAATGGCCACGGCCAGCACGTCGATTCGCTTGTCCACACCCGCGCCGCCCACGGCCTGGGCACCCAGCAGCCGGCCGTCCTCCGGGTCGAACAGCACCTTCAGCGTCATCGCCTCGGCACCGGGGTAGTAGCCGGCGTGGTGCGTGGGATGGACGTACACCTTCCGGTAAGGCCGCTTCGCCCGGCGCAGCACCTTCTCCGAAGCCCCGGTCAGCGCCGCCGTGCGGTCGAAGACGCGCACGATGGCCGTGCCCTGCGTTCCCCGGTAGCGGGCCGGCCGGCCAAAGACGTGGTCGGCGGCGATGCGGCCCTGGCGGTTCGCCGGCCCCGCCAGAGGCACCTGGGCCGGCTCGCCGGTCACGAAATCCGTAACCTCGATGGCGTCCCCCACGGCGTAAATGTCCGGGTCGCTGGTCTGGAGATGCTCGTTGACCTTGATGCCGCCCCGCGGTCCGACCGCCAGGCCCGCGTCGATGGCGAGCTTGTTTTCCGGACGCACGCCGACGCCGAGGACGACCAGCTGAGCCGGCAGCCGCTGGCCCGATTTCAGGCGAACGGTCAGACCGTCGCGAGCCGGCTCGAACGCCTCGGCGGCTTGGCCGAGCAGCAGCGTCACGCCCTTGCGCGTCAGCTCCTGAGCGATGGGCGTTGTCATCTCCCTGTCGAACGGCGGCAACACCTGGTCCTGCAGCTCGACCACCGTGGTGGCGATGCCCCGGCGCACGAAATTCTCGACCAGTTCCAGACCGATGAAGCCAGCGCCAATGACGACCGCTTGCTTCACGCCCTGGTCCATGCGGGCCTTGATGCGGTCCACGTCTTGCAGGTTCCGCAGTGTGAAGATGCCGGGCAGATCGATGCCGGGAAGCGGCGGCCGCAGCGGGGCCGCTCCCGGTGCCAGGATCAGCTTGTCGTAGGACTCCTCGTACTCCCGCCCCGAAGCGAGGTCGCGGACTCGCACTTTCTTCCTCGCCCGGTCGATCGCTTCCGCGGAAGTCCGCACCCGCACGTCCAGCTTGAAGCGGGTCCGCAGTCGATCCGGCGTGACCACCAGCAGCTTGTCCCGCTCGACGATCTCGCCACCCAGATAGTACGGCAGGCCGCAGTTGGCGAACGACACGTCTGGCCCACGCTCGAACAGAACGATCTCGGCATCCTCCGACAGACGGCGGGCACGGGCAGCGGCCGAAGCGCCACCGGCCACGCCGCCGACAATGAGCAGCTTCATGAGCAGACCTCCTTTGTCGCACAGCACGAGGCCGGCTCTTTCCGAACCTGGTTCCACGGCATCCGGGCCAGGAGCATTCCCATGCCGCAGGTGTCCGTGACGCCGGCGAAGATCAGACCAGCACCGACGAACGCGGACAGGCCGAGGAAGACCGGATGGACCAACCAGCCGAGCAGCACGCCGAGCAGCACCAGCGACCCGGCCGCGATCCGCACTTGCCGCTCCAGCGAGATCGCCTTCTTGCCGCGGACGACTGGGAGGCCCGCTTCCAATGCAGCCAACGTGCCGCCCTCGACGTTGACCACGTTCGTGAACCCCGCGGCCAGGAACTTCTCACACGCCTGCCGGCCACGACTGCCGGAACGGCAGATCAGGTACAGCGGCTCGGCCTGGCTGCCGTTGCGGGCCTGCATGACCGCCGCGGGGTCCAGTTGGTCCAGAGGGACGTTGCGGGCGGAATCGACGTGGACCTCCCGATACTCCACCGGAGTCCGCACGTCAAGCAGGTCGATTTGGCCGCTCTTGCTCAATTCAGCGAGCCGCTGGGGAGTGATGGTCGTGACGGTCATGGCGATCTCCTTTACTGGAATGATTGAAACATCTCGACAATACGACATTTCAGGGAAAACAATCAAGCCGTCTTGCCCCCGAACCGTGCCTCGATGCAGGCCATGAGGTTGGCCAGGTGCGGCTCAGCGATCTGGTAATACGCTTTGCGGCCATCCTTCTCGCTGGTCATGAAGCCGCAGCGCTGCATAAGGCGCAGATGCTCGGAAGCCATGTGGCTGGCGATGCCGCAGGCATCCGCCAGCTCGCCAACGGTGTAGCGTCCTCGGAGAAGCATCTGGACCATCCGCAGCCGATGCGGGTGGGCCAGCGTCTTGAGGCATTCCGCCGCCTGCTCAAGGGCGGCAAGGTCTGTGAGCGCCGGCAGCGCTGGGGGATTCGTCTTGGTGGTCATCGCTTGGCTCCTCTATACTCCAATATATCGGAATGTTACGATTTGTCAATCAGTCTTTTCCGACTTTTTCGCGGTGCTGCTTCGCCTATGCCCTTCGACCACGCAGTTCCCGCAGAGCGTCACCGATGTCGTCGGCCCGCATCAGTGTTTCGCCGACCAGCACCGCCTTGACGCCGGCCCCCTTCAGCCGTTCGAGATCGGCCCGGTTGCGGATACCGCTCTCGCTTACCAGACAGGCATCGTCCGGCATCCGAGTCGCCAGTTCCAGCGTGTGTTCCAGGCGCGTGACAAAGGTTCGCAGGTCGCGGTTGTTGATGCCGATCAGCCGGGCGCCGCTGTCCACCACGCGCGGCAGGTTGGCCGGGTCGTACAGCTCCACCAGGCACTGCATTCCCATCTTGGCCGCGTCGCCCTGCAGCTGGCTCAGCTGCGTGTCGTCCAGGATCTCGGCGATGAGCAGGACTGCATCCGCTCCGGCCAGGCGGGCCTCCAGAAGCTGATAGCGGTCGAGGAGGAAATCCTTGCGCAGCAGCGGCACCTGAACGGCCTGGCGGATCTGACGCAGATACTCCAGACGTCCCTGAAAGAAGGGCTGATCGGTCAGCACGCTGATGCAGGCGGCGCCATGCTGCTCGTAGGTGCGGGCGATCCGGACCGGGTCGAAGTCGGCGCGGATGACGCCTGCCGAGGGAGATGCCTTCTTGACCTCGGCGATGATCTGGATGGCCGGCCCGGCTTCCAGGGCAGCACGGAAGTCGCGCACGGGCGGTGCCTGATCGAGGGCACGCTCCAGCTCGCGTTCGGGCACAGTGGCTTTCGCCTCATCGATTTCCTGGAGTTTGTTGGCGACAATGCTGTCGAGAATCGTGGTCATGGTTCCCTTGTTGGCGGCGAGGTGAAGGCAGCTCCGGCAACCGATTACCGCTGCTGTTGGTGCGATCCTTTCGTCGAGGGGGCACACCCTTATCGCCCAGACTCCATTGGTTGGGCGGAGGGCTTCTGGGCCGAGACGATCACGTAGTCCGAAACGCCTGCCATTTCCCAAAGCTCCACCCCGCGGCAACGGGCCCGGTCGTCGTCTGTTAGCTCCACGACCACCTCCTGGACCTTTTTCCCTCCGCGAATCCGCTCCCAGGAATACTTGGCCATGCCGGGGTAGACGTGCTCCCGGATCGACTCGACGCGGATCTCGACGTATCCCAGCGCGGCAAGCCGTCGGGCATATTCGTTCCGGTCGTATTGATTTGCCTCGGGGACGTACTGGTATTTTCTGGCAAGTCGCGTCAACCGGCCGTAACTCTTTCCTGGGTCGGGGAGCATGTCCGTCAGAGCAATCGTTCCACCGGGTTTGAGGACGCGATAGGCCTCGCGCAAAAAAAGGTCGCGGGTGTTAAAATGGAAGGCACATTCCAGCGCCAGGATTTTGTCGAAACAGGCTTCGGGAAAGCTCATCGCCGTCGCGGAGCCGAGTTGAAAATCGATCTTGCTGTCAAGTCCACGCCTGGCAGCACGCTCCCTTGCCTTTTCCACGTGGATTGGGGTGATGTCGATCCCGGTGACGTGCGCCACCTCGAAGCGCTCGAGAAAAATAAAATCCTGCTCGCCAAAGCCAAACCCGACGTCAAGGACTCGGTCGCCCGCTTTCAGCCCGGCGCACTGCCCCAGGAGCTCAACCAGGGCAACACACGCATCGGGATACGTGCGGGCCTCTTTCCAGTATCCGAGGTTGAGCCACAGGGGCTTGGACTCGTCCGCATAATTGTCATTGAGATGTTCGATCACGTCGTCGCCGACCAACGTATAGTAGGCAGCCGCGTCCTTCTGGCGCATCAGGGTGAACGACCGGAGGACCGACTTTACAGCCCAGCACATTCCAAACAAAAGAGACTTCATCGTCCAGCTGCCTCCCGGTTCGGGCGCGCAACCTACCTCGCTCCTCTCTTCTACTCGCCTTGACGAGCGCTCGTCAAGGAAACCTGGCAGACCGCCTTTTTTTTCTTTCCCTTGACGCACCGCATCTGCCAAAAATACCGCATCGTGCATCGCCGGGAATGCTGGTGAGGTCGATCAGCGTTCAACCCGAGTTTCGGTCAGCCCACTCCTGCTCCTGTCCAAACCTGGCAATCTCCTGATGGAGGAACGCCTTGACTCGGTCCCAATCCGGTTCCGGTGTCACTTCGGCTGGCAAATCGGGGATTTCCTCCCGCGTCTTCAAATAAGCGATCAGCGGCTTGCGATACTGCAGTGCGAGCCGTACCTCACTCGCTGTCCCTGCACCACCGGGAAGCAGAACCAGCACGGTCGCGGTGAGAACGACCAGATGATTGCGCGAGCGCGGCTGCGTCCCATCGGGGCCGCTGAGATGCAAGTGGGTGCGGATCGGCACTTCCACCCAGGCGTTTGGATAGCCGGGTTTGGGAACGTCGGGAGCATTCTCCGCGAGGCAGGGCACAATGCCCAGGACAAGCCCCTGGCGCACGGGTTCCTGGAGGAAGGCCCTGCTCACCGCCGCCATCACCCCCTGGCCGGCTCCTGTCAGCAAATGAACGCCCTGGCCTGCTAACCAACCACCCAGCAGGGCAGCACGCTCCGAGTGCTCCTCGGAGCCTGAGCCGATCACACCCACAATCGGGAGACGGACTGCGGAAGCCATGCTGACCTTCCTTCGAGACTGTCACGTTGAGGCGAGCCGGGAGCGTCAGCGACCGGAGCGCTCGTGGCAACGAATAACATACGCGTATCTGTTCTGTCTGCCCTGCCGGCCACTTTGGCGCCGGTGGCCGAGAGGCCAGGTGCTGCCCCTGCCTGTCCGGCGAACGTCCTTGCGTGTCAATTTCCTGCGTGCCCGCCACCCGCCAGGGTATTCGGGGGCCTGGCGCAACGCTGACTCTGGGGCGTTAGCCCCCGGTTCGCCCACTCCTCGTTACGTCCCGGCAAAGGGCCCTGTCCTGAGCAGGGTCAGGGCGCCAGCCCGGACGCTGGTGGCATCGGGATGCAATTCTGCCAACGGTGTTGACAGTTTTGGCGGCGCCAGGACCGTCCGCTCGAACAGGGCGCCGTTCAGTTGCCGCTGAAGTTCGCGGAATGACCAGCGCTCTCGGATAGCCACGCGCAGGTGGAATTCCTATTCTTCGTCCCGCTTGCCCTGGCTCATGATCACCAGGTTGTGGCTCCAGGACAATTCTCGCAACAGTGCAACCGCCTGGTCAGCGGCAGCGATGACGGAACGGTCAAGGTCTGTCGTCTGCCGAAACTGCGCTGAATCGCATTTCCCGCGTTACCGCCATCTCGACCAAGGGTCTGGGATGGGCGATCAGGTTGAAGGTCCTGTCCTGGCTCTCCTCGATTGCGTCCAGCAAGGCAAAGCCGAGTTGCTCCTGGCTGGCGGCATGCAGCCGCCAGCGTGGCCCGTTCCTCGGGCGGGTGCTCGGAAGCGGCGAAGGCAAAACATCAGCTTCCGGCAGGGGCAGCTGGTGGGGCAGGCGGGTTGAAGACGTTGTTGACGTAAGTTTCGATCGCAACAAGCCTTTGGTCGATGAGAATGTCCTGCACGGTTGTGCCGGGGTAGGCCCTGCTGAACTGGTTCAGCGTTCCATAGCGTGCGATTTCTAAGGCCGTCTTGAGGGCGTTGAACGCTGCGAAAATCGGCCGGTGCTGGCTGCTGACGAAGGCGAGGCGGTCCGCGTGATTGCCTGGATGATAATTCAGCCGGGCGGCGAGGCGATCGACAAGGTGGAGGGCGGCGTAAAATGCGACGATCGCCGCCCAGCACCCATCGAGCGTGGATAACGGCGTCCCGGTGTTTCCGGTGTCCAGCAGCCGCCGGTTCGCCGCATACTTGTCGCGGTGTTCGGCGGAGCTAGGCATTCCTGTTCTCGACCGAAAGCGCCTTCATGGGGTCGAAGTAAGCGGCAAGCTCTTCTGGGCTGGATGCAGGAAGCAGCGTCACGGAACCCAGCACCCCCCGCTCGATGTACGGAGCGGCCAATTCGGCAAGTTTGTCAGCCAGATCAAAGTCGTATTGCTCGGATGTCGTCAGCAGGTAGAGTCCGACATTCCCGCCGTCGCGAGAGAAAAACGCCTTGTACTCTCCCCCGTTGTTCTCCTGCATGAACGCGGTGATGTGTTCGCACAGGCGCAGAACAACGTCAACCGGGGACTTTCTGCGCCGGCTGCGCACCCCTTCCGACAAGTTGAAACCAAGAGTAATCACTTTTACCCACCTGCGTGCAGGGAAACAGAAAAGTAGGGGTAAACAGTCCACCGCGCAAAAACAAGGGCTACCAGAAGTATTGCTCCTGACAGCCCTTGCGAATGTCGGGGCGACTGGATTCAAACCAGCGACCTCCTGAACCCCATTCGGAAGCACTTGCCTTCGCAGCCTGAACACTTCTGATTTAAGTATATGCAATTACTGAAGTTAAGTCAATGCCGGTAGCTCAGACCTGCTGACTGGTTTGCTACAGTTCGGGTGTCCAGCCGTCGCGTTGTAGTTGCTTGGCGGTAAGAAGAAGCCCCGTCAGCAAGTCGATCTGAATCGCGTAAGGGTTGAGCCGATACTTGATATATGCCTCCGGTTCGCCCATACTTTCCAGTTTCTGTTGTAGCGCCTTAGCCTGGATGTCGGATTCCCTCAATCCGGTTTCGATAGTTGCGATCACGTCGTCGTATGACGACTCCTGATCATTTCCCCATTCAACACGCTGCTGATTCATGCCTTTTACTACTGTTTCGGCGCTCATCTGTCATCTTACCTTTCTTCAAATTGGTTGAAGTCGTGTTTGTTGCCCCGGGTCAAGATGCTTTTCTTCCGGTTTCTCAAACTCCCTTGCCACGAAATGTCTCGTTAGCAATTCTTGAAATGCCGGATCTCCACACGCTTGGGCATAAGGGCGAGTTTCCTTTCCTGCCGCTCCCTGATCGTCAGGGAGTGCTTGTAGAGGGCCGCGACCTGGCAGATCGCGGGATCTGCCGGCACGCGACCCATTTGACTCAATCATGGTGGTGATGGCCCTCCTCATGGCCCTCTTGCTCAGTTCCAGGCTCGCCGTGCTTATGGCCCTCTAGCATGGCGATCCCGCCCATCAGCCCAACCCCCAGAAGGAGGGCCAGGAAGAGCGATACCCGGTTGTGGCGGTGAAACTGCACCTCGGGGAGCAGGTCGGACAGGGCGATCAGCAAGAACGTCCCGGCCGAGAAGGCGAGGGCAAACCCGGTGAGCTGGTTCTGGAGCCCCTTCGCAATCGTTCCCTGGGTCACTTGAAACGCGACGATCCCCACGGGAACCATCGCCGCAAACCCCAACTGCACCATCCACAGCTTCCCTAGCGGCGTCCCTTTCCGACTGAGGACGGTCGAGATAGCCAGGGCATCGGCCGGCTTGTGCAGGAGGATCGCAAGGAAGAGGGCGACCCCTGGCACGATCACGCCGCTCGCCTCGGCTGCGACAGCCCCGGCCAGGCCCACGCCGTTCATGAAGGTGTGGATCGTCAGGCCGAGGACCGCCATCCAGCCGGCGACCGGAGGGGCCGCTACCGGCGAGTGGTCGTGGCCGTCCGCCTCGTGGCTGTGGGGAGCGAGGAAGCGCTCCACGCTGAACAGACCGACCACGGCGAGGGAGATCCACCAGCCGAACAGCGGCCCGGACGCTTCCATTGCCTCGGGCATGACGTGGAAGAACGCCGCCCCGAGCATCACTCCGGCCGACAGACTGAGATAGAGTTGCAGGCGGGCGTGGCTGGGCTGCCGCAGCATCGGCAAGCAACCACCAAGCAGCGAGAAGACCACGATGCCGGCACTGTAGACGACCAACCAGGCGACCCCGCTCATCGATCCACTCCTCGATAATACTTTATATTACCGAGGTTAACGTGGGAATGACGGGAAAGCAAGCACTTCCTCGCTTTGCCGCGGGATTTTCTCCAGGAAGGTTGGGGAGGGTGCGCTCACGACTCGGACTTGCCTGGTTTGAGCCCGATTCGTAGTTACCACCCACGGACAGCCATACTGTTCCCTTGGTGAGGGGGGCGCATGACCGAGCAGTTGCCGGCTCGCTCCCACACCAGCTCTTCCAGTTCGCGGTCCATGCGGAATCAGTGGGTTTTGGCTTTCCCATTCGTGCGGCCGTTGCCCTTGAGCGAGCGGCGGGCCTTGGATTGCAAGACGTTGAGCCGGTGGCCGACCCGCTCGTAATTGTCGATCTCGACCTGCTCGTCCGGCGTGAGCGTGCCGGCGCGGGCCCTGGCCGAGAGCTGGCGCAAACGCTCCTTGTCGGCGGCGTTGAAGTCGAGGGCGAGAATGGCGCGGGCAGCCTCTGCGGACAACGTCGGCTTGTCAGGTTCCAGGATTCGGCTCAGAATGGCTGCCTCGCTGGTGTTGGCATGGGACAGTGGCATGGGCATACCTCCGATGAGGAGATGCACGGCATCGGCCTGCGCACGACGCCCGCCGGGCCGACGTTTTCGGAAAAAAAGCCTCGCTGCAACTGATTGTCACAGCGAGGCTTGCGAATGTCGGGGCGACTGGATTCAAACCAGCGACCTCCTGAACCCCATTCAGGCGCGCTAGCCAAACTGCGCCACGCCCCGAGCGATTGCGAGTGGTTCTCTGGCCCGCCGCTTGCGGCTCACGGTTGACCCTTGAAACCAATCTTGTCGCGCACCACCTCGGTCAGGCGTTCGATCAACCGACCATGCTCATTCAGGACGCGAATAATCTCAGCCATTTGTGCTTCGATGCGCGCGAACCGCTCGGCTGTCTGGCGTTCAAATTCCAAGTGGCGACGCTCAAACTCCAGGTGCGCCCGGTCGGTTTCCGCCTGGCGACCAAGAAGCGCGGCCTGGTTTTGAAGCAGCGTTGCCAGCGCCTCTTCAAGCCGATTGTGCCCGTTCTCGGATGGAGCTTTTCTTGCCAAAGCTGTCTCCGGTCGTGCCGAGAGCAGGTGCTTTCCGATTGTATCAGTCGGGGCGACTGGATTCGAACCAGCGACCTCCTGAACCCCATTCAGGCGCGCTAGCCAAACTGCGCCACGCCCCGATGGTGTTGCGGTGTCTCCGCAACGCCTTGCCGCATCTTAGCGGCCAAGCGGGACCACGACAAGGGGTCTTTTCGATCCGCTCCAGGCCGCCCGGCCAGTCCCCGAAATCCCTTTCGGGGCGCCACGTTTTGCGATTGCGGACCGGTCTTGCAGCCGGTAATCTCAAAATATAGCGCGTGCCCCGTGATCGTTGCTCGCCATGCCACTACCTCAATGACCTCAATCCGAATGCACAAATTCCTTGCTCTCTGCCTGGGCGGTCTTGTTTTGACTGCCTCGCTGCTGCCGGCCGTCCCCGGCGCACCGGAAACCAAACCGTACGCTCCCCGCATTGCCGCCGCCTCGGATGAGGGACTCAAAGCGATCAAGCGCTTTCGCCTCCCCGCCGGAATGCAGGCGACCCTCTGGGCGGCCGAGCCGCTGCTGGCCAACCCCGTCAGCTTTGCCTTCGACGAGAAGGGCCGCTGCTTCGTCGCCGAGACCTTCCGCCTTGGCCGCGGCGTGACCGACAATCGCAGCCACTTTTCCTGGCTCGACGATGACATCGCCTGCCGGACCGTCGCCGACCGCGTCGCCATGTACCGCAAGCACCTCAAGGACAAGTTCGGCTCCTACGAGGTCGAGCATGACCGGGTGCGGCTGATCGAGGATGCCCAGGGCAAGGGCGTCGCCGACAAGGCCACCGTCTTCGCCGACGGCTTCCGCACTGCCGCCGACGGCCTGGGTTCCGGCGTCCTGGCCCACAAGGGCAACGTCTGGTACACCTGCATTCCCGACCTGTGGTTGCTCCGAGACACCAAGGGCACCGGCAAGGCCGACATCCGCAAGTCGCTGGGCACCGGCTTCGGCGTCCACGTCTCCTTCATCGGCCATGACATGCACGGGCTGACCATCGGACCGGATGGCCGGCTCTATTTCTCCATCGGCGATCGGGGGCTGAACGTCATCACCCCGGATGGCAAGAAGCTGGCCGCCCCGGACACCGGAGCGGTCCTGCGCTGCGAGCTGGATGGCAGCAACATGGAGATCTTCGCCACCGGCTTGCGGAACCCCCAGGAGCTGGCCTTCGACGAGTTCGGCAACCTGTTCACCGGAGACAACAACTCCGACAGCGGCGATGCGGCCCGCTGGGTCTACCTGGTCGAGGGCGGCGACAGCGGCTGGCGCATCGGCTACCAGTACGGCAGCAGCCTCAGCAACCGGGGACCGTGGAACGCCGAGAAAATCTGGCATTTGCCCAACCCCGAGCAGCCCGCCTACGTCGTGCCGCCGCTGGCCCACGTCGCGGCCGGTCCTTCCGGTCTGTGCTTCAACCCCGGCGGAGCGGCGCTCGCCGAGCGCTATAACGGCCATTTCTTCCTGTGCGACTTCCGCGGCAGCTCGGGCGGCAGCGGCGTCCACACCTTCGCCGTCAAGCCGAAAGGAGCCTCCTTCGAGGTGGTCGATCGGCAGCAGTTCGTCTGGTCCATCCTGGCCACCGACTGCGACTTCGGCCCCGATGGCGGTTTCTACGTCAGCGACTGGGTCGAAGGCTGGGGCCTGACCGGCAAGGGTCGGATTTACCGCTTTGCCGACCCCGAGGCCGAGAAAAAGCCGATCGTAGCCGAGGTCAAGAAGCTCCTGGCCGAGGGCTTCGAGCAGCGATCCGTCAAGGAGCTGGCTCGCCTCCTGGAGCACGCCGACAAGCGCATCCGCCAGCAGGCGCAACTGGAACTTGCAAGCCGGGGATCGCCCGAAGCCTTGACGGCGCTGGCCGACGTTGCCCGGGGCAGCAAGAATCGCCTGGCCCGCCTGCACGCCATCTGGGGGCTGGGTCAACTCGGCCGCAGGGACTCCAGCCGTCTGGCACCGGTGCTGGCCCTGCTTGGCGACAGTGACGCCGAGGTCCGGGCTCAGGCGGCGCGGGTCCTCGGCGAGGGCGCCTTTGCTGCCGCCGCTCCCCGGTTGATCGCGCTGCTGAAGGATTCGGAACCTCGGGTCCGTGCCTTCGCCGCAGGGGCTCTTGGCCATCTGAAGGACCATTCGGCGGTCAAGCCTCTGCTGGAACTGCTCCGCGACAACGCCGACGGCGATCCCTACCTGCGCCACGCCGCCGTCATGGGGCTGATGGGCATGAGTCCGGAGGAATTGCTCGCTGCCAGGAATGATCCGTCGCCGTCGGTCCGGCTGGGACTGGTGCTGGTGCTGCGCCGGCAGCACCAGCCACTGCTGCGGCAATTCCTCTCCGACCCCGATCCCCGCGTGTTCCTGGAAGCGGTCCGGGCCCTTCACGACGAAGGCGTCGCCGGAGGCATGGAGGCCCTGGCCGGGCTGATCCACAAACCCAACCTGCCCGAGATGGCTCTTTACCGGATCCTCAACGCCCACTTCCGGCTGGGCAAGCCGGAGAACGCCCGTGCCCTGGCTGCGTTTGCCGGGCGGGCCTCGGCTCCGGAAAAGCTGCGGCTGGAGGCCGTGCAGATGCTCGGGACCTGGGACAAGCCCGGCCGGCGCGATCGCGTCACCGGCTTGACTCAGGCCCTGCCGGCACGCCCGCGGGAGGATGCTGTTGTTGCTCTTCGCGGCAACCTGGCCGGGATCGTGACTGGCCCCGACAAGCTGCGGCTGGAAGCGGCCAAGGTGGCGGGCAAACTCGGGATCAAGGAAATCGACGCGACACTGCGGCAGTTCGCCCAGGATTCCAGCCAGCCGGCGGTCATGCGCGTCGAGAGCTTGCAGGCCCTGCACGCCCTCAAGGCCGAGCGGCTGGACAATCTCCTGGACGGTCTGCTGAAGGACAAGCAGCCGGCCGTCCGCGCCGAGACACGCCGGCAACTGGCCCTGTTACGTCCCGGCCAGGCGCTGCCGCTGCTGCAAGAGGCCCTGGACAGGGGCGAGACGGTCGAGCGCCAGGGGCGCTGGCCTCTCTGGCCGCCCTGTCAGGAGCCGCGGTCGAGCAGGTCCTCGCCAGCCAGCTTGATATGCTGCTGCAAGGCAAACTGCCGCTGGAACTGCACCTGGACCTGATCGAGGCCGTGGTCAAGCGCAAGTCTCCCGCTCTGAAGGAGCGGCTGTCCCGCTACGAGTCCGGACGATCGAAAGACGATCCGCTGGCCCCGCACCGCGAAGCCCTGGCCGGCGGCGACAGCGAACGCGGCCGGCAACTGTTCCTCTACAAGGCGGAGCTGTCCTGTCAGCGCTGTCACAAGCTCAACGGCACCGGCGGCGAGGTCGGTCCGGAGCTGGCCGGCATCGGGGCCAAACAGAAACGCGACTATCTGCTGGAGTCGCTCGTGCTGCCCAGCAAGCAGATCGCCAAGGGCTACGAGAGCGTCGTGCTGACCCTGTCCAGCGGCAAAACGCTCACCGGCGTCCTGCGCCAGGAGGACAGCAAGGAAGTGCAGCTCATGACCGCCGAGGGGCAGCTGCTCAAGGTGCCCAAGGACCAGATCGAGGAACGCGGCACGGGCAAGTCGGCCATGCCTGACGATCTGCTCAAGCACCTCTCCCGGCGTGAGTTGCGCGACCTTGTCGAGTTCCTGGCCAGCCTCAAGGAGCCGCCGCCACAGTTCATCGGCGAAGGGTACTTACCGACAAGAAGGGAGAGAGAAAGAGTACAGATGAAGATTAACAACAGGAAAGCACTAATGACGCTGATTACGAGGAAGAGTCGGAAGGTCAGCCCCAGGGTTTCCTACCTTCTCTTAGCTAGCTTATCGCTTAATCCTCTTCCTTCTCTTCCTCTTCATCTTGTTCTCTTTGTCCTCTTTTGCTTCTTCCGATTCATGAGTGCGCGAATGGAGCGGAAGGATGCGCATACTTGCCTGTTTCCTGGGTCTTCTCCTGGCATCCCTGGTCCTGGTCCAGGGCGGCAGCCCGTCAGGGACCGCCCTTCGCTTCGAGATCACGGTGGCCCGCGGCCTGCTGGACGCTCCGCGGGATGGCCGGGTGCTGGTGTTTCTCGGCCGCGGCAAGGGCGGCCAACCGCGCGACCGGGCCGCCGAGACCGGAATCGATGCGACCCCGAGGATGGGCGTTGACGTCAAGGGCTTCGCCCCCGGCGTCAAGGCGGTCATCGATCAGACCGCTCTGGTCTTTCCCCAGGAACAGCTGGTCCGCGTCCCTGCCGGCAAATACTGGATTCAGGCCGTCTTCGACTATAACCGCGATCTGCGGCTCGTCTCCGCCCCGGGCAACCTCTACAGCGATCCTGTCGAAACGATGATCGACCCACGCAAGGGCGGGACCGTCCGGCTGGAATTGACCCGCAAGATCGCGGCCGAGAAACTGCCCGACGATGCCGAGTCGGTGAAATTCCTCAAGTTGCGGTCCGAACTGCTGACGAAGTTTCATGGCCGGCCAATCTACCTGCGTGCCGCCGTGGTCCTGCCGCGCGACTTTGACAAGGACGCCGATCGGAAATATCCGCTGCTGGTCCACGTTGGCGGCTTCGGCACCCGCTGCACGGCCGCGGAGGACCTGATCGCCGACGATTCCGAGTTCGGCCAGGCCTGGCGGGACCCGAAGGGGCCGCGAATGCTCCTTTTGCACCTGGACGGAGCCGGCCCTTTTGGCGATCCGTACCAGGTCAATTCGGCCAGCAACGGCCCTTACGGCGATGCGGTGGTCAAGGAACTGATTCCGCACGTCGAGAAGACTTATCGCGGGATCGGTCAAGGTCACAGCCGGGTGCTGTGCGGGGCCTCGACGGGCGGCTGGGTGTCGCTGGCGCTGCAGGTCTTTTATCCCGACAGCTTCAACGGGGCCTGGTCGCACTGTCCCGACCCTGTGGACTTCCGGGCCTTCGAGCTGATCGACCTGTACCAGGATGACAACGCCTACGTCAACCGGCACGGCTTCGAGCGGCCGGCGGCACGAGAGGTCAATGGCGACGTGACCTTCACGGTCCGGCACGAGGTACTGCGCGAGCGGGTGCTGGGCCTCGGCAACCGCTGGGAACTGTCGGGCCTGGATTGGGCATCGTGGAACGCGGTCTTTGGCGCCCGCGGCAAGGACGGCACGCCTGTACCGCTGTGGGATGGAGCGACCGGGAAGCTGGACCGGACCCAGCTGGAACAGTGGAAGAAGTACGACCTGCACCTGGTCCTGCAGCGCGATTGGAAAACGCTGGGCCCGAAGTTGCACGGCAAGCTGCGCGTCTGGGTCGGCGATGCCGACGATTACTTCCTCAATGAGGCAGTCCACCTGCTCGACGGGTTCCTGACCCGGGCGAAGCCGGCGGCGGGACACCGGTTCGTCTATGGGCCACGGAAGAACCACAACTGGCGCGGGCAGACCGAGAGCCAGATGCTCCGGGAGATGGCGGACGCCATCGCTCGGGGGGGAAAGGGGAAGTGAGCCTGTTCGATTTGTTTATTGCGCCTCAGAAAGAGAAAGTCGGCCTCGGCACCTGACTTCGGGGCGAAAGACCTGGTTTTCCGCCCCGAAGGGGCGCAACACAATAGCCCAGGGCATCGCCCTGGGTCGGAGGGGCATCGCCCTTTATCTTCCTGCGGCGCAATAAACAAGAATCAAATCAAATCCAGCCGCCGCTTGTTGACCTTGGCCCGGTTGCACTCGACGCAGACGCCTCGGATGACAAAGGTGTGGCTGCTGGCGTGGAAGCCGTGCTGCCGGCACACCTCGCCGACGATCGCCTCGATCGCCGGGCTCTGAAACTCAATCACCTTGCCACACTGGCTGCACTGCAAATGCTCATGCTGCGGGTAGCCGTAATCATGCTCGTAGTATTTGCGCGGACCCAGCTCCAGCTGGCGTAACAGACCGGCATCGACCAGCTTCGCCAGGGTCCGGTAGACGGTGGCCCGGCTGACGTCAAAGCCTGCTTTCTTCAGATCATCGAATAGTTCATCAGCGTTGAAATGATTGTGCTGGCTGAACACGTAACGGACCATGTCGCGCTGCTGCTCGGTAAAGCGCTGCGGCCTGGCCCGGCTGGCGAGGTACTCCCGGAACTTGTCCTCCGGGCTTTGCGACACGGCTACCGCTGGCAAAGACACGGCTGTCTCCTCTGCTTGGGCGGCGAATCTCTCCCCCTAATTATAGCCGTATGCTCCCTCTTGCCCATCGGAGAACGGAAAAAGGGCGGGAAGAGGCGGCGGCGTTGCCGTTACTTCCCGCCCTCCAGGAGTGCCCGCACCCGGACGGCTCACTCCGCTTGCAGTTTCTCCAGCAGGCGATCCAGGGCCTTGTCCCACTTCTCCGGAGTGTCGTAGACACCCGCGGCGATTTCGCGCTTGACCCGCTCAATCAGCTCCAACCGCATGGTTGGACCCTCCTGAGACGAACTCGGGGTGGAAGGGCCCTCCGGCAGGCCGGCATCCTCGGCCATCAGCGCCAGCCAGCGCAGGCGGTTACGAGTCACCGGACCTTCCAGACAGTCAGGACCATGACGATGCATAACGGTTCTCCCCTGGATCTGGCCAAGGTGGTCTCGCCAGTAACCAGGTCATCTTACGAATCGAGGACAGTCGGAATCAACCTTTCGGATCGCTCGGATAGGTTAGCGCGATCCCTTCCCTGACGGGTTGTACGAGTTCCGAAAAGGTTACCGCCCAGCACCGGCCCGCCCCTCGCCCCGTCGCTCGCGTCCTGTCCGGTGTGTTCTCTTTTCGAGGCTGACCTGGCCGCTGCTGGATCGTTCTCTTCCCGGAATCTACCTCTGTTGTATCGGTGATAAGCAGGGTAAGATTCAGGGAAAACACGTCCGGCAGCGGCTGGCGGCACAACGGTCGCGCCATGAGCAGCGCTCTGGCCCTCCCTGCTCGAAACGCCGCCCCTGCCGCTCGCCTGGGAAGGACCGAAAAAGAGACTCGGGAGGGGGGGAAAACCACCTTCGGCCCGGGACTCACGTCCTGGGCTCTTGACGGCCGCCCCTTCGGGGCTCAAGGTTTTCACCCGGCGACGCTGTTGACCGGCTTGCAGCGTTTGAACATGCGCAGCGTGTTTCCCCCCTCACCACGCGGCTGACAGCTCAGCTCGTCCATCAGGGTGCGCATCAGGAAAACGCCCCGGCCGCCGATGCGCAGCTCGCTGGGGTCCAGATGCGGCACCGCGTCAATGTCAAAGGGGGCCCCCTGGTCGAGCAGATGGATCTCGATCCCCTCAGGGCCGAAATAGCAACGGATCTGGATGGGAGCGTCGGGCTGGCCCTGATGGGCGTGGCGCATGACGTTGTTGATGGCCTCGTCGGTAGCCAGGACAATGGCATGGGTGGCCTTGTCGTCGAAGCCCGCCACCTTGCAGACCGCTTCCACAAAGGACCGCGCCAGGGCCAGCAACCGCAGGTCGCTGGAGATGCTCAAGGTCCACGGTGTTTCGTTGACCATCTTGCGATCTCCTGACGATCAAGACCCCCACCGGCGAAACCAAACCGTTCGGATTATAGGGGGCTGGTCCTCGTCCAGCAAGGCAACTCTTTCTCACTTCTCCCCTTGTGGGAGAGGGGAGAAAAATGCCTCACCCCACCGGAGTCATCCGCCGCACCACCCGACGGAGCGTTTCCGCGGCGCGCTCCGCCTGGCTGGCGGAAACGTCCAGGTGCGTGCAGGCCCGGAGATGGCGTTTGCCGTAGGGGTTGATCAGCACGCCGTGCTCCTTCAAGAGCGCCGACACCTCCCGTGCCGGGGCCAGGTCCGGATCCGCCTCGATCCAGATCAGGTTGGTTTCGACTTCGGGCGGGTCGAGACGCAGTCCCGGCGTGTCGGCAATGGCCTGGGCGATCACCTGGGCGTTGCGATGGTCCTCGGCCAGGCGCTCGACGTGGTGCTGCAGGGCGTACAGGGCCGCGGCCGCGATGACACCGGCCTGTCGCATGCCGCCGCCGAAGAGCTTGCGGATGCGCCGGGCCCGGGTCACGAAGTCGCGCGGACCGGCCAGGGCCGAGCCCACCGGTGCCCCAAGCCCCTTGCTGAAACAGACCGAGACGCTGTCGAACTGCTCCGTCCAGGTCCGCAGCGGAATCCCCGTGGCCAGGGCGGCGTTCCAGAGCCGGGCCCCGTCCAGGTGCATCAGCAGGCCGTTCTGGTGGGCCCAGGAACGGATGGCCTGGATCTTTTCCAGGGGATAGACCCGACCGCCGCCCCGGTTGTGGGTGTTTTCCAGGCACACCAGGCGCGTTCGGACCAGGTGATCGTTGACCGGCCGGATCAGGTCTTCCAGCTGGGTCACGTCCAGGATGCCGTAATCGCCCTGAACGGTTCGGCAGGTGACCCCGCTGAGCACGGCCGGGCCGCCCGCCTCGAAGTTGTAGACGTGGCAGCTGACGTCGCAGAGCAGCTCGTCGCCCGGCTGCGTGTGGGCCTTGATGCAGATCTGGTTCGACATCGTGCCCGAGGGGACGTACAGGGCCGCCTCCTTGCCCAGCAACTCGGCGACACGCTCCTCCAGCCGGTTGACGGTGGGGTCTTCGTGAAAGACGTCGTCGCCCAGCTCGGCGGCCTGCATCGCCGCGCGCATTCCGGGCGTCGGCCGGGTTATGGTATCGCTGCGCAGATCAATCGGTTGATTCATGGGTTCCCTGTCCATTTTTTCACCGCGGCTTGACGCCGGGCTTGCTTCGATGCTCCAAATACCACCGATCGCCGATCTTGCGGAAGAAGAGGAAGCGATCGGGCACGTCTTTGAGGGCCACCATCGTTTCCCTGTCCGCCTTGCGCCACTCGCCGTCCTTCTGGTAGCGCTGCAGCAGCTTGACCGTGCTCGGATCGAGTCGGGCACGGAGGTCGTCCACCACCTCGGCAAAGCGGCCGCCAAACGTCTTGACGCGCTCGTCAATGAAGTCGGGATCGGCCAGCTGGGCCGCGAGGTAATCCCACTTCTTCAGCTCGATCCCCTTGAGGATGGAGGCCAGCGTCTCCTCCGGCTTGCTCTGCGGGAACTGGGTCAGGTCCGGAGCGACGCCCTGACGCGCTCCCTCGGCCGCTTTCGGGGTGTCGCCGGCCAGCAAACTCAGCACCATCAGCACGCCATACATGGTCGTTTCTCCTCGCGGCCTGAACCTCGGCCAGGCGTTTTCCTCATCACCTTACAGCCTTTCGCCGATCGCAGCAACGGCACCAGCGCAAATCTCCCTTCTCAGAAGCGACCGGCGCGGATAGAATAACTTGGAAGATCGCCGGATTCGTTCCTGCCAGGAGATCGGACCTCTTCTTCCCAGTCGAGGCAACCCGAAACGATCGTTGCCCCTCCACTCAGGACTGAACGGATCGCGGAACCGACGCCCCCAGGCACGTCGGTCAACCCGGACAGGCAAGGTGCCGCTCCGGGCGATGGGGAGTTTGCCTTTGTTTCTTCAAGGGAGAGTGTATGGCGAAAGAAGAATCGATCCAGGTCCAGGGCAAGGTGGTCGCCGCCCTGGCCAACACCCAGTTTCGGGTGCGGCTGGACAATGGTCATGAGATCATTGCCCACATTGCCGGCAAGATCCGCAAGAACTTTATCCGGATCCTGCCCGGCGACATTGTCACCGTTGCGATTTCCCCCTACGACCTGACCAAGGGCCGGATCACCTACCGTGGTCCCCTGCGTCAGCGAACCGATGCCGCGGCTCCCGAGTGAGTCGCTCCTTGCCGTGCTGCTGACAGACGCGGGGCACTCTTGCCCCGCTCCTCCGGCAGCGGCTCATTCCTCTTCCGTCCAGCCAACCCGTCCCGTCCTCCGACCGCGCTCATGCTCCATCCGCTCCCCGGGCCGAACCAGCTCCAGCACGCTCCACAGGCTCGGATCGTCGCTGATCGGGAAATCCGTGCCCACGCTCAGGCTCTGCTCCCCAAGCTCGTTGTCGCGCACCAGGTAATGAATCCCCAGCCGGGGATGCTGCTCCGGATCGAAGCCGCTGAGGATCGCCGCCGAGAAAAACACCGCCAGCCGATAGCCGGTCGCCGAGTGCCGGCAGCGGAAGGGCACACTGGCGGTTGACACCACGGGCGCATCCTGCAAGGCCCGATTGATCTTGCCCTGGACCAGGACCGGCTCATCCTTGTCCGGCCCGCCGCCGGTCGGCAACAGGTGGAACTGCTGGCAATAGCGGCTCGCCCGGTGGCTGGTGCGTGCGTCGCGGGTATCGATCCAGAGGACGACCTGGTCGGAGTGCCGCAGCTTCCCGGCGTCGGCCTGGATCGGCTGCTGCTTGCCGCGAACCTCGATCTGAAAGCCCAGGCCCAGTTCATTCCAGGCCAGGCGGACGTCGGCGAAGTTGCGGTGACCATCCAGCCCGGCCAGGTTGTCCAGCCGGTACTCCTCGGGCAATTCCAGCAGATCGTCGCTTCCTTCCAGGGGCATCTCCGCCAGGTAACGGCAGGGATAGGCCAGGCGGAAGAGGAAGCGGTTGGGGATGAGCGGCATCGTGACCTCCGAAATCCTCAAGCAGAAGAGCAAGAGTAAGATGAAGATTACGATTAGGAAGAGGATTAAGAGAAAGAGCACGAGTAAGAGTAGGATGGCCTGGGGCTGACCTTCTTACTCTTACTCTTTATCCTGCTCTTAATCCTCTTCCTAATCGTAATCTTCATCTTACTCTTGCTCTTCTTCTTGAGCATTTAATTGAGCAAACTCCTCTGCAACACCTCCCGGGCCCGGTCGAAGCTGGGCTGCCAGACGATCTCGGGAGAGCCATTGACCAGGCAGTCCCGGACCTTCTCCAGCGTGTTGCGGCCCATGTGCGGGCACTTGTTGCAAGCACAGGTGATGCCCGGCACCGGATGATAGTGGTGCTGCGGGAACTTGCTCTGCATCTGCCACATCATGTTGGCCTCGGTGGCCACCAGGAAGTCCTGCGGCTCCTGGAAGCCGGCCAGGTAGCGGAGCATGGCCTCGGTGCCGCCGACGAACTCGCTGTGTTCGCGGATGTTGGCCGGGCACTCCGGATGAGCGAGCGTGATGGCGTGCGGCAGCTTGCGTTTCATCGCCAGCAGATCGCCGACACTGAAGATCTCGTGGACGATGCAGGCCCCGTCCCACAGGATCATCTTCCGGCCGGTGACCTCCTGCAAATACTGGCCCAGATGGCGGTCGGGCACGAAGAGGATTTCCTGGTCCGCCGGCACCCGGCGGATGATCTGCTCGGCGTTGCCGCTGGTGACGATCCAGTCCGACAGGGCCTTGACGGCCGCCGTGCTGTTGACGTACGTCACCGTCTGGAAGCGGCGGCCGTTGATCCGCAGCATCTCCTGATAGCGGGCCAGCTTGTCGGCGGGGGCGCTTTCGGCCAGGCTGCAGCCGGCCTGGAGGTCGGGCAGCAGCACGCGCTTGCTCGGGTTGAGGATCTTGGCGGTCTCGGCCATGAAGTGGACGCCGCAAAAGACGATGGTTGAGGTTGTCACCTTGGTAGCGGCCCGGGCGAGGTTGAGGCTGTCGCCGGTGTGATCGGCCAGGGATTGGATGTCGCCGTCCTGGTAGTAGTGCGCGAGGATGGTGGCATCCTTGCTGGCCTTCAGTTCCTTGATTTCGTCGATAATGTCGTGCATGGTCGGTCCTTGTTTTTTATGTGGCGGAGGATAAACCCACATCAGGCAGTTTAGAGACGGCCTTCCGTCTTCACCAGTATTATACGCAAGGATCAAGAAAAAAACATGATCCAGGAAGGACGCAAGGCCAACTCCCCGCAGCCGCAAAGCGAGCCGAACACTCCATAGACAGGGACCGGAAGGGGATGTACACTAAATGGATAAAATGGGGAGTATTGTGATCGAACAAAGTGCCGGAGTGGGCAAACGCACCTGGACGGCCCCATGAAGACAACCCAGACCGACGAGGTGGAGAAGAGCCAGGCTCCTTTCTGGTTGCCGACCAGGAGAGACTTCCTGGTTGCGCTCCTGGCCATTATTCTCTTCAATGGCGGCTGGTGGCTGCTGGCCCGGATGCGACAGGGCATCAAGGAGAACGACGTCGATGCAGTGGCTGCTCAGCTTGTGGCGCGAAACCCTGGCTTTGACGGCAAGGTGACCTGGGTGAAGGATGACGAGGGTGCCGTTGTCAAGTTCGGGCTCTGCACCGATTCCGTTACCGACCTCTCGCCGCTCCGGGCCTTGCCCCGCCTGGAGGAACTCTCCTGTACCGGCAGCGGCAACGCGACGGGCAAGCTCGTGGACCTTCGGCCGCTGAAAGGACTTTCCCTGTCGGTGCTGCATCTGAACAACAACAGTCGTCTCAAGGACCTGTCGCCGCTCAAGAGGATGGCCCTGCAGCAGCTGAACCTCTGGGGCTGGGCGGGGACCGACCTGTCGCCGCTTCAGACAATGCCCTTGAAAAAGCTGAACTGCGGTGGGGGACAGGTCGCGGACCTGTCGCCGCTCGCCGGTTTGCCGCTGGAAGAACTGGTCGTGAACTACAGCAAGGTGACCAACCTCTCCCCTCTCAAGAACGTCCCCCTCCGCCATCTCAGCTTGAGGGGGTGCGCGGTCGCCGATCTCTCCCCTCTGCGCGGGATGCCCCTGGCGGAACTGAACGTGCTGGAAACGGAGGTGACCGATCTGACGCCGATCCGTGACCTGCGGCTGATCAAACTCACGTGTGACTTTGAGCCGGCACGCGATACCGCGATTGTCCAGTCGATCAAAACCCTCAAGGTGCTCAACGACAAGCCCCTGGACCCGTGACCTGGCAGGAGCCTGTGATTGTCGATTGGTGGGATGATTCGCTGCAATCCTCGGTTGCGATGGGTGTAACGTGCGAACAGAACCTGGAAAAAGATCGGCTTTCTCGCTCATCGAGCTGCTGGTCGTTCTCGCGGTCCTGGCGATCCTGGTTGCCTTGCTGCTCCCTGCGATTCAGAAGGTGCGCGAGGCTGCCGCACGCGTCGCCTGTGTCAACAACCTCAAGCAGCTCGGCCTGGCGTTTCAGCACTATGAGGCCAATCGCCTGACGCTTCCTCCCGGTTACACGGACAAGACCTACTCCTCGGCTCCTCAGCAGTTTTGCTTGACCTTTGTCCTCCCCTATCTGGAACAGGAACTGCTGTATGAGCAAATCATGCTCACCAGGTCCGGTTACGATCCCAGCAATTATCCGGCGTTTGCCACTCCCCTGAAGGCCTTCCAGTGTCCTTCCGCTCCGCTGAACCCGCTGATTGACTATCCCACCGGGCCGGGATCACTCAAGTACCGACGCTTGCCAGCGGGAGGAAAGCAAGCCTGGCTAGGCCGAACGGATTACGCTTGCGTTGTCAGGGCGAGCGGGCCGGACGTCGAGGACAGCGTCGGCCTGGATCGGCCGGACCTCATCGCGCTCTACGCCTCCACCAATCCCCCTTGCGGCCTTCTCGGACTGAACACGTCCTATCGGCTAACGGATGCGACCGATGGGACTTCCTTCACCCTTCTGCTGGTGGAAGATGCTGGCCGGCCGTTCATTTATGGCTCCGCCAAAACGCTTCTGGGCCAGTACAGCGCGGATCGTTCCGCGGGGGGCTGGGGCGATCCTGACAGCAACATCGAAATTGGCGGCTCCGACCTGCAGGGCAATCAAAACGAAGGGCCGTGTGCGGTCAATTGCACCAGCGACAACGAGGTGTACGCGTTCCACGATCCGGGAGCGCATCTGGTGCTGGCGGATGGGTCCGTGCATCTGCTGCCGAAATCGACCACACTGGCAGTCGTTTGCGCGCTGCTCAGTCGGGCAGGGGGTGAGGAGATTTCTCCTCCCTGGTGAGTTAAGAACGTTCTGTCCTGCCAAACAAGGCGAGCGGCACGGATCGCAAGAGAGTGGCGGAGGGTCGAGAGAACCCCTTTCGTTTACTGGCCTCGTCCCGATATTGTCGATTCGTAGTTGCCGTGACGCGCAGGAGCGGGGAACAGACATAGCCTTTGTAGCCCTGAGCTTCTGGCCAATTCCCGGTGAGCCAATTGGTCACGCCGTCGGCAGTGTATTTCATCGGGTACGCAAGAGCCAGGAGGCGACTCGCGCCACGGGGCGTCAAGGCATAGCACACGGTCCCGCCCCCTTCGCTCCACCCCTGATAGACCGAATCGGTGATTTTCCGGCGCCCGACGTCAGAGCCGGCGCCGCTGCCAGGTTCATACCTGCTGTGCAAGTGAAGAATGTCCCAGTCAGCTGGCACTTCATTGAAGAACCTCATGGCCAGGTCATGGCAGTTGTCCACGAAGACGACGTCATCCTCGCACACCAGGAAACGCTTGAAGCCGAGGCGAAGCCCCATGGCCCACGCCTTTTGATGAGAGAAGTTGCACCCAATCTCGGTCGGCGTCAGGTCGCGGTTCCAGTAGGGGTCCCTAAGCACGTGGCCGCCCTGTCGAAGCGATTCAATGTCGAGATCGTTTCCCTCGACCGCCTCGATAAACTCATAATTCCAGATGCCCAGACGCGCGAACGAGTCCACGATTCCTCGTCGTCTATCTGCGCTTCTTGGAAGGTTCAATACGAAGATTCGGTCAAAATAGGTGTTCAGGATCATTGGGGGCGTCGATTCAAGACAATCGTCGGGGCCATTTCGACTGCTGCTTCCGCGTTCGGCAAGGAGCATCAGGCCCTTGAAGTCCTTTGGCAGGCCGTCATCTGGAAATGCTTCGGGAAAAGCGCCCCTCGCTTCGCCGAAGACGATTTGCAGGCTTTCCTTTTTCTCGTTCGTTGCTCCATCAATTCTCCAGATGCCCCGGTAGACCTCGTCGCCAACCCGCAACTCCAGGGATGCTGGCAACGATCTGCGATTGATTTTGACTGTGCCCTTTCCGTTGGCGCCAAAGAGTCCCGGACCTTTTTCCGACCATTCCAGTTCCCTGGGGCCGATCACCAACGTCAGATGGCGACGAGTTTCACGCTTGCTTGCGCGTTCCAGATGGGTGACATTCCAGGTCCCTTTGATCTCGCCTGGCGAGGGCATGTGCGGGAGCGCAAAAGCAAAAGCGCGCGTCAGCCCAGTGTAATCCCTTTCCCAGTGAGGTTCGAGAACGAACTCGCCTTTGACAATGGGCTTTTCGCCAATGGCGGCATAATGACTATCGTTCCAGACGCTTGACAGGTGTGCGGGCGAGACTCCCCAGCGATACACGTAAAACCAGTCCTCCAGGGGGAGGCGCCGAGGTTCCGCCACTTTTCGCGTGGCGAACTTCAAGTGCAACGCCTGGTCTTCGCCCAGCGAAATGCTTGGGTAACCCCCCAGTTCGTCAAAGACGCTCTTGCGAAAAACCGTTATCTGAAAGCCTTCTCCAGCTTCGCTCTCGTGATACAACAAGTCCCCATCGAAAAACCAATATGCCCACGCCATGTAGTAGTCGGCGTCGCCGAGCATCTCCACGGACTTGGTGATCCGCCAGGGAAGATGGATGTCGTCATCGTCCCAGGGACACAACAAGTCGCCTGTGGCCAGGGCTGCCATGGCGTTCCGTTTTTCTCCCAACGTGGGAAAGCGAGCAGGCACATTAACGATCTTGACCTGAGGATGCTCGAAGCGCAGGGTCTGGCCGGGTGTGTCATTAAGGACGATCAACTCTTTATTGGGATAATCCTGGCGAAGGAAGGATTCGATCGCCTCTTCGACCAGACATAGTTTTCGCGGCGCCCGGTTGTAGGTTGGACACAAGCAGGAAACTTTGAGCACGATACGCTATCCTTTGGAATGAACGGCTGCGATTGACTCTGGAGACCACCGTCCTTTTTCCTACCAGCATGATTCACTTTGCCCTTTCCTGGCATCATGATCATGAACTGCTTGCCCTTCGTTTGGAATTGGCAAACCTGCATCCTCTTTGGAGATCAAAACCGACCGTATAAACTCGGCATCTTCCGGTCCCAGAGGCGTAGCATTGCCAAACATGTACTCCCAGTGTACTCGCTCCCAGGTGTTTCCGCCGTGGTACACGTACGCATAGAGAAAAGGGTTGAGCAGAAAGACCAACTTGCCCTCTGCCACAAGTCGTTCGATGACGGGCGTATCCTCTCCCCGGCAAAGGTCCGCGTAGAGCGGCATGGCGGAGCGTTCGGCGACCAGACTCCCCTCCCAGGCCCGGCTCTCTGATAAGAAAGCTGTGTCACTTTCCATGTCAAAGATCACCCAACGATCCAGTACGCAACCCATCCCCCCAAAACTGCGGATCGCGCAGACTTGAGATTCCAGTCGAGTGGGCGCGTGCCAATCGTCGTCATCCCACTGAGCCACGTAGTGGCCGAGGCTCGCCTGGAGGGAGAGGTTGCGCAGCGCTCCGAGGCGCAGCCGCGGCGCGGCCGGCACTTCCACTGGGCGGATCGATGGCTCGGTGAGTGTGGCGAGATAATCCCGTGTCCCTGGATCATCCGCTTCATAGAGGACAACCAGTTCTCGGTTTTGATACGTTTGGTTCAGGAAACAGGAGACAGCGCGGCGCAACTGCCGAACACGATTGCGCGTGACGCAAAGACAGGAAACGAGGGGCTCACCACGCACTGTCCAACCCTCTCGGAAATGAATCTCGATCCAGAATAATGTAAAGCCGGTGCCTCAACCGACCTACGTTTCATGAAGGCAGGTTCGTGCCAATGGACGCTCATGTCAATCTTCCTAAATCAATAATAGAATAGCTGGTCTTCGCAAAGGGTGCAATCCATTTCGAGAAGAAAAGGGCATCTGAACGGCTGTCACCCTCGGCCTGTGAGCGCACACCCTGTTAGAACTGGAAAGTGGACAGCTGGTTGCTCCAGCCATCCTGAGTGAACGTGTTGGCAAGCGGGTTCGCCTGGCTGACGATCGACCCGAAGATCGTCGAAGCCGTGCCACCCAGGGTAACGGTGTTACTGCCGGTGCCGAAGAGCCAGTTCACGGTCCAGTTGCCGGCGACGGCCGGAGTCAGCGTAATGCTGTTGGCGCCGTTACCAGCGGTCAGGGAGAAAAGACCGAACGGGGCACTGGACACCGTGATGGAACTGTTGCCATTGCCGAGCTGGAAGGCCAGAGCGCCGAACAACCCGGCATTGGAAGTCACGTTGACCGTATCGTTCCCGTTCCCCGCGGAGATGCTCACGTTGCCACTGATCGACGTGTGATCAACGGTGATCGAATCCGCTCCGCTGCCCAGATTGAGGTTAACGGAGCCGTTGATCTGGTTCTGGACGCCGGCGGTGAGCCCGAACGTGATGCTATCCGAGCTGGCTCCGGTGCTGGACACGTTCACGTTGCCGTTGACAACGAACGGGTTGGTGCCATCGTCATCCAGTTCGACGTTGATGAAGGGCCCAGGAACACTGTTGTTACCGAGGTTGACGGTCAGATTGCCGTTAATCACCCCGCCGCCAGCCGTTCCACCGGGATTGAGCAAGAAACTGTCACCGTTGCCCACGAAATCGGCATGGCCCAGCCCGGTGAAGGACACGTTCTTGCCTACCGCGCCTGCGATGTCCATGAAGAGAGCGGCTGCCCCAGTGGCGTCATTAGCAGTTACACTGCCGCCAACCGTGGAGAGGCCGATACCTGACACGAGAATGTCAGTGCCGACATTGACGGTGGCTACCTGGGTTGTCGTTATGTTGCCGCCCACGTTGGAGCCAGGGGCAAGTTCCACGGCAGTGGGAAAAGTGCTGAGTGCGGGGAACGGCGCCACCGCTCTGCCGGTCATCGAGACACTGCCCCCCACGTTCAAGAGTGAGAACGCGAGGCCAGGAGTCACGCCCAGTTCAATGGCCTCGTCGCCGCTGCCGCCGGTGATGGTCACGTTCCCGCCAATCGTTCCTCCGTACAGGAACACCGGTTTGAGCAAGGTCGTGTTCGTGTTGCCAATGCCGAGGCTCATGTTGACGTTGCCATTGAACCGGCTGCCGGGGAGAGCGGTCAGGTTCATGGAGATGAAGCTGGGGTGGCTGTTCAGGTTGAGGTTCAGGTTGTTGGTGACGTTGAAGTCGCCCAAGAACCGGCTGCCGTCCATTACCTGCAAAGTTCCGTTGGCGAGTCCCGTGATGGCCAGACCAGGGGCCCCCGCACCAGTTGGGGTCCCACTAATGGTCAAGCTCCCCGCGGCGTAAGACAGGGTCAGCGAAGGAGTTAAACGGTCTTCGAGCTGCTCCAGAATCAAGCATTGGCGCCGAGTCAAGCGCATGGATTCACTCCCGTTCTTTGTGAAAAAGCAGATCAACGGCAAAGCCACAACTTCTGCGCACTGCACACCCGAAGCAAGAACAGGCCTGGACCTTGCGTGCGCTTCGGCATGGTGCGAATCTTCGGTTCCACCGGTTTCTCTTTCCTATTTGTTATCAACGATTATCTCCGTAATCGGAAAAGTGGCAAGTAGGCAAGCGGGGCATTTTCTCCAAAACGCCTCTCTTCTCAACCTCCAGCCCGCATCTTTCGTTTAACCGATGCAGCCCTTTCTACCCTTACAATGGGCACAACCCAACCCGCCACAAGATCCAGAGGCGGACTGGGTGAAGAAGGAGACGGGGGCGAAGCGCGCCAAGGCATGGCTATTTCAAAACCACCTTGAGAGGTTCAAGGTAATGCTCTTTGAAGTCCACGCTAAGAAACGCAAACAACCCTTGCAGCACGGGCGAGTCCTGTTTTAGCTCCTCGTAGGGCAGCCAGTAGGTATCGCCATGCAGCTGGTGATACCTGGCGAAGTTCGCTCGCATCGTCTCAAGCATGACTATTGACTCGGTCGGGTTGTCCACCCACCAACCGGATTGCACACACGTTTCCGTGTCCCTCACGTTAAACACAATCTTCAAATCCGGCATCAACCACTTGAGTCCGGCAACGTCACTCTCCAGATCCTCGTAACTCTCCTTGCCGTATCGGATTTCCTTGAAACCTGCCAACCGTGCAGGTGCATACAGACGCTGAACCAATGCTTGAAGCTCACCCAGGATGGTTACACCATCAGTGATTGGTTTCCATGCAAGCTGGGAAAAGGCATCTTCTGTCCGGCGAAAGCCACAACTGGCCAGGAACCGCAACAGATGGTCAAAAGCGCGGTCGTTCTCTCCCGAAAAGTGAGCGCCTTCAATCTGATTGAGGATTCGGAGGAGCAGGGTCGATCCGGTCCTGCCCTGCGAGAGGATCACAGCGAATTGCATGACCATTGGCCCCCCAGCCCCTGCCGACCCTCTCCCGGGAGAGGTGTTAAACGCGCGGTTTTCGACAAAATGGGCAATTCCACGCTTGACAAGCCATTTCTCCGATGATACAGATGGATTCACACGATTGGAAGGTTGTTGTTGGTGTGTGCAGCAATCCTACAACCGAGTTTGTCGCGCCCGTGACCACTACTGAACTTTTGTAGCGAGCATTCCATGGCGACTCAAAACTCCTTCCCCAGAGCACGGACTGACGATCTGGTTGTTCAGGAGGATGCCCAGCAAACGCTGGTGTACGACAGGAAGCATCATCAGGCCCATTGCCTCAACAAGACGGCGGCGGTCGTCTGGCGTCATTGTGACGGCCGCAGGACTGCGGCTGACCTGGCTGCGGTCCTGGCGAAAACCCTGGGCGTCCCGAATGGGATGGAACTGGTTGAGTTGGCTCTGGAAGAATTGGCCCAGGCCAACCTCCTGGAAGGAGCCAGGCCGGCGCCGCCGGACGAAAAACAATACTCGCGGCGAATGCTGCTCCGCGCTGGCACTGCGGCCATCTTGCTTCCGGCAATCACTTCCATCATGACCCAGAGAGGGCCGTTCGCCAATCTCGCGCTTGCGGCGCCTACGACCACGAGCACGACACCGCCTCCCACGAGCACGACACCGCCTCCCACGAGCACGACACCGCCTCCCACGAGCACGACACCGCCTCCCACGAGCACGACACCGCCTCCCACGAGTACGACACCGCCTCCCACGAGCACGACACCGCCTCCCACGACCACAACCACCACGACGACGACGACCACAACGCCGAGCCCGGGGATCACGCCGCCTCCCCAACGAAGGCGGTAATCGACTCCATCGACAGTTTGGTCAACCATGAAGGAGTCAAGTTCGTTTCGCCCTGCATGGGTTCGCGTTGATGATCGGACCTTGCAGGGCAACCGCTGCCCGACACTGCTCTTCGGAAAGGACACGGGGAAGCAACACGTCGGCCACGAGCGCGAGAACCGAGCGAATGATCGAACTGACTATCGGGATGGCCGTATACAATGATTTCGACGGCGTCTATTTCTCGGTGCAGGACCTGCGATTGCATCATGACGTGGAGAACGTCGAAATCCTCATCGTGGACAACTTCGGTTGTGAGGCGACCGCAGCTTTCGCGGCCAATGCCGGTGCGAACAGCGGCATCCGCTACCTTCGCTATACCGAGAAGTCAGGAACGGCCGCGCCGCGACAGAAAGTGTTTGAGGAGGCCCGTGGCAAAGCGGTCCTCTGCATGGATTCGCACGTGCTGTTTGCGCCCGGTACGATTGCCCGGTTAAAACAATTCTATCGCGATCATCCCCAGACGAGGGACCTCTACCAGGGCCCCCTGCTGTACGATGGGCTCGATTGCGTGAGTTCGCATTTTGCTCCGACCTGGGGTAATTGCATGTTCGGGCAGTGGGACACCGACCCCCGTGCGGAAGGGGATGAACCGTTCGAGATCCCCATGCAGGGACTGGGGATCTTTTCCTGCCTGCGCGAGGCGTGGGTCGGATTTAACCCGGCATTCCGTGGTTTTGGGGGCGAGGAATACTACGTACACGAAAAGTTCCGCAGAGCAGGGCACAAATGCTGGTGTCTTCCCTGGTTGCGCTGGGTACATCGTTTCGGCCGACCCAGTGGTGTTCCCTACCGGGTGAACGTCGAAGACATCTTCTGGAACTTCCTGGTCGGCTGGAGTGAACTCGGTCTCTCTCTGGAAGCGGTTTACGAACATTTTCTGGAAAAGCTGCCGGGCGCGACAGCGGCGCGAGTGGCAAGTGCCGCCCTGGGAAAACAAGTCCACGTCAGCATCAAGGAGCAGGAACCCGTACGTGACCAGCTTCTGGTGCCGCCGCAGCTGCGGAAGGTCGAGGAAATGGCGTCCTGACATCCGATAGTCCCTGTCACAACCGGACGCCATGGCAAAACCAGATTCGGCCGACTCATTGCTCCGCGGACAGCACCTGGCCTCGCTCCTGGCAGGTGCCTGGGGTTCCAGTCCGCCGGCCATCGGACTGAGTCCGGAAACTATCACGCGGCTCATCCCTCAGGTTGTTCAGCTTGGCGCGGCAGGGTTGGCGTGGTGGAAGGTGCGACACTCCGGGAGGGAAGGAGAGGAAGCCCTTGCAACCCTGGAGCAGGCGGCTCAAGTCTGCCGTCTGGAGTCTTTTGTGTGCGCGTGTGAGTTAGCGGACGTCATCGACGTCCTGCGCTACCAGGGGATGGACCCCCTGGTGAGTCAAGGATGGGTCGCCGCCCGGTTGTACCCCGAAGCGTCTCTGCGTCCACAATGGGATGTGGCCTTGCACGTTGATCCCAGCCGTTTCGAGGAGGCGAAACAGATCCTGACACTGCCGCTCATCCGCCAGGAAGCCGGTTTCATCCGGCTTTGGCGCTGTCCCGGACCTGCCGGATCGGACCCTCGGCGAACTGTACCGGCATTCGCAACGCAATGCATTACGAGGCGTGACAGTCCGATCGCTGGGCACCGAGGACCATTTGCGGCTCCTTTGTCTTGCCTTTGCCGACGAGGGCGGCTGCAGTCCTTTGAGGCTCTGTGACGTTGGCGTGACAGTTGAGTCCTTGCCCTCCGGCTTTGATTGGGACTATTTCCTGAGTGGCGATCCCCAACGATCCTGGTGGGTGCAAACGGTAATCGGCCTGGCTGCTCGACTCCTCAACGTCTGCATCCAGGTCGTTCCGAACCAGGAAGCGGTCGGCAGGCAAGCAGACTGGCTTGATCCAATCATTCTGGCTCGATGGGGGAGAGCCACACCGGGAGAAGGAGACGCCACGGACTTGCTGTCCCTGACAGACAACGCTTGCCTCCGCTGACGTCTCCCCAGGAGCTGGTCATGTTAGCCGCACTCACTGCTTACCACCTGCACCCAGCTCTGCTCTTCTTCCTCTGCTGGTGGTTTCTGTCCATGCTGCTGCAGTGCGAAAGTTTCTTGCTCTTCCTGACGCCGCGCGGGAAACGCCGGCAAGCCCTGTTCCGCTGTGCTTTCGTGCTGATGGGAATGCAAACGGAAAACATCCTGATTGCCGGCCTGCTTGGCTTGCTGGCCTGGCTTGCTCTGCCGAGTCTTCCGGGGCGTTGGCTTTTCTTCGCAGCCTATGCCATCCTGACTGCGTATCTGATTCTGGAACAGCTGTACTACAAGCGTTTCTTTGATCATTTCCGTCCCTCCAGAACAGAGGGCGTCAAGCACCTTGGCGTCCGGGCGATGCTCAGCTCGACGTGGCAGGAGATGGATGGTGTATTTCAGTTCAATGCCCTTCTTGGCGGCGGCTGCTTGCTGGCTCTGACCAGCAGCCTGATTGCATTTCCCCGCGTCGATCTCACTTCGGAGGGACTGGCCCTGCCTGAACTGCTGCTGCTTTTGATTGCCGGGATACTGCTGCTGGTGGGACTGCCAGCCGCGTTTTCCCGGCAGCACCATCATCTCCAGGAGAATCCGCTTCTGGTCCTTGCGCTGGGCCTCTGGTCAAGGAAGCGCTGGGTGCCTGGCCCGGTGGCTACACCCACAGAAGGAAGGGAACGAGATCCGCAGACGAAGTCGGAGTCGGAACCCGCAACGGAACCCCTTACAGCCTCAGCTGCGGAGAAGGTCCGCCGGAGCACGCGCAAGCCCAACGTGATCCTGGTTGTGCTTGAGTCGGTCGGGGCGCCGCAGCTGCTCGAACAGGGAGGGAAACTGTCGTCGGAACTGACGCCGCACCTGGCTGAGTTGAGCCGGCACGCGATTCTGTTCGATACGGTGTACTGTCTCTATCCCCTCACAATCCGCACTTACGTCCCCCTGGAGACCGGGGGTGTTCATCCAACCCGGGAGCTGAACTGGGAGGAATCCCTCTGCCGGTATTCGGGGCCCACGATGTCCCGGCATTTTGCCGCCCACGGCTATCGCACTGCCCTTTTCTCCAGCGTCCGCCTGGACCAGGACGCCATGGGCCAATTGACTCAGTACGTGGGTTACGGCAAGCGCTACGACATCTCTCAGGATGGCGAGCATTTCACCCGGCGCAAGATGATTCACGGCTGGGGCTGTTACGAGGCGCACACCCTGGAACGCCTGGAGCAGTGGATTCAGGATCCCCAGGCAGCGGAAGCGCCGTTTCTTGTCACGTACTGGACCTGTGCGACCCATCATCCTTATGGTTGCCCGCCGGATTACCCGAAACCTTTCCCGGGCGACGATCTGTTAACCCGGTATCGCAACGCCCTCCATTACACCGATGCGTCGCTGGCCCGGCTCATTCGATTCCTTCAGCAAACCGGGCGCTGGGAAAACACCATTGTGGCCATCACTGGAGACCACGGGGAAGCGTTCGGGACCATCCATCCACTGAACCATTACCATACCAGCTGCCTTTTCGAGGAGAACGTTCGCAGTTTCCTCCTGGTCCTGAGTCCGGCCCTGGACAGGGGGCCCGTTTGCTCCGACCGCGTGGGCCACTGTGGCGACGTCTTTCCCACCCTGGCCGACCTGGCCGGGCTGCCGCCCCCGGACGTTCCAGGCCAGAGTCTTTGCGCCAGGGAGTGGAAGCCCCGTTTGGTCTTCTTTTTCACGCTCTTCGGGACGGACCAGTGGGGCTTGCGCGATGGGAAATGGAAGTTCATTCAGGGAATCGAGGATCGCGTCTCCGAACTGTTTGACCTGTCCCACGACCCCACCGAGCAAGAAAACCTGGCGGAACGGGATCCGGAGCGGGTGCGCGAGTATGAACTTCGCTGTCAGGAATGGTTTTGGAGGTCCAATGAGGATTTCCGTGCGAGGATTCAGCAAGGAGTTGCTCCTCGTCAAAGCGAAATCCGTTGACTTCTCCCAGGTTCCGCGATAGTTTCGTTGGGTGCGTCAACGCGTGAGGAGCATCCATGCTCAAGGTGTCGTGCCTGTGTCCGACGTACAACCGTGCGCCGCACAACCTGCGGCTGGTGGAAGAGGCGATCGAATCGTTTCTGCGCCAGGACTACCCCAACAAGGAGCTGCTGGTGCTGAATGACACGCCCGGGCAGACGCTGTGCTTCGACCACCCCGAGGTGCGCATGGTCAATACCCCCTTCCGCTGCAGCACCCTGGGAGCGAAACGGAACCTGATGGCAAGCATGGCCTCCGGCGAACTGATCTGCGTCTGGGACGACGACGACATTAGCCTGCCCTGGCGGTTGAGCAAATCGGTGGAGCTGCTTGGAGACGCGGAGTACTACAACGCCGGACGTTACTGGTATCTGGAGAGGGGCAACCTGCATCACGATCACGTCTGTGGGACGAGCTATTTCACTTCGATTTACCGCAAGACGACCTACCAGGAACTAGGAGGGACGCCGGACCTCTCCCTGGGCGAGGACCAGGCCATGGACGCGAAGTTGCGAACGCGTAAGGTGGCGGAGCAACCGCCGTTGCCGCTCGAGGAGTGGTATTACGTCTACCGCTGGGGAGTTTCGCCGGTCCACCTTTCCGGCGTGGTAGGGGACACTTACTACGCTGCGCTGGGGAAACTCCCCATCGTCGAAGGAGAGTTCCAGCTGAATCCGCACTGGGAACGGGATTACGTGGCGTTAACGCGACTGCACGCCTCCGTGAACAAGATTCAGAAGTGACAACCCTACGGAAGCAAACGCATGATCGAACTGACCATCGGGATGGCAACCTACCAGGATTTTGACGGGGTCTATTTCTCGGTGCAGAGTCTGCGGCTGCACCACGACATGGCCAACGTCGAAATCCTGGTGGTCGATAACTTCGGCTGCGACACCACGGCGGCCTTCGTGGCCAGCACCGGGCTGAAGGAGGTCCGTTACCTCCGTTACACCGAGAAGGGCGGCACCGCCGCCCCCCGACAGAAGGTGTTCGAGGAGGCGCGCGGTCGGGCCGTGCTCTGCATGGATCCCCACGTGCTGTTCGCCCCGGGTGCCATCGCCCGCCTGAAACAGCTCTACCGCGATCATCCCGACACCAGCGACCTTTACCAGGGTCCCATGCTGTACGATTCCCTCGACAGCGTGAGCACGCATTTTGATCCCGTCTGGGAATGCGGGATGTACGGCCAGTGGCGCAGCGATCCCAGAGGCAATCAGGACGAACCGTTTGAGATTGGCATGCAGGGCCTTGGAATCTTCAGTTGCCGCAAGGAGGCCTGGCCCGGGTTCAACCCGCGTTTCCGCGGTTTCGGCGGCGAGGAGTTCTACCTGCACGAGAAGTTCCGGCAGGCAGGGCACAAATGCTGGTGCCTGCCGTGGTTGCGCTGGCTGCACCGCTTCGGCCGACCCAGGGGTGTTCCCTATGCGGTCACGAACGAGGACAAGTTCTGGAATTACCTCGTTGGCTGGAGCGAGCTGGGGTTGCCCCTGGATTCGATCTACAACCACTTTCTGGAAATGTTGCCCGCCACGACCGCCGCTCGGATCGCCAGCGAGGCCCTGGGGAAGAAGGTCAGCATCAGCATCAAGGAAGCGGACACGGATCGGGAAATCCTCCTGCCCATTTCCCGGTTGCGCAAGGCGGAGTGAGGCCCGGCAGTCGTCTAGGGGTCTGGGCCAATCAAGATGGATAAGGCGAGCGGCGCGGCGTCAGCCTGCCGGTAGCGGGAGTTCTTACCGGTGGGCTGACGCCGCGCCGCTCGCCTTGCCGATCTGGATCTGCCAGGACTTCTTCGGGAGCATTCCGTATGATGCGCGAGGAATCGTCACGTACGGAGAGGCGTCATGCGTCCTGGCTGGCACGAACGATTGGGCTGGCTGCTGCTGCTGGCCGGCTGGACCTGGGCGATTGGCCTGGACCCCTGGTCGCTCGGTGAGCGGAGACCCATTAACCTGTTCGCCAGCACCCGCCTGGAGGCCCGGCACGCCCAGGCGGTGGTCCTGGCCATGGGCTTTCTCCTTCTGGCGGTTTGCTTGCTGCTTGGCCGGCCGGGCCGACCGGTCGAGCGTTGGGTGTCCTGGCTTTTCCTGGTGGGGACGCTGCTCTACGTTGCCGGCTACGTCGAGCTGCTGCTGCCGGGCCGGTGGGCCTGGCTCATCCCGCTCGGGGCGGGCCTCAACCTGCTCGCTTTCGCGGTCCTGGCCTGGGCCTCGTTTCGCCGGCCCGATTCCCTGCACCGGCGTGTCGTCCTGTGCGTTTTCTGCCTCGGGATGGTTCTGGACCTTGTCACGGGACTGGGTGCCGTCGCTCCAGAACATTCCTTGAGCCGGATGATCGGTCCGGTAGATGGCGTGGGACAGCGGATGTTACGGCTGGCCCGGGTCGCGGCCACGGCTCTCTCGCTGCTGGTCCTGTTGTTTCAGCGCTGGTCCGCGCCAGAGGGTTCCTCGAGCCTGGTGCGGCTGGGCCGGCTGGGGCTGGTGCTCGGCTGCGCCGGGATGCCGACCATCCTGGCAGCGGCCAGCTTCGTCAATGAGGGCATCAAGTTTTTGCTGCCGATCCCGGCTCTGAGTACCACGATCGGGGTGGCGTGCGCCTTCCTGCTGTCTCGCCGCACGGCGAAACCGCTCGAATGCTGGGGCTGGCTGCTGATCGCCGTCAGCATGAGCATTGGCCTGCTGATCGGCACTTACGCTTTCGACGGACCCCTGGATCCCGCTCGAATGCTGAATCCCCTGCCGACTCAGAAGGAATACAACGGCTTTTACCGCCGGCTGACGCGCCTGGAGCATGCCTACACAATTGTGCTGGGGATGCTGGCCATCCTGATGGCTCGCACCTCGAAGGGCCGGTTGCCCGGGGCCCTGCTGCTGGCGGGCACGTGCGCGACGCTGCTGGCCATCCCGGCCCAGACGCTGTGGCCCCTTCTCTGGCCGCTGCGGGTCGGTCCGGCCCTGGTGGCTCTCGCCCTGCTCGTCGCCTGGGTAAGGCGAACACCGCTTTCTCCGGCACCGAGCGTGACGGACCGGGGTGTGGGCGTGCCAGAACAAGAAGGAGAATCGAAAAACCAAGGAAATTCGCCGCCAGGAGTTACACCATGAAGATCGGCCTGATCGCCATTGCCGGGGTGAAACTGCAAACCCGGAAGTTCATCGACCTGGGCATCACTCTGCCGCAGTTCGTCAACCGCGGCCAGGTGATCGCCCAGCTGCCCAGCCTGGCGCTGCTGACCCTGGCCGGCGTCACGCCTCCCGAGGTGGAGGTGGAATACGTCGAAGTGGTCGACGTAGTTTCATTCGCGGAGCAGCCCCGGCTGGACTTCGACCTGGTGGCCATCTCGACTTACACCGCCCGGGCCTTCGACGCTTACCTGGTGGCCGACGCCTACCGGGCCCACGGCATCCCGGTGGTCTTCGGCGGTCTGCATGCGACCGTGATGCCCGACGAGGTCGCCCGTCATGCCGACGCCGTGGTTGTGGGCGAGGGGGAGCTGCTCTGGCCCGAGGTGGTGCGGGATTTCCAGCAAGGCGGCCGGGCCGGCCTCAAGCCGATGTACCGCGAAGCCCGCCCGGGTCAGTACGACCTGCGTCACGCCCCGCTGCCCCGGTTTGACCTGCTGCGGCAAACCCCCGCTCCCCTCCAGGGAAGCGAGCCGCCCGACCCTGTGGCCACCGGCTCGCTGCACCGCCTCGGCGCCTACAACCGCATTCCCATCCAGACCTCGCGGGGCTGTCCCTGGGATTGCGACTTCTGCGCCGCCTCCAAGCTCTATGGACCGCGCTACCGCCTCAAGCCCGTGGCCCGCGTGCTGGAGGAGATCGACCAGGTGCGCTCTCTGTGGCCCCGGCCCTTCATCGAGTTCGCCGACGACAACACCTTCGTCAACCACGGCTGGTCCGTGGAACTGCTCAGCGAGCTGGCCACACGCAACGTCCGCTATTTCACGGAGACAGACGTGTCCCTCGGTTACGACGAGGAGATGCTCGATCTGCTCTATCCCAGCGGCTGCCGGCAGGTGCTGATTGGCTTCGAGAGTCCCCGGCGGGAGAGCCTGGAGCGGATCGACCTGCTCAACTGGAAGCAGCGGCAGCACGACCGCTATCTGGACGCCATCGAAGCGATCCAGAGCCGGGGCGTGAGCGTCTGCGGCTGTTTCATTGTCGGACTGGACAACGACACCCCGGAGGTCTTTGACGAGATCCGCCGGTTCATCGAGGAATCGAAACTGCTCGAGGTGCAGATCACGGTGCTGACGCCGTTCCCCGGCACCCGGCTCTACGACCGGCTGCTGCGCGAAGGTCGGCTGCTCTACCCGGGGGCGTGGGACCGCTGTACGCTCTTTGACGTGAACTTCCAGCCGCGGCAAATGACGGTGGAGCGGCTGGAGGATGAGCTGGTTTCCCTGTGGCGCAGCACCTGGAACGCGGAGGTGTTCGCCCGGCGGAAACACTACTATCGCGACCTGCTCCGGGCCCGCAGGGACAAGGAGGCGGGGACACCGCACCACCTCGTCGGGGATGCGACCGACGAGGCCGAGGAGTTCTTCGCGCTGCCCAGCGCGAGCTGAACGCACATGTCCTGGGATGTGAAGCTCTCGCGGAGCTGCGGTGGCCAGCCGAGAGATCGGAACACTAATCAACGCTGATCCACACTAATCGGGAAGGCGGCTCTGCTTCCTTCGATTAGCGAAGATTACCGCCGATTAGGGTTGCCTGTCTCAGCCGGTTCGGGGAGGCATTGTTTCAGACGCTTGGAACAAAGGGAGACAGCGGTGAGACCGCCCTGGCCCGTTGCGATCCTCTGGCTGGTGAGCGGCGGCGTGACCGCGGGCTACGTCTTGCTGTTCCTGCTGGCTCGATCGCGTGTCTCCCTGCGTCCAGCCCTGGTCGCCCGTCTGCTGGGGGTCGCGGCTGTGGCGCGGGCGATCTTGCTTGCCTGCGGTTATCCGCTGCAAGCGATCCTGGACCTTGTCCTTGCTTTTGGTGTGGTCCTGCTGGCGGTGACTGCTGCTTCTGGTGGGGCGGGCCTGGCTGGTGCGGGTCACGATCGAGGAGTTCCGGGAACTGATCCAGACGGTCTGTCGAGGACTGTTCCTGGAGGTGCGCGAACCGCAGCCGGGGCGCTGGCTGCTGGTGTCCAGGGGTGAACATGAACTGCGGCTGGTGGGACTGACGCGCCGGCTGCAATTGTTGTGGCTCTGTCCGCCACCGAGCGCGGGCAAGGTGCCGTTGCTGCTGAGCTGGTTATCCAGGCAATGTCCCGGGCCGATGCCCCGGATACGGATTGTTCTGAAAGGAGAAAGACCATGACGATGCAACAGGTGAAGGCCGAGGTCGCGATCAGCAACACCCCCGACGCGGTGCTCCGCTACGTGGCGGACGTGAACAACCGCACGTACTTCTTGCCTTCGCTCAAGGCGATCAAGCAAACCGGGGGCTCCGTGGTCGGGGCCGACTCGACCTGGCAGTGGACCTGGGAACTGCTGGGGATGGAGTTCACGGGCACGGGCCGGAGCCTGGAGTACCAGCCCGGCAAGCTCTACAAGTTTCAGACCGAAGGCGGCATCAAGAGTACCTGGACCTACCGGGTCGCTCCGGAAGGCAAGGGCACGCGCCTGACCATCGAGGTCGAGTACCAGCCGCCCGACACTCTGCTGGCCCGGCTGGCAGGCGGCTCCCAGGCCCGGCATCAGGCCGAGGTGGACAAGGTGATCGGGAACCTCAAGACCATCCTCGATCAGTGACCAGGTCGCTGGGCTCCCAAATCCTCAAGAAGAAGAGAAAGAGCAAGATGAAGAGGAAGATCAGGAAGAGGAGTAAGAGCAAGATTACGAGGAAGAGTAAGAAGGCCAGCCCCAGGGCGTCCTACTCTTGCTCTTTCTCTTGCTCTTACCCTTCTTCCTACTCTTCCTCTTCATCTTACTCTTTCTCTTCTTTTTGAGCATTTCAGATTTGCCACAGCGCTGTGGCCCGAGTAGAATGCCGCCATCACCTTGAATCCCTGGCAACTTGATTGGGGTGGATCGTGACCCCTTCGCATGACGTTGTGCTGGTCGGCGGCGGCGGAGCGGGCCTGCGCGCGGCCATTGCCATCGCCGAAGTCAACCCCCGGCTCCGCGTGGCCGTCGTCTCCAAGGTCTACCCCATGCGCAGCCACACGGTCTCGGCCGAGGGCGGCGCTGCCGGGGTCGCTCGCGGCGACGACAGCCTCGACGAGCACGCCTACGATACCATCTCCGGCGGCGACTGGTTGTGCGATCAGGATGCGGTCGAGGTCTTTGTCAAGGAAGCACCGGAAGAACTGCTGCGCCTGGAACACTGGGGCTGTCCCTGGAGCCGGGAGCCGGATGGCCGGATTGCCGTGCGACCGTTCGGTGGCATGAAAAAGATGCGCACCTGGTTCGCCGCCGACAAGACCGGCTTCCACATGCTGCACGCCCTGTTCCAGACCAGCCTCAAGTACCCGGCCGTGCAGCGCTACGACGAATGGTTCGTGACCAGGCTGCTGGTCGATGACGGTCGGGTCCAGGGAGTGGTCGCCATCGACGTGATGTCGGGGAAGATCCAGGCCATCACCGCCCGGGCGGTCATCCTGTGTACGGGAGGCTGTGGCCGGGTCTTCCCCTTCACCACCAACGCCAACATCAAGAACGGCGACGGCATGGCCCTGGCCTACCGGGCCGGCGCTCCGCTCAAGGACATGGAGTTCATTCAGTATCACCCCACCGGCCTGCCGTTCACCGGCATCCTGATCACCGAGGCGGCCCGCTCCGAGGGGGGCTATCTGATCAACAAGGACGGCTATCGCTACCTGCAGGATTACAACCTGGGCAAACCGGAGCCCAAACCGGTCTTCCGCAGCATGGAACTGGGCCCGCGGGACCGCCTGTCGCAGGCCTTCGTCAAGGAGGTGGAAAAGGGCCGGACCACCGACACCCCTTACGGGCCGGTGGTCCACCTCGACCTGCGCCACCTGGGCGAGAAGGTCATCAACGCCAAGATTCCCTTTGTGCGCGAGTTGTGCCTGAAGTACCAGAACATCGACCCGGTCAAGGAACTCATCCCGGTGCGGCCGGTCGTCCACTACGCGATGGGCGGCGTCTCGACCGACCTGAACGGCGCCACGCCCCTGGCCGGCCTTTACGCTGCCGGGGAGGTTGCCTGCGTCAGCATCAACGGCGCCAATCGTCTGGGGTCCAACTCGCTGCCGGAACTGCTGGTCTTCGGCAGCCGGGCCGGCCGGGTCGCGGCCGAGTACGCCTCGGGGGGCCAAAGCGCCTCCAGTGGGACCTCCCCGGCGATCCTGGCCCAGGCGGAGGATGAGAAGCGGCGACTGGAACAGTTGCTGCACAGGGCAATCCGCTCCTCCGCCGGGACGGGCGGCTCGCCGGTCGCTGCGGGGGGCAGTGACAACCGCCTGGTCACGATCCGTACGGAGATGCACCGGATCATGGAGCAGAGCGCCGGCATCTACCGCTCCGGCGCCGCGCTGTCCCAGGCGGCGAGTGGATTGAGCCAGTTGCAGCAGCGCTTTGCCGCCGCCACCACCGAGGACCGCAGCCGGACCTTCAACACCGAACTGCTGTCGGTCCTGGAACTGGCATTCATGCTCGACGTGGCCGAGGCCATTGTCCACTCGGCCTTGCACCGCGAGGAATCGCGCGGTGCCCACCAGCGCACCGACTTCCCCGCCCGCGATGACCAGCGCTTCCTGGCCCATTCGCTGATCTACCGCAACTCCGATGGCTCTTGCCGGGTTGCCTATCAGCCGGTGACGATCACCCGCTGGCCGCCGGGCGAGCGAGTGTACGGTCAGAAAGGATGAGGGAGGTAGCAATCGATGGCCGACCGCATCACGCTGCAGGTACTGCGCTACCGTCCCGAGGAGGAGGCCGCGCCCACGTTCCAGCAGTACGAGGTGCCCTGCAACAAGGACTGGGTGGTCCTCGACGGGCTCAACTACGTCAAGGACCAGCTGGACGGCACGCTCTCCTTTCGCTGGTCCTGCCGCATGGGCATTTGCGGCAGTTGCGGCATGACCGTCAACGGTCAGCCCAAGCTGACCTGCGCCACCTTCCTGACCGACTACGCTCCGGGCCCGGTGCGCGTGGAGCCCTTGACCAACTTCCCGATCATTCGCGACCTCGTTGTCGAGATTAGCGATTTCATGCGCAAGCTGTCTGCGGTCAAGCCCTGGCTTGTCCGCCAGGAAGAGCGACCCCTCTCCAAGGGGGAGCACCTGCAGACGCCGGAGCAGATGGACCAGTACAAGCAGTTCAGCATGTGCATCAACTGTCTGCTGTGCTACGCGGCCTGTCCGGTCTATGGGCTGGACCCGAAATTCATCGGCCCGGCAGCCATCGCCCTGGCTCAGCGCTACAACCTCGATTCGCGCGACCAGGGGGCCAGGGAACGAATGGATATCCTGTCCCAGCACGAGGGCATCTGGGGCTGTACCTTTGTGGGCGAATGCACCAAGGCCTGCCCGAAGAACGTCGATCCCGCCGGGGCCATCCAGCGCTACAAGCTGAACGCGGCGCTGGATTGGCTCAAGGCCTTTTTCCTGCCGAGGGGGGCGCGATGAGCGAGCAATCGGTTCAGACTCCCACGTACACCGAGTACCACCCGCGCTGGTATCGGACGCCTGTGTCCACCTGGTGGTGGCTGAAACGCGGGGCCTATCTCCTCTTCATCCTGCGTGAATTGAGCAGTATCTTTGTCGCCTGGTTCGTCGTCTACCTCCTGCTGCTGATCAACGCGGTCCGCCACGGAAGCGACAGCTACCAGCAGTTCCTCACCTGGACCAGGAGCCCGGTGGTGCTGGTGGTGAACATCGTCAGCCTGTTCTTCGTCGTGTTCCACGCCATCACCTGGTTCAACCTGGCACCCCAGGCGATGGTGGTACACTTCCGGGGCAAGCGCGTCCCGGGGACCTGGATTGCAGCCTCCAATTACCTGGCCTGGGCGCTGGTGTCGGCGCTGGTGGCCTGGCTCTGTGTCAGTCAGTGATGCCGAAAGGCGTTGAGCAAGCCAAGCGACCTATCGAACCCTTGTTGTGATTGCTCGGAGGAATTCAGTGATGCCGAAAGGCGTTGAACACACCAAGCGACCGATCGAGCCCCTGTTGTGGCTGCTCTTCAGCGCCGGCGGCGTGCTGGCGGCGCTGCTGCTGCCGATCCTGCTGCTGCTGTTCGGCCTGGCGTTCCCCCTGGGCTGGCTCAAGCCGCCCAGCTACGAGCACCTGCTCGCCGTGCTTCGCAACCCGCTGACGCGCATCGCTCTTTTCCTGACATGCATGCTGTCGCTGTTTCACGGGGCCCATCGCTTCCGCTTTACCCTGTACGATGGGTTGCAGATCAAGCACCTCAACGAGGTGATCAACCTGTGCTGTTACGGGGGAGCCGTGGTCGGCACGGTGGCGGCGGGGTATCTCCTGTGGGTCCTTTGACACCTACTTCTTCACCTGACCCGTCCGCGGATCGATGGTCAATTCAAGGTTTTCGTCGTCATCGACGTAGAAGAAAAATCCATTGAGCATCTCGTGATAAGTCTGAGGACCATCGCGGACCGTCGCCTTGGGGTCGGGATTGAACGGATTGAAGGGCGAGTTGTCGTAAAGGGCAACGCACTCCAGTTTTGTGCCGCGCGGCAAGCGGACCTTGCCTGGTTCCAGGTGGTAGGCCAGCTGCCAGGCGAAATGGTAGTTCGGAATCCGCAGCAGCGGTTGCGTCTTGCCGTCGGGCAGCTGGGCCGTGAAGGTCATGGCCTTGCCGCGCAGGTGCATGTGGCTGAACAGACCCACCCCCACCGCCTTCCGATCCAGCGTCCGCTCGACCCGCACCGCGTGAGCCGGCTCGCCGGGGGGAATGGCAAAGCGCTTGTCCACCAGCAAGACGTGCCGGAGTTGCTTGCGGACCACGTCGCGGGCATAACGCAAACCGATGCTGACCCGGCAGGTCTCCTTCTTGCCGCTGGCGACAAAGTGGATTTGCAGCGCCAGCATGGAGCCGGCCGGGAAGCGGCAGGCGACGCCCTGGTTCAGCTGCATCGCCTCGCCGCCGGGGACGAAACCGGTCAGGAAGTTCGACTCCTTGAACCCCTCGCCCACCGAAACAAAAGCCAGGTTGGCGTGATGGACCAGGGGCAGTTTTTCCGGCAAGATCTGAATGCTCTGCACCCAGGTCTCCCTCAGGAACAGATGCGGGAAGATGACGTAGCGATAGGGAATGTCACCCTCGGCGGGCAGCTCAAAGGGAGCACTGGTCAGCACCAGGTCCGGTTCGCCGATCAACCATTTCGGGGCCTTGACCTTCTCGGGATCTTGTTTGGGCAGCGTCTCCAGCTTGCCCGGCAGACAGCCGCCGCTCACCCATTGCTCGATGGTCTCGCGCTCGGTTGCGTTCAGGCCGCGCTGGTTGCTGAACGTGCCGTGCCCCGGGGCCGCGAACCAGGGTGGCATCTGCCCATCACGGACCACCTCGGCCACGGAGCGGGCCCGACTTTTGGCCTGCTCGAAGGTCAACAGAGAGAACGGCGCCGCGGTCCCTGGGCGGTGACACTCCTGGCAGTGCTTGAGCAGCAATGGTGCGACGTGCTCGGCAAAGGTGATGGGCGTGTCGAACTTGCGCGGCTGCCTTGGGGTAATCAGGCAACCCTCGACTTCGGTCCGCTCCACGCGAACCTTCCGCTCCGCGAGGACGTCCTCGATCGCCTCCTTGAGGTCGTGCCGGGTTGGTGCCGGCCGCGCCGTGCCCGGCCGGTACTGATCGTCGATCCGCCCCCGATAGCGCAGCCGCCGCTGCCCGTCCAGGACCACGACTTCCGGAGTCCGGCCGGCTCCCACGGCCCGAACACAGGAGCCATCGACGTCCTTGACAAAGGGGAAGGCGACTTCGTGTTCCACCGCCTGGGCGGCCACGGCCACCAGCGAGTCGTCCGCCCCGACGTTGACCGCCAGGAACTGGACTCCCTTGTCGCGATACTCCTTCTCCAGTCGTTTCAGGGTCGGGAAGTAGCGCGGCACCAGCGGACAGCTGGTGCTGGTGAAGACCAGCACAAACGCCTTGCGCTTGCCGAGGTCCTCGATGCCGCGATTGACGTAACGAATGTCCTTGAAGTGCAGGTTGTCGATGCGTTGCCCGAAGGCGGGTGGTTGCTCGGCGGCATTGACCAGGCCCGGGGCAAAGGCAAGAAGCAGCACAGAGCCAAGGCGACACATCGGCGCGACCTCCGCAAGGGGGATGAGTTTCCTGGCAGCAGCATACCATGCCGGCCGGCGTTGCAACAGTCCCCGGAAGAAACAACTGCATTGACCGGGATTGCCGCGAGGGGTTAGGATGCCGGGGGTTGCCTGTCCGAAAACAAGAAAGAAGGACTCGGGACATGAATCCGATCGCGTCAACTCAGCCGGAAGCGCCAACTGCCGGGCGCTGGCCCCTGAAGATTGGCCGGACGTTTCCCAGGTGGTAACGGAGGATGATACGCCCGTGGACAACATGGCTTCGCTCCGGCAACAGACCTTGCTGATCGATTCGCTGTACACCTCCTACGTGCCGCCGGATGGACAACCCTTCATCGCGGCAGCCAACGTGGGGATCTTTCACGCGGTTAAACAGCCCCCGATTGTCCCTGACTTCTTCCTTTCCCTGGATTCCAGCGTCCCGGAACCGTACTGGGCGAAGCATCATCGCTCCTTTTTCACCTGGGTGTACGGAAAGTTTCCCGAACTGGTGCTGGAAATCGTCTCCAACAAGGAAGGCGGCGAGGACGACAGCAAGGTGCGCGAATACCTCAACCGTCGCATCTTGTACTACGTCATTTTTGATCCCGCTGGTTATCTGAGCAAAGAACCACTTCGCGTTTTCTCGGAGAAGCACAAAAAGTACGAGCAGATGGATTCACAATGGCTCCCGGACCTCGAGCTGGGCTTGACTTTGCAACAGGGAGTCTTTGAGGGAATGTCTACTACCTGGCTGCGCTGGTGCGACGCCTCCGGCAACATTCTGCTCACGGGGGCCGAACGTGCCGCGCAAGAAAAACAGCGAGCGGACAACGCCGCCACCCAGATCGATCGCTTGCGGGCTCAACTGAAGGCCCTTGGGATCGAACCCACCGAGTGAGTGAGCCGCGTTTCACCGGGCGGCCCGGATCAGCACCTCCGCCGCCTGGTCAATCTCCTGCTCCGTCGTGAACCGTCCCACGGTCAGCCGCAGCGCTCCTCGGCCAATCTCCGGCGGCACCCCCATCGCACACAGCACCGCCGACTGCGTCACCTTGCCCTCGTGACACGCCGACCCCGTTGACGCCGCAATCTCCGGCACTTTCTCCAGCAACTCCGCTCCCACGTGTCCGACAAAGTTGGCGTTGAGCGTGTTGGGCAAGCGCAACTCCGGATGGCCATTCAGCACCACGCGCTCGCCCAGTCCGGCCTGCAACCGGGCCCAGAGCCGGTCACGCAGCAAACGCAGCCTGGTGGTGGCCGCGGGGAGCGCCTGGCCGGCGACCTCGCAGGCCTTGCCGAGAGCGACCACGTAGGGCACGTTCTCGGTTCCGGCGCGCCGGCCCGACTCCTGCCCGGCCCCGTGCAGGAGGTTCTCCAGCTGCACTCCCCGGCGGACGTACAGGACGCCGACTCCCTTGGGAGCGTAGAGCTTGTGTCCGGCAATGCTCATCAGATCGACCCCCAGGTCATTGACGTGTACCGGCACCTTGCCGAGCGACTGGGCGGCGTCGGTGTGCAGCAGGATGCCGCGCGGCCGGGTCAGGGCACTGATCTCCTTGATTGGCTGGAGCGTGCCCACTTCGTTGTTGGAGTGCATGATGCTGACCAGCGTGACGCCGCGCTGCAGGGCATGGCCCACCGCTATGGGATCGACCAGCCCTTGCCGATCGACCGGGACCACGGTCACCTTGCAGCCCAACCGCTCCAGGAACTTGCACGGTTCGGTCGTGGCCGGATGCTCGACGGCGCTGATGACCAGATGGGCCCCGCGGGCCCAGCTACCAAACCAGCCGCGCAGTTTCGCCAGCGCCGCTCCCTTGAGGGCGTGATTGCTGGCCTCGGTGCCGCCGCTGGTGAACAGCACCTCGTCGGCACGGGCCCCGATCAGGTTGGCCACCTGCTGGCGGGCCACGTCCACCGCCGCGTGGGCGATCTTGCCCAGGACGTGAGCGCTGGAGGGGTTGCCGTGGTGCTCGCGGAGATAGGGCAACATCGCATCGACGACGGCAGGGTCCAGGGGCGTCGTGGCGTTGCAGTCCAGGTAGATCGGCACGGTCTGGCCTCCCAAAGGGCGACCCTGCTGTTCTATGACCCGGAGGCATCGAATAGGTTGTAACGCGGAAACGTCCAGGAAAGGGGAAGAGAATGGGCATCCGAACAAGGAGAGGTTCCTCGCCAGAGGCAACCTTTTGGACCCCGCGGAACCTCCGTGTTCCGCGGGGTTTCTTCGCGCTCAGACCTCACCCTGCTGTACCGACATAAACAGTTCACTCATCTTGATGCCCAGTCCGAGCGTGATCTTGTACAGCGTCTCGATCGAGGCCGAGTTCTTACCCAGCTCGATCTGCGAGAGGTAGCCCAGCGAAACGCTGGTCCGGCGGGCCATGTCCGCCAGGGTCAGGCCGAGGGCCTTGCGCCGTTCGCGGATGGCAACTCCCAGGGCCTCACGCAGGGCACTTTCCGACATGCGCAGCAGGCCCTTGCTCTCCAGGCAGCGCGTCACCGTCTTTTGCAGCTGCGCGATCTGGAAGGGCTTGGTCAGGTAGTCGTAGGTGCGGGCCCGCAGGCAGTTGAGGGCGCTGTCGATCGATGGATAGGCCGTCACCACGATGATGCTCGCCTCGGGCTGGTACTGCTTGACCCATTCCAGCGCCTGCTGCGAGTCCAGGCCCGGAATCACGTAGTCGAGGATGATGACGTCATAGTGCGGGCTCATCAGGGCGGCCTGCATCTGGCCGGGCTCGGAGACGGCATCGACCTTGAAATCGCTGGGGGCCAGGGCGGCCTGCATCATCCGACAAATCTGCTGATCGTCGTCCAGAACCAGAATGCGCACCTCGCCGGAGCAAAACAGGTTCTGAGACTGCGGCAGCCCCAGCAGGTCGTCTTCCGGCAGCGGCGAGTGGTCCACGACGGGAGAGACCGACCCGGGGACCCCATTGGTGAAGCGAACAGTCACAGGAGGATTCTCCTTCGTTGTGCATCCCCCACTCACGTGGGGGGCTTGTGAAACCAGCTCGTTTTCAGGAGGCCGTTGTCAGGAGCCCGGCCGACCGGGAAACCGGCCGATCGATGGCCGAACGCACGGCACGCAGCAACCCCTCGCGGGCAAAGGGCTTGGAAAGCAGTTCAAAGCGATGTCCCAGCTCTTCCTGGCTGAACTCCTGGCCCACCTGACTGCTCATGAACAGCAGGCGCAGTTCGGTGTCCCTGGTCAGTAACTGCCGGGCCAGTTCCACTCCGGTGGTCCGGGGCATGACCACGTCGGAAAGCACCAGCTGGAAGCGTCGGGGTCCACCTGGACCATCCGGTCCGGTAAGGTAGGAATGCAGCGCCTCCTCGGCGCTGGTGACCGTCTGGACCTCGTAGCCGGCCTGTTCCAGCGTGGCCCGGACGTAATTTAATACAGCCAGGTCGTCATCGACCACCAGGACCCGGGCACCGCGGGCCAGCCCGGGGGCTGACACCCCCGGGCTCTCCGTGGTGGTGCCCTGGCTGATTGCTGCCGGCCTCTCCTCGCCCGGTTGATTCGGGCGGACCACCGGCAGCAGCACTTCGACCAGCACGCCGCCACCCGGACGCGGCAGCAGCCGCAGACCGCCGCGGTGAGCGTGGAGCACGCCGTAAGCGACGGCCAGACCGAGCCCCCGATGCCGGGGCTTGGTGGTCCAGAACGGCTCGGCGAGGACGCGCTGCCAGCCCTCGACGGTCAACCCCAGTCCCTTGTCGGCCACGGTCAGAAGCACGTGCGGACCGGGCTGGGGGTCGCCGTAATAATCGACGCAGCCGGCCGGGTCCAGTTCCACAGTCCGGGCAGAAACGACCGCCTCCCCCTGGGGAGGCAGGGCTTCCACGGCATTCTCCAGCACCGCCGCGACCACGTGGCGCAGATGGTCCTTGTCGATGGCCACCGGCGGCAGTTCGCCTCCGACCCGGCCGCGCAGCTTGCCCGCATGTTCCGGGCACCCCTGAATCCGGCCAACTTCCTCCTCGACCACCTCGGTCAGGGTGCAAGGGTCTCCCGGCACCTGCTGGCGCCGGGAAAACAGCCGCAGCTGGCTGGTCAGACGGGCGCCGTTCTGGGCACTGTGAAAGATCTCCCGGAGATAGGAGTGGATCAGGGCATGGCCAGGCGAGGGCTGAACCAGACTCAGCTCGGTGAAGCCGAGGATGCCCGTGAACACGTTGCCGAAATCGTGCGCCATCCGGCGGGCCGCCTGGGCGATCGCTTCCAGACGGAACTGGCGGGCGTGTCGCCGCCACTGCTCCACCCACCCAGCCGAGCGCTCCTCGCCAGCCAGGATGCGCTCCAGGACCGATCCGGCCAGGGGCAAGACCCCGGCCTCGGCCCGCGTCCATTCCCGAGGTCGGTCGTCCTCGAGCCAGAGCAGGCCCTCCCCGGGCAGCGCCTGGGGGACGTTTCCTTCCGTGCCTCGGCCGCCAACCCAAAGCACCGTTGCCAGGACGCTGCCAGCAGTTCCGCGCGGGATCGAGACGGCCAGCCGGGAAGAGCGCAACCGCTCCACCGTGGCGAGTTCCGGTTGCCAGGAGGTTGCCTGTCTGCCGTGACAGCCTCGGCCAGGCTCAATCGCAGGGAGACCTTCGGCCGGCCAGGTGGCACGGTCAGGAGACCGTGCCACAACCCGCAGCCCCGCCGCTCGTGCCGTGAACACCTCGGCCAGACCGGTGAGCAGTTCAGGCAAGGATGGTGGCGCCGCCTCCGGACCGCAGAGCAGTCGGTGGAGGAACGCCAGCGCCGCGGCGCTGGTGTCCGAACCCTGGCGGTCGGTGTTGTCGGCAGTCATACAACGCTCCTGGGGGCAGCAGGCAGGGAACCTCGCGGATTTTGATCGAAACAGAAAAGTTTAGAACAGAAAGCACCTTGCGGTCAAATCCGCAATGAAAAAATCGGTGCCGCCCGGAAACGCCGACTCGAGTTGCTGGCCACCAGGGCCCCCCGTGCCACGATTGTAACGAACCGGTTTTCCATCCTTGAGACAACAGGCTGACTCGGCCATAATAAGGGCAGGACGAACAGAGAGGACCGCCGGGCACGGCGGTGAGGATCAAAGGGATGGTCAAGAGGCCGATCAGCGACAGACCTGGGCCGCCGGGAACCAGCACGCCGCTGCAGCTGGTGGAAGCGTTGCACAACCGGGAGCGCTCGGCCCGGGAACGCTTCTGGGAGCTGGTGCGTCCCGCGTTGACCCGGCTGGTGGATCGCCTGGTCGCCCAGCACCAGCTAATCGGCCAGCGGGAACGGCTGATCCTGCACGTGCTGCACGTGGCCGAGACCTGGCTGCGCACCCGGCCCCTGCGGGAGTTTGAGCGGCTCAGCTGGGAGTCCTTCCAGGCGGCCGTGCTGCTCCACGTCGCCAAGCTCTCCGCCAGCCCGTTCGGCCAACAACCCGCGGCCGTTCCTTCCCGGGAGGGCCTGGCGAGTTGCGCTCCGGCCGACAGGTCGGCCTGCGCTTCGGCCCCTGCCGAGCCGTCGCCCTTGCCCTTGCCTGACGTGCCGGGCTACCACACCCAGGCGGTGTTCTTGCCTTCGCAGCAGCTGGGCAACAACTGGTTCGGCGGCGACTGGTATGGCGGCGCCAGGGCCAGTGATGGCTCGCTCTGGCTGCTGCTGGCGGACATTACCGGCCACGGCTACAACGCCTACCTGCTGGCCAGCACCCTGCCGAGCGTCTGGCAGCAGTGCTGGGCCCTGGCCGGCCAGGCTCGGGGAGGCGAGGCCCCGGCCGAGCCGGCCGAGCTGCTGGAACGGATGCATCACCTGTTCGCCGACTGCTTTCCCGAGGGCATTTACGTCGAGGCGACCCTGATCCGGTTGCAAACCAATGGCGTCGCCACCGTGGCCCCGGCCGGCGGCAGCCGGCTGCTGCTGCGGCGCACCGGCGCCGACCAGGCCGATCTGATCGAGTCTGCGCGGCACCTGGCTCGGCCTGGCCCCGCCCTCCTCGGCCGACCAGCGCTCCTGGGCCCTGCAACCCGACGACGAGCTGATCCTGGGCACCGATGGGCTGTTCGATCTGCTGACGTCCCTGCTGGGACGCGATCTGCCCGGCCTGGGCCGGCTGGAGGGAGTGGGCCTGTTCGAGCGGATGCAAGAGCTGTTGCAGGCCGCCCTGCACCAGAAAGGGCAGAGCGACGACATCACCGCCGTGGCCCTGCGCCGGGTGGCCTGCAGCAACGGCACGGCTCATGCCGAGCTGTGTCCGTCGGACGTCCCGCACGGCGGGGAGGAGTGAATGTTCGCATGCGACTGCCCTCCCGATAACTGCGCGGGCAAGGTCGAGCTGTACCTGGTCGGCGACCGCTGTGCCGGCGACGCCCTGGCCCGCAAGTTCACGCCGCTGGTCTTTCGCATTGTCCAGCGTGTCCTGGGCACGGAGCAGCGCGGCGAGTGGGAGGACGTGACCCAGGCGGTGCTGCTGCACCTGTTCAGCAATCTCGACAAATGGCAGCAGCGCTGTCCCTTCTGCAAGTGGCTGGCCGTGGTGGTGGCCCGGCGGGCCATCGACCTGGGCCGGTTAATCGAGCCGTTAGCCCAGCTGCCCACCGACGAGATTGCCGATCCGCGTCCCTGCTCCATCGACCAGGACACGCTTGACGCCATCGAGCAGACCGTGGCCAAGTTCCCGGAGGAATGGAAGAAACTGTGGGACTGGTGGACGCAGGGCCTGGGACGGGAGGAAATGGCCCGCCAGGCCGGCAAATCGCTGCGCACCATCCAGTACTGGCTGGCCGAGATGCTCGACCAGGTTCGCCAGGCGTTGCAGGATTGACCTTGCTTCGTCATTCGTAATTCGTAATTCGTAATTCGTGAGGGGCTTCGAGTTACCAGTTACGAATTACGAATGACAACGATGAACACCTTGACTGGAAAGACCGCCCTGATCACAGGCGGCGGCAGCGGCATTGGTCTGGAATCGGCCCGACTGTTCCTGCAAGGTGGCGCGCAGGTGGCCATCGCCGGCCGGGACGAGGCCAAGCTGCGTCGAGCCGCGGAGTCGCTGAAAGGCGGCGATCGGCTGACCATCCACGCCGCCGACGTGTCGAAGGTCGAGCAAGCGGTGTCCCTGATCGAGGCGGTGACGGCCCGGCTGGGCCGGATCGACATTCTGGTCAACAATGCGGGAGCTAACATCAAAGAGCGCAGCATGCGCGAGCTGACGCCGGAGACCTGGCATTACCTGCTCGGCGCCAACCTGCATGGGGCCTATCACTGCATGTTCGCCGTGCTGCCGCAGATGCGGCAGCGCAAAGAGGGGCTGATCATCAACGTCAACTCGATCGCGGGCAAGCGGGCCAATCCGCTGGGCGGCACGGCCTACGTGGCGGCCAAGTTCGGCCTGCGCGGACTGGCGATGGCGGTCGCCGCCGAGGAGCGGGCCAACGGCATTCGTGTCAGCAGCATCTACCCGGGCGAGGTCGATACGCCGATCCTGGAGCATCGGCCAACGCCGGTCGGCGAGGAGCATCGCAAAGGCATCCTGCAACCGGTGGACGTGGCGGAGGCGGTGCTGTTCGTCGCCGGCCTGCCGCCGCGGGCCGCTGTGCCGGAGCTGATCATCGCGCCGTCGGGGTATCAGTACGTCTGATGGAGTGCCTCCGCTATAATCTACCAGACGGCGCTGCGGGAGAATCGATGCACCTTCGTCAAGCAAGCGATTCATGAGGAGGAACACAATGCCAGCGAGCCTGGTTTCCGAAGCAGACATTCCGCAGCTGGCGGCTCAGGTTTCTCCCGCCATGCTCAGGGTACTCCGTTTGCTGAGCCAGCATGGGTTCATCCAGAACGGCCCCGAGAGCGACAGGACGGTGACGGCGCTTTTGAAGCAACTCGGCAGCCTCGGTCTGGTCGATCCGGGCTACGCGGGACCGACTGATGAGGAACCGTTTATCTGGGTCAGCAACCGCAACGGCGAGCGGGTCATCAGGCACCTGGAGAAATCCCCGGAGAATCCGAAACTCAAGATCAACATTCATCCCCGGGCCGCAACGGCGCTGACGGCTCTGCCCGAAAAAGAGCAGGTGGAGATCCTCGTGGCGTTGGAGGCGCTGTCAGGGCGTGATCCTGACTCCTGGCCCCGCGAAGAAGCAGCACGTCTGGATCCGGACAAACCGGTGTTTCTCCTGCGCGTTTCGCCTGAACTGAGAGCATTCGTCAAGGTGGAAGAGGACGGGAATCTCGGGTTACTGGACATTGCGCTCGAGGAAACCCTTCGGCTTTTCCTGGAGCGGTATCGGTCGGGGAGCGGCGTCGGATGAAAAAGTTCGCCCCGGTTGCCCTTGACTTCCCTCTTTGCTGCACCCAGTTTGAAGAGTTCGAGGCGTTTCTGAAGAGCAAGGAGGAACTGTCCGAACGGGCTGACGTGCTTCCGTTCTTCCAGAAGCGCGAACAACTCGCTTTTCTGATGGGGATTTTCAATCCCCGGATCGCCTGGGTGGATCGAATCGCCTGGGAATTCGACATCTTCGGTGATTTTGCCTGTGACCTCGCCATCGGCGAGAAAGAGCGCGGGGCATACTGCCTGATCGAATTCGAGGACGCGGTGAGCAACAGCGTGTTCCAGAAGCAAGGGGACAAGGCCACCCGGGAATGGGGGAAACGGTTCGACCACGGCTACAGTCAGGCCATCGACTGGGCGCACAAACTGGACGACATGAAGCAAACCAACGCTATTCTGGCTCGGTTCAACCGGCCTGAGATCAGCTACGAGATGGTCCTCGTTGTCGGCAGGGACATCCACCTGGACGCTAGCGAGAAACAGCGGCTGAACTGGCGATCCGAGAATGTCCTGGTTGCGACGAGAAAGGTCATCTGTCTCACCTTCGATGATCTGCTGAGCCAGATGAAGGTCCGCCTCAAGGGGTTGACAGACGTGGCCAGGGCCGCGGCAGAGGCCGCCCGGCTTGCAGCCTCTCGGAAGGCCCCAGATCCTGCTCCAACCGATGCCCCGCCGACTGGCGATGCGGCAGTCGCTCCGCCTCCCCCAGGCGATCCGCCGTAACATGGAGCATCGACCCACGCCGGTCGGCGAGGAGCATCGCAAAGGCATCCTGCAAGCGGTGGACGTGGCGGAGGCGGTGCTGTTCGTCGCCAGCCTGCCGCCGCGGGCCGCCGTGCCGGAGCTGATCATCGCGCCGTCGGGGTATCAGTACGTCTGAAGAGCGATGAGGTCCAGGCCAACCTGGACCAATCTGCCAGAGTCGCAATCCTGGAGGAGCGGAGCCAGCCGGACTACTGGCAGATGCTTCTGGACGTGCCCCTGCCCGGACTTTCGGTCTCAGTGCTGGACTCGCCGCTGTTTGGCAACGTGGAGACCCTGCTCAACCCGTCCCGGCAAATCGCGGTAAGGACCACGGCAAGAACCAGAAGGGCGGTGGCGGGGGCGGCGGCGGTGGAGTCAGTTCCTTCCAGTTCGGGGGGCAGCAGTGCGGGGTATCGTCCAGCCCCACGCAGCCGACACCGACCCAGCCAGCACCGACGCAACCACTCACGCCCGTGCCCCCGCCACTGCTCCGTCAAGGCACAACCGGCAATCCAGCAGCAGGTCAGTTTCATCCCGAACGTGGGCCAGGCTGACTCTCCGGCTGCGTTCGTGGCCCAGGAGCTGGGTTAGCAGGCCCAGATTTCCCCAAGAAGCTCTACGACGCCTTCCAGATGAGTTATTGCAGCATCGGGGTAAAGGTCCTGGCGCGGGAAATGGCGGAGTCCTGCGGGCTGCTGGAGGAACGGGTTGCGCAGAGCCAGGAATTGCCGCTTGCCGGCGGCCTGACGACTCTGGAAAACTTACAAAAAAGGCTTGACAAACCCAGACGCCCTGTCTTACCCTTAGAACAATCAGACGAGTTGTCTCAGATTCGCCCGCGGCCCGCCTGGCGACTGATTCCCTTTTCGCAAGGAGAGCAATCATGCCTGGTCCTTCTCCCTCTGGTCCCCGGAGACGAGGGGCCTTCACGCTGATCGAGCTTTTGGTGGTGATCGCCATCATCGCCATCCTGATCGGTCTGCTGCTGCCTGCTGTGCAAATGGTCCGCGAGGCGGCCTCAAAAACGCAATGCACCAACAACATGAAGCAGATTGGCCTGGCCATTTATAACTTCGAGGCCACTTACCAGCAACTGCCGAGTCAGGCGACCCGACCGCCAAACCACAGCGGCTGGATGGTGGAAATCCTGCCCTACGTCGAGCAAGAAGGTGTGAATCAGGTCTTCCAGCAGAACAACTGGGATCCCACGGCCAGTGGCATTCACCCCATCCGGCTTTACTACTGTCCCTCCGATCCGCAGGGCTTTCCCATCCTGATTCCCTTCTACAACAACGATGCCGGTACGGATTACGTGGGCGTGGCCGGCCTGGACTATACGGACGGCAAGGGCATCATCAACACGCAGATGGCCATCACGGTCAACCAGATCACGGATGGGACCACCAATACCGTCATGGTCGGCGAGCGTCCGCCGATTCCCGCGAGCACCTGGGGTCGGTACTCCGCCTACGGCGACGGTTCGATCAGCGGCGCCAGGCTGCTGGCGACGCTGGGTTTCCAGGACCCCAGTGGCAACCCGTGTCCCGCCCCGCCGTATTTCTTTGGCGACGGACCGTTAAGCGTTTGGAGTCAGTGCAGCATCAACCAGATGTGGTCGAACCACGTCGGGGGAGCGAACTTCGTCATGGGTGACGGGTCGGTGCGCTTTATTTCCTACTCTGCCAACCAGATCATGCTAGCCCTGGCGACCTACGCCGGGGAGGAGGCGGTGACTCTGCCATGACTGCACCAACGTGGAAAATAACAACGGGATCGATCAGAAGAGGCGCCGCGGTGAAAGGCCCAGGTGCCACGACTGTACCAACCTCGCGGAAAAAAAAGGTCATCTTCTGTGCTTTCCTTGGTCTGCTGCTGGTGGTCCTGATCGTCTGGCTCCTGTGGCCCCGGCGAGGGACACTGACCGGCACGGTGAGCTTCCGGGGAAAACCGGTCCCGTCCGGCTCCATCTTGCTGATTACGGCGGACTCCAAGTACAAGGCTACGGCGTGGATCCAGAAAGATGGCACTTACAAGTTCACCGGCGTCCCTGTCGGCGAGGTCAAACTGGCCGTGTTCGAGAGGACAAGGAGTCCGGGGACTGCAGGAATGATCCAGATGATGGGCGGAACCATCGACCCGAAAGGAAAAGGACAAGGGGGCGGCTTCTCGTTTGTGCTGGGGGGGGGAGGAAAAGGGGGAGGCTTCACGATTGTGCTGGGGGGAGGTGGGAAGAAGGGAAGTGAGAAGGAGGGAGGGAAGAAGGGAAGTGAGAAGAAGGAAGAGAAGAAGGGCGTGGTCGGAAAGCCGGGAGGCCCTAGTTTCGTGAAAGGCCCTCCTGTTCATCCCGCCTACAAGGATACTGAAACCTCCCAGCTGCAGACGACGATTAAACGGGGCCCCAACACCTACGACATCGAGCTGCAATAAACCGCTGCGTCGCCTACTCGCCCCCGTTACCTTCTGGACTGGGATTTGCCGCTGGAATCTCGTCGGGGTTGTAACCGATGAGGCCGTAGTAGCTGGCACCGAAAGCGACGAGGTACGCCACCACAAGCACGGCAACACCAATACCCCATACCACCTTGAGGCCATTCCTCGAAGGTGCGCTTTTCTCCACGTTTGGGCTGCTGGAATTCGGCTCCTCGCTGACGGACTCGGAGGTTGCCGGCAGGGATTCGCCCTCGACCCCCGGCCCCAGCTGAATGCCCATTTCGGGTACGCCAGCCTCTTCAGCGGGCTCGGGAGACCCTGCCTGCTGGGATGCGGGAATCGTTCCGTTTGCCGGGCCAGGCGCAGCCTGTGCGCAGGGCGCTGGCGGAACATGGCCTGATAAACAGGGCAAGCAAGCCAGCAAGAATTAAACCACAGATGAAAAGAGCCACCAGGGGCTTGTAGACAACGGGACCCAGCGCCGCGCACAGGAGCAAGGCCGACCCGCTGAAGCGACGGCGCTCGAAAGCCAGAATGGAGCCGAGCAGGCCGAGGACTGCCCCGGTTAACAGGAAGGGCCAGGCTTTCGCCTGCCGATCGAATTCGGCGATTTTCTCCAGGGCTTCCAATTTGTAATACCCCGTGGCTGTATGCTGGCGCATCTCTGCCGTGATAGCCTTCTGGTGGTAGAAGTTATCCATCCATAGGTAGCCGAGGTAACCGGACACCACAGCGCCCACAAGGCCGAAGAGCAGAACGACGTAACGCATGGAACTTACCTTGAGGCCAGACTAGCGGCACGGCGTTGGAGCATCCCGATCCCGGGGTCGCACATGGCAACTCTCCCGTGGCATCTCTCCCTATTATGGCCCGACGCGGGCAGCCGGCCAGCGTTTTCTCCAGGCCTGGTGACCCGGCGCCTCGCCGCTGTCCAGCTCCACTTGTTCCTCGCCCGACCGCGAATGATGCTGAAGTTCCTGGACACCCAAACTGCTGGACGATGAGGCGCGGAGCAACCCGGAGATCGCACAGGCGCTCGTGATGCTGTCTTTGAAGAACTCGTGGATGCAAGTGAACAGTTTGGCCTTGCCCATCGGGCGGTCTCTGCCAACGTCTTCGTCCTCGTGAAACTCGCCGACGTACTCTTTCAGCTCGCAGTATCTTCGGTGTTCGATCTCTTCCTATCTGCTTGGCGTCCTCGACTCGTGAACGGTTACCCTGCCTGTCCCCCGCCCGGTGCTTGGCACGGAATCCCGCCTCGTCTACAGTAACAGAAACGCCCGCAGTCAGGATCTCCGATGGCGAACTCGATGCGTCAGGCCGTGATCGTCAGCCCCGAGCGGTTCGAGGTGCGCTCGGCTCCTGTGCCGGTCCTGGCCGATCCGGGCGACGTGCTGATCCGCACGGCCCTCTCCGGCATCTGTTCGGGCGACCTGATGCCGTGGTATCTCGCCAAAAAAGTCGGCACGGTGCTGGGTCACGAGGTGGTCGGCTGGGCGGTCGAGGTCGGATCGGCCGTTGAGGGGATTCAGCCGGGCGACCTGGTCTTCGCCCACCACCATGCCCCCTGTCTGCACTGCGCCGAGTGCCGGCGTGGGGCCTTCGTCCACTGCCCCACCTGGAAGCGCAGCCAGCTCGACCCGGGCGGCATGGCCGAGTGGATTCGCATTCCGGTGATCAACGTCCAGAACGACAGCTTCGCCGTCAACGACCTCTGTCCGGAACAGGCCGTGTTCATCGAGCCGCTGGCGTGCAGCGTCAAGGCGCTGCTCCGCCTCAAGGGCAACCTGGTCCTGCACGGCAGTCGGGGCGTCGTGATCGGCTGCGGCATCATGGGGGTGCTCAACGTTGCTGCGGCCCGGGCGCTGGGCGTCCAGGAGGTACTGGCCGTCGAGCCCGATTCCGACCGCCGCCAGGCCGCATTGCGAGCCGGGGCCAGCCAGGCCTTGACGCCAGAGGAGGCCCAGGCGACGCTGCGGGAACAGATGGATTTCGCGATCATCGGTCCGGGCCAACCCGAGGTGATCCGCCAGGCTCTGACCCTGATCCGTCCCGCGGGAGTGGCCGTGCTGTTCACGCCCACGGCCAGCGGCGTGGCCACGGCCCTGGACCTGGGCGATCTGTATTTCCGCGAAATCACGCTGGTCCCCAGTTACTCCTGCGGCCCCGGCGACACCCGACTCGCCTGCGACCTGCTCCGGCAGCGGCTCGTTCAGCCCGAGCCGTTCATCACACATCGGTTTCCGCTGGAACAGATCCAAACGGCTTATGACACCGCCCGCAAGGGCGGCGCCGCGATCAAGGTGCTCGTGACGATGAACGATGGGGAACGCCAATGAAAAGCAGCTGTGAGCTTCCGTCTCCCGCCTCGGCGCCGGTCCCGGTCGGATCGCGGGTGGTGCGGTTCGTTCCGACAAGCGATCCCGCAAGTCCGCTCCGCTGGCAGGGCGTGCCGATCGCCGCCTACAAGGCTGACGCGAACCACCACCAGGGCGTGACGCGAACCGTGCTGGCCGGCGAAACCGGAGAGCAGACGGCCTTCCACGTTCGCTATTTCGAGATCGCCCCGGGCGGTTTCTCGACGCTGGAGCGGCATCAGCACGAACACGTGGTCGTGGTGCTGCGCGGCCGGGGCGAGGTGCAGCTGGGCGACCAGACCTCCACTCTTGGTTTCGGCGACGTGGTCTACGTCGCTTCCGGCGAGCCGCACCAGTTCCGCAATTGTTCTACCGAAGAGCCATTCGGCTTCCTGTGCATGGTCGATGCGGTGCGCGACCGGCCCGAGGTGATTTCGGAAAAGCAGCCGAGCCGCGTACGCAGCGCAGCGGAGTAACGGTTGGCGTGAACCGCTTACTCCGCTGCGCTGCGTGCGCGGCTCGGCGAGATACGCTGCGTGCGCGATTCAACTATGCGAGGATCCCCTTGACCACCGTGCCCGACACGTCGGTCAGCCGGAAATCCCGGCCGCTGTAGCGGTAGGTGAGTTTCTCGTGGTCCAGCCCCATCAGGTGCAGGATGGTGGCGTGCAGGTCGTGGACGTGGACCCGGTCCTGGACCGCCGCGATGCCGACCTCGTCGGTCGCCCCGTGGACGTGGCCGCCCTTGACGCCGCCGCCGGCCAGCCACGTGGTGAAGCCCAGACTGTGATGGTCGCGTCCCTTGGCGCCCTGGCTGGTCGGCGTCCGGCCAAACTCGCCGCCCCAGATGACCAGCGTGTCCTCCAGCATCCCCCGGGCCTTGAGGTCCTTGAGCAGAGCGGCGATCGGCTGATCGCTTTTCTTCGCATGGTTCCTGTGGTTGGCGATGTCGCCGTGATCGTCCCAGGGCTGGCCATTGCCGTAGTAGATCTGCACCATCCGCACGCCGCGCTCCACCAGCCGGCGGGCCAGGAGGCACGCGCTGGCGAACTCGCCGTCGCCGTACAGCTGGCGGACGGCAACCGGCTCCCTGCTCACGTCAAAGGCGGTCTGGGCCTCCGACTGCATCCGGTAGGCCATCTCCAGCGACGCGATCCGGGCCTCCAGCTGCTCGTCGCGCTGCCGGGCCTCGGCGTGCAGCCGGTTCATCTCCTGCAGCAGGTCCAGTTGCTCGCGCTGGGCCTGCAGCGGCAGGTGGCGATTGTGGATGTCGCGGATGATCGCTTTCGGATCGACCGTCTTGTTGTTGATGTGGGTTCCCTGGTAGATGCCAGGCAGGAAGCTGTTGCTCCACAGCTGCGGTCCGACGACCGGCTTGCCCGGACAGAAGACGACAAAGCCGGGCAGGTTCTGGTTGTCCGAGCCCAGGGCATAGGTCAGCCAGGAGCCCAGGCTGGGCCGGATCGGCTGCATGTTGCCCGAGTTCATCATCAGCAGACCCGGCTCGTGGTTGGGATTGTCCGTCCACATCGACCGGATGACGCAGACGTCGTCGATGCACTTGCCCACTTCCGGATACAGCTCGGTCACCTCGATGCCGCTCTGGCCGCACTTTTGCGTCTTGAACGGCGAGGCCATCAGCTTGCCGTTGCCTGCCTTGCGGCCCGTGTCCTTGAGCAGCGACTCGGGCACTGGCTTGCCGTTGAGCCGGGTAAGGCCCTCCTTGGGGTCGAAGGTATCGACGTGCGAGGGACCGCCGTTCATGAACAGGAAGATCACCCGCTTCGCCCGGGGAGCGAAGTGCGGGGCGCGCGGGGCCAGCGGATTGACCGTGCCCGGGACGGGGACCGCGGGGCCCTCGCCGGCCTGGGCCAGCACCGACGCCAGACCAAGAGCGCCAAAGCCGCCGCCGATCCGGGTGAGAACTTCACGACGCGACAGCAGGCCAGCAGAGGAAGGTGGGACCGAAAACATGGCAGTCTCGCAGGGGTTAGTAACCTTCTCCCCTCTCCCTGCTGGGGAGAGGGGAGGAATTCGGAGGTCAATCCACGTACAGGAACTCATTGGCGGCCAGCAGCACCTGGGCATACCGCTCCCAGCGGCTCAGGGCAACCTGCGGAGTCCCAGCAGGGGCCGCAGGGCCGCGCAGGAACGTCAGGCCCAGCTGCAGCTCCCGGTCGGTCGCCGCTCGGCCGTAAAGCAGCAGGAAGGCGTGGCGAACCCTGGTCGCATCGTCCTGTTTTGGGTCCGCCGTCAGCCGGGTGGCCAGGGCACGAGCATTGTTGACCATGAAGTCGCTGTTGAGAACAAACAGCTGCTGCAGCGGCACGGTGGTGACCGTTCGCTCCCCGGTGGTCAGGTTGGGGTCGGGGAAGTCGAACAGCCGCAGCAGCGAGTTCAGTTCGTGCCGGCTCACTTTACCATAGAGAGTCCGGCGTTTATTGTCCGCCGCGAACAGATCCTGGGAGGGTCCGCCGATGGTGGGGTCCAGCTTGCCGGAAACGGCCAGCATGCTGTCGCGCCACGACTCCACCTCCAGCCGATGGCGTCCTTGCCGCCAGAGCAGCCGATTCTCCGGATCGATTTCCTGGCCGCGCGGCTCGATCGTGCTGGCCTGCTGGTATGCGGCCGACAGGACGATGGTCCGATGCAGTTTCTTGATCGACCAGCCCTCGGCGATGAAGCGGCTGGCCAGGTGGTCCAGCAGCTCGGGGTGCGCGGGCCGTTCGCCCAGGTTGCCGAAGTTGCTGGCCGTCCGCACCAGGCCCTTGCCGAAGTGGGCCTGCCAGATGCGGTTGACGATCACGCGGGCAGTCAGCGGGTTGTCCTTGCTGGCGATGGCTTCGGCCAGTTCCAGCCGGCCGGAGCCGGTGGCGGGGAACGGTTTGGCCTCGCCGCCGAGGATGGCAAGGAACCGCCGGGGGGCTTCCTCGCCGAGCGTCGCCGGGTTGCCGCGGACGTGGACCCGCATCGTGACCGCCTTGCCGTCCTTGACGGCGTGGACCATCGGGATCTTGAGCGGGGCCTTCTTCTTTTTCTCCGCCGCGGTCTGGGCCTTCTTCGCCTTCTCGACCTCCTCGTCCGAAACCAGCGGAATCTCGGCGTAATCGGTGCTGGCGATGATGCCTGCCAGGGAGTAGTAATCCCTGGTCGAGATCGGATCGAACTTGTGATCGTGGCAGCGGGCGCAGGCCACGGTCAGGCCGAGGAAACCCCGGCAGAGGGTGTCGATGCGATCGTCGTACTGATCCAGCTTTTTCGGATCGCCGTAATAGACCGGCCCCAGCGAGAAGAACCCCAGTGCGGCGAGGTTTTCCTTGTCCACGTGGGAGGGCAGCAGGTCCGCCGCAATCTGCTCCTTGACGAAGCGATCGTAGGGCATGTCGTCGTTAAACGCCCTGATGAGCCAATCGCGGTAGCGGTAACCGTTGGGATAGAGTCGGGCCTGGAAGGTGTGGGCCTGGTCCTCGCCGTAGCGGGCCACGTCGAGCCAGTGGCGGGCCCAGCGCTCGCCGTAGTGCGGCGAGGCCAGCAGCCGATCCACCACGCGGGTCAGGGCGTCCGGGGCGCTGTCCTTGACAAACGCTTCGATCTCCTCCGGGGTCGGCGGTAGGCCGATCAGGTCGAACGTGAGCCGTCGCAAGAGCGTCTGCCGATCCGCCGGGGCCGACGGCTTCAGGCCCTTCGCTTCCATCCCGGCCAGGAGGAACTGATCGATGGCACCTTTCGCCCAGGACGCCTCCTTCCCTTTCGGCAGCGGCGGGTCCTGGATGGGCCGGAAGCACCAGAAGTTGCGGTCCTTCTCGCTGATCTGGAAATGTGGGCCGGATGGGACCGGAGTGCGAACGACTGCGGTGCTGGCCGGCCAGGGCAGCCCCTGCTTGATCCAGGTCGCCAGGGATTGAATCTCGTCGGGCTTGAGCTGGTTCTTGGGCGGCATGCGCAGCTCGTCCTTGTAGTGGACGGCCTTGATCAGCAGGCTGGCTTCCGGTTTGCCGGCGACGGCGGCCGGGCCGCTCTCGCCGCCCTTGAGGATGGCCGCCCGCGAATCCAGGCGCAGTCCGCCCTTTTGCTTGTCACCGTTGTGGCAGTTCTGACACTGGTTGACCAGGACCGGCCGGACCGACTTCTCGAAGAACTCCAGCTGGGCAGGGGAGGGTTTCCCTTCCTGGGCCACGAGGCCGGACACCGGGCAACTCAGCAGCACGATCGCGACAAGAGCAGACAAGCGGAGCATGGCGGGACCTTTCAAGGCAGGCTGGCGGGAGAGTGCGCCCGGAGACACACACTCCCGAGCATACCATTGAACCCTCCGGACGGGAAGAGGGTTCCGGCCACTTTTTTTACTTGCCTTCCGGAGTCAGCCGCAGAACATAGATGGTGTTGTTGGCGTTGCTGGTCAGCAGACAATCGCCCTCCGGGGTGAACAGGACCGAGTTGACGTCTCCCGGCATCCGCCACTCATGCTGCTTCTGCCCGGATGCACTGTCCCACGCGATCACCCGGCCCCACTGATCGGCCGAGGCCAGGCTCTTGCCGTCCGGACTGAAGGCCACACTGCGGACGGCGCCCACGTGGCCATCGAGGTTGAGCAGTTCCTGGCCGCTGCCCGAATCCCAGACCTTCAGGCTGCCGCCCCCACCTGCCGAGGCGATCCGCTTGCCGTCGGGACTGACCGCAACGCACCAGACCATGCTGGGGTGTCCGCGGAGAGTCCGTTCCACCTCGGCCGTCAGGGCGTTCCACACTTTCAGCGTCGTGTCAACGCTGCCGCTGACGAGCCATTTGCCATCCGGACTGAAAGCCACGCTCCGGACCTGGTGCGTGTGCCCCTTGACGTTCCACAGTTCCTCGCCCGTTTCCCGGTCCCAGACCTTTACCGTCCGATCGTGACCGCCGCTGACCAGTTTTTTGCCGTCGGGACTGAAGGCCACGCTGAAGACGCGGGCGTTGTGTCCGACGAAGGTGCGGACCTCCGCTCCGGTGTCCGCGTTCCACAGCCTCACGGTATTGTCTTCCGAGGCACTGGCGATCAGCGCGCCATCCGGACTGAAGGCCACCCCATCGACGCCGCTGGTGTGTCCCTTGAGGGTGAGCAGTTCCTTGCCGGTGTCGCGGTCCCAGACCTTGACCGTCTGGTCCTGGCTGGCGGAGGCGAGCCGCTTGCCGTCCCGGCTGAGGGCCACGCTGCTGACCGGCAGCACGTGTCCCTCGGGAACGAGGACTTCCTTGCCGGTGCCGGCGTCCCAGAGGCGCACTCGTCTGTCCCCGCCGCCGGAGACGAGGCGCTGACCATCCCGGCTGCAGGCCAGGCAAGTCGCGTAACCGTGGTTTCCCGGGAGGTGGAGCAGTTCCTTGCCCGTGGCCGGGTCCAGGATACGGATGGTTTTGTCAAAGCCCCGGAGACCGCAAAACAGCCGGGTGCCCTCCGGAGCGAAGGCCAGGGACTGGACCTCGGCCGGGTATTTGGAACTGATGCTGACCTTGGCGCCGGCCGCGTCCCAGACCTGCACGAAGCCGTTGCTGCTGGCCGATGCGAACCGGGTGCCAGCCGGGCTGAAGGCCACGGCCAGGACCGGGCTGTCGTGCTTGATTGTGACGAGGGGCTGGCCAGTGGTCAGGTCCCACAGCCGCACGGTCTGGTCGTGGCTCGCCGAGGCAAGCTGTTTGCCATCCGGACTGAAGGCGACGCCGGTGACCCCAGCTAAATGGTCCTGGATAATCCGCAGCAGCTGGCCGGTGTCCGCGTCCCAGACCTTCACCGTGCGGCTCGTTGCCGCACGATGCCAGCCGGCTGCCATCCGGACTGAAGGCAACGCCTGTGGGATTGCGGCCATGCGGCAGCCGGAACTTGACCTGTCCCGTGTCGGCCTCCCACACCCGAATGATTCCATCCCACCCGGCCGAGGCGATCCGTTTGCCATCCGGGCTCCAGGCCAGGCCACGAACCAAATCGGGGTAGCCCCGAAAGGTGAGCAGTTCCTTGCCGGTGCCGGCGTCCCAGACCTTGACGAAGCCGTCGCCGTCGGCGGAAGCGATGCGGCGGTCGTCCGGACTGAGGGCCACGGCCAGGACGTCGCTCCAGTGCTGGAGCCGGCCATCGCCCAGGGTCGCCACCAGCCCGGCGGGGGGCCCCAGGGGCGGAGGCTCGGCGGCCCTGCCTGGCTCTTCCTTGACCGGCTCCTGTTCTCGGTCAGGCAGGAGGTACTGGGCGAGCATGAGCCCACCACCCACAAGCAGCAGGATTCCGCCCGTCCAGGCCCAGAATCGGCGCCGGCGGGACGGCGCGGCCACGTCCGCAGGTGCCAGCCCCAGCACCGCCTCAGGGTCCGGCAGTGCCTCCAGACGCTGAGAGCAAGTGGGACAGCCGACCGCGTGGACAAGCAGGGCCCGGCGCTCCTCTTCGGGTAGTTCGCCGGCAGCCAGGCGCTCCCACTGCGCCGGGTCGGGACAGAGTGACGGAGTGGACATGATCAACTCCAACAGGTGGGCTTCTGTTGATTTATCGTTTCGCGCTGGGCCAGCCCAGCGCGAAACGATAAATCAAGGCGTCATCCCCCTCCCCCCAACCCCTCTCCCCAGCAGAGAGAGGGGAGATTTTCGGGGTACAAATCCCCCATCTTCCCGTCCTTGACACCCGTCTGTCAGCCCGAAAAATTCGCTCTTGCTCGGAAATGCCGCTTCGGGTAAAAGGGTAACTCGCACGCCTGGAACCACCGAGAAGGATCTCGCGGCTCCTGCGAGCCGAAACGGTACGGATGCCGACTGGCAGGGCGTTTGCCTGCACGTAACTTCTTGTTTGCACATTCCTTGCGCTTTCATTCCGGTTACGTGAGTTTGCTGGCGTTCCATCCCTTGGGGGATGCCGCGCCGGCAAGCGAGGCGCTTCGCCCCACTGCTGCACCCTTATAGCCAGGAGGTCCGTGACCATGCTTGTGTTGACACGTCGCTTGAACGAACGCTTGCTGTTCCCTGGTCTGCACACCGCCATCCAGGTGGTGAGCATCAAGCCGGGTCTGGTTCGGCTGGGGATCGAGGCGCCCGAAGAAGTGCGCGTGCTGCGTGAAGAAGTGCCCGATCGCGTGGCCCAGTGGGGCCCGGCTCCCGAAGAGGAACTGGTGCCGCACGTCAACCTGGTTCAGCTGAACCAGATGCTCAACCGCCGGCTGGAGATCCTCCGCCGTGGGTTGACCGAAGCCCAGGAACTGGCGGTGAAACAGCCCGAGGACGCCAGCCAGCTGCTGGCCCGGGTGAAAGAAGACCTGTGCCTGCTGCAGCGCCGTTTGCAGGCCGAGGTCGAGAAGATCGGTCCGCTGGTCCGCAGCGAGATCGAGGAAGAGTTTGTTTGTGTCGGTTCCAGCCCGGTCCTTCGTTCCCGCTAACGACCTGCCCGAGCCACAACGCCACGGATGGCGTTCCCTCCACTTCCCCGCTTGCCATCTTTCGCGAGCCTGAACAGGACCAATGGCCCCGGAGGGACTCGAACCCTCACGCCCTTACGGGCATCCGGTCCTAAGCCGGATGCGTCTGCCATTCCGCCACAGGGCCTTGCTGGCGTTTGCGTTCGTCCCGAGGACGTGTCTTCGGGGCCAAGGAACGCGAACCCCTTCCAGCTTAATCCCCGGAAAGATGCCGTCAATCCCTTTGTGCTGAAAGCCGCTTGCGGCAGCGCACCGGCGGGTTGCGCTAAGCCGCAAGCGGCTTTCAATTGGTCCAGCGCTGCCGGACCTTCTCGGCCAGCAGGGCGATGGAGCGGTTGGTCAGTTCCAGCTCCTGCCGGACGTTGTCCAGCTGCCGCTTGGTCTCCCAGCTGAACTGCTTTTCCAGCTCCACGGTCAACCGTTCCACTTCCTTGTGCAGCATTTGCCGATAGTCGAACCCCTGGGACAGCTGCCAGGCTTCGGGGCTGTACACCGCGCAGGTCCCAGCGACCGTCGTCGGTCAGCTTCTCGACGGTGACGTAATTGAGGACGTAATTGATCGGTGTTCCCGTGGTCTTCCTGGGCACGCCTTCGGTGGTCACCCAGTAGCGGGTATCCGGCGTCTCCAGCTTCAGTTCCAGCTTGCCCCAGACCTCCGAGACTTCGTGGATCGTGGGCATTTGCCTCAGCGACTGCAGCGCGGGGCGAATGGTTGCAATGGTAAGCATGGGAAATCCCTTGTCAGGACCAGGACGCCAGCGTTCACCCATTTATTCCCTGGTGAACTGTTTTTTTGCTGGAGCATATTTCATGCCGCCATCCTCCACGATTGCCCCCCCCGATGCCGGCCGAGATCCAGGCCGCGGCCGTTCCCTCTCGATCTGCAATCCTGGCAAGGAGTTAGGCGCCCCACGTCCAGGATCGGCAACGGGCTTCCCTTTGTCCCGGCAACGCAGAGAGGGAGTGGGCGCGTTAATCTTCCTTAACCCACGAGCGTTCCCCTGTCCTCGGGTGGTTAACACCGGGACGAGTCTGGAGACCCGTCCTACCACGGCTTCGCAGTTGGTCTTTCATCCAGATGCGCGTTTCTGCTAGGAAGGCCCCGCGCCCGCCATCCGCTTGCGGCAACCCCGCGGAGCGGCCCCTGTCCCAGGAGGATCCTGCTGATGGCTGTCTGCTGCAATCGGTCCTGGTTTTGGCACGGTCTCCTGACCGTGCCATCTGGTTGTGGCACGGTCAGGAGACCGTGCCACAACCAGCGTTGCAATCGGTCTGTCCTGCTCCTGATTGCCCTGGTTGCCGGGTGCTGGCTGACCCCGGCGGTCCGGGCCCAGGGCCCCCAGTACCAGGTGGATACCAAACAAAGCCGGGTGTACGTCCGGGTGGACTCGGCAACGCGGCTGGGCCACCCTCACGGCGTGGAGGGCAAGCTGGCCGGCTCCACCGTGGCCCTGGGAGGCAAGGGCGAGTTCGTTTTTGACATGACCACCTTTGTCGCCGACACCGCCGAGGCCCGGCAGGCCGTTGGGCTGGAAGGCACGTTCAGCGACGCCCAGAAGGTGACGGCCAACATGCGGAGCGAAAGCGTCCTGGACGTGGCCCGCCATCCCAAGGCGGTCTGCGCCATCACGGGCGTCACTCCCCTCGATGGTCAGGCAGCCGGCCAACCGGGACGATACCGGGTCAGCGGCCAGTTTACCCTGCGCGGCATGACTCAGCCGGTTGCGTTCCTCGCCCAGGTCGATCAGACCGACCGGCCCGGGGTGCTGCGGCTGCGCGGCCAGTTCGCGATCCTGCAGACGCAATACGGCATTCAACCCTACTCGGCCCTGGGCGGCCTGGTGAAGGTGGCCGACCAGCTGAAGATCTGGGGAGACCTGGTGCTGACGCCTCAGGGACGTTAGGCCTCCGCGCCTCTGGTCGTAGCTCGACTCTCCGAGTCGAGTCGAATCTCGACTCGGAGAGTCGAGCTACGGGGAGGGGAGAGCATGTCCTCGCTGCCGCGAACGCTCAGTTGCCGTTACTGGTCGAGACATCGAGTCCGGGCCCTGCTGATGCTGGCCAGCGTTGCCCTGGGGGTCGCCACCTGGGTGACGATAAGTCTGCTCACCGCCAGCCTGGAGAAGACGAGCCGCGCCACCGCCACACCTCTGCCCGGGGCCGCCGATTTCCACGTCAGCAATGGGGACGCCGGCCTGCCGAGTGCCCTGGAGGAGCCGCTGGCCCGCGTTCCCGGAGTCAAGACGGTCCGTCCCCTGGTGATCCAGCGCGGCGTTCTGCCCGACCGGGAGCAGCAACCCGTCCTGGTGCTTGGCCTGGACCTGACTGCCGATCCGGAGAGCGAACCAGCGTGGGACATCGAAATCGCCGTTTCCGACGCCTCGCCGCTGCAAGCCTTCCTGCTGCGCCATCCCCCCGCCCTGGTCGGTCGGGAGCTGGAGCAAGCCCTGCCCGCCGAATCGCCACGGTTCAACGTCTTTGTCGGCGGCCGGATTCACCGTTTCACCCGGGCGGGAACCATCGTCAAAGCCCGCGGCCCGGCTGCCCCCCTGGCAGGGAACGTCATGGTCTTGCCGTGCGCCACGGCCGCGGCGCTGGCAGGCAAACCGGACCACGTCAGCCGGTTCGACCTGGTGCTGACACCCGGCGCGGACCCGGAGCAAGTCCGGCAGTCGCTGGAAGCCGTCCTGCAAGGGCAGGGCGAAGTGTGGACGCCGCAGGGACACGACCAGCGAACCCAGGAAATGCTGGTTGGTCTGGAGGTGGCGTTTGCCCTGTGTGCAGTCGGGGCCCTGGTCGTGGGGCTGTTCCTGATCACCAACGTGCTGGCGGTCAGCGTGGTGGAGCGCCGCCATGACGTCGGCCTGCTGCGCAGTCTGGGAGCGACGCGCGGCCAGGTGCTGCGGTTGTTCCTGGTTGAGGCGGGCCTGTTCGGACTGCTGGGGTCTCTCCCCGGCATTCCCCTGGGTCTGAGTCTGGCCCATTTGTCGCTGGGGCCGATGTTTCGGGCGCTGAGCGATTATCTGCTGCCGCTGGGAGCGGGCGAGGTCGCGCTGACGTCCAGCATCCTGTTCCGTGCCGTCCTGGCCGGACTGGCGACCAGCCTGCTGGCGGGCCTGCTGCCGGCCCTGCAGGCTTCGCTGGAACAGCCCGTGGCAACGTTACGCCGTCTGCCGGCGGTCGTGCCGTCGGGGCGGAAGCGTCTCCGCCTCGGGACCGCGCTTGGATGTGCCACCCTGGGGTTACTGGGCCTGGCCTGCAAGGACCTGCTGCCGCCGCGTGTCGGCACCTTTGGCGGCCTGGTGCTGATGCTTGTGGCAGCGCTGCTGCTGGTCCCGACCCTGGCCGGGCTGCTGGCCGGGCTGCTGCGACCGCTGACGACCTGGCTGCCGGATTGCTCCACCCGGCTGGCAGCCGACAATCTCCGTCGGGCCCCTGCCCGGACCGGCCTGGTGGTGGGCGCCGTGGCGGTGAGCGTGGCGCTGCTGCTGCTCACGAGCGGACTGATCCAGAACAACCAGAGCGCCATCCGGTTGTGGATCGATCAAAACGTTGCCGGCGACCTGTTCCTGACCTCCGGCGGGCCCCTCAGCGCCAGTGGCCGGACCCTGCCCATGCACGAGCTTCTTGGCCGGGCCTTGCAGGAACTGCTTCCCGAGGCCCAGCTGGTGCCGATGCGTTTCCGCCATCTCGACTGGAGCCACCAGGGAAAAACGCACCGCGTCCTGCTGCTGGCGCTGGACAGTGCCGGTTATCATCGTGCCAACCAGGAGCGCGGGCTGCACGACCTCGACCTTTACCGCAAGCTGTCCGGGCCAGGCACGGCCCTGGTCTCGGAGAATTTCGCGGCCCTTTACGGCGTCAGCGTCGGCGACTCCATCACGCTGCCCGGGGCCACCGGTCCGGTGTCGCTCCGCGTGGTTGGCACCGTCATCGATTATGCCTGCACCCGCGGCGAGATCCTGGTCGATCGCACCCAGCTGCGGCCGTCACTGGACGACCTGGTGGACGTGTTCGACGTTTACCTCCCTGCCGGCGCCGACGCGGATTCAGCCCGGCAGCGGGTGCAGCAGTCGCCGCTGGCAGCTCGCATGGCCCTGTGTGTCCTGACCAAGGACGAGGTCCGCAGTCACGTACTGGGCCTGGTTGGCCGGCTCTATGGCCTGGCGTCCACTCAGGAAGTGGTCATGGCCATCGTGGCCGTGCTGGGCGTGCTGGCTGCCATGCTGATCTCGGTCCTGCAGCGCCGCCGCGAGCTGGGATTGCTGCGGGCCCTTGGGGCCACGCAGGGCCAGGTCTTTCGCTCCGTGGTGGCCGAGGCAATCCTGCTGACCGGCGTCGGCGTCACGATCGGTCTGATCCTGAGCCTGCCGCTCTTGTGGTACACCTTGCGCGTGCTGCTGTTCGAGGAGTCGGGGTTCCTGTTCCCTTGCCGGTTCCCCTGGCGAACGGCCCTGGCGGTGATTGGCCTGGCTTTCGTCTGTGCCGCGGTCGCCGGCCTCGGCCCCGCTCTCCAGGCACGCCGCATCCGTACCGCCGAGGCCATCGCTTACGAGTGAGTTTGCCGGGAATCCGGCCCCGGCGGATTCCGGATTCCCTCGCTTGCGCTTCGGGCTAACACTTTTTCGACAAAAGCGCGAAAAATCCTGCAGGACCAGCTCCGAAATGCCGATCCTGACAAAACCCGGTAACTGCACTCACAGGCGGGGCCGTTCCGGGACGAGATCGGCAAAGGACGGAGGGGTTCTCATGGATGGACTGCGTTTGCTCTCAGCCGATGGCGCCAACCAGATCGTCCCCTGTCATCGCTGCCAGGCCAGCGGCTGTCCCTGGGACCGGATTTCCGGCAAACCGATCTGTCCGGATTGCCAGGAACGGCTGATCCTGGGCGAGGGCCCGCCCCTGGTGGAGCGCGTCGAAAAGCACCCTTGCTGCATCTGCAACCACCCCGGCACCTTGCGCTACCTGACCTTCCCTCTGCGCGGCTCCCAGGCGGTGGAGCTGGACCTGTGCGGCACTCATTTCCAGGCCCTGCTGGGCCGGCGTCTGGACAAGTACGCGGTGAAACAGCTGGGCCGGCAACTGCAAGCGATCGGGCTGAAGGTGCAGCAGCTGTTCCTGCTGCACGAGGCCTTCTACGACGACAAGGGCCGGGCCCTGCAGCCGGTGCCGGACCTGTATTAGCATTCCAGGCGGAGATCCGGCGAGCGCTGAGGCGGAACAAGGCTTCACCTGCCGAGCCATCGTCAGGCAAGCACCTTTTCTGCTATTTCCCCATTGGGCATGAGTACAAATTGCCTGATGTTCTTGCCCTCGTGTTCAATGCAAACCAGATCGCCGGCTGGCCCCTTTTGCGCCACTTCCCTGGCAATGCGAATGGCGTCCGGAAGATTGTCGGTGGAATCAAACGTATCTTCGGTGTTCTCATTGGTGATGTGGAATTGAGGCATGTTCCTCTCCTCTGGTTTTTGGTCTTGAATTCCAATCTCTCACCTAAAGCGCGTTCATTTTGAGAACCGGAGTAATTGGGAGTCCCCCTGTAGCCGCAGGCTTTAGCCTGCGTTCGCCGAGCCACAGGATACCGCCAACGCAGGCTAAAGCCTGCGGCTACGATGAACTCCGGGTTTCCATCGGATCGCGGCTTAGACCTGGTCCTCCGGCTCTCGCCCTGAGAGGTAAGCAAGGGACGTTGTAAGAGCCGGCTGGCTGTCAATCCACCGCCAGGCGGCACGACCGCAAGCCCTGACGGTAGGCCTCACAGAATAAACCGGCTCAGGTCCTCCTTCTGGAGCACGTCCTCCAGCCGGCCGCGGACGTACTTGCCGTCGATGATCACCTTCTTGGCGGAGAGGTCCGGTCCCTCGAAGCTGACGTCCTCCAGCACGCGCTCCAGGATGGTGTGCAGCCGGCGAGCGCCGATGTTCTGCGTCGTCCGGTTGACCTCGAAAGCGATGTCGGCCAGCGCCTCGATGCCATCGGGACTGAACTCCAGCGCGAGTCCCTCCGTCAGCAGCAGGCTGGCGTACTGCTTGGTCAGCGAGTGCTTCGGCTCGGTCAGGATGCGCAGGAAGTCCTCGCGTTTCAGGTCGGTCAGCTCGACCCGGATCGGGAAGCGCCCCTGCAATTCGGGCATCAGGTCCGACGGCTTGGAGAGATGGAACGCCCCGGCCGCGATGAACAGGACGTGGTCGGTGTGGACCGGACCATAGCGCGTATTGACCGTGGTGCCCTCGACCACCGGCAGCAGGTCGCGCTGCACGCCCTGGCGCGAGACGTCGGGGCCGTGGGTCGAGGGCGGGCCGCAGATCTTGTCCAGCTCGTCAATGAAGATGATGCCGTGGTTCTCGGCCAGCTCGATCGCTTTCTCCTGGACCACCTGCCGATCGATCAGCGCCTCGGCTTCCTGCTCCAGCAGGACCTTGCGGGCCTCGCGGATGGGGATCTGCCGCTGCTGCGCCTGCTTGGGCATCAGCCGCTCGAACATGTTCTGGAAATCGACGTCCATCTGCTCCATGCCGATGTTGGAGAAGATCTGCACCGGCACCGCCCGCGCCTCCACGGACAGCTCCACCATGCGATCCTCCAGATCGCCGGCCTCCAGCCGGGTCCGCATCTTGTCCCGGGTCCGCTGCCGGCGCTCGTTCTCCTCGGTGTCCTCCGGGTCCCAGACGTTTGACTTGGGCAGCAGCAGATCGAGCAGCCGTTCCGTGACGCGCTCCTTGGCCTTGGTTTCGACCGAGTGGCGCAGTTCCTGCCGGACCAGGCCGATGGCAATCTCGGTCAGGTCGCGGATCATGCTCTCCACGTCCCGGCCGTGGTAGCCGACCTCGGTGTACTTGGTGGCCTCCACCTTGAGGAACGGCGCTCCCACCAGCTGGGCCAGCCGGCGGGCGATCTCGGTCTTGCCCACCCCGGTCGGGCCAATCATGATGATGTTCTTCGGCGTCACGTCCTTGCGCAGGTCGGGCGGCAGCTGCTGCCGCCGCCAGCGGTTGCGGATGGCCACCGCCACCGCTTTCTTGGCCGCGTCCTGGCCCACGATGTACTTGTCCAGCTCCAGCACGATCTGACGTGGTGTCAGGTCTGGCACGATCTACCTCCCGTCGGAATTCGTAATCGGTTCCATGAGCCGCTTGCGGCTTAACGCAAGCGGTTAAGCCGCAAGCGGCTCACGGAACGGACGTTAAATCTCCTCCACCACCAGCGAACGATTGGTGTAGATGCACAGGTCCGCTGCAATTTCCAGGCCAGCCCGGACAATCTCCGGGGCGGACAGCTGGGCATGGGCGAGCAAGGCCCGGGCGGCGGCCAGGGCGTAGCCGGCTCCCGAACCGATGGCGGCAATGCCGTCGGTCGGCTGAATCACGTCGCCGGTGCCGCCGACCAGCAGCAGGCTGTCCCGATCCAGCGCGATCAGCATCGCCTCCAGCCGGCGCAGACTGCGATCCATGCGCCAGTCCTTGGCCAGTTCCGTGGCCGCTCGCGGCACGTTGCCCTGGAAATCCTTCAGCTTGGCCTCAAAACGCTCCAGCAGGGCAAAGGCGTCGGCCGCGGCCCCGGCGAAACCAGTCAGCACCCGGCCATTGTGCAGCCGGCGAATCTTCTGGGCGTCGCTTTTCATGACCATGTTGCCAAGGGTCACCTGGCCGTCACCGCCGATGGCCGCCTTCCCCTGGTGGCGCACCGCCAGGATGGTTGTCGATCGCAGTCGCGGCATGGCTTTACTCATCCTTCACCCTTCATTCATTATGGTGCCGAAGTTGCCCTCTCCAGGAACAGGACAGCCGAATCGGGCAACCTCGGACTGTTCCGCGGCGGTTTTCTGGTGATAATGATAGAGAAGAAGCGAAGAACCTCATAGCGGGGGAACTGCAATCATCCTACGGGAGGGAAACGCAATGGCCTTTTCAGCACGAACCCTGGCTCTGACCGCCCTGCTGGTGCTGGGTTTGGCAGGAGCCCCGGCGATCGCGGCCACAACTCCCACGGTCCGCGATAACGCCGGCTTGTTTTCTCAGGACGCAATCGCGCAGGCCGAGCGCATCATGCAGCGAATTGAACGCGATTACAAGCACGACGTTGTCGTGAAAACGTACAACACCCTGCAAGGCGTTGCGCCCGACGCCTCTCAGGGAGAAGTGAATCGCTGGGCCAAACGCCGCTTCGTGGACTTGCACGACAATGGCCTGCTGATTGTCATTTGCAAGAAACCACACAAGTTCAGCGTCCAGGTCGGCAACGAGACCCAGAAGGTGTTTCATCAGAAGGACCTGGAAGCGGTCGAGTCCCTGTTGGTGAGGAACCTCCGCGATCACCCGGACCGAGCCCTGGTGGAAAGCGTCAAGGAAATTGAAACGGCCTTCGAGACCAACTGGCCCCGAGGCCAGGCCCGGCCAGCGCCACGCGCCGCACAAGGGCGGCGGCGAATGGGGCCTGGGCGGCTGGATCTGCATTGGGCTGGTCGTGCTGCTGGGGATCTGGCTGGTGTTCGGGCTGATCCGTGCCGCCAGCGGCGGCTCCGGCGGCGGTGGCTCCGGCGGCGGCGGCTATGGCGGCGGCGGTGGCGGCGGCTTCCTGTCTTCGATGCTGGGCGGCATGTTTGGCGCTGCTGCCGGCATGTGGATGTACGATTCCTTCTTCGGCCACGGCACTCCTTCCGCCCAGGGTTCGGATTACACCAACACTTCCGATCCGGGGCTGGGGCAGGACACCAGTTCCTCCGGCGGTGGCGGCGACTGGGGCGGTGGCGATGACGGCGGGGGCGGCGATGCTGGCGGGGGTGGCGGCGATGCCGGCGGTGGCGGGGATTGGGGCGGCGGCGGTGACTTTGGCGGCGGCGGCGATTTCGGTGGTGGCGGTGATTTCGGCGGTGGTGGCGACTGGTGAAAGGAGCCGACCATGAACGCCCTGCGTGGGATTGCGGTTGGTCTTGTCTTCCTTGTGAGCCCGATGGGGCTGCACGCGCAGACCCTCACCGGGGTCCGCGACGAGGCCGGGCTGTTTCAGGTCAAGACGATCGACAAGGCCGACCTGCAGCTGGAGGAGATCAGCGAGGCCTACCACCTCGACTTGCTGATCGAGACCATCAAGGAGCTGCCGACCAAGCTGCGAGACCAGCTCGACCGGGCCCGCAGCAACAAGCAAGCGGCCCGGCTGTTTCGGGATTGGGCGATCGAAGAGGCCAAGAGAATGCGGCTCCACGGCGTCTACATCCTGATCAGCGCCGTGCCTGAGTACAAGCATGTCCAGGTCACGGTCTGGCCTGACGAAGCGCCGCTGCCGCTGCGCTGGCGCGACCGCTATCAGCTATGGCGTTGTTTCAAAGAGGTGCGGGACAGCGAGGGAGCCAACCCGGCCCTGCTGGACATGGTCGGGGAGTTGCGCGACTGCCTGAACAAGAACCTGTCCGCGGACGAAACCACCGCCGCTCCGCTGACCTGGTGGATTCTTGCCGTGCTCTGCGCGACGCTCGGGATCCTCTGGGTGACAGCCGAGATCGCCCGGAAGCGAGCGAAGACCGCCGGTATGGTCACTGCGGCCTTGGAGACCGGTTCCACGGACCGGCTCCTTCCGGGGGTCCTGGGCGGGCTGCTGGGCACCCTGGCCGCCCGGCCGATTTACGATCAGGCCATTCAGGATCGGGCCCGGGAAGCAACGCCTGCTCCCGCCACTCCACCGACGTCGCCGGTCCTGGAGTTGCCGCAGGAGAAGGCAAAGGAGCCCACCGAGAAGGAACTGGAACCCGCCCAGCAAAACGAATGAGTTGTGCGCCAAGGAGGCGAGAATGGCTGTGAGTGAGTGCCCCTTCTGTCAGAAACTGGCCGCCCTGGACCAGCTGCCTCCGGGCGAGCTGGTCTGGTCGTTTCCGCACAGCGTCGCCTTGCTGGGGACACACCAGTTCTATCGGGGCTACTGTGTGCTGATCAGCAGACAGCACGCCCGCGAATTGAGCAACCTTGCCGACGAGGTCCGGCGGGGCTACCTCGAGGAAATGTGCCTGCTGGCGCGGGCCATCGAGCGTGCCTTCCGCCCGCACAAGATGAATTACGAACTGCTGGGCAATCAGGTGCCGCACCTGCACTGGCACCTGTTCGCGCGCTACAAGGACGACCCCGACGTGCTCAACCCGGTCTGGCTGGCCCTGGAGCGAGCCAAAACCAACCCCGACCTGCGCGGCCGACTGGAGCAGGGGACGCTGGACCGGCCGGCCATCAGCGCCGCTCTGCGGCGCGAACTCTCTGGATGGAACGCACCAACTGCATGAACCCGCTGCGCATCGGAACTCGAGGCAGTCCCCTGGCCCTGTGGCAGGCCAATCACGTCGCCCACCTGCTGCGGTCCGTGAACGGGCAGCGTCCCGTGGTCCTGGTCGAGATCGAGACCAGCGGCGACCGGGTGCGCGATCGGTCCCTGGCGAGCATCGGCGGCGAGGGCGTCTTCACCCGGGAGATCCAGAACGCTCTGCTGCGCGAGGAGGTGGACGTTGCCGTCCACAGCCTCAAGGACCTGCCGACCGTGCCGGTGGAGGGCCTGACCCTGGGTGCCGTGCCGCCGCGAGGCCCGGTGGGCGACGTGCTGGTGTCGCCCAAAACCGATTGCTTCGATCAACTCCCCCGAGGCAGCACCCTCGCCACCAGCAGTCCGCGGCGGCGGTCCCAGGTGCTGCATCGCCGGCCCGACCTGAAGCTGGTGGACATTCGTGGCAACGTGGAAACCCGGCTGCGCAAGCTGAAGGAGCAAGGCCTGGACGGCATCATCCTGGCCGAGGCGGGCCTGGTCCGGCTCGGGCTGAAAGACAAGATCACGGAGGTCCTCGACCGGGCCTGGATGCTGCCGGCGGTCGGCCAGGGTGCCCTGGGGCTGGAGTGCCGCTCCGGCGACCGGGAAACGCTGCTCCTGCTCGAAAAGCTCGACGACCCGGACACGCGCCAGTCGGTGCGGGCCGAGCGAGCCTTGCTGCGCGGCCTGGGCGGCGGCTGCCAGATGCCGGTCGGGGCGTTGTCCGAGGTGCGGGGCGAAGCCCTGTGGCTGCGGGGGGCGGTGCTGTTGCCGGACGGCTCCCGGCGGATCGAAGCGGTGACCGAGGGACCACTCAAGGACGCCGAGGCCCTGGGCAGCGCCCTTGCCCAGCTGCTGCTGGGCAAGGGCGCCCGCCAGTTGCTCGGCGGAGGCCCGGGATAATGCTTCTGCTCCCCGTTCCGAGCCTGGTCCGCTCCCTGGCGTTCTCGCCGGATGGGGAACTGCTGGCCTCGGCCTGCTTCCACGACCCGAAGGTCTGGCTCTGGAACGGCCGCACCGGAAAGGCGCTGGACCGGCTGGTTGGCCACAGTCAGCCGGTGGATTGCCTGGCCTTCGCGCCTCCGGAACGCCACGGAGGGCGTTCCCTACAGGGCGGGTGGCTGGCCTCCTCGGCCGGGTTTTCGGAGCTGATGGTCCGGGATTGCCAGAAGTGGACCACTTCGTTCGAGTTACGGTCTCGCGGCGACGCGATCAGCCGCTCCCTGGCCTTCCATCCGGCGGGAACGGAACTCTGCACGGGCAAGGCCCGGTGGGACATGCCGAGCGGAGCGCAGCTTCCTCTCCGTGGCGGCGGTAGCTCGGTCTGGGCGGTTGCGTATTCTCCCGACGGCCGGACCCTGGCCCTGGCCGAGATGAACCAACCGGTCCACCTGTTCGATCTGCCGGAGGGCACCCATCGAACCGCTCTGGGCGAGGCCGGACAAGTCTACCGCCTCTGCTTCAGTCCGGACGGCCAGTTGCTGGCAGCCAGCGCCGGTCACGGCATCTCCGTCTGGCACCTGTCCACCGGGAAGGTCGTCCGCCGCCTGACGGGACACCGCACTTACGTCTGGGCGCTCGCGTTCACTCCGGACGGCCAGAACCTCGGCTCGGCCAGTTCCGATGGCTCGGTCAAGCTCTGGGACCTGGCCTCGGGTCGGGAACGAGCCGCGTTCGATTGGGACTTGCAGCGCGTCCATGCCATCGCGTTCTCCCCGGACGGGATGCGTGCAGCGGTCGGGGGAGAACGCGACATCCTGATCTGGGACCTGGATTGGAACTGAGGAGGTCGTTCCGATTTATCGTTTCGCGCTGAGTCGGGTGAGCGCGAAACGATAAATCGAAACCACCCCTCACTTCCCCTTTTCCGCCTTCACCCCGTAAATCTTCACGTCCCTCCAGTTGCCGGTGTCATCGAATGAGCCCACGCCGACCTGGCCCCAGGTGAACGTCTTGTCGGTCGCCGTCATCGCGGGGTTTTTCATGTCATCAAAGTACATCTCGATCGTCCCTTCTTTGACCTTGCGCACCAGCTTGAGGTGGTGCCAGGCGTCGGTCCAGGGGGTGCCCTCGGTGGTTTTCGTCGAGATCTTCTTGCGATCGGCACCGTTGACAATGAAGATTTGGTTGGCGTGATCGTCAGTCTTTTTGCCCAGATGAACGTAGTAATAATGGGCAGGGTCCTGGTAGCCGAAGAACAGGCACAGGTCGCGATGGGGATAATCCTTCGTGGTGCTCTGGGCCTGGGCCTCCAGGACAAGGTCGCCGACGCTCAGGTCCTTGACCAGCGAGAAGTTGAGCGGACTGCGGTGCGGCGGCTTGTACTTGCTCTGCTGGAACTGGCTGTAGGCGGAGCTGTCCTTGAGCTGGACGATCTTCCAGGCGGCGGGGTCGGACGGTTTCCAGTGGTCCGCCCCCTTGCTAAAATCGTCCTGGAACAGCAACGGCAAGGCGGGAGCAGCCGGACGCTCCTCGGCCGGGGCGAGCGCAGCCAGGAAAAGGCTGGGAAGAAGGAGCAGGAAGCGAAACATGACACGACCTCCGGGGTTTAGTTTGAGGATGGTCTTTGGGAAAGAACGTATGCCAATTCCCGGCAGCCGGCAATGGCTCGGCGCGAAAGCCCCCGATCGACCCAGAATTCCCGGGCCAACGACTCGATTGACAGCGGGATGGGAGAGAGGGTATAGTCTGGGTGGGGGCTATTCAGGACTGCTCGCGCACTCACGTCTTGGAGCAGGACGGTCAACAGCTCTCGGCTCGCCCGGGAACAAGAAGTTGCAGCCGTGGAGAGGAGCCGGCACATTGCCGGAGTGACAACCGAAGAGGGGCGGGAGCTTTCCCGTTGGACCATTCCATGTCCGAGCTGAAGAAAAACGAGCCTCTCCCCAAGACACCCGACCCAGGGGCCAGCGCTGCGAACAACGTTGACCCCAGTGAGGATGCCCTGGCCGATAACGGTGCGATCACCGACGAAGCGCCGACCATCATCACCAAGAACCGCCAGCCACCGCCTCCCGAGCCGGCCCCGAACGACATTCGCGGCCGGCGGCTGGCCCATTTCGAGCTGATCGAGCAAATCGGCGCCGGCGGCATGGCCGCCGTGCTGCGGGCTCGCGACACCCAGCTGGATCGCTTTGTCGCGCTCAAGATCCTGCCGCCCGACCTGGCCCAGGACCAGGAAAACGTCAAACGCTTTCACCAGGAAGCCCGGGCCGCAGCCAAGCTCGATCATGAGAACATCGCCCGGGTCTTCTTTTGCGGCGAGGATCAGAAGTTGCACTTCATTGCCTTCGAGTTCGTCGAGGGCGAGAACCTGCGCACCATCCTGGATCGCCGGGGCCGGCTGCCGGTCGCCGAGGCGCTGCCCTACATGATCCAGATCGCGGCCGGCCTCGGCCATGCCGCGGAACGCGGCGTGGTCCACCGCGACATCAAGCCGTCGAACATCATCATCACGCCCCATGGCCGGGCCAAGCTGGTGGACATGGGCCTGGCCCGCAGCATGGAACCGCAGCACGATCAGGGCCTGACCCAGTCCGGGGTGACCCTGGGCACCTTCGATTACATCTCGCCCGAACAGGCCCTGGAACCCCGCGACGCCGACGTCCGCAGCGACATCTATTCGCTGGGCTGCACGTTCTACCACATGATCACCGGCCGGCCTCCCGTGCCGGAAGGGACACCCGCTCGCAAGCTGCACCACCACCAGAACGTCAAGCCCCTCGATCCGCGCGAGGTGGTGTCCAATCTGCCCGACGAGATCGTCCTGATCCTGGCCCGGATGATGGCCAAGAACCAAAACGATCGCTACCAGACCGCCCAGGAACTGCTGCGGCACCTGCTGGGGGCGGCCCGGAAACTGGGGACCAGCGCCGACGTGCCCGAGGGCGTGCTGATGGTCGAGGCCGAGGTGCCCACGCCGCCCGGTTCGGTCCGGCCCTTCCTGCTGGGCGGCCTGGCCATCGCCGCCGTGGTCGTGCTGGTTTTCTGCCTCGACATGGTCGGCCCTTCCACGCCGCCGCTCCATCCCAGGCCGGAGCCGTCCAACCCGGATGGTTCCTCCACCAAACCGAACCCACCGCTACCGGTCACCGAGAAGAAGGGAACCCAGACTCCAACCAACCCGCTGAGCGCTCCGGATGAGCGAACGGTTACCTTCAACAGGGACATCGCCGATCTGCCGACGTGGCTGCAAGATCCGGAAAACAAGAACGCCGCCCACGTGGTGATCAAGTGGAGCGGCACCCTGGACCGGGAGATCCTCGGCGAATTCACCGATCCGGGATTGCTCATCCAGGCCCGGCAGTCCGTGGTGATTGAACCCCGGGAGGCCGGCGCCGCGCCAACCATCCGGCTCACCTATAACGGGGCCGAGCGGCTGAAACACTGGGCCGCCCTGACGATTCAGAGCCCCAAGTCCCGGATCGAGGGCCTCCGTGTGGAAATCAGCGCGGCCGCGTCCAGGGCCCCGATGACGGGGATTTACTTCAAGGGCGGCAAGCACGTGGTCACCGATTGCACGATCCTCCAGGCGCTTCCAGACCCGGACCAGGATCGGCAAATGGCCGGCGTGAGGATCGAGGCGGACCCGGGGACCGCTTGCTCCTTGGATCTCATCGGCAGCGTCTTCGTCGGCTACGGCACCAGGGACGATGCGTCCTCGCGCTGGTTACTTGGCAAGGCCGCGTCGCGCGGTCAGGAAGCGGTGGTGCGCAAGGGGCCGGTCGAGCTGCTGGCGCGCAACTGCGCCTTTGGACCGCATGGCAGCCTGTTCCAGCTGGAAAAGGGCGACAGCGGCAAGCCGACCGGTCAAGCTGGACCATTGCACGGTGCTGCTCAGCGACCGCTCGGCGGTGTTTGAACTGGAAGACAAGGCCTGTGCGGCGCTGGAAGTCAAGGAGTGCCTCCTGTGCGGTCCCGAAGATGAGGGCGAGGCGGTCCTGATCCGGCAGAAGGGCACGCGCGAAGGGGTCCGGTATCGCGGCATCGACAACCGCTACCACAATCTGAAGGATTTCTGGGTGGCCAGCGAAACCGAACCGCTCATCGGCTTGACGGACTTCGCCGAGCAGCTCAAGAAGCTGAAACTCGGCCAGGATTCCTCCCTGGTGCTCAAGGGCATTCCCTGGAAGGACAAGGAGTTCATTCAGAAGCTGGAGGAACAGCATTTCCAGGAAGCCGTCAAGATCGACTGCCAGCTGGCCGAGCTGCGCTTGACCGGCAACACCAACCACGCCGTGGGCGTCGAGGCGATTCTGGGCGGCAAGCCGGTGGAATTGCCTGCGTTGGTCCGCAAGAATGAGCTGATCGTGAAAGACGTGGGCGTCGCCAGCAACGGCGTCTACCCGAGCCTCGGGGAGGCCATCCTGGCCAGCAAGAAACCGGGTGACGTCATCCTGATCCAGAAAAACGGCGAGGTGCCCGTCGAGCCGCAGCGGCTGGAAAAGGCGATGATGGACCTGACCATCAAGCCCGACAAGGGTTTTCGACCGATCCTGGTTCTGGGCGAAACCGCGGAGCGCGACACGGCCATGTTCCGGCTCCACGACGGCAAACTCCACCTGGAAGGACTGGAGATCCGCCTGCGCCCGGAGCAGCGGGGCTTCACGGCTCAGACCCTGGTGGCCTTCCTGGGCGATGGGCAATGCACTCTGAAAGACTGTGTCATCACCCTGGAGGCGCAGGGGAACGACACCACCCTCAGCGTCTGTTCCTTGCGCGACCAGGACGGCGTCATGAAAATGCCCGCGGCCCCGGAGCGGCCGGCGGGCCAGGGTCCCCAGTTAGCGATCGAGAACTGTTTCATTCGCGGCGACGGCGACCTGCTGGTCAGCAAGACTGATCGCCCCTTCAGCGTGAAGCTGCGCAACCTGCTGGCGACCCTCAAGGGGACGCTCCTGGTCCTCAAGCCGGGCAGCCGGCAAGGCATGAACGGCACGGGGCAGGTCAGCGCCTGGCTGGACAACGTCACCACCTACCTGGGCGGCTACCTGATCGACTGGGAACTCGACAAGGAGGCACGCGGCGTCCTGACGCCCCAATGCACCGCCAACAACTGCGCCTTCTTCCCTGCGTCCATGGGCAATGCCCTGATCCGGCTGGAGATTCCGGAAATGGAAATGGATCAGGTGCGGGCCAAGCTGAAGATGATCGGGCTGAATGCCTGCGGATACTCGTTCCTGTTCGCCGATCTGCACGGGAAGCTGGACATGTCCCTGAAACTCTGGGCCGACTTCACGGACAACTTGCAAAGCCGTTCCAAGGTCAAACTGGCCACCCCGCCGGCCGCGGAGCCGGCCTTCTCGAAGCTGCTCCCCGGCCAATTCAAGCTGCTGGATTCGGACGGCTTTGGCGCGGACCTGGGCCTGCTGGGGAAACTGCTCCCGGCCGAGAAAGAGGAGGATTGAGAGTCTCTTTCCCAAGCCGCTTGCGGCTTCACGCGATCACATGATAGCGCGAGGCCGCAAGCGGCTTCGGGAACCGGCTCGCCTTTGCAATTACTTGGCGTTCTGGCTTGGTTCTTCCTTCTTTTCCTGCTCCTGCTTCGCCTCCGTCTTCTCCTGTTGGTCCTCTTCCTTCTTCTTGCCGAAGATGGCGTCATAGCCCTCGGCGAAGCCCTTGGTTTCAGCCAGGCCCACTCGAACGATGCTCACGAAACAGCCCTCCGACAACAGAAAACCCGCTTCCTGCTCGTTCCAGGCCGCCTTCCCGCGGCCTTTGCCCTTTCTCATCTAATGTAACCGCGGATCGAGCGAATACAAGAGGAGAGGAGGTTGCGCCGGCCAACTCGCGTGCCACAAAAGCAAAAAAGTGATCCGCGGACAGGGTTTGCTTCTTGACGAGGACGTAACTGACGGATAGATTGATAGATGAAGAAGTCTCAGCACGCGCGCGGCCCAACTCTCCAGCCCAAGGGACTGAACGTCTATCGCCGAGACTTGCCCAGGTTCCAGCAGGTCGAAGCGGATCTTCGCCAGCGCGAAGGGGAGTTTTGGCTCTTGCTTCCTTTCACGCCGGAACCGAAACCTCAAGAGATAGCATCGTGTTACAAGAAGGATAACCGGCGATGCTCGTACTGTCCAGAAAAAAAAACGAAAGTATCGTGATCAACAATGACATCACCATCACCGTGGTCGAGATCCGCGGCGACAAGGTGAGGCTAGGCATCGTGGCCCCCAAAGACGTCCCGGTGCATCGGCAAGAAGTCTACGAGGCCATCCACGGAAAACCTCCGGAGGAGCCGGCCCCGGCGCCAGTGGTCGTCAATACCACGAAAAAGGAGTGACCGGCTGGTCGCTTCCCGCTCCCGCGTGCTGCGCACGTCAACCCGCCAGAGGAGTCCTGGTTTCACCCAAACCAGGACTCCTCTGGCGGGTTTTGTCTTCACCGCTCGAGCCGATACTTGCGGATCTTGTCGATGAGCGTGCCGCGGGTGATGCCCAGGATCAGGGCCGCTTGCGTGTTGTTCCACTCCGTCTGCACCAGGACCTGGCGGATGGCCCAGGCCTCGACCGCTTCCAGGTTCAGGCTGGCCGGCCGATCCGTGGGCACCAGCTCGGCGTCCAGGCGCAGGTCGGCCGGTTCCAGGACGGCGTCGCGCCGGGCCCGGACGATGGCTGTTTCCAGCACCGAGCGCAGTTGCCGGACGTTGCCGGGCCAGGGATAAACGACCAGGCGCTGCAGGGCGGCCTCGGACAGCCGAACCTGCTTGTGATTGAGGTCGTTGAACTTTTTCAAGAAATATTCGGCCAGTTCGGGGATGTCCTCGGCATGCTCGCGCAAAGGCGGCACCTCGATGCACGTGTGCAGGCGGTAGTACAGGTCCTTGCGGAAGCGCCCTTCCTTGATCTCCCTGGTCAGGTCACGGTTGGTGGCGGCCACCACGCCGCACGTCCACGGTGACCGGGTAGTCGGCGCCCATCGGACAGAACTGGCGGTCCTCCAGGACCCGGAGCAGCATGGGCTGGCACTCGGCGGACAGTTCGCCGATCTCGTCGAGGAACAGGGTGCCCTCGTCGGCCAGCTGGAAGTGGCCGGGCCGGACCCGGTCAGCCGAGGTGTAAGCGCCCTTCTCGTGGCCAAACAGATCGGCATTGGCCGTGGTGCCGAGGTTGGCGCAGTTGACCGGCACCAGGGGCCCATCGCAGCGGGAACTCTTCTGGTGCAGCCGGGTGGCCACCAGTTCCTTGCCGACGCCGCTCTCGCCCCGGATCAGCACGTTGCAGGTGGAGTCGGCCACCAGGTCGATTTCTTCGCGCAGCCGCTGCATGGCCCGGCTGGAGCCGATCAGTTCGCCGCACTCGGAGGGGACGCGATAGCTCAGCCGGGAGAGGTCCGCTTCCAGGACCCGGCGGGAACGCAGGGCCAGCAGGGGGTTGGTCAGTGAGCCGGCCAGGGCCTCGCAGAAGCGGAGCTGCTGCTGGGTGAACGCCTGGTTGTACTTGTAGGCATGCAGCGCCCCCAGCGGCCGGGGCCGACGCGCCGCCCCGGAACCGCCCAGCAGCGGAATGCAGAGGGCATCGTTGAAATGGGCCAGGCTGTCGCTGTCGCCGTTACTGCCCTGGGACCGGGCCAGCCAGATCGGTTCGCGCTTCTTCGAGCGCCAGGTTGGTCAGGTGTTTGCTCAGCGGCACGTCCACCTTGCCCGTGTTGGGCACCACCACCCGCGGCAGCGGCTCGTCGGGATTGAGGTTGAGGAAACCGCACACGTCCGCCCCCGTCTGCCGTTTGACCACGTGCAAGGCCAGCTTGAGCAGGCCGTGCGCCGTCGCTTCCTTGGTCGAGTCGTTGAGGAAGCGCACCAGGGCCGAGAGCTCATCGACCTGCAGGGTCGTGGAGGTGTCCTCGCAGCCCTCTTCTTTCTCGTTCAGAGTGGGGTAGAGTTCCTCGGGAGGAGGAGACAGACCGGACACGTCCACCACGGTGAACCGCATCTGGACGTCGCCAATCACGATGGCATGGCCGTTTTCCAACCGGACCGCGCTGTCGCGGATGAGCTGACCGTTGATGCGCGTGCCGTTGATGCTGTCGTCGCGCAAGCACCAGAAGCCATCTTGCTGGAAAATCTTGGCATGGAACCGGGAGGCGTGCGGATCACGCAAGATGACGTTATTGCGGCGATTGCGACCCAGGCAGGTGGATCCATCCGGCGTCAGTTCCAGCATTGAAGGTGAAGCTTCGCCGGCTTCCACGATCAAGCGTGCAAGCATGCCTCAATCTCCTCTTGACGTCCGGGCATGCGCAGGTTAACCGATGCAAGGGGCACTGACAAGAGAAGATGCCGAAATTGTGACAAGAAGCAGTCAAAAGCAGAGTCCGGCGTTTTTCTCATTGTTTCGGAGCCGGCGCTGGAGTAGAGTAACGAGATGCTGCTGTTTCTTCCTCGGGCGCGCCTTTTGTCAGGAGACGGCACCCATGCGACTCGTGCGACGCGGGATCACTCTGCTGCTGCTGGCTTTTCTGGTCCTGCCGGCCTTCGCTGCCGACGACAAGAAGAAAGACGAGAAAAAGGACGACAAGAAAGACGTCAAGAAGGACGAGAAAGACGCCAAGGACGTCAAGCCGGTCGTCCCGCCGGCTGCCAAGGACCCCAAGAAAGACGAGAAAACGGACCCCAAGACCGAGCCAAAGAAGGTCGAGAAGAAGGACGTCAAGCCGGAGCCGAAGAAGGAAGAGAAGAAAGACAACGGCATGGTCAAGATCGACCAGCGGCTCGGCCAGGTCCTCAGCATGGACGAATCGAAGAAGACGCTGCGGCTGCGGATCGAGGTGCCGAAGCTGAATGAGGGGGCAGTCCAGGGCCTGGCCCAGGCCCAGCAGGAGCTGGTGCAAGCCTACACCAAGCCGCTCCAGCAGCAGGCTCAAGCCGTCGCCGCCGCCCAGCGCAAGATCCTCGAGAACCAGGCCAAGCTGATCACCAAGACCACCGCTGACATCGACCTGGGCACCACGGAAGACCTGGTGGTGCGCATGAAGGATCCCCCGCCGAAGTTCGACGACAAGGGCAAGCCGGCCCGGTACAGCGCCAAGGAACTGGCCGAGCTGAAGGGGGAATCGAAGCTGCCCGGCTACAAGGCCGAGTGGGCCGACCTGCGCACCAATCAGTTGCTTCAGGTCGTCCTGGTACAGAAACGCAACCTGCCCAAGCCCAAGATCAATCCCAGGACACGCGAAATCGATCCCGACGTTCTCGCTGCTTACAATCCGCTCATCTCCCAGATCATCATCCTGGGTGAGCTGCGTCAGGGGCAATAACAGGCGAGATCCGACTGCGTGGGTGCGCGGAGCGCACCCACGCCTGCTCAAGTTTTTCCTTTCCTTGCAATCCCTTCTCCCGTTACACTTTGACTATCGGACCTCCGTGGCGAATCCTCTTTATTCGCGGAGATGCACTCATGTCACGTTTCCTTGCACCCGTGAGCTGCCTGCTGCTGTTGGCCGGCTCGCTGCCAGCCCAACCACAGAAGAGGCCTGCACCGATTCCGCTGGTTCTGACCCCGGCCGGACTGCCTGTGCCGGCGCTGCGCTTCCGTTTGCTGCCGGAGTTGCGCGACCAGACGCCGGGCAACGGGGCGGTGCATTATCGGAAGGCGGGCGAACTGATCGAGAAGATTCCGCCGGTGCAGGGCCAGCGCGCTGCCCTGTCCCTCCAGATGTACGAGTGGGAAAAGCTGCCCCCGTCCGAGCTGCCGCGCGACGAGGCCCGCAAGGCGCTGGCACTGTACAAGGAGCCGTTCGAGTTGCTGGCGCGCGGGGCTCGCAGCGAATACTGCGACTTCGAGATTGCCCAGCGCATCCGCGAGAAGGGTATCGGAGCGTTGCTGCCCGAGTGCCAGCAAATGCGGAACGCGTCGATGCTGCTGGGCGTCCAGTTGCGCCTGGAGCTGGCCGACGGTCGGCCCGATCTGGCGCTGCGGACCTTGCAGACCGCTTACGCCATTGGCCGGCACGTTGCCGACGAGCCGACCCTGGTCAACGGGCTGGTCGGCATCGCCATCACCGTTCGGGCCAACGACGCTCTGCAACTGGTGCTGAGCCAGCCGAAGACGCCCAATCTCAGCTGGAGCCTGATCACCCTGCCGCAGCCGTTCATCGACCTGCGCCGCCCTTTCCAGGGCGAACGCTTGATGTATTACAGTGTCTTTCCCGGGCTGCAAGAAGTCGCCAGCAACCTCGACGCCGGGCCCATGCCGGCCGAGCAACTCCAGAAGCTGGGTAAGGTCCTCGTCGGGCTGCTGGCGGAAGACCGAATCCAGGCGAGCATCTTCGACAATCTTCCTCTTCCCGTGCAACAGATGGCCAATCGGGTGACGCTGGGCTCCAGCATCCGCGCCAGGCACGTGATCGCCAAGAAAGCCCTGATTGCCGTGGGCCGACCCGCCGACCAGATCGAAAAGTGGCCGCACCTGCAGGTGGCGCTGCTGCACGCCTTGCTCGAACTGGATCAGCTTTCCGATGAGATGCTCAAATGGCAAGCCTTGCCGCACTGGCAAAACGCGGCGCCTTTGGAAGCGCTCCAGAAGAAAATCCGTCGCCCCGTCATTCGAGGCCCAGACGCCCCAGCCATCCCGCTGGCCCCGCTGCTGTTGCCGCCCGTGCAAAAGATCCTGCTGAACCGGGAAAAACTGGAACGGCAGTTTGCCGCCCTGCGGCTGATCGAAGCGATCCGGCTGTACGCGGCCAACCACGAAGGAAAGCTGCCGCCGAGCCTGGCCGCCATCAAGGAGGTGCCGCTGCCGGTCTGTCCGCTGACCGGCAAGAGCTTCGAGTATCGGCTGGAGGGTGAGCGGGCCATTCTGTCGGCGCCGCCGGCTCCCCCATCGGCCCCGACCGTCCAGCCCTTGCGTTACGGGATCACGCTCCGCCGGCCGGAGGAAAGGAACCAGGTGCAACCATGACGCGATCCCTTGCCGTGGCGGGCCTGTTGCTGCTGACCGGCCCTCTGCCGGCTCAGAACAAGGAGCCGCGGCCAACCCCGCTGCTGCTGACCCCCGCGAAACTGCCGGTGCCGGCGCTGCGCTTCACCCTGCTGCCCGAGCTGCGGGAACAAACGCTGGGCAACGGCGCCCTGCTCTACCGCAAGGCCATTGAGCGGATGAACGACTTCCCGGGCGAACTGCTGGACCGCTGGGTGGGGGTGCCCCTGTCTGAACTGCCCCAGGAGGAAGTACGCCAGACGCTGGCCCGACACAAGGAGATGCTCGACCTGCTGCACCAGGCGGCCCGGAGCGAGCAGTGCGACTTCGAGATTGCCCAGCGGACTGCGCGAGCAGGGTGTCTCGACCTCGCTGGCCGAGATCCAGAAGCTGCGTGAGGCCTCGCTGCTGCTGATCATGAAACTCCATCTGGAACTGGCCGAGGATCGGCCGGACCTGGCGCTGCGAACCCTCCAGACCCTGTACGCGCTGGGCCGGGACGTAGGCAAGGAACCCACCCTGATCTGTGGCTGGTCGGCATCGCTCTCACCACCCGGGCAAATGGGGCTCTGGAACTGGTGTTGTGTCATCCAAAGACGCCCAACCTTGGCGGGAGCCTGCTCACCCTGCCGCATCCGTTCTTCGATCTGCGCCGGCCCCTGGAAGGCGAACGGCTGATGGTTTTGGGCACCTTTCCCGGTTTGCTGGAGGTGTTCAACAACCCCGAGGCCGGCCCCCTGCCGCCCGAACAGATCCAGCAATGGGTCCGGATGCTTGGCAAGCTCAACGAAGGTCGCTTCCCGATGCTCGAACGGCTGCTGCTGGCCACGAACGTCCGCCGCCAGCACGAGAAGGCCAAGAAGGCACTGATCACCACGGGCCGATCCCGCGAGCTGATCGAGAAATGGCCACACTTCCAGGTCGCCCTGATGCACGCGCTGCTGGAGTACGATCAGCTCATTGACGAATTCTTCCAGTGGCAGGCGATGCCCTACTGGCAACGAGAGAAGCCGCTGGAGGCGTATGAGAAGAAAGTCCGCGCTTCGCGCATTCCCGGTCCGGACAGCCCGGCCATTCCGCTGGCCTGGCAGATGCTGCCGGCGTCGCAAAAGGTGCTGCTGTCCCGGGACCGGCTGGAACGGCAGTTTGCCGCGCTGCGACTGATCGAGGCGATCCGGCTGTACGGCGGCACGCACGAAGGCAAGCTGCCGCCGACGTTGGCCGCCATCAAGGAGGTGCCGCTGCCGGTCTGCCCGCTGACCGGCAAGAGCTTCGAGTATCGGCTGGCGGGCGGGCGGGCTTTCCTGTCGGCGCCGCCGGCTCCCCCATCGGCCCCAACCATCCAGCCGTTGCGGTACGAGATCCGCTTCCGGAAGCCCGACAACAAGCGGGAGGTGCAACCATGACGCGATCCCTTGCCGTGGCGGGCTTGCTGCTGCTGGCCGGCACGCTGCCGGCGCAGCAGCCGCAGGAATCCGGCCGAATCCAGCTGGTCCTCACACCCGCCAAACCACCCATCCCGGCGTTGCGCTTCACCCTGTTGCCGGAACTGCGCGAGCAGACGCCAGGGAATGCGGCGGTGCATTATCGCAAGGCCGGCAAACTGATTGACAGGAGCGCGGGCGTGCAGGCCGGCCGGGCGAATCTCCTGGAACTGCTGGACCGCTGGGAGCAGCTGGCTTCTCCGGCCGAACTGTCCCGGGAAGAGGCGCGGAAGCTGCTGGAGCGATTCCGCGAGCCGCTCGACCTGCTGCACCAGGGAGCGCGCTGTGAAACCTGCGACTTCGAGATGGCCCAGCGACTCCGCGACAAGGGCTTCTTCGCCGATCTTCCTGAGGTCCAGCAACTGGATCTGGGCGCCCGGCTGCTGATCCTCAAGGCCCGCCTGGAACTGCTCGAAGATCGGCCGGACCTCTCTCTGCGGACCTTGCAGGCCGTCTACGCGTTGAGCCGGCATGCTGGTTTCGCGCCGTACCTCTATTTTTCCCAATCCGGGATCTCGAACGTCAGCCGGGCAAATCGGGTCCTGGAACGGGTGCTGTGCCATCCACGGACGCCCAACCTTGGTGCGAGCCTGCTGGCGCTCCCGCATCCTTTCATCGATCTGCGCGAGCGCTGGGGGGCTATCGGTTGATGGTCCTGGGCAGCTTTCCCGGTTTGCTGGAGGTGCGCAACAACCCGGACGCCGGCCCCCTGTCGCCCGAACAGATCAAGAGTCTGGTGCGCGACCTTACCCGGCTGAGGTTCATTCGACCCGTCGTCCCATTCCTCCTGCCCCCGCCAGCGATGATCCTGGCCGGTCGCGTCGAACTGGGAACGACCGTCCTGAAGAAACACGATGCCGCCAAGAAGGCGCTGATCGCCGCGGGCCGACCCGCCGACAAGATCGAGCAGTGGCCACACCTGCAAGTGGCCCTGATGCACTCCGTGCTGGAATTCGATCAGCAACTCGATGAACTGATGCAGTTGCAGGCCCAGCCGTACTGGCAAGCGGCCGAACCACTGGAAGCGCTGGAGAAAAAGCATCGCGCCTCGAACCGACGTGGCCCGGACGCTCCGGCCATCCCGCTGGCTTCGGGGACCTTGCCGGGAGGACGGTTTTTCCTTCTGCCCCGCGTCGAGATGGAACGGCAATTTGCCGCGCTGCGTCTGATCGAGGTGATCCGGCTGTACGCGGCCAATCACGAGGGCAAGCTGCCGCCGACACTGGCCGCCATCAAGGAGACGCCGCTGCCGGTCTGTCCGCTGACCGGCAAGAGTTTCGAGTATCGCCTCGAGGGCAACCAGGCCCTGCTGTCCGCTCCGTCCTTTCGCGGTCGGCCGGTGTTCGACAACCTACCGCTGGATTATACGATCACTCTCCAATCCCAGGACCGAAGGTGAGCAACCATGTCACGCATTCTTGCTGCAATGGGCTGTCTGCTGCTGGCGACCGGCAACTTGCCGGCTCAGAAAAAGGAGCCGCGCCCGACCCCGCTGCTGCTGACACCCGCGAAACTGCCAGTGCCGGCGCTGCGTTTCAACCTGCTGCCCGAGCTGCGCGAGCAGAAGCCGGGTAACGGTGCCGTCCTCTACCGCAAGGCGAGCGAGCAGCTGAAAGACTTTCCGGGCGTCACGCTGTCCCACTGGGAAGAGCTACCCCTGTCCGAACTGCCCCGTGAGGAAGTGCGCAAGACGCTGGCACGGTACAAGGAAACGCTGGACCTGCTGCACCAGGCGGCCCGGAGCGAACAGTGCGACTTCGAGATTGCCCAGCGGCTGCGCGAGCAGGGCTTCTCGGCTTCCCTGGCCGAGATGCAGAAAATGCGTTCGGCCTCCTTGTTGCTGGGGGTGAAGGTCCATCTGGAGCTGGCCGAGGACCGCCCCGACCTGGCTCTGCGGACCCTTCAGACCGCTTACGCGCTGGGCCGGGACGTGGGCAAGGAGCCGAGCCTGATCTGTTCGCTGATCGGCGTTGCCATTACCACGCGGGCAAACCAGGCCCTGGAGCTAACGCTGAACCACCCGAAGACGCCCAACCTCAGCGCGAGCCTGCTCATGCTGCCGCACCCGTTTATCGACATGCGCCGGCCGCTGGAGGGCGAACGGCTGTGGCTCCTCGGCACCTTCCCGGGAATCCAGGAGGTCATCACCAACCCCGACGCCGGGCCGCTGCCGCCCGAGCAGATCGAGAAATGGAGCAAGTTGCTCAACCAGCTCGCGGGTGGCAAGCTCTCGGTCGCCCGAGCGGGTTCTGCTGGCTGGCCAACGTCCGCCGGCAGCACGAGACGGCCAAGAGGGCCCTGGTCGCCACAGGCCGGTCCCGCGAGCAGCTGGAGAAATGGCCCCACATGCAGATTGCCGTGATGCACTCCCTGCTGGAGTACGATCGGCTCTTTGACGAGTTCCTGCAGTGGCAGGCGTTCCCGTACTGGCAGCGAGCCGAGCCCCTGGAGGCGCTGGAGAAAAAGATCCGCAGCCTTGCCTCTGTTCGGTCCGGAAAGTCCCGCCATTCCGCTGGCGCGGCTGGCGCTGCCGGCCACGCAGCGGGTGCTGCTGGCCCGGGACCGGCTGGAACGGCAGTTTGTCGCCCTGCGGCTGATCGAGGCCATCCGGCTGTATGCGGCCAATCACCAGGGCAAGTTGCCGCCGACCCTGGCCGACGTCAAGGAGGTGCCGCTCCCGGTCTGCCCGCTGACCGGCAAGAGTTTCGCGTATCGCGTCGAGGACGACAAGGCGTATCTGTCGGCCCCGCCGACCCCGAAAGCAGCCGGTCCGACCATCCCGCCGCTGCAATACGAGATCCGGCTGCGGTCGATGGAGGAAAGGAAGCCGGTGCAACCATGACACGATTCCTTGCGGTTGTCAGTTGTCTTCTGGCAACCGGCGCTCTCCCGGCCCAACCAAAGACGGAGTCGGCCCTGACCCAGCTAACGCTCACGCCCGCCAAGCTGCCGGTGCCGGCATTGCGGCTCGCGCTTCTGCCCGAGCTGCGCGAACAGACGCCGGGCAATGGGGCCTTGCACTATCGCAAGGCTGGCGAGTTGCTGAACAAAATCCCCGCCGAGGTGACGGAGAGACGGGCCCTCCACGATTTGATGACCCACTGGGTTCAGATCCAACCGGCCGCTCTCCCTCGCGACGAAGTTCGCAAGACACTGGCGCTCTTCAAGGAGCCGCTTGACCTGCTTCATCGCGGGGCCCGGAGCGAAACCTGCGATTTCGAGATTGCCCAGCGTATCCGCGCAGGGGCCCAGGCACCCGCTGTCCGGCATCCAGGACATGCGCCTGGCCGCCCTGCTCCTGAGCCTCAAGGCCCGCCTGGAACTGGCGGACGACCGTCCCGACCTGGCTCTCCGGACCTTGCAGACGGCTTACGCCCTTGGCCGGCACGTCGGCGCGGAACCGACCCTGATCTGTTCCCTGGTTGGCATGGCCATTGTCGGCGTTGCGAACTCTGTCCTGGAACAGGTGCTGTGCCATCCGAAGACCCCGAACCTCAGCGTTAGCCTGATCGCGCTGCCACAGCCATTCCTCGACATGCGCCGGCCAATCGAAGGAGAACGGCTGCTGGCTTACGCCAACTTCCCGGGACTGGTGGAAGTGGCCCGAGATCCCGACGCGGGACCGCTGCCTCCCGAACAAATCGAGAAGATCACCAAGGTCCTGTTCTCCGAGTTCCTCGATAGCAATCCCGATTTTCCCCAGGGAGATCGACCGCTGCTTGCGATCCGAATCCGCAACAACCACGAGGCCGCCAAGAAGGCGCTGATTGCCGCAGGCCGGCCGCGCGAACAGATCGAGAAGTGGCCGCACGTCCAGGTCGCTGTGATGTACGCGCTGCTGGTGTTCGATCGCGGCTTCGATGAAGTCCTCAAACGGGAGGCGGTCCCACTCTGGCAGCGGAATGAACGTCCAGCAGCGACGGAGACAGGCCTTGGACAGAACACGCGCAAAGCGGCAACGCCGATCGTTCGGCTGCTCGTGGCGCATCAGCCGGAAGTTCTTATCCCGCACGTGCTCCGGGCCAGGGACCGGCTGGAACGGCAGTTTGCCGCCCTTCGGCTGATCGAGGCGATCCGGCTCTATGCGGCCAATCACGGAGCGAAACTGCCATTGACGTTGGTGGACATCAAGGAAGTGCCGCTGCCGGTCTGCCCGGTGACCGGCAAGAGCTTCGAGTATCGCGTTGAGGGCGACAAGGCGTTTCTGTCGGCTCCACCGGTCCCGAAAGCGGCCGATCCGAACATCCCGCTGTTGCGGTATGAGATCACGCTGCGACGGGCGGAGGGAAAGTGACGGGAGAAGTAGGGTGGGCCGAGCGCAGCGAGGCCCACCACGCCAGACGGTGGGCCTCGCTCGCTCGGACCACCCTACAAAGCTCGCTGGGCAATCGCTGTGTGAGGAACGACAGATCCCTTCGGCCGCTTTGACTCGGCTTGCCCGCTGACCCTAGAATGAGGTATTGAAGAAGCCGCCCCTTTTCAGGCCATGATGGAGCTTCGCTGGACATGCGCTTTCTGACCGCCATCCCCGTGTACAACGAAGAACGGCACGTCGAGGGCGTCCTTGCCGAGGTGCGGCGCTTCAGTCCCGAGATCCTGGTCGTCAACGACGGCTCCACCGACCACACGGCCGAACTGCTGGCACGCCAGACGGACCTGCGGATCATCACTCATCCGCGAAACAGCGGCTACGGGGCCGCCCTGATCTCGGCCTTCGCTTACACGCTGGAACACGGTTACGGCATCCTGGTGACAATGGACTGCGACGGTCAGCACGAGCCCGCTCGCATTGAGGTGCTGCTGGAGGCGATCCACGACGCGGACATCATCTCCGGAAGCCGGTATCTCCGCGACTTCCGCCAGGATGCCCTGGCGCCGGAGGATCGCCGGCGGATCAATCAGGTCATCACGAGCGAGCTGAATCAGCGTCTGGGGCTGCATCTGACCGACGCCTTTTGCGGCTTCAAGGCCTACCGCCGGGAAGCGCTGGCCCGCTTGCACGTCACCGAGACGGGCTGGGGGATGCCGCTGCAATTGTGGGTCCAGGCCGCCCGCGCCCGGCTGCGCATCAAGGAGGTGGCGGTGCCGCGCCTGTACCTGGACCCGACCCGGGCCTTCGGCGGCATGCTCAACGATGCCGAGGAACGCCTGGCCTACTATCGCCGGGTCATCCAGGCGGCGGAAGCGGAATGCCCGCCCTGTCGCCTGCCCTGTTCCTTGCCTGGGCCCATCCCCCGGGGAGCCTGCTCGTGAGCGCAGCGGGCCACCGTGCCATTCGTGCTCCCCGGGAAGACGGCGCTCTCGTCGCCGACCCGACTCTTTCCGAGGTCGGCGCCCTGCTGGAAGCCAACCTCGAACGGCAGCGGCGGCCATTGCTGTTACTGGGCCGACCGCTCGCCGACCTGCAGGCCGAGGCGCGTCAGACTGCCCTGGAAGCCGCACGCTCCTATCTCGCTCGCCTCGGTGAGCCGATCCCCGATGGGCCAACAACCGGTCCCCTGCTGCTGGCCGGCCATCAACCCGAGCTGTTTCATCCCGGAGTCTGGGTCAAGAACTTCGCCCTGCACGGCCTGGCGCGGGCCCACGGCGGGATCGCCCTCAACCTGATCGTGGACAACGATACGGTCAAATCCACGCTGCTGCGGCTGCCTCATCCTCCCACACAAGAGCGACCCTCTCCGTACTTGGTGCGTGTCCCGTTTGATCACTGGAGCGGCGAGGTCCCCTTCGAGGAGTGGACGATCCACGACCGCGACCTGTTCCGCAGCTTCGCGGACAGGGCCGGTGCGGTGCTTCAGGGCTGGGACTATCAGCCAATGCTGCCGGCCTTCTGGGACGAGGTGTGCCGCCGTGCCGGAACCGACCCGCACCCGGGGACGTGCTTCGTGTCGGCAAGGCGCGACCTGGAACGGCGCTGGGGCTGCCACAATCGAGAGTTGCCGCTGAGCGCGCTGTGCGCGAGTGAAGCGTTCGCCTGGTTCGCCTGCGACCTGCTCGCCCGCCTGCCGGCCTTTCACAGGATCTACAACCGCTGTCTGGTGGAGTATCGCAAGGCCAACCGCATTCGCAGCCGCAACCATCCCGTTCCGGAGTTGAAGGTCGCCGGCGATTTCCTGGAAGCGCCGCTGTGGGGCTGGCGCGCCGGCCAGGGACGACGCGGCCGGCTGATGGTCCGGCAGCGCGGCGACCGCCTCGAACTGCGTGCCGGCGACGACAGCTGGCCTGACCTGCCAAAGCCGGAAGAAGGACGGATGCCGCAGGTGCTGCAGGCGTGGCACGACCTGCAAGCGGCCGGCTATCGCATCCGCACCCGGGCCCTGTCCACCACGCTGTTTTCGCGCTTGCTGCTGGCCGACCTGTTCATGCACGGCATCGGCGGCGGCAAGTACGACGAACTGACCGACCAGATCGCCCGGCAGTTCTACGAGCGCGAACTGCCCGGTTACCTGGTTCTGTCAGCCACCAGGCTGTTGCCGCTGCCGGCTTACCCCTGCACGATCGAGGACCGACGCAGGTTGCTGCGGACGCTCCGTGACTTCCGTTACAATCCGGATCGCTTTCTGGAAGGAGTGGGCGGCGAGGGGCTGCAGCCGCTGATCGCGGAAAAGCACGCCTGGGTGAATCAGACGCCCCGGACTCCGGCGGAGTATCGCGAACGCTTCCTCCAGTTGCGAGCGGTCAACGCCTGGCTGCACGAACCGTTGCAGGGGCGGGAACAGGAGTTGCGACAGCGGCTGGAGACGTGCGACCGGGAGCTGGCGGCGAACGCCCTGCTGCAGCGGCGGGATTATGCGTTTTGCCTGTATCCGGAGGAAGTGTTGCGGCCGTTTTGCACAAGGTTGCTGGTGTTGCCATAGAGGTGACAGCTGTCTCAATGTCCGGGAGGCGAGTGGATTCCGGCATAGCTCAACCACATCCCCATGACAATCATCAGAACGGCGGTGACCCGGGGCAAGATCTGCGCCATGCGCTCAAAACCGCGACTGCTGCCCCATTGCTTTTCCGCGAGATTGCGGCCGTAGACCACGCCAATTCCCAGTCCGACCAGCACGGCTGCCAGCCCAAAGCTGAAGGCCAGCACGAGCGGCAACCCAAGCCACAAGCGTTGAGCGGAGATGGCCAGGCCGAGGACGTAAATCGCGTCCCAGCACGGCACGATGCCGCCGTAAACCCCCAGGACGACCATCCCCCACCAGCTCACGTTCTGCCCATCCGTCGGAATGGGCACGTGGACGTGGTCATGATCGTGTCCGGGACCGTGATGATGGTGATGCCCCCCGCCAATGTGGACGTGATCGGCCTGTCCGGTGACCCGGCGCAGCAGCAGCCAGAAGCCCAGGCCAGCAAGTAACAATCCACCGACGACGACCAGCGCTTGCTGCGTGGCGGCTGCTGCTTCCTGGGACTGAAACCACAAGATGATCGCCATGACGATCACAACGGAGGTGTGCGTCAGCGTGGTCACCAGGCCTAATAGCAGGGCGTGCCAGATGGTCCCCCGTTCGCCGACGAGGTACGCGGCTACCAGCGTTTTGCCGTGGCCGGGCGTCAGGGCGTGCACCGCACCGAACAGCGTCGCCAGGAGGAGGACCATCCCCAGCCCCAGCCGGGAATCGAGCATCAGGGCCAGCAGGTTCTTCGCCGAGGGCAGATCGGCGTCGCTGGACTCTTCCGGGGATTCGGTTGCAGTTGGTCCTTGCACTTTTGCCTCGGCGGGGGTTATTCCCTCTCCTGCTTTTGCAGTGGCTCCGTCCTCGGGATGCTCGGGCAAGGCCGGCAACACGGGATCGGGCGGCAGAGCCGGTTTGTAGAGGGCTCGGCTTTCGACCTGTTCCAGACGAAACGTTGCTTTCGCCTCACGCCGCCGCTGGTTGTCGCCCGGTTTGCGGTCGATGGAGGGGCGAGCAATCAACTCCTCGGAGGGAACGTCGGCTTGCAGGGACAGGCGGCCATCAGTGGTCAAGTAGAGCGCGAGCTTGCTGGTCTCGTCCCTGTCCCAGTTGCTTTCGAGAAACTCAAAGCGATGCACCTTGCCGGGAGTGGGGTTCCAGGCCGCCTCGAAATGATATTCGCAACGCAGATGATCCGTAAAGTGTTCGCTGCGGCGGGTACAGCGCATCTCCAACGAAGCGTCGTCCAGATTGACCACCAGGTTGCCAGCGATGGCCTCGGCAAGGTGTCGGCCAATGGCAGCGTGCAGTTCCTTGGTTGAGAAAATGCGGCTGAGCTCGGCTGGCGGCACCATCTCACGGGTCGCAGTGACCTCGTCCATCTCCAGCCGATACTTGACAATCACCGCCTCGGGTGTCAGCCGAACGACCACGGTGCGATCGTGATTGTCCTTCGGGACCGGATGAGCCGGGAGCAGAGCCAGCGTGAGCAGCAGTGCGTGCATGGAGAGTCCCCGAACGGCGAGCGGGGCACAACCGTGCCCCGCTTGCCATTATACCGGTCCTGGCTGACGCTGTCACTTCTTCGGCCTGGGAGCGGCTGCTCCCAAATGAAATCCACCCCTTCTCCCTGCAAGGGAAAAGGGGTGGAGGTGAGAGATTGTTCCCGGCGAACAACCACCGGGCCGTGGCCCGGCGGCTAGCGAGTCTCACGTCCGGGTTGCGGACCGATTACTGCGGGGGACGATTCGGGCGCATATCGGGCTTGTAGTTGAACTTCTCGCCGGTCAGGTCCTTCCAGGTCTTCTTCTGGTCGGCCGACAGCGTACCGATGATTTTCTCCCCTGCCTCCTTGGCCTTCTTCTGGAAGGCCTCCCGCTGCTCGGGGGTAGGCCGGGTGCCGCCGCCGAACATGGGGCGATCCTTGGCCAGCATCTCGGAGGTTTCCTTGATCGATGCTTTCTGCTTGTCGGTCAACTTCAGTTCCTTCTGGACGCGCTCCGAGGTCAGGACGCCCAGGTTGCCCTGCTGAATGCCGACCTGCAGCTCGATCTGATGCAGCCGCTTGACCTGGTCGGGCTTGAGGACCTTGCCAACGACCTTGTTGGTCTCGGCGGCCATGTCCTTTTGGATCTGAGCAATCTTTTCCCGGTTCATGTCCTTGAACGCGGCTCGCATGTCCTCGCCAAACTTGGTCCGGACGTCCTTGAGCGAGCTGGTGACCTTTTCCTTCTGCTCGTCGGTCACCTTCAGTTCTTCCTGAACGCCCTTGTTGCTCAGCAGCATGCCGACGCCGCCGCCGCCGCCGCCAAAACCACGACCGGGCTGCCGCTGCTGAGCCACCAGCGGGGCCACCAGGAACATCAGGGCCACGACGGGCACCACACGCACTACGAATCGCTTCATCTTCCGACTCCTCATACCCTCAATGGACCCCTGATCAGGTTGAACTCGCAGAGAGGTGTCGCCAGGGGATGCGACCGATGTAGGGAATCAACCCCACGTGCGACCTAATGTCTCACGGCGCTTCTCATTTTGCAACACCCTTCATCAAAAAAAAACGAAATCCGAAACTCCAGGGCCCTGGGTTTCGGATTCCGGTTGCGTGCGTCCGCGGCCCGGCCGGTCAGGGCTGGCGGTTGATGCGCGGCATCCCGTCGGCGCGATTGCCCTGGATCATCTTCCAGGGGGGTTGCGGGTTGGGGGCATCGAAGTCCTCGCGGCGGAGCTGGACGTTGGCCCGGATGGCGGGGATGTCCCAGGTGACCTTCCGGCCCGTGGCTTCCTCGAACCAGAGCTGGCGCGGCAGGAAGGTGTCCTTGTTCAGCACCAGGCGGGCACGCTGGAACTCGGCCTTGTCCTGCTGGGCGCGCGGCGTGATGCTGACGTAAATGTAGAACTTGTCGTCGCTGGTCAGTTTCAGTTCATAGCGCCGACGGGCTTCCGTCGCCTTGACGCCAAAGAGCAGCGCGATCAGGTTGTCGTCGGCCAGCTGTCCCTCCTTGGGTTGAGGCAGGGCGATGGCCGTGATCTCCTTCCGGGCGGGCTGGAACTGGAAGAGGTGCGTCGCGGTGATGACGATCTTCTCGGAGATCTCCTTGCCGTTCTCGGGACGCATCTCCAGGGTGGCCAGGTTGTTGGTTCGGTTGCCGCTGCCGACCTTCATGTACTGAGCGAAGCCGACGTACTTCTGGGTCTGTTTGAAGACCGGGTCCTCCTCGACCCGGACGAGCTGGGCGGCCAGGGTCTTGACCTTGGCCATCTCCTGCTCCCAGCGCAGCAGATAGTCATCCAGTTGCCGATCCGCCGGCGCGGCCGGGGGCGGCGCGGCCGGCTGGCTCCGGGCCAGGCCACAGAAAAGGAACAGGGCCGACAGGATCAGGACCACTCGGCGCATAGAGTCTCCTCTCTCAGGCTTGGGTCTCGGGTAATGGTTCAGCGCCGTTGCGGGAACGAACGCCGACCCGACGCACCATCCATGCGCCTTATAGCATCGAAAGCGTCCAACGGAAAGGGCTTCTTGCCGGCGGGGGTCCTTTGCCGGCCCGTCTGCGCCCTTGCAAACCGTCCCAACACCCGGAGACAGCGCAGCTTACCCAGGTTCCGGGAGTTAGCCCGAAGCGCCAGCGAGGGAAAACCGAGGTCCCTCGCTGGCGCTTCGGGCTAACACCAGGTTCCGGGAGTTAGCCCAAAGCGCCAGCGAGGGATCTCGGTTTTCCCTCGCTGGCGCTTCGGGCTAACACCAGGTTCCGGGAGGAAAAGTGGGCCAACGGTGCCGGCGGGATGGATGCGCGGGGTTTAGCGGGCTGCGCCCTCCTTGACAAGTGCTGCAATCTATTGAATGCTTGCGCTGCCAGCAGAATGTTCTGTTTTCGTGTCTTGTCATTGCGGCCCAGGGGAAACTCGATGAGCGGCAGCCAACTGGTCCTGGTCGCCGACGATCAGCGATTTGCCAGCTCTGTTCAGATGCAGCTGAAGAAAGTCCTGGGACAAGAAGCCCTGTCGTCCACCTACCCGAGCAGCCGCGCCCACCTGGCCCGGGAACCGGGCAGCGTCCTGGTCCTGGCCGTCAACTCCGCCACCGAGGCCGACCAGGCCCTGCGCCTGGTTCAGGAAATTTACCTCCAGAAGTTGCCCACGATGATCCTGATCCTGGAGGGTCCGCAGCTGCCGGTCGGCCGGGAACTCACCGTGCTGGTCCCTTACGTCGCGGGCCGCTTCCGCTGGCCGGAGGACGCCGGGCCGATGAGCCAGCTGCTCCGGGACCGCCTGGGCCGGCTTCGCCCACCCGTGGCCGAATCGCCGGAAATGGTCGAACAGGTGATCGGCCGGCGCTTGGTGGGTCAAACGCCGTCGCTGCTGCCGCTGGTGGAGCGGATCGCCATTGCGTCGGTCCATGACGTCACGGTGCTGCTGACGGGCGAGACGGGCACCGGCAAAACCCACCTGGCCCGGCTGATGCACGACTGCTCGCCGCGGCGGAGCGATCCGTTCGTGGTGGTGCCGTGCGGCGCCCAGCCGGCCAACCTGATCGAGAGCGCCTTCTTCGGCCACGTCCGCGGTGCCTTCACGGGGGCCGACCGCGACAAGATCGGCAAATTCGAGGCCGCCGGCAACGGCACCATCTTGCTGGACGAGATCGATACGCTGGGGCTGGAGCAGCAGACCAGCTTGCTGCGGGTGATCGAGACGGGCGAGTTCGAGCCGGTGGGCAGCAACGAGACGCGCCACTGCTCCGCCCGGATCATCGTGTCGAGCAACTGGGACCTGGAAGCGGCCGTCGGCAAGGGCAAGTTCCGCCAGGACCTGTACTATCGGCTGAACGTGATGTCGTTCCACCTGCCGCCGTTGCGCGAGCGGGTGCTGGACGTCGCGCCGCTGGCGCGGTGGATGACCGCCCGGTTCAACACCCGGCATCAAAAGAACCTGTTCGACATCTGTCTGGAGGCGATTGACGCCCTGGAGGCCTATCCCTGGCCGGGCAACATTCGCCAGCTGGAGAACGCGGTGCAGCACGCGGTGCTGGTGAGCAGCGGCCGCCAACTGCTCCTGGAACAGCTGCCGGCCCCGATTCGCGAGCATCGAGCCGGGCCGGAGCAGCAGACCCGCAAGGGCGTTGGGGACACGCTGCTGCACAGCAAGGAAGTCACGGAGCGGAGCGTGATCCAGCGGGCCCTGACCAGCAACAACTACAGCCGGGCCCGGGCCGCCAGCGCCCTGGGCATCAGCCGGGTGACGCTGTACAAGAAGATGAAGAAGTATGGGCTGATGGAGTCGTCTTCGGGGTCGAACGGGGTGGGGGAGTAGGGAAGGTTGACCACCAACTTCCTGATTTGATTTGTCGTTTCGCGCTGACCTGCTCAACGCGAAACGATAAATCAAATCAGGAAGTTCGCACATCCATCAAACTACCACGTCTTCAAGATCGGCAGCACCGTCGTCTGCGGCGTCCCGCCCGTGACGTGGACCTGCCGGCCCGCATCCACAAACACGTTCACCTCGCTGCGAACGCCGAACTCCGGCAGGTAAATGCCCGGCTCGACCGAGAAACACGTCCTCGGCAACACCTGCCGTTCTTCGTGGGTCTCCAGATCGTCCATGTTGGCCCCGTTGCCGTGCGTCTCCTGCCCGATCGAGTGCCCGGTGCGATGGCAGAAATACTCGCCATAACCGGCACGGTCGATCACGTCGCGGGCGGCTCGATCGACCTGCCAGCCGTGCAGCGTCTCTCCCTTGGCGAAGGCCGAGCGCACCCGCTCGATGGCCGCATCGCGGGCCCGGGCCACGATCTGGAAGATCTCCTCATAGCGGGCAGGCACCTCCTTGCCGACGAAACCGGTCCAGGTCAGATCGCTGAAAACGGAGCGCGGCTGATCCAGCTTGGCCCACAGGTCGATCAGGACAAAGTCACCCTCGCGGATCGGAGCGTCGCAGCCAGGGCCGGGTGCATAGTGCGGATTGCCGCTGTGCGGTCCCACGCCACAGATCGGCGGATGATCCGTGGTCAAGCCGGTCTGGGTGAAATGATCGAGGATGCACTGCACCACCTCGGTTTCCAGCACCGCGCCGTCGCGCCGCACCTTCTGGGCGATGAAGGCGAAAGCCTTGTCGAAGGTGGCCCGGGTGTGTTTTGCCGCCTCCAGGTGCATCTGCCACTGCTCGTCGTCCCAGCACGCCTCGAACAGCTGGATCAGGTCGCCGGAGGGAACGATCTCCACCCCGAAGGATCGCACCAGCTCCACCGTGCCGGCGTCCACCCGCGACACGTACGGATTGGCATTGCGAGGCACGTACTCCATCGCAATCCGCCGGCTGCCGGCAATCAGTTCGCCGACTCCCTTTTCCAGCTCCTGCCAGCGCAGATAGACCCGTTTGCAGCCGGGGTAAATGTCCAGGGCCCCCGGCTCGATCTTGTGGACCAGCTTGCGCGGCTCGCCCTGGGCGGGGATGAAGTAGAACCAGCGCCGCGACAGGAAGACGTCGGTCGGAAAATGGAGCACGCGCCGGGCCAGGACGTTCAGGCCGCGGAAGTCGTACATCAGCCAGCCGTCCAGTTTCTGTTGCAGCAACGCCGCCTGCACGCTTGCCAGATCGAACATGGTTGCCGTTCCTCGGATCAGGGCCCTGGTTTCCGCCGAGGCAGGCCGGCCTGCCGGCCGGACGCACCGCCCTCGCTGTTTGGAATCTATGCCGGCTGCGGGTCTTCCGGCAAGCGCAAAGTGGCCTGGACCGATTTCACGGTGGACGTCCCGACGTTCGGGCTTTCCGGATTGACGTCCAGGGTCCGCGTTTTCGGGACGATCACCAGGTCCAGGTCGTCCATCGGAATGGCCCCGAGGAGGACCTCGTCGCCCAGGACCAGAGCCCCGGCGAAACCGACACGGTTCTTGAAGCGAATCTCAACGGGCCCCACGTAAGGCGCCAGCTGCTTTCGCCCGTCCGCCAGGGTCACTTCCTTTTTCGCGCTCTCTTCCAACTCCAGCTGGATCTGCACGTGTGCCGGCAGGCAAAGATGCACCGCCCCGGAATCGGCGAGGGCCTCGACCTCGAGCGGTTGCAGGTCGGGCTTGCGGGGGTTCTTGAGGATCACTTTCGCCTTGACCAATCCCATGGCACGCGCTCCTTCGGCAGAGAGCCTCGAAATCCATGAAGACCACTAACGGAAAAAGGCGAGCGGCGCGGCGTCAGCCCGCCGGTAAGGGCTTTCTACCGGCGGGCTGACGCCGCGCCGCTCGCCGTTCCGTTAGTGCCTCTGAACATCATACTCCGCATCGCCGGCACAACCATCCTTTTCCCTCCAACCCGCAAACTGGATCGGCAGCCGCGGTTGTTTCCCGGAGATCCATTCGGACAGAAGCGTGTCCTGGACGATAGGAACAAATAACGCCTGATCCGGGGAACCGGCAACAATGGAGCAAGGAGCGTTCCATGAACAAGCACTTGTTGCTGGCGGTGTTCCTGATGCTGTCCGGAACGGTCAGCTGGGCCCAGGAGCCGCCGGTCGCCCCGTCACCTCCCCAAACACCCCTGACCTTGCCCCAGGAAGGTCAGACCGCCGCTGAACCGCCCGTTCAGTTCTCGGCGGACTACCTGTTCTGGTGGATCAAGGACGGCCCGCTCAACGGCCCGCTGGCGCCGAATGGCAATCCGAATTCCACCGCTGGACCGCTTGGCACTCCCGGTCCCCAGGAGCTGTTCCCCGGCAACTCGTTCAATTACGGTCCGTTCTCGGGCCTGAAAGTGACCCTGATCGCGCCGGTGAACGATTTGCTCAGTTTCGAGAAGAGCCTGTTCTTCCTGGAACAGCGCTCCGTCGGGTTCCAGGCCAACCCGGTGCCGGCCAGCCCACTCTTTCCCGGTCTGAACGCCGGCACCAGCGTGGTCTCGCACACGCGCCTGTCGGGGTGGGAAATCAACTCCCGTTTCAATGTTTTCCAGCAGCAGGGGCTGAGCCTGATTGTGCTAGGCGGCATGCGCTCTCTCGACCTGAACGAGGACGTGCTGATTCGCGACCAGTTCAGCCTGCTCGACCCGGTCGCAGCCGGATTTCAGGGTGCGCCGCTTGCGACCGGCTCCCAGGTCAGCACCCAGGATCGGTTCAAGGCAACCGACCACTTCTACGGCGGTCAGTTCGGCGCCCGCGGCCAGTTCCGTCGGGGCCCCTTGAGCCTGGTCCTCCAAGGCAAACTGGCCCTGGGAACGACGCAGCAGCTGGTGATCGTCGATGGTTCCAGCACGGTCCTTGGCCCGCTGACCGGCACCGCCCCCGGAGGCGTCTTCGCCCAGCCGTCCAACATTAGCCGCAACTACCACAGCCCCTTCGCGTACGTTCCGGAGGGGTTGGTCAGGATTGGCCTGGACCTGACGGACAACGTCAAGGTCACGGCCGGTTACACCTTCCTCTACTGGAGCGACGTGGTCCGTCCGGGCAACCAGATCGACCCCGGCGTCAATCCCGCTCTGGTGCCGACCAACCCGGCTTACGGCACGAGCAATCAGCCCGGCCATCCGGCGGCGCTGTTCCAGACCACCGATTTCTGGGCTCAGGGACTCACCTTCGGTCTGGAGTTCAGCTTCTGAGCGACGACGCCTTCGTTTCTGCCGTGCTGCCCGGTTCCGCCAGCGCCGCAGCCGGGCCTGGGAAACTGGATCATTTCTCCTGCGGGATTCGCTCCCACTCGATGATGATCCACTCGTCCAAACTCAGGTCGCGGACCTTGAACTTCACTGTGAAGTTGACCTTGTCCTGTTTGTCCTTCACGTGCAGCAGATACACCTGATCGACGACAGCCGTCATGTCCACACCCCTGCGATCGCGCCACCACTTGGCCGTCGTCTCCGGCCCTGGTGCCGTCTTCACGTCCTCGTACCGGGGCCCTGCAAGAGCACACAGCCGATTATCGTGGCCGCCGTGGAAGTTGATCCCCAGGACGTTGCCCTGGCCATTGCCGAAGCAGAGGGCGACACCGTCGCTGTAGTCGTGATTGTTCCGGATGAAATTGCAGTAACACAGGTGGCAATACGGACTTTCTCGGTCGCCCACGTCACAAATCCGGCGTGCCATCAAGACAGCAATGGTCGAGGTTTTGCCCCGCTTCTTTTCCAGCGTGGCGGCCTTTTGCAAGGCCAACTCCGTGATGCGGACAAGCCTTTCGTGCGCCTCTTCCCGGTCGAGCAGTGCCAGGAGGTCCTCGTGGCGCAGCCGTTTGGCGGAGCCGAGCGGCAGCCGGGCGGCTTGATCCGCAACCAGGGAACGACAGGCATCCCCGTACGTGAGCAGTTTTCGCCGGGCAGCGAAGACGACGCCGAGATTATCGCTGAGCAGCCCGGCGACGTCTTCCTTGGCCGCGGCCGGCAAACGCGCGGCGGCCTTGCGTTCTTCTGCTGAAACGTACAGCGGGTCTAGCCGGCGGGAATCCTGCTTGATCCTCCAGGGGAGGTCGCGCCAGAAGCCCTGGGCGACGAGCGGCGGCCAGAAGGTGATGCCGTCCAGAATGGCGGCACGGATTTCCGCCCGCGTGCGCCTGGGTGTCCCCTGGGTCGGGTCGAAGTCGTGGGCTTCCTGGCGGACGCGCAGGTCCACGAAATCTTCAAGCAAGCGCTTTTGCTCGGCGGACAGCTTTTTTTCCAGCGCCTGGCTCTTGTTCTCCGCGGGCGTCTGAGCAAACAGGGAAGGACAGAGTCCGAAAGCCAGTCCGGCAAAGAGGACGAACACCGGTTTCATGCTGCGTCTCCTGGAGGAGGGTCACCGAAGAGTTTGGGGCAGCCCACCCGTCGGCGGGCTGCCCCTTGCTTGCTCCGGAGGACGTCTACCACACGACCTGGACCACGGAAGGCTCTCGGACCCGCCGGCAAGAAGTTGCCGCGCGGCGTCCTGGGACCACGGTTGGCGCGGTTGTTCCAGCCCAGGACGCCGCGCGGCAACTTCTTGCCGACAGCGGGGCTGAAACAGCCTTCCCTGGGATGCATCGGACAGCAAACGCTCGGGCGGCGCAACGCCGCCCTGGTGCAAGGCACCGGAGCTAGACCTGGCCCTCTGGAGGCCCGTCCCTGGGTGCAAGGGTGGTGTACGGCACCTGCGATCGACTGGCAAGTAATCAGGTCGTACAATCAGGAAGGCTTTTCGCCTTCGCGGCAACGGAGCTTTCGGCATGGCAGGCATCCGAACTCCAACTCCCCAGCGATCCGCTCGGCCGCCGGGCGCCGAGGAAGACCGACGAGAACCGCCCATGAGTGAAGTCACCCGCATCCTGTCCGCAATCGAGCAAGGTGAACCGCAGGCCGCCGCCCAGCTCTTACCGCTGGTCTATGACGAGCTGCGCAAGCTGGCGGCGGACCGGCTGGCCGATGAGAAGCCCGGGCAGACCCTTCAGCCAACCGCTCTGGTCCACGAGGCCTATCTGCGGCTGGTGGATACTGACGAGGCCCGACAATGGAACAGCCGCGGCCACTTCTTTGCCGCCGCGGCCGAGGCCATGCGGCGCATCCTCATCGACAACGCCCGCCGCAAGAAAACCGTCAAGCACGGCGGCGATCGGCAGCGCGTGGACCTGGCGAAAATCGAAGCGGCCGCCGAGGCCCGGCTGGAAGAGTGGCTGCTCGTGGACGATGCCCTGACCTGCCTGATGCAAGAGGACAGCAGCGCGGCCGAAATCGCCAAGCTCCGCCTCTTCGCCGGCCTCTCGGTCGAGGAGGCCGCTGACGTGACGGGCCTTTCCCGGGCCACGGCGTTCCGGCACTGGACGTACGCCCGGGCCTGGCTTCTCGCCCGGCTTCAGGAAAATTCCTCTCCGGAATGAGACTTCCCCGGCCCCATTCTCGCACTGTCTAGCAGAGGGCCATACCGATGAATGCTGATCCCCAGCAAGCACGGTCGCTCTTCCTTGCCAGCGTCGGCAAAGCCACAACCAGGTAATTGTCCAGCGCACGTCGCCCCGGCGTTCGGTCTGCGCCGATGGCCTCTCGGCTTGCTGGACTGTGAACCACTTTTTGCAGGAGATAACGACCATGTCGCTTGTTGCCACCCTCCGTTTCCCGCGTGGGACTTCCTCCCGGATGCAAACTCGGCGTCGGGCCAGCCAGCGTCCCAACCTGGAACAGCTGGAAGATCGGTCTCTGCCATCCGCCTACCTGGCGAGCACCGCCTCGGACCTGATCAAGGACATCGGATTGGCCAACGGGTCTCCCGGCGCGAACACGATCACGCTGGCGGCCGGCACGTCCTTCACGCTGGCCGACCAGAACAATACGACCGACGGAGCAAACGGTCTGCCGGTCATCGCCGCCAACGACAACCTGACCATCATCGGCAATGGGGACGCCATCGCCCGCAGCAGCGCCTCGGGGACGGCGTTTCGACTGTTCGACGTGGCTGCCGGGGCGTCCTTGACCCTGACAAACCTGACCCTGCAAGGCGGCTACGCCAACGGCCCGGGAGTGGCGGCGCAGGGCGGGGCCATCCTCAACCAGGGCACCGTGACGCTGAACAACGTGACTGTCCAGGGGAACACCGCCCAGGGGGTCGCCGGGCAATACCCCACCCCGAACACCACAGCCGAGGGCGGCGGCATCTACAACCAGGGCGTGCTGACGTTGAACAACGTGACTGTCCAGGGGAACACCGCCCAGGGGGTCGCCGGGTATTACGTCAACCCGGCCACCGCAGCCGAGGGCGGCGGCATCTGGTCTGGCGGCGCGGCCAGTTCGCTGACGCTGACCGGCGGCGCCATCCAGAACAACCACGCACTGGGCGGCACGGGCTTGCCCGGCTACGAGGATCGTGCCGGCGGCGGTCGTCCGATCGGCCAGCCGGGCGGCAACGGGCTCGGCGGTGGGCTTTACGTGGCAGGCGGGACGGCCAACCTGAATGGCGTGACCGTGAGCCAGAACAACGCGGTGGGCGGCAACGGAGGCGCGGCATCGACTGGCGTCCGGAACAGGGCGGGCGCGGGCGGCAGCGGGTCGGGGGGCGGGCTCTACGTTGCCGACGGGACCGTCAACCTGACCGGCGAGAAATTCCTGACGAACTACGCCCAGGGCGGCCAGGGTGGCGTCGGGAATCAGGACGGCGCCGCCGGCGGCGATGGCTTTGGTGGCGGGCTCTCCGTTAGCGGCGGGACAGTCAACCTGACCTCTGCTACCTTTCAGACGAACTACGCCCTGGGCGGCCAGGGCGGCGGCGGGACCGCTGGCACCGGCGGCGATGGCGGCGACGGCTCCGGCGGCGGGCTCTCCGTTACCGGCGGGACCGTGACTCTCACGAGCAGCACGGTGACGTCCAATGTCGCCAAGGGCGGTGCAGGCGGCAGCGGGAAAAACAAGAAGTCCTCGGGAAGCAGCGGCACGGGGACGGGTGGCGGGCTTGACAACACCGCCGCCACACCGGTTATCCTGGACAGTTACACGCTGCAGCATTTCCAGCTGATCGCGTCCACCAACCAGCCAGACATCGCTGGGAAGTACTCGGTTCTGTCCTGACGTGGTGCAAGGTGAGGAGCCAGGCCGATGAATGCGAACCCCCAGCAAGCCCGGTCTATTTTCCTGGCCGCCGTCGAGCGCCCCGCCGAACAGCGTGCCGCCTATCTCGACGAGGCCTGCGCGGCCGATGCGGAGCTGCGGCAGCGGGTCGAGGTCTTGCTGAAGGCCCACGACCAGGCCAACAGTCTGCTCGATCAGCCCACCAGCGCCCTGGCGGCCGTCACGGACCAGCTGCGGGGCGAAGGGCCCGGCACGGTGATTGGCCCGTACAAGCTGTTGCAACTGCTCGGCGAGGGCGGCATGGGGGCCGTCTTCCTCGCCGAGCAGACCCAACCGGTCCAGCGCCAGGTGGCTCTGAAGATCATCAAGCCGGGCATGGACAGCCGGCAGGTGATCGCCCGCTTCGAGGCCGAACGCCAGGCCCTGGCCCTGATGGATCATCCCAGCATCGCCCGGGTCTACGACGCCGGCACGACGGAAAGCGGCCGGCCCTACTTCGTCATGGAGCTGGTCAAGGGGATGCCGATCACGACGTATTGCGACGAGCAGCACCTGACCCCGAGGGAGCGCCTGGAGTTGTTCGTGCGGGTCTGTCTGGCGGTGCAGCATGCCCACGCCAAGGGAATCATCCACCGCGATCTCAAGCCCTCCAACGTGCTCGTCACCCTGTACGACGGCCAGCCGGCGCCCAAGGTGATCGACTTCGGCATCGCCAAGGCCACCGCCCAGGAGCTGCCCGAACGGACGCTGGTCACCGAGATCGGCCAGGTGGTCGGCACGCTGGAATACATGTCGCCGGAACAGGCCGAGCTGAACTCGCAGGACGTCGATACCCGCAGCGACGTCTACGCGCTGGGCGTGATGCTTTACGAGCTGCTGACCGGCACCACGCCTCTGGAGCGCCGGCGGCTCAGGATGGCAGGGCTGCTGGAGTCCCTTCGCGTCATCCGCGAGGAGGAACCGCCGCCGCCGAGCAAGCGGCTGACCACCACGGAAGGGCTGGCGGGCATCGCGGCCAACCGCGGCGTCGAGCCGAAGAAGCTGAAGGGGCTGGTGAGCGGCGAACTGGACTGGATCGTCATGAAGTGCCTGGAGAAGGACCGCAATCGGCGCTACCAGACAGCCAGCGCCCTGGCCGGCGACGTGGAGGGACATCTCCACGATGAACCGGTGCTGGCCTCCCCGCCGTCCGCATCGTACCGGCTCCGAAAGTTTGTGCGGCGCAACCGCGGCGCCGTGCTGGCGGCGGCCCTGGTCGTTCTGGCGCTGGTGGGCGGGATCATCGGCACGAGCTTGGGCTTGATCCGCGCGACCGCCGAGAGCGGTATGAAGGACGAGGCCATCAATCAGCTGGAAGGCGCCAACAAAAAGTTGGGACAGGAGCAGCGCCAGGCGCAAATCACCCTCAGCACCTTCCTGCTGGACAAGGGCCTCGAGTACTGCGACCGGGGCGACGTCGGCCACGGCCTGCTCTGGCTCGCGCGCGGCCTGGAGAACGCTCCCGAGGATGCCGGCGATCTGCAGCGGGTGATCCGCACGAACCTGGCCGCCTGGCAGGACCGATTGATTCCTCTGAAAGGGGTCTACCCCCAGCAGGGCCCCGTCCACCTCGTGGCTTTCCGCCTGGACGGGAAATCCTTCCTGACCGTCAGCGAGATCGGGCTGGAACCCGCGTTTCCCGTCCCAGGTACAACGGTTTTCAAGGGCGAGGTTCGGCGCTGGGACACGAACACGAGGGAACCCCTTGGCGCGCCCATTCCGCATCGAGGTTTCGCCACCCGTCTGGTGAGGCTGAGTCCCGACGGCCGGACGGCCTTGACCGGCAAAGACACCCAGACGGCTCAACTCTGGGACGTTGACACGTGCCGGCCGAAAGGAGCCCCCCTTGCCCATCCCGGCCCCGTCGCGGGCGTGGAATTCAGCAGAGACGGCCGAACGGTCTTGACCAGAACAACGAAGACAGTTCACCTGTGGGATGCGGCCACCGGAAAGCCGCTCGGCAAACGGCTGGAACTCACAAGGCGAATCCAGGCGACGGCACTTGCTCCCGATGGCCGCATCGTCCTGACGGCCAGCGGCACGACGCCGCAGCTCTGGAACGCGCTGACCGGAGAACCGCTCGGCCCGCCCCTCCCGCAGCAAGGCCTGATCTGGACGGCCGTCTTTCACCCAAACGGCCGGTTTGTTGTGACGTCCGCGGATAAGGATCCTGTTCCCCAGGATGATCGCCCTGTTGCTCTTGTTGGAACCCCCGGGAACCCCAGAGGCGTGGTTCAGCTCTGGGAGGCGCCTTCAGGCAAGCTCTGCGGCAAGGCGTACGTACCGAGAATGGTCCATGCGCCCGATACCGTCGCTTTCAGTCCCGACGCCAGGTGGCTCCTCATGGTGTCGGACACCGTCGATATCTGTGGGGTGACCGAGGTAGGCAGTCTTTGGCCGCCGTATAACCTGGAGGGTGGCACACAGCAGGGCAGCGAGGTGAAGGGGGTCATGGGTGCGGCCATCGGCCCTGACAGCCGGACCCTGCTCCTCGGGTGCGCGAACGGGACGGCTCGGCTCGGGACCACCCCCACGGCCAAGTTCATTAACGCGTGGCGGTACGAGGGGCCCCAGATCACCCAGCAGGGGGTGATCTCGGCCGTGGCCATCAGCCCCGACGGCCGGACTCTGCTCACAGGGTGCGCCGACGGGACTGCACGGCTCTGGGAAACAGCGGCGGACAGCCTCCTCGAACGCTGGCCGATACCCTTGCATACTTCGCATATTCAGAGTCCCCTGCTGAGCCCGGAGGGGAAGACCCTCCTGATTGGGGTGTCAAAAGTCTCGAAGACTGGCTCGAAGACAATCGTCGCTCTCTGGGACGTGGCGGGTCAGAAAAAGATTGGTCTGCCTCTCGAAATGGATGAACGGATTCTGGCCACCGCTTTCAGCCCGGACGGCCAACGGATCCTGGTGAGCGGCGCGGTCCGGGCCCGCACGACGGTGCAGGATCCGGTGGGGGGGAAACACGTGCAGACCACGGACACTGGGGCCTCGGTGCTGTGGCTTGGGGAAAGGGGCGAGTGGAAGCGCACCGGGCCTCCCGGTCAGCCAGGCAAGACCCTGGGGATCGCTTTCGGGCCGGCCGGCCGAACGGTCTTGCTGGGAAACCAGGATGGGACCGCTCGGTTGTGGGACGTGGACAGGTGGCAGCCCCTCGGCCCGGTCCTCGCGCATGCCGGCCTGCAAACGGTGGCGTTGAGCCCGGACGGCCGGACGGGATTGACCGCGAGCGAACACCAGGCACGGCTTTGGGACACGCACGGGGGGCAACCCCTTGGCGAGCCGCTCGTCCATCAAGGCAAGGTCCTGGTCGCGACCTTCAGTCCTGATGGGAGTCTGGCAGCGACGGGCAGCGCCGACAGGACGGTCCGCCTCTGGAACGTGTCCACGGGTGCGCAGGTCGGCCCTCCTCTGCATCATTCGGGCCCGGTCCCGGCCGTGGCCTTCAGCCGCGATGGCCGGACCCTGCTGACGGGCGGCGGCGCCGGTGTCGGGCGCTTCTGGGATTGCGCCACCGGAAAGCCGCTCGGCTTTCCGGTGCCTTCGGAAGGGGCCGCGAGTGTGGTTTTCTGTCCCGACGGGCAGACGGTCCTCACGGTACTCTTCACGTCCGGATCCCTTTCGGTGTGCCGCTGGGCGGTTCCGCCCCCTCCTCAAGAAGGTCCGGTGGCTGGGGTGGCTCTCTGGGCCCAGTTGATAAGTGGGCGGGACCTGGACGCCGCCAACGTGGTGGGTTGGCTGACGCCGCACACCTGGCAGGCCAGCCGCCGGCGCCTGGAGGAACTGGGCGGCCCTCTCTCGCCGACTCCGGACAGGCTCGCCTGGCACCGCCGCGAGGTCGAGTTCTGCATCGATGGCGACGCCTGGTTCGCCGCCCTCTGGCACCTCGAGCGCTTGCTCGAGGCGGAGCCTCACGTGTGGAAGCACTACTTCGACCGCGGCATGGCTCATTACTCCAGGGCTCGCTTTGGGTCTTTGGGGGCGCCGGCACACCCTGAAGAGATGGGGCCGGCAGTCGCGGACTTTACCAAAGCCATCGCGCTGGGCGCGGAAGGATCTCAGGTCTGGGAGTTTCGGGGACAGGCTTACAGCGAGCTGCGGCAGTGGGACCGGGCCGCCGCCGACTTTGGGAAGGCTGTCGCGCTCGGTTCGGACTCCTCCTTCCTTTGGAAGCACGCCGAGGCACACTACAGGGCAGGGAACACCGAGGCCTACCAGCGTGCCTGCTCTGGGCTGCTGGCCCGGTTTGGTCAGACCCGGGACTCCGACATGGCTTACGATACGGCCCGCGTCTGCTTGCTCGCAGCGCGGCCCGTCGTGGACCCGGCACGGATCGTGCCGCTCGCCGAAACGGCGCTGGCCACGGCCGAGCCAATGGACCGGGATAGGCAGCTGGAAATCCTGGCGCTGGCCCTCTACCGCGCCGGCCGGGTCGAGGCCGCCGTCCAGCGCCTGACTGAGGCCGTGAAGGAAAGGGAGACGCGGAAACAGCCCTTCCCGCAGAACTGGTCTTTCTTGCTGGCCATGGCTATCCATCGCCTGGGGCACACGAACGAGGCCTGGCAGTGGCTCACCCATGCCTTCCTCACCCCCCCCCAGCCGAGGGAAGGGTCGCCGGAGTCGCTGCGCGGCGAGGTGGAGGCCCTGTTCGGGATTCGCCGCTTCGCGGGACACACCGAACCCGTGTGGTGCGTGGCGTTTTCCCCGGACGGCAGCCGGGCCCTGACCGGCGGCTGGGACTCCACCGTTCGCCTGTGGGACGTGCGCAGCGGCAAGGAGGTCCGCTTCTTCGATTGCCGCCACCAGGACCCGAACCAGGTAATCTCCGCCGTGGCGTTTTCCCCCGACGGCCGCCGCGGCCTGGCCAGCAGTGTACACGGGACGGTCTGGCTCTGGGACCTGGAAACCGGCAAGGAACTGAACCGGAGCCAGTTTCGGCCCGGTGGCCAGCAGAACCCGGGCATCGCGAGCGTGGCGTTTTCGCCCGACGGCCGGCAGGCCCTCCTGGGCGGCCACGATGGCGTCATCCACGTGTGGGACCTGGAGCACTGGAAAGAGCTGCGGCGACTCGAGGACGGTGTTGGTCTTTGGAGCGTGGATTTTTCCCCCAAAGGTCGCCTGGTCGTCAGCGCAGGAGGACTCCAGGAGAAAGGACTTGTGCGGTTGTGGGACCTGGACACCGGCAAGGAGGTCCGCCGCTTCGAGGGGCACGCCAAGGAAGTCCGGCGTGCGGTCTTCTCGCCCAACGGCCGGCAGATCCTGTCCGGGAGCATCGACCGGACGATGCGGCTGTGGGACGTGGAAACCGGCAAGGAACTGCGTCAGTTCACCGGCCACGCCGGCGACGTGGCCGGCGTGACGTTTTCGCGCAGCGGCCGCCGTGCCCTCTCGGCCGGCAACGACGGAACTGTCCGGCTATGGGACCTGGAAACCGGCAAGGAACTGCGTCGCTTCGTCGGGAATTCCGCGGCCATCTCTCCCGACGGCCGCCACGCCCTGACCGGCGCCGTGGACCGGACCGTGTGGCTGTGGCCGCTGCCGCCCGAAGACAAGTAAGACCAGCAGCGCCAGCAGCTCACGAATTCCGATCGGCCAGGACGTGGTTGCCGGCCCCATCCTCCTTGCCCTTGGCCAGGGCCGCCATGCCGCCGATGGCGCCGAGGTTCATCGTCTCCACCGCCGACGACGGCACGATGATGATCGAGCCCTTTTCCTTGAGCCCCTCGTACAGCATGTTCATCGCCCGCAGGTGGACGGCCACCGGGTTGTTCTGGTACGGCTGGGCCGCCTCGACGAACTTGGAGGCGATTTCCGTCTCGGCCGTGCCCAGGATGATGCGGGCCTGCCGCTCGCGCTCGGCCTGGGCCTGCTTGCTCATCGCGTTTTGCAGGTTCTCCGGAATGGTCACGTCGCGGATCTCGACCGACTGCACCGTGATTCCCCACGGGTTGGTCTTGCTGTCCAGCACCTGCTGGAGTGCATGGCCCAGGGCCTCGCGCTCGGTGAGCATCTCCTGGAGCGTGTGCGTGCCGATGGTGTCGCGCAGGGCCGTCTGGGTCGAGAGCGCGATCGCACGGTAGTAGTTCTCCACCTCGCACACCGATTTCTGAGCGTCCCACACCATCCAGAAGCAGATGGCATCGACCCGCACCGGAACCGTGTCGCGCGTCAGCGTGTCCTCGGAGAAGAACTCGGTGGCGCAGATGCGCATGTCCACGTAGCGGGCCACCGTATCGATCAGCGGGACCAGCAAGAAGATGCCGGGCCCCTTGAGGGCGTGAAACCGCCCCAGGCGCAGCACCACAGCCCTGTCCCACTGCTGCGCCACCCGGAAGCCGAGCAGCACGCCCAGGCCCGCGATCCCGGCCACGATCGTCGGTATGAGGTAGAACTGGTTCAGCGCGACCTGAGTGAAAATAGTCGGCAATACGATCAGCAAGAAGAGCACCACGTTCAGCACGAACATGCCCGCGCGCTTGACTTCGCGGGCGATGTGCTCCCTCTGCAGGGCGACTTCGGTTTCGATCTTGGTCTTGATCATGGCATCCTCGTTTCGATCTGGGCGTGCAGCACGCGCAGCACTTCGCTGATCGGATAGCCGCTGCACGCGGCCTGTCTCAAGAAGTCCCGACACAACTCTTCCAGTCCGACCCTGGGCAGCTCGGGCGCGACCAGGACGCCCGTCCCCTCGTTCCGCGTCAGATAGCCCTCTCGCTCCAGGGTCTCGTAAGCCTCTTCCACCACGTGCGGATTGATCTGCAGCGCCACGGCCGCCGCCCGCACCGTGGGCAACTCTTCTCCCGGTATCAGCACGCCAGTCTGGATGAGGCGGCGCAACTGCCGTTCGATCTGGCTGTGGAGCGGTCCACTGCCGTCGAGCACCAATTCCGGATCGGGTAACGGGCTCATGAGGACGATCTCCCGGAGTCCAGTTTCTGGATGGCTCGCAGCACGTCGTCGGCCGCGAAGCCGTACTGGGCCGCCTGGCCCAGGAACTCGGCGCACAGGGCCAGCAGCTTCGCCTCGCGCTCCTGCGGCGAGAGCTGGGCGGCCACGGCCTCGGCAATGAAGGTGCCGCTGCCCTGCTCGGTGGTCAGCGCGCCCTGCTGTTCCAGCAGCGAATAGGCCTTGATCACCGTGTTTGGATTGACCTTCAGCTCCACCGCCAGCCCCCGCACGGTCGGCAGTTGCTCCCCTGGACAGAGCCGGCCCGAGGCGATCCCGTGCCGGATCAAATCCATTATCTGCCGATAGACCGGCACACCACTCTGGGAATCAAGCGCGAAGGTTATCATTGTTCCACTGTACTAGAATTATAGAACAGTAGAGCGCAAGATCAAGGGTTGCTTTTCCGATTGCTTGGTTTCGGCCCGGCTGCGGCAGGGGCGTGGTAATTCCCGGGCAATCCAGGTATACTCAGGGCGGGGAAGCCAGCAACACAATGGGACTTCCAGCGCAGCACATCCTGGCGCGTTTGCAACAAAACCCTTTCGCCGCGGAGAGGTTTACGATGCCCGATCTCAGCCTGCTTGTTGACGGCTTGAAGTTGCCCAATCCGTTCGTCATCGCTTCCGGGCCGCCGGGCACGAACGCCAACGTCATTGGCAAGGCGTTCGACGAGGGCTGGGGCGCGGTGATCTGCAAGACCATCAGCCTCGACGCCACCAAGGTCGTCAACGTGCAGCCGCGCTACGCCGCCTGCGTGCCAGTGGCTGCAATGAGATCATCGGCTGGGAAAACATCGAGCTGATCAGCGATCGGCCCTTCAGCACCTGGATCCAGGAATTCAAGCAGATCAAGGACAGGTATCCCGAGCGGGTGTTGATCGCCTCGATCATGGAGGAATATGGCAAGGACGCCTGGGTGGAGATCATCGAGCGCTGCCAGGAGGCCGGGGTCGATGCGCTGGAGTGTAACTTCTCCTGTCCTCACGGGCTGCCGGAACGCCGCATGGGATCGGCCATGGGCGAGAACCCGGAGATCCTGGAGGAAGTGTGCGGCTGGGTGATGGGTGCCGCCAGGGTCCCCGTCTGGGCCAAGATGACGCCCAACGTCACTCACGTCGAAGACCCCACCCGGGCCGCCTTGCGCCGGCTGCCAGGGAATCAGCGCCATCAATACGATCCGCAGCGTCATTGGCGTCAACCTGGAAACGCTGCGTCCGGAGCCGTCCGTCGAAGGGTTCACGACTCCCGGCGGCTATTCGAGCAAGGCGATCCTGCCCGTGGCGCTGCGGATGTGCATGGAGATCGCCCAGCTGATCCGGAGCGAGTTCCCCGGCCGATCACTGTCGGGCATCGGCGGCATCGAATCGGGACGCGATGCGGCGCAGTTTCTCCTGCTGGGCTGCGACACGGTGCAGGTTTGCACTTACGTCATGAAGGTGGGCTATCGCTGTGTTCGAGCGATGTGCGACGAGCTGGCCGCGTTCATGGAGCGACACAAGTTTCGCACGCTGGCCGAGTTCAAGGGGCACAGCCTGCAGTATTTCACCACCCATTACGACCTGGTCCGGCGGCAGGCCGAGGCCCGCGGCGGTAGGACCGCTGCCAAGCCGGAAGGTCAGCCGGTCAAGACCGACCACGAATGGCGCGGTGACGACTTCGTTCGTCAGAGCGATGCGCTGGCGCGGGGGTAGATTCCTGGGGCGTTGCCCCAGGCTATCCTGTTGCGCCCCTTCGGGGCGAAAACGGTCCGGGGGTTTGTCTTTCGCCCCGAAGGGGCGCAACAGTCCTGGGGCGATGCCCCAGGCTATCCTGTTGCGCCCCTTCGGGGCGAAAACGGTCCGGGGGTTTGTCTTTCGCCCCGAAGGGGCGCAACAGGATAGCCTGGGGCATCGCCCCAGGGACGGCAACGCCCCAGGGACGGCAACGCCCCAGGAATCTACCCCCCATGCGTCGGCTCGCGCCGCAGCATCCGCCCGTGATTCTCCGCTCCCACAAACGCGCCGTCACGAACTTGCACCTTGCCGCGCACCGTCACCGTTTCCACCCGTCCCTGGATCGGCCAGCCCTCGAAGGCGCTGTAGTCCACGTTCATCAGCTGCGTCCGCGCCGAGATGACGCCCCGCTGGTTCGGATCGAAGATCGACCAGGTCGGCGTCGGCCCCCGGCTGAATGGTCCCCTTGCGCGGAAACAGGCCGAACAGTTTCGCCGCCTGCGTCGAGGCGACGTCAACAAACCGGTGCAGGTCGATGCGCCCGGTCGCCACGCCCTGAGTGTAGAGCAGGTGGATGCGGTCCTGGATGCCGGGGATGCCGTTGGGGATCTTGGTGAAATCGCCGCGGCCCATTTCTTTTTGCTTGCGGAAGTCGAAGGGCGCGTGATCGGTGGCGACGGTGTCGATCTGTCCGGCGGCCAGCGCGTTCCACAAGGCCTGCTGATGCCGGCGCTCGCGCAGGGGCGGCGACATGACGTATTTCGCGCCTTCAAAGTCGGGCCGCTCCGCATCGGTCTTGTCGAGCACGAGATAAGGCACCACCGTTTCGACCCACAGACGGACGCCGCGCTCGCTGCGCCGATGTGCCGCGGCGAGGGCCTCGATGCAGGACGTGTGGACGACGTAGACGTGGGCAGAGGTCAGCTCGGCGAACGTCGCCAGGTGATGGACCCCCTCGGCCTCGACCGAGGTGGGACGCGACGGTTCGTGCCATTCCGGGCCGGTCTTGCCTTCCGCGAGCAGCCGGGCCTGGAGCTGGGCGACAATCTCGGCGTTTTCGCAGTGGGCGGTGACGATGACCCCGAGTCGCCGGGCCAACGCCAGGGTGCGGAACAGCTCGCCGTCGTCGATGCCGAAGGCGCCCTTGTAGGCGAGAAACACCTTGAAGGAAGCCGTGCCGTCGCGCGACGATGCGCTGCAGGATCTCGGCCGTCCTGTCATCCCAGCGCGTCACGCCCATGTGAAACGCATAATCGCAGGCCGACCGCCCGGCCGCCTGGGACTTCCAAAGCTCATAGGCCTCCAGGGGATCGTCGGCCCGGCTTGGGCAGATCATCTCGATCAGGGTGGTCGTGCCGCCGACCAGGGCCGCCCGGCTGGCGGTGGGATAGGTGTCCTTGGCAAAGGTGCCCATGAACGGCAGGTAGACGTGAACGTGCGGATCGATGAACCCGGGAAAGACAAACTTCCCCGCGGCGTCGATCACCTCGGCGTTGGCCGGCACGGGCAGGCCAGGGCCGATGCGCGTGATCGTTTCCCCTTCACACGCAATGTCCGCGCGGTAACGCGAATCGGCGGTCACGATTTCGCCGTTCTTGATCAGCAGGGCCATGCCGGTCTCCTTTTGAGGCTCTACCCCAACACTACGGCGCCGTGATCGGCCCATAGGTCTCGGGCCGGCGATCGCGGTAGAATTGCCAGGTGTTGCGAACCTCGCGGATCATGTCGAGATCGAGGTCGGCCACGACGACGTCGTCGGTGGTGCGGGCGGCGGTGGCCAGGACCTGGCCGCGCGGGTCGCAGAAGTAACTTTGCCCGTAAAACTCGCCGATGCGCCACGGCTCTTCCCAGCCGGGCCGGTTGATGGCGCCCACAAAATAGCCGTTGGCGACCGCGTGGGCGGGTTGTTCCAGCTTCCACAGATATTCGGACAGACCGGCGACCGTCGCCGACGGGTTGAACACGATTTCAGCGCCGGCCAGGCCCAGGCAGCGCGCCCCTTCGGGAAAGTGCCGGTCGTAACATACGTAGACGCCGATCTGCGCAAAGCGCGTCTTGAACACCGGGTAGCCGAGATTGCCGGGCCGGAAATAGTATTTCTCCCAGAAGCCCGGCAGCACCTGCGGAATGTGGACCTTGCGGAACTTGCCCAGGTAGCTGCCGTCGGCGTCGATCACGGCCGCCGTGTTGTAATAGACGCCGACGTTCTCTTCCTCGTAGACTGGGACCACTAACACAATGCCGTGCTTCCGGGCGATTTCAGCGAAGCGGCGGGTGGTCGGGCCCTCGGGCACGCGTTCGGTCAGTGCATACCACTTCGTGTCCTGTTCGGCGCAGAAATACGGACCGTAGAACAGCTCTTGCAGGCAGACGATCTGGGCGCCGCGGCCGGCGGCCGATGCGATCAGCCCCTCGTGCTTCTCGATCATCGCCTGCTTGATCCGGGCGACCGGAGCCGTCGCCCGCTCACAAAGGGTGGCCTGGATCAGACCGCCGCGCACAATTCGGGCCATGCCAATCACTCCCTGGATGACGGAAATCCCAACGCTGGCTATATTACTCCGGGCCAAACTGCCGAGCCGCGCACGCAGCGCAGCGGAGTAAGCGGCCTTGCGGGCTCCCCGGGCCGCTTACTCCGCTGCGCTGCGTGCGCGGCTCAGACAACCGCTTACTCCGCTGCGCTGCGTGCGCGGCTCGGCAACACCAGTTTGGTTCGCCATCGATGCTATATTATCGGTTTCGCGGACGAAGGCAGCACGATTCGGAGGTTTTCGCATGTCGGCCACAGTTCCTTTCCTGGTCGGCGGACGCTGGGAAAACTCGACCAGCGATCGTCGTGGGGACGTCTTCAATCCATCGACGGGCAGCGTGCAGGCGCAGGTCCCTTTTTGCACGGCCGACGAGATTGACCGGGTGGTTCGCAGTGCCGCCGACGCGCTGCCCGCCTGGAGCGAGACGCCGGCGGTCGAACGGGCGCGCGTCATGTTTCGCTTTCGCGAGCTGCTTCAGGCTCGCTTCGAGGAGCTGGCGGCGCTGGTGACCCGCGAGCACGGCAAGACCATCGCCGAGGCCCGCGCGGAGATGCAGCGCGGCGTCGAGATGGTCGAATTTGCCTGCGGCATTCCCAGCCTGCTCATGGGACAGGCCCTGGAGAACCTGGCCCCCAGCGTCGATTGCGAGACCAGCCGGCACCCGGTGGGCGTCTGTGTCGGCATCACGCCCTTCAACTTTCCGTCGATGGTGCCTCTGTGGATGATCCCCGTGGCGATCACCTGCGGCAACACCTTCGTCCTGAAGCCGTCGGAGAAGGTGCCGCTGTCGGCCGTGAAGCTGGGCGAACTGCTGACCGAGGCGGGACTGCCGCCGGGCGTGTTCAACGTCGTGCATGGCGATCAGAGCGCGGTGAAGGCCCTCCTGACACATCCGCTGGTGCGGGCCATTTCCTTCGTCGGCTCGACCGCCGTCGCCCGGCAGGTCTACGAGACCGGCACGGCACACGGCAAACGGGTCCAGGCGGCCGGGGGCGCCAAGAACCACCTGATCATCATGCCCGACGCCGATCTGGAGCAGGCGGTCAAGGCGCTGCAGGCGTCGGCCTTTGGCTGCAGTGGCGAGCGCTGCATGGCCGGGAGCGTTGCCGTCCCGGTGGGCCCGATCGCCGACGATCTCGTGGCGGGCTTAAAGCGCGTCGGCTCGGCGATGAAGGTGGGCTCCACCGATGGCGGCGCCGCAGTGGACATGGGACCGCTGGTGAGCCGGGCCCATCGCGACAGGGTGGCCGGCTACCTCGACGTGGCTCGCGACGAAGGTGCCGAGGTGGCACTGGACGGCCGGGCGTTCGACCTCCCCTCGGCCGGTTTTCTGCTCGGACCAAGCGTCGTCGATCGCGTCCGGCCGACGATGCGTCTGGCTCGTGAGGAAATCTTCGGTCCGGTGCTGTCGGTGATCCGTGCCCGCGACCTGGAGGAAGCCCTGGCGGTGGGCCGGCAATGCGAATACGGCAACGGCGCGAGCATCTTCACTCGCAACGGCTGGGCGGCGCGCGAATTCAAACGCCGCTTCAATGCTGGCATGATCGGCATCAACGTGGGCGTGCCGGCGCCGATGGCCTGGTTTCCCTTCACTGGCTGGAACAAGTCGTTTTTCGGCGACCTGCACGTCCAGGGAGTCGAAGGAGTCCAGTTTTACACGCAGCAGAAAATGACGATGACGCGCTGGTTCCGTGCCGCGACCGAGACACCCAGTGATCCGATCTGGAAGACCAAACCCGGCGGCGCGTGAAGGGTGAGGGGCTCCATGAATACACTGTGCATCCGCCGGGGAAGAATCATCGATCCGTCTCAGGGTCTGGACCAGCTCAGCGACCTGTGGATCGAGGGCAAGCTGGTCGCGGCCATCGGCGCGCAGCCGGGCCGGCGGGCTGATCGCGAGATCGACGCCGCCGGGCTGATCGTCTGTCCGGGCCTGATCGACATGCACGTTCACCTGCGCGAGCCGGGCTCGGAGGAGGACGAGACCATCCACAGCGGCACCGATGCCGCCCTGGCGGGCGGCATCACCTCGGTGGCATGCATGCCCAATACTGAGCCGGCCCTGGACAGCCAGGCGGGAGCGGAGTTTGTCGTGCTGCAGGCCGAGCGGGCCGGGCATGCCAACGTCTTCCCCGTCGGCGCCCTGACCAAGGGCCGGCAGGGAGCGGAACTGGCGGAGATTGGCGGCCTGGTCGAGGGCGGTGCGGTCGCGTTCAGCGACGATGACGTGCCGGTGGCCAGTGCCGAGCTGATGCGGCGCGGCATGGAGTATTGCCGGATGTTCGATCGGGCGGTGCTGGGGCACTGCGAGAACACCGACCTGACCCGGGGCGGCCTGATCCACGAGGGCTTCGAGAGCATGCGGCTGGGCCTGCGTGGGCTGCCGGCGGCGGCCGAGGAGGTGATGGTCTACCGCGACCTCACCCTGGCCGAATTGACCGGCGCCCGCCTGCACGTCCTGCACGTCTCGACGGCCGGCAGTGTCGAGCTGATCCGCCGGGGCCGGGCCCGCGGCGTCCAGGTCACCGCCGAGGCCTGTCCGCATCACTTCACCCTGACCGATTCCTGTCTCAGCAGCTTCGACAGCAATTACAAAATGATGCCGCCGCTGCGCTCGGTCGAGCACGTCCAGGCCCTGCTTGAAGGACTTCGGGACGGCACCATCACGGTGATTGCCAGCGACCACGCGCCGCACGCGCCGGAGAAGAAGGTCCGCGAGCTGGAATATGCTCCCTTCGGCGTCATCGGCCTGGAGACGCTGCTGCCGGTCTGCGTCAAGACACTGATCGAGCCGGGCGTGCTCACCTGGCCGCAGCTGATCGAGAAGCTGACCATCAACCCGGCCCGCGTCCTGGGCATTCAGCGCGGTACGCTCCGGCCCGGAGTCCCGGCGGACGTGACGGTCATCGATCCGAACGCGGAGTGGACCATCGATCCGACGCGCTTCCGCTCGAAAAGCCGGAACACGCCGTTCGGGGGGATGAAGGTGCGCGGGCTGGCCCGGCTGGTGCTGGTGGGCGGGGTGGTGAAGTTCGAGCGGAAATGACGGAGTGAGACAACCCCACGGTCCGTTTATTGCGGCTCAGGAAGAAAAAGACCGCCTCGGCTCCGGACCCAGGGCGATGCCCTGGGCTATCCTGTTGCGCCCCTTCGGGGCGAAAGCCAACAGCCCCGAAGGGGCGCAACACGATAGCCCAGGGCATCGCCCTGGGGACCAGCTCACGGGGTCCCACAAGCCTCTTGCTCTGGCCGGCGCATCACCTACAATCGCCTTGGAAGCTCAACTGTTACCGGGCTACTCTCTTCCCCACCTGGAGAAACCTCTCATGAATCGTCGAGACCTGCTCAAGACTGCAACTGCCCTCGGACTGTCAGCGTTTCCCATCGGTTGGACGGCGGCCGCCGACAATCCCAGGCGCCGGGTGCTGGTGTACACCCGGTCGCAAGCCTTCGAGCACAGCGTCGTCCGTCGCGGCAAGGGGGGCGAACTGTCGTTGGCCGAGCGGATCGTCACCGGCCTGGGCCAAAAGCACGGCTTCGAGGTCCATTGCACCAAGGACGGACGGGAGTTCCTTCCAGAAACCATCAGCAAATTCGACGCCTTCCTGTTCGAGACCACCGGCGACTTAACCAAGGAGAAAGGCACAGACAGCTACCCGGCAATGCCACCGGAAGGCAAGACGGCCCTGCTCAAGGCCATCGCCGCGGGGAAAGGGTTTGTCGGCTGCCATTGCGCCAGCGACACCTTCCACAGCCCCGGCGACCGCGGCAAGAATCAGGAGCGGAAGCAGCTCGATCCGTACATCGCCATGCTCGGCGGCGAGTTCATTGTCCACGGCGCCCAGCAGAAGGCCTTGATGCGGCTGGTCGATAACAAGTTCCCAGGGACCAAGGACCTCAAGGACTTCAACCTGAACGAGGAATGGTATGCTCTGAAGAACTTCGCTCCCGACCTGCACGTGATCCTGGTCCAGGAAACGGAAGGCATGAAGGGCGCCATGTACCAACGGCCGCCGTTTCCCGCGACCTGGGCCCGCAAGCACGAGAAGGGTCGGGTCTTCTACACCTCGATGGGACACCGCGAAGACGTCTGGGAGAACGCCCTCTTCCAGGGACTGCTCCTCGGCGGCCTCAGCTGGGCCTTCGGCAATGTCGAAGCCGATGTGACACCCAACTTGGAGAAAGTCGCACCCAAGGCCGTCGATCTGAAAAAGTCGTAACTCCTTCGGGGCAACCAGAACGCCGAACGCGGAGTTCAGCGCTCGGCGCGCCTGTAACGAGGGGCGAGGGATTGGTTGCAACGACTGGCGTCGATGCGCAGCATACGCAGTTCGGCCCGCGTAGGTGAACTCAAGATACCGAACCCCGCGTACTCATGCCCCACGTGGGGGCCACGGCGGCTGCTCATCTGCGAGTCATAACGGCATTGTCGGTAGCGGCTGTCCAAGGCTCCAGGACTGTGCTCCGGCCCTCGAGCCGCCACTTCCTTAGTGCCTCGTCAGGCGACCTGGCAGTAGCATATGAGTGTACGGTGGTCTCCGGACCCAGACATCGGGTCCGACTCCTCCGGATCATCGCATCCTAGTCACCTTCCGCACGCCTCCGAAATTCTAGGTGGCGAATCGTTACCACGTCCACGATCACAACGTCGCTTCCCCTTTCTGCAGCCACCCGCTTCCCATGCACTTTGGCCTTGACGAAGGCTTCTTCTTCCGATTGCGTCCGGATCAGGATCACGTTGTTCGCCAAAGGGCTGACGAGTCTTCTGACTCGCGGCTTCACGTAGCTTGCACTCGCGTTTTTATCGTGAGCGGCAAACCCGTTCACCTTCGTTACATTCGCTCCTGCGCCGGAAGTTCGGTAACGACCATGAGCGTCTGGCCGTGGCGTTGATCTTGACCGCTGTGGTCATGCCGCCGCCGTTGGCTTCCTTCCATGTCGCCAGCACGCCACAGAGACCTTCCCCTTCGTTCTTTCGACAGTCGCCACGTCGATCTCGACACTTGCCCCCGAATGGACACGCGGCTCGGCGAAGTACTGCTTTGGCAGCTTCCGGCGGCAGGCTCGCGGCAATCATCATCGGCCACCCGCCGTGCAGCCCTTCCGCAATGAGCGATGTCCGCCCAAGGGCAGAAGCGGAACATGCTCACGCAGCAGCATGGGCTGGCTCTCCTGATTCCTCGGTCGCTCGGCGGTTTCCAGCGGTACGATACCGCAGCTCCCTGCTCGGCATTCTACCCCCGCCGTCTCCCACCCCGCACAACCCTCACCGCAGTACCCGCTTGTCAACCGGTTGCCGCATCCGGTGCAGCAATTCCGGCATCAGCCCGTAAGCCACCGCCAGGTTACATGCGCCGGATGGAACGTCCGCTTGCTCGCCCCCTCCTCCATCTGCAGCCGGCAGGTGCTGCACTCCGTCGAGCCCAGCAGTATCCGGGGATGGGCCAGCTCCTGGAGCATCGGTCGGCCGGCGGACAGGGAGAGCGCGTAGCTGTCGGCACGCATGCCAAAGGTGCCGGCCATGCCGGAGCACCCGCGGTCGATGGTGTGGACGCGCAGGCCCGGGACCAGCGCCAGCAAGGCGGGGCCGACCGCCGGGCCGCCCAGGGCCTTCAGGTGGCACGGGACGTGATGGCCCAGCGACACCTCCAGCCGTTTGAAGTCGGTGCGCAGCCGGCCTTGCTGGTGCAGCTCCCACAGGTACGAGGTGAATTCGACCGTCTGGTTGGCGACCTGCTGCATGTCGGGATCGTCCAGCAGATAGAGGGCGTCCTGGCGGAGCATCAGGGCGGCGGTCGGCTCGGAGCAGAGGATCGGATAGCCCTCGCGGACCAGGTCGGTTACGATGACGGGCCTGATTACCCGGTGCTACTTTGGGGGACGCAACCGCTGCTTACTTGCATTCACGATACTGCTCGATATACTGCACGCTGACCGGTTCCCCCTGAAGCAGCTTCCTCAGTGCCTCGGGTGACCGGACTCGCATCTGAGTGTAGGTGATCTCCGTCCCATCATCGGGCCGCTCCTCCGGATCGTCGCACGTGGTCACCTTCCGCACGCCTCCGAAAACCCACGTGGCAGGCTTTCCGCCCCACGTAAAAGTCACTTCCCCTTTCCCAGCCATCTGCTGTCCGCGTGCTTCGGCCTTGGCGAAGGCTTCTTTTTCCGACTTTGCCCTGATCAGGACCACGTTCTCCCAAATGGGGAAGGTCTTTTGCTTATGCTCCGTGTACTTCACCCACGTGATAACGTGAGCGGCAAACCAGTTCGCGCTCATTACTTTCTCTCCCGCTTCCGGACATTGCGGCCGCCCATGAACTTCTGGGCCTCTTTGATCTTATCGATGCGATCTTGATCTTTGGCCTGTTTGGCTTCCTTCAGCATGTCGGCAAGCACCTGGTCCCGGCTGGCGGCGCAGCTGCTGGCGGACGGCCTGGCGTGCGCCGTGCTGATCTTGCTGATGGGGCACCCAAGGGGCCCAGGCGGCCCAGGAAAGGAAGCGAGTCGGGTGGACGCTCTGGGAGTCGTCAGCCCAGCTGCGGAGGGCCCGGCGGTGCGATCAGGGGGCTTTCGGGAGTTCCCTGGCCGGGGCCGATCCTCAGCCGACACCATCGCCCGCGGCGGCAGAGCCGGGCCAGGGAAGCGGCTGTCAGTTTCGTCAATCTCATCCTATCAACATCTCACAGCCAGCACCGCCATCCAGCCGACGCACCGTCCATAGCGCCGGCGTTGTTCTCGTCAAATCGGCAGGAAGGGCAGGAGCGTTTTCGCGAGCCCAGAGGGACGAACCCTTTGCCCTTCGTGGGCTGTCAGCTACTTGCACCCACCGGACACGGACTTCACCCCAGCTTCTTCAGGAACTCCCTGAACGTGTCCGGTTCTGCAAGCTGGCTGGCGGACGGGTTCAATCGGTTCGTCTAGCCGGACATTCTCCCGTCCCGTCTCCCTGCTTGATTGCCCATCCAAGCCGGGCTATCTGGATGCTCGCCCCGTCCGTAACTGTCCTTCTCGCGCCTTACTTCATTGAACCAAAGCACTCCCTGCAACGGCCACACTCTTCAAGGTATTCAATGCGATTTTGCAGGGCTTCAATCCTAGACTTGGCTTCGGCTGCTACTTGCTCTTTGGCTTCAAGGAGTTCCATCACGTCTTGCTGAAACAGTTTTCCGGCCCGACGTTGACGACGTTGCTCCCTGCGCAACCGCCGCCTCAAATTGTCTCGCTCCATCTCAGCCTGGAATAATCGGAGTTGATCGTCAAGCCATGCTTTCCTCTCTGGATCAAGGGAATCATCTGGAGCGCAGTCAGTCAACATGTCTCTGACGTTTTCCGTTTCGGCATCCAAGTATTCCCGGAACGTCGGATACTGGCAAAGGTTCCAACAACTGGGCAAGTAGCAACTTTGATCCGCCAGCATGTAGCCTGTCTCCTCGTGTCAATCTCCGGTTTCACGGCACCGGGTTAGCCGTCCGTCAGTTCGTCGTTACTTGTCCTTGGGCTTGTCCTTGGGTTTATCCTCAACCTTCTTGTATCGTCCGTCTACCTTGTATACCTTCAACTGCTCAAAGCCGCTGCCCTTCACGTCCTTGACGTTCAGTTCGTCTTCGTCAATGCGGAACCGGAAGGAGAACGTATCGTCTTCACTGGGCATACTCCCGGGCTTATACATTGATTTGGTCACGATGCCGTAAATCCGACTGTCCTTCGTGACGCCGTAGTCGGCATCAAACGAGATGACTTCGTGTCCCTTGTCTGTGACTACCTTCCAGGTCAGTCGGTTCGGGGTCTTGAAGGTGATGGAACTGCCAGTGTCTTGCCGCCATTCCCCGGACGGTCGGTCAGCGTCCGCTTTCTGGGCATTGCCCGATGGCATCGGTGCCAGGAACAGGGCAAGCAACAGCACAAGGGCAAAGACGGCTACTCTGGTCATGGTCGGCACTCCTGAAGGTTGAAGAACCCAGGCCATATCATCGCACCTGGACGTTGCTTGTCAAGAAAAAAAGGTTCAGCGGAGCCGGAAGCTGGGCCTGGGCCGGAACCTCCAGTCCGGCAACCACGGGCCGCGCTGGACTGCCGAGGAACTGGCCCTGGTGGGTACGGTTCCGGACGCGGTGATCGCGGAGAGGATTGGCAAGACCGTCACTGCGGTCCGGATCAAGCGCGGGCGGTTGACGCGGAAGAGGTGAGGCCGATTGCCGTCATCCAGGTTGCCCAACTTGCCCATTGCCCCGCAGATCGCACAGGATGGCCCAAGGACGAGCGCGAAGGGGTCGGGACGGTCCCCCCAGGAGTCAGCCAGGCTGGTGCGAGGCCCTGGAAGGGCAAAATCGGGGGTGTCTCGATGACCAGGTTGCCTCGGGGCGAAGTCAATCTACATCTCACAACAGGCTACCCCTGCTGCGCGATCCACCATCTATAGCCGGCCGGGCGTCAAGGCTGGCAGGTGAGCCGAAGGGCAACGGTGCCGGCTGAAAAAAATCCGCGTGACACGGAAGCCGGGCATGGTGCCAGGAATGGAATGGCTGGTGCCGGCTTTTTCCTTGCATCGGACAAGCTGACCCGCGAAGATGGCGGTGTTGAAGCCGCTCAAACCCAAAGGGAGAACCTGTCATGCCTCCGGACAATTCGATCACTGCTGCGCGGCCAAAGGACGCCAACACGTCGATCACCGTGGAACAATTGAAGATCGCCAAGGAAGGTTTTGAGAAGGTGAAAGAGGTTCTTCAGGAACTGGGCGGGAGAGAAATCTCTCTTCGAGAGTTTGCCAGCATCATGCAGATCGCAAAGGAATTAGTGGAAAGGGTTGGAGGCGGCGGAACGCTGGCGCAGTGTGCGGAAGCACTGGCCGATTTGACCGGTTCCCCCGATTGCAGAGGCAAAAAAGGCCGTTAGCCGACCGCAGACTACCGGGTGGAATAGGCTGGTTCCAGCACGCAGGGCCGAGATTTGAGCCCCTGATGCCGCCCCGGGGCCAGCGGCGGCCGGGTGCCGGTGGGTTCCCAGCGTTTTTCATTTTGGCCTACGCTTCGCCCATGCAATCACTGTCAAATGGCCAAAACGGAAAACGATGGGATGGCCACCCGGGGCATAGCCGCTGGCCCCTGGGGCGGCATTGGCCTTTGTTGGCAGAGTTTCTGAGGCGGCTAGGGTATCAGGTTCAAGGAAGCTGACAGGCCAGCTTTGCCTTCCGCGCCTTCCTCCAGACTTTGTATTGGGACCGGCCTACCAGCGCGAGAACGCCAGCCACGATTAGAGCCAGACCAGGCCAGCAGATGGGCTGTGTCAAGTCCAGCCAGCCGAACAGGCCAGAGAAGATGATTGAGCCGATGCCGTTCCCGAGGGTGTCCGGTGCAGTCCCCCGAACCGTCTGCACGCCAACGAAGAGGAACGCCCCACCGAACGGGCTGAAGCACACGCCCACCCAGCACCACAAGAACAGTGACTCTGCCGACCCTTCACCCCGGATCAGCACGGAGACCAACACAGCCAGAACCGTGGCGAGCAGGATGGCGCTGCCGACGACGATCCAGATGATCCCGGCGGCCAGCACGATGCCGGGGAACTTCGGCTCCGGCTGAGTCCCCAACGTCTCGTGTGATACAGGTTCCAGGAACACACCCTGCAAAAGAGCCAAAGGACCTGGCTCAACAGCCGGCTCACGCGGGCCAGGCTGCGAACTTGGCAAGACTCAGTCGTGCGGCCGGTCTGCTGCACCTGGTTCGGCCATATTTCTCTTGAATATCGTCTGCATAGCCCTATTGAATGTCCCCTTTACTAGCCACGTCTTGAATACCCATTGCACGCCCCAGGCTGACCCCGCAATAGCAACCGCGCTCCAGACCAGAGAGGCTAAGAGCCAGAGTGTGCCCGGCTGGTACACGACACAGAGGACGGTTGGCAGCGACACCACCGCCAACCAGCACAACAGCAGCCCCATGACCCGGGCGAGCTTGAGGAGTGTTGGAGAAATTCGGCCCAGTTCCCACCTAATCGATTGAGGGAGAACAATGAAGGCGAAGCGGAAAACGCCGGTGAGCATGCGCCAGAGGACGTTCTCGATCCGGTCCAGTAGTTCGGGAGGCACATTGTCGGTGTGCCGGAGATCACCCGACGTTTCCTCGACCGGCTGAGGGCCTACCTGCGTGGCGGCAGGAGTAGGGAGCTGCGCCTGAATTTGCTCATGCACGCAGACGGCCCTCGTCGCCTCAATACGCAAGAGTGCCTGGCAATTGGCGCAGCTATGGTCCTGGCCGACCGAACTATCGGGGAGGGTATCTGCGTGCTGGCATTTTGGACAGATCACAGGGATAGTCATCTGTCATCCTCCGGTCGCCGAACGACCCACGCACAGCAGACGGCTCACACGAGCCAGTCAGGCGCAACATCGATCGCTTCCACTGCCGTCTCAGGCAACTCCTTGGCTGAACGCCCAGGATCAGCTGACAGGCCGCGCTACCCTGCCACCACGAGGGATTCTGCTCTGGCGGCGCAGGCCTGTCAGCTGTACCGCTGGTTCGGCCTGGCCAACTTCGTCACAATTCAACCTGGTCATCCTGCCCGGATCTGATGAATGTCACCCTACCAGGCTCAACCGCCTTCTGCAAGCAACAATCGCGGATCTCGACATTGCTCATTGCTGGACTACCCGGCAAGGCCCCTGGCTGCCCCGTGGACCAGCCAGAACACCAGGCCCGGCCCGAGGGTGGCTCCACGACCCAGCCGGAGCGCTCTGCGCGGCCTGATCGCCCCCTCGCTCTGCAACAACCTCACCGCAGTACCCGCTTGCCAACCGGCTGCCGCATCCGGTGCAGCAATTCCGGCATCAGCCCGTAAGCCACCGCCAGGTACTGCGCCGGATGGAACGTCCGCTTGTTCGCCCCCTCCTCCATCTGCAGCCGGCAGGTGCTGCACTCCGTCGAGCCCAGCAGCACCCGGGGATGGGCCAGCTCCTGGAGCATCGGCCGGCCGGCGGACAGGGAGAGCGCGTAGCTGTCGGCACGCATGCCAAAGGTGCCGGCCATGCCGGAGCAGCCGCGGTCGATGGTGTGGACGCGCAGGCCCGGGACCAGCGCCAGCAGGGCGGGGCCGGCCGGGGGGCCGCCCAGTGCCTTGAGGTGGCACGGGACGTGATGGCCAAGCGACACCTCCAGACGTTTGAAGTCGGTGCGCAGCCGGCCTTGCTGGTGCAGCTCCCACAGATACGAGGTGAACTCGACCGTCTGGTTGGCGACCTGCTGCATGTCGGGATCGTCGAGCAGGTAGAGGGCGTCCTGACGGAGCATCAGGGCGGCGGTCGGCTCGGAGCAGAGGATCGGATAGCCCTCGCGGGCCAGGTCGGAGAGGAATGCGCAGGTTCTGCTGCATCGTCTCGCGGGCCGTTTCGACGTCGCCCTGGGCCAGGGCGGCCATGCCGCTCCCCTTCTGGCCGGGGGGGACGTAGACCTCGACGTCGTTGTGGTGCAGCACCTGTACCACGGCCTCGGCGACGGTCGGATCGTTGTAGTTGGCGAAGATGTCGATGAAGTAAGCTACCCTCGGCCGGCTGGAGCGCGGCTTGCGCGTCCAGCCGCGATGGCTGGCTCGTCGCAGGAAGGTGCGCGAGGCAAAGGCTGGCAGCCGGCGCCGGCGGGAGATGCCCAGCAGACGTTCGAGCAAGAAGCGGGTCAGGCGATTGCCCAGCAGGGCGTTGGCCACTGGGGCAAAGGCACTGCCCAGGGCGGCGAACATCTCGGTTCGCGCCAGCGCCCATTCATTGCGGTCCAGGCCATGCTCGGCCACGTTGGCGGCCTTGGCCTCCAGCATCAGCTTGGGGATGTTGACGTGGGCCGGGCACTCCGAGGCGCACATCTTGCAATTGACGCACAGGTCGGCCACCTGCCGCACCGCTTCCGAGGACAGGGCCCGGGCGTCGGTCCCCGGATCGAGCAGGTGCCGCATCAGGTTGGCCTTGGCGCGCGGCGTGGCCGGCTCCTCCGGACGCGCCCGGAAGATCGGGCACATGCGCTGTTCGCCGCGCTCGCCATTTCGAGGCCCAACGCGAGCCGGCTCCGGAGGTTCAACTCGACAGTGGCCACAACCGTTGCAGCTGATTGTCTCGCCGACCACCTCGCCCTCAGCCCAGCGCAGGGCCAAACCCGTTCGTGGCCCCTCCCCGAGGCGGGGAGGGGCTTCCGGCTCCCCCTCTCCGCTTCGGGGAGGGGGCTGGGGGGAGGGGTTGCGCACGGCACTTCGCAGCGGCCACAAGCGCGGGCCCGGCAGCGGGCCGACGATCTTGCCCGGGTTGAACAGGTAACGCGGATCGAAGATCGCCTTGACGTCGCGGAAGACCGGGTAGAGAGGGCCGTACTGCTTGCCCAGCCAGGGCGTCCGGGCCAGGCCGGTGCCGTGCTGGCTGCTGATGGTGCCGCCCATCTCCAGCACCAGGTTGTAGACCTCGTCGGCCAGGGCCCACATCCGCACCACTTCGTCGGGCCTCTGCAGATCGAGGAACGGCCGCACGTGGACCTGGCCGCTGCCGGCATTGACCAGGAACGACGCCGTCGTTTCGTGCCGCCGCAGTAACTCCTGGAGCTTGAACAGATACTCCGCCAGCCGTTCCACGGGCACGCCCACGTCCTCGACGAAGGGCAGGGGCTGCGAAGAGCCGCGCAGACCGTAGAGGCTGGGCAGGGCGGCCGCGCGGATCTGCCAGAAGCGGTCGATCTCCTCTGGCGTACTCGCGACCAGGCCCAGGTGGGCCAGCCGTTCCTGGCGGTGAAAACGCCGCACCAGGTCGGCGGCGGACCGCTGGGCCTCGGCCGGCGAGTCGGCCTCGTACTCGATCAGCAGGACGGTTTCGGTGGCGGCCGGGATCAGGGCGGCGATCTTGCTGTCGTTGCCGCGAGCCAGGCGCAGCAGCCGGCGATCGATCAGCTCGCAGGCGGCCGGTCCGGTGGGCAGGGTGAGGCGGGCGACCCGCGAGCGAGGCCTCCAGGCTGGCGAAGCCGAGCAGGACCACGGCCCGGCCGGCCGGCAGCGGCACCGTCCGCAGCACCGCCTCGGTAAACAGGCCCAGCGTCCCTTCCGAGCCGACCAGCAGCCGGGGCAGATCGACCGTTTCGCCATCGAGCACGCCCTGGAGGCGATAGCCGCAGCGATTGAAGCGGGTCCGCGGCTGGTTGGCTTCGATCAGCGCGGCGTTCTGATCCAGGAGCGTGGCCAGGGACGAGACGATGTCCTCGCGCCGGCCCGGCTCCGTCTCGGGCGCCGGCCAGCGCGGGTGCCGGCTGACGTCGATGGCGTCGCCGCTGTCCAGGACCACGCGCAGCCGGCTGACGTGATCGCCGGTATAGCCGTGCCGCAGGACGTGGAGCCCCGAGGCGTTGGTGGCCAGCATGCCGCCGACGGTGCATTCCTGCTGGGCCGGGTCGGGAGCGAACCGCCGGCCCTCGGCCAGCAGCCGCTGGTTCAGCTGCCGCAGCACCACCCCCGGCTGGACGCGCACCGTGTCGCTGCCGACCTCGAGGACCTGCCGGAAGTGCCGGCTCAGGTCCACGATCAGGCCGGCCCCCAGCGACTCGCCGGCCAGGCCGGTGCCGGCGCCGCGGGCGATCAGGGCGAGCTGGTGCTCGCCGGCATAGCGGACCAGGGCGAGTACGTCGGCTTCGTCTTGAGGAACAGCCACTCCCAGGGGCTGGATCTGGAAAAGAGAAGCGTCGGTGCTGTAAAGCACCCGCGTCAAATCGTCCAGGAGCAGCGGGCCCTTGACCAGGCCCTTGAGGTCGTCACGAACGCGGTCAGGAGAGGGAAGTTCCACGTTGGCTTTGGGTTCAGGGGGAAGGGGAAGAGGATCGCTCCGCCGTGAGCTGTTCGCGGCGAATCCGTTCCTGGCGATAGCGCTCGTGAATGGTCAGCTCAAAGGGGTGGACAGCGGAGCCGGGCGCGATGCCGCGATGGTGGGCGTTGCAGCGGTAACAGACGACCACGTCCTTGACCCACAGATACAGCAGCCCGTCAAAGAGGGCCGAGTCGATCAGGATGGTCCAGGTCAGCCAGGGGGAATACAGACCGTAGGTGATGCTCGAGGTGATGCAGGCCAGCGCCAGGATGCCCATGCCCAGGCCATGAGGGAAATCCTTCTTCTTGTACAGCTCGCCGTTGCCGCACACCTGGCAGCGCGAGGGCACCACTTCGTCCGTGCCGGGGCTCGCCGGGGTAAGCAGGTGATCGCACTGGGGGCATTGCCAGCGTTCCGGAGCAGGCGTCGAGAAACGGCCGGGATAGTTACAAGTCGGACAGGCAAAGTCGATTTTCACGGATGCAATCCAGGATTACAGGGTCACGCCACGGTCGCGCAGCAGCAGACTGTTCAGCTCACCCAGGAAACAGAAGATGACAACCACGTACAGGATTCCGGTGGACGATTGGGTAGCGCGAATCCGGGTGGTTTGCCAGGCCATCACAGTGAGCACCAGCGGCAACAGCAGGCCGACCAGCCAGCGGACCGGCAACCAGAGCAACGTTTCAACACCCAGCATACCCCATCCATAAGCATTCGTCCACCACAACAGCCGGCCTCCCTCGATCAGGCCGCGAACGATCAGGGCCGCCCCAGCAGCAGGATCAGCCGCTGTAGCGGCACCAGAGACAGGGAGGGGGTGATCAGGTAGGAATGGCCCATAAGCATCGCTGTCAGGGCCGAGCCGAGCAGGACCGCCGAGGCTAAGCCGGCCGCTTCCACTGCCGCCAGGTCGGAGGGTGAGACTCCTTCCGTAGGACGGCTCTCCTGAGCCGTCCAGCCGGTTCGGGAGGGCCGTCCTCCAACGCCATGAGCCTGGCTCGCTTCGTCGATCCCCAGGGCGGCAAACAGGCTCAGAGACGTCAGCACAATCAGCGTCCGGCCCGCCGGCGCTCCTTCCAGCGACCAGACAAACGAGCCGGCAAACGCCAGCACCATCGAGCCGATCAGCAGTCCGTTCAGGACCAGGCGAAGAGAGGTCGGAACGTCGGCAAGGACCCAGGCGATACACGCCAGCCCCAGGGCGGTGAGGAAGTGCGTGCGGTAGAAGCGGTGACTGATCCCGGGCTTGTCGGTTCCGTCCCGAGGGGAAGCCGGCAGCAGCAGCAAACACCCGAGCATCCCCGCGGCCAGACGCAGACAGAAGAGAGCCAGCATGGATCACCGCGCGCCGTAAACCAGGGACAGCAATTCGGTCCGCGTGGCCTGGTTGTCGCGGAAGGCGCCGCGCATGGCACTGGTGGTGCAAAGGCTGTCCGGACTGCGAACGCCGCGAATCGTCATGCAGGTGTGGGTCGCCTCGATGACCACGCCGACACCCCGGGCGTCCAGCTCGCTCATCAGCAGGTCGGCCAGCTCCTCGGTCATGCGCTCCTGGACCTGCGGCCGGCGGGCCATCAGCTCGACCGCCCGGGCCAGCTTGCTCAGGCCGACCACCTTGCCGCTGGGCAAGATAACCGATGTGCGCCTTGCCGATGAAGGGCAGAAGATGATGTTCACAGCATGAACTGAAGCGGATGTCCTTGACCAGGACGATCTCGTCGTACTTCTGGGTGAAGGTCTTCTGAAGCACCTCGCGGGCGTCGTGGTGCAGCCCCGAGAACAGCTCCTCGTACATGCGGGCGACCCGGGCGGGCGTTTCCTGCAAGCCTTCGCGGTCGGGGTCTTCGCCGACGGCCAGCAGGATCTCGCGCACGGCCGCCTCGATCCGGGGTCGATCCACCGGGCTCGGGGTCGGACCGCAAGGCTGGCCGTTGCGGCTGGAGCGTGTCAGGGGATCGCTCATGCGCTTCTCCTCCAGGAGAGTCTGGGAGGGTTTCTCGACGAGCTGGCGCCTGTTGCCCGACCGAAGAATAACCAGGGCTCACCGTGAGCCTTGTGGTCCCAGGGTTCATTCGTACCGCTATTAGTAGTCTATCCCCGACGGTCGTCAAGCCAAAGGGCAAGGCGAGCGGCGCGGCGAGCCCGGGGGATCTTCCTTGCCAGGCCCATACAATGGAGGAAAGGAGGATACCCATGCGCTGGAGCCTGGCCTTTGCCCGCGAGCGTCTGGAACTGGAGATCGACCCGGATCGCCTGGTCGCCCGTCCGCGTGCGCCGATCACTCCCGTTGCCGATCCCGAGGCCGCCGTCCGTGCCGCCCTGGAAGCGCCCTTCCACTATCCCGCCCTGCGCCGTGCCCTGACACCGGACGACCACGTCGCCGTTGTCGTGGACGAGGGCCTGTCCGGGCTGGGCCGGCTGCTGGTCCCGGTGCTGGAACACGTGGTCAGCGCCGGCGTGCAGCCGGAAGCGATCACCGTGGTCAGTCCGCCGAGTCCGTCCAGCCAGGAGTGGGTCGAGGCCCTGCCCGACGAGCTGCAAGAAGTCCACACCGAGACGCACGACCCGACCAACCGGAAGCGGCTGGCCTACCTGGCCACGACCGCGGCCGGCCGGCGGCTGTATCTGAACCGCAGCTTGGTGGAGGCCGAGCAGATCGTGGTGGTGGGTCGCCGGCACTACGACCTGGTGCTTGGCCAGGCCGGGGCCGCGGGCGACCTGTACCCGGCCCTGAGCGACATGCCAACCCGGGACGAACTGCAGCGCCGCATAAACTTCACTGCCCCCGGCAAGGAGCCCTGGCCGGTCCGCCTGGAATCCCAGGAAGTGTGCTGGCTGCTGGGCGCGCCGTTCTTCGTGCAGATCATCGAAGGGCCGGGCGACAGCGTGGCCCACGTCGTGGCCGGCGCGGCCGAGGCGGCGGCGGAAGGGCAACGGCTGCTGGACGCGACCTGGCGTCAGGAAGTGCCCGATGCGGCCGACCTGGTCGTGGCCACCCTCAGCGGCGATCCGGGCCGGGTGACCTTCGCCGACCTGGCCACCGCTGCCGCCAACGCGGCCCGGGTGGTGCGCTCCGATGGGCGCATCCTGCTGCTGACGCGGGCCGCGCCGGACCTGGGACCGGGGCTGGAACATCCTGTTCGAGTCAGGCGAGCCGGAGGAAGCGCGGAAACGGCTGGAGCGTGAACCGAAGCTCGAACTGCTGCCCGCCCTGCTCTGGGCCCGGGCGACGGCTCACGCTCACGTCTCGCTCCTGAGCGAGCTGCCGGAGGAGGCGGTCGAGAACCTGTTCGCCGCCCCGCTCCCCGACGTGGGCGGCGTGCAGCGCTGGCTCGACCGGGGCGGTTCCTGCCTGTTGCTGGAAGATGCACACAAGGCCCTTCCCGTGGTGCGGAAGGAATAGGAGAGGATCATGGCCGAGCAGACCCCGTTGCATGACCTGACCGTCAAGTCCGGCGCCGTCCTGGTGGAGGAGGCCGGCTGGTTGGTGCCCGACCACTTCGGCGACCCGGCCCGCGAGTACGAGCAGGTCCGCGGCGGCTGCGGCCTGTTCGACCTGTCCCACCGCGGCAAGGTGGAGCTGACCGGCCCCGAGGCGGCCATGTTCCTGCACAACCTCTGCACCAACGACGTCAACGACCTGCCGCTGGGGGCCGGCTGTGAGGCGTTCCTGACCACCAACAAGGCCAAGGTGGTCCTGCAGGTCCTGGTCTATCACGTGCGCTTGCACGACGGCCGGGACGCCCTGTGGCTGGACGTGCCGCCCGGTCAGTCCGAGAAGACACTCCAGCACCTGGACCATTACGTGATCAGCGAGCAGGTGGAGTTCGCCGACCGCACGCGCGAGTTCGCTCAGATCCACCTGGCCGGCCCGCAGGCGCACTCGGTCCTGGAAAAGGCCCTGCTCGACGACGTGCCCGAGTTGGAAGAGTTGCAGCACATGATCCGGACGTTCGGCGTCCAGGACACGGCCAGCATTCGCGGGCATTCCCCGCTGGGGGTGCCCGGCTACGACGTTGTCTGTCTCAAGGCGCGGGCCGAGAACGTCTGGCAGATGCTGACCCGCTGCGGCGCAAAACCTGCCGGGCTCAAGGCGTACGAGGTGCTGCGCGTCGAGGCGGGGACGCCGGTGCAGGGAGTGGACTTCGACGAGACGACCTTCGCCCCCGAGGTCAATCGCACGCCGCAGGCGATCTGCTACACCAAGGGCTGCTACATCGGCCAGGAGCCGATCGTGATGGCTCGCGACCGCGGCCAGATCAACCGGCGAATGATGGGGCTGAAGCTCTCCACCGGGCCGCTGCCGGCCGGCAGCGTGCTGTACCGCGACGGCAAGGAGGTGGGGAAGGTCACGTCCAGCGTGCAGTCGCCGCTGCTGGGGACAGGGATCGCACTGGCCTCGGTGCGGCGCAGCAGCTGGGAGCCGGGAACTACCGTGGAGGTGGAGGCGGAGGGGCAGCGGCATCCGGCGGTGGTGGTGGGGTTGCCGTTCTCGAAGCAACCGTGAGGGATTCGGGACAGACAAAACCCGGATGCCAGAAAGCTCAACCATTCCAGCAGAAAATCCGACTCGAAACTCCTGATGAGTTTTGACGACCAAGATCGGTAAGGCTTCTGAGCGGCTATTCTCTGGAGCGGGTCGTTCACTATTATGGGATCGACCTGGTCTTGTTCACCTACAATTCGGCCGGAGAACTCGAAGATGGAGCGATCTTTCTTCAGGTGAAGGCAACAGAACGAGCCCAACCCTTGCGCACGGGTGCGGTAAGCCCGCCGGTAAGCAGCTCTCACCGGCGGGCTTACGCCGCGCCGCTCGCCTTACCGATCTTGATTGTCGGTCGCTGGCGAGTTGAAAGACAGGGACTCCAGGGCTAGGATGCCTCGTTCGAACCGCGACGCGCAGCGGATCGCGTGGGGATCAGCAACCGTCAGACACGTACCTCGTGCCCAAGCAAGCCGAGCAGCAAGAACAGGAAAGTTCCCCGCCCCTCGGCACCCTTGAAGAAAAAGCGAACTCGTCGGGCATTGGCTCCGATCTGATGGACCACCGTCTTGATGCCCTGATTACTGGAGCCTTCCTGTCCGACAGCGGAGTCCAGAACCTCCGGGTTGGAAGAAAAGGAGACGATCTCCGGGGCTCGATTGGTGGCGGGGTTAAACGAGAACGTCAGCCGGACGACGACGGCATCGTGACGATCCCGCGGGAAATACCGGATCGCCCAGAAAGGTGCCTTGCGGTCCAGTTGTTGCCAGCCGTGAAAGCGGTTTCTCAGAAACGTGGGACGAGCCTTCTGCTCCCTGCGCTCCAGCACTTCTTCGAGATAGGTTTCCTCGGTGGCAAAGAGAACCACGTTGGGGTGTGGGAGCGCGACGAAGAACTCCCAGTAATCTTCCTCGGACTTTCTCTCGAACACGAAAACGGGGCAGCCGGCCAACCAGATCACCCGGGCGGCCTCCGCAGTCAGGGCTTTCTTCAAAGGTTCCGCGATGGGGGCGAGGCTTTCCTGGTAGACCACGACGTGGCAACCTTCGTAGAGAGCCATACCCAGACCGCCCAGCGGCGCGAAAACGCCGTGAGCCTTCGACCGCCAGGGAAACCGTCCGTCCCGCGAGAAGCTTCCAGGCTTTCGGGCCAATGGCTTCCAGGGAACCCATTGGCAGCGTCTGAAGCTCTTTTTCCAGGGACGGAATCGTGCTGTCAGCGCTTTCAGGCTCCTTCTCGCCGACGGCAAAGGGGCCATGAGCCACGATAACCGTTTCGGTGCCGCGTGGGCAGCCAGCCGAGGACATCCTTGATGCCCGGTACGGGACCTTCTTTCATGCCGTCCGGAGCATCCGGCACCGTTTCCTGGACAGAAGGGGCGAGTGAGGGCGTTTGTTTGCAGCCCTGGCTCCTCGTGGCCCGGTAGTTCGCTTCCACCTTCGGCAGGGCCTTCTCGATGTCTCTGACACCGTGTGCCGTTACTTTCGTGTCCTCCAGGTTCAACGACCGGAGTTCGGTGAGTTCCTTGAGTGAGGCCAGTCCCTCGTCCGTGATCGCGGTGCAACTCAGGTCGAGGAGGCGGAGGTCCTTGAGCCGGGAGAGGGATCCGATACCCGCGGAGGTGATTCTGGTCCGCGAAAGCAGCAGCGACCGAAGGTTGCTGAGCTCCGCCAGGTGCGACAGGCCAGCGTCGGTTATTTCCGTCTCCTCCAGGTGAAGACAACGAAGATCGTGAAAGCCAGCCAGAGCAGCAAGACCGTCGTCGGTTACTTTGGTCCGGGTGAGGAGCAGCGCCTGGAGCCGGCAGAGAGTCCGGAGATGGGTAATTCCCGCGTCCGTGACGTCTGTCAACTGCAAGTTCAAGGAGCGGAGGTTTTTCAGTCCCCGCAGGTGGCGGAGTGAGTCGTCCGTGAGCTTGGTGGCGGAAAGATTCAGGACGCGCAGTTGCCGGAGTCCCTTGAGCTGGACGAGGCCTTCACCCGTGATCGCGCAGCCGGCAAGATGCAGCTTTTCGAGATCGGGAAGGTCGCGGAGGAAAGCAAGGTCAGCATCCTTGACCTGGGTAAAGCTCAGGCCAACCTCCACAACAGGTTCGCCCGGCTTCTTCTTGTTGCGATTGACCTGGCCTCCCAGCTCTTCAATCGCTGTCACGGCCTTCTTCTCGTCGGCCCGCCCTTGCGGGAGGTAGCAGTCCAGCCCAGCCAGGATTGCCAAAACAACCAGCACGTGCCATTGCAGTTGGGTCATGTCACCCTCGGGATTGTTGTCCCCTACCGCCGGCACCTCACGGCAGCGGCATCCGGCGGTGGTGACGGAGATGCCGTTTACGAAGCAAACGTGAGGCGCGAGTCCGAAAGGCCACCACCGCCGAATGCCGCTGCCAGGACAACACTTACAGACGCGATACCAGGCCCTTTTTGATGGCTTCGCCGAGGTTGTTCTTCCCCAGGTAGATGTTCCAGACGGCCTGAGAAAAGTGGACATTCTTGATCGTGAACTCTGCCTTGCCGCTCAGGTTGCAATGCAGGCCGACACCGGGTACGTGCGTCAGGAGGATCTGGTCTCCTTTCTCGGCGGTGTGGTTCTGCAACTGCTGCACCAGCGTATTCACTTCCGCGGCAAAGGCCGGCTCGGGATAATTCATCCGGATCGCCACGCGGAAGGCCTCGGCCATGTCCTTCCCGGCAACCGCACGCTCCATGATCAGATGCAAGCGCTTGGGGCTATCGCTGGCGGCCAATTCTTCCGCCGTGCGGACGCTGGCTCCTTGCTGCACGTAACTGCCGATGGCGTAGACATTGAGGAAGTATTTCTGCCGCAAGGCGGTGCCCGTAAGGACCAGCTGCACCGGTTTGCCCTCGCTGATCGCCTCGACCGGCGTGGTGTACTGCGTGCTGCTGCCCGGGACGCCCACCACTTCCGCAGCGAAGGTTCCTGCTCCGCCGCAAGCCACGACGATTGCAGCCAGGATTCTGCTCGAAATCATGCGTACGTACTCCTTGCTCTGCCCCTGGGGCGGAGTGCCCAAACCACCGCAGTCGTGGGCAGGGGTGCGAGAGATGCCCGAACGGTCCAGGATTTTCAAGAGGAACCCGCTGGGGGAGACCTTCGCTGGTCAATCGATCTTCCCCTGATCCTTGATTTGTTGCCAAAGCTCAGCAACGTCCAGGCGTTTCGCCCAGGCATCCAGGTACGGCAAATCGAGTGATTTGCCTTGAACCTCGTACACGTTCAAGGCGTCCTGGAACTGCCGGGCGCTGCCACCGGAAAGTTTGGCCCAGCGCAGCTTCGCCAAAATGGTATCTTCGGGCGCGGACACTTTGAGCGATTGATTACCAACGGGGAAACTCCGCCGCCGAGAAAACCGCGACTGATCGAAGGGCTCTTGCGTCAAGATCCAGAAATCGACCTTCTCTCCATCCGTCAGGGACAGCAGGTTGAACATGGACTGGTTCCGCAAGGCATCCTGGATTGCCGCTTCCTGAATCAAGAAGTCCGGAGGAGGAAAGGCCTCGATCAACGGACCAACCGATTGCGGCGGCAGAACGACGACCAGGTCAATGTCGTGCGTGGAGCGCGGTTCCCCTTGCAGGCTGGAGGCGATGGAACCCGTGACCATGTAGTCGATCCCAAGGGCATCCAGGACCGGGATGACCCGTTCTAGTAATTCTTGTTGTGACATCGTGCCAGCCGTTCCAGATAGAGACGGTGGAGTTCCTCCTCGGAAAGCTCCGGAAAGCGTTGGCGCAGCCCTTGTTTGAAAAGCGCCTTGGTGAAAGCGGACATTTCAAAGGCCTTCTGCAGCCGCTGTTCGGGCGTCATGGAGCGGAGAACCTTGAGGTAGGCTTCACGCTGTGGGCGCGGTTTCGGGTCCATCGTGCCATTTTCCCTCGTTGTACGGACGGCGAGAAGCGGGGATTGCCAGCGTCACTATCGGACGTTCGGCCGGCCTGGGCAGGCCGGCCCACGTCTTGCTGTGTGTGCCTCTTACCCCAGCGTCCAGCCCTTGCGGTACTCCCGGCCCAGGTACTGCTCCGCCTCGGGGGCATTGCGAATCCGCATCGCCTTCGGGTCCCACTCGATGCGCTTGCCGGCCCGGTAGGCCACGTTGCCCAGGTGGTTCGCCTCGGTCAGCAGGCCGCTGTAGCTGAACGGGCACGTCGTCGCCGCGCCGGTCTTGCAAGCGTGAATCCACTCGGCATGATGGCCCAGCGACTCGGGAATGCTCTGTTTCGGACGCTTGAAATCGGCAAAGTCCTTTTCCGGCAGCAGCACGTGCTTGTTGTACTCGGACAGCAGCATGCCCCGCGAGCCGATGAACAGGGCACCGTCGGTCCACGCCGGGATCTTGCCTTCCTTCCAGAGGTCAGGCTTGACCGTTCCCTGATACCAGATCACCTTGACCGCGGGCAGGTCGCCGCGCGGGCCGTAGTGGAACGTGGCCGACATGCTGGCCGGGGCGATCTCCGCGTGTGGCGGCGGACCACTGGCCTCGACCGCAACGGGCGCGTCCAGCTTCAGCGCCCAGAAGGGCAGATCGAGCCGGTGGGCACCCAGGTCGGACATGGTGCCGCCGCCGAAGTCCCACCAGCGATACCACCTCGGGCCCGGGAAATAGATCGAGTGGAACGGCCGGGCCGGCGCCGGGCCCAGCCACAGGTCCCAGTCCACCCCGGCGGGCACCGGCTCCGCCTCCCTGGGACGCTCGAACGACCAGATGACATCCTTGTTCCGCTTCGCCTCTTCCTCGCTCTGCCGGCCCCAGGCCCGCGACACCCAGACGTGGACCTCATGCACCGGGCCGATGGCCCCGGCCTGGATCAGCTCGACCACCCGGCGATAGTTGCTGGTGGCGTGGATCTGCGTGCCCATCTGGGTGGCCACGCCCGCCTGCCTGGCCGCCTCCATGATCCGCCGGGCCTCACGCAGGTTGTGCGTCAACGGCTTCTCGCAGTAGACGTGCTTCTTGCGCTGCAGGGCCGGCAGCGTCGCGAAAGCGTGCGTGTGTTCCGTGCTGCTGACGACCACGGCATCGTAGGCGCTGTCCTTCAGTTCGTCGTACATCTTGCGGTAATCGCGGAAGTGCCTGGCCTTGGGGGCCTGCTTGGCGGCCTGGCCCAGCATGTTCTCGTTGACGTCGCACAGGGCCACAATGTTCTCGCCAAGCACCTGGCCCATGTTGTACCCGCCCCGGCGACCGCAGCCGATGAGGGCCAGGTTGAGTTTCTCGCTGGGTGCCCGGCAAGAGACAAACGCCGGTGCCCCCAGGATCGCGGCGCCGGCCACTGCCGTGCGCTGCAGGAAACCACGACGCGAAAGAGGTTCGGCATTGTGCGGATTGTGCATGAGTAGTCGCTCCACGGTTCGGGGTCAGGAAGGTCCAATCGCGATTGCCGCAATCGTACCGTGTTGGCCGACGCAATACAATTGTCTCTTGAGGGAAGGCGCGGCCCGACCGCATTCCCGTTGCTCGATGGCAGGCGACCATGCTAGACTGGTCTGAGCAAACCAGTCTGAAAGGGAGCAAGATTCATGACGACGGTTGGTTCCTATGAAGCGAAAACGCATTTGCCCCAGTTGCTCGAACGGGTGGCCCGCGGCGAGACAATCCTGATTACCCGGCATGGCCAGGCCATTGCCATGCTGGTGCCCCCGACGGCCGAGAACAAGCCCGACGTGCGCGAAGTGGTCGCCCGGATGCGGGAGCTGCGCAAGGGCGTCACCCTCGGCCCGGATCTCACTCTTCGGCAACTCATTGACGAAGGGCGCCGCTTCTAGAAGCGGCCGGGACTACGAAAGGAATCGCTGTGGCCAAGAAAAAAGGGAAACCAGACAAGCCAGCGGCCCCAGGGTTCGTTCTCGACGGGTCCATCACACTGGCGTGGGCCTTCGAGGACGAAACCGACCCCTACGCCGACGCGGTCGCCGACAGCCTGAAGGACGTGCCGGCAATTGTCCCGGGGTTGTGGCCCCTGGAAGTCGCCAATGCCCTGCTGGTCGGAGAGCGGCGCAAACGGATCACGGAAGCGAAAGTCACTCCGTTCCTGACTTTGCTGCAATCCTTGCCGATCAAGGTGGACGATGAAACGACGGTGCGGGCCTGGCAGGACACGCTGCACCTGGCCCGTCTTCACGCTCTCTCCGTTTATGATGCGGCCTACCTGGAACTGGCCGTTCGCCTCGGGCTGCCGCTGGCCTCGCTCGATGAGAAGCTGAAAACTGCCGCCGCCGCGGCGGGTGTGCCGGAATACAAACCATGACGCGACGCGAGCTTTTTTCCCACCCGGGCGTTGCTCTCTGCCCCTCCACGTGCGACACTGAAACGGACCACTCCGGCCCCCTGACGGTGCCTGCTCCCTGGAGAGAAGCCCGATGTTCTGTATCTCGATTTTTCAGGAATCGCGTCGCTTTGCCCTGGTGGACATGCTCAACGCCTCCCGGCAGTGCGACCTGCTGGAACTGCGGCTGGACAGGTTCGCCAAGGACCCCGAGGTCGGCGAGATGCTCAACGCCCGGCCCAAACCGGTGATTTGCTGCTGTCGCCGGCCCCAGGACGGCGGCGAGTGGGACAGCACCGAGGAGGAACGCCTGGCCCTGCTGCGCCAGTGCGTCGTTTCCGGGGCCGACTACGTGGAACTGGAACTGGACGTCGCCGGGCAGATCCGCCGTTATGGCAGCACCAAGCGCGTCATCTCCTACACCAACCTGCGGGAGACTCCCGAGAACATCGCGGAGATCTATGCCGAGGCCCAGACCAAGCAGCCCGACGTGGTCAAGCTGGTGACCCGGGCGCAGACGCCGGAGGAGGCCTGGCCGCTGGTGCAGATCCTGGCCCGGCCGGCACTGCCCACCGTGGTCGTCGGCCTCGGTCCCTCCAGCGCCATGCTCACCCTGCTGGCCCGGCGGACCTCTGCTCCGTGGACCTATGCCGCCCTGGAACGCGGCATGGAAGCGTACCCCGGCCAGCTGTCCATCAACGACCTGAAGACCATCTATCGCTATCAGGACATAGGCAAGGCCACCCGCTTTGTCGGCGTGATCGGTTCCGGAGAGCGCGAGCGCGTGGCGACGGCCCTGCTCAACACCGCCCTGGTCGAGGCCGGCTTGCCGACGCGCTGCTTGCCGCTGGAAGTGGGCAAGCCGCAGACGTTCCGCAAGGTGCTGGAAGCGGTCAAGATCAGCAGCGTGCTGGTCAACGAGGAGAACCAGGAGAAACTGCGCGACATCATCGCCCAGTATCAGGGGTCGGCCGACCGGGTCCGGGCCGTGGACCTGATCGCCCAGAAGAACGACGAATGGCTCGGACTGCTGATGCTGGATCGCGCGGTGGTCAACGTCCTGAACGCGGTCCTCAAGAGCAAGCATGGAACCGACAATTCGATCCAGGGACGGACCTTCCTGATCGCGGGCGTGACCCGGCTATCGCAGGCGGTCGCCCAGCGGATCGTCAAGCAGCGGCGGCATCCTGATCGTCACCGACCGCAACAAGAGCGCGGCCACCCTGCTGGCCCAGGACCTGCAATGCCGGGTTGTGCAGTGGGAGGCACTGTACACGACCCTGCACGACGTGCTGATCCATGCCGGCGACGCCTTCGTACCCGGCGCCGCTCCGACCGGGAAGGACAGGCCGATCCACGCCGGTTATCTCAAACCCGGAATGTGCGTGGCGGACCTGACGGCCGGGCTGCATCCATCGGACCTGCTGCGCGAGGCGCGGACCCGGGGCTGCCTGGTCGTGCCAGGGGTCGAGGTCCTGCTGGACCAGGTGATGCAGCAGGCGAAACGGATCACGGGCAAGGAGCCGGCACGTGCGGCGTTGGAGAAGACGCTGGGCGAGGTGTTCCAGGAAGAGGAAGATGGGGAATGAGCCGATCGGGGGGCAAGCGACTCCACCGCGGCGTCGCCCTCTTACGTTCCCCTGCGTCCACCGCTACAATTGAGACAAATGCCACGCAAACGGTGTGCCCAGGCAAGGTCATCCCATGAGTTCCTCAGCCGCATCTCCTCGGCAAGCATTGCCGCTCCTGACCGAATTGCCGGCCGGCCCCCTGGCACCAACCACGGCCGCCGAGATGAAGACGCGCGGCTGGGACGGGGTGGACGTGGTCCTCGTCACCGGCGACGCCTACGTCGATCATCCCAGCTTCGCCAATGCCCTCCTGACCCGGGTGCTGGAGTCGGCCGGCTTCCGCGTGGCCGTGCTCAGCCAGCCCGACTGGCACAGCTGCGAACCGTGGCGGCAGTTTGGCCGGCCCCGGCTGTTCTTCGGCATCAGCGCCGGCAACATGGATTCGCTGATCAACCACTACACGGCCAGCAAGAAGGTCCGCAACGACGACGCCTATTCGCCCGGCGGTCGGATCGGTCTGCGGCCCGACCGGGCGACGCTGCCCTACTGCCACCGGGCCCGCGAAGCCTTCCCCGGCGTGCCGATCATCGCCGGCGGCGTGGAGGCGTCGCTGCGCCGGCTGGCCCACTACGACTACTGGAGCGACCAGGTGCGCCGCTCGATCCTGCTGGACAGCAAGGCCGACCTGGTGGTCTACGGCATGGGCGAACGCAACATCGTCAGCATCGCTCGCCGGCTGGCCGCCGGGGAGACGGTCCGCGACCTGCGCGACCTGCGCGGCATTGCATACGTGATGGGGGCGAAGGAGTCGGAAGAGGTTAGCCGCGACGCGGAGCGCAGCGCAGCGGAGCGCGGAAGCTCGCCACGCAACGGAGTCGCCCCGCGCTCCGCTGCGCTGCGCTCCGCGTCGCGGCTAACGGACTTCATCCTCCTTCCCACTTTCGAGGAAGTGAAGTCCGACCGCTTCGCCTTCGCTGAGGCGACCCGGCTGATCCACGTCAACACCAACCCGCTCAACGCCAAAACCCTGGTACAGTTCCACGACCGCCAGGCCGTGGTCGTGACGCCGCCCGATCTGCCGCTGTCGCAGGAGGAGATGGACCGCGTCTACGATTTCCCCTACACGCGCAAGCCGCACCCGTCCTACACCGAGCCGATCCCGGCCCACGAGATGATCAAGGATTCGGTGACGATCATGCGCGGCTGCTTCGGCGGCTGCACCTTCTGCTCGATCACGGCCCACCAGGGCCGGATCATCCAGTCGCGCTCGCAGGATTCGGTGCTGCGCGAGGTTCGCCGGATGACGGCCGACCCCGATTTCAAGGGCGTGATCAGCGACATCGGCGGCCCGACCGCCAACATGTACCAGATGCGCTGCACCCGGCCGGAGGTGGAGGCGAAGTGCAAACGCCTCTCCTGCGTCCACCCGACCATCTGCAAGCTGCTGGGCACCGACCACGGCCCGCTGATCGAGCTGATGCGCCGGGCCCGGAGCGAGCCGGGCATCCGCAAGGCGCTGGTGTCCAGCGGCATCCGCATGGACCTGGCCCAGCTGTCGCCGGAGTATCTGCGCGAGCTGGCGGGCCATCACGTCGGCGGCCATCTGAAGGTCGCTCCCGAACACACCGACCCGCACGTGCTGGAGATGATGAAGAAGCCGGAGAACGACAACTTCGAGAGCTTCGCCCAGGCGTTCAAGGAAGCATCGCAACAGACGGGCAAGCCGAAGCAGTACCTGGTGCCGTACTTCATCGCCAGCCATCCCGGCAGCGACCTGCACGCGATGATCGACCTGGCCGTCTTCCTGAAGCGCAACGGCTATCGGCCCGACCAGGTGCAGGATTTCATCCCGGCCCCGTTCGACATCGCGACGTGCATGTATTACACGGGGATCGATCCGTTCACCAGGCAGGAAGTCTACGTCGCCAAGGGACTTCGGGACCGGAAGATGCAGCGGGCGCTGATGCAGTTTTTCAAGCCCGAGAACTGGTTCACCGTCCGCGAGGCTCTCATCCAGGCGGGCCGCGCCGACCTCATTGGCGGTTGCGACGGGCTAATCCCGTCCAACCCGCCCAAAGAAGCGATCGAGGCGCGGCGACAGCAAGCCAACCGGCCATCCCACGAAGTCGACGACCACTACCACACCGTCGCCAACCCGTCCCGAGGCGAGAAGCCGGGCGAGCGTGGCGCGAAACCTCCAAAGACGGGATACCGGCCGGGCCGGAAGTCAGCGAAGCGGCGGAATAAGAACGCAGGGGGCCAATGATCGGAGATCCCAATAGAATAATCCGTATCGGGTCAACTAACGTTGGACTGAAGGACGGCAAAACCATGAAGCACGTGTCCATGCTTTGGAAGGGCCTGTGGGTCCTCACGGTGTTCGGTTCGGGCCTGTCCGGGTACGCCGCGGAACCGAATCCCGCCGTGACCATCATGGAGGACTCCGCCACCGCAACGATCGCCAACGGACTCGTCTCGGCCATCATCAACAAGACGAACGGGAACCTGCTCTCGTTGAAGGAGCGGGGTGTTGAAACGTTGAGCAAGGGCGGCGCGTACTGGAACGTCTACGGCAACAGCCCCGGCCAGGCGATGACGGAGCAGAAGGGGACGCCCGCTGGATTCCGCATCAGCCAGGATCCCAGGAAAAACGACGGGGCTCTGGGGGAGGTCGTACTTACCTTCCCGTACAAGGGCCAGCCCAGGGCGGTGCCGCTCGACATCGAAATCCGCTATTCGCTGCACCGGGGCGACCCGGGGATTTACGGCTGGACGATCGCAGACCACGACCCGCGCTATCCGGCGTTCGATGTCGCCGTGTGTACGTTCTGTATGAAGCTCCATTCCGAACTCTTCGACTTTCTCTCGATCGATTCGCGCCGGCAACGCCAAATGGCCAGTGCCGAAGATTGGGTTAAGGGCACTCAGCTCAACCTCTGGGAAGCCCGGAGGTTAAACACCGGCGTTCGCAAGGGCGAAGTGGAACACAAGTACGATTACACCATGCAGTTTTCGCGGACGCCGGCCTGGGGTTGGAGCAGCAGCAAACGCGAGATCGGGCTGTTCGTCGTCAACCCCAGCATCGAGTACCTCGGCGGCTCAGTGGCGGCGCTCGATTACGGCGGTCACATTGACGTGAAAGCGGCCCTGCCCGCCGATCCCACTCTGTTGTTCATCTGGCACAGCCCGCACTACGGCGGGCGGCCGATCCAGATCAAAGCGAACGAACGGTGGCGGAAAATCGTCGGCCCGTTCCTTCTCTACGCGAACAGAGGCGCCGGCCCCGAGGGCCTGTGGAAAGACGCTCTGGCTCGCGCGGACCGCGAGAGGAAGGCATGGCCGTACGCCTGGGCGGAAGCGCCGGGGTACGAGCACGCGGCCGAGCGGGGGAGCGTCACCGGTCGGCTGCTGGTCAACGATCCCCAGGCGCCTCACGCCACCGCCGCCGGCGCCTGGGTGGGTCTTGCTCACGCGCCCTACGAAGTGACGTTTGAGAAGAAAGGGCCCACGCTCATCGACTGGCAGACCGACGGCAAACACTACCAGTACTGGGCCAAAGCGGACGCCGACGGGCGCTTCACGATCCCTCACGCCCGAACCGGGACCTACACGCTCTGTGCTTTCACCGATGGCATCCTCGGGAATTACAGTCGCGCCGAGGTGCATGTCGAAGGAGGAAAGAAAACCGACCTCGGCGACCTGAAGTGGGCGCCGATCCGCTACGGCAAGCAACTGTGGGAGATCGGGGTCCCTAATCGCAGCGCGGAGGAGTTCCGCCATGGGGACCATTACTGGCAGTGGGGGCTCTACGAACTCTATCCGAAGGAGTTCCCGAACGGCGTCGATTTTACCGTTGGCAAGAGCGACTGGAAGACGGACTGGAACTACGCCCAGCCGCCCCTTCCCAACGGCAAGGACCGCTGGACGAAGTCCACCTGGCGCGTTCGGTTCGACGTGGACAAGAGGGTCAAGGGCACCGCGACACTGCGCCTGGCGATCTGCGGTGCGCGGGGCGGCCCGGTGGATGTATCGCTCAACGGAAAACCCATCGGCAGCACGGGCGAATTGCCCGAATCCGGCGTCATGCACCGGGACGGGATCCGCTCGGTTTCGCTCGTCGAGCGGAACTTGAACTTCGACGCATCATTGTTGAAGAACGGTGAGAACATCCTCGAACTCACGAAGCAGGCCCGCAACTGGACGGACGGCGTCCTCTACGACTATCTCCGCCTGGAACTGAATGAGACCAAGCCATGAAGCGCAGGGTGACTTTGTTAGCCTTGGTTGTGATTCTTCTGATTGTGGCTCAGTGCGTGCCCGCCAGGGCCGGCGCGGCAGAACCAGCGGCCGAGGCGGCGGGCCCGATACCGAAATACGTGGGGGTCTACACGCAACCGCCCGGCACGGTCGGGGCGCTCGACCCCGCGATTCGCGCGTACCGAATTCCCGATGGTCCTCTCATGGGCAACGGCGACGTCGCCGTGGCGGTGGGCGGCACCGCGACCGAGCAGACGTTCTATCTCTCGAAGAGCGACCTGAGCCAGTCCACGCGCGGCCTCGGGGGGCTCACCTTCACGTTTGAAGGCCCGGCGAAAGAAACGGGCTATCGCCAGGAACAGGATTTGTACCGGGCCGAGGTCCGGTCGGTCGTCCCCCTTGCCAAGGCAACGATCCACATGCGCTTCTGGACGGCGGACGGCGGGAACGTTCTGGTGACCGAGCTTTCGACGGCCGACGGGGAGCCGACCGATGTCACACTCAAACTCTGGTCGCACACCTCGTCTCTTAAAACGCAAGCTGGGGCCTCCGACGGGCTGATCTGGGCCACACGCGAAGCAGTTACCGTGATGGGTACGACCAGGCAGCCTTTCGCTTCAAAGGTAGCCATGGCCACGCGGGTCGTGGGGGCCGCCCCGAAATGCTCGACCGACGGTAAGAGTTTCTCCGAGGCGCGTTTTTCCGTGCCGGCCGGCAAAGCCGTGCGGGTCGTCACCGCCATCGGCGGGGGCTACAACGCGGAGAACCACGTCCGGCAGGCGAAGGAACTCGCGGCGTCGCTCACGGACCGGAGAATTGACGACCTCCATGCCGCTCATTTGGATTGGTGGAAGAAGTACTGGTCGAAATCGTCCATCGCGATTCACGACGAGCAACTGGAAAAACTCTATTACGGTGCGCTCTACGTGCTTGGCTGTTCCAGCCGGGAGGGGTGCGTGGCCCCCGGACTGGCCGGTCCCTGGCACCTGAACGGCCCCATCTGCTGGTCGAACAAATACACACTCGATTACAACTTCGAGTCTGTTTGGTGGGGGGTTTATTCGAGCAACCGACCCGAACTGGCGATGCCGTATTACGACGTGATCCTGAAACTCATCCCCGAGGGCCGGCGGCTGGCGAAAGAACACGGCGCCAAGGGCGTCCTGTTTGGCGTCAACGCCCACGCCTGGGGCGGTTTCACCGACACCCGGACGCTCAACATGAAGGGCAACGCGTCTCTCGCGGCCCTCAACTTCATCATGCATTACCAATCTACCCGTGATGAGAGATTTCTGCTCGACAAGGCCTGGCCTCTCTTGAAGGAGCTTGCGGAGTTCTGGGAAGACAATCTGATTCGGGACGAAACCAGGAGCCGATGGGTTATCCGCAACAGCGGCGCCCGCGAGGGCCAAAAAGATGATAACGCCATCACCGACCTCGCCTACGTGAAGATGGTCTTCCTCTTCCTGCTCGAAACCTCCGGGGTGCTCGAAGGGAAGCGGTCCGCCGGCGAAGTGATTCAGATCGGCAAGGACCGCAAGGCGCGGTGGCGGAGCTACGTCGATGAGCTGAGTTCCTACCCGACGATCGTTTTCCAGGGCAAGACGGTCTTCAAGGAGGCCGAGAACCGCACCAGGATGTGCCTCGGCGGCCCCGGCGACAACAGCGACGTTCTGGGACACGTGTTCCCCGGCGGGGCGATCAGCCTCGGTTCGGATCCGGAACTGCTCAAGATCGCGCAAAACACGGTCGCCGCGTTGAACCCGGAGGAGGGCAAGGCCTCGTGGTTCCAGGCCAATAGCTTCCCCAAGATCTACACCCAGGCGGTGCGCTCGGGCTACCCCGCGGAGAAGGTGCTTGGATCGTTGAAAATCCTGCTGGCCGGCCGCCAACCTTACGACGACCGCGGCGACCACGTTCGACTGCGGGACAACATGACCATCGTGCCCCCTGTGCATTCCCTCGAATACGTGGGGGTCATCGAGGCGATCAACTCGATGTTGCTCCAGAGTCACGACCGGACGATCCGGGTTTTTCCCGTCTGGCTCAAAGGAAAAGATGCCAGTTTCCGGAATCTCCGTGCTTACGGCGCCTTCCTCGTCTCCAGCGAATTCAAAGACGGGTCGGTGGCCTCCATTGCCATAACGAGTGAAGTTGGTGGCGCCTGCACCGTGGCTAATCCGTGGGTTGGCAAGAAGCTTGAAGTGGTTTCCCTTTCGCGAGAAGGCTTCGAGAACGTCGAGTATCGAGTCACAGGGAGTGCGATCGTTTTCGATACAAAAAAAGGTTGCGAATACAGGATCCGGAGGCGTTGACCGCTTGTGGCCTCGCCCCCCTTTCGTATTGGAGCGTGATGTGATCTTCATGCATGTCGCTCCAGACCTCGCGACGTGCACGTATTACACGGGGATCGATCCGTTCACCAGGCAGGAGGTGTTCGTCGCCAAGGGACTTCGGGACCGGAAGATGCAGCGGGCGCTGATGGAATTCTACAAGCTGGAGAACTACTTCGAGTACCGCAAGGCGCTGGAGGAGGCGGGGCGAACCGACCTGATCGGCGGGGTGTGACTGCCTGATCCCTGCCCAGCCCGTCGAAGGAGGCTAGCGAACAGAACAAGCCGGGAGGCGAAACCATGAACAAGAAGGCTCAAACGAAACTCGATCAACTGAAGCTGGCGCTCCACGGCGTGACGGCGCCCTTTTCGTGTGAAGGAACGTTCGTTCCGGACAAACCCGTGACGCTTGTCTTCAAGGACAACACCCGGTTTGAAGTCGTCCGGGCCAAAAATTCGTTCGACCAGGAGCGCGAAATGGGGCCGTTGCTGGCGCATTGCCAGGCTGCCCCTTTTGGCGCCGGGAAAAAGACCCGGTATGACCGGAGCGTCCGCGACGCCCTTCAGCTCAAAGCGGAGGGGGGAGCGTTTCGAGTCGAAAACTTCGACCCCGAGTCGGCCGGCCTGCTGAAGGAGATCCAGCGCGGGCTCGTTCCGCACGACCCGAGCCCCATCGCCGCCGAGCTGTATTCGCTCAACGTCTACGTGGCTGGCGGACACTTCGCGCCGCACAAGGACACGCCGCGCGGCAACGACATGTTTGGCACGCTGGTCGTGTGTTTGCCGGCGCAATTCGGGAACGGCAAATTCGTCTTGACTCACCGGGGAATCGTTCAGAAGTTCGACTGGGGAAGCAGTATTGAGGCGCAGAAGGAGGCGGGACAACTTCACTGGGCGGCGTTTTTCGGCGACGTGGATCATCAGATCGAGAGGATCTGGTTTGGAGCGCGCGTCACCTTGACCTATCTCCTGAAACGCGGGGCGGGGGGCGAGCCGGCGCGAAATCGCTTCCGAAGATCTGGAGCCGCGCGTCCAGGAAGCCTGGCGCGCCTTGCTTACGGATCGGACTTTCCTGCCGAAGGGCGGCGTCCTCGCCTATCCATGCTCTCACCTGTACCATCAAGACGCGCGTTTTCAGCAAAAGTCGAGCCCGATTACCCAGCAATCGGCGACCGTGCTCAAGGGACGCGATCACCTGGCGGCGGCCGCCGCGCTTCAGGCCGGGTTGAAAGTCGTCTTCACGCCTTACATGTTTGAAAACTGCGCGGATGAGACCTGGCAGCTCGAGCGCTTCCCGACGGTCGGCGAACGATCCCGCCTGCGCCGACAGATGGACGCGGACGACCTCAACAAGACCTTGCCCATTCGAGCCAGCTCGGAGGACGAGGGCGACTTTGGCGTCACCTGGCTCGAGCCTCCTCCCACGTCCGACGAAACGTCGCGGCGATCCGAGAAAGACGAAGATTCCGAACTGGCGGCGGCAGCGCACCTGCACTCGTGCGAGTACTGTCCGTGGGGCAATTTCGGCAACGAGGCCTCCGAAGTCGATCTCTACACCTATGCGGCGCTGCATTTTGCAATTCCACCGTTTGGCGAAGGCCCTCGTCAACCGGACAAGCCGGCGAAGCGGACGCCGGCGAAACGCGAGCGCACCGTCCGCAAACGCAAGCCGAGCCAGGAGTAAGCAACAGGAACGTGCCGCCGCGTGCCTGCGGCGGTGGGGGCCACAGGCGGATCCGCTCTTCAAGCCGGAGCGCCGGGGCAGCCTCGAACCGGTCGAGGAGGTGGAAAGGGAACTCACGGAGAGGGTGTAAGAGAGCCTGGGGTGGGCCATTGAGAACGCAGAAACCGGAGAGGAACGCCAATGCCGTTACGCGATCATTTTCATCGCCCGCTGAGTACACAGCGGAAGTGGACTTCGTTCCACGGAGCCTGGGCAACGTATCTTTGCGGTTCGCTGAACCGGTTGCTTCCTCCGGATTTCTTCGCTGAACCGGTATGCACTTTCATCGTCGAAATTGACGTGGCGACATTCGACGTCGAGGGGCACGGCTCTCCAGCAGCGGGTTGGACTCCTCCGGACCCGGCCTTGACCGTTCCGATTGCCGCGGCCACGGACTCGGTCGAAGTCCGTGTGTACAGTCAACTGGAAGGCCCCTCACTGGCTGCCTGTATTGAACTGGTCAGTCCCTCGAACAAAGATCGTCCCGACGAGCGTGAAGCCTTTGTCTCCAAGTGCAGTAGTTACCTCCACGACGGGGTGGGCCTGATTGTGGTTGACGTTGTCACCAATCGGCTTTCCAACCTCCACGTGGCCCTGCTGGAACGGCTTGGCGTCACCCCGCCCAACGTTCTTCAGTCCACCCTGTACACGACTGCCTACCGTCCTGTTCGGTGCGAGGGGAAGACCGAGCTGAGTGTCTGGCAAGAACCGCTTGCCATCGGTCAACCCTTGCCCACGATGCCCCTGTGGTTGCGCGACGGTCCTTGCCTGCCGGTGGACCTCGAGGGCACGTATGAGCAGACCTGCCAGGAGTTGCGACTGCGCTCAAACGAGGCGAGCCCGCCGCCAGCCCAGGCCTGACAGCCAACGACCCTCCGGCAGGTCGGCTGAATCGACGGCTGAATCCAGGGCTTCCCCTCTCTGCTACAATAAAGTTGGTCGCCCGGACGACACTTCCAGGTTTCCCGTCACCTGGCCCTGATACCGAAGGAAACAGCTCATGACACCCAAGCCACTCAGCGAGGCCGTCAAGAAGGGGTTCGCTTATCTCGCCAGCCAGCAGCATCCCAACGGCGGCTGGAGCCAGGGGGGAGGCTGGCGCTCCAACTCAGAGGGGGGTCGCGTCGAGGGCGCTGGCGTCGAGGACCCGCCCGACGTGGCCAACACCTGTGCGGCCACCCTCGCCCTGCTGCGGGGCGAGAACACGCCGCGCCAGGGAGAATACGCCCCGCAGGCGCTGCGGGGCCTGGATTTCATCGTCGGCAACGTCGAGCGCCAGAGCGTCGAGTCGCCCTACGTCACGGACCTCCGCGGCACTCAGATCCAGACCAAGATCGGTCCGCTGGCCGATACCTTCCTGGCGTCGCTGGTCCTCTCCGAGGCCAAGGGGTTGATGCCCGACGAAGCCAGCGAGGCCCGCCTGTCGGCCGCCCTGGACACGGTCATCGCCAAGCTGGAACGGTGTCAGCAGGCCAACGGCACCTGGGCCATGGACGGCTGGGCCCCGGTGGTCGGCCAATCGCTGGGCACCGCGGGGCTGAACCGGGCCCGGCAGCGCGGTGCCCGGGTCGCCGACGAGACCCTGGAGCGGGCCGAGAAGTACGCCCGCTCCCAGTATGACGCCAGGACCCGCACTCACGGCATGGAGGGCTCCGCGGGCGTGCCGCTCTACAGCGTCGGCAGTCAGATGTCCTCCGCGTCGCACAGCGTCTACAACTTCAAGGCGATGAAAGCAGACCTGAACCAGACGGCGGCGAGCCCGGCAGCGACGCCGGTGGAGCAGGAGCGTGCCCAGGCGAAGCTCAAGAACATCGAAGAGGCCGAGGCCGCTCACGAAGAGTCGATGGCCGGATCCTACGCCTATCTCAAGGACGAAAACTTCCGGCAAGGCTTTGGCTCCAATGGCGGCGAGGAGTTCCTGAGCTATCTGAACATCGCCGAGGCGCTGCTGGCCAAGGGTGGGAAGGAATGGGAGGACTGGGACCGGACCATGACCAGGAACATGGAACGCATCCAGAACGCCGACGGCAGCTGGAGCGGCCATCACTGCATCACCGGCCGGACGTTCTGCACCGCCACCGCCCTGCTCGTGCTGCTGGCCGACCGGGCGCCCCGGCCCGACCACGTCGTCGTCTGAAATCCTCGGAGGTGTTCGGTGAGCGCCCGGGATCGGATCGACCGCGCTTTGACTGCCGCCACCCATTTCCTCTGCCAGCGCCAGTCGCCCGACGGGGCCTGGCGTTCGACGATTTACGCCCACTTCAAGGACGGCGATGCCTTGACTCCCCTCGCCGTCCATAGCCTTCTTGCCATCGCCCAGACCCAGGAGGCTTCCCCCGGTTCGCAGACCCTCGACTGCGCCGCCCGGGGCGCTGCGAACCTGGCTTCGCTGACCCGGCCGGACGGCACGATCGCCGAGGGACCACACGGTCTGAGCTACCCCGCTTACACCGCGGCCCTGGCGGTCCTTGTCCTCAGCCGGCCCCTCTTCGCGGAACACCGACAGGCTCGGGACGCCTGGTTGTCGTACCTGCGTGAGCGTCAGCTGACGGAGGCCCTGGGCTGGCGGCCGACGGACCGCGAGTATGGAGGCTGGGGATATGCGCATGCGCTGCCGCGTAAGCCGCGCTCCGGCCAGCTGGCCGATCTGCTGACCGAGTCGAATCTCTCCGCGACGATCTTCGCGCTGGAGGCGTTGCGAGCCGCGGGCTGCTCCGCGTCCGATCTCCTGTTCGGCAAGGCCCTGACGTTCACGTGCCGCTGCCAGAACTTCGCGGACGCCCCCGATCCGGTCTTCGACGATGGCGGGTTCTTCTTCATGGACGGCGATCCCTTGCGCAACAAGGCCGGCGTCCTGGGCACGGATCGAACAGGCCGGCAGCGCTACGCCTCCTACGCGAGCATGACCGCGGACGGTCTGCGCGCGCTCCTGGCCTGCGGCATGTCTCACAAGGACGCTCGGGTGACGGCGGCACGGCAGTGGCTGGAGCAGAACTTCTCCGTGTCGGTCCACCCCGGACGGTTCGCCCCCGGGCGTGCGCTCCTGCGTGCGTCCATCTACTATTACTACTGCTGGTCTTTCGCCCGAACGCTGGCCGTGTCCGGGGACGAAACGGGGATGCCGGGTCGGTTGGCGGTACTCGCTGAGGAACTCCTGCGGCGGCAACAACCAGACGGGTCGTGGGTCAACACTGCCGCCGAGGTGCGCGAGGACGACCCGCTGGTGGCCACGCCGTTCGCGGCTGAGGCGCTGGCTGTGTGCGGCCGGTCGGTCTGATGCCGAGGTGGGCAGCGGTACACCGGGGTTAGTCTCGTGAGGCCCAGGCTCTGGGGAGAAACAGCATGGCTCATCAACGCGGCTACACCTTCAACCGTGCGAGCATTTCGAGCAGGGCTGCTCGTGCATTTTCGACCGGACACTTAATGCCGTCTTCGCGCGTTCGAAAAAACGGCCCATCTTCCCACGACTCATAATAGCCCAACATGACCCACCTGTCGTCCGCGCTAATCAGGATGCTTGGATGCTGACTCGATTCAGCCCAAGTGCCAAAGGAAGAGAGCCCCAATCGAGCATGCGACAGAGAGTAATACAGAGGTTTGGACCTCAATACGTCGGCGACCAGATCAAGAAACCGAAGCATTGTCGAACGGCAATACTCGGCAGCCTCGTCGTGGCGATAGAAGGAGTAAATGTCGTCGAGTGATCGGACACCTTCCATCAATTGGACTCCTGCTGCTGAACGCCAAGTGCAGCAGCCCGTTCACGCGGGCCAGACCGCGAACTCGGCAAGACGCAATCGCGTGACTGGGCTGCCGCGGCCAATGGTTCGGCGAGAATACTGTGGAGTTCCCGGGCCGCGTTTTCGCCTGGGTCGCCAGGTGATTCCGGCGTCTGCGGCATTTGCTTTGCGGGTTTCGCTGACCCCAGACGATCAACCCGGGTCGCCTCCTTGTCCAGGAACAGGGCCAGGAGCCCCGCGACCGCATCTTCATCCAGGTGGCCCTCTCCTTCGATCATCTGGACGATGGCGCTGGCCAGGGCGTTGGCCTCCTCTCGGGGTCGGCTCACCGCGGCCGACTTCGGCGTTACCAGGCGCTCGACCTCCTCGACCGAGAGGCCGTGCGCCAGCATGTCCCGTTTCAGGTCGGCAGCGATTTGCGCCTCGCGCACCTTGGAGTCCGCCGCGATCTGCGCCTGCCGCACGCTGGCGGGGGTGCTCAAGCGCTCGATCTCCTCGACGGACAGCCCACGCGCCAGCATGTCCTGCTTGACCTGGGCATCTGCTTCCGCTTGTCGGACGCGCGCCCACTGCACGGCGCAGATGGGCCCCACGATCACCACGACAATACCGACCACGCCGGTGACGGTAATCCAGATTGCTTCCATGGAGGAACCCTCGATGCAACTGCCTCTCGGTGCGAAATCGGACCCTCTGCACAGCATAGCACGGCTCGCTCCACGTTACCATTTGTTTCACGTTCTTGGACATTGTGCAAAGGGAGAAGCCGGGCACAGAGGCGACAGGGCTGATCCAGCACGGCACCTCCTACCTCCTTTTCGGCTTGCGCCGTCCGCTTCGGACGACAACATTGGACCTGACTCGGCCGGCTCAGTGCAGAGGGACGTGAATCGGGTCGAACTGAAGTGAAGACTTGAACAGTCACGCGAGATGGCGTAGCCTGGTTAGGCAAGCCAGGTCCCGAATACCCTGGCAGATGGCAGGCAGGGAGAAAAATGACCCCCTGTGGCACTCGTCCGTCAACGACAGGCTCATCCTGGCCTCTCCGCCAAACTCCCCTCGTTGGCAGGCTGGCTGGCAGACGCAGGATGCGGAATGGACGATTGCTGCACGCTCCCCTGCATCCCGAACGTGCCCGCGTGAGACGATCCCATGACCTTGCGCTTGCCCCCCACCCCCGTGACCGCCGACCTCGCCGGCCAGACCCTGGCCGCGTTCCTGCGCCGCCACCTGCCCGGCCAGTCCTGGACCCAGGTCCGCCGGCTGGTCGAGACGCGCCGCGTTCGCCTCAACGGCGAGCTGGTCCTCGACTCTGCTCGGCGGGTCAAGGAAGGCGACGCCGTCGAGCTGTTTGGCCGGCCCGCTCCCCAGCCGCGCCACGCCGAGACCATCGTCCTCCGCCACCTCGACGAGCACCTGGTCGTGGTGGAGAAGCCCTCCGGTCTGAACACCGTCCGCCATCCGCTGGAGCGCGACTGGAAGGACCAGCGCAAGGAGCTGTCGCCGACACTGGAGGACATCGTGCCGCGGCTGATCGCCCGGGCCGAGGGGCGTCCCGTCAAGAGCATGCCCCGGCTGCGCGTGGTGCATCGGCTCGACAAGGAAACGAGCGGCCTGGTCGTCTTCGCGCGCACGGTCCCGGCGGAGCGCGGCCTCGGCAGGCAGTTCCACGCCCACACGGTCACGCGCCGCTACCTGGCGATTGTGCCCGGGTTCGTGCCATCGCAGCGGATCGAAACTCGGCTGGTCCGCGACCGCGGCGATGGCCGGCGCGGCAGCACGGCCTCGCCGGACGAGGGGAAGGAGGCGATCACTCACGTGGACGTGGTCGAGCGTCTGCCCGGTCACGTGCTCCTGTCCTGCCGGCTGGAGACGGGGCGGACGCACCAGATCCGCATCCACCTGGCCGAGCTGGGCCATCCCGTTTGCGGCGACAAGGTGTATTGCATTCGCCGGGACGGCAGTATCATGGAAGACACCAGCGCGGCCCCACGGCTGGCCCTGCATGCGACCGAACTGGGATTCGCGCATCCGTTGACCGGCGAAACGCTGCACTGGTCGATGCCGTTGCCGGCCGACTTGCAGGAGTTTCTGGACCGCCTGCGCTGCGAGATCTGAGCCATGCCGATCGAGATTAAATGGACCGACGAGGACCCCGAAACGGGGCAGCGCCGCTTCCTCTGTGCCGAGAAGTTCGCCGGACAGTGGCACTTCAAGTGGAAGCTGCAGCGCCGCGGCGAATGGACAAGTGGGTTCCGGCCAACACGGGCCACGTGGGAACACGTCCTGGATAGCCTCCAGCGACGGTATCGGCGGCGCGAGGGCGTCAGCGACGAGGACATCGAGCAGGTCGAGCAAATCCTGCGGAACTATCGCGATCCACCCTCCGTGGAATGACGGTCCCTCCTTCCGGACCGCAAAGACGTTTCCATCCGGAGCCGGTTCACCCCGGGGCGAGGCCCGTCTGGGACTTGCATTCAAGGGCAAGTCGTTTACAATCGATAAAGGGGAAATGCGTCATTGAATCAAGAGCGGCAGGGCACGTCCTCCCCAACAGACAACATAGGCCGGCTGCTTCAGGGGCCGAGGCGGGATCATGGTCAAGTACTACACACTTGAGCAGGCCGCACAGCTTCTCCGGACCACACCGGACGCACTCCGGGAAATGGTCCGCCAGGGGAAGGTGCGTGCGTTTCAGGATCGGGGCACCTTGCGCTTCCGCTCCCAGGAGATCGATGAACTGGCCCGCACTCAGGGCCTGGGCAGCGACCCGGGTCTGCCCCTGGGGGAGGTCTCCAAGCCGCCCTCCTCGGGCAAGCGCAAATCCAAGGTGGCCGCCACCGACGAGGAGGAGTCCAGCGACTTCGATTTCACCCTGAGCATCGATGACGACCCCAACGTGCCGGTGGGCGGTGCGCCTTCGGGAAAGGGGAAGAGCACGCCCAGCAGCGCCGGCAAGCGGAACACGCCTCCCAGCAAGCCCTCCAAGGTCAACCCCGCCGCCAAGGCCTCCGACAGCGACGTCCGGCTGGTGCCCGAAAACAGCGAAATGGACTTTGAGCTGACCATTGACGATCCCCCGGCCGCCAAGAGTCCCGTGCCAAGACCCCGGCAGTCGCGCATCGCCCCGGAGCAGCCCAAGTCCGACAGCGACGTCCGGCTTGAACAGCCGAAGTCGATCCCCGGCAGCGACAGCGACGTCAAGATCGTTCCCGACGACTCCGACACCGACAACGAGGCGGTGCCCCTGGGACAGAAACGGGCCAAGACGCCGTCGGACAGCGACATCCGCATGGAACTGGACGAAGGGCACGCACCGCCGAACAGCGCCCCGGCAGCAACCCGGTGGTGACCGAGGAAATCGACCTCGACCTGGAGGAACTGGAGAAGGGCGCCTCCAAATCGAAACCGCCCTCGTCGAAGAAGAACAAGGCCAAACCGACCAGGCCGCCGTCCAACCCGGTCGATCTGCCCACCTCCTCGCCGTTTGAGCTGTCCGAGGAGGACGCACCACCGCCGCCGAGCGAGGAGGACAACGCCCTGGAGGACAGCAGCAGCGATTTCGAGCTGTCGCTGGACGGTTCCGATGTCAACGCGGACAGCAGTTCGGACGAAGACCTCAAACTCAACCTCGACGATGAGGAGGTCGGCCTGGGCGAGCACAGCGCCGCGGCCGGGTCCAGCGGCATCAACCTGGAAGAGCCGGCCGACAGCGGCATCTCCCTGGAGGCCGACGGCAGCGACGAGATGGAGTTCGAGCTGAGCCTGGACGATGGCACCTCCGGCTCGACGCCCAAGCCCAAATCGAGCAAGAGCGCTTCTCCGCCGGAGGAAAGCAACGAGTTTGAACTGAGCCTGGAAGACAGCAGCGAGACGGAGAACCCGCCCGCCGATTCGGACAGCGAGTTTGAGCTGAGCCTGGACGACAGCGACGCGGAGGCCCCTGCGGGCGATTCGGACAGCGAGTTTGAACTGACCCTCGACGACTCCGGCTCGTCGGACCTGGCCCTGGAGGAGACCGACTCGGCCTCGGACAGCGAGTTCGAGCTGACCCTGGACGAGGAAGGCGGACTGGCGCCGGTGGAGGACAGCGGCGAGCTGGCCGCCGAGGACAACAACCTCTTCGAGTCCGACTTCGACGTGCCCTCGCTGGACGACGAGTCGGCCTCCGAGGCGGTGCCCCTCGAAGAGTCCTCCAGCGACTTCGACCTGGCCGTCGATGATTCGGTGGTCCTGGAAACCGGCGACAGCCAGAGTCAGGTCGTCCCCCTGCCCGAGGACGAGGTGGACGAGTCGGGCGAGACGCAACAGCGCCCGGCACGCAAGAGCAAACTGGCGCCGTCCGGCGACCTGGAGAACGAAGGGCTCGACCTCGGCCTGGATGAAAGCAGTGAGGCCGCGGCAGAGGAGGAAGCGGTTGGCGAGGAGGACGAAGAGGCAGCACCGGCCATGGCGGGGGGCCCGACCCAGTACGTCGAAGCGCCCCGGCCGAGTGGGGCGTGGGGCCGGCTCTGATGATGCTGCCGTGCGTCATCATTCTGTTCGTCGTCGGCCTGATGAGCTACGAGCTGATTCAGGGAATGTACGGCTACCACAAGGGAGCGCCGGTCTCGCGTCTGGTCATCGATCCGGTGGCCAAGCAGGTCGGTTCCTGGTTTGACATCAAGCTGCCGGATTGATCGATCGGAGCCGCGCACGCAGCGCAGCGGAGTAAGCGGTTCGTCGGACGACCGCTTACTCCGCTGCGCTGCGTGCGCGGCTCGGTAGCTTCGGGCTCGCTTTTTCTTGCCCATCTCCTACATTAGCGGTAGGCCGGCCGGCAAAATCGCCTTGCCGGACCGCGCTGAAATCTCTAGACTTGCCCAACTCCGGCCAACCCGGGCCGGCTCACGCAAGGATCAGCCATGGGCCTGCGCACTCCGCTTTATGACTGGCACGTCGGTCACAGCGGCCGAATGGTCGAGTTCGGCGGCTGGGACATGCCGGTACAATACAGCACCATCGTGGCCGAACATACCGCCGTCCGCACCGGCTGCGGCCTGTTCGACATCAGCCACATGGGCCGGATCTCCTTTGCCGGCAAGAGGGCCCTCGATTTCCTCCAGCTGATCGCCACCAACAACGTCGCCACCATGAAGGACGGCCAGGTCCGCTATAGCCTGATCCTCAACGAGCAGGGCGGCATTCGCGACGACGTGCTGATCTATCGCTGGCCCTACGGTTTCGCGATGGTGGTCAATGCCAGCAATCGTACCAAGATCCTCGGCTGGCTCGAGCAGCACAAGGGCGGCCGGGACGTGCAATGGACCGACCAGACCACAGGCACCGCCATGATCGCCGTCCAGGGACCGAAGGCCCTGGCGACCGTCCGCGGCCTGGTGCCCATCGAGGTGGAGGGCCTGGCCTATTACTACGCCGCCCCGACCCGCTATCGCGACCAGAGTTGCGTGGTCAGCCGGACCGGCTACACCGGGGAGGACGGCGTCGAGTTCATGGTGCCGGCGAACCTCGGCGTGCCTCTCTGGGAGGAACTGCGAGACCGGGGCGGCACCCCCTGCGGTCTGGGGGCGCGCGACACCCTCCGCTTTGAAGCGGCCATGCCGCTGTATGGCCATGAACTGAGCGAGGAAATCGATCCCTTGCAGGCGGGTCTGGCCTGGGCGGTTAAAATGGACAAGGGAGACTTCATCGGTCGGGACGCCCTCGCACGCCGGCAGCAGGACCGCAGCCGGCCGGTGCGCGTCGGCCTGGAACTGGAGGGCAAGCGGCTTGCCCGCGAAGGGGCGGCGGTCCTCTCCGGAACGAACGTCATCGGCCGGGTGACCAGCGGCACCTTCGCCCCGACGCTGAACCGGGCCCTGGCGATGGCCTACGTCGATCCCGCTCTCTCCGCGGTCGGCTCGCCCTGCACCGTGGACGTACGCGGCCAACCGGCCAGTGCCCGCGTGGTCGCCCTGCCGTTCTACCGTCGGCCGAAATAACGGGTGGGCCTGGCCCATCCGCAACCCTAACGAGAGATGTCGATGGACCCACAAAAGCTTCGCTATTCCAAGACCCACGAATGGGCCTTTCTGGAGGGCGGCGTCTGCACCATCGGGCTGACCAAGTTCGCCGTGGATCAGCTGACCGACATTATCTTCATCGATCTGCCCGACCTCGACGACCCCGTCATCGCCGGCGACAGCTTCGGCGAGATCGAGTCCGTCAAGGCCGTCAGCGATCTGTACTCGCCCATCGGCGGCGAGATTGTCGAGGTCAACAGCAAGCTGGAGAACGACCCGACCCTGATTTCCAAGGATCCTTACGGGGCCGGCTGGCTGATCAAGGTCAAGGCCGACAAGAACACCAACCTCGACAAGCTGATGACCTTGCAGCAGTATGAAGCGCAGATCGCTTCGGAAGAGCATTGAAATTGTCTCTCTTGTTAGCCGCGACGCGCAGCGGAGCGCGGCCTCTCGCGCTCCGCTGCGCGTCGCGGCTAACAGGGAATCAGTAACCAGGGAGGTATCCGTGGGGTACGTGACCAACACCCCCGAGCATCAGCAAGCGATGCTGGCTCGGATCGGGGTGTCGTCGGTGGCGGATTTGTTCAAGCAGGTGCCGGCCGAGGTGCGACTGAATCGCCCGCTGCGTGTGCCGGAAGCCCAGAGCGAGATGGAGCTGACGCGGACGGCGCAGCAGCTGGCGGACCGCAACTGTCCGGCCGACGAAGCGGTCTGCTTCCTGGGCGGTGGGGCCTACGATCATTTCATCCCGGCTGTCGTCGATGCCATCGCCGGGCGGAGCGAGTATTACACCGCCTACACGCCCTACCAGGCCGAGGCCAGCCAGGGCAGCTTGCAGGCGTTCTTCGAGTTTCAGACGCTGATCTGCCAGCTGACCGGCCTGGACGTGGCCAACGCCAGCCTCTACGAGGGCGGCAGCGCCGTGGCCGAGGCCGTGCTGATGGCCATGAACGTCACCGATCGGCAGGGCAAAGTCCTCATCGCGGAGAGCGTTCATCCGGAATACCGCCAGACCCTTGCCACCTACCTCGCCAACCTGGAGCCCCGGGTGGAAACGCTGCCGACGCCGGACGGCTTCCTTGATCCGGACGACCTGAAGCAGGCCATCGACGAGCAGACCTGTGCCGTGGTGGTCCAGCATCCCAACTTCTTCGGCTGTCTGGAAGAGGTCGAGGCCCTCGCTGCCGCCGCTCAGGCCAAGGGGGCCCTGTTCATCGTCAGCTTCGACCCGATCAGCCTGGGTCTGCTGAAACGGCCTGGGCAGTACGCAGCCGACATCGCCGTTGCGGAGGGACAGTGCCTGGGCAATCCGCTGGTCTACGGCGGCCCGTACCTGGGTTTGCTCGCCTGCCGGCAGGAGTTTGTGCGCAAGATCCCAGGCCGGCTGGTCGGTCAGACGGTCGATCGCAACGGCAAGCGCTGCTGGGTGCTGACACTGCAGGCCCGGGAGCAGCACATTCGGCGTGAGAAGGCGATCAGCAACATTTGCACCAACCAGGGCCTGTTTGCACTGCGGGCGGCGGTTTACCTGGCCGCCCTGGGTCCGCAGGGACTGAAAGAGACGGCCGAGTTGTGCCTGCGCAAGGCCCACTATGCCGCCGAGGAACTGACCAAAGTGACCGGCGTGTCGCTGCGGTTCAATCGGCCGTTCTTCAAGGAGTTCACCCTCGACGTTGGCCGGATCGGTGCCAAGGGCGGCACCATCACGCCGGAGGACTGGCTCGCTGCTCTGCTGGAGCGTGGCTATCACGGCGGACTGAGCCTGGGCCGGTGGTATCCGGAGCTGAGCGACTGCCTGAGCGTCGCCGTCACCGAGAAACGCACCCGGGCCGAGATTGACGGCCTGGCGGCCGCGTTTACCGAGTACGCCCGGCAGGCGGGCCTGCTGTATGCGATGAGTTGAGGGAGGGGAACGCAACCCCTCCCCCAACCCCCTCCCCGAAGCGGAGAGGGGGAGCAAAACCTTCTTCTCCCCCTCTCCGCTTCGGGGAGGGGGTTGGGGGAGGGGTTCTTGCCCAGACAAAGGATCGACCGTGGACAAGAACCAATCAACCGCCCTGCTCTTCGAGTTGAGCCAGCCCGGCCGCCGCTGCCATCGCTTACCGGAGTGCGACGTCCCCGTAGCCTCGGCTGACTCGCTGCTCCCAGCCGACACTCTGGCCGATGAGCCGCCGGCCCTGCCCGAGATGGGTGAGATCGACCTGGTCCGCCACTTCGTCAACCTCTCCGGGCGGAACATGTCCATCGACACCAACTTCTATCCGCTGGGCTCGTGTACCATGAAGTACAACCCCAAGCGGCACGAGCGCCTGGCCGCCCTGCCTGGCCTGGCCAACCTGCACCCGCTCAGCAGCGACGAGGCGAGCCAGGGTATGCTGCAGATCCTCTTCGAGATGCAGCAAATCCTCGCCGAGATCGCCGGCCTGGACGCGGTATCGCTGCAGCCCTCGGCCGGGGCCCAGGGAGAATTGACCGCCCTGCTGGCCGCTGCCGCGTATTTCCGCGACCGCGGCGACAAGCGCACCCGCGTCCTGATCCCCGATAGCGCGCACGGCACCAATCCTGCCAGCGCGGCCATCGCCGGCTTCGACGCGGTCACGATCAAGAGCAACAGCCGGGGACTGGTGGACCTGGACGATTTGCGGGCCAAGCTGGACGAGCGCACGGCCGTGTTCATGATCACCAACCCGAACACGCTCGGCCTGTTCGACGACCAGATCCTGACGATCACCGAGCTGGTCCACGCCAGGGGCGGCCTGGTCTATCTCGATGGGGCCAACATGAACGCCATCCTGGGCATCACCCGGCCCGGCGACTTCGGCGTGGACATGATGCACTACAACGTCCACAAGACCTTCACCGGCCCGCACGGCGCCGGCGGTCCAGGTTCCGGGCCCATCGCCGTCCGCAAGATGCTCGAGCCGTTCCTGCCGACGCCGAGCGTCGTTCGCCGGGGCGACAGCTACGCCCTGGACTTCGACCGCCCCAAGTCGATCGGTCGGGTCCGCAGCTTCTTCGGCAACGTCGGCATCCTGCTGCGGGGCTACTTCTACGTGCGCACCCTGGGGCCGCGCGGCCTGCGCCAGGTCAGCGAGAACGCGGTGCTGAACGCCAACTACCTCCTGAGCCGATTGCGGGACGCCTACGAGGTGCCCTACGGCGAGAGCTGCATGCACGAGTTCGTGGCCAGCGCCCGGCAACTGCGGCGCTCGCGCCGCATCAGCGCCACGGAGATCGCCAAACGGCTGCTCGATTACGGCTTCCACGCGCCGACGATCTATTTCCCAATGGTGTTTCCCGAAGCGCTGATGATCGAGCCGACCGAGACGGAAAGCAAGGAAACGCTCGACGCTTTCGCCGACACGATGCTCAAGATCCGCGACGAAGATCCGGACATGCTCCGGCAGGCGCCGCACACGCTCTCGATCAGCCGGCCCGACGAGGTGCGTGCCGCCAAGGAGCCGGTCCTGCGCTGGCGACCGGCAGCGGAGTGAACAGGATTTGGCCAGCGCTGGTTGTTGTTTAGCCGCGACGCGCAGCAGAGCGCTCGCGCGCTCCGCTGCGCGTCGCGGTTAAACAATCGGCACCGCGTTTGCACATTTCACGCCGTCCTCTGGTTTCCAGGAGAAATGACCATGCAATTTCGGCGATTGTGGATGCTCCCGTTCCTTGCTGCCTTGTTCGGATTGACCCTCAGCGTCCCGGCCCAGCCGAAACCCGGCGCTGACCCCCAGCTTTGGGACCAGACGGTCGAGAAAGCGATCGCGTTCCTGAAGAAGACCCAGGGGGAGGACGGCAGCTGGGCCGGCAAGCAGAACCCCGGCGTGACCGGCATCGTGGTCACCGGCATGCTGCGGACCCGCAAGGTCACGGCCGACGATCCGACCGTGGACAGGGGGCTGAAGTACATCGAGAGCCTGATCAACCCCAAGGCAGGCCACATCGCTGGCAAGGATCCGCGCGTGCAGCTGCAGAACTACGTCACCTGCGTCAACGTCCAGGCATTGGTCGAGGCCGGGCGGGACAGCTACAAGCCGGTGATCGCCGACGCCGCCCGGTTCCTGCGCAAGCTGCAATGGGATGAGGAGGAGGGCAAGGACCGCAAGAGCGATTTCTTCGGCGGTGCCGGCTACGACAGCAAATCGCGCCCGGACCTGTCGAACACGCAGTTCTTCCTCGACGCTCTGGTCGCGGCCGGGGTGCCCAAGGACGACCCGGCGTTCAAGAAGGCGGCGGTGTTTGTCAGCCGCTGCCAGAACCTCAAGGGCGAAACCAACGATCGGCCCTGGGCCGACAAGATCAACGATGGCTCCTTCATCTACAGCCCCGCGGCCGGCGGCGCCACCAAGGTCCAGGACGCGGCGAACAAGGACGGCGGCCTGCCCGGCTACGGCAGCATGACCTACGCCGGCATCAAGAGTCTGATCTACTGCAACGTCCCCAGGGACGATCCGCGGATCAAGAAGGCGTTCGAGTGGATCAAGAAGCACTACACCCTTGAGCGCAATCCCGGCATGCCGCAGGTCCGGTCGGAATGGGGCCTGTACTATTACTACCACACCCTGGCCAAGACCCTGGACGCGATGGGCATTGACGAGATCGAGGACGCTCAGGGCAAGAAGCACAACTGGCGGGCTGAGCTGGTCGTGGTGCTGGCCAAGAAGCAGAAGCCGGACGGCAACTGGCTCAACGAGCAAGACCGCTGGATGGAGGGCAATCCCCAGATCGATACGGGCTACGCCCTGATGGCACTGAGCTACTGCAAGCAGAGGTGAGACGTCAGGTTTTTCAGACGCTGCCGGCCGAACCGGTCCCGGCGGTGCCGAACAAATGATGGTACAAAGCAATTGTGGCCGAGCCGCGCACGCAGCGCAGCGGAGTAAGCGGTCCTGCTGCAACCGCTTACTCCGCTGCGCTGCGTGCGCGGCTCCGACGGCCGGACCCTAAATCGCAGGTCGTCCGATTTCCGGGCGAGTCAGTTCCTCTTCGGGGCACTCGCGTGCCAGGTACTCCTCGAAGGTCCCCTCCGAGGAGGTGAGGAAGGCAATCTCGGCGCACACCTCGATGAGGCATTCGCGCACCACGGGACTGGCGGCACGCTGGCCGACCGTCCGCAGGATCGTCAGCACGTCTTCCGCCTCAATCTCCCGGGTCTTTGGATGAATGAACGGCAGGATCACGTCGGCGGACAGTTTCTCGACCATGTACACCTCCTTGCATCTGGGTCCTATTGGTTTATCGACCCCGGCCCCTGGCAGGATGAGACTTTTCCCCAAATCCCATCCGCAGGGAAAGATCCGTCCGGCGAAAGCGAATCGCTGGATAGCTGCAATGGTGTTCGGCGTCAGGCGCAACTATATTACCCAGGTGGGGGCTCAGGGGTCGAAACCGCTCCTTTCCAGGCTCACAATGCGAGGATCGGGCTGAATCATGGAAACTCCCGAGACAGCGACCGCGCCGGTCGTGAATCAGGGCCCAAACTCCCCCGCAGGCCCGGCCGACAGGCCCGCCGCCTCCGAGGCCCCGACCCTCTTTCCCCCCGTCGCCGGCACTGCCCCGGAACCGCCACCGTCCCAGATGCCGGCCACCATCGACGTTTCCAGCAGTTGCCTCGTGGACTCCTCGGACGGCAGCCCCGTGGCGACGGTCGCCCGGCCGGTCGCCGTCCCCGGTTACGAGATCCTGGGCGAACTGGGTCGGGGCGGCATGGGCGTGGTCTACCGGGCCCGCCAGGTGGGGCTCAATCGGCTGGTGGCCCTCAAGATGATCCTGGCCGGCAATCATGCCAGCCCCGAGGACCTGGAGCGCTTTCGCCGCGAGGCCGAGGCGGTCGCCTTGCTGCAGCATCCGCACGTCATCCAGATCTACGAGGTCAACGAGGTCGAGGGCCGGCCCTACTTCTCGCTGGAGTATTGCCCCGGCGGCAGCCTGGCGGACACCCTGGACGGCACGCCCTGGCCGCCCGCGAAAGCAGCGGAGCTGGTGCTCACCCTGGCCCGGGCCATGCACGCCGCCCACACCGCCGGGATTGTCCACCGCGACCTCAAGCCGGCCAACGTGCTGCTGGCCGCCGATGGCTCGCCGCGCATCACCGATTTCGGCCTGGCCAAGAACCTGAACAGCCGCAATGGCCCCACCCAGACCGGCGACGTGATGGGCACGCCCAGCTACATGGCCCCCGAACAGGCTGGCGGCCGAACTCACAAGATCGGCACGGTGACCGACGTGTATGCCCTGGGAGCGATCCTCTACGAATTGCTCACGGGCCGGCCGCCCTTCAAGGGAGCCAGCTCGGTGGAGACGGTCATGCAGGTGCTCCACGGCGACCTGGTGCCGCCGCGGACCTTGCAGCCGCGCTTGCCGCGCAATCTGGAGACGATCTGCTTGCAGTGCCTCCGCAAGGAACCGCACAAGCGCCCCCACAGTGCCCTGGCCCTGGCCCAGGAACTGGAGCGCTTTCTCAAGGGCGAGCCGATCCTGGCCCGCCGGCCCTCGCTGGTCGAACGCGGTCTGCACTGGGCCCGCAAACGGCCCGTGCAGACCATCCTGATGGCCGCAGGCCTCGTCTTCTTCTTCGGTCTGGTCCTGGCCGGCTTCTTGTCCTACCGCGAAGTCCAGGCGAGCCGGGCCAACGCCCTGGTGGAAGCGCTGGTCAAGGCCGACGCCAGCGAGGTGCCGCGGTTGCTGGAGGAGATGAAGAACTACCGCGCCTGGACGCCGCGCCGGTTGCAGCGGGTGGGGCAGCGGCCCGACCTCAAAGAATCGGCCCGGCTGCGCTTGAGCCTGGCCCTGCTCGACGGAGCCGGGCCGGACAAGGCCCTGGAACAACGCAAGTACCTGGAACACCGGCTGCTCGATTGCACAATCCCGGAGCTGCTGCTGATCTGTGCCAGCCTGGACCCGGTCAAGACAGAGCTGATCGGTCCGCTGGACAAGGTCATGAACGATCCCACTCAACCGGCCCGGGCGCGTTTCCATGCGACTCTGGCCCTGGCCCGTTACGCTCCCGAGGACGTTGACTGGAGCGAGGGCAACCTGACCTTCCTGACGGAACAGTTGCTCGACTCCAGCCGGGACGATCAGCGTGACGTGCGCTCGTTCCTCAAGCCCTTGCGGCAGAAGGTGCGGCCGCACCTGAAGGCGGTGTTTCGCGACGAGAAGACCCGGACCACGTTCCGCCTGGCGGCCGCCGACGCCCTGGCGGACCTGGCCGGCGACGATCCCGAGTTCCTGGCCGGCCTGGCCTGCGAGGCCACCCTGGAGCAGTTCGACAGTCTCCGCCCCCGGTTGCTGGACCCGGCCCATCGCGAGCAGACCCAGAAGGTCTTGCGCCGCCTGGTTGCGGCACAGCCCACGCCGGAGATGATCCCGGACAAGCGGATTCAGCTCGGCAAGCGTCGGGCCGGCGCGGCCGCCCTGCTGGTCCATCTGGGCGACCTCGCCTCGGCCCGCCTGGCCCTGCTCACCAGCGACGATCCGGAGTCGATGACCCAGCTGGTCCACCACGTCAAGGATCGACGCGCCCCGGTCCAGCTGCTGCTGGAAGCGCTGACTGGCGAAAAGGAGGCGCGGGTCCGCTACGCCTTGCTGCTGATCCTGGGCGACTATGCGCTGGGCGAGCTGGCCCCGGACGACCAGAAACACTGGCCACAAACTCTTCTGGGCTGGTATCGCGCCGATCCGGACCCCGGCGTTCACTCCGCCTGCGGCTGGCTGCTGCGGCGCTGGGGCCAGGGAAAGCAGGTCGCCGACGTCGACAAGCTCGGCGTTCCCTGCGACGCGACCGGAAAACGCGGCTGGTTCGTGGAGGTGATTGCCGGTCAGCCCTGGACGTTCATCGTCTGCCGGCCGGGGAAGTTCCTGATGGGCTCGCCGCCCAGCGAGCGCTATCGCCAGGACAACGAGGAACGGCACCCGGTGACGCTGACCCGTCCCTTTGCCTTGTGTGACCGCGAGCTGACCTGGGCCCAGGCCGAGCCGTTCCTCAAGGAGATCAACACCAAGCTCCGCAAGTCGGCCAAACCCGACTACCCGGCCACCCGGCTGAACCACCCCGAAGCTGTCCACTTTTGCCGCTGGCTGACGACCCAGACCAGCCGGCCCGGGTCGGAACAGCGACCCGAATTCCGCTTGCCCACCGAGGCCGAGTGGGAGTATGCCTGCCGGGCCGGCACGACGACGCCGTACAGTTTCGGCAGTGATCGCGAGCTGCTGAAACACTACGGCCGGCACATGGAGCAGGGCAGCGAGGCCACGGCCCTGCTCCGTCCCAATCCCTGGGGCTTCTTCGACATGCACGGCAACGTCTGGGAATGGTGCCAGGACTTTTTCGAGGAGGAATTCTCCAGCGCGGAGCCGGCGGTGGACCCCACCGGGCCCGCCACCGGCCACAACCGGGTGCTGCGCGGCGGCGGCTGGGACCGTGGGCCGGGGCACTGCCGCTCGGCGTACCGGCACGGTCCGACCCTGGACTACCGGGCCAACTACATGGGGCTGCGGGTCGCCCGGACACTGCCTCGGTAGTCGTTCAACGCGAGCCTGGGAAAGCCGGCCTACTCCTTCAGCTCGGCTCGCTCGTGGGGAGTGGCACGCCGTTCCAGCAGGGCCCGGACCAGGTCTTTCGCCGATTGGATGGGAGGCGCTGAAGTCGGTGTAGCAGAAGCCCAGCACGTCCTCGTGATGGGCGTCGCTTGAACCAAGACCCGCGATGCGCAGCCGGGAATGGACCTCGGCCGCCTGACGCCGGCAGTCGGCGTCCATGTTGTTGGTCATCAGCTCCAGGCCGTCCAGTTCCGGCCGATCGCGCTTCAGGATGTCATTGAAGGGCTGACCCCAGCGGAACGGGTGCGCCGCCACCACCGCGCCGCCCTGGCGATGGACCTCCCGGCACAGGTCGGCAACGTGAATCCCCCGGGGCGTCGCGAACGGATTGGTAACCCCATAGACGAGGAAGTGCCCCTCGCGTGCCGTGACCTCGATCCCCGAAAGGATAACCAGGCCGGGGGCCTCGGCACGCAGTTCGTTCAGCTCCTCCTCGGTCCAGAGCCAGTCGTGTTCGGTGATGACCAGGCCGTCGAGCCCGATCTCCTGGGCCCGGCGGAGCATCACCTTGGGGTCCATGCTGCTGTCAGGCGAATGCCGCGACGTGTGCAGATGCAGGTCGAATTTCATCGGGAGGGTTCCTCTCTCCAGGATGGTCGCAGGGAGCGCTTCCCCCTGTCCCTCCCTATTCTAGGGGTTGAGAGTCTGTCCTAACAGCCGCTGGCGGCTTCGCGCTCCAGCCGACTACGCCAAGCAGCCAGCGGCTGTTGCTGACCGGTTACTCGGGCAGTTTCCGCCCGACTTTCCGGGCCAGTTCGCGCACCTTCTCCACCACGACTCGCTCCACCTGCGGAGCGAAGAAGCCCGCGCCTCCGGAAATCAGCCCGCGCGTTTCGTAGCCCCCTTCCGCAAGGACCCGGGCGGACGGCAGGTAGCCGAACACGTCATTGCAATAGCCGGCGACCCAGAGCTGATTCGGGCCCAGCGCCTTTTCCAGCATCGCGAGATAATCCACCACGACCTCGCCCGCCAGGCCGACCAGGGTCAGGTCCCGGCCGAACTGCCAGACGGTCAGCGGGCAGGGGTACTGCGTCGGCGGCTTCTCGCCGCGATCCAGCATGGCCAGCATCTGGGTCGCATTCGACGAGCGGGCGTTGCGTTTCTTGCCGGCCAGGTCTTGCAGCTCCTCGCGTGACAGCGACTGCAGCGGCAGATCGGCCCGGGTGAAGGCGATCCGCAGAGGGCCCGGTCACCGGAAGCAGTTTGCCGTCCAGCACCCGGCACACTTCCTCGCCGAGGGCGGTGCCGTGCTTGCGGGCCAGCTCCATGGTGCCGCGCGGATACGGATTGGCGTCGCCGGCGCAGCCGAGCAGGAACATCGCCTGGACGTGGGGATGCCGCTCCTGGACGTAGCTCTGGGCGTACCCGGCGTAGTCGCCGCTGATCTCGTAGTTCTCTCCCGTGAGCGTGGTGTTGTGCGCGGCCGCTCCGAAGAGGACGGCCCGGAGCTTGCCATCGGGGCCGGCGATGCGCAGGACGGGCACACTGCGGTCCGCCAGCCCACGCGGATTTCTGCCCAGGATCACGCCATTCCCGGTGAATTCGCGGCGATTCATGACAAACTGGGCCACGCCGCTGCCCCATGACAGCTGGGCCGGGTCGAGACGCTGGGCGGCGCGCTCGACGACCTCGACAACCTTGTCTTGCAGGTCCCGGGTGTATTCCACCACGCGCATGGCTTCCTCGGCATCCCTGGCGTTGCCGGCTCGGACCTTCAGTCCGACTTCCGGGCCTGCGTGAGTGTGGGAGGAATTGAGGAGAACCTGCTCTCGCTTCAGCCCGAGCTTTTTCTGGAGGCGCTCGCAGACCGGCTCGGCCACGGCGGCCGGGAAGCCGATCAGGTCGCTGCTCACAATCACCCCGCGGTGGCCCTCGCGATCTTCCAGGACCAGTGCCTTGACGTACAGGTCCGAGGCGACCTTCTCGAACGGCTTGGTGCGTGCGGCGTACCCGGCCATCCGCATCGGCCTTTCGGGAGTGATCTTGACCTGGGCCAGGCCCACTTTCCATTCCGACTCCGCAGCAGGGGCCGGGAACGCGAGCAGGCCGTACACCAGGCCGGCGAGCGAATACCGGAGTAAACCGATTGACGTTGCAAGGGTAGGTCTCATTGGGGATTCCTCAGTGCGATGCCATTACTTTGCCCGCGGCTGTTCGAGCCGCTGGATCGCCTTGCGGAGATACGCCTGGTTCGCATCCGGGGCGCGCCGCAGCAACTGGCGCAGCCGAGGCGCTTCGGGCCGGAGCTGGCTTGTCACCGCCGCAAGCTGCACTCCTTCCATTTCATTCAGCATTCCTGCCAGCGTCCAGCCTCCGCTGAGAGATCGCTGACCATTCGTGTCCTGAAGCATCTCGACCAGGGCCGGCACGGCGGGAAGCCCGATCCGCACCAGCAGGGAACGGGCTTGCCCCCAGATCCCATGATGCTTGCTCTCCAGCAATCCGAGCAGTTCCGGCAGCAACTCCTCCAGGTCCGAGGCCTCTTGCAGCAACTCCAGCGCTGCATAGCGAACCGTATCGCTGGCGTCGCGAACGGCCAGGCGGCACAGCCGCCAGCCGACCTCCGGAGCGACCCAGGTCAGCAGCTGGAGCCTCCGAGCGTCCTCCTGCGCCCCGTGTCGATTGAGGCCGCTCGCCAGTTCCTCCACCAGGAGCAGAAGCCAGGCCGGCTGTTTCTTACTCACCGAGCCGGACCGATCCGCCTGGTGCAGCGCCGCCTCCAGCGCCAGCTCTGCCAGCCGCAGGTCCAGGCCGCTGCTCTCAATGGTCCGGTTCAACGTCTTCCAACCTTTGGGCGTCCCAGCCGGCAAGAGGTCGGCCAGTGCGATGGCCTCCTCAACGGGCAGGGGCGTCAGCCAGGGTCCGGATCTGGGCAACGGGGCGAGTTCCCCATCCGGGGTTTCAGTCGTCGCCAGCCCGGCGCGCACTTGCCGCAGGCGCAACACCAGATCCAGCAAGGCCAGGGTGGAGTCCGGCCCACTCGCCTGGACGCGCTCACAGTCGCTGACCAGCGGTGCCAGGGCCGGAACCTGGCGGGCCATCAGCTTCAGGGTTTCGGAGAGGCGGTGGAAGCGTCCTTCGCGTGGAATCGCATTCGCCCCGGCCTGGAGCAGATCCCCCACGGCGGCTGCAAGCTCCGCGATCAGCTGAGGAAACAGCATTGCTCCCGACCTCGCAAGTTGTTCTCCCTCCGTTCCATCTTCTTCTGAAACGCTGTGTCTTTGGGCTGTTCCTGTTTGTGTCCGAATTTGCGTGTCAACTGCCACCCTTTACGCAAGTCCTGTCCTGGCGTATTTCCCAATAGTCCCGGCAGGGTTACAATGCAACGCGGGGGAAGCATCCACAAGGCGTCATGGGGAGGACGAGCGGTGACCCGCGGCGGCGGCACGCACAACCTGACGGTCTCCAGCGGCGGCCAGACCTGGCTGGTCCTCCAGGATTGTCTGGACGCCTACCTGGCCGCCCGCGACCAGCAGGGGACGCCACCCACCCTGGGCCGGTTCCTGCCCGAGCAGCCGGCCGTGCTGCGCAGGCTGGTCCTGGTCGAGCTGATCAAGGTTGACCTGCATTATCGGTGTCGCACCCGCGGCGAGCAACGTCGGATCGAAGCCTACCTGCTCGATTTTCCCGAGCTGGCCGGGGACGTGGTCCCCTGCGACCTGATCTACGAGGAGTTCCACGTCCGCCGGCAGCTGGGCGAAGTGGTTGACGTCCAGGAATACTTCCAGCGCTTTCCGGATCAGCGCCCCCAGCTGAAAGCCCTGCTCGGACTGGTCCACACGGTCACCACTGCGACGCGCCCCGTCGCCGACCGGTCCAGTCTGCAGCCCGGCCAGAAACTCGACGACTTCGAGTTGCTGGCCCAGCTGGGCAGCGGCGCCTTCGCCACCGTCTTCCTGGCCCGGCAAGTGAGCATGCAGCGCCTGGTCGCTCTCAAGGTCGCGTCCAGCCGGGCGGCCGAGTCCGAGACCCTGGCCCAGCTGGACCATCCGTGCATTGTCCGGGTCTACGACCAGAAACAACTGGACGAGGTGGGGCTGCATCTGATGTACATGCAGTACGTTCCCGGAGGCACCTTGCAAGCGGTGGTCCGCCGGCTGAACGAGACTCCTCCGAAGGAACGCACCGGCCGAATCCTGCTGCGAGCAATCGACGAGGGTCTGGAGCAGCGCGGCGAAACGCCGCCGGCCGAGTCGCCGCTGCGCAAGCGGCTGGTGGGGATGAAGTGGCCGGAGGTCGTCTGCTGGCTCGGGGCCCGGCTGGCCGAGGCCCTGGACCATGCCCACGGCCAGAAGGTGCTGCACCGCGACGTCAAGCCGGCCAACGTCCTGCTCAGCGCCGAAGGCTTGCCGCGCCTGGCAGACTTCAACGTCGGCTGCTGCACCAAGGTCGAAGGCGCCGGCCCGGCCGCGTTCTTTGGCGGCAGCCTGGCCTACATGTCGCCCGAGCAGCTGGAGGCGTTCAACCCGGCCCACGACCGGCCGGTCGAGAGCCTGGACGGCCGCTCCGATCTGTACTCCCTGGGGGTGATGCTGTGGGAACTGCTCACCGGCGCATTGCCCTTTCCCGACCTGTCTGTCCCAGGCAGCTGGACGGTACTGCTGGACCGGATGCTGGAACAACGGCTCGCCTGGACCCTTGACAGGCCCGAAACGTTGGAGCCGCCGGGTTTACCCCGGCGGTCTTCCGCGCCGGGACAGGACACACTCCCGTGGAGCGCGAGCGCCGGGAGAGCCGGGACCGTCCCGGCGGAGAAGACCGCCGGGGTAAACCCGGCGGCTCCAACGCTGAGGACCTGGGAAAGCCTCCCGGGCCTGCGCGACATCTTGCGGACTTGCCTGCTCCCCGACCCGGATCGACGTTACCAGTCGGGCCGGGAGCTGGCGGCCCAGCTGGATCTGTGTCTGAAGCCCCGAGCCCGCGAACTGCTGCATCCCCCACGAGACCGGCTGGCAGCGCTGGGTCCGCCGCTTCCCCATCGCAGTGATCCTGCTCGTGGGTTTGCTGGCCAACGGCCTGATGGGCGTCTTCAACTTCGTCTATAACCAGGGCGAGATCATCGCCAAGGGCCATCTGCGCCGAGAGGTCTTCCTGAATACCCAGGCGATCATCAACGGCGTCGCATTCCCCCTGGGCATCGCCCTGTTCCTGCGCATCGCCTGGCCCTTGCACCGGGGGCTGAAACGGCTGCGTGCCGGCCAGCCGCTCTCGGAGGGGCAGCGGGCGGAATTGCGTCAACTCTGCCTGCGCCTGGGCAAGCACGGGGCCGACATCTGCCTGGCCTGCTGGTTGGTGGCCGGCTTTGTCTATCCCATCGCCCTGACTGCCGGCGGAGCCTTCCGCGACGTCGATGCCGGCACCACGCCGGCCAATCCGTTCTCGAGTTCGGTGTTTGTTCACTTCCTGGCGTCGCTGTTCCTGTGCGGCCTGGTCGCCGCCGCCTACCCGTTCTTCACCAGCACCTTCCTGGCAATTCGGGCCATCTATCCGATGCTGTTCCAGCCCGGAGCCGGCACTGCGGGCGACGTGCAGGCCCTGCGCCAGGTAATGCGCTGGCTGCCCATCTATCTGGGAGTGGCCGCCGCCGTGCCCCTGCTGGCTCTGACCATCCTGTCGTTCTTCGGTGAGGCCGGCAGCCGGATCCTCAACGGCATCCTCGGCCTGGGCGGGCTGATCGGCTTCGTGGGCATGTTCGGCATGTCCGGTGTCATTCGCTCCGATCTGGAAGCGCTGACCGAGGTGGTGCAACCGGGGAAGTAACCAAACCTGCATATCGACGGATCGACAGCCTGGAAGTTGAGCTTGCGAAACCGCGGAAGGAGTTGGCACGATAGCGGAAGGAGATGGGTTGCAAAGGTGAAGGAGGGACGACACGTGACCGTGATCGAAGCGACGTTCAAGAACGGCCAGATTATTCCCGATGGTCCACCGGACTGGCCCGAAGGGTGCCGGCTGCGCATCGAACCCGTTTCAGCACCAGAGCTGACCTTCATGACTGAGGACGAGCAAGGCGACGATCCCGAATCGATTCAGGCGCTGGCTTGCGGCCTTCGACGCCATTCCGCCGCTGCCGATGTCAACAGAGCAAGCCTAGATTCTCGTTCACGCTCCCTGCAAGCGCAGCCCGCGTGGCACCAGCACCCGTTCCGCCAGCCCAAACAGCCCCTGCACCAGCAGCGCCAGCAGTGCCGCCGGCACCGCTCCCTGCAAGATCAGCGGCACGTCGTTGAGGCGGATGCCCGTGTAGATCGGCTGCCCATAGCCGCCGGCCCCGATCAGCGCTCCCAGCGTGGCCGTGCCGACGTTGATGACCGCCGCCGTCTTGATCCCCGCCAGGATCGACCGCGAGGCCAGCGGCAGCTCGATGCGGAACAGCCTGGCAAGGCCCGGCAACCCCAGGGCCTTGGCCGAGTCGTGCAGACTGGCCGGGATCTCCTGCAAGCCCGTCGCCGTGTTGCGCACGATCGGCAGCAGACTGTACAGGAACAACGCCACGATGGCCGGCCAGGGGCCCAGGCCCAGCAGCGGAATCATGAACACCAGCAGCGCCAGCGACGGCAGCGTCTGGATGATGCCCACCACCGCCAGCACGCCCTTGCCGATCCGGGGCCGATGAGCAGACAGCACGCCCAGCGGCATCGACACCAGGACCGCCGCCGTCAGCGAAACCGCGACCAGGAACAGGTGCTGGCGCGTGTTCTGGCCCAGCTGCGTCAGCATCCCCGACCAGCTGGTCCGACGCTCCTTGTCGGGCAGAGGCAGGTTCAACCCCAGCCGCTCGTTCAGAAACTCCGTCGCCACCCGTTCCTCGGGCACCTTGTCCAGCTTCGCCTCGGCGTTCATCTGGATCATCGCCTCTTCGCTGATCTGCCCCTCCAGCCGGCACAACGAGCGGATCACAGCCGGTGCCCGCTCCTTCAGATTCAGCCGGTAGAGGATCACGGCATGATAGTCCGGAAAGAAATGGCGGTCGTCCAGCAGCACCCGCAGCCGTTCGTCGCTGACCTCGGCGTCGGTGGAGTAGAAGTCGGTCAGATCGTGAGTCCCCTCGACCAGGCCGCGGTAGGCCAGCACGTGATCCAGGCTGCGAACCTGAGTCTGGGGCAGTCTGTAAAAGGGCTTCAAGCCCGCCCAGCCGTCCTTGCGGTTCAGGAACTCCTCGCTGACGCCGAGGCGGAGGTCGGGATACGGCAACAGGTCCGAGATGGTTCGGATCCCCAGGCGTTCCGCCATCGCCGTCCGCATTCCCAGGGCATAGGTGTCGTTGAAGCCGAGCGGTTTGCTCATGCCGATGCCAAGCGACCGGAGCCGGCGGCGCAGCCCCGGCTCGGAGTTTGCCTGGCCGGGCAAGATTTCTTGCGCCAGCGTTCCCGTGTACTCCACGTACGCATCGATGGCACCCGACTGGAGCGCTTGCCACACCAACTGAGTGCCGCCCAGCTCGGCCCGATGGCTGGCGCTGGCTCCGGCATCCTCGGCCAGCAGCCGCAGCATGTCCCCCAGGATCACACCTTCGGTAAAGACCTTGGAGCCGATGCGAACCGTGGGCCTGTCAGCGGCCCAGGCCTGAGGGATCGGGCTGGACAGCAGCAAGAGGCACAGCAGGTACGTGGTGGTTGCTCGGCTCATCGGCAGGGGTCCGGGGAGAAGAGAGGGGAAGTCGTTGAGCGTTGATGAAACGGCGGACAAAATCGTTGGCGGGCGAGCGCAGCAGGTCCTCGAACGCTCCTTGCTGGACGATCCGCCCCTCGCCCAGCAGCACGACCCGATCGCCGAAGAAGCCGGCCTCGCCCATGTCGTGCGTCACCAGCACGACGGTGCGCTTCAGCTCCTGAAAGATCGTGCGCAGGTCCTGCTGCAAATCGAACCGGATCAGCGGATCGAGGGCGGCCATCGGCTCGTCCAGCAGCAGCACGGCCGGGTCGAGCATCAGCGCCCGCATCAGGCCGACGCGCTGCCGCTGGCCGCCGGACAGTTGGGCGGGGTACTTCTCCAGGGCCTCGCACGGAAAGCGCGTCAGCTCGGCCAGGGTCGCGGTGCGCTCCTCGATCCGGCGGCGTGGCCAGCGCAGGTAGCGGGCCATCAGCGTGACGTTGCCCCGCGCGGTCAGGTGCGGAAAGAGGCCGCCGTCCTGGATGACGTAGCCCATCCGGTGGCGGAGCTGAAGCAGGTTGTCGGGCCGTAGTGGAGTGCCGTCGAATGTGACCGTTCCCGAGTCCGGCTGGAGCAGACCGATCATGAGACGCAGCAGGGTGGACTTGCCGCAGCCGCTGGGGCCGATCAGCACCGTGGTCCGGCCCGGCTCGATTACCAGATCGGTCGGCTCCAGTACCACGGCGGCGCCGAAGCGCTTCGACACCCCACGCAATTGCAGCATTCCGGTCCTCCAAACGATCACTCCAGCAAAGTAGTCATCACGCTCCGCGTGATGAATTCATCACGCGGAGCGTGATGACTACTTTGCTACCTCAACCGCCCCTCGAACTGCTTCAGCCCATCCTGATACGTCTTCTGCCACGCCGGGTTCGGTGCGACCGAATCGCGGAACTTGACCATGCAAGCGACCGCGTCCGCCACGGTGAAGGGTTGCTTGATCCCCTTCTCACACCGCCGCACCGTCTCCAGCGCCGCCAGGGCCATGATCGCCGCCCCCAGCGCCGGCCCCTCGAACGACATCAGCCGCTCCAGCGGCCGGCCCAGCACCGACGCCAGGACCTCGCACATCAGGCCGCTGCGAGCAATACCTCCGGAGACGGTGCTGCGTGTCACCTTCTGCCCCGCTTCCTCGTGCTCGCGCACACCCCGGGCGATCAGGTACGCCAGCGCCTCCAGCGCCGCCCGGAACTGCACTCCCTTTCGCGTCGGCTCGCCCGGGAACCACTGCACGCGCTCGCTGAGGACGCCCAGCGACGGCTCCGGATATGCAAACGGCAGCACCGCAACGCCGTCGCACCCGGCCGGCACCGAGCGGGCCTCGCGCTCCAGCGCTTCCCAGTCGGGCCGCTCGCCCACGATCCGATCGAGGAACTGGGCACCATTATTGTAGCAGCGCATCCAGAGATACGGTCCCCAGTTAAGGCGCATGGCGTCCAGCGTTCCGGACTCCGGCAGCAGGCTCGACGAGCTGTTGACCACCGCCGAGTTGCCCAGGATCACCGCCACCTGGCCGGCATCAACCGCACCGCCGCCGACCAGGCCAGCCTGCTGATCGTCCGAGGTCGGAAACAGCAGTGGCCGGTTCGCTGGTTGCAGGCCGACCTCCTCCGCCAGCGACCGGCTCAGCGGACCGATCGGCTCGTCCTGTCCGACGATGCGCGGCAGCTGGTTCCAGGCCAGATCGCGATACTCCGGCTTCGCCAGGGCGTCGAGCATCTCCCGCCGCCACTGGCAGGTGCGCAGGTCCATGATCCCCGTCGAGGCGGCCGACGACACGCTGGCCACCTCGAAGTTCCCGGTCAGAAACCCGGCCGCCAGCGGACCATGCCCCAGGATTCGCGTGGTCCGCTTCCAGTCCGCCTCCGAGAGCGTTTCCTCATCCTTGACCAGATGGGACAGGGTATAGCGGCTCGCCCAGGGGCCGCCGATCAGCTCCTTGACGCGCTCCTGCCCGCCGAGGCGCTCCAGCCCCCGGGCGTGATACGTCGCCAGGGTGTGATCGTTCCAGCAGATGGCCCGCCGCACCTGGCAGACGTCGCGGTCGATCCGCCCGGCGGTGTGGTGCGTGGCCGAGATGCCGCCGGCTGCCCACTTCGCGAGCAGCCCCAGGTCGCGCAGCCGGGACGCGATGGCCCGGGTGCTGGCCCGGGCCTGGCCTTCCAGCTGCATCAGGTTCAGCTCCGAGACACCGCCGGCCGTCCACAGGTCGGTGGGCAACCGGACCTCGGCCAGGGTCTTGCCCTGGAGGTCGAAGGCCAGACACTTGACGGCCCCCGTACTGAAGTCCCAGCCGGTGATCACGCTGTCCGCCGGCACGCACTGGAGAGGCTCGGCCACGAGAGGGCTCCTTCGCAAATCGTCATTCCGGATCGCTGTCTGAGTATGAAGGACGATTTACGGATTCCGAAAAGTCCGACCAGGAAGCAAAATTGGGGCAGTCCGCCGGTTGGCGGGACTGCCCCTTGCTTGCGCCGAAAGGTTCTCTACGACACGACCTGGGACACTGAAGGCTCACAGTCCCGCCGGGAAGCGCTTGGCCAGATCTGGCCAGGAACCTCGGTTGGCGGGGTTGTTCCAGCCCTGGCCAGATCTGGCCAAGCGCTTCCCGGAAGCGGGGCTGAAACAGCCTTCCTTGTGACGAATGGCAGGCAAAACGCTCGGGCGGCGCAACGCCGCCCTGGTGCAAGGCACCTGAGCTAGACCTGACCCTCCGGCTCTCCTCCTGCGAGAACCAAGCAAGGGTAGTTGTACAAAACGGCTGGCGGCCGGCAATCGTCCGATCAGTTAGCCAGGCCCCGAACACCCTGCCGGATGGCAGGCACGGGCACAACTGTCGCTCTGTGACGCCCCTCCGACAGCCATCGCCTCTTTCTGGCATCTGCCACTCTCGAAAAAAATTGGCAGGCAGGGCTGGCAGGTCCGAAAACGCCTACAATAGCCCCAGCCCATCCCTGTGTTCCCAAGGAAAGGAAGGAGCAACGATGAGGGCACAAGACAGCATCCGCACTCTGCTGAGCAGCACCAAGGACCTGCTCGGGAAGTACCTCGCGGACCTCTCCGACGCCGACCTGCTGGTCCGGCCGGTGCCGGCCGCCAACCACATCGCCTGGCAGCTGGGCCACCTGATCGCCTCGGAGCATGGCATGGCCGAGGCCTCGCCGGTGTTCGTTTATCCGGCATTGGCCAAAACCTTCAACCAGCAACATAGCAAGGAGACGGCCAAGCTCGATCCGCCCAAGGGGTTCGGCACCAAGGAGCAATACCTGTCCCTGTTCAACGCGGCCCGCCAGGCGACCATCGCCGGGCTGGAGAAGATGTCGGACAAGGACCTGGATCAGCCCACCAAGGGCCAGATGGCCGAGTGGGCCCCCACGCTCGGGGCGCTGCTGGTCCTGGTCGGCAACCACACCATGATGCACGTCGGACAGTTCACCGTCGTCCGCCGCAAGCTCGGCAAGCCGGTACTGTTCTGAGAAGGTCAAGCCCAACCCCTCCCCCGTAGGACGGCTCTCCTGAGCCGTCTTCACATCGGACGGCTCAGGAGAGCCGTCCTACGGGGGGAGGGGTTGGCTTTTGCCCAAGGAGCCTTGACCAAACCCACGACGAGCGAGACAATAACTGACATTCCTCTCATGGAACGGGAGTACAGGCCGAAAAGCTGTTCGGAGAGGGCGAATCCATGACTCCCGAGTGGGAGGGGACAGCAACTCCCCTCCAGTCCACCTCCACGTCCGACGCTCCACCTCAGCCCAGCGCTGTCGTCCCCGCGGAAACTCCTCTCCCCTGGGGAGTTGTCGGGACGACGGTTTACTGCCGGTTGTCGCGGGGTCGCGGGCCGGGCCTGGTCCGCGACAAGGTCGGCAACGGCATCGACTACGAGCCGCCGCCGCTCCCCGGCAATCTGCCCGTCTGGACACGGACCGGCCCGCAGCAGTTCGAGACAACCTGGCCGACCGGCCCCGACCCGGCCGAGGTCGCCTCGCTCACCGATCTCGGCGTCCGAACGCTGGAACAATTCCGCACCGAGCTGGAACAGGTCCGGTCGCAATCGGCCGACAGCCCGCTTCGCCAGATGCGCTTGCGGGAGCTGGATGCGTTCGCGTGCCGGCTCCTCGACCTGGTCGTGTGCCTCCACGCCGGGGGCTGCGGCCTGGGATTGCTCAATCCGCAAGCCATTCTCCTTGCCGGCAAGGGAGCCGACCTGACCGTCCTGCTTCCCGACCTGGGTTTTCGCCGGGCCCCGACGTTTGGCGTGCTGCCGCACTGGTTGATCGAGGAGGGCCCCTTTGTCACCCAGTGGCGGAACCTGTGGGACGAGGGCAAGCTGGCCGACCTCCAGCGGGGCGGCGACCCCCTTGCCGATCCGCAACCCGATCTGCGCAAGCTCGCCCGGCTCTTGGCCTGGCTGCTCCGTGGCCGGGTTCTGCGGCGGATTCCCACCCGCGACGAAGACCCCAGCACCTATGCGGCGGTGTGGAACCTGCTCGATGATGCCGAGGCCGGCAGGCTGAACTCTGTCCGCGACTTCCGGCAGCGGCTGCGCGAACCCGAGGAACCGTTCGACCGCGACGACCCGGATCGCGTCAGCCTCAGCGATGACTTTCTCCCCGATCCCTTCGAGAAGGAACAAACCGGCGGGCAGGGAAGCCTGCTGGCCAGGAGCGTCTGGGCTGCCGTCGTGGTCGTCGGCCTCGGGGCTGTCGTGGGGACCGCCGTGCTGACACATCGCCCCCTGATCGGGGCCCATCCGGTCGAAGTCGCCGCGATCTTCCCGGCCAACCCGACTGCGGAGCTGCCGACCGACTCCCGCCTGCGCGGCCCGCTTCAGATGTTTCAGCAGGCCCAGACAGCGGAGGAGCGTTACCGCGCCCTGGTTCTGATCTGCCAGGCCCGGGCCAGCTACGACGAACGGGAAAGCCAGCTCGAAGCCCTCTACCGCGAAAAGGCCCGCCTGGACTTTGTCCGAGAACAAGATTTCCGCCTCGACGAACTGCGCCTCGAAGCGGAGCAGCAGGTCCACCTGCTGTCCGAGTGCCTGTTCCGGGCCGAAACCATCCAGCGCTGGCTGCGCGACGTCCACACCTACCCTGCCCACGCTTCTCTGATGGAGAAGGAGGATCAATGTCTCGAAACGTGCCAGCAATGGATCGACCGGCAGTACGCCGTCTATGGCGGCTGATGCCCGTGATCCTCGGATTGGGCCTGGTCCTTGTTTCGGCGTCCCTCGCCCGGCGTTCGGCCGACCCGACTCCGCCGCCGGTGCCTTCCAGTCTCTTTGTGCTGGTCCAGGTGCGCAACAAGCACGTGTCCGAGGACCAGGTGCGCCTCACCTTCCAGGCCGCCGCCAGGAAACTGGGCAGCAAGGAAGCCCGCGTCGAGATCCGCGAGCTGAATCCGGAGCTGTATCGCGAACTGCAGAACCTTACCAACCGCCTCGAAAGCACCCATGAAGCTGTCGAGGCCGGCAAGCCTTACGTTCGCCAGAAGGCAACCACCGGCAAGGTCGAGTATGAGCTGAACCTGAACAAGCCCGGCATGGTGCTGCAGGAGCTGGAGCTGATCTCGGAAAAGGATGGCAAGAAAGAAACGCGGAAGTTCAAACCAACCAATGCAGGCGACAAGAGCGCCGTGGTGGTCCCGACTGCCCTGCCCCAGGTCTACACCGTCCGGCTGGAGCCCGGCGAGGCGGTCGCCAGCTTCGTGGCCCGCGGCGTGGTACTGCAAAAGCCCGGCGAACGGCAGCCCGTCGAGATCCGTGGCAGCTGGCCGCAGCCGGAGAACCATTACCTCGTGGCCATGCGGAACTTCACCGGCAACCACCAGGACCTGCTCAAGATCATCCAGACCGACCAGGTGCCCAACCCGCTCGAAGACGCCATCCTGGGACAGGACCTGACGTTCGTGTTCGCGTCCTACGGCTTCAAGCTGCCGCGCACCGGCACCTTCGACGGCAACGATTACATCCCGTTCCTGACCACCCTGGCCCGGCGCAAGCCGGCCCGGGTGTGGATGTTGTTCCCGCTGACCGACGAGGAATGCACCGAGGCCGGCAAGACCTACGGCAGCCTCAAGCCGGACGCGCTGCCCCGTGCGATCCGCCAGGCCCACCCGGCCTGGGCCCGGGCCAATCCGCAGCTGGCCGTGGCGCCCCAGCAGCCGCCGCGCTGGATCGAGCTGCCGTTCGACTCCAACCGGGGAGGGTTCACACGCCGGCTGGAATTGAAAGATGTCCGCCAGCTTCAGGCGAAGTACCCTACGGCACGCCGGCTGATCGTTTACGAGTTCGACGACGGCGAGACGCAGGAAGCCATCGCCCAGGAGGATGAACGGACCCGCAAACTGGTGTATGCATTGGAACAGGACGTCAAGGAATGGCCCGGAGGAATTGCCGAGGTGGTTCGGAAACAGAAATGAAAAGACAATTCCCCACGGATTCCGCACACGGAGAAGAATTGAACCACGGATGACACGGATGACACGGATAAATGCATTTGTCTTCATCCGTGTTATCCGTGTCATCCGTGGTGAATGCTTTTCCGTGGTGAATGTTTCGATTGAGGCGCTCATGTCCACCCCCGACGTTCTGGTTCCGCTGCGGCCGGACGAGTGCCGGCTGATGCCGGCCGAGCTGGTCGAGCAGTTCAACACCCTCGCCGAAACCCTGCGCACCGTTCAGGCCGGCGTGCCGCGCCTGGCCCCCCTGGTCGAGGACCTGCTCGGCGAGATGGCCTTTGTCCGCCGGCGGCTGCAGCGGGAACGCTACCAGATCGGCTTTCTCGGCCGAACCGGCGTCGGCAAATCGACCACCTTCGATTGCATCCTCAACGTGGTCGATGACGTCGCCCGCCGTCCGTCCGACCTGGGACACGGCGAATCGACCACCAGCGTCATTACCAGGCTCTGCGCTCATCTCGACGGCGAGTCCGGCGCGACGAGCTGGAGCTGCGCGACGTCACCGAGGAGCGCTACCGCTTCAAGCGCGACAAGGTGTGCGAGGCGGTCGGCCTGGAACCGGGCCTGTCCGACGACGAGGTGCTGCGCCGGCTGCCGGAGCTGGAAAGCAAGATCGCCAAAGGCGAGAAGCGTGCCCTGTCAGAAGATCCGAAATATCTGCGCAAGCTGGTCAGCAGCCATCGCAGTTTCCCCGGCTGGGTCGGCCGCCGGCCGGAGGCGAAGGACTACGCCGAGCTGGACGCTAACGGTAAGCCGAAACGCTTCAAGTACCTCAACCACGATCCCGGCGACAACGCCCCCTCGCCGTACGTGCTGCTCGAGGACGCCCTGATCCGCTTCCGCACTGCGGAGATCCACAAGGAACTGGAGATCATCGACCTCCCCGGCCTCGGGGCCCACGTCTCCATCGACACCATCCTCAGCGGCGAGTTCCTCGACGACCTGGATGGGGCGCTGGTGTTCGTCTCGGTCAAGGCCCGCAGCGACGAGGTGGCCGAGAAGGTCGTGGCCCGGCTGCGGCAGCTGTTCCGCGGTGACTTCAGCAATCGGCTCTGGCTGGTGCTGACCAACTTCGACAGCCTGGGCGAGGAGTTCGTCAAGGGCAAAGGCTCCACCGGCGACACCGGCTTTGACGGCGTCGCCCGGCTGGGCAGTCGCTTCGGCGTCCTCGACCCCGCACGTGACCTGCGGCAGGTCTGTCTGGTATCCAACCACCTGTTCCGCTATGGCGAGTTCGAGGACGGCCGGCTGCGGCAGCGGGCAGCGGCCACGGCCATCGGCTTCCCCGCCGAGCCCGCGATTCCGCCGCAGGTGGCGAAGTATTCCGACCTGGTGCCGGCCTACCAGGAGCTGTTTGTCGATGGTGGCATCAGTTGGTTACGCCGCTTGCTCCGCGAGGAGCTGGTGCCGCTGGTGTCCGCCCGGCTGCGCGACACGATCCGCTCCCGGCTGCGCGACGTGGTCCGCAGGCTGCAACCGCCGCTGGAGCTGGCCCGCAAGCACCGCGGCGAGGATTTGCTGCCCGACGTGCAGCGCTGCCTGGAAGCGGTCTTCCAGCAAGTCCGCTCTCTGGAGAGCCGGACCGACCTCTTCGACCAACCCGCGCTGCAACTGCGCGGCGAGCTGCGCCGGCAGTTCCAGCTGCGCTTCGCCCCGGGCGAGTTCAACGACGCCCGGCCTCTGGCGGACGTCCAGCAGCGCTTCCCCGGCGACGCCCAGGCCCTGGAGGATACACTGGCGGAGCAATTCCGGATGCGCATTGTCCCAAACCTGTACGCCCTGGTGGGCGCCCGGCTCCAGGAAGGGGTCGAGAAGCTGCACAATGGCGAGTCACACGCCCATCCCGGCAAGAGTCCCCTGGACGTTCCGATAGCGGGTCAACCGGGTGTGCTGCAAGCCTGGGAAGCGTTCGGCCAGGAAGATGCCGGTCCGCTCGCCGGCTGGGTCGGGACGCTGTTCCCGTCCTTTGTCGATCCGCGCCTGTTCGCCGGGATGCAGCCCCGCGACGCCGAGCAGCTTAACGGCCGCAGTTATCGGGCCCTGATGGAGGAGAAGGTCAAGGTCACCAGCCAGCAGGCGATGCACGTCCTGCGGTCCCGGCTGGTGCAGCGCCTCCGGCAGCTGGAGCAAGCCCTCGACGACCTGACCAAGATCGCCGACAGCGACGGGACGGGGACCACCCGGGTCGATTACGATGAACTGCTCGAACACGCTGAGGACGCTATGCCCATCAACATGACCGTGCGGATGAAGGACGTCTGGCGGCGCGTCGGCGTCCGCAAGCTCCCCAGCCCGCACCGCTTCACCGATCCGGAATTCTGCTTGCGAAGCGTCAGCGGCAGCACTGTCGGCGTCTGCTTCCACTGGCCGAAGGCGCACCGTTTTCTCGCGCTGCGGGCCTGGTGGAATAACCCCGGCGAGGAGGAATGGGAGTTCGTTCAGGGCGGTTCGGCGCTCGAAGACGTCTTTCGCCAGCTAGGCGTCTCGCCCAGCGTGCCGGAAGGTTTCCTCGACGAGAACGAGATTGTCGCTGCCGTGGTGCCCCGGACTGCCAGCGTCCGCCTGCTGTTCTGCATCGACACCGACGACGAGGCCTTCCGCAAGGTGGCCGAGGCCCGGCCGCGCAATCAGTCCTTTGTCCGCATCGCGGTCGGCACCTACGTCTTCGACGCCCAGAACGAGGAAGATCCCGGCGAGATCCAGCTGGAACTGGAGCCGGCCCGGCTGCCCGACCGCTACGCCGGCTATCTCGCCATCGATCTCGGCAACAGCTCCAGCACCCTGGCCGCTCACCCCGATGGGCCGCTGAACTCGCAGAATGTCTGGATCGTGGATGGGGAGGCCGTCTGCGGCTGCACTCCCGAGGATGAGGAGCCCACCGTGACGGACCCCGGGCAGCGTGTGGAGTCGTCCAGTTCCGCCGTGCGCATCGACCTGGCCGACGCCCAGCTGCTGCCGAAGTTCCGCGACCACCCGGCCTGCTTTGTCTGGGCAATCAGCAAGCGGGCCCTGGACGAGCCCAGCAGTGACGGCGTCATCCTCGGGGCCAAGCGCTTGCTGGCCGGCCGGGACTACGATGAGTCCCAGGACGTGCGCGTCTGGATTCGGCGCGACTTTCAGACCTCGTCGCCACGGACGCCGGTCGCCCTGCCGCGCCGCATCTCGGGAGAACTGCTGCTGTGCCGGCTGCTCCAGCGTTTCCGCGAGAGCATCCTGCGGCAGGTCCCGCGCCTGGCCCTGACGTACCCGACCAGCTATTCTCGCCGGGAAATGCAGCAACTGCGCGAGGTCGTCAGCCGGGCCCTGTCCCGGCTCAACGCCTTTCCCCAGACGCCCGATCAGCTGGCCGACACGGAGCGGCAAGTCCACCGCATGCTCGACGAGGCGTCGGCGGCCGCGTTCTTCTTCCTGTTCCGCGACGTGCTGGAGACGCCGCCCGGCCTGCTCCGCTTCCGCTACCTCTACCCCAACGGCTGCAACGTCCTTCTCTGCGATTGCGGCGGCGGCACGACCGACGTCGGCCTGGTCCGCGCCTCGGTCGATCCCCATTCGCCCAGCACGCTGCGGGTGGACGTAAAGGGTCGCAGCGGGGTGCGCGACTTTGGCGGCGACGACATCACCATTGCCGTCTTTCGTCTGCTCAAGACCCAGCTGGCGAAATGCGTCAAGGATGTCCGCGGCGGCGCCCGAACGACCGAAGCGGACGATGCCCTGGTGCCGACACGCTACGATCGGCAGCGGATGAACAATCTCGATCGCAGTAACCGCGACAACGCCCGCAGCCTGTGGCAGCGGGCCCTGGACGTCAAACACCGGCTGGAGACGGTCAAGGAGGACGGCGAGGTCGAGGCTTTTGGCAAGGGCGAATCATTCGACGATCCGCTGAGCCAGACGCTGATCCGGCACGTGTCCGCCGAGAAGCAGCCCCGTCTGCGCGACTCCCTGCTGCGCATCCGCATCCGCCGCAAGGATGTGGACGCACTGGTGCGCGACGACATCCTCCGCGGCATCGACCATTGCAATCGCCTGATCCGCAAGAAACTGGCGAACGGCCCCGGCGGGCAGCCCGAGGAAGTCCACCGCTTCATCCTCCTGGGCAACGGCTCACGCTATCCCCTGGTGCCGGAGCTGCTGCGGCAGCACCTGAGCGTGCTGTTCTTCGACGAGCGGCTGGAGTTCGATCGCGACAACCTCAAGACCGCCGTGGCCAAGGGAGCGGTGCTGGCCCTGGCAACCGAGCTGGCTGCCCCGGACGTGCGGATTGACTTCGACTGGAGCCTGTGCGAACGGCTGCCCTTCGACGTCGGCTATCCCCGTCTGGCCCTGGGCGGCAAGATCCGCCTGCTGTTCCAGGAAGGGGAGCTGTACGACGACATCGCCAAACGGCCGGAGACGGTGGAAGTGCTGCCGCCAGCGGAGGATCGGCGCGCCGACCGGCTGCCGCTGCTGCGGCGCTGGCCCGGCGAGGACGAGGAGAAGTGGTCGCCGTACCTGGAGTTTTACTTCCGCCACGGCATTGAGGGCGCGGTGACGATCGAGTATGACCCGGTCCAGGAGTTCCAGGCCCGCGACAGCGCCGGTAACGTGGGCGAACTGATCGACAGCGGCAACCGGGACGTGTACCTGCACCCGGTGGAACGCGGGACGTTGTGAGCCGCTTTCAACGACCCCTGCCGGCTTGCCCGGCAGGTGAAGCAGGTCGCTGGCTAGAGGGAGGCAGAGCAACAACCGTTTTCGACGACCCCTGCCGGCTTGCCCGGCAGGTGAAGCAGGTCGAAAGCTCGAAAAGACGGAAAGGAAAAGGGTTTGGCTTCGCCTCCCTCTAGCCAGCGACCTGCTTCACCTGCCGGGCAAGCCGGCAGGGGTCGTACAATGTCCCAACCCCAACCCCAGCGGGGAGAGGGGAGAAAGAACGGTGCCATGCCCTGGCAGTGGCTCGATAGCTGCTTTGGCGAACGCTGGGAGTTCCTCCGCGAGGGGTTCCTGCAGCTGGCCCTGGCGGCGGTCTGGAAGAGCCAGTGCAACCTCCTTGATGAGACCCTTGCCGGCCAGGTCAAGGAGGAGGTGCTGCGGCCGTTCCTGGCCCGGACCTGGCTGCCTGGCACCGAAGAGGCGTGCGACCACTTCACGGCGGAAGACTTTCCCGGCGTCCCGAGCGACGCGATCCGGGCCGTGGAGGCGGCGGCCGGGGCGTTCGTTCGCTTGTGGCCGGGCGAACAGCTGGAGGGCCATTTCCAGTCCGGCGGCAGCGATCTGAAAGAACGCCGGGGAATCCTGGCGGACCTGCTCGCCCAGAGCTTCGAGGAGGCACGCCAGGCTGGCTGGAGGCCGACGTGTTCCGTTCCCGGCCGACTGCCGGACGAACAGGCGTTTGCTCTGCCCGAGCTGATCGAGGAGTGGGTGCCCTTGTGGGCCGGACAGGCTCAGGCCCTGGCGGCCTGGCAGCGGATCGACGGCCAGGTGGAGCGGGATTTGCTGGCGGCAACAAAAGATTGTCGGCAACGGGCCCGGCGTCTGCTGGAGCGGATCGGCGTCCGCAACGAGCTGCAGGGCGGTGCCCTGTGGCGCGGTCTGGTCTGGATGCACTCGCCGGCCGACTTTAAGTTGTTCGGCGAAATCCACGACGTGCTGCGGGCCCTGCTGGATCGCGTGCCCGAAGAATCCCTGCCCGAGCCCGGCTGCGTCCTGGGGATCCCGCTGCCAGCCGGCTGGCCGCCGTTGCTCCTGGCCCGGCTCCAGGCCGCAATCTCCATGCCCTTGCTTCTTGAACTGGAGGAACCACCCCGCGAGAGGGAATCATTGACGCGACTGGATTTCCCTTGCGGCGCCAGGGCCCGGGTCGCTCTCGTTTGCGCCATCCTGGAGAAGATCGAGGCCGGGCGGTCCGTTCCCCCATCGGCCGGAGAGCGCGGCAACCGCTTTGTGGAGGACCTTTTGTCGAGCCGGGGAATAACGCTCGACCTGGTCCAGCGCGTGCTGGAGGAGGAAAGGGAGAGCGTCTTCGGTTCCTTGAGCCGGCCCGAGTCGAAACCGGCTGGAGCGCCTGCCCGACAGGTCGTGCAGGGACTCCCCGAGCTGATCGAGGCGGTTGAGCAGCTGGCCGGCGACGGGTTTGCTCCATTGCAAGAGCAGATGGCGGTGTGTAAAACGGAATGGTCCCGCTCCCCCGAGAGGTTGCAGCGAGCCCTGGAGCAGTTCTTCCGAACCCTGTACAGTGAAAGAGCGTCGGCCCTGCGAGCGGACCTGGAACAATTTGCGCGAATCGAGCTGCTGGTCTTTGAGGTCTTCAAGCACTTCGGGGTCAGGCGTTACAAGGCCCGGGATCGGGATTTTTACAAGAACAAAGAGGACAGGGCGGTCCAGCCGCTGTCGGGGTGGGGCCGGGGCAAGTTCCTTCGCGAAATCATGCCCGGGCTGTGCGACCAGAACGGCAAGGTGCTGGTCAAGGCGATCGCGGAATACGAATAGAGACGACCATGAAACAGCGCACCGAGGAGGCCCCTGAATTGACGCCGGGAGGCTGGCTGCTTCTCGGTCCCCTGTTTGGAGCCGTCGCGGGTGGCGGCTTGTGGCAAGTCCTTGGCACGCTGCGCACACAGCTGGCACCGCCCTGGACCGACCTGCTGTTACCACCGGTCCTGCTCGGACAGGGCATTTTCCTGGCCTTGCTGGTGGTCCTGCTCATCGAGGCATGGAACCTGCATCGCTTTCGAGGCGTTGCGACGCTCTTGAGCGAGGACGAGGAAAGCTGGGCTGGTTGGACGCGATCCCTGGCGCTGACCAAGCACCATCCCCGGCCGCGCGGCGATCAGCGCTGCCGATCGCTGCAAGGCTGGCGGCAGCGGCTGGAACGCCAGGTACTCGGCCGCTGGCTGGTGTACGCCCTGTTTGCCCTGACTCCGGCGTTTCTTGGCCTGGCGGTCGGCCTGAACGGCGTCGCGATCAACAAGGGCCGGCCGGTCCCCTGGCTCGACCTGTTCTTGCCGCTGCTGGTCGGCACCGGTGAGGGCCTGTTGCTCGGATTGCTCCTCGGCCTGATCCTTCGGCGGAACGTCCGGCTGCTCGACCTCTGGTTAAAGCGCTGCCTGGAGTTGGAGCAGCCGCCGGCGCCGGTGCCCGTTGTCGTCGCCGCATCGGCCCCACCTGCCGACACCGCACCGCCGAAACGCATGGGACTGAGACCGGTGGGAGCCCCCCCTCGGTTGGAGGAATCGCCGGTAGTGAGCTTCGAGGCCCCGGGGGATTCATCAGGAGAAGCCGGACAATGAACGCACTGCGAGCGTCCTGGGTTGTGCTGCTGCTGGCGGGCCTGGCCGGGATCAATGCCACGGGCCTCCTCTCGTACCAGGAACCGGCCCATACCCCGCAGCGCCAGGAGAAGTCTGACCCCAAACCGCTGCTTGTCATCGAAGCTCCCCGGGTTGCGCTGCGCTCCACCCGGGGCTTTACTCCTGCATTTGGTAATGAAGCCCCGGGTGGAGCGCAGCGCAACCCGGGGGATCTGACCGGCTCGGTGCTGGTCCTGGTGCTGGCCACCAAGACCTCCAAGCTGAATGATCCCGCCCTGACCTCTGGATTGCTGGAGCTGGAACGAAAACACGCCGACAAGCTGCTGGGCCGCCGGGTTTACTGCCTGACCCCCAAAGCCTGTCAGCCCCTGAGCGGACTGCAGCCCACCGACACCTTCGAGAACCGCGACTTCGACCGGATGTTCCAGCACCTGTTCCAGGCCATCGAGACGCTGGCCGGCCGGGCGCGGGACAGTCGATTCAAGGTGGTGCTGGTTTGGGAGACGGACGTGTCTCCCGATTCGTGCGCGACAGGAGCGTGACCGTGCCGGCCGGGCGCGAGTTCCGCTTGCTGTACCGCTTCACCGATCGCGACGAGGATTCGACCCGGCTGGAGGAGTGGTTTGGCCGGACCAACGTGGCCCGGGCCGGCAAGGTGGACGATCTGCCGCGATTCGTGGAGTTCTATTTGAACCGATAAGGAGATCTCAGCATGAGCGATTTGCCCTCTCCTTGGGGACAACGGACTGTCCTGGTAATCCGGCTTGTCCTCCAGGCCGCTCTGCTGTTTATTCCGGCGTGGATTGTCTTCGGTCGGCCAACTCCAAGCGCGACCCCGACCGTCAGCCCCGAGGAGTTGAGCCGGGTGCGGCAGGAAGTGTTCGCGGAGCTGAATGCGAAGCTGGCAGCCGCGGAAACCAAGGCCGGAAACGCCACGAAGTCGGTCAAGGGAGAGATGGAACAGGTCAAGGCGAGCATCAGGCAAGTCGAAACCAAAGCAGCTCAAACGGGCAGTGAACTCGACTCCCACAAGGAGACTTTCAAGGCGACCAGCGCGACCCTGGACGATCTAAAAAAGGACCTGGACAAACTCAAGAAGTCAGGCGGCAAGATTGGACTGCCTGCCGAGGCTGATCCGAAAGCGCTGCAAGAGTTGAAAACACAACTCGCCCAGTTGCAGCAAATGGTCAAGACCATCGAGCAGCAACGGAAGGAGTCAGCCACCAAGCAGGAACTTGAGGCACTCCGCAAGGAGTCGGCTTCGCGCAAGGATCTGGAGCAGTATCAGAAACGGCTGGACGAGCAGAAAAGCACCAGCGACAAACAGGGCAAGGAGCTGGAGGAGGTGAACAAGAAGGTGGCCCGGAACCTGGCCGAGCCGACCGACGTGCTGGTAGTCGGGCTGCACTCGCGGAACCTGAGCCTGCACGGCTACAAGGACGTGCTTTCTCAGGTGATCGATCTTCGGCAGCGGTCGTTGCCTCCCAGCTGCCGGGTCGGTTTCTGTCTCGCCGAGGGCGCTGACTGGGACCCACTGTTCCAGCTGGGAGAGAAGGAACACGTGCAAGGCGGCAAGAAGCTGGACGACCTCGACAAGGCCCGCACCGGCACGGTCGATCGGATGGATGGCCTGGGCAAGAAGATCCAGGAGCAGTTCAAGGACTCGCCGGCGCTGCATCGGCGCTGTGTGGTCGTTGCCAGCGGCCGCTGTCAACCGACGCCACGGGAACAGTTCGAGGACTGGAAGGACTTGCCCACGGACGTCATCCTGATCTGTAATGAGAACAACCCCGGCGAACCCGACGGCCGGGTCTTGCAGGACTGGTATCGCTTCACGCGCTACACCCGGGGGTCGCTGACCCTGCTGGCGGCCGGCGATGGTCAGGCGCCGGACCGGAACCTCAAGGAGCAGTTGCGCGGCTGTCTCTGGCATTTGACCCAGCCCTTGTTTCCGCTCAAGAAGAAGGTGGCCCCATGACTGGATTCCTCCCTCAGAATTCCCCACGGAGCCAACCCAGGGCGCTGCCCTCTCCCCCCAGGGCGATGCCCTGGGCTATTCTGTTGCGCCCCTTCGGGGCTTTTTTCTTCCGCCCCGAAGGGGCGCAACAGAATAGCCCAGGGCATCGCCCTGGGGGGTGGCCGTGGGGAATTCTTCCAGACGCCTTGCTCGTTGGGGTCCTTTTTCTCCTTCCCGCTCTCGCCCGAGCCCAGACCGACGTTCGCCATCCCGACGGAGCCTTGCCCACCGAGCTGAAGAACCCGCAAAAGGTCTGGGTTGCCTACGAAGGCTTCGAGCCGCGTGTCCTGCCGGACGTGAAAAGTGCCCCGGCGGCGGGGAACGGCAAGATCGCGTTCATGCAGGCGTTTTACGCCGCCGATCGCCGCAACGAGGAGGACTTTCATCTGCTGGTGAAGCGCGGCGAGGGCGACCGGATCGAGAAGTACGTCGGCTGGGTGCCGGGCCGCTACCTGACGCGCAACGAGGCCCAGACCGATCCCGATACCGGCATCCTCCTCAAGGCGCTGGTGGTCAACAAGCTGGAGTCGCTGGGCAACCTCAATCAACTGATGATCCGCTCGGCCCCGCTCAAGGACATCGCCGGCAAGGATGAGCCGTATCGGCTGTACACGACGCTGTACGTTTACGGCAAGTGCGACGGCTTCGTGCTGGTCGGCGACGAGCCGAGCTTCAACGCCCGGCGTGAGGAGGACGCGGCCCGGGCGGTGCTGGGCTGGCTGCCCGCCGACCGGGTCGAGATCTGGAACACGCGCGAGGCAGTCGAGTGGGACCACGAATCCACGCTGGAACCTGGGGATCGACCCCGGGACGTGATCAACGGCCCGGCCGGCAAGGGTCTCCCGCGGCGGACTGCCCCCGGGAGGATTTACGCTTCGCGGGAGCTGGCCCAGCAGGGGCTGGGCGATCTGTCGGTCAAGGCTCTGTTCGAGGAGCAGTTCGAGAAAGATCCCAAGCTCGGCTATCTCGTTTCTCCGGAATTGCCCCCGGACGCGCCGCGCTTCCCGGTGCTGCGGCGGGTCGCCAACGCCCGGCACCCCATCGGCGGCGAACTGTTCGAGGTCGGCGGCATCGGCGGTCTGGTGGACGCCCAGGGACGGCCGCTGCTCTCCTCCCGCCAGGTGCGGCAGCTCCAGAACTTGCTGACCGCGATCAAGGAGCAGCAGACTCGCACCGACATCCTGTTCGTGATTGACGACACCGAGAGCATGGATCGGTGGTTCGGCGTGGTGGCCAGCACCGTGCGCAAGATCACGGACCTGGCCAACCAGGACCCGCAGCGGCAGGTGCGGGTGGCGGTGACGTTTTACAACGACGTGACCGAGTCGAGTCAGCGCGAGAACCGGCCGCCGGTCACGCCGGCACAGCTCCAGGACGCCCGCGACAAGGGGCTGGCCATCGCCCAGATGCTGGAAAAACGGCAGCGCGAGAAGGACATCCGCGGCGGCGGCGATCCGCACGAGATGGTTTTTCGCGGCATCATTGATGGGATCGACAAGGCGAACTTCTGGCCGCAGGCCCGCAAGCTGGTGGTGGTGATCGGCGATTGCGGCGACGTCTCGGCTTCCAAGCGCCGGCGCGAGCAGGACGCCGACTACGTCAAGACCTACACCGTGCCTGCCATCGTCGAACGGCTGGTGCCGGCCAACCTGGACCGTGAAGCACCGATCGAGTTCTACGCCATCCAGGTCATCGACCCGGCCGACAGCGAGCCGGCCGGCGATTTCCGCACGCAGATGAAGGAGATCGTCAGCCGCTATGACGAACGCCTGCGCGAGCGGAAAAAGAAGCAGCTGGGCGACAAGTTCAAGGAGGAGCAGCACCAGTCGCCGGCCGGGTACTTCGATCCGGCCAGCAACCGGACCACGAGCGTGCAGAGCGCCCTGGATGGGCAGTACGCCCGGCTGGCCAAGCAAGCGCGGGCCATCGAGGACCAGATGAAGCGGCTCGGCCGGGGCCAGTGGCTGACCACCCGGCTGACGCCTGACCTGGAACGGCAGATCGACCGCCAGCTGGCCGGCATCCCCGGCGTCAAGGTGACCCTGGACGACCTGCGCCGCTCCAGTGGCTTGCAACTTTTCCAGATCGGCTACGTCTACGAGAACAACGCCGACAAGCTGCCGCAACTGCGCCAGCGTGTGCTGCTCAACGGCGAGGAGTTGCAGGAGCTGATCAAGAAGCTGCGTCTGCTGGACCAGCGCGGCGGCAAGGAGCCATCGCTGCGGGAGCTGGTGATCACGGTCATCGAGAAGCAGGCTAACACCGACGACCGCAACGATCCGGAGCGGCTGAAGAACCTCTCGCTGGGCGGGCTCATCAAGCTGGGCGGCGGCCTGAAGTTCCGCAGCTCGCCGATGAACAAGAAACTGTACGAGCTGAAGGAGAAGGAAAGCAGTCTCAACGACAGCGAATACTGGGCCCTGCTGCACAAGTATCATCTGCTGGTCGATCTGGAGCGCGGCGAGTTCTTCAAGTACGAGGCCCGGGAGCGGAAATCGTCGGCCGGGCCGCCGGTGCTCGAGTACGTGCGGCACGGCGACCGGATTCCGCGGCAGCGCGGCTTCAAGATGAGCGACCGCGACGCCAACGTCTGGTACTACGTCGATTACAACAAGGAGTGGCCGTGAGCTTCCGGCTGAAGGGCGGGGTGACCTACGCCTATCCCCAGGACGGCCGGGTGGTGCTGCGCGACCTGGAGCTGGAACTGCCGGCCGGGCAGACCACGGTGGTCATGGGCGGCAGCGGCGTCGGCAAGACGACCCTGCTCAACCTGCTGGCGCTGCTGTGGGATCGCGGCCTGAAACAGGGAAGCATCACCTACCAGAGCCCACGCACGGGGGTGGAGTGGAACTACGACCGGCTGAAGCCGGCCCAGCGGGCCTGGCTGCGCGGCCGGGAATTCGGCGTAGTGCCGCAGACCGGGCATTTCCTGCCTGGCTTCACCTGCGCCCAGAACCTGCTCATTCCGCTTCTGCTGAATGGCGTGGCCCACAAACCGGCCCTGGAGCGCGTCCGTAACCTGGTGGAACTGGTGTCCCACAAGGAAGGCACCGGACGGGATCTGCTCGATACGCTCAACAAGTATCCGGGAGGAATCTCGACCGGGCAGCGGCAGCGGCTGGCGGTGCTGCGCGCGGTGATCCACGATCCGGCCGTCCTCTTCGCCGACGAGCCGGTGAGCAACCTGGACGCGGCCAACAAGCGGTTGATGCTCGAGCTGTTCCGCCAATGGCGCGGCAACGACCTGAAATTGCCGCCGCTGCCGGGCCAGCCCTCGGTGGCGGGAGCGCGGACCCTGGTGCTGATCTGCCACGAGGAGGAAACGGCCCAGGAAATGGGAGACTGGTTCCTGCGCCTGAAGCCCGCAAGTCCGGACGACCCGGCCGGGGCCACGGCAGAGCTGATCGACCGCCGGCAATCTCAAAATCGACAGTGCATGCCCTGAACCTGGGTCGCTGACCGCCGCAATTCTCGTTTTTTCGAGCGGGCGCTCGATCCGGCGCTTGCAATCATGCACCCGCCGTCGTAGGATCATTTTCACTCCAATCTTTCCCTGCTTTGGCTGAGCGCCAATTTTTTTCCACGGAAGCTGTCAATGCTGACACTCCTTGACAGGTAAGTAGCCAGGAGGGAGTGTTATGGACTCGTTCAAGCCAAATTCCGACGACACGGAGCAACTGCTCCAGCAGGCCCAGGCCGGCGACGAGCGGGCCTTCGAGGAGCTGTTTGCGCGCCACCGGGCCTATCTCCACCAGGTCGTCGCGCTGCGCCTGGACCCTCGCATCCGGGCTCGCCTCGACCCCTCGGACGTCGTGCAGGAAGCGCAGCTGGAGGCATTTCGACGCTTTGGCGATTTCCTGCAGCGCCGACCGATGGCGTTCCGGCTCTGGCTGCGCAAGACGACGTTTGAGCGGCTGCTGATGCTGCAACGCTACCATCGCCGGGCCGCGCGGCGCAGCATCGACCGGGAGGTGGGGCTTCCGGACCGGTCCGCCTTTGCTCTGGTACAGCAGCTGTTTGCGGCCGGCTCGTCGCCGAGTCACCGTCTGGAACGATCCGACACGGCCCGGCGCGTCCGGGAAGTGCTGGGCCAGCTCTCGGAAGCAGACCGTGAAATCTTGCTCATGCGCAACCTGGAAGCGCTTTCCAATCAAGAAGTGGCGGAAGTCCTGCAAATCGAACCGGTCGCCGCCAGTCAACGCTATGGCCGGGCGTTGCTGCGGCTGCGCAAGCTGCTGCTGGCGAGCGGTCTGCTGGGGGCCCAACGATGAGCATTCAAGCCGTGCCGGGCAGCGCCGCGGTGGAGGCCCTGGTGGGCCAGGTGGCCGGCGAGTTCACGCAGCGTCTCAATCGCGGCGAGCGGCCGTCCGTCGAGGAGTACCTGGCGAAACATCCGGAAATTGCCGATCTGCTCCGCGAGGTGCTGCCCGCGCTGGGGCTGCTGCGCCGGCCCGACGTGGAAGCAGCCCTGGCCGAGGACGATCGCAACCTGTCGGAACCGCTGGGCGACTTTCGCCTGCTCCGCGAGATCGGCCAGGGCGGCATGGGCGTCGTCTACGAGGCCAAACAGCTCTCCCTTAACCGGACGGTGGCTGTCAAGGTCTTGCCGTTCGCGGCGGCCCTGGACCCCCGGCAGCTCCAGCGTTTCAAGAACGAGGCCCTGGCGGCGGCGAGCCTGCACCACGAGCACATCGTGCCGGTGTATTTTGTCGGCTGCGAGCGCGGTGTCCATTTTTACGCCATGCAGTACATCGAGGGCCTGTCCCTGGCGGCCATCATTGCCCAACTGCGGCAGCAAGCGGGCCTGGAGCCGAGCGACGTGCAGCGGACCGTGCCGTATCCCCCCCACCCGGCGCACCGCCCGCCGCGGGGAGGGACACCGCGCCGCTGGCGGCGCTGACGACAGCAGGCGCGGGGCGTGCGCCGGCATACTTCCAGAGCGTCGCTCGTCTCGGTCTGGAAGCGGCCAAGGGGCTTGAGCACGCGCATCAAGCCGTCATCTGGCATCGGGACATCAAGCCCGCCAACCTGCTCGTGGACGCCCACGGCAGCCTGTGGATCGCCGACTTTGGCCTGGCCCACGTGCGCGGCAACACCCAGCTGACCCTGACCGGTGAGTTCGCGGGCACGCTCCGCTACGCCAGCCCGGAGCAGCCAATGGCCAGGCGCGTGCCCGTGGACCAGCGCACCGACGTCTATTCGCTCGGCGCCACGCTGTACGAACTGCTAACGCTGCAGCCGGTCTTCGATGGCAAGGACCACAAGGAATTGCTGCGGCAAATCCTGTTCGACGACCCCCGGCCGCCGCAGAAGCTGAACCGCCACGTCCCGCGCGACCTGGAAACGATCGTGTTGACGGCGCTGGCCAAGGCGCCGGCCCACCGCTACGCCTCGGCAAAGGAGATGGCCGAGGACCTGCACCGCTTTCTGAACGACCAACCGATCAAGGCGCGGCCCGAAGGGGCCCTGCGGTGGCTCTGGCGCAAGTCGCGCCGCTACGCCGCCAGCATTGCACTTGCGGTGTCGGCCGTTGTCACCGCGGTGGTCCTGTTGCTCTTCCTCCTGCACCTGAACAAGCCCTCTCCGGAAGAGGTAGACCGGAAGCGTATGCAAAAGGCGTTGGCGACCCACGTGCAAGACCTGGAGCAGAAAAAGAAGGTCATCCTGATTGAGGGACGCGGAGAGCCAGGGTATTACAAATGGAGGACCGACGAAAAACTCGGCAAGATCCTGCCCGCGCAGGATGGAGCGTTCTCGGTCCAGAACTGGGAATACGGGCTGGTGGAGTTGCTTCCGGATCCGCGCCTGGAGCGCTACCGCTTCAGTGTGGAAGTGCGACATGAAAGACAAGCAAACCAGGAAAGCAGGGTAGGCCTCTACTTTGCCCATAGCGCGCATCCAGCCGGCGAATCCGTCGCGCACTTCCACTACAACGTTGCTTTCAACGACCTGGTCGATGTCGGCGCGCCTGCCGCCAACGGGGTCCATCGAGGCAATGCCGTGGGGCTTCAGATCCACCGCCAGGCCCCGGTAGGACTGGCCGACATCGACAAGTTCTATTGCTCGAACTCGGTCGCTTTTTTCCCGCCAGCAAAGCCCGTCGGAGCGTTGGGCCCCTGGCGCAGGATTGCCGTTGAAGTGCGACCGAAATCCATCACCCTTATTTGGGAGGGCAATCGCAAAACCACAACGCCACGGGACAAGATGACGGCGATAGGCGAAAACTGGTTGATTTCCAGGCCAGAAAGGCCTCCTCTAACAACCAAGCCCCAGTTTGCACCACGCGATGGTCTTGGGCTCTGCGTGAGCCTGGGAGTCGCGTCGTTCCGAAACGTCACCGTCGAACCGCTTAACGATGTAAACTGACCTGCTCAATTGGAGAACCACAGCAATGGAAAAGAAGAAGAAGAAACCCGTGATGAAGATTTCCCTCGAAATCGTTCCCCCTGTTACTGGGGGTGTTGGCGAAATCAGCGCGAACGGTACAGTGAACAACAGCTCGACGATCGTTAACTGCTTTGCTATTCCCATGACGGCAGGCGCCACGATCGAAAGTGCGCAAGTGACGCCCGACAGCACGGGTGACTGGAGTGTAACCTTTTCAGGTCTCTCCTCCGGAGTGTACTTGTTCCAGGTTATTGCGGCAGGCGAAGGAACCGCCTGCGCAGCAGTCAACGTTGGGTCCTGACGAACGTTCAACCCGGATCAGTGCAAGCAGGACCTAGACTATCAGCAGACGGTGCAAGTACATACCGCTGCCTCGTTCATTCCAAACCAGAACAAAGACCGGATTGGTCGCACGGTTGCCTGTGCCGCCAATCCGGTTCCGCTTTCTCCACGTACTGCCTTCTGGCATCAGGTAGAAATCCTCCCAACAGCCCGCAACCTGTCAATCTTCGCACTTCCCGGCAGGTAGGTAGTTGGGTAAGAACTCAAGGACCACGCAACTCAGAGAAGAGTTTCCCTGGCGCCTGTCTACCCGCGGCTCATCATCCAGGCATTTCTGAACACTTGAACCTGAGGAGAATCCCCATGCGCGTCAGTACAGGCGGAAACCTGATCGTGGAAACCATAACACTTGGCGTCCGGGTGCTGCGCTTCGCGCGACCCGACATGCGGCGATACCTGGATGACGCCGCGGACACGGCGACGAGCCCCCTGTTCCGAGAGATCCAGGACGCCGTTCTGTCCGACATGCCGGAAGGCTGGACGCTCGTCGTCAACCTGGGCCTGGTCGATACCATCAACGCGGCATTCTACCGGTGTCTCCTGTACGTCAGAAAATGGGTGCAAGCGCGCAGGCCCAGCTGGTGCTGTGCGGCTTGACTCCCTGGCACCAGGAGGTTTTCGACCTCTTCCGGGGCCCTGAGCTTTTCGCCATCGTCGGCACTGAGGCCGAGGCTCGCCGCGTCCACCAGGGGGGGCTGAGCGACTGGGAGAGGGTCTGCTCCCCAAAACCGGGTCCACGGCCTATGAAAGTCTCTAACCTCCCTTTGAGAGGCAAGGAGACGAAGAATCCGAACGCGACACGCCCCGGAGCAGGTCATCCCCAAACGGCACAGCCGAGCCGCGCACGCAGCGCAGCGGAGTAAGCGGTCTTGCTGCAGGCCGCTTACTCCGCTGCGCTGCGTGCGCGGCTCGGCAAAGGCTAGCAGGCTCCGTCCCCGCCAAAATCGAGAAGGGCACCCAAACGGAAGGACCGAGCTTGATTCCTCCTCCCGAAAAGCGTATTTCACCCCCGGGAGCCTATCCTGACCCCGGGCTTCGAGTGTGGGAGGGCGTGGAGTCGTCCATCATGCGAAGGCAAACCCGGTCCCGGAAGGTCATCTTCTGGGGCCTTGTGAGCTTTGTGGCAATGCAGCTGGCGCTGATCGCCCTCCTCACCTGGGGGCCGTGGGATTTTCTGCGCGATCCGGCATATGGATACAAGGCGGCGCTGTTACGGCACCGGCTGGCCCAGGCGGATCGTCCCTGCACCGTGATCCTGCTGGGCAGCTCCCGCACCATGCCGGCCGTTGACCCCCTGGTCCTGGAGCCGCTGCTGGTCGAGCAGCTGCAGCGTCCGGTGGTGGCCTTCAATTTCGCGATGCCGGGTCGAGGACCGGCCTCCCACGAACTGTATCTGCGCCGGCTGCTGCGGCAGGGCAGCCGGCCCGACCTGCTGCTGGTGGAGATCCATCCCCTCTACCTGGCCGGCCAGGCGCCGCAGACGGACCTGCAGGAGCATTTCCTGCCGGCCAGCTGGCTGTTGTGGGAGGAACTGGCGCTGGTCGAGGCCTACGCCGGCCCGCAACGGCCTCACGTGCGTTTGGACTGGCTCAATAGTTGGGCCTTGCCGGCCTGCGGTCATCGCGTCGCCCTGCTGACATACCTGGCGCCGCGCTGGGTGCCGGCCCACTTCAAACAGTTCAACTTCGGAGACTTCGAGCCTTCCGGTTATCTCCTTTTCCACCGCTCCGAGCTGATGATGACCGCTCAGGAGCGGCGTGCCGCATTGAACCATGCCCGCGAGGAATACCGGGATCAATACCAGGGATTCCGGCTCGGGGAAGCCCAGTGCCAGGGACTTCGGCGCATCGCCGCCCTGTGCCGTCAGGAGGGCATTACCCTGGCCTGGCTCGTCAGTCCAGAAGGCCCCGTCTTCCGCAGCTGGTATCCGCCGGGCGGCCGGGAACAGGTCCTGGACTTCCTCACCCGCCTGTCCGCCGAGACAGGGACTGCCGTCATCGATGCGACCTATTGGTTGCCGGAAGAGGATTTCAACGACTCGCATCACCCGGTCCGGACCGCGACCCCACGCTACACCGCCCGGCTGGCCCGCGAGGGCATTCTGCCGCTACTGCCCGGCCGAGCGGGGAGGTACGTCCATTCCCGGCCCGATTGAATCGCCAGCAACCCCGAACGAGCACCCCGCACATGCAGCGTCTGTCCTTCGCCTTGTGGTTCGCCGTCATCGACCTGTCTGGTCGCTGGCGTTCGCTGCACGTCACCCTGGTCAATCTCCTGACCCTGGTGGCCCTGGTGGCCTTCACTGTCCTCGTCTACGGGCTGATCCTGGGGACCGGCCGACGGCAGCTGGAGCAATTCCGGCATGATCCGCTGGCCTCGTGCCTCTGGGTTCGGCCGGCCCGAGGTCAAACCATCACCCCCGCCGCAAGGGACCAGCTGGCGGCGAAAGTGCGGCAAAGCCTGTCGAGCCCGGACCATCTGACCGGCTGTGCCGGCTACCACTTGCTGGAGCAGGACTGGTTCATCCCCGGGCAAGAGTCGGCTCCCGCCATCCCGGGTCGGACGCTGTCTCCCGACGATCCGTTACTGCGAAGTTTCCCCGACGCCCAATCCTGGCTCGCCAACACGGTCCCCTCTCCGGGCGAGGAAGGAGTGATCCTCACGCGCTCGATGCTGGACCGGCTGAAGGTCCAGGAGGAGCAAGTTCCGGAGCGTCTGGTGGTCCGCGCCGTGACCGGCAAGCGGCAGCCGGTGCGCGTCCTGGGAGTTCTGGATCGGGAGTTTTTCCCGGGCCGCTGCTCCTACGTCCTGACGGAAGCGATCTGGGAGCAGGTCCGCAAGCAAAGCGGCAACCCCAAAGCAGCGGAGGTCCGCAGTGGTCCCCTCGCGGCTTCCTGGGCGACAATCGAGGACCTGCCGGCAGCCGTTCCTTCCGTGGCGAAGTACCTGGAGAGCGAGTCCCTGGAGTGGGTCAGCACTCGGGCGCACGGAACGGGCAAGGTCTGGCTGTTCCGCTGGAAAGCCGAGGTTCGGCCCGGTGACGAGGCACCCGAGCTGGGCCGCTGGCACGTTTACCTGGAGAACGTCGGGCGCCGGCTCAAGGAGGCGGGCAAGGGCTCGGCCGCTCCCGGGTTTGACGTGCCGGAGCCGCTGGGCCTGGTCACGGACCAGAAGCCGGCGGCGACGGAGGGCTTTGACCGCATCGCGCTTTACCTGAGTGCTCCGGACGATCTCCCGGCGGCCGGGTCAGCGGCGCGACGGCTTGGTTACCAGATGGAGGACGATCGCCTGGACCAGATCCGCCGCATCAGAGCGAACACCAATGCCGCTCTGGCGTACCTCAGTCCGCTGGTGCTGGCGGCGGCGCTGCTGGCCGCATGGAACCTGTACGTGATTCAGGGCCTGCGGGCCCAGCAGAAGGTGGCCGAGGTCGGCATGCTCAAAGCGATGGGCCTTTCGGACGGCCTGCTCAACCTGATCTTCCTGATCGAGGCGGGCCTGGTCTGGGGGCTGGGCGTGGTCCTGGGATTGCTGGCCGGCTGGGAGCTGGGCGTGCTGGTCGAGAACTGGCTCGCGCGGGAAGCGCTGCGAACCGCCCTGGCATTCGCGGTGCCGCCGCTATTCCTGGCGGGAATCGTGGTCGGATCGGGCCTGCTGTACGTGGGCAGCATCTTCGTGGCCACGCGCGGGGCCCGGCGGGCGTCGCCGATCGAGTGCCTCAGCGCGGGCTGAAAACGTGTTCGAGCCGCGCACGCAGCGCAGCGGAGTAAGCGGCCCTCCGACACGACCGCTTACTCCGCTGCGCTGCGTGCGCGGCTCGGCAGCCAATGAAAAAACTAGGAAGATCCTGGAATCGCCGCGGCGGGTCGGTTACGCTGGTGGGACGTACTGTTTTCACCTCGTTGATTCTGGGAGTCGAAGATGTCGCACCTGCGAAGCCCGCTTCCTCTGCGGTCATTGACCCGGCACGCCCTGCGTTGTGTGTTGCTGCTCACCACGGTCCTCTTTGCCGGGCTGGTTTCGGCGGAACCGGCCGGCCCGCGCAAACGGCCCCTGACCCATGAAGACTACGACGGCTGGAAGTCAGTCCAGACAGCGACCCTGTCGCGTGATGGCCGTTACCTCGCTTACAACCTCATGCCGTCCGATGCCGATGGCGAGTTCGTCGTCCGCAATCTCTCGACCGGCAGCGAACACCGTCTCCCACGGGGCCGAGCTGGTGTTAGCGGACCGGGCGCGGGCCAGACGAGGGGCGCAGCCGCAGCGGAGGAATCCGAGGAGGACCAGCGCCGTCGGCCGGGCGCCGGCGGTCCGATGCTGCCTGGCGCCCAGGGGCCAGGTGTTAGCCCACTGGCCGGAGCGGCCCACCAGTTCACGCCGGACAGCAAGGCGATCGTCTTCGCGCTGATCCCGACCAGGGCCGAGATTGACAAGGCCCGCGCGGACAAGAAGGGGGCCGACCAGATGCCGCGGCCGGTCGTCGCCGTCATGGACCTGGCCACCGGCAAGATCACGGCCAGGATCGAGCGGGCCAGCAGCTTCTCGGTCGTCGGCGAGGGCGGCGGCCTGCTCGTCTACCGGCGACAAGCGAAGCTCACCGACAAGACCGAGCCAATGAAAGAAGAGAAGCCCGCGGAAAAGAAGGACGACAAGACGCCGGCCCCCACGCCGCCGCGGACTTATGGGACCGATCTGGTCCTCCGCAACCTGGCCGACGGCTCGGAGCGCACTCTGGAAGAGGTGTCTGAGTACAGCCTCACCCGCGATGGCAAGACGCTCGTCTTCGCGGTGTCCTCGAAGAAGGAGGAGACCAACGGCGTCTCCGCCGTCACGGAACTGCCCGGCGGCGAGGTAACGGCCCTGTATTCCGGCAAGGGGAAGTATTCCCGGCTGACCTGGGACGAGAAACAGTCGCAGCTGGTCTTCTTCAGCAGCAAGGAGACCACGGCGGGCGAGAAGCCGAAGTCCAAGCTGCACCACTGGGACCGGCACGCGGTCACTCGCCCTGTCGCCGAGGGCAAGGAAACGAAACCGCGCCCGGCACCGGCCACCGACCTGCTGACGCTGACGCCGCCTGGTATCCGCGCCGGCTGGACGATCAGCGAGCGCGGCACCGTCAGCTTCTCGGCGGACGGCACCCGGCTCTACCTCTCCACGGCCCCCGAGAAGGAGGAGAAAAAGGAGCCGGCCGCTCCGCCATCGCCGGCCCGGACCAGCGACGAGAAGCCGGTCTTCGAGCTGTGGCACTGGAAGGACGAGCTGATCCAGCCAATGCAGAAGGCCCGCGGCGCTGCTGGCGCCAACCGCAGCTACCGGGCGGTCTATCACGTCAAGGACAAGCTGTTCCGCCACCTTTCCGACGAGAACGTGGAGGTGGTCCCACCGTCAGCCGGCGACTGGGCCCTCGGTATCGACAATCGACCCTACCGCAAGCTGACCGGCTATGGGCCGGACCTGAGCGATTACGAGCTGGTCAACCTCCGTACCGGCGACAGGAAGCCGTTGCTGCAAGCGTCACAGTGGCGGCCCAACCTGGCTCCGGACGGTAAGCACCTGGTCTGGTTCGACGGCAAGCACTGGTGTGCCAGAGCCGTTGCCGGCAAGCCCATCAACCTGACGGAAAAGCTGCCGGTCAAGTTCGTCGTCGAGGACTGGGACCAGCCGAGTGAGGCGCCGGCCTATGGTTTCGGCGGCTGGACTCGCGATGGCAAGCACGTCCTGCTCGATGATCGCTACGACGTCTGGAAGGTCGCCGTGGACGGCAGCGCCGCCCGGATGCTGACGGCCGGCTTTGGTCGCAAGACGCGAACCCAGCTGCGTCCGATCCGTGAAGGCTTCCGCGGTCTGCCCACGCCGCCGGGGACAGAGGAGCCACAGCACGGCACCGACCTGTCCAAACCGCTGCTGCTGAAGGCCGTCAACGAGTCCACGCACGATGAGGGCTTCTACCGCCTCGAACCGGGAGCCGGCGAGCCGACGCTGCTGGTAATGGGCGCCCGCGCTTACGGGACTCCCGTCAAAGCGCGGGATTCGGACACTTGCCTGCTGACGATCTCGACGTTCCACGACTACCCCGACTACTTCGTGACCGGGGCCGACTTCCGCGAGTTCAAGCGCGTCACCAACGCCAACCCGAAGAAGAACGAATTCCTCTGGGGCAAGGCGGAGCTGGTGCGCTACAAGAACCTGGATGGCGTCGAGTTGAGCGGCATGCTGATCAAGCCGGAGAACTTCGATCCGCACCGGAAGTATCCGATGATCGTGTACGTATACGAACGGCTGTCGCGGAACTTGCACCGCTTTGTGGCGCCGTCAGCCGGCACTTCGATCAATCCGACCTACTACGCTAGCAACGGCTACCTGGTATTCATGCCCGACATCGTCTACACGGTCGGATCGCCGGGCCAGAGTGCGTTGAAGTGCGTGCTGCCGGGCATCGAAGCGGTGGCCGGCAAGGGATACGTGGACGAGAAGGCCATCGGCATTCAGGGGCACTCCTGGGGCGGCTATCAGATCGCCTATCTGATCACCCAGACGACGCGGTTCAAGGCCGCCGCGGCCGGGGCACCGGTGTCCAACATGGTCAGCGCTTACGACGGCATCCGCTGGGGCACCGGCCTGCCGCGGCAGTTCCAGTATGAGCGGACCCAGAGCCGGATTGGAGCGACGCTCTGGCAAGCGCCGCAGAAGTTCATCGAGAACTCGCCGATCTTCATGGCCGACCGCGTGCAGACGCCGCTCTTGATGCTGCACAACGACCAGGACGACGCGGTGCCGTGGTATCAGGGCATCGAGTATTACCTGGCCCTGCGCCGGCTGAACAAGGAGTGTTACCTGTTCAATTACGTCGGCGAGCCACACGGGCTGCGCAAGAAGGCGAACCAGAAGGACTACACGCTGCGGATGCAGCAGTTCTTCGACCACCACCTGAAGGGTGCGGCCAAGCCGGAGTGGATGGAGAAGGGCATCCCGTACAAGCCGAGCGAGAGCGACCGACCGACGCCGCCGAGGCGGTCGGCGGGGTGAGCCGAAATCTGCTGCGCGGAAGCGGCATGCTTGCACGTGGTCCGGCATTCGTTTATCCTGAATGCGCGTGGGAAACCCCAATGATCCCGAGCAGGAGCAGGTCCGATGAATCTCCCCGTGGTTCGTCTCGTGCTTTGCCTTTGCGCTCTGCTGGCCGTTTGTCCTGGACGAGCGCTGTGCCAGGGCGACAACGATCTGGCCCGCAAGGCCAGGGCCATCCTGGAAAAACACTGCTACGCCTGCCACGGCAAGGACGGCGCCAACGAGGGCGGCTTCAACTTCGTCCTCAACCGCGACCGGTTGATTGCCGGCCGCAAGGTTGCTCCGAACAATCCCAGGGGCTCGCGTCTGTTCAAGCGCACGAGCAGCGACGAGATGCCGCCGGACGAGGACCTCAACGGCAAGCCGATCAAGGACCGGCCCAGCAAGGACGACCTCGCCGTCATCCAGCAATGGATCGCCGCCGGCGCTCCCGACTTCAATCCCCGGGTCGCGGTCCGTGAGTTCATCTCCAATCCGCAGATCCTGGAGCACATCCACGGCAACCTGCTCAAGGCCAACGAACGCCAGCGCCGCTTCCTGCGCTACTTCACCATCACCCATCTGTACAACGCAGGCCTCTCCGAGGAGGAGTTGCTCAGCTACCGGGTCGGCCTGTCCAAGCTGATCAACAGCCTGTCGTGGGGGCGAACCGTCAAGGCGCCCGAGCCGATCGATCCAGCCCGGACCATCTTCCGCATCGACCTGCGCGACTACGGCTGGAAGGAGAGCACCTGGGACCGCATCCTGGCCGCCAACCCCTACGGCATCACTTACCAGACCGAGGCGGCCCGGGGCTGTACGCAACTGTGCCGGAGTCCGCTGCCCCACGTTCGCGCCGACTGGTTCGTCTTTGCCGCCTCTCGGCCGCCGCTTTACCACGAGGTCCTCGATCTGCCGAAGACCGACCTCGAACTGGAGAAGCAACTCCGCGTGGACGTGGCCGAGAACCTGCGTACCGAGAAGGTGGCACGGGCGGGCTTCAATGCCTCCGGCGTCTCGCGCAACAATCGGCTGATCGAACGCCATGAGTCGCCCTACGGCGCTTACTGGAAGAGCTACGATTTTGCCGGCAACACCGGCCGGCAGAACCTGTTCCAGTATCCCCTCGGGCCAGGCAACACCGACAGCTTCTTCAAGCACGACGGCGGAGAGATCATCTTCAACTTGCCCAATGGCTTGCAGGCCTATTTCCTGATCGACGGTGCAGGCAAGCGCATCGACAAGGGACCAATCACCACCGTCAGCGACCCCAAGCAGGACGACCGTTCCGTGGTCAACGGGGTTTCGTGCATGTCGTGCCATCACCAGGGCATGATCGCCAAGGCCGACCAGGTCCGCGAACACATCGAGAAGAACCCCGACGGCTTCACCAAAGCAGAGGCCGACACCATCAAGGCCCTCTATCCGCCGCGCGATCAGTTCGACAAGTTGCTCAAGGAAGACGCCGAGCGCTTCCGCACGGCTGTGGAAAAGACCGGCACTCACCTGAGCAAGACCGAACCCGTCTATGCCCTGGCCGGCGCCTTTGAGAAGAACCTCGACCTGAAACTGGCAGCGGCAGAGGTCGGCGTCGTGGTTGACGAGTTCAGCAAGGGACTCAGGCGCTCACCGCAGCTGGCCCGCGTCTTCGGTGTGCTCCGCACGGATGGCGGCACGGTCCAGCGGCAAGTGCTGGTCGAACATTTCGGCGAACTGGCACTGGTGATGACCCCGGACGGCAAATCCCGCCCCGGCAATTCTCGCAAGATCGACCTGGGCGGCGGAGTGGAACTGAAGCTGGTCCTCATCCCGGCCGGCTCCTTCCACATGGGCTCGCCCGACAGCGACAAGGATGCGCTTGACAGTGAGAAGCCACGCCACAAGGTGAATGTCAGCAAGGCGTTCTACGTGGGCCAGTACACTGTCACCGTTGGCCAGTTCAAGCGCTTCGTTGCCGAGGCTGGCTACCAGACCGAGTGGGAAGATAATGGCGAGATCCGCGGCGACACCCGCACCTGGCGCGATCCAGGCTTCACGCAAAAGGACGATCATCCCGTTGTGTACGTGTCCTGGAACGACGCACAGAAGTTCTGTGAATGGCTCTCCAAAAAGGCTGGCGGAAAAGTCCGCTTGCCAACGGAGGCGGAGTGGGAATATAGTTGTCGCGCTGGCACAACAACCCGTTACTACTCAGGCGACGACCCGGCCACGCTGGCTGAGGTAGCCGTCTACGATTATGGTATGACAAAGCAGCCGGCTCCCGTTGGCAGCAAGAAACCGAACAAGTTCGAGTTATTCGACATGCACGGCACCGTCTGGCAGTGGTGTCAGGATGCCAAGCGGGAGTACAAGAACCAGGAAGAGACCGACCCCTTGGGTGCCGGTGCCGGCGCGTCCCGCGTGATCCGGGGCGGCTCGGTCGGCGCCTCACCGCGGTTCTGCCGTGCGGCGTCCCGCAACGCCAGGGCTCCGTCGGACTTTCCCTCCCCCATTGGTTTTCGTGTTGTCTTGCTTCGCTGATTTCTGCCGAGTCGTCATCACCAGAGGACGGTGATCCACAACCAGGAAATGCCTCTCAACCGTCCACGCCAGCTACCCAGCAGGGACCGGTGGGGAGAGAAGAGGCATGAGCGAACACACAAACGCGATTGCCAGCTTTCGGCGCCCGCGGTATGGTTAAGGAGTCGCCGGTAACCGTGGGTGAGGGAGCGTCATGAACAGCGCCGATCTGAATGGGGAGTTGCATACCAAGCTCGAAGGGATTGACTGTCCGCTCGTTATCAAGAACGAAGCGGGCGAGGCCATCGGCGTCTACCTGCCCATGAACAGCTACCGAGGGCTGCAGCGGGCCCTCGCCGAGCATGTCCCGTGTCCGTTCTCGGAGGAGGAACTCGAACGCCGCCGAAGCGAGAAAGGCGGGTGTTCTCTTGAGGAACTGTGCAAGGAGGTGGGACACAAGCCCGGAGCGCCAGCGACGGGACGCTCCGTCTCTGCCGCAGGTTGATCCCGTCGCTAGCGCTCCGGGCTTGTGTGACGGTCCCGTCGCTAGCGCTCCGGGCTTGTGTGCTTCTCTCCTGCCGGTGTAATAGGCTCGGCCCACCGGGATTCTTACCGCCTCCGAACCGCGAACGCTGCTGCCGGCCCTCCGCTGGTCTGTTGCCGCGGCAGCAGGAAATTCCGACAAACGTACTCCGCGATCAACCGCCCACAGGTCAGCCCCTCCTCATTGTCGAAGTCGTAATGGATGCCGCCGTAGATCCGGCTCATGCCCGCCTCCCGGGCGGCGGCCGAGAACCTGCTGAACGATCGCGTCACAGGCTGGGCGGCCTCCGACTGTGAGGAGAAGGGAACCTCATCGGTGCCGAAGAAGCAGGCCAGCACGGCCGCCGCGGCCCCGCTAAAGGTGCTGTGACCCGAGGTGTACGATGGAAACGGCGGCGTGGGCAGCAGCGGCGTCCAGCTCAGGTCGGCGGTCGTTTCGGGATTGCTGTCGCGGTCGGCATACCAGATCGCATGGACCGGACGCCAGAAGCCGTAGCCGTATTTGCACTCCCAGCAGGCGATGCCGGCGTCGGCCAGCGCCAGGTTGAGCATAGCGAAGAGTCGGGCGTTCTGCTCCAGCGTGTTGCCCTGGGAACGGGCGACGGTCTGGGCGATGCGGTTCCAGTGCCCGGGCGGAGTGCTGGTGCCTTCGCCGTCCAGCCAGAACCAGGCAATCTCCGTCTGCTCGGCCGTGCGTGCGGTGCTGTGGATGCCGCCCAGCGCCTTGACCTGGTTAAGACTCCGGGCATACTCCACGCTGTTCAAGGGCGGCGGCGGCGGGGGCCGGAACTGTGCGGCATTGCGAAGACAGAAGCAACTCACCTGCGACCACTGCGGCAACAGAGGCGGCTTGTACTCTGGCGGCGTTGGCTGCCACTGACCGACAGAGCGACCGTAGACGTAAGTCACGCGCCGCTCGGCCCCGTCGGCGCTTCGCCAGGCCAGCATCCGCTCCGCTACTTGCTGCCCCCAGGTGACGCCGTTGGCCTTGGCGGGACCATCGGGGATGGGGCGCAGAGTCTGGTTCAGTACGCTGTTGAACAGCGGCATCTGCTGAGGATAAAGGCTCATCAGGACGCGGTGCGCCGCCACGGCCGCTGCTGCCTCTGGAGACGCCGCGGCCGGCGGGCCACCCTGCACCAGGTAGGGAGTGCCGATGCGCAGGATGGCGTTGACCGCGTCGTAAATCGCCGCGTGGACCATCGCCAGGTTTCGGGTCGCCTGCGGCGGCGGCGTGCCCGCGGTCTTGATGGCGAGGAGGGTGGTCTCGTTCCAGATCAGGACAACGTCGGATGGCACAGGGACCCCGTTCGGAACTCCCTGCGCGGGCGGAAACTGGGCGGCAACCTCCGTACCTCCCTGGAGAGCGATGAGCAGGACGAACGGGTACATGACTGGCCTCCTCGGTGTTTCTTCGTGAGCAAGCACAACCCCCCATGCTTCGAGCAGACTTCCTCATCAACTTTTCTTGTAAACGAAAGGGCCAATCCGGACCAGGCGCATCCGCCTCTGGGGCGGTCGATTGCCGGCGTTTGCGTTCCTGTTGTGACGGCTGCGCAAACCGGGTAGAAAGGGCGTTCCGAAACGGTCCCTGACGAGCCGCCGGGTTTATCCCGGCGGTCTTTCCGCCGGGATAAACCCGGCGGCTCGTCAGGGAGAGGTGTGAGGGGCTGCGAGCAGCTCGGCTCAACCGTACTTCTTGTGCGCTGCCGCCGAGGTGATTTTCTTCGCCACGATCAGACCGCTCTTGGTCTTCTCCCCTTCGGGGTCAATGTACACCCGGCCGCCTGGCTTCGGGTTCTCCGGGTTATACCCGATGACGTGGACGTTGAAGATGAAACCTGTCTCTGAAGACGCCTTGAACCAGTGGACGTTGTCCTTGTGATCGGAAATCGTGGAGCATTCACCCGACTTGAAGGTGCGGTCGATGGTCGGCTTGATCAGGTAGTGGTCCTTGTTGTCCTCGACGCGGTCATAGTGCCGGCCCAGGAAGGTGCCGCGCAGGACGATGAAGCCGGTACACATGTTGTCGTGGCCGTGCGGCACGACGGAGCGATCCTTGCGCATTGCGAAGATCTGCTTGCCGAAGACCAGCCGTTTCGGCAGTCCCTCGACCTTGCTCAGGTCGATGCCCAGGTTGGCCGCCCCGCGCTCGGGGAACTTGACCGTCTTGCCGATCCGCTCCAGCTCCACCAGGCCGAGCAGCTCCTGCAAATCGACCTTGCGGTAAAGTTCCTCCAGCTTGGCCTGGAAGTCAATGTCTTTCAGTTTGTGGGCCCTGAGCGATTGGCTCAGGTCGTTCAGATCGACCATCCATTTCTGGATGACCGGCTTGATGGCATCAGCGAACAGGTCGCCGTACCAGAGGGTTTCGATGAGTCCGTAGGCGGTCAGGGTGCCGAGCAGTTGGTGGTGGAAGGTGCGTCGGGTTGGCAAGGTCATGATCTTCTCCAGAGGCGGGTCCATCGGGCAACAACGATCAGCGTACCCGCTCTGGATCGGAAAAGGAAGCAAATTCGTCGTTTCCGGACAATTCGTTGCCGCTCCTCCTACGCCACGGCTTCCACACACCCCGAGTCATCATTGCGCGGCGAGTTGACGCGCATGCTCACGGGGTAAGCGGCCATGTCCTCCGCGGGATAGGGCCGCAGCAGCGCTTGCAGCTCACCGGGCCGATCAATCGCAGGGTTGAGCCACGGCCGGTATGCCTCCGGCGACAGAATGACCGGCATACGCTCATGAAGAGGCCGGACCAGTTCATTGGCCTGCGTGGTGATGACCGTGCAAGATTCAATGACGCCGGCACTATTCCGCGACCAGCGCTCTCCAGAGCCCGGCGAAGGCCAAGGGCTTGCCGGAGCGCAACCGGAAGTAGTAAGGCTGCTTCTTGCCGCCGGTGTTGAGCCACTCGAAGAAGCCGTCCGCCAGGATCAGGCAGCGGCGCGAACGCAGGGCTGAGCGGAAGGAGGGTTTCTCGGCCACGGTCTCGGCCCGGGCGTTGAGCAACCGATTGCCGATGGTCGTATCCTCCGCCCAGGACGGGATCAGCCCCCAGCGCAGCAACACCAGTTCCCGGCCCTCCTTCCCTGCCGAGCAGCGCACTGCCGCCACCTGCTGGGTGGGGGCGACGTTGTAGCGAGGCGGCAAGAAAGGAACTTCCGCCAGCTCGAACTGTTCTTGCAGGTCTTCGGGCCTGGCCAGCAACGTGTACCGTCCGCACATGGAGTCTGCCCTCCCAGGGTTCTCCTGACCCATCGCTCCGAAAGGAGAGCGGGTTTGGGGACCCCTGAAAAGGGAGATCGGCCAGCGCGGACTGGTACGTCAGCGGTTGCGAATGGCGAACGACGAGAGTCTGCCGGGGAGTCGGAAGAAACGCCGCCTCTGACGATGATGCCGACAAGCGCTGCCGGCTGCCGCAGTTGCTTTGCCGGCAGCCGGATCAATCGGCCAGGAAAACGGTTGGAGGAACGTGGAAGAATTTGGCGAGCGCGACGATCTGGTCCCGGGTCAGCGACCGAGTCCCATTAAGGACGGCGGAGAGGGTAGATTGGGCAATCTTGACTTCCTTGGCAAGACTTTGCTGGGTGAAGCCGTTCATCCTCATCAGTTCGCGCAGCACGTCTCCCTCCGAGGCGTCCGGGATCGGATAATGAGTCTCCTCGTAAGATTCAACCAGGTCCGTCAGGACGTCAAGATACTCCTGCTCCCCCTGATCGAGATCTCGCTGGAGCAAGCGGTCGATCATCTCCTGAGCTTCGTCGAGGTGGGCGTCGTCCCGGACGTGCGTGAGCGGGAACCGTTTCACCAGTTTGAAGTAGCTATCCGGTAACTTGCGAGCCGTCGTCTTGGTGGCCATCGGTCACTTCCCTTCTTTTCTCCCCCGGCGGGTCGGCTTCCCTTTCGGGGACGCCTTCTTCGCTGCCGTTGACTTCTTTGGCGGGGGCTTGTGGCACCCGCAGTCATCGAGCCACTGTTGCTTGTCGTACTCGGGGTGATCCATCACCCGCAAGACGTAAACGATCCCCTTGGCGTAGTTGACTCGCCCGATCAACCGGAAGCGATTGTTGCCCACGTCAAACACCACACAGTTGCCGACGCTATCTGCCGAGCCAAACGTCTGCTTCAGTTGAGCAAAGTTGGCCCAGTCGGCCTTCCGAGCGAGCTTGTACCAAACAGACAAGTCTCGCTCGGCAATCTCGCTGTCGTGCTTCCGCGATTCCCAGAACTGACGCAGCCGACGTCTGGAAATGATGCGCATGCAACACCTATCGGGCCAGAGAGCCGCCTATCCGCAATCATAATCGCAAATCGCGATAAAGCAAGAGCAAACAATCGCAAAATGCGATAAGCCGCCTCCCTCTCGTTCTTCAGCGCTCGCATACCGCTCCCACCATTCCTGACAGGGAGCAAACTACCCCAGCAGCTTGCCCATGCTGACCCGTTCCTCGACGGCGTAACCGAGCTTCCGGTAGAACGCGACGGTTTCTGCATTGGACGCCAGCACTTGCAGATTGACCTTGGAGCAGCCCCGGCTGGCCAGTTCACGTTCGAGATGTCGCATCAAGGCTGTGCCGATCCCTCGACGCCGGGCAGAGGGCGAAACCGCGAGGGAGTAGACCCAGCCCCGATGCCCGTCGTAGCCGCCCATCACGGTGCCGACCACCACGCCATCCAGCACGGCGACGAAGAACAGCTCTCGCTGCACGGCCAGCTTCTGGCGGATGACCGCGGCCGGGTCGTTGTGGGGTGCCGAGTAGGCGAACACGCTCTTCCACAGGGCAATGACAGATTCGGTATCCGCTTCCTGAAAGGGACGGATTTCCATGCGAGCATCCGTGGGATCAGCCAATCTTGAACAGAGCCTTGGCGTTGTCGTAGAAGACCGCCTGGTGGTACGACTCGGGCAACAGCTCCGCGATGAAGTCGCGGTAAACCTTGATCGGGGCCAGCGGCCAATCGCTGCCGAAGAGGAAGCGGTCGGGCCGCTCGGCGAACTGGAGGGCCTTGCGAACTTCCCCGATCACCGACTGGAGCGAGCCGTCCTTGCGATAGGCCTCGAACTCCTCGGCCGAGCCCACGACCAGGGCGGAGAGGTCCGCCCAGACGTTCTCGCGCATGCCTTTCTTGTTGTTCTTGTAGATCACCTCGGCGGCGTCCATGAGCCAGGGATTGCCCACGTGGGCCATGACAAAGTTCGTCTCGGGAAAGTCCACGGCCACCTCATCGACGTGCAGCGGGTGGGCGTACTTGACCTTGGCCAGCTGCGACCAGGTGTCTCCCGTGTGGAAGATGACAGGGACCTTGTATTTGGCGGCCAGGCGGTAGTAGGGCCGATAACCGGGGTGTTCCGGGCCGAAGTGGAGATAACCGAGGTACGCCTTGAGGGCGACCACGTCGCTGCGCTTGAGCGTCTCCTCGACGCGCTCCAGGTGCCTGGGGTCGATGCGCTCCGGATCGGCCAGGCCGATCGGGTGCAGACCGGGGACCATTGCCGCCAGCCGGCGGGTGCCCTCCACGCCCAGCGGATCTTTCTCGTCCATCACCCGGCGGGGCATGCACAGGGCATGCTCGACGTTGGCCTCTTTCATCTGGGCCTTGATCTCCCGGGCCAGCTGCTCGGCCGGCTTGCCGAAGGGAGAGCCGTCCGGAGCGTCCTTCTCGGGCACGCCACGGAGGTTCGTATTCACCAGGTGGACGTGAGTGTCGATGATCGCCTTGACGCCCGGGGCCTTCTTGTCGGGGGCCGCTGGTTTGTCCTCGGCGTTGCCGCGATTGGTAAGGAAACGCGACGCCTCCCAGCCGCCAACGCCCAGGAGAGCGCCCGCGATGGCGGCCCCGCCGAGTTTGAGGAGGTTCCTGCGTCCGAGTCCTTGTGTGTCCATTGGCGAATCTCCTCAACCCCTCCCCTTGTAGGCCGGCCTTCCCAGGCCGGCCGGACGGGCTGGGAAGCCCGTCCTACAAAGGAGGGGTTTGGCCGCATCTCACAACCGTGCGATCAGCAATTCCCGCTGGAAGACCAGCTCCTTGGGCACCTCGCCGGCCAGCTTCATGAATAACTCTTCCTGGGTCAGCAGCTCCCGTTTCAGCGATTCCAGATCGACCGCCTGGGCCGCCGTGAACCGGGCCGGGCCATCGGGCAGCCCTTCCAGGTCGATGTCGCCCGGACGGGGCATCCAGCCCAGGACCGTCTCGGCCGCATAGGCCCGGCCCTGGCAGCGCTCCACGATCCACTTCAGCACCCGGATGTTCTCACTGAAGCCGGGCCAGAGAAAGCGGCCCTGAGTCGTCCTTGCGGAACCAGTTGACGTGAAAGATCCGCGGACAGTCCTTCATCCGCTTGCGCATCCGAATCCAGTGCGTGAAGTAATTGTTGATGTTGTAGCCGCAGAAGGGCAGCATCGCCATCGGATCGCGCCGCAGCACGCCCACCTGGCCCACCGCGGCCGCCGTCGTCTCCGAGCTGAGCATCGCGCCGACGTAGACGCCGTGAATCCAGTTGAAGGCCTGGTAGATCAGCGGCACGTCCTTGCTGCGCCGGCCGCCGAAGATGATCCCGGAGACCGGTACACCGGCCGGGTCGTCGATCTTCTCGTCCAGCACCGGGTTGTTGGTCATCGGCGAGGTGAAGCGGCTATTGGGATGGGCCGCCTTTCGGCCGCAGCCGGACGTCCACGGCTGACCCAGCCAGTCGATGCACTCGCGCGGCGGCTCCTCGGTCTTGCCCTCCCACCAGACGTCGCCATCGGGCAGCAGGGCCACGTTGGTGTAAAAGGTGTCATGCGAGATGATGCGCATGGCGTTGGGATTGGTGTGCCAACTGGTGCCGGGCAGCACGCCGAAGTAGCCGGCCTCGGGGTTGACGGCCCACAGCCGGCCGTCGCCGGGATTGACGTACATCCAGGCGATGTCGTCGCCCATCGTGGTGATCTTCCAGCCGGCCTTCTGGTACTTTTCCGGCGGGATCAGCATGGCGAAGTTGGTCTTGCCGCAGGCGCTGGGAAAAGCCCCGGCGACGTACAGCTTGTCGCCCTGCGGCGTGGTCACGCCCATCAGCAGCATGTGCTCGGCCATCCAGCCTTCGCGGTAACCCTGAAAGCCGGCAATCCGCAAGGCGAGACATTTCTTGCCGAGAAGGGCGTTGCCGCCGTAGCCCGAACCGTAGCTCATGATGATGTTGTCGAGCAGGAAATGACAGATGTAACGGCGTTCGGGGTCATAGTTGCCGACCGAGTGCAGACAGCGGGTGAACTCCTCGCTCTGACCCAGTTGCTCCCAGGCGACCTTGCCCATGCGCGTCATGACGCCCATGCTCAGGGCGACGTAGATCGAGTCGGTCAACTCGACTCCCACCCGGGCCAGGGGTGAGCCGACCGGCCCCATCACGAAGGGCACCACGTACATCGTCCGGCCGCGCATCGAGCCGGTAAACAGCTCACGCAGCCGGGTGTAAGCCTGGCGGGAGTCGAGCCAGTTGTTCGTCGGCCCGGCCAGCATCTCGTTGGGCGTGCAGATGTAGGTGTTCTGCTCGGTGCGGGCAACGTCGCTGGGATGGCTGCGATGCAGATAGCACCCGGGCAGTTTCTTCTGGTTCAGCTCGATCAGCACCCCCTCGGCCACCGCCTCAGCCAGCAGCTCCCGGCGTTCCGCCGGGCTGCCGTCCAGCAGCCGGACCTTTGCCGGCTGGCACAGCTCGATGGTTTCAGCCAGCCAGCGCTGCACGGTCCGATTGGGCAGCTCGGGCGTCCGAAGGGAATGCAACTCCGACATGAATCAATCTCCCGAATAAAGCCCCCCGGGTTGCGCTGCGCTTCACCCGGGGCTCTATTCCCAAAAACAGGAATAAAGCCCCGGGTGGAGCGAGGTACGAGCGCAACCCGGGGTTCCTCACGCCACGACATCCTTGACCACCTTGCCGAACACGTCGGTCAGCCGGTAGTCGCGGCCCTGGAAGCGATAGGTGAGCTTCTCGTGGTTGAGGCCCATCAGGTGCAGGATGGTGGCCTGCAGATCGTGGACGTGAACGGGGTTCTCGACGACGTGATAGCCCAGGTCGTCGGTACTGCCATAGGTCAGTCCCGCCTTGACGCCGCCGCCGGCCAGGAACAGGGTGAAGGCGTGCTGATGATGGTCCCGGCCCAGCCAGGTCGAGCCGTTGCGTTCCTCGTTCATCGGTGTCCGGCCAAACTCGCCGCCCCAGACCACCAGCGTGTCCCGCAACAGGTTGCGTTGTTTCAGGTCCTTCAGCAGCGCCGCTACCGCCTGATCGGTTTCCTTGCAGCGATCCACCAGGCCGAAACGCAGGTCGTTGCCCTTCGATTCGCCGTGACTGTCCCAGCCCCAGTGGTACAGCTGCACAAAGCGAACGCCGCTCTCCACCAATCGGCGGGCCAGCAGACAGTTGTTGGCGAACAGCCGCTGGCCCGGTTTCGCTCCGTACAGGTCGAGGGTCTCTTTGGTCTCCTTCGAGATGTCCATGATTTCCGGAACACTGCTCTGCATCCGGTAGGCCATCTCGAACTGGTTGATGCGTGTGAGGATCTCGGGATCGCCGACCGCCTCCAGTTGCAGCCGATTGAGCGCCTGCAAGGTGTTGAGCGACTTGCGCCGCCCCTCCGGGTCCATCCCCTCGGGGTTGGACAGGAACAGCACCGGATCGCCCTGGCTGCGCAGCTGCACGCCCTGGTGGATGGTGGGCAGAAAGCCGCTGCCCCAGAGCGAGGCCCCGCCATCGGGGGCGGCGGTGCCGGAGACCAATACGACAAAGCTGGGCAGGTTGCGGTTCTCGCTGCCGAGCCCGTAGGACAACCAGGCCCCCATGCCGGGCCGGCCCAGCCGCGGCGAGCCGGTGTGCAGGAACAGCTGGCCGGGGGCGTGGTTGAACTGGTCGGTGTGCATCGAGCGGATGATGCACAGGTCGTCGGCCACTGTGGCCAGGTGCGGCAGGATGCTGGAGATCACCTGCCCGGACTGGCCGTGCTTCTTGAACTTGTGCGGCGAGCCGAGCAGTTTCGGGTGCTTGCTTTTGATGAAGGCGAACTGCTGGCCGCGCAGGTACGATTCGGGACAGGGCCGGCCGTTCAGTTCGTTCAGCTTCGGCTTGTGATCGAACAGGTCGAGCGTCGAGGGAGCCCCAGCCATGTGCAGGAAGATGATCCGCTTCGCCCGGGCAGGGAAGTGCGGCGGCTTCGGGGCGAGAGGATCGTCTCGTGCGGGTTCTGCGAGGAGGCGCTCATTGAGCAGCGAGGCCAGGGCCAGCGTGCCCAGGCCGACGCTGCAGTCACGGAAGAACTGCCGCCGGGTGCGAGCTTTCAGGTACTCTTCGTACAGGTTCATGGGGCCGACCCTTGTTGCGAGGGCGTTTCCCTCACGATACCCGGTTGGCGGGATTCTCGCAACGGATTCACCTGCCGTGAGGCTCCTGTCTCGTAACAAGGTCTGCCGGGATTGTGGGTCGCTCAGGCAGACCTTCCTGTCTGCACTGGGGTGCAGGCAAGAAGGTCTGCCCCGCTGAGGTTTGAAAGGACGCCCTCCGTTTTCGGGAGTCGTCTCACGAATGCGATCGGTTACCCGCTGGTTATTATCTGCTGCCCGAGCTGGAAATCGTAGTTGAGTCCGACGACGTCAGACAGGACAAAGATGCCGCAGAACTCGGTGTCAGTGTTGGAAGTGTCCCCAAGGCTTCCCACGGAAGCACCGACGGCCGCATAGTTGGGCGGGACCGTCTCGGTGATGTTGTAGGTACCGGCAGTCAACCCGGTGAAAATGTAGAACCCGCTCGAGTTCGTCCAGGCGCAGACGTTCACGGCCAGGCCGGTGTTGGTGGTTCCGCTCAGGGTGACCAGGACGTCGGCGACGGGCGCGGGCGAATTGGGATTGGTGACGTCGGTGACAAACCCGGACACGCTCGACAGCTCGGTAGCGCTGCGGACCGCCCATTCCTCATAGCCGCCATTGGCCGAAACCGTGGCGCCGAACTTGGAATAGAGGTACACGTAGCTGCCGTCTCCCTGGGTGAGCACGCTATCCGGGACGTAAAGGAACATGTCACCGGAGCCGCTGCCGTGACTCAGCCGAGCATTGAGCAGGACGGAATTGCCGCCGACCCCTGCATTGAGGTCATAGACCGGATTGAGCCCTGCCAGCTGGTCGGAGGTGGAGTCGTAGCCGTAAAGGTCGGGGGCATTGCCCACGTAGAGACGCAGCTGGTCCAGAGACACCTGCGGCGAGGAGGACTTCTGGTTGACGTCCAGCAGGAATTCACGGTAGTAGGTCCCGTTGATGGGCACGAGCGGCACCTCGGCCAGCGGGAGCGCACGCGTGAAGACGGGGCTGTTGTTCTCGTCGAACTGTAAGGGCCGGGCATCGGTGTTGTAGCCTTGCTCGACCGCAACGTTGCCGCCCGGGTTGAGCCGCACAAAGGAGTGGATCACTCCGCTGCCGGTCGGCTGGGTGCCGGTTTGATCGAAGATGGCACCATTGACTGTCCCGGTTGCCCCCGCCGTGGTCAGGTCCACGACGGCAGGCACCATTCGATCTTCAAGGGCTTCCAGGGCCGGCCGGAAGGAAGTGGACCTGGTATCGGAACCTGGGTTGGGTTGGCCAAACAACAAACGCAACAATGTCTTCACGACGACCACTCCGACTGTTAGTGGATCAAGGAACAATGACTCAAAGCCAGCTCCGTCAAGGACGGTTGACTGGGTGCGATTCGGTTGGGGGGCATTGGGGCCGGCGTGTGGAAGCAGTCGCAAGTGCTTCCCCGCAAGGGCTTTACGATGGTAATCGGACGGGTGTGGTCCTCTAATCGAAAGGTAGGTCACGAACGGCAATCGGTCAACTCACCGTTATCTGAACTGGTGAACTCGCTTGCCCTGGCGATCCGGAGAAGAAGAGCCGCCGGGCTTGCCCCGGCGGCTCTCTGCGCTCTTTTCTTATCCCTAGCGTGGCAGCAGCCGCTCCTTGAGTTCGAGCAGCTGCAGTTCCAGCCCCTTGACCTCCTTGAGCACCTCGACCCGGCTGCGGTTGATGAAATACTTCACCATCTCGACGGCCGCCCCGATCAGGAAGAAACAGGCCGTCAGGCCGAGCCAGAGGCTGGCGGGCTTGTCGCTGTACAACCCGGCAAGGGTGAGGAAGCAGGTTCCCATCAGCACCACGAAGATCCAGATGGAGCCCGCATACCACTTTTGCCACCGCAGCGTGCGTTCATTCTGTTCTAACATCGCTTGTACCTCCTTCCGGTAACTGGCGAGCTTATTGCGATCCGGCTCGAATTGAGCCAGCAAGCGCTCTCGCAAAGGTTCAGGTTTGTGGTCCATGACTTTCCCCTCGAAGGGCTGCTTGCAAAGCCCTTTTTGCGTAATGGAGCCGGGATTTCACCGTCCCTGCCGGGCAGCCAAGGACGTCGCCGACCTCGGTCAGAGTCATCTCCTCCAGAAAATGCAGCACCAGAACTTCGCGATGCTTGACGTCCAGCGTGTCCAGGGCCCGGTGCAGGGCGGTCGCGTCTTCCTCCGTGAAGGATGGTTCCTCGCAGGAGTCCGGCATTTCCTCGGCACGTACCCGTTCCCGCCGTTCCTCTGCCACCTCTTTGCGGATCTGGTCGATGGCTAGGCCGCGGGTCAGCCGATACAGCCAGCCACGCACGGACCGCGGATTCTCCAGCCGGCGGATAGTCCGGAACGCCTTGAGCCACACTTCCTGCAGCACGTCCAGGGCCGTGTCTTGGTTGTTCACCAGCTTCTGGGCGAAGTAGAGCAGCGGCCGCTCCATTTCGCGGACGAGGTCCGCGAACGCCCCCGGCTCGCCGTGCTGGCACCGCAGCGCGATCCACTCATCTCGTGTTTGTTGCACGCTGGCGTTCATTTGCATCCAAGTCGAAGCCGGCGGGCAAAGGGTTCAAGAAATGACCAGATTTCTGTTCGTTGTCCCCGTTAGGACGCTGTGACGCGCCTGATTGGGCATATCGCGAGATTGGAAGTGAGATCGTCAACTGTTCTGGTCATTGCAGGTTGCACCTGGCGCTGAGTCCCGCCCGCGCTTCTGCTTCCGCATACCGCTCCTTGTTTGCACGGACGGTTTCGATGGCGGCCAGGAAGTATTCGGTCGCCCCTTTCAGAGGCAGCCCCCTTACCTTGTCGTAAGCGAAAAGGGCCTTGCCATCCTCGGCCAGGCGCTTCAGTCTGACGGCTCTCACTTCGGCCTCAGTGTGAGCCGGTGGCGGGTCACCTCCTCCACTTTGCGCCGGCTATACGCCAGCGAGAAGTAGTCGCCCCTGCCCCATAGTCCCAGCAGGTCGCCGTAGTGCGGGCTGCCGGGTTGACCCGACTGGCCTGGAGCGCTGGTGGCCAGGCCCCGGTCCCAGTCGGCCAGGTCGAACAGATGCCGGTAGGTCGCCCCGTGGATCTGCTGATACGCCTCGTCGCAGCGCGTATTGTTGGGAGTGTTGGCATCGCCGGGGCGCTCGATGGGACCGAGGTTGAACGTCTCCGCCAGCGTGGAGTTCAGCCCGGCAAGGGGATGGCGGAACGTGACCGTATGGAGAGCGCCCCAGCGTCGCTGCTTGGGTTCAGGGAGCGTCTTGAGCTTCTCCACCGCACGAGCCAGCGTCGAGCGCAGCAGCCGGTCGCGCGCTGACCGAGCATCCGTCCCCAGCCAGCGCGGATCGGCTTTTTCCAGGGCCTCCAGCATCACGGGCAGCCCGCTCAGCGAGGCCAGCGTCGGTCGCAATTCCTTGGAGACGTGCGGAGCCAGGAACTCCTCGTGCAGGACCCGCAGCCAGATGGCGTACAGCGGGCCGGCCCGGGAATCCACGTCCAGCTTGCCGTCCCATTCGCGGAGCAGCTTCACGTACGGCTCCAGGGTCGGGTCTTGCAGATCGACCTCTCGCAGCAACCGGGCCAGGGCCAGCCCGGGAAGTGAGACAGCATCGTGCTGCAGGGCGCGGAAGTCGTCCAGTTGCCACTTCTCTTTCGAGGTCAGCGTCTGCTGAATGCGCTGGAAACGATACGGGGCAGAGAACTCATGGCCGATGGTGTGCTTGTAACCTTCGGGCAGGATGTTGTGGTTGGCGGTGGCCAACCAGCCGGCCTTGGGGTTGAAGCGTTGCGGCAGCTCGCTGACCGGGAGATAGCCGGTCCACTCATGGCCGCCGTTGCCGGGCACCGGGAGCAGCCCATCCTGTTTGGGGCGGACCGGTGTTCGGGCGGCAGCGACCCAGCCGACGTTGCCCTCGACGTCGGCATAGACGAAGTTCAGCCCCGGCAAGGCCCAATGCCCCAGGGCCTCCAGGAACTCCTTCGGGGTGCGTGCCCGGGCCACGGCCAGCACGCACCAGGTAGGCCGCTCCGCCCGGTTCGTGGCCGACCCACTTCAGGGCATAAGCCCGTTGGCGTTTGCTGTCCTGAAATAGCACCGGCCCGTGCCGGGTCCAGCGCAGCTCGACCTGCCGATCCCGCTCCCCTTTGACTCCGATTGTCTCGCGATGGATGGTCATCTTCTCCCAGCGGTCGCCGACCTTGTACTGGCCGGGGTCCTGGGGATTGGTCTCCTCGACGAAGATGTCTGCCTGATCGACACCGACAATGGTGAAGCCCCAGGCGATGCGGTCGTTGTGGCCGATGGCGACGCCAGGAAGTGCCGGCTCGCCGCTGCCGATGACGTTCCATCCTGGGGCGTGCAGGTGGATCAGGTAGCGCAGCGACGGCAGGGCGATGGCTCGGTGCGGATCGCTGGCCAGCAACGGTTTGCCCGAGACGGACCGGCTGCCGGCGACGACCCAGTTGTTGCTTTCCGTCTTCGGCGGCCGAAACGATAGCGTCCGGGTGGCGGCCTCGTAGCCGGCCAGAATCCGGCCGTCGATGGCCTTCAGTTCCTCCTCAGGGATGGCAGGAGCGAGATTGGCAGGCGGATCGATCGGGGCGAGCCAGCGGGCCTTCTCGATGCCGACCGCGCCGATCAGCCGGGCTCGCTCGATCTCGGTGCGGAAGTTGCGCGACATGACCAGGCCGGCCATCCGGCCCAGCACGTCCTGCGGCTGCCATTTCCGGGGGCGGATGCCCAGCAGCTGAAACTCGATGGGCGGCCGGTCGCCGAACTTATCGATGCACACGTTGATCCCCTGGACGAAGGCGGTGGCGATCTCTTTGGTGTCAGGCGAATAGCTGGTCCACTCCGCCTCCATGTTGCCCCGATACTTCATCAGGCGAGCGAAACGATCCCCCTCCACGGCCTGCGGTCCAAGGAGTTCGGCCATCTCGCCGGCCGCGTGCCGCCGCCACAGTTCCAGCTGAAAGAGCCGATCCTGGGCCGCGACAAACCCCTGGGCGAAGAACAGGTCGTGGGCGTTGCCGGCGTAGACGTGAGCGATGCCCCAGCGATCGCGCAGCACCTCCACCGGCTCGCGCAACCCCGCGAGGGAAAGCTCCCCTTCGAGCTTTGCCAGCACGCGTTTCGCATCTTCCAGCATCGCCTCCGGTTGCCCCTTGCCCGGAGCATCCCGGACCGGCAGCCACTGCACCGCGTCGATGATCACGTAGCCGTCCGCGTCCCGGTTGCTGATCTCGACGTATCCGGCGTTTCCCTTCTCGAACCGAAACGTTCCCAGCGAGACAAACGCCCTGTCCAGAGGGGCGGGCTTCTTCTGGTTCACCTTCACGATGGTCTTGCCGGCAGCGTGGACGATCGTCACCGGCACGTTGGTCGCCCGATTGGGATTGGCGGAATACGACAGGCGAACCTCGTACTTGCCCGCACCGGGCAAGTTCGGACGATAGCGGGCCCACTGCTTGCCGCGGTTCTCGTTGCCGTCGTGGCGGTAGCCCTCGTTGACGTAGGGACTCGCCGAACTGCTGACGTGGTCGAACCCCTCCCGCTCCGCGACCGGGTCATCGACGACAATCCCCTCCAGCTTCCGGCTGTCGATGCTTCCCACCCCGCCCTTCGGGCCGGTCCAGTCGAGCACCTGCTTGTCCTGCAGCAGCCTCTCGCGCAGCCTGGGATAGTCCACACTCTGCACGTCACTCTTGCCGTCCAGGGCCAGGGCCGCCGCGGTGGCCGCGGACTGGCCCAGCACCATGAAGACCGGCTCCATGCGGATCGAGCCGTAGCTGATGTGAGACGCCGACAGGCACACCGGCACCAGCAGGTTGGTGCATTCCTCCGCCTTCGGCACGATCGACCGATACCCGATCGGGTACGGCGGAAAACCGCCGACCTGCACGTCGCCCTCGTTCCGCACGTAGCCGTCGCTGGTGACGTAGCGCTGGACGTTGTGCGAGTCCATCGTGTACGCCGCCAGGCCCACCGAGTCCTCGGCCACGCGCTGCCCTCGGCAATTCTGCTCGATCATGACGTACGCCGCTTTCATCCGCCGGGCCTCGCGGACGTAGAGTTGGTGCGGCCAGTTGTCGGTGTCGGTGAATTCGTCCCTGGCCAGGCCCCACGTCTGGAAGTGCTTGCGGATCGCCTCCGGCACACGCGGATGATTGGCCAGCGTCCACATCAGACCCTTGCTGGTAATGGACGTGCTCCTGCCAGATGCGGGGCCGTGCAGCGTAATCGCCCTCCGGATAGTCGTAATTGAGGCCGATGGCGTCGGTCGAGAAAGCGAAATTGTTGTTGGAGTCGGTCTTGCGGTTGGGCATCAGGATGGGGTTCCACGGAATGCGGTTGTCGCCGGCCTCGAAGTTGCGCAGCAGGATCTCGTAGTGCTTCTCGTCGTAGCCGGCCGGCTTTGGCCAGGGCCGGCGGTTCTCGGGCCGGTCGGTGGCACAGAGCCGGAAGTTGTACGCCTGGACAAGCTTGTCCCCCTCGCCGTCCTTGCCCGGAGGCCCGGCGTGGACGTACGGCAGCAGGCCGCTGGAGTGGATCGCCCGGCTTGACGTAGGGATCGACCTTCTTGACAAACTGGTGATGGGTCGCGTTCTTGACCTGCACTCCGTTCAGCGTCTCGCCGTAAGTCCGGTTCGCTTCCCGACCGACGTGGTAGGAGACCCCCGCCTTCGCCATCAGGTCGCCCTCGTAGGTCGCGTCAATGAACATCCGGCCCCGATAGGTCTGGCCCGACTCCATCGTGATCGCGACGATCCGGCTGCCCTCCTTGCGGACCCCCTTCTTCAGATCGAGACGCTCGCTGAAGACCACAGGGACCTTGTGCTCGCGGAGCAGCTCCGCGAAGACTTGCTCGGCGACGTGCGGCTCGAAGCTCCAGGCCGCGTCTTCTTTGGGATCGTGACCGGGCCCCTTGAAATTGGCCCGCGTCTCGTACTTCCAGCTGGCCTGCTCCGCGTAGTGCTTCTTGATGCGCTGGTAGAACTCGCGAGAAATGCCGCCGATGGCCCTCTTGTTGCCGATGTCGGTGGCGCCCAGTCCGCCCGAGGTCAGACCGCCGAGATGTTTGCCGGGCTCGATGAGGATCACGCTCTTGCCCATGCGGGCCGCTTGCACCGCGGCGCTGATGCCGCCCGAGGTGCCGCCGTAGACCACGACGTCGTATTCCTTCTCCGCGGCAGCGACCTGGCCCGGGAGGCCCAATCCTGCTGCTATCGCCAGTGCGAGGAACGAATTACGCATGGGGGAACCTCTGAACGCGCGGTACGGTGTTTGCAGCTGACACGTTAAACCTTCAAACCCCTCCCGGCAAGGGAACGTCTGCCCATTCCTTGGGATTGCACTCGTCGATACCCAGCGATCTCAGGGCAACAGTTCGCGGGCCTCGTACAGAGCCTGCCAGGCTTTGCCGGCCCGGCCCTTGACCGTGTGGTTGAAGTAATGCCGCACCTTCTTGACGTCGTCGGGAGCGTCCTTGAGCGCCGTGCCGATCAGGTGCTGCACCAGATGCTCGGCGCTGGCGGGCCGTTCGTCGTAGTACCAGGCATGCAGGCTGGCGGCGTAGGCGGTGGCGACGGCCTCGGCCGTGCTCATCGCCGTCGTCAGCGTCTCCAGGGCCTGGCCGTCCGTCGTCTGGCCGCCGCGCAGCTCGTGGAAGGTCGTCACCAGCACCTCGGTCAGCTCCGGCAGCAGCGACACCGGAATGCCGGCCCGCTCCAGCAGCTTGCCGGTTTCCCGCTGCACCAGCTCCATCTCTTCCTTGAGGTCGCCGATGGGATGGACCGTCTCGAAGTTGAAGCGGCGTTTGAGAGCGGCGCTCATCTCGTTGACGCCGCGGTCGCGGGTGTTGGCGGTGGCGATGACGTTGAAGCCGGCCCGGGCGAAGAGCGAGCGGGCCTCGTCGTGAAGTTCCGGAATCGCCATCACCCGGTCGCTCAGGATCGATAGCAGGATGTCCTGCATCTCCAGCGGACAGCGCGTCAGCTCCTCGAAGCGCACGATCTTGCCGTCGCGCATGCCGCGATACAGTGGGGCCGGCACCAGGGAGCGCTCGCTGGGCCCCTCGGCCAGGAGCAGCGAGTAGTTCCACGAATACTTGATGGCGTCCTCGGTGGTGCCGGCACTGCCCTGGATGGTCAGCGTCGAATCATGGGAAATGGCCGCCGCCAGCAGCTCGCTCAGCCAGCTCTTGGCCGTGCCCGGCTCGCCGATCAGCATCAGACCGCGCGCCGTCGCCAGGGCCACCGCACAGCGCTCGATGAAACTGCGCTTGCCCACGAACTTCGGCACAATGTCCAGCGACTCGTCGCCCAGCACGAAGCGCACCACCGACTGCGGCGTCAGCTTCCAGCCCCTGGGTCGAGGCTTGCCGGCGTCTGTCTCGGCCAGGCGGCCCAGTTCCTCGGCAAACAGCACCTCCGCCGGCGGCCGCTGTAGTTCGGCCACGTCGGGAGGAACGCTGGTGTCCCCGGTTTGATCCTCCACCGCGACTTTCTTCCTGGCCATCGGTTGTGTTCTCCTGGTCTTGCCGGCAAAGTCATAGGCCAGGGCAGGGATTGCTGAGCAAACGCTGCATGGATTGCATTGCGCCGCGACACACACAAAGCCCTGGCATCTGCCTCGGGGTAGCGCGGGCGACGCTGAAGGTCAGGGTATCGAATTCCTGGGTGCCGGGGCAGCCAGGCGTGGCGGTGGGCCGAGCAGGTCCAGGCCGAGTTTCTGTTCCTCGGCGAAGCGGGCGAAGTCCCACTGATCGGCGAAGGGCCGGTCGTAGTGCCGTGCCAGTTGCTCCAGGACCAGCCGCCGGGTCTCGCCGACGCAGAGCGGCTCCTTGAGCAGATCGACCAGCGCCTGGGCCGGCAGCGGGGGTCGGGGAGACGGAAAAGCCAGCTGGAGCAGGACCAGAGCGGCCGGAGTGGGCGCCGGGCCGCACAGTTGCCCGAACGTGCCGGCCACGGAGGCAAACTGCGGGCGAGAGGCGTTGGAGTTGGTGTTCGACAGGAGCGACGACAGACCCAGCGTCCCGGTATGCAACTGGATGAGCCTGCCAGCGGCAGGACCGCACACCATGGCCGCCTCCCGGGGCCCCAACCGGGCCGTCACCATCGCCAGACTCTCCGCCAACTCCCCCGACGGGATCGGGTGCCGGGTTTTGATGCTGGCCTCGACGAGCGTGGCAACGGCCTGCCGGCACACTGCGGCGGCCTCCTGTGATTCCAGGCGGGCTATCACCACTGACAGGCACTCCGACAGATACCGCAACACCTTTGTGTTCGTCGTCCGGCTCATGGCCGAGAGGAGCTTGTCCGCTGCCTCCTGGGGCTTCAGCCGGGCGGCCATCGCCCGCAGACCCGGCTCTAGCTTCCACAGCTCAGGCTCGTCAGGCGTTCCGGTCATGGTCTGGAGGAGCCTGTCGAGGGCCTTGCCGCACACGGCGCTGGCCTCCGGGAAATCAAGGCGATCAGCTACCGCCGACAGACACTCCAGCAGAATGCCTGACGCGTGCGGGTGCGGTGTCCGGCTCATGGCCTCGGTGAGCCTGCCGGCGGCCTCCCGGGGCTCCAGGCGGACCGCCACCGCTGCCAGGGCCTGCGCCATTGCTGCCGCAGCACTCAAATCGGCCGGACCGGTCATGACCTTGCTGATCCGATCGGCGGCCTGGTGGCACAGCGCGCCGGCCTCTTTTGGATCCATCTGTTTGGCCAGCGCCGAGAGAGATTCCGCCAGAAACCACAACCGCGTAGGGACGGTCGTCGCGTTCACGGCCTGGGAGAGCGGAGCGGCGGCGACAGCGGCCTCCCGAGGTCCCAGTCGAGTGGCCACCGCCGACAGGGCCGGAACCAGATACCGCAGGCCATCCGCGTACGCAGGCGTGGCCATGATCTGGGAGAGCGTGGCGGCAGTGACGGCAGCCTTCTCGGGCTGCAGCCGGTCTCCCACCCACGTCAGCGCCTGCGCCAGGAGATACAACGCTCCCGGATTCTTTGTGGTGGTCATGGCCTTGGTGAAGGCGTCGGCCGCCTGCCCGCACACCGCCGCTGCATCCCGGGGCTCCATCCGGGCAGCCACTCGGGAGAGACCACGCGCCAGACCTTCCAACGTCTTCGGGTCGTTTGTCCGGGTCATGGTCTGAGTGAGCGTGCCAGCGACAGCGGCGGCCTTCCGGGGTTGCAAGTGGTCCGCCACCGCCTCCAGCCCCTGTGTCAGTGATCCCAACGCTTGCGAATCCTTCGAGGCGCTGGTCATGGCCTGGCTGAGCAGGTCGGCCGCCTGCCCGCACACCACAGCTGCATCCCGGGGCTCCATCCGGGCAGCCACTCGGGAGAGACCACGCGCCAGACTGTACAATGTGAACGGGTTGTTTGTCCGGGTCATGGTCTGAATGAGCGTGCCAGCGACAGCAGCGATCTCCTGGGGTTGCAGGCGGTCCGCCACTACCCCCAGACCCTCCGCCAGGGTATACAGGACCGGGCCAGAGGTCGTTTGCGTCATGGCCTGGGTGAGGAGGACGGCGGCCTCTTGGGGCTCCATTCGGTCGGCCACCGCCGTCAGACTTTTAGCCAGATCCGAGCTGGTCCTTTTGGCCAGCCACGGGGCCAGGAGGGCGGCGCCTTCTCGGGGCTCCATCCGGGCGGCTGCCCTCGCCAGACCTTGCTCCAGAGACCGCAACGCGGCTATGTCGGTCGTCCGGTTCATGGTCTTGGTGAGCAGGTCAGCAACCTGCCGGGGTTCCAGGTAGCCGGCTAACGCCGACAGTGCATCGGAAAGAATCGGCAGCATCCTCGGGTTGGTTGGTTCCGTCAAGGCCTGGGTGAGCGTGCGGGTGGCCGGGGCGCACGTGACACGGGCCTCCCTGGTTTCCATCCGGTCGGCCAACGTCGAAAGGGCCTGCGCCAAAAACAGCAACGCGGCCGGTTCGGTCGTCCGGGTCATCGCCTCGGAGAGCGGAGCGGCGGCGACAGCGGCCTCACGGGGGTCCAGCCGGGCGGCTACCCAGGACATCCCCTTCTTCAGAGATTGCAATGCTCTCAAGTTCGTCGTCCGGGTCATGGCCTGGCTCAGCGCGATTGCAGGGCCGCCCTCCCTGGGACCCAGGCGGTCCGCCACGTCCGCCAGGGCCCTCTCCAGATCGGGTAACGCATCCGGGTGAGTCGCCCGTGTCAAGGCCTGGATGAGCGTGACGGCGACGGTGGCGGCATCCCGGGATTCCAGGCGGTGGGCCACTCTCTTCAGTGTTCGTGCCAGAGGAAACGCCAGGGCGTGCGATTGGGTTGTTTTATTCATGGCCTGAGCGAGGCCGTCAGCGATGGCGGCAGCTTCCCTCGAATCCAGGCGATCGGCCATCTCTGAGAGAGTCTGCTCCAGGAATTTCACCGTGGCAAGGTCGGTCGTCCGCGTCATGGCCTGGCTGAGCATGGCAGCGGCCTGGCCACGGCTCACGGCGGCCTCCCGAGGTCCCAGACGGTCGGTAGTCGCCGACAGACTCCGTGCCAGACTCTGCACGGCCAGCGAGTCCGTGGTTCGGGTCAGAGCCTGGGTGAGCACGGTGGCGGCTTCCCGGGATCCCAGGTGAGGGGCCGCTTTCGCCAGCCCCTCCGCCAGGCTTTCCTGGGAGAGGGAATCGCCAGCCATTCCCAGGCCCGGCAGCAACACGGCCACCACCGAATCTGCCAGTTCGGGCGAGAGATCTCCCAGCGCCACCGCTGCCAGGGCTAGCTCCTGCCTTTGCCGTGCCCCCCGCTTCTCCGATTGCAGCTCCGCCAGCAGGACCTTCTCCGCCTCGTTCCGCTGCTTGCAGTTCAGACCCAACGCCGCCTGCCAGGCGTACTCCGCACGGGCAGGCAATTTCGGCGTCAACGCCGGATCGGTCACCGCCTCTCGGATGAATCGCAGCGCCAACCGTTGGCCCCGTTGTGCCGCGACCTGCTCAAATGCCGCCCGTTCCGGGTCCGTCAAGGGCCCCGAAGCCAGCGGCGACAGCCAGGTCCGGGCCAGCGTCCCCTCCAACTGATCCTGGTAACGCTCCAGCTTGAGATTCTTGCTGGAAAGTTCTCGGTTGGCCGCACGCTCGGCGACGGCGAAGTAGGAGGCCACGACCGCCCCGATCAGCAAAGCCAGAACGACCGCCGCGGTCAGGCTCGCCACGGCCGGGTTCCGCCGGCACCAGCGCCAGCCACGCTCGAGGCGGCCGACCGGCCGGGCCAGGGTCGGCTCGCCCCGCAGATAGCGCGCCAGCTCGTCCGCCAGCTCCGCTGAGGAGGAGTAACGCTGCTCCGGCTGCTTGCGCAAGCACTTCAGGCAGATGGTGTCCAGGTCCAGCGGCACGCCCGGCTGCCAGCGCGACGGCGGCAACGGTTCCTGGGTTCGCACCAGATCCAGCGTTTCCATCACCGTCTGGCCCTTGAATGGAGGCCGAGCTGCCAGACAGTCGTAGAGGATCGCTCCCAGACTGTAAACGTCGGCGGCGGGCCCGGCCTCGTGGGTGCGTCCGGAGGCTTGCTCCGGGGCCATGTACGAGGGCGTGCCCATCACCTGCCCGGCCTGCGTCTCGCTGCTGTCGCTGTCCAGTTGCCGGGCCAGGCCGAAGTCGGTGATCTTGGGTGTGCCCTCGGCCGTCAGCAAAACGTTGGCCGGTTTCAGATCCCGATGCACCACGTTGCGGCTGTGAGCCAGTTGCATCGCCCGCGCCAGTGTCTCCACCATTTTGGCTGCATCCCGGGCTGGCATCGGCTGGCCACTGATTCGGCTGGCGAGGTTGCCGCCCTCGACGAACTCCAGGGCACAGTAGGGCTGGCCAGCCGCTTCGCCGACCTCGTGGATTTGCACGATGTTGGGGTGCTGCAAGCGCGCCACGGCCTCCGCCTCGATGCGGAAGCGTGCCAGCTCCTGCGGTCCAGCATGGCCGGCCGGCCGCACCATCTTCAAGGCCACGGTGCGTTTCAGGTGCAGATGGAGCGCCTTGTACACGACCCCCATGCCGCCCCGGCCAAGCTCCTCGATGATCTCATACCCCGGCACACGGGCGCCTGCGGCACCCGCTTGCCGGGGTATGAAAGCGACGCGTTCGGATCAGGCAGCGTTTGCTGTTCCGACGGCGTGGCCGGGGAGACACCGGGCCCTCCGGCCCAGGACACCGTCTGGACCTGGTGCAGCGGAGGATCGCCGGGCCGTGCCTGCAGCACCAGACGGCACTCCGCGCAAGTTGCGACGTGCGCCCCGATGTCGGCCGCCTCGGGGCCGCTCAGCTCACCGCTGCCGAAACGGCGGAGCATTTCGGGACTGGGATGGGTCTGGGCAGATGATTCCGGCATCACAGCACCTCCGAGCAAAACTTCCGTTCTGGGTGGGTCAACCTATGGCAGCACTTTCCCCTCCTTGACCAGCTGAGCAGTCAAAGGCCAGCTTGGATCGGGTTGCGAAGTGGTGCCGACGAGGTTCCGGATGTCCCAGAGTTGGACCGTCCGCATCTTCTTCTCGGTGAAGTTCGTGGTCCACAGGCCGCTGGGGGGACGAAACGCCACCAGCAAGGGACGCCGTGACGGAGGACAGCCCTCGAACTCCACTTCGTCGAGGACTTGCATGGTGCTCACGTCCAGCAGCAGCGTCTTGACCTCCTCGTTGGAGGTGACCAGGGCCCGGTTATCCGAGACGTAGAAGACCTCAACGGCGAACTGGTCGCTGGGCTCCCCATCTTCCTCTCCAAAGGCATCTTCCTCGTAAAGGGTCCCGAGGACCTCACAGCTCGGAAAGCGATAGCGGACCAGGGAGCCGTCGTCCGGCAGCGTCAGGAATTCGCAGCCGGACGGGTGGAACTCGGGGGTTCCGACCCCGTGCAAGCACGGCTGCTGATAAATCTCCAGCCGGCCGCGGTCCAAGCGGCTCCAGTAGAGATGCGTGGGCACGTCGGGGCCGTAGGCTGCCCACACGCCCACAACTTCGCCCTCGGGATGTCGGTAGAGCAGAAAGTCATAGGGCCCCCACTCCCGGTGCAGGAAATCCAGCGGGTGCGACGCGACCACTCGGTTGCTTTCCACGTCGAGCACCAGAAGCCCTGGGCGGGAGGCAACCCAGAGCAGCCGGCCATCGCCCGAGAAAACGCAACCGCTACCCCCTCCATGCAGTCCGCCCGACCAGGTGTGGCTGGCCCGGATCTGCCCTTGCCTGGTGAACACCGTGGCACTCCCACCACTAACGTGGGGGACTCCCAGGCCAACCACCGCCAGAGAGTTGCCATCCGGGCTGAAGGCCATCTGATCGATGTCGAGGCAGCTGTCCGGGGCAATCCGCACCCGGTCGGCCAACTCCAGGTTGTCGCCGAGAATGTCGATCTCTCCATGGCCGCGCCAGACGGCCAGCCACTTTCCGTCCGGAGATGCGGCATAGCGGGGCGGTGCGACAGGGAACTGGGCAGAGGCCAGGCAGGACACGATCATGCTTCGTCTCCGACATCTCCGGATAGGGATGAGATTGGGCAAAGGATTCCGACATCACGGCACCTCCGCTCCCGGTTTGGTTCCAGTGTATCAGCGTCGGCTACCTTTGCCACAGAGCAAAGAAGTGCCAATCCGGCCCGCCGGGCACGCTGACCTCTTTCCGCCGCTCAGCCGTTTGCTGACGGCGGCCGGCGAAAAGTTGACGGCGCTGGTCCTGGCCTGGCACGTACGAGCCGGCAACCCCGCTCGGCGCTGCCAGCGCCGTTCTCGACCGGACCGATACACCCGTTTGCTCTCGGCGTGCTGGTGTGAAGAGACAGCAATTGTCCTCTCGGGGCACGATCCAGGGACTGCCACTTTCCTCCTGGCCGACGTGCTTGGGAGTGAAAGACTCGCTGCCCTTGTCGGCAGCCCAGACCTTCACCGTGCCGTCCCCGCGCTGAGTATCAGCAATGGGGCCTCACGGGACTGCCGGCGCTGCTGGCGGCAGTTCCCAAAGCGTGAATCGCTTGCATTCCGCACGCCCTTCCACATTCGTGTCGCGGCCGCGCTTCCAAAACACCATGAATTGATGGACCGGAGGGAGGAGAAGCCGGTCAAGCACGATCGGCGGCCCGATGGCCGAGTTGTTGACGTAGATTTCCAGCTTGCGGCCCCCACGGCAGACGACCAGGAGCTTGTTGAACACGTCGCCCGACATGAAGGCCGGCGGCCGGATTGGTGGGACTGTTGCGGCCATTGTGGTGGCTCGATCCCTTCCCCAGCGGAAATTGCCGACCTCGACCCCTCCGTCCCGGCGCAGCCGAACCGCCAGATCATAATCCTCGGAACCGGAATAGAGGCCCAAGCCCCAGCCGTGGTCCCCTCCGGTCGTCACGCGGCCGACCACCTGGCACGCGAAGTCACCTGTCGCCGGTTGCCTCCTGGACTCCGCCGAGGAAACCGACTGCTGGTCAGGCCAGTTCTTGTCCGGGGGGACTGGAAACGACTGCATGACAAAGAGACCGTTTTCAACACGGAAGTCCTCGATCTTTTTATCAGGGCCTCCCAGACGGCCTCCAAAGTAGTTTCCGTTGGGGCCGCTGAAATCATCGTCGATGAGGGGGATCACTTTGCTGAGGTCCGGGGCCCGATCTCCGGCTTTCAACTCACCCCGTCTTTGCCCGATCCCTGCGCCCGTTGTTGCGAAATAGGCCAGTCCAGCCCCCAGAACGAGGAGCAAAGCCACGGTGGCCAACAGGAATACTGGCTGGCGGATGAACCGATGCCAGCGCTTTCGAGAACGCATGTCGGGGCCTGGGCGGGACGCCGGCAGCGGATCCTGGCCTGCCATCTCCTCCGTCCCGGAGGGCGCCGTCGGCCCGTTGCTGACGTGGGCCAGAAGCTGGCACCACGGCGCCAGGGCAGCGGCGACCTCGGCAGGCGTCTGCGGACGCCGGGCAGGGTCCTTGGCCATCATCCATTCCACGACGGCCGCCAGCGGCGCTGGCAGGTCCGGACGCAGCCGGGCCAGGGACTCCGGCTGCTCCTGGGCGAGGCGCCGGAGCTTGTCCAGCAGGCCGCCGCCGGGAAAGGGAACCTGGCCGCTCAGCAGGTGGTAAAGCGTGCAGCCCAGGCTGTAGACGTCGGCGCGGATGTCGGCGCCGTGAGCGTCGTTGGCCTGCTCGGGAGCCACGTAGTCGGGCGTGCCCAGCACCATGCCGACAGGCGTCCCACCCTCCTGGGCCAACTCGACCAGGCGAGCCAGGCCGAAGTCGAGGATCTTCACCTGGCCGGTTGGGGTCCGCATCAGGTTCTGCGGCTTGAGGTCGCGGTGGATCATGCCCCGTTCGTGAGCGTGCTGCAACCCCAGCGCCGCCTGCCGGATGGAGTCGCACGCCTCTGGCACCGGCAGCGGGCTGTGCGTCGCCAGCCAGGCCGCCAGGTCGGTGCCCTCGACGAATTCCATCACCAGGAACAGGCAGTCGCCGGCCTGCTCGGCGTCGTGGGCGGCCACGATGTTGGGATGGGTCAAGCGTGCCGCCGCCTCGACCTCGCGGCGGAAGCGGTCGCTCACCTCAGGGCGTGCGGTCAGGTCGGGACGGATCACCTTGAGGGCCACGAGTCGCTTCATCATCTTGTGTTCGGCCAGGTAGACCGTGCCCATGCCGCCACCCCCGAGCGCCTTGAGCACCCGATAGCGGGGATGCTCGGCCAGGGCCGGCGGCACAGGGGGCAGCTGGGGGACCGGCTTGCTGTCTGCCGGGGTGCTGGCCTGTGAATCGCAAGCCGTCGGCCGGTTGAGCCCGGTGGTTGGAGGAGACTCGATCTCCTCCGCACCGATGACGGCTTGCAGCCGTTTCAGCAGCGGATCGCGGGGCAGCTCCCGCAGCCGCTGACAGCAAACGGAGCACGTTTCGAGATGCCCTTCGATCGCGTCAGCCTCGGGGCCGCGCAGCTCACCGCAACCGAAACACCGCAATCGTTCCGGGCTCGGGTGGGTTTCAGCAAGGGATTCCGACATCGCGGCACCTCCGGCAAATACTTGCGGATAGCCGACTCGTCTTTGAGGCGGACCCCTGTTACAGCAGCCCCTCGAATTCCTCCTTCAGCCGGCGCAGGACGCGCGACTTGGCGATGAAGACGGCGTTGACCTTCAGTCCCAACTCGGCGGCAACCACTTCGGGCTCCGCATTCTCCAGGGCGTAGCGGCGGAACGCCTGCCAGGTCGTCGGCTTGAACTCTCCCTCGATCAGCGCCAGCGCCTGCCGGAACACAAACTGGTCATGTTCGCGGTCCCACTGCCGGCTCAAGGCACTGTCCGAAGCTTCGAGCTGGCGGAAGATCGCTTCCGGGTCGGGGACTGTTGCTGGTCGGGGAGTGCGCCAGAACATGCGTACCCGATTGACGCAGATGCCGCGGAGCCAGGTGCGGAAGGCCCCTGGTTTGCCGTTGTGGCGGAACTCCGGCAGCTTCTCCACCACGACCAGGAGGACCTGTTGACCCTCATCATCGACGTCAGCCGATTGGGGCAGGTGCCGGCCCAAAGTGGCACGGATCAGCGGTAAGTACAACTGGGTCAAGCGCGTCCAGGCAGCGTCGTCACGGCTGTTGAGGAGCCGTTGCAGCAAGGTGGCCGAGGTGTTGGTCATGGGCGTTTCCTGGGGAGTTCCTTCGTTTCAGCGACTGGCGACCCCGCCGGGCCCGCTTGGCTGCAAGTCTTGTGGACCCGGCGGGGTCGCCAGACATCCTTAGCATACCCAGGGACCGCTCTGGGGAAAAGAGTCTGCTTGCCGCCGGATCAAGATTTTTTCGTCGCCGTGAAAGAATGCCCCGGGAAACTGCATCTCTCCAGTGAGGAACCATGAGAGTCTGTTCCTCAACCCCTCCCCGAAGCGGGGAGGGGTTGGGGAGTAGATTCTGAGAGTGGTTCCCATCAAAAACAAAACCCGTTCGGAGTTCTTTCCAGCTCCCCTGGGAGCCAGTGGAGAAAAACATGGCTACGCAAAGTGCCCCCGCCCGCCTGACGCCGGACCCGACCAAGCAGAACGGTCGCGATCTTCTCTTCAGTACGCCAGCTGCCCCCGCCAGCCCGATCGCCGGAGCCGGGCCGTCCCCAAGACGGAGGACCCGGGGCCGCTGCGGGCCGCCCACACGCCGAACTTCCCCGCGCTGTTGCGGCAGCTGGGCGCGTCGCTGCTGGTCACCACCTACCAGGCCGGCAAGCTCGTGATGGTCCGCGACGAGGGGGACCACCTCAACACCCACTACCGCACGTTCAAGGCCCCGATGGGCCTGGCCCTGGCCGACGGCGGCGCCAAGCTCGCCATCGGCACCACCATCCAGGTCTGGGAGTTCCGCGACGTCCCCGACGTCGCCCGCCGCCTGGAGCCCGCCGGCACGCACGACGCCTGCTTCCTGCCGCGCTCCAGCCACGTCACCGGCAACGTCCTGATCCACGAGATGGCCTACGGCGCCGGCGGCCAGCTCTGGTTCGTCAACACCCGCTTCTCCTGCCTGGCCACGCTCGACCCCGAGTCGAGCTTCGTGCCGCGCTGGCGGCCGCCGTTCGTCACCGAGCTGGAGCCGTCGGACCGCTGCCACCTCAACGGCCTGGCGATGGTGGACGGCAAGCCGAAGTACGTCACCGCCCTGGGCGAAACGAACGAGATGGCCGGCTGGCGGGCGAACAAGGCCAGGGGCGGCATCCTGATGGACGTGGACTCCGGCGCGATCCTCTGCCGGGGCCTGTCGATGCCCCACTCGCCGCGCTGGTATGGCGGCCGGCTGTGGGTCTGCGAGTCGGGCTCGGGGACGCTCGGCAACGTGGACCTGAACACCGGCCGGTATGAGGCGGTCGCCGCCGTGCCGGGGTTCACGCGCGGGCTCGACTTCGCGGGCGATCTCGCCTTCGTCGGGCTGTCGCAGGTCCGCGAGTCGGCCGTCTTCAGCGGCATCCCGATCACCGAGCGGCTCGCCCCCGAGCAGCGGACGTGCGGCGTCTGCGTCGTGGACCTGCGCCGCGGCGAGACGGTCGCCCTGCTCAAGTTCGAGAGCGGCGTTCAAGAAGTCTTCGCCGTGGCGGTGCTGCCGCGGCGGTTCCCCGATCTGATCAACGACGACGAGACGTTGCTGGAGAGTTCCTTCGTGGTCCCCACCGAGTGTCTCGGTGAGGTCGCGGCGACGGTCCGCGCCTCGGACCGGCCGAACCTGACCGTGAGCGCGGCGCTGGTCCGGCTCGGACCGGCGGCTCTGCTCGCGCCAGCGTTTGGCGTGACAGCATCCGCCACGCGGGTTTGTTCCATCCTGTTCAGGAGTTTCCCATGATGATGCGTTCCTGGATTCGCAACCTGTTCACCCGCCCCGTCACGCGCACGATTCGCAAGGCGCCACACCGGTTCCGCCCGGCCCTGGAGGTGCTGGAGGACCGCTGGGTTCCGTCCACGATTCGTCGTGAACAACCCCACCGACACGCCCGTCGCTGGCCTGATCGACCTGCGCCAGGCGATCGTCCAGGCGAATACGACCGGGGGCGACCGAGACGATCACCTTTGACAAAACGGTGTTCAAGACGCCGCAGACGATCACCCTGAACGGCACCCAGCTCGAGCTGAGCGACACGACCGGGACGGAGACGATCACGGGCCCGAAGGCGGGCGTGACGGTCAGCGGCGGCGGCACGAGCCGGGTGTTCCAGGTCGATGCGGCTGGTCACGGCGTCCATCTCGGGACTGACGATCACCGGCGGCAACGCCGTCGAACGGCGGCGGCCTGTACAACGATGGCGGAACGGCCACGCTGACCAACTGCACCGTCAGCGGCAACTCCGCCACCGACACCGCCTACCAGACCGGCGGCGGCGGCCTGTTCACCTCCGGCGGCACGACCACGCTGACCAACTGCACCGTCAGCGGCAACTCCGCCAGCTCGACGGCGGCGGCGGCCTGTGCAACGTATGGCGGCACGACCACGCTGACCAACTGCACCATCAGCGGCAACTCCGCCGGCGGCACCTCCAGCGGCTGGCGGCGGCCTGGTCAGCGTACTTCGGCACGGCCACGCTGACCAACTGCACCGTCAGCGGCAACTCCGCCGGCTGCAACGGCGGCGGCGGCGGCCTGTACTCTGGCCGACACGACCACGCTGACCAACTGCACCATCAGCGGCAACTCCGTCCCCGGTCCTGGCGGCAGCGGCGGTGGCGCTGCAATCCAGTGACGGCACGACCACGCTGACCAACTGCACCATCAGCGGCAACTCCGCCGGCTTCAACGGCGGCGGCCTGGCCAACTACGGCGACACGACCACGCTGACCAACTGCACCGTCAGCGGCAACTCCTCCGGCCTGAGCGGCGGCGGCGTGGCATCAGGTACGGCGGCACGACCACGCTGACCAACTGCACCGTCAGCGGCAACTCCGCCGTCGACGGCGGCGGCATTTACAACAACGGCACGCTGAACGTCTCCACCAGCAACATCGTCAACAACCAGGCGACGTCCGCGGGGGGCGGCATCAGCACGACCGGCGGCAGCGCGACGATCACCGATTCCGTCATCAACAGCAACCAGGTCAACTCCTCGGCTACCGCCCTGGGCGGCGGGATCGACTGTGAAAACAGCAGTCCTGTCGCTGACCAACTGCACGGTCAACGCCAACCACGCGAACGGCACGAATGCCTATGGCGGCGGGATCTATGCCCTCAATAGTACGGTGGACGTCGAGAATTCCGTGGTCAACGGCAACAAGGCGAAAGGCACTGTGCAGGGCGAGGGCGGTGGGATCTACGGCTCCAACAGCACCTTGATTCTCCTGGCCACGAACGTGAAAGGCAACAAGGCCACGACTGCCTTTGACGATCTCTTCAGCGGCCCGTGAGATTTCCCCAGCCCGAGTGAGGGCTGGGTTGTGCTGGTCGCGCTGTGCTTGACTGCCCGTCCATCCTGAGGGTGGGACACTATTTGGAGTGCGGCAGTAGCTTTGCTCTACCGCTTTGGTTTCTTCTGTTTTTCTCCTTTTGCCCAACCAACAACCTCCGTACCCCCAGAGAAACACAGCAAAAACAAAAGTCCAAACAAGAGAAACCAAAGCGGCAGAGCAAAGCTACTGCCGCACTCCAAATCATGGCCCACTCCCAAGGATGCAAGTCACCTCCCCTTCGCCTTCAGCGCTTCGAGAATGTCCAGCACCTCGCTGATCACCACCGGATCAACTTCGCCCAGCGGCAGCAGTTTCAGGTCCTTCTTCCAGCGGTGATGTCCTTCAACCTGTCCTTTTCGGCACGCCTCTGCAACGAGATTTTCCGGAATCTACCGATGAAAGGGGAATGCCGGTCTGATACAGTAGCAGACTGAGGGATCCGGTTCTCTCGCAACGAGAGGCTTGCCATGACGAATGAAATGCAAACGGCGCCGTTACCCGATTTCCGGCGGTTGAAGGAGTTGGCCCGTCAGAGGTTCGCTTGCGACCTGCCGCAGTTGCTTCAGGAACACCTCGGCTGCTGGGTGGCCTACCACGGCGACCGCCAGATTGCCATCGCCCGACATAGCGGCGAACTGTACGAAACGTGCCGACAGCAACGTCTGCTTCTCGATGAGGTCATGCTGTTTGAAATCGCGGCGCCGGAAGAGGAATTGCTGACTGGACCGATGGCTTTTGATTGATTTGCGGAGCCACCTGGCCAACTCGGCAGACAACCGCCGGGATAAACCCGGCGGCTCATGCTGGGAGAGAGGATGCCAGTCCTGAGGCTGGGACACTATTTGGAGTGCGGCAGTAGCTTTGCTCTGCCGCTTTTGTTTCTCCTGTTTTTCTCCTTTTGCCCAACCAAAAACCTCCGGCCCCCAGAGAAACACAGCAAAAACAAAAGTCCAAACAAGAGAAACCAAAGCGGCAGAGCAAAGCTACTGCCGCACTCCAAATAGTGTCCCACTCCCAAGGATGCCAGTCACCTCCCCTTCGCCTTCAGCGCTTCCAGAATGTCCAGCACCTCGCTGATCACCACCGGATCGACCTCGCCCAGCGGCAGCAGCTTCAGATCCTTCTTCCAGCGGTAATGTCCTTCAATCTGTCCTTCCAGGAAATACACCTCCGTGATCTTCTGATCGCCGTAGCTTTCGAGATACCCCATCGGAATCGGAATGCCGTCCTCGAAGCACAGGATCGCCGTGGTATTCGTTCCCGGGAAATAGCGCGTGAACTCATCGAAGACGCCGGCGTCACCCGCCGGCCCGCGCATCCAGTTGGTGCGGTCCATGACGCCCACCAGCACCACCGGCTCCAGTCCAAACCCATCGAAGCGCGTGATCTTCGTTTCTTTCTCCTCGCCCGGCTGCAGCCTCTGCACGCGCCGGCCCAGCTGGGGGAACGGTGCGAGCAACTCGTAGTCGCTGAACACCTCTCCCCAGCCGGTCCGCTCCTCGTCGCTCAGGTGCAGCGGATGGACGATGCCCACGCCGGCCACGCCCTCTAGTGTGCAGGCGTTGTCGTCGCGGTCGGCGTAGTCCTGCTCCTCGGTGACGCGGAAGGTCCGGATCAGCTTGCCCCGCGAATCGTAGCCGCCCCACAGCAGCAGCCGGACCAGGTTGATCATCAGCGGGTGCTTGACCAGCAGGCTCTCGAACTCGTCGGACTTCCAGCGACGGCAGGACACCATCGCCTGCTCCAGCCGGGTGATCTGCGTCTTCAGCACCTCCTTGACCTGCTTTTTCAGCAGTTTCCAGCCGGCCACCGCCGCCGCGGACTTCTCGGCGTCGTCGGTCTTCGCCGGCTTCGGCAGGTCGGTCTTGAGCTTGCCGCTGTCGTCCTTGAGCAGCGGCTTCAGGTTCTCGCCGAAGATCAGCTTGAACTGACGTGGGCCGAAGTCGAACGTCCGGCCGCCGCGTGCGTCCAGCTCCAGGTCGGGCACGATGCGATCCTCCAGCTCAGCGGGGGTCAGTCCCTTGTCGGTGGCGATCGCCTTCATGAACTCTTGCGCTCGCTTCTTCAGGGCCGCAAACTTGAGCTTCTGGGCAATGCTGTTCAGCTGCATCAGGGCCGTGTCGCTGCCGATGGTGCGCAGTACCCCCAGCCCCGTCACCGCGCGCTGATGCTGACCCTCGCCCGGCCAGGCACGGAGCATCGGCGTCAGTTTCAGCACCGAGGCGTCGCCGCCCAGGTGGCCCACTGCCAGCAGCGCCCATTTCTCCTTCGACGGTGAACCCTCGCCCAGCCAGCGCTCGAACAGGTTCCAGACAAAGGTGTCCAGGGCCAGAGCGTCGCCGTGCTTCTTGACCGCGGTGACCAGCGGCAGCGGTGCGTTCAGCAGACTTTTCTGCAACGCACCCAGCAAGGCGAGCATCTGCGACCGGTTCAGACAATGCTCGCCAAACGGGATGGGCGGCAAAGCCTCGGGCGCCGACCAGTCGGGGACCTTGGCTTTGCCCGTTGAGGTTTCCTCCAGGGCCTTTTTCAGCCAATCGGGAGTCGTTGTGTCGTCGAAGGGGACGTAAACCTTCTCGGTGTGTTCCAGCACGCTCTTGCGGACACGCTCGGCGATCTCGGCCGGCACTTGCTGGAGCTGCTTCTCAATCAGGTCGCGGTGGCCCTTGCGCCTGGCCTCGCGGAGATACTCAATCGCGGCGTCGGCCAGTTTGCCCCGGCCGGCGGCGGTGCCAAGCAGACCGGCGACGGCGTTGCCCACCTGCTGATCCAGCCATTGGCGGGCCGGCCCGGCGTTGCGCGAGTTGAGCTTGATCTCCAGCATCAGCGGGGCGGCTTCCGGGGCCAGCACCTTGCAGAACGGCTCCATCAAGGATGCGATCCGCGCCTTGTCGGTCGTCTTCAGAATGCTGTCGCGAACCAATTCCAGGCCGGTTAGCTCCACGTGGGCCAGGTAGCCACGCACCAGATAGCCGGTTTCCAGATTCAGCTTGAGGCGCTGGAAGTGCCGGATCACTTCCCTGGGGTCGTCCAGCCCGAAAATGATCCACTGCGGCTGCTGGTAATGGGGAATGCCGGAGTACTCCGAGCTGAACTGATCATCCTTCCAGGAATTGACCAGGGCTCGCATTTCCTGGGGCATGCCGATCAGGGCGCCCAGGTACAGGGCCAGCGGAGCGTAACTGAAGCTGGTGGGCCAGGTCGAGGCGGCAATCTTGCTCTGAAGTTGAGCGCGGATCTTGTCGCGCTCGACCGGCGTCAGGTAAGGGAGCATCCGGCGCGAATAGAAGATGGCAAAGGGCAGCCCTCCCTGAGCCCAGCCCCAGCCGTGGAGGTCGCCAGAGGTCAATACCTCGACCATTTCCTCGGGAGCAAGGAGGTTGGCCAGGGGAATCAGGAGGTGCTGATCGACCTGGGATTTGAGGTGATTGAGCCGGTGAACGATGTCCCTGCGCGTCAGCTTGCCGTCAAAGGTGTGCTGTCGGGCCAGATACAGGGCCAGCTCCTTTGGCTTGCCCTCGTGCGTCTCCCCGGTCATGGCGTATAGCCAGAAGTGTGCCTCTTCGCGGGACAGGACGTCGTCCAGCTGGGCCCCGTCCCAGTTCCAGGAGTAGCTGCCGCGAACCCGGCCCAGCCGGGCCACGCAAGAACCCAGGTCAAAAGGCCGCGGCTCGGGGCGCGGCAACGGCGGCGTGTTCCGCCAGGGAGCCAGATACCAGTCGATCGGGTCCAGTCCAACGGTGTGGGTGACTTCGGTGCAAACAGGCGGAGGTGCGGCTTCGGCCGTTGTCGTTGCTTTGCTTTTGGCCATGACATGCTTCCCTTGCTGGCAATCGATGTCTGTCAATGTCACGGCTATTGTGTATGGGTTGTCGGCCACTTGCCAGGTCCGTTGGCGAACGAATCGCGTCCGCGCCGTCACCGGCTCACGGTCATGGCCACGCGAAAGCCGATGTTGTTGGGGGCGTAGCTGATGCCGTACCAGTAATCGCGGCAGGCGGAGCGGCAATCGCTGGCGGCATTGTTCCAGGAGCCGCCCCGGGCACATTTGCGATCGCCTTCCGAGGGACCGAGCGGATCGTGGCCGGGGCCCTTGGCGTAGTAACCCGGGTCGTAGAAGTCCTGCACCCACTCCCAGACGTTGCCATGCACGTCGTACAGGCCGAAGGGGTTGGCCTGGTAGCTGCCCACCCGGGTGGTGCGGGCCAGGTAGACGCCGCCCGGCACGTTGCCGTAGGGCTTCTCGCCATGAAAGTTCGCCTGGTGGATCGAGGCCGACTCGCCCCACCAGAACGGCGTCCCGGTGCCGGCCCGGCAGGCATGTTCCCACTCGGCCTCGGTCGGCAGCCGATAGATCCGGCCGGCCTCCCGTTCGCGCGGCAGCTCCGACAGGCGCTCGCAGAAACGCTGGGCGTCCTCCCAACTGACACGCTCCACGGGATGATCCGGACCGCCCCGGTTGCTGCTGTTGAACTCCGCGGGGTTGTTGCCCATCACCGTCTCGTACTGCCGCTGGGTCACCGGGTAGACGCCCAGGTAGAAGGCGGACGTGATCGTGACCAGGTGCTGGGGCCGCTCGTCGGCGCCGGCCGGGCCGTTGGCCGAGCGCTCGGAGGCAACCTCGGTCTCGGGCGAACCCATGCGGAAGCTGCCGGCCGGGATCAGCGTCAGCTCCATGTCGATGCTGTTGACCAGTCGCGGACCGGCGTACAACGGGCGCCCCGGCAGACTCCCCCCTGGGTCCTGACGGTGACGCAGCGCCGCCAGAGTGGCCGACCAGCCCGGTTCCAGGTCGTTGCCATGCAGTTCCAACCAGGGCAGCCGACGCAGAAACCGCGACAGCAAGAGATCTTGCAGGCCGCTGGCGCTGATCTGATTGTTCGACAGGTCGAGGACGCGCAGATTGGATAGCCAGGGAGAGCGCGTCAGGGAGTGAATGGCGCCGTCATCCAGACCGTTGCCGGACAGGTCCAGGCCGGTCAGCAAGCGAAGGGCCTCGCAGCGAGCCAGCAGGACCGCCTGGGCCGGCGAGCACTCCACCAGCCGCAGCGCGAACACCCACGCCTCCGCCAGCAGCGTTTCCGCCTCCCAGGCCAGCGGGCCCTGGAGAAAGTTCTTGGCGGTCAGGGTAATCGAGGCAAGCCCGTTGCGGACCTCCCAGGAGCGACAGAAGGGCAGGACCGGGGCGAGCCACTCGTCGGTGTGGAGATCGAGCACTTCCTGCTCGCGCCGCTGCAGGGACTCCCGCGGCTCGACGTCGGGAACCCACCGGGCCAGCTCGGCCTGGATACGGATCAGCTCGCCGCGGCCGGCCAGGAGCGGATCGTCCTGGTCGGTCAGCCAGTCGGCGAAGACCAGCAGAGTGGTCCGATCCCCAGGGTCCTCGCGCAGGGTCTGTAAAAAGGCACTTGCCGACGTCATGCACTCCTCTGTTCGGGGTCCGTTACTTCTTCTTTTGCTGCGACTTCTCGATCTTGGCCCAGGTATCCCGCAGGGTCACCGAGCGATTGAAGACCAGTTTGCCCGGCTTCGAGTCCCTGTCCACGCAGAAGTACCCCAGGCGCTCAAACTGATACCGGCTCGCGACCGCGGCACTGGCCAGGCTCGGCTCCAGCTTGCAGTCAGTCAGCACCTCCAGGGACTTCGGGTTCAGGTTGACCCGATAATCCTGTCCCTCGGGGACGTCGTCGGGGTCGGGCTTGGTGAACAGGTGGTCGTAGAGCCGGACCGCGGCGTTTCTGGCATGAGCGGCGGAAACCCAGTGCAGCGTCGCCTTGACTTTGCGGCCATCCGGCGAATCGCCGCCGCGGGTCGCCGGGTCGTAGGTACACGTCAGCTCGACCACCTGCCCGGTCTTCGGGTCCTTGACCACGCCGATGCACTTGACAAAGTAAGCATAGCGCAGCCGGACCTCCCGGCCCACCGCCAGGCGGAAGAAATCCTTCGGCGGATCTTCGCGGAAGTCGTCCTGCTCGACGTACAGGACGCGGGAGAACGGCACCTTGCGGCTGCCGGCCGCCGGATCTTCCGGGTTGTTGACCGCATCCATCTCCTCGGTCTGGCCCTCGGGGTAATTCTCGATCACCACGCGCAACGGCCGCAGCACGCCCATGACGCGCGGGGCCCGCTTGTTGAGGTCCTCGCGCAGGGAGTCCTCCAGCCAGGACACGTCGATGACGCCGTTGAACTTCGAGACGCCGATGCGCTCGCAAAACTTGCGGATCGCCTCCGGAGTATAGCCGCGTCTCCGGAAACCGGAGATGGTCGGCATGCGCGGATCGTCCCAGCCGGCGACGTGCTTCTCCTGCACCAGCTGGATCAGCCGGCGCTTGCTCAGCACCGTGTAGCTGAGGTTCAGACGCGCGAACTCGATCTGCTTGGGTGCGTAGATGCCCAGCGCCTGGACATACCAGTCGTACAGCGGCCGATGGATCTCGAACTCCAGCGTGCAGATCGAGTGGGTGATCCTCTCGATCGAATCCGACTGGCCGTGGGCCCAGTCGTACATCGGATAGATGCACCACTGATTGCCGGTGCGGTGATGCTCCGCGTGCATGATCCGGTACATCACGGGATCGCGCATGTGGAAGTTCGGCGAGTTCATGTCGATCTTCGCCCGGAGGGTGCGGGCCCCGTCAGGGAACTCCCCCGCCTTCATGCGCCGGAACAGGTCCAGGTTTTCCTCGACCGACCGATTCCGATACGGACTCTCCTTGCCGCCCTTCAGATCGCCGCGGGTCCGGGCCACCTCCTCGGCCGAGAGGTCGCAGACGTACGCCTTGCCGGCCTTGATCAGCTGCTCGGCCCACTCGTAGAGCTGGCCGAAATAGTCGGACGCATAGAACTCGCGGTCTTCCCAGTCGGCGCCGAGCCAGCGGACGTCCTCGCGGATGGAATCGACGTACTCCTGCTCCTCCTTGGTGGGGTTGGTATCGTCGTAGCGGAAGTTGAACTTGCCGCCGTACTGCCTGGCCAGACCGTAATTGAGACAGATGGACTTGGCATGGCCGATGTGCAGATAGCCGTTGGGTTCGGGAGGAAAGCGCGTCTGGACTCGGCCGCCGAAGCGGCCGGTGCGGTTGTCCTCCTCGATGATCTCCTGGATGAAATTGAGCGACGGGCTCGACTCGGTCGCACTCATCGGCTGGTATCCTTCTGAAATCATCAGTCATTGGTCAAGAGTCATCAGTCACCAGACGTCCGGAGCCGCGCACGCAGCGCAGCGGAGTAAGGCGAGTGGCGGGAGCAAAGTAGCCATCACGCTCCGCGTGATGCAGGCTCATCACGCGGAGCGTGATGGCTACTTTGGGTAGGTTTCCTCCTGCCGCTCGCCTAAGCGGTTCCCGGGAGCGTGCAGGGCCGCTTACTCCGCTGCGCTGCGTGCGCGGCTCAGTCGGCGCTCCCGATCGTATGATCGATCCGCGCCAGGCAGCGCTCCCGGCCCAGGATCGCCAGCGTGTTGAAGGTGCCGAAGCCGACGGCCTTGCCGGTCACAGCCACCCGCAGCGCCTGGCTGACGTGCCTCACGTCCGCACCCTCGGCCTGGATAAAGTCCTTGACGAGCTGCTCCAGGGTGGCAGCGTCGAACGGCTCGGCTGTCGCCAGGATGCCTCTCAGCTTGCGGACCCACTCCTTCTCACGGGCGGAGCCCAGGTGCTTGGCGACGGCCTTGTCGTCGTAAGGAAGCTGGTCCTCGCGCATGAAAAAGTCCGTGTACTCGAGGATGTCTCCCGCTACGATGAGCCGCGGGCCCGTCTCCTTTACGATCCGCAGCACTGTCTCGCGCTCCTGGTCCGAAGCCGGGTTGGACACCAGCCCGACCTTCTGCAGATAGGGTAGCGTCTGCTCGACTTTCTCCGTGAGCGGTAGCTCCTGCACGTAATGCTCCTGGAAGGCGCGGAGCTTCGAGGCGTCAAAGCTGGCCGCTGCCTTGTTGACGCGGTCGAGCGTGAACAACTCGATCATCTGCTGCCGGGTGAAGAACTCCGATTTGCCGTCCTCGTGGGCCCAGCCCAGCAGCATCAGGTAGTTGATGATCGCGTTGGGAAGATAGCCGACCTCCCGGTAGAAATTGACGATCACCGGGTTGAACGTGTCGGCCGTGGTCGCCAGGCCGATCCGGTCGGCGATCTTTTTGCCGTCCTCGTAGACCTTCTTGAAATCGGGGTTCTTCAGATACTGCGGGATCTTGCGCTTGCTCAGTTTGTTTTTGCTCCCCGGCTCCGCGACAAACGGCAGATGGGCGTACTCGGGCAGCGGATAGCCCAGGCCCTGGGCGATAAAGATCTGTCGTGGCGTGTTCGACAGATGCTCCTCGGCACGGATGACGTGGGTGATCTTCATGTCGAAGTCGTCCACGACGCTGGCCAGGTTGTAGAGGACGCTGCCGTCGGTCCGCTGAATGACGCTATCCTGCTCGCCCGCCCAGTCGATCGCCATGTCGCCACGGATGCAGTCGAAGAAACGACACGTCCCCTGGCGAAACATCTTGAGGCGGACCACGCCCTTGCGGCCCTCGGCCTCGAACTTGCTCCGCTGGGCCGGCGTCTCGGCCATCCAGCGCCGGCTGTAAAGGTACGGTCGGTTCTCCGCCTTGGCGGCGGCTCGCTCCGCACAGGTCTCCTCCTCCGTGGCGTAATCCCAGTAAGCGTGCCCCCTCTCGACCAGTTCGCGCACGGCGGCCTGGTAGCGCTCCAGCTTCTGCGACTGATAGTAGGGCCCACAAGGGCCGCCGACCTCGGCCCCCTCGTCCCAGTCGAGACCGAGCCAGCGGAAGCCGTCCAGGATTGGCTGCAGGGCCTCGGCCACGTTGCGCTGCTGGTCGGTATCGTCTATGCGCAAGATGAACTGGCCGCCGTGCTTGCGGGCGAAGAGCCAGTTGAACAGGGCCGTGCGGACGCCGCCGATGTGCAGGTATCCGGTCGGACTGGGAGCAAAACGGGTACGGACCATGACAGCGAATCCTCGGCCAACAAACAGCGACAGGCCGGCGGCAGGCCGCTCGAACTCCTTTCGCCGGAATCATTGGCTGATTATAGCGGATGATGGAAGGACCGTCAGGGGCTGTCCCGGACGCCTTGCTCTTCGGACAATGCCGCGGGCCATCCGGTTCGGTCGCCGGCCTTCCGGGACTCGCCTGGCCAGGGCGGCCCCCGGCCCCTATGATGAGGACAGCAAGAGCCGGTAGCTCAGTTGGTAGAGCAACGGACTTCAATAGGAGTGCCCGGACCGAGAGGTCCGAGGTAGAACCGCCCCATATGCTGGGATCCCCTCGAGAGCCGTCGGTACGCACTACCCCTGCGTGACAATCCGCCGGATTGGGCAATCAGCAGGAAACTGTCCCCAGGCAGGATCCTCAGAGACTTTACGGGCGGCTCCCGACCAGGTCAGGCTGAGGGAGATGAGAAAGTCCAGACCGCAACGGCAGCGTTCGGCGGGTGAAAGCCCGTGCGGTAGGTTAATCCGTAGGTCCTGGGTTCGAGTCCCAGCCGGCTCACTTTGACGTCTTGCATGGGATCGTCCCCTGTCGCACCATCTCGTAAACCACCAAGGGCCTTGCCGTCCGGGGTGTCAACGACAACGGGGTTCGACCAGCCGCTCGTGAAGGCGGTCGAACCCCGGAGTCCTCTTCCAGCTGCTTGCGGCGGACCGCGAATCGTGCCCGCCGCCTGGACAGCATCTCAATAGTTGAACTGGAGCCCGAAGTTGATTCCCTGGGCCCAGAAGTCCGAAGTCCCGAGCAGCGGGGTGGGTCGGGCGGTGCCCGTCAAGGTCGGGACAACCCCAAAAGGCCCCGGGCCGACCTGGGTCGTGTTGATGACGCGGTCAATCTCATTTCCCGGCCGAACCACGGTGTTCAGCCCGAGGAACTGATAGCCCACATAAATGCTCAGGGTCTGCAAGAGGTTGACGCCAAACCGGGCCTCCCCCTCACCGAGGACGCCGAACTTGTCCTGATGATACCGGCCGATGTTGGAAGGCTGGGCAAAGATGCCGCCCGTCCCGACGCCATAAGTGCTGTACACCAGCGGCCCGGGATCCGAAAATTGGCCGTTGACAGTCCCCACCTGGTGCATCTCGCCCAGACCGACCTTGCCCTGGACGCTGACAAAGAACCACCGGCTCATCCATTGGCCCCGCAGGCCCATTTGACCGCCATAAAACTGATTCTGTGTGCCAAAATGGTCGTTGATGCTGGCACCGCGGAACAGTGGGTCGCTGGTGGCGCCGGTGACGTTCGAGTAGAAGTTGAGGTCCAGGCTTTCCCGCAGGTCCACGTAGCGAGCCCCCATCAGGCCACTGACCTGGATGTTGTTGGTCCGGTACAGGCTGACCAGGGTGTTGCCTTCCGCACCCCAGAGCTGGCTGGTGGAGTTCACGCTGATGGTGCCCCACCGATCGGCCCCGTTGGCCGCCAGGAGCGCCGTCTCGGTGCCGGGGCCGTTGCTGGCGTTGTTCCAGCCGCCAGAGTTAATGTTGGGACCGGTGGGAGTGGCGTCGAAGAAGGGCACCCCGAGGATCGGCAACCCGGTGACCGCAGAAGAAGTCGCGGTAAAGTTACTCTGCTTGTTCGGCTGGAAGTAGAAGCCCGAGGCTTCCAGGCCAATGGTCGAGTCCTGGTTCAGCCAGCCGCCCAGGGTCAGCTTGTAACCCGAGTGAATGGCCGAGGTATTGTAGTCCCGGCCGCCAAAGAGCACCTGGGTGCTGGGCTGGCCGATGGCGCCGGGGATCGGATCGTTGGGACTGCCGGTGGTCACCAGCGGCACGGGCAACGGCGCACCCTTGAACCACCAGAGCAGGTATTCCCCTCCCCCCCAGAACTGCGGCAAGCTGCCGCCTCCATCGCTCCCGTCGAGCAGGTCGGGCCCCGACCAATCGCCCGCGGGAGCCGAGGAGTCCCCGGAGGGCAGGGCCGAGGCCGCGGGCATCGGGATCGGAGTGTCCGGGGGCCCTGCCAGGGACAAACCGGCCGAAACCATCAGGGCCCCGAGGGACCCAAGCATTCCTTTGTTCATCACGACCTTCCTTGTCAGGCGCCGAACCCCTCTTGCAGGGTTGCTTTCTTGCGGAGTCCCATCCCCAGCAAGGCAACGGGGGAGACGGCACGGTTCGGTAGAATCTGGGTTTGTTATCGATCTTGGGGCAACGTTGCTTGAAGCCGGAGATGGGAAAAGGCCCGGGAGGTGCATCCGTTGCCGGGGGATCGCCCGGTTGGGAAACGAGGGGCAGATGGGCAAGACCCCTCGGCCCCTGACTTTCTCGATCCACCCGGCACAGATTGGCTGCCAGTCCTCCCGGTTCCTTGCCAGCGCAGTCCGGACGGCGGACTTTAGCGGATTGGGGGCCCGCTGCCAGCTATTGCGCCGTCAGTACCACACTGTTCGCATTGTAGCTGATCTTGAAATGAAAGCCCCCCACGGTGATGCTCGTTCCCTGGCTAAACGTGCCCGAGATGCCGCCCATGGCGGAGATGATGGTCAGAGTGTCGCCCGCCTTCGGGGTGTAGCCGTTGACCAGGGTTACAACCAGCTTGCTGTTTCCCAGGTTCACCTTCCCGTAGCTGAACAGCTGGCTGTAGTCGGTGCCGGCGGTGGTCGCTCCCTTGGCATTAACCGCGAACGTGGCACCGTACATTGTCACGTCCTCGGGAGTGGTGCTGCTCCCGACAGTGAGCATACCAGGAGTCCCGTCCGGGTTCCCCGGGAGCAAGGTGCCGCCCTTGGTTGGTTCGATCGTAACTGCTTGCTTGAGTGAGTTCACGTACGAATAGCCGGCGACGGGACCCATCACGTCGATGGGTCCATCGATGATCGTGCCCGTGCCGGCCAGGACGCCCTCGGCGATGTCGATCCGGCCAGCATCCAGGGTGCCATTGACGATGGTGCTGGGGCTGGGCGTGCTCGCACCCAGCACGCGCGTGAATTGTTGGAGATCTTGCGTGTAGCTCGTTGTGTTCCCGGAATTGGCATTGGGCGTGATCTTCAGCGTACTGCCACTATCAATTGTCACTGTCGAGTTATTCACGTACGGGCTGCCCGTGGGGGTTACAACACCTTGTGTCACGGTGAGTGGGCTCGTATTGGGCGTGCCCGCGCCATAAAACGTGAACTGGGAGACGCTGCCGACCTGCAGTGGGGAAGTCAGTGGCGGCGTGCCGTTGGTGCTGTTGGCTAGCGCGTACGAAGTCGCACCCAGGCCCTGGTCGCCGAAAGCATTGAGGAAGGTCCCCGGTGAAACGCCCACGCCGCTGACCAGTGCTGCCGGGGTTGCATTTTTCGTGTCGAGAGGGGTCACGGAATAGTAAACGTTCGTTGGCACGCCGGCGATCTGGTACAGCTGGTTGAACGGAGGCTGCGGAGTATTCAGTGATTTGACTGTTGCAGTGCCGGACACTGGACCAAACGGCGCCTGCTGTGTCCACTCAACCTGGTTCGGAAGTCCGTTCAGGCCGCCGATACTCACTGCAAGTTTGGTAGCGTAGATCGCACCGATGTCAGCCGCGTCATCGTCCAGGGAGAAACCATATCCTGACAGACCCAGCTGCTTGTGAACGAACCATACAAAGGGATCGAGGTTAAAAATGTTGAAGGGTTGACCGCCCGTGGCGGTACTCGGGTCTGGATACCAGAGCGATTGATCGGTCTGCACGTTGAAATCATTGACGCCGCGCAGCAAGGACTTGACCATGTCGCGGAAGGCAACCTCAATTTTGTGCAGACCATCCAGGTTCGTGGGCTTGGTAACGTTACCCCCGATCACGTTGTGCAGCACCTGAACCGAAACGGGGGGGGCTGTAGGACTCGTATCGGCAGGGACCTGGCCCATGAAACTCAGCAATTGATAGGCGTTCTGTGCAAACTGGAGGACGTTTGGGACCGAGGAAGTGGCGGTAGGAGTGAAGGGCGTAAGGATCTGCACAGTTTTAGGATCATACCCTGCCAGCGCCGACATGCTCGGCAACGTGAAGTTGTAGCCCATGCCTGGTGAGCTCTTGGCGCCGGGTACCAGGCCCTGGCTCAGATGGATCGTTCGATTGTCAGGATCAATCGAGATGATTGTGGTCTTCCCGTCAACAGGGTTGGTCGAAATGCCTGGGCCGGTCACCACCATTCCCGGCACCAAATTCGTATTGGCGCTATTGAGCAGGAGCACATTGTTAGTGGCGCCTGGTTTTGTCGGGTCCTGGACTACCATCCCCTGAACGTCTGTCTGATTCTGCGCATTCGGATTCACTTGAGTCAGATTCGATACGTAGTAATTCGCCCAGGTGTACCAGAGGTTCACCAGCGCGGTACTCACGTAATCCGTGACCGGCCTGGTAAAGGTGAAGACGACACCGGACGGACCGTTCGGTGTCGTCGGGATTGGCCCGCTGGTCGTCACCCCAACGATCGGTGTGGTCGAATCACCCGGAGTCTGATAGAGGATACCCGTCACCGTCGTGTTCAGGGGAACGATGTAACTACCGGAAGTCGGACCGATCACCTCGCCCACCGCCAACCCAGCTCTGAGTTTAGCCTGATCGGCGGCAATTGTACCCGTCGTAAATGCAATGGAATCATTCCCGTCGCCAATTCCGCCCGCTCCGCCCAGGACACCCTTGGGGCCCGTGCCGTTACTTGTCAGCATGTAAGAGTTAGCATTGATGTCATAATTGGAGCTAACGTCGCCAAGAGGGCTGTCCGCAAGTGCATCCTGGGCGGATGGTATCTTGGTGAGGGGAACCGCGGGAAACGCGGGACTGTTGTTGTTGCTGACAGTATAATTATACTGCGTCCAGCCGTAGCTTGGGCCGAACACGTACGTGACACCGCTCGGAAAGCTGCTCGTGCTGGGTATCGGCGCGCTCGTTGTGACCCCAACGATTGGTGTGGTCGAATCACCCGGAGTCTGGTAGGTGATACCTGTCACGGTAACGTTGGCTGGAACGGAGTAGCCAGCGGTAGCCGAGCCGATCGTCATCCCCACAGACAAATTCTGACGCGTTGGCTGCGCAAATGAAATGGCGGCTGTCCCGGTCGATCCGCCAGTGACGTTGGTGGCAAAATACTGTCCCAGACCGTTGGCCGCGCCGGTGCTTAAAAAGGGCGCGACCGCCTGCTGAAATTGAGCCACTGTTTGCGCTGACCCGACCCACCCGTAGGGGAGTCTCGGCCCGGGGAACGGTGTTGTCACGAGAGGAGTAACAGGAGGATTCGTCACGGGAATGGGCACGTCAAGAGCTTCCATGGCAACGGGAAGCGTCATGTTATCGACGTACGAGACGTCATAATTAAAGAGCGCGTGTGTCTCGGCTTTGTTTGGGAACAACTGGTCGATGTGTGGGTTGATCGTGCTCAGGACCGTGTCTCGAATGGTGAATTCAGCGAGCTGAGCTGGGGCATCATTGGCTGGGCCGATGGGCTGTTTCGGATCGGGAACCTGCCCGAGTTTGTTCAAACCTTGCTTGTACCACATGACCACGCCGGTGGTCCCAGCAGGTGCCCCGGTGAGGGAATCAGCTGGTAATGGTAAGACGACGTGTTGCGTCGTTGAGCCGTCAGCATTCTTTGCATAGTACTGGAATGGGTTTGGAATCGTGGCTGATTGCTTGACCTGTGCAGTACTATCGATCATGTCCATGTACGTGCTGTCTGTCCCAATGAAGATCCGGGCTCCATCCCAGAAGACGAGCGGCACATCGACCGTAATTGTCTGGCCGGGCTGCAAGCCAACAAAACTCCCCTGGGCGTTCTTGTAGCCGATGTAGCCTCTGTACTCGTTGTATGCCGGATCGATAGGATCGTACAATGCCTGGGTGTTATTAAGAGTGTCTATCGTAGCATTTGTATCCACAAGAATCGGAAAAACGGTGAAGCTGGCGTTATTCGTGAAAGTGACCGACTTTGTTGGGATTGCAACCTGGGGGGGATGGCTATTGCTGCTGGGCTGGAAATAGAGGACGCTGTTATAGGCCGCATAGGGGTCGTTGACGTTCGGATGCACCGTGTCCTGTGGGAACATGAGGTTGGGGGCCTTCGGAGCGAAGGTGGCGACACTGGAGTACGAAGTGCCGTCGGCGTTGATCGCGAAGGCCGCGAACGAGTAACCCAGGGTCGGCGTCAGGGGGCTGACGGGGACCGTGAAAACGCCGGTGCCTGGCGAGGCCGCGTCCACTTCCGTGACGCCCGTGCCGTTGATGGTCGGGTTCGAGTTGACGCTGGTCAGGGAGTAGACGACGCCCCACTTGGACACCGTGGAGCCGCCGTCGCTGGTCACGTCGCCGCCCAGGGTTGCCGTGTACGGGGTGATCGCGCTGGAGGTCGGGCTCGTCACCGTCGGCGCCGCCGGGGCCAGGCGGTCCTCCAGGACCTCCACGCTCGGCCGGAAAGCGCGCCGCGCCGGCCGGCGGCAGCGCTCCTCCAGCCGGCACAGGAACGAGGCCAACTTCCCGGGCCGCTGTTGCGTTCTGCCAACCATGCGAAGGAACCACGATCCAAGATGCTTGTTGAACACGATTGCCTCTTCCTTCCAGGAGCGGTCTTCTCGGAGCGAAAGCAGATCCGTGATCGGAGTATAGGGCGAGGCAACCCGCAAAGCAAGCAAATAATCCCAGATTGTCCAGATTGCCAGAAGTGAACCAGGTACTACTGCGCCGCGAGCCGACGCAATTCGTCATGGACGAGTGTCAGAAGCTGTCCGGCGGCCTTGGGATCGCCTTGTTCGATGGCGGAGAGAATCTGGGTCACCTGGCTCAAGAAGGCCGCTTGTACCTTTTCCAACTTTTTTCGGAACCATTTCCGATCCCAGTTGTTAAACTGAAGGAGAAACGAAGGAACCTGCTGGGGAACCGTTGTCAGAAACTTCGGTTCCGTCTGTGAATCGGACTTCCCGCTGTGGATTGTGCCCTTGCCCACCCACCATCCTTCGCCTTTGTTGAACCCACCGGAAAGCGCCTTGGCCTCACTTACCTGGCGTCCCATTGTCTCACCCGTTGAAGGGTGCGATTGGTTTTGTTGTACCCAACCTGTTCAGGAACCCATGATGAAGAGACCTCTCTCCCGGTCTGGTTTTACCTTGATTGAACTGCTGGTGGTGATTGCCATCATCGCGATTCTGATCGGTCTGCTGCTGCCGGCCGTCCAGAAAGTCCGCGAGGCCGCGGCACGGTCGAAATGCACCAACAACTTCAAGCAGATTGGCCTGGCCATGCACATGTACCACGACGCCAACAACGTCTTGCCGCCCGGCTGGGTGACGAACGCCTCCAGTGCCCCGAGCCCCGGCTGGAACTGGGCGGCTGTCATCCTCCCCTACGTCGAGCAGCAAGCGCTGTACAACCAGATGGGCGTGGACCTGACCGGGACCACCGGGCCAGGGGCCGCCAGCGCCGTGACCCAGACCCCGGTGTCCATTTACCGCTGCCCGTCCGACGGCGGACCGCCGATCAACGCCAACCTGGGCAACTACGCGATGATCAACTACGTCATCAACCGGGAGGTGCTTGGCCCGGGTCGCACCGATGGCAGTACCGTGCCCAATGCGTTGACTCTCCCGGGGATCACGGACGGCAGCAGCAACACCTTCCTGGCCGGCGAACGGGATAGCGTCAGGAACATCGGGGCTGTCTACGTCAAGGCGACTCAGACCACGGCCAGCTTCGAGGGCCGGCCCGGCAGCGGCATCAACCAGCCGGACCCCAGCGGCACCGGCGGCAGTCAGCGGCTTGATTACACAAGTGGACACGTGGTTGGCTGTAACTTCCTCTTCTGTGACGGCTCGGTCCACTTTATTTCCAACAGCGTCCCCGCTGACCCGACGGACGTCTGGACCAACTTCCCGGCCAACCAGACGAACTACACGCTGCAGAACCTGACCCATCCGAGCGACGGCAACGCGATCGGGCCCTATTGATCCTTGTCCCGTTCTGCCCGTCCCGGGAAACGCCTCAACAGGCGTTTCCCGGGACGCTTTCTCTTCGTCTGCCGGTCTTCTCGGGCTGCGTTCCAGGCAGCATTCGGTTGTTCTCCGCGCGAAGCCACGCAAGGCCGCCAGCGCTTCGGGTCGGACGACCATCGAAGGCCGGACCAGGCGCAGCCGCTCGACGGCCTCTTCCGCCGTGCTGGCCTCTCCAATCGCGAGGAGATACGCCCCGGCGACGGCCGCACTGCGCGAGTAGCCGACCTTGCAGTGTAAATACACCGCAGATGTCGCCGACTCCGCGACGAGGAAGGCCACGGCCTCATCCAGCTGCTCCTGTGTCGGTGCTGTCAGATCGAGGATGGGCAGGTTGTGGTATCGCGTCGCCCGGAATGCCTTCGCCTCCGTGAATTCCGCCGTCAGGTCCAGCACGGCCGTCACCCCCTGTTCGATGGCCACGACGGCCTCCGCTTCGGTGAGCTTCCGCCCGATGATGACGCCGGGGGCCACTTCGTCCCAGGCGCGACAGCGGCGGCGGTAGTACAGCAGCGACAGATACTGTCCCAGCAGGACCGGGGCCAGCACAAACCGCGTACTCAGAGGCAGACAGCCGTCGGCCTTGCGATAGACGCCCGGTCCGATTCCAAAGTACGCGCTGGCCACGATCCCCAGACTGGCGGCCGGCCAGAGCAGGAACAAACCCCACGGCCAGACCGCCGGAACCAGGGCCAGGACCACGGCGGCGCCCGCGGCGTAGCGGCAACCGACCCGGACGTTCGTGGACCTCGACCGTTGCGGCTGCGTTTCGCGGAAGAAGTAGCAGGCGAAGCCGGCCAGCATGAAGCCGCCCGCGATGTCCACCAGGTGGTGCTGCCAGGTCAGGATCGTGGAGAAACCGATCAGAGCGAACCACGTGTGCGAGACGATGCGAAGTGTCCCGCGCACGTGCCGGCCATACAGGTCTGCCAGGATCGTGCAGAGCGCGATGTGCAGCGAGGGGAAGAGGTTGTGCGGGTACTCCATGAGGAACGGGGCCGTGCAGGACGCTTCGACAAAGTCCCCGAACCAGCCGGAGACGTGAGGCCGCCGCGGCCACACCAGTTTCAGCGGCACCAGCAGAAAGAAGGCCGTGGCGACCAGGATCGAGAACACCACCCGCCGGGCGAAGACGCGCCGTTCCCGGTCGTCGCGGCACAGGAAGGGAGCCGCCGCGAAGAAGAGGTCGATCGACATATAAGGCACGATCAGCAGCGGGACGAATGGGATGGCCGCCAGCTCCCAGGCGAAATACCACGTGTTCACGTGGGAGCTGGGGCGCTGGGCGGTCAACCAGTTCGTCCCGCCGTAGAGGACCACGAAGAGCAAGGACAGCAGCGCCGAGGTAACGGCGGCCCGCACCATCAGGACTGGCGACGGGCCACCGACACCGTGAAGATCCCGCATGGATCGATCTCCTGGGTTACTTTCTCGAATCCGGCCAGCTGCACCAGCTCGTCCATCTCCGCCTGGGTGCGGCGCCGCATGATCCAGGGTTGGCCTTCGCGGTTGGTCAGCACGCGGGCAATGAACTCGACCTGGGGGTGCCAGGGCTGGTTGGTGTACAGGAGGTGCCCGCCCGGTTCGACCGCATCGGCCAGGCCGCGCAGCGAGCGCAGCACCCGTTCGTTGTCCGGAAACAGTTCATACAGCCCGGAGACAATGGCGACCGTTGGCCGAGGTGTGACCGCGGCCAGCGAGGCGCGATCGAAAGCGTCGCCGGGCATCACCGTCACGTTGGCGAGGCCGAGCTGGTCGCGCAGCCGTGCGGCGGCGTCCAGGTTTTCCTGCTTGCAGTCGCGCAGGACAGCGGTAATCGGAATCCCGGGTAGGCGATGGATCGTCTCCAGGACGTACCGGCCCGGCCCGGAGGCGACGTCGAGCAGTCGCACTGGGCGCCCGGCGGCGTGAGTCTGTTCCAGCGTCCAGCGCAGCAGCTTCTCCAGCAGGATACGCCGGACGCGGATGCCGCGCCAGCCGACGGCGTCAAGGTAGAAGCGATCGATGAGCCGACCCAGCGGCGTCAAGCCCCGTGCCCGGTTCTCGTAGACGTAATCGAGCATGATGCCGGAGTCGAAACCGTGCTTCCAGCCAAGACGGATGCCGCGGCTGAGCCGACCCGGACCCTTCATCAGCCACCGCATCGCGGTGAAGTGCAACCCACCCGGCCCGCGCAGCCGCTGGTACTCGTCGTGGGTGCAGCCCTGCCGGTCGGCGTCGGCCAGCGACGGGGTTGCAGGTGGGGCCGCGAAGCGTTCGGCGATGAAGTTTCGTACCTTCTCAACAACCACCTGACGGTCCTTCTCGTGGAAGAGCGCATGCGAGAAACCGGACAGCACTTCGTATTGCGCGACCGGCGAGGACACTCGCTCCACGAATTGCCGCTGGGCCGACTCCCGCACCACCCAGTCTCGGCCGGCGGCGAGCACCAGCAGCGGGGCCGTGATGGCTCCCGCGTCGGCGAGGAGGCGGGTCGAGGTGTCGTGCAGGTCGAGCAGCATGTTTACTGCGATCTGCCGAAAGATCTGCGGGTCGCGTTTGTACTGTTCCGCCTGCTCGCGGTCGTGAGTCAGCATCCCGGGCTGCACGAAGCTCTTGACGTAGCCTGGACCGAACAGACGCTGCCGCAACCGCAGCAGCGGGACGGCGAACGGTACGTACAGTTTGACGCGGAAGGCCGGCGTGGCCAGGATCAGGCCGCGGATCGGCGGTGCGTAATCGTGGACCCAGGCGGTCGCGATCACCGCGCCGAGACTGTGCGCCAGGACGACTGTATCACGCACGGCAATGCCGTGGGCGGCGCCGAGGTGCCGGACCCACTCCTCGACGTCGTGAACCACGGTTGCCAGGTCCGGCGCCGAGCCGCGCTCTCCCGGCGATTGGCCGTGGCCGCGCTGGTCCCAGGCGAACACGGCGACATCCTCCAGGCCCAGGGCCTCGACGGTTTCCTGCCAGCGGCCGGAGTGTTCGTGGCCGCGATGGAACAGGAGCAGCGCTTTCGTGGTCGGCCTCTCCGGCAGCCAACTGCGATAAAACAGCTCGCTGCCGTCGGCCAGGGTCAGACGGTGTTCGCTGGGCCGGCACGCGGCCCGAGTCCGAGGGCGTTCGAGTACGTTCAGCATGCGATCATTCCTCCTCATGCCGCGGTCTTCGCGGGCAACATTTCCTGGCTCCTTCGCATCCATTCCTTGAACCACACGGCCGCGACCGTCAGCACGTCGCAGAATACGTGGAAATAGCGGGTTCCCTGGGGGTCCGCCGCGGTCTCCGTCAAAACGGGATACAGCTCCTTGTGGATTCGCGAGACCGCCTCCGCCTTCGGCCCTGAGGTCGTGTCGCCCTTGATCGCGGTCAGGATCGCCTGCCGCTCTTGCAACGTGGCCTCGATGGCACCCAGGTTCTTGTAGGCGAAGCAGCCATACAGCACGGTGACCAGGATGACCGTCAGGGTTTCCGGCCGCTGCCGGAACACCGAGAAGCCGAGCAAGCCGCCAATCACCAGGATGTAGACCGTCCAGTACCATTGCAGGGCGGTCGAGCGCTCGAAGTACGCCTGAATCAGCTCACTGTAACTCATTGGGCCTCCGGTTTGGGGAAAAGGGTGTTCTGTTGGGTCTGTCCGAGCCGCAGCACGGCCTCGCGCAGCTCCCGGCAGATTCGCTTGCGTGACTCCTTGTTGGCCGGCAGGTGGGCGTAGACCCTCGGCGTGCCGATGGTCAGCCGGATACTGGCCGGGCGAGGGCACCAGGCCCCCTTGGGCAGCGCCGCGTGAGTGCCGGCAAGGTGGCACGGCACCACGGGAATGTCGCGGCCCGCCGCCAGGAAGGCGACTCCCGGTTTGAACTCGCCCAGGTCGCCGGCCGGGGAGCGCTGGCCCTCGGGGAAGAGGAGCAGGACGTTGCCTGGATTAGCCAGCAGCCGGGCACACGCTCGCAAGCTGTGCCAGGGAGCGGCGTGCCGATCAAACGGCAAGGCGTTGACCAGCACTTTCGCCAGCAGGGCCCACGGGGGACTGACGCAGAAATAGTCCTGGGCGGCCGCCGGGAAGGCGCGGTGCAACCGTCCCAGCGGCAGCGCCGCCAGCAGGCACAGCGTATCGAGGTGGCTGGCGTGGTTGGCGACCAGCACGAACGATCGGTCCACGGGCAGGTTGTGCCGGCCGACGATGGTCAGGCCGTGATAGACCCGCAGCCAGAAACGCAGCACCACGGCCGCCAGCGAGCGCAGACTGGCTCCCCACAAGCCCGAAGCGCCAGCGCCGGGAGTGGCTGGTCCCGGCGCTGGCGCTTTGGGCTTGGGTGCGTCCACCGGCCAGGGCGTCCGCATTCGCTCCAGGTCCACCGCCGGATTGTCTTGCCACCGCTCCATCGGGCGTCCTCAGTCGGCCTTGCTTGTCTCCGTTTTCCCAGGCCCCCACCATCACACAGGTGTCACGCCGTGGCGATACTCGACGTAGTGGAAGAACAGCGGCGCCACGTAGATCAGGCTGTCGATGCGGTCGAGAATGCCGCCGTGGCCGGGGATGGCCGACCCCATGTCCTTGATCCCCAGGTTGCGCTTGATGACGCTGAGGACCAGGTCGCCCACCTGTCCGCCGACGCCGACAATCAGGCCGGCAACCAGCAGGTCCGGCCAGGACCAGTGCGGAAAGGTGAACCACAGCAGCCACGGCAGGACCAGGGACACCACAAGCCCGGTCAGTGCGCCCTCCCAGGTCTTCTTCGGGCTGATTGTGCCCCGGAGGGGATGCCGGCCGAACAGCTTGCCGCCGAGGAAGGCGGCCACGTCACCGGCTTCGACGGCGAACAGCAGATAAAGGAGGTACGCATAGGCCTGTTCCGCGTTGGCCAGGAAAGCGACGTGGCCACCCATCCAGCCGAAGTAGAGGAAACCGACAATGGCCATCGCCAGCGCCTGCAGCTGCCCCTGGACGCGATCGCGGACGATGGGAATGACCAGGATGCCGGCGATCACGAACACCGGCAGGGCCATGAACATTGCGTACCAGCCCGGCCCGCCCTTGCCCGGGGCCGGCACGAGGGCGGCCACGCCGACGGCGACGATGCCGAGAGAAACGCCGCCCGTGAGATACCCATCGCGCTCCAGTCGCGTGGCCCGCGCGAACTCGCGGAAAGCCAGGAGCGCGACCACGGTGAAGAAGACGATGGTGGCCTCCCGGCCCAGCACCAGCGCCACCGTGGTGAGCGGAATCAGCACCAACCAGCCGCGATAGGACTGCCAGGCGTGACCGACGTCCTTGCCAAGTCCCCAGCGCAGCCAGCCGAGCAGCAGCCCCGCCGCCAGCAACAGGCCGTAGACCAGGGTTGCGTAGAAAAGGACCACCGGGCTCCGCAATGCCTCTTGCAGGGACATCAATCAACTCCCGGAATCCGTTCCCCGACCCGGTGTCGTTCTCCCACACGCAGGAGGAGTGCGCCTCGGAAGAAACCAGAGTGTCATCGAACAAGGCGGGCAGTGTATCACGCTCCCGCCCACTGGTGTCAAGCCGAGCTTCCCGAAAGAAGCGCTGCTCGGGGGACCGCAATTGTGTTGCAACTCGCCTGCCGATCCATTAGCCTGAGAGGGAAGTCGAGACCGGTGTGGGAGACAGCGATTGGGAATGGGTCCTCTGACAAGGAGCACGGTGATGGACACCCGCAAACGCGTACAAGCCTTGATGGGGCTTGCGCTGACAGCCCTTTTGGTCCTGGGCCTTCCTCTGGTGGCAACGGCCCAGCCTCCGAACAAGAGCAAGGGCAAGAACCAGCAAGCAATGCAGCCGGCCCAGCCTCCGAACAAGGGCAAGGGCAAGAACCAGCAAGCAATGCAGCCGGCCCAGCAACTCGTTCAGATCCTCGTGCCGCAGTACGTCCAGGTCCCGGGGTATGGAACGGTGATCCAGTACGTTCCCGTCCTGGTGCCGCAACCCGTTTACGCTCCGCGCGGGTTTACCGGCAATGGGCGCCCCAAGGGGAACAACGGCGTCGGCAACGGCATTGATCCTCCGCCTCCGGGCAATCCGCCGATCAACGATGGTCCGGGAACGGGCCCCGGCCGGCCCGGCAACCGGGGAGGCAAGCCTGCCGGCAGGTGAATGGTCCGCTCCGGGTCCCCTTCGCGCCGTTGTCGGACCCGGTGGTTGACCTCGGCTGCCGCATCGGCCAGCCCCTCGTAGACCTGATCGTGGACGTCGAGGAAGCCAAAGTTGCTGCACTCACCGTCCTTCCGGCCCTGGGTGGGCTCGTCGTAATACTGAAACCAGTGGCAGCCGACGACAAACGGCAGATCGCCCAGCATTTCCAGACAGCGGGCGTAAAGCCGGCCGCGCTCCGGATCGTCAGCGACCTCGGCCTGCTCATAGCCCTTGTTGCTGTTGCCGCTGCGGTTCAGCCGGGCCGGGAAGGAGAATTCGCTGACCAGGATCGGCTTGCCGGTCACCTTGTGCAGCCGTTCCACCTCCCGGCGGAAGTAAGCCAGGTCGCGGGTGTACAGGTTAATCGAGAGCACGTCCACGTGGCGGCCAGCCACCTCGGCCACCACGTCGGGGAAGCCGGAGGTCAGCCGGGTCCCAAGGTTCAGGTGGTGGGGCAACCGCTCGCGCATCAGCCGGCTGGTGACGGCGAAGTAACGTTCAGCGATACACTTGAGGAAGCCATCCGCGACACGCCGGGCCTCGGTGTGACAGTCCGGAGTCCGGGGAGCGATCCGCTTCACTTGGGCCAGGTCCGACTCCTGCCGAACCTCCACGTTCCAACTCCTGCTCATCGCACGCCAGTCCCCCTGGTAGGTACTGCGCCAGGTAAGAGACCCAGGCCTGCTTGCCCGGGGCGTCGGGACCCAGCGAGGCGTAATACTCGAACAGGGAAAGCTGGTTCTTGCCTCCGCTCCAGCCATGTCCCCAGCCCCAGGCCAGTTCATTGTCGGTGAAGTAGCCCAGCAGCAGCGGATCGCGATCCAGGACAGCGTAGCTAGCGCCCACGTCGGGCCTTCGGACAATGTCGGCCGCCGCCTTCCGGACGTAGGCGCTCGAAAGGCTCGCCGAAGACGTCGATCCAGCTGTAACTGAGGGACAGCTCCACAGCGTAGGGCATTCCGCGCAGCGAACTCCAGGCCCCAATGGTGTTCACGTGCCAGCGCCGCAGTCGGGCCCTGGCGTCGGCCTGCCAGCTGGCCAGGTCGCCTCCGTGCCGCTCCAGGCCGCGATAACGGGGCCCCGGCCCTTCTTCGTCCGCGGGATTGACGACGTTGATGCCGATGGAGAAGAAACGCTGTCCTTGAGGAGACAGGAAGGACCAGGTTCCCTCTCGTTGCTGGACCTGGAAGAAACCAGGCGTTTGGGTGGATGGCCTGGGCCCTTGCCAGGGAAGGAAGAGAAGAGCAAGCACCAGGAGAAGGGCAGCCAGGCTCAGGGCCTGGGCCGGATTCTTCGATTTCCACAGCACGGCTTCCTCCGACGGCGGTAGGCGTCTCCCCCTGGTGGAGAGAAAGCATAGTCGCGGGAGGCTACGAGTCAAGCACCTCGCGGACCTTGTGTGCCAGTCCCACGGGCGAGAAGGGCTTTTGCAGGAAGTTCCCCTCCTCGCGCAAGACGCCGTGCCGAACCACGGCCTCGTCGGGGTAGCCGGAAATGAACAGCACCTTCATCTCCGGGAACAGCGGCAGCAACTGCTTGGCCAGCGGCGGGCCGGCCAGCTGGGGCAGGACCACGTCGGAGACCAGGACGTGGATCGGCCCCTTGTGCTGCCGGGCGACGGCCAGGGCCTCGACGCCGTTGCGCGCCTCCAGCACCGAGTAGCCGTGTTCCTGCAGCGCGACCCGGCTCATCGACAGCACACTGTCCTCGTCCTCGACCAGCAGCACGGTTTCGGTGCCGTGCTGGGCCGGGGGATGGCCGTGCCACGATTTGCCGCCCGGGATCGCGCCCTTGACGCGCGGCAAGTAGATCTTGAACGTGCTGCCCAGCCCCGGCTCGCTGTACACCTCGATCTGTCCACTGCTCTGCTTGACCACGCCGTAGGCCATCGCCAGCCCCAGTCCGCTCCCCTTGCCCTTCTCCTTGGTCGTGAAAAACGGCTCGAAGAGTCGGGCCTTGACGTCCTCCGTCATGCCGCTGCCAGTGTCGCTGACCGCCAGCAGGACGTAGGGCCCCGGGCGGACGTGAGGATGCCGGCTGCAGTAGGATTCGTCGAGGCGGACGTTGCGCGTTTCCAGGGTGAGCTTGCCGCCGCGGGGCATGGCATCGCGCGCATTGTTCACCAGGTTGAGCACCACCTGCTCGATGTGGCCGGGATCGATCTTGACCCAGCCCAGGGTCGGTTGCAGGTTGGTCGCCAGCTGGATGTCCTCGCCGATGACTCGGCGCAGCATCTTCTCCAGGTCGAGGAGAATGGCATTGAGGTCCAGCACCTCGGGGGACAGGGTTTGTTGCCGGCTGAAGGCCAGCAGCTGGCGGACCAGCAAGGTGGCCCGACTGCCGGCCTGGGTCATCTCGGCCACCAGCTCCCGGGCTTGGTTGTCCGCCGGCAGGGTGCGCAGGAGCATGTCGCCGTAGCCGTTGATGATCGTCAGATGGTTGTTGAAATCGTGCGAGATGCCGCTGGCCAGCCGGCCGATGGCCTCCATCTTCTGAGCGTGCTGGAACTGCTTTTCCAGCCGGCGGCGCTGGGTGACGTCGTGCAGGGCGAGCACGGCGCCCAGCTTGTTCCCCTGGGCGTCCAGCAGCGGCTGGCCGCTGGCCAGGACCACGTGCGCCGGCCCGTGCGCGGGAACCAGCACCAGCTCCACGTCACGGACGCGCTCCCCGCGCAGGGCCCGGAACAGCGGGAACTCGTCCTCGGCCAGCGGCGTCTTGTCGGGGTGATACAGCGTGAAGTGCCTTGTCCAGTCCGCGGCGGTTGTGGCACGGTCTCCCGACCGTGCCACAACCGGCGTGGAACTCTCGGCGGGGGTCGAACTGTGGCTGGCTGGCTCCTCCAGCTCGCGGGTGAAGTGGTTGACGAAGGTCAGGTTGCCCGCGGCGTCGCAGGCAACCACGGCTTCCTGAATGCTTTCCAGCACGGCCCGGAGGAACTCGCGCTCGCGGTGCAGCGTTTCCTCAGTCTGGCGCTGGTCCGTTCGGTCCCGGATGACCTTGGCGAAACCGCACACCCCGGTGCTGTCTCTCAGGACGGTGGTGGTTTCGCTCACCCAGAGCCGGGAACCATCCTTGCGCATCAGCCAGCGGTCCGTCCGGGCGTCCCGCTCCTGCGGCGAACCCGGGCGCTGGCTCTCCGGGCCACACAAGCCCGAAGCGCCAGCGCCGGGTTGCGCTGATCCCGGCGCTGGCGCTTCGGGCTTGTGGGTCTGGGACGGGCCGGCCTCTTCGGGAGGACACAGCAGAGCAAAGGACTGCCCAAGGATTTCGGGCTCGGCAAAGCCCAGGAGCCGGGCCGCGCTCGCGTTCCAGCTGGCCACGCATCCCTGCTTGTCGAGCAAAAAGAGCGTCTGATCCGTTGCCGCCTCCAGCAGCAACTGAAACTGGTGTTCCACGCTTCCCAGGCGGGCCTCTTCCGGGGAGCCTCGTTTGTCTGGCTGCATGACCCCGCCCTCCGAGCTGTATCCCGGTCGCGGAACGCAGCGCGGAGACAGGAGGTCGTCTGGGAAATGGAAAGCGACAAGTGCGAATCCCTTCTGCTTCGCGCTGCTCTCTCAAACCTAGCTTGCCCAGGTGCCCGGGTCAAATCCACCCAGCCAGATTGACCTTTTCTCCCTGCGCCCTGGTGACCAGGGCTTGCAGCACCTTGAGGGGAGTGTTGCTGGAAAGGGCGTGAACGGAGCCATCCGCGAAAAGGAAGTAGACGAAGCCGGAGTGCGGCGAAAAGAAGTCATCCGCTGCCGAATAGGACGAGTTGAGTTGATGAACGCCGATCTGCGCCAGCACCTGGCAAGCCGCGTAGGCGCCGACGGCAAGGTTGCCGGTCGGGGCGCTGTCCGTGATCCGCGAGGTGCCCTTGCTGACGGCCCCGAGCCACGGCGACTGCACGAACAGGGAAGCGCGTTCGCCCAGGGCAATGGTGTTGCTGGTGCCGTCCGTGATGTCGGCGATGCGGACCTCGCTGTTGCGGAAGAAGATGCCGTCACCCATGTCCAGTTCACCGGTGACGAACAGCACGATCCCAAAGCAGGCGGCGTAACTGTTCGTGGCCGCCTCCGCCAGGGGCTCGTTGTTGGTGTCGTAGATCGTGAACACTCCCGTTTCGCGATCGGAGGGGCAGACGAAGTGCTTGAGAACGCGCGTCCGGACAGCCAGGTTCGCCGGGTCCTCCACCGGCCTGGTGGGGTTGATCTGGTTGGCCAGGTTCACTTCCTCCAGGTCGTCCAGCAAGAACGAGGCCCAGCCCCAACCGGGCGAGGTGACGTTCAGATCGGTTTGCACCTTGCACTGATACCCGGGCGGAAAACAACCTTCGCGCTGATGGTAGGACTGCAGTGCCAGGCCCATCTGCCTGAGATTGTTCTGGCAAATGGCCAGGTTGGCCGTCTCCCGTGCCCGCTGCACGCCGACCAGAAGCAGGCCGAGCAGCACCCCCAGGATGCCGAGGACCACCAGCAACTCGATCAGCGTGAGCGCCAAGCGGTGCCGGCGGCGTGTGGCGGGAGAAGAAGATCCGGTGTTAGCTTCTTCTCCCGCCACCCACCACCCGCCACCCACCACTCGCCAGCTGCACCACGTCGCGCCGAAACAAGAAGTGGTTCCCAGATGGCTCATTGGAAAGTCACCGTTGCCGTTGAGGTCACTGGTGTCCAGGTGACTCCAGCAAGCGGGCCAGTAAGTTCGGTACACGTCATTGTGACCGTGTTCGGGGCCGTGGCCGTGAGGGTGAACGTGCCGACACCCTCGATGGTCCCGGACAGGGTCGCGGTCGATCCAATCACCGCGCTTCCCGTGATGTTGGTCAGCCTCTCACGAGCCAGGCCCGGGTTGTTGAGGTTCCCCACGCCGGCCTGGATACCGGCGGCGTTCATGTGGGTCCTGATGTGGAGCTGCGTGCCATCCGAGAACGTGGCAATGATGATCAGGTCAGCCGCTTGCTGACGGTGATGCCCCCCTGATCCCATGCACACCACCGCTGCTACCACCAGCATCATGCGATACATTGTTCCGATTCCTCGCTGTCAGAGAATGTTGGAAAAGGACTCGCCCCGAATTGATGGTCCTCGCCAGGCAGCAGCTGGGCGGTGGATCATAGCGCACCGTCTGCCGTGTGCAGACTCATCGGCTCGGGAAAATGGCTGGTATAAATAACCTATCCTGCCTGGCTTACAATTGCAAGCATTTTCTGAGCGAATCAATTCGAGGACTCCTGGACTCCTGGAACCTTTTCCCTTTCTGGAATATAGATGTCGGTGTGCCCACCCGGATGGCCCCAGAGGAACTGTTCCCTGGTCTGAACACCTTTGAAGGAGGACCGAGCGATGCACGACGATCAACTGTTGAGCCTGGAACCGAAGAGTGATTTCACCCGCCGGCAGTTCGTGGTCACGACGCTGGCCGCCGGCTTCGCGCTGGCGGTACAGCCGGTGGCCGCCGAGACGATCACGACCGACACCAAGGGGCTGGAAGCGGGCGAAGTCAAGGTCCCCGCCAAGGGCGGCGAGATGCCCGCGTATCGGGCTATGCCGGCCAAGGGCGGCCCCTTCCCGACCATCCTCGTCGTTCAGGAGATCTTCGGCGTTCACGAGCACATCAAGGACATCTGCCGCCGGCTGGCCAAGGTCGGTTACTTCGCCGTCGCGCCGGAGCTGTACGCCCGGCAAGGCGACGTTTCCAAGATGACCAACATCCAGGAGATCATCAGCAAGGTCGTCTCGAAGGTCCCCGACTCCCAGGTAATGCAGGACCTCGACGACACCGTCGCCTGGGCCAAGAAGACGGGCAAGGCCGACACGGCCAAGCTGGGCGTCACCGGGTTCTGCTGGGGCGGACGGATCGTCTGGCTGTACGCGGCCCACAAGAAGGACTTCAAGGCCGGCGTCGCCTGGTATGGCCGGCTGATCCCCAGGGAAAAGCCCGACGAGCTGCACCCCAAGAACCCGATCGACCTGGTGAGCGAGCTGAAGTGTCCGGTGCTGGGCCTGTATGGCGAGGCCGACCAGAGCATCCCGGTCGAGACGGTCGAGAAGATGCGCAAGGCCCTCAAGAAGGCGAACAAGCCCTGCGAGATCGTGCTGTATCCGGAGACGAAGCACGGCTTCTTCGCCGATTACCGGGACAGCTACCACAAGAAGAACGCCGAGGACGCCTGGAAGCGGATGCTGGCGTGGTTCAAGAAGTACGGGGTGGCCTGAGCGTGCTGCGCCGGTTCACGACCTTGGGTGCGCGAAGCACGGCGTTGACGAAGTCATCGAGCTTCGAGAGGAACCGGGAGCGAACCTTCGCCGTGCCGCAAAACCTGCACTTGCTGGGCTTTGCGACAATCGGCATCTGGCAGTGGGGGCAGCGGCGCATGGCACGGAGACTGCCACGCTTTGCGAGGCGCGTCACGCAAATTGTCTGACCGTCGCGGATTTTGGGGAGGAAGGAGACGGCGAGTCCCAAGCGGTGAGACCGCCACACCGCCAACGGCGCTTTTGCTTGGCGGTGTGGCCAGGAGATGTCCAGGCGTGTCTGTGCTTGCCCCACGGATGACAAAAAAGCGACACCGCCACCACGCCAGCAGCACACGCCTTCTCTTCGGGTCCTCTCCTGGCACTTCCCCAAAAGCCGTGACGGGCAGCAAATTGTAAATCATCCGCTTCAGAGGACTTGAACGTGGTTCGCGAAAAAAGCACCGGGAAGTTCCGTATTCAAGACCCCCACACTAAACACATTTACGTCGTCCTCCAGATCACCGAGTTTGCCGTCATCCACGGCTTTGGTGGACAGGAGACCGAACTGCCGGGGAAAGTCTACCTGCGGACGGATGGATACGACGGCGTGAATGACTTGGGCGGCGGCTTGTGTTCTATTCCTGCTCTCGGAATCGAAGAGGTGTTATTGATTGACGAACACAGCTGAGCCCACCCGATCCTGGTTTGGGTGGTGGCTGAGTGCTTGAAGAGAAGCTGGCGGCGTTGGAAGATTTGCTATCGCCCGAAATGGAGAGGGAAGAAGGGAAACGGATGAGCGAGACGGATTGGTTTTCATGGCCTGATCCGCAGCCGATGCTGGCGTTGGTCTTGGGCAAGTCGCGTGAGCGCAAGCTTCGGCTGTTCGCGTGCGCTTGCTGCCGTCGAATATGGGATCTCCTCGGGGAGCCGTGCAACCGGGCCGCCGTCGAGGTCGCAGAGCGGTTCGCCGATGGCGTTGCTCACCACCCCGACCGGGTTGCTGCCTACGCTGCCGCCGCGAGGGAGGCCGCCGCCTGGACGAACTGCTGCGGCACGCTAATGACGGCGATTAGCTACGCTGTATCGGCAGCAGCCTTCACGGTCATGGACCTCAACACGATCCACGCAGAGACGGCGGCTGCCGGAGAGCGAGTCAACGACCTATTAATCATGGCCGAAGCGGCACATCCTGACATTTGGCCGGAGTTGTGGACCATCGCAGTTATTCATGCGTGTTATGCGGCGTCGTGTGCGGCGATCGGCTGGGGGGAGTCAGAGTGCGAAAAGCGTGATGGGGCCGAAGAAGAACGATTGGACTGGGAGGTTCGAGCCATCAGGGCCGGAGCGAAGCGTGTCGCGACTGTGTACGCTAATTCCCATCCTGATCTGGATGACAACGCAGCGCTGGCAAGCAGAATCGAACTGGCAGAAAAGGAGGCCCAGAGCCATCTTCTCCGCGACATCTTCGGCAACCCATTCCGCACCGTGTCCCTCGATCCCTGGCAGCGGACGGCAAGCGTCGTATCGCTGGCCCAGGCAGCCTATGAGGAACGGATCATGCCCAGCGGTGAGCTGGACTGCCAGCGGCTTTCAGTGCTGGCGGATGCGCTTGAAGACGCTGGCTCCGGCGATGTGGACATTCTTGGCCACTTGCGCGGGGCCGGGCTCCACGTTCGCGGATGCTGGGCGGTCGATTTGTGTCTCGGCCTAACCTGACCGGGCACTCGACCTGGTTTTGGGTGGTCGCTGATCTTGACGGCGGCGGGGGAGCGCGGGAGGATGGACCGCTGGAGGAGAGGGCCAAGACGATGTCTGACCGACAGCGACAACTGCTCCGAACGATTGAGGATGCCTTCCGAGGCGTCCACCTCGCTGAAGGCGTCAGCCTGCACGAAACGCGGGTCATCGACGATTATGGTGGCCTTGCCGCCCAACAGGCTGCACGCGCATCAGACGAGCAGATCGACTGGCGTAAACTGATCGATAACCCTGAACTGGCCAGGATAAACGGACTCAGCTTCTATGACGCCCTTGGCTTGCGTTTCCACCTCCCGGCTTACTTGACGTTGGCAGTGACCGACTTCGAACGGGAAGACGCGGACCTCATGTTTGAGAGCCTGATGTACCACCTAACGGTGTTTACCGAATACAACTTGGCGCGATTGGCCATCCTTGATGCGGAGCAGAGGCTCTGTGTCCGGGACGTGCTCGTCTATCTCAGAGAGACGTATGAGCTTGAGTCTGCCGAACTCGATCGGGCCATCGAGGGCTACTGGAGCTCGGTCGCTGGGCCGGTCAACGCCGGCTGAGATCGACGGCTTTACCCGAATCCGTCTTAGGTGGTCGGGAATCTGGTTGGCGGCCAGGAATGATGGAGAAGGTTCCAATGTGGGTCCATTTGAGAAACCTGACCGTATGGGGATGGCTGTCTGTCATCATGTTCGTCGCCGCAAACACCCCGCCCAACACCCTTCTGCGAAGGGTGGCTAACAGGCTGAGGAGTTTCACGCCTGCGGTGGATAGACGCGACGCACGGCATTGACTGCCTCGTCCAGCTTGGAGAGGAATCGGGAGCGATCCTTTGGCGTCATCGGGGCTGGCCCGCCGGTCACGGTCCCCCCTTGCCGGAGCACGTCCATCAATTCGCGCATCGCCAGCGCCGAGCCGATGTCATTGTCCGTGAAGGGATGCCCCTTGGGGTCAAGGACGAGTGCGTCTTTCGCCAGGCAGCGAGCGGCCAGCGGGATGTCCGCCGTGACCACGATGTCGCCTGGCCCGCACTGCTCGGCGATCCAGTCGTCGGCCGTGCCGAACCCGGGACGCACAACCAGTTCGATCAGAGGCGTCAGCCGGCACCCGGAGGGGTGCGTTGGCCACGACCGCGACCCGCATGGCGTAGCGGCGGGCGACGCGGTAAACCTCCTCCTTGACCGGACAGGCGTCGGCATCCACGTAGATGGTCAGCATTCCGCGCACCCCCGCTCAAACAGGTGGCGAGCGGCCCGGCCGCTGATCGCTCCACAGCGCAGCAGCTCCGCGACGATCAGTTCGACGGCCCGCCAGTGTCCTTCTTGGGCGAGAAGGTGTTCGACCTTGGCGAGCATCCGGCGTTCAAGGCGTTCCGCCTGGCGTTCGCCGGCCCGCTGCGTGGCCAGCCGCCGCACCAGCTGCCGATCGCGGTCGGCGCCGGCCCAGTTGTAGTCGCCGGTATGGCGTGCCTCGGCGGCCATTCCTCCCAGGGCGATGAGGATTTCGCGTTCCAGCCAGTCCTCCGAGGGCCGGAACACGCCTTTACCGAACCGGCACTGGCCGAGGAACTGCTCGTTCGGCAAAACGCTGACGTGATGCACGGGCCGGCCCAGGATCAGAGCTACCACCGCGTGGCCGGCTTCGTGGTAGGCGGTGGCTTCGTCGTAGGGAGTCTCCATGAGTTCAGTTTACCCGGCGTGCTTGGGTCGATCAACGCTTCACTCTCCCTGCAAGAATGATCTGAGCTTGTCCGTCAGGGCCGTGCCGTTGGCCGTTTCGCATTCCCAGACGACCAGGACGTCCCAGCCGAGGGCGGCCAGCTCCCTCCTGTTTTTCGCATCACGGCGGACCGTCCGGGTGAACTTGTCGTGCCACAGGGAAGCATTGCGGCGTGGGGTCGTCGTCCGGGCACAGCCCTTGTGCCGATGCCAGAAACAGCCATGCACGAAAATCAGCTTCTTCCTCCCCGGAAAGACCACGTCCGGCCGGCCGGGCAAGTCGTGTCTGCAGAGGCGGTAACGAAAACCCAGCCGGGTCAGGAGTGTGCGGACGATCTTTTCGGGGGTGGTGTTCCGAGTATGGACCGCAGACATGCGCCGAGAGGTCGGTTCGTCGGTCACGTACCCGTTCGCTTTCGGTGGCCGGCTCATGGTTTCGCCTCCAACCTATTATTCTCACACGGTTGCGCCGGCGTGAAATCTAAACGTACGATCACTTCGCGCAGCTGTCAAGCCAACCTGCCCGGACGGAGTCGCGCAGGAGCCGAGCCGCGCACGCAGCGCAGCGGAGTAAGCGGTGCTGCGGCTCTCGGGCCGCTTACTCCGCTGCGCTGCGTGGCGCGGCTCGGCTCCTGCGCGACTCCTGGCCAATGACTGCCCTTGCCCTTCCGGCACCATTGTGGGACCAATAGGAGGAGGGCCCGGCGCGGGCCGACCCTGCTGTTGAGCCGCCCCCGAGCGAGATCGAGCATGACCCTCCTGTTAAGCGTGCAGGGCCTGACCAAGGCATTCGGCCCTCGACCTCTGTTCACCGATCTGTCTCTCGACCTCCGCGCCGGCGAGCGCGTTGGTCTGATCGGCCCCAACGGCTCGGGAAAATCAACCCTGCTGAAGCTGCTGGCCAGCCGCGAGGAGCCCGACGGCGGCACGCGCTCCCTGCGGCGCTCCGCCCGGCTCGGCTACCTGGCTCAGGACGACGTCTTCTCTCCTGGACAGAGCGTCCGTGAGGTGGTGCTGGCCGCCCTCGCCGGGGAGCCGATCGAGGAGCACGAGCGCGAGACACGAGCCGACGTCACGCTCACCCAGGTCGGCTTCACTGACCTCGACCAGATGGCAGGCGTCCTCTCCGGCGGCTGGCGGAAGCGACTGGCACTGGCCCGCGAGTTGGTGTGCAAGCCCGACTTGCTGCTGCTCGACGAGCCCACCAACCACCTCGACCTGCCGGGCATCGTCTGGCTGGAACGGCTGCTGCGGTCCGCTCCCTTCGGCTACGTGGTCGCCACCCACGATCGGGCCTTCCTCCGCGCCGTGGCCGACGAAATGATCGAGGTCAACCGGGTCTATCCCGGCGGCTCTTTCCGTGCCCCCGGCTCCTATGACCAGTTTACCGAACGGCGGGAGGAGTTCCTGGAAGCGCAGGCACGGCGGCAGGAGTCGGTGGCCAACCAGGTCCGGCGGGAAACCGAGTGGCTGGGCCGCAAGGCGGCGGCGCGGACGCGCAAGGCCGGCTTCCGCATCGACGAGGCTGCCCGTCGCCGTGAGGAGCTGGCAGACCTGAAATATCGCAATGCCGCGGCCGGCTCGGCGGGTATTGACTTCGTCGGCACCGGCCGGCAGACGCGCAAACTGCTGACCGCCACGGGTCTCGGCAAATCCCTCGGCGGTCGGCCGTTGTTCGCGGGGCTTGACCTGCTGCTGTCGCCCGGGACCAAGCTCGGCCTGCTCGGGGCCAACGGCAGCGGCAAGAGCACCCTGCTGCGTGTCCTCTCGGGCGAGGCGGCCCCCGACTCCGGATCGATCACACGGGCCGATGGCCTGCGGTCGGTCCTGTTCGAGCAGGGCCGGGCCGCGCTTAATCCAATGGCAACGCTGCGGCAGGCGCTCTGTCCCAACGGCGACACCGTGAAATACCGAGATCGGCCGCTGCACGTCGCGGCCTGGGCCAGGCAGTTCCTCTTCCAGCCCGAACAGCTGGACGTCCTCGTCGGCAGTCTCTCCGGCGGCGAGCAGGCCCGTGTCCGCATCGCCCAGCTGATGCTGCAGCCGGCCGACCTGCTGCTGCTGGACGAGCCGACCAACGACCTCGACATCCCGGCCCTGGAGGTGCTGGAGGACACGCTGGAAGAGTTCCCCGGAGCGTTGGTCGTGGTCAGTCACGACCGCGACTTGCTGGATCGGCTCTGTACCGAGGTGATCGGGCTGGACGGCCGGGGCGGCTCGGCCGTCTACGGCAGCGTCGCTCAATGGCTCACCGCGTATGAGCGGACGGTCGCCGAGGCTGCCAGACCTGTTGCCGCCGCGCCGCCCGCGTCCTGCTCCCGCCCCGCAGACTGCGAAACCTCGCAAGCTCACCTATCGCGAGCAGCAAGAGTTGGAGCAGATGGAGCCGGCCATCCTGGCCGCGGAGGAACTGGTCCTCAGCCGGCAGGCCGAGGTCGAGCGAGCCGCCACGGCAGGCCACGTCGCCCTGGCCGAGGCGTGCCGGGCCCTGGAGGAGGCGCAGCAGGCGGTCGAGCGGCTTTATTCCCGCTGGCAGGAGCTGGAGGCCAAACGCGCTCCTTGATCGACCTGTCACTTTTTGCGGATTTTGCCGGCCCGCGATCCGATAAATGAACAGACGTGTTCCCATCGGATTGTCAGGAAAGGCAGGCCGGCATGACCAGGCAAATCGGGCTCGCGACGCTGCTTCTGGTAAGCGGGGTACTTTCCAGCCCGATCCTGGCGGGGCCAGTCAACACTCCCCTGCCTTGCGGCCTGGCCGACGCCACCGGTCGGACAGGATACGTCGCCAGCGCAAGCGGTGGCATCGAGGCCATCGATCTGATGACCGGCCACGTCCTCTGGACCAGCAACGAGGCCCAGGTTCCCCTTCTGGTCGCCGACCAGCGGCTCTACGCTCAGGCGGGGACCAAACGCAACCGGCTGCGGATTTTCGTCTACGACCTGAACCAGAGGGGCGAGGTGCTGCTCGAGTCCGATCCGGTGGTCCTGCCCGGGTGGGTGATAACCGGCGAGGCCCCCGGCCATTCCTTCAAGGCCGGCTGGGACCTGGAACAGGGCGTCCTGGTCCTGAACTGGCAGGCCCGGGCCTGGTATCGCGGCAAGGAGAAACCGACGCCGCAACTGGAGGCCGCCGCACGCCGACAGGGCGAGGGCAAGGTGCGGATCGACCTGACCAGCGGCAAGGTCCAGCACTTCCCGGTCGAGCCGGTGCCCGTGACCCTCGGTCCCACCGTTCCCGCCAAGGACCTGGAGAAGAAGGCGATCCGCTGGCAGGGCCCCGTTGCGGGCCAGTACAAGGCGGTGATCCAGGAGTCCCACAAGGACCAGCAAAAACTGGTCCTGCTGTCCTGGGATCGCACCGGCGTCGCCAACGCTCCGCCCCGCGAGCTGATTCATGGCAAGCAAGTGACGCTGCTGCCGACCCTGGACGAGCGGCTTCTCTGTGTCCGCGAGGTCCAGACCAGTCCGGACCAGCGGGGTGCAAACAACGACCGCGAACGCTACGCCTGGACGCTGATCAAGCTGGAAACGGTGGAGGTTGTCGGCCGGGTGACGTTCGAGCCCGCGACCCAGGCCATGATCGTGATTGGTCCCCGGCTGTTCGTGTTGCAAGGCGGGCCGATTACCGGCTCGCTTACCCAGCCGGTCGAAAGCACCCGCATGCTCAAGGCGATCGACCTTCGCAGCGGTAAGATGCTCTGGCAACATCCCATCGCCAGCAAGACGGTGTACCCACCGGAACGGTGACAGAGAGGAAGGATTGCCAGTTCCCCATTCATGCCTGTAAATTGGCTCTGAGCGACCAGTCAGGGAACCTCAGCAGATCGCCATCCGGCACGAGGGGGAGGACAGCAAATCGTGGATCAGGAACAGAGCTTTCTCGCCGCGCTGAACGCCGACCCGGAAGACGATGGAACCTGGCTCGTCTACGCTGATTGGCTCGAAGAGCAAGGCGATCCACGGAGCCGATACCTGCGACTGCGAATCGCGCTTTGGCAGGGCGTCGTTGAAGCCGAGCGGGTGAAGACAACTGCCGAACAGCTGGTGGAGCTGCGCAAGTCCCTTGACCTGGAGTGGCACAGGCATTGTGTCGAACTCTGGAGCAGGCGACCATTGAGGTTTCACGTCACCGGCACCAACGGAGTATCTGCATTCAGATCCTTTTCTCAGAGGACAGTTGTCGAGGGCACTCTGGCGGTGGGAGAGGTCCGAGTTCTGGATGGAGTTGCTGTTCCCCTCGTTGGCGGTGGAAGGAATCTGACGTGGGTCCAATCTGTGTTAGGGAATGCTTTGGAGGGACATGAGGAACGCACCTTGACTTTCCCGCGCTGTCCAGCGGCCGTTCTCTGTGGTGCAGCAATCTTGCCGTGGCCGGAAGGGGCCGCCGAACTCCAGCGGAGACTAAACCGACCATTATGGGAGCTGGATTTGTCGGTTCGAGCGACAAACTGCTTGGAATCGGAAGCCATGATAACGGTGCGTGACTTGGTAATCCGAAGCGAGGAGGAATTGCTGGAGATCCGCAACTTCGGGACGACGTGTCTACGCGAGGTGCAGGAGAAACTTCAAGAACGGGGGCTTTTCCTGGAGATGAAGCTTCAAAATAGGCCCAATTCGAGTTGAGCCGCCGCCGACAACCGGCTGCGGTCCCAGGGTGGGTCCCAGACCAGTTCCACCCGAACGAAGGAAACGCCGGGTACGGTCTGGACCTTGGACTGCACTTCTCGGACAAGGGAATCCGCGACGGGACAGCCGGGGGACGTGAGCGTCATGCGGATGTAAACTTCACCCGATGATTCGACCCGCAGCTCGTAGATCAATCCCAGTTCGACGATGTTGACTGGAAGCTCCGGGTCGTAACAACTCTTCAGGGCAGCGATCACGCGCTCTTCTAGATCCCCACTCTGGTCGGCCTCCTGGGGCTTCGTGTCCTCGGTGTGACCAGGCAGCTTTGTCAGATTAAGTGGGACAAACTTGGCTTGATCGTCCATGCGACTTCCTCACTCTGTGGAAACGGTTTTTCCTTTGCCCTGGAGCGCGGCCCGGAAGGTGTGCCAGGGCAGCGTCGCACACTTGACCCGGATCGGAAACTCACGCACTCCGGAAAACACTTCCAGCTTGCCCAGCGCCGGGCCGGTCGTCTCAGCTGCTTCCTCGTTCCCGGTGAGCAGCTCGTGGAAACGGCGAAACAGGGCCTCGGCCTCCGCTTTGGTTTTGCCCTTGAGGGACTCCGTCATCATCGACGCCGCGGACCGGGAGATCGCACAGCCGTCGCCCTCGAAGCTGATGTCCTTGACCACGTCGCCTTCCAGCTTGAGATAGACAGTGACATGGTCGCCGCAGAGTGGGTTGTACCCCTCGGCGCTGTGATCGGCATCCGCAATCTTGTGGAAGTTGCGCGGTTTCTTGTGATGGTCAAGGATGACGCTCTGGTACAGTTCACGCAGCTCGGACGTCATGCGAACAGCTCCCTCACCTTGTGGATGCCCCGCACGAGGACGTCGATCTCCGCACAGGCGTTGTACAGGCCAAGCGACGCTCGCGCTGTCGCCGGAATGCCGAAGCGCTGCATCACCGGCTGGGCGCAGTGGTGGCCCGCACGAACGGCGATTCCTTCCCGGTCCAGAATGGTCCCGACGTCGTGCGGATGGACTCCCTTCAGGACGAAGGAGAGGACGCCGGCCTTGTCGCGTGCCGTGCCGATCAGGCGCAAGCCTGGCACTGCTGACAACGCTTCGGTCGCATAGGCCAGAACTTCATGCTCGTGGGCGGCAGCGGCTTCCAGTCCAACGCCATTGAGATAGTCGATGGCAGCGCCGAGCCCGATGGCTCCCGCAATGTTGGGAGTCCCCGCCTCGAACTTGTAGGGCAGATCGTTGTAAATGGTCTTCTCGAAGGTGACGGAGCGAATCATGTCGCCGCCACCCTGGTAAGGCGGCATCTCTTCGAGCAAGTGAGCCTTGCCGTACAGCACGCCGATCCCCGTTGGGCCATAGAGCTTGTGCCCGGAGAATGCGTAGAAGTCGCAATCCAGCTCGCGCACGTTGACCGGCAAATGCGGCACGGCCTGGGCCCCATCCAGCAGCACTGGGACGCCTCGGCGATGAGCCAGGTCAATGATCTGCCGCACCGGATTGATCGTACCCAGGGCGTTGGATACGTGGGCCACCGCCACCAACCGTGTCCTTGGACCAAGGAGCTTCTCGTACTCCTCCAGCAACAGTTCGCCTGCGTCGTTGATGGGAGCCACGCGCAGCTTTGTGCCGCGCTCCTCGCACAGCATCTGCCAAGGGACGATGTTGGAGTGATGCTCCATCGCGGTGATTAACACCTCGTCACCCGCCCCAACGTGCTTGCGGCCGTAGCTGCTGGCCACCAGGTTGATCGCTTCCGTTGTACCGCGGACAAAGACAATCTCCCGGCTGTCCGCCGCATGGAGGAACCGTTGGACCTTGGACCGGGCTGCCTCGTAGTCACGAGTCGCTCGTTCGCTGAGCAGATGAACCCCGCGGTGGACGTTGGCGCATTCCTCCCCGTAGAAACGCATCAGCGCGTCCAGGACTGCTTGCGGCTTCTGAGTGGTGGCCGCATTGTCCAGGTACACCAGGGGCCGACCGTGGACCTGTTGGTCCAGGGCCGGGAAGTCCTCTCGGACACGGTCCACGTCGAACGGATTCGGTGCCTTCGCACGTGGCGTCAAAGTCGTTGGAAACATGGTCAGGGCGCCTCCTTGACTGTTTGATTGCCGCCCCAGGACGAGCCGGCCAACACCTCTTCCAGTTGCGCCCGAAGTGCGGCAATCTCAATGCGGTTGACGATGTCGTTGGCAAAGGCATACGTGAGCAGCCGGCTCGCCGACTGCCGATCGAGGCCGCGTGTGCGCAGGTAGAAGATCTGCTCCTCGTCGAGCTGACCGATGCTGGCTCCGTGCGTGCATTTGACGTCGTCAGCGTAAATCTCCAGCTGCGGCTTGGCGTCGATCATGGCGTCGCCGGAGAGGAGCAGCGTCTTGTTGGTCTGCCGGGCGTCGGTCTTCTGGGCATCGGGATACACCTGGATCTTGCCATTGAAGACACCGCGCGCCCGGCCATCGAGAATGCCCTTGTACAGTTCATGGCTGGTGCAACGCGGCCGGACGTGGTCGATGCGCGTGTGGTTGTCGATCAGCTGATCTCCGCTCGCCAGGTACAGGCCATTGAGCGTGGCCTCGCACGCTTCCGCATCCAGCACGACATTCAGGTTGGTACGGGCGATAGCCCCGCCGAGGGCAAACGAATGCGACGTGAAGCGGCTGCCCTGATCCTGATGCACCTGGACGGTGGCCATGTGGAACGCTTTCTTGCTCTCGCGCTGGAGGCAGTAATGGTCAAGCACGCTGTTTCGTGCCACGACCACTTCGGTCACCGCGTTGGTGAAGTACACCCTCTCCGCTCCATCGTAGCTCTCGACGATTCGCGCCTGGCTGTCCGGTCCCATGACGATCAAACAGCGACGGTGCCAGACAAGCGGCGTAGCGGACTCGGCCGCGATGAACGGCAGGTAGATGGGCTCCTCGACAATCTTCCCCGCCGGGACGTAAACGAAGGCCCCATCCCGGAGAAACGCGGTGTTGAGGGCCGTGAAAGTGTTGTTCTCCCAATCTGCGTAGCGAGCTAAATGCGGCTCGACGAAGTTTGGATACCGGCCCATTGCTTCCGCCAGGCTGCACACCAGGACGCCGGCCGGCAGCGCGGAACGCTGGAGACGGAACTCCTCTTCGCCCGGCTCAAATGGGACCTTCAGCAGCGAAGCGAGGTTGGTGAAGCGCCACTCCTCATCGTGCAGAGTGGGAAACCCCAGTTCGGAAAAGCGCTCCATCGCCGCTCGGCGCAGCCGGCTCAACGGCGCGGCCGCGTCCCCGGCGAACCTCTCCTCCCATGCGGAGAAGCTGGAGCAGTAGTGGTCTCTTTCTTCCATCACAGCGAACATCTCTGGTCCCTTCCTCCTCAGGCTGGTTGGCCCTGCCTGGCCCCCTTCTCAATCCCGGCATACCCCTTCGCCTCCAGTTCCAGGGCCAGCTCCTTGCCGCCCGATCGGACGATCCGCCCTTCCACCAGAACGTGGACCGTGTCGGGCACTACGTAGTTCAGCAGCCGCTGGTAGTGCGTCACCACCAGGATGGCCCGGTCTTTGCCTCGCATGGCGTTGACGCCATCAGCAACGATCCGCAGAGCGTCGATGTCCAGGCCGGAGTCCGTCTCGTCCAGGATCGCCAGCTTCGGCTCCAGCACCGCCATCTGGAACACTTCGTTGCGCTTCTTCTCACCGCCGGAAAAGCCCTCGTTGACCGGCCGGTTGAGCAGGCTCTGATCCAGATGGAGAAGCTTCGCCCTCTCCTTGACCAGACTCAGGAAGTCCATCGCATCCAGCGGTTCCAGGCCGCGATGGCACCGGATCGCATTGAGCGCCGCCTTGAGGAAGTAAGTGTTGCTGACGCCAGGGATCTCCACCGGGTACTGGAAGGCGAGGAAGATCCCCTCCCGGGCACGCTCTTCCGGGTCCATCTCCAGCAGGTCCTTGCCCTCGAACAGCACTTCTCCCTGGGTCACTTCGTAGGTGTCCCGGCCCGCGAGCACCTGGGCCAGCGTGCTCTTGCCCGAGCCGTTCGGCCCCATGATGGCGTGGACCTCCCCAGCGTGAATCGTCAGATCGACGCCACGCAGGATCTCCTTGCCATCGATGCCCGCGTGCAGGTTCCTGATTTCCAGCATCTGTTGTTCCTTTCCGTGCTTCTTCTTCCCGTGGGTCGCGCAGCGCACCCACGGGAACAACGCAGACCCACGGGAATGATGTCTCTCACCCAACGCTGCCTTCCAGACTCACTCCCAGCAGCTTCTGCGCCTCCACGGCAAATTCCATCGGCAGATTGAGAAACACCTGCTTGCAGAAGCCGTTGACGATCAGGTTCACGGCGTCCTCCGCCGAGAGGCCGCGCTGCTTGCAATAGAAGATCTGATCCTCGCCGATCTTCGACGTGGACGCCTCATGCTCCACCTGCGACGTGTTGTTCCGCACCTCCAGATACGGGAAGGTGTGCGCCCCGCAGCGGTCGCCCAGCAGCAGCGAGTCGCACTGCGAGTAATTGCGCGCATTGGTCGCGCCCTTCATGATCTTGACCAGGCCGCGATAAGCGTTCTGACCGTGCCCGGCCGAGATCCCCTTCGAGACGATGGTGCTGCGCGTGTTCTTGCCCAGGTGGATCATCTTGGTGCCGGTGTCGGCCTGCTGATAGTGGTTGGTCAAGGCCACCGAGTAGAACTCACCGACGGAGTTATCTCCCTGCAAGATGCAGCTCGGATACTTCCAGGTGATCGCAGATCCGGTCTCGACCTGAGTCCACGAGATTTTCGAGCCAACGCCCGCACACTTGCCGCGCTTGGTGACGAAGTTGTAGATGCCGCCCTTGCCTTCCTTGTCGCCCGGATACCAGTTCTGCACTGTCGAATACTTGATCTGAGCATTGTCCAGGGCGATCAGTTCCACAACGGCGGCGTGGAGTTGGTTCTCGTCACGCACGGGAGCTGTACAGCCTTCCAGATAGCTGACGTAACTTCCCTCATCAGCAATGATTAGCGTTCGCTCGAACTGTCCCGTGTCCCGCGCATTGATCCGGAAATAGGTGGACAGTTCCATCGGGCAGCGCACCCCTTTGGGTACGTAGCAGAACGAGCCGTCGCTAAACACCGCCGAGTTGAGCGTGGCGAAGAAGTTGTCGTTGTATGGCACAACCGAGCCGAGGTACTTGCGCACCAGCTCCGGGTGTTTCTGTACCGCCTCGGTAAACGAGCAGAAGATGATCCCCAGCGATGCCAGCTTCTCCTTGAACGTGGTGGCCACGGAGACGCTGTCGAAGACCGCATCGACCGCCACGCCGCTCAGCCGCTGCTGCTCCTCCAGGGAAATGCCCAGCTTCTCGAAGGTCCGGCGCAGCTCCGGATCGACCTCGTCCATGCTGCTCAGGGCTTTCTTCGGTCTGGGGGCCGAATAATAGATCATGTCCTGGTAGTCGATGGCCGGGTACTTGACGTGGGCCCACTTCGGCTCCTTCATGGTGAGCCAGTGCCGATACGCCTTCAGACGCCACTCCAGCAGGAACTCCGGCTCCTTCTTGCGGGCGGAGATTTGCCGGATGGTGTCCTCGTTCAGCCCGCGCGGCACGGTGTCCGCCTCGATGGTCGTCTCGAAGCCGTGCTGATATTCGCGATTGGCGAATTCCTCGATGGTCCTGGTCGCAGTACTCATTGTCTCCTCCCTGGCCCCTGGCCATAGCTCAAGTGGATCAGCGGCGCTTCTTCGAGGACGTCTCCCAGATGCGACCGGAGCAACGGGGGAATTCGGCTCTCGTCCTGAAGAAGGTCGGCCAGGGTGATCCGGTCCAGCGCCTGCCGCATCCACGTTTCCAGGGCACCCCACAGGGCCCGCAAAGTGCAGCCGTCCCGGTGGACACAGGACGCATTGTCCTCCGTGCCCGCGTGCCTCTGGCAATAGCCGGGGTCGTCGAAAAGCGGCTCGCCGAGGACCAGCAGGACCGATCCCAGGCGGGTCTCCTCCGGTGCCGCGCGCAGCCGATAGCCGCCACTTCGCCCCCGGACACTCTCGATCAGCCCGCCCTGACGCAAGATTGCCAGCAACTTCGCCACGTAGGGAACAGACAGCCCTTCCGCGGCGGCAATCTCCGAGATGGTTAACACCGCCTCCGTGCCGGTCCGGGCAAACCGGAGCAGACAGCGTAACCCGTATTCTTCCTGGGCCGTGATCTTCATGCGTGCCTCTCCTTGTGCCTCTCTGTCCTCTATCATTGTAGAAACACGTACTTTTTCGTCAAGTATACGCCCGCGCTGGGAATGGGTCCGCCAGACGGTCTGGTTCCGGGACCGAGAAGGCGGTATGCTCGCGGCGGAGCGATCCAGAGAGGGAGGCGTTCAGCGATGGCAGCGTTTCTCTGGGAATTCTTCCTGTTTGGGGTGAAGCAAGCACGAGCGTGCCTCTTCGCGGGGAGCTTCCTCCTGCTGCTGTTCCTTTCCCGCCACGTCCCGCTTTTCGGCCTGGCCCGCTACGATTTCCTGTTTCTGGCCGCGGTGGGTATCCAGATCCTCTTGCTGGCAACGCGCCTGGAAACAACGGAAGAGGCCCTGGTGCTGACCGCGTTCCATCTCCTGGGCCTGATCCTGGAGTTATTCAAGACGCACCCGAGCATCGGTGCCTGGAGTTACCCCGAAGGGGGCTTCTTCAAGATCGGGACGGTGCCCCTTTACTCCGGTTTCATGTATGCGGCCGTGGCCAGCTACATGTGCCAGGCCTGGCGGGTGCTGCGGCTGGAACTGGAGGACTATCCGCCCTACTGGCAGAGCGTGCCGCTGGCGCTGGCCATCTACGGCAACTTCTTCACCCGCCACTTTGTACCGGACGTACGCTGGCTGCTGGTCGTGGCCATTGTCTGGGTGTTCCGCCGCAGCCGGGTCCATTACGTGCCCTGGCGGCAGCGACGGACGATGCCGCTGGTGTTGTCTTTCGTGCTGATTGGCTTCTTTGTCTGGATCGCTGAGAACCTGTCTACCTATCTCGGAGCGTGGGTCTACCCCAACCAGCGCACTACCTGGCACGTCGTCTCGGTGTGGATCATCAGTTCCTGGATTCTGCTGGTGATCGTCAGCTTCATCATCGTCGCCGATTTGAAGCACGTGCGGAAAGCGGGTTTCTCTTCTCTCGACGCGGATCAGCTCAGCTGCTTCCCGAGTTTGCGGAGGTACAGGCCCCAGATCGGGCATCCGACCAGGCAAGCGAGACCGCAATAGAGCGGGGCCCACTCCAGCCGGAAGATCATGACAATAACTTCCAGTTCCACGGAGAGTAATCCAATGCTGACGATCTTGCTGGTGGCAAGCATTGCCATTGGCCGGATCTGTGGGAGGGGCGGTCGATTAACCGCCGCCCCGCCCCGGCACATCCTTGCCCCTCCGCCTGCTATGCCCGGCTGAGCGGACGTCCTCCCTTGGAGCCGCCGCTTCCAGCGGTGCAATCCGGGCAGGGAGCGGCGTCTCGCCGCGCTCCCTGTCCTCCCGCCCCGGCGGGTTGCCCTGCACACTCAGATCGGCGAGCCGACCGTCACTCCTCGCTTGGCGAGGAAGCAAGCCCAAACAACTCCCCCTGCTCGGCCGGCGGCTCCGCGAAGGGCTGCACCACGTTCACTTCCGGGGCAGACTCCCCGAACAGGGTTTCCAGCCGCCGAGCATTGACGGCCGCCTGGCTGCGGTAGCAATTGTTGAACAGGAACAGCGCCATGTCCGTGCCATCAGCCCCGGCCAGGGCGGTGACCCACTCCCCCAGTTCCTGATCGCTGTAGCTGTAGTCGTAGCGTTCCTTGTCTGACTTGTACCACGCATCGGCTCGCCGGGAGTGCAGCCGGACGTAGACCCGAGGCTGGGGATAGTGCAACCCCGAGGGGAACAGGGCCGGCAAGTCGGGACTGTCCACCGCGACCAGTTCGAGTCCCTGTTCGCGCAGCCACGGGCCGAGTTCGGGCGTGGCCCAGGAGCGATGGCGAAACTCGATCGCCAGATGCCGGTCGCGCAGGGTCTCCGCCAGGGACTGGAGCCAGTCGCGATTGGCCTTGCTGTCGTGGATCGCTTGCGGCAACTGGCAGAGCAGGCCCAGCAATTGCCCGCGCTCGTGCAGCGCGTCCACGGCTTCGCGGAAGCCGGCCAAATCTCGGGGGCTCTGCTCGTGGCTGATCGTTCGGGGGAGCTTGACCAGGAACTGGAACTGCGGCGGCGTTTGCTGGGCCAGGTGGACCAGCCCGGCGGCCGTCGGCGGCCGATAGAAGGTGTAGTTCAGCTCGACCAGGGGGAAACAACGGGAATAGTAGCTCAGCATCTGATCGGAGCGCAGCCCCGAGGGATAGAAGCCGCCAACCCACTCGGCGTAGGAATAGCCGGACGTACCGATCCAGACTTGCATGATGCACCTAGATGTCACGTGTTCGCTCGTTCCGCACTGTTACCCTGAACGAAAGGAATGGCGGCGTCAAGTCTTTTGACGAGCCGCCGGGTTTATCCCGGCGGAGAAGACCGCCGGGATAAACCCGGCGGCTCGTGGGAGTGAAAACCGCCCGACCCAGGTCCCTTACTCCCCCAACGTGAGCAACAACGCGAAGCTCACGCTACTGACGCTGTGTCGGGCGGTCAGAACCCTGTTGTGGAGGAGCGCGCACAATCGGCACGCGCCTCCACAACAGGAATCGGAAGAAACGCCGGAAAGCGGGCGCGGCCTTCGTCAGAATCACCCCTTGCGGTGGGCTGGCTTCGCCAATACAAGAGCAGACGAAGGGAGGAACGCATCATGAAATCGCTGACGCTTCGCGGGCTGCTCGCTGGTGTGGCCCTGTTTCTGACCGCTGCGGCCGCCGGGTCGGCCGAGCCAGCCGTGGTGTTCAAGGCGGGTTTTGCCGAGCGCGACATCACGCCGGAGATCGGCTCGGAGGCCCCCGGCAGCTATGGCAAGGTGTATCACAAGTCGATTCACGATCCCTGTAAGGTGCGGGCTGCCGTGTTCGACGATGGCAAGAAGGTGGTGGCCCTGGTCGGCATCGACGCCCTGGGCATCCACCGGACCACGGTGACCAGGGTCCGCAAGGCCATCCACGAGAAGACTGGCATCGCCCAGGAAGCCATCCTCATCTCTGCTTCGCACTCCCACTCTTCCGGGCCGATCATCGGGGTGATGCCTGGCGAGTACGACCATGCGCCCAAGGAGGTGCAGAAGCTGGCCTACGAGCAAACGACCTGCGCTGACGCGAAATACCTGGAGCGGGTCGAGAAAGCGTTGGTGGATGCGGTCTGCCAGGCCTACGAGAAGCGAGTTCTCGCCCAGGCGGGCGTGGACAAGGGCCGGGAGGCGACCGTGGCGTTCAACCGGCGTTTCAAGATGCGCGACGGCCGGACCATCACCCATCCCGGCCAGGGCAATCCCGGTATCCTGGAGCCGGCCGGCCCGATCGACCCCGACGTTGGCGTGGTCGCGGCCTGGGACGGCAAGGGCAACTGCCTGGGCTGCATTGTCAATTTCGCCTGCCATGCGACCACCAGCCCGGGCGGCATCTCCGCGAATTACATTTACTACCTCGAAAAGGCGATCCAGGGCTATTTCGGCAAGGACACGGTGGTGGTGTTTCTGGCCGGGGCGTCGGGCGACATCACCCAGGTCGATAACCGCAGTCCGTACAAGTACCCGACCGGCGATCAGTGGGCCCAGCGGGTCGGCGGCCGGGTCGGTGCGGAAGCAGTGAAGGTGATGCTCGGCCTGGAGCGCGGCAGCCTGACCCCGGTGGACTTCCGGGCCGAGGTGCTGCGGATCAACCGCCGGCCGCCGTCGCCGGAACGGCTCAAGGAGTGCCAGGAGATGGTGCGGCAACCGCCTCCGAAAGGGGATCGCACCGAGTGGACCTTTGCCAAGGAGATCGTGCTGCTGGACGCTCTGCTGAAGAAGACCCCGGTGGTCGATGTCGAGGTGCAGGCGGTGCAGGTCGGCCCGGCGGTGTTCGTGACCACGCCGGCGGAATACTTCTGCCAGTATGGGCTGGACATCAAGGCCCGCAGTCCGTTTCCCTTCACCTTCCCGGTGTCGCTGGCCAACGGCTGTGTGGGCTACGTGCCGACCGAGGAGGCGTTCGGCACCGGCGGCGGCGGCTACGAGACCCGGCTGACCAGCTACAGCAACCTGGAGATCACCGCCGGCCGGAAGATGGCGGACACAGGCGTGGCCCTGACCAAGCAGCTGAAGCCGGGCGCGGTGCCGCAACCGGCAAAGCCGCTGCCGTTCACGGGCAAGCCGTGGTCTTACGGCAACGTCCGGCCGGAGCTGAAGTGACGCGGGGGCCTGTCGTCACGGTTTGGCGGCCGGCACCTGCTTGCGCTCGATCTTTTCGAGCGCCTCGCTGACCCGTCGGCGGACTTCCGGATGGCGGTCGTGGAGGGCCTTGCGCAGCGCGGGGACGGCCGCCGCGGCGTGCGGGCCCATCTCGGCCAGGGCATGCACCGCCTCCAGCCGCACGAACGTGTCCTTGTTCGCCAGTTCGGCCTGAAGCACCGGCAGCACGTCCTTGCTCTCCCGCGTAATCTGCCAGAGGCTCTCGGCCACCTGCACCCGCACCCCGGCGTTCTTGTCGGACAGCAAGTGAACCAGGTGCGAACGGGCCGAGCGCGCCTCCGCTCCCATCAGACCCAGCACGTGCGCGGCGTCCCCGCGCACCACGTGATCGCTGTGTTCCAGCCCCTTGAGCAGCACCGGCAGCACAGCCTTGGCCTGACCCTCGATCCGGAACAGCCCCTCGGCAGCCTGCACGCGCACGGCTTCATCCATGTCATGGAGCAGCCCGGTCAGCGCGGTGACGGCTTCGCGGGCCTGAGTCCCGAACAACCCCAGGGAGCGAGCGGCATCACCGCGTACTCCCGCATGCTCATCCTTGAGCATCGCCACCAGCGCCGGCACCACGGTTCTCGGCTCGGCACCGATCTCTCCCAGGGCCACGACCGCCTGGCCGCGCACGCCCTCGTCCTCGTCCTTCAGCGCCCTCACCAGGGCGGCAACGCCGGCCTGGGCCCGGGAACCAAGCTCGCCCAGGCCCGCGGCCGCATTGAGACGGACCCCGGCCGCCTTGTCCCCCAGGGCCTTGATCAGCAGCGGCACCACCTCCTGGGTGCCGATCTCCGCCAGGGCCGCGGCCGCGTTCAGCCGAACGGTTTCATCCTTGTCGTGCAGCATCTGGCCCAGCGCCGGAACGGCAGCCTTGGCCGCCTCCCCAATTCCGCCCAGGGCAAAGGCCGCCCGGGCCCGGACGTCGGGCTCGGCATCCGTGAGCAATTGGCGAAGGCCGGCAACCGCGGCATGGGCGTCGGGACCGATTTCACCCAGGGAGTCGGCGGCCAGGGCGCGAACCTGGGCATCCTTGTCGTGCAGGGCCTCGACCAGGGCGGGCACGGCGCCGGCGGCCCCGGAGTTGATCTCGGTGCAATGCTGGGCCAGCGACCGGGCGCTCTGGCGGCGCACGGCCACGTCGGCCGACTTCAGGCCCTGGAGCCATTGACGCAGGGATTTCTCTTCGGCGGAGTCGGCACGGCAGGGGCCGGCCAGGGCCAGGCCGGCGAGGAGGATGGCAAGGAGCTTATGCATGCGAGTCTCTCATTGGGTGCTGATGGATCACGCGACGGCATGGGCGGAGTCAGCGGCGGTAAGCGTGGTGATAGACCACCTGGGAATGTCGTTGCGGCACCCGATACGCGGCCATCATTCGCTGCCGCACGTAGTTGACCCAGCGCTGCTGCATCTCCCACTGCCGCCGCATCGCCATCTGGTAGGCCCGCTGCATGTTGTACTGGTAGCGCTGCACGTTCCGCTGGTAATTCACGACCTGCCGTTGCTGGGCGGCGTACTGGCGCTGCAGGTTGCGGACGTTCTGGGCCTGCTGGCGCGGGGCGGTGCGTCCGCGGTTGCGGGTGGCCTGTCGGGTGGCGGACTGGATGGCCACCTGCAGGGCTTGCTGCTGTTTGAGCTTGGCGGCATAATCGTCCAGACCGAATTGCCGGTACTCAGCCCAGCTGACGCGATTGTCCCCATCCTTGTCCACCGCCCACAGGAAGACCAGGTCGGGATACTTGGTCCGGGCCTGGTAGACGAGGGGCGTCAGATGTCCCTTGTCGTCATACATTCCTCCCTCGGGGGATTTGGCGTTGGGTCCACGGTAGGACCTGGCCAGCTCATCCCGGTCGAGGAAGCCATCGCGATTCAGGTCCGCCTTGTCGAACAGGGCCCTGAGCCGGGGCTCGGCCTGGGCCATCTGACTGCTATTCAGAGCAGGGCCAGCCGCCTGCCCTGACAAGGCCAGCAACACAATCCAGATACTCGCGAGCCATTTCGGAACAGACACGATTACCCTCCCTCAGAGGACAGAAAGATCACAACGCCGGAAACGGCAACGTCGCCAGGAGCCACACTTCGGTGAAGTGTGTATTCCGGTACGGTGGGACTCAAATGAGCAGGGTGCGCAGGGTGATGCAGAGGGGCGCATGCGGAGTCACCCGATCCGCGGCAGGGACAAGGGATTCCCGCACCGGACCGGTGCCGGGATGGACAGAGGAGACCAGGGCGGCGTGAGTCCTGGACGAGAAGGATTCGCTGGTAGGCGATTCCTCTTCGAGCAGCAGGATGGCCTTGCGTTTCGGGAGCCCTGGAGCCGGAGCCGGAGGGATCGGCCACGACGGGGGCAAGGAGCGAACGGTCTGGAATGCGGGATTGTGGGGGAACTGCCGGCTTGCGAGACGATCGCCAAGGCTGGCGGTCAGCAGCAGGAACGCCAGAAGAAAGATCCAGGGATGAGACGGAAGGACCGACATTGTGGAGGGCCCTGGCAAGCAGGAGATCGGCAGCCTCTTCTGTTAGAGTACTCCTCCAGGAGAAGCCCTGTCAAGGAAAACAGCGGACCGCTGCAAGAATCTCGTTCCCAAATCGAATCGGCAGCCAAGCAGCTGACCACCAGCCAGCAGATGGCAGATCGGGAAAGGAAACCTTGTTGGTCGCGGTTGTGTGGCTCAGCTATCAGGTCGGCTGGAAGCGGATGTCGAGAAAGCAATTGGACTCGTGCCGAGCAGTCCAGAAGCGGAGAATCGCCGTGGACGTCGGACAGGTCGCGGGCCAGCATACGGAGGTAACCGTACGCGAGGATCTGGAGCGCGGTGCCGCAGAAGAAGGTGGCAGGATGGGTCAGACGGATGCTGGGCAAGACCGTGCAGTGGCTGAGACGGCAGTTCTTCAGGCAGCCAGCAACGCGGGAGGACTCCGCAGGTCAATGCGTACCAGATTTGGGATGAAGCCGTTGCCCCGTCAACCCCAACTTCCGATCACCCTGGGGGTGCCCGGTACGGTGAAGTTACCTCTGCAACGTCTCGCGCACCTTGCGTGTCAGGGCCGTCAGCGTGAACGGTTTCTGGAGGTAGCCAGTTCCCGGGTCAAGCACCCCACCATGCCCTATCACCTCATCGGTGTAACCGGACACGAACAGCACCTTCAGACCCGGGAATTGCCGGAGCACCTGCGCCGCCAGCTCCTGGCCGTTCATCCGCGGCATGATCACGTCCGTGACCAGCAGGTCGATGGTGAGCGGGGTGCGGGCCAGCACCGCCAGCGCATCCAGTCCGTCGGCCGCTTCCAGGACCACGTAGCCGCACCTCCGCAGCACGGTGCCGGCCAGCCGGCGAACGCCTTCCTCGTCCTCGACCAGCAGGACCGTCTCCGTGCCGCCCGGCAGGTCCACCAGCGCCGGCTCGCGCACCCCGGCCGGGTTGGCCGGTGCCACCGTCGGCAGGTAGATCCGGAAGGTCGAACCCCGGCCCAGGATGCTATCGACTTCCACGTGGCCTTCGCTCTGCTTGATGAAGCCAAAGACCACGGCCAGGCCCAGGCCGGTCCCTCGGCCCAGCTCCTTGGTCGTGAAGAAGGGCTCGAATACCTGGCTCCGCGTTTGCTCGTCCAGGCCCGGGCCGGTGTCGGAAATGGACAGCAAGGTGCAGGGGCCCGGACGCACGTCGGCCCGCTCACTGGATTCCTCGAGATGGACGTTCCGGGTTTCGAGGCTCAGCTTGCCGCCGGCCGGCATGGCGTCCCGGGCGTTGAGCACCAGGTTCAGGACCACCTGCTCCAGCTGGACCTTGTCGATCTTGATCGAACCCAGGGCCGGGTCCAGCTGCACGGTCAGATCGACGTCAGCGCGGAGCAAGCGGCGGAGCATTTTCTCCATCTGGCCGATCAGGTCGTTGAGATTGAGGACCACCGGCGCCAGGATCGTTTGCCGGCTGAACGCCAGCAGCTGCCGGGTCAGCGACGCGGCCCGCTCCCCGGCCTCGCGGACCTGGTTGATCATTTCCCGGCTCATCTCGTCGGCCGACCAGTGCCCGAACAGCAGGTCGGCAAAGCCATTGATGACCGTGAGCATGTTGTTGAACTCGTGGGCCACGCCGCCAGCCAGCCGGCCGATGGCTTCCATCTTCCGCGCCTGAAGCAGCTGCTGCTCCAGCTGCCGGCGTTCGGTGACGTCCAGCAGCGTCCCGGCCAGGCCGACGACTTTGGGCGAGTCGGCGCTGGCGGGAGAGGAAGCCAGGTCGGTGAGCGGCTCGGCCAGGCTGCGCACCCAGCGGACGCGCTGGGCGGGCGCGTGCCCCTCGGGTCGGACAATGCGAAATTCCTGGTGGAAGGGCCGGCCCTCGCTCAGGGAGCGATCGAGATCCTGCAGAAAGGCCGGGCGGTCATCCGGATGAATCAGCTGATCGACAAAGGTTTGCCGGGAGACTGGCCCCCCGGCCGGGTCCATGCCAAGGATGCGGAACAATTCGGGCGAGCAGTAACTGGTTTCCTCCGGGTGGAGCAGCCACTCAAAGCCGCCCAGCTGCGCAATTTCCTGAGCGCGGCGCAGCCGCTGCTCGCTCCGGCGCAGCTCGTCGAGCCGCTCCGTCAGGCTGGCAGCCAGCCGCACCCGTTCTTCGTTAGCCTGCACCTGGGAGGTCACGTCGCGGTAATTGCAGACGATGGCCCCGACGCTGGGCTCATCCAGCAAGTTGGTGCCCTTGCCGTCGATCCAGCGCCACGATCCGTCCTTGTGCCGGGAGCGCAGCTGGATCGGGATCGCCTCCCGAGGAGTCGCGAGCATCAGCTCGAAGACCTGGCGGATCAGGGCCAGATCGTCGGGATGGACCAGGTCAAAGGCATTCAACCCCTCGCATTCCTGGGTGCTGTAGCCCAGGATGCGCACATTGGAGGGATTGGCATAGCGAATGGCGCCGTCCGGGCCAAGCAGGGTGACGGCATCGGCGCTGTTCTCGATCAAGGCACGGAAGCGAAGCACGCTTTCGCGCAGCGTCTCCTCGGCAGCTCGTTTTCGCGTCTCGGCCTGCTCCAGGTCGGCCAGGCGCTGGCGAAGGGTCTGCACCTCTTCCAGGAGCTGTTCTCGGGTCCGATCATCGTCTGGCATCTTGACCCCCAGGCAACGGGAACAGACGTAGGTTGCTCTTTGGACTTTGGACGTTCCGGCACCGCGCCTGTTAGCCCGAAGCGCAAGCGAGGGAAGGAAGTCGCCCTCGCTTCGGGCTAACTGGCCTGTTTGTGCTGGTATTGCTTGGGCACTGGCCCAAGAGTGAGGGGGGAGTTTGACCCGGGGGGACGCCACACCCAGGGTAGACACCCTGGTCCGCAGGGCGTCCGCCCTGAGCCTCTTCTATTGTGGAGGCCGCTTGACAGAAAGGCAATGGCAGAAGCAACTAAAGAGAGAATTCCGAGGTGCTGTTGCGTTTTTTCGGGCGCCGGGGAATAATCATTTGTTCATCGACGCGGGGGCCGCGTCGGCCTGGTTTGCGCCTGGACGTGGAGACCGGTTCATGTTGCGCGAAGAACAGATCGACATTCGCAGGCGACGGGCGGCCCAGGAGCAGCTCCGCGTCCAGAACCTGGGACGCAATCGGGTCTTCAGCGATTACCTGGTCAGCAACCCGACCTCGGGCGGCCAGTACCGGGTGAGCATTCGCGGTTTCGACCTGGGTGACAACACCTGCGAATGTCCCGACTTCCGCACCAACACCCTGGGCACCTGCAAGCACGTGGAGGCGGTCCTGGCCGCGCTCAAGGACGAGACGCCGCCCCAGCTGCGCCGCCGCAAGGCGGCCATCACCCATCCGGAAATCTACCTGCAATATGGCGAGCAGCTGCGCATCGGTCTGCATTTGCCGCCGCGCCACTCCGACCCACTGCGGCAGCTGGCCGACACCTTCTTCGATCCGCGCGGCTTCTGGATCGCCGGGGACCGCTATCAGCAACTGATCGAGATGGTCGCCCAGGTTCCCGAGCAGGTGACGATCTTCTCCGACGCAATGGAGTTCATGGAGCGCGAGATCGAGCGCAAGGAGATGGCCCAGCGCGAGCGCGAGCTGCTGGCCCAGCTTCGGAAGGATGAAGGCGGAAGGATGAAGGATGAATCAAAAGAGGCCTCTGATTCATCCTTCATCCTTCCGCCTTCATCCTTTGATTTGCTGACGGTGCCGCTCTACCCCTACCAGATCCGCGGGGCGATCTTCGCCGCCTGTCGGGGCCGGTGTGTCCTGGGCGACGAGATGGGCCTGGGCAAGACAGTGCAGACGATGGCAGCCGTGGAGCTTTTGGCCCGGGAGCGCGGCATCGAGCGCGTGCTGGTGGTCGCCCCGGCATCGGTCAAGTACCAGTGGCAGACGGAGATCCAGAAGTTCACCGGTCGCTCGGTGCAGGTGATCGAGGGGACGACGGCCCAGCGGCGAGCCCAGTACAGGGAGCCGACGTTTTACCGGCTGACCAATTACGAGATGGCGGTGCGCGACCTGGACGAGCTGAACGCCTGGCAACCGGACCTGATCGTGCTGGACGAGGCCCAGCGCATCAAGAACTGGGAATCGAAGACGACCCGGGCCATCAAACGGCTGCGGAGCCGCTATGCGATCGTGCTTACCGGAACGCCGCTGGAGAACAAGCTGGAGGAGCTGTACAGCATCGTCCAGTTTGTCGATGACCGCCGGCTGGGGCCGGCGTTCCAGTTCCTGTCCGATCATCGGGTGCTGGACGAGCAAGGCAACTTTGTCGGTTACCGCAACCTGGAACGGCTGCGCGAGAAGCTGGAGCCGATCCTGCTGCGGCGGACGCGCGCCGAGGTGCTGTCGCAGCTGCCGGCTCGCACGGACACGACCGTCTGGGTGGAGATGGCCGAGGAGCAGCGTCGCCTCTACGGCGAGCATCAGCAAACGCTGGCCCGGCTGACGCAGAAGAAGTACCTGACCGAGGTGGATCGCCGGCGGATCATGGCCTGCATCACCAACTTGCGGATGCTCTGCGACAGCACCTGGCTGCTCGATCAGAGCAGCAACGTCTCACCGAAGCTGGACGAGTTCGGCGAACTGCTGCAAGACCTGCTCGGTTCGGGATCGCACAAGGTCGTGGTGTTCAGCCAGTGGGAGCTGATGCTGCGCAAGGCCGAGGAGGTCGTCCAGGCCCAGGGGGTCGGCTACACGCTCCTGAGTGGATCGATTCCGAGCCGGCAGCGGCGCGGCCTGCTGGAGCGCTTCCGTGATGACGCTGACTGCCGGGTCTTTCTCAGCACCGACGCGGGCGGCACGGGGCTGAACCTGCAATCGGCCGACACGGTGGTCAACCTGGAAGTGCCGTGGAACCCGGCCGTGCTGGAGCAGCGGATCGCCCGGGTGCATCGGATGGGCCAGCATCGCCCCGTGCAGGTGTTCAACCTGGTAACGCGCGACAGCATCGAGGAGCGCGTGCTGCGCGTGGTGGCGCAGAAGCGAACGCTGTTCGAGGGCGTCTTCGCAACCGGCAGCGACGAGGTGCTGTTCGACCAGCTGGGCCAGAAGTCGCTGCTGGACACGGTCCGCGAGCTGGTCTCGGCCGAGCCGGAGCCGGTCCCCGTGGTCGCGCCCGCGCCGGCAGCGGTTCCGGCGCCAGTGTCGGTCCCGAGCCAGCCGGACGTGGACCCCCGGCAAGCGCTGCTGCAGGCGGGAGTGCAATTCCTGGAGGCGCTGGCGGCGGTGCTGCGGAGCGGAGCGGGCGCTGGGCCGATCGAGGTTTCGTCGCTGGTGGGGACCGATGCGAAGACGGGACAGCCGGTGCTGCAACTGCCGCTGCCATCGGTGGAGTGGCTGCAGCGCGGGGCGGCGGCGTTGCAATCGATCGCGGGCGGAGGTATAACGCGATCGAACGGCGAAGCGAATGGAGAGCAGACGTCACAGATGGAACATTCGGATTGACATTTTCCCGTTACAAGGAGAAAGCGAAATGTCCCCTCTCTATGAGTCCCTTGGAATCGACCGACTCAGTGTGGCTCAACGGATACTTCTTGTCGAGGAAATCTGGGACAGCATTGCCGCCGAACCGGAGGCGATGCCGTTGACGGATGCACAGAAGCAAGATCTCCAGCGCCGCCTGACTGCATACGAAGCCAACCCCAAGGCTGGTTCAACCTGGGAAGAAGTCAAGAACCGCCTGCGAGGCCAACCATGAGTCTTCCGCTCATTATCAGCCCGGAAGCGGAACAGGATCTCCGGGAAGCCAAGACCTGGTAGGACCAGCAACGGGAAGGGCTGGGAGAGGAGTTCCTCCTGTGCGTGGAAGAGGCAATGGATCGCATCCGCAACATCCCCCAGGGAGCGACGGAAGTTGCTCCAGGAGTCCGGCGGGTCGTGGTTCGGAGGTTCCCCTATGGCGTCCTCTATCGCGTTGATGCGGATCAAATCGGGATCATCGCGGTCTACCACAGCAAGCGAGATCCGAGGGGATGGCAGAAACGGATCTGATCCCCGTTAGCAGACTTCCGGTTCAAAGATTTCACCGCTGGGCCAGCGGCTTGACGCTCCGATTGGCTGGCCCGACGTAACGGCTGCGCGGCCGGATCAGCCGGTTGTGGCCGGCCTGCTCGATGACGTGGGCGCTCCAGCCGGCCACGCGCGACATGACGAAGATCGGCGTGTACAGCGGCACTTCCAGGCCCAGGGCGTGGTACAGCCGACCGGCCGGCCAGTCGAGGTTGGGGTGGAGGTTCTTCTCCTGGCCCAGGATGCGCTCGATGACCGCGGCGGTCTCTTCCCATTTCATCTCGCCGCGGGCCTGGGCGGCCTCCTGGGCGTACTTCTTGAGGATGCCGGCCCGAACGTCGCCGGCCTTGTAGACGCGATGCCCGAAGCCCATCACCCGTTCCTTGCGGGCCATGCAGGAACGCAGCCAGGCCTCGGCCGACTCCGGACCGCCGGCCGCGCGCAGCATGTCCATTACCTTCTCGTTGGCGCCGCCGTGCAGCCGGCCCTTCAGCGCGCCAATGGCCCCGACGATGGCCGAGTGCAGGTCCGATTCCGTGGACGTGATCACCCGGGCGGCGAAGGTCGAGGCGTTGAACTCGTGTTCGGCGTAGAGGATCAGCGACACGTCCAGGGCCCGGGTGTCGGCCGGGCTCGGCTCGGTGCCGCGCAGCAGATACAGGAAATGGGCCGCGTGCGACAGGTCGGGCCGGGGCGGCACGGGCTTCTCGCCCCGGCTGAAGTGGTACTGGTCGGCGATGGCCAGGGGGATTTGCCCCAGCAGCCGTTCCGCCTTGCGCAGGTTGGCGGCCGGCGAGGAGTCGGCGGTGTCCGGGTCGAAGTGAGCCAGGATGCTGACGGCACTGCGGAGAGCGTCCATCGACGGCGTCTCGCGCGGCAGGGCCCTGAGCAAGGCGCACAGTGGTTCCGGCACCTGGCGGGCCGAGGCCACGCGCTTCTGGAAGTCGGCCAGCTGCCGGCTGTTCGGCAGATCGCCGTGCAGCAGCAGATACGCGACCTCGTCGAAGGAGGTCTTGTCGGCCAGCTCCGTGACGGAATAGCCGCGATAACTGAGCCCTTCGGCCCCTTCCAGGGCAATGGTCGAGACCGCCGTCTCGCCAGCGATGACCCCTTCCAGACCCGGCGAATAGGTGTCCTGCTGCGTACTCATTGTCCAGGCTCCTTCTCTTGCAACACAAGCCCGAAGCGCAAGCGCCGGGATCGACTACACAAGCTCGAAGCGCAAGCGCTGGGATGGTCCCGGCCGGTCCCGGCGCTTGCGCTTCGGGCTTATGTACTCATCGTCCAGGCTCCTTCTCTTCCTCGGGGCAGCCAAAATGGGCTCGATCCCGCTCTTCGTAACCGGCGTAGTCCAGCAGATCGTACAGTTCCGCGCGCGTCAGCATCTCGCCGAGGCGATCGCGCTGATGGCCCTGGTGGAGGATGGCCGACAGGGTGTCGCGCGCCGACTTGAGGGCCGAGCGCAGCGTCGTGACCGGGTAGATGACCATCCGATAACCCATCTCCGCGAGCGTGCCGAAGTCCAGCAGCGGCCCCTTGCCGAACTCGGTCATGTTGGCCAGCAGCGGCACGCGCTGGGCGAAGGCAGTGGCAAAGCTCTGGAACTCGGCCTGGCTCTGCAGCGCTTCGGGAAACAGGGCGTCGGCCCCCGCCTCGACGTAAAGCCGGGCGCGGCGCAGGACCTCGTCCAGGCCGTGAACGCCCCGGGCGTCGGTGCGGGCGACGATGACGAAGTCCGGATCGCGGCGGGCCGAAACCGCGGCACGGATCTTGGCGGCCATCTCCTCGGCGGACACCAGGTTCTTGCCCGACAGATGGCCGCAGCGCTTGGGGAGCTGCTGGTCTTCCAGGTGCAAGCCCGCGACGTCCGCTTCCTCGTAAAGGTGGACGGTCCGCTCGACGTTGACCGCCTCGCCGAAGCCGGTGTCGGCGTCGCAAAGCACCGGCAGAGACGTAGCCCGTGTCAGGGTGCGCGCGAAGTCGGTGAACTCGGGCAGGGTGACCAGGCCAATGTCGGGCAAGGCCAGCGAAGCCGACAGGGCCGCTCCGGACAGATAGACCGCGCGGAAACCCAGGCGCTCAGCCAGGCGCGCCACCAGGGCATTGAACACTCCGGGAATGGCGATGGGGTTACTCGACCACGCCTGGCGCAGCCGACGGCCGGGACTTGGTCCACTGGTCATGACATTCGTCCTCTTGACCCAGTACAACGTATGATAGAACAGGACGGCAGACAAGAAGCAGGGTCTTTCCGCGTTTCCAGGAGGCAACCATGTCCGCGGCCCCCCTTACCCCGGTGCCGAAGCGCCGCAGTCACTGGCCGCTCTACGTCAGCGGGCTGTTACTGGGCCTGTTCGCGGCTTTGGTAGTTCATCAGCTCTACGCCAGGCGAATCAAGATGGTCAAGGACGAGGACCTGCTGCGGCAGCTGGCCGAGGCCGAGTTCCTTGAAGATCCGACGCCGCCGGCATCCCACGCGCAGGACTGGCCGCAGTGGCGCGGCCATGACCGCGACGGCATCGCCTGGACGGGGCCGCTCCAGACCAGGTGGCCCAGCAAGGGATTGGAAGAACTCTGGAGGCGGACCGGCGTCGATGCCGGGGAGAGCTACTCCTCGTTTGCCGTGACCGACGGCAGGTTCTACACGCTGTACACTTCCAAGGCATCCGACAAGCAGGTCATCCTCTGTCTGAACGCCCAGACCGGCGAGGAGATCTGGAAGGAAAGCTACGATCGGCCGCACGTCAGCATCGAATTTGGCAACTGGCCGCGCTCAACGCCAGTGGTTGACGGCGACCAGCTGTTCACGGTCGATCAGGTCGGCCGGTTGCAGTGCCGCAACGCGAAGACGGGGGCGCTCTTGTGGGAGCAGGACCTGGTGCGGAAGTTCGGCGGTCAGCTGCCGAAGTGGGGCTATGCCTTCTCGCCGCTGGTGCTGGGTGAGCTGGTCTATACCAACCCGGGCGGTCCCTTCGGCCACGCCGTCGTCGCCCTGAACCGCAAGACCGGCGCGGAGGTCTGGAAGGCCCTCGACGATGCGCCCAGCTACAGCTCACCCATCGCGATCTCCGTTGGAGGAAAACAGCAGGTAGTCTTCTTCTTCACGGACGCCCTGGTTGGGTTGTCGGCCGACGAGGGGCGGGAACTGTGGCGTCATCCATGGGTGCCGCGTCCGGACGCCAACGTGGCCACGCCGCTGGCGTTCCGGACCCGGCAGGGGAACAAGGAGCACCAGTACGTGTTCATCTCCTCCGGCTACGGCAAGGGCTGCGCCCTGCTCAGGATCGATCCCGACGAGGAGGGCAAATGCACCCCCCGCCAGGTCTTCGCGAACAACCAGATGTGCTGCCACTTCTCCACTCCGGTGCGCTGGAAGGACCACGTCTACGGCTTCAACGAATCGGAATTGAGCTGCATGAGCCTGCGCACGGGCCAGGTTCCCGATGGCTGGCCGCAGCGCGGCTACAAGAAGGGCGAGCTGCTGCTGGCCCGGCCGACAAAGGGCGAGCCGATGCTGGTGGTGCTGAGCGAGGAGGGCAAGCTGGCCCTGGTGGAAGCGACGCCGGAGGAGTTCCGTCTCCAGTCCGAATTCAAGGCGCTGCGCCGCCGCTGCTGGCCGATGCCGGTGCTGGCCGAGGGGAAACTCTACGTCCGCGACGAGCAGCAGATCGTCTGTCTGAAGATGCCGGTGGTGCAATGAGGAAGCGGTGGTCAGCCGGTTTGGTCTTGTGGTACAATCGTCAAGTGTCACAACCACGGCATTATCGACGATGCCGCCTCCTGAAGGGCCTGCCCATGACTGACATCCTTGTCCAGCGACTGGTGCGAGGCAATCTTGAGCAACTCCTGGAGTTGCTCAGGACCGGGGGGGAGACTCTCTCTCCAGCCCGGATCAGCGAGTCCATCTATGCCTGCTTGATCATGGGCGATCAGGTCGAGCGTTACTGGGAGTTGCTCCGGGATCGCTTGACCCTGGGCATGGATGACAGGGAGTTGATCGCCGAGGCCAGGGAAGTCGCCGCCCTGACGGAACTGGTCAGCCAGGCCTGCACCAGCGCCAGGGCCAAGTTGCCGGGCGTCCAGCTCACTTCCCCGCTCCAGGCGCAGCAAGATCGCTTGAACCGTTATTCCTTGCGGATGGCCGAGTTGCATGGCCAGGCAGAAAAGCTGCTGGCCTGGGCCGAAACGCCGGCGCCGCACATCGACCCGGCCTCCATTCCAAAGAAGGGCAATCCGCTGACGGGAGAGGGGTTCAAGTCAGCAGCCCAGATCCTGGCCGAACTGCAAAGGAAACAAGGGTGAGTGCAGGTCATGGCTTTCACCATCCAGATCGCCGATGCGGTTGAGGCCTACGTCCGGGATTTCGAGGGGCTTTCGGAGGTCGCACGCCAGGGCATCGTGGCCAACCTCCTGGCCCGGCTGGGCGAGGACGGCGACCACTACCGGTCTGACCCATCTCTGCGCGTGGACCGGGAGTCGTTTTACTTCTGGTTCCACCTTCGCCTGCTGGACGCCGCCACGGGCCAGGTTCATCGGTTCCGATTCCTGGTCAGCGACGAACACGCGGTTTTCGGCATCCTCGCCGTCGTTTACGCCGACACGGACGGTCCGGCGCTCCCCTCGCTCTGAGACAACCTTGGAGATTCCTGCCGCACGTGGCACAATAGGCCCCTGGGATGCCCCGCGTCCGGATGATTGATTCTCACTAGATAGGAGGTGACGCCGTGGCTTTACCCATCGTGGCCATTGTCGGCCGACCCAACGTCGGCAAATCGTCGCTGTTCAATTGCCTGGCCGGTCGGCGCATCGCCATCGTCGAGCCGACCGCCGGCGTCACGCGCGATCGCGTCTCCGCGCCCATCCAGGTCGGCGACCGCTATTTCGAGCTGGTTGATACCGGCGGCATGGGCATCGAGGACAGCGACAACCTGACCGAACACGTCGAGCGCCAGATCGAGACGGCCATCCAGCAGGCCGCCGTCATCCTCTTCGTGGTCGATGGCCGGGCTGGCCTGACGCCGCCCGACGACGACGTGGCCCGCCGGTTGCGGCAAGTCAACAAGCCGGTGATCTGCCTGGTCAACAAGTGCGATACCGACTCGCTTGATTCGCTGGCGAGCGACTTCTATCAGCTCGGCTACGACCCGCTGCTGTGTATCAGCGCCCATCACCAGCGCAACAAGGGCCAGGTGCTGCGACTGATCCTGGATCGGCTGCCGCCGCCGCTGGGGGACGAGACGCCGGCCGAGGTGGTCCTCAAGCTGGCCATCGTCGGCCGGCGCAACACCGGCAAGAGCACCTTCATCAACCAGTTGGCCGAGGACGAGCGCGTCATCGTCAGCGAGGTGCCGGGGACGACCCGCGACAGCATCGACGTGCGCTTCGAGCGCGACGGCATGACCTTCCTGGCCATCGACACGGCCGGCGTGCGCAAGAAACGCAGCCTGGGCAGCGACATCGAATTTTACAGCCTGGCACGGGCCGAGCGCTCGATCCGGCGAGCCGACGTGGTGCTGCTGTTCTTCGATGCACCCCATTCGGTGAGCAAGGTGGACAAGCAGCTGGCGGAGTACGTCCTGGAGAACCACAAGCCCTGTATCTTCGTGGTCAACAAATGGGACCTGATGCGGCCGCTGCGGACCGGCGAGATGGCGGATTATCTGCGCAAGACCTTCCCGAACCTGGACTACGTGCCGATCGCGTTCATCACCGCCAAGGACGGCAAGAACGTGCAGGCGGTCCTGAACCTGGCCCAGAACCTGCACAAGCAAGCGACCGCCCGGGTCGGCACCGGCGACCTCAACCGGGTGCTGCGGCAGGCCCTGGAAGCGAATCCGCCGCCGCTGCGGCAGAACCGCCGGGCCAAGGTCTTCTTCGCCACCCAGGCCGACACCAATCCGCCGACCATCGTGCTGTTCACCAATGAGCCGGCGCTGTTCGACAACACCTACCAGCGTTACCTGCTCAAGACGTTCCGCGACCAGCTGCCGTTCATTGACGTGCCGATCCGGCTCTGCCTGCGGCACCGCAGCCGTGCCGAGCGCGGCTTGACGGACGAAATCGACGAGGCCGTGGCAGTCCCGCGAAGTGGGAACGCGAGCCCCCGGAAAGGACGCTCGAAGAAGAAAGGCAAGGCGGGCGGTTCGAGCGAGGCGGGAGTGTGGCGGGATTTGTAATGAACCCAACGGAGATTCCTCCCATGCGCAGATGGTGGTATCGTGCAGCAGTGATCGGGGCGCTGCTGCTGGGCCTGGCACCGCTGGCCTACTCCCAGAAGTCGGAGGTAGAGCCGGCGCCCGTCGGCGAATACCGCGGCAAGGTGACGGCGCTCGCGGACCTGGCCGGCAAGGCCGGGACCAAGCTCGACGCCGACGCAGTCCCGCTTTCGCTGGTCCTGGCTGGTGACGACGGCAAGGTGTGGGTGCTGCTCAAAGATGGCGGCTCCCGGCTGTTCTTCAAGGACACGGCCTTGCTCAACCGGCCGATGCTGTTGATCGGGCGGCCACTGCCGGGAAGCCAGATCCTGCGGGTGATCGCGGTCCGCAGCCTGATCAAGGGGCAGCCACACGAGGTTTATTACTGGTGCGACGTCTGCTCCATCAAGCGCGGCGAGAAGAACATCTGCGAGTGCTGCGGTGGGCCTATGGAACTGAAAGAGGAACCGCTGAAGAAGTGAGCAGAGATTGGGAGACATGTCAGCGTCCACCAAAGAGCCCCTGACCGAGGCCACGATTCAGCGCATTGCCTTCGACGGCCAGGTGCTGAACTCCGCGACTCGAGAGGTATTGCCCAATCTCCGCTTGGTTGGGCGGTCAGCCGATAACTCCTGGCTGATGGCCGAATACCAAAGCAAGTCGAAACCGGAGCCTTACCACATCGACGTGGACCTCGATCTGTCTTCCAATCCGATCTGCCATTGCACGTGCCCCAGCGACAAACAACCCTGCAAGCACGCCATCGCTGTGATGCTGCTCTTCATACGCTCCCCGGCTCGGTTCCTCATCTGGCAGCCGACCGAGGAGATGCAGAACCGCCGAGACGAGCGGAATGCCTGGAAACAGCAGCGCGAACAGAGCATCCGCACTGGCCCGGCCGGCATCAGCCAGGTCGTCGTCAAGAAGGACCAGGCGCAGCTCGACGGCCTGGCCTTGCTGGAGCGGCTCCTCCTGGACCTGGTCATCAGCGGGGCCTGGACCTCCGACACCAGCCGGAGCCGGCTGGCCGACGTCGCCGCCCAGCTGGTTGACCATTATCTGCCGCGGGTCGCCTTGCTGGTCCAGCGGATGGCGCACCTGGCACGCAAGGAGAACGCCGGGCGAGCCAGCACCGGGCCGGCTCTGCTCGATCTCGCCAGCCAGCTGTGGGCCCTGGTCCGCAAGCTCGGCAAGTATCTGAAAGCCCGCCAGGCCGACCCACCTCCGCCGATTGATCCGATTCTCGCGGAGTTCCTCAGCGATGGTCTCCGCATGGAGGACTTGCGCGAGCTGGGCTGCATCCGCACCGGGATGTTGCTCTACGAGTTTGCCTGGGAGCGCTATGACGACGACGCCACGGGGCTGCGGAACGAGGTCAGCCACCTGATTGACATCCGCGACAATACGCTGTATCACGCTACCACGCCGCGCCCGATTCCCTCACCGAAGGAGGCGGCGTTGCAGGCCAGCTACCGGGAGATTGTCGAGCCGGCCGAGGCGGCGATCTATCCCGGATGGATGACGCGCCGCATTCGTTGGGAGCCGACGGCCGAGAAGGTCCGGCCCATCCGCATTGGTGAGCTGGGTGGTATCTGCGACCGGGTGCCGCGTGACTTCGCTCCGATCCTGGAGGCGTTCCGGCAGCAGTGCAAGGACCCGCTCGCCCCCCGCGAGGCCACCGCGATCCTCGGCTGCGAAACCATCGGCAAGATCGGCGACCGCATCCTGCTGAAGGACGAGAAGGGCAAGCGGGTGCGCGTGGTCGATCGTGCCCAGGGACCCTGTTTCCCGGCCGTGGCCGCCCTGGAGCGGGCGGCCGGTTACCTGCGGTATCGACCGGCGGTGCTGGTCCGGCTGATCTTGTCCCCAGGACGCAACCAGATCGTCGCCCAGCCGCTGGCGATCTTCAATCCATCCATCCACCTGCGCCTGTCCCTCTGACCGATGATCACACAGACCCTCACCGCGCTGGCCAACGACGTCGAACAGCTCCTGCTGGCCGGCGCCGCCGTGGCCGCCACCGACGAGCGGCTGCCGGCTCACGCACGGAAGTTGCGACAACTGGGTCAACGTCTGGCTCCGTTGCAGCAACTGGCCGAAGCGGTAGAACGCGCCAGCGGCAAGCCGGCCATCGAGGCCGCGGGGCCTTTGCTGGACTTGCTGGTGCTGGTCCGCCAGTTGCGGGCCACCCTGGCCGGCAGCGGTGCTGAAGCAGAGGGCTTGGTTCTGGAAGAACTGAAGGAATCCGGCCCGTGGGAAACGCAAGCGCCGATGGCCGAACTGCTGCAAGCCATCGATAATGACTATTACCGCAGTAAACATGTCGTCAACCTGCCGCGGGTGAAGAACGACCTGCGTTTCAAAACCTACGCGCCCGGCCACAAACCGCACCTGCTCGAGGAGTGACCGTGATCGGAAGGACTTCCGGAGTTCCGCTGGCCCGCTTGCTCGGCGTCCGCCACCTGTCGCCGCTGGCCGCCCTGCACCTGGACCGCCTGTTCGACGAGCTGAAGCCGACCGCCGTCCTGATCGAGGGTCCGGCCGACGCCCTCGAGCGCATGAAACGGCTGATCCACCCACGGACCCGTCCGCCCGTGACCCTGCTGGCCTACACCAAGCAACGGCCTGTCCGCTCCATCCTCTATCCGCTGGCGGCGTACTCTCCCGAGTGGGCCGCTCTCAGCTGGGCGGTCAAGCACGAGACGCTGGTGCAATTCATCGACCTGCCGGCCGAGGTTACCCTCGCGATGATGGAGGCGCCTGCGACAGACGAGGCGAGCCGGGGGCGTCAGCCCCCGGATTCTCCGACGAATCGGAAGAATCCGGGGGCTGACGCCCCCGGCTCGCCCGTTGCGGAACCGTTCAACGCCTGGAAGGAGATCCCCCGGCTGACCGGCGATCCCGATTACGAAACCTGGTGGGAGCGCCACTTCGAGCATACCCGCGAGCCGGCCGCCTACTTCGAGTCCATCCAGGAACTGGGCCGCGGCCTGCGCGACCTGACGCCGCCCGCCCAGACCGGACGCGATCCGCTGCGCGAGGCCCACATGCGCCGCTGCATCCGGGACGTGCTGAAGCAGGGACACGATCCGGAGAAGGTGGTTGTCGTCTGCGGGGCCATGCACGTTCCCGCCCTGACCGATGCCGACCCCCCTTTGAGCGACGAGGAACTGGCCGCCCTGCCCAGGATCGACACGCTCCTGACCCTGATGCCCTACAGCTATCCGCGTCTCAGCTCTCTTTCCGGGTACGGGGCCGGCAACCATGCGCCGCTCTACTTCCAGCGACTCTACGAACGGCACAAGGCCAACGAGCCGGAGCGCTTGCCCGAGCACTTCCTGAGCGAGCTGGCCCAGGCGATGCGGCAGTCGGGCCAGGTGCGCTCCTCGGCCGATGTGATCGAGGCGGTCCGCCTGGCCAACGCGCTGGCGGCCATCAACCAGGGCGTCGCTCCCACCCTGCGGGACCTGCGCGACGCGGCCATGACCTGCCTGGGCCAGGGCGAGTTTGAGCGCATCCGGCCGCACCTGGCCAAAATGGAGGTTGGCGACGAGGTCGGCCGGCTGCCGCCCGACGTGGGGCAAACGGCCTTGCAGGAAGATTTCGAGTATCAGCTGGATCGGCTCAAGCTGGCCGAGTTCAAGCGAGACAGCGCCCGCACCATGCATCTGGATCTCCGCGAGAAGCCCGCTTCCTCGGCTGACGAGGCGCTCCTGGATCGCAACCGCAGCGCCTTCCTGCATCGGCTGGTCTTGTTCGAGGTCCCCTTTCCCGAGCCCACGCAGGAAGAGGAAGCGGGGGGGCCGGCCACTCCGGTGCCCTGGCAGACCGAGAGCGAGGCCGACGCCCTGCGTCTGCGCGGTGAGACGGCCGGCACCTTCCGTGAGCGCTGGAAGCTGCGCTGGACTCCGGAATGCGACATCCGCCTGGCCGAATCCAGCATGATCGGCGACACGGTCGAGGCCGTCGCCGCCCAGCATCTCCATGACGCCGTGGCCGAGTGCCAGAAGGTCGGGGCCACGGCCGACATCGTGCGCCAGGCGGTGCTGTGTCAGCTGACCGACGCCCTGGTGCTGGCCCGCGAGCGCTTGCAGGCTCTGGCCGTCGAGGACAGCAACCTGCCCGACCTGGCCCGCGCCGTGCAGTGCCTCGGCGACGTGATCCGCTACGGCGGCGTCCGCAAGGTCGATCCGGAGCCGTTCAAGCCGCTGCTGTTCCAGCTGTTCCTGCGGGCCACCTTGCAATTGAGTCACGACTGCCACTGCCAGGCCGACGCCGCTCCGGCCCTGCGCGACAGTATTGTCACGCTCGATCAGATTGCTGGCGAGCATCCGCTGCACGTCGATGGCGACCGCTGGAAGCGCGAGCTGGACCTGGTCGCACGCTCCGACTCGGTCCAGTCGTACCTGGCCGGGTTTGTCACCACGCTGCTGCTGTCTCAGGGCCGCTTCAAGGAGGACGAGCTGGCCACGGAGGTCCATCGCCGGCTGTCGCCGGCCACGGACCTGCCGGCCAGCGTCGCCTGGCTGGAGGGATTGCTGGCGGGCAATCGCCAGGCCCTGTTCGCGCACCTGGTACTTTGGCGGCAACTGGATCTGTTCCTGACGGCCCTGGACGACGAGGAGTTTCATCATGCCCTGGTGCCCCTGCGGCGGACGTTCGGCGCCCTCAACGGGGCCGAGGTCCGTCGGGTGATCGACAACCTGGCCGAGATCGACCTGGGACTGGCCAGGCAGCTGGCCGCCGTGGCGGACGTCCCGCTTGCGGAAGAGGAACTCAAGATTTGGGAGAACCGGCTGGAGGGGCTGGAGTTTCCCCTGTAACGCGCGATCAAGAAGTGGCGTGGTTTGACCGCGCTCGGTACAATGTTTGAGAGTCTTGCAACTGTAGTGAACGCCGTCCGTGGCGTTCCGGCGTGGTGCGGAATGCCACGGAGGGCATTTCCTACAAATGTCCTGCTCGGTTAATGACACAATGTCCCTGCTCGAACGTCCTCAGATCCGTCCTTACCTGGCTGCTGGTCCCGAGAATCGCGAGCACTCCCACTTCCTGATCTGGGACCAGCTGCGCCTGAGCGACCACGTGGTCAAGGTGTCCGAACTGGAACTGGAGTGGCTGCAGCTCTTTGACGGCGAACGCAGCCTGCGCGACATCCAGGCCGAGGCGGTCGCGCAGCTCGGCGGCCAGCTGATTCCTCTGGAGCTGATTCAGCGGCTGATCGCGCGACTGGACGAGGCGCTCTTCCTGGACAGCCCGCGCTATCGCCAGCTTGTCGAGGGCCCGATCCGTTCTCCTTCGTGCGTCCATCACTACGAGACGCAGCCGGGAGGATTGCGCCAGGTGATCGAGGACCTGTTCACCCGGCCCGATGGTCCCGGCCTGCCCCGCGAGCCCCGGCCGGATGACCGGCTGCGGGCCGTGCTGGTCCCGCACATGGACTATGGACGCGGCGGCAGTACCTATGCGTGGGCGTTCAAGGAGGTCTTCGAGCGAAGCAAGGCCTCGCTGTTCGTGATCATCGGCACCTCGCACTACAGCCGGCATCGCTTTACCCTGACGCGCAAGCATTTCGAGACGCCCCTGGGAATCGCCCAGACCGACCAGGAGTACGTCGATCGCCTGGTCCAGCATTATGGCCCCGGCCTGTTCGATGATGAACTGATGGCCCATCTCCCCGAACATTCGATCGAACTCGAGGTGGCCTTTTTGCAGTACTATTACGCGAATCGCCGGCCGATCCGGATCGTCCCTCTGGTGGTCGGCTCGTTCCACCACGATTGCGTTGCCACCGGCCAGCCCCCCAGCAAGGCGGAGGACATCGGCCGGATGATCCGGGCCTTGCGCCGTGGAAAAGGAAACCGCGGAGCCGATTTGCTACCTGATCAGCGGCGACCTGGCCCACATCGGTCCGAAGTTTGGCGACCGCCAGCCGGTCAGCGAAGCGCTGCTGAAGCACAGCAAGGGCCAGGACCAGCTCCTGCTGCGCCAGGCCGAGCGTGCCGATCCGGACGGCTATTTCCAGGCCATCGCCGCCGAGGGCGATCAGCGCCGCATCTGCGGTCTGCCGCCGACGTACCTGGTGCTGGAATCCCTGCGACCCGGCAGCGGCAAGCTCCTGGCCTACGATCAGTACGTGGACCCGCGCGGTCGGGAAAGCGTTAGCTTTGCGAGTGTTTCCTTTGACCGTTGAGATTGTGAGATGCACGAACACCACCTTCCCTGTCACGAACCCTGTGCCCTGGCCTGTCCCGAAACGTGCGTCCTCAATCCGCCCCAGCCCCTGCCGCCGATTCTCCTGGAGGAAGCCCTGGAGCGCTTTGGCCGCGAGGCCCGCCCGGGGACCTGCGACACCGGCCGCTACCGCATGCCCTACTACGTCTGGGGCGAAGGGCCGCCGTTGGTGTTCGTCCACGGCTTTTGCGATAGCTCCCGCTCCTTTCTCCAGCCGATTTCCCGGCTGTCGAGCCATTTTCGCTGCATCGCCTACGACCAGCCCGGTCTGAAGGGCGACGGCTCCCGCTTCAGCCGCTACCGTCACGAGCATCTGGTGCAAGACTTCTGGACGCTGCTCGATCATCTGGGTCTGGAGCGTACCTACGTCCTGGCCTCGTCCTACGGCTCGATCATCGCACTCGCCGCCATGCGGCAGGGGTCCGAACGGATTCCACGGGCCATCCTTCAGGGCGGTCTGGCCTATCGCCCCCTGCGCCGGATCGAATCCATCCTGGCGTGGGGCGCTCGCTTCTTGCCTGGTCGGATGAAACACGTGCCCTTGTGGGCGCGTGTGGCCGAGGCGGTCAACAAGCACGCCTTCACCAACCGGCCCGATTCGGCCTGGCGCTACTACCTGGAGTGTGCCGGGCGGATGCCCGTTTCCACCGCCGCCTACCAGGCCCGGATTCTGAACCAGGTCGATCTCCGGCCCCTGTTGCCGGAGGTGCGTCAGCCGATCCTGCTGCTGTGGGGCAATCGCGACCGGGTGACCGGGCCGCTGCATCAGCAGATGCTCCTGGAAGGGTTGCCCAACGTCGGCCGGGCCACCCTGGAAGGGTGCGGACACGTTCCCAGCTACTCTCACCCCGAGCAGCTGGCCGAGGCGGTCCGGGTGTTCTTGACGCCGCCTTCGTGAGCGGGAGCGGTTTGGCCCTGACATTCACGCACGAGACTTGTCGCTTTCTCACTTCGTTGACAAGCGCCCGGGGGAATGGTACGATCCCGCAATCAGGAAGCCATTCCGTCCATTCAACGCCAGGAGCAGCCCATGAGCGCCCAGGTGCAGTGTCCCAATCCCCAATGCCGGAAAGCGTCCGCTCTCCCTGATGAATTTCGCGGCAAAAGTGTTCGCTGCCGGCACTGCCAGACCAAGTTTCGAGTGCCGCTCCAGCCAGAGGCACCGCCCGCCAGCGCCGTGGAGACCACCGAGTACAAGGCGACTCAGGACAATCAGGCTCCTCCTCGGAGTCCCGCAGTGGACTTCCCGCAGCAGATCGGTCGCTTTGCAGTGCGCTGCCGGCTGGGCGGCGGGGCCTTCGGCATGGTCTACCGAGCCTGGGACGAGCAGCTGAACCGTGAGGTCGCCGTCAAGGTGCTGCACTCCTCCCTGCGCGACAGGCCCCGCATCATCGAGCGCTTCCAGCGTGAGGCGCGGGCCCTGGCGGGGCTGCGTCATCCCCACATTGTCCCGGTCTACGACGTGGGCAGCGACGCCGGGATGCATTACATGGCCGCCGGGCTGATCAAGGGCAAGACGCTCGGCGAGCGGGTCGATGCCAAAGACCTGAGCTGGGAGGAGTCGGCCCAGATCGTGCGGAAGCTGGCCGAGGCGTTGGCCTACGCGCACGGCCGGGGCATCGTCCACCGCGACGTCAAGCCGGACAACGTCCTGCTGGACGAGAAGGGCCAGCCCTATCTGGTGGACTTTGGTCTGGCGGTCCAGCAGGAAGAGGCCGAGAAGCTGACCCAGGCCGGGGCCATCGTCGGCACGCCGGCGTACATGCCGCCTGAGCATGCCGAGGGCATGCCGGCCGAGCCGAAGCCGGCCAGCGATCAGTACAGTCTGGGCGTGGTGCTGTATGAGCTGCTGACCGGCAAGACGCCCTTCTACGGCCCTCCGGCGATTGTGCTGCACAACATCCTGCACCAGGAGCCGGCCGCGCCGCGGACCATCCGGACGGACATCCCCGTTGAGCTGGAAACGATCTGCCTCAAGGCGATGGCACGACAGCCGGAGCAGCGTTACGCCGGCTGCCAGGAACTGGCCGACGACCTGCGCCGCTGGCTGGAAGGCGAGCCGATCCGGGCGAAACAGTTGAGCCTGGGGCAGCGTCTGGTGCGGTGGGGGCGGCGGCGGCCTGCGCTGGTGGCGTTGACGGGGCTGACCGTGGTGTGCCTGGTGCTGACGGCGGTGGTGGCCAGCGTCAGTGCGGCTCGGTTGGCCGCGTCACGGGCCGAAGCGGCCAGCCTGGCGGAGCAAGCGAAAAGAGAGGCCGCACGAGCCAACCAGACCAGGGAAGAAGCCAAAGGACTGGCGCTGAAGGCACAGCAAGACGAGGACAAGACCCGGAAGGACGAGACGCAGGTAAAGCTGGACGCGCTGCAAGTGCTGCAGGAAACGGCCAAGGCAAAGGACGCGGAAAAGCAACAAACGGAAGCGTTGCAGCAAGGCGTGGCGAAAGAGGATGCGGGCCGGGCCGAACTCTACAAGGCCCACCTCCGCCTCGCCCAGCACGCACTGGAACGCGCGGGATCGTTTCCAGGCCCTGGAATGGCTGGACCGGCAGCGTCCGCTGCCTGGACAGCGTGACTTGCGCGAGCAACAATGGTATCGCCTGGCCAGTGAGGCCCAGGCCCGGGTCTTCAAGGGCCACACGGGCGGGGTCAACGCCGTGGCATTCAGTCCCGATAGCAAACACATTGCCAGCAGCGGCAGCTAGGACAAGACGGTGAAGGTCTGGGATGCGGACAGAGGCCGCGTGCTCCTCTCCCTCAAGGGGCACACAGCCTCGGTCTATGCCGTGGCCTACAGCCCCGATGGCAAACGTATCGTCAGCACGAGTCAGGACCAAACAGTAAAAGTCTGGGATGCAGACACGGGCACCGAGATCCTGACTCTCAAGGGGCACACAGCCTCGGTCTTTGCCGTGGCGTATCAGCCCCGATGGGAAACGCATCGTCTCCGCAGCGAGGACAAGACGGAGAAGGTTTGGGATGCCGACAAGGGCACTGAGATCCTCTCCCTCAAGGGGCACACAGCCGGGGTCAATGCCGTGGCGTTCAGCCCCGATGGCAAACGCATCGTCAGCGGCAGCTCGGACAAGTACGGCGAAGGTCTGGGATGCGGACACAGGCCACAAGATCCTCTCCCTCAAGGGCCACGCAGGTCCGGTCAATGCCGTGGCGTTCAGCCCCGATGGCAAACGCATCGTCTGCGGCAATCAGGACAAGACGGTGAAGGTCTGGGATGCCGACAAGGGCACTGAGATCCTCTCCCTCAAGGGCCACACAGACGGGGTCAATGCCGTGGCAATCAGCCCCGATGGCAAACGCATCGTCTGCGGCAGCCAGGACAGGACGGTGAAGGTCTGGGATGCCGACAAGGGCAGCGAGATCCTCTCCCTCAAGGGCCACACAGACGGGGTCAATGCCGTGGCGATCAGCCCCGATGGCAAACGCATCGTCAGCGGCAATCAGGACGAGACACGTGAAGGTCTGGACTGACGTCAAGTGTAGCGAGAATCCTCACCCTCAAGGGGCACACTGCCTCGGTCTATGCCGTGGCATTCAGCCCCGATGGCAAACGCATTGTCAGCGGCAGTCAGGACAAGACAGCGAAGGTCTGGGATGCCGTCACGGGCAGCGCGATCCTCTCCCTCAAGGGGCACACTGCCGCGGTCTTTTCCGCTGTAATCAGCCCCGATGGCAAACGCATCGTCAGCGCGCAGCTCGGACAAGACGGTGAAGGTCTGGGATGCCGACACAGGCACGCAAGATCCTCTCCTTCGACGAGCACGCAGGTCCGGTCAATGCCGTGGCGTTCAGCCCCGATGGCAAACGCATCGTCAGCGCCAGTCGAGGACGGGACGTTGGAGGTCTGGGATGCCGACACGGGCAGCGAGCTCCTCTCCCTCAAGGGGCATGCAGGTTTGGTCTATGCCGTGGCATTTAGCCCCGATGGCAAACGCATCGTCTCCGGCGGTCAGGGCAAGACAGCGAAGGTCTGGGATGCCGTCACAGGGCAGCGAACGCTCTCCCTCATGGGGCACATAGCCGCGGTCAATGCTGTGGCGTTCAGCCCCGATGGCAAACGCATCGTCAGCGGCAATCAGGACAAGACGGTGAAGGTCTGGGATGCCGACACGGGCAGCGAGATCCTCTCCCTCAAGGGGCCACACAGACGGGGTCAATGCCGTGGCGATTCAGCCCCGATGGCAAACGCATTGTCTCCGCAAGCTGGGACAAGACGGTGAAGGTCTGGGATGCGGACAAGGGCACCGAGATCCTCTCCCTCAAGGGCCACACAGACGGGGTCAATGCCGTGGCGATCAGCCCCGATGGCAAACGCATCGTCTCCGGCAGCTGGGACAAGACGGTGAAGGTCTGGGATGCGGACAAGGGCACTGAGATCCTCTCCCTCAAGGGCCACACAGACGGGGTCCATGCCGTGGCAATCAGCCCCGATGGCAAACGCATTGTCTCCGGCAAGCTGGGACAAGACGGTGAAGGTCTGGGATGCGGACAAGGGCACTGAGATCCTCTCCCTCAAGGGCCACACGGGCGGGGTCTATGCCGTGGCAATCAGCCCCGATGGCAAACGCATCGTCTCCGCAAGCGCAGACAAGACGGTGCAGGTCTGGGATGCGGACAAGGGCACTGAGATCCTCTCCCTCAAGGGCCACACGGGCGGGGTCTATGCCGTGGCGATCAGCCCCGATGGCAAACGCATCGTCTCCGCAAGCGCAGACAATACGGTGCAGGTCTGGGATGCGGACAAGGGCACTGAGATCCTCTCCCTCAAGGGCCACACAGACAGGGTCTATGCCGTGGCGATCAGCCCCGATGGCAAACGCATTGTCTCCGCAAGCGCAGACAAGACGGTGCAGGTCTGGGATGCGGACAAGGGCACTGAGATCCTCTCCCTCAAGGGCCACACAGACAGGGTCTATGCCGTGGCAATCAGCCCCGATGGCAAACGCATTGTCTCCGCAAGCGCAGACAAGACGGTGCAGGTCTGGGATGCGGACAAGGGCACTGAGATCCTCTCCCTCAAGGGCCACACAGACAGGGTCTATGCCGTGGCAATCAGCCCCGATGGCAAACGCATCGTCTCCGCAAGCGCAGACAAGACGGTGCAGGTCTGGGATGCGGACAAGGGCAGCGTCCCCTTCACTCTCAAGGGACACACAGCCCCGGCTAGCTCCCTGGCGTTCAACCCCGATGGCAAACACCTCGCCAGGGGCAGAGTGCCTGACACCCCGCTGTTGTTACTGCCCGTCGATTAGCTTGGTGACGGCCCGTTTCGCGGGCTTCCTCCTGAAACAGGACCTGGCCATGCAATCTCCCCACGCAGCTTCCTCAGGTTCCGGTGCTTCTCTCCCTACCCGCATCGGCCGGTTTGAGATCCACAGTCCGCTGGGACAGGGAGGCTTCGGCAAGGTCTACCGCGCTCGTGATCCGCAGCTCGGCCGGGATGTCGCCGTCAAGGTCGCTCAGCCCGGCACCCGGGACGATCCCAGGCAGCTGCAGCGCTTCCTCCGTGAGGCCCAGTCGGCGGCCGGGCTCCATCATCCCAACATCGTTCCTGTCCTCGACGCCGGCGTCGATCAGCGGCTGCACTACATCGCCTCCGCCTTCATCGAAGGTCCCACCCTGGCCGAGCGTCTCGAACAGGGCCGAATGCCGCTTGCCGAGGCGGTCCACGTCATCCAGATGCTCGCCGAGGCGCTCGATTACGCCCACCGCGAAGGCGTGGTCCATCGCGACGTCAAGCCGGCCAACGTCCTGCTGGACAGGACAGGCCAGCCCCACCTGCTCGATTTCGGTCTGGCCTACCGGATCGAACAGGACGCCGGTCTGACTCATGACGGCGAAGTGCTGGGCACGCCAGCCTACCTCGCTCCGGAGCTGGCGACCGGCCGCATCGGCGAACCCTTGCCCGCCAGCGACCAGTACAGCCTCGGCGTCATCCTGTTCGAGATGATCTGCGGTCGGCTCCCCTTTGAGAATCTCGCTGCCAAGCTGGCCGGACTGCCGCCGCGGCCACGGCGTTTCAACCGCCGGATTCCGAAAGCGCTGGAAACGATCTGTCTCAAGACGCTGGCCCCGCGGCCCGACCAGCGCTATGCCTCCTGTCAGGAGCTGGCCAACGACCTGCGGCGTTTCCGGAGCCATCAGCCCATCCGGGCCCGCCAGCCGGGTTGGCTGGAACGCCTGTGGCTGTGGCGACAACGCGAGCCGGCCCTGGCCTGGAGCGCCGTGACGGCCGGGTTGGCTCTGCTGGCGGTGGCGGTGGTTCCAGTCGTGGCGTACTTTCTCGTGGCTGTGTCCCTGAGCCGACTGGAGACCGCCCGCGAGAAGTTTGCTGCTCAGACGCTCGCCGCAGATCAAGAAACAAAGCAACTGGAACAGCAGAAGCAAAAGGCGGAGGAAGCTGCCGGGAACGCAACAACTGCCGCGCAGCAGGCGAAAGTCGAAAGAGACAAAGCCCGACTGGCCGGAGAAGAAGCCCAAAAGAAGACTGAGCAGGCCAAGGAAGCGCTAGCGGAAGTGGCGCACCGCGAAGTGCGCCGCCAGCGCTACCAGTACGTAGCCGACGTCAACCTCGCCCTGATCGAGCTGCAGGACCATGATCTGCCAGGGCTCAAGACCCGGCTTGACCGCCTTGCTCCTCGCGACGGTCAGGAGAAACCGGCCCTGGAATGGTTCCTGCTCGATCGCATGCGCCAGGCGGAGCCAAGACGCCTCGACTCGGCGAAGTTCTCGGTGCAGGCCTTGTATTTCAACCACCCTGGAAGCAGGAGCCTGGCCATCCTCGGAAGAGAAACCGGCACTGACCCGTTCCAGGCCGTCCAGTGGGCCACAAATCAGGTCACGGGAGAACCAGAGGCAGCGGGCTCCCGCAATCTCAGCGTCCCCGGCAAGGGCAACGGCCAGCTTCCATCGACCAATGGTCCTTTCTTGTTTGAAGCAAAGGGCAGCATGAAAACGGAAGTCACTGATGGCCGGACGGACCGGAAATGGACCCTCACGAATCACCCCTTTCATCTCCGTAACGTCCTTGTCTCCGCTCAGGGGGATTTCCTGGCCAGCGTGCATGACCGGCCAGCGACCATCAAGCTCTGGCAGGGCAATCCTCCTCAGGTAGCAGCGAGCCTGGACGTCGATGCGGAAACGCTGGCCTTTTCCTGGGACTCCCGGATTCTGGCGGCCGGGATCAAGCCCCTGCTGGGAAAAGGCCCCGAGATCAAGGTCTGGACGCTGCCCAAACCAACCGAAGCCCTGACGCTGATTGGCCATCCCACCGGCTCGGTGCGGCTGCTGGAGTTCGGTCCCGATGGGCTCACGCTGACCTCGGCGGGCGGGAGGGGGGTGATTGTCTGGGACCTGGCCACGCGCAAACCGCGGTTTTCCTGGGAGCTGGCCGGCTGCCGTTCCCTGCACTACGCCGCGGACAGCAAGCATCTGCTGGTGCTGCTGGAGCGGTCCCTGGGCGGCCCGGAAGGGAACGCCCGGCTTTACAACCTGACGACCGGCAAGGCGGTCCCTCTTGCGCTGGGCGAGCGGTGGCTGGCCCAATCGGCGTCGTTCTCGGCGGACGGCCAGTTCCTTGCCCTTGGCGGCCAGGATGAGGCGGTGGTCACGCTCTGGTCGGTGGTCACCGGCAAGCGTTTCGGGTCGCTGCCCGTCTCCGACAAGCAGGTGGCCGTTGCCTTCTCCGGGGTGGGCAAATCCCTGGCCGCCGCGGGGCGGGATGGCGTCGTTCAGGTCTGGAGCGGCGCTCGAGTACGCGCCACCCACGATCGTTGAGGGGCTGCCGGCACCGGTGTCGGCCGTGGTCCTGGCCGGGAAATCGCCGCTGCTGACCGCTGCCGCTGGAAAGGCCGTCCACGTCTGCGACCGGCCCGACAAGGATTGGCCGGCGAGTCTGGCCGAACAGCCGGCCCCGCTCACCTGCCTGGCCGGCCTTCCGGGCACGTCTCGCTTCTACACCGGCTCGGAGGATGGGAGCGTCAAGGTCTGGGATCCCGAAGGACGCACCGAGAAGGGCCAGCTGCCGGCGGGGACGGGTCCAATCAAGGCCATGACCCTGAGCGGCAACGGCCAGGTGCTTGCCTTTGGCGACGCCAGTGGTGCCGTCCTCCTGTGGAACACGGCCGAGGACAAGCTGATCCGCAAGCTCCAACTGGGGCCCGGCAATCTGTCCGCCCTGGCCCTCAACCACGACGGAACGCGACTCCTTGTGGCCAGCAAGCAGCTCGTTCGCCCGTTTGACGTTACCACGGGCAAGGAATCGGCCGGGTTGCTTGGGAACCAGGAGCCGGTCGCCAACCTGGCGCTGGCCCCCGACGGCCAGCTCCTGGCCGTGGTCGATTCGCGGGGGAAAGCCTTCCTCTGGGACCTGGCCCTCAACCAGGAACGGGCCGCCTTGCAGGTGAACGCGGATCGGATCACCGCGCTTCTCTTCACTCCGGACGGCAAAACGCTGATAATTGGGGGCGGCGATGGCTCCATCCGGTTGTGGGAAGTGAACACCGGCCAGGAACTGCTGTCGCTCCGTGCCCACAGCGGGGCCGTCACCGCTCTGGCGTTCGATCCTGAAACGATGCGGCTGGTCTCCGGTGGGGCTGACCGAACCCTGCGGATCTGGTGAGCACTTTCGATGGGCACACTGGAGGGATACGACAATGCGCCTGGGTCTGCTGCTTGCGTCTCTCACGAGCGGGGTGCTGCTGTTTGCCTCTCCCCCCACGTACGTGCCTGGGCAGCAACCGAGCGTAAACAAGCAAGTCGATCTGGACGCGCTGCGGCGAGCGGCGGCGAACAACGGAGGCGACCCCAAACGGGGCAAGGCGGTCTATGCGTCAGCGAAGACGAAGTGTGCCAACTGTCACAAGGTCCACGGCCAGGGCGGCGACGTGGGTCCGGACCTGTCCCAGATTGGTGGGAAGTTTGACCGCACTCATTTGAGCGAATCCATCCTCGACCCCTCCGCGGAAATCACCCAGGGGTATCATGGGACGATCCTCCAGACCAAAGCCGGCCGCAGCCTCACCGGCATTGTCAAAGCGGAATCGCCCACAACCGTCACGCTCCTGGACGCGGAAGGGAAGCAGGTGACGGTCCTGGTGGGCGACATCGAGTCGCGGACGGTCAGCAAAGTGTCGCTCATGCCGACCGGGCTTGCCGATGGCCTGACGCCGGCGGAGTTCACGGACCTGATTGCGTACCTGGCGACGCTGCGCACGGGACGCGCCGCAACGCCCGGGGAGGGCAGCAGCGGACTGGTCACCCTGCCGGCGGGGTTCAAGGCGGAGGTCGTGGCCAGCGGGTTCGCCGGCGCGACGGCGCTCGAAGTCGCTCCGGATGGCCGAATCTTCGTCTGCGAGCAACCGGGAAGGCTGCGCGTCATCCGGGACGGGAAATTGCTGGCGGAACCGTTTGTGACGCTGCCGGTCGAGGCGGCCTGGGAACGCGGTCTGATTGGCGTGACGGTTGATCCGGACTTCCCAAAGAAGCCGCACGTCTACGTCTGCTACGTCGCGGCTCGACCGTATCCGCACCACGTCGTCAGTCGCTTCACCGCCCGGGGGGACGTGGCCCAGCCCGGCAGCGAAACCATCCTGCTCGAAGGGGACGATCAGCGGAAGCTGGGCGGCACCGTGCCGGCGGGCCATCAGGGAGGGGCCCTTCACTTCGGCAAGGACGGCAAGCTCTACGTCGCCATTGGCGATCAAACGGCCGGCAAGCCGGCGCAGGAGCTGAATTCCCTCCTCGGCCGGCTGCTGCGCATTAACCGGGATGGCTCCATTCCCGCCGACAATCCCTTCTTCTCCCAGGCAACCGGCAAGTATCGTGCGACCTGGGCCCTCGGCTTGCGGAATCCGTTCACGTTCGCCGTGCAGCCCGGGACCGGCCGGCTGTTCATCAACGACGTGGGCGGCAACGCGGAAGAAATCAACGAAGGCGTTGCCGGCGCCAATTACGGCTGGCCGACCGTCGAGCATGGACCGACCAACGATCCGCGCTTTCGGGGACCGATCCACCACTATCCCACGGCCTGCATCACTGGCGGGGCCTTTGCGCCGACGAGCCTCAGCTGGCCGAAGGACTATCGCGGTCAGTACTTCTTCTGTGACTTCAATCACGGCTGGGTCAAGACCATCGACCCCGCCAAACCGGCAGTGGCCAGACTCTTCGCGACTGGCCTTCGCCGGCCGGTCGATCTGCGCTTCGCGGCCGATGGCAGTCTCTACGTCCTTGTCCGGGACGCCTGGGTGATGGACAAGCTGTTCCAGGCCGGCACCGGGACGTTGATTCGGATTCGGCATGCCGGCAAGTGAGTACAAGTACCAGTCCAGAGAGCGATACCAGCGTTTACTTGCTCTCCAGAGCCAGGCGGACTTCTTCCAGGGTCGTGATCGGCAGGATTTTCAGCACGAGGGCTTCGACCGCATCCCGAGTCAACGTCAACTCTCGCCCAGCCAGCAGCGCTTCTCCCGGCAGACCAAACTTCCCACGCAACAGAGTCCGCAGGACTTCCTCTCGGCCCTTCTCCAGTCCCTCCTCACGACCCTTTTCCAACCCTTTCTCCAGTCCCTTCGCCAACCCCTTCTCCAGCCCCTTCTCCAGCCCCTTCTCCAGCCCCTTCTCCAGCCCCTCCTCGCGTCCCTTCTCCAAACCCTTCTCCATTCCAATCCGTTCGGCATTGGTGATAAACGGCACCTTACGTTCCTCCTCAAAACGGGTAATGCGCTTCAGAAACGCCTTCTCATCCTCTGGTGGCAGCGTCAGGAACCAGTCCAGATAGCGATACCAGTGTCGCACCTCCGTATCCTGCTGGAATCGCCGGTACAACTGCTGGACCAACTCCCACTTCAAATCCTGGCGAGCGGCCATGTCCTGCCGAGTCGCCCGCGCCCCCAGGTGGGCTCGCACGATCAGGGCGAACGGCTCGGGATGGGCGTCCAACTCCGCTTCCCGGCCTACCCAGTCCAGCAGCTTGACCGTCGTGAAGCGGAAGGTCACGGAGCTTTCCTCCGTCTCTTCCACGTACTCGTTCGGCCGCCAGTCTGGATCGTCGTCAGCCAGGATGGCCAGGCTGCTCACCGGCTGATGGAACCGACCCCGGCCCAGATGGTTGTACGTGTACATTCGACCGGGAAAGTCGGCCTGGCGCTGGCCCTGGACCTCGAAATGCAAATAGCGTGCATCTCCCGCCAGGTTTTGCACCTTGACCAGCTTGTCGGCGAGACGCTTGCCCAGCTCATCGTCCGGCCAGAGCTTTCGCAGCTCGGTGTCCAGCGATTCGTGATCGATGGTCCAGTCAACGTAACCATTCGTCCGCGTGAAGAGCAGCCGCAGACAGGAGCGCAGTTCCTGGTCCAGCGCTTCCTTCCAGGGTGTGTCGGTGTCTTCTCGCTGCATCAGGATACTCCGCCAGGCAAGGGGAGGAAAAGAGAAGCTGGCCAACCTCCGTCCGTCATCGGCTCTTCCCCTCGTTCTTCCATCGGATTTTGTTCGCTCTTGACGCAACTCCTTGTCCACCTTACGCTGCGTTATCGGGAGAAACCGCGGAGGCTCCGCAGTTTCGGCCCGCGGCTTGTGGGCCGGGCGTGCTTTGGCCGAGGAGTGTTGTTGTGGCAGGATCGCTGACTGCCGGGTTGTCGCCGGTCTGGTTGCTGGTCGCCGAGGCGGACTCGTTTCCCTGGACGTGGACCCTCCTCGGTGCTGCTCTTGCCCTGGTGCTGGCCGCCTTGGCCCTCTGCTGGATCAAACCTCGGATTCCCCTCCGCCTGGGGCTGGCCCTTCTGGGCCGGTCCCTTTACTGGCTCCGCCGGCACTCTCCCAACCAGGTCCCCCGCAAGGGCGGCGCTCTGCTGATCTGCCACTGCGTGCATGGGCTCGATCCGCTCTGGATCTTCGCGGCCGCTCCTCGCTATGTCCGCCTCTGTTTCTGCACCGGACTACCGACGCAAAGCTTCTTGGCACGCTGTCTGTTCCGCTGGAGCAGGGCCGTCCTGCTCGATAGCACCGCCCGGACCGAGGACTTGGATCGCTTCGTGGCCGCCATCCGCGAGGCCCTGGACCGGGGCGAGTTGGTCGGCCTCTTCGCCGAGGAAGTGTCCACGGCGGGCGGGCTGTCGCTCTCGCTCGGCCGATTGCTCGAGCTTGTCCGCGGAGATCGGCCAGTCCCCATCGTGCCGGTCTGTCTCGATCAGGCCTGGGGCAGCCCGGAGCGCTGGGTGGACGGCCGGCTAGTCCGGCGCTGGCCGCAGACGGTCCCCTACCGCGTGGACGTGTCCTTCGGCATACCGCTGGAAAACGCCGGCGCCGGCGAGGTCCACCGGGCCATTCAGCGGCTGTCCGCGAGTGCGGCCGTGGCCCGCAACCAGTCCCGGCCGCTGGTCCACCGCCAGTTTGTGCGCATGGCGGCCCAGCATCCGTTCCGTCGTTGCCTGGTCGATAGCACCATGAAGGTCGAGCTGACCTATGGCCGGACCCTGGCCGGAGCGATGTGTCTGAGGCGGGCCCTGAAGCGGCTGCTCGGCGACGATCCGATGATCGGAGTCTGGCTGCCGCCCAGCATCGGCGGTGTCCTCAGCAACGTCGCGCTGTGCTTCCTGGGCAAGGTGGCCATCAACCTCAATTACACCGCCAGCGCCGCCGGCATCCAGTCGGCCCTGCGCCAGTGCGGCAGCAAGCACGTCCTTACGTCGAAGCGCTTCACCCAGCGGGTGCCGCTGGACGCCGGGCCCGGGGTGGAGGTGATTTATCTGGAAGACGTGATGCAGCAGATCACCGGCCGGCAAAAGCTGCTGGCCTTCCTGGCTGTGGTACTGCTGCCCGGCTGGTTCCTGGAGCGCATCGTCCTCGGCCTGAGCGGCCAGAAGCTGTCCGATCTGGCCACCATCATCTTCTCCAGCGGCAGCACCGGCGATCCCAAGGGCGTCATGCTGTCGCACGGCAACGTGGCCGGCAACGTCGAATCGATGGTGCAGGCAGTGCGCTTCAGCCGGGAGGATCACGTCCTCGGCGTGCTGCCGTTCTTCCACAGCTTCGGCTACACCGTGACCTTGTGGACGCCGCTCCAGGTCGGCGCCTCGACGGTCTACCACGCCGACCCGCGCCAGGCCCGCGAGATCGGCGAGCTGGCCCGCACCCATCGCAGCACCATCTACCTGACGACGCCGACCTTCCTGCGCTTCTGCCTGAAGAAATGCGACCCGAAGGACTTCGTGGCTCTCCGGCTGCTGATCTGTGGGGCCGAGAAACTGCCTCAGTCGCTGGCCAACGATTTTCAGCAGCGGTTTGGCGTCCGGCCGCTGGAGGGCTATGGTTGTACAGAGCTGACCCCGGTGACCTCCACGAACCTGCCCGACGAGGAGCTGGCTGGCGTCAAGATTGTTCACAATCGGGCCGGCACCATCGGGCCGCCGATTCCCGGTGTGGCGGGGATTGTCGTCCACCCCGAAACCCGCGATGAGCTTGGGACCGGCGAGGAGGGATTACTGCTGATTTATGGGCCCAACGTGATGCAGGGGTATCTCCATCGTCCGGACCTCACCGAGCAGGCGATCCAGGACGGCTGGTACGTCACCGGCGACGTGGGCCGCTTCGACGAGCACGGCCACGTGACCCTGACGGGCCGGCTGTCGCGCTTTGCCAAGGTGGGCGGCGAGATGGTGCCGCTGGAGCGGATTGAGGAGGAACTGCACGCGATCCTGCAGACCAGCGAGCGCGTCTGTGCGGTGACCTGCGTGCCCGACGAGGCTCGCGGCGAGCGGCTGGTGGTGCTGCACGTGCAGCACGATGGCTTGCAGGTCTGCAAGTGGCGGCAGGAGCTGGGCAATCGAGGGCTGCCCAACCTCTGGCTGCCGGCGGAGCGGGATTTCGTGGTCATTCCCGAATTGCCGCTGCTGGGCAGCGGCAAGGTCAACCTGAAACGCCTCAAGGAGCTGGCACTGGAGCTGGCACGCAAATGACAAGGTGACAAGGTGACAAGGTGACAAAAGACAATTGCTTTTGTCACCTTGTCACCTTGTCACCTTGTCATCGGAGAGAGGCCCATGCTGATCCTGGAGGGCGAGAGAGCGGTCCAGCACTTGGCCTATACGCCGGACGGTCGGGACGTTGTCTCCGCGACTGGCAATCGTGTTTGCCTCTGGGATTTGCAAACCGGAACTGTTCGCCGGCAGCTCCCGATCAGCAGCAACCGGTTCGGCGGCATCGCCCTAAGTCCAGACGGCGCGTACCTGGCGCTCGGTCAACCACTCAACCAGGCCGGCAGCCCTCTCGTTCGCCCGCCCAACGGCGAACTGATCGACGTGTTCCATCTCCCCAGCGAGGAACTGCGCCTCTCCCTGGGGCCGGGTCTGCGTTCGCAGCGGCACTTGCTTTTCCCGGACAGCAAGAGCGTGGTTGTCGGCAGCCACGTTGCGCGCACAGCAGAACCACCTGACCGTGTGGGGACTGTCGGCCGGCAATTGCACGCAGCGCTTTCCCGGATACGGCTACGAGTTGGCCCTGTCGTCCGACGGCGCGCTGCTGGCCTCGGGAGGAGTCGATCCCTGCGTCCGCGTCTGGGTACGTCAGCCGATGAGCGGAAGCCAGCCCGACCGGTGGGAAAGCTGGCGGAAGCTGGGCGGGCTGACCCGGCTGGTGGCCGGGCTGGCCTTTTGCTCCGGCGGTCGGGAACTGATGGCCATCACCGACAGCCTTGGCGACGAACCGTGTGAGGTGCTGCGCTGGGAACTGGACACCGGCGAGGAAATCGCCGTGCTGCCGGGCCCGCCGGGACCGATCGTGTCCAAGGCCATCTCACCCGATGCCGCCGTGCTGGCCTGGACCGATGCGGAGGAAACACTGATCCATCTGTGGGACCTGCGGCGGGGGTGCGATCTGGACACGCTGGACTGGAACATCGGGCCCCTCCATGCGCTGGCCTTCTCGCCGGACGGCTCGACGGCCGCCGCCGCGGGTGAGAAAGCGCGAATCGTGGTCTGGGACCTTGACCTGTTTGACCGTTGAAAGCAACCATGCGCCTCTTACAAGGACACATCGGCCCCATCCGCTGCCTGGCCTATTCGCCGGACAGCCGGCTGCTGGCCTCCGGCGGCGACGATGGCCAGGTCCGGCTCTGGGACTTCCAGACCGGGCAGCCGCTGCAACCGCCCTTCGAGCCCCACAAGGATTGGGTCCAGGCCCTGGCCTTTTCTCCGGACGGGCAGTTCCTGGTTTCGGGCAGCTGGGACGGCAGCGTCCGCTGCTGGCCCCTCCACTTCCGGGGCAAACAGCGCACCTACGAAACCCTGGTCGGCAATAGCCAGGGCTTCTGGTCGGTGGCTTTCACTCCGGATGGGTATGCACTGGCGGCCGGGGACCAAACTGGCAACGTCGTCCTGTGCTGGCTGCGGGAGCGTTCCCGGACACGCACCTGGAAGGCCCACGACGCGACCATCCGAGCGTTCTTGTTCACCCCGGACGGTAAGACGTTGATCTCCACTGCCCAGGACCGGACCATCCGCCTGTGGGATGCGGACTGGGGCACGGAACAGGGCGTCCTCGGCCGGCACGACGACTGGATCTGCGGCCTGGCTCTGAGCCCTGACGGGAAACTCCTGGCCGCAGCCGGGCACGATGGTCAGGTCCGTCTCTGGGACCTGGAGACGCGGCGCGACCGGGCCCGGCTGGCGGGCCATTCGGATCGGATCTGCCAGGTCGTCTTCTCGCAGGATGGCCGAAGGCTACTCTCCGTCAGCAGGGATCAGACGGTGCGGATCTGGGACGTGGAGGCCGGCTGTCAGCGTTCGGTTCACGATTTCCAGATCGGCCCGGTCTACTGCGTCGCCCTGGCCCCGGATGGCATGACCGCCGCCGCGGGAGGACGTGACGCGGCCATCGTCGTCTGGGACCTGGATGATCTCGACTGGCACCCGTGAACCCTTGCTGGAGACGCCCATGCTTGAGCTGACTGGCCACACCGGCATGATCACCGCCCTGGCCTATTCTCCCGATTGCCGGAGGCTGGCTTCGGCCAGCACGGACTGCACGGTTCGTCTTTGGGATCTGGAGACGGGGACTTGCTGCGAAACGTTGACCCTACATCACGCTGTTGTCTCGCTGGCATTTGCTCCTGATGGCCGGGACATCGCGTTGGGAACCCACCCGGCGTTTTCGTGGTGGGTTCCGGGAAAAGGCTATTGGGGGAACATTCACCCCTCTCAAGCTGGCGGCGGCACCGTGGCTTGCGTCGGTGGTTCAACCCACCTCCTCGCATCTAGCAGCTACCTTGATGGAACCATTCACCTGCTTGCCCGCAAAGGCGCAGTCCTCCAGCCGCCTCCGCTGACAACGCCTTCCCATGGCACGCTGGCCCTGGCGACGACGCCAACGCGTCCCTGGCTGGCCGCGGGTGGCGGTGGCCCGGGGTTGGGCGAGCTGCGCCTCTGGGAGCTGGACCGCTCGCCAATCCTTTTGCACCACCGGCAGAACCTGCCGCAGGCGATCTACTCACTGGCCTTCTCGACCGATCATTCGCTCCTCGCCTCTGCCGGCCGGGAACGAGTCATCCGGCTGTGGGACCTGCACCAGAAGACGGAAGTCGCCATTCTGACCGATACAGAGGCGCCTCCACCGCGTCGCCCCTCAATTTACGTTCCAGCTCCATGCTCTCCAGTTATCTTTGGGCTGGCTTTCACGGCAAGCGGCGAGACACTGATCTCCGCCCGGGACGATGGCGTGATCCGCTTCTGGGACGTTGCCTCCCGGCAGCTCCGCTCCGAAATGGACTGGAAGATCGGCAAAATCCGCACCCTGGTCCTGGCACCCGATGGCATGACCGCGACGGTGGGCGGCAGCGACCACAGCGTGCTTGTCTGGGACCTGGACGGTACGTGACCCGGCGAGCGGACGCAGCTGGCGTTTTCGTCTATCCCAATCGCGGCATTCCTGTCAAGATAACCAGCATGAGCCGATCGCCTGTCCCGGACGTAGGAGGTCCCATGTTCCGGCTTCATCTCGCGGTAGTTGCCGCCCTGCTGCTGTCTCTTCCGGCCGCGTCCCTGGCCCGGGAGAAGAACTCCGCGGAGTACAAACGCGGCATCGAGGCGCTGCGGAAGAAGGATTACGACCAGGCCATTGCCTCGTTCACGACGGTCCTCAAGACCGACCCGCGCAACAAGGCTGCACTGTACGAGCGCGGCGTTGCCTACCGCCACAAGAAGGACTTCGACAAATCGCTGGCCGATCTCAACGAGGCCCTGAAGCTGGATCCCAAGTTCGTCAACGCCCTGATTGCCCGCGGCAACATCTATAGTGATCGCAAGGACGCCGAGCGGGCCATCGCCGATTACACGGCCGCCCTCAAGATTGAGCCACGCAACGTCCGGGCCTACACCAATCGGGCCCTGGCCCACGAGGAACGCAAGGACCATGAGCAGGCCATCGCCAATTGCGACGCGGCGCTGAAGATCGACGATCTGCACGCCCCGGCCTACCAGATCCGCGGCCGGACCTACCTGAGCCTCCGGGACTACCCCAGGGCGATCACCGACCTCAGCGAGGCCATCCGCCTGGACCCCCGAAGCGCCCTGAGCCGGGAATATCGGGGCCGGGCGTACGCCAATCTGAGGGAGTATGAGAAAGCGATCCTCGATTACAGCGAGGCGATCAAGCTCAATCCTCGGCTGGCCGTGGCGCGTTACAACCGGGGCCTGGCTTACTTGCGCCTGAACGAAAAGGCCAAGGCCGACGCCGACTTCAAGGAAGCCGCCCGCCTTGACCCGAAGCTGGAGCGGAAGAAGAATAAATGACCTCCGCGTCATCCGGCGGGGCCGATTCGCTCCTTGACGCCGGATACCGTTTTCCTGAACGAGGCCTTCTTCATGAGTGAGTTACAAGAACTGCAGAGTCAGCTGGCGGAAGCGGTGGAGCGCATTCAGCAGCTGGAAGAGGAAGTCAGTAAGAGGAAGGAGTTGCCCCGCTGGCAATATCTCATCGTGCGACCGCATCGCTGGCGCCGCCAGCTGTCCATTAAGGGCGCAACATGACCGTCGGTCAACTCGTCAGCACGCTCCGCGCCAATCGCTATACTCCGGAACAGGCCAGCGAGGAGCTGGAACTGCCCCTGCCGGCGATTTACGAAGCGCTGCAGTACCACGCTGAGCATCGCGACCTGATCGAGATGGAGGCCTGCGAAGAGAGGCGCCGCCTGGGCCAGCGAATGAGCTTGCGTTGAGACAGGAGCGCGCCGTTGCATCCCCTTGTTCTTCGCCATGCCGCCCAGCTGGTTGGCGTCACCCCACCTGGCACCCTGCGCAAATCCGGCTCCGAGATGGCCCGGCTCGACCTCATCGAGAACGGCAGCCTGATCCTCCGTGACGGCCGCATTGACTGGCTCGGCCCCGACTCTGACCTGCCGTCATTGCCGGCGGATGTCCAGGTCCTCGATGCGACCGGCAAGGTCATCCTTCCCGGTTTTGTCGATAGCCACACCCATCTGATCTTTGCCGGCTCCCGGGAGGATGAGCTGGAGCTGCGGCTGCAAGGGCTCAGTTACCAGGAGATCAGCGCCCGCGGCGGCGGCATCATGAGCACGGTCCGGCACGTCCGGCAATGCAGCCTGGAGCAGCTCAAGGATCTGGCCCGTCCTCGGTTGCAGAGGCTCCTGGACTTTGGCGTGACCACGGTCGAGGCCAAGAGCGGCTATGGCCTGACCCTGGCCGACGAGCTGAAGTCCCTGCAGGCCATCGCGGAACTGAACGCCGAGGGCCCGGTCGAGTTGGTCCCGACCTTCCTGGGCGCTCACGTGGTCCCCGCCGAATACCGCAGTAACCGCACCGGCTATCTGCGGCTGCTGACCGAGGAGATGCTGCCCGAGGTCGCCCGCAGCCGCCTGGCCGATTTCTGCGACGTCTTCTGCGAGGAGGGCGTCTTCGACCTGCACGAGTCCGAAACCATCCTGTCCAGGGCCCGCGACCTGGGGCTGAAGCTCAAGCTGCACGCCGACGAGCTGACGCCCTTGGGCGGCGCCGAGCTGGCAGCCCGGCTCGGAGCGGTGTCGGCCGATCATCTGCTCTGCATCACCGACGCCGGCATCGACGCCCTGGCGGCATCCTCCACGGTGGCGACCCTGCTGCCCGGCACCGCCTTTTACCTGGGTGTCCCCTACGCCCCCGCACGTCTCTTGATCGAGCGCGGGCTGACCATCGCCCTGGCGAGTGACTGCAACCCCGGCACCTGCCCGACCGAGAACCTGCCGCTGGTCGGCAGCGTGGCCTGCACTCAGATGCGCATGGTGCCGGCTGAGGTGGTCAACGCCCTGACCCTCAACGCCGCCGCCGCCCTGGGCCGCAGCGACCGGATCGGCTCGCTCGCACCCGGCAAGCAGGCTGACCTCATCGTCTGCTCCGTCCCCGATTACCGCCGGCTGTTCTACCACTTTGGAGTCAACCATGTCAGCCTCGTCATCAAACGCGGCCGGGTGGTCCTCTCTCGTTGAAGAAGTCTCCCCTCCGTCCTTGCCTGTCCGGGCCGACGACCCGCGCCTGGGCCAGATCACGACATTCTGGTCCGGTGATCCGCTGCCGCTGCTGCCCGGCCAGCCGGTGCTGATCGGCTTTCCGGAGGACGAGGGCATCCGCCGCAACGGCGGCCGGCCCGGCGCCTCGCTCGCTCCTGGCGAGATCCGGCACTGGCTCTATCGCTTGACTCCGGTTCACCCCGCGGAGAATGCCGGTCTGGCTGACTTCCATCTGGTGGACCTGGGCAATCTGCGTATCAGTGCGAACCTTGAGCAAAATCAGTGGGCCCTGGGTGAGGTGGTAGCGCACGTACTCAGTTGCAGGGCTGTGCCGATTGTGCTGGGAGGGGGGCACGAGACGGCCTACGGCACTTACCTCGGCCACGTCCGGGCCGGGCTGGCGCCAGCCTTGATCAACCTGGACGCCCACCTGGACGTTCGACCGTGCCTGGACGGCCTGGGGCATAGCGGGTCGCCCTTTCGGCAGGCCCTGGAACATCCGGAGCATCCCCTTCCCGGAGCGCATTACGTCTGCCTGGGGGCCCAGCCCCATGCGGTCAGCCGGGACCATTTCGAGTACGTCCAGAAACGGGGCGGCGTGGTCCGCTGGTGCGACGAGGTTTGGGGCCAGCTGGTGTCGGTTTTCTCCGAGGAATGCGAACGTCTTGGCACGTTCGGCTGTCCAATTCACGTGAGCCTGGACAGCGACGTGGTCGGTGTCAGTGAGATGCCCGGCGTCAGCGCCTCCCAACTCCGCTGGTCTGTGCGGGCTGGAGCTGCTGCGCACCCTTGACCAGGCGGGGCAGAATTCGAGAGTGGCCAGCCTCGACGTGGTGGAGGTCAACCCCCGGCTGGACGTCGATGGCCGGAGCGCCCGCTGGGCGGCCCTGGCGATCTGGCATTTCCTGCACGGGCTGAGTGTTCGGAAAGGCTGAACTTCAGCAGAGAGGCTGGCGTATGGATCACAGGGGCTCGCAACGGCAGGCCCCACGTTTCAGGAGTGTCCGGCATCGCCGGACGTGGCGAGGAGAGGCAACGTGCGGCCTGCGCCAACCCGGACCCAGCTCATCTGCACAAAAATGTCACGCACTTGACATCACCCCGGGTTTTGTAGCGTACAATGGTATTGCACGCCAACCACTGCTTCGCTCGTAGGAGGGTAGCGACATGCTGGTTCTGAGTCGAAAACTTGGCGAGAAAATCTACATCGGTGACAACATCTGCATCACCGTTGTTGACATTGACCGGGGGAAAATCCGGCTGGGGATCGAAGCCCCGCGGGACGTCCCGATCTATCGTCAGGAACTGCTTCCGTTGAAGACCACAACCGAGACCAATGTGTCCACCGGTTCGGGCACTGCTCCTCACTGAGAGCGGCCAGCGACCACCGTTGATCTGACTACCTGGGCAAAGACTCTCGGATCGATTGGTGCGGGCGGGTTTGGCCAGGAGAACGAAGCGGGAACAAGAAGCGGATCACACTCCAATAGCTTGTTCGGTCGGAGGGTCCATAGACGGCATCATTGAAGGGAACAGACCTGGCCCTGGCTGGGTCTGTTCCCGTTTTTTGTTGTGTGCCAAGGCGACTGAGCCGCGCACGCAGCGCAGCGGAGTAAGCGGCCCGGGAGCCCGCAGGACCGCTTACTCCGCTGCGCTGCGTGCGCGGCTCCGCAGGAGCCGGCGGGGAGAAAACCGTCACGGTGTCGATGACGGTCTTTCCGGTTGTTTTCTCTTTTCCAAAGTGTCCAGTCGGTCCTGCAATTCCTTATCGCCGGGCCGGAGTTTGACTGCCTGACGCTGCACAACAACCGCTTCCGCATACTTCCCTGCCTGGGCCAGTGCTTCCGCCAGCCCCTGCAACACGTCCGCGTCGCTTGATCCGCTCAGTTCCACCGCTTTGCGCAGAACGTCCAGCGCTTCCTTCTGGCCCCGCTCCAGCAGGACCCGGCCACGGACGTAATAGCCGTTGGCCTGCTTCGGACTGGCCTGGATGGCCCGGTCGGCCTCGGCCAGGGCCCGGCTCAGCTTGCCCTGATCGAGCCACTGGCGCGCCCGCAAGCCCAGCGCGATCCCGGGTTCGCCGTCCTTGCTGCGTGCCAGGGTCAGCAGCGCCTCGACCTGGCGGGCCGGCTTGCCCTCCCGGTACAGTTCCTCGGCACAGACCGCATAACCGAGCGCCTTCTTCCAGAGCCCGACCTGAACGTCCGGGGCCGGCAGCTCGGTCAGCAGCTGTTTGCGCCGCTCGATCAGTCTCCGGGTCCGCTCGACCGTCTCGTGCAGTCCCGGCGTCGCATCCTCGATCCGCGGGAGAAGGTCGAGTCGATCTGCCGCCTCGTCAAGCCGGCCCAGGCCAAGGAGGGCCTGGAGCCGGCCCTCCAGGACGGCACTGTCCAGGTTGGCTTTTTCGAGATACTCGAACGCCTGGGTCAGGTCGCCCCGGTGCAGCCAGACCAGACCGATGATCCGATAGGCTTTCTCGTGGAACTTTTGATCGCGGGCTTTGAGCGCCAGTTCCAGGGCGTCGTCGTAGCGCTTCAGCTTCAGGTAGCTCTCGGCGGCCAGGAGCAGGCCGCTGACGTCATCGACGTCGTTGCTGACGACCAACACGTAGCGGCGCAGGTAGTGCAAAGCCCGGTCGGGCTTGTTGTCGGCCATCATCAGCCGGACCAGCGAATCCAGCGCGAACTCAGCCTCGGGGTTGATAGTCAGGGCATGCTCAAACGCCCGGACGGCATCGGCCGGCCGGCCAATCTCCATCAGGATCTGTCCCTCCAGCTGATGGCCGAAGACCGTATCGACCGTGTCCGGATCGACGTTCCTGGCGGCCTCCAGGCTGCTCAGGGCGTCCTCCAGCTCATCCTTGCCGGTGCGGTACTGACTGCGGGCCAGGTAAAACAGGGCTTTGGCACGCTGTTCCGCCGGCCCCTTCTCGAGCAAGGGGCGGAGCAGCTTGCGGGCTTCCGGTTGCTTCCTGCTTCGGATCAGGATGTCGGCCAGGTCCAGCTGATACCGCGGCTCATCCGGGAAGCAGCGGACCAGTTCGCGCTGGAGCTGTTCTTCATCCGGCAGTTTGGTCGCTGACTTGACCGACAGCTCCAGCAGGGCCACGTCGTTGGGGTGGTAATGCCGCGCTTGCCGCAGCACCCGGCAGGCCTCGGCCATTTTGAAGTTCTTCTGGTACAGCTTTGCCAGGGCGATGGCACAGGCGGTGTCGTCCGGGGCCAGCCGGCACAGCGTCTCCAGCAGTGGCGCCGCTGCCAGGTCCGTGGCTGGCTTGAGCGTCAGCCAGACCCGATAGCTCTTGCTGATCTCGTCCTGGAACTGCCGGAACCGATCGAAGTCGGCCGGCTCGACCCGCGTCTTTTCCAGGCGGGTATGCACCGTGACCTCCAGCAAGTTCCCCTTGAGCTTGACCGCCCGGGTGTGGCTGCCCCACGCCGAGCGGACTTTTTTGTCACGCGGGATCGTCTCCAGGGCAAAGACGGGATGGACGTGGACCACGAAGCGATGCCGGGACTCGAAGGGCGCGTACAGCTGGACGGACACCTCCCGGTCGTAATCGATGTTGTGCGACAGCAGCCGGCCCCAGACCCGGCTGTCACTGAAGTTCCCTTCCTTGTCGGGAGTGCCGGAGAACTGCCTGGGGACCTCAAACACCATCTCCGCCCGGGTCGGCTGATCGAAATCGCGCAGCCGGGCCTCATCGACGTTCAGGCGGAGCAGCCGGGTCGTGTTGTTGGCGTCCTGCAATTCGCTGGTCATCTGCCGGCGGCGCTCTCCCACCGGCACCTCCAGGAACAGGTCGCGCTGACCCATCGCGGCACTGCCAAAAGCGACCACGCTCCGCTCGTTCCGGGACGAACCGTCGGCGCCGATCCGGATGGTCGTCGTCTGTTCAAAGCGGTTGCCTTCGGGGGTCAGCGGCGGTGTTCGCTTGAGCCGTACGTGTCCCTGGTCATCGACAAGGTAGCAAGAGCGGTCGTGGTCATCGTGCGGCAGGAAGTCCCAGCCGGCCAGGCTGGCGGTGGTGTCGATCCAGTGTTCCTTGCCGGCGATGGTCACCAGCAGGATGGCGTGCGTCCCCCAGGGAGACGGCACCTCTTCGAGGATCTGGCCATCCTCTCCCAGGCCCAGCGTGGCCAGTTCGACCTTGAGGCCAGCCTCGCGCAGCATCACGGCCAGCAGCTGGCTGGTGTCCTTGCAATCGCCGAAGCGATTGCTCAGCACCAGCGAGGGCAGGTGCGGCGTATAGTCGTGCTTCTCGCCGACGGACACGTAGCGAATGTTGCGCCGCAGCCAGTAAGTGAGGGCCCGGGCCTTGGCGGTCGGGTCGCTCAGGCCGCGTGTGACCTCCTGGACGATCTTGCGGACGTCCTCGGTGCATTTCCAGCACTCGGCCCGGAGCCGCTGCTTCCACTGAGCCACTTCCCGCCAGGAGGCAAACGTCGAGCAGCAGACGGCCGGCCGCAGTTCCTCCCGGGGCGGGAGGTTGTCGTCCTGCGGCGGCCGATTGCGGTTGGTCGCCCGCCAGACGTAGAGGACGTTGTCGCCGTCCACGCTCTTTGTCGGCTCGATCCGTTCGTTGACGGCTTGATACTTGAAGGGTCTGTCTTTCGGCAGGCGGACGCGCAGCTCATCGACGGCGTCGGGGTAGGTCAGATCGCCGAAGCTGTAGCGCGTGAAGAACTGCCCTGTGTGTTCGGAGTTCTTGCCGCGCAGCGTCCACTTGACCTCGATGGTGTCGCCGACCTCCAGGCCGGGAAAGCTGATGATCAGCTGTTTGTTGTGGTCGTAGACCTGGTAATCGGTGCTGACGTCGCGCAGTTGCAGGTGCCGGGGATCGATGCTGGCGACCCGCCCATCAGCTTTGTGAATGCGGGCCTCGTTGAGGGTGAGTTTCTGATACGACGGATCGTAGCTGATGCCGCGGTACTCACCGAGCTTCTCGATGGCCTTGCGGCCGTTGAGCCGGGTGATCTCGTGGGTGATGACCTCGCTGGTTCCGTCCGGCTCGATCAGGTAGGTGGAGCCGGAATAGAGGATGCAGGCGGCGGCGTCCTCGATGAATTCGCGGGGGACGCGCTGCCACTGTTTGGGATCGTAGCGGACTGGCTGGGGCTCGTGGGACGGGCCGCGCGGCACGGGCCAGTCGGCGGCGGGCAAGGGAGAAGCCATCAGGGCCGCTGCCAGCACGAAGGCAAACAGCGGAGACAGCGGCCGGCGGGATCGAAGCATGCAGGGTCTCCCAGGGGAACCAGGCGAGGGCTTTCTGCATCCTTGCACGTGGTCGCTCCGGGGACAAGTCAAGGTCGAGCGCGGGGGAGCGACCACGTGCAGGGGACAGGAAGGAGACGGACGTGCCGGCGGGGGCTAACTGAAGATGACAAGGTGAGCCGGGGGCGTCAGCCCCCGGATTCTCCGACGAATCGGAAGAATCCGGGGGCTGACGCCCCCGGCTCGCATCACCTTGTCATCTTCACGGTGCCGCCCAGCCGCCGCTGGAGTCGGGCTCGGGCGGCTGCTGGCGGGCGGCCACCCGACCCGGGAGCGACCACAGGGCGCTGAACGCCTGGGCCCAGCGCTGGTCAAGGACGTCCCCGGCCGAGGGACTGAGCAATCGCCCATCGTACAGGCTGTGCGGGCTGCGCCGGCCCACCACCAGACAGCTGCCCTTGTACAGCTTCAGCCGGACCTCTCCCGTGACGTAGTGCTGGGTCTGTGCCACGAACCCCTGCAAGGCCCGCCGCAGATCGTGAAACCACTGCCCGGAGTAGACCAGCTCGGCATAGCGCCGGCTCAGGGCCTCCTTCATCTGGACCAGTTCCCGGCTCTGGACCAGACTTTCCAGGTCGCGATGGGCCAGCCGTAACAGCGTTGGGGCCGGCGCCTCGTAGAACTCCCGGCTTTTGATGCCGAACAGCCGATCTTCCAGCACGTCACTGCGGCCGATGCCGTGTTCCCCGCCGAGCCGGTTCAGCTCGCGGACCAGGGGCAGCAGTTCCAGCTTCTGCCCGTTGAGACTGCATGGGATGCCTTCCTCGATGCCGATGGTGAGCAGGGCGGGCTCGGCGGGGGTTTGCTCGGGAGAGCGGGTCAGCGTCCAGATCTCCGGCAGCGGCTCGGCCCAGGGGTCGGTCAGGTGGGGGAGGTAGATGCTGTTGCCCCAGAGATTGCGGTCGATGGTCACGCGCCGGTCGGCCGGCTCCTCGATCGGCAACCGCCGCCGCCGGGCGTAGGCGAGTTTGTCCTCCAGCGTTCGCAGGTTCCACTCGCGGACGGGGGCGATCACCTGCAACCCGGGGTCCTGGGCCGCCAGGGCCGACTCCAGCCGGAACTGGTCGTTGCCCAGCGTGGCCGAGCTGTGGGCCACGGTCCGGCTGCCCTGGGCGTTGGCCGCGTGGACCAGCTCCCGGGCCACGACGTAGCGCGACAGGGCCGAGCCGAGGAAGCAGCTGGCCTGGTACACCGCGCCCGCTTGCAGGACGGGGAGGGCGAAATCGCGCAGGAACTCGTTCTGCCGATCCAGGATGTGGGCCCCGCTGGCGCCCAGTTCCAGGGCCAGCTCGCCCAACGGTTCCAGGTAAACGCCCTGGCCGAGGTTGATCGACAGCGTGATGACTTCATGGCCGCGCTCGTGGACCAGCCAGTGCAGCGCCAGACGCGATTCCAGATCGCCATTGAAGGCCAGGATGATGCGAGCCACGGCGAGGGTCCCCTCCCTTGGAGGACGGCTCTCCTGAGCCGTCCAGACAGCTCAGGAGAGCCGTCCTACAGTCCTCAACCCTAACAAACGGGAGGTTGTCTCGTCAAGAAACGGCTTCCTCGTCCACGACGCTGCGCAGGATCTCGCGTTTCCAGTCGGCCTGGTGAATCGGCCAGCCCTGCACGGTCCAGCCCTCCTCGCGCACCAGGGTCGGTCGGCTGTACTGGTTGACGTAGCGCTGACACAGCTTCTCCGGCCCGGACAGCTCCTTGCGCATGCGCCAGGCGTTGCTGCGGCGGCGGTGGACGTGGTCGTTGTCGATGATGGTGATGATGCACGGGTCGGCCAGGTCCAGCAGGCGCCAGGCGATGACCTCGTGGCTGGCGGTGGGGAAGCGCTTCTTCAGCTCCAGCAGGTCGCCGTCGCAATTGCGGACCTCGTCTTGCAGCCAGAGTGTCGGCACCAGCAGCCGCTGCGCCAGCAGGTTGGGCAGCGACTCGCCCAGCAGGGCCGGGCGCTCGTCGGTCGGAATGCCCAGGCGCTCCAGGAGATCGGGCTTGAGGTGCTGACCGATGGCGTGGGCGACGGTCCACTGCTGCTGTTCGGGGCTCTGGTCGGGACTCAGGAAGATCTGCTCGCTTTCCCGTGTCCGGCGCGATCGGCCGGGCTTGCGTTCGCGCCGATCCAGACAGACCATCAGCCCCAGGTGCCGCTGCGCCAGGACAATGGAATCGGTCGGCGGCCGGGTGACGCCGGCGGCGTCCAGTAACTCCTCCACGATTTCATCGACCGTGGACACCACTTCTTCGCGGGACAGGTCCTCACTCATGACGGCCTCGCCAGGGATGCGGAATCTTGCTCTTCCATTCCTATACCCCGGCCGAGGCGCGGTTCACAAGGTCAGCAGGAGAGAGAAGCGACCTTTCCTGTCTTCACGTTCCCTTAAGGTTGGCCTCGGTAAGTTCATCAATCGCACGTGGAATGATGGCACAACGAGGTGATAGATTCCATGCTTCGCTTTCCTTTCTGGATCGTAACGCAGCGGCGTGGCTTCCTCTCGAAACCTGTCGAGGCGAGTGACCCGAGTTTCGTGGTCGCCTTCACCTCGGCGGAGCGGGCCGCCTCCTTCATGGTCAGTCGCGGGGAAACGGAATGGGAAAACCGGCTGGTTTCCCGGGCGAGCCTCCGGGACCTGATAACGGACTTGCGGCTGCTCGGCATTCAGGGATTGTGCGTCGATCCCAGCAGGGAGGGAGCGGGCATGCAGGTCACCTTTGACGAGTTCCTGGCCAGTCCGTAGGGCGTGGTGGGCCTCGCGGCGAGGCCCACCCGACGCCTCTCCCAGGATCACGGCAGCTCGCGGATGCGGATGTTCTTGAAGTCGATGGGCGAGCCTTCCGACTCCAGGCACAGGTAACCCATCCGCGGCTCGGCGTTGTTGCCTCCGGACACTTCTTCGCCGTTGACCCACAGCCGGATCTCGCCGTTGATCGCTCGGACGTAGTAGTGGTTCCATTCGCCGAAGCCCCTGGTCAGGTTCTTGCGCGGGAAACTGCGTGACCCGTTGGGCGACGTGGGCGGGAACGGCTTCAGCTTCGACGTTTTGACCGGGAACACGTCGCCGTTGGTGGTGAAGAACGTTCCTTTCTTCCCGTACTTCTTCTCGTACTGCTCGGCATAGCCGTGGTCGAGGATCTGCACCTCAATCCCCCCATTGGGGAGCGCGTTCGGCTTGAGGTCCTTGAACGCCTCCTCGGGGGCCCAGACGAAAATGCCCGAGTTGCCGGCGCTCTTCTCGTGCCGCCACTCGGCCACCAGCTCGAAGTTGGTGTAGACCTTCTTGGTGCGGCAGACTCCAACCGGCTTGCCGGTGCAATGCACGTCGCCGTCCTTCCACGTCCAGGTGTCCGGATCACAGTTGACGTTCTCGAAGTCGTCGCCCTTCAGTTGCTTCCAGCCCGGCCCGGTGCCGTCGATGAACGCCCGGGGCTGCTTGGCCGGCTCATCGGCCAGACCGGCCGCCAGGCCAAAGATCAGGGCCAGACAGCAGATCGCGGGGACCTCGAATCGCAGTGCTTTCATGGGGGAATCCTCTTCAGGTGATGGATGCCGCACGAGATAACGATGCTCTTCAATCGCCGTGTTTCTGCCGCAGTCGCGCCGACAGCCGCAGCAGCCACTGCACGCGCTCAAATTCGTTCAGCCAATCCTGCGTCACCTGGACGAGGAGCGGGTCGCCGGACTGCATCAGCCCTGTCGGACAGCTGTCGCCGGCGGACTGCTGCATCATCTGCCGGTACTTGCTCAGCGTGCGTTCCCCATAGCGGGCCGCCTCCTGGCCATCCTCGCTGAAGAACACCACCACGGGAACGCGATTGCCGCCGTTGATCTGCAGCTCGCGCTGGACGTTCGCATGTTCATCACGGTCGAGATAGCGAATCTGGATAACCGGGGAAACTTCGGCAAAGCGCTCAAGGATGGGGCACTGGGAAGAACAGTCGCCGCACCAGACGCCGGCCAGGCAGAGGACGTTCATCTGGCGTTTGAAGGCCGCCAGCAGCTGCTTCTGGGCGTCACTCAGCTGAATTTGTTCCCAGGTCTGCCGCCAGCGGGCTTTCTGGGGCTCGGTGCCGTAACGCCTCACGAACTCCTCGTAAGGCAGGCCGGCGGTGAACGTGTCGAAGGGAAGCATGGCCTCCGCGCTCCTTGTGCCCGGGAATCGTGGGGCAAACGCAACGCCGGGGCGTCGCTGCTGGGATCATAGACAGGCGGGCGGGCCGGTGGCAAGGTTGCATCCGGCCGGGATCTTGTCTTGCTTCCCTCCGGGCGACAGGTCACTATACTGTGGAGCATGGTAGGGATACTCATCGTTAACCCACGTGGAGGGGCACGGCATGAGCCGAATGCTGTTACGCAGTTCCGTTTTCCTGATCGTCCTGGGCAGCGTCTCGGGCCCAGGAAGAGCGGACGACAACATCCTGGGTCTGCCAACCACGAAGGTGGCCAGCCGGCAAGGGGCGGTGATGCTCCACGGCGGCGGCCGGATCACCAATGAAGTCTTTAACCGTTTCGTCGAGTTGGCTGGCGGCAAGGAGGCCCGGATCGTCCTGGTTCCCTCCGCGGGCTATCACCTCGCCGACTATCAAAATCGACAGAAATTCCTGGACGTACTCAATCGGCGGTTCAGTTCCTGGGTGGGTCTGGCGACAAGCAGTCGAATCGTCAGTTTTGACTTTCTTTATACCGACAACCCCGACGACGCCGACGACCCGGCTTTCATTCGGCCACTGACCACGGCCACGGGGGTGTGGTTCTGCGGCGGCGATCAGTCGTGCCTGAACTATCGCTACGTCGGGGAGTTCCCACGGCAGACGCGGTTCCAGGCAGCGCTCCGGGAGGTCCTGACGCGGGGCGGCATCGTCGGTGGCACCTCGGCCGGCATGGCCGCGCTCCCCGAGATCATGACGCTGGACCAGCAGCAGGTCCACGCGGGCGGACAGCTGAGCGTGCGCGCGGCTCACGGACTGGGGTTGTTCAACGGGGCCATCGTCGAGCAGCACTTCGAGGAGCGCAACGGCCGGCTGGAGCGCTTCACCGGTCTGCTGCGTGATTCGCCCCGGCTGGACAGCCTGGCGGGCCGGAAAGGGGTCGGCAAGCACATGCTCGGCCTGGCAGTCGAGACCTCGACGGCGCTGGTTTTGCAAGCCGACCAGGTAGAAGCGCTGGGGGAAAGTCATGCCCACGTGTTCATCAAGGCGCCGGAAGGTCGGACGGTCACCTGGCACACGCTCAAATCCGGTGACAAGGCGACGCTGAAGCGCGACAACCGGGGCGCTGTCCTGCTGGTCAGCGGGCGCTGACGTGCCGCTTGCGTCTCTCGTGGGTCAGGATTCCGATCCTGACGTCGGCGGGGTTTGTCAAGATCGGAATCCTGACCCACGATGCTCATGGGACAGACTTTTCGCGTGGCTCCGTCAAGAGCAATGCCTGCAAGGCCCAGCCGGTCGTGGCGATGCGCTGGGCGTAGCTGTCGCCGTTGGCCGGCCGGGTCGTTTCGCGCCAGCTGCCGTCTTTCTGCTGTGTCTGGACCAGGTATGTGCGCCCCCGTCTCAGCAGCGCCCTGGTTTCCTCCGTCTGAGGCTGCAAGCGCAGCGCCAGCAGCACCAGGGCGGTATCGAACGCTTCGGCCCCGGACGTGACGTAGGGGCCCCAGCCGCCCTCCTTGTTCTCGCCCTTGCGGATCAGCTCCAGACACGCGGCACGCTGTTTCCTCGCGGCCTCATCATCGGCCCGCTCCAGGCCAAGCAGGACGCCCGCCGCATCCAGGACCGTGACGACCTTCTTGCGCCGCAGCCAGCTGTCGGCCCGGGTAATGCGTTCCCTGTGCTTGTCCCTGTCGGCCTGGGCCAGCGTGCGCCGAGCCAGGACCGTGGCCAGCGTGACGCCATGCGTGGCCGGGGAACCGATGGCCCCCTCGGCATCGGTGGGCCAGGAGCCGTCCCGGTCCTGCAAGGCCGCGACCAGTTCCGCGGCCTGGAGCAAGGAATCCTTGTTCTCCACCAGGCCGGCGTCCCGGGCGGCGGCCAGCGTGGCGGCAAACTGCAGCCGGGCCAGCTTCTTGTCGCTGAACGGTCCTTCGCCGCCGTTGTGGTCCCAGCCCTGCGGCTTTTGCAGCCAGGCCGTCGTGTCGGCCAGCGCCTTGCGGGGCACGCTCTTCCCCAGCTTATGGGCCAGGTACAGGGCCCGGGCCGCATCCCCGTTGTTGTGGCACGAGTAGCACTTGTGTTCCGCCGGCCAGTTCGGCACTTCCCGGATCAGGTAGGCCAGTGCCCGGCCTTCCGGGTCCGGTTTCGGAACCTCTGCGGGCAGCAGGGACAGCAGTGCCAGCGTCCACAAGCTCATGATGGCTCCTGAATCGGAAGCCCCAGGGCGATGCCCTGGGCTATCCTGTTGCGCCCCTTCGGGGCGGAAGAAAAAAGCCCCGAAGGGGCGCAACAGGATAGCCCAGGGCATCGCCCTGGGTAAAGGTGCCCTGGTCACCTGGGGCGATGCCCCAGGCTATCCTGTTGCGCCCCTTCGGGGCTGTTGTCTTCCGCCCCGAAGGGGCGCAACACGATAGCCCAGGGCATCGCCCTGGGTCAGGGTGCTGCATCCCAAAACCAAAAACCCCACAGAACCCTTTGTCTCCTCTACTGCTTGCGTGGCTTGATGATCGTCTCCGCCGGGTCCGGGTCCGGCACCTTCAGCGTCGTGCGCGAGCGCTTCAGTTCCTGCTCCAGTTCCTTCCGGGTCCCGGCGTACTCCTTCTCATTGTAGACGCTCTTCAGTTCGTTCGGGTCCTTTTCCAGATCGAACAGCTCCCAGTAGTCCACGTCCGGCTCGTAGAAATAGACCAGCTTGTAACGCGGCGTGACGACGCCGTAATGGCGGTGGACCTTGTGCGGTCCGGGGAACTCGTAGTAGTGGTAGTAAAAGCTCTTGCGCCAGTCGTCGGGTGTCTTGCCCTTGAGGATGGGAACGAGGCTGCGGCCCTGCATCTCCTCGGGGACGGGCACGCCGGCCGCTTCCAGGAACGTCTCGGCGAAGTCGAGGTTGGAAACCATGTCCTTGTTGGTGCTGCCGGGCCTGGTCACGCCGGGCCAGCGCACCAGGAGCGGCGTCCGCAGCGATTCCTCGAAGATCCAGCGTTTGTCGAACCAGCCGTGTTCGCCGAGGTAGAAGCCCTGGTCGGAGGAGTAGACGACGATGGTGTCCTTGTCGAGGCCCGGCCTCCTTCAGGTAATCGAGCAGCCGGCCCACGCTCTCGTCCACCGAGGCGATGCAGCCGAGATAATCGTGCATGTACCGCTGATATTTCCAGCGCACCAGGTCCTTGCCCTTCAGGTTGGCCTTGCGGAACTCGTCGTTGCGCGGCTCATACCAGGCGTCCCAGACCTTGCGCTGTGCGGGGGTGAGCGTCGTGGGCGCGACGAGCTTCAAGTCCCTGGGCGTCATCGTCTTTTCGATGGTCATGTCCTGGGTATGCTCCGCCTTGCCCCGGCCGGAGTAGTCATCGAAAAGCGTCTCGGGCTCGGGAAACTTCACGTTGTCGTAAAGGGGCAGGTACTTGAGGTTCGGCTCCCACTCGCGGTGGGGGGCCTTGTGCTGGCACATCATCAGGAAGGGCTTGTTCGGATCGCGTTTCTTGAGCCAATCCAGCGCCTTGTCGGTGATGATGTCGGTGGTGTAGCCCTCGTGCTTGACCCGTTCGCCGCCGCGGATCATCGGCGGATTGTAATACTGTCCCTGGCCGGGCAGGATCTCCCAGTAGTCGAAGCCGGTCGGGTTGGTGACCAGGTGCCATTTGCCGACAATGGCGGTCTGGTAGCCGGCCTTCTGGAGCAGCTTGGGGAAGGTGGTCTGGGAGCCGTCGAACTTGCTGTTGGTGTTGTTGTAGAAGCCGTTGCTGTGCGAGTATTTCCCGGTCAGGACCGTCGCCCGGCTCGGCCCGCAAATGGAGTTGGGCACGATGCAGCGATCGAAGCGCATGCCCTCGTTGGCGATGCGGTCGAGGTTGGGCGTCTTGTTCAGCTTCGAGCCGTAGGCCCCGATGGCCTGGTAGGCATGATCGTCGGAAAAGATAAAGAGGATGTTGGGTTGTTTCTTCTCGGCAGCGCTCGTCCGGGTTCCGTCGCCCAGAAGCGGCGAGAAGGCGATGAGCAAGGCAAGCAGGCATCTCAGGGTGGACATGCTCGATTCTCCAGGGAACATGCTGGGGCTGGCAAGTCAGCAGCGTGCTGGCATTCTCTGTGCTTGATCTTACTCAGCGGCTTCCGCCTGCCAAGGTTTGCGGGCGGCTGTCGCTGGACCCAGCCGCTTCGGGCCGGGATGATAGAATGGCGAGCGGGAGGAATCAGGAGTGAACGCGATCGAAGCGAGCTTCCGCCAGGAGTGTCTGAAGAACGTCGAGGATTCGACCCCCTGGCTGGTCTTTTCCGATTGGCTGGAGGAGAATGGCCAGTCCGCTCTGGCGGCTGCGTACCGCAATCGACGCTTTCGGAACAGTATTGGCATGGAGTTTGTGCTCGTCCCGGCCGGTTCCTTCTGGATGGGCGGCGGGGGCAGCCAACCCGGCAAGAAACAAGTGGCCGTCGCTCACGATCTCTACGTCGGCGTCTACCCGGTCACCCAGGAGCAGTGGCAAGCCCTCATGGGCAACAACCCCAGTTACTTCTCCCGGGAGGGAGCAGGCCGAGACCGGGTTGAGAGCATTGCCGATGCCGAGCTGAAGCAGTTTCCGGTGGAGTGTGTCTCACGCGGAGACGCCAAGGAATTCATCCGCCGGTTGCACCATCGAGAAACAAGCAGCAAGTGGATTTACCGTTTGCCGACCGAAGTGGAATGGGAATATGCCTGTCGAGGAGGGCCCGCCACGCAGCACGATTGCTCGTTTCACTACTACTTCGACCAGCCGAGCAACGACCTGTCTTCCGACCAGGCTAACTTCGACGGCCACCGTCCCTTCGGCGCAGGCCGCAAAGGCACGTATCTCCAGCGGACGACCCGAGTGGGTTCCTACAAGCCAAACCGCCTTGGCATCCATGACATGCACGGCAACGTCTGGGAATGGTGCCAGGACGTCTTCCAGGGTTTCCGGCGCGTGGCCCGCGGCGGCTGCTGGCTCCTCAAGGCCAAAGACTGCCAGGCGCCAACCGCGGCGGATTTCACCCGGCGAACCGGGACAACTACCGGGGCTTTCGCCTGGTCCGCGTCCTGTCCGGCACTTGATCCAGGTTCCGTTCACTTCTTCTCCGGCTTCGGCGTTTCCTCCTTCTTCTTGGCGTCGCTGAACTTGATCAGTTGCAGCGGCCCCTTCTCCACGTCCAGGGTCTTGCCGGTCCTGTCCCCTCCAGGGACCTGCGCAGTTGATTTGACGTAAACGTTGTTGTTGGCCCCGGTGAAGCGCAGTTGCTTGTTGCTGACCTGGTAAAAGCTGTCCTGGGAAGACGCCACCGCCTGGAGCTCGCCTGTTGCCACAATGATGCTGCTTCGCGCAGCCGTGATCGGACCGACGTTGCCGCGCACGATCAGCAGGCAATTGTCCAGCCGGACGCTTCCGGTAAAGTCGCCGTCGCAGACGACGATCGAATTGGTCAAGGAGGTCACTCGCGGCGTCGGCCCCTTGCAGAGGATGACACAGCCGTCCACGTTCACCATCCTCGCGTTCGGGTTGTCCAGCAGGAGTCGCTGGCCGCGATAAACGATCTGATTTTGAGCCACAGTGCCCTGAGGCAGCGTCTTCATGTCCGGCTCGGGGACGGCAAACTTCCGCCCGGCCAGTTCGTTCGCCCTGGCCGTGACCGCCCGGGTCGCCTTCTGCACGGCCTCCCACGGCTTGTCGCCGGCCTCGGGGTTCTTGACCATGCCCCGCACCAGGCGATCCAGCTCGACCTTCTGCAGGTCGGCGATCATCGCCCGGAAGGCCTTCTCATCGGCACGCTTCGTGATGGCGTCGATGGCGGATCGCGCTGCGCTGACGCACCTCGAGGTCGTCGCTCTGGCCCGCCTTCCGCAGCTCGCTCGGTGATTTCTTCGAGTTTGGATAGCTCCTGTGTCGCTTTCTCGCGCGTCTCGAAGTCGTCGCTCTTCAATTGCTCGACCAGCTTGCGGACCGCCGCCGGATCGGGCTTGGCGGCCGGCTTCTCATCGACCGCATAAACGGCAGCGACGACGAGCAGCGCTACAAGAGAGGACAACAGGCGGATCATCGTGGGATACCTCGTGGGAGGGTTGGGGATTCTTGTATCAGGCTTGTTACTTTTTCGGCGCACCCTTCAGGTGCTGCGTGAAGAACTCCTCGACGCGCTTGCGGTTTTCCTCCTTGTAAAACTCCGGTCCGCCGTGGCCGGCCCCTTCCAGGATGACAAACGTCACCGGCACGCTGGCCTTCTTGAGCGCCTCGGCCAGCATCTTGCTCTGCGGCAAGGGCACCGACCGATCCTGGTCGCCGTGCATGATGAGGAAGGGCGGACACTCCTTCGTGATGTGAACGACGGGGCTGGCGAGAGCGGCTTTCTCCTTCTCCGCGGTAGTGGTGCCGCCCAGCAGCTGGGCCACGGGATGTTTGGGATCGTTGCGCGGCCCCGGGGCGTTGCGCAAATCCGAGTGGCCGAACCAGTCCACGACGCACATCACCTTGCTGGACTGGTCGAGGTTGCCACCCTTGCCCTCCAGCTCCTTGACGCCGCCGCTGGTGCCCAGCAGGGCGACCAGGTGCCCACCGGCCGAGCCGCCCCAGGCGCCGACGTGATCGGGGTTCAGGTTGTATTTTTTGGCGTTGGCTCGCAGCCAGCGGACGGCGGCCTTGCAGTCCTCGATCTGTGCCGGGAACACGGCTTGCCCGCTGAGCCGGTAGTTGATGCTGGCCACCGCAAAGCCCTTCCCGGAGAGGAAGGTCGCCGGGCAAGGGTCCTTGCTGCCCCGGAGCCAGGCCCCGCCGTGGACCCAGACGACCACCGGCAGCGGGCCGGCCGACTTCTCCGGCAAGTACAGGTCGAGCTTTTGCCGCTCGTGCCCGTCCTTGACGTACTCCAGGTCGCGCAGCACCTTGACTCCTTCGGGCAACGGCCGCTGCGCCGGGATCGATCCCGTCCACGCCAGGAGCGCGGCCAGCGCCCACGAGAACCCTTGCAGCGATTTCACGATCAGTCTCCGGTTGTGAGGTTCAATCAAGGAGGTCCGTTCGCAAGGGCTGTTATATCCGCTCAGCGGCGGGCAAGCCAACTTTCTCGGATCGAGTCCCTGTTGACTTCCGGCGCTGACGTGCATTGAATGAAGAGTATGAACACCATCGTCCCTCAACTCCTGGCAATCGTCAGCAGCGTGCTGGTCGCGCTGCCTCCGGGATGGTGCTGTTTCATCGCTCCGCGGTCCTGCTGCGCCAGCAAACCGAGGACGGCCCCTGCTCCCGAGAAGCCTGCCCATTGCTGCCACAAGCAGGCCGCCGAGGAGCAATCGCCGCCGAACGTCCCACCGGCTCCGACTCAGCCGGAAATGCTCTGCTGCTGCGACCCGGTTCCCTTGAACCTTCCCAGGACGGAACAGGCGCCGGTTGATCTGACCGTGGCCCTTCTTCCGCTGCCGCTCAATCCGCCGTCGGTCTGCCCCGCGCTCGGGCGGCCCGGCCGTCCTGCTTTGCTTGATCCCTCTCCACCCTTACGTGTTCTTCAGTGCGTCTGGCTTTGTTGAGCCGGACGGTGGATCGCGTTTCGAGGCGTCCCTGCCTCCCCGCTGACACCGTATTTACTGATCCGAGTGATCGCCCGAATTGCACTGGAGAAATGACGATGCGTACACGCTATCTCGTTCTGTCTGCTGTCGTGCTTGTTCTCACGCTGGCCGGAGCGGCCTGGGCCGGTGGCCTGTTCACCGCCCAGACGACGGACTGCTGCCAGCTCGGTCTGGACTGCTGCGACCCGCCGTCCGAGTGCTGCCTGACGGCGAAGGCCAAGACCGATTGTTGTGGCGGCGATCTGCCCTGCTGCAATCCGCCTTCGGAGTGCTGCTTTGGCCGCCAGGACCACCGCGAACGCCAAGGCGGTGAAGTCCGATTGACGCTGATCGCCCCTGACCAACCCCCACCCCGAAGCGGGGCCTGTTAGCCACCCTTCGCAGAAGGGTGCAGGCCAGCGGGTCCTTCGGGCTCCAGGCCGGCACCCTTCTGCGAAGGGTGGCTAACGCCCTGCTTCGGGGTGGGGTTGGATTTGAGTCTCTTTGATCCCTTGGAAACCACGGTGGGGGCCCCATGCAATCTTCGACAAACACCGCCGCCCCTCCGGAGTACAACGTCACCGGTCTGGACTTCAATCAGCGCGCTCATCTGCGCTACCGGGGACCGTTGATTGACGTGCATGCCCACGTCATGCGCACTCGCCCTGGCAAGCCCGCTGACGGCTCAACGAACACAGACGCGGAACCCAGCCTCACGCAGGCAGAGATCATGCTTGCCGTGGCCAGGGAGTTCGGCGTCCGCCGGGTCTATTCCATGTGTCAGCCGGAAGACATCCCACCGCTGCGCGAGCGCTTTGGCGACCAGCTCGGTTTCAACGGCCCCATCGCCAAGACGAAGATCGACGAACCCGATGACGCCGTGTTTGCCCGGCTGGATCGGTTCCTGGAGCTGGGCGTGGAGATCATCAAGTTCTGGGCCGCCCCGCGCGGCCGGGAGCGCGGCCTGTTCGTCGATGCGCCGTACCGCATCGAAGCGGTCCGGCGGGCCCGCGCGGCCGGGGTCCGGGTGTTCATGGTCCACGTTGCCGACCCGGACATCTGGTTTCGCCGGGCCTATGCCGACGCCAGCAAGTTCGGCACCAAGCCGGACCAGTACCCGGGACTGCACCGGCTCCTGGAGGAGTTCCCCGATCTGACCTGGATTGCCGCCCACGTGGGCGGCGACCCGGAACATCCCGACCACCTCGAAGCGCTGCTGGAGCAGTATCCCAACCTGTACCTCGACACCAGCGCCACCAAGTGGCAGGTGCGTGAGGTGTCCGCGCGCCGCGACGCCATGCGCGGCCTGGTGTGCCGGTTTCCGCAGCGGTTCCTCTTCGGCTCCGACCTGGTGACGCATCACGGTTTGGTGCGTGAGCATTACGTCAGCCGCTACTGGTGTCAGCGAACGCTGTGGGAGAGCGCCTGGGAGGGTCGCAGTCCGATCGACGATCCGGACTACGACGGGGATGACGCGCCGACGCCCCTGCTGCGAGGGCTGAATCTGCCGGACGACGTCCTCGAACAGGTCTATTGCGGCAATGCCTTTCGGCTGCTGCCGCGAGCCAGGGAAGTCAGCCCGCGGCGATGAGCGAACCAGGGCTGTCCGACGTTTGGATCGGACAGCCCCGGACTCTGGAGGACGTCTACAACCTGACCTGGGACTGGGAAGGCTCTCGGACCCGCCGTTTTGCGAAATCGACCGGTTGCCGCGGGATTCCGATTGGCGGGATAGTTCCAGTCCGCGGCAACCGGTCGATTTCGCAAAACGGTAGCGGGGCTGAAACAGCCTTCCTTGTGACGCTTGGGGAGGTAAACGCTCGGGCGGCGCAACGCCGCCCTGGTGCAGATGCACCGGAGCTAGACCTGACCCTCCAGAGGCCCCGTCCTGAGGCAATTGAGCTTGTTGTACAGCGCATCTCGCCGGGCATCAAGGGGTGCGGGCGCGTTCAACGCCGCGGAGAACGAGAACGGCGGCCTCTCTCTGCTGACTCGAACTTTTCAGCAGGCTTGGAGAAAAGCTCTTCCAGAAGACGCTTTGCCCGCTCGAAACCTTCCTCGGTGAAGACGATCGATTCGGAACTCGGCGCTCACAACCGGCAGCGGCGAGCTGGGACATGCAGTATCGTAGCTGAAACTCAGCCGGCGTATGCGATACCACGGCTCGTCTTCATGTCCAGCGCGGATGATGAAGGGGTGGCGGCTCGATTGCTGGACGGCAAGAAACACCTCTAACGGAGTCGCCGCGGCGACGAGGACAGCGCCATCGGCGAAGGTGATCCACTGACCCTGGTATTGAGTGAGAAGCTGATCGCGGACGGCCTGGTAGGCCGCTTCGTTCTTGCGCCAGTCGGGATGGAGTTGTTGAGCCATTTCGGGGGGGAGGCCATCAGCCAGGCTTTTCATCGGTCACCTCGATTGGATTGCTGAGGGCATCGTCATTCTACAGCCATTCGCCGAAAACAGATGCATCTATTTCAGGATCTCACGCATCAATTCGTCGGGGGTCACAGACAAGCAGCGGCCTTCCACGAATTGCTGGCGAGCCTCCTGGACCTCTGCGGTCAAGCGCTGCCGAGCCGCTTGCGCCAACCTACGGTGCAAGATGGCGATCAGTTCCTCTTGCTCATCCTGAGACAAATGGTCGGCTGCTTCCAATACCTCACCAAAGGACAATGCCTGCGTCATGGGATTCACCTCCAAGAAAAGCGCCAGCCAGCCCTACGGATTGAAGGACCAGCTGACGAAAAAGTCACGAACCGTTTCGCTCGCTTTGATCTGCTGCCGGATCAGCGGGCTCCTCTGGCTCTGGCCCTCCTGCTGAATCCAGGCGTCCTTGGCCTGGCTGGTCTGCTACAGGCCCAGGTTCCACGGGATCGACAGCACCCCTCGGCGGAACCTCGATTGTCGTCTCTGGTCGCCGTGTGAACGCTGAGTAGAAGAATGGCAAGTTCTCCTCCACTCCATTGTGAAGCCGCTTGAACGCCTTGGCGATTGGGTTACAGAGGCTCTTTTGCTGGGGCAAGTCCAATACGATCCTCATCCCCAAAACGCGCAGGCTGTCCTCTGGTGTCCAAACCCAGCGCCCACTCGCGTTCCGGACAAAGACTTCGCCCACGTAGCAACCAAACACAAACATGGTTTCCGCGTACTGATCGATGGTGCCCCCACTGCTCCGAATCCTCTCGATGATCCGGTCCACGATGGCAAGGCTGGCGACCGAATAATCCAGTTCGTCGCCAGTGATCCGTGCTGTCGTTGCCACAGCATCCTGCGCGAACAGCGGCGCATTCTCGGGACTCACGTCTCGCTTCAGTTTCAGCGGGCGAATCCGCATGGGAACACCTCCACTTTTCCTGCCGAACGACCCAGACCAGCCAGTCAGCATATCACGGCGCGTCCTCCGGTGCCACTTTTTTGAATGTGGCGGACAGCTTCGGGTGTGGCAAAAGTTCCGGGAACCCGTTAGCCGCGACGCGGAGTGCAGCGCAGCGGAGCGCGGGGGCCCTCCGCTTCGTGGCGAGCTGCCGCGCTCCGCTGCGCTGCGCTCCGCGTCGCGGCTAACGATTCGGCCCCTCCCGGATCTTTTGCCACACCCACAGCTTCCTCCCACTAATAACTGCCGGCCCTTCACCGGAACGGCGGCAAGTCCATCGCCGGATTGGCGGCGAAGAAGCCATCCGGCTTGAGCATGAACCCAATCGAGCAAGCTGGCATCACCGGCCAGTCCTCCGGCCGCGGCACGTGTACGTGCGAGAAGACGTACCACACCACCACGTCCGTGTCCGTCACCGGCCGGTCCGCAGCCGTCCACTTCGGCAGGCCATCGCCGCCGGGGTGCTGGTTGGGATAGTTCCCCGCCGGGTAGCGCTCTTCCGCCTTGAACGGCGTCACCCACAGATGATGGGCCGCGAAACCGGCCCGACGCATCACGTCGGCCTCGGGTCGCACGAGCGGCGGGCAGTTCTCGCCGGGTACCAGCCGATAGCCGACCGGCGCGCCCAGCCGGTTCTTGCGCCCGCTGTTGACGATCCGCCAGAAGCGGGCCGTCGCCGTGCTGACCGAGCGTCGGGCCGATTTCTCGGTGGCCAGCAGCGTGGCCTCGGCCTGGAAGGCGTTGCCGTGCGGATTGTCGGGGCCGGCCGGCTGCGTCACCGTGTTGACCTCGTACACCGAGTTCTTCTCGCCGTCGATGCACGGATCGATCCGGGCGACGAGGACGTGCTGGTGGAACGGCGCGTTCAGCCGGGGTGCGACCTCGACGCCGTAAGCCGGCTTCTGGCCCGGCTTGAGGGCGGTGGTGTTGACGATGCCGGTCAGCTTGACCTCGCACTCGATGGTGCCGTCCTGGCGGAAGTACCAGTAATAGCCGTACTCGTAGTTGCCCACCGTGGCGACGAACGAGACGCTGAGCCGGCGTCCGCGACGAACCTCCGTCTGCTCGGTCCGCCAATCGGTGTGCTTCCACAGGATGCCGTGGTCCTCTTCGTGCAGGCACACGGCGTTTTTCAGGGTCACCACCTTGCCACGGCTGTCGAGGTAATGCGTGTCGAAGTAGCGCGTCGGGCCCAGGCAATCGCACCCCAGGGTCAGCGAGTTGGCCAGCGTGCCGATGCCATATTCGCCGATGTCGAAGGCGTTCTTGCGCGAGGCCGGCTCGGCCGGGTCGCCGTAAGGAACGACCATCTCGCAGATGGAAGCGCGGTTCAGGATCGGCCGCTCCTTGCCCTGGTCGTTGTAGGAGATGGTGTGCAGCACCAGCCCCTCGCGCGGCGTGAAGCCGATCCTGAAACAGAAGTTCTGCCAGCGCACCTCCTGACCGTCCACGACGTAACTGACGCCCTCCGGCTGACTCACCTCCAGCGGCTTCAGCCCGATGCGGAACTTGCGGACGTATTCTCGGCCCCAGTTTCCGGCCTCCGGCGGCAGCGGCACCACGCCGTAATCCTCGATCCGCAGCACCTTCATCTTGTTCAGATCGACAACGGCGACCACGCCCTCCAGCGGCCGGGCGAAGCCATTGTCCTTCGGCTCGGAGCGGACAAAGCACAGGGCCCGGACCAGACGCCGGCCCCGGTCCTCCTCGACCTCGTTGCCGTAGTTGCCGGCCGACCACGGCTCGACCATGACCAGGCCGGCATCGCTGACGCCCCGCTTTTTCAGGGCCGCCTGGAACTCCGGCGACTTCTTGACCGCCTCCTCGGCCTCGGTGAACTCGTCCAGCATGACGGCGGGCTGGATCCCCTTCGGCAGCGCGTCCAGGCGGACGACCGCCTTGCCGGCCAGGTCCACGACCGCCTCGTAACCGAGACCGCTGGCGTTGTCGAGCAAGACCAGGAAGGCCCGGCGCGGAAACGGCTTCTCGGGCTTGTGGTCCCGCACCACCGACTTGGCCGGCTCCTCCAGGACACAGGAGACGAAACGGAACTTCTCCCCCAGCTTGCCCGACTGACGCAGGAGCTTGACCGCATCGGCCATCTCCGTCGGGGACAGCGGGTCGAGCGGATGGCGGGGAGCAATTGGGGGCCGATCTTTCTCGGCTGCCTCCAGGGGGCATTCGAGCAGGCGAGGGAGCGTGGCGGCGCCGGCCACGGCCAGAGTGGCCAGCAAGGCTTCGCGACGGGAAACGGCAGAGGCATCCGACCCGGGAAGAGAATCGTCACGCGTCATCCGAGGACCTCCAGAAAGGGTGCCAAGTTGGTCAGTCCTCGCTCACTTTATGTGGCGGAGAGGGGGAGGGCCACAGGGTGAATGGCCAATTATGGTTGCCGAAGGGGGGCGAGCGTTCGCCGCGCGCGCCTTGTGGCGCGCAAGTGCCATTCGGATCGCATCGTCTTTCTCATGACTAATTTGAATCGCGGGGCTGGTCTGCTGTAGCATCTGCTTGGGCTCGTGTTTTCTTTCGCTTGGCGTATGCAAGCCAACAGCCCGCGATTCCGCCCATCAGGGCTCCCCCCGGAACCCAAACTCGGGCCATCGCGATTCCACGCCCTCCCTCCTTTAGCATGCCTGGCTGTTTGTCCACGAAGGAATCAACGATCAAGCACACGAGTACCACGAAGAGGGTGGCCAGCACCGCGCCCCAGATCGCCCATCGAAGGAACTCGGGCTTTTCCTCCCTTTGCTGCATTTCTTGCTCTTCTGCGGCCGTTAGCCTGCCCACGATTGGCTCACGCCCAAATAGTGCGCGAGTGGTCACTACGACAACCGCCTGGAACAGCCAACCGATCCCAGATGCCAGGAAAGCGCAGCACGAGGCATACCACACGAAGAACACCACATTCAAGGCAACGACGATGGGAGCGATGAAGGCAACATTCCGATCTTTGCCCCCGTCTGTTATCAGGGACTTCCATAAGGCACTCAAGCTCCAGTCTCCCCAGATCACTCCCGTGAAAGGATCAACAAACACCAGGGGCACGAACAAGGCCAGGCTGGCAAGCGCCCAAAGCCAGAAGTTAGTACGAAACTTCACCCTTCTCATTCGCATCCCTCTTCCCCGTAGTGATTTGGTAGGATGTCGCGATCTTTCCTCTACTCCAAACCAGAAGTGCCACTTTTCCAGGCGATTTGCTTCAGTGGGAATCGGAAATTGTCTCCGGACGAGTAAGCTACGCCTGGAAACTGCGCCAGTCACAGATGTCGTCGCGGAGGCAAGACGACGCGGCTTGGCCGCTGGTTCGGCCTGCCCAATCGCGCCATCCTCCAACCTGATCGTCCTGCTCATACTTGCTGAATGTCTACCCTACCCAACCCATTTGCCCTGTCAAGGAAAAAACGCAAATCCCGCAGACCGCCAGGTTCGCAGACCCGCACACCCACACCTAGCACCACTCCCCAGGAGATCAGGCTGTTCCCCTTTGTCGGGGGGAGTGCCACAATAGTGTCCGTTGTGTGCCTGCGGGCAGAGTATTTCGGACCTGGCTGCCTGACTCTTTCCGCCAATTGCTGCCAGCCTCACCGGGGCGGCAGGTCCATTGCCGGATTGCCGACGAAGAACCCATCCGGCTTGAGCATGAACCCGATCGAGCAGGCCGGCATCACCGGCCAGTCCTCCGGCCGCGGCACGTGCATGTGCGAGAACACGTACCACACCACCACGTCCGTATCCGTCACGGACCGGTCCGCCGCTGTCCACCGCGGCAGAGCCGTCGCCGCCGGAGTGCTGGTTGGGATAGTTGCCCGCCGGGTAGCGTTCCTCCGCCTTGAACGGCGTCACCCACAGATGATGGGCCGCGAAACCGGCCCGCCGCATCACGTCGGCGTCGGGTCGCACGAACGGCGGGCAATTCTCGCCGGGCACCAGCCGATAGCCGACCGGCGCGCCCAGCCGGTTCTTGCGGCCGCTGTTGACGATCCGCCAGAAGCGGGCCGTCGCCGTGTTGACCGACCGTTTGGCCGACTTCTCGGTGGCCAGCAGCGTGGCCTCGGCCCGGAAGGCGTTGCCGTGCGGATTGTCGGGGCCGGCCGGCTGCGTCACCGTGTTGACCTCGTACACCGAGTTCTTCTCGCCGTCGATGCACGGATCGAGCCGGGCGACGAGGACGTGCTGGTGGAACGGCGCGTTCAGCCGGGGTGCGACCTCGACGCCGTAAGCCGGCTTCTGGCCCGGCTTGAGGGAGGTGGTGTTGACGATGCCGGTCAGCTTGACCTCGCACTCGATGGTGCCGTCCTGGCGGAAGTACCAGTAATAGCCGTACTCGTAGTTGCCCACCGTGGCGATGAACGAGACGCTGAGCCGGCGTCCGCGACGAACCTCCGTCTGCTCGGTCCGCCAGTCGGTGTGCTTCCACAGGATGCCGTGGTCCTCCTCGTGCAGGCACACGGCGTTTTTCAGGGTCACCACCTTGCCCTTGCTGTCGAGGTAATGCGTGTCGAAGTAGCGCGTCGGGCCGAGGCAGTCGCACCCCAGGGTCAGCGAGTTGGCCAGCGTGCCGATGCCGTACTCGCCGATGTCGAAGGCGTTCTTGCGCGAGGCCGGCTCGGCCGGGTCGCCGTAGGGAACGACCATCTCGCAAATGGACGCGCGGTTCAGGATCGGCCGCTCCGTGCCCTGGTCGTTGTAGGAGATGGTGTGCAGCACCAGCCCCTCGCGCGGCGTGAAGCCGATCCGGAAACAGAAGTTCTGCCAGCGCACCTCCTGACCGTCCACGGAGTAGCTGACCCCCTCCGGCTGACTCACTTCCAGCGGCTTCAGCCCGGTGCGGAACTTGCGGACGTATTCTCGGCCCCAGTTTCCGGCCTCCGGCGGCAGCGGCACCACGCCGTAGTCCTCGATCCGCAGCACCTTCATCTTGTTCAGATCGACAACGGCGACCACGCCCTCCAGCGGCCGGGCGAAACCATTGTCCTTCGGCTCGGAGCGGACAAAGCACAGGGCCCGGACCAGACGCCGGCCCCGGTCCTCCTCGACCTCGTTGCCGTAGTTGCCGGCCGACCACGGCTCGACCATGACCAGGCCGGCGTCAGCGACGCCGCGCTTTTTCAGGGCCGCCTGGAACTCCGGCGACTTCTTGACCGCCTCCTCGGCCTCGGTGAACTCGTCCAGCATGACGGCGGGCTGGATCCCCTTCGGCAGCGCCTCCAGGCGGACGACCGCCTTGCCGGCCAGGTCCACGACCGCCTCGTAACCGAGGCCGCTGGCGTTGTCGAGCAGCACCAGGAAGGCCCGGCGCGGAAACGGCTTCTCGGGCTTGTGGTCCCGCACGACCGACTTGGCCGGCTCCTCCAGGACGCAGGAGACGAAACGGCATTTCTCGCCCAGCTTGCCCGACTTCTGCAGGAGCTTGACCGCGTCGGCCATCTCCGCCGGTGACAGCGGATCGAGCGGATGGCGGGGAGCAGCGGGGGGCTGATCTTTCTCGGCCGCCTCCAGGGGGTGCTCGAGCAGGCGAGGGAGCGTGGCGGCGCCGGCCACGGCCAGAGTTGCCAGCAACGCTTCGCGACGGGAGACGGCAGAATCCGACCCGGGAAGAGAATTGTCAGGCGTCATTCCGAGGACCTCCAGAAAGGGTGACCGTTCGGCCCCGGGTTGCGCTGCGCTCCACCCGGGGCTTTACTGCTGTTTTAGGGAATAAAGCCCCGGGTGGAGCGCAGCGCAACCCGGGGGCCGATGGAGCGCGACGCAACCCGGGGAGCGAGGGAACCCGGCCAATCTCACTGCTGCTGCTACCCCGGCGCCGCAGCGCACACCGTGGTCAGCAGCTCCTCGCTCCCCTTCTGGCTCCAGCGCTGCCACCATTGCAGGAACCGCCGTCGTTCCACCGGCAGGCGGCGCTGGTGATAGCGCAGCAGGCCCTCGATCCCTGGTTGCAGGCGGCCCCAGTCCTCGCGGAAGTGCTGCTTGAGCCAGCCGCGCAGCCCCGCCAGACGCTCGCTGGCCACGTGGCTGTCGTTGGCCCGGCCCAGGATCTCTTGCATGGCCTCGATTTGCGGATAGAGCCCCTCCCGGAACGACTCCGGAAAGCAGTCGGCGAACACTTCCATCGCATAGCGCAGGCGTTTCCCCGCGATCCGCACCTGGTGCAGGTGCGGATAGTCGCTCAGGTCGCCCGTCGCCGTCTGCTCCAGGTCTTGCCGCAGCCCGGCCAGCAGCGGCCGAGCCAGGTCCTGCAGAGTCGCTCGGCCGTCCTTCTCCTGGGGCTCGCGCAGGGCGGCGATCAGCTCGGTGATGAACTCCTCGAACTCGGCCTGCTGCTCCTGGCCGACCGTGACCAGCTGGGTCAGCAGCAGTTGCCGCTGACCGACGCCGAAGCCGATCAGGAAATCGAGCCCCGGATGGTCCTCGGCCCCGGCCTGGTGCAACCGTTGCCGCAGCTGCTCCAGGAAGACGTCCCAGTCGCGGACGGCCCCGGCGGCCCGGCGGATCGACCGCAAGCGGGACCGGGCCTGGCGATGGACCTTGTCGGACATGCAGTCCCGAAAAATGCGCAGGGCGGCATCGGCCCGGCGCGTACCGACGCGAAGCTGATGGACGTGTTCGACGTCCTCGTCGGCATGGTGGACGACCCGGGGCAGGGAGTCGCGCACCACTTGCAGACGCACAAACAGGACGTGCCGGGCCGCGTTCAGCAGCGGCATGCCCGGAACAAGATCGGTGATCCACTTCCCATCCGCCACAATCCCTGTCTCCTCTCGGCATTCCCCAGGCCGCTTGCGGCTCTGTTGTGGCACGGTCTCCCGACCGTGCCACCCCCGTTGAGGCACGGTCGGGAGACCGTGCCTCAACGGGGGCTCAGCGCACCAGCCGGCTCCGCTAAGCCGCAAGCGGCAGAGAATCAATTCCCATAAAGACTCGCGATGCTGCTGGCCTGCTCGCGCTGGGACAGCCAGGAGGCCACCTCGTTCGTCTGGGCGGCCAGTTTCTCCACCTGGGCCCGCTCCTGAGTCAGCACTTGCACCACTTCGCCCGGGACCGGTAAGCAAGCGCTCTCCAGCTCCTGCCGCAGTCGCTGCTCCAGCTGCCGCTTGAACTCCTCGCGGATGCTCGACCAGCGCAGCGGCAGCAGCAAGGCGATCAGCCCGTGCAGCAGGATCAGCACCGCGATCAGCACCACCAGCGGCCCAAAGAGTAACAAGGATAGGCTCGGCGGCTCTTTGTACGTGCCCATCGGATTGAAGAACCACCACAGCATCGCCAACAGCGACGCCAGGAACAGCACCACCGGCCCCCAGTTGGCCAGCACCAGCACCAGCGTATGAACCAAACGCCGGCCACCCTTCGGTCGGGTCCACTGCTGCTCGACCTGCTCCAGCACGGCCGCCAGGGTCTGGGCGTTCTGGCCGCGCCAGTCCAGGCGGGCGATCTCCTCGACCGGGTCGCTGAGCAGGTTGACCGGAAAGCCCTGCAAGTCGGCCTCGGCCAGCAGGTGGTTGGCCAAAGCCTTGATCCGGGAATCGACCTGCCGGGTGGCCGCCGTCTCGCTGCAGGCCCGCGTGAACAGGCTCAGGTCCCACGGATGGACCTTTTTGGCAGGGTCACTCGACCGGGGAACGAGGTTAAAGCGATTGCTCAGGCTGCTGGCCGAGTACTGAATCCGCGTCACCAGGCCCAGATACGCGGCCATCGGCCCCCGGAAGCGACGCTGTCCCTCCAGGGCAAAGTGCAGTTCGATCTCGTGCTGGTACGGCTCCAGCGTGTTGAGCAGCACCTCGGTCAGGGCCGATGCCTCCTCGGCCACGGGCTTTTGCCAGGCCGTGCGGACGCGCTCCGCCGGCTCGCCCAGCTCGGGCGGCTTGACGGTCTCCAGGGCGTTGCGCAGATGCTGCAGCATCTGGCCGACGCCGCGGGCCTTGATCGCCTCGATCTCCAGCTGGCTCAGGCCCATCTCCAGCCAGGTGAGCAAATCCCGAAACTGCTCGCCCTCCGGCAAGCCGGGCGGTTTCTTGTCCTGGTTGGCGGTGCCGTTCTTCTGCGCATGGTCGAGCCAGTCCTGGGCGCAGGTCCGGAACAACAGCGGCTTCTGGAACCCCTGCGCTTCCAGGTCGCGCAGCAGGTCCTCGTCGGGCCGCAGCCCCGTGACGCCGGGCCGGGTGCAGCGGTCCCACTTGTTCATCACGAAGGCAAAGGCCCGCCGCTTGCGATGCTCCAGAAAGACCTTCCAGCCAATCTCGTCGTGGTACTTCTCCTGCGAGCCGACGTACAGGACAATGTCGGCAACCGGCAGCAGCCGGACCACCCGTTCGCGGTTCTCCAGGTGCGTGCTGTCCAGGTCGGGTGTATCGACGATGACCTTGTCCATCAGCTCGGGGCGATTGTGGGGCATCAGCCGGCAATAGCGCAGGGCGGGGTCGAGCCGTTCGTGGCGGATCGACTGGTGGTAGTAGACGACGGGATCGCGAGTGGTCGGCCGCTGGATCGACGCCTGGGCGATGGCACCGCCGGCCAGGGCATTGAGCAAGGTGGACTTGCCGACTCCGGTTCCGCCCATGAGCATGACCACCAGCAGCGGCCGATCCACGTCGAGGGCGTCGGCCTGGCGCTGCAGGTCGGCGGCGAGCCCCTCCAGGGCGGCCCGCTCCATGACGCCGAGGGGGTAGCGGTGCGGTGCGTCGAGCCAGGCGCGCAGGGCTCGCTCCAATCCCCGCAGGGCAGGGGAGAGCGTTCGCAACAGGGGTGCGGGTGTGTCGGCCATGACGGTTGCTCGTGGGTTCGCAACACCTGGGGCGTTGCCCCAGGCTATCATGTTCGGCCCCTTCGGGGCGGAAAATCGCTTCGCCCCGAAGGGGCGCAACACGATAGCCTGGGGCAACGCCCCAGGTACGCTCGTTCCAAAATCACCTCCCCGCCGCCGCTCGCGCTCGCAGCAGCCCATCCACCTGCTGCACCGCGGCGGGGATGCGGCGCAGGGCCAGCTGCAGCCGCTCGAACGAGGAGCCGCCGGTCGAGGGCCACTGCGCCAGCCACTCCGCCAGCGGCGCCGACAGCGATTGCACCACCAGCAATTGCAAGCGATTCCGGGTTTCCTCGCGCTGGTTGTTCACGTATTCCTGGCCCATCAATTCCACGAGCTTGTGCGTGATCCAGGCTACCAGTGGGACCATCACCACGTCCAGCACCGGGTGGCCGGCCAGGGCCACGCCGATGGCCGTGGCGCCGATGGCTCCCACGTCCAGGGCGAACTTGGCCCCCCGCATGCTGTTCAGCACCACCGGCTTCTTCTCCAGTTCCTCGTAGATGGCCCGTGCCGTGCGATCCGTCTCGTCGGCCTGGCCGGCGTGGAACGCCTTGAGCCCCTGCTGGAAACGCTCGCGCATCAGGTCCGCCAGGCCGCCGCCCTGGAAACCCTGGGCAATGTGATTCCACAGCGGATGCGTGCCCTGGCGATGGGCCGACTCCTTGCGCAGCTGGTCGAGCCAGCCGTGAAAGCCGTCCTCCAGCACGGCGGTCTCCGGCCGGATGGCCGCCTCGGGTCGCGTGACCGCCTTCGACACCCAGCTGGAGATCAGCCGGAACGGCGTCCGCAGTACGTGCAGCGTTCCGCTCACCACCTTGCCGACGCCAGGCAGCTCCAGCAGCTCCATCAGCCGGATCAAGGCCTCGTCGAAGCCGTGGAACTTCTCGCTGGTCAGGTACTCGCGCTGGTAGCGAGCGTCAAATTCCGCCTGCCCGGTCCGCACCAGGGCCTGCCAGCTTTCCAGGGCGGCCAGGTCATTGCGGGCCACGGCCAGCAAGCGCTCGTGGACGTGGACCAGGAAGTGATTGGCCCCCAGCACCGTGCGCCGGCGGGCCGCCTGGACGTTGGCGCCCAGCACCGCGACCTGGTTGAGCAGCGGAATCCGGTAACGGGCCAGCAGGGTCGAGGTGTCGAGGAGCTGGCTGGGCGTCAGGAAGGGCAGGGCCAGCACGCCGACCACGCCGCGCGGCATCCGGCTGACGACTTCCTGCTGGAAGTGTCCGGCCAGGGCCGGAGCGTCGGCCTCGCGCATCTTGGTCAGGCAGACGACGACCGGCTTGCCCGCCTCCAGCAGCAGGTGCAAAAACTGCGTCGGGACCTCGTCGTTGTAGCGTTCGTCGGAGGCGACGTAGACGATCACGTCGGCGAGGCTGGCCACCTCGATCAGCCGATTGACGTAACCGCTGGCCGCCCAGGTGGTCATGTCGGGGCAGTCCCAGACGACGAAATCCTTGAGCAGATCGAACGCCATCGGGTCGGCGGGAATCCGGCGGACCTGGTACACGTCCTGATCGAGGCTGGAGGGCCCGGCCTGATCGAGCCGGCGGAGCGGCCCGAGGAAGTTGTAGTGTCCAGTCCAGTTGAGCGGACCGTTGCCGCTAGTGTAGGCGACGGGATGGCGGGTAAAGCCGGCCTGGGCGTTGGCCTCTGCCGCGGTGGCCGTGCCGCTGAGCAGGTTGGCCACGGTACTCTTGCCAGCCCCAGCCCCGCCGACGACGACGATGTGCAGCGGCGTCGAGGGCTGCTCGTCGAGGAACGGGCCGATGCAGTTGCGAACCAGGGCGGCGGCCAGCCGGAGATGGGCGGCGGCGCGGACGTGTTCGGGTTGCTGCCGGCAATGCTGTTCCAACCAGGCCAGGTCCTCGGCGAGCTGGCCGGTCAGAGAGCGCATGGCTGTCGTTTCCATGATCCTCGTGGCCCTCTGTACTTGCTCCATCCAGGGGAAAACGTCCCTGTCTCCGCTGGGGGCAAGCCTACAGGATCATTGTACCGCAACAGCACAATCGTCGGAATGCGAGTGCTGGCGCTCCCTTTGACAGCGAGCCCTCACCGTTCCAGCCGGAACGGCTCCAGCAGCACCGGACTCGGTCGGCCCAGCAGCAGTTCGCGCAGCACCAGCCCCGTTCCCGGTGAGAGCTGCAGCCCCGCCCGGAAATGCCCGGTAGCGACCAGGAAGTTCTCCACCCCCGGTACCCGGCCCAGGTACGGCAAGCCATCCGGGCTCCCCGGCCGCAAGCCGGCCCAGCACTTCTCCAGATGAGCGCTGCCCAGCGCGGGCAGCAGCGTGGTCGCCATCTCCAGCAAACCGGTAATGCCCCCAGCCGTGGGCTGAGCGTCGAAGCCGGCGTCCTCCTCGGTGGAGCCGATCAGCATGCGGCCGTCGCCCCGCGGCACCAGGTAGCGCTTGCCCCAGAGCAGCATCGGCCGGACACCCGTCTCCCCGGTGTTGAGCAGGGCGATCTGGCCGCGCACCGGCCGGATGCCCGGCTTCCACCCCAGCGGCTGCAGCAACTCCTCGCTCCAGGCCCCGGCCGCCAGCAGGAACTGCCCCGCGTGCCGGCGACCGCGATCGGTTTCGACCGCCTCGATCCGGTTGCCGGTCCGGCACAGGAAGCGCACCGGGCAGTGCGGTTCCAGCTGTACGCCCTGTTTCTGGCACGATGCAATCAGCGCTTGCAGGTGCCAGGGGTTGCGCACCTGGGCGATCCGCGGGAGGAAGAAAGCCTGCTGGAACCGCGGCGCCAGGTCCGGAAGCAGCCGATGCAGCGCCGCGGGGTCCAGTTCCTCGGCCTCATCGCCGGGGCTCCGCCATTCCGATTCTTCTCCCCTCTCCCCGCTGGGGAGAGGGGTTGGGGGTGAGGGGGCGGACTCGATCAGCTCGATGCCGCCGCAGACGAAGTAGCCGTTGTCGATGCCAGTGGTTTCGCGCAACTTCCGAGATAGGACCGGATAAGCGCCGTAGCTGAGGGCCCGCAGCGGATCGCCAGGCGACTGCGCGTGCTGCGGGTCAGCGGGAGTGAGGATGCCGGCCCCCGCCCAGGAGGCTTGCTGGCCCAGGTCTGTGCGATCGTACACGGCGACAGTGACGCCGGCCTCAGCCAGGTAATGGGCGGCGGTCAGACCGATCACGCCGCCGCCGACGATCAGGACGTCCGGATGCTTTGCCATGCCGTTATTGTAGCGAGGAGCGGATGCCGGCCAATCCGCTGAAATCCTCCTGCTCCCCGGACTCCTCTTTGCCGATTCCCGGCGTACAATCGAAATAGAGCGACTTCTTGCCGGACCGGCAATGGGAGACCCAACCGCAGGAGCCGCCCTGCTTTCACAGGGCTGTAAAACCGGGTCGTCCGGCCTGGCGGGAGAACCTGTTTTGCAGGAAAAGGAGGCGAGATGAACGACTGCGAACCGATACGTCTGACGGGCCTCGGGTCAGTTCGTCTGTACCTCGCACGGGAGGACAAGGTAGAATGCACCTATTGAACCCTCCCCGGCATGGATGGCCCGTTGCGATCGGTCTATTGGACGCTCCCCTGGCGTCCGACAGATGACACGACACCGCCCGTCCAGGCAGCGGCGGGCCCATTCGACAGCAGTCCGAGGAGGACGTGTCATGCCGAGCGAACACACCCTTGAGAGCACCGGTGTCGAGCTGCTTTCCGGGGATGTTTATAGCGGTCGGGAATCCCTCCCGGCCGAGCGATGTCTGCAAATCCACCGCCTCATGGTCCGTGCCCGGGTCATGGAAGAGCGGATGATCAAGATGAGCAAGTCGGGCCAGGGCTATTTCTGGATCGGCGGGCCCGGTGAGGAAGCCTTCAACATCTGCCTGGGTCTGCAAGTCAAGAAAGGCTCCGGTCCCGCTTACGATTACCTCCACCTGCACTACCGCAACAGTGCCACGCTGGTGGCGATGGGCATGCCGCTCATTCACGGGCTGCGGCAAATGGCCATGACCGCCACCGACACTCACTCCCTGGGGCGGAACTTCTCCGGCCATTTCGCCGCCCGGGAGTGGAACGTCCTGCCCATCAGTTCGGTCATCGAGGTGCAGTACGTCATGGCTCCCGGCACCGCCCTGGTACAAAAACGCCACGGCAGCGATGCCATCACCATCGTCACCGGCGGCGAAGCCGGCACCGCCGAGGGCGACTTTGCTTCCTGCATGGTCTGGAGCACCCGGCCGGGCAACGAGCTGCCGGTGCTGATCGTCGTCACCAACAACGGTTACGGCATCTCGACCCCGGCCTGCAGCCAGCATGGCGAGAAGCAGATCATCGACCGGGGCAAGGCGTTCGGCATCCCCGGCGAGGTGGTGGACGGCAACGACCCGATCGCCTCCTGGCACGCCATCGCCCGGGCCATGAAGTACGTCCGCTGGGAGCGCCGGCCCTTCATGCTCGAGGCGCAGGTTTCCCGACTGTACGGCCATTCGTCCTCCAGCGGCGCTCTGCGTGTTCCCGACGAGCCCGATCCGGTGCGGGCCTTCGAGCAGCGCTTGCTCAAGTCCGGCGTGGTGGAGTTGGAGACGCTCAAGCAGGTCCACGAGGAGGCCCAGGCGGAGGTCGAGGCCGACCTGGAACAGGTGCTGCGCGAACCGATGCCGACGCCGGCCGACGTGGTGAAGTACACCTACGCCCCCAGCCCGGTGGACGTGGTTTATCCCGAGGATTACACCGGATTGCCGTGAGGGCTCGTCGTCCCGTCCGTTATCCCGTGGGTCGCGCAGCGCACCCACGGGAACTGAGGAGGCGTTTGATGGCCACACTGGTCCAAGCAGTTCGCCTGGCCCTGCACTACGGTGAAACCCACCTGGGCGTGACCGACGTCTTCGGCGAGGACGTCGGGCCTCCGCTCGGCGGCGTCTTCACAGCCACGCAGGGCCTGAAAACGGCCTGGAACTCGCCCCTGGACGAGCGCGGCATCATCGGCATGGCAATGGGCATCGCCTACGCCGGCGGCCGGCCGGTGGCCGAGATCCAGTTCTGCGATTACGGCTTCAACACCATCGACCTGCTCAAGGTCGCCGGCAATCAATACTGGGCTGGGGCCGGCAATTATCCGCTGCCGATGGTGGTCATGACGCCCAGCGGCTCGGGCATCCGTGGCAGCCTGTACCACTCGCACTCGTTCGAGAGCTGGGCCAGCCGGCTGGCCGGCTGGAAGATCGTCATGCCCAGCAACGCCCTGGACGCTTACGGGCTGATGCTCTCGGCCATCATCGATCCCAACCCGGTGCTGGTGCTGCTGCCCAAGGCGCTCCTGCGCATCCGCGGCGACAGGAAGATCCCCGGCGAGCCGGAGAGCGAGGACGAGCTGCGGCAAGCGATCGACGCCCCGGTCGGCGACCGCAGCAACTGGGAGCCGCGCTGGCCGGACGTGCAGGAGTACTTCGTGCCCATCGGCCAGGCCGCGCTGCTGCGCGAGGGCGAGCATTGCACGGTGATCAGCTATGGCCGGACCTTGCCCCTGTGCGTCCAGGCGGCCGACGAGTTGCGGAGCAGCAAGGGCTTCTCGTTTGACGTGATTGACCTGCGGAGCATCTTTCCCTACGACTGGAAGATGATCAGCGGCAGCGTCGCCCGGACGGGGCGGGTGGTGGTCGTCAACGAGGACACCGAGGTGACCAACTTCGGCGAGCACCTGCTGCGGCGGGTAATCGACGAGCACTTCTACGACCTGCTCGTCAAGCCGCGCTTGCTGGCGGGCCAGCACGTTCCGGGGATCGGTTTGAACCAGGTCTACGAACAGAACACGGTGCCGCAGCTGCCCGCCATCCGGGCGGCGCTGGAAACGGTCGCGGCGGAGGCGGCGTGATCCTTGTTAGCCGCGACGCGCAGCGGAGCGCGGCCAGGCCCTACCAAGCGGAGGCACCCCGCGCTCCGCTGCGCGTCGCGGCTAACAAGAGGAGCCGGGTCATGGACTTCGCATTACCGGAAATCGGCGAAGGCGTTTACGAGGCTGAGGTGGTCGGCTGGCTGGTCAAGGTCGGCGACACGGTCAAGAGCGGCCAGAACCTGCTGGAGGTGCTGACCGACAAGGCGACCATGGAAATCCCCGCGCCGTTCTCGGGAACCATCACGTCTCTGCGCCGAGCCCGGCACGCGCATCAAGGTCGGCGACGTGATCCTCTCGTATGCGACCGCCGATCAGCCCGCCGCGGTGCCGGCTGCAACTGCGGCCGCAGTCCCAGCGGCAGTTTCCTCCATCGCCGGACCCTTGCCGCGCCACCGCAATGGACCGACCGCGCATCACGCCTCGCTGGGCCGGCTGCCGATCAAGGCCGCTCCCTCGGTCCGCCATCTGGCCCGCAAGCTCAACATCGACCTGTCCGGCGTGCAGGGGACCGGGCCCGAAGGCCGAATCCTCCTGGAGGACGTCAGCACCCACTTACAGCGAGCGCTGGCCAGCCGGCCGGGAACGCTCCTGGATTCGAGACAGCTCCCGGCAACCAGGCCCGATTATGGCAAGCCCGGGACGCGCATCAAGCTGGTGGGCATGCGCCGGGCCATCGCCGAGCACATGGTCCTCGCCAAACGCACCATCCCGCATTACACCTACGTCGAGGAGTGCGAGGTAACCGACCTGGTCAAGCTGCGCGAGAGCCTGCGCGAGCCGTTCGCGCGCCTGGGCGTCAAGCTCACCTACCTGCCGTTCTTCGTCAAGGCGGTGGTTGCTGCGCTCAAGGAAGTGCCGATCGTCAACGCCACGCTGGAGGAATCCAGCGGCGAGATCGTCCTGCACGATCGCTACAACGTCGGCATTGCCGTCGCCACGCCGGCCGGTCTGATGGTGCCGGTGATCCACGACGCGGACAGAAAGGACCTGGCAACGATTGCCCGCGACATCGAGCGGCTCAGCGGCGACGCCCGGCTGGGCAAGTCCAGGCGCGAGGAACTCAAGGGCAGTACGTTCACCATCACCAACGTCGGCAACCTGGGCGGGCTGTTCTCCGCTCCAGTGATCAACCATCCCGAGGTCGGCATCCTCGGCCTGGGCAAGATCGTCAAGCGGCCCGTCTTCGACGAGCACGACAACGTCCGGCCGGCTCACCTGATCTACCTGTCGCTGTCGTTCGATCATCGCGTCGTCGATGGGGCCGTCGGGGCGGCGTTCACCAACGTCATCGTCAAGCAGATGCAGAACCCGGCGGCGATGCTGGTGAGTGAGCCGGCGGGTCGTTAGCGCCTCAGCGAGGAAGCACCCATGTTGCCGCTCGGTCAAGTTCCTTCCAGCGAGCAGAACCCTGTCATCGGTCGAACCGCCGCTGAGGAATTGCAGTACCGGATGAACAGGCCGCAACGGCACCGCCTGCTGCATGGCTATCCCCAGGCGGCTGCAATGCGCTCCGCCAAGGAAGTCGAGCCGGAACTCGACCTGCTCTTTGACCCCAAAACGAAACGGGAGCTGCTGATCGGCGTGCTGCCGCACCCCTTCTGTAACCCGGCCGTGACTGGTTGCGGGTTCTGCACCTTTCCGCACGAACCCGGCAACATGCGCAAAGACCGAGGAAGTCGTTCTGCGCTGTCACGAAGGAGATCTATGCCCGCTCCATCCAGGTCATGCTCGGATTTGATCCACCAGTCAAGGGTCTTTACTTCGGCGGCGGCACCGCCAACTTGACCGCTCCCAAACCATTCCAAACCCTCTGCAAAGACCTGGCCAGCGCCTTTGACTTCTCGGCTGCCGAGGTCACCCTGGAAGGCGTACCAGCCCAGTTTCTGAAGAAACCGCGCCTGCTCGAGATCATGGGAGAAAATCTTCCGGCCCGTCATTACCGGATCAGCATGGGCATCCAGTCGTTCTCTGAGAGCTGGCTGCGCAAAATGGGCCGGCTGGCTTTCGGCACGGCGTCGGTCTTCCGCCAGGTCGTCGATCTGGCTCATTCCTTCGGCTTGACGATCTCGGCGGACTTGCTCTTCAACCTGCCCGGGCAGCAACTCGCAGAGATGAAGCACGACCTGCGCCAGGCCATCGACCTTGGGTTGGACCACCTGGGCCTGTATCACCTGGTCCTGTTCGAGAAACTCGGCACACCCTGGGCGTCCGATCAGGAGATGCTTGCTGGCCTGCCCAGCAACGAGCAGGCCGCCGACAACTGGCTTCAGCTGCGCGAGATGCTGCTGGCAGAGGGCTTCTACCAGACGACCCTGACCAATTTCGAGCGCGTTTCGTTTCGCGGACAGCTCAATCGCTTCGTCTACGAGGAGTGCAGTTTCCAGCCCGATCGCTTCGACGTTCTTGGATTTGGCCCCTCCGCCATCAGCTACGTGGCGGATGCCAGTTTCCAGAACGGCATCAAGACGCTCAACCCGACCGGCGCGAAAGAGTATGTCGAAGCAGTCGGCCGCCAATCGCACGTCTGGGATCATTATTTCGTCTATGAGCCGGCCGATCAGCGGGTCGCCTACCTGACGCGCCGCCTCTCGGCGCTGGAGATCAGCCGCGTTCGCTATCGGGAGTTGTTCGGCTCCGATCCGCTGACCGATTTTGCCGAGGAATGTGCGGCGCTGGTCGATGCAGGTTTGCTTCGCGTGGAAGAGTCGGCCCTCCGTCCAGCGCCACCAGGAATGATTTACGCCGATTCCATCGCCGCGCTTTGGGCCTGGAAGCGCATCCGGAGCCACCGCGCGTCCAGTCACAAGGGAGTCAAGCCGCGACTTCCGGGGCATCTGACTCTCGATCTATCTTCTGTGATCAACGAAAGCGGTGGAGCCCGGATGGGATAGCAGGAGATGCCTGACCATGACTTGGATCGACGTGGAAGAAAAGGATCCGCTGTGGTGGGGCCTGATTGTCACAGCCTGTGGGGTCGCCTCAGCCGTGCTCGTCTACCAGCGCCACACTTTTTCCGCGGCCTTGTTCACTTCCATGGGGGTCAGTTTCGCCATCTTTCTTGTACGCAAGATCCAGTTGCAGTTGTGGATCAGAGGTGAGCCTCGCCAGGCTGCGAAGCTCGTCCTGAGTTGGTTTCGACAGCAATTCCCGGAGGATCGCGTTGTGTGTATCGCCGTGCGTGCGATTGAGCCAGAGCGCTACGTCATCGCAGTGTATTACGAGAGGGGCACGCCCACGCCGCGGAGATACTTTGCAATTGCCCGGCCCACTCTCACCCAGATCCAGGAGTTGCCTCCCCGGGAGTGGTGGCCGCGCGGGTCAAGTGACTCCCGAATCCCCTGGCACATGGCAGGCAGACACGAAATTGGCCCTTGCTGGCAGCATCCGGATCATTCCCGACAGTTTTGAACCTCTCCGCCAACCACACAAAAATGGCTGGCAGGGCAGGCAGCGATTCGGCCGCTCCTGCCATTGCCGGCGACGGCGGATACAATCACAGAGCGATTCGCACGCTCACTCTTTCCCAAGGAGAAGATCTCATGCGGTCACTCACCTGTATCCTCGGCGCAGTCGTGCTGGCAGAACTGGGAATGTTCCTGTCCGTTGATCGACCCATCCTGGCGGATGAAAAGCCGCTGCAAAAGTCGAAGCGAGCCTGGTACGCTCGATGAGGTCCAAACCGAGCTGCTGCACCAACCCCTGACGCCTACCAGCAATACTCGCCCTCCATCTGGCGCGGCGGCAGAACAAGTTGGACGAGGTCGCCCGAGTGATCGAAGGGCTGGGCGGCGACCGGCAGGAGCGCCGCGGCCGGACCGGCGGCCGACCTGTTCAGCATTTTCACGGGCGCACTGGCGGTGCAGGAGAGCCTGCAACTCGACACCATGCGTGGCGCGATTCGTCAGGGTAACGCCAACATTCTCCCCCTGGCTCCTGCCCCGGGTTTTGTCATCATCACCGAAGAGATCAAAGTCCAGGTCGTCAAGGAAGTTCCCTACACGGTGGCGAAGCAAGTACCGATTGAAATCGAGAAAGACGGCGTCAAGAAGACGGTCGTCAAGACTGTCTGGGAGACTCAGACCAAACCACTTGTGGAAACCGTTACCAGGAGTGTCCCTGTTACTGTCCCGATCTGGCCGGTGGTGTACACGAGCACCTCGGGAATGCTCGGCTCGCCGTCCGGCCCACTCCTGACCGCATCGACGCTCACTGCATTGAGGCACGACTATCCCCGCCCGGGACGCATTGGCAACCCGCGGAATGGGCCGAAGGGCAATCTTCGTCAGGGCGACGCCAAGAATCCCGACCTGGCACCTGAGTCGCTGTTCGTTCTCATCAACGAAGTGTTCACAAAACCGGTCGAGAAGCAGATTCCCTACACGGCCGTGACAAAGGTTCCCGTAGAAATCGAGAAGGACGGAGTCAAGACAAAGGTCTTCAAGCCTGTCTATGAGACTCGTTTCAAAATAGCCACGATTCACGTTTCTGTTTGCCAGCAGAAAAAAGTCCCGATCTTCCCGCTGGTATACGCGAGCGGCGCGGCAATGCTCGCTTCGACTTCAGGGCCGCTTCTGTCTGCGACAACGCTCACGGCCTTGAGACGCGACGATCCCAGGGGAACCGATGTCACCACGCTCACTGGTCCGCAGGTCAAGAGCCATCCCTGGCAGAAGATGCTCGCCGGTCGCCGGCCGGAGATTTCGCCCCTGGCCCGGTGTGTGCCGGACGACTTCTATTTCGCCGAGTTCCGCTCTCTCAACAAGCTCCTCGAAGCGATGGAAACCAGCGATCTGTGGTCCACCCATCTGTTCAACCAGGCGGTGCAGGAAGCACGCACCCATCGCGTCGGTGAGCGGCTCAAGGGACAGTTCGCCGTGCAGACCAGCGACCTGCTCCGGCCGTTTTACGACCAGGTGGTCCACGAGGTCGCCGTTACCGGCAGCGATCTCTACCTCCGCGAAGGCAGTGACACAACCTTGCTGTTCCGGCTCAAGCAACCCGAGCTTTTCCGGCGCGCATGGACGCCTTCCTGAAGGAAGCCGAGAAAAACCATCCAGGCGTCAAGACCCGCAAGGGCGAAATCCTGGGAGTCCCTTACGTCCATCTCGGGACGGCGGAGCGCGACCTGCACGTCTTCTCCGCCTATCCCCGCGCCGACCTTCACGTCCGCAGCAATTCGCTGCCGGCCCTGCAACGAGTCCTGGCGGCGATCCAGGGCAGGGACGCGGCCGGCAAGAAGGTGCAGCGGCTGGGCGACACGGCCGAATTCGCTTACGTACGCACCCTCATGCCGCCCGGCACACCCGAAGAAGACGGCCTGATCTACCTGTCCGATCCGTTTATCCGCCGTCAGGTCGGGGCCCAGGTCAAGCTCACGGAGCGTCGCCGGCTGCTCTGCTACAACCATCTGCGCATGATCGGCCACGCTTCGATGCTCTTCCGCACCGAGTTTGGCCGGGCCCCGCAGTCGCTCGCCGAGCTGATCAAAACGCAGTGTCTGCCCGCCGGCTTCGGCGAGAGAGCACTGGCATGTCCCGACGGCGGCAAGTACTCGCTGTCGGCCGATGGCAACCTCGGCGTCTGCTCGCATCATGGCCATGCCCACTATCTCCGGCCCTGCTGTGAAACGCCGGTCATGCACGCCACCGCCGAGGAGGCCGAGGAGTACGCCGCGTTCGCGAAGGACTACGATCAGTACTGGCGCACCTACTTCGATCCAATCGCCATCCGCATTCAGATCGATCCCCAGCGCTATCGGCTGGAAACGATCGTGCTGCCGCTCATCGACAACTCCATCTACACCGGCCGGCCGCGATGCTGGGAGGCAAGCCGGAGCCGCTCGAATCTCTGCCGGTGCCGAAAGGGAACATCTTCAGCGTCAACTTCCGCCTGAACAAGGAGGCCCTGGAAACGCAACTGAGGAAGGCGTTCTCCGGGGAGCGGAGCGAGGAGGATCAACTGGCCGAGGGCCTGGCCTTCCTGGCTGCGGCGCCGACTGCGGGCCTGCCTGCCGCGCTGCCCTGGCCGACGCTGGCCGCCTCCTGTCAGGACCCACTGGCCAATCTGGTAGAGACGGAAACGGTGGCCGACGGACTCAAGAAACTGGGAGTCCCCGAGAAGGAAGCACGCAAGCTGACTTACCGGAATTTCCGGAAGTTCCTGTTTCAGGGGCTGGGCAACCAGATCGGCTTCCACGTCTACGATGCGGAGCCCCACGTCGATTTCAACTTGCCGAGGTTCTTCGGCGACATGATCCGGTTGAGCAACAATCAAGGCGACATGGAGAGTCTCGTCAGCTTCTTCCTGTTTCTGTTCAGCTCCGCCAACTCCCCGGCGTATCTGTCGGTGGCGGTGCAGGACACGGCAGTGGTGGATGATTTCATCGACGCTCTCGACGCCGTCTCTGCTTCCCTGGCACGCCACAAGCAGCTCTTCGCCGACCTGGGTGTGGGAGTCAAGACGGACTTTTACCGCATCGTCCATCCCTCGAAGGTGGTCATTCGCGGCAACGGCATCCAGGTCGGCCCGGTGACCTGGCGTTTCTTCACCGCTCGCGTCGGCAAGGCGTTTTATGTCGCCACCAAGCAGTACGTGATTGAGGATCTGATCGCCGCCGAGGCAGCCAGGAAGGGCAAGGCGGATTCCGGCCCACCGGCTCACGCCCTGATCCGCGTCCGGCCGGAGAACTGGAACAAGACCCTGGCCGACTATCGCCTCGGCTGGGCGGAGAACAACCGGCAGGCGTGTCTGTGCAATCTCGGTCCGCTGTCTCAGGTCGGCCGGGCTTTCGGCACCGCCCTCGATGACCGCACCGAAGCCACGGAAGCGCTGGCAGTCCGCCGTGGCCTGGAGGTCTGCCGCCAGGCGGAACGGTTGCATGGCGTGTCATTCTTCTGCCCCGACGGTGGCCGTTACTTGCTCGACCGTGAAGGGCGTGCCATGACGTGCAGCGTCCACGGCTGGGCTCAACAGCCGCGTCAGTACGCCAGCCTGCGCGAACAGGACGGCTCGAACAAGGTCCTGCACGACTTTGCCGGCATGACCGTGACCTTCACGTTCCTGGAGGACGGCTTGCGGGCGGTGCTGACCATTGATCGCAAACGGTAGGATAAGAGACGGTTCCGGAAGGGGTGGTCGTCTTGTTTGTTTGTAGTTCCGCCTTTAAGCGGTTTTGGAGCGAAAACCGCCTAAAGGCGGAACTACAAACGAACACAACCCTCTGCCAGGACCAGACTCGGTGCTATTTCTTCGCCGGCTCGGTCAGGTCCCACACCCGCACCGTATGGTCCGCGCTCACTGACGCCAGTCGAGTCCCGTGCGTCACGAACGCCAGCCCCTGCACCCAGGCCCCGTGTCCCTCCAGCGTCTTCAGGGCCTGACCGTTGGCCAGGTTCCACAGCCGCACCGTCCGGTCCTTGCTCGCCGAGGCCAGCACCGCTCCCGCGGGATGGAACGCCAGGCCGGTGATGGCGCTGGTGTGTCCGGCAAACGTCCGCACCAGCTTGCCGTCGGTCTGGAACTGGTAGATCAGGGCGTCCTGTCCGCCGACCAGGACCGTCTTGCCGTCCGGGCTGAACGCGATGGTGCTCACGTTGGTTGTCGGAGGAGGCGGCATCTTGGCCACGGCGGGAGGATGGACCGGAACCTCGAGCACTTTCTTGCCCGAGGTCGTCTCCCACAGCCAGACCTTGCCATTGAAGCCACCGGCGGCCACGGTCTTGCCGTCCGGGCTCAGGGCCACCGCCAGCAGCCAGTCGGTCGAGCCGGTCAGCTTCAGGCCCGGCTTGCCAGTGTCGGTGTCCCACAGATGGACGCTGGCATCGTCGCCGGCACTGGCCAGCAGCTTGCCGTCCGCGGACAGGGCCAGGGAGCGAACCACCGTGCTGCCCTGCAACACGTGGGTCTGCTTGCTGGTCGCCAGGTCCCAGAGCAAAATCTTGCCGCCGGTGCCGGCCGAGGCCAGCACGTCGTGAGCGCAGGCCAGGGCCAGCACCGGGCCGGCGTGGGCCTGGAGCTGGGACCCGGCCGTCTCCGCGGACCGAATGCCGCGCAGCACGTCATCGGAGTAGAAGCAGAGAGAGCGACCCTCACAGCCGGCGATCAGCAGACCGGCCTTCTCGGCGTAGGCCAGCGACAGGCCGGGGCCATCCAGGCCGCCCACCGTCGTCTCCAACTTGGCCACGGCCGGGTTGATCGGCGGCAGGGCAGGGGACTTGGGCGGGGGCTGGCCGTGAACGGCCAGCGCCGCGACCAGGGCGGTCAGCACCACGATCCTCAGTCGGCGATCGCGCATGGGTGCGCCCTCCCGGAAAGGAATGTCGAACCAGCCGGCAATCACTCCCGACGGACGGAGTTGATGACCACGTCCGTGACCGGAACGTCTCCCGGCTTGCTGGTCTCGACGACCTTGATCTTGTCCACCACGTCCAGCCCCTCGACGACCTTGCCGAAGATGCAGTAGGGCGACCGGGGATTGTCCAGGTGGGGCGCGTCCGCGACGGTTACGTAGAACTGGGCCGTGGCACTGTGCAGGTCGCTGGTGCGTGCCATGGCGACGACGCCCCGCTTGCTGGTCAAGCCGTTGGGGGCCTCGTTCTTGATCGCCGCCCGGGTCTTCTTCTGCTTCATGCCGGGCTCGAAGCCACCGCCCTGGATCATGAATCCGTTGATGACCCGGTGAAAGATCGTGCCGTCGTAGAACTTGTCGTCCACGTATTGCAGGAAGTTCTTGACTGTGTTCGGGGCCTTGGCGTCGTCCAGCTCGATGGTCATTGAGCCCAGCGACGTGTCCATCACGACTCGCGTTCCGGCCATGGTGTCTTCTCCTGGTTGCGGTATCGTGGATTGCGGAGTTGCTCCGCAATCCACGACCTGGTTGTGTCAGTTCGCTCGACGGATCGACTTGATGACCACATCCTTGACGGGAACGTCTCTCCTGGTCTCGACGGCCTTGATCTTGTCCACCACGTCCAGCCCCTCGATTACCTTACCGAAGATGCAGTACGGCGACCGCGGATTGTCCAGATGCGGTTTGTCCTCGACGGTGATGTAGAACTGGGCCGTGGCGCTGTCCAGCTCGCCGGTGCGTGCCATGGCGATGACACCCCGCTTGCTGGTCAAACCATTCGGGGCCTCGTTCTTGATCGGCTCCCGGGTCTTTTTCTGTTTCATGCCTGGCTCGAAGCCGCCGCCCTGGATCATGAAGTCGCCAATGACCCGGTGAAAGATCGTGCCGTCGTAAAACTTGTCGTCCACGTATTGCAGGAAGTTCTTGACCGTGTTCGGGGCCTTGTCGGGGTTCAGTTCGACCTTGATCTTGCCCAGCGAGGTTTCAATGACCACCACGGGGCTCTTGCCGTCGCCCGTCTTGCTGTCGGCTGCTTTCTTCTCGTCGCCCGGCTTGTCGGTGACGGTCGTTTTCTCATCAACGGCGCAGGCAACAATGCCCAGAAGCACGAAACCCAGCACCGCGGACTTCACCTGTCGCATTCCGTTCTCCTTGAGAGTCGCTCGGGGCGAAAACATCAGCAAACCGCATTCCCGCTCCGATTGCAAGGCCACCCATGCAGTTGCCGAGCCGCGCACGCAGCGCAGCGGAGTAAGCGGCCGTGTGGCAGGGCCGCTTACTCCGCTGCGCTGCGTGCGCGGCTCGGCAACTGTGCGCCACGAGACCGTATAATGGACAGGGTCCGCCCCTTCGCCTATCCATACAGGCGGAACGAGGAAAAGAAAGGGCCAGCCCGCCGAACCGATCCGGTCCGGTGGTGTCTATCCCGACAACGGTTTGATTGGCGGCAGCGAGGAGCCAGGTTCGTGGACAATCATACGCTGGGGTTGCTGGAGTTCGACAAGGTGCGTGAACTGCTGGCCGGCTACGCCGCCTGCTCGCTGGGCAAGGAGCTGGCCCGGCAGCTGGAGCCCGGAACCGACGTGGACCGGATTCGCGCCGAGCTGGCCCTGGTCTCGGAGATGGTCGAGGCCCTTGGCCTCGGGCTGGCCCCGCCCTTCGGCGGCCTGCACGACGTCCGCCTGATCGTCCGCCGGGCCGCCATCGGCGCCGCCCTCACGGCCGAGCAGCTCCTGGAAGTGGCCGACACCCTCAACTGCACCGGCAACGTATACCGCTACCGGATGCGTCTGCCCGAAAACCTGGAACGGCTCAACGACCTGCTCGCCCCCATCGAGGACATGGGGCTGGTGGCCAAGACCATTACCGGCTGCATCGACGGCCGGGGCCACGTCCTCGACATGGCCAGCCGGGAACTGGCCCAGATCCGGCAGAAGCTGGCCGACCTGGAAGAGCAAGTGCAAAGCGAGCTGCGGAAGCTGCTCCGCGATCCCAAGCTCCGCGAAGTCCTCCGCTATCCCAACGCCACCGTCAGCGGCGATCACTACGTCCTTCCCGTCGCCGTCAATCATCGCCAGAAGGTCCCCGGAGTCGTTCACCGCACCAGTGCCACCGGGGAAACCGTCTTTATCGAGCCGCACTGCGTCGCCAACCTCAGCTCCGAGCGCGCCGTCCTCAAGGGCGAGGAAGAGCGCGAGGTTCGCCGCATCCTCCGCCGGCTCAGCGGCGACGTGGGCAAGGTCGCCAAACCGCTGACGTATGCCCTGGACATCCTCGCTCGCCTGGACCTGGTCACGTCCAAGGCAAAGTACAGCCGCGATTACAACATGTACGCCCCGGACATGAATACGGAGGGCCGACTGTGGCTGCGGCAAGCGCGACATCCGGTGCTGGAGCATCTGTTCCGGCAGGAGCGAATGAGGGAGGGCGAGGCTCCTGCCGAGCCGCGCACGCAGCGCAGCGGAGTAAGCGGCCCTGCGGATTCTACGGGGCCGCTTACTCCGCTGCGCTGCGTGCGCGGCTCGGCAGGAGCCTCGCCCTCCCGACGTGAAGTGGTTCCCATCGACATCCGCCTCGGCCAAACCTTCAATCTGCTCGTCATCACCGGCCCCAACACCGGCGGCAAGACCGTCTGCCTCAAAACCACCGGCCTGCTCTGTCTGATGGCCCAGTGCGGCATGCACGTACCCGCCGGCGAGGGCAGCAACGTGCCGATCTTCCATCAAATCCTGGCCGACATCGGCGACGAGCAGAGCCTGGAGCAGTCCCTCAGCACCTTCAGCTCGCACGTCTCGCGGATCGCTCACGTCCTCAAGACCGCCGATTCCAAGAGCCTGGTCCTTCTGGACGAACTGGGCGCCGGCACCGACCCGACCGAGGGGGCGGCCCTGGGTCGCGCCATCCTGGATGAGCTTGACCGGATCGGCTGCCGGGCGATGGTCACGACCCACCTCGGCGACCTGAAGACTTACGCCTTTAACAACGAACGGGCCGAGAATGCCGCGGTCGAGTTCGACGTGAACACCCTCCGGCCCACCTATCGGCTTCAGATCGGGCAATTTGGCATGAGCTGCGCCCTGCAGATCGCTCGCCGGCTCAAGCTGCCGCGGGAATTGCTGCGGAAAGCGCATCGGTATCTGAAGCGCCGGCAGAAACGCGGTCCCGAACTGATCCAGTTGCAAAAGCTGCGTGAAGAAGCGGAGAAGGCCCGCGAGGAGGCGATGCTGGCCCAGCACAAGGCCGAGCGCGAGGCCGAGGATCTGCGGCAGCAGGCGACCAGGCTGGCCCGCGAGGCCGAGGAGCAGAACGCCCTCCGCGAGGCCCGGCTGCGCTTGCAGCCCAACGATCCGGTGCGCGTGCCCAGGTACGACAAGCAGGGCAAGATCGTCCGCATCGACCACAAACGCAACGTCGCCGTGGTCAACCTGGGGTTGGGCCAGTGGGAGGTGTCGCTGGAGGAGGTGTTTCCGTTATCTCAGAAGTGAACGTCGAGTGGATCTCGCGCTCCGAATGACGTAATATCCGTCGCAGCTCGCGCAGCTCCCGGCTGTTGCGCATCCCTATCCAGAATGACGCCACCGCCAACACAAAGCCAATCCCAGTCAAGGCATCTTTGATCGGCAGCGGAGAAGATCGAGCCGGCGCGGTTTTCGCCGCTGATACGGCGGGAATGATCAGTTCCTTGCGGTGGCCGGCTCCCGCGTTGATGACGACCTTCAACTCCTCGCTGCGGTCGTCCTGGAACACAAACTTCCCCTCGGCGTCCAGCTGTCCTTCGGTGCGTAACTTTTCTTGCGGCCCGAAGACCTGCACCGTGGCTTTTTCGGGCTTTTCATCTGTCGAATACCAGCACTCGACCTGAATCCGGCCATCGTCGAGGATGCGGTACTCCGCATCGAGCCGATGAGCCAGGGCAGGGGAGGCCAGCAGCAGCAGCGACACCAGGGCCAGCAGCAGGGCAGGGGCCTGGCCAGGCAAACGACACGATTCCGTTCCCAGCAGTTCAGGTTTGACCCTGGACAGGAAGCTCAGCGTGAAGCCCACGATGATTCCCTCCACGGCAGCGAGGGGCAGGTGGGCGACAACAACGGCCGCCACGATCGCCCTCCACTTCTCCCCACCTCCGAAGTACAGCACCAGGGCGTTGAGCGCCAGGGTCAGCAGCACGCCGAGCAGGCCAATGGCGCAGCCGATGGCAAAATCGGACAGCCAGGCCAGTCGGCGGCTCGTCCAGGGCACGCGCCGCACCAGATGAAATAGCCCCCCCATCAGCAAGGCCGGCAGGGTCATGATGCAGGAGTTGACGCCCACCATGCTGATGCCGCCGTGCCCCAGCAAGAGGGCCTGCAAGGTCAGCCCCACCGGAATCGCCAGCCCCGCTCGCCAGCCCAGGATCACGCCCACCAGTCCGTTGAGCAGCAGATGCACGTTCGTCGGCCCGATCGGGACGTGCAGCAGCGTCGCCACGAAGAAGGCCGCCGTCAGCAGGGCGATGCGCGGGATCTCCTCGTCGCGGACCCGGAACGCGGCCGGCAGCATCAGCAACGCCATGACGGCAAAGCCGGCGATCACCCAGGGCGCGAGGAGAACGCCATCGGACAGGTGCAGGGCCAGAGGGAACGTCAGAGGGGTCACGTGCGTTTCGCCTTTCACTTCCTGACGGGCTTCTCTTGAACGTAAACCCACAGAGTGGTGCGTTCGCGGACCGGGTGCTGCTTGCCTTCCCGTTCGCGCGGCTCGCCTTTGCGCACCGCGGTCAGGCCCCACCAGCCCTTTTCGGTCAGGGTGGTCGTGACCGCCCCGCTCCGATCGGTCCGGGCCGTGAACGTGATCAGTTCGTCGGGAGGCAGCTCCCGCGGCGGCTGCTCATTGTAGCGCTCGATCTCGACCAGGACTCCGGCCAGGGGCTTGGTATCCTGGATCTGGGCCTGGAAGACCATGTCGGGCAGCAGACCGTAGGGCCGGGTCAAGGGAACCATTTCAAAGGAGGGCAGGACCTGCTGATCCCAGCCCTTCTGCGCCTGGACGTGCAGCACCACCTTGACCGTATCGAGCAGGAACTCCTTATCCTCCTCCATCCAGATCGGCTCGGTCTGGGCCAGGAAGACGTAATCGCCCCGCTGCTCCGGAGTGAACGGCAGCTGCCAGGCCTTGACCTTCTTGTCGTCGGCACCGGGCACGCTGATCGGCTCCAGCTTCGAGAGCAGCTCACTCCGGGTGCCGTCCGGGGCCAGCACGATCAGCTTGTGCGGTTTGCCGGCGTCGAACAACTGATGCTCGAACGGATGGCCGAACAGAAAGGTCAACCGCACCGTTTCTCCTTTCTTGACGGCAAACTGGTCCGGCAAGAGCAAGTGGTAATGGCCCCAGCTCGTCCCGATCCGCAGCAGGCACACCAAAAGTGCTAGGCAAAAGGGCTTACGCATGGTAACCTCAAGATGTTCAGTGCCGCCTCGTCCGGAGCAGCTGCTTCGTGGTTATCATACGATTTTGAAAAGTTTCTTACCAGGTTCGCTCGTAGGACGGCTCTCCCGAGCCGTCTGGACGGCTCGGGAGAGCCGTCCTACGGAGATCTCACCATGTCCGCCCTCTTGACACTCCTGGCCTCGTCGCTGATCCTGGCCGAGGATGGTCCCTATGGTCCGTCCCCGGTGGTCCGCCCGGTTCCGAGCTCCTCGCTGGTCCGTCAGCTCGATGGCCATACCGATCGCGTCCTGAGCGTGGTCTTCTCTCCCCGGGGCCGGCATGCCCTGTCCGCCGGGCAGGACCGCACCATCCGCCTGTGGAGCGTCGCCACTGGTCAGGAGATTTGCCGGCTGGTCGGCCACACCTCACTGGTGCGCAGCGTTGTCTTCTCCGCGGACGGCTCGCTGGCCCTTTCGGGAAGTTACGACCGGACCATGCGTCTCTGGGACCTGGCCACCGGCCGGTGTCTGCGCGTCTTTCGCGGCCATACGGCCGACGTCAACGCCGTGGCCCTGTCGCCGGACGGCACGCGGGGCGTTTCCGGCAGCGACGACAACACCGTGCGCGTCTGGGACCTGGCCACCGGACGGGAGCTGCGTCAGTTCCAGGGCCATACCCACCGCATTTACGGCGTGGCCTTCTGCCCCTCCGGCACCCACGTCATTTCCGGCAGCGCCGATGGCACGGCCCGGCTGTGGGACCTGGTCAGCGGCAAGGAGGTGCGTGTCTTTCGCGGCCATACGCAGGGCGTCGTCAGCGTGGCCCTGTCGCCGGACGGCCGGCGGCTGCTGACCGGCTCCTGGGACCACACCATGCGTTCCTGGGACGTGGACAGCGGCAAGGAGCTGCAGCAGTTCAAGGGCCACGCCAACTCGATCTGGAGCGTGGCCTGGTCGCCGGACGGCCGGCGGGCCCTGTCCGCCAGCTTCGACCTGACCGTGCGGGTCTGGGACTCGGCCACCGGCCGGCAGCTGCACGCCCTGCGCGGCCACACCCAATCGATCTGGGTGGCGACCTTCTCCCCCGACGGCCGGCTGATCCTCTCGGCCGGCGACGACTGTGCCTTGCGGCTGTGGGCGCTGCCGCGGTGAGGGCCAATCCAGAAGGTGTTGCCCGACCCCTGCCGGCTTGCCCGGCAGGTGAAGCAGGTCACCAGCTAGAAAAGATGGGAAACGTCATGTTGTTGCTCCTTCTCTTCTAGCTGGTGACCTGCTTCACCTGCCGGGCAAGCCGGCAGGGGTCGAAAGAAACCTCGATTGCCACTCCCCATGCACCCGGAGTAATTGGCGTGGACACCAACCGCTTGCGGATCTACCAGGGCGCCGTGGCCATCGTCACCGGAGCGGCCTCGGGCATTGGCCGGGGGCTCGCCGAGGAGCTGGCCCGGCGCGGGGCGGAGGTCGTCCTGGCCGACCTGCAAACCGACCTGGCGGAGCAGGTCGCCGCCGGCATTCGCTCCCGGGGCGGCAAGGCACGCACGACGTTGCTCAACGTCGCCGATTTTAATGCATTCGATTGCCTGGTCCAGGAAACGATGGCGGCCTCGGGCAGACTCGACTTCCTGTTCAACAATGCCGGCATTGGCATCCTGGGAGAAGTGGCCGATTACCAGATCGAGGATTGGTACAAGATCCTTGACGTCAACCTGCGTGGGGTCATCAACGGAGTGCAAGCAGCCTATCCGGTCATGCTGCGGCAGGGCTTCGGCCACATCGTCAACACGGCATCGGTCGCGGGTTTGACCCCGGCGCCGGACTGGTGGGCTACGCCGCGACCAAGCATGCCGTGGTCGGCCTGTCCACCTCGCTGCGCATCGAGGCGGCCCTGGCGGGTGTTCGCGTCAGCGTCCTCTGTCCGGGAGCCGTGGAAACGCCTATCGCGGACGGCGGTAGGTTCGGCAAGATCATCACGCCGATGGATCCGTCCGCTCGCCGGCGCATGTGGGAAATGCAACGGCCCATCTCGCCCGAGAAGTTCGCCCGGGCCGCCCTCAACGCCGTGGCCAGGAACCAGGCCATCATTGTCATTCCCGGACGCTGGAAAATCGGCTGGTGGTTCTATCGGCTGCTGCCGAACCTGTTCCTGAACGGGGCCAGGCTACTGTTCGCCGCTCACAAGAAGCAGCTCCAAGTTCCTCCCCACTGACAGGGGAGAAAGCGTCTCCCGTCGTTCTTTGGGCCCGCCGGTGATACAATAGCGATGTCGCCGCGGGGTTGGCCAGACCGGTTTCGGACCGGGGCTTTCTCGACGCTGAAAGTGCGAGGTGTGGACATGCGTCACGTTCTGATCGCTGCCGTGGTCCTGACGGGCCTGCTGGCGGGGGCCCGACCGGCCTGTGCCGGCGTTTACATCCTCTCTGGCACTCAAGACCCCTGGCCCTTGACGAACGTGAGTTACGTGGCGCTCAGACTTTACCTGAACGCCGTACAATCCTGCGACGATCGGATGCAGAAACATAAACGGGAAGTTGCCATCGCTTCGATGATTGCTCAGGCGGGGGGGCTGCACCCTCACTGGCAGTCGGGCTGGAGGGCTGAAATGGCGGTCAATGGGGTGGACCTTTATGCAAAAACCCCGCGCCACCACATGCTCGAGGAACTCACCCGGCTCCAGGAGGTCCAGCGCACCGGTTCCCTGAGTACCCTGGACCGGGTTGACCTGAGCGGTTGCCTGATTCGCCTGGGTCGCAACAGCGAGGCGATTGAGTTGCTCGACCCCAGCCGCAAGGAACTGCTGCCCACCGATCCGGCCCGGTTCTTCATCCTGGCCAACCTGGCCACAGCCTACCACAACACCAATGAACTGGGCCGGGCCATCGCCTACCAGCAACAGGCCCTGGCCGCCTGGCCGACCACCTGGCCCAGGTGGCCGGAGGCGCGAGTCCTTTGGTATCGGCGCTGCGAACGGACGTATCTGGATCTGCTTCGTCGTCGCAGCCAGGAAACCGGCAAATGGACCGCCGTTGACGACTTGTTTCCTGGGGTCAAGTTTGAGGGCCCCAGGGGGGAGTACGAAGCCGGTGCGATCGCTCCCGAGTCCTTTGATCGTCTGCCCAGTGACGATTTCGCTTTGCTGTGCCAGCTGCTGATCTGGCAGCCCAGCGACGAGCGCCTCCTCTGGCTCCTGGGAGAACTCTTGAACGCCCACGGCCAAATCCTTGAAGCCTATGACGTCTTCTACAAGCTGGTCGAGCGCGGCATCGACGTGCGTGCGTTGAAGCGCCACCGGCAGGTCCTGCAAGAGGCCAGGAGGTTCATGATCGCCTACGTTGAGGCCAATCAGGCGAAATTCGCGGAACGGGACCTTCTCTGGCGGCTTCAGCCTCGTGGTGGGTTGCTGTCTCCGGGGATCGGCATTGCCCTGACGGAAGGGACCGCGCTGCTAGCCCCGATGATCTTCCAGGACATGGTCCAGAAGGGGATCCATCCGTCGCCGTATCCGCCTCAACCCCCTCCGCGCGAGGAGTCTCGCCAGCCCGCACCGCTTCTGCTCGACTGGCGGCAGATCATCGTCAGCTTCGTGGCCGGCATCCTGACCGCCATCCTGATCCGCCTGCAAATCCTCGAATGGCGGCGGCGGGGCCCGGTGCCGGTCACGATGACCGAACCGACCCCGCCGGCTTCTCCTCCCGAAGAGGAAGCCTCTCCTGTCTCGGCGGGGGCCTCGCAACACGTGACGCAATGATTGCCCCCGCTCCCCGAGGCCCGCAGGAGGTGTGCCATGCCTTCCCATCTTCCCGAGCCGGCCGGCGGTCTGTCCGGACTGGATCGGGTCGTGATAGGATGGAAAGAGTTTCTCGATTTTCCGGAGTGGGGGGTGAAGCACATCCGGGTCAAGGTGGATTCCGGAGCTTGCACGTCCGCCCTGGGTGTGGTTAGCTGCACGGTCGAGGAAAGCCCGCAGTCGGGCGATCGGCTCCATCTCCAGCTCGCTCTGAGCCGGCGCCGGCCCGACCGGGTGATCCGGGTCCAGGCGCCGGTTGTCGGCCGGGTCTGGGTCAAGAATTCCGGCGGCTGGAAGGAGCGTCGGCCGGTCATCGAGGTGCTGATCCGGCTGGGGCCGGTCCAGAAGCGCATCCGCATGACGGTCGCCAATCGCTCCGGGATGCTGACTCCCGTCTTGCTGGGCCGGCAAGCCCTGGCCGGCGATTTTCTCGTGGACGTGTCCCGCAAATACCTGCTGCGTGGTCGTTGATTGGCCCCGTTCCCCCAAGGAGAGGCCCATGCGCATCATCATCCTGTCCCGGCAAGAATCGCTGTTCAGCACCCGGGCGCTGCTGGAGGCCGGGCTGGCCCACGGCCATGACGTTCAGGTCATGGACACGCTCCAGTTCGACATCCGCCTCAGCCGGCGCAATCCCGAGCTGTTCTACCAGGGCAAACCGGTCGGCCCGGTCGATGCCGTGATTCCGCGCATCGGCGCCTCGATCACCTTCTTCGGCCTGGCCGTGGTCCGCCAGTTCGAGATGATGGGGGTTTACTGTCTCAACGAGTCGCAGGCCATTGCCCGCTCCCGCGACAAGCTGCGCTGTTTGCAGCTGCTGAGCCGGCACGACATCGGCATGCCGCCGACGATCTACACGCGCCAGGCCGAGCACATTCCCACCTGCATCGAGAAGGTGGACGGTCCGCCGGTCGTGGTCAAGCTGCTGGAGGGCACGCAGGGGATCGGCGTCGTGCTGGCCGAGAGCACCCGTGCGGCCAGTTCGGTGATCGAGGCGTTCCACGGGCTGGAGCAGAACATCCTGATCCAGAAGTTCATCGAGGAGGCCAAGGGGGCCGACATCCGCGCCTGGTGGTGGGCCGCAAGGTGGTGGCGGCGATGAAGCGCCAGGCGGTGCGCGGCGAGTTTCGCTCCAACCTGCACCGGGGCGGCACGGCGAAGAAGTTCCGGCTCTCCCCCGAGTATCGCAAGACCGCCCTCGCCGCGGCCCGGGTCCTGGGGCTGACCGTGGCCGGGGTGGACATGATCGAGTCGAAGGATGGACCGATGGTGATGGAGGTGAACTCCTCGCCGGGGCTGGAGGGCGTTCAAAAAAGCACCGGTGTCGATGTCGCTGCCGCCATCATCGAACACATCGAGCAGGAGGTGCGAATCCAGCCTGCTTGAACCGTTCTTACTCGTTCTCGCTTTCCACCGCCTCCGATGAGCGGGCAAACACCTCGCGGAAGCCGGCCAGGTGTTCGGTCAGTATCTCCTTGAGCCGCCCGGCCTGGGCTGCATCCAGGCTGCGCAGCGTCAGGTTCAGCCTGCGATTCTTTCAAGGAAAACTCGGCGACAGGCATTCGAGCCAGCGCTTGCCGTCTCCGTCGGCTTCTTCATCCTGCGCTCGAATTGTACCATGTCGGCCAGGGAACAACGACGGCCCAATCCCGCAGAATCTTCAGGAACTTGTCACCGTTTGCCTCCAGAATTCAACAGCCGCAAGATAGCTCTCCTCTGGAAGACCCTGCTCGGTGCTTGCATACTATTCGGTGCGTGGTGTACCATGAACGTCTTCGATTATCCTTGAAGTGAGTCTGCCTGTTCGCGAGTCGGCGTTCGTGTTTCAGGAGAGAGTCAGAAGGTGGAGAGACTGCCATGGCGGTCAGTTGTCCCAAGTGCTGCAAGTATTTCCAGGAACCCGCTGACCTGCCAGCTGGGCAACCGCTGCGTTGTCCCATCTGTCAAGGAGTGGTTGAACTCAAGAACACCAGCCCATCAGCGGTTCGGGACTTTTCACCCCCGACATCGGAGAAGGACGTGATTCCCTCTTCGCTTGAGCCGCGAACTGCAAGGCCGGGGAACCTGAGACGGTGGGTGATGGGGTCGGCCATTGCCGTGGCTCTGCTGGGAATTGGGGCAGGCTTGGTGCTGGTGCTGGCGAGTCTTTCTGTGCGTAGTGGAGATCCGTGGACGCTGAATGAGATCAGCGCAAGTTTTCGGTCGGCAGCATTCAGCCCCGATGGCAAGTGGATAGTCACTGGCAGCCTCCGCTCTGGGGTGGGATTGTGGGATGTAAACACAGGGAGGGAAACCTTGAGGCTCAAGGGGCCTGATGGGCCGGCCCTATCCGTGGCGTTCAGTCCTGATGGCCGACGGATCGTCAGTGGGTGGGGAGTAAACCCGCTCGGACCAGGCAATCCCGGAGAAATCAAAGTGTGGGATGCGGTGAGCGGCAGGGAAATCTGGTCACACAAAGTGCATACACACGCGGTCTGGTCCGTCAGGTTCAGCCCCGATGGCAAACGCATCGTTAGCGGGAGCCCTGACAACACGGTGAAGGTCTGGGATGCCGAGACTGGTGGTGAAGTCTTTACCCTCAGGGCACACCGGAGCGGGGTCTTCTCCGTAGCATACAGCCCCGATGGCAAACGCATCGTCAGCGCCAGCCATGACAAAACGGTAAAGATCTGGGATGCCGACAAGGGGAGCGAGATCTTGACCCTCAAGGGGCACGCAAACGGTATCCGTTCCGTGGCGATCAGCCCTGATGGCAAACGCATCGTCAGCGCTGAAGGAATGTTCAGTCAGCCTGGAGAGATCAAGGTCTGGGATTCAGCCAAGGGCAGCGAAATCCTCCCCCTCAAGGGGCATACGAAGCCGGTTAATTTCGTGGCGTACAGTCCCGATGGCAAACGCATCGTCAGCGCCAGCGAGGACAAGACGATCAAGCTCTGGGATGCGGACAAGGGGAGCGAAATCTCAACCCTCGCCTTCACAGGCTCTGTGGATTCCGTGGCGTACAGCCCCGACGGCAAACGCATTGCCATCTGCTGCGGCAAGACTCTGAAGTTTTGGGAGCCGGAGTAGGGACAGGAACTCCATTCCCGCAGCGGGCCTATTGGCCTTCCTCCCCCTCCTCTTCAGCCGTCGATCGGCCGAACACCTCACGGAACCCGGCCAGGTGTTCGGTCAGGATCTCCTTGAGCCGCCCGGCCTGCGCCGCATCCAGGCTGCGCAGCGTCAGACTCAGCACGTCTCCATTGTCGCGCCCGCTGATACTCGGCTCCATCCCGAGTCCCTCGATCCGTGTGAGATTGAACTGCCCTTTCTTCCCGAGGAATCTGCAGAGAAGCCCCTCCGGTTGCTTGGTCCGCCATTGCGCCCAGCCTCGGCCGATACCCGGCGTCTTGAGCGTGATCGCGTCACGGGCGTCCCATTTCACTTCCAGCTTCGGCTCGATCTCCTTGACCAGGTCCAGCATCCGCCGCAGCAACGTCCGGTCCCACAAGACCTTCTTGCCGATCGGAAAGCCCTTGTCGCCGAGGTGCCAGCGCTCGCCGTTCAGCTTCCACGGCATCACGTCCTCGGGCTTCGTTTGCAAACGCTTCACGGTCTGGTTGTACGAGGCGATCGCCTCCTTGAGGAAGGTGCGGAACGCCGGCGTGTCGATCTCCTCCAGCTTGAACACCAGCAGCGTCACCGACTGCCAGGGCCCCTTCTTGTGGTTGGTCACGCGCACCCGTGGCTCCGTCCCGTAGATTTCGAGTCCCGGCGTCTCGTTCAGAGACTTGATGCCCAGCTGCTTCTCCAGCTCCCGGCCGTCGAAGCCGTTGCGCGACACGCGGAAGACCAGGCGGAGCAGATGTTCCATGCTGGTCATGGCGTGCAGGAACCAGCCCTGACCACGGTTGGGGCCGGGAACCTCCACGACCGACCGCTGGTTCCAGATGGTGTCGCCGAACGCGCCCTGCTCATGGATCAGCTCGTCGAGCCAGGTCAGGATCTGTCCCTCCCAGCGGCAAGGCTTGCCTTCGCTGGTCAGCCGATCGCGCACGTGCCAGCGCAGCCCATCCGTCTGCCACGGCATCGCCGCGTCCTTGCCCACCGCCTCCAGTTCGATGTCACCCTCGCGCTTCGCCTCGACCGCATACGGATCGAAGATCGTGCGCTCCTGGTGCGGACTCGCCTCCAGCACCGGCGCCAGGGCGGCGGCCGTGTGCGATCGGCCGTCCTGCCGCCATTGTGCCACGATCTCCTCCGGCGTCCCCTGAGCGACGATCTCGCCGCCGCCCGGGCCAGCCTCGGGGCCGAGGTCAATGATCCAGTCGGCCGTCTTGATCACGTCCAGGTTGTGTTCGACCACGATCACGGTGTTGCCCAGGTCCACCAGCCGGTTCAGCACCTCCAGCAGCTTGTGGATGTCGTCGAAGTGCAGGCCGGTCGTCGGCTCGTCGAGGACGTACAGGGTCCGTCCCGTGCTTGGTCGAGCCAGTTCGGCCGCCAGCTTGACGCGCTGGGCCTCGCCGCCCGACAGCGTCGGCGCCGCCTGGCCCAGCGAGAGATAGTCCAGCCCCACGTCGGCCAGCGTCTGCAACACCCGGCGGATCTTGGGGATGTTGCTGAACAGTTCCAGGGCCTGATGCACCCGCATCTCCAGCACGTCGGCGATCGAATGGCCCTTGTAGTGAACCGCCAGCGTCTCGGGATTGTAGCGCTTGCCTCCGCAAACGTCGCACTCGACCCAGACGTCCGGCAGGAAGTGCATCTCGATCTTCTTCTGGCCGTTGCCCTCGCAGGCCTCGCAGCGGCCGCCCGGCTTGTTGAAGCTGAAGCGCCGCGGCTGGTAGCCGCGCACCTTGCTCTCCGGCAGACGGGCGAACAACTCCCGGATCAACGTGAAGACTTCGGTGTAAGTGGCCGGGTTGGACTGCGGCGAGCTGCCGATCGGATCCTGATCGACGTTGATCACCTTGTCGATGTTTTCCAGGCCGAGGATGTCGTCGTGGGCGGTCGCCGTGGTCCGGGCCCGGTGCAGCCGGCGGGCCAGGGTCTGGTACAGCACCTCGTTGATCAGCGAGCTCTTGCCCGAGCCGCTCACGCCCGTCACGGCGATGAACGAGCCCAGCGGCAAGTCCACGTCCAGGTTGCGGAGGTTGTGCTGCCGGGCCCCCTTGATTTGCAGCAGGGGGCGCTTGTCGCTGCCGGGCTGATACCCCTCCGGCAGCCGGCGGTTGGCCGGCACCGGAATGAAACGCTTGCCGGAGAGATATTGTCCCGTGAGCGATTCCTTGGAACGCTGCACCTGCTTGGGAGTGCCGCGGGCGGTGATCTCACCGCCACGGTCGCCGGCCCCGGGGCCGAAGTCGAGCAGGTAATCGGCCGAGGCAATCACTTCGCGATCATGCTCGACCAGCAGCAGGGTATTGCCCAGGTCGCGGAGGCGCTGCAGGGCAGCGAGCAGCCGGCGATTGTCGCGTGGATGCAGGCCGATGGTCGGCTCGTCGAGGACGTAGAGCACGCCAGTCAGGCCGCTGCCGATCTGGCTGGCCAGGCGGATGCGCTGCGATTCGCCGCCCGAGAGCGTGGGGGCGGGCCGGCCCAGGGTCAGGTACTCCAGGCCGACGTCCACCAGGAATTGCAGGCGGTTGCGCACCTCACGCAGCAGTTCACCGGCCACTTGCTGCTGATGCGGGGTAAGCTCCAGCTTGCGGAACAGTTCCATCACCTGCGAGAGCGGCAGCTCGCCGAGGTCGCCCAGGGTCAGGGCCTGCTGTTCCTTGCCGAAGGGGAAGCGCACCGCGGCGGCATCGGCTCGGAGACGCGAACCCGCGCAGGTGAGGCAGGGCACCTCGCTGACCAGGTGGTCCAGCCGCTGGCGGTAGGTCGGGCTGACGCGCGAGGCCTCGTCGATGGCCGGGAACAGGCCCTTGTACTGGAAGCGCGGCAGGCCCGGTCCCAACTCAATCCAAGCCTCCCCGGTTCCATGCAGCAGCAACCGTTGCTGGGCCGGCTCCAATTCCTCGTAAGCAGTGTCCAGCGAAAAGCCGCCGAAGCGGGCAATCGCCTCCGCCAATCGGGCGAACTCGGCGTTTTCCTTCAGGTCCGGCCAGCCCGCCAATGCTCCTTCGCGCAGCGATCGCTTCGGATCGCGGATCAGCAGGGCAGGGCTGGCCCCTTGCTGAACGCCCAGCCCCTCGCAGGTCGGGCACCAGCCCAGCGGGCTGTTGAACGAGAAATGATGCGGGTTGAGCGGCTCGTAGCTGCGGCCGCAGCGGTCGCAGGCCATGTGCTGGCTGAAGCGCACCACGCGCCAGTCGGGCTCGGGTTTCTTGTCATCGACGTGAGCGACGTGCAGCACGCCCCGACCCAGGTCCAGGGCCGACTCGACGCCGTCGGCCAGGCGCGTCCGCTGACTGGTCCGGACAATGACGCGATCGACCACCACTTCGACCTGGTGCTTGCGGCGATGGTCGATCGCCGGCGGCTCCTCGACGCTGTACGATTTGCCGTCAACCCGCATCCGGACATAGCCGCTTCGCCGAATCTCATCCCAGAGTGTCTCGTACTTCTCCTGGCCGCGCCGCTCCAGCGGCGCCATCAGGTAGAGCTTCGTTCCCTCCGGCAATTCCAGGATCTTTTCGATGATCTCGTCGGCCGTCTGTGTCCCAATGGGAATCTGACAGGCCGGGCAGTAAGCCTGTCCCAGCCGGGCATACAGGACGCGCAGGTAATCATAGACCTCGGTGACAGTGCCGACCGTCGAGCGCGGACTCTTGCTGGTAGTCTTCTGTTCGATGCTGATGGCCGGCGACAGGCCGCTGACGTGTTCGACGCGCGGCTTCTGCATTTGCCCCAGGAACTGGCGGGCATAGGCCGACAGCGACTCGATGTAGCGCCGCTGTCCTTCCGCATAGATTGTATCCAGGGCCAGCGAACTCTTGCCGGAACCACTTGGACCGCAGCAGACGGTCATCTGCTCGCGCGGCATCTCAACCGTTAGATTCTTGAGATTGTGCTGCTGCGCTCCCTGGACCGTTAGAGTCTTCAGCTCACCGTTGGATGTGGAACGCTTCTTCTGAGTTCGCTTGGCTTTCTTGGTACTGAGTGCCGAGTACCGAGTACTGAGTACTTTCTTCAATGCCTGACCGGTGTACGAAGTCTCACACCCTGCCACTTCCTCCGGTGTGCCGGCACAAACAATCTGACCGCCGCCGCTGCCGCCGTCGGGTCCAAGATCGATGAGATAATCTGCCGTCTTGATCACGTCGAGATTGTGTTCGATCACAATGACCGTGTTGCCGGCATCGGTAAAACCGTGCAGCACCTGGAGCAGCTTGCTGATGTCCTCGAAGTGCAATCCCGTGGTCGGCTCGTCGAGAACGTACAGGGTGCGTCCTGTGGCCCGCCGGCACAGCTCGCGGGCCAGCTTGACGCGCTGGGCCTCGCCGCCAGAGAGCGTCGGCGCCGGCTGGCCGAGCTTGACGTAGTCCATGCCCACGTCGTGCAGCGTCTGGAGCATCGTGCGGATTTTCGGGACGTTGGTGAAATGCTCCAGGGCCTCCTGCACGTCCATCTCCAGGACGTCGTGGATGCTCTTGCCCTTGTAGCGCACCTGCAAGGTTTCGCGGTTGAAGCGCCGGCCCTCGCAGACGGGGCAGGTCACCCAGACGTCGGCCAGGAAGTCCATGTTGAGCCGGTTGGAGCCGTTGCCCTCGCAGGCCTCGCAGCGGCCGCCCGGCTTGTTGAAGCTGAAACGCCCCGCCTTGTAGCCGCGAATTTTGGCCTCCGGCAGTTCCGCGAACAGGGAGCGAACCTGGTCGAACACCTTGATGTAGGTCGCCGGGTTGGAGCGCGGCGTCCGGCCGATCGCTGACTGGTCGATGTCGATGATCTTGTCGATCTGCTCCATTCCCGTGATCCGGTCGTGAGCGCCGATCTCGTGCGTGACGCCGTTCTCTTCGCCGTTGTCCTCGTCGCCATTCTCCGAGGCCGCATTTCCTCGGCTCGCCGCCAGCAGTCCTCCCATGAGGATGTCGTTGACCAGCGAGCTTTTGCCCGAGCCACTGACCCCGGTGACACAGACAAACAGTCCCAGCGGAAACTCGACAGTGATGTTCTTGAGATTGTGATGGCGGGCACCGTGAACCGTTAGACGTGCCTGACTAGCGGGACGCCGTTTCTCGGGAACCTTGATCTGCTTTGTTCCGCACAGATACTGTCCAGTGAGACTGTTCTTGCTGGCCAGGATCTCGGAGTAGTTCCCTGAGACCACGACTTCCCCGCCGCGGACTCCCGGGCCGGGACCGAAATCGACGATGTGGTCGGCCGAGCGCATGGTGTCCTCGTCGTGTTCCACGACGATCACCGTGTTGCCCATGTCGCGGAGCCGTTCCAGGCTGCGCAGCAGCCGATCGTTGTCGCGCGGATGCAGTCCGATGCTCGGCTCATCGAGGATGTAGAGGACGCCGACCAGTCCGCAACCGATCTGCCCCGCCAGGCGGATGCGCTGGGCCTCGCCACCGGACAGCGTTGGAGCGCTGCGGTCGAGCGTCAGGTAGTGCAGGCCGACGTTGAGCAGGAAGCCGACCCGGCCGCGCAGCTCCTTGAGTACCTCGCCGGCAATGGTCCGCTGGATGGGGCTAAGGCTTTTCTCCAGCGCCCCGTCGGGTTCGAGCCAGGCGGCCAGGTCGCCGACCGGCATCGCCTCGACCTCGACCAGTGTTTTGCCACCAACGCGCACCGCGCGTGCCTGCGGATTGAGCCGCTGTCCCTGGCAACTGGAACAGCGGACCACGCGCATGTACTTTTCCAGCTGCATGCGTCGCGGCCCGGCCGCGGTCTTCTTGAAGTTGCTCAGCAGCTGAGGGACGATCCCTTCCCATTTGTCGCCGTGCTTCCAGACGTGTCCGAAGCGTTTCTTCCACTCGAAGGTGATGTGCCGGTCGCCGCTGCCGTACAGCAGGTAATCGCGGTGTTCCTGCGGCAGGTCCTTCCAGGGCGTTTTCAGGTCGATGTCAAGCGTCCTGGCCACGCCCTCGTAAATGTGCCTGCGCCACTTGCCCATCTCGCGCATCGGGCCGAGGATGGCAACGGCCCCGTCCGCGAAACTGAGGGATGGGTCCGGGATCAGCAGATCGGGGTCAAAGGTGAACCGCGTGCCCAGGCCGTCGCACTCCGGACACATCCCATGCGGGCTGTTGAAGCTGAACAACTGCGGACTGGGCGGCTCGTAGCTTTTGTTGCAGTGGATGCAGGCGTAGTGGGCGGAAAGCAGGATGTCGTCGTGGGGAGCCGAATCCGAATCCGGGGGCTGACGCCCCCGGCTCGCCTTTTCCGGGTTCGCTTTTTCCTGGGGCTCGGCTTTCTCGATCGCGACGATCAGCGACCCCTCGGACAGGGCCAGGGCCTGCTCGACCGCCTCGGCCAGGCGGGTGCGGACGCCGGACTCGTTCTTCAGCCGATCGATCACAATCTCGATGTTGTGCTTGATCCGCCGATCCAGCGCCAGCTCGTCGCTGAGCCGAACGACCCGGCCATCGACGCGAGCACGGACAAAGCCGCGCTTGAGCATGTCGGCGAAGAGGTCCTTGTACTCGCCCTTCTGGCCGCGGATGACCGGTGCCAGCACCAGGAAGCGCGTGCCCTCCGGCAGGGCCAGGATGCGGGCCAGGATCTGCTCGCGGGTCTGGGCGGTGATCGGCCGGCCGCACTGGGGACAGTGCCCCTGGCCGATGCGAGCATAGAGGACGCGCAGGTAATCGTGGATCTCAGTGATGGTGCCGACGGTCGAGCGCGGATTGCGGCCGGCCGTCTTCTGCTGGATGCTGATGGCCGGCGACAGGCCGGCGAGGTAATCGACGTCCGGCTTCTGGAGCTGGCCGAGGAACTGCCGGGCGTAGGACGACAGCGATTCGACGTAGCGGCGCTGCCCCTCGGCATAGAGCGTATCGAAGGCCAGCGAACTCTTGCCGGAGCCGCTGACGCCGGTGAACACGATCAGCTGGTTGCGCGGCAGGTCGAGGTTGACGTTGCGCAGGTTGTGTTCCCGAGCGCCGCGAATGATGATGGTGCTGTTGTCCATAACAGGTAGTGGCCGCTCCTCGCTTGAAACAGAATGGGGCATTGTTAGTATACGGATGTCTGGTGAGAATGGGCAAGAGCGGTCGAAAGGAAGACAGGCATGGACAGGGCTTTTATGTCCTGGAGGCTTCCCCAGCCTCCTTGGGAAAAGGAGGAGCCAGGGTGGGCGATCTGGGGACGACGACTTCCTCTTCGGATTAGTCGAATTCCAAGGTGGTGTGACTCTTGAAGCTTACCTTCGCTGTCACGAAGACCTTGAACCCCCGTTCCGAGAATCCGCGGAGGACTGCCGTCTTGAACTATCACCCCGATGAACTCCGTGCGACGGCGAAACCACCCACGCACCTCGACGGAGAGGACAACCGCGAGCGACCGCCCGGTGGGCGAGCGAACCGCCCAGCCGTTCCTTGCATCCTTGAACGCGAGATCGAGAGAGCGAAGCACGCGAAGCATCTTCTCTGAGGAGCCGACTCCGATATACATTCGGTTTTCCAGCCTTTTATGCTGAGCGGTGAGCAATGCCGCCAAAGGGGCCAGCTGGCCATCGTCGTTGAGATAGGACTGCGAAACCACCATGCCGGTCAGGTCGCAACGGCCGGCTTCCTTTTTCAGCACCCGGGCACCCGACCACTGGCAAGTTTCGAGTTCTCGCAGCAGCACACGCACTTTTGTTCTGCTGCACACTCCGGTAAGTTTGCGAAGAACGTATGTTGGTGGTCGGCCGATCTGCACGAGCAATCGACGGTCAACAAGCTGGTGGGTTACAGTGCATTGAGCGACCTCGTCTGGTAGCAGCCGCACCCGTGATACTGCACAAGTCACCATTTCTGAGGGGAGGGCGAACCGCCCAGGCAGAGCTGACTCGACGAGCAGGTGGCGACCGACTAACAGATCAGTCGCATCCGAAGCAGCTACCTCATCGATTAGGAGTTGCTGACCAGTTGCGGCACACTTGACGAACTCGGTTTCTAGACCGAGCCGCCCAGGCGGGAGTGCGGACGGAGCCAACAATTGGCGATTAACTCTACGGTTACTAACAGCCGAGACACCGACGCATTGCGGGCACAGCCAGACATCGGTTTCAGAACAGCGTTCAAGTCGGGACCGAATGGTCCGAATGCGGCAGACGCAGGTTTCCAACTCAGAAGCGAGTACCATCTTGTTCGACAGGCTGCACCGCTCAAGTTCGCTGGCAAGGACCGTTTTCCCTGTTTGCTCGCAAACGGCAGTCAATCGTGTCAGTGCTTGCCGGCCGGACTCGGTGAGCGTTGTGAGTAGCCGGCAATCGACCCACTGATGAGTCACGGCACATTGGGCTCCCTCTTTTGGTAGCAGCCATGCCTCAGTTTCCTCACAGACTCTCATCTCTGCGGGTAAAGCCCACCGTTCCGATGCGGCGGATTTGACCAACCGATCAAGCCCCACGGTTCGACCGGACACGGCTGACTCCCTGACCTCGTCACGCAATAACCGCCGGTTCGTCTCTTGACACGCTTCCGTCTCTTCAAGTAGTCCCCAGCGGTTAGGTGCGAGTTCAGACTGAACGAGCAGTTCGCGATCGACCCACTTCCCGCTAAGGTCCGACTGTGCCAATTCGTCCTTGAGCAGTTCAGCCCCGGTTTGTTCGCAAGTGTCGAATTCGTCAGGAAAGATGCCAAGCCGGTGTGGTGGTTTGACCGATGCTCGGAGCAAATCCTTGTGCACCATGGTGCCAGACATGTCGGACGTTCCGACTTCGGACTTGAGAACCAGTACGTGTGTCCAACCGCACTCGACAAACTCCGCAAGCACAGCAACTACATCTGATACGGGTGACTTTGCAACCTCAGTGTCGAGGGCCAGCTTCCCTGTCATCTGACATTTCCGAAAAAAGTCTCGATGCGCTTGCCGACCGCTGACTTCCGACGTGTGAAGCAAGTGTCTGGGAGTCAATTTGCTGGTGCGCTCACAACGGGCGAGGACGCCGTAAGGCATTCGCAGTCCGGTCAACTCACACCGTTCGGCGGTGGGCTGTTCGATCACTTGCCTGGACGCTGGAACTGCTTGAAGCGTCGCCGTGTACATCCCCTTATCGACGCGGAACTGGACATCGATGATCACCTCTTCGTAGCATGTCCCCTGGAACCCGACCACCTTGGCCTTCACGGAGACCGTGAAATCGTTGGCTGCTTTCCGAAGCAGGAGTTGATCCTTCCCGGCTCGGGCCAGTTCCACGATCCTGCGGCTGGCGTAGTAATGGGAGAACTTGTTCAAATCTTCATCGGCAGTTACAGCCCGGCGGACCCGATCCACGGCATGCGGGGCGATCTCGCCAAGGAACATGTTTGTAAGGAGAACTGAAGCCTTCGCGATTACCGCAGCGGGAATCGCGTGGTGTCCTTCAGGGACGACTGACTGCTCGAGCAACCGCTGCTGCTGATCGATTCCGTTGACCGCCGTTACAAGGACGAGGACTTTTCCACTCACGAGCGACTTGCGAACCGCACTTGACACGAGATGAAAGTGACCCCTTTGTAGTTCTCGCACCAGGCGCGTGCGATGTCCTCGGCCGAGTCTTCGGTAGCCTTGCGGAGATCGACCACTCTGTGGAACCTCTTCTTGCCCCAATGCTCGAGGAGTCCGTCGAACGCTGCCTGGCCCTGCACACAAGGACAGGACCTGCGCGATCCGGCGACTTCTCGGCAGCGGCGGCATCCACCGCCAACCGCTGCACCAAACTTCTATTCCTGTACTCTTCGTACACCCCATGCCGTATTGGTCAGATCGTACGCCCATCTGCGGCCAGGCTGCGCAGAACGAACTGGTCGGAGGGCATGGATGGACGCGGAGGCTCAAACTTGGGTGCCGGCTGACCAGCGTTCTGGACCGCATCCAGCGCTCCGAGGTCACGGTTCATGGCGATTGGCGACGCGAGCCCCCATTCAATTGCTGCTCGATACAGGGCATACACCTCATCGCTTGCAGCGGAGGCTAACTCGGGATCAGCGAAATCGACGTGAACAGACATGCACTTTCTCGGAATGGGGACTGCGTTGGCCCTTTTCTCTTGCGTCCGAGCGGTCGAGTGCTAAAGTATACATCTGGAAGGAAGAACCTGGGTTTTTGTTCTCTCCTTCCATTACAGCATCGTTATACCTGACGCTGGCTCACTGGAGAATGAGAATGGTAGCAGCACCCCGTCCGGGTGGCGAGATGGCCAGCCGCCCACTTCACTTTTTCTGTACTCGATTGCTCCAGTTCGATGGCCGGGAGCAAGATTCAGCAGTTGAATTATGCAATCCGCGAATCCTTGCCCGCGATGCAAGAGGAGGCGCGGCAGAATCCTGAGGCTCAGCTGTTTCTCCGGGTGCTCACCTTTTCGTCTGGAGCACGCTGGCACGTGGGGAAGCCAACCCCACTCGCAGACTTCAGGTGGAGCGACGTACAGGCGGACGGTTTGACAGACATGGGGCGAGCGACGATTGCTCACCGAAGCACTCCCGTGGAAGCGATGGCGAGCGGTCGCTGCCGCCGGTATTGGTGCTGGTTACCGATGGACAGCCGACGGATAATTTCGCGGCGGGTTCAAGAAGTTAATGGACAATCCCTGGGCAAAAAAGGCAGTGCGGATCGGTATTGCCATCGGAGATGCTGACCTCTCGGTCATTGAAACGTTTATCGCCCATCCCGAGTTCAAGCCGTTGGTGGCAGATAACGCCCCGACACTCGCCAGGTACATCAAATGGGCCACCACTGCGGTTGTCAAAAACGCTTCGGCTCCGACCAGTCAAGTTGCGGGAACGAGCACACCGAGTGGGGTAAATGTCCCTGTTCCTCCGCCGCCAGTTCCAGTTCCTCCGGACAAGTCAACCCGGATGATGTGCGGTGATCTTCTTGATTCAAGCAGCGAGGGGCGTCTGGTGAACAGTCCCATCTCGTTCCAGGGTTGGCGAATAATCGGCACCTCGGTCTGCGGCTCGTCACACAAACGAGGTGGAAGCCGAACCAGGATCATTATGAAAGGGAAGAGCTTGAATCCGGCCTGGCAGTTGCCATCGCTGTGGCTGATGGACATGGCAGTCAGCGACACTTTCGCAGTCATCTGGGGGCTAGCTTCGCTACGAATTCGGCCATCAAGGCTCTCCGGGAAATGGTCGAGGGATTTGTGTCCCGTTTCTGTGACGAGAGTGCCGCTGTCCGAGCCGCTGTCTTCTCTGAGCTCCGAAATCATGCGGAGACCGAGTTGCCACAGCGAATTGTCAGGTCCTGGCGGGAAGAAGTCGATTCCCACGTCAACCAGGATCGGTTCACCGAAGCCGAACTCAAACCTTTGACCGAGGAAGAACGGATGGCCGTTCAGACAAGGCCCGTGGTCGCATATGGGAGTACAGTGACCGCAGTGCTGGGCTTACCGCGCAACATGCTCTACCTCCAGATTGGCGACGGTGACATCTTGGTAGTCGGCGAGGGGGGGCAAGACGCAAGCCGGCCACTGCCTCCAGATGAACGCTCGTTCGCCAATGAGACGGCTTCCCTGTGTTCGCCCGGTCCAGCATTGCCGAGCCAGCATTCTGAAGCCCACCCAGGAGGCCCCTGGGGTGCCTTTCGAGTGCGAGTGTTTCCGATGAACACCCCACCAGCACTGGTATTGATCACAACCGATGGGTATGTCAATGCGTTCACCAGTAATGCGGGGTTTCTGAAAGCCGCTACCGATATCCTCGCGCTGGGCCGATCCGAGGGCTGGGACTACGTTGAGAAGCACCTGAGCCAATGGCTGGAAGAGGCGTCCATGCAAGGTTCGGGGGATGATGTCACGGTAGCTCTACTCGTTCCCAAAAACCTGGTCGGTGGTAAGGCCATACCTGGCCTTACCACCGACCAGGTTTTCGACCAGCCACATGCGGGCCCATCCATCTCACCGGAGGGTTCATGATTGAGACGCTCAAGCCCGGCATTGTGCTAACCACCGATTCCGGTGGCACGGCAACAGTAGAAAAACCCCTTGGGAGTGGGGCACAGGGAGAAGTCTATCAGGTGAACTGGAAGGACCAGACGTTCGCCTTGAAGTGGTATTACCAGCAAACAGCCACGCCGGAACAGTTAAGGAATTTGCGTTCTCTGGTCGCTAACGGTAGTCCTGACCCGCGGTTTCTGTGGCCGCTTGAAACTGTTTCCAGTGCAGCTGAAATCCCTGGTTTCGGCTATCTCATGCGACTGCGGCCTTCTGGCTACAAGGGCATCATTGATTTGATGGCTCGCCGATCTGAGCCAACTTTCCGAGTGTTGACGACATCTGCTTTCCAGCTAACGGAATGCTATTTAAAACTGCACGCTGGTGGTCTTTGTTACTGCGACATCAGCTTCGGCAACGTGTTCTGGAAGGATGACACAGGAGAGGTACTGATCTGTGACAATGACAACGTGATTGTGAACGGCAACGCCAGAAGTGGCCGGCACGATCGGCTTCATGGCACCCGAAGTGACGACTTCCTCGGTCATCCCGAGCAGAGAGACCGACATGCACTCGCTCGCGGTGTTGCTATTCTACATGCTTATGCTCCACCACCCACTGAAGGCATGAAGGAGGAAGCAATCCGAGCACTCACCAGCCTGCTCGGGTGAAGATCTATGGCAAGGAACCGCTCTTCATCTTTCACCCAACCGACGACTCGAACCGACCGCATCCAAAACATCATAAAGTAGTACAAAACTTCTGGCCGATCTACCCACGGTTCCTGAAAGACCTGTTCATGCGAGCTTTCACCACCGGATTGACAGACCCACACGGCCGAGTGACCGAACACGAGTGGCGCGCGGCTATGGTCCGTCTCCGTGACAGTATCCATTATTGCCCTGGATGCGCAGCCGAGACGTTTTACGACCAGGATGCCCTGAAGGATGCTGGCGGGGCAGCGCCGCCCTGCTGGCGGTTGAAAAAGGGTCAGCTGACCTTTCGATAATCGAAGCAGCATAATCTCAACCACGACACCCAACTCTACCCTCACCACATCGACCCCCACCGCGAGTACATTTTTGACATTCCAATTGCCCAGGTGAATCGGAATCCACGGAACCCCGATCAATGGGGGCTCAAGAACTTGGCCACTAACAAGTGGACGCTTACCACTGCCGATGGCTCATTGGTGGACATTGAACCCGGCCGGAGCCTCCATTGACAACGGCCCCGGATAAACTTTGGTCTCGGGAAGGGGAGATTCGTTGCAGAGGAGAACGACTGATGGAGCGTGAGCAATTGCAGCACTTGTTACGGCAAAACCCTTTCCAGCCTTTTCGCGTCTTCTTGCTCGATGGGCGGACGTTCGACATCCGCTACCCCAGGATGAATCTTCTGGCGCGTACATACGTTAACATCGGCATTCCAGAGGCCGGTACTCCTTTGCCCCTTTGCGACCATACGGAGTTTGTCCGTCTCTCCGAGATTGCCCGGGTGGAGATGCTGTCGATTAGTGAACCAATTGCATGGCATTGATCTTCCAGAACATCCGACTCTCACTACCAAGGGGAAGCCATGATCTCACTCATCGAGGCACTCCGCTACAAGTGTCTGCGGTACATCCGCCAGCCGATCGGGTCTTTCCACGTCCTGATCGGCCCGAACGCAAGCGGGAAGACGACCTTCCTCGACGTCGTGTCATTCCTGGGCCGGCTTGTCTCCGATGGCGTGGAAGCCGCCGTGAGGGAGCGGACCGAGAATTTCGTCGATCTTCTGTGGAATCGGGAAGGCCAAAGTTTTGAGCTGGCCATCGAGTTGAGTTTGCCCGAGTCCGTGCGCGAGAAACTGATTCTTGAGACGATCCACTCGATCCGATACGAGGTCTCGATTGGCATTCCTCCGGAGCCGGACAATCAGGAAATCAGCATCTTGGCGGAACGAGTCTTCTTGACTCCTCTTCGGGAAGCAGAGGAATCCCCGCATACCTTGTTTCCGGCGCCGGTCGGGCGCCGGAAACCCTCTTCCACAAGATGAGGGGCTGGAAGTTGGTGGTGAGCAAAAAGCACGGAGCCAGCGACACTTTCACTCCTGAGAACAAATCCAAGACGAGCAAAGCGTGGGTCCATTCGTTCAAGCTCGGACCACGAAAGTCCGCGCTGGGCAACTTGCCTCCGGATGAGACGCAGTTTCCCGCCTGCACTTGGTTGAAGGAACTGCTCACGGAAGGAGTACAGCCGTTCATTTTGAACAGCCTGTTGATGCGGAAGCCTAGTCCGCCCAACCAGCGTCGTGGGTTCCGAACAGCCAGCTCGAACCTGCCCTGGGTTGTGAACGAACTGCGGCAAAAAAATGAGGAGCGCTTTCGGGACTGGATCAGCCACGTCCAGACGGCCCTTCCGGACCTGGTCATGGTTCATACGACACTGCGGCCCGAGGATCGGCACCGCTATCTGCAGGTGGAATATCGAGGCGGTCTCAAAGTTCCTTCGTGGATGGTGTCCGATGGCACACTCCGGGTTCTCGCCCTCACGCTGCCGGCGTATCTCCCCGATTTCCAGGGCATTTATCTATTGAGGAGCCGACGAACTGGAATTCATCCGAAGGCAGTCGAAACGGTCTTCCAGTCCCTCTCGTCGGTCTACGAGGCGCAGCTTCTGCTCGCCTCTCACTCGCCCGTCATCCTTGGGTGTGCCTCGACGGAGTCCGTGCTGTGTTTCGCGAAGAATGAGGAGGGAGCCACGGACTTTGTGTCAGGGCCGAACCACCCTCGCTTGCAGGAGTGGAAAGGAGAGACGAACCTGGGGTTGCTCTTCGCGGCGGGAGTCCTTCGATGAGCAAAGCGAAACGGCGAACTCTTCCTCCGCAGGCCCCGGACAGGAAAGACCTGATCGTTCTGGCTGCCGACAAGAACACGGCCCAGTCCATCGAAGGACTCCTGAGCCGATCGCCTGCCCTCAACATCAGAACCATGACGTTCGAGATCATTATCCATCCCGGACACGATCCCGGTTGTTTCGGGCAGAGTGCGGGACTCCTGGCGGTTTACCGGAAAACCCACACCCACGCCCTGGTCGTATTCGATCGGGAAGGATGCGGCCAGGAAGATCTGGTACGGGAAGATTTGGAGGCCCGAGTCGAGCAGCAACTGTCCGCAACCGGCTTGCAGAGTTGTTCAGCCATCGTGATCGATCCAGAACTCGAGAGGATGGGTTTGGAGTCCTTCGCCGCACGTTGCGACGGCGCTTGGTTGGGTCGGCATGGAGATTGACCTTCGGCAATGGCTGGTGGAGAAGGAGTTTCTCCCCGAGGTGACACAAGTGAAACCGGATCGACCGAAGGAAGCCATGGAAGCGGTCCTCCGGTACGTTCGGAAGCCCCGCTCCTCGGCCATTTATCGGGCTATCGCCAGTACGGTGTCACTGGCCAGCTGCGATGATCCCGCCTTCCTGAAGTTTCGGCGGACGCTTCAGAACTGGTTGCCCGTCTGACCTGGAGTTCGGTTTATCAACTCTTTCCCATTCTGTCGGCTTCTCCGGTCAACGCCCGGGCTTCCTGTCCCCGCGCAGCTCCAGCATCGCCTCACCGAACGCCCGGCCGATCCCCACCATTGTTTTCGCGCTCCCGAGGTAGTGGTAGGGGAAGTCGCTGCCGACTTTGTTCCACTCTTCCAGGTTCTTCCGCCAATCTTTCTTGTACACCGCCTCGGCCTCGGTGTCCCAGAACCGGTCGGTCTTGACCACCGCCACGTTCCCCTTGAACTCGGCGACGTCCAGAACGGCCGACTGAGCGTCCTTGAACCGTTGTGCGTTGGCGTCCGCCTTCAGCCCGCCCACTCCCATCTGGCCGATGACGAACGGCAACCGCGGGGCCTTCAGGTCCTTGCGCACGTCGCGGATGAAGTGAGCCAGGTTCGCCGCGTATTCGGCCGTGGCGTCTGCGTTGATCATGTCGTTCCACCCCTGGAACCAGACGAACCCGGCCAGTTCGTATCCCTGTCCGGCGTACTCCGGGAAATGCTTCTTCAGGTCCGAGAGCGTCCCGTTCACCTCGTCGAGCATGGCCCGGTAGGATGCGCCGAACGGTTTCTTCACGTCCTCGATCGTCGCGTCCGGCTTCCGCTTCTTCAGGTCGGCGAGCATCCTGTCGAGGGCCGCCTGAGCCGGCAGGCCGGCGCTGGGCGAGCGGAAGTCACGGTACAGGCTGCGACCGCCCCAGGCGGTCTTGATCAGCAGGACCTGCTCCCCGTAGTGGTCGCCGACCACCGCGCCGAACTCCAGCTCCGGGCCGATGCACTTCGGCGAGCCGTAACCGACGGTCAGCTTGCCCTTGCGGTCCAGGAACTTGATCCAGACGTCCTCCCGCTCAAGCCATTTGCCGTCTTTTTGCCAGTGCTTGAAGAGGTCGCGGGTTGCCGGCTGGGCAACCTGATACTCCAGCAGCGACACCTTGGCCTTGCCTTCCATGTTGGACTGGCCGGCGAGGATGAAGACCTTGACGGGGCGCTGGGGCTGCGCGGGGCAGGGGAGGGGAGTCCTGGGCACAGGCTGCCTGGTGGGACAGGGCGACGACCAGCAAGACGAGGAGGGATCGCTTCATGGGGACCTCAGCCAATGGATCATGGTTCTCTGCCTGATATGGTATTACGCCGGCAGGAAAGAAAGTAGCCATCACGCTCCGCGTGATGACTGCATCACGCGGAGCGTGATGGCTACTCTTTGCGGGGTCGCCTGGGAAAAAGTTCCGCGAGGTCGTTGCGGAGTGGGACCGGCAGGGAGTAAAATGCCCCTCGGATCGAATTCCATTGCGTTCGGCTGTTCCCGATGGCTTCGTTGGAGATTGGCTGATGCGCCAGGTCACCTTGCAACAGTTCGAGGCCCTCCCGACGGACTTCGGCCGCTACCGGGTCGTGAAATTACTCGGCCAGGGCGGCATGGGGGCGGTTTATCTCGCCCAGGATACGCAGCTCGACCGGCCCGTGGCCCTCAAGATTCCGACCTTGAACGGCAACGAGGGGCCGGAGGTCCTGGAACGCTTCCAGCGCGAGGCCCGGGCGGCGGCGACGATCCTGCACCCCAACGTCTGTCCCCTGTACGACGTCGGCGCGATCGACGGCGCGCCCTATCTGACCATGGGCTACATCGACGGCAAACCCCTGGCCGCGTTCATCGCCGCCAGGCCGTTGCCGCCACGGCAGAGCGTCCTGCTGGTGCGCAAGCTGGCCCTGGCGCTGGCCGAAGCCCACAAGCGCGGCGTGATTCATCGCGATCTGAAGCCGGGCAACGTCATGATCGACAAGCGCAGCGAGCCGATCGTCATGGACTTCGGCCTGGCCCGCCGCTCTCGTCCAGGCGACGAGCGCCTGACAAAGACGGGCACCATGATGGGGACGCCCGCGTACATGCCGCCCGAGCAAATCAGCGGCGACGTCAACCTGATGGGGCCGGGCTGTGACATCTACAGCCTCGGCGTGATCCTCTATGAATTGCTCGCCGGCCGGCTGCCGTTCGTCGGCGATGCGATGGCCATGCTGTCGCAAGTGCTCCTCGACGAGCCGCCGCCGCCCTCCCGGTTTCGCCCGGAGCTGGACCCCGAACTGGATGCGATCTGCCTGAAGGCGATGGCCAAGAAGGTCCCGGACCGCTATGTCTCGATGACTGAGCTGGCGGCGGCACTGCAAGACTACCTGCGCGGCAAACCCCAGGCGACCGAATCGGCAGCCACAGCCACCCTGGCGCCCCGGCCCGCGCCGGGCTCCGCGACGCGGACAGTCGAGCCCAGCGCGGCGGAGACGCTGAAGCCGGCCGACGCCGTCCGGGCCACGGAGGATACACGCCCCGCCGCCCAGCCAGCCGCCAAAAGCACGACCACAAAAACGCTCCGAAAAACGTCGCGCCCACGCCGCAAAACGAAAGGCCGGCACGGCGTGCCACTGTGGGCGTGGATCGCGGGCGGCGTCGGCACGGTGGCGGTCGTGCTGCTGAGTGTGCTGCTCCTGGTCTCCTTCAAGAAAGCTCCCGCCACACAGCACGCCGCGGCGCCAAACCCGACACTCCCTGACCCCGCTACCGCCCCAAAGCCTCCCGGGCCCACGCCCCCCGCTGCGGAATTCGGCACCATCCAGTTCGAGCCGAGCGAACCCGCCCCGGACGTGCAAATCCAGGTGGACGGCAAACCCGGCCACCAGTGGGGAACCGCAAGCCGGTTGTCTGTGGGGGAGCATACCCTGGAGGTGACCGGCCAGGGCTACGCGCCGCTTCGGGAGAAGTTCACTGTCCAGGCCGGCTCAAACCAGCCCCATCGGGTGAAGCTGGTGAAGCTCCTCGTGAGCGCACCGCCGCCCCAGGTCAGTCCAGAAACCCCCAAGCTGCTCGTGGAGCGGAATCCCCAGATCTATCTGATTGAGCCGGACGGCGGGGAGCCGGTTGCCGTGACCGATAACCCGTTTGCGTCCAGCGAACCGGCCTGGTCGCCCGACGGCAAACAGATTGTGTTTGCCTCGTCCCGCGATGGCACCAATGCCAAACCCGCCCAGATCTGTGTCATGGATGCCGACGGCCGGAACGTTAGGCAGCTTACCAACGGCACCAGCCGGCACAGCAATCCCTCCTGGGGCGTGAATGGCAAGATCCTCTACAGCGTGCTGGAACAGGGCGGCTGGGTCGCCTGGGTCATGAACGCCGATGGCACCAACCAGACCAAACTGACTGCCGACGGCGCGCACGATAACGACGCGGCCTGGTCGCCGGACGGCAAGAGCATTGCCTTCACGTCCATCCGGGCCGGCGACAATCGATGTCATCTGTACGTCATGGACGCGGACGGCAAGAACGTCCGGGGAATCGCGCCCGCTGACAACTTGAACATGGGTGGCGGGCTGGCCTGGTCGCCGGACGGCAAGCGGATTGCGTACACCCTTGGCGTTGGTGGCTTTTCGGAGATCTGGGTCATCGACAGGGACGGCAACAACCGCAAACAGGTGACCAGGGTGGGCGGCATCAATTGGTTTCCGGGATGGTCGCCGGACGGGAAGCAAATCGCCTTCGTCCACGATCGGAAGACCCTCTACCTCATCAACGAGGACGGCAGTGGGCTGAAGAAAGTCCTCAAGGGGCCCCTTGGCCGGCTGGCCTGGAAACCGAGTCCGTTCCCTGGCGACAAGCTCCCGGCCTTCGGCTCGATCCGCCTGCAGCCGAGCGAACTGGCTGCCGGCCTGGAACTGAAGGTGGATGGCGTCGCTCAGAAATGGGGCGCTCCTCTCGAATTGACCGTCGGCGAGCACAATCTGGAGCTGAGCCGGCAGGGCACCGTTCTGGTGCGGGACAGGTTCGCCGTCCGGCCAGGACCCAACGCCACCCGGCGCGTGACCTTGCCTCCCGTGCCGGGACCGTTCAAACTGCTGGCGTCGGTGCAAAACTTCAATGCCAGCAACTACGACCTGTTCCTGCTGAACGCGGACGGCAGCGACCCGGTCAAGCTGACGACCGTTGTGGCCAACCGCAAGCCAGTGATCCTTGGCGTTGTTCGCACTCCGACCACTTCGACGCCTGATCCGCAACCCGATCCCGCCTGGTCGCCGGACGGCAAGCGGATTGTTTTCTCCACGGCGGTCAGCACGATCAGCCGCCGGACCATTCCCGGCCTCGGCACCATTGAATCCGCGGAGGTGAACTACCACGTCCTGGTGGAGAATGTCGCGGACAAGAAAGCGAAACAGCTGACCAAGGATACGGCCACCCACTTTGCTCCCGTTTGGAGTGTGGACGACAGGATTGCCTACTATTCGGACGTTAATGGGAAGTGCAGTATCTGGATCATGAAGGCCGATGGCACCAGGCCACTCAAAGTCACACCCAGCACGGCCTCGGATACCTGCCCGGCGTGGTCGCCCGACGGCAAGCAGATCGCCTTTGCCTCTCTGCGGAACGGCCACAAGGGCACGCGCCTGTACGTCATGGATGCGGACGGCAAGAACGTCAAGGAACTCACCCACGAGGACAATCCCAACACTCTCAGGCTGGAGCCGGCCTGGTCGCCGGACGGCAAGCGGATCGCCTGCGTTGAGGCTGTTGCCAGGGGGTATGAGGTCTTTGTCATTGGGCGGGACGGCTCGAACCGGACCCAATTGACCAGACTGGGCGGCTCGAACCGGTCTCCCGCCTGGTCGCCGGACGGCAAGCAGATCGCCTTTGTCCACGAAGACGAAACCCTTTACCTGATCAACGCGGATGGCAGCAGCGACCCGAAGGAAATCTTCGACGCCGACAAGAAGCTGGCCCGGCCGGCCTGGAAGCCGAGTGCGGTGGGCAAAGGCAAATAGCTGTTTCTTGCCGCCCTGTTTTTCTTTGACCATGGGACCATGCGAAAAGGACTTGCAGATGAATCCCTACCTGGGCCGTACCGTTTGTTGTTGCTCGTGCCTTCTGGTCGTGCTGTGGTTGGCGACGGGTTCCCCTCTCGTGTTCGGACAGGACCACCCGCCAGGCCGGCGAACCTGGACCTGTACGGCGACCCACTCCCGATGGGCGCCATCGCCCGCATGGGCTCGGTGCGGTTCCATCAGCCCTCCGAAATCCTTGACCTGGCCTTTGCTCCTGACAGCAAAACTCTTCTCGTTGTTGGGGATGAAGGAACCAAGCGACGTCGCCCGGCTCTGGGACCGGGACACGGGAAAGGAACTGCTGCGCTTCCCGGTCGCTCGCGACTCTTCTCAGGCTTCCCTGCGAAGCATCCGTTTCAGCCCGGATGGCCACACCTTGGCTTTGAACTTCAGCAGCTGTGTGGATCTGTACAACGTCCAGTCCGGCAAACTCCTCCGGACGTTCGGCGGCGAACACGAGATCCTCTCCTGTGCGTTCTCTCCCGACGGCAAAGTTCTTGCCGTGGGCAGCCTGGAATGGAAAGACGACAACCCGATCCGCGTCTGGGAAGTCGAAACCGGCCGGGAGCTGGCTCCATTCGCCGGTTACGGCGTGAGCCTCCATGACCTGGCGTTCAGCGCCGATGGCAAACGGTTGTGTTCTGGTCCGCCCGGAGGACAGTATCAAACCGCGCAATAAGGTCCTTCCCTCCACCATTTGTGTCTGGGACATGGCCACAAGGAAGAAACTCGCCCAGGTCAAGTGCATCAGGAACGAGGTCGCTTTCGCACCCAATGGCGAGTTCGTCGCCTTCGACGATAATGGGGTTTGCGTCGTCGCCATTGCCACGGGACAGACCATTTGCCGCATCCCGGCCAAGGGTGCGCCCATGGCCATCACGCCCGACAGCAAGGCCGTTGTGGCGTTCGACAAGGATCACGTGCTTGCTCTGTGGGACGCCGCCACGGGCAAGCAGATCCGCCGCTTTTCGGGACACTTGGGGCAGGGTTCTCGGCTTGCCGGCCTCTCCCCGGACGGTCAGCGTCTGGCCCTGATCACCGGCCACTGGCAGCAGAAGGCTGGATCCGCCTCTGGGATGTGGCCACCGGAAAGGAAGTCCGTCCCTACGCCGGCCACGAGGACGTGGTCCGTCACCTGGCCTTTACTCCGGACGGCAAACTCCTGGCCTCGGCTGGCGAGGACGGGACCGTTCGCGTCTGGGATGCGGCCACCGGCAAGGAGCGGCATCGGCTCGCCGGCCATACGGCGCAGTGTTTGCGGTCGCGTTCGCTCCGGATGGCAAGAGGCTGGCTTCCACCAGTTCCGACGGCACGACGCGGGTTTGGGACGTCGTCACCGGCCGGCAGCTCGCGAGGCTGGAGCATCCGCCTGGCAAGGCGGGGAGACTGAACAACAGTGGTTCTGTCGCTTTTTCTGTTGACGGCAAGACCCTCACTTCCGTGGGAACAAATGGAATGGTTGCGTCCTGGAACTGGAGGGACAACAAGGAGTTTCAGCGCCTGATGCTTGCTCACGAGCGTTCCCTCTTTCCGGTCCTGGTCTCGCATCCGCGATCCGTCCTGACCGCCAGCGACCGCCTGGCTGGGCGAGGAACCGGCCCCCGAAGCACTCTACCTGGGGAACCTGTCCACGGGCAAGTCGCTCCGTACCCTTCCTTTGCGAGCGACCTGGGAAGACAACACGCGGTTTGCCATTTCCTCGGTCGCGGCCTCCCGCGACGGCACGCTGTTCGCCTCCAGCCAGATCCTGTCAACCTGGGCGATTCGCGTCTCGTGCAGCGACCCTTCACTGCGGCTCTGGGAGAGCATTTCCGGAAAAGAAGTCCTCAGAATCAAGGGGGCCCAGGCGCAGGCGCTGGCCTTTTCTCCCGACGGCCGGCTCCTCGCGGCCGACGACGGCGGCGCCCGGGAAGGCCGCTTCGGCGGTGCCTGGTATGGTTCCAGCATCAGCTTCTGGGACACGCGGACCGGCGAAAAGCAAAGCAAGCTCTCCGGCCACCTGGCGACGGTGCATTGCATCGCGTTTGCCCCCGACGGCAAAACCTTGGCCACGGGCAGCGCCGATCACTCCATCCTGATCTGGAAGACGCCGGCCCGGAAGGCGGCAGCCCCCGCCGGCAACGCGACCGCCAAGCAACTGCACGGTTGGTGGACCGACCTTTCCGGCACCGACGCTGTGGCTGCCCACCAGGCCGGAGGCAAGCTGATCCTGTACCCGGAGGCCGCCGTGCGGCTGATTGGTGAGCATCTCATGCCGGCAGTCGCCGCGGAACCCAAGCAGGTCCGCTCGCTCATCGCTGATCTGGACAGTGACACGTTCGAGACCCGCGAGAACGCCTATAGGCGACTGGAGGCTCTGGGGGAACTGGCGGAGCTTGATCTCCGCAAAGCCCTGGAGACCAGGCCGCCCCTGGAGGTGCGGAAGCGGCTGGAAGCGTTGCTGGAATCCGCGACGGACCTCTCGCCCAGGCACGTGCTGACGGTGAGGGCCCTCACCGTTCTGGAACAGATCGGTAGTCACGAGGCGCGACGGGTGCTGGACGGGCTGGCCCGGGAGCGCCTGCGGCGCGAATCTCCGCCGAGGCAAAGGTTCGCGTGCAGCGGCTGACACCCAGATGAGGAGGCGTCCCTTGAAACCTGCGCTTCTCGTTGTTGCCTCGTTGCTTCTCCCCGTTCCGCTTCTGCTGAACGCCGACCCTCCCTGGCAACTTCCGTCGCTGCGGATCGACCAGGACTGGGACGTGCTTCCAGCGGGGGCCGTGGCCCGGCTCGGGAGCAAACGCTGGCGGATGATGTCTGAACCCAGAACCATGACCCTTTCCCCGGATGGCTCGATCCTGGCAATCACCACCGAATTTTCAAACGTCGAGAGGTTCGAGATCAGGACGGGCCGGCGACTGGCGGGACTGGGATGCGGCTTCTCCACCTGGGGAGTTGACAGCGGGGCCGGCATGGCCTTCTCGGCCGATGGCAAACGCATCGCTGTGACCGAGATCAGTCAGGAGAAAGTCAGGTACTGCCTCAGTGTCAGGGACACAGTCGAGAACAAGGAACTCTTGCAGATCGCCTATACCAGAAAGGACGATTACGAGCCGGTCTTGCCCCCCCAGGGCTCCTCGGGTCAGCCTTCTGTGGACAGCGGAGGTATTGCGGAATAGGATATTCATTCGTTTCCTTCGATCTTTCTCGGATCGCTGCATCATGCCGCCGAAAGTAGCCCCTACTGCATCACCTTCTCTCCCGGACACCGGTCTCGGACAGCCCCTCACGCTTGGTACGTTCCTGGCTGCGCTGGCGGCACGAATCAACCGGCTCAACGATGCGGCCGTCGAGCCGGTCACGATCCGGGCGATCCCCATCCCTCCGGCGACCCGAAAGGTGTATTCGGGCCGGGTTTATTGTGAGCTGCGGGACGTGGTAGGCCGGGACATGATGGAGGCGAGCATAGCCGAGTCTCAGGTGGACGCATGCCCTGGAAGGTCGAAGCCTTGGTCACCGGATTGATCTCCCTGCGCGTCGGACTCAACAGCAAGATCGGACCAGAGTTCCGAATTGACTCTGCCAGGGAGCTGGGCGGTGGCCGCGGCCCGACGCATCAGGAGCTGGAAAAGCGCTGGGAGAACGCAATTGGTCGTACCAAGCGAAACATCGCCCGTGGGCATGCTGCCCGAGCGACCGCGCATCATGGTGATCACCGGGGTAACGTCTGTTGCAATCGCTGACATTCGGGCGCAACTGCGGGAGGCCGAAGAGGCCATTGACCTGATCGTCAGGGGAGTGTCAATGACAGCCCGACCGAGTGCTCTCGCCGTGCGCGAAGCAACCGACGCCAACCTGATCGTTCTGACCCGGGGCAGCAGGCACGAGGTGCCCGCGATGGATGACGACGAGCTGATCGAAGCTGTCGTGCAGACCCCGACGCCCACGGCCACGGCATTGGGTCACGCCACAAACGCCCTGGTCCTCGACCGGTCGCGGACCATTCCTTTCCCACCCCCACGGCCTGCGGTGTCTGGCTGCGGACAGCCATCGAGCAAAAGCGTGCTCACTTGCACAGGTGGAGGAGACCCCAATGCTTCACGAAACCCGTACCTTCCAGGAGCGAATTCAGGGGCTGGAAGAGACCAATGGCACTTTGGCCCAGCACCTGGAGCGCGCGGGCCTCCGCTCGTCGGGAGACGGAGACCAGACTCCTGGCCCAGCAACAGCAAATCCTCCAGCAGCTGGAGATCAGACGGGCACGCGAAGGGGCGGCACTCCAGCAAGCAGAGCAGCTCGCAAAAGCCCTGCAGGAGGCAGAAAACCCAGCCGAGCTCGCCCAGCAACAGCGGCTGCTGGAACAACTCGAAGCGGCACGTTTGCGTGAGGAGACTTTCCAGCAGCAGATTGAGCAAGGCCGGCGTGAAGCCGAACAGAGAAGCAACGAGATCGAGCTGATCAGGCCGACGGTGCGGGCCACCAAGGAAACCGTCGCCGAACTGAGAAAGCACGTTTCCGCCCTGCAAGGGACGCAGGAGCAAACGAGAAGGAACGGACGCGGTTGGAGCAGAAACTGACTGCGGTCCACCAGAAAGCCACCCGAACCTGGAAGCTGCTGGTGGGGATCGCCCTGGCAGCAGGCATGGGTTGGTTGCTGTTTCTGGCGGCTTTGCTGGGTTGGCGGTCGCGCCAACCTTCTGTTGACTGGGCCGGCCGATACACTTCATCTCGATGAAGATCCGCGGGTAAATCTGTCGCAGCCTGCGACAGATTTACGCGAGTGCATTGCGGACCCTCGACAAGCATCTTGGTCATGGCTTGGCACCTTCCGGCTCGGCCCAGTTTTCCACCTTCAGCCCTGGAATTGCAGCGAGGTCACTGTCTTTCGTGACCACAGTGCAATTGCCGAGCGTGAAGGCGATGGCAGCAATCATCATGTCCACGACCTGCATCGGTCGGCCGATGCGAAGCAGTTCGGCGTGGATGCGGCCGTACTCGAACGCGGCATCTTCGTCGAACGGCCACAATTTCAAGGCCGCCAGCACGGCGCGCAAGCTCCGCATGTTTCGTTCGCGGCTGGCACTGTTCTCGATACCGGCCGCTAATTCGGCCAGGACGGGCACACCGATGCCAATCCGGTTGCCTTTGCGCCACCTCGTCCCGCGCCGCTCATGCACCCCGCGGCGCCGGTTGACGTAATCGCTGGCGATGCCGCTATCGAGCAAGAATCGGGTCATTCCCACATTCTCCGCAGTTTCTCGGCGTTTTCCGTGAATTGTGCCTTTTCCCATTCCTTGCGGGCCTGGCGCTCGGCTTCCCAGGCCGCTCGTTCCTCGTCTGTCATGTCCAATGGCTCGATCCTGTCCATCGCTTCGAGCGTGGCCGCGATCTCATCCGGCGACATCGGGTCGCCGTTGTCGGGAAGTCCGACAAACTTACCGTTGGGGTAGCCGGTGATGGTCACTTCCGACCCATCCGGCAGATTGATCGGCTCTTCAACCTCGACCCGCCCGTTCCGGACAATCCCCTTGACCAGAATCCTGCTCATGGTTGCCTCCTTCCGCTGAAGACCTTGTGAAACAAGGTGCCAAGGGAGCAAGTCTGCCGCGATCCGGGGCAGAAAGCCACCCTCGCGCACCTTCATTGTAATGCAGCCTGGACAAGAATCACTCCGTCCAATTCGGGCATGGGCTGTGCCGAAATTGCCCTCCCTGTCCATCCTCCCCGTTGTTGTTGAAGGAAAACGCGACCTGGACAATTCTTCCTGGACATTCGTATAATCACCCAATCCCAGCCAAGGAGGAACCCCATGCACGACGACTTCGCTTCGCTTTTCGCCTTCAATCGTTGGGCCAACGGCAAGATGCTCGACGCTTGCCGGCAGCTCACCCCGGAACAGTACGCCGCCGAGCCGGTTCCCGGCTGGTCCTCTGTCCGGTTCACGGTCTGGCACGTGGCGGCCGCGACCGACGGGTGGCTCCGCACCCTGGCCGAAGACCCGGATCAGACCTTCCTGACCGAAGCGGAGGTGGCCACGGTCGATGCCGCGGCTGCCCTTCTGGAGCGGGCCTACCGGACCTTCGATGCCCTGCTGCCCAGGCTCACTCCGGACCTGCTGGCCACGCCGCGGACGTTCACCCGGCGGGGCAGAACGATCGTGATGCCGCCGTGGGTCGTGCTGCGGCACGTCGTCAACCACACCACCTACCACCGCGGCCAGGTCGCGGCCAAGCTCAAACGGTTCGGCATCCAGCAGCCCGAGACCGATCTGATTTTCTGGGCCAAGGAGCAGGTGCCGCAACCGCAAGGAGGGTGACAGCGGGAAGCTGGCCTCGTGTTGCTTGCGGGGCGGGGCCGGCGTGCCCTGGTTTCCCGACATCCAGATACAATTCCTCCCAGTTGAGCTTGATCCCGGACCAATCGCACGGTAAACTCAACCAGGTTTGTAAACTAAGTAATTATTGCTGGCTTGTCAGTGCGGGGGGACCGCCCGAATACCCTGGCAGGTGGCAGATGCAACGTTCAAAGTCAAGGGGCGTTTGGCGTGATAACGCCCGTTTTTCCGTTGTGTTCGCATGGTGTTTCCGGGTTCGAGGGTTCTTGGCTGTTTGTCGTCTGCCGATTGCCTTTGGCCGCTGACCTTCCGTCCGCTCCACGGGTTCCCTTTACGGGTTCCTCTTCTCTGTGCCGGGCGTTTGTGGCAGAGCGATGCCCAGCGTCTGCGCCAGGTCCTGCGCCGCCTCGTACAACGGCAAGCCACGCACCGCCGACCACAAGTCCAGCACATTGCCGTGCGCCCCGCAGCCGGCGTGGAAACACTGGAAGACGCCCTTGTCCAGGTGGACCGAGAAGGAGCGGTGCCGCCGCTGCTGGCTGTCATGGATGGGGCACGGACCACGTCGCTGCGGGTCTGGCCCAGACAACCGCTCCAACCAGTCCAACGCACGCAATGCCGCTGTCATGCTCACCTGCGCACGCAGCGCCGCATAATCGATACTCCCCCTACCCGCTGCACCCTCGGCCCCTGCTCTGGGCTCGGCTGGCACCGCAGTTGCCTTGCCCGGTGGCGGCTCTTGCGGTATCGTGGCTTTAGCTGCTGTGACCACTGTCTGTGCAGGACTTCCTTGCTGCTTGTGGCCAGCAGCTTGCTCCGCTACCACTCCTTCTTCGGCCGTGCTGACTGCGGCCTCCTGGGTCGATCCCGATTGGCCTGGCAGCGCTGGCTCGACGCTTGCTTGTGGCGTTGCTGTCCCTGCCCAGGGATAGTAGTCTGGATCAAACGGCTGGCCGGTCCGCCAGATGGCGTGAACCAGGTGCAGCAGCTTCCGCATGCAGTGGCCCACCACCACATCCCCACGGACACCCCGCCCATGCAAGCGCTGGTGCAAGGCACGCACCGCCGGGTTCCAGCGGATGGCCGACAACGCCGCTTGCCAGAGGTGTTTGCGTACCAAGTCATTGCCCTTGCGTGACATGCGTTGCTGCCTGCCCGTCTTGGGTGTACCGTCCCGGTCGCAGCCGGAGGCCTCCTCCTCCGGAAAGATGCCGAAGTAACCGACCAGGCGGTCCGGCGTGGCGAACAGCTTGATGTCCACCACGGTGGCAGTCAGCACAGCGGCCGTGGCTGGACCGATCCCAGGGATCGATTCCAGATGGTTGGGCACGGGCAGTTGCCGGTAGGTGCTGGTCATCAACTGGTGCAGTTGCTCTTCCTGGGCCAGGCAGTCAGCCAACTGCCCGACCAGTTGCCTGACCAGTTGCTCGGCCACGGCACCAGTGCAACTGGCCACGCTGCTGCGTGCCGCCTGCCGCAGTGCCTGGGCCAACTCGGCAGAAACATGGGGCAGAGCGCTCAAGGTATTCAAGTGGGCACGCCCCAGTTGTGCCGGTGTCGGATAGCGCTGCAGCAGGCCCAAGACCCACTGCGCTTGCAGGTCCTTGGCCAGGGTGGCCAACTCGGGGAAGACACGCGCCAGCAGGTTGTGCAATTGATTGGTCAGCCGGGTGCTCTGCCGCACTTGCGTTTGCAGTCGAGCCACGATCTCACGCAGTTGCTGCAGAGCCTGAGGCCGCTCTGGCACCGCTGCGGGCAGCTCGCGCACGGCGAAACGGGCAGCGCAGAGGCTCTCGACGGGGTCGGCCTTGCGTTTGGGGAAAAGGGCCTTTCGGTAGCTGGCATTGCGTCCCGGTTCGCCGACGCTGAGGGTGCTGTTGCCAGGCAAGGTCCGCAGGAAGGCCTCGAGGTTGGCGGCATATTGGCCGGCCACGTCGAGGCGGATGTGGAAATGGACGTCGGGCCAGCGGCGGCGCAGGTCGTCGAACTGAGCGGCGACGCGGTCGTAGCCAGCGCGGGACTCGGGGAAATCAAAGGGCGGGCAGGCCGGTTGCAAGTCGGCCCGCAAGAAGGTGACGTGGTGACCGTAGCGTGCGGTGTCGAAGCCGACGCCGATCAGGGTAGCGGAGCCAGAGTTCAGGGTGGACATCAGGGTGTTCCTCATTCAAGAGCGTGTAACGTCGCTGGCCAGGCGCGAGAGTCCTCCGGTGGAGCTTCGTACAGGAAGATCCTTGTGATGAACGGTCCAGCCGTAAGATGCAACGAGTTCTCAGACGAAGGTCGGAGGGGTCAATCTGCCACAAGCGGTCGAACCGCAGGCAGGAAAAAGATCTCCTCGCGACTGCCCAACAGACTCAGTCTGCCATGACGGAGTCCGTTGGTGAAAGAGCAGAAAACGCTTTGAGCCAAGAAGTCCGGTTGTAGGGCTCGTTACGATCGTAAGGACCATGCCAACAAGCACGATCGGTACGGCAGCGAACCTTGACTCGGTCTGGCTGATGGCCTTCAATTCGATCATACAAGGCAGGCACGATTTTGACCTTCACTGGCACCCGTCGGTCAGCCACGGGCACGCTCAGACCTGCCAGCCATCGGCAAGAAACTGGCCGACAGGGCAGGCAGGTGCGCCGGCTCCAGGGCGGAATGGTCGCGCCGGGCAAGCCGGTTTGTACGGATTCTGGCCCAGGGAATGCGGAGGCGTTTGTGCAGCACCACGGTTTGCGCGTCTTGCTGGTCGAGGATCAGCGGGAACTGGCCGAGTCCCTGGCCGGCTGGCTGCGGATGGCCGGGCACGAGGTCGGCATTGCCGGCGACGGGGCCAAGGCCGTCGAGGTGGCCCGCCTCCGGCAGCCGGACGTGGTGTTCTTCGAGATCGCCCTGCCCGGACTCGATGGCTATGCGGTCGCCCGACGCATTCAGGAGCAGTCGGCCTGGAAACGCCCGCTGCTGGTCGCCTTCGCCGAGGAAACGGATACGGAAGCCTGTCGCCGGGCTCACGAGGCCGGCATCGACCTGCTGCTGAGCAAGCCGCTGGACCTGGCCCTGCTCCGCGACCTGCTGCGCCGCTTCCAGAGCGTCGTCGGCGAGACCGAGACCTTCGACCCCGGTCTTTGACCCGGAATCCGCCCATCCCTTCCTCTTACCGGTTTGACAGGTTCCCCCCGTTCTGGCATCATTACTGATAGGATCCTTGTGGACTCGAGCGCGGTCGCGCCTGGCCGGTGGGATGTCGCCTCCGGATGGCTGCGGACCGGCCAGGCTGGTTGCGACCCGACCAGCTTTTCTGGAACTTTCGTGAATCTTCTTGCGTCACACGTATGGTAGGCTAACGTGACTGCCGACGATCACTGCCTCATACTGGAGTGCTTGCAAGGACGGACCCCCGCCTTTGGCGTGCTGGTCCGGCGCTACCAGGATCGTTTGTATCACTCGGTCTATCGCCTGGTGGATAATCCGGACGATGCTCTTGACGTGGTTCAGGAGGCGTTCCTCAACGCCTACCAGAACCTGGGCAGCTTCAAGGGCGACTCGCTTTTTTTCACCTGGCTATATCGCATCGCCGTCAATACGGCCATCAGCCTGAAGCGCAAGCAGCGCGTGGTGCTGAGCATTGACGGCCGCAACGGCGAGACGCTCGTTGACCCGCTGGATCCCTCCGAGGATAATCGGCCTGGGCACGCCCTGGAACAGGCCGAGCAGGAACGGCGCATCCAGCAGGCCCTCGGCCGGCTCTCGCCCGAACATCGGGCGGTGCTGGTCATGAAGGACATCGAGGGACAGAAGTACGAAACCATGGCCGAGGTCCTGGGAGTCCCCATCGGCACCATCCGCAGCCGGTTGCACCGCGCTCGGCTGGAGATGCGGGAACTGCTCTCCCAGGACGATACCTGAACCCGATCGGTCCAGGCCAGGCAGGACGTCCTGGTCTGCCGAGGACGCTTACCATGCTTACTGACCGCTCACTCCAGTTGCTGACCGCCTACGTGGACGACCAGCTCTCCAGCCGGCAACGCTGCCACGTCGAGCAGATGCTGCGCCGCTCGGAGGAAGCGCGGCGCCTCCTGGCCCTGCTTCAGCAGGATTCCTGGCAGCTTCAGAAACTGCCCCGGCCGGCGCTGCCCTGCGACCTCTCCCCACCGATCCTGCAGACCATCGCCGAGCGCGGCCTGACCACGGGCCAGCCCCGCAAGGTGTCGGCCCGGGCCGGCATCCCCTTTTGGAAGGTGTTCGCCGCGGCTGCCGCCATCCTCCTCGTGCTGGGGCTGAGTTCGTACTTCTACTTCGCCTCCGTGCCCGACCCGGTGGGGCCCCCCGTGGCCCTGGGGCCCGAGCCGCGGCCGGAACCGCGCAAGGAACCAGCCAACAATTCGACGCCAACACCCCAAAAGGAGACCGTCCCCGTCCAGATCGCGAACAATGCGAACCCGCCGAACACGCCTTCACAGGGTCCTCCGGTCAAGCCTCGACCCGACCCGGCGGAGAAAAATCCGCTCGTGCAAAATCCCAAGGTTCGCCCTGAGCCGGTCAAACCGGACAAGAGCGTCAATCCGCCCAAGGTTCCCGGCTCGGTGCTGGCCGATCGGGGCCTGGAGAAGTTCAGCATCGTGGTCGTCGAACTGGCGCCGCCGACGATTGTGGCCGTCACCGACCTGGAGCGTGAGCCCGCCCGGCAGAAATTGCAGGCCGAACTGGCGAAAGCCGGGCGCAAGGAGACCGTGTCGAAGTCGGCGGACGCCCCACTCGGCTTCCGGCTGGAGTTGCCGGTCCAGGACACCAACAAGGCCGTGCTGCGTTTGCAGTCGGCGTGCAAATCGGCCGGGGTCAACTTGATCCTGGAGTCGCTGGTCCAGAGCCGGCTCAAGAAACCGAACTGGAAGACCGACTACGCCTTTTACCTCGAAACGCTGACGCCCGCCGACCTGAATCGGCTGCTGCAGGCACTGGCCCAGGGGGAACGGCAAGCCGCGGCCAGGAAACCGTCCGAGGGCGTCCTGGATCGGCTCGTCGCCGTCCGGATGACCAGGGCCGACTGGCGCGAACTCGCCGATTTGCTGGGCGCGGCCTTCCAGCCGCCGGCAGAGCAGGGGGGGACCAGGGAGAACGACAGCAAGCAAGTCGGCAAGAGCCAGCTCCAGCCCGGCCTCGTGCTGACCCTGCCCCCGGTTCGGCCCAACCGGCCTTCCCCCGATGTCAAACGCTTCCTCGACAACCGCAAACCGCCCCGGCGTGATGCGGTGCCGGTCATGATTGTCGTTCGCCACGTGGGGTAGGATTTGGCGAGCGGCGCGGCGTAAGCCCGCCGGTTGACGGCACTTACCGGCGGGCTGACGCCGCGCCGCTCGCCGGATGCCCAGCGGTTTCCCTCTGTAACCCGATTGTAACGACCCCGCCGCCGCGCTCTTGCGGACGCAACCCTTTCTCTGCTTAATTCGTCTTAGAGGTGGAAACACTGTCTCCTTTGCAGGAAAGGATAAGTCATGCGCCGCAGTCTCCTTGCCCTGGGATTGGTGCTGGTCATCGGCGGGTCCACCCGGGCCCACGGGCTGCTGATCCCGGAAGAAAAGTCATTACCGCCCCTGGCCATGCTCAACCACAAGGTGACCATCGCCATCGAGGATCAGGTCGCCGTCACCCGGGTCGAGCAGACCTTCCGCAACCACACCGACCGGGAACTGGAAGCCACCTATCTCTTCCCGGTTCCCAAGGGCGCCACGGTCAACAAGTTCACCATGTGGGTCGGCGGCAAGGAAACAACCGGCGAGCTGCTTGACTCCAAGAAGGCCCGCGACATCTACACCTCGATTGTCCGCCGCACGCAAGACCCCGGTCTGCTCGAATACGTCGGCAACAACCTCTTCCGTCTCCGTGTCTTCCCCATTCCGAAACGCGGCGACCAGAAAGTGTCTCTGAGCTTCTCCAGCGTCGCTCCCCGTGACAACAACCTGGTGGAGTATGTTTATCCGCTGAAGACGGACGGCAAGGCGACGGCGACGCTGGAAGAGTTCTCGATCACCGCCACCATCAAGAGCCAGCATGGGGTGGCCAACGTCTACAGCCCCACGCATGCCATCACCCTCAAGAGGAAGAATGACAAGGAGGTGACGGTGAGCTTCGACCGCAACCAGGGACTGCTGGACAAGGACTTCCAGATGTTCTACTCCACCTCCGACAAGGACGTCGGCCTCACTGCTCTCACCCATCGACCCCTCAGCAAGGAAAACGGCTACTTCTGTCTTTTGGTCAGCCCCAAGGTGGCGCTGTCGAAGGAATACGAGGTGCCGCGGGACATGGTGCTGGTGCTGGACACCTCGGGCTCGATGCGTGGTCCCAAGATGGACCAGGCCCGCAACGCCCTGAAGTATTGCCTGAAGAACCTGGGCAGCAAGGACCGCTTTGCCCTGATCAACTTCGCCACCACGGTCAACAAGTATCGCGAGCAGCTACAGGACGCCTCTTCCGAGAACCTGGAGCATGCCAGCAAATGGGTGGAAGCCCTGGAAGCGACGGGCGGGACGGCCATCAACGACGCTTTGGCCACCGCTCTGGAGTATCGCAGCAAGGAGGAGGGACGGACCTTCACGGTGGTCTTCTTCACGGACGGCCAGCCGACCATCGGCGAGACCAACGCGGACAAGATCCTCAAGAACACCCTGACCAAGAACACCGCCAGCACCCGCATCTTCACCTTTGGCGTTGGCGATGACGTCAATGCCACCATGCTCGATCAGCTCGCCGAGCAGACTCGGGCCCTGAGTACCTACGTTCGGCCCGCCGAGGACATCGAAACCAAGGTCAGCGGTCTGTACTCCAAGATCAGCAATCCGGTGCTGACCAACCTCAAGCTGGCCGCGACCAACGACATCAGCCTGCTGGAGATCTATCCGACCGCCTTGCCCGATCTGTTCCACGGCAGCCAGCTGATCGTGCTGGGCCGCTACAACGGCAAGGGGCCCTCTGCCATCAAGCTCTCCGGGCTGATCGGCAAGGAGACCAAGGAGTTCGTCTACGAACTGACCTTCCCCGACAAGACCGGCGACGACAAGAACTTTGTCGAGCATCTCTGGGCGCGCCGCAAGGTCGGCTTCCTGCTCGACCAGATCCGCGCCAACGGCGAGAAGAAGGAACTGGTCGAGGAGGTCGTCACGCTGGCCAAGAAGTACGGCATCACGACGCCGTACACTTCCTGGCTGATCGTCCCCGACGCTCCCGTCCCGGTGGCCGCTCGTGCCGGTCGCGCCCATGATGCCAAGGATGTGCCCAACGTGTCGTTCAACGGCGGCTCGGGCGGCGTTCCGGCGGCGGGCCTGACCCAGACGCCCGGTAAGCAGCCGCTGTCGGTCACCGAGTTCGCCCGCCAGCAAATGGCTGCCCCGACGCAAACCAGCGGCACTGGTGGCTATGGCTACTCTTACTTCGCCCAGAATCGCATGGGCTGGGAGTTCAACAAGTACAGCAACTTCAAGGGCGACGCCAACCTGGACAAGGGCCAGATTGCGGCCGCCAGACAGGCACAAACTCAGCTGGAGGCCTACAACCAGGCGAACCTGGCCTTGCAGAAGCGCAAACAGAATGAAGTGCAAGCCGGCCAGCTGGGCGTCGAGCTGTCGTGCCAGATGCAAAACCTGCGCAACCAGAGCCGGCTGCAGAACACGGCGCTGCGCTGCGTCCAGGGCCGGAACGTTGTCGAGATCGGCGGCGTCTGGATCGACGATGGCTACACCGGCAAGACCAAAACGGTCACGGTCAAGGCCCAGAGCGACGCCTACTTCCGAATCCTGGAACGGCACGAGGCCGTCAAGGACGTCTATCGGCTTGGCAACCACCTGGTCTGGGTCACCCCCAGCGGCACCGCCCTGGTGGTCGATTGCAGCACCGGCACGGAGAAGATGAGCGACGCGGAGATTGACAAGCTGTTTGTCTCCGCCAAGAAGTAAACCAGGTCCGTACCAAAAGCCGCTTGCGGCTTAGCGCTGGCTTGCGCTAAGCCGCAAGCGGCTTTTGATACGGACTTTCAAACCAACCTCATCCCTGCCTCGTCTTGTCTATGCCGGGACTTCCGCTCGGGGGAACGTCCTCCGTCCGGGTTCGCACCTGTCCGGCTGCCGTCGCCCCTTCACAAAGGATGAAGCCATGCGCCGCAGTTTGCTCGCGCTGGGATTGCTGCTCGCCGTCGTCGGGTCCACCCAGGCCCACGGGCTGCTGATCCCCGAAGAAAAGACGTTACCGCCCCTGGCCATGCTCAACCACAAGGTGACCATCGCCATCGAGGACCAGGTCGCCGTCACCCGGGTCGAGCAGACCTTCCGCAACCACACCGACCGCCAGCTGGAGGCCACCTACCTCTTCCCGGTTCCCAAGGGCGCCACGGTCAACAAGTTCACCATGTGGGTCGGCGGCAAGGAAACCTCCGGCGAACTGCTCGAAGCCGGCAAGGCTCGCGACATTTACACGTCGATTGTCCGCCGCACGCAAGACCCCGGCCTGCTCGAATACGTTGACAACAACCTGTTCCGCATGCGGGTCTTTCCGATCCCGCCGCGGGGCGATCAGAAGGTGACGCTCAGCTACACCAGCGTGACCCCGAGGGAGAGCAACCTGGTGGAGTATGTTTATCCGCTGAAGACGGACGGCAAGGCGACGGCGACGCTGGAAGAGTTCTCGATCACCGCCACCATCAAGAGCCAGCATGGGGTGGCCAACGTCTACAGCCCCACGCACGCCATCACCCTCAAGAGGAAGAACGACAGCGAGGTGACGGTCAGCTTCGACCGCAATCAGGGACTGCTGGACAAGGACTTTCAGATGTTCTATTCCACCTCCGACAAGGACGTCGGTCTCACCGCCCTGACCCATCGGCCCCTCAGCAAGGAAAACGGCTACTTCTGCTTGCTGGTGACTCCCAAGGTGACGCTGTCGAAGGAATACGAGGTGCCACGGGACATGGTGCTGGTGCTGGACACCTCGGGCTCGATGCGTGGCCCCAAGATGGATCAGGCCCGCAACGCACTCAAGTATTGCCTGAAGAACCTGGGCAGCAAGGACCGCTTCGCCCTGATCAACTTCGCCACCACGGTCAACAAGTATCGGGAGCAGCTGCAGGATGCCTCCAGTGAGAACCTGGAGCATGCCAGCAAGTGGGTTGAGGCCCTGGAAGCGACCGGCGGCACGGCCATCAACGATGCCCTGGCCGCCGCTCTGGAGTATCGCAGCAAGGAGGAGGGCCGCACCTTCACGGTGGTCTTCTTCACGGACGGCCAGCCGACCATCGGCGAGACCAACGCGGACAAGATCCTCAAGAACACCCTGACCAAAAACACCGTCAGCACGCGCATCTTCACCTTTGGCGTTGGCGATGACGTCAATGCCTCCATGCTCGATCAGCTCGCCGAGCAGACCAGGGCCCTCAGCACCTACGTCCGGCCCGCCGAGGACATCGAAACCAAGGTCAGCGGCCTGTACTCCAAGATCAGCAATCCCGTGCTCACCAACCTCAAGCTGACCGCGACCAACGACGTCAGCCTGCTGGAGGTTTATCCAGCTCAGCTGCCCGATCTGTTCCACGGCAGTCAGCTGGTCGTACTGGGTCGGTACAACGGCAAGGGGCCCTCCGCCATCAAGCTCTCTGGTCTGATCGGCAAGGACACCAAGGAGTTTGTCTACGAGCTGACCTTCCCCGACAAGACTGGCGACGACAAGAACTTCGTCGAGCATCTCTGGGCGCGCCGCAAGGTCGGCTTCCTGCTCGACCAGATCCGCGCCAACGGTGACAAGAAGGAGCTGGTGGACGAGACGGTGGCCCTGGCCAAGAAGTATGGTATCACCACTCCGTACACTTCCTGGCTGATCGTCCCCGACGCTCCCGTCCCGGTGGCGCACGGCGGGCCGGGTGGGCCAGGCGGCCGGATGCCGCACGTGGAGTTCAAGCCGGAACGGCCGGCGGCTTTGGCGCCGACTGGCTCGGCCGAGGCCCCCAAGCCGGTGGTCAAGTTCCTGGAGGAAGCCAAGAAGGACAGCAAGCCGGGGCAGCCGGACGTGGGGAACGGAACCGGCTTCGGCGGCATCCGCAACGAGATCGCGGAGCGTGACCTGGCCAAACCCGGCGATGGCAAGGGCGGCGAGCAAGGCAAAGAGAAGAAAGAGGCCAGCGAGAAAAAGCGGGCCTTTGACGATGCCTACCGCGCCCTGAAAGCCCACGACAAGGATGCGATCCAGACCGGCAAGGTGGGCGTGGATCTGGCCGTCCAGATGGCCCAGCTCCGCGGCCAGAGCAAGCTGGAGCGCACCGCGGTCCGCCAGGCCCAGGGGCGAACCTTGCTCGAGGTCGGTGGTGTCTGGATCGATGAGGGCTTTGACAGCAAGCAGACACTGGTCGTCGTCAAGGCCCAGAGCGACGCCTACTTCCGCATCCTGGAACGGCACAAGGCCATCAAGGACGTCTACCGGCTGGGCAATCACCTGGTCTGGGTCACCCCGAGCGGTGCCGCCCTGGTGATTGATGCCAACGATGGCAAGGAGAAACTGACCGACGCCGAGATCGACAAGCTGTTTGTCGCGGCGAAGAAGTAACGTGGCATCGTGAACGCCCGACTCCCGCCGTGATGCCCCTGGCTCCGGCGGGAGTCTTTTTGTTGGTTAGCCGGGCACGCAGATGCCGAGCCGCGCACGCGGCAGCGGAGTGCGTCTGGGAACCCACAGGGCCGCTTACTCCGCTGCGCGGTCGCGGCTAGACTTCGATTCTCACGACCCTTCGCTGACTTCGCCGCCGGAGATGCGCAGAGCCAGTTCGTTCTGCTCCTGGTTCTGGCTGCCCAGCCTCAGGAAGTAGTTGTCGCTGGCCTCCGTCAGCCGGCGCGACATCAATTGCAGGATCTGGTCCAGCGAGCAGGGAAACTGATCCAGCGGCCAGTCTCCCTGGAGGATGGTTTCCTCCGCTGTCTGGCCGTTCAGGCCGATGGTCCGGATTCGCTGCACGCTCCAGCAGTCCCCTTCCAGCACGACCTCGTCGGAGACAATTCCGGTCGGGTCGATGGTGCGCTTGTGCCGGAACGTCTGCACCCGGCTGGCGAGGGCCTGCGGCGACACGGGCACCGGCTGGAGCGTGCCCTCGGTCGGGCAGGGGAGGGCAGGGGGGCTGTCCAGGACAAGGGGCGGCGCAGCCGGCGGCTCATCCGCCCAGTAGGCCCGCTCTTGCCAGCCGCCCTCCTGGAACAGCCGTTCGCTCACTTCTCCCAGCTCATCCTGGTCGCGGATCTCCTCGGTCTTGGAGGAGAAGACGCGGATGCTGTCCGGCCGGAGCGGGCGGAAGCCCGGGAAGGTCTGGCCGGGGTCGCCGGGCTGGCGCAGCGAGACGCTGGCGGGCTTGCCGGCCCCGTTGGAGTGCGGGAAGAGCATCGAGGAGAGCGATTTGGTCCGGGAGATCTTCGGCGGGAAGAAGCCAAACCAGGACTTGAGCCAGCCCTGGGTGGACAGGTGCAGGGCCTCGGCCAGGCACGCGGCCGGGCTGTCGGGTGGGCCCTCCCAGGTAAAACCCGGGGCGGTCGCCTGGCCACGGTCTTCCAGTTCCCGCCGGCGGATCGACACCAGGAACAGCACCATCGCCCGGGCCCCCTTGGTGAGCTTCAGCATGTCCCGATTGGGCAGCAGGCGGTCTTGCTGCTGCCGATGCTCGTTGTACAGGCACGGATGCCGCAGCTCGTAATGGGCCAACCGGATCGGGCGGGCTTGCAGATTCAGTCGCAAAATCAGGGCCTGGTCGGTCCCGGCCAGGACCGATTCGGAGCGCACCGGGCTCGGAGCAGTTCTCATCGCGACTTCCTTTCCCGGTAAGGGAGGAACTCTCTGCCTGCACTCCATTATCCTTGATGGCGCAAAATGAGCAAGCCGATCGCGCCGCGCTTTTCAAAAAGGGAAAACGCGGGGGAAAACGCTGGGGATTCCCAGGTCGGCCGGTGGTGCGTTATGGTCATGCCGGAGCAGGGGCCGAGGTGGGCATCGGCCCGCTCCAAACCGGAGACTTCCCATGTCGAGTCCCTCTGCGGTTGGCGTCCTGAACGCACGCGGTTTCCTGCCCCTGGACGTACTGCCGGGAGCGGAAACCGAGGAGCAGTTGCTGCGCATCCTCACGGCCCAGGCACGGCGGGCCGCCGCCAATACTCAGCCGGCCGGCCAGGACGTCGAGGACCTCCTGGCCGAGGGGTTCCTCTGTGCCCGCCGGGCCCTGGACTCCTTCGACCCCAATCAGGGGGTGCCGTTTGCCGCTTACTTCGCGATCGTGCTGCGCCGCCATTTCATCGACCTGGGCCGGCGCAAGCGGCTGCAGACCAACACCGACCTGGAGCCGGTCCTGGCCCGCCGGGCCGACCAGGACGACCGGACCGGGGAATTCCAGCGTGAGGTGCGCGATGCCCTGGAGCGGTTCCTCCGCGACCGGCACCTGAGCGAGAAGAAACGCGAGGCCTTTCGGCTGTTCCACCTGGAAGGCTGGAAGCTCAAGCAGCTGGCCCGGCACTTTGGCAAGTGCAGCGTCACCATGCGCCGCTGGCTGCAGCAGGCCGAGAGTCGCTTCAAACGCCTGTGGTTGCAGGGGGAAATGGCGGATTGAGAGATTGTTCCATAAGCCCGGCGCAGGCTAAAGCCTGCGGCTACCAAAGCGCTTTTCCTCGTAGCCGCAGGCTTTAGCCTGCGCTTTCTGCACCGGGCACTTTGATTTTCTTTTTGGCGAGGCTCCTTGACAGGGTAGGGGGTGTCGTGTTACCAGAAGACATCCCCAGATTTTTCCCGATCCCGCAACCAAGGAGCCTTGCACCATGCGTTCACAGTTCGCATCCCTCGACCGCCGCCGCTTTTTTCAGCTCGGGGCCGCCTCCACGGCCCTGGCCCTGACCGGTTTCCCGACCCCGCAGACCCGGGCCGACAAGCCCGCCGAGCCCTTCGGCGGCTTTCTGCTGGGCATCCAGAGTTACACCTTCCGCAACTTCGACCTGGAACAGGCCCTGAAACGGACCAAGCAGCTGGGTCTGCATTTTGCCGAGCTGTATCAGAAGCACGCGCCCCTGAACAGCACCCCGGAGCAGATCCAGGCGATCCTCCGGCTGTGCAAGGAGTACGAGGTGACGCCGCGGACCTTTGGCGTGCAGCGCTTCACCAAGGACCACGACGCCAACAAGAAGGTCTTCGAGTTCGGCAAGGCGATGGGTCTGAAGGCCTTCAGCGCCGATCCCGACCCGGACAGTTTCGTCAGCCTGGACAAGCTCTGCGACCAGTACGGCATCGCCATTGCCATTCATCCGCACGGGCCGCAAGGCAAGGGGCTGCACCGCTGGTACTCCGCCGAGGTGATCCTGGCCGCGGTCAAGGACCATCATCCGCTGATCGGCTCCTGCCTGGACACCGGCCACCTGATCCGGGCCGAGCAGCTGGGCAAGAAGCTCGACCCGGCCGAGGAGGTCCGCAAGATGGGCAACCGCAACTTCGGTCTGCACCTGAAGGACCACGACAACAAGCGCAAGACCGACGTGGTCTTTGGCAAGGGCGTGCTGGACGTGCCGGGCGTTCTCAAGGCCCTGCGCGAGGTCAAGTTCAAGGGGCTGATCAGCATCGAGTACGAGGCCAACCCCAGCGACCCCACCGCCGACGTCAAGGAGTGCGTCCAGGTCGTTGCCGAGTCGGCGAAGAAGCTGGGGTGAGGGAAGCACTTGACGACCCCTGCCGGCTTGCCCGGCAGGTGAAGCAGGTCACCAGCTAGAAGAGAAGGGGCACAACGCTTGTTTCTCCGATCCCTGCCGGCTTGCCCGGCAGGTGAAGGAGGTCACCGGCGAGAAGGGAAGACAGTAGAACTCTTTTTTTGTCGTTTTTCTAGCCTGTGACCTCCTTCACCTGCCGGGCAAGCCGGCAGGGGTCGTAACCAGGCGCTTCTCCCCGGCCCGCGGTCATTTAGGTATAATACTTCATGCGAGCCCCTGAAGAGACCGCTTCTCGTGCCGGGAGAGTCCGCCCAGTCCCCGGGATTGCTTGGGAGGCGCCAGGCCAGTCATGACACCTGAAGAGATTGCGGAGCTGCGAACGCAGAAATACAACGCCACCATGGTCCGGCTGCTCAAGGTGCATTCCGACCTGCTGGTGATGCGTGTCCGGCCGGACTTTCCCCGGCCGGTCCACAAGCCCGGCCAGTACGGCACGGTGGGAGTCGGTTTCTGGGAGCCGCGGACGCCCGGCTGTCAGGAAGAAGTGAGCCTGGGCGAGGAGGACCAGAAGAAGCTGGCCATCCGCTCCTACTCGCTGAGCTGTTCGCTGCTGGACAAGCGTGGCGAGCTGATTGACATGGAGCGGACCGATTGGCTGGAATATTACATTGTCCTGGTGCGCAGCACCGGCAACCCCGCCAAGGCGCCTTCCGTGACGCCACGGCTGTTCTTGCTGCGCGAGGGCGACCGGCTGTACCTGGGCAAGAAGATCACGGGCAACTTCACGCTCGACCCGGTCAAACCGGGCGACACCGTGATTTTCCTCAGCACCGGCACCGGCGAGGCGCCGCACAACTACCTGCTCTGGGAGCTGTTCCGGCGCAACCATTCCGGGCGCATCCTGTCGGTTTGCTGTGTGCGTTATCAGCGCGACCTGGCCTACAGGGCCATCCACGACGAGCTGATGCAGCGTTATCGCAACTACACCTACTTGCCGATGACCACCCGGGAGAGCTGCAACACGACCAAGGTGTACGTCCAGGACCTGATCGAGAGCGGCGAGCTGGAGGAACGGCTGGGAGAAAAGCTGGACCCGACCCGGACGCACGTGTTCCTGTGCGGCAATCCCAAGATGATCGGCGTGCCGGAGAAGGACCGCGACACGGGTCAGCGCGTCTACCCGCAGCCCAGGGGGGTGATCGAGATCCTGGAACGGCGTGGCTTCCAGTGCGATCAGCCGCAGATCAAACTCAAGGGGAGTGTCCACTACGAGGAATACTGGTGAGGAGCGATTTGCAACAAAGTAGCCCTCACGCTCCGCGTGAGGGCATTTCCTCACGCGGAGCGTGAGGGCTACTTTGTTGGAAGAGCGGGAAGTACGGGGGAGGGGGACATGGCGGACGAGATCATTGGTGGCTATCGACTGATCCGGCACATTGCCACGGGCATGGCGAGCCAGGTGTGGGAGGTGGTCGAGGAGTCCAGCAGCCGGCATTTCGCGATGAAGCTGCTGCTGCCGGAGAAGATCGAGAAAGACGAGCATCGCAACCAGTTGCTGCACGAGGCCGAGGTCGGCCTGAAGATGGTCCACGAGAACGTGATCCGCATCGTCAAGGTGGACAAGAACCCGAAGAACCCGTTCTTCGTGATGGAGTTCTTCCCTTCGGGCAGTCTGAAGGCCCGCATGATGCGCGTCGATGAGGAACGCAAGAAAAAGGGCGAGAGCAAGGAGCAGGAATTCATCAGCGAGCGGATCCAGGACGTCTTCAAGCAAGTCGCCACCGGCCTGGCCTTCATGAACGCCCAGAACTGGGTCCACCGCGACGTCAAGCCGGACAACATCCTGGTCAACGGTTCCGGCGTGGCCAAGCTGATCGACTTCGCCATCGCCCAGAAGATCCCCACGGGGTGGTGGGCCCGCACCTTCTGGAAGAAGCAAAAGCCCCAGGGCACGCGCAGCTACATGTCGCCCGAACAGATCCGCGGCGAGATCCTCGATGGCCGGGCCGACATGTACAGCTTCGCCTGCACGGCCTACGAGGTGCTGACGGGTCGGCCGCCCTTCCGCGGGGCCACCGCGGAGGACCTGCTCACCAAGCACTTGCGTGAGAAACCCGTCAACCCCACGGTCCTCAATGCCGAGGTCACCAAGGAGTTTGGCGACCTGGTCATGAAGATGCTGGCCAAGAAGCGCGAGGATCGGCCCAAGGACATGCACGAGGTGCTGATGAAGATGCGCGGCATGCGCGTCCTCAAAGATCCCAAGCGAAAAAAAGCAACGGAATGAAGGGCGTTTCGCCGCGACGCGAAGCGGCGCAGCGGCGCAGCGGAGCGCGGGTTTCCCGAGGGAGCAGATCATGGCTCAGCAGTGGCTGCCGTTCGAGAAAGAGATTTACGAGATGGAGGAGCTGCTGTCCCGGCTGGAGTCGGGCAGCAACGGCGACCTGAGCAACAGCGAGGAGCTGCGCCGGCTGCGGCGCGAGCTGGTTCTGCTGAAGCGCCGCATTTACAGCAACCTCAACGCCTGGGAAACGGTGCTGGTGGCCCGGCACGCCGAGCGGCCGCAGACGCTGGATTATCTCGACCTGATCTTCGAGGAGTTCGTTGAGCTTCACGGCGATCGCGCCATTGGCGACGATCGCGCCATCCGCTGCGGCTTTGCCCGGCTCGGCGATTACCGGGTCATGCTGATCGGCCACCAGAAAGGCCACAACCTGCACGAGCGGACCGAATGCTTCTTCGGCTGCGCCCATCCCGAAGGCTACCGCAAGGCGCTGCGGGCCATGAACCTGGCCGCCAAGTTCAAGCTGCCGGTGATCTGTCTGATCGACACGCCGGGCGCGTATCCGGGCATCGGCGCCGAGGAGCGCGGCCAGGCCCAGCTGATCGCCAATAACCTGCTGGCGATGTCCCGGCTGGAGACCATCGTGATCTGCGTGGTCATCGGGGAAGGGGGGTCGGGCGGAGCGCTGGGCATCGGCATTGGCGACAAGGTGAGCATGCTGGAGCACGCCTACTACTCGGTCATCAGCCCGGAAGGCTGCGCCGGCATCCTGTGGAAGGAGGCCAACGAAAAGACCAGGCCGCTGGCCGCCGACGCATTGCGCTTGACAGCAAAACATCTGGCCAAGTTCGGTGTGATCGACGACGTCATCCCCGAGCCGCTCGGCGGCGCTCACCGCGACCACCGCGAGATGGCCAACACTCTCAAGAGCTACCTGCTGCGCTATCTGCGCGAGCTGCGGCAGCTTTCGCTGGAGCAGCTGCTGGAAGGGCGCTATCAGAAGTTCCGCCGGATGGGCGTGTTCACGACTATTCAGGAGGAGCCGATGCGCGTGGCCGAGGGCGAGTGAAGCCAGCGGCCACGTGCCACCCTGTACGGTCATTTGTCCTGACCGTTCGCGCGTTCGAGTCGCTGTAACGCCGCCTGCGACTCATGGGTCAAGAGTGCCTCGGGGTCGCCCGAAGCCAGGTGCCGCAGGAGCTGGCAGGCTTGCGGCGTCCCGATTCGTTCCAATACTGCCGTGGTACGCTCCGCCAGCACACGCACCGGAGAACCCAGGTTGTGATCAATCCGATCGAGCAATTCCTCCAGGTGAACGCCTCGCCCCGGCCGTGGCTTCGCCGCCAGAGCTTTGCGTAACTGGGTTTCGACGTTCTCACCCTGTTGTTCCAGTTCGCGCACGGCTCGCTCTCGAACCTCGAAGGCGTCGTGATCCAGGTCCTCTGATCCATTGGCTCGCATTGCTGGCTGGCGCGGGACGCAAGCTGGCCTTCGCAGCAGAGGCAGAGCAAGGTCCGGTCGGGCCACGAGGCGGCAACTGGCCTGGTAGGCGCGTCCGGGTCCATTCCGGTCAGGTCGCTCCAGAGCTGTTCCCGGTCCGGCTCGGACCCCTCGACGTCCCGGTGTTGGCGGGTCAACCTCTCCCCATCCCAGACCAGCACGTTACCGTCGGTCCTTCCGGTGAGCAGGGTCCGGCCATCAGGAGAAATGGCAAGCGCAGCCACCTGGGGCGTCCGCACCGCAAGGTCCCCTCGTTCCCAGCCTGACTTCAGATCGAAGACCCGCAACCAGCTTTCGGAGAGCGGGCCGGGACTGCAACCAATGACCGTCCGGCCGTCCGGGGCGAGGGCCAGCAGCTCCAGGCCACGGCCGACGACCAGCGACTGCATCTCCTTGCCCGTGGCCGTCTCCCACAGGCTCAACCGTGCCCGGGTGCTTGACCCGTCTTTGCTTTGCCAGCGACAGCAGAGCAAGAGCCACTTGCCATCCCCGGAGAAGGTCAAAGCAATTACCTGTTCATCCCCGCCCGGCTCGATCCGAAACCGTTCCTTGCCCGTCCTTGTTGCCAGGATCTGGATTGTCGCCTCTTGTGGTTTCTGGATTTCTTTTTTTGGTTGCTCCCACAGGACCAGGAGTCGGCCATCCGGAGAAAGGGCAGCGCTTCGAGGATCTTGTTGATCCCCTTTGCGGAAACAAACTTGTTGCAGCGAACCCAACGACCAGCAACGCAACTCTCCGCCGGCAGTGCCGGCCAGAAGTCGCCGGCCGTCCGGAGTGAACGCCAGCGAGGTCACACCGGACTCGCCACCCGTTTCCACCTTGGGCGCCGGAAGAGTAAACCGAGAGTGTTCCTTGCCGCTGCTCGCCTCCCATAAGAACACGGTGTTGCTCGCATCTCCCGAAGCCACCAGTCGGCCGTCTGGCGAAAAAGCCACTCGGGTGATTTTGTGAGTGTGCCCGGCAAAACGAGCCAGGGGTTGCTGGTTGCTGGTGCGCCACAGCTGCACCAGGCCGTCAGCGCCGCCGGTGGCAGCGACCCGGCCATCCGGAGACAAGGCCAGCGCCTGCACGGCACTTTGATGGCCGGGGACTGGCCGCCATTCCTTGCCGGTTGCCGTCTCCCAGAGCCGGACGATCCGTCCGCCGCTGGCGTGGTCCTTCGTTGCAAGGTATCTCCCATCGGCGGAGAAACTGAGCGGCTCCACGCCGGGCAAAATGTGCGGGCGTTTGCCTGTTTTGGCATCGGACAGTTGGATTCCGTCCTCCAGACAGGCGGCCCTGGTTCGGCCATCGGGACTGAGCCAGCCGTCCTGGCAAACGTCGAACGACCAGCGGGCCAGGCGCTTGCCATCGGGGGAGTGGGTCCAGGGGAAGGAGTCGCAAACCCACTCCCCGTCTTGCTTCCCCGTCTTCAGGTCCCATCTCTGGACCTTGGTGGGGCCCCTGGGTTCTTCCCTGGTTAACTGCGGAGCATTGCTGGAAAACAGACACGTGCCGTCCAGGGAAAATGCCAGCATTCGGATCGGTTCCTTTGAAGGCGGGAATCGCAGGACTTCTTTTCCCGTGGTTACGTTCCACAAGCCGATCGCGGATTCGGTGCCGCCTTGAGAGTAGTCGGCGGCCGCCGCAAGGAGCGAGTCGGTAGGAGAAAAGGCTAGAAAATCAGCGGACTGATTGAATAGCTGAAGTCGTTGTCCGGTGGCCGAATCCCAACAAATCACCTGACCACCACAGGCCCCCGACAGAATGGTCCCGTCGTGAGAGAACATCAGGCACCGGATTGAGAACTCGCTGTGGAACTGCCGGAGACGCTTACCGCCAGCGACTTCCCACAAGCTGACGGTCCTCTTTAACTCTTCCGGCGTACCGCTCGCCACGGCCAGCATTTTTCCATCGGGCGAGAAAGCAGCAGGCCAGACAGCAGCGTCTTCTCGAAAGGCAGGTGTTCCCAGTCGGCCCAAAGTCGCCCGGCGGCAGTGGCAAACCCGGTTTCGCGTGAGGAACAGGCAGCGGAAGCCGGGTCAGGTCCCAGACCAGGGTGGAACCATCGTCGCTGGTTGAGGTCAACGTCTTACCGTCCGGGGCAAAGAAGCGCATCCACGACCTTGCTCTTGTGGCCTGCCAGGTCGTGCAGGAGTTTCCCTGTTGCCGATTCCCAGATTGACAATCGATTGTCCAGCCCGGCTGCTGCCACCAGCCGGCCATCGGGCGACAGGGCGACAAAGGCATTCCACGAAACAGCCAACGGAATGCGGTGCAAACAGGTCCAGGAGCCGGTTTCCCAGAGGTTGACAAACCCATTGTTTCCGCTGCTGGCCAGCACCTTGCCATCCCGGGCAAAGCACAGCCTCCAGACCCTGTTGCCCCCATGCGCCGAGAACGCGGTTACTCGCCGGCCCGTGAGCGGGTTCCAGATCATGATCCGCCCATCGTCCCCTCCCGTTGCCAGGAGTTTCCCGTCGGGAGAAACGGCGCAGGTTCGGGTTTCACGCTGGTGCCCGGTCCATTGACGCACGACCCGGCCCAGCTCCGCATCCCAGAGCCGGATGGTTGCATCCGAATGAACGGAAACCATGGCTTTGCTGTCCGGACAAAAGGCCAGGCCGTGGAACAGATAGGGCTGGGCATCTCCCAGATGGAGCATCTCGCCCGTGCAGACGTCAAAGCGGAGTGTACTGAACCCACTCTGAAAATTGCCTGGCTCGCGAACGCCGCCCGCCATCAACCTCCGGCCATCCGGCGCATACGCCAGCCCCGAAATCCATTTGCCGGAGGAAGCCATGGTCCGCAGATGGGCGCCGGTCAGGCGGTCCCACAGGTGGAGCAGCCCATCGCCTTCCAGGGTAACCAGGAACTTGCCATCCGGCGATTGGACCAGCCGGGTGTTGCTGCAGTCTGGCTCGTCGGGACCTCGCACCGGAAGAAGAAAGGGGAGACGTTCTTCCCCCGTATCCCCATCCCAGAGTTGGATTCGGCCCCCGCGGCCGGCGCTGGCCAGGGTCTTGCCGTCCGGGGAAAAGACCAGGATGCTCCAGGAAGTTTTCCCACGATTCGGTCTCAGCTTGACTCGTTCCCCGGTGGTCAGGTCGCCGATGGCTGCATTTGTTGAGCAGACAAAGCGCTTCCCATCGGATGCGAAAGCCAGGCGATACGTGGCGCCTCGGGGGAGGCGTTGGGGCTGCACCTCTTTTCCGGTTGCCGAATCTCGGACCTGGATTGTCTCATTCACCACGCTGACCAGCTGCTTCCCGCCAGCCACGAAGGCCAGGTAGGAAGGGGTCCGGTCGGTCGGGATGCGACGGAGTTCACCGCTGGTCAGCTCACAGACTCCCAGCCCTCCGTTCATGGGAAAAGCGAGTCTGTTGCCATCCGGAGACAGCGCCACGGCAGGAGTGTGACCCCACGACCAGACTGGGTGGTGATACCAGCGCAGCGGCTGACCTGTGCCGGCATCCCAGCAACGGACGCCGCCAACACCCGTGGAGATCAAAGTCTGGCCGTCGGGGGAATAGTTCAGCTGCAAGGCCCACTGGTCCGTGAACCACCTGGCGTGACACTCTCCCGTGCTGGGGTTGAGCAGGTAAATCTCCTGCGACGTCGCGGCGGCCAGGGTCTTGCCGTTCGGACAGAAGGCCATCGAAAACACTTCGCCGTCAAATCCGGAAAAACAGTTCAGTTCCTTGCCGGTCGCGGTCTCCCACAAGCGGGCTGTCCGATCGGAGCCACAAGAAGCGAAGGTCTTGCCGTCGGGAGCAAACGCGATGGCATGAACCTGGCCTGGATGGAACAGACGCGAACTGCCCAGCCGGCCGACGGCGCCGGCCGGAAGAGGATCGCCCAGTGAATCGAGCCGGACGGGAACGGATTCGGCGCGAAGGAGATTCGTCAGCAAGAACAGCACAGCCAGCGCAAGACGGCGAGGGGCGGACATGAGGTAACCTCCTGTTTTACCTGATTCACAACGCAATGAGGATACCCGCATCACGCCGGTTCTGTCAAAGTGAAAGGGGGTTCTGGCAAAGCCAGCTGTTCCCGACAAACGAACCTTGATCGAGGCGCAAGCCTGAGGAAGAAAGATGTCTGCTCCGGAGATTCTGTTTCAGGCGGTCAATCTGGCGGTACTGCCGTTCTGGTTCCTGATGATCGTGCTGCCGGCATGGTCCGTAACGCGTGTGATCATCGGCTCGATCTGGCCGTTCGTGTTGCTCCCTGCGCTTTATGCCGTCCTGGTCGTCCCGAAGCTGCCCGAGGTCTTGCCAGTGCTGCTGAACCCGAAGCTGGCGAACATTGCCCTGTTCCTGGGCACGCCCGAGGCGGCGGTGGTCGGCTGGATTCACTTCCTCGCCTTCGACCTGTTCGTCGGCCGCTGGATCTATCTCGACAGCCGGCGGCAGGGGATCAGCGCCTGGGTCATGGCACCGGTCCTGTTCCTGACGCTGCTGTTCGGTCCGTGCGGTCTGCTGGTCTATCTGCTGGCCTTCGGCCGGCGTTCTGAACCGGCCTCGGAGAGCGAGCCGGCCCTTCGCGCCAGCCAATCGGCAGGGGAGGCCTCAACCCCGGTTGCCGCCGACGCGGATCGACGCAAGTCATGAATTACCAAGATGTTACATTATCCACTTTCCAGACCTTTAATTAAACATAAGGTCCATTATCGGACGTTGACCCTCCCTGGAAGGTGTCAGATAACGTCCGATAATGGATATTATGTACAATTATGGAACCCGGCTCTGGACGCGACCAGAAACGCTCGGAGGACGGGAGGCCGGCCCTACGGCCGGTCAAATCGCCAGCCGTTCGCCAGGAAGGATGGTCACGATGAGCCGCCAGGATCGCCCAGGCGGCGTGGGAAGGATTGCGGGTCAGTGAAATGCGACGGCGTGGGCAAGGTGTAGCGATGGGCGGGGCTGCCGCGCTTCTCAGCAGGTTGTCGAGAGGAAGAGTCGAGGCCCCCTGCCGTGGGTTTGAATGTGGGGCCGAAGAACTGGGCCGCAAGCGAACCCGACTTCTTTACGTATCGACGGACAGTTCCGTGAAGAGCGGCTCTTCTCCGGCGAGCCAGATCGCCGCCCGGTGCCGCTCGCAGACCACCTGCTCCCAGTCGTTCAACTCCTTTCGGTCAGCGTCCGGCAATGGGATGCCCTTGAATGCCAGGATGCCCTTGACGCCCACTGCTGATTGTTCGATGCCAAGGATTGTAAGGTAGTCACCGATCCACGTCGCGAGATGTCCGTCGCCGCCGTGGTGCAGGAACCCGCGCAGCGTGCAGTGAACGTCGTAGAACCACTCGCGTGCCGCCTCGAGTTCCGCCGCTTCCCGTCGGGTCGGTGAAGCCAGCAGCTCCTCTGCGTCGGGGGCAAGGAAATCAAGGGCGTTGGTGACCTTGATGCCGCTCACCTTTCTGTCGTGCGGTGGAAAGTCGCTGCGCCGCAGCGCCCATGCCAAAATCGCCAGGCCCTCAACGAACCATGTCCCGCGGACCGACAAATTCCGCGACAGTTGACCCAAGGGAGCATGAAGAATCTCCCCTTCGTCCGGTTCGAGATAAGGCCACAGATCCAGGTCGTCGAACCAGGCAAAGGTGTCCTCCACGGTCTGCTGGCAGTACGCCTTGTCGGTGCCGTACTCGAGATTTGCTCTGCAAACCACTCCTGACAAGATCAGCGCCCTGCGAGCAACTGTCAACGGATCAGGCGGAACAAACGAGACCTCTTCTTTATCCTCTTCCATCATGGTTTCTCTCCAGAAATCACTCCGGTTGTACCCGCCGCGTTTTGCATCGCCAGCGAGGGATGCTCCCAGACCTTGTCCACGATGAACAGCGGCCGCTGCTGCGTGTGCCGGTGGGTGCGGACGAGGTACTCGCCCAGGACCGCCAGGCTCAGGAACTGCACGTTCCACAGGACCAGGAAACCCAGCGCCGCCCACATCCACGGCTCCGGGTGAATCGTCCCCATCAGCCACAGGACCAGCACGACCATGATTCCCACCCCGGTCGCTCCGGCCAGCACAGCTGCCAGGACCGTGATAAAGAACGCCGGGAAGCTCGAAAAGGCTGTGATCGTGTCGAAGGCCAGTTTCAGCAGCCGGCCATAGCGATACTTGGTGTAGCCGGCCTTGCGCCGCTGCCGGACAAAAGGGATGCCGATCTGCTTGAAACCGATCCAGGCGATCAGGCCGCGGAAAAAGCGCGGGTCTTCGTGGAACTGGCGGTAAACGTCCAGCACGCGCCGATCCATCAAGCGGAAGTCGCCGGTGTCGCGCGGAATGGGCACGTCGGATACGTGGCCCATCAAGCGATAGAAGAGGAACGAGGTCAGCTTCTTGAGCCAGGTCTCCCCTTTGCGGCGCTCGCGGACGCCGTAGACGACCTGGTAGCCCTCGCGCCACTTTTCCAGGAACAGCGGGATGGTCTCGGGCGGATCTTGCAGGTCGGCGTCCATCACCACCGCCGCCTGGCCGCGGGCGTACTGCAAGCCGGCCGTGGTGGCCAGCTCGTGCCCGAAATTGCGCGACAGGCAGATCAGACGGACCGCCGGGTCTTTGAGGGTCAGCGCGGCCAGGATGGCCCGCGATTGATCGGTGCTGCCGTCGTCCACAAAGACCATCTCGTAAGTAATCCCCTGGCCGTCCAGCACCGCCTTGACGCGCTGATAGGCCTCGTCCAGCACGGCCTCCTCGTTGAGCAACGGGATGACCACGCTGAGGACCGGACTGTCCGCCGTGGGTGCAGGAATGTCGTTCATGGCCGGGGGCCTCGATTTCCGGGCATCGTCCGCAAGGGTGGAACAATCGCTTCCGGACGCAGCGAGAAGCGACGACTTCCCTCCTCTATACCATAACTCACGTTGACGCCGCGCCCAGGGGTGCAGCTGCAATTGCTGGGGAGGATCGGGGAACGAACCCGGCTTGCGGTGATACAGGCGGCGGGCCGACCCAGACGGAAGAGGTTCTCACCGGTTGCAGGAATCAAGCTCCCTCGGGAACAATTTCTCTGGACAACGGGTCAGGAAGAGTGGAATGCGCCCAGGCCATCTGCCCAGTAGTTGTTGCCGAAAGGTAGGCAGAACTGTCCCGTACTCCACCACCAGTAGAGCGACCTCCCGTTGTGTTCGCATTCAGAAGGATTATTCGTTCCGGGTGATGCGAGTTCATCCTCAAGCATGCCCAAGGCGCTAACACCAACATCAGCCGATTCCGCCCAGAACTCATGGACAAAGATCGGTCCAGGAACGAAACCGATCTCCTTGCCAAGAACTTCGATCAGTTCGTCTGCATCACAGGTTTCCCAGGAGTACGGAGGTGGCTTTACGAGCTTGGTGGTCAAATCAAGTTGCTCCTCGCGCAGGCATGAGTCCGTCTTTGTCGAAATAAATCACAAAGGGCCGATTGCTTTCAACCACCAGCACCGGCTGGCCTCCTCGGAGGTGCCCGGCGTCGATGCGGTGCCCAATGTGAATGCCGTCAAGCGGGAAGAAGCGTTCAAACGGGCGTTCGACGCGAGCAATGGCTTGTCCCCGTTCGGCGTTCACAATTGCAGCGAGGTGGTCAGCTCGGAGATTAAGCTCGTCAGGATTTGGGGTTGAGCTTCCACCCCAGCATTTTACCAGCACCACTCGCGCAGCCCCGGCAGCCTGGCAAGTGTCCGACAGGATTCTTCTTCTCTTTCCGCACCGATCCAGAGGGTTAGCGAATGCAATCTCATCAGGTGCGGAGAGCGTGCCAGAGCATCGGCATCCACTGGATTGAGCCAGCCCGCAATGGTCAATTCCGGCAGACCTGCAAGGGCCGGCTGAACGGCTAACAACTCGCATCGGCCAAGGGTTCCGAAGACGACCAGACGCTTCAGAGCAGGACAGGCTTGCCGGAGCAAAGCGCCATGGTGGCAGAACGCCGACAGACCGATCTCGACGGAAGCGACGAAGCCGCGCCGAAACTCCGGGGAGAAGTTGTCTGGGTCGTACTTGCTCAGGTCAGCAACCGGGCCGAGCCATTCAGCCCGATGGGATCGCAGCAATTCTTCCTCTCGGGTGAGCTTTGCGTGAGGGGCGTTTCCTCGCCGGGATAGTCCTTCCCGGGCGGAATCTTGTCCAAGAGCTTGTTGCGTTCCAGTTCGGCGCAGAGGGTCGGCACACGGGATTCGCAGCGGCTCCAATTCAATCTGCAACCGGATGAACTCGCCCAGCGGATCGTCGCGCTCGTCCAGCCAGTCGGCGAACACCAACCGGGGCACGTCATCGTCTGGATACTCGGCAATGGCCACCAAAAATGCTTCCCGCTCGGTCATGATCCAACCGCCCCTGAGGACATCCCCCATGCCGACCCCGGCGCTACTTGTCCGACTTGCCCGGGTCTGCCTTGTCGTCCTTCGGCTTGCGCTTGTCGTAGCGCACGTAACGGAACTTCGATTGCTTGTACACCTCGTCCACCAGTTTGAACAACCCCTCGTCGTATTTCTCAAGCTTCTCTCGCGTGTTAGCGCCGTACTGCGGCCGCATGCAGTCGAAATACGCCTGGACGCCCTCGGCCCAGTACTCGCTGTGATTGGTCGCCAGATACGTGTTCTTCCACAGCCCCTTTGCCATCGCGGCCTGGTAGGCCTCCCTCAGTCGGCGGTCGAAGGTCGGATCGACCTCGCGGAGGCCCTGCTGGTGAATGGCGTGGTTAAACTCGTGGATCAGGATGTTCTCCTTGTTGTAGCGGTCGCCCCGGAGGTTCAGCAGGTTCTCCTCGCCGCACGAGGACAGTTTGCCGCCCAGGCCGCGAGCGCGCTTGTCCCAGTCGGTCCTGGGATCGTTCTTCATGTGCCGCTGCTCGGGCACGTCGGTGGTCATCTCCGTCGGGGCCATCACCATGAACCGGCAGCCACGCTTGATCATCGCCTTGAGGATGTCCTCCCGGTCGCCCAGAAGCTGGTCAATCAGGGAACGGGCTTCGAGCAGGGCCTCGTCCGAGACCTTGGCCGAGCTGATGATCGAAAAGCCCTTGTAATCCAGGTGTTTCTTGTAGAACGTCTGTGTCCAGGTTGAACTTCTTGACAACCGCCTCGGGGATCGCCGTGACCTTCGGTTTCTCCTTCTCCGGTGGCTCTCCCCCCAGCAGCGCGGCGTCGGAGCCAGGGGCCCCCAGAAACAGAGTCAGCAGGAGCGGCGCCAGGAAGCGGGCCAGCCTCTTCCCGCGTGCCTGACCGGTTTGCCGATCCAGGGACGGTCGTGTTCGCGGCATGGGTCGTCTCCAAAAGCCACAGCGTACAAGTCTTGCCGGAAGGAACCGAAATGAACCGGGGCTGCTCGACAGGCTTGTCGAGCAGCCCCGCTTGCTCTGGAGGCAATCTACCACACGACCTGGGACACGGAAGGCTCTCGGACCCGCCGGGTCCGAACGCAATTGCCGTCTGGCCGGACCACGACCGGCGGGGTTGCCCCAGCCGGCCGAACGGCAATTGTCGTCCGGACCGACAGCGGGGCTGAAACAGCCTTCCCTGGGTTGCATCGGACAGCAAACGCTCGGGCGGCGCAACGCCGCCCTGGTGCAAAGCACCTGAGCTAGACCTGGCCCTCCAGGTTCCCTTCCTGGGATGCAAGCCGAGTTGTTCTAGCAGTCACACCCTCGGCCAGCAAGTGCTGCTGCTTCACGTGTCTGCCAGGACCGCTATTTCAGCTTCTCAAGGTCACGCTGATCCATGCCCTTACGCAGCAGGGCAGCCCGGAATGCCTTTTCCTTTTCCTCGTCGAAGGCATTGTTCATGATCCGAACGCTCCCGTCCGCCAGCGCGAAATTGACCAGTCCATCCTCCAGTGGACCGCCCACGAACGAAGGCAATGGCTTGTCGGGCGAGTAGTCGATGTCCGCCGGCCTGGTCCAGGGAACCGCTTCCGCCGCGACGATCAGCATCAGGACTTGGGTGGTGCCGGCCTCCAGGTCAGCAATGGCGTTCTCTCTGCCCACTTCAAAGAAGCAGTCCTTGCCCACCAGCGCCTGGAAAAACGTGCCGTGCGGCGTCTTGGGCTGCTTGCCCACGCTGGCGTAAACCTTCGGCATCCGCGGCAGCAGCTTGCGGTTGTGCTCGCTGTCCCAGGGTTCGTCGAGGTGGAACTGCTCGTAAAGCTCCTTCTCTCCCAGGTACGGCAACACGGCGACCCGCCAGCTGAGCAAGGGTTTGCCGTCCCGGTCTGTCAGCGACGGTCCGGGAAACTTGCCGTGGGCGCTATGGTAATCGTGGAGGGCCTGGCCGATGTCCAGGAGCTGACCGCCGCAACGCAACCTGGCCTTCGTTTGAGCAGCCGTGTTATCGGTAGTCGCTTTCAGCTTCCAGAGGGAAACATCCTTGCTGGCCTCATCCGTGCCGGCACGGAACGCTGTGGGGCGCTTGTTGCCCCGGGCCAGGATCAGCCATTCGCCATCGAAGCGAAAGATCATCTTCCAGGTAAAGCTCCTGAACTTCACATCGAGTCCGTTCGGTTCCACAAAGGAAACCGTGCCCTCCCTGAGGCAATCTTCCATGCGCACTTCCACCTTGTCCCCCGCGATGGTGAGCTGCAAAACCCCCCCGGCTTCCGGAGCATAATCCTCCCCCTGGAAGGTTAATTGAACCACCTTCCACGAGCCCTGCAGCCGGGCCAGTTCCTTCCTGGCCGGCATGGCCTTTCGGCCAACGTCGGGCTTTTCTCCTTGCTCCTGCGGACGGACCTTCTTCGGGGAGTCCTTCTCGGGCTGGCCGCCGACGGAGCCAGCCAAGGTGAGGGAAAGCACAAGCAGACCCAGAAGCGCCACCACCCCGAACCCGATCTTGATCCTGGAAAGCAACATGGCTTGAAGTACTCCTTCTGCGAGAGAAAGGACCGGGACAGCAGCGGTGGATGCACCCTGCCCCTTCGCAAACAGGCTCACGGCCTCGATCGTGGCAGCAACCAGGGAGGCTTCTGCTGCCCCTGCTGCCGGCACCTGTCCCAGAGCGCTGGCCAGCAGGACTGCGGGAAGCCCCAGGCCGCGACGGCTCAGGCGCAAGCGAAGCTGCTCACGGCCGCGCTCCAGTCGGCCCCGAAGGGTTCCCAGGCTCCAGCCCAGCTGCTGGGCGGCCTCGTCGCGCGTCAACCCCTCCAGGTAGCAGAGGACCAGGGGGGCGCGGAAACGCTCGGGCAAGCGGTGGAGTTCCTCGTCGAGGATCGCCTCCACTTCTCCCCAGGTCACGTCCCCCGCCGCTGGGGCCGGGACGGTTTCCGGCAAGGGCACCTGGCGGGCCAGGCGACGGGTCAGGTTCCGGCGCAGCGTGGTGGCCACGCGAAACGCAACCCCATGCAAGAAGCTGGGCAGCGCTTCTTTCTTGCTGATGGAACCGGCTTTGCAGGCCAGCACCAAGAAGACTGCCTGGCAAGCGTCCTCGGCGTCCTGTGCTTGCCGGAGGATGCGGCGGCAGATCCCCAGCACCAGGGGTGCGTACCGCCGGACAAGGACGGTGAACGCCGACTCGTCGCGGTGCTGGACAAAGCGGTCCAGCAAATCGCCGTCAGGCAGTGTGTCCAGGGCCTGTACCTCGGCGAGTTTCCTGACGTGGCGGAGGACTGCGTCCATTTTCGATCAGCTGGCCGGATTGTGCAGGGAAGGCACCGTGCCTCCCTTTCCCTTATAGTCTCCAAAGAAGGGCTCCGTGGCACGCTTTTTCGGTACAATCTCGCGCTCGGACCCGCCCGGCCATCGCGGGGAGAAGAAAAGGCAGGAACACTAATCCGCGCTAATCTTCACTAATCGAAGCAAGGAGAACCGCATTCCGATTAGTGTGGATTAGCGTTGATTAGTGTTTTTGGTTTTGCCTTGCAGGTCGATGGCAACGCCGCCCTGGTGCAAGGCACCGGAGCTAAACCTGGCCCTCCAGAGGTCCCTTCCCTGGGATGCAAGCCGGGTTGTTGGAGCGTTCGCCGCGCCGGAGAGCAACTTCCCGCCGCTGAAATCCTCTCTCCACCATTGCAGCAATACACTGGTATCGTGATGAATGAAGCCCCGCCCTGGCGATCCGGTTACTGCCAGGACGGGTCAGGCACGGCAAGCGTCCAGCGCCCCGCCGAGTCCTTTCTGTGACAGCAAGCTGTCACAACCTGGCGGGCCCATGAGCGACTTTGCGTGTCCACCACCGTTAGCAAACGGTTGTTCTGACGGTGGCCCGATGAACCTTCCCGTGACAAAAGGCCAACGCATGAACGCACCTCACGCAGCCAACCTCGACCAGCATCGGCTCCGGGCCGGCATGGTCGGGCTGGGCATGATCTTCGACGAGACCTACCGGCCCCTGTTCGAGCAGCTCCACGCCGAGGGGCTGTATCGGCGCGACTTCGGCTTCGTCTCGGTGGAGCTGGCCGCCGCCGCCAGCCGGACCGGCAACCGGGGTGAACGCTACTTCCGCGAGAGCGCGGGTCGGGTTGGTCGCTTTGTCAATTGCAGCGGGCCGGACGCCCTGGGGCAGATGCTCGCCGCGGGGGTCGATGCGGTCTGCGTGGCGACGCCGGACGACCGCCATTTCGAGGGGGCCCGCACCGCCCTGCTGGCCGGCAAGCACGTCCTGATCGAAAAGCCCTCCGTCCTGCGCTTGCACGAGCTGGACGAACTGCTGGCCCTGGCCCGGCAGAAGCAGGTGCTGGCCAAGGTGGCCTATCACAAGCTGGCCGATCCCGACCACAAGAAGCTCCGCACGCACGTCGTCGATTCTGTGCTGAAGCACGTCAACAACGGCTACTGCTCCCTGCTGGAGCCGAAATCGATCAGCGGCCAGCAGTTCGCCGAGTGGATCACCGGCCGCAACCCGGGAACCTACGTCGCCGTGCATTACATCAAGCTGATCGATTTCTCGTTCACCCTGCCCTGCCCCGATGGCCAGGCGTGGAGACTGGCCCGGATCTCGGCCAACGGTCAGCGTGGGCTGGTGGGGCCGGCGAACTCCAATACCTGGGACTCGGTGCAATTGCAGATGGTCTACGCCTACCCCGACGGCCGGGAGGCTGCCTTCGACATCCACACCAGCTGGGTGACGCCGGACAACTTCCCAGGCTACGTCGATCAGGAAGTGCAGTTCCGCTTCGACAACGCTGTCTGGATCGCCCACCAACGCAAGCGCGGCGTCGAGGTCGCCATCGAGGGCAAGACGCCGCACGAGCTGAAGAACACGCCGAACCACCACTACAACGGCACCTTCGTCGAGCCGTGGGGCGAGCGCAGCCAGCGCGGCTACGGCATCGAGATTTTGCGGCGCTTCTTCGAGGAGGTGGCCTTTGTGGAGTTCGGCGGCCCGGCCGGCGAGCGGCCGGCTCGGCTGGAGCAGATGAATCGGCTGTGTTACAACGACCTGGCGGCCGACCGGCCCACCGTGGCGACGGTGCAGGCGATGGAGGCGATCTTGCAAAAGCACAGCCAGGGCCGACCGGGATGCGTGGTCGAGGTCAATGGGCCGAAGGGCGGGCTGGTGCTGTTCGCGCCGGGGGTGGCCGAGGCGGAGGTGCTGTATCAGCCGCGTGTGTGAAGTGGATTGGAGAAGAAGAGGATGATCCGGGTAGTGCTGGAGGATAGCGAGATTTGCATCCCCGCCTGGGTGGCGGATCTGGAGTCGTTTCGCCGCTGGAGCGAAGACGCAGTTTATCCCGAAACCTGGCGGGTCTCTTTCCTGCTGGGCGAGGTCTGGGTTGACCTCAGCAGGGAGCAACTGTTCTCTCACAACCAGGTCAGGACCGAGATTGGCACGGTACTCTGGAACTTGATCAAGTTCCATCGAGCAGGCCGGTTCTTCACTGCTGGAGTCTTCCTGAGCAACGTCGAAGCGGACTTTTCCAACCAGCCCGATGCGATTTTCGTGAGTAACGAGGGCTTCCGCGACGGCCGGGTGCGGATCGTCGAAGGGCGGACTGAAGGCCACGTCGAGCTGGAAGGCAGCCCCGACATGGTCCTGGAAGTAGTCAGCCGCAGTTCGGTGGAGAAGGACACCGTCGTGTTGCGCCAGGCCTACGCCACCGCTGGCATTCGCGAATACTGGCTGGTTGACGCTCGCCGCGACCCGCTGCAATTCGACCTGCTCCGACTCGATAACAGCCACTACCGCAGCACCCGCAAACGCCTGGGCTGGGTCCGTTCAGAGGTGTTTGGGTGCTGGTTCCGCTTGACCCAGGAAACCGGAGCCGATGGCTTCCCCGAGTTCACTCTTGCTGTGAGCAAGGAGAAACCGAGCTGATGAGCCCGGTTTCCTGAACCATCGTCGGGCCAAAGGTCTCTTGAAGGACAAGGGGAGCCGTCCCCTCGCAAGAACACGTGAGACACTCAAAGGACACCTGCAATGGCCCGAAAGCAACGCGATCGCTCCACCGACGTGAGCAAGTTCATCAGCTACCACCTGCGACACAATCCCGACGCCATCGGCCTGGAACTGGCCCCGGGCGGCTGGGTCCGCGTCGAGGCCCTGCTGCTGGGAGCGGAGCGCTCCGGCTTCCCCTTCAGCCGGGAGGAGCTGGCCCGCGTCGTCGAAACCAGCGACAAGAAGCGCTTCTCGTTCGACGCCACCGGGCAGCTGATCCGGGCCAATCATGGCCATTCGGTCCCGGTCGATCTGCAGCTGGAACCGGCCAAACCGCCCGCGATTCTGTATCATGGCACAGCGACCCACAGCGTGGCGTCGATCCTGCAAGACGGCCTGGAGAAGCGCTCGCGCGTTTACGTCCATCTCTCGATCGACGTTCCCACCGCCCGCTCGGTCGGCTCCCGGCACGGCTCGCCCGTGATCCTGCGCATCGACGCCGGGACCATGCACGACGCCGGCCACGTGTTTTTCTGTTCCACCAGCGGAGTCTGGCTGGTAGAGGACGTGCCGGCGCAGTATCTTCGAGTCGTGGATTGACGCCCGCTTGGCCCCCCTGCCCCGCCATCATGAAAGGCAAGCCATGACCGCACCGATTCAGCATCCCCGGGAAGCGACCTCCAACAGCCTGCGCGGCCAGACGGTCGAGGTGGAGCCGCGCGCCCTCCGCACATTCACCCCCAGCCAGGCCGTCCTGGCTCGCAGCGCCGGAGCGTTTCACTGGACCCCCGAGGGCCGCCGGCTCTACGATTACTCCTCCGGTGTCCTCGTCTCCAACCTCGGCCACAATCCCCGTCGCTGGATGGAGCGCTTCACTACGTACGTGGGATGGTCCAACCTGGCCGGGATGGAGGAATACTTCGAGGCGGTGCCCATGACCGCGTACAACGCCATCACGCCAATCGAGATCGAGGCCAGCCGGCGGCTGCTGAAGTCGCTGCAAGGCAGGCCGGGCGGCCAGCGGATGCAGCAGGTGATGTGGGCCGCGTCGGGCTCCGAGGCCATCCAGAAAGCGCTCTGGGCCTCCCTGGCCCGGGACCGCACCCGCGAGATGATCCTGGCCACGCGCAACGGCTTCCACGGCAAGAAGGGCCTCGCCAACGCCGTCACCGGCTCCGAGACCGACCGCGAGCGCGATCCGCGCGTCCGCTTCATCAGTTTCCCGACCACCGAGTGCATGGACGTCAGCATGCGCGATCGGCCCTTCGATCCGACGCCCTATCGCAAGGAGCTGGACGCCCTGCTGCACCAGTTCGGCCGGCGGCTCACCGCCCTGATCACCGAGCCCTACCTGGGCGGCGGCGGCTCGTTCCATCCGCCCAAAGCGTATCTGCAAATGCTCCAGAGCTTCTGCCGGGAGCAGGATCTGGTCTTCATTCTCGATGAAGTGCAGGCCAACTTTGGGCGGACCGGCGATCTGTTTGCGTATGAGACGTATGGCCTGGAGCCGGACATTGTCGTGCTGGGCAAGGGCCTGGGCAACGGCGTTCCCGTGTCGGCGGCCGTGGGCCGGGCCGACCTGTTCGGCAGCCTCGACTACGGCGAGGGCTCCGACACCTGGAGCGCGAACACGCTCGGCTGCGCCGCGGTGCTGGCCACCCTCGATGAATTCGAGGCCAGCGACGTCCTGGGCCACAGCCGGAAAGTCTCGGCCATCGTCGAAGAGGGGTTGGTCCGGCTGAAGCAGTTCCCGTTCATCGCAAACGTTCGCGGTGAGAAGGGCGGCATGGTCTGGGGCGTGGAGATGCGCGACCACGCGGGCAAGACCGCGGCCGAGTGGGCCAACGCGATGGTGCTGGCCTGCTATCGAGGCGACGAGGCCACCGGCGACGGCATCCACCTGCTGGGACCGCTGGCGAAGAAGGTGGTGCGCATCGCTCCGCCACTGGTGCTGACGGAGGCCCAGGCCCACCAGGCGGCGGAATTGATGGTGCGGGCGCTGGCGGCGCTGGAAGAAGCCCCGAAGGGGCGCAACAGGATAGCCCAGGGCACCGCCCTGGGGACCCTGGCGTGAACATCGGAGTACTTCCCAATCATCCACCCACGGCGTTGCCCTGGGCTATCCTGTTGCGCCCCTTCGGGGCTAATTGAGGGTTCCCCATGTCCTGGTTCTGGTCGTTTCTCGAAGGTCGCTGGCTGGAGCAGTGGATCATCCACTTTTGCTCCCTGTTTCCGGACAAGAGCTTCTTCTCCTACCCCTTCGAGGTTGCCTCCACCCTGGCCCTGATCCTGGTCGGGCTCAACTGCGGCATGGTGGGCTCGCTGGTCGTCGGCTCGCGCATGGCCTTCTTCAGCGACGCCCTGGCCCACTGCGCCTTCGCCGGCGTCAGCATCGGCTTCGTCGGGTACGAACTGCTCTTCGGCGGAGCCGGGACCTCGCAGCAGTTCTGGCACTCGGTCACGCCGGTCATGGTCGGCTTCGGCGTCCTCGTCGGCTTCGGCATCGCCTACGTCCGGCAGCAGACCGGCATGGCCAGCGACACCGTCATCGGCATCTTCTTTGCCGGCGCCATTGGCCTGGCCGCCCTGATCCGCCAGCTGATCAAAAGCCGGCGCCTGTTCAGCCTGGAGGACTTCCTGTTCGGCGATCCGCTCTACGCCACCGGCGGCGACCTGGTCGGCCTGCTGCTGCTGACCGTGTTCTCGGCCGGCCTGCTGGCCCTGATCTACAACCCGCTGCTGTTCAGCAGCTTCAACACCAGCCTGGCCCGCTCCCGGCGGATGCCGCTGCAGCTGGTCCATTACCTGTTCGTCATGCTCCTGGCCCTGGTGGTCAACCTCTGCCTGCGGGACGTCGGCACGCTGCTGATCAACGCCCTCATGGTCGTGCCGGCGGCCACGGCCAGCAACCTGAGCCGGAACCTCCGCCAGATGTTCTGGCGCACGGTCCTCCTGGCGGTCGCCGTGGGGCTGCTTGGGAAATGGATCAGCCATGAAGTGCCCCAGCGCACTGGACTGGAGATCACCATGCCGGGCACTATCGTCCTGTTGAGCGTCCTTCTGTTTATTGTGTCGGCATGGATCGGGCCGAGATACCGCTCCTGGGCGGGTCGGGAGAAAGGACCCGCCTCGGCTTGAAAAAACCATGAACCATTGCCAGGAGTGGTTGCGTAACAGTAGAGTGGGGGCAGGCTCGCTCAGGACGACAGTTGCCCACCAACCCTCAACAGGCGCCGCAAGTGGACAACGAATATTTCTTGAAGACTCAGGATTTCATCCTGAGGTTCTCGGGGATTCTCTGGGAGGCGATGCCCTTCATCATTCTGGGGGCCATCATCGCCGGCATCCTGGAGGAGTTTCTGCCCCCCTCGCTGGTGGCCCGGATCTTGCCGCGCAGCCGGTTCCTCTCCATCGCCGCCGGGGGCCTGCTGGGTCTGCTCTTTCCCATGTGCGAGTGCGGCATCATCCCCGTGATGCGGCGGCTGCTCCGCAAGGGCCTGCCGCTCAGCTGCTGCGTCTCCTACTTGCTGGCCGGCCCGATCATCAACTTCATCGTCATCCTCAGCACCTTCACTGCCTTTGCCGGTCAGGAATCGCACCGCATCCAGGACCTGAAGTTTCACCCGATGGGCAGCCTGTGGATGACCGGACTGCGGATCGGCCTGGGCTACGTCGTGGCCGTGGTCACCGGTCTGGTCGTGGACTGGCAATCCCGCAAGCACGGTGCCTCCCTCCTCACCCCACTGACGCAACCCACCATGCGCACCAAGGAGGAGGACGCCCCGGGACGCAAGCCTTCGTGGGACAAACGGCTGGCCAACATCTCGGAAACGGCCCTGATCGACTTTGTGGACATCACGGCCTTCCTGATCATCGGCGCCCTGCTGGCCGCGTTCGTCCGGGTCTGGGCCACCCAGGAAAAAATGGCCCAGCTGGCCGAACAGCACATTGTCCTCTCCATCCTGCTGATGATGTTCCTGGCCATCATCCTTTGCCTGTGCAGCGAAGCCGACGCCTTCTTCGCCGCCACCTTTGTCGCCCTGCCCCCCGCAACCAAGCTGGCTTTCCTGGTCCTGGGGCCGATGATGGACCTGAAACTTTACATGCTCTATACACGGGTCTTTCGGCCGCGCCTGATCTGGACCATCTTCGGGACGGTGCTGGTTCAGGTTTTTGTCTACAGTCTGGTGGTACATTACCTCTGGGAGCGCTACGGTCCCTCGGTCACTGGCCCCTGAGCGTCACCGTGCCCCCCTGCCCTTTTTCCCTGGGAGAAGAACCGATGGCTCACAATCACGACCATTTCCACTCCAAAGAAGAACAGAACAACTACCTGACGCAGCAGATCTTCACCATTGCCATCTGCGGGGCGCTGGGCGCCGTGGCGGTGTCGCTGTTCGCCCAGGGGACGCTCGTGTACGTACTCGCTCCGCTGTTCCGCTATTTCGTCCTGGCAGGCGGTATCGCCGTCCTGCTGCTGGTGGTCGTGCGGGCCATCGCCGTCTGGCGCCTGGTGGGCCAGCTGGCTCCCATTGTCGAGCACGAACACGACCACGCGCACCACCACAACCACGCCCACGATCACGCCTGCTGCGGCCACGACCACGCCCACGAGCACGCCACCTCCAGCCCAGCAATCAAGGCAGCGGCGACCGGCGTCCAGAGCTTGAACGTGCTTGCCCCCCCTGCCCCGTCAAGCGCTCTGCCTCTGGCCGGGGCTGCTCCGATGCACGATCACGACCACGAAGACCATGACCACGACCACGCCTGCTGTGGGCACGAGCACCATCACGCTCCTGCTCCGAACGGCAATGGCCACGACCACGAGGACGACCACGAGCATGGCTGGGCCCCCTGGCGTTTTGTGCTGCTGCTGCTGCCGGTGGCGCTGTTTGTGCTGAACTTGCCCAACAAGGGGTTCAGCAACGCCAACGCCGATTCGATCGACATGAGCAAACTCGCGGAGCTGAAAGTCAGCAAGGAGGCCAAGGGAATGGATTGGAACGTGGGCTTCAAGGAGCTGGAAGAAGTGGCCTTTCATCCGGACCAGCGAACGCTCTACGAAGGCAAGACCATCCACCTGATCGGGCAGTACCTGAAGATCGACGACAAGCGGTTCACCCTGGTTCGCTACAAGATGAACTGCTGTGCCACGGACGCCCTGCCGCTCAAGGCGGTGATCTTCGTTGACTCCAAGGACGCCAAGCTCAACCCGGAACAGTATCGCAACAAGTGGGTCGAGGTCAAAGGCCGACTCGAGTTCCAGCACCGGTTGGGCACCAACCTGTTCGTCCCGGTCCTGGTCGTCGCTCCGACCACCGAGGAACCGCTCTCCAAGCTGGTCGAGATCGTGCCCCAGCCGGCCAACCCGTTCTTGAATTGAGCGGAACAGGCCAGGGAGCCTCGTAGGGTGGGCCGAGCGCAGCGAGGCCCACCGGCCGGCGTGGTGGGCCTCGCTGCGCTCGGCCCACCCTACGATTCGTTTCCCGATCTGCCGACTTTGCGGAAAACGCGTAACAGCTACTTGCGAGAACCAGCCTGTCTGCGCCATAATACAGCGTTCCATGAAATAGCGGACTTGCATGAAGGAGCCGATCGATGGTGGGCCTGTTCCGACGCTGCTGGAAGGTAGGGATCGCTGGGTTGCTCGGGCTGTGGCTGCTTGCCGCGACGCCGGCGAGTGGGATCGTCTGCGTCTTCGCCTGTCCGTTCTGCGCCATGCAGGGGCAGACGCTGACCGGCGAGGTGAGCCAGGCCAGCATGGTGCTGTACGGCACCCTCAAGGATGCGGACATGACCCCGAAAGACAATGCTCCGGACGGCACCACCAAGATGGTGATAGAGACGGTGGTCAAGAACCACGATTTCCTCAACGGCCGGAAGGAGATCACTCTGCCCCGCTACGTCCCGGCGACCAGCGACAACAGCCGGGGCAAGTTCCTGGTCTTCTGCGACATCTTCAAGAATAACCTCGACCCGTATCGCGGCATCGAGGTCAAGGCCAACAGCGACATGCCCAAATACCTCAAGGGCGCCCTGGAGCTGGCGTCCGCCAAGGTCGAGAAACGGCTGCGCTTCTTCTTCGACTACCTGGACAACGAGGACGTGGAGATTTCCAACGACGCCTACAAGGAATTCGCCAACGCCGACTACAAGGATTACCGGGATATGGCCAAATTGCTGCCGGCCGACAAGGTGGCCGGCTGGCTGAAGGATCCGAAGACGCCGAGCTTCCGGTACGGACTGTACGCCTCGATCCTCGGCCATTGCGGCAAGCCCGAGCATGCGGAGCTGTTGCGTTCTATGCTGGAGAAGCCGGAGGTCCGTCTCGGCAGCGGCGTGGACGGTCTGCTGGCTGGATACACCATGCTCAAGCCGAAGGAGGGGCTGAAATACCTCAAGGAGATCCTGGCCGACTCCAGCCACGAGTTCCTTTATCGCTATTCAGCCCTGAAGGCGGTCCGTTTCTTCTGGGATTATCGGACCGACGTCCTCGGCCACAAGGAGCTGGCCGAGGCCATCACCCCGCTGCTGCACGTGAAGGACATCGCCGACCTGGCCATCGACGACTTCCGCAAGTGGCAATGCTGGGACATGAGTGGGAAAATCCTGGAGCTGCGGAACTCCCCGGTGTACGGCACGTCCGTGGTCAAGCGGTCGATCATCAAATTCGCTCTGAGCAACAAGCAGGACGAGCAGTGCCAGCTGTTCATCACCACCCTGCGGATGAAGGAGCCGAAGCTGGTCAACGACGTCGAGGAACTGCTCAAGCTGGAGCCGGTGCCGGTGCCGACGCCGAACCCGGCGAAGTGACGGCCGCAGCATTTGCCGAGCCGGGCACGCAGCGCAGCGGAGTAAGCGGTTCGTCGGACGACCGCTTACTCCGCTGCGCTGCGTGCCCGGCTCGGACAGATCGGGGTTGCGTCGCCGCCCGGAGTTTGGTAGTCGGGGCTGCTGGCGCAACCCTGTTGGTACTTGCGCCCTTCGAGGAGATTGAAGCAATGTCGCGCTGGCTGCTCCTGGTGGGATCGGTCCTGGGTGTGCTGCTGGTCGTGCCCCGGCCGGCGGAGTCGTGCAGCCTGTGCATCGGCAAGCTGCGGATGGTGCCAACCCTGCGTCAGGAAGCAAGCCAGGCCACGGCCCGGGTGATCGTGGTCGGCACCTTGCAGAACCCCCGCCTCGGCGCGGACGGCATGAGCGGCACGACAGACCTGCAAATCACCCAGGTCTTGCGCGGCGACCCCTCCCTGGGCAACCAGAAGAAGATCACCCTGTCGCGCTATCTCCCCTTCCTGGACGTGAAGAACCCACCGCGGTTCTTGATCTTCTGCGACGTGGTCATGAATCGGCTCGACGACTATCGCGGGGTGCCGCTCAAGAGCGACGACGGCGTGGAGTACGTCAACAAGGTCATGAAACTGAGCGACCGCGACCCGCAGACCAACTTGCAGTTCTTCTTCCGCTACCTGGACCACAACGACAAGGAACTGGCCAACGACGCCTTCATGGAGTTCGCCAAGACGACGGACGTCATGATTGGCCAGGTGGCGCCGAAGCTGCCGGTGGATCGGCTGCGGGCCTGGGTGCGCGACCCGAACACGTCCTCGGAGAAGCTGAGCCTGTACGCCTTCATGCTCGGCTCAGCCGGCAACGTGCAGGACGCGGCCCTGCTCATGTCGATGCTCAACGACGGCAGCGAGCGGATCAGCAAGGCCCACGACGGCATCCTGTGCGGGCTGATGAACCTCAAGCCGGCGGAAGGCTGGACCCTGGTCCACAACATCCTGCGCGACGGCAAGAAGAGCCTGGAAGATCGCCTGAACGCGATCCGCGCCATTCGCTTCTACCAGGGCTGGCAGCCGGAGAAGTACCAGGCCCAGATCCTCAAGGCCCTGGCGATCATCATTGCCCAGGGCGAACTGGCTGACATCGCCATTGAAGACCTGCGGAAATGGAAGCTGTGGGACCAGACCCGCGAGGTGCTGGGGCTGTACGGCAAGAAGGGCTACGAGTCGCCGCTACTCAAGGACGCGATCATCCGCTACGCCCTGAGCTGCCCCAGCAGCGCCGAAACCGCTCGCTTCCTGGAGGAACGACGCAAGGCAGATCCCAAACAGGTCGAGGACATTGAAGGATCGCTGAAGCCGTAAGGCGCCACGGCCGGCCGGTAGCGCGCATCGGTCTGCGTGAGGGTCAGCCTGGCACGCAAAACCGGAGTGTGGTGCTGGTTCTCTGCTGACAAGGACTTTCACCCATGCCGATTCCAGTCGCTTGCCTTTGTGGCGTCCAGTCGCAGGTTCCCGATCGTGTCGCGGGCCGACAGATCCGCTGCCGTCGCTGCCAGAGACTTCTGACCGTCACGTCAGCCGACCGTTGCACCGCAGTCCCCACCTCGCCAGACCAGAAGCCCTCCCGGACACTTCAGCAGCGCTCGACCAAGGTTGAGAAAACGACCTCAGAGAGCACCTCCGCATCGACAACGTCGCGACCTGTCCTGGCCTGGGGAATCGTATTTGGCCTGGTCCTTGTCACCTTGAGTTCCATCGGACTTCTGGCGTTCCTCGCCAGGAAAAATGCCAACCCGAGCACCAGCAAGGTCGATCCGGTCCAGATAGCGGAAACGGCACCGGTTCCCCAACCGCGAGACGACCCGCCGTGGACAGGAGAAGAATCCGGTGAGGAAGTTTCGGTTCGGGTTGGCGCGTTACCCCCTGATCAGCACCAGCAAACGAGACCTGTTCAGGCCATCGAATTACCCACGACCCCAGTGCGGGAAGTGCCGAAGCCAGTCATCCCCATCGATCTACCCATCCGGCCAGCCCAGGAGACCCCGAAGCCAGCATTCCCCGGCGATCTGCCCATCCGGCCAGCCCAGGAGGCCCCGAAGCCGGTCATCCCAAGTAATCTATCCCCTCGGCCGGCACAGGACGTGCCGAAGCCGGTCAGCCCTCCAAAGCCGACCGGCGGGCCGACCGAGATCACCTTTTTGAACAGCACCGCCAGGGGACAGCGGTTCTGTATCATCGCGGACAACTCCGGCAGCATGGCCGGGGAAGCTCTCGAGTACGTAAAACGGGAGTTGCTCAGTACGCTGAGCAGCCTGAACCCGGAGAGCCAGTTCTGCGTGATGTTCTTCAATTCGACTGTTGAGCCGATGCCTTTCAAAGGTTGGCTCAAAGGCACCCGCGAAAACGTGGCCAGGGTGTCACCCTGGATCAAAACGCGAGGAGCCGGGGGCGGGACTGAGCCTCAGATGGCTTTCGTTCGAGCCTTGCAGCTCGACCCCCGGCCGGACGTCATCTTTTTCATGACCGATGGCTTGATTCCCAGCAACGTCCCTGTAGTCGTTGCCGCACTCAACACCGGCAAGCCAGCCACGGTCATTCATACCATCATGTTCGTATCGACCGTTCTTCAGCCAGCCTCCGGACTACCGCAGCCCAGGCAAGGGTTCTTGCCGCCGCCCACCCCTCTGGAGCTGATCGAGGCCGTGCGGTTGCTTCGCCAGCTTGCCAACGACTCGGGAGGGACCTACCTCCTGTTTACGCCCGCGACACCGGAAGACCTGGCCCGCGCCGCGGAAACCAACGACGAGAAACGCCTGTCTGGGGCCATCAGCGACATTCCCCGGATGGGCCCTGGGGTTCGCCGGGTGATTCCTCGGTTGTTGACGGCGCTGCGCAACAGTTCCGATGGCGCCCGTCCGTTGATCCTCAGCGCTCTGCGGAAGGTCGGCCCTCTGGGGACGGCGTACCTTCCTGCGTTGGTTTCCCTTCTGGAAGATCCCTCCGACGAAGTGCAGTTGTTTGCCCTCAGGGCCCTGTCGTCTCAGGGGAGCCGTGCCCGAGGGGCCATCACGCCCATGACCAAACTCTTTGCACGGAGCGACAGACCGACCGTCCTGCTCGCGGTCCTGGATGCTTTGGCACGGATCGCCGGTGCTGATGGCTCTCTGACAGAGCTGTACCGGACTCGGGGTCTGACGAATCCATCAAGTGCGGTCCGGTTGGCCAGCCTCGCCGCTCTGAACAAGATTGGGCGCGAAGCACTGCCGTTCCCGCTCCTTGCCGAGCTGGCCTTCCGCGACTCCGACCCCAACGTGCAGAAGCAAGCCCAGTTGATCCTGGCCCAGCGGATGAAGGCAGCGACCGAGAAGGATCTGCCCGAGATCCATACCTTGTTGGAGATGAAACAGCAGAGCGAAGCCGTCCGGCTCGGTCTGCTCGGCGTGGCGCAGCTGGGCACCAAGGCCAGGGGCACCCTGCCCAACGTCCTGAACGCCTTCAACGGGACGGATGCGCGGTTGCACGAGGCCAGTGTCCCCGCCCTGAGAGCCTTCGGACCAGAGGCCCGGGAAACAGTTGCGCTGCTCATGGCCCGCTTGTCCCAGGGCCCGCCGCCGAAGCAGGTGGAAAGTGCCTTGCTCCTCGCGGCCATCGCTCCGACCAGCCCGGAAGTGGTCGAGGCGATCACGCCAATCCTGGTGCAGAATCTCCATCCGGCCAATCACCCCGGCCGGCAAGCCCCACCCGACGTCCTGTTGCAGTCAATCAAGGCGACCGGCAAGCCCACCGTCCCGGGAATTTTCCGGGCGCTGGCTGAGGTGGCCGGCGAGAGGGGAGCAGTTGCTGCCAACCACCGCAAGTTTTTGTTCCTGGCTCTGGCGCAACTCGGTCCGGCGGCCTACTCCGAGGAGAATCTTGCGAAGGTTCGTCCTTTCACCTCCCCCAAGGCGGAATTGTACCCGGACGTCCGGACCGCCGCCATCATGGCGACTCAAGCCATGACTCCCTGAGAGCAGCGGTGCGGCAACCGTTACTCCCCGTTGCCTCGTTGCATGGTTGCACCCGGCCCGGCCAACCGGCATTGCACCGCATTGCCTGCATTGCCGTGCAACGATGCAACGATGCAACGACAAGCCTGCCATGAGCCCCGGGGGCGATCCGATCGATGAGCAGGTAGCTGGCTGATCTTCACTGCTCGGAAAATGCTGGACAGACCAGGACTTCGGAGGCGTTCGACACATCGGTCACGTACGGGGAAGACTCGAAGGAGTCTGAGCCACCACTGCAGCGCCGAGTCGAGACACACACCGTCGGCCCGACGAACCTGCTGGTGTTGGCGGGCTGAGGGTTGGGTTCCCCGTTTCCAGGATGGGCCGGCCAAGTGCGCCTTGACCTGCCCAGGACAGCGTTGCCTGGGGCCCATTCAGGGAACGGTGGAACCGAACGCCCAGACAGCAGCAGCGGATGAGGAGGGCCGTTCTTGCCCGGGATCTATCCTGGAATCGAATGGAATTAGCCGACCCATCCCGTTGCGAAGCCCCTCTTTTCCAAAGAGGCAGTCAGGAGGTAAGAATGGCACCGAGGCTGGGTAGAAACGATCTGTGCTGGTGCGGTTCAGGCAAGAAGTTCAAGAAGGGCCACCTGAACCGTGAATCGGCGCCTCGGAGAACGATGCAAGAGGTCATCGAGACTACCCAGGCAGCCTACGCACAGAAGGTCTGCCTACACCCAGACCCCTCGACCTGCAACAGTGGTATCATCAAGGCACACAGCGTCCAGCAGAACGGCGGCCTGAGCAGGATCGCCGTGAAGGGGAAGGTCTACGGCATCCGGGAGAACAACGTCGGCGACCTATCGAAGCACAACGGGCTGCTCGCTCCGAAGCCAGTCGGCGTGGAGAATGCCTCCACGTTCACGGGCATGTGCGGCTTCCACGACGACCAGACTTTCGCTCCGATCGAGAAGAAGCCGTTCGTCGCGTGTCCCGAACACGCCTTCCTGCTTGCCTACCGCCACTTCTGTAAGGAGGTCTTTACCAAGCGGGCGGCGGCCAATCTCTTCTCGCACCTGCGAACCGCGGACGCCGGCCAGCCGTTCGAGGTACAGGTCGCGCTCCAGCGGTTCGTGGACGTGATGCAGGGCGGATTTGACCAGGGCCGCAGCGACGCGGAGACGATCAAGGTCAGTTACGACAAGGCCCTGCTCGCCAAGGACTACTCGGCGGTTCGCTCCTATGTGGTCCGCTTCAAGGAAGCCCCGGATGTACTCTGCTGCTCCGGCAACTTCCCAGTGTACGACTTTGAAGGCAACGCACTGCAGCGGCTGCTCGACAACAAGCTGCCGGATCATGTCACCTTTTCGATCATAGCGATGGACGCTGGCGGCGCGGTCGTCTTCTCGTGGCTGGGCGACTGCCAGTGTTCGGAACGGCTGGTGAAGTCGCTCCACAAGCTTCCCGACGCCGACATGGGCGATGCCATCGTCCGGCACGCATTCGAGTACTCCGAGAACATCTACGTGTTTCCCACTTGGTGGGACGCCCTGGACCAAGCCAAGAAGATGGCGCTCCGCCGTCGCAGCACTGAAGCGGCCAATGTCACGGTTGAGAGGAAGAACAACTGCCTGACGTATGACGGGTTCAACTATGTGAATTGGACCGTCACTGCGCGTGAAAGCAATCTCACTTTTTAGTTCTCCGTTGACATGCTTCGGAAGGAGGCTGGAGCAGAGGCGGCATGGCTGCGCTCTTCCCCTGCCTGCTCAGAGGCGGAGCGGGCCAGTGGAGTGAGTTAGACCGCGCGCCACCACGATGGGCGGTGCGTGGGCCGGTCAAATCGCCCGAGGTGTGTCGGACCGGAGCAGGTAGGATTATCTGAATTCAGCAGATGGTGGCCACAAAATGAGCGCGTTAAGCCACCCGACCTACTTACTCAGTCGTCGCAACGCTGCCAGGGCTTCAATGGTTTGACCTGACTCGGGCAGACCTTTGCCAAGAGACTGCAGCACGCGCACGGCAGCAGGGTTGGCGATCTCCTCCAGCACAGCGACCGCTCGCTGACGACGGTAGCCGATGGTGGTTGCCCTGCTAATAACCTCTTCCAGGCGATTCTTGGTTTCCAGATCAGGATCGGCGGGCTTTGCCTTGCTCAAAGTCAGCGATGCGAGTTCGCCCAATTGGGCCAATTCATCCGTGGCTCGTTCGCGCGTCTTGAACTCTGAATCAGAAAGATCGCGGATGAGAGCCGCCACCCGCTCTGGGTCTGCAGCGGTCGCTGGTTTCAAGTGGTCGCCAAGCAACTGGATGGCCGGCCCTGGACAACGGACAAGCTGAGCCATGGCCTGCCGAGCCGCCAGGGCCTGACTAGAGGCCAGGGACTGCCACCATTCCTCTAGCTGCTTCGCCGACGGTTCGGGGAGCGGTTTGACGTCGGCCAACGCCTTCGAGCAATCCCAGATGAGAACCGTGTGGTCGGCGCTGCCCGAAGCCAGTGTCTTGCCGTTGGGGGCGAACACCACGCACCGCACCTCGGCCGTATGGTGCGCGAATTCCTGCCGTTTCTCTCCTGTCGTCGTGGCCCAAAGATAGACGCTGCCCACGTGGGGAAGAAAAACAAGATCCCAGCCTTTCGGATCACCGCCGCTATCATTGCCGGCGACAAATTTCCCATCGGGCGAAAAGGCCAGCGCGTTGGGAAAGGAATTGAGGCTCAGGATTTCCTGGCCGGACAGCCGTTCCCAGATGCGCAGTGCTGGGGACCCATAAAGCGTTTCGGGGGGGATCTTGAAAGTCGTGTAGCGACGGCTCGAACTCGCGAGCAAACGGCCATCGCGTGACAATTCGGCCGCAACGCAGGCCATGTCGTGGCTATTCCTGTCCGGCAAGCGCCGCGGCAAGGTACGCTCGCAGTGGCCGGTGGCTGCGTTCCACAAGCTCAGGGCATCCGGAGTTTCGCCTTCCTGGAAATGGTTGGGCCAGTAGCTAGGCGCTGTGGTTCCATCTCCGCCGAGGCTGATCAGGCGACTTCCTTTGCCAAATTGCTTGCGCTCCACCAGCTTGCGTCCGGTGGCTATGTCCCAGGAGGAATACCCTGTCCGGTCGTCCACAGCGTAGAGGGCCTTGCCGTCGGCCGCGAAAACCAGCTTCATGCCTTCCCGATCGAACATGCCGTCGGGGAAGGCACCGGCCTTTCCCGGTCCATCCAGCTTGGCGAGTTCCCGGCCGTCGGCCACTCGCCACAGTCGCGTCGTGCCATCGGCGCTCGCGGACGCTAACGTGCCCCCATCCGATGAGAAGGCCAGTGCAAGGACGCGCTCCTTGTGCCCCTGAAGGCAACGCAATTCACGACCTGTGCCTGGATCCCAGATTCTGACGGTGCAATCCCAGCTGCCGGAGGCCACTACCTTCCCGTCAGGCGAAAACGCGACGGTGGAGACTTCGTCGGCGTGTCCAGCGTAAGGACGGAGCTCCTCGCCGGTTTCCACGTTCCACAACCGCACGGCATTTTCCCGATACCTTCCGCCGACAATCAGGGCGAAGCGTTTGCCGTCGGCCGCGAACGCCCCCATTTGCACCGCCTTGGCCGGCGGCCCGGCAAAGGTGCGGATTTCCTTGCCCGTGGCTGCATCCCACAAGCGTGGAGTGGTTCCGGGAGCGATGGTGATCAGCGCCTTGCCGTCTGGCGTGAAGGCAAAAGAGGCGAAGCTCCGATTCGACGGCGGCTTGAATCGGCAGACAGTTGCTCCATCGGCAACCCGCAGAACGCGGATTTCTTCCTTGTCATTCTTGGACGCCACGATGCGCCCGTCCGGAGAGAAGGCGACGTAGAAATAGCTATCTACCGCGACATCGTGCAACAACTTGGCCGAGCCAATCTCCCAGGCCTGCACGATGCCGACATCCTTCGGGCCGCGCGACGCCGTCAGCAGGCGCTTGCCGTCCGAGCTGTAATGCAGGCCAAAGAACCAATCGGAATCAATTTGCAGCGGCGGCCGCATTTCCCCTGTCGCCATTTCCCAAAAAGAAATCGTCGTCTTCTTTTTTTCTTTTTCTTCGCAAGCCAGAGCAACGACTTTCCCATCTGGCGACAAGTCCATTGCGCGATACTTGCACTTGCCGTTCAATACGGACAGACTCTTGCCCGATTGCCGATCCACCAGCTCCACGATGTTCTCGCGGCGCAGAACGATGCCCTTACCATCAGGCGTGAAGCGAACGTCGCGCGTGTACCAGGCCTCGGGGTGGTTGGCGTCTTTTCGGGCGAAGTAGGCCAATTCCTTTCCATCGGCGACATTCCACAGGCGAATCCCACTATTAGGGTACTCATGGAAAAAAATAAGAAGCGACTTGCCGTCGGGTGCAAAGGCAACGGTGTGAATCGGTTCCGAATGATGGAAGCGCACCGTGCCAAGCCGCGAGAGCGCTCCTTGGGGAAGCGGGTCGCCATGAAGATCCTTGGGCCCAGTTTCTTTGTTGTCCTCGGCGATCAACGGCGGGCAAACCAGCGACGCCAGGATGGTGGAGAGGAGCGAAAGGAAATGCGACCGGCGCAGAAATGGGACCATCAGTTGCCTCCCCTGATTTCGTCTTTCGACGGAGCCTCCGCCCGTTTTTGGGATCAGTGATTCGCACGAAGGCTAGGATATGTTCCCGTCACATTTGCTGCAAGAGACGATGTCGGCGCAAGACAGGCGATGAAGTTCTTGGATGGGGGGCATTGCGCTTCTTTCGGCTTTACGGCAGCCCGCCCCCGGCGTACGAGAGCTTGATCGTTCTGCCTGGCTTTAGGGCGTGATCCGGGGTGGGCTGCGGGGGAGTCGGGGCGGCCATAGCCGCTGCGCTCATCGGGATCGGTGGCTAAATCCATTTCTGCAGAGTGCTTCGGTCCCGACCACCGAAGCGTTTTTGTGTCATGGTGTTCGGTGCTGAGGTCACATCGACCGAGGTATCCGCCAGCACTCGCAGTGCCACGCAACGCGGCCCCGGCTTTGGTGTAACTGTACTTTCGTCACCATCGGCCCGTGAACGCTAACCTTTTTTCTTTTCCGCGGCGGTTTCCACCTCGACCCCGTTACCAGATGGTAGAGCGATGGCCGAAAGATGCTGACTCGGTTCAGCGGTCCGACCCCAACCAGGAGATGCTCCCGGTGCTCGCACAGGAAAGCGCATTGAAAGAGCCTGTGGCGGAACCCTGCTGCGTTCCGCCTCTAGCTTTGAATCGCTGCCGACCGATCGGGCGCAGGCGTTTCCTTCTTGAAGGCGTCGGTCTGATCGCTGTTCTCCTCTGTGCGGCTGGCCTCCGCCTGTGGAACCTCGATCAGAACGGCCACGGCAATTCCTACTACGCCGCCGCCGTCCGGAGCATGCTGGTCAACGGGACGAACTTCGCGTTCGGCTCCTTTGATCCCGTGGGGTTCGTCACGATTGACAAGCCGCCGGGAGCCGTCTGGATTCAGGTTGCCAGCGCCGCTCTGTTCGGCTACTCGGGGCGGAGTTTGCTCATCCCCCCAGGCGCTGATGGGAGTCGCCACCGTCCTGGTGACCTACCTGCTGGCCCGGCGGGTGGCCGGACCGGGGGCCGGGCTGCTCGCGGGGCTGATCGTGGCCACGACGCCCATCAGTGTCGCAGTGGACCGGGACAACCTGCCGGACACCGCTTTGGTCCTCCTGCTGGTGCTGGCTGCCTGGGCCATGAGCCGGGCCGTGGAGACGGGTCGGCTCCGGTCGTTGCTGCTGGCTGTCGTACTGGTCGGCCTGGCCTTCAACGTGAAGATGCTCGCCGCCTTCATCGTGCTGCCGACGATCTGCCTGGCCTGTCTTCTGTGCGCCTCCATCCGCTGGCGGTTGCGGCTGGGGCACCTGGCCGCTGCCACCGTGCTGCTGGCCGCCGTGTCCCTCTCGTGGGCCGTTGTCGTCGAGTTGACGCCCAGAGATCGCCGGCCCTACGTTGGCGGGTCGAAGACCAATTCGGCCCTCGAACTGGCCCTGGGGTACAACGGGCTGGGCCGAGTCCTGGGCGGCTCGGGCAACCCCTCCGGTCCGATGCCCGGCCGTCCTCCTGGCTTGCCAGCCGCAATTCCCTCCCCCGCCGGGAGGCGCCCCATTCCCGCCGGGCGGTTTTCCGTTTCCCCCGGGCGGCTCCGGTTTGCCGCCGATGCCGCCCGGGTTCGGCGGCACGCCAGGGCTGGGCCGATTCGCCGGAGGCAGCTGGCAGGACAGATCGCCTGGTTGTTCCCGCTGGCGCTCGTCGGCGTCCTTGCGGTCGCTCGCTTTCGGTGGCTGACCCCCATCGAGCCCATCGGCGTGGCAGTGTTCCTCTGGTCGGGCTGGCTTTTGACGCACTTTGTCGTGTTCAGCTGGGCTCGGGGGATTTTCCACGAGTATGACACCACGGTCATGGCCCCAGCGGTCGCGGAGCTGGCCGGCATCGGCATCGCCGTGCTGTGGCGGCCGTGGTTCCAGGGCGTCAGCCAGCGGGGCTTCCTCCTGCCGGCGGCCCTGGTTTTGACCGCTCCGACAATGAGAGCGGGGAGAAAGACGCTCACTTCAGCATCCCCTGCTCTTTCGCATAAGCGAACAGACCTCCCGCCTCGATGATCGGCCCCACGTCGCCAAGCGCCTTGAGCCGGTGCTCCTCCTTGGTGGTCAGGTTGCGCAGCACCGCCTTGTGAACGTCCAGGGTCAGTTCGTCGCCCGTGCAGATCCGCTCACAAAGCCGATCCGGGGTCTCGAAGGGGATGAGGTAGCCGCCGTTGACGGAGTTGCGGAAGAAGATGCGGGCATAAAACTGAGCGACGACCGCCTTGATCCCGGCCGCGTTCAGGGCGATCGGTGCGTGTTCGCGGGAGGAGCCGCAGCCGAAGTTCTTGCCGGCGACCAAGATGCGATAAGGAGACACGAACTCGTCGTCGGTGTGGAACGGGACGTGCCCCTTTGGCAGGCCCATCTGTGAGGGCGGAACGCTGCTCAGGGCGTACTTGCCGAACATTCGGTACTCTTCCGGAATGGCCGGGTTGAAGGTCAGGTACTGGGCGGGGATGATCTGGTCGGTATCGACGTTGTCGCCCAGGACAAAGGCTTTGCCGGTGATGGTCGCTTGCATCATTTCATTCTCACTGCATTGTTACGTGAGCCCCAGACACAGTTTAACCGCATCTTCAATTATCTCCAGCTCCGCCGAGGACACGGTCCCAATCGGAGGTTGGTCGAAGCGACTATGGTCCAGGGCTTTCATCTGAAAACAGAGGAACACGGTCGAGTTCGTCAAGCCGTTGGTCGCGCTGGGCTCGATCCGCACCTCGTGTCGGCGAACCGGTTTGTCAAGGTCCCTTGTTGTACCAGGGACGATGGTGACGACTAACGGCTTTCTGTTGATGTCGTTGATCGAGAGCAGCAGGACGGGGCGGCGTTTTGAATCCATTTCCTTGCCCCGTGTTGGCCCCAGCTCAACAAAGTACAGCTCGCCGCGCAGGATGGCCATGGACTCCCTCGCTCACAACGAGGCCGAATCACGCCGAAGGCTCTTCCGACTCGGCGAAATCTTCTTCGGAGAGCTTGCTGTAGCCAGCTACTTTCGGACGAAATCCGCGGGCTTTTGCCTTCTTGAGGTCGAAAAGCTCACGGCTGATCTCGTTCAGATCATGGCCGAGCGAGGAGACAATCGTGGCGAAGCTCAAGCCGTTCCGGATGGCGAATTCGATCGCGGCTTGCGCATTGCGCAAGAACTCCACTTCTTCTTCCGTCATGGGTCCGGAGAGGTGCTTGCCAAGCTGCTCGGCCAATTCCGCAGCTTTTTGATTCATGGCTGGATTCCTTGTTTGCCGAAGGGAGCGATTTATTCCAGGTACTCCCGCGGATCGGTGATGACTCCGGTGACGGCGCTGGCGGCCACGGTCAGCGGGCTGGCCAGGTACACCTTGGCTTCCTTGTGACCCATCCGGCCCGGGAAGTTGCGGTTGGTGGTGCTGATGCAGCTCAGCGGCTGGTTGAGCCGGCCGAAGGTGTCGCTCGGTCCGCCCAGGCAGGCGGCGCACGACGGCGGTCCGATCTTGGCCCCGGCCGCGAGGAAGACCTCTTGCAGTGTCTTGCCGTCCACCGTCTCGGTCTGCAAGCCCCTGGCCACCTCGGTGGTCGCGGGGACCACGAAGGTGTCGATCTTGACACTCTTGCCATTGAGGATGCGAGCGGCGGCCCGGAAGTCGGTGATCTTGCCGCCGGTGCAGGAGCCGATGTAGGCCCGGTCCAGCTTGGTGCCGCGCACGTCGCCGACCGTGGCCCGATTGTCGGGGCTGTGCGGTTTTGCGACCACCGGCTGCAACCGGCTCACGTCGTAAACCTTCTCGAAGATGAACTTGGCCCCCGAATCCGTGGCGACGGAAGTATAAGGCTTGCGAGACTTGTTGCGGGCGTTGACGTAATCGAGGGTGACCTTGTCGGGAGCGATGACGCCGTTCTTGCCGCCGGCCTCGATGACCATGTTGCACAGGGTCATGCGCTCCTCAACGTTCAGGTCGTAGACGGCCTCGCCGTCGAACTCCATCGCCTGGTAGGTGGCCCCATCGCAGCCGATGTCGCCGATCACGGCCAGGATCAGGTCCTTGGCCATCAGGTAAGACGGCAGTTTGCCCTTGAAGACGAAACGCATCGTGGCGGGGACCTTGACCCACAGCTTGCCGGTGCCCAGGACAAAGCCGGCCTCGGTGTTGCCGATGCCGGTGGCGAACTCGCCGAAGGCCCCGGCGGTGCAGGTGTGGCTGTCGGTGCCCAGCAGCACCTCGCCGGGGCGGGTGTGCCCTTCCTCCGGCAAGGCAATGTGGCAGACGCCCTTGTAGCGCTCGCTGCCGACGTCGTAGAAGTGCGGCAGTTGCTGCTCGGCCACGAATTGCCGCAGCACGTCCACGTTGCGGTTGGCCATGGCGTCGGCGGTGAAGATATAGTGATCGGGGATGATGACCACCTTGTCGCGGTCCCAGACGCGGGCCTCCTTGCCGAAGTGCTGCTTGAAGACGCCGATGGTGCCTGGCCCGCAGACGTCGTGGGTCATCAGGACGTCAACGTCGATCCAGACGTTGTCGCCCGGCTGCACGGAATCCCGGCCGCTGTGGCGGGCGAGGATCTTCTCGGTCATGGTCATGGGTGGCATGAGCAAACGCTCCTGTGGTTTCTCTCTTTGGTCAACCGTGTATTATAGAGCGTGATTGGATCGCAGACAGGGCCATGCGAAGAATCGAAGAATGGAGCGGAAATGAGTGGGCTGCGCACCTGCCGGCTGCTGACGCTGGGTTGCAAGGTCAACCAGTACGAGACCCAGTATGCACGGGAAATGCTGGAGCTGAACGGCTACGTCGAGGCCCAGGAGGGTCAGCCGGCGGACCTGTGCCTGGTCAACACCTGCACGGTCACCCACGAGGGCGACGCCAAGAGCCGGCAGCTGATCCGCCGGCTGCACCAGAGCCAATCCCGCCGCCGCCATCGTGGTCATGGGCTGTTACGCTACCCGCGATCCGGAGACGGTCGCCCGGCTTCCCGGCGTCGTCCAGGTCATCACCAGCAAGGAGCGTCTGGCCGAGGACCTGGCCGGCTTCGGCGTCACCGTCCAGCCGCGGGGCATCTCCCGCTTTGACGATCACCAGCGGGCCTTTGTCAAGGTCCAGGACGGCTGCCTGCTCAATTGCAGTTACTGCATCATCCCCACTGTCCGGCCGGTGCTGCGGAGCCGGCCGGCAGAGGAGATCCTCGCGGAGGTTTCCCGGCTGGTGGAGGCGGGCTATCACGAGATCGTGCTGACCGGCATTCACCTGGGCCACTACGGCATCGACCTGAGCAAGGGCCGGCCGCGCTCCGAGTGGCTGCGCCTGTGGCACCTGCTCGATCGGCTGCTGGAACTGCCGGGCGATTTCCGGATCCGGCTGAGCAGCCTGGAAGCGGCCGAGGCCCGCGACGACCTGGTGCGGACGCTGGCCCGACAGCCGCGGATCTGCCCGCACTTGCACCTGTGCTTGCAGAGCGGCTCCGATCGCATCCTGGAGCGGATGAAACGCCGCTACAGCCGGGCGGGGTTCCTGGAGCGCTGCCGGCGGATCATGGCCGAGCTGGATCAGCCTGCTTTCAGCACCGACGTCATCATCGGTTTTCCCGGCGAGAGCGACGAGGACTTCGAGGCGACCTGCTCTGCCCTGCGCGGTTGGCTTTTGCAAGGTCCACGTGTTTTCCTACAGTCCCCGCCAGGGCACCGCCGCGGCCGAACTGAAGGAGCCGGTCCCACCTCCGGTCGTGGCACGGCGGCGGGAACGGCTCAGGCAGCTGGAGCGCGAACTGGCAAGCGACTATCAGCGGAGCTTGCTGGGCCGGACGCTCGACGTGCTGGTGGAGACGGCGGACCCCCGGCGGCCGGGAAACGTGAATGGGACTGCGTGCCGGGCGGTCTCCGTGTCATTTCGGGGCTACCTCCCTGCCCTGCTCCGCCGGCGAGTCCCGGTGCGAGCGGTCGCCGTGGCTGAGGATGGGATCGTTGGGGAGCCGGTAGCGGAAGCAGAGGCGTTGACAATCGTGAAGACAATGCCAGGGCCGGGCCCGTCCCGGAGATTGGAGTTGCCGCTGATTGGGGTTCATCCTGTCTAGCCGCAACGCGGTTCCGCGTTGCGGCTAGACAATGCGATTCCCTTGGTCCCCGGCTCACTCAGCTGCATCCGGAAGTGGCACCGCAGCTATCGCACTTGGCACAGGCGCCGCTGCGCACCAGGGTCAGCTGACCGCACTCCGGACACGGATCGCCCTCGTACCCCTTGAGACGGGCCAGCCGGATCTTCTCCTCCTGCGTCTGGGCCGGACGCACTGCCGTCGCTTTCATGCCGTTGCCGTTGGCATGGCCGTGGCCGTTCTCCCCATTGCCGTGTTCCGCAAAGGGATTGACGTGGCCGCTGCGGGGCGTGCTGAACAGCTTGCTCGGCGGCTTGCTCTCGACCATGCGCTCCTCGACCAGTTCCTCCGACTCGAACTCCGGCTCGGCTTCCTGGTGCATGGCGTCGCCGCGCAGGTCCTCTGGATTGACGTGGGCCAGGTCGTGCCGGCCAAGGTAGGTGATGGCCAGCTCCCGGAAGATGTAGTCGATGATCGACGTGGACATCTTGATGTGCGGGTTGCCCTGCACCATGCCGTTGGGCTCGAAGCGCGTGAACAGGAAGGCATCGACGTATTCCTCCAGCGGCACGCCATGCTGCAACCCCAGCGATATCGCGATGGCAAAGCAGTTGCCGGTAACAATGCCGCCTTCCAGAACGAAGGAGCGTGTCTCGGGCTCCACGACACAGTAGGCATCGCCCTCCTCACCGTTGTCGATGACGGCAACGACCGTGTACCCCTGCTCACCGCCCTCTCGCTGGCGGGCCAGCATGACGCGATTCAGTGGTGCGGAGCGTGGCCCGAAGTTCGTCGGCTCCTCGTTGATAGAGAAGCCGACGACCACGTATCCGTAGAACGGCGCACGCGCGAGGAGCCAGTCGGCGGCGGCGCGATCCTGGGTCGCCAGCACATTGCGCGGCTCACGACTCTCACGCTGGTGCTCGCAGCCGTCTGCCGCCAGCCAGCCGTCGATGAACGCCGCGACGTAGACCTCGCTGAACTTGTTCTCGTCCGGGACCGACTTCAGGTCGATTTCGGACTCGAAGTAGAGCATGGGGTCGCCACCTGTGTGCGGGTGGGTGACCGACCGCACCAAGGGCTGGAGCAGCGGCAGGTAGCGGCGGTCCTTCTCGCCACACAGGCGGAGACGGTAGCGGTTGGGGTGGTAGGTGTGTTGGCTCCCGTCGCCGAACGTGAACCCATGCAGGAACCCGCGTGCGTAGTCCTCCGGGTTGAGTTCGCGGGACGCCCCCGCACCGGGCGCCAGCGGAAGCGGCGCCAACTTATCGCCCGGCCGGATGGCCTGCGTGACAGTGCCGTCGGCCAGGATCCAGCGGTGGTCCCTGGTGGCCTTCACGATTCGGCGGAACTGCGTGCTGCGGCCGTGAGTGGGCTTGAGCACCACGTCCTGGAACTTCTGCACGCCGAAGTGCCGTACTTCCGCCCGGCGCTTCCGACCATCCGAGCACGTCACCAGCACCTGTTCGCCGACCGCGTCCTCCAGAGCCACGAGCCGGTGCCCATCGAAGAAACGAGTAGCTCCGTGGAAGCAGTTGGTCATGCTGCGGAACGCGGCCCCTTCCTTGTGCATGTCCAGGAAGATCTCGCCCAGGGTGCCGTCCTCGTATTCCCCGGTGCGCAGATACATCTTGTGGTTGCCAATCCGGGCCTTTTGCGTGTACCCAGCCCGGCGGTCCGGCAGCCGGCGGCGATGGGCGATGTAGCGATAGACGATCTTCTCCGCGATCTGCACCGGCGAGGGTTTCTCCGGAGCAGCCGTCTCCACCTCGGCCAGCTCCGCCTCCAGGTCGGGAGCGTCGGCCACGCTGTTGAGCGGCTGACTCAACTTGGAGCCGTCACGGTAGAGGGCGTTAGCTTTGACCATCAGCTGCCAGCTGAGCAGGTACGCCTTCTTGACCTCGTCAATGGTGGCGTTGTGCGGCATGTTGATGGTCTTGGACGACGCTCCACTGAGGAACGGCTGGGCGGCCGCCATCATGCGGATGTGCGACTCCACCGACAGGAAGCGCTGGCCGAGTTTGCCGCAGCGGTTGGCGCAGTCGAAGACCGGCAGATGCTCCGGCTTCAGGTGCGGCGCTCCCTCGATGGTCATGGTTCCACAGACGTAGTTGTTGGCCTGGTTGATCTGCTCCCGGCCAAAGCCCAGGGCCGTCAGGACGTCAAAGCCGGGGGCCTCGATCGTCTCCTTGCTGAAACCGAGGCGATTAATCAAAACGTCGTCGCTAATGGTCCAGCGGTTGAAGGCGAAGGGCAACTCGAAGATGGCCGGCAGCATCTGTTCGATGCGCTGCAGGACGTCCTCGGGGAAACCCTTGGCCCGCAGGCTGGCCCGGTTGACGTGCGGGCAGTCCTTGAGGGTGCCCGCTCCCCGGCAATAGCGGACGATGTCCTCGATCTGCCGAGGGGTGTAACCCAGATGAGCGAGGGCCGGCGGAATGGAGGCGTTGATGATCTTGAAATAGCCGCCGCCAGCCAGCTTCTTGAACTTGACCAGGGCGAAGTCCGGCTCGATGCCGGTCGTGTCGCAGTCGAGGACCAACCCTATTGTGCCGGTAGGTGCGATCACTGTTGCTTGGGCATTGCGATAGCCATGCTTCTCACCCAGCTCCAGCATCCGGTCACATTCCTGGCGTGCTGCCTTGAGCAGGTAATCGGGACAGTATTTCTCTTCGATGCCGACTGGAGTGATGGTGAGTTCTTCGTATTGATCCCGGGGAGCGTTGTAAGCAGCCCGCCGATGGTTGCGAATGACGCGCAGCATCGCCTCGCGGTTGGCCTGGAAGCGCGGGAATGGCCCCATCTCCGAAGCAATCTCTGCCGAAGTGGCGTAAGCCGCAGCGTGCATCAGGGCCGTCAGAGCTGCGCACTGGTTGCGTCCTTCCGGCGAATCGTAAGGAATGCCCTGGACCATCAAGAGGGCCCCGATGTTCGCGTAGCCCAGCCCCAGCGTCCGGAAGTCGTAGGACTTGCGGGCCACGGCGTAGCTCGGGAAGTGGGCCATGTACACCGAGATTTCCAGGATCAGTGTCCACAGCCGGCAAGCGTGGCGGAAAGACTCAACGTCGAAGCGACCGCTGGACTTGTCGTAAAATCTTAGCAGGTTGAGACTTGCGAGATTGCACGCGGTGTCGTCCAGGTGGAGATATTCCGAACAAGGGTTCGACCCATTGATCCGCCCATCCGCCGGACAGGTGTGCCACTCGTTGATGGTGGTGTCGAACTGGACGCCGGGATCGGCACAGGCCCAGGCAGCGAAGGTGATCTGGTCCCACAGTTCCCGGGCACGCATGGTCTTGCGGGGCTTCGGAGCCCGGCCTTCCTGGCGGGCCTTTTCCTTCTCCGTCCGCCAATACAGGTGCCAGGGGCCATCCTTCAGCACCGCCTCCATGAAGTCGTTGCTGATGCGGACCGAGTTGTTGCTGTTCTGGCCGGAGACGGTGTAATAGGCTTCGGAGTTCCAGTCGGTGTTGTATTCCTCGATCTTCAGCGCCGTGAAGCCTTGCTGGGCCAGCTGCAAGGTGCGCTCGATGTAGTTAGTCGCGATCAGGGCTGCCTTCGCTTCCCGGATCGCCTTGCGCAATTCCGTGTTCTTCTGTCGGTCGAGCCGTTCCTCAATGCGCGGCCACTGATGCACCGCCTTGAGGATGGCGTTGAGATGGCGGTTGAGCAGGCGCGAGCCGGTAACCAGGGCGGCCACCTTTTCCTCTTCGGTTACCTTCCAGCTGATAAACTGCTCAATGTCCGGATGATCGAGATCCAAAATCACCATTTTGGCGGCGCGACGAGTGTTGAAAACGACAATGCCGGAGCCAGTTCGGCGCCTGTCTGGCCAGATGACGAAGTTGTGCCCGGAGCGAGGCGACTTGTCATCTGGTGTCGGGCAATCCACCTCAACGTCGTAGACGTCCATGACTTCGACCGGTTCCACCCAGAGGACCTTATGGTTGTTTTCCCGTACTTCCTTGAGGAAAGCTTCGTAATTGCCGAAGCGGGCTTGAATCATGCGCTCCAGTCCGCTGATCGAGGCGATCCGGCCGACGTGCGCCTTTCGCGCCTCGACGTACTGCTCGAACGTGTCGATGCAGTAACCTGCGTTCAACAGCTCATAGGCCGTGTTCATCATCTTCTGGTGAGCGGCCTGCTGTTGCATGGTGTGCGCCGTGCCCCGGCGCTGCAATCCCTCTCTCTGCGTCTGCCGATAGGCAGTTGCTTTCGTCTCATCGTGCCAGAAGGGGGCGAAGCGACTCATGCCATTGGCCAGACCTTCGTGGGGGAAATCCTCCAATTGAAAGATGTGTTTTCCCTGTGCTGCCAACTCCCGGCTGTGAAGCCCGGCGTGTTCACTCTGGGTCATCACGTCGAGATTGTCAGTGAGATTGTTGTCCACGTCCCCGTCGCGATGGTGGACAATTCGTCCAGTCAAATCGTGCCCGAGAATGTCGTGCGCGATCACGCGGTGTAAGAAGTTCTTGCCCTTCATGCCATCGCGGAGGTGGACGCGCAAATGTCCGTGCTGTCTGTCGATGGCGCAGGCAAACAGGGACATTCCATGCTCAAGGTCAATGGCTCGGCAAACCTGATGGTTCGACAGGCGAATCGGATGGTCATAGGTGACGTCGAACCAGCCCTTGTCCGTCGAGATGCGCACGACGAGTTTTTGCCCGGCATGCCACGCCCTGGCCGTTTTGGCCACGTATCGCCCCGCAGGGGGGTCATAGCTGAGGACGATGAAGTCGTCTCCCTTTTCCGCCAGCTCTTGCACCGGCATCGGACCACTTGCCGTATACACGAGAGTGTGAGGAGCCAGACAGGTCCCACCGCTCTTGATGGCACCGGCAGCCCGGTCGCCGATCTTGAGGAAACTCATCAGCCCACTGGACTTGCCGCCGCCGGACAGTGGCTCGCCCTCGCCGCGCAGGGCGGAGAAGTTGGATCCGGTACCCGAGCCGTACTTGAAGATCCGCGCCTCACGGACCCACAGGTCCATGATGCCGCCGTCGTTGACGAGATCGTCCCGAATAGCTTGTATGAAGCAAGCGTGAACGGATGGACACTCATACGCCGACTCGGACTTCACGACCTCGTTGGTCGCCGGATCGACGCGGAAGTGCCCCTGGGCCGGGCCATCGATGCCGTAGGCCCAGTGCAGACCGGTGTTGAACCACTGCGGCGAGTTGGGGGCGGCCATCTGGCCCGCCAGCATGCAGCAGACCTCGTCGTGGAACGCTTGGGCGTCGATCTCGGTGGTGAAGTAGCCGCCTTTCCAGCCCCAGTAGGTCCAGCACCCTGCCAGCCGGCGGAACACCTGGCGGGCGTCGCTCTCGTGTCCGTTGCGCGGGTCGCCCTCGACGGGCTCGGAGCGCTGCAGCCATTCCGGGACCCCCGGCTCGGGGACCTTGCGGCTGTGCAGGGGCAGGCCGGCCCGGCGGAAGTACTTCTGGGCCAGGATGTCCACGGCCACCTGGGACCAGGACTCCGGGACCTGGACGTCCTTCATCTCAAAGACCACCGACCCATCGGGGTTGGTGATCCGCGAGGTGCGGGGGACAAAGGAGAACGATGCGAACGGATCGTTCTCATGAGCATTCGTATACCGTCGCTTGATTTGCATGGCAGGTAGTATGCAATCTCAGTAAGGGTGTTCGCGCCGTATACACACGATTACAAGAAACAAACGTCTAGTCAACAAAAAAAGCCGAACTGATGTTCTTCGCTGGGGCGGGGAGTTCCAGCAGCAGTAAAGCATACAATCAATATCCGTTTTCGGAAGTCACAAGCAGAGAAAAGCTTGTGAACTTGATCGGTCAACCGCAGGACGATCAATCAATCGAGCAACCCCGGAACATCCTGCATTATTTATTTTATCGATCCTGCCCATCCGAGGAGAGGGGGAAAAAGCAGCTGCGAGAACAGCTGCACAGACCAAGAGGGAGGGAATCTCAATCCTCAAATCACGGCCTGGACGGAACGTAAAGACCGATTCCGGCGGCAATCGCGGCTGTCTTGAGCTTGCCGTCGAGGACCGTCAGAGGATGAGGTAGTTGGAGGGAGTTCGATGGCGTCTGTGGGAAGTGCCCCGCGTAGGACTCGAACCTACAACCCGCTGATTAAGAGTCAGCTGCTCTGCCAGTTGAGCTAGCGGGGCGTGTCTGTTTTCTAGGGAATCCATCGGTCGCTGACAAGGGCAATCTTGACGGATTCCGCCTCTCAGACACCGCTGGCCCAGCCAGGGTTCATTCGTGGTCCGTGGGGCTACTCCGCCGGCCCCGTGGTTCGGCCCAGGGCCACGTCGAACTCGCTGACCAGCGGCACCAGCATCGCCGCGCAGGCAAAGCCAAACGCGCCCACGACCACCAGGAACGGCAACAGCGGGTCGGCCGATTCCTGCGAGCCCGGCTTGCCCACCACCAGTGTCATCACGGTGTACAGCATCCCCAGCGGGCAGAGCCAGCTGGCCACCGTCAGCGCGTTCGACGGGCGATTGCCGTTCAGCACCCACCACAGGCCGCCCACCCCGGCTGCCAGGAAGAACACAAAACTCGTCCACTGGTACTCGAAGCGGCCGCTGATCAGGATCAGTCCCAGGCAGATCAGCGTCCCTACCGACAGGAAAAAGATCGTGCTCAGTGTGTGGATCACCGCCAGGCGGCTGTTCTGGGTCCGCAAAGAAACGTGAACGCCCAGCACCATCGCGAAAAACAACAGCGTCGCCAGGCTGCCGGCGAGACAGATGAACGCGGTCGCGTTCATCGACCCTCTTACCTCCGGACTGCTCTGCGGCGGGCTGGCCAGATAGCCGTACCAGCCGTACACCGCGGCCAGCAGCAAGGGAGGGAGCAGGTATTCCTTGGTGTTCCAGCAGATGCCGCCCAGCTTGCCGAAGATGAACTCCCTGGGCGTCAGGTCGGTCACCAGCAGCAGATCCAGAGCCCCAACGTCGCGCTCCGACGTGATCGCCGTCGCTGCCTGGGCCGCCACCAGCAGCAGGCTCAGGACGCTTACGGGGAGCAGACCGTAGACGGCGGCGGACGTGAGCGAGGCGGCCGCTTCATCACCGCGAACGATCGGTCCCAGGGCGGACCAGCAGATCATCGCCAGGGCCACGAAATACGCGGTCTTGACCAGCAGCGGCCGACGGCCATAGGCCCGGGTGAAGATCTCGCGCCACAGGATCGGGTTGTCGCTCACCGTGCGGGCCGGGCCCGGGGCGGCGTGAACGCTGGTGCGGTGGGACAGCGCGCCCGACGTTCCTTGACGATTGCCTCGGGGTCGTCCGTGGGCGCTTCGCGCTGCATGATCGGCTCGCCGCTGGGGTTCCAGATGCGCAGACAGATCACGCCGATCAGGTTGAGCAGGATGCTCAGTCCCAGCATCACCAGGGCAAAGCTGCAGGCGGGAGGAAATCGCTCCGCGAGCAATTCGGTCGGGTCTTGCACGCTTTGCAGGGCGCGGTAGGGGTCGAGCCATTCCTGCACGTGCAGGATCGCCTCGGTGCTGACGGCGGAGGTCAGCTGGGGCAGCACGAGCAACCCACGCACCAGGCACAGGTACAGCACCAGCACCAGCACGGTCAGGGCCAGCGACTGGAACGTCCGGTCCCGCCACAAGGCGAGCAGTCCCCCCAGCGAACCGGCCGCCAGCACGGTGGCTGCCATGATCAGGACCGCCTGCTCCACCTGGACGACGTCCACCCCGCCCAGCAGCACCAGGGACATCAGCACCGGGATGCTGCCCAGCAGCAGCAAACCGATCGGCAGCAAACTGCCCAGCAGCTTGCCCAGGACGATCTCCGAGTCGCTCAGGTCGGTCATCAGCAGCAGAATGAAGGTCCGCCGATCCTTCTCCTGAGACACGGCACTGGCGGCCGACAGCGCGGCAAAGAACAGGAACAGGGTCAGCTGCACCAGGGTCAGCAGCTGGAACAGCAGCGGTCCGAACCGGGCCGTCTCGCCCAGCGTCGGCCAGCGCGACCAGCCCACCGTCGCCAGCCAGGCAGTCAGGCCGATGATCCACAGCATCCCCAGGTAACTGGTCCGGGCCAGATAGTGCCGCCAGCGCCTGGGGACGGTCAGGAATTCACGATTGAAGATCGGCCCAAGCATCTCGCTGCGCTCGCAAGGTCAAATCCGAAATCCGAAAGAGTCTGTAGTTCTACGCAGCCGGGACTGAAACCGCCTTCAGATTTCGGATTTCTTCTCAGGGGGGAAGAGGGGCTTGCTGGCGTCGATGAAAAACCAGGCCGCGGCCGCGATGAACCAGGCCCCGGCCAGGATTGTGAAGATGATCTGCCAGCGCTCGGCGGGGATCGTGGTCTTTGTATCGCCGAGTACGTAAGGGATCATCACCGGACTGATCATCCCCCCTACGGCCCCGGCCGAGTTCATGATCCCCGCCACGGTGCCGACGTAGCGGCCGCCCACGTCGGCGCTGACAGCCCAGATGCCCGGAATGGCCAGATCGTTGATCAGGAAGGCGAGGCACAGCAGCACCACCGCCTGCCACGGGGCCGTCGTGTAGCCGGTGGCCAGCACGCACAGACCCGCTCCCGTGAAGCCAATCACCCCGATCAGACTTCGCCCCCAGCGCCGGCTGCCGGTCGCACGGATCAAGAAATCCGACAGCCGGCCGCCGCTCAGGCAGCCCAGCGCTCCGCAGAGGAATGGCAAACCGGTGAGGATTTCCGAGTTGGCGAAGCTGATGTGGTGAACGTCCTTCAGGTATCTCGGCTGCCAGGTGGGGTAGAAGTACCAGCCAAAACTGACCCCGGCCGAGGCCAGGCACATGGCCCACAACGTCAGGCTTCCCACCAGGTTGCGCAGGGGCGGCCAGGAGTGGCCGCCCTCCAGTTCGGGTTGGTAGGATGCGGCCTCTGCTGTCTCCTGGGGACCGTCCCACGAGGGACCCCTGCTTGCGGGAACATCCTCGGTCAGAGACTGCTGCTGGGGAATCCGGGCGATCCCTTCCTGAGGAGCTTTGATTTGCTCCGAGGCGCTGGCATCGCCTTCCCCGGACCAGGGCCGTTTCCCGCCGGCCTGCCACGGCCCCAGCTGCTCCTGTTTTGCGGGAGTTGTCTCCTGGCGGCCGGAGCGGATCAGCTGGCGCTCGGCTTCGTTGCACTCCGCATTGTCTTCGGGCCTGTCCCGGAACCAGTAAAAGAAACCGACCGCCCAGAGGATGCCGATTCCCCCCAGGACCCAGAACGCCTGCCGCCAGCCAAGCATGCCGGTCAGCTGGCCGATCACAACCGGAGCAATGGCGCCTCCAAGCCGGGCCGACATCCAGATGGCCCCCTGGGAGAAGCCACGCTCCTCATACGGAAACCACACGCCAACAACGTTGGACACGTTCGGGAAAGCGCCCGCCTCGCCGGCACCGAACAAAAACCGCACCAGGACCATGATCCCGAAGGCCAGACCAGCCGCGGGAAAAGCCCAGACACAGCCGGTCAGCGCGGTGAAGACGGACCACCAGATCACGATGCGAAACAACACCACCCGGGAGCCCCAGACGTCGCCCATCCAGCCGCCCGGGATCTCGAACAGGCCATAGCCGATCAGGAAGGCGGTAAAGATCCAACCCATCTGCTCGGAGCCGATCTGCAAATCGCTCTGGATGTCTTCCTGGACGCGCGAGATGCAGACCCGGTCGAGGTACGTGATCATCGCCAGCGTACAGAGGAAAACCAGAACGCCGTAGCGAACCCGGGTTGGATGGAGCAGGAGCGTCGGTTTGGTGGGACCCATGCGGAGCATTGTACAGGGCGCCGAAATCCGGACCAGGCGAGAGGTTGCACGTCTCTCAGAAAATACGCTCGCAGACCAGGATCTGGCCGTTGTCCCGGACGCGCTGGTACAGGCTCCGCAGTTCCGGGAACCATTCCTCGGCGTACGCCAGCTCCTCGGCCCGGTCGTCCGGCTCGCAACCGCGCAGCCCCTCCAGGGCCGATTCGCGCCAGTCGGCCGGGTCAATCTCCTCCAGGTAACCGGCCAGGCGCACGACGTCCGCCCGCGAATTCAGGCCAGCCTGGTCGGGCCGATAAATGGCGGGACCGAAGGTCAGATCGCACGCTCCCCACAGGGCTTGCTGGATGGGCGCAGAGCGCTCGCGGGTGCCGAGATACGCCTGGCTGTCGGCCGGGTCGATGCCCGCCAGGCGGGCCTGGTACAGCTCCGGCGCCAGCAGGCAGCACCAGGTGTCGGCGGCCAGCTGGAACTCCGGGATCTCCACTGCGGCGAACAGCAACACCTCACCGGCCAGTTGCTTCCACAACTCGCGGTCGAAAGACAGTCCCTCGGCGAGCCGCTCCACCAGCGACTCGACCGATCCGCTGTGATAGCGCTCCCGAAAGGCACGAGCCGCGGGAAACAGCGACTGGCACAGGTCCCGGCAAGGCTCGAAACTGCGCGTCCGCCGGCTCCGGGCCAGGGCCGGACGAATCCGCTCCTCGAACAGGTCAGCGGGGAGTACGAGGAAATAATCCATGGCCGAACCGGCTCACTGATGCCCCGGAACCGCATCCACCCGATGCTGGGCGACGCGCAGCTGGGCCCGCGCCCGGTCGGCCGCTTGCAGCCGGCTCTCCTGCTCCTCCGGCGTGGCGGCGATGGTCACCGGGATCGACGCCAGCAGATCGGTCAATTCCGTGACGTTGATCTCCTCCGGCTTCCTGGCCTGGTCGGTCAGCACGGTGACCGTGTTGGCTCGCACCTGGGTGAAGCCGCCATCGACGTAATAGCGCTGCACGCGCTCGCCGCGGCGCAGGGCAGTTCGCCGAAGCCGAGCCGGCCAATCAGCGGGGCCCGGCCGGGCAGTACGCCCAGCTCGCCGTCGTACATCGGCAGGGCCACGGAATCGACCTGCTCGTCCAGCACCTGCCGTTCCGGCGTGACGACCACGCAGCGCAGGATTCGTTCGGGATCGGGCATGGCTTACTTCGCTCCCTTGGCCATCTTCTCGGCCTGCTCCACCGCCTCCTCGATCCGGCCGACGTACATGAACGCCGACTCCGGCAGATGGTCCCATTTGCCGTCGCAGATTTCCTTGAAGCTGCGAATCGTGTCGGCACGCGATGTCACCTTGCCCTCGCGCCCGGTGAAGGCAAACGCCACGATGAACGGTTGCGACAGGAACTTCTCGATCCGGCGCGCCCGCGTCACAACCTGCTTGTCTTCCTCGCTCAGTTCTTCCACACCGAGGATGGCGATGATGTCCTGCAATTCGCGATAGCGCTGCAAAATCTGCTGCACCCGGCGGGCAACGGCGAAATGCTCCTCGCCGACGTACTGGGCCTGGAGGATGTTGCTGTACGAGGCCAGCGGATCGACGGCCGGAAAGATTCCTTTCTCGGCGATCTTGCGTTCCAGGTAGATGAAGGCGTCCAGGTGCTGGAAGGCGTTGGCCGGGGCCGGGTCGGTAGGGTCGTCGGCCGGCACGTACACCGCCTGCACGCTGGTGATGGCGCCGCGCGTCGTGCTGGTGATGCGCTCTTGCAGTTCGCCCATCTCCGTGGCCAGGGTCGGCTGATAACCGACGGCGCTGGGCATTCGGCCCAGCAAGGCCGACACTTCCGAGCCCGCCTGGGAGAAGCGGAAGATGTTATCGACGAACAGCAGCGTGTCCTTGCCGGTGACGTCGCGGAACCACTCGCACATGGTCAGGGCGCTGAGGGCCACCCGCAAGCGGGCGCCAGGCGGCTCGTTCATCTGGCCGAACACCATGGCCGTCTGCTCGATGACCTTGCGCTCAGTATTGCCGATCCGGGTTTCCTGCATTTCCAGCCAGAGGTCGTTGCCCTCGCGGGTCCGTTCGCCGACGCCGGCAAAGACCGAGTAGCCGCCGTGCTGGCTGGCGATGCGGGCGATCAGCTCGGTGAGGATCACCGTCTTGCCCAGGCCGGCCCCGCCGAACAGACCCGCCTTGCCGCCGCGGACCAGCGGCGTCAGCAGATCGATGACCTTGATGCCGGTCTCGAACAGGTCGGTCTTCGGCGACAGCTCCGAGAACGCCGGCGGTTCGTGGTGGATCGACCGGTACTCCTGGGCCTTGATTGGTCCGCGACCGTCGATCGGCTCGCCCAGGAGGTTGAAGACCCGACCCAGGGTTTCCAGGCCCACCGGCACCGACACGGGTGCGCCGGTATCCGTGACCTTCATGCCGCGCACCAGGCCGTCGGTCGAGCCCAGGGCCACGCAGCGGACGCGGTTGCCGCCCAGGTGCTGCTGCACCTCCCCGGTCAGATTGAGGTTCACGCCCTTGTAATCGGATTTGATCTTGATGGCGTTGTAGATCTTCGGCAGATGCCCCTCCTCGAACTCGGCGTCGAACGTCGAGCCGATCACCTGGACGATCTTGCCGACCTTCTGGCCGTTGGTGCTGCCGTTGCCGGTGGAAATCATGGAAACCCTCGTGCGGTTGCTGGCTGTTGAATCGGATTACTGTTGTTCGTGTCTTCTCGACCCCTGCCGGCTTGCCCGGCAGGTGAAGGAGGTCAGCGGCTAGAGGGAGGCAAAAGAACAACTTTTTCTTTCCACGTGGTTCTAGCCGCTGACCTCCTTCACCTGCCGGGCAAGCCGGCAGGGGTCGAGAAGCAGCCCGCCTTATTGCAATGCCGCCGCCCCGCCGATCACCTCGGCGATCTCCTTGGTGATCTGCGCCTGGCGGGCCCGGTTGTACTGGCTGGTCAGGCTCTTGATCATGTCGTCGGCGTTCTCGGTGGCCTGCGACATGGTCACCCGGCGGGCGATCTGCTCGCTCACCGCCGCGTCCAGGAAGCACTTGAACAGCCGGATGCGGAACGTCACCGGCAGCAAGTCCTCCAGGATCTCGCGGGCCCCCGGCAGGAACTCGTACTCGACTGGCGTTCCCGTCGTGACCGGAGCAGTGGTCTGCTCGGCCGGGGCCGACAGCGGCAGCAGCGTCTCCACCACCGGATGTTGCCGGGACGCGCTCTCGAACTTCACGTACGCCACGTCGATGCGATCGACCGCGCCGCTGACGTACAGCTGGATGTACCGATCCGCGATCTCCTTGACCTGATTGAAGGCTGGCCTGTCCTCGAACTGGGTGAAGGTCTGCTCGGCGGGCAGTCTCTGGAAGCGATAGTAGGCGATGGCCCGTTTGCCCGACAGCTCCAGGTGCAGCTCGACGCCTTCTTCCCGAATCTCGGCAATCCGCTTGTTGGCCTCGCGGAGAATGGAGGCGTTGTAGCCGCCGCACAGGCCGCGATTGGAACAAAGCACCAGCAGCAGACTCTTGTTGACCGCCGGATGCTCTTCCAGAAGCGGATGGCTGACGTTGGCGGCGTTGGCGCTCAGGTCACGCACCAATTCGGCGAGCTTCCTGGTGTACGCCGCCGCCTTGGTGGCCCGGTCCATCGCCTTCTTGAAGCGGGCCGTGGCGATCAGCTCCATCGTGCGCGTGATCTTGCGGATGTTGCGGATCGCCTTCCGCCGTTTGACCAGTTCTCGTGTCTTGGCCACAAGTCTCTCCGGAGAGCAAAGTCGTTACACCGGTGGGCGGTACTGATTTCGGAATGCCTCGATCGCCTTGATCAGCTCGCCCTCGATGGGCCCCTTCAACGTCTTCTGCTGTAGCAAGGTGTTGCGAACCTCGGGCCGCTGCTCGCGCATGAAGGTCAGGAACTGCTCTTCCCAGGCGCTGACCTGTTTGATCGGCACCTTGTCCAGGTAGCCTTTGCTGCCCGCGAAGATGATCATGACCTGATCGATCACGTTCATTGGCGCGAACTGTTTCTGCTTGAGGATCTCGACCATGCGGTAACCACGGTCCAGCTCCCTCTGGCTCGCGGCGTCCAGCTCCGTTCCCAGCTGGGCGAACGCTTCCAGGGCCCGGAAGGCGGCCAGGTCAAGGCGGAGACTGCCGGCGATGGCCTTCATGGCCGGGATCTGGGCATTGCCGCCCACACGGGAGACGCTGATGCCCACGTCCACGGCCGGCCGGACGCCGGCCCAGAACAGATCCGGCTGGAGGTAAATCTGGCCATCGGTGATCGAGATGACGTTGGTCGGAATGTACGCCGACACTTCGCCTTCCAGCGTCTCGATGATCGGCAGGGCCGTCAGCGAGCCGCCCGAGGTCGGGATCTTGGCCAGCTTGTGGCCTGGGAAATGCCCCACGTCATGCTTCTCCGCGTGTTCCCGGTCCAGCGGGCCGACGTAGACCTTCTTGTTGACGGCCGAGGCCGCGGTCACCCTCTTCTCATCGGCGTCCTTGGGCACGATGACGTACTCCTCGGCCAGCTTGGCGGAGCGCTCCAGCAAGCGCGAGTGCGCATAGAAGATGTCGCCGGGAAACGCCTCGCGGCCGGGCGGCCGACGCATCAGCAGCGACAGCTGGCGATACGCGGCGGCCTGTTTGGACAGGTCGTCGTAGACGCACAGGGTATCGCGGCCTTGCTCGTACACGTAGTACTCGGCCATGGCGCAGCCGGCGTAGGGAGCGATGTATTGCAGCGGAGCCGGGTCCGCCGACGAAGCGATCACGACGATGGTGTAGTCCATCGCACCGCAGTTCCGCAGGTCCTCGACCAGCTTGGCGACCGTCGATTCCTTCTGGCCGATGGCGACGTAGACGCAGATGACGTTTTCGCTCTTCTGATTGATGATCGTGTCGAGGGCGATGGCGGTCTTGCCGGTCTTGCGGTCGCCGATGATCAGCTCGCGCTGGCCGCGGCCGATGGGCGTCATCGAGTCGATGGCCTTGATGCCGGTCTGGAGCGGCTGCTTGACCGGCTGCCGGCCGGCCACGCCGGGGGCGACCGATTCCACCGGCCGGCTCAGCTCGGTGATGGGCGCGCCCTTGCCGTCCAGCGCCCGGCCCAGCGGATCGACCACCCGGCCGATCAGGGCGTCGCCGACCGGCACCCGCAGCAGCCGGCCCGTGGTGCGGGCCTCGTCGCCCTCGACGATCTCCTTGTCGTCGCCCAGCACGATCACACCGACGGAGGTTTCTTCCAGGTTGAAGGCCAGTCCCATCACCTTGCTCTTCGGGAACTCGACCATCTCGCCGGCCATCACCCCGGTCAGGCCGTGGATGCGGGCGATGCCGTCGCCCACCTCCAGCACCTTGCCGGTCTCGCGGGCCTCGACGCCGCCCTTAAACTTCCTGATCTGTGGCTCTAGTACGGAAACGATTTCGTCCGCTTTGAATCTCATGGCTACTGCTCTCGATGATCTCGTTTCGCAGGTTCTCCAGCCGGGTGCGGACGCTGGCATCGTAGACCCAGTCCCCCACCCGAACCACCAGGCCGCCCAGTAACTCCGGATCTACTTCCGGCTCCAGCACCGGCTCCACTCGGAACGCTTGTTGCAGCTCTCCCCGCAACCGTTGCTCTTGCTCCGCCGTCAGCGCCACCGCCGAGCGCACCTGGACCCGCACCCGGCCCCGCCGTTCGTCCAGCAATTCACTGTACTGAAAGGCACATTCGCGCAGCAACGCCAGCCGGTCGTGCTCATTGAGGACCAGGAGCAAGTTGACCAGCAACTCGCTGGCTCGACCGCCAAAGGACGACTGGATGACCTGCTCCTTGTTCTCCCGGCCAATGGCGCCGTGGATCAGGAACTCTTCCAGTTCCGGATGGTTGCGGAAGACCTCGTTGATGAGCGCTCGCAGTTCCTCGAGGATTTCCTGTTCCTGGCCTTGCTTCTGGGCCTCGTTGAGCAGGGCCTCGGCGTAGACCCGGGCGATCTTCTCGGCACCCACGTCGGTGACGGCCGGCTCTTTCAGTTGTTCGCCGTTTTCGCTCATGACAACCCCGCCAGCACCCGTTGCCGTTCCTGCGCCGCCTGCTGCATCCCGGACAGGGCCTCATCGACCAGCCGGCGATGGTCCTCTTCCGACAGGAGCTGACGGATCGCCCTGGTGGAGGTCGTGGCGGCCACGTTCGTCACCCGGGTCCACAGTTCCTGCAGCGCCTGATCCGCCCGGCTTTCGACCTCGCGGTTGAGCCGTTCCCGGTCGGCCTGGATGTCGGCCTGGGCCTTGTTCAGCAACTCCTCGGCATTTTGCTCGGCGCGCAGCCGGTTCTGCTCCATCAGGGCGCGGATCTCGTCGCTGGCCTGCTTGTACTTCAGTTCCAGCTCGGCCTTGATCCGCTCGGCTTCCGCCTGAGCGTACCGCGCCTTCTCCAGGGCCGAGGCCACCGCCTGCTCGCGCTTGGCCAGCCCCTCGAGCATCATGGGCCAGGCCCACTTCCCCAGCACGAACATCAGCAGCAGAAAGACGACCGTTGACCAGATGCCCAGATCGACCAGCACCTTGAACCAGGTCGATCCTTCCTGCTCAGGCTCGGGCGGGTGTGGTGCCTCGGCGGCAATGACCCAGGCAGGAGAGAATACCGCGAGGAAGATCACCGCCAACACGATCCCCGGACGCCAACCTGTCAACCAGCCGCGCTTCATACACTCCTCTGTCGCTGGATTCTCTCGCCGGACGGCCTGGGAAGGCCGTCCTACGTGATTTCATCGACCAACCGGCGATGCTCCTCTTCCGGCAGTGGCCGGCCAATCACCTTGGCGGAGATGGTCGCCGCCAGGCTGGCCACCCGGCCCCACAGTTCACGCAAGGTTTGCCCCGCCCTGGTTTCAATCTCCCCGTTAAGCCGGTCGCGGTCGGCCTGGATGTCGGCCCGGGCCTTGTTCAGCAGCCCCTCGGCGTTCTGCTGGGCCCGTAACCGGCTCTGCTCCATCAGGGCGCGGATCTCGTCGTTGGCCTGCCGGTAGCGCCGATCCAGTTCCTCCTTGATCCGCTCCGCCTCGGCCTGGGCGGCCTGGGCCTGCTCCAGGGCCGAGGTCACCGCTCGCTCCCGCTTTTCCAGGCCCTCGAGCATCATCGGCCAGGCGAACTTCCCCAGGAGGAACACCAGGACCAGGAAGACAAAGACCGTCCAGACGGTCAGTTCGATCATCCCCTTGAAGAAGTCGTCCTTCTTGTCGTCCTTCTTTTCCTCGTGCTTCTCGGGTTTAGCGCCCTCCGCACTGGGATGCTCGGCGGCCTGAGCCCAGGCAGGAGAGAACACCGCGAGGACGACCACCAGAACCAAGCCTGTCAGCCAGCCGTGATTCATATGCTCCTCTCTCGCGGGGTCCTCTCGGCCCTTGCCTGGCACTCCTCCTCCGGGATCAGAAGCCGGCGCGGGTGGTGACCAGCAGCAAGCAGACCAGCAAGGCGAAGAACGTTGCTCCTTCCAGCAGAGCGGCAATGGTGATCATGGCACCCTGGATCTGACCGGCCTTTTCCGGCTGGCGAGCCATGCTCTCCAGGGCGGCCGAGCCAATCCGGCCAAAGCCCAGTCCGGCCCCCACCATGGTCAGGGCAATGCCCAGTCCGGCACCGGCTGCGGCACCCGACAGGACCGACGTCGTGGGCACGGCCGTCTCGCTGGTCACCTTGCCGGCGGCGTCGAAAGTCTTGGACGTACTCTGGGCCTGGACCATCCCCGCGGACAGCAGCATCAGCCCGAGGAACAGCAGGGCCTGGGAAACAATCTTCTTCATTGGTGTGATACTCCTCTTCGATCAAGAACGAATCCGGCGAGCGGTTCCCGCCAGCTCTTGTGCGCTCCCTCAATGGTGGGCCGGCTCAGCGTGGCCCGGTCCGGTCGCGTGAGTGTGTTCTGCCTCAGGGCCGTGCCCAGGCACCGCATGGGCCGCATGCTGAGCATGCTCCAGGGCCATGCCGGTAAACAGGGAGGTCAGGAACACGAAGACGTAGGCCTGCAGGAAGGCGACAAACAGTTCCAGCAAGCTCAGGGCCGTCACTCCCAGGACACTGGTAAACGTGACGGCAGGCCAGCCCCACCACCAGTTCTCTGCCCAGATAAAGGCCAGGATGTAGGCCAGCACCATGTGCCCAGCAAACATATTGGCAAACAGACGCACGGCCAGCACGAAACTCTTGATCACCGTGCCCAGCAACTCGATGACGAAAATCAGCAGCGAGATGGCCGGGCCGATGTACGGGGCATCCACGGGGATCCACATGGATTTCAGATAGGCGATCACCCCCACCCTGGCAATGGAAACGGCGTGCATCACGACGAAAGCGCAGACGGCCAGACCGCCCGTCACCCAGATGCTGGAGGTCGGCGAGCCCAGGAACGGGACCATGCCCAGCAGGTTGTTGAACAGGATGAACAGGAACAGGGTCCAGAAGAAGGGCACGTAACGGTCGCCCATGCCTTCCGGGAAGGTGGGTTTGACGATGTTGTCGCGGACAAAGGTGAGCATCGCCTCGAAGGCGTTCCACCAGCCGCCCTTCGGCAACCGCCCATCGCGGGCCCGCCGGGCGATGGGAACGTAGATCAGGAGGATGAGCAGGGCCGCCACCACTTCCAGGACCATGAACTTGGTAATCTGGAACGTGTAGCCGGCCACGGTCAAGGTGGGCAGGTCAAAGCCGTAGCCGCCCAGGAAGGACTCAAATAACATCCAGCTCTCGCCTTCCTTGGGATGGATGTCCTGAACGTGGTGCAAGGGATTGGGTTTCCCGTCGTGCGCCATCACAACACCCCGAACCGAATCCAACGCTCTCCCCGGCCCTCAAGGTCCCTGCTGGGTCGGCCTTCCAGCCAGCACCAGCAGGGTCTCCAGAGCCAGAGTGAACAGGTAGAAGACCAGGACCCAGATTCCAAACGCAATGGAACCGCGGTAGGGCTCGACCGTCACCAGCAGCAGGAAGGTGATGCCGAGGACTAAAAACAGGCGGATGCTGGTGCTGGCCAGCGTGGCCGTCAGTTGCAGTTCCGGCTGAGGCGGCGCCCAGCCGGTCCAGAGCAAGGTCACAACTCCGGGCACCAGGCAGAGCAGCACGGCCGTGCCGCTGTAGAGGAGCGCCAGGTCGCCGCCGCCCAGCCAGCGGGCCGGCAGGGCCGCGACGATCCAGACGGCAAGCGTCAACCCAATCAGAACCAGCAACCTTCCCGTCACGAGTTATCCTTGTCGGGCCTGGAGGCGTCCGGCGGCGCGGGTCCGTCGGGCTGACTGGTCACACGGACCAGGTGGACGATGCCCACCACCAGCCCCAGGACGACCCCGACCACGGTACACCAGGGGAGAGACCCCAGCCAGCGATCCAGCAGCAAGCCAATCCCGATCGGCACCACCATCTCGATGCCGACGTTGGCCAGAGTCATCATCCGACCCAGTTCCTTGGGATCAAAGCCTGAAAACATGATCCCTCCCGACCCGTGCGTGAGAGTCGAGGCCGGCTCCTGCCCTGCCCTGGCTTGCGTGCAGGGTCATTGTCAGACCCCGTCCGGGAAAGTCAACATCCCCTTCGTGTATTTTTTCACGAAGTCCACTTTCTCCCCACTCTTCAGCAGGGAAAGGGGCTGAAGGTGGGACACTCCTCGACCCCTGCCGGCTTGCCCGGCAGGTGAAGCAGGTCACTGGCTAGAAACGGGGAAAGAAAAATGTTCTGGCGCCCTCGTTTCTAGCCAGTGACCTGCTTCACCTGCCGGGCAAGCCGGCAGGGGTCGTAACAGGTCATTGCTCGACCCGTCCAATCGCTTCAGGCGAACCACCCGGCAACCTTTACCCAGGTGAACGACCCAGGAAGGCCCAGCTGGGCTTGACCGGGAAACGAAGAAATTATTATTGACAACACCTTCCATAATCTTTAAGATCTTCTCAGTCTGGGGTTAAGATCGTTACTCCGGATTCCACCCTGTGAGAATTCTACTGGGCAACCCCCCCATTGGTTGCCAGCAGTGTTGGCCTTTTGTCGGAAAAGGCCAGACGATCCACCATCAAAGTTGATGGGCTTCAATCCTCGAATCCATCAGGAGAGAAGCGGCAAGGTTCCATCCTTATTCCTGCCAGCAAGAGCGTTTCAGCCTGAACCAGCAGGTCCAGCTGACGATGCGCTTCTTCGTGTTGGACTCTCCTCCCAGGAATGGACTTCCGGGAGCCATCCCCGCAACAAGGACGTTTCCCAGGACCCCGTGCAAGGCGCCTGTCCCCGGCACGCGCCTGGAGTCGTTGCATGATCCGTGATCAGTTGCTCGCTCTGACCCGAAAACAATTGGCCGTGATGGCGCGCGATCAAGGCATTCTCGGCTGGCACGCCATGCGGAAAGACGACCTGGTGGCAGCTCTCGAAGACAAGCCAGCCCAGTCTCGCAAAAAGAAGCAGCCGACGCCCAGCCCGATCCCCCGCCTGACTGTTCCCGTCCAGATCGCCGCCGACCGGAACACCTCCGGCAACCCCAGCCCCGAAGAACAGGTCGAGAGCAGCAAGTACGAGAAGGACGTCCCCACCCGCGACCTGTCGGCCAAGATGCCGCGCGACCTCCCGACTGGGTACGGCAAGGACCGGGTCGGCCTGATGGTCCGCGATCCGTACTGGCTGCACTGCTACTGGGAGCTGACCCGGCAAGCAGTGCAGCGGGCCGAGGCCGCCCTGGCCGAGGAGTGGCACACGGCCCGCCCGATCCTGCGCTTGCTGGACGTGACCACCCGCGACACCACCAGCACCTCGGAGACGCCGGTCCGCGACATCGAGATCCACGGCGGCTGCAACAGCTGGTACGTGGACGTCCCCAACCCGCCGCGCTCCTATCGCGTGGACGTCGGCTACCTGGCGCGCTCGGGCCGGTTCTACGTCCTGTCCCGGTCCAACGTGGTCACCACTCCCCGGCCCGGCGTGAGCGACACGATCGACGAGAACTGGGCCGACATCGATCTGAAGAAGGCCGATCGGATCTACGCCATGTCCGGCGGCTACGATCCTTCCGCCAGCAGCCTGGAGCTGAAGCAGCTCTTCGAGGAACGGCTGCGCCGCCCGCTCGGCTCGCCGGCGATCACCAGCTTCGGCTCGGCGAGTCTGTTTCCCGGCACCGGCCGGGGCCGGAAGTTCTGGTTCCAGCTGGACGCGGAGCTGATCATCTACGGCGCCACCGACGGCAACGCCCGGGTCACCCTCCAGGGCGAGCCGGTCAAGCTCCGGCCGGACGGGACTTTTACCATGCGCTTCACCCTGCCGGAGGGCCGGCAGATCATCCCGGCCGTCGCCATTTCGCCCGACGGCTTCGAGGAACGGACCATCGTCCTGGCCATCGAACGCAACACCAAGCACCTCGAGCCGATGATCAAGGACGGGAATGAGTGAGGTTTTTCCTCCCCTCTCCCCTTGTGGGAGAGGGGTTGGGGGTGAGGGGGAAAGGCGGTATGATTTATCGTTTCGCGTTCAGTCGGTTCAGCGCGAAACGATAAATCAAATCTACCCCTCACCCCCAACCCCTCTCCCACAAGGGGAGAGGGGAGAAAGCCGATCATGAACCGTCGCGATTTCCTCCGTCCCCGCCACCTGGCCCGCACGACCGGGCAGGTGTTGGCCGCTCTGGACGAGATCAGCCAGCTCGCCTCCCTCCCCGACCCGGACGCCGACGTTGCGCTCCTGCGTCTGTCGCGGCGAGCCATGGCGACGACCTTCGAGCTGGTCGTGCCCTTCACCACTCCCGACGCCCTGACCCTGGGCGATTCGGTCCTGGACCAGATCGACGACCTGGAAGCCCAGCTGACCGTCTACCGCGACACCAGCGAGGTCAGCCTGCTCAACCGGCTCGCTCCCTACCAGGACGTGCCGGTGGAGCCGGGTCTGTTCCGTCTGCTGGAGTTGGCCGCCCGGATCTCGCAGGAGACGGGCGGAGCGTTCGACATAACCGCCGGGGCCCTGATCAAGGCGTGGGGCTTCTTCCGTGGTCCCCGCCGCATGCCCACCGACGAGGAACGGATGGCGGCGCTGCTGCGTGTGGGCATGACCCACGTGACGCTCGATCCGGCCAGGGGGACCGTGCGCTATCATCGTCCGGGGCTGGAGATCAACCTCGGCAGCATCGGCAAGGGGCACGCCCTGGACCAGGTGGCGAAACGGATTGAACGCGAATGGGCCCTGCCCGCGTACTTGATTCATGGGGGACGCAGCAGCGTCTACGCTCGGGGAACGCCGGGCTCGGCCCGCGGGTGGGAAGTGACGGTGTGCCATCCCTGGCAGCCGGAGCGCCGGCTGGCGACGGTGTGGGTGCGCGATCGGGGGATGGGCACGTCGGCGGCCACCTTCCAGTATCTGGAGCACGAGGGCAAGAAGTTGGGCCACGTCCTCGACCCGAGAACGGGCTGGCCGGCCTCGGGAATGGCGAGCGTTTCGGTGTTAGCGCCGACGGCGGCGGAGGCCGATGCGCTCTCGACGGCATTTTTTATCCTTGGCAGCGACGCCGCCAGGCGTTACTGTGAAAGTCATCCCGGGATTGGAGCCATACTGCTGCCGGAAGGCGAGGATGCCAGACCGCTGGTCATTGGACTGGCCCCGTCGCAAGTCGCCCTCCTGCCCGGCTGAGACGCTCGCCTGGACGCTTGCCGAGATTGCGCACCATGTTTCGTTCGACGATGTTCTTTCTTGTGATCCTGCGGCTGGCCATCGGCTGGCACTTCCTCTTCGAGGGGCTTGAGAAAATCCGGACCATCCACCTGGGTCCATCGGAAACCAACCGCCCCTTCAGCAGTGCCGGCTACTTCCGCGAAGCCCCGGGCCCGATGGGAGCATGGATGCGCCCCTACCTGGGCGATCCTTACGAACAGACCCGCGATCGGTTCCTTGTCCTGAAACAGCCGGAACGTGATCGCGTGGACAACCCCGCCGAGTATCTGCCACCAGCGCTGAATCGCGACTGGGACGATACCTTCAACCGCTTTGTCGCCTTCTACGACCTGGACGAGAAGCAGAAGGAAAAAGCCCAGGAGACGCTGCTGAAGGCCAAGCAAGACCTGCTCATCTGGCTCACCTGGAACGACCGCACCATGGTTGTGCCCGACGCGGAAAAGACGATCAAGACCATGAAAAAGGTCAAGAAGATCTACCCCGGCGGCGAGATCGAGATCGACGCCACCGTGCCGGAGCGCGTGGCCGACTACCTGGTGACACTCGACGAAGTCCGCCAGATGCAGCCGACCCGGATGTGGACCTTCGGCAAGGACGTTGAGAAGCAGCGTCTGATCAAGGCGAAGGCCGACCTGGAGTCGAAGCGCGCCGACCTGATGAAGGATCTGGACACGAAGACGGCGACAATGAAGGGCCAGCTCGCGGAGGTGCTGACGGCCGACCAGAAGGCGAAAGGCGCCGTGCCTGCTCCGAAACCGAGTCGGCTGCTCACCTCGCTGGACGTGGGCACGGCCTGGGGCCTGACCGTCCTGGGCGGCTTCCTGCTGCTGGGTCTGCTGACCCGGTTCAGCAGTGTGCTGCTGGCGGGCTTCCTGCTGATGACTTACCTGGCGGTGCCTCCGTTCCCCTGGCTGCCGGTGCCTCCCAATACCGAGGGGAATTATTTCTACGTCAACAAGAACCTGATCGAACTGCTGGCCCTGCTGGTGCTGGCCACGGTCCCCACCGGTCGCTGGCTCGGGCTCGACGCCCTGTTCCACGCCATCCGGGGCGGCGACAAACCGGTCCAGCCCGCTACCACCACGACATCCCCGGCTCATGCCTGATGAGGAGACGATCCATGGCTATCGTGACCCCCGAACAGAAAGAGCAAGGCAAGACCAACTTTGCCAACGAACTGTCCCGCCGTCAATTACTGAAAGGTGTGCTGCTGGGTGCGGGCGCCGCGCTTCCCGTGACGGCGGCGACCTACTTCGGCTACGAGAAGTGGAAGAACGGCATTCCCGTCAAGGCGGCCCTGATCGGCAGCGGCGACGAGGGCGGCGTCCTGGTCGGCGAGCATAACCCCGACTTCATGGAGTTCGTCGCCGTCTGCGACATCCGTCCCAGCAACATGAGGCGGATCTTCGACGGCGATCCGGCCCCCTCGCTGCGCAAGGGCTTCAAACGCATCTACGGCGAGAAGAAGTGCGATGACATCAAGAGATACACCGACTACCAGGAGTTCCTGATCGCGCTCGGCAGCAACAACGACATTGAAGCGGTGGTGATTGCCCTACCGCTGTCCTGGCACGCCAAGGCGGCCATCGATTGCATGCGCGTCGGCAAGGAACGGCAGAAGAAAAGCAGCAGCGGCAAACCGGTCCACGTCCTGTGTGAAAAGCTGATGGCCTGGAACATCAGCCAGTGCAAGGAAATGATCGCGACGGCCAAGGAGACAGGCAGCATCCTGTCGATCGGTCATCAACGGCACTACAGCCTGCTCTACGCTCACGCCCTGGAGGCGATCAACTGCGGCATGCTGGGCGAGGTCCGGCACATCCGCGCTCTGTGGCACCGCAACCAGGCCTTGCCCTTCAAGGCCAAACCCGGCGTCAAGATCGTCAAGGGCACAGAGCCCTTCTACCAGGACAGCTGGTGCCAGCCGGTCCAGGTGGAGGATGACGAAGCCCTCAAGGACAAGATCAAGAACTACAAGTACGACAACGTGGAGCAGCTGATCCGCTGGCGGCTCTTCCCGGACACCGGCGGCGGCCTGATGGCCGAGCTGGGCAGTCACCAGCTCGATGCGTGCAGCATCTTCCTGGGCAAGGTGCATCCGCTCAACGTGACCGGCACCGGCGTCAAGTCGTTCTACCGCAAGGGCCACAACGATCGCACGATCGACGATCACGTGTTCGTGACCTACGAGTTCCCCGGCAAGAACCATCCCAGGGGGCCGAACAAGGGCAACGACAAGGAGGACGTCGTGGTGGTCACCTACTCCTCGATCAACACCAACGGCTTCGAGCCCTATGGCGAAACCGTCATGGGGACGCGCGGCACGATGGTGGTGGAGATGGAGCAGAGCCTGATGTTCTGGGTGGAGGGCAAGGGCGGGGCGCGTTCCACCACGGCGAGTGTGGCCGGCGGCGGCCCCGCGCTGGATGCGTCCTCCACCGCTCCGACCGCGGCGACCCGGCCGGAGGGGACTGCCCCGGCGGGGACCGGCGGCAAGGTGTCCCGCGGCTACCGCGAGGAGATGGAGGATTTCGCCTTCTGCATCAAGCAGTGGGACGCGAAACAGGGCTACGAGAAGGGCGCCGACGGCAAGTACAAGCAGCGGCTGCCACGCTGCCACGGCGAGGTGGCGATGGCGGACGCCATCGTGGCGCTGCTGGCCAATCGGTCGATGGCGCTGGCAAAGAAGAACCAGCAATCGCGGATCGAGTTCAAGGATGAGTGGTTCCAGGCCGACTCGAAGGCGGTCCCCCCCGACGAAGGCGAGCCGAAAGTGCCGGTGGATGAGAAGGTCTGAGCAAGTTAGCCCGAAGCGCAAGCGAGGGAGCTTCCCTTGCTTGCACTTCGGGTTGTGAAAGAGCGGCGGTCAGCGCAAGCTACTGACCTCCTCGAAGCGAACACTGCGTTCAGGCTTGCTGTCTCAGTGTTTGCCGTCTTCTGGCAATGCAGGTACAGGACCACCCACGGCGTAACGCCGCAGCAAAGCTACCTCCACGCTGTCCGCCGCTCTCTCCCACCTTAGACCGCCCGGGCGGACCTGGCAAGTGTATTCCCACCGCACCCGCCGCCCCCGGGCCGATGATCACCGTTGGATCGCATAAAGCCTGGTCAATTGTCCCCGGAAGGTCACGTCCTTCTCGTGGTGCAAACCGGTTTTCTCCGCGACCCGGATCGAGGCGGCATTGTCGGGATGGATCAGGGCCACCAGGCGCGACAACGTGAGGATGCCGAAGGAGTAATCCCGGACGAGAAGTGCCGCTTCCGTGGCCAGTCCCCGCCCCCAGAAGGCACGGGCCAGGCGATAGCCGATCTCGTCTTCCGGCCGGCCATCAACGTCGTCGAAGCGAGTCAGGCCACAGTAGCCGATCACGCGCCGGTCGGGCTTGGGGACGATGGCCCAGAGCCCGAATCCCCACTTCTGGTAGTAATCCTCCAGACACCCGCGCAACCAGCCCTGGACCCATTCCCGCGTCTGCGGACCGCGGCCGAAGCGCATGACTTCCGGGTCGCCAAACACTTCCAGCATCGCGTCCAGGTCGCCGACGTGGAAATGGCGGAGGAAGAGCCGCTTGCTCTCGGTGATGACCATGAGGATCCTCACGCGCAGTTCGTCGGCTGCCGGCCTGGTGGGTTTGTGCGACCGCCGCCGCATGGTTACCTGGGTGGATGGTTTGCGGCATCCCCCGCTTCCGTATCTTTGCTCAGCATCGACACCGGAACGACCAGAAGGGCCTTCCCGGGGCGAACGCGCCGGCCCTGCCGCTGGTAGGCTGGAACGAGATCCGTCCACCCGCGCGGCTCAAAGCCCTCGGCCTTCACACGGAAACGCCACCACGGCGGGGAGACGTAAAACGTGTCGGTGAACCCCAATCCGCTCCGCTCACCGGTGCATGGGCTCTCGGGACACTCCTTGCGGGCCACTCCGCTCTCGTCGGCGGTCAGCACGAACAACGCCTTGTCGCGCTCCTCCTCGGGGACTCCCTCCATCAGCTGAACCTCGATCCGGGCGCCGGGGATTGGTCGGCCGGAGACAATGTCCCTGACCACAAACTTCACCTCCAGGTCAGTCCTGCCCGACCATCGTACGTGGTTGAGGCCACAGATCCCCACCAGCAGAACTGCGCCCAGAACGATCAGCAACGGCTTCCACCAATGGCGAGTCATCCAGGTGATCTCCGCAGAGCCATGCTTCTACCGGATGTGATTGTGTCCTGTCGATCCTGCTGATTCCAGCGTAGCCAAAGCGGGCAACTTTGGCTACGCTGGCGGACAGCGTCCACCCTTGCTGAAAGGAGTCTGTCGTGTCCCGAACCGCGTTTGTCGTCCTCGGCTTGCTTGTCGTTGCGGTTTCTGTTCGTTCCGCACCGGTCCCCGACGATGCCTTCCTCTTTCGGGGCAAGTCGATCAAGGAGTGGGTGAAGTCCTTGTCCGACCGAGATCCTGCTACCCGTGCCGCCGGGGCGGCAACGCTGGCCGTGATCGGACCCGAGGCGAGATCCGCCGTGCCCGCGCTGCGGACGCTTCTGAAGGACAAGGACCCAATGGTCCGGTACAGCGCGATCCGTGCGCTGGGGGAAATCGGTCCGGCGGCCAACGGGACGGCGGAAGGGCTGCTGGAGGCGCTGGCATCCGAGGACCGGGATACTCGTTCGGAGGCCGTCCACGCTGTGCGCCCCTGGGGCAAGGCCGGGATTCCTCTCTTCCGCAAGGCGCTGGAAGACCGTGACCACAAGGTGCGTGCGCTGGCGGCGAGCATGTTGGCTTCCGTGCGGCCCAGGCCGACGAAGGAGGCGATCACCGCGCTGGCACACCTCCTGGCCGACGAGGATCGCGAAGTTCGTCGCGATGCCGCGTTGGCACTCGGGAAAGCGGGCCCAACTGCGGCCGACGCGATCCCAGCGCTGCGAAAGGCGACGAAGGATCGCGACGAAGAAGTTTGCATCCAGGCGGCCGAGGCGCTGGTCCACGCTGGGGAGACACAAGAGGCCGTCGCGGCACTGGCTGCGATGATCAGCGGACAGGAATCCAGCGTCGATAGGTGGAAAGCAGCCCAGGTCCTGGGGTCACTTGGGCCGAAGGCGAAGGACGCGCTACCGGTCCTGGAAGCGGCCTTGAAGAGCGACGACGGCAACCTGCGCGTCACGGCAGCATCCGCCCTGTTCAAAATTGATGGGCGAGCGGATGCCGCCATTCCCATACTCGTGGCGGAAATGGAGTCTCCGACAGAGATGTTCGACGACGTTGCCGCGAGTCTGGCCCTGGCGGGTGTGGGAACCAAGGCTGTACCACCGCTAGCCAAGCTGCTCAAGTCCAAGGAGAATCTCGTGCGGCAACTCGCGGCGCACGCGCTTGGCCTGGTTGGTCCGGATGCGTCGCCTGCCCTTCCTGCATTGACCGGTGCTTTGAAGGACAAGAGTCCGGACGTCCGCCAAGCGGCTATCGGAGCCCTGGTCCTGATCGGCCCGAACGGTCAGGCCCTGACGGCGCTCGTCGGCGCACTGGGTGACGAGGAGCTGACGGTTCGCAAAGACGCTGCTTTTGCCCTGTTCTCTCTGGGCCACGAGACCCGCAAGGCGGTGCCGGTGTTCGAGGAGCTGCTGAAAAACAATGGCGACAACGACCTCAACGAGGATCACCTCAATCGCGTCCAGGCGGCACGGGCCCTGTGGAAGGCCACCGGTCGGACGGATGTGGCCGTCCGGATCCTGGCGAATGAACTGGAATCCGAACACACGACAAAAGAAGCATCTGCCAGCATCCTGGCCGAGATGAGGATCGAAGCCAGGGCGGCGAAACCGGCTCTGATTGCGGCTCTGAAACACGAGTCCGACTCCGTGCGCCGGTCAGCGCTGCTTGCACTCGCAGCAGTAGGAGGCCCGCCGAAGGAGATGCTGTCAGCCGCCGTGGTCGCTTTGGAAGAGGATGAGTGCCAGCAGCGCGTTGCGGGAGCCCTGGTGCTGGCCTCGATGGGCCAGCAGGCCCGCTCCGCTGTTCCGATCCTTCTTGGTCGTTTGCGCGACAAGGAACCGATTGTGCGCCGTGCTGCTGCTTTCGCTCTTGGCCGGATCGCGCCTGGCAGCAGCCCCAAGGTAACCCCGTTGAAGGAAGACGACCCGATTGCCGAGGGGGAGCCGCTGTGCGATTGGTTCAAGCGATTGCGAACCTCAAAGGAATCACGGTATCCCTGGTGGTTTCAGACCTGCGACGACGTGATCCTGCAAGCTGTGGGGCCGGAGCCGTTCATCCTCAAGGGGCTCACGGATTGCCTGGTTGACCCTGACCTCAAAGTGCGCGATTGGGCGCTGCGGACCCTCTGTCGCTTCGGGCCGCCGGCGCGGGATGCCGTGCCCTTGCTGCTGCCGCTGCTGAAGCACAAACATTTGGGGATCCGCCACGCGGCGGCCGCGGCGCTGCGGACGATTGATCGGGAGGCGGCGGCCAGGGCGGGGGTACGCTGAGGGGCCGAGTGATTGCAGCTGGGGAAGTTACCTGGGTGGCTGGTCCGCGGCATCACCCGCTTTCGCGTCTTGTTTCAGCATCGGCACCGGAACGATGACAAGGGCCTTGTCGGGGCAAACGCGCCGGCCATGCCCCTGGTAGGTTGGAACGAGATCCGTCCACCCGCGCGGCTCAAAGCCCTCGGCCTTCACACGGAAACGCCACCACGGCACGGAGACGTATAACGTGTCGGTGAAGCAGAGTCCGCTCCGCTCACCGCCACACCCACTCTCGGGACATTCCTTGCGGGCCACCCCGCCATCGTCGGCGGTCAGCACGAACAACGCCTTGCCGCGCTCCTCCTCGGGGACTCCCTCCATCAGCTGAACCTCAATCCGGGCACCGGGGATTGGTCGGCCGGAGACAATGTCCCTGACCACAAACTTGACCTCCAGGTCAGTCCTACCCTGCCATCGTATGCGGTTGAGGTCAGCCAGTGATTCGTTTCCGTACCGCAGGGGGTGTCCGGGGGGTAGCGGAAACGAATCGACTGAACTAGCAAGCAGATAATGTCTTGCGCCGACAGAATTCGTTTCCGTACCGGCATCGTCTCACAGAGCGCCGAACGGGGTTGACACTTCGGCGCCGATGCCGGTACGGAAACGAACTGTCAACCGCCGACAGGGCTCAAACGGCCCAAATGAGACGATGCCTTCACCAGAGTTTCTTGCTGGCCTGTTCACGGACGTTGAAATTGTCGTCGCCCAGCTGCGCGATCCAGCGGTTGATCTGCTCGGAGTTCGGTGTCGCGGGCCATCCGAGTTGTCCCGGTGGCTTGACGAGCAGAGCAACTCCCACGGCCACCATGCTGAACAATGCCAGGCGTGCTTTCTTCACGACGACCTCCCTCCGGTTCTTCCCTTCCTGGCTCCGAACAACGTGGCATCCTGCTCCCGTCACTCGCCGTCGTCCTCGGCAAACGGCATCGGCAGCCCCTTCCGGTCGCCGGCAGTGAGCTGGGGCAGAATCGGGGCCTTCGGATCACCGGCCTGGATGCGCTTGAGCTGCAGCCGGTAGGTGACCAGATGCGGCTCCAGCTGGATCGCCTTCTTTTGCAGTTCGATCGCCCTGGCCTGGTCGCCGCGCTGGAAATAGACCTCGGCCAGCGTGTCGAGGTAACTGGGATTCTCCGGGGCCAGCTCGACCGCTTTCAGGGCGTGCTTCAATGCACTGTCCAGATTGCGCTTGCAGCCGGCCGAGACCCAGGCGGCGCCGTTGTGGGCGTGGGCACAGTTGGGATGTTCCCGGCACACTTTCTCGTGAACGTCCAGGGTCCGGGCAAACAGCTCGGCCGCTTCCTTCTTCCGGCCTGCCTTTTCCAGTGCCGGCACCACGTCGATGGCCAGGCTCGTGTACCCGGGCCAGATTTCCTCCTCGCGTGCCAGCAGCAGAACCGCCTCGTTGACCTTGCCGGCCGCCAGCAGCCCCTGGAGACGCTCGTGGCAAACCCACCTTGGGACAGAGACGTAGCCCGTGGGGCTGACGAAGTTGAAGTTGGCCCGGAGGATCCTCAGGCCGACGCGCTCGTGGAAGTCCGCTGCCAGGAGAGGCTTGCGCAGCTGGACCGCGTAAACGGCGATCCGATTCATGGCGAAATGGACGTGCCTGGAGCCGGGCTGACTGAGACGGAAAAGCAGCTCGAACTCGTGCAGCGCGCCGCCGCGGTCGCCGCGCGCTGCCAGGCCCACGGCAAAGGCCTGGCGGGTCGCTTCGTTGCCCAGCGGCAGCATCTGGGCCAGCTCCATCCGCCGGGTCCCCTCCTGGCGCTGACCCAGACGCAGCAGGCACTTGCCGCTCAGGTACAGGCCGAGCGGGTCACGGTCCTTCTCCCACGCCTGGAAGTAGAAGCGGGCGGCCTCAGCCCACTTCCGCGCAGGCGGACAGGTCCCCTTGCAGCAGCAGCGCCTGGGAGTCGCCCGCCTTCTCCAGGCACTGGCGGGCCAGGTCCGCGGCCTGGCACGTCCACGCCACCTCGGCGAGGGCGTGCAAGCCGGCCGGATTCAGCAGAGGATTCTTCTCCTTGATCAGAGCGGACGACTTCTCGATCAGGGCTGCCAGATCCTGCCGGGGCAGAGTGCCTTTCATCAGCTGACGGAGCCGTTTGCCGTGACCCTGGGCGTCTTCCCCCGGGTACAACTTCGGCAGCAGCGGCCACAGGTTCTGGGCCGTTTCGCCGCGCAAGCGGAAGAGAGGGGAAAACACGGTCGCGCCCCGCTTCGGGTTCGCGATTGCCAACTGCACCGCGTGCATCAACGCCTCATCGGCGAAGCCGGCCTCCATCTCCGCCTCGATCAGTTGATTGCCCCAGAAGACCTGGGCCTCCGCCTGCTTCTTGATCTCCCCGGCGTAACGGGCAAAGATCGCCCGGGCCTTGTCCTTCTCGCCCAGCCTGCCGAGCAGCCCCGCCTTGCTCAGCTCCAGGTCGGCCCGTCCGGGGTTGTCGGCCAGGGACTTCTCGAGCAGGGCCAGGGCCTCACTGAACTTTTCCTGGGCCAGCAGGATTTTCACCAGAGGGATAGCGTAGACCCCGTTCCGGGCCAAGGTTGCCTGCCCCTCCTTCACCTGGTGGTTCAGCAAAAGGACCTTGGCCAGATGGAAGAGCTGCGCCTGGTTGTCGGCCGGGATTTCCTCGGCGTGCTTGCGCATCTCGGCCAGGGTCTCCTCAAATTCCTTCTGCTGACCGGCAAGCCGCCGGCAGGCCGCCTGGTAACCCAGCTGCTCGATCCGACGTCCGCTGCCGGCGATCCCTTGCGGCCAGGAATCCTCCTTCCAGTCTGTCGCTTCGTAAAGCAGAGCATTGACCAGGTCCTCGCGTTCGGCCCGCCGGGCCACGTTCCGGGCGGCAACCAGGTCGCCACGGGCGCGCAGGAGCTGGACAAGGACCTCGACTTCCCGAGCTTTGTCCTTCCCGGCCGTCAGGCCCTGGTACTGGGCGATTTTCTTGTCGAGCTGGCCGGTGAGCAGCCAGTACGCGGCGGCATTGCGAATGCCCAGCTGGTTGTCGGCGGTCAGGCTGGCCGCCAGGAGTCCTTCCAGGATGGCCTGTTCCTTCTGGTCCAGCAGCCGGGACAGGGCCCGCGGCAGCTCCCGGGCGATCTGGGTGCGGACCAGCTGCCGGGTCTCGGGAGCGGGCTCGGCGGCCGCGATCCGGAGCAGGCTCCTGCACCCGGCGGGACCGCCTTCGAGCAAGTCGCGGACCACGGCCAGCTTGCCCTCGCCCACGGCCGACTGATAGCGGGCGATCAGCTCCAGCTGTTCCCTGGGCGTGTCGGGATAGATGCCCCACTGGAACTTGTCGAGGATTTCCCGGGCCCTGCGGCGCACTTCCTCATCGGTGTCCTTGAGTACCTCCTTCAAGGCGGGCTCGGCCGCGGCCCCGGCTTCCCACAGTTTCTTGCTGGCCTCTTCGCGGACGGTGAAGTCGTCGTCGCCCAGCTGCGCGACCCAGCGGCGGACCTGTTCCTGGGTCGGTTGCGACGGCTTCGCGGGTTGGCTGGCTTCTTTGGCGAACAGAGCGGCTCCCAGCGCCATGGTACTGAACAGGGCAAGGCGGACACGGTTCACGATGGGCTCCTTGGGGTTCTTCCCCGGTTCTCGACAAAGAGCGTTTCCGTTGTGAGGGTTGCTGCTCTCCTTACTCTAATGATCATTCGCGCCTTTGAGCAAACGTTTTCCAGGCCCTCTTACGTGGGAGGGACAAGATTCTCCAGGAGGGCCGTGACCGCCGGCCGGGGAATCGACCACACCAGGAAGAACAGGGCCTGCCGGGCCCAGCGCTGAGCAGGGTGCGGCGAAACGAAGCCCGCTCCCTTGGCCGCCGCCAGCGCCGTTGCCGTCGCTTGCAGTACCAGTTCGGTCGCCTCGGCACGCAGAGCGTGAACCTGTTCCATTGTGCCCGGCGAGGTGGCCAGCGCATGGAGTTTTCGGCGAGCAGCGATGCGGGCTTTCTCGAAGCGCTCGGCCAGAACCGCCAGTTCCGGGCGCTGGGCCGATTCGCGTTCCAGGTAAGCGACGGCCGACCGCGCCAGTCCGAGGGCCAGGCACGACGTGTCCAGTCCTCCGGCTGCCCGGCCCAGCACGTTCGGTGCGGGTCCGACCAGGAGCCAGTCGCGTTCCAGTCTCACGTCCCGGCACTGGACCAGGCTGGTCCGCGAGCCGCGCAGGGCCGACAGGTCCAGCGGCTCCGTGATCGAGACTCCCGGCCGGTCCATCGGCAGCACAAACAGGGCCTGGAGCATGTCCGGCAAGGTGGCGCCGACGACGATGGCGTCGGTGTGGTCGGCCCCGGTGACCCACGGGGCCTCGCCGTCCAGAAGAAAGGCGTCCGACCCCACCGGTCGGGCCCGCAGCGACGGTCCCAGGTGCTGCCGGGACGTGGTCAGGTGCGAGATGCCGACCGTCAGGAAGCTCTTCCCCTGGGCGACCGCCGGGAGGAGCCGCTCTTTCAAGAGCGGCGACTCGCCGGTGAGGATGCGCGCGATGGCGGCCTCACACTGGCTGAGGATGAACGTGGTCGTCAGACAGGCGGACGCCAGGGTTTCGCGTCCTTCGGTCTCGGGGATTGGGTCGAGGTCGCTGCCGCCGTACTCCTTCGGGATGGTCCAGCCAGGCACGCCGGCCTTGCAGAGAAGCCGCCAGGAGGATTCCGGCCAGGCGAGCTGACGGTCCGCTTCCTCGCCGTTGGCGGCCAGCTGATCCAGAAGCTGGGGGTCGAGGAGGGGTGTTGACATGCGGTTTCCTTGTGTAGGTCAGGCTTTCCAGCCTGACACACCTTTGTCAGGCTGGAAAGCCTGACCTACCGGGTCAGCAACCCCGCGTCGAGGACAAACTGCGACCCGGTGATGAAGCGGGCCTGGTCCGACGCCAGGAACACCACCGCCGCCGCAACGTCCTCCGGCTCGATCCAGGGCACCGGGAGCAAATTCCCTGCCGAACACTCGGCGATCTGCTGCGGCGTCCGCCCCTCCAGGGCCGCCAGGCCGTCGTTCATCGGCGTGTTCACCCCCGTCGGATGGATGGACACCACACGAATGTTGTGCGGTGCCAGCTCGATGGCCCACGACCTGGTCAGCCCCACCAGGCCCCACTTCGACGCCGCATAGTGGCTCAGCCGGGCCATGCCGCGCAGGCCGGCGATCGAGGAGTTGTTGAGGATCACGCCGCTCTTGCGGGCGATCATGTGCGGGATCACGCGCCGGGCCACCAGCCAGGCCCCCTTCAAGTTGATGTCGAGCATCGTGTCCCACTGTTCCTCGGTCAGCTCGTGAGCGAGGCCGTAGGCGCAGATGCCGGCGTTGTTGAAGAGGATGTCGATCTGCTTCAGCCGAGCGACCGTTTGCTCAACGGCCCGGCTGACGGCCTGGTCGTCGCGCACGTCGGCGACGAGAGGCAGACACTCGACTCCCACTTGCCGGCACTCCGCCGCGAGCGATTCCAGGGCTTCGGGTGTGCCCAGGGCGTAGCCGGGGTATCGCAGTTGCCTGGCCACGTCCACGGCGGCGACGTGGACCCCTTCCCGGGCCAGGGCCAGGGCGGTGGCGCGGCCTTGCCCCTGGGCCGCACCGGTGATCAGTGCGACCTTGCCCTTCAGACCGGTCATTGCGGCACTCCTTTGCGAAAGGGGAAGAGGTACTCGTCCAGATCGACCCGGAGCGCATTGTTGAAGACGTTGGTGGCGATCATCAGGCCGCCGAACGCGGTCAGGGTGACGATCTGGTCCGGCGACAGGAAGCGGGCCAGGCGGGCGTACAGCTCATCCGACACCGCGTTGGCGTTGCGGGCCAGCTGCCAGCCATACTCGACAAGGACCTGGTCGCGCTCGTCCAGGCGCAGGTCGTCGGGGTTGTCGCCGGCTTCGATCAACCAGCGGCGGAAGAAGGTGGAGCAAATCAGGCAATCGGTCTGGCTGGAGATGGCGTGGGTGAACAGCATCGTCGGGCGCGGTCCCAGGAAGCGGACGACCTCGGCATGCAGGTCGTACCATTGCATGAAGGCGTGCAGGGCCGCCGGCGAGCAGGCGAGGGTCCGCTTCATGTTGGTGGCCCGACCGTGGGAGGCGATCTGCTGCTCCAGCTCCTTGCGGGCCGCCGGGGCGGCTTCTTCCAGGGTCAAGGGGGGAATGCGTGCCATGCGAGAACCTCATGGAGACCTAACGGGAAGGCGAGCGGCGCGGCGTCAGCCCGCCGGTAAGGGCCTTCACCGGCGGGCTGACGCCTGATGCCCGTCAGTTAAGAACAAAAGGCAGTAGCAGGCAATCAAACGTGAGCGTGGGCTCTTCTGCGTCTGGGCCAGATTGTGAGACGGTTGAATAGAGGAGCAAAGTCAGGGTCTCTTCCGTAAGCCAGGGGTATCACTGACCCTCGCCCCTTTCGGAGACCCTGACCTTGATGCTCCCGCCCAAGCCGTACACCCCTGACCCCGCTACCCGTTTGCAGCAGCACCTGCCACCTCCCGTCAACCCCAACCTCCCGCGCATCCTGCCGCGGCCCGACCCCTTCACCCACCACCCAGCCAATTGTTCCCCTCGTTGTATCAACTCCTCAGCCTGGATGCCATCCTTTTCGGCTTACGCCGCGCCGCTCGCCGGACGGGGCAAGTGCGCGGAAAGACGCGGATTTGCTGGACAGTGCGCTGGCACGGAAAAAGCGGAAAGAGGCGAAGATGCGGGTCAAGACAGGCCCGGCCGGTTGCCGAAAGATTTCCTGGGGTGCCAGGCGCGCCAGTGAATCACGTCGAGAGGGACGTTGCCCCCGCGGGAGACGAGGGAGGTTTGTCCATGTTCCGGTTTCTTCGGCATCACTCGGTCAAGGTCCTGCTCGGTCTGGGACTCTGGACGACCGCGCAGGGGCTGCTGTCGGCGCAACCGACTCCGGCCTTGCCGGCCGCGATGTCACCTCAACCAGTTCCGCCTCCCGCGGTCCCTGTCCCTCCAGCCCCGACCCAGCCGGCCCCGGTCGCTCCCATGGCGCCTGCGGCCCCTCCTGCCGGGCAGGGGACCTCGATTGCAACAATGCCCGGACCGGCGCCGGCTTATGGGCCCTGGGCGCCCTGGGCGATGGCACCGTACGATCCTTACGACTACGGTCAAGGAGCCGACCTGTCGCATGGTCCGGCCCCCGCGGACGATCACGAGGCACAGGCCCCGACAAAAGACAAGGAGTGGCTCGGCTGCAATGACGTCCTTTCGGCGGTCACCATGTTCGGCTACGGCAATGCCCTGAACAACTTCAACATCTTCAACAACATGAACGCCCTGCCCCAGAACCGCGTCTGGTATGGCTACTCCTCCCTGAGCGACTTCCGGACCGGCTTTGGCGATCATGGCCCGCCCAACCTGCCGACCGCCCAGTACCGCATCGTGCAACTGCAGAACGTGGGAGCCGAGATTGCCCTGGGCAATTTGGGCAGCCTGGTCGTGCAGGGACAGTACGTGCAATCGACCGCGACCACGGACAACGCCAATGCCTGGGCCAATCCGCAGGCCCTCCTCAAGTGGGCCGCCTATTACACCGAGGATACGATCTTCTCGCCGGTGCTGGGCGTGCAGATCCAGACGCCCCAGAGCGCGGGGCAACTGCATGAGCGAAGCTCCCGCGTCATGGGCGGCTTCCTCTTTTACCAGGCGCTCTGCGGTGATTGGCTCTTCCTTCAGGGCGGCGCGCAGCTCAGCGTGCCCACGTCCAACGCCGCGACGACGTTGGACTATGGTCTGTCGCTGGGCTGGTGGCTCTATCGCGACGACAGCCTGGACTTCGCCGGCCGGCGCACCTACTCCTGGGAGCGGGTTTCGCTTCCCTTTGTGACCGGGGTCCTTCCGATGCTGGAATTGTGGGGCCAGAACGTCCTGACCGGCGGCAGCCAGGCGCCGTTCACCCCCGCCTTACCGGACCCGACCGTCCAGTATCCTCCGTACGGGGCCGCCCGGAACGTCTATACCCTGACGGCCGGCGTGCGCTTCCTGCTGTACAATCACTTCTCTCTGGGGCTGGCCTACTCCTGCCCGCTGACCGGCAGCCAGGTTTATTCCGATGGCTTCCTGGCCACGCTCAACGTCAATTTCTGAGGGATGGGGCCTCTGCTCTGGCGATTGCCGGGATAGGTGTGGTAAGGTGTAAGGAACGCCCTCGGTGGCGTTCCGTGTCTCGCCGGAACGCCACCGAGGGCGTTCCCTACAGCATCGGAAACGCAGCCATGAAACTGACACTCCGTTTCAATGAGAACACCGTTGTGGGCCTGCTCTGTGAGGGCCAGATCACCCTGGCGCATCTGAACCCTGGGGTGGATCAACTGGAGCAGGCGGCGGGCATCGGCGTCTACGGCCGGCGGGTCCTGGTCAATCTGGAGAAGACCAGCTACATCGATTCGGCGGGCGTTGGCTGGCTGATGAGCTGCCACAAGCGCTTCCGGGAGAACGGCGGCCGGATGGTGCTGTACAACATTCCGCCGCTGGTCCGGCAGACACTCGACCTGCTGAAGCTGAACCGGATCTTCGCCCTGGCTGCCGACGAGGCGTTGGCCCGGCAGATGGCGCTGGAGGAGGAGAAGGACTGATGAGCGGAGCCAGGATCGACGGCATCACCATCGACGTCAGCCGGCTGGACCCCGAGAGCGCCGTCGAGGCCCTGATCGCGCACGCGGCCGGGATGGGCGTCAGCGACCTGTTCCTGTGTACCAACGAGACCCACGTGAGCATGGCGGTGCGCCATCTGGGCGTGGTTCGGCCCATTGGCAAGATGCCGGCCGACCTGGGCCGGCGCTGCCTGGCCCACGTGAAGGCGATGGCCGGCATGGACGTGGCCGAGAAACGCCGGCCCCTCGACGGCCGCTGGATTTACGAGGGGGCCAAGGGGACGCTCGATCTCCGCATCAGCAGCATCCCGACCCTGTACGGCGAGGACTTCACGCTGCGCTTGCTGGATCGGCACTCGCAGTTGCTGGCCCTGGAGCGGCTGGGCCTGCTGCAGCGCGACTTCAACAACTTGCTGGCCCTGCTCAGCAGTCCCAGCGGCCTGATCCTGGTCTGTGGCCCGACGGGTGCCGGCAAGACCACCACGCTCTACGCCGCACTGGCCTATCTCAACAATGGCCAGCGGAAGATCAACACCATCGAAGACCCGATCGAGTACGCCATCGAGGGCATTCGCCAGTCCCAGGTGAACCCGCGCATTGACGTGGACTTTGCGGACCTGCTGCGCGGCGTGTTACGGCAGGCACCCGACGTGATCATGATCGGCGAGATCCGCGACCAGGCGACGGCGGAGACGGCGGTGCGCGCGGCCAACAGCGGCCACCTGGTGCTTTCGACCTTGCACGCCCCGGTGGCCGCGGGCGCCATTCCCAGCATGCTCAACCTGGGGGCGCATCCGCACTTCCTGGCCAGTTCGCTGCTGGGAGCCATCGCTCAGCGGCTGGTCCGGACTCTGTGCCCGGTGTGCCGGATGAGCTTCGACGTCAGCGAATCGCCGCACAGTTTTGACGACGTGCGCCAGTATCTGGAGCCGGGCCAGGGCACTCAGATTTATGGCCCGGCCGGCTGCGAGAAGTGCCGGATGATGGGCTACACCGGCCGCAGCGGCGTCTTCGAGGTGATGACCGTTTCGCCGGCCGTCCGCAAGCTGATCATGGAACGGCAGCCCGTCCAGGTGCTGCGCCGCAAGGCGACCGAGGAAGGCATGATCGAGTTCCGCCAGGCGGCCCTGCTCAAGGTCGCACAGGGCGAGACCAGCATCGAGGAGGTCTTCCGGGCCATTCCCACCGAATACCTGGGCATTGAGTGAAACAGGCGAAGCAGATGCCGAGCCGCGCACGCAGCGCAGCGGAGTAAGCGGCCCTCCGGCACAGCCGCTTACTCCGCTGCGCTGCGTGCGCGGCTCGGCCATTGCCGGCACCCCTTCTGCCCAATCCGTCTTGACTTTGTTTCGACTCCCGGTCATGTTCCCGCCTCGAACGAGTGCCGCCATTTTCCTTTTCTGATCAGGAGTCCACGCATGCAGGAGCCTTCCCTGCGTTCGCCCGCCTGCGCTGCAAGGCGGCTGCTCTGGATCGGCGCCCTGACGTTGCTCGCGGCCATCGGCTGTTGCAATACATACTGTCCCCCAGGCCGGTTTTCTCATATGGCCATGCCGGCTCCAACAACCTCTCCTCAGTCGCTGGCCGACACGAGCCCGAACAAGTCCGGCGAGAACACGGAAGCGTACAACCGCATTGTCGAGAACGGCTTCCTGTCGGCCGAGCGCGTGCCGCTTTCGACCTTTGGCCTGTCGGTCGATACCGCGTCGTACAGCAACGTCCGCCGCTTTCTGCTGGAGGAGAAACGATTGCCGCCCGAGGACTCCGTCCGGCTGGCTGAGCTGATCAACTACTTCCCCTACTCGTATCCCGCTCCCACGGGAGAGCATCCGGTTTCGCTGACCCTGGACGTGACCGAATGTCCGTGGCACGAGGGGCATCAGCTGGCGCGCATCGCCGTCAAGGGCCGGCAGCTCGATCCCAACCAGATGCCGCCTCGCAACTTCGTCTTCCTGATCGACACCTCCGGCTCGATGAGGGAACCCAATCGCCTGCCGTTGCTCAAGCAGTCCCTGGCCCTGCTGGTCGAGCATCTGACGGAGCGTGACCGCGTCGCTCTGGTCACCTACGCCGGCAACGCGGGCCTGGCCCTGCCTTCGACGCCGGGCAGCGACAAGAAGAAGATCCTCAAGGCCCTGGACCGCCTGGAGGCCGGCGGCTCGACCAACGGCGGCGAAGGCATCACCCTGGCCTATCGCATCGCCAGGGAGAACTTCCTGGCCGATGGCGTCAACCGGGTCATTCTGGGGACGGACGGCGACTTCAACGTGGGCGTGGTCAGCCAGGACGACCTGATCAAACTGATCGAGGAGAAGAAGCAGCAGGGCATCTTCCTGACCATCCTGGGCTTCGGCATGGGCAACCTCAAGGACGGCACTCTGGAACGGCTGGCGCACCACGGTCACGGCCACTACGCTTACGTGGACTCGCTGACCGAGGCGAAGAAGGTCTTCGTGGAGCAGGGCGGCGCCCTGGCGACGATTGCCAAGGACGTCAAGCTCCAAGTGGAGTTCAATCCGAAGCGCGTGGCCAGCTATCGGCTGATCGGCTACGAGAACAAGCTGCTGCGCGATCAGGACTTCAACGACGACAAGAAGGACGGCGGCGACCTCGGCTCGGGCCACACGGTGACGGCCCTGTACGAGATCGAGCCGGCCGGTCCCTCGTCCGGAGCGGGGATCGATCCGCTGCGATACCCGCATTCGGTCCAGCCGCCGGCGGCACCGGAGAGCGAGGAGTGGCTGACCGTGAAACTCCGCTACAAGGACCCGACCGGCGACGCCAGCAAGCTGCTGGTGCAGCCGCTGGCCGGCAGCCCGACGCGCCTGGCGGACACGGCCCCGGACCTGCGCTTCGCCAGCGCCGTTGCTGAGTGGGGGCTGCTGCTGCGGAAGTCGGAACATCGCGGCACGGCCAGCTACGCCAGGGCCCGACAACGGGCGGCCGAAGCGCTGGGGGCGGATGAGAATGGCCATCGGCACGAGTTCCTGCGATTGGTAGAATCAGCGGAGAAACTGACCGGCGAATCCGGCCTGGCAGCGACGGGGCCACGGTGAGAAACGAGGCGAACCATGCTTCCGTTTCCAGAGTCTAATCTGAGAATACAACAAGGTCACCGGAAGCAGGTTTACATCTGCTGACGAAGCACAGGTGAAGAGAAGGCATGCAACATGACCACCAGCAAAGGACCGACAAGCAGCAAACGCTGCCCAGGTTCCGCGTATCTGGCCCTGGTCAAGGCCTACCCGCTGCGGCCGGTCGGTTCCGAGGAGGAACTGAACCAGGGGATCGAGATCCTGGATCAGCTTCTGGGACGAAGCGAGCCGCTTCTTCCGGAGGAACAGGAGTATCTGGACTGCTTGAGCTGCATGATTGAGCGCTACGAAGCGGAGGCGTACCCCATGCCTGCTGTCAGCGGCGCCGCCATGATCCGACACCTGATGGACGCACGAGATGAGAACCTCTCTCAGCTCGCTGCGGCCACCGGGATTGTGATTTCGACGCTGTCGTCCATCCTCAACGGCAAGCGACAGCTGACCCTGACTCACATCAAGGTGCTTGCCAGGCACTTTGGGGTGGAACCAGCGGTTTTCCTGGATTGAAATCCGAATGCCTGGGAAGAAGAATCCCCAATGGAGCTTCCATGAGGAGCCTGACCTCGACAAAACGCCTTACTGCCGAGGCATTTGCTGACTGGGTTCAGCGACCGGAAAATGCCAACCGGTGGTTTGAGCTTGTTCGAGGGAAGGTGATTGAGCTGCCTGCTCCAAATCGGCCCCAAGGAGTTGTCTGCGCGAATGTTGGCCGCCTGCTGAGCAACTTCGCCTGGGAACGCAACCAGGGTTACGTCGCGTGCAATGACTCCGGCGTCATTCTCGAACGTGGGCCGGATACCGTGCGTGGTCCAGACGTTGCCCTGTACGAGGATGCGACCTCCTTTGAGGAGCTGCATCCCAAGTACGGTGAGGTTCCTCCTTTGCTGGCGGTGGAAGTTCTTTCTCCCAGCGATCGGGCCGGTCAAGTTCTCCGGAAGATCACCGATTACCTGACGCATGGAGTTCAGCTGGTGTGGCTCATCGACCCCGAGGATCGCACGGTGTCTGTCCACGCTCCCAACCGGACGCCCCAGCTGCTGCAACAGGACGCCGAGCTGACCGGAGAGGCGGTCTTGCCAGGGTTCCGCTGTCGCGTGGCCGACCTGTTCACGATCCTGAAAGGCAAGCCCGCTGCATCGCCTCCCCAAAGCCCGCCGCCCGCAGGCCCTCCGGCGTGAGTGTTCTCATTCCTCCAGAGTGGTTTCCGTCACCCGGTACACCACCACGTTCGGGAAGAGTTCCCATAGGGCCGACCGTTGCTCCGGCGTCAGGTCGGCGCCATGCTCCACCCACCACTTCCGGAACTTCTCGCTGAGATCCTCGTTCTTCTTCCCCGATGGGAGGGGCGGAAGCTGCAAGGCCTTTAATCGCCGGGTCAGTTCCTTGTCGGCGGACGGAATACTGTAGCCGACGAACAGAGCCGGAGGCAGGGTCGCCCGGACTTCCGCTTCGCGCCGGGTCTGGTCGGCCTCGGCGTCGGCTCGGTCCGTGAACGCCTTAAGGGGAACGTAACTTTCTCCTTCGTCGGCTTCCGATGCTTCGTAGTGTGGCAGCCCCGTGAATGCCCAGGTCCGGTAGGCGGCTCGCTCCACGAGATAGATCCGGGGGGCCTTCTTTGCCTTGCTCATGGCTGTCCCTCCAGGTCCAGTTCCACCACCTCGAAGTAGGGCATCTCATCGGCCGTGAACGTTCCCAGCTCGTCGCCCTCCTCATCCACGTCGTTAGCCGGTTTGGGAACAGGGCCGAACGGATCCTGTCCGGGAAGCAGCCGGTCCTCGGGGTCGAACTGGTTCAGCCCGGCCGGCTCGTATCCCAAATCCGGGTTCTCCTCAAACAGCTCGTTCCACTCCTCACGGGCCTCCTCGTTCATGTCCCGGCACTCGGCCTCGGCCCTCTTTCGGGAGCGGTAGACGGTGAGCGTCTGACCTCCCTCCGCTCCCGGATAGTACCATTCGTCGTTGTAGCCCCACACGACCCGGACCACCGCATAGACCACCGGCCGCTTCGGGCGCTGCACGACGCGGAAGAACTGAACCTTGTCCAGCGCCTGCCAGACGGTCGCCCGCTGTTCCTCAGTCCAGTGTTTCTGGCCCACGTCCCACCACTTCACCCAGTCGCGCCGGTGCGTCGTTCGGTGAGGGGCGGGAGGTTCAATCCCCTGGTCCTGGAGCCAGTCGCACAGCACCCCCTCGGGCATGCTGCTCTGGTCGGCCGGCGGAGTCAGCGTACCGGCGAAGGGGTTCACCGCGGCACGCGCCGCGGCCTCCCGCTCGCGGCGAGCCGACTCGGCTTCCTCCGCCGTCTCGAAGGAAGCGATCCGCACCTCGCCTGGGTAGCGGTAAAACGTGCTGCCGCACCGCCGCCAGTTGAGCCGCTCGACGACAAAGTGCGTTGCGGCTCACTGGTGCGGCCTGTTTGGAACTGGATTTGGCCATGAGTGCAATCCTCAGAAAAGCGGTCCACTCGCCAAGCAAGCGGGCCGCATGCACCTCAATCCGCGTACTTGGCCCCGCTATCGGTCAACCCCGCGCTGCCGGTGCTGACCTGCCGGATGCGTTTCTCCTTGACCTCCTCGTTCGAGCCGCGCGATCAGCTGCCGCCAGGCTCATCGACCCCAGGTCGCCGTCCACGCGGTCGCGCACGGCCACGGTGCCGGCCGCTTGCTCCTTCTCGCCGACCACCAGCATGTACGGGATCTTCTCCACCTGGCCCTCGCGGATCTTCCAGTTGACCCGCTCCGGCCGATAGTCGCCGCTCACGCGGAAGCCGGCCGCCGACAGCTGGGCCTCGACCTTCCTGGCGTACTCGTTGAAGCGGTCGCTGATGGTCAGGACACGCACCTGCTCCGGCGCCAGCCACAGCGGGAAGGCCCCGGCGAAATGCTCGATCAGGATGCCGAAGAAGCGCTCCATCGAGCCGAACGGCGCCCGATGGATCATCACCGGCCGATGCGGCACGTTGTCGCTGCCGGTGTACTCCAGGTCGAAGCGCTTGGGCAAGTTGTAGTCCAGCTGCACGGTGCCCAGCTGCCACTCCCGGCCGATGCAGTCGCGGACCACGAAGTCGATCTTGGGTCCGTAGAACGCCGCCTCGCCCTTCTCGGCGGTGTAGTTCATGCCGCGCGAGGCCACCAGGTCGATCAGGGTCCGCTCGGCCTTGTCCCAGTCCGCCGGGTCGCCGACGTACTTGCCGCTGTCGGGGTCGCGCAGACCGACGCGCACCCGGTAATCGTTCAGACCCGAGGCTGCGACAGCACGAACAGCACCAGATCGACGTTGGCCCCGACCTCCGCCTCGATCTGCTCGGGAGTGACGAACAGGTGGGCGTCGTCCTGGGTGAAGCCGCGGACGCGGGTCATGCCCGACAGTTCGCCGGTCTGCTCGTAGCGGTAGACGGTGCCGAACTCCGCCAGCCGGACCGGCAGATCGCGGTAGCTCCTCGGCTCGGCCTTGTAAATCTGGATGTGGTGCGGGCAGTTCATCGGCTTGAGCAGGTATCCCTCCTGCTCCTTCAGCCAGCCCAGCAGGGCCTGCGCCCGCTCCTCGTAAGTCTTGGCTTGCTGATAAGCCGGGATCTTGACGTCCATCGCCTGCAGCACCCCCAGCACGTAACGATGGACCGCCTCCAGCCGGGCCTCGGGCGAGGTCGCTTCCTTGTAGCCGGGGACGTGGAACTGAGTCAGGGCCATGAACTGGGCCATGTCCTGCTCTTTCTTCTCGTCCAGCAGTCCCGCGGCCAGCCGGTGCTGGGCCAGGTCCAGGGCCGAGCCGGCCGGGTTAGCGAACATCGGCGGATACTGGGCATCGCGATAGTAGGGGAAATGGCCGCTGCAGCGGTACAGGTCCAGCTTGCCGATGTGCGGAGTGTACACCGGCGAGTAGCCGCGCTTCAGCAGCTCCTCCTTGATGAAGTTCTCCAGCAGACCGCGAACCATCGCCCCTTTCGGCATCCACAAGATCAGACCGCTGCCGGCCAGCTGGCTGATGGTGAACAGCTTCAACTGCTTGCCCAGGACACGGTGATCGCGCTTGCGGGCCTCTTCCAATTGGTGCAGATAGGAGTCGAGGTCCTTCTGGCTGAAGAAGGCGGTGGCGTAGAGGCGCTGCAGCTGTTTGCGTCGGGAGTCGTTCTTCCAGTAGGCCCCGGCAATGCTCAGCAGCTTGAACGCTCCGATCTTGCCGGCGTGCGGCAGATGCGGTCCCCGGCACAGATCGATGAACTCGCCCTGGCGATAGAAACTCAGGGTCGGATACTTCTTCAGGTCGTCGTCGATGTGCTCGACCTTGTACCCTTGGGCCAGCTCTTCGCAGAGGGCCCGTCCCTCGGGGGTCGCTCTCTCGAAGCGCTCGAACGGCTCGGCGGCGGCGACCAGCTTGCGCATCTCGGCCTCGATGGCGGGGAAATCCTCTTCGCGCAGCGGCGGTTCGACGTCGATGTCGTAGTAGAAACCGTTCTCGGTGGCCGGGCCGAACGCCAGCTGGACGCCGGGGAACAGCCGCATCACGGCACGCGCCATGACGTGAGCGCAGCTGTGGCGGAGAACGTCGATCGCCTCCTTGTCCTTGTCGGTGAGGATGGCGAAGCTGATCTCGCTGCCATTGCGAGGCAGTTCGCGGTCGAGGTCCACGACGGTGCCGTTGACCTTGGCGGCCACCGCCGCCTGGGCCAGCCGCTTGCCGATCGACTCGGCCACGTCGCGAGGACGGGTCCCTTCGGGGACTTGCCTGGTGGAATTGTCGGGTAAGCGCAAGGTGAGCATGAGAAAACTCCTTCGCGGGCAAATGGTATGGTCCGCCCCTACAACGGGCGCACCCCACGGGCAGACACGAACGGCATCCTCGCCGTTCGCGCTAGAAGAACTCACCACAGAGGACACAGAGGACACAGAGAAGACTGCAAAAAGAATCATTGCTCGGAACACTAATCAACGCTGATCCACACTAATCGGAATACGGGTTTCCTTCCTTCTATTAGCGAAGATTAGCGCGGATTAGTGTTCCTTTGTTGTCTTCTCTGTGTCCTCTGTGTCCTCTGTGGTGAGTTCTTTCTTCTTCAATTCAACAATGATCCCCCCCAGCTTCAGCCAGCGGTGCAGCCGCGAGAACCACAGCTCACGTTCCCAGCCCAGTCCGCACTCCTGGCACGCCTCCTGCAGCTCCTCCCGCCCATACGTCCGGCAGTGCCACAACCAACCGCACATTGCTCCCAGCGTGGTGTTCTCGGTTGTCAGCAGGAGCAGCTTGCCTCCGGGTCGCAGCACCCGCGCCAGCTCGCGCAGTCCCGGCACCGGGCTCGGCAGATGTTCCAGCACCCAGCCGCAAACGATAGCGTCGAAGGCATCGTCGGCGTAGGGCAGCCTGGTCAGGTCGGCCACCGCATGGCTGACGCGCTCGGAGCGCAAGCGTTGGCGGGCCCGCTGCAGCATGCGCGGCGACAGATCGAACGCGGTGATGATTGCATCGGGGTCCGCACGGCCCAGCAGGAAGCGCGAGTAGCGGCCATTGCCGCAGGCCGCGTCGAGGATGCGTTTGCAGCCGCGAACGTCGAAGCCTTCGGGACGGATCAGGCGGCCGGCGAGGGCCTCGTGGCCGGTGACCAGGCCGGTGACCGCCGTGAGCGCTCCGGGAACTCCGTCATAGTGTTTCTGGATGAAGCGACGGTACTCGGCAGACGGCTCCGGGGGCACGGCGTTCATGGAAGTTCCGTCAACTGTAAAAGCGGCGATGGTAGAAGACCCATTCCAGGGTCAGCAGCACCAGCGCGGCCACGGCCCACCATTTCCAGGTGTCGCGCGGCTGACCCCGGGAGGGCCCGGCCTTCAGCTCCTGGGCCCCGATCTGCACGGCGTCGCGCGGCTGGACGTTGCTCTCGTCGGCGTCGAGCAGGTTGACCGTGAAAGCCTGTTCGCCTCCTTGCCAGCGCACCGCGTAGACGCCGACGCGCTCCGTGTCGTTATATACAAAGTTCGCCTGGGCGTTGCGGTTGATCGGCCGGGCGACCTTGTCCGACGGGCCGGTGACAAAGATCTCCTTGACCGAGCTGTCCGGCCGCAGCACGCGCGGCGTCCCCGGCGACAGCGACTCCTCGGCGGAGGCTTCACTGACGTTGCCCAGCCGCAGCAGGACGTTACGCAGGAACAGCGGAAAGCTCAGCTTCAGGTTCCAGGTCGTGGCCCATTCGCCCTTGCTGTTGACCAGCGGGAAGGCCAGCACCAGGTCGGTGAAGGAGCGCCGGCTCAGGGCGAACAGCACGGCCGTGTCCTTGTCGCACTCCAGCAAGCGCGGCGTTTTGGGCGGCACCCGGGGGTCTTTGCGCGGGTCCAGCTCGAAGCGGAACGCGCCGCCAAAGGCGATCTCGTCCAGGGCGGTGAGGTTCTGCATCAGCGGATGCTTCGAGGCGGGGTTGCGGATGGCCACTTTGGTCAGCGGCGGCATCTCGCTGCGTTTCCAGGGCGGTGGCACGCTGTCGATGAAGAACGTGTTGCCCAGCGGCAAGGCGTCCTCGCTCTCCGGAGCGCAGCGGTCGAAAATCACCAGGTCGAACGCACCATCGCGGGCCGGCCGGCCGTACCTGGCCTCGTCCTTCAGCTCCTCCGGCTTGACGTACTGGACGTTGGCCACTTTCGTGGTCGCTTCCTGATCGAAGAAATCGTGCAGGATCTCGTTGCCGGGCGTGGCGATCAGCACGCGGGCCTTGCGGACCACGCCCAGCACCAGGAAGGCCTCGTCATCCAGCGGAAAGACGTCGCGCACCCCCTCCAGCTTCGCCTGGATGAGGACCATCGTCCCCTCTTCCAGATCAGGCAAGTCGAAGGTGACGACTGCCTCGCCCGGCGCATCGACCTCAGGCTCGTTCTTCTCCGGATCGCCGGGAGTGACGGTCCGGCCCTTGAGGCTCACCTCGTTGTCCTTGAGCTTGAAGTCGTCGCGGCCCCAGATCCGCCATTTCAGCTCCAGCCGGCACCTGACCGGATCCTTGCGGAAGTTCAGCACCCGGGCGAAGACCTGCACCTGGCTGGGGTCCTCCGAATCGCGCACCGCGTTCGAGCGCCACCAGGCCGACGTTGTTGACGTCGGTGCCCGGCTGGCCGATGCGGTGATAATGCAGGTCCAGGTTGCCGGCGCGGAAGTTGCCGCCGTCGCCGAAGCCGCCATCGGTGAACAGGTGGACCGCCGCCGCGATGGCATCCAGCTGCACGTCCACGTACTGCCGTTCCTTGCCCGGGACGGCGTCCCCCGGAGCCACGGCCGCGTTCATCGAGGACTTGTGCGGATTGGCCAGGCTATCCGCCAGGGCAAGCGCCTCGTCGATCCGGGTCAGTCGCTGCGTCTGCTGGATGCGCTGCACGGCGCTGCGCAGCAGGCCCTTGTCGTTGGTGTAAGGCTGAAGAATGCTGGCTCGCGAGTTGAACTCGATGACCATGCCGTGATCGCTGGCCCCGTGCCGGTCGATCTCACGCAGCGCCTCCTGGCGCGCGACTTCGAGCCGATTGGGCTGGACGTCGGTCGCCGACATGCTCGCCGAATTGTCGAGCATGATGATGTAGTGCTGGCCGGTGGTCGTGCTGCCGTGGATCTGAAACGACATGGCGGAGTAGATCAGGAACAGGACGATCAGCAGCTGGATCAGCAGCAAGACGTTGTCGCGCAGCCACTGGAACAGGCTGTTGACCTGCAAATCCTCGATGCTCTTGCGCCACAGGAAGGTGCTGGGCACCTGGACCGGCTTGCGCTTCATCTTGAGGAAGTAGAGCAGCAGCAGGAACACCGGAGTGAGCAGCAGCAAAAGCGTCGCCCACCAGGGCAGGGCGATGTGGTAGGTCAGGCTGTAGTTGTCGCGGAGCCAGCCGTTGATTCGGCCCTGCATGCCTACCAGGTTGAGCAGAAGCAGGATGACCCCGGGCAGGGTCAGCAGGAGCAGCACGGTCAGGCCCAGGGGGAACCAGATGCCCCGCGTGGCTATTCGGGAGACAGGCAGTTGGCTGGCCATGAGAGAATGCTCCTTGTCGGTTCCGGGAGGACGGCACGTCCAGGATTCTGCTAGAATACCAAGAATGCCGGAGCTTGTCGGCGGGAATCCATCCAGGAGGATTGACCAGTGACACCAGCGGAAATCCGTTCGCGGCTGCGTCCCTTTGAGCCGTTTCGGATCTTCACTACGAGCGGCGAGACATTCGACATCCGTTCTCCGGAAATGATCATGGTCCTGATTGGCAGCGTGATTATCGGTTTTCCAGCAAGCGCCCAACCGGAGAACCTCGAGCGGTTCACCCAGCTGTCCTTGCAGCACATCGTCAAGCTGGAACCGCTGAGTGTGCCAGCCAAGGGCAACGGTCAAGGGTAACCCCCCTACCGCACCAGACCGCGCTGCCGAAGGTAAGTCAACACCAGGCGGTCAAATGGAACTTGCGTGTTCGTGAACAGACACGCCACGCCGCGGCGCGTGCAGAAGTCATACAGCGCCCCCCGGTACGCTTCCAGGTTCTCCTTGTAGCGTTTCAGCAAGACACTGCTGACGGTGATCTCCGCCGTGTCGTCGTCCTCCACGTCCACCAGCTTCAGATCGCCGGTGATGTCCGGGTCGATCTCTTCCTGCGACAGGATCTGAATGACGTAAATGTCCATCTGCCGGGCGATCAGGTAGCGCAGGGCCTCCTCGTAGCCGCCCTTGTCCATGAAATCGCTCAGGACGACGACGATGCCCTTGCCGCTGGACTTGAGGCTGAAGGTCCGCAGCGACTGCCGCAGGTCGCTGGGGCCGGCCGGCTCGATCTTGTTGAGGAAGTCGAGCAGCCGCCACAGGCTGCGCCGGCCGCGCAGGACCGGCGAGGTCTGCGTCAGGCGGTTGTTAAAGGACTCGATCAGGACGCGATCCAGGTTGACCAGGCCGATAAAGCCCAGGGCCGCCGCGATCTGCTTGGCGTAGTGCAGCTTGGTCGGCGTGCCGAAATCCATCGACAGGCTGTTGTCCAGCAGGACGTAGAAGTGCAGGTCTTCCTCTTCCATGAACAGGCGGATGAACAGCCGATCGAGCCGGGCAAAGAGGTTCCAGTCGAGGAAGCGCAGATCGTCGCCGATGACGTAGTTGCGGTAGTCGGCGAACTCGACGCTCTGCCCCTTGCGCTTGCTGCGACGTTCACCCTTCATCCGGCCGAGGAAGATTTTGCGTGAGACCAGCTCCAGCTGTTCCAGGCGGGCCAGCATTTGCGGATCGAGCAATGGTGAGGGAGAAGCCTGCGGTTCAGACATGGGGATCAGCCTCGGGGTTGAGGACCAGCTCAAAGTCGGGCAACAGTTTGGTCGTATACGTTTGACCAAAGCGCACGGTGATTGGGGAACGCCAGCGCCTGCCGTGCCGGCGGTGAACGGTCATCGTCGGCTCATCGGGGTCTTCCCGGGAATCGATAATCCAGTATTCCCGAATCGAGGGGACTTGCAAGTACAGCTCGACGTTCCGCACCAGGTCCTTGTCGGCATCCGACGAGAGGATTTCCGCGACGAGGAACGGACTGATGTCCTCCCAGCGCCGCTCACTTCGGGGCAAGTGGAAGGGGAAATCCCTGTACAAAGCAACGTCTGGCTCCGGAACCGTGAGGTCTTCGCGATCGGGCACAAAGACGCGAGCCTTATCCGTGACGTAGTTGACCACGTCGCGGTGCGTTTGAGAGTAAACACCCAGCTTGAAGAGAAGCCACTTCTCGATGCAATCTTCGGGGAGGTTGGGCAGAGGTGACACGTAGAGCCTCCCATCAATGATCTCGTAGGAGTAGCCTTCCTGGTACTCCGCGGTCTGGAGTTCTTCCGCCGAGACTTTCCGGCCATGATCGGCCGGCCCGAACTTGAGTGCGGTCGCCATCGCTTCTCCTTCCGTCAGGGCCTGCTCACGCTCGGTGGTTGAGGACCAGTTCAAAGCCGGGAAGCACCGGCGTCGTATACGTCTCGCCGAACTCGACGGTGATGGGGGAACGCCAACGGCGGCCCCAGCGGCGGCGGACGGTCATTGTTGGCTGATCGGGGTCTTCCCGAGTATCGATAATCCAGTATTCCCGGATCGACGGCACTTGCAAGTACAACTCCACGTTGCGAACGAGATCCTTGTCGGGATCGTCGGAGAGAATTTCCACGACGAGGAGCGGATGGGTATTCTCCCAGTGAATGTCCCTGAGGGGCAAGTGCAGGGGAAAATCGCGGAACACGGTCAGGTCCGGTTCCGGAGTCGTCACGTCTTCTCGATCCGGAACGAAAACACGAGCCCTGTGGCTGCAGTAATTCGCAACCTCCCGATGCTGTCTCGTGTAAGTGGTCAGTAAGAAGCCAAGCCACTCTTCGATAACATTCTGGGGGGGATTGGGTTGTGGCGACACGTAGAGTTTCCCATCGATGAGTTCATACTGATACCCTTCCTGGTAGTCCCCTGCCAGGAACTCCTCTTCCGAAAGTCGGCGTCCATGATTGGCCGGCCCGAGCTTGAGTGCGGTTACCATCACTTCTCCTTCCGTCATGAGCGGCTCGCGGAGCCCAGGAAGTGGCCATTTTACTCCACAAACCTCGGTCAGCAATCATTTCCTTTGCAGGAAAGGGCATCTTGAATCGCTTCCTGATGCGAGTAGATTCTACCCTGAATCCGGGCGGGTGTGCGATGGGAGTTCGAGAGAGAAGAGGGAACCAAGCGATGGCGGACACCTTCGTCATCGGGATTGCCGGCGGGTCGGGGTCCGGCAAGACGACCCTGGTGGAACAGATCCTGAGCAGCGCTCACCGTGATCGCATCAGCTTCCTGCCGCACGACCACTATTACCACAACCGCGAGCGGATGCCGGAATCGGTGCGGGCCCTGAACAACTGGGACCATCCCGATACCCTGGACAACGACCTGTTCGTCCAGCACGTCGATCGCCTCCTGGCCGGACAGCGGGTCGAGCGGCCCATCTACGATTACGCCAGCCACTCGCGCAGCAGCCAGACCATCGCGGTTGAGCCGCGGCCGGTGCTGCTCCTGGAGGGGATTCTGCTGCTGGCGGTTCCCGCGATTCGGGAACGGCTTCATCTCCGCGTCTTCGTCGATACTCCGGCCGACCTGCGCGTTGTTCGGCGGATGCTGCGGGACATCCGTGAGCGTGGCCGGACCATCGAATCGGTGGCCGAGCAGTACCACACCACGGTTCGGCCAATGCACGAACAGTTTGTGGAGCCGAGCCGGGCCCACGCGCACCTGATTGTCCCATGGATCTTCCACAATGACGAGGCGATCCGGGTCTTGCTGGCCCGGATCGCCTGACTTACACCAGCGGCAGGGGCTCGAACTTGGAGCCGAGGACCTGCTCGCTCGGGCATTTCAGCCATTGATCCAGCAAGGTCGCGTAGATCCGGCGAAAATCCAGCGTCATCTTCGGCTCACCCTGGACGAGGTCGGTCAGGCTGGGCATGGTGCCGATCAGTCCGCCCTTCACGGCGGGCCCCGCGAGGAAGACACAGCCCGCCGTGCCGTGGTCGGTGCCGCCGGAGCCGTTCTCCTTGATGGTCCGGCCAAACTCGCTGAACGCCAGCAGCACCACGCGATCGGCCAGCTTCGCCTGCTGCAGATCGGCGAAGAACGCCTTGACGGCCCCGGCGAAGGTGTTCAGCAGGTTGGCGTGCGTGAAGTTCTGCGCCGAGTGGGTGTCATAGCCGCCTTGCAGGGTGTACAGGACGCGCGCACCCAGGTCCGACTTCAGCAGCCGGGCGGCCAGGCGCAGCCGTTCGGCGAGAGCGGTGGAGGGATAGGCGACTTCGCTGTCGCGGGCCAGGCGCGCCATCTTCTCGGCGGCGCCGTAGCCGTCCACGGCCTGCCGGCGCACGAAGTCCAGCAGGTCGCCGGTCCCCCCGGAGCCGAGGGTTTCCTTCGCCAACGCCGGATCGCCGAGAACGAGGTCGTCCGGCCGGGTCAGCGAAACGGCGGCGCAGCGCCGGCCGCGCAGGGCCACAGGCGTATCGCCGCCGCCGACCAGGACGGAATTGCCGCTGCCGGCGTCCAGGGCCCGGCCTAGCCAGCCGTAGCCCTTGTGTTCCTCGGGGTCGAACTTCGCGGTCTGCCAGATGGCCATGCTCTGGAAATGGGAGCGATTCGGATTGGGGTAGCTGACGCCCGGAATGACCGCGAGCTGGCCCTTCTCCAGCAGGCCGCTGAGTGGCTTCAGCGACGGGTGCAGACCAACGGCGTCCGTGACCTTGACGACGTCCTTGGCGGCGAGCTTGAGCCGGGGACGCAGCCTGGCGTACTCCGGGTCGGCGTGCGGAACGACGGTGTTGAGAGCGTCGTTGCCGCCGTCCAGCTGCACGACGACCAGGACCCGAGCATCAGACGCGGGTTCGGTGGCGTGAGCGGTCCTGGTCAAGAAGACCGGAAGCGTCGGAGCCAGGGCCAGCAAGGGCGTGGTTCGCAGAAACGTGCGACGAGTGAGCATGAGGGAATCTCCGTGGTTGATTAGCCGAGCTGTCCTTCCGGCGCCGTCAGCAGCAGCGCCACAACCTGACGATCCCGGGCGGTGGTTAGCTGCTTGCGCATGGCATCGGACGGGTCGCTGCCGTACAGGAGCCGAGTGCAGAACACCCCGAATTCATCCGCTTTCATGCCATGCTTGCCGGCCAGCGCGACGGCGTTGAACGGCTCGCGCCGGCCCGCGCTGGGGCCGTCGAGCAGGGCGTTGACGAGGTTGGCCCGGCCGATCATGGTTCGCGGATTGATCCAGGCCCGGCCGCCCGGCCAACCGCCGACGTTGGGCGGCTCGAACAGGTCCTGCCCCAGCCGGGCACACCAGTCGGCCAGCGCCAGCGTGCTGGGTGCCGGGTCGAACATCTCCAGGGCCCGGGCCGTGCCCACCACGAACTCGACCGGCGACAGCACCCGCGTGCGGACGTTGGCGTCGGCGAAGAATAGCCGGGAGCGCAGGATCGTCTCCACCGCCCAGGCCACGTCCAGTTGCCGCTTGTGCAGTTCCTCGCCGAGTTCCCGGATCGCTTGCGGAGGCAGGGCCTTTTCCCCGAAGAAGACTTCGCAGAGGCGGAAGCTGATGCGCTGGGCCGTCGCGGGCTGCTCAAGCAGAATCCGCATCACGTCCGAGCCGGTCCACTTGCCCTTCTTGCCGAAGATGGTTTTCTCGCCGTCGTCGTGGCGAGCGGCAACATCGGCAAAGGCACCCTCCTCGACCGTCCAGCCGGTCAGGGCCCGGGCGACCTCTTTCACGTCGGTCTCGGTGTAATGGCCGATGCCGAGCGTGAACAGCTCCATCAGCTCGCGGCCCAGGTTCTCGTTGGCGTGACCTTTGCGATTGGCCGGTGCATCCAGATAGGTCAGCAGGGCCGGGTCACGCACGGCGGCGTTGAGCAGCTCCCCGAACGGCGCCCGGGCGTGCTTGCGGAGGGTGTCGTTTTGCCGCCGCATGCTGGCCGGATCGTGGACCTTGCCGTTGCTGGTGGCGAAATGGTTGTGCCACAGCAGCGTCAGCTTTTCGCCGAGCGGATCGGGGCCGAACAGCATCCGATAGAGCCACCACGCCTTGAGCCGGCCGATCTCGCCGGCGGCCACGGCGGCGTCGGCGAGCAGGTCGGAGGTGGCCGCGAACTCCGGCGGCGAATGCAGGGAGGCGGTCCCTTTCAGCAGGCGGTCCACGCTGGCCGCGGGGCCGTCCTTGAGGTCGCGCTGCAGCTCGGCCCAGGTCGCTGCGAAGCCGGCGCGGCGGTGCAGGTGAACCACGCGGCGGAGGGTCCAGGGTGCGGGTGCCCTGGCATCCGGTTCGTAGCGGGCCCACAGGGAAGCAACGTCATTCATGGGAAACCTCAACTGGTCATTCAGTCCACGGCGACCCGGCCGAAGGGTAGAAAGATTACTCGATCGGTTTCACCACCACGTCGCCCCGGCTCCGCACCGTCCAAAGATTGTTCCTTCCTTGCGGCTACTGCTCGATTACTTCCTCGGCTTTTCCTTCTCACGCAGCTTGATCCCCAGTTTCGTGCCATCCTGTTGCATCAGGGCGAGGACCGCCACTTGTTCCGGTGTGACCTGCACCGTCACTGCCTGTTCTCCCGCGTCCCGGGCGATTGCAAGCACTTTCACGTTCAGGAGGGCAATGCTGGTCTGGATCGGCTCGCTGATCTCGGCAACAACGTCGATGGCCGTCCCGGGAAGGACATCGCCGGGAATCTTCTGGTCCCTGGAGAGCTTGATAGCGACAGCGCGGGTGCCCCTGGCACGCTGCTGGATCACGAGCGAGTCGATCTTGTCTCGGGCGAGGTTGAATTCCGACACGTACGTGAAAACCATTATCCCGTTACCTCCCGCATAGACTTTGTTTTCAGCGCTCGCGTGGTGTCGTTTCCCGGCCGCATCCACGACAACGACCCGGAAATCCGAGAGGGTGCGCCGTTGGTCTTCCTTCACTGCGAAGGATACAGCTAACTTGCTGCATCCCGCGACAGCCTCCAGGGAAACCACTGTGAAGCCGCCCTTGTCTCTGATGCCTGTCCCTGAGACCATGCCTCCCCCATAGTTGAATTGAGCGAGATCTTCAAACTTGTCTACCTTTGGCGGGGCCGCATCGACCTTCCTGGCTGTCGGTAGCGGGGGCTCCTTCGCGGTGAGAGGCTGGTGCATCAGCACGCTGACACCGGCAGCGAACAGGCTCACCAGCAGGAAAACGGCAGTGGCGATCTTGGCTTTGGTCAGCAACATGGCTCGGCTCACTCCGGCCGCCAGGGCGGCCACCACGGGAGGAATCTGCTTGACGGCCGGTCCACCGGCCGTACCCAGGAGCCCGAACCGGATCGCCGACCGGGCCAGCTCGCCCGGCACGGTCGCGCGAGCGCTGTCCGCCACGCACAGGGCCGCCAGCAGCGCCGGCAGCTGGATGCCGCGGCGGGACAACTGCTGCTGCAGACGCTGCCGCGCTCGTCCCAATCGGCTGGAGACGGTGCCTTCCTTGCACTGCAGCTCGGCAGCCGCTGCCGGGATGGTCTTGCCTTCCAGGACGCAGAGGACGAACGCGGAGCGGAACGTCTCCGGCAAACGCTGGATCTCCTCGTCCAGGATGGCCTGAACGTCATCCCAGCTGGGGCTGGCGACGGTTTGCGGCTTGCCCTCTTGCGAGCGGGCCTCGTGATTGCGTCGCCGTGTTGCGCTGCGTTTGGCTTTCATGGCAGTGCGATAAGCCACTCCGTACAACCAGCTGGTCAAGGACTCACACTTGCGGATCGAGCCGTGGCAACGCGCCAGGATCAGGAAGGTCGCCTGGAAGGCGTCCTCGGCGTCCTGCTCGTGGTGCAGCACCCGTCGGCAGACCCGCAGCACCAGCGGCCCATGCCGAGCCACCAGCTCGGCGAAGGCCAGCTCGTCCTGGGTCGCGGTGAACACTTCGAGCAGCTGTCGGTCGGTCCGCTGCTCGTCGCAGGGACCGCGCGCAGCTTCTCGATGTGACCGATCAGCGAACAGAGTGGAGACGCAGCCATGGTCCGAAGTTCTCCGATGTCGGGCTCTCGTCTCGGTAGTCCCCAGCCGACCGGCAACCAATCCCGTTTTTCCTCTCGCCCGGCGTCATTCTTCCGCCCGTTTCAGCTGCACGTCCCCCAGGTCCTTTGTCTCCCCTGAGCGGGGTGCAGGGCCCAGATGATACTCGCTCACTCCATTGGACAGGCGGAACTCGCAGCCTGGCAGCAACGCCGTGATCCGGAACCGCCCCGCGCTGTTCGACTTGATGCGCCTGGGGAAATAGTACCGCTGGCCGGACTTTTTCGTCGGCTGGAACCAGACCTCCAGCTCAACGCATGACAGCGGTCGCCCATCCGCGCCCATCAGCCGGCCCGTGACCACTGCGCCGGGCTCCAGCCGCACGGTGACTGAGCCGCCGTTCACTTTCGGCGGATGCGCGACCCCAACCAGTCCTTTCTCCAGGTGCTGGAGGAGAACGTCTTGCGGTTGGTGGGGGTTAAATCCCATGGTGAACTCGGCCAGCTTCATCGGGTCGCTGGTCCACCTCCCGGAAACCAGCCCAAATCGTCGCACGTCAGCAAGTGGTTTGTCGTCCGGTCCGAGGACTGTGACCGTGGCCGACCAGCCCGGGTCGAGCGTCAGGTCGCATTTCAGCGACTTGGCCCCCTTGGCCGGGTCGATCCGGGTGAGGGCATTGTGTCTGCTGGGTGAGATACGCAAACTGCGCGTGCCCAGGGAGCGTTCCTTGGTCCCAAACTCGTCCTCCCGATCAGAGGCTTTCAGGTAGTAAGTTTCCCGATAGTACAACACACCGACCACGCCGGGCCCCGGCAGGCCGATCACCCGATAGGAGCCGTCCGCTTTCGTTACAACGCGGGTCTGCTCACTCAGGGCGACGTCGGCACCAGGATAATCCCGCAAATGTGGGTTGGTGGCCATCGGGTCATAGTCCACAGCTCCCCACTGCAAGGGCTTGCCCGTTACCTTGTCGGTGATTTTGCCCTCGATCCAGATTCCGCGCTTCAGCTCGCCATCGACAGTCACTGGATTCAGAAAGGGAGTGTCGGGTAGTTCCTTCCAGCTGGCCACGTACGGCTCGTCGCTCCCCGGAAGGGCGACAATATACCGGGAGTTCCTCCCTATGGGCATGCCAACGAGCCGATAGCGGCCCTCAGCGTCGGTGGTGGTCTCGATCTCAGGTTGTGGGAAGGCTCCTCCGAAGCTCTTGATCTTCACCCCGGCCAGCGGTTTCCTGGTGTCCTTGTCGCGAACGATGCCAAGAATCGGCCGGGTTGGGACGGCTGCATGCCGGAAGTTGGGTGCGTAGCAGGTGACTGACCGTGGTTCAGGGCCGCTATCATCCGGCACCGTGATCGTCTCTCCTGGCTCCGTCAGGACGTGGAGGAACTGGCTGGCGATGGTCGGCCCATCCAGCTGCACCCGGACGAGGCGGTTGCGGCCGACGCCGGTTAATCGGAATCGGCCCTCCGCGTCTGTCGTTACTTTCGGTGGCAGAACGAAGTTGAATCCCCTCCGATAGAGTGCCTTTCCCTTGACCGCTTTAAGCCAGGAGCGAAGGTCTGCCCCGGACGCTGGATTGATTTCCCGCACGGTGAGGGTAGCGCCCGGCACGGGTTTCCCCTCCAGATCAATGATCTGGCCGATAATTGGCACGTCATCCGCGACCAGGCGAAGGGTCAGGTCGTCCTTCTTGTCGTCTGGCCGGACGTCCAGGCAGCCCGACCCAAAATTGGCTGCAGTGGCCGCGACGACGGTGTAGCGATCACCGAATTGCGTTTGCGGGACCGTGAAACGGAAGCGCCCATCGGCCCCGGTCGAGACGAGTTCAGCCCCCAGGGGCCGCTGACGGCGAACACCAATCTCCGCCAAATACAACCTGGCACCCCGCACAGGCCGATCGTCCGGTCCAAGCACCTGGCCGCTGTAGACAATGGCGTCCTTGTCTTCCGCTCCGGTCGGCTTCTCGATCGGGCTTCGGGCCTGGGACTGGGTGTTGGCAACCGGCCGCTCTCTGGCAGCGACCTGCTGATGCAGCAGGGCACCCGCGGCAGCAACGAGCAAACCTGTGGCGAGCAGGACAATGGTTGCGATCTTGGCTTTGGTCAGGAACATGGCTCGGCTCACTCCGGCCGCCAGGGCGGCCACAACGGGAGGAATCGGTTCGACGGCCGGTCCACCGGCCGCACCCAGGAGCCCGAATCGGATCGCCGACCGCGCCAGCTCGGCCGGCACAGTCGCACGGACGCTGTCCGCGATGCACGCGACTGCCAGCAGTGCGGCCAGCTGGATGCTGCGGCGAGCCAGCTGCTGCTGGAGCCGCTGCCGGGCGCGCGTCAGCCTCCAGGAGAGGGTGCCCTCCTTGACGCCCAGCTCGGCGGCGGCTGCCGCGACCGTCTTGCCCTCCAGGACGCAAAGCACGAATGCCTCTCGGAACGCCTCCGGCAAGCGCTGGATCTCCGCATCCAGAACGGCCTGCAGGTCATCCCACGCCGGGCAGGCCGAGACCGGAGGCGTCCGTTGGTGCAGCTTGGCCTCGTGGTGGCGACGCCGGGCCGCGCTGCGTTTCGCCTTCAGGGCGGTCCGGTACGCCACCCCGTGCAACCAGCTCGCCAGGCTCTCCCGTTTGCGGATCGAGCCGGCCTGCCGCGCCAGGACCAGGAAGGTGGCCTGGAAGGCATCCTCGGCGTCCTGCTCCTGGTGCAGGACGCGGCGGCAGACGCGCAGCACCAGCGGTCCATGCCGCTGGACCAGCTGGGCAAAGGCGTTCTCGTCGCGCTGGGCCGTGAAGCAGTCCAGCAGCTGGCGGTCGGTTTCCTGCTGCACGGCGCGGCCGACGGCCAGCTCTTTGATCTCCCGGAGCAGCGTCTTGTTTGGTGCGGTGGCCATGGTCGGATCTCGAAGGTTTCGGGCTCTCTTCCCTTTAGTTCCCGCTGGGCCGGCGATCGCTGGCGCATTCTTGCCAATACCAGGTTGTGGTCCGGGCAGGACACCTGGACAGCGCCTTCCGACCTGCCTTGCCGAATCTCCTTGACCTCACTTTTTCTCCTGTACACGTTGCTGGATCACGAGCGAGGCGATCTTGTCACTGCTGAGGTTGAATTCCGTCACGAACGTGAACACCGTGATTCCGTTGCCCCCCGCCGAGGCTTTGCTTTCAGCGCTGGCGTGGTGTCGTTTCCCGACCGCATCCACGACAATGACCCGGAAATCCGCGAGGGTGCGGCGTTGCTCTTCCTTCACCGCCCAGGACACGGCTAACTTGCTGCTGCCGGCGGCAGCCTCCAGGGAAACCACGGTAAAGCCACCCTTGTCTCTGATGCCGGTCCCCGAGACAATGCCTCCCCCATGGTTGAATTGAGCAAGATCTTCAAACGTGTCTGCCCGAGGTGCAGCCCGCTCCGCGCCTGCCTTCTTCCCCTCCGCCTCGGCCACCAGCTTCTCCAGCGGCTCGTCCAGCCGCTTGCGGTGAAGGTATTTCTGCCGTATGACGCCCTTGGCGTCGATCACGTACACGGTCGGCCAACCGCGGACGTTCCAGGCCGCCGCGATCGAGTCGGCGCTGCCCCTCTCGCCGTTCCAGAAGGACCGCCAGGGAATCTCGTGCTTCTGCACCGCCTTGCTGCCGTTCTCCCTGGTGTTATCGCCGTTCACCCCGATCAGCACGAACGGCCGGCCCTTGAATCGCTGGACCAGCTCCTTTTCGTGCGGCACATCGGCCATGCACGGTCCACACCACGACGCCCAGAACACCAGCAGGACCACCTTGCCGCGGTAGTCGCTCAGCTTGAACTTGGCGCCCCCAAGGTCAACGCCTTCGATCTCCGGGGCCGGCTGGCCGATCCGCAAACGGCGCAGCTCCGTCAGGTATCTGCCGGCCACGTCGCCAAGGGTGGCCGACGACTTGCCCTGGTTGGGTCGCAGGTCCGGGCACTCGCCATAATCCTTGACGATCCCGGTAAAAGCCTTCTCGGCGGCGTCGGCCAGGCTCTCGGTGTCGGGGCTCGCCTTCGATTCGGCCAGGCGGAACCTTTCCATGGCCAGCCGGGCCAGTCCAAGGGCCGCCTGCCCGCGAGCCGTCCTGTCCGGGTTCTTCTGGGCCACCGCTTGCAGCAGGGCCACCGCCTGGCCGTGAATCGAATCCTGCTCCGTCGGCGGGACGTATGCCAGGAGCGCGATACCGGGGCCGATTTTGGGGTTGGTCGCGTGATGCTCGATCAGCAAGTCCAGGGCCGGTTTGGCGGCCGGCAAATAGTGGGCCTGGTAAGTCAGCAGCAGCCATTCCAGGCAAGCGAAACCGGTGTCCGACTTGGGGTCGGCTTTCGCCATCTCCACGGCGGCAGCGAAATTGGCCTGCTGTTTCTTGCGGAAGACCTGGTACAGCTTCTCCACGGCTGGGTCCTCCTGGTGGGGGTCCGGCAGTTTCGCCCAGGCAGCGCGAAAGGCCGCCTCGGCGTCGGCGACCTCTTGTTGTAGGGCCTTGAGGCGATCGGCCGGGGTCGGCTTGTCCCTCGCCAGGGCAGCGGTGACCAGGATCAGTCCGATTGCGAGGACACAGAGACGACGGTTGCGGAACATGAGATCCTCCGTTGAACTGGTTCGGGACGCCTCGGATTGCCGCGCAATCCGGGCACCTCAGTATAGCAACCTGTGAAACCCCCTCCTCCCTCCACCCTGGCGTCGCCACCTCGTCATTTTGCCTGCCGCTGGAGCCGCACGTCGCCCAGGTCCTTCGTCTCGCCCGAGCGCAGCGTGCCGCCGGAATACACGCCAATCTTGCGGTCGTAGAGGCCGACTTCGTATCCAGGCAGCAGCGCCTCGAAGCGGAACCGGCCCTCCCGGTCGGTCCTGGTACGTCCGAGAGGATACTCCGCCCAGGGCCAGGCCGAAAGGTCATCTTTCCGGCCGAACACCGGCGCCAGCTCCACTCCAGGCCGGGGCTGACCGTCCTTGTCCACGAGCCGGCCGGCAACCGTCGCGCCAGGTCCCATTTGCACCGTGACCGTGCCCCCATTCTCTTTCGGAGGCCGAGCTACCCCGACCAATCTCTTCTCCGCGTGCTGGAAGACAACGTCGCGCGGCCGACGTGGGTTGTACGTGCGGACCGTGAACTCAGCCGTCTTCATCCCCTCGCGGTCCCAGGAAAAGCCGCGGAAGCCTCGTGCGCCGGCCAGAGGTTGACGATCCGGCCCGAGGACGATTCCCGTGAAGGTCCAGCCCGGGTCCAGGGTCACGTCGCGCTTCAGCACAGCGGCCCCCTTTGGAGGATCGACCCGGGCGAGGGCGCTATAGTTGAGTGCGAAGTCGATCCCGTAGGAGGACAGAGAGGGTTCCTTGGCTCCCTGCTCATCATCCCGTTCGGAGGCACAGAGATACCTGGCTTTGTGCCACACGGCCACCAAGCCGGGACCGGGCAAGCCGACGATCCGGTACGATCCGTCCTCTTTCGCAGTGACCCCGGCATGCGAGAGCGCTGCATCAGGGTAATCGCTCAAGATCGGGTTGTCCTCCCACCGGTAGTGGTACTCCACGTCCGCTTGAAGGGGCGCCCCCGTCACCTTGTCGGTAATCTTGCCTTCGATCCAGACACCCCGTTTCAGCTCGCAATCCACCGTCACCGGATTCAGTCCGGGGCTGTCGGGCACGTTGGCGTAGATCGCGACGAGGGGCTGGTCGCCGGCCGGCACCACCTTGAGGATGTTGCCTTTCCCCCTGGGAAGACCCGTGAGTCGGTAGCGTCCCTGGGCATCGGTGGTGGTGTGGATGATGTCCAGGCCGTGGATGGGGTAGTTGGCCAGCTTTTCGCTCTGGATCGTGACCCCAGCCAGCGGTTTCTTCGTGTCTTTGTCCCGAACCAGGCCGACGACCGGCCTGGTCGGGGCAGCCGCGTGCCGGAAAGTCGCTCCGTGGTAGGTGGCAAACGTGCGCGCGTGACCGGTCACGAACAGGCCCTCAAATTCCCGCACTTCCAGGGTCTTTCCGGGCCGGGTCAGGATGCCAAACTGCTGGCTGGCGATGGTTGGCCCGTCGAGCTGCACCCGGACGAGGCGGTTGCGGCCAATGCCGGTCAAGCGTAAACGGCCCTCGGCGTCCGTTGTGACCTTTGGAGACAGGGCGATAGTGAACTTCTCCAGGTGCTTCTGCTCGTGGTCCAGGCTCCGCCCTTTCTTGCTGTTGACGGCTTCGAGCCAGGGGCCGAGGTCTTCTCCAGGAGCCGCATTGATTTGCAGCACGGTGAGTGTCGCGCCCGGAATTGGCTTCCCCTCCAGATCGACGACCTGGCCGGTGATCGGCACGTCGTCTTCCACCAAACGAAGTGTCAGGTCGTCCCTCATGCCATCCGCCGAGACTTCCACCCAACCAGGCCCGTACTTGGCCGCGGCGGCCACGACGACAGTGGTCCAATCGCGAATGTCCGCTTTCGGAACAGTGAGCTGGAAGCGGCCGTCCGCTCCGGTCGTTGCGTACTCGGCTGAAGGCGCAGGTCGTCTGAGGTAACCCTGCCTCTTCGTCAGGTACAGTTTGGCCCCGGCGACAGGCCGATTGTCCGGCCCAAGCACCCGGCCGCTGTAGGTGATCGCATCCTTCGGGACAGCCGCTGGCCATTGCCGCTCCGGACTTCGGCCTTCGGATTTCGGACGTTCGCCTGGCTGTTCCCGGGCCGGCAGCATTTGCTGGGCTAGCATCCCGGCGCCAGAAGCGAACAGGCCAAGGGCGAGCAAAACGAGGATGGCGATCCGGGTTTTCTGAAGGAACATGGCTCGGCTCACTCCGGCCGCCAGGGCGGCCACCACAGGAGGAATCTGTCCGGCGGCGGGTCCACCGGCCGCACCCAGGAGCCCCAACCGGATCGCCGACCGCGCCAGCTCGCTCGGCACTCTCGCACGGGCACTGTCCGCAAGGCACAGGGCCGCTAGCAGCGCCGGCAGCTGGATGCCACGCCGGGACAGATGCTGCTGGAGCCACTGCCGTGCTCGCGTCAGCCGGCTGGACACAGTGCCCTCCTTCCAATGCAGCTCGGCAGCGGCCGCTGCCACCGTCTTGCCCTCCAGGACGCAGAGGACAAACGCGGCCCGGAAGGTTTCCGGCAAGCGCTGGATCTCCTCGTCCAGAATGGCCTGCACGTCATCCCAGGTTGGGCTGACGGCGGTTGCGGGCCTGCCCTCTTGCGAGCGGGCCTCGTGGTTGCGTCGCCTGGCTGCGCTGCGTTTGGCTCGCATGGCCGTGCGATAAGCCACTCCGTACAACCAACTGGTCAAGGACTCGCGTTTCTGGATCGAGCCGTGGCGCTGCGCCAGCACCAGAAAGGTCGCCTGGAAGGCGTCCTCGGCGTCCTGTTCGTGGTGCAGCACCCGCCGGCAGACCCGCAGCACCAGCGGCCCATGCCGGGCGACCAGCTCCGCGAACGCCAGCTCGTCCTGTGTCGCGGCGAACACGTCAAGGAGCTGCAGATCGGTCCTTTGCTTTTCGCAGGGACCGCGCGACAGCTTCTCGATTTGACCGATCAGCGAACTGAGTGGAGACGCGGCCATGTCCAACGTCCTTTGCTTTAGCTCGCATTCGGTGCTTCGGCGGTCGCCTCCGGTGCCGCGGATCGGCGGAGCCAGCGGAAGGCCAGGGCGCCTCCGAACAGGACCAGGATCCCACCACCGAGCCCGGACCGCAATCCACCACAAATGCCCGCTGCCCGATTTCGACACGATGTTCGGAACAGCGGGGAGCGGCGCAGGCGGCTCCGACGCCATGTTCGGGGCGCCCGGGAGCGCGTCCGCACGGATGCGCAGATCGAGGAAACGCAAATCCACCGAGCCCGTTCCCGCCGGGCCCTTTCCCGGGTCGGCGAACAGGCGCACCAGCACCTCTTGCGTGCCAAACTCCTCCGGCGGCCGAAACTCCCCGAAGACGTCCGAGGGCCCTGCGGAAATCTGCCAGCTGAGCCGGGAGCCCGTTCGGACAAACCGCAGCTTGCCCGCTTTCATGCCGGAAGGAAAGAACTGGGTGGGGGTCGGCTTTTCACCTTCCGCGGGAGGGCCCAGAGTCGCAGCGAACACGCTCCCGTTTTTGGGATGGACGACGCGGGAAAGGACCGCATTTTTCGGAAACGGGGCTTTGGGGTCTTTGAGGATTTGCAGCACTGCTCCGGCTCCCCCTCCTTTCGGCTGATCGCCCGTCTGCAGGACCTCGAAGGAGGCCGTGATCTCGAAGTTGCCGACCACCCGAAAGGTCGGACCGACCCCTGCTCTCGGAGAAGGCAATTCGTTCACGGGAACGGTAATCCGCAGCCCTTCGGGCTCAGGCTTGATGTCGTCCGGGTTCCCCTGGGTGAATTTCTTGAATGGGGGCGTGGGGAATTGGGCCCCACGGAAGTCTTGATAGAACTCTGCTGGCAATGGCTGCGAAACGGGACCAGCAAACAGCAGGAAGATAGCCATAGATTTCATATCTTCTCCCCAACGCTCAAGAAGCAGCAAGGCGATGGCAAGGGCACCCCACGGGCCCTGCGCCTCACCGGGGCCAATCGGAACGAATCGCTTGAGGCGATGAACCTGGTAGCGGTTGCTCGATACCTACCACGGCTTTTCCTTCTCACGCAGTAGTTCCCGGCGGCACGCGGATCACTCCGGCATTCGCTTCAGCTTGACGTCGCCCAGGGCGCGAACTTCCCCAGGCTTGAACGTCTGGTTTTGAAACAGGTTGTCCACCACGTGCTCGGTTCCGTGTTCGACAACGGCGCCAAGGCGGATCCCGGGAAGCAAGCCGGTAATCTCGAATCGACCCTTCTCGTCCACCTCGGCCCAGAAGAAGCCGTTCCACTTTCGGGTCAGGTTCAGCTGGCCCGCTTCGATCCAGCCCTGGATCTGGGCATTGCGGACCGGCTCGCCGTCCTCGGTGACAAATCGGCCGGTCACGGTCGCGCCCGGTTGCAGCTGGACGGTGAACCCCTCCGGCTCATCTCCCTTCAGCAGAGCTGCGGCGCCCAGTTTCTTCTGGTGATGCGTGAAGAAGTACGCCTCGGGCCTGGCGGGATTGATAGCGGTGAGGGTGAATTGAGCCGTCGGCAAGTCGCGTGCCTCGACCAGGGACAAGAACGGACCCTGAATTCTGACTCCCGTGAGGGGTTTGCCGGCGGGATCGAGGAGGGTCCCCTTGACCGTCTTGCCGGGGTCGAGCTGCAGGTCGCACGTCACCGACTCCGCCCGGGCGTCAGGTTCAATCCCGATCAGGGTCTTAAACCCCGGGCGCCAGCAGAGGTAGGGAGCAGTCGGGAAAAGATCCTCCTTGTCGAGTCCCGGAATGCGCCCGGCCCCCTGGCCGGACAGATACCGGGTTCGCTGCATCTCGTCGGTCTTGCCGGCGACGATGCCCCGCCCGGGCAGGGCGGTGAGTACGAACGACCCATCCTTCGAGCTGCTCACCGCTTGCGATCCTTGAAACCCTTTGACCTGTTTGAGGTGCGGGTTCTCAAGGAAGGCGAAGTACTCGACGATGGCCTGCACCGGCTTGCCGGTCGCCTTGTCGGTCACCCGGCCCTTGACCAGCACGCCGCGCTTCAGCCCGACGTCCAGCCTGGCCGGCTTGCCGAACCCGGTCAGAGCTGGGGCCTGCGCTGCCGCGAGATAGGGCTGGCCCGTCGGCGGCACGAACCACAGCGTTTCTCGGGCTCGTCGGGGCAGTCCGACCAGCCGATAGGAGCCATCGGCCCCGGTCGTTGTCGCCAGCGTGTCCTCGGCCCAGCCGAATTCGTAGTCGATCCCGCGGCTGATCCGGACGCCCGCGATCGGCTGGCTGGAGTCTTGATCACGAACCACTCCCTCAACAACCAGCGTGGGGCCGGCGGCATACTCAAACGAGGCCCCGTGGATGCGCTTGCGGGGGAAACCGCCGGAGGCCGGCATCTGTCGAGCCGGCGGACGGGGGAACCCGCCGGACGGCATGGCCGGCAAGGCCAGCTCACGGTCTCCAAGCGTCGGCATCTGCCGAGTGGTCACATTCACCAGAGTCGTTTCGATGGTCGGTCCATCGATTCGCAGCACAACAAGCCGTTCGCGTCCGAACCCGGACAGGGTGAACTTGCCGCTGGCATCGGTGACGGCCTTCTGGGTGAGCCCGGACGCCATCGGCGAGAACACCAGCTCCGGCCGATGGTCGGCGTCCAGCGTGTTCCACCGGCCTTTTCCCCACACCTTCTGCCAGGGACCGAGGTCGTTGGCCGCACAGGCGACGACGGAGATCGGCCGAACCGTGACGCCCGCGATCGGCTTGCCTTCAAGGTCGCGGATCCGGCCCTGGATCGGCACGTCGTCCTTGACCAGGCGCAGCACGTGCTCCTTCGGCTTGCCCGACGCTTTCACTTCAGTCGCTGCCGGACCAAAGCCGGGAGCGAGGGCGGTGAGGACCAGCCCCGGCTCATACCCGCGATTGGGGGAATCCTTGTGGAAGGTCGCCGGGAGCTGGAACCGGCCGTCGGCGTCGGTGGTGCCCAGGGAAGGTTCGGGGAAAAACTCCGGCAGCTCCCGATGGGGCCGTCTCTGTTGGAACGTCACCTTTGCCCCGGCGACGGGTTTGCCGTCCGGATCGAGAACCTGTCCCCGGCACTCGAGCGTTGCCGTCGTCTCATCCTGGGGGGCAGTGAGGCTCGCCTTGGGGTTGTCGGCTACCAGCTCGCGTGGCTCGGCGCTAAACCGCAAGCGGCTTGTCTCTTCCGGCGGCGCTCCGCGCATCCGCAGGGCGAAGCCGCCGGAGATCAGGCCCACCGCAAGGACGAGACAGGCGAACACTTTGATCTTGAGGGTCATGGCGGGAGCAGCCCCGTGAAGAAGGGCCGCGACCGTTGCCGGGATGGCGTCCTCGGTCGCAGCCGCCAGGGTGGATCGGACCAGGTGCGATGACAGAACGTCTGCCGTCACGGAGTTCCCCAGCGCCGCCAGCAGCCCGACCGAGAGGCTGACGCCCCGCCGCGTGAGCCGGTCCCGCAGCCGGTCGCGACCACGCTTCAGCCGGCCGCGCACCACACTGAGCTTCCAGCCCAGCTGCTGTGCCGCCTCGTCGCGGGTCTTGCCTTCGAGGTAACACAGCAGCAAGGGCAGCCGATATTTCTCCGGCAGCCGATCCAGTTCCTGATGAAGGATCGTACACGCCTCACGCACGCTCAGATCCACCATCTCGGCTTCGGGAGGCGGCTTCTGTTGCTCGGCACGCTGCCGGCGTGCCGTGGCTGCCAGCGCTTTCAAGGCGATCCGATGGGCGACGCCACGCAGCCAGCCAGCCAGGGCTTGCCCCTGGCGGATGCTCCGACTGTTGCGCAGCAGGACCAGGAACGTCGCCTGAAAGGCGTCCTCGACGTCGGCTTCGCAGGAAAGGACCTTTCGGCAGGCCGACAGAACGCCGCCGCCGTGTCGCCGGACGATCGCCGCGAACGCTTCGGGATCGCTCTCGACCCGGAACCGCTCCAGCAATTCGGCGTCGGAGTCCAGATCATGCTGGCGCGGTTGAGCCGATTGCCGGAGCCGGCAAACCAGATCGCGCAAGGAGGAGGAAAGCATCTGGGGGACCCTCGCCCGGGGAAACTCTACCAAGAAAGTGCCACGCCAGCCGGCATGAGGCACATTTTTTTCCCGGATGGCTACTCCATCCGGGAAAGCGAATGGCCAGCAAGCCCGGGCCGCCCCGCCATGAATGGCGGGGCTAGACACAAGCAGAAAGCCCGGTGAACCGGGCTGAAATGCAGAGACAGGTCCCTGCAGCCCGATTTATCGGGCTTTCTGCTTGTGTCTAGCCCTGCCATTCATGGCGGGGCGGCCCGGGATACCCAGGCACACTGTTTTCCCTCAGACGCAACAATCATTTAAGCTTCCAGTCGCCCAGGTCAAGGACCTTGCCGGGCCAGAGCAGCCGCGGCCCGGTCGTCGGACCGAGGGTGCGGTTCCCTTTCTTCTGCGCGGCAAACTCCCACACTCCAGCGGGTACGTTCGGCCGGGTGAAGCGCCCGTCCGCGCCTGTGAGGGTCGGTGCCGTGAGATAGGCGTCCCGGCCGCGGAGCAGCAGCCCAAGCTCCGAATTGTCCCAGACCGGCCGAATCCGAACGTCTTTCAGCGGCCTACCTTCCGCATCCAGGATACGCCCGGTGACCGTCGCGGTCGGTTGCAGCTTGAGGACTGCCGGGCCGGTGTCCTTGCCATCCAGGATCAGGAAGCCAGCCAGCTTCCTGTCGTCATGCTGGGCAAAGATCCGCCGGGGCCTGTCCGGGTCGAGGGCCTCAACCTGGACCTCCGCCCCGCTCCGCACCGTGCCGTATCCACCAAAGGGTCGCACGTTCAGCACCCAGGCTCCATCCACCGGTTTGTCGTCCGGACCCACGATCTTGACCGTGCGCTGCACTCCCGGATCGACGGTCAGGTCCGCGGTGAAGGCTTTCGCATCAGCGGGTATGCGCAGCATCCGGTAAGCGTTCAGGTCGTCCGGCCCGAGGAAATTGCTCCGTCCGCTGGTCTGGAAGTACTGGAAGCCGCCCAACTTGCGGATGATCTCGTCGTTGTCGTCCTCCGGAGCCAGCTTCGCCAGGAGGTACGACCGCCCCTTCTCGTGCCCCAGAACCTGGACGTGCAGAAGGCCCGGTCCCGGAACAGCGGTCAGCCGGAATCGGCCCTCACCATCGGTCCAGGTTTCCCCCTCCTGAGGCGACGGAGCAGGGTTTGGATCGTCGTAACCAGGATGTTGCTTCAGCCACGCGTTCGACAGCAGCGGACAGTAGAACACAAAGCCGCGAACCGGCCGGCCGGTCTTGCCATCGGTGAGCCGGCCGGTCAGCACCACGCCGGACGGCAGTGCGAAGTCCGCGGTGAGCGGAGCCAGGCCCGGCGCATCGTTCGTTCGCGTGCTGAACTGATGCGTCGGTCCCAGGCCCGGCTTTGGGTCGGCGAGGAGTGAATACCGGTTCGCCTGGGGCAGTCCATCGAGCAGGTATCGTCCCTGAGCGTCGGTGACGGTCTCCACCTGGGGCAGAACGAAAATCCCACGTGGACCGGAGACCGACTCAATCGCATAGCCCAGGACCCGAACGCCGGCCAGCGGTTTCCCCGCACTGTCGCGGACCACGCCGTGGACAGGCTTCGACGGTTTGAGCGGCAGCGTGAAGACCGGACCCAGGAACGGGGTGCCGAAGGTCACTCCGGGTGGCGGCTTGAAATCCGGGCGCAGCGGGACGACACAGACCTGGCTCGCCAATCCCCTGGCACGAACGGTCAGATGAGGGCACCGGTCCAGGCCGATGCCGCGGAGGGTAAACCGTCCCGCCGCGTCGGTCGTGGCCGAGAAATGGCCGGCCAGGGCCTTCGGGGCGTAGAGATGCTTCGCGAGCGCAGCCCCGTAGGCGCTCCGTTGACTCTCCTGGGCCGGCGCCCACAGTCGGAGGAAGGTGTCGAGGGTGCCGTCCTCGCCGGTCCCCAGGTTGGTGACGCGGACGCTCGCCCCGGCCACGGGCCTGCCCTCCAGGTCCACAATCCGGCCGCGGATCGGCTCGTCCCTGGGCAAGCGCAGCACCGCATCGCGGAGTGGCTCGGTGGCCGTGGCCACCCGGGTCCAGTCACAGCCCAGGCCGAGATGGGGAGCGGTGGCCACGAGGTAGCGGTAGGACGTCCGGCCACCGGCCAGCGGCGACAGGTCAAACGTGAAACCGCCGTCGGCTCTCGCTTCCTTCTGTGGCGCCGGGTTGGGCTCTGCGGAGTCGAAGACGAACAGCTTCGCCCCCGATACCGGCTTGCCATCGGGGCCGACCACCTTGCCGGAGACCGGAATGGACCTGGTCTCGGCAGGAGTCTCGCCCTCCCGGGCACGTCGGGTGGGAGGTTCCGGGGCAGGGGGAGCGCCAGACAGAGTCAGCCCGATGCCCCCGGAGATCAGGCCGACCAGCAGCACCACGGCCAGCAACTGGCATTTGCCGAGGAACAACGCCGAGGTGACACTCCGAAGGAGTGCAGCCACGGTTAATGGAATCTGACCCTGCAAGGCCGCCAGGGTCGCCTGGAGCAGGCGGTCTGGCAAAACGCCCGCGGTGCCGGAACCCGCCACTGCTGCCAGCAAGCCAGCCGAGAGCGTGACGCCGCGTCGCGTCAGCCGGCGCCGCAACCGATCCCGACCGCGTTCCAGCCGGCCGCGCAGCACGTCGAAACTCCAGCCCAGCCGCTGGGCGGCTTCATCGCGGCTCAACCCCTCGAGGTGGCACAGCAGCAATGGCAGCCGATACTGGTCCGGCAGCCGATCCAGCTCCTCGTGCAAGATCGCACAGGCCTCGCGGAGGCTGAGGTCGGGTTCCCCGGCGACTGCTGCCAACTTGTGTTGTTCCGCACGGCGTCGGCGTCGGTCCGCTTCGAGGGTCTTCAAGGCCAGCCGATGGGCAACACCGTACAACCAGCTGGCGAGCGAGGCGTCCCGGCGGATGGCGGCCGCACCGCGCAGCAGCACGACGAACACCGCCTGAAACACGTCCTCGACGTCGGCGTCCGAGGTCAGCACCTTGCGGCAGGCGGCCAGGACGCCGAGGCCGTGCCGGCGGATGATGGCGGCAAACGCCTCGACGTCGCCCTGGGTGCGAAAACGCTCCAGCAGCTCGGCATCCGTCAGATTCTCGAAGGGGTGCAACTCCGTCCTCTGGCGGAGATGGCGGACAAGCTGAGAGAGCGGTGCAGCGGTCGTCATGGGAAACACCTCGTATTGGGTCCATGTTACCAGGTAGTTCCAGGAAATGCCTCCGCCGACATGCGGCTTTTTTCATTATGATGGCGAAGAGCGACGCGGTGGTCGTGGGTCTCTTGAGGGGCTCTCATGAGCAAGCCGACTCCTTCCTGGCCGACATCCGTGCAATCCCGACGACGACACGGTGCGTCTGGTGTTCGCGGACTGGCTGGAGGACAATGGCGATCCGGACCGAGCCGAGTTTATCCGCCTGCAAGTCCGTCTGGCGCAGCTGCCCGAATACGATCCGGCACGCTTTGATCTGGAGGAACGCTCGCAGGATCTGCTCGCCGAGCATCATGCACGCTGGCTTGCCCACCTGCCCAAGTGGGCGCGGGCGGTCGAGCTGACCTTTCGGCGAGGCCTGCCGGAAGAGGTGAAGATGAGCCCCGCTACCTGGGTCCGGCATGGGGCGCGGCTGGCCGAGTTGGTGCCACTGCGGCGGTTGGAGATTATCCCCAAGGATGATCCGTGCAAGTTAGCCGAAGTGGCACGGTTGTGCGCTGAGGTCGGGGTGAGTGAACTGGAATGCTCCCCTGGGGGCGAGAGTGCGGAGACAGTCGCCGAGTTCTTCGGACGGTTGAGGGGCAACCGACTGCGGCGGTTGTTTGTCGGCTATGGGGAAGGTCTCATTGGCCAGCTGCTTGCCTGGCCCGGCCTGAGTCATTTGACAGGCCTCCGCATCATGGACTGGTTTTGCAAGGTATCCCCGATACTCTCCTCCCCTGACATTGGGCCGCTGGAGTGGCTCAACCTATCAGACAAATGGGTTGGTCCGGCCGAGGCCGCTGCTCTTGCTGCCAATGAGCGGCTCGTTGGGTTGCGGCATCTTGAAATGGGGTCAATCGAAGGTGCTGGTCGCCTCCTTGCCCGTTCCCGCTGGTCACGGCTCGAGCATCTCGGCCTGGTTGCTGGGGGCAAGGATCTGCGTGAACTGCTGGCGGCAGGCTGGGCAAGAGGAATTCGGTCCCTGAACCTCTGTATTACTGAGCGTTGGGCGGATCCCAGCCGGGTGCTGGGGCAAGCGCAACTCCCCCGTCTCGAAGATTTCTTTCTGAAGAAGCGGATGCGGGGCCCGGCGTGGGTAGAAAACCTTGGGGCTTCCGACCTGGCCCCTGGCCTTTCTTCGCTAGTGATCTGCGCTGAAGATGAGGATGTCGCAGCACTCGCGAACGGGAACTTTCCAAAACTGCATCGCTTGTTCCTGTTCGATTGTCGGGCTGGTGCGGCTGGGGTTGTTGCCCTGGTCGATTCGGTCCGGCTGAGATCATTGAGAGAATTGCATTTGTTCGGGAGGAGTTTCGATTCCTCGGGCGCTGGCGCAGCGCTGGCGAACTGTGCGGGAATGGAGCGTCTGCAAGCGCTCACGCTGACGGATGCGCATCTTGACGATGCCGACTGCACTGCGCTCGCTGCCTCGCCGCACGTCAGTCAACTGACCCGACTCAAACTGCTCGCAAGCGGTGTCACCGACTCCCGCCTCCGAGTGCTCCTCAGTGCTGTCTGGCTGCCGAGAGTGCGGGAACTGTCACTCCCTGTAAACCAAATCACCGACCGCGGCCTGGGAGCAATTGCCGCGTGCCCGGCCCTTTCGCGGCTTCGATTGCTCGACCTGGAGTGTAACCCGATCAGCAGTGCCGGAGCGGCCGCCCTGGCCAACTCGCCGTACCTGGGCCGACTGTCGCGGCTGGTGCTTCCCACCAGCCGCATCAACAGGAAGACCCAGGACCAGCTGCGCGAACGCTTCGGCAACGCGCTGGTGCTGATGGAGTGAAGCAGCTCGATCAGCCGACACGGAGCCGAGTTCCTCCCCGCCTCCCCGGTCTGCCAGCCTGCCGGCCAACTTATTGGACCTGGCAGAGAGGCCAGTAACAGCCCGTCGCTGACGGACGAATGCCACAGCGTGTCATTTTTCTCCCTGCCAGCCACTTGCCAGGGTGTTCGGGCCGGTCTAACGGACACCTTCCGATAACACCTCAATGGGGGTAGGAGAGAATCGTTCTCATTCTCGTTCCCGCTCGGCCGAAACCATCACACCCCTTTCGCCTCAGCTGCCTGGCTTCGGTTTCCACTCTCCAAGGTCGAGGGTTTCGCCCGCCTTCAGTGTCTGCTTCGGGGTGCCGTGTGTCGGAATTGGGCCAGGTTGGAACGGGCTGACCTTGAGTCGCGCCTCGAAGCGGACCGTCAGCCCGGCGGGAATTCTCGGCAGCGTGAACTTCCCCTCCGCATTAGTGACTACCGTGGTCGCCTCACGAAGTTGCAACCACCAACCGATCTCCGGATCATCGTAGAGCGGTCGGACGCAATAATCTCTCAGCGGCTTGCCCTCCCGATCCACCACCCGGCCCGTGACGGTCGCCGTCGGTTGCAGCCGGAGTACCGCCGGACCTGTTTCCTTGCCATCGAGCGACACGAACCCGGCCAATTTCTTGCCATCCTGCTGGGCGTAGATGCGCCGCGGGTTGTCGGGATCGAGGGCGCGAGCCGTGAACTCGGCCCCGACAAGCATAAGGCCGTTCCCGGAGGCGCCCCAGATCTTGTCGTTCAGCACCCAGGCTCCGCTCACGGAGTTGCCGTCCGGACCAACGATCTTGACTATCCGGCTCACTCCCCGAGAAACGGTCACGTCCATTGGAATCGCTTTGACGTCAGCCGGAATCCGGAGCACGCGGTAGGCATGCAGCCAGAGCGGGTCAATGCTCAAGCCACTGCTGGGCCCCGTGGTCTTGAAGACTGGCTGCTGGCGGACTTTCTGCACGATTTCGTCGGTGTCGTCCTCCGGGGCGATCTTCGCCGGGAGGTACTCTTGTGCCGCCGCCAGGCTGAGAATCCGGACGTGCAGGATCCCTGGCCCTGGAACCGCAGTCAGCTTGTATCGCCCCTCGGCGTCGGTCTTGACCTGAGCATCGGCCGAGTTCCACCCCAGCTCAAAGCACTGGATGGCATCGTAGTCGGGATGGCTGGCATCGTAGTCGGGATGTTCCTTCAGCCACTTGTTGGACTCCAATGGGTTGCAGGAAACAGCGGCGCGGATTGGTTTGCCGGTCTTCTTGTCCGTGATCCGGCCGGTCACCACGACACCGCGCGGCAGCTCAAAGTCGGCAGGGAGCGCGGCGAATCCTGCCGTCTCGTTGCTCAACGTGGCGAACCGGTGAACCGATCCGGCACCCGCCTCTGGATCGATGAGGAGATGATACTTCTTTGCCCCGGGCAAGCCGTCAAGCAGGTACTCTCCGCGGGCGTTGGTGACGGCCATCGCATCAGGAGGGACGATCCGGTCGTCTTCTCCGACGATGGGGAGGGAAGGACGATCGGGTCGGCCGAACACCCGGACGCCAGCAAGCGGCCTTTGCGCTGTCGCGGATCACACCGGAAATGGGCTTTGCGGGAGTGAGCGCCAACGTGAAGGTCGGACCGAACACCAGGTTGCCCGTCCCGGTTCCCGAGGGCGGCTTGAAATCTCGGCGGATCGGCACCAGGAAGGCATGGCTGGCCAGTCCTCGGGCGCTGACAGTCAGCTGCGGGCAGCGGTCCAGGCCAATGCCGCGAAGCGAGAATCTACCGTCCGTGTCCGTTGTGGCCGACAAGAAGTCGGGTCCAGTGGCTCCTGGATAGAACTCTTTGGACAGGGTGCGGAGGGCTTGCTGGTAGTTCTTTTTCTCGGGCGCCCAGAGCCGGATGAACTCGTTGAGGGTGTCATCCGCGGCGGTCTGCACGGTGATGACGTGAACCTTCGCCCCTGCCACGGGCTTGCCTTCGAGGTCGATGAGCCGGCCCCGGATGGGTTCGTCCTTCGGCAGTTTCAGCACCGCGTTGTGCAGCTGTTCCGTCGTGGAGGTCATCCGGACCCAATCGCATCCGAGGCCGAGGGAGGGAGCAGCGGCCAGCAGGATACGGTGTGATCGGAGGTCCCCCAGCGGTTGCAGCTCCAGAGCGAATCCGCCCTCGGAATTGGTTTCCCCCTGCGGAATGGTCTTCCGCAGCTCTGCATCAAAGAGGAACAGCTTCGCACCCGGCACGGGCTTGCCGTCCGGGCCAATCACCTTGCCGGAGACTGGAACCGGTTTGCTGTCTGGGTCCGCAACAGTCGGACGCTCCGCTGCCGCCACGGCTTCTTGGGGTACTTTCGCTGGCCTGGCGGACTGTGCTGGCGCGTCTCCGACCGGTGGCGTCATGCACAGGGCAACGCCAAGACCGCCGCAGAGCAGGCCAACCAGCAGCACGGCCGGCAAATGGAGCTTGCCGAAAAACACCGCCGGAGTGACACTCTGAACGAGCCCCGCCACGGTTGGCAGAACCCGACCCGTCGAGGCCGCCAGGGTCGCCTGGAGCACCCGGTCCGGCACAACGCCGGCAGTCCCCGAGTTTGCCACGGCGGCCAGCAATCCCACCGACAGCGTGACGCCGCGCCGCGTCAGCCGACTCCGCAACCGCTCCCGACCCCGTTCCAGCCGGCCGCGCAGCACGTCGAATGTCCAGCCCAGCTGCTGGGCGGCCTCATCCCGGCTCAACCCTTCGAGGTAGCACAGCAACAATGGCAGCCGATACTGGTCCGGTAGCCGATCCAGTTCCTCGTGCAAGATCGCACAGGCCTCGCGGAGGCTGAGGTCGGGTTCCGCGGCGACGGCTGCCAACTGCCGCTGCTCCGCACGTCGGCGGCGTCGGTCCGCTTCGAGGGTCTTCAGGGCCAGCCGATGGGCCACGCCGTACAACCAGCTGGAAAGCGAGGCGTCCCGGCGAATGGCGGCCGCACCGCGGAGCAAGACGACGAAGGTCGCCTGAAACACGTCCTCGACGTCGGCGTCCGAGGTCAGCACCTTGCGGCAGGCGGCCAGGACGCCCAGCCCGTGCCGGCGGATGATGGCCGCAAACGCCTCGACGTCGCCCTGGGTGCGAAAGCGCTCCAGCAGCTCGGCATCCGGCAGGTTCTCGAAAGGGTGCAGCTCCGTCTTCTGGCGGAGATGGCGGACAAGCTGAGTGAGCGGTGCAGCGGTCGTCATCGGAAACACCTCGTGTTGGGTCCATGATACCAGGTAGTTCCAGGAGGCGTCTCCGCCGACATGCGGCTTTTTCTATCCATCACGGATTGTGGGGAGGTTGCGGTCGCTGCCGGCACAGGAGTCAGAGCATCAAGCGGAGGACTGCCGAGAATGCCAACCGACTGGACACACCAGTGTGCGTTTTCGCCCATCACTCTTGGCCATTCCTGGGGGGTCAAGTCTGGCCTCCGAATACGTATCAAAGATGGCATAACGTAAACCTTGACAAAATAATAGGTTGCAGCATTTCGCCCGCTTTGTCTGCCATGCGGCATGAGAAGTGCGATCCGACTTATGAAAAAAGACTGTCCCTCCGCGCGTGTTATCGGCAGGGACCATCGATGGACTCGGCCCCGCGGCGAACACGTCGCCATCACCGGTCCCAAGTCGAGGAGTTACAATCATGTTAAGCGTGACGTTGTGGTTGTTGATGGCCCTGGCCGTTGTCAGCGCAATTCTGGTGGTTCCCTCGATCCGGATCATCGGTCCGACCGAGGTCGGGCTGGTCACGAAGCGGTTCGCCCTGAGCAAACTTCCCGATGACAACCCGATCGCCTTCCGCGGCGAACCCGGTTACCAGGCCGATCTCTTGATGCCGGGTTGGCATTTCAAGTTGTGGCTGCTCTATGCCGTGGAGAAGCACCCCTGGGTCCAGGTTCGGGCCGGCGAGATCGGCGTGGTCGTGGCGCAGGTTGGCAGACCTCTGCCGATCGGGGCCAAGTCGGCCGAGTCTGTCAGCGACTTGAACCTGATCACCAACCTGCACGCCTGGCTCCAGGCCGGCGGACAGAAAGGGGTCCAGCGCCCCGTTTTGCCGCCCGGCAGTCTCATGCCGGTGCATCCGGTGGGCTTCCTGGTGATCACCCGAGAGCGCGTTTACGGCGTCCCTGTCGCCCAGCAGTTCCAGCGCTTGCAGGCCTACGGCAAGTTCACCTACCAGGCATTTGGCCTGGAAGAGAGCCAGCTCAAGGTAACGGTGATCACGCCGCGCTCGGCCGGCGGCGCGGCAGTGGTCGATACCTGCGGCATTGTGACTGCGCTCGAAGGGCAGCCGCTGCCGAGCGGTGCCATCGCCGGCCGACTGGACGAGTTCGAGGACATCAAGAGATTGGAAGGCGCGCATGCCGCCGATCAGACACTCATCGAGGCATTGATCGGTTCCAAGTCCGTGCAACACAACAATTACCAGGACTATGATGCGTTTCTGAAGGCTGGCGGGAAGATCGGACTCCAGCACGACACGCTGCTTTATGGAGCGTACCTGCTCAATCCGTTCCTGGTACGCGTGGAAGAGGTCCCGATGCTGGTCATCAAGCAAGGTGAGGTGGCGGTCATCAAGGCTTACGTCGGCCTGCCGACCGAAGACACCTCCGGGGCCGCCTTCAAGTTTGGCTCGATCGTCCGACCCGGCCATCGGGGCATCTGGCAGGAGCCGCTGCGAACCGGTAAGTACGCCATTAATCCCCGCTGTTACGAAGCCGAGAAAGTACCCACGTCGATTTTGAGCCTCAACTGGTCCGAAGCAGTCAGCGAGGCCCATAAACTCGACGAGCGCCTGTCCCAGATCGTTGCCAAGAGCCGCGAAGGCTTCATCTTCACGATTGAGCTGGTGGTGCAGATCCACGTGCCCGACACGGCGGCTCCGCGTGTGATCAGCATGGTGGGCACGATTGCCAACCTGGTCAACGAGGTACTGCAAGCGGCTGTGGGCAACCACTTCCGCGACAAATTGCAGAGCATGCCGGCGGTCGAGTTCATCGAAACCCGGCAGCAAGTGCAACAAGCTGCTCTGGCTCACATCCGCTCCCAACTGACCCAGTACGAAGTGGAAACGCGCGGCGTGTACATCCAGGATGTGATTCTGCCGAAAGAATTGGTCCTGGTTCTCACGCAACGGGAGATCGCCAACCAGGAGAAGGCGACGTACCAGATGCAGCAGGAAGCGCAGCGGCTGCGTATCGACCTGGAGAAGACCAAGGGCACGGCCGACATGCAGGCGCAGTTGGCCCAGGCGCAGGTCGGGGTGGAGATTGCCACGCAGACGGCCGCGGCCCGCAAGAGACAGGCCGACGGTGAAGCGACTTACATCGCCGAGACCGGGCGTGCCAAGGGAGCGGAAGTGGAGGCGGTGGGACTGGCCCGGGCCAAAGGTTTTGAAGCCCAGGTGCATGCCCTCGGCCAGGGTCCGACGGCGATCATCAACGTCATGACGGCGCTGGCAGAGCGGGGCATCAAGATCATGCCGGAGATCCTGGCAGTCGGTGGTGGAGGCACCGTGGAAGGTGTCAGTGCAACCCTGATGAAGTTTCTGACCAACGGGGTTAGCTCCTCGGTAAGCCCGATCGCCGCTGGGTCCCTGCTCCCGAAGGATGGGCACGAACCAGCCCTTCGCAACTAACGACTTGGACTGTAACCCTTTTATCCATCCGGTCGCGGCTGCTTTCCTCCAGCAGTTGCGGCCGGTTTTCGAGCGGCGGGACTGTACCTCCTGGCAGTGGGCCGCTCGTGTTATGGTCCTTTCTTCACCTGCATCCTTTCTCTCCTAACTTTATCCGGCTTTCGCCGGAGCCATGCTCAGGGCCATGGGACGAAGACGCTGCCGGCGCCGTCGTCGGGGCGGCTATCGCTCGACAGGTCGTGCGTCCGGGGCCGGGCGTGATGGTGTTCCGGTCGTTCCGCCACGCGGCGCAGGATGGCGACCGCCTCCTCATAGCGGTCGCCGGCATGGACTGTCACCAGGGAGCGACCCGAGTGAAACTGCTGTTCAAAGTGACGAGCCTCTTCCTCCGGAACGTTCAGGCCGATCAGGGCCCCAAGGATCCCTCCACTTGCCCCACCCGTGATCGCACCGGCCAGGAGCCCGCCCACGATCACCGCGCCCGCCACCGGGAGGGAGACCACGGCCACCGCCAAGCCCAAGGCGGCGCCGAGGACCCCGCCGACGGTAGACCCGACGGCCGCTCCCTTCCCCGCCTGTGTGCTCGACTCCACTGGGGGAGCCTCCATCTTTTCCGGATCGTCGGCAATGAACCCAATCTGGTCGGACGCGAAGCCGCTGCTCCGCAGCTCCTCGATGGCCTGTTCGGCGTGCGTGAAGTCCGTGAAGACGCCCACCGCCGTGTCTCGATCCTTGGTCTCCATGAACCACCTCCCTTTCTTTCAGGAGCAACCTGTGCGGTCCTTGCTTCCGTGAACACCCAAGTTGTTTAGCAACATTAACTTAGCAGGCCAACCCATTTTCACCAACGGAAAACAGCAACTGCCCCCGGAAGACGGCCTGGCGTTGCAGGTTCGCAGGAGGGCCGTCCGCACAATGACCGAGGTGCGCCGTCGAAAGGAGCAGCCACGATGGCCACGTCGGCGTCCGAGGTCAGCACCTTGCGGCAGGCGGCCAGGACGCCCAGCCCGTGCCGGCGGACCATGGCCGCAAACGCCTCGACGTCGCCCTGGGTGCGAAAGCGCTCCAGCAGCTCGGCATCCGGCAGATTCTCGAAGGGGTGCAGCTCCGTCTTCTGGCGGAGATGGCGGACAAGCTGAGTGAGCGGTGCAGCGGTCGTCATCGGAAACACCTCGTGTTGGGTCCATGATACCAGGTAGTTCCAGGAGGCGTCTCCGCCGACATGCGGCTTTGCCGAAAATGCCACCGTGCCAACGGCGCCGGTTTGTTGGCAATGTCCCAGGAGGCGTCAGTGCGTGTCCGTGCTTGCCCCGTGCGTGTCAGTTAGACCGACATTGCCAGAGTGCTACCATCACACGGCGTCACTCCGTGGCACGCTCCGGCGACTGCCCAGGCTGTGCTGGACTCCGTCCGGATGGTCGGTATGATGGCGAAGAACACGAGGCGTTCGTGGTTTCGTGAGGCGTTGTCATGAGCAGAGCCGACTCCTTCCTGGCCGACATCCGTGCGAACCCCGACGACGATGCGGTTCGTCTGGTGTTCGCGGACTGGCTGGAGGACAACGGCGACCCGGATCGAGCCGAGTTTATCCGCCTGCAAGTCCGGCTGGCGCAGCTGCCCGAATACGATCCCGCGCGCTTCGAGATGGAGGAACGCTCGCAGGACCTGCTCGCCGAGCATCAGGCACGCTGGCTGGCCCACCTGCCGAAATGGGCGAGGGCGTCGAACTGAACTTCCGGCGAGGGATGCCGGAAGAGGTGAAGATGAGCGCTGCCGCCTTTCTGCGCCAAGGGGCACTACTGGCTGAGTTGTTGCCGCTGCGGCGGCTGGAGGTCGCCTCCGCTGATCGCTCGGGCGAGTTAGCTGAAACGGCGCGACAGATCGCTGAGGTAGGACTGACCGACCTGGAATTCGACCTTGACGGCGAAAGTCCGGATACCGTTGCGGCGTTGTTCGGCAGGTTGAGTACGGGCCGGTTGCGGCGGTTAATTGTCAATAACTGGTCTGAGGAGACAGTTCTGCTTGGTCCGCTGCTTGCCTGGCCTGGACTGGCGAAGCTTACGGGCCTGCGTATCTTGGACCTTTCATCGTATGAGCTACTCCCATTGCTCACCTCGCCAGCCGTTGGGCCGCTGGAGTGGCTCGACCTGGGGGACGCCACGTTTGGCCCGGCCGCATGGTCCGCCCTCGCTGCCAACGACCGGCTCGTGGGCTTGCGGCATGTCGTTCTGGGAAAAAGCGACGAGAGGGAACACGGGGCTGGCCGCGCCCTTGCCAAGGCTCGCTGGTCGCGGCTCGAAAACTTCGGGCTGATGGCTATCGAAGAAAGCGCAGATGATCTCGGTGGTCTTCTGGCGGCCCAGTGGACCGCCGGGATTCATTCGCTGTGGCTCTGTCTTGGGGCGTATTCTCCTGCTGCCAGCCGAGCGCTGGGGCAGGCTTGCCTGCCCCAGCTCAACGATCTTACTCTCGCTGTCCGGCAACACGGTCCAGCGTGGGTGTCGGATTTGTGTGCCTCCGGACTTGCGCCCAACCTCGGTTCCCTGCACCTCCGCACCAATGACTACACGGCGGTTGCAATTGCGAACGGGGCCTTCGGACGCCTTCGCCGGCTCTCGCTGAACTGTCTGGATGCGGCCAGTGCTTGCGCCTGGTTGATTCCGTCCAGTTGGGGTCACTGCGAGAATTATACGCAAGTGGAAAGAATGAAGCGTCGCGCCTTGGGGTGGCACTGGCCAGCTGTGCGGGTTTATCTCGGCTGCGAGCGCTCACGCTCGCTTCCCTGCCTCTCGACGATGCCGACTGCGCCGCACTGGCCGATTCGTCCCACGTCGGTTCGCTCGCTCGGCTCAACCTGCCCGGAAGCGGCATCACGGACTCCGGCCTCGCCAAGCTCCTCAATGCCGCATGGCTGCCAGCAGTGCGGGAGCTATGTCTGTACGAGAATCAGATCACTAACAACGGCGTGGAGGCGATAGCCTCGTGCCCAGCACTGTCACGGCTGCGGTTGCTGGACCTCCGCCATAGCTCAATGACGAGCACCGGTGCGGCAGCACTGGCCGACTCGCCACACTTGGATCGACTGTCACGGTTAGTGCTTCCCACCAGTGCCTCGATGCGAAGACTCACGACCAGCTGCGCGAGCGGTTCGGCAACGCACTGGTTCTGGCGTGGTGAAGCAGACCAGCGAGCAGACTCCGAACCGTTAATCCTTCCTGTTCCCCACTCCGCTTATTCTGTCGGTTTCCAGTCCCCCAGGTCCAGCGTCTCGCCCGCCTTCAGTTTCCGCGCCGGAGTGTCGTGTCCGAGTGACCCGCCCTTCTTCCACGCGCTGAAGCGGACGCTCAGCCCCGCCGGGACGTTCGTTAGCGTGAACCGGCCCTCCGCGTCCGTGAGGACCGGGGCCGTGTTGTACCGATCGCGGGTGTTGAGCAAGATGCCGATCTCCCCATCCTCGTAGCTTCGACTGATCCGCGCATCCTTCACCGGCTTGCCCTCCCGATCCACGACCCGGCCGGTGACCGTCGCCGTTGGCTCCAGCTTGAGGGTCACCGGGCCGGTTTCCTTGCCATCGAGGCTCACGAAGCCGGCCAGTTTCTTGCCGTCGTGCTGGGCGTAGATCCGCCGCGGTTTTTCCGGGTCCAGAGCCTGAGCCAGGAACTCCGCCGTGGCCAGCGGTTTCGAGAAGCCGCCGAAGGGACCCGCGTTCAGCACCCAGGCCCCGCTCACTGGCTGCCCGTCCGGACCGACGATCTTGACCGTGCGCTGGACTCCAGGATCGACGGTCACGTCCGTGGTGAATGCCCGGGCATCGGCGGCAATGCGAAGGACACGATACGCGTGCAGGTTCGTCGGACTGAAACCGCCGCCCTGGCCGCCGGTCTTGAAGGTCTTCAGTGGACCGAAGTCCTTTTGGAGGATCTCATCGGTATCGTCCTCCGGGGCCAGTTTCGCCAGCAGGTAGTTGCGCCCCACGTGGTCGGGGAAGACTCGGACGTGGAGAATGCCCGGGCCCGGAACAACGGTCACCTGGTAGCGGCCCTCGCTGTCAGTCCAGCCGGAGGCGTCGTTGTACCACGGAGCGATGCCGGGGCTGTCGTAGCCGGGATGCTTCTCCACCCATTGGTTCGACACCAGCGGACGATAGAACAGGTGTCCCCGGACCGGTTTGCCGGTCTTGCGATCCGTGATTCTGCCGCTGAGCACGACCCCGCGCGGCAGCTCCAGGTCCGCTGTCAATCCAGCGAACCCGGCGGCATCTTTTCGGATGACGAACTTATGGACCAGGCCCTGGCCCGGTTTCGGATCGGCGAGCAGGACGTACTTCTTCGCCTTGGGCAGACCGTCGAGAACATACTTCCCCTGGGCATCACTGACCACTGCCACCTCGGGCAGGATGAGATAGCCCGACGGGGCGGAGTCCGTCAGATCGACCTGGCCGAGGATGGCAATTCCGGCGACAGGTTTCCCAGCCAGGTCGCGGACCACGCCGGTGACCGGTTGCGACGGAGCGATCGGCAGAGTGAAGACGGGGCCGAGGACAGGGCTGCCGGTCAGTCCACCGGGAGCCGGCTTGAAATCCGGTCGGATCGGCACGATGCAGACCACGCTCGCCTTTCCTTTGGCACGGATGGTCAGCTGGGGGCAGCGGTCCCGGCCGATGCCGGTGAGGGCGAAGCGCCCCTCCGCGTCGGTCGTGGCCGAGAAGCATTCGGCCGTGGCCTTTCCCGTGTTCAGGCGCTTGTGCAGCAAGGTGCCGAACGCTTCCTGTTGTTTCTCCTTGTCCGGCGACCAGAGGCGGACAAACGCATTGAGCGTGTCGTCCGCGCCGGTCTCCAGGACCGTGGCTCGGACCCTGGCCCCGGCCACGGGTTTGCCCTCCAGGTCCACAATCCGGCCGCGGATGGCTTCGTCCCGGGGCAGCTTCAGCACCACGTCCTCACGCTGTTCGTGGATCCCGGATACGTCGGCCCAGTCACAGCCCAATCCGAGATCCGGCGCGGTGGCGACAAGGTAGCGTAAAGACATCCCAACCGGCAATGGTGCCAGGTCAAACGCGAAACCGCCCTCGGCGTTCGCTTCCCGCTCCGGGGCCGGCTTCCATTCTTCGGACTCGACCACGAACAGTTTCGCCCCCGGCACCGGCTTGCCGTCCGGGCCGACGACCTTCCCCGAGACGGCAACCAGCTTGCTGTCGGCAGGGAAGGCCAGGGCAATCCCGCCGGAGAACAGGCCAACCAGCAGAACCACGGCCAGGCGGAGAAACGATGCAGCGGTCGTCATCGGAAACACCTCTCTGGGGTGTATGTTACGAGGTTGTCCCAGAAGGTGAATCTGAATTGGATCTGTTGTGGCACGGTCTCCCGACCGTGCCACACTTCGGCATCACGCGGAATTGGCCCAGTCAAACGCCCACACTTTCCGCACTGCTCGCACCACCTGTTCCACCTGCTCCTCCGTCCCCAGCAGCTGCGGATGGTGCAGCACCACCGTCCCCACGTGCGCCCGCTCGGCCTCGGTCAGCGGCCCCGCGGCCCGATACCGGCCCGGCGATCGGCCCACGTGCAGCGCATCGAAGCCGGCATCAAAGGCGATGCCCTCCGCACGCAGAGCAGCGACAAACTTCTCCCGCGGCAAGCCAAATGCCGCCGCGTTGTACTGAAAGCCCACCTTGTAGAACGCCGGCCGGCTCTCCCTCTCGCCTTCCCGATTGCGGAATAGCCTCAACCCCGGCACGTCCCGCAACAGCATCCCCAGCCGGCCCACCGCCGCGGCCCGCTGCTCATTGCGTTCCCGCAGCCGTTCCAGCTGCGGCAGCAGCACGGCCGCCTGCAGTTCCGCCATCGGGCAGACCCGGTTGCCGCTGCGCGTCAGCAGCAGCCGGGCCCGCTGGTCCACGTCCGCCCGCCGGGTCAGGATCGCCCCGCCCCGGCCAGCGGTCAGCAGTTTGGAGCCGCCGAAGCTGACGATGCCCACGTCGCCCCAACTGCCCACCGGCCGACCCTCCAACCACGCCCCCGGCGCCTGGGCCGCATCCTCGATCACCGCCACTCCGGGAGCCAGCGCCATGACTTCGGGTATCGGCACCAGACCGCCGTGCAAGTGCGAGACGAGGATCGCCCTGGTCTTTGGACTGAGCGCCTCGACCAACTGCTCTGGCGCCAGGTTCCAGTTGTCGGCAGCGACGTCGATCAGCACCGGCAGCGCCCCGACCGCGTGGACGCTCAGGAAATTGCCGGGATAGTCGTACCCGGCCAGGATCACCTCGTCGCCGGGGCCGACCTTGAGGGCACGCAGGGCCAGTTCCACCGCGTAGGTGCCGCTGCCGCAGGTTGAAACGTGCGGCACCTGGAAGAACGCGCTGAGCCTCCGCTCCAGCTCATCCAGCAAGCCGCCGACGTACCTGCCCCAGGCGCCGGATTGCCAGGCGGAGAGCAGGGCGTCGCGGATCGCTTCGTCGGGCAGCGGCCAGTCGGGAGGGCCTTCGGGACAGACAGGCGGACCGCCGAGCAGGGCTGGAAGAGAATCGGGAGGGGACATGGCGGCGTCACGCCTTTTGCCGTTCCTCACGCCACTGACGGATCGCCTCGGCGTCGGCGATGCTGTCGGCGTGCAGTTGCCGTTTTAGCTCGGCCAGGTACTCCGGTCGTGCCAGCTGCAGCAGGCGGCGCTGGGTCAGAGGCGGGCCAAAGTTGGTCACCTGACTTTCCACCACCTCGGCCAGGCAGATGGTGCGATCGCCGGTCGGCAGGCTCGCCTCGACCCGGCAGTCCATCCAGCCAGTGCAGTCCTCCAGGATCGGACTGCCGGTCTGGCCGGTGCGAACGACCAGGCCGGCGAACTTGTCCTGCTCCCGACCGGAGCGCAGTCCAAAGCGCCAGACGTGCTCCAGGTGCTGCTCGCTCAGCAGGTGCAGGGCAAAGGCACCGCTGGCCTCGACCAGCTCCCAGGTGAAATGCAGCCGGGACAGGCCGACGACCATCCGCGCCATCTCGGTGACGATCGAGGCGGGGTTGACAAACGTGGCGATCAGACCGCTCCGCCGGGGGCCGTGCTGCGCGGTGACCAGCCAGATTTCCCGGTCCAGCCAGGCAATCAGCGTGGCCGCGGCCGTGCTGTCCTGTCTGGGCTGGGATGTCGGGTTCAAACCGTTCAGTGCTGGACTCGTCACCTCATTCGGACTCCGGTTTTGCCAAAGTAGGCGGCACACTCCGTGTGCCGCAGCTCGGCACACGGAGTGTGCCGCCTACTTTCACCATTCTACCTCAGCAGCACCACCTCCGCCATCAATCCTGGCCCAAATCCCATGGCCAGACACGGTCGGGCCGCGTTCAACCCCTGCAATCGGTCAAGGATGAACAGCACCGTGGGCGACGACATGTTGCCGTACTCGGCGAAGACCTGGCGGGCCACGGCCGACGCCTCGCGCGGCAGCCCCAGGGCCTCCTCCACGGCCGACAGGATGCGCGGGCCGCCCGGGTGAATGGCCCACGAGCCGACCTCGGCGATGGTCAGGCCCTGCTTGGCGAGCCAGCCTTCCAGCCAGGGGCGGAGGTTGCTCGCGATCAGTCCCGGCACCTTCTTGGCCAGAGTCATCTCGAAACCGTGATCGCCCACGTTCCAGGTCATGGCATCGGCCGTATCGGGCAGCAGACACGAGCCGGTCGCGGTCACGCGCCAGTGGCCAGCCGAGCCGGACGGGCCTCCCACCAGCGCCGCGGCTCCGTCTGCGAAGATGGCGTTGGCCACCATCTGCTGCGGGTTCCAGCCGTAGTGGTAGTGGATGCTGCACAGCTCGGTGGCGCACAGCAGCACCCGGGCCGCCGGATCGGCCTCGCAATAAGCGCGGGCGACCCGCAAGCCGTTGAGCGCCCCGTGACACCCCATGAAACCCACCTGGGTCCGCTCGACGGTGGCGGAAAGACCGAGGCCCTGGATCAGGGCCAGGTCCAGCCCCGGGGCGAAGAAGCCAGTGCAGGTGACGGTGATCAGATGGGTGATGTGCCCGGCCGACAGACCCGATTGCTCCAGGGCCTGTTTCGAGGCGGCCACGGCCAGGGGCGGGGCCAGCTTCCGGTAATGCTCCATGCGAACGGCGGTGGTCGGCCCGCGGTCGTCCTGGCTCTCCTTTGGCAGGAAGGGCGAGCCGGAGTGGCGCGTGCCTTCGAGGACGTCGCGGACCACTTCCTTTCCCAGGCACAGGGATCGCTTGTCGATCCCTGTCCCCTGGTACATGGCCGGCAGCCAGGTGGCTTGCTCGGGAGTGCGGGCGCAGAGGACCCGGGCGATTTCCATGCCGTCGTTCTGGTCGATGACGGCGTCGGGAATGGCCGTGCCCATCCCGAGCAGTGCCAGCCGGGAACGGTCCGCGGAAGGAGGGTGGGCAGCGTTCACAGGGGTCGTCTCCAGGTCAGCAGGAAGCGGAACGGCCAGCGCCAGGCCACGGTCGCCCCGGTCAAGCCGGCGGACTCGGCCAGGCGTCGCACCTCGGCGCGGGTAAAGGCGGCCTCGACGGAGCGCGGGCCATCGGTGTGGACGACGTAGGATGACACCAGCAACCGGCAGGCCAACCGGGCCAGCCACAGGTGCAGCCGGCCACGGATCAGGTCGTTGACCAGGACCAGCCGGCCCGCCATCTCGCCCATGCGCCGCAGCAGGAAGCGGGCCGACTCCTCGCTCTCCTGGTGATGCAGGAACAGAGACGCCATCACCACATCGTAGCCGGGCAGGGGCTCACCCCGCAACACGTCATGGACGAAAAAAGCGACGCCGGCCCCAACCTGAGCCGCCCGGGAGCGGGCATGGTCGATGGCCACAACGCTGTGATCGCAGCCGGCCAGTTCCAGGTTCAGCCCCGCCCGGCGTGCCTTGAACCACAGCCGGATCGGCACGTCGCCGCCACCCGTGGCCAGGTCCAGCACGCGCACCGGCCGGGGATGCAGTCTGCCGGGCCAGCTGCCGCAGCGGCGGCCAGAGGATGCCGCTGCTCCGGCTCCACCAGTTGATCCGGCTCAGATCGTGCAGGGCCCCCTCATGATGGGCCCGGTTCAGGTCCGGCTGGTCCATGATCTCGGGTTGACAGCGGCGTTGCATGAGCGTTGGCCGAGCGGTGAGGATTCGAGAATTTCCATTGCCAGGCACAGTTTTCCTGGATAGCTTGCCACACAGGGCTGGTGTACAATGCACAAAGGACGTTCCCGGTGCCGTCCTGTTCGGGCAGGTGGCAGTTGCAGTGAGGAGCCGGCAGATGGCAGACTTGGTTCTCCGGGTGGGCGCACGCTCGGCACGCGGTCTGCGATCCAACAACGAGGATCGCTACGTGGCCGATCCCACCAACCACGTCTTTCTGGTAGCCGACGGCATGGGCGGCCAGGACTACGGCGAGCAGGCCAGCGGCATGGCCGCCGAGATCATCCCGCGCATCCTGACCGACCTGGCCCCGCGCGAGGAACCCGGCCAGGCCGTCCTCAAGGCCCTCGACGAGGCCAACCAGGCCATCATCGAGGCCGGCCGGCATCAGCCCACCCGCAAGAAGATGGGCACCACCGCCGTGCTCGCCTTCCAGCAGAAAGACCAGGTTTACGTCGCCGGCGTCGGCGACAGCCGGGCCTACCTGATCCGCGCCAACCGCGTCGAGCAGCTGACCATCGACCATACCGTGGCCGACGCCCTGAAACGCAACGGCACCCTCACCGACAAGCAAGCCCAGGAAAGTCCCTGGCGCAACGTCCTGTACAAGTTCCTCGGCTGCACCGAGGTCAGCGAGGCCACCAGCGTCCGCCCGCTGACGCCCCACGACGGCGACGTGCTGGTGCTGGCCACCGACGGCCTGACCAACCACGTCAGCGACGACGACCTGCGCGAGGGGGCCCGGCAATTCCACGATCCCCAGCATTGGGCCGACCATCTGGTGGACCTGGCCCTGAAACGCGGCTCGCGCGACAACGTCACCTGCGTGGTGGTGTACTTCCACCAGGAGTGAGGCAGGGACCTCGTTACGACCCCTGCCGGCTTGCCCGGCAGGTGAAGCAGGTCACCAGCTAGAACTGCTGCGCCAAAGACTTTTTCTCCCCACCTTCCTCTAGCCAGCGACCTCCTTCACCTGCCGGGCAAGCCGGCAGGGGTCGTGAACAACACCACCCCGAAACGGCTCACCGTGCAAAGTACGCCGGCGCCGTCAGCGCTTTCTCGAACAGGTCCTTGCGCACCGTGAACACGTCGCCGGGCAGCTTGTCGCTGGTGGCCAGGTAGCCGTTGCCTTCCGCCTTGCCGACGTTCAGCACGTACGGCTGTTTCTCGCCCTCAACGACAATCTCGATCCGCAGCGCGCCGATCAGCAACGTCCAGCTCCTGATCGGGAGCAGGCTTCTTGCCGTGCGAGACGTACTTCTCCAGCTGCAGGTTGGCCAGGCCATCGACCAGAGTGGTGATCTTGGAGGAATCGACCTTGAACCCCTCGGGGGCCTTGATCTTCCAGCCGCTCCCGTCCTTCTCCACCTCCAGCGTGGTCTGTACGCCGGTCACCTTCTTCCAGCCGGTCAGCTTGACCGACTTGACCTTGTCCGATTCAAACTTGAACACCGTCCTGGTCAGCAGGTCATCCTTGAACGGAGCAATGTCGCTCTTGTGGACGGTGAAGATCAAGTCGCTATTGCCCCGCTTGGCATACAGGAAGCCCGGGCTCTCCTCCTTGCCGAAGAGGTACTCGTACTTGATCGGCTTGCCCTCCGGGCTCACGATCAGGGTCGCCCGGGCGGAGGGCGTTTCGAGGCCGGACTCCTTCAGTTTTTTCTCATACTCGGGAGTGCCCTTGTCGGCGACCAGCTTGACGGCCCTCAGCCGGTTGAGGTGCTCCAGCAGCACCGACAGGGTCAGCGGGTTCGCCTCCCGGCCGGCCAGGTCGGTTGGCTTGACGATCTTCCACGGCTTGTTGTCCCCCCGCTCCTTGGTCACTTCCGTCACCTTGCCGTCCTGCTCGTAAATCAGCTGGGTCACGTCCCTGGTCACTTCGCCCGATGGGCTGAACTTCGGCAGCGACCTGTCCAGGTACGCCAGCGGCCCTTCCGTCACCCGGTCGTAGATCACCACCGGCACGCGCATCAGCGTGACCGTCGGCGGCTTCTCCGGCTCCTCGCTGAGGACCTCACGCTTGACCACCACGTCCGTGGCCATCCGGCCGGCGGAGGCGAAGGTCAATTTGACCGTCGGCTTCGCCGGGGCCTTCAGCTTCGGCTTGGCCGGCTTGTCGTCCTTCTTCTCCTTTGACGCATCCTTCTTGTTGTCTTTCTTGTCCTTCTCGTCCTTCTTGTCCTTGTCCTCTTTCTTTTCGTCCTTGTCTTCCTTCTTCTCTTCCTTGGCGATGCCATCGACCCACAGTTCCACCCTGGCCCCCGGCTTGTCCAGGCCGACCTCGGAATCCTTGGTCCTGGGATCGAGGAAGGTGATGCTCTTGTTGCGCTCGGTGAGCATGGTGATCAGCGCCGTGACCATGCCTTCATCGATCTTCTGCTCGTTGTCGCCCTGCCACAGTTGCCACGGCTTTGTGTCGGGATGGCGGAACTCCAGCGGCGGTCTGGCGGGGTTGTAGGTGACGTTCAGCGCATCCGGCTTCATGCTGCTCTCCAGGCGGACCAGGTGGCGATCGCGCAGGGCGTCGGGCTGCTGCACCAGCTTGAGCAGGCTATCGACGTTCCTGGCCGGGATCATGACGACATCCTTCTCGCCTTCCCGGCGAGCGTAATACTTCTCGGTCTTGAACTCCTTGTCCTCGACCTTCTTGCCAACGCCGACCAGCAGGGTGATCGTGGCGGTCTTCTCGGACTTTTCTTCCTTGCCCTCCTTGATGGTCTTGCTGATCTCGTCAACCACCTTGACCTGGATCTTCAGGATCGGGTCCTTGTCGCCCAGGTTGTATTTGGCCAGGTCGCGATGACGTTGTCGGCGACGAAATCGTTTTTCTCCTCGGAGCGATAATCGATGCGGAGGTTGGTCAGGTCGCTGAGCAGGGTCTGCACGCTGGTCGGGGCGGTGGCCGCCGGCAGACTCGGGGCGGTGGGGTCGCTGTCCCGCTCGGCGTCTCCGATGAAGGGCTTGGCGTAGTACCAGCGGGTGTCGCGTCTCTCCAACTCCACGAGTGGCTGCACGGGCTTGCCGGCCTTCTCCTCGACGAGGGTTACCGACTGAATGTCGCCCTCCCGGGCGGTCAGGGGGTTGCGGTCGCGATAAGCCTTCAGGTTGCGCTTCAGGTCGTCCAGCGAACTCTTGGCGACCGCGAGGATCTCCTTGGGCAAGTCGGAGGAACCCACGTAGGTGACAGCGTCCGCGGTGCCGCCGGAGGAGTTGCCCACTTCGAGCCGAAGGGTCTTGCCGTTTTTCAGTTTGAGGACGACCACCTCGGCCGCGGGTGCCAGTCCGACGTCATCGCGCTTGCGCGGTTTGTCCGCATTGCTGGCCCTGCGCGCCTGGAACACCTGGCTCACCAGACCGTTGACGGCGGCCTGATCCGCCCGCAGCTCTCGCGGTTCGGTAATGCGCCACAGGTTGGTTTTCTCGTCCTTGACAAAGACCCACTTTTCCTCGGTGGGCCGATTGCGCTCCAGGGTCACCTCGGTGACGTCGCTGGGATCGGCCTTGTGGGCCGGGTCGTGCAGACTGGGCAGGACAAACTCGGAGAGGTCCGGCGGCAGCGGGTTCAGCCAGAGGGTCACGGCGAACACGACCAGGACCACGCCGAGGATGCCGAACAGGACGTAAGTCGTTTTGAAACTCATGGCTGGAGTTCTCTCGGGTTATTGCGATCAGCGTCGCCGGACTACCCAGACGCCGACGCCCAGACCGATGATGCTCAGCACCATCAAGGCGCCCGGCAGCAAGACCAGACGCAGGCCGCCATCAGGAGGAACGCTGGGCGTGAAGAACTCAGGTCTCTTGGGTTCAATCTTGACACCCGTGTCGGGTCGTTCGCGAAGCCAGACCAGGCAACTGTTGAACAGGCTCCAGGCATCGCCCTCGAAGTTGGGATCGGCCAGCCAGGTGGAGTCGCCAAAGACGACCAGGACCGGCTTCTGGTTCTCGGTCATGGCAGCGTGGGGGTCCATCGGATTGCGGGGGGAAGCCGATTCGGACACGGTGGCCGCCACCACCAGCGGTTTCGCCGACGATTTGGGGTTCTGACCGCCGCTCGCCCGCCACTCCCTGACAAGAGCGGACGGGTTGGCACTGAGGTTTGTCTCGCCCCAGGGGCGTGCATCCGGGGCCACAAGCAGGAGGGGCTCCGCGCGAATGGAACTCGCCGCCGGTCCGCCGGGCAGGATCTCCAGCGACCGGGCATCGAGCATGGGAAAATAGAATTCAATGCCTCCCTGGCGGAAGCTCTGGGCGATCGGGTTGGTGCTTTTCGAGTCGAAGATGGCGGGGGCCAAGCGGGGGTTCCTCACCAGGGGGGAGATCACCCGGTCGTCGTTGACCTTGATCTTGTACTCGGCCACGAGCGGTTCCAGACCCGTCTCGATCATCTTTCCCTTCTGGTCGGTCACCACGTCGAACAGGAGCAACAGCTTGCCCTTGCGATTGCCCGCGCCCTTGACGTACTCGCGCAGGGCACTGACCAGTTCGGACGGCAGCGGCCGGGTCGGCCGGGCGACCACGACCACACTCGCCTCCTCCAGGAGCCGGCGGGCCAGCTGATCGGGTTTCTCGGTGCCGTCGTAGCGAAGCTCCCTGGGCGTATAGTTCCCCTGGCTCATGTTGTCGAACACTTTGGAGATGCTGTTGGGACCTTGCTCGCGATCCACGGGGTGGGTGATCTCCAGTTCGCCGTTGCCCTGGGTGAAGTAAATCACTGGCTTGTTCTTGCCCTGGGACAGAAAGTCGATGGCCTTGTACAGGGCGCTTTCGCCCGCGAACCGGGTCAGACCCACCCGCCCGTCACCCACGTCGAAGGGAATCAGTCCCAGGTCCCGGCGATTGATGAACTCCGTCGCCGGTTTGCCGCTCTCCTCCCCGAAGACGACCAGCAGGCCGTTCGGCTCGGGAATCGTGTATTTGTCCATCAGGTCCTGCACTTCCTTGACGTTGGCGTCGCGTGACAGAAAGGTGTAGGTCAGCTTGGGATTGACGTTACGACAGTTCGCCAGCAGTCGTTCCAGATCGTCCCGGAGCATGGGAATACCGCCCGCGGTGATCGCGTAGACGTGGATGGGCTCCTTCTTGACGCTTTCGCTTTCCAGCAACTTGGCAAAACTGTCGTTGAGGCTGAATTGCCGGCTGTAAGTCCAGTCGAAGGTCTTGCTCATGACCTCAAAGGGAGGCAAGCGGACAAACGAGAGGACGTTGACGAGCAGCAGGACGATCACCAGCAGCAGCGTGCTGAGGACGGCATTGTACCCGTACAGCAGGCGGCGGAGGACGGCCCGGCTGTGCTCCAGTCCGCGGGCCAGTTGCAGGCTGAGGAACATCAGGACCAGGCCGCCCAGCAGTGCCGCGCCCACCTCGACCAGCAGCAGGGGTTTCTTGTGCCACTCGACCAGGCCGCCGACAAACGTGTCGCGGTAGCCAAGGGTGAACGGCAGGAGCAGGCCGAGCAGGGCCGTGAGCAAGCCGCACACCCCGCCCAGGGTCAAGAGCACCAGCCGAAACCGATCCGTGCCCGTCAACGGTCCGCCGCCTGGGGGGGACAGCAAGACCAGAGCGGCCAGGGCGCAGCAGCCGGCCAGCGCTCCACCCCAGACGCTGATCCAGACGACGCTGGAACCGTACTTGAGCGACATGATAATGGGGATGATCGCCAGCAGAGCGGCCAGCACCAGCAGGCCATAGGCCACTTGCGCGGGGTGACGAGCCAGGGCCTCCAATCCCAGCGGCAGCGGCGGAGAGGGCGGTACGGGAGCAGCGGTCGGTTGGTTGCTGGTCATGGGTGCGTTCGTCCTTTCCAGGGGCCTTGGGGGTTGGGGCTCACAGCCACTTGCGCGCCTCCAGGACCTTGGTCGTCAGGAAGAGCCACAGGATCGTCACGGTTACCGGAAACACGAACTGGCGCAACAGAATCTGTCCCTGGACGGTGTCCCGCCACAGGTCGAGGTAGGATACGTGTCTGAGGACCACGACCCAGCCGTTCTCCGGGGTCGGAAGTCCCCTCATCGCATCCTGGGGCGCAGCCAGGATTTGCTTGAAAATGAAGATCATGGTCAGCACTAACATCCCCGCGAAGGACATCACCCCGCTGATGACCTGGTTGCGGGTCAGGCTGGAGAAGAACAAGCCCATGCTGACGAACATCGCGCCCATCACCATCGCCGTGAGTGAGAAGCCCAGGACCGGGCGATAGTCGAAATCCTTGTTCACACCAATGCGGAAAGCGATCAGGTACAGTCCCAGGGGGACCCACAGCAGCAGATACATCAGCCAGGCGGCAAAGAACTTGCTCAGGACAATGTGGACGTCGTTGACCGGCGTGGTCAAGGTGACCTCCAGGGTGCCGGTCCGGCGCTCCTCGCTGAGCAACCGCATGGTCAGGGCCGGGACGGCGAACATCACGAAAAAGACAGGGGCAATCCCAAAGAGGAAGATGCCCACGATCGGCTCCTGGGAACTCCGGTCGCGAAGGAGTTCACCGAGTGCCGCGACGTAATCGACCCACTGACAGACGACGACGCCCAGCAGGACCAGGTAGGCCAGGGGCGAGTAGAAGAAGGCGCCGAGCTCGCGCCGGGTCATGGCTACCAGCCGGCTTTCCGAGATCAAGCCAACCGAGACGAGGAGGTAACACAGGCCCATGCCAAGCAGCAGGATGCCCCAGGGGAGCAGGAAACTGCTGGGTCCGGAACGGAACAGGCCTGGCCACAGCGAACGGACCAGGGCCAGGACGAAGACCAGCAGGCCCAGGGCGCCGATGCCCAGGCCGACCCGATAGCTCAGGTTGTCGCTGATGCCCTTGCTGACCACGCAAGCCACCAGGTAGACCAGGCCCAGCACCGCCACCAGAAGCCCGATGGGCAGCAGAAAGTCCTTGTTCGAGTCGGCGAACCAGAAGCCGCCCAGCAGACCGAACACGGCCATGATCCCGCCGGCCCCTCCCAGGATCCACTGGGTCGCGTTGCGCCAGTAGGGGTCCGTTTCGTTCCGCAGCGGAGCGATCTGGAACAGCAGCCCCACCGCCATCAGGAGATAGCCCGTGGAGAACATGTCCCCGGCGTTCTTGGGGTAGGGAAGAAAGGAGAGGAAGGCGCCAACGACCAGCATGGCCCAGCCCAGGACGCGATAGATCTGCCGGAACTCCAGTTCCCGATCCACCGAAGCATGAAAGAGCAGGCCCAGCAACCCGAGTACCAGCATGATCGAGGCCACGCCGGGACCGATCGCCGTGGTTCGGCCCGACCAGTTGACCACGATGATCAGGCCGCCCAGCAGCACCAGGCAGGCGGCCACCAGGCCGATGGAGCGGCTGACGGACAGGTCGTCCTGGCGGATTTCCGAGGGGCCGAGGGGCTCCTCGGGCGGGGTCCGCGGACGTTCGTGGGGTGATTCGACAATTGCCTTGACCGACATTTCCCTTTCCTCCCAGCAAACGCGAACGCCCCCGGAGCGGGGAGCGTTCACCGGCTTGCCGACTGCTTGCTTCAACTGGGGCTGGTCACGTGAGGAGATGGCGGAGTGGGACCGGACTCAACGCGGGCCGGCTCCCGGGCGGGGCTCATGGCCCGCATCTTGACGTCGTCCCAGTTGTTGATCTCGTTCCAGCGGTCCTGCAAGGTCCGCCGGCGCACGTCCAGCCGCCGCATGCTGTGGCCGCCGCGGGCAATGCAGTGGAAGACCGGCTCCCGCAGGTCGCGCTTCTGCTGGGCGCGGATCTCGAAGGCGGTCCAGCCGTCGCCCAGGTCCCGGGTGGTCAGCTGGCTGACCGCCTCGAGGTTCCGCAGCTGGCTGACGATCTGGTCCACCGGACCGCGCACCTCGGCCACCACCACGTCGTCGGATTCCAGCTCCGACAGCTTCCGGGCCAGGGCCAGGTGGCCCCGGCGGATGATCAGGACGCGCTGCACGATCGCTTCCACCTCGGTCAGCAGGTGCGACGACAGCATGATGGTGTGCGTCTGGCCCAGTTCCTTGAGCATGCCCAGCGTGGCGGCCTTCTGTTCCGGATCGAGGCCGTCGGTCGGCTCGTCCAGGATCAGGATGGGCGGGTCGTGAAGCATGGTGTCGGCCAGGCCAACGCGCTGGCGATAGCCCTTCGACAGGGTGCCCAGCAGTCGGCGGGCCACCTCCTTGACGTGACAGCGCTCCAGGCAGGCCGCCACCTGCTGCGGCCTCAGCCGGCGATCGACCCCCTTGAGGCGGGCCCGGTAATGGAGGTACTCCTCCACGCGCATCTCGCCGTAGAGCGGGATGCTCTCGGGCAGATAGCCGATGCGCTGGCGGACCTCCATCGACTCGTTCATCACGTCGAAGCCGGCCACGCGGGCGATGCCGCTGGTGGCGGGCAGGTACGTGGTGAGGATGCGCATGATGGTGGTCTTGCCGGCGCCGTTGTTGCCGAGCAGGCCGACGATCTCGTTCTTCTCGACCTGGAAGCTGACGTCGTTGACCGCCAGGACTGGGCCGAAATACTTGGTCAGGTTCTTGACTTCAATCATGGTGCAATTCGCTCGCCAGGACCCGGAACGTTCCTACCGGATCTGGTTGCTTTAGGGAACCGTCAACTGTTCAGCAAGGGCAAGTATTGCCAGGGGTCGCCTTTTCACCCTTATCTTACGCAGGGAGGGGAAGGGAGGTTCTTGTTTAGCCGCGACGCGGAGCCGCGCAGCGGCGCAGCGGAGCGCGGGGCGAGAAAAAGTCCGCCGCGGCCCCTGACCCAGGGCGATGCCCTGGGCTATCGTGTTGCGCCCCTTCGGGGCGGAAAACCTTGTCTTTCGCCCCGAAGGGGCGCAACACGATAGCCCAGGGCATCGCCCTGGGTGGGAGGAGCATCGGCCTTTTTCTTCCTGAGCCGCAATAAACGAAACCCCTTCAAAACGGAACCCCTTCCTCTCCACCGGTTTTCTCGCTACCCTGAATGGCGGTTACCTGTTTCGACAATCCCGAGGCAAGCACCGACCATGCGCTGGCCGCAGATCGAGTACGTTTTCAAGGGCCTGTTCCTGGGCCTGATCCTCTACGCCGCTTTGCAGCTGGGCGTGGAGCCGCCGGACACTTACTCCCAGGGTCTGCTGCGGTTCAACCTCCCGCCGCTGATCGGCCTGGTGCTGGCCCTGGCCGTGGCCGGCTTCGCCAAGCTGCGCGAGGGCTACCGGGTTCGCGGCCGGCTGCTGATCTTCCTGCTGTTCCTGCTGCTGGAGAGCCCCACCCTGGTTTACGCCGGCATCCTGGGCGGGGTTGTAGTGGGAACGTACCTGATCCACCAGGGGGCGCAGACCGAGCTGCTCCTGCCGGTGCTGGGCGGCGGTGCCTTGCTGGGCGTCGGCTTCGTGCTGCTGCGGCTGGTCCGCAAGCGGCTGCTTCGCCTGGCGGTGGTGCTGGTGGCGGGCGGGGCCCTGGCGGCCGGGCTGTTCTGGTGGGTGGCCCGACCGGACGCCACCTCCATGCTCAAGGACCCCACCCTCTTCGCCATCCAGCTGCTGCTCGGTCTGCCGTTCTTCTACGTCCTCAGCTTCTCGGGACGCGAGGAGGAAACGGAGATCGAGAGCGGCGCCCTGTGTTCCGCCCTGGCCGTGGGGCTCATCATCCTCACCCCCACCATTGAGCAATCCGTCCACGCCCCGCCGGGCTATCTCCGTTCGATCGGCATCGTCGTTCCGCTGGGCCTTTACCTGATCTACACCATGCGCATCCTTCCTGCTCTGCGAGTGCTGAAGTACGTCTTCCGCGGCATGAGCCACATCCGCGGCGGCCGGCAACGGCAGGCGCTGCAGGCCCTTCGCCGGGCCCTGCAGCTGGACCCGGCCAACAGCCTGGCCCGCGACAAGTTCTGGGAAGTGCATCGCTCCCTCAACCTGGAGCAGCTCAAGCAAGACCCGCAGACCCTCGCCCTGGTCGATCTCGACCTGTGCCTGGAGCGGGCCGGCGGTCTGCTGACCCAGGGCAGACCGGGGCCGGAGCAGATGGCCGAGGCCCAAAGCCTGCTGACCCTCGTCGTCAGCCAGCGGCCGCAGCTGAAACCGGCGGCGGCCTACTGGCAGGCGGTGGCCTGCACTCACGCCCGGGACTACGATCAAGCTGCCGTGCACCTGGAACACGTCCTGGACCCGATCCATTTCGGCAGGCACAGCTCCAACCGGCAGAAGATCCTCCTGGACGCCTGGCAGCTGGCCCTGCGGCTGCACGAGGAGCTGCGCAAGCGCGTCGGCCTGCCGCAGCTGGGCATGCCCGGCCGGCGCATGGAAGCGATCGCCGCCGTCGAGCGCCGCCTGGCCGAGCAACGGGACGATCAGATGGCCTGGGACCTGAAGCGGGAGGTGTACCACGACCTGACCGAGGGAGAATACTTCGCCGAGGCCGAGACCTGGGCCGCCGAGCCGGAGCCCGCGCCGGCCCCCGCCAGCAGCGGTGCGCTGCCGCTCTTCTCCCGGCCGCCGCAACCGCCGCCGCGCTTTGACCACCTTTACGTTCAGGACCTGGGCCTGGCCCTGATCAACGACAACGAACGCTGGCAGCGCGGCGGCGAGTTTCTGCGCATGGCGGCTCACGGCTTGCCGGCCTGCGGTCCCAGCCTGTTCGTGCAGATCGCCCAGGCCCACCAGCGCAACGGCAACGTGGAAGGAGCGCTGCGCAACTACGAGCTGGCCAAGCGCGCCGGCCGGAGCGTCGGTCACAAGAATTTGCCTGAAAGCGAGGCCCAGGTCTATTTCATGGTGGTCAAGCTGCTGGCCGAGGCCGCCCAGTCGCGCGGCGACCTGGACTCGGCCATCGAGGACTACCGGCTTTTCCTGGAAAGCCCATCGAGCGGCATCGAGACGCTGCGCACCCTGGCCGACCTGTGCGAACGCAACGGCGACGTCCTCTCCGGTCTGCGCTTCACCGACATGGCCCTGCAATACAACGGCAGGGACAAGGACCTGCTGGAGCGCAAGGATCGCTATTACTACTCGGTGACGCCGGAGCAGTTGCGCGAACGGCTTGAGCGGGTCCGCGACGGCTTTGACGTGGCCTACTGCATCAGCAAGACGCAGACAATCCTGGACAAGCCGCAGTACAACACCGTGGAATGGTGGGACGTGGCCGCGCACCTGATCCAGTTAGCGCTGATCATCCGTCCCGAGAGCCGGCAGGCGAAGCTGCTGCAGGCGCGGGTGCGGCTGAAGCTGGGCGAACGCAACGAGGCGCTGGCGGACCTGGAGGAGATCCGCAACCCCAAGCCGGAGAAGTTTGCGTCCAGTGAGGACGAGGACGCCTGGTACGTGGCCAGCCAGATGCTGGGGGACCTGTACGTGGAGCTGGGCCGGCCCGACCTGGCGATCCCGTGTTACCAGGACTTTCTGGCGAGCCACCGCAGCGGGGCCAAGACGCGGTACAAGATCGCCCAGGCCCACGAGCAGCTGGGCGACCGGGCGCGGGCGGTGAAGTTCTACAAGCAGGTGACCGGCTATGACGGCAACCCACTGGTGCCCGATGCGTATGAGGCACTGCATCGGCTGGGGGTGTAGCGCTTTGCTCTGGCGCAATGGAACCTTTTCCATCCTTTTCCACCTTCGTAAAGAGAGAAGATCCAGCGCGTGCTTCCCTTTGTCGCGCCCTGGAGCCCACAGTCGCCGAACCGACCGCGAAAGAAAAGGAGAACAACCGTGGATCGAAAACTGCTCTCATCTGTCACGCTGCTGCTCGTTTTCGCGCCCCTTGGGTGCGGTGGCGGCCGCAAGGACTTCACCCCGGAACAGTTCACGACCATCACTCCGGGAATGTCCGAGCAGAAGGTCACTGAGGTTCTCGGCAAGCCGGCCGAGACCATGGAAGCGGGAGGGACTCGCCGCCTGTTCTGGGAGACCAAGGGCAAATACTACAGCATCTCGTTCAAGGACGGCAAGGTCGTCGAACCGATGGCGCACGCCAGCAAGGAGGATTATCTCATGATGAAAGGACTCACGCAACTCGGCGCAGGGTTAGCCCCAGGCGGGCCGGGTGAGCCGAGCAAGCCGGAACAGCCGGGCGTCCTCTCGGCCAATCTGGCCAAGATCCAGCCGAAGGCCCGGTTCAAGCTCCCGGGAAAACCGTACGGCGACGCGGGCATCCACCTGTCCAGCGACGGCAAGCGGCTCGCCCTGGCTTACAGTGCCCCGCAGTACAAACTCATGACGCAAGTTTGGGACATCTCCGCCGCTCCCAAAATGATCGCGGAGTTCAAGGGCGGTCAATGTGCGCTTTCTCCCTCGGGCAAGTTCGTGCTGACCTCGGAACTCTTTTCCGCCAAGGTGTTCAACGTCGATACGAAACAACCGGTCTGCGAAGTGCCAACGTCGTTTTCCTTCGGTTTCTTCCGCAACGACAATGTCGTGGTCCTCACTAGCCGCAGCTTCATGTTCCTCGATGCGTCCAAGGGCAAGATCACGCAGTGGGACATCACGGCAAACGCGGATGCCGGCTCCTTCGAGGTCCCCGACAACCGTTTCCAGGTTGCCCTTCCCGCGAAGGGCGGCAAGGAATACTGGCTGTTCATGTCCCACGAAAAGTATGAAGTGGAATGCTACGACCTGGACACCAGGCAGCTGGCCCGCACCGTGAAGCCTGAATCCGACAACCCCAAGCAGCCGTTGAAAGACGCCGGCATCTATATCACGGTGGCGCCCGACTCCACGGCGTTCGGCTCCTCCGTCCGCAGGATGCACTTCTACGACGCCGAGACCGGCAAGCTCCTGGGTGAGCTGCCGTCGGATTTGTGGGCCACGGCATCGGGTTTCCTGGCAGGAGGCCCCGGTTACTTTGCCAGCCCCGGCGGCGACAAGGCCAAAGGGTCAGGTCTTGCGAAGAACGACCTGGTCATCTATGACTGGAAGAAACGCAAGGCCCTTGCCGCGCTGACCGGTCATTCCGCGGGAGAGGAAGCGCCCTTTGCCGGTTCCTCGGCCGACGGCAAAACGGCGGTTAGCGTCTCGAAGGAGGGTGAAGGTCTGGTGTTCGACCTTTCCTCGGTGAAGTAGCGCTCCCGGAAAAACAGCAAACCCCGCCGACACCGGAGGGGGGACTTCCGGCCGTCGGCGGGGTCTTGCTGTCACTGGCACAACCCCGGAATCCAAGGCTGGGATGGTTCACACCATCCTCACGAACTCCAGACTACGCCCCCGAGCTGGGTTCGATGAGTTCCAGCCCTGGATTCCCGGGGTTTCCAGGGACCGTCAGGACCCGTGGGCGAACGGCCCCTGACGGTCAATGCAGTCGGCGTGGCCGCGTCCGGGCTGTTCCCTTTCAGTGCTTCAGCCCGTGCGCGACTTCAGGTCTTGATCTCGATCTTCCGGCCGACCGCTTCCGGAGTCCGGGGCAGATGGAGCTCCAGGATGCCGTTCCGATAGAACGCCTCAATCTTGGTCGCATCCACGCCCGGGGGCAGCGTCACGTACCGTTTCAGCTCAGTGACGCGCTCCTCCTTCTTCTCACCCTCCTTCCCCTCCGCGAGTTTGCGAGTGGCGGCGATCCACAACACGTCGTCGATCACCTCCACGTCCAGGTCCGCCGGCTCAAAGCCGGGCAGTTCGGCCCGGACAACCACCTCCTTCTCCTTCTCCTCCACCTTCAGGCCCAGGACGACTGGATAGGGCAGCATCTCGGGCAGGTCCAGCGGCCAGCGGCCGAAGAACCGGTCAAACAGCGTGTCCAGCTCCCGCCGCATCAAGGCGAACGGGCGCGCTTCGGGCAGCAAGGTCTCCGCAGGTCTTTCCCTGCGCCAAGGCATAAGGCCAAACATGGTGTGACCTCCTTTGCCGTCTCCAAACTGTCGGGCGAAACCACCTTACTTAATGCACGCCCGGTGCCAATCCTGCCGGGACAAGAAGAAACGCCACACTGAACGACTTAACCAGTTATATGGCAATGGCTTGCAATGAAACAGCGACGGCCGGGTAACGTCCCAGTACAGAGCGCCCCAGTGCGGAACCGACTCAGGGTGGTGTGCGGTTCAGGCACAGGGCCGTCGCGGCGCCTGGACCGGATGACGGCAGCAGCCAGGATGTCCGACTGTTCAAAGCCGGGCCCAGGCATATGCTTATGGGCAACTCGACAAGCACCTTGCGTGGCAATCCAAAAGGAGATCGTCCCATGAGACTCGGGACTTTTCGGGTGGTAGGTGGGGTGGCGTGCCTGGTCGTGCTGGGGCTGCTCTGGGCCTGGGCCCCGCGCTCCCAGTCGCAACCGGAACCGAAATCGGCTGCTCGACCGGCAACGCCGCCGGACGACGGCAAGCTGCGCATCCTCTGTTTCGGGGCCCATCCGGACGATTGCGAATTGAAGGCCGGCGGCGTCGCCATCCTGTGGGGGGCGAAGGGGCACCACGTCAAGTTCGTCTCCGTGACCAACGGCGACATCGGCCACTGGCGCGACGCCGGCGGCCCCCTGGCGCGCCGCCGCAAGGCCGAGGTCGAGGCCGCCGCACGCCTCCTGGGCATCGCCACGGAAGTCCTGGACATTCACGACGGCGAGCTGCTGCCGACCCTGGAGAATCGCCGCACTATCACCCGCCTGATCCGGGAATGGAATGCCGACATCGTCATGAGTCATCGGCCCAACGATTACCACCCCGATCATCGCTACACCGGCGTCCTCGTCCAGGACTCGGCGTACATGGTGGCAGTGCCCAATTTCTGTCCCGACGTGCCGCCGCTCAAACGCAATCCGGTGTTCCTCTTTTACTCCGACTCGTTCCAGAAACCCAATCCGTTCCAGCCGGACGTCGCGGTGTCCATCGACTCGGTGGTCGAGCAGCAAGCTGGACGCCATCGATACGCTGGTGTCGCAGTTCTACGAAGGCGGAGCGCTGGGGTCGGCGGACATGATCCCGAGCGATCCGAAGAAACAGGAGGAACGGCGGCGCCAGGTCCGGGCCAGCCACGCCGGCCGGACCCAGGCCGTCGCCCAGAAGTATCGGAATGCGCTGATCCAGTGGTATGGCAAGGAGAAGGGCGAGAAGGTCCATCACGCCGAGGTGTTCGAGATTTGCGAGTATGGGCGGCGACCGGACAAGAAAGAGTTGAGCCGGCTGTTTCCATTCTTCGGGGAGTAAGTACCCACCAGGATGGCGAGCGACGCGGCGTCGGCCCGCCGGTAGAAGCCTCGCACCGGCCCGCTGGCATCGCGCGTAAAGCGAAGCCGCTCGCCGGACACGCTCGCTCCTCCGTGGGCAAAACAAGAAGCCGCCGGGGTTCTCCCGGCGGCTCGGGGGGACCGCCACGACTGTCGGGGCGGTTCAACGGAGAAAGCAACTCACTTGCCCGCAACCGAGGTGGGGAACGTGAAGAAGACCGTGGCCTTCTTGCCGGCGCGGACCTCGACAACCTTGCTCTGGACCTGGAGCTTGCCATTCACCACCGCTTCGGCCCGGAGGGTGTACCGGTAGCTCATGCCCGGATCCAGCAGCGGCGTCTCGAACTCCCGGCGATCCGTGGTTTTCGCCGTGGGCCGGTCGTTGAAATACAGCTTGGCGCCGGCAGGCAAAGTTACCACGACGGTGGCCGGAGCGTACGCCGGAGCTGGGTTCTCGGTCTCCACCTGTTCCTTCTTCTTCTCTTTCATGTCCTTCTTCTCTTCCATCTTCTTCTCCTCCATTTTCTTCTCCATCATCGGAGCGGGGGCCAGAGGAGGTCCGGCGGGTTTCATGGGTGCAGTGCAACTGCAACCACAGCTCCAGCAGCCGCCGCAGTAGCCACCGCAGATAGGATACCCATAGCAGCCACAGCCCCAGTTGCTGTACGGCCCGTGGCAGCCCCACATCGAGGGCCCGTAACAACTGCAACCGCAGCCCCAGCAGCCGCAGCCGCAGCCGCAGCCACAGCGGCAGCCACAACTGCAGCCACACCGGTGGCTCCCGCAAACGTGACCGTAGCAGCCACAACCCCAGTTGCTGTAGGGACCGTGACATCCCCACATCGAGGGTCCATAACAACCGCAGAAGCACTGGGCGGGAGCGTCCCCACCCGCGCTCAAGGCCATCAGCAACACAACACTGTACATGGCGCTCACCTCCAGAAACAAAGCAACACCGCCAACCCCGCAGGAGAAGTTGCACACCCGGAACAACTGCAAGGAACCGAAAAACCCGCTTGGGGGGAAAGCCGGTCGGCCTCTCCCAGAAAGGGCTCAATCCCGGCAGCATCTGGGCACTGCTGCTCCAGGAATGATTGTGAAGATCCACGACTGAGGATAGATGGTAAACCTGGGCAATTTAGGAGTCAACAGATAAATGATCTCAAAAGAGCGGTAAAGGTGGTTATTGGCAACGATTGTGCCGGCACGGGGGAATGGAGTTTTGGCCGCGAGGAATTGACAGAGGGGAAAGTGTCCTTTCGACTCAGACGCAATCTCCGCACTGGGCCCGGAAGCGCAGCCAGTGGTCGGCCAGGACCAGCAGGACCATGGCCTCGCCCATCGGGACAAAGCGGGGCAGCAGGCAGGGGTCGTGCCGGCCACGGGTGCTGATCTGGGTTGGTTGGCCGGTGCGCGTGACCGTCTGTTGCGGCCGGGGCAGGCTGCTGGTGGGCTTGAGGGCGACCCGGCAAACGATCGGCTCGCCGCTGCTGATGCCGCCCAGGATGCCGCCGTGCCGGTTGCTGGCGGTGCCGATTCCCCGCGGCCGATCGGGACGCGGAATGAAGGGATCGTTGTTGCTGCTGCCCCGGGCGGCGGCCACGGCAAAGCCGGCTCCGTACTCGAAGGCCAGGACCGCGGGCAGCGACAGCAGCGCCTTGCCCAGGTCGGCCTTGAGCTTGTCAAAGACCGGCTCGCCCAGGCCAGCCGGCACTCCGGTCGCCACCAGCTCGCAGATGCCGCCGATCGAGTCTTGCTCCTTGCGTACCTGCTCGATCAGCTCTTCCATCCGGACCGCGCTTTCCGGGTGCGGACAGCGCACCGGGTTGGACTCGACCTGTTCCAGAGTCACAGCAGTGGGGTCCGGAACGTTAGCGACGATGGGGCCGACTTGCTTGACGTACCCCAGCACGCGGATGCCCTGCTGGGCGAGCAGCTTGCGGGCCACCGCCCCGGCGGCGACCCGGCAGATGGTCTCGCGGGCGCTGGAGCGGCCGCCGCCGCGGTAGTCGCGCCGGCCGTACTTGGCGTCGAAGGTGAAATCGGCATGGCCGGGCCGGTATTTGTCCTTGATGTCGCCGTAATCCTGGCTGCGCTGGTCGGTGTTGCGGAAAACCAGGCCGATGGACGTGCCGTCGGTGACGCCCTCGAAGACGCCGGACCAGATCTCGGGGAGGTCTTCCTCCTTGCGCTGGGTGACGAGGTGCGACTGGCCGGGCCGGCGTCGCCGCAGGTCGGGCAGCAGGTCCTCGACGCTCAACGGCAAGCCGGGCGGACAGCCGTCGATGATGGCCAGGTAGCCAGGGCCGTGGCTGACGCCGGCCGTGGTGACGCGGAACAGTTCGCCAAAGGTGTTGCCAGGCATTTGTCTTTCCGCTCCCAGGATCGGGCGTGAGGCTCTTTTCCATCATACCCGGGAATCGCGGCGCGGTCAGCCGAGGTGTACGGAGACGAGCGAAGTCAGCAGCGCTCGTAGCGATTGCCCGGCAGCCGGCGGACAACCTTTTTCATCTCCAGCAAGGTCAGGCTGGCACTCAATTTGGCCATCGGCATCCCCAGCTGCTGGGCCAGCTCGTCCACCGAGCGGGTCGCACCTTCCAGGAAGTCCCAGATGCGTTTCTGGTTGTCGTCCAACCCGGTCGGCGGCCCTGCCGGAGCGGGAACCGGGGTCGGCGCTGGGGGGACCGGTGCGGACTCCCGAACCTCTGGGACCGTGGGGACGGCAGCCGGTGTCGGCCGGGTCACCGCCGAGACGCCGTGCAGCTCCTCCAGGATGTCGTCCACGCTGCGGCACGGCACCGCTCCCTTGCGCAGCAAGGCGTGACAGCCGCCGCTGGCCTCACTATCGACCGGACCCGGGACGGCCATCACCGTCCGCCCCTGTTCCGCGGCATGCGTTGCGGTGATCAGTGCGCCACTTCTCTCGGCCGCCTCGATGATGACCACCACACTGCAAAGTCCGCTGATGATCCGGTTCCGCTGGGGGAACAGGCCGGCAACCGGCTCCTGAGCCATGTTGGATTCGGTCAGCAGGGCCCCGGAGCGCGTCACCTCATCGGCCAGGTCCTTGTGTTCGGGCGGATAGATGCGCGACAGGCCGCCGGCGAGGACGGCGAGGGTCCGGCCGCCGGCCTGCAACGCGGCCCGGTGGGCGATGCCGTCGATTCCCCGTGCCAGGCCGGACACGACGGTGACGCCTGCACGGGCCAAACCGGAGGCCAGCCGTTCGGTGACCTTGCGGCCGTAGGCGGTGAACCGGCGCGAGCCGACGAGGGCCACGGCCCGGTCATCGGCGGGCGTCACGGTGCCACGGAAATAGAGCAGCGGCGGACTGTCGGAGATGGTGGCCAATCGGGCCGGATAGGCGGGGCTGGTGATGGGCAGCAGCTCGACGCCGTGCCGTTGCAGCAGGTCCAGCTCAGGCTCGACGTTCGAGCCGGCCAGACTGCGCGCGAACCGGCTCGCCAGTTCGGCGCCGATGTGCGGCACCTGCTGGAGCTGCTCGGCCGTGGCATGGCGGACGGCGGTGGCCGAGCCAAAGCGCTGCAGCAGGGCCCGGGTCAGGCGCGGACCCAGACCGGGGACCAGCGACAGGGCCAGCAAGTCACGCAGTTCCGGAGTCAGAGGCGAGGACATCGTTTGGTTCCAAGCGGCACACAACGTCTCCTGCCCATCAGAACACAGATCGCTCCCGGTCGCAAGGGGATAGAAGGGAGGTTCGGGAAAAGTAGGCCGGCCTTCCCAGGCCGGCTGGACACCTCGCTACTGGGAAGCCCGTCCTACGTCTGCCCAGCAGTTTCCGTTGCCAGCTCGTCCAGTCTCACCAGCGCTTGCTGGCCGCCTTCGGCCGGCCGAAGGCGGCCGGCCAGCCAGATGGTGACCGAGGTCGCGACGACTGCCAGGATTCCCACGGTGGGGAAGCCGGTCAGTTTGCCGTCCTCCGTCTTGCCCAGCAGGAAGCCGCCCACCAGCGTGGCCAGGCCGGCCGCCAGCTGCTGCACGGCCGAGTTGACGCTCAGGAAGCTGCCTCGATGCCGCGGCACCGCACTGGCAGTGATCAGGGCCATGGCCGGCACCATTCGGCCGGACGAGGTCACCATGAACAGCGTGCTGGCCAGCAGCGCCACGGCGAGAGTTACGGGCGGCAGGTTGGTCACCACCACGATCGCCCCCAGCGTCAGCAGGGCACAGACGCGGAAGACCGGCAGTTTGCCCAGGCGGTCGGCAATCCAGCCGATCATGGGCATGGTCACCAGCGTCGCCAGTCCGCCCGCCAGGTACACGTAGGGCAATTCCGTTTTCAGCCGGCCCGTGTTGGCCACCAGGTAGGCGGCAAGGTAAGGCACGATCGTGAAGGTGCTGAGTACCAGCATGATCATCAGGGTGTAGGCTCGCAGCAGCGAGGGCTGGATCAGCACGGCCCACTGCTGGAGGATCGCGTGGTGCTTCTGCGCCAGGTGGCCGCGGAGCGGCGGCAACGCCAGGTATCCCAGCAGCAGCACCGGCACGCTCAGGCCGGCCAGCGCGACGAAGGGCGTGCGCCAGCCAAAGCGCTCGGCCAGTTCCAGGCCGGCCGGCACGCCCAAAATGGAGGCCAGCGAGAAGGCCAGCATGACGATGCCGGTGGCCCGGCCGCGGCGCTCGTCGGGGATGGCATCGCCGATGATCGCCAGCACGCAGGCGGCCGCCACGCCGCCAAACGCCCCGGTCACGGCGCGGGCGGCCAGGAGCAGCCAGTAGTTTGGGGCCAGCGAACAGCACAGAGTGCCCACCCCGAAACCGGCATACAGAGCGAGCAAGGCGAACTTGCGGTCGAAGCGATCGATGAACCAGGCCGCCAGCAGGCCGGACAGGCAGGCGCTGAAGGCGTAGGCCGACACCAGAAAACCGAACTGCTGCGGGTTGAGGTTCAGCCCCGTCTTTTCCATGAACTGCGGGCCGAGCGGCATCATGATCATGAAATCAATGATGTGCGTGAATTGCACCGCCGCCAGCACCAGCAGCAGCAACCACTCCGCCCCGGTCAGCCGCGATAGGTCTTCGGACCCCGGCCCTGGGGCTGGCTGCACCAGGGCCGGTTCTCGCTGGCCGGGCGTTTGAATCCCCGATGGGGAACTCATCATTGCTTCTCCTTACGCTGGGCGGATTGGCGTTTCCATTCCACCCGTTCCAGGCGAGATCGTCAACCCAGCTTTCTGCCATCGCTCCTTTCCGAAAGAATGCTCACTTTGGGGAGATTTCTGTTGCGATTGGCGGGCCATCGAGTAACCTGTTCTGAAGGTGCGACAGTGCGGTCGCTCAGCGGAATTCCTGAAGTGGTCTGTCACCATGATCGAGCTCCCCTATCTCTGGCCGGTCCTGTCCGTCGTGCAGACGGCCTTCACGATCTGGATGCTGGTCGATGCCTACCGCAGGCAGGCCGAAGCGTACTGGTTCTGGGTGATCCTGCTCTTTCAGCCCCTGGGGGCCTGGATCTACTTCTTCGTGATCAAGGGGGCCGACCTGCGCGGCCTGACCGGTCTGCTGCAATTCCAGCGCCGGCCCTCGCTGGCCGAGCTGCGTTACCGGGCCGATCACCTGCCGACCCTCAGCAGCAACCTCGACCTGGCCGAACGGCTCATCGAGATGGACCAGCACCAGGACGCCTTGCTCTACCTCGAAGCGGCACGGAAACGCGAGCCGGACCATTGCCGGATCCTGTATTTGCTGGCCGTGTGTTCGACCGAACTGGGTGAGCTGGACAGCGCCGTGGAGTTCCTGAACAGGATCAATGGGCGCGATCGCTGCTGGTCGGACTACTCGGCCTGGCGCTTGCTGGTGGACGTCCACGATCAGAGGAGCGACGGTGCCGCGGCGCTGAGCGCCTGCCGCGAACTGGTACGATTGTCGCCGACTCTGCGGCACAAGTGTCTGCTGGCCGATCATCTCTTTGACGAGGGACTGGTGGACGAGGCCAGCAACCTGCTGCGGCAAGCGCTGGAAGACTATCGCTATTCGCCTTCCAACTTCCGCTGGCGCAACCGGCGCTGGGCCAGCGAAGCCCGGCGTCTGTGCAAACAGCTCACCGCGGTCAAATGTCAGGTATCCCGCATGAATCAGCGAGTGCCAGACCAGGGGGACCCCGAATGACACGATTCTTCGTGTCATTCGGGGTCCTGTTTACACTCCCGGCACCAGATACCCGAAGCGCTGCTTGAATTGATCGGGTGTCGTGTGCGCGGTTTCGGCCAGGCGGGAGAGGCGCTGCGGGTCGCGGAAGTCGCGTTCGTCCAGGCGGATCATGTAGCGGCGCGCGCACTCGTAGCCCTCGCCCTTGGTGTCCACCTTGCGGTTCTGCATCCGGCTGGTGGCGGGGTTGATCATCTCCTCGAACGGCAGCGGATGCAGGGTGCCGCCCACCACGCTGATGATTGCGCCGTGCTGGGTCGATTCCGGCGACATCAGGAACTTGACGGCCCCGTAGCCGAGGTCGCGAGTGTACTCCGCATCGAAGGGGATCGGGTCGGCACAGCGCAGCTCGTAGCCCAGATCCTTGTCGATCAGCGTGACCGGCATCTTCAGGTCGTCGAGCATGGCCGACAGGCGGTCCTTGATCATCCGGCCAAACTCGATCTCGCCCAGACGCAGGTGGCCGTGCGGGTCGCGCTCGACCGTGCCGTAACGGCCGACGCCGTGCGGGTCCATCTGGGCCATGGCCTGCTCGCCGATGACCTCCAGCAGGCCCTCGGCCAGCACGGCGACGCCGTAGGGGGACTTCATCGACCGGCGCTTGATGATCGAGCCGAGCAGGATGTTGCAAATGTCGTCGAGTTTGACCTTCCGGCCGGCGAACTCCTCGGGGATCAGCATCAGCGTGGCGGCCGCGGCCTTGCCGATGCCCAGGGCCAGGTGGCCGGCCGCCCGGCCCATGCACACGATCAGATACCAGCGCGAGGTGGTGCGGGCGTCCTCGGCCAGGTTGCGGACGATCTGCACGCCGATGTGCCGGGCCGTCTCGAAACCGAAGGTCGGGACCCCCGGCGGCAGCGGCAGGTCGTTGTCAATGGTCTTGGGAACGTGGGCCACGCGCAGCTTGCCTTCTGAGCGGATGTAAACCTGGTGGCCCGAGAAGGCGGTGTCGTCGCCGCCAATTGTGACCAGGCTGGTGACGCTCATCCGGCGGAAAACGTCGAGGACGTTGTTCATGTCCGCCTCGGACTTCGCCGGGTTGGTCCGCGACGTGCCCAGGATCGAGCCGCCGCGCAGATGGACCCGCTTGACTTCATCGATGAGCAGCTGGCGCTGGTGCGTCATGTCGCCCTGCACCAGCCACTTGAAACCATCCTGGAAGCCGATCACGTCGAAACCCTGCTCGACGGCCTCGATGGTGACCGAGCTGATTACGCCGTTGATGCCCGGTGCCGGACCGCCGCCAACCAGAATCCCCAGCCGTCCGGACTTCGATTCCATGATCATTACGTCTCTCTCCTGACTCACTGCCACAAGCCCGAAGCGCCAGCGCCGGGACCATCCCGGCGCTGGCGCTTCGGGCTTGTGTTCGGCCGAGAGGAACCGTCCTCACCTCTCATGTTAGCGTGTTTGCAGGGATTTGACCAACCCAACAGGCAGGTTGTCGGCGGGGTGCCTATTGCAGGAAACGTCGCATCAGTTCATGACCTTTCTCGAAGGCCACGGCGCTGGCCTCGGCCGTGACCTCGTCATAGGTCGATTGGCCCAGCGCCTGGATGCCCGTTCCCGCCATCACGAACGGCACCATGCCGTAGGCGTGGGCCCGCGTCCGCAGCGTGGTCCGGTGGTCGGGCGAAACCAGCATCCGCCAGTCGCCGCGGTGCGGCAGCGCCTCCAGCAAGCGGCCCGACGATGTGTTCGTCGATGCGCTCCAGGGCCGTGACCTTGGCATCGGCGTTGCCCTCGTGGGAGGCCTCGTCCGGCGCCTCGACGTGGACGCAGACCAGGTCGTACTCGGCCAGGGCCGCGACGGCGGCCCGGCCCTTGGCACCGTAGTCGGTGTCGAGGTAACCGGTCGCTCCCGGCACGTCGATTCGCTTCCACCCCAGCAGCACGCCGACGCCGCGCACCAGGTCCACGGCGCTGATAATCGCACCGTCGAGGCCGTACACCTCGGCGAACGGCCGGAGGCGCGGCGCTCGCCCCTGGCCCCAGAGCCAGACCTGCGTTGCCGGCCGTTTCCCGGCCGCGATCCGGGCCCGGTTCACTGGATGGTCGCGCAGCACCGCTCGGCTGCGTTCCATCAGGCTGCGCAGCAGGTCGCTGCCGGGGCCGGTGGGCAGGTGTTTGGCGATCGGCTGATCCGGAACGTCGTGTGGCGGTTGCGTCCGCGTCTGGTCGGAGAACGGCGCTGCACCGGAGCCGCGAAAGACCAGGATGTTGCGGTAGCTGACGCCGGGATGAAACTCCAGCGCCCCGCCGGCCGGGAGCTTGCCGCCCAGGGCGGATTGCAGGGCCTGGATGAGCGGCCGGCCGGCCTCGCTGGTTACGTGTCCCGCGGTGAAGTCGCGCATTTCCTCGTTCTCGACGGTGACGAGGTTACAGCGGATGGCCCAGTCGTTGGGGCCCAGGGGAATGCCCATCGCGGCCGTCTCCAGCGGGGCCCGGCCGGTGTAGACCTGGAGCGGATCGTAGCCGAACAGGCTGAGCGTGGCCACGTCGCTGGCGGGGGTGAGAGGCTTCGGCACGTTGTTGGATCGACCGACGGTTCCAGACTGTGCCAGCCGATCCATGTTGGGAGTGCGGGCCGCCTGCAACGGCGTCAGACCGTCCAGGGACGCTTGCGGCTCGTCGGCACAGCCGTCGGGAATGACGATGACGTATTTGACCCGGCTTGTTGCGACCATGGGATGCACCTCCTCCTCTTGAGGCAAGGATACCAACGCAGCAACCCCTTGCCCACCCATCAAGGGCAGACAAGGGGTTGCTGTGCCGTGGCGGAGGTCGTCCGGGATTACTTCAAGAGTTCCTTCACGGGTTCGGCGCCCTTCTCCACCAGGGGGATCAGCGTGTTGCGGTTGGAGCGATTCACCCTGGTGGGATCGATGCCCGAGACCCGATAGATGGTAGCCAGCAGCTCGGCCGGCGTCACGGGTCTTGCCTGGATCTGGGTGCCGTCGGCACTGGTCGTGCCGACCACCACTCCTCCCTTGATGCCGCCGCCGGCCAGGACCACGGTGAAGGAGCGCGGCCAGTGGTCGCGGCCCTGGTTGGCATTGATCCTCGGGGTCCGGCCAAACTCGCCCATCCAGACGATCAGGGTAGTGTCCAGCAGCTTCCGGTCGCGCAGGTCCGTCAGCAGGGCCGACCAGGCATCATCGAGGACCTCGCACTTCCTTTTGGCAATGTCGGCCGCCTGGGTGTGCGCGTCCCAGCCGCCCAGCGTCAGGTCAACCACTGGCACGCCCCTTTCCACTAGCCGGCGGGCCAGCAGACAGCTCTCGCCAAAGCGCGTCGAGCCGTAGGCCTTGCGGGTGGCGTCCGATTCCTGGTTCAGATCAAACGCCTTGAGGACCGAGTTCCGCACGGTCTCGGCGCCATCCTTGAAGAGGGGCGTGAACGCTTCCAGGGGCGGCGGCTGAAGGGTTGGCCCCACGATCAGCGGATTGTAGGCGTCGCCGAGGAAACCGGCCCCGAAAGCGTCGGACCGGGCCACGCCTGGTGCGAGGGCCACGCAGCGCGGCACGGCGAGCCTTGGGTCGGCCAGCTCCCGGCCCAGCACCGCGCCCAGGGAAGGGTAGCTGGTCTGCCCATCGTTCCGGTAGCCGGTGCGCATCAGGTAGGTCGCCCGGCGGTGGTCGCCTTCGGAGTGCGTCAAGGACCGGATCAGGGCCAGGTGGTGCGCCAGTTTGGCCATTCGCGGCAGATGCTCGCTGAAGCGGACCTCCTTGACCGAGGTTGCGATCTCCTTGATGGGGCTGCCGTTGAACTGTCCCGGCTTCATGTCAAAAGTGTCGAGCTGGCTGGGCCCGCCGCTCATCCACAAGATAATGACCGCCCGGCGGTGCGGGACCTGTTTCGTTTCGGTGAGGTTCTTGCGCGGCTGGGCGACCGGACCCGGGGGAGCCGCGGCGAAGCGGAGTGGACCCGGGGCTCCCGGTTCACCGGCCGTTGAAAGCAGGGTTCCCGCGGTCAGCAGGCCGAGGGTCAGCAGGAAGAGAGTCAGCGTTCTGCTCAGCATGGTGGTCATGGCGCTCAGGGCTCCTTGTGCCAGGGCAACGGCCTGGGGCGCAGGCGGCGGCCGCCAGGGTTGCTGTTGTGGAATCCGCGAAAAGAACGGCGGCACGAAGGGTCCCCTGACGCAGGGCGGCGGGGACGCAGGCCGAGGCCAGACGTTCGGACAGGGCGGTCGCCACCGCCGCGCCCGACAGCACAAAGCCCCGCCGGACCAGTCGCTGCCGGAGCCGTTCCCGGGCCCGGTCGAGCCGGCCGCGAACCTCCCCGGGAGTCCAGCCCAGCTGCCCGGCCGCTTCTTTCTGGGTCTTGCCTTGCAGGTAGCAGAGGAGCACGACCGTCCGGTAATGCTCCGGCAGCCGGTTCAGCTCCTCGTCCAGAACGGCGAGCAGTTCCTCGTCGGGCAGGGGAAGAGTGGGTTGAGGCAGCGACATGGGATCGACCTGCGCTTCCTGGGCCCGGCGGCGCTGCTGGCGGGCCCGCACCCGGAGGGCCAGGCGATAGGCCACGGGAAAGAGCCAGCCGGCCACCGATTCGTGCCAGCAGACCGAAGCGGCCTTGCGGGCCAGCACCAGGAACGTGGCCTGGAAGACGTCCTCGGCTTCCCCATGGCGGAGAAGGCGTCGGGCCACTCCCAGGACCATCGGCCCATGCCGCCGCACCAGCTCGGCGAACGCCGGCTCATCGCGCTGGACGGCAAAGCGTTCCAGCAGTTGGCGGTCGGTCGGTTCGGGCGAACCGCCGGCGTGGCGGCGAAGCTGACAGACAAGGGGTTGCAGCGTCACGGTCATGGTCAGCCGCCCTCGGGGCCCTCCGGTCTTTCTACCCTGGTCAAGACCGGCCAGGCACCGGATGACATGACGATTTTCGCGGATTGGGAGAAAAAGGGCAATCAATCCCCGACGGGATAGTAAGTGCAGGACCCGGCCACGTGCGACAACCGTTCGATGCGGGCGGCGGCGGCGCGGAACTGGCCGGCCAGGGCGGCGTGGGTCATGATCACCAGCTGTACCTTCTCGCCCTCATGTTCCTCGGCCGCCTCGTGCTGGATCACCGAGGCGATGCTGATCTCATGGTCGGCCAGCACCCGGCAGACCTCGGCCAGCACGCCGGGCCGATCCTCGACCAGCAGCCGCAGATAGAACCGGCAGCGCACCGTTCCCGCCGGCCGCAGCTTCAGTCGGGTCGTGGCCGGCGACCAGAGTCGGAGCGTGTGGAAGGTCCGCTGCGCCTGGCCAACTGCCAGGTCGATCAGGTCGGCCACCACGGAGCTGGCGGTGGGCATCATCCCCGCACCCCGGCCATAGTAGAGGGTATCGCCGACCGCGTCCCCGACCACGGAAATGGCGTTGTAGGCGCCGCGAACCTGGGCCAGCGGACTGTGCTGCCGCAGCAACACGGGCGAGACGTGCAGCGCGATCAGGTCGTCCTCGAGATAGCCCTCGGCCAGCAGCTTGATCACGTAGCCCAGCTCGCGGGCAAACTGGATGTCGGTCGCATCCACCTGCTGGATGCCGCGGCGCTCGATGGCCGACAGCGGCACGGCGACGCCAAAGGCGATGTGGGCCAGGATGGCCAGCTTGTGAGCGGCGTCGGAGCCGTCCACGTCCAGGGTCGGGTCGGCCTCGGCGTAGCCGAGCTGCTGGGCCTCGGCCAGGGCTTGCTGATAGGACATGCCGCTGTCGCTCATGCTGGTGAGGATGAAGTTGCTGGTGCCGTTGAGGATTCCCTGGAGGGAAAGGATCTGGTTGGCGGCCAGCCCCTGCACCAGGGCGGCGATGATGGGGATGCCGCCGGCCACGCTGGCCTCGAAGGCGATGGCCCGGCCGAACTTGCGAGCAGCGTCGAAGATCTCCTGGCCGTGGATCGCCAGCAGCGCTTTGTTGGCCGTGACCACGTCCTTGCCCGCTTCGAGCAGCGATAGCACCGCGTGCCGGGCCCAGTCGATGCCTCCGACCAGCTCCGCGACCACCTGGATCGACGGATCGCGCAACACCGACTGCAGGTCCGTCGTCAGCAGATGGGCGGGGATCGTGACTGGCCGGGGCTTGTCCGGATGTTTCACCACCACGCGACGCAGCACCAGAGGCCGACCCGCTCGCGCGGCCAGGCGGTCCGGATACTCCAGCAACAGCCGGGCTACGCCACTGCCCACGGTGCCACAGCCCAGCAAGGCCACTCCCAGAGGCTCACTTGAGACGCTCACACTCCTCCGCCTTTCCCCTTGTCCGACGTTTTGTCAGCAATTGCAGGAGATTGTAGCGGAACGTCGGGATACTGGCCTCACCGCTGCCGGGAGAGGTTCAGCGAGGGCGAGAAATCGTGCAGCGGGCGGGTGTTGGGCACGGAAACGAACTTGCAGAAACGAATTATCTTGCCGCAAGCCATTACAGGATAGTCAGTTCTGTCGATTCGTTTCCGCTGCCGCGGAGTTCGGCGAACCGGAAAGATGCTGTCGTCGCTCCGATTTCCCTTGCTTCGTGAGAGGGAAGGAGTTAGTCCTATTGAGGCCTTTCCGGAGCCGGGTCTGGGCTGTCGCCACCGGCCGAGGTAGCACGAAAGGGACGAGCATGGACCTCTCCGAAGCGGTCGCGTTTGTGGAAACCCATGGGATCGCCCTGTTGACGGCCCCCGGCTCGAACCTGACCGCCGTCGCCGTTTCAACCAAGGACCACGGTCCCATCACCGAGTCCCGGGATTTTGCCGTCACGGCCTTCGTGCCGCGCAAGCTCTCCAAGAGCGAGCTGAGGAAGGTCGGGTTCGAGCCCTTTGACCGCGTGTTGGCGCACGCCGTCGGCGCCCCCGCCCCCAAGAGGATCGACCTCGACGTGGTGGAATCGGGGACTGCGTTTCACCCGCAATCGTTCCTGAGCATACCCGCCCCCCTGCGCGGGCTGTATGGCGGGCCACTGCCTTCCCTGGATTCCCAGAAGTACTTCCACGCGCTGCGCTGCGGCATCGGCATCACCAACCCGGTCAAGGACTACCCCGACCGGTTGAGCGTTGGCACCCTCGGCTTCTTCCTCCGCGATGACAAGGACGCTTACCTGGTATCCAACAATCACGTCCTCGGCAAGTCGAGCGACAAGGCCGGCGTCAAGGTGGTCCTGGGCGAGGCGATCGTGCAGCCCGGTACGTTGGATCTCACGGAGATCGAACTCCGCTTGCTGCCCACCGAGGCCGCCCTGATCACGGAATTGAAGGTCGCCGAAATGGCCGCCGTCGTGCCGCTCCAATTTCGGACTGCGACGAAGATCCCCGTCAACCGCGTGGACGCGGCCGCGGCCCGGTTGACGCCCCCAGGTCGTCCCCGCGGCGACATGGACCGGCTGACGTTCGGCGGGGGAATCCGTGGGACGTGGGTGTACCAGCCGGACCCGAACGACCTGAACCGGGTCCTTGGAGACAGCCGGGTCTTCAAGGTCGGTCGCACCACCGGCTGCACCGAGGGTGTCGTCACCGGCCTCGCCGGGACTGCGATGATCGACTACGATGGCCGCTCGGCCTTCTTCGCGGGACAACTGGTGGTCAAGGCCACCCCCGACAACGTCGGCCCGTTCAGTGACCGCGGTGACAGCGGCAGTGGCGTCCTGAATGCCCGGAACGAGCTGGTCGGCCTTCTGTTCGCCGGCAGCCAGCAGCAGACGCTGGTGAACCCCATCACCGACGTCCTGAGTGCTCTGGTGAAGGAACTGGGGACCGCAGGGGCCTTGGTAGTTACCCCCTAACAACGCCTTCTCGGCACGCGGTCCCAGGTCTGTTCGGGAGGTCTGCTTGCTTGGTCGCCGCTTGCCGGGGTACAATGACGTCAGGGCCGATGGGGTGCCCTGGCAGACAGGAGGGAGAAGACATGGCGAGATCCACTACCCGGCAGGCCACCGCGGCAGAGGTGCTGAAGCTCCTCAATGACCATCCTGTCGCCGTGTACGAGCACTTGCACTTGCCGATCGAGCTGGCGCAACTGTCGATGCCCAGGGACAATAAAGGGCCGCGCATCAAGGTTTCCCTGCGGCCCGGGTCCAAGATCAGGGTCCCGTCACGCCTGGTGTTCACGCTCGACGGGCGAAGCATCCAGGTGCCTCTCGAGACCGCGGAGGACTACCAGACCTATACGCTGCAGTGACACGCCCGGACCTGCTGGAGCAGTCCCCGGGGGAAAGCCCAGCAAGGCCATTCCCAGAGGCTCACTCGAGACGCTCACACACCTGCCGCCTTTCCGCTTGTCCGACGTTTTGTCAGCAATTGCAGGAGATTGTAGCGGAACGTCGGGACGCTGGCCGCACCGCTGCCGGGAGAGATTCCGCGAGGCCGAGAAATCGTGGGGAAAGCGGGTCGCAGGGCGAGGCGATGTCTGCTCGCCAGGTTTTGCGTCATTTGCCCCCGGTCAGCGTCCACAGGAGCACTTTGCCGTCCATACTTCCCGAGGCAAGCATCTTGCCGTCCGGGCTAAAGGCGACCGACGTAACAAGGAAGAAATGCCCTGCAAGCTTCGCTTTCTCTTTACCTGTCTCCACGTCCCACAATCGCGACGACTCATCGGAGCTTCCCGACGCCAGGGTCTTGCCGTCCGGGCTGAACGCGAGGGTCTGGACCGACCGTGTGTGGCCCTTGAGGGTAAGCTTCTCCTTCCTTGAGCCCAGGTCCCACAGCTTGATGTTGTTGTCGTAGTCACCCGCCGCCAGCGTTCTTCCGTCGGGGCTAAATGCGAGCCCTTTCACGCCCGCGGAGTGGCCTTTCAAGGTTGCCAACTCCTTGCCACTGGCCGCGTCCCAGACCTTGATGCTCTTGTCCTGGCTTCCAGATGCGAGAACCTTTCCGTTGGGGCTGAACGCCACCGCTAAGACGATCCCGCTGTGCCCCTTCAGGAGCGACTTCTCTTTCCCGGCGGCCAAGTCCCACAGCTTGAAGGTCGGATCGTCCATCCCACTTCCGGTAGCAGCGGTCGATCCGTCTGGGCTGACGGCCAGACAGAGGACTGGCTTCGTCTGCCCCTGCAGGGTCGCGGTAGTCTTTCCTGTGCTCAGATCCCAGAGCTTGATTGTCTTGTCGCCGCTGGCGGTGATCAGGCGCTTGTCGCCCGGAAGAAAGGCCACCCCGCTAACCAACTGGGTGTGACCCATCAGGGTTGCCTTGGCCTTGTTGGTGGCCAAGTCCCAGAGGCGTACCGAGCCATCGCTGCAACCCGTGACGAGCGTGGCCCCGTCCCGACTGAAAGCCATGCTCTGGACGGCGTTGTTGACCTCGATCGTCGCTCGGAGCTTTGCGTCCTGCGCGAATCCCGGTGTGAACTGAGCCAGGCCGAAAATGGCCCCCGCCACAACAACCCTCAGTCCGAATCCTCTCAGCTGCCGGTCCATGATCGCTTCTCCGTGGTGTTTTGACCAATCTTTCCCAGATGAACGCTCTCTGAGGCTCGGCTTCTGTTGAAGGCTGATGTTACCTTCTCGAAGACCGCTCCAATTGCTCTACTGATCTTGCCCAGATTGTCAAGCGACAATTAGTCTTCCTGTACTGGGGACCGATACCGTGCTGAACGGCGTCGGCGCCCCGCCCCCAAGAGGATCGACCTCGCGGCAGAGGTGCTGAAGTTCCTCAATGACCATCCTGTCGCCGTGTACGAGCGCTTGCGCTTGCCGATCGAGCTGGCGCAACTGTCGATGCCCAGGGACAATAAAGGGCCGCGCATCAAGGTTTCCCTGCAGCCCGGGTCCAAGATCAGGGTTCCGTCACGCTTGGTGTTCACGCTCGACGGGCGAAGCATCCAGGTGCCTCTCGAGACCGCGGAGGATTACCAGACTTACACGCTGCAGTGACACGCCCGGACCTGCTGGAGCAGTCCCCGGGGGAAAGCCCAGCAAGGCCATTCCCAGAGGCTCACTTGAGACGCTCACACTCCTGCCGCCTTTCCCCTTGTCCGACGTTTTGTCAGCAATTGCAGGAGATTGTAGCGGAACGTCGGGACGCTGGCCGTACCGCTGCCAGGAGAGGTTCAGCAAGATCGAGACAGCGTGGGAAGGCCAGCGTTGGGCACGGAAACGAACTTGGGAAACGAATTGTATCGCCACAAGATATTGATACCACAGTAGTTCAGTCGATTCGTTTCCACTGCCCCCCGGACACCCCTCTCATCCTTCGTTCGGTGGGAGGCATCGCCTGGGGCATTGACGTTGACTCCCGGTTTCCAGGGTTGAAAATCGACTGCAACTCTCCTATGCTGAAATCAGAGCCTGTTCAAGGGCGGTAGCAACGATGACAACTTTCGGCGAGAAATTGCGCAAGTTGCGTCAGGCGAAAAGCTTGAGCCAGAAACGGCTGGCGCTGCAGGTTGGCATCAACTACACCTACTTGAGCAAGGTCGAGTCGGAGAAGCTCGACTTCGCCCCGTATCCTTCAGAGGAACTCATTCGCCGGCTGGCGATTGCCCTGGACGCGGATGTGGACGAGTTGCTGCTGCTGGCGAAAAAGATCCCTGCCGTCATCCGTGAGAGAGTTCTCCAGCGGCCCGACACCTTCCGGAAACTGGCTTTGCTGGACGATGTGACCCTGGACGAGGTGATAAGACAGCTTGAGGGGCAAAAAGCACCGAGTTCAGGAGCAATTCGCGGAGACGCCGGAAGGATCAGTGGGATCGTTGGGGGTGGATGATGAAGCTGGGTAAACCACCGATCATCCAGGCGTGGATTGAGTTCCGCTTCGATCATGGTGATGAACGGCGCGAATGGGGGTTCCCGGAGGCGTCCGCTTACCTGGACCGCTTTCAGGAGACGTATCCCGAACGCGAAGCCCTCTTCCAGCGGCAATTCAGGATCGAGAAGGTGCAGCGGCATCGAAACCCGGAGATCGTGCCGGGGCCGGTCCACGTCCAGGCGGTGCGTGCATCAAACAGGGAAGGCAGTCGCTACGTTCAGTTAACCCGTGATGCGGTCGCCTGTAACTTCTTGTGGACGGAAAAGGGGTATGAGGGGTTCAAAGCCTTGAAGACGGAATCTCTGGAGAAATTCCGAGCCTACGTCGAGATGTTCCAGCCGACCCGGCTTCTGGAGTTTGCCGTCCAATACGTCGATCTGGTCGTCATCCCTTTCGAGCGGGACAAGACCCTCAACCTGGGCGAGTATTTCACGCTGGGAATTGATCTCCCCGACGCCGTGTTTGGGTCGATCCTGAACTTCGTCGTGCAGTACACAACCCAGCCGCCGGACACCAACGATGCTCTGGAGGTCCGGTTACAGGATGAGCGCGACCCCCTGGGCGTGAACGCCCGATTCCGCATGGACTGGAGGTTGAGCGGCACGCACGGACTGAGCCTGGTGGAGAGCGACGTAGTTGCCCGCCTTGAACAGGCCCACAACCGCCTTCTTGGTTGCTTCGAGAAAAGCTTCACCGAGAAGGCGTGGCGAATGTTCGAGCCGATTCCAGAAAAGGAGTAATTCATGTTCCCGCTCGACGCCGGCCCTGCGGAAGTCCGTCCAGTTGAAATGTTCCGCTCGCTCTCGGCAGAGGTACGGTCGAATGTGAGGGGTGGACTCTTCGACGTTCTCCAGAGACCGTTCGATGAAATCCGCGTCGGAGATGCTCTGTACCGCCCCCGCTCTCAGATGCTCGCCACGTTTTTCCCCCGGACGCGGGGCGTGGTCGGAGAGTTAAGCGTGGCCCCTTGCAATCTCCACATTCTCGGCATCGGCAAGACGTTGGATGAAGCCCAACGAAATTGGAATGAGCAGTTCCACGTCAAGTTCCAGACCTTGCTAGCGAAACGACCCTGGGAGATGAACTCGGACGAGAAGGAAGAGTGGGAGCAAATCGAGCTTCTGGTGGACGTGACAGCGTACCGCCGCGACACGCCTTACCGGATTCGGCAGATCGGCGCCATCTCCCAGCGCCGGCCCACGGCCCACGAACCCCGGGCGTTGCCGAACCAGATCCGCTGGGAATCAGGCCGAATCGAGGACATTCAGCTGGATCTCGCTCCCCCCGAGTTCGCATCGCTCTTCGCCGGGAGACGGTTCGAGGCGGTCGTCCTCCGCGATTCCACCACGCACCGACTGCTGAGGATTCTCGACGTGGTTCCTCTCGCTCAAGTGCCGAAAGCCGCCGACCGCGACGCACTCTGGGATTCGGTGCCGACATCAAAGGATCTCCCCCAGGTGGACTGGGAGAAATACGACTGATCCGCCGGGAGAGTCCCTTCTGCGTCCGCCCTTTCTGCAGACACCGAGGGACTCGGTTTTGTTAGCCGCGACGCGGAGCCGCGAGGAACGAGCGGCGCAGCGGAGCGCGGCCGGCCCCGCGCTCCGCTACGCCACTGCGCGGCTCCGCGTCGCGGCTAACAAAACCGAGTCCCTCGGTGTCTGCAGAAAGGTCTGATGCGGTTGAAAGTCGGCTATGGATCGCGCCGGGTGATTTTGGCCGGTGACTCCACGATCGCCGAGTGGCAAGGGGTGATGGAACGACGGAAGCGGCCCTTCAAGTGCGACCTCTTGACCGTCCCGCACCACGCCGGGGCCGTGTGGGAGCGGCAGCATCCCGGAGAAACCCAATCGGCCTTCGAGGCACGACTTCGGACAGAACTCGACTGGCTCTATTCCAGCGCCGTGAAGACAAACTTCGGCATCGTCTCGGTGGGGTCGAACAATCAGCACAAACACCCGCGCCCCGAGGTGATGGCGGCGTTGCTGCGAGCTGGCGCCGCGTCGCTCCCCTGGTCAGAACTTAATGAACGAGATCAGCAGCCACGCGGCCGCCGCGGCGAAGAGTGCGATCAGGACAATGTTGACGGTGCCCAGTTGCTGGCCCAGTGTTGGCTGGAGCGGTGCAGGGGGCGCTTCCATCTCCTCCCTACCAAAGACCGGTTCCTCAACGTGGGAGCCCAGCTGCGGCGGTTCCAACTCGCGGAGGATCGCTTTCACCGTCTCCGCGTCCGCCAGCGCGGCCCGGCCTCCCCAGGTTTGGCACTCCTGGGGGAATGCAGTCAGCATCTGGTCGATCTTGGCCGCGAGGCTCTGTTCTGCCCTGACCCTCGTCTTCCACTTGGACCGTAACCGCAGCCAGATGAACAGAATCAGAAGGGCGAAACCACTCAGGAAACCAACCAGCATACCAATCTGTTCGGCCCGCTTCCACTCCTGAATCCACGCCTGCTCTCTATATTTCTGAACACTCACTAAATACTCGGTATGACTCTCCCCCAACTGACGCGGACGAGGCTTTGATAAATAATAGTCGTCGAACCTATGTGGTACTCCCTGGCTTTCCGCAGTGATGACAAACAAGACATACCCCAATGCAAGGCCAAGGAGAATCCCCTGGATGATTACTGAGAATGCTCCAACAGACCGAGCGACCATATCGTGACGGTCAAGCAACTGCCGAAGCCAGGTCACGAAGAGGAACTGTCGGGAGCGCTGGCTCTCGGAGCTGGGAGGAACGGGCAGGGAGTCCGGTTCCGGTGGCGGAGAAGGCGGATCGACCACCACTGGCTCCTGTAACCCGCGCAGTAAGGTCAGAAGTACCCCGGCATCCTTGGGCCGTTCCTCGATCCAGCCGACGCACTTTTCGATCAGGCTGACGTGCCCTACCGGCACGGCGAACTTCGCCTCCAACTCGCGCTCCCAACCGTGGGCCATCTCCCGCGTCACGTCACCGACCAGCAACTGATACCACATCACGCCCAGGCTGTAGATGTCGTGCCGGGGGTCGGGTGCCGCCCCCTCTTTCTGTTCCCGCGACATGTATAGTGGCGTCCCGGCACCTCGGAACAGGCTGGCCTGCTCGGCTGCGCCGAGACGGCTGGATTCCATCGTCCCGATTTTGCTCGACTGCACGGCCTGCCTGGCCACCAGCCCGCCAATGCCGAAGTCCGCCAGCTTGATGGTTTTCTCGCCGGTCATCAGGACGTTGGCCGGCTTCAAGTCGCGGTGAACCAGACCGTGCTTGTGAGCGAAGGCCAGTGCCTCGGCAACCTGGGTGATCAGCGCGAGCACCTCGGACGGGTTCAGTCCCCGGCCGAGTTTGGCCTCGCGCTTCGCCAACCAGCGAACCAGGTCGCCGCCGGCGACAAACTCGTAGACCAGGTAGGGAGTGCGGTGTTCCAGGTTGTAGCCGTACAACCGGACCAGGCGCGGCGACCAGGTTTTGCCGCCCGCCTTCATCAACCGCTCCAGGTTGTCCCGCTCTCGCTCCAACGCGGGAAAGAGAGAGCGGTCCAGACAGAATTTGATCGCCCGAAAAAGGTGCTGCTCAGACGAGACGCTGGCCCGGTAGACAGCCCCAAAGCCGCCGCTGCCGATCAGTTCCTCCAACCGATAAGGCGTTTCGGGCAGGTCGAACGGGGTCGGGTAGGGCGGCAGATCCGTCGGCAGCAGTTGCAGCAGGCTCCGCGAGTCGTCCGCGGACATTGTCGGCGGCAACTGTCGCCCCCCCTTCTCCCGGTTGCTGAGCAGCGATCGACGTACCGAACGCGGGATGGCCTGAGGTAGTCGCTGGCCGCCTGCCTATCCGCCGGGCTGGCCTGTGGCGCCTTCTCCGCCAGGACGGCCAGTACATCGCCGCGGGCTGCCTCTGGGGCGATTTCGGCCAGCTCCGTCAGGGCCGCCGCTTGCAGACCCTCGGGCTGCTTTCGCAACCACCCGCGCCACACCTCAACAATACGCTGACCGAAGAAATTGATGGCTTTTTCGGCCACCTGTCCGGCTATCGCGCCGACCACACCACCTGCACCGCCGGCCAATGCTCCTGCACAGCCGCCGAGAACGGGAAGCACGGCCTCGATCGCCAGCTGCATGAGCCAGGGCCGGGCTCGCGGTTTGGGCAAGGGCCCCGCTCCCCGCAGGCACTCCACCACCTCGTCGTCCGGCGCGGCTGCAACAACCTCCAGGTCTTCCGGATGCCTGGCCAGGTACGCCTCGACCTCGCCCTGTCGTTGCAAATCGAGCTGGCCTAGGGAGTATGCCTTCAACTCGGCCGGTGTCGGAACGCGCCTTTCTTGAGCAGCCATGAGCAGCCTCGCTTTCAGGAAGAATCAATCTCCAAGAAGAGACGGCATCTGAAGCACGAAATCTGACAGAAAAATCATGCGGGAACACGATCACGGTCCCACCAACCCCTCCACCTCTTCACGCAATCGCTTGAGTACCCGCGACTTGGCGGCGTAGATGGCATCGCGATTCAGCCCCGTACGCTGGGCCACCTCGGCTGTGGGCCGGTCCTCCAGGACCAGCAAGCGAAAGACTTCCCAGGTCGATGCCTCGAAGTCGGGTTCGATGGCCGCGAGCATCCGGCGAACTACCTGCTGGTTGTGTTCCCGGTCCCACTGCCGGCTCTGCTCGCTGCTGGGGTCCTCCAAATGGTCGAAGAAGTCGGATGGCGGATCGGTTGGCTGTCGCTGCCGCTGCCGCAAGAAGGAGCGCACCTCCGTGACCAGGATGCGCCGGAGCCAGGTGCGGAAGGCCCCAGGCTGGCCGTTGTGAACAAACGCCGGCAGTTTCCGGCAGACCACCGCGAGGATGTTTTGCAAGAGATCATCTGTATCAGCCGGCTGGAAGTGATGCCGGCCCAGCCAGTCGCGCAGCCACGGCTCGTACACACCAAGCCAGCACTGCCAGGCGTGGGGGTCTTGCTGGTTCCGGAGCCGATCGAGCAGGGTACGCGAGGTCGTGAGCATGGACGATAATTCCGGGCACAAGTGACGCTCCAGGCCACGCTGCCGTTATACGAGCGGTCTGGAGGAAATGCCACTTGTGGGTCACGCCCTTCAAGTTGCTCCCAACCAATTCTTGCCTTCGCTGTGCCGGCAGCTTGGGGACGCGCGGGTGGACGAGGTGGCGACAATTCTTCCTCTGCTGCTTCGGTCGCACGTGACCGACTTACGCAACCTCACCTTGAAGCGCAGGTAGGGCCCGGTTACTTTACCAGCAAGGTGCGATCCTCAGCCAACTCTCAGACGGGGAGAAGTCGGTTCCGGCGCTTGCAGGGTCCATCAGTGGTTGGTTCGGAGAGGGAGAGGTGCGGCGTGAACTTTTCAGAACAGCCCCCCTCAATGCAGTGGGCAGCCTTGAAGTACAGGGGGGAGAAATTTGCGGAGGTCTGGTTCAAGCCCGAGGGCGACCCCTTGGCTCTGACGTTTCGTATCCCCGCGGAGAGTTTTCAACTCCCCGGCATGGCCCAACTCTTGACGCTGGAAAACCTGCTGAAGGCCGTGGCCATCGCTCCGGAGGAAGTGGCATCCTGGCGCCCGGCAGCGCTTCCCCTGCCGACCTGGGCGGGGCCTCTCCCGAACTGGGACACCCTCTCCTGCTGCCTCCGCCAGGCGTTCCTTACCTGAGCCTGTACGTCAGCCTGAGACCGCCACCCCCCGTGGTGACCCGAGAGCAAGGCCAGGAGTCGGAGTACCTCCTGGAGAGGTTGCAGGAGCTGGAGGCCCGTTGGAATGCCATCCTGGGCCTGGAAGCGGCCATCAATGCTTTACGGCAACGAGTGGAAGGCGCTGAGGCGGAACTGGATGCCGCGTCGAAGAGGGCGTTGACGACGGAAGAAAAAGTGCATGCCCTGAGCGCGGACGTGCTTCAATGGAACAAGGCAAAAAGCCGCGCCCGTTATGCCTTGCCGAAGGTGAAAGACTTCATCCATCGTGCCATCTGGGCCCTGGGCACGCCCGAAAGGAAGGAACTCGGGGAGCTCCTCAAGGACGGCGTTCGGCCTGACCTCCCTTTGGCTGAGGTGACCGACCAGCTGGAACGCTTGCTCAAAAACCGCCAGGTCTTATCCGCGCAAGGTGGGACGGCCTACCAGGAGTGCCTCGGTGTCACGACAGCGATCCAGGGGGCCTTGAGGACACTGCAGAGCAGTGCGGCTGCGAATGCACAGAAAAAAAGGAACGCGGCCCGCAACAAAGGCTAGATTGTCTAACCCATGCAGGATGGCGTCGAGCCACTCCGCCAGGAACAGCAGATCCGCACGCCGTGATGGACGGCCTCGCTGTCCTGATCCGCGCCGTCGCGAGCCGCGGAGCGGCAGCGGCCCGGCCCCTCGTGCCAGCAGCCGCCTCGAACCACGCGCCACGGCTGGTAGCGGTCCGGCTTCTTCCAGAGCGGGTCCTTCACGTGCTTTTCCGGATAGGGGCCGTACCAGTCCTCACACCACTCCGAGACGTTGCCGTGCATGTCGTACAGTCCCCAGGCATTGGGAGGATAGCTGCCGCCCGGTGTCGGCTTCTTTTTGCCCCGGCCCTTGACGCCCTTGCCGTAGACAAACTTGGCCTCGTAGTTGGCCTGATCCGGCAAGATGGTTTCGCCAAAGAAGAAGGGCGTGGTGGTGCCGGCCCGGCAGGCGTACTCCCATTCCGCCTCGGTCGGCAGCCGATACTCCTGGTCCTCCTTCTTGTTCAGCTGCTGGATCAGTTCCTGGCTGAGGTCCCAGGATACCTGGAGGGCCGGCAGGTCCTTGCCCTTGAAACCGCCGCCGATCGGCTGACCCGTGACGGCTTGCCACTGGGCCGCGGTGACCGGGTGGCTGGCCATCCAGAAGCCGCGGGTGAGCGTCACCGGATGCTGGCTCTCGTCATCCACGCGCTCTTCCTCGTCCTCCGGGCTCCCCATCAGAAAGGTGCCAGGCCGGACCCAGGTAAAGGTGATGCCCACCGAATTGGTCCACACCGGCCCCGGATGCCGAGTGCCCGCAGCCAGCAGGTCCCGCAGCTGCTGCTCCTTCGCCGGCCGCTCCGGGACGTCCACGGCCGCGGTGAGGATGTCCAGCAGCCGCAGCAGGGTGCCGCGCGGATCGCCGCTCCTCTGGAGGAAGCTGGTGCAGTCCGACCACAGCGAGGAGTCCTCGGGATGATCCAGCAGGGCCTGTTGAAAAGCCACTTCGTTTTTCATGGTCGTGTCCGGGATGGTTGCAAGGGGTAGCCTGCCGGCATTCTACGAGGTGATCCTGGACCGGAGAACCTCGACCACAAGCCCGGCGGCCCGGGCTGGATCAGGACGGGGCGTGTTGAGTGTTGCCGGCGCTTTCCTCACGAGGCTCATCCTTCCTGGCCAGCCGGACAAGGTCGGCGCTGGACCGGATGGCACGTCAGCAGTCAGCTTTCCATTGTGTCGGCTGCGAGAAACCTGCCCTCGGGCGCGTGCGGAAAGCAGATGCAGGCTTGGCGCAAAGAGACCAGCCTGGTATTGTGCGGGGCTTGTGCGCTTCAATCCGACACACTTCGGTCTGATGTGACCTCAGCGTCGAAGCTCAGGACCCAAAACTGCTTCGGTGGTCGGGACCGAAGCACGATGCAGAATTGGGTTTGGCGGTCGATCCCGACGAGCGCAGTGGCTATGACCACCCCGACTCCTCCGCAGCCCACCGCGGATAACGCCCTAAAGCCGGGCAGAACGACCCCGCTCAGCAGCGGCGGCCGCGCTGGGAGCCGTGAACTCAGGAGGAACTTGGATCGCGGCCGCCGTCTGCTGGAGCGGATGGTTCGGCATAGCTGTCTACAAGTTCCCTTTACCCACCCATCGAACCCCTACGAGAACAAGCTCTTGCCCAGCCTTCGCAGGTAGAAGAATCCCCAGCCGGAAACCAACACCGGCAACCAGGTGAGAGTAAACAATAGAAACGTGGGAGCCCAATCCGCCGCTGCGTTACTCGAGGCGATGTGCGGGAGACAAACCAGATAGCCAAAGCCCAGCCAGACCAAGCCGAGAATCCCAAGGAGTAGATGACAGATCATTCCCACGAGGAATCCCCATGACCGTCTACGCGCCATTCCCACGGAGGCCCAGGTGATGGCCACCCCGCAGGCGACGAACACCAGGGCCCACCACAAGAAACCGTACGCACCCCAGTCCAGGGCGACCAGCACGCCCGCGCCGCCGTAGAACAGGCTGGCCAGGACGAGAAACCCCTGATAGACCAAGAGCAACGTGAGACCAACTGGCAGCCGCTTCATCCGGCGCAGTAAAGCGCTGGCCGTTTCGGCCTGGCTGGAGAGTACCTGCAGCTTGATGTTGCCAGGTGTGGTTTCGGCATCCGCCATATGCACATAAACACTTTGGGATTCCAAATGCCTCTTCGCCGCTTCGGCGTCCCGCAGGCGGGCGAAAAGATCGACCGTGACGAGGTCATCGGACATGTCATTACTTCCCTCGCATGTCGCCGAACGCTACGCTCAGCAGCCGGCTCACGCGGGCTTGACGTTGTGGCTCGAAGCGCCGTGTTCGATGAAGTAGGCGGCCAGCGCCTTGCTGGCTTTCGTGGCGTCTCACGACGGGCACTACCGGCTTACGCAGGTTTCCAACCGCCCCTTCCCGAACCGGACAGGCACATTTCTATGCATCCGGCTCTCCAGTGGTCGGGTTTTCTTCGTGTCGGCTTTTGGCATCACACCTACCTTCACGGCTACTAACCTCCCCACCTGACTCCCTTCGCCGTGTGATCGGCTTTCCCGACCGCTGACTACTACGGAGTCACTGTTCCCCTGAAGCTCTCGCCTTGTAGGGAATCCCGCGTTCCGCGCGTTGTTGACGAACAGGATGGTTTAGGTGCCGCCTTGGTGTCCTTGCCCCCGCCTACGGCGGGTCTGCTTCCCCGGAGCGTGTACCCCGGAGCCACGCGATCCGAGTTACGGGGGAAGCACTGGATGTCAAGCGCCGTATCCAGCCCGAGACCTTTACAGAATGGACACTGCGGTTCAAGCAGCTCAGCCTTCACCCTGCCATCCGAGTCTCGCCGAGCAGATACTGAAGCGCTTTGCGAACCTCTCGGCTTTCCTGACATGCTGCTTTCCCCTCCAGGTTTCCCCTTCAGGTTGGTCAGGTGACTCAAAGGTATCACGCTCAACCTCTCCCGTGTCACACGGGGATCAACAACGCCGTGACGCGGCGCACCGTGGCCGGGCTGCTGGAGCGGCTGGTTCGGCGGGAGTCGATTGGTCTGTTGCCAAGGCAGCCTCCCACCACTTGACAGCGTCGGCTTCTGCCCAGTCCTCGGCGCAGCGACAGGCGCCAAGGGCTGTGTCCAGGTCGCTCGCGGCAGCGAACCGGTCGGCCGGATCCTTCGCCAGCAGTCGGAGAATGACCGCCTCCAGGTCAGCCGGAACCTCTGGTCGCCTCTCCGACGGCGAGGGGACTGGCGCGGTCAGGTGGGCGTGGAGGAGCTCGAGCGAGTTTGTTCCGTCGAACGGCGGCCGACCGGTAAGCAGGAAGAACCCCACCGTCCCGAGCGAGTAGAGGTCTGCCGCAGGCCCCACGTCCGCCCCCCGGGCCTGCTCTGGGCTCATGTACGCCGGGGTGCCGAGGATGCCCCCGACCTGGGTCAATCTGGTCTCGTCTTGGGCTGCTTCTCCGGCCACGAGCCCGAAGTCCAGCAGTTTGGCGACGTCCGCTCGGTCCGCGAAGCTGCAGAGCATCACGTTCCCCGGTTTCACGTCCCGATGTACAAGTCCCATCAGGTGGGCCGCCCGCAGGGCTCCGCATACCTGCCGTAAAATGTGGATCACTCGAGCCGGTGGGAGTGGACCGCCCCGCTTGACCACCTCGTCCAGGGTAAGCCCGGGCAGGTACTCCATGACGTAGTAGAACGACCCGTCATCCGCCCGCCCGTAGTCGTACACTTGCACCGCTGCTGGGTGGGCCAGCCTGGTCGCCGCTGCCACCTCCCGCTCGAACCGCTTGACAAACGTGTCGTCCACCGCCTTCTCCGGACGGATCAGTTTAACAGCGCACGGCCGCTTCAGGAGTTGATGCTCGGCGAGGTAGACCTCTCCCATCCCGCCGGAGCCCAGCCGCCGGATCAACTTGTACTGGCCGAACTGCCGCAACAGCCGACGGGCCTCGCGCACTTGCCGCTGGAGCCGGCCTATCCTGTACGATCCGAAGACCGTGACCCCTGCCCCGATAAAAAGCGTGAGAACCGTTATAATGGCCGAGGTCAGCAAGTAGTGGCCCCCCGCTGGGAATCGATTGAGCCGGCACACGCACTCCGCAGTCAGGGGAACCAAGGTCAGCCCAGCGACGACCAGCAGGGTTCGTGTCCAGTGGTTCGGTATCAACACACCGAACACGACAACAACACACAGTAGCGTCAGATTATTGAACGCCGTAGCGTACAACGGGCCGAAGGCCTCGGCGTCTGTGGCGGCGCCTGCCACGACCAAAGAATGATCGAGAATGGAGTAACGGAGCCAGGTCATCGACAGTATGCACAGACAGACGAGATGAACTTCGATGGCGCGGAGCCACCCGACCGACAGGCGGGGGCGGAAGAACAGCAGCGCACCGGAAACAACCGGTGCCACCGTGGTCACGATGATGAGCGCCACACAGCCCGGCGCCACCACCCCCAAGCGGTACACCGGGTCCAGATCGCCAAACAGGAGGATGTCGAAGAGCGACCAACCACCGAAGCCCAGGACGCACAGGATTCGCAAGCGCAGGTGGAGCAGGGCGCGAGACGACGCCCGGGGCTCCGATTCCGGAACCTGGCCGGGCGCGACCGCCAGGAGATGGGGCTCGCCCGAATCCACCCGGGGTGTGTAGGGCTGCGTGATCGGGGCTTGAGGCTGTGACCCGTTAGGCTCCCGGCTCAGTGAATCGGATAGTGCGCTCATAATCGCGACCCGCGCCGCCGAACGCGGAGTTCAGCGCTCGGCGCGCCTGTAACGGGGGACGAGGGGTCACAGCGACGGCGCGCCGATGCGCTGCAACGACTCGTTCGGCCCGCGTGGGGAGACCAAGCCACCGAACTCCGCGTACCACGCCCCACATGGGTAATCACCCTTACGAAGGATTACGAACAGGCGGCGGTGATCGGAACCGTCCCGTTCGCAGCGGTCGGCGTGTCCGGTGGCCGCGGCGGAACACCGCAGTAGGTCGTCACGCTTCCGCTCCTGGTCGCCATCGCTCTTGTGCCTGTACATGCGACAGGAGCGATCCGCCAGGCGTGCCGACAGCGGGGCTTGCATGCCATTGGCCCACGCCATCGTCCCGGGCGCCGTGTTCCACGCCTTCAAGGGGCGTGTGCCTGCTCCCGGAATCAGCCGCCGGGGCTCTGCCCCTGCGACCGCTAGACGTAAGTGCCGCTCCCTTTTGGAGTTGCGACACCACGCCAAGTCGCGAACTGGTGATTTAGGCTTACTGGCCGGTCAGCATATTGTGCCCAGTCAGCATAGTTCGCCTGGTCACGCTATCACGTCTCTGGTCAGCATATCCCCGCTTCCCGGTCACGCTATCAAGATGCCGGTCAGCCTATTGCCGGGCACCCACTCAGTCTATCACGGCGACCACTCTTGGCAAGTCGCTGAAATCGGCCACCCGGCTCACCCGCGGGAACGAGGTGGCTTGCACATACTTCCGGCCGGTGCGGCCGGCCTGCAGAGTTGCTCGCTCCGGTCCCATCGACCTCCGCGCGCAAGCCGAGATACCCAGCGCGCTGAGGTCCGACACACCGAAGCAGTTTCGGGCGAATCGTGCGGGTGCATCGGGTGCCTGCCGCAAAGCCACCGGAACGGCCACGAATGCGTCGTTTGGCCGGTGCCCGTCACCTTCTTCCACTCCGTGCTGATCGTCACGGATTTTGGGGAAGTGCCCCAAGACGACCCGAAGAGACGCCGTGTGCTGGTGGCGTGGTGGCGGTGTCGCTTTTTTGACAGCGGTGGGGCAAGCACAGACACGCCGGGGCGTTTCCTGGCGACACCGCCAAGCAAATGCGCCGTTGGCGGTGTGGCGGACTCACCGGTTGCGTCTCGGCGGCTTCCCTCCCTCCCCAAAAACCGTGACGGTCAGTTACTTTGCCCGTCGCTTGACGGCGTATCCGTACGCGATCGGCCACGATGGCTCTTCGCCCAGTTCGGCCTGCGCTTCGAGCGCCCAGTACGGCTCGCGCAGCAGCTCGCGGGCGATGAACACCAGGTCGGCGTCGCCGCCGGTGATGATCTCGTTGGCGTAGCCGGCCTCGGTGATCAGCCCGACGGCTCCCGTCAGGATCCGGGCCTCGTCGCGGATGCGCCGCGCGAACGGCACCTGGTAGCCCTTGCCGACCGGAATGCGCGCCTTCGGCAGCAGCCCGCCGGAGGAGACGTCGATCAGGTCGATCCCCAGGTCTTTGAGTCGCTGCGCCAGAACGACCGACTGCTCGGCATCCCAGCCCCCCTCGACCCAGTCGGTGGCCGAGATCCGCACGAACACCGGCAGCGCGGCGGGGACCAGGGCTCGGACCCGCTCGCAGACGCGCAGCGGCAGCCGCATCCGGTTCTCCAGACTGCCGCCGTATTGATCCGTGCGCTGATTGCTCAACGGGGACAGGAACTCGTGCAGCAGGTAGCCGTGGGCGGCATGCACCTCGATGATCTGGAAGCCCGCGGTCAACGCCCGGCGGACCGCATTCTCGAATGCGGAAACCACGCCGCTGATCCCCGCTTCGTCGAGCGCCACTGGCGGCGGATCCCCTTCGTGGAACGGGATCGGACTGGGGCCGACCACGGTCCAGCCGCCGGCCTCGGGCGTCTTCAGGCGGGCCCCGCCCAGCCAGGGTAGGTCGCAGCTCGCCTTTCGGCCCGCGTGGGCCAGCTGAATGCCGGCGATCGCCCCCTGAGAGTGGACGAACCGGGCGATCCGCGCCAGCGGCTCGACGTGCTGCTCACCCCAGATGCCCATGTCTTTTGGGGTGATCCGTCCCTCGGCGGTGACGGCGCTCGCCTCCACCATGACGAGTCCCACTCCGCCCGCGGCCCGGCTGCCAAGGTGAACGAGGTGCCAGTCGTTGGCCAGACCGTCGTCGGCGCTGTACTGACACATCGGCGACATCACGATCCGATTGCGCAGGGTCACACCCCGAACCGTCAGCGGACTGACCAGGTCGATGTCGGGGACTTCGCGGTCGTGATCCGTCCCGGCCGGACAGCCGTGGACCGTGCCAGCCGAGTCCTGAATGCGTGTGTCTGCCGTCATTTGTTCCCTCTCAAGCGTGTCACGTTACGGCTTCGTGCCCTTCAGGTATTTCCTGAACCAGGCCAGGTCCCACTCCATCTTGGCCTTGCGGTTGCTGAGCTTCGTCAACCCGTGGGGCTCGCCGGTGTACACCACCAGCTCGGTCGGCACCTTCTGGTACTCCTTCAAGGCCCGGTACAGCATCCGGCTGTGCCCCGGCGGACAGCGGTCGTCCGCCCCTCCGACGTGGATCAGCGTCGGCGTCGTGACGTTGCCGAGGCCGTAAGTCGGCGACGACTTCTGGTAAATCCCCGGCTGTTGCCAGGGGAGGCCCTTCTTGAGCACGATCGGGTAGGCCGGCTCGTCGTTGAAGCCCCATTCGGAGACCGTATCGACGATGCCCGCGCCGCTGCTGGCCGCCTTGAGCTTCACCGGGGAGTCCTTCAGCGTGATCAGGCAGTTCGTCAGGTAACCGCCGTTGCTCCAACCCATGCTCCCAACCTGCTCGGGGTTGGCGATCCCTTCCTTGATGAGGTGCTGTACGCCCGTTAGGATGTCCTTGACCTCGACGTCATTCTCCCGGCCGATCAAGTCGGTCACGAAACGGTCGCCGTAGCCCGTGGACCCGCGGTAGTTGGGCAGGAGCACGGCATAACCGTTGGCCGCGAAGTAAAGCCGGCCGTTGTGCGGGTCGTAGCGCAGGTCGGCGTAGCTGGCCGAGGTAGGCCCGCCGTGGATGGCGACGACGAGCGGCAACCGGTCCCCCTTCTTGTACCCATACGGCAGTTCGAGAACACCGCCGACCTCGGTGCCGTCCGGCGCCTTCCAGGTGACGTGCTGGACCGACGGGTTTTTCCACGTCTCGGTCTGGGGATTGACGTGGGTCAGCTTCCGCAGCGGCGCCCCCGGTTTCAGCTCGCCGGCGAACAGGTCAGCCATCTCTCCGGACGATGAGGCGATCATCACCAGGGTTTTCTCGGCGTTATCGATGTCGAATCCGAACACGACGCGGTCCGCCGGTTCGCTGGGCGCGGAGCTGTCCAGGACCTCCGGGATCGAGGAAACCAGGTTCACCCGCCCGCGCTGGTCGCGCAGGAAGTACAGCTGGTACGAGCCGGCCCACTTCAGCGGCGTGCCGTAGCCGAGGTAGTGCAGGTTTTTCGAGCGCCGGAGATACTCTGTCTTCCAGCCCGCATCCGTTTTCGAGCCGATCACCACCTCGGTCGGGTAGGCGTCGAACACCGCGTTGAAGGCAAACTTCTTGCCGTCGGGCGACCAGGCCAGACCCTGGAGCCAGGCGTACGGCGACGCGGCGTTCTTGCGGTAGCAGTCGGTCGGCGGAGTGGTCACCTTGCGGCTGGCCGCGTCCCAGACGTCCACGCGCGACTCGCCCTCGGACTTCACCACCGAGTCGTCGAACGCGGAGACGAAGGCGATCCGCTGGCCGTCGCGCGTCACCGCGAACTCGCGGACGTAGCGTTTGTCGTCGATCACCTTCTCACTCCGCCACGAGGTCAGGTCGATCTTGTGGACCTCCGACACCTTCCGTTTGCCGTGGCCGTATTCGACCTTGCTGAACGTCGAGCGCAGCTTGCTGAAATCGTCCTCGTCGCCGGCGTCGGCGTCCTTGCTGAAGTACAGAGCGTCGGCCCTCGGGGCGTAGTCGAAGCCGGTGACGCCGTCCGCGACGCGGGTGACGGGCTGGGCCTCGCCGCCCTCCGCGGCGATCCGCCAGACCTGCGTTTTGCCGTCGTAGGGCGGCTTCTTCTCGGCCTCGCGCTTGCGGTTGCCGAGGAAGTAGATCCACTTGCCGTCCGCGGACCATTTCGGGTGCCGGTCGTTGGCCCGGTCGAAGGTCAGCCGGGTGGGCTTGCCCCGGCCATCGGTGGAGACGGTCCACAGGTCGGTCTTGCGCGCATCGTCGGCTTTGTCCCAGGTCGCGAGGCAGAACGCGGCCTGCTTGCCGTCCGGCGCGAGGCTGACCTCGGTTATGGTGGCCAGCGTGAAATAGTCGTCGGGGGTGACGTCATGCGTGCGTTCCGCCGCCGGAACTGGCCGCACGGCGAACAGGAGCAGCAGGGTAACGAACATCCTCGTCGGCATGGCAACAAACTCCTCGGCCCGGGTGCAAAGCGAACGTCAAACGGCCCACAAGTCGCGTGCGGGCGCTGGTCAGTCTATCGCGGTAGGGGTCTCGTGTCCCTCGGAGGGACCTGGGGTCGGTGACAGGGTGAGGGGACAATCCTGAAAAACACAGACCACCCAGGAAAAGTTCGCAAGTTTTCCTCAAGGAAGCGTTCGTATAATGAAGAGGCTAATTTCCCAGCCGAGTTAGCAACGAAGTTCACCTTCAGGAGACCCTTCCCATGTTCAAGATGTTTTCCCTCACGGGGCTTGGCCTGCTCACGGCCTGCCTGGTCCTGGCGACTCCTTCGGTCAGCCACGCCCAGTATTATCCTTATGGCGTCGGCAGTCCCTATCCGGCCTACGCACCCGGCTACGGAACCCTCGCTCCTGGCTACACCCCCGGTTACGGGCTTTCCACTCCCGGGATTGGCATTTACACGCCCAGCTTCGGTTTCACCATCTCGGGCCTTCCGGGCTACGGCGGCTACGGCGGCTACGGCAGCTTGTACGGCGGCTACGGTCCCAGCTACTATTCCGGCTACGGCGGCTACGGTGGCTACGGTGGCTACGGCGGCTACGGCTACGGGTACGGCAATCACTTGGGCCATCATCACGGCTGGCGGCGCTGACCATCCTTGCAGCCGCTGCTCTCGGGCCTCTCGCCCGGACCGGACCACGCGAAGCCTGCACGACCTCGCGGTGGTCCGGGCCCAAATACCACGACGTCCGGCTGGCGGCCGAACAGGTCCGCCGCAAACCGCTCGACCTGACTCACGATCATCGCCGCCGTTCCGGCGGCAATGAACCCCTCTCTCCCCCGCTTTCGATCCCCAGGCACAGGACAAGGCCGAGTCGCGGCGCAGAGACCTTTCTGGGCCAAGGCCAAAACCCGATCCCGCCGCAAGGAGTCTTCACGGAAAACTTGACGAATAACCTTACGTTTTTTACGAAAATTCTCATTGGCGACAACGGGACGAGAAGCTAACATAGCACTGGATTTTTGTGTACAGTGTTTTGGTGGTCGGATCGATGCGCCTCGCATCGACTCAGGGCGGAGGACTTTTTCGTGTACTTTCCCTATCCATCGTGCCGGCGTCGCCCAGGGTTCACGCTCATTGAACTCCTGGTGGTGATCGCCATCATCGCCATCCTGATCGGTTTGCTGCTGCCTGCCGTGCAGAAGGTCCGCGAGTCGGCCGCACGGGCCCAGTGCCAGAACAACCTCAAGCAGATCGGGCTGGCAGCCATGAATTATGAATCGGGTAATGGCCATCTGCCGCCGGGCATCGGCAACATCCCCGCTGGAACCAGCTCCCCGCCTTCGCTCCTGGCGTTGCTTCTGCCCTACATGGAACAGGCTGTCCTGTATAACCTGTTCAACTTCAACGCCGACATCAACCTGTCCGCGGCCAACGCGGCCGCTCGCACCCAGGAAGTCAAGTCCTACCTCTGCCCCTCGGACGGGTCGGGCGCCTTTGAGATCGACCCGGGCGGCAGCGGCAAGAACTGTGGCCGCTACAATTACGTTGGCTGTATTGGCACCACGGCGGACCCGCAAACCACCAATGGGCTCCTCCAGGGGGTCTTCAGCTATACCCTGTCTGGGGCGACGGTCACCAGCCAGGTGCGCATCACGGACGTCACCGATGGCACGAGCAACACGGCCATGTTTTCTGAAACCACGCGCACCCAGAACACCAGCAACGACTACGACCTGGGCAACGTCTACCTCCTGCCGAGCACGGATGCGGGCTGGAGCGTTCTTACCCCCCAGACCGGGCCCCTGTTCAATGAGACCAATGCCAGCGCGCTCATCAAGGGAAATACCTATCGCTGCAACTCCTGGAATTACGGACCGACGAACCGAGTCGGCTATCGGGGCCTGGAGTACTATCGGGGCATTGTGGAGATGAATCAATACACGCACACGATACAGCCTAACTATTTGGGCTATGATTGCGGCGACACCGCCATCACCAAGGCACACGTCGCGGCCCGCAGTTACCACACCAACGGCGTCAACATCGTTTTTGCTGATGGCTCGACCCACTTCATCAGTAACAATGTCAGCTTTCCCACCTGGCAAGCTCTTGGCACCCGCAGTGCCAACGATACCGTTGGTTCCTATTGACGGCAACTGGACAGCATTTCGACTTTCCCTCTCCTGAGGGAGAGGGAAGGTCAAGCCCCAGGCGAATACATCCTGGACGAAACTGGTCGCGTAATCCTGGTAGGTGTCATGGCATTGATCAAAAGCGTTTGCTTCTCGCTCCTGGTCGTGGTCCCCTTCATGGTTGTCGGCTGTGGCATGGGCGGCGACCCCGAATTCGAGATCCAGAAGAGCGAACTGGGCAGCATCTATCAAATCCACAGGCAATACGTGAAAAACAACGAGCGGCCACCCACCGAGCTTGCCGAACTCAAGCAGTACGAACCCATTCAACCGATGGGCATGCGTGTCCTTCGGGAAGGGAAGTATCAGCTCGTCTGGGGGGTGGACGCCAGGGACGGTGGGACTATCCTTGCCTATGAGACGGACGCCAAGGACAAAGGCGGTGCGGTGCTGATGGCCGACGGCAAGGTCAAGAAAATGTCGGCCAGCCAGTTCCAGGCCGCTTTCAAGGACAAGGGTTAACGTCCTACCGGCGATCACAAAGGGAGGACACGGTTCCGAGCCTGTCCCCGAATGGAGTTCCCCGTGCAGCACCCTCGTTTCCAGCTCGCGCCTGGCGTCACGGTCCTCCTTCTCCTGGCCTGGCTCCCCGTCGTCCCCGCCGCGGACCCGCCCCGTCTCACCGCCGACCTGGTCCTCGTCGGCGGTAAGGTCTGGACCGGCGACCAGCACCTCCCCGAAGCCGAGGCCCTGGCCATTCGCCGCGATCGCATCGTCCACGTCGGCAGCACCGCCGACGTTCGCGCCTTGGTCGGGCCCAGCACCCGGGTCATCGACCTGCAAGGCCGGCGGGTCGTGCCCGGGTTCAACGACAGCCATCTGCACCTCCTCTCGGGCGGACTCTCCCTGATGCAGGTCGATCTCAAGGATGCCCGTGACGAGGCCGAGTTCGGCAAGCGCCTCCGCGACTTCGACAGGCGACTGCCGCCCGGCCGCTGGATCCTCGGCGGCAACTGGGACCACGACAGGACCTTCGCCGGCAAGCTGCCCACCGCCGAGACAATCGACCGCTACGTTCCGGATCGGCCCGTCTGCATCCGCCGCTACGATGGCCACATGGCCCTGGTCAACACCCGCGCCCTCCAGCTGGCCGGCATCACCGAGACGACCGCCGACCCGGCCGGCGGCGTCATCTACCGCCTTGCCGACAGCAAGAAGCCGTCCGGCGTCCTCCGCGACAACGCCATGAACCTGGTCGATCGGCTGATCCCGGCCCCCTCGGAAGCGGAGATCGCCGAGGCGGTGCAGTCGGCCCTGACCCTGGCACGGTCGCTCGGCCTGACCACGCTGCAAGACATGGACGGCGGCGATGACCTGACGCGCCGCCGGCTGCTGCGGACGCTGCAGCGGCTCCAGCGCAGTGGCCAGCTCACGACCCGGATCGATCTGCGCTGGCCGCTGGCGGCGCAAAAGGACCTGACAGCGCTGGGGATCGAGGCCGGCTTCGGCAGCGACTTCCTGACCCTTGGCGGGGTCAAGGGCTTCGTGGACGGCTCGCTCGGCTCCAGCACGGCACGGATGTTCGAGCCGTACCTGCACGAGCCGGGCAGCCGGGGCGTCTGGGTGACGCCGCGCGGCCGGCTCCTGGAGCTGATCGGCGCGGCCGACCGGGCCGGCCTGTCGGTGGCCGTCCACGCCATCGGCGACGAGGCCAACGCCACCCTGCTCGACCTCTTCGCCGAGACCGCCAAAACCAACGGCCCCCGCGACCGCCGTTTTCGCATCGAGCACGCCCAGCACCTGCGGCCCCAGGACTACCGCCGCTTCCACGACCTGGGCGTGATCGCCTCGATGCAGCCCTACCACGTCATCGACGATGGCCGCTGGGCCGAGGGCCGGATCGGAGCCAAACGCTGCGAAAGCTCCTACGCCCTGCGCTCCTTGCTGGACGCCGGCGCCCGGCTGGCGTTCGGCTCCGACTGGCCAGTGGCCCCGCTCGACCCGCTGACCGGCATCGATGCGGCGGTCAATCGCCGGACGCTGGACGGCAAGCACCCGGACGGCTGGTTCCCCCAGCAGCGGATCAGCGTGGCCCGGACCGTCGAGGCCTACACCGCCGGCAGCGCTTACGCCGCCTTCCAGGAGAAGGACCGGGGCACTCTGCGGACAGGGATGCTCGCGGACCTGGTAGTGCTGTCCCGCGACATTTTCGCCGAGGCCGAACGCGACCACGTAGCAAAGACCCAGGTGCTGCTGACGGTGGTCGGCGGCAAGGTGGTCTTCGAGAGAAAGAAGCCCGTGGGTGCGCTGCGCGACCCACGGCTGGGGTATGGAACCCCTTCGGGGTAGAAAACAGGGCGTCCGTTGTCTTCCTACCCCGAAGGGGTTGCATAGCCCAGCCGTGGGTCGCGCAGCGCACCCACGGGGACGGTTGCGATCGACCTATCTTTTTCCCGAAACCGCCTGAGCCGTGCGCTCGCGGGGCCTGTGCCGGGAATGAGCGAGATTGAAACTCTGCCATTCGCATAAATTTTGCGCATCGCCGAAACTGTGAGCTATGCTTGCGGAGAAGCGCTCTGCGGCAAGTCTGCCGCTTCCGGCGAGTTGAGGAAGGCAACGGCATGGACGAAAGGAATTGCCCCTCCAGACACGTAGTCATCCCCCCTCCACATTCCGTTGCCGCGCCTGGAATGCTCCTGCCAACCAACGTCGGTTGACTGGATCGTTTCCAGCGAAAGCCCTTCCCGTATGTCCGCCCGGCGAGACACCCCCTCCCAACATTCTGACTCGACTGGCCTGGCCAGACAGCGGAGATGCTGTGTCTCGTACGCGTTGTTTGTGCTTTGAGGATCAGGAAAGAACGGACCATGTCGAGTAACTTCTGGACCAAGCTGTTTCGCCGTTCCAAGGACAAGAAGGCACCGGCACCGTGCCGGCCGCAACTGGAGGCATTGGAGGAACTGGTTCTGCTCAATGGGACCACGCTTCTACCCACCGACCTGCTGGCCAGCCATCCCATTGTTTCTCCCCAGGCCGGCTCGTCCGCACCGCCTGGCCTCTCGCCCGCCCAGATCCTGCAAGCCTACGGCATCAACCAGATCACGTTCAGCAACGGCACCGTCCAGGGCACCGGCGCCGGCGAGACCATCGCCCTCGTCGATGCCTATGACGATCCGAGCATTGCCACCGACCTGAGCGTGTTCGATCAGCAATACGGCCTGGCCGCTCCTCCCAGCTTCACCAAGGTGGGCATCAACGCCTCTGGTGTGGCCTCGACGACGACTTTCCCGACGGCCAACAGCGGCTGGGCCGGCGAGATCGAGCTGGACGTGGAATGGGCCCATGCCGTCGCTCCCGGGGCCAACATCCTGCTGGTGGAGGCCAGCAGCGCCAGCGACACCAACCTGCTCAACGCCGTCAACTATGCCAGACAGCAGCCCGGCGTGGTGGCCGTGTCCATGAGCTGGGGCGGCGCCGAGTTCTCGGGGGAAGGGTCGTACGACAGCAACTTCACGACCCCGGCCGGGCACGCGGGAGTCACGTTCTTCGGCTCGGCGGGCGACAACGGCTCGCCGCAGCTCTGGCCGGCCATTTCCACGCACGTCATCGGCGTGGGCGGCACGACGCTGACCACCGATGCCGCGGGCGACTACGGCAGCGAATCGGCCTGGAGCGGCACCGGCGGCGGCATCAGCAGCTACCTGTCGCAGCCCAGCTACCAGCAAGGGCTGACGATCCACAACGGCACCAGCGTGATCTCGGCCAACGGCATGCGGACGGGGCCGGACGTGGCCTACGACGCCGATCCGAACACGGGTTTCGCGGTCTACGGCAGCTATGGCTGGGGCGGCTGGGCCCAGGTGGGCGGCACCAGCGACGCGGCCCCGCAGTGGGCCGGCCTCATTGCCATCGCCGACCAGGGCCGCGCCCTGGCCGGTCTCGGCTCGCTGGACGGCTACACGCAGACCTTGCCGGACCTGTACAAGCTGCCCAGCAGTGACTTCCATTCGATCACCACCGGCAGCAACGGCACTTACTCGGCCGGGCCGGGTTACAACCTGGTGACGGGCCTGGGCACACCGATCGCCAACCTGGTCGTCGCCGGCCTGGTCGGCACCGGCGGCACCGGCGGCACCGGCGGCGGTTCCGGAAGCACCCAGCCGCCGACCATAGTGACGGCCCCTCACGTCGTTTCCCAGACCTCGACCACCGCCAACCTCTCCGTGCTGGCGACCGACAGCAGTGGTGCAGCGAGCCTGACCTACAGCTGGGCCACCGTCGGCACGCCGCCGGCGGGCGTGACGTTCAGCAGTAACGGCACCAACGCGGCCCAGAACACAACCGCGACCTTCAGCAAGGCGGGATCTTACGTGTTCCAGGTCACCGTGACCGATCCGTCCGGCCTGACCGCCACCAGCCAGGTCGGCGTCACCGTCAACCAGACGCTGAACTCGATCCAGGTCACGCCAGGCACGGCCACGGTGTCTCCTGGCGGCACGCAACAGTTCTCGGCCTCGGAGCTGGACCAGTTCGGCAATGCGCTGGCGTCGCAGCCGGCGTGTACCTGGTCGCTCAGTTCCACCAGCGCGGGGACGATCAGCAGCACCGGTCTGTTCACCGCCGGCTCCTCGGCCAGCGGCACGGTGACGGTCAAGGCGGCCGCGGGCGGGCTGACCGGCTCGGCCACGGCGACCATCTCGGCGAGCACCACGCTGTTCCAGGACAATTTCTCCAACGGCGGCGCCGGCTGGACGATCACCAGCGGTCCCTATGACTACTACCTGGTCGGCTCCAACGGCCAGACCCGGCTGGAGGTGGACAACAACGGTTACGACGTCAGCCGGGTCGTGGCCGGCCAGTCCAGCTGGACCAACTACAGTTACCAGGCCACGCTGAACATCAATCCCTACTCGTACGGCAGTGCGAGCATAACGGCGCGGGAGATGACAACAACCACCTGTACTTCTTCGGCTACGACATCCCGGCGGGTGAGTGGATGATTGCCAAGAAGTCCGGCTCGACCACGACTATCCTGGCGCTCAGCGCCCCGTACACCGCTTACGGCGACACGGATTACACCGTCGATGCCGTGGTCAGCGGCACTTCGCTGAAGCTGTACGTCAACGGGGTGCTGGAGGTGTCCACGACCGACTCGTCGTACAGTCACGGGATGATCGGCTTCACGGCCACCGACGCCATCGCGGACCTCGGCAACGTGCTGGTGACGACGGTCAGCGCGTCCCAGGCCCAGAAGCAGAACCGGAGCGCAGCGACCAGCGTCCAGGTCAATGCGGCGAACAGTTCCTCGACGTTCTCGCAAAGTCCTGCTGGGTACTCTCAGGGCTCCTGGCAGAACGTCTCCGCCAGCTTCGCCTCGTTCTTCTCGCTGAACGGGCATCACGGGCCTTCCGATCCGTTCAGCCTGTGAACCCCCGCCAGGGGAACAGCAACAGCCGCCGTTGTGGCACGGTCTCCCGACCGTGCCACTGAGCGGCGCTCGTTGTGGCACGGTCGGGAGACCGTGCCACAACGGCGACACTCACAGAAAGGCGAGCGGCTTCGCTTTAGCGCGATGCCAGCAGGCCGGTAAGGGCTTTCTACCGGCGGGCTCACGCCGCGCCGCTCGCCTTTCTTGAGTGGTCGTTAGAGTCCTTGCCGTTTTTCAGCCGTTTGGTGACGGTGGGCTGTCACTCTCTGCCCTGATGCGGTTGCTCCTGTCACGGATCACCGGGAGCGGCCGAGCCGGCTTGCGGATCGGGACGGTTGCTGTCCATGACCTCCTTGAGGTAGGCGAGCCAGGAGGCGTTTTCCTGGGCCAGGAAGGCGCTGTCGTCGCAGCCGGCCAGGGGACGCCTCGGCGAGTCGGCCGCGGGTCGGCCGGTCGCTCGTTGGGGACGGGTCGCTCGTTGGGGACGGGTCTCCCGACCCGTCCCCAACGAGGGCGCCGGGGCCTGGGGGGCGGCGACCGGCTCGGCATCCTCCGGCAGGTCCTCGTCTTCGTCTGGGTCAGGCTCGTCATCGGGGTCGGTCGCCGCAGAGGCGGGCTCGGCGAGCGAGTCGCGGAACATCTGGGTGAGGTCCTGAGCCATCTTGTCCTGCACTTCGGGGAGGGCGCCGCGGAGGATAGTGCAGGCCAGAGGGGCCTGCATGCCGCCGGCCACGGCGGCGAGGTCGTCGGGGTGGATGCGGTCCTGCTCGAACTGCTGCCACTCGTGGCGGTCCAGGTTGTCGGGGTCCACCGCCTTGTCCGGCTTGCCGATGCTGTAGGACAGCACCAGCCGGGCGGCGGACACGTCGCCGTCCTTGGCTTTGTGGATGAGCTGGCGGACGATCGCTTGCAGATCCTCCACCGTCACCGTGTCCAGCAGCGCTTGCCGCAAGGCCGCCGTCTGGCGGGCGAAGGGGTTGCCGGGACCGCCCTTGTTACCCCGGCAAAACCGGCCCCGGCTGTCCCGGTCGGCCGGCTCGGTCGGAGCGGGGTCGGCCGCGGTGGGGCCCGGCGGCATCGGGGGAACGGGAGCTTCGTTGGTCTGCGGCATGGGGAGAACGGGGGCCATGGCTGGCTGCGGGCCGGCCGTTGGGGAGAGGATGGGATGGGTTCATGGTTGTTCATCTCGGCGACAGGGAAGCATCAAAGGCCCGAAAGGGGCCCTGCACTCCTTCAGTATGAACAAGAAGTGTACCTTTGTACCAGAGCAATTGCAGGTTTTTTTGTGGTCAGACGAGTGTGTTCCCGAGGCTGATCTCCTGGAGGTCTCATTCGCCTTCGGGGACGGCAGGACTCGCTCCCAGCGGATACCGTTACCGCTCCCGTCCCGGGAAAAGCGGAGCACCGGGTGAATCCGATGGCCGTTCAGCTCGCGAACGGCCTCGCCGAGACGCTCGTGACGGTCTTGTTCGGCCTTTCCCGGCAGCGGGTCGTCAATCCGCTCGTGCCAGTGCAATTCCTCGAACGCATCGAGGACCGGCATCTGGTTGGGGGCACGGCGCGTGAACTTCTTGACGAGCAACTTCCCCAGAAACAATTGCCAGCCGTCTCGATCCCAGCGAGGCTGTGCCTGAGCCAGCCGGAAGTAGGTCAGCCAGGGGGCCAGATCCTCTGCCGCATCAGCAGCCAGGATGAGCTGCGTTGTTCGTCGAAGGCCACGAGTGGGGTCTGGCTGCTGAACGTAGCCCTGGCGGAGCAACCAGAGCAGGTCCGTCCTGGGCTGGTCCGCGGGGAGCAGGCTATCGAGGCGGATGGCGAATTCCCAGGGGTCGCTGCCGAAGCTGTGGGCGTCGCACCAGGCCTTGTGCAGCTTGAGCAGGATTCTGGCCATCTCGTGCTGGTGATCCAGTGGCAAGCGGGTCAATTCGGCAGACAGGGACAGCGACATCGGTGTCTCCTCAAGCGGCGAGTACCAGGATTGGGCCCGGACGTACCGGGCTGTGGTTCACGGCACGTTGCCAATGGCAATGCGCCCACAAAGACGCTCACTGACTCCCTGTCACTCATTAAATCCCATTAATGCTCCGATTATCCCCTTCCAGAGCCGGTTGTCAAGGGGCGATTGTCCCGGGTTGCCTTTGCTCGCCCGTGGCTTCGATGAAATGACTTGGCGCCAGCGCCTTGTTTCGCCGGGCCTGGCTTGTGGGCGGACGGTCTGAAAAACGCAACTAGCCGGTTTGGCGTGACACAAGGTCAAGGGACGCAAAAGGTTGTGCTGGGCAACGGGGTTTCGGGCGACAGCAAGCGATCCGGAAATGCAGCGTGATTTGACCACGTGGAAACCACGTACAAACCACGTGGACAGGGGCTTTTCGGCATGGCAGAATGCCCCGGTCCTTTAATGGTTACCAAAGAAATCGCCGTAGAACCCCTTCCCAGGCCGTTCCGATGGGCGAGGGACCGCGTTCCTGCTTCGAGAGCTTTCCAATCGCCGGAAGTTGATCAGTTCGTGTTGCACCAGGAGGAGGTTGCTGGAGATGAAGAAACCACGCCGGAAGAGGTTGAACCCCGCCAGCTGGGGTCACTCGCCCAAGCAGGCGCTTCGCGAAGCCAACAAGGTGACGGACTCCAACGAGCCCGGCGACATCGACTGGAGGGCGCTTGGGGACTCGATCTGCCGCATTCTCGTCTTCCAGCGGGAACAGGAGGACGAACTGGCCTGGCAGGCGGCACGGCGCGGGCTGACTCCTGAGCAATGGGCTGCCGAAGCCATTGTCGGCTTCGTCCGCGACTGGATCGAGACGGAACGGTAGCTGGCATGGTCATTCAGGCGGAAGGAGGACGCCGGATCGCGGCCCTGTGATGTCTTGGTGCGAGGGAATGCAGGCACTCTCAGGGCCTCCCGTTGCCACGTTCGCCCGCTTGTCCCACCACAACGATGAGGTGCGCATGGACCAGCAACAGACCATCCCCTTTGCCAAGGACCTGGAACAGGCCCGGCAAGACTCGGGTGAGGCCCTCGACCGGCTTCTCCGCTCCTGTCTCAACTACCTTCACTGGCTGGCGTTCCGCAGCTTGCCCGAACGACTCAATGGCCGGACGACCCACGACGAGGTGGTGCAGGCGACGCTCCTGAAGGCCTGGCGGCATTTTGGGCAGTTCGCCGGGCATTGTCTTGAGCAGTTCCTGGGCTGGTTAGCCAGGATCCTGCGCGGCGTCATCCAGAACCTTGTTCGCTTCCACTGCGAGAGGAGCAAGCGTGCCGGCGCCCGAGAGCAACCGCTGGACGATTGGGCGGAACAGCAAGCGGTCGCCCCCGACAGTGCTTCCCCAGGCTATTGCCTGGAGCAACAGGAACTTGCCGCGGCTCTGAGTTCTGCCCTGGAGAAGTTGCCCCAGCAGAGCCGGGAGGTTGTGCAGTTGCACTTCTTCCAGGAGCGGACGTTCCCCGAGATTGCTTCCTTGCTGGGGCTAACCGCCGAGGGAGGCGCGGACGCTCTGCCGGCGTGCTGTGCACGAGCTGCCCGATTACCTGACGTGAGCCGGGGAGGGGTAAGTCGAGAATGCGGTTCCAGAAAAAAAGCAAGAATTCTTTGCCGATTCTGACCGCTTTTGAATGTTTTTGACGTCTTATTTGAGTAGAGGGGAGAAAACGCGAGAGAGAATTCTTGGCGAAGTCCGAGAACGCAGGACTTTCCTGCTTGCATGGCCCAAAGGAATACGATAGTCTCCGGAGGTTGGCGGAGCCTGCTGGGCGGCAGGCCGCGAGCCATCCACCTGATCGGAGGTCACCGCACATGACCAGAATGACTGTTCGTACTTTCCTGATTGCAGTCGGCATGTTGGCCGCTATTCCGGCATTGGTCGCGTTTGGGGAAGAGCGTCCCACGGCGCCGGAGCCGGTTCCGAACGAGGCGATGCTCAAGAAAGCGGGGATCAAGACCGATGACGCCAGTTTGCTGGAGTTCTTGCGGGTGCGGTCGGTGGCGGATGACGATCTCCAGAACCTCTCCCAGCTGATTGAGCATCTCGGAGCCCAGGAGTTCCAGGAGCGAGAAAACGCTTCGGCCCGATTGGTTGCCCTGGGGAAAAGAGCAATTCCGGCATTGCAGAAGGCGCAACAGCAGAAAAGAAAAGGTGTCAGGAGCCGATTCACATAATCTTCACAATTGCAAAAGAAAAGGTGTCAGGAGCCGATTCACATAATCTTCACAATTGAACGGAGACACAGGAGGTGGATACGCGGGGTGGTTGTTTTACGGGGTCGGCTTGCCTTTGACGGTACGTTGTTTCCGAGGTCGTCCCCGAGGTCGGAGGCTGGTCGTCAGCTGCAGCGTCTTGGCCGTTTGCTCGACTCACGCTGGCGGACCATAAGGTCGGCCACGCTGCACACAGTGCCGCACGGCAGTCAGTTCGGCCACGGTCTGCGGCTGGTTGACCCATTCGACCCAAGCGGTTGGCATCGGCACCGGCCAATCCACCAGCTGAATCTCGTTCGGGAATTCGGGATGGAGGCGCCGCCAGAGAATGCACCAGGGCCACTCTTCCGCACGCCCAACCAAGCCCGCGCGGAGGGCGTTGCGTTCGGCGTAGCGGCATAAGACGAACAGGTGGTCATCGCTGGCAACGGGAAACGACTTGAAGCGTCCTTGATAGAGATGTCCGGAGCCGACACAATGTTAATGGGCCAGCCAACGCTGGGTATGGGTCAGGGTCAGCCAGTGCAAGAACGGCGAGACCTGGTGATCGGCTTGGGGCCAGACGACGAGGTGCCAATGGTTGGGCATCAGGCAGTAGCTCAACAGGCGCAGGGGGCAACGCTGCTGGGTTTCAACCAGCACGCGCAGAAAGGCAGCGTAGTCACGGTCCTTGCGGAACAGGGTGGTACGAGCGTTGGCCCGGTTCAGGACGTGGTAGACGTAGCCGCCTGGACAGCATCGCAGCGATCTTCCCATGTCCCCGAAGCTACCCGCTGCCAGACCTCGCGTCAACCAGTTACTGGATCGAAATGTGAAAATTGCGTGAAACGGCTCCTGACACCTTTTCCTGGGAGATGCCCAGGGGGTTCGGCTCGGACTTCAACGGGGACTGCTTGCGATTCTCGCTGCTCACATGATTTGAAATGCGTCTCCTTTATCGTCCAGCTTGCGAGAGCAACCTCAGTCACACGGAAAGGATCAACCATGAAAGAAGCTTGGAAGATGGCTCGTTGGCCAGCGCTCTACCTGGCGCTCACCCTGACTGGCGTGCTGGCGGGTTCTGCCCTGGGCACTGACGAGCCCAAACTGCGGCAAACCATCAAAGCTCATGAAGAGTTTTACATCGCGGTAGCGATCAGTCCGGATGGCAAGGTTCTCGCCTCGGGATCGTGGGACAAGACGATCAAGCTCTGGGATATCGCCAGCGGTAAGGAAATCGCCATACTGCGTGGTCATTCCGAGATGATCATGTCCGTGGCGTTCAGTCCGGATGGCAAGACACTCGCATCGGGATCGTGGGACGCGACAATCAAGCTCTGGGACGTGGCTAGTCGCAAGAACGTTGCCACTTTCAGAACCCAGAACATTCTGGTCGATTCGGTTGTTTTCAGCCCGGATGGCAAGACCCTGGCCTCGGCTGGAAGCAACAAGATAATCAAGCTGTGGGACGTAGCCACGGGCAAGAACACCGCCACGTTCAGAGGAAATACCTCGCTTTCCCGGCTGGCATACAGCCCAGATGGCAAATCGCTAGCGTCAACGAGTGGTGACAACACAGTCAAGTTGTGGGACACTGCCAGTGGGAAGAACACGGCAACGTTTCAGGGCCATACCGATACGATCTGGTGCCTGGCATTCAGCCCCGATGGCAAGACCTTGGCCTCGGCAAGCAATGATGCGACGATCAAACTCTGGAATGTGGCCAACGGCAAGAACATTGTCACCCTGAAGGGTGATGCTCGTGTACTCGCCATCGTTTTCAGTCCTGACGGCAAGACCTTGGTGGCAGGAGACAATGGCATCCAGCTCTGGGATGTGGCCGCGGGGAAGAAAAGGTGCAGTCTCAAGGGGGCATCGGGGGCCGATTCTCTGGCGTTTACCCCAGATGGCGACATCTTGGCTTCGGGACAAAATGAAACGATTCAGTTGTGGGAGATGCCAGCCAAGAAGGCTGGCAAATAAGTGGGCTGCTGTTAGGGTCTACGTTTCATACGAGGTCATGCTGCGATGCTATACGCATTGGTCCGTTGCAGCATGACCATCCAGGATTTTGCGGTCGGAAAGAGGACTGGCGAAGTTGGTGTTGACGTTTTGTATCCAGTGGTAAAGAGCCGCATCGGCTTTCCAATTCCGATGCGGCAACACAACAGGGAGACCTCCAATGCTGTCGTTCTTCTTCGCTCTGCGTTCGTTGCCCTTCGCTCCCGTGACCAAGGCTCGCACGAGCAAGGCTCGTCCGCGTTACAGTCGTCCTTCCCTTGAGTGGCTTGAGGCACGTCTTGTACCTGCTGACATCGATGTGTGGAAGGGAGGTTCAGGAGATTGGGGGAGGTTTGGTAACTGGACAAATGGGGTCCCGACAAACAATTCCGAGGTGATTATTCCTTCGGGGTCCGTCCTCGTGGAACCCCTTCCCGCTGGTGCTTTCTCAGAAGCGTATAGCATCCAGGTTGCGGCAGGTGCTGATTTGGCTGTCCGGGGGAACCTGGCTGTTACCACCACGATCACCAACCTCAACAAGCTCACACTCAAGGCTGGATACACTCTCGCCGCCGGAGAGATTATCAACAAAGGTACGTTCGATGCGTACTCGGGGGCCGCATCTAAGATTGAGGGCTTGCTCTCCAATAAGGGAACCGCAACGATCTACAACCCGATGATAATCACCGGGAGCATCTACAACGATGGGACGTTGGACATTGGCAACTCTGCCAACCCTCCCATCACGGTTACCGTTGTTGGTAACTTCACCCAGACCAAGACGGCAACGCTCGAAATTGCATACCACCCCGCCCCAGTTGACAACGTAAGCAAGTTGATCCTCAAGCAGCGACCGGCTGTGGGAACGGCGCCCCCGACAGGAGGAGTGGCAACACTCGCTGGAACTCTATCCATCACCGGCGCTGGTGGAAAATTTGTGCCGGGAAGGGGCTCCTTCATCCCTCTCCTCTACCTGGGCGGCAAGACACCGGCAGAGTTTGCAACGACAACGTTTCCAATTGGAAGCGTAACTTATACTCCACTATACAAGGGCAAAGGCTTGGCGCTTATTAAACCGGGCTTCTTTGGGCTAGGTCCGAAGGACACAAGCACCGCAGTAGCTTCCAACGCGCCCACAACCGATGTCGGCCAATCTGTGACGTTCACAGCCACCGTGTCCGCAGGAAGCGGAATCCCGACAGGCAACGTTTCCTTCTGGGATGGCGGCACGTCCTTGGGGCAGAGTACCTTGAATTCATCGGGAGTAGCAACCTTCTCCACTTCGACTCTCCCTCCAGGAACCGATTTGATCACTGGGGTTTACCAGGGTGATGGGACGTATTTCTCGTCCACGTCAGAGGATTTCACCGAAACAGTGGTCACTGCTCTTCCGGTGCCGACCATCACAAACGAATCGACTGACACAGGCACAACCGCTGGAGGCACTCCGGTCGTTCTCACAGGGTCAGGGTTTACATGGGCTACTGCCGTCATGTTTGGCAATACTCTCGCCTCCAAGATTGTTGTCAACAGTGACAGCCAACTTACCGCGTTTTCCCCTTCCGAAGTCGCAGGGACAGTCAACGTCATTGTGGATACGCCTGGCGGCACCTCGGCAACTTCGACTGCCGACGATTTTACCTACTCCAACGCCTCGGACCCATCAGTCTCTGGCCTGAGCATTGCCACCGGAACGACCGCAGGCGGCACGACGGTAACCATCTCGGGCAGTTACTTCACCGGTGCCACGGCAGTCGATTTCGGCTCCGAGCCAGGGACCATTGTGGACGTCGTCAACGATAGTACCATTGTCGCCACAGCTCCACCGGAGGCGACTGGCACCGTCGATGTCACCGTGATCACCCCGAGCGGCACTTCCTCCGACGTGTCCGCCGATGATTTTGCTTACACTGCCGCTGCTACGCCCACGGTCACTGGCCTCGACGTCAGCAGCGGTCCAACGACCGGCGGCACGCCAATCACAATCGTCGGCAGCGGGTTCACCGGTGCCACCAGTGTGAGCTTTGGTTCTGACTCCACCACGAACATTGTCGTCGATTCCGACGGCTCCATCAGCGTGTTCGCCCCGCCCGATGCAGCCGGCATGGTGAATGTCACGGTGACCACCGACGCCGGCACTTCGGGGACTTCCTCGGCAGACGATTTTACCTACTCCACGGCTTCCCCGCCGAGCATCAGCAGCATCAGCACCAGCACCACCACGGCGGGCGGAACCCTGGTTACGCTCACCGGCAGCGGCTTCTCCGACGTCTACGCCATCAACCTGGGCGACACCACCATCGACGATTTCACGATCAATTCCGACTCGCAAATCACCTTCGTCACGCCGCCGTATTACGCGGGTGTCTGGGACGTGAGCGTCACCTCGCCTGAAGGCACCTCCACCCTCTCCAGCAGCACCCAGCTGACCTACTCGCTCGGCTCGGCACCCGCCGTCAGCGGCCTGGACACCGATAGCGGCTCGACCGCGGGCGGCACCACGGTCAATCTGACCGGCTCCAACTTCACCGGGGCCCTCAATGTCCTCTTTGGCGGCGAGCCCGCCAGCAGTTTCGTCTTCAACTCGGACTCGTCGATCACCGCCGTCGCTCCTCCCGATGCAGCCGGCACCGTGGACATTACGGTCCAGACCTACGCCGGGACCTCCGAATCGACCTCCGCGGATCAATTTGCCTTTGACGCGGCACCGGCCCCGACCGTGACCAGCCTGGCCACCACCAGCGACACCACGGCGGGCGGCAGCCTGGTGACCATCGACGGCACCAACCTGGCCGCTGCCTCCGCCGTGATGTTTGGCAGCGTGCCGGCCTCCTTCGTGGTCAATCCCGATGGCTCCATCGGGGCCTATGACCCCGCCCAGGCGGCCGGCACCGTGGACGTCACCGTCACCACGCCCAGCGGCACCTCCGCCACCTCCAGCGCGGATCAGTTCACCTACACCGCGGCGGCCAGTCCCAGCGTCAACAGCGTGGTCAACAACAGCGGGCCGACCTCCGGCGGCACCGCCGTGACCATCCTGGGCAGCGGCTTCACCGGGGCCGATTCCGTCACCTTCAGCGGCACCGAAGCGGCCTCCTACGTCGTCAACTCGGACACGTCGATCACGGCCTGGACTCCGGAACTGCCGGCCGGCACGCTGGACATCCAGGTGACCACGCCCAGCGGCACCTCCGCACCTCCAGCAGCGACCAGTTCACCGTCAGCAACGTCACCGCGCCCGCTCCCACCGTCACCGGGCTGACCTCACCACCGGCAGCGCCGCCGGAGGCATGACCGTCCTGGTCAGCGGCACCAACTTCAGCGGCACCACCGCCGTGGACGTCGGCGGCACGGCGGCAACCTCCTACACGGTGCTGGACGATTCCGACCTGAGCATCGTCATCCCCGCGGGCTCGGCCGGCACCGTGGACGTCACCGTCACCACCAACAACGGCACCTCCGGGACCGGCAGCGCCGACCAGTTCACCTACCTGGCCACGGCGGCCCCGACCGTCACCGGCCTGGGCACCACCAGCGGCACCACCGCCGGAGGCGCCAGCGTGGCCATCACCGGCACCGACTTCACCAGCGGCAGCACCGTGGACTTCGGCGGCTACTCCGCCAGCGTCGTCTACGTCTCCTCCACCAGCCTGACGGCCACCGCTCCCGCTCTGCCGGTCGGCACCTACGACGTGACCGTGACCACCCCCAGCGGCACCTCCGCCACCTCCAGCAGCGACGACTTCACCGTGACCGCCGCCTCCCTGCCCACCATCAGCAGCCTGGGCACCACCAGCGGCAGCACCGCCGGCGGCACCAGCGTGGTCATCACCGGCAGCAACTTCACCGGGGCCACCGGGGTCTTCTTCGGCGACGAGCCCGCCAGCAGCTTCACCGTCACCTCCTCCACCAGCATCACCGCGACCTCCCCGGCCCAGTTTGCCGGCGTCGTGGACGTGACCGTCAGCACCTACGCCGGCACCTCGGCCACCTCCAGCAGCACCCAGTTCAGCTCTCCGCTGCCAGCGCCCCCGCCGTCGGCAGCCTCAGTGCCAGCAGCGGCAGCACCGCCGGCAACGACACCATTACCATCACGGGCAGCAACTTCACCGCTGCCACCGAGGTCCTCTTCGGCGGCGAGGACGCCAGCAGCTACACCGTCACCTCGGCCACCAGCATCACCGCCGTTACCCCCGCCGAGACCGCCGGCACGGTGGACGTCAAGGTGGTCACGCCCACGGGGACTCCGCGTCCAGCAGCAGCGACGAGTACACCTTCACCGCGGCCACGGATCCGTCGGTCACGTCGCTGTCCACCGGCAGCGGCAGCACCGCGGGCGGCACCACGCTGACCATCTCACGGCAGCAACTTCGCGGCCTGCTCGGGGTCAACTTCGGCAGCGTGGCGGCCACGGTTACCGCCTCCACCTCGACCTCGATCACGGTCGTGTCCCCACCGCAAGCGGCCGGCACCGTGGACGTCACCGTCACCACCACTGCGGGAACCTCAGCCACCGTCACTTTGGCGAGGCTATTCCTGGCTGGCTGCAAGGACACCTTTTCGGGACAGCATTCGGCGACGCAACACTTCCAGGCCTCGGCGGACGCGATGCCGGGCTGCCTCGGAAGAGATTCCCACCCGTTTGCCGATGGCCTCGAAGGTCTGCTCCTTGGCGAAGTGCAGTTGCAGCGGACGCCGGTATTTCGCCGGCAGCACGGCCAGCTGCGAGCGAACCACCGCAGCCGACTCATCCCGGATCATCCTATCGGACGATGCGATCCAGTCCGAGGGAGAGACCGGCTTGCTGTACTGAAGCGCGTTCGACGGCACTTCGCGGCGCGTCAGTCGCCTTTGCGTGCCCCAGGACCGGCTGAAGGCGCGGAGGACGCTGGCCAGGATTGTTCGCAACCAGGCCAGCCATTCGCCCACTGTCTTGCCCTGGAAAAAGGGAAACGCCTGACATGCGTGCAGGAACGTTTCCTGCACGAGGTCTGCCGCGTCTCCCTTGGAACGCAGCCGGCGCGGCAGACCGCAGCAGGCCCGGACCAGAAGCCAGCGCCGGCAGGATTGCAGCAACGCTCCCAGGGCCTCCCGCGATCCTTGTCGAGCCCTGTCCAGGGTCGCAGGGAATCGCTCGGCTGACAGCGTGTCGAGGACTGGATTGACCATGATGCACCTCGCCCTTGAGGTTCGAGAAGAAAGGAAGGAGTGTTCATGATCTTCCCCAGGAGCAGAAGGCGGGTCAAGAAAAAAAGCCGAAAATGTTCTGCGGGGCCAGGGGACAAAGGGAGCCTATCTGGACGAGCATGCTGTTCCGTAAGACAATGCTGTCAATCGGTTTACTTCTGCTGCCGGCCGGCCAGAGTGTTCGCCTGTTTATGTCTCGCGTTGAACAGAGTGGAATAATAGTTCATTTTTTTCCGGCCGGTTTGGCAACTTTTGGCCTCTATAACTCTGGGAGCGGCAATGCCGTGGGCGTTGTGGATTCCGACAGTACCTGACCACGGAGGAGTTGGCGGAAGTGGGCACGGCGTTGACTGCGGCGGCGACGGAGTAATGCCAGGAAGAGAACGAGAAGGAAACGACGCCTGTTGGCTGCCTGCATTCCGAGGGCCGTGTGGGGAGAAACGGGTGAGTCGTGCTTGTGCAGGGAATGGAAAGAAGATAGTCTGGATAAGTTGGCAGGGCCTGCAGGGCGGTGGGCTACGAGCGAGGCACCAGATCGGAGGTTGTCGCGGATGAACAGGCAGACACAGCAGACGATCCTGATTCTCTTGGCGGTTGCCGGGCAGGTGGGGAGTGGGCGGGGCAGTCGGAGGCAGAGATAGCGGTGGTACGTTGCTCGGTAGCGCGTGGCCACCCTTTCAGGTCGCAGGAGAATTAATAGATGCGTCCCTTTTTTTGTCGATCGCGTAGGACAGCACCAGCCGGGCCGCTGCCACGTCGCCCTCCTTCGCTTTCTGGAGCAGCCGGCGGACGATCGCTTGCAGGTCCTCCACCGTCACCGTGTCCAAAAGCGCCTGCCGCAAGGCGGCTGTCTTGCGAGCGAATGGATTACCCGGCCCGCCGGGATTTCCCCGGCAAAACCGCCCCCGGCTGTCCCGGCCGGACGGCTCGGTCGGAGCGGGATTGGCCGCGGTGGGCCCCGGCGACGGCAGCGGGGGAACAGTTTCGTTGGGCTGCGGCATTGGAGAACGGGGGGCCGGGCTGGCTGCGGACCGGCCGTTGGGGAATGGATGCGACTGGTTCATGGTTGTCCTTCTCTGGTCCAGGGAAGCATCACAGGCCCGATGGGGGCGCTGCTTTCCTCCAGTATGCACAAGCGATGTACGTTTGTTCCAGAGCAATTGGGAGATTGTTGTCGGCAAGCAGGTCGTTAGCCGCGACGCGCAGGGAGCGCGGGCAAGCCCCTGCTCCTCAACGCGTCGCGGCGGGGCACGTTTCAATCGGGAAAGAGCCCCTTCTTGCGGAGCCGTTGCCGGACGGCATGCAAGGCCCGCAGGCACCGTTGCTTCACCGCTGCTTCCTTACAGCCCAGATAGGGAGCGGCATCCTTGTACGAGAGGCCTTCATGGTAACACCGTTCCAGCACGTCCCGATGCGTCTCCTTCAATTTGGAGAGAACGGTGTTGATCGCCTCCCAGGTTTCTCGGTGATCCTGCTCGCTGTCGGGCAAGGTGGCGGTGGCCAAAAAGAAGGCCGCCCGGCCGTTGGGGTCGTTCAGCGACCAGACCCCACCCAGCAGCAGCCGGCGGCGGGTGCAGGCGTCACGAAAATCGTCGATGCAGCGCAGCAGGATGGTCGAGAGCCAGTTCCGCAGCGCGGGCCGCGTGGCTCCCTCGAAGGCGTGCAGTCCGCGGAGCGCCTTCAAGAACGTCTCCTGAACAAAGTCGTCCGCGTCCCGGATGGCACGGCTCTCGGAGGACAGGTTGCGTTCGGCGAGGAGATGGAGGTCAGGCCGGTGCGGCTCCAGGAGCCGGCTCCGGGCCTGGCGCGTCTCTTCCGCCTCCAGGCAACCGCAACAGGCCACCCGCAACAGGTCGGCATACTCGCCGTCCGACAGCAAGGCTTCGTCCTTGATCATGGCGTCACCTCTCCTTCTCGACCGGAAGTGGGGAGGGGGCGGAGACGCCTGGGTTGACGGCACCGGACACGATTTTGAGAAAAAAGTCAGGAATTTTCGTTCCCGTTGGGCAATCTGGCCGTCTACTAAAGTAGAGAGGCTTTGAGGGAGCAGAACAGTTCGGGGGAACATCGCGCCGGATGGATCGAGCCCAGCGCTGGGCTGCACAGGCGGTTCCTGCCTCCTGGGGTAGCCGCGGCAGGCCGGCAAGGCCTGGCGGGCGGTCGAGTGGACCTCGGGTCAGGTGGGTGGAGAGGGACAGGGTCATGGGTTGGTTCCTCCAAGATGACTGCCAGGGACCGGCTCGAACAAACAGAGCCGTGATCTGCGGCACAACATGCAAATTACAAGTTGCGCGAAAAACCGGACATGAATTTTCGGAATGTGGCCTTTTTTCTGAAAAAAGTGCCATTCTGAATGGTCATTAGTTCAGTTTCGGAGGGGTTTCGACCCGCGAATTGCCAATCGGGAGCCCGGAAGAGGACGGCCCTCCAGACCCGTGTACTGGGTCTGGAGGGCCGTCCCTCTTCCGGGTTCGCTTTGCGTGGGGCGGGGGGAGGTCGGGTGAAGGCGACCCGCTGGTTTCCCGCCGCTCGTCCCGGAAAATCGAGGAAAGGAGTGTCGTCGCATGAATTCGCTTTCCCGCCACAGATTCTTCCGGTCCCGACTGGTCGGCCTGTTCTCCGGCTTCCGGGCTCGCGCCAGGGCCAAGGCGCCCCCGGCTCTTGCCGCCGAGGCAAAAACGATGGCGCCGGCTGGCGAGGCGGGTTCTGGCCTCGGACCCATGGCCACTGCCCAGCTGGAGTACTCCGGCCTGAACTTGCCGTCGAAATGCAGCTTGGATCCCAACTTTCAGGTGAGCAGCAGCATGAGCAAAGACACGTCTCAGGACGCCTGGGCAATAACGACGGCACCGGCTGACGACGCGTTTTCCGCCCTCGGCTCCGATGTCAGTGTCTCAGTGGAGGACGGGCCCGACATCTTGCCGCCTGGAATTACCCGCAATTACGACTTGCTCGGGGTGGCGAAGACCGCCACCCCCGAGGAAATTGAACGTGCCGTCTGGAAGTACTTTCTATACCAAGACGCACGTGAGCAGCAGCACTACAAGGTCACGTCGCTCTCGCCCTGAGCGGGGGGCCATTTGGTTTCCACATTCGGGAAAGCGGGGAGACCTGCTTGTGTGGCGGAGGGAAAGAAGGTAGTCTGCTGTCAGTTGGACCAGGACGAGTTCGAGACATGCGAACGCGCCGGGGCTGGCTGGCCGCTTCATCTGGGAGGTTCAGCCATGAAAACGCTGCGGAAACCACGAAAGAGCAAACGCCCGGCCGGCGAGCAGGCGCGCAGCGCCTTGGAGTGGCGCTGGGTGGAGCCGAAGACGCTCAAGGTCAATCCGTTGTTTCGCAGCGTGGCGCCGCTGCAAGCGCGGGGGGAGTTGCAGGCCCTGGACGAGAGCATCAAGGCGGAAGGCTGCCGCGACGTGCTGCTGATCTGGAAGGGCAAGGACGTTATACTGGACGGACATACACGTCAGGAGCTGTGCATCAAGTACGACAGGCGGGTGAAGGTCACGGAAGTGGAGCTGGCCGACGAGAACGCCGCCCTGGAGTACGTGCGTGAGGTCCAGAGGCAGCGGCGAACCTGACCCGGGAGGCGGTCAGCTACCTGCGTGGCGTGGAGTACAACGCCCTGAAGCAGACGCGCGGCGGCGACCGCAAATCAAAGGAACAAAATGTTCCTTTGAAGGCAACGGCGGAGCAGCTGGCCGACAAGCATCAAGTGTCGCACATGACCATCAAGCGGGACGGCCATTTTGCGGAGGCCGTGGACAGCATTGTGGCGAGCTACGGCGAACCCGAGGTGCGGCGGCAGCTCCTCAGCGGGGACGTGCGGTTAACGCCCAAGATTGCCCGGCTGCTGCTCCAGAAGCCGGCCGAGGCTTTGAAGCCGGCCGTGGACCACCTGATCGCCAAGGGGCGCTTGCCCCGCAGGAAAGGGAGCAAGGACGCAGCCGATTCCAGGCAGGTCGCCGAGAAACTGCTGTCGCGGCTGCGGACGAAAGGAGACGAGCATGCCCGCTCGGTGCTGCAGGAGATGGCAAGCCTGCTGGGGCTGGTCGTGAGTGAGAATGTGGCGGAGCAATGAGGCATAAGGGCACCAGATCGGAGGTTGTCGCGGATGAACAGGCAGACACAGCAGACGATCCTGATTTTCGTGGCGGTTGCCGTGCTGGTGGGGACAGGCCGGGGCGAGACCCCGAAGGGGTTCGGGCCGGACTTCAACGAAGCCGGCTTGCGCCGCCTGGGATTGCCCACCGACAATGCCAGCCTGCTGGGCTATCTCCGAAACGCCGCCGATGCGCACAACGACCCCAAGATTGTTGCTCGCCTCATTCGTCAGCTGGGCCATGACGAGTTCGAGGAACGCGAACGGGCTGCGGGCCAGTTGATCGCGCTGGGTCCTGTGTCGCTGCCGCTGGTCCGCAAGCACTGCGAGGACACCGACCTGGAAATCGCTCGCCGCTGCAAGGAATGCCTGCCGCAGATCGAGAAGAAAGCACGGCTCAATGTGGCCCTGCTCGCCGCCCGGTTACTGGTGGACCGGCGGCCGGAAGGAGCAGCTGAGGCCCTGCTCCGTTACCTCCCGTGGGCTGATCCAGACACGGAGGAGGAGATCTACTACGGGCTGGAGGCGTTCGCGGTAACCAAGGGCCGCGTTGATCCGCTCCTGGCGACGGCCTTGGCGGATGCCCGGCCCGAGCGGCGGGCAGTGGCTGGGTGCATCCTGGGCCGATTGGGAACCGAGGACCAGAAAACGGCTGTTCGCAAACTGCTACGAGACCCGGACGTGCGAGTGCGGTTACGGGCATCCCAGGGGTTGCTGGCTGGTGGCGACAAGGCGGTCTTGCCGACGCTGATTGAGCTTGTGAAAGAGCCCGCGATCGAGATTTGCTGGCAGGCCGAGGAGTTGCTGCGCCTGGGCTGCGGGAGATGATGTCCCCGCAGAAGTGTGTGGCCGGGCCACAGATACGGAACGGTGGCGATGTCAGAACGCCTGGACACGATGGTGGGCGGCGGTGGGCTCGAAACTGGAATTGCCGCGCCTCGACCGTGATCCCCGCCGACCAGGCCTTGTCCTCTTGTGGCAATCTTCCGAATCAAATTCGCAGCGTCTTTGGGTGTGTGGGTCAGATGGAGTTCGCCGCTTTCAAGTTCCTATCGAACCAAAAGAGGACGAGGCAGGCAGGTGGGATAATCAAGGTTCGGTTTGTCTGTTGCTTTCCGGTGGTCGGCTCTTGTGGAGCAAGCGAGTAAGCGAATTGAAGAGAGACGAAGCAAATCGACTGGGGGCTCAGTGCGAGTTGAGCGAATGGGATCTTACTGGCCAGAAACACGGGGCCACAGTCAAGATATCCTTTGTCTGTATTCAAAACGCAGTTCGGTTACCTCACGGCCAAACTATCTCAGTGGGAAACTGCGGGGAGGTTATAATGGAGTCAATACAGCTAGTGGAAGAACGGATCTTTGCGACTGCACTTGTGAGGCAAACAGAAATGTTAGGATTATGCTTCAGTGCAGACGGCCGCCTTTTCCACTTACAAGAACGAGACCGAGAGGAGAGACCAAGGGGTATTTGGGAACTTGATCCAGCGACCGGGCAAGGTTTGGAATTACTCCAAACACCACTTCTTGCTGCTGACAAGTGGGCTGGATGGAATTGGGTCCAAACCTCTCGCAATGGCATTCTTGCAGGTGTAAGCACAAATAAAGGAGATCGGCCACATATACGAATGATCGAACTCAACGCTGGCGGTGCTGAAGTATGGCGAGCAGACATTGGCGATCCAGTTGACTGCGAACGATTACGCAATGGCAACACTCTCGTGACTTGTGATGATTTCTCAGGATATCGCTATTCAAAAAACCGGTGTGTAGAATTGGACCGTTGCGGGCGGCCGGTGTGGGAAACGTATACGGGGGGTGGGTTATTCAAAGCTAGATCGGTTTATTCTCTGCTCCGATTTGGGTTCTCACGTCCTGAGAATGGTGAGATGAGCATTGATGCCGCATTCAATCGAATTCGGTCTCTGAAGAGTTCAGATCCACTGATGCGGTATTGTTCAGCGGAACGGTTGGCGGAGCTACCAGCTACACGCACGACAGGAGAGGCGGCGTTAGGACTACTGCGAGACTCGAACCCAGAAGTCCGGAAAAACATGGTGCGGGCAGCAGTAGCAGCGAAGAAATACCTGCCGCACTTGGTTGAAAGATTGGTGCAGATGCTAGCAGATGAGAATGCGCATGTTCATGGGCAGTCACGGGAGGCCTTGGCATCAATAGGGACGGATGCTGTCCCGACTCTGTTGGCAGTCGTCAAGAACAGAAACGTGAAGAACCGAGTTCGAGAAGCAGCGCTGTGCCTCTTAGCAAGACTGATACCTTGCGAGAACTCTGAACTTGAACCGCTTGTACGTCAGCATTTGAATCGAGGAACGCCGGAAGAACGTCAGGAGATTCTCTATTCTCTGAACGGCAACGCAGAGAACTTGATTCCCGATGTCCTCCGAGCGTTACGAGAGGAGAACAGAGGTGTGAGATGTGGGGCCGTCCGAGCATTGGGCGGATTCGGTAAGTTTGGAGACAAGAAAAAGGTTGTGCCAGGCTTATTGGAAGCACTGCACGATAAACGTTGTCGAAGCGAAGCTGCCTCAGCTCTGAGCGAGATGTGTCAAGACGATGAGGAGATTGCCAACCACTTAATCGCCTGCCTGCAAGAGCGACTAACTGCCGGCGAACGTGCGGCGATCATTTTGGCTATTGGACAGGTTGGGACCAAAGCTAAACGCGCTCTTCCTGCACTAGTAGAAGCACTTGAAGATAGTAGAATACCAATAGAAAACACCAGGAATTGCTCACCACGGATGGCTGCGGTTTTCGCCCTGCCACAGATGGGACCAGAAGCCAGAGTTGCTATCGAACGACTGGTGCAGCTCGGAAACGATGAGAGTGTGAACTGCGAGGATCGGACTTATATTCGACGTGCGGTAGAAACGATTCATCCTGAATCCGCGAAGCGGATAACTCTGAGGAATCAGTAGTGCGGGATAGAATCGGAAGCAAGCGGCTTCGGCCAATTGAGAGTTTGACTTTCTTTCAAGACTGATTCACTGTAGTGACGTGACTGACTGTAGTTCGCTTCCCAAGCTGAAAGGACGAGACCAATGTTCTTCAATTTGCTCCGTCGGCGTGACAAGCACTATTCATTCTCTTCTGTCCGCCATGCCAGACTCGGTTTGGAGGAGCTTGAATCAAGAATAGTCCCTGCCCAATTGCTTGAGTGGACCGGGAAGGGACAGAATACGCTCTGGTCGAACAAGGAGAATTGGAAGATTGAGGGAACACTCAACACCATCCCGATGGAGGCGCCAGTGAGCGGAGATACCCTGACGTTTCCTGCTGGGAATCTCCAGCCGTTCATCTCGACTGACGACATTGGTAAGTGCAGGGACAACAGGGTGGCCTCGCGGTTCCGCTGACAATCAATCTCAACATTGCTGCAGGGTGCAAGGTTGACATTAAGCTACAGCAACCGTTGCAACTTTCTGGTGGAGAGATGATTGGAGGAACAATCTCCGCTACCACAGATCCCTCGTTTATCTCGAAGCTCGAGATTCCTAGCAGGAGCACATTCAAGTTGAGCGGAGGGCAGATTGGCAATCAGACTCAACTCACGTTATTCCAAGTGGATGCACTCGCCAACTTGAACCTTTCAAACACCGTCGAACTGATGAACACGCAATTGACTAACAAAGGATCAGTCATCTTCTCTTCGGGCATCGTGTTTGTCGATAATACCATTGATCCAAAAACTTCAGCCCCACTGTCCGGCCGAACCTCAGATGGGAAAGCCGTTCAAGCATCGATCATCAATCAATTTCACTTTTTCATGGGAACTAATGGCGTCGCTAGCATTCTATCTCATGGGGCCACAGCGAGTACCCTGCCTGCGTTTACAAATGTTCAATTGGCCACTCTCACCGCGGGTGGCTTCGGTGGTCCAACTCGGGCTCAAGTTGGCATTCCTATTACTAACAATGGAACAATTGAAGACAACAGTGAGTTGGCGCTTGGAGCTGGTTTAACCAACAATAGCCTTATTGAGTTTTCAAAAGGCTCTTCATTGTACTTGATGCCATTCCAGAAGACTGCGACATTTGTGGGAGCCCCCACTTCAAACTATGTATATCAATTCAATGCTGGGACGGGATTCACTTTTGCCGTCCCAGGTCTCCTTCCTAAAAAGGCGATCCTCGCTACTTTGTTTGTTGGTTTCACCCTTCAGAACACGGTAGCTGATTACCCAAACGGAATCCCCTATCCAATCATCGATCTTGGGACCGACGTCACGTTACCCAGACAGCTGGACTTAGTTGGCACCTACTTTCGTCTCACCGGTGCAAAGCAACTAATCATCAAGGGCCAAGCGAATCTCAATCAGATTGAGATAGTTGGTGGAGCAACACTCCGCATCGCACCAAACGCAACTGCGTACCTTGGGACCAACTCGATTGTGGCTGCGGCAGCGACTAATGGAGTCTCATCGTATATTGGAGGATCGTTTGGGGATTGCTGGAATACTCCTGGCACCTTAATCAATCAAGGCAACTTGCTTGTTCGAGGTGCAGGAATCCAGCTCACGCCGACCGGCACTCTTACGAATGACGGTCAGAATGGTCGTGCAGTTCTGATCCTTCAACCTGGAAGTCAAATTGAATCGAACGATGAAATCCCTGGTGGAGGCAACTTGAATAACATTAACAACGGCACTATTGTTGTCATTCCAGACAGCCCTCCATCGATTTTAGAGGCTCTGCTGACTTCACCAACCCCCCTGACTCCGCCCCTCCCGCCTCTTGGAATCTTGCCGCCAGCCAGCGTAGTGCTGATTGGAAACACGGTAAATACAGCGTTAGGTAATGTTTATGTGAGTTTCGGCGCTGTTCTTCTCTTAGGCGACAAGAAACAACAGGCGGGGACTACAGAGCAAACCGACTTGATTGAGACAAAGGGCCTGCTAGACTTTTCTGGGTTGTGGCAAGTTCCAGCTAATGGCTTGGTCAAAGGGTCGGGAACTCTTGATGCGCCAGGCGGTCTCCTGAACACTGCTGGCATTATTGATCCTGATGAAAAAGACATCGATTCGTTCGCAGGACTTTCTTCTGCTCTAGATGAGGAGTATTTCACGAGTCTTACCATCGACGATGGTTATACTCAGGATTCTGGTGGGTCACTGGACGTGGATCTGGACAACCCCGCGACGAGCAACAACTCGGACGAGGTGCTTGTTCAGAACGCCCCCACCCAGCTGGGCGGCACGCTGAACATCAACCTCCCGAACGGTTGGACGCCAACCTCAGCCGGTACGACCTACACCCTCCTGATCGATTCGTCAGGGATTACGGGCACCTTTGCCACTGTCAACATTCTCGACCCAACCGACGATTACACTGGTTCCTCGTATAGCCTCTCGCTTGACTACACGTCCACGGCGGTTTACGCCGTTGTTGTGGCGACCCCCTCCGCTCCGACGATTACCAGTGTGTCTCCTGCAAGCTCCACCACTGCCGGCGGGCAGGCTGTCACGATCACGGGGACCAACCTTGGCGCGATTCAGAGCCTCCTCTTCGGTGACGAGCCTGCCACGTCCTACACAGTCGTTTCTTCGACCCAGATCAATGCGGTTGCCCCGGCAAACCCGACGACTGCCAGCGGTTTGACACTCACCACTTCTGCTGGGTCAACCACGGCTTCGTTCACCTACACTGCCGGGTCCGATCCCGTGGTCAGTTCCGTCAGTCCGACCTCGGGCTACCTTTCAGGCGGTGTCCCGGTGACGATCACTGGCAGCAACTTTACAGGTGCTACCGACCTTTACTTCGGCAGTGTAGCTGCTCCCGCCTTCTGGATTGATTCGGACACAGAGATCACGGCCTATGCCCCTCCTGCCTCCTCCGCCGGCACCGTAGACGTGACTGTCAGCGATTACACTGGGACGTCAGCCATCACCACCTCGGACGAGTACGACTACGTCAATCAGCCGGCACCCACGGTAACGGCTCTTTCTCCGAGCAGTGGCAGTTCAATTGGCGGCAACACGGTGACAATCACGGGAACCTACTTCGCCAACGTCGATTCCGTCTACTTCGGCGGCGTTCCCGCCCCGAATTTCACCGTTGTGTCGTCCACCAGCATTACAGCCACGGTCCCGCCTGGCGTCCCCAGCATCGTTGACGTTACCGTCGCTACCGCTGGCGGGGTGTCCGCCCTCAACTCGGGGGATCGGTACACTTACTCCCCCGCCCCTGTTCCAATCGTGACTGGTCTCTCTACCTCAAGCGGAACCACCGCAGGCGGCACCCAGGTCATTGTCTCTGGGTCAGGCTTCACCTCCGCAACCCAAGTCCTCTTCGGGGCTAACCCCGCATACTTTGTGTTCGATGCCGACAACCAAATCACTGCCTTTTCTCCGTCCCAAGCCGCAGGCACCGTTGACGTCACCGTCGTCGCTCCAGGCGGCACGTCGGGAACATCCACGGCAGATCAGTTCACCTACACCAACGCCACCGGCCCATCCGTATCCGGTGTCAGTCCCGCCACGGGAACCACGGCAGGCGGCAACACGGTCACGATCTCAGGCAGCGATTTCACCGGGGCAACGGCAATCGCTTTTGGCTCCGTGTTGGGGATCATCGATGATGTGGTCAACGACAGCACCATCATCGCCACCGTTCCATCGCAAGCGGCCGGCACCGTCCACGTCATCGTGACCACGCCCAGCGGCACTTCCTCCACCAGCACCGCCGACGAGTACGTTTACACCAATGCGGCCTCGCCGACCGTCTCTGGCCTCGACGTCACAGGCGGTCCGACGACGGGCGGCACAGAGGTAACGATCACCGGTAGCGCCTTATCCGGTGCTACCAGTATCAACTTTGGCAGCGTCTCCACCACAGACTTCCTCGTCAACTCGGACAACTCCATCACCGTCACCGCTCCGCCCGGTGCGGCCGGCACCGTGCATGTCACCGTCACCACGCCCAGCGGGACTTCGGCGACCTCTTCGGCTGACGAGTTTGTCTACTCCACGGCTTCCTCGCCGAGCATCAGCAGTTTCAGCACGACCAGCACGACCACGGCGGGCGGAACCCTGGTCACACTCTCCGGCAGCGGCTTCTCCGACGTCTACGCCGTCACCCTGGGGGACCTCACCATCAACGATTTCACGGTCAACTCCGACTCGCAGATCACCTTTGTCACGCCGCCCGATTACGCAGGCGTCTGGGACATCAGCGTGACCTCGCCGGCCGGGACTTCCGCCCTCTCCAGCAGCACCCAGATGACCTACTCGCTCGGAGCGGCGCCCGTCGTCAGCAGCCTGGACGTCAGCAGCGGCTCGACCGCGGGCGGCACCACGGTCAACCTGACCGGCTCGTATTTCACCGGGGCCTTCAATGTCCTCTTCGGCGACGAGCCCGCCAGCAGTTTCGTCGTCAACTCGGATTCATCGATCACCGCCGTCGCTCCGCCCCAGGCGGCCGGCACCGTGGACGTCAAGGTCCAGACCTACGCCGGGATGTCCGAATCCACCTCCAGCGACCATTATGCCTTCACCAGCGCCGGGGCCCCGACTGTGGACGGCCTGGCCACGACCGGCGGCAGCACGGCGGGCGGCACCCTGGTGACCATCGACGGCAGCAACTTGACCGCAGCCTCCTCCGTGCTGTTTGGCTCGGTGTCGGCCTTCTTCGTGGTCAATCCCGGTGGCTCCATCGGTGCCTATGCTCCACCCCAGGCGGCCGGCACCGTGGACGTCACCTTCATCACGCCCAGCGGCACCTCGGCCACCTCCAGCGCGGATCAGTTCACCTACACGGCGGCGGCCAGTCCCAGCGTCAACAGCGTGGTCAACAACAGCGGGCCGACCACAGGCGGCACCGCCGTGACCATCCTGGGCAGCGGCTTCACCAGTGCCTCCGCCGTCACCTTCAGCGGCACCGAGGCAGCCTCCTACGTCATCAACTCGGACACGTCGATCACGGCCTGGACGCCGAACCTGCCTGCCGGCACGCTGGACATCCAGGTGACCACGCCCAGCGGGACCTCCTCCACCTCCAGCAGCGACCTGTTCACCGTCACCAACGTCACCGCGGCCGCTCCCACCGTCACCGGGCTGAGCCTGACCAGCGGAAGCACGGCGGGAGGCACGACCGTGCTGGTCAGCGGCACCAACTTCAGCGGCACCACCGCCATCGACGTCGGCGGCACGGCGGCGACCTCCTACACGGTGCTGGACGATTCCGACATCAGCATCGTCATCCCCGCCGGCTCGGCCGGTGCCGTCCACGTCACCGTCACCACCAACAACGGCACGTCCTCGACCACGACGGCCGACGAGTTCACCTTCCTGGCCACGGCGGCCCCGACCGTCACCGGCCTGGGGACCAGCAGCGGCAGCACCGCGGGCGGCGCAAGCGTGGTCATCACCGGGACCAACTTCAGCAGCGGCAGCACCGTCTCCTTCGGCGGCTTCTCCGCCAGCGTCGTCTACACCTCCTCCACCAGCCTGACCGCCACCGCTCCCGCCCTGCCGGTCGGGACCTACGACGTGACCGTGACCACCCCCAGCGATACCTCGGCCACGTCCAGCAGCGACGTCTTCACCGTGACCGCTGCGTCCTTGCCCACCGTCAGCAGCCTGGGCACGACCAGCGGCTCCTCGGCCGGCGGCACGAGCGTGGTCATCACCGGCACGAACTTCACCGGGGCGGTCGGGGTCTTCTTCGGCGACGAGCCCGCCAGCAGCTTCACCGTGACCTCCTCCACCAGCATCACCGCGACCGCGCCCGCCCAGCTTGCCGGTGCCGTGGACGTGACCGTCAGCACCTACGCCGGGACTTCCGCGACCAGCAGCAGCACGCAGTTCAGCTACTCCGCCGCCAGCGCCGCCGCCGTAAGCGGCCTCAGCAGCAGCAGCGGCAGCACCGCCGGCAACGACACCATCACGATCTCCGGCAGCAACTTCACCTCGGCCACCGAGGTCCTCTTCGGCGGGGTGGACGCGAGCAGTTTCACCATCGTCTCCTCCAGCAGCATCACGGCGGTCACGCCGCCCGAGTTCGCCGGGACCGTGGACCTCAAGGTGGTCACGCCCTCGGGCAACTCCGCCTCCTCCAGCAGCGACGAGTACACCTTCTCCGCGGCCACGGCCCCGTCGGTCTCGTCGCTGTCCACCAGCAGCGGCAGCACCGCCGGAGGCGACACCATCACCATCTCCGGCAGCAACTTCGACGGCCTGCTCGGGGTCAGCTTCGGCGGCGTGGCGGCCACCGTCACCGCGGCCACCTCGACCTCGGTCACGGTCGTGTCGCCGTCGCAGGCCGCCGGGACCGTGGATGTCACCGTCACCACCACCGCCGGCACCTCAACCACCGTGTCCGCGGATCAATTTACCTACAACGCGGCCAGCGCTCCCAGCGTCAGCGGCCTCGACGTGACCAGCGGGCCGACCACGGGTGACACCACGGTGACGATCCAGGGCAGCGACTTCACCGGGGCCAGCGAGGTCGATTTCGGCAGCGTGGCCGCCGCCGTCAACTTCGTCTCCGACAACGTGATTGTCGCCACCGCACCCGCCCAGGCGGCCGGCACCGTGGACGTGACCGTGACCACGCCCAGCGGCACTTCCTCCACCTCCTACGCCGATCAGTTCACCTACTCCGCACCGTCGGCTCCGACCATCAGCAGCCTCGACACCAACAGCGGCAGCACCGCGGGCGGCACGGCCGTGACCATCACCGGCACCGGCTTCGACTCGCTCACCACGGTGGACTTCGGCGGCGTGCCCGCTGAACCGGTCATCCTGGTTTCGCCGACCGAGATCATCGCCACCTCCCCGGCCGAGACCGCCGGCACCATAGACGTCAGCGTCAGCAACGAGAACGGCACCTCCGCTCTGGGCAGCGCCGATCGCTACACCTTTGTCGCGGCCGCCGCTCCGACGGTGACCGGAGTGAGCCCCACCTCCGTCAGCACCAACGGCACCACCACGGTGACCATCTCCGGCACCGACTTGCTGGGGGCCACCGCCGTCACCTTCGGCAGCATGCCGGGCACCATCGTCAGCGACACCGACACGTCCCTCACCGCCACCGCTCCCGTGCAGGCGGCCGGCACCGTCGATGTCGTGGTCAGCACTCCCACCGGCACCTCGGCCACGTCCTCGTCCGACCAGGTGACTTATTCCAACGCCACCGTGCCGTCGGTCACTGGAGTCAGCCCAAACACCGGCAGCATCAGCGGCGGCACGGTGGTGACCATCACCGGCAGCGACTTCACGGGAGTCACGGCAGTGGACTTCGGCTCGGTGGCGGTCACGCCGACCTTCTACAGCGACGGCCAGATTACCGCCACCGCACCGGAACAGACCACCACCGGCACCGTGGACGTCACCGTGGTCAGCGCCAGCGGCACCTCGTCCACCTCCTCGGCGGACCAGTTCACCTACACCAGCATCGCGGCCCCAACGGTCAGCAGCGTGACGGCCAGCAGCGGCAGCGTCCTCGGCGGCGATACCATCACGGTCATCGGCACAGGCTTTACCTCGGACAGCAGTGTGAGCTTTGGCGGCGTGGCCGCCACCTTCGTGCAGATGGTATCGGCCACGGCCCTGCTGGCCGTGGACCCCGCGGCCAGCAGCACCGGCACGGTGGACGTGACCGTGACCACCGTGGGCGGCACCTCCAGCACCGGCAGCGCCGATCAGTTCACCTACACCAGCGTCAGCAGTCCCTCGGTGAGCGGGCTGGGCGTGACCTCGGGCGACGACAGCGGCGGCACCGTGGTGGTCATCAGCGGCTCGGGGTTCACGGGAGCGACCAGCGTCAGCTTTGGCTCCTACCCGGCCACGCCCTTCGTCAACAGCGACAGCCAGATCACCGTCGTGGCCCCAGCCCAGGCCGCCGGCACCGTGGACGTCACCGTCACCACTCCGGCCGGCACGTCGTCCATTGTCACCGCGGATGAGTACACCTTCTCCTCGGGATCGGCTCCAACGGTCACCGAAGTCAGCCCCGCGGCGGGGCCTCTGGCCGGCACCAACACCGTGCTGATCGACGGCACCAATCTAACGGATGCCACGGCGGTCTACTTCGGCGGCACGGCGGCGCCCAGCTTCAGCGTCAATCCGGACGGCTCGCTGTTCGCCGTCGCTCCGTCGGGCTCGGCCGGCACCGTGGACGTCACCGTGACCACGCTCGACGGCACTTCCACCACCAGCTCCGCAGATTATTACACGTATGAGGCGGCCCCGACGCTGTCGTCGCTGAGTTTCACCAGCGGCTCGGTCAACGGCGGCTGGACCATCAATCTAACGGGCACCGGCTTTTCCGATGCCACCGAGGTCTGGTTCGGCACCGTGATCGCCGCGAGCATGACCATCAATTCGTCCACGTCGATAACGGTGGTCGATCCGGCCGAGCCCGCGGGCGCGGTGAATGTGACCGTGGTCGGTCCGGGAGGAACGTCGGGCGGGCAGACCTTCACCTACGCCAACCCGGCCAGTGGCGTCGAGTGGGTCGGCGGCACGTCAGGTGACTGGGACACGGCCAGCAACTGGAACATCAACGCGGTCCCCGACAGCACCGACGAGGTCACCATTGGCTCGGGGGACACGGTGACGCTCTCCTCGGGCTACGACGACAGCGTATTTAGCCTTGACTGCTCCGGGACGCTGGTCATCAGTTCGGGTTCGCTGTCGCTGGGCAGCACGTCGAGCATTACCAACCTGACGCTGTCAGGCGGGACGCTCAAGGGCGACGGCGACGTCACCTTCAGCGGCACGGTCGATTGGACCAGCGGAACCATGTCCGGTTCCGGGCTGACCACGTTCGCCTCGACTGCCACGGTCAGCCTGGCCAGCTCCAGCAATATGTCGCTGCTGCGCAACGTCAACAATGCCGGGACGGTCGATTGGACGGGCAGCGGCTGGCTGGTGCTGGAGGACGGCGACACGTGGGACAACCAGTCCGGTTCGCTGTTCGACGATCAGGTCGATAGCACCATCGATCCGGTCGTCGGACTGGTTACGTTCAACAACGAAGGGACCTTCACCAAGTCCGGCGGCACAGGCACAACAACGCTGGACGGCAACGTCGCCTTGAACAACAGCGGGACGACCAACGTCAACGACGGGACGCTGCTGATCCACGATGCCGTGGACAACAGCGGTACCATCAACATTGCCACTGGCTGTCTGCTGCAAATCGCCGGTTTGGGGGAACTGGAGAGCACCTCCGACATCACGGGCGGCGGCTCCATCGAGATTGCTTCCAACACGACCACCCTGGGCGGGACGATTAACGTGTCCGGAGGCTTGACCATTGACTCCGGCGCCACCGCGACGGGAACGGGCAGCATCACCGGGAACGTCACCAACGACGGCACCCTGACGGTCGGCAGCGGCACGGCCCCCCGGCAGCATCAGCATCACCGGCAACTACACGCAGGGGAGCGCGGCTGTTCTCAACGTCATCCTCGGCGGTCTGACGGCGGGCACGGGTTATTCGCAGCTGGCGATCAGCGGCACGGCCACGCTGGCCGGCACCCTGAACGTGAGCCTGCAAAGCGGCTACACGCCCACAAGCGGCAACAGCTACCAGGTGCTGACCTTCGCTTCCTCCAGCGGGACGTATGGGACCATCAACGATCCCAGTGGGACAACGCTCACTCCCACGTACAACAGCGACAACCTGACGCTCGAAGTGGCCATGCTGGATCCGTCCGACGTTCCGGCCGACCCCTCCCAGGAAGTCGATCCAGAGCAGGAGACCCTCCTGGCCGGGCTGCGGCTTCCCCGGCAGCAGGAAGCACAAGCGGTTGCTGCGAACGACAGGTCCGAGGCAACGCCAGCTCCTGGCGATCCCAATGCGACCGAGATCGTGACTGTCTCCGCCGCGATCCTGGACTTGCCGTCGGATCTTGTCCCTGAGCGGGACGCGGTCTTCCTGGAACTGGCGAAGCGGGAGCGAATGCTGGTGTCCGAGCGAATCGAGGAGCCGGGGCCGAGCGAGAGCGGCAGCGAGGAGTTCTGGCTTCTGGGCTGGACGGACCTGCTGACACTGCCCGTGCGCTTGCTGGAGGAGATCGTTGCCACGGTGTGAATTCGACATTTGGATATTTTGGAGTGCGGGCGAGCCGGGGGCGTCAGCCCCCGGATTCTCCGGAGAATCCGGGGGCTGACGCCCCCGGCTCGCCCGCACTCCACAATAGGGAGTGTTGTCCGCCGCCTCTTCACCGCCGGGTGGCCCTTGTCAGCCGGCCGTCGGTCTGCTGGGTGGCGACCACCTTGCCGGTGCGGTCCAGTTCCTGGACGCCGGCGGCCAGGCGCGTGGTCACCAGCACGTTGCCGCCGGGGAGGCGGAAGACACTTCCGGGAAGACGCACTTCCGCCTGCCAGGTCTGCTTGCCGCTCAGATCGAATTCCACGACCTTGTTCTGACTGTACAGCGGAAGCAGCAGCCGGCCCTCCGGCGTCACGTCCATGCTGCAGCCGATGGTCAGCATCGGACAGCCGGTCGCGAACGTTGACGTGACCTTGCCCTCGCGGTTGATCCGGCTGACCCGACCGGTGAAATCAACCAGGACGGACGTGCCGTCGCGCAGCCGGGCCGCGGTGGCGACACTCGGCGAGCTGTAATGCCACACTTCTTTGCCCTGGCGATCGACCTCCACCAGGCCCGAGCGCGTCACCACAAAGGTATTGCCGCCCGGCAGCCGGCGGGCGCTGAGCGGGAACGTGTTGCAGTCGTAGCAGAACAGCACCTGGCCCTTGAGGTTGCGTTCCGTCACTTTCCGGGCCCGGTACTCGCAGATCAACACACGCTCACCCGGCAGCACCTGGGCATCGAGCGGATAGGCCAGGTTGTCGATCTGCCAGCGCACCTTGCCCGCTCGATCGAGTTCGCGCACGCTGCCGTTGGTCGTGCCGTACTGCACCAGCAGAGTGTAGCCCAGGTGCCGGTTGCGCACGTCCACCCGGTCCAGCTTCAGCTCGCTGCCGTGGTCCTTCCACCAGGCCTGCCAGCTCTTGACGCGACGCTCCCGGTCGATCTCCGCGAAGCCCACAACGCTGGACGGGCCCTTGTCGCCGGCCAGGGAATACAGCGTGTCCTCGATGGTCCCGGCTTGCTCGGCAGAGGCGTCCGCCAGCAGATCGATCAGCACCGGAATGCTGTCCCGCTCCCGAGCTTCCAGCAGAGCCAGGCCGACGCGGTAACGCACGGTCGAGTTGCGATCGGCGAGCAGCTTCCGCACCGCCGGGCCCGTGGCGGCCAGCTCCGCGCGGGCCAGCACCTCTCCGGCCACCGCACGCCGGGCCGGGTCCGCGGCGGTCAGAGCGCCCAGCAGCAGCGGATCGGCCGTGCCCTTGTGAATGGCCAGCTGGCCCAGCACCCGGCTGGCCTCGTCCACGTCGCGGGAGTCACCCAGGTTGGGCACCAGGCTGAGCAGCGTCTCGACAGTTCCCTCCGGCCGGCGGACGCCCAGCAAGCGGATGGCCGCGGTCAGGCAGGCCGGGTCCGCCCGCTGCTGGATCGCCTCCAGACAGCGCTCAGCCCGCCGGACCACTTCCAGGTCGGTGTCTTTCAGGGCCTGACGCAGAGGACCGGCCGCGATGGCCCCCAGCTGGATCAGGTCGGCCGTGGCCTGCTCGCGCCGGTCGAATTGCTCGTCGCCCAGCAGCCGGATCAGGGCCTGGATCCGGGTCCGGTCGCTGCGCGCGGGATCCGCCGGCGCAGGTAGTCGAGCAGGCCCGGACCATCGGCCCGCACTTCCGCGGAACGCAGCAGGGTCTCGTCCTGCTCGATCAGGGCGGGGTCGTCGGCCGCCTGGGTCCAGCTCGCAGACAACAGCAGGAATGCAAGAGGAATCAGGCTGCGGCTCATGGGGGATGCTCCTCTCCAGTGGTGATTGGTGAAGAAGAAAAAGAGTAAGATGAAGATTTAGATTAGGAAGAAGATTAAGAGAAAGAGCAAGATTAAGAGTAAGACCGTACGCGCCTTACGTAAGCCGTCTTAATCTTACTCCTTCTCTTTCTCTTAATCCTCTTCCTAATCTAAATCTTCATCTTACTCTTTCTCCTCTTCACGAATCGAATCACCACTCACCTCATCGGCGATACGCCCGGGTTACACGGGTTTCGACCTTGAAATTCCACACTTCCTTGCCGGTGCGGGTGATTTCGACGGCCCCCTTCTGCGGGTTCATCGACGTGACCAGCGTGTTGCCGTTGGGCAGGCGCGTGGCCACGATGGGCGACTCGAAGGTGACCTCCGAGACCACCTTCCCCTTGGGGTCGTGCTCCACAATGCGGTTGGTGTTCATCTCCGGGATCAGGACGTTGCCGTTGGGCAGCACGTCCACCTTGCCGCCCGAGGTGTTGACGCTCACGCCAAAGCTGCTGATTTCCTTGCCGGTGGGGTCCAGCCGGACAAAGCGGATCACGCCCAGCTGGGTGACCACGGCCATGTCGCCGTTGCGCAGCTTGCTGGCCCGCATGATCTGTTCGCCGCCCGGAAAGGTGTGGGTGAACACTTCCTTGCCGTCCTTGTCCACCTCCAAAAGCGTGGTCCGGTTGGCGATAAAGGTGTTGCCGTTGGCCAGGCGCTGAGCCGTCAACGGCTGTTCGATCTTCTTCTCCCAGAGGACCTTGTTGTCGCGGCTGCGTTCGGTGACGCGCGAGCCGTTGTGCTCGGCCACCAGCACCCGATCGCCCGGCAGGTACTGCACGTCCAGCGGGAAATCCAGCCCATTGAGGGTGAAGCGCGGCTTGTTCTGATTGTCCAGATCGACCACCTGGCCCTGGTCCAGCAGCAGGACCAGGGTGTGTCCAAGCAATTTGCTGGCCTCGCCAATGCGGGCCAGTTCGATCCCCTTGCCGTGTTCCTTCCACCATGCCAGCCAGCTGTCGCGATACTTGCGGCGCGAGGCGGGATCGTTGGCCGGCACCGCCGGAGTGGGTTTGTCGTCGGCCAGCCGATAGAGGAAGTCCTCGATCAGCCCCACTTCCTGGGGAGTCAAGCGCGCCTCGGCCAGCAAATCGATCAGGGCCGGCACGGCTTCGCGGTCCTTGCCGGCCAGGGCCAGGCCGACACGAAGACGGACGGTGGGGTCGGCGTCCTTGAGCAACTTCAGCAGGGCCTCCTTCTGCTCGGGCGGGTAGGCGCTGGCCAGGGCCACGCCCGCCCCGGTCCGCCGGGCCGGGACGCGATCGGTCAGGGCCGTGACCAGGACCGGATCGGCCTTGCCGTCGCGCACGGCCAGTCGGGCGAGACCATCGCGCACCGCCTCGGCCACGGTTTCATCCTCGGCCGAGGGCAGGTAGTCCAGCAGCACCGCCACGCTCCCGGCTGGCTTTTTCCGGGCCAGGGTCCGGGCCGCGGCCGCGAGGGTCAGCGAGGGGGCTCCCTGCTCGATCTGCTTGAGGCAATCCTGGGCCCGGCGCGACTTCCAGGTCCGGGTCCTTCACCGCCTTTTGCAACGGGGCGACGGCCCGTTTGCCGATGGTCACCAGGGCCTGCGAGGCCTGCTCGCGCTTGTCGAAATCGTCGTCGCCCAGCTGGGCGATCAGGGCCTTGACGTGAGCTTCCCTGTCGCCGGGAAGGGTGCGGTCGCGGAACAGCTGCAGCAGGGCCGCGCCGTCCGTGCTGATCTTGCTGTCCCGCAGAAGCTGTTCGTCCGAGGCTTCAGTCGTATCCGCCCGGCCTTCCACCAGCAGCAGGCAGGTTCCGAGAACCAGGATCAATGCAGGTCGCATGAGCAACTCCTCTCGGGTAGCGGGCGACTGGTGCGAGCCGGGGGCGTCAGCCCCCGGATTCTCCAGAGAATCCGGGGGCTGACGCCCCCGGCTCGCCCCCGTTAACGTCGGCGAACGCGGACGGTGTACGTGGCGGCCGGCAGCACGGCCACCTGTTTGCCGGTCCGGTCCACCTCGATGATCTTGGCCGGCCATTGCTGGCAGGAAATGAGCGTGTGGCCGTTGGCCAGCCGGGTCGCGGCCATCGGCTGGACCACGCTGGCTTCCCAGACCACCTTGCCGCTGGGATCGTACTCCGTCACCTTGTTTTGCCAGGACAGCGGCACCAGGACGTTGCCGTTGGGCAGCAGGTCGTTGCCGAAATTCGAGACGCCCTGGAGCCGAAAACTCTTCAGTTCCTTGCCGGTCCGGTCCAGCCGCAGATACATCGATCGGTTGGTCAGACAGACAATCTGACCGTCGGGCAGCCGCCAGGCCGACATCACGTCGCTCAGCGGCCGGGTGATCCGGGTGATTTCCTTGCCGGTGCGATCCACTTCCAGAAACATCGTTCGGCCGGCGATGAAGGTGTTGCCGCTGGGCAGCCGCTGAACGTTGAGCGGATTGGTGGGCACGGCCTTTTGCCAGAGGACCTCGCCCTTGAGGTTGCGTTCGGTGACCCGCAACCCGGCATACTCGGACACCAGGACGCGGTCGCCGGGCAGCACCCGGGCGTCCTGGGGACTGAGCAGCCCGGTGAGGGTCCAGCGCACCTTGCCGGCCCGATCCAGCTCGACCACCTGATTGAGCTGCTGCTGGATCAGCAGGGTGTAGCCCAGGTATCGCTGCACGGCAAGCTCCTCGGAGCGGTCCGGCAGTTCGATGCGGGCGCCATTGGCCTGCCACCAGGCGGACCAGGCTTGCTGCCGTTTCTCGCGGTCGTCCCCGTCCACGGCGGGGACCCGGTCGGCCGCAAGGCTGCGCAGATAGTCCTCGACGGGGACCGCCTGCTCGGCCGGGAGTTTGCCCAGCAGGGCGATCAGCACCGGGATGGCCTCGCGCTCCTGGGCCCCGGCCAGGGCCAGGGCGACCTGGGTGCGGACGGAGTCCTCGGGATCGCGGAGCAGCTTGCGGACGGCGGCCAGCCCTTCCGCGGAGCGCCCTGACACAGCGCCTCGGCGGCGGCCCCCCGGCGCTGCAGCGCCCGGTCTTGCAGGGCCCGAACCAGGACGGGATCGGGCGGGCCCTCCTGGGAGCCGATGGCGTTGAGGGCGTGCTGGACTTCGGCAGCCAGGCCCGCGTCCTCGGCAAAGGGGAGATAGTTGAGCAGCACAAGGGCGCTCCCGGCCGGCCGGCGCAGGGCCAGCATGCGGAAGACCAGCACTGGCGGTGGGGGCGTGCGCTCCTGGTCAATCTCCTGCACCAGCGCCGTGGCACGCCGGTTCACCTCCGGGTCCTGGCTGCGGCTGGCCTGGCGGAGCAGCGGCAGAGCAACCGCGCCCAGGGATTTCAGCTCGATGCTGGCCTTTTCCCGGGCCACGAACGAATCATCGCCCAGCGCATCGATCAGCGCCTGCAGCTTGAGCCGATCCTTCTCGCTGGTGGAGCGTTTCCGCAGTTCCTCCAGCAGCACGGCGCCGGTGAGGTTCGCGGGGGGTTCGTGCCACCACTTCCGCCAGGCTTCCCGGCAGTTGCGCCGGGAGACGTCGTCGTCGGCCAGGCCGATCTTCGGTGCCGACTCGCCGGCCAGGTCGAGCAGGAACCCCTCCACCTGTTTCCCCTGGACCACGGGCAGTTCGGCGAGCAGGTCAATCAGGATGGGCAGCGCCGTGGTGTCGTGAGTGGCCGCCAGCGCCAGGGCGGCCCGGACGCGGACTGCCGGGACCGGATCGCGCAGCAGCCTGCTGCAGCAGAGGCCTCGGCTCCCGGCGGCCCTGCTGGGTGAGCACTTCAAGGACCGCGGCGCGGCGCACGGCCGCTCTGTCCTCCAGGGCCTTCTCCAGGGCGGGTTCCACCTTGCCATCGCGGAAGGCAACCAGGCTCAGGGTCCTGCGGGCCTCCTCCAGCGCCGCCTCATCCTCGGCCAGGGGCAGGAAGGCGAGGACCACCTCGGCCGACCCGGCCGGCCGACGCTGGGCCAGCAGCCGCAAGGCCGCCTGCGTCAGGGCGCTGGAATTGCCCTCCAGGACCCGAAGGCAGCGCTGGGCCACGTCCGCCGTTCGCGCCTGGTCCCGGTCCCGGCTGACCTGGCGCAGAGCGGGAATGGCGGGCGGTCCCACGGCCGTCAGCTCCGCGCAGGCCCGGTCGCGCTCGGCGGGCACCTCGGAACCGAGCCGGCCAATCAGGTCCGCCAGCCGCTCGGGGGCCACCGTCCCGGCCGAGCGCACCCGGAAGAACTCGATCAGGACCGGGCCATCGGGCGTCAGCCCCACCGAACGCAGCAGCACCTCGTCCGCCGAGGCCGGGCCGGGGCCGCTGACCGGCTGGGCGCGGGCCGAGGGAGTGCAAAGCAGCAGCAGGAGCCAGGCCGCGGTGAGCAGCGCCAGTCCTCGCGGAAGTCTGTTCATGGGCTGTCCTCCTCATTCTCGGGGGCTGAGGGCGGGACTTTTTTTCGACCCCTGCCGGCTTGCCCGGCAGGTGAAGGAGGTCGCTGGCTAGAGGAAGGGGCGCACAATTGTTCTTTTCTCCTCCCCATCTAGCCAATGACCTGCTTCACCTGCCGGGCAAGCCGGCAGGGGTCGAAACAAGTCCCACCCCTCAGCGCTTGTAAACCCGCAGCGGTCGCGCCGCCAGCTCCTTGATTTCGTTGACGATCTTGCCGGTCCGATCCAACTCCACCACGCGCAGGCCCGCCGACGTCACCAGGGTATGACCGTTGGGCAGGCGGGTCAGGCAGCCGGGGCCCGGCACGCTGGCCTCCCACTGGACCTTGCCACTGGCATCATATTCCGTCACCTTGCCGTTGCTGAACGTCGAGATCAGCACCCGATCGCCCGGCAGCACCTCGGCGCCGTTGATTCCGAAGGCGGGATTGTAAGGAACGCGGAAACTCTTGACCAGCTTGCCAGCCCGATCGAGCCGGACGTAGTTCCCCTGGTAGGTCACGTAGGCGACCTGGCCGTCCCGCAGGTGCCGCACGGCCAGGATCTGATCGCCGACGCGCTGGTGGTGGAACACCTGGGTGCCGCGTGGGTCGATCTCGAGCAGCTGGACCCGGGTGCCGATGAAGGTGTTGCCGTTGGGCAGCCGGCGAACGTAAATGGGAGCGGCGATTTGCTTTTCCCACAGGACCTTGCCGGTCAGGTCGCGTTCGGTGACCTTGTTCAAGCCCTGCTCGGCGATCAGCACCCGCTGGCCGGGCAGCACCTGGGCGTCCTGCGGAAAACTGAGGTTGCCGATCTTCCAGCGGACCTTGCCGGCCCGGTCCACTTCGCTGACGCTGCCATGCCGGGTCGTGGCGTTGAAACTCTCGACCACCAGGAGCAGACCGAGATACGGCTGGTGTTCGATCCGGGTCAGCTCGATCCGGTTGCCGTTCTCCTTCCACCATTGCGCCCACGCCTGGGAACTGCGCTGCCGTTCTTCCGCGGTGGGCCCGAGCACCGGGGCCGGGGCCGAGTTGCCGGCCACGGTCGTCAGAAACTCCTCGATTTCCCAGCCCTGCTCGCCGGGCAGGTCGGCCAGCAAGGCGATCAGCACGGGCACGGCCTCGCGCTCGCCCCGGCCGGCCAGCTCCAATCCCACGCGCAGGCGCACCTCGAGGTCGCTGTCTTGAAGCAGCTTGCGGACCTGCGGACGCAGCTCGCTCCCCCCCAGGCGGAGCAGGAGCGAGCCAGCCAGGGCCCGGCGGATCGCCACCGGATCTTGCAGGGCCTTTTCCAGCGGCGGCTCGGGCCGGCCCTCACGGAAGCCCAGTTTGCCGATGAGGTCCTCCAGCTGAGCGGCGAGGCGCGGGTTGTCGTTGTCGGGGAGGTAGGCCAGCAGGGCGGCCAGGGTCCCCTCGGGCCGGCGCAGGGCCAGCAAGCGTGGGAGCGCGGCCGGCAAGGGCGGCAGTGCGTCCTTGTCCAGCACTTCCAGGCACTTGAGCAGCAGCGGCTTTTGCCGGGGCGTGGCCCGGGCCAGCCCGTGGCGGAGCAGCGGCACCAACGGCGCGCCCAGGCTCAGCAGTTCCTCGCTGGCTTTCTCCTGGTCCTGTACGGTCTCGCTGTCGAGCTGCTGCAGCAGCGTCCGCACCCGGCTCCGCACGGCGTCCGGCAGGGTCCGCGCCCGCAGTTCCTTGAGGAGCACGTTGCCGTCGGTATACTGCCACCAGGTCTGCCACAGTTCGCGGCGCAGTTTCCGGGACAGCGGATCAGTCCCGCGGGGGGTGCTGATGGTCCATTCGCCGGCCAGGGCGTTGAGGTAATCTTCCGCTTCCTTTTGCTGGGCGGGGGACAGGTCGGGCAGCAGATCGATCAGGGTGGGCACAACCTCGGCATCGTTGTTCTCGACCAGGGTGAGAGCGACGCGGAGCCGAACGGAGGGCCGGGGATCTTTCAGCAGCGGCCGGAGCTGTGCGAAAGCGGCCTCACCGCCGATGCGGGCCAAAACGGAAGCGGCGACGACCCGGCGAGCCGGCACCGGATCGCCGAGGGCCCGCCGCAGCGCCTCGTCGGGTTTGCCATCGACCAGGCCGACGGCCAGCAAGGCGGTCTCGATCTGGGCAATGACGTGTTCGTCCTCGGCGATGGGCAGATAAGCCAGCAGGGCCTCGACCGTGCCTGCCGGTCGCCGGGCGGCCAGCAGGCGGACGCAGCTCTGGGTGAGGGCGGCGGCCGAGGCCCCCTCGATGGCCCGAAGACAGGTGGGTGCCCGGGAGGTAGCCTCGCGGTTGTCGGCGTTGTTGACGGCGGCCCGAAGCGCGGGCACGGCCGCTTGACCGTGGCCGATCAGCTCGGCCATGGCCTGGTCGCGCCGGGCGGCATCGGCAGCGCCCAGTTGCCGGACCAGGTCGGTCAACTGCTCCAGGGCGGGAGCCGGCGCCGTCCGCCGGCGGAAGAAATCGAGCAGAGCCGTGGGCGTGCTGGGCAGCGCCACGGCTTTGAGGGCGGCCTCGTCCCCCGGCAGGGCGACCAGGGGCGGCACGCCCACGGACGGGCCGGTCGGCTGGCCGGAAGGGAGAGCGGCAAGCAGCAGCATGAGGGCTGGATACATGGTGCGGACTCCTGGGCCAACCCATCGTGGGAGGCATGTCCGCTATCATAGACGATTCAGGGGGCTTCCGGGAGGAAAAAATCGGCAGAATTGGTCCAGGGCCTGGCAAACGCTCGGGGAACCCGTTAGCCGCGACGCGGAGCGCAGCGCAGCGGAGCGCGGGGACGTCTCCGTGGCGTGGAGAGCTGCCAAGCTCCGCTGCTGCGCTCCGCGTCGCGGCTAACGGTTTGGCCTGTCCCGGAACCAGCGGTGATCGCCCACTGTCTGGATCGGATTGCCTCGGCTAGCCAGAGGATTTCAGGCATCGTGGGGGAAATCAACCAGCGCAACTGGTATCTCACGCAGACACGACGCTGAAACTGACGTGACTACTCTTGAGGGGGTCTTCTATCTGCTGCCGTCCCAGGTTCGGCTGGCTTCACTGCCTCGAAAGTCATCCCCTCAAACTCAGGGGGGATGAACTCCTTGGGTACGTAGTTGCCAGCGATTGACGAGTAACAGACACCGGCGACGAACGGGGGCATGCCCAATTGGGCAGCGAGAGCAGCGTGCCGCTCAAACTCGCCGGGAACGTCTGACAGCTCCCCCTCCAGCAAGTCAGCACGCAGCAATTGCTCGATGCGATCCACTCGGTCTGGACGCTCGAAGAATTCGCACAGCAGCCTGGCGTTGCCGCCCTCAGGCGGTCGCGACCTGGAATGAGGGTCAAAGTACGCTGGGCACGAATCGTAGCGGTCGCGGACTCGGCCCTTCCGAAATAGCCAAAGATACAGCACGTCGTCATCGTGCAGCACGGCCGCCAACGCTGAACAGGATAGCGCGGCGGTGAGGGCCTTCCCCAAATCCTCGATAGCCTTGCTGCCTTGATTATCCATCGCCTTGTCGAACACAACCGTGTGTCCGTGGATCGTTGGACTGAGGAATGCTTCACGCTCAAGCCGCTGCAGCGCGGACAACAGCACTGATCGCTCTGGTCGGTAGAGGGTCAAGTTGGAGTAAAATAGGCCCATACACTCTCTTTGCTTTGGAGACCAAGTCAGTTCAAGTTGAACCTCCGACCCAGACAAGAATGTCACTGCCGGCGAACCACCGGGCCCGTTCGGGGCGTCCAGTCCTCGAACACGTACGTGGTCTTCGCCCGGGTCAGCCTCTTGTCCAGACAATCGCGGAACTCGCCGTCCATGGTCGCCAGCAATACCGGCCTCGTTTGGGACACCTGGTCCAGCACGGCCGCGAGATTGCTTTTGTGCCTGGCTCCCAGGCTCTGGGACGGGTCGTCCAGCATCACAAAGCCCAGAGGGGCCGTCGCACCGGCGGTTGAGGCCAGGCCCAGAAAGATCGCCAGCGCCAGCGCGTTCAGGTCGCCCTGGCTCAGGATCGGCGTCAGGTCCCGACCGTCCTGGTCGGTGACGGTGTAGACGTTGCGGCCGCTCCGCCTGTCCTCCTTCAGCTCAAGCACGATCTGTCTGACCGCGGGGTTGCCACTCAGCTGGCGGAAATACTGGTCAATGGCCGTGCTGGCTGCCTTCAGCTTCTGGCCCGCGACCTGGTGCGCGGCCTCGCTGATCGCCCGTTTGATCTCCTGGAGGTCGTTGACGAACCGGTCCAGCCGGTCACGCTCGGCGATCAGCTCCCGGTATTCCCGCGCTTGCTTGATCGTTTCGACGTTCTTCTGCTTCTCCGCCTGCTGCAACACCTGGCGAACCCGGCGGAGCCTGTCCAGCTCGCCTTCCATCCGAGTCAAACGCTCTTGCCTGGCACCGATCAACTGCACCAGTTCCTGCAGCCGCCGGGCGATGCACCCTTGCTCGATCTTCAGGAGAGCAACGGGATTGTCTTCCCCGAGCAGCTCCCGGCCGAGCAACTCACCGACTTGCTGCGCCAGCTTCTGCTTTTCCTCCTCCAGTTGGACCCGTTGTCGGTCGCACTTCTCGTATTCGCGGGCTGTCTTCTCCAGGACGTTCCCCTCGGTCTGGAGCGAGGCGATGGTTTGCTGGATCTGGTCCAGCTTGCCCTGAAGCGTTTGCTCCAGTTTGTGGCGGAGGGTGTGCAGCAAGTCCTCGCTCTCGCTCTCGCAAACGGGACAGCGCTGGGCCTGCCCCAGTTCGCTCTCTTGCAGGTAAGCCACGGCCTCGACCAGGACCTGGTGCCGGCCGCTGACTTCCTTTTGTTTGCTCCGGTGTTCGTTCAGGCCCTTCTCGATCTGGGCCAGCCGCTGAACGAGGCTCTGCCAACCGCCGTGCCGGCTGTCCAGCTCCTGGACTTGCTTGCCGAGTTCGTCCAGCTGCTGACTGACGTTCTCGCCGTCGGTGATCCGGTCGCGGATCGCCGTTTGCCGCTGGTACAGGCGACTCTGCTCCTCCTGATCGGGCAGGGCCGCACGCAGCTGGTTGATCCGATTCTGCACTGCCTTCTCAAACGCCGACAGGTCTTGCCAGCGAGCTGGGAGGTCGAGCGAGCCGGGGGCGTCAGCCCCCGGATTCTCTGGAGAATCCGGGGGCTGACGCCCCCGGCTCGCCTTCAGACCAATTTCTTCGACGAACTGCTGCAAGTCCCGGATCAACGCGCCCGCGATTTCCAGTGCGGTCCTCTCGGTGAAGGCGGAGCCGGGCACGCCGGCATCCTCGGCCTCACGCCGGCTCTCCTCCAGTTGCTGCCGGACCAGGCTGCCCGCGGTTTGGATGCGTTCCTCCAGGGCGGTGAAGGAGGCGTCGGCGTCCTTCTGGTGCCTCTTCGGATTGGCGGCCGCGATGCCGCTCAGCAGGTTGCGGTAATCGGACAAGCCCAGGAGACGATCGAGCGCATCGTTCCGCTCCCGCGGCTCCTGAGTGAGGATTCCTCGAATGGTCTCCTGATGCTGGTACACCGTCGTGCTGAAGTCGCGGAATGACAGGCGCAGCGCCTGCGCCAGCAACTGTTCCGCCGGCGGGCCGCTGACGATCTCGCCGTCCGGACACTCCACCTCCAGCTCCTCGACGAGGGAGCGTTTGCCGGCGGGCTGGGACAGTCGCCGCCGTACTACCCATTCCCCGCCCGGGCCGGTCAGGCGCAGTTCGACCTGAACGTCCGGGGTTGGCAGATGCTGGTTGGCAATGACCCAGCCGATCCGTTCGCGGATGGTGGTGTCCTTGCCCTTGCACTGGTCGCCGAACAGGCACCACTCCAGAGCGTTGAGGGTACTGCTCTTACCGCAACGGTTAGCGCCGAAAAGGATTGTGACCGGCGAGGAGAACTCGAAGGTGTGTTCGCCGCGAAAGCCACGGAAGCCGCGCACGGTCAACTGGGTCGGGGTGAGCATGGCAAGGTCCTTTACGACAGGAGGGCGTTGAGGGCCTGGAGCTTGCCGTCGAAGGCTCGCTCAAGGGCGTGGAGGCGTCCCTTCAAGTCCGCGGCGACTGCCTCGTCCCCGCCCCGGGAGCAGGCGTCCAGCAGCAGCCGCAGCAGCTCTTCCCGACGCTTCACATCGCTGAAACTCCCCGTGAGATGCTTGCGGATGATGGCAATGAGACCAGGGTCCTGCTCCTGACCTTTCTCGGTCGCGTCGGTGCCTTCGCCCCGGGCAGCTTCGTGGGCCAGGACATCGCACCGGGCATGCTCGCTGTTCTCCGGATCGAAAGGCAGGTACTCGAAGACAACCCTGCCGCCGGCACAGAGCCGGAGCAATTCCTCCCACAACTCCGCGTGCGGGGTCGGCTGCTGCTCGCTGTTCCGCCAACCGTTGCTCTGCCAGGTCCGCGCCCAACCCTTGCTGATCGCGTCCGTCAGATAAGTGTTGTTGCTGAAGAGGGTTACGCTGCAAGGAGACTTCAGGGCCCGCAGCGCCACCACGGCGGCCAGAAGGTCCATCCGGTTGTTGGAACTGTCCGGGGCGCTGCCCGATAGCTCCTTGCGGTGGCCATCACAGAGCAAGATCGCGCCATAGCCCCCTGTGCCTGACCGAGAGGAAACCCCTCGGACGCAGATGGTCACCTGTTTTGAGGGATTCACTGTTTACCTCCACGACCTTCCGGGTAAAGCGCGCTCCGCGTGACCTGACGCGAGGTTGCGCTCCCCTTTCGTTTTCTTCTATTCCCGTTTCGACCCGCTCGTCAAGGAAAAAATGGGGCATGGGGTGTCCAGAGGGACATTGGCCGGCCGAGCCGCGCACGCAGCGCAGCGGAGTAAGCGGCCTGGGAGTCCGCAGGACCGCTTACTCCGCTGCGCTGCGTGCGCGGCTCGGCAGACATTCCAAAACCGAGAGGAGAAAGGTGTCCCGCCGTCGGTTTGCCGGACGTCGCCCAACCGCCACAACGCGCCTCGGGCGGGACAGGCACGTCCCCTGGCAATTGCTGTGCCAGATCAGCCCGGTCGCTTTTAGTCGCTGTGCCAAGGGGACTTGCGCAATTTCCCTTGCCGCCGGACGGAAGAGGAAGCTGGCGGAACCGGGTGTTTTGCACGATCGTCGTGCAACGTGCCGAAAATGCGGGCAGTGCCGGGATTGCGGAAGAGGAGGGCAATTCCGTGGAGAATGGCTGGGGTGCTGGCCGATAACACCTCGACCCAACCGCCAGGTTAAAGTTCATCCTTTCTCCCTCAGCAGGGAGAAGGGAGAAAGGCAATTGAGGAATTCAACCATCATGATACGATCTGGCGTCGGTCTGTTCGGCCTGCAAGTGCTGCTGGGGAGCTTGTTCGTCCGGGTCGCGTTCTCTCAGGAACAACAGGCGGAGCAGCCGCCTCCGGCAGCCCCTCCTTCCATCAAACTGCACGAGCGCGACGCCAAGGTCACGCCGCGGCGCTGCGGCTTCGCCCACACTGGCGGCGGCGTCATCGACGTGGCGCAGCCGGCCCCGGACACCGTGGTCGTAACCATGACGGGAGTGACCACGGCGGGCGCTCACCCCTGCACCAATTCCCTGGCCAGCCTGGACTTTGATCTGACGCAGTGCCTGGAGGTGGTCCTGGACAAACCGGAGGGCAAGAGTATCAAGCTGAATGTCGCCGCCAAGGTCATCGGCCTGCTCCGCAGCCAGGTGGTGGGCAAAGGCATCACCGAGGAGTCGGCCTGCGTGACGCTCAGCGGTGGACCGCTGCCGCTGACCACCATCTCGCTGCCCGACCACGCCGCGGCCGGCGGCAAGAACCTGTCGATCAACGACCAGGAAGGGCCGGTGGCGGTGCCGGTGGGAACGGGGAAGTACGTCCTGCACCAGAGCTTCCACATGAGCGCCAGGCATCCCCTCTGCCTGCTGCCCTGCAAGGCGTTGGCGGCAGAGTTTGCTCCGGACCCCGCGCTGAACCCGCAATGGATCAGCTACTTTGAACCGTTCCACGGCATCGCCAAGAACAACTTCGGCTTCCAGGTGACAGTCCGAGTGTCTGTCGATTAGAAGTGGATTCCGATCGGTTATCATTTCAACTTTTCCGTTGCGAGCCGCAGATCGGCGTGCCATCATGGCAGGGACGATTTCCCTGAACGCTGACCGGAGAAGAATCCATGTTGCGAATCGGATGGCTGGCCCTGGTGCTGACCGTGCTGCTGGGCGGATCGGTCCCTGCAGCCGAGAAGCCAGCGCCCTTGCAGATCCACTTCATCGACACCGAGGGCGGCGCCGCCACGCTGATCGTCACCCCGGCCGGGGAAAGCGTGCTGATCGACTGCGGCAACCCCGGCGTCCGCGACGCCGACCGCATCCATCAAGTTGCGCTGAAGGCCGGCCTCAAGACCATCGACCACCTGATCATCACCCACTGGCACCTTGACCATTATGGCAGCATCAGCCGACTGTCGAAGCTGATCCCGATCCGCAACTATTACGACCGCGGCATCCCGGACAAGCTGGCCGACGATCCCAAGAACTTCCCACTCCTGATCCAGGCGTACAAGGCGGCGTCCGCCGGCAAGTCGAAGACGCTCAAGCCGGGAGACGAGATCGCCCTCAAAAAGAGCGCGGGCTCGCCGGCCCTCCAATTGCTCTGCCTGTGCGGCAACACCGAGGTCATCCCCGACAAACCGGGAGCGGCGGCGAACCCCATCGCCAGGGACCACAAGCCCAAACCGGTGGACCCCAGCGACAACGCCAAGAGCCTGGGCTTCCTGCTCCGCTTCGGCGATTTCCGCTTCCTTAACCTGGGCGACCTGACCTGGAACATCGAGTACAAGCTGGTGCATCCCAGCGACAAGATCGGACCGGTGGACGTCTTCCAGGCGACCCATCACGGCCAGGACTCCAGCAATAACCCGGTGCTGCTGCGGACCGTTCGGCCGCGTGTCGTGGTCTTCGCCAACGGTCCGCAGAAGGGCTGCCATGCCAGCGTCACCGCCGAACTGCGTCGCATCGCCGACGTCCAGGCGATCTACCAGCTGCACCGCAACCTGACCGTCGGGGCCCAGGAAAACACCGAGCCGGACCTGATCGCGAACCCCGAGGAGAAGTGCCAGGGCGAAGCGATCCGGCTCGAGGTGGCCGGCGACGGCAAGAGCTACGCCGTCACGGTGGGCAGCAAGGGCAAGCCGCGGCGCTACGAGACACGGCAGGCAAAGCCCTGATTGGGGCCGGAGACGCTGAACAAGGCTCGCACATCGAGCCGGGAGGATCGCGGCTCATCCATTCCTGCTCGTGAACGAGCCTGTTTCTTCGTGGTCTTGCCCGTGGTCCTGAGGTCGAGGAGACGCTTCTGCCTGGCGAGAGACAATTCGGTTCATGGCTGCGAGCGCGAGGGAACCGGCCAGCACCGCCATCGACGCAACCCAGAGCCAGTAGCCGACCCGAACCGGTCGGTTGCGCTCGAACTCTTTCAGGACGTCAAGGCAAAACGACAAGCTCAAGAGCAAAGCGATCACGCCCAAGATCCCGCCAATGGCGACCCGGCGGAAGAGCATGCAGGCCAGGCCAACAACGAAAAGAGGATTGGCCCACCAGGCCGGGAACATCAACGCCAGGGGCAACTCCACCAGGCACTCCCAGCCCCGATACACTCGATACCCATCAATCGCAGGAAGGCTGCCATCGACGGCAGGAGAGGCCAGGGCGACGAGGTAAAGCACGACCGCGATCAATGCCAGGCCAAGGCGAACGACAAACACAGGTTGCACTGGAGAATTCTGGAGAGAAGGAGCCGTCCAGCTGGGGCGCGGACGAAAGAAAGCAAAGAGAAGCAGACCGAACGCGAGGGTGCGCAGGAGGCTCTCGAGCATTGCTGTGGAAGGCAGAAGCCAGTCCGCCATAAGGTGTTGTCTGCCCGCATCCATTCGAGCCCGAAGGAGATAGAACCGGAGAAACGCGCCGCCAACCGACGTGGCCAGCAGGATCGCGAAAGCTGACAGGATGAGCATCCAGGAACCCGGATACTGCCTCCGATACGCGAGGGGAACTATCACGCCAAGAATGGACACGACAAGGACCGGTATTTCCCAGGAGAGCTGTCTCAGGGAATCAATGGGAAGATTATCCACTTGCAGCAGCATCCCTCTGTTCCTGGCCGACCTGTTCGGCCAGTGAAGCTAAACTTTGCACAAAAGCAGGTCCAGCAGCCAGCAACCGCGGACGTGCTCTCCAGGTTGGCGACAGTGGTTCAGAACGTCAACGTTCGTGCAACCGGCTTCTTCGAGGGCGTCGGCAAGGATCGGCATTTGCTCGAAAGTCCACTGGCTGTCCATCTCTGCCGCTAGTTGGCTGACACAACCGCCATTGTGCTTGAGCCAGAAGGAATCGATCTCTGGGATGCGGAAAGGATTTCCAAAGACTTCTCGGAGTAGCCGGGCATGGTGAGCTTTTGTGTCACAATAGAATGCCTGGGCAAACCCAGTATGATCTGGCGGTCCACTCAGCATCGTCATGACGTTGTGCGCAACGGTCTGGGGACGATAATCCTGGAGCAGTTCGCCAACCGCCAAGGCTGCTTGCTGACGATGCCTCTCGTCGAAGTCTAACGATTCCAGGCCAAACGTCACATCGTAGCCAGCTTGATACGCTCGCTCCCTCGCTTGTTCCAGCTCCAGCCGTGTGACAGAATCGCCAGAAGCATGACGCAGAGCCAGCTGAACGCCGTCCCGACTCCGTTCATCCTTGAGCAGAATCCACGTGCGAATGCAGCAGGCCGTCGCAAAGAGCCTCAACTTCCGTTCGCTGGCCCGATCCTGGAGGAACTCGAGCATCTTGAAAGGGTTCTCAGATTCCAGCCATTCCGTCTCATCCATACTCACTCCTTCCGAGGATGGCTGTCCAGAACACCGGCAGACTGCCTGGTGCGATCGACCGGATGCGGTCACGGCTTCGGGGAGCCAGCACGAAGCAGGGCCTGCAACTCCCGACGAACCGCGGCGTGTTCCGGCTTGTCGGCGAGGTTGTGGTACTCCAGCGGATCGGACGCATGATCGTAGAGTTCCACGCCCTTGTCGCCGCGGTCCCACTCGGTGTAGCGCCAGCGATCCGTTCGCACCGTTCGGCCCGTGAACCTGGCGCGGTTGGACTGGGTAAACGCGGCTTTCTTCCCCTCCCTGGTCGGATCCTCCAGCAGCGGCCGAAAGCTGACCCCTTCCAGCCCCTTCGGCGGACTCAGCCCGGCCAGGTCCGCCAGCGTTGGATACAGATCCACGAACTCCACGATCCCGGAGGTAGGTCGGCCCATCCCCTTGCGTCCCGGCGCCCAGACGATCAGCGGCGGTCGGGCGCTCATCTCGAACAGGGTGAACTTCAGCCACCAGTCGTGTTCTCCCTGGTGATAGCCGTGGTCCCCGATCAGGACGACGATCGTGTTGTCCCACAGCTTCAGCCGATCCAGCGCGTCAAGCACCTTGCCCACCTGGGCGTCCATGAACGTCGTGCAGGCGAGGTATGACCGCCGCAGCTCCCGGGCGTCCTGGCCGGCCAGCTTGTAGACCGGGTGCATCCGCGAGATCGCCGCGGGCAGGTCCGGGGTCCGGTCGGCCGGCGGCTGGTGAAGCATGATCCTGTCCAGCGGGTACAGCTCGAAATACTTCTTCGGAGCGTGGAAGGGATCGTGCGGCTTGTGGAAGCCGCACGCCAGGAAGAACGGCCTGTCGCGCGCTCCCTCCAGCACCTTGATCGCTTCGGCGGCGAGTTGCCCGTCCGGCTGGTCCTCGTCGCCGCCCTCGGCGGCCAGCCAGTTCAGGACCGGGAGCTTGCCGCCGGTCACGTCCCGGCCTTCGCCCTTCTTGCCCAGAGCGGTCGGCGTAAAGCTCCGGCAGTCGTCCCACGATTTCGCATCCTGGAAGGGAACCCCGCGTTTGCCCGTTTTGGGGTCGGTCCCCGCGTGGATCACCTTGCCCAGGCTGACGGTGGTGTAGCCATGCTGACGGAACAGCTGCGGCAACGTGACCACGTCCGGCATCTTTTCCCGAAATGGAGTTGTGTTCTCGAGAATGCCGGTCGTGTCCGGCCTGCGGCCGGACAGAAAAGACGTTCGGCTCGGATTGCACACCGGGTACTGACAGTAGGCTCGATCGAAGCGGACGCCCCGGGCGGCCAGGCGGTCGATGTTCGGCGACTTGACGGCCGGCGCCGCGTAGCAACCCAGGCCGCAGCAAAGATCATCGACGACGATGAACAGGACGTTGGGCCGCTTCGGCGGCTCGATCGCCAGGGCGAGCGAGGGCATCCCTCCGCACAGGAGGCCAAGGAGGAGCAGGACGAACGGCGTGGCTCTCATCGGTTCCAGTTCTCCCCAGTCATGAGTGTGGCAATGGCCCGTCACGGTTCGGTTGCGTCTTCCGGGGCCGACAGCGCACGGTCAATGCGTTCCAGGAGGCCCTGAGAGGCCGGCTGGGCCGGGAGCTGCGCCAGGTGCTGGCGCAGGTCGCGGAGCAGTTGCGTTCTCTCGGCGACCCGGTCGTGCTGCTCGCAGGCCTGCCGCAACACCGCGATCAGTTCGTCCGGGTCCCACGGCTTGGTCAGGTAGCGGTAGATCCGTCCCCGGTTGATGCCATCGACCACGGACTTGATGTCGGCGTAGCCCGTGAATACGATGCGGATCGCTTCCGGATGGCTGCCGCGGGCCCGGCTCAGCAATTCCACGCCGGTCATTTGCGGCATCCGCTGGTCGGTCAGGATGACGTGAACCGGCTGCTCCTGAAGGATGCGCAGAGCTTCGGCCCCGCTCTCGGCAGTGTAAACCTCGAAGTCCCGCCGCAGCAGCGAGCGCAGCGAGAACAGGATCTCGGGCTCGTCATCCACCACCAGGATGGGAGGCTTCGGTTTCTCTGCCATCGGTTGACTCCTTTTCTCCCCTCTCCCCGCTAGGGAGAGGAGAGCTTGTCGGCGGCAACGGCAGCCGCACCCGGAACAGACTCCCCCGACCCACCTCACTCTCAACCTCGATGCTGCCGCCGTGGTCGCTCACGACGCCGAAGCTGACCGACAGGCCGAGTCCCGTCCCCTGACCCACCGGCTTGGTGGTGAAGAACGGCTCGAACAGGTGCGGCAGGTGGTCCGGCTTGATCCCGCAGCCGTTGTCCTCGATCTCAACGACGACTTCCTTGCCCGCCACCAGCTGCGTCCGCACGGCGATCCGGCCGCCGACCTCGCAGGCCTGGACCGCATTGCCCAGCAAGTGGAAGAAGACCTGGTTGAGCTTGCCGGCATGGCCCAGCACGGTGGGATCGTCCGCCAGCATCGTTTGCACCTGGATCTGCTTCTTGCGGATCTCGGGGCCGAGGATCTCCAGCGTCACCTGCAGGGCCGCGTTCAGATGCACCTCCTTGAATTCCGCCTCGTCCAGGCGGGCAAAGTCCCGCAGGTTCATCACGATGTCGCGCACCCGCTGCAAGCCCTCCAGGGTGCGCTCGCACATCCGGCCAAAGTGGGCCTGGAAATAGGCCAGGTCGATCTCCTGCTCACGGCGGGCGACCTCGGCGGCCAACTCCGGCTCCACGCGCTGTAAGCCGGCCAAGCCCTGGCGGTAGCGGCCGAGCAAGGCCAAGACGTCCTCCATGTCCCGGCGCAGCACGGTCAGGTTGTTGGTGACGTAGGCCAGGGGGTTGTTGATCTCGTGCGCCATGCCGGCGGCCAACCGGCCCAGACCGGCCAGCTTCTCGCTCTGCACCAGGGCGGTCTGCGTTTCCCGCAGGACCCGGTTCTGCTCGGCCAGGTACTGCTCCAGGTGAATGATCCGCTCCCCGGCCCGCACCCGGACCCGCAGCTCATCCACGTCGAACGGCTTGGTCACGAAATCATTGGCACCCGCTTCCATGCCGGCCACCACGTCGCCCTTCTGAGTCTTGGCGGTGAGCAGGATCACGTAGACGAAGCCGGTCCGCACACTGCTCCGGATGTGATCGACCAGTTCGGGACCGTCCATCTCCGGCATCATCCAGTCGCTGATGACCAGGGGGAAATTGCCCAGCTGGAAGAGCCGCCAGGCCTCGGCCCCGGTACAAGCCGCCGTGACCTCGTAACCCCATTTCTGCAGATGTGTCTGGAGCAGCAGCCGGGACAGCGGTTCGTCTTCGGCAATCAGGATCCTCATACCAGGCTCTCTTGACGGCAGCTTCGCCGAACCGCAGCGCTGTAGGGAACGCCCTCCGTGGCGTTCCGTTTGGGACCGGAACGCCACGGAGGGCGTTCCCTACAGCGCCTCTCGCCCTCCGTGGCGTTCCGGTCGCCAACGGAACGCCACGGAGGGCGTTCCCTACAGCATCAGGGCAACGGCACATTCTTCAGCGTGAAGGGCACTTCAAAGACGACCAGTTGCTGTCCCCGGAGGACCAGGCGGGCGGGCTCCTTCTGGCCGGTGCCGGGACGATAGACCAGCGTGACCTGGTGAGCGACGCCGGTGGCACTGAGCTGCATCCCCTGGGAGTGGTTTTCGGCCAGCTGGTAAGCCCGACCGGCACTGTCCAGCAGTTGCGGCAAGTGAGCGGGGTCCAGACCGCCGGGCTGGGAACCGGCCACGATCCGCATGCCGCCGCGTCTGCGGATGGCGACCGGCAATCCGCCGGGAAACGGCCCCGTCAGGTTGCGCAGCAGCATCTGCACCTGGACACCGCCATTGGCCCAGCGGGTCACGTCCAGCACCTCGATTTCCTCGCTGTTCTTGCCCTTGGCCGTGACCCCCCCCGCCTCGAGGACGTTGTCGATGACGATCCGATTTTCCTCCAGTTCGCGGTAGGCCTGGACCGAGAGCAGGCCGGACAGCTCGCGCAGCATCCGTGCGGGTTTGTCCCCCGGCCGAACACACAGGGCCACTTGCCGCTGCCCCGAAGGCGGCTCCGGCGGCAAGACCAGCAGCGGCCGGCCGGCCCCGCCGCGGACCCAGCCCGCGCCCCGGAGGGGGTCCATGTTGCTCTGGTCGGCGTCGGCGTTCAGCTGCATCACCTCCCGCTCCTGGCCCAGACTGTCGATGGCCCGCTGGACGCGGACAATGCCGATCATGCCGAAGCCCTTCACCCGTGGCTCGGCCAGGCTGTCCAGGACCAGGACCGTTTCCCCCTCCTCGACCGCCGGGACGCGAATCTGGGCCCGGGAGGCCGGCAGCACGCCCAGGCGAACCGAACCGACCAGGCTGCTGGCCAGCTCGCCTCTCTGGCCGGGCGTCAGTTGCAGGACCTCGGTCTTGCCGACCCCGGCGGCCGGCCGCTGTTCCGTCAGCTCCGCCTGGCGACAGACCTGCCCGAGGACTTCCCAGAACGGCAAATCACGTGCCTGCAGGGTGATCTTCCGATCGGCCGGCCCCGGCTGGGTGTCGGCCAGATGCAGCGCATAGCCGCTTTGCCGGGACAGCAGAACGAGGGCCTCGGAGAGCGGGACCTCCTTCAGATCGAGGGTGACCTTGCGGGGAGCGAGCATGCGCGCGGCCAGATCGTGGGCCTGAATCCGGCCGGCCACTTCCTCCGCCGTGCGCCGCAAGTCCAGGTCGCCGGTCCGGCCCGCTTTCTGGAGCAGGGCCAGGGCCGGGACGCCGATTTGCTCCAGCTGCCGGGCGGCGCTGTCCCGCTCGCGAAACTCATCGCTGCTCAGCTGGTGAATCAACTCCTGAATCCGTCGGGCCTCCGCGCTGGGTTGTGCCGGCGCCGGTGGGCCTGCTCGACTGGTCCTCGGGAGAGAGAGAGCAACCAGCAAGAGGAGAAACGAGATCCGCGGCATCATGGCAAAAGGACCTCCCGTACGTGCCTGTCCGAAACTGCAAAGGGTCCACGGTCCGAGAACCGTGGTTACGTGCCGGCGGGCCGGTTTTTCGCGGCATCTGCCACGAGAAGGACGGAGTGCGAGCAACAGCTCCGGGCGCGGCTTCCCCCTGCCCATCACCCTTCCACCTTACCTGACTCAACGACAGCGTCAAGTTAAAAGAGCGCGGATTTCCGGGGAACCTGGAATAGCTCAGGGCGGAGCCCGGCCGAAGGTGAATGGATTTACGGAAGCAGTTGCTGAACCGGAAGAGGACTGACTGGCTGACCATCCAGGGACAGCGGAACCAGGGTCCCGCTCCGGAAGTCCTGCCGCTGACTATACGCTGGCACGGCAGGCGGCCCCGATGGGAGTGTGTAAACCTCGATCTGCTGATCCGGCAGATTGACAATCCAATAGCAAGGGATGCCGGCCCGGGCGTAAATGCGGCCCTTGTCGGCCCGGTCGCCTGCCAGGGTCGAGTCGGCCACCTCGATGACCACCTCCACGTCACTTGCATGCGGATGGCGGGTCACGTAGCCGTCCGGGTCTTCGCGGACCACGGCCAGGTCGGGCTCCGGTTCACTGTCGGTGAGGGTGATGGCGGATTGAATCCGAACGTCCCAGCCAGTCGGTAAGACCTTGAGCAGTTGCTTGAGGACGCGGTGAATGGTGCCGTCGTGGGGCGGATTGCGAGCCATTTTCAGGATGAGATAGCCTTCGAGGAGTTCGACATTGTCATTCTCGGTCAAAATGCCGATCTCGGTCAGGCGGTGATACTCCGGGACTGTGAAGCGGCGAAACCCGGCGATGGTGCCGAGGAGGGGCAGACTGGCGGCTTGTGGCGTCATTCCGGCTTCCTCCTCCCGAACCTTGAACCTTCCGCGACGCTAACACGTCACCGGCAGACGGTCAAGCAAAGATGCAACCGCTTGCACGGACCACCTGGATCGAGTATCTGTGGAAACACTCCTGGACCCTGGCATGGGAGAGCCCTCATGGAAGCGAAACCGGCCGCTGAGCCCTCGCCCTTTGATGACGGCGAGCTGTACGACATCCTGATGCAAAATCTCACCTACGGCATCGACTTTTACGTCGATCTCGCTCGCCAGGCGAGGGGCCCGATCCTGGACATCACCTGCGGGACGGGTCGCATTCTCTTGCCGTGTCTGCAAGCCGGTGCGGAGGGGGACGGGCTGGACCTGCACAAGCCCATGCTGGACACCCTGCGCAAGAAGGCCGATGCTCTGCACCTGACCCCGCAGCTGTACCAGGCCGACATGAGCGACTTCCAGCTGCCGCGCCGCTACGCGCTCATCATGATCACGTTCAACGCCTTTATCCACAACCTGACCCAGGAAGCGCAGATCCGCTGTCTGGACCTCTGCCGGCAGCACCTGCTCCCGGGCGGCCTGCTGGCCTTCGACACCTTCTTTCCCGGGCTGGCGTACGTAAGCATGCCCGAGAAGGTCCGCGTGCTGGAGGTGGAGATGCGTCACCCACAGACCGGGTTGCCGCTCCGGCTGTACGACACTCGCACCCTCAACCGCGTCGAACAGACTCAGCACTCCATCAACGAGGTTGAGATGCTGCACGGCGACGGCACCATCGAGACGATCCATCGATCCGAGTTCCTGACGCGCTACGTCTACCGGGAGGAGATGAAACTCCTGCTCCGGGTCGCCGGCTTCCGGCAGTGGGACCTCTTCGGCGGCTTCGACCGCCGGCCGCTGACCCAGGAGACGGACAACATGATCGTCCTGGCAAGGGCACCCGATGACGGATAGGGTGGGGATGGCTTGACCTCTTTCGTCCCTCTCCTCCAAGAGGAGAGGGGGGAGTTTTGTCCGCTTTTGCTTCGCCGTCGCTGGTCCGATCCCTTACAATCTCAGCGAACCCGGACCGTGGCGCGTCTGCCTGCCGGACCACCCTGCGGAGTACCCTGGCCATGAGCCCCCTCAGCAATCAGGTCGCCGTCTACACCGGCACCTTTGACCCCATCCACTTCGGTCATCTCGACGTCATCACCCGCGGCAGCCGGGTCTTCAAGCACCTGGTCGTCGCCGTCGGCATCAACCCGGACAAGGCCCCGTTCTTCAGCCAGGATGAACGGGTTGAGCTGGTGAAACAGGTCATCGAGCCGTTCGACAACGTCAGCGTCCGCGCGTTCCAGGGCCTGGCCGTCCACTTTGTCCGGCAGCTGGGCGCCAGCGTGATGCTCCGCGGCCTGCGCACCACCAGCGACATGGAGAACGAATTCACCATGTCGCTGATGAACCTCAACCTCGATCCCGAGATCGAAACCGTCTTCCTGATGGCCCAGGAGCATTACGCCTACGTCCGCAGCTCGCTGCTGCGGCAGATCGCCATCGGAGGCGGCGACCTGAGCAAGTTCCTCCCTCCCGTGGTCAAGGACGCCCTGGTCGCCCGGGCCCAGGATCGCCGCAAAACCTGACCAAACCCGCCGACAAGGAGCAACTCCTCTCATGTCCGACGCCACCCAGCTCAACGACTTCCTCCGGGAGCAGGCACGGAAACTCCGTGCCGACGACAGGGCCCCCACCACCCGGCCCGAATGGATGCAGCGCCGCCAGAAACTCCGCCAGCAACTGCTGACCGCCATCGGTTCCTTTCCCGAGAAGCCCGCTCCCCTGGAGCCGAAAATCCTCGGCACCCTGAAGCGCGAAGGCTACCGGATCGAGAAAGCTGATCTTCCAGTCCTGGCCGGACGTCTGGGTGACGGCCAGCGCCTACGTTCCCGAGCCGCTCACCGGCAAGGCCGCGGCGGTGCTGGTGGTGCATGGCCACTGGGCCGGGGCCCGACGCGATCCGGTGGTCCAGGCCCGCTGTCTGGGTCTGGTCAAGCTCGGCTTCTTTGTCCTGGCCGTCGATGCCTTCGCCGCCGGCGAACGCCATCCCCGGCCGGCACCCGGCACCTACCACGGCGCTTTGATGGGCAGCACCCTCTGGCCGGTCGGCCAGACCTTGCTTGGCTTGCAGCTCTACGACAATCGCCGGGCCGTCGATTACCTGCTCGGCCGGGCCGAGGTCGATGGCTCAAAGCTCGGCATCACTGGGGCCTCCGGCGGCGGCAACCAGACGATGTACGCCGGCGCTCTCGACGAGCGCTTCCAGGCGGTGGTGCCGGTCTGCTCCGTGGGCAATTACCAGGCGTACCTGCGGGCCGCCTGCTGTGTCTGCGAGGTGGTCCCGGGGGCGCTGCGCTTCACCGAGGAGGGCGACGTGCTGGGCCTGACCGCTCCGCGTGCGCTGCTGGTCATCAGTGCCAGCCGGGACGCCTTTCAGTTCAGCGTTGGCGAGGCGAAGAAGAGCCTGGAACGGACCAAAGCTATCTATCAGCTGTTCGGGCAGGAGGAGCGGATCGCCCACAAGGTCTTCGAGTCGCCGCACGCCTACAATCAGCCGATGCGCGAGGCCACGTACGGCTGGATGACACGCTGGCTCAAGAAGGAAGGGGACGGCCAGCCGATCCCCGAGCCGAAACACGACCTGGAGAAGGCCGAGGACCTGGCCTGTTTCGGCGACAGCAAGCGGCCGGAAACGTTCCTCTTCCCCGCCACCTTTGCCCGGCGCGAGGCCGAGCGGCTGCTTCTGCCATTCCGGAAGCTGCCCGATCACAAGGAAGCCTGGGAAGCCGTGGCGGAGCAGCAAAAGTCGGCCCTCCGGCAGGCTTTGGGCGAAATGCCCAGGGAAGTGAACCCGAAGGTCGAACTCGGCGCAAGTAAGGAGGAGAAGGGACTGCGCACGGTGGACCTGACCGTGCATCCCGAACCGGGGCTGACCCTGCCCGCCCTGATCCGCTTCCGGAACCAGGCCAGGGGCAAGCTCCCCGCCTGCGTGGTGCTGCACCTGGACGGCAAGACCGAGGCCCTGAAGCATCCCCTGGCCGGGGCGCTCGTCGAGGCCGGCTGGGTGGTGATTGCACCCGACCTGCGCGGCACCGGCGCGACCCGTCGCGAGGGAGACGCCATCGCGGGTGCAGCCGATCACAACAGCGCCGAACACGCCGTCTGGATTGGCCGGCCGCTGCTGGGTCAGTGGCTGGTGGATTTGCTCTGTCTTTTCTCGTGGGCGGAACGGTATCCTGGTTACCGTCGGGATCGTCTGGCTGTGGTCGGGATTGGCCAGGCGGGCCTGGTGGCCCTGTGTGCCGGCGGCTTGCTGGAGCAACCGCTGGCCGCCGTGGCGGCCCTGGACGCGCCGGCGTCGCTGCTGGTGCCGGAGTCGTACCCCAACGGTTTCTGGATGGGATTGCTGGCCCCAGGTCTGCTGCGTGCCGGGGACGTGCCCCAGCTGGCCGCCCTGGCGGCGCCGCGACGGTTGCTCCTGGCGGGTGGAGTGGTCGCCGGGCAGCCGCTGAACGCGAAGGAACTGGAGAAGGCATACGAGTTCACCCGGCACGCCTACCAGGTGCGGCAAGCGGCCGAGAAGCTGAAGGTGATCGAGAAGGCAAACCCGGCAGAAGTGGCAAGCTGGTTGGGTTAGGTTGTTTCCGTGGGTGTACGTTGTTTCCGTGGGTGTACGTTGTTTCCGTGGGTGCGCTGCGCGACCCACGGCTGAGTTATGCAACCCCTTCGGGGTAAAAAGACAACGGTAGCCCCTCTCTTTACCCCGAAGGGGTTATGTATCCCAGCCGTGGGTCGCGCAGCGCACCCACGGGAATTGACCAGGCGTTTTCCCTTGAACCGCTGCTCTCCACGCAGCCGATACAAGCAGAGCGACCTCTCTTGATTGTTTGTCGCTCAATGCCTATTGGCGGCACGCATGGATGCGATTCCTTCCATCCCTGGGTATCAGTTGCTCGCCAGCCTGGGCGGCGGGCCGATGACCGTTGTCTACTCGGCGCGGGAGCAGGAAACGAGCCAGCTGCGGGCCCTCAAGACCCTGCGCTCCGACTGGGAAGACCTGGCCGTGGCCGTCAAGCTGCTGCAGCGCGAGGCCCAGGCCGGGATGGAAGTGCGGCACCCCAACCTGGTCGGCGTCCTCGTCTCCCACGTCGTCTGCCCACCGTATTACTTTGTGATGGAACTGCTGTCGGGAGAGTCGTTGCGCTGCCGGATGCGGCGCGAGTACTGCCTCGACCCGGCCGACGCCATCTGGATCGCCCGGCAGTGCGCCGAGGCCATCGCCGCCTTGCACCGGGTCGGCCTGATGCACGGCGACGTCAAGCCGGACAACCTCCGCCTGATTGACGGCTCGGTGGTCCTGATCGACCTGGGCTTCGCCCGCCGGCCGGGTGAGAATGAGTGCTTCTTGCGCAAGGGCTACGTGCTGGGCACCCCCAACTACATGCCGCCGGAACTGTGCGACGAGCATCCCGAGGAGGACCTGAGCAGCGACCTGTTCAGCCTGGGGATCACCCTGTTTGAAATGCTGACCGGCCAGTTGCCTTACCCGCCCGGTTCCCTGACGCAGACCTTCCGCCGCCACCGCTGCGACCCGCCGGCCGACTGCCGGCAGGTCCGCCCCGATCTGCCGGAGGAACTGGCCGAGCTGGTGGATAGCCTGCTCCAGCGCCAGCCGAGCCAACGGCCCCCGATTGGGAGCGTGGTGCATCGGCTGGTCGATCTGGAGATCGCGGCGTTCCGCTGGGCGCGGTCGGCGTGACACAAGCCCGAAGCGCCAGCGCCGGGACCAAATTCGTCCCGGCGCTGGCGCTTCGGGCTTGTGTCGGTCGGCGTGATCACTCGCCGCCGGAACTGTCCGATTCGATGTCGCCCTCGGTCAAGAGGGTGAAGCCCTTGGAGGACAGGACCGAGGCCGCCATCTCGTGGTCCTCAACGTGCAGCGCCAGCGAGGCGCTCCGTGGGGGCCGAACAGCAGCGGATAGGCGTAATGGATGTTGATCTCGGCCGAGAGCAGGGCCTTGCAAATGTGCAGCAGGGGCTGCGGGCCCTCGGGCATCTCGACCACCAGCAGGTCGCTCTCGGTGACCGGCAGCTTGGCCTGCTCGAAGACCTCCAGGGCCCGCTCGGGATCCTTGAGGACCAGCCGGATGATGGCGCAGTCGGCCGAATCGACCACGGTGAGCGACACAATGCGGTTGTCGCTGGTTTCAAAACGGCGCACCACGTCCGCCAGCCCGCCCAGCCGATTGGCAACGAAGACGTTGAATTGCCGGACGCTGGGCCAATCCCGTCCCCGGGCGGTCGCCAAGTCGTAAGTGCCGCTCGAATCGTCTCCCTGGCGTTCGCTCATTGTGTCAGCTCCCTTCCTGAAAGATCAACCGTAGTTTACGACACCGGACTCGGGGACGTCAATCGCGGACTTTGGTGCGGAGTGCTGGCCGGATTTCCTTTTGCACTATTCCGTTGCCTCGAACCCAGCGCCAGGGTATAGTCTGCGCTGGCGTGTCGGCGGCCTGTTCGCGTGGGCGGGCCTGGTGCGCTTCTGGCACAAGAGAGGGTACGCGCATGAAACGGAGTTTGCGACTGGTCCTGAGCCTGTTCGCTGTCGTGGGCCTGGCCCTGGCTGTGCAAGCACAGGAGAAGAAGGAAGACAAGAAGCCCAAGGAGGAAACCCTCAAGGGCAGCATCGTCTGCACCAAGTGCGAACTGGGCGAGACGGCCGATTGCGGCAACGCCATCCAGGTCAAGGCCGGCGGCAAGACCGTGACGTATTACTTCCTCGACAAGGGCAAGGCCGAGAAGTACCACAGGAAAATCTGCAGTGGGCCGGCCAAGGGGAGCGTCACCGGCGTGGTCAGCGAGAAGGAGGGCAAGAAGTACGTGACCCCGAGCAAGGACGGGGTCAAGTACGACTGAGAGGCCAGGAACGGCCCTCCCGATTTTGGCAAGGCTGTCCGAGCCGCGCACGCAGCGCAGCGGAGTAAGCGGCCCTTGCGGGCTCCCAGACCGCTTACTCCGCTGCGCTGCGTGCGCGGCTCGGCGGGCCGGAGCCGTCTGGGGCTGCGAGGAAGGGTCCGGGCATGGCTCCCCGGCGGGATGGTCGCTACCATGAAGGAAGGCGCTGCGGCAGCCCCGGCCGGTTGCAGTGCCGGCACCACTGCGGTTCTCTTCCGGGACAGGGGAGAGACTGCCGGGCACGACGCCCCACAACCGTTTCGAGGAGGAAGGCACGGTGAAGATCATTCTGGCCAACCCGCGCGGCTTCTGTGCCGGCGTCAACATGGCCATCGAGAGTCTGGAGCGGGCCCTGGAGATGTTTGGCACGCCCCTGTACGTCTATCACGAGATTGTTCACAATCGCCCGGTGGTCGAGCGCTTCCGCAAGCGCGGCGTGGTCTTTGTCGATTCCATTGAGGAGATCCCCGAAGGGGCCACGGTCCTCTACAGCGCCCACGGGGTCGCTCCGGGCATCCGCGAGTCGGCCGAGCAGCGGCGACTTGCGGGCCATTGACGCCACCTGCCCGCTGGTCACCAAGGTCCATCTGGAAGCGATCCGCTTTGCCGGCGAAGGCTACACCATCCTGCTGATCGGTCACGCCGGCCACGACGAGGTCATCGGCACCGTCGGCGAAGCACCGGCCCACATCCGCCTGGTGCAGTCGGTCGAGGACGTGGCCCGGCTCGATCTGCCCGCCGACGCCCGGGTGGCCTACCTGACGCAGACCACCTTGAGCCTGGACGATGCCAGGGTGATTACTGACGCCCTCAAGAAGCGTTTCCCGCGAATCGTGGGGCCCTCACGCGACGACATTTGCTATGCGACCCAGAACCGGCAAGAGGCCGTGCGCGAGCTGGTGCCCGAGGCCGACGCCGTGATCGTCCTGGGCAGCCAGAACAGTTCCAACAGTCAGCGGCTGGCCGAGTCGGCCCGGCTGCGCGGCAAGAGGGCTTACCTGATCGACACCGCCGCCGAGATCGGTGCCGACTGGTTCCACGGCCAGGAGACGGTGCTGATCACCGCCGGCGCCAGCGCTCCGGAAGAAGTGGTCGAGAAGTGCGTCGAGTACCTCAAAGAGAAGTTCCACGCCATCGTCGAGAGCCGGACCGTCCGCGAGGAACACACCAGCTTCCCGCTGCCCCGCGAGCTGCGCGTGCTGGCGCCAGCGTGAAAGATTGTCCGAGCCGCGCACGCAGCGCAGCGGAGTAAGCGGCCCTTGCGGGCTCCCAGACCGCTTACTCCGCTGCGCTGCGTGCGCGGCTCCGATTCTGTTGAGCGCCAACCCATGAACCTCTCCCTCAACTACCTCCCTCGTTTGCCGCGTCGTCGGGACTTCCGCATCGGCTGTCTCGGGGCCGGGTTCATCATGCGCGAGTGCCATCTGGTGGCCTATCGCCAGGCGGGCTTCAACCCGATCGCCATCGCCTCGCGCGACCCGGCCCGGGCCCAGGCCGTCGCCCAGCAGCACGGCATCCCACGCTGCTATCCCACCATCGACGCCTTGCTGGACGATCCGGAAGTGGAGGTGCTGGACATTGCCGTGCCGCCGGACGTGCAGCCGGCCCTGATCCACAAGGCGGCCAAACACGGCAGCCACGTCAAGGGCATCCTGGCTCAGAAGCCCCTGGCCCTGAGCGTCCGCGAGGCCCGCGCGATCGTCGAGGCCTGCGCCGCTGCCGGGATCACCCTGGCGGTCAATCAGAACATGCGGTACGACCAGTCGGTGCGAGCCCTCAAGGACCTGCTCGATTGCGGCTGGCTCGGCGAAGTGGTCCTGGCCACCATCGACATGCGCGCCATCCCCCACTGGATGCCCTGGAGTGAGGGCTTGTCGTCGCTGTCCACGTTCATCATGAGCATCCACCATCTGGATACCTTCCGCTACTGGCTGGGGACGCCGGACCGAGTGCTGGCCAGCACCCGACCCGACCCACGCACGCTCTTCGCCCATCAGGACGGCCTCAACCTGTACGTGCTGGAATACGACAGCGGCTGCCGGGCCGCGTCCTGGGACGACGTCTGGACGGGCCCGTGCCGGGAGGGTTGTGCCGCCGACATCGGCATCCGCTGGCGGGTCGAGGGCACCGAGGGCCTGGCCCGGGGAACGATCGGCTGGCCCAGCTACCCGGCCCGCACTCCCAGCACCCTCGATTTCACCACCCGGCGGGGCGAGTCGCACGGCTGGCAGCAGCCGCGCTGGCCGGAGGTCTGGTTTCCCGATGCCTTTGTCGGCACCATGGCCCAGCTGCTTTGCGCCCTGGAAGAGGGAACCGAACCCGAGATCAGCGGCCGGGACAACCTGGAAACGATCGCCCTGTGCGAGGCCGTGGCCGCCGGGGCACGCGAGCATCGGGTGACGACGGTGCGGGAGTTCCTCAGGTAGGTCAATTCAGCCCCGACAAAAAATGGTCATGCCAGGGAGAACCGGGTGCTTCCTCGCTCAATTGCATGCTACAGTTGCATTGCAAAGGCAGCCCCTTCGCCCAATTCCTTGGTGACTCGACAAAGCTAAACCCGTCGCGAGGCGGGGGCGGAAAGCCATGGGTCTCCCTTGATCCCGGACGTGGGTCAGAGAGGAGATCGCCAGGCTGCCGAAAGGAACCACGATGAAGTCTCTCGTTCCCTGCGCACTGGCGTTGTGCCTCCCTTCCCTGTTCCTTGACGTTCCAAGGGCCTCGGCCGAGTACGACCGCGAAACGGCCCTGGTCCTGGCCATTCGCAAGGTCAAACCGAGCATCCTCTCGATCAAGGTCGAGCGCCAGGGCGCCTGGGGCAAGAAGGAAGGCATCGGCACCGGCGTCATCATCGACGAGCGCGGTTACGCCATCACCAATCGCCACGTGATCGCCAACGCCCTCAAGATCCAGGTCGCCCTGCCGGACAAGAGCGAGGTCAACGCCCAGCTGCTGATCGAGGACGTCAACAACGACCTGGCCATCCTCAAGCTGCCGGCCGGCAAGAAATACAAGCCGCTGACCCTCGGCCCGGGCAGCGACCTGATGGAGGGCGAAACGGTCATCGCCATCGGCCATCCCTACGGCTTCACCAACACCATCTCCACGGGGATCATCAGCGCGCTGGACCGGGAAATCGTGATGCCGGGCGACGTTCGGCTGACCCGGCTGATCCAGCACAGCGCCTGCATCAACCCCGGCAACTCGGGCGGCCCGCTGATCAACGTCAACGGCGAGCTGATCGGCATCAACGTGGCCCTGCGGGAAGGGGCCCAGGCCATCGGTTTCGCGATCAACTCCGACACGGTCAAGCGCGTCCTGTCCAAACACCTGAGCGCTCTGAAGATGTCGAAGGTGGAACACGGTTTGACGTGCAACGAGGTGGTGCAGGTCCGCGGCGAAAACCGGCAGAAGGTGCTGGTCGAGCAGGTGGCCGACAACAGCCCGGCCGGGGAAGCGGGCCTGAAGAGCGGCGACGTGCTGCTCAAGCTGGGCGACCGCCCGGTCGCCAATCGCTTTGACGTCGAGCGGGCCTTCTGGGATTACAAACCCGGCGACAAGGTCGCAGTCGTGGTGCTGCGTAACGGGCAGCCGGCCGCCGTCGCCGTGACGTTGAACCGCGGCTCGGGGATCGTGGCTGCATCCGGCGAGACAGCCAGGTCCCAGAGCCAGACGGCTTCCCGGCGGTAACAGAGCCGCCGATCCAGCAAAGCAGATCACACCCCGCTGGGCGGCCGGAACAGAGAAAAGGCCTGTTTCCGACCGCCCGGAGGCGTTTCCGGCCCTTCCATCAGCCCCTCTTGACCCGCGATCCGCAGCGCGGGACAATTCCCTTGACCCAGACAGCCGCGGCAGTGCCTTGGTCGATGGCCCCCATGCGGCCAGGCGAGGGGATCAAGCAATGACCGAAATGGAATGGCTCACCTGTCAGGAGCCGGACCTGATGCTGGAGGTGGTGGAAAACACGATCCCCCGGGACCAACTGGTGGACTTTGTGCGCCGCTGCTGGCAACGCATCGCAGCTTACTTGCCGGCTGTGAAAAGTCCGTTGACGGTCGTCGAGGAGTTCACCGCCCTGGCGGCTCAGCAGAGTGACCACGATGCGGTCCTGTACGCCGCCGAGGCCGCTCTCAAGGCGGCACGCTGGGCGTCGAACTTCAAGGAGGAGCGCAGGCAGCAAGCGGCGCTGCTGCGCCAGATCGTCCGCCATCCGTTCTAACGTCTGCTGGTTTCAAACTGTCGCATTGCAAACAAAAAGCGGTCGGTTGCCGAGCTACTGACCTCCCGTTGGACCTCCGGCAGGGACGCAACCTGTCGGTCCCTGTCGGAGTCTTCATTACCCTTGCGGGTGGTGCGTTCCTTCCACGGCGTATCGCCGCAGCATCGCTACCTCCAGACAACCGGCCGCTCCTGCCTGATCTACGGCTGGCGGTGAAGAGAGTCAAGGAGCTTGCCTGTACTGTTTGGCGCGCTCCACCAGGTTCTTGTCCTTGCAAATGGCGATGACCCGGTTCAGCGCCTTGTCGAACTCCGCCTGGTTGGGCTCACGCAGCATCCGGGAATGAGCCAGCTCGACCACCGCCTTGCAGGCCGCCTGGTTCAGGTCCTTGTCGTCCAGGTACGGCACGACGTAGCGAAGCGTCTCGATGCGCCGGACAAAGCCGATCCCCTGAAGCAGGGCCTTCCGCTCCTGATTGCGGTCACACAGTTCCATCGTCTGTTTAAGCGTCGCCAGCCGGGGCTCGGTGGGCCAGTCGCCGGCGCGGCCGTTCACCCGGATCAGCGCCTGCAAGGCCCGCTGCCGCTCGCTGGCTTCCTTCGCTCCCTTCGCCAGGGCCAGCAGTTGCTCCGACGCCGACGGGTCGGGCCAGTTGCAGATGCCGGTCAGGGCCGCCTCGTGCAGTTCCACCTCGCTGCTGGGCAGGGACTCCTTGATCAACCGCAGAGCATCCGGTCCGCCGAGCCGGCCCACCAGGGGCAGCAGCTCCGGGCGTTTCTCCTTCAAACCGTCCTTGACCAGAGCCAGGACCGGCTCGGCACGTTTCAGCGGATCGCTGATCTGGCCGCAGACGGCGACCACGGCCTGCTCCGCCTGCTCGCGTTCCTTCCCCTTCGCTGTCTTCAGCAGGGCCAGCACCATGTCGGGGACGTGCTTCGGCTCGGCCAGGCCGCGCAAACCGGCGAAGGCAGCAGTCCGCACCCCGGCGTCGGAACTGCCGGCGGCTTGCAGGATCGCGGGCACCGCCGGCACGGCCTTCCGCCGTTCCAGAATGCCGATCAGCGTCCCGACCCGGGCTGGGGTCTTTTCCGCTTCCAGCGCGGCGATCAACTTCTCGTTGACCCCTTCGCCTCTGAGCTGCGCCAGACTGTCGGCCGCCGCACCGCCGAGGGTGCCGCCCGCGTCCGAGGTCTCCAGGAGCAAGGGCACGACGGAAACGTCGCCGAGCCGGCCCAATGCCTGGATGCCGGCCAGCCGGAGCGCGTTCTCCTTGCTCTTCGCTGCAGACAGGGCAACCGGCAATTGCGACCGATCACCGCGCACGGCCAGGGCCGTGATCACCAGCACCTGACTGCCCGGCGGCAACTTGTCGAGGTTCGCGGCCAGCGGTTTCAGCCCGGCGGCGCTGAGGTTCTCGATCTGACCGATGGCGATGCTGCGGGCCCCGCTGTCTTCACCGCGGAGGATCTCCAGGATCTTCGTGCCGGCCTGGTCGCCCGACGCCCGCAGCAGGCCCTGCAAGGCCGCCAGGCGAATCGGCCGGTCTTCCTCCGTTTGGATGAACTTGTGGTAGATCACGGTGGCCTGGAGGTCCTTGCCTTCGCGCAGCCTCTGATCCGCACAGCGCAGCAAGGCATCGCAGATGGCCAGCCGCACCTTGCCCTCCGCTTGGCCTCGTGCTTTCTCCAATGCCGTGGCTGCTTCGGAGCTGCCGAACCGGCCCAGCGTCCGGGCCGCGGCGATGGCGACCGCCGAGTCCGTGCTGGTCAGGTTCTTGGCCACCGCGGCGGTCGCCATCGTGTCGCCCCGGCGGCCCAGGGCGTTCAGCAGGCCGACCCGGGCCTTGCCCTCGGCGGTGGCCAGCTTGGCGAGCAGCTTGCCGGTCGCCTGGGGAGCCGGGTTATTGGTCAGACAGCGCACCGCCGCATCGTGGACAAGGTCGTTCTTGTCGTCGAGGGCCAGCGCGACGGCGTCCACGCACTCCTCCCGGCCGATGCGCTCCAGCTGCTTCAGCAGCCAGACCCGAGCGGCCACCGGCGTCTCCGCACCGAGCTTCCCGGCCATCAGCTTGCACGCTTCCAGCCGCTGCGCCTCGTTGCCGGGCGCTCCCAGCTGAAAGCAGATCTGCTGCCAGCGCTGCTGCGCGGCTTCCGCGGTCAAGCCTGGCAGCACTTCGTTGAAGGTCTGCTTGAGGGTCTTGCCCTTGAGGTCGGGCGGGGCGGACCAGGCCTCTATCCCGACCAGGCTGAGGATTACGGTCAAAACGAGGGTGTATCGCATTGTTGGCTCCTTGAGAGAAGGCAAGGGAGAGTTCACGCCAGACTCCACGGCTCACGCTTGGGGCGATCGAGCCAGCGGTTGGCCTCGGGGTCGCCGACGATCTCCTCCTTGACGGGGTCCCACTTCAGCGGCCGGCCCAGCCAGTAGGCGATGTTGCCCAGGTGACAGACAGTGCAGGCCCGGTGGGCGATCTCGATTTCGCGGAACGGTTTCTCGCGTGTCTTGACGCAGTGCAGGAAGTCGCCGAAGATGCCGCCGTGGCCCTTGTAGGTCGGCATGCCGGAGGAGCGAATCGGCCGCCGTGGCGGCTGGATCTCGCGCGACAGTTCTCCTTCGGTTCCCTTGTAGGTGATGTCCTTGGTGCCGCCGTGGAACATCACCATGCCGTTGGCGAACTTGTAGGTGAGCATCCTGTGTTCCTTGCCGTCGGGCGGGATGACGTCGGTCGGCCCGGTCAGGTGCAGGCCGGTGGCGAACAGGGCGGCGCCGAAGCGGTGCGCGCCCCAGTCGGTCATGCCGCCGCCGGAGTAATCGCGGTAGGGCCGGAAGTCGCCCTTGATCAATTTCACGTGGAACGGCCGCCACGGGGCCGGCCCCAGCCACAGGTCCCAGTCCAGCCCCGGCGGGACCGGCTGCTCGGGCAAATAGCAGTCCCCCGAGGGACCGCCGCAATCGACGTACACCTCCTTGATCTGGCCAAGCGCGCCGCCCCAGATCATCCGCGGCCAGTCGCCGTAGTCGCCCAGCACGCGCTGGCTGCCGCCGGAGAAGACCCGGCCATAGCGGCGCACCGCCTCGACCATGGCCCGTCCCTCGCGGATCGTCAGGCATTCGGGCTTCTCGCAGTAAATGTCTTTGCCGGCCCGGCAGGCCGCGATGGTGATCAGGGCGTGCCAGTGGTCCGGCGTGCCGATGAGGACCGCGTCAATGTCGTCGCGAGCCAGCACCTCGCGGAAGTCGCTGTACGCCTTGCAGTCCTTGTTGCGATACTTGTCGTTGACCTTGTTGCGGGCTCGCTCACGATGCTCGGGCACCGGGTCGCAGACGGCCACCATCTGCACCTCGGGAAAGCCCATGAACCCGCCCATGTCTCCGGTGCCCTGGCCGCCGCAGCCGATGGTGGCCATGACAATGCGCTCGCTGGCCGGAGGCCGGTTGGCCTGCGACAGGACCGTGGCCGGGGCCAGCAGGGGAATCGACAGGGCCCCCGCTTGCTTCAAGAAACCGCGCCGGCTGGTCCCACTCGGACCCTGGTTGGTCTTCATCGCTGTTTCCCCTCGGAGTACGGGAATGGTGGTGATCGAGGCGTCTGGAGATGTAGTAGCCGCCTGGGGTTCAAGGAGCAAGGGAGCCCCCACCGCTCGGAAGTAGGCCGGCCTTCCCAGGCCGGCCGGGCCGGGCTGGGAAGCCCGTCCTACTTGAAGAGGGACAGCAGAATCCTTTACCGCGTGTTCTTCTTGAGCCAGGCCGCGATTGCCTCCTTGAACTGCGGCTTGAAGATGCAGCTTAAGTGGTTGCCGTCCTTGATCTCGACCACCGGCCAGTCCTTGCGCACTGGCCGCAACGGCTCGACGTAGAGTTTCTTGATCAGATCATCCTTGTCGCCAATCAGGACGGTCACCGGGACGCGGATCGACTTGATCTCCGCTTCGGTCAGCGCCAGCCGGGCGAGGCTTCGGCCGCAGAGGGCAACCGCCCTGGCATTGGGATCGTTCTTGCCGATCTGCTGAAAGCCCCACTGAGCGGCCCCACCCGGTTTCAACCAGCCCATGCCGCCGAGCGTTCCGGACAGGACACGGTCCGGATACTTGGCCAGGAACTTCCCGGCGATGATGCCGCCCATGGAATAGCCGACGACGTGTACTTTCTGGATCTTGAGATGATCGAGGAGCCGGGCGACGTCCTCGACCAGCTCCGGACCATAGGCCTCTTCCCTGGTCGGCTTGTCCGACAACCCGTGGCCGCGCACGTCCAGGGCGATCACCTGGAAGTCCTTCGCCAGCAAGGCGATGGTGCCGGGCAGCCCCCAGTTGATCCCGGCGGAGGAGAGCCAGCCGTGGATGAGGACCACCGGCTCTCCCTTGCCCTGGACCGAATAGCAGATCTTGACTCCCCTGGAATCAAACGATCCGATCTTGTCGGCGGACCGGCCGAGGCCGGGATTGCTGTGGCAAACCAGCACGGCGAGCAAGGCCGGCAAGCAAAGAAAGCGTGACATGGAACGTCTCAGGCTAATGGGTTCTCCCGCAAGGCAAGACGTCTGCCCTTGCAGGAGAACCCTTCCAGGAGATTTACCCCACGGAAAGTCCCCGGTTTCAAATCACGGTTTACCGATGCACCAGAGGTAGTTCCTCCCCTTGATGAAGATCCGGCCGTTGGAGACGGCCGGCGTCGTGTAGTCGGCGCCGTCGTTGAGGTCGTTGGTGGCCAGCAGCTCGAACCTGGGGCCGGCCTTGATGACGTAACAGCGGGTGGCGCCGCCCAGGTAGATCCGGCCGTCCGCGGTGACGACCGGGCTGGCGCACGAGGTGATCTTCTGCAGCCGTTCCTCGTACACCAGCTCGCCCGAGTCCGCCTTCCAGCAGCGGAAGAAGCCGGGATCGCTGACCCGGTAGAGATAGTCGCCGATGATGACCGGCGAGGAGCCGGCCGCCCCATTCACCTTGATCTCCCACTTGACGTGGGTCTTGGTCACGTCCCCCTTGCCGGTCGGATCGACCGCCGTGCCCTTCTGGCCGCCGCGCCCCGCGTCGGCGTAGAGCAGACCGGCGCCGAACGCCGGCGAGGAGTAGGAAGTCGAAGGGGCCCGGCAGGTCCAGAGCAGCTCGCCGGTAGTCGGGTCGAGGCCCTGAATGCCGCCGGCGTAGTGGATCAGCTGCGTTTTGCCCCCGATGGTCGCGAGGAGCGGCGTGGGCATCTTGTTGCGGCTCTTGGTCTGCTGTTCCCACTTCACCCTGCCGGTCTTTTTCTCCAGGGCCCGCAAACCGGCGTTATCGATGCCAGGGACGATGATCGTGTCCTGGTACAGGATGGGGCTGCTGCAAAGCCCCGAATCCACGTCCTTCAGGCGCGGGAACTCTTCCCGCCAGACGATCTTGCCGTCGAAATCGAGCGAGGCGATCACGCCGGAGCCGAACACGACAAAGACGTGCTCGCCATCGGTGACCGGAGTGGGCACCGCGTAACCGTGATAGAAGTTATCGACCACGCACTTGCCCGCCGGGACCGGCGTGTCCCAGAGTTGCTTGCCGTCGCTGACCTGGAAGCAGAGGAGGTGGTGCGAGGGGATGGTCATGCGTCGCACCTTCTCTTCCACGCCGATCGGCCATAGCGCGATGGTGACGAAGACGCGGTCCTTCCAGACGATCGGACAGGACCAGCCCGGGCTGGAGAACTCGAGCCTGGGTTTGGGGCCTTCATTGTGCAGCGGTGACTTCCAGAGGATGTTCTCGCCGGTCTTGCCGTTCCAGGTGAGCGGCAGGTCTTTCTCGTCGGTGAACCCCAGGCCCGTTGGCCCACGCCAGCAGGGCCAGTCGCCGGCTTTGCCGGATTGCCCGGCAGCCAGCAGGAACGTCGCACCAACCAGGATCAGCAGCAGGACTCGGAATCCTTGGCTCTTCATGATTACCCCCTTTCAGCCCGGCTCTGGACGAGCCGGGGAATGCAACGTCCGCTGACGAACCCTTGCACGGATCGGCTGGTCAACGCAACCAATTCGTCGATGCTGAAGCAATCCACCCTTGGGACAATGAACACAGGCGGGACAGCGGCGGGTTCCCTCGTCGGGAATGCAAGCGGGGCAGCAGGGCATTGTCCTGAAGAATGAGTTTACACCCAGCAAGGAGATTGTGCAATGAGCGGATGCTGACGAGTACGGGGAGCAATGGCTTTCTTGTCGCCAACCGCTTGCAGGTCGCCGGCGACTGTGGTACAACGATCTCACTCAGACCCCAGGAAGGGGTCTCTGGAGGGCCAGGTCTAGCTCCGGTGCCTTGCACCAAGGGCGGCGTTGCGCCGCCCGAGCGTTTGCTGTCCGATGCATCCCAGGGAAGGCTGTTTCAGCCCCGCTTCCGAGGGCGATCGCCCGGCGCACGGGCGGACTGGAACAACCTCGCCGATCGCGATACCGCCCGGCACGCCGGGCGATCGCCCTCGGCGGGTCCGAGAGCCTTCCGTGTCTCAGGTCTCGTGGTAGACGTCCTCCGGAGTCCGGGGTTGCTCAGCCAGAGTGCTGGGCAACCCCGTTTTTTTCCGCGAGGGTTGTGTTTGACGGACGACAGCAAGGAGGGCAACCCATGCCCTGGCAGATCGTTGAGCGGAAACTCGGCCGGGCCGGCAGCGCGAAGCAGCGAGCGGCCCGGCAGCGCGAATGGGACCAGCGTTATGGAGCGGACAGCTGGGCGGTGGGCTACGTCATCGACGGCGAGTTTGTCTTGCAGGAAGAGGCCCTGGAGAGCGTCTATTATCGCAGCTACGAAGCGCACTTCCGCGATCATCCGGAGGATCTCGACGAGCTGCTCCGCCTGGCCCGCGTGCTGCGGAACCCGCACGCCGAGGCGACTACCGGTGTCGATCTTCAGGTCCCGGCCATCATGCAGTACCTGCAACGGCACGGGCTCCAGCTCCAGGGCAGCGAGGTCGTGGACATTGGCACCTGGCAGGGCCAGCGCTCGCATCCGATCAGCGTCCGGCTCAGTCCGTTGCAGGTGCGCTGCGTCCTTGACCCGAAGCTGACGCTGGAGGAGTTCTGGCAGAGCCGAAAGTGTCTGGCCGTCTGGGCGGATGAGGAATAGCGGCCAGGAAAATGCTCGCGGGTTCCCTACAATGGGCAGCAGATCCCCAACCAGCCCCCGCATACAGGACCATCTCCGCCATGAACCTCGCACTTGCCTCCCTGCTGCTCGCCTTTGCCGCCGATGCCCCTGCTCCCAAGGTCGAACTTCTCTGGCCCAGCGGCGCTCCCGGGGCCATCGGGACCGAACCGGCCGACAAGCCGCAGGTGACCATTTACCGCCCGGCCAAGGCCAATGGAACCGGCATGGTGGTCTGTCCCGGTGGCGGTTACGGCGGGTTGGCGATGGGCCACGAGGGCAAGGACATTGCTCAGTTCCTGAACAAGTTGGGCGTGACCGCCTTCGTGCTCCAGTATCGCCATGCACCGCGCTACCGGCATCCGGCCCCGCTGCAGGACGCCCAGCGGGCCGTCCGTCTGGTCCGGGCGCGGGCGGAGGAATGGGGCATTGATCCCAGGCGGGTCGGCATCATGGGCTTTTCCGCGGGCGGCCACCTGGCCTCGACCGTGGCCACGCACTTCGACGACGGCAAGGCCGACGCCGACAACCCCATCGACAAGGCCAGCTGCCGGCCCGACTTCGCCATCCTCTGTTACCCGGTCATCACGCTCAAGCCGCCCTACGCTCACCTGGGATCACGCAACAACCTGCTCGGCAAGGATGCACCGGAAGCCTTGGTCGAGAGCCTGTGCAACGATCAGCAGGTCAGCGCCCGCACGCCGCCGACGTTTCTGTTCCACACCAGCGAGGACACGGTTGTTCCGCCGGAGAACAGCATCCTGTTCTACCAGGCGTTGCGGAAGCACAAGGTCCCGGTGGAGATGCACGTTTACGAGAAGGGCCGGCACGGCGTGGGTCTGGCCGCCAATAACCCGGTCCTCTCTTCCTGGCCGGATCGGCTCACGGCCTGGCTCAAGAGCCATGAGTTCCTCGGCAAGAACCCGTAGGAACTAATCGCGTATCTCATGGAAGGAAGGAGTATGGATCCGAAGAAACACGCCAGCCTGGAGCCCATTGAGCGGGAATACCGTTACCGCCTTGACCTGTACTTCTTTTGGGCCACCCCGATCTTCCTCGGGTTCATGAGCGGTTTCGCCGTCTACTTTGCCCTGACCAATTCGTCCCGGGTCCGCCTTCAAGGCAGTTTTGAAATCCCCGCCAGCCTTGCCAACGTCGGAGCGTGGTTTGGCGGCGCCTTGTTTGCCTGTCTGTTTGTCGCCAACGTGGTGCTGGTGATCCAGGCGCTCACGCACCCCCAGCGCATTGCCTTGACTGCAACGGCGCTGCTGGTCCCCAGGGGCTCCTGGTCCTCAGCGGAGGAGGCCATCCCTTATCGGGACATTGTCGAGTTAGTCCCGCAGACCGGGCCAGACGGCTCGCAGACACTCATTGTGCGCCACCGGCAAGGGAAGTTTCCCATTTCAGAATCGTTACTGCCCTCGAAGGCTGCCTTTCAGGAGCTGTGCCTCCTGCTCACCAGCCGGGTCGGGGGCCGTGCGTAGGTCCGGGCCAAGAAAAGACACTTTTCTCTGGCAACCGGGTCAGCAGACCGATATAGTTGCAGCAGGTTGGAAACTTGAGCCTCCTCCCGCCCTCCCACCGTGGCGCTCGTCGGATCCTGCCACCGCGCCACACCGCCGAAAGGACCGTGCCATGTTCGCCGTCCCCATTCCCGGCAAATCCCTTCCGAGCCGCCGTGAGCTGCTTCGGGTCGGGGCCCTCGGTCTGGGATCTCTCACGCTCGCCGATCTGTTCCGGCAGCAAGCCACAGCGGGGCCAGCCGCCCGCAATGACAAGGCGATCATCCTCCTGTGGGTCGGCGGTGGACCAAGCCATCTGGAGACCTACGATCTCAAGCCGGACGCCCCCAGCACCACGCGCAGCCTGTTCAAACCGATTCGCACCAAGGTCCCGGGGATCGACGTCTGCGAGTTGCTGCCCAAGCACGCCGCCGTCGCCGACAAGTTCACCCTGCTGCGTTCGGTCGCCCACGACGAGATGGATCACGGCTTCGGCTCGCGCCGCTTCCTGACCGGATACCGCGACGAGTTGGTGCGCGGCGAGAATCGGCGTCCCTGGTATCCGAGCGTGGACAGCAACGTCTTCCGCGCCCTGGGACGCTACCACGAGGGAATGCCGACCGTCACCCTTGTCGGCGGCCATGAGTATCGCGGACCCGGGCTGGGCGGCGGTCAGTTCGAGCCGCCCAGCACCGAGATGCGCCACAGCGCGGGCCGCTTCGGCGAGTGCCTGGGGCTGGTCGGGACCAGGCAAAACCCCGCGCTTTCCACGCAGCGGCTGGAAGATCGGATGCAGTTGCTGCGGAGCCTGGATCAGGCGCGAGCGCAGCTGGAATCGAAATCGCACTTTGCCTCGCTGGACGCCTTCCAGCGCCAGGCCGTGGAGCTGATCGCCAGCGGCCGGGTCCGGAACGCCTTCGACCTGACCCGCGAACCGGCGGCCGCCCGGGAGAAGTACGGCAAGGGTGCGCAGCACCTGCTCCTGGCCCGCCGGCTAGTCGAAGCCGGCGTCCGCCTGGTACACGTGGCCATCGCGGGCAAGCCGCCGTATCCGCCGTATTCCCAGCAGAAAGAGATGTTCAACTGGGACGACCACAGCGTTAACTGGGACATCGCGGAAGCCATGAAGATGCGGCTTCCCTGGTACGACCACCTGGTCGCAACGCTGATCGAGGACATTCACGAGCGCGGGCTCGACCAGAAGGTGATGGTGATCGTCACCGGCGAGTTCGGCCGCTCGCCGCGGATTGACCGCAGCGGCGGGCGGATCGGCCGGGACCACTGGTGCCGGGCCATGTCGATCCTGGTGTCCGGAGGCGGTCGCCGGCGTGGGGACGTCATCGGGGCGACCAACCTGCAAGGCGAACATCCCACGACCCGGCGCTACGATCCGCACGACTTCCTGGCGACGATCTACCACTACCTCGGCATTCCGCACCGGCAGGACTACGTCGATGCGATCGGCCGACCGGTTCCGCTGACACGGGGGGAGCCAATCCGCGAGTTGCTCTGAGAGGGTGGGCGGTTCTCCGCTCACGGATACCCGCCGGCCAGTTGCAACGGCGCCAAAATCCACCAGCCGAGCGCCGCGATCAGGGCCGCGCCGGAATCGTCAGCACCCACGCCCAGACCACGTCCAGAGCCACCTTCCAGCGCACCGCCCGCCAGCGCCGCAGCAGGCCCACGCCCACGATGCCCCCGGCGATGGTGTGCGTGGTGCTCACCGGGATGCCGCCAAAGACCGACATCGCCAGCGATCCCGCCGCCCCCGTCTCGGCGCAGAAGCCGTCCACCGGCAGCAGCTTGATCAGCCGCTGGCCCATCGTGTGGATGATCCGCCAGCCGCCCAGCAGCGTCCCCAGCCCCATGGCTGCATGGCAGGCCAGCACCACCTCGAACGGCATGTGGGACGGGGCCGCGTAGCCGCCGCGAGCGCTGTCGGCGATCAGCAGCGCGAAGATGATGCCCATGGTCTTCTGCGCGTCGTTGCCGCCGTGGCCGAGGCTGTACAGGGCGGCCGAGAGCAGTTGCCCCCGGCGAAAGATCCTGTCCACCTTGGCGGCGCGCGTCCGGCGGAAGAGGAGCGTCACGGCCGTGGCCATGACGTAGGCGAGGACCGCGCCGAGCAGCGGGGCCGCGAAAATGAACAGGACGATGACGCCGATCTCGCGCCACTGCAAGGCCGAGAAGCCCGCCTTGACCAGGGCCGCCCCGATGAGCCCGCCGACCAGGGCGTGCGACGAGCTGGTCGGCAGGGCCAGCCACCAGGTGATCAGGTCCCAGGCACAGGCCCCCACCAGGGCGGCGGCGATCAGCCGATTGTCGATGACGTGGGGGCTGGCGATCCCCTTGCCGATGGTCCCGGCCACGCGCAGGCCGTACACCAGGAAGGCGACGAAGTTGAAAAAGGCCGCCCAGGCGACGGCGGTGAGCGGCCGCAGGACGCGGGTGCTGACCACGGTGGCGACCGAGTTGGCCGCGTCGTGGAAGCCGTTGAGGAAGTCGAAGAACAGGGCCAGGGCGATCAGCGACCAGACCAGCGCCGACAGCTGCCCGAAGGGGACCGTGCCGAAGCGGAAGTCGGGCAGCTGGAACAGGTACATGGCTCAGGCCCCCTTGATGACAATCTCGTACACGGCCTGGGCCACCCGCCGGCTGGCGTTGACGGCCTCGTGCAGGGAGCCGTACAGGTCGCGCCATTTGATCAGGTCCAGAAGGTCGGGCGGCCTGGCGAACAGGGCGGCGTCACACTCCCGGCGAATGCGGTCCACGTCGCCTTCCAGGCGGATCACGTCGGCGCATGGTTGCGGATGCTCGCAACATTCTTCCAGTCCCGGCAAAGGCGCAGGCTCTCGGCCAAGTGATGGCAGCAGTCGTGAAGGATGCGGGTGAATGCGACCGCCTCCTGGGTCGGCCGATCGATCCGGAACACCTCGAACCGACCGGCGGACTCATGGACCGCGTCCACGAGGTCGTTGACGGCCTGGATCAGAGAGTGGATGCTCTCCCGGTCGAAGGGGGTCACGAAGCTCTGCTCGGCGGCCTCGATTGTCTTTTGCAGAACCTCTCCGCAGGCGTATCTGTCTTCCCGGATCTCGTTGCCGCGCTCGGGAAGGCGATCGAATTCGAGGATCAGTTTCAGGAAGCGCTCGGAAATGCGATCGACGATGGCGGCGGCCTGGTCGAACAGATCGAAGAATTTGATCTCGCGGGGGATCAGGGTGAAGGCCATGAAGCGAACTCCGCTCAGGGACGCGGTCGGCTGGGCTTGGTTACAAAGTGCAAAGGGCGTACCCCGCGATCTGCCGCCAGCGGATTGGAGTGAGATCTAACAGAAGTTTTATGAGTTCTTCACATTGGACAGGGTGGGTCAAAAGTTGATCCGGTCGGCATCGAGCTGTTCGTTATCGACCGCATCTCCGAAGCGTTCTTGCAGCGCAGCGCAGACCAGCGCTGCCAATCTCACGGTTGGCGCGGAGATTGAGGTATTTGAGATTCGTCAAGTAGGTGGAAGCGGCCAGAGCCAGGGCGCCCTGATTCCCGATATTGTTGCAGCGTAGCTCAAGCCGAACCAGATGAGACAGGGCCGGAGACGAAGCCAGGGCGATGGCCCCCCTGTCTCCCACTTCATTTCGACTCAGGTTGAGTTCGACCAAGCCAGTCAAGGTGCGCGTTGCTGCCAGCGCTGCAGTACCCTCCGGACCGATAAAGTTGTTCCACAGGTTGAGTCTGGCCAACCGTGTCAGGCTGAGGGACTTGCTCAGTGCCGCCGCGCCCTCGGGGCCGATCTTGCCCGGCCCTGGTTCAATGAAGTAGCCCCGTTCCTCGCTGCCCCCCAGGTGCAGTTCCGTGAGGCAACCCAGATAAGGTGAGGCGGCAAGAGCGGTAGCTCCTTCGGCACGAAAGTAGTTCTCCCACAGTGAGAGGGTGGTCAGCTTCGACAGCCCCGGCCATTGTGCCAGTGCAGCTACTCCCTCGGACCCCAGCCGGTTCTGATTCAAATACAGCCTGGTCAAGCCGGTGAGCGATCGCGAGGAGGCGAGTGCTGCCCCACCTTCGTCCCCGAGGTTGTTGCAGCTGAGATCCAGCGTCTGCAAGCGTTCCAGATTGGGTATCGCGGCCAGCGCCGCCATCCCTTGCGCCCCAATGTCGTTACACCGGAGGACCAGCTCCCTTACCTGAGCCAGCACAGGAACCGCTGCCAGGGCAACGCCACCCTGCGGACCGACTCCGGGAGTGAATTGGCCGGCCAAGTGGTCGGCATAGTAAAAGGAGCCGCTCAGGTCCAGACTGCTCAGACAGGTCCAGTGGGGGGATTGAGCCAATCGCGCCACCGCCTCGGCGTTCATGTCGCGAATGCACAGGCTGTCCACCCAGGCCAGCTCTTCCGTCGGCCACAGCGCGGCCAGCTGCTTGCTCAACAGGGAGCGAACTCCGCCCCAGACCTGGACCATGCCCCGCTCAAATTCTGTATCGACCCCCTTCTTGGCCAGCACGCCCCGCCACTGATTTCCATGCGTCTCCAGCAGCTCCACCTCACGGTTCGTCGGCCAGGCTGTCGCGCTTTCCTGGCCCGGCTGCTGGCGCTGGCACTGAAGGCGGACGAACTCTCCGCGCGGGTCGCCCTGCTCCTCCAGCCAGTCCGCCAGCACCAGCCGCGGAGTATCGTCGTCCGGATTCTCCTTGATGTCCTTCAGGAACGCCAGCACCTGCGGACGCGGGGGGTTAGCGGAAGAGGATGAACGGCGGCCCATTGGCAACGTTCCTTTACTTTGCGGGAGCCGGTTGAAGGAACCCCTGGAGCTACAGGCAATCAGCCCAGTATTGCGTCCATTTCGAGCAGGGCTGGCCTACGGGTTCCGGAGAGCGTAGTAGCCATCGAGAATGGGACGGTCGCCAACCCCAAGAATCCCGATGTGCCGGAACAGCCGGAAGTCCCATAGACTCCTGCTCACAAACTCTGCCCGCTCACCGTATGGCGTTTCGGTTTGAATGAGGAGCTCCGTCTCGCCCTCTCTTTGATAAGAGAAGTTGACTGAAACGATTTCAGCGCCGATGAGGAGGTGCCAAATGAGGAGGCGGACATCAGGCGAGTGGGGTGGTCCAGTGAACGACTGGAAGAAGGCAGCCCCCTTGATGGGGTTCTCTTCTAGCAACCTGAACGGATCCGGCGTATCACGGAACCGGCGTGCGTAGGCCGCAATAAACTCATCGATTTCAAGGGCTACTCCAGCGAGAATCCGATCCTTCTGCGGATCAGCGAGAATCCAGGCGCAACCACTTCTCTGGAAGGCATCAGCAACTTGTGCGGGTGTGATTGTCATTGGTTCTTCCCTCAGGCGAACTGAGACATTCCTTGCGTGCCCACCTCGTTTGCCCAAAGCGATTTCTCGAGAGAGAGCCGCAACTGTTCGACGTCCTCGGTACGCTCAATGCAAACGAGGGTTACTTGTTGCAGTCCTGCTGCGGAAGAGGGACTTTCGTTTACGAGGAAGCGTAGCAGGCGCTTCCGCGTAGACGCGGAGGGGGATTCCTCAGCCACACCTGAAACGCCATCAAGCAGGATGATGTAGAAGTCATGGAAAGTTGAGCCACGGATTACCACCTGCACGTCGCGAATGGGCTTGCGATCACTGCTGCCCACGGGCTGGAACAACGCATTACGCCAGAAATGCCGCAAGACTGCGAGGACGGACTCGGCCACCCACGTGTTGGGCGGGGCAGTGATCACAATCCGGATCCCAGCACCCAAAGCAATGATGGTCGCATCCATCTCCGTGTACGGGAAGTCGAAGACGTACCTGCGCAGTGCCCGGTTGAAGGTCACGGGAATCTCCGGTTTTGGGAAACGGCACAGCTGGGCGGTCCACTCGGTAACGGCGGCGGCGAGGCCCTCCGGTTGGTAGTCCGTCGGGTTGTAATCGAGGCCGGTCAGGCGCACCAGGATCGGCGTTTCCCCTGGGCACGTTTTCTCGACATTGCTCGCGACGAGGCTCAGTCCTCGTTTCAGGAATTCGATTTCCTCCTCGCTGGGATGCCAGCCCACGTCGATTTGCAGCCGCATGGCCTCAGTGATCTTCAGGGCATTCGGTGGCAGTTCCACGCCCGTCAGGATTTCGCCGCGAAGAGTAATCACGATCCCCCAACTGGCCCCTTTGAGCAACCGATAAGTATAACTACTTGGCACGGACTTACCCTCGCAGGAAGAACAGACTTGGGAAGACCGACCGGGCGAAATAATGCTCGATGGCAGTGTCGTCTCCTCGTGGTATGCCAGTGTGCCGCCGAATGTACTGTGCCCCGTGAGGGAGCGGCGTATCCGTCCAGAGGAGGCTATGTTGCTGCATCCATACTTCCGGGTCAGGCTCCGCGTCCACGTCGATGCAGACCATTGAGTGCATGTGACAGTGCAGCACCAAGAACCGCAGAATCCGGAGGTCTGGCACCCGGGGCAGGAGCAGGCTTCGGTAACTTCGGGCATCGGACGCATGCTTCCATGCGTACACGCCGGGCCCAAATTGAGCCCTGTTGTCTTCCGTCGGCCATGGCGATCCGCCCTTGCGCAGGCGTTTCTCGTCATGGGGAGTCTGCACCGTGTAGAAGTAGCTCCAGTACCGCCGGGTGCGCCACAACAGCAACGAGAGCAGCGCCCGCCGCAACCCACTGCGGAGACCCGCTCGCAGGCATGGCTCCACCCGAGTGACAAACACGCGGCAAAGTTGGGTCCATCCGTACCACACCCTCGACTCCACTTCCTCCTGCTTTGGGCTGGAAGAGGCACACCCCGCCCGTTCCTTCTGAGCGGCACGATGTGCAGCCCATGCCCAGTCTGTATTGGCGCTCGCCATCCGACTGCTGTTGTATAGAATTGTACCTGTTCCGCCCCTTCACCGCAACGAAGCGAGTGGTGCGGTTGCTAAATGTGTTCATGTACAAGTGGTCAGACTTGAATGGACTGAGGGTCTGCACTCTGTTGCCCTCGTCGCTAGATGACCGTTTCAGAAGTCTATAGCCAATTGCCGGGAGGGCGAGGCTCCTGCCGAGCCGAAACCCGCCAGTTCGGCAGGAGCCTCGCCCGCCCAGATCTCCCAGGTTTTCGGCAAAGGACTTGTCAAACGGTCATCTAGCGATCAGCGGAAAGCAAAGTTCCGCTCATGGAACCCGCTACTCCCGCCTAGAATAAGGGATTCCATGGTCGCTTGAGTAGGTAACGCCATGACGGAGTTTGAAAGCCTTCAACGTGATTTCGTCCAGGCACTCTCAGCGGGGCACATGGCAGAATTTTCCCGGCGCCTCGAAGATCATTTGGCTCGCGTACCTCGGTCCCTGCCTCACTGGGTTCTCCTGGCCCGCGTCCGCGAGGCGGGAAATAACCTGGATGGAGCGGAAGCTTGCTATCAACAGGCCCTCCAAGTTGCCGACCCCCGCCACCCCAAGGATAAGCATCTTCGCTTTGAGGCACGCCGGTTCGCGATCCGGCATAAGCGAGAGCAACTCCTTGCGGCTGTTGACTGTCGAGGTGCCCAGCCTCCCCATGGAGACGGTTGGTCCCCTTCAGGGCTCCCCATCATGAGCGAGCCGCGTTCGAGAGACCGTTCGCCGTCTGCGGGAGTGAAGAAAACTTATCCCCCGGTCAACCAAGAAGAGGTCAAGGGTCAGTTGACCGAGGTTGAACGTGCCTATTCTGCCGGGGAGAGGAGCCCCGAGTTGCTGCTGCATTTTGGGCAGCTCCTCCAGCGCGATGGTCAACTGGAGCGTGCTCTTGAGGTAATGCAAGAAGGATTGAACCAGGATTCAAACAGCAGACCATTACTGAACGCGCGGACACAGATTCTCTCGGCCTGTGGTCGTTGGGCGGAAGCTGCTGAAGGCTACAGAACGTTAGTACACTACGAGGACCGGCCTGCTGCCCGCCGATTCTTCCGCATGCAGTTGGCCCTGATGTTGCGCAATAACGGCAACCTCGAAGCTGCTCGCCAAGTGCTCGATGCCATGCTTCGGGATGATCCGCGGGATCTCGCCAGCAGCCGCCTACGCCGCTCACTCGATCAACCCGATGGTCTCTCGAGCACTGACCCCTCGGACAACCTGTCCGATGTGGACCAGGAGCCAAATTCACCGTTTCCGTACATCAGTCAGCTGCTAGCCAAGGATCTGGAAAAAGTAGAGTTCCGCGATGAAGCGATCCTGGCCAAGGGCGGCCAGCCAGATCTCGAAGACGCGCATCGTCTCATGGAGTGGGCAGAGCGTTTACCCAAGGAAAAGCCGATGGCGGAGCGCTACCCCTTGTTCCAAGAGGCCGCCAAGGCGTTCACACGGCTACCACCGGGGACGTGGGACCCGATCGATTTCTTGTTGGCTGTCGCGCGTTATGCCCTCCTCAAGGGCGGCGCCCTCATCTTGAACTTCCGCGGCCAACTGAAGCATGCCAGTGACCAGGAGAAGCTACGTCGGTTACGGGACAGCATCGCGAGCTACTCCATGGAAACTGTCGATGTGCTCTTGCAACTGGAGGCAGGGCAGAGACGAGGTCGTCGGCTTAAAGGACGGACAGCCTACACCCCGCAATCCGGATTCGTCTTCCAGGCGCTGACCAACCACCTATGGGCGCATTTGGCCTTCGCCCATGTTTCCGGTGGGGCACCAGAGCCGCCTCAAGAAGACCAGCGACATTTCCTGCGACTTTTCGAGTTCTGCCTAGCGCAGCCACAACCCGAGTTGCTCCGCCTCGCATGCGAGCCATTGGTCGCGTCTGGGCGCTGAAGCAACAACTTCGTGAACTGGCTCGACCGAATCCCGGACGGACAACGGATCATGGATTTATTGCAAGCGGACGGCCCCAGCCGGACTCAACGGCGCGCCGTGCTTGGAGAGTTAGCAGGAGGCTCACCACAGCCAGCCGACCGGCCTCGTGAGTTGTTGCTGCGGGCGATTCGACGCTGGGCGGACGATCGACGGGTCATCGATGAATTCTTCAGCGAAATTGAACATGTGAAACTCGTTCCGGGGACTTTCGCAGATCTTCAGAATCGGTGGCAGCGGTTCCCTCGGCACCGGCAACCACTCTTCAGCACCGACCTTCAGTTGAGCGACGGTGTTCAGGCAGCGCTGGCAATCCTCAGCGGATATGAGACGCGCGGCGGCGAAGAGCGTGCGATGATCCTGTCAGGATTCCGCGGTGAACTGGAATCGCTGTTGCAGAGGATCGAAAACGCGCCGACGTACTGGGGCCGGGTGCGTTTTGAACCGCTGCTGAAGCGCTGGCGAACGGCTCTGGGCAACCTGGAGAATCAGCGTCTGGGGGAGATGAAGGCGCTCCTCGAGGTAACCTTGGAGCCGCCGGTCTTCCGTGAGCAGGGGGATACCGTTGTCGGCAGCGTCCTCGTGCGCAACGTTGGCAGGGCGATGTCAGAAAGATTCACACTGCAGCTTGCGATTCGTGTTCCAGGCAATCCATCGGCGCTGTGGCGGCCTGCGCCAATCCCTCAACGTGAATTGCACGTCGGAGCCCACAGACAAGTCGAATGTCAGGTTCCGCGGACGGTGTTCGCGAGCGGCCTAGATTCGCCCTACACCCTGGATGTGGGAGTGTGTCCGTCCGGAGACAGTAACCCCGGCGACGATCTGGCCGAGACGTTCACGCTTGAGATTGATCGCGGCGGCGGTTTCATCATAGAGGACATCCCTTGGGACGAAGTGGGGGTTCCCCACGAGCACCTGTTCAAAGGGCGAAGCCGCGATCTCGACGAACTGGTGCAGCATCTGCGATCCTCTGAGCGAAACAAGACCCCGCTGCTAGTCGGCCTGACGCGCACGGGCAAGAGCACGCTGCTGGAATACCTGGCGAGGAGCCTGCAGTTGAAGTTGACTGGCCATCCGGGGGACCCAACGCGCTTCCTGTGCATCGAGTGGAATCTGAACGACGCGGCCAACTACACAGAAGAGCGTCACCTTTGGCGCTACCTGCTGTCTGAGCGAGTTATGAACACGGTCCAACAATTGGTAAAGAGTGGTCAGCTGCCGCCCAGGACCATGCCTCAGATTTCGGAGGCCGAGGTCGGTTTCCAGGACTGGCGCCCGCTATTGATGGCCCTCCGCTCCGCAGGCCTTTACCCCGTCTTCCTAGTCGATGAATTCACTGGTTACCGCACGCTGGTAGATAACGGACGGGTGGGTCCACCTTTCCTGGCCGCGGTGCGTGCGTTCGCCATCGAGGGGCTTGCCAGTTTCGTCTTGGCTGGCACATACGAGTTGCGGCGGATGGTGCGCGACCCGGCCTACGGCATCACTGGGCAGTTAGTCAATGTCATCGAGCGGCGTATCAGCTGTATCGACGAGGAGTCCGCCCGGGAGTTGGTAAGCGCTATGGAGCCGCGGCTTCGCTTCACCGAGGAGGCGGCAGCCCACATACTGCGGCTCAGTTTCCGCATCCCGTACTTCATCCAGCTAATCTGCAAGAGGGCTGCCTGGGTAGCCGCGGCAACGCATCGCGGCTGGGTAGGTTATCCCGACCTTGAGCGTGTCGTGGGCGTGCTGACGGGTGAGACAGATGGAGAATTGCCCGGCGGCGTGCAGTTGCTACCGTCGGTCGCCTTCCAGAGCAACATGTACTTCGCCCAAGATCCCTCGTCGTACCCCGCGTTGCTTACGACGATATGTCATCTCTCCCGGGACCCGCACCGGCCGGACCTCGCCCGGCCAGTGCTGCACGAGGCCATCCTGCAGGAATGGGAGCGGCACCGGGTCCCATGCCACGAGCGCAAAGCGGCGGAAGCGCTCGGGGAGTTGAAGGAGCGGCAGGTGCTCCTGGAGCGCGACGACGAGGGCCGCCCCTCGTACATCATCAGCGTGGACCTGTTCCGCCGCTGGTGGAGGGCCAACCACCGCTACCTCAAGCCCGACCTTGATCTGCTGAAGGAATAAGGAGGACCGCTCGTGGATGAGTGGCATTCAGGCTTCGAGACCAAGTGCTATGTGACCGATCCGCTAGAGTTGTTCGGATACGAGGAGCCAGAGGGCGTACTTGAACAACTGTGCCGTACCCTGAGCAGCGGGACGAGTATCCAGGTGATCGGTGATCGCAACGCGGGCAAGACATCGGTGCTGCGCTGCGTCGAAACCTGCTTTTCAATGAAGCAGCGCCACCACCTTCCCGTGTACCTCGAGTTCCACGGCACTGGGGTGCGGAATGCCCTCGACGCCTATCGTCATATCGTGGCGCAAGTGCATGGCTGTTTTCTGGCAAGGTCCAACCGTCCTGAAAGCCTGACCTACGGCCGCGTTTGCGTGTCGGCCGACCTTGCGCCCGCGAGTCTCTACGATGCGCTGAAAACGCTGGACGAGTACGAGATCCTCAACGGTGTTGAGCCCTATTTCAAGCAGCTTAACAAATGCGGCTTTGGAGTGTTACTGCTGTTCGACGAGTATGAGTACCTAATGCGCACTGTGCTGCAGGGCCAAGAGGAGAAGCTCTGGCGGCTGCGAAACGTGGCCGAATTAACGTCCCGGCCCGGGTCACCTCGGCCGCTAACTGTCGTGCTGGCTGGTGCCCTTGAGTGGGACACGTTTCGCGGCCCGGACGGCTCCCCACTGTGGAACTTCGTTTCGTCCCTTCGCATCCTCTCGCCGCTGACGCGAGAAGCTTTCGGACGGATGTGGACGCACTGCCGGGAGCAGTGCGGGCCGAGAGTACGCCAATGCCTGGATGCAGCCAGCGTGGATGTAGATCGGGTCTACGACCTAGCCGGTGGGTGGGCATTCGCTGGCAAGGCGATCGGCCAGCATATGATCGCCTGCAAGGCGATCAACGAAGAGCAGCTTGCGTGCGATTTCCACCCGCATTTCAAGGTTTTGTGGGAACAGCGAACTGGCCCCGAATGCGAGCAACTCCTTGCTGTGGCGCGGGGCGATGCGGTTCCTATCGATGCCATGTCCGACCTCCGGCGGCGCGGGCTAGTCGAGGACGGTGGGAACGGTGTGGCCCAACTGCGTGGCACATTGTGGCGACAGTGGGTGACTGCCCGGTTACACCCCGCCTCGGCCTCATTGGTGGGCATGAACCCTCCGGCCTACTTGTTCCACCGCGAGGGGAACTGCTATCGAGTGTGCTTTGCGGGCCGGGATGCCTCCTTCCCGCGCACCAAGGGGTTCGACTATGTCGCTGACCTCCTTTCCCGCCCTGACCCGCCTAATAGTATAGGCGCCCGGCAGCTGGAAGTTGCCTCGGGCACTCGTCGAGGTTTGGCCGGCACCGAGGAGGGCGACGCCGAACTCAGCGAGGATAGCGTCTCGCTTCAAGAGGGCAGCGATCGGGAGGCTCTCCAGGCGTACAAGCACCAGCTGGAAATAATTCGAGCCGACCTCGACAGGATTGCGAAAAATGGCGAGACTCACCCGGGCGAGCAGCAACAACTGATCGATGAGCGTGCCCAGATCTGCGACCATGTCAAGCAGGATTCCGGGCTGAGGGGCCGAGCGCGGAACCTCGACTCCTCACCGGAGACGAAGGCGTATGACCGAGTCCGGAAGGCGTTGAACAAGACTTACGAGACGGTCGAGACAGAATTACTCGAACTCGCCCGCCACCTGCGCGACTCAATCTCAACCGAAAGCAAGTCCTTCGCCTATCGGCCCTGTACACCCATCAAGTGGCAATTCTGACCTTCCGCACGGAATCAGCATTTCCAGTTCCGGGAATTGTCTACTCCTGCCTTTCTCCGGGAGGGCAAGCGGTCCCCACAACGATCTGGGCGACAGCGGGCTGTCATGCGGCACCCCCTGACTGCTGGGCGAGCGTGCTGGCCCAGCAGGAGGCCCGTTGCCGGTTGCCCTACCGATCCACAACATAACGGAGGACGACTGCATGCTCATTCCATCAGGCCCTACCCTTACCGTGGCCACTGGCATTAATCTCGACAAGGCGGAGCAGATCGCCAACCGCCTCGGTTGCGAAGTGATCCATGTCCGTCGGACCGGCGAGATCCGGTTCCGCCACCCCTTGATTCCTCGCCCGTGTCTGGTTAACGGCCGCCGCCAGTCTGCCCCCCGTCACTTGGTTGTGTGGCTGCGCCGTCTGCTCGAAGCTGAAACATGCCATGCAGGTTGCCGGAGCGAACAGGCGAGACTGTAAGGCGGAATCCGGCGGAGTCGTCCATTCCCGCCGCCGGAATCCAGTTCTCCTGCCTCTACCCGGGAGCGTAATCGTGTAATGCTCCCGACTGTTTTTGTCCTAGCGAAAGGAAAACACATGGCTGTGAACGAGACATTGACGGCTCAGCGTCAGCGTATTCTTGCTCTGGTCGATGAAGCCAATCTGACTGTTTCCGCTCGATCGGTCAACAAGAGGCCTGACTGGCTTGCTTTGGCTCACTACCTCGCCGACGAGACTGAGGGGCGCCGCCTCGTTGAGATGGTCGTATACACAGGGCTGCCCCCGCTCAACATGCCAGAGTTTCAGGAGGCCCGCGAACGGAAGCTCAGGTTCATCCACTGGCTGCGGACACAGGGATTGCTCGTGGTGACCAAGGATGGCTCTCCGCGAGGTCGGCGGAGAGGAAGGTCCACAGTACAAGGCGAACGTGGATGTCGTCATGGCGATCGATGCGCTCGACCTGGCAGCTTCCATCCAGCCCGATGTTGTCGTCCTTGTGACCGGGGACTCGGATTTCGCCTACCTGGCGCAGAAGTTACGCCGCCGCGGCATCCGAGTCGAGGTGGCTGCACTGGATCAGGCCCTGGGCAACGAGCTGCGTGCGGCTGCCAACGGGGTCATCGACCTGCGCCAGATCTTGAACCGTTTCAGCGACCTTCGCCCCACCGGACCCAACCGCATCGGCGGCGACGACGTCTTCGACGCCTGATCCACGTGTCTTGCATCCCGCCCTGCGGCCTCACGGCCGCAGGGCTCATCCTGAACGAGGTAAACTCCATGCAGATAACTGTCAACGGAAAGTTATGCATCATCCCCGACGACCAGGCCACCGCAGGCCAAGTCCGCCAGCAGATGCGCGGAGAAGTCGGCCGTGACCAGTTGGTCCAGGAAGAGGGCGGTGGCCGCACCCGCATCCTGGGAGATCAGGAAGCGATCCGCGACGGAATGAAGCTGTGGTCGGTGCCCAAGATCGTCAAAGCGCCGCACGGCTCGACGAAGAAGTCGAGCTGTTGCGCTCCGCCGCTGGCACCCGCAGCGCGGTCAAGCTCGGGACCAAGACCCTCGCCGGACGCAGGTTCGCCGCCGTGCTGGTGGCGAACGTGAAGCTGTCGATGCAGAAGTTCGGCGTGACGCGTACCGACTTGTTGTTCCTGCTCTCGCCCGAGTATCCGGCGATGCCTCCGATCGGCTGTTACCTCAACTACCGCTGGCCAACCGCCGATCACCACTTCACCCTGCAGGGCCACTACGGGGCCCCGTTCCTGGGGGAGGAAGGGTGGTACTGGTATTGTGTCGGCCTGGGCGGTGGTTTCGCCGCGGCTGAGTGGGCGCAGGGCTGGCGTCCCGGTTCGCTGGCGGGTAACGGCCACAATCTGGCCATGCTGTACATTGCTGCCCGCCACGCTCTGAACGCGGATTGACTCCCTGTCAGGCAGCTTCGACACGTTCCATGGCCCCGGCGCAGCCTGCCGCCGGGGTTCTCACCTTTCGCCAAACCCTGACCGGAGAAACCTCAATGAAACACGCCTCATTGACCCTTCCACCCCGCCTGTGGCAATCCTTTCGCCAGGAGATGCTGGCCGCACGCCGTGACGGAGAGGAGGTTGCAGGCTTCTTCTTCTGCCGCCGCCATCCCCTCGACCGTGGCCGAGTGCGCCTGCTGCCTCGCGTCTGGGCGGTGCCCGGATCGGATTGCTACGAACAGCAGTCAGTCGCTGGCTTGGTCCTCGATCAGCGATGCCATCATTATCTGCTGGAACAGATCGTTCGCCAGGGGTACGACGTCGTTCACGTCCACACTCATCCGGGGATGGGAATTCCTGACTTCTCGCCAGTTGATGACCGGCACGAGCGGGAGTATGCTCGCTTCCTGGCGAGGCTGCCCGGCCGGCCGCGGCTCCTGTCGGCCGTTTTCAACGAATCCCTTGCCCGCGGCCGGATTCGGCTGTGGCCCGCCGGTGGTCGTGGCGACCCAAGGCCAGCCGAAACCGAGCCGAGCTGGTGCGGAACCATGACGGCTGGCGGTGACAGCCAGTTGCCGGCTCGCTTCGAGCGGCAGCGGATCTTCGGGGTCGCCGCACAAGAAGCTCTTGGCCGGCTGAAGATTGGGCTGGTTGGTTGCGGCGGAATCGGTGCCGTCCTGGCTGAACAGCTGGCCCGCCTTGGTGTGCGTCGCTGGCTGCTGATTGATCCAGATCGCGTTGAGGTCAGCAACCTCAACCGCTTGCCAGGTGCGACTCCGGCGATGGCCCGCGCTGCCTGGCCCAAAACGAAATACGTCAACCGATTGATTCGCACCGCCTGGCCGCGAGATGCGGAGGTACAGGCCCTTACCGCTGCGGTCGAGGAGCCGAACTGCCGCCAGGCGCTGGCTGGATGCGACCTGCTTGTTGCCGCGACCGACAATCACCACTCTCGACTGGTGGTCCAGGAAATCGCGCTGCGGCACGTCCGGCCCCTGCTCTGCCTTGGAACGCACATCGAACTGTCTGAGGAGCCTGGCTCGCGCCGGTTTCTCTGCCGCGTGACGGTCCCACCGCTCGACGGCGGCTGGTGTCTGGCCTGCTCGGGCGTTATCGACCCGGCCGAGGCAGCGAGGGAAACCGCGTCGGATGACGTTGTGAAGTTGCTTCACCAAGCCGGCTACGTCGAGGGAGTCCCCGCTCCAGCGGTCTACTGGGCCAATGGCACGTGTGCCTCCTTGGGGGCGTACGTGGTGCATGGGGCTGTGGCTGGGCTGCTGGACCTGAATGGTGGCCTTGACTGGATCGTTGACGTTTCTCACGCCCGCTGGCTCCAGATGGAGCATGATGCCTGTCCGACCTGCTGGCATTGCTCACCCGAGGGCCTGTGGGCGGCTGGGCCGAACCAGGGCTCGTGAGCTGCCAGCGGAAGTGGTTGGGGTCGTGGGATCTCTCCACTTGCCCCAGCCAGTTCCGCAATTTTGCCAAACGGAGGGCAGGGGGTTGTACCGTCCTGTGGGCTTATTGATGAGACCTTGGTTCTTCAGCTACTTGACGCAATTTCGCGTCCCTGTCGAGCAGGGTTGGTCGGGTTCGCATGAACCAGCTTCATCGGAGACAGTCGGCTGATCTTCACCCCACCATCTCCAACCCCGTCAGCGTCCCCGTGCTGGAGCCGAACCGGTCCGCCTCGATGCCCAGCCGCTGCAGCATGCTCACGTAGAGGTTGCACAACGGCGGCGGTTTGCTCGGATCGAAGGCCAGGTGCTGGCCGTGCTTGAAGCCGCCGCCGGCCAGCAGGACCGGCAGGTTCTTGACGGCGTGGTTGCTGGCGTTGCCCAGGTTGCTGCTGAAGAAGACCATGGTCCGGTCGAGCAGGTTGGCGCCTTCCTCCTTGGTCTGCTTCAGCTTGGCCAGCAGGTCGCGGAGGGTCTTCATCTTTTCCAGCTCGATCGTCTTGAGCTGCTCGATCTTGTTCGGGTCCTGGCCGTGGTGCGACAGGTCGTGGTGGCCCAGCGACACGCCCGGGATCGGCGGCACCAGGCTCGTGCCCAGCAGCAGGAGCGTGATCAGCCGGGTCGAGTCGGTCTGCAGGGCCAGGTGGATCAGGTCGAACATCAGCCGGGTCTCGGCCGACGAGGTCGGCCGGGTTGGTGATGTTCTGGGGCGGTTTGGCGTCCACCTTGGGCTTGGGCTTCTTGGCCCATTCCTCGGCCTGGGCCAGGCGCTGCTCCAGCTCGCGGACGCTGGTGAAGTACTCGTCGAGCTTCTCGCGGTCGTTCGGCGCCGAGGCCGGCTGCAGCTTCTGGGCCTGGTCGCGGACCGTGTCGAGGATGCTCTGGCCGTCCCGCAAGCGGCGGGCCTGGGCCTGCACCTCGTCGGGCCGGCCCTCGAGGAACAGCCGGGCGAACACGCGAGGACGGCCAGCAGTCCGCCGGCACCAGGGCGCCGCTGCGGGTCCAGGACAGGCCGAAGCCCTCGCCCGACAGCGACAGGCTGGGGAAGCGCGTCTCGCCGCCGATGTGCTCGGCCGCGAACTGGTCCAGCGAGATCGTGTTGCGGAAGCCGGCTCGCAGCTCCGGATGCGGGGCGGCGGTCAGGAAGCTGTAGAGCGAATCGTGGCTGGAGCCGACGTCCGGATGCGACAGGCCGGACATCACGGTGAAGTCGTTGCGGAAGTCCTTCAAGACGTCCAGGTAGGGCGACAGCTCGTAATCCTTGCCGGCCTTCTCCGGGAAGAAATGCGGCGGGTGCAGTCCCAGCGGCGTGCAGATGCACACCATGCGGCGCGGCGGCCCGGCGGCTGCGCCGAGCGCCCGGGTGGGAGCGAGTGCGTCCAGCACAGGGAAGGGCCAGCGACACGCCGGCGGCCCGGAGGAAAGTGACGGCGGGTCAGGTTCATGGGAAGCTCCTCGTTGGGAGGGTCGCAGGCCATCACTTGTTCTGAAACAGCTTGCTCTGGACGATCTCGTGAACCAGCGTCCGCAAGCCGTAATTCTTGTCGCGGACCTTGCCGACGATCGCCTCGATCTCCGGCTCTGTCGGCCGGCCTGGGGCGTCCGCCGGTGGCGTAGGTCAGCAGCTTCTCGGTCAGGGCGCGGGCGAGCTGGTCCTTGTCTTTCAGCAGCAGTTGCTTGAACTCGTCGATGTTGCTGGAACCGCTGCCCATCCGGCATCACGTCGGCGGGGTCGACCTTTGGCCCCTTGAGGTACGGCATCCGTCGGCCGTCCACGATCACCGGCTTGCCGTCGGCCGCTGGTGCGGTAGTTTTCGCGCCAGCCGCCGATGACGTCGAAGCTCTCCAGGGCGAAGCCGGGCGGATCGATCTTGGCATGGCAGGTCGCGCAGGAGGCGATCTGCCGATGCTTGGCCAGCTGCTCGCGGATGGTGGTGGCGCCGCGGATGTCCGGCTCGAGGGCCGGCACGTCCGCGGGCGGTCGGGGCGGCGGCGTGCCCAGGATGCGGTCCAGCACCCAGGCCCCGCGCAGCGACCGGCGACGTGTTGGTGCCGTTGGCCGTCACCTTCAGCACGCTCGCCATCGTCAGGACGCCGCCGCGATGGCTGTCCGGCGGCAGCGTCACCTTGCGGAACGCCCAGCCCGTCCACGCCGGGGATGCCGTAGTGCTTCGCCAGCCGGCCGTTGAGCATCGTGAAGTCGGAGGCCACGAAGTTGGTCAGGCTCAGGTCGTTCTTCAGCACCTCCTCGAAGAACAGCTCCGTCTCCCGGACCATCGACACCTTGAGCATGTGGTCGAATTCGGGATAGAGGATGTGGCTGGGCTCCGTGACGTCGATGTCGCGCAGGCCGAGCCACTGGCCGACGAAGTTCTCGGTGAAGGCCGCCGCCTTCGGGTCCTTGAGCATCCGCTCGACCTGCTGGCGCAGCGTGTCCGGCTGGCTCAGCTTGCTTCTGCTCGGCCAGGGTGAGCAACTCCTCGTCGGGCATCGTGCTCCACAGGAAGTACGACAGCCGGCTGGCCAGGGCGAAGTCGTCGAGCTTGCCGGGCTTCTCGCGGAGGAACAGGAACTCCGGCGACACCAGCACGCGCCATGAGGCCGACGCGGACGGCCTGCTCGAACGACTGCTTCTCGGCCAGCTTGGCCTTGACGAGATTGAGGAACGGCTTGACGTCGTCGTCGGTCACCGCCCGGCGAAAGGCCCGGCGAACGAAGTTGCGGAGGATGCGCTCGGCGTCGGCCTCGGGATCTTTCGAGACGACCTCGACGCGTTTGCCGCCAGTTGCGGGGCGGCGCCGGCTCCTGCGGCAGGTCGCCGAAGATGCGGCGATGGCTCGCGCGGCGGCCAGGCGTCGTGCAGCGGCCCTTCCACCTCCACCCACTGCACCGCCAGCCCCGGTCCCTCGTACTTGTCGGCACCCGACCTTGTGGACGGTCTTCGCGAACGTGCCAGACCGTAGGGGAGGATCCGGATGGTGCTGCGCGGCTTCCAGATGATCGACGAACTCGACGACGGTCGGCTTGTCGGCGGGGGCGTCGAAGTAGCCGACCAGGTGGTTCTTGCCCGCCATCCGCATCGCAGCCGGCGTCCACGCGAAAGGTGACCGGCTTGCCGCCGCTCTGAAATCCGGAGGCGGAGATGCGAAAGCGGTACTGGCCGCGGTCGGGCGGATAGAACGGCGACAGCGACACCGCTTGCCAGGGGACCGAGGTGAAGCATCACCACGGTGTCGTCCAGCTGGCGAAAGACGCGCTCGGTGGCGACCTTGACCTGGTGCGTCTCCTTGAGGCTGTAGCGCTTCTTGATCGACCGGCGGCTGGGGACCGTTGGCGATGGCCAGGCTCAGGGCCTTGTCGGCCGCTTCCAGATATCTGCTCCATCAAGAACGAGGAAATGTGCAGCGCCTCGCCGACGTTGTCGAAGCCGTCCGAGGAGCTGTCCGGCGGCAGCAGCTCTTTCAGATCGACGCTTATGCCCAGAAGGTCGCGGATGGTGTTCTCGTATTCGAGCCGATTGAGGCGGCGCAGCACCACCCGGCCCTGAGCGGCCCGGCGGTCGGCCTCCGCCACGGTAATCCGGCCGCTGATCCAGTCGGCCAGGGCTTGCGCTTCCTTCGCCGGCGGACGCGGCTTCGCCTTCGGCGGCATCGTGCCCGCCTGGAGCTGCTCCAGCACGGTCCGCCAACGGTCCCGGCTGTCCTGGCCGGCAAAGTCCGGAGCGAGCCGGTCCAGGTGAAACCTCCCCTTGGGCTTCTCACCGCCGTGACATTCCCGGCAGTGGCGGAGAAGAAAGGGACGAACCTGCTCGTCGAAGTGCCGGGCGTCTGCTCCGGCTTTCGGGTCCGCTTTCGCGGAAGGGAGCGCCAGCAGCAAAACCGCCGTGAGGGTCAACGGGGTGGATTTCATGGGATCGCGAACTCCTTCCCCTGGCGGGCAGGCAAAGTTGCAGGGCCACAGCGGTTGGGAAGATCAGGCAGGCACTCGGACAGTAGTTTCAGCTTACGCGGACAAAGCCCCGGCCGCAACAGGTTTCGGGACAACTGCTCTTGTTTTCCCTCCGGTGGACGCTAAAGTCTCACCCCCGCGATCGGGAGCGGTGCGCAACGGTACGCCGGGAGGGGCAGCAGGCCATGCTGTTTTGTTCCAGGGAGTTTTTGATCTTCTTTGCCCTCGTGTTCTCGCTCTACTGGGCCATCCCGTGGAAACAGGCCCGGGTCGGCCTGCTGCTGATCGCCAGCTTCGTCTTTTACGCCTCCTGGAGCAAGGAGCTGGCGGGGATTGTGGTCCTCTCGGCCACCCTCGATTATTTCCTGGCCCTGGGCATGGAGTCGAGCCGGCGCGTCGGGTTGCGCCGGCTGTTGCTCCTTGTTAGCATCACCGCCAACCTGGGCCTGCTCTGCTACTTCAAGTACGCCAACTTCTTCCTGCAATCGCTCCAGGAAGCACTGCAGCGCTGCGGCGTCCCGGGCGTCCTGCCCGTGCTGCAGGTGATCCTGCCCATCGGCATCTCGTTCTACACCTTCGAGGCGATCAACTACACCGTGGACGTTTATCGCCAGCAGACGAAGGCCGAGCGGAACCTGGCGCACTTCCTGGTCTTCATCCTGTTTTTCCCGCACCTGGTGGCCGGGCCCATCGTGCGGGCCAGGGACTTCCTGCATCAGGTCCGGCGCAAGAAACGCTGGAACTGGATCCGGGCGGCAGTCGGCTGCGAGTACGTCTTGCTGGGCGTGTTCAAGAAGCTGGTGGTTGCCGACCGCATGGGTCTGCTTGCCGAGGCGGTCTTCGCCCACCCAACCCATTTCCGGGTCGAGTGCGTCTGGATCGGCGTGATCGCCTACGCCTTGCAAATTTACTGTGATTTCTCGGGCTACAGCGACCTGGCCCTGGGCACGGCCCACCTGCTCGGGTATCGGCTGGCCCAGAACTTTGACATGCCCTACCTGTCGCGGAACATCGCCGAGTTCTGGAGACGCTGGCACATCTCTCTCTCAAGCTGGCTGCGCGATTACCTGTTCATCCCCCTGGGAGGCAGCCGGGGGACGCTGTGGCAGACCTGCCGCAACTTGATGATCACCATGACGCTGGGCGGCCTCTGGCACGGCGCCAGCTGGACCTTTGTTGTCTGGGGCGTGCTGCACGGCTTACTCCTGGTCTTGCACCGCCTCTTCCGGCTGGTGACCGACCGCGTCCGGGTGCTGGCGCAGGTCCTGCGCTCGCCGGGGGCGACCCCGTTCTGTGTGGTCCTGACGTTCCTGTGCGTGTGCCTGGGCTGGGTCTTCTTCCGGGCGCAGACCTTTGGCGGGGCCCTGCTGGTCTTCAAGCACCTGGTCGTGTCGGGCGGGACCGAGGCGCTGCCGATGCCCAAGACCGCCTTCTGGGTGGTGCTGGCACTGGTGGCGACCGGCCATCTGCTGGGGAAGATGCAAGTCTGGAAGCGCATTCCCTCCCTGGTGCCGGCCCCCATTGTGGGGATTGCTTACTCCCTTGGGTTGACCCTGACCCTGGTCCTTGCTCCGCCGACCGGCCAGACCTTCATCTACTTCCAGTTCTGAGGGGAGCAAGCAGGCCAGGCTGACGGAACAGCAGGGTGACCTCCTCTGCGGTCAAGGGGCGGTTGAACAGGGCCAGCTCGTCAAGCAGGCCGATGAAGTTGACTCCCAGGTAGATGCCGGTCCGCTCCAGGTCCCAGTTCATGGCGATGGCGCGGTCTTTGACGTCGCCCTTTGGCTTGCCATCGACGTAGAGGGTCGCGTGGGCATCGGCCTTGCCGGTGTCGAAATTCCGCCAGGTGAGGACGACGTGGTGCCACTCGCCGGCCTTAAAGCCAATACCTTTGACGGGAACCAGAGGGGCTGAGGGGTCGGACTCGGGGATTGGTTTCTCGCCGGAGGGGACGGCCGGGAACGTGCCCATGCGCAGGTCGCGCGGCTTGCGGTCGTTGAAGTCGCACCAGATGCCGCCATTGTTGGCGCCGCGCTGCGTGATCTGGACCGGATCGCAGAAGGGCGTTTTGAGCGAGGTGTTGGGATCGGTGTTGATCCACAGCGAGACCGAGCCGCCCCAGCCGCCTTTCTTCCAGGCCAGCTTGCCCTTGGCGGGAAAGAAGATCCTGCCGTTGCGCGGCAGGACGTCGGTGCATTCCAGTGCGCCGCCATGCACGCCCTTGTCGCGGACCACGCGAAAGATCTTCTTGTCGAAGCCTTTCTCGAAGACGAATTGCCCCTTCTCGGTCGGATGATTGAACCGCGTCGAGAGGGACAGGTCCCCGGCACCGAAGTCGCCCTGGGGCTGCGCATCGAAGGAGGCGTAAAAGGTCGCTGCCTTCCGCACGGCGGCCACGTCCGGCTCCGCTGCGAGACAGACCGGTGGGAACAGAACGAACAGACTGGCAAACAGGATTCTCTTCATGGTTGGTTCCCTGGATTCGGAATGCGGAGCGACACCGTGACGGTCCCTGGCAACTGGGTCCTATTGTGTCGCATGGCCTCAGCGGAGACAAGCGCCGAATTGCCCGCACTGGGAATGACAGGCCGACCCCGGCAGAGTATTCTGGGAATAAAGAGTCGGCTTCCGCATCATTCTATTGACGTCCCATCTACCAGACGCCGACATTTCCGAGGGAGGGGATGGCCATGCGAATTACGACAACCGGATTGCTTCTGAGTGTGCTGCTGTTGGGCTGCGGTGAGGTCCGCAAGCCCCAGGCATTGTCCCACCGCAAGGAAGCCCCTGGAAGTCCGCCACTGGCGGAAATGGATAAAGGCAAGGACAGGGCCGAGGGGAAGGGGGAGGTTGCATTTGAGCCTGTCGCGGGCAAGCGGGGGCCGGCCCAGGCGCCCCAGGAAGTGAAGAGGAAGATCATCTACGTGGGTCATCTCGACCTGGTCGTCGAGGACATGGACGTGGCCCAGGTGCGGCTGGACAAGGCCCTGGAGGAGATGGGCGGCTACGTTGCCAAGTCCGAGATGCGCGGCGCGACCGGGTCGCCCCGGGACGGTCAGTGGACGCTTCGAGTGCCGGTTGCGTTGTTCGACGCGCTGCGCAAGTCGCTGCTTCAGATTGGCGTCGTCACGCGCAACTCCGTCGATTCCGAGGACGTTACCGATCGCTTCTACGACACCGAGGCGCGGATGAAGAACAACCAGGTGGAGGAGGAAGGGCTGCGCAAACTCTACCTGGACAAGGCCAGCACCAGCAAGATGGAGGATTTGCTGGCCATCCGCCGGGAGCTGACGAGCATTCGCGGCCAGATCGAGGAGCAGCAAGGCCAGCTCAACCGCTGGGAGAAGCAGGCCCGGCTGGCGACGATCCAGCTGCACCTGAAGGAAGTGAAGGATTACGTGCCGCCCAGCCAGCCGGGGTTCGGAGCCAGCGTCAGCGGCACCTTCTGGGGCTCGATCGATGCCCTGGTCAACCTGGGCAAAGGCGTGGTCCTGGTCCTGGCCGCGCTGGCGCCGTGGCTGCCGTTTGTGGCGCTGCTGGCGCTGGGTCTGGGCCTGGTCCTGCGCCGCCGGCCAAAAGTGCATGCGCTGAGCTTGGAGTCCGTTGTCGATCCCGGCTCCTCAACCACCTCGCCGAAGCGGGGAGAGAAAGAGTAAGAGGCACGAACAGCAAGGCGAGCGGCGCGGCGTCAGCCCGCCGGTGCTTGTCCTTTACCGGCGGGCTGACGCCGCGCCGCTCGCCTTTCGGTTCGTGGTTTTAAGAGCCGCCTCCCAGTTGGGCCGTGGTGTCCCGCCTCCGGTCAGTGCCGTCTCCTGCGTTTCCACGGCGGAAGCGGCGGCCTGGACGGCGTCTCGGCCGGGGGCGTGCTGCGAAAGGGCTTGCCCGCCTGGAACAGCTCGACGTGGTCGAGGACCTGCTGGTGCAGCTCGCCCGGCACCAGGGGGTACGCCTTGCGGGCGTACTCGACCGCCTCGGCAAAGCGGCCGCACTCGGCGTACGCAGCCGCCAGCGTGTCGATGACGTTGCCCTCCTGCCAGTTGCTCAGCTCGCACCCCTTGAGCGCATGTTCGATGGCCCGGGCACCGTTGCGGATCTCGTCGCGCGGGCAGGTGGCCAGCAGCCAGGCGGCCTGGTTGCGGAAGTGAGAATCGTTCGGCTTCAGCTCGATGGCCCGCTCGTAATCGGCCAGGGCGGCCCGGTAGGAGCCGCGCTCCTGGTGGAAGAGGCCGCGCATGTAATAGCTCATGGCCTCGCCGGGCGCCATCCGGATGCCGGCGTTAAAGTCGGCCTGGGCCCGATCGTAATCCTTGAGCTGGGAGCGAGTGCGGGCCCGGTTGACCATCGCCGCGGCGAGGTCGGGTTCCAGCCGCAGGGCCTCGTTGAAGTCCGCCAGGGCCTCCTTGTACTGCTGCATGCTGGCACGGACCAGGCCTCGCGAGAAGTAGGCGGCGGCATCCACCGGCGGCAGGCGGAGCCGGGCGTTGAAGTCGGACAGCGCCTTCGGGTAATCCTCCAGGTGAACGTGGACCATGCCCCGGCACATCAGGGCATCGTTGTGGTTGGGCCGCAAGCGCAGGGCGGTGGACAGGTCGGCCAGGGCCTTGCGGAACTCCTTCCTGGTGACGTGAGCCCGGGCCCGATGGTAATAGCCGTCCCCCTCGTCGGGATGTTCCTTCAGGAAAATGTCCAGGTCCGCGATGGCTTCATCGGACCGGCCCAGGGTGGCCAGGACCGAGCCGCGATAGGCGCGCACGATGGTCTGGGTGGGTTCCAGCTCCAGGGCCCTGGTGTAATCGGCCACGGCCTCGTCGTAGTGCTTCAGGTACTGGTAGATGCGGCCCCGGGTCTGATGGCCGAGGCCCTTCTCGGGATAGTGCTCCAGGTAGTAGTTGCAATCGGCCAGGGCCCTGTCCATCTGGTTCATGCTGAAGTGGAGGTTGGCCCGGTTCAGGTAGGAAGGCACGTAATCGGGTTGCACCAGGATGGCGTCGTTGTAGTCGATAGCGGCCCGCTCCAGGTCGCCGCGCAGCATGAACAGGCTGCCGCGGTTGTTGAGACAGCCGGCGTCGGTCGGGTCCATTTCCAGCGACCGGTCGTAATCCTCCAGGGCCCGGTCGTACTGCTTCGTCTTGGCGTAAGAGACGGCACGGAAGTGGTAGGCGCGGGCCTCGTAGGGGGAGAGGCGGATCAGCTCGGTGAAGTCGTCGATGGCGCGCTGATGCTCGGCCTTGCGGTCCCAGCAGCGGCCCCGGTGCAGGAAGGCGCCGGAGTGGTTGGGCTGCCGGGCCAGGACGCTGTTGAAGACGGCGATGGCCTCGTCGTACTTCTCCTCGTCAGTCAGGGCGACGCCGCGGTCGAACTCTTCCTGCACGCCAGGCGATTGAGGGGTGTCCATAGTTGCTCTCCTGTGCGACCTACTGACAACAGTAAGGCCCCGCGGTCAGAACGGCAACGTCCGGAGGTCAGGGGACAGGTCAGAGGTGGCGCTGGAAAGCCCTACGTCAAGCAGACGGAGGTGGAGGAAGGGACTGTAGGCGGCCAGTGCCTGGATAGGACTGCCTAGCTAGCTTTGGAGCAACTGATCGTACTCGCTGTGGTGGCCAATCCAGAACCAGACCAACCCTTCCGCGCGATCGCGTGCCAGAACACGGTAGTGCAAGCCCACGCGCGCTGACCAGAACGCGCCGATCTTCTTCAGCCGCAACGACGGATGATGCGGATTCTCCCGCAAGAGAGCGAAATTCTTGTCCGCCAGGTCACGCACTTCCTCCGGAAGCTGGCGGTAGCAATACCAGAAATCCGGCGTGGCGAAATGGTTCATAATGGCTTACACTTCCCTGCCTCGAAGTCGGCATCCGCACGGCGGCCAGCCTTGTCCAGTCGCCCGGCCTTGATGTCCTCTTCGATGCGGCGGTCCCAGGCGTCCGCCAGATACTCCTCAAACCACTGTGCGAAGGCGGTCAACTCCGCCGCAGGCAGCTGGGTGACAGCGGTTTCCAATTCATGCAGACTCACGGCTATCTCCAGGAAAGCAGAGCGACCTGCGCAGTATCCCAAACAGACGGTCCTGACGCAAGGGGACCAAGCTCGGTTGCCGGGCCCGCGCTGGTCCTGCTCCTTGGCAATCACGAGGTCAACGGCCCAGCAGCCGCGAACGTGCGGGTTTGGACAATCTGCCGGTCCGATTGTTTGCCGATCTTACTCCTTTTCGAGGAGCAAGTCCAGCACCCAGCAACCAAGGCCATGGAGACCAGGCAGGCCGCTGACGCCATTACCGTGTTCCCACTCGGGCGATTTGCGGTATAATTGATGGGTTCCGGATTCGATCAAGAGTTGCTTCCCCAGGGAGTCGCACGTCATGGCCGCCGATACTGTTGTCGTCCAGGGTACTCTGAAAGCGAATGGGATGCTGGAACTGGCGGGCCCTGTCGCGCTGCCTCCGGGGCCAGTCGAAGTCACCGTCCGAGCCATCGCGGCAACAGCGCCAGCCACCGGCGACTGGTGGGAGGTACTTCAGAAGATTCGGGCCGAGCAGATGGCACTGGGACACACGCCCCGCAGCGTCGAAGAGATCGATGCCGAGATCAACGCGGCGCGGGATGAGTGGGAGGAGCATCAGCTTGCCATCGAACGAATGCAAGAGGAATTCCAGCAGATCCGTGAAGGACTCCCCCCGGAGAAATCCGAGTGAGAATCTTCCTCGACACCAACGTCATCATTTACTGCGTCCAGAATCCGCCTGGCTGGGGGCCGCGCAGCGGCTCGGCTCGCCGCCTTGCACACCGCCGGGGATACGCCTGTCGTCAGCGACTTGACGCGGATGGAATGCCGGGTCAAGCCTCTGAAGACGAGAGATGCCCTCCTTCTCGGCCGTTTTGATGCGTTTTTCGTTTCTCCCGGTTTGGAGGTCGTCGGGTTGACTGCCGCCGTTTGTGACCGCGCCACGCTTCTGCGCAGCACACAACTTCAAAACACCGGACGCTCTTCAACTGGCAGCGGCCATTGTTCATGGTTGCGACCGTTTTCTGACCAACGACACCCGGTTGAGTGCTTGCAAGGACATCCCAATCGAGATCTTGCCCTGATGACCGCGACCGACTCGCCAGCTACCGATCAATGATTGCGACAGACCACCCGCTCCGCCATCGCCTCCAGGATCGCCCGGTACGGCGTCGTCGGCAGACAGCCCAGATCCTTGCGAGCCCGCCCGATCAGCTCCTCCGCCCGCCGCCGGGCATAGTCGAGGCTGCCATGCTCCGCCAAACACGCCGCCAGCGCTTGCCGCTGCTCCGTTCCCGGATGCGCCAGCAGCTGCCGGACCCACGCTCCCCGGTCGCCGGAGGCGTGCCGGAGCAGGTGGATCAGCGGCAGCGTCATCTTCTTCAGCTGCAGGTCGGTGCCCAGCGACTTGCCCGTCTGCTGTTCCTCGCCGATCAGGTCAAGCAGGTCGTCCGCGATCTGAAACGCCAGCCCGACGTTGCGGCCGAAGCGCGTCAGCGACGCCACGACCTCGCCGGGGGCCGAGCTGAACAGCGCTCCCAGCTGGCAGCAGCAGGCGATCAGCTCGGCCGTCTTGCCGTCGATGACGTCGAAGTACGCCTCCTCGGTCAGGTCGAGGTTCCCCTGCTCCAGGCCCTGGCACAGCTCGCCCTCGCAGACCCGGTTGGTGGCCAGACCGATGATCCGGCAGGCACGCACGTCCTCCAGCGTGCTGGCCAGGTGGAAGGCGTGCGTGAACAGGTAATCGCCCAGCAGCACCGCGGCCTGCGTGCCCCAGCGGGCGTTGACCGTCGCCAGGTGCCGGCGGACGCTGGCAGAGTCCAGGATGTCGTCGTGGACCAGCGTGGCGGTGTGGATCATCTCCACCACGGCGGCCAGGACCGGATGAGCGGGGGTGAATCGGCCGCAGGCCCGGGCGGTCAGCAGCAGCAGCACCGGACGCAGACGCTTGCCCCGGTAGTGGCGGACGTGATCGACCACGCCGGCCACAGCACTGTAGCGGCTTTTCAGGGTCCGGGCCAGGATGCGCTCGACCTCTTCCAGGTCGCCGGCGATCGGACCGTGCAGGTCCAGGGGCGGCAGGGCAACCTGCGTATCGACCAGCATGGATTGCGTCACGTGCTCCCGCTCCCCTCGTGTCGGTCCCGCGGCAACCGTCAACTGTCGCGCCGGAAGGTGCCGCTGCGTCCGCCGCTCTTTTCCTCCAACCGGATTTGCTCGATGGTCATAACACGATCCACCGACTTGCACGTGTCGTAGATGGTCAGGGCGGCGACGCTCACCGCCGTCAGGGCTTCCATCTCGACGCCAGTCCGTCCGACAACGCGGACGGTGGCCTCGATGCGCAGCAGGTCCGGGGCAGGAAACGAGAAATCGAGCTGAGCGCTGGTGATCGGGAGAGGGTGACAGAGAGGAATCAGGTCGCCGGTGCGCTTGGCGGCCATGATGCCGGCCAGGCGGGCCACTTCCAGGGCGTCGCCCTTGGCCAGGCCGCGATTGCGGATCAGGTCGGCCGTGGCCGGGGCCATGCGCACCAGGCCGCTGGCCCGGGCCTCGCGCAGGGTCTCGGCCTTGGCGCTGGTGTCCACCATCCGGCTGCGGCCCTGTTCGTCAAAGTGGCTCAATTCCGTCATGTCCGTTATCTCCGAATGTAGTCATCACGCTCCGCGTGATGGGACCATCACGCGGAGCGTGATGACTACATTTCAATACCGAGGCACGGCCGGATCGACCAGCAGCGACCAGGCGTCAATCCCCCCGGCCAGCGACGCGACCCGGGGAAATCCCAGGTGCTGCAGCAGGGCAGCGCCGGAAAGACTGCGAATGCCGTGATGGCAGTAGACCACGATCAGCGCCTCTGGAGGAGGCTCCAGTTCCGAAGTGCGATCCGGCAATTCCTGGAGGGGAATCAAGGTGCTGCTGGGCAGCGCCGCCGTGTCGTGTTCCCACGGCTGGCGGACGTCCAGAAGGAAGATCGGCTCGCCGTCCCGCAGCCGGGCGGCCAGCTCCTGAACGTGGATTTGCTGGATCAAGGGTGTTCTCCTTGGGGTTCTGTAGGGAACGCCCTCCGTGGCGTTCCGTTGTCAGCGGAACGCCACGGAGGGCGTTCCCTACGTCCCAGGCCGGCAATGGCGGCTGACCACCTCGACCAGGGAAGTCAGACGATAGGGCTTGGGCAGGACGCCGACAATCTGAACGCTGGCCCGGTCATTGGGTTGCGGCTCGTCCAGGTGGCGCTGGCCAGGACCACCTTGACCTCGGGACAAATCTGCCACAGGGCCCTGAGCGTGTCCCAGCCGCTCAGCCCCGGCATCACCAGATCGAGCACGACCAGCTTGATCGCAGACTGATGGCGGCGGAACAGCTCCAGAGCTTCCTCGCCGCTGGAGGCCAGCAACGCCGACACGCCCTCCGCCTCCAGGGTCTTGCGGACCACGTCGCGCAGATACGATTCATCCTCGATGTACAGGACGTAGTCCGGCTGAACTCCGGCCGGCCTGGCCACGTGCGTGGCTGGCTCTCCCGAGGGCAGATAGACCTGGAAGGTGGTCCCCTGGCCGGCCTGGCTGCGCACGCGCATCGTACCGCCATGTCCCTCCAGGATGCCGCGCACCGCCGACAGCCCCAGTCCCCGGCCGGTGGACTTGGTGGTGAAGAACGGCTCGAAGATCCGGGCCTGGACCTCCGGAGCCATGCCGCAGCCGGTGTCGCTGACCTCCAGACAGGCGTAGCAGCCCGGGGCGAGCCCGGCCGGCTCGGCCGGGCCCGGACCGACAAGCACGCTGGACGTGCGGACCTCGATGGTGCCGGCCGTGTGCCGGCCCTGGGGGCCCTGGCCAATGGCCTCGGCGGCGTTGATGATCAGGTTCATGATCACCTGCTGGATCTGGCCGGGGTCGGCCACCACGGGCAGGTCCAGCTCCAGCCGGGGACACAGTTGCACCTGCCGGGAAAACGCGGACGAGAACAGCGCCAGGTTGTCGCGGATCATCTGGTTGAGGTCCAGAGGCCGGCGTGCCGGGGCCTTCCGGCCGGCAAAGGTGAGCATCTGCCGGGTGACCTCGGCGGCGCGCTGGCTGCCCTGGTGGATCAGCTCGGCCAGGGGCCGCTGCGGCGAGTCGCCCGGCAGATCGCGCAGCAGCAGTTCGATGGCGGTCTGGATGCCGACCTGCAGATTGCCGAAATCGTGGGCGATGCCGCTGGCCAGCAGCCCCAGACTCTCCAGCTTCTGGGCCTGGTAAAACTGCTGCTGCAGCTGGGCTCGCTCCACCTCGATCTGGCGGCGCTCGGTCACGTCCAGGGCCAGCCCGATCACCCCGCCCACCGACCCGCCCGGCTCCCGGAACGGCTCCAGGGCCACCTCGTAGAACCGGCCGCGGAACTCATCCGCGTAGCGCACCGTCTCCCCGTTGAGGGCTCGCAGATGCATCCGGATGGGTTCATGGTTGGGATCGTCGGTCTGCAGGGCCTCGTAAAGAGTTCGGCCCACGAACCCGTTGGGCGTCAGGCCAATCCGCGCCAACCCCGCTCCCGTGGAATGCGTGACCAGCAGCTGACTGTTGACAATCCAGTGAATGGTCGGCAGCTGTTCCAGGACCATCCGGCTGTGCCAGGCCGCATGAATCAGTTCGTCCTCCAACTGCCGTCGTGCCGTCTCGTCGGTGAACAGGAGCAAGACCCCTTCGGGCACCAGCCGGCCGCGCACCTGCCAGCAGCGTGAGCCGAGCTGCTCTTCGGTTTCGCTGGGCCCTCCCGTTTCCAGGACGTGCTGGGCGACCGTCAGCCAGCCCGGGGCGGCGCCGGCCAGCTCCTGGAGGAAGGAGCGGCCCAGCAGCCCGGCGGCAGGGAGGCCCAGAAGCGCCGCACCTGCGACGTTGGCGTACCAGACCGTCAACGAGGGATCGAGGACCAGGACTCCCTCCGGCAGGGAGTCCAGCCAGCGCCAGGCGGCATCCGCGGAGCGCGGAAACGCGGGTTGACCCGAGGAAACGGATTCGGCCGTCACGCGCGCTGCCTTTCCGGGCGAACCGTCGCGCACTCCGGCCAACTCTCTCGGCCGGGTACGATTCTCCGACTGTGGACGTCACGGGAACGGTATGAGTATATGGTGGCCGCGCAGGCAATGCCAGGGGTTGTTTCCTCTTTCCCAGGAATCGTGCCGGGCGCGAACCAAAACAAAAAACGTTGCAAGTGGGAAGAGAATTCTGTGGCCAGAGGAACGCTCCGCCAGTAAGATCCGTCTATTGGGGAAGAGAAGCAGAGGTCAGGATTCCGTCCCAAGCGGTCAGCACGGTGCGCGCCCTTGCCGGAAGTCCCGGCCCGCAATCCTGAGACCTCGCTGAACTCCCCCGGAAAGGCCCAAGGAGAATGATTCGCTCCCCCTCCCTGCTCCTCGTCGCCCTCGTATTGTGTCTTCTGTCGCCCCTCCAGGCGGCCCCCAACACGCCGCCCGTCTTTGGCACGCTCATCGACGCCACCAAGTCCGAGAGCATGGACGGCGGCCAGGTCACCGTGCTCACCCAGAAGGGAGCCATCAATTACCAGGTGACCGGAAACACCCGGTTCGAGGTCGTTCGCGGCACGCAGCGCAGCGGCAGTTCCTTCCTGGCCGAACACGTCGGGCAAAAGGTCGCAGTGACCCAGAAGCCCGGCGCCAATCCGGCGACGGCCTCCCTGGTGCAGGTCATGCTCCCGCCCCCGCCGCCCGCCCACCACACGCCCCCGAAGCCCGGCCATCACCACGGTACGGTCATCCACATCGGCGAAGGCAAGCTGACCATCCGCCCGCACCACTTTAACCCGCTGCCTCCCGTGCTGGGGACCATCAGCGACCTCAAGAAGAGCGAAACGACACCGACGGCCAGCATCACCGTGCAGGTGAACGGCAAGCCGCGCACCTTTGAGGTCAACCCGGCAACGTGGTTCATCCAGGTCCGCGGCGACGTCCACAAACCCAGCAACTTCCTCAAGGAACACAAGGGCGAAACGGCCCTGATCTTCCCGCGCCTGGATCACCCCCACGTGGCTGGCCTCGTCGAGATCTTGCTGCCCGGCGGCGTCAACCACGCCCACGCGGCCCACCATCATCCCCACCACCTGACGTACCTGGTGACGCCAGCCACCAAGTTCAGCCGCCACCGGGACGGCCACACCCACCCGGCAACGGTGGCCGCGGTGGCGGTCGGTGAATACGTGTCGGTGCTGCCTTCCGGCATCCACTCGCACCTGGCGGCCTCGGTCGAGGTGCTGCTGCCCCATGCGATCCACGGCGAGCTGGTGTCCGCCACCCCGACGGCGCTGGTCCTCAAGGGACATCACCACGGCGACCCGGCCAAGGCGGCTCAGGGCACCGTGACCATCCCGCTGCTGCCCACCACCCACTTCGCGGTGATCGACGGCAAGAACAAAACCGGAACGAACGTCGCGGCCCTCAAGGCAGGCGCTCGCGTGATCGCTTACCCGGCCGGTGTCCCGCCGCATCCCGCGGAGGCGGTCGAGATCCATCCGCACCACACTGCCACAACCACGCATCCCAGCGGGAGAACCACGTTCACGACCCAGGGCGTGATCAACAGCGTGAACGGCGACCACCTGTACCTCAAGGTCAGCCATCCCGCTTCGGGGAACAAGCCCGTCTCCCCAACGCAGCAAGCCTTCCGGCTGACGGGTGCCGTCATCACCAATCACGAACACAAGCCCCTCAACCTGGCGGCCCTGCGTCCGGGAGAGACGGTCACCGTCCACGCCCTCTCCGGCACTCCGCCCCTGGCGCACACCATCCAGGTCCACGACAAGAGCGCGACCGCCACCACGCAGCACCATCTCACCGCCCAGCAGCAGAAGCAACTGCAGGAGCACGAGAAACAGCTCCTCCAGCACCAGAAGCAGCACCAGTTGCACGTGGAGCAGCAGAAGAAACTGGAGGCGCAAATCCAGGCCTTGAAGAAGCAAAAGAAGCTGACCGCGGAGCAAAAGAAGCAGCTGGCCGAGCACGAGAAACAGCTGCTGCATCACCAGCAGCAGCAGAAGCTGGTGGAGAAGCAGCTAGCCGAGCATCAGCAGAAGCTTCAGGAACACCAGAAGCTGGCGGAGAAAAAGCTGGCCGAGCATCAAAAACAGATGCAGCAGCATGCCCAGTTGGTCTCCAAGCAAACCCAGGCGCAGCAGAAACAGCTGGAGGCGCACGTCGAAGCGCAGCTGGAGGCGCAGCACAAGCTCCAGCAGCAGATCATGCAGCAGCAGCAAGAGCAAATGAAGCGCTATCTGGCAGAGCTGCAGAAACAACAGCAAAAGGCCCAGAAGCGGAAGTGAACCCGCAGCCGCGGCCCCACTCACCGCCCACGGCGGACCAGCAGAGGCCAGGCCCCCATCAGGGACCTGGCCTCTGCTGTTTCCATCGCTCCCCTGCTGTCCCGGACCGCCAACGCTTGCCAAAAAGAAGTGTTTACGTGGAGGAGAAAGGTTTGCCTGGCTGGCTCGTCTGAAATGGGGGATGGAGGACAACGAATCAAGGAGCAAGGGGACTCGCGAAAGCAAAGATACTCTCCTCTTCACGAGAATGTCACCCATTGGAAACCAGTTCGTTGTTGCCAGGGGGTCGATCCGGCGGTAAACTAAAGCAATCCACGAACTTGACTCGTTTATTCCTTTCCGGAGAGCGGCCGGAAGGGCGCCCGCAAGCAAACGCATGGTTGGACCAGACGTTCCTGCTGCAAGAGACTCATGGACAAGACACGCACCAACCTGGCCGGCGCAACCGGTGAGCGTCCGGTTCACCCCGCGGAGGGGGTGCGCAGTCTGGGAGGCTATCGGCTGCTGCGCCGGCTCGGCGAAGGCGGCATGGGGTTGGTCTACCTGGCTTACAAGGAGGGAGCCGGCGAGCAGGTGGCCCTGAAGGTCCTGAGCGATCACCTGGTCCAGACCCCGGGATTCGTGGATCGCTTCTACCGCGAGGCCCGCAACGGCGCCTGCCTGAACCATCCCAACATCGTCCGCAGTTACCAGGCGGCCCAGGATGCGGCGTCGGGCAAGCATTTCCTGGTGCTGGAGTACGTCGAGGGCCAGAGCGCCCAGGCCCTGCTGGACCAGAGCGGCCGGCTGCCCGTGGCCGACGCCGCCGCCATTGTCCTGGGCATTGCCCGGGCCCTGGAGCATGCCCATTCCCGGCACATCGTTCACCGGGACATCAAGCCCGACAACATCCTCTTGACCCGCGCCGGCCTGCCCAAGCTGGCCGACCTGGGTTTGGCCAAGAAACTGGACGAGGCCAGCCATCTGACGGCCGCCCGCCAGGGTTTCGGCACCACTCCTTACATGCCCTACGAGCAGGCCATCAATGCACGCTACGCCGACGAGCGCAGCGACATCTACGCCCTCGGGGCCACGTTCTATCATCTGGTCACCGGGATCGTCCCCTTCCAGGGACTCAACGATCTGGAGGTGATCGAGCAGAAGAACCGGGGCGAGTTCCTTTGCGTCCGTTCGCTCGACCCCACCCTTCCTGAGATGCTCGACCGGATCCTGGCCCGGATGCTGGCCCGCCAGCCGAGCGACCGCTACCAGAGCGCCAGCGAACTGGTTTCCGCTCTGGAGACATCCGGACTGGTCCCGGATCGGCCCAGTGTCGCGGACCCGGAGAAAGGACTGCTCAGTCCGCTGGAGCAGACCAGCATTGCCTCGAACAACGTGCCCACGCGGGTCAGCCTGGAACTGCCGGCCGGGCCCCCGGCGGCCGACGCGCCAGGAGTCTGGTATCTCCGCTATCGCAACCGGGATGGCCGGGTGTTCAAGGGCCGGGCGACCACGATGCAGATCATCCAGCGCCTCAAGGCCGGCAGCTTGCCGGCCGCTGTCGAGGCCCGCCGTCAGGGGCAGGACGCCTTTCAACCCCTGGCGTTCTATCCGGAGTTTCGCGACCTGCTGACCCGCGCGAAGTTGGCTCGCCTCGGTCAGCCGCCCGACGGCAAGTGCTGTTCTCTTCCTTCCTGGCTGGTGCTGGTGTCCGGCTGTCTGCTCCTGGGCCTGCTGGCCGGCCTGGCTGTCCTGGGCTGCCTGTACCTGTGAGCGCACCCATTCCGGGAACGCGCCCGACCTTCCCTGCGTCAGAACCTCAGTTGCCTTTCGCGTTCGCGGAACGACCTTGAGGTGCGTCATGAGAAAAGCGCTTGGAGTTTTCACGGCCCTGCTGGTGCTGGGCCTGACGGCCATGGCCGCCGACGTTACTGCCCTGGTCAAGATGCTCAAGGACAAAGACCCCGAGGTCCGCCGGGCGGCGGCCAAGGCCCTGGCCGAAGCCGGCGCCGAGGCCAAGCCGGCCCTGCCCGCCCTGATCAAGTCCCTCAAGGACCCCGACCTGTACGTGCGGCGTTTCTCGGCCGAGGCCATCGGCGCCATCGGTCCCGAGGCCCGGGCGGCCCTGCCGGCCCTGCGGGACGTGCTGGCCAACAGCCAGGAAAAGAAGGAAGTGCAGCAAGCCGCGGCCACCGCGGTGGGCCACCTGGGCCCGAGCGGCGTGGACCTCCTGGTGGAGGTGATCAAGGACGGCAACAAGCAGCCGGAGGTTCGCCGCAAGGCGGTCGCGGCGCTCGGCCACGTGGGACCGGAGGCGCACGGCGCCGTGGGTGCGCTGGTGGAGGCCCTCAAAGGGGGCAAGGGCGGCAACAAGAAGATGGTGAACGAAGCGGACATCCGGGCCGAGTTGTGTGAGGCCCTGGGACAGATCGCCACGGCCAGGGATGACGTGGCCATCAAGGCCCTGCAGGCGATCGCCGGCCAGAAGGGCAAGGACAAGACACTCAAGGCGACCGCCAACCAGGCGATTCGCAAGATTCAGGCGCGCAAGTGAGTCCCCCTGCTTTGCTTTATCGTTTCGCGCTGGCCCGGTGAGCGCGAAACGATAAATCAAAACAGGGCGCGAGCTGCTTCGATTTATCGTTTCGCGCTTCTCCACGACGGCGCGAAACGATAAATCAAAACAGAACGTAAACTGCTTTGCTTTATCGTTTCGCGCTGGCCCGGGTGAGCGCGAAACGATAAATCAAGACAAGGGGACTTCTCACTTCGAGAAGCTCTCCCCAACCACCTTCTTTCCGAGGAAACCCCATGGTCGCCGGGTTTCACCTCATCTGGACAGCCTACGGCTGGTGGCTGCCGAACGATCCGCGCGGCAGCTCCTCTCATGAAATCCGAGTCGAGCAAATCGCCGACCTGGGAGAATTACACCACGGCCGCAAACCAGTTCAGCCATCCAGCCAGGAAATCCGGGAGTTCTACGACCAGGCCCGCGACGTCTTGAAACACCCGCTGCTGACGTTTGACGACGAAGACCTTGCGGTGATCGCGGCCAGTTTTGCCCAGGTCATCGCCGAACGCCGCTACACCTGCTACGCCTGCGCTCTGATGCCGGATCACGTCCACCTGCTGATCCGCAAGCATCGGGACCACGCCGAGACGATGGTGGAAAACCTCCAGCAGGCCAGCCGGGAACAGCTGATCCAGGCCGAGAGGCGGACGCCGACACATCCAGTCTGGGGCGGTCCAGGATGGAGAGTGTTCCTGTACACGCGGCAGGACCTGATTCGCGTCATCGAGTACATCCGGCAAAACCCCATCAAGGCCGGCAGACCGGCGCAGCATTGGGGATTCGTCAAGGAATACGATGGCTGGATGCCAGGACAGTTCCATCGCTGACCAGTCCAGAACTCGCGGAAGGACTGCTCCCCACGGCAGTATTGCCGTCAGGCGCGGCATCGTCTATTGTGGGACTATTCGTTCTCCACCGCGATCCTCACCGACGAGAGGGGCCATGCGTTCCGTTCTTTGCTGTAGCGGTCTGGCCGCAGGCGTATTGCTGACCGTGTTCGCCTTCGTTTCGGCTCAACCCAATCCCAACGTCGCCTCCACCCCGGCCTTGACTCCCCAGGACGAGGTCAAGAAGTTCCACCTGCCTCCGGGTTTCGAGGCCCAACTGGTCGCCGCCGAGCCGGACATTCACAAGCCGCTCAACATCGCCTTCGACGACCGCGGCCGGCTCTGGGTCACCGACACGGTCGAATATCCCTACCCCGCTCCGCCCGACCGCAAGGCCCGCGACACGCGTCAAGGTCCTCGAGGATTTCGGCCCCGACGGCCGGGCCCGCAAGATCACCACCTTCGCCGATGAGCTGAACATCCCCATCGGCGTGCTGCCGCTGCCCGCCCGCCCCCAGACCGAGGCCCTCGTCTACAGCATCCCCAACATTTACCGCCTCCGCGACACCAAGGGCACCGGCCAGGCCGATCAGCGCGAGCCGCTCTACACGCGCTTCGAGTTCCGCGACACGCATGGCATGACCAACTCCTTCACCATCGGCTTCGACGGCTGGATCTACGCCACCCACGGCTATTCCAACACCTCCACCGTCAAGGGAGCCGACGGCAAAGCGATCACCATGAACTCCGGCAACACCTACCGGATGAAGGCCGACGGCTCGCACGTCGAGTATTTCACGCACGGCCAGGTCAACCCCTTTGGCATCGCCTTCGACCCGCTGGGCAATCTCTACTCGGCCGACTGCCACACCCGGCCGATCTACCAGCTGCTCCGCGGCGCCTGGTATCCCAGCTTCGGCAAGCCGCACGACGGCCTCGGCTTTGGCCCCGAGATCATGACGCACGATCACGGCTCGACCGCCATCGCCGGCCTGGTTTACTATGCCGCCGATCATTTCCCACCGGAATACCGCGATACCATCTTCGTCGGCAACGTGGTCACCAACCGGATCAACCACGACCGGCTGCAGCGGACCGGCTCGACCGTCAAGGCGGTGGGGCTGCCCGATTTCCTGAGCAGCGACGACCCCTGGTTCCGGCCGGTGGACCTCAAGCTCGGTCCGGACGGGGCCCTGTACGTCGCCGACTTCTACAACCGGATCATCGGCCATTACGAGGTGCCGCTCAACCACCCCGGCCGGGACCGAGAACGCGGCCGGATCTGGCGCATCGTCTACAGGGGCAAGGATGGCCGGAAACAACCCGTCGCTCCACGCCAGGACTGGAACAAGGCGACCGTCGCGGAGCTGATCGAGGACCTGGGCCATCCCAACCTGACCGTGCGGCTGACGGCCACGCACCAGCTGGCCAGCCGGGGCGGCAAGGGGACCGACACGCTCCGCAAGCTCCTCGAAGAGCGAGCCCCCGGCGACAACGAGAAGAAAGCCTGGCAACGGGCCCATGCGCTCTGGGTATTGCAGCGCTCGAACGCACTGGACGAACAGCCGCTGCTGGCCGCCTGTCAGGACCCGGCCGTGCTGGTGCGCGTCCACGCTCAGCGGGTGCTGTCGGAACGGGCCAATCTCAGCCCGGCCCTGTTTCAGGCCGCCCGGGAACGTCTGAAGGACGCCGACGCCAACGTCCAGCGCGCGGCCGCCGACGCCCTGGGCCGGCATCCCGCCGCGGAGAACGTCCGGCCTCTGCTGGACCTGCGCCATCAGGTGCCCGCCGGCGACACCCATTTGCTGCACGTGGTGCGCATGGCCCTGCGCGATCAGTTGCGTGTGCCGGCTCACTGGGCCAAACTGCCCACGGAAGGATGGAGGGAGCGCGACACACGGGCGATTGCCGACGTGGCCCTGGGCGTGCCGTCCGCCGAGGCGGCCGCCTACCTGCTGCGGCAGTTGCAGACCCAGCCAGGCAGCGGCGACGTGGCGGCCACGGTGCATCACGTGGCCCGCCACGGCAGCGCCGAGGCGACGCGGGCGCTGCTACCCTTTGTGGAAAAGTACCAGCCGAAGAACCTGGGGACGCAAGCCAACCTGTTCAAGGCGATCGACCGCGGCACTCAGGAACGCGGCGGGCAGCTGGATGACGAAACGCGCCGCTGGGCCACCCAGCTGACGCTTCGGCTGCTGTCCTCGTCGAACAAGGCGAACCTGAAGGCGGGAATTGAGATGGTGGGCCGATTGCGTCTGGGACCGCAGCAGGACGCCCTGGCGGAGCTGGCCCAGAAGCGGACCACCGCCGAGGACATTCGCACGACCGCGCTCGACGCCCTGGCGGCCATCGATTTGCGCCGCCATGCTGCCATCCTGGGCAAGGTGCTGATGGACGCGGAAGCGCCGATCAAGTTGCGCGAGCACGCAGCTAACTTGCTCGGCCGGGGCAACCAGACCGAAACCATCGCCCAGCTAGCCCAGGCCCTGCCGGTATCCCCGGCCCGGCTCCAGAATGGCATCGCTGCCGCTCTTGCTGGCGGCCGGCAGGGAGCGGAAAAACTGCTCGAACTGGTCGCCGCCGGCAAGGCGTCGGCGCGGCTGCTCCAGGAACGGGCGGTGGAAGTGAAGCTCAACCAGTCCGGCGCACACGACCTGAAGGCCCGCGTCGCGAAACTGACCGCGGGCCTGCCGCCCGCCGACCAGCGCATCCAGGAACTGCTCAACCGCCGCCGGGCTGGCTACTTGGCGGCCAGGCCGGACTCCGCGGTCGGGCTGAAGGTGTTCGAGAAACACTGTGCCGCCTGCCATCAGATTGCCAACAAGGGGTCCCGCATCGGTCCGCAACTGGACGGCATCGGCATTCGCGGTCTGGATCGACTGCTGGAGGACACGCTCGATCCCAACCGCAACGTCGATCAGGCTTTCCGCACCACCGTCCTGGTCCTGAAGAACGGCCAGACGGTGACCGGCCTGCTGCTCAAGGAAGAGGGCGAGATCCTGGTGCTGGCCGACCAGCAGGGCAAGGAACTGCGCATCCCGAAGGGATCGGTCGAGGAACGCTCGAATTCGCAGATGTCCCCGATGCCGGCCAACCTGATCGATCAGATTGCCGAGCCGGATTTCTACAGCCTGATCGCTTACCTGCTCAGCCAGCGTGTCCCGGGGCCCGGCAAGCAATGATGTTTAACCGCGACGCGCACCGGAACAGGGAAGCTGCATGATAGAATAAACAAAAGCCCTTCAGGGAGAAACCCAATGAACCTTCCAGACTTTCTTCAGCGCGGATCACTGGGCGAGATCCTGCTCAAAGGTCACCGCATCAGCCTGTACGACGTGGTGACCCACTACAATGCCGGTTACTCCGAACTCATGCTGGCCGAGACGTTTCCCAGTCTCTCCCTTGACCTGATCCGGGACGTGATCAGCTTCTATCGGAAGAACGAGCAGGAAATCGATGAATACGTTGCTGGCATTCAGGCCGAGTGCGATCGCTTGCGGGCTAACGGGAAGCACCTCGACCTGGAGAAGCTGCGCGAACGGTTCAAGGCCCTTCACGGGGAATAACCGGTATCCCCATCCGCGGACTCATGAATCGCGATGCCCCTGACGTTCGTGCTGGATGAAAACTTACGAGGTGTCCTCTGGCGAGCAATCCAAAGGCATAACCTCCGCTCTGCTCACCCGATCGATTCGCTCCGGGTGGGAGATGCTTCGCTACCCCTGGGGACGCCGGATCCTGATCTTCTCGTCTGGGCCGAGCAAAACAATCGCATCCTGGTAAGCCTTGACAAGAACACCCTCGTCACCCACCTGAACAATCATCTGCAGTCGGGCCGGCACAGTCCGGGCATTTTCTTCATCAGGCCAGGTTATCCGATCGCCGCCGTCCTTTCCTTCCTGGAACTTGTCGCCCATGCCGGCGACCCCGCGGATTGTCGCGACCAGGTTATTTACATCTCGAGATCGAAATGGGTCAACCGGAACGGCTCTTGGGGCAAATCGGCGACCGCTCGGACAAAGCGGTCCTCGCCTCTGCGAATGGTTCCGCCGATCGACAGCACGTACTCCGCAGCATGGCGGTCGGGGTCTTTTTTCGCCGAAGCGGCCTTGGGGACGGCGACCGGCTCCTGGCTGACCCGCACGACCTGCCGGCCGTTGTGGGTGATCGTGACCAGCTCCTGGCGGACCAGTTTGCCGTCCTTGCTGGCCTCGACCTTGTGCTGGCCGGACTTGAGGCGGATCTCTTTTACCCCCGCGCCGGTGATGACCAGTTCGCCGCCGTCCACGGCCACGCTCACGCCGGGGTCATCCACCTCCACCACCAGCGTGCCCTGCGGCGAGAACAGGCGGATCACAGTGCCACGCACGTTGGTCACGCCGGTCGCCTCACCCAGGCCCAGGCCGACGCACACCAGGACCAGCGCCTCCGGCGACCCAGGGCCACGGGCTTCCGAGCCGCGCACGCAGCGCAGCGGAGTAAGCGGCCCCGCGGGCGCCGGACCGCTTACTCCGCTGCGCTGCGTGCCCGGCTCCGACAGGCCCGCGAGCAGCCGCGCCAGTTGATCCGCCACCTCCTGCGCCGAGGCGGGGCGATCGTCCGGCTTCTTGGCGTGCAACTGCTCGATGAGCCGGCACAGCGGCTCAGGGATGTCGGGGTTGACCTCGCGGAGGGGCCGGGGCGTCCCCTCGCAGACGCGCCGGAGGATGGCCATCGTGCTGCTGGCCCGGAACGGCGGCTGGCCGGCGCAAAGGGTGTAGAGCACGCTGCCGAGGCTGAACAGGTCGCTGCGGGGATCGACCCTGGCGCCGTGGGCCTGTTCCGGCGACATGTAATCGGGCGTGCCGGCGATGACTCCTGTCTGCGTCAGACTGGCGTCATCCCCGGCGCGGGCCAGGCCGAAGTCGGTGATCTTGACCTGCTCGACGGCGTTCTCCAGCAGGATGTTGGCCGGCTTGACGTCGCGGTGGACCAGCCCCCGAGCGTGGGCGGCTGCCAGGCCGGCGGCGATCTGCTGGCCGATGCGCAGCACTTCCCGCAGCGGCAGGGGTCCGCCACAGTCGAGCTTCTGCTGGAGCGTGGGGCCGTCGATGAACTTCATGACCAGATAGGGCACGCGGCCGGCGTCCTCGACGGTGTGGATGTTGATGACGTGGTCGTGGGTAATGGCGGCGGCGGCCTGCGCCTCGCGCACGAAGCGCAGCCGAGCCGGTGGTCGCCAGCGGGGCCGCCAGGATCTTGATGGCGACGATGCGCTCCAGCTTGGTATCGCGGGTGCGCAGGACGATCCCCATGCCCCCCTTGCCGACGAGCCCGAGCACTTCGTAATGATCCAGCCGGCCCAGTGAGCCCGGCTCCGCCGACGGGGCCAGGAAGGAGAGGTTCGCTGCGGCGTTCCCCGTCCCGGTGTCAGCGGCCGCCAGCTGCTCAACGGCCGGCACGTTCAGAAAGCTGTTGGGCCCCGCATGCAGCCGCAGCAAGGTTTCGACGCCGTGCCGCAGGGTGTCGTTGCCGGTGCAGACCTCATCCAGGAATGCGGCACGCTCGGACGGGTCTTTGTCCAGGGCCGCCAGAAAGATCTCCTGTTCGCTCATGACCCCATTGCCCTCCCCGGAGCGAGGGAAGCGGTCCCCCCGTAATACAATCCGCCTTTTCGGGCGGAATCACGCCAGGAATTTTTTCTTTCGGGAGTTTTGGTCGTCCGGCACGTCGCTTTGGCGACAACGATCCAGGGGGATTGTCCACGACCAAGTGATTGCGCCGAGTATACTCGCCGCCGGCAAGCAGGTCACGGATTTTTTTCGTGAATGGAAAAGCGAAAAAGCGGTCGGGTCGGCGTCTCGAAAGTCGGTGGGAAACCCTCCAAGGTGACCGGGGTGGTTAGCCAGTGAGGGCGCGCAGGGGGTCGCAGAAGCGGCGGTGCAGGCCCGCGCGGGTGCCGCCCTCCTTGCCCGGCCGGGGCCGTTCGGCGGCTGGTGCTTCCGCCCGATCCGGCGGGCTCGGGTGCGTCCCGTCGAACAGCAGCAGCACCCCCGAGTAACAACGGCTCAGCCGCTCCACGCTCCAGGTCACAATCCCCGTGGCCGGGTCGCCGACCACCACGCCGCTCGAGCTCACCTCGTGCAGCACGACGTAGTGGCCGTCGCTCAGGTGGGCGATCACCGGCAGACTCACCTGGCCGAGCCGAGCCACGGACACCCGCGCCGACTGGCACGGCAGGCCAACTGCTGCGGCCACCTGCCTCAGTTGCTGGAGCGTCAGCCCCTCCGGGCCGGGCGTCACCCTCTGCCGCAAATCCTCAACGCTCACCCGGGCCCCGCGGCGCAGGGCCACCATCGCCAGGGCCGCCAGGCCGCAGTCCGCTTTCTCGAGCTGCGGCACCCAGACGTGGGCTGCCGGCCGGTCGGGCAGCTGGGGCAGATACGACTGCGCCACCTTCGACCAGCGGACGCTGGAGTCGAAGGCGTGCCGATCAAGCACCTGGCAGCGGACGTCCGACACGGCCACCGCCACCGGCAGGTCGCCCGAGCCGAGCAGCGCCCGCTCGCCGAACGCCTCCCCGGGGCCGAGGTCCACCCCGGCGGTTTCCGGCTCGTCGGCGGCCCGCAGACGGACTGTGCCGGACTCGATGAGATACCAGCAGTCCGCGGCCAGGCCGTTCAGCTGGATGGTCTGCCCGGCCGGGAAGGAGGCCGGCCGCAGCCGGTCGTGCAGCTTCAGCCCCGACTCCGCCGACATGAAGCCCAGGAAGGTCCGCTCCTGGCGGAAGTGCAGCAGGGTGTGCAGGCGGAGCCAGTTCTTCAGGTTCTTCCAGACCGGCGGCAACCCCTCGACAGCCGACCGCAGCGGTGCCAGGGGCAGGCGCAGCAGCCGCGACGGGGCGGCGGTGCGGCAGGTCGCCGTGTTGTTGCCGGGCGGCAGCAGGGCGTACTCGCCGAACACGTCGCCGGCCGCCAGCATCCCGAGGCTGATCTCCCGCCGGCCGGAGTGGCGGAGGACGCGCACCCGGCCCGAGCGGACGAGGTGGACCCAGGCCCCGGGCGTGTTCTCCTGGAAGAGCGTGAACCCGGCGGGGCAGTCGATTTCCTGGCCCGCGGCGAGCCAGTCGCCGAGTTGCCGGGAAGAGAGGAGGCGGAACAGGGGGTAGCAGGTCAGAAGCTTCTCGGTCATGCGGACGGCCCTGCCTTTCCGAGGTCAAAGGTCACCTGGTTCATCCGGCCGGCCAGCCAGGCGTCGAACAGCTCGTCCTGGAGTAGATGCCGGGTCGCCCCGTCCAGCTCGGCCGGCAGGCGCTCCTCCACCACCACCAGGGCAAACCCCCTGGGAGTTGCGACCGGGCCGACCAGCTCCCCCGCCCCGGCGGCGGCCAGCGGCTCGGCCAGCGGGCCGCTCAGGTCCTTGCGGAACACCAGGCGACGGACCATCGGCAGGCCGTGCCCGCAGGCGACTTCCTCCAGGTCGCGGCCCTCGTCACGAACCTGGCTGGCCAGCTCCGCCGCCAGGTCATCGCGGCCCACCAACACCTGCGCGACTTGCAGCCGTTCAAAGTCCGTCCGGCGGGCGGAGAAAGACTCGTCCGCCTGGGCGGCGGTCTGGTGGTGCTTCAGCTTGGCGGCCAGCAGACGCTCCTCCAGGCCGGTCTCGAAGTCGCCCACGGTCAATCCCTGCCCGTCCAGCCAGGAGCGCGTGGCGGTGGCTGTGTGGAGCCCGTGGGCGCGGCGGAAGCTGTCGGCGGCAGCCTGGAGTTCCTCCGCTGTGACGGACAGGCCCGCCTGGCGGGCCTGCTGTTGCACGAGCCGCCCGGCCAGGGCCTCCACGACCAGCGGCCGCAGCCGCCCCTGCGCGTGCAGCGTCTGGAGTAGTTGGCCCAGCGAAAGGCTGACGCCGGGCAGCGAGGCGACGGGGGAGTCCAGGGTGCTCATGGTGAATCGGCTCCGCTTCTCGGGAAAAGGTTGTCACCCGCCGCATGCGCACCTGTGCGCACAGGTGCGCATGCGGGGTTCGTTTCCCCAGACCGGGCGCTGTCGGGCCAGGGAGGGGGTTGCCTGGCGGCTTCTCCTCCCCGGCCGCGGTTCCCGTTCGGGGGTTGCCTACAATGCGAAAACGGCGCGCAAACTTCGCCACGAAAGTGCAGAATAATTCGACTTTAGCGGAGACTTTAGCAAAGTGAGTGCAGTGGCCCGGCCGGAGGCACTCCGCTGACCTGCGGTTTCTGTGCAAGTTGCTGTGCAAATCGGCCACCCCTCCCCGGCACAGAAACCGACCCAGCCGCGTCGATACCCTGGAAACGCTTCCTGCTGCACACTCCCTTGCCGACCCTCTGCACTAACTTTGCTAAAGTCTCGAAAATCTCGGAACTGATCGACCAGGGGAAAAAGGGGATGGGGCGTTCGACGAAGGGAAGGGGCGCAGCGGGTGTGCGGGCGCCACGCCGGGGCGCCCGCAGCAGCGCGGCAGGAGCAGGGTTGTCAGTTCTCAGCCAGAGCCAGATCAGCCAGGAGGAGCGAGTCGAAGCCTCTGGCGAAAACCGCATCCGCCGGGGCCGTGTCGCGGTCTTTCGTGAAGCCGGGAGAGGTCGCACCCTGGCCCCGGGCCGGCGAGCCTGTCAGCAAGCCCGCCCTGGCGTCAACCGTTCCCAGCTGCTCGCCGCCAACCAGATCCAGATCAGCCAGGAAGAGCGCGTCGCAGCCTCCGGCGAAAACCGCATCCGTCAGGGCCGTGGTGCTGTCTTTCGCAAGGCCGGGAGAGGTCGTACCCAGGGTGCTCATGGTGGATCGGCTCCTTTCCTCGGGAAACAACTGGCACCCACCGCGCCGGCGTGGGGGTTCGTTTCCCCACGTCGGCGCGGCGGTCTCAGTTAGTCGTAGGTGGATTCCACTCTGACTGCGGTCCGTCAGGATAGGTAAAAGTGGCCCGGACCGAAGTTTGGCCAACAATTTGGTCCTGCATGGCCGTCTCCAGATGCTGCTGCGTCATGGCCGTCGCCCCCGCCGGCAGCTGTAGCCTATCCGTTTTCAGCGCGTACAGGGTGAAGATGTAGTTGTGCGTCTCGCTACCAGGGGGATTGGCACCGTTGTAGCCGGGGTTGCCAGCACCGTCGACGCCCTCCTGCGTCGGGCCAAAAGGAGTAGAAGAAGAAGCCGGCATCCCAGGACGTTGTATACTAAATGTTTTGGTACCAGCTCTGTCGAAGCCTTCCAACATGCGGCCATCCTCGCTCACGCGGATCTCCCGCGTGGCACCCGGAATGTTGTAGACGACCCAGTGGGTAAATTTCCCGTCGCGGGCCAAGTTCCCTTTGGCGTCTATGTCTTGCATGGTCAAGGCATAGCTCCGGGTGTCGGGCGGCACGTTCCTCCACGTCACCGGCGGAGGAGTGTTGGTACCAATGCGCACCCCACCAACCATCGTGTCTCCGCTGGCCGCGCTCTGGGGGAGGCCGTTGGGGAAGTTGCTGGTCAGGTTGAAGCCCGCGGACGCCGTAATCGGATCCGCGTTGATGCCATGGGTGTGTACGTCTCCTTGCTCTTGGTTAACAAACGAACTCTGGATGTTGGTGTTGTTTCTGAAAGTGTCCTTGATGTCTTGCCCGCCCTGATACACGATTCTCGTAACTTGCGATCGGTCCAAGAATACAGCTGGGCCGTCGCCGCGCTGCGCCACCACCTGATTGGCAGTGTTCGTCCAGACAGTGGCCGAGTTGGTCTGTGGCGAGTTGGGGGGCGAACTCGAAATGGTCAGCACGCGGTCGGTGAGGTCGAAACCGGTGCCGATAACGGCGGGCACGTCGCGGACTTCCAGCGCCTCGAGGCTGGGGCGGAAGGACTTCAGGCCGGCGCCCTGGATCAGTTCCTCCTGCTCCGGGGTCAGGTTCTCGGCAACGGGCAGGTCGTCGATGCGGATGCGGGTCACGGGGACACCCCTTTCGGTCGTGTGGTTGTCGGAATCCCTGGTACTCAAGTTGCTCTGGGACATTGGACTTATCCTTTCGTTGGTTCTGTTCTTCTGGTCTGATGACGGCTGCCGGGAGAACGACCTGTTCGTTTTCCCGCGGCCGTTGGTTTCACTCATGTCCTCACCAGCGAGTCCCGCGGCCGGCAGGGGCCAACTTTTTCGGGCGGAGCGGCGGGGCGATGGGAGGACAGGGAGCCGGGCGCGCAGACCGGACGCTTGGGCGCTGTTGGGCCGGTGAGAATTGCCTGGCGGCGCTGCCGCACCGGCCGCTGTTCCCGTTGGGAGCCGCCCACGCGGCGGTTCCCGTTCGGGGGTTGTCTACAATGCGAAAACGGCGCGCAAACTTCGCCACGAAAATGCAGAAAAATCTTGGACCCCGCCGGCCAGGGGAAAAAGGGGATGGGGCGTCCGACGAAGAGAAGGGACGCAGCGGGTGCCGCACGGGCTGCCAGCCGCCCGCGAAGAAGCGCTGCGTGTTCGTCCCGGACTGCTTACTTCTGTTGATCGCCCGGCACCGTGAACACCTCGCCCGGTTGGGCCAGGCGCAGGACGTAGACCGTCCCGTTGGGGTGGCAGACGGCCAGGCGGCGCCCCTCCGGGCTCAGGGCGATGCTGTGCAGCCAGGGGAGGTTCGGCGGGATCACCGCCAGCGCCTTCGAGCGCGGCTCGCCGCCGCCCAGGTCCCACAGCCGCACCGTGCCGTCGGTGGACCCGGCCGTGATCAGCAGCCGTCCGTCGGCACGCCAGGCGCCCGACAGCACTTCGCTGCCGTGTCCGGAGAGCCGGCGCGGCTGCTTGCGCGTTGCCAGGTCCCAGACGAAAACGGTGTTCTCGGTCAGTGGGCCGGCCACCACCAGGGACCGGCCGTCCGGGTGAAAGCCGAGCCAGCGCACCCGGCCGCCGTGGCCGGGTAGGGTCGCCACCTGCCAGCCGCTGGCCACGTCGAACAGGCACACCTCGCCCGACTCCAGTCCAGCCGCCAACGTCTTGCCGTCCGGGCTGAAGGCCACGCACCAGGCGTGGGAGGCGGGCGGGCGCGCCGTGAACACCAGCCGGCCGGTCGCCACCTCCCAGAGCCGCACGGTCGCGCCGCCTTCGTCGTTGCCTGCCGTCGCCAGCAGGGCGCCGTCGGGAGAGAAGGCGAGCTGAGCCGATGCCTTGTCCGGGTTGGCCAGGAGCCGCCGCTCGGCCCCCGTGGCCACGTCCCACGTGAAGACGGCCCCGTTCCTTTTCGCGCCGGCGAGTGCCTTGCCGTCCGGGCTGAACGCCAGGGCGTAAATGTAGTCTTCAACGGGCCCCCGCGGGTGGTTGCAGGTCAGCTCGTGCCGCTGTTTCCCGGTCGCCAGATCGACCACCTGGACGACCTTGTCGGTGCCCCCGAAGGCGAGCAGCTTGCCGTCGGAGCTGATGGCGGCGGCATAGAGTTGCAGGCGAGCGTCCCCTGCAGCGTGCCGGTCCTGGCCGAACACGGCGACCAGTTCGGGCGGCGCCTTGTCCTTGTCGCCGTCGCCGGCCATCTGGAGCAGCGCCTCGGGAATGTCCTCGCGCTTCAGGGCGTCGGCAGCGGCCGTTCGCTTCGCCAGGTCGGCGGCTGCGGGGAGCAACGCCCGCGGAGGGGGTACGAATTCAGGTAGTCCGGCCGGGACGCGCAGGACCGCGATGGTGCCGTTCTCCAGACCCGCGGTCAGGTAGCGGCCCTCCGGCGTGAAGGCCGCGCACCCGACCCGTCCGACGGAGCGGAAGTCGAAGGTCCGCACCGCCTGGCTTTCCGGCGTGGCGCCCCACAGGCGCACGGTCCCGTCGAACGAGGCGGTCGCCGCCAGCTTCCCGCCCGGATGAAAGGACAGCCCCAGGATGTGGCCGGTGTGGCCGGGCAAGGCCCGTTCCGCCTTCGTTTCCAGGTCCCAGAGGCGGAGGGTCGCGTCCGGGGCGTGGGTGACCGCGGCCAGGGTCCGTCCATCGGGGCTGAAGGCCAGGTTGCCGAAGAACGTGCTACCTCGGAAGGTGTGCCGGCGCTGGCCGGTGGCCGCATCCAGCAATTGGACCGTGCCGTCCCTCCCCCCGGACGCCAGCAGCCGCCCGTCGGGGCTGTAGGCCACCGGCCGCACGTCGCCGACGTGCCAGCGCCACGGCTCTTTCGGTTGGCCCGTGTCTGCGTCCCAGCGGTTGACGGTCCCGTCCTTGCCGCCAGCGACGATCGTGCGGCCGTCCGGACTGAACGTCAGGTACGCTTGCGTCTGCGAATGCCCGGTCAGCTCGCGGACCTTGTGGCCGCCAACCACGTCCCACAGGCAGATCAGGCCGTCGTCGCCGCCGGAGGCCAGGAGCTTGCCGTTCGGGCTGAACGCGACCGACCACACCTCCTTGGTGTGGCCTTTCTCCAGGACGCGGACGGGCGGCGATGGCTCTCCGGGCCGCCAGCCGGCGAGGTCCCAGAGGCGCACGGTTTGGTCGGCACCGCCCGAGGCGAGGATGCGGCCGTCGGGGCTGACTGCCACGGCCAGCACAATGCCGCGATGGCCGGGGCGCGGCGGAAACCGGTCCCGGCCGGTCTCGGCGTCGTAGGCCCGGACCCGAGGTTCCGCGGGCCAGTTATAGGTGACGAACACCGTCCGCCCGTCCGGGCTGAGGTGGAAAAAGACGGGGGTGCCGCGGGTCGGCAGTTCGCAGGGGGCTTTCGCTTTCCCGGTCTTCACGTCCCAGCGCGTGAAGGCGTGGCGCTCCCCCTTGGGGCAGTCGTGTCGGGCGGTGAAGAGGGTGCGCCCGTCCGGGCTGAACGCCAGCAGCCCCTTGCCGGGGGTCGGCAGGGTGTGCAGTTTCTCGTAGCTCTCGGCGTCCCAGAGGATCACCTCGTCGTCATCCCCCGCCGCCAGCAGCTTCCCCTCCCGGCTCCAGGCCACGGACGCGAAGGTCTTGCGGTCGTTGGCCGGGAGGCTTTTGACCTCCTTCCAGGTGTCCGTGTCCCAGATCTTGCAGGTGCCGTCGAGCGAAGCGGTGGCCAGCCGCTTGCCATCGGGGCTGAAGGCGAGCTGGTGAACCCCCGTGGTGTGTCCCGGCAGCGGTGGTAACACCCGGCCCTCCGCATCCCGCACTTTGACCGTGCCACCCTCATCGGTGCTGACCAGGCGCTTCCCCTCGGGGTCGAAGGCCACGCTCCAAACCGCTTGCGTGTGGTCCGTCAGAGTGAGTTCCTCCCGCCCGGTCGCCACGTCCCAGACGCGGAGGGTACAGGGGTTGTAGGAGCCGGACGCCAGGCGCTTGCCGTCGGGGCTGAAGGCGGGGCGATGAGCCTGATTGGTATGCCCGGTCAGCGTTCGGAGCAGCTTCCCGGTACGGGCCTCAAAGAGAAGGATGTTGCGCTCACAGGGGACGGCGAGCAGTCGGCCGTCGTTGGTCTGGGCCATCCAGTGGGTATTCGTCCGCGCGGGCAGAGAGAAGCGTGGGAAGTCGCCCAGGACGGCGAGCAGCTCCGGGGGCGCGTCCCCCGGCAGCTCCATCGCCTCCCGCTTGAGGGCGTCCAGCGGGCTGGGGAGCCGCGCGAGCTCCTCCGGTGTCAAAGGGGGACGTGGTCTCGACGGCTGCGTTTCTTGAACAGTGCCATTCGCCCTGTCCGTCGCCTTCTCCTTGTCGGAGCGCCAAAAGATCCAGTAGACGGCAACGCATCCCACGGCGATCAGAGCCGCGCACGCAGCGCAGCGGAGTAAGCGGCGGCCGCTTACTCCGCTGCGCTGCGTGCGCGGCTCGGACGCTGCATGCGCGGCTCGACCTGCGGATGGCGCCGCCTGCGGATTGCTGAGGTCCGTCCCCGGCTGTTGCAGGTGGGCCAGGTGCCGGCCCAGCAGCTCGGCCACCTCGGCCGCCGTCTGGAAGCGTCCGGCCGGATCCTTGGCGTGCAGCCGGGCGATGAGAGCTTCCAGCCAGCCGGGGATGTCGGGGTTGCTTTCGCGCAGCGGCCGGGGCGTCTCCTCGCAGACGCGCTTGAGCACGGCCACCGTCGTGTTCGCCCGGAACGGCGGGTGGCCGGCGCAGAGAGTGTAGAGTACGCTGCCGAGGCTGAACAGGTCGCTGCGGGGATCGACCTTTGCGCCTTCGGCCTGCTCCGGCGACATGTACTGGGGCGTGCCGGCGATGAGCCCCGACTGCGTCAGGCTGGCGTCATCGACCGCCCGGGCCAGTCCGAAGTCGGTGATCCTTACGCGCTGGATGCTGTTCTCCAGCAGGATGTTGGCCGGCTTGACGTCGCGGTGGACCAGACCGTGCCGGTGCGCCGCCGTCAGCCCGTCGGCGATCTGCAGGCCGATGCGCAGGACCTCCTTCAGTGGCAGCGGCCCCACGTGGTCGATCTTGGCTTGCAGCGTCTGGCCGTCGATGAACTGCATCACCAGGTAGGGCACCGGGCCGGCGTCCTCGACGGCGTGGATGTCGATGACGTGGTCGTGGCTGACGGCGGCGGCGGCCCGCGCCTCGCGGACGAAGCGCTGCCGGGCCGAGCCGCTGGCCGCCAGTGCCGGGGCGAGCACCTTGATGGCGACAATGCGGTGCAGCTTGTCGTCGAAGGCCCGCAGCACGATGCCCATGCCGCCCCGGCCGACGACCTCCAGCACCTCGTAATGCCCCAGCCGGCCAAGCGAGCCGGGCCGTTGGGACGGGGCCAGGAAGTCGGACGGGAAGGGGGGTTCAGGCCCCTGGAGCTGTGTCTCCTTGCCGGCTGACCCGGCTCTTCCCGGAGTGTCCGCCCCCGCCGCCAGCTGCTGCGCCGCCGGCCTGTCGAGGAAGTCGCCCGCGTTGCTGTGACAGCGCAGCAGCGCCTCGAGCCGCTGACGCAAGGCTGCATCGCCGGCACAAGCCTGGTCCAGGAAGGCTGCCCGTTCGGTGAGGTCGTCCTGGTCCAGTGCCTCGAAGAAAATCGCCCGTTCGTTCATCGCGGAACACTCCGCAGCTCAGGGCACGTTGGGGACGTGCCTCGTGGTGCCACGCTACCACCGCCCCCCCAAGGGCGCGTCTCTTCCCAATGCGAAATCCGGGACGGATTCACGCCACTTTTTTTTCAGAAGCGCTGCATTTTTACCCGCCGCCTTCGAGGGCCTGGAGCAGCCAGGCCCGGGCGTAGGCCCACAGGCGGTCGGCTGTCCGTGGGGAAACGCCAAGGACCTGGGCAGCCTCGGCGAGCGTCAGCCCCGCGAAATAGCGGAGCTGCACGAGCCGGGCCGCCTCGGGGTCGGCCGCGGCCAGCTGGTCGAGGGCCTCGTCCAGGGCCAGCAGGTCTTCGCGGACTTCGGGGACGGCCAGTTGGTTGACGTCGAGGTCGGCCCGGGCCCGGCCGCCGCCGCGCTTGGCGGCCTGCTTGCAGCGGGCGTTTTCGACGAGGATGCGCCGCATGGCCTCCGCCGCGGCGGCGAAGAAGTGGCCACGGTTGTCCCAGTGCGGTTCTTCCGCCTCGCCGACCAGGCGCAGGTAGGCCTCGTGGACCAGGGCCGTGGGCTGCAGCGTCTGCCCCGGCTCTCGTGGGCCAGCTTTTGGGCGGCGAGCTGGCGCAGCTCGTCGTAGACCAGTGGCAATAGTTGGCTGGCCGCTTGCGGATCGCCCTGCCCGATGGCGGACAGGATTCTGTGTCAGCTCACTCATAGGCGCCTCCTCAGGGAGACTTTCTGCCACCAAGTTATTGCGCTGAGTATACTCGCCGCCGGCAAGCAGGTCACGGAGTTTTCGGGAAAGGCAAAGACGAACCGTTAGCCGCGACGCGCAGCGGAGCGCCACCAGATCGCCAGCAAGAGGGCTCGCATCGGTCCGCAGCTGGACGACATCGGCATTCGCGGCCTGGATCGGCTGCTGGAGGACACGCTCGATCCCAACCGCAACGTCGATCAGGCGTTCCGGAGCACGATTCTGGTCCTGAAGAACGGCCAGACAGTGACCGGCCTGCTGCTCAAGGAAGAAGTTTCGTGGGTGCGCTGCGCGACCCACGGCCGAGTTATGCAACCGCTTCGCGGTTGAAGAGAGGGCTCGCGTTGTCCACCAACCCCGAAGGGGTTGCATAGCCCAGCCGTGGGTCGCGCAGCGCACCCACGGGGACGGTGGTGGGCCAATCTTTTTCCCGAAACCGCCTTACACAAGAGACGTGTTGCCGGCTGCACCGAGCCGCCGGACCAGCTCCCTGCTCCGGGGCCCGGTCCCCACCAAGCTGGCTTGTCGGGCCGTCTCGCTGACGATGCGCAGCTCAATCCGCAGGTGATCGGCCGGCAGACACCCCGCCACGCGGTCGGCCCACTCGATCAGGCAGACCCCGTCTCCCTCCAGCAGCTCTTCCACGCCCAGATCGAGGAACTCCGCCTCCGAACGCAGCCGATAAGCGTCGAAGTGGTGAATGGGGACCCGCCCGGGATAGTCGTGCTGCAGTACGAAGGTGGGACTGCACACCAGCCGGCTGTCGGCCAGGCCAAGCCCTTCGGCGATCGCTCGCACCAGCTGGGTCTTGCCGGCGCCCAGCGGCCCGACCAGGGCCACGACCGACCCCGGAGCAAGCAACGCCCCCAGCCGGCGGCCCAGCTGAACGGTGGCTTCCAGGTCGGGCAAGTCGAGCAGCATCGAAGGGTCCCAGGTTTCACGGAGCGGCCGGGAACGTTTGTCGAAGAGCCTGGGCGGCCGGACCTGAGCCCACGAAGATCTCCCGGGGAAACGTCCGCTGGCTCCACAGCTGATTGTAGATCAGCGAGCCCTCGTTGCTGTTCAGGCCCATCCCCGCCAGGTACTGCAGCCGGAGATTGCGGTCGCGGTTGATCTCCGCTCCTTCCAGCCAGGAACGCAGCTCGGGGGCGCGACCGACGTAGGTCGCCAGGAAGCTGGCCGACGACGGGAACTCGATCTCCCGCAGCGACCGGGCCATGCGCTCGTGATCCGACCTCTCCCAGCGCCTGGAACTGGTCCACGTCAATGCGCGTCGGCTCAGTCTGCCCCAGCAGGACAACGTCATAGCCCATGCCGTGGAGCGGGTTGGCCCAGATGGTCCCGTGCGGAAAGACCTCGAAAAAGGTGGCGATCTCGCTCTTGACCACGGCCTGGTCGCTCTCGTAGAGCGGCACCCACTGAGTAATCACGCCGCCAGGGTTGAGACGCTGCTTGCACAGCTCGAAGTACTCCTTCGTGTACAGCGTGGCCGAGCCCTTCACCCAGGGATGGATCGGGTCGGAGGTGATGACGTCGAATTTCTCCTGGGTCGTGAGGATGAAATGCCGGGCGTCGTCGTACACAATCTCGACGCACGGATCGTGGACGACGTCGTAATTCTCCTTTGCGAAATACTGCGACACGACCTTCGGCACCAGCGGCTCGATCTCGCAGATGACCACGCGCTCGATCGAGGGGTGGAGCAGAAACGACCCCGACGTGACGCCGGCTCCGAAGCCGACGACCAGCACCGAGCGCGGCCGGTCATGCACCAGGGCCGGGAGATGGCCCAGCATCCGCTGGACGCGCATGTCCTTGAGTTTACTCGACGCTTCGATCTTGCCGGCGACGTGAAACATCCGCACGTCCCCGTTCAGTTCCGTGACAGCGACCGTCGAGTTAAGTCCTTCGCCTGCAAAGAGCTTGGTCCACGTTCCTTCCGGCGGCACGTTGGTCGAGAGGTAGCGGCCCAGGGCGATCAGCTTCCAGGGGACCTGAGGGACGCTCCATCCCAGCAGGCCCACCAAACCCGCCAGAGTCAGCAGCCCCACGGAGCCAGCCAGCTGTCGCGACACTTTCCCGGTCAGGAAGTGTGGCAGGAGCAGCGAGAACCCTGCCAGCGCCGACGCGGCGATCAGCAGCCGCTGCGTTTCCTGGGAGCCCAGCCAGGGAATGAGGAACAGGCTGCACGCCACGGCGCCGACAATGGCCCCGACCGTGTTGGCCGCGTAGACCCGGCCGACCAGCCGTCCCGGGTCCTGTCCAGGCGTCGCGACCGCGGCCAGGGCCAGCGGGAAGCTCGCTCCCCACAGGATCGCCGCCGGCAGGATGGCCCAGAGGCAGCGTGCCAGGTCAAGTTGAAACGTGTACCAGGGACTCTTCGAGAGGATGGGATTGACCGGCCAGTACGGGAGCGAATCGGCCAGCATGAACGCTGCCCAGCCGATCGCGGCAGTCAGGAGCAGCTGGCACCAGCCCAGCGCAAAGTCTGCCCGGGTCGAGCGGCGCGACAGCGCCGCGCCGAGACTGCTGCCGATGCCCAGGCCCACAAGAAACACGGCGAGGATGATGGAGAAGGTGTAAACGGTGGCGCCGAGCAGCAGCGACAGCAGCCGGGTCCAGATGACCTCGGCCCCCAGGGCGCAGGCCCCGGAAACGGCGATGGCGAAGTACACCGTCCGGTATCCCGGGGCGGGTGCCGCACCATCCTTGCTTGTCTCGGGTGCCGGTAAGTGAGGCGCATGGGTTGCCAGCTCCAGGCTGAGCAGGGCCACGCCGACGTTGAGCGCCACGGCGACGTAGGTCGCCGTGGCCAGGTCGTAGAGGCGCAGCAGGTAGAAACCCGCCAGCAGACAGCCGAACACAGCCCCGGCGATGTTGCCGCCGTACAGAAAGCCCAGCCAGGCCACGTCCCGGGTGTTGTCGAGCCAGCGGGCCATGGCCGGCAGCGTCGCACCCATCAGCACGGTGGGCGGCAGCAAGCAGACGGCACAGACGGCGGCGCGCAGCAGCAGGGCCGAGAAACCGTGCCCGACCGAGGCGGCGTAGAAGCGATCCAGGTACGGCATGCCAAACAGCACCACGAGGCCCAGACCGCCGATCCCCAGCTCCAGCAGCGCGTAGACGCGGAAGGGGTGCCGCTGGGCCGAGACGAAGCGCGGCAAGGCGAGGCTGCCCAGGCACATGCCGCCCATGAAGGTCCCCAGCAGCACCGCCAGCGAGACCGCCGAGGAGCCGATCACCAGCTGCAGCAGCTGGAACCAGACGATCTCGTAGATCAGAGCGGAGCAGCCGCTGCCGGCGAACAGGATCAGCAATACCGGAAGAAACCGGCGCGAGGCGGGTGGGCTGGCTGGTTGCGAGAGGGCTGGTGAGGTCATGTCGGCCATGCGACTCCAGAGGGAAAGAACGGTTAGATTGCTTCACTCGAACAGTCGGGAGACGGTCGCCGTGAAGCCAGGCAGCACGTCGGGCACGACCAGCTCATCGCTGTTGTGAAAGATCTGCTGAAGCTCCGTGGCCCGGTAGACGGATGCGGACGTGCTGTCGGAATCCAGCACGATGACCACGCGCACGCCCGCACTGAGATACTCAATCACTTTGCCAAAGATCTCAATCCAGCTATCCGAAGGAGAACGTGCTTCGACGACCAGGTCCGGCGCGGTCGGCAGCAATCCCTCGGGAACTTTGCCCCTCGGGAGGCGTTCGTAGCTGAAGTAGCAGACGTCTGGGCCGCGCACGGTATCGGGATTCGTCTGCGTTTTCACGAACGAATCGTTGCTCATGACGTGCCCGAGGTCTTTCTCGGCTACGTGATTCCCGAGCAACCGAGTGATCGTCGCACATTGCTTACCGTGGTTGAGAGACGGCATGGGCGGTTCCTTGACGACTCCTTTGACAAGCTCAGCATAATGATTGTGATAGCGCTGGGCAAACTTCTCGGCAGTCAGCAGGGGAACCGGGTCCGGCGGGCCCTGCTGATGGGGCGTCACGAGAGTACTCATCCTTCTTCACCTCCTTCAAGGCCCGCAGCATACCCTGATCCGCGAAGAGTGACCAGTAGAACCGTGGCCTCACGATGCCGGTGGTGTTTCAAGCGCACTCTTCAGCACCGCGGGATACTCCTTCCACGCCGTCTGATACGTCGCCTCCAGCGGACAGGGAACGTAAAACTCGGGCGTCAGGAAAACGGGCATGTCCGGCAGCGGATCGCCGACCGCCACCTGCTCGACGTAAGCCACGACCTCCAGGCCAGCAGAGTAGGACACCAGGGTGAGCGGTTTGTCCGGAGGCAGTGTGAACGGCTCTTCCTGAATGCGGTCCCAGATGACCTTGTGAATCCCCTGAGGATCGCGTCGGCCTGGCGGGAACAGATCAACGATGAGCAAATGCACCCCGGCCTTGAGAAAATCGACCGCCTTGCGTGTGAAGGAGCGGATGGCATCGCGACTGGACTTGTTGCCCGGCGAGACGATCTCGATTACAGCCACCACGGCGCCGTCGGGATGGCGGATCTTGACGCGGTTGGCTTTGCGAGCGTAGCGATCGATCTCGGCACGGGCTACCAACCAAGCGTTCGGAGGCGTGCTCTGGAGACCCTGTCCATTTTCTGGATCGCTTGCAATCGGCGGAGGCAGACCCTGGGTAATGATGTCAGGCTCTGGATTTCTGGAGATTGGAGCTACCAGTGCGTAGTAGCCGGGCGGCAGTAGGCCAGCGTTGAGCGCACGGCAAATCGCAATCGTCCAACTCTGGTGAAAGTCATGAAATCGATTCGGCCGAACGCGCGACCAGTCGTGGATGGGCATGATGACTTCTCCAGCGTGTTTGCCCCAGGTTTTCAAGAGGAGTGGTCCTTGATCCCGAACAACTTCCGTGCGTTCGCCGTGGTCGCCTCCGCCATCTTTGCGACCTCAACTCCATGCACCGCCGCCAGCCGGGCCGCCGTGTAAACGACGTAAGCCGGCTCATTCCGCTTGCCTCGGAATGGCTCGGGGGTGAGGTAGGGACAATCCGTCTCTACCAGCAGCCGATCCAGCGGCACGACGGCGGCAGCGTCACGCAGGGCCCCGGCGTTCTTGTGCGTCAGCTTGCCCGCGAAGGAGAGGTGCAGCCCCAGCCCCAGACAGGTCTCGGCCAGGGCACGGTCGCCGCTGAAGGAGTGCATGATCCCCCTGATCGGGCCGTGACGCTCGAACTGCTCGCGCAGGATCGGCACCAGGTCGGCGTCGGCGTCGCGGCAGTGGATCACCACCGGCAGGTTCAGCTCGCGGGCCAGTTCCAGGTGCCGGCGGAACGCCTCGATCTGCTGCTCGAACGGGGTGAAGTCCCAGTAGCGATCCAGCCCCGTCTCGCCGATGGCGACCGCGGCCCCGGCTCGGGCAAAAGCGACAACGCGGTCCCAGTCGCCCGGGGCAGCTTCGGCGACGTGGTTGGGGTGGATGCCGACGCTGGCCGACACGTCGGGATGTTGCCGGGCGAGGGCCAGGCAGCGCTCGCTGGAAGCGGCGGTGGTGGCGATGGTGACGATGTGCTCGACCCCGGCGGCGCGGGCACGCTCCAGGACGGCCGGGACCTCGTCCACCAGCTTCGGGTCGTCCAGGTGCGGCGTGCGTGTCGATCAGCACGGGATACCTCACACGCCGGCGGGATGCGGCATGGCCAGCAGCTCCAGTTCGCGCAGGTGCTGCCGCTTGACGTCCAGGAGCGCCTGAACCTTGGCCTTCGCCTCGGCGTCCGCCAGGGCGGAGACGTCCTTTTCCAGGTGCTGGATCGACGGCCGTTCAAACTCGATCAGCCGTTTCAGTACGTAGTCAAGGCTCAGGAAGTTGCTGGTGGTGTAGCTCGACGGGAACGAGCCGATCCAGGGCAGCGAAGCGTGCTTGCGGACCAGGAACGTGCCCAGGGCGTTGATGGCGGCCTGCTCCTCGTCGATGATGCGCTTCAGCTCGGTCAGGGCGCTGTTGTTGCGGGCGGTCGTCCACGGGAACGCCTGGCCGACGTACAGTAGCACCGAGAGCGATTCCCGGCGGATGATCTCGTGCAGCCGGGCCACCGTTTGCGGATCATTCACTGGGGATCTCCTTTTCCAGTCCCGCCCGGGCCACAAATCGTTTCGCTCCGTCCTTGCTGGCCTGCACCAGGGGGTTGAGGAGCTGCGGCACGATGCCCAACGCAAGGATCAGCAGCGACAGCACCGTGGCGAAGAACACCGCACCGGCCGGCTCCGGATAAGGCGGCGGAGCCTGGCTGGTCGTTTCGATCCGCTCCGCGGCCGGGACGTGGTGGCCGGCGTGGGCCTGGGCCTGGGCAAATTCGCCCTCGAGGTCCTCCACCCGGCTATCGATGATCATGACCTTCATTACCTTCACGTAATACACCGCACTCAGCACCGTGTTCAGCGCCCCAAAGGCCAGCAGCACGTACAGGGTCATGCCCAGCCCCGGCTGATTGTCGCGGGTGTATTGCTCGCCCGCCTCGTACAGGGCCTGGAAGATCTGGAACTTGGCGATGAAGCCGATCAGCGGCGGAATGCCCAGCAAGCTGAGCAGGAAGACCGACAGCGTAATCACCATCCACGGCGAGCGCCGGACCAGGCCGCGGAAGTCGGACAGGTCTTCCGAGCCGGTCTCGTTGCGCAGGAAGGCGACAACCGCGAAGGCCCCCAGGTTCATGAACAGGTAGGCGATCAGGTAGAACAGCACGGCGCTGATGCCGTCGCGGGTCAGCGTGGCCAGGCCCATCATCATGTAGCCGGCGTGAGCGATGGTCGAGTAGGCCAGCAGCCGTTTCAGGTTCGTTTGCAGATACGCGGCCAGGTTGCCGAACGTCGCCGTCAGGGCGGCGAAGAAGGCCAGGGCGGGGATCAGGTACTGGGCCACGTAGATCCAGCTCGTCGAGTCGCCCGCCACCAGCGGCTCGACGCCGGCCAGGGTCACGCTGACCCGGGCCAGCAGCGCCAGGGCCGCTCCCTTGGACGCCACCGACAGGAACCCCGCCACCTCGGCCGCCGCCCCCTCGAACACGTCCGGGCACCAGAAGTGGAACGGCACCGCCGACAGCTTGAAGGCAATGCCGATCATGATGAACAGCGTCCCCAGCACCAGTATCGGGTCGAACACCACGTGACCGGCCGGGTACGTGGCCGTGACGTAGGCCACGGCCACGTCCGGCAGGTAAGCGGTGCCGAACTTGCCGGCCAGCAGGCTGATGCCGTAGAGCATCACCCCGGCCGCCCCGCCACCGTAGACGACGTATTTCAGGGCCGCCTCGCTCGACAGCCGCCGGCCCTTGAGGAAGCCGGCCAGGGCGTAGCTGGGCAAGCTGGCCATCTCCACCGTCAGGTAGATCATCAGCAGATGGTTGGCGGCAGCCATCAGCATCATGCCCAGGGTTGCGCCCAGGAGCAGACAGTAGAAGTCGGCCGAGTCCTCCCGGTCGGGGATCGAGGTCAGCAGCGACAGCCAGATGATCAGCGCGGTGAATCCCAGCAGGAACAGCCGGAGAAACAGCGTCAGCCGATCGTAGACCACCATGCCGCCGAAGGCCGGCATGCCCGATTTCTCCGGGACGGTCTTCAGGTGCTGCTCGGGCGCGACCTTGTTGTACTCCTCAACCGCCTTTTCCGGGGTGAGCAGCACGCTGGACGTCCGTTCCACTGATACCAGCCGACCACCAGGATGCCGATGGTGGCCACGAGGGCGATCCAGCCCAGGTGGACGCGGTCCAGGAGCGGAAACAGCCGCAGGAACAGCAGCAGGACGATCACGCAGCACACCAGGAGTTCCGGCAGGAACGCCAGCGAGTCGCGGCTCAGACCCTGAAGCAGGGAGTCGATGTTGAACAGCATGAAACGTCTCTTCCGGAATCCAACGGCAACGTTATCTCCCCACAACGGGGAGTCGTAGGGTGGGCCGAGCGTAGCGAGGCCCACCACGCGGACCGGTGGGCCTCGCTACGCTCGGCCCACCCTACGGATCAAAGCCCACCCGTTAAATCAAAATCGTTACAACGGCGACCGAATGTTCGTCAGCGTATCAATCAACCCCGTGACGCTCGGCTCCATCCAGCTGAAGATCAGGAACGGCGCCACGCCCAGCAGCACCGCGAACACCACCAGCGGTATCGCACAGGCCAGCTCCCGCAGGTCGATGTCCGGATAGTGCTTGTACGTCGGGTTCTCGCCCATGAAGACTCGCTGGATCGTCCAGAGGATGTAAGCCGCCGTCAGCACCACGGTCATGGCGGCCAGCACGGCATAGGTCTTGTTCGGCAGGCTCCAGGCGGCCACCACCACCATGAACTCGCCGACAAAGCCGCACAGGCCCGGCAGACCCATCGCCGCGAAGAAGATCACCGCACTGAGGCCGCCGTACAGCGGCATCGGCTCGTACAGGCCGCGGAAGTTGTCCAGGTTGCGGTGGTGGGCCCGATCGTAGATCACGCCGACCAGGAAGAACATGCCGGCCGAGCTGATGCCGTGGCCGATCATCTGGAACATGGCCCCGTTCAGGCCCCACGACCAGTACTGGGCATTGTCCGGCGTCGTCCACATGGCCACGCCCAGCAGGACGTAACCCATGTGGCTGATCGAGCTGTAGGCGACCAGCTTCTTGAAGTCGGTCTGGGCCATGGCGGCGAAGGCGCCGTAGACGATGTTGATCGTGCCCAGGATCGCCATCGCTTGCCCCAGCTGGCCCCACTGGGCCGCGTAGGGGCAGATCGGATAGCAGAGCCGGATGATGCCGTAGCCGCCCAGCTTGAGCAGCACGCCGGCAAGGATCATGCTGATCGGCGTCGGGGCCTCGACGTGGGCGTCGGGCAACCAGGTGTGGAACGGGAAGACCGGCACCTTGATGGCGAAGCCGATGAACAGGAAGATAAACATGGTCCACTGGAAGCCCGGCGTGAAGAACCATTGCTTCAGCCGCTCCGGGAAGCCCTTCGACAGGTACGCCTTCCAGGCTGTGGCCTCCTTGACGCGCTCCTCGGCCTGCTTGACGTTCTCCTCGGCCAGCTTGACCTTGTCCGCATCCGGTTTCGGCTCCTCCTTGAGCGTCTTCAGCTCGTTACTCCACTTGGCCAGGGTGGCTTCCTGCGCCTTCACGTAGGGGTCGATTGCTCGCGTCGTGACCTCCGCGCCGCTGAGATGCTGCAGCGCCGCCTTGCCCGCTCGCATCAGGGCCACCAGGTCGAACGAGTTGACCGTCGCCTTGTTGAACGCTTCCTCCTCGGTCAACTTGCTGTCCTTCTTCTGCTCTTCCTTGGCCTTCGCGGCCACGAGTTCCGGACTGACGAAGTCGCTGATGTTGGTGAAGTAGAACGCCAGCAGGGCGATCAGGATGAACACGCTGCCCAGCAGAGTGTAGAGGAAGAACTTGATGGCCGCGTACTCGCGCCGGGGGCCGCCCCAGACGCCGATGAGGAAGTACATCGGCAGCAGCATCACTTCCCAGAAGATGTAGAATAGGAAGAAGTCCAGCGCCAGGAACGTGCCCAGCATGCCGGTCTCCAGCACCAGGAAGAGGATGCAGTAGCCGCGCACGAACTTGGTGATCTTCCAGCTGGCGATCATGGCCAGGAAGCTCAGCACCGTGGTCAGCAGGACCAGCGGCATGCTGATGCCGTCGGCGCCCAGGTAATAGTCGATGCCGAACTGCCCGATCCAGGGAGTCCGAGCAACCCAGTCGCCGGCTTTTGGCGTTGTTCCGGTGGGAGCAAAGTCCGCCTGATCGGCACGGTAGATCAGGGTTGTTTGGTCGCGGTTGGCCGGAGTCAGCACACCCAGGTAATCGACGGTGTCTTTCTTGAACTGGACGAAGGCCCCAAGGCTGACGCCCAGCGTCAGCGCCGTGCCGAACAGCGTCCACCAGCGCATCGCTTCCTCGTAGCCCTTCGGGAAGAAGAGCAACCCCACGGCAAATACGCTGGGGATGAAGATAACCGCGGTCATCAACCACAAATCAAGCTGTTCCATGAGAGCATCCACTCAGGCTATTATCTCGCGGGGGCACTCCCCACAAAGTAAGCCAGCGCGATGAAGATCGCCACCGCCGCCAGCGCCAGAAACAGGACGTAACTGCGGAGCGAGCCGGTCTGCACCGTCCGCAGCCGGCCGCCAATGCCGTAAAACACGTTGGCCACCAGGTTAACCAGGCCATCGACGACGTTGCGGTCGATGACGCCGTCCCAGCTCGACACGCGCACCGTCAGCCAGCCCAGGCCGTTGATCAGTCCGTCGATCACCCGCTGATCGAACCAGCGGAAGGCCACCGCCACCACCAGCGCCGGCCGGACCACCAGGACGCTGTAAACCTCGTCGAAATACCACTTGCGGCTGAGGAACGTATGCACGACGGGGAACTGCTCCTTGGACTCGGCCGGGTCCAGCACCCGCGCGCCGTAGACGAGGTAGGCGAACAGGCCCCCGATGACCACCAGCAGCAGAGCCAGGCCGCCCGCCAGGTCGTGATTCTTCGCCGCCTGGTAGCGGACGTTAAGGCTATCGGGCAAGCGGGTGCCGCTGGCCAGGTACTCCCAGGCTGCGGAATGCGTCTCCAGGGACGGCAGCACGTGGCCAAAATCGGCGTGGATCGCCGCTATAGGCTGAGCATGGTGCAAGTGCTTTTCCAGGAGGCTTTCCTGGGCGTCCCAGATCGGCCAGCCCCAGGCGGCACAGAGACTCAGCACCGCCAGCACGATCAGGGGAGCGGTCATCAGCCAGGGCGATTCGTGGGCGTGTTCGTGGACGTGCCTGTCCCGGGGCTCGCCGGTAAAGGTCATCAGCCACATCCGCGCCATGTAGAACGCGGTGATGCCGGCCGTGGCCAGCGGCACGACGAACAGGATCCAATGGTTTTTGTTGACCAGGGAGAAGCCCAGGCACTGAACCAGGATCGAATCCTTGCTGTACCAGCCGGTGAACAGCGGAATGCCGGCAATGGCCAGCAGGCCGGCGAGCATGGTCAGCGCGGTGATCGGCATCTTGCTGAACAGGCCGCCCATCTTCGTCATTTCCTGCTCGTGGTGACAGCCGTAGATCACGCTGCCCGAACCCAGGAACAGCAGGGCCTTGAAGACCGCATGGGTGATCAGGTGGAACAACCCGGCGACCCAGCCGCCGACGCCCAGGGCCAGCATCATGTAGCCCAGCTGGCTGACCGTCGAGTAGGCCAGCACCTTCTTGATGTCGGTCATCACCACGGCGATGGTGGCGGCCACGAACAGGGTGATGGCGCCGGTGTAGGCAATGACCAGCAGCACCTCCCAGGTGAAAATGGGAAAGGCCCGGCCCACCAGGTAGACGCCCGCGGCCACCATCGTCGCCGCATGGATCAGGGCGGAAACCGGCGTCGGGCCCTCCATCGCATCGGGCAACCACACCTGCAGCGGGAACTGGGCCGACTTGCCGACGCAGCCGAGGAAGATGCCCAGGCCCGCCACGACCAGCACCCAGGTCGGTACGTGGCCATACTCTTTTGGTCCGGGGTGGTCCTTGACCAGGGCAGTTTCCTTGTCTTTCTCGGCGGACGGCTTGACGCCTTCAAACCGACCGTCGATCTCCCGGGGGAACAGCACCACCTGGGTGTTCAGGGCCGTCAAGGGCTCATCGACCTTCGGGACCAGCAGTTTCAGGCCGTTCGGCTCTTTCGCGTTGGCAACGACCTCGCCGCGGACGATCCGGCCGTGCAGGGCCAGTTCGCCCTGCCTGTCGCGCTCGGGACAGCGCAGCCGGCTGAAGATGTCCTGGAAGTTGAAGGTGCCGACGTAGGTCCAAATAATCAGCAGGCCGATGATGAAGCCGGCATCGCCGACGCGGTTGGTGATGAAGGCCTTGTTGGCGGCGTTGGAGGCGCTCTGCCGCTCGAAGTAGAAGCCGATCAGCAAGTAGGAGCAGATGCCGACCAGTTCCCAGCTGAGGAACACCTGGAACAGGTTATCGGCCAGCACCAGGTTGAGCATCGAGAAACAGAACAGCGACAAATAGAGGAAGAACGTGCCAAACCGGCCGCGGCGTCGCAGATGGCCGTCCGCCGTATGGACGTGATGGTCCTCGACCGTCTCCTCCGCCTCCTCGCTCATGTAACCGATCGAGAAGACGTGGATCAGCGTGGCGACAAAGGTCACCATCAGGAACATCAGCGCCGATAGACCATCAATGTAGAACCCGAGCTGCAGGGCAGTGCCCTGTTCAGGATCTTTCAGCCTGGCCGGAGCGACTCTGACCCAGTCCCATCGGCCGCTCCAGCGCGACTTAAATTCCTCCAGTTCATGCTCCGCCTTCTTCAGCTCCTTTTGCAGCTCCTCGTTGTCGGCCTTCTCGTGCAGCTGGCCGTGCAGCCGGGAAATCTGCCCGGTCAGCTTCTCCCGTTCCTCTTCCTGCTCGTGCTGACTGGAAGCGAAGAGGACAAAGCCGGTGAGGCTGAAAACAAATGCCAGGCCGATGGCACCCGTGGCGACGTAGGCGGGCGTCTTGCCGGGGCGGTCGCCGCCGAAGAGGTTGTACAGGTTTTCGCCCCAGCTGGTGTCGCGGTAATTGCGGAAGACGCACCAAAGACCGAACGACAGCAGGATCAGGACGAAGGACGCCAGCGGCAGCAGGGTGGCGATTACAAAATACCAGCCGGGGTACTTGTCCAGAAACCAGGGGTGCGCCTCGGCAGAGGGGGGCTCGGCAGCCAGGAGAAAGCCAGAGTGTACCAGGAAGTTGGTCATGACTAGCCTTTCAACTCCTCAGCCGTATCGACGTCCACGCTCTCGTGGTTGTTGTAGAAGTTCAGCACGATGGCCAGGGCCACAGCCGCCTCCGCCGCCGCCAGGACGATGATGAACAGGGCGAAGATCTGGCCCTCCAGCTCGAAGGCCGGATTGAAATAGGCGAAGGAGACAAAATTCACCGTGGCCCCGTTCAGCACCAGCTCCACGCCCATCAGCACGCCGATGGCGTTGCGCTTGGTGGCCATGCAGACGACACCGCAGACAAACAGCAGCGCGCCCAGCAGCAGGTAGTGATTCAGGGTGATCCCGGGTTCCATGATCTCCTCTACTTCTTTCGACCCCTGCCGGCTTGTCCGGCAGGTGAAGGAGGTCAGCGGCTAGAGAAGGCAGCGAACAAAAGGTTTGTTATGCCTTTTCTGCTAGCCAGTGACCTGCTTCACCTGCCGGGCAAGCCGGCAGGGGTCGTAGAAACAAGCGTTGCAGCCTCTTCCTCTCTGAGCCAGTGACCTGCTTCACCTGCCGGGCAAGCCGGCAGGGGTCGTAGAAACAAGCGTTGCAGCCTCTTCCTCTCTGAGCCAATGACCTGCTTCACCTGCCGGGCAAGCCGGCAGGGGTCGTATTCGTTCGCCGCCGCTTGGCCCGGGCCAGGTAGGCTGCTCCGATCAGCACGACCAGCAAATGCACCGACACGACTTCAAACAGCAGCAGATAGGCCATCGGCTGCCGCGGTCTCCTCACAGCCTGACCCTCATCCAGCCGGGTGAGGTTGGTGAGGTCCTTCTCCGGCGTTGCCTCGGTAAAGCCCAGCAGCGACTGGCCCAGCTGGACGCTGGGCAGCAGCTTCCCCGGGGTAGTCCTCTCCATCTGGGCGGCCGACAGCTCCCCCTTGCTGGGCGACTTGAACGTCAGCAGGCTGATGGCCAGGACGCCGTAGAGCAGCATGGCGGTGACCAGGGCGATCAGCCACTCGGCGGCGCCGATCTTCATCTTGATGAACGGCCCCTGGGCGGTGAGCATGACGCCGAAGACCACCAGGACCAGCGTGCCGCCGACGTAGACCAGCAGCTGGGTGGCCCCGACAAAGTCGGCCCCCAGCAGGAAGAAGACTCCCGCAGTGCCGGCCAGGGCGAACAGCAGCCAGACGGCGGCCCGGACGATGTTCTGCGTGACCACCACGGCGATGGCACTCGCGCCGGTCAGGACCGCCAGGACGTAGAAGAGGAAAGTAGTAAGGGTCATCAGTCCAAGGCCTTACGTAGGGCGGGAGAAATCAGTTCCGGCTCGGCGTCGGCATTCGGGCGGGGCCTGCCGGCCCCCACGGGGTGCCGACACCGGGCGTTTTCAGGTCGCTGGGAGTGCCCAGCAGCTTGACGATCATCAGCAGCAGCAACAGCAGCCAGAGCGAACCAAACCCCATCTTGAAGTACGGCCCGATCCACGGCATTACCAGGACCTGCCACAGGCTGACGCCCAGCAGCAGGAAACAGCTGATCGGCAGCAGGTACTTCAGGCAGGTCATCATCACCTGGTCGATGCGCAGCCGGGGCAAGGTCCAGCGGACCCACATCATCACGAAGACCAGCAGCCAGCCCTTGAGGATGAACACGACCACGTTGATGAGGTTACCCAGGACGAAGCCCAGGCCGGAGGGTTGCTCGGGGCTGCCCATCAGGTTGGCGAACCAGGTACTCAGCTCGGGCAGGAAGCCGATGTGCCAGCCGCCCAGGAACAGCAGGATGGCGATGCCGCTGACGGCGAACATGCTGCCATACTCGGCCATGAAGAAGAACGACCAGCGCAGGCCGCTGTATTCGGTGTGGAAGCCGGCCACCAGTTCGCTCTCGGCCTCGGCCAGGTCAAAGGGGGCCCGTTTGCAGCTGGCCGTGGCGCAGGTGAAGTAAGTCCAGAAGGCGGCGAAGGTGAACGGATCGTTGAAGACGTACCAGTTCCAGAAGCCGTAGCTCTGCTGTCCCGCGATGTAGTTGAGGTCCATCGAGCCGGCGACGATGACCGGCACCAGGACGCACAGGGCCATCGGCACCTCGTAGCTGACCATCTGGGCGGCCTCGCGCATGCCGCCGAAGAGGGCCCATTTGCTGCCGGAGCCGTAGCCGGCCAGGATGATGCCGAAGACCTCGCTGGACATGATGGCCAGCATCAGGAAGACGCTGACGCTGATGACCTGGGCGGCCCAGCCGTTGGCGAAGGGCAGCACCACAAAGGCCGCGAAGGAGCCGCAAAAGGCGATGTAGGGCCCCAGGCGGAACAGCATCTGGTCGGCGTCGGCGGGGATGAGGTCTTCCTTCACCAGCAGCTTGATGCCGTCGGCGATGGTCTGGAGCCAGCCGAACTTGCCGCCGACGCGGGTGGGACCGAGCCGGTCCTGAATCCGGCCGGCCACCTTGCGCTCCAGCCAGATGAAGAAGATGGCCGAGACCGCCACGAAGGTGAGCAGCAGGAGGACCTTGATCAGGGCCGCCAACGCCATCCCGAGGGCAAGAGTCACCGGGTGCGACCACCAGCCCCATTTCTCAAATATCTCAAAAAAGCTCTGTAATAGCGTCGTCATGATTGCGATTCTTTACGCGGCAATCCTTGTTATGCTGGAACGGCGTTACTGTATGGCTGGCCGCGCAAGCGGCAAGCATCCGCCCCGAAAGCCAGGAAATTCTCTCTGCCATGAATCATCCCCTGCGCCGCGGCCCAGTCGTCTTGCTGCATCGTCCGACCCGGCCGGTCAACCATCCCTCCCGGATTGGCCGGCTCCTCGATCTGCCGCCGCGTCCCTCGGAAGAGCCGGGCGAAGGGGGCGAGCTGGCCCGCGACTCCCGGCTGGCGCTGCTGGAGGCGGCCCTGCTGGCCGCCGACGAGCCGGTGACGCTGCGGCGGCTGGTGACCGCCGCCACGCTGGCCGACGCCGCCGAGGGCCGGCGTCTGCTCCGCCGCTTGCAGGAGCTGTACGACCGCGACGGCACCGCTTTCCAGGTGGTGGAGGTGGCCGGCGGTTACCAGCTGCAGACCCGGCCGGAGTTCCACCCCTGGCTGGCCCGGCTGCGCCGCAGCCAGCCGGAACTGCGGCTGTCGGCGGCGGCCCGCGAAACGCTGACGATCATCGCCTACCGCCAGCCGATCACCCGGGCCGACGTCGAGGGGATTCGCGGCGTGCAGAGCGGCGACATCTTGCAGCAGCTGATGGAGAAGGGACTGATCCGCATTGCCGGCCGGGACGATTCGCTGGGCCGGCCGATGCTTTATGGGACGACGAAGAAGTTCCTGCAAATGCACGGGCTGAACACTGTCAAGGATTTGCCCATGGCCAGCGAGCTGTTGCGGAAGAAACCCGCTCCGTCGGCCGAGGAGCCGGCCGACAAGGGCGAGGAGCAGGGACCGGCGGCAAGCTCCGAACCGTAGCGAATCTATCTTCATCGGGGTCACATAAAGGGAAATATGTCAGAAGACGATTGCATCGAGTGAGCTATTCTGTCTGCTGAAGACAAGGAGGCAACTGCCTCGGCGAGCAGGCCACGGATCCGCTGCATCTTCCGGCACGAACCCGGGAACGTGCCGCTCGGCCAGCAGCTGCCTTACTTCTTGCCGAACAGGGCGTCCGCTTCGGCCCGGAGAGCGATCATCTCCTCCCTCTGCTCAGGCGTCAGGCGGGCAAGCACGTGCGGTTGGATGGCGTGGAAATAGCAATCGCAGGCCTGGGGGGTCTGCCCCAGGCCGTGGTGGCTCAGCGCCAGCACAATCCAGTCGAAGGCTGCGTCTTTCCCGCCATCCATTTCGACGTTTGGCTTGAGCGCGGCCACCGCCGCCGCGTAGTTTCCGAGGCGGTAATGAACCAGCCCGAGCGTGTTCAGGTACATCGCGTTGTTCGGATCCTTGTCGAGGGATTGTCGCACCAGGGACAACGCACGCTTCGGATCGCGGAGTTCCAGGGGACCGGTGACGTAGGCCCAGGCCAAATCGTTGCAGACCGCAACGCGGTTCGGATCGACTTCGATGGTCTTGCGGTAGTCCACGATGGCCCGGGCGTAGTCCTTCCTGCCCCAGTGGCGCTGACCGCGGGCATAATACAACGGACCGTTGAGGCGCACGTCGATACGGACAGGCGGCGCGTCGGGGCCAGGCCCCTGGGCCGGGGGGTAAGGCCGCTGGTCCCAGTCCAGGTTCAGGACCGCCAACTGTTGGCGGATTCGGCGCAGGTCCCAGAGCTGGATCACCTGGTTGGATGTTGCCGCCGCGAGTACGCTGCCGTCCGGGCTGAAACACAAGCTCTCGATAATCTGCGGCTCGGCTACCATCAAGGTGGCGATCTCCTCGCCCGTCTCGGGACGGGCGAGCTTCACCGAGCCGACCGCATGCGCGACGGCCACCTTCTGGCCGTCGGGCGTGAACGCCACCATCCCGCACCCGCCTTCCATGCCCTCCGTGCGAATCACGTGGGCCGGTTGCCACGAGCCGGTGTGGTAAAAGCGATACTCGGTCCACACAGCTGTCACCAGCCACAGGCCATCCGGACTGAACCAAACGGTGGCGGCGTCTCCCGGCAGAGTGGCTGCGAGCTGCCGGCGAACCACGTCCCAGACTTTGACTCCGGTGCCTTTCCGGGTCCCGGTGGCGACCCAGCGGCCGTCCGGGCTCATACTGATGTAGACCATGCCGGGATGGCCGCCCAGCACGACCTCCCTGGCTGGGTCCTGGGGGTCGATGAGGAGCACTCGGTCCTGACTGCGATCGACGACGGCGAGAAGCCGGCCCTTCTGGTCCCAGCACGCGCGCTCCAGTCTTCGAGCCCCCGCCAGCGCCACGCCCTCGGGGGGACCAACCTGGAGGCCGTTTCTCGCGTCCGCACCCGCCGGGGTGAGCGGCCAGCGATACAGGCCCTGTGGGCCGCAGGTGATCAGAGTACCCCCGTCCGGGTGGAACAGGGCGGTCGGGTTCCGGGCGAGCGGCAGGTCAGCCACCGGCGTGCCCGTGGCGGCGTCCCAGAAGCCGACCCCGTCACTGCTGCACAAGACCAGCAACTGCCCGTCCGGGCTGAACTGGATGCTCCAGGCCTCCGCCGGGGGGTGTCGAGACCCCTGGAGCCGCCAGCACTCCCGGCCGCTGGCCACCTCCCAGATCTCGACCTCCGATCCACGCCGGTAAGTCAGGGACCGACCGTCGGTGCTGAAGCGCCCGAACCCCCCACGCGCCCAAACGAGGTGCCGGCCGCTCGCCGCGTCCCAGAGGCGTGTCGTGCCGTCCCAGCTGGAGGAGGCAAGCAGGTCGCCGTCGGGGTGGAAGGCCACCTCGATGACGTCCCGCTGGTGTCCCCGCAGCACTGCTTGTTGGCGGCCGGCCTCGGCGTCCCAGACGTAAATGTTGCCGTCGTGGCCGGCCACGGCCAATAAACGACCGTCCCCTCTCCAGGCCAGGCCACTAAGCCACCGGCACGCCGACTGGAACGTTGCGAGGACCTTCCCCTCCAGGTCATAGACGCGCAAGAACGAGGAAGACACTGCCAGCTGGTTTCCCCGTGGGTGGAAAGCCAGCTCGTCCGGCGGGTAGCCCAGCCGAAGGCATTGCACCTCAAAGCCTGCGGGGAGGTCGTAAAACCGCACCGAGCCGTCCGCTCGCCCCCCCAGGACCACCCGGCGGCCGTCGGGACTGAAGTCGAGGGCCGGGCCCAGGTGGTCGGAGGACTGTTTCACGACGAGCTTGCCGCGCCGCCAATCCCACACTCGGTATTCCCGTGCCACGTCCCTGTGTCCGAGGTAATGCTTGGCGGCCAGGTAGCGGCCGTCCGGGCTGAAGCGCATGACCTGCGCCGTGCAACCCGGGCCGGGCAGGCTGATGATCTCCCGGTCGTCCGCCACGCGGCGGAAACTGAGGTTGCCCACGGTGTCACTGCGGACGTAATGCTCCAGCCCGGCGTCAAAGGCAACGTGGCCAAGCGGAGGCAGATCCATTTCCAGCTTCCGATCAAGACGCAGGTCCGCCAGGGCCATGCAGGCGATGGCCTCGTTGCGCAGTTTCAGATCGGGGCGGATTCGGGCCGCCGCCGCCAGTACCTCGAGGCCCTTGAACCGGCGCCCGGCCTCGTTGGTGCGGCGGGTCGCCCGCGCCTGCTGCCAGTAGGAATCCCAGAGCCGGTCAGTCGTGGCGTCTTTCTCCTGGAGCGTGGCTTCTTCGGCCCGCTCGACCCGTGCCAGCTCCCGGCTCAATCGCACCGTGGCGACGGAAGTGCCGATCGCCAGGAGCACCAGCAGGGCAGCCACCGAAGTCAGCAACCCGGCCACCGTGGGGTTCCGCCGGCACCAGCGCCAGAGGCGCTCCAGCGCGCCGGCGCGCGGGCTCGGATTGTCCGGCCGGTCAGGAACCGCTCCAGGTCGTCGGCCAGGGCCTGGGCGCTGGCGTAGCGCCGGTGCGGCTCCTTTTCCAGGCACTTCATGCAGATGGTGTTCAGGTCGCGCGGCACCTTGCGGTGGAAGCGCGAGATAGGAACCGGATCGTCCGACAGGACCTGGCGCAACGTGTCCAGCGGCGTCGGGGCCTTGAAAGGCGGGCGGCCGACGAGCAGCTCATAGAGGATGGCCCCCAGGGCGTACGTGTCGGCGGCGGGGCCGAGCTCCCGAACCTTGCCGTCCGCCTGCTCGGGAGCCATGTAACTCGGCGTGCCCAGGACCATGCCGCTGCCGGTGTGCCCGTCCCCGGCTTCCAGGTGCTTGGCCAACCCGAAGTCGGTGATCTTGGGGACGCATTCGTTTAGCCGCGACCCCGTAGCGACAGGCGAGCCGCCCGTGGCTACAGGGTTGCGGCTAAACGACAGGAGGATGTTGGCCGGCTTCAGGTCGCGGTGAATGATGCCCTTTTCATGAGCCGCGTGCATCGCCCCGGCTAGCGTCTGAACCAGGCCCGCTGCCAGGCGCGCCGGCTGCGGGGTGCCGTTCAGCGCGTCGGCCAGACTGCCCCCGGCGATGAACTCCAGGGAAAAATAGGGCCGGCCGTCCTGCTCGCCGACGTCATAGATTTGCACGATGTTGGGGTGTTGCAAGAGCGCCACCGCCTTCGCTTCGGCTCGGAAGCGGGCCAGCCGGCTCGGATCGGCGAGGTTCTCCCCCAGGATCATCTTCAGGGCGACCACGCGGTCGAGGCCGACTTGCCTGGCCTTGTACACCACGCCCATGCCGCCCCGCCCCAATTCTCCGACGATCTCGTGCCCGGCGACCTTGGGCCAGGGGCACGTCCTCTCGGCCTCGTCCGGGCTTGCAGTCTGACCCGACTGCGTCACGCTGGTCGCGGCCGCAAGCAGCTGATCACCCTCAAGCGCCCGATGGACTTCAAAAAGAGGAGCGAGCTGGTCGGCATACTGCGGGAACCGGCGGACGTACTCCTCGATCCGAGGGGCATCACCCGCGGCCTCACGCAGCAGCACCTCGTTGTAGACCATCTTGAGCGCGCAGGTCACGTCGGCGACGAGTTGCGGGTAGAGCACGAAATAGGCCTCGGTAGCGACCTGCTCCCCGGCCAGCCAGAGCCGCCGTTGCTCCGCCCGCAGCAGTTCGACAAGCTCTGCCGGGGTCGATTCCTCGATAGCCATGCGAATACTCCGGGCGCGGACGCACCAGGGAACGTGCGCGGGAAGAGAGAACGATCCATCAAGAGGAACGAGATTCGGGACCGAACCGAACAGAGAAGTCACCCGAAACCGAAAAGTTATCCCGAAAGCGGCTCAGTCCAGGCACAGTTCTCGAGTCACCCGGTCCACCGCGCGGGCCAGCTGAACGCGCAGGGCGTCCGGACTGCCGCCCACCTCCGCCCCGATCTCCGCCCACGAGCACCCGAGGGCGCGCTGGGCGGCGAGGTGCCGTTCTTCGGTTGACAGCTTACTCCGGAAGACCTCGAGAAACTCCTTGTCGGCCGCCAGCTCACTCGGGCCAGGGCCCTGATCGACGAACTCCTGGCCACTCGCGGAGGCCCGCTCGGTGCGACGGTGGTCCCGCCGCGCTGCCTGTTGTTTCAGCACGTGATCAGTAAGACGGTTGATCGCCATGGTGGCCAGGAGCTTGATCAACTGAGCCGGCGTCTCCAGCTCAAATTCCCCGGCGGTGGCACGCACGAAAAAGTTGCACAGGACCGACTGACAGATGTCCATCGAGTCCAGTACGCGCCGCAGGCCCGGGTCGTGCAGGCGGGCGTGGACCACGATGCGGATGGCCGGCTCATAGCGGCGGACGAACTCCGCACTCGCCGCCTGGTCGCCCGCCCGGACCCTGAGGACGAGATCCACGAAGGACAGTTCTTCAGGCATGCCGGGTTCCTCCTGCTGGGACTGAGTGATCTGCCTGCGCTTACCGTTCTCGAACGATGACGATAGGCATTGTACGCGACCTCTCCGGCCGCCGAAAGGAAATCTTTCTTCCCCCGGATGTTCGCCCGGGGCGCGGATCCCGTTCAGTACAGGGAGGGCGCAGTGGTGGAAGTGCTTTCCGGGCTCCCGGCGCATGCGTGTCGCGGGACTCTCCCGCCACCGTCGATCCTTCGGCTTCTACTGGATGAGTGCCATGTTTTTCTCCTCATTTCGTCGGCTTCTGGAACTGGTTCGGCGTCCTGCCAGGCGTTGCCTGCTGCGCGGACGGGGATGCGCAGGTGGTTCGACGCGACCCTGGCTTGAGGTGCTTGAAGACCGGATCGCGCCCGCGGTCACCTGGACTGGCCCATCGACCGGCGGCAACTGGAGCACTCCTGGTAACTGGAGTACCGGGGTGCTGCCGGGCGCGAGCGACGATGTATCGATCACGGGGGTGACTGGCACCATCACGCACTCGGCCGGTATCGACACCGTCAACAGCATCATGGCCAGCGCTCCCATCATACTCTCGGGAGGGACGCTCAGCGTCCTCGGCTCCTTCAGCGATAGCAGTGCAGTGACCCTTGCGGGTGGCACCCTGGCGAATGCGACAATTGCAGCAGGGACTGCAATTGTGGCGAACTCCTCCACCAGCACTCTCAACGACGTCACGCTTTCGGGACTGCTGCACATTGAATCTGCCTTGCAAGTGACCGACACCGCCCACACGGGCGCCGGGCTGACGCTCGGCAGCGGCGGCAGCGTCCTGATGGACCCCTACACCGGCCTGACGTTCGTCGGCACGCAAACGCTGGCCGGCAGCGGCACGGTGACCGCCCAGTACGGCAGCGTCATCGGCCTGTCCGGCAGCAACCAGACGCTGACCATCGCCGCCGGCATCACGATCAAGAGCAGCGGCGCCAGCCTGGACGTGGGCAGCAACAGCCTCGTCAATGATGGGATCCTCAGCGGCGACGCCAACGTCGGCCCCGGCGGCGGCGGCTTCACGATCAACGGCACCAACTGGGTCAACGACGGCACCATCCAGGCCATCAACAGCGGCCCCGTCAACCTGACTGGCTCATGGACCAACGACACGACCATCAGCGCCGACGGCGGCACGGTCAGCCTGCATGGCTCATGGACCAACCGGGGTACGCTCTATCTGCTGAACAGCGGCACTCTGAGCCTGGGCGGCACCGTGACTCTCGCCACGCTGGGAACAGTGATCCGCGATGTGAGCGCGACGACGCTCAACCTGACCGGGACGCTGAACCTGGGAGGCCAGACACTGGACAGCACGAGGGGCGCCTTGACGCTGGCGGGCGGCACCATCAACGGTGGCACTGTCAGCGACACCCTGCTGGCAGCCTACGGCAACACGCTCAATGACGTCACGCTTTCGGGCCTGTTGCACATCGAGACTTCCTTGCAGGTGACTGACACAGCCCAAACGGGCGCCGGGCTGACGCTAAGCGGCGGTAACGTGCTGATGGACCCCTATTCCGGCCTGACGTTCGCCGGCACGCAAACGCTCGCCGGCAGCGGCACGGTGACGGCCCAGTACGGCAGCGGCATCGGCCTGTCCGGCAGCAACCAGACGCTGACCATCGCCGCCGGCATCACGATCAAGAGCAGCGGCGCCAGCCTGGACGTGGGCAGCAACAGCCTTGTTAACTATGGGACCCTCAGTGGCGACGCCAGCGTCGGCCCCGGCGGCGGCAGCTTCACGATCCACGGCAGCAACTGGGTCAACGACGGCACCATCCAGGCCATCAACGGCGGCCCCGTCAACCTGAGCGGTTCCTGGACCAACAGCGGCACGATTGAGGTCGACGTTGGCCCCGTCAACCTGAGCGGTTCCTGGACCAACAGCGGCACGATTGAAGTCGATGGCGGCACACTTTACCTGGCCGGCGCCTGGACCAACACCGGCACGATCACCGCGGCGGCAGGCTCCATCGTGAACCTCGGCGGTGCGTTCGGCCTGGCCAACCTGGGCACCATCACCAATCAGGGCACGCTCTACCTGACCGGCACCCTGACCATGGCCGGTGCGGACACCCTGGCCCTGAACAACACCACCGGCTCGTGGAACTTGGAGGGCGGCACCATCAGCGGCGGCACGGTGTCCACCGCGGGTAGCGCCGCGTTGATCGGCACCGCCTATGGCGGCACGCTGGCGGGCGTGACCCTGGCCGGCACCCTGGACGAGACCGGCCAGTTGTCCTTCCTCGACGGCGCGCACGTGACCGTAACGGGCGGGCTGACATTGAACCAGGGCGCCATCAAATTTGGTGCCGCGGGCTTCATGATCTTTCAGGGTACACAGACCCTGAACGGCACTGGGACTGCGACCCTCGCCCACAGTAATGCCGGCGACGGGCTGTTGGTTCCCGGCGGCGACACGCTGACCATCGCCCCGGGCATCACCCTGCGGGGCAACTCCGGCTTCATCGGCAGCGCCACGGGCGGGGCCTTGGTCAACGAGGGGACCATCGAGGTTCAGGCTGGCGGCACATTGACCGTTCAGGGCGTTGCCAACTTCTCGGCGGGCACCCTGACCGGCGGCACCTGGGAGGCCGTCGCCAACAGCACGATCCGGTTCCTCGGCGCCGACGTCGTCACCAACGCGGCCACCGTGCTTCTCGATGGGGCCGGCTCACACATTTACAGTGATGGCGGCACCACCGACGCCCTCGCTGGCCTTGCCACCAACGCCGCCACGGGCAGCCTCACCATCCAGAATGGCGCCAACCTGACCACGGGCGCCTTCGGCAACCAGGGCGGCGTGACCATCGGCGCCGGCAGCACGTTCACTGCCGGCGGCAACTACGTGACCGACGGCAGCACGGTCGTCGATGGCTCCTTGGTCGCCACCAACACCGTCACCATCGACGACAGCGGCAGCCTCGGCGGATCGGGGACCGTCACCGCCGACGTCAGCAACAGCGGCCGGGTGAGCCCGGGCAACTCACCCGGCATCCTCACCGTCAACGGCACCTATCGGCAGACCGCGACCGGCGCCCTCAATCTCGAGATCGGCGGTGCCACGGCGGGCAGCCAGTATGAACAGCTCAACGTTTCCGCTGCCGCCACGCTCGGCGGCACGCTCAACGTCTCGTTGGTTAACGGCTTCGCGCCGGGCGGCGGCCAGACGTTCAACGTCCTGACTTCTTCCGCTGTCAGCGGCAGCTTCGCGACCTTAAACTTCCCCCAGTTCGGCGGAGCGCCGGCTTTCGTCGTCCAACTCACCGCAACCAACCTCGACCTGGTCGGGACGACCTCGGCAGCGGACCTGGCGGTGGCCCCGGCGACGGTCGCCGCCACGCCGGCCCCCGCCATCCCCGGGCAACCCATCACCGTAACTTGCACCGTGAAAAACCTGGGCACGGTCGCGGCCACCGGGAACTGGACCGATTCCGTCTATCTCTCGGCAGACATGGTGCTCAGCGCCGACGACTTACTCCTCGGCCGCGTCGCTCACACAGGCGACGTGGCCGGCCTGTCCAGTTACACCGAGACGCTCACGGCGGCGCTGCCCGGAGTGATCGACGGCACGTATCACATCATTGTGGTGGCCGACAGTGGTTTGCAGGTGCCGGACGTGAACCGGGCTAACAACGTGGCTGCGGCAGCGCAGGCACTACCGGTGAGTACGCGGGCCCTTGCGCTGGGAAGCACCGTGACCGGCACCCTCGCAAACGGACAGGACCTGTACTACCAGGTCCTCGTGCGGCCGGGCCAGGACGTCCAGGTCGATGCGAACTTCAGCGCCGCGGACCAGGCGCAGGTATTCGCGAGCCGCTTCGTCGTGCCAACCCCGTCGGTGTTCAACGAGACAGACGTCAACGTCAACACCCTGCAGCCGTCGCTTATGCTACCTGGTTCCCAGGGAGGCACCTACTACGTATTGGTGCAGGGGCAGCAGGGCGCTGGCACCGGGCAGCCGTTTACCCTGGAGGCACTGGCCGCTCCTCTCCAGATCGAAAGCTTTACGTCCGGGGCGGCCACCACTCCGGGGCTGACGGCCCTGGACCTGACCGGTGCGGGGTTCACGCCGCAGACAACGGTGCGTCTGCGCGACGGCAGCGGCAACACCTTCGACCCGATGTCGGTCTCCGTTCTGGGCTCGAGCGAGGTCTTCGCGGCGTTTGATCTCACCCAGGTCCCAGCGGGCACTTACTTCGTCCAGGCACTGCAGGGTGGGCAGATCGCAACGGCGCCCACGCAGTTCGACAACTTTTCCGCGACCCAACTGGTGAGCGCCCAGGTCACCATCTCCGCCCCGGCGTTTGTTCCCCTCGTGTACTGGGACCCTCTGACTCCCGGCGTGATCTATGGGAGTCCCGTTGCGTGGGTCCCGGTTTCGGTTAATGTCAGTAACCCGGCAGCCACGCCTGCCTATTCACCCATCATTGAAGTCGGCCTGGTAGATTCGCAAGGGCACTTTATTGGCAACCCAACGCCCTTTACGGTCTCCAATACCGGTGGGCTGTTTCCCACGTTGCCGCCGGGCGATCTCCGGAATGGGCGGTTGTTTATCTTTAACCTCGTGCCTGCGTTCGCACACGAGACGGTTACGGAGGGGTTGGGCGTCGTGAACGGCAACACGCCCATCGACTGGAACAACGCTCGCCCGAGTTCCATCGCGCAGGCCGCCTGGAACGCGATGATTCCGAACCTGACGGCCTCCCTGGGCACGACCGTCGGTCAGGTCCAGTCGGTCCTGGAGAGCGACAGCGCCTACCTGACGGAACAGGGTGAGAGCGTCACCAGCCTGGGCCAGGTGATGGCCTTGGAGCTGGAAAAAGCGGAAGACGCGCTGCCGACACCGATCCTGGCGACGAGCACCGACCTCAGCGTCCCCGCGCCCGGGCTGTCGCTGAGTTTGACGCGGACGTTCGTCAACTCGATTCCGGGACGTTATCAGCTCGGGTCGTTCGGTTATGGCTGGTCCTTCCTGGGAGATGATTCCGCCTCCCTCGACACGACCACCGACGCCACCGCGGGCGACGTGTTCATCAACCAGGGAGGGGCGATGCGCGCGTTTACTCCTGTGGGGCTTAATACGTTCCAGGGCGGCCCTGGCGACCCCGCCACGTTGGTCCTCGCGAACGGGTCTTTCGTGCTGCGCGAAGCGGACGGCACGGTCGAGACGTTCGCTCCGAATCCGAATCCGAATGCGACCAACTGGTTGTTCGCCTCCAGCGAGGACAGCAACGGCAACAGCATCGTCGCCACCCGCAACGGTTCACAGCTGATCCTGACCTCCTCCAGTGGCGCCAGCTTGACGTGTCACTACAACGCCGCTGGAGTGATCGACACCGTGGCCGCCTCCACGGGGCAGACCGTCACGTATACCTACAGCGCCGATCCAAACAACCCGAACAACGGAACCAACAACCCGGACGCGCAGTATCTGCAAAGCGTGACCGGTCCGAATGGCACTGTTTCCTACACGTACGTCACCGCTCCGAGCAACCCGACGGCGGAACACGCCCTGCAATCGATCGCCCACACCGACGGCACGCACACCTTTTTCACCTACGACTCCCAGGGCAGGCCGCAAAACGAACACGGCGACAACAACACCGGCAGCATCACCTTTGGCTACCTCACGCCGGGCGGCTACACTGCCCGCATCGACGCCACGAACGCGACCACCACGGTCCAGTACAACGAGATCGGCCAGCCCACGTCGATCGAGGACGCCTCGGGGAACATCTACGAATTCCTGTACGACGGCAATGGCTACCTTGCAGGGACCATCCTGCCGGACGGCTCCATTGTCGATTACGGTTACGACCCGCTGGGGAACCAGACCAGCCAGGAGGATCCCTATGGAAACACCATCAAGGCCATCTACAACCAGACGTTCAGCACCCTGGCCAGCCTCCGGGACGCGAATGGCAACCTGACGACCTACACGACCAACGGCCAGGGAGATCTGACGCAGATCACCGCCGCCGATGGCAGTGCCACACAGTTCGTTCCGAACCCCAACGGGGAGGTCCAGCAGCTCATCAACGCCAACGGCCAGGCCGCCGCATACTCCTACAACGGCTTGGGCGAGGTCACCGAGGAAAACTTCGGGAACGGCGTCCACACCGATTTCACCTACGACAACAGCGGCAACCTTCTGACGGCGACAAATGCCAGCGGCACTACGACGTTCGCGTATGACGATGCGGCCTATCCGAACCTCGTGACCTCCGTGACCGACCCCGACGGAAGGTTCATCGCATACGCTTATGACGCCAACGGCCGGCTTGACCAGATGAACCAGAACGGCTATGTCGTCAGCTATGCGTACGACACAAGCGGTCGCCTAGCCACCATGACCGACAGCGCCAGCAACCTCATCGCCACCTACCACTACAACGACGCCAACCAGGTGATCCGCGAGGACATGGGCAACGGTACGTACACCACGTACACGTACACCCCGACCGGCCAGATTCAATCACTGATCAACTCTGCCCCCGATGGCACGGTCAACTCCGAGTTCAACTACACCTACGACGACCTCGGCAACGTGCTGACCATGACGACGCTGGAGGGGACCACGACCTACGGCTACGACGCCGACAGCCAGCTCACTTCGGTCGTGCTGCCTAACGGCCAGACCATCACCTACGGCTACGACGCCATGGGCAACCGCACCACGGTGACCCAGAATGGGGTAACCACCGCCTACACCACTAACAACCTCAACGAGTACACCGCCGTGGGCGGGGCCACCTACGGGTACGACCAGGACGGCAACCTGACGGTCACCACAGGGCTCGGTGGCACCACGGTCTACACGTACAACGTCCAGAATCAGCTGATCGGTGTGCAGACCTCAACGGATACGTGGACCTACACCTACGATGCCCTGGGCAATCTCATTGCCAGCACGGACAACAGCCAGACGACACAGTACCTCGTGGATCCCACCGGCATCGGCAACGTGATCGGCGAGTACGACGGCAGCGGCAACCTGATCGCGAATTATACACAAGGGCTCGGGTTAGTAAGTCAGGTCACATCGACCGGCACGCCCTACTACTACAGCTTTGACGCGAAGGGATCCACCGTCGGCCTGTCCGGCAGCACCGGCACCGATGTGAATTCCTATAGTTACTTGCCCTTCGGCGAGGTCCGCAGCGCACACGGGGCGCTGGCCAATCCGTTCCAGTACAATGGCCAGTCGGGCGTTATGGCGCAAGGCAACGGTTTGGTCTTCATGCGCGCGCGGTTCTATTCACCGTCGGATGGCAGATTCATCAATGCTGACCCAATAGGCCAGCGAGGGGGGGAGAATGTTTACAAATACGCATTGAATAATCCGGTCAGTTTTCGTGATTCCACGGGGACGTCCCCGAGTCTTCCGGATTACCAGTTTGGTGACGATGATGAATTTGCCGACACCGTACGTGTGCCCCGCCAACCCGGCTTCGGCTCAGACCTTGATATCCCTGACAGGGCTAATCCTGGCAAGGATCCCCGGACGCCGAATCCCATCGGTTTCCGGATGCCCGCCGACGAGGACGAGGAAGAGGAGCCTCCTACCCTGCGCAGCCCGACTAAGTCCGATAAGCTGGAAATCATCGGAGAGTTAGCACTCACAGCACTCCTGATTGCGGCAGCCCCGGTTGATCTGCCACTCCTGCTGGTGGGTGGTGCCATAGCTGGTGCCATCTTCTTTTTCAGTTCCAATGCTTCCGCCGCGACCGAAACTGTCCACACCGAGGTCATCGCCCCCGGCGACCCCAACTTCATCTCCGGTCCCGCCGGTTATGGGTCGTCGGGTTTCGTCCCGGTGAGTGCAATCATGCCCTACACCATCGGCTTCGAGAACGAGCCGTCCGCCAGCGCTCCAGCCCAGGTCGTCACGGTCACCCAGCAGCTCGACCCCAACCTCGACTGGAGCACTTTCCAGCTCGGCAGTTTCGGGTTCAGCGGCCAACTGTACCCGGTGCCGGCCGGCCTGACCTCCTACAGCACTCGCATCGACGCTCGCGGCACGGCTGGGGTCTACGTTGACGTCACCGCTCAACTCGACAAGCAAACCGGCGTCGTCAGCTGGACCTTTACTTCCATCGACCCGACAACGCTCGACGTGCCGGTCGGCAACCCGGAGAAGGGGTTCTTGCCCCCGGATGCTGACGCTGTCGAAGGTCAGGGGTTCGTCAGCTACACCATCGAGCCGAAAGCCGCCGACACCACCGGCACCACGATCAACGCCAAGGCCACGGTCATCTTCCAGGCCGGCCTGCCCGGCCAGAGTTCTCTGGACACCACACCGATCTTCAACACCATCGACGCCGGCCCGCCCACTAGCAGCGTTATCGCCCTGCCGGCCTTTAGCCCGGCGAGCTTCACCGTCAGCTGGGCCGGCCTGGACGACGCTCGCGGTTCTGGCATCGCCAGTTTCGACGTCTACGTCTCCGACAACAACGGCCCGTTCAAGCTCTGGCAAGCGGCGACGCCTCAGACCTCGGCCGCGTTCACGGGCGTGGACGGCCATGCTTACGCCTTCTACAGCGTCGCCACCGATAACGCCGGCAACGTCCAGCCGGCGCCCACCGCCGCGCAGGCGACGACGAATGTGGACGCTACCCCGCCGACGAGCAGCATCGCGGCCCTGCCGGCTTTCTCCCCGGGCAGTTTTACCGTCTCGTGGTCAGGCTCGGACAACAGCGGCGGCTCGGGGCTTGCCTCGTTCAAGGTTTACGTCTCCGACAACAACGGCCCGTTCACACTCTGGCAAGCGGCGACGACCCCGACCTCGGCCACCTACACCGGCCAGGGCGGACACAGCTACGGTTTCTACAGCGTCGCCACCGACAACGCCGGCAACGTCGAGGCAACACCCACGTCGGCACAGGCCAGCACCACCATCCAGCCCTCGGTCACCCCGATCGTCACGGTCACGGCCGCCGGCGGCAGCTACAACCACACCGTCTACGCCGCCAGCGCCGCAGCGCGCTTCAACGGCAGCGACGTCAGCGACCAGGGCACCTTCTCCTTCACTTACTACGCCGGGCCGAACACCAGCGGCACCAACCTGGGCAACGCGGCGCCGAGCACCGCGGGCACCTTCACGGTGATCGGCCACTTCCAGAGCGGCAACTCCGCCTATACCAATGCCGACAGTTCGGCCGTCACCCTCATCATCACCCAGGCCCCGCTCTCCGTCAGCGCCGACAATAACAGTCGTCCCTACGGAGGCGCCAACCCGACCCTGACCGGCACGTTGACCGGCGTACTCAGCGGAGATGGCATCACCGCCAGTTACACCACGACGGCGACTTCGGCCAGCCATTTGCTTTCCGCGGGTTACGCAATCGTCCCGGTGCTGAATGATCCAAACGACCTGCTCAGCAATTATTTGGTGACCAGCACCAACGGCACTCTGACGATCACGCCAGTTGGGTTGACCATCACGGCAGATGACAAGAGCATGGTCTACGGCGGACCACTGCCCACGCTGACTGCCAGTTACAGCGGCTTCGTCAACGGCGACAGCAGCACCAGCCTGACCACGACACCCACGCTGGCCACGACGGCCACGGCCAGCAGCCACGTCGCGGGCACCCCGTACCCCATCACCGCCAGCGGGGCGGTCGATACCGACTACAACATCAGCTACGTCGGCGGCGCTCTGACAGTCACACCGGTCGCGTTGACCATCACGGCCAACAGCGCCTCCAAAGTCTACGGCGCTTCGCTCCCGACGCTGACCGCCAGTTACAGCGGCTTCGTCAACGGTGACAGCAGCAGTAGCCTGACCTCGCGGCCGTTGCTGAGCACCACGGCCACAACCGGCAGCCACGTCTCAGGCAGCCCCTACTTCATCACCGCCAGCGGTGCCGTGGACAGTGACTACACCATCAGCTACACCCCCGGCACACTAACCGTCACCCCTGCCGCCTTGACAATCACCGCAGACAACAAAAGCATGCTTGCCGGCAGTGTTCTGCCCACGTTGACCGCCAGCTACAACGGCTTCGTCAACGGTGACAACAGCACCAGCCTGACCCTCCCACCCTCTCTGAGTACCACGGCCACCAGCGCCAGCCCCGCAGGCGCCTATCCCATCACCGTCAGCGGTGGCGTCGATCACGACTATACCATCGCCTACAGCAATGGCGCCCTCACTGTCCAACCTTCCTCCACACAACCCTTCCAGCCCGGAGTGTACGTCCTGAACGCGACAGCCCCCGGGGCACTGAACCTTTCTGGCAACGCGCGGATCAACATCGCTGGCGATGTCTTTGTGGATTCCAGCTCAACAACGGCTCTGGCGGCCAGTGGCAACGCTCTGGTCAATGCCTCTCAGATCGACGTGACAGGCGGGGACACGTTCTCGGGCAACGCCAGGTCGGCCCACCCGGTCCACACCAAAGCTGCTTCGGTGGCGGACCCCCTGGTTAGCCTGCCTGCTCCTGCTACGACGGGACTTCCCAACCTGGGATCGTTCAGCCTCGGCGGCAACAGTTCGCGGACCATCAACCCGGGCATCTACACCCAGATCATTGTCTCGGCCAATGCCCAGCTGACTCTCAATCCCGGCATCTACATCATCGCTGGAGGCGGCATGACCATCTCCGGCAACGCCCGGGTCACTGGCAGCGGCGTCCTGATCTACAACGCCGGCGGCAACGTGCTGCGTTGCGGCAACAGCTTCGGGGCGTTGAATGTCAGCGGCAACGGCAGCATCAACTTGACAGCGATGAGCAGCGGCACCTATGCCGGCATCGCCTTCTTCCAATCGCGCGACAACGCCAGGAGGGATTCGCTCAGCGGCAATGCAAGAGTGACCTTCAACGGCGGCATCTTCTACGCTCCCCTGGCTCAGCTTTCCGCCAGCGGCAACGCCCAGCTCTTCCAGGGTTCTCTGGTGGTCAACGAACTTCTGATGAGCGGCAATGCGCTCGATGACTGATGTCGCGACCAGGGCACGTTCAATGGGGCCGACCGCGAGGGGATTCGCGGCGTGCAGAGCGGCGACATTTTGCAGCAGCTGATGGAGAAGGGACTGATCCGCATTGCCGGCCGGGACGATTCGCTGGGCCGGCCGATGCTTTATGGGACGACGAAGAAGTTCCTGCAAATGCACGGGCTGAACACTGTCAAGGATTTGCCCCTGGCCAGCGAACTGCTGCAGAAGAAGGCGGCCCCGGCGGCTGAGGAAGAGAAGGGGACCGGGTGACCGCGGCGCGGCCAAGGGGTTTCGGAAAAAGATAGGTTCACTGTAACCGTCCCCGTGGGTGCGCTGCGCGACCCACGGCTGGGTTATGCAACCGCTTTGCGGTTGGTGGACAACGCGAGCCCTGTCTTCCTACCCCGAAGGGGTTGCACAACCCAGCCGTGGGTCGCGCAGCGCACCCACGGGACAGGAGGGCGGGCCAACCTTTTCCTTCAAACCGCCGGAACAGTGCCATTCCGCAGCACCGCCAGGAGCTTGCCTCCCAGTTCCTTGTTGGTCATGTTGACGTACGCCGCATATCCCTCCAGTCTTGCGAGCGTCTCCCCTTCCTTGAGCGGCTTGCCCTTCTTGAGGTTGTGGACGGCGGCGCGGAGCTGCCGGCGCAGGACACGCGGCACCCGCGGCTTACCGTCGCCGTTGACCACCAGACCCGTCACCTGCTGCCGGCCGCCGCTGCGATGGACGCGCGTCTTCTCCGGGTTGAGCCGGAACCCTTCCGCTTCCAGGATGCGGCGCACACACCCCAGCAGCGTCCCGAGCCGAGGCTTGCCCTTGTGACTTCGGGGCAGGCTGAAGGTCAGATCGTCGGCATAGCGCGTGTAGCCGTAGCCCAGCTTCCGGGCCAGGCCGCTGATCCGGCGGTCGAGCCGCAGACAGAGGGTGTTGGTCAGCGCCGGGCTGGTCGGCGCTCCCTGCGGCAGGCAGCGCGGGCCCAGCGACACGAAATAGGTTTTGCCTTCCAGCTCCACCACCTCACGAGGCGACTCGGTGCAGAGCAGGGCCAGCAGCGTCGCCACCTGATCGCGGTAGCCGGCCTTGCGGAAGATCCCCTTGACCCGGGTCAGCGTCACCGTGGGGAAGAAGTCCTTGACGTCCACCTTGACCAGCATCCTGGCGTTGGTGTGGCTGCTGGCGTTGGTCAGTGTGGACCGGCCGGGCAGGAAGCCGTGCGCCGAGCCGTGGACCGGCAGCTTCTCGGCGACGTTGTGGAGGATCCAGTGCTGGGCCGCCTTGAGCTTCGGCAGCGGCGCCCAGATGGCCCGCTCGCCACCGCCCCGCTTGGGGATCACGAAGCGCCGGTAGTGGATGCTGGTGGCGGCGTCGCGATGGAACGCCAGCCAGCGCAATTGCGAGATGCTCAGCCCCAGCGCCTCGGCCAGCTGCTGCGGCGAGTCCAGCGGCGGCAGCTCGTTCTCGGCCGCCCGCTCTTCGGCGTGCTCCACGTCCCACTTGTCGGGGCCGCCGGCGTCCTTCCAGAAGACGCCGTCGCCGAGATAGACGATGTGGTTGGCCTTGTAGGCGCGCCACGCTTCCCGGCGGAGCTTGCGCCGCTCCTCGGCCTCGGCCTTCAGCTCCTTCTTGTAGCCCTCCAGCTCGCGCTCCGACATCTCGGAGGCGTCGCGGCGCGTCACGAACAGGCCGCGAACCGTGAGCTGGGAGTCAATCCAGGCCGGGATGCCGCCGGCCTGGACGATGGTGCGCCAGAGGATGATCAGGTCGGTTTGCTCTGCCATTGTTACTCCGCAGTCGCTTTTTCTCTCCTCACTCTTCGACCCCTGCCGGCTTGCCCGGCAGGTGAAGCAGGTCACAGGCTAGAGAGGGGCACGCAAGAAAAAGAGATTTCTTTCTTCTCCGCCAACCCTTCTAGCCGTTGACCTCCTTCACCTGCCGGGCAAGCCGGCAGGGGTCGAACAGAGACGCTTCCTCTTCGACCCCTGCCGGCTTGCCCGGCAGGTGAAGCAGGTCACTGGCTAGAGAGGGGCACGCAAGAAAAAGAGATTTCTTTCTTCTCCGCCAACCCTTCTAGCCGTTGACCTCCTTCACCTGCCGGGCAAGCCGGCAGGGGTCGAACAGAGACGCTTCCTCTTCGACCCCTGCCGGCTTGCCCGGCAGGTGAAGCAGGTCACAGGCTAGAGAGGGGCACGCAAGAAAAAGAGATTTCTTTCTTCTCCGCCAACCCTTCTAGCCGTTGACCTCCTTCACCTGCCGAGCAAGCCGGCAGGGGTCGAACAGAGACGCTTCCTCTTCGACCCCTGCCGGCTTGCCCGGCAGGTGAAGCAGGTCACAGGCTAGAGAGGGGCACGCAAGAAAAAGAGATTTCTTTCTTCTCCGCCAACCCTTCTAGCCGTTGACCTCCTTCACCTGCCGGGCAAGCCGGCAGGGGTCGTGATTGGGGAGACACCTCACTCCGCTGTTGCGTCAAGATAGCCACTGGCGCTCAGCCCGTTGATCCGCGAAAAATAGGCCGTCCGCGCCTCTTCTCCCGTGTTGAACCGCAGCACCTGCACCCGCATCGGCTGGCCGGCCCGCCCCCAGCGAACCCGCAGCTTGGTGCGGTCGATTGTCACCTGCACCACGTCCGCCCCCGTCTCATCGCGCCGGCTGTAGGTGCGCGTCTCGACGATGACGCCCTCCGTCTTGCCGGCTTCCTTGGCCCGCTTGGCTTCCTGGGCGGCGTAGGCCAGCCGCAGGGCGATCAGGTGCGGACACGGCCCCGCCTTCAGTCCCTGCTTGCGGAAGAACGTGCAGGTGCATTCCGCCTTGCTGACCTGCCCTTCCTCCGTCAGCAGCATCTGCGGCCGATACTCGCGCTTATCCTCCTTCACCGTCACCTTGCCGGTCAACTCCAGCCCAGTCCCGGCGATCCGGTTCTCCGAGACGATCTGCACCGCATCCCGCCGGGCAATCAGGTCATGCGCCGTGCGCTCGCGCTGATTGCGATACTCCAGCCGGCCCAGGTCGAGTGGGGCCTCGGTCAATGCACGCAGCCGAAAGACGTTGGCGGCGACGTCGTACATCAGCTTGCCCTGCTGGCAGCCGACCTGAAGCGCCTCGGTCAGCGCCTCGCCCTTGAGCCCGACGCCCGTGGCCAGCTGCTTGGTGTCCGCCACCCACACCTTGGCAAGGTAGTTGAGGATGCGCTCCAGCGCCTCGCCGGGCTGGGTCTTGCGCGGCAGGAGCAGGTCGAAGCTGGCGGCCTGCGACCAGTTGGCGGCGGTGAAGCCGCTCAGGCCCAGAGTGAGCGTCACCGGCCCGGCACGCAGCACCCAGAAGCTCGGCAGACCGCTGCCCAGCAGGTGCCCCTCGACCTCGGTGATGAACGGCAGCATCCGGCGGATGAGCATCAGGCGCCGCCGACCCCAGAGCCGGACCACGCGCGACGCCCGACCCTTGTACTTGCCCGCCGTCGAGGGCAGCACCGTCTCCCACGGCTCCAGGATCATTCGCGGAGCCTCGCCGGGGACCAGCTCAATCCGCAAGCCGCGGCGCTGGCCCTTGCGGTCGCCGTGCATGCGCAGATAGCGGAGCGCGTTGTACAGATCCAGCGGATTGAGACGGAACACGTCGCGCGGCAGCAGGGCCGCCGACTGCACCTGGAGGAAGCCGCGCAGCCAGGAATCGGGGACGTGGACCTTCTTCTCCAGGACGCTGGCGGCCGAGGTCGTGGCCAGCTTGACCGCTTCCTTGCCGATCGACAGCCGGGTCTGGCGGTAGCTGCGCATCTGCTCGATGCCGGAGTACAGCGTCGGGCTGAAGTCGATGTTGGTCGTGCCGCAGGTCGGCTGATAGGCCAGCTCGAACGCGCTCAGATCGACGCCGAGTTTGGCGTAGGTGCCCTCGTCCTTGCTGAACACCTCGAAGAACACCTGGTCCGGATGGACCGTGACCACGGGGTCGAGCAGGATGAAGGCCAGCGGGTCGTTGCGGAGCGCCCACTCAAAGAACGCCTGCTGCGACTGGCGGACGTTCAGGCTGGCCGCTTCCTTGCGCATCCGCAGATACGCCAGGTAGGCGGTGCGGTCCTTGGGGACGTAGCGATAGTCGCTGCCGACGATGGCGTACAGCGTGGCCATCGCCTCGCGGAAGAGGAGCGGCTGCTTGAGGGTGCCGTCCAGGCGAACCGGGTCGCGGTAGACGTTGCCGAACAGCAGCAACTGGGCCGAGCCGGCGCTGGTGAGCAGCCGGCTGGCGTCCTCGTAAGCGACGGCCACGTCGGTGGCCGGCGGCGCCTCGACGGCGGGCTCCTGGGTTGTGGAGATCTCGTCGGTCATTTGGCCACCTCTTTCGCCGCGACTTTCTTGCGGGCGCGGACCGAACGTCGCCGGCCGCGCCACGCTGCTTTCCGCAGCTCTTCCGGATTCTCCGTTGCCTGGCCGATGCGAACCAGCTCGGCCTCCGCAGCCTCGCTGGCCATCGCCGCCAGCCCCTCGACCGCTCCGATGCGCGTCTCCTCCGTCAGCGAGGCGTTCCCGGCCGTCGCCGCCAGCGTGGCCACGTCCTGCCGGGAACTGAGCTGCGGCACCGTGACGCCCTGGTAATGGATCTGGCCCACCGCGCCGCGGAGCGTTTCCATGACTCCCGCTCCGTCGTGCCGGGCGACCCGGTTGAACGCGACCCGGTCGGACAGGAGCCGGCCGGTCACTTCTTTACTGCGAGCGGGGTCGGCCTCGACGACCGCCTCCGCGGCCATCGCCCGGATTTCGGGATCGTCGTCGCCGGCCAGCTTGTCCAGCGTCGCCAGGGCGGCCTTGTTCGGCTTGCCCAGGATCAGGGCCCGGACCGCCTTCTGCCGGAGGTCGCGATCGAAAGGCATCTCGGGCCGTGTCGTGGCGATCGGGAGCAATGGATCCGTGGCTCCGAGCCGGCCACCGGCCCAGATCAGGTCACCGAGGGGCTTGGCCAGCTGCTCGGTCAAGGTGCCGGCCTCGACGCCACGGCGGATCTCCTCCTTGCGTTTCTCGTCCCACTCCTTCCACCAGCGCTCCACAGCCCCGGCCACCGCCTTGGCGGCGCTGGTCGCATTGGCCCGGCCGAGCAGGTGGGCGGCGACGCCCGCGGCCAGCACGTCCGGGCCGGCCACGACCGCCTGGGCCTCGGCGACCGGCAGCGGCTGGCGGGCCATCAGGATGTCTTCCAGACGCTTGGCCGACTCCGCGTTCAGCTTCGGCAGCACTTCCAGCATGCGCTTGGCATCGCCGTGTTCGCGCAGCCGATCGAAGATCGCGTCGATGTGCTCCTCGCTGCCCTCCGCGTTTTGCACGGCCGCGTAATCGGGCTCCAGGGAATCTTCGCCCCACAGTTTGCGGGCACTGGCCAGGGCGGTCTCGAAGACATCGTACCCATCAGTCGTCGCCAGCAAACGCAGCAGCAGGTCGCGGGTGGCCGGGTCGTCATTGTCACCAAGCAGCTCGCAGGCGAAATACTGCGAGGGGCTGCTCTGGTCAGCTGCCCGGCGGCGGATCAGCTGCCAGCCCTCGGGATGATCGAACCAGCGCAGCCCGGAGAGAGCGCCGTCCGCCACGGGACCGTAACCGCGAGCCAGGTCCTGAAGCAGTTGCAGGATCTCGTGTTCCTTGCCGGCCCGGCCCACGCGCCCCAGGGCCTCCACCGCCGGGGCGCGCAGCGGGTGTTCGGGGTCATTGACGATCTTCATGAGCAGGTCGTGCGAGCGCTTGTCGCCCAGCTCGCCGAGGGCCTGGATCGCTCGCCGGCGGAGGTTGGGATCTTCCTGCAAATCGACTGCCGCCAGCAGCAGACCCAGCCCTTCCTCGCGCTTGCCGCAGGCCAGCCCCTCCGCAGCGAGGAACTGCGTGGTCGGGTCGCGGTGCTTTAGCGCTCGGATGAGAGGCTCAGCCGGCCCCTTCCGCTTCCGCAGCCGCCAGCCGAGCGCCTCCACGGCCACGTGCCGGATGTCATCCTCGGCGTGAACCGCCAGCACCGCCAGGACCGGGTCCACGTCCTTGCCGCGCGACCAGCGGGCCTTGGGAAGGAACTGCTTGAGGAAATTGTTCGCCTTCAGCTCGATGGCCCGCTGCATCACCCGGGCCAGGACCGCGTCATGCCGCGGATGCTGCTTTTGCTCCCATTTGCGATCCTTCTGGCGGTCTTCGGGATCTTGAATCGCCTGATCGTGACCACTGACGACGTACGCCTGCCACAGGGCCTTTTCCCATTTCTCGCTCATGGCCAGCAGCCGCTCCGCCGACTCCGGCCGGCGAAAATCGCCGGCGGCCGCGAACAGGTCGTTGACCAGGGCGGACCCCTCCGGATCGTTCACGATCCGATCGAGGAAGGCATCGACCGCCCGCGGATCTCCCAGCCCCTTGAGCGCCTCGATCAGCCGGCGCTGCGGGCCCTCCTCCTTGGTTTCGCGGAGCAGCCGGACCAGGGCGTCGAACGCGGCCGGGTCTTTCTTCAGGGCCAGGGCGAAGGCGGCGTCGGCGACGATCCGGTGGTGCCGGGACTGCAGCGCCTGCCGCAGCAGGTCGCGAGCGGCCGGCACCTTGTCGTACTCGGCGGCCAGCCAGTCCACGGCCTGCCGTCGCAGCGGCTCGTGGGCCGCCCCCAGTGCGATGCCGGCCACGGGGACAATCCCCCGTCGGGCGGCCAGCAGCTTGGCCGCCTCGGTGGCCAGGTCGTCGGTGCGGGTTCGCAGCGCCTCTTCCAGGACCGCTTGCCCCTCCGCCGACGTGCCGCCGCCGGCCATTTTCTCCAGGCCCTTGACGCCGACGTCGGTGTGCCCCGCTCCCAGGGCCGCCGCTCCCAGCGTGTCCGCGTCCATGCCCAGCGCGGCCAGCTGGTCGAACGCTTGCAACCGCACCGCCTGGTTGGGATCGCCCAGGGCCTGGATCATCACCGAGCGCGCCGCGGTCTGCCGGCCGGCGGTGGCCATCTCCTGAATCCGGGTCAGGGCCGTCTGCCGGACGCGGACCACCTGCGACTCGCTGCCGAAGCCGGTCCCGGTCGAGCCGGCCTGCTCGCGGACCAGGCCGACGTAGGCCCCGAACGCCAGCTCCTGAAGTTGCGCCGGAGTGTACTGCGGCGCGGGCGGCTTCTGCTTGGAGGCTTGCTCGCCGATGCTCTTGATCTCCGCGGCGAAGCGGTCCGTGAGCAGGCCCCACGCCTGCTCCCACGCGGCCGATTCCTTCTCCGTCGCCAGTCGCAGCAGCGGGGCGGCTCGCGCCTTGGCCCGTGGTGAGCCGTGGGCCAGCAGGTTCGCCACAGTATCGACGGTCTCCGCGGCAATCTTGCCGGGGGCCTCGTCGCCGCGATCGTTGACGCGCTCCACGACAAAGGCACGGAACGCGGCGGGGTCGGCGAAGCGCTCCAGGGCCCGGGCGGCCGTCAGCCGGACCCGGGCGCTCGGGCCGCCAGGCAGGTGAGACAGCGCATCGGGGCAGGTTGCGCCGACTTCAGTTCCAGCATCAGCTCCAGGAGCAGCGCCCGGTTCCGCAGCGATTCGTCCGCATCGTCGAGGAACAGGGCGAGCCGATCCTCGCCGGCCGGCCCCAGGGTGAACGCGGCAACGAATTGCTCATCCTTCGACAGCACCTCGGCCGCTTGCGTGGAAAAGACCACCGACGCCACCAGTGGGTCGCCGGCATAGGCCAGGCCCAGGGCCGCGTGGTACTTCACCTGCGGGTCGGCGTGCTGCAGCGCCTGCCGCAGTGTCTCCGGATGATTGGGGAGAGCGACCCACGCCAGGGTCTTCGCGGCCAGCTTCCGCAGGGAGGGATGGCTGCTCTGGAGCAGCGGCACCAGCGACGCCAGCGCCGACTGATCGCCCAGCTCCGCCAATCCTTCAAGAGCGGACTCCGCCAGCGCCAGCCAGTCGGCCTTGCGTTCGCGCTCCTCCGGCTCCGCTGCGGTGGCCAGCGCCAGCAGCGGGGCCAGCGCCGACGAGGCCCCGTGCCGGGCCAAGGCGCGGGCCGCCCGGACGCGCACGTCGGGATGCGGGCTCACCAGCGCCTCGGTGAGCGGCCCCTGGGCGTCCGCGCCGACCAGGGCGCCGAGGGCCAGCTGGCGGACGTCCTTGTCGGCGTCGGCGAGCGCCTTGACGAGCAGCGCCTGGGCCGCCTTGGTGTGCTTCTTGATCAGGGCATCCACGGCGAGCTTGCGCACGTCGGGGTAGTGGGCGAGCAGGGCCGTCTCCAGCGGCGGCAGCTCCTTGTTCTTGCGGACCGCGAACGTGAAGGCCTCTTCGCGCAGTTTCGGATCGGGGTCGTTGTAGAACTCCAGCAGCAGGTTCCAGGCCCACTCGAGTGGCGGCACCTCCTGGTACTTGGCCATCACCTCGGTCAGCACCTCCCGGCGAATGTCGGCATGGATGCACTGCAGGATGAACCGCAGCGTCTGCACTCCGCCGCCGGAAACCTCATGATTCAGGGCCGATTTGAACGCCTCGCTCCGGACCCCGGCGGCACTATCATTCAAGGCCCGGGCCAGCAATTCCAGCGCCGGCCCAGCCTGCTGGGCCTCGCGCTTGGCCTTGCGGAGGTAGCGGATGAGAGCCTCCAGACCCCGCCGGCGCACGTCCTCGAAGGCCGCGTTCAGGCCGGCCTCTGCGGCGCGGAGCGGCTCATCGTCCAGCAGCTTGGCCAGGGCGGTGAAGGCCGCATCGCGGACGCTGGCATCGGGATCGTACAGCAGCGACCGCAGCCGGTCGGCGGCGCGCGGATCGTCCAGGGCAGCCAGGGCCCGGCACACCTCGGCACGGGCCGCCGGGTCCGCTTCCCGGCTCAACTGCAAGAGCAAACCAAAGGCCCGCGGATCGCCCAGGACGGCCAGCCCACGCGCACCGCGCAGGCAAGTGTCCAGCGATCGGCTGGCGATGGCTTGCAGCAGCGGGGTCAGGTTCTCTTCGCTGAGGGCCGGGGGAGGATTGGTTGCTTTCATGATTCTTCCTGCCGCCTCCAGATGACCGAGCCAATCTGTCCGGTGATGTCTCTGCCGGGCGAGTCAATCTGTCCGCTGATGTCTCCCAGCGTTTGCCTCAAGCCCTCGGACCGGCTCTTCGCCGATTTCTTCGCTCCCCGTGGGGCCTCTCCGGCTGCCCCGACCGTCTCCAGAGCCCCGCTTTCCAGCTCTGTCAGTTGCCGATTCAGCTCGGGATCACGCTCCCGCAGCACCGGCAGCAGTTTCGCGGAGGTGGCCACCGACAGCAGGAACGCGACCCGTCGCACCTCGGCGTCCTGATCCTCGCCGCGCCAGCGCAGGGCCGACTGGACGCGCGGATCGCCCAGCATCTGCCGGCGGAACAGCCGCACCAGAGCCAGCCGCCTCAGGTCGGCGTGCGGCGTGCCCAGGGCGGTCAGGCTGGCCTCCGGCGATTTCGGTCCGTGGACGTTCTCCAGGCTGGTCAGGGCCGCCCGCCGGATCTCGGGCGTCTTGGCCGACAGCGCCTCGACCAGCCGGGCCATCGCCTGGTCGTCCTTGCTCGCCAATCCCTCCAGCGCCTGCACCGCACGCACGCCGATGTCGGCCTTCTCCGCCTTCAGCGCCAGCGCCAGCGGCCGGAGGTCCGTCGGACCCGCGTGCTTCCGCAGCCCCTCGAACGCCTGGATGCGCACGGCCTCGTCGTTATGTTCCAGGCCCTTTTCCAGGGCCTTGGGTGCCCGGGGATGGGCCGATTCGCTGAGCAGCTTGCAGGCAAGCAGCCTCAGTCCGTGATCGGAGTCGCTGCTCATCTGCGACGTGATGCGCTTCAGCGAGGCGAAGTCGGCGAACTTGGCCAGCGTCTTCAGGGCCGATTCGCGCAGCTTCGGATCATTCTGCGACAGCTCATTCTTCGCCCAGTCGTCGGCCCCGTGAACGCGGACCGTGGCCTCGTCGAACTTGCCCTCCGCGTCCAGCGAGAAGAACCGCAACGTATTGTCCTCGCAGGCCGCCACCACCTGCGGCTTGTTGTGGATCTGCACCACGGTCACGGCAACCACCTTGGCCACGCCGTCCTTCTGCGTCACCGGCCGGGCCCCCTTGGCGCGGGGCCAGCTCTTGAGGTTCGCGTCGGTGCTGCCGGTGACAAAGCGATCCAGCGGCCCGGCGACCATCGCCGTGACCGGCTCGGTGTGGTTGGCCCCCTTGCCCCGGTCCTCCGCCTCCAGCCGGCCCCGGGCGTGAGTCGAGAGCAGCTTCTGGTCCGCCCCCGCCGACAGGAACCGCAACTCGTCCGTCTCGAACAGCAGGGCCGTGACCGCCGCCTCGTGCAGCGTGGCCGAGTCGCTGAGGCGGAAGGCCGGCTCGGTCTCGCACTCAAAGACACTGACGTTCCCTTTCGCCGTTCCGACCGCGAGCCACTGCCCCGTGGGATCGGACGCCAGGCTGGTCACTGCTTCCGGCAGGTCGAGCGTCTGCGTGACCTTACCGCTGCCGCGCTCCAGCACCAGCACCTGAGCCCCGGCTGCTGCCGCGAGGCGATCGTTTGTCAGGGGAGCGAGGGCAACCGCCGGGGCCGACAGCTCTGGGCCGCGGGCTGCCGCCTTGCCGCCCTTCGCGGGGAGACGGTAGAGCCGCTTGTCGGCGCCGGCGACCCAGAGGTCGTCGCCCACGGTTAACAGCGCCTGACCGCCGGTCGGCAGCGCATCCTCGGTGAGGGTGAGCTTTTCCGGATCGAGACGGTAGACGGCGGTGGACTGACCCTCATCGTGGAGCGTCACGAACACCAGCGCGCCGCTGGCGATGGTGACGGCACGCAGGTCGCCGCGGTAGGTGAGGTATTTGTCGATGCTCATGGTTGCACCTCGCCGGATTGTCGTTTAGCTCCTTGCGACGCAGAGCGGCACCTCGTAGGGTGGGCCGAGCGCAGCGAGGCCCACCTTTTCGTTGCTCCAACGCTCCACTCAAGCTGGGTTGCAGAAGCCCCTTGTAGGGTGGGCCGAGCAGCGAGGCCCACCGGCGCTGCTGGGCCTCGCTGCGCGGCCCACCCTACGGTTCTGCTCCCGCTTCTTCAACCAAGAAGCGGAGACCCTTCGTTCGTCCTTGCCGCTTACTCCCACTCAGGATCATCGTACCCCTCGCAAGGATTGGCTTCGCCCCAATCGATCGGATAGACGCCTTGGGCCACGTAGCGATGGAAAGACGACCATTTGTAATCCCTGACTCGTTGAACCAGCCCATGTTTCACCGGGTTCCAGTGAATGTAGTCGATGCACCGATTCAAGTCGTCCTGATCCTGGCAGGTATGCTCCCAAAAGCGACGCTGCCAAACAGCTCTTTCCCTCCGGCGTCGGCGAGACGCCGTCAGCGTTGAGGTCTCTTCACGGCTCTTCGGCAAGGAACCGGAGAACGCTTCCTTGATTTGACGCCACCGGAGGGAGTAGTCAGCATCCCCTTCCGGCAGCGTCCAAACACAATGGAGATGTTCTGGAAGCAAGACCATCGCGACAATTGTGAACGGACGTTTCAGGCAAACAATCTGGATCGCATTGTGCAATAACGTTCGGTTCTGCTCCTGTTCAAAAAGCGGAAGCCGACCGTAAGTCACCACGGTGAAGAAGTAGGTGCCTCCTGGGACGTAATTCCGCAGATAGTTGGGCATAGGTATCTCCTCGCTTGGGGCGCCCGGTGGGCCTCGCTGCGCTCGGCCCACCCTACGATACTCACTTCGCCCGCAGTTCCGAATACTTGTGCCGAATCCGCGTCACCGCCACCAGGCACGCCGCCCGCTCGCTCACGCCGCGCGAGATCATGAACTCATCCAGCAACGGCAAGATCCCCGCCGCGAATTCCTGATCCTCCAGGGCCAGGTCGCGCAGCACCTCCACCAGCTCCAGCTTGGCCCGCCGAGCCGGCCGCGGTTTGAGCTTCTGCGTCGTCCCCTCGGCGGCCTCGACCGGCCCGGTTTCCGGCCGGCCGGGCGGAATCTCGAACAGCACGCGCCGCAGAAACTCCGCCAGGCTCTGCCGGCCGGCCGGCGGCTTCTCCGGCTTGTGCGGCACGCCGGGTCCGCGCGGCTCCGGCTCCGCCGCGGCCTTTTTCGCGGCCGCGCCAATCGTCGTGGTCGGAGGCACGGGCGGCTTCCAGTCTGCGGTGACGCCGCGGTCCCGGTACAGCGCCCACAGGGCCCGGATCACGAAACCGCGGATCAGCCGATCCGGGCTCTCCGTCAGCCGGAATAGCTCCTCGGGCACCTGCAAGCGCTTCGACTTCTGAATGATCTGCATGCCCAGCTTCCGTGTGTTGGGGTCGATTGACTCGCAGAAGCGATAGACCCCCTCCGGTGCGAGCGCATCGGTGTTGATGCGGTAGCGGCGTTTTTCCGGAGCGTCGTCGGCCAGCAGCGCCTCGGCCACGAACTGGCGCACGTCGGAGTGCGGCAGTTCGTGCAGGGCCAGCAAGGCGTCGGCTGGCGGGTTCCAGCGGGCGAACTCCCAGTGCGACAGTTCCAGGGCCAGGTCGCGGAGCGGTTTGCGTGTCTCGGCGAACAGGGGTTGGACGCGCTCGAAGGACAGGAAATCCGCGGGGATCTCGGCACCCGGATCAACGGGCCGATCGGTCTTGGCCAGGCAGATGTCGGGGTGATGCCGCAGAATGTATTTCCGGGCGAACTCACCCCGCCTCGCTTCAGCGGCCCCGGGGGCGACGGCCATGCTCCAAAGGCGCTCGCAGCCCTTTCGGGTGGCGTCGGCTCCGGCCGGGGCCCGCGCGGTGCCGGAGAGCATCTGCAAGAACGCCGTCTCGGAGATGATCTTGATGTTGGCGCCCGCTCCGTTGAGCTGCTCCGCCTTTTGCTGCTTGTCGCCCTTCTTGCCGCCGCTGTAGAGCGGCGAGCCCTCGTCGCCGATGACCAGGTAATGGAGCTTCTTGGTCACCGAGCCCGCGTTGACGCCGTTGGCGTTCTTGACCTTGTCCTCGGCCTCCTTGCGGTTCATCGTCGCCAGCTTGCCGGTGAACAGGAACGTCTGCTCTCCCAGATCGATCGTCGTGGGCGCCGCTGGCGTCGCTGCCGCCGGGGCTTCCTCCCGCGGAGCGAAGTCGGCGGGGGTGAACGCCTTGATCATCGTCTCGACGGCGAAGTCGTGGTAGCGCGGCTCACTGCGATCGACCAGCCGCATCAACCAGTCGAAGCCGAGATCGCCGGCCGCGAACCGCCGCACGTCGCCGAGCCAGCCCAGCACCTGGTCGGCCAGCGTTTCGTTGAACTCCAGGTCCCGCGCCCAGGTCCTCTCACTGCGGCGCAGCGCCCCGATCCAGGGGTTCGTCTCCCAGTCCGGATGGAACGCCAGCGCCTTGAGGAAATCGAGCGGGAAGGCCTGGGCCTTCAGCGTCCCCTCGTCGATCCAGGAGATGATCGTGTCGTGGCTGACCGGGTTGAGGAGCAGCCGCTGGAGCAATTCGCGGTCGAGACTGTTGGGGTCAAACCGCTTCAGTTCCCCCAGGGCGAACTCGGCCACCCGCGAGGCGTAGCTGGCGTCCGGATCGCTGATCGAGTCGAACAGGTCAGTGAAGAAGCCGGCCCCGAGCTTCTCGGGGGAGTGGATCTGCGGCAGCAGCTTTTGCACGAAGTCCGCCGCCTCGTCGCTCTCGGTAAACAGCCGGGCCTTGAACCATTCCGGCGTCAGCTCCTTGGCTCCGAAGTGCTTGCGGATCGCAGTGGCGGCGAGCTTGTGGCCGTTGTCGGTTTCCAGCAGCCAGCCCCAGTTGTCCAGGCCGATCTCGGTGCGGGGGTCCCGGCTTTGCAGCAGGTCGATCGCCAGCTTGCGGACGACCTCGCTGGAATTGTCCACCAGGCGGATCAGCTGAGGAACCGGCAGATCGCGGGCATGGGTGCGGGCATACTCGGCGGCGTAAGCCTGGGCCTTGTCCGACGGGCTGTCGAACAGCCGCAGGACGGCGTCGTGCAGGCCCAGGGAGCGGAACGCCGACTGCTCGAAGCGCGGCACGTTCTTCAGGATCCAGACCACGAACTCGTCGATGGCCGCGCTGCCGACGCCGACCAGGCGGGCGACCCAGGCCGGCTCGACCTCGCGCAGCACCGCCCGGAAGTCGGCCTTGAGCGCCTCGGTGGCGAAGTGCCGCACCTTGTCGCTGCGGGCCCGCTCCAGCAGGGCGAACAGCGGCCGGGGACTGCGCCGCCACAGGTCGGCGAAGGCCCGGTCGGAGATGTCGTCCTTGGGCTGCTTGTTGTAGCCGAAGGTGAAGCGCGAGCGGTTGTACTGCTTGGTCTGGTGGTAGAAGACGTGGTTGAGGATCCAGGTGTTGTTCCAGTGAGCGGAAGTCCTCGGTGTAGTGGACCAGGACCGCGGCGGCGGTGTCGGCGTAGGCGACCGGGAAGCTGATGCCGGTGCGGCGCAGGTAGCGCCAGGCCCGGCGGACCAGGTAGGCCAGCGTCGCCTGGCTGACCGAGTGCTGCCGGGCCGCGGCGGCCATGTCCAGGCGCGCGGCCAGGGCGCCGAAGATCTCGGTGTCGCCGCGGGCCTCGGACTCCTTGAAGATGCGCTTCAGGGCCTTCCACGGGCCGTAGGTCAGCGGCACCGTGGCGATCACCTTCAGCAGGCAATCGCGGGCGAAGATGCTGTTGTCCTGCCAGAGCCCGAGGATGATCTCGTGCATCTTCAGCTTGTCGGGCAGGGGCACCTCGGCATCGGGTGCTTCGAGGGCCTTCAGCTGCTCGATGCGGTAGTGGGCCTGTTCCTCCTCGGTCTTCTGGCGGAAACGCCAGCTGCGCAGCTCGGCGAGGAAGCGCTCAAACGTCGGCACTCCCTGGCGGATTGGCTTTTCGGGACGCGGGATCGGCTGTTCGGCCAGGGCTTCGATGAGGGGGACCAGCTCGGGGTCTCTGGCTTCCCAGGCGAGTTTGAGATCGCTAAGGTGCAGGGGCATGTTACGGCCCTTCATGACCTGGGGTGTTCCGGGAAATACCTTGGACTGCCCGACCACAATGATCGGGCAGTCCCCTTGCTCTGGAGCCGTCTACAACCAGACCTGAGACACGGAAGGCTCTCGGACCCGCCGGCGACGTACGTCGTGCGCACGCCGTGGAACCACGGTCGGCGGGGTTGCCCCAGTCCACGGCGTGCGCACGACGTACGTCGCCGGAAGCGGGGCTGAAACAGCCTTCCTTGTGATGCTTGGGTAGGTAAACGCTCGGGCGGCGCAACGCCGCCCTGGTGCAAAGCACCGGAGCTAGACCTGACCTCCAGGCCCCTTCCTGGGATGCAAGTGCGAGATGTTGTATCACAGGCGCAGGCGACCTGCAAGCACGTGCGGTGAAAATTTGTGAACTTCAGCGAAAATCGCGAATTCCCCTTCTGGCCGCTGGTGCAACTCCGGATTGCTTTTCTGCCGGGGAGAGAGTATGGTTGAGTTGTACCCGCACCCTTCTGGGCGGGCGAATCCTACCCAAACCACTGAATCCAGCACGATGAAAAAGCAGAAACGCCTGGAGGACACAGGCAAACCCCAATCGGCACTCGGGAGGCCGGAAGAAACGCCGCAGGCAGCCATTTTCAAGAACTCGCTGCGGTCCTGGCAGGCGCGCTGGCAGGCACGCAAGGCCACCGATGCGGCCGCTCCGACGGAACAGCCGGAAGAACCAAAGGCCGAGCAGTAACCGCCGGCCCCCTGCGACCTTTCCCTGCCCACCAGCGGTTAGTCCGGGTGGATCGGATCGTCTCTTCAATGGGCCGATCTTACCCTCCAGGAGAGCCTGCGCCCTGAAACTCAGGTCCCCCTGAGCGGGTAGTTTCAGCCGGAACGAACACTTCTCCCTGATCCCGCGGGAAAGGAGACCATCATGAGACAACGTGGTCGCTGGAATTGCTTCGTTGGTGCTGGTGTCTGTCTGCTGATGCTGGGCTGGCTGCTGGGCCCGCTTCTGTCCCAGGCGCACGCCCTCAAATTGATCCCTGCGCAGCAGCGGTTCCATTTCACCATCGATCCCAAAACGCCGGTGAAGGACCTCCTTCCGGTCCCACCGGCCGTGGCCGCTCCCCTGCCCCCCTGGCTGGTGAAGGATTGGACGCAGGTCCCCGAGATCCGTTTCCAGAAGCCAGCGGCAGCGCCGATGCCTGCGCCGCAGGAGGCGATGAAGGAAACCGCCCACGTCATCGCCCGGATCAACTTCCTCAACGAGAAGGACTCCGAGCATTTCCTGAAAACCCTGATCCAGCACCGGACCGACCTGCTTGGTCTTCCCTTCATCATGGGAGACGACTGCAAGCAGACCCGGGGACGGAGTCGGGCTTTTGTTCAAGAGGTCAACCTGGTGCGCGCCGGCCTGCAGGTGGGCGGACTGATCAAGGAAGGGAGGATCAACTCAGGCGGGCCTGCGGTCGCCAACGCCACGCAGTTCTGGAACAGCTACGAGCAGCAACCTCGCCGGCGGAATCAGGAAGACAGCGCGGCCCAGATTGCGGCCCTGATGCAAATGCTGGCCCCCGAAGAAACGGGGATGCGCCAAGGTCTGGTGAAGAAGCTGTCCGACATTGAGGGCCCCGAGGCGACCCGCGCCCTGGCCCGACTGGCGGTCTTCTCCGTTGAGAAGGAGGTTCGCCAGGCTGCCCTGGACGCGCTCAAGGCCCGGCCCAGGAAGGACGCGACCGAGGTGCTGCTGGCCGGTCTGCGTTATCCCTGGCCCGCCGTGGCCGCCAACGCCGGCGAAGCCCTGACCACGCTGGGCCGCAAGGACCTGGTGCCCCAGCTGGTCACCTTCCTCGACGAGCCCGACCCTCGCGCCCCGGCCGACAAGGAAGTCAACGGCAAGGCCACGCTGGCCGTCCGCGAAGTGGTGCGCGTCAACCACCATCAGAACTGCCTGCTGTGCCATGCCCCCGGCAATACCAAGGACGTTCCCCTGGACCGGTTTGCCGGGTCCACGGAGGTTGTGGTGGGAGAAGTGCCGACCCCCGGCTTGCCCCTGAAGCCGCCGTCGCAGGGCTACGGCTCGTCGTCCTCGCCGGACATCCTGGTGCGGGTGGACGTGACCTATCTGCGGCAGGACTTCTCGATGAAGATGCCGGTCAAGAATGCAGGGGCCTGGCCGGAACAGCAACGCTTCGATTTCTTGGTCCGCACCCGGCCCGTCACCGCCGCGGAGATCAAGGCGTATCGGAAGTGGGAGCAGAAGCAAGGGAAGGACTACCTCTCGCCCAACCATCAGGCGGCCCTCAAGGCGCTCACCGCCTTGACCGGACGGAAGGCCTCCGAGCCAACTTCCCAGGCCTGGCGAGCCGCCCTGGCGGATTGATCCCACCTCGCACATTCGATGGGCGGCCGCGACTTTGGGTCGCGGCCGCCCGTCTGCCAAGGAGACCACCATGAACCAACCTGGCCGCTGGGTTTGCTTCATTGCTGCAAGCGTCTGTCTACTAACGCTGGGCTGTATGCTGGGTCCGCTGGCGCCGCCGGCTCACGCCCAGAGGTTCGTCCCCCCTCGGGGCGCCCCGGAGAGGTTCCATTTCACGATTGATCCCAAAACGCCGCTGAAGGATCTGCTCCCGGTTCCTCCAGACGTGGCTGACCCGACGCCCCCCTGGCTGGTCAAGGATTGGACTCAGGTTCCCGAGGTCCTTTTCCAGAAACCCTACGTCCCGAAGGCGCCGGACCCTCCGAAGACGGCGCCCGGGGAGTTCTCCGACAACATTGACTTGCCGCAAACCCGAGATCTTCTGGCGGCAAAGCATACCGCCCACGTCATTGCGCGGATCAACCACCTCAATGAGAAGGGCGCCGACCATTTCCTGAAGACCCTCGCGGCAAACCGGACCGATCTGGCTGGCCTCCCTTTCATCCTGGGAGACGATTGCAGGCAAAGCAGGGAATGGAGCCGGGCGTTCGGTCCTGAGGTCGCCATGATCCGTGGCTCTCTGCAAATGGCGAAAAGCTCGAAGCACAGCGTCGATGCCTTCTGGAATAATTACGACCAGCCTCGCCAAGAAAACGAGGAAGACGCCGGCGCCCAGATCGCGGCGCTGATGCAAATCCTGGCCGTCGAAAAGGCGGAACTGCGTCAAAGACTGGTGAAAAAGCTGTCCGGCGTCGAGAGCCTGGAGGCAACACAAGCCCTGGCCCGGCTCGCGGTCTTTTCCTTTGAGGACGAGGTTCGCCGGGCCGCCGTGGAGGCGCTCAAGGCTCGACCGAAGAAGGACGCGACCGACGTGCTGCTGGCCGGCCTTCGACATCCCTGGCCTGCCGTGGCGACCAATGCCAGCGAAGCCCTGGCAGCTCTGGACTGCAAGGACCTTGTGCCCCAGCTCGTCGCCTTCCTGGACGAGCCTGATCCTCGCGCCCCGGCTGAGAGGGAAGTCAATGGCAAGACCACGCTGGCCGTCCGCGAAGTGGTGCGCGTCAATCATCATCAGAACTGTCTGCTGTGCCACGCCCCCGGTAATACCAAGGACGTTCCCCTGGTGGCCAGGTTTGGGGCTTCGCCGGAGATTGTAGTCGCCCCAGTGCCAAGCCTCGGCCGACCCCTGCAGTCTCCTTCACGGGGCTATTACGATCCGTCGTCTTCCCCCGACATCCTGGTGCGAGCCGACGTGACTTATCTGCGCCAGGATTTCTCCCTGATTCTGCCGGTCAAGAACGCGGCCCCCTGGCCGGAGCAGCAACGCTTCGATTTCTTGGTCCGCACCCGGCCCGTCACCGCCGCGGAGATCAAGGCGTATCGGAAGTGGGAGCAGAAGCAAGGGAAGGACTACCTCTCGCCCAACCATCAGGCGGCCCTCAAGGCGCTCACCGCCTTGACCGGACGGAAGGCCTCCGAGCCAACTTCCCAGGCCTGGCGAGCCGCCCTGGCGGAGTGACCTCGCATATTTTGGGGAAGTGGCAGAAGAGGGCCGGAAGCGAAGGCGTGTGATGGTGGCGTGGTGGCGGTGTCGCTTTTTTGTCATCGGTGGGGCAAGCACTGACACGCCGGGGCCTTTCCTGGCGAGACCGCCAGCATTCTGCGCCGTTGGCGGTGTGGCGGCCTCGGCGCTGCTGTCTCGGCGGCGACCCCTGCCTCCCCAAAAACCGTCACGATCAGGAAAAAGGAGCCTCTGATGACCTCACGCAACCGCCTCTCTCGGACGAAGCTTAATGCCGCCCGGCCCTGTGTTGCCGGCGTCTCCCTTGTGGCGCTGCTCTGCCTTCTGGGACCGCTGGCGGTTCCGGCCCACGCCCGGATCATCTTCCCCGCTCCTCGGTTCCCGTTCACCATCGACCCCAGGACGCCATTGCAGGAGTTGCTGCCCGTGCCTCCGGACACGGTCGAGCCCATCGCACCCTGGCTGGTAAAGGATTGGTCGCAAGTGCCCGCGGTCTTTTTCCAGAAGCCGGCGGCGGTCAAGCGAGCCGCTCCTTCCCGGCCTCGCACTCCGGAAGAAGAACAGCGGCTTGCGCTTCAGCCCGACTCCCTCAAATCACGGGAAGAGGCGATGAAGCAAACCGCTCTCACCATCGCCAAGATCAACCACCTCAACCAGAAAGGAGCGGACCATTTCCTGAAGACGCTCGTGGATACCCGGCGCGACCTGGTCGGCCTGCCCTTTGTCATGGGAGATGCGTGCCGGCAGAGCAAGGAGCGCGGCGGTGCTTTCGCGGTGGAGGTCAACGCGGTCCGCACCACCCTGGAAAGAGGAGGGGAACAGAAACCACGTCCCGGGGACAGAGGCGGGGACGACGGCAAATTCTGGGAGAACTACGACAAGTTTCCGTCCAGCCTGGAACAGAAGCGGAAAGAGACCGAGGCCGAAGCTCGGGAAAGGACGCCGGCACAAATCGCCGCTCTGGTGCAGATCCTGGGCCCGGAACAAGCCGTGCTGCGTCAGGGGCTTGTGAAGCATCTCTCCGGCATCGACCACCCGGAAGCGACCCGGACCCTGGCCCGGCTAGCCGTCTTTTCCTTCGAAGAGGAGGTCCGGAGCGCCGCCCGGAAGGCCCTCCGCTCCCGGCCGAAGCAGGATGCAACCGAAATCCTCCTGGCCGGCCTGCGTTATCCCTGGCCGGCCATCGCGGAAAACGCCAGTGCCGCGCTGATCGATCTGGGCCGCAAGGACCTCGTTCCTCTGCTGGTCGCCTTGCTGGACGAACCGGACCCGCGGGCTCCGATTGCGAGGGAAGTCAACAGGAAAAAGACCCTGGCCGTCCGCGAGCTGGTCCGGCTCAATCACCATCGTAATTGCCTGCTATGCCATGCCCCTGGAAACACACCAGACGTCCAGCTGGACAGCCTCGGGGTCGCCAGCGGCATCTCGACCGGAGCAATCCCCAGCCCAGGTCACCCGTTCTCCTTCGGGTCTGGGGGCGGCTACAGCCCCTTTGCCTCACCCGACATTCTGGTGCGTGCCGACGTGACCTATCTGCGGCAGGACTTCTCGATGAAGCTCCCGGTCAAGGACGCCGCCCCCTGGCCGGAGCAGCAGCGTTTCGATTTCCTGGTCCGCACTCGACACGTCGACGGCGCAGGAGGCGAAGGCGTATCGCCAATGGCTTGGCCAGCAAGCTCCCGGCTACCTGTCACCGAACCAGCACGCCGTCCTCGCCGCCTTGCGGGCCCTGACGGGTCGGGATGCGCCGGAACCGACCACAAAGGCATGGCAAGCCCTGTTGCGGCAGTGAGGACGCCGAGAGCGACACTGACCTTTCTTCCAGGCTTTTCCGTGGTATCCTGACGGAATCGAGGAGCAGAAAACCCAGAGGGACCTGGTGAACTTCGCCGCCCTCTGGCGTGTCCTCCACAAGACCCCTTCGGTCGGACAAGGGGGTTCCGTCGGGATTTCATCGGAGAGGCAACCATGATCGATCTATCGCATCTGCTGGCAGGCGGTGCCATCCTGGGCGTGATCACCGCGTGCTGGACCCGGATCAAACAGGTCTGCTGGCGCCTGATCAACCTGCTCATCCAGCAGGTCTCGATCCAGGACGAGCTGACGCAGAACGCCCTGGTCGATTACCTGGTCCGCCACTTCAAACATTCGTCGTCCTACGACAAGATTTACGGCGCCTACAACGAGCACTCCATCGACGGCAAGTTCGGCATGGTGCCGTTCGAGCTGATGGGCCGGCGGAGCATCATCTTCTGGAACGGCTGGCTCCCGTTCTTCTACTCCACCGGCGCCCGCGCCCAGCAGAACAACGCCAACGGTGCCAACAATAACAACAACCAGGACCGTCTCTTCTGCTCGCTGACGTTCCTGCGCGGCACCCTGAACGCCGAGCGTCTGATCACCGCGGCCTGCGATACCCGCAACAAGGCGACCTGGGACGTGGACCTGGCCCACAAGAACCGGCAGCGGCGCTTCTTCATCAAGCACGTCCCGGCTGTGACACCTGCCGGCAACAATAACAACAACCAGGCGGCGGCCAACCTGGCCTGGTATCACATGGAACGTTACCGGTTGCTCAAGCACCTGCCCAACCAGCTGGGCAAGCACGTCTTCTCGCGCAAGAGCCCGCTGGAAGACCTGATCTTCCCCAGGCGCATCAAGGAGCTGATCCGCGAGATCCGCCTGTGGCGGAACAACAAGACCTGGTATCAGGAGCGCGGCATCCCCTGGAAGCGCGGCTGGCTCTGCTTCGGTCCGCCGGGCACGGGCAAGACGGCCCTGGCACGGGCCTTCGCCGAGGAGCTGGACATGCCCATCTATGTCTTCAACCTGGCCGAGATCAGCAACCATGAGCTGATCCAGGCCTGGGCGGAGATGCAGGCGGCGACGCCGTGCGTGGCCCTGATCGAGGACATCGACAACGTCTTCCACGGCCGCGAGAACGTGGCCCGGCCGCGCTTCGGCCTGTTCGGCCGCAAGAAGAAGAAACCGGCCAACACCAACAACAACGACGGCGATGACGACAAGGATAGCGACGGCTTCGGGGGTGGCGGCTCGCTGTCGTTCGATTGTCTGCTCAACTGTCTGGACGGCGTGGAGCGGTCCGAGGGCGTGTTCACGATCATCACGACCAACGACGTGAGCAAGGTGGACCCGGCCCTGGGCCAGCCGCGCCGGCTGCCCGATGGCGCGGTCGAGTTCATCAGCACCCGGCCGGGCCGGATCGACAAGGCGGTCGAGTTGACCTACATGGATCCCAGCGACAAGAAACTGATGGCCCGCCGCATCCTGGGCGAGTACGAGGATGAGTGCCTGAAGCTGCTGGAGTTCGTCGATCGCTTCCCGGACTTGCAGGAGACGCCGGCCCAGTTCCAGGAGCGCTGCGCCCAGGCAGCCCTGGCCCGCTTCTGGCAGGACCAGCAGGAGAGCGAACGGCCGGCACCGCGGGCGACGGCCCCCAGGCGGGAGGATGTTGTCGAGGTGAGTTAGTCACTCTGCCCCTTGAATCGTATCCGTGGGTGCGCTGCGCGACCCACGGCTGGGATATGCAACCCCTTCGGGGTAGAAAACCGGGCCTCCGTTGTCTGCCAACCCCGAAGGGGTTGCATATCCCAGCCGTGGGTCGCGCAGCGCACCCACGGGAACAACGCCCACCCACGGGAATTGGAGAATCCGAGAAATGACCCCTCCCCCCGCTGGCCCCTGTCCGTCCTGCTGACCTCGCTGCCGCTCGACTTTGCCGCCGCCGTGGACGCCGCGGCCCGGCTCGGCTTTACCCACGTCGATGTCGTCGCCCTTGTCGATCGGCCGGAGTCCCATCGGGAAGCCCTGGCCGCGGCGGACGTGCTGGTGGCGTGCGCTTCGCTGGGCCGGGACTTGCCGGAGGGGATCAGCCTGGATGCGCTCGCCGTCTCCAGCCGGCGTCCGGCGGTGGACCTGGTCAAGCGGCAGATCAACGACGCCGCCCAGCTGGGAGCGACCACGGCGTACCTGATCCCGCCGGCCGACGACCGGGGAGCGTGCCTGCCCGCCTTCGCGGAGGTCTGCTGTTTGCTGGCCGACCATGCCGCGAGCCGGATGGTGCGGCTGTGTCTGGAGCCGATCCCCGGACGCTTGCTGTCCGACTCGACCCAGGTGCTGGCCTTCCTGGACGAGGCCGACCATGCCAACCTGGGCCTGCTCCTGGACGTGGGACACTGTCAGATCAGCGGCGAGGAGCCGGCCGAGGTCGTCCGCCGGGCCGGATCGCGGCTGACCTACGTTCACCTCGACGACAACGATGGTCAGAACGACTTGCACTGGTCGTTGCTGCACGGCCGGCTGACCGAAGCGACGTTGGTCGCGCTGGGGCAGGCGTCCGCGAATGCGGCTACGCGGGGGTGGTTTCCCTGGAGCTGAAGCCGAACAACGCCGATCCACTCGCGGCATTGCGGGAGAGCAAGGCGGTCGCGGAGCGGTTGCTCTGACACAAGCCCGAAGCGCCAGCGCCGGGACCGGCTTGTCCCGGCGCTGGCGCTTCGGGCTTGTGTTACGATCGGTCCAGTAGCAGCTCCTGCCGCCGCAACTCCTGCATCCGCCGCAGGCCGCCACACCGATCGAGGTACTCCCCGAAATCCTTCACCCCGAACAGATACTTCTGCAAGAACGCCTCGTACCGGGCCGGCTCCTTCTCCACCTCCAGCCACTGTTTCAGATGCTCCTCGTCGGAGAAATACTCGTAGGGCATGTTGCCCGGGTAGCTGCCGTAGGGGACCTCGCAGACGGCATCAACGCAGAAGAACGGAATGAACGTCTGGTTGGGGTCGCGGCGAATCTCCTCGTGCGGGATCAGCCGTTCGCAGGTGATGACCAACCGTTTGGCCGCCCGGGCCAGGTCGGCGTCGGCGACGGTGGTGCCGCGGACCCGGCAGTTGCCGTAGCGGTCGGCCTCGTGAACGTGGATGGCGGCCACGTCCGGGAACAGGGCCGGGATGGCCGCCAGCCGCTCGCCGGTGAAGGGACACAGGATCTCGCAGGCCGCGCTGTACTTGAACGTGTCGGTGCCCAGCAGCGACCGGGCCGGCAGGAAAGGCAGGCCCATCGCGGCCGCCTTGAAGCGCACGGCCAGCGTGTAATTGCTCCACTCGGTCACCGCCACCGCGCCCGATTCCATCACCCGCCGAGCGTGCGGCGACAGGCCGCGCGCCTCCAGGCCGACGACGTAAGCGACATCGACCGCGGCCAGGGTCTGGCCCCGGCCGGTCAGGTTGCCGGCGCAGAGAACCTGGAAATCGTGCGTGGCCGTGTGGCCGGCGAAGCGCAGCTGCTGTTTGCCCTGGCGGACGATCTCGTGAATCACGGCCGTGGGGATGCGGTCGGCGCCGAAGCCGCCGATGGCCAGGTAGTCGCCATTATTGACGAGTTGGGCCACGGCATCAGCGACTGTGGTCCGCTTGTCGATCAGGGCGCGCGGCTTGCCGGCGAAGAACCGGCGCGCGTGTTCGGCCGAGGGATCGGAAAAGAGGCTTCCCTGTCCGCGGGAGAGAGTGTCCATTGGGGGAACAAACGGTTAGCGGTCTTCGTATTCCTTGAGCAGCTTGCGGAACCGCGGATCGTGGCGGATGGCCTCCAGGTCGCGGTCCTCGCGCATGTAGCGGAAATCGCGGTAGCCCAGTTCGACGGCCCGCTGCAGCGTCTTGATGGCCAGGTCGGCCCGTTTCAGCAGGGCGTAGCTGCAGGCCAGGTTGTAATGGGCCAGCGGATCGTTGGGGCGCAGCTGAACCAGTCGCTTGTCGATCTGCAGCACATCGGGATAACGCCCCTTGAGGGTCAGCAGCTGACCCAGGGCCCGAAGCACTTCGACGTAGTTCGGATGGCTGGCCAGGATGCCCTGGAAGAACTCCAGTTCAAAATCCAGCTGACCCTGATCCATGCCGCGTGTCGGAGTCTGGTTCACGGATGAATTGCCCGATTCGTCTTTGAAGTGCTTGCTGGAATGCGCCATGTGCTTCCCCTTGCAAGGATCGGATCGGCGTGAGGCAATCCAGACCGACAATTCAGCCTGGCTTCCTCCTGAATCCCACCCGTGGATTATAAACCGTTCGCGCCGGGAGTGCAAAGGTAGTCGCGCGCGGATCTTTGCTTCCGTCGCTCCGACCCTGCTTGCGAAAGGCGGCGCCGGCCAATCGAGCTTTTCCCGCAGCCCTGGAAAAGCTATGCTTGCTTGGGGTTGAGTGAGGGGAGAAAGAATTCCGATTGAGGGAATCATGGACTGGATCTTTGAGATTTTCAGATACTTGCGGGAGCTGGATCAGGTGGCCGGCAACCTCGGCCCCTGGTTTTATGCGGTTCTGTTCCTGGTGATCTTCGCCGAGACGGGCCTGGTGGTCACGCCGTTCCTGCCGGGCGATTCGCTGCTGTTCGCCGTGGGGGCCCTGGTGGCGCACCCCGGTTTTGGCCTGAGCATGCCCGTGCTGCTGCTCTTGCTGATCGCGGCCGCGGTCCTTGGGGACGCGGTCAACTACGCGGTCGGGTTGCGGCTGGGGCCAGCCGTGTTCCGCTCGGAAAAGTCCTGGCTGCTGAACAAGAAGCACCTGTGGCGGGCCCAGAACTTCTACGAGAAGTACGGCAGCAAGACGATCATCCTGGCTCGCTTCGTGCCCATCGTGCGGACCTTCGCTCCATTCGTGGCCGGCATCGGCAAGATGACCTATCGCAAGTTCTTCCTGTACAACGTGGTCGGCGGCATCGCCTGGGTGGCCAGCTGTCTTTACGCCGGCTTCTTCTTCGGGGAATTGCCGTGGGTCAAGGAACACTTCGAGCTGGTCGTGCTGGGCATCATCTTCGTCTCGGTGCTGCCGATGGTTGTCGAGGTGGTGCTGGCGTGGCGGCGGGGATCGGCCAAGCAGAAAACCGCTCCGGTAAGGGAGGAATCCTTTCTCACCGTGAAGCCGCAGGAAACGAACGTGGCGTGAAAGTTCATGGCGAGCCGGGAGCGTCAGCTCCCGGATTCTCCCACGAATCGGAAGAATCCGGGAGCTGACGCTCCCGGCTCGCCTTTCATCACTGAATCGGAAGAATCCGGGAGCTGACGCTCCCGGCTCGCCTTTCATCACTGCTGCTTGAACATGGTCTGCCCGCGCGACCAGTCGCCCACCACCGCATCCAGGGCCGTCTTCTGGCGGTTGCGCCACACCTGCAAGCGGATGCGCTGACCCACCGGCAAACCGCTGACCAGGTTGATGAAGTGGTTCTCGTTGCGAATCAGCACGCCATCGACCTCCAGCACCACGTCCAGCGGTTTTAAGCCCGCGGCCGCCGCCGGGGTGTCGTTGTAAACCCGCTCCACCAGGGCGCCCTGGGCCCGGTTCAGTCCCAGGCGCTCGGCGTCGGCCGGCTCGAACGAGGCGGCGACCTGCAAGCCCAGATAGCCGCGAGTCACCGATCCCTTCTCCAGCAGCTGCTGCATGATCTTCTTGACCAGGTTGATCGGGATGCTAAAGGCGACGCCGCTGCTCTGGTTGATGCCCTGGCCCGAGGCGATGGCGGTGTTGATGCCGATGACCTCACCATCCAGGTTGACCAGCGCGCCGCCGCTGGACCCGGGGTTGATGGAGGCGTCGGTCTGGAGGAAGTCCTTGATGCGGATGGTGCTGCCCAGGCTGATCTGGCCGCGCTCGCGGGCGCTGATGATGCCGTGCGTCACCGTCTGGTTCAACCCGAAGGGACTGCCCACGGCCAGCACCCACTGACCGACGCGCACCTGGTCGCTGTCGCCCAGGATGGCGGTGGGCACGTTGTCGATCCCCTCCATCGCCAGCAGGGCGATGTCCGACTCGGGGTCGGTCCAGATCTTGGTCGGCCGAACAATCCTGCTATCGGCCAAACTGATGGTAATTTGCTGCGGCGTCGCTCGCTGAATGACGTGGTTGTTGGTCAGCACGAAGACGCCCTTCTGCCCGGGAACGCGAACCAGCACGCCCGAGCCGGACTCCTCCGTCGTGGTTTTCTTGCTCGGCTTGTCGCCCGGCGCGACCGGCTTGATCGCCTCGATGGCGACCACGGTCGGCGCCACCTTGCTGGCCACCAGCTCAAAGCGATTGCCCACGCTGGGTCAAGCCGTCGGGGGCAGCCGGGGCCGGCCGATTGCCGTCGGCCAGGGCGGCGGTGGGCGCCCGGCCCACCACGACCACGGCCAGCACACCACCCAGGAAGGAGCAACACCCCAGGAACAGCACCATGGCCACGCGATGCATAGCGATCAGCCTCCTCTGGCGCAGCGGCGGGTTTTTCGACCCCTGCCGGCTTGCCCGGCAGGTGAAGGAGGTCATTGGCTAGAGGGGGCAAAAGAACAACCTTTTTTTCTCTTCCCTTTCTAGCCAGAAACCTCCTTCACCTGCCGGGCAAGCCGGCAGGGGTCGTATCAATGTCCCTCCCCCCGCCCCAGCAGGAGAGGGGAGAAAGTTCAGACTCTGAATCCATCTTACCCACGTGCAAGAGGAGTTCTGTAGAAAAAGTGTCCCCGATGAGGCTCACGCCGCCTCAGTTGCCCCTACAAAACGTACAAAGCCCGCAGTCGGAACACTGCGGGCTCGCGTAGTATGAGAGATGAGTGCAGCTGGGTCATTTCGAGAGATCAATCTCGATCTCGGACAGGTCCACCTCGCGCTGGTCCTCCATGGCGGCGGGAGCGTCGTAGACCTTCTCCCAGTTGCCGGCCCGTTCGCTGGCCCAGTTCGGATACCTCTCCATCTCGCGCTGACACTCGATGCAGAGGGTGCTGTAGGGCAAGGCGTTGAGCCGACCCACCGGGATCTTGCAGCTGCAACCCTCGCAAACCCCATAGGTCCCCTGTTTGAGCCGGTTCAGGGCCCGCTCGATCTGGCTGATCTCGCGGTAATCCAACTCGGCCAGCTGGCTGGCCATCTCATCGCTGCCCGACTCGAAGGCCACGTCGGCGGCGTCACCCGTCGAGTCGGCCCCCTGGTTGCGCAGGTTGTTCATGTCGTCGTGCAGCTTGCGGAGCAATTCAGTTCGTCGGGCTGTCAACTGTTTGTGCAATCGAAGCAATGCTTCCTGGCGTGCCATGGTGTTACCCCCTCTCGCGTTGCCACCGCCGGGCCCGCCTGGCCCGGAGACGTTTCCCAGTCTCCCCCCCACTTCATTCCCTCTTCAAGAATGAAGTTGTTTCCTACCGTTGCAAACAGCGGGCCAAACCCTTACAGATTTTGCCCGAGTCTTGTCAAGTTTTCCGAACTGCCTGCATTTCCAGCCTTTCTCTGAGCATTGGATCAATCCATCCGGACAGTCCCTGGGCGGCATCTGAAGGAGAATTGAACACAGGGCTGCCGATTTTGCGGCACAACTGCCGCAAAGGCTGGCTGGAAGCAGGCGGGTTCAAGCCGCCCACAGTATACCCCGGACCGGGTATCTCCTTGCAATGCAGGCAAGCAACTATGGGACAGATTTTGCCAAAAGGGCGACTTTTTCCCCTGTCGTGGCGAGAATAACCCCTTCTCTCCCGTTTTCCGGGACCTTCTGCGCGATCGGTACAGACGTAACAAACGTTGTCCGTGCAGGTTACGAACCTGCTCAGGGCCTGGGCAGGTCGAGGGGCTGGACAGTCAGGAGTTGGGGTTGGGGTCCGCGGTAGTCAAACTCGACCCGAATCCGCCAGGGATGCTCATAGGTCCACTGTTCGAGGTAGCGGTGACGGAGAATTTGCCGGCTGACGTGGTGCGGTGGTCCGAGCCGGTCGCGGACCTGGTCGAGTGTCAACCGCTGCAGCGGTTGACACTCTGCCACGGTCAGGGGCTTTCGGGGCAAGGGCGCAGGCCCCGGATCGGCGGGCTGGACCAGGGCCAACACGACCAGCCAGGCCAGAGGGAAGCAGGCGGAGTACGTCAAGGGGACCTCGCGACCATCGGCCTCACGGTGCCTCGAGCGTGCTGATCAGGGCGGACAGTTCGCTGCCGGGGGCCAGATACCACAGGCGGGGCATGGCGGCGTGCTTGAGCTTGCTCAGGTCCACGCCCAGGTTGGGGGACGGGGTCTTGACGCCAAGCAGCAGCTCGGCCAGGGGCTTGGACTTCTCGTACTGGATCACCTTGGCATCCTCGTCCAGCTTGGCCAGGTTCCTGGCCTCGGCCACGGCATCGTCCAGGTTGCCAATGGCGTCAACCAGTCCCAGGTCCTTGGCTTTCTGCGCAGGCCAGATACCGCCATCGGCCCGGTAGCGCCGGTAAGGCTTGTTCTTGACCAGATCCTGGGGAAAATCTGGATCGACGACAACGGGTTTCTCGTCGAAGCGTTCCAGAAGCTTGGCCTTGTTGAGCTTGGGCCGGCCGGCCACGACCACCTCCAGGAATTGCCCGTAGGCGGTGTTGACCATGTCCTGCCAGACCTGTGCCTCCTGGTCCGTCATCTTCCGGAAGGGCGAGCCGCTGTCCTTGTACTCGCCGGCCTTGAGCGTGTTCATGACCACGCCGTGCGTTTTGGCCAGTTCGGCGACGTTGAGCAGGGCCGCGTAAACGCCGATGGAGCCGGTGATGGTGGTTTTCTCGGCGAGGATCAGCTCGCCCGGCATGGCGATGTAATAGCCGCCCGAGGCGGCCATGCCGCCCATGGACACGACCAGCTTCTTGGAAGGGTTCTTGCCCTTGCCGTCGCGCAGCTCGATGAGCTTGTGGTGCAGGTCCTCGCTGGCGGTGATGCTGCCGCCGGGGCTGTTGATGCGCAGCACGACCGCCTTGACGTCCTTGTCCTTGGCGGCCTGTTCGATTTGCTTGTGAGCAAAGCCCAGCAGCCCTTCCATGATCACCCCATCCACGGTGATGATGGCCACCCGGCCCTTGGCGCTGGAGGTGCCGGAGTAGGTCTTCTCGACCAGGCTGGAAGTCCCTCCGAGGGAAGAGCCGGCGTCCCCAACCATGCTGCTGCCGACGAACAACCCCAGACAGGTCAGGATCAGCAGCAGAATGACCGCGACGTTCAGCAGCACCGAGAGGCCGAAGACGCAGCTCATCATCGAGTTGCCGCTGCCGGGCGGCCGCTGCACCGGAGGCGGGGGCGGCGGGGGCGGCGGGAAACTCGGCGGCGGCGGGGGAGTCGGGGGTACTGGGTTCGTTGGGATGGGATCGCTCATGGAAGAACTCGCTTCAATCCGTGCAAGGGATTCGTTGGGGCTGTTGCAATGATACGCAGTCCGGTGGGAATTGAGAAGCGGGAGAGGGGTTGGGGGAGGGGTGGCTTGTGATTTATCGTTTCGCGCTCAACCGGGTGAGCGCGAAACGATAAATCAAGAGAGTTGGGTTTACCTGCTCTGGAAACTGCCGATGGTCATCTGCTTGTCCAGCTCCATCTTGAACTCGTAGCTGACCTCCAGAGGCTTGGTGCGGGTGCTCTCCGGAGCCACGTCCAGGTCCCAGCGGAGCAGGTTGTTGATCCGTTCCTCGCGGACGTACAGCTCATCCTTGCACAGCTCCGGGGTGGTCTTGCCCAGGCTGATGCCCATGGTCTCGTTCTCGGCCTGGGGGAGGCGATCCCACAGCTGGACCTTGACCTTCTCGGGGAGATAGCTGATGACCCGGATGTTGTACTCGTACTTGAGGACCTGGTTGCCGCCCTGCATTTGACGCGACTTGTCCATCATCTGGCGGATGACTTGCAGTTGCGGCTCGGCCCCGAAGCCGACGGTGAACTGCTCACCAATGGCCACCAGGGGCAGGTTCATCCGGCCGACGAAGTCCTTGTCGTGATACATGGTGGCCTCGCCGGGCAGCAGCACGTACTTGGTCTTGTTGACCAGGTTGGCCTGGCGGTAGACGTGCGGCGTCAGGATCGGCACCGCCTTGTAGTAGTATTCCGGAGTCATGTCGAGCCTGGCCACTTCGATCACCTGCTCGTCATTGCGGGAGGGCACCGTCAGCTTTGCATTCAGGTGATACGTCACGCTCGGACCTTCATTGCTCTTGGGCGCCCGGCCCGGCTTGGCCCCGCCCTTGCGGCTCAGGTCCGCGGCCACGACCAGGTCGCGGGCCTGCTCCAGGCCGCCGGCGTAGTTGGAGAACTCGTTGGCGGTCTGTTCGTCCCTGTTGTTCAGGAACTGCTGGGCCTGCCCGCGGATCTGGCGTGACAGGTTCGTCAGCTCCACTGCGGAATTACCCATCGGATTGGGAATGGCGCCCAGCTGACCGACCTGGCCGCCCCCCTGCCCCGGTTGGTTCATCGGACCCTGGAACCCGCCCTGGAACCCGCCCTGCCCCATCATGCCCATCATGCCGCCGGGCAGGCCGGGAACCTGGGCCAGCTTGGTCTGGCTGACCTGGGAGCGCGGCAGCACGTTGACGGCGAGGATCTTGAGTTCGGGCGGGGTGGCGTTGAGCATGGGCTGGGCGGTGGACAGGATCATGTCCACGCCGCGCCAGTCCTCGCCGCTCTGCTGCACGATGGCCGCCAGGTACTCCAGCTGCACCGGATCGGTCGTCTTCTTGCCGGCACGCACCTTGTACTGCGGCCTCCAGCTGGCCGCAGCGACCAGGTAGTTGAGCCGCACCTTGCCCGGACCGTCATTGTTCTTATCGACCACGATCACGGCATCCAGTTCGGTCTTGCTGGAGCCGGCCGTCAGCTCGGCGAGCTTGCGCTCGGTGAACTGGAGGTGTTCGTTGAGGTCCTGCATCTTCTGCTGCAGCGCGACCTGTTCGCGGGTCTTCTCGGCCCGGCCATCCATCAGGTACTTGGCAAGCGCGATGGTCGCATCGCTGTCGAGCTTGCCCTTCTCGGTGGCGTGCGTGGTGCTGGCGGTCGTGAAGTTCTCCAGCTTGCCGAGCAGGGCCATGTTCTGTTGCAGGGCCTGCAACTCAGCCTGGAGCTTCGCCACCTCCTGGCGATATTTCTTGCGCTCATCCTCGAGCTTGCGGACTTCCTCGCGGGTGTCCTCCTTGACCGGGCGCGTGCGGAAGCGCGTGGTCAGCACGCGGATGCCGTCGCTGCTCTCGGAGTAGAGCGAGCTGTTGATGGTGTGTTCCGGCAGGGGATTGACGACCAGTTCCATGCTGCCCTGGCCGGCGGGCACGTCCACTTCACGGGACACCAGGGCGCTGTTGGGGTACACGGTGACCTGGACGATCTTGCTCGTGGCGACCTTGGGAGGCGGCTCGGCCTTCGCCGGCTCGGCGTCGCGGGCCCGGGCCGACCACATCATGAACAGGCCGCCCAGGCTCAGGACCAGGCTGCCAATCAGAACGGACAGATGTTTTCGCATCGAACTCTCTCGTGCTGCAATGGTTTGGGAAACCGCATCGGTGGGCCTCGCTGCGCTCGGACCACCCTACAACAAATTCACTTGCTCTGGAAGCTGCCGATGGTCATTTGCTTGTCCAGCTCCAGTTTGAACTCGTAGTTGACCCCGATGGCCTTCACGCCGTTGCTACCCTGAGGAACTTCCAGATCCCAGCGGAGCAGGTTGTTGGCCCGTTCCTCCCGAACGTACAACGCATCCGAGCATAGCTCCGGGGAAGCCTGCAACAGGGAGACGCCCATGGTTTCGTTCTCAGCCTGGGGGAGCCGGTCCCAGAGCTGGACCTTGACCTTCTCGGGGAGATAACTGTAGACCCGGATGTTGTACTCATACCGGAGGATCTGGTTGCCGCCCTGCATGGTGCGGGCCTTGTCCATCATCTGCCGGATCACCTGCAGCGCAGGCTCGGCACCAAAGCCGACGGTGAACTGCTCGCCAATGGCCACCAGAGGCAGGTTCATCCGGCCGACGAAATCCTTGTCGTCGTACATGGTGGCCTCGCCGGGCAGCAGCACGTACTTGGTCTTGTTGACCAGGTTGGCCTGGCGGTAGACGTGCGGCGTCAGGATCGGCACTGCCTTGTAGTAGTATTCGGGCTCCAGATCGAGCCGGGCCACCTCGATCACCTGCTCATCGTTGCGTGAGGGCACCGTCAGCTTCGCGTTGAGGCGATACGTCACGCTCGGCCCTTCATTCTTGGTGCCGCGGCCCATGCCCTTGCGCTTGCTGGTTTCCTCCAGGTTCAGCACCAGGTCGCGCGCCTGTTCCAGGGCGCCGGCGGCGTTCCACAGATCGTTGCCAGCCACTTCCTCCCCTTTCTTGTTCAGCTCTCGCTGAGCGAAGTTGCGGAGGTTCCTGGAGAGTTCGTTCAGCTCCTTGGCGCTGGCGGCCCCGGAGGGGTTGTCGAAGGTGATGGCCCCGCCCTTGCCGGTCGGCTGATTGAGACCCAGGTTCGCGGGCTGTCCCAGTATTCCGGGCAGATTGGGAATCTTCGCCAGCTGGGGAATGCCAGCCATCTGGGGCTGCGGTTGCATGGCGACCGGAGGCAGCGCTCCTTGCGGCGGCACTAACGAGTCCGCCACGGGCGGCGGTGCGTTAGCGGCCACCTGCCGGGGCTGGCCGCGCGGAACGACGTTGACGGCGAGGATCTTGAGTTCGGGCGGAGTGGCGTTGAGCATGGGCTGGGCGGTGGACAGGATCATGTCCACGCCGCGCCAGTCCTCGCCGCTCTGCTGCACGATGGCCGCCAGGTACTCCAGCTGCACCGGGTCGGTCGTCTTCTTGCCGGCACGCACCTTGTACTGCGGCCGCCAGCCGGCCGTGCTGACCAGGTAGTTGAACCGCACCTTGCCCGGAGCGTTGTTGGCCTTGTCCACCACGATCACGGCGTCTCGCTCGGTCTTGCTGGAGCCGGCCGTCAGCTCCTTGAGCTTGCGGGCCACGAACTGGATCTGTTCGCTGACGTCCTGACTTTTTTGCTGCAATTCGACCTGCTGACGCGCCTTCTCGGTGCGGCCTTCCATCAGGTACTTGGCCAGGGTGATGGTGGCATCGCTGTCGAGTTTGCCCTTCTCGGTGGCGTTGGTCGTGCTGGCCGTGGTGAAATTCTCCAGCTTGGTGAGCAGCCCCATGTTCTGCTGCAGGACTTGCGATTCGCCCTGGAGCCTCTCCTGTTCCTGGCGGAGTTTCTTGCCCTCATCCTCCAGTTTCCGGACTTCCTCGCGGGTGTCTTCCTTGACGGGACGGGTGCGGAAGCGCGTGGTCAGCACACGGATGCCGTCGCCGCCCTCGGAGTAGAGTGAGCTGTTGATCGTGTGCTGCGGCAGGGGGTTGACGGTCAGTTCCATCGTCCCCTGGCCGGCGGGCACATCCACTTCGCGGGTGACCAGGGCGCTGTCGGGATACACGGTGACCTGGACGATCTTGCTGCTGGCCGTCCTGGGCGGCGCCTCCTCCTTGAGGGGCGTTCCTTCCTGACGGGCCTTGACCAGGGTGTAACCGCCCACGAGCAGGACGGTTCCCAGGCCCAGCAACAGGTACTTTTTCATGAACGTCTCCTGTTATTGGGATCAATCAAACACAACGACTTCACCCCCGGAACGGACGATTCCCGGGTTGATCCAATCCAACGGTGGCTTGCTCTTGTTGCCGCTCGAGTTCGCTTTCGATTTGCAGGCCTTGCTCGACCCCTGCCGGCTTGCCCGGCAGGTGAAGGAGGTCACTGGCTAGAAGGAAGGCGGAACAAAACTCTTTTTCTTTTCCTTCTTCTAGCCAGTGACCTCCTTCACCTGCCGGGCAAGCCGGCAGGGGTCGAGCAAGGCATCGTTGCCCCTGCATTACGGCCCTTTCAGCGTCCACAACCGCACACCGCGCACCGAATCGCACAGCAGCACCTGGCCGCCGTCCCGCGCAAACACGATGCTCTCCACGCGCTCATCCCCCGCCGTCTCCCGGCCCAGAAGCTCCGTGCCCGTGCCGGCGTCCCAGACCCGGAGGATCCGATCGCGGGTCGCGTACTGGCTGCTGCCGGAGAGGATCCGCCGGCCATCCGGGCTGAACGCCACCGCGATCACCGCGTTGGCGTGGCTCGCCAGCTGACGCACTTCCTTGCCGGTCTTGACGTTCCACAGCCGGACGATGCGGTCGTTCCCCCCCGAGACAGCCGACTTCCCATCCGGAGACAGGGCCACGCTGTAGACCGCTCCCTGGTGCCCCTCCAGCCGGGCCCGCCGCTGACCGCTGCCGGCATCCCATAACCAGACGGGTGATCCAGGCTGCCGGCCAGCACCCAGCGGCCGTCATGCGACAGGGCCACGCTGGTCACGCTGTCCGCCGGACCGCCCCAGGCACGCAGCTCCTGACCCTTGACCAGGTCCCACAGCCGCACGGTCCGGTCGTCGCCGCCGGACACGGCCCGCGAACCATCAGCCGACACCGCCACGCCGCGCACTCCATCGGTGTGGCCGCGCAGCTGGAGCAGCTCCCGCCCGGTTTGCACGTCCCACAAACGCAGTGTCCGATCCCGGCCGCCGGACAGCAGCCGCCGGCCGTCGCCGCTGAAGGCGAGTGCCTTGACCTCGTCCCGGTGACCTTGCAATTTAAGACGTTCGACCCCCTCCGGCAGATTCCAGACGCGGACCACGCCATCCTCGCCACCCGTGGCGGCGAGCTTGCCATCCGGGCTGAAGGCCAGCGACCGCACCGCGCCACGCAGCCCCGCGAACGGAGTCGGCGTGGTTTTGCTCGTGCCGGCTGAACCGGCTGGCTCCTCGCGCAAAACGCGGGCCATCTCGGCAAAGCTCTCCTGGAACAGCTGCCGCTGCAGCGTGCCGCCACGGGCCAGCAGGGCCCCGAGGGGGCGGGTCAGGACGGGATTGCCTTGCAGGCGTTTCGTGAAGGCGTCGGCGGTCAGCCCCATCTCGGCGGCGGCGACGGTCAGGTCCAGGACGGCCTCGTAGCGCTGGACTACCGCGTCGATCGGCTCCGGCTCGCCCTCGGAGACGCCGGCCTTTTTCAGGGCCTCGGCAAAGCGCTTCATGTCCTCGGCGGCCAGCTCCTTCAGCCGGGCGGAGGGCAAGTACAGGGCCTTGATCGCGGCCCGATCTGCCGGGGTGAAGGCGTCCCGGTTCTTCTTGACGTGAGCCAGCACCTGGTCGTCCTTGGGCAGCAGACCACGGACGTGGCAGGTCATGCACGAGATGCCGTTCTCGACCAGGCGATCGGGCCGGCGCGGGTCGCTGACGATCTCGGCGGGAGCCTTGTCCACGCGCTGACCCCGGCCATCGACCAGCAGGTAGCCCTGCAAGCCGTTGGGCAGGTGAAAGATGATCTCGCCGCCGGCGTGCTGGAAGGCGTTGCTGCCCGCCCCCGGCCCCAGCGGATGCTCGAAGACGTTCGACCGGCCGACGTTGTCGGTGAAGTCGTAGCTCCGCCAGTAGGCCCCGTGAGCCGCGTCGTGCCGCTCGATGATCCGGTTGCTGCGAGCCACGCCGGAGCCGTTGAACCCGGCCCGGATGGCGTTGTCTTCTTGCAGGTTGGTGAGGACCTCGACGTTAATGATGCGCTCCAGGGCACGCTCGCTGGCGGGCAATTGCAGGAAGTCGTGATAGAACGGCGGCCGGGAGGCGGTGGCGATGAACCAGTCGCCGCGCACCAGCGGCACGTCGCTGCCGGACAGCTCCGCGAGCTTGCGATCGCTGGCGGAGCGCTCCTTGAGGCGATAGGGATAGGTCGCGATCAGCCGATCCCATTGCCGGCTGGTCCAGCGGTAATCGCGGAGATCGACGCGGAACAGGGTCTGGCCCGGATCCAGCGGCGTCGGCTTCGTGATGCGTGCGTGCCAGGAGAGGCTGTTGACCAACTTGGACAGGGCCTGCCGGTGCCGCTCCATCTCCGCGGCCGGCACCTGGCCGGCGGCCAGGTGAGCGAAGGAGAAGTAGCGGAAGAAGCGCCGCTTGCGCGGCTCCTGGGCCTCCAGGTCGGCCAGGATCAGGGCGTCAACGTCGGCGACGGCCGGCCCGGCGGCGACCGTGTTCCCAGGGAGGGCGGCGGCTCCCTCGTCGATCCAGCGCTTGAGCAGGGCCAGCTCCTCGGGGCCGACCGGCTTGCGCTTGCCGGGCGGGGGCATCTCGCCTTCGTGGATGCGCTGCCAGAGTGGCGAATCGCCGGCATGGCCGGGAAGGACCTGCTGGCGGGCGACCAGGCGCTGCCGGTCGAGGACGTAATCGAAGCCGCCCTTGGCCTTGCCGTCCGGGCTGTGGCACGCGACACAGTGCGTTTTGAGGACCGCCCAGGCCTTTGTGGTCGTGGCCTGGTCGGCGGCAGACGCGGCGGGCAGCAGAGCGAACAGCGGGGATGCCCAGAGGGCGAGGCGGAACACGGAAGGAGAGTGAACCATGGGGCCCTCGAAGGAACAGAGGCAACCGGCCGTAGGGTGATTGTCCCGGATACGCAGCTGCAGTGCAAGTAACAACAGTGTAACAACCGGCACCGGCGGAGCGTTTGCCGCGCACCCGAAAAAACGCCCGGAGGGGCGGTTGCCCGCCCCTCCGGAGTTGAGGGTCTGGTCTGTAGGGAACGCCCTCCGTGGCGTTCCGCGTGGCACCGGAACGCCACGGAGGGCGTTCCCTACAGCGCCTCAATCACCCGACTCGGTGTTCCGGTCAAACGTCTTGGGAACGTCGTCGGAAATCAGGATCTGGCCCTGCTCGTTGACGTTCTTGGCGCCGGCGGCGGCCAGGCGCAGCTCGTGCAGGACGTGCTGCTGATACGCCTTCTCGTTCTCCGGCAGGGCATTTTCACCCCAGAACGCGTTCGCGGTCGGCGTCCTGCCGTAGACGAACAGGAGGAAACCGTCCAGGCTCGGCACGTTGCGGGCGGTGGCCAGGGCGACGTAATAGTGAGCCCGGGGCTGATCCGCCAGCACCACCGCGTCGCCTTTCCGGGTCAGCGTGTCCAGGACCTTGCTGGCAAAGTCCGCAGGCGGGTACTCGATCTTCTCCTTGGGCGGACTGTACGCGACGTAGGTCTGGATGCGGGGATCGCTCGGTGTTTTCGGCTCGATCAACCGGGCCACGCCTTCGAGGTGGAACACCTTGCCCTTTTTCTCTCTGCCGACCTTCTCGTTCAGCCAATCGACCAGGACGTCCGGGTTCTCGACCTTCTCCGCTTCTTTCTTCAGTTCCTTCTCGATCTCCAGGGCCCTCGCCTGGGCCTTCGCCTGGGCCACCTGCCAGCGCCAGGCGTCCTCGACCTGCGAGCGCACCGCCTCCAGAGAGGCCGGCTCCTTGGCCCGGACGTCCTCCGTCTTCCAGAAGACGTAGCGCGAGGGCTCGCCGCCTCTCTCCAGGGTCCCAGGGACGATCAGGCTGTCGTCCGGCGCATAAAGAGCATTCCCGCGACCCTCCAGCAAAAACAGACCGAAATTCACCTGCCCTCTCAATTGGAAGTCCTTTTCGTAGGCTTCCTTGAGCGGCTGCAGTTCCTTGTCCGTGTCCAGGGCGTAGCGATCCTCCGCCGTCTTCATGACGTGATAGGTCTTTTCCACTCCCAGTTTCTTGAGGAAGGCCTGGACGACGGCCTCCTTCTCCGCAGCATCTTTCTTCTTGGTCAGGTCCTCCGTGAACGTGCGCAGGGCCGTCCGGAACAGGGTCCTGGCGTACTGGGTGCTTTCTTCATCGAGCAAGCGGAGGGCCACCTCCTGGGCAGACATCACCGGATAGGGGGGAGCCGGCTCGATCTTGGTGTGCAGCAGGGCAGCGGTCAGGAGCATCAGGCCGTTCCCCTCGGGCACCAGGCCGGTCAGCCCGGCCGCGGCCAGGAGCGGTTTCGCCGTCCGTTCCTCCGCCTGCTGCTCCGCGAGGGCGGCCGGTCCGAACAGGGCCCCGGTTGTCGGGAGCAGGTTCCCCCAGATGCCGGCGGTCGGGTTCAGCCGGCCCGCGATGGCCTGGGCCGCTCCCAGGGTCAAGGGCGCCGGCCGCAGCAGGTAACTGTCGCGATAGAGCGGCGAGGGCCTGTCCAGGGCCCGTTCGCGGGAACTCCAGTGGTATTCCTTCTCGTTCTTCAGGTAGCGGGCATAGCCGGCCTGCAGCGACACTGGCAGGGAATGGCTCCAATCCTGGAGTTCCTGGAAAGCCGCAACCTGCAAGGCAGCCGGGGCAGCACAACCGCCACCCCCCGAGCCCAGCATGCTCAGTGGAGAAACCAGCTGCTGGACGCTCTGGGCCAGGACGTAGGCCCGGGCCTGTTCGCGGAAGTAGGGCAAAGTCGGGCTCACGCTCATCCAGGCGAACCGCGCCTTGTGCGGCGACTTGAAGCCGGGCGTGGGGCTGGTCGGGGTCGGCTCCTGGCCCTTGTACTTGTCGAACAGGTCCTTCAGATAAACGTATTTGGGCTCCTCCTTCACCGCGCTCAGGAAGCTGGCCACCGGCAGGTCGAGCACGGCGAGGTTGACCGAGGTCCGCTCCTTGCGATAGGTGTCGAAAAACTGATCGGGAGTCGGATCCGCCGGGCTGCGGAGCACGTTCGGACACACTTCCCGGCCGAAAAGTGTCGTCCTGGTCCCGGAGCGGTAAGCCCGGAAGCCATTCTCCTGGCCCAGCAGCGCACGCCGGGCCAGCTGGACGCGCAGCTCCTCCGTCAGCGCCTTGACCAGCCTCTCGGGAGTCCGGTTCTGGTCCCGACCCGTCTGTCTCAGGAACAAGAACTTGATCCGCAAGCTGCCGGCAATCGTATTACTGTCAAAGACGTCGATGCCGCCCAGCTCAGCGGTCAGCGTCTTGACGACGTTTTCCTCGGTCAGGGAAATGCCCAGCCGATCGGCCTGGTTCTGCCAGATCATGAAATCCAGCAGGCTCTCGACCGACCGGTTGCCGCCGAAGTAGAGTTCCTGGGGGTTCCGCTGCGGATTTGAAAAGTAAGCCTGGATCTCCAGGAGGATCAGCAGTTCATCGATCGCCCGGAGCGTATCCGGCTTATCGACGTTCGACCAGCGCTCGCTCCAGATCATGGCCAGGTCCTTCAGGACATCATCGTAGGTCTCGGCCCGACTGCTGAAGAACCGCATGCGGTTCACGGCCTTGCGGAAAACACTCTCCAGGAGGACACGGACGTTGATGGGCTGTTTTTCGAGGCCAGCCTGGAATTTTTGGCCGATGACCCCATCGACCGTGACAAGCAAGCCGGGCCACTGCATCTGCTGACTTCCCACCATCAGGTCATTGACCAGGCCGCGATCGTACGCCAGCTCCTGGAGCGTGCCCACGTAGACCTTCCGGCCGTAGAGGGTGGTGACGTAGTTGCCCTGGTTGCGGTAGCCCTGGCGCATGCGCGAGAGCGGATCGCCCATGAAGCCGGTGGCGACGAAGACAACCATGCAGACGATCGTCAAGCCGGCGAAGAAAGCCTTCTTATGTTTCCGGAACCAGTTAAAGGGATGAAATGCCATTGCCAGACCTCAAGTTACGTCGCCGTTCTGGGCTTTCCATTGACCCGCCGGGCTTGACACCCCGTAAAGCCGTATAGTATGGGTGAGAGGCGAGGTTCGCTCAAGGTGGTGATTGTAGCGAGTTCAGCCGACAACACAACAGCAACAGGGAGGCACGCATGCCGACACGCAAAAAGCCCGGAGCCGATGGCGAGGCTGCCGCTACGCCTGCCGCCAGCAAAAAACCGACCCGCCGCAAGCCGGCTGTGACCCGTACCGCGCCGCCGGCCAGCAACGGCGAGAGCGGCAGCCAGGCGGTCACGGCGGAGGCCCCGGCAAGCGGTCGCAGCAATAAACCGGATCTCATTATCGTCGAATCGCCGGCCAAGGCCAAGACCATCAACCACTACCTGGGCTCCGCCTACGTGGTGAAGGCCAGCGTCGGCCACGTCCGCGATCTGCCCAAGCGCCGCAAGAAGGGCGAGGTGGTCGCCGGCGTGGACATTGACAACGGCTGGAAGCCCACTTACGTCGTGGTGGAACGCGAGGAGAAGGGCCGCGGCAAGGGCGGCAAGGGGAAGTTCACCCAGCGGCGCTCGGCCAAGGATGTGCTGGCCGAGCTGAAGAAGGAAGCGTCCCGGTGCAACCGCATCTTCCTGGCCACCGACCCGGACCGGGAAGGGGAAGCGATCGCATGGCACGTGGAGGACGCCCTCAAGCTCGATGAGAAGCGGACCTACCGGATCACCTTCAACGAGATCACGCCCAACGCGATCCGCAACGCCCTGGCCCACCCGGGCAAGATCAACCAGGATCGGGTCCACGCCCAGGAGGCCCGCCGCATCCTCGACCGCGTGGTGGGCTATCCGCTGAGCGGCCTGCTCGGCAAGAAGGTGACCCGCGGCCTCAGCGCCGGCCGGGTCCAGTCGGTGGCCCTGCGCCTGGTGGTGGAGCGGGAGCGCGAGATCGAGGCGTTCAAGAGCGAGGAATACTGGAAGATCACGGCGCTGCTCTCCCCCGAGCGGTTGGCGAAGATCGCTCCGACGCCGAAGTTCTCGGTGGTCCTGGCCAAGGTCCGGGGAGCGCAGCCCGAGCCGGCCGAGGAGAAGCCCGAGGACAAGGCCGCCGAGGAGAAGCGAGTTGCCACTCCGGAGACGCCGGAGAACACCTTCCACGCCGAGCTGGCCGAGTGGCTGGGCAAGAAGTTCGAGGCCAGGGACCAGGCAGTCGCCACGACCGTCGCCGGGGCCCTGGACTCGGCCGAGTACAAGGTGCTAAAAGTCGAGCAGAAGGACCGGCTGGACAGGGCCCCGCCGCCGTTCACCACCAGCAAGCTGCAGCAGCAGGCCAACATCCGGCTGCACTTCACCGGCGAGCGCACCATGCGGGCCGCCCAGAAGCTGTACGAAGGCGTGGACCTCGGCCCGGATGGGGCGGTGGCCCTGATCACCTACATGCGTACCGACAGCACGCGGGTCTCCGCCGACGCCCTGAACGCGGTCCGCGACCTGATCGACCGCAACTACGGCAAGGCGTATCTGCCGGACAAACCGAACACGTTCCCCTCGGGCAAGGCCGCCCAGGAGGCCCACGAGGCGATCCGGCCGACCGACCTGTCGTACACCCCGGCCCGGGTCGATTCGCTGCTGAGCCACAGCACGCCGCAGCGCTCGGACCTGATCCGGCTGTACACGCTGATCTACAACCAGTTCGTGGCCAGCCAGATGAAGCCGGCCGTCTTCGCGGTGACCAGCGTGGACATTGACGCGGCCACGACCTTCGAGGGCAAGCCGGCCGGCGGCCTGTTCAAGGCGGGCGGCTCGGTGATGAAGTTCGACGGCTATCGGCGCGTGCTCCCGGCGAGCAAGAAGGAGGACGGCATGCTGCCGCCCTTGAAGGAGCAGCAGAAACTGGATCGGCTCGACCTGACGGCCAGCCAGCACTTCACCCAGCCGCCGCCGCGCTACAACGAGGCGTCGCTGATCAAGGCGCTGGAAAAGGAAGGCATCGGCCGGCCCAGCACCTACGCCGCCATCATCGGCAAGATCACGTCGGAGGATCGCGGCTACATCCAGGTCAAGGAGCGCGGCCGATTCTACGCCACGGAGCTGGGCAAGCGCGTCACGGACCTGCTGGTCGAGCACTTCCCCAAGGTGATGGACGTCAAGTTCACCAGCCACATGGAAGAGGAGCTGGACGAGATCGAGACCGGCAAGACCAAGTACGCGGAGGTCCTCACCGAGTTCTGGGGCCCGTTCTCCGAGGCGCTGAAGAAGGCCGAGGAGGGGATGCCGGCCCTGCGCGGCAAGGAGACGGGCGAGAAGTGTCCGCGCTGCGGCCGGCCGCTGGTGGTCAAGTACAGCAAGAAGACCGGCAACGAGTTCATCGGCTGTTCCGGTTTCAAGGAAGGCTGCCGGTACATCAAGCCGGGCGAGGGCGAGCCGGAGCGCGAGGCCCCGGTGGAGACGGAACACAAGTGTCCGGTCTGCGGCAAGACGATGCTGCTGATGAAGGGCAAGCGGGGCGAGTTCCTGGGCTGCAGCGGCTACCCCGAGTGCCGTACCCGGATGAAGCTGGACGCGGAGGGCAAGCCGGTGGTGACCGCCCAGGCCACCGAGCACGTCTGCGAGAAATGCGGCAAGCCGATGGTGCTGCGCGAGGGCAAGAAGGGGCCGTTCCTGTCCTGCTCCGGCTATCCCAAGTGCCGCAATACCAAGGACGTTGACGCCCAGGGCAAGCCGGTGCAGCCGGCCACTGTCGGCATCAACTGCGAGAAATGCGGCTTGCCGATGACTGTCCGCCGGGGACCGCGCGGCCCCTTCCTGGGTTGCAGCGGCTTCCCCAAATGCCGCGGCACCAAGCAGCTGACCGACGAGCTGAAGGAGCAGCTGAAGGATGCGATCCCGGCCCCAGCCCCCAAGAAGGAGGTGCCGAAGGTCGAGGTCAGCGAGACCTGCCCGGAGTGCGGCTCGGCGATGCGCTTGCAGATCAATCGGCGCTTCGGCAACTACTTCCTGGGATGCACGCAGTATCCCAAGTGCAAGGGCACCCGCAAGGTGTCGCCGGAGATGCAGGAGCAGCTGGCCGAGGCCGGGGCGGCGACGTGAGCCCACCTCTCGAATTTGGCGGAGCCAGCTCGGTGGTGCGCCCGAGCCGCGCACGCAGCGCAGCGGAGTAAGCGGTCCAGCTCGGTGGTGCGCCCGAGCCGCGCACGCAGCGCAGCGGAGTAAGCGGTCCAGCTCGGTGGTGCGCCCGAGCCGCGCACGCAGCGCAGCGGAGTAAGCGGTCCTGCGGGCTCCCGGACCGCTTACTCCGCTGCGCTGCGTGCGCGGCTCGGCGAGCCTGTGGGGCTCGGTCTTGACCCTCCTGTCGGGTGGGTTACAATGACACTCGTTGTTTCCGCCCTCCAATGAGGACGGAGGCCGGCTTCCCTCTCTTACCTTGTAACACCTCCTGGAATCGGGTAGCTGTCATGAAACAGTCGCAGTGGACCATCGCCCTGGTGTTGCTGGTCGTGCTGGTGTTCGGGGTCACCTTTACCCTGCAGTATCTAGGCAACACGGACCCGGGGGACCGACCAGACCGGCCAACAAGGGTCGATTCCCAGTTGCTGGATTTGGCCTTCTTCGAGCCGCAATTCCCGCCTCGGGAGGATCAGCCGCCCACTGAGCAGGAGCAGGGGGAAAATGGCTATCACGACTTCTGGTTTGTCAATGACAACCCGCGTGCCGTGGGGCTGTGGCTGAAGAGGGAAAGCTGCAAGTGTTCGGACGTCCTGGCTTTCCTGGCACCCTCGGAATGGGTGGCACGCCAGTCGGCCCAGCAGGAGGGGCAGGCGGATGCCAAGCTGAGTGAGAAACTGCGGCCGCTGGTGCGGAACGTGGACAAGGACCCGGAAGCGAAAAAGATGCTGGCGAAGGTGGAGGGGATCAAACTGGAAGGCGACGTCCACGTGAAGGTGCCGGCCAGGGCGCTGGGTTGGGTCCGGGTGACCTGGAGGGGCGATCGGCAAGGGGCTGCGGTCACGGCCTTCAGCGCCGATCTGTGGATGGACCAGAAGGACTCCAGCAACGTGGCCACGGTGCGGGCCGGGGTTCGCTTCGTGCCGGCGCTGCGGGTCGCGGAGGATCGGACCGAGCGGGATCTGAACGAGCTGAGCGCCCGCAACCTGCCCTTCAAGATGGACATCACTTACTGGTCGGGGATCAGGTCCGAGCTATCGGTGACGCCCAGAATGGTCACCATCCGCAAGGACAGGGAACGCGATCCCTTTGTGGTGGGCAAGCCGGTCGCTCTCAAGGAGAGCGAGCGAGCCGCATTGCAAGAGCAGCTGACACGTGCGGGCGAAACCAGCCGGGTCCGTTGCGCCTACAAGGTGCCGGTGGAAATCCGCGACCGGAGCAAGGACGGCAAGACCTTCCTGGACATCGGTCCCTTCCGCCGGCAGGTGGAGCTGGTGCTGGAGGGAAAGGAAGAGCCGGCCGCTGTTGTCACTCTGACCGGGAGGATCCAGGGCGACCTGGGCCTGTCCACGGACAACCAGTATGGGCAGATCCTCTTCAAGGAGTTCCTCGCCAATCGAGGCAAGACCAGGCGGGTGACGATCTGGAGCGACAAGCCCGACGTCAAGCTGGAAGTGGACCAGGAGCGAACGGCGCGTTTCCTCAAGGTTCACGTGCCGGAAAAGCCGGAACTGGGCGAGGGAGGCCGGCGGACCTGGACGCTGACGGTGGAGATACCGCCGAAGGCCGTCTACGGTCGCTTTCCGGCCGATGACAACGAAAAGTTACGCGACTGCGCGGTATATCTGAAGACCGGCCGGGATCAGCCGACCCTGCGAATCCCGGTGAGCGGCGTTGCCAACCTGGAATGAGGGCAGGAAGCCCTCGGGTTTTGATTGGTCGTGCAAGACAATCCGTCCCCCAACGGAGGAAGGCCAAGGATGTTGTCGTTTGATTCAGCCAAGGGAGAGCCGGCGGCCCAGCCCGAGCAACAAGCGTGCCCCACGGACAAGTGCTGTGCCACGGCCCGGGGCATTCGCCTGGTGGGTCTGGCGCTGGTCCTGGTGGTGATCAGTGCCCTGGCCGGGACCGGGCTGGCACGCTTGTTACAGCCACCGCGGAACCCGCCGGCGCCGGCCCCCAAGGCGCAGGCCCCCATCCTGTTCCGCGGCTGGCCGCAGAAGCCGGACCTGGTCTTCCTGCTGTCCGCCCAGATGCACGGCTACCTGCTGCCGTGCGGCTGTTCCAAGCCGCAGATCGGCGGTCTGGAGCGACGCTACAACTTCCTGGAATCGCTGCGGGCCCGCGGCTGGCCCGTGGTGCCGCTGGACCTGGGTGACATTGCCCAGAAGCAGGGACACCGCGACCTGCCCAACCTGCAAGGGATGGTGAAATACCTTTACGCCATGAAGGCCCTCAAGGCGATGGACTACCAGGCGGTCAGCTTCGGCGAATACGAGGCGAATCTGCCGAACGGTCTGGTCTTGGGCACCCTGGCCATGTGGCCCCTGCAGCATCCAGAGGAAAAGCCTCTGTTTCTGGCCGCCAACCTGGCCGAACCTACTCCGGGGGAGCTGAACGTCCACCCCATGCACGTGGTCAAAATGCCCGGAAGCGCGGTGACCGTCGGCGTCACGGCCATCATTGGCCCCAGCGTTACCAAGCAGATCACCGAGCAGTCCGTCAAGTTCTCGCCCACGGCCCAGGTGCTGCCGGACGTCCTGAAGCAGATGGCGGACAAGAAGGTCGATTTCCGGGTGCTTCTGTACCACGGCTCGGCCGCGCAGCAGCAGGTGAAGGGCAAGCCGCCCGAGGCCAAGGCCCTGGCGGAGGCCTTCCCCGAGTTTGACCTGATCCTGTGTCTGAGCGAGTCCGACGAGCCTTCCGCCAACCCGATCCTGGTGCATCACAAGACCGGCCGGACGACCATGATCGTCAGCCTGGGCCACAAGAGCAAGTACGTCGGCGTCGTCGGCGTCACCCGCAGCGGCAGACAGGCCACTCTCTTCGATCTGAAGTATCAGCTGGTCGAACTGACCCCCTACTTCGCCACGCCGCCCGAGAAGGAAAACGACCAGCCGATCCTCAAGCTGATGGAGGAGTACACCGCGGAGCTGAAGAAGGACAACTCTCTGGAGAAGTACCCGCAAGCCAAGCATCCGATGCAGGTAGCCGTCAACGACAAGGTGCCGACCTACGTTGGCTCGCAAGTCTGCAAGGGGTGCCACAAGGAGGCCTACAAGGTTTGGGAAAATTCGGGCCATGCTCATGCCTACCAGACGCTGGTGGACGCCACCAAGCCATCGCTGCGACAGTATGATCCAGAGTGTATCGTCTGCCACACGGTTGGTTTCGGCTACCAGAGCGGATTCAAGACCGCGGAGCTGACGCCGAAGCTGAAGGACGTTGGTTGCGAGAGCTGCCACGGCCCAGCCAGCGAACACGTCAAGGACAAGACCGATGAAAGCTGGTATAAACTGCTGAACCCGTGGAAGGCACCGCCGAACGAGGCCCCGAAAGCGAAAGAGGCCCGACAGTTGCGGATCGATCTCTTCTGCCAGAAGTGCCATGACATCGACAACGACGTTCACTGGACGCATGGCGGCTTCGAGAAGAAATGGCCGCTGATCGCCCACTGACGCCGGCAGAGCGACACAAGCCCGAAGCGCCAGCGCCGGGACACACAAGCCCGAAGCGCCAGCGCCGGGACACACAAGCCCGAAGCGCCAGCGCCGGGACACACAAGCCCGAAGCGCCAGCGCCGGGACACACAAGCCCGAAGCGCCAGCGCCGGGGTGTGGGTTGTCCCGGCGCTGGCGCTTCGGGCTTGTGCATTGTGTTCCCGGCTTTCTTTCCGCAAGGAGGATGGAAATGAAAATCAAGCTGACCGCGGCCCTGCTGGTCGTTCTCGTGCTGGCTCCCGAGCCCGCGCCCGGCGACCAGGAGCGAATCCAGGGCACCTGGGCCGCCGTCGAGGTGGAATGCAATGGCGTCCCGTCCCAGTACTGGCCAGCAGATCTGGCTCGCCGACGCGAGGAGTTTTTGAGGACCAGGCTCACCTTCCGGGGCGACAAGGTGTTCAAGGGGCAAGAGAAGGAACTGTGGGCGGGTTTCACCCTTGACCCCAGCGCCACGCCGCCGGCGCTGGACCTCATCCCCGCCTCGGGGGCAAAGCTGCCGCACAAGATGCTGTACGCCTACCGGCTGTTCGGTGACAGGCTGTACCTCTGCCTGACCGCGACCAGCAAGACCCGCCGGCCCACCGAGGTGACGTCAAAGAACAACCAGCTGCTGCTGATCCTTGAGCGTCAGCGGGAATCCCAGAAGTAGCCGCAAGCTTTAGCTTGCGTGGGAGTTGCGCAGGCTATTGCCTCTCAGGAAATCAATGTCGGCCATTCGCCTGTCCCGTGGGTCGCGCGGCGCACCCACGGAAACTTCCGACCGCCGGTCGCTTCAAGGAATCTCGACATCGTAATAGTAGTCGATCCACCCCACCATCATCTCTTCCCAGGTCTGATCGCCCCAGTAGACGTCCTCCTTGGGATCGGGATTGCTGGGGTTCCTGGCCGAATTGTCGAAGTGGGCCACACAGTGGAGCTTGCTCCCCTTCGGCATCGGGATCGGCTCGGCGGCCCGGTAGACGTTCTGCCAGCCGAAGTCGTATTTCGGCACCGACAGCAAGGTCTCGGTCTTGCCGTTGGGGTAGCTGGCCTCGTAGAGGAAATCCTTGCCGCGCAGGTGCATGTGCGGCATGAAGGTGGTCAGGTGCCCGTCCTGGCGGAAGGTGAACGTTGATTCGATCTTGTGATTGTCGGCCCCGGCGGGAATGTGCTGGGTGCGGAGGGTAAACTTCGGGTTGATGACCGGCTTGGTCAGGATACGGTGCTTCGGTTTCTCCCTCGCGAAGATCAAAGCAATCGAGGACTGATCGGTCTGGGCCTTGCCGTTGGGAGTGTAGTGCAGCTGGAAGACCAGGCGGGCGCCGGCGGGGACTTTCTTGGCGAAGCCGGGTTTGAGGATCATCGGCATGTCGCCCGGAGCGGTGCCGCTCAGCACGCTGCCCGGGCCCTCGGGATTGAGGAACTCCCCCTTGGGCACGATGAAGATCAGGATGTGATGTACCACCTCCGGAGCGCCCGGCCGGCACTCCGCGCGCTCGACCCATTTGTCCTCGGTAAATCCCGGATTGACGGTGAAGAACTGATACGGCACGCCGCGCTCGGGGGCCTCGGCCGGTACGTTGTAGGGCTTCGGCATGCGGATGATCATGTCCGGTTTGCCGATGGTCCAGCCCTCCGGCCATTTCCTCGGCGGCGGCATGGCCCCGGCCTCGCCGCGCAGCGCGCCCTGGTCGATCCAGCCCAGCAGCGTTTCCTTCTCCTGCTTCGGCAGGCTGCGGTCGTTGGAGAACTTGCCGAAGCGCGGATCGGCGTGCCAGGGCGGCATCCGCTGCTCCGACACCACCTCGCGGATGGTCTCGGCCCACGCCGCCACGTCCTCGTACTTCTCCAGCGCCATTGGTCCTATCTGTCCCGGCCGGTGGCACTCCTGGCAGCGGTTTTGCAAGATCTTGCTCACGTCCCTGGTAAAGGTAATCGAGCCGGCGGCCTTCTCGCTCTTGACCCGGCCAATGAAGCAGCCGGCCACTGGAGTTGTGCGGACCGAGACGGGTTTGCCGGCCAGCACCTCGTCCAGAGCCATCGCGAGATCGCGCCGGGTGGGTTTGCTGGCCCGCTGGTAGTTGATGCCGAACTGGTCGTCGATCCGACCCTGGTAGAGGACCTTGCCGGCCGGATCAATCACGAAGGCCTCCGGAGTCCGCCTGGCGCCGAACTGGTCGGCGACGATGTTGTTGGGGTCCTTCAGGACGGGGAATGGGACCTTGTTCTTGCGGGCATGCTTGGCGACGAGATCCGGAGTGTCCTGGCGGTTGGAGTTGATGCCCAGCAGCTGCACGCCACGCTCGGAGTATTCCTTGTGCAAGTGAGCCAGCTCCGGCAGAAACTGGTTGCTGATCGGGCACTCGGTCCCCAGAAAGACCACGACAATGGCCTTTTTGTCCTTCAGGTCGGAGAGGCGGACCTCGCTCTGATCGCGCGGATCCTTGAGAGTGAAGGGGGCAACCGAAGTTGGCCTGTCCTTGGGCGCCGGGTCGGCACTGCGCAGCCGGCTTGCCAGAAAGACCACACCTCCGAACAGCAACGCGAACGCAACGAGTCGCAGCGACATGATTTCCTTCCTCATGAGGCTCATCCAGGGAGAAAAAGCCCGGGCGCGGAGAGGCGTGGGTATCCCGGCGCCCGGGACGCCCGGGCGTTGCCCCGAGGCTATCACGCATGCGGAAAGCCCGTTTACCGGGCTAGGAAGACAAGGTCAGCCCCGCAGGATGCATGGGGCTAGCCTGGGGTCAGACCCGCCACCTAGGGGGGCTGCTCACAATCCCGCAGTCGGTTTGACCTTGAGCGTCAGTTCCTTGCCGTCACGCTTGACCGTGACCGGCACGGTGCTGCCGGCCTTGACGTGGCTGGCAGCGGTGTACAGATCGCGCAAGCTGTCGGTCCAGCGGCCATCGATCGTCAGCAGCCGGTCGCCGGGCTTGAGGCCCGCCTCGGCCGCGGGGCTCTTCGCGAACACGCTCTGGACCAGCACGCCCGGCTCCTCGTCGCCGGCTTCCTTGGCTCGGAGGCCCCAGAGTGCGGCCGGGGCCAGCTGCTTCGGCTCCGGGTTGCCGGGCAGCAGCAGGGCGTTCATCATGGCGTTCATCACGTTCGGCGGCTTGAAGCCGTTGGGCACGAAGGTCATTGTCTTGGCCTGGTAATCGAGCGTCATCGAGAAGCGGGCAAAGAAGGGAAAGCCGACGATCCCTTCGATCGGACCAAACTCCTTCGAGAACGCCTTCGAGATCGCTTCCACCGTGGGATGGTCCATGACCACCGCCGACAGGTCCTTGGCCTTCTGGTCCCCGACCTGCAGTTCGGCGACCTTGGCCTCCTTCATGGCGAAGATGGGGAAGGGCGACTTGGCGGCATCCTTGTCCACGCCCGACTCCTTCGCCACCTTGGTATTGAGCAGCGTGATCGGAGCGCCGGTGTCAAAGATCAGCCGGTACGGCCCCTTGCCGTTGACCTTGACCTTGACCGTCATGTGCCCCGTCGGAAGCAACTCGAAGGGCACCACCACCGGCTTTACCTTGATGACCTCGTCAGCCGACACCGGACTGAACGCGACGAGGGCCACGAACAACGGAGCAAACAGGAAGCGTTTCATGGTCACAGGCCCTCCCCCGCTTTGAAGCGAATTTCCATTCTCTTGCCGCCGCGCTCGATCGTCAGTTTGACCGTGTCGCCGGGAGAGACGTTCTTGTTGTAAAGCCGGAAGTCGTCGATTTCGTAGATGCCTGCGACCATTGAACTTGATCACCTTGTCTCCGGGCTTCAGGCCTGACTTGCCGGCCGGGCCGTCGGCCAGGACCGATTTGACGATCACCGCCTCGTTCTCTTCGGCCAGGGTCACACCCAGGAAGATCCGGTAGGTAACGTCGTAGTTGGGTTTGGTCCCCAGCAGCGCGCCGGCGAACTTCATGATCGAGCCGATGACCTCCAGCCCGCCCTGGCCGCCTCCCTTGCCGATCCCCTTGGGCGGCGCCGGCATGAAGTCCAGCTCGGTCCAGGTCATCTTGTCCTGGGTGAAGTCAATCTTCATCCGATACCGGGCCAGGATGTTGTAGCCGATCAATCCGTGCAGTTCGGTCCCGGCCAGGCCCAGACCGTTCATGCCCTCCAGCTGGAACGGCGTTTCAATCCGGACCGGGGCCTTCGGGACCACCACGCCGCCCTCGATCTCGAAGCGGTCGAAGGTGCCCCAGCCCTTGTTGTCGGGCTTGACGCCCAGCTTCTCGCAAACCTTGGTCGAGACAATCAGCGCCGGCGCGCCGGTGTCCAGGATGAAGTTGTAGGGACCCTTGCCGTTGATCTTGGCCCGCACCAGTACGTGCTTGGGAATGGTCAGCCGATAAGGCACCTCGAAGCGCTTGACTTCCGGGAGAGGTGCGGCCGCTTCGGTGCGGAGCCCCGGTCCCAGCAGGACCAGGACCAGGCCGGACCAGAGGATTCTCATGTCGAAGCTCCAGACTGAAGAAGGACCAGGCGATGGTGGAATGAGCCTGGTCAATTATAGCAGGGAGGAACGACCCCTGCCGGCTTGCCCGGCAGGTGAAGCAGGTCACTGGCTAGAAAAAACGGGAAGCAAAACATTTTTGGGCCTTCTCTTCTCGCCGTTGACCTGCTTCACCTGCCGGGCAAGCCGGCAGGGGTCGGAGGTCACTGGCTAGAAAAAACGGGAAGCAAAACATTATTGGGCCTTCTCTTCTCGCCGTTGACCTGCTTCACCTGCCGGGCAAGCCGGCAGGGGTCGGAGGTCAGCCCCCTCTACCTCCCCCCGGCCGGCGGGTTCTCCGGCGCTTCGATGCGCTTGAAGCGCATCCGGCCGCCCGGGGCCTTGGAGGTGCCGCCGAGGAAGACGAAGCACATCTCGTTGTCCGTCTGCTCGCCCAGGAAAACGGGCCGGGCAGGATGGAACGGGTTGTTCGGGTTCTTGTCAGTGTTGTTGTAGAACGCTTCCACCGCTATCTTGGTGCCCGCCTTCAAGTCCACCGGCTGCTTGAGCAGATACGTTTCTTGCCAGTTGTAATCCCAGTCCTTGATGGACAGCAGCGTCCACGGCTTGCCGTCGGGCGGATAGACGGTGATGGTCGCTTCCTTGCCGAGCATGTGCATGTGGTGCATCACCGTATACAATCGGGTGTCCTCGGTCAGCTGGATGGCTCCCTTGACGGGGAACCGGCCCTCGTTGGGCGGGATGAACCAGAACCGGCCCTCGATCACGCCGCTCTGAAAGACCTTCTCCACCGGCTTCTTGGCGAAATACAAACCGATGGAGGTCCGATCCTTTTCAAGCCGGCCGGTGCGATGATAGTGCAGCTGCATGAGGACGTCCGACCCCTTGGGCAGGAGGTAGCCGGTGCCCTCGGGCAGGTGCCGGCCCAGCTGGCCGGGGGCCCAGCCGCCCAGGCCGCCGAACTGGCCCGGCTGGCCGCGGAAACCCAGGCCCATCGCCACGGTGTAGCCGGGACCGCCATCGACCTCGCTGGGCTTCTTCTCGCGCTGCTTCTCCTTCTCTTCCAGCTTGCGGCCCTGTCCGGTCTTGTCGAAGAAGTTGAGCGTGTGGTGCAGCACCCGGTTGTTGCCGGGCCGCACTTCGAGGGCGGTGACGTACTTGTCCTCGGTCAGCCCGGTGGGCAAGACCACCACGCGGAACAGATCCTTGCCGCCGGGCGCGATGGTGACGTCCTCGGGCACGGTCAGCACCAGGTCGGGCTGGCCCAGATACCAGCCCTCCACGAACTTTTTCGCCGGCGGAGCTTCCTTCGGATCGCCCTCGGGGGTGCCGTTGTCGGCCCACTGGGCGAGCGTCTGGATCTCCTTGTCGGTCAGCTTGCGCTCGTTGTGGAACGCCGGCCCCGCGACCGCCTTCCACGGCGGCATCTTGCGCTCCTGGACGTATTCCTTGATGTCCGCGGCCCAGTTGACCGCCTGCTTGTAGCTCATCAGCGCGAAGGGCCCGACCTCGCCCGGCCGATGGCACTGCTGGCAGCGGTTCTGCAAGATCGGCAGCACGTCGCGGTGATAGGTGACCTTGCCGCTCTTCGCCGTCTCCTTGTTCCGTGGGATCGGACAGCCGACCACCTTGGTGGCCGGAGTGCTGACGTCCTTGCCGGCCAACAACTCGTCGAGGGAGCGCTTCAGGTCGTGTTCGGTGGTCTGGGTGTTGCGCTTGAGCCGGGCCGCGAAGGCGTTGTCGATCCGGCCGCGATAGCGGAGGACGTAATTGTGATCCAGCACGAACGCTTCGGGCGTGGTGTCCGCCTTGAGGGCATCGACGGCGACAAACTTTGAATCCTTCAGCACCGGGAAAGGCAGCTTGAACTCGCCGGCCTTCTCCGCCAGCTGGGTGGCCGTCAGGTCATCGCTGGCGTTGACAGCGAGAAAGTGGACGCCCTTGCTGGAGTAGGTTTTGTGAAGCTCGGCCAGCAGCGGCGCATAACTGTTGGCGATGGGGCACTCGAAGGACAGGAACACGACCACGACAGCTTTGGGGTCCTTGAAGCCGTGCAGGGAATGGGCCTTGCCCTGGTCATCGGTCAGGGTGAAGTTGTCGATCTTCTTGTTGAGCTTATCGACCGGAACCTGCTGGGCATGGGCCGCCCCGTTCAGGGCCGGGAACAGGAACGCAAGCGCAAGGAAACTCGGCAAGTAGCGACGCATGAAACCTCCCCGAGAATCGATAAACAAATCAGCTGGAATCCACGGGAGAGAACCAGCAAGGCATTATACCTGGGAGGAGGGGAAAAGGTTTCAAGATTCCGTCTTGACCCAGACTCGCTACAATGACAACACAACTCAACGGGAGAGCGGGAGGAGCCATGACGCGAATTCGCTGCGAGACCAAACAGGGAATCAGCGCCGGCAACGTCGTTGCCGGGGTCGGCGACGTGTACGGGCGCCGGCATTTTATGCTGGTGGATCGCGATTTCCTGGCTGTCCGCGATGGCGTGCCGTATCTCCCGGTTGGCGTTGTTTTCCGTGACAAAGAGAAGGGCGTTGCTCTCGTCGAATTTGCCGAAGAAGCGGACTCAGGAGCCTGGCGCGCCTGGGTTCCTCTGGGGGACCTGCTCGAAAACAACGAGACACCTACATGATCCGCTCGAAGTTTGCCCTTGGCTGGCGCCCCCGGGTGCTTCAACCGTTGGCCTTGACCTCTTCACACCGCCGCATGAGTGAATCTCGGTATCCTTCCAGTTCCTGTTTGATCGCCTCCAAATAGAGCCGGTCGTTCACCAGGTCGGAAACCTCGTCTTCCGGGAGCCCTTCTTGTTGCAGTTGTTGGTCATGGTATTGCCGATAGTGCTCCAGGGCTTCGATCACGAACCGGGTTGCTTTGAGTGAGAGATTCATTATCCTTCTCCACAAGCTAGCTGACTTTCTGAAAGGCGGATTCCACGGTCGTCAACGCCGCGACATAATCCGCCAAAGACAGATCGATGCCCGGTTCCCAGTTGTAATGGTTGCCATGATCGTTGATCACACACAATTCGTCCGGATAGTCAAAACCAGCAGGAAGGCGCCACCAGTTCGCTCCCACTCCCTGAGTAGAAAAAGTGGAAACCCCTCCTGAACGAGCAGCGACCCAATCGTCGCCGCTTTGCTGAAAAGTGACAATATCCTTTCCAAGCCGAACGTGCGCTATTCGCGGGCCGGTGGCGTTGCCTCTCCGGTACAGGTCCGTGGTTGTTTTCGGCATGAGTACGTGTACTCGTCGCGTTTTCACCCCACGATTGAGGAGCAACTCCTTCACAGTAAGCGCCACCGTTCCCCCGGTCAAGGCCCCTTGAACCTGCCAGGAAACGTTGGTGATCTGAAAACCAGGTTCAAGCTGCGTTTGAACGCCATCCAGGCGCACTTCTTTGTCCGCTTCGACCTCCCAGAAGCGGACTCACACCTCCGGCTCCTCCCACACAGTCCGATACGCTCCGATCGACTCGAAATACTCGAACAGCCTCTGATAGAACGGCAGCACCGCCAGCGTCGCACTATCGCCGATCACCAGCAATTTTCGCCGGGCCCGGGTCAGGGCGACGTTCATCCGCCGCACGTCCGCGAGGAAGCCAATCTCGCCCTCCTGGTTGCTGCGTACCAGCGACAGCACCACCACTTCCTTCTCGCGTCCCTGGAAGCCATCGACGCTGTCGATCTCCAGCCCTGGCACCGCGAGCAGTTGTCGCAGCCGGCGTACCTGGGCGGCGTAGGGGGCAATCACCGCAACGTCCTCGGGTCGGACGCCCAGCTCCAGGATCGCCTGCACCTTGCGCGTCACCAGGTCGGCCTCGCTCGGGTTGAGCCGGCTCTCGCCGTCAGGCTCCTTCTCCTCGTCGTAGCCGGCCCCGGCCGTGTCGATGAATTCGACAGGCACCTCGCTCAGCGGGCCATCCGTCACGCCCGGCAGGTCGCGGAGCAGGTGCTGCCGGACCGACTCGTCGGCCAGCAACTTGCCGTCGTAGAACTCCTGCGAGGAAAAGTCCATGATCTGCTGGTGCATCCGGTACTGCACCGTGAGCAGCCGGGTTACCGCATCGCCAAAACGGCCGACGAGCCGTTCCAGCAAGCTGACGCCGAACCCCTGCCGGGCCGCCTCCGCGGACAGGATCGTCGGCGGCAGCTGGCAGTGGTCGCCGGCCAGGACCACGCGCTCGGCTCGCAGCAGCGGAATCCAGCAGCCCGGCTCTGTGCTCTGGCAGGCCTCGTCGATCACGAGCAGGTCGAAGTGACGCTGGCCAATCACCTCGCTGTCCAGGCCGGTCGTGGTGCTGCACAGGATCGGCATCTCGTCGAGGATGCGGTCCAGCGCCTGCGCTTCCAGCTTGCGGGCCTCGGCCAGCAGGCCGCGGGCCTCCTGGCGCAGTTCCTGGCGATGGCCCGGCTCCGGCCGTGCGCGCGTGAATTTGCTGGCCTGGCGGAACAGGGCGAACGCTGCTTTCGCCAGCCGGCGGGCCTGGCGCATGTCGGGGTGCTGCTCGATCATCAGGTCGAGGGTGTGTTCGCGCAGGCCCGGCAGCACCCGGGCCGGATGACCCAGGCGCACCGCCTTCTCGCCCCAGCCCAGCAGCTTCTCCAGCAGGTTGTCCACCGCCAGGTTGCTCGGGGCCGACACCAGCACTTTCTGACCCTGCCGCACCGCCTGGCGCACCACCTCGACCACCGTGGTCGTCTTGCCCGTCCCAGGCGGACCGTGGACGATGGCCAGGTCCAGGGCCGACAGCGCCAGCCGGACCGCCTCCCGCTGCGAGGCGTTCAACGCCGGATCAAGCATCGCCGGTTCAACGATTTCCGTGAACCGTGGCTCCGTCTCGCCCAGGAGGACCGCCCGCAGCTCGGCCAGCCGATCGCGCTCGGCCGTGCGGGCACGCTGCAGCGCCTGTCTCTGCCGCAGCCGGGCCGCCTCATCGCTGGACAGGTCGAGGCGGTACACCGCCTGTTCGCGCTCGTCCTCGATCGGCTCATTGAAGGCGACGGTGATCGCTTTCTCGTCCTTCTCGCAGACGATGCCGCGCCAACCGGTCTCGCCCTTGCTTCCCTGGGGCGTCAGCAGCACGGGCGTACCCGACTGCAGCCGGGTCCAGGGCAAGGGCTCGCTGCGGTCGCGCTTGACCAGGGTGAGCAGGAACCGGCCGCCCAGGCCGTTGACCTCGTCCTGGATCACCAGGCCGAGCAAGCAGCAACCGGACTGCTGCGCTTCCTCGGCAGAGAGACTGCGGATCTGCTCCAGGATCTGCTGCGCCTCGGCGTCGGACTCCAGTTCCAGGAGCCGGGTCAGGCGCTGGAAATGATCGTCACTGTCGAGCCCGGTTTGCGGCCCCGCGGACCAGGCCCGGATGCGCCGCTCCTGGAACGAGGCCCCGTCCAGGGCGCGGACCAGCCGGGCGCTCCAGCTGTCTGGCACCTCGATGGTCGCCGACTTGCCCGCGATTTCGATCTTGCCCACCAACCGGCGATCGATGCCTCCTTGCTCGCAGACCAGCCGCAGCAGGTCGCCGCGACCGGCCCGCGCCGGCAGCGGTTCAAGATGCAGAAGTGCCATGTTCGCTCTCAGTCACCGGTGGTCCAGGGACGATCGGACTGGGTGCGGCCTGTGGGAGCGGCCCAGCGACAATGCCGGCCGGAGCCGGCTCCGGGGCGGGAGGTGCTTCCGCGCCGGCAGGCGCTGCCTCGGGCTGAGGCTCGCCTTCCTCGCTCGGGAATTCGGGCTCCGGTTCCGGCATGCGGCTGAACAGTCCCAGGTAGAGCAGGAAAAACGCCACCAGCACCAGGACCCCGGCCCCGGCCAGCCGATGCCAGAAATAGTAGTCGAGCACGATCTCGCTCAGCCCAGGGTGTTGATTGGGATAATACTGGATCGTGATGAAGTCACCGGGCTGAATCGCCTTGAGGCGGACGTCGTCGCTGGGCTCGTTCCGACCCTTGTAAGTTTTGCCCGTGGCCCTGTCCTGGTATTCGTAAAAGACCTGATACTTGGGGATGAAAAGGATGTCTTGCGGATCTTTTTCCGCCAGGTTGTTCTGCACGTCCGTTACTTCGGCCCGAGTGTAAACGCCCAGGGTCATGGGCGTGTATTCGTAGAAGCCGAGGAACGCCGCTGCCGCCAGGGCAATGGCACCGAGGATCAGGTAAAACGGCTCGATGACCCGTGGCGAAGGGGCCGCTGGGGCCGGCACGGGAGGAGTCTGGGTCATGGATGAAGTTCCCTGCAGGTAGTTCGTGAAAAACAAGTGCAACCCTGGCATCATACCAGAAGAGGATTCTCATGGGGAGCCAGGCATGAGGGGATTAACCCCGGACCAGCTCGGGCGACTCTACCGGGAACACGCCCCGGCCCTGCGCCTCTACGCCCGCCAGTGGGGCGAGGGAGCCGAGGACCTGATCCAGGAAGCGTTCGTCAAGCTGGCCGAGCAGGCGCCGGCCCCCGAGCGCATCGTCCCCTGGCTCTACCGGGTGGTGCGCAACCAGGCCCTGTTCCTGAGCCGGTGCAACGCCCGCCGCCGGCAGCGCGAAGTCCGGGCCAGTCCCGGCGAAGCCTGGTTCTCCTCCGTCGATGACCAGCTCGACGCCCGGCAGGCCGCCGAGCAGCTGGCCCAGCTGCCCCTGGAACAGCGCGAGGTGATTGTCGCCCGGCTCTGGGGCGGACTGACGTTCGAGGAGCTGGCCCCGCTGGTCGGCTGTTCGGTGGCCACGGTCCATCGCCGCTACGTGGCCGGTTTGCTCGCCCTCAAGGAAAGGTTGGAAGGCCGATGTCCCCACACTCCGACCCTGCCCACGACCTGACCGATCTGGAGCGCCGCCTCGCCGGCTGGCAGCCCAGCCCGGCCGGCCTCGACTCCGATCGTGCGCTTTTCGCCGCCGGTCGAGCCTCCGTCAGGTTCCGGCTCCGTCTCTGGACGGGCCTGACCGGCCTGATGACGGGCGTGGTCGTGCTGCTGACCACCTTGCTGATCCAGGCCCGGATCGAGCAGAGAGCGCTGGAACGACAGCTGGCTGAAGTAAGGGAGCAGCAAGTCCGGCCCGAGCCGGAACCGCCGGGGCCCAGTCCGGAGCCGGGGGCGCCCGACAGCTATCTGCGCGTCCGCGACCGGATGCTGCAGCACGGTGACGATTCCTGGCCGGCGCCGGTTCCTGGCGCCGGATCTGTTCCCGAGCAACCACCGGCCGAGCCGATCTGGCACGTCGGCCAGCGTTGCAATCCGATCGAATTCTGAACTGGTTCTCCGAGGAGGATACGCTGATGTCGTCTTTGCGCTGGTGTTGCGTTGTGCTCGTCGGTTGTTTCGTCTGCCTGTCGCCGGCTGGGGCGCAGCCGGAGAAGAAGCAACCCGAACCGAAAGAGCCGCCCTGGCATTTCGAGCGGAAGTTGCTGCTGTCGCCCCGTCCGGTCCAGCCACCCGTGCTGCACTACCGCCTATATCCTCTCTCCTCCGAACGGAAGCCGGGCAACGCTGCGCCGATCTATCTGCGCTTTGCCCAGGAACGCACCGAGCAGATGAAACGTGAGCTGGCCGACAATTGCCACCGCTGGCTGGAAATGCCGCTGGACGACCTGCCGCGCAAGGAGGTCCGCCAGTTCCTGGACAAGCACCGTTACACTCTGAACCAGATGGACCTCGCTGCACGACGGCAGAGCTGCGACTGGAACTACACCCTGGACGTGCAGGACGTTTTCAGCATTCTGCTGCCGGACGCCCAGGATTTGCGCCTGTACAGCCGGCTGCTGGCCGTCAAGGCCCGGCTGGAAGTGCTGGAGGGGAAATACCCCCAGGCGGTGCGGACCCTGGAAACGGGGCTGTCCTTTAGCCGGCAACTGGCGGAAGGGCCGTTCCTGATCAACGTGCTGGTGGGGATGGGGATGGCCGGCACGATGACCGACGCGCTCTTCGAGTTGGTGAGCCGGCCGGACGCCCCGAACCTGTACTGGTCCCTGACGGCGCTGCCGCGGCCGCTCATCGATTTCCGGCACGGTCTGGAGACGGAACAGGTGTTGCTGGAGAAGCAAATGCCCGACCTGGCGGACCTGGAAAGGCCGCGGACTCCGGAGGAATGGGACGCGGCCCTGAGCCGGGTGCGCAAGGAGATCGAGCGGCTGGTGAAGGCGATGATATTGGAGTTTGGGCTGGCGGCAGGACTCGGAAGCCAGCCGGCCCCTCCGGTGGGAGAGAAGCCGCCGCCTCCCCCGGGCATCGGGGATTTCCTGACCTGGGTTCAGGCGGTCCCCCAGGCCAGGAAGTATCTGATGGACAGGCGCGGCTTGACGGAGAAACAGGTGGACGCGATGCCGCGGTCGCAGGTGCTGCTGCTGTTCCTGGCTGGAAGCTACCGCGAGATGCGCGACGACCATTTCAAGGCGGCCTACCTCCCCTATCCCGAGGCCCGCCCTCTCCTGCTGGAAGCGAATCAGCGGCTCAAGGAGCAAGCCCCCCGGACCATCGGCGAGATGGTGGTCCGGGAACTGCTGCCGGGCCTCAAGAAATTTCTGCTGTACCAGGCGCGGTTGGATCGCAAGGTTGCCGCCCTGCGGCTGGTCGAGGCGATCCGGCTGCACGCCGCGGCGACGGGCAAGCTGCCGGATACGCTGGAGGAGATCCGGCTCGTCCCGGTGCCTCTCGATCCAACCACCGGCAAACCATTCCAGTACGAGAGCAACGGCGATACGGTCACGATCGTCAGCCGGGTTCCGGGAGAAACCGTTGAGGTCGCCGGTTTGCGAATCCGGGTAAGTCTGAGAAAGATGACCAGGTGACAGGACCAGGGGATCGGAACACTAATCAACGCTAATCTTCGCTAATCGGAATGCGGGTTGCCTTGCTTCGATTAGCGAAGATTAGCGTTGATTAGTGTTCCGATCCCCTGGTCCTGTCACCTGGTCATCCTCAATGCGACACCAGCTTGCTGAAGAAACTCTTGGTCACGACGGGAGGCTCGGGTGGCGGCTCGGGCTGAAGGAAGATCCGGTCTCCCGGGAACAGCTGGTAGTTGGTGGTGGCGATGCCGAACTGGGTGATGGCTTTCCAGTCCACCGGAAAGACCAGGGGTTGCCCGTTGTTGTCGGGGGTGGCCCGGGCGACCCAGACGCGCAGGCCGCAGGGCAGCGTCGGCAGACAGCCGATCTGGCCGATGGCGTCCAGCACGGTCTCGTTGCCGGTGCAGGGCACCCGATGGACCTTCTCCCCGCAACCGCTATCCACGATGACGTAGTAGAACTTGCTGTTGTAGCCGGTCACGTCCACCTGGAGTTCCTGGAAGATCTGCTCTTCCGGCGGGCCCATGGGGAGGCGCTGCTTGAGCAGGGCGGCGATGGTGGCCCGGGCCTGGTCGAGGGTCATGCCGGCCACGAAGACCGAGCCGTAAATCCCCAGTCCCACGGTGCCGTCCATCCGGACCAGGTGTGACCCCTCCAGCGGCTGATTCTTCAGACCGACGGCCGGGGTGGCCTGAATGAGCAGGATGTCGGGAGGTTCGATGACGTAGGAGGAATAGGCCTTTTTCTCGAATTCCCTGGGGACCGGTCCTCCGTGGGCCGGCACCGGTGGCGGGCTGGCCCGGTAGACGTACGTGGTCGGGGTCACTTGTTTCTCGCTCGGTTGGAGAGCGACCGGGATCAGCTGTACCGCGCTTCCCAGCGTGGTCTCGGCCGATGTTCCGGCGAGTGAATCTCCTTGCACGTCCACCGGGATCAGGGTGGTGTGCGCCGGGGTTTCCTGCTCAGCAGGGACTTCTTCCTGAGCGCTGGTCTTGATGCTGGGCGGACCGTCCTCGGACGAGCTGGTGGGCTGGATCGGGCCCGGCGCCGGTGCCCGGGGTTCCGGGGTCTCCTTCTCCTGCGGCGTGGCCGGCCAGGGGTCAGGCGTCTCCGGTTCGGGTAGGGTCTCCGGGCGCTGCGGACGGCGATCGGCCGCCCCATGGCCACGGACGGGCTCGGCCTGGCGGACGGGCCCGTTTCCTCTACCGGATCCGGGTCCGGCTTCCTGGGCGGCTGGGGGAGCGAGGGGCCGTCCTTGGGGGCCGTGGCGGAGACCTGTTTGACCTTGTAGTCCGGGCTGGCGTGGCGCAACCCGAACCAGGAGTGGGTCGGGCTGTCCGCGACGGCCTTCGGGGGCGGGCTGTCCTGCTTGCCGGGCAAGGAGTGGCAACCGGCGCCGGCCCAGAGTCCCAGCAGAGCAGCACATCCAGCGAGCAGCGGTCCTCGTCTTCCGACAGGCATGGCGATTTCCTCCTTCCTCGCCGTCCGGACGCGATCCGGACGGAAGGACGTCCGGTGTCCCACCAACCCTTCTTATCGGCCTCTTCCCTGGTCGGGTCTGAACTGCCGTTTCACGGGAATCTTCTCTCGTCCTCCCAGCCCGGCTTACAACAGACACAGGTTGCCCTCTTTGCCCGGATTGTCTGAGCCCGGGTAATCGCCGTGCTTGTTTTCCCGGCAAGGGGGTGGTAAGGTGGGGCAAAGCGAGGATTCCTGTCAGGGGCAGCTTATGAGCATCCGCACTCCCAATCAGCCGAGAGAACCGCAGCCGGACGGCAACCCCTACTTCTACGGGTTTCGTGAGGTGATCGTCCGGGACAAGAACGGGCGGCGCCGATTGGTCACCCAGCCGTTGACCCGTGAGGACGTGCTGCATCCGCAGGAGGGCGACCGCGTGACTCATAATTCGGATCACATTTGGGATTGTGCTTACCTGCTCTTTGCCCTGAGCGCCCAGGTTGCCCATGAGCTGACCACGAGGATCTTCTGCGACTTTCTGATTCTGTGGGATGTGCCTGGTCTGGGCACCAGTGGCCCTGACATCGTTCTCATCCGAGGACTCCGTGATCCGGAACGACGCCGAGACTCGTTCAACGTGACCGAGGAAGGCGTTCGGCCGGAGTTGATCATCGAGATCACCTCTCCCAGCACACGCGACGTGGATTTCAACGACAAGCGCCGCGACTACTGGAGGGCCCAGGTTCCCGTATACGTCATCGTGGACGAAATGTGGCGCCGTGGCCGAAGACACTTGCGGATTATTCCCTTCCGGCGTGGACCGCGTGCCTACCGCAGAGAACGGTTGGGGCCCAACCGTCGCTATTGGCTGGAGGCGGTCCAGCTCTGGCTGGGTCAGGAGAACGGTCGGGTTGCTCTGTACAACGCTCAGGGCCAGCGTCTGTCCGGACTAAACGAACTCAATGAAGCATTGGAGCAAGAACGAGAGGCCCACGAGCAAGCCCAGCACGACCTGCAACAAGCCCAGGAGGAAATCGCCCGACTTCGCGAACAGCTGAGAAATCCCCCGCAGCCCTGAAACCCCGTGCCTCGTTGTCGAGCCGCTGCTCGCCTATGCGTGTCAGAAGGCGACGTGGTACAATGCCGGGGTGTGCCGGAGAGAAGCCGCGTACCGTCAGACTCGACCAGGGTGCAGAACGCATGTCGGTGTCCTCGATCCTCGGGCCGGGCGGCCTGATCGGCCAGCGCCTGCAGAATTACGAGCCGCGTCCGCAGCAGCTGGACATGGCCGAGGCGGTTGCTGCCGCCATCGCCGGCAAGCACCACCTCATGGTCGAGGCTGGGACAGGTGTTGGCAAGTCGTTTGCCTACCTCGTCCCCGCCATCCAGGCTGCCCTGGCCGACAAGAACTTCCGCGTGATCGTCTCCACTCACACCATCAGCCTGCAGGAGCAACTCCTTCGCAAGGACATTCCCTTTCTGCAAAGCGTGATGCCGCAGCCGTTCACGGCCACCCTCGTCAAGGGACGCAGCAACTACGTCAGCCTGCGGCGCTTCGCGGCGCCCAGCAGCGGGCCGGCAGCTTGCTGGCGGAGCCGGGCTCGCTGCAGCAGCTGGGCCAGCTCGGCCGCTGGTCGCGGCAGACGCAGGACGGCAGCAAGAGCGACCTGAACTTCCAGCCGCTGTCCAGCGTCTGGGACCTGGTCGAGAGCGACAGCGGCAACTGCCTGGGTCGGACCTGCCCCGAATACAGTCGCTGCTTCTACTTCAAGGCCCGCCGGCAAATCTTCGGGGCCAAGCTGCTGGTGGTCAATCACGCCCTGTTCTTCAGCGACCTGGCCCTGCGCCGCGATGGGGGCAGCCTGCTGCCGGAATATCAGGCGGTCGTCTTCGACGAGGCGCACACGCTGGAGGACGTGGCCGCGGAGCACCTGGGCTTGCAGATCAGCCGGGGCTCGCTCGATTACGTCCTGAACAAGCTCTACAATCCGCGCAGCCGGCGCGGCCTGTTCTCCTACGTCCGCGACGAGGCCGGTATCCGCCAGACCGAGGCCGCCCGCCAGGCCGGCGATCACTTCTTTGACTCGCTGCTGGCCTGGATGAACGAGCAGAAACGCACCCGGGGCGGTCTGCGCCAGGCCGGGGACGCGGTGCGCGTCGAGAAGCCCGAGCCGGTCCCGGACGTCCTCTCCGAGGAGCTGAAGAAGCTGGCCACCCTGGTCGAGCAGGTTTCAGAGCGGCTGGACGAGGAAGGCAAGATCGAGTTCCTCTCCGTGGCCAACCGGACCCGGACGCTGGCCCTGACGGTGCAGCGCTGGCTGGCCCAGGGGCTGCCCGGCCAGGTCTACTGGATCGAAGTTTCCCAGGGGCGCAACCTCCGCCTGGAACTGGCCAGCGCCCCGATCGAGGTCGGCCCGGTCCTGCAGCAGGAGCTGTACGGCAAGGTGCCGACCGTGATCCTGACCAGCGCCACCCTCAGCGCCGGCGGCAAGAACGGTTTCCGCTATTTTCAGGAACGGCTGGGGCTGTATTCCTCCGAGGCCCTGCAGCTGGGCAGTCCCTTCAACTACCGCGAACAGGCCGAGCTGCACCTGTTCCGCTCCATGCCCGACCCCACCCGGGACGCCAATGCCTACGAGGAGGCGGTCTTGCAGCGGATTCCGGAGTACGTCGAGCGCTCGCGGGGTCGAGCCTTCGTGCTGTTCACCAGCTACCAGATGCTGCAAAAGGCGACGGATCGGCTGCGGTCGTGGTGCCAGGAAAGGGGCTATCCCCTGTTCAGCCAGAGCGAAGGCATGCCGCGCTCGCAGATGGTGGAGCAGTTCCGCAAGCTGGGCAATGCGGTGCTGTTTGGCGTGGACAGTTTCTGGCAAGGAGTGGACGTGCCGGGCGAGGCGCTGTCGAACGTGATCATCACCAAGCTGCCGTTCGCGGTGCCGGATCGGCCGATCCTGGCAGCCCGGCAGGAGGCGATCGAGGCGGCGGGCGGACAGGCATTTCTCGATTACCAGGTGCCGCAGGCGGTGATCAAGCTCAAGCAGGGCTTTGGCCGGCTGATCCGCACCTGCACCGATCGCGGCATGGTGGTCATCCTCGATCCGCGGGTGCTGACGAAGGGATATGGTCGAACGTTCCTGGAGGCCTTGCCGGACTGCCGGCGCTTTGTGGATGGCAAGGCGGAGCCGCCGGCGATCGAGGAAGACCGGTAATGGCCGAGGCGAGCGGCGCGGCGTAAGCCCGCCGGTGCCGATGCCAGCGGCGGATACACCGGCGGGCTGACGCCGCGCCGCTCGCCAGAACTCATCAGATGAGGGTCTGGTGCAACCATGAGCGCCTGGTTCGATCGGATCGGCCCATGAACGTCTGGGACTGGATGCACGAGTTCGAGGCCGAGGCGCTGCGGCGGGGCGACCACGAGCGTCTGCGGTTGGTGTATCTGCACCCCGAGGCCTACTCCCTGCGGCACTCCGATCCGGACCGGATGCTGGCCCTGTGCGAGGAAGGCCGCCGGCTGGCGGTCGCCCTGAACGAGCCGTGGTGGGTCGTCTTCTACGAGCACTGGTCGATCGAGACGCTGATCTACTACAAGGACGACTATCGCCACTTGCTCGACCGCGCCGTCCGGATGACTCTGGAGTGCCGCAAACCGCACCTGGAACAGCATCCACTGCTCTTTCACGTCTGGTGCAACCTGGTGGCCGGCTACCTGTGCATCGATCCGCGCGGCCACGCCGCCGCCATCCGCGAGGCCCTGACCTACCTGGAAGGACTCATGCCGGAGGAAGGTGAGCCGAAATATCTGCTGCTGGCCCGGCAGATGTGGTTTGCCTGGGAGCTGGATCAGTTGGCCGAATCGGAGGCGTTGTGCCAGCGGGTGCTGTCCCTGGCCGACGCCGAGACGGACCAGCACCTGGCGTTGCACCACAAGGTCGGCATCTATGCGCACCTGTGCCGGATCGACCATCGCCGCCAGGACTGGCCGCAGCTGGGCGAGCACGCTCGCACCGGCGAGGAACTGGCCGCCCGCCGCGGTGCTGCCTACGAGCGGGCCGTGTTCCGGCTGTGGCTGGCGTTGCGGCTGCGGCACGCGGGCAAGCCGGAGGAGTCGGCCCGGCAGCAGAGACTGGCCGAGTCGGCGATGGCCCGGCTGGGCAAGGCCCGCGATGATTCGTGGTACGACGCGCTGTGTGCCTGCTGTGTGCTGAGCGAGGATCTAACGGGGGCGTGGCAGGCGCGCGAGCAGCAGCTGGAGGAGATGCGCGACAAGGGCCAGCTGGATTCAGAGGCACGCTGCCGGATCGAGCGGGTGCGGCTGCTGGCCCGGATGGGCCAGGCGCTGGAGCCGGAACTGACGGAGGCACGACAGGCGGCCCGGAGGCTGCGGCAGCCGGAGGAGTATCTGCGGAGATTGGAGCGGATCGTGGGGGGCGAGGTGGAGGGGTAACAGCAAAGGAATGGAAGGAGATTTGCCGTGTCTGCGGTCAGCATCGCGCCTACTGCCCGGTCCCTGTTTCTTTGCCGGACCTATGTCGGCTACCCCAATGGTCGGGTTGATCTCTACGAGATCTTCAACGAGATGAATCCTCCGGTCTTGCCGCACGTCGAACCGCAGTTTTGTCTCGTTGCCCAGTTGGTCGGTGGGCTGGGCGTTGTGGATTTCTTCTTCGACATCCGCTTCCAGCCGACCAGACAGTTGATCCACACAACCGCGACCAACCAGGTTTCCTTCCGCTCACGATCTTCCATCCGCTGGTTGGTGGTCAGCGAGCGTGGCTGCCGATTCGATCAAGCCAGTCTGTACGGGGTCGAACTGTTCTGCAACAATCAATGGGTGTGTGATACCACCCTTTTCGTTCACTGATGCCGGGAGGACAAGAGATGACGCCGGAAAAACCACAGGACAAACCAGTGATGGATTGTGAACTGGTAGCTTTTACCCCCCAGTTGCTCTCTGGAGTGCCGGAACAGGAACTGACTCCGCGTCTGGGTCGGCCCGAGCCAGGGGACATTGCCGCTGAGAAACCGGATGTCGCCGTGGTTGAGTTCGTCTCGGAGTTTGGTCCCATCTCGGAAGAGATGCTCCAACGCCCAAGGAACGGCCGGCCGAGCCCTGTAGCGGCAGAGAATGGAGCAGGCCCGGAGCCGAGGTAAGCAAGGAGCCTTGCCGTGGCAAACTGGCAACGACCACGGCGGGTATTGCTTGCACATCCGTGCTGTGCCTTGTAAGGTGCAATTCAGCAGTTCCGGTCAGGACGACCAGGTTGAAACGTGACGAAGTTTGCCAGGCCGAAGCGATGAATCCAGCGGACAGGCTGCGCTACCCGGCCTCCTCGCAAAATGCCGCTCTTCCGGCAAATCCGGAACAACCGCCAACGAATAAGGGTTGGATACCTGTTACGCATCTTGTCGAGAGTCTGGACACTGGCGAGGAAGTCGCCGACTTTATGATTATTTATCCTTGTGGGGCATCGGCAAGTGCGCAGGCTCAGTGCCCTCCCGCCAGACAGGGGAGGTGCCTGCCTCACTCACCGGCACTGCCGGCAATTGGTTACGCGGCATGAGTCTTGGTTGAGCCCAAGTAACGCTGCAGAACCTGCTCCACGGGTGTGCCGCTGGCCGCTTCCTCACAGGCCGCCCGCAATACCGCCCGTTGGTGTTCCTCGCGTAGCCGCGCCAATACCGCCGACAGACTCGTGGGTTTGCCGTTTCTCCCTTGGCCCTCGTAACTTTGCCAGTACAAGTAGACGAGTACCAGGTAGACCACGGCATACCACTTGCTGATCGCCTCGTGCCTCCGCAACCGGAAATCCCCCAAGCCCAATTGCAATTTCACGTACCAGTAATCGACTTCTTGGCTCCAACGATGCTGATAACGCCTCAAGATTTCCTGCGCTGACAAGGTCAGATCGGTACTCAGGAAATACTTCGGGGTCCGCACCCCTGGCCCTCGTTGAGAGATGAGCACGCGAACCTCTCCGGGAACACCGCGCAGGCGTCCCTGCAGCGACCGCACCCAATAGGTGCGCCGCTGCTTGTTCGCCAGTTCCAACGACACACGCTCGTAGGAACGTCCCTTGAAATCGTGGTGCCAGTCGGTCAACTTCTGGCCGGAAACCTTGCGATTGGATTTGATGGCTGCGATCACGTGCCAACCCTGTTGGCGAATCCATTTCACCAACTTGGCCGAGGTGTACCACGAGTCGAACAGCACGTACACGGGATTCGTTTTCGGGAGCAACGCGATGACCTGTTGCAGCATCTCCTGCGTCAATTGCAATTTGCTGCGGTAACGCAGCTTGAGCGGAAAGGGGACGCATGTAGTTTCACACAACCTTCACAATGCAGAGCAACCCCGGACACCACGCCACCAGCCTCTCCCAGCCGGCACGCCAGCGGCCTTGCCGGGGCAACGGCTGCAACGACCAGCGCGGTCGGCCCAGCAGCAATGGCACGGTGAGGGTTCCCTCCTCTGCTCGTTGCGCCTGCCGCATCACGCGGATTCTCGACAGCCGGCACCATGCTCCAGGTCAAATCCGCTCGCTTGCACCCCAAACCCGACCGATTCCGCTCGGAGACCGGCCGGCACTATGGACGATGCATCGCACGAATACCAGAGAGGACTATGAGATTCTGATTAGTTGAGCATGCCCAGACCCGACAGCCACCAAACCAATGCCGCCCCAGGGGCCAGCAAGGCCCCGCCGGGCCTTCCGAGCCGGCCGAGCCCTGCAGCCAGGTGAAAGATTCTCTCCCAAACCCTGCACCCTGGCTCTGTTGCCGGGGAGCCTTCCCAGCGTTTTCGACCTTGCTCTCAGGGCCAGAACGGCGACAATAAAAGAGGAAGTGCGAGAAACGTTGGGCAACAACCCCATTCGGGAGTGCGACATGATCGACACGACAACCAACGAACCGGTCCGCGTTTTGAAGTACGATAGCGCGCGGCCGTACATCGTGGTGCCGGAACTGCAACTGCAACAAGTAACAGACGTGCTCGATGCGAACAAGGTTTCCTATTGGGTCGATGAAGAAGCGCTTTCGATGGATGGGGGACCGGAGATCACCTTTATCAATCTCGGGTATGGAACCGATCCAGCAGCGATTCAACGCCTTCTGGATAGCATACCCTGAAGGGCCCAGGGGCATGGCACGTGGCACTGGCTGACGACATTCAAGACCTGGCGAGCCGCTCGCTCACCGCATTGGACGCGAGCCACGACTACCACACCTACACCAAAAGGGTGTGGCGCTTGCTGCACAAGATCGTCAAGGAAGGACGGAAGTTCAGCTTCCGAAACCGGACGACCCGCACGCACCTGGACGAGCAAGCGCTTCTCGGACGAGAGGAGCTGTACGTCGCCGACTACCTGACGCCGTCCACCTTCCAGCATTTTGTCTCGCTCTTTGAGGACTTTTTCTTCGGGCTGCTCCACTGCTGGCTTGCTGCCTACCCGGGCAGCCTCTCCAGGAAGCAGGTCGAGATGGCCGCAATCCTGAAAGCTCCTGACAAGCCCGCCATCGTCCTGACAGTTGTGGACAGAGAACTGAACGAGCTGAAGTACGAGCGGGTCGCCGACTGGTTTGCTTATCTCGAACGGCTGGTCAATCTCGGCTGCCCGACCACGGCGGAGATCGAAGATCTGGCAGAAATCAAGGCATCGCGGGACATCCTGGTGCATAACAACGGCATGGCCAACGCAACCTACGTCGCCAAAGCAGGAAGGCGCGCCCGATGCCGGGATGGCGAGAGACTGGAGATTCCAGAGCAATACCACCGCGAAAGCTGGGAGATAAGCAAGAAGGTCGTCAACGATCTTGCCACGGCCGCCATCGCGAAGGTGCGGCCCAGTCCGCCCTGAGCGGCAAAGTTGCTGACCGAAGGTGTCAACCAGCCAGGGCCCGAACACCCTGTCAGCTGGCAGGCACGCACCCACCGGACACCCTTTGTCACACATCCGACAGCTACCGGCTTCTTCGGGCATCTGCCACCTGTCGAAAAAAGTGGCAGGCAGCCTGCCGGCCTCGGCAAGCTCTGAGAACCGAGATCCCAGACGCCGTTTCCCGACCATCCAGGCCCTGCGCGAGACTCTGTTGCCCCACGCCTGCCAGGAAGTTCCCAGGGGAGCGCAAGCTTGCCGGATTGGTGCGTTTCGTTGTATTGGTGTGTGGACTCGAATGACCGCAGTGCCACGTTCGGTGGGCATTGCCTCTCCGCGGAAAGGAGCAGCCCCATGAAGACATTCACGTGGCATGGTGAGTTCAAGGCCGTCTCGAGAGCCGTGGTCCTGTGCTTGGCCTTGCCTGCCTGGCAGACGCTGGTGCGGCCCGGGCGCAGGGCGATGAGAAAAAGCCAGACAGCGTCGAGAAGAAGGTGGCAGCGTTCCTCACCGAGATGCAGGAACTCAAGCGCGCGCTCGACAGGAAGAAAGCCGAACTGGCGGAGATCATGCGGCTGCATGATGCGCTCCTTCAGAAGCAAGCCGAACTGGCGGACACCGAGGCGTACCTCAAGAAGCGAACCGCCAAGATGCGCGCTGAGGTGGACAAACTGCTGCCCAAAGCTCCCAAGCCGTTCGAGTTCCCCGCGTACTATCCGCCGATCAAGCCCCCCCTCATCATTTTCCCGTTCCCAAAACCCTCGCCTCCCCCATGCCCCTGGCCGCCTCCCTGGCCGCCTCCCGGGATCGGCATCTACCCCTTCCCCGGGTCCGACCGCTACCCCGGCGGCATCGTTCCTTTTGGGACACCGGGCGGACCGACGGGTGCGCCGCAGAGCCTGGCGCCAATGCCTGGAAGAATGCTCCAAAGATGAACAAGGAGCGAATGCACGTATCAGTAATGCCTCGGCATCCTGGCGCTGCGCAGCCAGGCGGAGTACCACAGATCGGTCGTGAACTGCGCCCCGACCCGGCAGCGCTCCAGGATGAACTTCCGGCTCTCCGCCGTCGGTTTGTCGAACGCACCCGCTTTGTCCAGGTCGTAGCAGCGGTTGACGTGCGTATGTGACTCCTTGAGCGTCTTGACGACGTAGGGCCACGTGTCCTCGATCGCCGTGGGTTTCAGGCCGCGGGCGATTTCCTGGACGGTGATGCCGTGCCGTTCCGGGAAAGCATCGATCTTGGCGTGGATGCCCTTCTGCTGGATCTTGCCATCGGGCTGACGCTTGCCGTCGTAATCGCGCGTGGTATGCAGTGGCATACTGCAGTCGCCGGTCAGGTGCGCCAGGATGCCGGCGTAGACCAGGCACTTGGCACGGATAGCGGGATTGTCCGGGTCGGCCCGATGATCGTAAAAGGCACAGCTCAGCCGATCGTAATTCTCCATGATGGCATAGGGCAGCATCCCGACACGCTCCGGCTTGACGTTCAGGCCCTGCAACAGCGCGATGGCCTGATAGCGGTTCCCGGGCAATTCCTTGCCCTGGTAGTCCTCCAGGTCGAGGTAGTGATCGGGCGCGGTGGCGCTGCCAAGGAATTTTGCCGCGGGGTTCTTCCAGCGGTCGGGGTCGCCGGAGTAATGGGCCAGCTGCTTGCCCCCGGCCCGGAAGAAAGCGGGCACGTCGTCGGGCAAAGCGGCCGCAGCCGCCTCGGCGATGCTTTCGTGTCCCTTGACCCACCAGCCACGCACAAGGCCTGCCAGACCCACCACGGTCAGCAGGGCCAGACTTGCCATCCCCAGTCGCTTCTTCATGAGGTCTCTTTCCTGCAAGGAACCTGTGCGGATCGTACCAACCATGCAGCTTAGGGCGGCGCGGGCCGGGCGGCAAATGAAACCCCCGCGAAGATTGCTTCGGCCCCGCGTTCCGGCATGCCGATGCACAGGAGGAGGCATCGGATCGCACCTGCTCCGATCTTGCCTGGATTGCCGGAATGACTTCGGCCCGCGCTCCCAGGAAAGGAAATCCCGGAATGAAGTGCAGGTCTTGCTGGTGGATGACTGCCGCGACTCTGCTGCTCGCGCTTCCCCTGACGGAAGCCCGAGCAGCCGAGGAATCGTGGGGCCGTTCGGCCGTGCAGTCGTCCCCGGCAGCACCTCCTGCCGTTTCCCTGGGCCGACCCATCCGTGGGGCCCGCTCCTCCCAGCCTTCTTCTGCCAGCCTGGGCCGGCCCATCGCCTTGCCCGCAAACACGATCCAGCTTGCCACCTGGTCCACGTCTCCCCAGCAAGCCCAGACTTCCGCGACTGGTGCAGGGGAGTTGCCGCCCTGGGTGCCTCAGCTGACGGTCCGGGCCCAGGCCCCGACCGAGTCGGTCCTGACCCTGAACGGCCCGCCGCCAGTGCCGCCGCCCGGCTCTGATCCCGGGTACGGTCAGCCGCCCGGCACGCACCTGACGCTCCAGCCGCCGGCGGTGCCGCCGCCCGCGGACGTTGGGCCGCCGCTCAACCACGGTATGGCCGTCGAGCAGCCGATCAACCGCGGGTTCTGGAACAAGTGCGGCGATTTCTTCCAGGATGCCTGCCAGTTCAATTGCCAGTGCGACGAACACTGCTACTGGGTTGGCGCCGACTTCCTCGCCTGGTGGATCAAATCCGATCCGGTTCGGTATCCACTGGTCACGACTTCGGTTGTTAATCCGGCGATGGCGTTGCCTTTTCCAGGGAGTCTAGCTGATGCCAATGCGCGCATCCTGAGCAGTAATTACCTGACCTATCCCATGTTGCCGGGAGCGCGCATCTACGGGGGGATCTGGACTGACCCGTCCCACGCGTTGGGATTTGACTTTAACGGGTTCCTTCTTTCTCAGCGCGGCTACGTTCAGTCGTTCCAGGCTGGCCCGGGCCTTTATCTGGCCAGGCCGTTTATCGCCGCAGGGGTGCCCAATGCACTTCCCGTGACGTTTCCTGCTCCTCCTGGCTTGACGTTAACTGGTCTACCATTCCCCCCTTACCAACTCGCGGGGGGAGTCAAGATTTCATCGACGACTTCTCTGGGAGGCCTGGATACCAACGTCCTGACCAGACTGTACAATACCAAGCCACTCCAGGTTGACCTCTTTGGAGGGTTCCGGTTCCTCGACCTGAATGAGAAGCTGGAAGTCAGCCAGTATGGCAACCTTCTTCCTCCCGCCGCCCTGGCTCCAGTCCTGCCTTCGTACCTGTATTATCTGGACGATCAGATCAAAACGTCCAATCAGTTCTACGGGGGGCAAATCGGGGCCCGAGTCGCAGGTCAATACGGAAGGTTTGCGCTTGGAATGACTGGGAAACTGGGCATCGGCGGCAACGTCCAATCGATCACCATCAACGGTTCCAATACCATCCCTCTGATTGCTGGATTTCCGATCCTTACTCCAGGAGGCCTGTATTCCGGACCAGGCAACATTGGCCAGCATGGTGGAGCAGCCTTTTCCCTGGTTCCCGAACTGGACGTTGATTTCAAGGTGTTTATCACTTCCCGCCTGGCATTGCACTTCGGCTACAATCTGATCTTCTGGACGAACGTCGTTCGTCCAGGACAACAGATTGATCCGGTGCAGAACCCACCGAACCAACCGGGCGTGCTCTTTCACAATCAAACCCTCTGGCTTCAGGGCTTGAGCGTTGGCATGGTCTACGAGTTCTGAACAGACGAGGATCGAAGGGATAACGGAAAGGCGAGCGGCGCGGCGTCAGCCCGCCGGTAGAAGCCTCGCACCGGCGGGCTGACGCCGCGCCGCTCGCCTTTCCGTTAGTGCCTTTCAGTTCCGAAGGCACGCTCATTTGCCAAACTTCGCCTGGATGTCCGTCACCAGGCGTGCGACGTTCACGTTGGCGCGAGCCGCACCTTTGAGATCGTTCACCGGCAGCTTGCTCAGCTGGCCGGTCAGGTCCCGGCCCTTCTCGCCAAGGTGGTCGATCGCATTGAGCGCCTGGATGCTCGAATAGACTCCGTGCTTCTGCCCGTTGGCGTGTTCCAGCAGCACCTCCACGGCCTTCTGCCGGATTGGCTCTGCCGTCGCGAACTGGCCCAGCGCCTCGGCCGCGGCAACGCGGACCGATGCCGAGGAGTCGCCCAGCAGCTTCCGCAGGTCGTCCTGTCCCTTCTGCACTGCCTCGCCTCCGCGCATCAGCAGGCCCATCGCCGCCCAGTAGCGGACCACGCTGTCATCATCCGCAAGCAGCTTGCGCAACGGTTCGACAGCGTCCGGATTCAGGGACGATGCCAGCTCCGCGGCAGCCAGGATGCGTTCCAGCGGATACTTCTTCTCATCGTGGCCGAGATCGTAGGGTGAACCGCTTCCAGAGCGCTCGTGCATCTCGGCTTCGGGCATCAGACCGACGTCCCGGACACGGAGGACCTGCTGCCGCAGTTCGTTGCGCATCCGGGCCAGGACTTCCTGATGTTTGGGGGATTGGGCCAGGTTGTTGACCTCGTCGGGATCATTGTCGAGGTCGTACAGTTCCTCGGGGGCCTTGCGTTTCCAGAACGCGGCCTGGGCGTCGTTGAGCTTGCCTGCCAGGAACAGGTCGTGCCAGACGCGGGTGGTCGGCGTCTGGAACATGTAGTTGTTGTGCTGGCCATGCGGCAGGTGCGGCATGAAATTGCGGAGGTACACGTACCGGCTGTCGCGGACCGACCGGACCAGGTCGATGCGCTCGTCCATCCGGCCGCGGTAGCCGTGAACGTACTGCCGGGACGGCGTGAGGAACTTGCCGAGGAAGGGCTGGCCCTGCATCCGTTCGGGCGGCTTGATCCCGCCCAGGCTCAGCAGCGATGGGGCAACGTCCACAAAGCTGATCAGCCGATCGGTACTGCCGCCGACCTTGTACTCGGGCGGGGCCAACTGCTTCCACTTCTCGGGAACGTGGAGGAGGAACGGCACGTGCAGCCCGGAATCGCACGGGGTCCGCTTGCTGCGCGGCATGCCGCAACCATGGTCGGCGTAGAAGAAGACGATGGTTTCGTTCGCCAGCCCCTCATCTTCCAGTTCCTTGAGAAGGGTGCCGGCCTGTCGATCCATCTGGGCGATCTTGTCATAATTCTGGGCCCAATCGTGGCGGACCTCGGGAGTGTCCGGGTGGTAGGCCGGAATTCGCACCTTGGCCGGGTCGTGGACCAGCTGATGCGGGCGGGTCCGGATCTGGCTCTCGTGGCTGATCGTGAGGTTGAACACCGCGAAGAACGGCTGGCCCGGCTTGCGGTTCTTGTAATGGGCCTTGTTGGAGGACTCATCCCACACCTTGCCCGGCTGGGCGAGATTGTAATCTTCCTTGGCGTGGTTGGTGCAGTAGTAGCCGGCCTCCCGGAGGTACTGAGGGTACATTTTTCCGCTGCGCGGCATCGCCACCAGGCTGCGCATGTGTTCGGAGCCGTTGGAGGAGCAATACTGGCCGGTGATCAGCGTGGACCGGGCCGGGGCGCAGACAGGGGCGTTGGACCAGGCAACGCGGTAACGCAGACTCCGGGCGGCCAGTTTGTCGAGATTGGGCGTGGTGGAGTAGGTGTCTCCATAACAACCCATGTGCGGGTTCATGTCCTCGCAGGTGATCCACAGGATGTTCGGTCGCTCGGCGGCAAAAGCGGTGCCGGCACCCGCCAGACCCAGGGTCAGGGTCAGAAGGAAGAGGTAGCGCTGCATGGATGAAGTCTCCCAAAGGTGTTGGGGGTAACCTATGAGGCCGGGACCGAACCGGCCAAGCCCCGAACGGCAATCGCACCTTCCGTGCGGTCAGGCGCGGTTGTGTCGAAGACAAGGGGCGACGAATGGCGAATCCGCGTCAGAGAGAGAAAAGAGGCGGTCTGAACAGCGGACGCCGGCTGTATACTTGGGATTGTTACTTGGGGATGATGTCACGCAGGCGCCAGCGCTTGTCCGTTGTGCCGGAGGAACAATCCATGTTTGTCACGTGTACTCGTCGGATGCTGCTGGTCCTGGCGGCGTCCCTGGGAATGACGGCGGCCGCGCTGGCTCACGGCGGTGGCCACGGCGGCGGCGGCGGCCACGGTGGCGGCTTTCACGGCGGCGGCTTTTACGGGCATCACGGCTACGGCTATGGCGGCTTCTATCCGGGTTTCGGCTATGGCGGCTTCGGCTTTGGTGGCTTCGGTTACCCCGGTTACTATGGCGGCCTGGGCTACGGGGGGCTGGGGTACGGCGGTCTGGGCTATGGCGGTCTGGGCTACGGCGGTCTGGGCTACGGCGGCCTGGGGTACGGTGGACTCGGCTACGGCGGCATGGGCTATGGCGGCATGGGCTATGGGCAGGGCGCGGGCCCGATCATTGTGACTCCCCCACCGGTCATCGTGACTCCGCCCCCGCCACCCCCACCTCAACCTCCGGCCGGTCCGGCTTTGCCTCCTCCAAAAGGATCTGCTCCCGGAATCTTTCCCACGATGAACGCGTCTGAAACACAGCGGGCTTCGCTTCCGCCACAGGGACCGGACAACAAGGGACGGATTGTCGTCCATCTCCCGCCCAACGCGGATCTCTGGTTCGACGGCGAACGCACGACCCAGACTGGCGCGGAGCGCGAGTTCCTGACCCCGGAGCTGCCCACGGATCGGACCTATTTCTATGACCTGCGGGCCAGCTGGATGCAAAACGGCCAGGAGGTCGAGCGGACCATCCAGATCAAGGTTCGCCGCAACACCACGCGGGATGCCGACTTCAATTCGCTGCCGGCCCCGAGGGATTGAGGAACCGCCCCCCAAGCCGCTTGCGGCTCCGCGCCGAGCCTGTACTTTCGGCTCGGCGGGAGCCGCAAGCGGCTTGCGGAGGCCGCGCGTTGATTTTGCCTTGCCCCTTTCTCCTGAATTTGCTAGACCAGAGACACGATCGGATAGTCCATTCCCTCCTAATCGCCATTACGGTAGGATTGCCAGATGATTCCCATTGATCTCAGCGGCAAGGTGGCACTGGTCACAGGCGTGGGCGACAACGACAGTTTCGCCTGGTACATCGCCAAGGCCCTCCAGGCCGCCGGCGCCCGCATTCTCCTCGCAGTCCATCCGCGGATGAATACCATCGTCCAGAACATCCTGGAAAATCCCGCCGATGCCCCCTCGCGGGTGCTGCCGTTCGGCGCCGGCACGTTCCAGGTCGAGAAAGTGATTCCCTGCGACGTCGGCTACGACACCATGGAGGACGTGCCCCAGGCCATCCGCGAAGATCGCCGCTACGTCCGGCTGAACTGCGACTACTCCATCCAGGGCATGATCGAGGCCGTCAAGAAGATCACCGGTTCCATCGACGTGCTGATCCACAGCGTGGCGTTCAGCGCCGAGATCAAGAAGAACGGCCCTGGAGACGAGCCGGGCCGGCTACCTCAACGCCATCAGCATCAGTGCGTACTCCTTGACGGCCCTGACGCGGGCGGCGCTGCCGTTGATGGGGAACCGGCCGGGCGGGGCCGCCGTGCTGGGCCTGACCTATCTCGGCGGCGAGCGGGCCGTGCCCCACTACGGCGGCGGCATGTCCACCGCCAAGGCCGCGCTGGAGATCGACGCCAAGCAACTGGCCCACAACGTCGGCCGGCAGAACGTCCGCGTCAACCTGATCTCGGCCGGGCCGTATGCCTCACGGGCCGCTCGCAACATCGGCGACATCCAGCAGATGATCGACTACGCCGCCCAGCGCTCGCCGCTGCCGCGCGGCATCGAGCCGGAGGAGGTGGCCAACGCCGCCGTCTTCCTGTGCAGCCCGCTGGCATCGGCCATCACCGGCGAGGTGCTGTTCGTCGATTGCGGCTACAACGTGATGGGAGTGTGAACGTAGCTGCAGGCGGCCCGCCTGCTGGCTGGGTTTTCCCCTCACCAGCCAGCAGGCGAGCCGCCTGCGGCTACGCCAGTTCGGAATCAATGCAACGCGGCGTGGACGGGGCCGTGTTTCGGAAAGAACTGTTGCCGCTCCTGCTCCAGGCGGTGCAGCACAGCCGTCTGATCGGGACGGAAGGCCGCCAGCGACGTGGCCCAGCTCAGCACGCTCTCCAGGAGCGCCTCGTCGGAGTGAAAGTTGGGAAAGTGCGTACTGGCGGGGCAAACCTCTTCCAGGTGTTCGTTCAAGCGGCGGAACTCCTCGATAGCCTGGGGCAGGGTGAGTTTGCCCGCCAGCAACAATTCAGTCACCCGGGCCTTTTCTTCGCTGCAGCGGATCAATTCGGTATTTTTCTCGTGGATTCCCGGGCTGTACTGGGATTCCGTGGAGACGCTGTCCTCGCAGGCCGAGCCGGCCACCTCGATACTCCAGTTGACGAGGACCACGGCAAAGCTCGCCGGGATGGACAGGGCGAGCAACATGAGCCCGCCGAACAGAAGACGGAGAGTTGTGGTCATGGCAGATTGCTTGCCTTCCGTTGATCAGATGGAGCCTGACGCTCGCACGCCTGCGTGCGCTCCGGCCGGCAGGCCGGCCTCCGCTTGGGGTGGGTACAGTTGGGTTTCCAGAGGGATCAGAAACCCGGTGGGTAATTCAGGCAAGGAACAGGGTTGTTCCTTCACTGGCAATTCTACGGTGTGACGGCAGAATGGGCAACGGCAAATAATGAGAAAGATTGGAGTGGTCTAAAAGCCGCTTGCGGTTTAGCGCAACAGACGGGTGCGCTAAGCCGCAAGCGGCTGGAACAAACGCTCAGATGAGCTTGGCGATCGGCGTGGCGCCCTTGTCCACGATGCGAAGGGGCCGATTGCCCGGGCCGATGTTCTGCTTGGTATGGTTGACGCCGAGCACCTTGCAGACGGTGGCCATGAAGTCAATGCCGGAGATCTTGTCCTCGACCACCGTTCCGCCTTCCTTGTCGGTCTTGCCGACGACCTGGCCGCCCTTGATGCCGCCGCCGAACATGACCGCGCTCCAGGCCCGGGGGTAATGGTCCCGGCCCGGCTTGGCGCCGCGCGCGTTGATCTTGGGGGTCCGGCCAAACTCGCCCATCCAGATGACCAGGGTGCTGTCCAGCAGGCCGCGCTCCTTCAGGTCCTTCACCAGTGTGGCCAGGCCCGGATCGACCTGGCGCGACAGGTTCTTGACGCGGTCCCAGTTGTCCTGGTGCGTGTCCCAGCCGCCCAGGTTCACCTCCACAAAGGAGACGCCCACCTCGATCAGCCGGCGAGCGAGCAGACAGCCATCGCCGAACTTGCTGCCGCCGTAGGCTTCCCGCGAAGCGCCCGGTTCCAGCGACAGATCGAAGGCCTTGGCCTGCTTGGACTTCATCAGCGTGACGGCCCGCTCGTAGGTGGTCTTGTGGTCCTGGCCCAGTTCGGCCTGGTAGTTGCGATAGAACGCCTGCTCCATCTCCTGCAGCAAACCGACACGCCCGGCGAACTGTCCTTCCCCGATGGCCGGCTTGAGGTTCTCGACTCCCCGAAGCGGGTCGGCGACGATCAGCGGCTGATGGCGAGCGCCGAGGAAGCCGGCGCCGTAGCTGCGGTTGCCGACGGTCACGAAGTTCGGCATCGGATAATCCGGCTGACCCAGCTCGGCGGAAACGATCGAGCCAAGGCTGGGGTAGACGACGCCACCCTGGCCTTCCCGGTAGCCGGTGTGCATGTAGTACTTGGCCCGGCCGTGGGCCCCTTCCGGAGTGGACATGCCACGCAGGATGGCCCCGTGCTTCATCAGGCCGGCGACCTTGGGAAGATGCTCGCTGATCTCGATGCCGGGGACGCTGGTCGGGATCGGCTTGAATTCACCGGCCGTGGTCGAGCCGGGCTTGGGATCGAACGTATCGATGTGGCTGGGACCGCCGTCCATCCACAGCAGGATGCAGGATTTGTGCTTGGCGCCGGACGCGGCGGCCTGCTCGGCCAGGACCTTCATCCAGCCTGACAGCGACAGACCCGTGATGCCGGCGGCCGACAGCTTCAGCAAATCGCGGCGGGACAGACCTTGCAGACGATTCTCGTGAGTCATGGGGGGTTCCTCGTATCGGTTGGCAGCGTTTCTTCAGCCCCGAAGGGGCGGCAGTTAATAAGACCAGGACGTGAGTCCTGGGTACGGGGCGTGAGCCCCGGGGTGTGGTTCAACGGTTCAAAGCAAATTCACTGGTATTAAGCATGGCCCAGAGGATGTCGGCGTAGCCGGTCTTCGGGTCGCTCTGCTTCTTGACGTGGGCCAGCATCTTCTCCTTTTCGCCGGCGGTCGGTTTGCGTGATAGCACCGTCAGGTAGAGCTGGTCGATCACCTGCTCAGGGTCGCGGGCCTCCTTGATGATCTTCTGAAGCGTGCCGTTGCTGTTGGTCATCGGCGAGTTCATCAGCCGCAGCACTTGCGGGATGCCGACCTGGTATTCCGTCGGATCAGGCTCGTCAAGCATGAAGAAGGCGATGAACGCCTGCCGCGGCGTGGCGGCATTGCGACCGGGCTGGGCAGCAGGTTTCCGGGCGGCGGCTCCCTTACCCTGGGGTTGAGGGAGGATGACGTTCAGGGAGTCGTACAGCTGCTCGGGAGACAGCACCTTGACGGCCATGCGAGCATACAGAGCCGGGTTGGCCTCCGTGTTGTTGCCGTGCGGTTTGCTGCTCCGCTGATACGTCTGGCTGTTGCAGATGGTCCGGATCAGGTATTTGAGGTCGAAGTCGTGGGCAGCAAACTGCCTGGCCAGCTCGGCCAGCAGCTCGGGGTGCGAGGCCGGGTTGCCCTCGTGCAGATCGTCGATCGGATTGACCAGGCCCCGGCCGAACAGTTGCGCCCAGGTGCGGTTGGTCATTGCCTTGCTGAAATAGAGGTTGTCGGCCGTGGTCAGCCAGTCGGCCAGGATGGGCCGCAGCGGCTTGCCGGCCGAGACCGTCGGCTCCGCGCCCTGGAGGAACTTCGGCGACAGGATCTTGGCCGACTCCGGCAGGGCGTTGTTCTTGCCTCTCTTGGCGTTGGCGACTTCCTGAACTCCGGGCAAACTCGAGTCACGCTTGGGGTTCTTGGCCTTATCGACCTGGGTCTTCAGGAAGAACGCGGCCATGTGCCAGTAGTCGGTCTGCTTCCAGTCGGTGAAGGGGTGGTTGTGGCACTGGGCGCATTGCAGCTGCACGCCCAGGAACAGCCGGGCCACCTGGTCGTTGACCTTGTCCACCGTGTTGTTCATCAGGAAGAAGGTGACCGCTCCGTTCTTGTCCTGCGTGCCGGTGGCGGTCAGCATTTCCTGGACCATCTTGCTCCAGGGTTTGTTCTCGTTGAAGCTCCCCTCCAGCCATTTGACCATCGGGTCACGCTGGACAAAGCGGACGTCGGAGCCCTTGGGCATCAGCATGGCCTGCCAGATGTCGGCCTGGTGCTTGCCGTAGTCGCTGCTGCCCAGCAGCTCGTCAATCAGCCTGGCCCGCTTGGCCGGATCGGTGTCATTGAGGAAGGCCAGGGTTCGCTCGGCCGAGGGAATGGTTCCGGTCAGGTCGAGGGAAACGCGCCGCAGGAACTCGGCGTCGTCGGCCAGGGGGGAAGGATTGACCTTCTCTTCCGCCAGGCGTTGCGTTACTTGCTGGTCAATGAAACGGGCCAGGCCGGCCGGGTCCAGCTTGGAGGCGGGGACCGGGGTTGTCGGCCTGGCTGCCGAGGTCAGGTTGACGCCCACCAGGAGCAGGGCGGCCAGCGAGGTCAAAAGCACAATGCGCGGGGAAAGCCTCATCATCGCAGCTCCAGCATGGGGATCAAGCTGTGGGGTTGCAAGCGGGACGACCGCAAGGCGGGAGGCAGCGTTGTCAGCACGTCCCATCGTTGGGGATTAAACCAGCGGGCGGCTGAAAAGTTTCGGGAAAATTCAAAACTCCAGCGGCTCGGCCCAGGCCAGGGGCACGACAAAGACCTTGCCGTCGCCGATCCGGCCGGTGCGGGCGGCCCGGACGATCTGCTGGCTGACCTCGGCGGCCCGCTCCTTGCTGACGCAGACGCTGATTTCCACCTTGGGAATGAAGGCCATGCTGTACTCGCTGCCAACGTAGCGGTCGAGATAGCCCTTCTGCCGGCTGAACCCTTTGACCTCGCGGACAATGCACGAGGACACGTCCAGGTTGGCCAGGGCCCGCAGCACCGCCTCGGCCCGGAAGGGGCGAACCACGATTGTCAGCAGTTTCATGGGACCATCCTCGGCGTCCGTTGTCGGAGATCAGCTGTCATGGTAGCACAGCCAGCCGGTCCTTGCGGCGGACTTCCGCCAACGAAATCGCGCTTTGATGGTTCTATGAGTAGGATTGCACCAAAATCTCCTGGCGAAACCGGCCCGGTCACGATAGAGTTATAACAATGGCGAGATTGTTGGTGCATCGGCTCCTTGTATGGGAGGTCGGCATGCGAACAGCACGGTGGTTTTCCTGGTCGGGATGGATGGCCGTGGGCCTGCTGCTGGCAGGATCGCTCTCGGTGCGGGCAGACGATCTGCTCGGGGAGGCCAAGGCCAGGCGGGCGGTCGAGGCCCAGCGGGTCGAGAAGCTGATCAGCGACGCCCAGGTCAAGGCACTGAGCCTGCAGCGGATGCGCCCCGGCGAGGCGGCCGAGTATCTGCGCTCGGCCCTGGCCGTGCTGGCGGCCGATCAATCCCTGGACGCCAAACGGCGGGAATCCCTGATCCGCAGCCTGACAAGCTACGCCAAGCAACTGAACGCGGATGCCGCCGAGCTCAAGAGCAACCCGACCCTGCCGCGTTACGGCGCCAGCGACCTGCGGCGGGCGGAACAGGACCGGCTCAAGGCCGAGGCGGATTACATCAACCGGACTCAGAGCCAGGTCCGCGCCATGCAGGACTCCGGCAATGCCCGCGAGGCCCGGAAGATGCACGATGAACTGATGCGGCGCTTCCCGAGCAACCCGGCCGTCCAGGCCGGCTCGACCATCACCGGCCGGGGCGAAGCCGTGGCCAGCCGGAACGACCTGGCCAGGAAGCGCAACGACGGCTGGCTCATGGCTTACCGGGACGTCGAGAAGTCGGCCCTGATACCGGTCGGGGAAGTGAGCTTCTCGAAGGACCCGGCCGTGCTGGCGAGGCTCAACAAACGCACCAACGCCAGCAAGATGACCGACAAGGAGAAGGCCATCCTCAAGGCGCTGAACACAACCATCACGGTGGAATTCACCGAGACCCCGATCGAGGAGGTCCTCAACTGGCTGCAGAAGACCAGCGGCCAAACGATCGCCATCGATCCGCTGGGGATCAAGGAGGCCGGCATCGAATACAAGACGACGGTCACCATCAAGACGCGGGCCACCCTGCGGAGCGTGCTGAAAAAGGTCCTGGGCGACGTGAACATGACCTACATCGTCAAGGATGAAACGATCCAGGCCACGAGCATCGCCCGGGCCCGGGAAACGCTGTCGGCCCGGACGTACTACGTCGGCGACCTGATCGCCAGGACCAACACGACGCCGTTCAATCCGTACCTCACGAACCTGCAAATGGCCTTCCAGGTGCAGCAGCTGGCGGTGACGATCACCAAGACCGTCGAACCGCAAAGCTGGGCCGTCAACGGCGCCGGCGGCCTGGGCACGCTTGCCTTCGATCCGATCACGATGTCCTTCATCGTCCGGCAGACGGCCGAGATCCATTTCCTGATGGGCGTCGGCATGCAGTGAGCAAGTGGCAGGTTTGTTGCTCTCCTCTGTTCCCCCAGCCGCTTGCGGCTTAGCGCAACACGCAGCTGCGCTAAGCCGCAAGCGGCTGGGGGAATCGACTCTGAGGTTCCCGCCATGAGTCTTTTCTTTCCCACCCCCGACGAGCTGGGCCGGCACACTATTTTCCCCGGCGTCCACGTACGCACCGCTGCCGCCGACAAGATGATGCTGTCCGTGGTCGATCTCGAACCGAAAGCCGTGGTCGAGGAGCATTCGCACCCCCACGAGCAGGTCGGCATGCTGCTGGCCGGCAAGGCCATCTTCTTCATCGGCGACGAGCAAAAGACCCTGCAAGCCGGCGACCTGTATCGCATCCCCGGTCACGTCAAGCACCGCGTTGTCGCGCTGGATGAGCCAGTGCGGGCGCTGGACATCTTCTATCCGGTGCGGGAAGAATATCGGTAAAGCGAACCTTCATTTCCCGGAGGAACACCGATGACCAAAGCGGTAGTGGACAGGACGGCAACTCGGGAGAAAGGCTCCTCGGGCAAGGTCCGACCCCGATCGGTCTGCGTGGCGGCGCCGAGCGGCGTGGACACCGTGCCCATCCGGAAATCGCTGGAGGCAAAGGGGGTACGCCCCTTCAGTCCGGACGAGTTGGATTTGCCTGGTCTGAGGCTGGACCAGATCCTCCGCGAGGCCCTGCAGCGCGCGGACATCGTTGTCGCGGTCGTCGATGCCACGCCAGCCAGCAGCTTCGTTTTCTACGAGGTCGGCTTTGCGCAGGGGATGAACAAACCAGTGATTGTCTTGCTGATGGCTGACGCCTCTTCTTCCTTCTGGGGTTCCACCGGCGTCCCGTATTTCCGCTTCAACCCGGACAATCCCGCAGGGCTGGAGTTCGCCATCAACCAGATCCTGGCGATTCCTTATCAGGAGGTGAAGACTTCACCGGCTCCCACCAGGCGGACGCAACCCCTCGGCGGTCGGGTGGATGACCTGCTGACCCGGCTGCGAGAGCAGGGCGTCACGTTGACGGATGAGGATTTTCAGACGATCATCTCCCAGGCCATCCAGGCGAGCGGAGTCACCACTCTCGCGCAAGGGAATGGCGAACAGAAGAACGTGGATCTCGCGGTCTGGTCGGACGATCTGTCGCCCTGGATCGGTTACCCCCTGGCGGTCGCGTTGCAGCGAAGCCTCCAAGGAGCCACGGCGGTCGCTGCGGCCATTGCCCAGCTGACGCAGGGGATGGCTCGGGGCAACATGCTCTGGGGCCTGCTCATCTACCTTCAGTCGCCGCTGGACGTTGGCAGCGCGGTGACCGCTCCGAACGTCCTCGCGGTTTCCGCCGAGCGCTTCCTGGAGGCCCTGCGGACGCTGAGTTTTGGGGACCTCGTCCGCCAGTTGCGCAAGCAGAGAGTCCACGGGGGCCCTTGAGATGCCCCCCATCGACAGGGCGAAGGTTCAGGGCTATTTGCGCAAGGCGGATCGGGCACGCAAGAAAGTGATACGCGGCAAAGCGTACGAAGAACTCGCCTGCTATCTGTTTGATTGCGTTCCGGGCATTTCCATCACGGGTCGCAATTTGCTCAACACGTTTGCGGCCGAGGAGATTGACGTTGCTTGTTACAACGAGCAGCACCCGGCAGGGCTCCGTCCCTTGAGTCCGTTCTTCGTGGTCGAATGCAAGGGGTGGCGGGAACCAGTCACGAGCGAGCAGGTTGGCTGGTTCCTGATGAAGATTGAGCATCGAGGGATGGATTTTGGCGTGCTGATCGCCGCCCGGGGAATCACCGGCGTGCCCGAACACCTGACTGCGTCTCACTCTCTTGTCGCCTTTGCACTCGCCAAGAAGATCCGCATGGTGATCCTCACCCGAGCGGAGATCGAAGCCCTCCATTCCGGTGAGGAGCTGGCGCAACTGATTCTCAGCAAAGTCACGCAGTTGCATGCCACGGGCGGACGGTGTTATTGAGTCCGTCGCTACGCGCCATTCTCCCCCACAGGCGCGCTAACCCGGCGGACCTCGCACCGGTTGGGCCCGCCTGTTTTCGCGGCGTTCCAGGCCGCGGAGGCGCTCGCCAGCATCTTTTCCAGGTCGGCGTGGACGCCGGCCGCGGCGACGGCGAAGCCGATGCTGAGGGTGATCCGCAGCGGCTGGCCATTGCACTTGAAGCAGCTGGCCGCGACCGCGGTTTGAATGCGCTCCGCCAGGTGGGCCGCGCCCTCGGGGCCGGTTTCCCGGGCAATGACCAGGAACTTCTCGCCGTGCAGCCGGCCGACCGAATCGGTCTCGCGCAGCAGGCGGGCCAGGATTCGGCCCAGCTCCTCCAGCACCTCCTCGCTGCCGCTCTGGAAGTCCTCGCCCTCGGGCAGGTCGATGGGATCGATGCGGAGCAGGCCAATGCTCAGCGGGCTGGGATAGCGGACGTGCCGTTTCAGCTCAAAGCGGGCCAGCTCCTCGATGGCCCGGCGATTGAACAGCCCGGTCAGCGAGTCCGTCATGGCCACCCGCTCCAGCTCGCGGGTGTGCTGCAGCAGCCGGAGGTGGGCCTCTTCCAGTTCCCGGCTGGACTGGCACAGGCCCTCGATCAGCTGGTCCCGTTTCCGTTCCAGCTCACACTTCTCGGCGGCGTTGCGGAGGGCCTGGAACACCGCTTCCTGGCGGAACGGCTTGGCAACGTAGTAATGCACGTGTCCGCGGTTGATGGCCTCGATGGTATCGTCCAGCTCCACGTACCCGGTCATCAGCAGCCGGACCGTGCGCGGATAATGCTCCTGGACCCATTCCAGCAGCTGCGCGCCGCTGCGCTGCGGCATGCGCTGATCGGTCAGGATCAGATCGATCGGCTGGCGGGCGAAGTGGACCTCGGCAGCCGCGGCACTGTCGGCGGTAACCACGTCGTATTCGCGGGACAGCAGGTGGGTCAGGATCTGCAGCACCATCGGCTCATCGTCCACGACCAGCAGCGAGCATTTCCGGTCTGGCCCGGCCGGTTGCGACTCGTTTGGGGCCTGCTCCCCGGTCGCGCCGAAGCGTGCCTGGACCGGCGGCGGCAAGGCGGTGAAACCACTGTGACAGGTCAAGGTGCGCGTGCCTTCAAACGGCAGAGCGATCTGTTCCAGCTTGACGCCCAGGGTCTCGGCGACGTCCAGCAGGGTGCCCGGCCGGACCGGCCGGCTGGCCTCGATGGTCTCGATGGTCCGTTTGGAGTAGCCGGCCTTGTCCCCAAGCTCTTCCTCGGTCCAGCCGCGGTCCCGGCGCAGCTCCTTGACCCGTTCGCCATTGGGCTGGATCGTGTTCAGGTTCAGCGTGGCCTCGGATCCTTGGGCGGAGATGAGATCCGGCGTCATCTGGCGATCTCCTTGCGATCCGGACGGGTGCCGGGCAGCGGGCACCTCCGGTTGGGTGAAGCTGATTGTGCGACGCTGCTTTCGTTGATTTTACGCGGACTCGCCAGCGCGGGGAAGGAGAAATGGAAGCCGGCAGCGCGGATTTCGGATCTTGCGCAGCGCTGCGAGTGCAATGCGAATCACCCCTCCCGATTGATCCAGGCTCCCTTGTGGCGGACCTGGTCCCAGACGGCGGGGATTGTTCGGACTTGCCGCAGCGACTCGAAGTGTACCCGCAGCAGTGCCTCGTGGCTGTGGTCCAGCTCTCCCGCCATACGCTCCAGTCCCTCGGGTCCGGCTCCCGGGACGCACGTCAGGACCGCCACCGGCGGGTTCAGCATCCACTCGACCATGTGATCCGCGATCTTCTCGGTCAGTAATTCCGGCTCCGCCGCTTCCGGAGCGGGCATCAGTCCCTCGAACAGGAAGAGAAACTGACAGGCTTTCTTCTGCTGATCCCAGAGCCGATTGCAGCCGCGCTGCAGCACGCCACAGAAGCGATGTCGCAGAAACGTGACCTGGCCATCGAAATCCAGCCCGCGATAGGGGCCCAGGTCGTCCTCGTCCGAGCAGATCAGCGGGGCCAGCAGACCATCCAGGCCCAGACCCGCCACGAACCAGCGCAGTTTCTCCGTCTCGACCAGGACAATCAGGATCGTGGGGGCCTTGTCCGGCATCGTCCGTCCTCAATCAGTCGGCGAGCGGCGCGGCGTAAGCCCGCCGGTAAACGCCTTTCACCGGCGGGCTGACGCCGCGCCGCTCGCCAGGAGTCACGCCTCGAAGCGCAGCAGCAAATCCCCCGCCTCCACCTGCGTTCCCGCTTGCACCAGCACCTCCGCCACCTTGCCGGCTCGCTCGGCGTAGATGGTCGTCTCCATCTTCATCGCCTCCAGCGCGAACAGTTTCTGCCCGGCCGGGACTTCCTCGCCCGCATCGACCATGACACGCACCACCAGCCCCGGCATCGGCGCTCCGACCTGGGCGCTGTTGCCAGACTCAGCTTTGCGGCGCGTCGGTCCCTTGCCGGCCAGGCTGCGGTCCATCACCAGCACCTCGCGCGGCTGGCCGTTCAGCTCAAAGAAGACCATCCGCCCGCCGTCCTCGTGAGGGTCGCCCACGGTCAGGAACTTGACGATCAGCGTCTTGCCGATCTCGATGTCGATGCTCACCTCCTCGCCCGGCTCCATGCCGTGAAAGAAGAGCGGCGTCGGCAGCACACTGGTATTGGAATAGCGAGCCTGATGGGCGGCCAGTTCGGGAAAGACGCGCGGATAGAGCAGGAAGCTGAGCAATTCGCGATCGCTGGCCGGCCGATGAATCTGCTTCTCCAGCGTGGCCCGGGTGGCGGCAAAGTCCGCCGGCGGCAGGATCGCTCCGGGCCGGCCCTCCAGGGGTTTGCGGCCGCGCAGGATGCGCTTCTGCAGCCGGGGCGGAAACCCTCCCGGCGGCTCGCCCAGCCGGCCCTCGAAGAACTCCACCACCGACTCGGGAAAGGCCAGCTCGCGCGTCCCTTCCATGATCTCTTCCGGAGTCAGGTTGTTGGCCACCATGAACAGGGCCATGTCGCCGACCACCTTGGACGTGGGCGTCACCTTGACGATGTCGCCGAACAGCTGGTTGACCGCCGCGTACGTCTGGCAGACCGCCCGCCAGCGGTCCTCCAGGCCCAGCGCCTGGGCCTGCTGATACAGGTTGGTGTATTGCCCGCCGGGCATCTCGTTCTGATACACGTCCGACTGGGGGGCGATCTGGCCTGTCTCGAAGGGAGCGTAGATGGCCCGGACCGCGGCCCAGTAGTCGGCCGTGTCCTGCAAGGAGGCCGTGTTGATCTGGGTGTCGCGGGGATGGAAGCGCATCGCCTCGACCAGGGCGTTGAGGCTAGGCTGGCTGGTCATGCCCGCGAAGGGAGCCATCGCCGTGTCCACGATGGACACGCCCTCCTCGGCCGCCATCAGCAGCGAGGCAATCTGGCCGCCGGCGCAGTCGTGCGTGTGGAAGTGGATTGGCAAGCCCACCTCCTGGCGCAGGGCCTTTACCAGCTGCCGGGCGGCGAACGGCTTGCACAGGCCCGCCATGTCCTTGATGGCCAGCAGATGGGCCCCGCGCTTCTCCAGTTCTTTTGCCAGACCGACGTAATACCCCAGGCTGTACTTGGAGCGCTTCGGATCGAGGATGTCGCCGGTGTAGCAGATGGCCGCCTCGCACAGCTTGCCCGTGGCCCGCACCGCCTCGATGGCCAGCTCCAGGTTGGGCAGGCCGTTGTTGGCGTCGAAGATCCGGAACAGATCAATGCCCGCGGCGGCGGACTCCTTGACAAACGCCTTGACCACGTTGTCGGGGTAGTTGGTGTAACCGACGGCGCTGGCCGAGCGCAGCAGCATCTGGAAAAGGATGTTGGGGATGCGCTCGCGTAGGGCCGTCAGCCGATCCCAGGGCGATTCCTGGAGGAAGCGCATGGCCGTGTCGAAGGTGGCACCGCCCCACATCTCCAGCGAGAAGAGGTCGTTGTGGTTGGCCGCATACTGCGGAGCCACCTGGAGCATGTCGTAGGTGCGCATCCGCGTGGCCAGCAGCGACTGGTGGGCGTCGCGGAAGGTCGTGTCGGTCACCAGCAGGCGCTTCTGCTCCAGCACCCACTTTGCGAACTTCTCGGCCCCCAGTTCGTTTAGCCGATCGCGCGTGCCGTGGGGTGGCAGGGGTGCCCCTCCGTCGCCGCGCAGCAGCCGATAGTCGGGAAGCGAGCCGGGCAGGTGGGTGACCGGATCGCGAACCGGTTTGCGCGCCAGGGCGGCGATGGTGGCGGCCCGGCCAGTCTGGGCCCGGATCGCGGGATGACCGTTGACGATCACGTCGCCGACGTAGGAAAGCAGCTTGGTCGCCCGGTCCCGGCGCGGCTGGAACTGGAACAGGGCCGGCGTCTCGTCGATGAAGCGCGTGGTGCAGCCGCCCTTGAGGAAATCCGGGTTGGTGACCAAATTGATCATGAAGGGGATGTTGGTCTTGACGCCGCGGACCCGGAACTCCTGCAAGCTGCGTTCCATGCGCCGGGCGGCGTCCACGAAGCGCAAACCGTGAGCGGTCACCTTGACCAGCAGCGAATCGTAGAAGGGCGTGATGACCGCGCCGCCGAAGGCGGTGCCGGCGTCCAGGCGAATGCCCATGCCGCTGGCGGAGCGGTAAGTGCTGATCCGGCCATAGTCGGGCAGGAAGTTGTTGGCGGGGTTCTCGGTGGTCACCCGGCACTGGATGGCATAGCCGTGCGTGATCACGTTGGCCTGGTTGCCCAGGCCAACCTCGGGATCGTTGAGCGGCCGGCCCTGGGCGAGCAGGACCTGCGACTTGACCACGTCGTAGCCGGTCACCTGCTCGGTGACGGTGTGTTCGACCTGGATGCGCGGATTGACCTCGATGAAATAGAACTCGCCCGTATCCGCATCGATCAGGAACTCGACGGTGCCGGCATTGTCCAGGCGAACGGAGCGGCCGATGACCAGAGCGGCGTCCAGGATGCGCTGGCGGAGGCCGGGGTCAAGGCTCGGTGCCGGGGCGATCTCGACGATCTTCTGATGGCGGCGCTGCAGCGAGCAGTCGCGCTCGAACAGGTGGACCAGGCCGCCGTGCTGATCACCCAGCAGCTGCACCTCGATGTGGCGGGCCCGGGCAATGAACTTCTCCAGGAAAACCTCGGGATTGCCAAAAGCGGAGCCGGCCTCGCGCCGGGCCTGGTCGAGGGCGTCGTCGAGCCGGGAGGCGTTCTGGGCCACGCGCATGCCGCGACCGCCGCCGCCGTGGGCCGCCTTGACGATCACCGGATAGCCCAGCTTCTCCGCCAGGGCCCGGGCCTCCTCGTTGCTGCCGATCGGATCGGGACTGCCGGGCAGGATGGGCACGCGGGCCTTCTGAGCGATCTGCCGGGCCACCACCTTGTCGCCCAGCTGCCGGAGGATCTCCTCGCGTGGGCCGACGAAGATCAGGGCCGCTTCCCGGCAGGCCCGGGCGAAGTCAGGGTTTTCGGAGAGGAAGCCGTAGCCGGGATGGATGGCGTCGATCTGATGCTCCCGGGCCAGGGCGACGATCGCCGCGATGTCGAGATAGGAGCGGATCGGCTCGCCGGCCTTCCCGATCTGGTAGGCCTCGTCTGCCTTGAAGCGGTGCAGGGCAAAACGGTCCTCGTGCGTGTACAGGGCCACGGTCCGGATGCCCAGCTCGTGAGCCGTCCGGAACACGCGAATGGCGATCTCACTGCGGTTGGCCACCAGCAGCTTCCGGATCGGGCGAACGGTAACGGCACCAGGGACCATGAACTCTCTTTCCTCCCGCACGAACGCGAACACAAGCGAACCTTCACTATCCTAGTAGGGAACGCCCTCCGTGGCGTTCCGTTCTTCTGTCGGGAACGCCCTCCGTGGCGTTCCGCGTCGGACTGGAACGCCACGGAGGGCGTTCCCTACAAGGGCCGTGCGCAAGCCCGGCCTTTTCCTGCATTCTGTCCACAAGGTGCGATGTCTTCTTGACGGCGAGCCCTTTGCAGGGGAACATAGAAGGAGGTCGCACCCTTGGGTCCCGGGAGGCGTGAGTCCAGGCACGCAGGAAGGATCAGGCCATGTCCAGCACCACGGTGACTTGCCCGCTCTGTCACGTTGCCTTGCGCTCGAACAAGCCCTTGCCCGCCAACAAGACGGTGCGCTGTCCCGATTGCGGTCAGCGCTTTCAGACGCCCCCGGCCGATTCCAGCGCCCAGCAGACCCTGGCGGACATTCCTCTCCCCACCTCCTCGAGTGTTTTCCGCCCGGAGCCGCCCCAACGATCGAACTGGGGCCTGGTGGCAGTCCTGGGAGCGCTCTGCCTGGTGATGACGGTCGGCCTCGTGGTGGTGGTCTGCCTGAACCTCCCGGAGCATCCGAAGCCGAAGGCGGTGGTTGAGAAGCCTCCCGAGAAAGAGAAAGAGAAAGAGAAACCGGTCAAGAACCCGGAAGACGACAAGCTGAAGAAGGAGCTGGAGGAGATCAAGCAGCAGCTCAAGAAGGAGCAGGACCAGCGCGAACAGAGGGACCGCAAGGAACGCTTCGCCAAGCTGCTGGCGGATGCCCAGGCCGCCCTGGCCAAAAAAGAGTTTGCCGAGGCCGCCACGCTGTACCGCCAGGCGCTGAAACTGTTCCCCGAGGACAGGGACGCGCTCAGCGGCCTGGCCGATGCCCGGGCGAGCGCGGAGGCCGTGGCCCGAGCCGGCAAGAACGAGGAGGAACGCCAGGCCGAGTACAACCGCCAGATGACGCTGGGCAAGGATCGCATGACGGCGAAGGATTTCGCCGGTGCAGCTCAGGCCTTCCGGCTGGCCAGCGCCGTGATGCCCAACCCGGCGGCGACCACGGCGCTGGCCGAGGCCGAGAACGCCCTGACGAAGGAGAAGGCCCAGAAGGAGGAGTTGGCCCTGCAACAGGCCCGCAAGTTCCAGAATGACAAGGACAAGCAGGCGGCCTTCCAGCAAGAACTGGACGCGGCCCAGGCCGCGCTGACGGCCAACCGTCCCCAGGACGCCCTCCTGCCTCTGAGCCGGGCCCTGACGATCTTTCCCAACGAGCCGGGTGCGCTGGCCATGCAGCAGCAAGCGCAAGGGCAGATCAAGGGCCAGGAGACCGCCCAGGCCCAGGCCCGCGCCGAGGTGCAGCGGGTGCTTACCCTGGCCAACAATGCCTTGCTCGCTCGCCGCTACGAGGAGGCGATGGGTTATTTCCAGCAGGCCAGTCCGCGGGCCGCCCCCGGCAGTCTCGAAGCCGACGCGATCCAGCGTGGCATGCAGGTCATTCGGAACGCCCAGCTCGCTCAGGCGGGCTACGTCCGCTTCATGCAGCAGGGGGCAGCGGCCTTGCAGTTCAAGCGCTATGCGGAGGCGGTGCAGAACTTCAACGAGGCCCTGCGGCTGGCGCCCGGAGACCCCACTGCTCAGGCCCGCAGGCTGGAGGCCGTCAATGCCATGCAGCAACTGGGCAACCCCCAGCAGTTGCTCGCCGCCGCCAACCAGGCGCTGGCGGCACGGCAGTGGAGGGTGGCGATCCAGAACCTGGAAAAGGCCTTGCAGATCGCGCCGGGCGACGTGGTGCTGAACGCCAAGCTGGCCGAGGCACGCTACAATTCGGGCATGGAAGATGGGCAGGCCGCGTTCAACGCACGGCGGTTCCAGGATGCGCTGGCTTACTACCAGCAAGCCCTGAGCGCGAAACCAGGCGATCCCACCGCGATGACCAGGGTGCAGTTTACCCAGAATTTGCTCAGGGGCCCGAAGCCGTAACGGTTTCACTTGCTGGCGAGCGGCGCGGCGTCAGCCCGCCGGTGAAACGCTTCACCGGCGGGCTGACGCCGCGCCGCTCGCCACCTGAAGAAGCAGGCCCCTCAAATGTGCGTGTCCCACTCGGTGCGTGGCCCGGCGTCCTTCTCGGCGTGTTCCAGCAATCGCTGCCGCACCTGCATTTCCAGGGGAATAAAGCCGCCACTGAGCGGATCGTACGCGTCCACCTCCCCCTTCTCGAAATGATAGACCCAGCCGTGCAGCCGCAGGGTCCGTGCCGCCAGGGCGTTGCTCACCGCCGGATGGGTCTTGAGATGCTCCAGCTGCAGCAGGACGTTCTCCTCGATGGCGCGCCGGAGTAAGTCCTCCGGCGAGAGCTTGCCGGCCATCTCCAGCGCCGGCAAGATGGCCAGGGCGTGTTTCAGCCAGCCGGCGACGCTGGGCAGGGCTTTCAGGGCGTCCGGCTCGATCAGCCCGTGCATGGCGCCACAGCGGGAATGGCCGCACAGGATGATGTCGTTGACCCGCAGCTGGACCACGGCGTACTCGATTGTGGCCGCCTCCGCTCCGTGGCCGCTGCTGAAGGGCGGCACAATGTTGCCGGCATTGCGCAAGATGAACAGCTCGCCCGGTTCGGTCTGGGACAGCAGATTTGGGCTGATGCGCGAGTCGGAACAGGTGATGAACAGCGCCAGCGGTGTCTGGCCTTGGCCCAGCTGCTGGAACAGCTCGCGCTTCTCTTCAAAGATCGAGCGCTGAAAATCGAGGACGCCTCGAATGATGCGCGTCATGGTCGCCTCTCTCTCCTGGCCGGAACGCCACGGAGGGCGTTCCCTACAACTGGCGGGCGAGCGCGTTCTGTTGTAAAGAAGTATTGACGGAAATGCCCCTGACCATCCCAGCGAGCGCACCGCGATGACTTCCGCGCTTTCCTGTCCGTCGCCCGAGAAGGTCCAGGACCTGCTCGCCAATCGGCTCCCGGCAGCCGAGGCGGCGGCCCTGCGCCAGCATCTGCGCGACTGCCCGGTCTGCCAGGAACGGTTGCGTGCCGACCCCTCCGCTCCAACGCGGTTCGACTTCCTGGCCCCGCCGCGGGCCCCGGGCGAGCTGGGCTGGCTCGACTCGTATCGCATCGTCGGCCAGCTGGGCGAGGGCGGCATGGCCATCGTCTTCGACGCCGAGGACACCGTCCTGCACCGCCGGGTCGCCTTGAAGGTGCTGCGCCCGGACCTGGCCGACCCCAGCCTGCGGCAGCGCTTCCTGCGCGAGGCCCGGTTGCTGGCCAGCCTGTCCCACGAGAACGTGGTGGCGCTCTTCCAGGTCGGCGAACAGAACGGCATCCCGTACATGGCCATGGAACGGCTGGAGGGGATGACCCTGGAAGCGAAACTCAAGCGCGATCGCTGGCTGCCTCTGGCCGAGGCCCTGTCCCTGGCCCGCCAGACGGCCGAGGGATTGGCCGTGCTGCACGAGCATGGCGTGGTCCATCGCGACGTCAAACCGGCCAACCTCTGGCTGGAGTTCCGGGACGGCCGGTTTTGCCGGGTCAAGCTGATCGACTTCGGCATCGCCCGCCCGGTCCAGGGCTCCTCTCAGTTGACCCAGGTCGGCCAGTTCCTGGGCACCCTGGGGTACGTGGCCCCCGAACAGGCCGCGGGCCAGACGGTCGATGCCCGGGCCGACCTGTACAGCATGGGCTGTCTGCTGTTTCACGTGCTCACCGGTCAGCCGCCCCTGGCCGGCAAGAGGTCGCAAACGCAGACCCTGCTCCGGGAAATCGTCACCGGCCGGACTGTGATCGTCCGCGACAGGGCGCCGCAGCTCCCGGCCCCCGTTGCCGGGCTGATCCAGGAACTGCTGTCGCGCAATCCCAGCGATCGCCCCGCCAGCGCCAGGCTCCTGGTAAAGCGGTTGCAGCAGCTGGAACACGACGCCCGCCTGGACACGGTGCCGACCGCCCCGGCGGACACGGCCCCGCAGATTCAGCGGCTGCGCCGCCGGCCCAGCGCCCTCAGCCTCTGGCTCGGCGGCCTGACCCTGCTGGCCGCCGTGATCGTCAGCGTGGTCGCCGGCTGGCAGAAAATCGCCACGCATCACTCCACCCAACCCGAGACCCCGAAACAGCAATCCGGCGGCCCACCCGAACCGGCCGGGGAGTTGCCTCCCCTCAAGGTGGGAATCCTGCACAGTCTCAAGGGAAACCTGTCGGGACGAGAACGGCCGATCGTTCACGCTCTGGACCTGGCCATCGAGGAGATCAACGCGGCGGGAGGAGTGCTGGGTCGGCAGATCAAGCCCATCGATGAGGACGGAGCCTCCGATCCGGAGGTGTTTGCCCACAAGGCACAGCAGCTGATTGAGAAGGACCAGGTCGAGGTGATCTTCGGCTGCTGGTCCTCGGCCGCGCGCAAGCGGGTCCTGCCGATCTGCGAGAAACACGATCGGCTCCTCTTCTACGCGGCCGCCTGCGAAGGGCTGGAGTCTTCGCCGAACGTCGTTTACCTGGGCGGCACCCCCAACCAGACCGGCCTCCCCGCGCTCCGCTGGCTGTTCCAGTTGCACAGGGCCGAGATCGCCTCCGCCCTGGCCCAGACCGCCGGGATGACAACCCCCTGGCAGCTCGCCTGGCCCTCTCAGACGCTGCTGAAGGGTCCGCCCCGTTTTTACCTGGTTGGCTCGGAGGAGGTCTGCTCGCGCGGCACGCAAACGGTCCTCGAACATCAGATCGAGAGTGAGGGCGGCACGCTCTGGCAGGCCTCGCTTCCCCTGAAGGAAACCGACTTCGGCCCGGTGGTCGCGGACATCAAGAAACGTCGGCCCGACGTCATCGTCAATACCAGCGACGATTACGGTCTGCTTGCCTTTCTCCGGGCGCTGCGCCGCGGCGGCATTGGTCCGCCGACGACCCCCACGGTGTGGTGCGGCATCAGCGAGAATGAACTGTCCTCCTATCCGATCGAATTGCTCAAGGGGGACTACGCCGTTGGCTGCTACTTCAGCAGCCTGGATCGTGCGTCGAATCAGGCGTTTCTGCAGCGCTTCCGCAAGCGCTACGGCGACAAGGAGCGGGTCAACGACGACATGCAAACCGCGTATTTCGGGGTCTACCTGTGGAAGGCGGCGGTCATGAAAGCCGGCCGGCCCGACACCGGCGCGGTCCGCAAGGCGTTACGCGGCCTGACCGTGGAGGCGCCTGAGGGGCCGATCCGGATCGATGCGACCACGCAGCACGCCGACCGCACGGCGCTGCTTGGCCTCATTGCCGATCCCAGGTCGCTGCCGCAGTTCCAGATTGTCTACCGCTCGTCCGGGCCGCTGTCTCCCGATCCGTTCCCGGCGTGGCGAAGCCGGGGGGAGTGGGAGGCGTTCGTGAAAAAGCTGTACGATGGCTGGGGCAGGCACTGGGAGAAACAAGATTGAACGCTCCCCACTCCCCGCGCCAGTTAGCCCGAAGCGCCAGCGAGGGAATCTTGCCCACCCTCCCCGCGCCAGTTAGCCCGAAGCGAGGGAATCTTGCCCACCCTCCCCGCGCCAGTTAGCCCACCCTCGCTGGCGCTTCGGGCTAACTGGCGCGGGGAGTGGGGAGAAAGACAGTCCGCGATGATCGACTACGACCGAACGAGCTGGTGGCGGACCTGCTTCTCGTGGCAGGGCAGCGTCCTGCCGCGGGTGCTGGGCCTGGTGGGTCTGCTGACCGGCTTCTGCCTGGCCCTCTACTTTCTCAACGAGAAGGTCCTGATCCCTTGCAAGATGCCTCTGCCCAGGGTCGATACGGTGGGCCATACGGTGCTGGGCGTGGCGCTGAGCATGCTGATCGTGTTCCGGACCAACTCGTCCAACAATCGCTTCTGGGAAGCGCGCTCGCACTGGGGCATGCTGGTCAACACCACGCGCAACCTGGTTCGGCTGGGTGCCGAGGCCGCCCCCCCGGCCGACGACCTGGCCCGGATGGTGACGGCCTACGTGGTGCTGCTCAAGGAACAGCTGCGCGACAACCGCGACCTGGCTTGCGTTCGCCATCTGCTGCCGGGCCGCGTGCTGGAACGCCTGGCCGCGGTCGGCAACCCCGCTCAGGTGCTGGCGGGTTTCCTGACCGAATGGGTGCTGGTCCGCCAGGAAAGTCCGTCCGGGAATTCGCGGGCGCAGGCCAGGCCCGCAATCAGCTCGACCCGCTCCTGGCCCAGCGGATGGTCACGCTGATTGACATCCTGGTCGATAACCAGGGCGGTTGCGAGAAGATCCATCGCACGCCTCTGCCCTTTGTCTACGCGGCCCTGATCAAGCAGGTGCTGTTCGTCTACCTGGGCTCCTTGCCGTTCGTGCTGGTGCCGGCGATCAGCTTCATGGCCCCGGTGATCACGGCGGTGGTGTCGCTGGGCATGCTGGGCATTGAGGAGGCCGGCGTGGAGGTGGAAGATCCCTTTGGCCTGGAGCCCAATCACCTGCCCCTGGACCAGATCTGTGCCATGATCGGCCGGGACCTGGCGGACCTTTCCGTGACAAGGTGACAAGGTGACAAGGTGACAAGGTGAACGAAAACCTGTCACCTTGTCACCTTGTCACCTTGTCACCTTGTCACCTTGTCATCTTCGCAGTCACCTTGTCACGGAAAGGCGGTTAGGTTACGATCCCAGAATCACCATCCTGTCAGGGACGATTCCTTCGGTTGCTGGTTTTGGAGTTCGAGAAAGCGCCATGACCCCGACGCTGCGCATTACCATCGGGCCTGACAAGGGCCGGGATTTCCCCCTGTCCGCGACCGCGCCGCTGATTGTCGGCCGGGCCCCGAGCACCGATGCCCGCCTTTCGGACAAGGCCGTTTCCAGCGTCCATTGCCAGTTCTTTCTCGAGCACGGCCAGGTCAAGGTCCTCGACCTGGGAAGCAAGTTCGGCACCTACGTCAACGGCCAGCGGGTGGCCCAGACCACGACCCTGAAGTCCGGCGACGTGGTCCGCATCGGCGACACGCAGATCGTCCTGCAGACGGCCAGCGAGTTGCCGCTCACCGTGTCCGACTCGCCCGACCCCTTGCCCGCACCCGCGAAGCGGGTGCCCCACCCGGCCGCGAAGCAGACCCGGCGCTCCGCCTTGCTGCCGGACCGGCTTCAGGAGCTGGCCGGCCAGCAGCTGGCCCATTTCCAGATCGGCACGGTGCTGGCACGCGGCGAGAACGGCCTGGTCTTCCGCGCTCAGGACCGCAAGGCCAGGAAGCCGGTCGCCTTGAAGGTGTTCTGGCCCGAGTTCAGCCAGGACGAGGAGGACGTGCAGCGCTTCATCCGGGCCATGAAGACCCTGATGCCGCTCAAGCATCCTCACCTGGTCACCGTTCGCGGCGCCGGCAAGACCGGGCCGTATTGCTGGATCGCCACCGACCTGATCGAGGGGGAGAGCCTGGCCCAGATCATGGCCCGCTTCGGCAAGGGCAACGCCCTGAGCTGGCAGTTGCCGCTGCGGGTGGGAGCGCACGTGTGCCGGGCCCTGGTGTTCATCCATCACCACCAGATCCTGCACCGGGACATCACGCCGGCCAACATCCTGATCCGCGGCAGCGACCAGGTGGCCCTGCTCGGCGACGCCCTGACCGCCAAGGCGCTGGAGGGCAAGCAGGCCCTGAGCCTGACCAAGCCCGGCGAGGTGCCCGGCGACGTCCGCTTCATGTCGCCGGAGCGCACCAGCGGCGGCGTGCTGCCCGTCGATGGCCGGGTCGACCTGTACAGCCTGGGCGCCACCATTTACACCCTCTGCACCGGGCGACCGCCGCACGAAGGCCAGAACTTCATCCAGACCGTCCTGAAGATCCAGCAGGAGGCGCCGGCCCCGATCCGGCAGTTCCAGCCGGCGATCCCGCCCGCGTTCGAGGCGCTGATCTTCCAGCTGCTGGCCAAGCGTGCCGACGACCGGCCCGCGACGGCGGTGGACCTGCTGAACCAGCTGGAAACGCTGGCCCGCACCCTGGGCGTCCCGACCTGAGCGGGTCGCGGAAGATGCCATGCCCGACGATGCGGCGGGTGCGCCTCGCCTTAGACGAGCGGCAGGCCCAAAGTAGCCATCACGCTCCGCGTGATGAGCCTGCATCACGCGGAGCGTGATGGCTACTTTGGGCCTGCCGCTCGCCTTACTTGCCCGCATCGGCACTCTGAAAGACGAACTTCAGATTCGTGCCGACCAATTCCACCTTGCCGCCGCGGGCATAGTTCAGAGCATGGAAGTTGACGCCGTTCGGAATCTTGTCCGTATCGACCAGCAGTTTGCCGTTGCTCTTCTGGATGCCGAGCACGCTGCCTTGCCAGGCAAACCCACCCATTGGATCGAGGCTGGATTCGGCGGACAGCGAACAGCAGAATGGGCAACTCGCGGAAGTGCTCCAGAACCAGCATCTGGCTGGCGACTTTTTCCCGCCAGCGCAGCTTGCCGTCGGCACCGTGGAAGCAGCAGACCTCGCCGTTGACCGGGATCGCCTGCAAGCCGGTGCCCGGCATCAGCACGGACTGGATCGCGCCCCCGTCGGGTGGACCATTGGCCGCCAGGTAGTAATCCTGCGAGTCGGCCAGCAGCCAGATCTCCTTCGCTCCGGCAAAGCTCTGGGGATCGACCTTGCTCTTGAGCACCTCCTGGTGACGGGCCACGTCAATCACGCGCACCGTGCCGTCCGGCGCCAGCATGCCCGTCAGGTCGGCCCCCACCGGCTTGAGCAGGATCGAGCCCGCCGGGAAATCGCCCTTCCACAGGTCCTTGCCGGCGGCCACGTCGTACAGCCGCAGCGTCGTGCCTTCGCCGGGGCCAGGTTCGCGTAGCACCAGGGTCCGCCCGGCCTGCCCCACGCGCTTCTCGTACAAGGCGGCGAAGTCAGGCACCTTGATCGAGACGCCATCGCAGGCCCGCAGCACCCGGGTGCTGCGGGCCTTGTTCTGATCGTCCATCTCCGCGATGCAGAGGACCTGCTCGTGGCCGAAGACGCGGCAGCGGACGCTCACGTCCGACCGCGTCCACAGGGTTCGGCCCGTGAGCGGATCCATCCCGACCAGGCCGTCGCGCAACTGCAAGCACAGCACACCGTCCGCAATCATTCCTCCAGCGGCCAGGCGCTGCGTCCAGCCGTCCGCGTAAAGGACCAGGACCGAGTTGTCGCGTGGATCGACCGTCAGCTGGGCGATCTGGTTGGGGGTCGGTCCCGCCCACGCTTCCGCCAGGACGCTGCCAGCGAGGTTCTTCTCCCAGAGCAGCTTGCGGTGGATCGGATCGATGCCGAAGACCACGTGTCCCAGCGGCAGCACCACCAGGTGCCCCAGGTTCAGGAAGGGGAATTTGGGCATATTCTGACCGTTGCCCCAGACCAGGTTCTGGAACATGGTCTGGGTCAGCGCCTGGCTCCACTTCTCCTTGCCGCTGGCCCGGTCCAGCATCCGCAGGCTGTGCGGCTGGTAGCGGACCACCAGCTGGTTCTCCTGGAAGAACGGGCTCTTCTCGCCAAACTGTCCCAGGTGGTAGAGCTGGTTCTGATAGGGGAAACTCCCGACCTGCTGGCTAACGCCGATCTTCCGGGAAGCGCCTCCCAGCCGTTCCAGTTCGTGTAGGAAGGGCAGCATGCGCTTGTCGCTGGCCAGTTCGTCAAAGATGTCGCCGCCGGTCTTGCCGTGAATTACCGGGACCTCGGCGAAGTCACGACACAGCAGCCGGGAGTAATGGGCCGCATCCCGGAGCAAACCCTTGCGGATGCTGAGGCGAGCCATGCATTCGATCGCGCGGGCCGCCACAGTCGGGTCTTCGCCGGGACCGCGCAGCAGATTCAGCTGCTGCTCCGCTTCCAGCAGCAGGTCCGGGTCGGTTTCCATCAGCCGTTCCGCCAGCAGCAAGCGGGCCTCCTTGCCTGCCTTGCAGGTGGAACCGAAGACCTCGACAAAGGTGCGCAGATCGGCCAGACCCTTGGCACCCTTGCCGGCCTTGCCATTCTGGATCTCCTTCCAGCGAGCAGTGATCCGTTCCTCCAGGGGTTTGCGTTGCTCCGGCGTCCCGGCAGCAATCATGGCGCGAATGCGGCCCTGCGCCCAGACGTCCCGAGCGGCCCGGACGGCCGGCTCGTCGAGCGCGGCGATCAGCTCCTCCTTGCCGGCCAGGGCGGCAAACTCCAGGTACTTGTCCAATGCCTCGACCAGCTTGCCCTGTGCCTGCTTGCCCCTGGCAACCAGGCACAGGAAGTTGGCGTGCCGTTGCCGGGCCTCGTTTTGCCGCTCTTGTTTCTCCGTCTCGTTGCGGACCCCTTCCAGGTCGAGCTTGCTGACGTCCTCGTATTCGGGCAGGTACTTCTCCGCTTTGCTGAAGTCGCGCAGCAGAAACTCGGTCAGGACTTCGTGGAGCGTGGCGCGTGCCCGGGCCCGGACGTCCCGGGGCAGTTCCTGCTTCAGCGCCCGGATCAGGTCGTCGGTAGCCCCCTCCAGGTCGCCCCGGTCCAGACGCAGTTCGCCGCGGCCGATCAGGCCGGTCGGGTCCTTGGGGTTGCGCTTGAGCCGTTCCTCGATACCGGCCAGGTGGTCGCGGAACTGCGGATAGGCAACGATCTCGGTCAGCGTCTGGGAGACAACGAGGCCCTCGGCAAAGATCAGGTTGCCGGGCACTTCCTTCTTGGGGGAGCGGGCATGTTCGTAAATCATGGCCCGGGCCACGTCGATGGCGCAGACCTCCGGGCGCGGGATTTCGCGGCGCTTCGCAGCGGCAGGTAGTAAATGCCGTCGCTGGCGATGCCCAGTCCGGAAGGCAGGCCCACTTCCAGGCTCCACTGCTCCTTGCCCAGGTTCAGACTCAGCGCCCGCACGTTGTGCTTGCCGACCAGCAGCACCCTGTCCTTGACGACGCCGGCCAGGAACAGGTCGTCCGCCTGCCGGGTGTGCGTCCAGACCTTCTTGCCGGAACGCAAGTCGACGCAGTGAACCGAGCGGGCGTCGGGAGCGGTGAAGACCACCTTGTCGCCCACGATGACCGGTGCGGTCACCGCCCAGTAGGTGCGCTGCGGCAGCTCAAAGGGCATCCTGCGCCGCCCAAGGCCAGGCACAATGGCTTCGGGCTGCGGTTCCTTGGGTTCGTTGTCGCGGTAGGAGTACGTCCAGAGGACCTTGTGCTTGCGAACGTCGAGGGCGACCACGGCACCGGCATTGGTGGGACAGACCAGCCGGCCGTCGGCGAAGGCCAGGTGGGCCGCCTGCATCCGCCGCACCCCATCCTTCTCCAGCGGTTTGGCCGGAGTGTACAGCTCCACCTTCTCCAGCAGCCGGCCGGTCCGACTGTCCAGGGAGGCGAGGGAGATCTTGCCGGACTTCTCGACCAGAACATGGAGCTGATCCTCCAGGGGGAGCGGCGCACCCAGGAAGAAGCTGTCGCTCAGGGCGCCGGCCTTGAGGCCGCCGACTTCCCAGACCAGCTTGCCCCGGGCCAGGCTGTACGCTTGCAGCCGATTGTGCAGGATGGCGTCGGCAACAGTCCGGTCGTAGTGCGGCTGGACCTGCATGCCCAGATTGAAACGTGGGTCCGGCTCGGCGAGGGTTGGCGGCGTCACTGCCAGGTCCTCGACGGCGTAAAGGAGGACATTGTCGGTGCTGAGGGTGCTGACGGTGCTGTTCGAGAAGAGCAGGGTGGGGTTGCGCAGGTTGTTCTTGTAGTAATCGACCCACTGGTTGAGGGCCGGCTGCTTGTTCGGCTTGGACACCATCACGTCCATGCTCCAGGCCGACGGCGCACGCCACACCAGCTCACCCGTCTCGACGTTGATCGCCTGGAGGCCCCAGTAGCCGCGATAGACCAGCAGCCGCACCGGCCGGCCATTCGGGAGTGTGACGCTTCCTGTGATCGGGAACGCGGCCGGCAGGAACGCCAGCTTCTTGTCCTGAATGAACCGCGTTGCCTGGTCGGTCAAGCCCTTGGTGGTCGTTTGCTCGGCCAGCAGCTTGCGCCAGCGGGCATCCAGGAACGGCAAGTCGCCTCTGGGCACGGCGCCGTTGCGGCTGGGCGTTCCTCCGAACAGGGGCCAATCGACGGGAGTGCCTGGGTCGGCAGCCGCGGCCGGGCAGAGGTTTCCCAGGAGCAGCACGCCGGCCAGCAACAGGAACGGATGGAGTTTCGTCATTGGGGAGTTACTCCTGCGTGTTTCTTGCGGCTCAGGAAGAAAAAGGCCGACGCCCCCTCCCACCCAGGGCTGGGCTATCGTGTCGCACCCTTCGGGGCGGAAAACCAGGTCTTTCGCCCCGAAGGGGCGCAACAGGATAGCCCAGGGCAGCGCCCTGGGTCAGCCGACGCCCCTCCCACCCAGGGCGTTGCCCTGGGCTATCCTGTTGCGCCCCTTCGGGGCGGAAAACCAGGTCTTTCGCCCCGAAGGGGCGCAACAGGATAGCCCAGGGCAGCGCCCTGGGTCAGCCGACGCCCCTCCCACCCAGGGCGTTGCCCTGGGCTATCCTGTTGCGCCCCTTCGGGGCGATTGTCTTTCGCCCCGAAGGGGCGAAACACGATAGCCCAGGGCAACGCCCTGGGTCAAAGGCTTCCTCAGCGGTTGCCCGCATCGCCGTTGAGCTGGAAAACGAGCTTCAGCTGGGCCCCGATCAGTTCCACCTTGCCGCCGCGAGCATCCACGTTCAAAGCGTGGAAGTAGGCGTCGTTGCGGAGCTTGTCCTCGTCGCACAGCAGCTTGCCGTTGCTCTTCTGGATGCAGCGGACGCTCACCTTCGCTGTCGTGTTTGGAACGCCCGGCGCCCCTGCGGAGTGCGGGCCGTACACAGGACCATCGGCAATTCGCGGAAATGTTCCAGCACCAGCATCTGGTTGGGCAGCGTGCTCCGCCAGCGCATCTTGCCGTTGCTGCCGTCGAAGCAGTACAGTTCGCCGTTCACCGGAATGGCGAGCAGACCAGCGCCCGGCATCAGGTTGGACTGGATGCCGCCCAGCTGCTGCACTTGCGGTGTCTGCGGCTGATTGATCGCCAGGAAGTAGTCCTGAGCGTCGGCCAGCAGCCAGACCTGCGCCGCTCCGGCGAAGTGCCGGGGATCGGCCCGGGTGACCAGCACTTCCTTGCGCTTGGTCACGTCGATCACACGCATCTTGCCGTCGGGCTCGATCATGCCGGTCAGGTTGGCGTCCACCGACTTCAGCAGCACCGAACCGGCCGGGAACGCGCCCTTCCAGACGTCCTTGCCGCTGGTCAGATCGTAAAACCGCAGCGTCGAGCCGCCGCCGGGACCGGACTCGTGCAGCACCAGGGTCCGGCCGGATCGCCCCACGCGCTTCTCGTACAGGGCGGCGAAGTCGGGTATCTTGATCGAGGCGCCGTCGTAGGCACGGAGCGCCCGCGTGCCGGTGATCTTGTTCTGCTCGCTGATCTCGACCACGAAAAGCACCTGATTGTGGCCGAAGACGTGACTGCGGGGACTGACGTCCGACCGCGTCCACAGGGTCCGGCCCGAAAGCGGGTCGATCCCGACCAGGCTGTCGCGCGTCTGCAAACAGAGGACGTTCCCCTCGATGACGCCTCCGGTGCCCAGCCGCTGCACCCAGCCGTCCTGGTAGGTCACCAGCAGCGAGCCATCGAGCGGATCGACCACAAGCTGGCTCTGGACGGGCGGAGCGGAACCCTGGCCTCGGTCCTCGCCGCCGCCGGTGTAGAGGTTCTTCTCCCAGAGCAGCTTGCGGTTGATCGGATCGATGCCGAAGACCACGTGGCCCAGCGGCAGCACCACCAGGTGGCCCAGGTTCAGATACGAGAACCGGACCTGCCTGGCCTCGCTGCCGGAGGCGAGATTGCCGAAGGAGGAGTCGGTCAGGATCTGGCTCCACTTCTCCTCGCCGCTGGCCGGGTCCAGGACGCGCAGGCTGTGCGGCTGATAGCGGATCACCAGCTTGTTCTCCTGGAAGAACGGCAGCCTCTCGCCGATCTGTCCCAGCTGATAGATCTGCGGACTAAACGGGAAAGCCCCTCTTTCCTCGCTGGCACGGATCTTGCCAGCGCTCCCCAGGCGTTCCGGCTCGTCCAGGTAGGGCAGGAAGCGCTTGTCGGCGGCCAGCTCGTCGAGAATGTCCGTTCCGGTCTTGCCGTCGCGGACGACAACCCGGGCGAAATCGCGGCGCAGCAGCCGGTAGTAGTAGGCGGCATCGTGGGGCCGGCCCTTGCGGACGTTCAGCCGGGCCAGGCACTCCAGCGCCTGCGCTTGCAAGGCCGGCTCCTCGCCGGGACCACGCAGCAGGTACAGGTGGCGTTCCGCCTCCAGCAGAGACAGCGGGTCGGGATCGTCCAGCAGCCGTTCGGCCAGCTTCAGCCGGGCCTCCTTGCCGGTCCGGGACAGCGAGCCGAAGCCCTCGACAAAGCCGCGCAGAGCGTCAAACGATTTGCGGCCTTGCAGTTCCTGCCACAGCGCGGCCGTGCGCTGGTCCAGCCGCTGCCGTTCCTCCGGCGTCGCCGAGGCGAACATGGCCCGGATGCGGCCCTGCGCCAGACGGCGGCGCTGGCACGCACGTTCGGCTCGTCGAGGACGGGAAGCAGCTCGTCCTTGCCGGCCAGGGCGGCGAACTCCAGGTACTTCTCGAACGCCTCGACCCGCTTGCCCTGCGACTCCCTGCCCCGGGCCACCAGTGCCAGCATGCCGCTGCGCCGCTGCCGGGCCTCCTGTTCGGTAAGCGTCTTCCGGGCGTTGTCCTTGCACAGCTCCTCGTACTCCTTCAGGTGCTGCTCCGCCGCACTGAAGTCGCGCTTCAGGTATTCGGTCAGCGCTTCAAAGAGCATGTCCTGGGCGGTGATTTGCAGTTCCTGCCCCGGCTTCTGTTTCAGGACGCGATGGAGGTCCTCGACCGCGCCGCGGGGGTCGCCCTTGGCCAGGCGCAGCTCGCCGCGCTCGACCAGGCCGACAGGGTCGTCCGGGTTCTTCTTCAGCGCCTCATCGATCTGGTTCAGCCTGGCATTCAGCTGGGGGTAAACGACAATCTCGCTCAGCCCCTGAGCGACCACCATCCCCTGGGCGAAGATCAGGTTGCCGGCCACTTCGCGCTTGCGGCGCCGCCCGGGTGTGAATGACGCCGCGGTTGACGTCAATGGCACAGATTTCCGGCTCGCCGGACACGGACCCGGACCGGAGCGGCAGGTAATAGACGTTGTTGCTGGCAATGCCCTGGCCGGAGGGCAGGCCGACCTCCAGGCTCCACAGCTGCTCGCCCCGGGCCAGGCTCAGGGCCCGCACGTGACGCTTGCCGACGATCAGCACCTTGCCGTTGAACACGCCGCCGAGGAACAGGTCCTCCTCCCGGCGCGGGTGGGCCCAGACACGCGCGCCGTCTTGCAGGTTGACGCAGTGGACCGACCCGGCGTCCGGGGCCGTGAAGACCACCTTGCCCTGCTGAATAATCGGTGCCGTGACCTGCCAGCTGGTCTGCAGCCACGGGGCCGGGATGAACCGGCCATCCGGCCCCACGACAAAGCCAGGAGGCGGGACCCCTGCCGGCGAAAGCGGAGCTGCTGGAATTGGGGATCGGTGGGCGGGGTGGGAGTCGTTTGTTCCCGATAGCCGTAGACCCAGAGCAGGGTTCGCGTCATCGGATCGATCCCCAGGACGGCCCCGGCGTTGGTCGGACATACCAGGATGCCGTCAGCGTGGGCGAGGTGGGAGGCGTGCATCCGCCGCGTGCTGGCCTGCATCGGATCTTTGGCAGCAGCCAGGGTCTGGGTGGCCAGCACCGTGCCCTTGTTCGGGTCCAGGCACGCCAGCCGGAGGTCCTTGTTCTTCTCGGTCAGGACAAAGAGCTTGCCGGCCAGCGGCAGCGGCGGGCCCAGGAAGAAGCTGTCGGCCAGCTCGCCCGCCTTCTCGTCCCGGCCGCCCACCTCCCATTTCAGCTTGCCTGTGACCAGGTCATAGGCTTGCAGCCGGCTGTGGTAAACGGCGTCGGAAACCTGCGGCTCGTAGCGCGGCATCGGGAAGGGCTGACCGAACCGAGGGTCGAACTGGGCCGGCTGCGGCGGCGGCGCCACTGCCAGGTCCTCGACCGCGAAGACGTGGGCGCCATCCGAGCTGAGCGTGCCGAGGGTGGTGTTCTCGAACAGCAGGGCCGGCTTGCCCAGCGTCTGCTGGTAATAGCTGGCCCAGCCGTTGAGGGCCGGCTGCTTCTGCGGCCGGGTCTGCATCATGTCCAGGCTCCAGCTGGAGGCCGCCCTCCAGGACAGCTCACCGGTCAGCAGATCGACCGCGTGAACGCCCCAGTGGCTGCGATAGACCAGCAGGTGGTACGTCCGGCCAGCCCTGGTACACGTGGCGGTGATCGGGACCGCGGAGGGGATCAGGGCCTGCTTGCGTTCCCGGGCCCGGTTGCGGGCCTCGTCGATCCAGCTTTTGGTGCCCGGCTGCTCGAAGGTCGGCTTGCGCCAGCGGGCCTCCAGGATCGGCAAATCGCCCCGGGCCTGACCGTCCCGGCTGGGCGTGCCGCCGACGTAGGGCCAGTCGTTCAGCTCGGTTTTGGCCGGCGGTTTGGTCTCGCCCGGAAGGGGGACGGCGAGCCCCACCAGCAGAAGAGTACACAGCAACACGATCCTGCGGAACCTCATCGTCATGGCGTATCCTCCTGCTGGCGTTCCAGAGTTGGCGTTGGCTCGGAGATTCAGATGAGTGGCCGATTTATCGTTTCGCGCTGGGCCGGGTGTGCGCGAAACGATAAATCAGAAGAACCCCTCACCCCCATCCTCCCCCTCAAGGGAGAGGGTGAAGGTGAAAAAAAACCACGTACCCTCCCGCCACGGCTCCTTGCAGTGGCGGGAGGGTACGTGACGTGAGACGACCGACCCGCCCGACGGTCAGCGACCGGGCGCATCCCCGTTGAGGTGATGGGTCAGCTTCCAGTTCTGGCCGATCAGCTCGACCTTGCCGGCGCGGGCATCGACGTTCAGGGCGTAGAAGCTCACGTTCTGGGGAACGTTGTCGGCCTGGCAAACCAGCTTGCCGTTGCTCTTCTGGATACTGCGGACACTTGTTTGCCAGACCCTTCCTCCGAACTGCGTGGGCTGGATGGATTTCGCGGTGAACAGGACAAACGGCAGCTCGCGGAAGTGCTCCAGGACCAGATACTGGTTTTTCACGTCCTGATACCAGCGGAGCTTGCTGTTGGCGCCGTTGAAGCAGTACACCATGCCATTGACCGGGATGGCCCGCATGCCGGTGCCCCCCATCAGGGTGGACTGGAAGCCGCCGTTGTTGTTGGGCGGACCGTTGACGGCCAGGTAGTAATCCTGGGTGTCGGCCAGCAGCGTGACAGTCTGGGCCCCGGCGAAGTGCTCGGCCTTGCCGCGGGCCTGCAGCACCTCCTTGTGCGTTTGCAGGTTGACCACGCGCACCTTGCCGTCGGGCTCCACCATGCCGGCCAGGTTCGGATCTTCCGAATGCAGCAGCACCGAGCCGGCCGGGAACTCGCCCTTCCAGACGTCCTTGCCGGCGGCCACGTCGTACAGCCGCAGCGTGGTGCCGCCGCTGGCAGCCGGCTCGGACAGGGCCAGGATCCGCCCGGACTGGCCCACCCGCCGATCGTACAGGGCCGCGAAGTCCGGGACCTTGACCGAGACGCCATCGTAGGCCCGCAGCGCCTTGGTGGTGGTGGCCCGGTTGCTTTCGTTGACGTCCACGACGTAGACCATTTGCTCGTCGCCGAACACGTGACAGCGCGGACTGACGTCCGACCGCGTCCACAGGGTCCGTCCGGTGACCGGGTCGAGGCCGATCAGGGCATCGCGCATCTGCAGACAGATGACGTTGCCCTCCAGCGGACCGGTGGTCCCCAGGCGCTGCGTCCAGCCGTCCGGGTAAAGGATCAGGACCGAGTTGTCGCGTGGATCGACCGTCAGCTGGGTGATCTGGTTAGGTGGCGGACCGGCTCCCGGTTCCGTCGAGACACTGCTGGAGGCCAGGTTCTTCTCCCAGAGCAGCTTGCGGTTGATCGGGTCGATGCCAAAGACCATGTTGCCCAGCGGCAGCACCACCAGGTGGCCCAGGTTCAGGAAGGGGAACTTGGGCATGTTCTGACCGTTGCCAAAGACCAGGGCCTGGAACATGGTATGGGTCAGGGGCTGGCTCCATTTCTCGTCCCCGCGGGCCCGGTCCAGCATCCTCAGGCTGTTCGGCTGCTGGTAGCGGATCACCAGCTGGTTCTCCTGGAAGAACGGCAGCTTCTCGCCAACCTGGCCCAGCTGATACGACTGGTTCTGGTACTGGAAGTTCCCAACTTCCGGCGGGCTGGTGGTGATCCTCTTGCTGCCGCCTCCCAGCCGATCCGGCTCGTCCATGAACGGCAGCAGCCGTTTGTCGGTTGCCTGCTCGTCAAAGATGTCGCTGCCGGTCTTGCCGTCGCTCACCGGGACGTTGGGGAAATCGCGGCGCAGCAGCCGGTAATAGTAGGCGGCATCCTTGAGCATGCCCTTGCGGGTGTTCAGCCGGGCCAGGCACTCGACGGCGCGGGCGGCCACGGCCGGCTCCTCGCTGGGACCACGCAGCAGATACAGGTGCCGTTCCGCCTCCAGCAGCGACAGCGGATCGGGGTCGTCCATCAGCCGTTCGGCCAGGTGCAGGCGGGCTTCCTTGCCGACCTTGAACATGGAACCGAAGACGTTGACGAAGTTGCGCAGATCGTCCAGGCCCTTCTCGGCGCTGCCGTTCTGCAGCTCCTTCCAGCGGACGGCGATGCGCTCCTCCAGCGGTTTGCGCTGCTCCGCCGTCGCCGAGGCGACCATGGCCCGGATGCGGCCCTGCGACCAGACGTCGGGGGCGGCCCGGACGGTCGGCTCGTCGATCACCGAGGTCAACTCGTCCTTGTTGGCCAGGGCGGAAAACTCCATGTACCTCTCGAACGCCTCGACCAGCTTGCCCTGCGCTTGCTTGCCCTTGGCGACCAGGCACAGGAAGTTGGCACGCCGCCGGCGGGCCTCGTTCTGCCGTTCCAGTTTCTCGGTCTCGCTGGAGACGCCTTCCAGGTCCACTTTGCACAGGGTCTCGTATTCCGGCAGGTACTTCTCGGCGGCGTCAAAGTCGCGCTGGAACAGCTCGGTGAGCGTCTCGTAGAGCTTGATGCGTGCCTTGCCGCGGATCTCTTTGGGCGGGTTGTTCTTCAGCGCCAGGGCCAGGTCGTCGATGGCTCCCTGGAGGTCGCCCTTGTCCAGGCGCAGTTCGCCGCGCTCGGTCAGGCCGACCGGGTCGTTGGGGTTCTTGCTGATCCGCTCGTCGATCTGGGCGAGCTTGACCTTCAGCTGCGGGAAGGCGACGATTTCGGTGACCGTCTGAGAAACCACGTCGCCCTCGTAGAAGAGCAGGTTGCCGGGAACCTCCTTCTTGCGCGACTTGGTATGGGCATGGAAGATGCCGCGGTCGATGTCGATGGCACAGATTTCCGGCTCGTTGGTGGCCGCCGCGGCCTTGAGCGGCAGATAGTAAATGCTGCCGCTGGCCACGCCCTGGCCGGAAGGCAGGCCGACGTCCGGAATGTTCCACACCGGGTCAGGCACAACGACGTCATCTTTCCCACGACGCTCCACGTGGGTTTTGGTCAGGCTCACGGCACGCACGTTCCGTTTGCCGACGATCACGACCTTGCCATTGTAGACGCCGGCCAGGTACAGGTCGTCGGCATTGCGCTCGAGGACCCAGACCCGCTCGCCGTCGCGCAGGCGGATGCAGTGGACGCTCTTGGCGTCGGGAGCGGTGAAGACCACCTTGCCGTCCTGGATGATCGGGGCCGATACCTGCCAGTGCGGCAGCGTGGGCACGGTCGGGACCATCATGCCGGGAGGAAAGCGTCGTCCCCGGAAGCCGGGGGGGAGGCCCATCTCGACGTTGGGATCCTGGGCGGGGGTCGAGCCCGTCTTTTCCCGGTAGGGGTAGGCCCACACCAGGCTCCTGGTCAGCTGATCGACGCCCAGGATGGCTCCGGAGTTGGTCGGGCAGACCAGCATGCCCTCGCCGTAGGCCAGATGGGCGGCGTGCATGCGCCGCAGCGGCTCTTGCTGCATCTTGTCCTTGGTGGAAGCCAGCGTCTGCACGGACAGCACCCGGCCCCTGGCCCCGTCCAGACAGACCAGCCGCAGGTCTTGCTGCTTCTCGGTCAGGACGTAGAGCTTGCCGCCGATCGGCATGGGCGGCCCCAGGAAGAAGGAGCCGTCCAGCTCGCCGCCCTTGTCGGGGGGACCGCCCACTTCCCACCTCAGTTTGCCCGTGATCAGGTCGTAGGCTTGCAGCCGATTGTGCCGGATGGCATCGGCAACCGCCGGGTCGTAGTGCGGCTGGACCTGCATGCCCGGGTTGAAGCGCGGATCAAACTCGTTTTGCAGCGGCGACACCGCCAGGTCCTCGACGGCATAGACGTGGGTGCTGTCGGTGCTGAGCGTGCCGATGGTGCTGTTCTCGAACAGCAGGGTGGGGTTCTTCAGGTTGTTCTTGTAATACTCGACCCAATTGTTGAGGGCCGGCTGCTTGTTCGGCTTGGACACCATCATGTCCATGCTCCAGGCCGACGGCGCACGCCATTTCAGATCGCCCGTCTTGACGTCCACCGCGTACAGGCCCCAGTGGCTGCGATAGATCAGCAGCGGCAGCCGCCGGCCATCCTTGGTGACGGTGGCCGTGATCGGGAAGGCGGCCGGCAGGAACGGCACCTTCTTGAGACTGACGTACCGGAAGGCCTCCTCGATCCAGCCCTTGGTGGTGCTTTGCTCGGCCAGCGGCCTGCGCCAGTCCGGTTCCAGGAAGGGGGTGCCGCCTTCGCCCTTGCCGCTGCGGTCCTGGGTGCCCTTGAACAGCGGCCAGTCGCTCTGGTTGCGCACGAAGTCTTTCGGGCTCAGGGCGGCGACGGCGTTCTGCAGGTCCTCGACGGTGTGGCGCTCGTTGCCCAGGACGAGATGCTGGCCGCGCTGATTCAGTTCCCGCCAGACGCGCTCCTCGTTGGCCTTGTCGTCGGCCATGTGGAAGGCATAAGCGGCCTTGAACAGGGTCATGGTGGACAGCTTGGCCGGCTTGTCGCGTTCCAGCAGGCGGACAAAGCAGTGCCGGGCCGTGATGTAGCCGCCGCGGTCGAGGTAATAGGTGCCCAGCAGGTTGGTGGCCTCGGCGCCGGCATCGGTGTGCAGATAGCGGGCCATCACCTCCGCCAGCAGTTCCACCGTGCTTTTCTTGTCGTTGCCGCCCTTCTCCAGGGCCTCCTTGAGCATGGCGCTGGCGGGAGGACCGTAGGTCAGCTTGTAGAATTCCATGCCCGGGGCCGGCAGTTCGCCGATCAGCCGATTGGCCTCGGTCTTGGCGCTGCGCCAGACGATGGTTTCCTTGCCGTCGGCACCCTTGCCGGAGGACAGCGGCACAAAGACGTCGTCCTCCCGATCCAGCAGGCTCTGCGCGGCTTCGGTGGCGACCACCCAGTTCTTTTCATTGATGTAATCGCCGATCGCAATGAGCTTCTTCTTGAAGGCGGGGTTGGTCGGCAGGCTGATGTTGTCGGAAAACTCGGTCGGGTTGGTGATCCCCGGAGTGCCAGGCTGTTTCTCGGCCAGGGCCAGCGGCAGCGAGGTCGCCACGGCCAGACCGGCCACAACGGTCAAGACAAGGAGTGCTCGGCGTGAACTGGACAACATTGGCGTGCTTCCCTCGTTCTGGAATGATCCTGTCAGGAGGCAGGAAGGTGCTGAGGCTTGCCCGAATTGTCGCACAGCCGTCCCCTGGATGGCAAGCACAAAATCGCCACGTCCTCCAAGACGAACCAGATGTCCGAAAAGATGTCTCGCGCCCGCAATTTTCGTAGGCCGGCCTTCCGCCGCTGTTTGTAGCCGCAGGCTTTAGCCTGCGTTTGCGCCCCCGGCTTGCCTTCTTCTTGCAGCGCAGGCTAAAGCCTGCGGCTACGTCCTCCATCACCCTACGAGGTCGGAGGGGGCAAAGGCAAGCGGGGTTGCCGGAATCGCGAGACGACCCCTATCTTTATGAGAGACGCCGTCCACGTCGGAAACTAACAGATTGTGCCTTCCACCGACCGCCGGGCGTGCCCGGCAAGGCCAAAACGATCACGAAAGTCGCCTCCGGGAATCCGTGCCGTCCCTTCATCGGGAACAGCCTCCCTGTCCGGGAAAGACCTCATGTCCCGCAATCTTCCTCCAGCCGGTCGAGGTGAAGCCAGGCCGGTCCGCCGCCGCACCCGCACCTTTCGCCCCAATTACCTCTCCTTCGCAGGCACCTACCAGTGCAACCTTAGCTGTCCACATTGCTGCGTGCCCATCGAATGGCCTGATCGCCTGGACATTACCGCCGCCCTGCGCTTCCTGGAGGACGCCCGCGCCCAGGGGGTGAGCGTCCTCGGCTTCACCGGCGGCGAGCCGTTCCTGTATCCGGAATTTCTGCACGTCCTGTGCCGTCGCGCGGTCGAGCTGGGGTTCCGTTTCGACAAGATCATGTCCAACGGCGTCTGGCACAGCGATGCGGAGCATCTGCGCCGGGAACTGCTGCCGCTGCGGGAAGCCGGCTACTCCGGCAAGCTGGGCCTGAGCGTGGACAAGTTCCACGGCCGGCACGTCGAGAAGACGGCCGAGTTTTGCCGGGTGGCCCGCGAGGTCTTCGACCGCGACAACGTGGTCTCGCTGTCCTACGCCAGCCGGGCGCCGGACCAGGGTTTGGAGCCGGTCCAGGAGCTGGCCCGCGCCGTGGATGGCGTCATCGACTGGTCGGACGTCCTGCACCGTTATCTGCTGGTGAGCCCCGACTTGACCATCGTGCTGAACTGGAACCACCTGGCTCCGGTGGAACGGGCGGAGCGGTTCACGGGCGCCTGGGACGGGAAGTGGTTCGAGGAGGACTACTGCGAGGGACCAGGCCAGGCCCTGATCGTGACGCCGCGCGGCGAGGTCAAGCCGTGCTGCGGCTTCGCCTCCGACCTGGACCAGCTGACCATCGGCAACATCTACCGCGACAGCGTCAAGACGATCATCCGCCGGGCGCGGAAGCACCCCTACGTCGGCAAGGTGTTCCGCGAGGGACTCCTGGCCATCCGCGATGAGATCCTGGCGAGAAACCCGGATGCGCTGCCGGGAGCGACCAGCAACCAATGCTACTTTTGCTGGTACGTGCTGACCCGGGGACTGGCCGCGGGGGTCAACGGCGGAGGCGGGCAGGTCGGCGGCTGGACGGGGGCGAAGCCGAACTACGCGGGGGAATTGCTGCAGGTTGGGGCGATCCGGCAAGCCAGCGAGCCGGTTGCGCGCGGTCTTCCCGGAACTTCATGATCAGACCGAGACTGTTATGGTGAGAATCGATAATTAGATCCGTCCCCTTTCCTGTCCTTTCCTGTCCCCTTTCCTGTCCGTCCCCTTTCCTGTCCGATTCCGGTCTGCCTGCCCTGCCGGCCATTTTGCTGGGAGTGGCGGACAGGACGGAAGCTGTCCGTGGTTGTCCCACGGATGCCAGCAAGGGGCATTTCGCTGCGTGCCCGCCACTCGCCAGGCTATTCGGGAGGGGCGACCCTGTGTGTTTCGTCTGGACAGCAGTTAACAGATTTGTTAACATCACCCCATGGACTGGGAGATCATCTATTACAGCGACGCCGTGCAGGAGGCGATCTTGGCGTTCCCGCCTGGTCTCCAGGCCCGGTACGTCCACCTCACCGAGCGCATGCTCAACTTCGGGCCGGACCTGGGTATGCCTCACACGCGGGCGATGGGCAAAGGCCTCTTCGAGCTGCGCCTGAAGAGCAAGGAGGGGATCGGCCGGGTGTTCTTCTGCCACCGGCCGGGCCGGCGGATTATGATGCTCCACGCCTTCGTGAAGAAGTCGGCCAAGACGCCGGCCAAGGAGTTGAAAGTCGCCCGCGAACGGCTGAAAGAGGTACAAGCGAATGATGACGCATAAAGCATTTGTCAAGAAGTTGCTCAAGCAGCCGGCGGTCAAGGAGGAGTACGACGCTCAGGCGGAAGAGTTCGCCTTGCTGGATGAACTGCTCAAGGCGCGACGGCAGGCGGGGCTGACGCAGGCGGAGGTCGCCGCGCGGATGGGCACCAAGACGCCGGCCGTGGCGCGATTAGAAGCAGGCGGGGGCAGTCAGCGACACTCGCCGTCGGTGGCCACGCTGCGCAAGTACGCGCAGGCTGTTGGCTGCCGCCTGGAGATCCGGCTCCGTCCCCGTGACGGGAGGAAGACCGAGGCTAAACAAGCCGCTGCAGCCGACCAGGGCCGCGATGCTGGCTCCTCCTGACGTGAAGTCTCTGCCCGCGACCCCGGCTGACGAGCTTTGCGGTGTGGTGGCGAGAGGGCGGTTCTTGGGCTCCGAGGTGGTCGGTATGTCTCTGGCGGCGCGGATCTACACGACTGGGGAACTGGCGATGATGTTGCTCGTGTCCTCCCGGACAGTCCGCAAGTGGATCGACGGTGGCAAGCTGCCGGCCAGCCACACAGACGCCGGCAAACACCGTCGCGTCACCCACGCAGACCTCTTGGGTTTCTTGGAGACTCACTGGCCTGAGTGGCGTGAAGGGCTCCGGCAAGAATACACCGCCAGCCTCCAAGGCTCCGCGCCCGAGTGGTGGCGTGGCGTGGTGCGCGGTTGGCTTCAAAGACGGCCCGGTTTACGAGATTGGTTAGCGCTCCTCGGCTGCGAGCAGGAATTCAGCGGACCGGAGACGGAGGCAGACCGGCCGTGTGAATGACGACATTGTGGTGGGCCCGAAATCACCACAGACTTGTGTGATTTCAGATCCGTCCCTTTTTCAAGCCGCGAGGAACTGCTGGCCATCCGCGATGAGATCCTGGCCAGGGACCCGGATGCGCTGCCGGGAGCGACCAGCAATCATTGCTACTTTTGCTGGTACGTGCTCACCCGGGGACTGGCCGCGGCGGGCAGGTCGGCGGCTGGACGGGGGCGAAGCCGAACTACGCGGGGGAATTGCTGCAGGTTGGGGTGATCCGGGCCGGCCAGTGAGGCGGTCCTTTTCCTGTCATCTTGCCAGGCAGCGGCCCTCCGCCTATTCATACCTTCGATCACAGAGACACTGCTGCACGCCTGCTTTCCGGAACTGGAACCGGCGATCAGCGACCTCGGCTGGTCGGCCGATCGACAGCATTCAGGGGACGTGAGAGGGGCTGCGAAAGGGAGTCTCAGGGAGAGACCCGATGTTCGCCACGTCGCACAGTCTGCTGGAACGGCTGCAGGATCGCACGGATCATCAGGCCTGGCAGAGGCTGCTGGCCATCTACGAGCCGTGGCTGCGCGGCTGGCTGAGCCGCCATCAACTGCAGCCGGCCGACGTGGAAGACCTGCTGCAAGAGATCCTGCTGGTGGTCAGCGAAAAGCTGCCCCAGTTCGTGCATAACGGCCAGCCGGGCGCGTTTCGCACCTGGCTTCGTACCATCCTGACCAATCGGGTGTGCCATTTCCTGCGGGGACAGCGCCACCGCCAGGCTGCCGTGGTGCCAGTGCCCCTGACCGATTGGCTCGACCAGCTCGCCGACCCCGACAGCGCCCTGAGCCGGCAATGGGACAAGGAACACGACGAGTATCTGGTGCGCCGCTCGATGGCCAGCATTCAGGCGGAATTCAGCCCGACGACCTGGAAGGTGTTCCAGATGCTGGTGCTGGAAGATCATCCCGTCGCCGAGGTGGCCCAGGCCCTGGGCCTCACGGCCAACGCCGTTTACATTGCCAAGGCCCGCGTCCTGGCCCGGCTGCGCGGGGAACTGCGCGGCCTGATGGACATCTGAGGACAAGCGGCTCTCGATACTTTTTCCGCGCCAGGCATCTTTTCTGAAAGATTTCGGCCGCTGCGGCAATTTCACTTCAAGCCAACCGCAGCCGATCCCGGCGGACGTCCGCCGCATCCGGCTCGGTGCGGCCTTTCTTCGAGTCCCCTGGAAAGGTGAACCATGTTTCGTTTGACCGTCGGCAGAGCGTTCCTGGTTGTCGCAGCCCTCGTCCTCGTCTGCGGTTGGTCGTCGGCCAACGCCATGCAGAAGGGCAAGCCGCACGTGCCCGCTGGTCCCAAGCCCCTCCATGCCCAAACGGTCGGCGCGAAGTGGGATTACAAGATCGTTGATGAGAAAGGTAAACTGGTCGTGCAGGGCACGTTCTTCGCCCACAACAACAAGATCGTCAACCCGCATAGCAAGCAGGTCGGCACCTATGAGGACGTTTCCCAGACGCACGTCAAGATCGACGCCGATTTTGGCAAACTGAAAGGCAAGACCGAACTCCACCGAGACAACCCCAACGTGCTCACCTGGAAGGGCGAACTGGAGCGAGGGAGCGGTCTCAAATACAAGATTACCATCGTGTTCGAGAAACTGAAGTGAGTCCGGACCTGCCGGTTGGTTGCCGTTGTCGGTTGGCAGAGAAGTTGCCGCGGCTTCTTTGCTGACAACGGACAACGGCCAGGGTACAATTCCGGAACACGTACCCAGGGACAGCTGGTGAGGATCGGGGCGGGGATGCCTGTTTCCCGCTCGCTGAAACAAGCACTCGTCAGGCGTTGCACGGAAACCCATGGGACAGCAACCGATCAAGCCTCCCGACCCGGCAGAATTGCAGGCCTTTTGCCTGGGCCGGTGCGAACCGCAGCGGGCCGAGGAAATCGAAGAGTTCCTGGCCCAGGGTCCGGATTGCAGCCCGATCCTGGCCGGTGCCCAGGACGATGCGCTGGTCCGCTGTCTGCGCGGAGCAGAAGGACTGCGGTCGGTGTTCCGGTCGTTGCCGGACACGGCGCCGCTGTCAGACTCGCTGAGACCGACACACCCTCCCGGCAGCGCGGAAGCGAACGGAATGCTTGCCGCTCCTTGCCTTCCCGCACTGCCGGGCTACGAGATCCTGGGCGAGCTGGACCGCGGCGGCATGGGCGTGGTCTACAAGGCCCGCCAGATCAGTCTGGACCGTGTGGTGGCCCTGAAGATGATCCTGGCCGGCGGCCATGCCAGTCCCGCCATCCTGGCCCGCTTTCGCACCGAGGCGGAGGCGGTGGCGCGCTTGCAGCACCCCAACGTCGTCCAGATCTTCGAGGTCGGCGAACACAATGGGCTCCCCTTCCTCACCCTGGAGTTCTGCTCCGGCGGCAGCCTGGAGAAACACCTGGCCGGCAGGCCCCTGCCGGCCGAGGACGCGGCCCGGATGCTGGAGACGCTGGCCCGGGCGATCCACGCCGCCCACCAGCACAACGTGGTCCATCGCGATCTCAAGCCGGCCAACGTCCTGCTGCAAAAACAATCAACCACGGATGACACGGACGACACGGATCAAACCAGGACAAGAACTTCTTCATCTGTGTCGTCCGTGTCATCCGTGGTTGATTTCGTTCCCAAGATCACCGACTTCGGCCTGGCCCGGAAACTGGATGAGGCCGGTCAGACCAGCACGGGCAGCATCATGGGCACGCCCAGCTACATGGCCCCGGAGCAGGCCAGCGGCAAGGTCCGGGACATTGGGCCGGCCGTGGACGTCTACGCGCTGGGCGCCATCCTCTACGAGCTGCTGACCGGCCGGCCTCCCTTCCGGGCGGCGACCGCGCTGGACACGGTGCTGCAGGTGACCACCCACGAGCCCGTGCCCGTCCGGGAACTGCAGCCCCGGGCGCCGCGCGATCTGGAGACGATCTGTCTGAAGTGTCTGCACAAGCAGCCCGGGCAGCGCTATGCCAGCGCCGCCGCCCTGGCCGACGACCTGGAGCGGTTCCTGCGGGGTGAGCCGATCACGGCCCGGCCTACCGGCCGGCTGGAGCGCGGCTGGCGCTGGTGCCGGCGCCATCCCGCCGCGGCGACCGCGTACGGCCTGGGATTGGTCCTGCTGCTGGCCGCGGTGGCGGGGACGGCTCTGTTTGCCCTGACCGAGGCGCGGAGCGCGGCCCGGCTGGCCGACGCCAAGGACAGGACGGAACGGGCGCTGGCGGAATCCCAGCAGGCACGCAAGGACGCCCAGCGCCAGGCGGCCGCGTCGATGCTGGGTCGGGCCCTGATTCAATGCGAGGAGGGGGACGTGAACCGTGGCCTGCTGCTCATGGCCCGGGGTCTGGAAATCTCCCGCCAGGCGGAAGCCGGCGATCTGGAGGAGGCCATTCGCTGGAACCTCGGCGCCTGGATGCGGGAGGTTCACGAATTGCAGCACGTGATCCAGCATCCCCGCGCCGTCCACACCGTGGCCGTCAGCGCCGATGGCAAGCTGGCCGCTTCCGGCTCTCAGGATGGCATGGTGCGGTTCTGGGATCTGGTGACGGGGCAGCAGGTCGGAGAGCCGCTCGTGCATCCCGGGCCGGTCTACGCCATCGCCTTCCACCCTCGTGAGAACAGGCTGCTGACCGGCTGCGAAGACGGTCGGGCACGCCTGTGGGAGGCGCCGCCAGCTCTAGCTGGCCGGGCAGGCCCGGCGGAGCCCGCGCTTACTGTCGTCCACTATCCGCGCGAAAAGTCACCGGAACCCCGCTTCCGGCACGGCGTGACCTGCGTTGCCTTCAGCCCAAACGGCAACCGCTTTGCAACCGGAGGCGGTGACAGGACGGTTCGGATCTGGGACGCCGCCAGCGGCCAGCGCACAGCGCCGGTGATGAGGCACAGCGAGGTTGTCCTGTGCGTCACGTTCACCCCGGACGGCCAATCCGTTCTGTACGGCGCTTACTTCGGCCGCTATGCCATCCGCAACGCCTCGACCGGAAGGCCCGTGGGAGAGGCCTGGCGGGACTCGGACAGGGACTCGATCGTCTTCAGCATCGCCGTCAGCCCCGATGGCAGGCGGGTGGCCACGGGACTCAATGACATCGCCTGGGCCCGGCAGTGGGACTTCGGCTCGGGCCGGGCCCTCGGCCCGAAGCTCGCGCACCAGGCGGAGGTGCTTGCCATTGCCTACAGCCCCGATGGCCGGTTGCTGGCGACCGCCAGCAACGACCGGTCGGCCCGACTCTGGGACTCGGCAAAGGGATTACCCCACGGGGCCCTGCTCCAGCACAGCGGCGCCGTCAGAACTGTTGCCTTCACACCGGACGGCCGGCATGTCGTGACAGGCTCGGTCGATAAAACCCTGCGGATCTGGTCGCTGGGCCGAGGCGCCTTGCTGCGCGCCCTGCTCCATTACCCGGAGACCCGCGTCTCCTGTGCCGCCTTCAGCCCCGACAATCGCACCGTCCTTACCGGATGCCAGATCGTCGGCAACCGGGCCATCCTCTGGGACGTTGCCAGCGGCGCGAATCTCAAGGAGTACCCCCACACCAACAGCATGGGCTGGGGCGAGAACTGGGTCGCGGCCGTGGCTTTTAGCCCGGATGGTTCGACGATCTACACTGCCGACAATACCCGCCAGGTCGTCCATTTCTGGGATGTCGCCGCCGCCCGGCGAAAAGGCGCGGCCGGCCCCCACGGCGCCAAGATCAGCCGGATGGCCCTGAGCCCGGATGGGAAGAAACTGGTCACCTGCGGGACCGAGACCAACAAGGCGGACGGACTCGCCGCCCGGCTCTGGAACGCCGAGACCGGCCAACCGATCGGCGCCTTGATGAAGCACGGGGGGAGAATTCTCGGGCTGGCTTTCAGTCCCGATGGCCGGACCGTCCTCACGGGCGGTGTGAATCACGTGACCCGGCTCTGGAACGCCGAGACGGGCGAGCCGCTTGGAGAGCCGCTTCCCCGCCATCGGGACGCGGTTCGCTCGGTCTGCTTCAGCCCGGACGGCCGAACCATTCTCACCGGGGAGGCCGACGGCAACGCCCGGCGCTGGGAAGCAGCAACCGGCAAGCCGATCGGCCGACCCATGCAGCATCAGGGCGCGGTGAACTCCCTGTCCTACGTTGCGGCCGGCCAGCTGATCCTGACGGCCAGCGCGGACAGCACGGCCCGGCTCTGGCACGCCGACACGGGTCTGCCTGTCGGTCCGGCGCTGCACCACAGCAGCCACGTGGACTTCGCCCTCGGCAGCCCGGACGGTCGAACCGCTGTCACCTGTGGAGCCGATTCGATGGCCCGCCTGTGGGCGATCCCAACTCCCCTTGCCGGCGACCCCGCTGCCATTACCCGGTTACTGGAGCGGATGACCGGCCTGGAAATGGATGCGGACGACACCTTCCGCTTGCTCGCTCCCGTGGACTGGCAAAAAAAGAAGGATTCGCAAGCGAACCAACCCGCAAGCAACGAGGATCACCCATGAAGCCACCCAGCCAGGACACGACCTGGGACACGGCTGGCACTTCTTCTGAAAGATTTCGTCCCGTCCTGCAATCTCATAAGGGATAGGGGTTGCGGTCGAGCCAGACCGGAAGTGAACCACGTGGCCGATCGCCCAACTCCATTGGAATCGCTTCAGGAGGGATTTCCCGTGGTACGTCGAAACTGCTTGCGGTGCCTGGTGTCCGTGGGGCTGGTGCTGGTGCTTGCTGCCTGGGGGGCGGCGAAACCGAACAAGGGCTCAAAGCATGGTGGCGCGGGCAAGCCGCCGACCGGACACCCGGGCACTTCGCCGCATCCGGGCAAGACGCCCGGCGGACACCCGGGTACTTCGCCGCATCCGGGCAAGACGCCCGGTGGGCACCCGGGGACTCCGATGGTGCCAAACGCCGCCGTCCAGGTCAATGCGATCGGCGGGGTGCTCGCGGAACTGTTTCAGATCCACGCCGGTCTGGTGCAACCCAAAGCCGACTACGGCGGGCACCGCGTCAAGGCAATCAACGAAGTCATCGGCGCCATGAGCGCGCTGCAAAAGGAGATGGCGACTCTCAACAAACAGGCGGCCGCAGCCTACAAGATCCCCCCACCCGGGAAAGCACCCCCGGGGGCCAGGCACGTCGAAAGACAGCCGGGTTCTGACGCGCTGATGCAGCAGGCGCTCAAGGGCTTGGCGGTGGTTCACCAGCAAGTGCAGCAACAGCTCCCGGGGAAGTCACAAGCACAAATCCTCAAGCACCTGCAATCGGCCGTCAAGGAATTGCAGATGGGGCTCATGACCAAGTGATCCCCAGCCTCACCTGCCCCGCCCGTTCCGCAGAGTCGCCCCTGCGGAACGCGGCCCGCACTCCCTCGATCCTGTCATTCATACCTGCAAGCACCGGGCCCAACGCGGCCCGCACTCCTTCAATCTTCTCCATTGCAGGAAACGAACGAGACTGCATCACTCCCGCAACCAACGCCAGGGTGTTCCACCGTTCGGCGGTCACTACAGTATCCCTGGCAGCGCACAAACAGGATCAATCGCAGGCTCGGGAGTTTCCCCATGCGTCAAAAACTGGTTGTCGGCAACTGGAAGATGTACACCACCTCCACCACGGCCCGGCAGCTGGCGGAGGCCGTGGTCCGCGTCGTCGGCGGTGACACCCAGGTCCGCGTCGGGGTCTGTCCGCCGGCTCCCTACCTGGGCCTCGTCGGCGAGGTGGTCAAGGGCAGCGTGGTCGGCCTCGGCACCCAGAACGTCTATCCGGAGAAGGAAGGCGCTTCACGGGCGAGGTGGGCCTGGCCATGCTTCAGGACCTCGGCTGCCAGTACGTGATCGTCGGCCACAGTGAACGCCGGCACAAACTGGGCGAAACCGATCAGCTGATCAACCGCAAGGTGGTCGCGGCCGTGGAGGCGGGCTTGCAGGTGATCCTGTGCATCGGCGAAACCCTGGAAGAGCGCAAGGCCAACCGGACCAAGGAGGTGATGCGTTTCCAGCTCTGTGCCGGGCTGGCTCGACTGACCCCGGCGAACCTGGCCCGGGTGGTCATTGCGTATGAACCGGTCTGGGCCATCGGCACCGGCGTCGTGGCCACTCCGGAGCAGGCGCAGGAGGAGGCGGCCCACGTTCGGCAAAGAATTTCGGAACTCTTTGGCGAGGAATCGGCTCGAGCGCTTCTAATACAGTACGGCGGCAGCGTCACTCCGGAGAACGCGCCGGCCTTGATGAAACTGCCCGACGTTGATGGCGGCCTGATCGGCGGAGCCAGCCTCAAGGCCGATCAGTTCCTGGCCATCGTCCGCAGCGCCGTCTGAGCCGCGCACGCAGCGCAGCGGAGTAAGCGGCTGTGTGGCAGGACCGCTCACTCCGCTGCGCTGCGTGCGCGGCTCGGACGGCGTGGGCCTGGGGCTGATGCCGTCGGAAAATTCCTCTTTTCCGATTGCCTTGTCTTCCTATAATAACAATTTCTCGCTACCCGGCAGACCTCGCCTTGATTCCGGTGGGGCCCACCAGGCAGGAGACACGTGAGGATCGTGGTCATGAACATGCTGGCCGTCTGGCCCTGGGTTCCGCCCTTCCTGAACATCGTCCTGTTTTTCACCGGCCTGTTCCTGATCTTGCTGGTGCTGATCCAGCGCGGCAAGGGCGGCGGTCTGTCCGGCGCCTTCGGCGGCATGGGCGGCTCCAGCGCCTTCGGCTCCCGAGCTGGTGACGCCTTTACCCGGATCACGATTGTCACGGCCTCCATCTGGCTGCTGCTGATCATGATCATGATCAAGATGATCCAGCCGCTTCCCCCGGTTGCGGCCGGTGAAGAGACCGTGAAGCCTGCCAATACGAAGCCCCAGGACGCTCCCCCTCCTCCTGACGACGGGAAGGAAGAAAAGGCTCCTGACAAGGAAGAAAAGGATTGAGCGGGCCCGGGGCGGGATTGCGGTGTGACGGCCAGGTGGGCACCATGCAAACGAGGTGGCCGTGCTGTTCAGCATGACAGGTTACGGTGAGGCCAGTTTCCAGAGCGACAAGCTCAGCGTTGCCATTGAACTGCGTGCGGTCAACAACCGTTACCTCAAGGTCATCCTCCGCGCCGCCGAACCGTACAATTTACTGGAACCGGAGTTCGAGAAGGTCATTCGCCGGTCCGTCAAGCGCGGCACCCTGCAGGTCCACCTGCGCTGCCAGCGGGAAATGTCGCCGACGGACTTCCAGATCAACGCCCCGGCCCTGCGGAGCTACCTGACCCAGGTGAGACAGATTTGCCAGGAGCTGGGGTTGCCGGACGGCGGCCAGGTGCTGCTGTCGCAGGTGCTGGCCCTGCCCGGCGTGGTGCCCGAGCCGGCCATGTCGTCGTTCCAGATGGACGAGGAATGGCCGATCCTGGAGCGGGTGCTGGAGCAGGCCCTGCAGCGGTTGCAGACGATGCGGCAGGAAGAGGGCCGAGCCATGGCGCAGGAACTGCTCGGCTATCGCGACGCCATCGCCGCCCAGCTGGAGCAGATTCGCCAGCGGATTCCCCAGGTGGCCGTGCTCTATCGCGACCGCCTGCTGGAGCGCGTTCAGGCCCTGCTGCGCGAACTGGACGTGAAGATTGATCGTAGCGATCTCATCAAGGAAGTTTCGATCTTTGCCGAGCGCGCCGACGTGGCCGAGGAGGTGGTTCGCCTGGCCAGCCATCTGGAGCAGTTCCAGGACATCGTCCAGGAGCCGGAGAGCGCCGGCAAGAAACTGGAGTTTTTGACCCAGGAAATGTTCCGCGAGACCAACACCATCGGCTCCAAGGCCAGCGACGTGGAGATTTCCCGGCACGTGGTCGAGATCAAGGGAACGCTGGAGAAGATTCGCGAACTGGTGCAGAACGTGGAGTGAGCGAGGGGTTCAGACGGGCAGGAGCATTGTACGTGGCACAAGGGCCGTTGATCATCCTGTCCGGTCCCGCCGGGTCCGGGAAAACCACGGTGGTCAACCGGCTGCTGCGCCTGGATCAGATCCCGCTGCGCCGGTCGATCTCGGTCACGACGCGCCAGCCGCGCAAAGGCGAGCGCGACGGTGAAGATTATTACTTCTGGACGCGCGACAAGTTCGAGGCCGAAGAGAAGGCCGGCGCCTTTGTCGAGTCGGCCGAGGTTCACGGCCAGTATTACGGGACTCCCAAAAGCGAAGTGGAGCCCTATCGCGCCAGGGGGATTGGCGTGATCATGGTGATTGACGTTCAGGGCGCGGCCCAGGTGCGGCACAAGTACCCGGAGGCGATCTCGGTGTTTCTGCGGGCGCCGTCGTTTGAGGAGTATCGCCGGCGGATGCTGCTGCGGCAGGAGGACGAGGCGACCATCGCCCGCCGGCTGGAGACGGCCCGGCGCGAACTGGAGCGGATGCACGAATACGAGCACGTCCTGGTTGCTGACCAGGTCGAGACGACGGTGGCCGAGCTGCGTGAGTTGATTGTTCGGAAGTTGCAAGGGGGTGAGCATGCTTGAGGAACTGAAAGAAGAAGCGATTGTCAACAAGGTCGGAGGGCGTTTCAAGCTCTCGACGCTGATCCAGAAGCGCATGATCGCCCTGAACCAGGGTGCCCGACCGCTGGTGGACCTGCGTTCCAGCGACAAGCTGGCCATCGTGGTCCAGGAGATCCTGCAGGACAAGATCTACCTCGATCCGGCGACCAACCAGGTCCAGCAGCGCAACCTGGCGGCCGGCGAGCAGCAACGGCGGACCTTCATCCCCGAGGCGACCAACAACGGCGATTGAAAAGAGCTCGCCCACTCCCCACTGGCGAGCGGCGCGGCGTGAGCCCGCCGGTAGCGGAAGCTATCACCGGCGGGCTCACGCCGCGCCGCTCGCCAGTGGGGAGAAAAACGAATGACCGCAGCGCGAGGCACTCATGGCTGACGCACCTGAGACATCGGCGACTGATCCAGCCGCTCCGAGCACCACGGCGCCCAGCCCGGTCGCCACCGGCCCGGTAACCGCGGCTGTGCCCCCGCCGCCCGGGGGCGGACTGCCCGAGCCCATGCCCTCCGTGGAGACAACCGAGGGAACTCCCCCGATCTCGCTGCTGGCCGGGATCGGCTTTGGCCTGGCCGTGCTGTACAGTCTGGTGGTCCTCGGCGGCGGCATTGCGGCGGCGGCCTCGCGCGCACCCTGCTGCTGCCGGTCTGGTCCTGGGTCCTGCCTCTGGCCAGTCTGCTGCTGGCCTGGATGGCCCGCTCCCAGATCCAGAATTCCGAAGGGGCCCTGACCGGCCTGCCACTGACGCGCTGGAGCGTCTGGCTGAGCGTCTTCTTCGGCCTCAGTTACGGCGCCTATTACACCGCCACGGGCCTGGCGGTCCAGCAGCAGGCCGACCACTTTGCCCGTTCCTGGCTGAAGGAGATCACCAAGGGCAATCTCGAGCAGGCCTTCTACCTCACCCACAAGCCGCCGCATTCAAACTTCTCCCAGCACTCGGCCCTGCGCAACGAGGTGGAAGGCCGTTACAACATGACTGGGGACTTCGACTCCGCGGGATACCTGTCCGGTTTTACCCATGCGGAATACGTCCGGCTGCTGCAGCTGGCCCGCGACCAGGCCAAGATCGAGTCGGAAGGGGTCGATGGCTGGGGTTACGAGGAGGGCGGCTACGTGGTCCGCTTGGCCTATCGGATTCAGACGCCGCTGGCTCGCTTCCTCCTGTACGTCACGGTCGGCGGCGTGGACAGCCGCTCCGCCGCGGAGCCGGGCCGGCAGTGGTACGTCAAGCCGGTAGGCACGGGCCCGTTCTCCCGGAGCGGAGACAATCAGCCTCCGATCGAGTTTACCCCGGAAGGCAAGGCCCTTCTTTCGGTGAGGAGGAGCGCCGTCACGGCCGGGGTGGATTGGTTCGAGCTGGTTCGCAACGGCAAGCTCAACGAGGCCTACCTGCGGACGGTCTCCGCGGACGGCAAGCCCCGAAAGCTCGAGCCAGCGGGCTTGCTGCTCCGGGCCACTGGGCCCGCGGTGGCGAGCTGGTTCGCACTGGTCAGCCTGCTCCAGGCGGACAAGGATAACTTCTGGGGCGTGCCTGGTGTCAAGGAAACAGCCTTGACGGAGGCAAGGAAGCTGCTGACTCCCGCGCGCAGCCTGGCGACGATCAACCTTTCCAAGTCGCGCGTCCTTCTGTCCAGTACCGCGGATGGTCGAAAGGAGTTCTGGGTCGATTTCCAGTTGACCTTCCCACGGGGTGGACGTGAGAACCTGCCGCTCCTGGTGGAAACCCGGCTGATCCTCTCGACGGCAGCCAAGGAGCCCAGGCCGGACGACTGTGCGCGGACAGGCTGGAGCTGATCCGCACCCGGACCATGCCCAGGCAAGGACCCCCAGGAAGACAGTAAGAGGCCCTGGCCAAAAGGCGAGCGGCGCGGCGTCAGCCCGCCGGTATTGGGCGTCGTTACCGGCGGGCTACCGGCGGGCTGACGCCGCGCCGCTCGCCTTTCGGATTTCATTCCCTCGTCACGGTCTCATCCAGGTTCAGCAGCACCCCCGCCACGTTGGTGAACGCCGCCAGCTCGCCGGGGTCGAGCCGTTGGTCGCGTGACGATTCGCCGACCTGGAGCAGTGCCAGTGCCGCCTTCGGGTCTTTGCGGTAGGCTTCCCGGTGGTGCTTGAGGGATTGCCGCAGCAGCTCCAGCTCCGGCTGACGCGGCGAGCGGGACAGCACCAGCCGGAAGGCCAGGGTCAGCCGGTCTTCGTCCCGGGGCGTCTTCGCCGACCGCAGCACCGCGCTGGGCCAGGTTGCGGGCCGCCTCGACAAAGGTCACGTCGTTGAGCAGGTTCAGGGCTTGCAGCGGCGTATTGGTCCGCGTTTCGCGCACCAGGCACGTTTCCCGGCCTGGAGCGTCAAAGTTGATCATCATCGGCGGCGCCACGGTGCGCTTCCAGAAGGTGTACAGGCCGCGCCGGTAGAGGTTTTCGCCCTGGTCCTGCTTGTACGGATCGGCCCCAAGTTCCTTTGCCAGCCCGGCTGGCTGGTAGGGCCGGGCCGATGGTCCACCGATCTTCTCCACCAGCAAGCCGCTGACAAACAGGGCCTGGTCGCGGATCATCTCCGCCGACAGCCGGAAGCGCGGGCCCCGGGCCAGCAGCCGGTTCTCGGGATCTTTCTGGAGCAGCTCCCGGCTCACCCTGGAGGATTGCCGATAGGTACTGCTGGTGACGATCAGCTTTTGCAGTGCCTTGACGTTCCAGCCGCCGCGGACAAACTCGGTGGCCAGGAAATCGAGCAGTTCCGGATGGCTGGGCGGCTCGCCTTGCGAGCCGAAATCGTCCACCGTCTTGACCAGGCCCGTGCCGAAGTACATCTGCCAGAAGCGATTGACCGCCACCCGGGCCGTCAGCGGATGACGCGGATCGACCAGCCATCGCGCCAGCGCCAGCCGATTGAGCTTCGCTCCGCTCAACCGGGGCAGCGCTGCCGGCACTCCCGGCTGCACCTTCTCGCCGTGCTTGTCGTACTCGCCGCGGATCAGCACAAACGCATCCCTCGGGACCGGCAGTTCCTGCATGATCATCGTGGTCGGGAAGCTGTCGATCCGCTTCTCCCGCTCCCGGGTTAACTGCCGGACCTGCTGGTGCCCCTGCCGGACGGTCTCCGGAGCGTACCCATCCAGGAAGCAGGCGCGCAGTTTGGCCAGCTGCGCCGCCGAGCGCTTCGTTGCCGGCGTCTTCGCCAGGAGTGTGATCGGCTCGGCCACGGCGAGCGTCACCGCCTCGTCCGCGCCCAGGCACTCCGCGTAGATCCGCACCCGGGCGATCCGGCCGTGAAACCGGCTTTCCGGTCCGCCGCCGGCTCCGATGCGGACCGGCTGATCGGTGCGGAAGGACTGGTTCAGCTCGTCGAGCAGCACCTTGAGCGGCTCGGCCTGGCCATTTATGTAAATGCGCACTCCCTGGGCCACCCGCGAGCCGTCGTAGGTGACCAGGACGTGATGCCATTGGCCCACGTCCAGCTGCCGCCGCGTTTCGACGCGCAGGCTGTCGTCCAGCCAGCGCTTGACCAGGTTCAGCTGGACCTTGCCATCGACCAGCCGCACGGCGTAGCCCTCGCCCCGGTCGGTATCGACCATGCGCGAAAGCAGGGTGCCGCTGCTCTTGCCCGCCTGGAACCAGAGACTGAGCGAGAAGCGATGGTAGAAGCCAAAGTCGCCGATCTTCCGGTCCAACTCGACCGGAGGAACGCGATCCAGGTCCAAACCCTGTCCATCCGCCGCGTCCGCGCAAGCTGCTTGCAGATGCTCACCCGGGAACCACTGCAGCGGTTGGTCCTGGCGGAGCAGTTCCTTTTCCCATTCCCGCTGTGCCCGGTCGATATCCCCAGCGAGGGCTAACTGTCGGCGGGCCTCGGCCAGGCGCTGCTCCAGCTGGCCCAGCTCCTTCTGCTGTGCGACCGTGGGCGACTTGATGACCGGCGGCGAGTTGCCGTACTTGATGGCCCGGCCGTGTTCCGGCACGTTGTTGAAGAAGGCGAACAGCTGGTAATACTCCTTCTGCTTGATCGGATCGAACTTGTGGTCATGGCAGCGGGCGCAGCCGATGGTCAAGCCGAGCCAGACCGTGGCCGTGGTTTCGACCCGGTCCGCGACGTACTCGACCGCGTACTCTTCCGGAATGATGCCGCCCTCGGCGTTGCCCCGGTGATTGCGGTTGAAGCCGGTGGCGATCTTCTGCTCCAGCGTCGGCTGCGGCAGCAGGTCGCCGGCCAGCTGCTCGATGGTGAACTGGTCGAAGGGCATGTTGCGCTGGTAGGCGTTGATGACCCAGTCGCGCCACCGCCACATGATGCGTTCGCCGTCGCTCTGGTAGCCGTTGGTGTCGGCGTAGCGCGCGGCGTTGAGCCAGCGAATCGCCATGCGCTCGGCGTAGCGCGGCGAGGCCAGCAAGCGATCCACGACCCGTTCATAAGCCGCTTGCGGCTGAGCGTCGGCTTCCTTGAGAAACGCATCCACCTCCTCCGGCGTCGGCGGCAACCCGGTCAGGTCAAGCGTGACGCGCCGCAACAGGGTGACGCGATCCGCTTCCGGACTGGGCGACAGCCCCTCGCGCTCCAGCCGGGCCAGCACGAAAGCGTCAATCGGGTTTCGCACCCAGCCGCTGTTCTTGACCGCAGGCAGCTCGGGCCGTTTCGGCGGCAGGAAGGCCCAGTGCTGCTGCCATTTCGCCCCCTGCTCGATCCAGCGCCTCAGAAGGTCAATCTGGTCGCGAGTCAGCCGGACGCCGTGCTTCTTCGGCGGCATGCGCTCGGATTCATCCGCGGCGGTGATCCGGCGGTACAGCTCGCTCTGATCCGGCTTGCCTGGAACGAGAACCCGTTGACCGCCCAGGTCGGCGAAGGCCCCGGCCTCGGTATCCAGGCGCAGGTCCGCCTTGCGGCGGGCCTTGTCGGGACCGTGGCAGGCGAAGCAGGCGTCGGAGAGGACCGGGCGGACGTCGCGGTTGAACTCGACCGGCGCGGCGGAGACTGGGCCAGGGCGAGAGAGGGGAGGCAGAACAGGCAGAGCAAGCCGATCCGGAGCATGGCAACGCCTCGCGGAAGGAACCAGTCGGTGGGATGCTTCACACTACCACGTCGGAAGGCCGGGAGGAAGAGGGTGCTGTGGCGGAACTCAATTTACCCTTTCTTTTTGAACTGGAGTACAGTATAGTATCCAGGCGCACGCTTTGAGAGTGTGTCGTGGGTGAGGCCCGGTTCACCTGGACTGCCTGAAAGGGGTGGAGCATGGACAGGGGATTACTGATTCTCGTCCGCTGTAAGGTTTCTCGGGGTGGATTCCCGAGCGAGAAAGTTTTTCGGGTGACCCAGAGCGATGGAACGGAACACATTGGAGCGGCTCCGACGAATTACTTCTACTCATCGCCGGGAAAGCATTTTCCGCCACACAAGCCCGCCGATCGTGACAAATGGGAACCCGGTTTCTTGCTGGGCAGGGTGATCCAGGAAAGCGACACTGCGCTCCTTGTTTCCCTGCCGCTGGCTGACGTTCTTTGGGTGAAAAAGGAAGCCGTTACCGAGTACCCTCAGGAGGCCCGCGCCCATGTTCCTGTCCAACCGTGACATCAAGTGGGCGATCCAGTGCCAGGACTTGATTGTGGATCGTAACCCTGGCAGTGCGGCGGAACAACCTCCTGACGATGCGGGGTACGATCAGACGGCTCTCGACCTGCACCTGGACTCGATTGAGGAAGCTTCCGTCTGGGACGTGGCTGCTTTTGAGGCCAACCAGAGGCAGGCTGGAGGTCACGGCCCGGAGTTGGGTCTGGGGACGTTCAACTACGGCGAATTCAGCAATCGCTACCTTGTCCCTCCCCCTGCGGAAGCTGCTGATCCTGTGGCGGCCGCAGCTCAACCCGTCTGTCGTCGAGGCTCAATGGTCATCGTCAAACCGGCTGGGTTTCTCCTCTGGACCACCAAGGAAGTGGTAGGCACGCCCGAGGCGAACCCCCGGCTGATCTCGTTCGTCAACGCCAAGAGCACACGAGCCCGGGCCGGCCTGATGGTTCACCTGACGGCTCCAACGATCAATTCAGGCTGGCGCGGCAAGATCATCCTGGAAATCGCCAACCTCGGGCCGTTCCACCTGCTGCTGAAGGAGGGCGACGTGATTGCCCAGCTTACCGTGGCCACGATCTCCAGCCCACCCGACCTGTCGCTTCTCCGGGCACCCTCTCAAACCCAAGGCCAGATGCATGCGACAGGGAGGGCAACTCCGCAACAAAGCAGGAGCAGACGCGGAGGACGGGGCCGAGGGCGAGGACAGGAGAACCGGTGAAGGGTGGCCCTTCCAAAGCAGCTCATTCCGTGGGCGATGCTTCTTCCAAAGAGTCAATCCACGTCCCAGACCACGATCTTGCCCCGCTCGCTGCAACAGGCCCCGAGCATCCCGTCCGGGCTGAAGGCGATGTCCTTGAGGGGGCCGATGGACCACGTAAATCCCGGCAGTTCCTGCCAGGTTTGGGCGTCCCAGAGACGGACCTTGCCATCGCTGCTCGCTGTGGCCAGGAAGCGGCCGCTGGGATGGAAGGCGCTGGCCCGAAAGTGCTTCGGTCGGTTGATCCGCGTGGCCAATTCGCCCGGCGGATTGAGCCTCCAGATGATCAGCCGCATTTGGGCCGAGCAAACGAGCGTGTTGCCGTCGGGAGAAAGAGTCAGGTGAGTCACGGAGACAGGAAGCCGGATTCCAGGCCGGCTCACCTGACCCGTGTCGGTTCGGAAAAAGTGAATGTCCTTGCCGTCGGCGACAATCATCTCGTCGCCGCCTGGAGAGAACAGAACCGGCGCCGGGTACAAGGAGCGAGTCATCGGTTTTTCCCAGAGCAGATGCTCCTCGGGAAAGGAGTAGCATCGCAGCGGCTGACCGGCTACGACCATCTGTCGAGTTGCCAGGCGATCCCCGGCTGGGTTCAGGGAGATCGAACAGAGCCAGTTCACTTCCGAAAGAAGTCTCGTCGCCTTCTGCTCGGCATGCTCCCAGCGGAACACCTCGCCTGGTCCAGCGACGAGCAAGGTCCGGCCATCGGGCGTGGTGCTGAGGAGATTGGCCGTGCCGAATTGAAACGGTTGAATCGACTGCCGCAATTTCTGTGTGGACAGGTCCCACAGATAGACGTTCCCTCCGCCTCCTCCAGCCGCCAGGAGATTGGTGTTGGGGACAAAGGCGATCCGGTGCAATCGCAGAGCGTTGGCACGAAGGACAAGCATGACCTGGTGTCCGGATCGTCACGGTGGCAGATAACCCCAGCCACACTGTAGCAATTCGCCAGGCCCCTCGCAACCAGGAAGGTTCAGGGAAAACTTCTGCTCCCCGCCGGTGTTAAATCTTGTAGTCGGAGAGACGAGAGCAACGATGCTCCGTGGACTGCTCTTGCAACGGGCAGTCGATCGCTCTCACAATAGATGAGCCCAGCCCGCCTGGGCCATCGGCCCGTCGGGTGCCACGAAAGCAACGAACGAGGTACAGCAATGACGCGGGTTCTTGGGACAGCCGTCCTGTTGCTTGGCCTGGCGCTGGGAGTGACGCCGGCCGAGGAGCGCATCCGCCCGGCGGGGATTGATGGCACGCTGCTCCTGTGCGGCCCGCAGCCGCCGGCCGTGGCCTTTGAGCGCTTTGTGGAGCTGGCCGGCAAGGACAAGGCGAACCTGGTGCTGCTGGAAGTCGCCGGGGCGTCCTCGGACCCGAAAAACAATCCCGTCACCCAGCTGGAGGCCGCCAGCAAATCCGGGCTGGTTCGCGTGAAACTCGGAGCTGGCAAAGGAACGGGGGAAGCGGTGCAGGCGTCCCTGCGCAAGGCAACCGGGGTCTGGATCGACGGCCCGCTGGATCGGCTCCTGGCGGAGCTGAAGACGCCGGGAATTGAAAAAGACCTGCACGGCGTGCTTCAGCGTGGCGGGGTGATCGCCGGCCAGGGCAGCGGCTCGGCCCTGCTGTGCCGGGAGTTTGTGAAGGGCGCGGGCAAGGAGTTGAAGTGCGTTCCGGGCCTCGACCTGTTGCCGGGCGTGCTGTGCGACACCGTCCCGACCAGCGACAGCAAGGCAGGACTGCCTGCTGCGCTGGAGCGCACCAGCGGCCTGGTCGGCCTGAGCCTGGCGGAGAACGCGGTGCTGCAGGTCAAGGGCCGGGATCTCGTCCTCGGGGAGGGCACCGCGACCTTCTTCCTGGCGAAGACTCCGACCCGCGAGGCGCGGACCATCGTGCTGAAACCGCGAACGGCCCAGGATCTGACGCTGCTGCGTCGCAGCGCGGTCGCCCGGGCCGGCCAACCGTTCCCGCCCAGGGAAGTGCCGGCGCCCGAGGTGCCAGCCGGCTCGCTGGTAATTGTCGGCGGCGGCGGTCTGCCGGCCGAGGTGGTGAAGAAATTCATTGCTCTCGCCGGGGGGCCGGACGCCCTGATCATTGTGCTGCCGACGGCGCAACCTGATCCGGTGCCGTTCACCGAGGGCTCGTTCCTTCAGCGGGCCGGGGCGAAGAAGGTCATCACCCTGCCCGGCCGGGACCTCAAATTCGTGGAAGATCCGCAGAACCTGGCGCTGCTGAAGAAGGCGGGCGGGATCTGGTTTGGCGGCGGCCGGCAGTGGCGGTTTGTGGACGCCTACGAGGGGACCAGGGCGCTGGAGCTGTTCCACGACGTCCTCAAGCGGGGCGGGGTGATCGGCGGCAGCTCCGCCGGGGCGACCATCCAGGGAGATTACCTGTGCCGGGGCAGCCCGTTCGGCAACCTGGAGATCGCCTGCGAGGGGTACGAGCGCGGCTTTGCTTTCCTGCCGGGGGCGGCCATCGACCAGCACTTCGGCAAACGCGAGCGGTTCAAGGACATGACCGCGCTGATGAAGAGCTGTCCGCAGTACCTGGGCATCGGCATCGATGAGACGACCGCCCTGATTGTGCGCGGCCACGTGGGCGAGGTCATGGGCCGGGGAAAGGTGTACTTCTACGATCGCAAGAAGCCGATCCAGAAAGATCGGCCGGATTATGAAGCGCTCGAGGCCGGCAAGCGGTATGATTTAAGGGAACGGAAAAGCGTGGAGGGAAAAACAGAACCGAACCGGTGAGCTGGCCCCGCTCCCACCTTGTCCCTCGCTGGCGCTTCGGGCTTGTGTCCCGGCTCGCTGGGAAAGATGAGAGAAACCGGGGGTCGGTCACGGGTGTTTAATCATTGCAGGTAAAGAATCAGGAGCGGTGAATGGTCACGGTCAAGCCAGACTCGGAAGAAACGCTCCAGCTGCTGGCCCGCATCCAGGGGGGGGACCGCGAGGCGTTTACGCGGTTGTTTGCCCTGCACCAACCCGCCTTGCAACAGTTCATCGGTTTGCGGCTCGATCCCCGGCTGCGCGGCCGGATCGACCCGGCCGACGTCCTGCAGGAGACCCAGCTGGAGGCGTTTCGGCAGCTGCCCAGCTTCCTCCGCCGTAACCCGATGCCCTTCCGGTTGTGGCTGCGGAAGACGGCCCACGAACGGCTGCGCATGCTGGAACGCAAGCACCTGGAAGCCGGCAAGCGGGCCGTGGGACGGGAACTGCCCTTGCCCGATGCCTCCTCGGTGCAGCTGGCGCAGCAGCTGGCCGCTCGCGATCCCACTCCCAGCCAGCAAGTCGCCCAGGTGGAGCTTGCCCAGCGCGTGCGCGATGCCGTCGCCCAGCTGGAGGACCTGGATCGAGAAATCCTGCTGATGCGCACCTACGAAGGGCTCTCCTACGACGAGGCGGCCTGCATCCTGGAAATCGCTCCCGCAGCCGCCCGCAAACGGCACGGCCGGGCCCTGCTCCGATTGCACAAACTCTTGACGGAAAGCGGATTGACGGAGTCGCAACTGTGAACGATGCACTCTCGCTGGAAGACAACGATCTGGAAGGGTTGATCGCCGAGGCGACCGACGCTTTCCTGGAGCGCGCCCAGAGCGGCGACCCGGTGAACGTGGAGGAGTTCAGCCAGGGCTATCCCCTGATCGCCGACATCCTGCGGGAACTGCTGCCGGCCATGCAGGTGATGCAGCAGTCCAGTTCCCCCCTGACGGGACGCCCCGTGCTCCCGGTGAGCGTCCCCGGGCGCTCGGCTCCCTGGGCGATTTCCACCTGATCCGGGAGATCGGCCGGGGCGGCATGGGCGTGGTCTACGAGGCGGACCAGATGTCCCTGGGCCGGCGCGTGGCCCTGAAGATCCTGCCCATGGCCGCCGCCCTCGATCCGCGCCACCTGCAGCGCTTCCGCCTGGAAGCGCAGGCCGCTGCTCAGCTGCACCACTCCAACATCGTCCCCATCTATTCCATCGGCTGCGAGCGCGGCGTCTGGTACTACGCCATGCAGTACGTCGAGGGGCAGAGCCTGGCCGACGTCATTGCCGGGCTCCAGAAAGAGGGGCAAGCGGAGATACCGGCCGAGCCGCCAACGACGCAACTCTTCCAGGCCGAGGCGGAGCCGCTGGCGGAATGCCCCGCCGAGCAGGGTCCGGTCGCGGCCACGACGGTTCAGTCGATCCGCAGCCGGGCCTATTTTCAATCGGCGGTGCGGTTGATGATCCAGGGGGCCGACGCCCTGGAGTACGCCCACGAGATGGGGGTGATCCACCGGGACATCAAACCGGGGAACCTGCTGCGCGACGGCCAGGGTAACGTCTACGTGACCGACTTCGGCCTGGCCCAGCTGCAAGGCGTTTCCGGGGTGACCCAGACCGGCGACCTGGTGGGCACCCTGCGCTACATGAGCCCCGAACAGGTCCAGGCCCAGCGCAACCTCGACCAGCGCACCGACGTCTACTCCCTGGGCGCCACCCTGTACGAGCTGCTGACCCTGGTGCCGGCGTTTGACGCCACGGAGCGGCCGGTGCTGCTGCGGCAGATCGCCGAGGAGGAGCCCTGGCCGCCCACGTTTCGCAACCCGGCCATCCCCGCCGACCTGGAAACGATTGTCCTCAAGGCGATGGCCAAGGAGCCGGACCGCCGCTACGGCAGCGCCCGGGAGCTGGCGGACGACCTGCGGCGCTTCCTCGAGGATCGGCCGATCAAGGCCCGCCGGCCGACCTACCTGCAGCGGGCGGCCCGATGGTCCCGGCGGCATCGCTCCGTGATGGTGGCCGCCTGCGCGACGGCGGTGCTGGGGGTACTGGGGTTGCTGTTTGGCGCCATGCTGCTGGCCCGTGAACAGGCCGAGACCAAGAAGGCGCTGCTTCAGACCCAGAAGGCCCTGGACAAGGCTGAGGCGGAACACAACCAGCGCTGGGAGCTGTTCCTCAAGGCCCAGGGCCACCTGGACTACCTGGCCGAACTATGCGATACGGAGCTGAAGGACAAGCCGGAATTGCAGGAGCTGCGCCGCAAGGCCCTGGAGTCGGTCAAGGATTACTACCAGGAGTTTATCGACCACTGGCAGGAGGTCCCCCCCAGCATGCAGGATGATCTGTTCGGGAGCTTCCTGCACGTGGCCCTGATCCTCAACACCTTTGGTGAACAGGAGAAGGCTCTGGAGACCCTGGAACGGGCCCGCCCGTACGCGGACCGGCTGAGGCACAGCGATCCCAACCATCACAACCTGGCCGCCCTGGACTGGACCTTTTCCTCCCTGTGCAGCCCGAGCGGCCCCGGTCCGGGCGGCCGGGAGTTGCAGTTGCTCTGGGAGCCGGCCGTGCAGGCGGACCTGAAGCTGACCGCCGAGCAGCTGAAGCAACTGGGGCCGGCCCCCGACAAGCGCCGAGAGCCCTTCGGCAAGGGCTGGCCGGTGAAGTTCGAGGATGGCCGGGCCCGCTGGGAGGAACTCGCCCGCCAGCAAAAGGGGCTGAAGAACGTGCTGCAGCCCGCCCAGGCCAAACGGCTGCAGCAGATCGCCTTGCAACTGCGGGGCGTGGAGGCCTTCAAGGACCCCCTGATCGCCGGGAAACTGGAGTTGACCCTGGAGCAGAAGGGCAAGGTCCGGATGCTCCTGGAACCCGGGCACTTTCCCCTGCCCCAGGTCGGCCCCCGGCGCAGCTTTGGTGGTCCTGGGGGCAAGAAAGGCGGGGGCGGACCAAAAAGCCTTCAGGACCAGGTCCTGAGCCTGCTGACGACCCGGCAGAAGGAGCGCTGGCAGGACCTGGTCGGCCCCCCCTTCCAGGGCGACGTCCGCCTGACACCGCTGCCGCGGCCCCCGGACCCCGCCCTCAACCTGTTCCAGGTCCTGCACCACCGCCCTCCCGGTCACGGCGCCCCGGACCCACGCCACAATCCCTGGGGAGGAGTCCGAAGGCCCTGAACAACGCTCGATCCTGTTTTCAAACGAGGGAGAAGACTACGGATGGTCAACACCCCCACTCCCGGAGGCTGCTGTGCCCAAAGATGACCCTGCCCGTGCAGACAAGGCGCTGCCCAAGCCTGGCGCGAACGGTTCGCCGGACTCAATCCTGCCCAGGAAAGCTCGGGCCGGGCCAACTGCGCCCGATGGTCCAGCCCGCTGGACAGGTCGAGAAAAGGCCCTGCGGAAGCGCCTGGAGCAAGGCCAGACGATCGCGGTCAGCACGACCGCGGACCAGGCCCTGATCCTGTGGACCCAGGAACAGGGGCTATTTGTCTCGCTCGTCGGCAAGACGGAGTGGGGCGACTGGGACGCGCTCGGCCAGGACGGCCAGGCAGACGAACTCTTCGCTGCCTTTGTCGTCTACGTCGCCCTCAAGAAACAGCTGCATCCGCGCATCGGCCGGCTGAAAGGCAAGGCGCTGGGCTTCGGACAGCAGGCGACGCGCTGCCAGGCCGATTACCTGGCCCTGCTGGCCGATGGCGGCAGCGACCTGGTCTGCCAGATGCTCCAGACCGCGGCCTCGTACACCGAAGCCGACCTGGAGCGTCTGGTGGACTGGGCCCGCGGCCAGTTGCCGCAACCGCCCCGGGAGAACGACGAGCCAGGCACACCTCAATCAAAAGGCCGGCGCGGGTCGGAAGCGTATCAGCAGGCGGTGGAGGCCGTGCATGCCCTGAGCCGCAAGGAGAAGCAACAGCTGCTGCACTGGCTGGAACAAGGCTGTCCCGAATAAGGATCAGCGGACAAAACTCCCCTCTCCCCTTGTGGGAGTGGGTTGGGGGTGAGGGGTTTGCTGATTTATCGTTTCGCGCTCACTCGGGTCAGCACGAAACGATAAATCAAAGGCAACCCCTCACCCCCCAACCCCTCTCCCACAAGGGGAGAGGGGAGAAAGAGCGCTTTTCGCGTTACCTGTCCGGCCCGGCGGTGTTAGATCCAACAGCATCCCTCCATTGACCGTCAACCCAGGAACAGGCACACCGGATCAATGTCAATGATTTCCCGGCTCAATGGCACCGCGCAACCGCTGTCCCACAGGAACGTACGGGTATCTGCCCCGGCCGCCGTTTCTGAAGAGCTGCTTCTGTCGGGCCTGCCCGACAGGTCGGGAAGCAAGCCGCCGCGCCTGCACCATTGGTTTGAACGCACCTGTGACTGCTGCCCCGGCGCTCTGGCCCTGGTGTGCGGGGAGGAGCGCCTCAGCTACGCCGAACTGGAGGCCCGGGCCAATCAGCTTGCCCACTACCTGGCTCGCAAGGGAGTGCGTCCGGGCGACCGGGTCGGTTTGCTGCTGGACCGCTCAGTGCCTGCCTACGCGGCCCAGCTCGCCATCCTCAAATGCGGCGCTGCCTTCGTGCCGCTCGACCCGGCCTTCCCGGCGGAGCGGATTGCCTTCATCGCCGAGGACGCGGGGTTCGGTCTGCTCATAGCGCAGGCCGGCCTGCCGGCCGGAGCGCACGCAGGCGTGCGAGGCACGGCTCAGTTCGCCAACCCTCTGGCCGGCGTCAAGTGCTCGCTGCTGGACCTGGACAGCGACACGACGGCCATCGCTGCCGAGCCGGCGGACCGCCCGGAGATCCCGGAGGCCGCTGACCCCCTCTGCTACGTCATCTACACCTCGGGGACGACCGGCCGGCCCAAGGGCGTGGCCATCAACCACGGCAACGTCTGCAACTACCTCGGGGCCTGTGCCCCGGTGTATGACGTCACCGCCCGCGACCGCGTCTACCAGGGCATCAGCTTCGCCTTCGATTTCTCGATTGAGGAGATCTGGATTGCCTTCGCGGCCGGCGCCACCCTGGTGGCTGGCCCGACCGACCATCGCCGCATCGGCGCCGGGCTGAATGATTTTCTCATCGAGCAGGGGATCACCGTCCTCGGCTGTGTGCCGACGCTGCTGGCGACCCTGGAGCGCGACGTGCCCACGCTGCGTACCTTGATTGTCGGCGGCGAGGTGTGCCCGCCGGAGCTGGTCCGGCGCTGGGGCCTGCCGGGGCGGCGCATGCTCAACACCTACGGGCCGACCGAAACGACGGTGACCGCCACCTGGGGCGAGCTGAGCCCCGACCGGCCGGTGACCATTGGCAAGCCGCTGCCGACCTATACCGCTTACGTCCTCGACGAAGCCCTTCGGCCGGTGCCCCCCGGCGTTGCGGGCGAGATCTGCCTGGGGGGGCCGAGCGTCGGGGTCGGCTACCTGAACCGGCCCGAGCTGACCGCGGAGAAGTTCCTCCCCGACCCGTTTGCCGGCGGCGCGGCCCGGATGTACCGCACCGGCGACCTGGGCCGCTTCACACCCGAGGGCGAGATCGAGTTCCTGGGCCGCATCGACACCCAGGTCAAGGTCCGCGGCTTTCGCATTGAGCTGGGCGAGGTCGAGGCGGTCCTGCTGGAGGACAGCAGCGTGGTCAACTGCCTGGTCACGCTGATTACCGGCGAGGGAGCCGCCGCGGACCTGGCGGCCTACGTCGTGCCGCGCGGCACTCCGGAATTCCCGGCCTTGCGGCGGCGGTTGCATGAGACGCTCCGGCTTCGCCTGCCCTCCTACATGGTGCCGGCGTACGTCGAGCCGCTGGAAGCGATCCCAATGCTGCCCAGCAACAAGGCCGACCGTTCCCAGTTGCCCCGGCCGGTTGGGCCACGTCTTGCGGTGGGCGGCTGCGACGAAGCCGTGCTGCCAGAGACGCCGCTGGAGCAGGAGATCCTGGCCGTCTGGTCGCGGACCTTCGGCCACGAGGTCTGTTCCGTCGAGGCCGATTTCTTTCTGGACCTGGGCGGCCATTCGCTGTTCGCCGCCCAGGTTGTGTCCGAGCTGCGCCGCAGTCCGGCCATGCGCCACCTGGCCATCGCCGACCTGTACGCCCACCCCAACGTCCGCGCTCTGGCCCGGCACGTATGCCTGCATGCGCTCCGGCCGGCAGGCCGGCCTGCGCTTGGGGCCACAGGCGGCTCGCCTGTGAGTCCGGAAACCACAGGCGAGCCGCCTGTGGCCACGAAACGGCACAGCACCGGTCGTGTCCTGGCGGCCGGCCTGGTGCAGCTGCTGCTGCTGTGCTGCTACCTGATCCCCTGGCTGGCGCCGACGGTGCTGGTGGTGCTTCTGCTGGCGGAGGAGACGCTGACCACAGGCCAGATGGCGGCCGGCCTGGCGGCGGTGGTCGCCTGCGCGCCGCTGCTGCACCTGCTGTTGCCGGTCCTGGCCAAGTGGCTGCTGCTGGGGCGGGTCCGGCCAGGACGTTACCCCTTGTGGGGCTGGTTCTTCTGTCGCTGGTGGCTGGTGCGCAAGGTGCTGCAAACCGCGCCGCTGGATTACCTGGCCGGCTCGCCGTTGCTGGCCCCCTACCTCCGCCTCCTGGGTGCCCGGATCGGTCGGGGCTGCCATCTCGGTTCAGCCCGGTTCGACCTGCCCGACCAGATCGAGATTGGCGACGGCGCCAGCATCGGCTACGACGTGGAGCTGGACCCCGGACACGTCGCCAACGGCTTCCTGCACGTCGCTCCGCTGCACGTCGGCGCCGGGGCCTACGTCGGCACCAACACGGTGATCCAGGGCGGCGGCCAGATCGGCGCCGGTGCCCGCGTTGCCGAGCAGTCGCTGGTGGCCAATGGGCAGTCGATCCCCGCCGGCGAAACCTGGGCCGGTTCGCCGGCGCGCCGCACCGCACCCGACCCGCAGCTGGACGCCCTGGCTGCCCGGCCCGCCCCGGGGCGCTGGCCGCTGTTGCTGCTGGCCGGCTTCGTCTTCGGCTTCCTGTTCCTGGAACTGCTGCCGTGGGTGTGCCTGATGCCCGGGCTGGTGGTGGTCTGGGGTGTGTCCGGCGGCGATCTCTGGCTGGGCCTGGCCCTGACGCCGGTGGCGGGGCTGCTGCAGGTGCTGACCGCCTGCGCCGTGGTCGTGCTGGGCAAACGGCTGCTCCAGCCGAGGATCAAGCCGGGCATTTACTCCTTGCGCTCCTCGTTCGGCCTGCGCAAGTGGCTGGTCGATCGGCTGATGGTGCTGAGCCTGGAGCAGACCAACTCGCTGTACTCCACGCTGTACCTGGTGCCCTTCCTGCGTTTGCTCGGCACCCACGTGGGGCCGCGTGCCGAGGTGTCCACGGTGTCGCGCATCGATCCCTCCTTGCTGACTCTGGGGTCGGAGTGCTTTGTCGCCGACCTGGCGGTGATCGGGGCGGCCCGGTTTTACAATGGCTGCGTGGTGCTGGGCGAGACGGTCGTTGGCGATCGCTGCTTTGTCGGCAACGCCTCGCTGGTGCCGGGAGACACCCGGCTGGCCAGGGACAGCCTGCTCGGCGTGCAGTCCGTGCCGCCAAACGACCCGATCCCGGCCGGCTCATCGTGGCTGGGCTCCCCTCCGATTTTCCTGCCGCGGCGTCAGGCCAGCGGCAACTTCGACGAATCAGTGACGTATCGCCCGCCGCTGCGGCTGGTCGCTTGCCGGCTGCTGATCGAGCTTTTGCGCGTGGTGCTGCCCTCGGCCCTGACCTTTGCCGGCCTGTTCCTGATCGTGCTGGCGGTGATGAGCCTGGCGGACGAGCTGCCGCTGCTGCTGGTGTTCCTTGCACTCCCGGCGATCTATCTTGGCATTGGCACGCTGCTGACTTTGGCGACGGCGGCCCTGAAATGGCTGGTGATGGGCCGGTATCGGCCGCGTGTGGAGCCGCAGTGGTCGCACTTTGTCTGGCGGACGGAGCTGATCACGGGCCTGTACGAGAACGTGGCGGTGCCGTGGCTCTTGCACTGGCTGGCCGGCACGCCGCTGATGGCTCCGGGCCTGCGTCTTTTCGGCACCCGCGTCGGCCGGCGGGCGTACGTGGAGTCGTCGTACCTGACCGAGTTCGACCTGGTGCGCATTGGCGACGCCGCCGCCGTGTCCGGGCAGGCATCGCTGCAGACGCACCTGTTTGAGGACCGCGTCATGAAGATGTCCACGGTGACGATCGGCCCCGGCTGCACCGTGGGACCGCGTGCGGTGGTCCTCTACGACGCCGAGCTGACGGCGGGAGCGGAGCTGGACGCGCTGTCGCTGGTGATGAAGGGCGAGACGCTGCCGGCCGGCAGCCGCTGGCGCGGCATCCCGGCCCAGGCGATGGAGTGAGCGAGCCGGTTCGTTAAAGGATTGAACCACAGAGACACAGAGACACAGAGAAGAGGCAAATAAATATCTGCCTCTTCTCTGTGTCTCTGTGTCTCTGTGGTTCAATCCTTTGCCGGCCCGGCCCGAGTACCCGCAGGGAGACCGTTCCACGGGTAATCGCCAACTGCTGCGCTCGCGGTTCCTTCTTGCATGCGACATTCCGGCATCGTAGGATGTTTGCAGTCCTGCGTTAACAAGAGGTCCGCATGGCTGTCCTCGTCCCCGACAGGCCCGAACAGGGGCAGATGGTCAGCGTCCGGTCACGCAACTGGATGGTCACGGACGTTTCCGCCAGCACGCTGCCGCCCGACCGTCTGCAAACCGGCCTGGAGTCGCCGCAGCATCTCGTCACGCTTGTCGTCGGTCGAGGACGACGGCCTGGGCGAAGAACTGAACGTCATCTGGGAGCTTGAGCCGGGGGCCAGGGTGGTCGAGAAGGTCGCCCTCCCCGATCCGACCGGCTTCGATCCGCCCGACCAGCTCGACGCCTTCCTCGACGCCGTTCGCTGGGGCGCGTCCTCGTCGGCGGACGTGCGGAACATCCAGGCTCCCTTTCGCTCCGGCATCGACATCGAAGACTACCAGCTTGATCCCGTGGTCCGGGCCATCCAGATGCCGCGGGTCAACCTCCTGATCGCCGACGACGTGGGCCTCGGCAAGACCATCGAGGCGGGCATGGTGGCGCTGGAACTCATCATCCGTCACCGCACCACGGAAGATCCTGATCGTCTGCCCGGCCTCGCTCCAGGTGCAGTGGCAGGAGCAGATGCGGGACAAGTTCGGCCTCGACTTCCGCATCGTGAACTCCACGCATGATGGGCGTGCTTCGCCGCAGTCGGGGCATCCACGTCAACCCGTGGAACCATTTTCCCCGGCTCATCACCAGCATCGACTTCCTCAAGCGGGAGCGACCGCTGCGGCTGTTCCGGGAACTGCTGCCGGGGCCGGACGAGCCAGCCTTCCCCCGCAAGTTCGACCTGCTGATCGTGGACGAGGCCCACAACTGCGCCCCTTCGGGCGTGGGCCGCTACGCCACCGACTCGCTGCGGACCCAGGCCCTTCGGCTGCTGGTGCCGCACTTTGAACACAAGCTGTTCCTCACGGCCACGCCGCACAACGGCTACCCGGAGAGCTTTTCGGCGCTGCTCGAATTGCTCGACAACCAGCGGTTCGCCCGCAGCACGCCGCCCGACCGCAAGCAACTCAATGCGGTCATGGTCCGGCGCATGAAGTCGGAACTGCCGCCGAAGTGGGACGGCTCGCCCCGGTTTCCGAAGCGGGTGCTGGACCCCATCGAGGTTCCGTACACCGACGAGGAACGGGCCGTCCACGCTGCGCTCCGGGAGTATGCCGAGCTTCGGGTCGAACGCTCGCAAGACAACGCCGAGAAGCTGGCGACCGAGTTCGTTCTCAAGACGCTGAAGAAACGCCTCTTCTCCAGCCCGGCTGCGTTCCTGACCACGCTCGATCAGCACGAAAAATCACTCCGGCAGGCCAAGCGGGGCAAGGCCGTCCGCAAGCCGTCCATCGGCATCTTGAAGCAGGAACTCGACCGCATTGACGAGGACTACGCCGACGACGCCGAGTACGACGAAGCGACGACCGATGCCGTGGACGCCGCCTCGCTGCTGTTCAGCGAGCCGTCAGCGAACGAACTGGCCCTGCTCAAACAGATGCGGACGTGGGCGGAAAAGGCGTCGGGCCAACTCGACTCGAAGGTGAAGTGCCTGATCGACTGGCTGAACACGCACATTCGGCCCGGCAAGAAGTGGAGCCACGAGCGGGTCATCCTCTTCACCGAGTACCGGGCCACGCAGAACTGGCTGAAGGAAATCCTCGCCCAGCAGGGCTTCACGCAGGGACGACCGGCTGCTTGACCATGTACGGCGGCATGGACCTGGAGGAGCGGGAGGATGTCAAGGCCGCCTTCCAGTCGGCTCCCGAAGATCAGCCCCGTCCGCATCCTGCTCGCCACGGACGCCGCCGCCGAGGGCCTGAACCTCCAGAACCACTGCTATCGGCTGATCCATTACGAAATTCCCTGGAACCCCAACCGGCTGGAGCAACGTAACGGACGCATTGACCGCCACGGGCAGAAGGGCTTCCTGGCCGGCAACGGGGAGCGCCAGGTTTTCGTCTACTCACTTCGTCGGCCAGGGCTACAAGAAGCGGCAGCAGTCCTCGTTCTCCAGCCGGGCCTCGGACCTGGACGCCGACCTGGAGTTCCTGATGCGGGTGGCGCAGAAGGTCGAAACGATCCGGGAAGACCTGGGCAGCTACGGCACGGTGCTGGCCGATGACGTCGAGCAGGCCATGCTCGGTCGTGGCTACTCGATGCCGGGCGTCAGTCGGGCCGACGCCAAGGTCGAGCCCGTGCGCAAGATGCTCAAGTTCGAGCGAGACTTGGCAAAGCAGATGCGACGAACTGCTCGAAGCCCAATACCGGGAAACCCAGCGGGAACTGCGGCTGTCGCCGGAAAATATCCGCAAAGTGGTCGAAGTCGGCTTGGCTCTCGCCGAACAACCCGCGCTGATTCCTTCGAGCATCACGCAACGGGTAAACCGGTCTTCATGCTGCCCGCCTTGAAGCACAGTTGGGCGGCGTGCGCCGAGGGCCTGGAGCATCCCCACACCAAGGACATCCGCCCGATCACGTTCGATCAAGCCGCAGCCGAAGGCCGAGACGACGTGGTGCTGGTCCATCTGAATCACCGACTCGTCCAGATGAGCCTGCGGCTCCTGCGTGCGGAAGTATGGTCGGTCAAGGGACGCAAGCGGCTGCACCGCATCACGGCCCGGCTAGTGCCGAACCACATTCTCAATACGCCCGCCGTCGATCGCCCATGCCCGGCTCGTTGTCATCGGCGGCGACTGTCACCGGCTGCACGAGGAGATCATCACGGCGGGCGGACTGCTGAAGGAAGGCCGCTTCTCCCGCCTGAACGTCGGGGAGTTGGAAAAGCTGCTCGCCGCGGCCAGCACTGACGAAGCCTACGAGCCGATGCAGAAGCATCTGCTCGAACTGTGGGACCGGTTCGCCCCGGCGCTGGCGCAGTCCCTCGAAGTCCGCATGAAGGACCGCACCAGCGGCCTTCAGAAGAAGCTGGCTCGAGCGGGCCGAGAAGGAAGCCGAAGGACATCAAGGCCATCCTGCTGCGAACTCAAGAAGGCCATCGACACCGAACTGAACGACCCGGAGTATCAGCAGCCCTCGCTGTTCGATGACCTGGAGAAAGGACCAGTTCGAGCGGAACCGGGACTTCCTGCGCGACCGGTCCAAGGCGATCCCCGCCGAGATTGAGCGTGAGACGGCGGCGATCAAAGCTCGCTACGCCGATCCTCAGCCGCGGATGTTCCCGGTTGCAGTGACGTTCCTCGTGCCGGAGAGAATGAGGTGAACCACAGAGACACAGAGACACAGAGAAGAGGAAGAAGGAGAATAAAATGGAAGAACGTGACCCACTCACTCGGGAAATCATCGGGGCGGCTATGGAGGTCCATCGAGAGATTGGCCCTGGCTTGCTCGAAAGCGTCTACCAACTGTGCCTGGAACACGAGCTGCGGTTGCGGGGGATTGCTCATAAGCCTCAGGAACCTCTCCCCATTGTCTACAAAGGCCTGAAGCTGGACGTTGACCTCCGCATGGACCTGTTCTTTCCGGGGCGGTTGGTGGTCGAGCTGAAAGCCGTCGAGAAGCTCCTGCCGATCCACGAGGCCCAGCTGCTCACTTACCTTCGTCTCACTAAGACGCCGGTCGGCCTGCTGATCAACTTCTGCGTTCCGGTCCTCAAGGACGGCATCAAGCACATGGTCCTTTAACTCTCTTTTGTCTTCTCTGTGTCTCTGTGTCTCTGTGGTTCAATCTCTTATGTCCATCACCCGCCACCACAACGAATGGCTCTCGCTCGTGCCGAACTCTGGCCCGTTCCTGAGTCTGCCGGTGCTGGCCCAGGCGTTTCCGCAGGGCCTCGACGCCCACGATGCCGAACACGCACGGCGGTTGCGTCTGGCATTCGAGGAATGGGACGACAACCAGCTGGGCGAGCGGCCCGATCCGGGCATCCATCGGGCCTGGGTCAAGTTCGTGCTGGGCGAGACGCTGGAGCTACGACCAGCTGCTCGCCGACAGGGCAGGAGATTCCGCAATCGCTCAAGAGCGACGTTGCCGAGTACGGCGAGACGCTGCGGCCCGATTGGATCGTCAACGACCCGGCCACCAAGAAGGCCCGGCTGCTGGTGCAGGTTTATCCCCGGTCGCAGTCGCTCACCAAGCCCGTCGCCGCCTCGCGGTGGAAGACCTCGCCCGACACCCGCATGATGCAACTGCTGCACGACACCGGCATCCGGCTCGGCATCGTGACCAACGGCGACCACTGGATGCTGGTCAACGCCCCGAAGAACGAAACGACCGGCTACGTCTCCTGGTACGCAAACCTCTGGCTGGAGGAGCCGATCACGCTGCGGGCCTTCCGCACCGTCGCTGGGCGCCGACCGCCTTTTCAGCGTGCCGGCAGGCGAAACCCTCGAAGCCCTCCTCGACAAGAGCGCCTCCGACCAGCAGGAGGTCACCGACCAGCTTGGCTATCAGGTCCGCAAGGCCGTCGAGGTCTTGATCCAGGCGCTCGACAAGGCCGACCAGGATCACGGCCGCAAGCTCCTGGCCGGCGTGGAGGAGAAGGTTCTGTACGAGTCGGCCCTCACCGTCATGATGCGGCTGGTGTTCCTGTTCTGCGCCGAGGAGCGGGAACTGCTACTGCTGGGCGATGACCTCTACGACAGGAATTACGCCGTCAGCACGCTGCGCGAGCAACTGCGGGCCACGGCGGATCAGTTCGGCGAAGAAATCCTCGGCCTGCGCTACGACGCCTGGACCCGGCTGCTCACCACGTTCCGGGCCGTCTACGCCGGGGCCAAGCACGACCGGCTCCATCTCCCGGCCTACGGCGGCAGTCTCTTCGACCCCGACCGCTTTCCCTTCCTCGAAGGCCGCAAGCTCCGCACGTCCTGGAAGACGACCGAGGCCACACCGCTGCCGGTGAGCAACCGCACGGTGCTGCACCTGCTGGAAGCGTTGCAAGTGCTGCAAACCAGGGTCGGCGGCACGACCGAGGCGCGCAAGCTCAGTTTCCGGTCGCTCGACATCGAGCAGATCGGCCACGTTTACGAGGGCCTGCTCGACCACACCGCCAAGCGTGCCACCGAGCCGGTGCTGGGACTGGCCGGGACACGGGACAAGGAGCCGGAGATCGCCCTGGCCGAACTGGAGAAGATCGCCGCCAAGGGGGAGAAGGAACTGCTGAAGTTCCTCAAGGACGAAACGGGCCGGTCGGAGTCGGCGCTCCGAGAAGGGGCTGAACGCCGAGCCGGACGATCAACTCGCCAGCCGGTTTCGCACGGCCTGCCAGGACTCGGAGCTGTGGAAGCGGGTGAAGCCGTTCGCTGGCCTGGTCCGGCTCGATACGGTCGGCTATCCGGTTGTCATCACCCCGGGCAGCGTCTTCGTCACCGCGGGAGCAGACCGGCGTTCCAGCGGCACCCACTACACGCCCAAGAGCCTCACCGAACCGATCGTGCAGTACACGCTGGAGCCGCTGGTTTACGTCGGCCCTGCCGACGGGCTGCCCAGGGAACAGTGGAAACTCCGCTCGGCGAGGGAACTGCTCGACCTCAAGATATGCGACATGGCCTGCGGGTCCGGGGCATTTCTCGTTCAGGCGTGCCGGTACATGGCGGCTCGTTTGCTTGAAGCCTGGGACGCCGTGCAGCGGGCGCACCCCGACACGGTACGGATCACGCCCGAAGGCCAGTCCTCAACCGGCAAGCCCGGCGAGATGCTGATCCCCGACGACCCCGACGAGCGGCAGACCTATGCCCTGCGGATCGTGGCCCAGCGCTGCGTGTACGGCGTGGACAAGAACCCGCTGGCGGCGGAAATGGCGAAGCTGTCGCTCTGGCTGCTCACGCTCGCCAAGGACAAGCCGTTTGAGTTCCTGGACCACGCCATCCGTTGCGGCGACTCACTCGTCGGAATCCACAATCTCGACCAACTGCGAAAGTTCAATCTCGACGGCAAGGGGGAGAATAACAATCTGTTTCTTCAATTCCTTGATCCAAGGATCAAGGAAGCAATTGGACTGCGCCGCCAGATCGCCGAGATGCAGGCCAACACCGTCGAAGATGTCGAAATCCAGGACCGAATGCTCCGTGAGGCAAACGAAAAGATCGACCGGCTGAAGTCCGCCGCCGACATGCTGATCTCCGCCGAGTTCGAGCCTGGGTCTGCTACCGACAAGCGAAGGGCCAAGGACGATGCGGCGATACAGGTTGCCGTGCAGTTCCACGACAGCGACTTGACCACTTTTCGGCTTGATGCACGCAATGCGCTCGCTGGTCAGGGTACGTTTCACTGGCCCCTGGAGTTTCCAGAAGTTTTTTCTGAACGCATCGGTTTTGACGCCGTTGTCGGTAATCCGCCTTGGGGTCAAAAAGTTATCGAGGCGAGTTCTTCCTACAAGCAGTTTATTCAGGCCACTTTCCCATCGGCCAAAGGAATCGTTGATCTTTTTCGACCGTTCGTCGAGCAGGGAATCCGGTTGCTGCGTCCGAACGGTTGTATCGGACTGGTACTCCCTGACATCCTTCTGCTCAAGAACTACCCGCAAACCAGGAAGTTTATTCTCGACTCATTAGCTCTCCGTCGCATAGGTTGGCATGGAATGATCTTTCCCGGCGCAGTCATTGATGCCGTGTCACTGATTGGTCACAAGGCTACTGCCCCGCCCGATCATTCTTTTCCCGCAATCGTTTCGTCCAAAGGGGAACACTCAGAGACAACAATCCCTCAGCAGAGGTTTTGCAAACCGCCAGGATTCGTGTTCAACCTTCGCTTGACGGATGAAAGTGAAGACCGCCTGAAGCGATTTGATGCCTGTCCTCGCCTCGGCACATTCTTTGAAATCCATGAAGGCGTGCATAGCGGAAACATCCGGGAAGAGTTGTTCGTTCACGAGCCAGTCGATACCTCGTGCCGTGAGATGTTCTTTGGCAGAGACGAACTGCGTCCCTACTCGCTCCGCTGGGGTGGTCGATTCATTAGATTGAGTGTAATTCCGGCTCAAAAAACGAAAGAGCGTTACGCCAACGCTGGCCGACCACAGTGGTTTGAGCAAGCCAAAGTGCTTGTGCGACGAACAGGTGATTACGTGCTAAGCGCAGTGGATACGTCCGGCAGGTACGCCAGCAACAACTATTTCATCGTGTTTCCGAAGTCTCGCTGTCATCTGGACCTCTATGGGTTGGCCGCTCTTCTAAACAGCCGATTCATGACATGGTATTTCAGAGCGATTGTACCCCGAACGGGAAGGGCGTTTGCCGAACTAAAGATTCAGCATCTTGAGCAGTTCCCTCTGCCTCACCAGGTCAAGTCTGTCGAAGGTTGCGCTGAGTTGAACCGTCTCGGACGTGAGAGAGCCAACGTAGCCGACTTGGATGAAAAGGCGATTCAAGTTCTTGATCTCCGAATCAACGACTGTGTTAATCGCTTGTTTGGGATAGGTGGCTGGTCATCAGAAGGGGAACCGCTATGAGCAATGAGCGGCGACGGCGTTGCCTTCTCGTGGTGCGCCATGAGTAGGAGGCTGGCAAGCGTGGTACAATAACGTAACATTCAGATTGCAGAATTCAGTCGGCTCCGTGAGGCATTGCTGAAAGTGCCAGGTGCAACAGCGAAGTAGAGGTCCGAGTTGCCAATGTCCATCACCCGCCACCACAACGAATGGCTCTCGCTCGTGCCGAACTCGGGCCCGTTCCTGAGTCTGCCGGTGCTGGCCCAGGCGTTTCCGCAGGGCCTCCACGTCCACGATGCCGAGCACGCGCGGCGGTTACGTCTGGCGTTCGATGAATGGGACGACAACCAGGTGGGCCTCCATCGGGCCTGGGTTACGTTCGTGCTGGGCGAGACGCTGGAGTACGACGAACTGCTCGCGGAAGGGCAGGAGATTCCGCAATCGCTCCGGAGCGACGTTGCCGAGTACGGCGAGACCCTGCGACCCGATTGGATCGTCAGCGACCCGGCCACCAAGAAGGCCCGGCTGCTGGTGCAGGTTTATCCCCGGTCGCAGTCGCTCACCCGGCCCGTCGCCGCCTCGCGGTGGAAGACCTCGCCCGACACCCGCATGATGCAACTGCTGCACGACACCGGCATCCGGCTCGGCCTCGTGACCAACGGCGACCACTGGATGCTGGTCAACGCCCCGAAGAATGAAACGACCGGCTGCGTCTCCTGGTACGCAAACCTCTGGCTGGAGGAGCCGATCACGCTGCGCGCCTTCCGCACCGTCCTGGGGGCCGACCGCCTTTTCAGCGTGCCGCAAGGCGAAACCCTCGAAGCTCTCCTCGACAAGAGCGCCTCCGACCAGCAGGAGGTCACCGACCAGCTTGGCTATCAGGTCCGCAAGGCCGTCGAGGTCTTGATCCAGGCCCTCGACAAGGCCGACCAGGATCACGGGGGCAAGCTCCTGGCCGGCGTGGAGGAGAAGGTTCTCTACGAGTCGGCCCTGACCGTCATGATGCGGCTGGTGTTCCTCTTCTGCGCCGAGGAGCGGGAACTGCTGCTGCTGGGCGATGAACTCTACGACAGGAATTACGCCGTCAGCACGCTGCGCGAGCAACTGCGGGCCACGGCGGATCAGTTCGGCGAAGAAATCCTCGGCCTGCGCCACGACGCCTGGACCCGACTGCTCACCACGTTCCGGGCCGTCTGCGCCGGGGCCAGGCACGACCGGCTCCATCTCCCGGCCTACGGCGGCAGTCTCTTCAACCCGGACCGCTTTCCCTTCCTCGAAGGCCGCCAGCGCGGCACGACCTGGAAGACGACCGAGGCGGAACCGCTGCCGGTGAGCAACCGCACGGTGCTGCACCTGCTGGAAGCGTTGCAAGTGCTGCAAACCAGGGTCGGCGGCACGACCGAGGCGCGCAAGCTCAGTTTCCGGTCGCTGGACATCGAACAGATCGGCCACGTTTACGAGGGCCTGCTCGACCACACCGCCCGGCGTGCCACGGAGCCGGTGCTGGGACTGGCCGGGACCCGGGACAAGGAGCCGGAGATCGCCCTGGCCGAACTGGAGAAGATCGCCGCCAGGGGGGAGAAGGAACTGCTGAAGTTCCTCAAGGACGAAACGGGCCGGTCGGAGTCGGCGCTCCGGAAGGGGCTGAACGCCGAACCGGACGATCAGCTCGCCAGTCGATTTCGCACGGCCTGCCAGGACTCGGAGCTGTGGAAGCGGGTGAAGCCGTTCGCTGGGCTGGTCCGGCTCGATACGGTCGGCTATCCGGTTGTCATCACCGTGGGCAGCGTCTTCGTCACCGCGGGCGCAGACCGGCGTTCCACCGGCACCCACTACACGCCCAGGAGCCTCACCGAGCCCATCGTGCAGTACACGCTGGAGCCGCTGGTTTACGTCGGCCCTGCCGAGGGGCTGCCCAGGGAACAGTGGAAACTCCGCTCGGCCAGGGAACTGCTCGATCTCAAGATATGCGACATGGCCTGTGGGTCCGGGGCGTTTCTCGTTCAGGCGTGCCGGTACATGGCGGCTCGTCTGCTAGAAGCCTGGGACGCCGTGCAGCGGGCCAACCCTGGCACAGTGCGAATCACGCCCGCAGGCGAACTCTCGGAGGCACATCCTTCGGAGCAGCCGATTCCCAACGATCCGGACGAGCGGCAAACCTACGCCCTGCGGATCGTCGCCCAGCGCTGCTTGTACGGCGTGGACAAGAACCCTCTCGCGGTGGAAATGGCGAAACTGTCACTCTGGCTGCTGACGCTCGCCAAGGACCTACCGTTTGAGTTCCTGGACCATGCGATTCGTTGCGGCGATTCGCTCGCCGGCATTTATAACCTCGACCAGTTGCGATTCCTCAGTCTCACCGGAAAACAGGAAGTCGCCCCGGCCTACGTCGAGAGATTGGACAAGGTTGTGCGGCAGGCGATGGACTTGCGGCAGCAACTCCAGAGAATCCAGGCTATTTCGGTGAAGGACACGGAATGGCAAGAAGAACTCAGCGGCGAGGCGAACCGCATCACGACCCATCTGAAAGCAGCGGCGGACCTCCTGATTGCCGATGCGTTTGGAAAGACGCAGGAGGGGTTGGTTAAAGTCGTAGCCCGTTATGGGAGCGGCAGAGAGGAAGAGCTTGAGAACGAAGCTCGGAAGGCTCTCGGCGGTCAGAAAACGTTCCACTGGCCGCTTGAGTTCCCTGAAGTCATGGTCGAGCGGGGCGGATTCGATGGCTTTGTCTGCAACCCACCGTTCATGGGCGGCAAGAAGATTACGGGCACACTGGGAGACGCTTACCGAGAATATCTTGTCGGACGGCTGGGTGAGGGCCAGCGGGGCCACGCCGACCTGTGTGCATACTTCTTTCTCCGTGCCAAACAACTGCTGCGAGAGGACGGGCAGCTTGGGTTCCTGGCGACCAACACGATTGCCCAGGGAGACACCAGAGAAGTGGGGCTGGAGCAACTGACCGCAAACGGCTGTGTCATCCCCCGTGCCGTCCCGAGTCGTCCCTGGCCCGGCACTGCCAACCTGGAAGTAGCGCATGTGTGGGTGCGGCAGGGAACGTGGAGCGGACCGTTCGTGCTTGACGAGAAACCCACGAATGGCATCACCGCCTTCCTCACCCCACCCGGCACGGTCAGCGGCAACCCGTACCGTCTCAAGGCGAACGAGGGCAAGTCGTTCATTGGTTCCTATGTTCTCGGCATGGGCTTCGTGCTGGAGCCGGAGGAGGCCCAACGACTGATCGAAAAGGACGCCCGAAACAAGGACGTGCTGTTCCCGTACCTCAATGGTGAAGACCTGAACTCCCGGCCCGACCAGACACCGAGCCGCTGGGTCATCAACTTCTTCGACTGGCCCATTGAGCAGGCGATGCAGTACCCCGACTGCTTCCGCATTATCGAGGAGAAGGTCAAGCCTGAGAGGACAAGAAAAAACGACAAGGGAGAGTTTGTGCTGCGAAAGCCGCTCCCTCAGAAATGGTGGATATACGCTGATAAGCGACCTGAACTGTCCCGCACCATCTCCGGAATGAAGCAGGTGGTTGTGAAATCAGAAGTCGGCAACAAGTTGTCGTTCGCTCTCGTGCCCAACGAGTGGGTCTTCTCTCATATGCTCATTGTGTTTGCGATGCACGATAACGAGCGTCTTGCGCTGTTGCAATCGACTGCTCACGAGGTCTGGTCCCGTCAGTACGCTTCCTCCATGCGAACAGACTTGCGGTACACTCCCTCTGACTGCTTCGAGACGTTCCCGTTCCCCGATAAATTGGCGGGCCTCCACACCATCGGGGAACGCTACCATGAAGAGCGCCGCCAGATCATGCTGACCCGGCAGGAGGGGCTGACCAAGACCTACAACCGTTTCCACAACCCCGACGAGGCGAGCGCCAATATTCAGAAACTCCGTCAACTCCACGTTGAGATGGACAATACTGTAGCCGCCGCCTACGGCTGGACCGACCTCGACCTGGGCCACGGTTTCCACCAGACGAAGCAAGGGCTGCGCTACACGATCAGCGAAACCGCCCGCCGGGAAGTCCTCGCCCGCCTGCTCAAGCTGAACCACGAACGCTACGCCGAGGAAGTCAAGCAAGGGCTGCACAAGAAGAAGGGAAAGAGTAAGGCGAACAAGTCTGCGTCCACCCGTGTATCCTCAGAAGAGAAGACGCTGTTCGAGTGAAGGGCCGACGTTCGGCTTTACGCAACAAGACAGCAGTTGGAGAAGTAGAGCAATGCACATTCTCGATTACCTGAAGAACGCAGAAGGTAACGTGCGGGTTGATGAGAATTCGGTCGTCCGATTTGAGGACCGGCTCGACGTGAACTCGGTGCGGGTCGAGTACCGACTCATCTGCAGCGGCATGTTCTACCCAGGTCACTTCCAGGGCGACTGGAGCAAAAGCGATGGGGCACGAATACTGCTTCGCCTGCCTATCGAATTGCTTGTCGCCAGTCGCCCCTACGACGACTATCCACAAGAACTGGTCTTGCGATTTGTCGTTCCCCAGGTGACGGAGCCGGAGGGCAGCGTCTCCCGCTCGTACCATCCTGACCTGGAGATCGCTTCGGACATCGCCGCCTTGCTGACGCTGCTCTGCCGCCGCCTCGTCACCGTCTCGACCAAGATCCGAGAGCAGTACGACAGCACCCATGTTCCTCCAATCCTGGCGGATTACCCGATCCCAACCGTGACGACCATGAGGATGTCCTACTGGAAGGAACGCCCTTTTCAGTTCCTTTATGGGTTGAAAGACGTCAAGGTAAAAAGTTACCAACCTCCGCCGGTGCCATTCGACTCTACCGGGATCATGCAAACGCTGCTGGCGCTGCCAAAACTGAACCTGGCTTCTGCATTCGTGCGGGCTGCAAGGCTTTACGCCTTAGCGATGGAACGGATTGAGTCGCAGCCCGAGACTTGCTACCAACTCTTCATCTCAGCTGCCGAGACGATGGCTGGAGCAGTCCTGAAAAATTGGGAACCGGATACGGATGGGAAAATCGCCTCGAAAAGTGGTCTTGTGTCCTTTGCAATGAAGAAGGAAGGACTGAGCAAGGACGTGGCCGACCGTCTTGCCCTGGAGGCGTGCAAAGGAAACCCCTGGTCTGGCAAAAAGTTCAAGAAGTTCCTTCTCGATAATCTGGACCGGGATGCCATCAAAGGTGAAGACGACCTCTTCATTGTCCCGGACTACCTCTGCCCCTCAGAAAACGACGTCGAAAGGCGCTGGACGAAGTGTACCGGACACGAAGCGGAGCTACACACAGCGGGCAATCTTACCCAGCCAGCGCCGTCGTCGGGCCATCGCATCTTATTCCGTCAGACGCACTCGTATCCGTCCTCAACCGGCAGCGCCCATTCCCGCCAATCGGATGGTTCGAGCGAGTCGTGAACAGTGCCATCTGCGGATTCCTTCGATCCCAGATAAAGCTGATTGCTCCCGCGCCCACGGAGCCAAGAAAGCCGACGCCGAAGGAGGACTGGTTTGAGCATCTCCAGCGCATCCGGGTCGAGCGAGAGGCGGCAGGCTACCCCTTCATGAACGAGGAAGAGACCACCGCCCACATTGGGTGGTTGCGTGAAGGGGACCGCATCGACGACCTGCTCCAAGAAGCGGACCAGCAACGTCAGAAGCCGGAGCAGCCGGAATGGTGATTTACTGCGATAGCGTCATCCTGATCTACTTGCTCGACACGGTGGGGCCGTTCAACGTCCGGGCTGTGGCTCGCCTGGCTGCGATGCGTAAAGCGGGTGATGTGCCGGCGTTCAGCGACCTGACCCGTCTGGAATGCCGTGTGAAACCTCTCAAGCTCGGCGCCACGACAACGCTGGCCAGCTTTGACGCTTTCTTTACCCGGTCAGATGTTCGTCTGGTGCCGATCACGACGGCGGTTTTCGACCGGGCCACGCTGATCCGGGCCAGGCACAACTTCAAGCTGGCCGACTCGCTGCATTTGGCGGCCGCGGTGGAGGCGGCCTGCGACCGCTTCCTCACCAACGACACCCGCCTGGCGGTCTTCACCGACATTCCCGTGGAAGTGCTACCATGACCAACGTATTGACTCCCCCTCCCTCTCCTGTCCAGCTTCGGGCCATGCTCGAAGAATGCTATGCCGAGGAAGTCAAGCAATGGCTGCATGAGAAGAAGAAGGGAGGGTCAAAGAAGACCGCTCCCAGGGTGATAGCAGCAAGGCCAATGAGAGCTGAGGCCCCGCTCTTTAATGAGCAGGAGGACGAGGAATGACAGTTACGCTCAAACCGACCGTGTCGCCGCTCCAGCTGCGGGACGAACTCGAAACGATGCTCCTCAAGGAACTGCTCGGCCCCGGCAGCCCCGAGGAGGAGATCACCGAGTCGCCCGGCACTCGGTACTTCATCGGCGTGCTGGCTCCCCGCAAGCGGGCCAGGGCCGGTGAATCGCCTGGCCCGGCCTGCCGCCGGGCCGCCGCCGCTCGACGACGACGAAGTGGATGCGGACGCTGCCATCCTCGACGGCGACGACCTGGCCCTCGGTGGCCGGGACACCACGCAGGACGGCACGACCGATCAGGCCCCGGCGCAGGAGAAGGCCCTGATCCCGTCGTCCTTCGGCATGACCTTCTCGCTGAACCTGGAAGCCAGGGAGATCGACGTCTCGGCTGCCTGGGGGCAGTACCTCCGGGAAAAGAGCGAATACCTCGTCAGCGAGAAAACCGGCAATCCCCGGCTGGTCTGGAAGCGGCATCCCCGCGGCGGCAAGACACCGGCTGACGCTCCAGGAAGGCCCGCTCCAGCCGATCAGCGTCGATGCCAGGTGCCCGGAAGTCGTGGTCCAGGGCCTTGTCCGCAAACGGCCCGATCACTGGTGCATCACGCTGTTCCTGGTCAACGAGCAGCAGGAGCCGGAAGCGCGGAAGGACGCCTGCCTGGGTGTTCCAGCCGGAACTGATGGCCGAGGGCGTCGGACGGTGCGCCGGTCATCCACAAGCGGCACACCATCCTCGAACTGACCGGCACGGACCCGGCCGTGAAGGCCGAGAACGACCTGCTGGCGATGCTCTATCGCCGGCACGTCGAGTTCGCCGTGGGGCATGGCATCGGCGTCCACGTCGATGTGTCGCCCGACCCGAACCATGCCGTGCGGGTCCGCACCAGGGTCGTGCCGAGCTACGAGGTTCCCCGGACGACCCCGCCCCGTCCCGAAGACGCCGAGATCAACCCGGCCTTCGCCAAGCTGGAGGGGCTGATCCTCGACATGAAGCTGCTGGCCGAGGGCAACCCGAAGCAGTACCGCCCCAAGCTCAAGCCGCTGCTCGAAGCCTACAAGGACTGGATCGACCGGGAGGAAAAGCGGATTGCCGACCCGGCCGAGGGGCTGCTGCACTTCAAGCACGTCGCCCAGCAAGCCATTGCCAGCTGCCGCGCGACGCTGAAGCGGATCGAGGCCGGGCTGGACCTGCTCGACAAGGACGACAGGGCAGCCCAGGCGTTCCAGTTCATGAACCGGGCGATGTGGCTGCAGCGGACGCACTCGCTCTTTGCCGAGCGCGTGCGCCGGGGCGACGAGAAGCCCGACATGGGGATCATCGACATCCCGGAGAACCGCTCCTGGTATCCGTTCCAGCTTGCGTTCATCCTCCTGAACCTGCCGGGGATCACGAAGTTCGATCACCCCGAACGCAGCGAGTCGCCCGAGGCGGTGGCCGACCTGCTCTGGTTCCCCACGGGCGGCGGCAAGACCGAAGCGTACCTGGGCCTGACCGCCTACACGCTCGGCCTGCGCCGGCTGCAAGGGACGGTCGAAGGGCGTTCCGGCGAGAACGGCGTCGCCGTGCTGATGCGGTACACGCTGCGGCTCTTGACGCTCCAGCAGTTCCAGCGGGCCGCGGCGCTGATCTGTGCCTGCGAGGACATTCGCCGCACGGCCCTGAGCAACGGCGACAACCGCTGGGGCAAGACGCCGTTCCGCATCGGCCTGTGGGTCGGCGGCAGCACCACGCCCAACTGGACCGACGACGCCGATGAAGCGGTGAAATCGGCCCACGGCGGCAAGCCGAAGATGGGTGCGCTCGGAGGCGTCGGATCGCCGCACCAACTGACCAACTGCCCGTGGTGCGGCACCAAGATCGACCCCGGCAAGCACATCAAGGTCGAGAAATACAACGAGGGGGCCTGCCGGACGCTGCATCTACTGCGGGGCCAAGTTCGGGCAGTGCAAGTTCTCGATGAAGGAAGCGCCGGGCGAAGGGCTGCCGGTGATGGTGGTGGACGAGGAAATCTATCGCCGGCTGCCGTCGCTGCTGATTACCACGGTGGACAAGTTCGCCCAGATGCCGTGGAACGGCTCGGTGCAGATGCTCTTTGGGCAGGTGGACGGCTTCTGCGAACGCCACGGCTTCCGGTCGCCGGGCCTGGCCGACAAGGCGGGCGAACTGGAGATCAACGGCGTCCACCGGGCGAAGGGCAATGCGCCTGCGGCCAAGGTGCTGCCGCAAAACCCGCTGCGACCACCCGACCTCATCATCCAGGACGAGCTGCATCTCATCAGCGGGCCGCTCGGCACCCTGGTCGGCCTGTACGAGACGGCCATCGACCGGCTCTGCACCTGGGAAGTGAACGGCAAGAAGGTCCGGCCCAAGGTCGTGGCCTCGACGGCGACGATTCGCCGGGCCAGCGATCAGGTCTACGGGCTGTTCCTCCGCAGCCTGAACATCTTTCCGCCGAGCGGCCTGGAGATCGGCGACAACTTCTTCTCCCTGCAACGCAAGTCGAGCGAGACAGACGCCGGGCCGGAAATACATCGGCTGTCTGCGCCCCCGGCCGCCGGCTGAAGGCGGCACTCATCCGGGTCTACGTCGCCTTCCTGTCAGCGGGCCAGGTCTTGTTCGAGAAGTACGGCCTCGACGCCGATCCGTGGATGACGCTCGTGGGCTACTTCAACAGCCTGCGGGAACTCGGCGGCATGAAGCGCCTGGTCGATGACGACGTGCGGACCCGCCTGCGCAAGATGGACGACCGTGGGCTGGCCAACCGCACGCTCTACACGCCCGACACGGTGAAGGAGCTGACCTCCCGGCTGGGATCGACGGCGATTCCCGAGACGCTCGACCTCCTGGAGAGCCGCTTCGACCCGGCGATGCTGGAGGACATCAAGAAGCGGAAGAGAGGGCGACGAGTTCATCCCCCGGCCCCTCGACGTGCTGCTGGCCACGAACATGATCTCGGTCGGCGTGGACGTGCCCCGGCTGGGCCTGATGGTCGTGGCCGGGCAGCCGAAGACCACGGCGGAATACATCCAGGCCACCAGCCGTGTCGGACGCAAGTATCCCCGGCCTGGTCTGCACGGTCTTCAATTGGGCGAGGCCACGGGACCTGTCGCACTACGAAACCTTCGAGCATTACCACTCGACGTTCTACAAGCACGTCGAAGCCCTGTCGGTCACGCCGTTCTCGGCGGGGGCGACGGCCCGTGGGCTGGCGGCGCTGCTGGTGTCGCTGGTCCGGCAGCCGGGCTTCGAGTTCAACTCGAACGACAAGGCGATGCTGATGGCGACCCAGCGAGGCCATCAGTACGTCAACGACGCCATCGAAGCGATCACCCGGCGGGCCGAGCTGATCGCCGGGCGTCGAAGCCGCCGAGGAGGTCCGGCAGCAACTCAAGCGGAAGATGGACCTGTGGCAGAAGCGGGCGCAGCGGACGGCCCAGGGCAACCAGCTTGGCTACGAGACGAAGAAGGACGGCGTCACGGTCGGCCTGCTGCGCAAGCCGAGCATCGAGCCGTGGGACGAGTTCACCTGCCTCAATTCGCTGCGGGATGTCGAGCCGACCGCCAACCTGATCCTGGACGATTACGGCATGGACGATGACGGCAGCGACGACGCCGAGGAAGGAGCTGCCCCATGACCAGCAATGACCCGAAACGCTGCAAGGTCGGCGAACTGCGGCCCAGCCAGGCGCTCACCACCTTCGGCATCGGCTCGATCATCGACTTGCCCAACCTGTCGGTCATGGTCATGGGCCTGGAGGACTGGCCGGTCAAGGACACCGTGGAGATCGGCGAGCAGCGGCTGCTGGCCTCGGTGAAGGAAGTGCTGGGCCAGCAGGTGAAGTCGCTGCGGTCGGCCCCGGTGGTGCCGGACACCTATCAGGTCAACCAGTTCGATGCCTCGGCCCTGGTCGGCATCCCGGTCGCCCCGTTTCCTCGGTGGATGGTCTGCCCGTACTGTCGCCGGCTGGCCCCGCTCAGCAGCGGCCTGTTCAAGCTGGAGACGCCGTACCGCACCGATCAGATCCGCTACGTCCACGCCAACTGCACCAAGCCCGGCAAGCCGCCGACCGTGGTCCCCGCCCGCTTCATCGTGGCCTGCAAGAACGGCCATCTCGACGACTTCCCCTGGCGGGAGTTCGTCCATCAACGGCCCGACGAACTGCAAGGGCGGGCTGAAACTCCTCGAACCGTCGGCCACGGGCGAAGCGGCGAGCATCTTCGTGCAATGCGAAGGTGCAAACTGCGGGGCGATCCGGCCCATGTCCGACGCCTTCAAGATGGACCTGATGGCGCTGCCGGTGTGCCAGGCACGTCGGCCCCACCTTCGGGATCACGACGAAGCCGGGTGCAAGGCTCCGAACGGCCAGGACATGCGCATGGAGCCGATGCTCCAGGGGGCGTCGAACTCCTGGTTCGGCATCATGCTCTCGGCGCTGGCGATCCCCCAGGCGTCCGGCAAGCTGACGCAACTGGTCGAGGACCACTGGACCATCCTGGAGAAGGTGCAGAGCGAGCAGAACATCGAACTGTTGCAGCAGGTGACGCCGCAACTGCGTGATCTGGCCGAGTACACGCCCGCCGAGATCTGGCAGGCGGTGCAAGCCAAGAAGACGGCGGTGCCCGAGGAGAGCGGCGACCCGTCCGACCTCAAGACGCCGGAATGGGAAGTCTTCATCGACCCCGACTCGGCGGAAAAGAGCCGGGACTTCCAGCTGCGGGTCGCAGCGCCGCCGAAACGCTACGCCAAGTATTTCGAGAAGATCGTCCTGGCCGAGCGGCTGCGGGAAGTGCGGGCGCTGGTCGGCTTCACCCGCATCGAGTCGCCCAGCGACTACGACAACCCGGCAGCGTTCCCGGCCAGCCAGCGGGCCAGGCTGTCCCGGACCCAGCCGACCTGGGTTCCGGCCTCGGAGATTCGTGGCGAGGGGCTGTTCTTCCACTTCAAGGAAGACGTGATCCAGAAGTGGGTCAAGAAGGCCAAGAAGTCCTGGACGGGGTGTTCCTCGAAGCTCATCAGCGCTGGCGCATCGCCCGGAAGCTGGAGCCGCCGCACGAGTTCTACCCCGGCCTCCGCTTCGTCCTGCTGCACTCGTTCGCCCACGCCCTGATCCGGCAACTGGCCGTCGAGTGCGGCTACACCACGGCCTCGCTCCGGGAACGCATCTACTCTCGCAATCCCGGCGAGGACGAGCCGGAGATGGCGGGCGTGCTGATCTACACCGCGGCGCCCGGACAGCGAAGGCACGCTCGGCGGGCTGGTGTCGCTGGGCAAGCCGGAGACGCTGGAGCGGCATCTGGATCAAGCCCTCGACAACATGCGGCTCTGCGCCAGCGACCCGCTCTGCGCCGAGCATCACCCCTATCGAGACGGCATCACGCTGCACGCCGCTTCGTGCCATGCCTGCCTGTTCGCACCGGAAACGTCCTGCGAGCGGGGCAACAAGTACCTGGACCGGGCGGTGCTGGTTTCCACGGTCGAGCGCGAGCGACCTGGCGTTCTTCGGGTAAGACCGATGAACCACGAACATCACCAAATCGGAGCGGCGGCGGCACAGCTGGCAGATCGTCTGCCCCATTCGGTGATGCTGTGCCGTGGCCGGGGCCGTGTCGCTGCACGGCGGACTCGAACGGGCAGCGGCACGGAAGCGATCCTGCAATGCCTGCCGACGCCCGACTTCCGGGATGCGACCGCCGACTTCCTCGACCTCTGGCACTCCCGTGCGGGCAGCGTCGGAGCCGAGGCGGTCGCCGTGGCCCTGGTGACGGCGGCCAAGAGCGAACACGATCACCGGCACGAGGAGACGGTCGAGATCGTCTGGACTGGCCCCGAACCCGCCGACACTCGGTTCCGGCAGACGGAGCAGGCCATCCTCGAAGTCGTGAACTCGGCGACGAAGCGGCTGACGGTGGTGAGCTACGCCGTCTACCGCATTCCGCGCATCCGTGAGGCGCTGGTCGCCGCTGCCAACCGGGGCGTCGGCATCCGGCTGATCGTCGAGACGCCGAACCGGATCGAGGGCCAGGGCGAATACGATTGCCTGCTGGCCCTGGGCGACAACGTGGCCTCGGCCTGCTCGGTCGTACTACTGGCCGCAGGAGAACCGGCCCAAGGACGACAACGGCAAGATCGGCATCCTGCACGTCAAGTGTGCCGTGGCCGATGGACAGCGGATGTTCCTGTCGAGTGCCAACTTGACCGAGTACGCCTTCACCATCAACATGGAGTTGGGCGTGCTGGTGACGGGCGGGAAGCTGCCGGGGCAAGTGGAGCGGCATTTTGCGAGGTTGATCGAGGCGGGGCAGCTGGCGAGGATCTGAACGACCGGATGAGTTGCGGTTCACCATGCCTGCCAGCACCCACCCAATAAATAGATGCGTCCCTTTTTTTCCCTTTTTTTCCCGGAGGGGATGCCGGGTCAACTGGGAAATGCGCTGGGGAGCCTCGGTGGGAGCGCCCTCAGGATGCGATCCGGCTGGCATGAGGGTGCAGTACGTGGAAGAGGAAGACAAGGTCCTCGCTGTCAACGCGGCGAACCCAGGACGATGACCTCGTTCCCCTGGCCCACGGCCAGTTGCCGGCCGTTGCTGCTCAGGGCCAGCGTCGAGAGATCCTTCTCCGCCACTTTCACGGTCAGCAGCTCGATGCCTCCGTGCGGGTCCCAGACGCGCACGGTGCCGTCCTGACCGCAGGTCAGCACCCGCTTGCCGTCCGTGCTGCAGACCACCGCCTTGACCGGTCCCTGGTGGCTGCGCAGGGCGTGTTTCTCCCTGTTCGCAATCAGGTCCCAGATCCGCAGGGTCCCATCCAGGCTGACGCTGGCGAGCTGGCTGGTGGCCGGATTGCCCGCCAGCCCGGTGACCCGCTGCAGGTGGCCGCGCAGATCGACCGCGCTGTAGTTGCGGGCCGGGTCCAGAACGTGGATCGTCTGGCCGTCGGTGGCCAGCACGGCCAGGCGCGGTCTCCCCAGGCCGTCGCACAGGGCCATCGGCAGATTGCCGGTGGGGTTGCGCCACGGCTCGTTCGGCGACGTCGCGCGCTGCACGTTCACGATGCCGTTGAAGAGCTGGTGCTCGCGCAAAGTGCCGTCTCGATCCAGCGTCAGCACCTTCTGGCCGTCGGCTGCCCAGAGCACGGCACAGGTTTGCTTGATGCCCAGGTTCTGCCGCCACTGCTCGAACCCCGCCGTGACGTTCCAGGACAGCACCTCACTGCCGCGGAAGTTGTTGGCGACCACGGCCAGGCTGGCGCCGGTCGGATCGAAGCTGAGCGAACGCACCGGACCGTTGATCTGGGGACCGGGCACCTTTTCCTGGCTGAAGAACAGGTCCCAGAGCCGCACTTCCCCTTTGGGCTGGACGCCAAAGCCAAAGTCCGAGCTCGCTGCCGGCGCCAACCGCCAGATACTGACCGGTGGGGCTGTAAGCCAGGGCCTGGACGGGAGAACCGCACCGGAGCAGTTTGCGCTGGGCGTCCTGCTGCTGGGCGCGGGCGTGGAGATAGTACCATTCCCAGTGGCGCTGCCCCGCGGGCAGGCCGTCGAGCTGCTTCAGGGCGGACCGGAGTTGGCCCAGGTCGAGGTCGCGCTGCACCAGGGCCAGCTGGCGGGCGTACTGAGCGGTCTGCAGCGCCTGCTGGGCCTGCTGTAACTCATTCTGCAGGCGAATGCCTTCCTCCCGCCACCCGCCCTTCTGCGGGAACTTTGGAGCGTACTTGCCGCTCTCCTGCCCGACGTTGTAGGCGATGGAGACGGCCACGAACCCGGCCAGGATCAGGAACAGTATCATAAGGTGGCTGCCGTGCCGGCGCACCCACAGGCCGATCCGGCGCACCTTGCCGCCCCGGCCCTGGCCCTTGATCGGCTGACCCTGGGAATAGCGCCAGAGGTCCTCGGCCAGGTCCAGGGCCGTGGCGTAGCGCCGCTTCGGGTCCTTGCGCAGGCACTTGCGGCAGATCAGCTCCAGGTCGCCGCCCGACCGGGCCAGCGAGCGATACTTGCCCTCGGCCACGCTCTCGGGCAAAGGAGTCTCCTCGGTCTGGATCTTGTCCAGCACCTCGCTCAGCTGGCCGGACTTGTGCGGCGGCTGGCCGGACAGCAGCTCGAAGAGGATCGCTCCCAGCGCGTAAACGTCGCACGACGGTCCAATGTCCTTGACCCGCCCCCACACCTGCTCAGGTGACAGGTAGTACGGCAAACCGGGTTTGCGTCCTTCGCCGCTCCAGCAATGCAGGTCCAGGTCGCAGGGATCGCCCTCCAACGGCCGACGGCCCAGGCCCCAATCGATGATCCGAGGGAAGAACGCCGACGGATGCAGCTGAAGCGTGCCGGGTTTGGGAAGCACTGCCGGCGACCGCACCGCTGCGCGGGTTCCGGCCGGCAGGCCGGCCTCCGCTTGGGACTCTTTTTTCGGGCCGGGCTCCGCTTTTTCGACGTGGGGATGCTGCAGCAGGATGCTGGCCGGCTTGAGATTGCGATGCACCACGCCGCGCTCATGCGCAAAGAGACAGCCCGGGCCAGCATCTCCACCAGCGCGACGATCTGCTTGAGCGTCAGCGGACCCTGAGCCATCACCTGGGCCAGGCTGGGCCCCTCGATCCATTCCAGCACGTTGTAGAAGATCTGCCGGTCGCGCTCGCCGGCTTCGAGGACCTGCACCACGTTGGGGTGGGCCAGCTTGGCCAGGGCCGACGCTTCGGAGCGCAGGCTCCCCCAGATTTGCTGGCCGGGATCTTCGCGGGCCACGGCGACGTGCAGCAGCACGGTCCGGCCGACCCCCTGCTGGCGGGCGCGGTAGCCCAGCATTCCGGTTGGTCCCCGGCCCAGGTCTTCCTGGATCTCGTAACCAGCCACCACAGGTCGGCCGGCGGAGTCGCGCAGGGGCAACGGGTGTCCGGAGCTGGTCGCCGGTTTGGCCGGCCCTGGTTCCGTCGGGGCCAGGTCGAGCAGCGGCAGAACGTCGGCGATGCCGCCACAAGTCGGGCAAAACACCTGCTGCACGCCGAGGTGCGCTCCGGCCGGCAGGCCGGCCTGCGCTTCGGCCCCGTCGGGCGACTCGGCCGATTCCCAGTAGTGTCCCTGTGAGCAAGACAGCAGCTTGACCATGCGCAGATACCGAATGACTGACGACGGATTCCCACTCTTGTCTTATCCAGGGTGGTGCCGCCCGACCCCTGCCGGCTTGCCCGGCAGGTGAAGGAGGTCAGCAGCTAGAAGAGAAGGCAAGAAAAATGTTCTTCTGCCTTCTCTTCTAGCTGCTGACCTGCTTCACCTGCCGGGCAAGCCGGCAGGGGTCGGGCAACACCCCCGTTGCCGTCCCACTGCTGATTATGCCAGACGGAGGCACGGGGGGAAAGATCGGGACGAGATCAAGGTTCTCTGGCCGGGCTGATTACAATAAAATCGGTTCGGGAAGCTCGCCCGGCTTGCCGCCGTTGCCCTCCAGGGTTGCTTCATGAATGCCATGAGCCCGAGCGGTCCTTTGACCCTTGCCGAGCTGGAGCGAATCCTGACCGGGATCGATCCCTCGGTGCTGCTGGTCGCGCCGCGCATCCTGCGGCGCGTCATCAAGCAGGATCGCGCTCTGGAAGGGTTCGGCTTGCAGGTGCCGCACCACAAGAGCTACGTCATCTTCAGCGGCGCCCTGCTGCGCATCGCCGATCGCGGCGAGCTGAGGCTGGCCAGGGGCCGTTACGTCCCGGAAACGCTGATCCTGTTGCCCCTTCCCGATGAGCACCAATTGCATGAGCCGGCCACTCGCGGGCAGGTGCTGCGCGAGTACTGGCGGCTGCTGTTCCATGCCCGGGTCCACAAGGCGCTGCAGGATCGCATCCGGGCCGGGCAGCTGGACGACCCGGCCCTGCGCCAGCGGGTTAGCCAGATCGGCCTGACCGAGTTCGCGGAAATCGAGTCGGTGCTGCGGCAGGAAAACTTCTTGCTGCCGCCCGGCGACAGGCGCACCGTCTACGAGGAGTTTGCCAGTCTCTACCTGGAATTGAAGTTCTTTCAGCCGCGGTTGCTGCCGCAGTACTTCCCCACGATCACCCGCTTCGAGACCATCGACCGGGTGCTGGCCCAGGACCTGGCGGCGGAGGACCTCTGGCAGGCGACCCAGGTCCCCGGAAGCGAGACCGGTGGCCCGCATGAGATCCTCCTCGCCGGCCAGGAGGACTCTGACGAACAGCGCTGGTGGTATCGCCATCTGATTGGCCGGGCCGAGCGCGCCGAGGCAAAGGGCAACGTGGTGCGTGCCGCGATTTTCCGGCAGCGGGCGGTCCAGTGGGCCACCACGCTCGAGCAGCCGCGGACCCGGGCCGCGGCCCTGGCCGACGTTGATCGGCTGGCTGCCCGGCTGCAGCTGGCTCTCGGTCTGAGCGACGCCGAGGCGGAGACGTGGGTGCAATCGCTGCCCTTCCTGCTGGAGCCGGCCGCCCAGGGGACCTGGTCGCCCGAGGCCCGCTTGCTGTATGACCTGCAAAAGGTCTGCCTGGACCAGGAACGCGACCTGTACGCCGTGGACCTGGTCGATTGGGTCGTGTCCCTGGGAAGCCGGCCGATCAAACGGCCCCTGGCCAACCAGCGGCTGGTGCTGCGCGTCCGCCATCTGCGGCGGGCCCTGCATCGGCTGACCACCACCCGCATCCCCGAAGCGCATCGCCAGCAATTGAGCCAGCTGCTGACCAGGGCGATCCATCAGGGTGAAAAGGAACTGCGCGACACGCTTCGGCCGCGGATCGCCGAGGCGCTGACGGAAGTGGGGCTGAAGCCGGGTTCGCTGGTCGAGGAACTGGAGCGCGACAAGCTGGTGGAGGAACTTCTGGACCTGGCGGTCGAGAAGGGGTTCCTGAGGATGAGCGATCTCCGCGATGCGGTCGCGCGCAATCGACTCAAGCTGCCCGACCTGGCCGGCCCGGGCGAGCTGGTGACGGGCGATCCGCTGATCCTGGCCAACCGCAAACTGGTTGAAGCCGCCGACGGCGTCTATCGCCGGGGCGAGATTTATCTGCGCTGGATGCAGCGGTTCAGCTCGCTGTTCTTCGGCACCTGGATTGGCCGGCTGCTGACGCTGTACCTGGCGGTGCCGTTCGGCGGGGCCTACCTGGTGCTGGAGGGCTTGCAGCACATTGTCATCGATCCGCTGTGGTATCTGTTCGGCCCGATGCGGCTGCCGCCGACCTTGCGGCTGGCCAATGCGATCGGTCTGGCGGCCTCCCCGCAGGGAGCCGGCGGCTGGCTGATGATGTCCACGGGGTTCGCCCTGCGCCCGCAGAGGCCGCACCTGCTGCACACGTGGTCGCTGCTGCCGCTCGGTTTCTTCTTTCTGGGCCTGCTCTACTGGCCCGCCTTCCGCAAGCGGGCCGGCGACGTGTTCCTATCCCTGTGCCGGGGGTTTCGCTGGCCCTTCTGGGACTTGCCGGCCACTGTACTGGCCCTGCCGCTGGTGCAGCGTTTTCTCCAGAGCCGGGTGTACTTTGTGCTGGGCCAGTATCTGCTCAAGCCGCTGCTGTGGACGGCGCCGGTGCTGCTGTTCCTGTACCTGCGCAAAGCGGACGCGCATCTCCTGCTGGCCACGGGCATCGGTCTGTTCGTGGGACTGAACCTGCTGCTGATCTCCCGGCTGGGACTGTATCTGGAGGAGGTGACGACGGACCGCCTGGTGCGCTCCTGGAAGCTGCTGCGGACCAACGTGCTGCCCGACCTGTTCCGGCTGGTGGTCTACGTCTTCCGCAGCCTGATCGAGCGGATCGAAAAACTCCTGTACACGGTCGATGAATGGCTGCGCTTCCAGGGCGGCGAGAGCAAATTCTCCCTGGTCCTCAAGGCGATCCTGGGTCTGTTCTGGTCGCTGATCACCTTTGTGGTGCGCTTCGTGATCAACCTGCTGGTGGAGCCGCAGATCAACCCGATCAAGCATTTCCCGGTGGTGACGGTGTCGCACAAGCTGGTCATGACGCTGGGCGTGCCGAAGCTGGCGTATTTCCTGGAGTGGGCGTTTAACTTCCCGACGGTGGAGGCGTTCGCCATCGCCGGCACCATTGGCATGCTGATTCCGGGCATCTTTGGTTTCCTGGCGTGGGAGCTGAAGGAGAACTGGCGGCTGTACCGGGCCAATCAGTCGCCGACGCTCGACCCGGTGATCGTGGGCCATCACGGTGAGACGGTGCTGCGGCTGATGCGTCCCGGCTTCCATTCGGGGACGCTGCCGAAACTGTTTGCTCGATTGCGCCGGAACCTGCGTCGCGGCAAGAACCAGTCGGCCCGCAAACAGCAGGAGGGGCTGGCCGGGGTCGAGGAAGCGCTGAGGCATTTCCTGGACCGCAACCTGCTGGCGCTGCTGGCAACCAGCCGCGGCTGGGCGCACCCGCTGCGCGGATACCCGGGCCGTGGAAGGTCGAGCAGATCCGGCTGGCGACCCGGCGCATCACGGTGGCGCTAAGTCGCCCGGCGGTGAGGGAAGATCGGCACGACAACCGCATCACAACGGCTTCCGCGGTAACCGGGATCAAAGGGAATGGGCCGGCGGTGGACGAAGCGCAGGCCGGCCTGCCGGCCGGAGCGCACCCCTTTGGGACCGGCCATCTGGTGCTGGCACTGGAGTATCACGCCGGCCTGCTGGTGGCCAGCGTTGACCAGGTTGGTTTCCTGAGCGGGGTCAGCGCGGAGCAGCAGCAGACGTTTCTCGACGCGCTGGCCGGCTTCTACAAGCTGGCCGGCGTCCACCTGGTGCGGGAGCAGGTCGCCGCCCGGCTGCCGTCGTTAGGGGAGTATTGCATCACCCGGACTGGCCTGGTGCCCCTGGCTCAACCGGAGCAGGTCGTCCCGCTGGCGGGATTGCTGTTCTGCGAGCGGCCCATTTCCTGGAAGGACTGGACCGAAACCTGGGAACGCGATCGCTACGGCAAGGGACACGACAAACCACTGCTGCCGGGTATGTGCTTGCTGCCCCAAACGGAACACTAATCCACGCTGATCCACACTAATCGGAATCGGCTCTCCTTCCTTCGATTAGCGAAGATTCGCGCCGATTAGTGTTCCTGCTGCCTCACCTGAAAGCCGCGCAGCCGCAGGGCGTTGGACACCACGCTGAGCGACGACAGGGCCATTGCCGCCGACGCGATCATCGGACTGAGCTGCCAGCCGGTCAGCGGATACAGCACTCCCGCGGCAATGGGGATGGCCAGCACGTTGTAGGCGAACGCCAGGAACAGGTTCTGGCGCACCGTTCGCATGGTGGCCCGCGACAGGGCGACAGTGCCGGCTACCCCGTTCAGGTCGCCCTTGACCAGGGTAACGTCGGCCGACTCCAGGGCCACGTCGGTCCCCTGGCCCAGGGCGATGCCCACGTCGGCCTGGGCCAGGGCAGGGGCGTCGTTGATGCCGTCGCCGACCATCGCCACTACCTGACCTGCCTGTTGCAGCTTCTTGATCGCCTCGCTCTTCCCCGCCGGCAGGACCTCGGCCTGGACGCGCTCGATCCCCATCTGCCGAGCGATGGCCCCGGCCGTGCGGGCATTGTCGCCGGTCAGCAGCACCACGGCCAGCCCCATGCGCTTCAGACGCTCGACCGCCTCCCGCGCCCCGGCCGAGGCCGATCCGCGATCGCCAGCAACCCCGCCAACCGGCCGTCGACGGCGAGCAGCACCGGAGTCTTGCCCTCGTCGGCCAGGCGACGGATCGCTCCATCGTCCGCTGCCAGACCCCGTTCGCGGAACAGGCCCAGATTGCCGAGCAGTATCTGCTGGCCCGACACGTCAGCCTCGATGCCGAGACCGGTCAGGGCCATGAATTGTCCTGGTTGGTCCAGTTGCAGCCCACGCTCCTGGGCCGCCTTCACGATGGCCGCGCCCAGCGGATGCTCCGAGCCAAGCTCCGCCGAAGCGGCCAGGCGCAGCACTTCGTTCTCCTGTCGGAAGCCCTCCGTGGCGTTCCGGAAGAAACACGACAACGTCGGTCACGCTCGGCTTGCCCTCGGTGAGGGTGCCGGTCTTGTCGAAGACGATCGTGGTCAGCCGATGAGCGATTTCCAGGGCCGGGCCGCCCTTGATCAGGATGCCCGCCTGGGCGCCCCGCCCGGTGCCAACCATGATGGCCGTCGGCGTCGCCAAACCCAGAGCGCACGGACACGCAATGATCAGCACAGCCACCGCCGCTTGCAGTGCCAGCGTCAGCCGATTCTCCGGCTGAGCCAGGAAGAGCCAGGTCAGGAACGTGACCAGGGCCAGCAGCAGCACCGCAGGAACGAAGACGCCCGCCACGCGGTCGGCCAGTTGCTGGATCGGGGCCTTGCTGCCCTGGGCCTGCTGCACCATCCGGACGATCTGCTTCAGCACCGTGTCCGGGCCCACTTGCGTGGCACGCATGCGGAACGAGCCCAGCTGGTTCAGGGTCGCCCCGATCACCGTATCGCCGGCCGTCTTGCGGACTGGCACCGGCTCGCCCGTCAGCATGCTCTCGTCCACGGTGGACGAGCCCTCGACGATCACGCCATCGACCGGGACCTTCTCGCCCGGCCGGACTCGCACAAGGTCGCCGACCTGCACCTGCTCGATGGCGATCTCCTCCTCGGTCCCGTTCCGCTCCACCCGGGCGGTGCGCGGTTGCAGGCCGATCAGGGCGCGGATCGCTCCCCGGGTACGGTTGGTCGCCCGGGTCTGAAGCACGTTGCCAAACAGGATCAGTGTGACGATCACCGCGGCCGTCTCGTAATAGGTCGGCGGAGCGGAGCCGGGATGGCCCGCGTGACTGACCAGCAACCACGGAGCGATGGTAGCGACCAGGCTGTAACCGTAAGCGGCGAGGGTGCCCACGGCGACCAGCGTGTTCATGTCGGCCGACCAGCGCCGGGCCGACGACCACGCCGACGTCAAGAAGTGCCCGCCCGCCCAGAACAGCACCGGCGTGGTCAGGGCCAGTTCCACCCAGGCCCGGCCGGGAAAGTCCAGCAGAGGCCGCAGCGCCGGAATGAGGTGCCCGGCCATCGACAGCACCGCCACGGGAGCGGTCAGCACCGCGGCCAGGATCAGCCGCCGCTTCAGCCCCTGATACTCCTTCTCCCGGGCCTGCGACTCGGCATCCTCGGGAGCGCTGGCTTCGGGGACGATGGCGTCAAAGCCCTCCCGGCGAACCACCTCCCGCAGGGTCCGCGGATCGGTCCGCGTGGTGTCGTAGACCACGGTGGCCCGGGCGGTGCCGAAGTTGACGCTGGCGTTGCTGACGCCGGCCGCCTGGTTCAGGGCTGCTTCGATGCGCCCGGCACAGCCGGCGCAGTGCATCCCCAGAAGGGGCATGTCGAAGCGCTCGAGTGGTTTGGGGGCAGCTGGGTGACTCATGGTGCGATCCCTTCAGGGCGCTGTTTGGGAATTGGCGTGCTGTCCCATTATAGGGTTGTTTAACCGCGACGCGCAGCGGAGCGCGGGGGTGGTTGCCCCCGCGCTCCGCTGCGCGTCGCGGCGAAACGTGATCCTGTTTCGCTGGATTTTCGGGAGACAATCAAGGCGTCTTGCCGAAACAGGTCGGGTCGAGCTTGAGCGCTTCCCGGCCCAGCTTGCGCGCCTCCTCCTCTCGCCCCTCGCTGCACGCCTGGCGATATTTCCTGACCAGGGCAGCCGCCTTCTGACTCGCCTTCTTCGGGGACTCCTCGCTCGGCTTCGTCGGGGGCGGGGCGGGCTGCTCGCCCGGATAGCCCGGATAGCCCGCTCCCTGCGGCGGCAGTGGGGCCTCCTCATCCAGGATGATCTTCTGCGGGGTCACCATCACAAGCAGATAGCGCTTCTGACGCTTCCGCGAAGGCGAGTCCGCCGAGTCTGGCTCCACTTTCCAGCCACTCAGCACGGCGGTGCTGCCGTCGGGAATCGTCAGGGTCTGCTGGACCTTCCAGAGGGGAGGAGCTTCGCCGCTCTTCCGGGACCCACCCGCGCCGACGCTTTGAAGTCCACGTTGACCCGAATGGACTTCAATTCGCCCCGGAGGATCCCTTGGGCCGTGAGATACACTCCGGGCGGAGAGCAACCGCTGCTTCCCGAGGCTGGCCCCTGAAAGGCGCATTGAATGGCATCGTCCCCGGTCCTGACCAGGCCAGGAAGCACCTGATCGAACAGAGTCATCCCCTCCAGGCGGAACGTCGCACTCTGGCCGTTAAACGCGGTTAGCTTCGGTAACTGGCAGACGTTTGTCGCCCTGTCACCTTGACCCAGCTGGGCCATCTTCTTGCGTTCGGAGCTGTCCAGGATGGTCACCTGCGGCTGGGAGGAGCCATCGAGCTTGGAGCCGCGCTGGCAGTCGATGCCGTAGCTCTCCTTCAGCCGGGCCGCCGTTTTCTCGCCGATGCACCAGATGCTGAATTGCAAAGCCACTTCCTGATCCTGTTCACGACGGAGGGCTCGCAGCAGGTTTTCGATCTGCTGGTGGACTTCCCTTGTTTGGGTAACCACCAGCGACATGCTCAACGGGAAGTAGCTGATCCTGCCCAGGCCTCCCAGCTGGGACCAGGTCACCGGTGCGACTTCCCTGGTGATCAGATCGATCAGCGATTGTTCGCACGTTCCCGAAGGCGTCCTGCGAACCGTCTCGCTGCTCTGCGGGTTAGGCGGCAGCGGAGGGGGAGGGGGCGGCACGGCTGGCGCCGCGCCCGAGCCGAGCTGACCGAAATCGGGGATTGGGATAACCAGGTCGGCCACCTGGTAAGCCGCGGTCACCAGCTTCTCGCGGACGGTCTCCTCGACCACCTTCGGTGCGACTGGGGCCGACTCCTTATATCCCTCCTGATAGAGATCCTTCTCCTCCGAGACGAGGTTTGGTGTGATCAGGACCAGCTGGTAGCGCGTCTGGGTGGTGTCCTCGACCGGGCAGTCAGCGGGGCTGCACTCAGACGTCCAGTTGGCGGGTTTCTGCTTTCCAGCGATCTTCCAGCCGCTCAGGACGGCGGTGCCGTTGGCGGGAATGGTGAGCAAATGCTTCGCCTTCCAGTTGTCCCACGGCCGATCCTGCAGGACCGTTTTCAGATCGAGGTCCACGCGAACCGTTCTCCGATCCGCCGCGATGGCGGTCTGGGTGTACAGAGACATTCCCGGCCGGGACTCCTCGGTGTAGAAGCGGCCATTGCGGACCTGAACGTCGATGGCGCGGCAGGACTCCGACGCCTCGGGCAGCTGCACGCAACCCGTCTGCCCGTTGACCAGCAGGAGTGTGGGACTCATTTCCACCTGGGTCTGCCGATCGCTCCCGAGCAGTGTTAGGAATCGCTCCGTTTCCTTCTCGCCCACCTGAGTGACCTGCGGGCCCGTTTCTCCCTGGAGCTTCACGCTTCGAGCGCAGTCAACGCCGTACTGCTTCTTGAGCCTCCCGGCCATTTCCTTGCTCACGCTGACGACGGTGACCTCCAGCCTCACGACCTGTTCCTGAAGACGCCTCAAGGCCTGCACCAGATCCTGGATCTGCTCCTGCACGTCCGCCGTCTGGTTGACCACCAGCGACATGGTCAGCGGGAAGTATTCGATGGTGCCGTCACCACCCGTGTCGGACCAGCTATTCGGACAGACCGTCTGCTTGATCAGATCGATCAGTGTGCGCTCCTCTGTTGGCAGCGCCGGGGCCAGCCGTTTTGGCTCCGATGACACCGCGGTAGGGTAACCGCCGTTGCCGCAGCCGTTCCCGTTGGCGTTATACACCGGGGCCGGTGCGCCCACCGGGCCCCCGCCCCACATCCCCATCAGGGGTTCGACCGGCGATGCTACTGCGGTTGCAGTTGTCGAACCCGACGTGCCCAGCCGGCTCCAGGCAACGGGTGGGGTGATGAGATCACCCACCAGATAGCAGGCTGTCACCAGCTTGCCGTGGGCCTCTTTCTCCGTGGTGATCTCCACCACCTCGTCCTTGATCACGTAGGTCAACCGGTGGGAGCGCAAAAGCAGCGTCAAAACTGACCTGAGAGAAACGTTCTCCAGCTTGAGCGTGACCAACTCGTCCAGGTTGATGCCTTCTTGCTGCAAGGCGACGTCATCCACCCAGATGTTCAGCCCGTGAAAGGTACGCAGATCCTCAATCACCTGCTTCAGCGGCGTATTGGCGAAGTCGATGGTTGCCGTAGTCTTCAGCTTCTGCTCAATCTCCCTTTCTTTTTCGGACTTTCGCTTGTCCGGGCAACTCTTGCCGCAGCGACGTGTTGATCGGGCGTTTTCCGCGTGAACGACCATCGCAGCCGTGCCGGCCAGTGCCAGCACCGCCGGGAAGAACCACATCCGGGTCAAAAGGCGGGACATCCGCAGCACCTCCCTTGCCTGGGGACAGGACCGTACCTCCGCCGCGAGGGTATAGCGAAGGCAGCGCGTCTCAGCAAGGCCAGCGTGACGAGGCTCCGGGCCGCTCATAGAACACGGGAGTGGCATGGAAGAACGTGGCCGGTAACCAGGAGGCTCCATGACAGCGGAACGTCTGATCGTCAGCGTCTCGGGCATTCGCGGCATCGTCGGCGAGAGTCTAACTCCCGCGGCCGCCCTGGCCTTCGCGTCGGCCCTGGGCGAATCGACCGGCGGCGGCAAGATCGTCCTGAGCCGGGACGGCCGGCCCAGCGGGCTGATGCTGCGCCACGCGGTGCTGGCCGGCCTGGTCGCGGCCGGCTGCGAGGTGCAGGACATCGCTGTAGCGCCCACGCCCACGGTCGGCCTGGCGGTCAAGCAGCTCGGGGCCGCCGGGGCCGTGCAGATCACCGCCAGCCACAATCCCGCTCCCTGGAATGGCTTGAAGCTGTTTGGACCCGATGGCCGGATCCTCAGCGCGGCCGAGGGACGCAAGATCCAGCAGCTGTTCGAGGCGGGCCGGGGCCGGCTGGCGGCGTACGATCGGCTGGGCTATTCCCGCGATTACCACAAGGCCCTGGATCTGCACCGCGACCGGGTGCTGCAATCGGTGGACGTGGTCCGCATCCGCGCGGCCGACTTGCACGCCTATCTCGACGCCAACGGCGGCGCGGGCGGGCCCCTGGGACGGATGGTGCTGGCGGCCTTCCAGGTGCCGACTCACGAACAGGGCTGCGCCGCTGACGGCGGCTTCCTCCACGAGCCGGAACCGACCGCCGAGAACCTCCGCGAAGTCTGTCCCCGGGTGCGCGAAACCGGGGCCGACATTGGCTTTGCCCTCGATCCCGACGCGGATCGGCTCGCCCTGATCGACGAGCAAGGGCGGTACATTGGTGAGGAACTGACGCTGGCTCTGGCGGTGCGCTTTCGCCTGGCCCACGAGAAGGGGCCGGTCGTGATTAACATGAGTACCTCGCGCCTGGTCGAGGACATCGCCGCTCGGTACGGCTGTGTCTGCCATCGGAGGCGCGGTCGGCGAGGCAAACGTGGCGGATCGCATGATCGAGTTGAGAGCGGTCATCGGCGGTGAGGGCAATGGCGGCGTGATCGATCCGCGCATCGGCTATGTCCGCGATCCGTTCATCGGCATGGGGTTGATCTTGAACTTGCTGGCGGAGACGGGCAAGAAACTGAGCGAGCTGGTGGCCGAGCTGCCGGTCTATCACATCGTCAAGGACAAGTACACCGTACCGCCGGAGCGGCTGCCGGCGCTGTACCGCGATTTGCGGACACGCTGGCCGGAGGCGCGGAGCAACACGGTCGATGGGCTGCGGCTGGACTGGGACGACCGCTGGGTCCACGTCCGGTCGAGCAACACCGAGCCGATTGTGCGGGTTATCGCCGAGGCGCCGGCGCGGGAACAGGCGAAGGGATTGTGTCGGGAGGTGGGGAAGTTGCTGGGGTGAATTCGGCGAGCGGCGCGGCGTAAGCCCGCCGGTGGAGACTCTACCGGCGGGCTTACGCCGCGCCGCTCGCCATCAAGGTAATCCCCGCCTCGAAATCATGCCACTCGAAGCCATCCGCCAACTCGGGCTCCGCGAATTCCAGGTGCAGGATGCGCCGGTGCCGCTTTGTCTCGGGGTCCGACTTGCCGCTGCAATGGGCCAGCAGCGGCCGCATCAGCAAGACCACGCCCGCCCCGGCGTGGATGATCCGCAGCGGGGTCGAGCCCAGAGTCAGCGCCTTCCCCGTTCGGTGGGAGCCGGGGATCACCTTGAGCGGCCCATTCTCGTCCGTCACTTCGTCGAGGTGAATCCGCGCCGTCAGCATCGCTTCCAGCACTTCCACGGGTGCCTCGACGTGGGGCACACCGGCCTTGCGCGTCGGATGCGTGAAACGTCCGCTCGACAGCCGGTTGTTGCGAACAGCGATGGTCAAATCCTTGTGCCAGGGCAGGGCCCAGCTCTGCCCCGGCGGTTTGTCGAAGAACAACACCCGGACCAGACCGAAGTGTGGTCCCAGCACGCTCTTGAGGCAGCTCACCAGAGCTGGATGCCGCCAGGTGGCGCCCAGCTCCGGCCAGAGCCGGAGGAGATTGCGTGCCGCGTAGATCGTGCCTTCCTGGCCGCGGATGGCGACTTCCGGATTGTTGGCATCGTTGAGAATGCGATCGAGAGAAGCTCGCATCTGGGCAACGGCTCCCGCGTCAAAGATGGGAAGCAGGGCAAAACCATCGCGCTCCAGCGTTTGCCGCCAGTTCTCGTCCGCCTTTGCCGGGTGCATGCCTACTTCCTCATGTCCAGCAGAGACACGCTGGGCCAGATTTGCTGCACCTTGGAGGTCAGGTAGCTGCGGATCTCGTTGACGGTGTGCATGCGCAGCACTCGCCGCGTGATGGTCTCGGCCTGGCGCAGGGTGGTCAGCCGGGCCACGGCCTTGATCGAGGGGATGAAAGCCGGGCTCATGCTCAGCGAGCGCAGGCCCATGCCGAACAGCGGCAGGAAACAGCGCGGCCGGCCGGCCATCTCGCCGCACAGGGTCACGGGTTTGCTGTGCTCGTTGCAGGTGCGGATCACCTGGGCCAGTAGCCGCAGCAGGGCCGGGCTGAACGGCTCGCACAGGTGGGCCACCTTGGGATTGTCGCGGTCGGCGGCCATCAGGTACTGGATCAGGTCGTTGGAGCCGATGCTGATGAAATCCACTTCCTCCAGCAGCTCCTCCAGACACAGGGCGGCGGCCGGGACTTCCAGCATGATGCCCAGCGGCACGGTCTCGCAGTGCGGCGTCCCGGCACGCTGCAGGGCCAGCAGCGTTTGCTGCACCACCCGCTTGACGCGCTGCACCTCTTCCAGCGTGCTGATCATCGGAAACATCAGGCTGACCTTGCCGTACTGGGCTGCCCGGAGAATGGCACGCAACTGTGTCTCGAAGAACTCCGGGTAGGCGGAACTGAGCCGGATGCTGCGAAAGCCCATGAACGGGTTCGCCTCGGTCCCATGACCCAGGTAGGGCACGTGCTTGTCGCCTCCCAGGTCCAGCGTGCGGATGGTCACCGCCTGATTGGGCGAGGACTCGATCACCTTGCGATACGCGGCCAGCTGCTCCTCCTCGTCGGGCACCGAGGGATGGCTCAGGAACAGGTATTCGGTGCGATACAGGCCGACGCCGGCCGCCCCGCACGAGACGGCCGCGGCCGTGTCGGCGGGACCGTTGACGTTGGCCAGCAGCTCGACGTGAATGCCGTCGGGCGTGACGGCCTCCTGATCGCGGTTCTCGATCAGCTGGCCGCGCAGGTTGACGTACTCGCGCTGCAGCTTGCGATAGGCGGCCACGACTTCCGGGCCGGGGTTGAGGTAGACGTGGCCTTCCCGGCCGTCCAGGGCGATCAGGTCGCCGGTGTGGACCTCGCGCATCAGGCCGCGCAGCCCGCTGACGGCGGGGATGCCCAGCGACCGGGCCAGGATGGCGGCATGGCCGGTGGCGCCGCCGCTCTCGGTCAGGATGCCGGCCACCACCTGGCGGTCGAAGGTCAGGGCCTGCGACGGCAGGATCTCCGGAGCGCACAGGATCACCGGCTCACCCGGCGGCAGTTTTTGCTTGTTCTCTTGCAGGGCCAGATGGGCCAGCACCCGGCTGACCACGTCGCGCAGGTCGGCCATGCGCTCCTGCAGATAGGGATCGGTGATCTTCTGGAAGAGCTGGTCGTATTCCTCCAGGATGGCACGCAGGGCCGTGCCGGCGTCCACCTGGTGCGCTTCGATGTACGATTTGACCTTGGTCGAGAAGGTGGCGTCGCGGAGCAGCATGCGGTGGGCGCGGAAAATGGCGGCTTCTTCCGGGCCGACCTGGCGGTCCACGCGCTCGATCAGTCCATCCAGCTCCCGGCCGGCCTCCACACAGGCCGTGTCAAACCGGCTGATTTCACCGGACAGGGCGCTGGTATCCACGTGCAGGGGATCACGCCGGGCCAGGATCTGGTCAATGCAGTACGCGCGGGCGACAGCCACCCCAGGCGAGACAGGAACGCCTTTTTTCATGATCTCCTGCCAGCGTCAAGGCAAGCACCGTGGGCGGGGTTCGGCCCCCGAAGGAACCTCTTGTGTTGTAGCACAGCCGTGTTTTTGCATCAAGCGAGAGAACCGAGCCGGGCACGCAGCGCAGCGGAGTAAGCGGTCCGGGTGCCCGCGGGGCCGCTTACTCCGCTGCGCTGCGTGCCCGGCTCGGTCTGCTTTGACTTGAGGAAAAATGCTCTTTACACCGTCAGCCGATTGTGGCATACACCCTCCTTCTCAAACGAAACCAGACAGCGACCGGCAGACAGCCGCTGGGGGAAGCGGCCTGGCCGGGCGTCTTTCGATGGGGGACAACCATGCGTCGCCGCATGAGCGCAGGGATCGCTCTGGCGCTGCTGCTGGGGCTGGCCGCGTCCGTCCGGGGGGCGGACCCTGATCCCAGCACCAGCGGGGGATGGAGCTGGATGCCTTCCTGGCTCGGGGGCAAGAAGAAGCCCGCGCCGAAAAAAGAGCCGGAACTTCAGGTCCTCGAAAAACCCAGGCCAACTCCCGAGGACCCGGCCAGCAACCTGCGGCAGAAGGAAGCGAACGCCTTTTACCGCCGGCAGGAAGCGCTCGACAAGCTGGAACTGCTTGCCTTCCAGGCCGGCGACGAGGAACAGATCCGACGCATCCATCAGCTGAAGGACCGGATCTGGGCGGTGTATCTGAAGCGAACGGCCTCCCTCTCCACCAGTCCGGCCGGCGCCGAAATGGACGAGGCCTTGCTGGAGAAGAACCTGGGCACGAACACGCGCCGACCCGACCTGCTGCAAGGGGAAGCAGCCGGGGGGAAGGGCAGCGGCGTGGCCAACTGGTGGGGGACCAAGTGATGAAGGGATGGTACTGGCTGGTGCTGCCGCTGCTGCTGGCCACGGGTCCCGGCTGCATGCTGCTGCCCAAGGACTGGCTGCAAGCCCGGGGCACCCGCGCGGAAGCGGAGCCGCCGCCTCCGCCGCGGGCGGTCCGCCCCGATGAAATCAACGAATCCAACTGGGCCGGGAAGGTCGAGGAAATGCGTGCCGAGGTGGACTACGCCGAGACCCAACCGGTGGACCCGATCACGGTTCATCCCTGCGATGGGGTGAAGTGAACTGGTCCCCACACTGTTGCCCCCTTCAGGGCTCTTGTCTTTGCCCCGAAGGGGCGCAACAGAATAGCCCAGGGCATCGCCCTGGGTTGGGGGCGAGATGGTCCCCAGGGCGATGCCCTGGGCTATTCTGTTGCGCCCCTTCGGGGCAAAGACAATCCCGAAGAGCGTAACTGAATAGTCCCCAGGCGATGCGCCGGAACTCCTCAATCCCCGATCGAGTCGAAAATGCGGGCGAACTCCGCCTCACAATTCTGCAGCGCTTCCAGCAGGGCCGGGTCGAACTGCCCCTCGGAGCGCGCACACATCAGGCGCAGCGTGGCTTCGTGAGACATGGCCGGCTTGTGGAAGCGCTGGCGGCGCAGGGCGTCGTAGACGTCGGCGACGGCCACCAGGCGGGCGGAAGCCGGGATGGCGTCGCCGGCCAGCTTGTCCGGGTAACCCTGGCCGTCGAAACGCTCGTGATGGTAACGGACAATGTCGCGGGCTATCCCCAGGAACTCCAGCGAGTTGCCGTGCTCCTTGCTCAGCGCCTCCAGGATGTGATCGCCAATCAGCGGATGGGTCTCGACCAGGGTCCGCTCGGACCGGTTCAGCGAACCCGGCTTTTGCAGGACCTCCTCCGGCAAGCCGATCTTGCCGATGTCGTGCAGCAGCACGCACCGCTCCAGCTGGTTCAGGAAACGCTGATCGACCAGGCCGGACCACGGCGGCTTGCGGCCGGCCTCGCGGGCCAGGGCCCGGCAGTAGGCCTGCAACCGTTTCAGATGGCCCGCCGTCTCGCCTTCGCGCGACTCGGCCATCTTGGCCATGCTGAACAGCAGGGCGTTGTGGGCGTTGCGCACGTCCTGATCGCGGGCCTGCAAGCTCTGCTCCAGCTGACAGTTGGTCAGCAGTAACTGCTCGGCCAGCAAGGCACTGCGTTCCTGGGCGTCCTTGAGCTGGAAGAGATGCTCGACCTTGGCGATCAGCTGCCGGTTCTCAAACGGTTTGACGATGTAATCGTCGGCCCCGGCCGGCAGCGTGTTGGACAGCTGGTTGCTGTCGCCCATTCCGGAAACGACGAGGACCTTGAGGTAGGAATGGCCCGGCAGGGCACGCAGCCGGCGACAGACCTCGTAGCCGTTGATTCCCGGCAGGATCAGGTCCAGCAGCACCAGGTCAATACTCTGGCTCCGCGTCAGGGTCAGGGCGGACTCGCCGTCCTCTGCCTCCTCGCAGTCGTAGCCGACCAGGGTCAGCACCAGCCGATGCAGCGTGCGAACGCTTTCCTCATCGTCCACGACCAGAATGCGCCGGCCCAGGGCCGACTGCCGGGCCACGCCCTCCTGCTCGGAGCCGCGGGCTTCAGCCTGCGTTCCTGCGGCCTCCCGGTCCTCCGGACGATCCGGGGAGGATGGCTCTGGCGGGGCGGGGGTTGCCACCCACGCAGCCGTCGGGTTGAGCAAGCATTTGCCCGCCTCGTCGATCAGGAACGGCGTCAGAGCATTCATGACAGCCAGCGGCTGCGACGGCCGACGTGCCGGGTCGCGATCCAGCATCCGGGCGATGAGGTCGTCCAGGTCCGCGGGCGCCGCGGGCAGCAGTTCGCGCAGGCGCCGCGGCGGCTCGGTCTGCAGCCGGCGCAGGGCGGCGCCGACGTGGCGGGTAAACGGGTAGGGGCCCTCGCCGGTCACCAGCCAGAACAGCGTCGCTCCCAGACCATAGACGTCGGCCTCCTTGCCCACCGACGAGGGATCGTGGCTTTGCTCGGGAGGCATGAACTCGACGCTGCCCAGCAGCACGCGCGGATCGGTCAGCTTGCTGGTGAACCGCCGGGCCAGGCCGAAATCGACCAACTTGGCCTGGCCCGAGCGCGACAGCAGGATGTTCGACGGCTTGATGTCCCGGTGAATCAGGTGGCGGTCATGGGCGGCCTGCAGTCCCCCGGCGGCCTGGCGGACGTAGTTGCAGCCCTCGGCAATGCTGCACGGCCCCTCGTTGACCACGCGCCGATCCAGGTCGCCGCCATCGACCAGTTCCATCACCAGGTAAATGAACCCCGCCGCTCCCGGGGCGACAGGTTCCTTCGACGGCACCTCGCCCGCATCGAACGCCTGGACGATGTTGGGATGGCTCAGTTCGGCCAGGACGCGCATCTCGGCGTAGAAGCGCTCGCGGATGGCCGGGTGGCACTCGTCATCGATCGGCAGCACCTTGATGGCGGCGCGGCGCTTCATCAGGTTGTGTTCGGCCAGGTAGACGGCCCCCATGCCGCCGACGCCGATGCGGTCGAGGATGCGGTACGGTCCCAGGACCAGACCGGAGAGGTCGTCGCGCAGGGCCCGTTCCAGCTGGTAATGGGTCAGCAGGTCGGCCTGGACCAGGGCCCGGCCCAGCTTCTCCGCGGTGGAGAAGCGGGCCAGGAAGGGGGTGCGCTGCGACAGGAAACTCTCGGCCATGCTGACCGACAGCAGCCGGACCTGCAGCAAGCGATCCAGGAACGAGCGCGCTTCGGGAGCGAGGGTCATCGGAGAGAGCAAAGGTACGTTCTCCTTGGGGCGCGGACCGGCGGCCTCTCCTCTCTCTCGCAAGGCGGGAGAGAGTTTTGTCTGTGGTGCCGCGTTCCAAGCATAGGTCGTAACCGGGACCACGGCAACAAGGACTCGGCTCTCTGACCCGCGCAAGAAAACCGGGGACCCCCTGGCAATGCGCGCCGGGGGCCCTATCATGGAAGGTGAACTTTTCCCCGACCGTCCCAAAGCAGGGGCCGGGCGCGGGGAAAGGGCGGCAGAGTTCCACCCGGTCGCCGGACCGGAGCGATTGGTTAGTCCCGACAGTTGCACCGATGGGAGACGTGAAATGAAGGTTGTCACTTGCAGATGGCTCGTGGGGTGCGTGCTGGCCTTGAGCCTGTGCCTGCTGGCCCAAACGGACTGGGCAGTGCCCAGGCGAACAAGGCAAAGGTCGAAGCCGCTCAGAAGGACGTGCTGGACCTGGTGAATGGCAAGGGCGATCCCGCGGCGCTGGAAAAGAAGCATGCGCTGGAAGACATCATGCACACGATGAAGCGCAAGGACAAGGGCGGCATCGGCGTCGCAGGCGTGCCCGCGACAACGGCACCCAAGGACGGCATCGAGGCCCAGGTCCAGGAACTGGCCAAGGGGACCAAGACCGCCGCTCAAATCAAGATGATGGACCCGGGTTGGACCAAGATGGCCGAGACCATCAAGGCCATTGGCAAGATCTCCGCCCACCACAAGGTGGACAAGCCCAAGGACCAGCCAAAGTGGGACAAGTACAACAAGGACATGATCGAGCAGAGTGAGGAGCTGATCAAGGCGATCAAGGCCAAGAACCCCGCGATGATCAAGGCGGCGGGCAGCAAGCTGAACCAGAGCTGCAACGAGTGCCACAGCGATTTCCGCGATACGACCAACTGACCGCAACCCCTCCCCCAACCCCTCCCCGAAACGGGGAGGGGAGCAAGAACGCCGATGGGCCAGAACACGGGTTCGATCCCCAGTTCAATGTGCGATTGATGAACCACGCAGATGTTATGGGCGAGGAATTTGCACAACACCTCATTCTTCATGGCCGTGTCCGTCTTGCTGCGCACGTGATCCCGGAAGGATCTGGGGATCTGGGGATCGAACCCGTGTTCGCGATTCAAATGAAGAGGTGTCATGAAGGGGTGGCTTCGTACCGAAGATGGCTGGGCGGTCCTGATCGGCCTGGCCCTGACAGCCCTGGGGGCGCTGTCCCTGCTGGGCGTGGACCCGTTCGGCTGGGTGGTGAAGACGAACGAGTGGATCGACCCCGTCAAGGCCATGTCTCCCGCGAACTCGACCACCGTGAAATTGCCCGGGGCCGCGTGCCTGGGCCTGACGTACCTGTTTCTGCTGGCGGTGCTGCTGCTCGGGGCATGGGCGATGCGGCTGAACCTGACCCGGTTCGCGCTGGCCTTCACGGTGGTCTTCGGCGTTTCTTACCTGTGCTGGCTGCTTGGCCACGTCGCCTGGATTGCCACCACTCCCAACAAATGGAAAGACTTCGGCATCAGCCGATCGCTGAGCCTGACCGGCGAGGCGGGATTCATCGTTGCGCTGGTAGTGGGGCTTGTAATCGGCAACCTCTTCCCCGCGGCGGCCCGCTGGCTGGCGGAGGCGGCCCGGCCGGAGTGGTTCATCAAGACGGCCATTGTCCTCCTGGGAGCATCGCTGGGAATCAAGGCGGCCGGGGCCACCCAGCTGGTCGGCACGATCCTGTTCCGCGGCCTGGCCGCCATCGTCGAGGCGTACCTGATCTACTGGGCGCTGGTGTACTTCGTGGCCCGGCGCTTCTTCGGTTTCAGCCGGGAGTGGGCGGCCCCGCTGGCCTCGGGCATCTCCATCTGCGGCGTGTCGGCCGCCATCACTACCGGGGCGGCCATCCGCGCTCGCCCCGTGGTCCCGGTGATGGTGTCGTCGCTGGTCGTTGTCTTCTCCGTGGTGGAACTGGTCCTGCTGCCGCTGGCCGCACGGACCTGGCTGGCCCACGAGCCGATGGTCGCCGCCGCCTGGATGGGGCTGGCGGTCAAGACGGACGGGGCGGCCATCTCCAGCGGGGCGGTAACCCAGGCGTACTTCGCCTCGGATCCGGCCGCCCAGCAGGGACTGATGCTGCTGACGACGACCACGGTGAAGGTGTTCATCGACCTGTTCATCGGCGTCTGGGCGTTTGTCCTGGCCGCGGTCTGGGTGTACGCCATCGAGCGCAAGCCAGGGCAGGGCATCCCCCTGGCCGACATCTGGAACCGCTTCCCGAAGTTTGTCTTCGCCTATTTCCTGGCGTTCGGGGTCCTGCTGGCCGTGGGGGTATCCTGGCCCGACGTCATCCGCACGGAGAAAAACCCCGGGCCGCTCCGCGCCGGCATTGGCGAGGTGGACCTCTTCCGAGGTTACTTCTTCGTGATGACCTTCTTCTCGATCGGCCTGGCGTCGAACTTCCGCAAGCTCTGGGCGGAGGGGCTGGCCCGCCTGGCAGCGGTCTACGTCGTATGTCTGTTTGGCTTCGTCATCTGGATCGGGCTCGTGATCTCCTGGCTGTTCTTTCACGGCTACTTGCCCAGCCCGGTCGCTGGAGGCGTCTGAAATGAACCAACCGCAACCGGACACCCGCATCACCGAGCGGCAGACCGCCGAGGAGATGGCGCGCATCCCCTACGAGCCGCTGCTGCCGGCCGAGAAGAAGCTGATCGTCGGCAGTCTGCTCCTGGGGATCGTCCTGCTGGGCGTGCTGCTGTGGGTGAGCGCCACCTGGTTCCCCGTGCCGAAATAGGATGGAACCACAGAGACACAGAGGCACAGAGAAGACAAAAAAGGAACACTAATCGGCGCTAATCTGCGCTAATCGAAGGAAGGAAACTCGCATTCCGATTAGTGGAGATTAGCGCGGATTAGTGTTCCTTTTTTGTCTTCTCTGTGTCTCTGTGGTTCCATCCTATTTCGGATTTGGAGATTCATTATGGCCCGGTTTCTCCTGGTGCTGCTGCTGGCCGGCTTCCTGCTGGTGGTCTGGCACTTGCTCGACCTTCGCTTCCAGGCCGGCGAGGGTCTGCCCGCCTATTCGCTCTGGTCCGAGCAGGACAATGGCCTGGCCGAGGCCGCCCACGTCCTGCGCGAGCTGGGCTGGGAACCGACCGCCTTGACCCGACCTCCCGTGGTGGGATTGCAGCGCGGTCTGTTACTGGTGGTAGAGCCGGACGCGGAGACGTTCAGCGATCCCGACGCCCACACGCTGCTGCACTGGGTCGAGGCCGGCAACACCCTGCTCTTCGCCAGCACCCACAAGACCGCCCTGCATCAGATCCTGGAGCTGAAGTTCCTCCGGCCCCGGGTCGAGGAGGACGACCCGCTGGACGTGGACCCCGAAGCGGTTTCCCCCTATACCGATGGCATTGTGCATCTGACGGTCGCGTTCCGGGGCACGGTGGACGGCCCCGGCTGCCTGCCGCTGTGGTACGTCGGCGATCGTCCGGGAGCAGTGCTGCTCCGGCACGGGAAGGGGCACGTCCTGGTGCTGGCCGACCCGAGCCTGCTGACCAACAGCGGTCTGCGCCGGAGCGACAACGTGCTGCTGCTGGCCAACGTGGCCCGGCTGCACGCCCGGAATGGCCGGGTCTGGTTCGACGAGTATTCGCACGGGCTGCGTTCCAGCGGCGGTTTCTGGGGCTACCTGGGCTACCACCGCGAGCAACTGACGCTGGTCCCGATCGCGGTGGTGGTCGCGGCCGGTCTGTGGCGAGCGCTGGTGCGCCTGGGCCCGGCCGTGCCGACGCCGGGCGAAACCCGGGCCGACGCGGTCGATTACGCCTCGGCCCTGGGCCGGCTCTACGAGCAAACCGGGGCCACTCGGCTGCTGGGCCGGGCGCTGTCCCGCGGCTTCCTGGGAGCGCTGACGCGCTTTCTGCGGCTGCGGCGCAATGCGTTGCCGGCCGAGGTTCTCGCCGCCTGGCGGCAGCGCGATCCGCAACGCCTGGATCAGCTGCAGCAGTTGCTGCGCGGCCTGGCCGAGCTGTGCAAGCCGGACCTGACGGATCGCCAGTTGCTGGCCTGGGCCCGGGCCTTCGATCAGTTCCAGCGTGAGGTACTCAATGGCTGAGGACGCCCTGTCCATTCCCGACCTGGTGGACGCCCTGCTCAACCGGGCCGAGCGTGTGGTGGTCGGTCAGCGGGAGCAGCTGGAGCTGGTCTTGCTGGCCCTGCTGACGGGCGGCCACATCCTGCTGGAGGGGGTGCCCGGCACCGCCAAGACGCTGATGGCCCGCACCCTGGCCCGGCTGCTGGCCCTGGACTGCAAGCGCGTCCAGTTCACGCCCGACCTGATGCCCTCCGACATCCTGGGCACCAACGTCTTCAACCTGCAAACCAGCCGGTTCGAGTTCCGCTCCGGCCCGGTCTTCACCGACATCCTGGTCGCCGACGAGATCAACCGCACGCCGCCCAAGACGCAATCCGCTCTGCTGGAGGTGATGGAGGAACGGCAGGTGAGCATTGACGGCGTCAGCCATCCGCTGTCGGAGCTGTTCACCGTGGTCGCCACCCAGAACCCGATCGAGTACGAGGGCACCTACCGTCTGCCCGAGGCCCAGCTGGACCGCTTCCTGCTCAAGCTGCGGATCGACTATCCGCCCCCCGACGAGGAAGACCGCATCCTGCGTCTGTACCAGGGCCGGGGCACCCTGAGCCCGCCGCTGGAGATCCTGGGCCCGCCCGGCGGTCTGACGCGCACCCAGATCATGGAGGCCCGCAAGGCGGCGGGGACCGTGACGGCCCGGCCCGACCTGTGCGCCTACGTTGGCCGGATTGTGCGCATGACGCGCGAGATGGACCGGGTGCTGATGGGAGCGTCGTCGCGGGCGGCGGTGCATTGCTTGCAGGCGGCCAAGGTGCGAGCGCTGATGGGCGGCCGGAACTTCGTCAGCCCCGACGACGTGAAGTTCGTGTGCCGGCCGGTGCTGCGGCATCGGCTGACGCTGCAGCCTGACGCCTACGTCGAGGGGTTCACGACCGATGACATTCTCAACACGGTGCTGGAGCGCGTCGAGGTGCCGCGGTGAGGGGAGGACGGAAGTTCTCTCCTGCGGTGGGGCAGTGGAAGGGGCCTGCCAGCCAGTCTGCCAACTCGATTGAGCGCGATTGAGAGGCCAGAAAGGGACTGTCGCTGACGGAGGAGTGCCACAGGGCGTTCCTTGTCCGCGTGCCTGCCAGCTGGCAAGGTGTTTCGGGCCTTGCTGGCGAACTATCTGTGGAGTACCTTGGCAACCGCCTCACCAGCAGGATGAACTGGCTATTCCTATCTCTGCGGATTATTCCGAGAATGCCCCTTGATTGGGTGTCGGATTTGTTTTATGAGGTATTCCGATGTGGGGGTGGGGATAGCCGGATAATAGCTTAATCGGTGGTCCAGTTTTCGGGGTCCACTATAGACCAACCTGGCTCTCGCTGCCTGCTCACCCCGGAGCCAGCCTGTCCAGCACGTCCCCACACCGGACAGGATTCGTTCCCTTGCGGGGTTACACTGCGCGGCCCCGTCGCCGCATAGACGAACAGGTTGGGAGCAACTCGCTCGTTGCCTCGCTCAGACAGGGCTTGCCCGGCTCGGCGCAGTTCAGCAGGCACGCCGCCAGGCTGACCGCTGGGCCGACGGCGGTGAAATCCATCTTGCGATACGTCCCCACGTTGCCCAGGAAGACGCTGCCGCTGTTGACCGCGATGCCGCACCAGACGGGAACAGCCAGGTGTCAGAAGATCAGGTACTCAAAAAAGCGTTCGGACCACACTCCACGCCGGCCCAGGATGAATCGGAGCAGCTCCGCGACGAGACCGTCCGAATTGGCCTTCAGGCTTGCATAGCTTCGTATCTCGTATCGTTTCTCGTAGGATCCCACCGCGGCACCGTTCAGCTCCTCCCGCACTGTCTCCATGTTCAACATGGAGAGGAACGTGTCATAGTAGCCAGCCACACGGAAGAAGCTCGTATCGCCGTTTTCGGCGTAAACCAGGGCAATACGCTCCAGCGGTGTCAGGGTCAAGCGTTTCTTGAGCCACTCAACCTTCTTTTCCCGCGTCCGGCTACATTCCCCAAGCAGCATGAGGAGTCCACCGTACATGATGAGGCGGCTATGCCGCAGTTTGACGTTGCGCAGAGGCCATTTCCCGTGTTCGTTCTCAAAATCCCATTGATAGTTCACGCAGATTGAACGGAAGTATCGGATCAGGTCGTTGATGAGGAATCCCCATTCTTTCCTCGAATCCTGTGCCACGTACCCCTCCGCGTAACTGGCAAGGACAGCCTCAACGAGCGCCTGGTATCCTTCTGGCTTGCAAAGAGGCTGAGTTTCGAGCAGCAGGAGCAACCGTTTGGCAAAGCTCCGCATGTCCTCGTCCGCTGCGCCAATGTGTTTTTTGTCGCAGAGCTGTTCCTGGGAGGTCGGCTTCGAGAACGTGCCGGCCGGCTTCGGACGTTTCAGCTCCAGGGGTTCCAATACCTTCCACACGGCATCGTATGCCGTCATCGCTTTGGCATCGTCTTGCCGAGTCTTCTCGGTGAGGAGTACCAAGAGGTCACAGTCTGACACCTCGGCGGCGTCCATGCGCCCAAGCGAGCCTGCAACCGCCAGCGTGACGACGTCCTCGGGCAGGTTCGCCGCCGCGAGAGCATTCTTGATCTGGCCGATTTTCCCTTTCGAGTATGTCCAGTTTGCCGCAAGGCCCTTGTAGCGCTTGAATTCCAGCGCGTCGGGAACCGCCCATTCCCGGTCGGCAGGGTAGTACACCGGAAGTACAGGTTGAGCGGCCATCTCCAAACCCTTCCCGTGACAAGGTGCCGTCAGCCGCCGGGGTGGTCAGCCGCCTGGGAGGACAGATTACTGCTCATGGCCAATTCTCTCAGGAACCCAGGCAGGACGAGGCGATTCCAGGGAACACGCAGCACCTCGGTGTTCTTGAAAGACTTGGCCAGAACCGGAATCGGGTCGGACTGTTCTTCCAGGATGCCAAGGAGAATGCGCATCGGTCCCATGTGGCCGCAGATGAGGATCTTTTCCGGTCGTCGGGCCGTGACAAAGCAGGCCAATCCCAGAAGGAAGGACATACACCGCCGGGCCACGTCGGCATAGCTTTCTCCTCCTTCGGGTGCATATTGCAGGTTCCCTTGAGCGTACTCGTCCACGGGTCGCCAGGGTTGCAGCTCGAGGTTGCCGAGGCTTCGCTCGTTCAAGCGGCTGTCGCTGCAGATCCGATCAGCGCGAACGTGTCCCGTTTGCAGCGCCAGGAGGAGGGTGTGTCGTGAGCGGGCCAGGCTGGAATGCACCGCGAGGTCGTAGTGCGGATCTAACTGCAGGCCGATGCTTCGGGCCTGCTCCTCCCCGAATACCGTCAGGGGGACGTCGCGGGATCCGGTAATCAGGTTCCGAGCGTTCGTTTCCGTCTCGCCATGTCGCATCAGATGAAGCCGCACCGGACAGGGCAGTTGCAAAGGTTGAGCGAGGGCGGCACGCAACTCCGACCAGGAAAGAACACACAGCTCGTTTTCGGGCGAAGGAATGGCGTGAGCGTTGGCCTTGGCAGCGAGCATGCCTTCCTCCTGTCACAACGACGGTTTTGCGCACAGATCGGGACAATCTGCGTACCGACCTCTAACTATACAAGAGGATACCAGTTGCGTGTACCAAACACCATCCCAGAATCCTGGAGGCAGTATGAGGCCCGACGGATGTCGGCCAATCGCCATCGTTGTCACGATTTGCCTGATGCAGCCAACCAGCGAGGCCCCGAATACCCTGGCGGGTGGCGGGCAGGCAGCATAATGACGCCTTCAGTCATTCCCCCGTCAGCTCCAGGCCTCTTCCGGCCTCTGAGCCATACTGAAAAAGTTGGCAGGCTGGCTGGCAGAGAGCTTCGCCTCCCCAAGGCGAGGACCAACCTGGACCTCGCTGCCTGCTCACCCCGGAGCCAGCCTGTCCAGCACGTCCCACACTGGACAGGATTCGTTCCCTTGCAGGGTCACGCTGCGCGGGCCCGTGGCCGCATAGACGAACAGGTTGGGGAGCAACTCGCGGGTTGACTCGCTCAGACAGGGCTTGCCCGGCTCGGCGCAGTTCAGCAGGCCCGCGGCCAGGCTGACTGCGGGACCGACCGCGGTGAAATCCATCTTGCGATACGTCCCCACGTTGCCCAGGAAGACGCTGCCGCTGCTGACCGCGATGCGTGCCTGAAAGACGGGCCAGCCCAGGATCTGCCGGGGCCGGTTGAGTTCGTCCACGGCCGCGACCAGGTCGAGCGCCAGCTGGACCGCGCGCTCGGCATGGCGGGCCTGGCGCACGATCGCCAGGAAGCCGTCGCCCGAGTAGCTCAGCACCTGGGCCCGGTAGCGCTCCAGCACCTCGTCCAGCTCGGCCAGCACCTGGTTGAACGTTTGCAGCACCGTCTCCGGATCGTTGCTGGGCGCCGCCTCGGTGCAGCCCTGGATCTTGAAGAACAGGACGGTGGCCTGTTCGCACTCGCCGCAGCCCAGGTGGGCCGGTTCATCCCGGTCGGCCTGGCCGCGAACCCGGCGATAGAGGTGGCGATAGTAGACCTCGTGATCGACCTCCAGCAGTTCCGCCTCGATGGCCTCAACCAGTGGGCCGCGCCGGAGTTGCTCGGCCCGGACCAGGGCCTCCTCGAAAGCACGGGCGACGTGTGGACGCTTGGGGGGCAGGCCGCCTCGGTCCCCTGCCAACGAGTGCATGCTGGCGTCACGTTGCGTCCGGGCCAGTTCCCACAGCACCTGCACCGCCCGGCTCTTCTCCTCGGTGCTGTCGAAGTGAGCCAGGGCCAGCTTGAGCCGGCGGGTCGATTCGTCGCAGCGGCCCTGGAGCCGGCGCAGCACGCCCCAGAGATGGTTCGCGAGGGCCAGCCCCTCGGCGAAGTCGGTCTTGCGGAACAGGTCCTCGGTCAAGAGCGCCTGCTCCTCGGCCTGGGCCAGGTCGCCCTCCAGCAGGAAGACCAGGGCCCGGTCCTTGCGGGCAAAGGCCTCCGCCAGCGGGTTCTGACATTCCTGGGCCAGCCGGATGCTGCTGTCCAGCCAGCCGGCCGCCTCGCTGGCATGCCGGCGGACGCTGGCCTTGCGGTTACTGGCCGCCTCGCGCTCGCCCCGGGCCAGGGCCACCTGACCCAGGTGGTTGTACATCTGCGACTCGGTGCGCGGATCGGGCTGCTTCTCGGCCAGACGCAGATCGGTACGGAAATGCTCCTCGGCCTCGTCCAGCCGGCCCCAGCTGAGGAACAGCCGGCCCAGCTGGCCGTGGGTCAGCGCCAGCCCGTCCTCGTCACGCCGTTGTTCCTTGGCTCGCAGCGCCTGTTCGTAGAAGGCCCGGGCCAGGTGGAAATTGCCCTTGCCGGCGTAGACCATGCCCAGGGTGTCGAGAACCCGGCCGGTCATGAAATGGTCCTTGCCGAAATGCTCCAGGGCCTCCTGCAAATCACGCAGGGCCAGGGCGGACTTGCCTTCGTGAGAATACACGCTGGCCCGGGTGTGCCGCAGCGTGGCCCGCAGCATGGGATCAGCGGAATCCGCGAGTTCCTCGGCCTGGCGCAGCAGCCGATGGGCCCGGCGATAGTCCCGGTCGCGCAGCGCGAACAGGGCCTGACCCGCCAGCCGCCAACCCTCCAGTTCCTGCTGGAGCTGTTGCGATCGGGGACCCCGAAGCCCAAGAACGGCAGCGGGCGACTCGCCGTCCAGCCAGTCGATCAGCGTCTGCCAGCCGGCCGGGTCGCCCGTCCGGTGGGTCCGCTGTCCCTTCAGCTTGAATCGGAGCTTGCGCAGACCCACGCTCCAGCCCCAGGTGCGCAGCAGGGCCAGCGTCTCCTCGGCCATCTCCGGCGTTGGCGGGTGACCACTTTCCGTTGGGGCAGAACTCTCCTCGCAACAATCCTCTTCCAGCAGACACTCCGCGACGGCCGCGGCCAGGTCGTGCATGGATGGGAAGCGCTTGTCGGGCTGGCGTGCCATCGCCTTCAGGCAGATCGCCTCCAGGGCGGGATCGAGGTCCGAACGCAACAGCATCGGTCGGGGTGGATCCTGGCTGACGATGGCGGCCAGCACCGAGGCCAGGTTGCCCTGGAAGGGCAGCTGGCCAGTGAGCAGCTGAAAGAAAATCACTCCCAGGCTGTAGACGTCACTGGAGGGGCCCATCAGCTCGATGTCGCCGGCAACCTGCTCGGGCGGCATGTAGGCCGGCGTGCCCAGCACCGTGCCCCACTGGGTCAGGTGTCCCTCGTTGCGGTCCATCCGCCGGGCCAGGCCAAAGTCCATCAGGATCGGCTGGCCGCGCGAATCGATCATGATGTTGGACGGCTTCAGATCGCGGTGGATCACGCCCCGGTCGTGGGCCTCGGCCAGGGCCAGGGCCACTGTGCGGATCAGCTGGGCGGCGTCGCGCTGCGGCCAGGGCCTGTCCGGATCGATGCGCTGCGACAGCGACTCACCTTCCACGTAGGCCATGGTCAGGAAGGGAACGCCGTCGATCCGGCCCACGTCGTAGACCTGGCAGATGTGCGGGTGCTGCAGCGTGGCGGCGGCCCGGGCCTCGCGGGCAAAGCGCTCCAGCAATTGCGTCCCAAGCCGGGGGTCGATGTGCGGCACCTTCAGGGCCACCTGCCGATCCAGCTCCGAATCGTGGGCCAGGTAGACCGAGGCCATCCCTCCCGATCCCAGGAGCCGGACAATCCGATAACGGCCCAGCTGGGGCGGCAGCGGTCGGGGCGTCGAGACAGTTACGGGGTAGGCCAGGGGAACGCCGGGGCCGGTGTCGAGGGGAGTGACCGGCTTTTCCGTGACGCGCTGGGCCTGAGTGGGTTCCTCGATGGGCGAAGGGTCCGGTTCGCTGGCTTGGGGTTGAACCATGAGGCTCCTGGGTTTGGGTTCCGCAGATCGTCATACAGAGGCACTGGCCGCTTGCGGCCTGGCGTGGCATCTCGCCTCGCCAGGCCGCAAGCGGCTCAAGGCTTGCTCCTCTTACCATACCCGCTGGAAGTGAGCGGTGCAAATCCCGGCAAGGCGGGTCATTTTCCGGACCCGGCCTTCAGATGTTCCAGCATCTCCCGGCACGCCTTGGCGCAGTCCCGGCAGGACTTGGCGCACTCGGCCATGTGCTTGTCCTCCTTGAACTTCCCGCAGGCCGCAGCGCACTCATCGCAGCACTTGGCGCAGCACTCGCAGGCCGGCACGGAGAACGGACTGCTGCGGGCGGTGAGAGTCGCGGCCAGTTTGCAGCACTCGGCGCAGTCGGCGCAGGTCTGCACCGTTTTGGCGTGGTCCTTCTTGCCTTCGGTCAGGAGGGTCCGGCAGTGCGTGAAGCAGGAGTCGCACTGCAACTGGCAGTCGGCGCACGCCCTGGCGCACTTCTGGAAGACCGCGTGGTGTTCGTGGCCCTGCTCCTCACCGAGGCCGGGGGCGGCCACGGCGACCACCAGCAAACCGGACAGCAGATACTTGACCATCTCGATGCTCCTTGGTGTCCGACAGGTTTGGAAACGGGCGTCCCGCACAACGCGGGACGACGCTGCTTTCAGGTTAACGCAACGCAGAAAGAAAACGACCGGTTTGCCCTCGACCCAGGGCGATGCCCTGGGCTATCGTGTTGCGCCCCTTCGGGGCGGAAGACAACAGACAACCGCCCCGAAGGGGCGCAACACGATAGCCCAGGGCATCGCCCTGGGTCGAGGGCGCTGATGCTTTCACCGAGGCGTTCCTGCTTTTACTTTCGCCTTCAGTTCCTCGACCCTGGCAAGGGTCTTGTCCGGGTCGGCGAGCGCCTCCTTCTGGCACGACTTGCAGCACAGGAAGACCGGCTGGCCCTTGACCGAAACCTTGACCGGCGCTCCCATCGAACCCAGCCGGCCCTTGGTGTTGACGGCGCAGAACTCCTGCTCGGCCACAAGACGCTGGTCCTCGGGACTGAGTTTCGCCCGTTCCGCCTGGATCTTGGCGCTGGCATCGGCCGCCGGGGCCGCCGTGCCGGAGGGCAACTGGGAGTCCTGGTTGCCGGCGGTGCGGGCCGCTGGTGGTGCGGGCTCTTTCGTTCCGGTGCAACCGGTCAGGAACAGAAGCGACGTCACACAGGCGAGGACAGTCAGACCGCTCCAGGTCGCGGATAAGCTCGATTGCTGAGACATCGGTTTCTCCAGAGCGAATGGGGGTTGGATGAGTGGAAGAGGCTCCGCCTGGCACGGCATCTGCACAATTGCCGCCCGGTAACTACCATAATCCCTGCCAGGGCCCGGGGCAACGGCCCGGGTTCTATCCCGATCGTCCCAGCACCTTGTGAGGAACGCCATGACGGATTCGCTGCACGACTGGAAAGAACTGGGGGCCCAGCTGCGCGTGGACAGCATCCGCTGCACCACGGCGGCCGGTTCCGGACATCCCACCTCGTCCATGTCGGCCGCCGACTTGATGGCGGTGCTGCTGAGCAAATACCTGCGTTTCGATTGGTCCAATCCGCGCCATCCCAACAACGATCGGCTGATCTTCAGCAAGGGCCATGCCTGCCCGCTGCTCTACGCGATGTTCAAGGCGGCCGGGGCCATCAGCGACAGCGAACTGCTCCGGCTGCGCAAGCAGGGCTCGCCGCTGGAAGGCCACCCCAATCCGCACGTGCTGCCGCTGGTGGACGTGGCCACCGGGTCGCTGGGCCAGGGCCTGCCCATCGGCGTCGGCATGGCCCTCAACGGCAAGTACCTGGATCGGCTGCCCTATCGTGTCTGGGTAGTGCTGGGCGACAGCGAGACGGCGGAGGGTTCGATCTGGGAGGGCTTTGCCAAGGGATCGGACTACAAGCTCGACAACCTGACCGCCATCCTGGACATGAACCGGCTCGGCCAGCGCGGCGAGACGGAGCTGGGCTGGCACGGCGAGATTTACGCGGCCCGCATCCAGGCCTTTGGCTGGCACGCCATCCAGCTGGACGGCCACGACCTGGCCGCGATTGACCGGGCCTGCAGCGAGGCGCTCACGGTCAAGGATCGGCCGACCTGCCTGATCGCGAAAACCGTCAAGGGATCGGGCGTTTCCCTGGTGGCCAACAAGGACGGCTGGCACGGCAAGGCACTCAACCCCGAGCAGGCCCAGCAGGCGATCAAGGAGCTGGGCGGAGAACGGCACATTGTCGTCAAAACGCATCTGCCCGAAAACCAGGCCATCGTGGCCGGCGCTCAACCGCAACCGCTGAAGCTGCCGACCTACAAGACCGGCACCAAGGAGGCGACGCGCAAGGCCTACGGCGACGCCATCACCGCTCTGGGCTCAAGCATGCCCGAGATGGTGGCCCTGGATGCGGAGGTGTCCAACTCGACGCACGCCGACGAGTTCAAGAAGGCCCATCCGGATCGGTTCTTCGAGATGTACATTGCTGAGCAGCAGATGCTGGGAGCAGCCGTGGGTCTGGGCGTGCTGGGCAAGAAGGTGTTCGCCTCGACCTTCGCCGCGTTCTTCACCCGGGCCTACGATCAGATCCGCATGGCGGCCGTGTCCAACGCCACCATCCACCTGAGCGGGTCGCACGCCGGCGTCAGCATCGGCGAGGACGGCCCGTCGCAGATGGCCCTGGAAGACCTGGCCATGATGCGGGCCGTCTTCGGCAGCACCGTGCTGTATCCGTGTGATCCAAACCAGACGGCCAGGCTCATCAAGGAGATGGCGGAGCTGAAGGGCATCTCGTACGTCCGCACCACCCGCGAGAAGACCCCGGTGATTTACGGAGCGGACGAGGAGTTCCGCGTGGGCGGCAGCCGGGTGCTGAAGCAGTCGGGGCAGGACCGGGCGACGGTGATCGGTGCGGGCGTCACCGTCCACGAGGCCCTGAAGGCGTACGATCAGCTGAAGTCGGCCGGGATCAGCGTCCGGGTGATCGACGCCTACTCGGTCAAGCCGATCGACAGGGAAACACTGCACCGGGCAGCCCGTGAGACGGGCGGCAAGCTGATCGTGGTCGAGGACCACTGGGAAGAGGGCGGTCTGGGCGATGCGGTGCTGGATGCGTTCAGCGGCGGCCCGATCAAGGACTTGACGGTGATCAAGCTGGCGGTGCGGCGGATGCCCGGCTCGGCGACGCCGGCCGAGCAGTTGCACCTGGCGGGGATCGATGCCGACGCCATCGTCAAGGCGGTGCAAGGATTGAGGTCTTGACTGTCGGAGCCGCGCGCAGGGGAGTAAGCGATCCTCCCGCAGGCCGCTTACTCCGCTGCGCTGCGTGCGCGGCTCCGACGACGAACCAACGAACCCTGGAAAAAAGAAAACCAATGGTATCGCCGGGCGAGCCGTGATATGCTGGGCGGAGATAAGATGGGTAGTTCTTGAGTCGAACACACAAAGAAGGTTTCCGGGAATGGACGAGTCCCTTCCCCAAACCCCCGAAGATCCGACCGAGCGGGGCTTTCACGTGCCCGCCGACGGTCGCTTCCATATCCTCCGCCTCCTCGGAGCTGGCGGCATGGGGGTGGTCTACGAAGTCTTCGACCGCGAGAGGAACTGCCGGGTCGCCCTGAAGACCCTCCGCAAGATGAGCCCGACCGCCCTGTACCGCTTCAAACAGGAGTTCCGCTCGCTCGCCCAGATCACTCACCCCGGGCTCGCCCAGCTCTACGAACTCATCTCGGACGGCGCGGACTGGTTCTTCACCCTGGAACTGGTCGAGGGCGGCGTCGATCTGATGACTTACCTGACCGAAGCAGCTGAGAACCTCGGCGAGCCGAACTGTCCGGCGGAGCATTCCGAAGCCGATCAGGTTACACCGCGGCTGCACCCACCCGACTCGCGAGACTCCCTCGGGGCCGAGACGGGCACGGCCATGCGACCCAGCCGGCTCGGGACCCTCGGCCCCGGCGCGAACTCGACCGCCCCACCGGGCGACTTGCCCTGTGCCGTGGCCCGGGATGCACGTGCGGTGGACGTCCTACCCCCCCCTTTCCCCGGCAGGCCGGTGACCGACCACGAGCGTCTGCGGCGGACCCTGTCCCAGCTGGCCGAGGCCGTCTCCGCCCTGCACGCTCACGGCAAGCTCCACCGGGACATCAAGCCCTCCAACGCCCTGGTCACGCCCGAGGGTCGGGTGGTGTTGCTCGACTTCGGCCTGATCGTCGAGGTGCAGCGACCCGGCCCGGCGGTTGAGTCCGGCACGTCCGGGCCCACCCCCCAGCGAGCCGGCGGCGGAAGCGACGGGGGCCTGTGGCGGCAGGCGATCTCCCAGTCCGGACTAATCGTCGGCACCGTGAACTACATGTCCCCCGAGCAGGCCGCCGGCGAGGCCCTCGGGGAGGCCAGCGACTGGTACGCCGTCGGGGTCATCCTGTACCGCGCCCTGACCGGCCGGCTGCCGCATCGCGGCCATCCCGGCATCGTCCTCGAGGCCAAACGAACCAGGCCCCCCGAAGATCCGGGACTGCTGGCGCCCGAGCGCCCGCCGACCTGGTGGCGCTCTGCCGGGACTTGCTGAAGACCGACCCGGCACAGAGGCCGACCGGGCCGGAGATCCGGCAGCGGCTGGGGCTGGCCCTGGCCCTGCCTCAGGGCCCGGCGGCCCCGTTCGTCGGCCGGGACGCCCACCTGGCGGCCCTGCACCAGGCCTTCTCCGCTCCCGACCAGGGCGGGGCGGTCGTGGTACTCGTACACGGTCGCTCCGGGGCCGGCAAATCGACCCTGGTGGCCCGGTTCCTGGACCAGATCGCCGTGGACCCCTCGGTCGTCATTCTGGCCGGTCGCTGCTACGAGCAAGAGGCGGTCCCGTACAAGGCGGTCGATAGCCTGATCGACGCGCTGACCTCGCGCCTGCTGGCCCAGGCTCGCAGCCGAAGCGCCAGCGACGATCCCAACGCCGCCGCGGCACACGTGGCCGAAGCGCTGGCACCAGGAAGCCTGACGCGGGTCGGCGGCTGCGTGCGCGGCGAGACTTCCGGGCTCCCTCCAGACGACCCGGGCGACCTGAGCGAGGACAGCCTGTCTTCCCTGGCCCGGATCTTTCCCGTCCTGCTGCGGCTTCCGGGCGTGGCCGCCCTCCCGGCCCGGGACGAGGGAGAGGACCCGCATCTGCTCCGCACCCGGGCGATCACGGCCCTCCGCCGCCTCCTATCGCGGATTGCGGACCGGGGCCGGCTGGTGCTGTCCGTCGATGACCTGCAGTGGGGCGACCTGGACAGTGCCGCCCTGCTGGCGCGCGTGCTGGAAGCGCCGACGAACCCGCGCATGATGCTCATCGTCGCCTACCGGGACGAGTATCAGGACAGCAGCAAGTGCATTGCCCTGCTGCGGCAAGCGGTCTTCGGCCCGCAAGCGCAGGCCGGGCCCCGGGCCGAGATCGCGGTCGGGGACCTGGACCCGGAGGCCGGTCAGGCCCTGGCGGCGGCCCTGCTGGGCACGACCGTCGGGGAGCGCGAGGCCCTGGCCGAGCGCATTGCCCGGGAGGCCGGCGGCAACCCACTGTTCATATGCGAACTCGCCCGGCTGTTCACCGACAGTGAGACCCGCAGGACGGCTCTCCTGAGCCGTCCCGACTGTCCAGACGGCTCAGGAGAGCCGTCCTGCGGGTCAGGGACCCAGTCCTCCCTGGACGAGGTGCTGTGGACCCGGGTGTGCCGGCTCCCGGAGGAGGCCCGCCGGCTGCTGGAAACGCTCGCGGTGGCCGGCCGGCCGATCCCCCTTCGGTTCGCCTGTGCGGCAGCGGAACGGCCTGCCGACTACCGTCTGCTTGCCGGGCTGCGGACGGGGCACCTGCTGCGCACCAGTGGGCCGCGGCTCGATGACGAGGCCGACACGTACCATGACCGGGTGCGCGAGAGCATCCTGTCCCGGCTGCCGGCCGACGTTCTCCGCGAGCACCACGCCCGCCTGGCGGCCGTCCTGGAAACGGTGCCAGCGCCCGAAGCCGACGTCCTGGCCCGGCACCACCACCAGGCCGGCAACCTGGACCGGGCCCTGGGGTGGTACGTGGCCGCGGCGGACCAGGCGGCGACCGCCCTCGCCTTTGATCGGGCGACCGATCTGTACCGGACCGCCCAGGGAGTGGCGGCCCAGCTCGGGGCCGATCCCCCCGGGCTCCAGGAACGGCTGGCCGACGCCCTGGCCAACCTGGGCCGGGGCCCGGAGGCGGCGGCGGAGTATCTCGGGGCCGCGGCCGCCTGCGCACCTGTGCGCTCAGGTGCGCAGGCGAACCAGGGAGTCCTGCGGCTGAAGGGCAAGGCCGCCTTCCAGTTCTGCATCAGCGGGCACGTGGACGAGGGGCGGGCCGCCTTCCGCGAGGTGCTGCGGGCCGTCGGCATGAAGATGCCCGCCCGGCCGCTGCTGGCGGCCATGAGCGTCCTGGCCCTGCGGCTCTGGCTGCGGGTGCGGGGGTTGCACCTGACCAACCGGGTCGGCCGGCCACCGAGCCGGGCCGAGATCGACCGGATCGATACTCTGCGCTCCGTGTCCGTGGGCATCAGCGTCGTGGACCCGATAGTTGGGGCCTACTTCCAGACCCGGGGCACGCTGCTGGCGCTGGCGTCCGGGGACGCGCACCGGGCCGCGCTCGCCCTGGCCTGGGAAGCGGCGCACAACTCCCTGACCGGCCTGCCCGGGCGGAGGCACACCGAACGCCTCCTGGCCGCGGCCGCCCAGGCTGCCGAACAGGCCGGCCAGCCCCACGGCACCGCCATGGTCGATCTGGCCCGCGGCATTGCCTGCTTCATGGAAGGACGCTTCCGCGACGCCTGGGTCCATTGCGACGCCGCCAGCGCTCTGCTGGCCCGGGTGGTTGACGTCCCCTGGGAGCGCGACACGTCCAAGCTGTTCGCCATCTGGGGGCTGCTCTACCAGGGCGACTACGCCTCGGCCCGGGAGAAATGCACCGGGCTGTACCGGGAGTGCGAGGCCCGCGGCGACCGCTACATGCTGACCAACCTCGGGACCCAGGTGACCACCCTGCTGTCGCTGGCCGCCGGCCGTTCCGACGAGGCCGCCCGCAACCTGGACGGCGTGCTGGCCAACTGGACCAAGGTCGGCTTCAACGTCCAGCACCACGGCGGCGTCCTGGCCCGAGCGTACGTCCACCTGTATGACCAGGACGGCCTGGCGGCCTGGCGGCACCTGCGCCGCCAGGCCCTGGCGTACCACACTTCCTTGCTGGCTCAGTGTCAGAACATCCGCATCGATCGGGCGGCGATGGAGGCCCGGGCCGCGCTGGCGGCCTACCGTCAGACCGGGGAGCGCGGGTGGTTGCGGACTGCCGACCGCCGTGCCCGACGGCTGGAGCGGGAAGGCCTGCCGTGGTCCGTCGGCCTGGCCGCGCTGGTCCGTGCGGCGACGGCCCAGGCGCGCGGCCAGTTGGCCGCCGCAGTGGAACAGTTGCGCCGGGCGGTGACGGAGTTCGAGACGTGCCCGGCAGCGCACCTCGCCGCCGTGGCCCGGCGGCACCTCGGCCGGTTGCTCGGGCCGGTCCACGGGCGAGACGACACGATCGCCGCCGACGAATGGTTCGCCCACCACGCCATCGCGGACCCGGAACGCTTCGCCGGTACGTGGGCCCCCGGCTTCTCATGACCAAAAACAGCTCGTGCTTCTTCCAATTAGAAGCACTCACAAAAAGGCGAGCGGCGCGGCGTTAGCCCTGGGGTGCCGATGCTGGTGCGGCCGCTCCCGGCACCCCGTACCCCGGGGGCTGACGCCCCCGGGCTCGCCGCCGCGCCGCTCGCCACAATCCAGAGGGACATCCCTCCGCTTCAAAGCTGTCTGCGGATCGCCTCTTGCTTGAACAGCACGAACCCGGCCTTCAGGTAGTTGGGCAAGGCGGCAGGGTGATCCAGGGTGCAGGTGTGCAACCAGAAGCGTTTCGGCCTGTAACTCCAGGCCTTGTCAATGGCCCATTGCAGGAACCACTTGCCAAGCCCCTGGCCGATGAAGAGTGAAGTCAGACCGAACTGGACCAGCTCAATCTCGTTGGGTTGGCGGCGATCAAGCTCAGCGAAGCCAGCGGGCGTGCCAGCAACGTGCAGGACGTGCAACTCATTCCGTGGATCGCCGAGGAGAGCGGCGAGGGCCTCATCCGACATCTTGCGGCGACTCAGCCAATGGTACTCCTTGCCCACGGCGTCGTAGAGAGAGCGATAATGCGGCACGGTCGGCGACGGGATGTGAACAACGGTCAGGTCTTCTCGTGGTGCCGGTACGGAACAGTGCGAGAGGGCCAGCATTTCCAGGTGATAGACCGTGACTTCAACCAGCTCCATGCGTTAAGCCTCCGATCCTTTCAGCAGAAACAGCAGCATGACCACGGGCGTCTTCGCCTGGATGCCGTGGTTGAGTCCGGCAGGCACGTGAACCCGGGTGCCGTAGCCGGTGCCCTGGTCCAACCTGAAGTCATTTTACAAGAGGGGCTGACCAGGGCGTACAATGATGCACGAGGACCTTCTGAGAGGCGGTGGGCTATCGGGTGGATGAGACGATCGTCCGCCGGGTCCGCAACCCCTGACCTGCACCGGAGCAAGCCATGCTGGTGTACGTGATCCGTCCCGAAACAACCGCTGACCACGACACCATCCGGCACGTCAACCGTCTCGCCTTCGGCCACGACGAGGAGGCCCGGCTCGTGGACGCCCTTCGGGACGGCGGTTTTACCCGGGTGTCGCTGGTCGCCGAGCAGGCGGGCCAGATCGTCGGCCACGTCCTCTTCAGCGATTTGCCGATCCGCACCGGGGTCGGGACCGTCCCGGCGCTGGCTCTGGCCCCGCTGGCGGTCTTGCCTGCGTTCCAGAACCAGGGGATCGGTTCGGCGCTGGTGCGCAGCGGCCTGGAAGCGTGCCGAGAGCTGGGCCACAAGATCGTCGTCGTGCTGGGCCACCCACACTTTTACCCTCGGTTCGGCTTCTCCCCAAAGCTGGCGGCGCATCTGGAGTCGCCCTTTTCAGGCCAGGACTCCTTCATGGCGCTGGAACTGGTGCCTGGGGCCCTGGCTGGTGTGGCCGGGCACGTGCAGTACGCTCCACCGTTCGGCCTGCCGGGCACCACAGCCGAGCAAGACCACCCACCATCCTGGAAACGGACCCTCCTCACGCTGGAAGGCACTTTCGCCGTGTGTCGGTTGGCCGGCGACAGTCCGCTTCCTCCCTGGGCCACCGCAGGGCCCTTCTTCTCGATCACCCGCACCGCTGAGGAGCTATCCGTTGTGGTTCGCCAGGACGCCGTGCCGGAAGGCACGGTCTGCGAACGGGGCTTCTGTTGCCTGCGGGTGGCCGGGACCATCCCCTTCTCGGTCGTCGGCGTCCTCGCTTCGCTGGCCGCTCCCCTGGCCGAGGCCGGGATCAGCGTCTTCGCCCTCTCGACCTTCGACACCGACTACTTGCTCGTCAAGGCAACCGACTATGAGAAGGCCAGGAAGGCCTTGCAACAGGCCGGTCATTCGATCACGAAATGAAGCGGCCCGGGAGGACCATGATGCTCCTGCTCCGCAAACCTTCACCCGAGAGAATCCGGGCTTTCCTGGCAAATCAGGCCAGTCTCGACCTGACCTACCCGGCAGTCGGCGCAACCGCCACGACTCCGCCTACCGGGTACGTCGTGGACCACACCCGGATCAAGCTCGGGAATGGGGAAGAGGTCTTCGTCGCGGCGAAGGCTGCCCTGGAGCGCTGGGAGCAGTTCCGTCTGGGTTGGGTAGAGGCGTGGCCCACGGAGACGCCGGTCCAGGTGGGTCAGGTCGTGGCGGTGATCGCCCGGATGTTCGGCCTTTGGTGGCTGAACGCCTGCCGGATCGTCTACGTCGTGAAGGAAGAGGGGGCGGTCAAGCGTTTTGGCTTCGCCTACGGCACTCTGCCGGAACACGCCGAGTCGGGCGAAGAGCGGTTCACCGTGGAATGGCACCAGGAAGACGAAGCGGTCTGGTACGACATCCTGGCCTTCTCCCGGCCCCGGCAACTCCTGGCGCGCCTGGGATACCCCCTGGCACGGAGGCTGCAAAAACGGTTCGCCAGGGATTCCACGACAGCGATGCGGAAGGCTGTCTCTTCGCGCTGATTGACCTGCCCGAGAAAAGAGGTGACACGTGAATGATGCATTCGAGAAAAAGGTCAGAGCTGCTGCCATCGCCGGCTGGTGGGTTATCCTGATCGGCTACGTGCTGCTGACGGTAACGTGGCTCGCCTACGTGGCCCTTGTGTCTGCTCGGCCTGCGTGGATGCTTGCCATGTGGGGGAAAGACATCAGCTGGGACTATATGCAAATTGTATCGCTGTGGTTCATGGGCGTACTCAAGTTGTTCCTCTGGATTTTGGTTCTGATCGCTCTCTGGTTGACGCTGTGGGCGAGGCAGTTGCGCAAACTGGATCGGCAAGGGACGAAATGACAGGCCCAGACGGAGGAAAGCGAGACTCCGCTATTCGGTCGAGACGTGCCTCAGAAACGTGCTTCATGTCTTCTCCTTCTCGTGACCAGGCGCTTGCGGGGCCATTTCCTTGCGTTTCCGGTATTGTAGCAACTGCTTCCTTCTGATTCTCGAACGTTCAGAAGGACGGGAAGTTCGTTGCTCTCCCGCTAAAATGACGAAGTCGATCCAGAAGAAGGCGAAAGAACAGGAGAACCTCCCATGAGATACCTGCTCGGCATGTTCCTGGCCGCTGGCCTGTTTACTCTGGTCGGCCTGGCTCAGGATGCCGCCGAAGAAGGCTACAGCCGCTTGTTCAACGGCAAAGACCTGACCGGCTGGGAGTACGGCCCCGTCCCGGTAGCCAAGAAGCCGATCATCGAAAAACTCGACGGCAAAACGGCGACCAAGGATCAGGTTTTCGAGGTCAAGGAAGGCGTGATCGTCGCCAGCGGCAAGAAAATCATGGCGCTGTACACCGCCAAGGAATACAACCAGGACTTCATTTTCAAGCTGGAGTTTCGGACCAGCACGGAGAACAAGAAGAACAACAGCGGCATCTACGTGCGTGGTCCGCAGTTGCAGCTCGATGCCGTCACCGAAGGCGGTCTGACCGGCGTGTTTCGCAAGCTCCAGAAGTTCAAGCCCAACGACTGGAACGAAATCGAGATCACAGTCAAAGGAACCGATGCGACCTGCAAATGCAACGGCGAACTGATCGGCAAGCCAATGAAGGTGCCGGAGAAGGGAACGATTGGCCTCCAGTCGGAGATTGGCAAGTTCGAGTTCCGCAACGTCCGAATCAAGGAGCAGCGTCGAGATTGCACAGCGCACCCCTCCTTGTCCGGCCGCAGCTGTGCCACGTGCCACCTCCCTACTGCGCTTCGAGAAAAGCTGCGAGGGTCTCGGCCAACTCCCGGGCCGATGCGTACCTGTCCGCTGCTGCCTTCGACAGACACTTGAGGCAAATCCGCTCCAGTTCCGGCGGCACCGTCCCATTGAGCGAGCGCACCGGCTGCGGATCTTCGATAAGGATGCGCCTCCGCAGTCCCGTCAGGGTCTGGTCGGCGAAGGGAACGGTGCCGGTGAGCAGCTCGTAGAGGACGACCCCCAGGCCATCCGTGTCCGTCCGGGCGTCCACCTGACCGCCTGCGGTCAGCTGCTCGGGGGCCACGTAAGCCAGCGTCCCCATCGAGGTCATCGCCTCGTGCCGCAGCTCGCATTCGGTCACGGCGATGCCGAAATCCGCCAGCACCGGCCTGTCACCCTCGTCCAGCAGGATGTTGGCCGGCTTGAGGTCCCGGTGGACAAACCCTTTTTCGTGGGCGTAATGCAGGTGCCCGGCGACCTCGGCGACAAGGCGAGCAGCCTCCTGCCAGCCGAAGGGACGCTCCTTGATGCGGTGGGCCAGGTCAGTGCCCTCCACCAGGTCGAAGACGATGAAGCAGAGGCCGTCCTGGTGGCCCACGTCATGCACCGAGACGATGCCGTGGTGCCGCAGCCGGGCCACCCGGCGCGCCTCGCTGACGCACTCCAGCGTGGTCACTTTCACCGCGACCGGCCGCTCCAGGGCCGTGTCCGTGGCCCGCCAGACCTGGCCGAAGCCGCCCTCGGCAATCAACCGCTCCATCCGGTAGCGCCCGCCGATGCTGGCCGGGATCACCATTCCTTGCTCTGCCTGACCGTTGTCGGAAGCGGGTGGGTCGCTCTCCGGCCTGTCGAGCCAGTCCATCGCCTTGAGCTTCTGGATTGCCCCTTTCAGTTCGGCCAGCAGTTCCGGCGAGTCGGCGGCCAGTTCCTCAGCGGACACTTGCCGACCCTGCTCCCGCAACTCGTCCCATCGGACCAGAAGCTCCTTCAGCCGTTCTTGCCTGGACACGATCCACCCTCGTTACACCGAAGGGCCTTCTCCCAGCAGCCGTTGCAGTTCCAGCTTTGCGCTGCGCCAGCGATTCTTGATGGTCCTGTCGGTGACGCCCAGCACCTGCGCCGCCTCGGTCTGGGTCAGCCCCTCGTACCAGAGCAGGTCGAAGACCTCGCGCTCAGCCCGCGGCAGCAATTGCACCTTCTCGTGGAAGTCAGTCCATTCCGCCAGGCTGGCCGGTTCGCCGCCGGAGTCTTCTTTCGTCACTACCGGACCATCCGCCTGCTCCACGCCATCCGTGTGGTGGTGTGCGGCAGCAGATTCCGGGCCGAAGTGATGGCGGGCCAGATCGATCAGCTCCCGCCGGATTTGGGCAGCGGCCAGGCCGTAGAACTGGGCCGGGGACTCTGGCCGCAGGGTCTCCAGGGAGCGGTGCAGCCGCAAGACGGCGTTCTGGAGCACGTCCCCCGTCTGCTCCCAGCGGCGCAGGCGGGGGTTGCGGCCCAGCATCCTCCGGGCCAGCGCCTCCAGCCGGTCGGCGGCGTGGTTGATGACCGCGTGGCGTGCAGCCTCGTCCCCCTCCCGCAACTGCTCCAGCCACTGCCCCAGGATGGCGGTGTGGCCCTTGACTTCTGACATCAGCCCCGTCCTCCCTTGTGGACCATTTCCCTGCCCATTTTATCCGTTCAGCGCCGGCTTGAGCGCCTCCAGGAGCTTGCGTTTGTCCTGATAGCCGACCAGGCTGTTCACCACCGCTCCGCCTTTGAAGAGGAGGAGCATGGGGAGGGCTGAGATGCGGAAGCGAGATGCCAGGCTTTGCTCTTCCCAGGCATCGACCTTTCCGACCCGGAACCGGCTGCCGGCCTCGGCGGCAAGCTCGTCGATAATGGGGGCCAGGCGTCGGCAGGGCGCACAGTCCGGCGAATAGAAATCCACCAGGACGGGGATTGCTGAATCGATGACTTCTTGCTGAAAGTTATCCGCTGTCAGTTCCAGAACCATCGCTTGTTCCTCCGTTGAGACTGGGTCCGAAATAGGCCTCTACCAGGAGAAGCGGAAGGGAGGCTGGGAAGGGGAAAACTGCACCACTGGCCAGGCGTGAAACAAAAACGGCTTGCGGAAAACCGCAAGCCGTTTTTCAGGTATCCCCGACAGGATTTGAACCTGTAGCCTCTGCCTCCGGAGGGCAGCGCTCTATCCAGTTGAGCTACGGGGACATTGTCAGCAAGTAGGATTGTAGCGAATCAGCAAGGAAAGGCAAGGGACCGCTGTTCACGGTTTGCCGCGATAGGACAGCAGTGCGCCGTTTGGGGGAGACAGCGGGGGATCTTTCATGCCGCAGGCCTGCTCGAAGATGGGTCGCAGCCAGGGCGGGAGGGTCTGGGCCAGGCAGCAGCGCCGCGACTGCCCAATGAACACCTGGTCGAACGGCTGCAGGCGGATGTTGCTTTCGGTTTGTTTCTTCAGCACGATGGCGGCCAGATCGACGTTGAACACCTCGGGCGGCCTGCCGTCGGCGACGTGCGATCGGACCACCTGGACGTCGCCGGGAGACGCCCCCGGCGTGACGCCGCCCACGCGCTGGAGCAACTCCACCACCGTTTCGGGGCCCTGGTAAGGCACGGCACGCTGCACGCCGGCCACCTCGCCGTAGACGTAGATCTGCTGGCTGCGGTAGCCGCTGACCTGCAGCCGGACCTGGTCGGGACGCACCGCGAGGAAGTCGGCCACCCGGGCGGCGATCTCCGGGGGGGGCATGCCCTCGACCGGCACCGTGCCATGAGGCGGCAGGGAGATCCGGCCATCGGGCTCGACCCGACAGCGGCCCTGCCAGGGATGCTCCCCGGTCACCTCGATGGCTAACTCGTCGGGACAATGAACCTGGTAATACTTCTCGAAGGGAATGGCCGACCCCGGCAGCACGGTTCGCTGCAGCGCCAGGTCCACCCGTGCGCCGCCGGAACTGCAACCCAGCAACAGGAACAGCAGCAATGCCGGCCCTGCCGTTTTTGCCTGCCTTGATCGGGCTTGCCAGGGTTCCATGGGACATCCATTTCCACACTAGCCCGGCACGGAGTACCTTCCCTATCATCGGCACGCCTGGCAGCGAACTTGAGGTTTTTTCGCTTGCGGACGGGCGCCCCAGCCGCGTTCCTCTTGCGGTTTTGCGCTGGTCCGGGTATGAGCAGGCAACAACCTCGACTTCCAGGGGACACGTGCCCTTCTGCCAGCGCCACCCGGCCGCGCGCTGGCTGGCGCATCTTCATCCCGGTTGCTAAATTGCGACATGGAAGGGAGGTTTTGCAGACACAACCAGCAAGCGGGTCATTCCTTGCTGGCATTCTGTGGCCTATAATGGAGTTAGGATGGGTTGTGGGCCTGATCGCGGTCTTCGCCTCCTTGCTTTCCGGCCGCGGTCGAATCCCTGCCAGACCCGATCCATCCCAGGACTTCGCCCAAGGGAGGTCGTCATGCCCGCCGGTCCGATGATCCTCACACCACCCCCTCACGAACGCACGGACAACCCTGAACCGATCCTGGTTTCCGTCGCACAACGAAACAACGAATCCCGTCCGCGTGCGCAGCTGATGCCGACCGATGCTGCCACTCGTGCATTCCTGCTGGATTACGTGGACTTCGTCCTGGATCAAGAAGCCCGGTATTGCCAGCAATGAGGCCCGGCAGCCCCCGGAGACGCACCGATGGCCCGCATCCTGAAGCCGCCTGCGCCCCTGCCGGCTCCCGGCCCCAGTGTCTTCCTGGCCGGCTCCATTGAGATGGGAGAGGCCGAGCGCTGGCAGGAAACCCTGCAACGGGCCCTGGCCGACCTGGACGTGCTGATCCTCAACCCGCGCCGTGACGAATGGGACGCCTCCTGGGTCCAGTCCATCGACAATCCCATCTTTCGCGAGCAGGTCGAGTGGGAACTGGCGGCACAGAAACAGGCCAGCGTCATCGCCGTCTACTTCGCCCCCAATACCAAAGCACCCATCACCCTGCTGGAACTGGGCCTGGCCGCCCGCTCCGGCAAACTGATCGTCTGCTGTCCGACCGGCTTCTGGCGCAAGGGCAACGTGGACGTGGTCTGCGCTCGCTACGGAATTCCCACCGTGCCGGACCTGGAGACGCTGGGCCAGCAGGTGCGCCGACGGTTCACCCAAGGAGCCGCCGGGTTTATCCCGGCGGACAGACCGCCGGGATAAACCCGGCGGCTCCTTGGGCAGGGGAGGAGAAACGGCCTACCGCAACGCAATCACGTGATTGCTTAACCGCTCATACCCTTTGTCCGTGACCAGGTAATTGTGTTCGATCCGGATGCCGCCGACGCCATCGACGTACAACCCCGGCTCCAGCGTCACCACGTCCCCCGCCAGCAGTGTCTCGTCCGCTCCGCGCACGAAATAGGGCGCTTCGGGATGGGTCAGCCCCAGGCCGTGGCCGGCGTGATGCGGAAAATGCTGGGCCATCCCCGCCCGGTCGAAGACGCCACGTACCGCTCCGTAGACCGTCAGACAGGACTGCCCGGCACGCAGTTCCTTCTCTCCCGCGGCCATCGCCTGGCAGCACAGGTCGTACAGCCGCCGCTGATCGGCGCTGGGCTCCTTGCCGACAACCAAGGTGTTGGTGAAGTCGCTGCGGTAGCCGGCGATCACCACGGAATAATCGAGGATCAGCATGTCGCCCGGTTCCAGCACCCGGTCGGTCGGCGGCCCGCCGCGCCGCTCGCGCCAGGCGAAACGGCAAAGTCGCCGTAGACGATCACCGCCTGGCCGGCGGCCTGGATGCAAGCGGTGTTGACGCCGCAATAGACGTCCAGTTCCGTCATGCCCGGCTTGACGTTCTGGCGCGCCCAGGCGTGACCGGCCTCGGTGGCGCGCATGCAGCGGCGGAGAAGGGCGATCTCATCGGGATTTTTCTGGCGACGCATCTGAGCCAGGGTCTGGATCAGCGTGGCCGCGTAGGGGTCGCCGGGCCGGTCGTGGATGCGCACGCCGGTCTGGGCGGGATTGACCGCTTGCAGCAGCGCCAGCTCGCGGGCCCCGACCCGGAGTCTGGCCATCGTACCAGGGAACCACAATCCGCTCTTCGATTTGCGCCTGCTCCACGGATTTGGGCAGACGATTGTCGTGCAGCAGCCGGCCGTGCCCGTCCTGGCGCAGCAGCAGCACGCCGCCGAAGCCGGCACCCAGGCTGAACGGATCGACGTGGAAGCTCGCCAGGTACATCAGGTGAATGGGATCGCTCAGGCGCAGATGATCGCTGTGCGGTTTGGGGTCCAGACGCTCCCACAAACGCAGCCGGCGTTGCCGGCACCCTTCTGCTGTCAGCATAGGTGTCTCCCAGGTGCGACGGGCGGTTGTCAGTTGTCAGAGAAGAAATACTCTGACAAGGGACAACTGACAACTGCTGTGACCTTGGAAGAAAGGGCCTACTTGATGCGTCATCCCGTACTTCCGGCGGCCTTTGTTGGAGTCGCAGTGATGGTTGCTCTGCTGTGGGCGCCGGTTTGGACCAGGGGAGAACCACCGCAAGCGCCGAGCAAGGCACCTACCGCTCCCCTTACGTGGTCAAGCACACTTTTCCGCGCAAGGAGCTGCTGGGCGACATCGAAGCGGGAGCCCGCGGCAATCCCCGGGAGCAGTCATCGATCCCGTTCGCGGACTGGTCTTCGCGGGAGGTCCTCAAGCGCTACGGTCCCTGGGGCCCGCCGGCGCGGCATTATCCCGCCCCGGAAGGGTGGGAGAAGAAATCGGCCGAGTGGAAGCGGGAGCGGATCCTCGCCGTGGCCCTGCGCTTCCAGGGATACAGCTATCAGCACCATCACGTCCCGGACTGGGATCCGCCCGCCGATTGGCCCTGGAAACAAACGTCGCACGGGCGCAACGCCAGGGGCGTCGATTGCAGCAACTTCACCTCCTTCGCCTACAACCAGGCCCTGGGCATCAAGCCGAACAGCGACATCCACAAACAGGCCGAACTGAACGAGGTTCCCGGTCCGGTCGGGCAGCGGTTGCGGGTCGAACGGATCAAGCTCCCAGCGACGCACGCCGAATTCGGCAAGGTGCTGCGGACCGGAGACCTCCTCTTTGTCCGCAATACGAAGGACGAGGTTTCGCACGTGGTGCTGTGGGTCGGCACTGTCGGCAAGGCACCCGATCGCTTGCCGCTGATCCTCGACAGCACCAGCGCGGGGGCACGCGACAGCAACGGCGCCACCATTCCCGACGGCGTCCACCTGCGGCCCTTCCGCGAGACGTCGTGGTATTCCCGGAAGGCGAGCCACGCCTTGCGGCTGATCGCGGACGAATGACTTCTCCGCTTTCCGCAGTAGCCGCAGGCTTTAGCCTGCGTTGGCCTGCACCGCAAAGGCAACAGGAAACGCAGGCTAAAGCCTGCGGCTCCAGAGTTCGCAGAAGCTACTCCGCTTTCCGCAGCGACGCCCGGAGGTAGTCGCGGTTCAACCGGGCGATGAACTCCAGGCTGATTTCCTTGGGGCAAGCCGCCTCGCACTCGCCGTAGTTGGTGCAGTTGCCGAAGCCCTCCTTGTCCATCTGGCCGACCATGCTCAGCACGCGCCGCGACCGCTCCGCCTGGCCCTGGGGCAGCAGCCCCAGATGCGACACCTTGGCGGCCACGAACAGCATGGCCGAGGCGTTCTTGCAGGCCGCCACACAGGCCCCGCAGCCGATGCACTCCGCCGCGTCCATGGCCTTCTCGGCCACGGGCTTGGGCACGGGGTTGGCATTGCCGTCCGGAGCGCCGCCGGTGTTGACCGACACGTAACCGCCGGCCTGCATGATCCGGTCAAAGGCGCTGCGGTCCACCACCAGGTCCTTCAGCACCGGAAAGGCCCCGGCCCGCCACGGTTCGATCCAGATGTCCGCGCCATCCTGGAAATCGCGCGCGTAGACCTGGCAGGAGGTCGTGGCCCGGTGTGGACCGTGCGGCCGGCCGTTCATCACCAGACAGCAGCTGCCGCAGATGCCCTCCCGGCAGTCATTGTCAAAGGCGATGGCCTCCTCGCCCTTCTCGGTCAGCTCCCGGTTGACCTCGTCCAGCATCTCCAGCAAGGACATGTCCGGGTTAATGCCGCGGGCCGGGTAGACCACCATCCGCCCCGGGTCCTGAGCGTTCTTCTGCCGCCAAACGTGCAACGTGAAGTTCATGGGTTGCGATCACTCGACCTCGTTGGTTACTCGTAATTCCTCACCGATTGATGCACTTCCTCGAAGTGCAGTGCCTCCTTGTGCAGCGTCGGCGGCTGGCCGACGCCATTGAATCCCCAGGCAGCGACGTGACAGCAGTTCTTGTCGTCGCGCTGGGCCTCGCCCTTGGCGTCCTGGTGTTCCTCGCGGAAGTGGCAGCCGCACGACTCGTTGCGCTGCAGGGCGTCGTGGCAGACCAATTCGGCGAACTCCAGGAAGTCGGCGACCCGCGAGGCCCGCTCCAGGGTCGGGTTCATGTCGTTGCCGCCGCTGATGGCCACGTTGCGCCAGAACTCCTCGCGAATCCGGGGGATCTCGCCCAGGGCCTTCTTCAGCCTGACCTCGTTGCGGGCCATGCCGCAGTGGTCCCACATCAGCTTGCCCAGTTCCCGATGGTACTCCAGCGGCGCCTTCTTCCCGTGGACCGCCAGCAGCTTCTTGATGCGCTCGGCGACCTCCGTTTCGCAATGCTTGACCTCGGCGTGGTCCGTGGTCACCTTGCCAAGCCGGGTCGTGGCCAGGTAGTTCCCCAGCGTGTAGGGGATGATGAAATAGCCGTCGGCCAGGCCCTGCATCAGAGCGCCGGCGCCCAGCCGGTTGGCGCCGTGGTCGGAGAAGTTGGCCTCGCCCAGCACAAACAGGCCCGGGATGTTGCTCATCAGCTGATAGTCCACCCACAGGCCGCCCATGCAGTAATGCACCGCGGGGTAAATGCGCATCGGGGTCTGGTAGGGATCCTCGCTGGTGATGTGGGCGTACATGTCGAACAGGTTGCCGTACTTCTCGCGGACGTAGGCAACGCCCTGTTCCTGGAAGACCCTGCTGAAATCGAGGTAGACGCCCCGGCCGCCCTCGCCAACGCCCCGGCCCTCGTCACAAACCTCCTTGGCCGCCCGTGACGCGATGTCACGCGGCACCAGGTTGCCGAAGCTGGGATATTTCCGCTCCAGGTAGTAATCGCGCTCCGCTTCCGGGATCTGGGCGGGCGACCGTTTGTCGCCCGCCCGCAGCGGCACCCAGATCCGGCCATCGTTGCGCAGCGATTCCGACATCAGCGTCAGCTTCGACTGGTAATCGCCAGTGACCGGGATGCAGGTCGGATGGATCTGGGTAAAGCAGGGGTTGGCGAACAGGGCGCCCCGGCGGTAGGCGTGGTAGGTGGCCGTGACGTTACAGCCGATGGCGTTGGTGGACAGGTAGAAGAGGGGACCGTAGCCGCCGGTGGCCAGCACGACCGCGTCGCCGAGGTGGGACTCGACCCGGCCGGTGACCAGGTTGCGGACCACGATGCCGCGGGCGTGACCATCGATCACCAGCAGGTCCTGCATCTCGGTGCGTGGATGGACCTTGACCTTGCCGGCGTTGACCTGCCGGCTCATCGCCGAGTACGCACCCAGGAGCAGTTGCTGGCCGGTCTGACCCCGGCAGTAGAAGGTCCGCGACACCTGGGCGCCGCCAAAACTGCGGTTGGCCAGCTGGCCGCCGTACTCGCGGGCAAAGGGCACGCCGAGAGCAACGCACTGGTCGATGATCTGAACGCTGATCTGGGCCAGCCGATAGACGTTGGCCTCACGGGAGCGAAAATCGCCGCCCTTGACCGTGTCGTAGAAGAGGCGATAGATGCTGTCGCCGTCGTTCTGGTAGTTCTTGGCGGCGTTGATGCCGCCCTGGGCGGCGATGGAGTGCGCCCGCCGGGGCGAGTCCTGGAAGCAGAAGCACTCCACGTTGTAGCCCAGTTCGCCCAGCGACGCGGCCGCACTGGCCCCGGCCAGGCCGGTGCCGACCACCAGCACCTTGAACTTGCGTTTGTTGGCCGGGTTGACCAGCTTCATCTCGAACCGGGCCCGGTCCCATTTCTCCGGGAGCGGCCCCGAGGGAATGCGGGGATCGAGGGTAATCGCCTCGCCATTGGAGGAATGGCGCGGCGAGGTATGCGTTCCCGGCACGGTGATGGTTTCCACGCTCATCGATCGAGTTCCTCGGAGGCGATTGGCATTACTTGACCAGGCCCATCCAGATCGACAGCGGGATCGAGCAATTGCCGATCAGGACCAGCGTGCTGATGGTCGGACCCAGGGCGGTGATCACTCCCTTATATTGTAGGTGGCCGATGCCCAGGGACTGAAACAGGCTGGAGCCGCCGTGCCACAGGTGCAGCCAGAGAAACACCATCGCCACCAGGTACGACAGGCTGATCCACGGATTGCGGAAGCCGGCAATGACCATGGTGCGAACGTCCATGCGGGTCCTGGCTTCGTCCAGGGGCTGTGAGGCTTTCCCTGGGTCGGCCTCGTAGCGTGGCACCCACTGTTCCGTCTTCGGGTTGTAAACCTCCTCCAGTTTGAGGTAGTTGACCGTGCGCCGCTCACCCGTGACCCGATCGTAGACCTCGGCCCTGGTGAGAGCGCCGAAGGTGAAATGGGCCAGGTGGTAAAGGACAAACGCCAGCAGCAGCAGGCCGGTCAGGAGCATGTGCCGCGACGCCCAGCTCGCCTGGATCGTGTCCTCGCGGACGTAGCGGATCGGCCGGGCCGCGCTGTTTTGCTGTTTCAGCCGCAAGCCGATCACCACGTGGAGGAGGAAGAGGACCAGCAGAATGACGCGGGCGCTCCAGAGGATACCTGGGTTGCTTTTCAGGTCGTCGGCGTAGTCGTTGAGCGCGTCTCCCGAAGCGAAGATCAGCAGGTTGCCGGCCATGTGAACCAGGACGAAGAGGGTCAGGCAGACGCCGGTGACGGCCATGAGGTATTTCTGGCCCAGCGAGGAGCGAACTGGGCGGAGAAGCATGTTCATTCCGAAACCTTTCAGGTAGGCGGCGACTGTCAGTGCCAGGTTCTTTATAGGAGATCGGATGCTTCCGGCGAGCGGTTGGCCTTGTTCTAACTCGACGATTCGGCCGGCTGATACAGTCGTTTCTCCTGAATGTAAACCTCGACGGCCCGCGGCAGGAAATAGCGGATGGTGCGTCCCTCGGCGACCCGGCGGCGCAGGTCGCGGCTGGAAATGTCGAGCGAGGGCGTCCGGGCCACCTCCAGGCGGAGCGGCGTTGCCAGCCCCAGCTGGGCCTGCAAGTCGCCGGCCGACGGCACCGGAGTGCCCGGCCGGGCCATGACCATCAGCCCCGCCAGCTCGACCAGCCGGCGCGGCTCGTGCCAGTGCGGCAGATCGATCAGCGTGTCCGAGCCGACCAGCAGCCAGAAGTCATCGCCGGGATGGCGCTGGTGCAGCAGGGCCAGGGTGTCCACGGTATAGCTGGGGCCGGTGCGATCCTTCTCCAGCTCGTCGATGCGGAAGGCGGGGTTGCCGGCAGTGGCCAGCGCCAGCATCTCGACGCGCTGGTCGAAGCGCGTCAGCGACTGCTCGAGCTTGTTGGGCGGACGATGGGCCGGGACGAACCAGACCTGGTCGAGCCGGCCCTGTTCCCGGCACTGCTCGGCCAGGACCAGGTGCCCCTGGTGAACGGGATCGAAGGTGCCGCCGAAGACGCCCACGTGCATGATCGCCTCGCTGTTGCTTGCCATCAAATCCCCAGGACCGTCCGCGAAATCATGAAGTAAATCACGATGCCGGTCACGTCAACGAAGGTGGCCACGAACGGGCTGGACGCGATCCCCGGATCGATGCCGCGCCACTTGAAGAACAGGGGCAGCATGGAGCCGATCAGCGTGCCCCAGATACAGATGCAGGCCACCGCCAGCGCGATCACCAGGGCCAGGCTGTACCGCGGCACCGGCGGCCGTGGCAGAGAACATTTCTTCGGGAACTGGTAGACCAGTTTGCCGTGGTCCTCCGAGGGTGCCGGCAACCTTGTGCCTTCCGGGAGTTTGATCTTGACCACCTCCGTGGAAGCAATCACCTGTTGCGTGCCTTGGGGCAGATTGACGTAATACACCGGGATCTTCTGGAAGAGCCAGTTGCGGCGATAGTCCTCGTATTCCTCCAGCTCACTGTCCACGCGAACCGTGAAGTTTTCGTGCCGATCCGGCGAGCTGCTGCGTACCGACGCGGGCGTCAGCGAGGCCCGGACGAAGCCGAAGATGCCCAGGGTGACGCCCAGGACCAGACCCATGAGCATTTCATGACGCAGCACCCGCCCCCAATCGCTCAGCGTCACCTGACCCAGGGCCAGGGCCCGGGTGATCAGCGTCGCTGCCTGCGACCCGGAGTTGCCGCCTGTCGAGATGCACAGCGGCACGAACAGGCTCAGCACCACCACCTCGGCAATCGCATCCTCGAAGTTCGCCAGGGCAGTGAAGGTGAACAGTTCCGCCAGGAACAGAAACGACAGCCAGAGGGCCCGGCTCCGCCACAAGCGGAGGAAGCTCGTCTCCAGGTAACCCGTTTCCATCGGGCCGACGGCGCCCATGCGGTGAACGTCCTCGGTCGCCTCCTCCTGGATCACGTCGATGATGTCGTCGTGGGTGATGATGCCCACCAGCCGGCCATCGCTATCGACCACCGGCACGGCCAGCAGGTCGTAGTGGGCCACGTCGCGGGCTGCCTGCTCCCGGTCGTCGGTCACCTTGACCGTCACCATGGACTGTTCCATGATTTCGCTGACCAGGCTCCGCCGGGGAGCCAGGATCAGGTCGCGCAGCGACACCACGCCCAGCAGCCGGCGCTGGTCATCGACAATGTAGACGTAGTAAATCGTCTCCTTGTCCGGGGCCTGCAGCCGCAGTCGATCCAGGGCCTCATCGACGGTGACGTTGGCCGGCAGCCAGGCGTAATCGGTGGTCATCAGGGCGCCGGCGCTGTTCTCCGGATACTGCACCAGGCGGGCGATGTCCCGGCGGTCGGCCTCGTCCACCAGGCGCAGCAGCCCCTCGGCGACCTGCGGCGTCAGCCGCCGCAGCAGCTCGGCCCGGTCGTCCGAGGACATTTCCTCGATCAGCCGGGCCATGTGCTGCCGGCCCGTGCCATCGACCATCTGGATCTGCCATTCCAGAGGGAAATACGAGAAAATCTCGGCCTGCTTGGCGATGCTCGTCGTTTGCAGGAACAGCCACACCTTCTCGACGGGGAAGTCGTCGGACAGGACCTCGGCCACCGTGGCCGGGTGCAGCGTCTCGCAAAAGGTCCGCATGGTCTCGACGTCGTTGCTCTCGAGCAGCTCACGCACTTCAGGACTGAAGAGAGGATGAGACATGATTGCGCCCGGGGGAATTGGGGTACGTTATCTCAGGGTCCGTTCTCCCAGCCGCTTGCGGCTTAGCGCACCAGTGGGGTTGCGCTAAGCCGCAAGCGGCTCGGGGAACAGCCCCTCACGGCTCCACTCGCATGTTATCAATCAGCCGGGTGCCTCCGAACCGGACGGCCAGGGCGAGCAGCGTTGGCCCCTGAATGCGACGGCTCGGCTGCAGGGTGAACGCATCCACCACTGCCGCGTAATCCAGCTCGGCTCCGGGCGTGGCCTCGATGCGCTGCACCAGCAAGCGCCGCAGCGTCTCGCTGTCACGCTCGCCCTCCTTCAGTCGGCCCGCGGCCTCGGTCAGGGCCCGGTAGAGCGCGGGGGCGTGCTGCCGCTGGGACCGATCAAGATACTGATTGCGCGAGCTGAGGGCCAGCCCATCCGGCTCGCGTATCGTCGGCCCGACCCGGACCTGCACCGTCACGTTCAGGTCGGCCACCAGCTGCTCGATGATCCGCACCTGCTGGGCATCTTTCTGACCGAACCAGGCGAAGTCAGGTTCGATGACGTTGAACAATTTCAGCACGACCGTGGCGACGCCGCGAAAGTGGCCCGGCCGGGAGGCGCCGCACAGGCCGTTCTGCAACCCGGTCACCTCGACCCAGGTGCAATAGCCGGGCGGATACGTATCGGCCGGCTCGGGGTGGAACACCAGGTCAACGCCCAGCTGCCGACAGCGGCGCAGGTCTTCCTCGAGCGGCCGGGGATACCGGCTCAGGTCCTCGTTGGGGCCGAACTGGGTGGGGTTGACGAAGATCGACACGACCACGAAATCCGCCCCGGCCCGGGCCAGTTCGATCAGACTCTGATGGCCCGCGTGCAGCGCTCCCATCGTGGGGACCAGACCGACCGTCTGTCCCTGGCGGCGAGCCTCGGTCAGGACCTCTCGGGCTTTCGCGATCTCTCCGGTCACTTGCATGACTCAACTCCCGCGAGTCCCTGGAGGACCATCCCCAGGTACGAACGCCGCTCCACCTGGCTCAACCCCAGCTCCGTGGCCGTCCGCACGATCAGCGCCTCCGCTTCCTGCTGTCGTTCCGGCGGCGTCACCACCTCCACCTCGGCGTAGCGTTCCTTCAGCCCCTCGACCTGGTCCAGGCAGATGGTCAGGGCCAGTCCCTCCCGCTGTAAGTGATAGTGCGCGGCGATGCTTGCGGACCACCGTCACCGGTCGATACCCCAGGCAGACCAGCAGCTGGATCATCTTCTGGGCCGCCTCGTCCCCCTCCTCCAGGGGGACTTCCAGCTCCACGCGCTTCTTGACGGCGGCGGCCTGCTTGGGCCCCTTGTACGTCAGACAGTTAGCGGGGCCCACGCGGCGCAGCCGGAACGCCTCGTCGGTGCGGGCAAAGTCCCGGTCGGGGGCGTTGAAGTAGTGGTCGGCCTCGTCCTGTTCGTCCCCCTTCTCGGCGCCCCACTTCCGCAGGCGGGCTTCGATGGCGGCAAAATCGGCCCCGGCGTACTTCTGTTCGATTTCCAGCATCGGATTCTCACCTGTTGACGGATGCACGGGCGGCGCGGCTCTGTTAGAATGATGACGAGGTTGACGGAGAGAATCCAGTCAGGTTTGTCGGGAGTAGGATATGTCGGAGTTTCGCAGGGTTTGTGCCAAAAGCGAGGTCCGCGAGGGCGAGGGCAAGACGGTGGTCGTGGCCGGCAAGTGCATCGCCCTCTTCTGTGTCCAGGGCGAGTATCTCGCCATCGACGACACCTGTCCGCACATGGGGGCCTCGCTCAGCGAGGGCTCTGTCGAGAACGGCATTGTCACCTGTCCCTGGCACGCCTGGCGTTTCCGCCTGGCGGACGGCACCTGGGCTGACAATCCGCGCATCAAAATCGGCTCCCATGCCGTCCGCGTCGAGGGTGATTCCATCCTGATCCAGGTCAATGAGACTCCGCCCAGGAAACCGTGAGGTGGCCTCATGAACGTGTCCCGTCCCTGGAACCTGCTGGCACTGCTGTTCCTGCTCGCTCTGCTGGTGGCGCCGCTGGAAGCCCAGGCGCCCCGGCCCAGCCGGCCGGTCCAGATCCAGACGCCGCCCCGGCTGCTGCCCACGCCCAAACTCGAAGCGGTGGCCGAGACCAAGCTGCTCATGGAGGGGCTGACCAACGCGAACTATCGCGGCCTGGACAAGCTGCTCAAGCAGAAACCGGCCGACGTGGAAACCTGGACGTTCGCCCGCGGACAGGCGCTGCTGATCGCCGAGTCGGGCAACCTGCTGCTGCTGCGTCCACCGCGCAGCAACGGAGAGACGACCTGGATGGAACTGGCCACGGACATGCGCCAGGAGGCCACCGCCCTGGCCCGGGCACTGGCCGCCCGCGATTACGTTCGCAGCGTCGCGAGCTTCAATAGCTTGACCGCAAGCTGCAACCGCTGCCATCGAACGTTCCGGGTTCCGCAGCGGATTGCGCCGACGCCGCCAGACGCGGGCAATCGGCGGGACGTGGAGTGACAACCTGGAAAACAACCCCTCCCCGAAACGGGGAGGGGAGCAAGACAAGGCAGCGGCCGCTGGCTCCCCTCCCCGTTTCGGGGAGGGGTTGGGGGAGGGGTTTCGGGAGACCCTTACTTCTTCTTCCCCGAATCCTCCGGGTGCGGCGGGATCTTGACCTTCGGCGCTCCGGGCACTTGCCCAAACCGCCGGGTGTAGTAAATCTGCAGTCCGTGCGCCGCATGGTACAGGCCGCCGCTCTCGATGTCTTTGTCGGCGCCGTCCACGATCATCCCTGCCACGGCGTTGGCCGCATCCACCACCCACTTCTCCTTCAACTCGGCGTCGGACAGCGCCAGGGCCAGCCACTCCAGCACGTGTCCGGACGAGCTGATCCGGTTTTGCAGGTCAGACGTTTTGCCGGGACCGGCCATGTACTTCGACGAGAACGAACCGTCCGAATTCTGGTACTGCCTGGCCTTCTTGATCTGCTCCGCGATCTTGTCGGCCGCCTCCGCCCAGACGCCCTCCTTCTTGCCGCCGTTCAGCAGGTGCAGATGATACGCCCAGGTGATGCCGAACATCCGGTGCGTGCCGCCGCAGGCCGCCGAGTCAACCGGCTGGTCCAGCTCGTAGCGGAGCACGTCGGTCAGGTGCAGCTTCTCGCCGCGCTCGTTGGTCCAGCTGTAATTGGTGCCGCGGTACTGGGCCACGATCAGGATGGTCCAGCTCAGTTCCTGGTCGGCCTTGATCGTGGCACGGGCCTCGGAATGACGGACGAACGCCTCGTAAGTGTATTCCTTGCCATTGACCACGTAGGGCTGGTTGATGTTCATGCCCCACTGGGCCATCTCGGCAATGTACTGGTCCTGGTGGCCCTGGCCGATGAAGGGCGGCCCAGTCTGCACGTCCAGGCCGGTCTTGGTTACCAGGAAACGCAGGCCACGGATCTCGCCGCCGGCGCTGATGTAATCAACCGCCGGGACCTTTTGATTGGTGTCCGGATTCAGCAGGGTCGTATCGAGACCATTGCCCAGGATACCATGGAAAACAGTCCAGAAACTGTTGTCATTGCGCAGTTGCCGTTCGCGTACTTGATTGATGGCAGCCAGTACGTGCTGGGCATGTTCCCCTTCCGACATTTGGGACGGCCGCGACAGGGTTGGGCCTGGGAGGGTTTGCGTCGAAGTATCTTCAACCGGCGGCGCACAACTCCAGACCAGGACCACAAGAGGCAACAGCAGCGGGCTCAGGCGAAGGATCGATCGCATGGGGGTGTCTCCTCACCGGGCAGTACGGATTGGTTGCAACAGGTGTTTAGCCTTTATCAAGTTTCATCGACATCCACTTGCACGTTCGAGCATGGGATCTTCACTCGGGGCAAACAAAGAGCGAGCCGGAGCGAGGGGCAAGACGTACAACCCCTCGCTCCGGACCTTCTTCGAGCCATCAGACGCGCTGCGGTTGCAGCCGGCCGGGCAGGGGTTGCTCCGGAACCGCCGCCTTCTTGCGGAAGAGCAGCCCGCCCAGGAACCTCAGCACCTTGCCCAGGAAGTGCCACTCCTCGACGGTGACAAAGCTCAGGCAGGCGATCAGGAAGATCGGGCCAAACAGCGGCAGCTTGTACAGGTAATCCGAGCCGATCCAGCCCACGATGGCCCCGCCGATCAGCACCGGCCGCCAGGCTCGCCGCCAGGCAAACAGCGGGAAGGCCAGCTGCCACAAGAGCAGCAGGTACTGGCCCAGGCTCAGGAGGAAGAACCAGGTCGAGGCCGAGGCCATCTCGGAACGGATCTGCTCCTGGGTCGTCTCCAGCGGCGGGTGCAGCGGATAGAAGAAGGCCATGCCGCCCCACCAGTCGCCGAACTGCAGCTTGTGCAGGGCACTGACCACGATCGCCAGGGCGAAATGCACCTGAAGCAACCGCAGGGCCAGGTTGGCCGAGTAGCTCGGCGGCCCGCTCCGCTCGCCCCGCGCCAGCCGGCCGACGCTCTTCCAGAGCAGCGAGTCACTGGAGCCGAACAGGTAGGCCAGCACCGATTTCGGACCGTTCCACAGGCCCAGCAAGAGGTAGCCGGCCATCAGGTAGAAGGCCAGGACCACCAGCAGATAGTCGGCCTCGTACAGGATCGCGGGGTTGACCAGGTAGGAACAAACGATCGCCCAGGTCAGGGGAGCCGTCAGCCGGGTGGCGATGCCCAGGGCAAACAGCGCGAAGACCCCCAGCGAGACGCCGTAGAAGGCATTGATCAGCCGGGTGTCCTTGCCCAGCAGATAGAACGGCGACCAGTAAAGCTGGGGCATCGGCTGGTCCTGCAGCTTTTTGGCTTCGGCCTGCGCCTTGAGATCGAACCAGCCGTGCGTACCGAAGAACTCGGCCTGGTAGCCGGCCAGGGAGGCCAGCCAGAAGAAGAACAGCACCCCCGCGAAGAACCGGATCAGATGCAGTCCGATCGGATCGGTGGGGCTGAACCAGAAATCGCGCCAGGAAGCGAGCAGTCCCTTGCGCGGCTCCTCCGTGAGCGGCTTCAGCAGGCTGGCCGGCTCCTGGGACGGAAGCGCAGTCACCAGTTGTTTCTTCATCGCGACATCTCCCCGAAGTTGGAAACCAGCGTGCCAAACGTCCCCGGCGGAAAATCTTCCATGCCGAACAGGTTCGGCATGATCGGATCGCGGGTGGTCCGCAGCACTTCGCCTGAAACCGCACCCGTCTCCCGGCACAGGTGGCGGACGTAAGACCGAGCCAGCAGGCGCGACAGGTTGGAGGGCCGCATCACCGGCCGATCGCGCGGCACCAGGTGCTGCGGCACCGAGCGGATGACCAGCGACCATTCGCCGGTGCCATCCCAGATCTCCACCTTGGCGACGGGTTTGCCGGGGCCCGCGATCGGTTCGCTTCCCGGCGGCTCGACCGGCTGATCGTCGGCCAGGGCCCGCACCAGCAGCGATTGCCGATGCTGCACCCAGAAGTTGGCTTTCGGGTCGGGCAGCAGGACCGTCTTGATCACGTCGCCCCTGTCGTTCTTGAGCTTGATCTCGGCCCGGACTCCCGGGAGGGAGGGCCGGTTGCTCACGAAGTGGTAGTTGTTCGACATCTTCAGAACGCCCAGGTAATCCGCCAGGCGGACGTTCTTCCCCGCGATTGAAAACGGGGCCTTGTTGTTGATGAAGACGGCAAACTGCGGGCCCTCGGCCATGCTGACGCCCATGCCGGCCGGCCAGGGACCGCTCGGAGCGGCCAGTACGTACAGACTCAGGGCGAACAGATGGAACAGAATCACCAGGCTGCCCAGGAAGATCAGCCAGCCCGGCAGCGGTCGGGAAACGAGGGGCGGCGCATGGGACATGACAGGCTCCCGCAAGTCCACCAGTCTCCGGCCCGGCGCGGAGGACCACCTTGCGCAAGAAGCGGACCATTCCGGCAAGGTGGGTGCAGCCCAGGGTCGGCCAGCGGCACCGCCGCGGCCGGAGATCGAAAAAGACCCTCAACAGAGCGCTTTGCTCCACAACAAGTGTATCAGCTATTCTACGCAGATTTCCTGAATTGACCAAATTTCGCAGTCAATTGCAGAGAGGGAGTCTGGTGTGAAAGGCGCATTCGCCAGAAGTGATAAAGGTGGTTGGCCGAGATTGACCGAGAAGGATGGTTAACAGCGGCGCAACTCCGGCCCTGAATGAGAATCGGCCAGGAGGCAGGGAAACTTGAGAGGATGCGTCAATTAATCCTCGCGCTTGCGTTTCCGCTTCGGATGGTGGCTTGCCGGCGGTTTGCGGCCGCTTTCCTTGCTGGGACGCGCCACCACGCGGAAATCGAGTTGCCGGCGGAACAGGTCCACGCGCACCACGGTCACGCGCACCCGATCGCCGAGCCGGTAACACTGATTGGTGCGCCGGCCGGTCAGACTGTGGGTCATGTCCTCGTAGTAGTAGTAATCCTCGGTCAGCGTGCTGACGTGGACCAGGCCCTCGACCGGCAAGGTCTCGGCCTGGGCGAAGAAGCCGTAGTCGGCCACGCCGGTGATGATTGCCTCCAGTTCCAGCCCCAGCCGCTCGCTGAGGTACGTCAGCAGCTTGAGCCGGACCAGGTCGCGCTCGGCCATCTCGGCGCGGCGCTCCATCTTGCTGCAATGGTCGCCCAGGGCCAGCAGTTCCGTCTCGCTGCTGCCGACCCGGCCGGTGTGCAGCCACTGGCCCAGCATGCGGTGGATGGTCAGGTCGGGGTAACGGCGGATCGGCGAGGTGAAGTGGCAGTAGTGGTCGCTGGCCAGGGCGTAGTGTCCCTCGTCGTAGGGGCTGTAGATGGCCTGCTTCAGGCTGCGCAGCAGGGCATAGTGGACCGCATGCACGTCGGGCTTTTTCGCCGAGCGCTCCAGGATCTTTTGCAGGGAAAAGCGATCGACGTACTCGCCGACCTTGTAGCCCAGGCTGCGAGCGAAATAACCGAACGATTCCAGCTTGCTCTCGGCCGGCTCGGGATGGACCCGGCGCAGGAAGGCGACGTTGAGGCTGTTGAGATGCTCCGCGACCGCCTCGTTGGCCGCGAGCATGAACTCCTCGATGATCTGGTGGCTGAGGTCGTGCTTGCGGAAATGGCCGCCGGCGACCCGTCCCTGCTCGTCATATTCCAGCGCCACCTCGGGCAAGTTCAGCTCCAGGGCGCCCCGCCGCAGCCGGCGATGACGCAAGATCAGGGCCAGCTGCCGCATGCGCAGCAGCATGCCGATGACCTCCGGATCAACTGGTCCGGAAGGAATGGCCGGGGACGCATTCAGGTCGGCCGACTCGATGGGTTGATCCGCCGGGTAGGCGTCGAGGATCGTCTGCACTTCCTCGTAAGTGAAGCGGCGGCGGACGCGGATCGCTCCGTTGAAGAAATCGACGTGGGTCTTCTGTCCTTCCGGGGTCATGTCGATGCGGGCGCTCTTGACGTAGCGCAGCCGGCCCTGCTGGAGGCTGGCCAGGAAGTTGGAGATCAGCTCCGGAAACATGGGAATGACACGCTGCGGCAGGTAAACGCTGGTGCCGCGATTGCGGGCTTCGCGATCCAGCGGACCGCCGGCGGGGGTGAAATGGCCGACGTCGGCAACGTGAACGTCCAGCCGCCAGTGGCCGGTCCTGGGATCGAGGGCCACGCTCACGGCGTCGTCAAAGTCGCGGGCATCGGCGGGATCGATGGTGACAATCAGGTCGCCGGTGAAGTCGTGCCGGCCATCGAGATCGTCCTCGCGGAAGGCCTGGGCGGCGTCGCGGGCCTCCTGAAGTGCATCGTCAGGAAAAACGTCGGGCAGGTGATAGGCGCGGATGACCGACAGTGTATCGACGCCGGGCTGGCCGCGTGGGCCAAGCACCTCGGTGATGACGCCCTCGCCGCGCTCCTCGGCGGTGGGGAAGCGGATCATCTCAATGACGACCTTGTCGTCAGCCCGGGCCCCCTTGGCCCCGGCATCGCCGACCTCGACGCTGTGGCTGAAGACGGTGCCATCGACACGGACGTAGCCCTGCCCTTCGCGCTCGAAGTAGGTGCCGACAAAGTGGCGATTGGCGCGCTCGAGGATGCGGACGACGACTCCCGTGGGCAGCAGGCCGGTCGCCTGGCTGGGCTTGCGCTTGATCCGGACCAGGACGGTGTCGCCGGTGGCAGCATCGAGGGCGTCGGTCTCGCGGATGCGCACCTCGGTCAGCGGCTGCCCCTCGCCGGGGTTGGGCCGGACAAAGCCGACCCCGGTGGTGGTGCGGCGGTAGACGCCGGCGATGGTGCCGTGCGGCGGCGGCAGGCGGATGGTGTGGTTCTTGCCGACCTCGATGCGGCCATCGCGCAGCAGCTCGCGCAGGTTGCGGCGGAAGTCGTTGTACTGCGTGGACGAGACGCCCAGCCGGCGAGCCAGGGCCTTGGCCTTGACGGGCTGGTAGGTCTTGCGGTTGAGCAGGGCCAGGATCGCTTCGGTGAAATCGGCCATGAGGATTCCTTGAGTGTCTGGCCGAGCCGCGCACGCAGCGCAGCGGAGTAAGCGGTTTGCAGGAAGGCCGCTTACTCCGCTGCGCTGCGTGCGCGGCTCGGTGGGATGCTATCCCCCATCCCTCATTTCCCTCCCAGAATCAAGACAAAGGACCAGGTGTCCCCTGTCAGGTGGCCGCTGAGGCCGGCGTCGCCAATCAGCAACGAAGCCACTTTATCCGGCGTGGGCAGCTTCTTGAAGTCGATGCCGCCGCCGGGCCGGTCGGGGCCTGCCAGGAGCAGCAGACGCATCATGCGTGCCAGGACGTTGCCGTCCCTGTTCTTGCCGGCGCGCAGCTCGCTCAGGGCTTGCTGCTCCAGCGGCCCCAGCCGGTAGAACAGCCTCAGACTGCTGCTCTTGCCGGCCAGGCGATCCAGGGCGGCCGTGGTGCGCTGATACGAGGCGTCGCGGGCCAGCGGCGGTCTCTCCTGGAACGTCTGGCGCACCAGTTCGGGTGAGCCGGCCATCAGGAGAAAGCCCTTGTGGACCCCAATGGCGGAGGCCGGCAGGGTCCAGTCCGGCTCGGCTTTGTCCTTGTCCTGGCGGGAAACGCTCTTGCCGTTGCCGCTGGGTGTCTCGGGCAAGACCTGCCACAAACCATGCTCGCCAAAGGGCAACCGGCGCGCGTCCTTGTCGCCCTTGAAAAGACGATCGACGGCCCGGGCCACCGCAGTCGGTTGCTCAACGGCGCTGCTCATCATCCAGTTGTCGCCGGAGTCGTTGTTTCGGGGCCGCTCCAGGTACAGCAAGGGGCCGCGCACCCGGGCCACCAGCTCCTTGCGCACGTCCACCCGCGGGCCGGCCGGATCGTCCTTGAGACCCTTGAGCACCTCCTCGTAGACGCCTTCCTCACCCTCGCCATACAGTGCATCGAAGAGATAGCTGTAGGCCTCGAAGCTGACCGGAGCGTTGACGGACACCGTGCCGAAAACCGCGACATCCTGAGGGACCCAGGCGGGTGGCTCGAGGTTCGCATTCTCGGTGAAGGTCAGCATCTTCATGGCCCGGCGATAGGGACCGGGGGCCCGGACGTGGGCGCGCAGCAGCAGTTCGCCGGTCTGCTCCTTGATCCCGATGGCGCCGCCGGCGCCCTTGATCGCGGTGAAGCCTTCCTTCTGGATGGCCTGGAACATCTCCTGGTTCTTGAATTTCTCGCCGCTCAGCTTGCGCCAGGCCGTCCAGCCGGCCAGCGGCTCGACGAACCAGCTGGCCAGTGCCCCGGGGGTTTCCTTCAGGGCCCGGCCCGTGGTCGTCTGGAAGGCCGGGTTGTCAGCCAGGGTCTGGCCCTTGTTGGCCTGGCCGGCCAGGAGGTCCCGCAGCACGCCCGGGTGTGAACTGGCAGCCAGCACGCCGTCCTGCACGCAGTAGGCCAGGCGGCTGAGCGTTCCCAGGGCGTATTGTCGGGGCAAGGTAAACACCGTCACGTTGCCCTCCTGGCTTCGATCTGCTCCCAGCCGGGTCAACCGCTCCTCGACCTGGCGGAGCAGGGACTTGACCTTCTCCGGCCGTTTGGCCACGTCCAGGAGCAGGACCAGGGCCGGCTGCTCGCCGCCCGTGACCGCCAGCACCAGGCCACCGCCGGTCTGGCGGGCCTCGTCCAGGGTCAGACCCAGGAACCAGGAAACGGTGAACGGGTCTTTCTCCTGGCTCTCCCAGACGCCCTTGAAGAACTCCTGAAACGGTTTGGAATCCAGGAGTTTGCCGGGAGGAGTGGTCGCCCCGGCCTTGAGGAACCGGTCCAGGTCGGACACGGCCAGGTAGCCCACGGTGGTATCGGGCAAGCAGCCGGCGTCCGGAGTGGCCGCCTGGGTGATCGGGCCCGCGACGAGCAGGCCCACGAAGGCCAGCAAGCAACAGCGAAGAAGGTTCATGGAGTCACACCTGAAACGTTGGCCGGCCGCGCCAGGGGAAGTTTTCCGGACCCCTGGTTGGTTCGGCTCGATCACGTAGCATATTCAGCAAAACCTCGGACCGCCCCCAAAGAGGCCTTTGCCCGAGATTCACAATGCGCCAGATCGGCACATTCCCCGACCGCAGCCAGGTCCAACTCCTGGCCGATTACCTGCTGACCCAGCGCATCCCAACCCGGCTGGACCAGCAGCCAGCCGGCTGGGAAATCTGGGTTTGCAACGAGGACCAGGTGGATCAGGCCCGGCAGATCCTGGCCGAGTTCCAGAGCGCTCCCAACGATCCGCGCTTCGCCGCCGCCCAGCGGACCGCCCGGGCCCTGCGGGAGCAAGAGGACCGCCAGGAAGAGGAGTACAACCAGAAACAGGTTGCACTCCAGCGCAAGCTGACCAAGGAACCGACGCAGGTCTATCCGGTCACCTCCTTGCTCGTCATTGTCTCGGTCGCACTCACCTTGCTGACCAATTTCGGTGACAGCCGGTCCCTCCTGCGCTGGTTCACCATCACCGATCTCCCTCTCAACGTCCCGGCGGCCACTTCGCTTGAGCAATGTTTGAGAGAAGGCCAGGTCTGGCGCCTGCTCACGCCCATCTTCATTCACTTCGGGCCAATCCATCTGCTGTTCGACATGCTCTGGTTCGCCCAGTTTGGTGGAGCGATCGAACAGAAGCGAGGTTCGCTGCGTCTCCTGGGACTGATCCTGCTCGTGGCCATTCCCTCCAACCTGGCCCAGCTTTACCTGGGCCATGCCACAGTCCAGGATGGGTTCCACCTGATCCTGATCCTTGAGCCGCTCTTTGGCGGCATGTCCGGCGTGGTCTATGGCCTGCTTGGCTACCTCTGGATGAAATCCCGGTTCGAGCCGGAACTGGGATTGACGGTCAGCGGCCAGACCATCGTCATCCTGGTTGGCTGGTTCTTCCTGTGCATGACCGAACTCTCACTCATCAAAAACGTCGCCAACGCGGCCCACGCCGCCGGCCTGGTGCTGGGACTCCTTGCAGGTCTGGTGCCAACGTCCGGAACGCGCCGCCGCTAGGTTCTTGAGGGAAGTGGGAGCGAGTATACTCCTCTTCCAAAGAAAGAGAATAGGGAACCTGGGCGAATCCGGAGAGGGCGACTCGGGTGGGGCAGCGCAACCGCGCCGCGGAGCGCGTCCATGCTGCGACTCACAACCGCTCACTTCGCCATCTCGGACGACGGTGCGTGGGCCTGGTCCGACAGCGGCTGGTGAATCCGGTTGCCATTGACCTCCAGGGTGAAGTAAGCAGCGCCGGCGGGCATCAGGAACTCCAGGTAGGGATACAGTCCCGTATCCGAATAGTCCTTGACCACCTTGCCCTGGGGATCGAGGATCTTGGCGTTGTCGGCGATGCGGGCGTTCCTGTCCACTACCTCGGCAAAGATCTCCTCGACGTGGCGCATCTCCGAGGCCAGCTTGTGGTCCCACAGATCGACGTCGGTGCCGGTGTCCAGATCGTCCAGTTCCTCCATCTGGCCTTCGTTGACGTCCGGGCCGACGCCAATCAGCACGAACTTGAGCGGCCGGCGGCGTTTGGCCGAGACTTCGCGGGCCAGCTGGGTGCTGTAGACCTTGACCTTGTCCAGGTCATGCAGCTCGCCATCGGTGATAAAGACGTAAAAACCCCACGGCGCGGTGTGGAAGCGCTCGACGAAGTATTTCACGGCCGGCAGCAGTTGCGTGCCGGTGCCGAAGTTGCGGGGCGGGCCGAAGACGTGTTTCTCGGCCTGGTCGGCGGTGAAATCGCCGACCTCCTGGATGTCGCTGCCGCCGTCGCCGGTGGCCCAGTAGACACAGGTGGTGCCGCCGTCGGCGTCGATCTTGCGGGCCAGGTAGGCACAGAGCTTCTGGGCCACCGGAGTGACGTCGTTGTGGCCCTCCTTCTTCCAGCCGAACAGCGACGCCAGGAAGCCGGAGCTTTCCTCGACGCCGTAGAGCTTGGCCATCGAGCCGGAGCCGTCCAGGGCGATGCCGGTCTGGGTGCCCTCCTTGTGCGGCTCCATCAGGATGGTGGCGACCACGCGCACCTTGCCGCCCTCGTCCGGGTAGACGTTGACCTCACCGAATGGCTCGACCGTCTTGCGCAGTTGTGTCATGGCGATAGGTTCCTTCTTCTTGGGACCGTGGGACGGTTGTTCCCCCAGCCGCTTGCGGCTCAGCGGCTGGTTGCGCTAAGCCGCAAGCGGCTGGGGGAACAAACCCGTCAGTCCTTACTCTCTTCCAGGTCGATGTCCTTCTGTTCCTCACCCGGCTTGGCGAACTCCAGGTCGATCTCACGCCAGGATTCGTCCATCTCGGACATGCCGGTCAGCTCGGAGTGTTCCGGCTCTTTCGGAGCGGGCGGGGCCGGGGCCGGCGCCGGAGGCGGCGGCACCGGTGGGGCCTGCGGAGCGGCCGCGGTCGGCGTGGTCGTGGGGACGGTCGAGGCCGGAACGCGCGAGTGATCGGTCAGCGGCTGATGCACCCGGGCCCCGTTGACCTCCAGCGTGAAATACTCGGCCTTCAGGTCAACCTCGAACTCCAGGAAGGCGGTCAGGCCGCCGCGCTCGTAGTCCCTGACCACCCGGCCGGACGGATCGAAGATCTTGCCGTGGTCGGCGACGCGGGCGTTCTTGTCCACCACCTCGGCGAAGATCTCCTCCAGCCGGCGCATCTCGGCCGCCAGTTTGTGGTCCCACAGGTCGATGGGCGTGCCGGTGTCGAGGTCGTCCAGCTCGGTCATCTGCGTTTCGTTGACGTCGGGCCCCAGGCCGATCAGCACGAACTTGACCGGGTTGCGGCGATGGGCGACAATCTCGCGGGCCAGCTGGGTGCTGTAGGCCTTGACCTCGTCCAGGTCGTGCAGTTCGCCGTCGGTGATGATCACGTAGAAACCCCACGGCGCGGTGCGGAAGCGATCCACGAAGTATTTCACAACCGGCAGCAGCTGGGTGCCGGTGCCGAAATCCTGGGGTGGGCCGAAGACGTGGCGCTCCGCCTCGTCGGCGGTAAAATCGCCCACGACCTCGATCTCGCTGCCGCTGGGCCCGACGGCCCAGTAAACGCAGGTAGTGCCGCCGTCGGCGTCGATCTTGCGGGCCAGGTAGGCACAGAGTTTCTGGGCCACCGGCGTGACCTGGTTCTCCAGTTTCTTCTTGCCGCCGAAGATGGGCGAGATGATCCGGCTGCCGTCCTCGACACCGTAGAGCTTGGCCATCGAGCCGGAGCCGTCCAGGGCGATGCCGGTCTGGGCTCCCTCCTTGTGCGGCTCCATCAGGATGGTGGCGGTGACGCGCTTGCGGCCAGGACCGCTGGGATAGACGTTGACTTCGCCGAACGGATCGACGACTTGTTTGAGCTGCATGGCGGACACTCCCTGCGAAAGTACGGAAAGGACGCTCACAGGTCTATTCGTTGGACCGGCGCGAATCTTGACACTCCCCCCACGCTACCCGCCGGGAGACGCGAATGCAAGGATTTCGTCGGATTAACTTTGGGCCAGTTTTGCAGCGATCAGCTCCCAGAAGTCGCCCACCGTCCGCAAGCTGGTCGTCTCCTCATTCTCGATGCGAATGCTGAACTCGCGCTCCAGCGTGTAGAACAGGTCGAACCGATCGAGCGAATCCAGCTGAAAATCGCCCAGCAGGTCCGTCTCCGGGGTGATCCTCGTCGCGTCATCCAGACACACGAAGTCGGCAAGGACTTTCTGAAACTTGGCGTTCATGACAGCCTCTTCCTTTGAAAACAACTCAGGGGCTATTATGAGGCGCTGCCGGTCAATTGTCCGGTCCTGACCGCCTGGTTCTGATTTCCGTACACTGCAAATGGTCGGGGATGTCCCTCTCGATTTTGGTGTTCCCGCCGAGCCGCGCACGCAGCGCAGCGGAGTAAGCGGCCTGCGGGAACCGCTTACTCCGCTGCGCTGCGTGCGCGGCTCGGCAACCGCAGGACCGAGCCGCGCACGCAGCGCAGCGGAGTAAGCGGTTCCCGCGGACTCCCGGACCGCTTACTCCGCTGCGCTGCGTGCGCGGCTCGGCAGCTATGGTGAGAGGATCGCCTCATGTCCGAACTGCCTGGTCGGCGGAAGATTGCCATTCTGGGCGGCGGCGCCGGCGCGCTGGCCGCTGCTTTCGGCCTGACCGAGGCGCCCGGCTGGCAGGAGCGTTACGAGATCACCGTCTACCAGATGGGCTGGCGGCTGGGCGGCAAGGGCGCCAGCGGCCGCAATCCGGACTGCTGCCAGCGCATCGAGGAACACGGACTGCACGTATGGGGCGGTTTCTACGAAAACGCCTTCCGCCTCATGCGCCAATGCTACGAGAACCTGGCTCGACCGCCCGACCAACCGCTGGCCACCGTCTGGGATGCGTTCAAACCTCAGTACAACATTACCCTCACTGAGAAAACCGACTCGGGCTGGGACCCGGTCAACGTCAGCATGCCCGTCGTTCCGGACCAGCACCCCGGCGAGGGCGACTTGCCCAGCCCCTGGGACTGGATCCAGGCGGTGGTCCGGTGGATGCAGCAACGGCTGCGCGACCTGATGGGCGTGCCACCGCACAACGCCGGCATCGTCAGGTGGGCCACGACCCTGGTCACCGCCGCCTGGAGCGAATGGCAGGACGTCTCGGCCCATTACCAGAGCTTCTTTGCCAGCGCTGCCGTCACCGTCACGACCGCGGTGGCCGACTTCGCGCACCCGGCACTGAGCGCCCTGGAGCAGCTCGCCCGGCAGATGTCCGACGACGTCCGCCAGCACTCGGCCGCTTCCCACGACGTCTTCCGCAGCCTGCTCACCCGGTTTCGCTCCGACCTCGTCGCCGTCCACGACGCCGTCACGGATGGGCGCTCGCGGATGATCTGGTCCCTGCTCGACCTGGCCAGCACTTCGCTGATTGGCATCGTGGCGGACGGCGTCCTGTTCAACGGCTTCTTCTCGATCGACAACTGGGAATGGAGCGATTGGCTGCGCTATCACGGGGCCCACGAGACGACGCTTGACAGCGCCGTGGTCCGCGGCACCTACGACTACGTCTTCGGGTTCGAGAAGGGCGACGTGACCCGCCCAAGCGTTGCGGCGGGGACCTGCACGCACGGTTTGCTGCGTCTGGGCTTCACCTGGAAGGGAGCGGTCTTCTACGAGATGCAGGCCGGCATGGGCGACTCGGTCTTCGCTCCGCTCTACGAGTGGTTGTCGCGGCAGGGCGTCAAGTTCCGCTTCTTTCACCGGATCGACAACCTCGGCCTGGACGTGAACCGGACCCGCATCGAAACCCTCACGGTCAGCCGGCAGGTGACCCTGAAGGACACTTCCCCCGGGGCCGAGTATTCTCCCCTGATCGACGTGAAGGGCCTGCCCTGCTGGCCCTCCGCTCCCCGGTACGACCAGCTGGACGAACAGGAGGCCCAGGCGCTGCAGCAGCAGGGCATCGATCTGGAATCGCCCTGGGCGGATTGGCCGGCCCGCGAAACGCTGCACCTCCACCGCGGGATCGATTTCGACGAAGTGGTCCTGGGCATTTCCCTGGGAGGGCTGACGGACACGTGCAGCGAGCTGTACGGTGAGGGCCAGGCGGCCCTCACTCCCGCCCAGCAGCGCTGGAAGGACATGCTCGAGCGGGTCGGCACGGTTCAGACCCAGGCGATGCAGGTGTGGCTGAAGCCGGACGCCCAGGGGCTGGGCTGGGCCTACGCTGATCGCCAGGCGACCATCCTGACGGCCTTTGCCGACCCGCAGAACACCTGGGGCGACCTGAGCCATCTGCTCGGTCGCGAGAGCTGGCCGGCGGATGCCGCGCCGGGCAGCATCGCCTACTTTTGCGGCCCGCTGATCGATCCCGCATCTGGCATTCCGCCCCCCAGCGACCACGGCTTTCCCGACCGGCAGCGACAGCTGGTGAAAAAGATCGCGCTGCAGTTCCTCGACGACAACCTCGGCGGCCTCTGGCCGGCCGCGGTCGATGCCACGACCGGGACATTCCTCTGGGACGTGCTGGTCGCGCCGGCGGCGGCGACAGGATCGGATCGCTTCGACGCCCAATACTGGCGGGCCAACGTCAGCCCCTCGGAGCGCTACGTGCTGTCCCTGCCCGGAACCACCCCGTACCGGCTCAAGGCCGACGAGTCGGGCTTCGAGAACCTGTATCTGGCCGGGGACTGGGTTTACACGCCGATCAACGCCGGTTGCGTCGAGGCCGCCGTGATGGCCGGCTTCCAGGCGTCGCGGGCCATCTGCGGTTACCCCGAAGACGTGATCGGCGAGCTGGATTGAAAGTCGTTGAGGTTGCACAAGCCCGAAGCGCTAGCGCCGGGACGGGGCACACAAGAAGCGCTAGCGCCGGGATCAGCCGCATGTCCCGGCGCTAGCGCTTCGGGCTTGTGTCAGGACTGTCCCGGCGCTAGCGCTTCGGGCTTGTGCTGAATGACGAAACCCCTGGATGAGAATGCCCCCATGAGCCCACCATCCGCGAAACAAAGGATCGCTGTTCTCGGCGGCGGCGCCGGCGCGCTGGCCGCCGCCTTCGGCCTGACCGAGGCGCCCGGCTGGCAGGAGCGTTACGAGATCACCGTCTACCAGATGGGCTGGCGGCTGGGCGGCAAGGGCGCCAGCGGCCGCAATCCGGACTGCTGCCAGCGCATCGAGGAACACGGACTGCACGTATGGGGCGGTTTCTACGAAAACGCCTTCCGTCTCATGCGCCAATGCTACCAGGAGATGAACCGGCCCGAAGGCGCTCCGCTGGCCAATCTCTTTTTCGATGCCTTCACGCCCCAGAGCACCGTCACCTGGGTGGAGGAACTGGGGCAGAGCATCGACTGGAACAATCATTTTCCCGAAGACCTCGCCGGGTCGCTGCCCGGCGACGGCCGGCCGTTTCCGGGACTCTGGAGGAACCTGGTCCGGCTGCTGGAGTGGATCGCCAGCGCCGTCGCCGCCGGTGTCAGGGAGCTGTCGCTCCCCGCGCGCCTTGCTGCCGGCCGCTTCCTGCCGCTGCGGGAGGGTGTCCCCCAGCTCGACCTGCTCCTGAGCGCCCTGAGGCTGCGCGCGCACCCTGGACCCGGACCATTCCCAGCACGTGGCGGCCGATCATCAGACGTTGCTGGGGTTCCTCGACTCCTGGACGGCCTGGCTCCAGGCGGAGGTCTTCCCGGCCTCGGCCGGCGACGACGTCCTCCGCCGGCTGCTCCTCCTGATCGACCTCGGCGTCGCCCACGCCTGCGGCATCCTGCGCTCCGGGGTGTTGACCTACGGCTTCGACGCCATCGACGATCAGGAGTGGCGGAGCTGGCTGCGCCGCTACGGCGCCTTGCAGGAGACCCTCGACAGCGCCGTGGTCCGCGGCGCCTACGATTTCATCTTCGCCTACAAGGGCGGCGACACCAGCCAGCCGAGCGTCGGAGCCGGGACGATGACGCGCTGTCTGATGCGGCTGCTGCTGTGGTACAAGGGCAGCATCTTCTTCAAGATGAAGGCTGGCATGGGCGACACCGTGTTCGCGCCGCTGTACCTGACCCTCCAGAAACGGGGCGTCCGCTTCGAGTTCTTCCACAAGGTGACACGGCTGGAGGTCACGGCCGACGGCCGATCGATCCAGGCCGTCCACCTCGGCAGGCAGGCCACGCCGAACGGCTCTTACCAGCCGCTGGTGGACGTGGCTGGCTTGCCGTGCTGGCCGAGTACGCCGCTCTGCGACCAGCTCCGGGAGGGCAAGGAGCTGCAAGCCGGCCAGATCGACCTTGAATCGGACTGGTCTCCCTGGCCGGCCGTCGAGGAACGGGTCCTTCGCCTCAACGAGGACTTCAACCTTGTCGTCCTGGGCATCCCCCCCGGAGCGCTGGCGACCATCTGCCGGGACCTGACGGTTAACCCACGGTGGCAAGCCATGCTCCAGGGGTTGCAGACGGTGCAGACCCAGGCGATGCAGCTGTGGCTCAAGCCGACCCTGGACCGGCTGGGCTGGAAGGAGGGATCGACGATCCTCACCGCCTACGCCCATCCCTTCGAGACCTGGGCCGACATGTCCCAGGTGCTGGACCGGGAGCCCTGGCCGGCCGACCTGGCGCCGGGGAACCTGGCCTATTTCTGTGGGCCGCTGCAGGACCTGGGGGAGGCGCCGCCGCCGACCGACCACGGCTTCCCGGCCCGTCAGAACCAGCTCGTCAAGGACAACGCCATCCGCTGGCTGAGTTCGTATGCAGGGCACCTGTGGCCCGGTGCCGCGCCCCTGAGCAACCCGGCGGGGCTGGCCTGGGATTTCCTGGTCGATCCGAAGCAGCAAACCGGGGTCGCTCGCTTCGACGCCCAGTACTGGCGTGCCAACAGCGACGCCAGCGCCCGCTACGTCCTGTCGCTGCCGGGGACGACCGCCCTCCGCCTGCGGGCCGGGGAATCGGGCTTCGACAACCTTTTCCTGGCCGGCGACTGGGTGCGGAACGGACTGAACTTCGGCTGCGTCGAATCAGCCGTCATGGGTGGTCTGCAGGCCGCCCGGGCGATCTGCGGCTACCCGGAGGTGATCCCGGGGGAAACGGACATCACCGAGGTCCGAAGTCCGAGTTCCGACAACCGGCGTACGCTGTTCCTCGAGGCCGGCTCCGAGGACAAAGCACCCTACGTCGAGTCCGGCGGCGAGCTGGCTCTGCCGCAGCCGTACGCCATCGAAGGAGTGCAGATGTACGCCTTCGTGCTGGCGGCTGACCCGCAGCGCTTGGCCCAGCTCATCGATGAGCAGCTGAACCAGCCGACCGGCTGGCAGTTTCACTTCCGCCCCTTCACCTTTGCCGGGCTGGGCCCCGTGGTGATCCTGTCCTTCCACCGGATTGCCAGCAACCACTCGGTGCCCCCTGCCCGGAACATCGGCTGGATGCCGACCGTGGAAACGGCCTTCTTCGTCCCGATCCAGCGGGGCACCGGCGCCTTCGCGCTGCCCAGCCTGTGGACCCCGTACATCATCGTGTCGCATCCGTGGGCCATGGTGTCCGGCCGGGAAGTTTATGGAGTGCCCAAGGGTCTCGGCAGCTTCGAGTTCCCCAAACCCGGCGAGGCCCCGAGCCGGTTCGGCGTCGATACGGCCACCCTGAAGAGGCTCGACCCGAGCAGCCAGGTCGAAGTGGCCCGCCTGGTCGAGGTGATTGCCGCCTCCGCGACGTTCTCCTGGTCGAGCATCCTTGCCGACTTCGAGGCCGCCCTGGGCAACGTCGCTCTTCTTGGGCCGGCTCTGCTGAGCCGTGGCACTCTGCTCGACATGTGGCACGGCTTCTGGCGGCTGAGCCCCACGCTGGTGTACCTGAAGCAATTCCGGGACGCGACCGACTTCCAGCGGGCCTGTTACCAGGCCCTGATCGAGGTCCCAACCCGTCCCCTGTCCCTGCCGTCCCTGCGCTTCCTCTTCGGGAAGTTCGTCGTCAAGGTTTATCCCTTCGAGAGCCATCCCATCGTCCAGGACCTGGGGCTGGCCACGACTCCTCCCGCCGATGGGCCCTGGGAGCTGGACGTGCTCGCGGCCCTCGAGTGCGAGTTCGGCTTTGAGATGGAGAACGGCCGCGAGCTGTGGCGCTACTCCTCATAAGTAGCGGTAACTTTTTGGCGAGCGGCGCGGCGTCAGCCCGCCGGTAACGCAAGCACCGGCGGGCTGACGCCCCCGGGCTCGCCAAAATCCCGAGGCACCCTCAGGATTCTTCCTGAGCCTTGTGCATTTCTGCCGTTGCGTCAGGGATCGACCGGGGCCGGCACCGTGCAGGGCAGTGGATGGACGGGAGGCGCAGGGGGCGCAGCGGGAGTGGGAGCGGTCTTCGCTTGAGGAAGCACCAGGACGATCGTTCCCTCCTTGAGGACACTCAGATAGAACGGAGCAACCGGCTTGCCGTCAGCGGACACCACCACCGTCGTCTCGCGGGCCAGCAGCTTCCGGAGGCGCGTCTCCTCGATCGGCTTGCCGTGAACGTCAAACGCGCTCACCTGGTCGAGATCGTGCAGCTTCCAGGCTGCCGTGACTCCCCGGACGTAAGTGGTGACCGGATGAACAAGAGGCTCGCCCTCCTTGCTCTCCTTCATCGTCACCGGGCGGTAGTAATGGACCAGATACTGCACCCCGAGCTTTCCCAGATCGGTGACGACCGCCCGTGTGGTGATAGGCCCCGGCCCTTTGGGCAGGGCAACCTTGGGCTCCGGTTCAGGGGTGATCTTGGTCCCTTTGCCGCGGACCTTGGCCAGCCAGGCCGCCTCCAGCGCCTCGACGTTGGCCAGATCGTAATGTTCCTTGACGGCCTTGTCCCACCCATCTTTCATGCCGTCCTTGACGAACCGGAGGAACGTCTGATTGTCCCGCTGGCCAACGAGGAAGCGGGTCAGAGAGTACCCTTCGGCGAACACCACCATCACGTCCGGAGGATACTGCGTCAGCGTCAGCAGCCGTTTCAGCGGGATGGCCCGGCCGGGGGTGTCGAGAATTTCCTGGATCATCTTCTGCTGGCGTTTTTTTTCCACGTCGTCCTCGCTCATCACGGCGACGCCCTCGTCGGCCCAGCGCGGGATGGGGCAGCGGAAGTGAGAAGCCAAGATCGTATGCGTCACTTCATGCGGCACGACGGACGCCAGCAACTGGTCCAGGGTCCCCTCGACGTGCATGTCCATGCTGAGAACCCGGCCATTGTCGAAGGCAAAGGACGTGGCCCCGCCGGAGCCGGCCATCGAGACGGTGACCCGGATGGGACAGGGCTTCGACCAGGCAGGCAACTCCTTCCTCAGCCAGGTCAAGGCCTGGTCCGTGCGGTGGCGTTCCGCAGAGGCTCCGATCAGCTGCGCCATGCGCTGCGACGGTGCCGTGACCAGGAAGTTTGGCGTACGGTATGTTGCAGTCGGCCTCTCTTCCTTGACGGGAGGGGCAGCCACGGCCGGAGGCACGACAGGGGGTGCCGGCCGCGAGGGAGGCGGAGGTTCGACCACCCGGGGCGGTTCCTCTCCCAGGGCCCGGTACAGCACGGTGCCGCTCCCCAGCCCGACGACGGTGAGGGCGGTCAGCGTCAGCAGAACGACTCGGATCTTGTCCAGGAACATGCTCTGGCAGACTCCTTTCAGCAACAGGGCAACCGCGGCCGGCACCGTGCCCGTGGCAGCGGCAACGGCTTTGTGGATCAGTCCGAACGGAACGGCAGCAGACAGGGATTGGTCGATCAGCAGGCTCGACACCATCGCGGCCGAGAGGGTCACACCCCGGCGCGCCAGGCGGACTCGCAGCCACTCCCGGGCCCGGGCCAGGCGCGTGCCGATCGTGCCAGGGGCACAACCCAGCTGCCGGGCGGCCTCGTTCCCCGTCAGGCCTTGCAGATAGCAGAGGATGAATGGGGTCCGGTAACGGATCGGCAGCTGCGAGATGGCGCTGTCCAGCACGCTTGCCAGCTCCCGCCAGACCACATCCTCCCGGACCGGAGCGGAATGCTCCTGCAGCGGCTGTTCCCGGTCACGGCGGCGGCGGGCCTGAGTGCGTGCCTTCAGGGCGGTCCGGTAGGCGACGCCGTGCAAGAAGGGGCCCAGGGCGTCGGGCTGCCGGAGCTGGCCGGCCTTGCGCACCAGCAGCAGGAAGGTCGTCTGGAAGGCGTCCTCGGCCTCGTGCCACCCGCCCAGGACGCGCCGGCAGACGCCCAGCACCATCGGCCCGTGGCGCCGCACCAGCTCGGTGAAGGCGTCCTCGTCGCCATCACGCACAAAGCGCTCCAGCAAGGTCCCGTCGCCGGGGGCCGCTGCTCCGGTCGCGTCACTCAGACGACGCAGAGAGCGCAGAAGGGAGGGAAGCTGTCCGATGGTCATGGGCCGTGGTCCTCCTGACCGGTTGGGCTGGCACCATTATACTGCCCTCGATCGGCCTGACTCTGTCACTTTTTTTCAGCGTCAGAGGAAAGTCTCTTTTTCAGCGCGCAGAGGAATTCTCTGCTGACTGCATACCTTCAGCGCACCGGCACGCACTTTGCACTAGAGTTAATTAACGGACGAAATGGAGCCGGGAGGAAGACGATTGCTCATTTCCTGCCACGGCAGGGAGGCAGCAACGTCACGGTTGCGTTGCAGTCGCTCGGTTCACGAGGGTCCCTGGTTGTGAAAGGAGGTCGCGTGCACGTGCTAATCGTCGAGGATTGCGCCGACACGCGCCGGAGCCTGCAATTGTTGCTCCATTCGCACGGCTATCCGGAAGTCGAAACGGCGGAGAATGGGCAAATGGCCCTGGACATCCTGGGGGCGGCGGATCCCAGGGCCGAACCCCGGTTCGACGTCGTCCTGACTGATCTGAGCATGCCCGGGCTGGACGGCATCGAGGTGTGTCGGCTCATCAAGTCCACGCCCCACCTGGCGGACACGGCCGTGCTGATCCTGACCGCCGTTACAGACGAGGTGACCCTGGAGAGGGCCTTCGCGGCCGGGGCCTGCGATTACATCACCAAGCCCTTCAGCGTCACCGAACTGCTGGCCCGGGTCCGTTCCGCGGCCAACCTGAAGCGGCAGCTGGACAACCGCAAGCTGCGCGAGCGGGAGCTGGTCCACGTGACGCAGCAGCTCAAGCGTCTCAACGAGGAGCTGCAGCGGATGTCGATCCTGGACGAGCTGACCGGCATCGCCAACCGCCGCTTCTTCAACATCCTCATTACCCAGGAATGGGGCCGGGCCGCCCGGGCGGTGCTGCCGCTGTCGATGATGCTGATCGACATCGACTTCTTCAAATACTACAACGACTATTACGGACATCCGCAGGGGGACAAATGCTTGCAGCAGGTGGCCGGGACGCTCAATGCCCTGACCCGGCGGCCCGGCGACTGCGTGGCCCGCTACGGCGGCGAGGAGTTTGTGGTCCTGCTGGCGCACACTGGTTTGCGCGGGGCCGCCCTGGTCGCGGAGACCCTGCGCAAGAGCATCGAGGACCTGAAGCTGGAACACGCTTGCTCCCCCGTGCGTGATCGGGTCACCATCAGCGTGGGCGTGGCCTCGACGGTGCCGGAGCGCGGCAGCTCGGCGGAGGTGCTTCTGGCCGCAGCCGACCACGCCGCCTACGAGGCCAAGCGTGCCGGTCGCAACTGCGTCCGGGTCTTTCACGGCTCACCCGAGGAGGTGTCTCCGGTGGTTCGCCCCGAGGACTCTTCGGTGACAAGGTGACAAGGTGACAAAGGCCACCCCGGGTTGCGCTGCGCTCCACCCGGGGCTTTACTCCGGTTTTGGGACTAAAGCCCCGGGTGGAGCGCAGCGCAACCCGGGGTGGCCTTTGTCTTGTCACCTTGTCACCTTGTCACCTTGTCACCTTGTCATCTTCCAGGCGCTGCCGCGCCTCGGCCACCTCGCGATACCGCATGGCACGGAAGCGACCCATGAATTCCTGAACCTTCGGCGACAGCTCCCAGCGCACGTACCGGCCCCAGGTGTACTCGGCCCGGTCGGCCTGCTCCGGGAACGATTCGTGGTAGACGATCCGCCCTTGCCGCACCAGCGGCACGAACAGCGGTTCTCCGGCTGGTGCTTCGGAAGCGTCGGCGACAATGAGTGTGTCCCCACGGGCAAAGACCCTCAAGTATCCTCCCAGCGATTCCTTGCCCGGCGAGTTGGAGAACTTGACGTTGGGATGGTCGCCCGTCGCGGAGCGCTTGAACGCAGCCGCCACGGTGTCGCGATGCACCAGCCGCCACCAGTAGCCGCCGGCGCCGGGAAAGAGCATGGTCGGCTCCTCGCCGGTTTCCTTGCGGAAGACGTTGCACACGTGGCGGACCGTGTCCGGCGTCACCTCATCCTCGAAGACAATGGTTCGCCCGGTCAGCCCTTCCTGTTTCATGCGCTGGAAATAGAGCACGCACTGTCCGGGGATGTCGCCGCTGTCCACGCGGATGCCGACCTGCTTGTTGTCGGGGTGGGCCTTCATCACGCGCAGGGCGTTCTCCAGGCCGACCGTCTCGGCATCGACGAGGTCGCACAGCAGGGCGGCCTGTCCCATGGACGAGACGAACCGTTCCATCATCTCGTACTCGGCCTCGCCCAGGGAGCGGTCAAACGACTGACCCGCGCACATCATCTCATGGCCGATGGTGCCGATGGAGCGGAACAGTTCCGGATAAAGGAACTCCGCGGTGTCGTTGGAGGTGAGCTGCCCCCGGCCGCCGACGTAGCGGGCCAGGAGCAGGACAAGGTTGGTCAGCTCATTCGGGGCGGCTCGCAAACCGAACTCGGCGTCGCGCGGCGTGGCCAGGTGCATGAGCCGGCCCTTGGTCGCCTGGATGATCGGGGCGAAGTAGCGGCACATCGCCGGTTCCAGGTAGGACACCAGCCCGCCGGGGCCCTCGAACGCCAGGCACGGCATGCCCGCCAGGAACGTCTGGCCGCCGGCAAAGCCGTAAACGTCGATGGGCAGTTGAATCTCGTCGCCGGGCTGACTGTCGAGCAGCGACTGCCAGACCTCACAGGGATAGGCCCGCACGGCGGAGGCGCTCGCTGTACCACTTGCCGGCCAGCTCGATGTCGCGTCGCCGCAGCGGTCGGTGGAACCACTGAGCGAGCATGGCCTCGTGGCCGGCCATGATGAGCTGGTTGCCCGCGCCCTTCTCGGGAAGTCCCTTGCGCATGGTCAGGGTGTAACAGGCGCGGGCCAGGGCCACGTCCGGCACGGCGGCCCACATCGTCCGCTTGTAGGTGTCGGTGGCTCCCGGCCAGCCGCCCAGAAGGAAATGGCGGGCCAGGAACTCTTCGCGCAGTTCCGCGCCGGGCAGCGAAGGCGTCGGAGGATTGCTTCATCGGTTCGACTCCCTTTCACTCGTGCCCAACCGCTGCCCGGCGGCGTGAGCCGAAGTAGTGGTACAGCACCGGCAGCACCAGCAGCGTCAGCAGCGTGCTGCTGATCACGCCGCCGATCACCACCGTCGCCAGCGGCCGCTGCACCTCGGCCCCCACGCCCGTGCTCAGCGCCATCGGCACAAAGCCCAGGCCGGCCACCAGGGCCGTCATCAGCACCGGCCGCAGCCGGGTCAGGGCCGCCTCCTGGATGGCCCAGTCCATGTTCGCGCCCCGGCTGAACAGCTGGCGAATGAACGTCACCAGCACCATGCTGTTCAGCACCGAGACCCCGGACAGCGCGATGAAGCCGACGCCGGCCGAGATCGAGAACGGCAGGTCGCGGAGCCACAGGGCCACCACGCCGCCGACGCAGGCGAACGGCACCGCCAGGAAGACCAGGCAGACGTCGCCGAGGTCGTTGTAGGTGACGTACAGCAGGCCAAAGATCAGCACCAGGGCGATCGGGACCACAAGCCACAGCCGGGTTGTGGCCCGTTCCATGTTCTCGAACTGGCCGCCCCACTCGATCCGGTAGCGGCCCTCGGGCAACTTCACCTGGGCCTCGACCTTGCGGCGGGCCTCGTCCACGAAGCTGCCGATGCCCCGGTCCTCGACGTTACACGTCACGTTGAGCCGGCGCTGGCCGCCCTCCCGAAAGATCTTGGCCGGCCCCTCGAGGACCTGGACGTCGGCCAGCCGGGCCAGGGGCACGCGCTCCCCGGTCGGCGTCTGGATCGGGAGGGCGCGAATCTCCTCGATGGACCCACGCACCTTTTCCGGCAGACGCAGGACCAGCGGGAAGCGGTAGGGTTCCTCCAGCACGTCGCCCAGCGGCTTGCCGCCCAGCGCCTCGACCACGTCCAGCACCGCCCGGGCCGACATCCCATAGCGCGCCAGCTGTTCCTGGTTCACCTTGATCTGCAACACCGGTTGGCCGCTGCCCGGTTGGGCGCTGCTCTGTTCGGTCCGGAGGCTCGTGGTCCCATGCACCGTTTTGAGGACCTTCGCCACCGCATCGGCCGTCTGCTGCAACTTTTTGAAATCGTCGCCGAAGACCTTCACGGCAATTTGGCCCTTCACTCCGGAAGTCATTTCGTTGACGCGCTGCTCGATCGGCTGGGAATATTCCACTTTCTGCCCAGGCAGGCCGCTGGGCCGCAGGGTGTTCGCTTCGACAACCCTGCCGGCCGTCCAGCCTACCAGCCAGGGGTTGGGCGAAGGGCCCGTCATCCCCAGGGCCGAAACGATACTCGAAACCGGCTCGTACAGGGCCTTCGTGGCCGGGTCGGGCTCCTCTCCGGAAATCAACGCCTCCAGTTTCTTCTTCAGCTCCTCTTGCGTCGTTGCTGCCGTCCACTGGGAACGCGGCTTGAGCGTGATGAAGAAGTCTGTCTCCTCGGGGCCCATCGGGTCGGTGGCGACCTCGGCCGTGCCGCACCGGGACCAGACGTGCGCGACCTCATCGGGAAACGTCTTGAGCACCAGCCGTTCCATCGCGGTGTTGTAGCGCACCGCCTCCTGGATGTCGGTCCCCGGCATCCGGAACACGGTGAGGACAAACGCTCCTTCCGAGAGCCGGGGAACGAATTCCTTGTCCAGGCCCCGGGCGATGACCACGGCCAGTCCCAGCGCGGCCGCCGTCAGCCCCAGCACCACGCCGCCGTTCCGCAGCGACAGCTTCAGCAGCGGTGCGTAAAGCACGCGCGCCAGCCGGACCAGCAGCGGGTCTTTTTCTTCCATCTTCCGCGGCAAGAACAGGCTGGCCAGCACCGGCATCAAGGTCAGCGACAGCACCATCGAGCCGATCAGGGCGAAGATCACCGTCAGCGCCATCGGCCGAAACAGCTTGCCTTCCACGCCTTCCAGGGTCAGGATCGGCAAATAGACGATCATGATGATCAGCTCGCCGAACATGGTCGGCTTGCGGACCTCCAGGGCCGCATCGTGGATGACCTCCTGCTGCGATCGGGGGGACCCCTTGTCATGGGCCAGGTGGCGCACGCAATTCTCGATCATGACCACCGAGCTATCGACCACCAGGCCGAAGTCGATGGCGCCCAGGCTGAGCAGGCTGCCGGCAATGCCGAAGCGGAGCATGCCGCTGAAGGCAAAGAGCATCGAGAACGGGAATGGCGACCGCAACGATCAGACCGGCCCGCAGGTTGCCCAGGAACAGGAACAGCACGGCGACCACCAGCAGACCGCCCTCGAACAGGTTCTTGCGGACCGTGTCGATGACCTGATCCACCAGGTGGGTGCGGTCGTAGACCACGTCCACCCGGACGTCGGCAGGCAGGGTTTTCTTGACGTCCTCCAGCCGTTCCTTGAGCCGGGTGGTCACGCGGTGGCTGTTCTCGCCCATGAGCATGAAACCCAGGCCCAGCACTGCTTCGCCCTCTCCCTGGTAGCTGACGGCGCCGGTGGGGACGCCGGGGCCTTGCACCACCTCGGCCACGTCGCTGATCCGCACCGGGACGCCCTTGCGCGGCGTGCTGACCACGATGTCGCGGATCTGCTGTTCGTCGTGCAGGTGGCCGAACCCCTGGATCAGGAAGGCCTGGCCGGCCTGCTGAAGGGTGCTACCGCCCACGTTGAGGTTGTTGTTCAGCAGCGCCTGCATGACCTGGTCAAAGGTCAGATCGTACTTGACCAGGAGGAGCGGGTCGGTGCGGACCTGGTACTGCTTTTCGTATCCGCCCCAGCCGTTGATCTCGGCGGTGCCGGGGACGGTCCGCAGGGCCAGCTTGAGCTGCCAGTCCTGGATGGTGCGCAGGTCGGTCAGGCTGCGGTGCTTGCTGCTCAGGACGTAGTGAAACACCTCGCCCAGCCCGGTCGCCACCGGACCCATCACTGGCTTGGCGTTCTCGTGCATCTTGACCGTGCCCAGCTTCTCGTTGACCAGCTGGCGGGCAAAGTAAATGTCGGTGCCGTCCTCGAAGGTGACCACGATCTGGGACAGGCCGAACTTGCTCACGGAGCGGACGTGGGGGGTGCGCGGCAAGCCGCCGATCTCGCGCTCGATCGGCTGGGTGACCAGGTGCTCGATATCCTCGGGGGCCATGCCCGGGACCCTGGTGTTGATCTGCACCTGAACGGGAGTCGTGTCGGGAAAGGCGTCGATGGGCAGCTGGGGCAGCGACAGGGCGCCAGGAAGACAAACCCCAGGGAGATGGCAATGACAATCAGCCGATTGTGCAGCGACCAGGTGATGATGGCGTTGAGCATTCTCGCTCGCTCCGCTTGAATTCCGAAATCCGAAACAAGAGTTCCAGGTTATTCTATTCGGATTTCGAGCGAAGCGAGCAGGCAGCCTGGTTGGCCACGACGACAATGTCGTCCTTGCAATAAAAGTCCCGGTGCCGGCCCAGCGGTTGGCCCAGGTCGCTGGAAGCCGGCTGCCGCTGCATCTCCTCCCAGACCGGGGCCGGCAGGAACAGGTAGGAGGGCAGCGCCCCGCGAAGGAACTCCTGGGCTTGATCGGGCCTGTCAAAGCGATCGACCCGGCGATTGCAGTAGAAAACCAGGCTGGGCTGAAAGTAGCCGCAGGTCGCGACGCGGACCTCACGAAACGACTGGTCGGCCGGCAGCAGACCGACCAGGGCCCGGGGAGCCCGATACTGGCCGATGGCCGGCACGACCCGGCTAGCCGCGCCGAGCAGGAACAGAGCGGCCGTCAAGGTAACGACCATCAGGACTTGCTCCTTGCGGACCTGACGAGCCGCCGGGTTTATCCCGGCGGGAAGACCGCCGGGATAAACCCGGCGGCTCGTTGGGTCCGCGGAGCGGCGCAGCAGGACAATCCCCAGGATGGCGCCGGCGAGGGGAATGAGCCCCACCCAGGCAGTCCAGGCGACAGCCGGCATGAAGCGGCCATGCAGGAACCCGGCCTGGCCCACGCCGCCGACCAGGGCCAGCCCCACGGCCACGGCCACGCCAATCAAGCCCAGGCACACCAGGCTGGCCAGGATCTCCCAGTCACGCACCCGGCCCAGACCGAGCCGCCAGTCGTCCAGGGCGCGGGCGACGAGAAGGGCCACGGCGGGGTAGAGCGGCAGGATGTAATTGGGCAGCTTGGTCGCAGCTAATGAGAAGAAGACGAATACGACCAGGAACCAGCAGAGGAGGAAACGCACCTCCGCGGACAGGTGCGGGAAGGGCCAGGGTTGCCCATTTCTCCCCTCTCCCCGCTGGGGAGAGGGGTTGGGGGTGAGGGGTTTGGGTTTTGATTTATCGTTTCGCGCTCGGTCGGCCCAGCGCGAAACGATAAATCGAAAGAACCCCTCACCCCCGACCCCTCTCCCCAGCGGGGAGAGGGGAGAAGAAGATTCCTCGTTCCCCTTCCGTCGCAGCGCGTGTGCAACGCTCAAACAGAGGAAGATCGACCACGGGGCCAGGCCGACGAGGAGGACCACCAGGTACAGATACCAGGAGCCGCCGTGGCCCTCCATCGGCTCGGTGATGCGTTTCCAGTGCTGATTCCTCCAGAAGCCGATCAGCCACTGCCCCTTGGTTTCGACAGAGACCCAGACGTACCAGGGGGCCGCGGTCAGCACAAAGGTCAGCACCCCCCGGAGCTGGCCGAGCTGGAACAACCAGCCCAGCCGGCGCTGCCAGAGCAGGAACAGGCCGATAATCCCCAGCGGCAGGACCAGGCCGATCGGGCCCTTGGCCAGGACGGCCAGGCCGGTGAAGGTCCCTCCCAGCAGGAAACGCCAGGGCCCGGTGGACGAGTAATCATGCCAGAAGCAGACCAGGGCCAGCAGCACAAAGAGCAGCAGCAGGGCGTCCGGATTGGCGAAGTGGAAGGCCACGCAGGGAGCGACCGACGTGGCCAGGATGACGCCGGCCAGCAGACCGACCGCCGGATTGAACAGGCGCCGACCCAGCTCGCAGATGGCCAGGATGGCGATCAGCCCGGCCAGGGCGGAGGGCATGCGGGCGCTGGTTTCGTTGACTCCCAGGTAGGAGTCGCAGGTCGCCTGCAACCAGTAGAGCAGGGCTGGCTTGGCATCGCGCAGTTCAAAGTTGAAATGGGGCACGACCCAGTTGCCCGACTCGCGCATCTCGTTGCTGCACCCCCTGTTCAGCCCTTCGTCGATTTCCCACAGTGGCGGCTTTCCCAGGTTGGGCAGGCAGGTCACCGCCCACAACAGGGTGAGCAGCAGGTATTGCGTCGGGCGGTTTGCCAGCTTGGGGAACATTCCCTTGTCCCTCGGGCGGTCCATTCTGTTCCCGGGACGACCGTGCCGCCGGGAGGGTAGCACCCAGGACTCACGTCCTGGTCTATTGACTGCCGCCCCTTCGGGGCTTTTGTCTTCAGCCCCGAAGGGGCGGCAGTCAATAGACCAGGACGTGAGTCCTGGGTCAGCTCTGTATAGCATAGACGGGCACAAGCGTTCAATCGGAAGATAGCCCGGTTGCGGTTAGTGGGAGAATCCTCCGGAAGGTCAAGTTGATCCGTTCGCCGACCTCGCTTTTGGTTTTGGGCACACCATGCAGGTAGACCTGCTGGCAGGTGCCGGCCATCACCAGCAAGCAGCCGTGGCCCAGTTCGTACGTGTGCTTCTCCCCCGTCTTCTTGTGCTTGAGTACAAAGTCCCGCGCAGACCCCAGCGACAGCGAGGCGACCACCGGGTTCGTTCCCAGTTCAGGCTCATCGTCCGCGTGAAAGCCAATTGAATCCTTGCCATCGCGGTAGAGGTTGATCAGCAGGCTGTTGAACTCCGCCTGGCTGGCCCGCTCGATGTCCTGTTTGACCGCCAGCAGTTCCGGAGACCAGCCGTTGCCGAGGTGCGTCACTCCGGAGTAACTGTAGGCCAGCCCCTTGTCGGCGTACCACGCGGTCAGCCGCGGAAACGGCCGGCCGTGACCGACCTCCTGTTTCCAGTCGGTCCGGTCGCGCAACTGCCGGAAAAGGGCCTCGGCCTCCGCGGGCTTGCGGAAATCCTCGACAAAAAGCAGCGTCGCTCCATCCGCAAGTGAGACGTTCACCACGTTCCGACTCCTAAATGGAGACTCCCCCGGGCGTTGATGTCCTCCAGGAGGTTCCCGCCCGTCAGGTCCAGGGCAAAGGCCGGCATCGTCTCGACCACCAGCTCCCCGCTGTCGCGCTGGAAATACGTCACCCGGGCCTGAAGCGGCAGAAAGCCGAACGAGCGCAGCAGCTTCTCCGCGTTCGGCGTGAACAGGATGGCCAGGGCCAGCTCGTCGCCCTCCTCCCGCAGCATTTCCAGGGTCCGCCGGGTCAGCTCGGTGCCGACGCCCTGACGCTGGCAGCTCGGATCAACGCCGATCCCCAGGCCGGCAATGCGCAGCACGCCCGGCCCGAGGTCCAGGGTGCGGCGCGTCACAATGCGGAAGCCGGCAAGTTGCCCATCCTTCCAGGCGGCGATCACCCGGTCGGGCCGGGTGTCGTAATAGAACTTGCCCTCCAGGGCGGGCTGATCGGGAAACAGCCGGGCGGTCAGGTTCACCAGGGACGATTCCAGGCGCGGGTCGAGGTTGGCGGTGTCGTGGACGGTGATGTCCAGCTTAATCCGACACGGCGGCCCGCTGGGATGTTCGCGCCCCCAACGGCGCGACAGCTCGCCGTACAGGACGATCTTCTGCAATTCCACCGTGCCGCCCAGGATCGACAGGGCCAGCAGGTCGCGGTGGTACTTCTCGGCCAGTTCCAGCTTGCCAATCCCCCGGCCGGCCAGCAGCCGCATCAGGTCTTCCGAGGCCGTCACCGCCGCGTCGATGCCGTGGATCTTGACGATCGACAGCTGCTCGTGAACGTCCTCGCCGCGCTCCACCGCATCGAGCAGGTCCCCCAGCAAACAGCCCAGGAGCTGCTCGGCCACGCGCATGCGGACGATCCGCTCCTGGACGTGCTGGTTGCGGCCGATGGGCCGGCCAAACTGCAAGCGCGTCTCGGCATGGTCCAGACCCCGGGCCAGACAGGCGCGCAGCCCGGCCAGGTACAGGACGCCGGTGAGGAGCCGTTCCAGGACGAACATCAGCCGGAAGATCTCCAGTCCCTGGCCGACCTGGCCCAGCAAGGCGTGCGGCGGCAAGGCGGCTTCGCGAGCGGACAGGTCGCCGGTGCAGGAGGTGCGCAGGCCGCTCAGGTGCGTCAGGATGCGCGTCTGGACTCCCGCCGTCTGGGATTCGACCAGGAAGACGTTGACCTCCTTGCGCGGCGAAACGTCCTGGAGCCGGACCGAGAGCATCACCAGTTCAGCGACGCCGACGTTGGTGATGCAATGCTTGTCGGCGTGCAGCTCATAGCCGGCCTCTGTCTTGCGGGCCCGAGAAGCGATGGCCATCAGGTTGGTGCCGGCCTGGGCCTCGGCATTGGCCACGGCGCCGATCCATTCGCCGGACAGCAGTCGGGGCAGGTACAGTTGCTGCTGCTCCGGCGAGCCGATGCGGTCCAGCGTCATCAGGAAGACCCAGTGCGCCACCGCCGAGACGCTGAACCCCAGGTCGCCGCTGCCCAGCGCCAGCCCTTCCAGGGCCGCGGCGCACTGCCGCAGCGAACACCCCAAACCGCCCAGCTCACGGCGGACCGGCAGGCGGAAGAAGTCGGCCGCTCCCAGCCGCAGCCAGGCGTCGCGGTCAAAACGGTGGGCCTCGTCGTTGATCGGCACGCGCGGCCGGACCTCGCGCAGGCCCAGCGTCTGATAGCGTTCCAGCAGCTCGGTTTCCGCAGTGGTGGGGTTCATGGGGCTTCCCTCTTGGGTCGTTGTTCCCTCGTCAGCGTACCAGCATACCCGCTGGCCGAATTTGTTGCACGATTTCTGTCACGGGCAATAGGATGACGAAAGTCGCCTCGCGTTCCCGATTCGTCTTCCCTCCAGAGAGATCCGCTACCATGCCACTGCATCGTGCATCCCGATTCCTCGGCATCCTGCTGGCGTTCGCCGGCCTTGCCATGCTCCTTCCGACCCCGGTTGCCGCCCAGGGCCTGGACGAGGTCAAGGCGAATTACACCAAGTACGAGTACCGCATTCCGATGCGCGACGGCAAACGTCTCTTCACGTCCGTCTACGTTCCCAAGGACCAGAGCAAGACCTATCCCATCTTGCTGATGCGCACTCCCTACAACGTCAAGCCCTACGGTGTCGATGAGTACAAGGACAACCTCGGTCCCTCGCCGCTGTTCGGCAAGGCCGGGTACGTCTTTGCGTACCAGGACGTTCGCGGCCGGTGGATGTCGGAGGGCGACTTCGTCAACATGCGGCCGCACAACACCAGGGGGAACGGCGACATCGACGAAAGCACCGACACCTACGACACGATCGAATACCTTCTCAAGAAGGTCCCCAACCACAACGGCAAGGTGGGTCAGTGGGGCATCTCCTATCCCGGCTTCTACACCGTTTGCGGCATGATTGACGCCCATCCGGCACTCAAGGCAGTGTCGCCGCAGGCCCCGGTCACCGACTGGTTCGTCGGCGACGACTGGCACCACAACGGGGCGCTGTTCCTGCCGCACATGTTCAACTTCATGGGCCGGTTCGATCGGCCGCGGCCGGAGCCGACCAGGAAGTTCGACGCGACCTTCGACCACGGCACGCCGGACGGCTATGACTTCTTCCTCAAGCTCGGGCCCGCTCAACGAGGCGGGCAGCCGGCACTTCAAGGGCCAGGCGGCGTTCTGGGACGAGGCGATGAAACATGGCACCTACGATGACTGGTGGAAGGCCCGCAACATCCGGGCGCACCTCAAGGACATCAAGCCGGCCGTGCTGACCGTCGGCGGCTGGTTCGACGCCGAGAACCTCTTCGGTGCCCTGGAGGTGTACAAGAACGTCAAGAAGAACTCGCCGCGGACGGCAAACCGGCTGGTGATGGGTCCGTGGGTCCACGGCGGCTGGGGCAAGGGGGACGGCTCCAAGCTGGGCGACGTTCCCTTCAACGCGAAAACGGCCGAGTTCTTCCGCGAACACATCGAGTTGCCGTTCTTTGAGGACCATCTCAAGGGCAAGGACAGGCCCGATCAATCCGAGGCGTGGGTCTTCGAGACCGGCACCAACGTCTGGCGGCAGCACGACTCCTGGCCGCCGAAAAATGTCAAGCCGCGATCGCTCTACTTCCACGCCGGCGGCAAGCTGAGCAGCGACATGCCGGCCGACGCACGGCCGGAGGAAGGACACGACGAGTACGTCAGCGATCCGCGCCGGCCGGTGCCGTACTTTGACAGGACCACCATTGGCATGGCGCAAGAATACATGACGGCGGACCAACGCTTCGCCGCACGCCGGCCGGACGTGCTGGTTTTCGAGACCGACTTGCTGGAGGAGGACTTGACCATCGCCGGGCCGATCCAGGCCGACCTGTTCGTCTCGACCACCGGCACCGACAGTGACTGGATCGTCAAGCTGATCGACGTTTATCCCGGCGATTATCCCGATCCGAAGCCGAACCCGACCAACGTCAAGATGGGCGGCTATCAGCAGCTGGTTCGCGGCGACGTGATGCGCGGCAAGTTCCGCACCAGCTTCGAGAAGCCGGAGGCGTTCACGCCCGGCAAGCCGACGCCGGTGAAGTTCGCGCTGCAGGACACGTACCACACCTTCCGCACCGGCCACCGGATCATGGTGCAGGTGCAGTCGAGCTGGTTCCCGCTGGTGGACCGCAATCCGCAGACGTTCACGGACATTTACTCGGCCAAGGAATCGGACTTCCGCAAGGCGACGCAGCGGGTGTACCGAACGCGGGAACTGCCGTCGCGGGTGACGGTGCAAGTCGTGCCGTGAACTCGGTTTACATGCGGACGGAGCCGCGCACGCAGCGCAGCGGAGTAAGCGGTTGCTGGGACCGTTTACTCCGCTGCGCTGCGTGCGCGGCTCCGACTTTTTTCTTCAGCGCTCCTCTTGACTTTGCTTTGCATCGCCGTTAGATTTGTGTCACAAACTAATTTGTATGCAAGTGAAGGAGGTGGGTGCGTGAAGGAGTTTTTGCCGCGGGAAATGTGCGTGGCGCCGAGGCTGGACCCGACGCTGAAGCCGGGTCCGATCCAGCCGCGCCACGCTCTGCTGCTCAACCCGTTTTATCGCAAGGATCCGCACGCCAGTTTCGGCAAGCACGTGCTGACGCCGAGCCTGGCCCTGACCAGCATCGCGGCCAGCACGCCGCCGGAATGGTCGGTGCGGTACTGGGACGAGAACCTGCTTCAGGGGCCGCCGCCCTGGCAGCCCTTTCCCCAGGTGGTCGGCATCTCCGTGCATCTGACCTTTGCCCGGCGAGCGTATGAACTGGCCGCGTGGTATCGCCAGCGCGGGGCCAGGGTGATCTTCGGCGGCCTGCACGTCATCTCCTGCCCCGAGGAGGTCCGGCCCCACGCCGATGCCGTCGTGATCGGCGAGGGGGTTCAGGTCTGGGGCCAGGTGCTGCGCGACGTTGAGGCCGGGATGCTCCGGCCGGTCTACCGCGGCGATTTTCGTAATCCCTACCGCGACGATCCTCCACCGCGCCGCGACCTGCTGCCGCGCGACAGTTTCCTGACCACCACCAGCCTGATCGCCACCCGCGGCTGCCACAATCGCTGCGGCTTCTGCTATCTCTCCACCGAGGGCTTGCACGTGCCCTACCTGACCCGCGACGTCGAGCAAATCGTCGAGGAGTTCCGCGCCGACGATCAGCCCTACGCCGTCTTCGTCGATAACAACCTGGGCTCCAAGCCGGAGTACCTGCACCGGCTGTGCCGGGCCCTGCGGCCACTGGAAAAGATCTGGAGCGCGGCGGTGACCATCGACGTGACCGACGACCCATCGCTGGTGCGCGAGATGGCTCTGGCCGGCTGCACCGGCGTCTTCATCGGCTTCGAGTCGCTGCACAACGACAACATCACCGACGCCCACAAGAAGAGTCCGCGCACCGAGGACTACGCCCGCCGGGTCGAGATCCTGCACCGTAACGGCATCCAGGTCAACGGCAGCTTTGTGCTCGGCTTCGACCACGATCGGCCCGACGTGTTCGCCCGCACGGCGGAATGGATCGAACGGAACCGGCTGGAGTGCGCCACGTTCCACGTACTCACGCCTTATCCCGGGACGCCGCTGTTCGCCCAGATGGAGGCCGAGGGCCGATTGCTGCATCGGGACTGGAGCCTGTACGACACGGCCCACGTCGTCTTCCAGCCCAGGCACGTGACAGTGGCCCAGCTGGCGGAGGGTTATGCCTGGTGCTACCGCCGGCTGTTCTCGCACGCCTCGATCTGGCGGCGCCGGCCGCTGGACTGGCGGGCCGTGCTGCCGTACCTGGCCATGTCGTACCTGCACAAGCGGAGCAACAGGATCTGGTATCAGCTGATCCGGCATCGGCTGACGGCATCGGTGTGGCGCGGCCTGGTGGAGTGGACGCGCTGCCGGCACGTGCGCTTTCGCAAGCGGCTGGAGCTGGCGAGTCCGGAGTGTCAACGGCTGGAGGGCTGCGCATCAGGCGCCGTGGTGTCAGCGGGGGTCTGAGGGGGACAGTGATGCAGCGAAGGAGTTTTTCACTGCGACACGCTGCGCGTTCAGGCTTTCCCGCAGTTTCTCGAAAGGCATGAAAGTGACTCCCTCGATCGGAATGGCCGAGGGATCGATCGGCGGACGCGGCGCCTCCAACCAACCGATCACTTCTCCTAGCTGGGCGCGAATCGCGGTAATGTGTTCGAGCCGCGCTGCCAGCGTTTCCAGCTCCTCCGGGGGCACCTTCAAGGCGGATTCCGGGTCAGCCACAAGACGGTGAAACCGGCTCTCCAGAGCCAGGCAAAGGTCAATCACGTCTGCCGATTCTCGGAGGTACGCCAACGCCGTTTTCCGTTCGAGGCCCTGCTCCACGAGGTGGAGGTCATCTTCCCAGAGCAACTCCACCATGCGGGCCGTGAAGAGGCATGCGTTCAGCAACCACCCGGCGTTTCCTGGTTGCGTGACAACTCCGGGTCGTTCCAGGGCTTCGCGCAACGGACGAATGCCATCGCGGACCATGTCCGGAACAAGTGTTTCCTTCATGACAGCTACCTCCTTGGCGGCTTCTTCACCCTCAGCGCGTCAACTCCCCTCCAACTCCTGCACCGCCTCAGCCCACCCGGACCGGCTCATGCCTGCGCGGACGTGCCGCGCCCACTTGTCCGAACTCCGCCTGGACCACCGATAGCCACCCGCGTCTGTCTCCCACAGATACTCATGCCAGCGAAGGGCATCGTACCCGAAGTCCTGTCCAGTGATCTCCACCAGCCAATCACGGCCGCTTTGAATGTCGGCCTTGAGGTTGCCGGAAGACAGAGGGGTAGCAAGGCCGCCGAGCAACAGCGTCATGCCAACCTGTGCCGGGGTCAGTCGCATTGGTGGCCCTCCGCTTCGCCAAACGACAGCAACCAATTACCACGGTTCAGAGCTTCTGGCTCCGTGTGGCGAGAAAACGATGAGACGTCGGGCGGAAAACAGGATCCTCCCGCGGCCTGGCTACTCCTTGCCATCGATGATTCGACCAACCAGGGCGATCTGCCGCTGGAAGTCCGCCTGCAATTGCCGATCGCGCTGCTCTTCCGCTTCTGTCGGCGTCCAGCGGTGTTCTTTGACCAGCTGCTCGAACAACTCGGTCTCTGCGAGACAATTCTGACGGACCGACTCGACGACCGCACGGCTTCGCGCCGTGAGTGAGGGGTTCCGGGCCAAGTATTCCTCAATGGCCACCACGTGTTCGCGGAAGAACAAGGCTTTCCAGCGGATCTTCCTTTCCTCGGAGGGCAGTCCCTTCAGTTTGTCGTCGAAATTGGTCCTCAGCGAGTTTTCGAGGGCATGTAAGAACTGCAGCAGTGGCTCACGATCAGGCCGGCTCCCACAGCCTGCCACGATGACAGCCAAGGTAAGCACTGCTGAGATCCGCATACCCACCCACCCTCCAATCCTCTCGATTACATCTCGGCGCATAACGTGATTGCCGTAGCCGACTGCGTGCATTCTACGCCTTGTCGCCCATTCCGTGCAGTAACCTCCCCAGGGTCAGCTGCTTTGGTAGCGAGAACAAGATTGCCCTCACTCCAACCCACCCACAACCTCCTCAACGGCCGCCAGCAAGCTGCCATCACGGATCAACCGTTCGACCGCCTCCAGGTCGCGGTGCAGCGTCCGATCCCGGCCCAGCGGCCGGACCACCTCGCGGACGTGCTTCCAGGCCGCTTCCACCCCCCGGCTGGGCCGCAGCGGCCGGTGAAACTCCAGACCCTGGGCGGCACAGAGGATCTCGCAGGCCAGCACTCGGGTCGTGTGGGTGACCACGTTGCGGCATTTGCGGGCGGCGAGAGTGGCCATCGATACGTGGTCTTCGCGATTTGCCGAGGTGGGGATCGAATCGACGCTGGCCGGGAACGAGCTGGCCTTGTTCTCCGACACCAGGGCAGCGGCCAGCACCTGGACGATCATCATGCCCGAGTTCAGGCCGGGGTGCGGCGTCAAGAAGCCGGGCAGTCCGCTCAGGTCGGGATTGACCAGGTTCTCGACGCGCCGCTCACTGATGCTGCTCAGGTCGGCGATGGCGGCGCAGAGCAAGTCACTACACAGGCCCATCGGTTGAGCGTGGAAGTTGCCGCCGGAGATCACTTCGCCCGTCTCGGCGAAGACGAGTGGGTTGTCGGTGGCCGAGTTCAGTTCGCGCTCGACGGCCGAGGTGACGTGGGCCAGGGCGTCGCGCAAGGCCCCGTGGACCTGCGGCATGCAGCGCATGCTGTAGGCGTCCTGGACCTTGCTGCAGTCGGCATGGCTCTCCATGATCTCGCTGTCGGCCAGCAGCCGGCGCAGGTTGCCGGCACACGCGATTTGCCCTGGGTGTGGCCGGATGGCCTGGATGCGAGGGTCGAAGGGTTTCTGGGAACTCTTGGTGGCCTCGACGGTCATGGCACCGGCCACGTCGGCGATGCGGGCCAGGTGCCAGGCCCTGATCAGGGCCTCGGTCAGGATCGCGGTGCTGATCTGGGTGCCGTTGATCAGCGACAGCCCTTCCTTGGCCTGCGGCCGATACGGCTTGAGATGGACCCGCTTCAGGGCGGCCCGGCCGCTGAGGGGGCCGCGCCGGGGACGGGCGGTCGCGTCGCTGCCGGGCCGGCTCAGGAAGGCCTCGCCTTCGCCCATCACCACCAGGGCCAGGTGCGCCAGCGGGGCCAGGTCGCCGCTGGCCCCGACGCTGCCCTGCTCCGGAATGGCGGGTACGACGCCGCGGTTGTACATCTCGAGCAGATGCTCGATCAATTCGACCGTGACACCCGAATAGCCCTTGGCCAGGGCCTGGATGCGCAGTGCCAGGGCCAGCCGGCTGACGGGAAGGCTCAGGAGCGAGCCCATGCCGACGGCGTGACTGCGGAGCAGGTTTTCTTGCAGAGCGAGGACCTCGTGCGGCTCGATGCGCTGGTTGGCGAGCTTGCCGAAGCCGGTGTTGACGCCGTAGATGGTCGCTCCCTGGGTGAGGAGGTCGTCGAGGCAGCGCCGGGCCTGCTCGACCCGGCGACGGGCTTCCGAGGGTAGGGTCAGTTGCTCGACCTGGCCGGTGAGGATGCGCTCGGCGTCGGTCAGGGTCAGGTTGTCGCCAGTCATTTCCAGGACGGTGGTTCGGGATGCGCGGATCATATTTGTCATTCTATTGGTGGTTGCCGTTTGTCCATCTGTAGCATACGCTAATGTGGAGGGCCAAGCCATCGATAGAGCTGTCGAGTCACATGCCGGAGTGATCCAAAATGCCTCGTCTTCGACTTCGACGTGACAAGCGGTATTACCTCGTTTGCAACTTCACTGACGTTGGGTTCTGCACCTATCAACTCGCTCCCGAGGCTGAGGCCCAACTCGAGCGGGAGAATCTTCTCTTCGACGGCGCCGAAGTTCCGTTCAACCTCGTCTGCGCGTTGCGAGACGAGAAGCGGCTTTTCACCAACCAGACAGGCCCGACGATCCTCCCCCTGGTTCGCTGCCTCGATAACTGGGTCCAGGGGGGCGATCTCCGCAAACTGGACGAGGCTCTTCGCCAGGGCCAATCCGGTTCGGAGAATCTGAACGGATGCTTCTCCAAGGACTTTCTGAACTGGCTGTCCGGACTCGGCGAGGTTCGCCGGTTGTCTGATCTGGCAGAGATTTCCTGGCCCGACTTCAGCCGAGTGGCTGACACCCACACGAATCGGCTCCCGGATTCCTTGCACTCCCAGTTGTTCCGCGTGTACGGTATCCTGCCCATCTGGCGCCTCGCCCGGCTCGTTGGCCTCGCGGCTCTCTGGCTCGACTCCGCAGGCAGAGATCGACCTTGCCCCGATGGCTTTCCAGGCACTCTGATAGCCACCTTGCGCGCCTGGTCATCTGGACCAAAGCGAAAAACCCGGGTCGATCAGAATGGTCCTGGCCTCCGCCTGGAGAGAGGAGTCGCACCGCAACCTACCATCGTCTGGTGTGTGGACGAGCAGAAAGTGGTGGCCGTCTTCCCGCGCCATCCGGTTCTGCCAGGCCAGACCGCCGAGTGGGCTGTACAGGATGAGCCGTGGGTGGGATTGCCGGTCTGGCCTGGAGTTGAAGGGAATAGGATCGATGAAACGCATTCCGAGCCGCTGGGTCCGGCTGCGAGTTTCCGCGTTCGTTATCGGCTCAAGGGATCTCCGAAAACCCTAGTTTCCGGGGAGTGCCGCCTGCCACTTCCATTTGTCTTCAGCCCCTTCGTGCTGTTCCACCCCGACGGGAAACTTGTTGCCTGTGATGGGTATGCTGACCCGGTTCCTCCTGGGGAGAGCTATCTGGTTCTGGTCAAGGACCGGAAAGACGTTGAAAATCGGCAAGATGTTGAAATCCTCGACGCAATTACCTTCCCGCCGATTGGATGGGAGGGCTGGTCCGCCTTCCTTGTGCGTCTCGATCCGGGGGCTGACATTACTCCCTACACGGTAGTGTCAGACCGAGAAACCCCTTCCTGGCGCCTCAGCCTTCCTGTCGAGGTGCCTGTCCATTTCGGGAATGTGACCCCCGTGTTCGCTGGAGAAGCCCCCCGGATCTACCTCTCCCCAGAGAGTCTTTTCGACAACGCACGCCTGACGCTTCAGCATGAATCGGGAAATGGCACCACCTCGCATGTCCTCCGGTTGGGCCAGGACACTCAACTTGAGCGCGACGAGGGAGGAAGTTGCTATATCACTCTGAACGCTGACCTTGCGCGGAAAGCTGGCCGAAGCCGGCTAACGGTGCGGCTGCCTCAGGCGCCTCTGGTCAGCCTGCTGCCAATCGAGTGGGTCCAGTTGGGAGGCGAATGCCGGCCCAGTTATGTTCCGGATCCGAATCATCCAGCGATCACTTCGGCCGTTCGTTTTTGGTCTGCCGCGCCGCCGAGTGCGGCACCGCAGACCAAAATCCACTCACAGGGAGATGGGAGCTGGCTGGCGTGCTCGGCGGACCCGGTCGGCTCACCAGGGGTGCGTTTCCACCTGCCCGCTGTTGGCGTCGAGGTCCAGGTCGCCTTACCCGTCACTCGGGTGCGCCGCGAGCGGCCCAACGGAGCCAGCCCCTGGCAGCGTCCTCCCCTCCTTTCGCTCGAACTTGGTGACGTCGGCCTTGAGGACCGTCTGCGCGTGCAACTGAAGGACTGTGCAGACCTGCGCGACGGCCAACTGCTCTGGCGGGTCGTCGGGGCGCGGAGGTCCGGGCGGGCGGTCCGGCGAGCAAGCGCGGAGACACGTTCGTGGTTCCGCTCCACCGCTGGCGCGATGTTTTTGGTATCCGCGCAGGAGGTTGTGTTCAGTTGCGTGTTGGGGGTCGATGGATTGATGTTGCTGTACTTCAGGGCACGCCTGGTGGTGCTACCCTTGGGCTGCCTGAAGGGCCAACCTCTCCGCTGGGTCAACTCGTCAACCAGACCATTGAACACGCGTTGCAGGGGGACGTTGAAGAAACCATAGCACGCAGCCGTGAAGTGTTGGCCCAGCTGTATCTGGCGAACACACCGGAGGAACGCGAACAAGCTATCCTCGCTTCCACGGCGGCCTTGGCCCACATCGGGCAGTACCAGGAGGCGATCACTGCCCTGAATCAACTCGATGGGCGGGAAGATCTTTACGAACGAACGATCACTCTCGCCACGGTCAGACTGCGTTTGGGGCTGACCGAGAGAGAATTTGAAACCACACGAAGCACCATCAGGCGAATCCCCAACGGGATCCCCCAGTGTACTCGCCTGCTGGCGGAGTTTGCTTACCGCCGGGCGGCTCGGCCGGGCCGGGGAGACGCATCCTGGCGCACCTGTGTGGAGAAGGTGGACCGGATGACCCGGGAATATGCCGCTCCCCCCGGAACTCTGCCGACAATCGATTGGCATGAGGCGGTCCTGCTTCGAGGAGTGGCCCAATTGATGCTGCTTCGGCCTGCAATTGTACCACCCGAGGCACCGCACAACGGCATCTTCCGGTGGCTGGATGCTGTCAAGCTCGCGTCTGATTATCTCAGGTCACCCTGGCTTCTGGACCGGGATCGCCAAATACAACTCCCCGAGCTTTCCGCCGCTCCGTCAGTGCTCCGCCCAGAAGAAGCGCAGCTGGTGCGTTTGATACTTGCTCAGGTTTCTCGAAACGTCCAGGCCGCCAGGCAGGCGCTGGACCATGCGCTGGGTCAAAGGGATCAATTGCCCTGGTTTTCAGGCTATGATCTCCTCCAGGCACGGCAACTCCAACTGGAAGGGCGACCTGCGGAAGCAATGGAGGTCTACCGCGCCCTTCTCGACCAGGCGCGGGAAGACGACAGCTTTCCTGTTGCTAAACAACTGCTGATTGAGGAATCGACATCCTGTTGCATTGGAGTTGTCTACTCATGACTGCTGGCAAGGGACAACAAACCACTGATTCGTCTCAAAACGCAGCGAAGCCAAAGTCTCGTGCCCGCGGACAGGCGCACCGTGGAAAGGGGACAGCCGGAGGTACATCCCCTGGTCCGGTTGAGCCAAGTGGCCAAGAGACCAATCACCTTGAGCATCCGACCGGATCGGTCGAGTTGCCACCGGTTGACCGAGGCCTGGCCATCCTTATGGAACAGATCCGACTGGCTGTTACCCAGTTGCGGGCTCAGGATCTTGCTCAGATCAGCCATACTCCGGCCGAACCCCTCCAGGGTCGAATTGCGGAACTCGAACGCACTCTCGAAAAGGAACGCGAAGCAGCTCAAGCTGACAAGGAACGGCTTCAATTGCTCCAAGCCGAATGCAGCAATCTTTCTACCAAGGTAGGGTCGCTGGAGGAGAAGGAGAAGGCACACCTTGCAGAAATCGAGAAATTGAATGCCCGGATACGGGAATTGCAGGAGCAGGCCGCCTCCCTTGAAAAGAAGCACGAGGAAGCCCGAAAGACCGATCAAGCTGCCGAGATGCGGATCAGTGCCATCAGTTCCGAGCGTGAGGAAACGAGGCGCCTCCTTCACCTGCGGGATGAGCAGATCGCCAAGTTGGAAAAGACTCAACACCAGGAACAGGAACTGCGCCGACAAGGCAGAGGCTTTGGCGAAAGAGAACGAGCAATTGTATGAGATGTCCGAGGCAGAACGGAAATCGGACATCCAGACATTCAAGAGCGCGCTGTGGGGGTCGTTGAAGGGCTGCATCGACAAGGATGCCAAGTTGCCAAAGGACGCGAGCCCAGAGCGGCAATTCTTTTACAAGAATCTCAACCAGATCGTCCTCGCGCTTCGGAGACATGGGATCATTAGCGATTAGACCAGAATGAGGCTCTCATGCGACCTACGTCCCCGAAACAAGGGATTTACGGCATCGATTTCGGAACCACAAACACCCGAGTCGCCTATTGCAACCCCCAGGGCCGTTTGGCCTTGGTTCCATTCACGGACCAGGAAGGTCGGGATTATCGGATCCGCACGTTGATTGCGTACGAGGACGGAACCCCGGTGGCGTTCGGGCGTTCCGCGCAGAACCGGGATGCCAGCCAGTTACCGCCACGACCGATCAAGTGGCTGCTCGATGAGGAGAGGCCAGTAGAGGTTGGTGGGAGGGGTATCGATCCGACCACAATGGTCGCTGACTTCTTCCGCCACATATGCCTCCAGGTGCGGAATGCAGCGTTTCCTGAGGAACTCAAACGCGCGGCCGTCACGATTCCAGTTGATTTCCCCCCGCGCGCTCGACGAAACTTGCAAGATGCCCTGCGGATGGCGGGGATTGAGCCGGTTGCCTTCTTTTATGAACCTATTGCTGCCCTTTACTGCAACCTCCACGCCAAACCGACAAATGGCGTCGCCGCCGTGTTCGATTGGGGGGGAGGGAGCCTTGACATTGCTCTGGTCGAGATCCGCGAGCAGATCGCTCGTACTCTTGAGGTTGAGGGCTGGCACCGGGGAGGAGACGACTTCGATCGGCTGATCTGTCGTCAGGCAGTCCAGACATTCCTCCAGGAAAAGTCCCTAACCCATCTGCTGCCGGATGAACTCCTCGACCACCATCCCGAGGGAAAGGGCATTCGTCTCCGCTGGCAGGCCGAGGAGAGCAAAATCGAATTATCCAGGACCGAGAGCGCCAATCTGGTGATCCTCGACTTTCTTCCAACCGCGGACCTTGACTTCCTCTTCGGCCAACCGGAATTGGAAGAGTGGATCGGCGGAGACGTGGATCGTGCCATCACAATGCTGAGGCGGCGAGTTCGGTCCGCCGGAATCTCTCCTGCCTTGCTGACCCACCTGTTCCTGTCTGGTGGAACCTGCAACCTGGCCCTGGTCCGTCGCGAGTTGGAACGGCAGGTGGCGGGAGATCGGATTGTATCGCAAATCGATCTGCCTCAATCGCTTCGCCTCCGTCCCGGCGGACTGGATGACATCGGGAATGCGACTGCTCTCGGTGCGGCCCTGCTTGGCTCCTTCGGAACAACGCCGATCTTTGCTTCGGACATCGGTGTTCGCCTCGCTCAGTCCGACCCGGGATCAGATGCCTTCTATGCGGTCTATCACGCCAACCGCCCGGTCAGTTACGAACCTCGGAAGGTGCGATTCTTCGTCAGCGATGCCTCCGACGGAGTTGCCCGGCTCCTGGTTTGTGAACGACGGGACCACATTACTCAGCCGACTGGCCGGCTCCTCCGAATCATCCCCGTCCCCATCGACCGGACCGAAAACTGGCTCGACGTGGAGTTCCGACTCGAGCGGAACCTCACGCTGACCGTCTCTGCCTCGGGTCGTGTCGCCCGCTCGGCGGAGAGGGCCGAGCAGATCTACCACCTGAACTTGGGCTTCCGCCTGCCCGAACGGCAACAGCAGGCTGACTTACCCTCATCCCTGAAGAGTGCCGCGGCACAATGAATCCTGCAAGAACAATCTGTCAGCTTTCCAACCTGATAGTCGGGTCGAACCTGCTCCCGGAGGACTATCCGGCGCAACTGAGCCGGGTGTCCGCAGGCGATCTCCACGACATCAAAGAACGCAATCCATCCTTGCACATCTCCTTCGCTTCGCCCGATTATCTGGGTTTGACCAGTGACCAGGTGGAAGAGTGGCGGCAACACCTCTTCTGGGGCGACCGCCGGGTCCGACTCAACAGCGACGACCGCTTTGCCCGGTGGCTGCAGCTCGCCGTGCTGCCTCCGTCGAGCGTCGATGAGGTTCTGCCCAGTCTGGAGGAGGAAGGGGTGTTTGAGCTACTCGTTGTCGCTACGTTGCTATGCAGGGTGCAACCCGACCAGGCCGGTTGCGCTCCGCAGGTTGTCGTGCGCCTGAAGACAGTTCTTCAGGCAGATCGTTTCGGCTATGCCCCCGGCCAGATTGAGATGCGACTGCGACAGATTCTCGGCGACTTGCAAGAGTGAAAGGAGCCCGGCCGTGCCTATCGACCCCATCGACATTTCGCGATCCATCCGGGAACGGGTTAGCCGATATCTCCGCACTACCTTTCGGCCAGCTCCCCGGTACACCGGGCTGGGCAAGCAGATCGCGGACGCACTCGAAAACCCGGATTTCCTGTTCCGTGGCCCCTTTTTGCACGGTCTGCCTCCCTATGTGCAGGCCGGCGCGGTCCAGGACCTCGTCTACGAAGGAGTTCTTCCGAAGCTGGCGCTGAATCTGCCGTTCCTGGATCGGCCCGACCGACCGCTCTACCACCACCAAGCCGAGGCGGTCCGCCGACTCCGCGCTGGAAGGAATGTGATCGTCGCCAGCGGCACCGGCAGCGGCAAGACACTCACCTATCTGATCCCAATCCTGACCTCGATCCTGGAAAAGCCTGACTCGGGCATTCACGCTCTGCTGCTCTATCCGCTGAACGCTCTTGTGAATGACCAGCTGAAAACACTGCAACGAATCCTGCGGCAGATACCCGCTATCCGCTTTGGTCGCTACGTCAACATCGAGGTTACCCCCGAAACCGAGAAAAAGGGTCGCGAGTTGTACCCCAACGCTCCACCCAACGAGGTTGTCTCCCGTGAGACGTTTCGCAAGAATCCGCCCCACATCCTGATCACGAACTATGCGATGCTGGAGTATCTCCTGCTCCGCCCGCAAGATCACCCGCTCTTCTGCGGACCCTGGCAGTACGTCGTCATCGATGAGGCGCACACCTATACCGGGGCCAAGGGAAGCGAGGTAGCATTGCTCCTCCGTCGCCTTGTGGCTCGGGTCAAAGGGGAGCAGGGATCGCTCCCTCAGTTCATTGGAACGAGTGCAACACTGGGGAGCGAAACCAGCACGCGAAACGAGGTGGTCCGCTTTGCGCGGGATCTGTTCAACGCGCCATTCGAGGCAAGCGACGTCATCGAGTCCCAGAAGCAGCATACGCCTATCTCGGGGTCCGTGCGGCCAGGGCTCGAGTTCTACTTACACCCTGACCTGGTATCCGCGTGTGAGGATTTGTCCTGGAAGCCAGAGCTTTCGGATCTGCTGATGCGAGCCGGCTTTCCGCAGCAGAGCGTCGAAGCAGCCCAGTGGCGGGCCAGCATCAACTTTGAGGAGGCGTTGTACGAGGTCTTTCAGTGCGATGCCCGTGTCGGCCGACTTCGCGTCGCGGCCAAGAGCCCGTGCGACCTTCCGACAGCCGCTCAGATGGTGTTCGATCAGCAGGGAGATCAGGCGGTAAGGGCCCTGTGCGTCCTGGTTCGTTTGTGCAGCCTTGCCCAAGTGCCTGGAGGGAACGCACGCCTTGTTCCGTGCCGCTACCACTTTTTCGTCCGAGGGTTGAATGGAGCATATGTGGCGTTTGAGAAGGGGGAGGTTCCTTCGCTGTATTTCGAGCCTACCAATCGGACGCCCGACGGCTCTGCCCAAACGCTGGAGTTACGAATGTGCCGCAAGTGTGGCCAGCCGTTTCTCTTCGGCTACGCCCACCCGGGTAAGAACAACCAGATTTACCTGAAGGCTTTTGGCTCTCTCCGCGAGGATCGCGGGAAGCCGGTCTGGCTGGTTTGGGAGCAGCCATGCACGACCTCAGAAGACGAATCGGATGAGGCGCAAGAAGATGCGGAACAGGGAGCAGCGCACGTGGGTCGCCCGATCCACTACGACCCTTGCACAGGAGCCTACTCCGCAGAGGAGAGGGCAGGTGAGAGTTGCCGCACTCTCTGGTTGCTGCACGAAGGACTTGAGTTGCCGGGGTGTTTCGCCTGTGGCGGACGAGGCAGCGTCACGCCAGTGCGAGCGGATTCAGACGCCGTCCAGGTCGTGATCGCGGAGGCATTCTACCGTCGGCTGCCTGAGTCCAGGACACGCGATGCGCTGCGGTATCCCGGCCGGGGCCGAAAACTGCTGAGCTTCGCCGATTCCCGCCAGTCGGCCGCCTACTTTCCGCCCTACCTGGAGAACACTCACACGGCGCAGAAGATGAGATCGCTGATCTACCGGGGGGTCCGAAGGGGGGAGAAAATCGATCCCTTCGTCGATGCGGATACGCTGGCCAAATTGATGGTGAAGGAGGCAGAGGAGCGTCTGCTGCTTCCCGTCGAGTGGAACAACTCACGGACGCGGGAAGCAATCCTCCTCGCGCTGGTTCAAGAGTTTTGCCTGCCGACCGGCAGGCGGCAATCCCTTGAAGTGCTTGCCCTGGTTTCCTGCCAGATCGACATCCGCCGTTGGCAGCCTTTGGAGCAACTCCGCGAAGTCGGCTTGACAGACGAGGAACAGATGCTTCTCGTTCAGGAACTGCTTGCCAGCATCCGCCTCCAAAAAGCGATCGAGTTGCCGGACCCTCTCTCGCCAAACCGACTCGAATTTGATGTCAAGAAGGGAGAAGATGCGTTTGTCGCCAGCGGCAGTGAAAAAGGTTACGGGCGGTATCGCTTGCATGGGTTTGTGCCGGAACGGTCAATCCAGTTGCAACGCCGATCGGCCTATCTGGCCCGCGTCCTCTGTGCTGCCGCGCGGAGATCCGGGCAGAGAGAACCGGAAGCAGGACGGTTCAAGGATCTCCTGTTCGCAGTTTGGAAAGAACTGACAGAAGGATACAGGCCCCCCTTGAAACGGCGACAGATCGACCCTGGAACGGTCGGTTTTCAGTTGGAGTGGGAACGGCTTACCTTCACGACACAGGCGAAATGGTCGGTCTGCAATCGGTGCCACCAGTGGACGGCCAGGGATGTCCTTGGCATTTGCCCAACCTTCCGCTGTGAGGGAACGCTCGATGCCAGGGATCCTTCGGTCGATCTCCTTGACAACCACTACCGGCGAATTTACTCGAGCAGCACCGAGGAGCCAGTCCCCCTGACCGCGAGGGAACACACCGCACAACTATCCCCCAAGCTCGCGACCGACTACCAGAATGCCTTTCAAGACGGCCATCACCCAGAGGAAGGGCAGATCAATGTCCTGAGCAGTTCGACAACGTTTGAACTGGGTGTCGATCTCGGCGACCTGGAGGCGGTTTTCCTCCGCAATTTCCCCCCTTCTCCGTCGAACTATCAGCAGCGAGCGGGTCGCGCTGGGCGGGGGATCGGGAGCGCCGCCTTCGTGGTCACGTTCGCCATGCCCCGTTCGCACGACGAAACCTTCTTCGCCTCTCCCACAGGAATGATCGATGGTTCCATCCGACCACCCTGTATCCATCTCAGCAACGATCTCATTATCCGGCGGCACATTCACGCGGTTCTGCTGTCAGACTACATGCGCGTCCTTCACGAGCAGGGGTGTGAAATCCGGAAGATTGGCGAGTTCCTCACGAAAGGTAACCCTCATTCCTTGACTCCTCTGGCAGGGTTTCTGAATCAGATCGATCAGGCGATCCTGCACAATACCTGGGTGCTGGAGCGATTGGTCCCGGAACTCCAACGGTCTGAAGTGCTTGGGAACCTCGCGCCCGCCGTCCGGGAGGCATTCCAAGGCGCTGCCGAGTATTTTGACGGGCAGGTGGCGATGTACCGGGATGCTTACGAGGAGAAACGCGGGCAGCGGGACGCCGCGGAAAAGGCGGGCCAGGCGGACAAGGCAGCGCGGATCACGTCCTTCATGACGGTGCTGCTCAAGCGACTCGATGCTCTGCACGGCGAGGACTGGGTGACTTTTTTCAGCAACCGAGCAGTCCTTCCAGGGTATGCCTTCCCGATCCACAACGTGAACCTGGCAACAGCTGATCCCGATTTGAAGCTCGAACGGGATCTGCGGCTAGCGCTTTCCGAGTACGCCCCTGGAGCGGAGATTGTCGCCAAGGGAAAACTGTGGAAGAGCACCGGAATATGCATCCCCCCTCGCGGCAAGGCCCTTGACCGCCAGGTGTATGCCGTCTGTCCCCAGTGCTGGCATGTCGAGCGGCACCTCAAGCAGGAAGAGGTCTTCTCGGGCGGCAAGTGTTCGGTCTGTGGCCATGACGGCAAGAAGCCGATCCGCCAGAAACGCCAGTACATCGTGCCGTCGTTTGGCTTCACGACCGACCTCAATAAACGTGGGGAAGAGCTAACCTTCGAGAAACCGTTGAGAATCCTGCGCTTCGCGAGTGCTTTTCGTCCCTCAACTGAAGGGAGAGGATCCCAGTCAGCTAACACTCGGACAGGTGAGCGGTCCTCGGGTCGAGGTGAGAACCACCGAGCAGGCCGATTTCTTCGTCTTCAACGATGGGGATGACATCGCCCGGCGGGGTTTCCGGCTGTGCAAATCCTGCGGCCAGGTGGCTCCTCCGGATGCGAAAAGTCCCTGGAACCACGTCACCCCATTCGGCAAGCCCTGTCGCGGTGGGCTGGAGTGGGTCCACCTTGGCCATGATTTCCGCAGCACGGCAGCGCGGTTGATTTTCACTTCCAGTGGTCACGGGTATGGAGACCAGGGATTCTGGTTGTCGCTCCTCTACGCGCTTCTCGGGGGGATGACGGAAGTGCTGGGGATTGAGCGGAACGACATCGACGGAGTCATCCGCCCCATCAATGCCGGCGGAGGAACCCAGCAGGAGATCGTCTTGTTCGACGACGTTCCTGGAGGAGCGGGCCACGTGCGCCGTCTGGCGGAGGAAAGCGAACTGGTTCAAGTTCTCCGAGCGGCACGCCGCCGGACTGAGCAATGCACATGCGACCCACAGGCATCTTGTTACAAGTGCCTTCGCAGCTACCGCAATCAGTTCTGCCACGACCTGCTGGTTCGGAACCTCGTTGCGGAATACTTGCGCGGGCTCGTGGACGAGGCCATCGAAGTCCTGAAATGACAGGGCTTGGTTCAGCAAAGCCCCGGAGCGCCAGCGACGGGATTCACCTGTCCTGTCGCTAGCGCTCCAGGCTTGTGCTGCGAGGCCCCCTCACGCTCTTCCCCATGCAGCTTGAGCAGGAACTCGTAATTCGTCGGCAGGGATGCGACAAGCTCTTGCTGCTGACGCTTGACCTCGGCGAAGAGCGCTTCCGCCTTCTGCACCGATTCGCTCTTGTGGGCCAGGATCGGCAGCGGATGATCGGGAAGCAATCCCAGCCCTCCGAGGATGCAGTAGTAGCTGCCGTTGGTCCAGAAGTTGCGGAACTCGACCTCGTAGTTGCCGTAATAGGCGCTCTCATCCGTGAGGGGGGGATTGATCGGGATGCCGGCCCGGTACAGGGCGATCTTTTCCTTGATGTACTCGGTCAGGTGCAGGTCCTTGCAGGCCCGCCAGAACGGCGTGTCCACCCGCGGCGAGAAATGGAAGTGGGCCTGGATGAAATCGCGGGTGTCGTCGAACATCATCTCGATTTCCCGGTTGAAACGGTCGCTGAGGATCGGATCGAAGTGTTTGTCCGGGAAGTGCTTGGCCAGCTGGTACAGGGCGGCGTAGATGAAGTAGATGCCGGTCGATTCCAGCGGCTCCAGGAAGCACGAGGCCAGGCCGATGCCCACGCAATTCTTGACCCAGGCCCGGCGATTGCGACCGACCCGGAAACGGATCTTGTTCAGGGTCGCTTTGTTCGGGTCCAGGCCCCAGAGTTTGCAGAAGTCCTCGCTGGCCTGGTCCACCGTGGCGAACTGGCTCGAATAGACGTAACCGGTCCCGAACCGGCTCAGCATGGGGATCTTCCACGTCCACCCGGCCGGCATGCCGATCGCCGAGGTGTACGGCTCGACGCCGTTCTCCCGGTCGTTGTGGGGGACCGCACAGGCCACGGCGCTGTCGCACAACAGGTGGTCGTTCATGTCGATGAACGGCTCCTGCAGGGCCTGGTTGATCAGCAGCCCGCGGAAGCCCGAGCAGTCGATGAACAGGTCGCCGGCCAGCACCCGGCCGCCGCGGGTGTGCAGGCTCTTGATAAAGCCGTTGTCGTGGAAGTCCACCCCGGTCAGAGTATCGGGGACGTGGACCGCTCCCAGTTTGCTGGTGGCATGTCGGCGGAGGAAGTCGGCGACCAGGTGGGCGTCGAAGTGCCAGGCGTAGCGCGTGGCCGGCCTGCCGTTGCGCCAGCACGGTGCCAGCCTGGCGTCCATGAGGGGCGGCTCCTTGAAGCAGGCATAATCGCACGCCTCGTCGGTCTTGCCCTGGTGCTTCTTGAGGAACCAGTAGTGTGTGATCGGGATCTGATCCTGGCTCGGGAGAATGCCGAAGGGGTGGTAGAAGTGATCGGGCCCCTGTCCCAGCGAGCGCGGCTGCGGAACGCCGGCCCCGGCCGTGCGCCAGTTGATGAAGCGGACGGCGACCTTGAAGCTGGCGTTGCAGTGCCGCATCCACTCGTGTTCGGCGAGTCCGAGGTGGTCGAAGAAGACCTTCTGCAGGTTGGGGATGGTCGCCTCGCCGACGCCGATCTTGCCGATGTCCGGCGACTCCAGCACAGTGATGCGAACCTGGCCCTGGAGTTCCTTGCCCAGATACGCTGCCGTCATCCAGCCCGCGGTGCCGCCTCCAAGAATGACAATGTCTTTGATCGGATCAACCACTCGCATCTCCCCGAAAGGACAAGGCACCACCAACTAGAAAGCACCTCCATTTTATCCAGCCCACCCAAGTTTGCAACGCCATTTCGCCATGCGGATCGAGTGGCACGGTCGGGAGACCGTGCCACAACAGGAGTGGCGTGAAGTTGACGGTGGCTTGCTCAACCGTAGAATCGGCCACGCCCTTCTGATGCATCCGTCATCCTTCCGAGAAGAGGACCCTCCCATGACCGCCCTTGCAACCCTGTGCCGCATCTGGGCCTTTCGCTGGCGTTTCCGCCACTGGTCGGCGGCACGCATCCAGCGCTGGCAGACGCTTCGGGCAACGCGGCTTCTGCACTGGGCCGTGGCCCACCTGCCGTATTACCGCGACCTCTGGAGGGGCCACGACCTGAACAACGTCTGGGAGCTGCCGACCACGCGGAAGCGGGACTTGATGGCCAACATTGCCACGGCGAGCACCCCCGGCGCGTCCTGGGAGGAACTGATCCGCTTCCGGGAGGTTGTTGATTCGACTGGCGACGTCAACCGGCTCTTCCGGGGCGAGTACAACGTCGAGCTGTCCTCCGGCACCAGCGGAGCGAAGGGGATTTACCTCTTCTCACGCTGGGAGCGATCCCTTTACGGATCGATGATCGCGGCACGCAACGGCCTGGGCCGGGAGCTGTTCCCCATCCGTGCCGTGCTGATTTTGCGGGTGGACAGTCCCTCGTTCCAAAAGATCAACACCTGGGGCATCACCCTGCGCTACCTCAGTCTCCGCGCGCCCATCCCGGAAATGGTCCGCTTCCTCAACGAGGTTTCACCCAACGTGCTGGCGGGCCAGCCGTGGGTCCTGCGCGAGCTGGCCCGGGAGCAGCGGGCAGGCAGGCTCCGCCTGCGGCTGGGGGCGCTGATGCCGGTGGCCGAGGTCCTCGAACCCGACGTCCGCGCCGAGGTCGCCGCCAGTTTCGCGGCCCCGATCCGCGAGCTGTACCAGGCCAGCGAAGGGATCATGGCCTCCTCCTGCGTCCAGGGCCGGCTGCACCTCAACGAGGACTTCGTGGCCATTCAGCTCTACAATGCCGAAGGCCAGCCGGCCCGCCCGGGCGAACTGGCCCGGCGCATGGTCGTCACGGACCTGTATCGCCGCACTCAGCCCATCCTCCGCTACGAACTGAACGACATGGTCGAGCTGGACCCGGTGCCCTGTCCCTGTGGTTCGCGTTTTCGCGTCCTGGCGCGGATTCACGGCCGGGCCGATGATTTGCTCTGGGCCCGGGACCACAGCGGCCAGCCCCGGCCCATCTTTCCCGATTACTTTCTGCGCTTCATCATCCGGGCCACGGAGGCCATCGAGGAATACCAGGTCGTCCAGACCGACCTCGGCCGGCTCCGAGTCCGGTTACAGCTCCGGCCGGGGGCCGATGCGGCAGCGGCGGTGCTGGCGGTCCGCAAGAACCTCGGGCTGCTGTACAACGACCACGGCTGCGTCTTGCCCGAGATCGACTTCGAGCTGGGTCCGCCGGAACTGCATTCGGAGAGCCGGAAACTCCGCCGCGTCATCCGGACGTGTCCCGCCCCCACTCCGACCCCCTGAGGCAACGATGGCCGCCGACCTGTGTGTTTCGCTCGTCCAGACACGCTCTCTGCACCGGGCCTTCCGCGACCTGCCCTGCCGCCTCTACCGGGCGGACCCGCTCTGGGTCGCTCCCCTGCGCTCGGTCGAGGACCAGCGCCGGTGCCCCGAGCACAACAGCTCGCTCCGGAGACGCTGGTGCCGGCGCTATGTCGTGCAGCGCAAAGGGCAGGTCGTTGGCCGGATCGCGGCGATCATCGACGAGGACTTTTGCCGGCGCTGGGTGAGCGACGCCGGGTTCTTCGGCTTTTTTGAATGCACGGACGATCCGGAGGCGGCCGGGGCCCTCCTGGCAGCGGTCGAGGAGTCCCTGCGCCAGCAGAACAAGACCCGGTTGCTGGGTCCGGTCAACCTCACCACTCACGACGAGGTCGGTCTGCTCGTGGCGGGCAACGATTCGCCGCCGACTGTTCTGTCACCCTACAACCCGCTGTATTATGAGCGGTTGCTGGTGCAGTTCGGTTTCACACCCCATGCGGATTACCACTCCTACCGCTGGTCGCCGGAACAGGTCCCCGCTCCGGCCGTCCAGCGCTTGCTCCGCTGGCGCTCGGCCAGGGGCTCCGCTTGCTCGGCCCTCACCATCCGCTCCTCGCGGCGGGACCGGTGGGCCGAAGACCTGCGGGTGCTCTTCGCCCTGTACAACGCCTCCTTTGCGGAGGTCTGGGGCTTTGTCCCGTTGACCTGGGAAGAGTTCCAGGAGCGGGCGGCGAGCTTCCGGCCCTTTTACGAGCCGGACTTTGTCCTGATCGCGGAGCAGCAGGCTCGGCCGGTCGGCTTCGCCCTGGTCTTGCCGGACGTGAACGAGGCCCTGGCGTGGGCCCGCGGCTGGCCGGGGCCGCTGTTCTGGGTCCGCCTGGCGCTGGCCGTGCGGCGAATCCGGCGGGCGCGGTTTATCCTGCTGGGGGTCTTGCCCGAGGCGACCGGGGCCGGCATCGCTGCTCTGCTGGCTCAGGAGGCCGCCGAGATCGCCCGCCGGCGCGGCATTCGCCCTGCGGAACTCTCCCTGGTCCACAGCGCCAACAGCCGGGTCCGCCACGTGATTGACGCCTTTGGTGCCGAGAAGGCCAGGACGTACCGGTTGTTTGAGAAGGTCATTCCAGGAGCCACACGTGGAAGCCCTGCTCTTCCGCTATGAATTGTTTCGCTACCTGGCATTGCGCTGGACGGCCCGCTGGTGTCGGCGCTTCTGGTCCGCCCGGTTCTCTGGTTACGAACCAGCGCTCCACCCCGGCAAGCGGGGTGGGGGCGTCGGGAGCGATCAAGGTCGTCTTTCGGCCGACAGGGCAAAGCTGACGGGATGCCCAAACCCCTCCTCGCTTCGGCTACCCGGTTCATGGGTTTGCAGACAGGGACGAAGAACTGCCCCAACGGGTGAGCTTCCACCCGTCTGCGTGTTTGGTAAACTAATTCACAGGCAAAGGGCAGCATTGTGAATTACTGCCGAAGCCGTGCGGCAAACAACCCTCGACGCTTGAATCGGAGAAGAACATGTCGCCAAACCCGAGCGCGGAATACGACGAGGTCCTTGCCCGGGTCCGGGCCTGGCCGCCGGAACAACGTCTCCATTTGGCCGAGGATCTCTTGCGGTCCCTTCCACGCGCGAGCACCCCTGACGGTCTCCGCGGGGTGCCGGTGGAACGGGTTCGTGGCGTCGCGACCGGAGCGGGTTCGGTCCCGGACGACGAAACCGTCCGTCGCTGGATCGAGGAACATCGTGCGGAGAAATACGGATGAAGGTCTTGCTGGACACCAGTGTCCTGCTGGACCTGTTGCTCAACCGCAGTCCCTGGGCTGCGGACATGGCTGCGGTCTGGAACGCCCACCGGCGGAGCCAGATCGAAGCGTTTCTGGCCGCCTTCGCCGTGCCGACCGTGTTCTACGTCATTCGCAAACAAACGGACCTCGCCACGGCGCGGACCGCCATTGCGGACTGCCTGGCCACCCTGCACGTGGCTCCGGTTGATCGGGCGGCATTGCTGGCGGCCCAGGCGATGCCCGGTTCCGACTTTGAAGACAACCTGCAGATCGCCTGTGCCATCCACAGCGGGATGGACCTTATTGTCACCCGTGACCCTCGGGGCTTCGCCCACTCTCCCTTACCCATTTGCACCCCTGCCGATCTGGCGGCAAGGCTCACAACTCCACCGACGCCATGACTGGCATCCACTGCGGTGAAGGCGGCGGTGATCAGCCGGGTCGAGCGCCTGGCCACGTCGCCGCGATAGATCAGCTCCGCTCTGCCAGCCCTGCCGGCCACTTTTTGGGATGTGGCGGACACGACGGAAACTGCCCGTGATGGTCCCACAGATGCCAGGAAGGGGCGTTTTGCTGCGTGCCTGCCAGTTGTCAGGGTGTTCGGGAGGGCTGGCCGAGTGTGCTCCATGATGGCTTACGGTGCCATGCTTACAATGGATTTGCTGGGTTGGTTGAGCCCGAGGTAGTGGGGTTGACGCCGGGCTTGCCAGGACGAGTGCAGGAGCGGCACAATAGGGTAGGCACCACAACCGGGATGAAGGAGGAAGTATGTGAACGCGCTCCAAGGCACAATTAAAAATGGCCAGATCATTCTCGATACCCCGGCCGCGCTGCCCGAAGGCACCCGGGTGGAGGTGCTGCCGATTGAGGGCATCCAGCACACGCTCGGCATGCGCGAGGAAGACTGGCCGACGACACCCGAGGGGATCGCGGCATTAGTGGCGCGGATGGACCAGGTCGAACCGGGGTGGCTCTCGCCGGAAGATGATTCCGCGTGGCGGTCGGACTTACGCGCCAGAAGGAGATTGAGAAGGTCCGGTTCGTCGAAGACGCCGAGAAACTGCGGAGGATGTGGGAATGACACGGTTCCTGCTCGACAGTTACTCGCGCGGTATCTCCAGGTGGTGTTGCCATCCGGCACAGACCCGACCGACCTAGTCGCCGCCCTCCGCGATCTAGGACTGGAAGTGGTTTCGACCCCACCGCGAATTGGCCTGCCTTGACGCCTGTGCTGGCGAAGAGGGGAAAACGTGTGCTGAACTGCCCGACGAGAAGGTCCATTTTGCCGTCGCCGTCCACATCCGCCCAGCACGGTGAGGCGTAGCTGGGGGACTCGACGCGGATCGAAACCCCGCCCGCTTGAACTGTGACGGTCTGTGAGTTGTAACACTTGAGGTGGAAATGTCGAGCCCTTTCCCGGGAATGGACCCCTACCTGGAAGACGTGGCGCTGTGGCCATCTTTTCAACACGCCCTTATTACCTGCTTGCAGGAGATGCTTCAACCCGGTCTTATCGAACGATACCAAACCCGCCTTAATGAGCGCCGTTACAATGCCCAAGGCGAGCAGCGTGAGGAGTACCTCGAAATCCGCCGTCTTCGCGACGAACAGGTAGTGACCCTGCTGGACGTCGTCAGCCCGGCGAATAAGACGACCGCTGTCGGCCGAGAGGCGTACCTGAGTACCAGGCAGCAGAGCAAGGCGGCGGGGGCCAGTCTGGTGGAGATCGACCTCGTCCTACAAGGCCAGCCGATGCTTGACTATTCGCGCGATGGCCTGCCGGAGTGGGACTACGCAGTCACCGTGACGCGCGCTACCCAGCCGGAGCGCTACGAGATTTACACGGCTACTCTGCAAAAGAGGCTGCCGAGGTTCCGTCTGCCGCTGGCCGCGGACGATCCCGATGCGGTACTTGACTTGCAGACCAGCTTCGCACGCGGTTACGACCGGGCCAACTTTGGCGGACAGATCAACTACCGGGAAGCACCGGTGGTGCCACTGAGTAAGGAGAAACGCCGCTGCCTCGATGAATTGCTTCGAGCGAAACAACTTCGAGAAGCAGCATTGCCGCCACCGCAACAAGAGACGCCAGGAAACCACGAGGGTAAGACTCTTCACGACAGACTCGCCCTCGCAGCCTACTATTTGTGGCAACAAGAGGGGTGCCCACAGGGACGGGATAAGGAGCATTGGTACAAAGCACTGGAGGAGTTGACTCGAAAAGGTTTCAGGAACTGACGTCACATCATTTCAATTCGCAATAACGCCTCCTGTCCCGTTTTCTTGGCTTATGCGTTTTCCGACCGGATCAGCGCCCAATGGGGAGAGAATCGTGAGCGTGAAAGACCAGCCGCATTACACTCTGCCGGCCGCGACCTTGGCCGGTTGGATCGAAAGGCAGTCCGACCGCTGGTGGTCCGTGGACGGCGACCCCAACCTGACTTCCCTCGTGGACTTCCCCTACCCCGGCGACGAGCTGGCCCCGGTGATCCGCAAGATCGGCAAGGACTTGCTGGTGTACGACAGGCACACCGCTTCCACGGCGCACGGAGAAGTGATCGGGAGTGACAGGGCTGGACGAACTGGCGGACGTCAGCAACTGGTTGCGCCACAAGACCTTTCTGCTCTCCTGGGCGGATTCCGACATTGATTGGCTGTTGGTGGAGGACGAACCCTTGGTCTAACAGGAGTTTCCGGAGTAGCCGCTTTCCCCTTTTTCCCAGCAATGTCGCCAACCCGGCTGCTCGCACCGCCATCCGTTTGGTATGATCTATCAGGGACAATCCCACTAAAGAAGGGGGCATCCCCAACGTGCTTGCCCCCGGCGTACGTGGAATCGAGGCATGGCAAGCGCTCCAGCGCCGTGGCAACCGGCGAAGATCCTGGCAGCCATCGAGGCCCGGAAAACCGGCTCTTGCGTGCTTCGAGTCGAGACGGATCAAGGCGAGGGCTTCCTCAAGGCAATGGGCGCGGACAACGGCCCGAATGTCCTGGCGTGCGAGTTGGTCGGAACGCTGCTCGCCGGGTGGCTGAAACTGCGAACGCTGCACTTTGCCCTGATCGACGTGCCCGGCAACCTGGATTTGCGGTTCGCGGACAGCAAGTCCGTCGTGGCCGGTCCCGGCTTCATTACACGGGCCGAGGAAGGCCACGTCTGGAGCGGAGAGGAGGGCGAGTTGGAAGAGCTGGACAACCCCGAGGACATCGGCCGGCTGATCGTGTTCGACACCTGGACCATGAACTGTGATCGCTATCGGCCGTCCAACGGTGCGACGCTCAGGCAAAACAAGGACAACGTCTGGTTCTCCGAAGAAGGGGCGAGCAAGGGGAGGTTTGTGCTAAAGGCCATCGATCATGGTTGCTGTTTCACCTGCGAGAGCGACTTGACGACTCCGCGATTGCAAAGGTCGGTGAACGATGATCGGCTCTTCGGTTTATTCCCCCTTTCCGGCCCCACACGACCCGGGAAGCCCTGCTGCAAGTGGTCGGCGAGGTCGAAGCCGTCGTGCGGAGCGAGGTCGAAACCCTGATTCAGCGCGTGCCGAGCGAATGGCAGGTGAGCGCCTCAGCCCGCAGTGAGTGGTGTGACTGGATTTGTCGCCGGGCCAGATCGATCCGGCGGATCATCGAGCGCGAATGGCCACCGGCCACGTCAACAGACCCGCTCCCCACCGAGGGAGAGAAACCATGAAAGCCACGACGGGATACTACTGCATCATTCAATACTGTCCGGACCTGGCCCGGCACGAGGTCGCCAATGTCGGAATCGTCCTTCTCTGCCCTGAGCTGGGGTTTCTCGAGACGCGCATGGCGGCGGACGTGCATCGCATCAAGGAGGTGTTCCCGAAGCTGAAGCCGGATGACAAACGCTTGAAGAGTACTCTGCTCGGAATCGCCCGGCGATTGCAGGCGGACCGTGACCACTTCCAGACCGTCGAGGCCCTGAGCCGTTTCGCGGAAACGCGCGCCAACGCCATGCGGTTGACGGCGCCAATGTCCGTTCGTGTCGAAGAGCCAACTGGGGAATTGAACCGGCTGTTCAAGCGGTTAGTCGGCGACCACCAGCGCCGAACGCACAATCGAATCCAGCGGCTGCTGGCGCAAACGTTTGCCAGGAACAAGATCACCCACCTGATCCGGGAAAAGGTTGAGGTGCCGCTGCCGTTGTTCGAGCGGCCGATCACGGCGCCGTTCGGCTTTCAGAATGGACGGTTCAATCTGATCCAGGCGACGACGTTTGCCGGGCACGTGATGTCCGGGATTCTCGCGCGAGCGGGGCAATTCGCGCTGGAAGGAGAATTGCTGTTCGGCACGCCAGACCCGAAACTCGGTCCGCTTCAGCTGGTAGTCGTGGCACAGTTCGGGCCGGATCAAGCGGACGTGTTCCAAGCCGTCCACCAAATCTTCGAGGAGAAGCGGACCAGGCTCTACAAACTGGAGGAAGCGGACGAACTGGTCCAGGCAATTCGCCAAACCGCCAAACCGATTGATCCTTCGCTGTTCGTCACGTGACCGCACGACCAGGTACTTTTCGGCAATGGTCCTTCCCGGCGCTGCCCCAAAATCCACAATGCCAGGGCTGGAGAGAGCTGGCACGGTTGGCCAAGTCGGCAGAGTGTTCCGGGTGCGGCTTTGTGTTCGCCGCCTGCTGTTTCTCCAGACAGCTTTTACGCTGTCTGGGACAGGGGAGAGATGCCAGGGAGCAGGCTGCCACGGTTGACAATCGGGAGCAGGGCTTGCAAGCGCGAGTAATGGAAGCGGGAGAAGCGGATCGTCAGTTCCCAGCCGCTGCCGAGCAGGATCGAATGTTCGTACGTGGGCCCCTTTTCGGATTGCCTTCCCTTCTCGGCCAGCCCAATCTCATCGTACATCCAGACCATCTGTTCCCGAGCGTATTCCGGAGGAAGAACGTCAACAGTGACCTGCGGAGTCTCGATGACCGTGTAGGTCAACAGCAGCAGGCTCTTCTCGGCGGACGGCTCAGGTCGTACCACTAACTGCACCCTGCTCCTCACTTGCCATGCCGTGAGCAGGATCGCATCGTGCAAGCACTCCTGTTCGGAAAAACGCCGCAGCGGGGCAGGCAGCACTGCTCGCAACTGGGCGAGGTGTTCCCGATACTGCGTGAGCGCTTGCTGCCATTCTCTGTGGGCGGTGTCAAAGTGTTGCTCGTCCGAAACGTCCTGCAACAACATCCATCGTTCGGGAGTGAAGTAGCGCATGATCAGGGCAGAGCCTTGGTAACGTTGGTCTCATAAAACGAGTGCCCTTCGGGGACACCCGACCGTTGCTGGAAGTGCGGCAGCGCAAAAAGCCCTGCGGACGCATGAGGGCCATCGTGATAACACGGTCCGACAGCGGCCTCAATGAGTCCGGCCTCGCGGCATGCAGCGAATGGGTCGCCCCCGCAGACCACAATGTCGAGCCCCGCCTTTCGTCGGGCGATGGCCTCAGCTCGAGTCACTGGGGCGCCGCGTTGGACTCCCCCTGGAACACGATTTGCTTCGTGGATCGCGACCAGCAGGGGAGCGGGCGTTCCATAGGTGGGCGCCCCGGACGACATCGCTGGTTCCTTTTTCCTGAACAGCCTTCCCGCAGTCGCTCCCTTGGTGTCGAATGCTCCGCTGCAATCTCCGGTCCCTGATTTCCGCCAAACCAGGGCGGCATCTCTCTGGCCCACGGCAGCCTGACCACGCTAACGCTGCTGATCTGCGGATGCGACCGAACTTCATTCCGGGCATCCTCCGGCGGCAGATTGTCCAGGGTGAACACCAGCAGGCTCCGGCCAATCCTACCGCGCGGACCTCGGCGTCATTTCTTGCACCGCCCGCTCATACGCGGCCTTGAGGCGCGCGACCACCTCGGGGTTCTGCGCCGCGACGTCGGTCTGCTCGCCGGGGTCGGCGGCCAGGTCGAACAGGCTCAGGGCCTTCGTTTCGTCCCCCGTCCGCAATCCCGGATACTCGGAGGGCTGAGCCTGCTCGTAGGGAGCGAGGAGGGTCACGCCATCGGGCCCGCGCGGGTCCACCCAGCGCTCGCCCGGCTTGCCGTCCTTGCGATCCCGGGCCGGCAGGACGTGCAATTTCCAGCGCGCATCCCGCACGGTCGCCAGCCGGGGACCTTGCATGCCGAAGACGAACTCGTGATGCTTGCCCTGCCCCTTGCCCGACAGCAGCGGCAGCAGGTCCTTGCCGTCGATGACCCGGTCGGCCGGCGGCGCGACCCCCGCGGCGGCGAGGACGGTGGCGAACAGGTCCATCATCACGGCGGGATCGGCCAGCACCTTCCCGGCCGGCACCCGGCCCGGCCAGCGGACGATGCACGGCACCCGGTAGCCCCCTTCCCAACTGGTCGCTTTCATCCCGCGCAGGCCACCCGTGCTGCCGCCGTACCACGGGCCGTTGTCGCTGGTGAAGAGGACCAGCGTCTGCTCGTCCAGGCCCAGCTCCTTGAGCCTGGCCAGCACCTGTCCGACGCTCGTGTCCAGCTCGGACATGACGTCGCCGTACAGTCCGGCGCCGCTCTTCTTGTAAAAGGCCTCGGTACAGGCGAGCGGCTTGTGAGGCATGGCGTGGGCGAAGTACAGGAAGAAGGGCCGAGCGCGGTTGACCTCCAGGAACCGCAGGGCACGATCGGTGTAACGCTTCGTCAGCGTGGCCTGGACCACGGGATACTCGATCGGCTTCTCCCCGTCGATCAGTTGCACGGGCCGCATGTCGTTGCTGTAAAGCACGCCGAGGTACTCATCGAAGCCGCGCCGGGTGGGCAGCGCTGCCGGCTTCTTGTGCCCGAGGTGCCACTTGCCGACCATCCCGGTCGCATAGCCGGCCTTCTTCAGCAGCTGGGCCAGCGTGATCTCCTCCCCCGAAAGGGCCAGGGCGTCGGCCTGCGGTCCGCCGTCCGGGGCGGGGTTGCCGGTCAGCCCATGACGCAGCGGATAGCGGCCGGTCAAGAGCGACGCCCGGGTCGGTGCGCAGAACGGCATCGGCGTGTTGAACTGCGTCAGCCGGGTCCCCTCGGCCGCCATCCGGTCGAGGTGCGGGGTCTTGAACTTCGGATGGCCGTAACAGCCGAGGTCGCCGTTGCCCAGATCGTCAGCGAGGATCAGCACGACATTGGGCCGCCTGGGTGTATCCGCGGCCGAGAGAGTGGCGGTTGCCGGGCTCAGGGCCAGCAACACCGCCGCCAGGAGAAAAACCTTTGCCGGATTCGCGCGCGTTTTCACGAACCTCATCCTTTTCTTCAAAGAGAGAGCCTGCCGGAGGCATGGCCTGACCATGATTTCAGCCAAACCAGGGCGGCATCTCGCCGGCCCGCGGCAGCTTGACCACGCTGACGCTGCTGATCTGCGGATGCGAGCGCACCTCCTTCAGCGCGTCCTCCGGCGGCAGGTTGTCCAGGTTCAGCACCGCGATGGCCTCGCCACCGGGGCGTTCCCGGCCCACGGTCATCTGGGCGATGTTCACCTGGTGCTTGCCGAAGATGGTGCCGATGAAGCCAATCAGCCCCGGCACGTCGCGGTGGGTGAAGAGCAGCATGACGCCGTCGATGAACGAATCGAGGTGGAACGGCCCCAGCTGCACCAGCCGCAGGTACTGGTTGCCGAACAGCGTGCCCGCCGCGGTGTAGGTCTTCTTGTCCGTGGTCACGTCCACGCGCAGCATCGTGCTGAAGTCGCCCTTTTTCGACGACCGTTCTTCCACGATCTCGATGCCGCGTTCCTGGGCCATCAGCGGGGCGTTGATGATGTTGACGTTCTGGGCCAGGCGCGATTCGAGCAGGCCGGCAGTGAAGGCGGCGGTGATCAGCCGGGTCGAGCGCCTGGCCACGTCGCCGCGATAGATCAGCTCGGCCCGCTGGATGTTGCCCTGGCACATCTGGGCGTGCAGCAGTCCCAGCCGGCGGGCCAGATCGACGTAGAGCTTGACCTCCTCCAGCTCGGTCCGGTCGATGGCCGCCATGTTGACCGCGAAGCCGATCACGCCGCGGGTCAGGTAATCGATCAGCAGCTGGGCCGCCTCCGCGGCCACCGACGCCTGCGCCTCCACCGTCGAGGCGCCCAGGTGCGGCGTCAGCACCACGTTGGGCAGTTTCAGCAGCGGATGATCGGCCGGCGGCGGCTCCTGGACGAACACGTCCAGGGCGGCCCCGGCCAGATGCTTGCTCACCAGCGCCTCGACCAGGGCCTGCTCGTTGATGATGCCGCCGCGGGCGCAGTTGATCACCCGCGACCCCTTGCGCAACAGTGCCAGCTCGCGGGCCCCAATCAGGTCTCGGGTCTGGTCGGTCAGCGGCGTGTGGACGGTCAGGAAATCGACGCGTGGCAGCAGCGAATGCAAATCGGCAGTGGTCTCGATGCCCAGCTGGGCAGCAGCGGTAGGGTTGAGGAAGGGATCGAAGCCGATGACCTTCATGTCCAGGCCGGCCGCCCGGCGGGCGACCTGCAAGCCGATGCGGCCCAGGCCGACGACGCCGAGGGTCTTGCCGGCCAGCTGGCAGCCGGTGAACCTGGTGCGCTCCCACTTGGCGGGACCGGCGCGAACGTGGGCGTCAGCGGCGGCCACGTGCCGGGCGAGGGACATCATCAGGGTGATGGTCTGCTCGGCGGTGCTGACCGTGTTGCCGCCGGGCGTGTTCATGACCAGGATGCCCTTGCGCGTGGCGGCCCCCACGTCGATGGTATCGACGCCGACGCCGGCCCGGACGATCGCCCGCAGCCGGCCGGGGTTCTCCAGCAAGTCGGCGGTGATGCGCGTCTCGCTGCGGACAATCACGCCGTCGGCGGCGCGGAGGGCCTCCTTCAGCGCGTTGCCGGTCAGGCCCTGGCGGTCGTCCAGCTCGATGCCGGCCTGCCGCAGCAGATCCAGGCCGGTGGCTCCGAGTTTGTCGCAGATCAGTACGCGAGGCATGTCACTTCCCGTGCCCGAAGGCACCCTCCTGGTGAAAGCCAGACTGGACAACCGGACGCTCTCTGTTAGGGTTGTAGCAGGTCCGCGGCTAACTTGTTACCGCCACCTCTTGTGGCAATCAGTGCAGTTCTTGTTAAGTTTACTCGCCGCAGTTTTAACCACGACGGGGTCCGCACTCTTGATGGCCTTGAGCAGAGCTTCACTCTGCTGAATCAAGTCCTTGGTGAACGTGTCCCAGTCCGCCTGGTCTTTCGGGTTGTCGAGTTTGTGGTGAGAGCCAACCCTTCCGATCGCCTTGGTAATCTCGGCCATCTGGATTAACCCTTTGGACATCTTGGCCAATTCATCCTTGGTCATCGCCGTCTTCGACAAGGCAATGATCTGGGCCTCGATACCGTTCTTGTTCGGGGCCGCCACACCCTCGACACCGATGCCGTCCTTGACCTTGAGCTTAAACCCGTGCATGACATCTTCGAGGGAATGCTTCCGGGCCAGATCCTTCGGATCGCCCTTGCCCGCAACCAACTCCAGGATGTCCTTCCGAGCCGCCGCTATCCTTGACGTGGTCCCCGCCTGGCCGTTGAGCGAACTTGTGATGTGCAGCAAGCACAGCGTCAAGGCGAGCAAACCGCAGGCCAACCACCTTCGAGTGAAAAGCCTCATTTCGCATCCCTCTGGTTCAGGTCAGCTGACTCATCTGAAACCGGATACAGACTTTTGAGTTCTTCAATGACTTCCTTGTGCAAGCGCCGTGGACCGGGTTCAGCCGCACGCCGAGCCAGTTCTTCTGGGTCGGTCCGAGCCATTGCCTCAGCATAGCGTTGTTTGCATCGCTCCAGATTGGCAGGGACAAAAACGCCGATCAGCCTGCCGTTCGTGTCCCAGATCTCAACCGTATCGTTAAAGTCGGCCAGATCCTTCATCATCCAGAAGTCATCAGCAATCAAAGGCATCATGTTTTAGTACCTCCCCCCGGATTATACCACAGCCGGCTGTCGCAATCCTTGAGCCAGCACCGTCTGAAACGCCGTCAGCCCCGCTCCTAGCTCCAGCGGATGCCCCATCTCCGCCAGCACCAGTTCCAGGCCCGACAGCGCCGCCAGCACGTCAAATTGATCGACGTACCCCATGTGCCCCAGCCGGATGATCTTGCCCTTGAGTGTGTCCTGTCCGCCGGCCAGGCGCAGGCCGTACTGCTTGTCCAGCTTGCCCAGCACTGCCTGCCCATCAATCCCTTCCGGCACCTTCATCACGGTCAGGCTATCGGACGGCTGGCTGGCGAACAGCTCCAGGCCCATCGCCTCCACGGCGGCGCGGGCGGCGGCGGCGATGCGAGCGTGCCGGGCCCAGACGTTCTCGATCCCCTCGGCCCGAATGCGCTTCAGGCTCGTCCGCAGTGCGCGGATCAGCGTGTTGGCCGGCGTGAAGGGCGTCTCCCCATCCTTCAGCTTGTCGCGGTACTTGCGCAGGTCGAAGTAGAAGCTCCGGCCGCTGGTGTTGCAGTCGATCGTCTGCCAGCCCTTGTCGCTGACCGCGACAAAGGCCAGGCCCGGCGGCAGCATCAGTGCCTTTTGCGAGCCGGTCACGCACACGTCAACGTTCCAGTCGTCGGTCCGGCACTCGATGGCAGCCAGGGCGCTGATGGCATCGACGAGCAGCACGGCCGGCGTCCGTGCGACCAGCTTGCCGAAGGCCGCCACGTCGTTGCGCACTCCTGTAGCCGTCTCGCAGAGGGTGGCGCAAACGGCGACGGTGTCGGGATGCTTCGCCAGCGCCTCGGCCAGCTGCTCCGGACGGACGGGTTCGCCGTAGGGGACCGTGACGTTGATCACCTCGCAGCCGAACGCCCTGGCGATGTTCCGCCAGCGTTCGCCCCAACGGCCGGACACCAGGCAGATCACCTTGCCGCCGGGCGGGATGGTGCTGCTGATGGCCGCCTCCATGCCGCCGGTGCCCGAGGCGGTTAGCGGCAGCACGGGGTTTTTCGTGCAGAAAATGTACTGGAGGTCCTCGACCACTTCCGCCAGGATCTGCCGGAACTGCGGTGAGCGGTGGAAGAAGACCGGACGGGCCAGGTCGAGCAGAGTTTCTTCAGGGACCGGAGTCGGACCGGGTGTGAGCAAACGGGACTTCATCGTGGTCGTTCTTTCGAGTTCGGAATTCCGGGCGCTGTCCCTATCGTAGCCGAAGGGGGGAAAGCGGACAGCGCGAATGTGGACCTTACCGCAGAGGTGTCGCCGCCGTGCTTCCGTGGCTGGTGCGCTGCGACCGTGCCAGCTTGAGATAGAAGCCGGCGAGATAGCAGACGGTCGGACTGGGATCGCTTTGGGACATCTGTTCCAGCCGGTCGATCATGTCCAGCGAGGTATCCTGGGCCATCACCCGGACGGCAGCGGCACGTACCGAGGGAGCCGGGTCTTGACTGAGCCGGCTCAACCAGATCTTGTGATCCAGATCGGCGGGCAGATGCTCCAGCACGCGCAGCCGTTGCCCCGGCCGGGGATCGGTCAGCAGCCGGGCCAGTTCGAGATGCTCCGAGCCCAGGCCCCGCAAACGCAGCACCGCCTCGCACAACCGGCGCACCTCGGCGTCGGGATCGCGCAAACAGGGGAGCAGCGCCTCGTCCAGCACGTACCTGTCGGCCGGCGGCGGCCCCACGGCCAGGATGGCCGCCCGGCGCACGCGGGCGTCGGCATCGGGGAGCAACCCGGCCACCGCCTCCAGCAGGTCCATTCCCGGATGCAGGCCGACCTGGATCGCCTGGACCCGCACCTCCGGATCGCGGTTGTGCAAACAGGCCCGGACCAGCTCCCGGCCCGTGCTCAGCACCTCGGCCCCCTGCGGTTGCGACACCAGGGCCAGGCACAGCTGCAAGGCCCCGGACTGCACTTCCGGCTCCGACCCGCTGATCGCAGCCGACAGCAAGCGACCGCAGGCCAGGATCAACCCCGGCACCGCCGCCGCTCCCGGGTCGGTGTGGAACCACTCGGCCACCATCTCCACGGTGTGCCGTTGCCCCTCCCGGCTGAATTGCCCAAACTCCCGAGAGAGGGCGTTGACCAGGTCGGCTGTCTGGGTTTCGCTCAGCGTCCCGCCTTGCCGGACCAGCGCGGTCAGCCCCGCCCGCGCATTCACACAGACCGCCGGCTCCTCACGCTGCAAGCAATTGAGCAAACCCGGCACCGCCGCGTGGCCCAGCTGGGCCACCCGCTGGGCCCGCTCCGCGCGATTGCCGTCGCCGGCAGACACCAGCATCCGGACGTGAAACCAGGCCAGCAAGGGGGCCCGTTCCAGCCAGGCCAGCACTCCCAGCCCCAGCAGTACCAGGAGCACCAGACCGAGCACGTATCTGCCGTTTCGCCGATCGGTCTTGATCATGGTTCGACCTGCTCTCGTAACTCATTCTCGACGTCTTCCGCCCCGAAGGGGCGCAACAGGATAGCCCAGGGCGATGCCCTGGGTTACCAGCGGGCCGGGGACTATAGCGAGGACGTCGTCACAGCCACAAGAGCAATCCTTCAGAGGAAGATTGCCGCTTTGTGAAGAAAATCCTTCATGAAACCGCGCCATCCGGAACGATGTTATTGCTGTTGCAATTGATCGAATCGGTCCGCTCGACCCGGTTCGAGCTGGGGCCTTGCTCAAACACACCACAGCGCGAGGTGACCGATGCGGAGTCATCGGAAGACGTTCGGTTGGCCTGGAGTGCTGCTGGGTTTGGTGCTGGCCGGGCCAGGGATGGCCCGGGCCCAGCAACCGGTCGCACCCCCCTTGCCCAGCATCGCGCCCCGAGCCAGTCAGGCCCCCGGCAAGCCGGGGATGAACTCGGCCCTGCCCCTGGAGCAGTTGCCGCCCCAGGCCCAGGCCAGGGCCCGGGCGCTGCTGGAACACCCCACCTTGCGCATCCAGGGCCCCGTCGAGATTTTCAATTGCCAGCCGGAACGCTATTTCTGGTTGCTCGACAATCCGCACCTGTGTGTCCGGCTGTGGAAAAACCTGGGGGCCAAGGTGACCGACATCCAGTCCCTGGGCGGCGGCCGCTTTGCCTGGACGGATGGACAAGGCAGCCAGATCAACTGGACCACCGTGCTGCGGACGACCGAACATCGCGTCTGGCTGGCCGAGGGGTCGGTCAAGCCGGGCATGCTGCTGCCGACGGTCAGCGTCAAGGCCCTGATGGCCATTCATCACACCGAGGGGACCGACGGCGACAAGCACCCGGCCATCCGCCATCACGTGGAGCTGGTCTTGCAGACCGACAACGCCGCCGTCGCCCTGGCAGCCCGGCTGCTGGGCGCATCGGCCCCGCACGTGGCTCAGCAATACGTTGCCCAGATCGAGATGTTCTATGGTGCCATGGCGTGGTATCTGGACCGCTATCCCCGGCACGCGGCCCAGCTCCTGGCCGAGTTGCAGCGAACGACCGCGGAAGCTCCCTCGACCCGGACCCCCTCACCTGCCGGCCCACACACTCCTTGAATTGAAAGTAGCCGTCACGCTCCGCGTGACGAACCGGGCTCATCACGCGGAGCGTGATGGCTACTTTTTTTCTTGTCAGGACGCCCCGACATGGTATCATCACCCGACAGCCCTGAGGGCTTCGGGTTGGGGAGGATTCCATGGACCAGGGTTTACCCATTCCGGAAGTGCTGCGCTGTTACTTTGACGAGTCCTTTGACCCGCATCTGCCCGCCATGTGTCTGCGGTGGGAAGGCGACGCGCAACCCTGCGAACGCGACTGGCACCTTCCCGAAGGTGTCTGCCTGCACGGTCCGCCGCCCGGCCGCTTTGGCATCCACGTCCACCGCCTCGGCATCGACAGCTACGCGGTCCGGCTGCTGTGGGACCGCACCTGCCTGGTCTGGCTCGCCCTGACCCAGCGCGAGCTGCTGGACGGCGATCTCCGCTCAGTCCTCGCCGCCCTGGGCACCGATCTGTGGTATCTGCTCGATCAGCCGATCGACCCCGACCCGACCCCTTCTCCCCGAGCCGCATAAGATGACAAGGTGACAAGGTGACAAGGTGACAAGGTGACAAGACCGGTTTGTCACCGTGTTACCTTGTCACCTTGTCATCGAAGACTGGAGCACAGCATGGCCCCGCCAAGCGAACCTGATTCGCGCACCCCGGTCACCTACCAGGCGTCGGGGCTGGACCTGAACCTGTACGAGCAGACCCTGGCCGGGATCGCGCCGTTCGTGCGCCGCACCCACACGCCGCGCGTCCTGGACGGCTTCGGCGGCTTTGCCAGCCTGTTCAGCCTCGATTACAACACCCGGCTGTTTCGCCGCAACTACCGCCATCCGGTCCTGGTCTCCTGCACCGACGGCGTCGGCAGCAAGCTCAAGATCTCCGCCCTGGCGAACAAGCATGACACCGTCGGCATCGACCTGGTGGCCATGTCGGTCAACGACTGCCTTTGCACCGGCGGCGAACCGTTGTTCTTCCTCGACTACCTGGCGATGCCCAAGGACGACCCGGCGGTGACTCGCGAATTGATCAAGGGCATCAGCGAGGGCTGTCTGCAGGCGGACTGCTCCCTGGTGGGCGGCGAGACGGCGATCCTGCCCGACTTCTACCAGCCCGGCGATTACGACATGGCCGGCTTCTGCGTCGGCGTCGTGGAGCGCGACCACATCCTCAGCGGCAAAACGATCCGCCCCGGCGACCTGGTGCTGGGCCTGGCCAGCAGCGGCCTGCACTCCAACGGCTACAGCCTGGTCCGCAAGGTGGTCTTCGAGCGGGCCGGCCTCAAACTCACCGATTTCGTGCCGGAGCTGGGCCGGACCGTCGCCGAGGAACTGCTGGAACCGACGCGGATCTACGTCCGGGTGATCAAGGACCTGCTGCACCACTATCCGATCAAGCGGCGTGTGCTTCGCGGCTTGGCACACATCACTGGAGAGGGTCTGGAGGGCAACGTCCCGCGCATCCTGCCGCCCGGCCGGCGCGTCTTCCTGCGCAGGGGTAGCTGGGACATTCCGCCCGTCTTTCCCTGGCTGCAGCGGCTGGGTCCGATTGAGGAGGCCGAGATGTTCCGCGTCTTCAACATGGGCATCGGCTTCGTGGTCATCGTCAGCCCGTACTTCGCCGAGAGCATCCAGCGGCAGCTGTGCGAGGCGCGGGTGCCGACGCGCATCATCGGCGAGGTGCGCGAAGGCGAGGTGGGGCTGGAGTTTTATTCCTGAGCAACTTACCTAACCCGTACGAGCCGCCGGGTTTATCCCGGCGGAAGGTCCGCCGGGATAAACCCGGCGGCTCGTTGACAGCGCTCAGGCGAGAGGGCATGATGGAAGGAAGTGTGGGGAGGCCAACCCGGTAATCCGGAACCATCCCCCTCCGGCAATCGTCAAACAATTGCAACGAGGCCCGAATCTTACTACGTCCCCCCCGATGCGTGAGGCACCATGAAGCGACTGCTATCTCTGGGATTACTGCTGAGTATGCTGGGTATTCTGCTGCTGCCGTTGCGCGGCCTCTCGGCCGACAGCAAGGCGACCAAGGAGGCCCTGCAAGCGCTGGGCGAGTTCATCGGCGAATGGAAGGGCAGCGGCGGCCCGGACAAGCCCAGGCCCAGCCCGCGCGACCCGATCTGGAGCGAGCAAATCAACTGGACCTGGCGGTTCAAGGGCGACGCCGCCTGGCTGGTCATGACCATCAAGAACGGCAAGCATTTCGTCAGCGGCGAGATGCGCTATTTGCCGGAGAAGAAGGTGTACGAACTGACCACCGTGGACAAGGACGGCGGCAAGCAGGTGTTCACCGGCACGATCAAGAATGAGATCCTGCAATTGGAGCGGACCGACCCCAAGACCAAGGAAGTGCAGCAGCTGTTCATGAGCACGAACAATGAAGGGGCGCGGTTCATCTACCGGCTGGCGCGCAAGAAGGCCGGCTCCACGCTGTTCCAGAAGGATTTCCTGGTGTCCAGCACCCGGGAGGGCGTGTCGCTGGGCCTCAAGGAGAAAAAGAACGTCTGTGTGGTCAGTGGCGGCGCCGGCAAGACGATGGTCAGCTACAAGGGCGAAACCTTCTACGTCTGCTGCTCCGGCTGCGCGGAGGCGTTCAAGGAGAACCCCGAGAAGTACATCGCAGAGTTCAAGGCGAAGAACAAGAAGTGAATCACGGCCAGTCGTAGGGTGGGCCGAGCTGCAGCGAGGCCCACCGTTGAGCGTGGTGGGCCTCGCTGCGCTCGGCCCACCCTACACCTTCGGGTTCAGCCCCCAGACCTGCGCCGTCCACGTCCCCACAAGCCCGCCGAGAAAGCCTCCCGCGATCACGTCGCCGACAAAGTGATAATCCATCCCGATAAGACTCACTGCAATGGTCAGGGCTGCCAGGACGCACAGCCAGCGCCACCACGGATAGGCAATCCAGACAACCGAGACGATGGCCAGCACCCGCGCCGTGTGCCCGGAGGGGAAACTCGCGTACCAGTCGCTATCCTTCCGATCCCCGCCCCAATAAGGAAAGAAGCCGTAGACGTCATTCTGAAGCAGCGAGGGGTTGTCACGGATCCAGGTGTCGGGCCAGGTCCGGCCAAAAGCGAACTTGAGTTGATTCTTGACCTCGTTCGCCAGCAGCAGGCTGACGCAACCGGCAAAGAGTACCTGCTCCCAGCGGTGAAACGGTCCCAGGCCCCGGCGGATCAGCAGTCCGACCAGGAGGACCACCGCCGCTGGATCGCAGTAAGGCGGCGGATAGGTCAGCCACTTCAGCGACCGCGACATGATTCAGCTGGTGGTCCACCACGAAGAAGGCGACCGGTCGATCCACCAGGAAGTAGCACAAGGCGACCAGGATCGCACAGAGGATCAGGGCGATCAGGGACTTTCGGAGCAGCTGGCGGTAAGCACGATCCTGATCCACGGTCGGGTTCCTGGGGTCAACGGGGCCGCGACCAGTATAGGGGGCTCGCGCGGGAAGAGACAAGGCGTACTCCGGGGCTCGACGCGATCCTTGCCACGGCGTAGAGCAACAGGATGACCAGGCCAACCCACCCCGGAAGATGGACCAAGCCATGAACTTCATCGACGCACACGTCCACGTCTGGACGCCAGACACGGCCCACTACCCCCTGGCCGAGGGCTACAAGAAGGAGGACATGAAGCCGGCCTCCTTCACCCCCGAAGACCTCTTCAAGCACACCCGGCCGAACGGCGTCAACCGAATCAACCTCATCCAGATGAGCTTTTACGGCTTCAACAATGATTACCTGCTTCACGTGATTGCTCTGCACAAGGACGTCTTTGTCGGCACTGCGGTCATCGACCCGGCGGGAAAGGCCCCGGACCGGCTGATGACGGAGATGGCGAAACAGGGCGTGCGAGCCTTCCGCATCTATCCGGGCCTGGAGCGCGGCATCAAGCCCAACGCGGGCAAGGGCGAGCGCTGGCTGCAGGCGGACGGCTACGCCAGGATGTTGGCCGCCGCAGCCCGGAACAACCAGGCCCTCAGCTGTCTCATTAACCCAGACGCCCTGCCCGAGCTGGATCGTGCGTGCCAGAAGTTCCCCGACACGACGGTCATCATCGATCACCTGTGCCGGATCGGGGCCGATGGCACCATCCGCGACGCCGACGTGGATGCGCTGTGTGCGATGGCCAGGCACAAGAAGGTTATGGTCAAGGTCGGCGCCTTCTACGCCCTGGGCAAGAAGGAGCCGCCCCACACTGACCTGGCCCCGCTTATCAAGAAGGTGGTCCAGGCGTTCGGTCCCCAGCGCTGCACGTGGGAAAGCGACAGCCCATTTCAGGTGCAGGGGCCGCACACTTACAAGGCCAGCATCGACCTGGTGCGGCAGCGGCTCGACTTCCTCAGCGCCGACGACAAGGAATGGCTGCTGCGCAAGACAGCGGAGAAGTTCTTCTTCGCGAAGTGACCGCTTGTTCTTGCGACCGGGGAAGTTGTGGTCAGGTGGTCTTTCGGCTCAGTTGCCCCGCTCGCCTTTACTCGTGTTCCTTGACCAAATTGCGGTTCCAGCCGGGGACCTCAATCACCACGTCGCAGCTGCCGTTGGGCACGCACTGGCAGCCCAGACGCGATTCCAGCGTCAGCCCGCGGGCCTCCTCCAACTGCTCCATCTCGTCGTCGCTCAGTTCGTTGCAGCTGTCCAGCCCCTCCTGCACAATCACGTGACAGGTGGAGCAAGCACAAACGCCGCCGCAGGAATGGTCCAGGTCGATGCCCGCCGCGGAGGCGATGTCGAGGATGCTGCCGGGCAAGCCGTTGCGGCCGTAGGGCAAGTGGTCGGGATCGACCTCGAAGACCTTGCCCGACGGCAGGAACTTGACGCGATATTTCTTCTTCGGCAGGTTGACCTCTGCCGGGGTGATGTACGGGTTAACGCCTGCCATGTCCGAATCTTCTCGGAAGAGGATCATCGCGCCGCCGTGGTTCCACCGCCGCGACCGGCACGATCCTGTGTCCACCCCTATTGTAGGGAGCAAGCCTCACGAGAGAACGATCCCCGGCGTTCGGCATCGACACAAGCCCGAAGCGCCAGCGCCGGGACACCCCGATCCCGGCGCTGGCGCTTCGGGCTTGTGTCCATTCGACCCTCACGAGAGAACGATCCCCGGCAGATGGCCCGGCTCCAGCGGCACCACCTCACCGATCCGGACCGTGTCCGGATAGCCCGCCGCCCGCAGCTGCCGCAGGGTCGGGTCCACCCGCTCCGGCTCGACCGCCGCCAGCAATCCACCCGAGGTCTGCGGATCGAAAAGCCAGGCGGGCAGTGGCTCGGTTGCCTCGATCCGGCAGCCGATCTTCGCATTGTCCCGGTGCAAGGTGCTGACGATCCCCCGTGCAACCACTTCGTCGAAGCCCGGAAAGCGCGGCACCTCCCGGGCGAACAGCCGGGCGGCAACCTGGCTGCTGTCCAGCATCTCGAACAGATGTCCCGCCAGACCGAACCCGGTCACGTCGGTGCAAGCGCGAACGCCGGCAGCGGCCAGGATGTCCGCGGCCTCCTTGTTGGAGAGCAGCAGCGACTCGATCAGTCGCTCAAACCAGGCCGCCCGGCACTCGCCGCGCATCCACGCCGCCAGCAGGGCCCCGCTGCCCAGCGGCCGGGTCAGGATCAAGGCATCGCCCGGCCGGAGCCGGTTCTTCTGGAACAGGCGATCTTCCTCGCCGAAGCCCGTCACGGCAAAGCCCAGGGCCAGTTCGCTCCCTTCGGTGGTATGGCCGCCGGTCAGGACCACGCCCAGCTTGCGGAAGGAATCGACCGCCCCGGTCAGCAGCTCATACAGCTGGGCCTCCTGGATCGGCCCCCGGGCATAGGGCAGGGTCGCGATGGCCAGGGCCGAGAACGGCCGGGCGTTCATGGCGTACAGGTCGCTAACCGCGTGCAGGGCCGCGATCCGGCCGAACAGGTACGGATCGTCCAGAAACGCCTTGAAGTAATCGACCGTCTGCACCTCGACCAGCTTTCGCGGATCGGACCCGAACAGCTCCGGCTGCACCCGATAAACGGCCGCGTCCTCGCCCGCCCGGCAGCCCAGCAAGATCCGCGGATCGTCCGGAAGGTCGATCCGCTTCAGCACAGCGGACAGCACGTCGGCGGAGATCTTCGAGCCGCAACCGCCGCAGCGCATCTGCGTTTCCTCGGCCTCTCCCGCGGGGGGCGTCATTGGAGCGAAGCGGGTGTACTTCATGATCCAGGCCCGATCAATGCGGTCCTTGAACCTGCGAGCCGAGCGGCTTTTCCAGGAGAAGGGACCGTAACGCAGCACCGCCTGGCCGTCGGCGGTGTTGAGCAAGCACAGGCAATAGCGCTGCGGCCGGAAAGGCCGCAGCGGCTGCTCGCGCAGGAAGCGGGCCAGGTTGCTGAACAGCACCGCTCCTTCGCGAACCGCGTGGACCCCGTTGCGCGGCAGGTCTGGGTAGGTCTCGAACGCCACGCAATCGCCCGTGCCGAAGACGGCGCTGTCGCTGATCGATTGCAAGGTATCCTTGACCCGCAGAAAACCGCCGGAATCCACGGCGAGCCCGCACTCGCGGAGCAACGCGGGAGGAGACGCCTGGGTCGCCCACAGGACGGCGTCGGCCGCGATCTGTTCGCCCGATTCCAGAGTGAGCTTGCCGGCCCGGCCGCCGATGACCCGGGCATTGACGCGGTAGGAGATCCCCTGCTGGGCGAACACGCCTTCAAAGGACCGGGCGACCCTGGAAGGAAACTCCGGTAGCAGCTGGGGATGGCCCTGAAGCAGGGTCAGCTGGAACCCGTTGTGCTTGGCGAGCCGCTTGCAAATGGCCAGGGCCAGCTCGCAGCCGCTGGCGCCACCGCCGACCACGACGAAATGAAAGGGACGCGGTGTTTGTTGCAGTTGCCGATCCAGCGCCTCGACGTTGCGGATCAGGGCCCCGAGCGGCCGCATGATCAGCGACCCCTCCGAGTCAGATGGGCAGACCGGACAGGCGGGGACCGATCCGAGACCAAGCGAAAGAGCGTCGTAGGTCAGCGGCGGCCGGTCGGCGAAGTGGACCTTGCGGGCGAGCGGGTCGATCCGGGTCGCTCTCTGGGCGACCAGACCGGACCTTGACCGACTGGCAGAGCCGGACCAGGTCGATGGTGATTTCGTCCCAGGAATAATCGCCGGCCAGGTGCCCGGGGACCATCGCGGAATAGGGAATGACGGCGACGTCGCTGACCAGCGTGACCGCGACGCCGGGGATCGGCCGCATTCTCCAGCGGCGCAGGAACACCAGATGGGCGTTGCCCGCGCCGACCAGGACCACCGATTTCGCGATCAGTGCAGCTGCCGATGACGGATTCATGCGCTGAGCCCACCCCGGGTTGCGCTGCGCTCCACCCGGGGCTTTATTCCCAAAGGCAAAGGAGTAAAGCCCCGGGTGGAGCGCAGCGCAACCCGGGGTGGGCGGGGTGAGCGGGGTGAGCCGTGGTTCACTTGTCCCCCTTGCCGGCCCAACCCATGATCACCACGAGCGGGTCCTCGGGGATCGGCCCCTTGGCGTCGATCTTGAACTCGTTGGCCTTGATCCTGCGGATCGTCTCGGGTTTCCGCTCATCGAGGAAGGTCTTGGCCGGCAGCAAGTAATCGTAGACCGGGGTGCCGTAGTGCATCGGGAAAATATACCGCTTCGGCTTGATCTGCTCGACCACCTTCTGGGCATCGAGTCCGTTGAGCGTGTACACGCCGCCGACGGGAATCATCAGGACGTCCACCGTGCCCAGCCGCTTGACCTGGGCCTCGCTCAGGGTGTGTCCCAGGTCGCCGAGGTGGACGATGCGCAGGCCATCGACCTCGATGATGAAGATACTGTTCAGACCGCGCTGCATACCGCTCATGGCGTCGTGATAGCTGCCGATGGTGCGAATGCGGACGTCGGCGATCTTTTCATCGAGGATGTTCCACCCCTGCCGGCGGAACTCGCCCTTTTCCTGCTTCAAGCCGTAAAGCACCTTGGCCTTCGCTTTGTTCTCGACCACTTCCAGCTGGGTGTGGTCGTCGTGGAAATGGCTGATCAGCACAACGTCAGCCTGGACGACCTTGCGGCCGTACTGCTCGATGGCGTGCGGATCAATGACGATGCGCGTCCCCTTGGTGGAGATGATCTCGAAAAACGACTGGCCGTGCCAGCGGATGGTGATCTGGTTGGCCTCGTCCGCGGAGACCGGGCCGACCAGGAACAGCAGCAGCAAGGAAGAGAAGATAGCCTTCGGCATGGCTTGAGTTCCCTTGGGGGTTGCGAAGAAGTTCTTTCGTGATCATACTGGCTGGAGGGCAAAGGTGCCAGGGCGAAGCGAGACGGCCTGACCATCACGGATCAGGGGGAGCGAGGGGCCGCCGAGACAGAACCGCCGAGGCCGCCACACCGCCAACGGCGCTTTTGCTTGGCGGTCTCGCCAGGAGATGCCCCGGCGTGTCAGTGAACGCCCCACCGATGACAAAAAAGCGACACCGCCAACACGCCAGCAGCACACGCCGTCTCTCCTCGACCTCTTGTGACTCTTCCCCAACCCTGCGCCTGGACTTCCGCCTGAACAGACGGATGTGGCAAGATGGAGTAGGGATGTCCTGCCAGGGCGCCAGGAGTTCGGCATGACCTTCTCCAGGCTCTCCCAGGAATCGAAAGTCTCCATTCTGCAAGAGAGGTTGCTGTGGCTGAGCCACAACCGTTGCCGAAGGTGTTCGTGGTCCGCCTGCGCGATTTCAATCAGGAACACGATGGGCCAGTGTTTTCCGATGGCCGAATGGACGCGGTCTTTTCCCGGCGAGAAGACGCCGAGACCTTTCTCGCTCAGCAGGAGGAAGCCTCCCGGCGTGCGGGATACCTTGAGCCGCTCTTTTACCTTCAGACGGAAGCCAACCTGCTGAACCTGACCGCTTTCGAGGCCGGCGTTTTCCACGATTTCTTGCAAGATGCGGACATTCCAGACCCGCCGGCCAACTTCTGGTTCTCCGATGGGGAGCATTACGCGTGGTGGAAGTGGCTCCGCTCGCTCACTCCCGAGCAGGCCGTCCATCTCTGCGCCGCCCTGCACAAACTCCGCTATCACGAGATCATCGAGCTGGACTTGATTGAAGGAGCGTACCCTACCGGCCTGAGAGATGAGTATGAAACGCCGCCGCCTCCGTGGGCCAGGCAACCTGCTCTGCCCGACGAGAACATCCCGTTCTGATCCAGTCCTGGTGCTGGAGGATCATTCATGGCCGCCAATTCACGCCGCCTCTACGTTGTTCTTCACCAATCGTGGAGCTACGACGATCAGTGGTATTCGGGCGACGATCGACCGATCAAAGCGTTCACCCTGCGCCAGCAAGCCGAGGAATACCGAGTTCGCTGCGAGGCCGCGGAAGAGCTTCGCGACAATTGGGGCAACCAAACCGACACCCGGTACAAGATCGTCGAGATGACACTCGACGATCCTCCCCGGAGAGACTATCCCAGGCCCGATTACAGCAGGTTCGACATTGATGAGTCGGCCTTTTCCGAGCCGCCCCCGGATTCCGACGAGGGCGGCCCCAGCATATACGACGAGATCCCGTTCTGATCAGCCCGCTCACTCCGGCAGCTGCTCGCGGAAGCGGTAGCCGACGCCGCGAACGGTTTCGATCAGGTCGATGTCGCCCAGCTTGCGGCGGAGCGTCTTGATGTGAACGTCGATGGTCCGCTCCAGCACGATGGCCCCCTCGCCGATGGCGGCGTCCATCAGCTGGTGGCGGGTGAAGGCCCGGCCCGGCTGGCGCAGCAGGCACTCCAGCAGTCGGAACTCGGTCGGCGTCAGGTCCAGCTCCTTGCCGTCGGCGAAGGCCCGGTGCCGGACCCGGTCGATCTTGACCCCCAGGAACTCGACCACCTCCACCGGCTCCTTGCTGCCGTCGAAGCGGCGCTGCAGCGCCTTGATCTTCTGCATCAGCACCTTGACGCTGAACGGCTTGCAGACGTAGTCGTCGGCTCCCAGCGAGTAGCCGACCACCTGGTCGGTTTCCTCGGACTTGGCACTGAGGATGATGATGGGGATCTCGCGCGTCCGTTCCCCGGCACGCAGCTCCCGGCAGATCGCCTCGCCCGAGACTCCGGGGAGCATCAGGTCCAGCAGGATCAGGTCCGGCAGCAGGCTCTGCGCCTTGCGCAGACCCTCGTGTCCATCGTGGGCCACCAGGGTCTCGTAGCCCTCCCGCTGCAAATTGTAGCTCAGAACATCGGTGAGATCGCGCTCGTCCTCGATGATCAGGATGCGCGTACGAACCACGGCGGCCACGGCCGGCTGCGGCGCGGCGGACATGATCAGACCTCCCCCAGCGACTCGATTCATGGTTTGCCAGAAGAGTTTCAGGCCGGGATTTCCCGGCCCTCCCTTCTTCCTCCCTTGGTTGGGGCCCGTCAACCCGATCGGGCGTCGGCCCGATGACGCACGACTTCCCCTTCGACGAGGTAGACAATCTCCTCGGCGATGTTCGTAGCATGGTCGGCAATCTGTTCCAGGTGGCGCGTGGCCGAGAACAACGACAGCGCCGCCGGGACACTGGCCGGCGATTGCTTCATCAATTCGATCAGCTCGGTAATGATCTCATTATTGTAGCGATCCACCTCATCGTCCAGGCGCATGACCCGGGCGGCCAGGCTCGTATCGCGGTTGACAAAGCCGTCCAGGCACTGGCGGACCATGCTGATGGTCAGCTCCGCCATGTGGTGCAGCTTGTGCGGAATGGGGATGGCCGGCTCACCGATCAGGTGCAGGGCCCGCTCGGCAATCTCCTCGGCCAGGTCGCCCATCCGCTCCAGGTCGGTGTTGACCAGCATGGCGGCGGCGATGCGGCGCAGATCGATCGCCACCGGCTGGTGCAGGGCCAGGATCTTCAAACAGTCCTCGTCGATCTGCGTCTCCTCGGTGTCAATCTGCGGATCGCCGGCAATGACCTCGCGCGCCAGCCGGGCTTCCCGACTGCACAGGGCGCGAGTTGCCTTGTGCAGGGCCGACTCGACCAGCCCGGCCAGGGCCACCAGGTCGCGCTGCAGCTTGTCCAGATCCCGTTGCAAGTGAATCGCCATGCCTGGCCCTCACTGGGCGCACCACCCCTGTTAGCCACCCCTCGCAGAAGGGTGTTTTTGAAGCCCAAAACACCCTTCTGCGAAGGGTGGCTAACAGGCGCACCGCCCTCCCGAACAGGAGAGGGCGGAGTCTAGTGTATGGACCAATTACGTGGAATCGGTGAAAAACAGACGGGTTTTTGACAATGAGACACAACCCGGGCCGGCGAAGAGCGCGCCACCCGCTCACTCTGCCAGATGGCGCGAGTCGGTCCTGGGCCCGGCGTACAGGGAGTCGGCCCGGGGCAGGGTGACGGTGAAGGTGGTGCCGGACCCGACCTGGCTGGAGGCGCGGACGTTGCCGTGCATCGCCTGCACCAGGTGCTTGACAATCGACAGGCCCAGGCCGGTGCCGCCCAGCTCCCGGCTGCGGGCCTTGTCCACGCGGTAGAAGCGCTCGAAGATCCGCGGCAGGTCCGCGGCCGGGATGCCGATGCCGGTGTCGCTGACCTCCAGGGCAATCACATTGCCCTCGATCCGCCAGCGAACGCGGATCTCGCCGCCTTCGGGCGTGTACTTGAGGGCATTGTCCAGCAGGTTGTCGAGGATCTGGTCCATCGCCTCCTCGTCGGCCCAGATGACGGCCTCGCCCAGGGCCGGATCGGACGGCACCAGGGTCAGCCGCTGATTGCGGGCCTCGGCCCGGGTGCAGTGCCGGTCGATGCCGGCCTCGGCCACGCTCTCGACCTCGATCGGCCCGAACTCGAACAGCTCCTCCCCCGACTCGATCCGGGCCAGGCTGAGCAGGTCGAGGATCAGGAAGTGCAGCCGATCCCCCTGCGAGGCAATCTGTTTGAGGAAGGCCCCGCGGTGCAGGGCGTCGTCGATGGCCCCATCGATCAGGGTTTCGACGTTGGCCTTGATCACCGACAGCGGCGTCTTCAGTTCGTGGGAGACGTTGGCGACAAACTCCTGCCGCAGCCGTTCCAACCGCCGCAGTTCGGTGGTGTCGTGCAGCACCAGCACGGCACCGCGCGGCGGCCGGCCCGGCAAGCGGGCGGCGTGGACCGTCAGGGTGCGGACGATGTTGCCATTCCAGTTGAACTCCTCGCGATAGGGCTCCGGCCGATCCAGGGCCCGCTGCACCACGTCGAGCAGCGGCCGTTGCCGAACCACCTCCCACAGACGCCGGCCCCGCACGCCTGCGTGCGCTCCGGCCGGCAGGCCGGCCTGCGCTTCGCTGGGGTTGGGCAATTCCAGCAGCTGGCTGGCCCGCTCATTGGCGAAGAGGATGCGCTGCTCGGCGTCCAGGGCGACCACGCCCTCAACCATGCCGCTGAGGATGGTGCGCAGCTGCTGGCGATCCTCCTCCAGCTGGGCGATGCGGATGGCCAGGCGTTCGCTCAGCCGGTTGAAGGTCTGGCCCAGCCGGGCCAGTTCGTCGCTGCCCGAGACGAAGACGCGCTGGCCGGTCGGCCCTGCGCTGATGCGCTCGGCCACCTCGATCAGATCGCGCACCGGCCGGCTGTAGCGGCCGGCCAGGGTGGCGGTGCAGGCAGCAATGGCCAGGGTGCCGACCAGGCCGGCAGCGCCCAGGACCAGCAGCAGCGTCTGCCGCTGGGCCGAGCTGTCCTGGAGCGATGAGAGAACCAGGCCCACCCCGCCCAGAACCAGCCAGAGGAGCAGACCGAACTGGAAAAGCACGCGACGGAACATGCGGGTCTTCTCGGTAGAATGCCGAGCCGCGCACGCAGCGCAGCGAAGTAAGCGGCCCGGGAGTCCGCAGGGCCGCTTACTCCGCTGCGCTGCGTGCGCGGCTCGGCAACTGAACGCTGGTTACGCTTTCAAAAGCAATACGGCACGCCGAACCGGCCAATCTCCACCTGGGGCAGGGTCCGCTCCAGTTCGGCGATGATCTCCTTGCGATAGCGTCCCTTGAGGTGGACCGCAATCACCCGGGTTGGGCGTTTCAGCTTGGCCAGCTCGGCGGCCAGCAGGCGCGGGGTCAGGTGCAGCGCCACCTCGGCCAGCCAGGTCAACGGCTCGGGAAAGCAGCACTCCACGAACACGGCATCGAGCCGCGGCAGGGCGTTCAGCATCCGCCAGGCCTCCACGGTCGGGCCCGTATCGGAAAAGAGGGCCACGGTGGCCTGGCCGTCGCTGAGGAGGTAGCCCTGCGTCGGCACCACGTGGGTCATCGGCAGCGCCGTGATGGTCAGGCCCTCCAGCACGCACGTTTCGCCCGGCTCGATCAGCGACAGGGTCAAGAAGCGATTGGCGCCGCGCGACAGCAGCAGGAAATCGGGCCAGATGCGATCGTTGAACAGATCGCGCTGCAGGGCGTCCAGCACGTGACTGTTGCCGTGGACCGTGACGCATTGCCGGCCGGCCTCGAAGGCGTTCTCGACGAAGATGGGCAGCGAGCCGACGTGATCGATGTGGGAATGGCTCAGGAGGATGTGGCGAATCCGGGCCTGCTCCTGGGCCGAGCCATGAAAGCCGATGCTGCCGGCATCGATAACGACGGTGTCATTGATCAGGACGCTGGTGCTGTACTGGTACTGGTCAGCGGAGGACTCGCCCACCATCGACGGCAGCAGAGTGATTTTCACTGGCGTGGCCACCTCACCTATTTGACTTCCTGTGTCAAGACACCTTTCCAGCCCGGCGGCGGCCCCTGCGGATGCTGGGCCAGGAACTCCAGCAAGCGCCGGGCCGGGCCGTCCTCGCCCAGCCCTTCCAGGATGGGCCGGGCCTCGGCCCAGCGGCCCTCCTCGAAGGTATGCAGGGCGGTTTCGTAGCGGCGGGCGGTGTCGGGGCTCAGCACGAAAGCATCGCCCGGGTGCCCCAGAGGAGTCAGACCCTGCACGTCTGCGTGTATTCCAACGCCGGTCACGCCTGCGAGGGCAGCTTCCGCTTTGGGCGTGTGCGCTCCCGACCAGGTCGTGCCGGCGGGCGCCAGTTCCGCGACCTCCTCAACCCGGCTCATGCCGGCCAGCCGGACCTGGCCCAGCCGCCGCAGACAGCCTCCCAGGGCGCTGGCATGGTGCGACAGGAACTCCTGGCAGTTCTTGTCCACCACGATGCGAACGCCGAAGAACTTGGCCAGCGACTCCAGCCGGGCCGCCAGGTTCACCGTTGGGCCAAAGGCATCGATCTTGAACTGATCGGGAGTGCCCAGCCGGCCGACCACGGCGTTGCCATGCGCGATGCCGATGCCGCAGCGAACCACGCCCAGGGGCCCCGTGGCCGTCTCGCGTGCCAGCCGCTGGCAAATGGTCAGGGCGGCCCGGTGGGCATGTTCCAGAGATTGCCCGTCGCGCAAGGGCCAGCCCCAGAAGGCCATGATGGCGTCGCCCTGCAGGTCGGCGATCACGCCGCCCTCGTCGCGGATGCTGCTGCTCATGATGCCCAGCACGGCCGAGACGTGGTCCCACAGCCGCAGCAGGTTGTCCTGGCCCAGCTCGGCAATCCGGCACGAGCCGCGAATGTCGCAGAACAGCACCGTGATCTCGGCGACGCAGGGCCGGAGCAGTTCCTCGACCTGCGGGGCGGGCTTGGTGCCCATCACGTTGACCACGGCCTGGGGCAGGAAGTTGCGGAACTGACCCAGCTGCCGCTGCAGGCCGCTCATCCGCCGCAGGGCGCCGAAGATGTCGGCCACCAGTTCGGTGAACTTCAGGTCGCTGCGCAGCACGTCGTCGCGCAGCGGCGTGCCCACCTGGGCCGTGGGCAACGTCCCCGACAGGTAGATCCCCAGCTGCTCGTGTGGCACGCTCGAGGTGCCGGGAACGGCTCCGAGAGGCGCGGTGGGCAGGGGCGCTGCAGGGGTTGTGGCCGGCAGGCCGGCCGCTCCCGACGGCCCCGGATCGCCGTCCTGCTTCTCCTCGGACAGTGGAATGCAGATGGCCCAGTCGCAGCCGACCAGCTGCGTGTAGTCCTGGCTCATCTCGCCCTTTTGCCAGACGTACATCACACTCTGCCGGCGCTGCTCCAGGGCGTCGCGCACCAGTCGGCGGCTGGTGCGGAACGTATCGGGCAGCCCCTGGCGATTTTTCACCTGGCGGATGTCGATGACCGGCTCCTTGGCCCCGGCCAGGTAACGCAGGCCGACGATGGCGGCGTTCTCGGCCCGGGGGATGCCGCGCAGCAGCACGCCGGTCACCTGGGCGTTCAGCTCGGCGTCGCTGGGCGAGAAGCGGATGACGCCGGGCAGGCCGGCGAGGACCTCGATGCGCTCGTCCGGGTCCGCGTACGCGCTGCCGGCGCAGCTCCTCGGCACTGCAGGTGACCTCGTTGTTGGGCAAGGGCAGGTCAGGCGGAAAGGAGGCATCGGATTCGCCCACGACCAGGAAGGCGGTATCGCCGATGACAAACCAGCCGCCGGCGGGGACCTCGAACTCCTCGCGGGCCTGTCCCTGGTAGAAGATGGGGTTGAGGCTTTTCGGCTCCCGATGGACGTGCAGCTGGCCGGCCTGCCACTCCAGCCAGGCATGGATGCGCGAGATTTTCCGGTCCCACGGCACGCGCAGGGCGCTGTCGATGGTTCGACCCAGCGAGAGGGGGCCCACGGCGAGGTGCTGCCGCCAGCGCTGACCCGGGTCTTTGCCCTGGGCGATCAGTTCAGCCATGAGTGGGCAGCTCCTCTCTTGCACACGCCCGAAGCGCTAGCGCCGGGACAACCGGGCGATCCCGGCGCTGGCGCTTCGGGCTTGTGTGCGTTCGTTCAGCCATGAGTGGGCAGCTCCTCTCGTCGCAGTGTCCAGATCAGGGCCCCCCACAGGCCCGTGGTCACCAGACTCATGATAACAAACAGCAAGGTCCCCCAGCTAGCCATCCAGCCGCGCAAGCTGGCCACGGGATGCAGGGCCACGTCGCGCTCGTGCAGGACGATCACGCCCCAGCCGTAATGTTTCAGCGGCGCGCAGCCGGCCAGGCAATCCTTGCCCGTCAGCGGATCGACGTAATCCGGGGCCGAGCCGGCCTGGTGCAGATCGATCAGGTCGTGGACCAGCGGCGTGTCCGGCACCGGCTCGGGATTGCGGTGGGCCCGGATGCGTTTCTTGACCTCCTCCATGTTCCGGTGCATCAGGCACTGCCTGCGCTCGTTGAGGATCATCACGTCGCCGTGCATCCCTTCCAGGCCGATGTGCCGGAACAGGTCCTGCACCTGGCCGAAATGCATGGTGCCCACCAGCAAGCCCAGGACCTGGTCCGGCCTGTCCGGATCGCGGACCGGCACCGAGACGCTCATCGACAGCGGATTGGGATGATTCAGTTCATCGACGCCCTGGGCCACGTAAGGCTCCGACACGTGGACGTGGTTGACGGGCGGGAACCACTCCCCCTCGTGGCCGAACTGGTGGCCGTGGCCGTTGAACCAGTCGCGCCAGGCCCAGGAGCGGCCGTACAGTTCCGGCTCCGGAAGCTCGTCCGCCAGGATGTATCCGCGTGGGTTGACCAGCGTCCACTTGAAGAAGTAGCTTTGCCGGTCGTACTTCTTGAAGCGCAGCAGCTGGTCACGCAGTTGCGCCGCCAGCTGGCCGCTTCCGCAGCGGCGCCAACCACCACTTGAGGAGTGTCCTTGAGGTCCGCGATCAGGCTGGGGTCGCTGGCCCGGCGCTCCACCAGGGAGACCCGATCGTCGAGCTGGTTCTGCAGGACGTTGACGACCAGCTGGGACATCACTTTGTCGTTGGTCTGCAGCTGCTGGGCCAGGACGTCCTGGGCCTGGCCGAGGGCGCCGGAGCCGACCAGGGCGCCGAAGGCGGTCATCGTCAGCATGACGACCACGGGGGCGATCAGGCCAAAGATCAGCAAGGGCCGGCGGCGCAGGTGCCGCTGGCGGCGATCCAGGGCGGCCAGCACCGCCCCGGCGTCGTGGAAGCGGCGCTCGGGATCCACTTCCAGACACTGATCGACGATCTCGGCGAGCCGGCGATCCATCCCCTTGGCGCGGTGATGCGCCGTGGGCCGGGGGCGAGTCGTGACCCAGTGGCGGTATTTTTCGAGCCGGCGCGGCAGATGGGCGGTGCGATTGAGCGTCAGCAGCACGGTCTGGTCCTCGTGCGGCGGCTTGCCGGTGACCAGGGCATGGACGAGAGCGCCGAGACTGTAGACGTCCCAGCGGGTGTCGGCGATGACCGCTTCCAGGGTGGCCTGTTCGGGGGCCATGTAGAAGAACGTGCCCAGGGCGGGGCTGAGGTCGCTGGCCAGGTGGGCCTGGCCGAAATCGGCCAGCAACGGCCGGTCGCGGGCGTCGAGCAGGACGTTGCCCGGTTTCAGATCGCAGTGCCGCACCCCCTTGGCATGGACGTAGGCGAGGGCCTCGGCCGTCCGGCGAAAGAGGGCCAGGGCCTGGCGGACGGGCAGCGGCCCCTTCTCGGCCAGCCGTTTGGCCAGCGAGCCATGCTCGGCGTAGGTCATGACGTAGTAGGGGGGCTGGGCGGCCGGCTCGACGTCCTTGATCTGCACGATGCCCGGGTCGTCCGCCAGCAGGGCCAGCTGCTTGACCTCGGCCTGGAGCATCTGCCATTCCAGGCTGCCGCCGCCTCGGGTGAAGAACTTGACCGCCACGCGCCGGCCGGTGTCCCGTTCCTGGTAGAGCAGCACCTCGCCGTAGGTGCCGCCGCCCAGGTACTCGATCGGATCGTGATCGGGCACGCGCAGCACCTGGGCCTGGGCCGGCAGCCCTTCCTCGCGGTGGATCTTGACCACCAGCAAGGCCGCCTGGCCGTCGCGAATTTCCCGGGCCAACCAGAACTCGCCATCGGGCAGCAGGGCCAGCGGTCGCAGGCGCTCCAGCCCGGCCGGCCAGGGCCCCACCAGGACGGCGGCAGCACGGGCGGCCCCCTCCTCCTCGGCCAGCAGATCCAGTTCGGGGTCGCTGCGCTCTGCGCCTGGGCTTGCTCGGCGCTGCTTTGCGGGAGCGTTTTGGCGCGGACGGTGGGCTCATTGGGGGGCCGGGGGAGGTCGTAGGGCGTGACCGTCTGTTTCACGGTGGGCTGAGGTGAAGGTCTGCCGTCGGCACCGTCTCGGGGCTGGATGGAGCCAGGGACAGTGTTGGGACGGTCGGGTTCGTGAGGCAACACCGGCAAACCTCGGACCAGGAATCGTTGCGGCGCCGCGGCCAGGAGGTCCATTCCTCCTGTTGATCCACGAGACTCCAGTTATATTCTACCCAGGTTAGCCTCGTCTGCGAACCCCGTAAATGGAATGGCCAACGAGATTGACCGGAGGCGCAATGATGTCGAAACGAAGCATCAAGAACCGGGCGCAAGAATTGTTGACGCTCGTGCGCAAGCTGGTAGAAACTCCGGGCCTGACCTGGGTCCAAGCCAACAACGCGGTTTATGGCCCAGGAGGCCCGTTCACCCGGCTGTTTCCTTCTGCCCAGGAGCGGACCGCCTTTGCCAAAACGGAAGAAAGCCGCGACCTCGATCAACTGATCGATGGCCTGCCGGAACCGCCGGTCAGTCCACAACTCCATTTGCAACGTTGATTCCCTGGTGTCTCAGGAAGCAAACCCATGTCGCCAACAGGCAAGCCAGCGGTGGTGTTACTGAGCGGCGGCCTGGACTCGGCCACGGTGCTGGCCGTGGCCCGCAAGGAGGGCTATCGCTGTCACGCCCTGTCGTTCGCCTACGGCCAGCGGCACGCGGTGGAGCTGGAGGCCGCGCGCCGGGTGGCCCAGGCCCTGGGCGCCGAGCAGCACCAGGTCATCGACATCAACCTGCGGGCCTTTGGCGGCTCCGCCCTCACCTCCGACGGGCTGGAAGTGCCGCTGGATCGGACGCCCGAGCAGATCGGCCAGGGCATCCCCATCACCTACGTCCCGGCACGCAATACCGTCTTCCTGGCCCTGGCCCTGGCCTGGTCCGAGGTGCTGGGCAGCTTCGATCTCTTTGCGGGTGTGAATTTCCTTGATTATTCGGGCTACCCCGATTGCCGGCCGGAGTTCATCCAGGCGTTCGAGCGCCTGGCCAACCTGGCGACCAAAGCGGGCGTGGAAGGACAGGGGACGTACCGGATTCACGTGCCGCTGATCCAGATGAGCAAGGCGGAGATCATCCGGCTGGGACATTCTCTCGGGGTGGATTACGGCCTGACGCACAGTTGCTACGCCCCGTCCGCCGAGGGGCTGGCCTGCGGCCGGTGCGATTCCTGCGATCTGCGGCGGCGCGGCTTCGCGGCGGCCGGTTTGCCGGACCCGACACGGTACGCCTGAGCAAGGAGGGAGCGGGGAAAAGAACCGCTCCTCTCCAACGAGCCGCCGGGTTTATCCCGGCGGCCAGACCGCCGGGATAAACCCGGCGGCTCGTTGGACTGAAGAGAGAAGAAGGCCCACGATCTCAGCGGAACTTGCCCACCGGCATCGGTGCCGGGACCGATCCGGAGACGGACCCAACCGGGGCCGGCATCGGCACCAGGGGCGGCCCCGAGGGCCCAGGCGGGTAGTGGCAACTGGATTCGCAGCACGAACTGCACGGGGAGCAGCACGGGGAGCAGCAGGGCCCACAGCAGCAACAGCGGTTGCACAGGCAGTGCCGCAAGCAGCAAAAACAACCGCTGGAGCAGAGCAGCAAGGTGTACGTGGCCAGGAGCAGACACAATCGGCGCAAACGCATGAAGAGACTCCTTGGGTCCGGGAGCAACCGGTCACAAGGGCCGGCATTGCCATCCTGGCGTGGCAAGCCCAGTTCCCCCGGCGCCGCTTTCCAGACAACCATCCGGGTTGGATCGACCAGGGTTCCACACCAGTATGCCCGCCGCCGCACGCGAAGCAACAAACGGCCTGGTTCAGCAAGCGCATTTTTCCCGGCCCGCCGACCTGTCGTAACAATCCTGCTCCGGAAGGGAATCGGGCAGCCCGGTCCCAAAAAGACGAGAGTCGGCAATCCAACCGTCGAAGGGAAGGGCAAAGGGAAAAGCGACGGCAATCAGTGCAAAGGAACTCAAGAAAGGCGTCGGCCCGGCCGACGAAAGAATGAACGGCATCCCTGCCGTTCTTTCCCACCCTCAGAACGGCGCAGAGGCCGTTATCCTGGATACGGAGTGGAGATCGGGATGACGGTGTGCGACTTCATCCGCTCAAGGGATGCCGCAGGTGTTGCAGGGCGGCCGCACCGGCACCAGCGCCGTGGTCGGAGCACACGGCGAACAGCAAGGGTAACTGCTGGTCGTGCATCTTTGGCAATGGTTGCAGCAGCCCACCTCCAGCAGGCAGACCACCAGCAGCAGTCCGACCGCAACGAGTCTTCGCATGATCGGTCCTCCCCGAAAGGCGCTGCACCAGCCTCGACAGGTTGACCGGCCGGTTTGATCCTCGACAGCCGTAACCCGGTGGACAGCGCGCTCTCGCGAATCGAGATTCCCAACAGAGGCCAGCTCCCGAGCCGAGAGACGGACTCTCTGTTCCGTTAGCAGGCCGAGGCTTGCCACCCCTACACGGTAGGGCGATCGCCTTTTTCGAGCAACAGAAAATCCGGCTCCGGTAGCTGTCCCGGATCGAAATGTGCGTCGGCGGTAGCGGTTGTATGGAAAATGCCGGATAGGCAAGGGAGAAGGCAAAGACGAGCGGGGGCGTCCCCCCGCTCGCCGTTTCACTCCGCCTCGATGCAGTAGAGGAACTTCTCCCCGCGCAGGAACAGCTGCTTGCCGGCCAGCGCGGGCGAGGCATCGATCGGATCGTCGAGCCGATTGGTGGCCAGCACCTCCAGTTTGTCGGCCTGCTTGAGCACCACCGTCGTTCCCGCGCGATCCACGAAGTAGACCCGCCCGGCGGCGGCCACGGGCGAGGCATAGAAGTCGCCCTTGCCCGGCAAGCGCTCGCGGTCCACCACCACCTTGCCGGTCTTGACGTCGAGGACGGTGAGGATGTTGCTGTTCGTCTGGGTGAACCAGAGCCGGTCGCCCAGCAGCAGCGGCGAGGGAACGTACGGAGTGCCGCGCTCGATCTTCCACAGCACCTTGGCCGTGCCCGTCACGTCGCCCCTGGAATCGAGAGACACGGCCAAGCCGGCGGCTCCCCGGTAGCCGCTGATACAGTAGACGACGCCCTCGGCCGCGACCAGCGAGGGAATCGCGTTCACCGTCATGCCGGCGCACTGCCAGAGATCCTTGCCGGTCTCCAGGTCGTAAGAGCGGACGCGGTTGGTGCCGTTGAGGATCACCTGGGTCTTGCCCTTGTACTCCACGACCAGCGGCGTGTTCCAGGAGGTCTTCTCGTCGCGATCGACCTTCCAGCGCGTTTCACCCGTCTTGGCATTCAGGCAGATCAGGGCCGAGTCCGCTTCCTGGTCCCAGTTCAGCAGCAGAGAATCGCCGTGAACCACCGGCGTGACCGCCTCGCCCCAGCCCAGCCGGGTGCTCATCCGGCCCAGGTCGCGCTTCCAGAGCAGCTTGCCCTGCAGGTCGTAGCAGTAGATGCCGAATGAGCCGAACGAGACGTAGAGCCGCTCGCCGTCGGTGGTCGGGGAGCCGGCCGCGTAGGAGTGGGTGGGATGATGGCCCTCGTGGGGCACCGCCTCGTTGGCGGTCTTTTCCCAGCGGAGCTTGCCGCTCTTGCGATCGAAACTGAGGACCACGAACTTGTAGAAAGTGGTCGGGGCCGTGGTCTTCTTCTCGAAGCGGGGATTAACCCGGGGCAGCTCGCTGTCTGCGGCGGCCCGCTCGGTCTTGACGGCGGTGACGACAAAGACCTGGTCGCCCCAGACGATCGGCGTGGCACTGCCGCGGCCGGGCAGGGCTGCCTTCCATTTGACGTTGGTCCTGTCGTCCCAGGTGACGGGCGGGTTGGCGTTGGGCGCGGTGCCGTTGGCCAGGGGACCACGCCAGGCGGGCCAGTTGTCGAGCCGGGTCTTATCGTACTGGCCGGCCTGGCTGGCCGCCAGGAGCAGGCAGAGAGCAAGCAAGCCGAGAGAAAGTTTCCGCATCGTTTCCTCCGGTAGGATGGGCTCGCATCGCCAGGGCTGGCAGCTTTGGCGACGCTGGAGCGGATAGTTTACAGGGTCGAGTCCAAACGAGCAAACCCGGTGCGCGGGCCCGATCCGCCCTTTTTCCATTGCATCCGCCGTGAGGGCGGATACGATGATGCGTAGAGATTCCCGCCACGCATCCATCCAGGGGGGCACGAGGATGTTGCACTTTCACGGCAAGAAGGGCGTTCGCTTTTGTGACGGTCTGACGCGCCGGGATTTTCTCCGGGTCGGGGCCGCCAGCGCGGGCGCGGTCGGTCTGAGCCTGGCCGACCTGAACCGGGCCTCGGCAAAGGCCCGCGGCAATGAGATCAACTGCATTCTCCTGTTCCTGGTCGGCGGCCCCAGCCAGCTGGACACCTGGGACCTCAAGCCCAACGCTCCCGACACGATCCGGGGGCCGTTCCGCCCCATCAAGACCAACGTGTCGGGCATCGAGATCGGCGAGCATTTCCCGCTGATGGCCCAGACGGCCGAGCGCTGGGCCCTGGTCCGGTCGGTCCACCACAAGGCCGCCCCGATCCACGAGACCGGCCATCAGATGATGCAGACCGGCCACCTGTTCCGCGGCGGTCAGGAATATCCGCACTATGGCTCGGTCCTGTCGGTGATGCGCGGCCCCAAGACTGTCGGCTTGCCGCCCTTCGTGGTGCTGCCGTCGCCGATCGGCAACACCGGCGTCAGCGTCAGCCACGGCCAGTCGGCCGGCTTTCTTGGCTCCCGGCACGAGCCGCTGTTCCTGCGCGGCGACCCCTCGGTCCGGAACTTCCAGATCAGCGACCTGAACGCCGCCCCCGGCATCGACCCGGCCCGGCTGCGTAACCGCAAGGAGCTGCTGGAAGCGGTGGACAACGCACACCGGGCCTTCGACGCCACGGAGGACAGCCGGTCACGCGACTCGGCCTACGAGCAGGCGTTTGGCCTGCTGTTTGCCGAAAAGACCAAAAAGGCATTTGATCTGGCCGCCGAGAAGGATGAACTGCGGAGCCGGTATGGACGAAACACCTTCGGCCAGAGCTGCCTGCTGGCCCGCCGGTTGGTCGAGCACGGCGTCCGGTTGGTGACGGTGAACATGTTCGACACGGTGTTCAACGAGATCACCTGGGATTGCCACGCCGACGGCGGCTCGCTGGCGGTCCGGCTGGACGACTACAAGGAAACGCTGTGTCCGATGTTCGACCTGGCGTACACGGGCCTGCTGGAAGACCTGAAGCAGCGCGGCCTGCTGGACACGACGCTGGTGCTGGCGATGGGCGAATTCGGCCGGACGCCGCAGATCAACGGCCGGGGCGGCCGCGATCACTGGCCGGGCGTCTGGTCGGTGCTGTTCGCCGGGGCGGGCATCAAGGGCGGCCAGGTGATCGGCGCGTCGGACAAGAACGGCGGCGAGCCGCGCGATCGGCCGGTCGGCCCCGCCGAGATCGCGGCCACGGTCTACAAGGGCCTGGGGTTCGATCTGAACACGGCCCGCATTCCGGGACCGGACAATCGCCCGCTGCCGCTGACCGAGGCCGAGCCGATCGAGGAGCTGTTCCGGAGCTGAGAGAGTGATGAGCGATCCGTCCGCGTCTTCCTGGGTCATCGACGTTACCGAGGCCGACTTTGCCGAGAAGGTCGTCGAGGCGTCCCGGCACCAGCCGGTGATCCTCGACTTCTGGGCGCCGTGGTGCGGCCCGTGCCGGGCCCTGGGTCCGGTCCTGGAAAAGGTGGTCAACGAACAGCAGGGCGCGGTGATCCTCGCCAAGATCAACGTCGATGACAACCCCAACCTGGCCGGCTACTTCCAGGTCGAATCGATCCCGGCCGTCAAGGCGATCGTCGATGGCCAGCTGGTGCTGCAGTTCGAGGGCGTGCTGCCCGAGCCGCACCTGAAGGAGTTCGTCCGCCGGCTTCTGACGGAGCAAGGCGAGGAGAAACAGCCTGAGCAGAAACAGGCGGACAACGACCCGGCCAAAGCCGAGAAGTCCTATCGCGACGCCCTGGCCCAGGATGGCGCCAATCAGCAAGCCCGGGTCGGCCTGGCGCGGGCGCTGCTGGCCCAGAACAAGCTGGAGGAGATCAACGACATCCTGGAGCCGGTCGGCTCCGAGGGAGCCGAGGGCGCCGAGGCGGACCGCATCCGGGCGCAGGTCGGTTTGCGGCAGATGGCGAAGGACCTGGGCACGGAGGCCGAGGCCCGCCGCCGACTGACGGCCAATCCGAACAGCACCCAGGCCCGCTACGAGCTGGGGGTGGTGCTGGCCGCGGCCGGGCAGTACGAGAAAGCCCTGGAAGTGCTGATGGACGCCGCCGAGCAGGACTTCAAGCTGGCGCCGACGAAGATCCGCGACGCCATGGTCAAGATCTTCTACGTCCTGGGCGTCGATCATCCGCTGGCCAACGAGTATCGCTCCCGGCTGGCCCGGTTGCTCTATTAGGTTTCCCATTCCCTTCCAGTCCGACGCTGCCGCAGGGGATGCCGCCCATGGCCCAGACACCGCCCACCCTTCTGAACCGACTCCGCGAGGCGCCCGAGGACGCCGACGCCTGGAGACACTTCGACGCCATTTACAGACCGCTGCTGACCGCCTGGCTGCGCCGCTATGCGCTGCAACCCCACGATAGCGACGACCTAGTCCAGGACATCTTGCAAGCAGTGGCCGGCGAGCTGCCTCACTTCCACTACGACCCGGTCCGGGGGGCATTTCCGCGGCTGGCTGCGGCAGATCATGGTCAACCGGCTGCGTGCCTTCTGGCGGCGCGCAAACGCAACAGTGCCGCCGTCGAGCCGGTGCTGGGGTAGCTGGAAGATCCCTCCAGCGACCTGAGCCGGCTGTGGGACCGCGAACACGACCAGCACGTCCTCAAGGGCATGCTGGCCCAACTGGAGCCCGACTACGCCCCGGCGACCTGGCAGGCCTTCCGCCGGCTGCTCAACGGCGACGAGGCCGGGGTAGTCGCCGCCAGTTTGGGAATTTCCGTCAATGCGGTTCTGCTCACCAAGTCCCGCATTCTCAAGAGGTTACGCGATCTGGCGCACGACCTGACCGATTGAGGGCGCCATTTTTCTGACAGGATTGGGCGAGTTCGGTCCATATCAGATAGTGCGTTGTGGAAGTCCCTTGTCTTGCCCAGCAACGGCGCGGGGCGGTTGGCTCCAGATTCCAGGAGGTTTCGGTCATGTCCCCGTCGCTGTCGCCGCGGCGTCCGCGGTCCGGCTTTACGCTGATCGAGTTGCTGGTGGTGATCGCCATCATCGCCATCCTCATTGGCCTGCTGCTGCCCGCCGTCCAGAAAGTCCGCGAAGCGGCGGCGCGGGCCCAGTGCAGTAACAATCTCAAGCAGCTTGGCCTGGCCGCTCACCTTTACAATGATGCTGAAGGCAAGTTCCCTCCCGGCTATCTCGGGCCCTATTGGAACCTGACCATCATCCAGACCCCGAACAGGGAACAAGAAGTCGGTCTGCTTGCTTTTTTGCTCCCCTACCTGGAGCAGGGGCCGCTCTATACCGAAATGCAGACAGGCCTACCCGGAGATTACCTGGCTCTCACCAAGGTTTACCCCGGATGGTGGAACTACGCGGGGCCCTGGCAAGCAGCTCAGCAACAGCCCAAGATGTTCCTTTGCCCATCTGCTCCGGCCGTGACCTCAACCCCTTTGGGATTTGGGATGGCCTTTCACTCTTACTTTCAACCTCCACCGGATAACTACACGGAGGATTTGTGGGGATTTAATCCTACCCAGCCAGGGGTGTCCCTGGGCCTGACGAACTACCTGGGCATGGCGGGACATGAGGCCCTGATCGACCCTCAGTATGTGGGCATCTTCACCAACCGTTCGTCCGTGATCTTGCGGCAGGTAACCCAGGCGGACGGCGCCAGCAACACCCTGCTGTTCGGCGAGGTGATCCCCCCTTCCGGGACCGCTTATACCTGGATGGGGGTCGGCTGGCTGGCCATCAATCAGGGAATGGCTCAAGAGGGCCAGTCCCATTGGGGGCTCACTTTTCAGTACGGCAGCTATCATCCGGGCATCGTCCAGTATTGTCTGGCAGATGGCTCCGTGCGAGCGCTGCGGCCCAACATGGATTACAGCACGTTCATGGCACTTTCGGGCTACCAGGATCGTGTAGCGGTCGATTGGAGCCTTATCCCCTGAACGAGGACTTCTCATGACGCAGCAAGGGCCGACTCATCCGACTCCCGAATCGCTGGTTGGATTTGCCCAGGGGCGTCTGGAGGATGCCGACGCCGTTGCCATTGCCGAGCACCTGGACGTCTGCGCCAGCTGCCAGCAAGCAGTGCTTGCCATTCCCAACGACCCGCTGTTCGCCCTGCTTTGTTCAGGCAGCAGTACCCCGGTGCCACATCCCGACCTGGTGGCTCTGACAGTTTCCCACGTCGATGTGGGGATGCCGTCGGAGTTGCGTGACCATCCCCGCTATCGCTTACTCCAACGCCTGGGTGCCGGAGGCATGGGCGAAGTCTACAAGGCGGAACATCGGCTGATGCGCCGCACCGTTGCTTTGAAGGTCATCAGCAAGCAACTGACCGCCTCTCCCAGCATTGTGGAACGCTTCCGCCGGGAAACGCGTGCCGTGGCCCTGCTGTCGCATCCCAACCTGGTGCAGGCTTACGACGCCGAGCAGGCCGGGGAGCTGCACTTCCTGGTCATGGAGTTCATCGAGGGCGTCAGCCTGGCCGCGCTGGTGGAACGCGATGGGCCGCTGGCCGTCGAGAGGGCTTGCGATTGCGTCCGCCAGGCGGCCCTGGGTCTGGCGCATGCGCTGGAGCGAGGGCTGGTGCATCGGGACATCAAGCCCCAGAACCTCATGCTGACGCCACAGGGACAGATCAAGGTGCTCGATTTCGGCCTGGCCAGCATCAGCACGGAGCAATGGGGCGAACAGGGGCTGACAGCCGTGGGCCAGCCGATGGGCACGCCCGATTTCATGGCTCCCGAGCAAATCCGCGATGCCCGCACGGCCGACGCACGGGCCGACGTCTACAGCCTTGGGTGTACCCTGTACTTCCTGCTCTCGGGCCGGCCCCCTTTTCTGGGAGGCAACACGGCCCAGAAGTTCGCGGCTCACCTGGAACAGAAGCCGGAGGCGATCGCGGCCCTGCGTTCGGGTCTTGCCCCCGAACTGGTTCGGGTGGTCGAGCGGATGATGGCCAAAAACCCGGCCGCACGCTTCCAGGTCCCCGGGGAAGTCATCTCGGCCCTGGAGCCGTTCTGCAAGCCGCGGCGAGAGAAGCCGACCGGGCGGAACTGGCTGCTGACCGCGGCCCTGCTTGCCCTCGCCGCGGTGACCGGGCTGGCGGTCCTCTGGCACCGATCGACCTTCCCCATGACTTCGGGGAGCGGAGCGGGAGAGAGAAGACCTTCCGGCCCCCCTGGAGAAATTCACCGCTTTGATCATGAAGTCCACGTCAGACAGTTGGCCGTGACCCCAAACGGTCAGTGGGCGGTATCCGGGTGTGAGGACGGCACGGTCTGGGTCTGGGACGTTGCCAGCAAGGCAAAGGTTACTCACTGGAAGGCTGCCAGCGAACCGATTCAAGCTCTGGCTGTGTCTCCCGACGGACGCTGGATCCTCTCCAGCGGCGGCGGCAAGTTAGACGGAAACGGCCACTGGATCCTCGGCGAGGACTTCCAGCTCCACCTGTGGAGCCAGGCCGGGAAGCCAATCCGCTCTTTCAAGGGGCACACGGGGGTTGTCTTCGGCGTGGCTTTCTCTGCCGATGGCAAACAGGCCCTTTCAGGGGGTATGGATGGCACCCTCCGCTTGTGGGACGTGGAGACGGGCCGGCAGTTGCGGCCAGCAATCGAAATCCCCGAGACCCGCATTCACTGTGTCGCCTTTTCCCCGGATGGGACCAGGGCGCTCACCGGAGACAATCGCAACCTGGTCCGGCTGTGGGACCTGGCGACGGGAAACCTCCTTCGCACTTTCGACCGTCACAAGAACGAGGTGATGTGCGTCGCCTTTGCTCCCGATGGCAGCAAGGTGCTCTCCGGCGGCATTGACCAGACCCTGCGCGTCTGGGACGTGGCGAGCGGCAAACAACTTCACTGCCTGGAACACCCAACAGTGGTCAGAAGCGTGGCTTTTTCCCGGGACGGTCAGCAGGCCCTTTCGGGAAGTGGGGAAATCATGGTGCGGGGCGTCCTGGGCCCCGCCGAGGACGATTGGGTGCTGCGGCTCTGGGACGTCAAGACCGGTCAGCGGCTGCGAACGTTTCCGGGTCACGCGAGTTCCGTCCTTGGTGTGGCCTTCTTGCCAGATGGCTATCGTGCCCTGTCTTGCAGCCGAGATACGACCGTCCGGCTCTGGCGTCTGCAGGGCGACGAAGAACCGGGACCGGAAAAACCCATTCCCCGAACCCTGGCGATCTGCGATGCCGATTGGAAGGGGATAGACGCCGCATGGCGCCTTGGTTTCTCCGAATATGTCCCCGTCTGGTTCCACGCTCACGACGCGGGAGGACAAACGCGCTTTGCTGTCATCTTCAACAAGGACATCTGTTTTCGACGGTACGCAGGAACGTCGGTCCATTTTCACTGGCACACACGAACCCCGGACCTGAATGGCCACAAGGATTTCGTCAGAGACATGGCGAAAGAGGGTTTCCGTCCTCTCGGTGGGACTGCTTTTCGCCACGGCAGTTCGATGAAGTATGCTTCTCTCTGGCATCGAGATGGGCAGCCGGCGGGGTCGTTGCAGTTCTACTCGAGCAGGGAGGAATTCGAGACACGGCTTGTTGAGTTGTTGCCGAAGCCTTCGACCATCGTTTCGGCTGTGGCTCAGGCGGGAGGTTTGTCTGTCCCGTTGCTGGCAGGCTGGACGGCCGAAACGCGGCTGAAGACCCCGGAGCAACAGCGTCCCGCCCAGATCAACGGTTACCCGACAGGCAACGGGTGCGGCTTTGCCGTCTTGTGGGAGAAAGACGATGGCACTCCCTACCGGGTCGAACACAACCTGACGGCTGCCGAGTACCAGAAGCTCCTCCAGAAAGCGAAGATCGAGGGTTATCGACCGATCAGCGTCTCGGCCTACCCGCACAATGGTCAGTTGTTCTTCACCACCGTGCTTCTTCGGGACGACCCGAAACTGGAGTGGCACGCATCTCCTCAGGGGCTGACACACGCTGAGTTCAACAGTGAAAACGACCAGATGATGAAAGACAGCTACAAACCGGTGATCCTCTCGGGCTACTTCCACAACAACGAAAGTCGTTACCTGGCCGTCTGGCTCAGGGGCGACCCTCCCAAACCCCCGCTGCCCCAGACCGGCAAGGCGGCGCCGGCATTGCAGAAGTTCGATCAAGCGATGCAGCAATTCATGCAGGAACGGTCCATCCGGGCCGGCACACTCGCGGTGGTCAAGGATGGCCGGCTGGTGCTGTCCCGGGGCTACGGCCACAGCGACCGGGAGGGCAAGCGGGAGGTGTTGCCCGACGACCCTTTCGCCTGGCCAGCCTCACCAAGCCGTTCACCGCCGCCGCCATCCGCAAACTGATCCGCCAAGGCAAGTTTCGCCTGGATACCAGGGTGTGCGACCTGCTCGAGGTGCAACCGCTCCGGGGCAAGACGCTTGACCCACGCTGGCACGACGTCACCATCGAGCATCTGCTGAACCATCAGGGAGGCTGGGACTGCGGCCGCAGTTTCGATCCGGTCTTCCGCGTTGCGGAGATCGCCGAGGAACTGGGTCAGCCGGGCCCCGCCAGTCCCGCAGACCTGCTGCGTTACCTGGCAGGTCAGCCGTTGCAGTTCGCTCCCGGCAGCAAGACCGTCTACTCCAATTTCGGCTACGTCGTCCTGGGTCTGGTGATCGAGAAGGTCAGCCGCCAGAGTTACCTCGACTGCATGCGGCAGGAGATCGTGGGACCGCTGGGCATCACAACCGTCGCTCGGGGACGCAGTTTGCCTCAAGCCCGCCATCCCCGCGAGCCGGCTTACCGGGATGCTGGCCAGGGACGCAACGTGGTCCGATCCGCAGACAAGGAACTGGTCGCGGCCCCGGACGGCAGTTTCTGTCTGGAGACGATCAGTTCAGCTGGCGGGCTGATTGCTTCGGCGCCCGACGTGGCCCGCTTTCTGGCGGCCTATCAACTCAACGGCGAGCCAGTCCCGGCCGGTCCCGCGGAGAAGCGTGGGAGCGGCGAAGGCCCCCGGCACTGGCGGTGGCAGACCGGCAGTCTGCCCGGCACGTTCACCCTGCGCTGCAGAGTCCGGACGGCGTGGGGATCGTCGCCCTGTTCAACCAGCGCACCGACCCCTCCGGCCTGGATTACCAGGCGATCCGCGGCATCCTGGAAGGGGTCGCCGACTGCATCGAGCAGTGGCCGGCCGGGACGGACTTCTGAAGGCACTGCTTTTTTTGTTTGTATCCTCGGCGGTGGGCTGGGATAATCCCTTCCAGTTCGACGTTGCCCCAGAGGATGCCGCCCATGGCCCAGACACCGCCCACTCTTCTGAACCGACTCCGCGAGGCGCCCGAGGATGCCGACGCCTGGAGACGCTTCGACGCCCTCTATCGGCCGCTGCTGACCTCCTGGCTGCGCCGCTACGCGCTGCAACCCCACGATTGCGACGACCTGGTGCAGGACATCTTGCAAGCGGTCCTCAGCGAGCTGCCTCAGTTTCACTACGACCCAGTCCGGGGACATTTCCGCGGCTGGCTGCGGCAGATCATGGTCAACCGGCTGCGGGCCTTCTGGCGGGGCGAACGCAACAACGCCGCCATCGAGCCGGTGCTGGACCAGTTGCAAGATCCCGCCAGTGACCTGAGCCGGCTGTGGGACCGCGAACACGACCAGCACGTCCTCAAGGGGATGCTGGCCCAGCTGGAGCCCGACTATGCTCCGGCCACCTGGCATGCGTTTCGCCGGTTGCTCAACGGCGACGACGCTGGGGAAGTCGCCGGCACTTTGGGAATTTCCGTCAATGCGGTTTTGCTCACCAAGTCCCGCATTCTCAAGCGGTTACGCGATCTGGCGCACGATCTGACTGATTGAGGGCGCCATTTTTCTGACAGGATTTCGCGAGATGTGTCCATAAGAGATAGAGCGTTGTGAAAGTCCATTGTATTGCCCAGCAACGGCGCGGGGCGTTTGGCTCCAGGTTCCAGGAGGTTCCGGCCATGTTCCCGTTCCCGTCACCGCGTCGCCCACGGACCGGCTTTACCCTGGTCGAACTGCTGGTGGTGATCGCCATCATCGCCATCCTGATTGGCCTGCTCTTGCCCGCCGTCCAGAAGGTCCGCGAGGCGGCAGCTCGGGCGCAGTGCCAGAACAATCTCAAGCAGATCGGCCTGGCGGCTCACCAGTACAATGACGCTGTTGGCAACTTCCCTCCCGGGTATCTCGGGCCCTATCCCGACAAGACCGCCATCCAGCATCCAATCTACGAACAAGAAGTGGGCCTGCTGGCCTATTTGCTCCCCTACCTGGAGCAGCAGGCGATCTTTACCGAATTGCAGACCGGCCTGCCCGGAGATTACCTGGAGCTTGACGCCAAGAACCCCATCTGGTGGAGCTATGCGGGGCCCTTGCAAGCGGCCCGGGAGCAACCCAAGACGTTCCTCTGTCCGTCCAACCCTGTCATTACCCCCCCCGCCACGGGAACAGCCGTGGCCTTCCACTCCTACTCAAATCCTCCACCGCCTTACACGATGGATTGGTGGTATCTCACCCCCGCGGACGCTGGCGGAAAGCTCGGCCAGACCAACTACCTGGGCATGGCAGGATACAATGCGGCGGTCATTCCCCTCTACGAGGGCATCTTTACCAACCGGTCGCAAGTGAGCCTGGTTCGGGTGACTGACGGCACCAGCAACACCTTGCTGTTCGGCGAGACCATCCCCCCTACCGGGTATGCTTACAGCTGGATGGGGGTCGGCTGGCTGTCCATCGTTGAGGGAATGCCGGGCCAGACCCAGCCCTATGTTGGAACTCTCCAGCAGTACTCCAGCAATCATCCGGGGATCGTCCAGTTTTGTCTGGCGGATGGATCGGTGCGCGGGCTCCAAGCGAACATGAATTTCAACACGTTCCAGGCGCTCTCGGGCTACCAGGATGGCCTGCCGACCAACTGAAGCCTGATCCATGGAGAGGGTTGCAGGGGAGGATGGGTTTTCGATGCGCCTGGTGGCCTGCAAAACAATGAGGACAACACGTGACCAGCAAAGAGCAAGCGCACCCGACGGCCGAAGCACTGACGGCGTTCGCCCAGGGGCGGCTGGAGGACGACGAGGCCGTCGCCATCGCCGACCATCTGGACGTATGTAAACGATGCCAGAAGGAGGTTCTGGCTACCCCCAACGACCCTCTGTTGGCGCTGCTGTGTTCGGGCAGCAGCACGCCGGTGCCTCATCCCGACCTGCTGGCCCTGACGGTTGCCTTCGAGGACGCCGACACGCCTCCGGAACTGGGCAACCATCCCCGCTATCGCTTGCTGCAACGACTCGGGCAGGGGGCATGGGCGAAGTCTACAAGGCGGAACATCGGCTGATGCGCCGCACCGTTGCTTTGAAGGTCATCAGCAAGCAACTGACCGCCTCTCCCAGCATTGTGGAACGCTTCCGCCGGGAAACGCGTGCCGTGGCCCTGCTGTCGCATCCCAACCTGGTGCAGGCTTACGACGCCGAGCAGGCTGGCGAGTGGCACTTCCTGGTCATGGAGTTCATCGAGGGCGTCAGCCTGGCCGCGCTGGTGGAACGCGACGGACCGCTGCCCGTTGAGAAAGCCTGCGACGGCGTGCGGCAGGCGGCCCTGGGTCTGGCGCATGCTCTGGAGCAAGGGCTTGTGCATCGCGACATCAAACCGCAGAACCTGATGCTGACGCCCGAAGGTCAAGTCAAGGTGCTGGATTTCGGTCTGGCCAGTATTGGCACCGAGCAGTGGTGCGAAGGCGGGCTGACCGCTGTGGGCCAGCCGATGGGCACCCCCGATTACGTGGCTCCGGAGCAAATCCGCGACGCCCACTCTGCCGACACGCGGGCCGACGTCTACAGCCTTGGGTGTACGCTGTACTTCCTGCTGACGGGCCAGCCCCCTTTCCCGGGGGGCAACCTGAACCAGAAGTTGGCGGCTCACCTGGAACGGGATCCCGAGGCACTGGCCACACAACGTATGGAACTGCCTCCCGACCTGGTTCGGGTAGTCGAGCGGATGATGGCCAAGGACCCGGCCGCGCGCTTCCAGACGCCTTCAGAGGTCGTGTCCGCTCTGGAACCCTTCTGTCAGCCGACCCCGGAGAGGTCGGTTCGCCCGAGTCGGTTCAAGCGGTGGTGGGTGGCGGCCGCCGCTCTGCTCGCCTTGGCCGGGACCATCAGCCTTCTCCCGCGTCCCAGGACCCCGCACGACCCACCACGTGTCCCCACACGACAACCTCCTCCCGGTCCACCAGGGGAGGTTCATCGCTTTCTGGGCCACGTGGACATTGTTGACGCTGTGGTCGTGACTCCCGATGGCAAGTTTGCCGTTTCCGGTGGTCGGGACGGTAGGATTCGCGTCTGGGATGTTGCCAGCGGGAAAGAGTGGAAAAGCTGGCTCGCGCACAAGGAGATCACCGGTCTGGCCGTGTCTCCCGATGGGCGTTTCCTTCTTTCGGGCGGCGCAGGTCGATTGGTGAATGACCGCTGGATAGAGGGCTCGGACTTCGATCTGCGGCTTTGGGACCTGACCGCCGGGAAGGAAGTCACGACCTTCCCTGGACACGTGCAGAAGGTCCACTGCGTCGCCTTCTCGCCGGATGGCCAGCGGATCCTATCGGCAGGCCTGGAAAAGGGTCTGCGGCTGTGGGACGTCAGCGGTATGCAACGCAATTGGTTCGGACAGCACTGCAGCTGGACCCACAGCGTGGCCTTTGCCCCCGACGGTGTCCACGCGGTCTCCGGGCATCGCGACCGCACCATCCGCTTGTGGGACCTGACCTCGGGCCAGGACCGCATTTTCCTCGGACACGAGGGCCCTGTCACGAGTGTTATCTTTTCTGCCGATGGCCGGTTACTTCTCTCCGGTAGCCTGGACGGAACCTTGCGTTGGTGGGACGTTGCCAGCGGCAAGCAGGTCCTTTGCTTCGAGAAACAGCCCACGGGAATCCTGAGTGTGGCGCTCTCTCCGGACGGCCGGTACGCGCTCTCCACGGGCGGTGCCCAAGCCGCCCCGGACGTGGGATGGCGCGCGGTCCAACACGACCAGGTCCTGCGGCTCTGGGACGCCAAATCGGGGCAGGTGCTGCGTCCGTTTTCAGGCCACATACAAACGGTCACGAGCGTGGCCTTCCTGCGCGATGGCTATCACGCCGTGTCCGCCAGTTGTGATGGCACGGTTCGACTCTGGCGATTGCAGGGAACCGAAGAGCCAGTCCCGCCGCCTCCGGATCATGGGGTAAAGGTCCTCTGTGATGCCACTCAGGCCGAATTTGACGACCATGCCAAGCGGCTGAACGGAGACGGATTTCGGTGCATCCGTGTCCACGGCCACGATGCGGGCGGCAAGCCGCGCTACGCCTCCATCGCCATCCGGAACGACCAGCTGCTTGGGTGGGACGTGAGACCCGGATACTATCAGCGCGATCGCGACGAGTACGTCAAGAACAAGCTGGAGGGCGGTTTTCGCCCCCTCTGTGGGACTGCTTATCCCTTCGGCGGCACGATGGTTTATGGTTCTGCCTGGGTCCGGGATGGGCAGCCTGCGGGATCGTTGCAATTCGACGTGACCGCGGAGGCGTTGGAGGCCCAACTGAAGGAGTTGCTGCCGAAGCCTTCCACCAAAGCCCCGCAGCTACAGCGTCCCGCCCAGATCGATGGTTATGCCACAGGCAACGGTTGCAGCTTCGTCGTTCTCTGGGAAAAAGACGAGGGTATCCCCTACCGAGCCGAAATCAAACTGACCGCGGCCGAATACACGCGGTTCCTCCAGGCTGGCCGGGACGAGGGCTATCGGCCGATCAGCGCCTCGGCCTACGTGAACCAGGGTCGGTTGGTCTTCGCTGCCGTGCTGGTCCGGGACCAGCCGAAACTGGACTGGGCGGATGCTCTGGGACTGACCGCAGAGCAGTTCCGGGACAAAAACGCGCAGATGATGGCAGACGGCTACAAGCCGGTAATCCTCTCCGGCTACTGGCAGGACAAAGACAGGACCAGCCGCTACCTGGCCGTCTGGCTCAAGGGCAATCCTCCCAAACCGCCGCTGCCCCAGACCGGCAAGGCCGTGCCGGCACTGCGGCGGTTTGATGAGGCGATGCAGCAGTTCATGCAGGAGCGATCCATCCGCGCCGGCACTCTGGCGGTGGTCAAGGAAGGCCGGCTGGTGCTGTCGCGGGGTTACGGCTACAGCGACCGGGAGGGGAAGCGGGAGGTGTTGCCCGACGACCCTTTCGCCTGGCCAGCCTCACCAAGCCGTTCACCGCCGCCGCCATCCGCAAGCTGATCCGCGAGGGCAAGCTCCGCCTGGAAACGAAGGTGTGCGAGCTGCTGGACGTGCAACCGCCGCCCGGCAAAACCCTCGATCCACGCTGGCACGACGTCACCATCGAGCATCTGCTGAACCATCAGGGAGGCTGGGACTGCGGCCGCAGCTTCGATCCGGTCTTCCGCGTTGCGGAGATCGCCGAGGAACTGGGTCAGCCGGGCCCCGCCAGTCCCGCAGACCTGCTGCGTTACGTGGCAGGTCAGCCGTTGCAGTTCGCTCCCGGCAGCAAGACCGTCTACTCCAATTTCGGCTACGTCGTCCTGGGCCTGGTGATCGAGAAGGTCAGCCGCCAGAGTTACCTCGACTGCGTGCGGCAGGAGATCGTGGGACCGCTGGGCATCACAACCGTCGCTCGGGGACGCAGTTTGCCTCAAGACCGCCATCCCCGCGAGCCGGCTTACCGGGATGCTGGCCAGGGACGCAACGTGGTCCGATCCGCAGACAAGGAACTGGTCGCGGCCCCGGACGGCAGTTTCTGTCTGGAGACGATCAGTTCAGCTGGCGGGCTGATTGCTTCGGCGCCCGACGTGGCCCGCTTTCTGGCGGCCTATCAACTCAACGGCGAGCCAGTCCCGGCCGGTCCCGCGGAGAAGCGTGGGAGCGGCGAAGGCCCCCGGCACTGGCGGTGGCAGACCGGCAGTCTGCCCGGCACGTTCACCCTGGCGCTCGAGCGTGCGGACGGCGTGCTCCTCGTGGCCCTGTTCAATCAGCGCACGGACCCCTCCGGCCTGGATTACCAAACGCTTCGGGGCATCCTGGAGCAGGTCGCCGACCGCATCGAGCAGTGGCCGGCCGGGGAGGACTTCTGAGGGCCGCCACGCATGTCACCAGGGACATTTGCCCGCACGAGAAGCCGGCCCCCGAATACCCTGGCAGGTGGCGGGCAGGCAGCAAAATGACGCGGTGTGTCACTCCTCCGACAGCGACCGGCTCCTTCTGGCCTCTCGGCCACGCCCCAACAAATGGCAGGCAAGGCAGACAGCGGGGCCGGAGCTGATCCTCAAACCCGGAGTCGGCAGTCCAGACCAGGAGCTGACCGCCGCAAGGGCCCGAGGTTGGCACCAGAGCTGACGCCCTGGTCGATGAGCGTTCCTGCAGTTCCTGCCTGCGCCTGGCGCCGGCGTGGGCGTTTCTTCCTTGCTTGCCGCTGGCCGCTCTGTTAGCTTCAGAGTGTCCGATTCCCTGCCCTTGGAACGGACGTCTGGTCTGGGTCTGGGCCCTGGACAGGCTGCCAGGAGGAAAGTGAAGCGAGCCATGTCACGCCATCGCGATTCCCGGGCCGACGCTTTCCTGGCCATCAGCTCGCGCATCCGGGCCTTGCCGATCATTCACGGCTCCGGCGACTGTGCCGTGCGCGTCCGGGCCGAGCTGCTCGAGCGCTCTTACGATTGCCTGGCCGTGCCGCTGCCGCCGTCGTTCCAGGAAAGCGTCGAGCGGGCCGTTCAGGACCTGCCGGCCATCTCCGTCGTCGTTCAGCGCGACGCCGAGGGTCCGGAGCCGGGCTTCTCCTACGTCCCGATCGATCCTTGCCAGGGCGTCGTCGCCGCCCTGCGCTTTGCCCTGGGCGAACACCTGCCGCGAGCCTTCATCGACCGCGAGACGCCGTACTTCGAGCCCAACGCCGGCGTCTTCCCCGATCCCTACGCATTGAAGAAGGTCAGCCCCGAAGGTTTCGCCGCGGCCGTGCTGCCGGCCATTCCACCTCCGCGACCCGGGCAGCACGCCGAGCGCATCGTCTGGATGGCCAAACGGCTGCGGCAGCTGGAGAGGAAGCATCGCTCCATCCTGTTCGTCTGCTCGCTGCTCGACTGGCCCTGGATTCGCGACGCCTACGTCAAGGAAGCGGACATCGACGAGGCGGAGCCGTTCGACACGCCCATGCACACCTTCCCGGTCGATCCGCGCACCCTGATCTTCCTGCTGGGCGAGCTGCCTTTTCTCACGGGCCTGTATCGAGCGCGGCATCCGCGAGCTGACTCCGGACGACAACCTGTCCATCGACGGCATCAAGGAGATGGTGCTGCAAGCCCGCGACCGCCTCAAGCGGACGCACCCCCGCGTCGCCCAGCGGATCACTCCGCAGCTGCTGGCCATCTACTTCCGCTACGTCCGCAACCTGGCCCTGATCGACCGCCGCTTGACGCCCGACCTGTACAACCTGGTGCTGGCCGGCAAGCAGACCGTCGGCGACGAGTTCGCCCTGGCGGTGGCGGAGACGGCTCGCCTCTATCCGTACCAGCCGATCCCCGAGGACGGCGCCGAAGACGAGGAGGAAACGCCGCTCTTGCGCATGGGCCTCAATGAGGCGGACGTGCCCGGCTGGGGCGTCAGCCCGATGGTCTGCCGGCTGCCGGGACAGATGCTGACCTGGCGCTCCTGCGAGCTGCGGCCGCGTCCGAAGATCGAGGAGAAGAAGCGCTGGCTCCAGCGCTGGGACCCGCACGGCCAGTGTTCCTGGCCGCCGGAGGACCAGCGCATCGAGAGCTTCCAGCTGCACGTCCGCGAGCAGGCCAAGGCCATCCTGGGGGCCGACCTGGCCCGCTCGGAGAAGTTCACCACCAGCGTCATGGACGGCCTCGACATGCGCGAGACGCTCCGACACTTCTACACGGGCGACGTCTACGTCAAGATCATCCCGCCGACCCGGGGATCGATCGAAGTGGTCGTTTTCCTGTTCGACACCCCGGCCGACCCGAGGCAATATCCGTTCCGTTCGACCTGGCACGCCGAACATAGCGAGGAATCGACGCTGTGCTTCTACGCCACCGACCCGATGCGGAACCTGATCGGCCCCGGCGTTGCCCAGGCCGAGTATGGCGGGGCGTCGTTCCTGTTTCCGCCGAGGTACGTACCCAACATCTGGACGGACCGCTCGCTCCGCTTCTGCGAGACACTGGAGGAACGGCTGCTGGGAGCGGCGTTCCTGCACACTCTGGAGAGGCACGTCGCCCTGGTCAGCCCCCGGCCGCCGCTGGCGTCCTGGCGGCGACTGGCGCGGCGATTTGGACGGAAGATCGTGCATCTACCTCTCAAGCGGTTCAGTGGGCAACTGATTGAGCGATTGCGGACCTTTCACGTCCTCAACGGCAAGGAGGTGCGTTCGTACGCCGCGGAGTTCATCCGCGATAGTTAAGCTCCACTTTGGCCGATGTTGGAGTGCGGCAGTAGCTTTGCTCTGCCGCTTTGGTTTGGCCTTTTCTTTTTGGGTACAGTCCAGCGCATTCTGGCTGCAACGGCCGGATTCCCCTCTGGACCGGAAGGGCGTTGTCGCGTACAATCCCAACAAATCCCGGACGCCAACCGCGTCTCCAAACCCCCGAGGCCGCCGCGCCTCTGCTCATGACCCACGAAGAAGCCTTTCTTCACGACATCATTCAAAATCCGAACGACGACACCCCTCGGCAGATCTTCACCGACTGGCTCGATGACCACGGGCAGCCGGAACGCGCCGAGTTCATTCGGGTGCAGCTTGAGTTGGCCCGCCTCGGACCGGACAACTCTCGCGGAGCAGTTCTGCAAGAGCGAGAAGAAGACTTGCTGGCTGAGTACGGCGCTTGCTGGCGTGCGCCGCTGCGGGCGCTGGGCGCAACGCAAGCGAAGTTTCGCCGCGGGCTGATCGAGGAAGTGCAATTGGATGACGCCCCGGCGAGCCAGGTTCTGGCGGTCTTGCGTGCCGCCCCGATCCGGACGCTTCGCTTGTGGGCAACCGATGGGCGCTGTGTCGCGAGCCTGGCGCGTTTCCCCGAACTGGCACGCCTGCACGAACTGGTCATCCGCTCCCGCCCGCGCAATCGGATCGGCTCCATTGGAACTGCGTGCCTGGCTGAGTCACCTTATCTATCTGGACTGCATTCCCTGGCCATCCTTGGGGACCAGATCGGTGCGGACGGGGTCCGTGCCCTGGCCCTGTCACCCTACCTTTCCTCTCTGAAGCAATTAACCCTCCATTGCAACCACCTCCGCGACGATAGCGCGCTCATTCTGGCTGAATCCCCTTTGCTGCCAAAGCTGCGGTCGTTAGGGTTGGGGTGGAACGACATCGGAGAAGTCGGCATGAGGGCCTTGCTGGCTTCCCCCTCCTGTTGCGGACTGGAACGTCTCGATCTGGAACTGAACGCATTCTCTGGCGCGATCGTCGCTCGGATGCTTGCGGAAGCTTCCCACTTGCGACGATTGACCGATTTGAACGTGTCGGACTCCAACGTCGGGCAAGAGGGCGCCTCAGCCCTCGCTTCCGCTCCACAACTGGCGTCGCTCAAGAAGCTCGTGCTGCAAAGCTTCGCCCTGGGTGACGAGGGGGTGCGGACGCTGGCCCGCTCGCCGTACCTGGCTGGGTTACAGGAACTGTGGTTGTGCCACAACGGCGTCACCACCGTCGGCATCGGCGTGCTGGGAGAGGCCGTCTTCTGGCCAGGGCTGCGACACCTCACGCTCAATGACGAGAGCATTACCGATCAAGGCATCGAGGCATTGCACCACGCGCCGGCTCTCACATCCCTGGGATTGTGGAATGCGAGTGTGGGACCGGAAGGGATGAGGTCGCTGGCACACAAGTCATTCCCTTGCCTGGAAAAGCTCGATCTCTGCCACCTCCCCCTTCTGGGCGACGAAGGACTGGAATGCCTGCTGGCGGGGCCCGGTTTGCCGGGCCTGAAGTCGCTGTGGTTGCGTCAGACGGGCCTGACGGCCCGCGGAGCGATAGCTCTGGCGGAGTCCCCACTGCTGGCGAACCTCAAGGAACTGTGGCTGGAAGAGTGCATCGGCAATGAAGGTGCCCGCTCGCTGGCCTCCTCTCCACGTGCGGGCGGACTGCGGGTCCTCTCGATGTGCGGCTGCGAAGTTGGCGACGAGGGTGGCAGGGCGCTGGCGGAATCTCTTCACCTGGCTGGGTTGCGCGAACTGTCCCTGTACCGCAACGGCTATTGTAACAGCACTGGCGTCATGCTTCGCGAACGATTTGGTGATCGTGTCCGGCTCGCCTGAGAGAGAATCTGACAGGAGAAGCTCCTTGTGAAGGTGCGCCACCGTCTTCATCGGTGTGACCGGAAAACGTGGCGATTTCCTGACCGCTGCCGGCGTTCCAGATCATGACGGTCTTGTCGCCGCGTCCTGAACCCACTTGCCGTGCCCCTTGAGACGGGCCGTTTCCTTGCCGCTGCCGGCGTCCCACGCCCTGGCCGTTTCGTCCTCGCTGGCCGACGCCAGCCGGTTACCGTCCTGGCTGAACGCCAGCCGCCAGACACGCAACTTGTGCCCGGTCAGGGTCTGAATGGGCCGTCCGGTCTCCGTCATCCGCATTTTCCTGGGGCGGTCGGGGGAAAAACGCATCATGAAGAACCAAACCGGGATGCTGAAAGGTATTGCAGTCACGGAGTTGCAGGAGGAGCAGTCTTCGGTGTGATGCAAGTGAACACACCGAACACTCCGAAGTCGGCCGGGTTCGTCGTGAGCAGAGAGCGTATCCCAGCCTGGTGATAGGTTGCGGCAAGCAGAGTGTCCAGCAGGCGCTTGCGGCCCAGAGCAAATTGCACCAGCCACCTGAGAAACTGCCGCGTTGCACCATCGTCGGGAAAAACCGGGACAACGTCGCTTGCTATCCACCATTGCTCGGCCAGTCGCCGGGCTGCCACGATGTCGAGCGGATGCGTGAAGCGGCGGGGGTCGGTCACGATGTGAATGAATTCCGCCAGCACCTGGGGAGCGATGGCGATCTTGTCGCCCGCGCCAACCAGCCGGGCCAATGTGGCCCGAGCATCCGTGTGGTCGGCATGCTCCGCCACCTCCGCTGCCACGAGAAAGCCCGTATCGAGACCATGAATCATGGGCGGTCATCCAGCATTTCACCGAGCAAGTCGTCATCGGCATTCAGCGGGCGCAGCACGCGACCAAGACTAACCGTCGGGATGTCCAGGACGCTGTGCGGCCGCGCCGGCAATCCGGGTTCGCTCTCTGCCGTTCCACGTCCGAGGACAATCACTTCCTGTCCTTCCGGAAACTGAACGCCTTTGTCCAGCACCACGACGCCATTTTGCACACGACCATGAGCAACCATCCGTCACCTCTTCCTGTGAGATACCTCTGACGGCAGTATACCGCGCATCGAGAAGAATCAATGCTGCGGCCGCCAATCTTTCTTCATCCACATTTCGCAATTCCGTAGGTATCTCCTGTCGAGCCGGGTATCATGGGGGAACGCCCTCTCAAAGTCTTTTTGCGAAAGGATTGCCATGCCCGTTCGTGTTGTCCTTCCGGCCCTGGTTGCCGGTCTGCTGCTGTCCTCAGCTCGTGCCGCCGAGATCGAGCTGATCGGCAAGGTGAGCATCCCCGGCACCGCTCGCGACAGGTCGGGCCTGAAGGACACCCTCAAGGATGGGACGCCCCACAATCGGCTGGGCAGCTTTGGCTCGGCCATCGCTTACACCGGCGTGGGCAACCGCTATCTGCTGGTCTCGGACCGCGGCCCCGGCGACGGCGCCCGGCGCTGGTTCTGCCGGTTCCACACCTTCGAGATCGTCGTGGATGCAAAAGCGAAAACCGTCTCGCCAACCCTGCTCTCGACCACCCTGCTGCGCAACGAGGAGGGAGACAACCTGGTCGGCCTGGCCACGGAGTTCGACAGGACCAATTCGCCTGCTGGGCTGCGCTTCGACCCCGAGGGCATGCGCGTCGGCCGGATGGGCACGGTGTTTCTTTCCGATGAGTACGGACCTTTCCTGTGGGAGTTCAGCCGGGATGGCAAGCGGCTCAAGGTGTTTGACGTTCCGAAGAAGTTCCTGATCCGCAAGCCGGGAGCGACTGCGGAACTGGAGCAGCCACCGCACAACACTTCCGGTCGGGCGACCAACCGGGGCTTCGAGGGGCTGGCCATCTCGCCCGACGGCAGCAAGCTCTACGCCATCCTGCAGAGCCCGCTCCTCCAGGACCGTGTCGGGGCCAAATCCCTCAAGGAAGGGCTCAACGTCCGCATCCTGGAAATGCCAGTCGGCAAGGGCAAGCCGAGGGAGTTCCTCTACCCGCTGGAGACGGCAAGCAACGGCGTCAACGAGATGGTGGCGGTCAACGAGACGCAATTCCTGGTGTTCGAGCGCGACACCAGGGAAGGGACGGACGCCCGCATAAAGAAGCTGATACTGATCGACGTCAAGGACGCCAGCGACATCAGCGACCTGGCCGAGCTGCCGGTGAAGGGAATCCCAGAAGGCGTTCGGCCGGTGACCAGGAAGCCGTTCCTGGACCTGCTCGATCCAGCCTTCGGTCTGGCGGGGCCGCAGTTTCCCGCCAAGGTTGAGGGCATCGCCTTTGGCCCGGACCTGGCCGATGGCCGGCTCCTGCTGCTGGTCACCAGCGACAACGATTGCAAGGCCGAGCAGCCGACCTGGATCTTCGCGTTCGCGATCGAGAAGACCGCCCTGCCGGGATACAAGCCGCAGGTGTTCGAGCGGAAGTGAGCCGGGCTCGCACGGCAAGCCTCGCCGTCGTGAGCGGGATGGCTATAAAGTTCCCGTGGGTCGCGCAGCGCACCCACGGGAGGATTCGTCCCGAAATGCGTGCTGCCCCAAGGCGTTGCATCCATGCCGTCATCCGCTCCGGAGCTGGTCCTTGACCTGCCGCGACTGCCGCCCCGTCCCGCCGACGCCCACAAGGGCCTGTTCGGCCGGGTGGTGGTGATCGCCGGCAGCCGGGGCATGTCCGGCGCCGCGGTCCTCTGCGCCAGCGCCGCCTTGCGCGGCGGGGCCGGCCTGGTCACCCTGGCGGTCCCCCAGGAGATCTTGCCTATCGTCGCCGGGGCCAATCCTTGCTACATGACCAGCCCCATGCCGCAGGAAGACGGCCGGCTGGCGACCGAGGCCCTGGACCCGTTGTGCCGGGTCGCCGAGGGAGCCACCGCGCTGGCCGTCGGCCCGGGGCTGGGGCAGAGTCCGGCCCTGTCGGCCCTGCTGGTTGAAGTGCTGGAGAAGACCCGCCAGCCGCTGGTCCTGGACGCGGATGGCCTCAACGGGCTGGTACTGCTTCAGGAAGTGTTCGCCCGCCGGCCGGGCCTGGTGCTGACGCCGCACCCGGGCGAGTTCGGCCGGCTCACCGGGCTGGACACCAGACAGGTGCAGGCCCACCGGCAGCAGCTGGCCCTCGAGTACGCGGCCACGCATCGCCTGGTGCTGGTCCTCAAGGGGCATGGGACCATCGTGACGGATGGCCGGCGTCTCTTCATCAACTCAACGGGCAACCCAGGCATGGCGACAGGCGGCTGCGGCGACGTCCTGACGGGGCTGATCGCGGCCCTGCTGGCCCAGGGACTGGAGCCGTTCGCGGCGGCCCAGCTGGGGGTGTTCCTGCACGGCCTGGCGGGCGACCTGGCCCGGGATCGGCTGAGCGAGACGGGGCTGATCGCGTCGGACCTGCTCCACGATCTGCCGCTGGCCTTTCGGGAACGAGCGCGGTAGGCGAAAGTGCCTTTCTTGCCGATTCGCTCCAGCTGCTCTGGACTGTTGCCCGCCGGGCGGATACGCTTTTGCTCCGTTGGGTTTGAGTGGTCCCCGGGAGATCCTCCCGACAAGTAGGACGGGCTGGGAAGCCCGTCCCACTTGGGTAATAGCTGGAGGCAGCTGAACCGATGAATCTGCTGTGTCCCAACTGTCAGAAGATGCTCACTGTTCCCGAGCAATACGCCGGGCAGCTGATGAAGTGTCCGCTGTGTGCGGGCACGTTCACGGTGCCGGCCCTGCCGCCCGCGCCGGCAATGTCCGAGCCGGAGCCAAGGCTGCCGCCCGCGCCGCCCCCAGCACCGCCGACCTCGCCTCCCGCCCCCTCCTTTTCGCCGTCCGACACCTATGGCCTCAAGCAGGAACCGGTCTCCACGCCCCTGCCTCCGCCGCCCGCACCGCCACCCGCGCCGGCCAGCACTGCTCCCGAGTCGATCACTCCGGAACCGACGCCGGGGCCCTCGAAGTCCGTCACGCTGCCGCCGGTGGGCTACACCCGGACGCGCACACTCTGGTTCAGCCCGAAGGTGCTTCAGTGGGTGGCGCCGGTGTGCGTGGTACTCATCTTTATCTTGCAGATCTTCTTCACCTGGGTTGGGCTCTTCCCGGGCGGAGTCGCGGCGTTTCGCCAGAGTGCCTGGCAGGCCGCCTTCGCCCAAGGCGATCCAAACAACAATCTCAAAGAGATCGCTCAGGTGCCCGAGGTGGGCGCCAGCGTGCTGTCCATCTTCTATCTGTTCCTTTTCCTGCCCACGCTGGTCATTACCATCGGGGTCATCATCCTGCCCTACCTGAAGCTGCCACGCCTGCCGTCCTGGTTGGAGCAATTGATGCCCTACCGCTGGGGCCTCGTGGCCGTGGCTAATCTCCTGGTCTTTTTCTTCCTCGTGCTGCAGCTGATCCTGGGCTTTGACCTGGAGAGCGTCTGGGCCAAAAAAGTCGATACGGACATCCCCATTGTGAAGGATGCCAACTCGGTCGAGAAAGACCTGACCGAAGCCAGGCGGGGGATCAAGTTGGGGTTCCTGGCGCGGACGGCCTGGCTCTGGCTCGCCTTTGTCCTGCACCTGGTGGTGATCACCTGTGCCGGCCTGACCTACTGGATTCTCCAGCGCAGTCCGAATCGACCGCTGCCGAAGATCGAGCTGCTGACGTGAGCGGCCATCAAGCCGCTTGCGGCTTCGCTTGGTGCGCTGAAGCCGCAAGCGGCTTTTGGATCGGCCCGACAATTCCCCTTGATCCCGTGACCCGCTTCCGCGGATAATTCCTCCTCAGGTTTTGCATCCCCATCAGTTCCATGGAAGGAGCAACGGATGTCCACGGACTGGAAAGCCGACGACCAACCGGCGACCGCAGCGCCCTCTCATCCCCGGCTGGACCTGTTCCTGATCAGCGTGCTGCTCCTGTTCCTGGAGCTGGCCTGCATTCGCTGGTTCCCCGCTCACGTGCTGTTTCTGACGTTCCTGACCAATACCGTGCTGCTGGCCTGCTTCCTGGGCATGTCGCTGGGTTGCCTGGCCGTCCATCACCGCCGCAATTACCTGGTCCTGACGCCGCTCCTGCTCGGCGGCGCTCTCGTGGCCGCCACGGGCATGGAAGGCATTCATTCCTCCCTGGCCCGGGTCATCGACGTCGGCCATCAGCAATCGCCGCAGATGGTCTATTTCGGCACGGAATACCACACCGCCGACCTGGCCCGGTTCGCCATTCCGGTCGAGGTGATTGTCGCCCTCTTCTTCCTGCTGATCACCCTGATCATGGTCGGTCCCGGCCAGGTCCTGGGCCGGGCCCTGAAGGCCGTGCCCCATCGACTGCAAGCCTACACCATCAACATCCTGGGCAGCATCACCGGCATCGTGCTGTTTGCCGGCTGTTCGTGGTATCAGCTGTCCCCGGTCTGGTGGTTCCTGCCCATCGCCGCGGGCCTCCTCTGGTTCCTGTGGCAAAGCCTGCCGCGCCCCCTGACCCGGCTGGCCTGGGGAGCCGTGGCGGCCGCGCTGCTGGTGCCGGCCTTGACGCTGCTGCCCAGCGAACTGCGGGCACGCTTTGCCAGCATCAGCAAGGAGACCTACTGGTCGCCCTACTACCGCGTCAATTACAGCGGTCCGCCGCAGCGGACCATCGCCGTCAACCTGATTGGCCACCAGGAGATGATCTCCCGCAAGGAGAAATACCCGGCCTACGCTCTGCCCCACCTGCTCAACCGCGACGCCGGCGGCGAGCCGTTCAAGGACGTGCTGATCATCGGCGGCGGCTCGGGCAACGACGTCAGTCGGGCCTTGCAGTGGGGCCCGGCCGACGTGCGCATCGACGTCGTCGAGATCGATCCGGTGATTTACGCCCTGGGACAGCGCGACCATCCCGATCGGCCCTACCAGGACCCCCGGGTCCGGGTGATCCTCGACGACGGCCGAAACTTCCTCCACTCCACCGACCGCAAGTACGACCTGGTGATCTTTGCGCTGGTCGATTCGCTGGTACTGCACAGCTCCTACAGCAACATCCGTCTGGAGAGCTACCTGTTCACGCGCCAGGCCTTCGCCGACGTGCAGCACTGCCTCAAGCCGACCGGCACCTTTGTCGCGTACAACTTCTTCCGCCAGGGCTGGATCGTCTCGCGGCTGGTCCAGGAAATGGAAGAAGCGTTCGGCTCGGCCCCCGTGGTGCTGACCCTGCCCAGCCAGGACGTGGTCCAGCCCGAGGCCCAGGCGGGCGGTTTCACCCTTTGCTTTGCCGGAGGCGGCGCCGAATGGCTGCGGCAGGCGTTCGAGCGGCACGGCGACTATCGAGTGCCTGCCGGCGTGCCGCCCACTCCCGACATGCCCAATGGCTTCACGACCCCTGTCGGCGGGGACCAGGCAGCAACCAAAGCCGGCGAGGATTGCCTGCGGTTTCGTGTCGCCCGCGTGGAACAACCGCCCGAGCCGCTCCGCTCCGCCACCGATGACTGGCCGTTCCTCTATCTTCGCCGGCCGATGATCCCCGACCTGTCCGTCCGGGGCATGATCCTGATTGGCGGTCTCTCGCTGGTGCTGCTGTGCCTGTTCGCGCCGAGCGCAGGCCGGCCTGCCGGCCGGAGCGCACGCAGGCGTGCGGCCAGGGCACGCCGGCGCGCTGGTCGTTTGACGGCCGGATGTTCTTCCTCGGGGCCGGGTTCATGCTGGTGGAAACCAAGGCCGTGGTTCACGTGGCCCTGCTCTTCGGCAGCACCTGGATGGTCAACTCCATCGTCTTCTTCGCCGTCCTGGTGATGATCCTGGCCGCCAATCTCTTCGTCCTGTGGCGGCAGCCCCGGCGGTTGACCCCGTGGTATCTCGGGCTGGCCGTGGTCCTAATACTCAACGCCTTGATACCCCTGGACTTCTTCCTGGGCATGCCGCGTCCGGTGCAGGTTGGCGGCGCCTGCCTGCTGGTGTTTGCTCCGATCCTGTTTGCCGGAGTGATCTTCGCGGTGTCGTTTGCCCGCGTCGCGCAGCCGGATCGATCGTTCGGCTTCAACGTCGCGGGAGCGATGCTGGGCGGCCTGGCGGAATACACCTCGATGCTGCTGGGCTTCCAGTATCTGGTGCTGGTGGCGCTGGGATTCTACGGCCTGTCCGCTTGCTGGCCGACGGCAGAGGCCCAGGAGACCGCGGCGGCACCGCCCAGGAACGAGCCGTTGCCCCGCGTGGCTTGACGCCGGCAAGGAAGAAGATCACGTAGGCCGGATTGGCAATCCGGCCTACAATCTTTCGTGCCGGAGGAATGGGCTTCAGTAGCTCGTCCTCCCCATCTTCACCTTGCCCCGGAAGACCCAGTAAATCGTGATCGTGTACGCCAGCACGAACGGCATGCCCAAAAGCGCGATGATCGCGATGATCCCCAGTGTCTTCGTGGTCGAGGCCGCCCGGGCCACTGTCAGGTTGTAGTCCGGATTGACCGTGGACGTGATCATGTTCGGCCACAGCGTCATGCCGAACAGGAACGTGAATGCCGCGATCGTGCAGGACGACGACACGAACGCAAAGACCGGCTTGCCGACGTAAATGGCCCGTGGAATGCTCGCGATGGCCAATATGTTTAACAGCACCACGATCAGCAGCCAGGGATAGTCACGGTACTTGCCGGTCGTCTGCGGAAAGGAGGTCAGCGTGATGGCCGAGACCGTCAGGTACAGGGCCAGGAAGAGAAAGAAGGTCCGCCACATCCACTTGTGGATTCGCTGCTGCAGCTCGCCCTCGGTCTTGAGGTAGAGATAGATCGAGCCGTGCATGGCGAAGGTGGACACGGCGAACAGACCCACCAGGCTCGGGTAGCCGGGCAGCACCTTCTCACCAACAAGCACCCGCCACAGCGGCACCGGATCTTTGAAGTCGCCGTCGGCGTTCAGCGGCAGACCCGCGATGCAATTGGCCACCGTCACGCCAAAGAGGAACGCCGCCAGGGCGCTGGCGCCGCTGAACAGCACGTCCCACAGTTGCCGCCACCAGGCCATCGGCTGCTTGCTGCGGAACTCCATCGAGACGCCGCGCAGGATCAGGGCGAACAGGATCAGCATGAACGGCAAGTAGAAACCGCTGAACGCAGCGGCGTAGGCCTTCGGGAAGGCGGCGAACATCGCACCGCCGAAGACCACCAGCCAGACCTGGTTGCCGTCCCAGATTGGGCCAATCGAGTTCATCAGGACGCGCCGCTCCTCGTCCTTGCGCACAAAGAGATGCAGGATGCCGACGCCCAGGTCGAAGCCGTCGAGGATGCCGTATCCCGCCATCAGCACGCCGATCAGGGCAAACCAGAACAGATGCAGAGGTTCCAGGTCCATGATCGCTCCTTTCACTTCTTCTGTGTCCCGGAACTCAGGCCAGGCCCGGTCGGATCGGTGTAGCGGCTGGCCGCCTCCAGCAGCTCCGTGGGCTTGGTCTTCGCTGGGGGCGGCGGCTCCGCTTCTTCCGGCCCGTGCTGGATCTTGGTGTGGATCACGTACACCCAGATGGCAAAGAGCATCAGGTAAATCAGGCTGAACAGGATGATCGACGTCAGCACCTGGTCGCCCGTGACCACCTTGCGGTTCGACAGGCCCTCCACCGTCCGCATGCCGCCCTTCATGCGGATGAACCCGAATTCGTCCTTGTCAGTCACGTCCACCTTCTCTGGGTAAACCACGAAGGGCTGCCGGCCCGTCTCGGCCGCCACCCAGCCGGACTCGTTGGCCAGGTATGGACCGATGACGGCGACCACGAAGATCCACAGCAGCCAGCGCTTCTGAAACAGGGTGCCGCGCCACCAGAAGAACAGCCCCAGCAGGGTCAGACCGATGAACGCGATGCCCAGCGCCACCATCAGGTGAAACACCAGGAAGGAACGCACCACCGGCGGCCGATCCTCGGGACGGAACTCCTCCAGACCGATGATCGTCGCCTTGAAATCCTCATGGCAGAGGAAGCTCAGGCCGCCGGGAATGGCCAGGCCGTACTTGACCTTTTGCTCCGCGACGTCGGGCCAGCCGATGAGGTACAGGTCGGCCGGGCCAGTGTGGAAGTGGCCCTCCAGGGCGGCCAGCTTGGCCGGCTGGGTGCGCTGCACCACCTTGGCGTGGAAATGGCCCGTCACCGGCATCAGCACGCTGGTGATGGCTCCGAAGATCAATGCGACCGTGAACGACCGCTTGGCCAGCTCGACGTGCCGGCCCTTGAGGACGTACCACGCCGAGATGCTCATCATGAAGAACGAGCCGAGGATGAAGGCGCCGAGCAGGACGTGCAGGAGCCGGATCGGAGCCGAGGGGTTGAAGATCATGCCCCAGAAGTCGGTGATGACAGCGCGGCGCACTTCCAGGCCGGCGATTGTCTCCGTGACGATCCGGGAACCCGCAGGCGTGTGCTGCCAGGAGTTCGCCACCACGATCCACACCGCCGAGAAGATCGACCCCAGGCAGACCATGAGCGTGCTGATGAAGTGCATCCGCGGCGAGACGCGGTCCCAGCCGAAGACCAGCACGGCCAGGAAGCCCGATTCCAGGAAGAAGGCGAAGATCCCTTCCGCCGCCAGGGCCGAGCCGAAGATGTCGCCGACGTAGCGGGCATAGCTGGCCCAGTTGGTGCCGAACTGGAACTCCATCACGATGCCCGTGGCCACGCCCATCGCGAAGTTGGCCGCGAAGATCCCGGTCCAGAAGCGGGTCAGGGAGTGATACTTGCCATCGCCGGTCCACAGATACCTGGCCTCCAGGAAGACCATCAGCGTGGCCAGCCCGATGGAGAGCGGCGGAAACAGGTAGTGAAACATGATCGTCAGCGCAAACTGAGTGCGCGACAGCACGGCAACGTCCAGGTCCATTGAGGCGTTCTCCGCATCCAGGGGGCTCGCGAGTTCATCCGGGCCGGTCACGTACCGGCAGGCATAGCAGCGGAACCCTTCCTCGTCCAGTGTGTAACCGTCAAGAGAGGCCGGCAGTTCACCTGCACGATCGGCTCCTGCCCAACCAGAGAGCGCTGGACAACTTGTCTCCTCAACGTTGAGACTGGGTTGCCGCTGCCGCAACCCGTTCACAATTGCCGCCTCAATCTGTTCGTCAATCAGCAGGGGCAGCATCGGGAGCGTTCCTCTGAGTCCGCATCGCATCCATCTTTGCCTGGAGCCGGCCAGCGTCCCTCCTTGGCAGCCTCCAGTGCCGGCGCAGCTCTTCGGCCCGGCTCACGCTGACGGTACCCATCCAGCTCGGCTTGGTGGCGCAGGTAGTAGGCCAGCACGGCATAGACTTCGGATCGGCTGATGGTTGGATAGTTCCCAGCAATCTCGTCCGGGTACATTCCCTCGACGAAGTGGCTAACGATCGTGTCCAGCAACACTCGGCTCTGGCCGACGCGGACGTCTCCGCGCTCGTCCACCCGGAGGGGGACCGGATCGGGATGAATGAGAATGGACATGGTTTCTTACCCTCGGTCGGGGTGTGCCTGGCCACGGCCACGGAGGGTAAGGACCGCACGCCGTGGTCAAGCCGGGCCGGTTCATCAGGCCGGCCATCCCGATGCTGCCATTGTCGCCGCAAGTGCCGTCGGCTGCAAGAAGGCAATCGGGGTTACAAGCAGCCAGTCGCTCCGGAATGGTGCAGGCGTGGCGAAGGGAGATGGCAAGCATGGGCGGAATGGGCGGAATGGGTGTCCGCGGCCGAGTACCGGGAATTGCCAGCAGCGAGTCACGTCATCATCGGAACGTCCGAGCACAAGTACGACCAGGTCGGCAAGGGATCGCCGAATACCTGGATAAACATGCCGTATGGCGTGGCAAGTTCCCAGATGGGCAACTCCGGGTCAGGCTCTGCATACTTCGAGAGGAGTTGCCAGGTCATTGCATTGCTGAACTGAATCGACAGATCGGCCAGGGAAGGCGCCAGTTTGACCGCCTGGACCTGGGAGCCCGTCAGGCGAGCCAGGGAGTCCTCGACTATTTTCCGGTCAACCCTGGGCAGATGAATCCCTGAAGGGAACGGCAATCCAACAAGGAACGCCAGCGACTTGGCGGAATCGGGGTACAGAGACCAGGGGGAGGCAAGGACGCTGAGTTCCCATGCTCCTCTGGTTACCCCTGCAAGTTTGGGGTGTTTGTGGGGCTTGCCTTCGCCAAAGCGGATTACCAGTTCTTCCCCGTAGGAAAATTCAGCGCGCAGGCAGGGCTGGCCAACAAGGTCGCCAAGGAGTTGCTGGAGTTTGTTGAAGTCCTGCGACGCCGTCAATTCCTTTTGGTCATCAGTTGTCATGGCAGCACACTGTCCTGTCAATTACCGCGAATCTGATCCAAATACTCTCTTCCAAGGTCGAGCAGCTCCTGAAAGGTGAAATCACCCCTCGGGCCGCTCCCGCCGAGACCAGAATCCTTGGTCTGGTGAATGTAATCGCGAAAGCCGTCCCGTTCTTCTTTGGTCATTCGCAACCGTGCAGCGATTGCTCGGACATTCTTGATGTCGTCTTTCATGACACGGCCAGCCGTTTCCAGGTGACCGGGAATCGATTCCGGCTGATCCGTGTTTCTCGGTTCCCTTGTTTGCCGTTCGTTACCATTCCTTGCTATGACTTACCATTTGTTACCATCAATCAATGTACATCAGAAGGCATGCAAATGGCGAGCCGAATTCAGCTTATCGTGGACATCCCTGGTGCACTAACCTCGTTCCGCTCACACCGGCCCCAGGCTCGCCAGCCCTTCCTCAATCAGGGCCAGCCGCATTTCCAGTCGGCGGACCTGGGCCAGCTGCTCGGCCAGCGACTTGGCCGGCAGGTCCAGAGCTGGCAGCGTAGCGGCCAGGTCCTCGCAGCGGCCTCGGCCAATCCCAAAGGATGTTGACGCAAGCCCTTGAAATTGAATGTCTTGAGACTTGCAAGGACTTTGGAGGACACTGGGACGGGTGGGAATCGGACCCACTTCCAAGAGTTTATGAGACTCCTGCGAGTCTCACGAAGTCTCAATCCTGGCAATGGGTTACCTCTACGGGTGCTTCCTGATTGTACTCCGGATTGTACCAGGCCTGCGGCAGAGCCCGCCGGCGTGCATTAGCGGCTGGCCAAGGCGTCCCGCAGACTGCCGGCAGGCCGATGCAGGGTCAGGGCCTGGAGCGTCCTGGCGGGCTTGTTGCGCGATCCTGGAGGCGGTCAGTACGGGACGTGCTCAACTCGGTTCTGCCAATCGTGCTGCTCACTGGCCTGGACGATCAGCTCCAGGGCGTCGATGGCGGCTCCGGTGGTTGTGCCCCGACGCAAGAGGAAGACGCCGGGCATGACCAGCCCCTGGCGAACCCGATCCCAGGCAAAGACGGAGAGCGTCCGGCGGTCCCGGCTCAGGAGGATGCGATCGTTCTGGGCGGCCCATTCCAGGATGACCGGGTCCGGGGTGTGCATCAAGCCGACGTCCTGGACGCGGACAAGATCCAAGCCAGGCATGCGCAGGAGCAGGCCACTGACGACGTCTCCGGGGAAGTCCTCGTCACTCAGCAGGCGAAGCATGGGCGGCGTCCCTCTGGGCCTTGAATGCTTCCAGCTTGGCCTTCATGCGGGCCCGGAAGGCAGGATCGGTCGCCTCGATCTGCTGCTGGAGCTTGTCGGCTGCCTCGTTCCCCTGTCGCAGGTACTCGTCCAGTTCGGCCCGGTGCCGGTGGTAGTAGGCCAGGGCGCCGTAGACGTCCGCCAGGGTCAGGGTGTCCATCCGCCGGACAATCTCCTCCGGCGCGTAGCCGGCCTGGACGTCTTCCATCAGGACGTCCAAGGTGACGCGCGTGTTGCCGACGCGGATGGTCCCCGTCTCATCGATGCGGAGCGGCACCGGATCGGGGTGGATGAGAATGGACATGGCCGCTTGCCTCCTTCAAGTAATAGTTAGGAATGAAGTCGCGGTGCTCAGAATGCCCCCCGCCAGAGTAGCAAAGGCCACAAACAACAAGACGTATGCGGCCCAAAGAAACCATGATCGTCTTGCAATGCCCTGATCTCGTGCCCGCTTGATGTCCTCGATGCAAGACGTGGTTGCGGTGATGGGGTACGATCCCCAGAGCGAGAGACCCAGAACCCCAAACAAGAGGATCGAGAAAAGAGCCTTGACGGCCGGCGCAACCGGAATCTGGCCGTAAAGGGCAGCGGTCCCTCCCAGGATTGCTGCTGCCAACGTGACCAGCTGCCGAAGTGAATCAGAGACTACGCCGAGGCTCTTGCGGCGAGTCTCTTCCTGCCACTCGATCAACTCCACCTGTTCGTAGGTGGGAGTTCCACCGGGGACATCAGGTTCTTTGATGGCAGCTGGATCATTCATTTCTTGTTACTCACTGTTTTGGTGTTGAGCGTGCCGCAGTGTGGACAGCGGACACTCAGGGTCCGTGTCTCGCTGAACTTCAGCACTTGGGTTTCTTGAGGGTAGGTGATCGGCTTTCCGCACTTCTCGTTGCGACAAACGTCCATCGGTTCTACTCCGGGCCGGGCAATGCCCGGCTCGCGATCGCATGGAGTAGAAGCACGCGCACCGGAGCCGGGCTCAAGCCGGTCATGACTCCGGCCGTCCCGATGTCGCCATTGTCGCCGCGATTGCCGCCGACTGCAAGTGCGTCAGTCGGCGGCCACGGGCCCGATCGCCACCAAGCAATCGCCTCACCCCTCCTTTCGCTTCCTGCCCTTGCGGGCCTTTCCCTTCTCCGGCTCCTCGACTAGGTCAGCCTCCGGCTCGGCCGCGGGCTTCCGAGGCCGGCCCGGAGCCCTCGGTTCCAAGCCGGCGGTCGGTTCTTGGGTGAAGGCGGTACAGTCCACACTCAACGCCTCGCACAAGACCAGAACGGTTTCCCAGGCCGGTTTGCGCCGGCCTACTTCCAGCTGGGCAATTCCTTCTCGGGTCAACCCAGCCCGTTCGGCGAGTTGCTGCTGGGTCACCCCCGCTTGCTCTCGCAATTCCCGCAGCCGGCCTGCGAACCAGTCTGGATTTGCCATGTCCGCCTCCTCTGAAAAACTTTCAAAAATGTAGTCAACTGACTTGATTTATCCGATTGCCTCCCCTATGATAACAGTGTAGTCAGTTGACTACGAAAAGGCAAGTGATCTTTGACAACTCGGTGACGGCTCCCGCAACCCTCCCTGGACAAACCAACCAGCAGAGGGCCAAAACCCCGGTGGACTATGCGGACGGGTGGGAGCAAGGAACGGAGAAGAGAACGGCGGCATTTACAAGACAAGGGGCAGCGAGTGCTAGCAACACTCCTGCCCCGTGGCCTTCCTTTCAAGAGAAGGAAAGCAACATGATGCTACGTCATTCGACCCCGACCCGCAACCTGGGTTCCATCAACCGCGCTGGTCTGCTGACCAGCAAGAGCAAGGGCAAGCTCCCGGTGGTGTGGTTGCACTCGCCATCCCGATCGGCATGGGCGGTCTTGCACGTCAGCAAACGCCACAAGGTTCAGGTTTCCGAGACGGTCACGATTGAGGTTGAGCTTCCGCGCTCCGTGCTGAAGAAAAGCGGACGCCCGGGCTTGCGGTACTGCCCGGTTGACGTTCTTCCGGAACGGTTCCGGCGGACCATCACTTTCGATGAACTGTCGGCCAGTCCGATCAGCGAAGCGACGGTTTGACAGGGACGGCAACCCGGCCACGGATGGCCCTTTCCCTTCCCACACCGAACCCCACAGGAGAACGCGGCAATGGCAATCGTTATCGGCAAGTTCTGCCTCGATGGCAACGAACTCAACGGACCGGGCACCTACATGGAAGAGCGCGGCTTCGCTCTGATCGACCGAATCGAGGCCGGGCAAGACACGACCTTCAACCTGACCTGCCATCTCGGCCCCTCGGTCGAGGTGGCCGTTCTGGTCCGGCTCCAGACGGACTATGCGGCCTGGCTCGGCGAGCGGGAATTGCTCGCCCGGCTCAAGTAACACACCGGGGCGGGGAAACCACTCCCCGCCCCTTTCCCTTCACCCGAGAGAGATACACCCGTGTTTGAGAATGCAGATCTGATTCACCGTTACACCCGCGCCGACGCGATCCGCGACGGCGTGCTGATCGACGTGTCCGCAACCGCGCAGGAAGTGGGCTTCCGCTACCCCGTGTCGCTGACCGCGGCCGTGCATGCGAAGTGCGTCACGGTCCCGCCGGGAGTGCTGCACCAGGACGAATGCGGCCGGCTCTGGGACGTGCTCACCATGCTGCGGTTCGCCATCCGGACCGGCAACGACCGTTCCGAAGTGCGCTTCGCGGTCCACGTCAGGAACGACAACCGCGACCGCACCCCGCCACTGGTCCGCCTCAAGGCCCTGTGCGGTCCCGGGGATCAGGGCGAGCCGGTCGTCACGATCCTCTTGCCCGATGAAGACTGAGCGGAGCAACACCCCGGATCGGTCCATCTACCTGGGAATTCTCTTGCGGCGGGCGGAGACGCCGCGGAGAATGACCGGGTCGGGACCGCTGGTCTGGCCACCGGCGCGAGCCCGGCACCGGTGCCCGCAACCTGACTCCTGCGGACTCGGCGCCGGGCAGTGCCCGACCTGGAGTCAGGCAATGTCAACCGCGTCCGTGCGCTGTCCCCATTGCGGCTTGAAGGTTCGCATCCCCGCCGAGAGCGGCGTCTTTGGCTGCACTCATTGCGACGGCAACCTGTACGTTGACGCCGGGAATCCGGACGACCTGATCGTGACGGCTGTAGCGGCAAAGAGAAAACACCGCCGGGCAAAGCCGTTCCGCTGCCCCGAGTGCGGCGCATGCGAGCGGCCGTACCAGAATTCCCGGGTCAGCACGGGCGGCTGGGTTGGCTTTGTGGTGCTCTTGCTCGTTTTCTTCCCGCTCAGCTGGCTGCCGCTGGTCTTTGCCCGGGACGAGTACCGCAGCTGCGCCGCATGCGGCTACACCATCGATTGAGCTACTGCTTCTGGACGGCAGCCAGGAACTTGAAGCCGGTGCTGATCGCATTCGCCATGTCTTCGATCAAGGTCTTGGTGGTCTTCTAAGCAAGTGCAGAAGTCCGGGCTACGGTCGCTAGATCAGCAACAGCGGGTTGCTCTGCTGGCAACCCGGGCTTTCGACTGGTACGAGCGTCAGATCAAACCGTGACGAGACAGGGAACAGACGCCTGCGCCCCATCAGGTCACCTCGTTTCCATTCGAGCCATCCCTGTCCGGTTGGGAGCAATCGTCAGCACCGCCCCGCAGCTGCCACGGTGCCGTTCTCTTGATGGAATCGACCGTTGGTGCTGACATGCTCGTGTATCCTATCCGGCCCCGGACCGGACCCGTTGACATGCTTCGGTGGAAGGTCCAATTTCAGGACGGGAACGGCCAGCTTGCGCACCAGGGCCAGGGCCTTGAGGGCGGACAGGTAACGTCGATGGGCGTGGTTCATCCGTCGCTGGTAATACTCGGCCCACGGTAGCGACAAGTCGTTCCCCTGGGCGGTGCGAACGTCGGCATCCTGTACTTGCAGCCAGCAGGCGACGACTCGCTCGACCAGCAACCGCTCGATGGGCGTCGGATTCTTCCCTCCCAGTTCAGCCCGCAGCAACTCCAGCTTGCATGTCAGCCCTTCCCTGAACGGCAGATTCTTTCCGGCCGCAGCGCGGATGAAGGAATGTTCAGCCTGGAAAGCCAGATTGCCGAACCGATTCACAGTCTCGGGATCTTTCAGCATCTTCCACAGCACGGGCAAGGTTGATTCGTCGCCGTTCTCGGCGCGCTTGAGAAACTTCCGCATCTCATCCGCCCCGGTCGGGATCGCTACTTCAGCGGGTTTCGTCGCGCTGGACACGTCGTTTCCTCCACTCGCCGCGCTTGTGCTGGTGAAATCCGGCAGCCAGCAAGGCGGCGTGGGCCAGCAGCTCGGCCAGGTCGTTCAGGTCGTTCAGCGGGGCATCGAGCGCATCGAGCCGGGCCCGCTCCGCCTTCAGGGCCGCTCGGTCGGCTTCCCGCTTTTCCCGTTCGAGGGTGTCCATCCGGGCCGCCAGTGCGGCTACCCGGCCAGTCCCGACGTACTCGCGGACAACCCGGCCGTTGACCTTCTTCGAGCGGGTGTAATAGCGGGCCTTGTCCCAGCCCATTTCTGTTACCTCCAAGCGCTTGCCCCGCTTCCATCTTACCCGGTTGGCACGTCTTTCAAAGTCACGATGGCGCAGCGGGCCTTGCCGCGGGTGAACTCGACCGAGTCCGCCCGGCAGTCTCGCCAGCGCCCGGCAAGTGTCGCCCGAAGGTTGCCATCCCCGGGACGTGCCCGGGGATGGCAACCTTCGGGCAACACCAACAAGTCGCCACCGCAGCCGAAGGTCGCTTCCAGCAGGCCTGCAAGTAGCACTCACGCCAGGAGTCGCTGCGGCAGACCGGCAGCCAGTCGCCGGCGTGGTCGGGACGCCACCCAGCCGCAGTGAGGACCTGGCCGGTCGAAACCTGTCTCACGGTTGTTGCCCCGGCGTGCCATTCGGCTTCTCCGGTCCGCCCTGGTCCGCCCCGCCACCGACGATCGCCAGCGGCCCCGAGACCTCGGGCTGCAGATCCTCGACCAGCTCGGCCCGGAAGTGCCAGCAACGCAGCAGGCCCTTCAGCACGTGCCGCAGCCGGATGATAGCCGGCACGTCGCTGGGCGTGGACACGATCGTCAGCCGGTAACGCTCGCGGTCACTATTCATGGTGAACCCCTTGAGAAGGAAGAACCTACCCTCCATCTCCGGTAGAACCTTTATCTGGGCGGGCACCCCCGGACATTACCCCCGGACACAGAGGCGCGAGCCGTGCTCTGTGTCCGGGCTCACCCCGGACACAAGACCCGGACACAGCGCGTGAAAATCAGCCTGTGTCCGGGGTCTCTGTCCGGGGTCTGTGTCAGGTCTATGTGCCTGTGCCGTTGCACGTTACGTCTCCTGATACCCCTGAGACGGACACGGACTCCACGTGCGTGCGCGTGCGCGTGTCTGCTGCGTCCGTCGGCGTGTCCGGGGCGGCCTCCTCCACGATCGGCTCCGCTGCCAATCCGTTCAGGTATTCGCCGGTCAGGGCCACGGCCCGCGCATCGCCGCCGGACACCCGGCAGCGCACCCCGACGCCGTACAGCTCGCACAGCTCGGTCAGCCGCCGCTGGCTCATCTGGGCCAGGTCCGCGAGGCCAGGCAGCTGGCCGAACAGTTCGGCACGCAGGGCCACGCGACAGCGGCAGCAGCGGCTCGCCCTCCTTGCGACTCCAGAGGCGATAGCCGCGGACGGATTGCCAGCCGCCCGGTTTGGCGAACATCTGGGCCCACACCAGGAGAGGCCGCCGCTCAACCACGGTTTCCGCGACGCCATCCTTACTGACGTAGGTGTTTCCCAAGACACGAACGTAAGCAGGGCCGCCCTATCCGCCGACGGAACTCGTCCTCGGCAAGCGGGCAGACCTCGCCGCCCAGCCCCTCCTCCGGCAGCTGGGCCAGCAGGTCGCCCCAGGCCACCGGGCGCCCAGGTCCGGAACAGGCTCGGCAAGCTTGGCGCGGATGGCGTCGCCGTCGTCGTCGCGAGCCGCCTCGGCCGCCGCGGTCAGCTCCTCGATCAGCGCCGAGGTCGGCGCCCTGCAGCTCCCCGGCCCGCAGCTCGCGGCCCAGGACGGCCGAATAGATGCCGGGGCCTCGGCGGAAGGTCGGGTCGTAGCGCTCGCGCCAGTAGGTCAGGATGATCGCGGCCTCGCCGCGGCCGCTCGCTGCGCGGCTCCCGAAACCTTGCTGCGGGTCGTTGGCTGCTGGTCTGGACAGCACGTCGTCCAGACCGCTGCTCGGGGCCGCTGGTCGTTCTGGCGGGCGTTGGCGAGCCATTTCTGGATGCACTCACGCCCTTTCGGCGGCGCGTTGTCGCTGTCCCACCGCTCCAGCCACGGCAGGGCCGTCGCGTCATCGAGCCCCATGTCGCGGACCAGGAAACAGGCAAGTTGATAGCCTACGTCGTCGCGACCCTGGCCCTCGCCAAGGTTCGGGAGCTTGGCCAGGTAGCCCTCGATCACCGGCGTGAGGAGTAGCGCAGGTCGTCTCCTTCCAGGGCCAGAAGGAAATCGATGGCTTGGTGTCCGTCCAGCCAGCAGGAACCATCCCAGACGCGGGACCAGTGTTCGGCGCTTGTGATGCCGGCCCGGACACTCTGAGCCAGTTACCGCAGGGGTTCCTTGAAGTCACGCCCTTTTGCTTGGGAAACGTCTCGGGTCGTGTGGGGAGGTCTCGGTTCCGCGTGGTCCCGGGTCAGCCACCGCAGGAAGGTCCAGACGCGAGCGGTAGGGGTCGCGATGCGCAGCAGCACTCGCAGATGATAGCCGCCCTGGCCGTCGGAGTCGGTCAGCAGCGTCCGGAAACCCCAGTCCGCTGTGAGCCGGACGTACCATCCGAGAGCCGCACGCTCTGTAACCTCCGCTGGCGGCGTCTCGCCGTGCCGATCAAGGTCCAGCCCGCCCCAGAGTGACGTATTCTCCGTGGACGTGGTGTGCGTGCCGATGACGTCTCTGGTGCCCCGCGCGGCAAAATGCCGTCTCAGAATGCCCTGGGTCAGAACCATCTGTCCGCGGTGCTTCTTGGCCGGGCGGGTCATTCGGTTAACGGATGGTGCCCCTGTGTCATCTTGACCAACCCAATAACCTCCCCAGACGTCGGTGCGGTTGACCAGCCGGGCCCAGGCCCAGCTGGTCAGCTCACCGGCTCGCTCGCTCCAGGCCGAGGCATTGTTCGCCGGACGCGATTCAGGCATAATGTCTCCGGTGAAGATCTCACACCCCTGGTGGGAATCGAACCCACGGTCCCACGGTTACGAGTCCCGGGCCTGGAATCCACCAGCAGGGGTGCGGGGCGATTCCTGGGGTCGGTCCCTCTGGGCGGGGGACCGGCCCCCGTGTGTTTCAGTTCCGCCGGCGGGATTTCCGTTCTGGCTTCAGCCGGGCAACCCATGCGTCCAGGTCAGCTGTCCGCCACATCAAACCGGAGCCTGGGACGTTGACCGGCAAAGGCAACAGTCCGGCGGCGCGGAGCCTGTACCAACTGCTCCGAGGAATGCCGATGTACTCGTACGATTCAGCCTGCGGTAACAGCAGTGGTTTGGGCGGCTTTGCCGGCTCGTTGGGCAAGACAGCTGATTCAGACATGGGGACTCACCAGTAAGGCCAACGGAGCGGCCAGAAACGCAGACGGCCGCGGCTCGACGCTGCGAGCTACGGCCATCATGCGCTGTCGTGGGACGGATGAGGAGTGGACATCGGAAAATGTCTGCTGACATCGGAAAATGTAAACAGCGCGACTACATCCGCCGAAGGGCTTGAATTACAGCATCTCGGGTGACTGTCTCGCCCGTCTCGTCACGATGTTTCCGAACGATTTGGGCGTAGCTCAAGCCCTCTCCCTTCCAGCACGCTTCCACTGGAGATGTTTCTGCTCTGCCGGCTTCTTCCGGGCCGAGTTCCTCTGGCGAGACCTTTTTCGCGGTTGCACGCCAGAGTCGTCTGCAACGATACCGGGCCAGATGCGGCGAGCGTGAGCAAACAGAGTCTCCATCCTCGCTCTCTCCATTGGAGGCAACTGGTCCCAGAATTCTCCCGTGACGCACTGCCGGAGCTTGTCCGCGGTCAATCCGAGGCAAACCATCAGGTTGTCCAGCGGTTGGGTGGTTTTCCCCTGGCCAGCCTGTTCGACGTAGTGCAAGAACCGGCGCAGGTCACAATTCAGCGATCCAAGGACAACGATTGCGTGCTGGGAGCAATCGGCTTCCAGGATCGACGCTTGCCGTTCTTCGTGGCTTGCTTCGTTGCCTGGCGAAATAGCCTTTCTCAACCGTTCACAGGCAAGGTGAACGCCCCGAAGGCCATGCACCGTTTACCAGAGCGTCTGAAGCCGCCGGTAGGTTGCTCTCAGTTCGCGGCAAACCGTCCACGATGGCGCATGCCCAGTTCCACGGTTCGGGCAAAAATGGAAGTCAGATCGAAATGCAGCAAAGGCACGGATGTACTCCATCGCGGGCTGACCAGCCGGTCCTGGGATGGAGTGTCCAGGCGGCCGGCTGGTCCACTTGCTGCCGCAACGGTTTGCAACCCGTGCGGCTCCCGCTCAAGGTCCATTCTATTGTGCCAGGCTGGCCGGCAACTCGCCGAACGTCCCGGCCACGATCGCCGCCAGGCCGATCGCGGCCAGCAGCTCGAGGCCTGCCGCGGCAGCTCGGCCAGTGCGGACGCCTGCACCGCCAGCGAGCCAGGCCCGGGTAGCAGCTGCGGCAATCCGGCCACGGTCTGGCCCAGGTCCTCAAGCTCTGCCCGGCCGTAGCGTGCCATCGTCAACCGCGGGTCGCTGTGCCGGGCCAGCTGCATTGCTTCCTTGAGCGTGGTGCCGCTCCTGTCCAGCAGGGCCACGAACGAATGCCGCAGAGCGTGGAAGTCGGCGAAGAGTGGGCCGTCCGTTCCCTGGATGACGTAGGGGATGCCGGCGGTCTCCAGGTCGGCCCGCAGCATCTCCGCGGCCCGCTCCGTACCAGCTCCCCGGCCAGACCGGCTGGCCAGACGGCTTGCCGGCCAGGTAGTCGCGCGAGCGCCTGCACCAGGCCCGGAGGCAGCGGCTGCTTGACGGAACGGCCGGCCTTGTCCTCCCTGGCCGGCAGATAGGCCATCGGCGGGTTGCCGTCCAGGTCGAAGGACTCCGGGCCCAGGACGGCCAGCTCGCCGGCGCGGAAGCCGGTGCCGCACGCGGTCAGATACAGCGCCAGCCGGTCCGGGCCCGCCAGGCCGCGGAAGACGTGCTTGCTCTGGGCCGTCGCCTGGAAGAGCCGGGTCAGCTCCGGCAGCGGCAGCGTTCGCCTGTTGCGGCGCAGGTCCTTCTTCACGTTGCCGAGCTTCAGCTTGGCCAGCGGGTCGCTCTCCAGCCGCTTGTCGTCAACCAGCCAGCGGGCAAAGGACCGCACCGCGGCGACGTAGTGGTTGCTGGTCTGCATGCCGATCGGCTGGCTGAGGCGATCCCGCAAGGCCTCGGCCGTCGCCTTCGGATACCGCCGGGCCTTGCCGTTGCCCTGGGCGGCCAGCCGGTGCCTCGCGACCAGCGAGGTCAGCGACTCCGGCTTGACGCCCAGGGTGGCGGCCAGCTCGTCCCTGGTGTACGTCTTCCTGGCCGGGTCCAGGGGTGGAATCTCCCTGCCGTTGCTCGCGCAGGTCGGCCAGGAACTTTTCCACTTTCGTGGTCGTCAGGTCGGCCAGCCGCTCCATGCTTGCAGCCGGCGGCGATGCGGCGGAGCTTGCTCATCTTCTTGCCCAGGTGCTCGGCGCCAACCTCGCCGCTGGCCTTGAGGTGCGCCTCGAAGGCGTCCAGGTGTTCGCCGATGGGCAGGCGGGCTGCTTTGACCTTCGTCCCACCGATCGGCGTCTCGCCGCGCTCGATGTCCGCTTCCAACTTGGCCAGCATTTGCAAGGCGCCCGCTTGTCCGAGGCCAGGGGCACCTTCTGCCCCTTCGGCAGCGGCGTCCCCTTGGCGTACCACTTGCGCGACTCCTCGAATCCACCTTGCGGCACCCAGCGTGCTGGACGGGACCCGCTTGCCATCTCCATCGACGTAGTAAACGATCTGCGGCTTGAACAGGTGTGCCATCGCTCGACCCTCCCAGGACCGTTTGTTTGTACTCCTGTTTGTACTCGAAAAGCGGACGTGTGGAAATGTCAGAAGACTTCCTGGGACGGAATACCCCTTATCAATCCAAGGTTAGATGAGCATCCTGGTGATTGCCTACCTGGCCAGGACTTTGCAAGACAATGGGACGGGTGGGAATCGGACCCACTTCCAAGAGTTTATGAGACTCCTGCTCGACCATTGAGCTTCCGTCCCTCCCGACTTGTTATACCAGCCGGTCCAGCAGCGGGCAGCACAGCTTCCGCGGCCTCACGCCAGGACCTCCTTGACCACGCTGCCATGCACGTCGGTCAGCCGGTAGTGCCGGCCCTGGAACTTGAACGTCAGCCGGGTGTGGTCGATGCCCAGGCAGTGCAGGATCGTCGCGTGCAGGTCGTGGACGTGAACGGGATCGCGCGTCGATGTTGTAGCAGAAGTCGTCGGTCTCGCCGTGGCTGAGGCCGCGCTTGACGCCGCCGCCGGCCAGCCAGATGGTGAAGCAGCGCGGATGATGGTCCCGGCCATAGTCGTCGGCCGTCAGCTTGCCCTGGCAGTAAACCGTCCGGCCAAACTCGCCGCCCCAGACGACCAGCGTGTCGTCGAGCAGGCCCCGCTGTTTCAGGTCCTGGATCAGGGCGGCCGAGGGCTGATCGGTGTCCTGGCACTGGCCGACGATCTGCTTGGGCAGGTTGGTGTGCTGGTCCCAGCCGCGGTGGAACAGCTGGATGAAACGCACGCCGCGCTCGGCCAGCCGGCGGGCCAGCAGGCAGTTGGCAGGCGAAGGTGCCGCGGCTTGCGGGCTTCGGGTCCGTAGAGGTCGAAGGTCGCTGGCGGCTCCTTCGAGAGGTCCAGTCAGCTCCGGCACCGAGGTCTGCATCCGGTAGGCCAGCTCGTACTGGGCGATGCGCGTCGCGATTTCCGGATCGCCGGTCTCTTCCAGCTTCATCTGGTTGAGCCGGGCCAGGTCGTCGAGCATCCGCCGGCGGGTCGTGTCGGTCGACGCCCGCGGGATTGGACAGGATACAGCACCGGCTCGCCGACCGAGCGGAACTTGACGCCCTGGTAGCGCGTCGGCAGAAAGCCGCTGCCCCAGAGCCGATCGTAGAGCGGCTGATCGTTGGGATTGCCGCTGCCCTGCGACAGCATCACCACGAAGGCCGGCAGGTTGCTGTTCACGTGCCCAGGCCGTAGGAGAGCCAGGAGCCGATGCTGGGCCGGCCGGCCAGCTGGGCGCCGGTCTGGAAGAAGGTCACCGCCGGGTCGTGATTGATCGCCTCGGTGTGCATCGAGTGGATCGAAGCACAGCTCGTCGGCGACCGCGGCCAGGTGGGGCAGGAGCTCACTTAGCGACTGGCGGCATTTGCCATGCCGTGCAAAGGCGAACTTGCTCGGGGCGACCGGAAAGCTCTCCTGCCGCGAGGTCATGCCGGTCAGGCGCTGCCCCTTGCGGATCGAGTCGGGCAACTCGGTGCCGCGCAGGGCCTTGAGCCGGGGCTTGTCGTCGAACAGGTCCATCTGCGAGGGTGCGCCCGACTGGAACAGGTAGATCACGTGCCGGGCCCGCGGCTTGAAGTGCGGCAGCCCAGGCAGTCCGCCCGGCGATGGCCGCACGCCTGCGTGCGCTCCGGGCGGCAGGCCGGCCTGCGCTTGGGGGCCCGCGCCCGAAGGTCATTCGTCAGAAGGGACGCCAGGGCGGCCAGGCCGAGCGTCGAGCCGGTCCGGCCCAGGAAATGACGCCGGGTTTGCTGGAGCTGGTGTTCCTGGAGCGGGTTCATGGTTGCACCTTTCGGGTGGATGGCTCGACTCGGCCATCGCGGATGGCGAACGTCGAGAAGTCATTGTACCGCGGGGCCGGCCTTTCGCGAACCCCCCGACAACCGTTGGCAATGGTCTGCTCCGTTGCCGAATCGAGCAGCCAGCCGCCATCAGGAGCCATACAACCAGACAGGGCAGCGTGCCTTCCTGGTTGGCCCTGCTCGGTGCGAACGTCAAGGAACAAGCAACGATGGAAAGCAGTATCCAGGCGGCCAGGCCCGTCCCGTCTCCCGAGCCGCCGCCGCTGGCCTCACCCGAGCCGGCCCGGCCGCCGGTCCCTGAACCGGTGCCGCGCTCCTGGACCGTGGGCCTGCTCGCCCTGGTCCTGGTCCTGGGCACGGCTGCCTTCCTGGGTCGCGAGGCCATCCATCCACGGATTCGGGCCGGCATGGGACTGTGTGCCTTCCTGCTCATTCCCCTGGCGTTCTGCCGGGCGCCCCGGGCGATCAACCGCAAGACCATCCTCTGGGGCATGTTCCTCCAGCTGCTGCTGGCCCTGTTCATCCTCAAGCTGGAGGTCTTCGGCCGCCGGCCCGGCTACGAGACGTTCAACTGGCTTGGGCAGGTCGCGAAACAGTTCCTGGAATTCACCCGGAAGGGCTCGGAGTTTGTCTTCGGTCCGCTGGCCAGACCCGAGGCGATGAACGCCGTCCACGGCAAGGGCAACGGGGTCGTGTTCGTCTGCACAGCCCTGCCGACCGTCATCTTCGTGGCCTCGTTCTTCACCGTACTGTATTACCTGGGCATCCTGCAGTGGGTCGTGCGCGGCATGGCCTGGATCATGACCTTCCTGATGCGCACCAGCGGGGCCGAGACCCTGTCGGTGTCGGCCAACGTCGTCATGGGCCAGACCGAGGCGCCGCTGATCGTCAAACCCTACGTCGAGGGCATGACGCAGTCGGAGCTGCTGGCGCTGATGGTCGGCGGCATGGCGCACGTCTCGGGTGGGCTGCTCGCGGTCTACATTGACATGGGGGCCGACCCGGTCGGCATCCTGGCCACCAGCGTCATGGCCTCGCCGTGCAGCCTCTACCTGTCCAAGATGCTGCTGCCCGAAACCGGCAAGCCGCTGACGCTGGGTGAGGTGAAGGCCCCGGTGGAACACACCCACGTCAACGTGATTGACGCGGCCGCGTCCGGGGCCTCGGACGGCATGCGGCTGGCCATTAACATCGCGGCCATGCTGATCGCCTTCCTGGCCTTCATCGCCCTGTTCGATTACCTGGTGGGCCTGCTCAATCCCGAGTGGACCCTGGCCCGGTTGCTGGGCCTGCTGTTCAGCCCGGTCGCCTGTCTGCTGGGCGTGGAGTCGGCCGACACCTTCCACGTCGGCGAACTGCTGGGACTGAAGCTGGCGGCCAACGAGTTTGTCGCTTACACCGAGTATGCGAAGATGTACGACACACTCAGGCCTGGCAGCCGGGTCCTGGCGACGTACGCCCTGACGGGTTTTGCCAACGTCGCCTCGATCGGCATTCAGATCGGCGGCATCGGAGCGCTGGCCCCATCGCGGCGCGGCGACCTGGCCCGGCTGGGCGGCTGGGCGCTGCTGGTCGGCTTCCTGGTGACGCTGATCAACGCCGCCCTGGCAAGCCTCTTGCTCTGAACCCTGGAGGACTGTCGTGACTTCCGGGAATCGGTTCTGTAGGGAACGCCCTCCGTGGCGTTCCGTCAGGCCGGAACGCCACGGAGGGCGTTCCCTACAGCGGCGGCAGGCAGGCATCTCTACCGAAGTTGACCGTCAAAACCCCCTGAGCAATTACTTCGATGACCGCCCGGGCGGTCCGGCTGCGGGCCCATGCCCCCTACTCGCACTTCCTGGTCGGGGCCGCCCTGCTGGCCGAGGATGGCCGGATCATCACCGGCTGCAACGTCGAGAACGCCAGCTATGGGCTGACCATCTGTGCCGAGCGGTGCGCCCTGTTCAAGGGCGTCTCCGAGGGCTGCAAGGGCTATCGCTGCGTCGCCGTGGTCGCCGACAGCCCCACGCCCACCCCTCCCTGTGGGGCGTGCCGGCAGCTGCTCTGGGAGCTGGCTGGCGACGTGGAGGTGATCCTCGCCGACCTCACCGCCGAGACCGCCTGCTTCCGCATGAGCCAGTTGCTGCCGTTTCCCTTTGACGTGCGGTCGCTGGCCTCGTAAATCTCCCTCCAGTCGCTAAAACCTTCCATCTCGGGAGGATCATCCGCCCGGACCGTGCAAGATGTTCTTGCGGAGAAAGCGGACCCTGCAAGATAATGACATGGTGAGTAGGAGGGTCTAACCTTTCGGAGGTGGAACGGGGCGCGGAGATCGTTCATGTCTCGCAGGCTTCTCTTGATTGCTGGACTGCTGAGTGTACTGCTGGCCCCTTGTCCGGTTTGGGCCGGCAAGTCGGTCGATTCTTACCCCCTGGCCGCCCGGCAGCACTTCGTCCAGGCGGAAAAGCTGCGGGAACAGCAAAAGTACCGCGAGGCCGCCGCCTCCTACAACGAGGCCATCCGGATGGGCATGGGCGACTGCGCCGAGATCTACCTTCCGCTGGCGGAGTGCTATCGCAAACTGAATGAGCATGCCCTGGCAGTTGCCACCTGCACCCGGTTGATCGAGGAGTTTGACCAGACTACCGCCTGCCGGAACTGTCTGCTGGAAGCCCATCGCGGCCGGGCAGCCGCACTGGAAGCACTGGGGAAGCGGGAACAGGCCCTGGGCGACCTCAGTACCCTGATCCTTTTCTGCGAGCAGGAACTGGGGGTCCGCAAGGAGTTGAAGGACCGCAACCTCGGCACGATCCTGGAGGAAACGGCTCGCGCCGATCGGGAGCGCGCCCGGCTGCTGGCCGATCTCGGCCGGCGCACGGCCGCCCAGGCGGATCGGGACCGCGCCGGCGACCTCGAGACGGAGACGCGGCAGCTGGCCAGCACTTCCGGGACGTCCGGTTCCGGCGTCCAGCAGGATTCGGCCAAGCCCACCGAGAAAATCGGCTGGGTGTCGCCTGTACAATACCTGGACCGCCCCGGTGACCATCGATCTCGGTGGGGTGTCCTACACCCTGAAGCCGGGTGAGGACAGGAAACTCCGCCGGACCCCCGGGCCGTTCACCTACACCGTCCGCGGCGTCGCCACCAACGTGCCCAGCAGCGTCGAGGCCGGGGAAATGACCACCATCAAGGTGTACCCCCCGAAGCGGTAGGTAGGGTTTATTTCGCTGCGATTCGTAAAAGGTAATGGTGCCATCGTCCCCCTACCCAGGGCGATGCCCTGGGCTATTCTGTTGCGCCCCTTCGGGGCGGAAAACCAGGTCCTTCGCCCCGAAGGGGCGCAACACGATAGCCCAGGGCATCGCCCTGGGAACAGGCGAGGCGCGGACATTTGCTGAAACGCAACCAACAATCACCCCAACCCCAGCACCACCACCTGTCCCGCATCGGTCCCCACCGCCAGGTTCTGATCGTCCGGAGACCACACCAGCTGCGAGATCGGGCTGTTCAGTTCCGTCGTCGCCAGCGGCTCCTCTCCCTTTCCCGGCTGCCAGAGATTCACCTGCCCGTCCTGCCCTCCCGAGGCCAAGAGCGGTCCCCGGTGCTGGAAGACCAGGGCCGACAGCGTGTCCTGGTGTCCCTTGAACATCAGCGGCGTGGTCCCTTCCGGTCCCTTGCCGGTGCAGTCCCAGACGCAGGGAATCGGTCCGCCGCCGGTGGCCAGGTAGTGGCCCTTGTGGTCCCAGGACAGCTCGCGGACCTTGGTCGGATAGCCCGACATCTGCAAATCCCGGCCGGTCTTGACGATCCAGAAATGCACCGTGGAATCCTGGTCCCCCGTGGCCACGTACCGCCCATCCGGGCTCCACGCCAGGACCAGCATCGAGCCCTTCCACTCAAAGACGTGCAGCGGCTCGGGCTTGTCCGGGTTCCAGATCTGCAGCTTGCCGTACGCCGCCGAGGCCAGCTCCACCCCACCCGGCCGCCACTTCACATCAGTGATCGTGCTTGGATGATCCGGAAACTCGCGTTTCAGCTGGCCGGCGCCGTCCCACAGGCGCAGCTTCTTCCCGGCCGCGGACACCAGGAAACTGCCCGCGCCGGACCAGGCGATGCGCTCTACCCAGGCCGCGCCGCCCTTGAGGTCCACGCAACTGCCCGGAAAGCCCTGCAAGTCCCAGAGCTTGACCAGGCCATCCTGCCCGGCACTGGCCAGCTTCTGGGGGTTGCTCGGGTGCCAGGCGATCATGGTGGTGCCGAAGCCGTGGCCGGCCAGTTCCTGCTGCCGCTGGCCGTTGGTCGAGGAAAACAGGGTGATCGGCCCGCTGACGGAGGCGGCCCCCAGCAAACGCCGATCCGGCGACCAGGCCAGGCTGATGACGTGATCGCCCAGTGAACCATCCCAGCGCGGCACGAATTGTTTGCCTGAACGCGATTCTACGCCAAACATTTGCGGAAGCCCTCGTTGAGCTTGTTCCGGTCCAGGTTGCGGCCAATGAACACCAGCGCATTGTGGCGCGGCTCGTTCCCCCAGGGCCGATCTTCCCGGCCGTCGAACTGCATGTGAACGCCCTGGAAGATAAACCGCCTGGGACTGTCCTTGACGCTCAGGATGCCCTTCATCCGAAAGATGTCCGGCCCCTGCGTCATCAGCACCTCGCGCAGCCACTCGTTCAGCCTGTCGGGGTCGAGGTCGCCCGGCGTGGTGATCCCCACCGAGGTGATCTTCTCTTGATGGTGGTGATGGTGATAATGCCTGTCCTTCACCGGCTTGACCTTGCCGGCCGGTCCAAGCAGCGCTGCCTCCACCTCGTGCGGGCAGTGCTGGGTGAAGAAGGCGTAGGCACCGGCTTTGTCGATGGGGAGAGGGAACGTCGCCGGAACAGCCTCCAGCTGAAACGAAGTCCGCTGCTTGCCGATCGGCACCGCATTTCCACCAGCCAGCAGCTGCCGTTTGCCGGAGAAAGCGACCACGGCATCAAGCAAGACCCGATCCAGCCCGGCATCGCTGGCCGCGGTCGTCGGCAGCACCACGGCGTCCATCGTCGGAGAAGCGGCCTTCTGAAAGCGGTACTCGTACACACCCGGCTCCAGGGCAAAGACGCCGGCCCACTCGAAGGGATATTCCGGATGCAAGAACTCGGGATCAACCTGCAAGGCGCGGTCGAGGTCAAAGCTGCCGATGTCGAGGATGCGGTCGAGATCGACCAGGGCGTTCTGGGTCCGCTGGATGCGGGCGCTGGGGTTCATGCTCCGGATGCGCATCTCCAGCTCGTTCACCTCGTCGGCAGCGACCAGATCGATCTTGTTGAGCAGGATCACGTCCGCAAAGGCGATCTGCTCCTGGCACTCCTTGCTGTCCTCCAGGTGGAGCGATACGTGCTTGCAATCGACCACGGTGACAATGGCGTCCAGCAGCAATTTCTCCTTCATCTCGTCATCGGCGAAGAAGGTCTGAGCGACGGGGCCGGGGTCGGCCAGGCCGGTGGTTTCGATGAGGACGTAATCGAAGCGGTCGCGGCGTTTCATGAGGTTGCCGAGGATGCGGATCAGGTCGCCGCGCACGGTGCAGCAGATGCAGCCGTTGTTCATCTCGAAGATTTCTTCCTCGGCCCCGATCACCAGTCCCTGGTCCACGCCGACCTCGCCGAACTCGTTCTCGATGACGGCGATGCGCTTGCCGTGCTGCGCCGTCAGGATGTAGTTCAGCAGCGTGGTCTTGCCGGCGCCCAGAAACCCGGTCAGCACGGTGACAGGCACTCGCTTGCTCGTCGTGCTCATGTCAGGAAACTCCTGCTCACTGTCGAAGGCGTTGCGGTACAACTTCATGATACCGACGTTGTCTCGGTGCTGGTAGACGCACTTTCGCGAAGTCGGTCCGGGGCCGCGGGCGGCGAGCCGAGCCATGCGAGCAGCGGCCCGAAACCAAGGACTAGGCCCGCGGCAATGCAGGCGAGCCCGACCGGAGCGAAGAGCAATCGGTACAGGGCCGCGCCCAGCCAGGACCAGCCCAGCCAGACCCCGAGCAGACCGGGACCGAGCAACAGACTCAGCAAGGACCCGAGCGATCGCCGGGCCTTGCTGGACAGGAGCGCCAGGAGCAGCGCGGTGCCGGTGGCGAAGACGAGGGCGGTCAGGACCGGCTGCCAGCCCAGAAACGCGCCGCCGAGCAGACACAGGCCGACGTCGCCGTGATGGAGTGCCTGCAGGAGTGAGCCGCGAAGCAAGGCCAGCCGGAGGAGTGCGGCGAGCAGACCGCCGGCCAGGGCGCCGACGAGGACGTTGACCAGCCCCAGTTGCGAGCTGCCGGGCGGGAGCCAATCGGGCAACGGTCCCCAGAAGGGCCAGAGCTGCTGACCCGAATGGTCGATCTCTGTCTGGAGGTCCGGCCAGGGCCAGGGAAAGAGCCCGCCCGCCACGAGGGCCAGAAGCAGGCCCACTCCGACGATTGATGCGGGAACGCGTTTGTGTTCCAGGTCGCAGCAATAGGCCGCCAGCAGCAGGCAGAACGCGACCAGATGAACCACGAGGAAGGGGATCGCATTGTCGGGGAGCAGACCCAGATACCAGTAGCCGCCGTGCCCGAAGCTGCTCAGGTGGTGGACGTTCAGCCCAATCTCGAGGAAGAACAGCAGCACGAAGGCCAGGCCGGTGGTCAGTTCCACCCAGAAGTAACGCATCGAGAAGGGGGCCCCGCAGGCCCGGCAGCGGCCGCCCAGCAGCCAGTAACTTAGCAGCGGCAAATTGTCCTGCGAGCGGATCGGAGTCGCACACTGGCCGCAGTGCGACGGCGGCCAGAAGAGGCTCTTGCCGGCCGGCAGCCGGGCGATGCAGACGTTGAGGAAACTGCCGATGCAGCTGCCCACCAGGAACAGCAGCAGCAGCATCCAGACCAGCATGAACCAGCCGAACATCCAACCGGACTCCAGACGATCGTTTGCGGAGAGTGGGCCATTTCACTGTAGAAGTGGAGCGAGCCGATCGCAAGAGTAGGGCGGGTGAGTTGGCGGATACCCGGAAAGAAAGAAAATGCGCACGTCCCCCTGCGGTCTCTTATAAGGTAGAGGCATCCCTGGCACAGGAGACCCAAGCATGACCCACGGTCCGCTGCAGCCGGTCCTTCGCTATCTGCGCCACGTCCTCACCCCGGAGGGCGAGGCCGGCGTCAGCGATGATCAGCTGCTGGAACGGTTCGTCGCCGGCCACGACAGCGCCGCGTTCGAGCTGCTCGTCTGGCGGCACGGCGCGATGGTCTGGAGCGTCTGCCGGCGGCTGCTGCCCGACGCCGCCGCGGCCGAGGATGCGTTCCAGGCAACGTTCCTGGTGCTGGTGCGCAAGGCCGGCTCGATCGGCAAGCGCGAAGCCGTCGGCAGCTGGTTGCATCGGGTGGCCTCGCGTGTCGCCCTGCGGGCCCGCTGCACCGGAGCCAGGCGTGCGGTGCGGGAACAAACGGGGCTCGATCTTCAGCAGATCGCGGCCGTGGAACAGCCCCCTGATCTAGCGGATACCGAGTTACCGGGCATCCTCACGGAGGAGTTGAGCCGGCTGCCGGAGAAGTACCGCGTTCCCGTGGTGCTTTGCTACCTGGAAGGCAAGGGCTACGATGAGGCCGCCCGGCAGCTCGGTTGTCCCAAGGGCACGCTCTCGACCCGGCTGACCCGGGCCCGGATGCTGCTGCGCACCCGGCTGGCCCGGCGCGGTTTCGCCGTGTCCGCGGCCCTGCTGGCCGGTGAACTGTCTGCACGGGCCGCGGTGCCGGACATCCTGATGCAAACCACGCTGCGGGCCGGGCAATGGAGCGCGGCGGGGAGCAGAATCGCCGGCTTCTCAGCTCAAGCGGTCGCCCTGGCTCAAGGAGTCATTCATACCATGTTTCTGACTCGATTGAAACTCACGGCCGGCGTTCTGTTGCTTCTGAGTCTGATCGGCTCCGGAGCGGGCGTGCTGGGCCATCGCGCCCTGGCCGCCAACGCTCCGGATCAGACGGAAGCGAAGGGAAGAAACGAAGCCGAGACGAAGCGGCCGCTTCTTGCCGACGACCTGGAGCAACTTCGACGTCAGGACTTTCGCCTGCAAAACCGGCTGAATTTGCTGGAAGAAGAGATCGCATGGCTGCGACAAGACCTTGACCGACTCAAGGCCCGACAGCCTGAGGGCGTTCGGCTCCGCTGGCGGTTCGAGAAGGGCAAGCCCTTCTTCCAGAAAATGATCACGATCACGGAGCAAAAGATGAAGGTCCAGAACCAGGACGTCAACCAGACCCAGAAGCAGACCTGGCTGTTCCGCTGGACCCCGCTGGAGCAAGATGCCGACGGCACCTGGACCTTCCGCCTGAAGACGGAACGGGTGGCTGCGGACATCGAACTCGGCGAGCAGAAAATGAGCTTCGACTCCACCAAGGCCCAGGGCCAGGGCAACAATCCGCTGGCCGAGTTCTTCGGCGCTCTGAAGGATTCCGAGTTCACCGTCACCCTGAACACGAAGGACGGGAAGATCACCAAAGTGGAAGGTCGGAAGGCGTTGTTCGACAAGCTGAACAAGCTCAATCCACAGTGGAAGCCGGTGCTGGAGCAGGTCCTCAGCGAGAAAACCCTGAGCGCGTTGTTCGATCAAACCTCACCCTTGGCCGTCGTCCCCGACAAGGAAGTGAGGAAGGGCGACACCTGGAACCGGGAAAGTATTGTCGATCTCGGTCCTCTCGGCCAGTGGCGGCACAGGGCGACGTACACCTACGAGGGGCTGGATGGCAAGCTGAGCAAGGTTGGGATCCACGTGGCCGTGAAGGCCAAGGAAGCTGGTCCGGCGGCCCCGGGCTTGCCGTTCCAGCTCAAGCAGATCAAGATCAACTCCCAGCAAACCAGCGGCGCATACTGGTTCGACCGGCAGCGGGGCCAACTTGATCACCTGGAGCTGCAAGTGCAGCTCGATGGGGATCTGGTTATCGAGATCGGCGGTCAGGCGACGAACGTGCATTTGTCTCAGACCCAGAAGATGACGATCAAGGTGACGGATGCACCTGAGACGGACAAATAGCCGTACATCTGGACTCAGGCAAACAACGCCAGCGTACCCAGCCCATAAAAGGCATACTCGACGTCGTATCCGACGTCCCACAAACCGGCGTGGAACCCTCCCTCGGCACGCTCCAGCTCGCGGACGTAGCCCAGCAACGCGCCCTTGTCGATCCGGTCGGCCCGATCGATCTGGGCCAGCGTCCAGACCCCGGTGAAGGTCGAGAGCAGGTCGGCCAGCGGCACGCGCGGATTGGCCCGGATGCCGCCCTCGTCGGAAACCGACTCCACCAGCAACTCGGCCACGCCCTCGCGCACCTGGTCCAGCAACGCCGCACCCTCGGGACCGGCCATCTCCAGCAAGCCCACGGCCGCGGCCGTGGGGTTGGTGCCGCTGCGCCGGGCCGCTGGGACCTCCACGAAGCCGCCATCGTCGCGATGCCGGGCCTCGACAAAGCGAACGACCGCGGCCACGTCGGGCAGAGGCCGGCCCAGCATCTGGTAGCACAGGGCGACGAGGAAGGTGTGATAGGTGCTGCTGGAGACGCCCTCGGCGGTCTTCTTGTAGCCACCGTCTGGGAGCCGGAAACTCTCCAGCGTCTCGGCCACGCGGTCGGGCCAGTCGGCCGGGCTCGCTTCCAGCACGTCGGGACCCCCGGACACCTGGATCAGCAGGCAGGCGTACAGCAACGAGAAGAAATCGACCACACTGGCTTGCCGGGTCAGACACGAGCGCAGGAACCCCGTGGCGCGATCGCAGACGTCCAGCGACAGGGCGTCGAGAACCGCCAGGCTGCGCAGAGCGAAGGCGGAATAATACAGGTCCGAGTCGCCCTCACGGCCGGACCAGCCGCCGTCGGCGTTCTGGCAGCCGAGCAGGTAGGTGATCTGCCGCTGACGCGATGCGGGATCAATGCGGGACAGACCGTCGCTGATCCGGACGGTCAGACGCTGCAAGTACGAAGCGGGGTCCATAGGGTTTGTTCCGGGCTGACGGCTCGGACGACTTCGGGCTTGTCGGCATTGTAGGACCCCGGCAAGAAAGATCCTCGCGGATCCTTGTTCGCAGTTCCGCCTTCAGGCGGTGAGGGCGAACCGCCTGAAGGCGGAACTACGAACAAAGACGGCGTTCTATCCCCCGTCAATCCGTGAATGATACGCGCTCCCCGAAATGCTGGCGCAGCGCTGCGGTTCCCTCTTCGCCTATGTTGTTCCCCCCCATCCGCAATTCACGCAGGTCGTTCAGATGGGGCGATCCGGCCAGCGCGGCCGCTCCCTCATCGCGGGCAAGTCCTGGAGAGAGGTCGAGGTAGCGCAAGCCAGCGACGTGGGGCGAACGTGCCAGCGCCGCGGCCCCGGCGGCATCGACGTTCAGCTCCAGGCGCAGAATGCCAGCCAGACGGGGCCAGGCCGCCAGCGTCTCGACCCCTGCGACCGTGAAGGCCATCCCATTCATGGAAAGGTCCAGATGAGTGAGCCGAGTCAGGTACGGCGAGCCGACCAGCGCCCGGGCGCCCTCGTCGCCGGGCCGACTGGCATACAGATGCAGAGAGGTCAGGTTCGCCAGGTGCGGCGAGGCGGCCAGGGCGCGCATGGCCTCCGGCTTGACGTCATTGATCGACAGGTCCAGGTCGGTGAGCTTTGCCAGGAGCGGAGAGGCAACCAGCGCCGCGACGCCGCGCGGGCTGAGAAAGTTGCCCATGAAGTCGAGCCGCGTCAGGCTGGCAGGGCGGGGGCAGGTGGTTAGCGGCCCGAGGTCGCCTCGGGGCGTCCCTCGGCAGTTGTAAATGGCGCTGAGCGAGTCCAGTCTCGCCAGCTGCGGCGACGTCAGCAGAGCAACCAGGCCCGCTTCACCACCCGAATTGTCGTTCAGATTGAGCGCAGTGAGGCCGGCCAGGTGCGGCGAGGCGGCGATTGCCTGAATGCTCTGGAACCCCAGGAGGTTCTGCGTCAGGTCGAGCGAGCGGAGATTGGCGACGTGAGGCGAGGCTGCCAGAAGGAGTGCGCCCTTGTTGCCGACGTTGTTCTTCTCAAGGTTCAGCGACCGGAGGTTGGCCAGCCAGGGTGCCGCGACCAGAGCACGAAGGCCGGCGAGCTTCAGCCCACATTCCGTGAAGTCCACTGCGGGGACAGAGGCCAGCAGCGGCGATTCGTGCAACTGGGTCAACGCCCGTGGGGAGACGTCGAGCAGACGCAACTCCTCCACCCAGGCCCACACTTCCTCGGGCACGCTGACTTCCGCCAGGGCTTCCGCCCAGGTGGTCAGCCGCAGGAAACCGCGGCGGAACTCCCACTCCGAACACCACCGGTCCATCCCCGCAAGCCAGGTCGGCGCGTGAGCGGCGAGAATGTCCCGTTCCCGGGATTGCAGGGCCGGCCGCCGCTCGTCAAGCTCCTCCGCCCGCGTTAGTTCAATCTGGACGCGGATCAGCTCGGCCCTTGCGCCTTCGCCGTGGTCTTCCAGCCAGTCCGCCAGCACCAGGCGAGCGTCGTCCTCGCGACTGCCGGCTGCCTCGTGCAGCAGGCCCAGCAATTGTGTCATGGTTGCCCCTCGCGCATTGCCGCCTTGGGAGCGGTGAGGCGATCGGACCTGCGTTATCGAGGCACCAGCATCCCGTGCGTCCGCTCCCTGCTCCCGCCGCTCCAGTCGTCCGCATCGAGACTGGCCTCGAGGTGCTCGACCTCCAGTCCCGCGACGTGCTGGGCCAGGGCCTCTTCCGGATTTTTATAGACGGCGGCCAGGCGGGGCCGCAACGACGGCGGTACGCTGCTGTCGCTCAACTCGTGCAGGTAGTCGAGCAGGACTGCGCCGGCCGGCCGGCTTGCCGCGCAGCATCAGGTGGACCCAGGCCCAGGCTTCGCGGTATTCGGCCCGGTTCATTTGCTTGACCTCGGTCAGTGTCTCCAGGCGAGCCAGGTCCAGCTTCATCCCCTGAGCCAGATCGCGCCGCAGCTCATGCACGTGGGCGGGGTTCAGTCCCTTGTTGCTCCGCGGCAGCTCGAAATACTCGGCCAGGCCCTCGTCCAGCCACAACGGCACATTCTTCAGGACGCCGTTGAGCAGAGCGTGGGTCAGCTCGTGCCGCAGGTCCTGCTGGATGCGCGGCCCGCGATACGTGAAGATCAGCAGTTCCTGCTGGCGGGTGTACCGCCGCACCTCTTTCATGAAGAAGGCCCGCCGTTCCGGCAGGTTGTGCTTGACCTTGATGTAGTGATCGTAGCGCTTCTTGTCCTCGAACAGGTACACCTGCACCACGGCGTCGGAGGGCGTCATCTGCAGTTCGCGGTACACCTGCTCGGGGTGGTTCTTCAAGTCCTCAAAGAGGGGATCGTCGCGATTCAGCTCGACGTCGGAGTAGAAGATGCACGGAGCGATGCGCAGGGCATGTTTGCTGGGCGTGGTTGGCGTGCTCTCGATTTCCGGCTCCGGTTTGCCGGCCGGCAGAGTGCGCTGGAACAGGTTGAGCGAGTGACAGCCCAGCAGGGCGGACAGCAGCAGCCCGGCCAGCAACAGCCCCCAGGACCGGACGGACCGGCCCGCGACACCTTGGGACTGGGAGACCGCTTCCATGCTTACCTCAAACGACCAGGAACCATCCCAGCGCCCGGAGGCGCGGAAGTCGAACACTCATAGCGACGCCCCCGCGAGGGCACAAGAGCAGTTGCCGCATTCTGTGTAGCCATCACGCTCCGCGTGATGAAACCATCACGCGGAGCGTGATGGCTACTTTCTCTAGTTCGGTTTTTCTCTCCGGATTATCGACTGTTTCAGAACAGCGGCCGCCCCTGGCGCTGGTTGCGCAGCACCTTGGCCCGCGTCTCTTGCTCAATCGCCCGCCACCACTCTTTCCAGCCCGCCTTGCCCTTCAGCCCCCAGTTCAGGTAAACGCGCAGGAACCGCAGCTTGTCCGTCCGGGTGATCGCCGGGTGGTCGTGAAAGCTCGCATGCAGCCGGGCCAGGTTGCGGACCTTGCGCTGCTGCCCGAGCTTGCCGCGCACCTGAACGCCCACCAGGTCGATCAGCCAGATCTGTTCGCTATCGCCGGGCTGCTCGGTCCCGGCTCCTTCCGGTCCGGATGCGCCACGCGCCACGGCTCACTGCTGACAAGCAGGTTGGCGGCCTTGAGATCGTTGTGGGCAATGCGGCGCTGGTGCAGAGCGGCGATCAGCCGGGCCAGGTGCGGAATGATCTGGCGCAGACGGCTTCGCCGGGCGTCGGCGGGTGCCTGCTCCAGGTTCCGGAGGTAACCGTGCAACTGGCGTGCGTCGGGCAATTTCTCGGTCAGCAGATAGCCCTCGGCCGGCATGCCCCACCAGCGGCGCTGCAGCAGCAGCAGCGGCCGGGGGGTTGGCAGACCCCGCCAGCGCAGGCTGTGGCCCATCCGGTAGGAACGCAGTGCCGGGGAGGGGCGGAACAGGTTGGCGAGAGGATCGGTCCAGTGGACCCGGTTGAAACGCTTCCAGATCAGCTGCCGGGGCCCCTCGGGCCCTGGGACCGTCAATTCGACCACGCTGGAAGTCCGGGAGTTTTTAAGGAACACGGCTCCCGGCCGGCGGAACGGTTCATCCGGATCGGCCAGCAGGACCGACAGGAGGTCCGGGTCGAGATCGCAGGTAGCATGGCCCCGGACCAGCGCCGAGCGGACCCGCCGAAAGTAGCGGTTCCTACCCAGGCAGCGCGGATCGTGGTGCCGCCAGAAGTCCCGGTTGGACTCTGCCGTGCGCGCTTCCAGCTCACGCTCGGCCGTTGCCGGCAGGACCATGGTGCTGCCCGTCCCATCGCCTTCAAGTCGGGCCTGACGGTAGGCTTCAAAAAAGCGGCGGCGGTCGGCCCGGCTGGCCCGCAGGACAAACCAGCGGTTGAGCAGCACCAGGTTCTCCAGGCTCGCGGACCATGCCAGCGGGCCACCCAGGCGAACGGCGTGCAGGTCGATCAGGTAAAGGTGCGGCGTCTCGTCGCTGTCCAACCGGAGGAGCAGGTTGCCGGGATGAAGGTCCTGGTGCGTGATGCCGGCCTGGTGCATCCGGGCGAGGAAGCCGCCCAGTTCCCAGGACAGCCGTTGCCGCAGGTGCGTCTGTCTCTGCCAGGGCAAGTTCGGCAAGGTCTGTTCCAGGAAGACGTTGAGCGGGCAGACGTCGCGGAGGGTCCGTGTAATCAGGTAGCTGGCCTGGATGGTCGAACCGCACTCGCCGAAGGCCAGCGGCTCCAGGGTGGGCACGCCCCGGCCGGACACGGCCAGGGTCCGCTGATACTCCATCCGGGCCTTGCTGGGTCGGATCAGCTGTCGCAGCCAGGCCCGGGTGTTGGCCAGGGGGTAATGCTTCAGGTGGAAGTCGAGCCCCGGCAACGATGACGTGATACACCGTGCGGTGCTGTCCCTGCTTGACCACGGTCGCCTGACCCGAAGCGAGCCATTCCTCCAGGCGCAAGCCGCCGTTGTCGAAGAGGGGACAGGTTCGACCGGGCGCGGCGCCGGACAGCAGCTCTGAATGGACCTGCCAGCGAACCGGCCCGGCAATCCAGGGGACAAAGCGCGTCATCGCGATCCCTCGCGGCCTGTAAGAGTAGCCATCACGCTCCGCGTGATGCTTTCATCACGCGGAGCGTGATGACTACTTTATCCCGCCCGTGCCGCCCGCTGTTCCAGCCGGCTCAGCACTTCCAGCCACCGAGCGGCCCCAACCTCGACGCTGTACTCCGCCTCCAGCCGGGCCCGGCCCGCTTGCCCCAGGCGCTGCCGCAAGGCGACGTCCCAGCTGAGCCGGGTCAGCGCCTCCACCCATTCGGGCGGCGATTCGGCCAGGTAGCCGTTCTCGCCGGGGACGACCATCTCCCGGTGGACCCCGACCGGGTTGGTCACCACCGGCAGTCCCGCAGCCATGTATTGCAGCACCTTCAAGCCGCACTTGCCCCGGCTCCAGAGATCGTCGGGGACCCAGCTGATGCCCACGTCCGCCGTGGCGATCGCCTCCGCTTCGCCCGCCTCGCTCCAGGGACATTCCACTACCGGAAGAGAGCGCAAGCTCAGGAAGCGATCGCACACCAGCTTCAAGCGCGCTCCCGGGACGCTCTTGCCAATCTCCTCCAGCAGCGGCCTGACCTGCTCTAACCCCTGGAGTGTGCTTGCCGAGCCGACCCAGACCAGCTCCAGCGTCCGCTCCTTCGGCGCCGGTTGCTGTCGGGGCCGATAGCGCTGCGGATCAACGCAGGTGGGAATGACGTGAACGCGATCAACCGCCGCATACCGGCGGGCCTGCTCGGCCAGGAACGAGTTGCCGGCGATGACCGCATCGCAGGCACCCACGAGCGCGGCAAAGCGCCGCAAGCGGCCCGGATGCTCCAGCCCCTTGGGGGAGTAGGAATTGCGCAGGAAGAGAGCGTCGTCAACGTCGTAGATCAGGTGCTTGACCGTGCGCCGCAGCAGGAACAGCTCCAGCGGCCGCAGCAGCCGGCGCTGCAGGATCACACTCGCTCCGCGCAGCCGGTGCAGCTGCCACAGCCGGGACCACCAGGGCCGGCCAAAGCGACGCAGTTCCAGAGTGTGGCCGTTTCGTTCCAGGTAGGGGCGGAAGGCCGCCAGGCGGTAGCGCCAGCAGACGTGGTCGGGGTGTTCCACCAGGGCTATCAGATGCATGAGTGGTCCTCCCTGACCTCTTGCTTCCCTCCTGGCGAGCGGCGCGGCGTAAGCCCGCCGGTGTCGATTCCCAATACCGGCGGGCTTACGCCGCGCCGCTCGCCAGAAGAAACCTTACTGCCGGCGGTTCCGCATCACCCGCTGGATCTCGCGCTGGGCCTCCGCCTTGCGCTTGTCCTGGCGCTTGTCGAACTCCTGCTTGCCCCGGCAGACGGCCAGCTCCACCTTGGCCAGGCCGTTCTTGAAGTACAACCGCAGCGGCACCAGCGTGAAGCCGCGCTGCGAGGCCTTGTCGGCAAAGCGGGCGATCTCCCGGCGGTGCAGCAGCAGCTTGCGCGGGCGCTTGGGCTTGTGGTTCATCTTGTTGCCCATCGCGTACTCGGGGATGTCGCTGCCGAGCAGCCAGACCTCGCCGCCCTCCACCTTGGCGTAGGAATCTTCCAGGTTGGCGATGCCATCGCGCAAACTCTTGACCTCCGTGCCAGTCAGCACCAGGCCGCACTCCAGCCGATCCAGGATCTCGTATTCGTGGTGGGCGCGACGGTTCCGGCAAATGACCTGAACCTCTTCGTCCCCCTTTTGCTTGTTGTTAGCCATGAGCCTGCCTCCACGACCATCCTACCAGACCCGGCCGGATGGGAGAACCGGAGATTGCAGGGAATTGCAAGAGACGCAAACTGGGTAAGAAAGGAAAATCGGGCCAAAAGCCGCTTGCGGCTGTCGGGAACGCCCTCCGTGGCGTTCCGTCGGTGCGGAACGCCACGGAGGGCACGCGGAACGCCACGGAGGGCGTTCCCTACAGCCGCAAGCGGCTTTTCAGGTCAGCGCGTGGCCCCGGCAGTCTTGGCTCCGACGGGGATGCCCAGGCTCCGGATCTTGCTCTCGCGGCGCTGGGTCTTGATCTTCACACGCCGTTTCTTGGCGGCGGTGGTTCGGGGTCGGCTCCTCATGGGGAACGCTCCTGCGTGGTTGGGTGTTGTAGGGAACGCCCTCTGTGGCGTTCCACACCGACGGAACGCCACAGAGGGCGTTCCCTACATTCTTAGCGGAGACTGGCGAATCTGTACAGGGGGGATCACGTTGCCGCTCGCACTGCCGGCATCTCGTACGTCCGGCCATTATTGAGGCTGCCGTTGCGGTTGATCAGCGACAGCTGATAGAGCTTCTTGCCGGTCGGCGTCGGATAATCGCCGGTGAGGCAGGCCCGGCACAGGTTGCTCGCATCCAGGCCGATGCAGCGGGCGACCGCTTCCAGCGGCAGATAAAAGAGACTGTCCGCTCCCAGCTCGGCGGCCATGGCGTTCTGCTCGGCGTCGGTGGGGCGGTTGCCCTTGAGGAAGCGCGGCGCGAACAGCTCGCGCACGGTAGACATGTCGATGCCGTAGAAGCAGGGCGCGATGATCGGCGGGCAGGCGACGCGGACGTGGATCTCGCGGGCCCCGCCGCGCTGCCGCAGGTCGCTGAGCAGCGTCTTCATGGTGGTGCTGCGGACGATCGTGTCTTCGATCAGCAAGACGCGCTTGCCGGCCAGCACCTCGCGCAGCGGCGTGTATTTCAGCTGCACTCGCTCGACCCGGTTCTGGCCTTCGATGAAGGTCCGGCCGATGTAGCGGTTGCGGATCAAGCCTTCCACCGAAGGGAGTCCCAGGGCGTAGGCCATGGCGTCGGCGGCGGCCTTGCCGGTGTCGGGCACGGGCACGACGATGGTGTCCCCGTCCAGCGGCACCTGGGCCAGCAGCTGCTCCTGCCGGGCCAGTTCCTTGCCCAGGGCGGCACGGGTCAGGTAGACGTTGCGCTCGTCCAGGGTGCTGGCCACGTTGGCGAAGTAGATCCACTCAAAGAAGCAGTGCGAAGGGGTGCGCCGGGCGGCAAAGCGTTCCTGGCGGATCTCACCGTCCTGGATCAGGATCATCTCGCCCGGCTCCAGGGAACGGACCTCCCGGAAACCCAGGTTGAGCAGCGGTGCGCTCTCGCTGGCGGCCGCGAACAGCTGGCCGTCCTGGGCAACGCACAGGGGCCGAAACCCGTTGGGGTCGCGCAGCACCACCAGGTCGCCCATGGCGTTGAGGAAGACCAGGTTGTAGGCCCCGTCGAACTTCTCGCTCAGCCGGGAGAAGACCCGGACCAGGTCGGGCCGGTCGTCGCCGCACTGGCTCAGCTCATGGCTGAGGTAGTGCATGATCACTTCCGTATCGATGTTGCGGGTCAGGTGGTAGTCGGTCTGGGTGAGCAGCTGATCGCGCAGCTCGGTGAAGTTGGTCAGCTGGCCGTTGAAGGCGAAGGCGAACCACTTCCATTTGCAGCCGTGATGGCGCTCGAACGGCTGGGCATAGCTGCGATCGTTGGCCCCGCAGGTGGCATAGCGGACGTGGCCGATGGCGGCCCGGCCGGCGAACTCCCGCATGATGCTGTCATATTTGGCCTGGTGACTGAGGCGGAAGGCCTCGATGACGGTGCCGATCTGCTTGTGGGTGTCCAGGAGTTTTTCCCGGCTGGGGTTGAAGGTGGAGAAGCCGGCCGCCAGCTGACCTCGGTTTTGCAGATCGAGCAGGATGCGGGGCATCAGCCGTGAGACTTGTTCCGGTCCTGCCAGGGGAGCGAGCCGGGAGGGCGCCCCTCCCGGGAGGTGATAGATTGCTGCAATGCCGCATTCGTGGTGCAGTTCACCCATGAAACCAATACCCCCAGGGAGCGGAACAGTTCCTGGTCACGAGTCCATGTTGTACCGGGGAAACAGAAGGCATTATACAACTTCCCCCCGGCAGCAACAAGGAACTCGTGGGGGTTTGCAGGGGAATTGCTGCACCCAGGGGCCGCGTTACCCCTCCGTGACGCCGTCGCTCGGTTCCGCGGGCCGCTCGACTGCGGGTGCCGCAGGCTCCTGAAGGAGATGGGCCAAGGCCGCCGGCACGTCCCGCTGCACCTCGAAGGTGGCCGGCATCAGGCGGTTATCGCTGATCAGGCGCGTGACTTCAAAGATCTCCTTGACCTCGGCGCAGAGGCGACAAAGGATGAGCCGGCCGCCACGCTCGCGCACCTGGCGGTTGAGCCGCAGCAGGGGCCGAAAGCCGGCGCTGGAGAGGTAGCGGACGGCCGAGAAATCGAGGACGAGGTGCTGGGCGTGTGCGGAGAGATAGATCGCCAGCAGCTCGTCCCGCAGTTCGTCCGCCAGGGTATCGCCAATCACTTTCTCGGGGATGAGGCGCAGGACCACCACGGGGCAAGTCAGATGCTTCAGTACGTGTTCTGGCATGGTTGGGGACTCTCGCCGGGCGTTGGGAGACAATTCCGCTGTGGGTATCGTATCCCGGACCTTGGCGGATTGACAAGGCAGCACCAGCCTTCTCCCCTTACTCCGCCGAGGAGAAGGGTTGGAGGGGAGAGGTGGATTGTTTTGATTTATCGTTTCGCGCTGGGCCGAGCGAGCGCGAAACGATAAATCGGTGTAACGGGGATGGAATCCTTCAAGTGGCGAGGAGAAGTAGCGGTCAAACCGTTCCCATCGGCTGCGCCTGAAGCGCTTCTGGAGCGGAACAGGCGCAAAGATCTGGAAAAGGGTCGGATGCGCAGGAAACCAGCGTCTTTCTGGTCTGGTTGGCACGATCGGGCAATTTTTCTCTCGCCCGCAGCGCCGGTATGGGGAATGTTTCGGGTGTCCCCTTCCCGTCAAGATTTCCTCAAGTTGGAGGAAAGGAAGGGTGACGGCGCGGACTGACAATCCACAACAGCGGGAACGAGAAGAGGCATTCATGAACAAGATCCTTGCGGGGGGCCTGCTGGCCCTGGGTTTGATGCTGGGCACACAGCACCAGGTGCAGGCCTGGAGTAAATTCAACGTCGGTGTCGGCTTCAACCTGGGCTGGGAAGGCGGCGGCAACAGCGTCCTGTGGGGCGTGCTCAAGGGGCAGAACGTCCCGGGCGGCGGCGGGTTTGGGCACGGATATGGCCCGGCCGGCCCGATGGGCCCGGCCGGCCCAATGGGCCCGATGGGGCACGGGGGAGGGTACGACCCGGCCGGCTACGGCCTGGCTCCGTTTGGCATGGGGGGGTTTGGCGCAGACTTCGCCGACCAGGGATTTGGCAGTGGCGGCAATGCTGGTGGGTCCAGCACGATCCCGCCCAAGCCGATGCCCTCGGGCAGCCCCAGCAGCCCCAGCGTCGCCCAGCCGGTCGGCTACTTCCCCTCCGCCAATCCGTATCGCGGTTACTACCCCGGTTACTACCCGGGCTACTACCCCGGCTACAACTACGGCTACGGCTACGGCTACGGTCCCTTCGTCCGGTAACGCGAGAAACGGAACAGAGAACCACCGACAACCGGGGGCCCAGGATGGGCCCCCGGTTGCATTGCGTTGGCAGGGATCGCTCAGGAGAACTCGTGCGGTGTGATGGTCCCCGCCGGCCAGTCCAGCCACAGCAAGCGCTTGAAGTGGTAATCGCCGCCGACGTTGTACCCACGCACGTGACCCACCCGGCACTCGCGGGCCCGATGCGTGTGGCCACAAAAAACCAGGTCGATGCGCTCGGCGTGCCGGGTCAGCAGTTCCTCCAGGGCCCGATTGCCGCTGAAGGCGTCCCACAAATACGCATCCAGGTCGTGTTCGTTATTCTCTTCCCGAGGAAAACCCAGGCCATGCAGGGGAGGATGATGCGCGACGACGATGATCCGGCCGACGCGCCTCAGGGCCTCGTTCAGTTGCTGCTCGAAGGCGGCGACCAGCTGGGCCGTGAAGCGGATGTCGTCCAGCGGCCAGCGGACAAAGTTGGCGTCGTTGTGCCGGCCGCGGGTGAAACGCTTGCTTTGCAGGCGCTGTTCCTCACCGGGGAAGGCCGTCCGCAGCCGCTCCGCTGACCAGCTGTAGTCGTACCAGTTCATGGTGCCTACCAGGGCCAGGTCCTCGTCGGGGAAATAGAGGGGGGCCTGATCGAGATAATGGAAGCCGTGCTGCCGGGCGATGGCCGGCAAGGTTTGCCGGTAGCGGGTCAGGGAGTCCTCGTCCGTTTCGGAGGGCACCCAGATGTCGTGATTGCCGGGCACCAGACACTTCCGGGCAGGCACCGAAAGGAACTGCTCCAGACACCCGGCAAAGTTGTCTCCCGAGCCCACGTCGCCGGCCAGCACCAGAACGTCCGGAGGGTGAGCCCGGACCCAGCCCACCAGCTGGTCGTTGGCTTCCCCTCCCCGGCGATGGCCCCAGTGGAGGTCGGCGGTGACCGCCAGGGTCAGGCTCATGAGTCGCTCCTCGATCCACTTTGTGAAACCCATCCCGCAAAGGTTGAGTATTCCCTACGACCGCGTACTTGTCAATCGACCTGTTCCGACCCGCCCAAGGAGCCTGCCGCACATGCGCTGCAAGAGTCTGTTCCTGGCTGGCCTGACCTCGTTGCTGCTCAGTGCGGAACTGGTCCGGGCCGAGCCGCCCTCCCCTGCCCTGAAGCTGATCCCCGCCGAGGCCGACCTGCTGGTGGAGGTCCGCAGCGTCCGCCAGGTCCACGACCTGCTCCTGGGCCTGGACTTCGTCAAGGAGCTGCAGAAGTTCCCCAATACCCGGGAGTTCTTCAACTCGACCCAGGCCCGGCGTTTCTTTCAATTGCTCGCTTACTACGAGAAGGAGCTGGGGGCCAGGTATCCCGACCTGCTCGAGGAGTTGACCAGCGGCGGCGTGGCCCTGGGCATCAAGTTCGGACCCAACCCCGCACCCGCGCTGCTGGTGATCCAGGGCAAGGACGAGAAGCGGACCAAACAGTTCGTCGAGCTGGCCCTCAAGATCGCCGAGCAGGAACTGCAGCGCCAGGAAGCCAAGATCAAGATCGAGAAGATCACCATGCAAGGGACCGAGGTGGTCAAGATCGGGGACTTCCTGCTGGCCACTGCGGGCCCGACCATCCTCATCTCCAACCGCGATTTCGCCCTGCAAAAGGGTCTGGAGCTGGCTCAAGGCAAGGGCGGCCAAAGTCTGGCCGACAGCGCCTCGGTCCAGGATGCCCACAACCTGCTGCCCAGGAACTTGCTGGCCAGCGTCTGGCTGAACATGGAAACGGTCCGCAAGGCCCCCGGGGCGGCCACATTCTACAAGACGCCGCGCGACGCCTTCCAGGCCATCACCGTGGGCCCGGTGCTGGACGTGCTGGGGCGGACGCCGTACGTCTGTGCCGGGATCACCCGGACGCCGGACGGCTTCCTGACCACCATCCGCATGCCGTGCGGCCGGGAGGGCATGGGGCCCGAGCTGGCCCTGCACATGCCGCCCGATCCCAAGGTCACCGGCGCCCGGCCTCTGCTGGAACCGAAGAGCGTCCTCTACAGCGACACCAACTACTTCGACCTGGCCCGGATCTGGGCGGATCGGGAGAAGCTCTTCAAGAAGGAAGCGGTCAAGGCGCTGGAGGACTTTGAAAAGAACACCGGCCGGATTCCCCTGCCTGGCTTGCAGATCAACAAGCTGCTGACCGCGGCGGGGACGTACCATCGCACGGTGGTGGCCAATCAGCCGAAGGCTGGCTATTCCATTCAGCCCAAAACGTCGATTCCCGCCTTCGCCTTCGTCTTTGAGATGCGCGACGAGAAGACGTTCAGCAAGACGATGGAAACAGTCCTGCGTGGGGCCGCCTTCCTCGCCGGCAACCAGGCCAGTCTGAAGCTGGTCGAGGAAACGTACAAGGGCGTCAAGGTAGTCGGCTACCGCTTCCCCGAGGACAAGCCGCTGCGCCAGGACGTCAACGACATTCGCTTCAACTTCAGCCCCTGCTTCGCCAGCGTCGGCAACCAGTTCGTGCTGTGTTCGACCATCGAGCTGGGCAAGGAGCTGGTCGATCTGCTCCAGGCGGAAGCGAAACGGCCAGTGCCGGTCGTGCAGGCGACCTCGCATTCGCGGATCTACTCGTCGGGCATCGCCGAGATTTTGCAGCTGTTCGAGGATCAACTGGTGACCCAGGCCATCCTTGACCAGGCGCTGCCGGCCGCGGAGGCCAAGGAACAGGTCAAGTCGTTTATCGCCCTGCTGCGCCGGCAGGGATCGCTGAACTTTGGCTTCACCTTCAAGGAGACGGAAACGCGCTTTGACATTCGCGTCCAGACCGAGAAGGCCGAGCGGACCAGGAAATAACACGGGAGACCCTCATGTTGGAGAATACCAAGACGATTTCCCCGGCCTGGGCCTGGGACGTTTACCAGCCCTCGGACAAGATGCCCTGGGACCTGAAGCGCGTGGGCCATCTGTACCGCCGGGCTGGATTCGGAGCGAACTGGACCGAGTTGCAGACCGCGCTCAAGGACGGCCCCGCCAAGACCATTGACCGCTTGCTCAAAGGCGGCTCCGGTCAGGCCAAATTCGACGCCGACACCAAACCGCTGGCCGACTCCATCGCCCGGGTCAACAACGGTCAGCAGATCCGGGCCTGGTGGCTCTACCGGATGCTCTACACTCCGCATCCGCTCCAGGAAAAGCTGACCCTGTTCTGGCACAACCACTTCGCCACCAGCAACGCCAAGGTCAACAGCGCCCGCTTCATGCTCGGCCAGTATGAGCTGATGCGCAAGCACGCCCTGGGCAACTACGCCGAGCTGCTCCAGGGCATGTCCAGCGACCCGGCCATGCTGATCTGGCTGGACGGCCGGGACAGCAAGAAGGGCAACCCTAACGAGAACTATGCCCGCGAGCTGATGGAGCTTTTCAGCCTGGGCATCGGCCATTACAGCGAGAAGGACATCCGCCAGGCTGCCCGCGCCTTCACCGGCTGGGAGATCCGGGGCGACAAGGCCCACTGGAACAAGGACCAGTTCGACGACGGCGAGAAGACCGTCCTGGGTAAGACCGGGAACTTCCAGGCCGACGACATCGTCAAGATTTGCCTGGAACAGAAGTCCTGCCCCTACTTCATCGCCGGCAAGCTGTTCCGCTTCCTGATCAGCGAGACGGTCCCGGCAACGCCCGCCTTGCTGGAGCCGCTGGCCACGCGCTTCCGCAGTAGCGGCTTCAACTTCGGGGAGCTGGTCGAGACCATGCTGCGCTCGAACCTGTTCTTCTCGACCGAGGTTTACCGGACGAAGATCAAGTCGCCAGTCGATTTCGCCCTGGGGATCGTCCGGGCGCTGGAGGGCAAGGTCGGGACCACCCTTCTGGCGGTGTCGCTGCAGGAGCTGGGGCAAAACGTCTTCTTCCCGCCCTCGGTCAAGGGCTGGGACGGCGGCCAGTCCTGGCTCAACGGGCAGACGCTGCTCTATCGGCAGAACCTGGCGCTGGCCCTGACCTCCACCGAGGACGTGCGTTTCAACAACCGGACCGACCCGGCCAAGCTGGCCCGCAAGTACGGCAAGACCCGGGACGAGGAGGTCATCTCCTTCTTCCTGGACCTGTTCTTGCAAGGAGACACGCAGGCCGTCGCGAAGACCCGACTGCAAGAGTACGTGACTCTTGCGACCCGGGAGACCTTTCCGATTTACTGGACCAACGAGGACGCGGCCGACCACCGCGTTCGCTCGCTGGCCCACCTGGTGTTGACATTGCCCGAGTATCAGTTGGATTGAGAGAGCTGCTCCGCGAATGAGCCGCCGGGTTTATCCCGGCGGTCTTCCCCGCCGGGATAAACCCGGCGGCTCATCGAAGAGTGCCGAGAACTACGAACTGCCAAGGGGATTCCCATGAACCTGAATCGTCGTGATTTCCTGCGAAGCTCGGCCGCCGGCGGCGTGGTCGCCTGGGGCCTGACCGTTCCTGGTTTCGTCACCCGCACCGCCCTGGCCGCTCCCAACAGCGGCAAACCCGGTGCGAAAGACACCATCCTTGTTGTCATCGAGCTGACCGGCGGCAACGACGGTCTGAACACCGTGGTGCCCTTCAAGGACCCGGAGTACGCGAAACTCCGCCCGACCCTGAAGCAGCCCACTTCCCAGCTGAAGAAGGTCAACGACGAGATCGGCCTGCATCCGCAGTTGACCGGCCTGGCGGAGCTGCTCCAGGACAATGCCCTGAGCATCGTCCAGGGCGTCGGCTATCCCAATCCGACGCAGTCGCACTTCCGCAGCATGGACATCTGGCAGGCGGCCTCGACGGCCAAAGACCTGACCGAGGGCTGGCTGGGCCGGGCCCTCAAGGCGATGCCGGGCGTGCCCGCGTTCCATCTGAAGGGTAATAACGAAGGGTCGCCCCTGGCCGTCGAGGGTTCGCCGATGCGCGTCCCGTCGATCAGCACCCTGGAAGAGTTCCAGCTGCAGCTGGCTGCCGCCAGTGGGGCCGACAAGAAGAACCAGCGCGAGGTGATCGAAGGGGCGGTCCAACCCTCCGACAGCAAGTCCGGCCTGCTCGATTTCGTCTCCCGCACCGCGGCCAACACCTACGCCAGCAGCCGGCGTTTGCAGGAGATCGGCAAGAACTACCAGCCCAAAGCGACCTATCCGCAGAACAACAACCTTGCCAATCGGCTGCGCCTGGCCGCCCAACTGATCGACGCCGACCTGGGAGCGCGGATCTTCTACGTCTCGATCGGCAACTTCGACACGCACGCCGGCCAGGCCCCGGCTCACGCCAACCTGCTCAACCAGCTGTCGGCTGCCATCACCGCGTTCTTCAAGGACCTGGCGGCCCGCGGCCATCGGGACCGGGTGCTGGTGATGACGTTCTCGGAGTTCGGCCGGCGGGCCAAGGAGAACGGCAGCAAGGGCACCGACCACGGCGAGGCCGCCCCGATGTTCCTGATCGGCGGCAAGGTCAAGCCCGGCGTCGTCGGGGCGCACCCGAGCCTGACCACCCTGGCGGCTGGGAACATCAAGCACCACACCGACTTCCGGCAGGTGTACGCGACGATCATGGACAAGTACCTCGGCGTCAGCAGCAAGGAAGTGCTGGGCGGCGAGTACAAGCACGTCGAGCTATTCAAGCAGTGATCGGCTGAGATCCCTGGTCGAGCAATGGGATAGCTCGACCAGGGTTCAATCCATGCTCTTCATCTCAGGCGAGTTACGAGATGGAGTTGAAATACCACCGAACCACTTTCCGACTTCTTCAATGCGAGCCCGTCGTTTCAAAGCGAGCCGTGAGAGAACTCGGTTCGCTGGAACGAGCCCTGGGCGTCCCTCTGCCGGCGTCCGTTCGGGAGTGGTATTCGTTCGAGGGGGCTGTCGAGCGGTTAACCCTTCCAGAGGAGGAGTTCGGGTTTGACCCATTCAGCATCTCCCAAAATGCAAAAGGTTTGAAAAGAGCTTCGGCGAGGACACAGTATCATTGGACGGTCGCAGCCTTCCCCGCCACGGGAGTCTACTTTGCCACCTCTTTTCCCGGCGATCCCGATCCGATCGTCCACTGGCGGGAAACGGATCATTCTCTTGTCGATCATGGCAGTGAGTTTAGTGAGCGTCCATTTTCCGCGTTCGTTTTCGCCTGCTGCTGGCACAATTTGCAAGAAAGGTCAGCCACCATTTCTGGCGTTGAACCTGCATTCAATCCGCCCTTGCTGGACATGCTGAGCGAATTGTTTGACACAGGCCCGCACGTCATGAGAGGGGACGCTCCGCAGGAAATGCCACACCCATTCAAGCCGGGAGAACGACTCGCCCTGACGAGGTTTCAGTTATTCTTTTTCGGCCCCGACGGAATGATCCATCTGAGTTCACGAGAGAACCCAACCATTTCCACGACCGAGGTGAGATGGGCATTGTCCGCCACGGACGAGCCTGCAGTGCAGGCTCTCGCTGCCCAGTTGAAGCACCGGGGGATTATCTCCTGAGCAAGTAGAGATACCCCTTTGTCCACTCACGGCCTGAACCTCAGCTTGGCCACCCCGTTACCACCAGCGGCTCCGGCGAGGCGGCGGTTAGCGTGATGGTCACCTGGTTGAGATCACTGCGGCAAGGATCTGCAGCGGTTTTCCCTGGCGAACACCGGCCGGCACTGCTAGAGTAACTTCAGCCCGGCACAGCCTCCTCGTCTCCCACAGTGCCGTGACCCAGGCGGAGATTCAGAAAGATGTTAGCCGCGGAGTTTCAAGCGAAGGTGATTGCCGGCAAGATCGAGATTCCCGAACGCTTCCGTGCTCAGTTTCAGGGCGAAGTCAACGTGATCCTCTTCGCGGAAGGTGCGGCGCGGGAAGAGTCGGTTTGGCCTGAGCAAACCAGACGACGGTGGGAGCTGATCGCCAAGATGGTCAGGCAAGGGCTGACGGCGGAAGAAACCCAGGAACTGGCCGCTTTACAGCAACGCGCCGACGAGCAGTTGGCGCAAGCGGGCCCGCGCCCGTCGAGCAGCTGGAACGCCTGTACGCCGAGTTCAGCCAGGAGGGTTGATGGTGCGAAGGTGCAACCGGCCGGAAGACGACTCGCCAGCTCGGCGAAGAAACCTGTCGTTTCCCATTGGTGGGAGAATCCCATGAAGTCATCTTTTTTCGCTCTTGCGCATCTCACCCTCGGCCTCGCCCTTTGTGGATGCTCGGCCGAAACCAAGCCAGGTGCAATCGCTGAGAGCCGAGACGATCCAGACCCAACCAAAAGAGAGAACGCCACTGCTCCGGGCGAAAAAAGAAAGGGGATCGACCCTGACGATCCAAGCATCGTTTACGATGAACCATTTCAGATGGTCACCGGGAAAAAGACATACAATGGCAAGGCGTACGAACGGACCAGCCTTTGGATTGACCAAAAAACCAAACTTGTGCTTCCCGATAAGCATACGGAAGTTGTCCGCCCTGATAACGGGAGTGACGTTGTCGTTTTTTTGGAGAAGTGGTTCGACCACGCCTCTCATGGCGACACTTCCTGGCCGATAACGAAGGAGCGAGCCAGATTGGGATGTGCAGTCAAACTCGAGAAAGGAGAACTCCTTATCGGAACCTTTGGCGAGTACCGGTACAAAGAGGGCGCCGTGGGCATCAGATTGGTGGTACACGTGCCGGGTAAGGTGGCGGTCAGCAGGAGAGCCGGCCTTGCTGGAGGCATGGACGGCTGGTCCGGGAGTGAAAAGCCGAAGTCCATTTTGACAAAGAAGAAAGAAGGGCGATCTGAATCCTGGCTGCCGCCTACTGCCGAGGATGGTTGGCACGAGATTCCCGTGATACCTGATAGCGAGCATCGAGCGAGAAGAGAGTAGCCCCAGTGTGCAGTTGCGTATGAGCGCTCCTTGTAGGAATGGTTGTTGCGGAGCGGGGTGAGCAGAGGGTAGAATGCCCGTAATCGACCAGGGGGTCGGGATCGAACCCCCGGCGCGTTCCTATCCTCGTTGCGAGTGCGGTGCATGCCTCTCACCGATCGAACTCCCGCGAGCCTCCTCGAGCGCCTGCGCGGCTCCGCCGACCCGGCCACGTGGGATCGGCTCGTCGATCTGTACGCGCCACTGGTCCACGCCTGGGGCCGACGCGCCGGGCTGCAAGACGCCGACGCCGCGGATCTGGTTCAGGACACCTTTCTCCTTCTGCACGACAAGCTCCCCGAGTTCCGCTACGACCCACGCCGCAGTTTTCGCAACTGGCTGCGCACCCTGGCCCTCAACTGCTGGCGCGCCCGCGAACGCAAACGCCGGCCCGAATTGCCAGGCCGGGCGGAGCAGGCCCAGGACGACCCGGCGCCGGACTTCTGGGAGCGGGACTCTCGGCAGTATCTCGTCGCCCGCGCCCTGGTCGTCATGCAGCGGGAATTTGAGCCGAACACCTGGCGGGCCTGCTGGCTCGTGACGGTTGAGGGACGGACGCCAGCGGAAGCGGCGACCGAACTCCTGATGACGGTCGGAGCCGTCCACGCCGCCCGCTGCCGGGTCCTGGCTCGGTTGCAGATTGAACTGGCCGGGCTGACGGAGTGATGAGTTCCTCGGAGAGGCCCAACCCGCGATCCCCCGGGAGAATCAGCAATGACCGACAGCACCTTCCCCGGCGACTCCCACTCGTTAGAGGAGCTGCTCGCGGCCGTGTTCACCGCCGAGCAGGCCCGGGACCTGGCCCAACGGATCGAGAACGACCCGGCGGTGCGCTCGGCGGTCGAAGAGCACCTGCGGAGCGATCCGCTGCTCGGGTCGCTGGACGCGACCATCGCCGGCGAAATGAGCCAGCTGCCGTCAGGGCTGGTCGAGGCGATGGCGAAAGTGAAACGCTCGGGGCTCGCTTCGACCGTGGCGTCGCCCAGCACGCCATTGCTGGAGCCATCGCTGGTGCCGCCCTCTTTGCCGTTTCTGGCCGCAGTGCAGGCCCCGGACGAACTGGGCCGGATTCAGGGGTATCGCATCCTGCGCGTGCTGGGCACCGGCGGCATGGGGATGGTCTTCGACGCCGAGGACATCCGCCTGAAACGGCACGTCGCCCTCAAGGTGATGAAGCCGGAGGTCGCGGCCAAGCCGGAGAACGTCGAGCGCTTTCTGCGCGAGGCCCAGGCGGCCGCCACCGTCGAACACGACCACGTCGTGCCCATCTTTTACGTGGGCGAGGACAACGGCGTGCCGTTCATCGCCATGCCCTTCCTCAAAGGGGAAACGCTCGCGGAACGGCTGCGCCTGCAGCCACGGCCGCCGCTGGCGGAGGTGCTGCGCATCGGCCGGGAGATTGCCCTGGGACTGGCCGCCGCCCACAAGGCCGGGCTGATCCACCGTGACATCAAGCCGGGCAACGTCTGGCTCGAAGAGGAACGCGACCGGGTCAAGATCCTCGATTTCGGACTGGCCCGTCTGGGCGACGGCGACAAGGCGCTGACCCGGGACGGCGTCATCGTCGGCACGCCCGCGTACATGGCCCCCGAGCAGGCTCGCGGCAAAGCGATCGATCATCACGCCGACCTGTTCAGCCTGGGCTGCGTTCTGTACGAGATGACGACCGGGCAACTGCCCTTCACCGGTCCGGATACCCTGGCCATCCTCTCCAGCCTGGCCATTGACACTCCCCCCGCACCGCACGTGGTCGATCCGGCCATTCCAAAGGGTCTCTCCCAGCTCATCATGAAACTGCTGGAGAAGGCCCCGGCTGACCGTCCCGCGTCGGCGAAGGCCGTCGCCGACGAGCTGGCCAAACTGACGGCGCTGAGTGGCACTTTGCTCCGATCCTCAACCGTGCCACCCGGGGGCACGGACCCCGGCTCCTTCCGCCAGAAGGCCCGGCGCCTGGCGTCAGCGCTGGATAGCTCCGAAGAACATGCGCCGAACCGATGCGTGCGCCCTGGTTCCGCCGGCCCGCCTGCCTCACGGCGGCGGTGCTGTTCCTGCTCCTCGGAGCAGTGTGGTACTTTGCCCCCACCATCGTTCGCATCGTCACCAACCGGGGAGAACTGGTCGTCGAGGTGAATGATCCGGAGGTCGAGGTGCGCGTCCGGCAGAACGACGCGATCCTCGAGCGGAAGAACGGTGGCTCCTGGATCCTGAGCGCGGGACCAGGCGTCGTCGAGATCACCGACCGGAAGACGGGCGAGACGCTTGTCTCCCGCGAGTTCCTCGTGACGCGCAACGGCAAGGAGCTGGTGCGCGTGTCACTCCGGGAGCTGGCCGATGCGCGAAAGGCGAAGGACAGGACCGATCAGGCACCTGTCAAGATCGTCATGAAGGACCCGGGCACCCTGATGGCTTTACAGGGCCAGAACCAGGGGACCATGTCTTTTCTGGTCACGGGAGCGACCGAGGGATTCGTCTGGGGCACCAACGTCTACACCCTCGATTCGCCTCTGGCGAAGACGGCCGTTCACGTCGGGCTGCTGAAGGTGGGGGAAACCGGCGCGGTCGAGGTCGAATTTGTCGCTCCGCCGCCGTCCTTCTCCGGCTCGACCCGGAACGGCGTTACCAGTATGCCCTACGGCCCGTTCCCGGGAGCGTATCGGTTCCCCGGCGCGACGCCCGCTCCAGTTGTCGAAATCCCGTTCACCCCGCCCCCACTCGCTCCGGTTGGCTCGGGCGGCCTGGCGGGGCTCGTTCCGGAGGTCGGTAAGAAGCACGTGCTTCCGGCGCGAGGCAATGTCACCGGGACCGTCTGGGGCACCGACGTCTACACGTCGGACTCGGACCTTGGCGCGGCGGCCGTTCACGCCGGCAAGCTCAAAGCCGGCGAGACCGGCAGGGTGGAAATCGAGTTCGTGGCCGTGCCCCCGGAATTTGTCGGCACGAACCGAAACGGCGTCGTTTCCCAGTCGTTCTTATCCTGGCCCGGCGCGTTCCGGATCGTCAAGGCGACGCCGGGGCCGATCAAGGAGGCCGAACTGATGCCCGGCCCGGTTCCCACCCTGGTGGACCACGCCTCGAAGCCGGGGAAAAAAGTCTCGATCCCGGTGAAGGGCGTTGTTCTGGGCAGCGTTTACGGCACCGACGTTTATACGCTCGACTCCGACGTCGGCGCGGCCGCGCTCCACGCCGGCGTCCTCAAGCCGGGACAGACGAAGACCCTTGAAGTCGAGGTCCTGGCGCCACCCCCCTCGTTCAGCGGGTCCACGCGCAACGGGATCACGAGTGTCTCCTTCGGATTCTACCCGCCTGGAGCCTTTCGCTTCGTCAAGCCGGAGGGGAAATAAGAGACTGGGAGCCAACCCGTTCCTGGAGGCCGAATTTGTCGCCTTTGCCTCCGAGACAAAGGAGGCGTTCTATTGTTGCTAAGTTGTTCATTGTTACTCCAGCGCATCGAGCAGGGAGAATTCAACATTTCCCTTCAAACCGGAGGATTCTCATGGCCGCTGCCACACGCCGCTACAGCAAAGAGGAGTTCGCTCGCCGCGGGGACGCGCTCATCGAAACCAGGGTTCGCCCTCATCTCACGGCAGCGGACGAAGACAAATTCGTCGCCATCGACATCGAGACGGGTGAATACGAACTGGACAAGAATGAAATGACGGCGACCGAGCGGTTGCGAAAGCGAGTTCCCGATCCGCAAATATGGTTGGTACACGTAACCCTGGGTTATCTCCATCGCTTCGGCGGGCATGGCTTGCGAGGCCAACCATGATTTTGGGGGTCGTTCGGGCCCGCGAACCTCTGATCCGGCTAATGATACGCGGCTTTCGCGGACGTGCGCAAGAGATCGAAGCGGTGGTCGATACGGGTTACACCGGTTGGCTCACGCTCCCTCCCTCGGTGATCGTGGCGCTGAATCTGCGCTGGCAAACCACTGGCCGGGGCATCTTGGCGGATGGAAGCGTGAGCATTTGCGACGTCTATCAAGCAAAGGTCGAGTGGGACGGCCGGGTTCGCCGCGTGTTGGTGGATGAGTTCGATGCGACCCCTTTGGTAGGGATGGCGCTCATGAGAGGCTTCGAGTTGAAAATGCAGGTGCGAACTCGAGGCAGGGTTAGCATTAAACGGCTGCCACGAAAGTAGCAGATTCCCCGAATCATCTGCGAACGAGCCCGCTCCTCAGTCCCGCACCAGGTCGAGTTGCACCTCTGCCGTGATGGGACCGGAAGCGTCGGCGAGCGTCGCCCGGATCACGCCCGGCTGGTTGAACGGCCCCAGCCGATCGGCCGCGAAGCGGATCGTCAGCACCCCGCGCGACTGCTCGGCTGGGATCGTCAGCGGCTCGACCTTGACCCCCTGCACGTGCCCGCCCAGGAGCAACTCCACCTTCACCGGCCCAGATAGGCCCTTGCCGCGAACCACCTCCACCGATAGCGTCGCGCTCTTGCCCGGAACGGCCAGGACCGAGGTTTTCTCCAACTCCAGGCCCAGCCGGCCAGTCTCGACCACGGTGATAATCTGATCGTTCTGGCCGGTGGCGCTGTAGCAGATCTGATGCTCCACGTCGCCGTCCTTGACGGTCGCCAGGGTCATCAGGCAGACCCGGCAAGTGCGGCCTGTCTCCATCCACGGAGGGAGAGTGATCGGATACTCAAACTCGCTTGCTCCGGCTGGCACCGTCACGACCGGGCCGTTCGCCCCCTGAAGATGCCGGGCCTGGCGGTCGGCCAGGCGCACCTCGAACGGTCCGGCGTAGCCACCGCGATCGATGCGGTAGCGCCGCTTGAGTACGGTCCCGCGCGGAGCGAGGCGGATCTCGTAATCGGCCGTCACCTTGAACGAAACCGGCAGGGCGACCGCGAGCAGCACCGAATCCACCTCCAGCTGGCCGCGAGGGACAGGCAGGGCGGCGGTGTGCGTGACAGGCTTGCCGGCGATGGTCGCCGAACCGCGAATGGTGAGCCGGCTGGCGGCAATGGCCGCGCTAGACTCGGCGGCGAAGGTCACGTCCACGGTCGCCTGGTTGCCCGTGAGGGTTGCCGGCGTCACTTTCAGCCCCTTGGGCAAGCCCTCCACCGCCAGCGCGATCGGCTCTTTGAATCCGCCCAGGCGCTCGACTTGCAGACGCAGCTTACCCTGGCCGCCGCGCTTGACCGTGACCGCATCAGAAAGCAGCTTCAGCCGGAAGTCGGGACCGGTCGGCTTGCCGATGCGGAGCCGGTAGGCGAAGGCGGGACCGCCGCGGGAGCGAAAGCGGTCGGTCACTTGGACCGTGCAGTTCCCATCCGCCGGGGCCGTGAAGGTCAGGGTCGGATCGATCTGGCCCGCGGTTCCTTCAGCCCGGGCCAGCTGCTTGCCCTGAGCGTCCAGCACGGTCAGCACTCCTTGCAGCAGCGAACCGAGCTGGTCGGCTCGCAGTTCCAGCGCGAACGTCTCCCCCTTGCGAGCGGGGAAGTTCCAGCGGTGGCCCTCTCCCGGTCGCGCAATCCGCCCATTGAGCATGGCGGGGACCACGACCGCCTGGGCCTCGTCCGCGGGGGCGGTCTCGTTCCGCAGCACTTCCGGCAGGTCGTCCAGGTCCAGCAGCACCGGTGCGATTCCTTTGCCGCCGACGCTGGGCTGATAGAGATAATCCCGAGACCCGTTCTCCGGCAAAGCAACCTCGACAGCGGTCCGCGGCATTCCCGGGCCCGACAGGTGCAGCTGGACCTTTCGGCCGCGCTGGCCGCCCAGCGGATAGACGTGTTCGACCTTCGGATCAGCGGTCAGCGTCAAGCGGTAGACGTAGGCGGGACCGCCCTTGTTGTTGGAATCGTGAATGCGAACGCGGTAAGTGCCGTCAGAGGGGGCGACGAAGTGCAGTGCGGGGTCGGTCCCCCGGGCGTCGTCGTTCTCGGCCAGTATGCGGTCGGCAGCGTCGAGGACGGCGACGTGTGCATCCAGCGGCGAGCCGAGCCGGGCGGCGTGGACCTCGCAGGAGACGGTCTGCCCCTTGCGGGCGCTGAACGACCAGAGATCAACGTCCTGGTAGGGAAAGATCCGGCCGTTGATGGTCACCGGCAAACGCACCTCGACCGGGACCGGATCGCCGGCAATCTCTTCCTCCACCACCTCGGGCAGGTCGCCGACCACGAAGGTCAGCCCGGTGTGCGGCCCCTGGGGCGGTCGCACCTGTTCCAGACTTCCGCCTGCCCCTTCCGCGGTCCAGAGCCGGACCCGGCGAACGCCCAGCGGAGCATCGGCGGCGATGCGGACGCTGGCGGCCATGTCCTGCGGATAATCCTCGGCCTGCTGCGATTCCGGCAACGGCAGCAGCGGGCCCTCGAAGAACAGCGTCGCCGTCCGCTTGATCTGGCTGGGGACCTCGACGCCGGGACCGAGCATCTCGAAGCCGCAGCGGTCGTACAGAAACAGGCCGCCGACGCGAACCTTGACCGTGGCGCCACGCTGGCCACCGGCCGGGAAGAGGTACGAGCCGACAGGGGGGTTGGCATGGATTCGTGACAAGGTGACAAGGTGACAAGGTGACAAGGTGACAAGCAAACTCACAAGCCAAGGAGACCAGGCGTTTGTCATCGTTCTGATCATGTCTGTCACCTTGTCACCTTGTCACCTTGTCATCTTCACAGCAGCCCCTGAATGACCCGGCCGTTGTTGGTGATCTTGACCGGCCGGCCTTCGGGAGTGAGGAACTCCTCTTCGGGGTCAATGCCCATCAGATGGCAGATGGTAGCCGACAGGTCCTCGGGTCCGTAGGGGTCGCTGGCCGGCCGTTCGGCGCGGGGGCTGGACTTGCCGATGACCCGGCCGCCCTTGATGCCGCCGCCGGCCAGCGCCACCGTGAAGGCGGGGCCCCAGTGGTCGCGGCCGGCGTTGTTGTTGATCCGCGGCGTCCGGCCGAACTCGCCGGTGACCAGCACCAGGGTCGTCTCCAGCAGGCCGTGGTCGCGCAGGTCGCGCAGCAGCGTGGACAGGCCGGCGTCGAGGAACGGCAGCAGCTGGCCCTTGAGGGTGCGGAAGTTGTTGTCGTGGGTGTCCCAGTTACTGTGATCGATGGTGATGCAGCGGACTCCCGCCTCCACCAGCCGGCGGGCCATCAGGCACGACTGGCCCAGCGAGTTGCGGCCATATTCCTCGCGCAGCTTGTCCGGCTCGGAGCGGATGTCGAACGCTTTCTTGGCCTCGGGTGAGGTCATCAGCTCGAACGCCTTCTGCTGGAAGACGTTGACCGTCCGGGCGTGGCGGTTGGCCCGGACCTCGCTGCTCTGCTGGAAGCGATCCACGTCCTGCAGGAGTTTGCGGCGTGCCTCCAATCGATCGGCGGGCAGTGCCGGGGGCGGCACCACGTCGGGGACTGAGAAATTGGGCGTGTTGGGGTCGGCCTCGATGACAAAGGGGGACGCCGAGGCGCCGAGGTAGGCGGAGCCACAGCTGGGGTGCATCTTGGGCAAACAGACGTAGGGCGGCACCGAGCCCAGTGGTCCGAGCTTGCGGGCGATGATCGAACCGAAAGCGGGCCGCTGGTTGTTGGGCTTCAGGCCGGGGTTGAAGCCGGCCTGGGGGAAGTAGCCGGTGAGCATGTAGTGGTCGGCGGCTCCGTGGTCGGAGTTGTGATGCCGGAAGGAGCGGATCAGCGACAGCTTGTCCAGGTGCCGGGCCAGCTTCGGCAGATGCTCGCAGACCTGGATTCCTGGGACGTTGGTACTCATCGGCTTGAACTCGCCACGGAACTCTGCGGGGGCGTCGGGCTTCAGATCGAACGTGTCGATGGTGCTGAGGCCGCCGTGCAAGAACAGATAGATCAGCGAGACGGGGCGAGTCATCTTGCCCTCCGCCGCGGCCCGGGCCTGACGGGCAAGCAGCGATGGCAAGGCGAAGCTCATGCCAAACAGGCTGGCCGTGCCCAGGCGGAGGAAGTCTCGCCGGATCAGACCGTCACAGAAGGATTGCCGGTTCACGATCATGCCCCCCGAACCCTGGGGCGATGCCCCAGGCTATCCTGTTGCGCCCCTTCGGGGCTCAATGGTTAAATACAAACTCCAGCGAATTCAGCATCACCCAGGCCAGGTCCTCGGCCGCCTGCCGGCGATTGCCGCCGTGTTCTCGCAAATAAGCCAGTGCCTTTTGCCGTTCCCGCTCGGTGGGCAAGCGGCTGAAGTACGTCAGGTACAGCTCCTCCACCAATGCTTTGTCCTCGGGCAAGCGCCGGACCATGCGGGCAAGCGGAACCCGCCTCGTGCGTGAGCCGGGACTGGATCTCCGGTGCATTGAGCAGGTGCAGCACCTGGGCAACGCTCGGCTCGCCATTGCGCTCGCACTCGCAGGCGCTGAGCCGCTCGGGCCGGCCGAACACCTTGAGGAAGTAGTGCGGCACCTTGCTGTCCCACAGCTGGATGGCCCGCGTTCCCGGGGCCACGCCGGGGAAGCGCTCGGGAATGCCGGTCACCTGGCCGACCATGTCGCACAGCACCTCGGCACCGACGCGCTTGAACAGGGCCCGTGAGTAATTCTGCTCGTCGAGTTCGTTGGTCGCGTTGGGCCGGGACGAGAGCTGATAGACCCGCGAGGCAGTGACGGTGCGGATCAGGGCGCGAATGTCGTACTTGCTCTCGACCAGATGGCGGGCCAGCGCGTCCAGCAGTTCCGGATTGGTCGGCGGATTGGTGGCGCGGACGTCATCGACCGGCTCGACCAGGCCGCGACCCAGCAGGTGGGCCCACGTGCGATTCGCCATGTTGCGAGCGAAATACGGATTGTCGGGCCTGGTCAGCCAGTCGGCCAGGACAAGCCGGGGATCGTCCCGTAGCGACGGGCGGCTCGCCTGTCCGCTTTCGACAGGCGAGCCGCCCGTCGCTACGGCACCCAGCGGAAGCGCCGGGATGGACTGGCCGCTGCGCGGATTGCGGGCCGTCGCCGTTCCATCGGCAACCAGGGACTCGCCACGCGGACCGGGACGCACCGCAGTCCCCGCGAAAAACGCCTGCATGCCGTAATAGTCGTCCTGGCTCCAGCGGTCGAACGGATGATGATGGCACTCCGCGCAGGCAATGCGCACACCCAGGAAGACCTGCGACAGCGTGCTGGCCATCTCGCCCGGCTTGGTGACAACGCGGTAGAACGCGGCGGGACCGACCTCTTGCAGCGGTCCCTCGGCGGTCAGTACCGCGCGGGCAAAGCGATCCAGCGGCACGTTGGCCGCGATCTGCTCGCGAATCCAGCGATAGTAAGCGTAAGCCCGTTTATGTCCCAGCACGCCGCGATCGACCCGAAGCAGGTCGGCCCACTGTAAGGTCCAGAGGTCCGCGAACTCGGATCGCTCCAGCAGTTCGTTGACCAGGCGGGCGCGTTTGTCGGGCCGCGGATCGCTCAGGAAACGACGGGCCTCGGCCGGGGTGGGGAGCGTGCCGATCAGGTCGAGATGGACCCGGCGCAGATACTCGGAGTCGTCGGCCAGCTCGGAGGGGAGGACGTTCAGCTTGCGGAGCTTGGCGAAGACCAACTTGTCGATGAAGTTGTTCTCGGGCAGGGCAGGGTAGTTACTGATCGTCTCGGAGCGCGGCACGATCACCCGGCAGATGGCGATCGCGTTCATGAAGCTGGCCATGACCGCGGCCTCGCCGGGCACGTCGCCGGCCTGGATCAGGCCGCTCGGCTGGACGCTGACCAGGCCGTCGTTGTTGGACTGGAAGCGAGCCAGGGCGCTGACGTCCACCTGCCGGCCGTCGCTGTAACGGGCGATGACGCGCAGTTGCTGCGGCTGACGGGGCCGCAGCAGCCGCTCGGCCGGCTCGACGCGGACCGATTGCACCACGGGATCGTCCGGCGAACTCAGTGGCGTCCCCGCCGCGATCCAGGCACGGACCGTCTCGTAATCGGCCGAGGTTCGCGGCACCTTGGCGCCGCCGCCGTGGGCCATCTGGCCGCTCATCTTGCGCAGGAGCAGGCTCTGCTCCGCCGCCGCCGGGAAGATGCGCCGGCCGCGGGCCTCCTTGGTCAGGGCGGCCAGGTCGCCGGCTGGATCGAAGCCGAAGACGGAGAGCTTGAAACCGTTTTGTCCCTCCGCCTTGCCGTGACAGGCCGAGCTGTTGCAGCCAAAGCGGCTGAAGATCGGCAGCACGTCGGCGGAGTAGGTGACGTGTCGCGGCTGGCTGGTTCCCTGGGTCCGCACCGCGACGGTCAGCGCCCGGCCTCCGGCCTCGACGGTGATGGTGGTCTGGCCATCGCCTCGGGCGCGAACGACCCCGGTTGGACTCACCTCGGCAATGCGCGGATCGGCGGAGCGATAGCGAGCCTCGTGGGTCAGATCGACGTGGCGGCCATCGCGCTCCAACCCGTCCACGAGCAGGGAGTAACTGGCGGAGGGGCCGGTGAGGGTGATCGTGGCGGGATCGACGGACACGGAGGCGTACTCGGCAGCGCGGCCAGCCGGGACGGCGAGCAAGCAGCAGAAGATGGCCAGCACGGCACCGCGGAGCATCATGGGTGGGGCCCCCGATCAAACCACGCCAGGAGGGAACAGGCGGCAGGCAGGTCTACTTCTTTAGAACTACCAGATTTCGGTCCGGAGGGCAAAAGGATTTTCCTACCGGGGGTGCATATCCGCAACTGCGCCGAGGGCTCAGGGCCCGAAAACACAAGCCCGGAGCAGAAGCGACGGGACCCCCGTTGTCCCGTCGCTGGCGCTCCGGGCTTGTGTTTCTCGATCTCTGCCGCGCAACTGCGGATATGCACCCTTCCTACCGTTTCTTCTTGATCCGATTGAGTGACTCGAGGGCCGCTCTGGCTTCCTGTGTTGGTCCGGCGCCGGGAGCACCGGCAGCCAGCTTTTCGAGGAGGGCACGCGCTTCGGGGGTAGCGATCCTCTGGAGCACCCAGATGGCGCGGACCTTCTGGAGCGGCTCCGAATCTTTGATGGCCCAGGAGGGCATTGCCTTGAGGAACGCTTCCGCACGTTGACGGAACTCCGCGGATGGCGAGTCCTCCAGGGCTTTCCGCAACGCTGCTTCAGCCACGGTCCCCAGCTGGGATAGCTCTCGTCTTGCTGCGTCGCGCTGAGCGATTGTATCACTGTCCAGGGCAGCGATGAGCTGCTTGAGGCGTTCCGCCGGCACGGGAGCCGCCGGTTGCAGCCGCTCCTTGAGGAACGCGACCGTTTCGCCAGGCGTCGCGGCGAGGTCCCAGACGGCGCGATAGCTCCTGGCGGCATCCCTGTTGGCCAGGGCGTTCCAGCGTTCCGTGCGCTCCTGCGCGGTCAATCCGCTTGCCGGAGGTCGCCAGCCGGCCGGTGCGAGAGACCAGATCAACGCGTTATCGTAACCGTGCGCCGCAGCGGCCGTTTGACCATCCGGGGAAAGTGCGAGCGCGTCCAGCGGATAGGCTCTGTCTTGCAAGCGCAGCACTTCTTTGCCGGTTTTCACTTCCCAGACCCGGATCAGGCCATTCTCGTTTCCTGAGACAATGGTCTGGCCATCGGGAGAAAACGCCAGCGAGCAGAAATCGCCCTCGTAACAATCGAAGACGAACCGAGTTTTCCCCGTGGCAACGTCCCACAGGCGAATCGTTCGATGAAGAATCGTTTCCTCTGTTGCGGAACCCGCCGTAAGAGCAGATTTCTCACAAGAGGCCAGGAGCTTGCCGTCGGGTGAGAACGCCAGGTCCGCCACGGGGTACGCATGACCGTGAAACTGGCGCAGCTCTTTCCCGGTCGCGACATCCCACAAGGAAATGGTTGGGGCCCCGAGGGAATCGGTGTTATGCTTCTGCAAAGGGACAGCGAGAAACCTGCCGTCAGGTGAGAAGACCGGTCCCCGCCCTGTTGGGTAGGTACGTGAAGGGAGCGGGATGGTTTGTGGTTCGCGCTTTCGAGTGCAATCCAGGAGCAGGAGCCGGCTGGATTGTTTGGGAAACGAAAACTCGTCCACGGCCATCAGCTCTCCATTTGGAGAGAGACCGCATGGCCCGAGACAATCCTCTTCCACCGTGCGATGGCGATGGAACACCTGATAGGCATCCATCTTACTCAGGTCCCAGAAAGCGAGGGAATAACGGTCAGGAGTGCAGTAGAGCCGAGAGCCATCGGGCGAAAAGATGAGGGGGTCGCGCCCCCAGCCCAGGAAACGGGACGGCACAGCCTCCTTGGGTTGCGCGAGCGCACGCAGGTACTTGCCGGTTTTTGCCTCCCAAAGCTGGACCCCATAGGGATTGCCCCCCAGGGTCGCCAGGGTCTGCCCATCGGGCGCATAGGCGACGAAGCAGATCGGCCACGTGTAACGCTGGGCGGTTCTCAGGCGTGCCAGAGCGCCGGCTGGAAGAGGTTTGCCGTGAAGATCGAGAAGCGGAGGGATGCTCCTGTCCTGCCCTGAACCTGGACCGTCGGCCGCACGAACGAATCCGGCCTTGTCTCCCCACACCTTGACCGTGTGGTCCCAACGAATCCCCGCAGCCAGCATCTTACCGTCCGGGCTGTAGGCCACGCAATTCACTGCGTCCCCTGCCTCGAGGATGGCCAGTTCCTTGCCCGTTGCCGCGTCCCACAGCCTGATCGTGCCATCCCCACTCGCCGTGGCCAGCGTCTTGCCGTCCGGGCTGTAGGCCACGGAACGCACGAAGCCCTTGTGTCCCCTGAAGGAGGCCAGTTCCTTGCCCGTCGCCACGTCCCACAGCTTGATTACTCCGGGAAGGTAAAACACTTTGCGTTCAAAGTCTTCCAGAGAGGGAGGCACTCCGCTCCCCGAGGCCAAGGTCTTGCCGTCCGGACTGAACGCCAAGGAACAGACCGAACCCACGTGCCCCTTCAGGGTGACCTTTTCCTTGCCCGTCGCCGCGTCCCACAGCTTGATTGTCTTGTCTGAGCTGCCCGAGGCCAGCGTCTTGCCGTCGGAGCTGTACGCCACGGAAAGCACCGCGTACACGTGCCCCTGGAGGGTGGCCTTTTCCTTGCCCGTGGCCACGTCCCACAGCTTGATTGTCTTGTCTGAGCTGCCCGAGGCCAGCGTCTTGCCATCCGGACTGAACGCCACGGACTCCACCGTTTCCGAATGCCCCTGGAGGGTGTCCAGATCCCTGCCGGTCGCCAGGTCCCACAGTTTGATGGTCTTGTCGTAGCCGGCCGAGGCCAGCATCTTCCCGTCCGGGCTGTACGCGACGCATTTCACAGGGCCCCTGTGCCCCTTGAGCGTCTCGAGCAGCTTGGGTTCCTGTGCTGCAAGCGGCAGCAGAACCAGCTCCAGGCAGGCCAGGCACAAGCACGTGACCCCAGGTTTTCGTCTCACCAGCGTCTGCATCGTTCACCTCGGCCCGCGCTCCTGGTTGCTGCCTCAATGCAGAGGACCGGGATTCTTTCTGTGGTAGATCAGTCCTTCACTTCGGATGCTGCTCCTTCGTTTGCCGCGACAGCTTGAAGGAGGCGAAAAAGGCCTCGGCTTCCTTGGAGTTCACTTCCTCCTTGGATTTGCCCTCGACAATAGCATACAGCACCCAGTTGCCGGACAGGTACACCTGCATCCGGGCCCGCCCGGCGGGGCACTCAAAGGGATAGTCCTTGCCCGGGACGGGCCCTTGTTTGACCTCTTTGCCTTCGAGCAGCTTTCCCTTGAGCGGCTTGATCAGCGCCTCGCTGATGACCTGAAACCGCTTCTCGGGTGGGATTTGCCGGATGACCTCGGCAGGCATGGCAATCGAACCGGCAGTGAAGGTGCAGCCGGCGCTGGTTTTGCACTGCATCAGCTCGACTGTTACTTCATGCTTGCCGATGGTAAGTTTTTTCTCGCGGTGCCCGGAGTTGACGCCGGCAGGGAACCGGATGGTAAAAGTGCCGTTCTTTGGCGTGAACTCCCTGGCTTCTTGCGGGGCGTTCGGTCCTGCCGTCAGCACAGCCGTGCCGAACACCAGGGCCCATGCGAGAGCAACGAGGCGCATCGCTCACACTCCGAGCAAAGCAACTGGTCTTTCCCAGGAAAAACCCAATAATCGATGTTACGTCATCCCTGGACCGTGTCAACGAAAATCACCGGGGAGGAAAGACGCTTCCTGGTCCAAGCAGAGGGAATAATCTGACCCAGATGGGATCTACCCTTGAAGAGCCCGACCTCTCTCCCTCAAGGAGAGAAGGGAGAACCCGAGCAGACACATCGAGGACAGAGGATCGGATGCGATGAGACAACCAGTATTCGTTATCCTGGCCTGTGCCCTGCTGGCGCCGCCGGTCCGCGGCGAGGAGAAGAAATCGCCGGAGCTGGACGAGAAGGCAATCGCTGCCCTCGTCCAGAAGGCGATGAAGGATTTCGAGGCGCCCGGCGTGGCCGTGGTCATCGTCCAGGGCGACAAGGTGGTCTACCTCAAGGGGCACGGCGTGCAGAAACTGGGCGGGGACTCGCCGGTGACGCCGGACACGCTCTTTGCCATCGCCTCCTGCACCAAGGCCTTCACGGCGACGGCCATCGGCTTGCTGATCCAGGACGGCAAGATGAGCTGGGACGATCCGGTCCGCAAGCACCTGCCCGGCTTCCGGCTGAACGATCCGCTGGCCGACCGCGAGGTCACCATCCGCGACCTGCTGTGCCATCGCACGGGGGTCGTCCGCCATGACATTCTCTGGGTGGTTCACCCCTGGCAGCGCGAGGAGATGATCCGGCGTTCGCAATTCCTCCGGTCCGACAAGTCCTTCCGCTCCGAATGGGGCTACAACAACCTCCAGTACGCCGCCGCGGGAGAGGCGTCGGCGCGGGCGGCGGGGATGCCCTGGGAGGAACTGGTCCGCTCCCGCCTTCTGAATCCGCTGGGGATGAAGGCGACCAACTTCCGGGTCAGCGACATGGAGAAGTCGCCGAACTACGCCCGGCCGCATGCCCGGAAGGAACGCACCAAGGGCCCCATCCAGGTGATCGCTCCGCTGCCGGTGGATGCGCTGGCCGCGGCGGGCGGGATCAACTCCAGCGTGCGCGACCTGTCAGCCTGGCTGCGGTTCCAGCTGGCCGAGGGGAGGTGGGAGGGCAAGCCGCTGCTGAAGGCAGAGATCCTGCGGCAGACGCACGCGCCGCTGGCGGTGGTGCCGATCAGCAAGGAGATGCGGAAGGTGGTGCAGGGGGTCACGGTGCAGCAGAGCTACGCCCTGGGCTGGCAAGTCGCCGACTACCGGGGCCGGGAGACGATCACGCACGGCGGCTCACTGGATGGCTATCGTTCGCGCGTGGTGCTGCTGCCGGAGGAGAAGATCGGCATCGCCATCCTGTCCAACCTGGACAGCACCTCGCTCCCCGAGGCGCTCTCGAACAGTCTGCTGGACCTGCAGTTGCAGGCCCCGGCCTGGGATTGGAACGCGAAATTCCTGGAGATGCGGGCGGAACTGGAGGTCGAGAAGAAAAAGAAGGAGGAGCGGCTGCTCAAGGAACGCAAGCCGGACACGAAGCCGGCCTTGCCCCTTGGGAAGTATGCAGGGACTTACGGGGAGCCAGCTCATGGTCAGATGCGCATTACCGCGGAGGGCGGCGTCCTGACGGTCCGCTGGGGCAAGTTCACGCTGCCGGCGGAGCACTGGCACTTCGACACGTTTCGGCTGAAGGAGCCGCCCGTATTGTACCTGGAGGCGTTCGGCGATCGGCTGGTGCAGTTCCGCCTGGACCGGACCGGGGAGGTGGAGGGCTTCAGTTATCTTGGGCATGAATTCCGGAAGAGCAAACCCACGAAGAAGTGACGGGGTATTGCTATTGCGGCTCAGAAAGAAAAAGGCCGCTGCCCCTCTCCCCCAGGGCGTTGCCCTGGGCTATCGTGTTGCGCCCCTTCGGGGCGAAAGCCAACAGCCCCGAAGGGGCGCAACAGAATAGCCTGGGGCATCGCCCCAGGTGTCGAGCGCGTGTCCTGTCTTTCGCCCCGAAGGGGCGCAACAGAATAGCCTGGGGCATCGCCCCAGGTGTCGAGCGCGTGTCCTGTCTTTCGCCCCGAAGGGGCGCAACACGATAGCCCAGGGCAACGCCCTGGGTCAGGGGCCGAGGAGGTCTTTCTCTTCCTGAGTCGCAAGAAACCCCGCCGGGGAGGGTGTTCCATGCCGCGTGCTCTGCTGCTGACCGTGATGCTGCTGGCCGGTCCGGAACTGGTCCTGGCCGCCGACAGCGACAAACAGGCCATCCGCAAGGTCCTCGAAGACCAGACCACCGCCTGGAACAAGGGCGACCTGGAAGGATTCATGAAGGGCTACTGGAAGTCGGAACGGCTGACGTTCATCTCCGGCAACGAGCGCAAGACCGGCTGGCAGGCGACCCTGGAGCGCTACCGGGCGCGCTACCAGGGCAAGGGCAAGGAGATGGGCAAGCTGAGCTTCGGCGAGCTGGAGATCGAGCTGCTGTCGCCCGAGGCCGCCCTGGTCCGCGGCCGGTTCACCCTCCAGACGAGCAAGGACAAACCCACCGGCCTGTTCACGCTGATCCTGAAAAAGTTCCCGGAAGGCTGGCGCATCGTTCACGACCACACGTCTGGCTGAGGACAGAGCCGGGCCTGGCCAGCAGAACATTTTTGGGAAGTTCCTTGACCACGGCAACGCAACCGGTTACGATTCATGTCACGCTGCTAAACGGTCCTACCTCCGTCCGCTGTGCGGACGTCCATCGCCCTCCTACCGAGCCACCCGCCAGGGGAGTTGTCCGCCATGCTCTCGATTTTCTCCCGCCGCAGCTATAGCTGGGTCTTGCCCCTGATCCTCGCCGCCTTCGGCAGCTCCGTCCACGCCCAGCTCCTCGACAGTGCCCTGCCGAGGCCGCGCCTGCTCACCGTTTTTCCGCCGGGAGGCAAGGTCGGCAGCACCGTCGAGGTGACCGTCGCCGGCACGGACCTGGATGACCCCGAACGGTTGCTGTTCAGCCATCCCGGCATCAAGGCGGAACCGATCGTGCCGCCCGCTCCGCCGCCGGACCCCAAGAAGCCTCCCAAGCAGCCTCCCGTCAAGCAGCCGATCACCAGGTTCAAGGTGACCATCCCGGCCGACGCGCCGCTGGGGCTGCATGACGTCCGCCTGGTCGGCCGCTGGGGCGTCAGCAATCCCCGGGCCTTCCTGGTCGGCGACCTCACCGAGGTGCTGGAGAAGGAACCCAACAACGACGTCGAGCAGGCCCAGCGCGTGGAGCTGAACAGCACCATCAACGGCAACCTGGCCAATAACATCGATGTCGATTACTACGTCTTCGCCGGCAAGAAGGGACAGCGCGTCGTCTTCAGTTGCCTGGCCTCCACCATCGACAGCCGGTTCAACCCGGAGCTGCGCGTTTACGACAGCAAGGGCCGGCTCCACGTCACCAACCGCAACTACCATGGCAACGACGCCCTGACCGATCTGGTCCTGCCGGAGGACGGCGATTACCTGGTCCGCCTCGTCGAATTCGCTCACTTGCAGGGCAACGCCGAGTCCTTCTATCGACTCAGCATCAGCACCGCTCCCTGGATCGATGCGGTCTATCCGCCCATGGTCGAGCCGGGGAAAAGCACCCAGGTGACCTTCTGGGGCCGGAACCTGCCCGGAGGCAAACCCGATCCGTCAGCCGACTGCGACGGCCGGCCCCTGGACAAGCTCACGGTCTCCGTCAACGTACCCGCCGACCCGCAAGCCACGCAGCGGCTCGCCTTCAGCGGTCGGCTCGCTCCCAACCAGGCCAACCTCGACGGGTTCGAGTATCGCCTGCGCAACGCTGGCGGCGTCTCGAACCCGGTGCTGCTCACCTATGCCACCGCTCCCATCGTCCTCGACAACGAAACCGCTCGCACCGCGGCCACGGCCCAGGAAGTACCCATCCCCTGCGAGATCGCCGGCCGCATCGAGAAACGCCGGGATCGCGACTGGTACGCCTTCACCGCGAAAAAGGGCGAGGCGATCAACGTCGAGGTAATCAGCGAACGGCTCGGGGCTCCCGACCAGCATGTACTTCCTGCTCCGCAACGCGGCCACCAACCAGGACCTGTTCGAGTCGCCGGACAATCCCGACGTTGTGATGCTGAAATTCTACGGTCGCAGCGACGACCCCGCCGTCCATCGCTTCGTGGCCCCGGCGGATGGGAAATATCTGCTGCTGGTCGGCAGCCGGCTGGCCGACGTCCTGGCCGGTCCGCGCCACGTCTACCGGGTGCGGCTGACGCACGACCAGCCCGATTACCGGCTGGTGGCAGTGCCCTTCGCCGGCACCCGACCCGAGGGATCGACTCTGCTCCAGGGCGGCACCGAAGGCTGGACGGTGATCGCCTACCGCCGGGATGGCTTCACCGGCGACATTGCCCTGACCGCCGAGGGTTTGCCCGCGGGAGTGACCTGCCCACCGCAGACACTGGGCAGCGGCGTCCGCTCGACCACCCTGGTCCTGGTCGCGGCCGGCAATGCCGCTCCGGGGTTGAGCGAAGTCAAGATCAAGGGCACCGCGACCATCGTGGTACGGTCGGGAGACCGTGCCACAACGCCGGTGGTGCGCGAGGCCCGGCCCGGCGGCATGGTGTGGCCGATGGCCCAGCCGCAAGCCCCCATCCCCACCATTGGCCGGCTGGAACGGAACCTCGTCCTGGCCGTGCGCGAGAAAGCTCCCTTCCAGCTGACCGGCAGCCTCGCCAAGAACCAGCTGACCCACGGCGACAAGGGAACGCTGACCGTCAAACTCAGCCGGCTCTGGCCGGAGTTCAAGCAGCCGTTGACCGTCCAGGTGCTGGAGGCGCCTGCCGGTCTGAGCGTCAACAATAACAACCAGCCGATTACCATCGCCGCGGACAAGACCGACGGCACGCTGCCGATCCAGGTCAACGCCAACGTCCTGCCCGGGGCCTACAACCTGGTGCTGCGGGCCACGGCCCAGATTCCCTACAACAAGGACCCCAAGGCAACGCAGAAGCCGAACACCAACGTGGTTGCAGTGTCTCGTGCCGGTGACGCTGAACGTCGTGCCGAAGACGCTGGGCACGGTCACGCTGGCCTCGGGCAATCCCACCGTCAAAGTGGGCGGCCAGGCCGAGGTGGTGCTGCGTGTCGCCCGCCTGTTCAGCTACACCGGCGAATACAAGGTGGACGTGGTCATGCCGCCCGCCGTCAAGGGCGTCGCCTTTGCCCCGGTGGTGATCCTGGCCGGCCAGGACGAGGTCAAGCTGATCGTCAAGGCCCACGCTGACGCCATGCCCGGCAACCGCGCGGGCCTGATCGTGCGTGTTTCCGCCCTCTACAATGGCACTGTCCCCACCGTGAGCCCCGACGTGCCGCTGACCGTGAGTGTGGTAAAGTGAAGGAAATCCAATTTAACCACGGATGACACGGATAACACGGATAAAGTCAATTGTTGTTTTTATCCGTGTTATCCGTGTCATCCGTGGTTAAATTGGATTTCGGTGTCGCATCCCGCCTTCCGGAGTTTCCCATGCGTTATCTCCTTCCCGCCGGTCTGTTCCTGCTGTTGCCAGCCCTCGTTTTTGCCCAGGAAGCCAAGCAACCCCGGCAGGTCCCTCCTGTGAAAATCATCAAGCTGGATCGCAAGGACCCTGTGGTCTACGAGAAGGACATCGAGCCGATCCTGCTCAACAAGTGTGCCTTCTGTCACAGCGGCAACCTCAAGGAAGGCAAGCTGGACATGGGCACCTATCTGTCGCTGATGAAGGGCGGCAAGCGCGGGGCCGCGATCACGGCGGGCAATGGCGCGGAAAGCCTGCTCTACAAGCTCTCGACCCGGTCCCTCATGAAGCCGATCATGCCGCCCAAGAGCGAAGAGCCGCTGACGCCCGAGGAACTGGCCCTGATCAAGCTCTGGATCGACCAGGGGGCCAAGCCGCCGAGCATGGCCCGCGAGAAGGTCAAGATCGTCGTGACCGCGCCGCCCGCCTCGGTCCAGCCGGTCCGCGGCCTGGCCATCAGCCCCGACAAATCGACCATCGCCGCCTCCCGCGGCAACCAGATCCACGTCTATGATGCGGGCTCCGGCGCTTACGTCCGCAGCCTGGTCGATCCGCAGCTGACCATGCCTGACAAGAAGCCGCTCAAGGCCGCCCATCTGTCGCTGGTCGAGTCGCTGGCTTACAGCCCGGACGGCAAATGGCTGGCCTCGGGGGCCTTCCAGGAGGTGATCCTCTGGGACGCCCTGACGGGACAGTTACGCCATCGGCTGACCAACTTTGCGGAGCGCGTGGTGACGGTCGCCTTCTCCCCGGACAGCAAGCTGCTGGCCGTGGGCGGCGGTGCTCCGACGGAGGACGGCGAGATCAAGATCGTGGACGTGCCCACGGGCAAGATCGTCACCGACGTCAAGCCGTGCCACAGCGACACGGTCTTCGGCGTCAGCTTCAGCCCGGACGGCAAGCTGCTGGCCAGCTGCGGGGCCGACAAGTTCGTCAAGGTGTGGGAGGTGCCAAGCGGCAAGTTCGTCAAGTCGTTCGAGGGCCACACTCATCACGTCCTCGACGTGGGCTGGAAGTCGGACGGCAAGACGCTGGCCAGCGCCGGGGCCGACAACTCAGTCAAGATCTGGAACTTCGAGACCGGCGAGCAGACGCGAACGATCAACGCCGCCGGCAAGCAGGTGACCCGGCTGCTGTTCGTCGGCAAGACCTCGCAGGTGCTGGTCTGCACCGGCGATAGCCAGGTGCGGATGTGGAACGCGGACAACGGCGGCACCGTCCGCAACTTCCAGGGCGGCGGCGATTTCCTCTACGCGGTTGGGGTCAGCAGCGACGGTGCCATCGTCGCGGCCGGCGGCGAAGAGGGCAGCGTCCGGCTCTACAACGGCGGCAACGGCCAGCTGACCAAGACACTGCTGCCGCCGGGGGTCACGCCGGCGGGTCAGGCGAAGAAGTGAACGATGGACTGACCGATTTATCGTTTCGCGCTCTCGTCGGTTGAGCGCGAAACGATAAATCAGAAGAAACCCCTCCCCTTCCTTGCCCCGCCTTCGCCAGGTCCGATAATTCCCTCCGGGGCTGCCGCCGGGTCGGCATTCCTCGCGATCTTTTCCGGATCGTCTCTCCGCTCCTCTCGCCGAAGCGTGTTATCCCCGCCCGGAACGCCGCCATGACCACCGCACCCGAAGCCGGGTTTCAGGAACGTCGGCGCACCCGCATCGTGGCGACCGTCGGGCCGGCCTCGCGGGAGCCGGACGTCCTGGAAAAGCTGATCCTCGCCGGCGTTGACGTCTTCCGCCTGAACCTGTCGCACGGCCAACACGTGGACCATCGCCAGGCGTATCAGGCCATCCGTGAGCTATCCGACCGACTCGCTCAGCCGGTGGCCGTCCTGGCCGACCTGTGCGGTCCCAAGATCCGCGTCGGCCGGCTGGCGGGCGGCCAGGTCGATCTGGTCACGGGGCAGACCGTGACCGTCACCACCCGGCCGATGATCGGCGATCCGAAGCTGATTCCCTCGCAATATGCCGCCCTGGCCACGGACGTCCGGCATGGGGACCACATTCTGCTGGACGACGGCAACCTGGAGCTGCGCGTCGAGCAAGCCGACGGCATCGACGTGATTTGCACGGTCGTCCAGGGCGGCATCTTGAAGGAGCGCAAGGGGATGAACCTGCCCAACATCCCGCTCTCGACGCCGGCCCTGACGGACAAGGACCGCGAGGACGCGCTCTTTGCCCTGGATCTGGGGGTCGATTTCCTGGCGCTGTCGTTCGTGCGCCGGCCCGAAGACGTCATGGACCTGCGGAACCTGATCGACGCCGCGGGACAGACGACGCCGATCGTTGCCAAGATCGAGAAGCACGAGGCGCTGGACGCCATCGACGAGATCCTGGAGCTGTCCGACGGCATCATGGTGGCCCGCGGCGACCTGGGCGTGGAGCTGGCCCCCGAGAAGGTGCCGATCATCCAGCAGCAGCTGGTCGCCTGCGCCCGCCACAAGAGCCGGCCGGTGATCGTGGCGACGCAGATGCTCGAGTCGATGATCGAGCATCCCCGGCCGACGCGGGCCGAGGTGTCCGACGTGTCCACGGCGGTCTTCAGCGGGGCCGATGCGGTGATGCTGTCGGCCGAGACGGCCTCGGGGGCGTTCCCCCTCAAGGCGGTGCAGATGATGGACCGGGTGGCCCGGCAGATCGAAGGCTGGCAGTCGGTGGAAGGCGCGTTCGGCTCGCTGACCAAGGAGGAGCGGAGCCACGAAGGGACGCTGCCGCTGCGTCAGGCGGTGGCCCGCTCGACGGCCCAGCTGTCGCGGGACCTGAAGGTCAAGGCGGTGGTGGTGCGTTCGCGCGGCGGCAAGTCGGCGACGATGGTGGCGGCGACCCGGCCGGCAGCACCGGTGCTGGCGCTGACCACGGACCCGGCCGTTTGCCGGCGGCTCAACCTGCTCTGGGGCGTGGTGCCGGTGGTGATCGAGCCGATGGAGTTCGACAATCCCCGGCCGGTGGCCCGCCGGCTGGTGCAGCAGATGGGCCTGGCCCAGGCGGGGGAGTGTATCCTGCTGGTGGCGGGGTTCGGCAAGAATGAGCCGACTGTCACTGTGCTGTCGGTGTAAAGGGATGGCGGCGTCAACGCTGCCTCGGGACAGACCAGACTTTCACCCTATCGTGATCGCTGTTGCATGCGATGCGTTTCCCATCCGGGCTGAAGCAGAAGGAGTTGCCCTTGAGGGAAAAAGCCTCCTGTCCTGACTGCACATCCCAGATTCTTACAATAGGGTCATCGCCAGCCTGGCAGGAGCAGCCGAGCTGTTTCCCATCGGGACTGAAAGACACACTCTGTTCATAGCCTGAATGGCCTGTCTTACGGGAGAAAGCTACTTGTCCGGTCTTTGCATCCCAGACCTGCACGGTTTTGTCCTGGCTGGCACTGGCGATGCGTTTGCCATCAGGGCTGAAGGCTATCCTGCGGATACCGTCTGAGTGCCCTTTGAAAGACACGAGGGGCTGTCCGGTCTGCGCATCCCAAACCTTCACTGTATTGTCCGCGCTGGCTGTGGCGATGCGTTTGCCATCGGGACTGTAGGCCACACTCCAGACCACGTGTGCGTGCCCTTTGAGAGAGAGGCTTTCCTTGCCAGTTTGTGCATCCCAGAGTTTCGCCGTCTCGTCGAAGCTGGCTGTGGCGATGCGTTTGCCATCGGGGCTGAAGACCGCACAATAGACAGAGTCGGAGTGTCCCTTGAGAGTGAGAACCTCCTTGCCGGTCTGGACATCCCAAACCTTCACCGTTTTGGGCCCGGTGGCACAGGTGATTCGTTTCCCATCGGGGCTGAAGCTGACACTGGTGACCCAGCCGTCGAAACCCTTCAGAGTGAGAACTTCCAGGCCGGTCTGTGCATCCCAGACCTTTACCATTCCCAGAGCTTCCTCGTAACCGCAGCCGACAGCGATGCGTTTGCCATCAGGGGTGAAGCTGATGCTCATGATTTCCGCAGAGTCCACCTGCAGAGCAAAAGGGAGGAGGCGTTCCAGCAGATCCCTGGCGCGGCGAGCGACCTCGGCATCGCTGCTCCTGGCCGCGTTTTCCAGGGCGGGTCTGGCTGCCTCGCCGGTCTGCTTCAACTTCGCAGTGGCCTGCTCGCGGACCGCGAAGTCGTCATGGCCCAACTGCTTCACCCAGACCGCGATCTGGACCTGGGTCGGTGGAGCGGCCGCACTGCACTTGCTGGCTTGCTCGGCAGGAAGCACCGACAGCACGACCGCAAGAAGGACAAAGCGAGCTGGGGACACAACAGCCTCCTGCCTGGTGATTGCGGGGCGCTGGTTTCGAGGCAACCTGTGCCACCAGGGTAGCACGTCGGCAACGCGCTCAACAAGCCGATTCTCCGGCAAGGGTCGAAGGGTCGAAACACTTCTGGGTTGCTGTTGCACTTGGCAGGGGCCGAGGGTTTTAATGGAACTGCTGCCGTGGCAGCGAACACCGGACCCCAGGCCCAAACGTTGCAGGAGGAACACGAATGTCCAGGAAACGCAGGCCTCTGGAGGTGGAGGAGATCCTTCGCTGTGCCGACCACTACCGAGAAACCACCGGGCAGTGGCCCACCCAAAACCACCGGCCCGGTCATCGGCCTGCTCGGGGAGACCTGGCTCGGTGTGGATGCGGCGCTGCGGGATGGACGGCGTGGCCTGCCGGGGGGCAGTTCCCTGGCGCAGTTGCTGAACGAGAAACGGAATGCACGCAACGTGCAGCAACTTCCGCCCCTGACCCCGGAGACAATCCTGACCTGGGCTGATGCCCACCACCAGCGCACCGGGGACTGGCCTTCGGCCGATTCGGGCATCATCCCCAACAGTGGCGGCGAGACCTGGCGGGCTGTCGCCACCGCTTTGAGGGCGGGAGTCCGGGGTCTGCCCGGCGGCTCGTCCCTGGCCCAGTTACTGGCCGAACGCCGTGGGGTCCGCAACCGCAAAGCCCTGCCGCCGCTGACCGAGGAGGACATCCTGCGCTGGGCAGACGCCCACCACGCGCGCCACGGCGTCTGGCCCAGGGGCCAGAGCGGCTCCATCGACGATGCACCCGGGGAAACCTGGACGGCTGTCGCCGTTGCTCTCACCCAGGGCCGGCGGGGATTGCCAGGGGGCTCGTCCCTGGCCCGGTTGCTGGCCGAGAAACGGGGCGTCCGCAACGCCCAGGCCGTGCCGCCGCTGTCTCTGGACACGATCCTGGCCTGGGCCGACGCGCACCACCAGCGCACCGGGGAGTGGCCCCGCTGCACGTCCGGTCCGGTTGCCGAGGCGCCGGGGAAACGTGGCTGGCCATCAACCATGCCCTGATGCGCGGCACGCGCGGGCTGCCGGGCGATTTGTCGCTGGCACGGCTCCTGGACCGGGAACGCGGCGTCCGCAATCGTCTCGACCTGCCTCGCCTGAACTGCAAGGAGATCCTGGCCTGGGCCGTCGCTCACCAGCAGCGCACCGGGCAGTGGCCCACCACGGAGTCGGGCGCCATCCTGGAGGCGCCCGAGGAAACCTGGGCTGCTGTGGACGCTTGCCTCCGGGCCGGTGGCCGGGGCCTGCGGGCCGGCTCGTCGCTGGCCCGGTTGCTGGACCAGCACGGCCTGAAGCGAAACGTGCAGGACCTGCCGCCGCTGACCAAGAGACAGATCCTGGCCTGGGCCGACGCCCACTACACGCGCACCGGCGACTGGCCCAACGTCAATTCCGGCCCGGTGGCCGAGTCTCCGGATGACAACTGGGCGGCGATTGACAACGTCCTTCGGGTTGGTCTTCGGGGCCAGCCCGGCGGCAATTCCCTGAGCCGCTTGCTGATGCGCCATCGCGGCCTCCGGCACCCTTATCGCCTGTCGCCGCTCTCCGAGCAGCAAATCCTCCGCTGGGCTGAGTTGCACTTCCAGCGGACCGGGGCCTGGCCCAAGTACAATTCCGGCCCAGTCTTCGATGCGCGAGGCGAAACCTGGGCCGGGATCGACAGTGCGCTCCGGTATGGCAAGCGGGGACTGCCGGCTGGCCTGTCCGTGGCCAAGCTCATCGCCCCGCTGAAGGATCGCTGTCAACGTCCACGTCCGGAGGAAGCGACGGCGGACGCCGAGGAACCCTGCCTGTTGGACGACGGCGAGCTGGTATCGACAAACCCGTAGCACCGTCACGTCCCCGCCGAGGCAATGCGTCCCTCCACCGGGCTGGACGCCTGGGCGGACAGCTTCCTCCGAATCTACCCGGCCAGGAAAGGACGCTGCCCTCACGTCAGGCTGCTTGAGTTCTCAGCCATCATCGCCTCCGAAAAGGACCTGAAGGTCAAGGCGGTGGTGGTGCGTTCGCGCGGCGGCAAGTCGGCGACGATGGTGGCGGCGACCCGGCCGGCAGCACCGGTGCTGGCGCTGACCACGGACCCGGCCGTTTGCCGGCGGCTCAACCTGCTCTGGGGCGTGGTGCCGGTGGTGATCGAGCCGATGGAGTTCGACAATCCCCGGCCGGTGGCCCGCCGACTGGTGCAGCAGATGGGCCTGGCCCAGGCGGGGGAGTGCATCCTGCTGGTGGCAGGGTTCGGGAAGAATGAGCCGACAGTTACGGTGCTGTCGGTGTAAGGAGACATCTGCTTCAACGTCGCTGCTTGACGGGCCAGACCTTCAGCCTATCGTCATCGCTGGCGCAGGCGATGCGTTTGCCATCAGGGCTGAAGCAGAAGGCGTGGCCCTTGAGGGAGAAAGCCTCCTTTCCGGTCTGGGCATCCCAGCTTTTTACTGTATAGCCATTGCCCTCCTGGCAGGCGCAAGCGAAATGTTTCCCATCGGGACTGAACCCCACACACTGGCCCCAGCCTGAGCAGGCTGTCTTCAGGGAGAAAGCCTCCTGGCCGGTCTGTGCATCCCAGACCTTTACAGTCATGTCCTCGCTGGCGCTGGCGATGCGTTTACTATCAGGGCTGAACCCGACGCTGCGAACGCAGCCTGAGTGGCCTTTGAAAGATAGGATTTTCTGTCCTGTCTGTGCATCCCAGACTCTCACCGTATTGTCGAAGCCAGCGCTGGCGATGCGTTTACCATCGGGACTGTACGCCAGAGTCCAAACCTCAGGTGAGTGGCCTTTGAGCGAGAGTGTTTCTTTGCCGGTCTGCGCATCCCATACCTTCACCGTCTTGTCCATGCTGGCTGTGGCGATGCGTTTGCCATCGGGGCTGAAGACCGCACTGTAGACAAGGGCTGAGTGCCCTTTGAGAGTGAGAACCTCCTGGCCGGACTGTACGTCCCAAACCTTGACCATCTCGGGACCGCTGGCAGAGGTGATTCGCTTACCATCGTGGCTGAAGCTGACACTGGCAACCCAGCCGTCAAGACCCTTGAGAGCGAAAACCTCCTGGCCGGTCTGGATATCCCAGACCTTCACTATTCCCATAGCCTCCCCGTCAGCGCTGCCGCCGGCAATGCGTTTCCCATCAGGACTGAAGCAGATGACGAGGATGCCATCCAAGGCCAACTCCAGACTCCAGGGCAGGAGGCGTTCCAGCAGATCCTTTGCCCGGCGTGCGACCTCGGCATCGCTGCTCCTGGCCGCTTGGTTCAGGGCAGCCCTCGCGACTTCCCCGGCTTGTTGCAGTTTGGTAGTGGCTTGTTCGCGCACTGCGAAATCGTCGTGGCCCAGTTGCTTCACCCAAACCGCGATCTGGGCTTGCGTCGGTGGAGCAGCCGCGTTGCACTTGCTGGCTTGCTGGACAGGAAGCAGCGACAGCACGACCGCAAGATGGACAAAGCGAGTGGGGGACACAACAGCCTCCTGCCTGGTGATTGCTGGGCGCTGGTCTGGTAAACCTGTGCCACCAGGGTAGCACGTCGGCCACGGGTCCAGCAAGACGAGGCCGGAAGCGAGCGGATTCGACGGCCGCTTCCCTCCCCATCTCTCGGCTATCGTGGACTGTCGAGTTTCGTTGCTGGTGATGGGCAGCCGGGTACACAAGAGCAAGAGTAAGATGAAGAGGAAGAGTAGGAAGAGGATGAAGAGAAAGAGCAAGAGCAAGAGTAAGAGGTTGTTCCACCAGCCACTTGCGGCTTGGATGTGTTATTCCGCCGCGTTGCCATTGCCGTACTCGCGGGTCGAGTTTCTCTTGATGAGCCCCAGGAGCATCCGGACGATTCTTTGAAGGCTTTCTTTTCCCGGGCGAATCTGGTCCGGCGTCAGTTTGGCTTTGGCCACCAGAACGTCCAGCCCCGCGGCGCATTCCAGAGCGGAGCCGTGGGCAATGTCAAAGAACCGGCAGCGATCCTTCAGCGTGTATTTGCCATTGCCTTCCGCGACATTGAGCGGGATCGATGTTGATGCCCGATCCAGCTGATCCTTGACGTCACCGATTCGCACCGCTCCTTCCAGGAGCGCCGACAGCCAGGCATTGAAGGCAATCGCTTCGCGATAGACTTCCAGCTTCTCGTGATCGAACCAGCATTCCGGAGGTGTGTGCATGGCGTCCCACTCGTCCTCTTACTCTTACTCTTGCTCTTTCTCTTAATCCTCTTCCTAATCCTAATCTTCATCTTACTCTTTCTCTGTGTCCTGGTCCGAGGCGGACACGATTTCCCCGAGGTCTCACCCCCTGTCACGTCCCCGCCGAGGCAATCCGTCCCTCCATCGGGCTGGACGCCTGGGCGTACAGCTTCCTCGGAATCCGCCCCGCCAAATACGACAGCCGGCCCGCCTCGCACGCATACCGCATCGCCCACGCCATCCGCAGCGGATCGCGTGCATGGGCGATCGCCGTGTTCAGCAGCACGCCGTCGCAGCCCAGCTCCATCGCAGCCGACACGTCGCTGGCCTGACCCACGCCCGCATCCACAATCACCGGATAATCCGGATCGCCGTCCTTGAGGTACTCGAGGATGATTCGGATGTTGTTTGGGTTGAGGACGCCCTGGCCGCTGCCGATGGGGCTGCCGGCCGGCATCACGCTGACCGCTCCCGCCGCCTTGAGCCGCCGGGCCAGCACCGGGTCGTCGCTGGTGTAGACCAGCACCTGGAAGCCCTCCTTGACCAGCACTTCGGTCGCCTTCAGCGTGTCCACCGGGTCGGGCAGCAGCGTCTTTGGATCGCCCAGGCACTCCAGCTTGACCCAGTCGGCTCCCGGGTTCTCCAGGTTGCTCAGCAGTTCGCGCCCCAGCCGGGCCAGGCGGATGGCGTCGTCGGCGCTGAAGCAGCCGGCCGTGTTGGGCAGGATCACGTAGCGCTTCAGATCGAGATAGTCGAGGATGTTCCGGCCTTCCTTGTCGATCAGCCGTTCGCGCCGCACGGCCACCGTGGTCACCTCGCAGCCGCTGGCGGCCAGGCAGTCGCGCATGACATCATAGCTGGAATACTTGCCGGTGCCGGTGACCAGCCGGCTGCTGAACTGGAACTTACCGATTTGCAGCGGCTTGTCGGCCGGCGCCGCGGGCTCGCCGGAGCCTCCGCCGACCAGGCCGACGATCTCCACGTGATCCCCCTCGTTGAGGGTCTGCTCCGGATGCTTGCGGGAGGGGACGACCCGTTCGTTCACCTCTACCGCGACCATTTTCGGGTTCAGCTTCAAGTCAGTCAGCAGTTCGGCGATGCTTATGGGTGCAGGCAGCTCCCGCGGCTTGCCGTTGATCTTCAGGTGAATCATGATGTTTGCTCTCCGTCCTGGCGCCCCGAACGGAGACACCGTTGGCCGTTTCCGCTCGGAACGCCTACTGTATACCCTATGGGTCTTTCCTCCCAGGGCGAGCCAATTCCGTGAGACCCCACGGGGTTGCGCGGCCCTTCCGTTTCCTCCCATGCCAGGGTGCCCCGTGGTGACCGCAGTGATGCCGAGAGGCGCTGAACACACATCCCATTACGTGCCGCATACCAAGGTGGCGACGCTGGTCTTCCCCACCAGCCAGCAGGCGGCCCGGCACGTGGCGCTGATGATCGAAAGCCTGATCCGCCAGAACAACTCCGCCGGCCGGCCGACCGTCCTCGGCCTGCCAACCGGTTCGACCCCCGTCGGGCTCTACCGTGAGCTGGTCCGGCTGCACCGCGAGGCGAGCCTCGATTTCTCGCGCGTCATCACCTTCAATCTGGATGAGTACTATCCGATGAAGCCGGACGATGCGCAAAGCTATCGCCGCTGGATGCAGGAGAACCTGTTCAATCACGTCAACATCGATCCGCGGAACATCAACGTTCCCGATGGCACCGTGCCGCCGCATGAGATCGAGGAATACTGCATGCGCTACGAGCAGCGCATCCGCAGGGCCGGGGGGATCGATCTGCAGGTGCTGGGCATCGGCCGGACCGGCCACATCGGCTTCAACGAGCCCGGCTCGACCCGGCATAGCCGGACCCGCATGGTCACGCTCGACCCGGTGACGCGCCGCGATGCCGCCAGCAGCTTCTTCGGTGAGGACAACGTGCCGCACCAGGCGGTGACGATGGGCGTCGGCACCATCCTCGACGCCCGCAAGGTCGTGCTGATGGCCTTCGGCGAGCACAAAGCGCCCATTGTGCAACGAGCGGTCGAGGGCCCCGTCTCCGACGCGGTGACGGCCAGCTTCCTGCAGCAGCACCCCGACGCCACCTTCCTGCTGGACCGGGCCGCGGCCGGCGAACTGGCCGCCATCGGCCAGCCCTGGACCGTCGGTCCCGTCAACTGGACCGCCCCGCTGATCCGCAAGGCGGTCATCTGGCTGGGCCTGAAGGTCAGCAAGGCCCTGCTCAAGCTGTCCGACGACGACTTCCGCGAGCATGAGCTGTACGAGCTGCTGCGCGAGCACGGCCCCGCCAACGCCCTGGGCCGGCACGTCTTCGACGAGATGATGGGCACGCTCTGCACCAACCCGGCCGGGACCGAGCCGAAGACCGTGCTGATCTTCAGCCCGCACCCCGACGACGACGTCATCAGCATGGGCGGCACGCTGAGCCGGCTGCACCAGCAAGGACACAAGGTCCACGTGGCCTACATGACCAGCGGTAACATCGCCGTGTTCGATCACGACGCCTGGCGCTTCACCGATTACGTGGTCGAGTTCAACCGGCTGTTCGGCATCAACGAGGAACAGTCCGAGCGCGTCAAGGAGCGCGTGCAGAGCTTCCTGGCCTCCAAGCAGCCGGGCCAGCCCGACAGCGAGGACCTGCTGCGGATCAAGGCGCTGATCCGCACCACCGAGGCGCGGGCGGCCGCCCTGGCCTGCGGCGTGCCGCCGGAGCAGCTGGAGTTCATGGACCTGCGCTTCTACCGCACCGGCACCATCGCCAAGGCCCCGATCCATCCGCAGGACATCGAGGACATCGTCAATCTGCTGGAGCGCCTGCAGCCGGCCCAGATCTACGTCGCCGGGGAGCTGTCCGATCCGCACGGGACGCATCGGACCTGCGCCGAGGCGATCTTTACCGCGGTCCGCCAGGTGCGGGCCGGGGGGCAGGATTTCCAGGTCTGGCTCTATCGCGGGGCCTGGGAAGAGTGGGAGCCGTACGAGATCGAGCGGGTGGTGCCGCTCAGCCCGGACGACCTGGAGCGCAAGAAGCAGGCCATCTTCCGGCACCAGTCGCAAAAGGATCGGGCCATGTTTCCGGGTGGGAGCGACCGCCGGGAATTCTGGCAGCGTGCCGAGGACCGCAATCGCAACACGGCCGCCACCTACGACAAGCTGGGGCTGCCCGAGTTCTATGCGCTGGAGGGGTTCGTCCAGTGGCGCGACGAAGCGGCGTCATGAGGAGTCCTTGCTGGGTGAGCCCCGGGGCCATTCTTTTTGCAAGATCAGCCGATTCCGGCGCGTGATCCGCAGCCGATACCTGCTGCCGGCGAACTCAATCCACACTTCCCGACTCCCTTGAAAAAGCTCCTCCGCGTCGATGAGCCGCGGCTGGTCGAGTCAACATCAGAAGGCCCTGCCAGAGACGCGAATCAGCCGGTAGCCGGCCGGGGTCGGTTCACGGAGAGATTGTTGTTCGCGTCGAGAGGAGCAGGCCGTCCGAGCCAATCGGCTGCCTGCTCCTTCCCCGTCACCGACTGGCCACACATCGGTCTGCACCAACGCTGCTTCCCCCGGTGCCAGAAAAAAGCGGGCACGGTCGCTTGCCGGGAACCTGACGATCCGTATTACGCTTTTAGGGTTCGTCATACACGGCCGCCCCAACCGCACCAGGATAACCGCCATGAGGAAGCGCTGCGCCTTTACCCTGATTGAGTTGCTGGTGGTCATCGCCATTGTTGCCGTGCTGATCGGATTGCTCCTGGCCGCCGTTCAGCAAGCCCGCGAAGCGGCTAACCGGATGAAGTGCCAGAACAACCTCAAGCAGATCGGCCTGGCGGTCTTGCAGTATTACGATGCCACGGATGGGCAGTTCTTCCTGCACCACCCCTTCGAGGCGGACGTTCTTTCCCAGGCCAGCGCCGCGGACTCCTTCGCGGAGATTTACTGGGAAGACAAGTTCATGCCCTTCATCAGCGACGCCGCGGAAAATGACGCTCTTTCCAAGCAAGGCCTCATCGTCGGCAGCGACGTCACGTACCGCTGTCCGGACGACCTCTCGATCCGGCAGCCTGATCCGGGCGGTGACGGCGTCTGGAACCGCACCAGCTACCTGATGAACTCGCAGCTGAGCCACCTGACTCGACGCTATGGACGGTGGACGCTGCTGCGGTTCATTCAGGAAGTGGGGACCTCCAATTTCATTGACTTCGTGGAGCGCAGCGCCGACGGGCTTGCCGCCACTGGAGCAGACCCCAAGCAGGACGATTTCGACATCTGGCTGGGGACCGTCAACATCCTGCCGTGGATCACCACCGATCGCCACAGTGGCGTTGCCAACTATCTTTATCTGGATGGCCACGTCCGCACCTTGAACTGGAATGATGCGGTCCCAGACTTGTTTCCTGACCACGTGATCCTTACCCAGGACAGCAGCTACCCGAATTGACGGGCCAAACCAAGTTGCTTTCTTCAAGTCCGCCAAGCTGATGGAGTTTGACAAGCAAGATCGGTAAGGACGGCGGCGCTGCAGGAAACGCCCTCCGTGACGTTCCGGTCCCTCACGGAACGCCACGGAGGGCGTTCCCTGCAGCGCTCCTTACCGGGTTTGGTCGTCAAAGCTCATGAGGTGCAAGTACGGACTTTTCTGCGTAACGAATTGGCCTGCTGCTCATAGGGCCTCGCGTCCAGCAGGGTTCCCCGTTTCGATCTCGCCATGAATGTTCTCAGCCGTCACGCCAGCCATCAGCTGCTTGAACGAATACTTCCGCGGACACGGCATTTGGATCTTGCGAAGACGCACCTCCTCACCGTGGAACTCGACGGTCATCGTGCAGGTGGCAAAGTCTGGGCCAAGGGTCAATCGCCCCTTGGCATCGGTCTTTCTGGTCAGCATGGGTCGCCTCCTTCTGGCGCGATTTTACTGGATGCAGGGAAGAGGCAGCAAGTGGGAAATCCCACCACCCCACTGTACTATTCAGCGGCTGGTTGTCCTTGCAGGAATCGCGAAAAACGAGGATACTTGACCTCGTGAACAGCACGCAAACCTCGGAAGGAGGCCGATTTCATGCTGACCGTGGTGCTGCTAGCTGGCTTGACTGTGGGCAGTGTCCCCTCTGGTGGGGTAGAGCGAATCTCGACGCGCACCGTTCGCGTCGTCAAGAAAGTTGACTGGGGGGCCGTTCGCGCTCGCTTGCACGAGCTGGGAGCGGTGGGCTTCCATCTGGACACTCTGCCCGATGGCAGCTGTCGCTTTGTCTGCCAGCTGGCAACGGCGGTGTTCGGCCAGACGCAGTGCATCGAGGCCCGGGCCCCGACCGAGGCCGAGGCCGTCCACCAGGCGCTGGCCCGGGCGGCACAGCATCGGCAGCCTGGACAAGCACCATAAGCATCTTTGCAAGGAGGCCCGTTCCATGTTGACGCTCTTGTTGCTGGCGGGGATGACCGTGGGCAATGACCCCCATTCGGCGTCCTGGGGTGGAGTGGAGCGAATCTCGACGCGAACAGAGCGCGTCATCAAGGTCGGCATGCTGGAAAAAGAAGTCGAAACGATTCTTGGGAAACCCGATGCGGCCAGATTTGTGGTTAAGGGTATGGTCGGATGGCGTGCAGCGGTCTATTCTCACCACAAAGTGACTGTCAATTTCGGGCTGGATGGAAAGGTCAAGTCGCTGTTCTGGCATCGGGTTGTGAAGCGGCCGTGAGCATCGTAGGAAAGAAAGCGGCCGGCTGCCAAGATACTGACCTCCTGTGGACAAGGCATCGCGGTAGGCCGTTCCTGAATCTGGCCTGCCGTGATGTTCTTTGCCTGGCTGGCAGTTCTTCCTTCCACGGCGTAACGCCGCAGCATCGCTACCTCCGAGCAGCCGGCCGCTGATGCTGGTATAGTGGCGGCGGATTGGGCGACAAGACGAACTGGACACCTGGGTAACCCCGCCGAGAGCGCCAGGTGGCTTGAAGGCTGTTCGGAGCCTGCGGTATAGAAACGAATCGCCGGGAGTGCTTGAAGACAAAAGATGGACGGGAGACAAGCTCCCGTCCACCTCACAAGGAGAGGCTCCTCTCGCCAGAGGAGTCCAGGGGAAACAATCCCGGCTCCAGGAGGGTGATCGATTGGATGACGGGTTGATGAACCTGGCGAGGTTGCCTCTCAATCCCTCCTTCATTCTCTATTCTACCCCAGCATCCTCCCCGGAGAAAATGGGAGCCGGCGTTTTTTAGTCCACGTGCTGTCAACCCGCGCCGTGGCGACAGCCCACGCCTCCTCTATTTCCTCTGCCGATACCGTCGAATCAGCGCATTGGTCGAGCTATCGTGTCCCAGCTTCGGCTCTTCCTTACTTTCTAGTTCAGCTCCGATCTTCTTGGCCAGCACCTTGCCCAGCTCCACGCCCCACTGGTCGAACGAGTCGATCTGCCAGATCGTCCCCTGGGTGAAGACACTATGCTCGTACAGCGCCACCAGCTTGCCCAGGGCTTCCGGCGTCAGCAGATCGAGCAGCATCGTGTTCGACGGCCGATTGCCCTCGAAGGTGCGATGCGGCACCAAGAAGTCGGCCGTGCCCGCGGCCTTGACCTGCTCGGGGGTCTTGCCGAACGCCAGGGCCTCGGTCTGGGCGAAGACGTTGGCCATTAGCAGGTCGTGGTGCGCTCCCAGCGGGTTCAGGGTGCGGTTGAAGCCGATGAAATCGCACGGGATCAGCTTCGTTCCCTGGTGGATCAGCTGGTAGAACGAGTGCTGGCCGTTCGTTCCCGGTTCGCCCCAGTAGATCGGCCCCGTCTGGTAATTCACGCGCTGGCCCGTCAGCGTGACCGACTTGCCGTTGCTCTCCATTGTCAGCTGCTGCAGGTAGGCGGGGAAGCGCTTCAGGTACTGCTCGTAGGGCAGCACGGCGACCGTTTGGGCCCCGAGAAAATCGTTGTACCAAAGGCCCAGCAAGCCATGCAGCACCGGCAGGTTGCGCTCGAAAGGCGCGGTCCGGAAATGCTCGTCCATCGCGTGGAAGCCGGCCAGCATCTGGCGGAAGTTGTCCGGGCCAATGGCGATCATCAGCGACAGGCCGATGGCCGAAGGATACGAGTACCGGCCGCCGACCCAGTCCCAGAACTCGAACATGTTGGCCGTGTCGATGCCGAACTTCGTCACCTCCTTGGCGTTGGTCGAGACCGCGACAAAGTGTTTGGCGACCGCCTTTTCGTCCTTCAGCGCGTCCAAACACCACTTGCGGGCGGAGTGAGCGTTGGTCAGGGTTTCCAGCGTGGTGAAGGTCTTGGAGGAGATGATGAACAGCGTCTCGGCCGGGTCGAGGTCGCGGGTCGCCTCGACGAAGTCGGTGCTGTCGATGTTCGAGACGAAGCGGCAGGTCAGGCCGCGATCGCTGTAATGCTTCAGGGCCTCGTAGGCCATCACCGGTCCCAGGTCGCTGCCGCCGATGCCGACGTTGATCACGTTGCGGATGCGCTTGCCGGTGAATCCTTTCCAGTCGCCGCCGCGGACGCGGTTGGAGAAGTCGCTCATCCGGTCGAGGACCTTGTGGACCTCCGATACCACGTCCACGCCATCGACCAGGATCTTCTGTCCCTTCGGAGCGCGCAGGGCGACGTGCAGCACGGCGCGATCCTCGGTGACGTTGATCTTGTAGCCGTGGAACATTGCATCGATGCGCTGGCGCAGACCGGACTCCGCGGCCAGCTGGAGCAGCAGCCGCAACGTCTCGTCCGTGATGCGGTTCTTGGAGTAGTCGAAATAGACGCCCAGCACCTCCAGGGCCAGGCGCTCGCCGCGTTTGGGATCGTCGGCGAACAACTGACGCAGGTGGAGGTCCTTGACCTTGGCGTAATGAGCTTCGAGAGCAGTCCAGGCGGGCAGCTGACGCAAGGGGGTGGTGGTCATGATGGCTCCTCTTGGGTTCGGTCTGTGGCCCGGATTACGCTACGCGACTTTCCACCGGAGGACAAGGTGCAGGCCACCCGGGTTGCGCTGGTACCTCGCTCCACCCGGGGCTTTACTCCTGACTTTGGGACTAAAGCCCCGGGTGGAGCGCAGCGCAACCCGGGGTGCTTGACCCCCGGCCGAAAACCCGGATAACAATGAGGGGTTATCGAGGAGATCCCGTACGTACCACAAGGAGATCATCATGGCGTCCAAGCCGGAAACACGCATCCAGGAACTGCACATCACCCTGCCCACGCCAGCCAAGCCGGTGGCCAAGTACAAGACGGCCGTGCTGGCCGGCAACATGCTTTACGTCTCGGGCCACGGCCCCGCCAAGGTGTCGGACAAGACGCCGCTGAAGGGTCGGGTCGGGGAGGACCTGACCAAGGAGCAGGGCTATGACTCCGCCCGGGCCGTGGGCATCAACATCCTGGCCACGGTCAAGGCGACCATCGGCTCGCTGGACAAGGTCAAGCGCCTGGTCAAGACCCTGGGCATGGTCAACAGCGCCCCGGGGTTCCTCGAGCATCCCTTTGTGATCAACGGCTTCTCGGAGCTGATGGCCGAGGTCTTCGGCGAGGACGCCGGCGTCGGGGCCCGCAGCGCCGTCGGCATGGTCGCCCTGCCGGGGAACATCCCGGTGGAGATCGAGTGCATCTTTGAAGTCGCGGTGTGAGCGGTTATGCGAGGGGCACTTCGACCCCTGCCGGCTTGCCCGGCAGGTGAAGGAGGTCAGCAGCTAGAGAAGGCGGCGCAGGGAAAAGATTCTTTCTTTTGTCACCTACCCTTCTAGCCAGCGACCTCCTTCACCTGCCGGGCAAGCCGGCAGGGGTCGTCAGCAAAGCCCTTTCACCGATACCACTCCGGCGTCAGCAGCCAGCTCAGCGTGCCGGCGCCCTTGTTGGGCCCCGTGTCGCTTTCGATGAACGCCGCCCCGGCCTTGGCCAGCGAGATTTGCGCCTTCTTGGTGCCGATCAGCCAGCCGGCGTAGACGGCCAGGTCGGGCATGTGGCCGACCAGCGTCACCACCTCCGTCTCCAGCGAGCGCAGGAACCGGCTCAGCTTCTTTTCCTTGCCGCCGCAGGCCAGGTGGTTGCAAAACTCCAGCTCCGGCTTCGGCTCGGTCCAGTGCTTGAGCAACTCCTCGGCCGTTTGCCTGGCGCGCAGATAGGGACTGCTCACCACCTTGCCCAGGGTGACGCCGCCGCGTTTCAGCATGGCGGCCAGGGCACTGCATTGTGTCAGCCCCTTGTCAGTCAGCGGACGATCGGCGTCGCTCACGTCGCCGGCTTCCTCGACGGGCAGGGCGTCGGCGTGGCGAATCAGCAGGAAATTCATCGGTGTTCCTCGGAGAGCTTCACGACCCCCTCATCAGTCCTTCACGGCACTTGCTCTAGGCGTGATCGCTTTGCACCCCCTATAATACCGATTCTCTCCCAGGCCGACCAATGAACGCCGAGAGAACTTTCAGTGAAAGAGTCACGCGCGCAATGAAACGAAACGACCTCCGTAACGTGGCCATTATCGCTCACGTTGATCATGGCAAAACGACCCTGGTGGATCAGATGATGCGTCAGTCCGGGCTGTTCCGCGACAGCGAGCTGGACCGGCTCAAGGGCGGACAGCACGGCCTGATCCTGGACTCCAATCCGCTGGAGCGCGAACGCGGCATCACCATCCTGGCCAAGAACATCGCTTTGCAGGTGGCCGGGATCAAGATTAACATCATCGACACGCCCGGCCACGCCGACTTCGGCGGCGAGGTCGAGCGCGTGCTGCGCATGGCCGACGGCTGTCTGCTCCTGGTGGACGCCGCCGAGGGGCCCCTGCCGCAAACGCGCTTTGTGCTGCGCAAGGCGTTCGAGGTCGGTCTGCGGCCCATCGTGGTCATCAACAAGATCGACCGCCCCGACGCCCGGCCCGTGGACGTGCTCAACAGCGTCTTCGACCTGTTTGTCGAGCTGGGGGCCGACGACGCCACCCTCGACTTCCCGACCATCTACGCTTCAGGAAGGGAAGGGATCGCCACCACCGACCTGTCGATCCCGCCGGTCAATCTGCGTCCGCTGTTCGACGCCATCATCAAGCACGTGCCGCCGCCCGAGGTCGAGATGGAGGCACCGCTGCAAATGCTGGTCGTGACCCTCGACTACAGCGACTACGTCGGCCGGATCGGCGTCGGCAAGGTCTTCGCCGGGAAGATCCGCAAGAACCAGCGCATCGCCCTGCTCCGCCGCGACGGCAGCAAGCAAATGGGCCAGATCGCGCAACTGCTCACCTTTGACCGGATGGGCCGGACCGAAGCCACTGAGGTCTCCGCCGGCGACATTTGCGCCGTGGTCGGCCTGGAAAACATCGACATCGGCGACACCATCGCCGACCCGGAGAACCCGATCCCGCTGCCGCCGATCAAGGTCGATGAGCCGACGCTGGAGATGATCTTCCGTATCAACGATTCGCCCTTCTGCGGCCAGGATGGCACCTACGTCACCAGCCGGCAACTGCGCGATCGGCTGATGAAGGAGCTGGAGTCCAACGTCGCCCTGCGGGTGCGGACCGACGAGGTGAAGCGCGACGAGTTCCACGTGGCCGGCCGGGGCCTGCTGCACCTGGGCATCCTGCTGGAGAACATGCGCCGCGAGGGCTTTGAGCTGTCGGTCGGCAAGCCGCGCGTGCTGAACAAGGAAGTCAACGGCGTCGAGATGGAGCCGATCGAGTACCTGGTCATCGAGGCGCCGCCGTCCTCGGTCGGCCCGGTGATGGAGCTGGTGGGCAATCGCCGGGCGGAGTGCGTCAAGATGGACGCCCGCGGCGAGCTGACGCACATCGAGTTCACCATCCCCGCCCGCGGCCTGATCGGCCTGCGCACCCGGCTGATGAACGCCACCCGCGGCGAGGCGATCTTGCACCACAACTTCTACGACTACCAGCCGATCCGCGGCGGCATCCCGACGCGGATCAACGGCGTCATGGTTTCCACGGAAACAGGGCGCACTACCGCCTATGCCCTGGAGAACCTGCAGGAGCGCGGCGTCCTGTTCGTCGGCGACGGCGAGCAGGTCTACGAGGGCCAGATTGTCGGCGAGCACTGCCGGGACAATGACCTGCCGGTCAACGTCTGCCGGGAGAAGAAGCTGACCAACGTCCGCTCGGCCACCTCCGAGAAGACCATCCTGCTCAAGGCGCCCCGGCAACTGACGCTGGAACTGGCCCTGGAGTACATCGAGGATGACGAGCTGGTCGAGATCACCCCCGCCGCGGTTCGCCTTCGCAAGACCTACCTCAAGGAGTCTGACCGCAAACGGTTTGCCGCCAGGCGACGTAATCCGCAAGCGATCTCACCACAGCGGACACAGAGAACACAGAGGAAGAACCACAAAAAGGTTTTCCTCTGTGACCCTCTGTTCCCCTGTGGTGAGATTACCCCGAGATCCCACCATGAATCTGACCTTCCCAGTAGTTTCGCTGTCCTCTTCGCGCCGGCCCCTGCCCTCCAGTCCGAGGACTGGCCCGAGTTTCGCGGCCCGACCGGGCAGGGCCACGTCCACGCATCCAAGGTCCCGCTGGAATGGGGACCGAGCAAGAACGTCGCCTGGAAGCAGACCATTCCCGGCAAGGGCTGGTCGTCTCCGGTCGTTGTTAGTGGCCGGGTCTACCTGACCACCGGCGTCGCCGGTAAGGGCGAGATTGCCCTGAAAACGCTGTGCCTGGACGCCGGCTCGGGCAAGATCCTCTGGGACAAAGAGGTGTTCCGTCATCCGCAGAACCTGGCTCGCGGCCATTCCAAGAACAGCCCAGCCAGTCCCACGCCGCTGGTCTACGACGGCCGGGTTTACGTCCACTTCGGCCACATGGGCACCGCCTGCCTGGACACCGACGGCAAGATTCTCTGGAAGAACACCAGCCTCCGCTATTCGCCGGTCCACGGCAACGGCGGCTCGCCCATCCTGGTGGGGGATCGGCTGATCTTCAGCTGCGACGGCAGCAGTAACCCATTTGTCGTCGCCCTGAACAAGTTCACAGGCGAGGTCATCTGGAAGACGCCGAGGTCGGTCAACGCCAGCAAGAAGTTCTCCTTCCACACGCCGCTCCTGATCGAAGTCAACGGCAAGAAACAGGTCATCAGCACCGGCTCCGAGGCCGTCTGCGCCTATGACCCGGCCAATGGCAAGGAGATCTGGAAAGTCCGCACCGGCGGCTACTCGGTGATCCCGCGACCGGTGTACGGTCACGGCCTGGTCTACGTCTGCACCGGCTACGACAGTCCGACTCTGGTTGCGATCAAGCCCGATGGCAAGGGCGACGTGACCGACACGCACGTCATGTGGAAGGTGACCCGCAACGTGCCGCACACCGCCTCACCGCTGCTGCTGGGAGACGAACTGTACGTCGTTTCCGATCGCGGCATGGTCAGCTGTCTGGACGCGAAGACGGGCGAGGTGGTCTGGTCGGAACGGCTGCCGGGGAACAACTTCTCAGCCTCGCCGGTGCTGATCGGGGACAAGATTTATTTGCAGAGCGAGGAAGGAGTCGGTACGGTGCTGAAAGCGGGCCGGAAGTTCGAGAAGCTGGCCCGCAATCCGCTGGACGAGCGGACGCTGGCCTCGGTGGCCGTGGCCGGCGGGGCGCTGTTCGTCCGGACGGATACGCACCTGTACCGCTTCGAGGCCCGCTAAAGGTGTTCGCCAATGAAAAAAGGGCAAGGCGAGCGGCGCGGCGTCAGCCCGCCGGTAGGGGCCGCTGACCGGCGGGCTGACGCCGCGCCGCTCGCCTTGCCCTTCGTGTTTGCTCAGGCCAACCAGCCCGCTCCCGCGCCGCCGGAGATGCCGGCCTGGCAGCAATCGCTGCGCGAGACACTGAAACCACTGACCGACTGGATTCCCTCCGAGATCCGCGACCTCCTTCCGGTCGAGGTCTGGTGGCTAGTGCTGCTGATGCTGCTGCTGGTCGTGCTGATCCTCTTGGGCGTCCTGCTGAAGCAGATCGGCCGGGCGTTTGCACGAAAGTCGAAGCAGCGCGACTGGGACAAGGGGTTCCGCGAGGACCTGGACAATCTGCCTATTGCAGTGCAGCCTCCAGGCGAGCGGACCCTGGCGGTCTATCACGTCCCGGTGCGCATCCGGCTGGTGGTCGTGGCCCCGCTGGGCAAGGACACGCGGATCACGGCGGAGCAAGTTCCCGGCCTGCTCAACCGGATCTTTCCCGAGCTGGGCACCCTCGTGGTCCGCGAGCAACCGGCCATCCGCGTCTGGCCGGCGCAGATCAGCGACGAGGGTTTCACCTCGGCGTTTCATCGGCGGACGCCGAAGCCCGAACCGGAGGGCGAGCCGTCGCGCTGGATCCTGATCGCGGGCAAGGCCCTGATCGCCAAACAGCCGTTACTGCTGGGCCTGGCCCTGTTCGCGGAACAGGCCAATCCGATCGGCAGGCTGAACTTGCAGCCGCTGCAATGGCTGGAGGTGCTGCGCCTCCGCGATCCCCGGGACGTATCGCTGGGGTGAACCTGGAGCAAGCGGTCCGCGTCGATTCTGACAGAGACCAAATGTTAGCCGCGACGCGAAGCGGAGCGCGTGGGCCAGGCCCAGACCCGGAGATTCTCGTGCATCAGCAAATCCCTTGCGGTCTATGCGGCCGGGGCTTCCCGCGGCCGGAACTGACCAGGCACCATTGCCGGCCGCGCGAAAAGGGCGGCACCTCCGAGGACGTCGAGCTGCTCTGCAAGCAGTGCCACGGCATGTTAGCCCCTAGCACGTTTAGCGAAACTACTGAAAGGAGAAGCCGGTGAAGAAAGACAAAACGGGTGGCGCACCTGTGTCCGTTCCGCAGCTGTATCCATACAGCCGGTTTTCGGACGACGTGCAAGAGGACGGTGATTCCGAACGCCGGCAAAACTACTGGCTTTCGATCCTTGCCAAGGACGAAGGCTTGCCGATTTTCGACGGAGATCCGCTTCATGACTCTGGCTATTCGGGGTATCACGAAGAGAATCTTCGGGATGGTGCGCTCGGTCGCTTCATGGCCTGGATCGATGAAGACCGGATTGCTCGCGGCAGCGTTCTCGCCATTGAACGCCTGGATCGTCTCAGTCGGGCCAAGCCCTTGCGGCAACTGTCCCTCTTCATTCGGATCATGGTCGCCGGAGTGATCATTCGGACGGCCAAACCGGACAAGCGATATACCGAAGAAACGTGCGACGATACCGGCACGCTTCTGGGGGCGATCCTGGAAATGTGCGGCAGCTACCAGGAGTCCCACAAGAAGCATGACTGGGTTGGTGAGGCATGGTCGAGCAAGCGGCAGGCGATGCGAGAGGATGCTGCTTTCTTCAGTGGGGAACTGCCTGGCTGGCTGGAACGCTCTCCGGAAGGCATCCGGTTCAAGCCTGGTGCCGAAGCAACCATGCGAGAAATACTCCGCATGGCGCAAGAAGGGAGGGGTTCCAGAAGGATCGTGCGGCTCTTGAACCAGGCCCACGATCAATACCCCTGCTTTGGACATGGTGATTCCTGGTCAATGAGCTACATCACGAAGATTCTGACGGGCAGGGAGATACTGGGTGAGTTCCAACCAAAGCGGACTGTTCGCAACGGTCGCAACCAACCTGATGGACCTCCAATTCCCGGCAAGTTCCCTTGCCTGCTGACGGAAGATGAGTGGCAGTCGATACAGCACGGCAAGCGTAGACGCAAGGGGGTTGGCGGACGCCCTGGCGAAGCAGAGACCAACCTATTTACCCGCTTGGTCTGGTTTGCGAAAACCGGATGTCGCGGATCGCTCCGCCCAGGGACAAGGAAGGGGAAAGTGTACTGGTACATGGTTGAAAGCCAAATCGAAGTGCAGAACAAGCGGTGGTCGGACGGATTGTCGTTCCCGTATCCCCTATTCGAGCGATGCATGGTGGACTACCTGGGAGAGTTGACCGAAGCTGAGATCATGCCAAGAGACCAGGACTCCCTGGCCCGATCCCAACGGATCAAGGAACTGATGGAGCAAATCCGTGACGCCAAGGAAACCATGTCATACCTGGAAGCTGAGGTCAGCAAGCCAGGCATCAAGGTAGGCAAGGCTCGCTCGCTCAATGGACAGATTGACAGCCTACGGGAGACTCTGGAGACCCTGGTAGAGGAGTGCAACGCTCTGAAGATGGTCGCCCAATCAGCACGAGTGGAGACCCTCGATGAGGTCCAGTCCGTCATTGAAGAGTTGAAGCAAACCAAGCCAGAGGATCTTCCATCCGTCCGGGGGAAGCTGAAAGGCTTGATCGCTGAGATTGTTGAAAGCATCTGGGTGATTGTCCAGCGGGTGAACAGGCTCCGGCGACACATCCATCTGCAAGTCTACTTCCGCTGGGGCCAGCACCGGAACCTGGTCATTGCGGCGGAAGGACATTGTGAGACTCCGCCATTGGAACTCGGTGATCTCGACTTCAGGACCTATCGACAGAGCGAAGGTGGCAGCCGGGAAAATCCTTGCAGAACCCTGTGACCGGGTCGCCATGTCCTCGCCCAAGCTGGTCACACCGCGCCGAGCAAACGGAATCGAGAGGAATCAGCCAACCCAGGACAACTTGAAAGGTACAGGCCCAGGACTCTTTTCCTGGGCCTGAGATGCAGTCTGGGGTTGATCGGTTCACTTTCGCGGCGCGAGGGGATGTTCGTCCTTCGATCCGGCAGATGCCGGCTTGGCCACTCTTTCCCTCTCGTCAGCCCGTCCCAAGAGCAAACGGATCGCATCCAAAGCCGCTTGCTCGTCGTAGACCACTGAGCAATACAACCGAAGCCCCTTCGTCTCAGCGATCAGTCTCGGCTTGCTTCTCCGTGGCTCCATCCCGTCTTGTCCTTCCGGTTCCTTTTCTGGCATAGTTAAGACTCCGATTTCTTGGAGTGTTGAAAGGTCCGCCTGGCCTGAATCCTGACCCTGCCAGGCCAGCCACGGATAGCCTATCTCCGCATGCCGACAACGGCAACCCCGGCTACGTCCTGGCCGGTACGTTCTGGCCGGCGATCCGCAATTTATCGCGATTATATGCACCTCGACCACGCCCAGGCCGACATCCCCGGCGAAGTGCTCCAGGCCCGCCACGGCCCGCACCTCTCGATTTTTTGGCCTGACGTCGCCAGGAAGCAGCGAAGGAAGCAATGTCGCGATTAGTCCACGCGACGTATACTAACGAGACGCTGGCGGTGCTGTATCCGACCATCGCCGACCTGCGCCGGGCCTCGGAACTGGCAGGGTACGTCCGCTGGGTGCGCAAGCTGCCGCAGTGCCGACGCAAGAAGAACCGGCCGCGACGGCAGAAGCTGTAACGAACGAGCCGACGGGAGGAGACGGCATGCGAATCATTGAGACGCCGCAGGAGGTCGAGCAGTTGTTCTATCTCCGGGATGGGCGGACGCTGGTTAGTTTCGGGCAGACGCCAAAACCTCCTCCACCCGGCAAAGTCACGAAAGGAAGACTACAAACACTCGATTCGGTCCAGGGCTGGGATGTGACGACTGGCGCAGAGAGCTTCGTTCTGACCCACCGGCCTGAAGGCACGGAAGCCTATAGAACTGCCTCATCGAGAGACCGGGAAGTTGTCGCCGAGAGAGCCATCCTATCTCCCAGCGGAACCTTTCTGGCCCTGGATCATTCGTTTCATTCACGTCCCACTTTTGAGATTCCAAAGACAGGTGGAATCTTGCTCTGGCGCATTCCTTCCAACCCCTCTGGAGAAAAGGACTTAACACAAGTTGGCTGTTTCTGTGTCTCGGCGAACTGGAAACAGCAACCCCGACACCTTCCTGTTTGTATCCCCTTTGCCCTGTCTGCTGATGAACACCTCTTCGCATCGGGAACTGGCGATGTTTGGACCGTTACTCCCGAAGGCTCTTACATCTCGCGGATACAAGTTTGTCGTCTCCACGACAACTGGTTGACGGGCAGGCTGATCAGACAGAGCGAAGTGCGATCTCTCTGCTTCAGTCCGGACAGCCAGGAACTGTACCTGGCCAGCGCCGAACCTGGCACACCACCTCAAGTCGAATTCTGGAGCATTACTCCCTTGGAGATGATCCGCCGTGTGGAAGTGCCCTCGACTGGGCAACTCAAGAAGCTTCTCGTTACACCGGACGGCAACACGCTGATCGTGCATACCAGCACACGGGTCTTGCTGCTGAACCGCAAGACCGGAACGATCCGCAACTGGCTGGAAGCCGGCCCTGGAGAGACGATCCCGAGCGTGGCGATCTCTCCCGATGGCAACCGGCTGCTGCTCTGCATCGGCAAGACGGTCCGGCTCCTGGACGTTCCCAATCTCCGGCTACGGGAGGCATTCGACTGGAAGATCCGCGACCTGCGTGCCGTGGCGTTCTCGCCGGATGGCATGACAATGGCGGCCGCTGGTCCCCGCCGGATCGTCGTCTGGGACAGTCCGCCCTGATACGGAAACAGCGGACGGAACCAGTGGCTCCGCCCGCTGGAGTTTCTGCTGCTTGGGGAGACGTGTGGAAGGTTCGTTTCCCCCTTCACCTTCTGGCGCCAGCTGGCAACCAGCCAGTAGAGGGGGGTGTCCGGGGGGTAGCGGAAACGAATCGACTGAACTCTTGAACTCATAATGCCTTGCGGCGAGAGAATTCGTTTCCCTACATTCGTTTCCCTTGCCACCCCTCGCCCAAACACTCCCCGTCTCACCCGGTACGACGTTTGGGGCGCTTACCGCTTGCCGTGGAAGCAAGTCGGATCGAGGCTCAGCAGGGCCTTGGCCAGCTTCTTTGCTTCCTCGGTCTGACCCTCTTCGCAGGCCCGGTCATACGCCTTGAGCAGCTTGGCCACAATCCGAGCGTAAGGTTTCGCGCTTGGCTCCTGTGCCGCCGGCTCCGGAGCCTGACCGGGAAGCGGCCCCGGACCAAGCGGCACGTCGCTGGCCGGGTTCCTGTCCTCGGTGAGCATGATGCAAACGTGGATGTTGGGCGGAGTGACCAGCTCGGCACCGGCCAGGATTCGCTGTCCATCTCGGGCGCGGGCGATGAGCTGGTAGTGCTTGCCCTTCTCCAGGCCGCGGACGTAGAAGAAACCGTCCGGATCGGTTTCGGAGAAGATGGGGGCCTCGGGGGCCTTGCGTCCCTTGTCCAGGTCCACCACCTCGATCTGGGCCATCTTCAGTCCTTGATTGCTCCCCTTGGTCAGCACCTTGCCTGCCACCACGCCATCGACGCGCGGCGGCAAGCTGGAATCCACGGCGGCGCTGCACGCCTCCGCTGCCTTGATCACAATCCGCGGGGGCGCCGGAGCGGCCGGCGCCGAAGACAGAACAGCGCCATTGCAGGAAGAGTAGGCGTTGTCCCGGTTACACTCCTTGCTCTCCCCACAAGCCGGAGCGGCCTTCGCCGGAGGTGCGGCAAGCGGGCAGCTCGCTTCCGCGCACTTGCTCCGCGCTTGCATCGCCCAGGCCGCCCTCGCTGCCAGGAAGGGGCAGCCGCCCACGTAACCCCCGACGCGCCCCCAGTGCTTTCTCTCTCGACAGGCGGCCGGAGCAGCCTGCGTCGCGGCCTTGGGTTCCTCTTGCTCGTTGATGATGATTCGCGGCGTCACCAGGAAAAGGACCGAATAGGTGTCTTTACCATAGGCGACGTTCCTGAACAGGCGGTTGACGTAGGGAACTTTGCTGAGAGTTGGAGGGCTGATCTCTTGGCGCGTTTCGCTGACCTTCTTGAGCCCGCCGAAGAGGACCGTGCCGCCGTCGGGAATGGTGACCGTCGTCTCGACGGCCATTGTGGAGAGCCGCGGCTGCTGGACACATTGCGTGAATGTTTGGGTCTCACCCTTGCTGGTCTCGACGGGGATCTTCATGGGGATTGTCGGCACAGGCGAGGCTACGTCCGATTGGTCGATCTTGAGGGAAACCTGAACGAAACGCCGATCCGCCGACACGACCGGCTGGGCCGTCATGCGGAAGCCGGTGGTGATCGTCTCAATCTTCGGATTGAACGTGACCAGTCCCCGGCTGCGAACGACGTCCACGCCGGTCAAGAAGTTCTGAGCGTCCGTGACGTTGATCGTTCCGGACTGACCGTTGAGCAGCGTCATCTTCGGCGCCTGCATGACGCTTGTCCGCGAATCGCCCTGCGCTGCCTGCATGAGCTGATGCACTTGCTTGTCGTCAAGGAATTGCAGTCCGAGGTGGTCCTTCTGGGTCGTGTCACGCTCGAAGTTGGCACCAATCTGCTCAAAGAAGTCCTCCGAGATGGTCACGACTCTCACTTCCAGCGCCACCTCGACGTCTTGCTGCCGGCGCAGCGCGGCAAGCAGGTCCTGGACCTGCCCCTGCACGTCCGCGGTCTGGTTGATGACCAGGCTCATGGTCAGCGGGTAATACTCAATGGTCCCCGGACCGCCGCGATCGCTCCAGCTGTCCGGCTTGATGGTCCGCGTGATCAGTTCGATCAGCCGTTCTTCCGGGCCCTGCGGCCCCTCGCAGGTCTGCGCGGCTGGTTCCTTCGCTACCGGCACGACCAGGTCGGCAACGTGGTGGCAACGGGTGAACAGTTTCGCTTGCGGCGGATCGGCCAGGGCCAGCCGGCCGGCCAGGCCCAGACAGCAGGCCGCCAGGAACGCGGCCAGGACGGAAAAGCGTTTGCGCATGAATGGTCCCTCTGTTCCGAAATAAGGTCTGCCGGCGCGGACCGGCGGAGCGGTGGGGAGGACCCCACCTGTCGGGGACCGTATAGCGTCCGGACCATCCGGGAGCAATTCCGAAAGCGCGAGCTTCACAGGCCAAACGCCTTACGCACCTCGCCGGCCCTGGGATGGTGCAAGAAGTCCAGCACGGTTCCCGCGGCCCCTCGGAGTTGCAGTTGCTCGACCAGCGGGGTCCAGGTGCCGCCCGCCAGGCCGTCCGCCAGCAAGGCCGAGCCCTGGGCCGCGTGCTTGACCCAGGCCCCGGGAAGCGAATCCAGCCGGCACACCGGGGCCAACTTCGCCAGGTCCGTTGCAACCGCGCTCACAAGATCCGGCTCCGTTTCCAGGAGCCGGCCCGACAGGACGATCTCCTCAAACGGCGTCGCCGCACCCAGGCCGGCCACTGCCCGCAGCAGCCCCTCGCGGAACCACTCCTGTCCCTGGCGGGGATCGCTTACCGACTCGATCCCGCCGGCGAACAGGTCGGCCTTGGCCAGCGCGCCGAAGAGATAAGCCATCTCGCCATCCCAGGCCCCGACGCTTCGCCAGCCGGGCGGTCCGGACGAGCCGCCCAGGCCGGCAACGATCTGGCCGCCGTGCAGGACCACGCAGGCCGTGAAGGCCGAACCCAGCTCGACCAGGCAGCCGTGATACGCCGCCAGCGAAATCCCCCGGGTGGTCGAGCGCCGGGCCAGGGCCAGGGCGGCGACGCACAGCTTGTCGGCCGTGCCCAGGTCAATGCGGTTGAGCTTGCGCTGGGTCGGCACGGTCGGCAGGTGAATGACGCCGGGGAGAAAGACGATCGGCAGGCCGCTCTGGGCCAGGGTGCTGAGCAGCGAGGAGAAGCCGGTCACGCCGCGGGCCTGGCCCTGTTCGTCGGGGCGGACCAGGGCCATCAGGGCCAGGTCACGGACACGACAATCGGCGGCGCGGAGCAGAGGGATACCGTAGCCGGAGGGCCCGGCGATCAGGTCGAGGGGTTGGTGGTCACGCAGCCAGCGGACCGGAAGCAACGGGTCGGCCTGGAGCTGGGCCGGCAGGAAACGCACCTGGTCGGCCACGGCTCCGGAGTCCAGCAGCAGCACGTCCAGGCTGCTGGTGCCGGGGTCGGTGCCTGCGACGCGCATGGTCGGCCCGGAAAGGGGTGAGAACCCCCAGGGCGATGCCCTGGGCTATCCTGTTGCGCCCCTTCGGGGCGGAAGAACAGCCCCGAAGGGGCGCAACAGGATAGCCCAGGGCAGCGCCCTGGGGGTTCACCGGTCGGCGTTACTTGACCATCTCGTTGAGGGTCTTGAGGACACGGGCCCGGACCACGGAGTGAGCGGGCTTGGCCTTGACGACCATGTCCTCGCCGGGCTTGAACGGGTTCTTGACCTTGCGTTCCTTGGTGGCCTTCTTGGTGACGGTCTTGAGCTTCACCAGGCCGGGAATGGTAAAGACCCCGCCTTTCTTCTTCAGCTCCTTCTTGATGATCGTGACCAGGTGGTCGAAGACCTCGCCGACCTGCTTGCTGGTCAGCTTGGTCGCGGTGGCGATGTCTTTCACCACGGCAGCCTTGGTCAGTGCCTTCTTCGCAGCCTTGGGGGCCTCGTTCTTCGCCATCGGTTTCCTCCCAGAAATCAAGGGATTCGGGTAAGCCAAACACTTTGCAATAAGGGGGAGGGTAGAAACCCCGAAGCAGAATGTCAATCGCACATTGCCTGAAAAACCGGCATTTTTCGCGGAAATGTGTCCAAACCAGGCGAAAACGCGGCCGGCAGCTGCTCTGCCCCCGGTTTTTCCCTGCCGGGGCCTCAGCGCCGCCGCAGCAGGAACAGGGTCTGATCGTCCTGCAATTCCGCCGAACCGGTGAAGCGCTGGATGGCCGTGCTGACCTCCTCGGCACAGCGGGCCAGCGGCAGGGCCGTGCGTGGGCCGCCCAGCGCCTCGCACAGCCGATTCAGACCGAACAGCGTGACGCCGTCGGGAGCAAACGCTTCCAGGAAGCCGTCGGTGAACAGGATCAGGGTTTCGTCGCGGGCCAGAGTCAGCCGGGTGTCATTGTAGACAGGATTGAGCAGCGAACAGCCCAGGAAATGGCTGGGGGACAGGCGGAGCTGCTCCACGACGCCGGCGGCGCGACGCAGCAGCGGGGCGGGATGACCGCCCAGGGACAGGACCACGGAACCATCGCGCTGATCGTAGACGCCGTGGACCAGGGTGACGTAGAGGTTGGTGGGGTTGTCGGCCACCAGGGCCTTGTTGAGCCGATTGAGCAGGTCGGCGGGGCCGCTGGCCGAGGGGGCCAGGTGGTGGATCAGGGTCCGCACGGCGATCATGAACAGGGCGGCTGGCGTCCCCTTGCCGGACACGTCGCCCAGGCTGAAAGCAAGCCGGCCATCGGGCAGCAGGAAGAAGTCGTACAGGTCGCCCGACACCTCGCGGGCCGGCTGCATCCGGGCAAAGACGTCCAGGCCGGCCTTGGCCAGGGTCTCGAAGTCGGCGGGCAGGAAGGCCTGCTGGATTTCCCGGGCCATCTGCAAGTCCTGCTGCAGCCGGGTTTGCCGGACCGTCTCGGCGTGCAGCTCCGCGTTCTCCAGCACCACGGCCACCTGCATGGCCAGGGCGGTGAGCATCTCCAGGTCCTCCTTGTGGAAGACCTGGCCGGGCCGGGTGCAATCCAGCTGGATCACCCCCAGGCGGCGCTGGGCCCGGCCAATGAGCGGCACGCACAAAAACGAGCGCAGGTTGAGCGACAGCACGGTGTTGGACTTCTGGAAGGCCAGGTCGCTGCCCACGTCCTCGCTGAGCAGGCCGACGCCCTCTTCCAGGGCCCGGTTGACGATGGTCCTGCTGTACTGCGAATCGGAGGCGGTGTGCCGCAGCCGGCTGCGCAGGGCCTGGACGACCAGCTGGCCGTTCTTGCACAGCAGCACCAGGGCCCGGTCCGACTGCGGGAACAGCCGCAGCAGGTGGTCCGCCAGGTGGTCCAGCAGCACGGTCTCATCGAGGGTGTGGCCCAGGTGCTGGGCGATCTCCAGCACCACCTGGAGCTTCTGCGAGGCGTTGTCGTTCAGCAGCGCGTAATAGGAGCGGGCATCGACCGAGGCCCGGACCAGGGAATTGGTCTCGGTGGCCAGTCCCGACGGATCGGGACGCAGGGCCAGCAAATACGGGCCGATCTGCACCATGTCGTGCTCGGACAACGGCCGGCGCTGGGTGATCTTCTCGCCGTTGACGTAGGTGCCGTTGCTGCTGCCGAGGTCCTCGACAAAGTACGCGCCGTTCTGACACAGCACGCGGGCGTGCTGCCGGCTGACCGCCAGCGATTCCAGGTAAATGTCCACGTCCGGCTGCCGGCCGATCGACGTGCCGGACGCCTTCAGATCGAAACTCCTGCCGGGGTTGGGCCCCTTGACAGTCACCAGTGACGCCATGATGTCTCAGCCAGGTGATGGAGTGTTTCGCAAAGGGCCAGCCCCCCGCGAACTGGCGAACCGGCTGCGTCAGCTGCCGGGTCTACCCGGCAGCTGACGCAGCCGGTTCGCCGAGAAGTTCTGCCAACATCCTACCGTCCCCCGACGGAGAATGCCAACAAGAATGCGCGATTCATTTGGCGGCACTGGCGGCGATGAATGGCTGAAACGTCTTCGACTTGCCGGGCACCCAGGCGCCGACGGCGCTGATGATAGTCTGCCGAAAGGCTTCGGGGGCGGGCACGCCGGTCAGGCGCATCTGCACCTGGCCCCTGGACACGATCTCCAGCGTTCCCGAGGCATAGAAGCGATTGTAACTGCCGGGGTCGAAGCGGACCTCGTCGATCTCGGCCAGGGGAATGGACTGGACCGGGCGCGGCTTGAGCCCACGGCGGATCATCAAGCGCTGGTTGGTCAGGGTGTAGCGCTTGGGGAGGAACGGCATCAGCTTGCGTGCCCACAGGGGCGCCAGCAGCAGCCAGGCAAGGGGAGCGAGGACGAGGGTGCGCATCATCCCCTCGGCCAGGGTGGCCAGGGCAGCCGAGCCCTCGACAACGGTGGGTCGGACTTCGCGGATCATGGCCTCGCCCGTCTGCGGTGCGACCACGCCGGTGACCGGCGGCAAGACGTGCGGTCTGCCCCCCTGCCCGTCGGCTGGCCTGCCCGAAGGTGCCGGGCTGGGAGTTGGCGTGATCTGCCCGCCCGTTGGGGGTATGGAGCTGGTCGGACCTGGGGTTGCTGTCACGTTTTTCGACGGTTCTGGCACCATGGCGGTGGACCCGCAAGTTCAAGGGAGGGTTTGGGTCGCTGGCGATAGTGATAGGGACAAAAGCGGCAAAGACAAGTCGCCAGGAACGGTCTTTGATTCATCCTTCATCCTTTCCAACTGACCGGTCCCTCGTTCCAGCTGGGTTGTGGCAAGGGGACGCCCCAGCCCAGCAGGGCCAGCAGCGCCTGGGTGAGGTTGAACCGGGCCAGACGGCGCAGCCCGACGTAGGACGTGGTCAGCCGGGGATTGATCTCGATGACCCGATCCCCGCTGCCGTCTGGGGCCGACCCCAGGACCAGGTCGATGCCCACCCAGCCGCGCAGTCCAGGCACCGCCTCGCTGGCCCGGATGGCGAGTTGCCGGGCGCGCTCGTTCAGCGGCGGCGGCAGCGGCGCTTCGCCGCCCAGGTAGCGAAAGCGGCCGTCCTCGGACAGGATCTGCCGGCAGGCAGGCAGGATCCAGCGCTCTTGCTGACCAAGCAGCAGGGAGACGCTGACCGGCAGGCCGGCAACGTGGGGCTGCACCAGCATGTCGCCGGACCAGCCCTCACTCCGGGCCAGAGCGAGGGCGGATGGAAGATCGGCTGGACCGCGCAGCAGGAACGTGGCCTGGGAACCGGCACCGTCGCGGGGTTTCAGGACCAGCGGAGTCGCGGAACTCGGAACTGGGAGTGCGGAGCGAAAAAGCAGTCAGTTCCGAGTTCCCCGTTCCGAGTTCCGCACTCGGAGGCGTCGGCACTCCCGTGTCGCGCCAGAGCCGGCCCAGGGTCAGTTTGTCCGCCGTGAGGCGAATGGTTTGAGGATCGCAGCCCAGCTGCGGCACACTCCAGTCAGCCAGCCAGCAACAGCGCTGTTCGAGAAGCCCGTCAAACTCCGGAGCGATGACCAGGGCGGCATCGACCTGGCCCGCCAATCGGCAGAGCGCCTCGTGCTCCGCCAAGGCTCCCTGGACCAGAGTGACCGACAATCCCGCCGGCCAGCCCGTCTCGTGCCGGAGAGCGGGATCGAGCAGAACAGTGGTTTTGACGCCGGGGCAGAGCGCCAGATCCTCCAGCACCGCCTGAAGCATGGCCAGTCCCTCGCGGCGCAGGGAGTCGGCCGCGGGTTGACCTGCGAGAACGCCGCTCGAGAGATATTCGTAAACCAGGATTCGCATGGTCCGCCCCCGCGAGAATTGTAAGCTGCCCTGCAAAAGGAAAACAGCCCGGAACCCCTGCCGGCCATCGGGGGGATGGCGGCCAGGCTCCGGGCCGTGCGCCGGAAACAGTCCCTTGCTTGTCAGTGCTCCGTCTGGGACTCACTGACGCGGGGCGTAGGGCGAACCCGAAGTTAGGGGCGGTGGCGGCACCAGGAACGCCGCGGGAGTCGCCGTGCTCGCCGGCATGGCTCCGACCGGCTGGGGATTGGCACTGGCTGGGCCGCTGCCCGACCCCGCCGCCGGATTGAGCAACTGCACGCCGGACCCGTTGAGAATGCTCGTGGGCAAGGGTTTGAGCGGGCCCCCCTGCCCGTCGGCCGGCAGGCCGGCCTGCGCTTCGGTGTCTGGCTCGAGATCGGTTTGCTCGGCGGCGGTCCGACCTGGACGGCGTCGCGGGTGGTCAGGGCGGCCGGGACGACTCCGCTGCCGCTGCCGCTGGTGTCGGTGGCCTTGACCTGCTGAACGGTGCTGCCCGGCGTAAACGCTGTCGCGGGCGGCAGATCGGGCAACACGTCCAGCGGCGGTTCTTTTTGCCACAGGTTGACCAGCGACAGGCCCTTGTCCGGCCCGTTGTTCACTTGCAGGTCCGGAGGCGGCGCCGACTGCACTGGCACCGCGTCGATTTGCAGGTCGCCCGTTCCGATCGGCAGGGCCCGCTCCCGCAGTTTCAGGGCATTCTCTCGTTGGCGTTCATGCTCGGCACCCTGCTTCTGACCTTTGACCGGCAGCAGGCCCTCGCTGATGATGATGTTGTTGCGGGCCAGGTTGGTCCCCTTGGAGAACTCGAAGGCCACGATGGAGTTGTTGTAGTCGCGGATGGACAGATACTCTTGCTGCAGGGCCTGGGCCCATTGCTGCTGGGCTTGCAGCAGCACGTTGATGGTCACCTGCTGCTGGCCCTGGAGGAACTGCTGGAAGCGGGCCCGGAGCTGCTCGGCGAAGGCTTCCCGCTGCGACCGCTGGATCTTGATCAGCTCATAGGTGCTGACGATCTTGCGGTACTGCAGACAGAGGTTGCGCTCGACGCGCTGCTCCACGTTCCGCAGCACCTCAAAACTTTGCGCCAGCCGCAGCTGCGCAATGCGGAGGTTGGCGTGGGCCGCCCGGAAGCCGACCGGCACGATCAACCGCACGCCCACGTTCCAGTCGTTGAAATGGTTGGAGGCCAGCTGCTGCAGGGCGTTGGTGGGGCCCGGTCCGTTCAGGTTGGTGCCGATGGAGTTGCTGTCGTACTGGGCGGTGAAGCGGAAGTCCGGCAGCAGCTGGTTCTTCAGAGCGATGACGTTCATCTGGTTGGCCTTGATCTCCGAACGGACGATGGACAGGTCGGGGAAGCACTGCATGGCTTCCTGCAGAGCAATGCACCAGTCGGGGTGGAAGGGGGCCACGGTCGGCGTGTCCGCTGGGACCAGCCGGCAGCCATCCTCGACCGGCAGGCCGATCAGGCCGCGCAGCTGGCGTTCTTGCTCCTGCACGTCCACCATGGCGGCCAGCCGGAAGGCGCGGGCCTGCTCGTAATTGGCACGCGACAGGTTATAATCGGCGGCATTGAGCCCGCCGGCCTGGAACTTGGCCAGGCTCACCTTCCACGTCTCGTAGGCCTGACGCAGGTTTTGCTCGTTGGCGTACAGTTCCCAGTAGGTGTAGTACAGGTTCCAGTAAACAATCTCGACGTTGAGGACCATGACGTTCAGCTGCCGTTCAAAATCGGTGCGCAGCTGGTCGAAGCGAATGCGGCTGACCAGGATACTCTCGGCCGAGGGGGCCAGGGGGTTGCCGCTGCCCTGGAAGAACGGGACGAGGCCAAGGATACTGCCGGGATGGCTCTGGGCCACCTGGTTGATCTCGATGCCGTAGCCGCGGAGCAACGGCTGCTCGAAGGAGAACTGCAGCTGGGGCTGGTAGGCCGGGTTGACGCGGGCCGGCAAGTTGGTCTGGGTGTAGGGCAAGTTGAAGGTGACGCCGGCCAGACCACCGGTGGGCAACGGCTTGACCAGGGTGCTGCTGAGCGTGGCCTGTTCCTGGACCACGGCGCCCAGACCGCCGGCACCGCCGGCCTGGAACGTCTGCAGCGGCGTGCCGACCGGCTGATCGGTGGCGGTCCAGTTCATGCTCGTGTTCCAGATGGCATCAAAGCGCGACAGGGCCAGCTCGACGTTGGCCCCGATGGCAGCCGGGTTGAGCCGGATGACCCGGATGGCGTCGGCCGCACTGAGCACCGAGTTGGGCCCGCCGAAGGGCCCCAGGCCGATGGTCAGGTCGTTGAGGGCGTTGATGAGACCGCCACCGGTTCCAGGGCCTGCCGCAGTTGTGAGCTGCGTGGTCTGGAACAGGGTGTTGGAGTTGCCGATGGTGCCACCATCCAGCGCCAGGGCGATGGCTTCCGCCAACGGCAACGGTCGCGTTTTCTGGTTCGGCCTCAAGACCGTCTGCGGAGTCGGACTTGTCGGGATGATCGGTTGGGTCATGCCATCCCAGGGATCGTGGGACAGGTCGGGGACCGGCATGATGGTGCTGTAGTGTTCCAGGTCCGCAGTGGTCGTGAAGAGCGGCTGCTTGCAGCCGACGATGGCCCCCAGCAGCAGGGCTATCCCCCCGAAAAGCGACTTCCAGCGCATATTCCTTCTCCATCAAGGACCGTCCGCTCTGGCCCGGCGCGGCCAGCGTCGCTTCTGTCCGTCCCCAGGGCGAGCCTGTTCGGACCGGAGACGACCTGCGCGGTTCTGGAGATCCTGCCTTCTATATCGACCGTTCCGTGGGCGCCGTTCAGAGAACTTTTGCGGCCTGTGCCGATTGTGCCGGAAATAGGATGGCAACAGGCAGAAGGCAAGCAAGCGGGGGTGAGCAATTCCTCAAGCAAGCCAGGGAAGCTGGTCAAGGGAGGGGTGTTGGGGCGACGTATCCCAGGGCGACCGGGCGCGAACCTCGCCCGGTCGGCCGTGTCCCTTACAATGCCGGCCCTGCCGGCACAACCTCCTTTCCGGGTGCTGCCATGCGCTGAGACTCCTTTGTATTCGTTGGAATCTCCCACTCCGAGAAACGGGGGCGCGGGAGAGATCATCCTCACAGACCCATTGCAACCAAAGGAGGTCCGTCATGGCCATTCGCAAGTTCCGTTATGATGCGCCCGACGTTCGCCAGCAGAAGCCCGCCCGTCCGGTGCTGCGCGAAGATCGCGAGCCGGTCCGCTTGCTGACGCGGCTCACGTTCAGCCGGATGCTGTCCCGGCTGGGCACCTTCCGGGTGCTGGCCCGCAACATCCTGGGCGAGGAAACGCTCGTTTGCATGGGCCTGAGCCGTGACGAGGCCCTGGAAACCGCCCGCAAGCGGGCCGGGGACCTGCCGGCCGACGCGGTCAGCCTTACCCTGGAGGAGTGGCAGGGCGGCACCTGCCAGGGCCGCTGGCGGCGGCAGCCTTGCGACCGGGGCGAGCTGCCCGTCGCTCCTGGCAGCCGCCGACCACGACGGCAACGGCGCAGGCAATGACCGGGTTGTGTTTAACCGCGACGCGCAGCGGAGCGCGACAGACCGCGCTCCGCTGCGCGTCGCGGTTAAACAAGACATTTCCTCTCTTGCGAACGTCCCCTGCCCTTGCTGTGTCCATCCAGCACGACATTCGCCCCGAAGCCCGGCCGGCGTGGTGCCGGACGGGACAACGGGCAGCCGGGAGTTCCCTTTCCGGAGTATTGGGATGGCCAAGGAAACCTTTGTCCGCACCAAGCCGCACGTCAACGTGGGCACCATCGGCCACATTGACCACGGCAAGACCACCCTGACCGCCGCCATCAGCGCTCGTCAGGCGCACCGCTTTGGCGGCACGGTGGAGTCGTACGAGCACATTGCCCGGGGCGGCACCGTCCGCAGCAATGACAAGATCGTGACCATCAACGTCTCGCACGTCGAGTACGAGACGAGAAACCGCCACTACGCCCACGTGGACTGCCCGGGTCATGCCGACTTCGTCAAGAACATGATCACCGGCGCAGCCCAGATGGATGGCGCCATCCTGGTGGTGGCCGCCAACGACGGCATGATGCCGCAGACGCGCGAGCATATCATCCTGGCCCGGCAGGTCGGCGTGCCCGCCCTCGTCGTGTTCATGAACAAGGTGGACACGGTGGAGGACCCCGAACTGCTCGACCTGGTCGAGATGGAGCTGCGCGAGCTGCTTGGCCAGTACGACTTCCCGGGTGAGCGGATTCCGATCATCCGCGGCAGCGCCCTGCCGGTCCTGAGGACCGAAGGCAAGGATGACGCGGCGGCGCGCTGCATCGATGAGCTGATGGACGCTCTGGACACCTTCATTCCGATTCCGGAACGGCAGGTGGATCAGCCGTTCCTGATGAGCATCGAGAAGGTGATGACGATCGACGGCCAGGGCACGGTTGTCACCGGCAAGATCGATCGCGGTCGCATCCGCGGCGGCGAGCCGGTGCAGATCGTCGGCCTGCGTCCGGAGCCGATCAGCACGGTGGCCCGGAGCATCGAGACCTTTGGTCAGGGCATGGAGGAAGGCGTGGCCGGCGACGCGGTCGGCGTGCTGCTGCGCGGCATCAAGCGCGAGGACGTGGAGCGGGGTCAGGTGCTGGCCAGGCCAGGCTCGATCACGCCGCACGTGCGCTTCGAGGCCGCCGTCTACGTGCTCAAGAGGGAGGAAGGCGGCCGGCACACGCCGTTCTTCAACGGCTACCGTCCGCAGTTCTACTTCCGCACCACGGACGTCACCGGTGCCATCGCGCTGCCTGAGGGCATCGAGATGTGCGTGCCGGGCGACAGCGTGTCGGTGACCGTCGAGCTGGCCGCGGAGCAGCCGATTGCGATGGATGCGGGCCTGCGCTTCGCCATCCGCGAAGGCGGCAAGACCGTCGGCAGCGGCACCGTGACAAAGACACTCCATTAGGGAGCAGGCAGGTAACGGTCATCTAAGAGCGTTGCCTGTCTGATTTCACTTTTCCTCAGTCTTTCCCTTTCCGACGCGGCTTGCGCGCGGTGGCCTGGCTGAGCTTGACATTGATCGTTCCACCTGCAGGGTTTGGTTCGGCACGGCAACGCTACTCGCTAGCCAAAGAAAACGTGCCCGCCCCATGCCAGGTCTCGGTAAGGATGCCGTCCAGCTGCACTCAGTCAAGTGGAAGCGGTTGCCCCTCCAACGTGAGCATGCGGGCCTGCCGGCCGCGGCCCTTGATGAGGACATCGCCGACTACCAGGGCAATGCCCGCCGTCACAGGGACCACGGCAAAGCTGAGCACGCCGAACCACCACAGGCGCAAGTACAGCGTGCCGGCGCCAGCCGGCGCCAGCAGCACTTCGCCGGTATAGTGCAGCGTCGTGGTCTGATCCTTGTAGTTGATGCCGCCTTCCAGGGCCGGGTACAGCGCCTTCAGGTCGATCTTGACCGACATCTTCTTGCCACTCGGATCGGCGACCTCCGGAACGTGTACGTACACCCAGGGCACGGCAGAGCGGTACTTTTCGCCGGTAACGACGCTGATCGAGGTGGCCCAAGAATCTTGCTTGGTCTCGGTCTTGAGGGCCTTGCTGGACAGGCCTAACTCCTTGAAGTTGACGGCCTCGGCAGTCGCCTGTCCCGACCACAGGCCTTTGACGCACTGGATCTCATCGGCGAAGTAGAAATAGGGTTTGTCGCCGGGCCCGGCGGCTGGCGGATACCACCCGGAGTTGGACGGCCAGCCGCTCGCCAGGCGGATCACTTCGGCGGCCGGCACGACCAGCGTCGCCGCGATCAGCAGCCCGAAGATCGGCCAGTAGCCCGGCTGCCGGCAACTCCGGGCCGCGTCGGACCTGCCGTGGGGGTCCGGCGCGGCCCCAGTCTGCACGATCTGCATGTCTCCCTTATCCAGCAGCTCCCGCGATTGCCGGACATTGCCGTCCAAGTCGGCGTTGAACGACCGCTGCGATACCAGCAGATGGCCGGTAGCGATCAGCACGGCGATGACCGTCGTCAACCACAGCACGGTCTGCTTGGTGAAATAGTCGTTGCCTCCGGAAACCAGCACGCCCCACACCAGCCCAAGCGTCACCAGGGTGATGAGGGCATGAAAGCCGAGCCGCCAGGAGCCGACCATACTCGGTTGGATCAACCCGCAATTTGGGCACGGCCTCAGCTCGGAGTGGTCCTTGAGGGTGGACTGCATCGCCTTCTCAGCCTTGCCCTGGGCCTCGGCATCGGTGTCGGCGCTGGCCGTCTGCTCCAGGCTGAAACGAACACGGTAGACGGTGTGGCACAGCGTACAGGTATGTTCTTGCCAGCCTTGTTTAGTCACAGTTGCTGTAGGTTTGGCCATGACATCATCTCTTTGTAATGGCTGTCGGACGGGTGATTAGCCTGACCGGAGGTTGGCATTCCGCAGCCTCATGATGGAACGAATGTGCTGCTGAAGAACCTGGAGACGTTCGAGAGGAGAGAGCGATAGCATCCAGCGAATCAGTGTCAGATCGACACCATCTTCGCTGATTGCCGCCGGTCGAAGAATCACCGGTTCCTTCTCAATCAATTGGAAGCTCTCGGTCTCAGGCATCATCGGCTCCTCTATCCCTGGGAAACCTCTGCGAGTACCTGCCGTACCTGCTCATCCGGCACGTCCGCGAACAGTCCCACTTCCCCAAGCCACCGCGGCAACACAAACCGCAACTTACCCGCCTCCGCCTTCTTGTCGCCGCGCATCGTCTCAATCAGCTGGTCGATCGGCCACCGCAACGGTCGGATCGGCAGCCCGAATCGCTCCAGCAGCTTCCGCTGCCGCTCCGTGATCTCAACCCCAATCAGATCCCGTTTCTCGGCCAGCCGGCTGGCGCAGATCATCCCCGCCGCCACCGCTTCGCCGTGCAGCCAGGTGCCGTAGCCGCCGACCGTCTCGAAGGCGTGGGCGAAGGTGTGGCCATAGTTCAGTATGGCCCGCAGGCCCGTTTCCTCGCGTTCGTCCTTCTCGACCACGTCGGCCTTGAGCCGGCAGCACCGGGTGATGACGTGGCGAACGGCGTCCGGCTGCAATTGCAGGACGGCGTCGGCGTTGCCCTCCAGCCAGGCAAACAGCTCCGGATCGAGGATGACGCCGTACTTGACCACCTCGGCCAGGCCGCTGCGGTATTCGCGCTCCGGCAGCGTTTCCAGGAAAGCGGTGTCGATCCAGACGCCGGCCGGCTGATGGAAGGCGCCAATCAGGTTCTTGCCGCGCTCGTGGTTAATGCCCACCTTGCCGCCCACCGAGCTATCCACCATCGCGAGCAAGGTCGTGGGCACCATCAGCAGCGGCACGCCGCGGGCCCAGGTCGCCGCCACGAAGCCGGTCAGGTCGCCGATCACGCCGCCGCCGACAGCCACCAGCACGGTCTTGCGATCGGCCTGGATCTCGGCCAGGCGGTCATACAGGTACGCCGCGGTGGCCAGCGATTTGTGGACCTCGCCGGCCGGCAGCTCGGCCAGCACCACCTGAAAGCCCGCCGCGTGCAGGGCGTCGGAAACGCGGTCGGCGTGGCCATCGACGTGCTCGTCGGTCACCACGAACGCCAGCTGGCCGTGGACCCGCTCCCGGGCAAACGGACCCACACCCTGGCGATCACCGCTGACAATGCGGATGTCGTAGGAGCGCGAGCCGAGATTGACGTGGATGGTGTTCATCGGATGCCCAGCTCCCTGGCCTTTTCCGGAGCGATCTGCTTGAGTGCCGCTCCGGCGGCCTGGTGCAGGTCGCGCGGCTGCCGGGCGTCCTTGAAAAACACTACCAGGCGCGGCACCGCCTTTTCGGCTCCGGGACCGATCTGTTTCAGAGCGTACAGCGCCTGACTGCGAACCACCGGCGAGGCATCGTCGAGGGCCCCGATCAGGTCGGCAGTCGCCAGCTTCGCCTTCGGTCCCAGCTGTGCGATGCGAATGGCCGCGTCCAGCCGCATCAGGTCCACGAAAGCGCTTTTCTGGAGGCTGCGGAGCTGTTCCATCAGGCTTTTCAAGCGATCCTGTTCGGGCAGTTCCTCTTCGAGCTTGCACAGCGCCTCAAGCAACTTGAAGACGTCTCGCGGACCCGATCTCCTTCCCGTCCGATCGCGGTTGTCCAGCAGCACGGCGAACAGCTCCTTGGCCTGTTCCGGACGGAGCCGGATCACCCCCTCGACCGCACGGGTCGCAACGTCCACGTCTTGATCCTTGAACAGCGACCGCAGGACCGGCTCCACGTCGCGGGCCGGCAAGCCCAGGCGGACCAGCAGGTCCACCGCTCGCAGCCGATGCTCCTTCTTGTCTTTCAAGGCCCCGACGATCGCGGCCAGGGGCTTGTCGATCTGTTCCAGTCTCACCCGCCGCAGCAGCAACTCGGCCGTGTCCAGCCGGACGGCCACGCTCGGGTCGGCCAGGCCCGCCTCCAGCGCCTTGCCGACGCGCTGCCGATGCTTGCCGTCCAGGTTCAGGAGCGCAACTGCGGCGCGCTGACGATTGTCCGCTTCCGTCATTGGATCTTCCAGCACCTTGAGCAGCACCGGTTCGGCCTCGGGAGCGTACTTGCGGTCAATCCGCGCCAGGCCGGCGGCGGCCTGGAGCCGAATCACGGACTGTGGATCTTTCAGTGCTTCCTGCAAGACCGGGACACAATCGTCGGCCCCGGGCCCGACGTTGTCCAGGGCGAGCCCTGCGGCCAGCGGGGCCAGCGGGTGCTTGTCGCGGGCCAGCTCAAACAGGCCGGCCACCACGTCCTTTTTCACGGGGCGAATGTCGCTCATGCGCGACAGTACCAGGATGGCCAGCGGTGCCGTGGAATCGTCCTTGAACAGGTTGCGGATCGTACTCATGGCCTCCTTGCCCTGAGTCTGATCGATTTGCAGCAGGGCCAGGGCCGCCTCCATGCGGACGTCACCTTCCTTGGCCTTGAGGGCCCCGCGCAGGGCGGGCACGGCCGGCCGGGCGTCTGGCCCGGCCAGGGCCAGCTCCCGCGCGGCCTTGACGCGCAGCGACGGCGTGCCGCTCTTGACGTCGTCGGACAGGAATTTCAGCCGCTCCACCGTGATGGGGGGCCGACCGTCGGCTGCTGCCACGGAGAGCGGCAGGAGCAGCAAGGCAGGAAGCAGACGCCGCCAGGGTGCGAACATGGGAGAGTTCCTCAACAGTGACAATTGCATGGTTGCGCTGCGGCTTCCTTCCCGTGGGTGCGCTGCAGACCCACGGCTGAGATACATAACCCCTTCGGGGTAAAAACCAGGAAAAGCGTCAATCCCAGACATACCGTTCGTCATATTCGATGCCATATTTGTCCAAAAGCCGCCGATATTCCTCCTGGAATGTCTCTACTGCATGATGAGCTTCCTGGTCGGCGATGTATGCGCTTACAGCTTCGACGTGCCCGGGACTGATGGAAAATACGCCGTAGCCATCCTGCCAATGGAAGTCCGCGAATTCCCTGTCTCTCTCCTTGACCCACAGAGAAGAGGAACGTTTCAACACCTGGAGGAGGTCGGCGACAGCGAGGGTCCGGTGAAGCCGGCAAAGAAGGTGAACGTGGTCCTCGACTCCGCCGACAAGGATTGCCGGCGTATTGAGGTCGCGGCAGATTCCTCCCAGGTAGCGATGCATTTCCTCCCGGAGAGGTTTGGCCCTCAACCAAGGTGTGCGGTGCTTGGTGGAGAAGACAATGTGCAGATAGATCTGCGCCAAGGATTGAGGCACGATCGAATCTCCTTGTCTTTTACCCCGAAGGGGTTATGTATCTCAGCCGTGGGTCGCGCAGCGCACCCACGGGAAGGAAGCCACAGCGCAACCACGTGGACAACCCCCGGCTGCCGGCTCACTTTTCCGCCTTCTGTTTCGGCTTGAAGTCCCCGGCCCGGATCGTGATCAGCTTCTTCGGCTCGAGGTACTTGCGGACCGCCGCGTTGACCTGGTCCACGGTCAGCGCCTTGATCTGCCGTTCCTGCTCCACGTCGAAGGCGTAGGTCCGGCCGGCGTGCAGCCTCCGAGCCAGCCCGCCTGCCAGGGCGCTGTCGCTGCCGCGGGCCGTCTTGATGCTGGCCAGGAACGCCTTCTTACTATCCTCCAACTCCTTGGCCTCGATGCCCTTGGTGACGAAGCGCTCGATCTCCTCGAGCATCGTCTTCTCCGTCTTATCGACGTTCGCCGGCCTGCAGGTGGCCAGGAACATAAACTCGGCGGAGGGATCGAGGGCGCCGGCGGTGAAATGCGACATCACCGTGTAAGACAGCCCCTCCTTCTTCCGCACTCGATCCGCGAGGCGCGACGACAGCGGACCGCCGCCCAGAGCGTAGTTGGCGATCAGCAGGGCCGGGTAATCCGGATCGCTGTCCTTCATGCGGAAGACCAGGCCGCTCGTGTAGATGGCATTCTCCTTGTCGGGGGTGTTGATCGTTTCGTGGCTGGCGGCCAGACCGACCGGTGCCGGAGAGGCGATGCGCTCGTATGGCGTCTGGGCCTTCCAGCCGCTCAGGAAACCCTCGGCCTGCTTCAGCACCGGCTCCGCGTCGAAGTCGCCGACGATTGCCAGTTCGCCCACCTGACCGCCGACATGGTCGTGGTAGAGCTTTTTCACTTGCTCCAGCGTCGTCGCGTTGAGGCGTTCAATTTCCTCGGGAAGTGTCGGCAGGTAGCGGACGTCCTCCTTCGCATAGGGGGCGAGCTTGCGCTGCAAGGCCCGGCTCGCCAGGGCGTTGGGCTCGGTCAGGCTCCCCTTGTACTCGTCGCGGTTCTCGTTAACCAGGATGTCGAACTCGCTTTTGGCAAATGCGGGCTGGCGGAGCATCTCGCCCAGCAGCTTCAGAGTGCCCGGCAGCGACTCCCGCTTGCACTGGAAAGTGAAACGCAACACGCCCGCGTTGCCCGCAGCGTTGATCTGCGCCTGGAGCCGATCCATCTCGTCCTCGATCTCCTGTCGGCTCTTGCCGGTGGTGCCGCGAAGCAGCAGGGTCGGCAATAGCTCGGCCGCCGTGGTCAACCCCTTGAGGGAGCGCTCGTTCCCGTAGCGGATGGTCAGCTGACCGTTGACCGCCTCGCCGCGGGTCTTCTTGCTCAGCAGGGCGGTCTTGACCCCGGAGGGGAGCTGACCGCGCAGCGTTCGCTTCTCGATGTTGTCCGGCGTCGGGTCGAACGCTTCGCCAGCTGCCACGTTCTTGCCGCCCTTGTAATCCTTGACCAGCTTTTCCACCGAGGGGTTGGGCGGGATGCTCGCCCGCAGAGGCTCCTTGGTCGGTACGTACAGACCCACGGTGCGGTTGGTCGGCTGCAAATACAGCCGGGCCACGCGGGCCACGTCGGCCGGGGTCACGTTTTCGATCTGATCTCGATGCAGAAAGAACAGCCGCCAGTCGCCGCGGGCTGCCCACTCGCCCAGGGCCTCGGCCACTCGGGTCGTACTGTTCATCAGCAGTTCGCGGGACTTGAGCAGCTTCTGCTTGGCCCGGTTGACTTCTTCCACGGTTGGTTTCTGATCGGCAAACTTCTCGACCACGTCCAGCAGGGCATCGCGGGCCTTTTCCAGCGAATCACCCGGAGAGACCTGAGCGATGAACTGAATCAGGCTCGGATCGTGCAACGGCATGGCGAAGCCGCCGATGGCGCTGGCCTTCTTGGTCGGCACCAGCGCTTGATAGATCCGGCCTGCCGGCTCGCTGGTCAGCACCTGGTTCAGCACTTCCAGGGCAGCGTAATCCGCATGGCTCGCGGCCGGGACGTGATAGGCCACGAACACCAGTCCCACGTCGCCCACCCGGCGAAGTGTCACCGTGCGTTCGCCGTCCTGGGCCGGCTCATCGGTATAGGTACTGTCCAGCGATTCGGGCGGGTTCTTCAGCGGTCCGAACTCCCGGGCGATCAGCTCCAGCGCCGTCTTCGGATCGAAGTTGCCCGCCACCAGCAGGACGGCGTTATCAGGGCGGTAATGCTTCTTGTAGAACGCCTGGAGGTTCTCGATCGGCACGCGCTCGATGTCGCTGCGGTTGCCGATGGTGTTCTTGCCGTAGTTGTGCCACTCGTAAGCGGTCGCCCAGACGCGCTGCATGAGGATGCCGAAGGGGTTGTTTTCCCCGGCCTCGAACTCATTGCGCACCACGGTCATTTCGCTGGCCAGATCATCGCGGCGGATCAGGCTGTTGACGAAGCGGTCCGCTTCCAGCTTCAGAGCGAACTCCAGATTCTTCTCGTTGGCCGGCATCGTCTCGAAGTAGTTGGTCCGGTCGTAGCTCGTGGTCGCATTGAAGATGGCCCCGTGGTCCTTCAGGGCCTTGGGAATGTCCTTGTTCTTCGGCGTTCCCTTGAACAGCATGTGTTCGAGCAGATGCGCCATCCCCGTCTCGCCATAGCCTTCATGGCGGGAGCCGACCAGCACGGTCAGGTTGACCGTGACCTTGGACGTGGATTTGTCCGGGTACAGCAGGACCTTCAAGCCATTCTTCAGGGCGTATTCGGTGACGCCCTCAATGGTCCGGACCTTCGTGGGCGTATCCGGCGCGTCCGCCGCCGGAGCCGGGGGAGACACAAGCAGCAACAGACACAGCAAACCGGCCAGTACGGCCGGGAGGGAAAAGTTCCTGTTCACGCGATCATTTCCTCCTGTCGCGGGGTTCCTGTCGGGGGTTACTTGCCTTCGTTCCATCGCTAACGCTTCCGGCTCGTTCGCAATCGTTGCAGCAGACCGGCCATGTCGGCCGGCAGCGGAGCGCTCCAGTCCATGCGCTGGCCGCTGCCGGGATGCGCAAAGCCGAGCGTGGCCGCATGGAGCATGATACGCCTGGCACCGCTGCTGTCGAGCAGCGGCCGGCCGTGACGGGGTCGATCGTAGATCCGTTCGCCGCATAGAGGCGTGCCCGCCTCGCCCAGGTGAATGCGGACCTGATGGGTGCGTCCGGTTTCCAGCCGGCACTCGACGAGGGTGAAATCGCCCAGTTCCTCGACGACGCGGACGTGGGTCACGGCGTGCTGTCCCTCGCCCGGCCGGTCGCCGCTGCCACGCCGGCCGTCGCCCCGGTCGCGCACCAGCCAGGACTCGATCCGACCGCTATTGGCCCTACCGCGGACCAGACCCAGGTAACGTCGCTCGACGGTGTGGGCCCGCAGTTGCTGGCCCAGGTCCTGCTCGGCCTCGACGGTGCGGGCGAAGACGACCAGGCCCGAGGTTTCGTTGTCCAGCCGATGCACCGCCCGGACGGGTGTGGCCTTGCCGCCGTGTTCGCGGGCCAGCAGCACCGGCACCAGGTCGGCCAGGGTCGGCGGGAGAAAACGCCGGGCCCGGGGGCCCTGTTCCGCGACGTCCTCGGGGTGGCGCATGGTCGTCAGACCGGGGGGTTTGTCCACAACCACCACGTAATCATCTACGAAGCGAAGAACCGGAGGGGTCGGCAGAGCGTCCAGGAAAGCGGCAGGCGTTAGCGGGATAGTGCGCTTCGTCCCACGCCCCTCCTGTTTGGGGAGACGGACATCGACGCGCTGGCCGGGCTGGACGCGGCGGCCTGGATCGAGGCAGGGAATGCCGGCCACGCGCACCTGCCGCCGGCGGGCCAGTTGCCGGACCTGGGCTGGAGGCAGCGACAGATGCTGCCGCAAGAATTCGTCCAGGGTCTGACCGGCCTCGGCGCGGGCCACGGTGAAGGTGCGTTGGGTCATTGAGTAACAAAGGACCGCTTTGCCGCTTGCGGCTTAGCGCTGCCGCTCGTTGGCAGCGCTAAGTCGCAAGCGGCAAGGCAGCGTTTACGGTTTGGCGAACTCCGCATCCTCGACGCGTTCGTAATACTTCACTTCCAGAAATTCCGCTTCCATGACCTTGGCCCCCTTGCGGAAGACGGTCATCTTGATCGGCCGGCGGAACCCGGCCAGGTCGCGGAAGTCGCTGTAAAACTCCTCCTGCGTCACGGACTTCCCGGCTCCATCGTCCAGCTCATGCTCGGTCTTGACCAGGAAGTTCGTCGCCTTGTCGAAGTACAGCAGGAACGGTTTCCGCCCCTTGACCTCGGCCTTGACGGCGAGGGCCGGGCGGTCGTTGACCTTCGTCTCGGGCAGCAGCGACAGCTGAAAACTGCGGTCGCTCAGGAGCGGCACCAGGCGGACGACACGGGCCAGGGCCAGCGATTCGCGCATTTCAGCCACCGCGCTGGCCTCCGGCTTCATCGGCCGGCTGTTGATGCTGACGTACGCCTGGTCGCCGTTACAGATTTGCACGATGGTCGTTGGAAGTTGGTCCTTCATTGCCATCGTGATCGTGACCTTCCGCTTGCTGGGCAGCTGAACCAGGATCTCGGAGGTGAAGGGGACCTCCACGGAATTGACAAAGAGGGTCCCCTTGATCTTGGCCCGGTCGGCCCCGGGCCGGTCCAGGCGATTCCTGCCGCCGTGGGCCTGGATACTGCGTTCGATGACCGTTTGCGCCGTCTCCTGCGCCTGAGCCAGCCCCGCCCAGAGAGCCAGGCAGGCCACGGCGATCCAACCACGATTTCGAGGCATGACTACCTCCTGGGACCTCATAAGTGCGGGCGATTCATTCTGCCGGTCGCGCGAACAGTTTGTCGTCCAGCCGATTGTACAGCTGGGCGTGGGTGTACTCCAGCACCACCACCCGCCCATCGCCACAGCGGAGAACGTTCTTGTGGACCATCTTGACACCGGCGGGAAACACCGGCCGGCCCGGTTTCTTCAGCCAGGCGCCGCCGTCCTTGCCCAGCACGGCCCGGACAGCCTCGCGCCGCTGGGGATTGGCGTCATCGAGGGCCTTCACCAGCGCCGGCGGCGGACCGCCCGGGGCCTCGGCGAAGTTCAGCAGGGCGACCCGGATTTCCTCCGCCGCCTCGGGTTCCGCCCGGGGCAGGAACTCCAGCAGCGTCTGGAGCGCAACGCCTTGCCGGCGCAGACCCAGCAACCGAATCGCCTCCTTCAGCGTGGTGGAGTTGTGCCGATCCTGGATCGCCTTCAGGGCCTCCTGGGCACGCCGGGCAACCTCCTTGTCGTCGTCCTGGCAGGCTTTCTCCAGGGGAGCGACAGCCACCGGGCCGAGCTGCACCAGGTCCTTCTCCGCCTGTTCGCGGACGTCGAAGGAGTCATCCCCCAGTTTGCCGATCAGCGTCCGCACTTGCTTGCTCTGCTCCTCGGTCCAGCTCCGCTTGCGGACCAGCTCCAGCAAATCCCTGGGCTCGGTGCCCAGACCGGCCTGTTTCAACGGCTCCGCCGCCTGGGCGAGCCAGTCCAGCTCCTTGTAATCCGCCAGCACCAGTTCGTGCGTTTCTTCCTTCTCCGTGCCCGGCATCTTGGCCTTGTAATTGACCCGGCACAGCAAGCCCGAATCCTTCTCGAAGTAAAGGGCGATTTCGGGTTTGCCCTCGCGAGTCACCTTGATCCCGACCGCCTTTTTCGCCTCCACCTCGGTTTCCGGCAGCAGCTCCAGCTGATAGACCTTGTCGCGCAGCGGCACCAGCTCGGAAACCAGGTCGGCGTAGCGGGCAATCCGGAAATACTCCATTTCCGCTTCGGTCAGTTTGGTCCACTGGCCGTTGGCGTGCCGCCAGGACTCCGTCTCGGTGAGCAGGACGGACGCGGGGATTTCCTGCCCGGCAAGTGACATCTTCAGATCGCTGCGATACCTCCCGCCCTGCAAGTAGCTCGTGCCGGTCACGGTGAGCGCCGGGATGCCGGGCTGATCCTTGAATTCGACGCTGCCCTTGTGGTGCTGCACCTTCGCGTGGGGAAGCGTGATCTTCTCCTTGCCGCCCATCGCCTGGATGGCCCGCTCCAGGATGGTCCGGGGAGTGTCGGCCGCGTGCAGCGCTCCTCCCAGGGTCAGGGCCAGTGCCAGTCCCACCACCGCCGGTTGCTTCATGATCGGGCTCCTTGCTGGTGCTCCTTGTGGCAAACCCCCGTCTATCATGACAATCCTCCGCCCCGGAAACAACCGCTTTCTGGCGCCGGGAAGGTCAAGGGCTCGTGGTGGAGGGAACGCCCTGAGCGGGCGCCGTGGGCGCCGGCGGTTTGCTGCGGACGAGGAAACCATCGGCGACGAAGAGGACCGGCTCAGGCACAATCAGGTTGAACACACGCTCCTCACGACCGGTAAGCGACACGGAGCGCACCGTCGCTGTTCGGCGCTTGCCCTCCTGCCACAGGCTAATCCGGTCGCCCTTCTTCAGCTCGCCGGCAGCCTGGAGCCCGCCCGCCGTCAGCGCGAGCGGTTGCGTCTGGGTCGTGATCAGGTTGCCCGCGTCCGTGGCCACTTCCACCAGGCGATTGGTCGTGGTGAAGACTCCTGCCACCCTGGCTTGCGAACTCCGACCCTCCGGGCTGACGGTGGTGATGACGTCCCCCGCGCGGAGTCGCTCGATGGCTTTGGTCCCGCCCGGAATAAGGATCGTCGTCGTGGCCGGGAAGCAGCCGGGGTGACAGGGCTCGGGCGGGGGCGGCTTGGTGAGCGAGATCACGTGTTTGACCTTCCCCTCCTTGTCCAGGACCAGCAACCGGCCGGATGACCACCTGGCCGCCGTCGGTGTGGCCAGCCGGAGCCGGCCGGTGATTTTCGGGCCGCGGACGTCCAGGAGGAGCCATTCCTCCTCCCGCAGGCGCGGACCGCCCCATTGCAGCGTTTCCTTCTTCACGACCTTGAAAGTGCAGTCCAGCGTCACCTGACGCAAGGCGCCGGCCCTGGTCACAAAGCCAAACTCGTCAAAGGCCGGCGCATTGGGATCCAGATCCAGGGTGCCCTTGCCTTCCCCTTTGCCGTCCAGCTGGGCGGTGAGGCGCAGGGCGTAAACGCCCTTGTCGCCATCCCACAGCGGCAATCCTGGCGCCAGGGACGGGGAACCGGGTGCAGGCAACCCGTCATGCCGGAGTTCCACGTTCACCTTTGCTGGCTCCTCGGCCAGCGCTGTCACACACGTGCAAGCCGCGAATGCGGCCGACAGGACAAGTTCGAGACGCATTTGGGAGTCCTCCTTTTGGGCAATCGCTATCCGGACCGGCCTTTGGCCGCCGCGTGAGAAATGACAAGCCGAGGTGCAAAGGAGCCCTGTCTGCCTGCCGTGCCGGCCATTTTTTGGGGGATGGCAGAGAGGCCCCATAGCTGTCGGAAACGCTCCCGATGCTGCCAGGAATGGGCATTTTGCTGTCTGCCTGCCACCCGCCAGGGTATTCGGGAGGGGCTGGCTCGTCCCCTCTCTTTGCGAACCTGCTTGCACCGATCCCAAACACGATAGCACGTCTCGTCTAGCGGTGCCATTCGTTTTTCTTTGACTGACAGGGATTTTGGGGAGGAAGGGGACGCTGCCGAGAGAGAACCGCGGAGGATGCCACCACGCCAACGGCGCTTTGTGCTTGGCGATGTCCCAGGAAGTGCCCAGGCGTGTCCCTGCTTGCCCCACGGATGACAACAAAGCGACATTGCCACCACGCCAGCATCTCACGGCGTCTCTTCTGGCCTTCTTTTGGCGTTTCCCCAAAATCAATGACGATCAGATTTTGCTTAGCCCCGAGCCGCGTTCTACGGCTTGGGCTGACGCATAGCCTTCTCCTTATGGGCGACTTCATTCACCAGCTGGATGAGTTCGATGGCACCTGCGTGGACGTCCGGGTCGTTCCGGGCGTAGAAGTAGTTCCTCCCGTCCACCGTCACGACCGCCGGGTTGTGCCCGTGGTCCCGGACCAGCACGGACGTCTGCGTCCCGTCGGCGTGGGTGATGACGGCCTCGGCCACGATCCGGGTGATGAACTCATGGACCCCACCCTCGAAATACTTCTCGGGCGTCAGGAGCCGGAACGCAAAGTCCAGCTTCTCAAGTGGGATGTCCACCGGCTCACAGTCGGCTGCGAACACGCCTCCGATGCCGTCCCACGGATGGAGTGTGACCCGGATGGCGGTCGGGGGTCGGAGTTTCGGGGTCGTCGGCGGTGACCGCATCGAGAGAACGAACACGCCGCACGTGGCGGCTCCTCCCAGCACGAAGCCAATCAGCAAGGGGAGCAAGTGTTTCACAGCTGGATGACTCCGATCGCTACGAAGAGTTGAAGCCATGAGCGTCAAGCAGGGAGACGTTGTCCTGGCCTGGTTTCCGTTCGCCTCCGGAAAGGGAGGGAAGCGGCGGCCTGGCCTGATCGTCCAAAACGATGCGGACGACCAGAAACTGGCTAAGGCGAGCGGCAGGACCAAAGTAGTCATCACGCTCCGCGTGATGAGCCTGCATCACGCGGAGCGTGATGGCTACTTTGGGTAGGTTTTCTCCTGCCGCTCGCCTAATACCCTCAGCGCACAAATCACGAACAATCTTGGCCGACCTGTTACTTGTTCACCCGGACCTTGATGTTTCCGAAACCGGCTGCCCTGGCCTGCTTCAGCATCTCGAAAACGGTGCCGTAGGTCACATTGGGGTCTGCTCGCAGCAGCAACGTCGGCACGCCTGCCGGTTTCTTCGCTTTGGCCAGGCGCTGCAAACGCAGCAACTCGGCCTGCAGGTATTTCCTGATCTCCCCAGCCTGTTTCAGGGCGCCTCCAGCAGGCGGAAGCAATTCTCCCTTGGCGTTGATTTCGACCACAAGAGTCAACTCGTCATCCGGAGCCGCCGTCCGGGCTGGCTGTGCGAAACTGAGAGACCAACCGCCGGTTATCAGCCACCGCCACCGCCGCCACGAAGAGCGAACCGCACAGGTCTCATAACACTTCCTCCCCGAGTGAGCGCCAGCCAGGCATTCATCTCTATTCTTCTTCCAGCTCGATTCCCCCGAGTTCAATCACTTCTTCGCCCTCGATTTCCCCGAGTTCCAACCCGTCCAGCTCGAGATCAAAGCTCTCCTCGGGATCGTCCAGGTCGCTGGGAGATCGGGGAATGCTGGCGTCGAGCGCCACGCAATCGCCCTTGATGGCGTGCTCACGGGCTTCCTCGATTGTCCCGCAGTAGTAGACCTTCCGGGAGCAGGAATCACAGAACCGCACGGCGGCGACTCCCGTGGGTTCCAGCGAGGTCCATCGCCGCGGGCACTTGAACCGGAAGCGAATACCACAGTTCTCGATGGCGGACCGTCCCAGGACAGTCCGCCAGGCCGGCGGCAACTCGGCTCGCAGCTCCTGCCAGCGGACCTGCAAGTCGGCACGGTTCTCCGCGTCCTGCGGGCAGTGTTGCCAGCAAACAGTCCAGGCGGAGAAACTCCGCACGCCAGTCCCCCTGGTCCTCAAGCCAATCAGCGAAAACAAGGCGGCGGGCCTCATCCTCGGGATGGAGGGCGATGGCGTGGAGAAAAGAGAGAATGTCTGCCATGAGTGCCTGCGCTTTCCCATTGTTACGTGGCCAGGACCGTTGCGACCAGCACCTCCAACCCCCGAAGGCCCTGCACCATCTCGGGGGCCAGGCCATGCCGGACCGCGAGGTAATCGCTGCTGTTGAGGCTGACGTGGACCACGCCCCCTTGCTCCCACACCATCACTTTCAGCGGCAGGTCGAGCCCGACCTGCGGCGCGGCCACCATGATGGGCGTCCCCGCCTGCGGATTGCCCACCAGCAGCAAGTGCATCGCCGGCATGTCCAGACCCACGGCCCGCGCCTCGGCCTGCTGGTCGATGTCGGCAAAGACCTTCACGCTCCTGGCCGCGAAGGCGGACCGAAGACGCTGCAGCGTCTGGTCCAGAGGCCAGGGACTGCGATGGGTGATGATGCCTTGCGCTGCGGACGTTTCGGAAAGCATGACCTCTGCTCCTTTTTCCTCTTCACCGGGCTCGGCGTTCTCTTTGTGTTGCTCTCCCACTGCTGCGCCCGCTTGTTTGCGGGCGGTTCGCTCGGCCTTGCGTTTCGCTTTCTTCTGAGCAAGCCGCTTCGCCCGTTCCTCAATTGAGATGACTTCGTCGGGCGCGGTCTTGCCGAACCGCTTGAGGTACAGTTCTTCGATGAATTCCGGCAACGGGCGTTTCCATCGCTCCTGCTTGTGGTTTCCGAGCTTGCCGAACTTGCGGGGGTTCATGCCGAGTTCGCGGGCCATCTGGACCTGGGCATGCGACAGCTTGCAGCGCTGGCGAGCCGTGATCCAGATTTGCAGGTCTTGAGGAATCCTGGCTTTTTTCATGGGTCAGATTCCGGGAACAGGCATCTCAAGGAAGTGCCCTTTGCTCCGAGTCGTTTCGTCAAACCCACCTCAGAATTATCGTCGATCCGAGTTGCCTTGTCCAGGAATGACTGCTCAGTCAATCCGCCCCTGGGTGTGCAGGTCTCGTCCAGCGTGATGGCTTTTTCGTTGTTCCCCGTTCCGGGGGCTCGTAAGATGGCGGTCGTGTCGTCCTCTCGGACCTGGTCCGGAGACCGCCATCCCCCCACTGCCACGGAGGTCCAGCTGTGTCCCTGACTCATTGCCGCTGGGTTTGCCTGACCTGCTGCGTCTTGCTCGCTTTTCTCGTTGCTCCGCGTTGCTGCCAGGCCGAGCCCATGCCGGCTCAGCCTGCTGCGCGGGTCGATGCTTTCGGGGAACCGCTTCCGGCGAACGCAGTGGCTCGCCTCGGCACGCTTCGCTGGCGGCAACGGTGGGCCCAAGGGGGATTCGTGGTCACTGGCGATGGGAAGGTGCTGGGCTTTGGCCGATCCGAAAAGGGGATCGAAGTGTGGGAGGAAAGCACGGGCCAGACCCTGCACCGCTGGCCGGCCGAGAAGCGTTTCCTGGCCAGGGCTCGGGTCGCTCTCTCCGGTGACGGCAAGAAACTGGCCGCCCTGGGCCGGGATCCAGAACTGCTGGTCCAGCTCTTTGACGTGGAGAGTGGCAAGGTCGGGGCCCGGTGGAAGCTGCCGGAAGTCGGCTTGCTTACCCTGTCGCCCGATGGCAGCAAGCTGGCGCTGACGACCCCGGAGCGCGTCCGGGTCTGGGATACCGCCCAGGGAACCGAGCAGCGGCGCTTCGAGAAGGGCGGCCAGGCTGCCCTGTTCGGCGGCGATGGCAAAACGCTGTTTCTTGGGAATGACAAGGGAGTCCACGTCTGGGACGTGACCACCGGCAAGGAAGTGCGCTACCTGGAGGGAGGAGCCCGCTTCCTGGCTCAATCCGCGGATGGCCGGCTCCTCGCCGCCCAGCACCTCCGTGCCCTGCGTCTGTGGGATCCGACGACCGGGCAGCTTCGCCGCACCGTCGAATTCCCGGAAGAATTCGCGGATGATCGCTACGGTGCCCTGGCCCTGTCCGCCGATGGTACGACCGTGGCGGCGATGGGGGCCAAAACCCTGCGCGTCTGGGACACGGCGACCGGCGCGGAGCGATTCCAGACTCCCGAACCGTTCTTTCGACCGACCCTTGCTCTGTCGGCGGATGGCAAAATGGCCTACTGGACCCACCGGAGCGGGATTGTCCGGCATGACCTGGCTGGCCGGCGGGTGGACGTCTGGCCAGGTCATGCAAGCACAGTCAGTTCGCTTTGCTTTTCTCCGGACGGCAAGCAACTGGCGGCGCAAAGCGAAGACAACCAGGTGCATCTTTGGAAACTGGATTCCGGCCAGACCGAGCGCATCCTGTCGCGACCGGTTCCAGAAAGACAACCAGCTCTATTTTTCTCCGGTCCTCTATTCGCCCAATGGCAAGCTGCTGGCCGTCTCAGGACAGCAAGGGGTTCAGCTGCTGGAAGCAGGATCCGGCAAGGAGATCCGCACCCTGAGCCCCCGGCCCTGCTCGGTGCTGGCCTTTTCTCCCGACGGCAAGCTGCTGGCCGGCGAAGACAACTCCTATCCCCCGCCCCTGAGCATGCCGCGTGGCCGGGTACTGGTCTGGGACACGGACACTGGCAAGCTAGTCCGGACCATCGATTGCCTCGATCGGCACGTGCGGAGTCTGGTCTTTTCGCCGGATGGGAAAGTGCTTGCCACGGGCGACGATTTCGGAATCCGGTTCTGGGACGCAGCGAGCGGAGCGCAACTTCGCCGGTTGCCGGGCGAGTGGGTTGTTCGGCCTCACCTTCACCCCCGAAGGCAAGACCCTGGTTGCCAGGCGGGAAATCCAGCATCCATCTCTTCGATCCGTCCACAGGGAAGGAGAAGCAAATCCTGCTCAACGTTCCTGAACCCATGCGACGGCCTTGCTCTTTCACCCGATGGCAGGGTGCTGGCGACCCTCAATGGCGACAGCACGGCATACCTCTGGGACCTGAAAAGCGGGAAGCAAGTGGCTGCCCTCACCGGGCATGAGAAACGCCTGCGGACCCTCGCCTTCTCGCCGGATGGCACTCGGCTCGCCACGGGCGGCGACGATACCACGATCTTGCTCTGGGACGTCCCGGCCGCCCTGGCCCGCCGCGAGCCGGTCCGCCAAACCGGTCCCGCTGGAAGCGCTGTGGGCAGACCTGGGCCGGGAAGACGCAGCAGCGGCACACAAGGCGAAATGGGCACTGATCGGGGAGCCGGAACGTGCCGTCGCCCTGATCCAGGAGCGATTGAAACCGCTGCCGGCGGACGATCCCGGCACACTGCCCGTGCCGGCCGGGGATGCCCTGCGGACGGTGCGTGCCATCGAAGTTCTGGAGCGGATCAATACGCCGGCGGCCCGCCGGTTGCTGGAGGCGTTGAGCAAGGAGAAGTCACCACTTGCCGCAAGGGAAGCGAAGGCGGCGCTGGAGCGGCTGGATCAGTTCGGCCCCGAATGCGAGCGGAAGCCGAGCGCCCGAATCAGCCTGCGGATGCCGGTCGGGACTCTCTGCCAGCCGGCGTCGTGGCCCGCATCGGGACTCCCCGGCTGCGTCATGCCGGGTCCGTGGAACAGGTCGTCTTTTCTCCGGACGGCAGGTTGCTCGGCCTCGGCGGGCGGGGATAACGTTCTTCGCCTGTGGGAAACGGCCTCTTGCAAGGAAGTCAAGTCCTGGCAGGAGAAATCATTCCAGGCGGTTGACTTTGCTCCGGACGGCAAGACCCTGGCGGCAAACGTCTGGAGTGGGCACGTCAAGCTCTGGAACATCACCGGCGAGGAAGTCGCCCGTCTGATACCGACCCGGTGGCGGAGACGTCACTGCCCTCCGTTCTCAGTCCGACGGCCGGCACTTGGTCATCGGTCGACGGTTCTGGGTTTATTCGACTCTGGGACGTTGCTGCCAGAAAGGAACTGCACTCGTTCCGGGCAGACCTGGCATTTTTTCTCAAGATCGGCCTGTCGGCGGACGGACGCTGGGCCGCCACCGCCGGCCGAGACCGACCGGTGCTGGTCAGGGACGTGGCTTCGGGCAAGTCTCTGCTCCGACTCCCCCAGCACGAGGATGAGCGTTTACGCGGCAGTCTTCTCACCCGACGGCCGGTACGTCGCCTCGGGGGGCCGGAGCTATCCCATTCACGTCTGGGAGCTGGCAACCGGCAAGCTGGTGTTGACCTTGCCGAAGCAGGATCATCTGCTCGCGTTCTCTGCAGACGGTCGGACCCTTGTTTCCGCAGGCTCCTTCGCTGCCGGAGTCCGAACGTGGGACCTGACCACAGGAAAGGAGACACGCCGAGATCCATATGCGTCCACGGGACGTCAACTGTCTGGCTCTCTCTGGCGATGGGCGGTTGCTGGCGACTGGCAGCCACACCGGCGTGATCCGCCTCTGGGACCTGGCAACCGGCCAGGAAAAGGTGGCCGCTTTACTGGACTCGAAGATAGTTCGCCCGTTGCCTTCCGGAACGGCAGGCAAGACGCTGGCTGTCTTCAGCGGAGGCGGTCTCCATTCCTGGGACCTGGAACGGCCTGCCCGTGCGGAAACTCCCTGGCGGGTGCGTGAGCGACCTGGACAGGCGTCTGAGCTTGGGAGAGTTCTGGTGCTGTCGCCGGACGGCAAAACAGCAGTAACCGGCCGATTGTCTGGCAGTCTCTACCTGATGGACGTGGGCAAGGGGACGGCATTGCACCAGCTGGAAGGGGACAGCGACTTCGCTGGCGTTGCTTTCGCTCCGGATGGCAGGACGCTGGCAACGATGAGTTCGGTGACGCGGTCACGCTGTGGGACCCCGCCAGCGGTAAACCGATCCGGCAGCTCAAAGCATTCCCAGCACAGGCTGCGGCTCTTGCCTTTTCGCCGGATGGAAAATCTCTCGCTGTGCTGGTGGGGAGTTGAAGAAGCCGCACCTTTGCTTCTGGGAAGCGGCAACCGGCAAGGAACTGCACCGCTTGAAACTGGCTCAAGGAGATCGGTTTCGCCACAGCATACGCCACGGTCACTTTCTCACCCACTGGCAAAGTCCTGCTGGTGACCCTCGCCTATCGGATCCAACTCTGGGACCCAACCGTGCCCTGCAAAATGCTGGATCTGCCGGCTGAGGGTACGTTTGCGTTCTCCCCGGATGGCCAGGTCCTGGCGGTCGGTGGTCAAGAGGGGCACATCCAGTACTGGGAAGTAGCCACCGGGAAGTGGTTCAATGAGTTCCCCGGCCACCAAGGCCGGATCAAGGGTTTGCTGTTCTCTCCCGATGGCCGGCTGCTCGCTTCGGGCGGCGCCGACCACACCATCCTGCTCTGGGACCTTCGGCCCGAACGCCTCTGGAGGGATAAGAGAGACACCGCCCCGATACCCAAACCGGATGCGGACGAACTCACTCGTTGCTGGATCACCCTGGCGAAGGAGAATCCGCCCCGGGCGCACGAGGCGATGGCCGTCCTGCTTGCCCACCCCGGCGTCAGCTTGCCTCTGCTGGACAGGCATCTGCAGGCGGTCCCTCCTGTCCCGGCCGAACGCCTTCAGACGCTCATCAAGGACCTGGAGTCAAATGCGTTCAATGTCCGGGACCGAGCGAAACAGGAATTGAAGAAGCTGAACCGGGCGGCCGAGGCGGCGCTGCGGCAGGGGTTGGCGAAAAAGCCCGCCCTGGACGTGCAACGCTCCCTGGAGCAATTGCTGGAAGAGATCCGCAGCGACGAGGTCGGCCTGCCGCCGGGAGATCGGCTGAGGACCCTGCGGGCGATCCGCGTGCTGGAGGCGCTGGGCACGCCCGAAGCCAGGAAGATCCTGGAGCGGCTTGCCGGAGGGACTCCCGAAGTGGGCCCAACCCAGCAGGCGCGGGCTGCTCTGAAACGGCTGGGGCGGTAGGGGTACTTTCTTGACGTTGGAAGTCATCCAAACGCAAGCCGTGACGATCCTGCTACAATGTGGGCAAAAGGAGATGGCCATGATCGAATTCACGGAACAACAACAGCAGGCTCTGGCTGGGGCCGAGCAACCGCCGCGCATCCGAGACTCTCGCTCCAATGAAACGTACGTGCTGATTCCCCTGGCCGTCTATGAGCGTCTGAAGGGTTTGCTGGCAGAAGATGGTCACGCATCGGATGCCTACGCTGCCATCGACCGGGCGTTTGCCGAGGGCTGGGATGATCCTCGAATGGATGACTACGATAGGTATGAAGAGCGGAAGCGATGAGCATCAAGCGAGGGGATGTTGTCCTGGCCTGGTATCGGTTCGCCTCCGAGTTAACGCTTGCCTCAAGGCTGCCCTGGAGTTACCGTACCTTCCAATGGCTCGGAGTCCGTTGACTGTCGCCTTTGTCCCGATTGTTACGGAGGTCCAGCCGTGTCCCTGTCCCCTTGTCGCTGACATTGTCGAACTTGGTCTGTTGGCATACTCGCTTCCCTTGCTGGGCTCTGTGGGGGAGCGAATCTCTCTCTATCCCATCCGGGCTCCTCCGCTCTCATTGATCACAGAGGAGCGATCGATTGTCAGATGGCCGGGAAGTCGTGGCTTCTCGCCCTTGTGACTGGCCGCGCGATGGCTCCGGATGCGCCTCCAGGCCCACAGCGCTGCGATGGAATCGGCGTAAAACATGCCCTGCGGGGTCGGACGGATGCTTGTCTCATCAAAACTCAGCAAACCAGCATCGACCAGGGCCGCGCATTCCTCGGCAAAATCGGCCAGGGGATCGGAGCTGAACAACTCCCGATAACGCCCCCGGCTGATCTCCAGTGCCGAGAGCCGGCGCGTCAGGTAGCCGATCCGCTGATCGGCTGGCTCATAGACGAAATAGTGATCCCAGACGTGGCCATTCTGTTTGGTCGCCTGGAGGTACTCCTTGGCTCCAGTCGGGTTGAGCGTCTTGATGCCGTGCTGGAACTCGGCATCCGCCACGTAGCTGATGGCGGAGGGGCCAAAGCCAAGGATGTCAAAGCGATCGGGCTGGAAACTGCACTCCTCGTAAACGAAACGGTTCGCCTGGCCGCGAAATGAAACACGCTCGAAGTTCGTCAGGGTCGTCTGGTAGAAGCCGTCCGCGAGCAGCATCTCACGGAGCGACTGCCAGTTGTCGGCGGCATGCTCGTTACTGGGCAGACCCGCAAGCAATTCCGGATCGGAGGCCCAGGGCGTGCCCAGTTTCTCGAACAGGACCAGATGATACAGGCCCAGATGATCCAGCCCAAGGTCAATGGCCTGACGCAGGTCGTCCTTCATCTGAGCCAGTTGCTGCCCGGGTAAGTTAAAGAGCAAGTCCGCCGAAACGGTGAAGCCGAGGGAATGAGCCAGATCGACCACCTGGCGGAAGGTCGAAGCGGTTCCGAAGGCCAGTCGGCCCATTCGGCGCAGCCAGCCCTCGGCAAACGACTGAATGCCCATACTGATTCGGTAATGACGAGCCGGCAGGGTGTCGCGAAGAATCTCGATCAGGCGGGGCTTCTTCAGGAACTGGGCTGGCACGCCTTCGAGAGTCACCTCGGCTGCTGAGAAGTCAAACCAGCCAGATGCCAGTTCCTTGCAGAGTTCTCGGAACGGTTGAGGAGCGGTCAAGTTGGCAGTGCCGCCGCCGAAGTACAGGCCCGTGACTGGTTGATCATCGCCCAGAACGGCCAACTGCACGTAGAAGCGGGCAAGCATCTCCTTCTTGACTGCTTCGACGACTTCCTCGGTCCTGGCACTATTGCCGGACTCGTGTGGAAAAGTACAGAAGCCGCAGCCGGTCACGGCCGGGTTACAGAAGGGATGAGGAAGTACGCCGATGAGCAGTTCGCGCTTCGTTTTCGAGTCAACAAGCAGATCGAGATCCGGCTCCACTTCCCTGGCGGAGTGCATGGCTATCGCCTGGGGGTAGCCATGCAGCAGGCGATGCCGTTGCGGTCTGTTCATCCGGTACTGCAATTCCTCGGCCGCGGTTCGGCCGATGACAGGGTTCGACTCGCCGGAAGGAACCTGATCGAGCGGTAACATGGTGATGTTCCTGGCTGGGGTGCCAAATCCATCGTATTCTAGCCGGAATCTGCTCAGAGACCCAAGCGTGTTCTTCTTCCTCTCAGACTCGTCATGAAGAATAGTGCCGGCGGGAAAGTTGTTGTCGGCGGTCCTTCGAGATGGTAACCTCACCCTGGAGTCGATCTCAACGTCCCGGAAGGCATCTCACCTGGGATGACCGATTGGCCCATCAAACCCGGTTCCAGGAGGTTCGCTGTGAAAGTCCTCGTCATCACTGTCGCCTGCTTCGCCTGCGCCGTTCTGGCGGTTCCCACTCCGGCGGGCGACCAACCAAAAGCGCAGAAGGGACCATCGGTGTCGGAAATCAGCCTGGACGTGCAGGCGCTGCGGGCGTTCTCGACGCTGAAGCTGACCGACGAGCAACTCAAACAGATCGCCCGGTTCGCCAGGGAAACGGCCGATCCGGACCACCCACGCCCCCAGGCGAAGGCCAGCGAAGAGTTGCGCAAGGTGCTGACGGAGCTGCGCGACGCCCTGATCGACGACACCGATGAAGACAAGATCGGTAACCTCGAAGAGGAACTCGAGCAGCTCATGGAGAATGAAAAGCCGCAGCTGGAAGATTCGTTCGACGTCACCAAAGCGGCGCGAACCCGCACGCCCGAAGTGCTCAAGAGCCTGAAAGTGGTTCAGCTGGCGGCGTACTACACCTCCGCCGCCGAGGACCTTGTCGAGCCCTTGCCCCAGTTGCTCGAGTCGCTGGAACAGGTGCGCGGTCTTGCGAAGGCCGAATGGCGCGACAAGCGCGATGAGATTGCCGACGAGATCGCCTGGTCCGTGGCCGGTGTGGACACCGCCCGCGCTGAGGCAATCAGTGACAAGGTCGTGTCGTTGCTCAGCAAGGCGCGGTCGCTGAGCAAGGAGGAATTCAAGGCGAAAAAAGCGGATCTGGAGAAGGAGGCGAAAGCACTCGTTGGCGACGTCGGACCCGATGAATTGTTGCGGCATCACGCCGAACGGACCATCGCGGACATGCTGTCCAATCCCCGTTTGGAAGCCGCCATCAAGGCGAAGCTGAAGTGACTCTCTCCAACAGCCGCTTGCGGCTTAGCGTTGGCCAGGCGAACGCTAAGCCGCAAGCGGCTGTTGAAACTGTCACTTATCGCAGCGCCTGCACCAGCGCCCGTGCCGTGGCCCGCGGCTCGTCGGACCGGGCGATTCCCGAGCTGACCGCTACTCGCTTCACTCCAATTGCCGCCAGCTGGCCCACGTTCCCCACGTTGATCCCACCGATGGCGAACGCCGGCAGTGTCGTCTCGGCCATCGCCTGGCGGATAAACTCCAGCCCCGGATACTCCGCTTTCGCTTTCGTCTCCGTCGGAAAGGCCGCCCCGACGCCGACGTAACTGGCCCCGTCCAGGATCGCCTGCCGGACCTGTTCCATGTTGTGCGTGCTGACTCCGACCAGCGCCTCCGGTCCGAGAATCCGCCGGGCCTCCTTGACCGGCAGGTCGTCCTGTCCCAGGTGGACGCCGTCCGCCTCGACCAGTCGGGCCAGGTCGGGCCGGTCGTTCATCACGAACAGCACGCCGGCCTCGCGCGTCCACTGCCGCACCTGCCGGGCCCGCGTCCACAGGTCGCGATCGCTCAGTTCCTTTTCGCGCAGCTGGATGATCGCTGCCCCGCCGGCCGCGGCCTCCTTGATCGTCCACTCCAGCGACCGGGTACACTGCTGACCTGACAGGATCGCGTAGAGCCGGGCCTCCGCCAGCCGCTGCCTTGCCGTCGTCCCCAGCACGATCGCTCGCTCCAGCGTGTAGCTGCGATAGCGGATCTGCTCCAGCTGGGCGCCCACCTCCGGCCCGCCGCCGACCGCCGGCACCTTGGCGTATTCTTCGAGACTGCGCAGGGCCTCCTGCAATCGTTTCAGGCTCGCCTGGGCGACCTCCAGCGCCGACCAGCGGCGCTGCTCGCTGTCCGTGCTCAGGTCCGTGCCCACGTCGTGCTGGGTCTCGCGCGATTGCAGCAGCAGTTCGGCCGGCAACTCGGCCAGGGCCGAGGCCAGGTCGTGCCGCATCTGTTTCAGCTCGTGGGTCAGGATGCGATCGTCCAGGACAAAGCGGCAGTAGTCCTCGACCACCCGCAAAGCCTCCCGGGCCCGGTTGGCACTTGCGTCGAGGATTCGGCCCAGGTCCACCGCTTCGGTCCAGTCCTCCAGACGCAACGGCTCCTCCAGCTGAACCGGCGGCGGTTTCTCGGCCTCAAAGCGGGCCTCCAGCCGAGCCATCTTCAGCCCGAATTGCTCCAGATGGCCCAGGGATTCCGGATCGCTGCGCAGCACGGCCAGCAGCAGCACCTCGCTGACCACGGTTCGCTCTCCCGTCATCTCGACCGCCAGTTCCCGCGCCAGCCGCAGGACACCCACTGTTGCTGAATCCAGCCCGAGCGGCTTTCGGCCCGTGGACTCGAAGGCCGACGGCTCGGAAACCTGCTGGCGATAGGCCGGATACACCAGCCCCGCGGAAGTCGAGAACGCCACCGCTCGCCCTTCCTCCTCTTCCAGCAGGCCGTGCAGCAGATGCAGCAGAAGCACCTCGGGCCTCCCCGCTTGACGGGCGTGCCGCTGGGCCGACTCCAGGGCCCGCTCCACGGCGGGCGTCATCTCAACACGCATGCCAACCTCCTCCGCGAGATTATTGTAGTCATCACGCTCCGCGTGATGCTCCTCATCACGCGGAGCGTGATGACTACTTTGTGCCCCCTCCCTGGGCATCATAAGCCGATCTGTCGCCAGAGTCTCTCGGGGCGCTGACGGTTTTGCCAATCTCCCCGTCCTCGCCGCTTCAGGCGCTTGCCTCCCTGGCCGATGGTTTCCAAAGCCCCCGGCATGGAGGACCACCAATGCCCGCCGCACCGCGCCGCCGCAATTCGCCCTGGATGCGCCTTCTGTGGGCGGCCTGTCTCTGTGCCGGCGTCCGCTCCCCGCTCAGTCCGTGGCCGCAGGCGGCTCGCCTGCGCCGAACAGCCAGCAGGAGGGCCAGGTGCGACTACGGCAAAGCCGGTCCTGGTCCTCGACCTGATCGCGGCCCGCAAGCTGGCCCAGGAAAAGCAGCCCGCCCTTGCGGCCGCCCGGGCCAGCCTGGCGGCCGCCCAGGCCAAGGTCAAGGCCCTCGACAACCTGGGCAACCTCACCAACCTGGCCCGCCGCGACCTCTGCATCCGCAAACAGCAGGCCGCCCTCGGCGTGCTGATCGCCGAGGCCCGACTGCGTCAGGCCGAGATCGAGACGACTTACTGCGTGACCCGCTGTTACTGGACCGTCGTTTACGCCCAGGACCAGTTCAACCAGGTCGAGCGGGCCCTGGAGGGCAAGGGCGTCCGCGGCAAGAACCTGCGCACCATCAAGGAAGACATCGCCCGCTTCCGACTGGAGCGCGGCGAGGACAAGTGGCTGCTCGATTACCACGAAATGCTGGTCAAGGTCGCCGAGGGCCGGCGCGAGGAAGCGCGCATCGGCGTGCAGCGGGCCCTGGCCGCGCTGCGGGAGGCGATCGGCCTGGAGGATTCCTGTCCGCTGGCCTGCGTTGATCAGGAGTTGCCCGAAGTCCTTGGGATGGTTTCGTGTCCGCAAATCGTCGGCCTGGCCCTGAAACATCGGCCCGAGATCGCCCAGGCCGGCTGGGGGGCCGAGGTCTTCGCTCTGGAGGTCAAGGCCCAGGATCTGGTCAACACACTGCGAGCGGACACCTTCGCGGCCGGGTCCGACCTGCACGTCATCCCCTTGCCCACGGCCAGCTTCGGCGAGGACTACCGGCCCGGCGCCGTCGCTCCGGAAATGCCGACCATCCTGGTCGGTCCGCGCTGCTTGCGCGTCGAGCAGGCCGAGGCGCTCCAGCAGCGCTCCCTGGCGGTGCTGGCCAAGGTCCAATCCCTGATCCGCCTGGAAGCGGAGAACACCTGCTTGCTCTGGCTGGAAGCACGCGGCAAGCTGCCCAGCTACGAGCAGGCCGCCCAGCTGGCCGAGAAGGTCACGCAGGCCGCCCTGGACCAGCTGCCCCGCGAGGGGTCCAAGACCACCATCGCGGAAATGCTCGACGCCCTGATGCGCCAGGCCCTGCTCCGCCAGCAGGCCAACCAGACTCAGTTCCAGCTGATCCTGCAGTCGGCCGCGCTGGAGCGGGTGACCGGGGGAAACTTCTGCCCCGAGTATCGCAGGCCGGCTGAGAAGGATGCCACCCGAGAGAAAACGCCGGAGAAATAGCAATTGCATCATCGGCTTCCCCTGGCCCCGGGTTGCTGCGCTCCACCCGGGGCTTTACTCCTGTTTTCGGGACTAAAGCCCCGGGTGGAGCCGCGAGGAACGAGCGGCGACCCGGGGCCAGGGAGCCAGTTTACCTGGAGTCACCCATGCGTCGATTCTGGATACAAGGCTTGCTGATCGTGATGCTGTCCATCCCCCTGCTGGTCGGGTTCGGTCGTCCGAAGCCCCTCCAGGCCGGCCCTCCGACCGAGCTGCGGCTCGGTCTGGTCTCGACCCTGTTCCGCGACTTTCACAAGTCGGTCATCGAGTACGTGACCGCTCCGCTCCGCTCGCTGCTGCAAACGCAGACCGGCCTCACCGGCCGGCTTACCAGCACCACCGACCCTCTGACCCTGGCCAAACAATTGCAGGAAGGCCAGGTAGACATCGCCATCTTCCACGGCTTCGAGTTCGCCTGGGCCCGGCAGAAGCATCCTCAGCTCCAGCCGCTGCTGCTAGTCAGCAATCCCCAGCCGTTCCAGGCTCAACTGATTGTGAGCAAGACCAGCACTTTCATGACGCCCGCCGATCTCAAGGGCCACAGCCTCGCCCTGCCACGCCAGAGCCGGGAACACCTGTTCCTGTTCCTGGAACGCCGCTGCCATGCCGGCAAAGACCTCAAGGAACATTTCAGCAAGGTCGTTCGTCCGGTCGATGCGGATGACGCCCTGGAAATGGTCGCCACCTCCGCGGTCCAGGCCGCCCTGGTCGATCAGGCCCAGCTGGAAGCCTACCGCAAGAGCCAGCCCGAGAACTTCGCCAAGCTGCGGGTGCTGCTCCGCTCCGAGGTCTTCCCCACCGGCGTCATCGCCTACCGCCAGGGCGCTCTCACCGAGGAGACCGTCCAGCGCATCCGCACCGGAATGATGGCCGCGCACAAATCCGAGCAGGCCCGGGAACTGCTCAAGCACTGCCGCATGGCCGGGTTCGAGCCGCCGCCCGCCGATTTTGACCAGATTCTCCAGACGATCGCCCGCGCCTATCCTCCCCCCTCGAAATGATCGGCCCGCCTGGAGGGAGGGGTCTGGCCCTTCCCTCCCGTTCACTTCTCGGGCCTCTTTTATCTGAACACTCGTTCACAAACATTCTTGGCACTTTCTCCATAAGCCAATGCAGCAGAAAAGGTTACGTCCGGAATAACTGAGCTAGCCGGAGAGGCGGTTGTGTTGCTACAATGCGATCGTTGATTGGCGAGTTGGCGGAGGAACAACCTCATGGCGGAAAACATCCAGCCTGCTTCTCTGAGCGAGGAAGCCAGGCGGCGTTATTTGACTTATGCTCTCTCAGTGATCACGGCAAGGGCGCTGCCGGACGTGCGCGACGGCCTCAAGCCGGTGCAGCGGCGCATCCTGTACACGATGTACCACGATTTGCACCTGACCTTTGACGGCCGGCCGCGGAAATGCCAGAAGATCGTGGGCGACGTGATCGGCAATTACCACCCCCACGGGGACGTTGCCGCCTATGATGCCCTGGTTCGCCTCGCCCAGACCTTCGTCATGCGTGTTCCCCTGATCCACGGCCAGGGCAATTTCGGCTCGGTGGATGGCGATGCGCCGGCGGCAGCACGTTACACGGAAGCCAAGCTGACAGCCGTGTCGGAACGGCTCATGTCGGAGCTGCGGCAGCGCACCGTGAACATGCGGCCGAACTACGAGAACAAGCTGGAGGAACCGATGGTCCTGCCGGCCCAGTTTCCCAACCTGCTGGTCAATGGGTCCGCTCGGGCATCGCGGTCGGCATGGCCACCAACATTCCGCCGCATAACCTCGGCGAGGTCATTCGCGGCTGTATCTTGCTGATCGACAATCCGGAGGCCACGGTGGCTCAGCTGCTGGAGAAGATCAAGGGCCCCGATTTCCCGCTTGGCGGCAAGGTGGTCACGGATCGGCCAGCCCTGCGCAAGATCTACGAGGAAGGGTCCGGCAGCATCAAGGTCCAGGGCGAGTGGAAGGTCGAGGAGGTCGGCAAGAAAAAGCAGATCGTCATCACGTCCATTCCCTACGGCGTGGACAAGGGCAAGCTGGAAAACGACATCGGCGAGATCATCGCCAACCGCAAGCTGCCGCAGTTGCTGAACCTGACCAACGAGTCCAACGAGAAGGAAGGCATGCGCATCGCCCTGGAGATGAAGGGCGACGCCGACCCCAACCTGATCCTGGCGTACCTGTACAAGCACACGGACCTGCAGCAGAACTTCGCCTACAACCTGACCTGCCTGGTGCCCGTGCCCGGCGACAAGGAACAGACCAGGCCGGAACGGCTCAACCTCAAGGACCTGCTGCGCTACTTCCTCGATTTCCGCTTCGAGACGGTGCGCCGGCGGTTCGAGTTTGAACTGGAGCAACTGCGCCGGCGGATTCACATCCTGGAAGGGTTCCGGATCATCTTCAACGCTCTGGACCAGGCCATCAAGCTGATCCGCGAATCGAGCGGCAAGGCCGACGCCAGCGAGAAGCTGCAGAAGACCTTCAAGCTCGATGAGATCCAGGCCGAGGCGATCCTCGACGCCCAGCTGTACAAGATCGCCCAGATGGAGATCAAGAAGATCCTCGACGAGCTGAAGGAGAAGAAGGCGGAGGCGGCCCGGATCAGCGACATCCTGGCCTCCGAGAAGAAGCTCTGGGGCGTGGTCAAGACCGAGCTGGGCGAGATCGAAAAGACCTACGGCGAGCGTCGCCGGACGCGCATGGCCTCGGCCGAGGACACGCTGGAGTTCGACCCGGAAGCGTACATTGTCCGCGAGAACACCAACGTCATCCTGACGCGCGACGGCTGGATCAAGCGCGTCAACCGGCTGGCGTCGATCGAGGGCACCCGGGTGCGCGAGGGCGACGAGGTCATCGCCGTGGTGCCGGGCAGCACGCTCGATCACGTCATCTTCTTCGCCGACGACGGCACCGCCTACACCATGCGGATCAACGAGGTCCCGATCAGCTCCGGCTACGGCGAGCCGCTGACCAAGTACTTCCGGCTGGCCGACCAGGTCAAGGTGATCGGCGCCAGCACCACGGACGAGCGCTTTGTTCCGGTCGATGCGCCGCCGGCCAACGGCGAGCCGGCCGGGCCGTACCTGCTGGTGGTGACGGCCCAGGGACAGACCCTGCGAGCGCCGCTGACGCCGTTCCGCACCGCCTCGACCAAGGTGGGCCGGCGCTACGTCCGGCTGGTCGAGGGCGACAAGGTGGTGATGGCCACGGTGCTGGCCAATGAGGAGAGCCTGTTCCTGGCGTCGGCGCGACGGCCACGTGATCCATTTCCCGATCGAGGAGATCAACATCCTCTCCGGCGCGGGCAAGGGCGTCATGGGCATCAAGCTGAACGAGGGCGACGTCTGCCTGGGCGGGGCCCTGATTCAGCAATCGCAACGATGCCCTGCGTGGTGATCACGTCCAACGACAAGCAGATGGAGTTCCGCCGGGGCAAGTACGAGGTGACCGTCGCGCGGCGGCAAGGGTTTCGAGGCGGTCAAGCGCTCGACGTTTGTCCGCGTGGTGCCGCCGCCGTTGACGCTGGTGGACTGGGACAAGGTCGAGGAGAAGGGTGAGGAGAAGAAGCGGCCCGACGGCAATGGCGAGGGCCAGAGGATGTTGTTCGATTGAAGTTCAACCGTTGCCGATTTGGAGTGCGGCAGTAGCTTTGCTCTGCCGCTTTTGTTTCTCCTTATTGTTTCTGTTTCTTGGGCTGGCAGAAAAAGGGAAAGCCAAAAACCAAAAGGCCAAACAAAAGCGGCAGAGCAAAGCTACTGCCGCACGCCAAAATCGCCAACAGTCGAACTGAAGTGTTTGTCTGAACAAGTGTTTCCGGATCAGCCCGGAGCGTGAACAGGACATTTAGGTGAGAAACGGACATGAGCAGAGTTGCCACTACGGAATACACGGCGGCGGCCTTCACGGTCCTGGAAGGGCTGGAAGCCGTGCGCAAGCGTCCTTCGATGTACATTGGCGGCGTGGACGGCAAGGGGCTGCATCACCTGGTCTGGGAGATCGTGGACAACGCGGTCGATGAGTATCTCAACGACTACGCCGACAGCATCACGGTCACCCTGCACAAGTCGGGCGACGCGGTCACGATCACCGACAACGGCCGGGGCATCCCCGTTGACATGCACCCCATTCACAAGCGTCCCGGTCTGGAGCTGATCCTGACGACGCTGCACTCCGGCGCCAAGTTCGGCGAGAACGAGACTTACATCCACTCCGGCGGTCTGCACGGCGTTGGCTCGTCTGTGGTCAACGCCCTGTCGAAGAAGCTGATAGCCACCATCCGCCGCGACGGCTCACGAGTGGCAGCAGTCGTTCGCGCGCGGCAAACCGACCACCAGTCTGAAGCAGCTGAGTCCATCGCGGCTGCACGGCACCACGATTTACTTCGAGCCGGACCCGGAGATTTTCCGCAACACGCACTTCGACCCGGAGCAGATCAAGAGCCATCTGGAGGGGATGTCCTACATCCACAGCGGGCTGAAGATCACCTTCCGCAACGACGCCACGGGAGAAACGGTCGATCTGAGTCACCCGGGCGGCATTCCGGAGTATCTGACGCGACTGGTCACCGACGGTCAGAAAGCCGCCGGTGACCGAGATTCCCTTCACGCTGGCTCGCAAGGAAGGCGAGAAGATGGAGGTCGCCCTGCAATGGACCGAAGCCACCGACGAGAACATCCGCTCTTACGTCAACGGCATCCGCACTTCGGCGGGCGGCACGCACGAGAGCGGCCTCAAGAACGCCATCGGCAAGGCGATCCGCAACTTCATTGAGACGCACGACGTCAAGACCAAGGGCCTGAACATCACGGCCGAGGACATCCGCGAGGGCATCGTCGCCATCCTGTCGGTGTTCGTGCGCGAGCCGCAGTTCCAGGGGCAGACCAAGGAACGGCTGCACAACCCGGAGATGACCTCCGCGGTCGATAACTTTGTCCGGCCGGCCCTGGAAGCGTGGCTGAACAGCAACATGACGGCGGCCGACCAGATTGTCGGCCGGATCGTGCATGGCCGCCCGGGCCCGGCTGGCGTCCCGCGAGGCGGCCGCGGAAGTGAAGCGCAAGTCGGTCACGCAGCGCCGTCTGAACTTGCCCGGCAAGCTGGCCGACTGCAAATCCAACGGCCTCGAAGAGTCGGAACTCTTTATCGTGGAAGGCGATTCCGCCGGCGGCTCGACCAAACAAGGTCGCAACAACATCACCCAGGCGGTCCTGCCTTTGCGCGGCAAGATCCTGAACTCCGAAGGCCTGCCCACCGCCAAGGTGCTGACCAACACCGAGCTGAACGACCTCGTTTCCGCGATCGGGACCGGGGCCGGGGACAAGTTTGACATCAGCGGTCTGCGTTATGGCAAGATCATCCTGCTGATGGACGCCGACGCTGACGGCCATCACATCACGACGCTGATGCTGGCGTTCTTCTTCCGGCACCTGCCCGAGTTGATCCGGAAAGGACACGTCTACGTCGCGGTGCCGCCGCTGTATCGCATCGACGTGGGCAAGGAGACGTACTGGGCCCGCGACGACGACCACAAGGAGGAGATCCTCTCCAAGCTGCGAGCCAACGCCAAGTCTGAAGTCTCGCGGTTCAAAGGTCTGGGCGAGATGGACGCCAAGGTGCTGGCTGACACCACCCTCAACCCCAAGAACCGGACGCTGCTCAAGGTGCAGATCGACTCCAACCTCGACACCGACAAGACGCTCGTGGAGTTGCTCGGCAAGGACCCGGCGCAGCGGGCTCACTTTATCATGGAGTCGTCGCGTCTTCGCAGCGGCGGAAGATTTGGACGTTTAGGAAGTCCGAGGAGATCGGAACACTAATCAGCGCTAATCTTCGCTAATCGGAATGCAGGTTTCCTTCGATTAGCGAAGATTCCGCTGATTAGTGTTCCTCCTCTCCCTGCTGACCTGCTTCACCTTCCGGGCTTACCCGCAGGCGGTTTCGAGAATTAGAACTCGACCGGCAGCGATTTCAGGCCCCGCAGGTTGTAGTGTTCGCGGAAGCTGGGGCTCCGCCCCTTCCAGCCGCAGGTTCGGCATTCGCCGCAACAGTGTCTCCAGGCAATCCGACCTTCCAGCCGGGCCAGCTGCGCATCCAGGCAGAAGTGCGATCCGAGCGCGAAGGACAGATGCTTGTTGTTCTGCCGGCCCACGTCCAGCTGGTCGGGATTGGCGAACTGCTCCGGGTCCCGATTGGCCGCTCCCAGAAGCAGCAATACCGTCTGACCCTTTCGCGAAGTGTTTGCCCCCCAGGATCAGGTCGCCGGTCAGGATCCGGTTGGTGAACTGCACCGGGCTGTCGTAACGCAGCAGCTCATCGACCGCCGTCGGGACCAGCGTCGGATCGCGCCGCACCCGCTCCCACTGGTCGGGGTGTCGCAGCAAGGCCAGCACGCCGTTGCCGATCAGGTTCGTTGTGGTCTCGTGGCCCGCACTGAGCAGGAGCGCGGCGTTCGCAAACAGCTCGTTCTCGCTGAGGCGGTCGCCGCTCTCCTCGGCCTGGGCCATCGCGGTGAGCAGGTCGTTTCGCGGCTGCTGCCTTCGGTCGGCAACCACCCGGCCGAAGTAGGCCGTCAGCTCCGTGAAGGCCCGCGCGGCCCGGCGAAGATCGGCGAGCCCGAGCGCACGCGGGCTGCCTGCACCGCCGGCGATCACGGAAATGTCGTCGGACCAGTGTTTGAACTGGGCCCGATCCTCCGGGTCTACGCCGAGCATCTGGGCGATCACCGTCACCGGCAACGGATAAGCCAGATGGCCAATGACGTCCATTCGGCCGGTCGGCTGCACCGGGTCGAGGAAGCCGTCCACCGCCGCCTGGATGGCCATTGTCATGGTCTCGACGGCTCTGGCGTGAACGCCTTGCTGACCAGCTGGCGGAGCCGGGCGTGGCGGGCGAGCGTCGCAGTTGAGCATGCTGTCGCGGCGAAGAGCGGCCAGTTCCCGGACCGCCGCGGGCAAAAACCAGCGATCGATCGGCGGTCGCTCGGCGGAGGCCAGGGGGCTGCGGAGAATGGCAGCCACGTCAACATAACGGGTCAGGGCCCAGCGGCGGTCCGCCTCGTCCCAGTGGACCGGGTCCTCGGAGCGAAGTTTCGCATAAGTGGGATAGGGGTCGGGCAGCATGTCCGGGTGAAACAGCCGGGCTCGGGTGAAACGCAGGCTGGCCGGCAGCAGTTGTTGGATTTGTTCCAGTAACATCGTTGTTCCTCTCTCTGTTCGGTTCAGGCGATGTAGCTCTATCAGGTCAAGCGATCCCGGCAGGCGTCCTGGGCCAGGAGACGCGAGCCGAGCGTCTCGAAATCTCCTTGCACTCCCGCGGCGGAGCAACCATACTGAGGCAACGCCGGACAACTCAACCTGTGGAGAGACTGCCATGCAGCGTCGCGATTTCCTCAAGGCTTCCGCTGGCGCGGCCCTCGCTTCCCTCACGCCCGACCCTGCCCCGGCCGAGCAGGAACAGCCCGCCAAATCCAGTGACGCCGGCCCGAAGAAGTGGAACATCCTCGTGGTCGTCTCCGACACCACGCGCATCGACTTTCTCGGGCCCTACGGCAATTCCTGGATCAAGACGCCCAACCTCGATCGGCTGGCCAAGGAAAGCGCCCTGTTTGAGCGGGCCCACCCCGAGTGCCTGCCGACCATCCCGACCCGGCGGACGCTGCACAGCGGCCGGCGCGCCTTCCCCTTCCGCGATTACAAGGCGATCCCCTGGGACAACGTCGTGCAGCCCGGCTGGCAGCCGATGAGCCCCGACGAGGACGTCGTCGCCGAGGCCCTGGCCCGGGCCGGCTACCACAACGGCTTTGTCAGCGACGTGCCGCATTACTTCGTCCCCGGCAACAACTTCACCCGCGGCTTCCACCAGTGGGACTACGTCCGCGGCAACGCCGAGGACCACTATCGCTCCACGGCCACGGTCGATCGCAAGAAGCTCCAGGAACGCTACGGCTCGGGCCTGCCGCGGGCCGCCCAGCACGTCGCCAACCTCGGCGGCTTCGAGCCGGACGAGATGGCCTTCGCCACGCCGCGGACGTTCCGCTCCGCCATGCAGTTCCTGGAGGAGAACCGCTCCAACACCAAGCCGTTCTACCTCTACGTCGATACGTTCCATCCGCACGAGACCTGGGAGGCGCCCGCCAAGTATTACAAGCTCTACCGCGATCCCAAGTACACCGGCAAGACGTACATCACGCTGCCCTACGGCACGCTGTTCCAGCATCCGCAGGTGGAGCCGGCGCTGGTGGACGTGAAGGCCCACTATTCCGGCCTGGTCACGATGGTCGATCACTGGCTGGGCCAGTTGCTCGCCAAGCTGAAGGAGCTGGGCAAGGACAAAGACACGCTGGTGATTTACCTGAGCGACCACGGCACCAATTTCGGCGACAACCTGGAGAAGGTCCTCGGCAAGCCCTCGGGGGCCATGTATCCGGGCACCATGAACGTGCCGCTGCTGGTCCGCCATCCGGAAGGCAAGGGCGCGGGCATGCGCTTCCGCGAGCTGGTCTATTCGCTGGACGTGCCCGCGACGGTCTGCGCCGTGGCCGGGACCAAGCCGAACGAGGGCGTCGGCGGCCAGAACCTGCTGGCCCTGCTGGAAGGCAGCTCCTTCGCAGAAGCGCGAGTACCAGACCTGCCGCTACTGCAACAGCGTGTGGTATCTTGACGACAAGAACTGGTACTTCTCGGACATTCACGGCGCCAACGCCCGGCTGTTCGACCTGGAAGCGGACAAACCGTTCGAGCAGACGATCGCGAAGAAGTCGCCCGAACGGATCAAGCGGGCCTGGGACCGCATCCTGGCAGACGCCGGCGGCAAGCTGCCCATCTACCCGCTCAAGGACTCGGACAAGGTCAAGGCCCCGTTCATCTGACCGTTCCTCAAAGGAGCAAACGAAATGAGGCGAAGGGCAGTCCTGGGTGTGCTGGTCGCCGTGCTGGCTCTGGCCCCGGACAAGCCGGACCCGAAGAAGTTCACGATTTCGCGTGACGAACAGACCTTTCTGGACCTGACCAACAAGGAGCGGGCGAAGGCGAAGCTGCCGCCTCTGCAGCCGAACGCGATCCTGTTCCAGGTGGCGCGGGCCCACTCGGCGAACATGCTCAAGCAGGGCAAGATGGAACATGAGCTGGACGGCAAGCGGCCCGCCCAGCGCGTCGAGGCGGCCGGCTACGATTACAAGCGCGTCGGCGAGAACGTGGCCCACTCCGAGGACGACGCTTCGCTGGAAATGGTCATGAAGGCGCTGATGGACTCGAAGGTCCATCGCGAACACATTCTGAAGGACAATTACACCGAGATCGGGGTGGGCATTGCCCGCAACAGCAAGGGCGAAGCGTATTACACGCAGGTGTTCGCGACGCCGATGAAGAAGTGAAAAGGGCCTGAACCGATTGGAATTGGGGAATAGTTTCACGATCTCGCGCATCACTCTATTGGAGCTTCCTCGGTGGCAAGTGGAACGATCGTTCCGAAGAGTCTCTCATCTCATCGGAAGGAGTAAGCGATGCGAATGTCGCTGGAGCTGCTGAGCGGTTATCAGATCGCCTCCCCCTGTCCGGTGTCATGGGAGTCCATGTCAGGGACGGAGTGCGTGCGCCACTGTTCTCATTGTAACCAAACGGTTTACAACCTTTCCTCCTTGACGGCGGATGAGGCGCTGGCGCTGATTCAGGAGAAGGAAGGGACTCTGTGCGTCAAACTCTATCGCCGTCGCGATGGCACCGTGCTGACTGCCGATTGTCCGAAGGGCATCCGGCACCGATTTCGTCATTTCTGGAGATGCGTGACTGCTGCTGTCGTTGCGCTGGTGTCTTGCCTTTTCTTGTACGGCTTCGCCCAGATGTTGAATTATCCTGACGGAGTGGAGGATGCCCTGGTTCCATTCTGGAAAGGGAATCAACGAATGCCCTGGGAAAGGGAACTGCTCGGAAAAATCGCCCCCTGCGACAAAGGGAGACAGGCCCAGCCTGACAAGGCGAACAACATCTGAGCAAATGCCGTTCTCCGTGCCCCCTCTTCCGCTCGCTGCGCTCACGGCTTTGCATCGCGACCAACAGGACCGCTCGCCAGCATTCGCAGCAGCGCCGCGGCCGCGTCGTCCTCCTTGATCAGCCCCTGCTGCCATTGCTGCAGCAACTCACGCACTTCAGTGCTGCCGGATGCGGCTGCATCGGCGAAGCGTGCGCTCAGTGTCTGCTGGGCCAGCCGCAACAATTCCCTTCCATTCCCACGCCGGCCACGCCGCAGCGGCAGCGTGCGAATCGTCTCATACAACTCGTTCAACCCCTCCCCCGTGCGCGAACTCACCCGCACCACCGGAGGAGCCAGCCCATTGCCCAGCCCCAATGACGCCTGCACCTGTGCTTCCACCCGGTCCGCCCCGGGCAGATCGGCCTTGTGAATGACGATCACGTCGGCCACCTCCAGCAGCCCCGCTTTCTCCCATTGCAGGTCGTCGCCGGTTTCGGGTTGCAGCAGCAGCACCAGCACGTCCACCAGCTGGCGGACGACCGTGTCGCCCTGCCCTGCCCCGACCGTCTCGATCAGCACCAGATCGAAGCCGAAATCCTCGAGCAGCCGGATCAGCGCGTCCAGATGCTCCGCCAAGGCCCCCTGCCCTCCCGCCGCGGCCAGGCTGCGGATGAAGACGCCTTCGTCGGGTCTGGCCGGCATGCGAAAGCGATCGCCCAGCAGAGCGCCGCCCGACAGCGGACTTTGCGGATCGCAGGCCAGCACCGCCACAGTCTGCCCCTGCTTGCGGGCCTCCTCGATCAGCTTGCCGGCCAGCGTGCTCTTGCCGACGCCGCCGCTGCCGGTCAGGGCCACGACGCGAACCGGCTCGGGCCGGGTCCGCGACAGGGAGGAGAGGATGGTCTCGGTCTGTTCGCCCCGGCTGACGAGCGTGACCAGGCGCGACAGGGCCAGGCGGTCGCCCTTGCGAAAGCCCTCCAGCAGCGACTCAAGCATGGCCGGCTCCGCTGGGCCCCTGGAGGAAGGCGACGATGTCCGGCAGCGGCGTGCCCGGGCCGAAGACGCGGGCCACGCCCAGTTGCTGGAGCTTCGGTATGTCGGTTTCGGGGACGATGCCGCCGACGATCACTCCGACGCGCTCCAGGCCGGCCTCGCGCAGCAGCTGCATCACCTGCGGCACCAGGGTCATGTGCGCGCCGCTGAGGAGGCTCAGGCCGAGCCAGTCGGCGTCCTCGTCGGCCACGGTGCGGACGACGGCCTCGGGCGTCTGCCACAGCCCGGCGTAAATGACGTGCATGCCCGCGTCGCGCAGGGCCCGGGCCACCACCTTGACGCCGCGGTCGTGGCCGTCCAGACCGACCTTGGCCAGCACGATTCGGATCGGAGCCTTGAACATGAAGACCTCCCGCAGGACCATTCCCGCACCTCTCCTTCATTCTAACTCAAGGGGCGGAGTGAAGGGAGACCGGCTGCCAGCGAGGGAGGCTGCCTGTTACCGGGAAGGGGAGGCGACAGGCGGCTGGGCCTGTCCCTCACCCTGCTCTCTGTCTACTCCAACATTGACGATAAATTGATCATTTTTCTCTTGCAATTCTGCTCGCTGGGTGTATCCTCTAACGAAACCCGTCCAATTGTGTTTCAAAGTCGCCTCTCTGCCCGCCCCAATTGGGGTCCCCCCCGGGTAATTGGAACCGTGGCGTTCACTGCGGAACGTCCAACGGTTGGGTGTTTCGTATTGTATTCTGATCTTGGCCAAATCCCTCACCGACCACGCTGCCACTCTGTCCAGGTTTCCCGGTCCGTGGTGCGCGCACGGGGTTCGTGCGCTGCCGCTGGCCGGGTGCGATTGTGCCAGTAGGTCCGATCTGGGTCGCGTCAGAGGACTATCGATTCCTTTGAGTCGGTAGTCGCTCTGTCCGTCGTCCATTGCCTTCACCCAAGGCCTTCCCTCCCATTCAGGCCTGGGTGGTCAACACCGTTTTCCGCGTGGAGGATCCGTACTCGGGTTCGATTGTTCGTCGCAAGTTGAACACGGCTGCGCCTTGGACCCGTTTTTCGGTCTGGTGTCACGCCGGCGGGGATTCCCTTGCCTCTTCGCTCCAACTGGGAGCGCGGTGACAGGCGTTCCTCGTCGGCCGTCACAGGTCGAGGAAGAACGCTTCAAGGTGGGCCGACGTTCGGAGTGGCGCGCTCACCGCCTCGCGCAACTGTTGCGTGGGGCTTCACCGTTTCGCCCGTGTCGAGGAGTTGCATCATGAGGAACCGTACGTGGTGGAACCGTTTTGTGAGCCGGAAGTCCAAAGTGGCCGCGGAGCGGCGCAGCCCCGGCTCTTGCTGGAGCAACTGGAAGACCGCTGCCAGCCAAGCCTCGTCCCGGTCGGCGTCTACGGCCCGATCGACGAGGTCGGCAACAACGTCGCCAACCCGGATTGGGGCGCCGCCCCCGCCGACCAGCCAGGCGGAGCGGCCATTCAACTGCTCAGGCTCTCTCCCGTGGACTACGCGAACGGGATCGCCACGCCCTCGCTGCCGGGGAACGGCGTCACTCTCGGTCCTACTTCTGGTCTTCCTATTGCCAGCCCCCGCACCATCAGCAACGACGTCTTCAACCAGTCGCCCACGTTGTTCGGGTCTCCGAGCACGGACATCAATACCGTCGATGGCAACGGCCTGTCCGACTTCGGCTACTCCTTCGGGCAGTTCATGGACCACGACATGGACCTGACCCCGGACCAGACAGGCTTCCCCGTTCCGAGCCCGAATCCAGACAAAGACGGCAACCAAGGTTTCAACATCCCCGCCGATAAGACCAATCCGGGCGATCCGATCGCGTCCCTGGCCTTCAGCCGGTCCCAGTACGACCCGACCACCGGGACCAGCACCGGCAACCCGCGCCAGCAGATCCAGGCAGTCACCTCCTACCTCGACCTGTCGCAGGTCTACGGCTCCAGCCAGGTGGTGTCCGACGCCCTGCGCACCTTCTCCGGCGGCCTGCTGAAGACCAGCCCCGGCAACATGCTGCCGTACGACAATCTCACGTACTTCACCCAGGACCAGATCAACGCCCTCAACATGGCCAATTCCGGCCCGCTGCCCGAGAGCTCGCTCTACGCCGCGGGGGACGTGCGGGCCAACGAAAACACCGAACTGACCGCCCTGACGACCCTGTTCGTCCGCAACCACAACGCCATCGCGACGGAGCTGGCGCAGGCAAACCCCACCTGGACTGACGAGCAACTCTTCCAGGAGGCCCGCAAGCTCAACGTCGCCGAGTACCAGAACATCATCTACACCCAGTATCTGCCCGCCCTGCTCGGGCCGGACGCCCCGGCGTACACCGGCTACGATCCCACCGTCAACGCCACCATCGCCACCGAGTTCTCCACCGTCGCCTTCCGCTTCGGCCACAGCATGCTGAATAACACCGTGGAGCGCGACAGCAACAACGGCTCCTCCGTTGGCAACGTTCCTCTGGCAGTGGACTTCTTCGACCCCAACCTCGTCAACCCCAGCGGGGCCATCGACCCGTACACCGGTCTGACCGGGACGGACATCGGGGCCTATCTCAAAGGGGACGCTGACAGCACCGCCCAGGCGGTGGATACCCTGGCGGTTTCCGCAGTTCGCGACGATCTGTTCGGCAACGGCCTCCAGGGTGGCGAGGACCTCATCTCGCGCGACATCTGGCGGGCCCGTGACGACGGCATCGGCACCTACAACCAGGTACGCGTCGCCTTCGGCTTGCCGGCCATCACGGACACGGACATCACCGAGACAGACCCAGTTACCGGCACAACCTTCATATCACACGGCTTCGAACAGATCACCAGCAACGTCCACGTTCAGTACGAGCTTGAGACGGCCTACGCCACAACCATCGCCGCCGGCGGCTTTGCCGGCGACATCGACCCCTTCGTCGGCGGCATGGCCGAGGACCACCTGCCCGGCTCCGACATGGGCCCGCTGTTCACGGCGGTCCTCGCCAATCAGTTCTCGCGGCTGGAGAACGGCGACCAGTTCTTCTACCTCAACGAGTCGTTCACCCCGGCGGAGCTGGGGATTCTCCAGCAGGGCAGCACCCTGGGCCAGATCATCACGACGAACACCGGCGTCACTAACCTGCAGAGCAACGTCTTCCTCAACCCCGTGCTCTCGCAGCAGAGTGGGGACTCGAAGGGCTTCTACACGACCCAACTCGGCCAGGAGGCGCTCACGGGTTCCACCACGGGTACGACGATCTCGCCCGCGCTCTACAACAGCCTGGTCGCGGCGCTAGCCAATCCCAACGACCCCGGCTACCTGGTCCTTGTGGATGCCAACGGCAACTACGAGCCCGATAGCTGGCTCCTGTCGTACAGCAACGTCAAGAGCTTCCTGCACAACGAGAACCCCACCAACATGGCGTACGCGTTGTCCGCTGAGCTGCTGACGGGGGAGATCAACGTCATCCTCGGCTACGTCAATCCGACGACGAACGTCTACGTGCCCGCGGTCACGTTCTCGGGCCAGGGCCTGTCATCGACCCTGCAGAATTCACTGATTACGAATAACGTCAGCAACTCGGCTGGCGTCGCCAACATTCAGAACATGCTGAATGCTGCTATCACAGAACTGATCAACGCTCCCAACACAACCTCCCATGGTGCCGACCGCACCTTTGAAGAAGTTCTCAAGGATTGCTTCGACGGCATCAACACCAACGAGGACATCTTCATTGTTTGAGTGGGAACTCGACTGTCCCTCACTCCCGCTGCGGGGGTGAGGGACAGGGTCGAGTTGCTGGAGTCTCATTTTCGTCCCATCTCCATAACTGCGGTCAATTTGGATCACCGGGAGTCTGTTCCATGGTCACGATCATCCAGCGCCTGGCGCGGGCCATCGGGCATCATCAGGCGGGCCGCCTCACGGAGGCCGAAGCTCTGTATCGCGGCATCCTCGAGGAGTCGCCCCGGGAGCCCGACGCCCTGCACCTGCTGGGGGTCCTGGCCCACCAGGCGGGCCGGCACCAGGAGGCGATCGACCTGATAAGCCGGGCGTTGACCGCGCCCAGCCCTCAGGCCATTTACCACAGCAGCCTGGCCGCCGCGTACCTCGATCTCGACCGACTGGAGGAAGGCGCGGCGCAGGCACGCGAAGCCCTGCGTCTGGACTCGAGATTGCCGGGCGCCCACAACAACCTGGGGGTCGCCTTGCGCCGGCAAGGGCAGCTCGGCGAAGCCGAGCAGTGTTTCCGGACGGCCCTCCGCCTCAACCCTGGGTACATCGATGCCCTGACCAACCTGGGCGCCACCCTCCACCAGCAGGGCCGACTGTCCGAGGCCCTGCCTCTGCTGGAGGACGCGGTTCGCCGCGCCCCCGGATTCGCCCGGGCTCACAACGACCTGGGCGCCGTGCTGCTTGCCCTGGGCGAGCAAGCCCGGGCACAAGTGTACCTGAGCGAAGCGATCCGCCTGAACCGTGGCGAGGAGAGCCGCCGACCGATCAAGCTCAGCAGCCGGCTCATGCAGGCCGGCGCGGTTCTGGAGACCCTGAACCGTGGCGAGCAAGCCAGGCGCTGCTACCAGGAAGCGGTTCGTCTGGACCCCGGCTACGTCGCGGCGCGCACCTCCCTGGGTTACGCCCTGGAGATCGAGGGCCGGCTGGACGAGGCGGCCGCCGCCTATCGGGAAATCTTGCGCTGCGAGCCCAACAACCCGCTGGCGCTGAGCCACCTGATCAACCTGGCCGCCGTCGGCCGCCATCAGCTCAGCGCTGCCGAGGTCCAGGAGGTCCAGGCCCTGGCGGCGCGTCCGGACGTTTCGTTCGACTCCCGCCTGGGGCTGCACCACGCCCTGGCCCACTATTTCGACAAGTCTGGGGCCTCCGACGAGGCCTTTGCCCACGCGCGCCTCGCCAAGGAGATGCGCAAGGAAGCCTTCCGGAACGCCGGCGCGGTTTACGACCCCGCCAGGCATAGCCACTTCGTCACCCGCCTGATCGCCGCCTTCACGCCGGCTTACTTCGAGCGGGTGAAGCAGACTGCCGAAGTCTCCAGGACTTCGGCGGTTGGGGCAAGCGTGCGCGGCTTTGGCGTGGACAGTGAGCTACCGGTCTTTATCGTCGGCATGATGCGCTCCGGCACCACCCTGGCCGAGCAAATCCTGGCCAGCCATCCCCGGGTTCACGGCGCCGGCGAGCTGACTGACCTTGGGGATCTGACGCGGACCTTGCCCCGGCGCCTGGGGACGCCTCCAGACGCACAGGTGTGCGGGGCAGCTGAGGACCGCTATCCGGAATGCCTGGCGCGGCTGGATGCGGCGACCGCGCACGCCGTGGCCAAAGAATACCTGCAAAAACTGCGACAACTGGGAGGCACGGCAACCCGGGTCGTCGATAAGATGCCCATGAATTGTTTCCAGCTCGGTCTCATCGCCACGCTGTTTCCCGGGGCCCGGGTCATCCATTGCCGGCGCGACCCGGTCGACGTCTGTCTGTCGTGCTATTTCCAGAACTTTGCGAACCCTCATCTGTTCACGCTGGACTTGCGGCACCTGGGACACTATTACCGGGAGTACGAGCGGCTGATGGCCCACTGGGTGAAGGTCTTGCCTCTACCCCTCCTGGACCTGCACTACGAGGAATTGACGGCCGACCAGGAAGCAGCCAGCCGGCGGCTGCTCGCCTTCTGCGGGCTGGAGTGGGACGAGCGCTGCCTCCGTTTCCACGACACCCAGCGGGTGGTACACACGTCCAGCATCCTGCAGGTGCGGCAGCCGATGTACCGCAGCTCGGTCGGCCGGTGGAAACGCTACGAGGCCCATCTGCAACCGTTACTCGAAGCGCTGCGCGAGGGTGAGCCGAGCGCGGGTGGGGGATAACGGCTCCTGCCGACTCTTCGGCGCCTTTCGGCGAGAGGAAGGAAAAGGAGGTAGTGTCTTTGGCGTCGGGTTGCTGCGCATCGTCACACGAGATCATTTCGATCATTGCTTGCCTGGCGGATCGCTTCCGCCAGCGCCGTCTCCTGATCCGCGAAGACGGTCCGCAGGTCAAGCACCACCTTGCCGTCACGCAGTCGGGCCATGACGGCAGGCGTGCCAATCCGCAACCGATACGCCAGGTTCGCGTCGCGATGCGAAGCCGGCTCGATCTCCACCACCCAGGTCTTCATCGCTTGATCCGGCAGCGAGCCGCCGCCGACAAAGGCCGAGTCTTCGCAAACATGCACGGAAGCCAGCCCCGGCAGCCCCTTCAGACGTTCCGCCAGCGCCTCGGCCCGGGAGCGCAGCTCCGCCAGCGGCGTGCCCAGCATGCGCAGAACGGGAACCTCATGCAAGGCCCGCTGCTCGTCCAGGTAGATGCGCAGGGTCGTTTCCAGGGCGGCCAGCGTCATCTTGTCCAGGCGGAAGGCCCGCATTAGCGGATCCTTCTCGATCTTCTCGATCAGCTCCTTCTTGCCGGCGATGATGCCGGCCTGGGGTCCGCCCAGCAGCTTGTCGCCGCTGAACAGCACCAGGTCCGCCCCCTCCGCGATGCAGTTCCGCGCTACCGGCTCACCGCTGAAGCCGAAACGCCCGAAGTCCAGCAGCGCACCGCTGCCGACGTCATCGATCACGGGAAGATGGTGTTTGCGGCCCAGACCGGCCAGGTCGGGCAGAGCGACCGATTCGGTGAAGCCGGAGATGCGGTAGTTGCTGCTGTGGACCCGCAGCAAGGCTCCCGTGTTTGGACTGATGGCACGCTCATAATCGGAAAGGCGAGTAATGTTGGTGGTGCCGACCTCGCGCAGGATGGCGCCGCTGACCGCCATGATCTCGGGAATGCGAAAGCTGCCGCCAATCTCGATCAGCTGGCCGCGCGAGATGATGACCTCGCGACCGGTCGCAATGGTGCGCAGGACAATGACGGTGGCGGCCGCGTTGTTGTTGACCGCCGTGGCCGACTCCGCCCCGGTCAGCCGGCACACCCAGTCGCGGACTGCCAGCTGCCGAGAGGAGCGCTTGCCCGATTCCAGGTCCAGTTCCAGGTTGAGATAGCCGCTCGCCGCCTCGGCCGCGGCCCGGGCCGCGGCCTCTGCCATCGGGGCCCGGCCCAGGTTGGTGTGCAGCACAATGCCCGTGGCGTTGATCACGCGCCGCAGCTTCGGGCAGAACTCACGCTCCAGACGCGCCACCACGCGCTGAGCCACGGCATCCGCATCCGCCTGGCCATTAGCCGGCTCGCCCTGCCGAAGCTGGTTCCGCAGCTCGCTCAGTTCCTCCCGCACTACCTCGACGACGAGTTCCCGGGCATGCTGGCCGAACGCTTCCTGAAGTTGCGTGCTGGCCAGCACCTCGTTCACCGACGGCAGCGAGCGGAAGGGATTGTCACTCATATGGCGGTTTCATGAAACGAACGGGGCGAGCCAGCAGGCGTAGCCGCAGGCGGCTCGCCTGCTGGCTCAGCGGGACAACCAAGCCAGCAGGCGAGCCGCCTGCGGCTACGATCGATCAGACGGCCCCGAGCAACCGCAGGTCGCCCTCGCGCCGGGTCATGCCGACCCGGTCGAGGTACTCGCACAGGGGCACCGCGTATTTGCGCGTGGTGCCCAGCAGGTCGCGGATCTCGGCCACGGTCAGGCCGGGGCCGCCCTCGCGGAGCCGGTCGGTGAGCCGGCGGCGCATCTCCGCTTCAGCGTCGGCGTGCAAGTACAGCTCATCGGTGATCCGCACCAGCTGTCCCTCGGCCACGCTCACGTCGAACAGGTCGTGCAAGCTGGCCGCGTTGCCGCCCGCCTGGTTGACGAAGCTGCTCGGCTCGGGCGGCTGGAACCCCGCCTCGCGGTAGGCCGCGACGATCTTCTCCTTGAGCTTGCGCTGGTTGTTGCTCAGCCGGGGCTTGAAGTCGGCCCGGCCGATCCGCCGCAGGTCGCCGGTCAGCACCTTGCGCTGGATCAGCCGCTCGACCACGCCATGCACCAGGGCGTTGTCGCCGACGTAATCCAGATGCGATTGCACCCGCGCCCGATCGTGGGTGGACATCAGCGGAAACTCTTCGTGCAGCGCGTTCAGAGTGGTCAGCAGCCGGTCTTCCAGCTCCTTCACCATGTCCTTGTGCAGCAACAGCTTGCGTGCCGAGCCGATCGGCACCTCGACCAGATCGCCCGAAGCCCGCAGCTGATCCACGAGCGTCCCGGCCTCGGCAGGCGAGAGACCCGTTCCTCGCACCAGTTCCGCGAGGGTGAAGCCGGAAAAGCCGGCAAACCAGGCCACAGTGAGGATCCGATCGCGCACCGAGCCGGTCCAGAGCATCTCGACGCGCTCCAGCAACTCGAAGTGCCGGCGGCGGATCTTGCGTGCAACCCCTTGCAGCACCTGGCCGCCGCCCACCGTGTACGTGGCCGACGATTCGCGGACGACGAAGGGCTGGCCCCAGGCGACCGTGGCCGGCTCCTCCAGGAAGAGCTGGGCCAGACCCCACCGGCCTGGCTCGATGGCGTCGCAGTCCAGCAGCGACACAGTGGCCATCAGCTCCGAGGTGCCCGCGTGGAAACGCAGCGGGGCCCGGTGCTTGATTGATCGGCGCATGTCCTTGAGGCAGTGCAGCCGGACGGTCACCACCCGCGACGGCACCAGGAACCCCGGCGTCGCCAGCTCCTGGCCGCGGACCACGTCCTCGTGGCGAACGCCGGCCAGGTTGATCGCCGCCCGCTGACCGCGATGGACCTCCTCGACCGCCTGATCGTGGTTTTGCAGCGACCGCACCCGCACCTTCTCGCCGCGCGGCAGCCAGTCCACCTCGTCGCCGACCTTGACGCTGCCCGAGATGACCGAGCCCGTGACCACGGTGCCGTGCCCCTGCACGGCGAAGGAGCGATCGATCGCCAGCCGGAACCACTGCTGCGCAGCCCGTTCCTCCGTTTGCTGGCACGCCTGGAACAGGGCGGACTTCAACTCGGGGATGCCGGCCCCGGTGTGGGCCGACGTCGGGACCAGGACGGCGTTTTCGAGGAAGGTGCCGCGGACCAGCTCGCGGATCTCCAGCTCGACCACCTCGCGGGTGGTCTCGTCCACCAGGTCGCTCTTGGTCAGGGCAATGACGCCGTGCTTCAGACCCAGCAGCTGGAGGATTTCCAGGTGCTCGCGGGTTTGCGGCATGACCGAATCGTCGGCGGCGATCACCAGCATGGCCAGGTCGATGCCGGTGGCCCCGGCGAGCATGTTCTTGACAAAGCGCTCGTGGCCGGGCACGTCCACGATGCCCAGCCGGAACGGCGGCAGCTCCAGGTGAGCGAAGCCGATGTCGATGGTGATGCCGCGGGCCTTTTCTTCCGGCAGACGGTCGCAGTCGATGCCGGTCAGGGCCTTGACCAGCGAGGTCTTGCCGTGGTCGATGTGGCCCGCAGTGCCCAGGATCAGGTTGCGCGTCATTCCAGGAACCCTTTTCCGCCGGAGGAATTGGTGTATTGTAGCGAGGAACCCGCCTCCAACCCAGGGCGATGCCCTGGGCTATCGTGTTGCGCCCCTTCGGGGCTCATGGCTGTTGTCTTCCGCCCCGAAGGGGCGCAACACGATAGCCCAGGGCATCGCCCTGGGTTGGAGGATTGCGGAGTTGAGGGATTGAGGGCGAGCCGGTAATGTGTCTCGCCCCCGGGACACCGACCTGTTAGATTACTCGCCAGTTCTTCCGTACTGGAGACGAAAATGCTTGGAACGACCCTGGACATCCGTCCTTTCCTGGAACGAGTTGGGCAAGAGCTGATGCGCATCAACCCGGCCGAGGTCAAGGCCCTGGCCGACGTGATGCACGACTGCTACCGCCGCAATCGCACGATCTTCGTCTGCGGCAACGGCGGCAGCGGCAGCAATGCGTCGCATTTCTGCGAGGACATCGGCAAGGGCACCCTGCGCCGCCAGGACTTCGACAACGACAAGAAGAAACGCATCCGCATCCTCAGCCTGACCGACAACACGCCCTACATCCTGGCCTGGGGCAACGACGAGGGCTTTGACCGCGTCTTCGTCGAGCAGCTGAAGAACCTGGCCAACCCGGGCGATCTGCTGATCGCCATCAGCGGCTCGGGCAACAGTCCGAACATCCTGCGGGCGGTCGAGTGGGCCAACCGCAACGACCTGAAGACGTTCGGCTGCACCGGCTTCTCGGGCGGCAAGCTGCGGACGCTGGCCCAGCAGGGGCTGCACGTGCCGCTGGACGACATGGGCATCGTCGAGTCGATCCACCTGACGGCGTTCCACTGGGTGGTCGATGACCTGCACCGCCGGCTGGCCCTGGAGAGCTGATCGTGTTCCTGGGCATCGAGATCGGCGGCACCAAGCTCCAGCTGGGCGTCGGCGCCGGCGACGGCGTGCTGGCCGCCCTGTGGCGCGGCACGGTCGTGCCCGCCGACGGCCCCGAGGGCATTCGCCGGCAGATCCTCAGTGCCGTGCCGCAACTGCTGGAGAAGGCCGGGCTTGCACCCGGCCGGCTCCGTGGCGTCGGCATCGGCTTCGGCGGCCCGGTGGACGACCGAACGCGGACCATCATCAAATCGCATCAGATCGAGGGCTGGGACAACTTTCCCGCTTGCCGACTGGATCAGCGACGTGGTCGGCCTGCCGGCGGTGCTGGGCAATGACGCCGACGTGGCTGGCCTGGCCGAGGCGCTGTACGGGGCCGGCAAGGGGCTGTCGCCGATCTTCTACGTCACGGTGGGCTCCGGCATCGGCGGCGGCCTGATCATCGACGGCGAGATCTACCGCGGCTGCGGCCGGGGTGCGGCCGAGATCGGCCATTTGCGCATGCTCCACCAGGGGCGGTTTGTCCCGACCGAGGATGTCGCGTCCGGCTGGGGCATGGCCCGGCAGGCGGTCCAGCGAGGCCGGGACATGGCCGTCAGCCAGCTTGTGACGGCCGCTCAGGAGAGAGACATGATTGCCGTTACGATCCTCTCCGAGGCAAGGACCGCGCTGGCCGAGGCGATCTGTCACGTGATCGCTCTGCTTTGCCCGCGTCGGATTGTGATTGGCGGCGGCGTCTCTCTGCTGGGCGAAGTGCAGTTCTTTGAGCCGCTGCGGCGACTGGTCGCCGAGCGCGTCTTCCGTCCGTTCACGGGCCTGACCGACATCGTCCCCGCCATTCTGGGCGAGGAAGTCGTCGTTCACGGGGCGCTGGCGCTGGCCCGACAACGACTGTCCGGCTGAGTCACGGAGAGGCGGACTTGCCAGCGCTCGCACCACGGCAGAAAGGTTGCGCTGCGCTGGCACCCGTATCCGCCTCTCCGCGACCGGCCCCTCAAGGCTGGCGGTTACTCACGCCGGACGACTCCTCGGGCGGGGCCTTCCAGCTTCATCCGGTAGACCGCTTTCGCCGTGGTGACGTACAGCGTCTTGTCGCTGACCATGCAGAACACTGGCGAATCCGGGAGCGGAACCAGGGTCAGCTTCGCCCCTTCCGGGTTGAACACCTGGAAGCCACGAGCGACGGGGTGCGCCACGCAGACGTTGCCGCTGGCCGGATCGACGGCCAGGCCCTCGCCGACAAGGGGACGTTGTGCTAGATGCGATTGCAGCCTGCCAAGCACCTTCGGCTTGCCCAGGCTGCCAGCCGACTCCAGCGGCACGGCGAACACGTCCGTAGAACTGCCGCTCGCCACGTAGAGGGTGCCTTCACTCGGAGACAGCGCCAGGCCGCGCGGCCGATCCAGCTTTGGCAGCAACCGGGTCAGCGTCCCCACCGCCGAGTAGTAGTACAGTCCGCCCAGGTCGCCCGGGATGACCATGTTGGGGGCAGCGCTAAAGTAGATGCCGCCGCGCCGGTCCACCGCCAGGTAGGTCGGGGGACCGAACGGTTTTTCCGGAGTACGCTCGAGGACCACCGTGACGTTGCCGGTGCTCACGTCCACGGCCACGATCCGGTCGCGGTTCGGCTGACAGGCGAGCAGCCGGCCACGGGCCGTGTCGAATGCCATCGCCTGGAACCCACCGTCCCTCTCCACGAGCGGCGTTTGTTTGCCGTTGGGGTCCACTCGGAACAGCACTCCGCGGAACAGGTCGCTGACGTAGACGTTGCCCTTGCCATCCGCGGCGATGCCGCCGGTCAGCTGCAACCCGTCGCAGAACAAGGTCACCTTGTCCCGGCTGGCGAACAGCCGTTTCCAGTCCTCGGCAGTCGGACCGGGGTCGTCGCCGGTCAGGTTGCGGAGGACGTAGAACAGGGTCTTCTGGTGTCGGGTTGGCTCGGCCGGTTTGCGGTCCGCGGCCAGCCAGGCCGGCTCGAGGACGCCCACGGTCCGCTCCCGCACCATGAAGTCGTATCGCTGGGCACTCGGCCAGAGGCCGTGGTTGGCGACCGGCAGCGGCACGGAGAAGTCCTGCTGCAAGTAGGTCACGTCGGCCCGCACGAAAATGCCTTCCTGCTTGGGAGCGTAATACTCCTGCGTGAAGGCCGGCGGCAGCGGCTGGTTGGTCGGCGGCACAAAGCCGCGGACCTTGTCGTCAGCGGCGAGCGAGGGGGCATGGCACATCAGGCAATTGCGGAGATGGTTGATCCGCACCAGTTCCCGGACGACCACCTGGCCGCCCCTGGTGCGAGGCGTCTCCGGGTCGGGGGTGTCCAGCAGGCGGACCACGCTCGGCAGGGCTTCCTTGAGGTCCAGGGCCACGATGGCCTCGGCGGCGTGGTCGGCGATGACCGACCAGGGATAGTTCAGTCCTTCAATCAGGGGCTGGACGTATTCGCCGCGTGGCCGGGCGGCCAGGGCTTCGAGGGCTGCCTTGCGAACGTCGGGACAGAGGTCGAAGATGGCCCGGTTGGCCAGGGCGGCGCTGGCCCGGGGACCCTCGATGCCGGCCAGCTGATCGACCAGCACCAGGCGAATGGCCTCGTTCTCGGCCATCAGCAGCTGCATCAGGGCGGGGATCGCCTCGGGCTTGAGCCAGAGGTTGTAGCGGTCCTTGGCGGTGGTCAGCAGCTTGTGGACGTGCTCGGGGTCGGGCCGGGTGTCGGCCGTGGCCGTGGCGCCGACGCGGACCCGGCTGGCCGCCAGGTTGGCCGACGCGAACAGATGGCCGCGCAGGGTCACCGAGCCGCCTTGCAGATGGTCGGCCGCTGTCGGGCTGATCTTGCAGGCGTCGCCCATGCGGATCGGCAGTCCTTTCAGGTCGGCGCGATCCTTCATCGCCAGGGCGGCCAGTTCGGTCCTGTTCCGCGGACCGAGCGGATCGTGGGCCAGGGCGACGATGGCCTTCGATTCCTTGCGGGCCGCCGTGAGGTCCAGGGCCACCTCGGGGGCCTTGAGGATCTGCTTTTTCAGGTCTTCCTCGCTCAGGGTCTGACGGCGCTTGATCACGATTTTCCTGGGCGCGGGCTGGGCCTCGGGCTCGGGCTTCTTCGCAACCTGCGGCGGTTCGGGATTCTTGACAACCAGGGGCGCCTCCACCTTCCGTTCCGGTTCGGGTCTCGGCTGCGGTTTCTCTTCCCTGGCGGGCTGTTGAGGCATCGGTTCCGGCTCAACAACGGGGAGTCTCAGAGTGGGCGGTGGATCAATCGGCCTCTCCGGGGGCAGGGTGCGGATCGGTTGTGTCTGTGTGTTCTCGGCCAACGGGCGGGTTGGGGCCGGTTCCTTCGGGGTGCCTTTCTTCGGGGAGCGCAGCACCAGGGGAGCCCACACCAGCAGGATCAGAGCGAGACCGGCGCCAACGCCCAGAAGGATCCGGTCGGCTCGCTCCACCTTGCGACGAGGCCGGGGCGGTTTCGGCAGGGCTGGTGGAAAGCGCAAGTCCGGAGTGTCCGAGGGCAGAGCCGGAGGAAGGGCCTGAGCCAGCACCGTGGGCTCGCTGGGCGGCCTGTTTAGAACGGTCTGCTGACTGACCTTGTTCGCGGTTTCGGAGCATTGGGGCGGCAGGGTGGGAGGCAAGCTCCCGAGCCGGGTTGGTTCGACCGGACGTGGCGGAACAGGAACAACCGGGGGCTTGCTGGCCGCCTCGGTCCACCAGCCGCCTGCTGGGTTGTTGGGTTTGGCCGGATCGTTCGCGGCAGGTGTTTGCGGTGGGTTGGGCGCAACCCACCATGCCTCGCCAGTGCCGGCCTCGGCTGGCGGCACCGGGATCAGGCCAAAACAGACCGGGCAAGGAATCGCTGTCTTGCCGGGTTCCGCGTCAGGGAACGTTGAGGAGTTGTTGCACAGCGAACAGCGGAGTTGAATCGGCACGGCTGTCTCCTTCCGTGTCAATGGAAGTGATGCCTGCTGGTCATTGCGCGGGTGCGGCTTCAGCAGGCTCATCCAGGTGCGGCGTCACTTCTGCAAACACGTTGGCCGGCCGATCGTTGGCGCTTTTGGAGAAAACTCGATTTGTTTAGCCGCGACGCGCAGCGGAGCGCGAGAGGACTGGCCCCCGCGCTCCGCTGTGCGTCGCAGTTAACCAAATCAGGCCACCTCGACCAGTTCCTCTTGCCTGCGACCGAGGCGGGCGGCGACGTGGGAGCCGTCGAGCCGGGCGTCGAGCGGGTGCCACAGGGCCTGGCCGAGCCGGGCCCGCTCCTCCAGCACCGCGAGCTTCTCTTCGGTGCCGGGCAGCGCGTCGGTCGGTTCCGGCATCTCGACAACGCGGTTGCCGTTACCGACGCCGCGCCGGGCAAACTTGCTGGTCGAAGGATACAGGTCACGCACGCCCGGGCTGTAGTAGCAGCTCCAGCACAGGCCCCGGGGACGGTTCGAGTTGACGCGGTTGCAGTGACGGCACAACATGAGACACCCCTTTTCCGATTGATGATCCCGTTTGAATCTGTTCCCGTGATGGTTGGTGGACGTTTCCCCGTCTGCCAGGCCTCTTCTCTGTTCCGTTCGTTGTTGCTTCAGGCGGCCTCGACCTCGGTTTCGCCGATCGTCTCGTCGCCGCCCGTCTGGCGCTCGGCCAGGGTGTGGTTGATCTCGCCCAGCAGCAGTGTCCGCATCTCTTGCCGCGGCGTCTCGTCAAACCAGTTGAGGAACCAGCGGCAGGCGGCCGGCTCACCCAGGCGCTGATCGATCTCGAAGCACATCCGGGCAAAGAACTCTTCCACCTCGGCCACCGTCTCCAGCCCCTCGCCCTGCCAGCCGCAGAAACCAAGGGCGCAGGCCGCTTCCACCGGCCAGTCCTGCACGCACTGCAGCGGAGGAGGAGTCGTCGTCGCACCTTGCAGCAGCCGGGGATCGTCGCTGAGCAGGGCCCGCCGCAGCGTTTCCAGGCTCGTCGTTGACAAGAGCGGAGCCAAACCTTCGCGCCAAACCTTTCGCCAGCTTTCCATCGTTTCTCTCCTGTCCCTGAGCCTTGCGCTCATCGTTGTTGTTGCTCTCTCTCGTGGTCTCACGGTCCCTTATCGTCTTCTTTGATAACTATATATCAGTTCACTGTTATGGTCAATGGTTTTTGTGCGATTTTTACGATTATTCTTGCTGTTACTGAAATTATTAGACAGTAAACTAGGCTTTCAGGTGAGTAAAATAGACATAATTAGACATGGCGAGGGCCAGAATAGAAATGGAAACAGGCCGGGCGGCATCCCGGAGGATGCCGCCCGGCCTGGAAGAAGAGGGACGAGCGGAAAAGGAGACTCAATCAACCAGCGGCAGCGCACCGCGATGGACCTGCCCGGCCCGGAGGATGTAGAAGCGGAGCGGGCTGAAGGTCGGCAGCTCGTTGTGGTTGAGGACGAACAGGATGTTTTCCAGGGTCAGCATTTCCCACTGGTGCAGGCCGACCAAGATGTCGCCGCGCTGGATGCCTGCCTTGGCGGCGCTGCCCTCCGTGCGGACCTCGACGACCAGGAGCCCGCCATGCAGTTGCGGATGAGTCCGGGCCACGTCTTCGGGAGCGATGGCCTGCAGACGCAGGCCCAGCTTGCGCCAGACCAGGTCGGAACTGCCAGGGGCGACGTTCCGGATGGGCTCGACGGACAGTTGCAGCGTTTGCACGGTGCCGCCGCGGCGCAGCACCACCGGGACGCGCTCGCCGGGCGTGACTTCCAGCAGGGCGCGCTCCAGGTCCAGGCTGGACTGGAGCTGGACGTCGGCGACCTTGACCAGCACGTCGCCGCGCTGCAGGCCCGCCTTGCCGGCCGGGCCATTGCTCTCGATGCGGTCCACGACCACGGCGCGGAGCCCCCCATTGTCTTCGCGGGGGTTGCGGAGGCTGTCGCGGACGGCCAGGCCGAGCCAGACACTGCCGCCGCCGTTGCGGGTCACGGCCCGGCTGCGAAGCATGTTGCTGGCCACGCGGATCATGGTTTCGACCGGAATGGCGAAGCCGATCCCCTGGGCCCCGGCCCGGATGGCGACGTTGACGCCGACCAGGTCGCCGTAAATGTTGATCAGCGGTCCGCCCGAGTTGCCCGGGTTGATGGCCGCATCCGTCTGGATCAGCGACTTGTAGGAGACTTCCTTGTTCAGGGTCACGTCCCGGCCCGTGGCGCTGACAATGCCCGCCGAGGCCGTGTGCTCGTAGCCGTAGGCATTGCCGATGGCGATGACCGGCTCGCCGACCATCAGGTCGGTGGCCGTGCCCAGGGGCATGACCGACAGCAGCCGATGCACGTCGATCTTGAGCAGGGCCAGGTCGGACTCCTGATCGCGTGCCAGGACGCGGGCGCTGGCCACGGTGCCGTCGGCCAGGCGGATGCGGATCACGTTGACGTCCTCGACCACGTGCTGGTTGGTGACGATGTAACCGCGCGGGTCGATGATGATGCCGGTCCCCATGCCGTTGACGCGGTTCTGCGACTGATTGAACGGGAGGAGTTCGTCGGCATGTCCCAGGACGGTTCGTTCACTGTGGATGTTGACGACGCAATCGCGGACCCGGCGAATGGCCTCGACCACGGGGGTCTGGCGCAAGCTTCCAGTCGCGGGAGGTGGGTCGTATCTCACCGCTGAATGCGCCGGAGGTGGAAATCGCCGGGGGCGGCCCTCCTCCCTCGGAAGATTGACCGACCAGTTGCCGGGCCAGGTACAGGGTGATCAGCGCCGCAACGATGAGGAAATGGTGCCTTCTCATGACGCCTCTCGGCCAGGCCGTTGAGCTGTCCTTCGCTTGGGTCTGGACCCATTCCGATTGTCCCAGACCATCGATCCTTGTTAGTTTCGGCCAAGCTCTTGCCTTCACTGGATCCAGACAGATCGGCCAGGACGCTCAGCGCCCCGGGAGCCTTCCAGTCAGTCACCGCGAACCGGTCGCGCCGGAGAAACCGGCCGGAGCGGTTGCGCCGGGACTGCCCGACTTGCCTGCGCTGCCGTTTCCCGCTAGAAAAACCGCCGAATCCGCGCACGGATTTGCTGTAGGGAACGCCCTCCGTGGCGTTCCGCAAGCCCTCCGTGGCGTTCCGGTCCCGTGCGGAACGCCACGGAGGGCGTTCCCTACAGCGACAGAAACCGCGAGGAGAGGCAGTCATGGTCAACCCTTCACGCTTACAGAAACTCGAAGCCCTGCTGGCCGACGACCCGAGCGATCCGTTCCTGCGTTACGGGTTGGCGATGGAGCACGTCAGCCAGGGAGACGAGGAGACCGGAGCCCGACTGTTCCTGGATCTGATCCAGGCCCAGCCGGACTACGTCCCCGCCTACCTGCAGGCCGGGCAGGTCCTGGCCCGGCTCGACCGCGTGGACGAGGCCCAGGCCACCTACCGGGCGGGAATCGCCGCCGCCCAGAAGAAGGGCGACCTGCACGCCGCCGGGGAAATGCAGCAGTTTCTGGATTTGCTGTCGTAACGCCCAAAACCCCTCCCCCACCCCTCCCCGAAGTAGCGAGCGGGAGAGCCGGAGTGCCGATGGATTGCATTGCGCCGCCGCACACACACAGGGCCTGGCAACGCATTCGCGTTCCGTCGCTTCGCGGAGGGCATGAAGGGGATGCGATGAAAAGCCGCAACAAGGGCCGCCTCAATCGAGAGAAGAAGGAATTGTTCGCGGCGGATGTGGAATCCGGCCCTGCGAATGACGCAAGCGACAAGGAAGCATCAGGCTACGACGTGCTTCCTTCCATCTGGGAAGGCGATGATCCGTCCTTGCTCGAGCGCATGCTGGATTTCTACCCTCGTCACCCGCCGGAACAGATCCTGGACGCCACCGTGAACAAAGGACGGTTCTGGGAGGGGAGTTCCAGACCGGTTATCGGGATGGACATTGATCCACGCCATGAACCGGACGTGATCGGTGATTGCACGGCCATGCCGTTTGCCAACAGCTCGTTTGACGTCGTGGTCTACGACCCGCCCCACGTTCCCAATCAGGGCAAGGACAGGATCAAGGATTTTACGACTCGATTCGGTCTGGGGAAGAAATCCTCTGCCGCCAACGGCTGCAACTTCTCACACCTGTTCCCTCCCTTTATGCGGGAAGCCTACCGGGTCTTGAAGCCGGAAGGCGTCTTGTTTTGCAAGATCACCGACTACGTCCACAACCACCGTTACCAGTGGGCGCACCTGGAAGTGATCAAGGCGGCAGTGGAGGTGGGGTTCTGTGCCTGCGACTGCATTGTCAAGGTGAGGAAGGGGCCGATTATTGATCCCAGGTGGAAAGAAGCGCATCACGCACGGCGGCATCACTGTTACTGGCTGGTCTTCCGCAAGTCACGCAAGTGCGAGTAGGTCCAGTGATGGGTTGGCCGTCCTACAGGTAACTGCAGTTCCAGCTCAGGGGCCGGCCATCCTGGTAGGGCATGACCCCGTGGAACTGCCGGCCGTCGCGGGCAAAGACCAGCGGCAGGAAGTAGCGGTCGCCCTCCCACAGGGGCAGCGACAGGATCCGGTCCACGTCGATCCACACCAGCGGGCCTTCGGGGTTTTCGCTGAAGGGCTGGCCTGACCAGCGATCGACGCGGAAGACAAAGCCAAACCAGTCCTCGCCCTTCTTGCCGAAGCCGGGCCAGCTGATGGTGCCGCGCAGCAGCAGTTCGTCACATTCCAGGCCGGCTTCCTCGCGCACCTCCCGGCGGATGCAGGCGACCACGTCCTCGCCGGGATCGAGCTTGCCGCCCAGGCCGTTGTATTTTCCCTGGTGCGGGTCGTCGGGCCGGCGATTGCGATGGACCAGCAGCACCTGCCGGCCGTCCGAGGAGAGAACGTAGGCAAGCGTGGCAAGAATGGGTGTGTAGGGCATGGGGCCGGCTCATCCAGGAGTGAAATGGCGAATGTTGAAGTAGATTTCCCGCTCAACTGCTGCCGAGGGACACAGGGCCCGGACCAGTTCCTGGGCGCTGGCGTGGGCCGCGGCGTGGTCGGCGAAGGATTGGGGCTGGTAGGGCTGACCGGGCCGGCGCGGACAGGCCAGGAAGTAAAAGCCGCCGATCCGCACCTGGAGATGAAACGCCGAGTTTCCCGGCATCGGGACCGGGTCGGCCTGGCCGTCTCCCTGATCGAGCCAGCGTTCCAGGGCGCGATAGACCTTCTGGGTGACGATGGTGGCCTCGTCCCGAGACATCGGCCGGAAGGCGGAATCGGTCGCCGACTGCACCAGGAGCAGGTCAGAGGACAGCGCGCGCGGGCGGATGATCAGGAAGGTGAGCCGGCCTGGCGGCAGCAGCATGCCAACAGCGTCAGGTCCGGCTTCGGTGTCCGTAACACGGCGGAGGGGGCACATCTGGATCCATCCTTTGATTGCATCAGAACCACTCACAGCATGGCGAGCGGCGCGGCGTAAGCCCGCCGGTATCGGCCTTCACCGGCGGGCTGACGCCGCGCCGCTCGCCATGCTGTTCGGGCCTCTCACGGGTTACTTGTCCGAGGCGAGCAGCTTTTCCAGCACGGGAATCCGTTTCCCCGCTTCCTTGCCGGCCGGGGAATCGGGGCTGTCCTTCTGGATCAGCTGCCACAGTTCCAGGGCCTTCTTGAGCATGCCGGCCCGTTCCTTTGCATACTGTGCGGGCAGATCGCCGGAAGCGTAGGCGTCCAGGGAGCGGGCCCGGGCGATCAAAAAGCGACGCTGCTCGGCGATGTCCTCGGCTTCCCAGGGTTTGTCCTTGCGCTCCTCGTGTTCCAGCAGGATCTTCTTCGCCTCTTTGGCGGCCGGCAGGTCCGGCCAGCGCTCCAGGACGCCCTTGAGCAGCATCAGACCGGCGTAGACCTGGCCTTTCATTTGCAGCCGCTGCTTCCCCTCCGCCAGCAGCAGCTTCGCGGCTCCCTCGCGCCAGGTTCCGCAGCGCCAGCCCGGCTGGCGGGAAAGCGCCTGGCCAGGTCGCTCCGCTGGGCCGCCGATTGGTCCAGGAAACGCACTGCCTCCAGCAGCACCTCATCCTTCGGGATACCGTGGCCCAGACCCGGCTGAGTCCAGGTGCGCGAGCGAACGCCGACGTCCTTGAAGTAGCCGCCCCACAAGCGCTCGACCTCGCCCTTGTTGAAGTCGGTCTGCCCGGTCAGCAGGGCCACGCTCAGCCGATCGGCCGAGCGCTGCCGCAACCAGGATTCATCGCGGAGCTTGCCGCCGGCACAGATCGGCAGGACGCCGCCGAAATACTCCGGCAGAGCGAAGCCCACGGCGCAGGCCATCCGGCCTCCGCCCGAGAAACCGGCGACGTAGGTGCGATCGGGATCGATCGGCAACTGCCGGCGAACCTCGTCGAACACGTCGAGGATGATCCGGATTCGTTTGGGTGAGGGGACGTCGTTGCCCGCGTCGCGCACCCCGGCAAAGGCGAAGCCGAGCTTCTTGCAGACGTTCTCGAAGTGCTTCCAGCCCGCCGGCTGAATGCCGGGCGAGATGAAGAGGATCAGCGGCGCCGGCTGCTTCGGATCGCGCCTTGGCGGCACGAACAGCTCGAAGCTCTGGCGGCTGGACTGGTAATCGGCCGGCAAGAACTTCTGGGGCGGCTCGGTCAAGCTGCGGTTGGAAACGACGAAGGTCCAGTCCAGGCGGGTCGGCGCGGTCACCTTGACCTGGGCCTGGTAACCGGCCGGGGGCGCGGCCAGGGTCAGATCGAGGGTCAGCAGGAGCAGAGGCAGGTGCATCATCGTCTCCGAGGCAAGTTCAGCCAAACTGAGGAGCAGGCCGGTTCCTGGATTCTACCGAGTCGCGGTGCCTTTGTGCGAGGGGAAAGCAACAAAGCGGAGGGGTAAGCCGGGTGCGAGCCCGGGACGGTCTCGACTTTACCTGGCAAGTGGGTCAGCGGTAGACTCGCGTAACGCCTTGCTGTCCCAGGAGGCCGCCGATGCCATCTCCGACTCCCCTGCCACTGCTGCGGATTCAGTATTACGAAGCAGCGCAAGAATATCTGAAGAGCCTACCGCCGAGGCATTTCATGGAAGCGACACCGCAGGCGACCCAGCGGGGGATTTCCGTGGCCAGCATGGCCCTGGTCCGGGTACGCCGGCCCGACATCCAGACCTTCAACGAGCTGCTGGTGCAGTACCCCCTCCGCCGCCGCAAGAAACCGGGCCAGGTCGTGCCGGACAACATGGTGGTGGTCCACGACGAAGAGATCGAGGCAGAGGGAAGCTACGACGTACCCTTGCAGCCGGGACCTCCCTTCTGGGTGCTGGAATACGTCTCCAAGAGCAGCAAGCGCAAGGATCACGAAGACAACCGCGAGAAGTACGAGAAGGAGCTGAAAGTCCCCTACTACCTGCTGTTCGTCCCGGAATCGGAAGAGATGGTCCTGTTCCGCCACAATGGCCGACGCTACGTCACGGTTGTGCCCAATGAGCAAGGTCGAGTCAGTATTCCTGAATTGGAGCTGGAGTTGGGCCTGCTTGATGGCTGGGTGCGCTTCTGGTTCCGGGGCGAGCTGCTGCCTCTGCCGGGTGATCTCCTCCTGCAAATGGATCTGCTCAAGCAACAACTGGTGCAGGCCGAGCAAAGAGCAACTCAGGCCGAACAACGAGCCACCCAGGCCGAGCAGAGAGCAAGCCAGCTGGAGGTGGAGCTGGCCCGGTTAAGAGCCCAGCTACCGAAGCCATCACCCACTGAAGGTTGAGGAGCGATAATCTGTCCCCGAGCAATTGGGATGGACCGACCGGGAGCGAAAAGCACCGTTTGGTGACCGTGAGCGAGTGTCAGCGCTTGTCCAGAGATGACACCGAGGATTTCCGGCCAGCTGGAGACGCGGTTCGTCTGGTCCATGGACTGATCCCGCCTGGCGGCGCTGCTGGTGGTCCCTCTCGTGACCAGCAGACATGAGTCAGGATTCCGGCCAGCCGCTGAGCGAGCAGGAACGAGCCGAGGCCGAGGGCCTGGTCAAGCTCACGGAGTTTCTGACCTTGTTGCGGCTGCGGTCGGAGCGACTGGCTCCATGAGCGACATCTTCCGAGCGGCCGGGGAGCCGACCCTGGCCGACAACCTCGCTCTGGCAAGGGCGCACATCCTGGTCGTTTCGCCTGGAGGCCCGGCGAGACATGGGCGGTAGCGCGTGTCAGGGCTTTCCGCTTGTGTCCCCTGGCCTGGGCGGTAGGATAGCAAGAGCAGGTGGGGCATGGCTCGGGCACGATCGCTCACCTTTCGATTGTCGGGCGAATGGAGGATTTCATGAGTACCTTGCTGTCCAAGAATCAGCGGCAGTTGCTTGCCGAACTGGAAGGCTTGCCGGAGGAATACTTTCCGCTCTTGCTGCAGATGATTCGCACCTATCGGGAGAGCGTGCTTCTCAAGCCGGCGGCGGAGAGCTTTCGCCGGGGCTGGGAAGAGGCCCAGGCCGGCCAAACGCTGCCGCTGGAACGGCTCTGGGAGGGGATCGATGTCGACTGAGCCGGCTTCACCCGTTCAGGTCAGCTTCACCCCCGAATTCAAGCGCAATCTCCGGAAACTGGCCAAGAAGTATCGCCACATCCAGTCGGACCTGCAGCCGATCCTGGACGAGCTGGCCAGCGGGAGCAAGCCGGGCGATCAGGTGCCTCGGGTGCGTTACGAGGTCTTCAAGGTTCGAGCCAGCAACTCGGATGCTTCCAAGGGCAAAAGCGGCGGCTATCGGCTCATCTACCACGTCAAGAGCGAGTCGGAGGTGGTCCTGGTCACGGTCTACTCGAAGACCGAACAAGCCGACGTCTCTCCAGAGGAGATCCGCCAGATCATACTCGACCTGGAGGCATCCGCACCACCGGACGAGCCTGGACCTACAGACGCGGCTCCCGAACAGCAGGACAACGGGACGCCGCAGCAGGACAATGGGACGCCGTAACGGGGGAGCAACGCCGCTGGCCCGAGGGCCGGCCCTCTGTTGGCACCGTTGCCCCCGGCGGTCCGGGTGCCGCTGGGAAGGCTACCCCGCAGCAGAGCCGGGGGCACGGTGCCGACTGCCGGCCTCTTGTCCCGCGGCCCAAGACACTGTGGGACAGTTAGTGAGCCGGTGCGGCCTCGGTCACGATCACGGGAGTTCCTCGACCGTGATGTCCGGGAAGTTGGCCAATTGATTGTCGTTGGTCAGAAACACGTCACAGCCGGACTCGATCGCGGCGGCGAGATGGAGGGCGTCGGCCAGGCCGTACCTCCTCGGCGGAGCGGGCGGGATGGCTGGGTACGCATGACCACCCCGGATCGCACTGGCTCGGCGTGCATCGCGGCAGCCAGGCCCACTGTCCGCAGGTTCGGCCCGTGAAAGAACCGGAAAAAGTCCGAGAGCCGCTGGCCGGCGCCGGGCCAAAGACCGGGACCAAACATTTCGTGCGCGTCAGCTCGCTGATCGCGAATCGATGGCCGGCCTGTTCGAGCGCGGCCAGGTGATTTAACGCACGTTGCTGGTCAGCGGGGTTGCCCTCGACAGCGCAGATAACGATCACGGTGTCCAGGTAGTACAGCACTCACGGCCCTCCCGGCAAAGCTCCGCGGCGTATGGCATCCAGTTCCCGGTCCCGCTTGGCGTCCTCGGCCAGACGTGCGGCGTCTTCGGCACGCAAGTCTTCCTCCGACCGTCCGGGGAAGCCACGGGCCCGCTGCTCCGCTGCGATCTCCCGGATCACGTCCGCAAGGCCACGGCGCGGACCAACCGCCCCGGCGGCACGGATCGTCACGCGCACGCGGCCAGGCTGCAGTCGCGGCTGGTGTGCCAGTCGCAGCTGACCGTTGGAGTCCAGCGTGGCCTCGATCGTCTCTTCGATGACAGGCATGGCGAAGTCCTCCTTCCTTCAGCATAGCCGGGATGGCGCGTATCAGGAATGGGTTCCGGCAGAAAGCGTTCCTGGCCCCTCTGGCGGACCAAAGCCGTCTCAGTTGTCGCTCGGCGTCCACAGCCCACGAAGGCCCGGTGGGGTGCCATCCTCGCCCTCGTCATCACTGGCGTGCGTCGTCTGATACTCCTCCTGTTCTTGCTCAGTCAGTTCCCGGAAGCCGCCGTCCGCGGACATGAGGAGATCCGGCGGGGTTCCCTTCGGAGGCTGGTCCAGGATCATGATCCAGGCATCCGCTCCACTGATTGTGCCTTCCACCGAGAAGTTCGTGCCCTCCTGCTCGATGGCCCCAAAGGTGACAACCGGCTGCTCGTCGAACAGGGTCAGCAGTTCCTGCAGGTCGATGTGCCAGTGGCTCATGAAGCAGAGGGCTCCTTCCCGGTCACCTTCGCGGATGAAGGGGGTAGGGTAGACTTCCAGACAGAAGTCCTCAGCGACGAAGTGCCAGGACAGGCCCGGCCAGCCCTCGCAAGTTAGCGATCCCCCGACGGCCTCCAGCCAGGGGGGAGGCGGCAGCACGCAGCGGTACTTGCCCTCCTCTGTCTCCCAGAGACGTCCTGTGGCCAGCATCCGGTCCACGGCGTGGCGGACTTCAGCCGCCGGGGCAGCGAGTCTTTCCGCGATGACCCCCGCATCAAGACCGTATGTTCCACCAAGGAGATCGAAGATTCGGTCATCAAGATTCATGGGCCCTCCTGTCGGATCACAGCGTGGACCAGAGGCAAGACCGGCACCGAGTATTTTCTGCTGGAGAACCGCCAGCAGTCTGGATTTGATGCCTACCTGCCTGCCGACGGCCTGCTCATCTGGCACGTCGATGATACCCAGCACAACAACGACCACCCCGGCAGTTACTGGGTCGCCCTGGTGCAGGCGGACGGCCGCAACGACCTGGAGTTTGGCCGCAACCAGGGGGACGCGAATGATCCCTACCCCGGCGGCACGAACAACCAGCGTTTTGACGCCACGAGCAACCCCAGTTCAGTCGATCACCTCGGTAACCCGACGACCGTGGCAGTGACAAAGATCGCCTTGAAGTCCGGGGTGGCGACGTGCCGCGCCGCTGTCTGAAAGCAGAGCGCAGGGGCGCGGTTTCATTCCTTGTGCAAGTCGTCGTCAAGCACGACAAAACGCCCGCCACGCTCGCCGCCCCGGAAAGCTACCTGGGCGGAAATGCTGTCGTGGACGGCAGCCCGGTCCTGCAAGCCAGGGTGGACGAACAGCGGCAGCGTGCCGCCGTGGTAACTGCGTGCGAAGTTAGCCAGGCCAGGCACGTCCTGCACATCCCGGACAAGCACTTCCCAGGTTGCACCGAAGCCATCGGGCTCAGGCTGAATGCGGACGACCTGGCCGCGGATACGCCCGGCGTTGGGCATCACCGGCACCCGAGCGGGAAGGGATGGACGTCCTGGCATGGATAAGCCTCCTGTGTCGCAAAGCGAACAGCCTCTGGTCTGACAGCGATCCGCCCAGGGCAAGTCAATGCATCAGGGGCAACTTGTGTGCCGCAGGCTCGCGGCCGCCCCCGGGCCGTGGTGTCCGGGGTTGCTCTGCATTGTGAAGATTGTGTGAAACTACATGCGTCCCCTTTCCGGTCGTTCGAGGGAGAAGTCTGGCCGTTGGTTCTGGGTTGCGGTTCTTCGGATTGGTGCCAGACAGCGCCCCAATCAACAGTCGCCACCCAGCAATGGTCTTGCTGGTTAAAGGACACGGTCCCCCGAACGAGGATCGGGTCGGCCTTGCCGTTGGCATCGGCGTCGTCCATGTAGAACGTGAGTGGCAGCCCTTCGCGCAGCTGGACCTTCTGGCGTGCCAGATCCTCTTTCGTACCCTGGCAATTCAGCCGCAGGCGGTTGAGATCATCGAGGTTGTGGAAATCGGCATAAATGCGTGGCTCGGTCATGGTCCCGTCCCCTTCCCGGGTTGTTTCTTGCGAGGATTCGCAGCGGGCCTTGCCCAGCCGGGCCATCGCCGACTCGGCCAGCCGACGCTGTCGCTCAGCCGCTGCGACCTGCCTCGGAAGGCGTGAAACCCTGAGAACCCGTGCTCCTGCTCCCAGCCGGTTGGAGGGACGGGTGCGGCGTTTCGTGTTCCCGGGTCACCAGCTCGGCCCTGTGATGGTAGAGGACGGCGAGCAACTGCTCATCGTCGATGTTGCCGAGGGAGCGCCCGGTCTGGTCCTCACCCAGGAATCCCAGATGGGCGAGCAGCTGGCCCAGGCGCACGTCCGGGGACAACTCGCAGAGTTCCGTCAAGACGGCCAACGCCTCACGCTTGGTTGGCGGGATCATGGCAAGAGGTCTCCAATCTTGGGGTCCGGCCCGTAGGCCCGGCGGAGCCGACCAATCACCTCGACCCGGACAAGAGTGCCTGGGGCGAGCTTGGCGATCCGGGTCGCCCGGGTCACTCCATCATACAGGACGAGCACGCCATCTGTCCCCTCGTAAACGACCAGCGGCGGCATTCCGGCATTGGACGCTCCGAACCGGGCGATCTGCCGCTGCAGCTTGATGGGGTCGGCGCCGGTGCGCCGGGCAGACGGAAGCCGCAGCTCGCGAGGATCGACATCGCGGAAGTGTGAGGGCATGGCAGCAAGTGGCTCGAATGGACTCTGGACTACCGGATCTCCTGACGATTTACCCTACCCAGCCCCTTCCCCTTTGTAAAGAATCCCTGCCCTATGCGTTGTATCCTTGTAGAGTCCCTGTTGCCGACCCGCGGGAGAATGCAACGTATGTTCAGGCGTCTTTCCGGTGTGCTGGGGTTGCTGTTCCTGGGCGCGCTCGTCAGCCTGTCGCCGGCCGCGGATGACCCTCCGAAGGGACCGCAGGCACCGAATCCGGACCGGGCCTTTCGGTTCGGCGACGTGAACAAGGACGGCAAGTTGAGCAAGGAGGAGTTCCTCAAGCTGGTGGGCAACGCTCCGCGCCTGAAGGACAACCCCGGGCTGGCCGAGCTGCTTTTCCGCCGGCTCGACACGAACAGCGATGGCTTCCTGTCCCTGGAGGAATACCGCAAGATCGCACAGTTCCGCCAGCCGATGAAGCCCGCTGAGCCGAAACCGCAGCCGAAACCTGAGCCAGTCGCGATCAACCGGCTCGACCCTCCGGAGGAGATCGCCTTCTTCGAGAAGAAGATCCGCCCGGTGCTGGTGCAGCATTGTTACAAGTGCCACTCGGCTCAGAGCGAGAAGATCAAGGGCGGCCTGGTGCTGGACACCCGCGAGGGCATCCGCAAGGGCGGCGAGCTGGGCCCGGCCGTCATCCCCGGCGATTCCAGCAGCTTGTTGCTCAAGGCGATCCGCCACCAGGGCGACCTCAAGATGCCGGCCAGGAAGCTGCCCGACGAGGTCATCGCCGACTTCGAGCGCTGGGTCCGCAATGGCGCTGCCGATCCGCGCGACGGTGCGACTCACGTGGTCAAGCAGGAAATCGACATCGAAAAGGGCCGGCAATTCTGGGCCTTCCAGCGACCGACGAAGAGCGCTGCCGCCGGCCGTCAAGGACGGTTCCTGGCCTCGCGGGGACATCGACCGCTTTGTGCTGGCCGGGCTGGAAGCGAAGGGATTGAGGCCAGTCGGCGACGCCGATCCGTCCACCCTGATCCGCCGGGTGTACTTCGACCTGATCGGCCTGCCGCCGACGCCGGAGGAGATCGAGGCGCTTTGTCAAGGAGTCGGCGGCCAGGCCGCAAGCGGCTTATGAAGCGGTGGTCGATCGCTTGCTGGCGTCGCCGCGCTTCGGCGAGCGCTGGGGCCGGCATTGGCTCGACGTGGCCCGCTTCGCCGAGTCCGCCGGCAAGCAAGCGAACATGGGCTATCCGCACGCCTGGCGCTATCGCGATTACGTCATCGCCGCCTTCAACGCCGACAAGCCCTACGATCGCTTCATCCGCGAGCAGCTGGCCGGCGATCTGCTCCCGGCCGCCAACGCCAAACAAAAGGCGGAACAGCTCGTCGCCACCGGTTTTCTGGCCATCGGCTCCAAGAACCACAACGAACGCAATCGCCAGCAGTTCCTCCTGGACCTGGTCGATGAACAGATCGAGGCCACTTCCACCGCCTTCCTGGCCATGACCGTCGCCTGCGCTCGCTGCCACGATCACAAGTTCGACCCGATCCCCACCCGGGACTATTACGCCCTGGCCGGCATTTTCCGCAGCACCACCACCTGCTACGGAACCATCCAGACCGTCCAGTGCCTCCATCCCAGCCCCCTGCTCACTCTGCCCAATCACGTGGGGGCGGCAGTCCCACTGCCGCCGCTGACCAGAGAGAGGCGTGCGGACATCGACCGGCAGATTGCCGATCTCCGGGAAACCCAGCGGAAAGAAGGGACCATCGGTGCTGTCAGCGTCCGGGCGGCCATCCTCCGGCTCCAGATCCAGAACCTCCAGAGCCGGTTTGCCCTCTACGAGGACGACGGCACGCCAAAGCTCCTGGCCATGGGCGTGCGCGAGCACGTCGTCCCCTTCCGACAGCAAGCTGTACGTGCGCGGCGAGCTGGATCAGCCGGGCGACACGGTCCAGCGCGGCTTCCCGCAGGTGATGACCCACAAGCAGCCGCGGATCGGCCCGGGCAGCGGCCGGCTGGAACTGGCCGACTGGATCGCCTCGCCGGACAATCCGCTGACGGCCCGGGTGATGGTCAATCGCGTCTGGCTGCACCTGTTCGGCCGGGGCATCGTGGCCAGCCCGGACAACTTCGGCTCCACCGGACAGCGGCCCAGCAATCCGGAGCTGCTCGATTACCTCGCCAACTCATTCGTGGAGAATGGCTGGTCCGTCAAGAAGCTGATCCGTGCCCTTGTCCTGAGCCGGGCGTACCGGCTGTCCTCGGAGTTTGTCGCCCGCAACAGCGAGATCGATCCGGACAACGCCCTGGTCTGGCGGATGAGCCGGCGGCGGCTGGAAGCCGAGGCGCTGCGCGACTCCATGCTCGCGGTCAGCGGCAAGCTGAACCTGACGGCGCCGGTCGGCACTCCCCTGGCGCCCAGCGGCGAGGGCACCGTGCTGATCACCTTCCGCCGCCGGCCGGTCGATAGCTACACCACTGAAACGTATCGCAGCGTCTATCTGCCGGTCGTCCGCGACCTGCTGCCGGAGTCGCTGGCCCTGTTCGATTTCCCCGATCCGACCCTGATTACCGGGGAACGGGCCACCACGACCATCCCCGCCCAGGCGCTGTATCTGATGAACAACCCGTTTGTCATCAGCCAGGCGGAAACGACGGCGGAGAGGCTCCAGGTCGCGGCCGCCAGCAACGCTGAGCGGCTGACACGGGCATATCTGCTCTGTTTCTCGCGTCGGCCTTCCGAGAGAGAAACGCGGAGCGCCCTGGATTTCCTGGAGCGCTGCGAGAAGAGGGCGCTGGCCGAGAAGCTGGCCCCCGCGAAAGCCCGGCAGGCCGCATGGTCGGCCCTGTGTCAGGCGCTGTTCGCCAGCGCGGAGTTCAGCCATCGATGATGACAAGGCGAGGTTCGCCGTGCCTGGCGAGACCTCGCCGCGGGAAGTGGATTTATACCCCCGGCAAGAAGAACGGAAGACGGATTGGTCCTCCGCACCATGTTATTTTCTTGCTTGCCGGGGGACTCGTTTTGCTTTCGCCTCTGGGTTCGCTGATTGTCAGAGAGAGCTGTCATGCTGCGAGTGCTGTTGAGCGTGGTGCCTGGCCTGCTGCTCTTCGCCGGCAGCGTCCGAGCGTTCGAGGTCCCGGGCACCATCAAGAAAATCGATCCGGACAAGGGCATTGTGGTCTTCTTCGCCCAGCAGCAGGATCGGAAAGCGACGATTGCCAGTGATTTCAAGGTGCTGGACGAACAGGGCAAGGAGATTGCCGGCGGCCTCAAGGCCAGGGAACTGAAGGAAGGGACCGAGGCCACCTTCGTGGTCGAGCGGGTCGAGAACAAGCCGGTCCTCCGGGCGATCAAACTGGGCAAGAAAAGCGCTCCGCCGGCCCGGGAGCAGCCGAAAGTGGACACGTCCGGGCTCAAGCCGCTGACCGACCTGGGCCCGGACACCTACCAGGGGTTCAAGGGGGGGCTCTATCCGGACGGCAAGAACCAGCGTCCGGCCGCTCACGAGGCGGCCGGCCTGGCCCTGGCCAAACAAATCCAGCCGCTCGACGAGAACGGCAAACCCAGCGCGGATGGGAAGATTGTGCTGCTTGGCATTGGCTTCAGCAACACGGTCCAGGTCTTCAACGGGTTCATGAAGGTGGCCAAAGACGACAAGGAGCTGAATCCCAAGGTGGTGCTGGTCAACGGGGCCGTGGGCGGCATGTCGGCCAACATGATTCAAGATCCCGACAAGGGCCGGGGAGCCCTGTACTGGAAGACGGTGGACGAGCGCCTGAAGGAGGCGGGCGTCACACGAGCGCAAGTGCAGGTGATCTGGCTCAAGGAAACCAACCCGGCTCCGCACGAAGGTGGGTTCCCGCAGTACGCGAAGACCCTGCAATCCGAGCTAACGCGGATCGTGCAGCTTCTTCCCGGACGATTTCCCAACGCCAGGCTGGTCTACGTTTCCAGCCGGTCCTACGGCGGCTGGGCCAAGGTCCCGCCCAATCGACCGCAACAAAAAGCGCCGGGCAATTCCGAGCCGTATTCCTACGAGACGGGCTTTGCCGTCAAATGGCTCATCGAACAGCAGCTCAAGGGAGACAAGGCGCTGAACTACGATCCGAAGCGAGGCGAGGTCAAGGCGTCCTGGCTCAGCTGGGGGCCCTATCTCTGGGCCAACGGCGAGACCAAGCGGCAGGACGGCTTCAGCTTCAAACCCACCGACTTCCGCGACAATGACCGGATGCACCATTCGGAGGACGGGATGAAGAAGACCGGCACCCTGCTGCTGCACTTCTTCAAGACCGACCCGACAACCCGGGGGTGGTTTGTGAAAAAAAGCGAGGCCGGCAAACCTGAATGAGGTCCGTCCGAGCCGCGCACGCAGCGCAGCGGAGTAAGCGGGCCTGCGGGCTTCCGGGCCGCTTACTCCGCTGCGCTGCGTGCGCGGCTCGGACGACACACCACGCTCACCACAGCGTGAAGCCGCCGTCGATGATCAGCGTTGCCCCGGTCATGAAACTCGACGCCGGGCTGGCCAGGTACAGAGCCAGCGGGCCGATCTCCTCGGGCTGGCCCAGCCGGCCCATCGGGATCATCGCCTCGACGTCGTGCTGGAACTCCGGCATTTCGCGGAACCAGCGGCGGTTGGGATCGGTCAGGAACGGGCCCGGAGCGATGGCGTTGATCGTCACCCCACGCGGGGCCCAGTCGGCGGCCACGGAGCGCGTAAAGCCAATCATCGCCGCCTTGGCCGCCTCGTAGTGCCGGCCCTCGATGCCGCGCATCGCCACCTGGGCGCTGATCGAGGCCACGTTGATGATCCGGCCCCAGCGCCGGGAAAGCATTGGCCCACCCAGCCGGCGCGTGCAAACAAAGGCCGTGTTCAGGTTCAGGTCCAGGTACTTTTCCCAGGTCTCCAGAGGCAGGTCCGTCGTTGGAATGTTCTCCCGCCGGCCGCCGACGTTGTTGACCAGGATGTCGATCGGACTGTGTTCGGCCAGGACGCGATTACACAGTTCCTCGGCCGCGGCGCCGCCGTCCAGGTCGAACGCGATGCAATCGACCCGCCGGCCCAGCGGACTCAGCTCCGCCTGGACCTGGGCCAGCGTCTCGGCCGAGCGGCCGACCAGCACCAGGTCGGCGCCGGCCTCGGCGAAGGCCTGAGCGATCGCTCGACCCAGGCCCCGGCTGCCCCCCGTGATCAGCGCCCGCCGGCCATCCAGACGAAATTGCTCAAAGACAGACACGGTCCGCTCCTCCCCGTTACGGTTCGCCCTGATGAGTTTTGACAAGCAAAATCGAGAAGGCGAGGCGAGCGGCGCGGCGTCAGCCCGCCAGTGCGGGTGCGAGGCTGCTACCGGCGGGCTGACGCCGCGCCGCTCGCCTTTCTGATTTTGTTTTACGGTGAGGAAAAGAAGCAGAGGAGAGGAGGATGGGAGAAAATCAGCAAGGGGTGAACAGGAACGCGGTGGGCGCGGGCGGTCCCGGTCCTGTTCACCCCTGTGCGATTGCCTGCGAAGCGCTCGGGTCTGGGCCAACGACTCCCGATGGTTCGCGGGTCCCTCTTCACGTCCGAAGATGGGCGGCACGATCGGGGGCGACGGCCCGATCGTGCGATGAGCAACCCCAGGCGAAACTCGGGTGCTCAACCGGGACTCCGTTGGCCCAGGTTATTACCTCGGCTGGAAAGTCCTCTCTTTTCCGGAAGAGAGGTCTTGTTGAGCGCTTTTCAATCAAAGCATACCACGTGCCAAGACGAGCGCAAGCGACAAGAATATCTTTAAGTGATTGTCTGCCAATGACTTGAGTGAGTACTCCGCAGTTGCCAGCAAAGGGCCTGGTTGAAAGGAAAGCGCCTGGAAAACCGACAGGGTGTCGGTTTTCCAGGCGCTGGGTGGGTCGCTGCCCTGGCCGGGTGGACCTGGAGCCTACTTGGCGGCAGCCAGTCCAAAGTCGCCCTGGAGCTTGCGCCAGGCGCTGTGAATGTGATTGGCGGCGTTGCCGGCCGAGTCGGCCTGGACGTTGAGGAACTCGATCACAAAGGTCGGGCCCTGGATCCGGTAGCTGTGCGGTTTGTTCTTCTTGTCCGGTTCCCCTGCAAAGGCAAAGTGAACCTTGTCGAGGCCGGCCTTCTCGACCTCCGCCAGTTCGACGGCGGCGATTTCCGGAGGCACCCGGCCGAGGTAGCCCTTGAGCAGCGACAGCAGCAGGGCCTTCTGCGGGGCGGTCATTTCGGAAGCGGCCAGGCCGACCGGCTTGCCGACGTTGGGCTTGCTCTGGTGCTGCTCGATTTCAGCGAATTGCTTGTCCTGCAAGACGACCTTGCGCTGTTCGGCCGTGAGGGTCGCGAGGATCTTCCAGGGGATGTCCTCGGCCTCGGGCAGGACCTGCTCGCCCTTGCGGGAGCCTTCCTTGATCTCGGCCGGGTTGGCGCCGAAGAAGCAGGGCGTGAAGCCGATCACCTGGCCGCGGTCCAGGGTGAAGTTCAGCGACAGGTGATGGCCTTCAATCCGGAAGCCCCACTTGCCGGTCTTGGAGGGAGCGCCAAAGAAGCTGAAGAAATACCAGCCGGGATTGCGGACCATGGCGCCGCCCTTTTCCAGGTCGCGGAGGATCGCTTCCAGGCTCATGATGGTGGTGGCCTTGCCGTAACCCTCCAGGCTGGTGCAAGCCTTGAGCAGGGCCCGGGCCAGGTCCTTCTGCTCGGCCGTCATCTCCTCCATCGGCAAGCCCTTGCGCGTCGGCTTGCGGTCCTTGTCCTGCATGGGCACGAAGTTCCAGTTTTCCCGTTCCTTCTTGTTGTCGAAGTCCAGAAGGGCCTTGCTCTTCTGCGTGTCGGTGAAGCTCTTGATGAGGTTGTCGGCCGCTCCGGCCATGCGTGCGCCGGACGGCTCCCCTTCTTTGGCCAGGTAGGCCGACCCGGCCAGGACCAGCACCAGGCCCGTTCCCAGCAGCAATTGTTGCAGTTTCATCGTCGTCTCCCTTGTGTGAATCCGGCAGGTAACGACAGTGTAGGAAAACGCGGGTCTGGAAACCAGCAGGCTTGTGTTACTGCGAGACGGACATGGTAGCCGAGGAGCGCTCGGCCGGGCCGAGCCGGGAGCGGAAGACCAGTTGCTTGCCGCACATGCGGATCTCGTCGCCGGGTTTGAGGCGGGTGGGGCCGCTGATCTTGTTGCCGTTGAGATAGGTGCCGTTCTTGGAGGCGGTGTCGTGCAGTTCGCAGCCCTTGCCGGCATGGATCAGGACGGCGCAGTGACGCCGGGAGACGTAGGAATCGTTGACGACCACGTCATTGTCTTCGGCCCGGCCGACGGTGTTGATGCCGACCTTGAGGGGGTAGATGCAGCTATCCTGATCCTGCAGCCAGAAGACGAGTTCCTCGCACGGCGCCTCGGGAGGGGCCTGGATAATGGTATCGGGGCGATCTTCCGCGCCTCTTCTTTCTTTTCTACCATCAGGGTCTGGTAGCCACGGGAATCCAGCAAACGCTCCCGGGCCTGCCGGTAGAGTTCCCGGCGGTTGGAGCCGTCCAGATGGATGCTGTTTAGCCGAGGATCGCCCATGGCTGCCTCGCGGATAGGGTTCCTACCACCTCTTATTCCATCATAACCGGGCCAAACTTCTCTGTCACTAGCCGGCCATCACGAAAATGAAGATTTCGCAAGTCATATGCGGCAACGTCGGCAAAGGCAATGCCCTTGTCAGCGAATTCCGATTTATCGTTTCGCGCTGGGACGGCCGAGCGCGAAACGATAAATCGGAAGAAACCCCTCTCACCCAGGAGGAGGTCCCGTTACCCCTCCGGAAACGAAATCTCCATGATCTGGTATCGGAAGGTCCCCCGTGGGATCTTGACAACGGCCATGTCGCCCAGTTTCTTGCCGAGCAGGGCCTGGCCGCGGGGACTGGTGGTCAGGATCTTGTTCTTGTCGTAATCTTCCTCGCCGGGACCGACCAGGTGATAGGTGGTTTCGGTGCCGGAATCGAGGTCTTTGATGCGCACCTGGGCTCCGAAGACGACCGTGTCGCTCGGCAAGCTGTTGCGATCGACCAGCTCGGCCCGGGCCAGCCGGTCCCGGAGGTTGTCGATGCGTGCCTTGAGCATCGCATGGTCTTCGCGGGCGGCGTGGTACTCGGCGTTCTCGCTCAAATCGCCCATCGCTCGAGCGTCGGCCACCCGCTTGGCCGCCTCGATCATCTCCACGTTTTCCATCCGGGCCAGATCAGCCTTCAGCTTCTCATACCCGTCTCGCGTCATCGGAATGCGTTCGGTTGCCATGGCCCATTGCTTCCTGTTCAAGGACACGCTCGCGGCTCTTCGGGTCGCGATGGATTGCCTCCATCCTGGCCGCGGTTGCGGAGGGCTTCGGTTCCAATGAGCAACCGACGAACCAATCCAGGCTGGATCGATGCGTCGGTTGATGTCTATACGTATCTTGGCTGGCGTTTGGGTGTTTGTAAAGGCGGATTCTTCACAGTTGCGGCCACCGTGCCGCTTCCGGAGCCAGGCACGGATTCACTTCCCGGACAGGTCCGCCACGCGCTTGCGGACAGCGGCCAGTTCCTTCTTGAAGCGTTCGTCGTCGAGGGAGCCGTAATCCTTGCCGAACTGCTCGGCCGACAAGCCTTCGCGCAGCCCCTTCGGATCGGGCAGGTACGCCTGGACCTCGAATCGCTTCGCCACGGTGTCCAGAGCGAGTGTCCCCTTCTTGACGCGGCTGGCAAAGGCGATGCCGGCCAGGTCGGCGCTGAGGTCGGCGAAGCTGAAGCCGCTGCCGCCGGGCCGGGAGTCGAGCTGTTCCTTGACCAGCCCGGCCGTTTCCGCCAGGGTCGCTCCCAGGGCCTCGGTCAGGGCGCAGGACACCACGAAATGCTGCGTCCAGTCGTGGCGCTGCCGCATGGTTGGCTTGCCCAGCACCTTGAGCCGGACCCGCCGCTCGGCGTCGCTCTCCACCTGCCGCCACACCCTGGCCACCAGCGGGTTGGTGCGGACCAAGGTCGAATCATCCAGCCCCACCCCCAGCGCCAGCAGGAACGCCCCGGCCGCCTGTTCCTTCGGCAACTTGCCCGCGGCCTCGGCGGCGGCCCGGAAGTAGAGCGCCGTCAGCTCGTCGCCATCCTTGCGCGACCGGGCCGGCTGGGAAGCGTTGTCCTGGGCCGACTTGACCACGGCGGCGAGTACCGTCCGCGCCTCCCTCGACCAGGGGGGAGCGCTTCGGTTGCTCCGCGGTGAGAGCGGGACGAACGGCAAGTACCAGAAGAAAGAACGCGGCGGTCCAGCGCATGGTTCAGCTCTCCTTTGCCGTTTCCTGAGGTTGTGCGGGTTGCAGCTGGGCCACGCGCTCCTCGATCAATTGCTTGAGCAAGGTGCGGTGGCAGCGCTTGGGGTCGGTGCAGGCGGACGAGCAAAGCAGGGTGATGGTCTTGCCCGCGGCGACCTTCTCGACCAGCAGGTCGATGGTTTCCTGGGCCTCTTCTCCTTTCATCTCTTCGAGATAGCGTCGGGTATACTCCTCGATGCTGATGGGTGTACCAGTCTTGCCGTAGAAGGCGGCGTGCAGTTCCTTGCTCGGCCCCAGGTGACTCCACCACAGGTGCCAGGACTCTTTCTTCTTGGGCAAGGCCCGGGGACGATAGCGGCAAATCAGGATGCGCAGGCCATCGTTCTCATGGTCCCATTTCTCATCCCAGCGTTTGGTCTTGATCATCGAGCAATCTCCCTTGGTTATCTCGTTCCGGCCGGTTGACGAGGTTCGCCGGCTCCTCTAGCCTGTCAGCATGAAACACCCACACCACGACAAGCCGTTGCTGCACCAGATCAGTCAGAAGCGCATCGAGCCGCCTCCCGTGACGGCCCAGACGTCGCTGCCTCACCTGATCGACGAGGCCTTTCTGTCCTACAACGCCGGCCGGCTGCGCGAGGCCTGCCAGCTGTTTGCCAACAAGATGCTCCAGCCCGATTGCACCGTCGGCCTGTCGCTCAGCGGGGCGCTGACGCCGGCCGGCCTGGGCATGTCCTGTCTGATCCCGCTGCTCCAGGCCGGCTTCGTGGACTGGATCGTCAGCACCGGCGCCAACCTCTACCACGACACCCATTTCGCCCTGGGGATGGACCTGCGCCAGTCGCGTCCCGGGCTGGATGATCGGGCCCTGCGGGAGGGGGCGATCATCCGCATCTACGACATCGTCTTCGACTACCGGACCCTGCTGGACACCGACAGCTTCTACCGGACCCTGTGCCGCGGCGAGCCGTTCCAGAAGACGATGGGCACCGCCGAGTTCCATCACCTGGTCGGCAAGTACCTGGCCGCCCGCGAGGACGAGACCGGCCAGCACGGCAAGAGCCTGCTGGCCGCCGCCTACCGCTGCGGCGTGCCGATCTGGACCTCCTCGCCGGGCGACAGCTCCATCGGCATGAACCTCGCCGCGCTGCAGCTGGAGGGTTCCTCCCTGGCCATCGACCCGCTGCGCGACGTGAACCAGACGGCGGCGATCGTCTGGGACGCCAAGAAGACCGGTCAGAGCGCCGTCTTCATCCTGGGCGGCGGTTCGCCCAAGAACTTCATCCTCCAGACCGAGCCGCAAATCCAGGAGGTCCTTGGCCTGGAGGAGAGCGGCCACGACTTCTTCCTGCAATGCACCGACGCCCGTCCCGACACGGGGGGCCTGTCGGGCGCCACGCCGGCCGAGGCGGCCACCTGGGGCAAGGTAGCCCTCGACATGCTGCCCGACACCGTTGTTTGTTATATCGATTCGTCGGTCGCCTTGCCGCTGCTCACCGCCTACGCCCTGGCGGTCCATCCGCCCCGACCGCTGCGCCGGCTGATGGATCGGCTGGAGGAAGTGGTCAAGAAACTGGAGACGGAATACCGCAACCGCACAGGCTTGCCGAGCCGCGCACGCAGCGCAGCGGAGTAAGCGGTCCGTGCGGGCAGGCGGGCCGCTTACTCCGCTGCGCTGCGTGCGCGGCTCGGCAACTGCGACCCGATTTTTTCGCGCTCCGCCCTTGCCTCATCTTGGATCTCGCGTCCGTTCCTGTTAGGCTGGCGGAAAGAACTTTTCCTCCCTCGTAAACTCGTGGAGAACGTGCGATGCGTCCCCTGAATCGGCGTGAATTTTTGCAGGACTCGGCAATCCTGGCAGCCCTGGCAAGCAGCGGGCTGACCGGCAACCAGGCGTCGGCCGAGGCCAAGAAGGCCCGCGAAGAGCAGGCGGGCAAGGACAAGGTGCGGATGGCGGTCATTGGCGTCCGCAGCCGGGGCCTGGAACACGTCCAGCGCCTGGCGGGCCGGTCCGGCGTGGTCATCACCACCATCTGCGATGCCGACGAGGCCGTCATCGCTCCCGCCATGAAGCGCGTTGAAGACGCCCAGGGCAAGGCCCCGCGGTTCGTCCAGGACCTGCGCAAGGTCTTCGACGACAAGGAGATCGATGCGGTGAGCATTGCCACGCCCAACCACTGGCACGCCCTGGCAGCCATCTGGGCGATGCAGGCCGGCAAGGACGTTTACGTCGAGAAGCCGGTCAGCCACAACGTCAGCGAAGGCCGGCGCATTGTCGAGATGGCCCGCAAGTACAACAAGATCTGCCAGGCGGGGACGCAGAGCCGCTCGTCCAGCGGCATGCGCGAAGCGATCGCGTACCTGCACTCGGGCAAGCTGGGCCAGGTCACCCTGGCCCGGGGCCTGTGTTACAAGTTCCGGCCCAGCATCGGCAAGGTCACGAAAGCGACGCCGATTCCCAAGACTCTCGATTACAACCTGTGGAGCGGGCCGGCACCAATCAAGCCGGTGATGCGCGAGAAGCTCCATTACGACTGGCACTGGATCTGGGATTACGGCTGCGGCGACCTGGGCAATCAGGGCATCCATGAGATGGACAAGGCCCGCTGGGGCCTGAACAAGAAGGCGCTGCCGCAGGCGGTCTTCAGCCTGGGCGGCCGCTTCGGCTACAGCGACGACGGCCAGACGGCCAACACGCAGATCATCGTCTTCGACTACGGCGACAGCGAGCTGATCTTCGAGGTCCGCGGCCTGGTCTCGACCAGCCCCTACCCCGAAGGGGCCGGGATCAAGCAGAGAGGGCTGAACCCGAACTGGGTCGGCAACATCTTCTACGGCACCGAGGGCGTTCTGGTCTGCCCGAGCTACACCAGCGGCATTGTGCTCGATCCCAAGGGCAAGGTGGTCAAGCGCTTCGACGGCGGCGAGGACCACTTCGGCAACTTCCTCAAGGCCGTGGCCAGCCGGAAGGTCGAAGACCTCAACGGCGACATCCTTGAGGGGCACCTCTCCAGCGCCCTGTGCCACCTGGGCAATGTCAGCTACCGCCTGGGCACGGTCCAGCCGTTCGAGAACAAGGTCGAGGCGATCAGCGGCGACAAGGAAGCCCAGGCGACGCTGGAACGCATGCTGGAGCATCTGAAGCCGTACAAGAAGAATGAGGGTGACCAGGACCTGCGCGTCGGCCGGAAGCTGAAGATCGACGCCGACAAGGAGTGCTTCGTCAACGACAAGGAGGCCGATGCGATGCTGACACGCGAGTATCGCAAGGGGTTTGATCCGTTCAAGTAAGCCGGCAATTGCTCTTGTCCGCCGCACGGAGCCCGGTTATGGTGCCGCGGTTCCGTGCGGCATTCCCTTCGCTGACGCAGTTCCCTGACCCCACTGCCGCCGTATCTCCATTCACTCATTCCGTCGTCAGGAGAGGGCGCATGATGTCCCGACAGCTGGCCTGGGTTGCGTGTGGACTGCTCGGAGCGAGCCTGGTAGGTTGCGGCTTCGAGGAGTTCGATCCGTCCCAAAAGGAAACGTCGAAGAAGATCGACGAACTGACCCGCAAGGTGGACAAGCTGCACGAGTTGGTGGCCAAGCAACAAAAGAAGCAGACGAAGACCGAAGAGAGTAAGGGACAGGAAAAGCGGGCCACGGTGGAAGTCAGTGACCTGTTCGGCCCGCAGCCTGTTTCAATCGGGATCAGTGGGCGTCGAAGTCGTGACGATTCCGTATTCCTTCGAGGATGTGGCCGGCAAAAAATTGGTCCTGGACTTCTCGCGAAACGCGGCAGTGCCAAACACTGATGCTCGCGACCTGCTGTTGTTCCCATCTCTGTACTTCCTTCGGAACGAATGGCCCTACCAGCCCTTGCCGCAATATGAGGCGCCCCGGGGTGAAGGCTGGCACGTTGGTGACCAACTTAATTTCTAACTTTTTCTTGAGCCATTGCACTCCCCCGGCGACACTATTACCAGGGAGTGCATCGCATGGCTGACCAAACCGACCGTCTTCTGGGCCACGTTTGCCGAATTCTCGCGGACCATACCGCTGCCCACCTGGACGACCGCGAATTGCTGGAGCGCTTCCGCAGCCAGCGGGATGAGGCCGCCTTTGAGGCCCTGGTGCAGCGGCACGGTCCGATGGTCCTGCGCCTCTGTCGGCGGCTGCTCCCGGATGCGCGGGATGCGGAGGACGTCTTCCAGGCCACGTTCCTGCTGCTGATTGTCAAGCCGAACGCGATCCGGAAACAGGAGTCGGTGGCCAGCTGGCTTTACGGCGTGGCCTGTCGCCTTGCCGCCAACACGCGCTGCAAGAATGCCCGGCGGGCCGTGCACGAACGGGCCGCTGCCGATCATGCCTCCCACTCACAGAGCAACGACAACCCGGCGTGGCAGGAGCTGTGCCTGGCGGTGGACGAGGAAGTCCAGCGCTGCCGGAGCATTTACGCGGCCCGGTGATCCTGTGTTATTTCGAGGGCAGGACCCGGGACGAGGCGGCGGCACAACTCGGCTGGTCGCTGAACACGATCAAACGCCGGCTGCAAAAGGCCTGGGAGCTGCTGAAAGCCCGACTGACTGCGCCGCGGCCTGTCGCCTCCGTCGGCCCTGCTGGCGTTCACCCTGGCGTCCGGAGCCAGTGCGGCCGTGCCGGGACTCCTCGGGGCCTCGACCGTTCGTGCCGGACTGCTGCTCCTGACCGATCCCACTGCTGTCGCCTCGGCCGTCGCCGCTCCGGTGGCTGCATTGCTCCGCAGCGGTCTCTTTTCCTCAACCGCGATCAAGGTGAAAGGGGCGATCCTGCTCCTTCTCGCCACCAGCATCGTTGCCTGGGCCGCCGTGCTGCTGCCTTCCGCACCGGAGAAGCCGGCAGGCCAGAGGGCCGTCCAGGCAATCTCACGAGAAGAGGACGGGCGGCAAGCACGGATCGACGTGTTCGGCGATCCGCTGCCGGAGGGTGCGATTGCTCGCCTGGGGACGGCCCGGTTCCGGCTTGGCAGAATGGTTTCCACCGTTTGCTACTCCGCCGATGGCCGCTGGCTGCGGCCGGCGGCCGGAGCGGAGCGATTCGCGTCTGGGAAACGGCGACGGGAAAGGAACTCGCTCTTCTCGCGGGACATCGGGACTGGGTCCACGGCCTCGCATTCACGCCCGATGGCCGTGGACTGGCCTCGGCGTCCCAGGACGGCTCTCTCCGCCTCTGGGACCTGGCCACGCATCAGGAAATCCACCGGTTCGAGGGGAACGGCAGCGGTCTCTGGGCGGTGGCCATTTCCCCGGATGGCCGCTTGCTGGCTACAGGGGGCGAGGATCAGCGGGTCCGGCTCTGGGACCTTCAGCAGTGCAAGGAACTCCGTTGCCTGATCGGCCACGAGGCCCAGGTGCGGTCGGTCGCCTTCGCACCGGACGGCCGAACCCTGGCCACGGGGAGCTATGACCGGACGGTCCGGCTCTGGGACGTGGACAAGGGCATCGAGACGCGCCGGCTGATCGGCCATGAAGGCGCGGTCGAGTCCGTCGCCTTTGCTCTCGATGGCCGGTTCCTTGCTTCCGGTAGCCGCGACCGCACGGTCCGCTTGTGGGAGACGAAATCGGTAACGAAGTGCGAGTCCTGCGAGACCATGCCGGCTGTGTCAGTGCCGTGGCTTTTTGCCCTGATCAAAAACTGCTTCAACTTGGGCCAACCGGGGGTCGAAGTCGTGACAATCCCGTATTCCCTCGATGAATTGGCTGGCAAGAAACTGGTCCTGGACTTTTCGTGGCAGAGGACAATAAGGCCAGCGGACAACTTTGATCCGCAATTATTCCCGCCAATGTTCTTGCGAAAGGACAGATGGCCCTTTCAACCCAAATGGTTCGCGTCAGACGAGGCCACGCTTGGCTCCTTCCGATTTGACCTTGAGTAAGGAGAGAGCAAGCGCCCGGCAGATTGCTCTCTCCAAAATCTTGCCCATTGCGACGTGCGTCCCGTCCGAGTATCCTGACGCCATGAACGGGCGTAACCAAACCCCACTCCATGCGAGACACCCATGATGCGCTCCTCCCTGCTCCACCTGCTGCTGCGCCTGTGGCCGTGCTGCTTGTTGCCGGCCTGGCCTGCGCCGACCCGGACATCCACGACACCCGGCTGCTGGCGCAGCCGGCCGTCAGCAGCCAGCCACGTCGCCTTCGTTTATGCCGATGACCTCTGGGTCGCGGACCTGGACGGCACCAACGTCCGCCGCCTGACCAGCGACATCGGCGTCGAATCGCACCCGGTCTTTTCGCCCGATGGCAAGACGGTCGCCTTCAGCGCCCAGTACGACGGCAACACCGACGTCTACGTCATTCCCGTCGAGGGTGGCTCGCCGCGCCGGCTCACCTGGCATCCGGGCCCCGACACCGTTCGCGGCTTCACGCCCGACGGCAAGGCGGTCGTCTTCTCGTCGCCGCGGCACGTCTTCACAGGCCGCTACACCCAGCTGTTCACCGTGCCGCTCACCGGCGGCATGCCGACGCAGCTGCTGATCCCCAACGGGGTGCAGGCGTCCTTCTCTCCGGACGGACAGCAGATCGCCTACACACCGCTGGCCGATCGCAGCCAGCAATGGAAGCACTACCGCGGCGGCACTCACTCGCGCATCCTGATCTATCGCAAGAGCGACCACGGCGTCGAGCCGATCCCGCAGCCGGAGGGCCGCTGTAACGATCTCGACCCGCAATGGATCGGCGACGTGATCTATTTCCGCTCCGACCGGGCCGGCGAATACAACCTCTTCGCGTATGACACCATGACCCGGCAGGTCAAGCAGCTGACCCGGTACAGCGATTTTCCCGTGCTCGACGTCGGCGCCGGCGGCAGTCGCCTGATTTATGAGCAAGCCGGATACCTGCACCTGTACGAACCGGAGAAGCGCGAAAGCAAGCGTCTGAAGATCGGCGTGGCGACCGACCTGGTCGAGGCCCGGCCGCGCTACGTCAGCGGCGCGAAGTACGTCCGCAATGCGGCCCTGTCGCCGTCGGGGGCGCGGGCGGTCTTCGAGTTCCGCGGCGAGATCGTCACCGTCCCGGCCGAGAAGGGCGATCCGCGCAACCTGACCAACTCTCCCAGCGTTCACGACCGCTCCCCGGCCTGGTCGCCCGACGGCAAATCGATCGCCTACTTTTCCGACGAGGGCGGCGAGTACCAGCTCCACGTCCGCTCCGCCGACGGCAAGGGCAAGATCACGGCTTACGCTCTCGGTGGCGCCGGCTTCTACGAGTCGCCGGCGTGGTCGCCCGACAGCAAGAAGCTGACGTTCATTGACAATTCGCAGTCACTGTTCTGGATCGACTTGAAAAGCGGCAAGGTCCACAAGATCGCCTCGGAGCCGCAGTATGGGCCAACCCGGATGCAAACGCTGCGGGCCGCCTGGTCGCCGGACTCGAAGTGGATCGCCTACACCCTGGGCAACAAGGCCGCGTATCACACTGTCCATGCCTACGATCTGGCCACGGGCAAGTCGCAGGCCGTCACCGATGGCCTGAGCGATGCCATCGATCCGGTCTTCGACGCCGGCGGCAAGTATCTGTACTTCCTCTCCTCGACCGACGCCGGCCCGGTCAACCAGTGGTTCGCCCAGTCCAACGCCGACATGCGGCTGCAACGCTCCATCTACGTGGTGGTGCTGCGGAAAGGTCTTCCTTCCCCCCTGGTGAGGGAAAGCGATGAGGAGAAACCTGGCGCCGAGAAGCCCAAAGCCGACGACAAGAAACCCGAACCGAAAGCGGAGCCGGTCGTCATCGACTTTGACGGGATCGATCAGCGCATCCTCGCACTGCCGATACCGGCGGGTGTCCACCGTCGACCTGCAAGCGGGTGCCAGTGGCCAGATCTTTTACCTGGAACGGCCCGCGGCTCCGCACCGAGGACGGCCCACGCGGAGCGGAGCTGAAGCGCTTTGACCTGGCCAAGCGCAAACGCGAAACGGTCCAGGTCCGGCGTCAATGACTATCCACCTGAGCAGCGACGGCAAGAAGGCGCTGGTGTCCTCGCTCTCCGGACAGCTGGGCGATCATTGACGTGACCGGGAAACCGGAGCCGGGCAAGGGTAAGCTCAAGGTGGATGCGATCGAGGTCCGCATCGAGCCGCGGGCCGAGTGGGCGCAGATCCTGCACGAGGCCTGGCGCATCAACCGCGATTATTTCTACGACCCCAACATGCACGGGGCCGACTGGAAGGCGATCGAGAAGAAGTACGAGGTGTTCGTCCCGCACCTGGCGACGCGCGGCGACCTTGATCGCGTCATCCGCTGGATGCTCAGCGAGCTGGCGGTCGGTCACAGCTACCTGGCTCCCGGCGAACGGCTGCACGAGCGCAAGACGGTCCCGGGCGGCCTGCTCGGGGCGGATTACGAGATCGTCGATGGGCGTTACCGCTTCAAGAAGGTCTACGGCGGCCTGAACTGGAGCCCGGAGCTGCGCTCGCCGCTGACGGTGCCGGGCGTCGAGGTCAAGGCGGGCGAGTTCCTCCTTGCGGTTCGCGGCATCGAGCTGAAGGCCCCGACGGAGCTGTATTCGCTCTTCGAGAACACGGCGGGCAAGAGCATCGAGATCACCGTCGGTCCCCGGGCCGACGGCACCGGCAGCCGGACCGTCACGGTGGAGCCACTGGCCAATGAGTCCGCCCTGCGCAACCGCGATTGGGTCGAGGGCAACCTCAAGAAGGTCCACCAGGCGACGGGCGGCCGGGTGGCCTACGTCTACGTCCCCAACACGGCGGGCCTCGGCCACGCCTATTTCAAGCGCTACTTCTTCCCGCAGGCCGACAAGCAGGCGATCATCGTCGATGAGCGGTTCAACGGCGGCGGCCAGGTGGCGGACTATTACATCGACCACCTGCGCCGGCCGTTCTCGGCCATGTGGGCGACGCGCTACGGCGAGGACCTGAAGACGCCGGGCGCCAGTATCCAGGGACCGAAAGTGATGCTGATCGATGAGACGGCGGGCTCGGGCGGCGACATGCTGCCGTGGATGTTCCGCAAGTACAAGCTGGGGCCGCTGGTCGGCAAGCGCACCTGGGGCGGTCTGGTCGGCATCCTGGGCTTCCCGGTGCTGATGGACGGCGGCAGCGTGACGGCGCCAAACCTGGCCATCTGGACGGAGGACGGCTTCGTCGTCGAGAACGAGGGCGTGCCGCCGGACGTGGAGGTCGAGCAGCGGCCCGCGGACGTGATTGCCGGCAAGGACCCGCAGCTGGACCGGGCCATCGAGATCGTGCTGAAGGAACTGGAGCGGCACCCGTCGGCGGAGCTGAAACGGCCGTCGTTCCCGGTGCGCGTCCAGAAATGACCTGGCGAGCCCGCAGTCTCCGGGCGTGGAATCTCTATACTGGGGGAAGGTGGTTTCTGAACTCTTGCAAGGTGGAACTTCCAATGAACCGCTTGTCCAGTCTCCTCTTCACCCTGATTGCCGCGTTCCTGCTGGGGCTTTCTCCTGCTGGCCTCACCGCCGCAGAGAAGGCCCCTCCTCTGAAAAAGGGGGAACGCATCGTCTTCCTGGGCGATTCCATTACCCAGGCCGGGGCGGGCGAAAACGGTTACGTCACGCTGATTCGCAAGACTTTGAACGAGAAGCACAAGGACCTGGACGTCGAAGTGATCGGGGCCGGCATCAGCGGCAACAAGGTCCCCGATTTGCAGCGCCGCCTGAAGAAGGACGTGCTGGACAAGAAGCCGACGCTCGTGGTCATCTACATCGGCATCAACGACGTCTGGCACGGGGAAAAAGATCCCAAGCGCGGGACGACTCCCGAGAAATACGAAGCCGGTCTGAAGGACGTCATCGGCCAGATCCAGCAGACGGGCGCCCGGGTGCTGCTGTGCACGCCCAGCGTCATCGGCGAGAAACGCGATGGCGGCAACTCTCTCGACGCCAAGCTGGATCAGTATTCCGACATCAGCCGCAAGGTGGCCCGGGAAACGAAGTCGCAACTGTGCGACCTGCGTCAAGCGTTCCTGGAGCATCTGAAGAAGAACAATCCCGACAACAAGGAGAAAGGCATCCTGACCGGCGACCGGGTCCATCTCAACGCCGCGGGTAATCGCTTTGTCGCCGAGACGATCCTCAAGTGCCTGGGAGAATAGCTGCCGTTACGGTGCAGCTGGTTTTGGCGTCGGTCGCCACGTTTCCGCGCCGTGCCAGATCGCGCTCAGGTCATGGCGGCGATTGTTGGCGATGTCGAGCGGATACGTCACGTTCGCCTTGACCGTGCTGGGGAAGAGTTCGGCGACGGTCCCCGCGGCCACCACCAGCTCAGAGCAGAACCAGCTCCAGCGATCGAGGGAGGTGTGGGCCAGGAACATCTCGCGGATGGGACCGCGACTGCGGAACGGCGTCCCCTGGACCAGCAGCCGCAGGACCGCGTACTGCTTGCCTTCCTGGGCCTCGGCGAACTTCGTCAGCGCCTTCGATTGCTCGGCAGTCAGCTCCTTCTTGCACCGGCGAATGGTGATCGTTCCCTGGAATTGCTCGTGGAATTGCTGCAAGCGTGATGCGACCGGTTTGATCGTCACCCAGATGGAATCATCCGGCCCCGCTTCCAGGATCGCGAGGGAGCCGTTGTAGCGCTTCACCACGATGCCGACGTGCAGCGGCGGACCAGTGCCGGCCCAGGCAAAGAGGATGTTCCAGATGGGGTTGTGGTCATCGAAAAAGACCAGGTCGCCTTCGCGGGGCAGGTACGCCTGGGCTTGCTCGGCTTCCGGGGTCGGCGTCAGATAGCCGGAATGGACCTCGTCGCCGCCCGTAGTCAGCCAGGCGACCGCGATCAAGGAATACAGGACAGATTGCATTCTTCCCCTCCGCGACAATGGGACGAGAGATTGTCACTGGTCCCAAGTGGCATCCTACCGGAGGAAGCAAGAACACGCCATCCCGAACACCTCACAAAGAATTGAACCACGGATAACACGGATAGCACGGATAAGACAAAGAATTGGGTTTTGACTTATCCGTGCTATCCGTGTTATCCGTGGTTTAATTCTTTACCTTACGGAACCGCTGGTCGGCCTTCGTCGCTTCTTCCAGGCTGATGAGCCCGTCGCCATCGGTGTCGATTTGCCGGAACTCCTCGTCGCTGCCGAGGAACTCCTTGCGGGAAACGTCGCCGTCGCGGTTGCGGTCCATCTTGCGGAACCAGACCGGGCCGGCCTGCGGTCCGTAATCGGTCTCGCCCTCACCGTAACCGGCGTACAGCTTGAAGAAGGCCGCCCGGTCGTTGACGCCCGTGGTCACCGGGCCTCGGCGCAGCGTCAGCTGGTAGCCGCGCGGAACGTCGGCCGTGGTCAGGTGACCCTTGCCGGCGCGGTCCAGTTCCAGCAGCTTCGGCGCCTGCCGCAGCTCCCGCATGCTCAACCGGCCATCGCGGTTGGCGTCCAGCAGATCGAACAGTCCCCGGCTCTGGTCCGAGAAGACCAGAGTCACGCAGCTGGCCTGGGCTTGCGCTTGCAGTTTCTGATACTGCTCGAAGTAGGCCGTGACCTCCTTCTCGTACAGCTTGCCGTCGCCGTCCCGGTCCATCGCCTTGAACGTGTTGCGGAATTGCCGGCTGGCGTTGGCCTCCTTCTCGTCGAGGTAGCCGTTATTGTCCTTGTCGGACTGGGCGAAGTTGGCCAGGTACTGCTGCCGGATGAGGTTGCCAAACGGATCGGGCCGCTGATCCTCCTCGCCGCCGTGCAGGTCCACTCGGCTCAACCCGAGGTCCACCGACACCACGCCGGCATTCGACCGGACCCTGCTTGTCAGAGGAGACTTCTCTCCGCCGAGGACCACGAGGCGATCCTGCGTCTCGTTCTTGCCGAGCCGCACCGCCAGCTCCAGGTCCGGGGTTCTCTTGACGAAGCCGGCCAGTTCCTGACTGTCCAGCAATCCATCCTTGTCGGCATCGAGCCTGGCGAACGTCGCCTTGTCCAGGCCAAGGTCCTTGCGGATGAGTTTTTTCTCCTCCGTCTTGTCCACCTTGGGGCCGTAGCGTTCTTGCAGTCGGCGCACCAGGTCGGCGGGGACCTCGCCGGGCGTCAGGACCGGGACCAGGTCCTTGTTGCTGGTCGCAACATCCTTTTTTCCCGGGCCAGCGATCATCGACATCAGGGCGTTCGTGCCATCCGGGGTGGCGTTCGGCGCCAGCTCACGCGGAGTGACGATCTGATCCTCGTTCTCGTCCAGCCGGAGCAGCACGTCCGCGGCAGCGGTCAGCTCCTCCTTGCTCAGCTTGCCGTCCCCGTTGGTGTCGAGCAGCGAAAAGACCTTCTTGCCGACGGCGTCCGCCGGCGGGTCGCCGCGCATGCCGCCCAGCACCAGCACGCCGAAAGGATTGGCCGGCTGGGTGAACTGGAACTGAAACGGCTGCAAGCCGTTCTTGCGGTAGTACGCCGACAGCTCGATCAAGGTGACCTTGCCGTCCTTGTCGGTGTCCAGAGCATCCAGGGTCGGCGCGGGCGTGTTCCCGCCGGCCCTTCCGCCGGGCCCACGGACGGTGATCCCCACGCCGCCGCTGAGGACCTGCGTCAGGCTCGGGGCACGCTCGGCCTCCTCCTTGCTCAGCACGCCGTCGCCGTTGACGTCCAGGTAGCCGAACAGCGACCGGAGGAACTCGTCCCCCGGGCCAGGACCGAGGTCCCATCCACGCTCACCTGCAAGCGGATCAGCACCGGCCGGGCCTCGCCCAGGAAAACGAAGTCCTGGGCGTAACCGGTCGCCGGCCTGGGCTCCTTGGTCGGGGCCGCCGCCGCGGAGAACCAGCCGGCCAGCACGAGCCCAACCGCCAGGATGCCGCCACTTCCCAAATGCAATGTAGCCTTGCTCACAGCAGCACCTCCTTGATCGGTTTGGCGGTCGGCTCGACGATGCGAATGGGCCGGCCGACGTTGGAGTTGTTCTGCTTGGTGATGTCGATGCCCAGGCCCAGGGCGACGGTGGCCAGGAAGTCCTCGACGCCGACCGGCCGCTCCTCGACGGTGGTACCGTCGGCGCTGGTCTTGCCGATGACCTGTCCGCCCTTGATGCCGCCGCCGGCCAGGACCGTGGACCAGGAGTTGGCCCAGTGGTCGCGACCGCCGTTGCCGTTCAGTCTTCGGGCGTCCGGCCAAACTCGCCCATCCAGACGATCAGCGTGCTGTCCAGCAGGCCCTTGTCCTTGAGATCCTCCATCAGGGTGGACCAGGCGGGGTCGAGGGTCTCGCTAAGCCGCTTCACGGCGTTGAAGTTGTCGATGTGCGTGTCCCAGCCCAGGGCCAGGTTGCCCACCGTGGCCAGCGACACCTCGATGAACGGCACGCCGCGCTCGATCAGCCGGCGGGCCAGCAGACAGCCCTGGCCGAACAGGTTCCGGCCATAGCGATCGCGCAGCTCGGCCGGCTCGTCGTTCAGGTCGAACGCCTTGGTGGCCTTGGAGCGCATCAGCGTCACGGCCCGCTGGTAGGCGCTGCGCTGGCTCTGCGAGGAGATGGCCGAGCGCTTCTGCGAGGAAATCGTTCTGCATCTCGCCGAGCAGCTTGAGCCGGGCGTCGGCCCGGTCGGCGCCGACGCCGTCGGGCAGGTCGATGTCCTGGACCTTGAGCGAGTCCAGGTAGTCGTTGTTGTTTTGCCGGCCCGGGATGGGGATGATGCTCTGCTGGTTCTCGCCGACGACCAGCGGGGCATACTGCGGGCCGAGGAAGCCGGGGCCGTACGCCGCCGGACTGAAGAAGCGGTACGGCGCGATGCTGACGAAATTGGGCAGCTCGGCGCCCGGCTGCTCCAGCTCCTTGGAGAAGAGCGAGCCGATGGTCGGGAATTGCACCGGGCCGCCGGGGAGATGGCCGGTGCGCATCTGGTAAGTGGCCCGGCCGTGGTCGGCCTCCTTGGTGCTCATGGAGCGGATGATGGCCATGCTGATCGGCGTGTTTCGCGATCTTGGGAAGATGCTCGCTGATGCGGATGCCGGGCACGCTGGTCTGGATCTCCTTGAACGATCCACCGTTGGCGTGCCCCGGCTTGAGGTCGAACGTGTCCATCTGGCTGGGCCCACCGTTCATCCACAGCAGGATGCACGAGCGCTTCCGTTGCGGGCTGGCCGCGGCGACGTTGGCCAGGCTGCCGAGCCAGCCGGACAGGGAATAACCGACGATACCGGCGGCGGACAGCTTGAGCCAGTCGCGCCTCGTCAATTGGGTCATGGAATGATCCTTTCGTGTCACTTGTGCGAGATCCTGGGAGGTGTTCTTCGACCCCTGCCGGCTTGCCCGGCAGGTGAAGCAGGTCGCTGGCTAGAAGAGAGGGAAAGAAAAGTCATTTGCTGCTCCTTCGTCTAGCCAGTGACCTGCTTCACCTGCCGGGCAAGCCGGCAGGGGTCGAAGAACACCTCCCCCGGTCAATGATTGAGCTGGCTAGAAGAGAGGGAAAGAAAAGTCATTTGCTGCTCCTTCGTCTAGCCAGTGACCTGCTTCACCTGCCGGGCAAGCCGGCAGGGGTCGAAGAACACCTCCCCCGGTCAATGATTGAGCTGGCTAGAAGAGAGGGAAAGAAAAGTCATTTGCTGCTCCTTCGTCTAGCCAGTGACCTGCTTCACCTGCCGGGCAAGCCGGCAGGGGTCGAAGAACACCTCCCCCGGTCAATGATTGAGAATGAATTCGGGACTGTTGAGCAGGACCCAGAAGACGTCGGCCAGCGCCTGGCTGGAGGCCGCCTGGCGGGCCTTGTCGTCCTTGCCCTTGGCGGCTTTCACGGCGTCCTCGACGAAGCGGACGGCGCGGTCGAGTTCCTTCTTCTCCGGCTTGCGGGACAGCGTGGCGAGGTACAGCGCCTCGATCCGGCTGGCCTGGGAGAGGAAGGGGGCGTCGGCGATGGCGGCCAGGGTTTCGCTGCGTTCCAGCGACGTGGCGGCGGCGATCACCTTGCCGTTCATCAGCGACAGGGCTTGCAGGATGGACGTTTCCGCCTCGGTGGCCCGCTCGGTGTGGGCGAAGCGCGTCAGGAACTCGGACCGGGCCGAGCGGTTGCCGCCCAGCAGGCCGCTGAACAGGTCGTCGCCGCTGCCCGAGTCGCGGTAGCCGGTCGCCAGCGCCACGCTGTCGAACAGCTGCTCGGGAGTCAGCCCGCGCAGCGGCATCCGCGCGAACAGGCTCAGGGTGTCCTGGCTTTTGTCCGTGGCGGCGCTGGTGCGCTGATAGGCCTGGCTGCTGGTGATGGCCCGGATCAGATACTTCAGATCGAACTTGTGAGCGGCGAACTCGTGGGCCAGCAGGTCGAGCAGTTCCGGGTGGCTGCTGGTGCTGTGGCCGCCGACCATCTCATCGATCGGCTCGACCAGGCCGGTGCCGAGGAAGTAGGCCCAGGCGCGGTTGACGGCGGCGCGAGCGAAATAGGGGTTGCTGGCCGAGGTCAGCCAGTCGGCCAGGGTGGTGCGGGTGCCGGCTCCGGCCTTCCACTCCGGCTCGGTGCCATCGAGGAACTTGGCCTGCACGACCTTTCCAGTCCCGGGGATGGTCAGCGAACGCTTGTCCGCGTCCTCGCCGTCGGGCAGGAGGAAGTCCATCTGCCGATTGGACTTGATGCCGGCGAAGAAGGACGCGAAGCCCCAGAATTGCTCGCGCTTCCAGTCAGCGAAGGGATGGTTGTGGCACTGGGCGCACTCGACGCTGATGCCGAGGAACAGCCGGGCGGTGCCGGCCGCCAGGTTTTCGGCTTTGAACTCCTTGGCGAGGTAGTACGCTGCCGGGCTGTTGTCGCTGCCCAGGAAGGCGATGGGGGAGTTGCCCCGCCCCGGCGACGCCGTCAGCACCTCGCGGACCATCTGGTCGTAACCGGCGTTCCGGGCCAACTGCTTCTTGATCCAGGACTCGAAGCCGCCCTGCTGGAGGCGAACCTGGAAGTTATTGTTCGCCTCGGGCAGCATCAGGGCCCGCCAGACGTTGGTGAAGTGGACCGCATAGCGGGGGCTGGCCAGGAGCTGCTCCACCAGGCGAGCACGCCTGTCCGGCCGCTTGTCGGCGAGGAACGTGCGGGTCTCCTCCACGGAGGGGATGCGCCCGGCGAGATCGAGGTAGACGCGACGGAGGAACTCGGCATCGTCGGCCCGGGGAGCCGGCTCGACCCGGTTGTCCGCCAGGTGTTTGGCGACGTGCAGGTCGATCTTCTGGGCCAGGGCGTGGGCCTCGCGGGCAATGGCCGATTCCTTCGTCAGGGTAGTGCCTTGCTCCCCGGCGTGGAGCCAGGCGAGAGGGCACCAGGCCAGCAGCAGGACCGCCAGTCCCAGGACGTGCCGGGCATTCATGGAAGCGTTCTCCTTTGCCAGACCAAATGGACAGGGTACGAACAGCAATACCCGGCAAGGGAGCTGCATGTTTCAGCCGGTGGCTCACTTGGGTTTTCGCGCCAGCAACCCGGCGTGCCCTGGGGCGAACGGCACCGGCCCGTAGGAGGCAAGCGTTTGCACTTGAAAGCCGATCTCCTCCAGCCAGAAGAGAACCAGGGCCCGTGGCAACAGCCGCAAGCGATGCACTTCGTGGTCCCTTCGGTACAGTTCGCCGACCTTGCGGAAACTGGTTATCCGGCGGGTCAGCAACCCCTGCTGCCAATCTTCCTCGGCGTTGACGAGTACGGCCCAGTCCTCCCCCTCCGTCCAGGTCCTGGAGGATCCTCCGGGCACACGCCCCGGCTCGGCGACGTCAAACACCAGCAGCCCACCCGGCACCAGGGCGTTGAAGGCGCGGCCCAGCACCTGCCGGACGGCCGCAAAGCTGTTCTGCTCGTCAAACAGGTAGTTGAGGCACTCGCCGACGGCAGCGATGGCGACGCAACGGGGCAGGTCCGCCGTCAGCAGTGACTCCACGCGAAATCGGCCGCTGGGCACGCGCTGCTGAGCCAGAGCGAGGAGCGCCAGGGAGAGGTCGATTCCCAGGATCTCGAATCCGTGGGCGGCAAGCGGTTCCGACAGGATGCCGCTGCCGCAGCCGAGGTCGATCACCAGCCCGTGCCCCAACCCGCGGCGAGTCAGTTCTTCAAGCAGGAGGACAGCGGCGCCCCGGGCAAAACGCCCAAAGCCAGCGTCATGGACGTACGCCAGGTCCTCGCGGTAGGCTTGTTCCATCGGCGTGGCTCAGCGTTTGCTGTTACGACTTCCTTTCCAGCATCTCGCGCACCGCTTCGGTAAACGCTTCCAGTTGCGGTTCTGGACCATCCCCATAGTTGACGTGGCTCCCTTCGGCAGTCCACTCACAGAGAACGGTTCGGGGCGGGCCTCCGATAACGAACCCTTTCTCCAGAGTGAAATAGCGGAGCTTGACGTCTTTTGAATCCGGGAGGCCCTGATCCAGATCCGCGAGCAACACGGCCGCAACAAAAAACGTCTCGGTTGTTGCTCTCGGGCGGGGCATCTCGATTACCGCGCACGGATAGTGCCCGATCCGGACCGGGTGAACGGCGACGTCCTCGATGCCGAAATCCGGCTTTGGTTCTCGCTCCTTGCAATGCTCGGAGACCGACTGGAAGAGGTTTGCGAGAAACCGCCTGGCGTCCGGCGATGCCAGCACGCCCAGGAAGGCAAGCGGTTGTTCCTGGGCCACGCTTCGCAGCGCAAGATGGGCAAAGGTGTAGTGATGGCAACGAGGCTCATCCAGGTCCTGCTCCACCAGGTCGGGAGCGGCTGGTTTGGGCTGTTTCCGCCTGAAAAAGTCAAAGAGTCCCATGATGAATCTCTGGTCAGTCAACTCGCCTTGGCGCTGCCCCAAACACAGGTATTGAGAAGCAGTTTCATGCAGCGGTTCGAGGCCCAAAAGCCGCCCCGGTTTGCTTTCCACACCTCACTTGCTTTGCTTGTCCCGCTCCGGGTCTCTCAGGTGAATCGTGTTGTCGTCTCCACCCGAAGCCAGAATCTGGCCATTCGGGCTATACGCCAGCGCGAAGACGTACCTGGCATGCCCCTCCAGGGTTGTTACGGCCGTTCGGGTTGCCACGTCCCAAATCTGAATCTTGTTATTCGACCCTGCATAGGCGACCGTCCTCCCGCTCGGGTGAAAGGCAAGTCCATGCGCTTCCGTGTGCGCTTGCACTGAAGCGATCTGTTTGCGCGACTCGACGTCCCAAAAGCAGAGCAGATCGTCCTCGCCTCCAGATGCCAGCGTCTTGCCGTCCGGGCTCATGGCAAGTACGTTAGGCCACCTGCGGTGCCCGGTCATCGTCGCGAGGTGCTGCCCAGTCGGGACGCTCCACAGCCGGATCGAGCCGTCGTTGCTGCCTGTGGCCAGGATCTTGCCGTCAGGGCTGAAGACGGCGGCGAAGACGGATGCCGTATGGCCCTTCAGCGTGGCGATTTTCTTGTGCGTTGCGGCGTCCCATAACCCCACGGTCGTGTCTGCGGACGTGGAGGCAAGGAATCTCCCGTCCTGGCTGAAGCAGACGCAGTGAGTGAGCGTCTTATGACCGGAGAGCCCTGCTATCCGTTTCCCCGTTTCAACATCCCACAGCCAAACTCCTCCGTCGTGACCGCCAGAGGCGAGTACCTTGCCATCGGGGCTGAACGCGACAGCAGTGACTCCCGCGGGGTGCGGCGAGTGGGCTTGCCAGGTGGCGGTGTTCTTCCCACTGGGGATGTCCCACAGTTTGATTGTTCCCTCCCCTCCTCCCGAAGCAAGAATCCTCCCAGCCGGGTGAAAGGCGACGCCCCAGATGGTCCTGCTGTGCCCCTTCAAGGCGAGAGGCGCCTTCAGGTGAAACTCAGGGAGGGGCGCCGCGGGAAGTGAAGCGGGAGCCAACAAGCAGACGAGACTGGCACAAATCCGGTACATCTTGGCCTCCGAGAAAAGAGCGAATCTGTCCTCACGCGGTCCCCTTGCCGTCTTCGGCCTGGGGCCGGCCGCGGATCAGCCGCAGCAGGAAGCTGGTGATCAGCAGGAACACCGCCCCTGCCAGGAACAACCCTCCCATGATCCAACCATCGAACAGGAGGATCCGAAAGCGATCGCCCAGCCAGGGCCAGCTGAACAGCACGATCAGCACGCCAATGGCCAGCGAAGGGCCGAAGGGCATCGGCTGATCGCCCTTGCGCAGCAGCTGCACGACCCCGAAGAACAAGGCCGGGAAGACCCCCATGAAGAAGGCAAACAGGATCGGCTGCCAGCCGAGGAAGCTGCCGGCCATCATCATCAGGTCAGCGTCGCCCAGGCCAAGCCCCTCGATGCCCCGGCCCACGCCAAAGAGAAAGCGTACGCCGCGCAGCACCAGCGCCCCCATGACCGCTCCCGCCAGCCCGGTGGCCAGGCCCAGCTGCCAGCTGCCGGCCGGCAGCCAGGCCGGCGTGCTCCAGCTGCCGTTTGCTTGCTGCTGATACCAGACCGGCCAGGGATAGGCCCCGTGAGGAATGTCCGGGACCCCGCCGATTCGCAGCGGCCCAGGGACAAGGATCTGGGGACGCGAAGCTACCACAGGCACCCGGTCCGGAAAGGGCCAGGGCAGCAGCACCGAGCCGATCAGCCCCAGCAGCGTCCCGAACACAGTGATCCCCAGCGGGATCTCCAGATGCTCCAGATCGCAGACCGACACCAGGATCAGCAGCGTCACCAGCAGGGCGTGGTGGCCGAACATCGCCCACAGATGCAGCGGCACGTCGCCGGCAAGGATGGCCGGCTGTTCGTCCCGGATCAGCTTCAAGGCCAGGCTGTTGCGGACAATCTCCATCCAGAACAGGCCGAGAAACGCCAGGCCCGTGCCCAGCTCGACCAGGAAATACCGCAGGGGCAACCGGGCCCGGCACGTCCGGCAGCGGCCGAGCAGCAGCAGGTAACTCAGGATCGGGATTTGATCGTACCAGCGCACCCGGGCCAAACAGGAAGAACAGCGCGGGCCCGGCCAGAACAGGCTCTTCTCGAAAGGCAGCCGATCGGCGCAGTAGTTGATCGCCACCCCGGCAAGGGCGCCGAGCAGGAAAACCACGACGTACAGCAGGACAAGCATCAGCGGCACTCAGTTCGGCTTTTGCTCTTTTTGGAGTGCGGCAGTAGCTTTGCTCTGCCGCTTTTGTTTGGCCTTTTGTTTTGGCTTTTCCCTTTTTACGCCAACAGCCCAAGAAACGCCAAACGAAGAAACAAAAGCGGCAGAGCAAAGCCACTGCCGCACTCCAGAGAAAAACACGAGAAACAAAAGCGGCAGAGGCAAAGCCACTGCCGCACTCCAAAAAAGGGCAACAGCCGAACTCAGGCGGCGGGGGAGAAGATGGCTCTTCTTCACCCAAGCCTCCCCAGGATGTCAGCGGCAACCTCCTCCGGTGCCAGTCCCGTCGTGTCCACGCTGGCATTGGCGCACTCGCGGTACAGCGGTTCCCGGACCCGAAGCACCGCGGCAATTTCCTCGGCGGAAGTCGCGGCAGCAGCAGCGGTGAGCGAGGGCCGGCGGTCGGCGGTGCGCTCATCCTGCGTCAGTCGCCGGCTGAGGGTGGCCACGTCGGCCGTCAGCCAGACCACCCACGCCGAGCGCCGCAGCAGGTCGCGGTTCTCCGGACGGAGGATGACGCCTCCGCCCGTGGCGAGGACGTGGCCCGACAACTGGCATAGCTGGGTCAGGATCCTACTTTCACGCTCACGAAACCCGGCTTCGCCCTCGGTGGCGAACAGAGCGCGGATCGACTGGCCCGCTTGCTGTTCCAGCACCACGTCGGCGTCGAGGAAGGTCCAGCCCAGCCGCCGCGCCAGCAGCCGGCCGACACTGCTCTTGCCGCTGCCCCGCGGGCCGATGAGGGCTATCCGGTTGAATGTGACGTAGGACGGGCTTCCCAGCCCGTCCGGTATGGGCAGGACGGGCTGGGAAGCCCGTCCTACGTTCCGCCTTCGAGTTCCGAGTTCCGGCTCACTCCTCGTCCTCTTCCTTGGCTTTGTGTTTGGAGGACGTGGGCGGAGCGACCTTGCTCAGGGCCACGGGGGACAGGGCCTGCTTGACCAGGCGGTACATCAGGTCCACCGGGGCCGGCAAGGCGGTGAACAGCTGGAACTGAAGGGCCGCCTGGCGGACGAAGAGATCGACGCCGGTGATCACGTGGCAGCCGCGCGAGCGGGCCTCCTTGATCAGCAGGGTCTGCTCGGGAGTGTACACGGTGTCGTAGACCACCAGGCCCGGCTTGAGATAGCTGGGGTGGATCGGCGTGGCGTCCATGTCCGGAAACATGCCGACCGAGGTGCAGTTGATGACCACGTCGGCCAGGACGTTGTGCCGGGCCGGCCAATCGACGTGCCGGCAGCCTGCCTCCTCGGCCAGTTTCTGGGCCCGCTCGGCCGTGCGGTTGGTGACCGTGACCATGGCGTTCTCGCGGACCAGGGCGTGGACCACGGCATGAGCGACGCCGCCGGCCCCCAGCACCAGCACGCTGCGCGATTGCAGCGGGTGCTCCTGATCGAAGCGGTGGACGGTTTCCTGATCGGGGCCGGTCGGCTGTTCCCGGGGCAGGTTGGCCTGGAGCGAATCGAGGATGCCCAGGTAATCGGTGTTGTAGGCATCGAAACCGACGCTGCCGAGCACCAGGGTGTTGGCCGCTCCGATCTTGCTGGCCGCCAGGTCTTTTTTCTTGGCGATGCCGGCCGCGGCCTCCTTGTGCGGGATGGTCACGCTGTAGCCGTGGACCGGCAGGCTGCTGAACGCCTCCAGGAATGGCTGTAATTCGTTGCGCGGCACCCGGAAGGGCACGTAGACCATGTTCAGCCCCAGGTCGGCAAAGGCCGAGTTGTGGATCAGCGGACTGAGGCTGTGGGCCACCGGATCGCCGAGGACGCCGAAGACCATCGTGTTGGCGTTGATGCGCGGGTAGAAGTAAACCTGCTTCAGCTCCTGGTAGGAGGGCAGGCCAGGGGCGATGCCGCGCTCCTTGTTGAAGGCCCCGTAGGCCCAGGGTGTGTCGTAGACGGCGCCGAGGATGCGCGATGGCATGCCCATGTCGCCGAGGCAGAAGGCGATGGTCGGCCTGGCCGGCTTGCGCAGCAGTTTGAGGACGCGGAGGTTGTCCAGCGGGTTCTGGGCCCGGACGGCGATCTTGACCACGTCGGCGTCCTGCTTGCACATCCGGGCGTGGATCTTTTCCAGGTCGGCCGGCATCTCACGCAGGTTGTGGTAGCTGACCACGCGCTTGACGTTGCCGTAGCGGCGGATTTTGTCGATGATGTCGGTTTCGAGATCGACCCAATCGAAGGTCTGGCCGGAAACGTCGACCGCAATGGCCTGGCGCAGCAGGGCCTGGCGTGCCTCCTCGGTGCCCTTCCACGAACCGCCATCGTGTGGCCGGCGGACGGTGGCCAGCATCTGGCAGGGCTTGCGATCCAGAAGACGATGGAAGTCGGGGGCCTTGGCCAGGAAATCGAGCCGAACCTCGATCAGCTGGGCCCCCTGCTTGGCCGCCTCCTGGATCTCGATCTGGACCATTTTGTGCCGGGTCCGACCGATGACAACGCAGATCGGTTCCGCTGGAAATGTCATGGGAATGGTTCCGACCCTCTCGGTTCAACGATGTATGTACTGTAACCGGAGGCGGAATTTGCCGCAAGGGCACGCGGATTCGCCCGGGCTGAGCAAACTTCTGGAAGGAATAAACGTTATCTTGGTAGGATCTTCTCTGGTGGAGGGTCAGTCTCCCCGGGTGCCTGACCCGTTCCGTGGCCTGGGGTTGTGAAGCCAGCTCGATTTTGCCGAAAGGAGATGGTTCATGTCCAGCGTGACGAGTCCGCGATTGGGAGAGCTGTTTGGGTGCAGGGCGATTCTGGTCGCTGCACTCTGTCTGGCCTGGGGTGGTCTGGCGGGGTGCGGCAGTTCAAAGCGGGCCGATGTTCGGAACGGGGCCCCTCGGCCCGAGACCAAGGCCGCTGACACCAAGACTGACGCCAAGATGGAGTGGCCTCGGCGAGCGGGGACATCAGATCTGGAAGAAGAGGAAACCCATAAGGCAGACCCCCTGATTCGTTACGCTGGGGCCATGAACCAGGGCCGGGTGGACGGGTTCGGGCCAGCAGTTGATGGCGTGCTTCCTTCTCCTGCGGCTCCTCCGAACGGTAATCGCCCTTCGCAATCCTCTCCTGGGACGAAAAAACCAGAGCAACCTCCACAAGTGTGGCATCAGGACCGAGCCCGGCCGACGGTGGCGCGGATCTACGTCGGCGACCGCAACACGCTGGAACTGGTCAGCCTGCATGTTTCGGTGACCATCAACGGACCGCGAGCCCGCACCGTGGTCGATCACGTCTTCCGCAATCCGCACGACCGCCAGCTGGAGGGAACCTTCGAGTATCCGCTCCCGACCGGAGCCAGCCCCAGCTACTTCGCCATGTTCCTTGGGCCGACCCGCGATCAGCTGCCGCAGCGCTTCGCTCGTCGCGGCAACTCCCCTGCCCTGCCTGAGAACGCTCTCGCCAGCCTCGGACCGACCGAATTGGTCCGCAACGTGGATGCCAAGGACTGGGGTCGGCTCCAGGAAGCGCGCATCGTCGCCAAGGACAAGGCCCTGGAATCCTACGAGGAGATCGTCCGCGGCCGGATTGACCCCGCGCTGCTGGAGTATGCGGGCGGCAACACCTTCCAGGGGCGTGTCTTCCCCATTGCTGCCAAGGGCTACAACCGGGTCATCCTCGCTTACGAGGAGCTGCTGCCGGTCAGCAACCAGCGCATGCTCTATCGCTTTCCGCTCCCGGGCCGGGATCTCGCCGAGATGAGTTTCGCCCTGCAAGCCCCGGCTGCGGAGTGCCGCGAGCCTCGTTTCCAGCCCGAAGGTCGCAAGGAGGACAGGGACGGCCAGCTGACCTTCAGCCGCACCTGGAACAAGACCAAGCCTCAAGGCGAGATCGTCTTTTCGTGCCTGCCGGTCCAGCCGCGCATCCAGAGCCTGGTCGGCCGGCAAGGCGAGAACGGCCCTTACGCGGTTTACGCCCGGCTGCGTCCGGAGCTGCCCGCCGTCGAGAAGCCCGCTCCCTTCGCCAGCCATGCGGTCTTCCTGCTGGACACGTCCTTGAGCGAGCAGCCCGACCGCTTTGGTGTCAGCATGGGTCTGCTCAAACGCATCCTGGAGAGCGACCAGGACATCAAGCAGTTCAACGTCCTCTGCTTCAACGTGGGTGCGGCCTGGGTTGCACCGCAAGGCTTCCTGCCGAACACGGCGGAGGGACGTAAGCAAGCCCTGAAGCGGCTCGACGGCCTGCTGCTGGAAGGAGCCACCGACCTCTCCTGCGCCCTGGAGAAGCTGGCCCGGCCTGGCTTTGACTTGCCGGCGGGCACGCCGCTGAACTGCTTCCTGCTCTCCGACGGCCAGATCACCTGGGGTTCGGACGACGTTGCCTCGCTGACCGCTCGCTTCGAGAAACGCTGTCCGTACCCGACCCGTTTCCACTGCTACCGGACCGGACTGGGTGCGGAGAACCTGGAACTGTTCGAGGCCTTGACGCGCCAGGGCGGCGGCATCTTCAACTGCTTCGGCGAGGCTGACCTGGCCGCGGCGGCCCAGGCGCACCGCAACCATTGCCTGAAGGTGCAGAGCGTCCGCTTCGTGGATGGACCCAGCGCCGGCGACGTGCTGATCGCGGGTCGCCGGGCTGCCGTCTACCCTGGCGGCGAGCTGATCGTTGCCGCCCGGCTGAAGGGGACTGGCAAGAGCAGGATCGTCGTCGAGGGCCAGTTTCAGGGTCAGTCGGTGAAACAGGAGTTCGACATCGAGGTCAGCGGTGCCGGCAGCGTCGCCCAGCAGGAGATGGCGGGCCGCGCCTGGGCCGAGATTGCCGTCTCTTCCTTGCTGGCCCTGAATGATCCCCAGTTCGATACCCTGGTGACAGCGTACTGTCAGCAGTATGGCATCGGCAGTCGAGTCGCTTCCTTCCTGGTGCTGGAGAACGAAGCCGACTACAAACGGCTGAACCTGGAAGAGGAGCGCGGCAAGACGCTGACAGGCGACATGGGCCTGTTCCTGAGCGATGTGTGGACCAACCTGGCCCGCGAAGTGACCGCACGGCAAGCATTCGAGCGTTTCGTGGGGCAGGTCAATCCTCGGGTCAAGTTGCTGGACGGCACGCAGGGCGAACACGTCCGCAAGCTGCTGACCCTGCTGACGGACCAGGACTTCGAGCTGGGCGGCAGCGAGCTGGCAGGAGCCTTGCTGCGGCAGAGCGACGTTCCGGCCGGCTACCTCGCCGAACGCAAGAAGGACCAGCACAGTCCGGCTCCTTACCTGAGCGAGGCCCGACGGCGGAGCGAGAAGGGTGACGCGGCCGGCGCGGTGCGTGCGCTGTCCAGCGTGGTCGAGGAGCATCCCGGTCGCTCCGACGCGCTGCGTCTGGTGGGCTACCGGCTGCTCGACCTGAAGCAGCCGGCCCAGGCGGCCCGGCTGTTCCAGCAAGTGCAAAGGCAGCGGCCGTTCGAGCCGCACAGCTACCGCGACCTGGCACGCTCTCTCGAAGAGGCGAATCGGTACGCCCTGGCAGCGGTGCAGTATGAGATTGTGCTGGCGGGCAGCTGGCACAACCGCTTCGGCGGAGCGCTCAAGCAGGTGGTCCAGGAAGAATACGCCCGGATGATGCAGCAAGCCATCCGCGAAGGCAAACTCGACCGCAAGGTGGCCGACCACTTCGGCGAACGGCTGGAGCAGATGAAGCGGGCCAATCCGCACAGCGATTTGCGCGTCAGCATCACCTGGAACACGGATGCCACCGACGTCGATCTGTGGGTCATCGAGCCGGATGGCACCAAGTGCTTTTACCAGCACACTCAGACGAAGAACGGCGGCCGGCTCTCTCAGGACCAGACACAGGGTTATGGGCCGGAACGCTATGAGGTCTCCAAGGCGTCACCGGGCGAGTATCGTGTCTTCGTCCATTATTTCCGGCCCAACCCGAACCTGCTGGGCGGCGAGTCTCACGTCCAGGTAGTGGTGACGCGCAACGCCGGCACGGCTCAGGAGACGGTCGAGCGGCACACCGTCATCCTCAAGAAGCACAACGAGGAAGTGGAGGTGTGCCGGGTCAAGTTCTGACGATTGCGGTTCATTGCTTCAGCGGAAGCCAATGTCCTGGGAGGCTCGTAGGGTGGGCCGAGCGCAGCGAGGCCCACCGTCTGGTGTGGTGGGCCTCGCTGCGCTCGGCCCACCCTACGGCTCTTCCTGCGGACGTGTGTTCCCAGAGACGCACTCACCGGAGCGGTCCTCGATCATCCGGAGGATCGCCTCCCGATCCCTGTCCAGTGTCGGTGGCGGCCGATACTCCTTGCGGTCAGGGACGCCCGAAATCTTGATCGGATTGCCCGCGACCCTCAGCGTCCCCATTCGAGTCTCCGGGACAGCGACAATCATGTTCCGGGCCGCAACCTGAGGATCGACGGCCACGTCGGCCACGGTGTTGACCGGCGCAAGGGACGCCAGCTGATTCAAGCAATTGCAGCCACTCCCGCACCTTCCGCGTCTTGAGCGTCCGTTCCAGGTCAGCTTCCAGGGCATCGACGTTGGTCCGCCGCAGGACGTTGCTGCGGTACTGGGGGTTGTCGAGCAGGTCAGTCCGGTCGAGGGTGCGGGCCAGCGTGGCGAAGAGGGCGTCGTTGCCGGCCGCGATCACCAGGGGGCCGTCCTGGGCCTGGAACACCTGGAAGGGGGCAATCTCCGGATGGCGCGTCCCCTGGGGCCCGGCGACCTTGCCGGTCATCAGGTAGGTGGTCAGGGCGTTCTCCAGCAGGGCCACCTGGCAGTCGAGCATGGCCACGTCCACCTTCACTCCGACGCCCGTCTTTTCCCGCTGATACAGGGCGGCGTTCAGACCGGTGGCCAGGAACAGGGCGGCGACCATGTCGCCGACCGAGACGCCGACCCGACACACCGGGCCGCCGCTGGGGCCGGTCACGCTCAGGACGCCGCCCATGCCCTGCACCACCATGTCGTAGGCAGGCCGGCCGGAGTACGGGCCTGTGTGGCCGAAGCCGGACGCGGCTCCGTAGATCAGGCGTGGGTAATGGGCGTGGAGCAGTTCCCAGCCGTAGCCGAGCTTTTCCATCGTGCCCGGGCGGAAGTTCTCGACCAGCACGTCGGCCAGCCCCAGCAGCTTCTCGAAGAGGGCCCGGTCCTCGGCGGCCTTGAGGTCCAGGGCGATGCTCTCCTTGTTGCAGTTGATCGACGCGAAATAAATCGACTCGCCGTTGACGTGGGGACCGAAAGCGCGGGCGTCGTCGCCTGTGCCGGGCATCTCGACCTTGATGACCCGCGCCCCGAGATTGGCCAGGATCATCGTGCAATACGGACCGGCCAGCACGCGGGACAGGTCGAGGATGGTCACGCCGGACAGCGGCGGCTTCAGTTCGGACATGGTCAGCTCTTGGGCCGGAATGCCTTGACGACGTTCTCGTTGGTGGTCAGGTACGGTCCCTCGATCAGGTCGATGCAGTAGGGAATGGCGGGGAAGACGGCCAGGAGACAATCGCGGATGGCACTGGGCTTGCCCGGCAGGTTCACGATCAGCGAGCGGCCGCGGATGCCGGCGATCTGCCGGGACAGGATGGCGGTCGGCACGAAACGCAGCGACACGGCCCGCATCTGCTCGCCGAAACCATCGAGGACCTTGTCGCAGACCGCCTCGGTGGCTTCCGGCGTCACGTCGCGCCGGGCCGGGCCGGTGCCGCCCGTGGTCACCACCAGACAGCAGTTCTCCTGGTCGCAGAGTTCCTTGAGCGTCTCTTCGATCAGGGGTCGCTCGTCGGGGATCAACCGGGGCACCGGCTCCCACGCACAGGACAGGATCTCGCCCAGGCAGGACTGGATGGCCGGGCCGCCCAGGTCCTGGTATTCGCCCCGGCCGGCTTGGGGTCGAAACGGTCCCACCTTCACGTACTGGGGGAGAGAGGAGCAAGAGAGCGGACCTGTCCTTTCTCTCAAACCGCCTGAGCCGCTAGCGGCTGGGGGTATCCCGGTATCCCTTGCTTGTCAGGAAAGCGTTGACGAGGGTTGGCGACGGCGTACAATTAGGGGTGCAATTCCCCTTACTTCCGGAGGTCTGTCATGTGCTACCGCTTCGCAGCCCTGGGTCTGGTTGTGGTGTTGGCCGTGCTGCTCGGACTGACTAGCATGCCGGCTGCTCCCGCGCCGGAAAGGTCCAAGATGCCGGCTATCTATGCCTTGGTCTACGTCGGGCTGGGCAAGAACGATCCGGACAACGCCAAACGGATCGCCGATTCAATCCAGATCCTTCGCGGCTCTGGAACCACTGGTGCCGTCCGCGATCCGAAGGTGAATGCTCTGCCTATCGTTCAGAAGCAGGAAAAGACGCTGGGCTGGATCGAGCGGGACAAATGGGCCAGAAACAACACCCACGCCGCCAATCTGGAGGGTACGGCCGTTGTGCGGGTTTGGTTCACCGACGGCAGCCCAGAGGAGCAAGTTCTCATCATCAACGCCATCGTCCGCGAGGACTTCCAACCTGGGCCGGAAAGAATCCAGGCTGGTTTGAAAGAACTGGAACGATCCAAGGCGCGGTTTAAGGCAACCCAAGAGGCCTCTGGGGCCAAGGTCACGAAAGAAAACGAGAGGGTATTCCAAAGACAGGAGGAGGCGATCCGTCATCCCCCCCACGTCATCGAATGGGCTCACCTCCCGGAAAAGCCGTGACGGTCAGTTGTCGATTTCCAGCCAGTTGGGGTTAGTCCACTTCGGCGTGTAGCCTGTCGTGACCGTCACGTGGTTGGCGTCGGTGCCGGTCACGGTGCCGTAGAAAAGGATGTTCCACTTATGGTTATTCGTTACGGTACCCTGTGGTAGGATGCCGATCGTGGTCTGGGTACTGTTGTACCCTAAGTTGACCTTCCCTTTCATATTGCCCTGCAGGGTCGAGTTGCCCACGATCAGCTGATCCGATGTGTAGGTGGAAGTTCCTACAGCAGGAGCATTGATCTTCGATGTCATGCTGACCTTGAAGTTGAGGGTCGCGGCACCAACGTTGAGGGTCGGTGCGTTTGAGTCTGTCGTCCCCCAAATCTGCAAAACTCCATAGACATTGTTGCCGGGGTTGATGTTGACGGTGCCGCCGGAGAGAGTGACGGTGCCGTCCACGGGCGAACTGCCTCCAGTCCCGACTTGCAGATTATCCGTGTAGGCGTCCTTGGTCTGGAGCAACCCGCCGTTCATCGAAAAATCGTTGACGCACCACAGCGTGCCATTGCCGGATATGTCAGTCTCAGCCGATGTATTGTTCTGGTAATACGAAACTCCATTCGTGTTGTTGGTGTCTGAACCGGAGACCTGGAGTGTGGACCCGCTAGTGGTACTACCATCGCCATTGCCATTGACCTTGAAGACGCCCGTATTTTTGACAGGAATATTCAGGTAGTCGATATAAGGGGTTCCGACGGTGCCGCTCTCCCCCGTATAGGTCACGGCTCCGCCGTTGTTCAAGTATTCCCCAGCAGTCCCATCGCCGGCCAAGAAAATGGCGTTGCCCGAAGAGTAGCCCGACAGGTAGAGAGTGCTGCTGGGGAAGACCGAAAACTTCGCCCCATTCTTTAGTGTGATGGCGGCGACCGCATTTGCGCCCGAGTCGCCGTTGGGGGCAAGTGTCGGCGCGGAATCGAGAAACACCCCTGAGTCTGCGGAGACGGAGAAACCTTTCTGGTCAAGAAACGTCACCGTTTGCGTCCAACCGTCTTGGAAGCTGACGCTGCTGAGGGCGTTCGTGGGCGTGTAATCCCAGGTGCAGTTCTTATTCCCTCCTTTCCCTGCTGTTCCATCAAAATAGGTGATGTCCGACTCGCCGTTCGTATTCCCCGGCGCCGCCGTCGGGTGCATGCCGGAGCCGAGGCTGCCCGTGTCCCAGTTTGCAAGCGTACTGGCGTTGTTGCCGGACGTGGGATCCCAATACATGCTGACGTCAGCCGGACACCAGCGCTCTTCTAGCCCCTCCAGACTTGGCCGATAGCACACCCGCGACGACCGGCCACCGCTCCAGAAGGCCATCAGCTCCTCATAGGACTCCGCCACCTTTCGTAACGCCCATAGCAGTACCTGGTACATGAGTCTTCCTCCTCAACGGGCCGAACGCCAAGGTTACTATCCGAACTGTGATCAGGCTAACCGGCTGATCAGTATAGTTCACCCGGTCACACCATCACGTCTTCGAGCAGTATTCAAGTGGATAGGGAATAAACTCAAACAAATGATGCAATTCACATTCCAAATAAATGAAATCATGAAATGAATGCTCATCCCTCTCTGGCAGTCCTCGGTGATCGAGCGTATCGCATGAAAGGAAAATGACTTGCAGCTCAGATTGTCAGGGCAGGGCCTGGGGTGCTGGAGGCGCAGCGCGGAACGAATGATGAGAAACCGGCGAAGGCGAGGCGAGGCAGATGGCCCAAAAAGCCCCTTGGCGCAGGGTGTTTTTTGTCCGGCTGGCCATTTTTTGACCAAACCTGGGAAGACGGAGCCATGTCTGATGATCTCGGTCCGTCCCCAGAATCGTCCGCCCAACCGTTGCCGCGCTTGCTTGACCAATTGTGTCGCGTCGCTCGGCGATTGCTTTTTCCCCGTTGCTACCCATCTGGGCCACGTCTCTCAATACTCTCCCTTTTCCGCCTTGTTGCCCGTGTCGGGCGTCAGGGCACGCTTCTCGGTCCCATCGGGGCGGATTGTATAGACGTTGACTGCGTCCTTGGGCGAGCCGAAGACAACGCCGTGCGAGAACGCAATCAGATTGCCGCTGTGGGCCCAGGAGACGCTGAACAGCGTTCGCGATTTCCCCGTGAACAGCGTTTTGCGCTCGGTGCCATCCAGGTTCATCACGTCCAGCTGGGCGAAGCTGCCTCCGGTCAGGGCCAGGCGCTTGCCATCGGGACCGAAGGCCGGGAACGCTCCGCATGGTGGAGTCTGGTCGCGCTCCGCTGCGCTCCGCGTCGCGGCTAACCAGAATGCTCCTCAATCGTCCGTAGTATCGACTCCCGATCCCCATCCAGCGTCGGTGGCGGCCGATACTCCGTGCGGTCAGGGACGCCCGAAATCTTGATCGGGTTGCCGGCGACTTTGAGCGTACCCACTCGGGCATCCGGAACCGCCACAATCATGTTCCGGGCCGCAACCTGGGGATCGGCAGCCACGTCGGCCACGGTGTTGACCGGGGCGCAAGGGACTCCTGCCGACTCCAGCAATTGCAGCCACTCCCGCACTCTCCGCGTCTTGAGCGTCCGTTCCAGATCGACTTCGAGAGCATCGACATTGGTCCGCCGCAAGACGTTGCTGCAGTACTGGGGATTGTCGAGCAGGTCAGGTCGGTCGAGCGTCCGTGCCAGCGTGGCGAAGAGAGCGTCATTGCCGGCCGCGATCACCAGCGGACCGTCCTGGGCTTGGAACACCTGAAACGGGGCAATCTCCGGATGGCGCGTCCCCTGCGGCCCGGCGACCTTGCCGGTCATCAGGTAGGCGGTCAGCGCGTTCTCCAGCAGGGCCACCTGGCAGTCGAGCATGGCCACGTCGATCTTGAGGCCTGCGCCTGTCATTTCCCGCTGATACAGGGCGGCGTTCAGACCGGTCGCCAGGAACAGGGCGGCGACCATGTCGCCGACCGAGACGCCGACCCGACACACTGGCCCACCGCTGGGGCCGGTCACGCTCAGGACGCCGCCCATGCCCTGCACCACCATGTCGTAGGCCGGCCGGCTGGAGTACGGGCCTGTGTGTCCGAAACCGGACGCGGCCCCGTAGATCAAGCGTGGGAATCGGGCGTGGAGCAGGTCCCAGCCGTAGCTGAGCTTCTCCATCGTCCCCGGGCGGAAGTTCTCGACCAGCACGTCGGCCAGGCCCAGCAGTTTCTCGAAGAGGGCCCGGTCCTCGGCGGCCTTGAGGTCCAGGGCGATGCTCTCCTTGTTGCAGTTGATCGACGCGAAATAGAGCGACTCACCGTTGACGTGGGGACCAAAGGCGCGGGCGTCGTCGCCGGTGCCGGGCATCTCGACCTTGATGACCCGCGCCCCAAGATTGGCCAGGATCATCGTGCAGTACGGGCCGGCCAGCACACGGGACAGGTCGAGGATGGTCACTCCGGTCAGCGGCGGCTTCATTTCGGACATGGTCAGCTCTTGGGCCGGAATGCCTTGACGACGCTTTCGTTGGTGGTCAGGTACGGTCCCTCGATCAGGTCGATGCAGTAGGGAATGGCGGGGAAGACGGCCAGGAGACAGTCGCGGATGGCGCTGGGCTTGCCCGGCAAGTTGACGATCAGCGAGCGGCCGCGGATGCCGGCGATCTGCGCGCGACAGGATGGCGGTCGGCACGAAACGCAGTGACACGGCCCGCATCTGTTCGCCGAAGCCGTCGAGGAGCTTGTCGCAGACCGCCTCGGTGGCCTCCGGCGTCACGTCGCGCCGGGCTGGGCCGGTGCCGCCCGTCGTCACCACCAGGCAGCAGCCCTCCTGGTCGCAGAGTTCCTGGAGCGTCGCTTCGATGAGGGGACGCTCGTCGGGGATCAACCGGGGCACCGGCTCCCACGCACAGGACAGGATCTCGCCCAGGCAGGACTGAATCGCCGGGCCGCTCAGATCCTGGTATTCGCCCCGGCTGGCGCGGTCCGAAATGGTGACGATGCCAATGCGGGTCTTCGTGTCTTTACTCATGCTCTGGCTCCGTTTTCTCCGCTCGCCGACATTGTGGCGTCACGGCACCGCTTCGAGATACTCCACCTCCGGCACGCGACGGCGCAGCTCCTCTTCCAGACCCAGGATCACCGCCTGGATGGTACTCGGGCAAGTGCTGCAGATCGTCCCCAGACGCAGCCGGACAATGCCGTCCTCGACGCCCAGCACCTCGATGCTGCCAGAATCCATTTGCAGGGCCGGGGCCACTTCCTCGTTGAGGATCTTGCAGACGCGCTCCTTCAGGTTGTCGGGTTGCGTGTTCATTGGCCCTCCTCGATAAAAGCCCGGACCGCCTGCCTGGCCTGTTCGACGTCGTGCTTCAGTTGCTCGACCAGCTCGTCCACGCCGGCGAAGGGCCGGGTATCGCGCAACCGTTTCAGGAAATCGACCGTCAGCTCCTGACCGTAAAGGTCGCCCTGGAAGCCGATCAGATGCACCTCGACCTTGCGCTGGTTCTCGCCGAACGTCGGGTTCGGCCCGACGTTGGCCGCTCCGGCCCAGTACCTCTTGCCCACGGCGGTAACCACGGCATAGACCCCATCTCCAGGGATGAGCGTGCTGACCTGCTGCAGGTTGGCCGTGGGAAACCCCAGCGATTGGCCCCGTTTCTGGCCGGTGCCGACTTGCCCATGAATCCGGTAAGTCCGTCCAAGCAGCAGCCGGGCCAGTTCGACGTTGCCGGCCAGCAGGGCCTGACGCACCTGGCTGCTGGAAACGGCCCGGCCATCGACGAGCAGGGGCGGAACCACCGTCAAGGGGATGCCGGCCGGCCGGCACAGACGCTCCAGGGTCTCGACGTTGCCTTGCCGGCCCCGGCCAAAGCCGAAGTTGTGCCCTTCCACCAGGGCCACCGCCTGCAACTGGTCCCGGATGACCCGCTGGAAGAACTCCTCGGCCGACAACGCCAGCAATTCGGCCGTCGTCCGCAGCAGGAGGATGTGATCGGCCCCATGCTCCTCCAGCAGCCGGCTGCGATCTTCCGGCGTGGTCAGCAGCGGCTGTGGCGGTCCGGGAACGAGCAGCTCGCGCGGGTGCGGCTCGAAGGTCAGCACCAGGGCAGGCACGGAACGGGCCCGGGCTTGCCGGGCCACCTCCTCCACCAACCCGGCATGGCCCCGATGGACGCCATCGAAGTTGCCGATGGTGAGGACGCCTCCCCGGCACGCGCTCGGCGCCGTCTCCCTCCAGTCGATCCGATGCCTGGCCATTCCCTGTCGCCAACCTCCCTGGGGGTGAGTGAACTTTTCCGGGACTTCGCTCTCCATTGTTATGATGGCGAGTCCGGCAGCGGCTGTCCAGAAATCCGGGAGGGCGAGGCTCCCGCCGAGCCGCCCACCGCCCACGGCTCGGCGGGAGCCTCGCCCTCGGGTTGCCGGGGTGCCCCGGAAGTCCTCTCCAGGTATAATAGTAAGGTCCGCAGGTCGGCTGGACGATCGTTGCCCGGAAAGCCGGGCGCTCCCGGTTCTGCCGGAAGCGTCAGGGCGCCGGGGAGAGGAAAGTCCGGGCTCCACAGGACGCGGTGGTGCGGTAACTCCCACCGTCCGAACCCAATGCCTGCAAAGGTGCTGGGGAAGGATAGGGAAAGTGCAACAGAAAGCATACCGCCGATGGCCCGGCTTCGGCCGGGATCAGGTAAGGGTGAAAAGGTGGGGGGCACAGTCCCTTAATTTAAGAGCCCACCAGCAGCCTGGTGACAGGCTGGCTCGGCAAACCCCACCGGGAGCAAGGCCAAATATGGGGGCAGGGTTGGTCCGGCCCGCTATCGACCCTCGGGTAGGCCGCTTGATCGGCCGGGCAACCGGCCGGCTAGAGAAATGATCGTCGCTGGCCGCAAGGCCAGAACAGGACCCGGCTTACAGGCCGGCCTGCGGATTGTTTTTTCCTCACCATCGCGGATTAGAGGCAAGAAGGTTGGTTGTCCGACCCCTGCCGGCTTGCCCGGCAGGTGAAGGAGGTCAGCGGCTAGAAAAGGAGAGAAGAATGTTGTTGCTCCTTCTCTTCTAGCCGCTGACCTCCTTCACCTGCCGGGCAAGCCGGCAGGGGTCGTCCAAGAGACCTGCACTCACGTCCCCTCTTCCCAGCTGGTCATGTACGACTTCTGCTTCTCAGTCAGCTGGTCGATGGTGATTCCCATCGACGCCAGCTTATCGCGTGCCACCAGTTGCTCGATCTCGACGGGAAGCGTGTGGACCTTGGCGCCGAGCTTGCCCTTGTTCTGGACGCACCACTCGGTGGCCAGCGCCTGGGTGGCGAAGCTCATGTCCATGACGCTCGGCGGATGGCCCTCGGCGGCGGCCAGGTTCACCAGCCGGCCCTGGCCCAGCACGTAGACGCGCTTGCCGTTCTTGAGCTTGTATTCGTCCACGTTGGTGCGGACGTTTTCCACGTGGGTCGCGGTCTCAGCTTTGAGCGCCTTCAGGTCCAGTTCCACGTCGAAGTGGCCGCTGTTGCAGACAATGGCGCCGTCCTTCATCTTCAGGAAATGCTCCCGGCGAATGATGCCGTGGTTGCCGGTCACCGTGATGAAGATGTCGCCACGGGGAGCGGCCTCGGCAATCGGCATCACCTGGAAGCCGTCCATCGCCGCTTCCAGGGCGCGGATCGGATCGACCTCGGTGACGATGACGTGAGCGCCGTGGCCGCGGGCCCGCAGGGCCACGCCCTTGCCGCACCAGCCGTAGCCGCAGACCACCACCTGCCGACCGGCCAGCAGGACGTTGGTGGCGCGGATGATGCCGTCCAGGGTGCTCTGGCCGGTGCCGTAGCGGTTGTCGAAGAAGTGCTTGGTCTGGGCGTCGTTGACCGCGATCACCGGAAACTTGAGGACGCCGTCGCGCTCCATCGCCCGCAGCCGAGTGACACCGGTGGTCGTCTCTTCCATGCTGCCCAGCACCTGACCGATGATCCGCTGCCGCTCGGCCGGCTTGAGCTTCTTGGCCCAGGTCCGTACCTGCTCGTGAACGTCGTCCAGGCGCTCCAGGGCGACAAAAATCATGGCCGTCACCAGGTCGGCGCCATCGTCCATCGTGACGTTCGGCTCATGCTCCAGGGCGGCGGCAACGTGGCGGTAGTAGGTGTCGTTGTCCTCGCCGCGGATGGCATACGTGGCGATGCCGTAGTCGCGCACCAGGCTGGCAGCCACGTCGTCCTGGGTGCTGAGCGGATTGGAGGCGATCAGCACCAGGTCGGCACCGCCGGCCTGGAGGGTGCGGGCCAGGTTGGCCGTCTCGGCCGTCACGTGCAGACAGGCCGACATGCGCATTCCCGTCAGCGGTTTCTGCTTGGCAAAGCGTTCGCGAATGCGGGCCAGGACGGGCATGTCGGTGTCGGCCCAGAGAATGCGTTTCTTGCCGTGCGGGGCCAGCGAAAGATCCTTGACGTCATGGGCGGCGCGGGTGGCCTGGGTCATGATCACTCCATTGCGGTAATTGGCGGAAGTCCAGGGGCGATTCGGACACAAGCCCGGAGCGCTAGCGACGGGACCGTCCCGTCGCTAGCGCTCCGGGCTTGTGTCAAACCGCCCCACGTCTCTAGTCTAGGCAAGCAGCATTGTTTTTCAAGGAACGGCTTTCCGTCAAGGGCATTCCAGCGCCGCCCGCCGGGCCTCGGCGATGAATCGCCGCACCCGCTCCAGATCCTTGCGTCCCGGGCTGGACTCAACGCCGCTGGCCACGTCCACCGCGTGAGGCCGGACCCGGCGGACCGCCTCGGCCACGTTTTCCGCAGTCAGGCCGCCGGCCAGGATCAGCGGCACGCCCGGACGGAAGTCGGTCAGCAGGTCCCAGGGAGCCGTCTTGCCGGTGCCGCCGTGAAGGCCAGGGACGCAGGCATCGACCAGGATGGCCCGGGGAAGCCGGCCCTCGGTTCGGCAGCGGTCGAGAAAGGCGGTAATCGTCGCCAGGCTGTCCCGGTCCTTGACCGGAAAAGCAACGATGCGCTCAAGCTCCGGAGGGGCGGCCCACTCCGGGTGAGAACCGTGCCACTGGATGGTGCGGAGACCGGGCAGGTCGGTCAGGCGGCGGCAGATTTCGGCCAGCGGTTCCTCCACGAACAGGCCGATCGGCTCGACAAAGAGAGGGAGTTCGCGCAGGATTTCCCGGGCCAGGGCCAGGCTGATGCAGCGGGGAGAGGGCGGGTAGAAATTCAAGCCCAGCGCGTCGGCGCCCAGCTCGGCCAGGGCCACCGCGTCGGCCACGCTGGTGATGCCGCACACCTTGATCCGCAGATGATAACCCATCGCTCTGTTTTCTACCCCGAAGGGGTTGCATAACCCAGCCGTGGGTCGCGCATGCACCCACGGGGACGGTTGTCAGTACCAAATTATGGGGACGAGAGTCAAAATGGAAGAACCAGTCTCACGCCGCCTTGCTCTGCTGCTGGGCCTCGGCAACGTAGAGGGGAATGACTTTCTGCGGGTGCCCATCGGCCCGGATCTGGCCTTTCTCCACCCAGAGGACGCGGGTACAGAAATGTTCGAGGAACGGCAAGTTGTGGCCGACCATGACCACGATCTTGGCGCGGTGCATCAGGTCGCGCAGCCGAACTTCGGCCCGCTGCTGAAACCCCAGGTCGCCCGCGGCAAAGACCTCGTCGATCAGCAGGATCTCCGCCGAGCTGGCCGTCGCCACCGAGAACGCCAGCCGCATCACCATGCCCGTCGAGTAACAGCGCAGCGGGACGTTGAGAAACTTGTCCAGGTCACAAAACGCGGTGATGTCATCGAGCTTTTTCTTGATGGTCCGGGGGGTGTCACCCTGGAGGTAGGACCGGAAGTAAATGTTCTCACGGCCGGTGGCTTCCGGCTCGAAGCCGACAGTTATGTCAAACAGGCTGCAAATCGACCCATTCACCCGGCGTTCGCCCCGGGCAATCGGGTAGACTCCGGCAATGGTCCGCAGCAAGGTGCTTTTGCCCGCGCCATTGTTGCCAATGATCCCGACGCGCTCGCCTTCGCCGATCTGGAAGGAGACTCCCGCCAGGGCCCTGTGCTCGGTCATCTGCTCCGGTTTGTCTTCGGGCTTCCGCTTGAACAGTTTCGGCAGGCAGGCGACAAAGCCCCCCTTGAGGGTGATGCCCTTGTTGGCGCGGATCGGGTAGACCAGGTCAACGCTGTCCAGCACAATCATCGCCATGTGACTCTCCCAACCCTCCCGGGAACCTGGAGGATCAAATCCAGAAGACCAGGGTTCGCTCCAGCTTGCGCAGGGCGGCCGCGGCCAGGCCGCCGGCGACCAGCAGCGTCAGCAAGGCCACCTGGAAGCTCCCCGGCGAGGGCATGGTGCCGTTCAGGATCGGACTGCGAACCAGCTCCAGGACCGAGGTCAGTGGGTTCAGTTCCACCAGCCAGAAAAACCGGCCGCGCTGGCTCAGAGCTTGCGGGGGATAAAGCACCGGAGTCAGGTAAAAGAGGATCTGCAACACGATCTCCAGCAGGTTTTGCGTGTCGGGGAAGTGCGTGTGCAGAACGCCGCACAGGATGGCCAGGAAGACGCAGAACAGGAACAGCACCACCAGCCCGGGAATGATGCCGAAGATGGCCAGGAAGAGATTGAGCCCCGGATTGAAATACCAGGCGACCCCGATCGCCAGGAACAGGGCAATCAGGCAATGGACGCCGCCTCCCAGGACGCAGCGGATCGCGAAGATGGCCAGGGGCAGCTGCTGCTGCTTGATGTAGGGACCGCCGACGATGAAGCAAAAGCACCCCTGCATGGTCGATTCGAGAATCAGCTGCCAGAGGGTCATGCCCACCAGCAGGAAAGGAGCGTACTCGGCCGTCGGGATGCTGAACAGCTTGCCGAAGACGGCGCAAAAGACCACGGTCAGGGACAGCGGCCGGGCCAGCGACCAGCCGATGCCGAGAAAGGAACGCCGATAGCGCGCTGCGCAGGTCGTTGCGGACCAGAGACGACCAGAAATAACGGTAGCGCCAGATGCGTTTCAGGTAGTCCCATCCTGCTGACCACCAGGTTTCCATCGCGTCTCCTCGCCCACCTTGGCTCATTCTGGGCAATTGAGGGAATGTCCCCAAGCCTCCAGAAGTCCTCCGGAGAACAGAGGTTGTACCACGTCAGGCGGAGAAAAAGTAGGCGGATTTGATCTGGAAGGAGGAAGCAATTGGCGAGCCGGGAGCGTCAGCTCCCGGATTCTCCGACGAAGCGGAAGAATCCGGGAGCTGACGCTCCCGGCTCGCCTTGGGAATGTTCCCTACCTCTTCTGCAGCCGGGCCAGCTCCCGGCGGAAGTTGCGGACCAGCGACATGGTGGCGGCCGGCAGCTTGGAACGGAGCACGTTGTCACCGCCGAACCACTTCGTCGGCTCGGTGAAGACCACGTGCGCTTCCACGAAGACCGCCCCGGCCGGCTCCCGCAGCCGGGTCATTTTCACGTAGTAACCGGCACCGCGATACGGCTGCGGCGGACCTTCCTTGACCTCGTCATCCCCTTCCTTGATCAGGGGCCGCCACTGGTTGGGGAAGACCGAGTCCTGGGCAAAGCGCTCGTCGAGATCGGTGGCCGTCACGATGGAATCGGCGCTGCGGCTCCACCAGGAATGGCCAACGCCCCGAACCTGGACCCGGACCAGGATGTTCTCCTGGACGTAACTGAAGGCCTCGTAGCGGGCCGCCTCCTGGGAAATGGCGATGCCCCGGAGCTTCAGTTCCTCGGCGGTCAAGGTCCGCGGCTTGAGCGCCCGGCGTTCGCTGGCGGCCAGGCTTCCCAGCATCTCCTTGTTTTCCAGAGGCTCCAGATCGCCATAAGCGATGAAATACGTGTCAAAGGAACGGATCGGAGCAGCGGCATTGCCCCGTTTCGGATCAGACCGCCGAAACAACTGCGGCGCCGTCACGGCGTTGCGCTGAAAATTCTCGATGTCGATGTCATCGCCGAGCAGCTTCCGGATCGTCTCTTGCTGGGTCTGAGCGTCCAGTCCATCGGCCATCACCGGAGCGGGCAATGGGAAGTGCTGTTTGGGGGCCAGGGCGATTCCCTGGCAACGCAGCTGCCGATAGACGAGGTTGGCTTTCTCATGAACGTCCTCTTCAGCGGCAGGTAGGGACGCGGTCAGCAGCAGGAGAAACAGGTTCATGACAGGGTTGGTTCCCTCATCGGTCAGCTATGTCTATTATGCCCCGAAGGGGCACAACATGATAGCCCGAGGCGTTGCCCGGAGCAACGCCGAAATCCGCCCGTTGTCACTCTTTCCTTTTCTCGGACTCGGCCGGCATGGTCCGGATCCACTCCCGGAGCAGGGCGACCGCGTCCTCATCGACGCGGTTGCTGGCCAGCGGCGGCATCTGGCTGGGGCCGCGCCGCGACACGCGCAGGAACAGCACCGATTTTTCCGGCTGACCCGGCACGATCAGCTTCGCGTCGGGGACCTCGAAGCTGGTGTGCTGCGGTTTGGCGTTGATGACGTTCATCTTGGCGCGGGGCGTGTTGATCTCCAGCTCCATCATGGCGTTGCCGCCCCCGGCCGGGACGTGGCACTGGGCGCAGTTGGCGTGCAACCAGGAACGGGCCCGGAAATCGAGACTGGCCGAGCGGTCGTAGGGGTTGACCAGTTTGCGGTAACTCTCGGGGTTGCGCGGCTGGTTGGTCCCGGTTTCCGGCCTGGGCAGTTTGCCCTTGAAGACACCCAGATGCTCCAGCGTCCGCAGCTGGTTGGCTGGCCGGGCCGGGTAAGCGTGGACCTTGTTCATCTGCATTTCCGTCAGACCCAGCACCCAGTTGGCCGCCCGGCTATGGCACACCATGCACTCGACCCGGCTGGGGTAATGCCAGGTCTGCTTGCGGACGCCGCCCGGGGCCTGGTTGTCGCGGACCTCGAAGGTCTGATCCCGGCCCGCCGCCGGCACCAGCTCGGCGTCGGTCTGCTCGTCGTTCCAGACGTAGCTGTAGCCGGCCCACTGGCCCACCTGCCGGGTGAGCAGGCGGGTCTCGATCCGCCGCTGTCCGGAAGCGGCTCGCAGCGGCAGGGAAAAGGTTTTCACCAGCACCGCCCCGTCGGCGAAGTTCCAGCCGCGATTGGTGGTGAAGTCGATTTGCGTTGCTCCCGGCAGGGCGATGAACCGCTCCTTCTCGGCCCCGTCGGACCAGAGCGGCGAGTTGACCGAGTAGGGAATCAGGGCCGGATGGGGCTTGTTTTCCCTGGTGGAAAGGAAAAGCCCGGTTTCGCTGAGCCGGCGCGGGAACTTCGGCGGGTTGACCGGGGCGGGAGCGCGCTCCATCTGGTACAGGGCATTGCCGCCGTGGTCGGCGATCAGCAATTCCCCGTGCGAATCGAGCCCGAAGCCGCTGATCTGCAGGGTGGTTGAGGTCAGCTCCTGGTGCCAGGTCACCTTGCCTTCCTTGTGGCGGATGCCCCACACCTTGCCGGTGGACCAGTCGCCGTAGACGTAGGCGCCGTGCAACTCCGGGAAGCGCTTGCCGCGATAAACCACGCCTCCAGTCATGGAGCGGGCCACCGTGTGGTGATGCTCCGCGATCGGTTTCGAGAACGGCTGTGGGCCCGCCTTGCGGGTTGGGTAGAAGGGATGGCTGCCCTCGACCACGCTCCAGCCGTAATTGGCCCCGCGCCGCACCAGGTAGATCTGCTCCCACAGGTCCTGCCCGTTGTTGCCCACCCAGACGTCGCCGGTCTGGCGATCGGCGTGCAGCCGCCAGGGATTGCGGAAGCCGTAGGCCCACGTCTCCGGCCGGACGCCGGGCTGGCCCACAAAGGGATTGTCCTTCGGCACCGAGTAAGCCTTGCCGGGATCGGGGTGGTCCACGTCGATGCGCAGCACCTTGGCCCGCAGCCGGGTCAGGTCCTGGCCGGCCAGGGCGGTGTCGGAATCGGAAGTGCCGTCGCCTGCGGAGACGTAGAGCATGCCGTCCTTGCCGAAGCCCAGGTCGCCGCCATTGTGGCCGTCCGAGTCCCATTCGATGATCCGCTTCTCCGATCCGGGAACGACCTGATAAGGGGGTTTGCGCTCCAGAGTGTACCGGCTAACGCGGGTGAACTTGTCCTTGGCTTTGTAGGGGCCGTTGTAGCCGACGTAGAAGTAGCCGTTCTTTGCGAAGTCGGGATGGAAGGCAACCCCGTAGGCGATGCCGTCAATGTCCAGAAGCCGCTCTGTCTTGCTGACGGCGGAATCGTCCTTGAAGCGGACCACGTGCCCCTTGCCGGTCCAGGCAATGTCCTGGTTGATGACCCAGAGGCGATCGCTTCCCGGTTCGTGAGCGATGCCGATGGGGCAGACGATCTTGAGTTGCGGAAAGGCCCGCTGCACCCGGTAGGGCAGAGGCGGCTCGGGGGAGCCGGCCACGCGGGAGTCGTTCCAGAGGATGCGCTTGTCGATGCCGACCGGTCCGCGCTCGGGAGCCGCTTGCGGCTTAGCGCCGTCTGGGAACGCGTAAGCGGCCTGACCCAGCAGCAGAAGGAAAAGCACAATGGTGGAAGCAAATCGCATGGATCATTTCCCAGCGGTGAGGCGGGCGGCCTGGAGGGTGTTGTACAGCAGCATGGTGATGGTCATGGGCCCGACGCCGCCGGGCACGGGGCTGATGGCCGAGGCGACCTGACGCACCGCCTCGAAGTCCACGTCGCCGACCCAGGCATTGCCCACGCGGTTGGTGCCGACGTCGATGACCACCGCTCCCGGCTTGACCATGTCGGCGGTGAGCATCCGGGCCTTGCCGATGGCCATGACAATCACGTCGGCCTGGCGGGTGTGGTCGGCGAGGTTCGGCGTCCGGCTGTGGCAGACCGTGACCGTGGCGTCGGCCCCGGCCATTTTCTGCATCAGCAGCAGGGCAAGCGGTTTGCCCACGATGTTGCTCCGACCCACGATCACCACGTGCTTGCCGGCCAGGTCGATGCCGTTGCGCACCAGCAACTGCTGAATCCCGTGCGGCGTGCAGGCAATAAAACGCGGCCGGCCCGCGGCCAGCAGGCCCAGGCTGATCGGACCGAAGCCGTCCACGTCCTTGAGTGGGGTTACCGCATCGACAATGGCCGGCTCGCGAATCTGCGGCGGCAGGGGAAGCTGGACCAGGATGCCGTGAACGGCGGGGTCGGCGTTCAGCCTGGCAATCAGGGCAAGCAGATCGGCCTCGCTGGTGGAGGCGGGAAGTTCGTGCAGCCAGGAACCCAGGCCCGCCTTCTCGCAGGCTTTGCGCTTGTTCTTGACGTACTGGATGCTGGCGGGGTTGTCGCCGACCAGCACCGCCGCCAGTCCCGGCCGGATGCCGTGGGTGCGGAACAGCTCGGCCGCCCCGGTTGCGATCTCGGCCTGCATGGTCTGGGCCAGCAGCTTGCCGTCGAGGAGTTTGGCGCTCATGTCAGGAGATTCTCAGAAGCCGGACGAGTTCGGGCAGGAGGACACCCGATTGCCCATACAGGCTGATCACGTCGGGACCGCTGGCGTCGGTCCGTTCCAGGTTGACCTCGATCACGGTCGATCCCAACCCAAGTGCCATGGCGATCAGGCCGGCAGCAGGGAAGACCACGGCACTGGTGCCGACGACCAGGAGACACTCGCAGAACGCCACGCATTCCCGGGCCTCGCCCCAAACGTCCTCGGGAAGCATCTCGTGGAACCAGACCACGTCGGGCCGGAGCAGTTTGCCACATTGCTCACATTTGGGCAGGTCAGCGAGCGGCTCATGACCGCGATCGGTGATTGTCTTGCAGCCGGTGCAGCGGACCCGGGCCAGGCTGCCGTGGATCTCCAGGACGTGCTTGCTGCCGGCAGCCCGGTGCAGCCCGTCGATGTTCTGGGTAACCACGGCAAAATGGTGACTGTCCCAGTGCTGCTCCATGCGGGCCAGGGCGAAGTGGCCGGGGTTGGGCTTGACCGTGGCCAGGGCGGCCCGGCGCATGTTGTAGAAGCGCCAGACCAGGGTGGGGTTGATCTCGAACGCCTCGGGCGTGGCCACTTCCTCGATGTGATGGCCCTCCCACAGACCGCCGGCGCCCCGGAAGGTGGCAACGCCGCTCTCGGCCGATACGCCGGCGCCGGTCAGCACAGCGACCCGCCGCGCCTCGCGCAGAGCGACGACGGCCCGTTTCAGGTTCTCTTCCTGTTCGCCCGTGTCCACTGGCGGATGCATGGTTGCGACTCCCTGCGAGCCGCCGGGTTTATCCCGGCGGTCTGTTCCGCCGGGATCAACCCGGCGGCTCGTTGGCAGTATGGAGAATAACCGAAGCCGGCAGGGCTGGCAAGAATGCGCAAGAATTCGGCCCGCACGCAAGATGCACCTGGTTGGGAGACGCGGAACCTGCCCTTGTTTTTCGCGGGGGGAGTCGATAATGCCTCTATCCATTGAATCCACATCGTTCCTTGTTACCGAATCGATCCATGAAACACCCCACTCTCCAGCGACAAATGGTGCCGTCGGCTGCCTGGCGAATGCCCCTGGTGGTCCTGCTGTTGCTTGGGGTTGTTCCTGGAGTGCGCGGTCAGGATTGCTTCGCGGGCAACTGCAACCTGTTCCTGCCGGTCCTGAGCGGAATCCCACTGGACCTGTTTGAACAGAGTGCCCCGCCGCGACCGCATCGGGTGCGTTTGCTGGGCATCACACCCGGCTTTCTGGCCGATCCGATGGGACTGGACCAGGAGGATTTCGACCCGTCCAATCCAGGCGTTCCCGTCGCGCAACCCGGTGTGGACGAGCCCGACACCAGCCCGGACTGGCTGACAATCGCCATCGGCAATGACAATCCCTTCCTGGAGGCCCGCACGCCCGGCTCTCCCGGAGGCGTGGGCTATTATCGCATCTTTACCCAGCTCCAGGTGATCGATTCGACCACGACGGCCTGCTCGGTCGGAGTCCAGGCCTTCACACCGGCCGGCTGGCAGAATGCCGGACTGCAAAATGGACCAACCACCCTCTGCCCCAACGTCGGCTTCTTTCAGTTGCTGGGCACGGGGGGAGCCGCCATCCAGGGTTTTGTGGCCAATCGGGTGGGCCTGGACAATCGGCTGGACGGCCAGATCCGGCAGCACGTTCAGTATGCCGTGGCCTTGCAGCAACAGCTCTGGACTCCCCGCACGGATGGGGCCGGGACCGCGTACCTCTACCTGGAGGCCCAGGGACGGTATCGCGATCCCTTGCCCGGAGTTGCAACTCCGCCGGCCCTGTGGCAATTCCTCCCGGGAGTGTCCTGCGCGCACCAGCGACAACGTCTGGTTGACCAGCGGCGTCATGCTCCCCATTGGGCCGGACCGGGACATTCAGCAGCATCGGCTCCAGATCAGCTGCTCGTTCCAGTTCTGAGCCACTCGCTCTTTCGAGGTGATTTGGCCGACCCCTGCCGGCTTGCCCGGCAGGTGAAGCAGGTCATTGGCTAGAAGAGATGGCAGAAGAAGGTTGTTCTCTCCCTCGTTCTAGCCAATGACCTCCTTCACCTGCCGGGCAAGCCGGCAGGGGTCATGCAAGACCTGACTCCCCAAATTCCGTGGTGGTCAGCGATTTTCGGATTTCTCCTTGGCTCGTGTCCTACAATATGCCAGGCGCCCTTTTCCGGAGGATGGAACATCTTGGGATCGGCCGAGACGCCCCTGCTGCATCTGGAGAACGTGACGCGCTGGTTTGGCAGCTTCCAGGCCCTTCGCGGGATCAGCGTCCGCCTGATGCCGGGACGAATCGGGCTGCTTGGTCCCAATGGGGCAGGCAAATCGACCCTCCTCAAGATCCTGCTGGGCTTGCTGCCCCCTTCGTCGGGCAAGGGCCAGGTCCTGGGTCAGGACCTCGGCTCGGCCGGCCACACTCTGCGCCGCTCCATCGGCTACATGCCGGAGGCGGACAGCATGGTGCCGGGGCTCCGCGGGGCCGACTACGTCGCCCTGGCCGGGGAACTGTACGGCATGCCGCGACGGGAGGCCCTGCGCCGGGCCCACGAGGTGCTGACCTACCTGGGGCTGGAGGACGCACGCTATCGGCTGCTGGAGGAGTATTCCACCGGCATGAAGCAGCGTCTGAAGCTGGCCCAGGCCCTGGTCTGTGATCCGCCCGTGCTGCTGCTGGACGAGCCGACCAGCGGCCTGGACCCCTCTGGCCGGGAGGGGATGCTGCGGCTGCTGCTGACCCTGGGCCGGGAACACGGCAAATCCATCCTTCTTTCCACGCACCTGATGGGCGACGTGGAACGCGTCTGCGAAACGGTCTTGATTTTGCATCACGGTCAGATCTTGCGGCAGGGAACGGTTGCAGCGCTCCGGACTACTCGACACGACCGTTACCGTTTGCAAATTCAGGGCGAAGCGAACGCTTTCCTGGAGGAGCTGCGCCTTGAAGGGGTGCGGGTGCTGCACGACAATGGTCGCGGGGAGCTGCGCGTGGCTGTGCCGTCCACGTGGGTTACGCGGGCCTTTTTCAGCCTGGCCGAGAACCACGGCGTGCTGCTGCGCGGCCTGCAACGCGACGACGAGGAGCTGGAGGAGTTGTTTCACCGCGTCCTGGCCGAGACGGACCAGGACGGGAAAGAGTAGACCTCACGCTCCGCGTGAGGAGATTTCCTCACGCGGAGCGTGAGGTCTACTCTCACACAAGGAGACCCGCACCCGTGAACGCGGTCAGCCCATCCCGGGCCGCCCCGGAATTGCTGCACTATCGGCCCTGGAAAGGCCCTTTCGCCGCTCCCTGGCGCAGCGTCTGGCCCATCGCCCGCACGGCCCTGGGGCTGATGCTGCGCCGCCGGCTGTTCTGGGTCACGTACGGCCTGGGCATGTTCATCTTCCTGATGTTCTTCTTCGGTCAGTACCTGGCCGCCTTTGCCGAGGCGGCGGTGCCGCCCACCCGGCCCGGGCAGGTCAACCTCCGCCAGCTGATCCACTCGTTCCTGAAGTTCCTGGACGGCAGCGGCGAGACCTACCGGACTTTCATCGGCTACCAGGGCTACATTGTCATGGTGGTGCTGGCCCTGGCCGGCTCGGTGCTGATCGGCAACGACCTGCGCTTCGGCAGCCTGCCCTTCTACCTCTCCAAACCGCTGTCGCCCTGGCACTACTTGCTGGGCAAGGCCCTGGCCGTGGCCGTGTTCATCAACCTGATGACCACCGTGCCGGCGGTGCTGCTGTTCATCGAGTTCGGCATGCTCTACGATTACCAGTACTTCTGGGAGAGCCTGCCGCTGCTGCTGGGCATCCTGGGTTATGGACTGGTACTGACGATCAGCCTGAGCCTGCTGCTGCTGGCGACGGCCACCTGGCTGCGGAAGACGGTGCCGCTGATCATGATGTGGAGCAGCCTGTTTGTCTTTTGCCGGCTGCTGGCCGCGGCCCTGGTGAGCAACCTGGGACTCGACCCGCGCTGGCGCCTGATCGATCTGTGGAACAACACGTTTCTGGTGGGCAATGCGTGCCTGGGAATGAGCACCAGCACGCTCCGCCCTCCGAGCCAACCGGCCTGGCAAGAGGCGGCCCTGGTTCTGGTAGGAGTAAGCCTGCTGTGTCTATGCTATCTGATCCTGCGAATCCGGGCCGTGGAGATCGTCCGGTAACCTCAGAAAGGATGAAGGATGAAGGCAGAAGGATGAATCAAGACAAAGTTCTGATTCATCCTTCATCCTTCATCCTTCATCCTTCCGAAGAGCCGGTCCTTGTCTGCCACCGTGTCTCCAAATGGTACGGGCCGGTGATTGGTGTCAACCAGGTGACGCTGGAGCTGCGTCCGGGCATCACCGGCCTGGTCGGGTCCAACGGGGCCGGCAAAAGCACCCTGATGCGTCTGATCACCGGGCACCTCCGTCCCGACCTGGGGCACGTCGAGGTGATGGGCCAGTCGTCGTGGACGGCGGCGGCCAAGCGGCACGTCGGCTACTGTCCCGACGTGGACGTGTTTTACGAGGAGATGTCGGGCCGGCAGTTCGTGGAGACGATGGCCCGGCTGAGCGGCTTCAGCCGCCGCGACAGCCGGCAGCGGACCGGGGCGGTGCTGGAGCTGGTCGGCATGGCCGGGCGGGCGGAGCGCTGCATTCGCGGCTACTCCAAGGGCATGCGGCAGCGGATCAAGCTGGCCCAGGCCCTTCTGCACGACCCCGCCCTGCTGGTGCTGGACGAACCGATGAGCGGCATTGACCCGGTCGGCCGGCTGGAGTTTGTCCGGCTGTTCGCGGAACTGGCCCGGCGCGGCAAGTGCCTGCTCATCTCCAGCCATGAACTGGAGGAACTGGAGAAGCTGACCGATCACGTGGCCATCATGGCGCGGGGACGGATCGCCGTGGTCGGCTCGGTGGCCCAGATCCGCGATCGGCTCGACGACCATCCGCTGACCATCCGCATCGACATTGATTGCGGCAAGGACGCTGCGCCGCCGCCGGCGTACGGGGAGCGGACCCGTGCCATGGCCGCCGCCCTCTTGCGGCTTCCGGACGTGGTTGGGGTCGAATTGCTGGAGGAAGAAGGGCACAATGGCAAGGCCGAGGAGAAGGCCCGGGTGCTGGTGCGGGCCCGCAACCCGCAGCGCTTCTTCCGCGACCTGGCCAAACTCGTGCTGGAAGAGTGGTACGAGGTCTGCCATCTGGAGACGCTCGACGATTCGACCCAGGCCGTGCTGGGGTACTTGCTGGGAGCAAGAGGATGAATGTCCTGGACGATCGTGGGACGGCTCTCCCGAGCCGTCCAGACGGCTCGGGAGAGCCATCCTACCAGCAGAGCCAGGTCCGCGCCTGGTTCTACCTGGTCTGGCTCAGTCTCCAGCGGCAGGCCCGGATGCGGCAGATGGTCTGGATCGCCGTGGGCCTGCTGGTATTCGCGGCCGTCTTCGTGGCGTTGCAGACGGCGCTGGGCCGCTGGGACATGCACAACTGGGGATTCCGGGTCAAACCCTCCGGCTGGCGGGCGACCTACCGCAGCGTGGCGGATCACACCGAAGGACTGCTCCTGGCCCTGCCGGGAACTAACCGCGGCGGCCTGGACCTGGCCATCGTCAGCGGCGTGCAAGTGGCTCTGGACCAGTCTCCGTTTCGAGTCTTTACGGCCGCCATGCTGGTCGCGGTCTATCTCAGCTTCCTGTTACCAATCTGGACGCTGAGCTTCGCCGTCGAATCTCTGGGAGGCGAGCGAGAGAGCAACAGCTTGATCTGGCTGCTGAGCCGACCCCTGCCGAGGCCGGCAATCTACCTGGGCAAGTTCGTGGCCTTGCTGCCCTGGGTGCTGGGGCTGAACCTGATCGGCTTCACGGTCATCTGTTATCTGGCGGGACCGCCGGGAATGCAGGCGCTGGGGCTGTTCTGGCCGGTGGTGATCTGGACCTCGCTGGCCTTTGCCGCCCTGTTTCACTGGGTGGGAGCGGCCTTTCGCCGGCCGGCCGTGGTCGCGATCCTTTACGTGTTCTTTCTGGAGATCATCCTGAACCTGATGCCCGGTTACCTGAAGCGGTTCAGCATCAGTTATTATGCCCGCTGCCTGATGTTCGGGCTGGCGAGCGACCTGGGCATCCAGCCGGAAAACCCCCGGGCGTTCGTGGCGGTTTCGAGCCCGCTGGCGCTGGGGGTGCTGCTGGCGATCACGGCCGGGTTGCTGCTGCTGGGAACGATTCAGTTTTCCCGGAAGCAGTATCAGGATACGATGTAGGGCATTGAGAGTCTGCTCCCCAGCCGCTTGCGGCTTCGCGCACCTGGCCGGTTGCGCGAAGCCGCAAGCGGCTGATGGAACAGATTCCGACAAACGGAGGAGACCCCTGTCATGCACCCACCCACCCAGGGCAAGGGCCACGCTCTCTTCCCCCGAGCCGAGGGGCTGTCGCCCGAGGACGTCCTGGTCCGGACCCCCCGGCACGGCTACCAGGGGGACCGAGGAGCGACGGAGGAGCCGCCGCGCGTCCCGACGCATCCCACCCTGGCCCTGAGCCGGGAGTCCGGCGCCCGCGGCGGCACCATCGGCCGGCGCGTTGCCGGCCAGCTGGGCTGGGCCGTCTACGATCAGGAACTGCTGGAGTACATGGCCCAGGATGGCGTGGTCCGCCAGGGCGTCCTCGACAACCTCTCCGCCGAGGCCAGTGCCTGGGTCGAGGCCCGCTTGCAGCAGCTGCTGCGGCAGGAACAGCTCAGCTCCCTGCCGTCCTTTCTGAACCTGGCCCGGCTGGTGCTGGCCCTGGGTTCGGCGGGGAAGGTCGTCCTGGTCGGCCGGGGCTGCGGGCACATCCTGCCCCCGGACAGCACCATCAATACACGCATCGTCGCCCCGCTCGCCGATCGCATCGCCTACATGTCCAACTGGCTGCGCCTCAACCAGGAAGAAGCGGAGGAGCGCGTCCGCCAGCGCGACCTGCGCCGCACCGAGTTCATTCGCACTCACTTCCAGGTCCAGCCCGAGGACGTTCATCTGTACGACCTGGTGCTGAACTCCTGCCTGCTAGGCGAGGCCCTGTGCGTGGAACTGCTGGTCCAGGCCGCCCAGGCCGTCAGTGCGGCGGGCTTGCCCAAGGGGCGAATCACAAACGGGCCGTAGCGGCCCATTGGGGGTCGGGGTTACCCGTTCCGGATAATCCGACCCATTCTGTCATTTTTTCCTTTTCCTCCTCTGGCGAACGCCATTCCTTCTCGGTATCTTAACAGGTTAGTGATCGCTACTCGCATCTTGACGTTACCCGCTAGGAGTGAGCCCGGCCGTGCATAAGATCGCGATCCTTCCCACGTTGATGACCCTGGGCAATGCCGTCTGTGGTTTTGCCTCGGTCGCTTACGCCAGCCGGATTCGGCTGGATGGAACGCTGCCCGACTCGGACAACAACTATTACTTTGTGCTCAGCGCCTGTCTGATCCTGGCCGCGATGATCTTCGACGCCCTGGACGGCTACGTGGCCCGGCTGTCGAAGTCCTCCAGCGAGTTCGGCGGTCAGCTGGACAGCCTGTGCGACGCGGTCAGTTTTGGTCTGGCCCCGGCCTTCCTGCTGCTGCGTGTCGGCCAGGACTGGTACGGCGCCGTCCTGTACCGCCAGGTGGTCGCGGTGATTGCCGCTCTGTACCTGGTTTGCGCCCTGCTCCGGCTGGCCCGCTTCAACCTGGAGAACTCCCCGGACCCGAGCAGCCACAAGCGCTTCAAGGGGCTGCCCTCCCCCGCCGCGGCCGGTTGCCTGGCCACCCTGGTGATCCTGCGCGGCGAGCTGGCCTTCGACTGGGCCGGCCTGAACGAGCACCTGCTGCGGACCATCATTCTCTTCTGGGCCCCGGTCGGCGCGCTGATAGTGGCCTTGCTGATGGTGTCGAACTTCCCCTATCCGCATTTCACCAACCAGCTGGCCCGCCGCCGCCGGCGTTTTGACGCCGTCGTCCAGGCGGTGCTGGTTGTCTGTGTGATCGCCCTGATGCGCGAACTGGCCCTGTTCATCCTGTTCTGGGTCTACGCCCTGCACGCGCCGATCTACTACCTGGTGGCACGCCGGGTGCGCAAGACCTTGTCCGCGCACCACCCCACGGTAAAATGAACCACCATGTTCACCGGGCTGGTTGAAACGCTGGGGACCGTCCGTCAACTGTTCCCGGCCGGTGCAGGTCGGGAACTGGTGGTGACGGCCCGCTTTGCAGACCGGCTGACGATCGGTGAGAGCGTGGCCGTCAACGGTGCTTGCCTGACCGTGGTGCAGCACGAAGCGGAGTGCTTTCGCTTTCAAGTGGGCCCGGAAACGCTTGTTCGGACCAACCTGGGGCAGCTGCAACCCGGCGATCGGGTCAACCTGGAGCGCTCGCTGCGGCTGGGCGATCAGGTTGGCGGCCACCTGGTCCAGGGTCACGTCGATGGCGTTGGCCGGATCAGTCAGCGACAGGTGGATGGCGAATGGGTCATGATGCGGTTCCGCTGCTCCCCGGCGCTGACCGCTCAGATGGTGCCCAAGGGATCGATCGCCGTGGACGGCATCAGCCTGACCCTGGTGGACGTGACAGCCGAGGAATTCAGCGTGATGCTGATCCCGCACACGCTGGCGGTGACGACGCTCGGCTTCAAGCAGCCCGGCGACCCGGTTAACCTGGAGACGGACCTGCTGGCCAAGTACGTGGCCCGGGCCCTGGAGGCCTACAACCAATCCCCTCGGGAATGAGGAAGCAAATCCAACGTGCAAGGCTCGACCCGTCAGACGCTTTCGTATTTGCGGCAGCTGTTCAGTGAGCGCGGCATCCGGCCCAAGAACAAGATGGGCCAGAACTTCCTCATTGACCTGAACCTGCTCGACCTGCTGGTCCGCACCGCCGAGCTGACCTCCGTCGATCTGGCCCTGGAAGTCGGCAGCGGCACCGGCGGCCTGACCGAACGGCTGGTGCAGCAGGCCGGCGCCGTCCTCAGCGTGGAGCTGGATCCTAACTTCGCCATCCTGACCCAGGAACTGCTCGACGAACCCGGCGACCACGTCGTCTTGCTCAACCTGGATGCCCTGAAGAACAAGAACGAACTGAACCCCGGGATGATCCAGGCCCTCCGCGATTTGCACCAGCGGGTCGGCACCCGGCAGATCAAAGTGGTCGCGAACCTGCCCTACGCGGTGGCCGTGCCGGTGATCTCGAACTTGCTGCTGACCGAACTGCCGATCGAGCGGATGGTGGTCACCGTGCAGTGGGAGATCGCGGAACGGCTGCTGGCCCAGCCGGGAAGCAAGGACTATTCCGCTCTGTCGGTGCTGACGCAAAGCCTGGCGGACGTGCAGCTGATCCGCCAGCTGGCACCGAGCGTCTTCTGGCCGCGCCCCCAGGTATCGTCGGCCATCGTGATGATCCGGCCCGACGCGGCCAAGCGCGCCGAGGTGGGCGACGTGGTCCGGCTGCGGAACTTCCTGCGCGACCTGTACGTCCACCGCCGCAAGAACTTGCGCGGGGCCCTGGTGAGCATGGCCAGTGCCGACTGGAGCAAGGCCGAGGTCGATCAGCGCTTGCAGGAGCTGGGCATCGACGGCACGCTCCGAGCCGAAGCCCTCGACCCGCAACAGCACCGGCGTCTGTGCGGCGTCTTCGGAGGAACAGCAGGAGCCAGGGAATAGTCCTTCCTCTTGTCTCCCTTCGCCGCCTCTTCTATCATGATCCTTTCTCACTCTTGACACAGGGTTGGTCCAGTGTCGGCCAACCCGGCAATGATGCTCACCGGAACGTCTTCCGGGTCAGACAGTTGCTGCTTGGAAAGGAACGAACCATGCCACTGGGAATGCTGGGACAGAAGATCGGCATGACGCAGGTCTTCGACGATTCGGGCAAGATGGCCCCGGTCACGGTGCTGAAGGTCGGGCCCTGTCCCGTGCTGCTGGTCCGCAACCAGCAGCGCGACGGCTACGATGCGGTGCAGCTGGGCTTCCTGGACAAGCCCCGCAAGCGGGCCACCCGGGCCGAGAGAGGCCACGTCTCCTCGGAAATGGAATCGAAGCGGCGGCGGGCGGGAGTCCCGCTGGCCCCCAAGGCCAACTGCGAGCCGCAGCGCCACGTCAAGGAGTTTCGCCTGGAAGGGCCCAGCGACCTCCAGGTTGGCGCCATCCTCCTGGCCAAGGACGTCTTCCCGAAGATCAAGAAGAAGGTGGAAAAGGAAGAGATCGAGGTGTACCCGGCCGTGGACGTGATCGGCACCTCCAAGGGGCGGGGCACGGCCGGCGTCATGAAGCGGCACGGCTTCGCGGGTCTGCCGGCCAGCCACGGCGTCAAGAAACACCACCGCTCGCCCGGCAGCATCGGCTCGCTGGCCAGCAACCGCGGCAGCGGCCGACCCAAGCGCGGCCGGCGCATGGCCGGCCGCTATGGCAACGAGCGGGTCACCGTCCGCAACCTGAGCATCGTTCGCATTGACGCGGACAACCATCTCATCCTGGTCAAGGGGGCGGTGCCCGGGCCCAATGGCAGCCTGGTCATGATCCGGCCGACCAACAAGAAGAAGGGCGTGAGCTGACCTTTCGGGATTCCTGGTTAGCCGCGACGCGGAGCGAGGAACGAGCGCAGCGGAGCGCGTCCGGGTGACGCGCTCCGCTGCGCTAACCAGGCGCGGTTGCCAACTCACCACCGGAACTCCAGACCGAAGACGATGCCCTGGACCATGATGTTGGTGGAGTTGAAGCGGAAGGTGTTCTGGCTGATGTTGGACGTATTGGTGGTCCCGGCCACGTTGACCTGCACGGTGTTCCCCGGAGCAATCTCGTTGGCCGGCCGAACGACGTTATACACGTACATGACGTCGTAACCGGCGTAGGCTCGGAGATAGTGGCAGAACTGATAGCCGATTTTCAGCTGCCCCTCCGGGATGGCCGCGATCTGGGTGCGGTATTTCGGTCCCACGGCTCCGGTGCCGAAGAGGATGCCGCCCTCGGCCAGCGCCGGCGAGAAGCTGCTGCTGTTGATCGCCACTTCTTGACGCATGGCACCGAGGGCCACCTGGGCCCGTGCCTGGACGTAAAACTGGCCAAAGATGGATTGCGAATCGACCCCGCACTGGGCCCCGTAGAAGTTGTTGGTGCAGTTGATCGCATCGGTGCTGTTGGCCCCGAAGGATGTCGGCAGCCCCGGGATCACGATGGCTCCCGGACCCGTGACGTTGTTCAGGGTCAGCGAGTACGTGTCCCGCAACGAGAAATCCTCGTAAAAGTACAGATAGCGGAAGCCAGTCAGGAACCCGATCTGGGTGTTGGCGAAGTACATCCAGGTCGAGCGAGCATTGAACTCGGCTCCGGCCATGACCTGGTTCAGGCTACTTTGCAGAGCGCCATTGGAGGTGCCCAGCAGGACAATGGGTGTCGTGGCTCCGGGGATGATGGTGGCGTTTGGAGTGGTGGCTGTGCCCGGAATGACGACTCCGGGTTGCGTGTACAGGACGCCCGTGTTGACCACCACCTGGTTGGTGTTGCCGTTATTGTTGTTGAAGATCGTATTGCTGCCGTACGCCAGCTTCTCCAGCAGGAAGCCGGAGGCCTCAAAGCCCAGCCAGCGGTCCGGGTCGCACCACATGCCGACGGTGAGCCGGCCGCCGTTGTGATCGCCGATGCTGATTGGTCCCGATGCCACCTGGCCGTTTTGCGCACCCACCGAAACCAGCGAGGGCGGCGTGGGCGTTTGCGTGAAGGTGGTCCCGTTGGTGGTGGTCAGGGTGAAGCCCGTGGGAATGGTCAGCACCCCCACCGGCGTCAGCGTGGCCGACGCCGGAATGGTCGGGTTGCCGAGGTGCCACAGCAAGTACTCGACGTTGCCATAGAGGCGGTACTGGTCGCAGGTGTAGTCGCGTTCGCCGGGACCGATCTTGTCCACCCAGCCGTTGGCGGGGGGTGCCCCCATGTCCAGCGGCCCGGGTCCGGGCCAGCCGTAGGCACCCGGCGTGCCCACCGGCACTGGCCCGCTCGGACCGGGTCCTGGGCCATACAGCCCGCTTGACGGAACTCCCGGCGCCGCGGGCGGCAGGCCATAGCCCCCGTACGTCCCACCGGGCAGGCTGCTTCCCCCCGGATATCCCGAGGCAGTGGGCACCGCCCCGGCGCCAGCGCCTCCTTGCAGGTCCTGCGTCGTGGCCTGCACGGAGCGGACCGCGGGCGCAGCGGGAGTGCTTGTGGCAACCGGCAGCGGTGCTTGAGCCAACGTCCAGCCGCTCCCGACCAGCAGAGCGGCGCAGTGCGCTTACCAGGCCCCTCTTCATGTGTGGTTCCCCATTTCGAGATCAGAAACCTCTTCTGGCCGGCTCCATCGCGCCAGCTTTGTGATTCGTTCGCTTTGCATGGGTCGTGCTGACAAGTCTGAGAGCAGCGATTCCTCCGGTGGTAGTTATCGGCTATCGCCCCTCACTCAGATAAACCCGACACGCCAATTACATCCGGTAAACTCGATCAGGCAGGCAGACAAGCCAGGCTGCTGCCAACTCCTGGACAACGTCCGGCCAGAGCAGTCCTCCGGGCTGCCGGAAACCAAACACCCATTGCCCACAAACCCGGCAATCTCCCTCCCTTGCCGGCCAGGAGCGCGTGAGAAAAGTCGAAGAAGAGGCCATTCCAACAAGCCGACGGCAAACGACTTGGAACACCGGCCCCCCTGGATGCCCCCGATCTGGGCGGATCTGGCACGCGGTTTGCCCTGAGAATTGGTGTGTTTGTTTCCTCTCCGCCCCTCTCCGTTATCTCTCCTTGCCGTCTTTCCCTGTTTCTCACACCCTGACCACTTCCTCTGGAGGATGGCTCGATGTTTGGCTATCTGATCGACATGGACGGTGTCATTTACCGCGGTGCCGAGCTGATCCCGGGAGCGGACCGCTTCATCGAGGGTTTGAAACGGCACCGCATTCCCTTTCTCTTTCTGACCAACAACAGCCAGCGGACCCGGCGCGACGTGGCCACCCGGCTGCAGCGTCTGGGGATCGACGTGGGCGAGGAGTGTTTCTTCACCTGCGCCATGGCCACGGCGCGCTTTCTGGCCCAGCAGAAGCCGGGGGGCACCGCGTTTGTGATCGGCGAAGGCGGCCTGCTGACGGCCCTGCACAACAACGGGTACGCCGTCGTGGACCACAACCCCGATTACGTCGTGATCGGTGAAGGGCGAACCCTCAGTTACGAACTGGTCGAGTCCGCCCTGAACATGATTCGCTCCGGCGCCAAGCTGATCGCCACCAACCTCGACCCGAACTGTCCGACCCAGTCCGGACTGCGACCGGGCTGCGGCGCCCTGGTGGCGCTGCTGGAGGTGGCCAGCGGGGTCAAGGCGTTCAGCGTCGGCAAACCCAGCCCGGTCATGATGCGCGCCGCCCGCAAGGAGCTGGGGCTGTCGGCGGACCAGACCATCATGATCGGCGACACCATGGAAACCGACATCCTGGGCGGCGTGCAGCTGGGTTACCACACCGTGCTGGTCCACAGCGGCAGCACCACGCCCGAGGACCTGGCGCGCTATGCCTATCGTCCCGACCGCACGGCGACCTCTCTGGCCGACCTCGACCCCCGAGCCCTGGCTGCCGATCTGGGACTTGTCAGCAAGCCGGCCGCGCTCCGCCCCACCCCGTCCCGGCGCGTCCCTCCGGAGGAGCCAGCCAAGGCCCAGCCGAATGCCTGAGCATTGCAGCGACATTTTTTAAGCATTCGGTGAAGAAAAATGAGGCAGCCGCAGCGCTGTCGCTGTGGCCATGCGAAATCTTTCCCGAGCGTAAGAAGTGCAGGAGGAAGAACTTGCAGCGTCTGGAAAAGAAACCCCCGGCCGCTGGCATTAGATTTGCCCAGAAAGATTGCAGTCTGGCAATTCACGTGACTCGTGCGGGTAGCGAGAAGAAGGATTGTCCCTTGCTGAACCGCTCTGGAATGATATAGTTGACCGGGGTTTGGACAGAGCTGCTCCCCTGTCGGCGGAGAGACGTTGCCTCATCCGATCTCAACCTTGTGCAGGACCTGGCCCACATGAGTGATCGCTTCCACAACGGCCCTGATGAACCGCTCTCGTGCTGGGCAGCAGCCACAGCCGACGTGGTGGAATTTCCGCTGCTGCTGCCCGGCTGGCAAGCCCAGGCCCTGGAGGAGGCCGCCCACCACCGCGGCCAAACCGCGGCCGAGATGGTCCGGGGGCTGCTGCGCGACTTCATCCACCAGCAGCAAGCAACCCCTGAATCGGAACCCGTCCTGGCCAAGCAGGCGGACTGATTCACCCTTCTCAGGGATCCGAACCGGATCCCGACACTGAAGCTCCCTTGAACCCGCCAGGCGCTTTCCCGGGTGCGACCTCACCCGGGAAAGTCGCCGCGGGGTTTTTTCTTTGTCCGAGCCGCGCACGCAGCGCAGCGAAGTAAGGCGAGCGGCAGGAGAAAAACTACCCAAAGTAGCCATCACGCTCCGCGTGATGAGCCTGCATCACGCGGAGCGTGATGGCTACTTTAGTCCTGCCGCTCGCCTAAGCGGCCCTGCTGGTCTCCAGAACCGCTTACTTCGCTGCGCTGCGTGCGCGGCTCGGACAATCAGCGCAGCTCTTTCCACAACAGCAGTGCCACCAGCGTCTTGGCATCCCGGATGGTGCCGTCCTTGGTCCAGGCCAGGGCCTGGTCCCAGGCGATGATCTGCGGCTCGATCTGCTCTCCCGGCTCCAGCTGCATCGGCCCGGCGGTCAGTTCGCTGGCCACGAAGAAATGCGTCCGTTCGCTCAGCACTCCCGGCGATGGATAGAAGGCCCCGACAGCGCGCCACTGGCCGGCCACGTAGCCCGTCTCCTCGGCCAACTCGCGGATGGCAGCGTGGGCGGGGTCTTCGCCCGGTTCCAGGGTGCCGGCCGGGATTTCCCAGAGGGTCTCGCCGACGATGGGCCGGTGATTGCGCAGCAGACAGACGTGGCCGGCGTCCACCAGCGGCAGAATGGCGACCGCTCCGGGGTGCAGCACCACGTCGCGGACGACCTCCCGGCCAGCCGGGTCCACAGTGGTTTCCACGGCCACCTGGATCTTGCGACCGCGATGAACGATTTGACGGGTCATGACGGCTTTCCTCGTTGCGAGCCGAAGATTCCCTTCGGCGGGATGATTGCGTGCTTCCGGCAGCGATGATAGAATCCATCTTATTGGTTGGCAAGGCGCACAGGAAAGGATGAGGTTCTGCCATGCATGATCCGCGGTTGTGGGCGTTCCCGCTGGGTCGTCTTTTTGGCATCACCATCAAGATCCACTGGTTGTTCCCGCTGGTGGCCATTGGTCTGGTCCTGCGAGCCGCTTTTCCTCCCGGGGCCGGCAAGCCGGTGGAGGGGGCGTGGATCGATGCGACGCTGATCGTGACCTTCCTGTTCCTGTCGGTGCTGCTGCACGAGTTCGGCCACTGCTTCGCGGCCCGTGCCGTCAACGGCGACGCCTCGGAGATTTTGCTCTGGCCCCTGGGCGGCCTGGCCTACGTGGACGTGCCCAACACGCCCCGAGCCAACTTCCTGGTGGCCGCGGCCGGACCCGCCGTCAACCTGGGTCTGTGCGTGGTCAGCGCGCTCGCCCTGGCGTTCTTGTTCAACCCGGCGCTGCAGCCACCCTGGTATCCGCTCGGTTACCCGGGCCGGGTGAGCGTGGACGAATTTCTCCTGACCAGCTGGGCAAATGAGACCCGCGGGTTTTCTCCCTATGCCTGGGAACCGATGCTGGCCCGACTGTTCTGGGTCAACTGGGCGTTGTTCCTGTTCAACCTCGTCCTGGTCGGGCTGCCGATGGACAGCGGCCGGATGCTCCAGTGTATTCTGTGGTCCTACTCGGACTATCGCCGGGCCACGATCACGACCGGCATCGTCGGCCTGGTCACCACCGGCGTCATCCTCATCTATGCCATCGCGACCAACGACACCCTGCCCGGCTTCCTGGCTCTGTGGATTGGCTTCACCTCCTATTACCAGTGGAAGATGGCCGAGGAGGGCATCGAGGATTCGCTGTTCGGCTACGATTTCTCGCAGGGCTACACCAGTCTGGAGCGCGACGCCCCCGAACCTCGGATCAAGCCGAAGCGTCAAAGCTGGTGGCAGCGCCGGCTGCAGCGCCGGGCCGCCCGCAAGATCCAGCGCGAAATGGAGACCCGCGAGGCCGACGAACTCCGCATGGACACCTTGCTGGAAAAGATCTCGGCGCTGGGCAAAGAGTCACTGACCGAGGAAGAGAAGCGGTTCATGGTGCGCTTCAGCGAACGCTACCGCAACCGCCAATAATACCTGAAGGATGCCGACATGGCCGGGTTGATTGAGCCGCGCACGCTCAGGGGTTTCCGGGACTATCCGCCGGAACTGATGATCCCCAGAGAACGGTTGCTGGAAAAGGCTCGCCAGGTTTACCGCTCCTACGGCTTCGCTCCCATCGACACGCCCGCCCTGGAATACACCGAGATCCTGCTGGGCAAGGGCGGCGAGGAATCGGACAAGCTGATCTACCGTTTCCGCGATCATGGCGACCGCGACGTGGCCCTGCGCTTTGACCTGACCGTCCCGTTTGCCCGCTTTGCCGCCGCGAACATCAGCAAGCTGGGCACGCCGTTCAAGCGCTATGCGATGGGCCCCGTCTGGCGCGGCGAGAACACGGCGCACGGCCGATACCGCGAGTTCTGGCAGTGCGACTTTGACACGATCGGCACCACCTCCAACGCCAGCGACATCGAGACGGCCCTGGTCATTCACGACCTGATGCGTGAACTGGGCTTTGAGCGCTTTGAGGTGCGGATCAACAACCGGCTGGTCCTCAACGGCCTGCTGGAAGAGATCGGCCTGGCGGGCCAGACCGCGGCGGTGCTGCGTGCCCTGGACAAACTGCCCAAGATCGGCCCGGAAGCGGTCGTCGCCGAGATGGTCGAGAAGGCCGGGGTCGGCAAGGAGCAGGCGGAGCGCGTCCTGGCGCTGGCGGGAACGACCGGGTCCAACGATGCGATCCTGGACCGGCTGAAGCGCGACTTCGGCAGCAACCCGAAAGCGGCCGAGGGCATCGCCCGGCTGGAGCAGCTGCTGAGCGTGGCCCGGACGGCGGACATCCCGGAGGAACGCATCCGGCTCGATCTGTCCATCGCCCGAGGGCTGGATTACTACACCGGCACGATCTACGAGACCTTCCTGCTCGACCTGCCGGGCATCGGCAGTGTTTGCTCCGGTGGCCGCTACGACAACCTGGCAGGGCTTTACACCAAGCAGCACCTGCCAGGCGTGGGAGCCTCGCTGGGCCTGGATCGGCTGCTGTCGGCGATGGAGGAACTGAACCTGCTGCCCAAGGTCAGCACGCCCGCACCGGTGCTGGTGATCCAGTTTGCTCCGGAATACCTGGGGAAGTACCAGAAAATGGCCCGGACCCTGCGAGCCCAAGGGATTGGGACCGAGGTTTACCCCGAGGCCAAGAAGGTGGCGGCCCAGTTCAAGTACGCGGAGAGCCGGGGCTTCCGGCTGGCGCTGATCGCGGGGCCGGAGGAGCTGGACAAGGGCGTGTGGAAGGTCAAGGACCTGAGCCAGCGCAGCGAAACGACCGTGGCCCAGGCTGAGGTCGTCGAGACGATCCGCAAGTTGCTGGGTTCCTGAGAGTGGAAAGGGCCGGGTGAGCCAATGAGCGAAAGCCTCTTGCTGGAGCGCTGCCAGATGGAATCGCGGTTGCTCGCCCAGGCGATCGCGACCTGGACCAATGGTGCCGAAACCGTGTCCCCTCTTGAAAAGAAGCAAGTGTTGCAGTTGTGCCGGGACCTGCCCGCACACCTGCGCCAGGCCCAGAACGCTCTGTGGGACAGGGCTGTGGCCGGCCTGATCGGGGATTTCGAGAAAGCGGGAACGGCGTTCCTGGCCGTCATCGATGAGGCAATTGGCCTGCTCCGCCGGCTGGCAGGCCAATTGCAAAATTCTGCTATCGGCACCAGCCTCGCGGACCTGGAGCGCTTGCGGCAAGAACATCAGGAGGCGCTGGCCGTGGTTCACGCAGGGGGACGTCGATGAGGCACGAGCGGCAGCTGCTCGCGGCGAGACGCTGGAGCTGACCGATGCCTTCGCCGAGATCGCCGGCGTCAGCCGGGAGCAGTTCCTGGAGATGGTGAAAACCCACGAGCAACGCAGGCACGAACTCGGCGGGGAGTAAGCCATGCCCATCCAGGTCGAGCTGACTCCCCTGGTCCGGCGGCAGATCGCGTCCTGGGGGTTGCCTGATTCCCTTCTTGTCGAAACGTATTTGCGTCTCCAGCGCGACCTTTCCCAGAACCCGGCCCAGGTCCTGATCCGAACGGAGCAACCGTTCGATGGCATGTGCTATGGCTATTCGATCATCGACCCCGGCAATCGCCTCCGCGAGTATCTCTTCCTTTTCCAGGTTCTGTACAGCCAAAATGAGGAACGGTTGCTCGTTGTCCGAGGAGGCTGCCAGTGGCGCGAGGGGTTCTGACGCCATCTCCCGCGTCGCACTTGTACAAAGGAGCAGGTCTCCATAAGATAGCAAAGACGTCTCCGCCTCGGAGGAGGCCGAACCTCCCGTAGCTCAGTTGGTAGAGCCCCGGCCTTAAATGTCCTCAGCTCGCTTGAGCGGGACTTCGTTCGGAGGCACCGCAAGGTGCAGCAGCGACCTCTCAGGTTCCCATCGAGCCGGAGGCCGTCTATAAGCCGGTGGTCGCTGGTTCAATCCCAGCCGGGAGGATTGCTGACCGCGTGCAATCGCGTTCTTCTGCTGGAGCCGACGCATGGACCGCAGCAACCACTACGAATCCGCCTTCGAGGCCTATCTCCAGGAGCAGTGTCTCTGTTACGTCGCCGTCGATGAGCGGCGCCGGGCCATCCTCGGCGCGACCAAGGTCAAGTGTCTGGACTTCATCGTCTACGGTCCCGAGGGCGCCCGGCTGCTGATCGACATCAAGGGCCGAAAGTTCCCCTCCGGCAAGCCCGGCCGGCGGCGCTACGTCTGGGAGTGCTGGTCCACCCAGGACGACATCGACGGTCTGGAGCGCTGGGCCGAGAAGTTCGGTCCTGGCTACCAGGGTCTGCTGGTCTTCAGCTACCACGTCCAGTCCGGCACGTGCCTGCCGCTCGACACCGAGGACCTCTGGACCTGGCGCGGCCGGCACTACCTCTTCCGTGCGATCCCGGCTGCCGACTACCGCACCTCGATGCGCTGCCGCAGCCCGCGCTGGGGCACCGTGGACTTGCCGCGCGACGTCTTTCGCGACCTGGTTCGTCCCTTAACCTGCTTCACCCTGGGACCGCCCTTACCCGCCCTTGAGGTTCCCTTCTGACATGAACCGGATCAAGCTGGGCGTCCGCCTGGAATCGCTGGGTTTGCCGCTGCGCCGGGCCCTGGCCGAGGCGAGCAAGATGAGTGTCCCCGGAATCCAGATCGATGCGCTGGGCGATCTCTCCCCGGAGAACCTGTCGCAGACCGGCCGGCGTGAGTTCCGCCATCTGCTGCGTTCACACAACCTGGAGCTGAACGCCGTCGGCTGTCCCCTGCGCCGCGGATTGGATGCGGAAGAGGGGTTGCAACCGCGCCTGGAACACGTCCGCAATGTCCTGCGGCTCAGTACCGATCTCGGACCCCGGATAACGATCGTGCAGGCCGGCAAGGTGCCCGACCCGGCCGAGACGAAACCCCCAGCCGCGGAGAAGTCTCCGGGCGGCCTGATCCTGGCGACCCCCGAGACGCTCCCCTTCGCGCTCTCGGGAGGGATCGACCCCAGCAGTACGGCCGAAAGCATCCGGGAACGCAAGAAGGGCCAGGTCATGACCGACGTGCTGCGCGACCTGGGTGCCTTCGGCGACCGCATCGGCGCCACGCTGGCGCTGGAAACGGGGCTGGAAGCGGGAGCGACGCTGGCCGCTTACCTCGCTCCATTCGACAGCGGCGCTCTCAAGGTCAACTTCGACCCGGCCAACCTGCTGATGAACGGCTTCGATCCGTTCGAGAGCCTGCGGGCCCTGAACCGGCACGCCGTCCACGTCCACGCCCATGATGCCCGCCAGTCCGGTGCGAGCCGGGTGGCCCAGGAAGTTGCTTTAGGTCACGGTGACATTGACTGGATGACGTTCGTCGCGGTCCTCGAAGAGATTGAGTATCAGGGCTACCTGACCGTTGAGCGCGAGAGCGGTAACAATCGGCTGGCCGACGTGAGCAATGGGGTCGATTTCCTGCGCCGGCTGGTTGGAACGGCTCCTTGATGCTCCGTTCCCACACCGATTGTGACACCAAGGGTTTCCAATGTCGATCAAGTGCCCCAACTGCCAGGCGACTCTTGGGCCGCGGGATGTTGCGGAAGGTTGGTGCGACAACTGCGGCAAGAAGATCCCCTCCTTCGTGGTGACCGAGGCAGGAGGAGGACGCCCCTCCTCCAGCATTCCTGGCATCCGTGGCCCATCCTTCTACCTTCAACCGCACCGAGGCTCGGCGATTCTCGTGCTTGGAATCCTGAGTTTGCTGACGTGTGCTCCCCTGGGCATCATCGCCTGGGTGATGGGAAGCCGCGATCTGGCAGCCATGCGGCAGGGCCGGATGGATCGGTCAGGCGAGGGGATCACCCAGGCCGGCCAGATCCTCGGAATCATCGGGAGTGTGTTCTTTGCGCTGGGATTTTGTCTCTTCAGCGGGATGATGATCCTGGCGATTCTCAGCGAGCGATAAAAGAGACCTGGGGCAGCGCCCCAGGTTTTCATTCTCCGCTCTTGACGGCAACAGCGAGCTAGACTAGGATCGCCACCCCTTGTCGGGGAGGCATTTCGCTGTCCGCGGTCGGGAAGGAGTGAGGGCGATGAGAAATTGGGGCAAATCGGGAGGTTCCTGGCTCCGGCAGTTTCTAGTCGGAGCAGTGGTTCTGACGCTCAGTGTCGTGGGTTGCGGCAAGAAAGGCACACCCGAGCCGGCCGCCAGCAAGACGGATTCGACCCAGCCGGCAACCGACTCCGGGACCAGGCAGAAACCGGCCGGCTCGGACACCGCTGAAGCAGTTCCGATCGAACGGGACCGACTGCACCAGTCCTTCGCCGACGCCACCCGCGATGCGAACAATCCGCCGCCGGGGTCCGAACGCCCGCATGACATGACCAGGACCAACAAGCCGACCTTCAAGATCCTGGAGGCGGTCAAGAAGTCCTGGGACACGATCCGCTTCGTGGACGCCGCCAAGAAGCCGATCCACTACACCGCCGTCATCGAGACGGATTTCGGGACCATCGAGATCGAGCTGAAGCCCGGGATTGCCCCCAACCACGTCCGCAACTTCATCGCCCTGGCCAGGGCGGGCTATTACGACGGCCTGCTGTTCGATCGCGTCTTGCACCAGGAATCGGCGGTGGCCGACGATCCGTCGCCGCTCAAGCTGGACCTGGTGGAAGCGGGCTGTCCCGTCGGGACGGGGGAGCCGGCCTCGGGAAGCATCGGCTACTGGCTCAAGCCGGAGTTCAACGAGAAGACCCCGCTCAAGCACGTGGAGGGCACGGTCGGGGCCTGCCACGAAAGTGAGGCGGACACCGCGGCCACGCGCTTCTACATTATCCTGAACGAGGCGCCGTACCTGGATGGCAACTCGACCGTGTTCGGCCAGCTCAGGAAGGGCAGTCTTGACGTTGTGCGTAAAATAGCACAGCAACCGGTGATCGTGGTGGATCCCACGGAGGGCAGTCGCCGGCCGGAGAAGCCGATTGTCATCAAGAAAGTCACCATCAAGAGCGAAACGGGGGCCCAGAGCTAGAAACAAGCCCGGTGCGCAAGCGACGGGACAGAAACCAAGCAACAGTTTGCGCGGGAACGCTGGTTCCCGCCCTTTCCAGGCCCGCGGTCAGGTGCCGGGAGGGGACCCACCCAGAGGGAAGTTGTGAACGGGTCAGGCCCTGACGGGAGCAGCCATAAGCAACGGAACGAGTGGCGTGGATCAGCCTCTTCCGGCACCCAGCCGCGGGCTGGGTTTTTTCATGAGTAGGACGGCTCTCCTGAGCCGTCCGGACGGCTCAGGAGAGCCGTCCTACGTCAACGCTCCAACAACCGCGGACCATCATGGCCAGGACCAAGCCCCAGGACAAGCCGGCCGAGCCCACCTCGGCCGAGGTTCCCGAGAATTACACCGTACTGGCACGGCGTTATCGCCCCCAGACCTTCGCCGAGGTCGTCGGCCAGGAGGCTGTCGCCCAGGCCCTGACCAACGCCATCAAGAGCAACCGGGTGGCCCACGCCTACCTGTTCACCGGCGCCCGCGGCGTCGGCAAGACCTCCTCGGCCCGCATCCTGGCCAAGTGTCTCAACTGCGAGAAAGGCCCAACCCCGACCCCCTGCGGCGTCTGCGACATTTGCCGGAGCATCGCCTCCGGCGACGACGTGGACGTGCTGGAGATCGATGCCGCCAGCAATCGCGGCATCGACGAGATCCGCAACCTGCGCAGCAACGTGCAGTATCGGCCGAGCCGGTCACGCTACAAGATCTACGTCATCGACGAAGTCCACATGCTCACCCGCGAGGCGTTCAACGCCTTGCTCAAGACCCTGGAAGAACCGCCGCCGCACGTCAAGTTCTTCTTCGCCACCACCGATCCGCAGAAAGTGCCGATCACCATCCTGTCGCGCTGTCAGCGCTTTGACCTGTCCGGCATCAGTCAGCCGCTGATCGAGCAGCGCCTGGCCGAGATCGTGGCCAGCGAGGGGATGGAGGCCGAGGCGGAGGCCCTGGACCTGATCGCCCGCCGGGCCGGCGGATCGATGCGCGATGCCCAGTCGCTGCTGGACCAGCTGCTGGCCTTCGGCACCGATCGGCTCACCGCCGACCAGGTCCATCATCTGCTCGGCACCGCCAGCGAGGACCACATTGTCGGTCTGGCGGAGTGCATCCTGGCCGGCGACCCAGCTCGCCTGCTGCAGCGCCTGGACGAGGCTCTGACCGGCGGCTTTCAGATGGGGGAACTGCTCGACCAGCTGATCGGCTACTGGCGCGACCTGATGGTCCTCAACTGCGGCGGGGGCGAGAAGATCGACCTGAACACGCTGGCCCGCCATCGTCCCACGCTGACCCAGCAGGCTCGGACCTTGCAGCTGGACACGATCCTGGCGGGGCTCGACGTTCTCTCCGGCGCCCGCGGCCGATTGCAGTACAGCAGCCACGGTCGCACCCTGGTGGAGATGGCCCTGGTCCGGCTCGGCCGGCTCGGGCAGCTGCTGCCGGTCGGCCAGCTCAGTCAGATGCTGGGCCAGCTGGCTGCCGGCGGCACCGTCCCGGCTCCCACAAGTCTTTCCGGCTCTACCGGGGCTGCTGCTCGGACCGTGGCTCCTCCCGAAGCAGTAAAAAAAAACATCCTGAGCCCGGCCGCTGAGCAGCCCGCAGCCCCTGCAATCCTGGCACTTTCCGCGGAAACGCTGCCGCAAGTGTGGCGTGAGGTCCTGGCTCAAGTGGGGGGAATGTTCGCATTGCAATTGGAGCGAGGTGGTTTACCTGCAATTTTTGGGCCAAACGCTCTGGCGTTACGCTTTCCCCCGCACTACAATGGAGAACAGACCTACTGTCAGGAACCCTCCCGGGTCGTCCGGGTCGAGGACATCCTGAAAAAGGTCCTGGGCCGGCCGATCTCGCTGCGAATCGAGGCGGTGCCGGCGGTCGGGCCGACGGAGCGGCTGACCACTCCCTCGGAAAGTTTGCCCGGGCCGCCCAGACCGCAACGCAATCCGAAGGAAGAAGCCGAGAAAGAGCCGTTGGTCCGCCGGGCCCTGGACGTGCTGGGAGCGCAGATCGTGCGGGCGGATGCCGGCTTTGGCACTCAGACCACGGACAAGAATTCGGGCATGGGGGAGGTGGCGTGACATGTTCAAGGAAATGGGTCAGATTTTCAATCTGATGCGCAGCTTGCCCAAACTCAAGGAGGAGGCGGAGAAACTCCAGCAAAACCTGGCCGGGCTCACCGCCGAGGGAGACGCGGGGGCCGGCATGGTCCGGGTCCGCATCAACGGCAAGATGGAAGTCCTCCGCTGTGAGATCAGCGAGGAAGCCATGAAGCTGGGCGACCGGGAAATGCTGGAAGACCTGATCCGCTCGGCCACCAACCAGGCCCTGGAGAAGGTCCGCCGGCTGGTGGCCGAGGAGACGTCGAAGCTGGCAGCCGGCCTGGGTTTGCCCTCCGGAGCCAGCCTGCCCGAGCTCTGACCTGGAAACGCCGCCGGCGGGTCGCTATAGAACAAAACGCGGCCACGGCATGAAGAATGCTATCGCTTTCTCTGAACTCCTGAGCCACCTGGGACGTTTCTTTGCCAAGAACGCCAGGAGCGGGTGAAACGAGGTTCTACGATGCGACTCGATACGGTGATCAATCAGCGCATGGAGCAAAAGCTGATTCTAGCTCCCCGCATGATTCAGTCGATGGAGATCCTGCAGCTGCCGATCATGGCCCTGCAGGAACGCATCCAGCAGGAACTGGAGAAAAACCCCGTTCTGGAGCTGAAGGAAAACAGCGACGACAATCCCGAGCCCGAGCCGGCCGAGGCGGAAATCCCCTCGCCCGACAGCAAGGAACTGGTCATCGAGGACAATGGCAACAATGCCGAGGACTTCGATCGTCTGGAATCCCTGAACCGCGACTGGGAAGACGTTTTCAACGAAGAGCATCGGCCGTCGCGCAACGGCATCGACGAGGAGGGCGACCGCAAGCACGATGCCATGCAGAACATGGCCTCCCGGCCGCAATCGCTGCAGGATTACCTGACCGAGCAGCTGGGTTACCTCGACGCCCCCTCCGAGAAACTGCTTCTGATCCGGCACGTCATTGCGCACGTGGACGACAATGGTTTCCTGAGTGTCTTCGACGAGACGGACCCCGAATATCAGAAGCTGCTCGAGGATCGCAATTACAAGCCGGACCGGCCCATCCGCCGCCGGCTGCCGACCCTGGAGGAAATCGCGGGCAGTTTCGACTCGGAAGTGACTCCCGAGGAGGTCGAAGAGGCCCTGGGCTACGTCCAGAAGCTCGACCCGCCCGGAGTGGGGGCCCGCGATCTGAAAGAGTGCCTGCTGCTGCAAGTGACCAGCGAGACGCCGCATCGGGACATCGTCCGGACCTTGATCCAGCACCACCTGGAGGACATCAAGCACAATCGGCTGCCGGCCATTCAGCGCCGCACCGGTTTTGACCTGGAAGCCATCAAGGAGGCGATCGAGGAGCTGCGCCGGCTCAATCCCCGGCCCGGCAGCAGTTTCGCCGCGGAGCATGCTCCCTACGTGGTGCCCGACATTGCCGTGGAACGCACGGAGGAGGGCGAGTACGAGGTCCGCTTGCTGGACGACTGGCTGCCAAACGTCACGGTCAGCCGGCGCTACTTCGAGCTGTACAAGCAGAAAGGCGGCGATCCCAAGACCAAGGAGTACCTCAAGCAGAAGATCCAGGCGGCCCAGTGGCTGCAAGATTCGATCGCCCAGCGGCGCAGCACCCTGGAGAAGGTCACGCGGGCCATCATCCAGCATCAGCGGGCCTTCCTGGACAAGGGCCCCGAGTACATTCAGCCGCTGAAGATGCAGCAGATCGCCGACCAGGTCGGCGTCCACGTCACCACCGTCAGCCGGGCCGTCGATGACAAGTGGGTGCAGACGCCGCGCGGCATCTTCCCGCTGAAGCGCTTTTTCGGCGGCGGCAAGAAAAAGAACGACAGCGAGGAAGAGGTGGCCTGGGAAGTGGTCAAGCAGAAGCTGCTGGAGTTCATCGCGGCCGAGGACAAGAGCAACCCGCTGTCCGATGAGGAACTGGTGCAGAAGTTCGCCGAGACCGGCTACGACGTGGCCCGCCGGACGGTCACGAAATACCGCAAGACGCTGGACATTCCCTCTTCGCGGGAACGCAAGGAGTGGAAAGAGTGAGGCCCGGAGCGCTGTAGGGAACGCCCTCCGTGGCGTTCCGGTCGCAGGCGGAACGCCACGGAGGGCGTTCCCTACAGGGGTTCCCCGCGAAGCCGATGTTGCCAGGGAGGGCGCAATGGCCATTCTGGAAGCGCGTGGTCTGGGGAAATGGTACGGCCGGCGCAAGGTGGTGGACGGGGTCAACTTCGAGGTGGACGTCGGCGAGGTGGTCGGCCTGCTCGGCTCCAACGGCGCCGGCAAGACCACCAGCTTCCGCATGACTCTCGGGCAGATCCAGCCCAACGAAGGCAAGATCATCTTCGACGGCAAGGACGTCACTTCCTTGCCGATGTTCCGCCGGGCCCGCCTGGGGATGGGTTACCTGCCCCAGGAACACAGCATCTTCAAGAAGCTGTCGGTCGAACAGAATATCCTCGCCGTCCTCGAATTGCAGCCGGTCTATCGCAGTCTGAAACGCCGGCTGACGGCCGCCGAGCGCAGGAAGAAGTGCGACGAGGTGCTGGAGCAGTTCGGCCTCAGCCATCTGCGCAAGAACAACGCGGCCCGGCTTTCCGGCGGCGAGAAACGCCGGCTGGAGATCGCCCGCTGCCTGGTCTGCGATCCGCTGCTGATCCTGCTCGACGAGCCGTTCACCGGCATCGATCCGCAGACCATCGAGGACATCCAGCACATTGTCCGCGACCTGCGCAACCAGGGCATCGGCATCCTGGTCACCGATCACCGGGTCCGCGAGGTGCTGACCATCACGGACCGCAGTTACCTGATCAAGGCGGGCAAGGTGCGAACGCACGGCACGCCGCAACAGCTGGTCCGCGACCCCATCGCCATCAACGAGTACTTCGGCTCGAGCTTCACCTCCGATCCTCTCAACGCCGGCTCCCAGTCGCACGCCGTCCAGGCCGCGCCAGCAGTCCCGCACCAATCAGATGAAGCGATCCATCAGTTGCTGGAACAGGAAAAGATGCTGCGGCTGATCGACCGGCTGCGAACCAGCGAGGGCCCCACGGCCGCCGCCGAGCTGGCCGCCCGGGCGCTGGCGCCATCCCGGCCTTGCTGGAAGCGCTGGAGCGGCGCGACGTGGAGTTGCGCCGGCAGGCCCAGGAGGTCCTGGAACAGATCGTTGGCCGGGAGATCGAGTTTGATCCGTATGCCCCGGAAAACCTGCGCCGCCAGCAGCTGGCCGTCCTGCGGGACCGCTGGCTCCGCAAGGCGGGGTGAGCAACCGCCGAGCCGCGCACGCAGCGCAGCGGAGTAAGCGGCCCTGCGGGCTCCCGGACCGCTTACTCCGCTGCGCTGCGTGCGCGGCTCGGCCAATGCGCAGTTGAGTTCTCCGCCAAAAGTGGATACCATCAAAGCAAGGATTCCTGCCTGACAGCCGTTGACTCACCCGCCGAGGTTCCATCGTGGTAGCAATCGTTGCCTTTGCCCGGACGCAGTCCCTGGCGACCCCGCTCTTCCTCGCCGCCCTGTTGCTGCTTTCCAGCTCCAGCCGTTTAAGCGCGGTGGAGCGCGTGGATTACAACCGCGAGGTCCGGCCCATCCTGGCCGACAACTGCTTCTCCTGCCACGGGCCCGACGACAAACAGCGCAAGGCCACACTCCGGCTGGACACCCGGGACGGCCTCCTCGGCCAGCTCCGCGACGGCGGCCACGCCGTCGTTGCCGGCAAACTCGATCAGAGCGAGCTGTGGGCACGCATCAGCTCCGCCGACGCATCCACCGTCATGCCGCCCGCCAAGAGCGGCAAGACACTGCAACCCCGGCAGAAGGAGCTGCTGCGCCGCTGGATCGAGGAAGGCGCGGTCTGGTCAACCCACTGGGCTTTCACCCCGCCGCGCCGGCCGGCCGTCCCCGCGGTCAAGAACAGCTCCTGGGTTGCCAACCCCATCGACGCCTTTATCCTGGCCCGCCTGGAAACGGAAGGACTGAAACCTTCCGCCGAGGCCGACCGCGTCACGCTGCTGCGCCGCCTGAGCCTGGACCTGATCGGTCTGCCGCCGACTCCCGCCGAGGTGGACGCTTTTCTCAAGGCCTCGAAGGGCAACCCGCAAGCGGCTTATGAAGCGCAGGTGGAGCGCTTGCTGGCCAGCCCGCACTACGGCGAGCGCTGGGCCCGCCACTGGCTGGATGGCGCTCGCTATGCCGACTCCGACGGCTACGAGAAGGACAAACCTCGCTTTGTCTGGGCCTACCGCGACTGGGTCATCAACGCCCTCAACCGTGACCTGCCCTACGATCGCTTTATCGTCGAGCAGATCGCGGGCGATTTGCTGCCGGGCAGGACCCAGGACCAGATTGTGGCCACAGGCTTTCTGCGCAATTCGATGATCAACGAGGAGGGCGGCGTCGATCCGGAGCAGTTCCGCATGGAGGCGCTGTTCGACCGCATGGACGCCCTGGGCAAGAGCGTCCTGGGCCTGAGCATCGGCTGCGCTCAGTGCCACAACCACAAGTACGACCCGCTGACCCAGGAGGACTATTACCGGCTCTTTGCCTTCCTCAACGACACCCACGAGGGCAACGTCACCGTCTACTCGCCCAGCGAACTGATGAAGCGAACGGACGTTCTCCGGCAGATCCGGGACGTCGAGGCCGACCTGCAGCACCGCACTCCCGACTGGAAGAAACGGCTGGCCAAATGGGAAGAGTCGGTGCGGAACAACCAGCCGGAGTGGCGTGTCCTTCGCTTTGGCGCTGGTGAAGTTCCGCCCAGCGGCGAGAAATATCTGCCGCAGCCCGACGGCTCGCTCCTGGCCCAGAGCTACGCTCCCACCAAGCACACGGTCAACCTGACGATCAAGACGGACCTGCCGAAGATCACGGCCTTCCGGCTGGAACTGCTCACCGATCCCAACCTGCCGCGCGGTGGCCCGGGGCGGTCGATCAAGGGGACCGCGGCCCTGACCGAGTTTGAGGTCGATGCCGCTCCCATCGACAATCCGGGCAAGAAGGTCCGCATCAAGTTTGCGAAGGCGACCGCCGACGTGGAGATGCCGGAATCTCCGCTGGAATCGATCTTTGACGACCGGAGCGGCAAGCGCCGCGTCCTCGGTCCGGTCTCGTTCGCCATCGACGGCAAGAATGAAACCGCCTGGGGCATCGACGTTGGCCCCGGTCGCCGCAATCAGGATCGCAAGGCGGTGTTCACGGCCGCCACGCCGATTACCAACCCCAAAGGGTCGATCCTCACCATCCATCTCCGGCAGAATCACGGCGGCTGGAACAGCGACGACAACCAGACGCACAACCTGGGCCGGTTCCGTCTGTCGGTGACCTCGGCGGATGGCGCCGTGGCCGATCCGCTGCCGCGCCGGCTGCGCGACATCCTCGCCATCCCTGCCGACAAGCGCAGCCCCGCCCAGGAAGCGGCCGTGTTCGGCTGGTGGCGAACCACCGTGGCCGAATGGAAAGAGGCCAACGCACGCATCGAGGAGCTGTGGAAGCAGCACCCCGAGGGAACCACGCAGCTGGTGGTCCTCGGCCGGGAACAGCCGCGCATGACCCACGTCCTGACGCGGGGCGACTTCCTCAAACCGGGCAAGGCGGTCAGTCTCGGAGTGCCCGCGTTCCTCCATCCGCTCTCCACAAAGGAGCCGCCCAACCGGCTGAGCCTGGCTCGCTGGCTGACCGACCGCGGCTCGCCGACGACGGCACGGGCGCTGGTCAATCGCGTCTGGCAAGGCTACTTTGGCACCGGCCTGGTCCGCACCAGCGAGGATCTGGGCACGCAGGGGGAGTCGCCCACGCACCCCGGACTGCTCGACTTCCTGGCGGTCGAGTTCATGGATCGGGGCTGGACCCTCAAGAAGCTGCATCACTTGATCGTGACCTCCAGCACCTACCGCCAGACCTCAAAGCGTTCCGCCGAGCTGGCCGTGCGCGACCCGGACAATCGGCTGCTGGCCCGCGGGCCGCGTTTCCGGGTCGAGGCCGAGGTGGTGCGCGACATCGCCCTGTCGGCCAGCGGCCAGCTCAATCCGAAGGTCGGCGGCCCCAGCGTCTGCCCCGATGCCCCGGCCTTCCTGTTCTTGCCGCCGGCGAGCTACGGCCCCAAGGTGTGGAAGGAAGAGACCGGCACCGAGCGTTACCGGCGTGCGCTGTACACCTTCCGCTTCCGCTCGGTGCCCTACCCGGTGCTGCAGAACTTCGACGCTCCCAACGCCGACTTCGCCTGCACCCGGCGCGTCCGCTCCAACACGCCGCTGCAAGCGCTGACCACGCTGAACGAGCCTCTGTTCCTGGACTGTGCCCGGGCCCTGGCGCTCAAGACCGTCCAGGAAGCGGGCCAAAGCGATCCCGAACGGCTCAGCTACGCCTTCCGCCGCTGCCTGGCCCGGGCCCCCTCGGAGCGGGAAACCGCCGTGTTGCTGGGGTTGCTGGCCCAGCAGACCAAACGCTTCAGCGACGGCAAGCACGACCCGTGGGAGCTGGCGGCGGCCGACCCGAAGCAGCCGCCGAAGCTGCCCGAAGGGGTCAAGCCGGCCCAGCTGGCGGGGTGGACCGCGGTGGCCCGCGTGCTGCTGAACCTCGATGAAACCATCAGCAAGGAATAATGCCTTACCCAAGGAGCGGCAGTGACGACCCCTGCCGGCTTGCCCGGCAGGTGAAGGAGGTCGCTGGCTAGAAGAGAAAGGGAAAAATGTTTATGTGCTTTCCTCTCTAGCCAGAGACCTCCTTCACCTGCCGGGCAAGCCGGCAGGGGTCGTCCAAAACCTCGATTGATACCGCAATGAGGAACCACCCATGACCTCGCAACCCGTTGATCCTCGCTTCGTGGCTCGCCGCTGGTTCCTCAAGGAATGCGGCGTCGGCCTGGGCGCGATTGCCCTGCAGCACCTGCTCGGCGGCCGTGCCTCCGCTGCCGCCAGCAATCCCCTGGCCCCGCATCCGGGACATTTCCCTGGCAAGGCCAAGCGAGTCATCTACCTGTTCATGGCCGGCGCTCCCAGCCATCTGGAGCTGTTCGACTACAAGCCGCAGCTGGCGAAGTTCAACGGCACCCTGCCGCCGCCTGACCTGGTCAAGGGCTACCGGGCCGCGTTCATCAACCCCAGCTCGAAGTTGCTGGGCCCGAAGTTCAAGTTTGCCCGCCACGGCAAGTGTGGCGCGGAGCTGTCGGAGCTGCTGCCGCACCTGGCCACGGTGGTCGATGACGTCGCCATCGTCAAGTCGATGGTCACCGATGCCTTCAACCACGCCCCGGCCCAGATCCTCATGAATACCGGCTCGCAGCAGTTCGGCCGACCGAGCATGGGCTCCTGGGTGACCTACGGGCTCGGAAGCGACTCGCAGGACCTGCCCGGCTTCGTGGTCTTCAGCTCCGGCAAGAAGGGCCCCAGCGGCGGCAACTCCTGCTGGTCCAGCGGCATGCTGCCGACCGTCTACCAGGGCGTCACCTTCCGCACCAGCGGCGATCCGGTGCTGTATCTCTCCAATCCGCGCGGCGTCGATGCCGACCTGCAGCGGGCCTCCCTCGACGCGCTCAAGCAGCTCAACGAGATGCGCCTGGAAGAGATGGGCGATCCGGAAATCAGTACGCGCATCAACTCGTTCGAGATGGCCTTCCGCATGCAGTCCAGCGCCCCGGAGCTGATGGACCTGGCTCGCGAGGACAAGAAGACATTGGAGGCGTACGGGGCCGAGCCGGGCAAGCCCTCGTTCGCCAACAACTGCCTGCTGGCCCGCCGGCTGATCGAGAAGGGAGTCCGCTTTGTCCAGCTGTTCCACGAAGCCTGGGACCAGCACGGCAACCTGGTGGCCGACCTGAAAAAGAACTGTCACGACACCGACAAGCCCACGACGGCGCTGCTCAAGGACCTGAAGCAGCGCGGCCTGCTGGACGAGACCCTGGTCATCTGGGGCGGCGAGTTTGGCCGCACGCCGATGGTCCAGGGCGGCGACGATGGCCGGGACCACCATCCCAATGCGTTCACCATGGTCCTCGCCGGCGGCGGCATCAAGGGCGGCGTCACTTGCGGCGAGACCGACGAGCTGGGCTTCAACGCCGTCAAGGACCGCGTTCACGTCCGCGACCTGCACGCCACCATCCTGCACCTGCTCGGGCTGAATCACGAAAGGCTCGCTGTCAAGGTGCAGGGTCTCGACGTGCGCCTGACCGGCGTGGAGCATGCCCACGTGGTCAAGGAATTGCTGAGCTGACGTGCTTGACATCCCTAAACCGTGATTCCGCTGAGAGTTTCATCTCTTCCCGCGGCCTGCGACCCCGCGTCGCTTCCCCGGCGGCGCGGGGAAAATGCGGCCGGCCCTCAGCCCATTCCGCACAGCCGTTTCCGAGCGTGCCGGCAAGCCACCCCGGCAGAGCGGAACTTTTCCGACTGAAACAACCGGGCGCTTTGCCTGACACCTTCCCACCTTTGCGGGGTAATCCCCTGCGACTTTGACGCTCCTTGCGATTGTCTTTTTCAACCTCCCCGAAGACAATCGCCCTCGGATCAACCCCATCCCTTTTGGTGTAACAACAACCATGACTCGCCTCTCCTTGCTCCCTGTTGTGACCGTCCTCGGCGTGGCACTGCTGGTTGTCTCGGCCGGGCGGTCAGATGATTGTGAGTGCCCGACGAAAAACCCAGCGGGCCCACCCGGATTGGGTGTCGGCATCCGGGCCGACCTGCTCCGGCGCGACCTGGCCCAGTGCTTCCGCCGGGAGATGCCGGTGTACGAGCGGGTCGGAGAAGGCGAGTTCAGCGGGATGATGCAGGTGGCCGCACGGGCTTACCTCGATCCGTTCCCCAGCACCGGCGCGGCTGGCCTGAACCTGGTGGTGTACGGCAATGCCCTGAGCAACAGCATTCGCTCGATCGAGTCCGTCAGCGCCTATACTCAGGAGCGCTCCTCCTTCACGATCTCCCTGGAGCTGCTCTTCAACGCCAGGGGGATCTGCCTGGGAGGCGTCGGCGTCCACGCTCCAATTCAGAGCAACCTGCTTGGCATCAAGTGTTCGCTGAAGGGTCCGGCCAAGGACATCGTCGAATCGATCGGCCAGAGTCGCTTCGACATGGGCCGCAAGCGGGATGACCAGAAGATCACGGCCGGGGCCGAGCAGAAGATGCGGCAGCAGATTTATCAGCAAGCCCGGCAAGAGCTGCCGCGGATCAACAAGCGCTATCGGGAGGACTTCATCAAGCCCCTGACTGATGCGGGCATCACGCCGGACCAGCTGAAGTTTTCCTCCGACGAGGCCGCCGTCTGGGTCACCGCCCGGCTCAAGGAGCTGCGCTTGCCGGAGCCGCCGGACCCGCCGAATCGCTCGGCCGTGGTGCAGCTGCATCCGGACATGTTCAACGCCCTGACCAACCGGACCCTGGCCGGCAAGTCCTACAGCGACGAGGAGCTGGACAAGCTCTCGAAACGGCTGGAGCGCTACTTTGAAATGCCGGCCAAACCCAAGAAGGAGGAAGAGCCCCTGGTGATCACGATGGCGAAGAAGGATCCGCTGACGCTGGCCATCGAGGGCAACACGTTTGTCGTGACCATGCGCGGCGAGAGCTACAAGGTCGGGAAGAACCTTTACGCGGGGATGAACGTGACGGCGCGCTACAAGACGGAACGCAAGGGTGAGGAGCTGCACCTGGTGCGCGATCAGGAGCTGGAGGTGCTGCCGCCCGACTTCAAGCCGGGAGATACGCTCGGGGCCCGGCAGCAAGTGCTGCGGACCATCCTCCGCCGCCGGCTCGGCCGGCTGCTGGCCGCGGACATCCCACTGCGCGAAATCCCCCTGGACACCATCGAACTGCAAGAGGGCCTGGCGATCTCCGGGGCCTTCCGGATCGACGTGATCGACACCGGCAAGGGCTGGCTGAGCGTGGGACTGGCGTTCATTCCGAAGAAACAGCATCCTGCCTCCGCCCAGTGAGGGGGGAACGGGAGCAAACCGGGCCAATCCTGAAGTCGAGAGCCAGGAGTCAAGAGTCCAGAGCCGGAAACTTCCGGCTCTGGACTCTTGACTCCTGGCTCTCGACTTCAGGCTGAGCCGTCCCCATTGGGCCGGATGGCAGTGCCCTGGCCGGAGCGCGAGCGGAAGCGTTCCAGCACGGCGGACTTGATGGGTGCCGGCGATCGCAGCGGTGGACTGTGCGGCGGAACCAGCGGCGGCGGTTCGGGTTCGGGAGGAGCCTGCTGGGGGGTTGTCGGAGCGACGGTCTGAGGTGTGGCCGAGAGGGGCATTTCGGCCGCCACCGCCGCGACCAGGGCGGTTGAGCCGGACTGGGGGGGCGAAGGAACGACCAGGTTGCCGAAGACCTCGTGATATTTCTCGTCCTTGACCTCTTTCTGGAAGCCCAGGTAATCGATGTTCTTAAACGGCAGGAAAAACAGCCGGCCCTGATCCTGGGTGCCCGACAGCCGGCCCTTGAAGGCCATGAACTCGTGGTCAATGGCAGGATGGTACTCATGGAGATTTCGGTTCCGCCCACGGTCACCACCAGCAGCTGGTCGTGCATCTCCGCGGGAACGTGCTTCAGCAAACTGGCCCAGGCATTTCCGTGCATGTGCGCCTCACTCCAGAGCCGATACCTTGGTGGCCCCGTTGCCCACGTGTCAATCCTAGCTCACGATTTCTGGAGTGCGGCGATTTTCCCCTGGCGAGATCGTCCTGCCCAGCAACAAGTCACTCCTCCACGCGCACCGACTGCATCCGCGTCTGCTCGCCCAGCGTCAGCACGACCCGATACTCCCCCGGAGCAACCAGCGCGGCCCCGTGGTCCGGGCCGCGCCGCAGCGACCACTGGAACCGCTGCAGCCCCGGCTCACCCTTCACTTCCGTCCGCAACACTTCCTTGCCCGCGGGATCGGTGATGGTCAGCGTGCCCGGTTGCCGGGCCCGCTCCTTCAGCCAGTACCAGATCGCGGCCCCGTATTCGGGATTGGGAGCGACGTAGCTCTTGGCCGGGAGATTGCCCTTGCCCGGCTGGATCTTGAAGGCCGCCGCCGGCTTGACCTCGAACAGATGGACCGGCTCGGCCAGCACCGCTGGCGTCAGCTGTTGCAGCGGAGCCACGTCCACCACGTACACGCCCCGGCCGTGCGTGGCGATGACCAGGTCGCGGTCGCGGGGATGGATGGCCAGGTCGTGGACCGCCACGGTCGGCAGGCCCTTGCCGAAGCGATGCCACCGGCCGCCGGCGTCCAGCGACACGAACAGGCCGAACTCCGTGCCCACAAACAGCAGGTCGCGGTTCCGCGGGTCGGCCCGGATGACGTGGACGGGCCCCTCGGCCGGCAGGTTGGCCGTGATCGCTTGCCAGGTCTTGCCCCGGTCCGCGGTGCGGAACAGGTAGGGCTTGCGATCGTCGTTGCGATGGCGGTCGATGCTCAGATAGGCCGTCTCCGCGTCGAAGGGGGAGCACTCGATCCGCGTGATCCAGCGGTTGGCCAGTACGTCGGGAATGCGCTCACTGAGGTCAGTCCAGGTCTGGCCGCCGTCGTCGGAGACGTGGACCAGCCCATCGTCGCTGCCGGCCCAGAGCCGGCCTCGTTTCAGCGGCGACTCGGCCAGGGTCGTGAGGGTGTGGCCGAAGGAAGCGATGCCCGCCTTGCCCAGGGTCAAATCGGGGCTGGCCAGCTGCCAGGTGAGGCCGCGGTTGCTGGAGCGAAAGACCACGTTGCCGCCATAGTAAATCGTTTTGGGATCGTGCGGCGAGATCAGGATCGGTGACGACCAGTTGAAGCGGTAGACGACGCGGGTGGAGCGCGGCTTGATCTCGACGTTCTCGCCGGTGCGGACGTTGATCCGGTGCAGTCCGCCGTACTGCGATTCGGGATAGACAATGTCGGAATCGCTGGGATCGACCTGGCACTGGAAGCCGTCCCCGGTGAGGATGCGCACCCAGTCGGCGTTGGTGATGCCGTCGCGGTTGTGGGTCTGGCTCGGTCCGCCCCAGCTGCCGTTGTCCTGCAGGCCGCCGTAAACCCGGTACGGTTTGCGCATGTCCAGGCTGATGCCGTAGTACTGGGCGATCGGCAGGTTGCGCACGTGCTCCCAGGTGGTGCCGCGATCAAGGCTGAAGTACAGCCCGCCATCCCCGGCCAGCACCAGCTGGTTGGAGTTGGCCGGGTTGATCCAGAGTGCGTGATGATCGGCGTGAACCCCCCGGGCCTGGCCGCGGGCGAAGGTCCGGCCGCCATCAACGGAGACGTGCAGCGTCACGCCCAGGACGCAGATGCGCTTGCTGTCGGTCGGGTCGATGCGGACCTTGCTGAAGTAGAAGGGCCGGGGACAGAGATCGTTGAGCTTGCTCCAGGTTTCGCCGCCATCGACCGAGCGGAAGACGCCGCCGTTGTCGGCAAAGGCACTGGGTTTCTGCGGCTGGCCATGCTCCAGCTCGCGGACCAGGGTGGTCAGATCGGTCTGGATGACGGCGTAGACCAGGCGCGGGTCCTTGCGCCACGCGGTCAGGCCAATCCGGCCCATGGATCGGGTGGGCAACCCCTGCTTGATGCGCTTCCAGTTCTTGCCGCCATCGGTGGTGCGGTACAGTCCCGCTTCGGGCCCGGTCATCACGGCGGGGTTGCCGCCCGAGAAGGCGTCCCGACGCACCTGATACGCGGCCGCGAGCAGCGTGTCGGGCTCGCTGGGATTGAGCACCAGGTCGATGCAGCCGGTGTCCTCGTTGAGGAACAGGACCTTCTCCCAGTTCTTGCCGCCGTCACTGGTCTTGAAGACGCCGCGTTCCTTGTTCGGTCCCCACAGGTGGCCGAGGGCGGCGACGTAGACCACGTCCGGGTTTTTGGGATGGATGACGATTCGGCCGACGTGCTGGCTATCTTTCAGGCCCATGTGGGTCCAGGTCTTGCCGCCATCGGTGGACTTGCAGACGCCATCGCCCCAGGAGACGCTGTTGCGGGCGTTGCTCTCGCCGGTGCCGACCCAGACGATCTCGGGGTTGGAAGGAGCGACGGCCACGTCGCCCAGGGAAGCGGAGCCCTGGTTGTCGAAGATGGGGGTCCAGCTGACTCCCTGGTTGACGGACTTCCACAGCCCGCCCGAGGCGCTGGCGACGTACATCGTGCTGGGCTTGCTCTCGACCACGGCCAGCGCGGTGATCCGGCCGCCCATGCTGGCGGGGCCGAGGTTGCGAACGGCAAAGGCGTCGAGAACCTGGGGAAGCGGGTCGGTCGGGCCGGCAGGAGCTGGCGAAGCAGACAGGACAAGCAAAGCGAGCAGCGCCAGACGCGACAGATAGGCAAAACGCGGGGACATGAACGAGGTTGTCTCCGGTAGGCAAATGGCCCCGGAGCGTGCTAACCCTCCCTGGGCCACAAGGTCCAGGGAGGGACTCCGGGAAAAGGATGGCGGAACAAGAACGAGCCGAGTACACTTACTTATACGCGACCTCGGAGATCAACTGCCGAGCGACCTTGTAGGCGCTTTTGATGGTGTTAGCTCGCAAACCCATCTGGTCCTCGTTGAAGTAGCGCCCTGCTTCACAGCGCGACAGGCCGGCGATTTCCAGGGTCAAGGGTAACAGACTGAGAAAGTCCTTGATGCGCTGCTGGGTCTGCTGTGCCTGGCGCTCGCCCGCATCGGTACTCATGAGTGGGTCCTTTCGGAAACGGCCACGGGAAGGGGACCGTCTTTCAGCATACTCGGCTTTCTGGTGGCGCTCAAGGCGTCACTGGGAGGACCGAGCGGATCTCGCCGCGCCGCGAGGGCTGAAAGGGCAGCAGAGTTGTCCTGGGAGGAAAACGTCGATGAACCTTGAGGTCGGCTTCTTGCAAGCGATTCTGGCAGACCCGCATGACCCCACGCCCCGACTGATCTACTCGGACTGGCTGGAGGAACAAGGCGATCCCCTTTCCCTCCTCCGGGCGGAATACCTCCGGGTCGAGTGCGAACTGGACGCCTTGCCCCGAAAGTCTTCCCGCCGGCGGAAACTCCGGACTCGACTGCGGGAGTTGCAGGCCGCTGTCGGGCCTGGCTGGTGGCGGTCACTGGATTGCGCCCCGGTCGAGGGGTGCGTCACCTTTGCCTTCCAGTGCCCGCAGCGCTGGGATACCTTGCAGCTGACTGTGGTGGATTCAGTCCGACATTGCTCGACGTGCGACCAGGACGTGCATTACTGCCGTGGAGCGGCTGAGGCGCGGGAGCATGCGGCCGCGGGACGTTGCGTGGCCATCGACATGCGGGCACTCCGGGTATCCGGGGACCTGCGCCGAACTGGGCATCTAAGGCTGCTTGGGAGGGTGCAGCCACACGTTCGCCGCCGCATTCCGCTTCCGGAGCGGCGTCCGGTGGGTGCGAGCGAGACAGAACAAGCAGAAGCAGAAGCAAGAGGAGGGTCCACCTGACGAGGCGGCGGGTCGCCGGGTCTGTTTCCGGCTTTCCGAGGGGACAGGGCCAACCACGTGGCAGGCCCTCTTCAAGGTTCGGAGGCCACAGGCTCTTCCACGTCGAGGTATTCGACGGCTGTGGTTGCTTTCGGTGGCTGATCTCCGTCTTCAGCCATCCCTTCCAGGTGGAGCTGCACGGCCTCTTTCAGGTTCTGGCGAACCTCATCCAGGGTCGCGCCTGTCGCCACACATCCGGGTACGTCCGGGAGGTAAGCGGAATAGTTCCGAGCAGCCTTTTCAATCACGACAGCGTAGCGGATCATGGGACTCAGCCTTTCAGTCCAGCTTGACGAAGAATGCTATGCTCGGTGCCGGGCTTCAGATCATCACTCAGCTTCCCGGACACGGTCACGCGACCGCACTTGGTTGAATGTTTGAACTGGCGGTGTCCTCCTTTGGACTTGATTCGCCGCCATCCGTCTGGGGACGCCGAGACCCAACCGGTGAGACCGCCACATCGCCAACGGCGCTTTTTGCCTGGCGGTGTCCCAGGAAATGCCCAGGCGTGACTGTGCTTGCCCCACGGATGACAAAAAAGCGACACCGCCAACACGCCAGCAGCACACGCTGTCTCTTCTTGCCCTCTTTTGCCCCTTCCCCAAAATCCGTGACGGTCAGAAAGTAATCTTCTCAGGTGGGACGGCTTGAGTATAATCGGATGACGCAAAGGAGACAGCGATGCTTGAACTAACCCCACAGCAGCAGCAGGCCATTGACGCCAGCTCGGAGCCGCCACGGTTGATCGATCTGCGGACAAACAAGACGTATGTCCTCATCGCAGCCGAAGCCTACGAGCGGATCAAAGGCTTCCTGGGAGAGGGCGAGGATCTCACCATGCAGCAAGTTGCCATCCTCGTCGAGCGGGCCATGAAGGAGGATGATGCGGACGACCCCACTCTGGAGTTCTACCAGCGAGAATATGGGACGAAGCGATGATCCCGCAACGTCGAAGACGCTTTTCCCCGAAGAACCAGCCAGACCGTGATTACTTTTCCTTCGTGCCGGCTCCCGGTAAGAATCGCAGTTCGCCGAGTCTCGCGGCTAATGCCAATCGCGTTGCATCTTCTGGAGGAACCTTAATTAGCACCAGGAGTTCCGAAGGCTGTTCGGTATCCTTCACTGCTTGATTACTGACCCCCAGAATGAGTGTATCCTGGAGAAGCGTCTCGGTGACCGAATGATTCTCGTGTTCATAGGTGCAAAGGAAATCTCCGGCGCGAACCACGCTGCACGCTCTCGCCCGCCACAACTGGCTTTACCCCGACCCAGCTGTAGAAAGAAGGACCACAATACCCACTACGCCCAGCCAGGTCTGCTGAGATCACGTCGTCACGAGTGAGGATGCTTCCCTCGCTGATGTTCTTGTTCGTTCGGCGGTCTCTCAATTCCTCAAGGCTGGAGAGAGCTTTCTCCGGGACGGCGTTGCGGGGCTTCTGCTGGACCTCGAAAAAGTCGGCCGGCTCATTGAGAGCGGTGAGTTGCTTGACCTTCTTCTTCGCGACCAGTACGGGAACGAGGTCTTCCTCCGCTGGCGGCTGCTCCGCTGCGAAAGGATGTGGCCTGCCGCATCCCGCTGCCAGGAGCAGACACGCGGCCCAGAGGATTCGGTGTGCCATTCGGATCAAGACCTCCAGAAGAGGAAAAGCTGCTGCCCCCCTCAACTCTAGACCATGTTTCAGCTTGAGGGAGCGGCTCGCGTCAACGGAGGTCTGCTTCAGGCTTGCCTCAATTCTCCTTGCGTCCCGCCTCCTTCCCCGCGGGGATCTCCCAGACGTGCAGCGGCGAGAAGTTCCCCGGATACTCCTTGTTTGCCCCCTTGACCCGCCCGTTGCCGTTGCTGTTGGCGTTCGTCGCCGACACGATCAGCCGCTTGCTGTTGGGGTGGACCGCCAGGGCGTGGCAGTTGGCCATCCCGGTCGAGAGGAAGAACGGCTGGGCGTCCTCCAGCCGCTGAAACAGCAGCTTGCCGCTGCCCGGCTGACCGCTGGTGACCGCCATCACGAAGCCATCGGGGTGCCAGTGTGCGTCCAGCACGAACCCATCGCGATCCGCCCCCGGTTTGAGCACGTGCTTGAGCTGGCCCGTGGCCCAGTCATAAGCCAGCAGCAGCGGCGTTGCCTCGACAAAGCCGCCGGTTTTGGGCTGGCTGCCACCGGCCAGGAGCAGCGCACCGTCCCGGGCAAAGACCAGGCAGCGCACGCCGCCAACGTCCTGGATGCGATCGTAGAGGTAGAACTGCTTGGCATCGAGCTGCCGTTGGCTCTTGCCCGTGGTCACGTCCCAGCAGCGAATGGCCCCCTTCAGGTCACCCGAAACAAGCACTTTCCCCTCCGGGTGAAACGCCAGGGAGAAGACGTCTTCCTTGTGATCGGTCAGCTCACGGACCTTATGACCGTTCTCCGGCGACCAGAGCCGGACAACGCCATCCCGACCGCAGCTGGCCAGCAGCTTGCCGTCGGGGCTGACTGCCAGGCGGCGAATCCAGCCATTGTGCGCTTCGGGCACCTGCCAGAGCGGCTTTGGCTCCTTCTCTGCGAACGGCCAGCAGCAGAGCCGGCCCCAGCTGTCCGCGGTGAAGAGCCGCTGGCCGTCCGGATGAAAGGTCAGGCTCTGCACCCAGCCGTTGTGGCCCAGCAGCGGCGGCAGCTCGGTCATGGGATCGGCTGCCGTGGACCAGCGGCGCACCCGGGCCTCGAAGCTGCCGGCAGCCAGGAACCGGCCGCATGGACTGTAGCGGACCACGCACAGCTGCTGATCCAGCGCGATTGGCTTGCCGACCACTTTGGGACCGTAGCGTTGCAGCAGTGTTTTCGGATCGAGGTTCATGCTGTCGCCTCATTCAGTTGTTATCGCGGCTCAGAAAGAAAAAGGGCGACGCTCCTCCAACCCAGGGCGATGCCCTGGGCTATCGTGTTGCGCCCCTTCGGGGCGGAAAACCTTGTCTTTCGCCCCGAAGGGGCGCAACACGATAGCCCAGGGCATCGCCCTGGGAAAAGGCTCCTCCAACCCAGGGCGATGCCCTGGGCTATCGTGTTGCCCCTTCGGGGCGGAAAACCTTGTCTTTCGCCCCGAAGGGGCGCAACACGATAGCCCAGGGCATCGCCCTGGGAAAGGCGAGCCGGACATTGGTTTCCTGTGACGCAATAGCCGCGTCGCGGCTAACAGGTTCACGCCAGGACTTCCGTCACCGGCTTGCAATCTTCATGAGCCAGCGGCAGCGGCTGGCCCTTGTTGTCGTACTCGGTGGTGCTCGGGTCCACGCCCAGGGCGCGGAACCAGGTGTGGAACAGGTGGCCGATGTCCAGTTCCTCGCTGGCCACCCAGGTGCCCCTGTCGTTGGTCTTGCCCACCACCACGCCGCGTTTCAGGCCTGTCCCCGCCATCGCCAGCGACCAGGCTTGCGGCCAGTGGTCCCGGCCCAGGTGGCCGTTGATCCGCGGCGTCCGGCCAAACTCCGACAGCACCACCACCAGCACGTGGTCCAGCATGCCCCGGTCGGCCAGGTCCTCGATGACGGCCGCGAACCCCTGGTCAAACTTCGGCACCAGGCTGGCATGGCCGTTGAAGTTGTCACCGTGCGTGTCCCAGCCGTAACTGGTCACCTTGACAAAGGTCACGCCGGCTTCCAGCATCCGCCGGGCCAGCAGCAGGTGCCGGCCCAGGTCGAATGAGCCGTAGCGCTCCACGTCCTTTTGCGGAAACGTGCTGAAGTCAAAGAGTTTGCCGTGCTTCTGCAACTGGGCCGCCATCTCGTAGGTGTGCCCCATCATCTCGGCGGTTTCCTTGCTCCGGCCCTGGGCGTAGCGGCGATCGGCCAGGCGGCGCAGCTCGTTGCGCTCCTGGTCTTCCGCCTCGGTGAGCAGAGGAGAGCGGAGCAGGTTCTCCGGCGGCTTGCCGTCGCCAAAGGCCACGGCCCCGTATTTCGGACCGAGGAAGCCGGCATCCTTGTGCAGGAAGCCGCCGTTGCCCGGCTTGATCCAGACGTAGGGAGGCAGGCCGCTGTCACCGGGACCCAGCCAGCGGGCCACGGCCGAGCCCAGGTAGGGGTAGACGACGCCGCGGTTCTTCGGGTCGCCGCGCTGGATGCGGTCCACCCCGGCGGAGTGCGAATCGTCCTGGGTGCAGAGACTGCGGATGATCGCCAGATGGTGCATCAATTTCGCCGTGCGCGGCAGCAGCTCGCTCAGGTGGACGCCGGGCACCGACGTCGCGATCGTCCGGAACGGGCCGCCAAACGGCGTGTTCGGCTTGGGGTCCCAGCTCTCCAGCTGGCTGATGCCGCCGTCCAGCCAGAGGAACAGCACCTGCTTGTGCTTCTTCTTCAGTTCCCGGGCCAGCGCCGGAGCGGGCACGCCGCCCAATCCCAGCGCAGACGCCAGGCCACCGGCGGCACCGGTCAACCACTGGCGGCGCGATAGCAGATGCTCGTGCGGCTTGCAAAGGTCCATGTTAGTCACGGGTTGAATCTCCGATCCGTAGGTCAGGCTTTCCAGCCTGACAGCAGAGGGAAACGTCAGGCTGGAAAGCCTGACCTACGGGATCTCAATGATTGACCGCGAACTCTGTCGAGGCCAGCAAGGCCCAGCTCAGCTGGAACAGGGCCGTCTTCCGCTTGCCGGCATTCTTGGCCAGGTGCGCTTGCACCGTTGCCCGTTCCTCGCTCGACGGCAGCCGGGACAGCACGCTGAGGTACAGCTCCTCGGCCACGGCGTTGTCGTCCCGGTTGAGCAGCCGATCCATCAGGTTGCCCGGCTTCGGCTGCAGCCAGCCCAGCACCACCTCGTCGTTGAGCAGGAACAGCGCGGCCTTGAGCGAGCCGGCTATCTCGTCCTCCGCCTCCCGGGCCGGGTTGGCGAACGCCTTCTGAAAGCGAGCCAGGACCGCAGCCGAACTCGTGTCTTCCCGTTCTCCGGTCGCCACCTGCATCGCGGCCAGCAACTGCTCGGCCGACAGCCGTTTCTCCAGGGCCGTCAGGAACGCCGACGGCTCCAGCTTGTCTTGCCCTTTCGGCAGCAGGCTGGAGCGCTGGTAGGTCTGGCTCAGGGCCAGCTCGCGCAGCAGCCAGCGGACGTCGAACTTGTGGGCCACGAACTCCCGGGCCAGCAGGTCGAGCACCTCGGGATGGGAAGGCGGGTTGGCCGAGTGGTGCAGGTCGAGCGGATGCACCAGGCCCCGGCCCAGCATCGCCCACCAGAGGCGATTGACGCTGTTGCGGACAAAGGCCGGGTTGTCGCCGCGCGGCAACTGCTCGGCCAGCTGGGCCAGGGGGCTGAAACGCAGCTGGCCCGGGTCCTGGTTCTTCGGGTTGGCCGGCTTGAGGTACAGTTCCTCCTTTTTGAGGACCGGGACCGCAAGCTCCTTGCCGCCGGGAATTCGCGGGCCGGTCTTGTGAGGCACCTTGCGGAAGACCGACATGAAATCCAGCGGGACCAGGGTCGGCTTCTCCCCGACCGTTGGATATTTTGCGTCCTGGAGAAAGGTGTTCTGGAAGAAGGCGTGCAGGCCCTGGAAATCGGCCTGCTTGTAGTCGCGAATGAACAGGTGGTCGTGGCACTGGGCGCAGCGCAGGTCCTTGCCGAGGAAGAGCCGGGCAACGTCGCGGGTCAGGCCCGCGTAATCGACCGGGTTCTGGCCATAATGCTCGAGCCGTTTGGCATAGAAAAAGGCCGCGCCCCGGGTGGCTTCGTCACGCGGGGCCGCCCGCAGGATTTCCCGGGCCAGCACGTCCCAGGGCTTGTTGGCCTCGAACGAGGTCCGCAGATAGCGCGTCCACTCCGGATGGTCGCCGAGCCGTTCCAAGAGCATGACGTGGAACAGGTCCGTCAGCCGCCGGACGTGTTCGGGGCTGGCCAGCAGCCGATCGATCAGCCGGACTCGCTTGTCGGCAGCCTGGTCTTGCAGGAAGGCGCGGGTTTCCTGAGTTGAGGGAATCCGGCCGGCCAGGTCCAGGGTGATGCGGCGCAGGAACTCCGCGTCGTCGGCCAGGGGGCTGACCGGACGGCCCCTGGCCCCGGCCAGGATCAAAGGGTCCAGCCGTTGATGCAGGGAATCGTCGGCCCAGACCCCGGCGGGGAGGAGAAGCAACGCAACCAGGGACGGCAGAAGCCGTCGGCAGGAGGGGCTCATCGGCAGGCTCTCCGGCGAAGGAGGAAGGCGGGATGCCAGTCGGCTGGAGAATCGTTTCCGATTCTGTTGGGATCATACCACGGCCGAACGTCCAGGCCAAGGAAATGTTTGGCGGCGAGCAGCCGGCCGACGGCTGGCCCCGGGGAGGCACCACGCCGCTCGCCTTTCGGTTCGTGGGTCTTAAAATAGCTGCATTTGCCCCACCGGTTGCTCGCTCCCAGCTCGGCGCTGTGCCTGCAGCCACACTGTCTTGAAGGAGAATGGTCCCATGGTTCACCTCGCTTGTCGGCTGGCTCCCTGGAGCCTGCTGGTTGCCGTGTTCTGGTCGCCGGCCGCGTTGCCGGCCGAGGAAGCCCAGAAAAAACCGGTCATCGTGGAAGTGACCGTGCCACCTGGAGCGGAAGTGTACATCGACGGAGAGAAGACCAAGTCCACCGGTCCCAAGCGCCGGTATGAGTCGCCCCCCGTCGCGCCTCCCGAAAAGGGTCACGTCCTGGTCTACACCGTCAAGGCGGTCTGGAAAGGAGCCGACGGCAAGGAAGTGGTGCGCCAGGCCAAGGTCCAGGTCACTCCCGGCAAGACCGCCTTTGTGGACCTGACCAAGGAAGAGCCGAAAATCGCCAGCTTGAAGCTGGAGGTCCCCGGCACCTTCGCCGTGGATGCGGGTGCCAAGAAGACGTTGACCGTCAAGGTCAAGCGCGAGAACGTCAAGGGCCCCGTGAAGGTGACGTTCGCCGGTCTGCCCGCGGGGATCAAGACTCCGGAACTGACCATCGCCGCGGACAAGAGCGAAGGAAGCGTCGAGATTGCCCCGGCCATGGACGCCAAGGGCGGCACCTCGACCGTGAAGGTTGCCGCCGCCGCCGCCGGCACCAGGGCCGCCCCGGCCGAGATCAAGCTGACGGTCAAGGCGGCCCCGCCTCCCAAGGAGAGCCTCACGATCGAGAAACTGGCCCCCCTGGACGTCACCGCGGGGGACAAGAAACCGCTGACCATCAAGATCAAGCGCGACAACGTCACTGGCCCCGTCCAGGTGACCTTCGCCAAGCTGCCGGCCAAGGAGGTCAAGATTCCCGCCCTGACCATCCCGGCCGACAAGAGCGAGGGCCAGGCCGAGGTCAGCGTGGAGAAGGGCGCCAAGGAGGGCACCATCGACGTGACCATCCAGGCCTCCAGCGGTGACGTCAAGGCCCAGACCGATCTCAAACTGAACGTCAAGGCGGCTGCCAAGCCATAGGAAAATAAGCGCACGATTTTGCCTGCTGCTGCGTATAATCTAAGAGAGGACGTAATCTGGCAGGCGACGCAGACACCACTCCCCTTGCGGACCGTCCCACGAGCCGCCCTTACCCTGTGCGGCTCGCTTCTTTTTCTACCGGTCGTGCCGAATTTGCCAGATCACGCGAACAGACCGATTGCACAGTCTGGAAAAGCTATGGAGAATAGAGATACTCTCTAGATCGGAATTTGCCCAGGAGAGTAAACTACGGTGATTTACCCAGGGGATCGGAACCCGGGGAGAAGGGGAGGGGCGAATCGTGACAGCACCGGCGAATCGGCGATTGCTGCTGCTGAGTGGCGGCGAGGGAGCGGTCGCACGTCCGCTGCTCGAAATGGGGCTGCTGGCCGGCTGGCGGGTGGTGGAAGCGCACGGCTTCGAGGAAGCCTGTCAACTGCAGCAGCGGGATCCCTCCGACGTGGCGCTGCTGGAGGCCTCGGGGCCGGCCGAGAGCTTGCAGGTCCGGCTGGCTGAGCTGAGCGCGTCCGGGCCGACTCCGCTGGTGATCCTTGCCGAGCGGGAGGCGGAAGTGATCCAGACCGATCCGGGAGCCCCCCTGCAACACTGGCTGCCCCGGCAGCTGATCGCGGCCCATCCCCGGCTGCTGGGGGTCGTGCTGCAGCAGGCCGCCCGGCTGAGCGAGCTGCAGCGGCAAGCGCAGGCGCGGGAGGCCTCCTGGCAGGAGTGTCAGCGTCAGATCAATCGGCTGGTGGAGATGCTCTCGCCCAGTTTCCTGCTGGAGAACCAGGGTTTCTGGTTCACGCAGCGGCACATGATGGAACGACTCTACGAGGAAGTGACCCGCAGTCAGAGGCACGGCGATGCCTTGACGGTGGTGCTGGGCGAGTGGGCTGACAGTCCACGGCAACCGGTCGAGGAGGTGGAGCCGGCCCAGCTGACCGGCTGGACCGCGGTGCAGGTCGGCCGCAACAAGCGGCGCTGCGACGTCGCCGGCCAGTACGGCCCGCGCGGGTTCATGCTGCTGTTGCCGCACACCAGCGACGAGGGCGGCGTCAACTGCTGTCGCCGGCTGCGTCCCTTGCTGGAGGACCCCCCGGAGCTGCCGGCCGGCGCCCGCGGACCGCTTCAGGTTTGCTTTGGCCTGGCCAGCTTTTCGTCGGACACCTCGTCGGTCAAGAGCCTGCTGGGGCGGGCCGAGGAACGGCTGGAACAGGCCCGGACCACCGAAGGGGGCGGGCTGGCGCCGTGACGTGATTCCCACAAAGTAGTCCTCACGCTCCGCGTGAGGCATTTTCCTCACGCGGAGCGTGAGGACTACTTTGTGGGAGCCGCTCACTTCAACCCCAGCGCCCGCCGTTTCTCTTCGACAAATTTCAAATGGTGGTGGACGTGCCGGGTGGTGGTGGCCAGGAGCTGTTCCAGGGTCAACGGTCCCCGTTCGTTGTGGACGCCGACCCGGCCCAGGACGTCTTCCGGCTGGGTCCGCAGGATGCGCGCCAGTTGCGAGCGCGTCTTCTCCAGGATGGTCAATTCCTCCTCGACGTCGCGCTGGTGATAGGCCAGCGTGGCCGCAAAGCGCGTCTCGTCGGCCCCGAGCAGCTGCGGCCGATCCAGGGCGATGACGCGTTTCATCCGGTCGGCCAGGATCGGGTCGAAGTCCGCCAGGTGACAGACGACCTCCAGCGTGCTCCATTTACCGGGGATCGGCCTGGCCTGGAGCTGCTCCGGCGTCATTCCCTTCACGGCCTGGCGAAGGGCCGCAGGCCCGGCGAGGTACGCCTCGATCATCTGTTGCAGTGCCATGGTTGCTCCTGTTCGAGGATGAGGGTCCGTTCGTCGCTGTTATTGTACGGTCCGCGGAGTCCGGAGCCAGTCTGTAGGGAACGCCCTCCGTGGCGTTCCGGTCCTACTCGCCGCGCGTCACGCCGCCTTGACCCAGACCTGGTTCAGGTTGTCCTGATGGATCATGCACAGGATCGGAACGCCTAGAATAAGAAGAGGGGCGAGGAAGAAGACCGCAGGTCCAGGGGCGGGGCTTTCCGGCAGGCCCGCGCGGGCCTGGACCTCACGCACCAGCGGCGGCAGCCGAGACACGGCCAGGTAGATGGCATAGGGGGGACAGATCAGCATCAGGTTCAGTTCCAGGCGGGGTCGGACGTCCTTGCGCTCGGCATAGCCGGCACACTCCTGCAGCAGCCGGGAAATCCAGTACAGCAGGTAGAACCCCAGGGTGAGGTAACAGAGCATCAGGCTCAGCACCGGATGGCGGACCCGGCCGAGGGGCCGGCCGGCTGAATCGGCGGTGCGGCTGACCGAGCGGGAAAACTGACTGCTGACGCGCCAGGCATAGAATAAGCCGAACAGGCCGAACGTCACCGCGGTCAGCAGGAAGACCAGGAGGGGATGCAGGGCCTGCTCCGGTTCCTCTTCCGCCGGCGGGGGTTTGGAGCGTTCGGCGGTTTTGTTCAGGCGGGATTGCTTGGCGGCCGAGGGCGGAACGGTAGCAGGCATTTCCCCGGAGGCGGGCCGGGTGCCGTCGAACAGGCCCTTGACGGAGCGGGCCGGGACCCAGTTGGGCATGCCCTCTTTCCAGACCAGGTCCTCGGGCTTGAGCTGGCCGGCCACGGCCAGCGCCTTCAGCTGGGCGTCAGTGACCGTCTCGCCGGTCTGCTGACCGTTCTGGGTGTAGTGCCATTCGTTTGCCATGAGGGGGCCCGGGTGCGGATCTGTGGGCGGGGTATCGTTACCGATTGTACTGGCCTGGTCCCTGCCGTCCAGGGGCCCTGTGCGGTACGCTTTGGGGGGCGCGGTGAAATTCTCGCCCCAGAAGATTTGTCAGGCGAGCGGCCTTGTGGTACAAGTGGAGGGGAGTCAACCCGACCAGCAGGGTCCGCTGGTCCGTCTTCGGTGGTCTGAGGTGGCACGTGGGCATATACGACCGCGAGTACATCCGCGAAGGCCCAAGCTTTCTGGGATCGTTCGCGGAGCGTGGCTTGATCTGCAAGTGGTTGATCGGCATCAACGTTGTTGTCTTCATCCTCCAGCTGATCTTCCGCACCACCGCCCTGCTTCCCGGTCTGACGGTTGCACAGCCGTTTACCGACGCCCTGGTCCTGAATGCGGAGAAGGTGCTGCATGGCGAGGTCTGGCGGCTGCTCAGCTACGCCTTCCTGCACGACCCCCGCGACGTGTTCCACATCCTGTTCAACATGCTCTTTCTGTGGTGGTTCGGCAGCGACGTCGAGGACCTGTACGGTCCGCGGGAGTTCCTGGCCTTTTACCTGGTTTCGGCCTTTCTGGGCGGCGTGGCCTTCGTGCTGACGCACCTCGCGGGCGGCAATTGCCTGGGAGCGTCAGGTGCGGTGACGGCAGTGCTGGTGGTTTGTGCCATGCACTACCCCACGAAGATCATCCTGCTGTTCATGTTCTTGCCAGTGCCGATCTGGTTGTTCGTGATCTTCAGCGTGGCCCAGGACCTGTTCGGCTTCCTGGGCGCTGGCCGGGATGGGGTTGCCTTTTCGGTGCATCTGGCCGGGGCCGCGTTTGCCTTTGCGTACTGCAAGATGCAATGGCGCCTGACCACCTGGTGGCCCGGGTTGAAGAAGTGGCGCCGGGGGCTGAACCAGCCCCGGCTGCGGGTCTACCACGGCGAGGAAGAGCAGCCGGCCCCGGTCCCGGCCAGTCCCGCGCCGCTGGTCAAGCAGGAGGACGAGGAACTGCTCGAAGCCAAGATGGATGCGGTTCTGGAGAAGATTTCACGCGTCGGCAAGGAAAACTTGACCGAGAGCGAAAAGGACGTGCTGCTCCGGGCCAGCGAGATCTACCGCCGCCGCCGCCGTTGATCGAAAAGGAGAGTGCTGTCATGCCCCTGTACGAATACGTCTGCGAGTCCTGCGAGCACGAGTTCGAGACGCTGGTGTTTGACGGCGAGGAGGTCGAATGTCCGCAGTGCCGCGGCCGGCAGCTGCATCGCCACCTGAGCTTGCCCGCCCGGCCGCAGACCACCACCGCCTCTCTGCCGATGGGCTGCGATCCCAGCACGCCGCCTTGCGGGCCGATGTGCCGGAAGATCGGCAGACAGTAGCCTTTCTCCCCTCTCCCCGCTGGGGAGAGGGGTTGGGGGTGAGGGGTCTCTTCTGATTTATCGTTTCGCGCTGGGCTGGCTGAACGCGAAACGATAAATCAAAAGCCAACCCCCTCACCCCCAACCCCTCTCCCACAAGGGGAGAGGGGAGAAAAACCCCTCACCCCCAACCCCTCTCCCACAAGGGGAGAGAAGCAATCCCGCTCATTTCCGCTTGTTGATCTCGTCAATGGCCTTCTGTGCGATGGCGGCGATGGCGCGGTCTTTCTCCTTCGCCTGCTGGAGTGCGGGGAGGGAGGCCTTGGTGCCGATCTCGCCCAGGAGCTTGGCCGTGTCCCGCCGGATGAGGGTGTTCTTGTCCTGGAGCAGCGGCTGGATCGGCACCTCCGCCAGGGCGCCATAGGTTTTCAGGGCCTTCTCCGCCATCCGCCGGTCGGCCGCGTTGGTGGAACCGAACAGGCTGACGACGTAGACCAGGGCCTTCTCGTCCTTCCACCCCGCCAGCAAGGTCATCGTCCTGTCGCGGTTGCCACGGTCCGTTTCCATGATCGCGTTGAGGGTGCCGGCCGAGTCCCTGGTCGCCCACACCAGCAAGGCCTTGATTCCCGCATCGCGGAGGCCGCGCTCCGGGCTGAGCGCAGCCGGCTCCAGCGCCCTGGCCACTTCGACCTGGATCTTGGGATCGACGGCGGTCCGGGCAAAATGCTCTGCCGCGTGCTGGCGGACCGGGGCATCGTCGCCTTTCAGGTCGGCCAGGCTCTGGGCGTTCAGCACCTCCGACCTGGTTTTCCACTGCTTCAGCCAGTCCGCCGCCTTTCTGCGGACGCCGTCGTCGCGGTGGTTCAGCAGCGGCACCACGTGCTTCTCCGCCGGTTTCCCAATGGCCGAGAGGACCGCGGCACACTTGTCGCCGCGTCCCCACTGGGCCAGGTCGCGGGCGGCGAAGGGGGCCGCCCGGAGTTCCCGATGCTTGGCCAGGGCATCCAGGGCGATGTTCCAGGGGTTGTCCTTGCCGGTGTCGGCGATGTCCAGGAACACCTGCATGCTCTCCCTGTCGCCCCAGACGGCCAGGGCCTTGAGGATCGCCTCGCGGGTCCAGCCATCCGGATCGTCCTTGTGTTTCTCCAGGGCCCGGGCCACTTCCTTCTGGCGCCCGGAATCGACCTTTTGCCTGGCAAGCCAGTCCGCGCCCTTGCGGCGTTGCCCGGCATCCTGCTGACCGAGCAGCGCCAGGGCGTTGTCGATGGTCTTGACCTCGGCGAAGACGTTGGTCGGGTCAAACACCTGGTTCCCCGGTCCTCCGGGTCCGCCCGGCCCGGAACTGCTGGCGACAAAGACGAGGAAGCCAACGAGGCCCAGGACCAGCACGAGGAGGACGCCGCCCAGGACGGCGGCCAGCACCCAGGGGAAGCCGCTCTCGTTGCTCTTGAGAACCTTGCGCGGCCGCCGGTCCTTGTCGTCCCCGTCCCCGCTGCTGGAGCTTTTGCGCGATTCCGACCGGGCCGACGGAGCATCCTTGGTCGAGCGATCGTCGGCTTCGGAATCGGCCCCGGGAGCGCCGCGGACCACGAAGGAATCGGCGCAGTGCCGGCACTTGACGCGCTTGCCCGCCTGATTGTCGGCCAGCACGTACGGTTTCTCGCAGGTCGGACACTGAGTCTCGATCGGCATGGCTGTCACTCCACGATGGCTCGATCCGAAGGCATCTTCGGAGGAATGCTCCTGGGACAGTTGTAGCGGATTTTCGGTCGCATTGCAGTATCGGTCCGCAACCGAAGGACTGCTTTCGGTGGACGCGTTCCTCCCATTCCTTCTGGACGGCAGAATGCGCACAACCGACCGCGGGTTTGCGTGTTCCCCACGGCGAGCCAGGTCGCGCTCTGCCAGCCTGTCTGCCAATTTTTCTTGCCGGTGGCAGATGCCAGAAGGAGCCCACGGGTGTCGGAGGAATGCCATAGGATGTCCGTTGTGTCCCTGCCCGCCACCTGTCAGGATGTTCGGGGGCTGGCTGGCTGCCACGATGGCTACTCGTCGATGATCGTTACGCCGGCATTCTCAAGCTGTTTCTCGATCACCAGCATGCTCGCCCCGAAATCCCTCGCCAATTCTTCGACCTTGGAGCGATCGGTCCGGCTCCCTGTTCGAGAGGCGAGCGCTTCCTGGGGGGCGAGAAACTCGGCAGCGAAAGCACGCGAAACCTGCTGGTCCCAGGTAAAGGCATCGGTGACGAGCCGCTCACTCCGCTGACATGCGAACAGCGCATGATACAGGCCGCGAGCAGCCAAGAATCGCTGGTTGTCCGCGCGTTGCGGACGTGGGCCTGCAACCACGATCTCGGAGTCGTCCCTCCAACCCACCGCGGCGCGGACGCCCGAACCAGGTACGTGGTTCTGTTCCTCGGTATGGAACGGTGCCTCGGCTGCGGTGCGGGCCACGCCTTCCACGTCAGCCACCGCGTCTGATGGGGACAAACCAGCGCGTTGCCGCACGAGGGCGGCCAGGCGGTAACCCTCCCGTGACGGCAAGTGCCGCGCTTCGCCAGTCGGAACGGGTATCTGCCTGGAAATCGGACCAAGGTTCCATCGCGCCCTTGTTTGCTGCACCCATGACCATTGAGCCGCCACCGAATCCGGTTGCGCAGCTTCGGTCAGGTCTCGGACCAATGGAAGTTCCGGATCACTGAGGCTGTTCTCGATGAAAGCGGCGAGTTCTTCAGTCATTTGCGCCGGATCGTAAGGATTCACACCCATTCGCCCGGCTACCACACAGAAGGCGGCTTCGTCGGCATCCGCGCCTCCGGATAGCCTGCCAGTTCTCCCGCAGCTGGTCAATCCGCTCATCGTTCAGCTCTTCGACACGCCGGAGAACGTCGCTGACAAACTGGGCAAGAACGTCCTCGGTCGGCACTTTGTCCAGGTGATCAGTGCCAGAATCGGTGAATGCGCCGGGCATGTTCGGAACTGTGTCGGGCTCATCAGGCAGCCATTCGACGCCAACACCTCGACCATCGTTGAAGAGATACAACGACGGCAGGAGCAATCCCGACTCGGCGGCGCGAAGACAATGCCGCTTGATCCAGGAGAGGTAAGCCGGCGAGTATCTGGGGATTTCAGGAGTGGGAGAAGGTTCGTTCAACAGCGTCCACCAGTTCTCCACCAGCCACTGGGCGATGGGGAAACCAGGGAGAAAGAGCGTTCCACGCTCCTCGCGGAGCGTCTTGTCCCAGACCCGAGAAACCATTCGGCCCGCAACCCGAATTTGCAGCGCGCACCAGGTACGGCGCTCCACCGGATCGTTGGCGGCCGGCTGGTCGATCGGATCACAGTTGATGGACAGGAATCTCGACACGCGGTGCGTTCTCCAGGCGGTCTGCAGGTAAGGGGTATTGCAGCGGATCATTGATGGGGAAGCCATGGTAATCGCCCCCACCGGTCAGTCTTGCCTCATGCAAGACCCCGTTGATCCACACCCAGGCACGACTCGGGAAAGCGCCACGGAACTCGCCGACACACCCGGCCCGGATCGCCTGGCGGAGCGCATCCAGGAGTCTCGGCCAAACCGCGGGATCGTAAACGTCGCACTTGGCCTCATCGGCGCGCAATGCGGGAGGACCAGCGGGTGACGGATAGCTCTTGTGGATCGGGCTTCCCGTGTAGGTTACACGCGCCGCCACGTCGTCCGGCGTACCCACGCTGTCTGGCCAATCGCAGATTCTGCCGCGCTTCACCGAGCGTTTGAATTTCGGACGCTTTGCCATGCGAGCATTTTACCGCCAAAATCGCTGATCGTCACCTGGGAAGAGGCCTCATCAATCAGCGATTCATCCACCTCCGGAAACGGGCAGCGGTGGCGGCTGAGCGGCTTTTCTTTCCCTGCCGCCAGGTTCTGGTGCGTGGGCTCGGTCGGGATTGTTCACTTTCGGCTGCTTCGCCTGGGCAACACCTCCGCTTCCAGGGCTGCTGCCTTGGAAGCCAGATAGGGAATCACCTTTGCCAGCAGTCCATCGGTTACTTCATCCAGCGGCACACGATGCTCAAGCGCAAAATATGCGGACTCATTCCCCTGGGGATCGGTTACCTGCCGGATGGTGTAGGCGCCGAATTGAAGGTCGGTGTTCTCCCGCAAGACCTGTTTGATGCTCTGCGCATCAACTTTGCCACATGAGGAGATGAATACCACGAGAGGCCGACCCGCAGCGTCTTGACGACCAAGGTGAATTTGCACACGCCGTGCGGTGTTGTCCGGCAACAACACTTTGACGCGGCAACCATAGGGCTTTTCCTTGAACTCCCAGGTCTGGGAGTAAGCAGCCAGTTTCCGAAGGCTTTCCAGCATTTGCTGAACGGCAACCGGGTCATCGTTGTCAGGTTCTGGAGGAAGTTCTCGGACAAGCGCCTCCAGAATCTGTGTCGCACCTGCTTCAGCTTCCGCTGCTGGAAGCCCCAAACGGATCAGCTCCTGCTTGGCCAGATTCCTGAGGAGCGTGGTTTCCGCATCAGCCAGGCCCCAACCACGCAGAAGACCGAGAACCTGGGAGATTAAAACCTTTTGCTTCACCTTCCGGTTATAGAGAGCCTGGATGAGCCACCCCGCAAAGCCAACGTAAGGGCCAAACTGGTGGAACAAGTCGATAAGCGACCGCAAGACGGAGTCAAGCTCGGTCAACAGGCCGCGATGCGTGTCCAGATCCGCTTGCTCCTGTGACGGAATCAAGCTCATGGGCGCCCTCCTGGCGCCTGCGGAGAGGAAATCGGCTCGCAATCGATCGAATTCAGCAAAGAGATGGTCGGGCGTCTGAGAATCAACCATGGTATTCTCCCCATTCCTCTTTCCCGGTAGTCTGGCCATCGAGAGTTGAAGCCGCTCCAGATTGATTTTATCGGTTCGATTGACCCCCGCAAGGGAGATAGGAGAAACGGCAACCCTCCTCCCGTCTGCAGGATTATTCGTTCGTCGCTGGCGGTTCTTGGGTTGCGGGGATGTTCAAGCTGCGGAGCGGCGCCGTCTCGCCCTGGCAGATGAACGCGCCCCAATACTCCGGTGCCTGGAAAGGCCGGTAGTCATCGGCCTGCTCAAGCCATTGATAATACTTGCACTCTTCCTCGAAGTCTCCTGCCGCCAGCCGCTCGATCATCTCCGGCGTCAGCCAGGTATCGCGGATCTGGCCAATCGTGATGTCGCGTGTGTAAAGCTGGGCCTGACGCAGCGCCTCATCGCGGGGCAGCTGCCGGTCGAGCAGGTTCTCGTAGAAGCGATCCATAAGGATCGCGGTGGCCAGGTCGGGCACCTTCCACAGGCTCATCACGAGAGTTCTCGCGCCGGCCACGACGAACGCCCGCCGCAGTCCGAACACGCCTTCGCCTACGTGGACCTGACCCAATCCTGTCTCGCAGGCGCTGAGAACCACCAGATCCGTGTCGAGCAGGTCCAGTCCAGTGATGTCCTCCGCAGTCAGCATGCCGTTGCCAGCTGCCGGCGGCAGGGGGCGGCCCGCGAGCCAGCCGTTGAAGCCCGCCAGCAGCAGCCCCGAGCGCAGCATCGGGTTCTCCAGACGCAGACCGAGAAGCCGGTGATTGCCGCCTCGGTTGAGGGTTTCGAGGCCCAGCGTTTCGCGATCGTGCGGCTGGTCTTGCAGGAAGAACCCGTGCGTGGCCAGATGAAGGATGCGCGGTGAACGGACGGGCTCCACATGGGCGTCTGGGGCGGTCTGGAAACGGACGGCGAGGACGGCGCTGCCCAGCCACGGTTCCACCCCCAACCGAGTGGCGATGCGTTCGCCTTCAATCCGCGTTGCAGGCAAGGGATTTGCCCCCATCGCCAGGTTCAGATCGCGCTTCAGGTCAGGGGAATAGCGATGCGTTCCGCCTGGGTGAACGGGGATGGTCTCGACGGGCTCCTCTCCGCTCGCGTCATCGAAATCGGGATCAGCCGCGACGACGGGATCAGCAGGCTGGCGGGTGAAAGGAGCGCCAAAGCGGAGGACATCGCGGCCGCTGCTGAGGTAACTGATCCGGAAGTCGTCGATCAGGTAGCGGTCGCCCTCGGCCGGCAGGACCTCGAAGGGCAACCGGCTTAGGTCGCCATCGGGACACAACAGTAGCCTGGTTCGCTCGCCTAGGGCCGGACGCAGGGGATCGAATACTGCTTGGCGGAGCGCGATGCCTGGTGAGTCCACTGGCCGTGGAGAACCAGCCCCCGGCATCATGCCACGTGTTTCGGAGTCGCCCGTGAGGCCAGCTCGAAAGTCGGCGATCATGCGGTCGATGGGTTCAGCCTCACCCAGGTCGATCATCTGCACCTCGTCCGGGTTGCCGGCAGGCAGGACAAAGGCCAGGTAGCGGGCAGGTTTCCACTTCCGTTCGCCACGGGCAGGCACGGCGTGGAAGTCGAAGACGTCGAACCGGACGAACTCGATGAGGGCGACCCCTTCCGGCAGTCCCAGAGCGACGGCGCGGCGATCAGCCTTCTGCCGCTGGTACTCCAGACTCATCTCGGGAACCTGCCGGGCCAGGGCCGTTTCACGCTGCTGTTGCTCTTCTTGCCACTTTCGCAGAGTCTGCTGGTGAATTTCAAGAGCCTCCCCGAGAGCAGCCCCGGCGAGCAACTTCTGGGCGGTGCGCTGGCGCAACTGGATCAATTGCTCGAACGCTTCCCGCAGATGGGGATAGCGGCCGCCGAGAATCGCATCCCGCTGCGCTGCCAGGGCTTCTGCCCCTAGAGCCTTACGCCGCAGGACAAGGTCCAGAGCCGTCCGCACCGCTTCGGGCGAGCCAGACAGGTGCCGCCAGACCAGCGAAAGGAAAATATCCTGTTTGCCCTGCAGTTTCCGGAGAAAGATTAACCGCTGCTGATCAGAGCCGATGGAGAAGACCTGACCGACCATGCGATCATCAATCGTCGATGCCAAGAGCATGAGCGCGAGAGCTTTGTGGATTTCTCCTGTCGCGACCTCCAGTCTCAGGATGTGGAGGCCCGTCGGTGTCGGGATGGTCGTTTCCCAGCACCCGGCGGGGGATGTCCAAAGCTTGCTCAAGGTACGGCCGCGCCCCGGCCAGGTCTCCCATCTCTTTCAAAAGGAAGCCGAGGTTGTTGAGGCCTGTTGCAGTGTGTGGGTGATCATTGCCCAACATCCGGCGGCAGTTCTCCAGCGCTTGCTCAAGGTATGGCCGCGCCTAGCCTGGTTTCCCATGGCTCGCAGCAGGAAGCCCAGACTGCTGAGACTTGTTGCGGTATCAGGATGGTCGTTGCCCCGCACTGTCGGTGATTTCCACGGTCCGCTCAAGGTACGGCTTGGCCCCAGCCAAGTCTCCCAACACAAGCAACAGCAGGCCCATGCTACCGAGACTTGTCGCAGTGTCGGGGTGGTCGTTGCCCAGCACCCGGCGGCGGATCTCCAGTGCCTGCTCATAGAATAGCCGCGTCCCAGCCAGGTCTCCCATTGCCTGCAACAACACACCTACGTTGTTGAGGCTTGTTGCGGTGCGTGGGTGGTCCTTGCCTAGCAGCCGCCCATCGACTTCCAGTGCCTGCTCAAGGTACAGTCGGGCCCGAGCCAAGTCTCCCAAGGCTTGAAGCAGGAGGCCCAAGTTGTTGAAGCTTGTTGCGGTGTCGAGGTGATCATTGCCCAGCACCCGGCGGCGGATCTCCAGTGCCTGCTCTAGGTATTTCCGCTTCTGCCAGGTCTCCCACGTCTTGCAGCAGGGAACCCAGGTTGTTGAAGCTCGTTGCGGTGTCTGGGTGATCGTTACCCAGCACCCCGATGCGGATCTCCAGTGCCTGCTCATAGTGCGTCCGTGCCCCAGCCAGGTCTTCCAACCCTTCCAGCAGGAGCCCCAAGTCGTTGAAGCTTTGTGCGGTGCGTGGGTGATCATGGCCCAGCATCCGCCGACGGATCTCCAATGCCTGCTCAAGATGCGGGCGTGCCCCAGCCAAATCGCCCATAGCCCGTATCAGGAGACCAAGATTGTTGAGGGTGGTTGCGGTGCTGGTGTGGTCATTGCCCAGCACCCGGCGGCGGATCTCCAGGGCCTGTTCAAGGTATGGCCGCGCCCCAGCCAGGTCTCCCACGGTGCGCAACAGGGAGCCCAGATTGTTGAGACTGGTGGCGGTGTCGGGGTGGTCGTTGCCGAACACCCGGCGGCGGATCTCTAGGGCCTGCTCAAGGTACAGCCGCGCCCCAGCCAGGTCTCCCACGGTGCGCAACAGGGAGCCCAGACTGTTGAGGCTTGTTGCAGTGTCGGGGTGGTAGTTGCCCAGCACTCGGCGGCGAACCTCCAAGGCTTGCTCAATGTACGGTCGCGCCCAGCCAAGTCTCCCATCTCTTTCAACAGGTTACCAAGGTTGTTGAGGCTTGTTGCGGTGCGTGGGTGATCGTTGCCTAGCATTCTGAGGCGAATCTCAAGGGCCTGCTCATAGTATATCCGCGCCCGATTCAGGTCTCCCATCTCTTTCAAAAGGAGGCCGAGGTTGTTGAGGCCTGTTGCGGTGCTGGGGTGATTATTGCCCAACACCCGGCGGTAGATCTCCAAGGCCTGCTCAAGATGCGGTCGCGCCCGGGCAAGTCTCCGGTAGCTTGCAATAGGAGGCCAAGGTTGTTGAGGTTTGCTGCGGTGTCGGGGTGGTCGTTTCCCATCACCCGGTAAGCCACTTCACATCCCTGCTTGGCCAATTCCAGTCCTTCGGGGTACTCTCCTTGGGCGTACAACTGCTCCACTTGCCGGTTCAGCTGGCGAGACGCTGTTCAGGGCTTTGTTCTGCCATCCGTTCTTCCTCCTTCGGTTTCCCAGGCTTCGTCTGGAGGAGGTCGCTCGCCTTGAACCCCATGTCAGTCAACACGGCCTGGACATCTTGCGAACCAGCTACGCTGTTTTAGGACCGCTGTTCGGGCCACGTTTCCAGGCGGGAGTAGTCGTAATTCTCCGCACCTATCTCGCGTTTCACCGTCTGCAGCGAGACGACCCGAATGAGCTTCGCCCAACCATACGCATCGGCGTTCTGTTGCTCCAGTTCGGCGAGTTGCTCGGTGAAGAGCGATTTGTGGCAGTCCTTTTCGACGATGATCATGCCCCGAGGAATCTTATGCCAATCCTCCCTCAGCACCACGGGGAGCCCCGGTTCGTGAACCTTAATGCGCCACTCCCGCTCCCATGCAAAATCGACGTTTGGCGTCTGCACATCTGGATCGTGGGGGTCGAACATGACCCAAAGGTACTGGTGTGACGGCGGAAGGACCCCGCCACTGTAGATGACCCGGTCGGGGACGTACCCATGCTCCCCCGGCTTGATCTCGGTTCCGACGATGCTCTGATCGCCGTAAATGACCGGCCGGCCGCCAGCCAGGTACAAGCACCGTTTGTGGTAGGCAATACCGAACCCCATCGTGTCCGGGAAAACCTCCCGTGTCTTGATGACGGCCCAGAGCGGCATTTCCGTGAAGCAGACTACCGGATCGGGCCCTTTCACTGTGTTGTGCTGCACCCCCTTCCTGTGCCGGTTGGTCATCGGCGAGAACGAGGGCTTGATGTGGTTATCGCGGAGAATCTGGGATAGCACCCCTTGCGCTAACACCAAAGGATTGGAGGTCGCGCTCGTGAAGTGAATCACATAATCGGTGACGTCCTTTCTTTTCTGTCGGATCTCTTGCCAACAAAACGTTGCTGCCATTGGTCTTTCCTCGGTTCGGGATAGGTTTGAAGCGACCTCGCCGCGCTGGCGGTCGCCTATTCGACGGGAAGACGAACCCGCTTCTGGTTCCTAACCCTCTTCTCAGTCGGAAGTGATTGCACCTCATGGCTTTAGTGGCGCGAGATTGGATAAAAAGCCCACAGGTTGGCGTTATAGCCGATGGGCGGCGAAACCAGGATCCCCAAAAAATCTGTCGGTTCAGTCCACCATTCGGTCAGCCCGCACGAGCCCGAGCGGAAACGGTGTCGGCAACGCGCTCTTGCCACCTTCTCCGGCTTGAAACTACAGCTTCACATGGGCCATCGGCTATGCCCCGGGCGGCATCCCGGCGCAAGCCGCCGCGGTCCCGGGGCAACAAGGAGAGTCAGGCTTGGGCGTCAGAGCGGTTCGTCGCTGGTGGATGGATCGCCAGAACCTTGCTCAACTCGATCGTCAGTGGCCTGGCCATCCACCTTGACGCTGGTTTGGTGGCTGCTCCCCAGCGGGGCGTCGGACCACTGGACCGTCAGCGTCTCGGCTGGCGATGTAATCGCGATGCGCTCTCGATCGCCTGCCGCAGCCTGGCGAGTCGGTGGCCAGGTACAGCGCGATCCGATCCTCCATCTCCAGGCCGGCGTCCTTGCGCAGCTGCTGGACGTGCCGGATCACCTCGCGGGCCATGCCCTCCTGGGCCAGTTCCTCCGTGATGCGGGTATCGATGGCGATCTCGGTGCCGTGGTCGCTGACCCCGGCCCAGCCCTCCGGGGCCTGGCTGCGTCACGAACAGGTCGGCCGGCTCCAGGGTCGCCTCCTCGCCCGTCCGGACAGCGGATCGTGAAGCTGGTCCCCTTCTGGACTTGCTCGGCCAGCCACTCCGGCTTTGCCGCCGCGATGCCCGCCTGGACCTCGCGCATTCGTCGCCCGAACTTGGGGCCGAGGGTCTTGGGGTTCGCCTTCACCTCCACTTGCAGGAGTGGCCCTGCCGCGGGTTCGTGCAGCGTGACCTTCTTCAGGTTCAGCTCCTCGCTGATCTGGTCGGCGAAGCGCTCGACCGCCCGGCGATGGCTCGGGTCGCCCGGCTGCACCTTGATCTCGGCCAGCGGCTGCCGGACCTTGATCTTGACCGCGTTGCGAACGGCCGAGCCCTGCGATACCACCTCCAGCAGTGCGTCCATGTCGTTGGAGAGCGTCTCGTCGATCAGCGACTCATCCACCTCCGGATAACGGGCAATGGTGGACGCTGACCTGCTTGTCCTTCCCGGCCGCCAGGTTCTGGTACATCGTCTCGGTCAGGAACGGCATGATCGGGGCGAACAGCTTGGTCAGCGTCATCAGGACCGTGTACAGGGTCTGATACGCGGCCAGCTTGTCGCTTCCCGCCTCGCCCTTCCAGAAACGCCGGCGATTGCGGCGGACGTACCAGTTGCTCAGCTTGTCATCGACAAACTGCTCCGCCTCCAGGCAGAAGGCCATCACGTTGTAACTCTCGAACGCCTCGCGGGCCTTGTCGGACCAGCTGTCTGCAGGTCCGACAGAATCCAGCGGTCGATGTCGGGCCGCTGGGCCGAACGGCACTTGCGGCGCAGTCGGATCGAAGTCGTCGAGCCGGGCGTAGTTGCAGAAGAAGGCGTAGGTGTTCCACAGCTTCATGGTGAACTTGTTGCGCAGTTCCGCCAGAGGGGCCGGACCGAAGTTGATGTTCGCGGCCGGGTTGTGCCGGCAGAACATCCAGCGGATCAGGTCGGCACTCATCGCCGGATAGTGCTGCGTGACTCCTTTTGGGTCTGTCAGGTTGAACCCCTCGTCCGCGGCGCCTTCAAATGGGATGGCATTTCCCGCCGACTTGTGCATTGGCCTGTCCCACTGGTCGCGCACCAGGGCATGGCCCAGCAGCACCTTGAACGGCGCCCGCTGCTCCATCATCGTGCTCATCGCCAGGATGGCGTAGAACCAGTTGCGGAACTGGCCGGGAAGCTCTCGGTGATGAAGTCCGCCGGGAACCACTTCTCCCAGTATTTACGATCCGTGTTGTAGCCCATGGTGGAATACGGCACGATGCCGGCGTCGAGCCAGGGATTGCCCACGTCGGGGATGCGCGACATCAGGTTGCCGGTCTTCGGGTTGCGGATCTTCACCTTGTCGATCCACGGCCGATGCGGCGTGTGGCCGTCGAACTCCTCCCAGCCCTCGACGGCCCGCGAGCTGCAGCTCCTCGCAGGAGCCGATCACCTCGAAATCGCCGCTCTGCTCATCGACCCAGATCGGCAGGGCCAGGCCCCAGAAGCGCTTCTTCGAGATCATCCAGTCGCCCATGTTCTCCAGCCAGTCGCGCTCCTTGGCCTTGCCGTTGATCGACTCGGGCAGGAACTCCGCTTGCTCGGCGACGCGGATGATCTCGTCACGCCAGCTCATGTTGATGAACCACTCGTCCACCAGCCGGAAGAGCAGCTTCGGTCTTGCAGCGCCAGCAGTGCGGGTAGTTGTGCGGATACTTCTCAACCGCGAAGAGCAGGCCCTTTCTCTTGCAGGTTGTCCAGCACCCAGTCGGCCGTGGCGTGGTCGTTGGCCGACTTCCCCTCCAGGCCGCCGAAGCCGGACACGAAACATCCGAAATCGTCCAGCGGCGCAATTGGCGGCAGCCCCTCCTCCTTGCCAACGTGGAAGTCCTCGTAACCGCAACCGGGAGCCATGTGGACGATGCCAGTGCCCTCGTTCTCGCCCACGTCCTTCCAGGCGACGACCCGATGCAAGTCACGGGCGCCCTTCGCGGGTGCCCAGCCCTGTTGCCGGACGACGCGCGCCACCTCGTCCGGATAGCCGGCGGGGTGCTGCTGGGCCGGCAACTCGTCGAAGGGACCATCGTAGGTCCAACCGACCATCTCGGCCCCCTTGACCTCGCCGACAAGCGTGTAACCGCCCTTCGCCTTGAAGTGCTGCTCCAGCGAACTCAGCTTCGGCACGCCATCGACCCATTCCTTGCGCTTGAACTGCTCCTCCAGCCGCTGGGCCGTGAACGCACCCTTGGCCAGGTAATAGACCTGGTCCTTGTGCAGCACCTTGAGATAGGTCAGCTCGGGGTTGACGGCCGCGCCGACGTTGCTGCTCAGCGTCCACGGCGTGGTGGTCCAGACCAGCAGGTTCTCGCCGGGCCGGCCGCGCAGCGGAAAGCGCACGAAGACCGCCCGGTGGGCGATCATCTGGTAGCCCTCGGCCATCTCCATCTGGGCCAGGCCGACCGAGCAGCGCGGGCACCACGGCATGGCGTCGTAGCCGCGATAGATCAGGCCGCGCTCGTGGCACTTCTTGAGGAAGGTCCAGATCGTGTAGTTGTTCTCCTCCGACATCGTGAAATAGGACTTCCGCTGGCCCGGCGGTTTGGCCCAGTCCTCGTCGGTGCGGTCCCAGTCCATCCAGTAGCCGAGCCGGATCGACTGCTCCGTCTGGACGCGGGCGTACTTATCGACGCGCTGCTTGCACAGCGTGCACGAACTTGTCGATGCTGGCGAAGACGTCGCCGGGGACCAGGTTCTCGATGTCGCGCTTGCTGCGCAGCTTCAGCTCCTTCTCGACCTCGACCTCGACCCACAGGCCCTGGCAGTCGAAGCCGTTCTGGTAGCGCTGATCCTGGCCGAGCATGGCGTGGTAGCGCTGGAAGGCGTCCTTGTAGGTCCGCCCCCAGGCGTGGTGAACGCCCATCGGGTTGTTGGCGGTAATCGGGCCGTCGAGGAAGGACCAGCGCGGACCGCCGCGGTTGCGGGCCCGCAAAATCTCGAAGGCGTCCGTGCGCTGCCAGAACTCCAGGATGGCCCGTTCCTGGGCCGGGAAATCGACCTGTGTCTCGACTTTCTCGAACGGCATGGCGGTCCCTTTGCAGACTGAGGGCGACTTTCTTATTTTATTCAAGACACGGCCCTCTACTAGACGTTCGGGGTGGGAGAGCGATGAAGCAACCGATCCGTCTGGCGGTGCTGCTCAGCGGCGGCGGCACGACTCTAACGAACTTGCTCGACCGTATCCACGACGGCCGGCTTCTCGCCCAGGTGGTTGTCGTGATCGCCGACCGCGAAGCCCTCGGTGCGGAGCGGGCCCGGAAAGCAGGAATTCCCACGACCGTGATCCAGCGCAAGAGCTTTGCCTCGCGGGAGGAATTCAGCCAGGCGGTCTTCGCCCCCATCCGCCAGGCCGGGGCCGACCTGGTCTGCATGGGCGGGTTCCTGCAGCTGCTGCCGATTCCGCCCGATTTCACGAACCGGGTCATGAACATCCATCCAGCGCTGATCCCGGCCTTCTCCGGCAAGGGCTTTCATGGACTGACGTGCCACCGGGCGGTGCTGGATACCGGCGTCAAGATTTCCGGTTGCACCGTTCATTTTGCCGACAACGAGTACGACCACGGACCAATCATCTTGCAGCGGGCGGTCACCGTGGCCGACGACGACACGCCCGAGAGCCTGGCCGCCCGGGTGTTCGCGGAGGAGTGCGAGGCGTACCCCGAGGCGATCCGCCTGTTCGCGGAGGGCCGCTTGCGGATCGAGGGCCGACGAGTTTTGACAAGGTGACAGGACCAGAGGATCGGAACACTAATCTACGCTAATCTGCGCTAATCGGCATGCGGGTTTTCTTGCTTCGATTAGCGCAGATTAGCGTAGATTAGTGTTCCGATCCTCTGGTCCTGTCACCCTGTCGCCTTGTTCCCTTGTCCTCGAAGCCCTCGCCATCCGCGTTTGGGCGGATAGAGTAATACTTTCTCCCGTGAACCGGAAAGGGCAACCGCGGCATGGCCCCCGTGCTCGACTGGCAGAGATTGGCCGACCCGCAAGCCGTCGTGCAGGAGCTGGTCCGCCGGCTCCTGGCGGGGCAGGTGATCGCGTTCCCGACCGACACCAAGCCCTGTCTGGCAGCGAGCGGGTTGCGGGTCGCCGCCGTGGAGCGCCTGGCCGGTTCCGGGGAGGGTCCGCCGGCCTTGCAGGTTGCGGTGCGCGGCGTGGGGGACGCCCGCGACTGGATGCCCGCGTTCCCGCCCCTGGCTCAGCGGCTGGGCCGGCGTTTCTGGCCGGGGCCGCTGGCGCTGGTCTGCCGGGATGGGGTCGAGCAAGGAGTCCTGAGCCGGCTGGCGGAACCGGTCCGCCGGGTCCTTTGCCCCGCTGGTGCCCTGCACCTGATCAGCCCGGGGCATGAATCGCTGCTGGAGGTGCTAAGTCTGCTGCCGGGGCCGCTGCTGCTGGCCCCTTTCTCCCAGGATCGCCTTGCCCCGGAGGCCGGACCAGATGTTATTATTGAGGATGGCAGACAGACCCCGGGCGGACTGGCCACTCAGGTGGAAGTGGTCGGCAACAGCTGGCACGTCCTTTGCTCCGGGAACGTCTCGGAGGAGATGCTCCGGGAGCAATCGACTTGCCTGATCGTGTTTGTCTGCACAGGCAATACCTGCCGCAGCCCCCTGGCCGAGGCGCTGCTGAAAAAGCAACTGAGCGATCGGCTCGGCTGTGAGCCCGACGGGCTGACGGCCCGGGGTTTCTCGGTCGTGTCGGCCGGGCTGGCGGCGATGCGGGGAGACGGGGCCGCGGAGGAAGCCCAGACGGTGGCCGCCTCCTACGGTGCCGACCTGAGTCAGCACCGCAGCCGGCCGTTGACGGCCGAGCTGGCCGCCCAGGCCGATTACCTGGTGGGCATGACACGCGGTCACTTGCAGGCGCTGAGTATGCACTATCCCCGGCTGGGCAGCCGACCCCGGCTGCTCAGCCCCGAGGGAGACGACGTGGCCGACCCGATCGGCCAGGCCCAGGACGTGTACCAGGCCTGTGCCCGGCAGATCTGGGAGGCCCTGGAACCACTGGTCAAGGAGCTTCAGAGTTCTCCGTTCTCCGTTCCCCGTTCTCAGCAAGGGACCGAGAACGGAGAACGGGGAACGGAGAACTGAGAACGACGATGAACATTGCCATCGGCAGCGATCATCGCGGCTTCGAGGTCAAACGCCGCATTGCTTCTCTGCTCACGCAGCTGGGCCACGAGGTGTTCGACGTTGGCACGCACAGCCGGGAAAGCGTCGATTATCCCGACATTGCCTTCCAGGTGGCCTCGGCCGTCAGTGAAGGGCGGGCCCAGCGCGGCATCCTGATCTGCGGCACCGGCATCGGCATGTGCATCGCCGCCAACAAGGTCAAGGGCGTGCGGGCCGCCCCCTGTCACGACTACGTCACCGCCCAGATGAGCCGCCGGCACAACAACGCCAACGTGCTTTGCCTCTCCGCCGACCTGCTCGGCGAGGAACAGATCGATCGCATGGTGCGCATCTGGCTGGATACCGAGTTCGAGAACGGCCGGCATGCCCGCCGGGTGGACAAGATCAACCGCTACGAGTCGGACAAATCGTGAGGGGTTGTTTTCTCCCCTCTCCCACAAGGGGAGAGGGGAGTTTTGTGCGCATGACGTCTGGAGCGATTGTTCCATCTCTGTCAGGTCTGCCGGATCGCCTTGCGATGCCGAATTGGGTCTTTTCACGGTCCACAAAGAGTGTCTCGCCGGGTGCCTCCGCTGCCTGATCAAAAGAAGACCGCGGTCGGAAACCCTTCGAGCCGCCAGTGTTTCTGGCGGCTCGTTGTGTTAATCCGTCGCGCACGAATGTCTTGCCTGGTGGGAGCCTGACAACCCTGTCCGGAATGCGGAAGGAGCCAGGCGCAGCGCACGCGAACGCTGCCAATCGTGCCGCCGCGAGCAAACGTCGGCTCCAGAAGAGTCGATGATGAAAGCACCGGAACTTCTCGGCGCTCGCAACCACGTGTCAGGAAACGCACTGGTTCCCACCGCGACGCCGCCGTGTTCGACAATCAGGAAGACAAGGATGACCTCGATGCGGAAAGGATTACTTCTTGGACTGGGCAGCCTGTTCTTGAACTCGACCCTCTGTGTTGCTCAGAGCAGCGTTCCGCCCAACGTGACCGGAATGCTCCTGCCGGACATGCCCCCGGTGCCGCAGGAAAAACTGACCGTGCTGCCCCGGCTGGCCAACACCCCTGTGAAGACGATACCCCAGCCGGCTCCCATGCCGCAGGCGGACCAGGCCGGCCGGCTGCCGATCGCCACCGTCTCTGCTGGCCCGGAACTCGCCCCGGCCCCGCGAGACGGTGCCGCCGCCTCCACCTCTCCGACGACGACGCTGCCGGCGACCCCCGTCGCCGCGGCACCCTCGGCCCCGGTCCCTCCGCTGCCTGCCCCGACAATGTCCCTGGAACCTTCCCCGACCCTGTCGCACAGTCCGGTGGTCTGCATGCCGCAATGTTGCTGCGTGGACGGCGCCGGCAGCGCACGGCAACGGCAACGGCTCAGACGGGTCCGGCAGCGGCAATGGCAACGGCTCAGACGGGTCCAGCCTGCCCTGGCCCCGCGTCTGGGCCAACGCCGAGTTCCTGCTGTGGTGGACCAAGGGCGTGCCGGTCACCACGCCGCTGACCACCCAGGCGACCAACCTGAACACGCTGGGTCTGCCCGGCGGCTCGGGCTCGCTGGCCTCACCGGATACGTTGGTCTTGCTGGGCGGCCAGACCTACGGCCTGGGCACCCGCTACGGCGGCCGCTTCACCGCCGGCGCATACCTCGACCCGGACGGCCTGCTCGGTGTCGAAGCCAGCTACCTGTTCATCGCCCCACAATCCACCACCCAGATGGTCGGGACCAACGGCAGCCCCACCAGCGCCTTCATCGGCTTCCCCTTCGCCAACCCCAACACCGGCGAGGCCTTTCAGCCCGTCGGCGGACCCGGTTTCGCGGGCGGCAGTTTCCTGACGCTGACCAATCAACTGCAAAGCGCCGAGCTGAACACCTTGTTCCGTGTCATCCAGACCCCGAACCTGATGATCAGCGGCCTGCTTGGCGGCCGGTTCTTGTACTTCAAGGAAAGCCTGGATTACAGCCTGTCGCAACAGGGCGTGGCCGGCAGCGGCAACGATGGGATCTACGGCGCCACCAGCGACCGCTTCCAGACCAGCAACAACTTCTGGGGGGCCAACCTGGGCCTGCGCGGCGAGTACCGGATGGGCGGCCTGTTCGTCAATGCCACCGGGAAGTGCGCCCTGGGCGCCGTCGATCAGACCGCGGACGTTTCCGGGAGCAGTATCTTCATCAGCCCCGTCTCTTCCCTCAGCGCTCCGGTGGGGACTTACGCCCTCGCGACGAACAGCGGCCATCACACGCAGACCGGCTTTGCCGTGGTTCCGGAGATCAACTGCAACGTGGGCTACGACCTCACCCGGAACATCCGGGCCTACGTCGGCTACACCTTCCTGTACATCGATAACGTGGCCCGACCCGGGACCCTGATCGACCATTCCATCAATCCCTCCCAGAGCCCCGGCCTTGGCGGCGTGGCCGGACCCCCGATCAGGAGCGCCGGTGCCGGCCTTCTACTTCACCCGCACCGACTTCTGGGCTCAGGGCATTAACTTCGGCCTGGCCCTGCGCTGGTGATCGCTACCAGGCTTTCCGGAAGCAACCCGCGGCGAGCCACTGGACCTTCCCGGTGGCTCGCCGCGTTGTTACGCACTCCCATCCGGTTGTTCGGAATGTGTCGCAGCGCCCGCCTTTTCCAGCGCTGCGGATTCTCCAGTTCCTCTCCCAAATTGTCCCTCTCGCACGATGTCTTCTGGACAACGAGACCGACAGGGAAATCCGATGAAAGGCGTGGGAGAGCGCGGCGTTTGCGCTCTCGTTTGGTGGACTCACAACCTCGCAGTTTCAGGAGATCTCTCGCGATCCTCACTGCCCATTGTCATGGAAGGACGTCTCGATGCGGAAAGGATTATCGCTCTGTCTGGGAACAGTCTTGCTGTCTCCGATGCTGGTGCTGGCCGAGGATGCGGCACCTGCTTCTCCCGCCCCGGCACCCGGGACCCTGATCGCCCCGGCGCTGCCAGCCGACCAAGGCATGATGATCCCGGGCGGAATGTACAAGGACAGCTACTTCGGCAACGTCGATGGCAGCAACTGGCAGCCCCAGGTCTGGGCCAGCGCCGAGTACCTCCTGTGGTGGACCAAGGCGGCCCCGGTCAATGCGCCGTTGCTGACCCTGGTGACCAACCCTTCCGATGATACCTCGGGGGCCCTGGGATCGGCGAACACGGCGGTCTTGCTCGGCGACCGGTCGTACGGACTGGGAGCCTATTCGGGCGGCCGCTTCACTCTCGGCGGCTGGCTCGATCCCTGCGCCGGCGTGGGCGTGGAAGCCAGCTACCTGTTCCTCAGTCCCAACTCCACCACCCAGCAGTTCGGCACCAACGGCAGCCCCGGCAGTCCGACCATCGGCATTCCCTACCTCAATGCAGTGAACAACCGGGAGCAGGTCTTGCGTCTGGCAGGACCGAACTTCCCAACGGGGCCTGCTGGATCCCTGGAACCAAGGGCCGGCGGCGCGTTCATGACCATCACCAACTCACTGCAATCGGCGGAGCTGAATGGGCTGGGCCAGCTGTACTGCTGCAACGGCCTGTCCGTCTGTGGCCTGGCCGGTTTCCGCTACCTGTACTTCAAGGAAGACCTGACCTTCGGAGCGGGCTACCAGAACTTGCCCACCGGTCCCGTCCCAATCAACCCGATTACGACGATCCAACAGTTCGGAGGCGCGTATTCCTCCATTGACCACTTCCAGGGGGTTAACAACTTCTACGGCGGCCAGCTGGGGCTGCGCGGTCAGTATCAATGCGGCTGCTTCTTCATCAACACCAGCGGCAAGGTGGCTTTGGGCGACATGTACCAGACCGTCAACATCGACGGTGGCGCCGTCAACATGACCCGGACGACTCAGCTGACTACCACCTACCCTGTTCCGGGGACCACCACAATCCCTGGAACAACCACGGCCTACCCGGCCGGGTTCTTTGCCCAGACCACCAACATCGGCCACGCCAGCCGGCAACAGTTCGCCGTGGTCCCTGAATTCAACCTGAACGTGGGCTGCAACCTCACCAGGAACATCCGGGCTTACGTGGGATACACCATCCTGTACGTCAACAACGTGGTTCGGCCCGGTGACCAGCTGGATCACTCGATCAACCCCACGCAACCGAGTGTGCTGACCGCACCCGGTATCACTCCGACCGGTCCACCGGCACCCACTTTCCCGTTCAACCACACCGACTTCTGGGCTCAGGGCATCAACTTCGGTGTTGCGGTAGGGTGGTGAGCTTGCTTCCACGGGATGAACGGGCTCAAGCCGCCGGGGTGTTCCCCGGCGGCTCGTCTTTCCCCCCGGACTCAACTCGGTTTGCCACGGACCTCCTTTCGTGCTATTCCTGATCTTCGGGAGACCGCTACCCGGTTGCCCGGCCCGGTCTGGATCGAGAGGAGGAGAGTCCGTGCAAGCGCTGTTGCTCGCCAACGTCTTTTACACCCCCAGCGGCGGCCGAACGCTGCTGCATGCCATGCCGCTCTTGCTCGGCGTGCTGTGCGTGCTGGCCATCGCCTATCGCTATTACAGTGCCTTCCTGGCCGCCCGCGTCGCCGCCCTGGACGATTCCCGGCCGACCCCGGCCCACCTCTACAACGACGGCCAGAACTATCACCCCACCAACAAGTGGGTGCTGTTCGGCCATCACTTCGCCGCCATCTCCGGGGCCGGCCCGCTGATCGGCCCGGTGCTGGCCATCCAGTACGGCTACGTGCCGGGCCTGCTCTGGCTGGTGATCGGCGTCTGTCTGGCGGGCGCGGTGCAGGACATGCTGGTCCTGGCCGCCTCGGTGCGCCGCGGCGGCAAGTCGCTGGCCGAGATCGCCCGCAGCGAACTGGGCCCCTGGGCCAATGTGGTCGTCTCCGCGGCCATCCTGTTCATCGTCATCATCGCCCTGGCCGGCCTGGGTTTCGTCGTGGTCAAGGCGCTGGGCGGCGAGGAGGTCAACCTCGCCAAGGGAATGGAAATCATCCTGCCCCGGAACGCCAAACTCGACACCTCCGAGCACCCGCTGTACTCGTTTCCGCCGGACTGTCAGCTGCGCTATACGCCCAAAAGCGACCTGACGCATCGGCCCGAAGAGTTTAAGGTCCGCGTGCCCCCGGCTGATCGCCTGCACGCCTCGGACGACGGCATCGTGACCCTGCCGGACAAATGCGTCCAGGTCATCCCCGGCAGTTCCTGGGGCACCTTCACCATTGCCTGCACCATTCCCATCGCCCTGTTCGTCGGGTTGTACATGTACAAGATCCGCAAAGGGAAGGTCGGCGAGGCCTCGCTGATCGGCGCCGTGGCGGTGCTGGCGGCGACGGTGGCCGGCAGCTGGATTCCGGGGTCCGCCCTGGAGCCGTACTTCTTGCTGACCAAGGGGCAGACGGTATTTGCCCTGTGCGCCTACGGCTTCGTTGCCTCGGTGCTGCCGGTCTGGATGCTGCTCTGTCCGCGGGATTACCTGTCGAGCTTCCTCAAGATTGGCACCATCGCTTTGCTGATCGTGGGCGTGTTCCTGGCCAATCCGGTGTTGCCGTGTCCGACGATCAACCCGGTCTTCAAGAACGGCGGGCCGACCTTCCCCTGGGGCGGCATCTTCCCGTTCGTGTTCATCTGCATCATGTGCGGGGCCATCTCGGGCTTCCACGCCCTGGTTTCCTCCGGCACCACGCCCAAGATGATCGACAAGGAGAGCCACATTCGGCCGATCGGCTACGGGGCCATGCTGATGGAGGGCCTGGTCGGCATCGTGGCCCTGATCGCGGCCGCCTCGCTCGACCCCAAGCTGTATTACGACATCAACGTTCCCCTGCCGCAGGTCGCCCGCTGGCAGCCCCATCTCGACAGGCTGACCGAGGAGCTGGGCAACGCCGACCTGACGCATCTGCCGGTCGAGCGCCGCAACCGCAACCTGGCCGACGTGGAGCAAATGGTCGGCGGCGAGTCGCTGCGCGGCCGGACCGGCGGGGCGGTGACCCTGGCCGTGGGCATGGCCGACATCCTCACCACGGCCCTGCACCGGGTCGGCATCGCCGTGGAGGGGGTCATGAAGTACTGGTATCACTTCGCCATCATGTTCGAGGCCCTGTTCATCCTGACGACCATCGACACCGGCACGCGCATCGCCCGTTTCCTGCTGCAGGAAACGCTGGGCACGGTCAATCCGCGTTTCGGCAAGACCGATTGGCTGCCCGGAGCTGTGTTTGCCACACTGGTCGTGACCGCCGGCTGGGGCCTGCTGGTCCAGACCGGATCGATCGACACGATCTGGCCGATGTTCGGCATCGCCAACCAGCTGCTGGCCGTGATTGCCCTGTGCCTGGTGACCACGCTGCTGATCAACACCGGCCGGGCACGCTATGCTCCGGTCACATTGCTGCCGATGCTGTTTGTCACGGCGACGACCCTCTCGGCCAGCGCGCTGATGATCCCGCAGTTCATCGACCTGATGCGCAGAGGCACGTGGGACCCGCTCAAGGGAACGCTGAACGTGGGCTTGATGGTGTTTGTCATTGCCTGCGTCGGAGCGCTGCTGCTGCAAGCTGCAAGCCGGTGGATCGTCGTCCTCGCCGGGCCGGCGCCGGTCGCTCCCGAGACCGTGCCCCCATCCGCCTCGGCGCTGCGAGCCCCCGACCCCGCCAAGGGCAACGGCGAGGCCCAGGAAACCCTCACGCCGAGTCCCTCCATCCAAACGGATTCGACCAAGGGGATCAGGGAGGGGTGAACCCCAACTGCCGTCGTGTCCTCGCCTGAGCCGCAGGGTGGGCCTTCGCCGCGGGTGACAAGGGAGACGATCCAGGTGCTGGGGTCGCGATGAACCCCTTGTCTGCCTGGATCCACGTTCCGGAGGCGGTGACCACGCCGACGCCGCGCTTCTGGAACCAGGTTTCGAGACTGAGCAGGCCGGTCAGACTGCGGCTCAGACGCGACAGCCGGGCCGCGAGGATGATGTCGCCCGGTTCCAGGAGGGAGGCCAGCTGACTGCCCTGGGGCCGCTCGTGAAACGGCACCCGGCCACTGACGCTTGCATCCAGGAAGAGCGCATCCATCTGCCGGCCGAGGGCCACGCAGAGACAATCGAGAACGGTCGCTTGCTGCAGGGCACGATGCTTGACGTGGTGGGAACGAGGACCGACCCGTACGTACCCGAACAGTCTTCCCATCAAGGATTCCTCCGCAGGTCTGGCGTAAGAGTGATTGTCGTGCGCCGCCGGCTTTTTGTCTACCCCCCGGGCGACCACTGCGCAAAAGAAGAGGCCGGCGGCTGGTGCCGCCGGCCCTCAGGGATGAGCCAGGGGAATTGCTGTGGGGTATGCGGGGCGGGCCAGCGGGAACAGGCCCGAACGGTTGTTTGTTGAGAGATGGAATAGCATCCGGCGTGCCAAACGCCGCCCGGAGTGGTCCCACGGAGACGCAACTCTTTGCGGTCCTTGCGAATCGGTCCTGAAAAGGTCGGAGACGGATGGAAAAGACGAGGGCGCCGGAGTTGTAAACTTTACCGCCTGGGTTGAATGGATGGGACAAAGCTGTGCAATCGGTTGCTCGCGCACAGGGCATTCCGGAACAGAAAGTAGCCGGCACACGGAGTGTGCCGAACCTTCGGCACACGGAGTGTACCGGCTACTTTCAGCCGTAGGCCGGCTCAGGGTCCTCGGGCTCCGGCACGGGCTCGCCGTTGGCTCCGCCGAACTGGTCGCTCGACGGCGTGTGCCGATCCAGTTCGCGCAGCGTTTCGGCGGCCGATTCGAGGTCGTGGCCCAGGCACTCCACGCTGATCACCAGTTCCGTCAGGGCGGCGAAGGGCAATCCGTCGCTCAGTTCGACCCAGCGAGCCAGGTCGGCGGGCGACAGCTCGGGCAGCTTGCGTGCGAAGTACGCTTCGCGGAGCTGGGCGTTCGGGGAGCCGATCTTGAGCAGCCGGTCGAAGCGGCGCGGCCGGGCGATGATGCGGCGGTCGAGGCGCTCGGGGTAGTTGGTGCTGGCCAGGTTGACCACCCTGTCCACCTGGGCGTTGCCGTCGAGGAGCTGCAGCAGCTGGCTGTCGCCATACTGCTTGATGATGGCGTCAATGTCCTCGAAGATGCACACAACCGGGCGCTCCAGCTCGACCTCGCGGAAGCGGGCCAGGGCAATCTGGAACCACTGCGGGTAGGTGGAACAGAAGAAGGCGACGTGGCCGACCGCGACGATGCGGGCGATGATCTGGTGGATCAGCGACGACTTGCCGCAGCCCTGCTTGCCGTAGAACAGGTAACCGCGGCGGTGGGCGAACCCCAGCCGGGCAAAGCGCTTGCCCATGGACCAGAACCGCTCGATCTCTGTCAGGACAGTGGCCGAGACACTCTCGGGAAACTCGATCAGTTCATCGGTGTGCAGGGGGTGCGGCTTGTAGTGCGCTTCGCCGCAATTGTCCACGAAAACGTTGTAGGCCCCGGGCGGCAACTGCTGGATGGTACGGCCGCAGACGGTGAACGAGCCGTCGCGCGTCAGGGTCCACTGCAAGTCGGGATTGACGGGTAGACGCATCACTGCTCCTCGCGTGAAGGGGAATCATCCAATCGACACTTGCCAGGACGGAAGGTTCGCGCTGGCTTCAAGTGTTGTAGCAGGGTGCGCAGCCCCGTTCAAAGTCAGCAGGCGAAATCGTGTTTTCCAATTGACTCCTTGCGGGACTTCAGGCGCGTCAAGGCGGCCCGGGCTTCCCGCGTCAACCGCGACTCGGGGTCGCCGCCGGACAGGCGTTCCAGGACGCGCCGGGCCTCGGCGCCTCGCGGAGTCGGGCGGCTGCCTGCCGCCGGGCCGCCGGCTGATCGTCCACCAGCATGTCGATCCACTTCTGAAGCATCTTGCCTTTTGCTTCCACTTGCCCCTTGACAGGCATAGGACAGCGCGGGCTGCTTCCGTGGGGTGGAGATCTGCCGCGCTCCGCTCCGCGTCGCGGCTAACAAAACAGCGGGCCGCCCATATAATGCGCCCTGGCACCCCACCCAACATTCCGCGGAGAGAGACCCATGTCCACACCGAACCTTGATCGGCGTCGCCTGCTGCACCTGAGCGCGGGCCTTGCGGGCCTGTCCCTGGTTGCGACCGCCGAGGCACAGGAAAAGATCATCGCCAAGGAGAAGCCGGTCGATCGCCGCCGGCCGACGCGCTTCCAGATCGCCTGCATGACCCTGCCCTACTCAGCCTTTCCGCTGGAGCGAGCACTGAGCGGCATCAAGGGGGCGGGCTACCGCTGCGTCGCCTGGGGCACCACTCACAAGGAGGAGAGCGGCAAGCCGGTGCCGGTCCTCGCCAGCGATGCCGCGCCGGAGAAGGCGAAGGCGCTGGGCAAGCGTTGCCGGGACCTCGGCCTGGAGCCGCTGATGATGTTCTCCGGCGTCTATCCCGATGCAGCCAACGCCGTGGCTGTTCTGAAGAGCCGCATCCTGCAAGCGGCGGCGGGCGGCGTCAAGCACGTCCTGACCTTCGGTGGCACCAAGGGTGCCGCTCGCGCGGTGTGGGTGGAGCGGCTGAAGCTGCTCGGCCCGATTGCCCGGGACCACGGCGTGCTGGTCGTGGTCAAGCAGCACGGCGGCGACACCGGCACCGGGGCCGGCTGTGCCGAGATCATCCGCGAAGTGGCCGACGAGGGCATCAAGGTCAACTACGACGCCGGCAACGTGATGGATTACAGCCGGGGCAGGGTCAATCCGCTGGAAGACCTCCAGAAGTGCGCCGACGAGGTCCGCAGTTTCTGCATCAAGGACCATCGGATGTTCCCGAAGGACCAGGACTGCGGTCCCGGCCTGGGCGAGATCGACCACTACCGCCTGCTCCGCAGCGTGGCCTTCACCGGCCGGGAGATGCCGCTGTGCTGCGAGAACATCTTCGCGCCGCTGCTGCCCCGGCCGAGCAAGCCGGAAGGGGTCGATGTCATGGCCCGGCGGGCAGGGAGTTTCTGGAGCTGGTGACAGAGGGATTGCAGACGCCTAGACGGCAATTGGCCTAATCCCGTCCTACGACTCGCGGCCGACGCTTGACAAGGGGCTTCGGGCTTCATAGGTTGCGCTCACGCTGACTCGCGATTGAGCGCAAGATCTCCGGCCGGGCAGCGAATGATTCTTTGACGCCCGGCCCCGAACAGGGACGAATTCACCAGACCATCAACCGACGAGAGATCCGTATGAGTACCACGCCGTCTGCTCCGCCTCCGACGCCGCCAGCCCCGGCCCCGGCGCCCCGAGAGCAGAATGAAATCACCATCTACAGCCATTCCAACCTGTTCTACTGGTGGCCGGTCTGGGCGGTCAGCGGCCTGCTGGCCATCCTGACCTACGTCGATCGTCACTTCATGGTTGTCGTGCCCAGCCACTCCACCGCCATGAAGCTCGAAAGCGGTGAGGGTCGGTATCTGGTAGAAGACAGGGGAGTCGTCAAGCCAGTCCCGGAACCCCTTGCCGGTCGCGAAGCGGTGGTCCTGCCGAAGGGCAGGGAACTGCTTCCGCGAGACCCCAGGGAAGACTTGAACGATCCGAATGAGACTTACCCCCACCAGCCCCGGCTGCACTGTACCCACCGAGCCGGTTACGGCGTCGTGTTCGCGGCCGTGCTGCTGCTGGTCATCGTCATCACCAACGTCCCGCTCCGCGGCATGTGGTCGGTGGTGGTGATCATCACCGTCATCCTCGTGTCGATCATTTTCGCCGCCTACGGCGTGTGGGAGACGATCCTGCGGCACCTGTCCTTAATTGACATCCGCATCAACATGGGCGGCTACATCTTGCTCGCCCTGGTGCTGTTTGGCATCTGGCTCATCACGCTGATGTTCTTCGATCGCCAGATGTACATGGTCTTCACACCGGGTCAGTTCAAGGTCTGCACCGAGATCGGCGGCGGCGAGAAGGTCTACGACACCACGGGGCTGCACCTGGAAAAACAGCGCAGCGACCTGTTCCGCCACTGGATCCTGGGGCTGGGCTCCGGCGACCTGATCGTTCGCACAGCCGGGGCCGGCAGCGAACACATCGACCTGCAAAACGTCCTGTTCATCGGCAAGAAGGTGCGGATGATCGAGGAAATGCTGCAGCGCCGCAAGGTCATCGAGACGAAGTGAGGAGCTTGCTCCCACTCAACACACGACCCCTGCCGGCTTGTCCGGCAGGTGAAGCAGGTCATGGGCTAGAAACAAAGGCAGAACAAATGTTTTCTTGCTTTCGTTTCTAGCCTGTGACCTGCTTCACCTGCCGGGCAGCCGGCAGGGTCGTCAGTTACCCCTCCATGTTGACTTTCATCATCTGGACGAAGTAGCTCTGGTTGGTCTTGCTCTCGGCCTTGAGCTTGGCGGCGTGTTCTTCGGCTTCCTTCTTCTTGGGATAGTCGAAGGTGGCCACCTGGGCATGCGAGTTGTTGAAGACGACCCAGACCGCCTTCTGGCGGATCACCTTGGCGGCGCGAGTTCGCTTCGGCTTGACTTCCTTGACCGGCTTCTTCTTTTTCTTGGGCTTGCGTTCGCCCTCCTCGTCTTCGTCCTCGTCCTCCTCGTCCTCCCCAGAGTCTTCGTCTTCGCCAGACTCCTCTTCTTCGGCTTCGTCCTCGTCCTCGTCTTCGTCTTCGGCCTCGTCCTCGTCGTCCTCTCCCTTCACCTTCTTCTCATCTTCTTCACGGCGTTCAGCAGCATCGTAAGCGGCGCGCAGTTCACGGCGGTTGCGGATTCGTCCAGCCATGGTTGTTCTCCTGCAAGCAAGGTCAAGTCGCCACCCGGCCTTCCGGGGGATCTGATTACAGTACTGATTGCGCCGGCGTCTTGCAAGATGGCTGCCAGCCACTATGATGATGCAATGTCTGTGCCGCGCCTTCGCCAGCGAGACCCATCATGTCAAATCAACGACCCTTTGGCCTTGTCGGTTTCCTGCTGCTGCTGATCGTCTTCCTCGGGGCGGCCGCGATCCGAGCGGGCTACCTGCTGACCTACGCCGACAGCGGCGCCACGGCCGGCCCGATCCAGGTGCAAGAAACGTCTCCGGAGCTGCGCGAGCTGATCACCAACGTCAAGGACTCAACCTGGTTCGGCGACCATGCCCCCTTCAGCGAGGAGGAGGAACAGACGGCCGACCATTCGCCCGGCTATCCCTGGCTGGTCGGGCTGCTGGCCCGCCTCGTCGATGCCGCCGTCCTGGACAAAACGGTCCGCTGGATTCAGGTGGGTCTGGGAGCGTTGACGGCGGCGGTTTACTTCCTCTTCGCCCTGCGTGCCTTCTCCAGCCGGGTGGTGGCGCTGCTGGCGGGAGCGTTCGCTGCTGTGTACCCCTTCTGGGTCAGTAGCTCTGCGGAGGTCAACGACGCCGTGCTGGCCGGGCTGCTGCTGGCGCTGGCGGTCTACCTGGGCACGCGGGCCGTCCAGACACACGGTCCCTTTGCCAGCCTGCTGTTCGGCCTGAGCCTGGCCGGCCTGGCCCTGGTGCGGGCGGCGACGCTGCCGTTCGGCTTCGTGGCCCTGGCCTGGTTTTTGCTCCGCAGCCGGCACGAGTCGCGCGGCTGGCTATGTGCCTTGCTGGCGTTCCTGGGTTTTGTCAACGGCCTGGTGCCGTGGACCATCCGCAACTACCAGGCGTTCGGCGAGCCGCTGCCGGTGGTCAGTTCGGCCTGGCTGCACCTGTGGATCGGCAACAACGAGAACGCCAACGGCGGCCCGGAAACGGAGTCGATGCTCCAGTCGGCCCCGGCTGGCGATTTGAAGGCCATCAAGAACCAGCCGCAGCGCTACGCCAGGCTGAGCGGCCTGGTCTGGGACGAGGTCCGGCAGCGGCCGGTCAGGACGGTGGAGCGGCGCATCTGGGCGGGCCTGGATTTTCTCTGGGGCGAACGCTTCTTCACGGCCCACCGCCTGGCCGACCCGACCAAACCCGACGAGAACGTCTCCGTCTGGGAATTTTCGCTTCTGCTGTCCCTGCTGATCCTGTACGCGCTGGCGTTCCTCGGCTGGCGCTGGACCTACGCCTTCCGCAAGGAGTGCGTCCCCGCGACGCTGGCGGTGATCTGGCTGCCGCTGCCATACCTGCTGAGCCACGCTGGTGCGCTGCACGGCCCCCGGCTGCCGCTGGATGGCGTGCTGCTGTGCTACGCGGCCTTCGCGCTGTGCTGCTTGATCCCCGGCATTGGCGGCAACCTGCTGGAGGGACGCCAGCCAAAGGTGGAAGGCGAGGAAGGATAAACCGGCCTCCGGCTCCAGACCGCACAATGCGAAATCGTAGGGTAGAGAAGTGGCCCAGGACGACGACATTGCCGACGACGTCATTCCCGGGAGCCTGAAAAGGTCCAAGTCCTACCACAGTGACTACGGGAAGATGACCTGCAAGGAAATCAAGGAGCTGGCTGCCGCTATCCCACCGGACAAGAAAGCACGCCAGATGAAAAAGCTGATCGAACAGGTGGAGCGACTCCAGCAGAAAGGGAAGGGGCGGCGGTCATGAGCAATCCGCGCGCGTTCAAGCAGAGGCTGGCGACGGTTTCCCGGCTCTGGGACAAGAAGGCATACGACAAGGCCCTGGCAGAGGTCGAGTCCATGCTCGAAACCTGGTCCGGAAATGCTCACCTGCGCGTACTCCGGGCGAGCTTGATCCAGCTGCAAGAGCAGCCGAAGTACGAGCTGGATGAAGCCAGGCAGGAATTGCAGCACGCAATCGACCTGGACAAGGGATCGCCCGCGGCTGCGATCGAGTTGGGGCACTTCCTCGATAACGTTGAAGACGATCCCCAGGCCGCTGCCAAGGTCTACGCCGAGGGGGTGGCAACCGCTCGGCAGCTCCTCATCGATGGGTTGATCGGCCAGGCGAAGGCGTATCGGCAGCTGGACAAGAAGGAGGAATGCTTCCGCTGTCTCCTGGAAGTCCTCCAGCTGGCTCACTTCGACGTCGGCTCCAAACGAACCAAGGGAGACGAGTCTGGAGCGGACGTTCTCTTTGAGTCCCCCACGGGCCGCTTTTTCGCTGTGCAGCTCAAGGGGCCTTACGCGGAACAGATTCAAGATCTCCTTGGCGAGCTGATGGCAGCGCGTTCGGCCTGACCAGCCACAGCAGCTGACCCGGAGGGCATTTCGTTGCCGCGAATCGTGGAGATTGACGGCCGGGACTTCCGCACCGTCGAGGAGTTCTTCGAGGTCATCGGGGCGGCCCTGATTCCTGGCAAGCAGTGGGGCAAGAACCTCACCGCCTTCAATGACATCCTGTGCTGGCCGCTGGCTCGAGACCGCGAACCTTACGTCCTGCTGTGGCGGCGGTCCAACCTCTCCCGGCGGCGGCTCAATCACGGCGCGGCCGAGCGGCACTGGCGGGAGGTGATTCGCGCCGGCGGCCGCAAGCCGAGTCCCTGGCAGGCCGAACAGATGGCCCGGGCGGAGCGGTGCGAGGGGCCGACGGCCTTTGCCTGGATCGTGGAGATCATCGAGCGACACCCGGATTGGTTGTCGCTGCGTCTGGAGTAGCCCCACCAGTTGGTTGGCAGGCACGCAACTGACACGGGGGATGCCGTAAGTCAAGTCCCTGTTATTGAAGGAACTGTCGCCATGCCCAATGAACAACAACGCGGTGCCGACGCGGATCGCACCGGCGATTGGCTCGCCGCAGGGTCGGACAACATCTTGACCACACCGTACGCACCAAAAAAGCCGGAGGTCGATGCAGGGCCCACGGCGCCTTCAGCCGCGGCGGGACGGAACCTGCTGTTCGACGAGATCGGCCGTGGCGGCATGGGCGCCGTCTTCAAGGGGCGCGACACCGAACTGGGCCGGGAACTGGCCGTCAAGGTGCTGCTGGACCAGCACCGCGATCGGCCGGACCTGGTTCAACGCTTCCTGGAGGAGGCACAGATCGCCGGGCAACTGCAGCACCCCGGCGTGGCCCCGGTCTACGAACTGGGCCGGTTCGCCGACAACAGGCCCTACTTCACCATGAAGCTGGTCAAGGGCCACACCCTGGCCGAACTGCTGCGCCAGCGGACCGACGTGCGGCAGGACCTGGGGCGGTTCCTGGGCATCTTCGCCCAGGTGTGCCAGACCGTGGCCTACGCCCACTCGCAAGGCGTCATCCATCGCGACCTGAAACCATCGAACGTGATGGTCGGCGGCTTCGGCGAAGTCCAGGTGATGGATTGGGGTCTGGCCAAGGTGCTGCGACCAGGGCCGGCAGAGAGCGCGGCGCGGCCCAGAGGGTGACAGTGGCCCGGCCATCCAGACCAACCGCTCGGGTTCGACGGCGGAGGATTCGCGGACGGGCGTGGTGGGGACGCCGGCGTACATGCCGCCGGAGCAGGCCCGCAGTGAGCCGGTGGACGAGCGGGCCGACGTGTTCAGCCTGGGAGCGATGCTGTGCGAGGTCCTCACCGGCCGGCCGGCCTACATTGGTTCCAGGGATGCCCTGTGGGACAAGGTCCGCGGAGCGGCGATGGGGGAAGCCTTCGTTCGATTGGATGAGTGTGGGGCCGATGCGGAGCTGATCGCGCTGGCGAAGCGCTGCCTGGCGGCACAACGGGACGACCGGCCGCGCCACGCCGGTGAAGTCGCGGAGGCAGTGACAGCACACCTGACAGCGGTCGAGGAGCGGGCCCGGCAGGCGGAGCAGGAGCGGGCCGCGGCGGAAGTCCGGGCGGCCGAGGAGCGGAAGCGGCGGCACGTACTGCTTGGGCTTCTGGGTGTCAGCGGCCTGGCTGCACTGGCGTTGGCGGGGCTGGTGATCGGCCTGGTCTCCAATGCCCGAATCAATGCGGCTTACCAGGCGGAGACGGAGGCGCGGACGGAGGCAGAGAAGGCCCAGCTGGCGGAGGAGCAGCAGCGCAAGCAGGCCGAGAAGGCGCGAACGGCCGAAGAGGAACAGCGAAAGAGGGCCGAAGCCGCCCAGGTCCAGGAGGAAATCCAGCGGCAGAAGGCGGAAGAGGCCCGTGACGCGCTCAAGCGGGCGCTCAATCTCAACCAGGTCTTCCTGGCCGATGCGGCCCTGCGGGACAACGACGCGGCCCAGGCGGAGCAGCGGCTGGCGGAGTGCAAGCCGGAGCTGCGCGGCTGGGATTGGCACTATCTCAACGCCCAGTGTCACGCCGAGCTGTTTTCCTTCCGCAGTTCCGACCCCTCCGTCAGCGACGACTTGATACCCGTCTTCAGTCCTGATGGAAGGCGGATCACGACGCAGGGAGCGAAGGGAGCTGCGGTGGTACGTGACGCCTGGACCGGCAAGGAAGTCGCCGCCCTCAAGGGAATGAGGGGCCTGACGGGATTGGTGTTCAGCCCGGATGGGACGCGGATTGCCGCCTGCGAAGCCAAGGTAACCCGACGGGACCTTCAGGTCCTGGCTGCACAAACAGTCGCGTCACTGGCGGTCCCTGGATACCCATCTGGAATCCATTCGGTCCTGGCCCTTCACGAATGTCAAAATGCGCTGGTCCCAAGGGTGCGCGTGTTTGATGCTCGGACTGGCCAGGAAACCCTGACTTTTCCGGGGCCAGCACAGTCCTCCCCGCTGCTGTTCAATCCGGCCGGGACCAGGTTGACGGCGAAGGGCGTTACGTACGACGCCCGGACCGGGAAGGAAACGCTCGCCTTCAAGAAGGGTCCGCAGTACTGGACATTGAGCCAGGACGGGACCCGGCTGGCGTGCAGCGGCGGGAGTGGGCCAGACGCAAAGACCCTGATGGTCTTCGACGCACGGACCGGCCAGGAAATCGCCAACGTCCAGGCCCCGGAACTCCTCCACGATCCGCTGTTCAGCCCTGACGGGGCTCGGGTCATTGGAGGCTGCCCCAGCGGGATGGTGCGCGTGTTCGACGTCCAGACCGGCAAGGAGGTCCTCGCCTTCCGGGGGGCCGTGCCACTCCCCCGGCTGGTCCTCAGCCCGGACGGCACACGGATCGCGCTGGCGCCCTGGAATGAGGGACCCGTGCAGGTGTACGACACCAGGACGGGCCAGGAGGTCCGGGAGCTGAAACTCCCGGCGTACGCCGGGAGCATGCCGGTGTTCAGCCCGGACGGGACACGAATTGCCACCGTCGGCAGCGACGGAGTGGTGCGAACGTATGACGTGCGGACCGGCCAGGAGTCGCCCCCAAACAAATCGCCGGCGCGCCTCTCTCGCCCGGTGTTCAGTCCGGAGGGGACGCGGATTGCCGCCGTCGGCAGCGACGGGGTGGTGCGGGTGTATGACGCTCGGATCGTACCGGCAAACCTGGCCTTCCCGGTCAGTCAGCATGACGCGGTCGCGCTCAGTCCAGACGGAACGCAGTTGCTGCTCCAGGTGTTCCAGCCGCGCGACCGGCTTGACCTGGTGGGCAAGCCGTGGGACGTTTGGCGCGTTGACCTGCGAACCGGCCGACAGACACGCCTCCACGGGAGACAGCCGGGCTATCATCCCGTTTTCAGCCCGGACGCAACGTGGATCGCTGTCACATCGCAGGCCTTCGCGAATCGCGATGACGATGGGGTCACGGAGCTGTACGATGCGCGGACCGGCCAGAAGACTTTCACCCTCGTGGGGAGGGCGTTTTACGGCGGCCAGAGTTTTAGCCCCGACGGAGGGCGGGTTCAGACCTGGGGCCGAAACGGGAAGGTGTGGATTTACGATGCGCAAACAGGCCGGGAACTCTGTACCCTCAAGGGCCTCAGGAAGCAGAGGGGTCTGGGAGACGCACCCGAGTTCAGCCCGGACGGGACGCGGATCGCCGACCGCGGCGAGGACTGGGTGATCCGGCTTTACGACGTGCAGACCGGCCAGGAGACACTGGCTCTCAAGAGACCGGGAAAACTCTATCGCCCGCTGTTCAGCCCGGATGGGACGCGGATCGCGGCCTCGGGCGAGGACGGAGTGATCCGAGTGTTTGACGCGCGGACGGGTCAGGAAGTCCTCACGGTCAAGGGATCAGAACAGCTCTGGATGCAACGCTTCAGCCCGGACGGAACGCGGATCGCAGCCCACGACCGCAGCGGCCTGAAGGTGTACGACACGCGAACCGGCCAGGAGGTGCTTGCGCTCAAGGTCCAAGGGTTCTACGGGGGACCGACTTTCAGCCCCGACGGCGAGCGGATCGTGGTCTGCACCCGGGACGGAGTGCTGCGGATGGTTGACGCCCGCACAGGCCAGGAAATGCCCATCCCGCAACTGCCAGGGAAGAAGGCGGTTCAGGCGGGCCTTCTCAGCCCGGACAATCTGAAATTCAGCCCGGACGGACGGTGGCTGATCTTCCGAACCCCCGACGGGCTCTACCTCTGGGAAGCCCCTCGCAACCTGGAGGACCACCGACTCGCGAAACGGCAGCGGCTGGAGGTCGCCGCCCCCCGCTGGCACCTGGACCAGATCGCCGAGCAAGAGCGGGCCGGGTTCGTGTTCGGGGTGTCGTTTCACCTCGGGTGCCTGTCTTCGATCGAGCCGACGAGAGGGGACCTCCACTTCCGCCGGGGCCTGGCTCTCAATCAACTCGGCAAAACGGCAGAAGCAAAGCAGGCTTTCGAGAAAGCACTTGCGCTGAAGCAAGGTCTGTCGGAAGTTGGCCAGGTCTACGCTCACGCTGAATTGGGCCAGTGGCAGCAAGCCGCGCCGCGGTTGGCCAGGGTTATCGCAGCCCCGAATGCCCATCCTTCTTTCTGGCATGCGTACGCTTTGCTCCAACTCCAACTCGGCGAGCGGCGGGAGTATTCCAACACCTGTGCGACCGCGCTGCAGCGCTTTGGCAAGGCCGCTTCCCCCCAGGTCGCAAACGCGGTGGCGTCCCTGTGTGCCCTGGCTCCAGATGCGGTTCCCGACCTGGCCCCGGCCGTCAAGCTGGCACAAGCCGCCGTGAGGTCGTTGCCCAGGGACAGCACTGCCAGGAGCACCCTCGGGGCCATTCTCTATCGCGCCGGAAAGTACAAGGAGGCCGTGTCCGACCTGAGCGAGGCGAGCAAACGGAATGACAAGGGCAGGACGGCGATCAACTTTGTTTTCCTGGCGATGGCCCACCACCAGCTCGGACAGCCTGAGGACGCGAGGAAGTGGCTGGAGAAGGCAGTCCAGGCCGCTGAGCAGGCCCCGCCGACCGACTGGACCAAGCGGTTGGAATGGCGAATCCTCCGCCGCGAAGCCGAACAGTTGCTCCAGGGCCCTGCCGGACATTCGGGCGATGCCAGGAATTGACGGAAGGAGTCCGCCAACCCGCCCCGAATACCCTGGCAGGTGGCAGGCACGCAGAAAAACGACGCCCTCTGACACTCCTCCGTCAGCGACGGACACCTTCCGGCCTCTCTGCCACCCACAACAGAGTTGGCAGGCTGGCAAGCAGCCTGTCTCAGGAGGTGGGGCGGATGCTTTCTGCCGCTTGCCCTACAGCAAAATCTCCTTTACCGGGTGATGCTCCTCCACGCCGGTCAGCCGCAGGTCCAGTCCCTGGAACTTGACCGATAGCCGGCGATGGTCGATGCCCAGGCAGTGCAGGATCGTTGCATTCATGTCGTGAATGTGGACCGGATTCTCGGTCACGTTGTAGCTGAACTCGTCGGTCTCGCCGTGGACGATGCCCGGCTTGATGCCGCCGCCGGCCATCCAGATCGGGAAGCAGCGCGGATGATGGTCCCGGCCGTAGTTGTCGCGGGTCAGCTTGCCCTGGCAGTAGATGGTCCGGCCGAACTCGCCGCCCCAGATCACCAGGGTGTCGTCGAGCAGGCCGCGCTGCTTCAGGTCGGTGACCAGGGCGTAGCAGGCCTGATCGACGTCCCGGCACTGATTGGGCAGGTCGCCGGAGATATTGGCGTGTTGGTCCCAGCCGCGATGGAAGATCTGCACGAAGCGCACCCGCGCTCGACCAGCCGGCGGGCCAGCAGACAGCTGGCGGCAAACGTCCCTGGCTTGTGAACGTCGGGGCCGTACGTCTCCAGGATGCTCTTCGGTTCCTTGCTCAGGTCGGTCAGCTCGGGCACGGACGATTGCATCCGGAAGGCCATCTCGTACTGGGCAATGCGGGCCTGGGTCTCGGGGTCGCCGATCTCGTCGAACTGCTTCTGGTTGAGCCGGGCCAGGGCGTCGAGCATGCGCCGCCGGGCGTGGTCATCGACACCGGGCGGATTGGACAGGAACAGCACCGGATCGCCCTGCGACCGCAGGGCGACGCCCTGGTGCTTGCTGGGCAGGGTGCCGCTGCCCCAGAGGCGATTGTAGATCGCCTGAGCCTCCTTGCGACCGGTCCACGATGCGGTCATGACCACGAAGGCCGGCAGGTTCTGGTTGAGCGTGCCCAGTCCGTAGCTGAGCCAGGCGCCCAGGCTCGGCCGGCCCGGAAGCTGGTGGCCGGTGCAGATGTACGTCACGGCCGGATCGTGGTTGATCGCCTCGGTGTTGACCGACTTGATCAGGGCGATGTCGTCCACGAGCTTCGCGGTCCAGGGAAGCAGCTCGCTGACCCAGCGGCCACATTTGCCGTGCTGGGCGAACTTGTACTTGGAAGGAGCCACGGGAAAGCGCGACTGCCCACTGGTCATGGTGGTCAGCCGCTGGCCCTTGCGGATCGTGTCGGGCAGATCCTTGTCGAACAGGTCGTTCATCTTCGGCTTGTAGTCCCAGAGGTCCATCTGCGAGGGGCCACCGTTCATGAACAGGTAGATGGCCCGTTTCGCCTTCGGTGCGAAGTGTGGGAGGTCGGGTAAGCCGCCGGTCGCTGTCACGGCCTCGGCGGAGCAGGCGGGCTGGCCCAGCAGAGACGCCAGCGCGGCCGTGCCCAGGCCCAGACCGGCCTGGCGGAAGAAGTGGCGGCGGGTCAGCAACTGCAGGGATTCGTGGATCGGGTTCATGAACGTTACCTCGCGGTGTTCCTATCTTCACACAAGCCCGAAGCGCCAGCGCCGGGACTCCGACACAAGCCCGAAGCGCCAGCGCCGGGACGGTCGGAAGATCCCGGCGCTGGCGCTTCGGGCTTGTGTTCCTACCCCTTGTTCAGCATCTCATCCAGGTTGAAGACCAGGTTGGCGATCATGGTCAACGCCGCCAGCTCGCCCGGGTTCAGCTTGCTATCCGGTTTGGTCTCGCCCACGCCAATCAGTTTCTGGGCCGCTGTCGGGTCCTTGCTGTACGCGGCCAGGAAGTCCTGGTATGCCGACACTAACTCCTGAACCTCGCGCTCATCCGGGGCCCGGCCGACAGCCCGCTTGAACAGCGAGCGAATCCGCGTCTCGGGGGAAGGGCTGCCCTCGCGCATCGACCGCTCGGCCAGGACTCGGGCCGACTCGACAAACTGCGGCTCGTTGAGCAGCAGCAGCGCCTGGAGCGGCGTGTTGGTCCGCTCACGGCGGACCGTGCAGGACTCGCGGGAAGGAGCATCCAGGGCGCTCATCTGCGGCGGCGGCGACGTCCGCTTCCAGAAGGTGTACAGGCTGCGCCGATGCACCTTCTCGGGGCCGGTGTCCGGAGTGAAGCGGGCCGTGTTGCTGCCGGTGTAGGCGACCGCCTCCCACAGGCCGCCCGGCTGTGGCACCTTGACGCTCGGGCCGCCGATCTTGGGTTGCAGCAGCCCGCTGACAAACAGCGCCTGGTCGCGCAGTATCTCGGCGTCCATCCGGTAGCGCGGTCCCCGGGCCAGCAGCCGGTTGCTCGGATCTTTCGCCAGCGCCTCGGCAGTCACGCGCGACGATTGCCGATAGGTGCTGGACAGAACCATGCGCCGCAATAGCCGCTTTGTGTCCCAGCCCTCCTCCTGGAACTGGACCGCGAAGAAGTCCAGCAGCTTGAAATGGCTGGGCGCTTCGCCCTGGACGCCGAAGTCCTCGGTGGTCTTGACCAGGCCCGCGCCAAACAGGTTCTGCCAGAACCGATTGACCGCGACCCGGGCCGTCAGCGGGTTGTCGCGCGAAACGACCCAGCGCGCCAGACCAAGCCGGTTGCGCGGCAACTGGGCCGGCAGCGGCGGCAGGAAGGCCGGCGTGCCGCGCTCCACCTTGTCGCCACGCTGGTCGTATTCGCCGCGCTTGAGGATGTAAGCCGGCCGGGGCTGCGCCAGCTCCTTGAAGACCAGCGTCGAGGGCAGCTGCTTGTCCAGGTCGGCCAGTGCCTTCTCGGCTGCGGCCAGCTCCTTGTTCAGCGGAGCAAAGGTGGCGCGCGTCTTGCTCCAGACGTATTCGAGGAAGTACTCCCGCAGCAGCTTGTTCTGTGCCTGGTTCCGCCGGTTCGGGGCCACTTTGACAGCATCCGCGACCGGTTTGGGCAGACCCGCACCGTTGGCAGACTGCACCTTCTTCAGCCAGGCGGCCAGCGAGTCGGCCTGCTGCCCGCTCTGGGGGGTCTGCGTCAGCAGACCGGACTTGTCCCAGTAAACGGTGCCGCCGTGCTGGGTGAACGCCCAGCCGACGATGGTCATTCCCGGCTTGATGCCGACCTTTTCGGCATCGACTTCCAGCCGCACCCACTTGCCCTTTTCCGGCAGCGGTCCCAGCGACAGGCGCTCCGTGGTGCCGGCGTTCCCAAAGGGAATCGCATCCTCACCCCAGTAGGCCCGGTGCCGCCACGTATCCGTGTGCCACTGAAGCATGATCTCGCGCGGCGGGTTGGCCGGGTCAAGCCAGACGTGGGCGAAGAGCTTGTCTCCCTTGCCGACCACCAGCCCCGGCTCGACCGGATGCAGCACGTTCTGGCTCAGATCGGTCGCCTTGTGCCGCAGCACCTTCTTGCCGCTGAACGGTTTGACCGGCTTCTCGACGAAGCTCCACGGTTTGTTAATGCCGCCACCCTGGACAACCGTGCTGCCCGGGGGCAGGCCGTCATCGATCCAGACGTGCTCGCTTGGTTGCGACCCGGCCGGTTCCTTGACCTGGGGCGGTTCCTCGTACTTGACCTGGGCCAGCTGCTTGGCGATCTTGCGCTTGACCTCATCCACCTTGCCCTGCAAGCGGGCCAGCTGTTCGCGCTGCTCGGCCGAGGCGACGCGGACCACCGGCGGATGGCGAGCGGCGTTGCCGTCCAGCGGCTTGCCGTCAATGCTGTTGAAGAAGGCGAACAGCTGGTAATACTCCTTGGTCTTCACCGGGTCGTACTTGTGATCGTGGCAGCGGGCGCAGCCGACCGACAGGCCCAGGAAGGCGGTGCCGAATGTGTCCACCCGATCGACCACGTTGCGAACGTAGACTTCCTCCTCGATCGAGCCGCCCTCGCTGGTGGTAACGTGGCAGCGGCAGAAGCCGGTGGCCACGACCTGATCGAGCGTGGCGTCGGGCAGCAGGTCGCCGGCCAGCTGCTCGACGAGGAACTGGTCGAAACGCATGTTGCGGTTGAAGGCGTTGATGACCCAGTCGCGATAGGGCCAGATCTCGCGGTAATTGTCCAGGTGCAGCCCGTGCGTGTCGCCGTAGCGAGCCACGTCCAGCCACAGCCGGGCCCAGTGTTCGCCGAAGCGGGGCGACTGCAACAGCCGATCGACCACCTTCTCGTAGGCATCGGGGCTGTTGTCGGCCAGGAAGGCGTCCACCTCTTCCGGCGTCGGCGGCAGCCCGGTCAGGTCGAGCGTGACCCGGCGCAGCAGCGTGGTCTTGCCGGCCTCGGGCTGCGGCCTCAGCCCCTCCTTCTGGAGGCGGGCCAGGATAAAGGCGTCGATCGGATCGCGGACCCAGGAATCCTTGAGCGCGGGCACGGCCGGCTTGACCGGGGCGACGTACGACCAGTGAACCGACCAGGGAGCGCCGAGTTCCACCCAGCGCTTGAGCAAGGCGACCTGTGCGGCGGAGAGCTTCTTGCCCTTGCCCGGCGGCGGCATCACCTGCTCGGGCTCCGTGGCGGTGATGCGCGCGATCAGCTCGCTCTGGTCGAGCTTGCCGGGAACGATGGCGTGCCCACCATCGCGCAGCTCGCCGAAAGCCCCCTCCTTCGTGTCCAGCCGGAGCTTGGCCTTGCGTTTGCTCTGGTCGGGCCCGTGACAGGCGAAGCAGTGTTCCGACAGCAGGGGCAGGATCTGGCGATTGAAGTCGTTCGGGGCCTGAGTCGGAGCGGCCGGCGGAGCGGCCTGCGAAGGAGTCCCTCGCGGCCAGGGCAGGACCAGCAATGCGGCCAGGCCGAGGACGCCAACCGAGGTGGACACGAGGAGACGCTTCGTCATGGGGAAACCTCCGAGTCCGGGTCAGCCAGGGTGGGAAGGAGCCATCGCCATCGGCTCCTGAAGGGCTGCCCGCTCTACTCACGATCATCGCGGAAAAGAGGTCGGTTGGCAACAGACAATCGAGCATCTGCGTCGGATTTCCCAAACCGGGGCCCGCGGCCTCGCTCTGCCAGCCAGTCTGCCAGGTTATTCCCGATGGCGGACAGGCCAGAAAGCGCCACTGGCTGACGGACGAGTGCCAGTCGGCGTCATTGTTGTGCGTGCCTGCCACCCACCAGGGTATTCGGGACCCGGCGGGCTGACTCCTTCCGTCCGCTTCCGGCATCGCTTGAAAGCTGGCCACGGCCCCTCTGACGAGCCAGCGGCCACTTGCCCCACTCTTCCCGCGGGCCTGCATCATCCGGGAGCGGCCGGCCGTCCGGAAGCAGCGCTGCCGCGGCGCTTGTCGGAGCATTCGTTGGAGACCATCTGCACCTCATCGAGAGCAGTCGAATCAGCGGGACTGGTTACGTAGAGAATCGGATTGCCAGCAGCGCGTGCAGAATACAACAGTTCTTTCATGAAAACGAACTGAGGATGCGTCGGTTGCAGGTGCAAGCGGCTGCTCAAGAAAGGAAACGTTATCCAACAGGCACCCGATGAAACCTCGGACACGTGAAGGACTCGCCCTTGATGTGGGAAGCGAGCATCGACAATGTGATTGTCCTCTTCTCGTTTGACCCAAACGAGACCTTCTGGATCGACACGTTTAACGTCCTGGAACAACCGGTAGATACGGTTGTAGTCTGAATGGCTCTTGCTCAAGAATCCTGTTCCTGAATTGTGGAACTGAATCGTTACTCCAGGGCCGTCTTCCGTAATCAGGTCAACATTCAAGAACTGGCGTTTCATGATGGCCTCGTCAAGCAAGAGCTAAAGATCACGAAGGAATGCCCTGGCCGCTTCTGTTCCCCGCAGTCTTCCTCCATCAATGGAGTCCCAGAAAAAGTCGGGAAACGGATCGATATCCCATTGTATCCAGACGATTTCTCCTTGCACAAGTGCCCCAGCTTGGTGGGCCCTGCGCGGGAGCGATGCCAGATGGTCAAACCCTGGTTCAGAGAGGGGGGCCTGACTTTGAACCCATCGCTCCACGTTGATTCCAAATGCCGCGGCCCTGCTGGCCAGTTCAACGTTGTTCAGCAAATGGCGTATTCTGTTCGGATCGTGAGCAGCTCTTTTCATCAGTGCCTCAAATTGATCGTCAGCGGCCTCAAGCAACCTGTTGACGTACTCGGGGGTGGGGGGAGCACCGGCGGCCTCGATTGCTGGGAACTGGTTCAGCCACGTCTGGAGATCCACAGGGGAATCAAACAAGGCAGGATCAATGACACGACGTCCAGCCGGCGTCATCACAGCGACTGCGATGTGTTCTCCCCAGTGTTCCATGCTACCCGCTCGGGTTTGGACCGAAAAGGTTCCTCCATTGATTTTGTCCCGATGAACCAGCCAGATCTTCTCCAATTGCTGCGCTGGAATCCCAGCTTTCCTCAGTTCCTCCACGATGATGACAGCTCGCGAGTGACATCCCAATGCCGTGCGCTCCCACTTCAGGGAAGGATCTGCAAGCAGCCTTTGGTGTAGAGCATCGAGAGACAGAGTCTTTCGAGTGAACAGCCGGGCAACCCTGGAGATCAACCAGGTCAGAGAACTCCATCCTTGTTTTATCCTGTTCCAGGCCCTCACACCCAGATCGCCCCAGTTAACCATTCGGGCCCATTCGTGAAACTCCCCTCCACCTGGGAAGAAACGACCGCCATTGGTTCCTGAACGGCTGCCCGCTTCTCTTTCGATCATCGCGGAAACGAGGCCGGTTGGCAACAGACAATTGAGTCGAGGCCGCGGATTTCCAGGACAAGGGCTCCAGGCGACTTGTTGCGTCTTGTCAACCGGGCCGCTACACTTGCAATTCCAGGGGAGCGTGCGAGGAGGGATGGCCGCTCCCTGATCCCGCCAATGACTATGCTCCCGGAGAAGATTCCATGTCAGACCTTCCGAATTCCGGTGTCTTTCGCGGCGTGTCTCTTGAGGAGGCCAGGCAGCAACTTGAGGCAAGAGGTTTGCGCCTGGGAATGGCTCTGGAATCAGCTCTGAGCAGCAATCAGCTCCGCAAGCGAAAACACCGTCTCCTTGCCTGTCTGTGCTGTCGCGCCCTGTGGGACCAGCTTGAGGATGAGCGCAGCCGGCGGGCCGTGGAGGTCGCGGAGCGTTTCGCGGATGGCCTGGAATCCCAGGAAACCTTGCAGAGCATCCGGGTCGAGGCGTTTTTCGCGAGTCGCGCCGTGAAAACGGAAGCAGCGCGCGCCGCGTACTTTGCGACGATCGACGATGCGGAACGCGCGGCAGAGAACGCCACGCACTGTGTCTGCGTTTATTATCACCTGGGCGACCAGGTCGCGCAGTGGAGGCAGGACCTGTTTGGGAACCCGTCGCGTTCTCTGGCGGTCGATCCTGCCTGGGCTTCGTGGAACGATGGCACGATACCGCGAATCGCCCGGACAATCTGCGACGAAGGCCGCTTCGAGGACCTGCCGATCCTGGCCGACGCCCTGGAGGACGCAGGCTGTACGGACCAAACAATCCTCGGCCACTGCCGGGGGCCTGGACCTCATTTTCGGGGCTGCTGGCTGGTGGACCTTCTCTTGGAAAAGGATTGAGCACGCAGGAACCGATGCACCAGCGTTCTGACACATCTTGACGGGGGATGGCCATCAAGGTTCACCGGCTGGAGCTGGCGACGGTCGAGCGGGCGGTGATTGACGGAGAGGCGGATGGGTTCGCCGCCCTGGACACTCACAACGGGGTCATCGTCGGGGCGACGTTCGTGGCGGCCCACGCGGGCGAGTCGCTGCCGCTGCTCACTCTGGCAGTGGCCCAGAGAATGACTCCGGCCAGCCTGGCGGCGGTGATCCATTGTTACCCGACCCAGGTCGAGGCGATCCAACGGGTCGCTGCTCAGGCCGCCACTCAGCGAGGGCGGTCCCACAGGATCATCCCAACCACGGTCCTTGCAGCAGGAAGCGCGACCAGGTCTCGAATCGCTCTGCCTGCCGGCGCAGTTCCGCCAGCGGAGCAAAGCCCTCGTCCGCCAGCACCGCCTCCCGACGGCGTGCCTCCGGGCGCTCCAGGTCAAAGACGTGAACGATCCCCAGGTGAACCTGGCCAACCGCGTTGGAATCGTCGTTGATCAGACCCAGCGTGCGTTCCCGATAGCCACACTCCAGGTGAATTTCCTCGGCGATCTCGCGCTGCAGACCGGCCCGGTAGGCGTTGGCCAGCGAGCCGTCGCCGGGATTGACGTGTCCGCCGACGCCGATCGAGCACAGGGCCCGCAACCGGGCCTCGCTGCCGGCCCGGCCCCGGGTATAGTGAAACAGCAGGTCGCCGCAGCGAAGCACCACGTAGGGGATCAGCTGCTTGAACGAAGGATCTTCCTCGGCCTCGGGCCGGGGCAGGTAGCGCAGGTGCTGGGGCTGAAGCAAGGCGGGCAGATAGCGTTCGACCTCGGGGCTGAACCCCTGGAACAGGCCCAGCTGGTGAAAGACCGCCGTGGGCACCACCAGGACTTGCTCGACTTCCCTGTCACTCATGGGGATCACTCCTTTTTCGCTTCCTTGTCGGCGTCCAGTTTCTTCTCCAACCGCTCCATCAATTCCGCCGTGTTGAGGTTGATGTCACTGGCCTCCGGGACCGCCTGCTTCCAGAGCAGCACGCGGACGCCGCGCTGCAGAGGGCCAAAGTCGCGCAGCTGGCCGGTTGGTCCGAAGGCGACGGCCAGATCGGCGCCCAGGGGGTTGCCTCCAGCCGGCAAGAACAAAGTGTCGGCAGCCAGGAGGGTCCGACCTTTCCTTTCCGCGATGAGCCGCTCCGGAGGGGTTCCCAGCCGGTTGTCGAGCGCTTCCAGCGCCAGCAGCAGCGATCCGGGTGAGGCGTTTCGGGGCGGCTTCAGTCCCAGCCGCTCGCCGGTCTCGGTGAGGACTCTGGCCAGGTCTTCTCGCTCCCGCTTCTCCAGCGGCGGGCAATCGCTGACGAGCGGAAGATCGGGAGCGGGCGGCGCAGTCGTGCCCGGCTTCTTTTCTTGCGGCGGGCCGGGGATGGTCGGGAGCATCAGCCCGATCAGGGGAATGATCAGAAACACCGCCAGCAGCATCAGTGCCAGGCGCAGCGTCTGCGACCGGCTGCGGCGCGAAAAGAGCGAATCGAGATCGTCCTGGTGACCTTTCTCGGCCGCGTTCTGCAGGGCCAGTTCGTAACGGCCCTCGGGGTAATCGCCGGCCTGTTCCTCGTGGGCGTAGCCCTCGAACTCCGGCCCGGCGGCGCGCGGCACCACAACCAGGTGGAAGTGATGGGCGTTGCTGAAGGCAAAGCTGGCCGGCCAGAGTTCGCCGCGCGTGTTGGTCGGCAGCAGGGCCCACAGGCTGCGGACCACGTGCGGATCGGGCCCGGTGCGCTCGAAGACCAGCCGGCCGCCATCGACCAGCACCTGCACTCCGCCCAGGAGGGTGGCGCTGTAGGGCACGTTCAGGACTTTCTGGATCTGCTCCACCGTGCGGTGGGGAGGCTGGAAGGGGCCGGGCCATTCCAGGGTGGGCAATTCGCCCCGGGTCTGCCAGGGTGGCGGGAAGCTGTCGGCGACCTGGAAGGGGTCGCCGCCGATGGCCACCTGGTACAGGGGCAGAGGCAGCACCAGCAGGCGAAACGCCAGGGCCCCGGGCCGGCCGGCGCTGTCCTTGCCCTGGTCGGCCACCTGCACCACGGCCACGCGGTTGCCGGCAAACGGCAGGGCGAAGACACAGCCGGCCACGGCCGTGTCGGCCGGGCGCTCGCCAAAGCCGGTGCAGAGCCGCTCCGCCGCCGGCAGCCACTCGTCGAGGAAACCCGGTGAGCGCGCCAGGAAGTGGTAGCCGCTGGGCCCCTCCGTGCCGTAGAGCGCCTGCTCGATCACGCGATCCTCCTTCCCGGTAATTGAACCACGGATGACACGGATAACACGGATAAAGACAAAGACATTTATCCGTGTTATCCGTGTCATCCGTGGTTCAAAACAAGTCGCTCTTCTCACTCCAGCGGCGGCAGCACCGGCATGTCAAAGTCCGACTCGAACACCAGGCTGTGCTTGCCCGAGGACACCGTGCCGCTCAGCAGCTTCATCGCCAGCGGCTCCTTGTCGTCGGAGCTGACGTCGAGCACCTTCCGCTTCCAGTAATAGTGGTCGGTCACCTTGATCCGCACGCTGTCGCCCGGCTTCCAGCGGATCGGTTTGGGAAAGGTATAGTCCCACTCCGGTTCGCTGGTTCGTTTCGCGATCGTGCTCGGTCCATACGTGACGCCGTTGACCTCCAGTTCCACCGACAGGTTCAGCTTGCTGAAGTACCCCGCGCTTTTCGGATCGAACGAGCCGCTCTTGAGCGTGACCTTGTACTCGCCGCCGCCGCGGACGCGCTCGCTCCAGCGGAGCAGGTTCCGGGCGTATTCGCGGTACTGGCCTTCGGGATGGCCCGCCAGGTAAGCCCGGCACAGCACTTCCAGGTCCTTCAGTTCGCCCGGGTTCTCCTGGTAGTGATCGCGCACCTTGCGGAAGTCGTGCCGGTCCCAGTCCCGGCCGATGCCCCGGATCGCCTCGCGGGCCTCGGTGGCGAATGCCCCTTTGGGATAACGCTGCAAATACTTCTGATACGACTCCAGCCGGGTCTGGAAATTGAACGGGTTCTTCGCGGAATAAGAGCGAGCCGACTCGATGGCCTGCTCCTCCTGCCGGCGCAGATAGGCCTGCACACGCTTGCGGACGTCCTCCGCGGAGCGCGTGTCGTCGTACTTGCTCAGGAACTGCTCGGCCCGGGTGATCTGACCAGCAAGTTCGGTCCGGCTTTCCTGGTGCAGCAGCTCCTCGAAAGCCCGCTGCGACTCGCGTTCGTGCTCGGCATCCCGGCGCGCCTTGAGCGTGTCGCGGAACTCCTGCACCGCCCCGTCGATGTTCCGCTCCGGGAAGTCGTCGCGGAACTGCTGGAACTCCTTCCAGATCGGGTCCGCCTCGGCGTCGGGGTTGGCCGCGTGCTCCCGCAGCGCTTTCAGACACTGGTCGGCCCGGCGTTCGCGGACCTGCTGCTCCAGTTCGCGGAGCCGTTCGCCCTCCGCGTGGGTGCCACCGGAAAGGAACAGGTGCCGGGTGGGGTGCCAGGTCTGGAAGCTGACCCACTGGCTGTGGACTGCCTCGGGATCGTCGGCGTGATCGGCGGAGAAATGCTGAGTGCGGGACCGTCCCCAGGCATCGTAGCCCCACAGGGTCAGCACCAGGGCCAGCACGCCGGCCACTCCGGCCAGGAGCTGCCGGCTTCGCTTCTGGAAGCGGAGGCGACGCAGCCGGGCCTTGAAGTCCCGGGTCGCCGGGGAGTTTGGATAGCGTCGGGCAAAGCAAGCAACGCCGCGCGATAGCAAGCCGAGGTTGTTCGGGGCCAGCTTCCAGATCTGCTCCAGTCGATCCTGGTCCTGAGCCTGGAGGCTCTCGGCCAGCCAGGTGAGCGGCCCTCCCAGGCCCATCGGTCTGGGCTCGAACGTCGGAATGGCCTGTGGGACTGGAATCGGCTCGTCTGCCGATGGTTCCCTGGGTGTGATCGGCTGGCCCAGGCTGCTGACGGCCAGGATGGCGTGGTGCGGGCAATGCGTCTGGAGGGCGTGCGTGGTCATGCCCAGGTCATGGACCAGGGCCGTCATCGCGGGGCTGGAGGCGGGTGCGGCGGTGATCTGCTCCGGCGAGCCGAGCAGGTCGGCCTTGGTCAGCACCAGGGCCATCGGTCGGTGCGGCGTGCCCGGCGGCTGGGCGGCCAGGTAGTCCTCGACCAGCTGCTCGACTTCCTGCTGGGCGTTGAGGCACTCGCTCGACGACCCGGCCACGGTCACGTCCAGGCAGAGCCAGACACTGTCGCAGTCGCGCAGGAAGGCCCGGATCGGCTCCTCGCGTCCCAGGGCGACGTGCTCGCCCTGGTAGTCCTTGAGCAGCAGGTCGAGCTGCTGGCCCTTGTGGTAGAGATGGAAGTGCAGGTCCGTCTCCGCCAGCGTGGCCGGCAGCGGTTGACCCGATTCCAGCTGGAGGATCTTCTCGGCCAGATACTTGGCCGTGCCCGCGTCGGCCGCCGCCAGGCGCAGCTCGGGCAGCCGGCCGCCGACCGCCTCGCGGTACAGCATGGTCAGGAACGTGGTCTTGCCGACGCCGCGATGGCCGAACACGCCGATCCGCTGCGTCCGGCACAGCCGGTCGGTCAGGATGCTGGCCTGGCTCTGGATCTTGGTCATTGCTCACTTCCTCTGAGGCGCGAACCTTCCTCCAGTATGGTTATTCGTCCTCGCCAGGGCAAGATTGAGCTGGCAGTTGCCGAGCCGCGCACGCAGTGTCCGAGCCGCGCACGCAGCGCAGCGGAGTAAGCGGTCCGGGAGTCCGCAGGCCCGCTTACTCCGCTGCGCTGCGTGCGCGGCTCGGCGAACGCGGCAAAGATTTTTCTGTCCTTCGTGTCCGGCCTTCGTCGTCTTTCGCGATTATTCAGGTAACAAGACGTTCGTGAGAACAGGGCAAATCGGCCTTCACGATTCTCTTCCGGAACGGTGGCAAGACCTGGAGCCCACGCCACAATCCGACGGACAACTGGGACATCTACAAGAGAGGAAGCCCACCATGAATCCCACTGCGCTCAAAGTCCATAGCCAGCCAATCCCGGTCGAAAGGAGCGGACCTCCGGCGAACCTTCGACTCCTCGCTTCGGAAGCCCCCGTGGACCGGAAACCGGCGGAGATGCACCCCTATCGGCTGGCGGTCAATCCGCATCTGGCCCGCCTGCTGAGCCGGCTCTGGCTGGACAAGCGGTTTGTGCGGGGGGAAGGGTGTGAATTAATCGACGACCAGGGCCGCCGTTACCTCGACTGCATGGCGGCCTACGGGGCGCTGCCGTTCGGCTTCAACCCAAGCGAAATCTGGCAAAGCCTGCTGCAAGTGCAGCGGAGCGGCGAGCCGAGCTTTGTGCAGCCCTCCCTGCTGGACGCCGCGGGCGAGCTGGCCGAGCAGTTGCTGGTCGTGGCACCCTCTAACCTGCGCTGCGTCACCTTTGCCAACAGCGGGGCCGAGGCGATCGAGGCCGCCATCAAGCTGTGCCGGGTCGGCACGGGCCGGCTCGGCATCCTCTCGACCAGCAACAGCTTCCACGGCAAGACCCTCGGGGCGCTGTCGGCGACGGGCAACAGCCATTATCAGGAGGACTTCGGCGCCCCCGTCGGCGCTTTCCACACCATCCCCTTCGGCGACGCCGAGGCCCTGCGCCGCGAGCTGGAGGCCCGGCCCGGCTATTATGCCGCGTTCGTGGTGGAGCCGATCCAGGGCGAAGGCGGCATCGTGGAGCCGCCGCCGGGCTATCTGAAGGAAGTGCGCGAGCTGTGCAGCCGGGCCGGCGTCCTGCTGGTCCTGGACGAGATCCAGACCGGACTGGGACGAACTGGCAGCCTGTTCGCCTGCGAAAGTGAAGGGGTCCAGCCGGACGTGATGACGCTGGCCAAGGCCCTGGGCGGTGGGCTGATGCCCATTGGTGCCGTGCTTTCCACCGCGGAAGCATACACCGAGACTTTCGCCCTGAAGCACTCCTCCACCTTTGCCGGCAACACCCTGGCCTGCCGGGCGGGCCTGGCGGCTCTCGCCCTGCTGACCCGGGACGACAATGCCCTGGTCCGGCGGGTGGCTGACTACGGGGCCCGGCTCAAGGAGGGGTTGCTGGCACTGGCCGGGAAATACCCCCAGCTCATCACCGAGGTGCGGGGCCGGGGCTTGCTGCTGGGCCTCCGCTTTGGCGGCGGCAGGGACCTCTGGCCGGAAGGCTTGCTGGGTGTGGCCGCGGAACAGGAGTTCCTGACGCCACTGTTCGCAAGCTACCTGCTCAACGTGGAACGGGTGCGCGTCGCCCCGACGCTGAACGGCAAGGAGGTGATCCGGATCGAGCCGGCCCTGACCATTTCCTGGCGGCAATGCCAGCATCTGCTGTCGGCTCTGGAGCGGGCCCTGGCCCTCTTCGCCACCGGCGACACGGGCCGCATCCTGGCGGCCATCATGGAAGGCGAGCCCCAACCGATGCCACGCACGGCCCGGAAGGCGTTGCCCTGGGTGCAGATCCAGCGCAAGCCGGCGGAGCGGCGCTTCGCCTTCCTGATGCACCCGCTGGATTATGGCAATGCCGTGGATTTCGATCCGTCGCTGGCTTACCTCGATGATCGGGCGCTGGAAACGGTCGTCAAGAAGGTTACCGGGATGCTGGAGCCTTTCGTGGTCAGCCGGGGTCGGATCGTGTCCGCGACGGGCGAGACGATCTACGGCGAGTTTATCACCCTGCCGCGTACCGCCGAGGACCTGGCGGGGATGCGGAGAGAAAGAGGCCGCGGAAGCGGTCCGGGGGGCGCTGCACCTGGCACGTGATCGGGGAGCGGAAATGGTGGGCCTGGGTGCCTTTACCTCCGTCGTGACCCTGGGAGGCCGGCTGGTCGCGGACGAGGGAGTGCCCATCACCACCGGCAATTCCTACACCGCCGTGGCCTCGGCCGAGGCCATCCGCAAGGCCCTGGCCCTGCGGGGCGGACGGCGCGAGGGCTTGCCCACCGCAGCGATTGTCGGGGCCACCGGCGCCATTGGCCGGGCCCTGGCCCTGCTGCTGGCCGAGGACGTGAGCAAGCTCATCCTGGTGGGCAACCCCGAATCGTCCAGCCAGAACGTGCGCGAGCGGCTGCTGGCCCGGGCCGGCGACGTGGTCCGCTTCGTCGCCTCCCGGCACGCCGAAGGCGCCGCCTTCAAGCCGGGCTCCTTCGCCGCCGAAGCGCTCCGCCTCTTGCCCAGCCAGGCCGAGGTCACGCACTCGGCGGTAACCGAGGTCGTCAGCCAGCTGGAGCAGCTGGGCTGGCTGGTCCTCTCCCAGGAGACCCAATCGGCCGTGCGTAATGCCGAGGTCGTGGTCACCGCGACCAGTGCCACCGGGACCGTGCTGCGTCCGGACGACCTGCGGGCTGGGGCGCTCGTCTGTGACGTGTCGCGGCCGGCCAACGTCAGCCGGGAGGTCAGCGCGGCCAGGCCGGACGTGCTGGTCATTGATGGCGGCATCATCGCGGTGCCGCCGGGTTCAGTCCTCGGCCAGTTCGGACTGGGCCAGGACCTGGTCTACGCCTGCATGGCGGAGACGATGATGCTGACCCTGGCCGGACACCTGAAGAACACCAGCATCGGCACCGATCTGGCCCCCGAGACGCTGCAACTGCTGCGGTCGCTGGCCGGTCAGCACGGGTTCCACGTCGCCAAGCTGCGCAGCTTCGGCGAGCCACTAGAGGAGTAAGGAGATACGCCAATGTCGAAGATTGCCACAACGGAAGAGCGACAGCTTGAGGTCGCAGCCAGCCCCGCGGAGGTCTACGCCTTCTTCTCCCGGCTGGAATCGCTGAGCGAGGTGATGGAGGGCGTGGAGCGCTTCGAGGCGCTGCCGGAAGGCCAGGTGCGCTGGGTGCTGGAGGAAAAGGTGGGCCAGGGGATTCGCTTCCAGCCGGACTACGTGGTTGCCTACGAGGGCAATGGCACCGACCACGTGGCGTGCCGCTCTGTCGAGGGCAACATGGCCAACGACTGGGACGTCTGGATCAAGCCGGGCCCACCGGGGCAGCACGATCCGCTACCGCGAGACCGTCGCGGTCGATCTGCCCATCACTGCTCTGCTGGCCTGCCTGATCAGGCCCCTGGTGGTCAGGGAGCTGCGCAAAGACGTTAACCGCTTCCTGGATCGGGTCCGGGAGCGGCTGGATACCTCCAATCCCCCCGTTGAACTCCAACCCACGGCCGGGTTAGCCACCCTTCGGGGCAGAAACCGGCCTCTCGCTGACTTCCAACCCCGAAGGGGTTGCTAACCGAATTCCCGTGGGTCAAGAACACCCTTCTGCGAGGGTGGCTTTCACGATCTCCCAAGGAGAACCAAGCATGTCAGTCGCCACGATGGTCGAAGTGCGCGCGTCGAAGCAAACGCCCGAACAAGATCCTCGCTTCCTGAAGGCGGAGCGGGCCGTGCTGGAGAAGTACCTGCCGGGCCTGGACCAGGCCCTGAAGGAAGTGCCGCTGAGCGTGCTGGAAAGCCGGGACAACCCCTCGATCGGGATGCTCCGGGAAGCGCGGGGGCCGGCGCTGCTGATCCCGAAACGCTATGGCGGCCTGGGAGCGAGCGCGACGGAAGGCCTGCGCATCCTGAGGGCGATCGGCAGCCGGGCCCCATCGCTGGGCATCGCCTACACCATGCACAACTTTTCGGTGTCCACCCTGGTCGAGTGGGCCATGTTCGGCGAGGAGTATGGCGAGCTGATCCTGAGCAGCCTGGCGGAGAACACCATGCTGGTGGCGTCGGGCTTTGCCGAGGGCCGCTCCGGCGCCCGGCCGCTGGACATGACCATGAAGGCCCGGCGGGCCCCGGGCGGCGGCTGGCTGATCTCCGGCCGGAAGAAGCCGTGCAGCCTGAGCCGCTCGATGGACTTCCTGAGCTGCGGCCTGGTGGCCGAGACCGACAGCGGCTGGCAGCGCGGCGTTGGCCTGGTGCCGGCCGATTCGCCGGGCATCGAGCGCCGGCCCTTCTGGAAGAGCCACGTCCTGGCCGGGGCGGAGAGTGACGAGGTGATCCTCACCGACGTGCCCGTGCCCGACGACTTTGTCTTCGTCGTGGACAACGCCGCTGCCCTGGACCGCGTCGAGGTGACCGGCTTTACCTGGTTCCAGGCCGCCCTGTCCGCCACGTATCTCGGCGTGGTCAGTGCCCTGGCGGAACGGCTGGTGATCAGCGGCAAGGGGAACGCCGAGGAGCGCGGCCTGGTGCTGGCCCAGCTCGATGGGCTGGCCGCCGGCATCGACGGCATCGGCTACGCCCTGGCCGAGCCCGGAGACGCCGAGAGCTTGCTGGCCCGGTCCCTGGCACTGCGTTTCGCCGTCCAGGGCACGATCGAAGCGGTGGCGATGCGCTGTGCCGAGTTGCTCGGCGGCATGGCCTTCATCGGTTCGCCCGACGTCGCATACCTCCTGGCCGCGTGCCGGGCGATGGCCTTCCACCCTCCCGGACGAGCCCTGGCAACCCGGGCCCTGGACGAGTACGTCCGCGGCGGCGGCTTGAACCTGGCCTGAGAAGAGAGACCTGAACCATGAGCATTGTCCTTCGTCATGACCGAAAACCCAGACGGCAACCCGGCCGGCTCTTTGCCCACAGCAGGTTCGACAGTCTCCTGGTTGCCCTGCCCCTGGTCCAGCTCGCCCTCCTGATCCACGGCGTCCGGACCCTGGGCTCGGTGCCGTGGGGGTGGAGTGTCGGCCTTGGTCTGCTCGCCGGGTTTCTGATGTGGACCAACTACATGTGTGTGGCACACAATTTCATTCACAACCCCTTCTTTGTGAGCAAGAAGTTGAATGCCGCCTTTAGCCTGCTGATCTCGGCGATCATCGGCATCCCGCACGTGTTGTACCGGGTCCAGCATCTGCATCATCACAAGTACAACAATGATGCTCCCGATCCAACAACTGGGACGACCAACGACGTCACTTCGACCTGGCGCTACAGCAAACGACCGGGGCAGGAAGAGGGCCTGCTGGCGTATGCTCTGCTTGGCTTCTTCCGCTCGGATTTCGGCATGCTCCTGCCGGGACTGAAGAGGCAAGGACTGATGACGCTGACAGGCTGGCAGCTAACGGCGCTGGTCGTCCTGGTAACGGTCCTCGGCTTCCTCAACCCGCTCGGCCTGGTCGCGTTCTACCTGCCCGTCTGGGTCGCCGGAACCATCGCGGCCCAGGCGGAAAACTACTTCGAGCACCACGGTGCGACTCCGGGCAACCGGATGACCGATTCGGTGAGCAGCTACGGCTGGCTGTACAACCTGATCTGGTTCAACAACGGCTATCACCAGGAACACCACTATCGGCCTCAGACGCACTGGACGCAGCTGCCAAAGCTGAAGGCGCTCTTGCCCCCGGAGACGGAACGCTGCGTGGTGCGTGGGACCCATTGGTTCAACGTCTGGCCGAGGCGAGCGCGAGGGGAGAGACCCCTCACCCCCAACCCCTCTCCCACAAGGGGAGAGGGGAGCAATGAGAACACTTACTCTTGAGAAAGGGCCCGACGATGTCATCCCGGAAGTTTGACGTGGTCGTTGTTGGCGGCAGCATTGCCGGCTGTACGGCTGCCATCTTGTATGCCCAGCAGGGCCTTCGCGTGGCAGTTCTGGAGCAGAACCCGAATCCTGGCCACTACAAGAAGGTCTGTACGCACTCCCTCCTGGCGATGGGACTGGGAGTCATCCGGAAAATCGGACTGGACAGGGAGATCGAAGCAGCGGGAGGACGGCGCAATGACCTCGAGATCTGGACGCGCTGGGGCTGGATCCGTCCCGGCGACCCAGGCAAGATGGAGTTTGGCTACAACATCCGACGGGAGACTCTGGATCCCATTCTGCGCCGCATGACGGCCGCGACACCCGGCGTGACCTTCCTTACGGGCACGTCGGCGCGCGGTCTGCTTCACGATCCCAAAGGGCGTATCTGTGGCATCGCGGCCTCTGGTCCCACGGGTCGGCAGGATTACCATGCCCCGCTGATTGTCGCGGCCGATGGTCGCCTGTCGCCACTGGCCAGGTGGGCCGGAGTCAAGGCGACCGAACACGTCAACAACCGATTCAGCTATTTCCGCTATTACCGCGATCTGGAGCACCGTTCCAGCGCCGGCACTCAGGAGTGGTATCTGGATCCCGACGTGGCTTATGCCTTCAAAAATGAGGACGGTGTGACCCTCGTCGGTTTCGCGCCCGCAATCACCAGGCTGGAGGAATTCAAACGCGATGCCCTGGGGACGTTTCGCCGACTGTGGGAGCAAGTGCCCGAGGCGCCCCGGTTGAGCGAGGCCAAGGCGATCACCGACCTGCGCGGCATCCTCAAAATCCCCCTGCAGTGGCGGCCGGCCTCGGCTCCAGGCATCGCCTTTGTGGGCGACGCCGCCATGGTCCTCGACCCGATCTGGGGCACCGGGTGCGGCTTTGCCTTCCTGTCGGCCCAGTGGCTTGTCGAGGCAACGTCATCCGCCTTTGGATCGGCGACCGGCGTTCAGAGTGCGATTGACCGGGGGTTGAAACGCTACCGCAAGAAGCACCGGGCTCAAACCTGGATTCACTATGCCCACATTGCGACTGTGGCCAAGGCGACACCGTCTCAACATGCTGGAGCGTCTGGTGTTCTCGGCGGCAGCTCGTGATTCGCAAGTGGCCCGGAGCGTGCTGTCTTACTTTGGACGTACCAGGACCTTCCTGTCCGCATTTGGACCTGGCGTCTTGCTCCGTGCTGCCAGGGTGAACCTTGGACATGCGTTGTTTGGTACGACCAATCTGGAGACGCCAGCGTCCGTGATTCCCGAGCCTGCGGGACACGCTCGAAGTGAGATGTTCCATCCTGTCAACTTCCGTTCGTGTCACCCTGCCCTGGCAAAGGAGACTGAATGATGGCAAGGCATCCGATCCTGGCCGAACCAGCTGACCGGGCCGGCGTCTCTGTCTGGCGTGAAGAATTGCCGCCGGTCGGAGAGGCTGCAAGCGCGTCGGGCGCAGCAGACGTGGTGGTGATCGGCGGCGGATTGACTGGTCTGTCGGCGGCCTATCACGTCCTGGCGGATAACCCAGCGGCACGGGTGATCGTTCTGGAAGCGGAGCGTGTCGGTCACGGGGCATCCTCACGAAACAGCGGCATGCTCACGCCAGGAGTCGGTCAGAATTTGCCCGCACTGGTCAGACGCTTTGGCCCTGACCTTGCCCGTGAGCTGTACCTTCAGTCGCTGGACGCAGTGGAGTACGTGGGCAAGCTCCTGGCACGCGAGAACATCGACGTGGGGCTGCGAATGACCGGGCAACTGGTGGTGGCTCACGGGCCCTCTGGCCGTGGCCGATTGGCTCAGCAGGCCCGGCTGATGGCGGAGCTGGGGCTGCCCTGCGAGCAGGTGAGCGAAACCGAACTCCGCCAGTACTTGCGGATCGCCACGATGCCGGGGCGTGGTGAAGGGCCGGCGGCCTTGCGTCTACCCATCGCCGGCGTCTTGAATCCGGGACGGTTCGTTGCCGGTCTAAGCGAGGCCATCCAACGGCGTGGTGGAGTGATCCGGGAGGGAGCCAAGGTGCAATCGGTGTCCCGTGGAGCAATCGTCGAAGTGACCCTGTTGGACGGCTCCATTCTGAAGGCGAGGCACGTGGTGGTCGCTACCAGTGGGTATTCCTCGCTCCTTAACCTGCACCGGGGGCGACTGATTCCCCTGCACCTGCGAATCCTCCTCACGGAGCCTCTGAGCCGGGCGCAGCTGGCGGAGCTGGGCTGGCATCGACGGGAGGGAGTCATCGACTCCCGGCGGGTGTTCAATTACTTCCGTTTGACCGACGACGACCGCCTCCTTTTTGGTGGCGGTCAGCCCCGCTACCTGTGGGGCGGACAGGTGACGGACCAGCCAGCTGAAAGCCCAGACCTGAACCGACTTGCGCAGCAGCTGCGACACTTGTTCCCGTCGCTGCACGACGTGCGGATTGCCCGCAGCTGGACCGGCGTCATTGCTTACACTCTGGACAACCTGCCGGTGATTGGTCCGGTCCCGGGCTACGAGCGCGTCCTCTTTGTCGGCGGCTGGTGTGGACACGGCATCGCCCTGGGTACTCTGTCCGGACGCTGGGTTCAGGATTACCTTGCGGGCGGCAACTTCTGTCGGAACCTGCCCTGGTTCCGCCAGCAATCGGCGTGCGTTCCCTTTGAACCGTTGCGCTGGCTTGGTGTTCGCGCAGCCGGCTGGGCGATGGAGAAGTTGGATCGTTATTAAGATCGGCTGACTTCGTTGGATTCTGTTCTAGGAGCTAACCATGGATTCACGCAATCGTCTTCATTCTGCGGGAACGTACTGGACCATCCGGGCGGAGCACCTCGCGGTCCTGTTCCTCTGCATCGCGGTGCTGTTGCCCCACCTTGCGGAGGTCAACTGGTGGCGGGCACTGTTTGCCTTCTGGATCATCGACTTCGTCGGCTATTTGCCCGGGGCCCTCGCCTTCCGGCGCTCGAAGGACAAGCGCATCAACCGCTGGTACTACAATGCCTACAACATCGCTCACACTTACCTGGTGTGCGGCATCGGCGTCGGCCTCTGGGCTTACTTCCGGGGCGGCTTCGAGTGGGCCATGCTGGCCGTGCCCATCCACCTGTCGATCGACCGGGGGGTCTTCGGCAACATCCTCAAGCCGACGGCCCTGGCGTTCGAGCCGACCGACCATTCCGACGAAGCCGTTCTCCGCGCCCTCGGCCGGCCCGCCCCGGAGCCGACCCGGAAGGTGATCGCCACCGCCGCCAACGTCGAAGAGCTGCTGCCCCGGGAAGTGCTGGCCGACACGCTGGAACACCCTTCGGGTTACCTGGCCCTGTCGCGGCGTAATCAGGCGTTCGTCGTCGATGGGATTTCGGGACTGATCTCCTACCGTCACCAGGGCAAGCACCTCTGGGTGTTTGGCGGCGTCCACGCCCGGCCGGAACACGCGGGCGAATTGCTCGACCGCTTCCTCCGCTTCGCCGCCGACAAGCGCCTGCGGGTGGGGGCCGTGCAGGTGCGCCAGGTCCAGGTGGATCTGTTCGCCAGCCGGGGCTTTACCGTCAACCAGCTGGGGACCACTTATGCCGTGTCGCTGAAGGATTACAGCTTTGGCGGCGGCCCGAAGATGCAGCTGCGCAACAAGATCCAGCGTGCCCGCAAGGCGGGCATGAAGGTGGTGGAACTGGGCAAGGACGTACCGCGTGACACGGAGTGGTTCAAGAAAATCGAGGAGATCAGCGCCGGCTGGCTGGAGGCCAAGGGCAAGAAGGAGCTGGATTTCATGACCGGCGAAGCTGGGTGGGCCGGACGACCGGGACCGCCGGCATTTCCTCGTTCTGGACGCTCAGGAAAAGGCGGTGGCGTTCATCTCTTACGTGCCGGTCTGGGGCCACGAGCGGCCCGGCTACCTGCACGATCTGACGCGCAAGCTGCCGGAGGCCCCCCAGGGCACGATGGAGCTGTGCAATGCCGAGGCGATCAATCGCTTCAAGGCCGAGGGAGTCGCCGTATCTGCACTTCGGTTTCACCCCGTTCTTGATTGATCGCGAGGAAAGCAAGGCGGGCAGCTGGTGGATCAACCGCATGATCCAGCTGCTGCGCAAATACGGCAGCAAAGTGTACCCCGCCGACTCCCAGGCCGCCTACAAGCAGAAGTGGGGAACCGACGTGATGGAGCGCGAATACGTTGCCATCCAACCGTTCGGGTTCCGTGCCGTCTACGACCTTCTCAACCTGACCAGGAGTATCTGATCATGAGTCCGGCAGCCTTCAGCATCCGAGTTTTCAGCGTCCACGTGGCCCTGTGCGGGCTCCTCCAGATCATCCTTCCAAGGGAAGCGTGCCGCCTGATCGGTCTGCAGCCCCCGAGCGACATCCTGTGGGTGCGCATCAGCGGCATGCTTCTTCTCGTCCTGGCCTATTACTACTTCGAGGCCTCACGCACCGAGGAAGTCGCGTTCTTCCGCCGGAGCGTGGTCACCCGGCTCAGTGTCTTGCCGTTCCTGGTGGGCTTCGTGGCCTTCGCCTGGGAGAACTGGACGATTCTCGCGTTTGGCGTCATTGACCTGTTTGCGGCCCTGTGGACGGCGCTGGCACTCCGCAACCACTTCGAGCCGAAGGTCCATGCGGTCCGACCAGGACAATCGGCGGAAAAAGCAGAAATCGACCTGGCTTGCTGTCCTGAAAGCGCTGCGTTTCACGATTAGTCTTGTAGCAGCGTGATTCCTTGAGCTGTTCTTTCTTGAGCCAACCCGGCTCCGGGAAAGAGGAAGGTGGCGAATCGGCAGCATCCGCTGCCGATTCGCCACCTTCCTCCATTCCGAGATCTCCGGTGAGACAAAGCATGCCTTATTCCCTGATGATCCTGTGGTACGACCGGCAGCGTTACCTGCCCGCCATGCTGGCGGTGACGTTCAGCGCCCTGCTGGTGGCCCTGCAGCTGGGCCTGCTGCTGGGGACGTTCTCCAGCGTGTCCATCCCGATCGATCACTCCCGGGCGCACGTCTGGGTTGCGCAGCCGCGGGTGGTCAGCGTGGACGTGGGCATCCCCATCCCCGAGCAGTGGCGGGACCGGCTGGAGGCGATGCCCGAGATCGAGGAAACCGAGCCTTACATTCAGATGTTCTACCCCTGGGCCAAGCCTCACGGCGGTTCGGAGCTGGCCATTGTCATTGGCTGCCGGCTGAACGAGAAGTCCCTGGGCGCCCTCGACGCCCTGACGCCGGAGCTGCGGCAGAAGCTGGGTGTGCCCGGGACGGCGGTGGTGGCCGAGGACGACCTGGGCCGGCTCGGCCTTACCGAAGGGATCAACGAGATCGCCCAGGTTTCCGGAGCGCGGGTGCGCGTGGTCGGGGTCGTACCCGGCATGAAGGGCCTGGGGGGGCCGTACGTGTTCTGCTCGCTGGAGACGGCCCGGCGCCTGCTGCGGATGTCGGACGACCAGGTCACCTACGTGCTGGCCCGTTGCCGCGATCCACGGGATGCGCCCCGGGTGGTCGAGCGCTGCGCCGCTACGGCAACATGGCGGCGTTCACCAGCGCGGAGTTTTCGTTCCGCTCGCGCTGGCACTGGCTGGTCACGAGCGGCGGCGGCATCGCCCTGGGCTGTGCGGCCTTGCTGGGCTTGCTGGTCGGCGCGGTGGTCACCAGCCAGACGCTGTACTCGGCCACGGCCGCCTCGTTCCGTGAGTATGCAGTGCTCCGGGCCCTGGGCGTGCCGTCCTGGCGACTGGCGTTCATCGTCCTGGCGCAGGCCTGCTGGCTGGGTGTGCTTGGCGTCCTGCTGGCCTACCCCTGCGTCCTCGGCCTGGCCCAGCTCGCTGGTCTGCTGGGGGCCCGGACGCAATTGCCCCCCTGGGTGCTGGCCTCGGCGGCAGGCCTGACCCTGATCACGGCCGTGGGCGCCGGCCTGCTGGCCCTGCGCTCCCTGCGTCAGCTCCAGCTGGCAGCGCTGCTGCGTTAAGAAGCGGTTTCCCAAGAGTAGCCCTCACGCGCCGCGTGAGGCATTTTCCTCACGCGGAGCGTGAGGGCTACTCTAAACCGGACGGAGGACCTGAAATGTTTCTGAAAAAGCCGGTCTTGCAAGGCCGACACCTGGTTCGCACCTTCGAGCAGGGCGGGGTTGTTTCGACGGTCCTGCGCGAAGTGTCGCTGAAACTGCACAAGGGCGAGCTGGCCCTGCTCATGGGGCCCTCCGGCAGCGGCAAATCGACCCTGCTGGCCGTGCTTTCGGGATTGCTCGAACCGACCGGCGGTCAGGTGCTGGCGCTGGGGCAGGACTACTGGGCCCAGAGCCCGGCCCAGCAGGAGAAGTTCCGCCAGCGCCATTTCGGCTACGTCTTTCAGGGCTACAACCTGCTGCCGGCCCTGACGGCCCGGCAGCAGCTGGAGATGGTCCTGCGCTGGGCCGAGGGGACGCCGGTGCGCGAAGCCCGGCAGCGCGCCGAGCGCATGCTGGGGCTGCTGGGGCTTGGCAAGAAGATCCATCTGCGGCCCGCCCAGCTGTCCGGCGGCGAGAAGCAGCGGGTGGCCATCGGCCGGGCCCTGGTCATGGAACCGGACTTCTGCTTCGCGGACGAGCCCACCAGCGCCCTGGACTGGGTCCACGGCGAAGGAGTGATCCGCCTGCTGCAAGAGGCCGCCCATCAGCGCGGCACCACCTTGCTGGTGGTGTCCCACGACAGCCGGTTGCTCCCTTACGCCGACCGGTCGTTTCATCTGGAGGACGGCCGGCTGACGGAGGAACGAGAGGCAGAGGCCGGCGGTGCGGATGAAGGCCTGATTCCGGCGCTGAGTCACTAAGAATCACGAACCGAAAGGCGAGCGGCGCGGCGTCAGCCCGCCGGTAATGGCCTTCACCGGCGGGCTGACGCCGCGCCGCTCGCCTTTCGGTTACTGCTAACAAGGAGAGTCTCATGAAAAGCAACGGAGTTTGGCGCTGGTCCCGATGGCTGCTGGGGGTAACGGTCCTGGCGATCTTCCTGACCTGCCTCGGGGTTCATCTGGCGTCACGGTCCAGGGCGCGGAAGTCCGAAAGCCCTCTTCCCGGACCCCGGACGAAGACTTCGGCTCTTCTGGAGGCGCTGTGGCCTGCTTCGGCCACGTGGACGTCAAGCACGGGATCACGTCGCTGTATCCAGCCCAGCCCGGCCGGGTGGCCGCGGTGCTGGTCGAGGAGGACCAGCGGGTCAAGGCCGGCGACGTGCTGCTGCGGCTGGAAGACACGGTCGCCGGTCTGCGAGTCCAGGAAGCCCGAACCGACCTGGAGGCCAGCCAGATCCAGCTGGTCGAAGTGCGGAAACGACCCCAGCAGCACCAGGCCCGGATCGAGCAGTCACAGGCCGCCATCGAGGTCGTTCAGAACCGGCTCACGTCTGCCCGGCAGGTGTGCGGCCGGAAGGAGGACCTGTATGCCAAGAACCTGACCAGCAAAACGGACCTCGACGTCTCCCGAAACGAGGTCCGGGAAGCGGAAGCCTTGCTCCAGGCGGAGACGAAAAAACTGGAGGAGCTGCGTCTGCACGACCCCGCGGCCGACGTTCGCCGGGCGGAGCAGGAGGTCAAGGCGAAAGAGGCTCGGCTGCGGCTGGCCCAGGACTCCTTGAAGGAGTGCAGTGTCCGGGCCCCCGCCGACGGCAAGGTGCTGCGCTGCCTGGTCGGTCCGGGGGAAATGCTGGGAGCGATCCCGAAGCAGCCCGTCCTGCTCTTCTGCCCGGATGGCCCGCGCTTCATCCGCGCCGAGGTGGTCCAGGAGTTCGCCTATCAGGTCAAGGTCGGTCAGCCGGTCCTGATCCGGGACGACAGCAACGACCCGGCGACCTGGCGTGGACGGGTGACCTCCCTGTCCGACTGGTACACCCAGCGCCGCTCGGTCTTGCAAGAGCCGTTGCAGTTCAACGACGTGCGGACCCTGGAATGCCTCATCGCCCTGGACCCGGGACAACCGCCGCTCAAGATCGGCCAGCGCGTGCGGGTGCTGATCGGCCAGTCCAGGGATCAATCATCAAGATTCGATGGTGAGTGACCCTTGAAAGGAGACACCATGACTGCATCACTCTTCTCCGGCCGGGACTCGGCGCGGTTCCGGCCTGGCTCTCGCCCGACATCTTCCCGGGCGCTGCCTCCCGATCGGGGACTCGGCCTGCGGGTCTTGCTCGACGTCCCTTATGCCGAGACCCGGGAGGACAGACACAAGCTGGATCTGTACTTGCCCGACCGGGACAGGTTTCCGGTGGTCGTGCTGGCCCACGGCGGCGCCTGGATGTCCGGCGACAAGGCGCTGTTCGGCCACGTGGGCATTTTCCTGGCGAAGAACGGCATCGGCGCGGCCCTCGTCAATTACCGCCTGGCGCCACGGGTCCGCCATCCGGTCCCGGCACAGGACCTGGCCCGGGCCTTTGCCTGGATCGAGGCGCACGTCGCCAGCCACGGCGGTGATCCGAAGCGGCTCTACCTGTGTGGCCACTCGGCCGGCGCCCACCTGGCCGCGCTGCTGGGCACGGACGAATCCTTCCTGGCCACCTTTGGTTTGGGTTTCGAGACGTGCCGCGGCGTGATCGCGGTCAGCGGCATTTACAAGATTCACTGGAACGTGACCCTGGCCCGGGTCGGCTGCGTGTTCCGGAACGTGAACAAGGCGGACGCCTCACCCTTCTGGCACGTCAAGCCAGGCATCCCGCCGTTTCTGGTCGTCCGCGCCAGAAAGAGCTGTGGACCCTGTCCCGCCAGGCCCGCCAGTTCCACCAGCGGCTCCTGCAGCACGACTGCCACTCGCGTCTTGTGGTTGCCACCGGGGAAGATCACTGCTCGATCATCCACAACGCCGCCCTGGACACGGCCCTCCACGGCAAGGAGATCCTCCGCTTCGTGCATGCGGCTCCGGCGAGCGGCGCGGCGTGAGCCCGCCGGTATCGGGAGTTCTTACCGGCGGGCTCACGCCGCGCCGCTCGCCAGGCCAGGTCCGGTCAGCAGGCCAGTGTGCAGCGTGCCGTCGCGAACCTCGAAGAAGCCCGGCACCCTGCTTTCCCACGGCTTGTTCGCCGCCGGGCAGTATTGCCGCGAATTGCCCTCGATGGCCGTCACCCCGGGAACGTGCGCCGCCAGCCCGGCCGAGTGGATCAGCGACGCGCCCGGACAGGTCAAATCCTGCACACACAGGAACATGCCGTACTTCCGCGCCGCGGCCGCCAGCAGCAGCGACTGCGTCTGTCCCTTGCACGCCTTCAGGGCCGCACCCGTATAACCCATCTCCCGGGCCAGCTGCAGGCTCTCCAGGTCCACCAGCGACTCGTCGATGACCACCGGCCGCAGCTTCGACGCCTCGTGCATGACGTTGTGGCGGTCCTTCGCCAGGTCACGGGCCGTCGGCTGCTCGATGTAGGCCACACGCTCGAACCCGGCCGGCGTCTGCTCCTTGACCCGGTGCAGAAACTCCAGCAGATAGCCGACGTTGGCGCAGCGCTCGTTGAAGTCCAGCGAGTAGCACCAGCGGCTGACCCCGCGCTCCTTCTGCGTGTCCGCCGTGATCCGATCGACGCGGACCACGCGCTCCACGTCCCAGGCCAGGTCGTCGCCGTTGAGCTTTATCTTCAGATGTGTCAGGCCGTTGAACTTGATCCACTCCGGCAGCGTCTCCGGCAGACCATCGTTGACGGGCTGTTTGACGTCGCCGGCGTCCAGCGGATCGAGCGCCTCCGATCAGGTGGTACAGCGGCATCCGCTCCTGCGGCTTGCGCGACAGGTACTGAGCCAGCTGCTCGCCCTTGAACTCGGCCCCGAGGTAATGGCCCAGGTCGTGGCTGAGGAACTCGGGTCCATAGGTGTGGTAGCAGTTGAGTCCGTGGACCTTGCCGAAAGCGTCGTGCAGGGCCGCATCGAAGGCGCTGGCCACGACCAGGGCACAGAGCCGGGGGATCGGCTCAGCCAGTTTCAGCTCCCGCGTGGTCTGGTCCGCCGCCGGGACGAAATCATGCTCGACGGCCCAGGTGATGTCGATGGGATGGCCGGCCTCGGAATAGCCGGCGTAGATCCGTTCAATCCGGCCGGCCAGGTTCTTCATGGCGGCCAGGGTCGTGTCGTAAGACATCACCCGCGACGGGAAGGACCAGACGTTGCCCAGCGGCATCGAGCCGAAGCCGCTCCTGCTCTTGCCGGCGACCGTCCGCACCTGGCAGGTGACGTTGAGCAGGGTACAGCGATCCAGCGGTACGCCGCCGAACTTGATCGGCGTGCGGAAGAGGTAGTCTTCGTAGGAATGCGAGACGGACTCGATGCGAACGTCGGTGGGTTTCATGGGTGGGTCTCCGGGTCGTTGTGAGGCGGCTGGTTAGAGCAACTCGCCGGCAAGCCACGCTTGTTCCAGGCTGCTGCCGATCTGGTCAAACAGCTCCTCCGGAGAGTAACCCGGAAAGGCGGTCCCGGTCGCGTGGTATTGTTCCGCCTTCCAGTGGCAGTTGTCCGTGTCGTCGCCGGCGCAAAGGGTGATGCCGTTTTCGAGGACGTAGCCGCCGTTGGGCATGGCATGGCGGTCCTCGATGTGATGCGCGTCCAGCTTGCCCTCTGTCTTGCCACACATCACACAGCGATAGCCGTCGCGGTCGAAGACCGCTCTGCGGAAAGCGTCACGGATGGCTTTCTTTTCCTGGCTCATGCAGGGCTCGTTTCGTTCTCTTGGTTCGTTCCTTCCGCATCGCAACCTTCACGTTCAGAAGAACTGCCCTGACCACCTTGAGCGTTTCTTCAGATTCGGGGTGATCCTGCATCCAGAGGTTAACGGCTTGGTCGCTCGTCCGATCGTCGAGCAACCCGGGGCGTTCCTTGAAGAGTTTGCGGAAGTAAGCGCTATGCGTCATTTCGGGATTCACGAGTGTGTCTCTCGGGCAACTCCATGAATGGGTTCAAGCGACTCGCGCCGTAATGGCCTTCACGCCGGCTGGAATTGGAAATTCGTGTCTTGCCTGTGTTGGCTGGTTTACCTGATCGCAAATCCGGCGGATTCGATCGGCTGCCCCGCTTTGCTGTCGCGGCGCCAGGGTGATCGTGACGGCTCCGTTGCTCTGTTGGCCAGAGACTTTTGTTAAGCCGCTCCCGCCTAACTCTTGGTCGATGCTGTTGACTGCGCTGACGACGTCAAACAGGCCAAACGCCAGTTGAACGGCGTCGAGAGGAGAGTCTGGAGCAAGAGTCAACTCCAGAGAGAGGGCGGGCGTTTCCGGCCATCCGGAGCAGTCCACCGCGATCGCCGGACGGGCCTGCGACTTGTTCACGAAACGACCCACGGTTTGCGGGACGTCCGCCTCCGTGGTTCCCCAGGCCGAGCAATCCACTTTGATCGCCGGACGGACCTGCGATTTCTTGACGAAGCGACCGTCGTGTTCCGGTTTCTCTGGCGGCATGGCAACTCACCCTGGTAAGACGCGAAGATAGAACGTTCCACCTTCCATCTCCGCATGATTGGCCATCAACTTGAATTCATAGATTCCAGGCCGAGCAAACGGAACCCTGGTCATCTGAAAGACTTCTTCAAACACTTGATTCCCGCCCGACAGTTCCCACAGAACAGGCGGACTCCTGCCGATCACCAGTCCCGCATCGTCCAGCAGATGCACGCTCAAATAGAATGATCCTACCCCACTGGTGAACTGGGCATAGAGCCAGATTTCTTCCTGGCGGAAGTCTTTCGTGACCCCTGGCGGCATCCCGACTGTATGCCAGGGATTCTTCAGCGTCCATTTTCCATCCGCAAGATCAAATACGGCCTCGTCGCACGCAAAGAACAGCCGTGCAATTGGCTTGACGACATCCGCCATGAGTCGAAACTCCGCCGGAACGCAGCATCCTTGATTGTTCAAGGCGTTACAGGAGAATCCATTGTCGCATCATACCCTCAACCCCAGCTTATTGCAACCGGCCGCTATTCCTGTTCACTCCAGGCTCACCACCACCCGGAAGCCCAGATACCGGCTCCGATACCCTGGCGCGAACCAGAAGCGGAACGCCGAGCGGCAGTACCGCGGCGGGCAGCTCCACGAGCCGCCGCGCACCACCTTGACGTGGCCCGCCTCCGGCCCCTGCGGATCGCGCACCGGGGTGGTTGGGTACTCGCCGTACCAGTCGGAGCACCACTCCCAGACGTTGCCGTGCATGTCGTGCAGGCCCCAGCGATTGGCCGGGAAGCAATCCACCGGTGTCGTCTGCTCCCGGTAATGGCCCTTTTTCCCGCCCTGATAGTTGAAATTGGCGTCGTAGTTCGCCTGGTCCGACGCCAGCGTCTCGCCCACCGAGAAGGCCGTGGTGGTGCTGGCCCGGCAGGCGTATTCCCACTCCGCCTCGGTCGGCAGGCGGTAACGCTGACCGTCCCGGGCTCCCAGCCGGCGGCAGAATTCCTGGCACTCCTCCCAGGTCACCTGCTCCACCGGACGATTTCCACCCCGGAAGGAGCTGGGGTTGTGCTCCATGACCGCCTGCCACTGGGACTGGATCACCGGCTGGCTGCCCAGCCAGAAACCCCGGCTGAGGAACACCCGATGCTGCCGTTCGTCCTCCGAGCGGCACGGTTCGTCCAGGGGACTGCCCATCACAAAACTGCCGGCCGGGATCCAGACAAAACGCATCTCATGGCTGGCCGTCAGCACTTCGCCGGGACTCGGACAGGGTGCCAGCACGCCCAGCAGCCGGCGCAGGTCCTCGCGGTTGGGTTGCAGTTCCAGCAGGGCCTCGACGCGCGAACGCAGACCGGCAGTCCGGCCCGCCTGGAGGGCTTGCCGGATCTCCGTCTCCAGCCGGGCGCTGCGGTCGCGCCGGGAACAGAGCAGCAGATACAGGGCCGAGTCGCGGGCCTGTTCCGGCACGGTCTCCAGCGTGCGGGCAGCGGCGGCGTAATCGTACTGCTCCTCGGCCTGCTGCCGGGCCAGGGCGTGGGCCTGGCTCGCTCCCTGCAACGCGACCTCCAGCTGCCCCACCAGGTCGTCTCCTGCTCCGTTGAATCGATTGATCGTTTCGCGCTCGACCTGCCGAGCGCGAAACGATAAATCGACTGGAGCCGTCACGGCGGCCGTGTCGCGCTCCTCCTGGTCCTCCAGCCACCGCACCACGTTGTCGAAATTGGGATGGCGATGCTCCAGTTCCTGTTCCAGACACGCCTCCAGCAACGGCTGCCAGGCCGCATGTTCCCGGCTGGTCTGCCAGTGTCGATGGCGGGGCTCGGTGGTCAGGAACAGGGCATGACACAGCAGCTTGCCGAACGAGTAAACGTCGGAGTGCGGCCCGATCGGCACCGGCCGGCCATCGCGGCGCAGTTCGCCCAGTTGTTCCGGCGGCGCGTAGCGCAGAGTCCCCGCAATGCTCGCTCCCAGAAGCGTCTGGCCGCCGGGAGGCAGCGACCGGCTGATCTCCAGCGTCTGCCGGCGCAGGGCCAGGCCGAAGTCGATCACCTTCACTTCCCAGCCGCGCGCGTCCTTGCGGACCAGCACGTTGTCTGGCTTCAGGTCGCGGTGCAGGATGCCGCGGGCGTGGGCCGCCTGCATTCCCTGGGCGATCTGCAAGGCGACCTGGCGCATCAGCCGGGGCCAGGGGACCGCCGCGGCGCAGGCGAACTTCCAGGCTGCTGCCCGGGAAGTAATCCATGACGATGAACGGCCGGGTCTGGTTCCCCGGATCGGCGAACTCGCCATCCCGGCCGCCGATGATCGCGGGATGATTGAGCTGCCGCAGCAGCCGGGCCTCGCGGAACACGTCGAGGACGCTGCGCTCCATCTCGGCGAGGTGCAAGGATTTGATGACCACGTTCTCGTCAAGGTTGCGATCGTAACAGAGAAAGGCCGTGCCGAAGCCGCCCGAGCCGAGGACCTGCTTGGCCTGGTAACGCTGCAGCGGAAACGGAGCGTAGCGCTGCGGGTCCAGGGTCGCGGCCTGGCTGATGGCCGACAGGGCGTCGTCCCAGCGGTTCTCCTCCAGGGCGGCGCGGTAAGCGTTGAAGCAGGCCTCGGCCTGGGCCGCGGTGTCGCTGACGACCTCGGCCACCTCCAGGAACGACTGCCGGGCCGCCTCAAAGTCGCCGGCGCCCAGCTGCAGCTTGCCCAGCCCATTGAGCAGGGCCGGCATCTGCCGCTGCTGCTCGGCCGGCAGCTGGCAAAAGCTGTCGAACAGCTGCCGGACCTGCTGCTGCTGGTCCGCGCAGCGGAGCGTCAGGCTGAACCGCGGCCGGACCTCGCCGCGCCGCATCCCCGCCGAATCGAGCAGGGCCAGCACCTTCTCGATCAGGCCACGCAGACCCGACAGCTCCGCCTGCTGCTGGCCGCCCAGCTGCGCCAGGCTCGCCGCCAGGTCCAGGACCGCGCCGTGCGTCGCATCCACCTGGACGCTCAGCCCGTCCACCTTGGCATCGATCTCGTCCAGCGAATCGAGGATCTGGTCGCAATTGTCGGCGAGGGTGGCCAGGGCCTTGCCGACTTCGATCAGCGCCTTGCCGTGGGTCGCCGTCAACTGCCGGAGATTGTCCAGCATCAGTTCGTGGACCAGCTCGTCGTCGCGAGCCACCTCCTGACGGAAGAAGTGGGCGAAAGCCGCCGCCAGCAGCGGTGGGCCTTGCGGAGTCGGTTGCCGCAGCAGCCAGGCCAGGTTGGGATAATCGGATGCAAGAAGTTCGGCGATCTGGGCCATGGTCTGGTGTGCGGCCTCGACCATTCCGGTGAGGTCCGAATAGCGCTGGAAACTGGGAACGTACTGAACGAGGGCCGTCGAGTCGGCCGGCTGCTGAAACAGTTTGCTCTTGCGCACCTTGCGCCACTCGACAAGACATGCCTGACGCACTTCTTCGGGTGTCGCGGGTAATTGCAGCTCCTGGCTTTTGAGGAACGCCTGGAGCTGCTGCCGGAGGCCGCGCTCGTCGCTGCTGCCGAAGAGGCGCTGCATGCGATCGAGCAGGCCGTTGCCGGAAAGGGCCACGCCCAGCGCCTGCCAGGCGCGTTCCCCGGCCTTGCGCAGGGCCCGGGGTAAGGCGAGACTCTGATCGAGAAAGCGGTTCTGGATGAAACCGACGACGGAGGCGGCGGATTCCCCCAGGACCTGGCGCAGGACGAAAGCGGTGAGCTGGACAAAAAGCTGCATGTTCCGTTACTCCCTGGCTCCTGGAACACCCGGCAGAGGTGGGGACGGACGTTCCAGGATGGTCCAACAAGACCTGCCCCTGCAGGCAAAGATGTGGTGTTAATTGTAGACGGCTTCGGACCGACGTGCAAGCACTCGTCCGGCCTGAGGTGTGTTCTGGGTTTCGCGACCGATTCGGGAGTGGCCGAACCGTTAGCGCGTCTGCTCCGTCGGCGGGGCGATCACCCGTTGCCAGCGGGCCGGGACCGTGTCCCACGCCGTCCGATAGGTGGCTTCGAGTGGCACAAGGACGTGGGCGCCGGGTTCGAGGAACAGCGGCATGTCCGGAACCACCTCCCCGACCGCGATGGTTTCGATGTAGGCGTGCGTGATCGTCTCGCACTCGTAGGCGACCAGCGTCAGCGGGCGTTCCGGCGGCAGCTGGAACGGGTCGTCCTCGACCATGGCCCAGATCGCGGCGTGGATCCCGTTCGGGTCGCGGCGGCCGGGCGGGAACGGATCGATCAGGAGCAAGTGGATGCGGTGCTCCAGCGGCTCGCACGCCTTCTGGACGAAGGCGTTGAAGGCGTTCGTGTTGTTCTTGTTGCCCGGCGAGACGATCTCGATCATCGCGATGATGCGGTCGCCGCTGACGTGCCGGACGACGACCGAACTCAGGGTGGCAGTTGCGCCTCCGGGAGCGGAGTCGCCTGCGGTGTCCTGCAACGTCAGCACGTCCGGACCGAACCCGGCCGCCTGCTGCTCGGCCAGGGCGTAGTAGTCTTCCGGGAGCAGGCCGCGGTTCAGAGCGCGTTTAATCTCGGAAATCCACTCGTGGTGGAAGTCGTGGTAAATCCCCGCGTCCACCCGTGTCCAGCCGTGCATCGGCATGGCGAATCCTCCTCTTGGAGTGTAACCGCTGCTGCCGGCACGAGAAAGTGTAAAACCCTTGTCGCCGTGTCAGCCGAAGCCCCGCAATTCACAGGCCGCCGCACAGCAGGTAGATGGCCGACGTGCCGCTCAGGCAGGCGGCCAGCCCGAACCGGGCCGAGGCGGCCGCGACGGCGACCGGGGCCAGGCCCGCCCCGAACCACCCCCAGATTCTCGACGCAGGGGTCGAGTTCCTTCCAGGACGCCAGCAGGTCCCGAAGCGGAGGGGCTCGCCTCCCTCCGCCGGCTGTCCCCGGCGGGCCGTTGCCGGGGGCGGCCTTCGTGGCCAGGGAGGCCACCCCCGGAGGTCAGCTTCCACGAGCCCCGCGGGGCGCAAATGGACCAGGGACGAGCCGGAGGTTCTTGCAGGGCCCTCAACAGGGCGGTGGCCGACCAGGTTCTTATGCACCGGTTCGACACCGCGCTCGGTCGATGGGACCGACGCGCAACACTCTTGAGCCAGCACACCCTTGCGCTCCAGCACTTCCACCATCGTCGGGGCAGACCTGACCTTCGGCGTCGCGGTCTTCACGGATATACGGCCGGGCGTCTGTCTCGCTGGAGATGCTCACGCACGCGAGGGATGAAGGGGAAGGACTTGTCTCGGATGACCGATATGCGCGAGGGTCTTCCACGGCCCCGGAGCCGGGCCAATGCCGGTTACGCCGTGGCGGATGATGACGACGTTTGCGTCCAGAGGATTGCACGGAAAGACCACCGGAACCGGCAAGAGCGGCGCTGCCGCCGCGGCACAGTTCAGGTGAAGGGATGGCCCCAGTCCGACCGCGTGAGGCTTGCCGAGGCACCGGTACGGGTGCGCGACGTTGCAGACGTGACCGCCTGTTCCGACAACGGAAACAACCTCGGCTCCAGCAATGATACGTGAGGGCGTTCTGTCTCGCTGCGAAAGGTAGGCGTCGATGAGGAGAACCAGGAATCGATTGAATAGAGTCTATTGGAAATCGACAGCAAACCTCGCAACCAGCAGCGAAACCGGGCAATTTCCAATAGACTCTAATGCGTAGGACTGCGCAAAGTGGATGCACGAATGAACCAGAAGCAGGTCTGGCGCTGGGCTCGGCAGAATCGCTTTGAGTGCAGCGACAACCTTGGCTCTGCTCAGCGCGAAGTCCACGGCATCCAGGTGGCCCAAGTGCAGCAGTCGATGCACGTCGTGATCGTGGACAGGATCGCTTCCCCACAAATAAGACCGCAATGCTCGGTTCTCGGCTCCCGAGATCCGGCCCTGTATTGTGGATAAAATGGTCCTTCTCTGAGCGCGTTGACCGGCAGTTCCAGCCGGCATTGCGGCGACGATGGCTTGATAGAGACGGCGAACAGATCGCTGCCGCGTAACGATTCGCAAGAAGTCCTGGAGGGCCCCATCTCCCCCTCCAGAGATGACGACCTTCGCCACATTCGATGGCGGCAAACCACAGTTCGGCCGACGAAATCGATCGGTCTGCCAAAACGCTAACCCACGATACGTGGGCGGCGGCAGCCGGGGCACGTCGCAGCGCTCGACGCCGAATCCGACGGCGTTGACGATCATTCCCACAGTCAGGACAGCGCCATTGCTCAAATGGACCGTCCACGTTTTGGCGGCCGCATTGAACACCGGAGGCGGGGCGGGCGGAGGCGCCAGCGTGGTTGAATGGTAGAAGGTCAAATTCGGGTACGCCCCCAGCGCGGCCCCAAACGACATCGCCCATCCTGCTGCGAGAGAGTCGGCCCATTGGGCATTCCACGAGAGCGGCACGGGGTGGCCATAGTACGGGTGCAGAGGCGGGTTGTCGTATACGTAGGTCTGGTTCGGCCACTGGTCGAATGGCCACTCGTACTCGTGAGGGTCGATCCAGCGGGTTCTGCACGAATCCTGACGAGAAAAAGGGCGCGCGTCGAACTCGACAAGATGAGTCCTGATTCCCAGGGACGCCGCCCGAATGGCGGCTACTGCACCAGCTGCGCCAGCACCGACAACAAGAAGTTCTCGACCTGTGGCGGCGAATCCTGCCGCGACCGCTCTGTCGATGATCGACTGCCCCCGCACCATTTGGTCCCGGATGCTGATCGGATAGAGCTTGCCCCCGATGTCGAACACCGACTCCGCCACCTGGTGGGCCAAGAGGAATGGATCCGCCATCCTTAGGCGAGCGGCACATTGTCTTCTCCCCTCTCCCCTGTACTCGGGGGAGAGGGGTTGGGGGTCTGCGGCCCTGCAAAGACAGCCCCCTCACCCCCAACCCCTCTCCCCCGAGTACAGGGGAGAGGGGAGATTATTTGCTGCCGATCGCCTTAATGGTCTCTTTCCAGGCCTTCCGGTTTGCTGAGCTTCTGGAAGAGGGTTTCGACTTCTCCGGGGTCTACGTGCTGGGGGCGCACGGTGTAGGCATCCCAGTCGGACGCCGATGGCTTGGAAGCGCCTGACCGCGGGCTCGCTGCGCCCATGGCCGCCGGTCCAGGCGGAGCAGCGGTAAGGATGAAAGATCCAGACAGGCTCCGAATCAGCCTGGCAATCTGCTGGGTCCGATCCCCGCTTCCCATCACACGCTGCAAGGTGCGCCGCCCTTCGTTCAAGTAATAGACTCTCTCCGCCAAGAGGCGTCGCTGGCCTTCGGCCCCGACCTTCGTTCCGATGGCCACCAGCGTGGCCGGGGTCGTCTTACTGGGGAAGGTCTCGTGATACAATCGGGCCCAGTTCACCACTGGATCAACGACGTCTTCCCACCCAGTTAACCTTTTCAGGTCGAAGTAGAGAACTTGCGCCTTTTCTGGCGTGGGTAACTCGAGTTGCGCATCTACGAATCTTGAGCGGCTTCTCGTCGCTGAGCGCGATGGTCCCGCCAGCCAATCGTCACTCGGGGGAACCTCAAGCAGTCTCAGAGGAATTACTGTCCACTCGTTCACACTGCTGGTGGTCATTTGCAGACCTCCTCACCGAACTTGAGGTTGTGGCGACTGGCTTCGAGAGCATTCATCGGCTCCCCAAGCATCCCACGGGGCCGAATCTTGGCCGTCGTCAGGCTCTTGGCCCGAGGACGGCACGAAGGCCGCTTGTATTTTGTGCGGTCACTTCCTCCAGGTCAAGAACCAATTCCGCCACCGCGACCGGTTCGCGCGCTCTCCGCGGCGCATGCCACGGCGCCTGAGCCGTCGGGTTCTTGACGGAGGTTTTGTTGAGATGGGTTACGAGACCGATCTCCTCGCCTTCGGCGAGGGCTAACGAAGCGGCGACGCAATCGCCATCCGCGAGCAACAACCAGGGCAACTGGCTCACGCCAAATGCGTATTCCACCAGGAGAACGACATCGATCTGGTGCTGCTGGACCAGGTTTTGCACCAGGGTGTCCAGCGGCTTTTTCTTGACATTCCACAGCAGGAATGCGGCCATCTTCGCCTCACCAGAGCGGTCCACTCCCGATCCGCCCCATCATGCTCCGCGCCAGGGGTGTCAAGGGGGCGGCCGAAAGAGGATGGGAGGGTGTGAGGCTCGTGTGGATCTGCCGCTTCGGGCCGACGAACCTGCTGGTGCTGGCGGGCTGAGGGTTAGGTTCCCTCTGTTCCCAGAATGGGCCGGCCCGGTGTGCCTTGACCTGCCCAGGACAGCGTTGCCCGGGGCCCATCCTGGGAACGGGGGGACCGAACGCCCAGACAGCACCAGCGGGTGAGGAGGGCCGTTCTTGCCTGGGACCTATCCTGGAAACCGTTGTGAAGATTGCGTGAAACGGTTCCGGGTACTTTTTTCAAGAAAAGGTGGCAGGAGTCAATATTACGATTCAACTAATCGTAATATTGACTCCTGCCACCTTTTCTTGTCAGGGCGGCGAAGAAATCCGCTCGCTTTATCGGCGCTCCCCTCAATTGAGTTGGGTGCCGATCCTCGGCTTCGGCGCGGTCGAGCCAAGTTCGTTCAGGAATCTCGATGCCATCACGATCGCGTCCGTTCCCTTTGCGCTCGTGATGGTGATGCCCATTGCATACGCCAGGTTTTTCGGCAAGGTCAACTGACTCGATAGCATCAGGATGTTTTTTGTCCGCGTCACCGCCACATACATTAACCTGCGCTGCTCTTCAATCGACCGCCGCTGGTCGGCATCCGACAAGGAGTCGTCCACGCGCGGCATCGCGCCCTCGATGCATCCCGTCACGATCACGCATTTGGCAGTTAGGCCCTTGGACTTGTGTAGGCTCATGACACGGACGTAATCAGCGTCGGTGGGCAGTTCGGGCTGAGAGATGAAGCCTAGGACGACCTCGAACACCTGTTTCGCGGTCCAATCATCGGCTATCTTGCCCGGCAATGAACGCAGCGACTCAGACCACGGCTCGGTCGCCGGGAAGAGCGCCTCGAACAGCGCAGGCCCGCGCAGAGCTTGCACGACCGCTAGCCGTTCCTTGAGTAGCTTGTACCGATCCACCAATTTGCTCAGGGTGACTTTATGCAACCCCAATTCCAGATCACCCTTTTCCGCAAGTTCCAGTGCCTCCCGCGGCGACTGGGTGCAGCCCTCGCAGTGCGTGCGAAGGGCCTGCCAAGCCGGTCTCCTCAATTCGGAGTTGCCCAGCCCAATCCACACCCGCAGCGAGGGCCGATCCTCGGGGTCAGCCAGCTGGCAGAGCAGGGCATAGGCTTCCGCTGCCTTGCACTCGTCCTTCTTCGTCACGTCACCATCGAAGATCTCCTCAGTGAAGAAGCTGTGCGCCGGGACGCCCTTGTCGTTCAGTTCGTCGCGGATCATGTAGCCGAAGTAGCGCCGCGGCGCGAGCACGAGCACGTCACCAGGCTTGACCTCTTCGTTCTCGATCTTCTTCCTGATGAACCTCGTCACCCCTTTGGCTTCGTCGGCCATGCTGAGCCACTGGATGATGTGGACCTCCCCAGCCGGGTTTTCCGGCCGGGGCTTGAGCACGCGCCCGGAACGGCCGGTGTTGTGGGCAATCAGGGCGTTTGCCATCTCCACCACGCGGCTTGGACAGCGCCGGCACTCATTCATCTCCTCGTTGCGCGTGCCGGCGTACCGCTTCGGAAAATCGACAATCCCCTCTGGGTGAGCGTGTTTGAACGAGTAGATGGACTGGTCATCGTCCCCAATCACCGTGTACCTTGCCTTTTCTGCCAGAAAGTCCAGTAGGTCCTGCTCGGCCCTATTCAGGTCCTGATACTCATCAACGAGGACGTGGCCGAAGGCACCCCGATACGGGCTGACCGGATTGGCGCGGAGATACTTCAGCAACTCCGGAACGACCTCGCCAATCAGCATCGCGCGATGGAACTTGAGCCAGCCGAGGATAGCGACGCTGAACGCCCGGTCCGTCGGGTCGTTGCACCACCCAGGCTCCTCGTGCTGCAGTCTGGCCCAGGCCGAGTTGAACGCCTTGAGGCGCTTCCGGCAGTCCTTCACTGCGCCGAAGGGATCCCCCTTCACGTCCTCGATCAGGAAGCGCACTTCCAGGTCGAGCAGCGGCCGGGGCACCCGCCCCGTGACCCTGAACACCGCGGTTTTGGCCAGCACCTCGAAGCAGTAGGAGTGCAGCGTGCCCGTCCTGACCTTGTCCGCGCCCTCGACCATCAGTTCCTTGATGGCCTTCTGGAGGTCGGCGGCAGCGGTTCGCGTGAAGGAGCATAGAAACACGGATTCCGGGTCGTTCCCCGTATGCAGCAGCCGCGCGATGCGGCGCATCAGAGCGAACGTCTTCCCGGTCCCCGGCCCGGCGACTACCCGCAGGGGGGAGTGGTCGGCCTGTGCGATGTTCAGAGCTGGGCCTGCGAGACCTTCATGCCAGTTCATGGGCTTCCTGACCCTCCGGGGTAAAGTAGGCTGGGGCAGCCGAGGTTCGGTCGCGATCAATGCTCGGACTATCGGACCAACAGTCCACTTATCTCGTAAGCGCAGCCCATTCCCCGTCTTCCCTGCGGTAGACCTTATCCGGCACACCACCAGCGAAGGTCTCGATCACGCGAACGTCTGGGTCAATGGCGGTGAACAGGTTGATAGCCCCGGTCATGTCACAGCAGTTGGCGGGTGGAAAGTCGAGCCTGCCGGTTCGGGTGCGAGCATCGTAGACCAAGCGCTGGAGCCAGCAACCCAGTCTTTCGTCCCATCTCCCGTCTTGTTGGCTATGACGTGCCCTTGCCATCGCGTTCTCCTTCCTGAAGCTGGTGAGGGCGAATGCGGGTCAGGCGCTCCCGCATTCGCTTCGCCAAGGCCTCGTCGCCAATTTCGTTGGCGACTGCCACGGCCTCCTGGAGGTGGCGGATTGCGTTTTCGGCATGGCCCATGGCGGCGTAGACGACACCCAGGTTGCCCAGGGCATTGGCCTCACCCCGGCGGTCGCCAACCTCGCGGGCAATCGCCAGGGCCTGCGCCAGGGCCGGTTCGGCGTCCGTCCAGCGCTCCTGAGCCTGGTGGAGCGAGCCGAGATCGAAGAATGTCTGCCCCACGCCGGCGCGGTCGCCGTGCTGCTGGCGGAGTTGCAAGCATTCGCGAAAGGCGGTTTCGGCCTCGGCCCAGCGCTGTTGCTCGCGCCAGGCGTAACCCAGGTTGCTCAGCGAGGCGGCCACCTCTGCGGGTCCAGGAGCGTCACCGAGCCCGGCGGCCTGGCGATACCAGTAAACGGCCTCGCTCAGGCTGCCGGGTTCAACCGGCCACGCCGACTCCTGTGGCGTTGCCTGCTCCCGGGTCGAATCCGAGCCGCGCAACAGCGCCGCCACGCGCCGGGCTTCGGTCACGGCGGCACGCACGTCCCCCCCCTGGCTGGCGAGATGCCCCATGGCATCATCGACCATTTCGGGGAGCAGGTGACAGTCGGTGCTTACGGATGGCTGTTTCATGACTTCACTCCGACAGGCGGAGAGGTTCTTCGGCCCATAAAACGTCATTGTACCACAACTGTGCCTGATACCAGCCGGCCCGCGGGAAAGTCAGATTCCGAATGCGGAAGGTGAGGCCAGCGACTCGCAGAGGATCGTTCGGGAGAGCCGCAGGGAAGACAGGGCCGGTGTAAATGGGTACGCCGGACTCCTCTTCGACGATGCGGAGTTGAACGCGAGCTGGGCCCCGGCAGGCGGTGCAAATGGCGATATAGCAGATTTCGCGGTAAAGCAGCGGGAACGGCACGGGGTCGAGGGAGCGAATGCGGGTGATGACATTCACCAGCGTGAACCGCTCCGGGCTGCCCCTCTGGATGTCCTCACAGGCGATGAGGTGGCGGACGATGGGCAGCGGGGCAGGCGCGTTCGGTTGCATGGCGAGGACTCACCGAGGTCGGGGCACGAAGCCCAGGTATTCTATTCGGGGCGACAGGGCAAGGGAAGCGGCTGTTGCCGCGATGGCAGCGCGAGCAGCCGTCTCACGGCCCGGGTGGCCGGCCCAGACGGGTCAGTGTCGCCGATGCCTCTCGCACGATAATGGGGTCCTTGATTTCCTTGCCGATCTGCAATGCCTGCTCAAGAAGCCCAATCGCCTTCTCAGCCTGGCCCAAGCGGGCGTAGCCGTTGCCCAGATTACTCAGGGCGTTGCCCTCGCCGCGGCGGTCCTTGATCTCGCGGGCGATCTGGAGGTGCCGCTCGTAGTAGCCGATGGCCTTCTCGGTCTGGCCCAGGCGGGCGTAGGACAGGCCCAAGTGACACAGGGCGGCGTCCTCGCTGCGGCGGTCCTTGATCTCGCGGGCGATGACCAGCGCCTGCTCGTAGAAGGGGATGGCCTTCTCGGTCTGGTCCAGGCGGGCGTAGGAGTGGCCCAGGCTGCCCTGGGCGATGCCTTCGCCGCGGCGGTCCTTGATATCGCGGGCGATGACCAGCGCCTGCTCGTAGTAGCCGATGGCCTTCTTGGCCTGGCCCAGGTCGTAGTAGGCATCGCCCAGGTTGCCCAGGACGGTACCCTCGCCGTCGCGGTCCTTGATCTCGCGAGCGATCTGGAGGTGCCGCTCGAAGTAGCCGATGGCCTTTTCGGTCTGGCCCAGGCGGGCGTAGGCAGTACCCAGGGTGTTGAGGACGCCGCATTCGGCCTTGCGATCCTTGATCTCACGGAAGAGGACCAGAGCCTGCTCGTAGATGCCGATGGCCTTCTCGATTTGGCCCAGGCTGTAGCAAGCGTTTCCCAGTCCGCTCAAGGCATTGCTTTCGCCGCTGGGGTCCTTGATCTCGCGTGCAATCTGGAGGTGTTGCTCGTAGTGGCCGATGGCCTTCTCGATCTGTCCCAGAGCGTACCAGGCGTTACCGAGGTTACAGAGTGCGCGCCACTGGCCGCTGCGGTCCTTGATCTCGCGTGCGATCTGGAGGTGTTGCTCGTAGTAGCCGATGGCCTTCTCGATTTGGCCCAGGCTATAGCAGGCGTTTCCCAGTCCGTTCAAGGCATCGCTTTCGCCGCCGCGGTCCTTGATCTCGCGTGCGATCTGGAGGTGTTGTTCGTAGTAGCCGATGGCCTTCTCAGGGTGGGCCAGGGCGGCGTAGGCCTTGCCCAGATTTCCTAGAGCGCCGACCTCGCCGAAGGGGTCCTTAAACTCGCGGGCGATGACCAGCGCCTGCTCGAAGTAGCCGATGGCCTTCTCGACTTGGCCCAGGTGGGCGTAAACGCAGCCCAGCTTGTTTAGGGCGTCGCCTTCGCTGGGGCGGTCCTTGATTTCATGGCCGATCTGGAGCTTCTGCTCGTAGTAGCCGGTGGCCTTCTCGGTCTGGCCCAGGCGGGCGTAGGCAGTACCCAGGTTGCCCAAGGCTTGCCCCTCACCGCGGCGGTCCTTGATTTCACGCGAAATGGCCAGCGCCTGTTGGTGGTAGCCGATGGCCCTCTCCACTTGCCCCAGGTAGTTGTAGGCGGCACCCAGGTTGCCCAGGGCTAGCCCCTCACTATGGCGGTCCTTGATTTCATGGGCGATCTGGATGTGCCGCTCGACGTAGCCGATGGCCTTCTCGGCCAGGCCCAGGCGGAAGTAGGCGGCACCCAGATTGCCCAAGGCTCGCCCCTCGCCGCGGCGGTCCTTGACTTCACGCGAAATGGCCAGCGCCTGTTCGTGGTAGCCGATGGCCCTCTCCAGTTGCCCCAAGTAGTTGTAGGCGGCACCCAGGTTGCCCAGGGCTAGCCCCTCACCATGACGGTCCTTGATTTCATGGGCGATCTGGAAGTGCTGCTCGTAGAAGTTGATGGCCTTCTCGGCCTCGCCCAGGGTTGCGTAAGCCGCACCGAGGTTACCCAGGGCTCCCCCCTCGCCGCGGCGGTCCTTGATTTCACGCCAAATGGCCAGCGCCTGTTCGTAGTACCCGATGGCCTTCTCAGCTTGGTCCAAGCGGAGGTAGGCGCTGCCGACCGTACGATGCAGTGCTCCCACCAGTTCGCGCTTCATGCTCTTGTACACCGCACCCTCCAGGAACGGTTCGAGGATTGCCAGGCCTTCACGAACCCGACCGCGCTCTTGCAACCAATTCGAGGCAGGATGCAGGAGTTCACAGGCTCGGTCATACTCGCCTGCCTGAAAAAGGTGATAGCCGGCTTCGAGGTTGATTTCTTCGATGTCGGACGACGTAGTCGCCTTCGCTTCCAGGTACGCGCCGAGGCGACGGTGGGTGGCCAGACGAAGGGACTCGTTCGGAGGAAAGTAGCCAGCAATGTACTGGGTCGTTGCCGGGTGCAGGGTGAATAGATCGCGCTCCGGCCCGCGCACCTCCAGCAGCGAGGTCCGCTCCAGGCGCTGCTGTGTCGCCTCGGCCGTCGAGTCCGGTTCCTCCGCTTCCCCCAGGAGCCCGGTCAAGTCCCGGGCCCAAGGCCGGCGGAGCAGGGTCATGCGATAGAGCATCCGCCGCCCGCGGTCGTTCAGCACCCGCTGCCAGATCGCCCCCAGCAGCAGGTTGTCCCACAGCTTGCCCTGCGCCCTGGGCAAGACGGGTTCCACCAATTCGGCCCATTCCCGCTGCACGTACTCCCTAGTGCGCTCCCGAGGAAAGGTCCACTGCGCCAGGCGGCTCTCGATCAGGTCGTTGGCGTACTCCACTTGCCGGGGATGGCCGTTCAGGCGCGCCACGAGCACGGCGCGGCTCAACGCAGCCAAGCGGCGCAAGCCGGGGAACCACTCCATCATGCGGTACAGGGCGTCGTCGGTCAGCCGCTCGACCGGCATGCGGTCGGCGGCGAAGTCGGCATGACAATATCGGCAACTGGCCACCAGATACAGCTTACGGTTGTCGTGCGCGCAACCGGCGTAAGGCGCGCCAAAGCCCTCCTGCCTGTGGCGGCTGCCATTCCGCAAACGCTTCGGCGCGCGGCGGTTGGCTCTCGTCCTCCGGCGGGCCGGCCATGAGCGATTCCAGGTTGTCCAGGTACAACACCAGCCGCGGCACCTCCTGGAGCAGGCGATCAACGTAGGCGAGGAAGCGGCGGGCTGCGTCCGCGCCGACCTCGCGATCCACCTGGGCCACCACCGCATCCCAGCCCTCGACGCGCTTTCGGCAGTAGTCGAGGAGTTGCTGGAGCAGGGCCTCTAGCCGGTCGGGCTGCTTCTCGGCCAGGTGGCACCACAGCGTACAGACGTCTTCGGGCTCGCCCAGCAGGGACAGCATGTGGAAGGCCAGCGTGGTCTTGCCCAGGCCGCCCAGGCCCTGGAAGACGAAGGCCCGGGACCCTTCGCGGCGCTTCTTGCAGCGGATCGCGTGCAGCTCGCGGCGGCGGCCAATGAACCCCGTCAGCAGACGGCGTGGAGTGTCCGCAGGCTCGTCGAGCAGCAACAGCGGGAGTCCGATGTGGGTCCGCACCAGAGGCTCCTCCTCGTCCGCCCGGCGCCGCGCTGCCGCCACGGGCGCACTCAAGGGATAATCAGGACCGCGATGATACAGGACCAGCTGCGCCCAGGCGAAGGGCATGCCGTGGCCGGCCTGATCCGCGGCCGCCGACGGCTCGGGCCTGGTCCGCGGCAGCAGCCCGGCGTCCGCGAGGTACGACGGCAGGGTCAGTCCCTCCTCATCGCGGAGGTGCAAGGCCGCGTCCGCCTCGACGAGGGGCGCGGCCAGCGCTTGCCGCGCCTGCCGCACGGCATAATTCGTCGTCTGGCCCTCGGCAATGGCGGCGTACAGGGCCGCCTCGGCGCGGGTGGACAGGTGATCGTGGATCGGCCCGAAGTAGCCGACCACCTGTACGACGCCGGCCCGGTGCAGCTGCGCGGCAGAACTCTCCGCCCCGTCCTGCCCCGGCTCATTACCGTGACAGTTCGCCAGGTAGAAGAACGGCGGTGGTCGTCCATCCGAGCCGGCTCGGAGTCGGGTTATCAGCTCTGCCGTCGGGATCCGGCGCTCCTCGCCCTCCTCGCCCTCGAACGCCAGGCCGCCGCGGTAGCCGTGGCCGGAAAAGTGAATCCCCGTCGGTTTGACAGCGGCAACGGTTTGCACCAGGTCGTCGAGCGTACCAAGCTCCGTCGGCACCGGCCGGCAGTGTTCAGTCAGCGCAAGGGTGATGCGGTAACTTTCCTTTTCGTAGGACAGCGGGGTGATCGTCTGGGGTGCGGACACGTTGACGACGAGCGTGAACGTCCCCTGCGGCGGGCGCAGCAGGGCGCCTTCGGCCACCTCGTCCAGCGTCGTGCGGGCCACGTCCAGGTAGCCGTCGCCGACCAGGAAAGACGAAAGAGGGACCGCCCGGCCCGGCAGAGTCCCGGCGTAGTGGAGCAATTCCCAGGGCAGCGCCAAGAGCGCATCGTCGTCGCTGCGGACCACCAGCAGGGGCCGGGGCCGGCCGGGCGTCAGCGCTTCGGCCAGCAGCGGCAGGCCGGGCTCGCCGAAGAGCACGTCGAACAGGGCCTGGCCCAGGGTCCTCGCGTCGCGCACCAGCATCCGCCGGTCGCCGTCCTCCGTGAGCCAGCGCCGGGCAAGGTCGTCGAAGCCGAGCCGGGCCGCGGTCCAGGCGGAACTGGTCCGCCACGGGGCAGCCACGGTGCGCGTGTGCCCGGCCGGGTCGGTGACCTGAACGCTGTCCCCGTCGGGCCGGAGCACGAAGACCAGGTCCTGGCCGATGTATTGCCGGCGAACGTCGCCGGCAGGCAGGCTGTCGAGCCTGCCGACGCGCCCGGCGATGATCTCGGCAGCGCGGGCGGCGTCGCGCTCACGGATCGCCTGGAGGGCTGCCAGGAAGGCCGGCAACGGGGTGTCGTCGAGGCGGACGACGATCAACCGGCCGACCGGCCCGTGCTTGGCGAGGAAGGAGGTCCACTCGTGCTCGACCCACGGCCGGCCGGCTGCATGCTGGCTGAAGACCAGGACCAGGAAGCGGCTGTTCTGCACGCCGCGGTCGAGGGTGAGGACCCAGTTGTCCGCCGGCCGAAGTTCCTGCTCGTCCAGGAAAATGCCCAGGCCGTGGCCGGCGAGGGCCTCGGCGAGCGTCCGCACCCAGGGCTTATCGGCCGAGGCGTGCGAGAGGAACAGATCATGGGAATCTCGCTCCGTGCTGCCGGACATGGCGTTGACCTCCGCCAGGGATGAGGATGTGCTTGTCAGGCCGCCCTATTTTACACTCATGGACAAAGACAATGCCAGTCCTCAAGCGGGGACGCGCTGCGAAGGAACCGTCATTCCACTTGAGCGAGGGGGCGGCCGGGCGTGCTCGTTGACGGCTGGCTGGCGGGTTTGGCCCATTCCTGCATGATCTTGTGGACCCTTGCCCGCGTGTCCCTCTTCGCTTCGATGGCGGGGGTGTCGCCAAACTCGCGGGCCAGGTTCCGGTAGTCCCTATCCTCGTGATAAAGATCCTCGTACTCCGAAAGAACCTCGGCATATTCCGTATGCACCCAGCGGACGTGGGCCGCAACGGCCAGGCCCACCGGGTCGTTGGCGGTTGTGCTTCGCCCGACGCGGCCGCTGCCTCGCTCAGTAGCGTGGGCAGCGATGGTGAACTCTTCACCGGCGGGCATCGAAGGGAATCGCTCGCGGATCTTGGCGGCAAAAGCCGATTCGATTCGCTCGTCGCGTCGCAAGACGCTCTTCGATCGCTTCGCGCTTCGGGCGTTGCGAGCTTGGATTTCCTGCTGCAGTTTCGCCGCGTCGGCGATTGACACGACGACACCGTCCGTCACGGGTTTTTCCTTCCCGAGATAGCCGACGTGCCAATAGACAATCGCCACGGCGAAAGGGATCTTGAGTTTTCGCGCGAGGTTCTGGAGACGCTGGCCGCGGACGTGACAGAGACCGGCAGGAACACCGCGGGAGACGTCCAGTGACGCCAGTGTGGCCAACCGACGTCGGTTCGCGGTCGCCGACGTGAGCCGGGCAACTGCCGCCTCGACAGCCTCCTTGTCCAGTTTGGCGACAACGATGCCGCTGAGAAGAGGCCGGTACTTTCCCCGGCTGTTGTCGAAACCGATGAGCGCCTCGGCATGGGGGACGTCCAACTCATCCACGACCTTGCAGATGGCCGCGTCATCGAGATGGACCAGGTCGTCTGGCAGCCCGTTGCGCGTATCGACGTTACCGTAGGAGTTGATCACGGAGCGCAGCGTCTGCCGTTGCGCCCGGCAGCGTTCGACCGTGCCGGGCCCGTGATTGCGAGAGCGCTTGGATCTCTTCCGCTTGCCTCTGTCGGACATGGCATCCTGCTAGGTCAGGATCCGGACGGTCTCCTCCTCGCCGCCCTCGTGGCGAAGGATCACCTTTCCGCCTTGCTCGATGTGAGTCAACAGGAGGTCATACACCGCCAGAGCGCGGCGGATGACCTCCGTGGTGGACTCGGAGCCGCTTAACTCCTGGAGACGAGTGAGCCTGTCCTGCACCTCAGGGGTGATGGCCAGGTTCAGCCGAATCCGCTCGTTTTTCTTCGCTGGTTTTTCCATCGTACCTAACCACGATCACGCCGGCCACGAGGCCGACAAGGACAGCGAATGCTCCGATGATCCAGTGGGCGCGCGTGTACGCGACCACGAACAGGACAGCCAGGGTGGCCAGAGCGATCAGCGTGACAGGGACCGCGAGCGGAACCTTGCCGATCCGAACCTCCCGCTCCGAAACCCCACGGTACGCGACCAGGTAGTCTTCCTGAGACTTGTTCGCTCCGCCTTCGTCGTTGCGCCGCTCGGACATCGGATGCTCCTCCTGGGAGGAGGTCGTTCCGACGCGAGCGACGCATGGAGATTCATACTCTCCTCCGTGTCGCTCTTCGATTGGTCTCTTCGCTCAGCGCGGCCCTCTTGACCATCCAGCAAAGCAGCCTGAAAGAGCTGAGGGTGCAATTGACGCAGTTCGCCGCCTGGGGGAGAGCCGCAAGCGATCACCCCTGGCTGTACGCATAATATACAGACACCAAAGGCCAGACAAGACCACTATCGAGATTCCAGTCAAGTCAACCAGAACTCCCCAGGAGGCCGATGGCCGCGAACCCGGCGGCGGTGCATCATCGTTTTCCTTTCGCCGGGCGCTCACCGTCGCGTGGGACATCGCCGAGGTTCGGCGGTGCATGCAGGACATCGGCAACCTCTCCTGGGGAACGGCTTTCGCGCGAGCAAAGTTCTGGCGGGCGGCAGAGCGACCGAGCGACTGTGCCGATTGGCCCCATTTGAACCCCTGCATGTCGTGTGCTTCGGTCAAATCGACCCCCTCGCGCACGCCGAGGAAGCCGAGCGCGCTCCGGTCCGACACCCCCGACGCGCGGTTTCAAATGGAATGGTCGGCGGTGCGAAGCCGCCGGCCCTTGTCGAATCACAAGCTCTTCTCCCGGGCTGCGCGTGCCTGTTGCCACACCTCCTCGGGGACGTCGGCGGGATTCATGAGGTTGAACGGGTACGGCAAGCGCAGCGGCGCTTCGGGCGCAACGGGCTGGGCCGCCTGCGCCGGCAGAGGGTCCGGCGTGGGCGAGGCAGCGGTTGCAGGGCCCCCGTCCGGCGGTGGCGCCGGCTCGAGCGGCTTCCCCTCTGGGACGGCAGCGACGGCCGAAACCACCGGGGGATTGTCGTTTCCCGACAGGGGGGCCTCCAGAGGGGGTTGTGCCCCGCTGGTCCAGTCCGGCCAGCCCAACGTCTCCGCGACGCAGCGGTTATTCCAGGCTTGCAGCGCTTCGGCACTGCCACCCTCGGGGAAGATGAACTCCTCGCGCTCGGGCAGCCAGTAGCGGAACGGGTCGCGGGAGCGGCCCGTCCCCTGCTGGCGGATCAGGCCCGCTGCCACGCACCGGCTCAGCCAGCGCCACAAGGTCGTCGCATCCGGCTTGTGGGAGTCTTCCGGCCAGTTGTCGAGGATTTCTTGCCGCGTCAGCTTGCGCTGGGCCTCCGTCAGCGCCTGCAACACCGCTGGCCAGCCGTCGCCCAGGGCCGCGTCCAGGCCGCTCCGCAGCACCACGTAGTCGGTCCCGTCGGCCTGCAGCTCGATCAGCAGATGCCGTGGCGTGTCGTCGTGTCGCGAAAAGGCCACCAGGCGGCGGCGCCGGTCCAGGTCGTCGGGGTGAGCGTAATAACCCATCTCGATGATGACGTCGACGAAGCTGGGCAGGGCGCCGCTGCCCCGCGCGGCCTGGCCGGCGACCGTTTTGCCCTTGCGCGGGTGATGCGGCAAGAGCACGCTCATGCCGGCCGAGGTCAGGCGCTGCAAGGGCGTCAAGCATTCGAGCAGGGCGCCGGCCGAATTCTCGCTGTGAGCCGGGAGGAAATACGCCAGCGAATCGATGACCACCAGCTCGCTGCCCTGGCGGTTCTGCAGGGCGGCGGCGGTGTCGATCAGGGCCAGCCACTGCTCCATGCTCGGCTGGGCCGTGAAGGGGCGGCACAACAGATCCACGTTGTCGCGGATGCCCAGGTGAGCGAAGCGCGACCGCCAATCGGTTTCGCTCTCTTCGGAAATGACGAACGCCTTGCCTGGGGTGACCGGTAAGCCGGCCAGCTGCCCCCCTTGCTGCATGCGGGCCAGCAGCAGCGACACCAGGGTGGTCTTGCCCGATTTCCATTGGCTGGTCAGCAGCGTCACCTTGCCCGGTCCCAGGTAGCCATGCCACAACCAGGTCGGGGGCGTGAAACGTTGTTGGTCGAGGTCGCGGGCAGCAACCACCCGGGCCAGAAGGTTGGCCGCCGTCCGGGAAGGCGTGGGCGTTGCCTCGGCAGGTGCAGCCGAGGTTGGCAGAGGGGACAAGGCAGGGGTGTCGGGGCTCATGGAAGGTTTGTCGTTGAATCCTTGCATCGTTGCACGGCAATGCGGTGCAATGACGGTTGGCCGGGCTGGGTGCAACGATGCAACGAGGAGTAACGGTTGCCGCACCGCTGCTCTTATTGTACACCAGTCCACTGTTCCATGCCAGGGGCTTTGCAACTTGGCGCCTGGTCGCGCCTCAGGTATTGCCGACCACGATGACGTCCACCTCCGGCGCCGCTCGCAGCAGCCGATCCAGCGGCGATTGCCCGAACCAGCGGCGATACCAGGGCCGTTTCGAGCGGCCCACCAGGACGTGCGTGATGCTGTACTCATTCACGAAGTCGGCGACGGCCTTCTCGAACGTCGGCCCCTCGTAGGGCATGGGGATGCCGCCCAGCTGCTGCGCCAGCGTCAGGGCATCGCTGATCTCGCGCTGCGTGGCCGCATCGACCTTCTCCATCCGTTCGTGGGGCGTGCGGATGTACACGGCGTACCAGGGCGCGTTAAAGCGATCCGCCAGCCGGCCGGCCGCCCGCAGCAGCCGCAGCGTGTTGGGGCTGCGCGAACTGAGGCAGACCATCACGCGCTCGGAGGAGGGGTTCATCTCGCCATTGGTGTGCTGCCGCCGGCGGTCCAGCGCGTGGGCGAGTTCCTCCAGGGCCAGCTCCCGCAGCCGGCTCAGGTTCGACTCGGTGAAGAAGTTCGCCAGGGCCCGCTCGACCCGCTCCTCCGGATACACCTTGCCGGACTTCAGCCGTTCCTGAAGGTCCTCGGCCGACAGGTCCACGTTAACGATCTGGTCCGCCTGGTGCAGCACGTAGTCCGGCACCCGTTCCTTGACCTTCACTCCCGTGAAGCGTTCGATCAGGTCGTAGAGACTCTCAAGGTGCTGAATGTTCAGCGTGGTGATGACGTGGATGCCCTCGCGGAGCAACTCTTCCACGTCCTGGTAGCGCTTGGCGTTGCGGCTGCCCGGGGCGTTGGTGTGAGCCAACTCATCGACCAGGACCACGGTCGGCCGGCGCTTCAGCACGGCGTCCAGGTCCAGCTCTTCCAGGACGACGCCGCGATACTCGATGCGTTTGCGAGGGGCCTGCTCCAGGTCGCCGATCAGGGCCGCCGTCTCGGGTCGGCCATGGGTCTCGACGATGCCGATGATCACGTCCACGTTCTGCCGTTTGAGCCGCTGGGCCTCTTGCAGCATGTCGTAAGTCTTGCCCACTCCGGGAGCGAAACCCAGGTACACCTTGAGCCGGCCACGCTGCTGCTCGCGGATCAGCGACAGGAAACGCTCGGCCCGGGTGTGGGCCTCCTCAGCGGTACTCATGGCGGTCCCCCTTCACGTAGCCGCCGGCTTGAGCCTGCGCCGGGTTCCAACAGCGCAGGCTGAAGCCTGCGGCTACGGCACTGGCCCTTTCCAGACGGGCAGGGTCAGGTAAAAGGTGGTTCCCCGGCCGACCTCGCCGACACAGGCCACCTGACCATGATGGGCCGCCACGATCTCCTTGACAATGGCCAGGCCCAGGCCCGTCCCGGTCGGTTTCTGGTTCTCCGGCACCCGGAAGAACTTCTCGAAGACGTGCGGCAGATACTCCTCCGGGATGCCCACGCCGGTGTCGGCCACCGCCAGCCGGACGTGGTCCGCGTCCACCTGCTCGGCCGAGAGCGTGATCTTGCCCCCCGGCTCGGTGTAGGTCAAGGCATTGTCCAGCAGGTTCATCAGCGCCAGATGCAGCCGCATGCTATCGACGGCCACCGCCGGGAGATGGTCCACTTGCTCCACCACCATGTCGATGCGCCGGTCCTTGGCCCGGGCGGCCACGGCGTCGGCCGCCTGCCGCAGCAGGGTGGCCGGCAGCTCGGGGGCCATCTGCAGGATTTCGCGTCCCTCTTCCAGCCGGGCCAGGGCCAGCAGATGCTCGATCAGGTGCAGCAGCCGTTCCGCGTTGTCGCGGGCGTCCAGCAGCAGCTCGACCTGCTTGGGCTCCAGTGGACCGACCGATTCCTGCAAGAGCAAGTGCAGGGCCAGCCGGATGCTGGTCAACGGCGTCTTCAGTTCGTGGCTCACCGTGGACACCAGGTCGGTCTTGAGCTGATCCATGATCCGGAAGCGGGTCACGTTGTTGAGCACGATGGCTGCTCCCAGCGTGCCGCCGTAGGGATCGCGGATCGGCCGGATCTGCGGCAGGAAGGCGTGATCGGCCCCTTCCAGGCGCAAGGTGATGGCCTGCTCGAACGAGGTGCTCAGGTATGGCTTTTGCTGGGTCAGGGCTTCTCGCAATGGCTGCCGGAGCGGATCCGGCGGCTGCCAGGGAATGGCGTGGCCGGTCTCGGTGCGAGGGGCAACGCCCAGCAAGCGCCGGGCCGCCGGGTTGGCCAGATCGACCAGGCCCTCGGGGTCGATCACCAGGACCGGATCGGGAAAGGAGTCGATGGTGGCCTGGCTGGTCTGCTGGGTGCGCAGCAACCGGGCGCTGGACGATTGGCGGTAGTCGCGCAGATGCTGCGTCATCACGTTGAAGGTCCGGGCCAGCTCGGCCAGCTCGTCCTGGCCGATGACCGGCACCGACCGAAACAGGTGGCCCTCGCCGATGGCCCGGGCCGCACGGGTCATGGCCTCGATGGGCCGCAGCAGCGACGGGATCAGCAACCACAAGAGGGCCACGGCCAGCCCTATCGCCACGCCGAGGCCGATGCTCATGCCGATGGCCGACCGGCGGGCGACGGTCTTGGCCTGGGTGCTGGCCCGCTCCATGTTCTCCTGGTTGAGCCGGAGGATGGCCATGGCCACACCCTTGAGTTTCTGAAAAACGTCGTGGAGAGATGGCTTGCCGGCGCCACCGTAGTAACTGCTCGTTCGGTTGGGATCGCTCGCGGGAAGGTCATAAAACTGATTGCCCAGCGTGCGATACTGTTCCTTCAGCCGGTACAAATCCTCGACCAGCCGGGTCTCCTCGGGCATGATGGTGATGTTGTGCTTCTCGATCTCAAATTGCCTGTCTACCTCCACCCACGAGTCCTGGTACTCCTTTCGGGCCACGGCCTCCTTGCCGTCCCGGGCGAGCAGGAAGGAGCGATCGATCCGGTTCAGAGCATCGCTCATCTCCTCCATGGCCAGGACGCTGGCGTAGTTCTCACGCAGGATCAGGTCGATCTGGCCGCCCAGGTGATGGAGCAGCCAGACGCTGGCCGCCCCCTGCACGGTCACCACCACCAGAAGGGGGGCGAGCAAACGCAGGATTCGCCGCCGCAGCGAGGTCCGCATGGGATGGGGAACTCCTTGAGTCGGTTCCCCCAGCCGCTTGCGGCTTAGCGCACTGCGCGAAGCCGCAAGCGGCCGGGGGAACCAGCACCGTCACAATCCATATTTCTTCCGTTTGCGGAACAGGGTGCTGGGATCGATGCCGAGCGTCTGGGCAGCTTCCTCCAGAGACGGAGTCGCGGCCAGCACCCGGCGAACGTGTTCGATCTCCAGTTCCTCCAGCGTGACCGCTCCGCCCACCTCGACCCGGCGGTTGATCGGTTGGCCCAGCACCACCGGCAGGTCGGCAAGACCCACTTCCGGGCCGCGTGTCAGGATCACGCTGCGCTCGATGACGTTGCGCAGTTCCCGCAGGTTGCCCGGCCAGTTGTGGCGGCGCAGGGCGGCGAGGGCTTCGGGCGTGAAGCCGGTCAGCGCCTTGCTTGACTGGCGAGCGAAGAACTGGAGCAGGTGCTTGGCCAGCCCCTCGACGTCACCGGCCCGCTGCCGCAGCGGCGGCAGGTGGATCTCGATGACGTTGAGACGATAGAACAGGTCCTCGCGGAATCGGCCCGCCCGAACAGCTTCCTCCAGGTCGTGATTGGTCGCCGCCAGCAGACGGACATCGCCGCGCCGCACCCGGCTGTCGCCGACACGCTCGTAGGCGCGATCTTGCAGGAAGCGCAGCAGCTTGGGTTGCAACGGCAGCGGCAGATCGCCAATCTCATCGAGAAACAGCGTGCCCTTGTCGGCCGCCGCCACCTTGCCCTCGGAATCGCGCACCGCTCCGGTGAACGCGCCGCGCACGTGGCCGAACAGATCGCTCTCCAGCAACTCGGCCGACAGACTGGGACAGTTGACCGTCACAAAGGGCCGGCTGGCTCGCGGGCTGCGTTCGTGGATCACCCGGGCCAGCACGCCCTTGCCGGTGCCACTCTCCCCGCGCAGCAGCACAGTGGCCTCGCTGGCCGCGACTCGATCGGCCAGATCCAGGGCCGTTTGCACGATCGGCTCGCAGGTTTGCAGATCGACCTCGGGCACCGCCTGGCGGACCTGCTCCTCCAGCCCGGCCACCTGGCGGCGCAATCCCTGCACCAGGCGAAAGCGATCGAGAATGATGCGGAGCTGATCGGGGGTGAATGGTTTGGGCAAGTAGTCGAAGGCGCCGCGGCGCATGGCCTCGACAGCGGTAGCCACCGCCGCGTAGGCCGTCACCACCACCACGCCCAGTCCCGGTTGACTCTCCAGCAAGCGGGGCAACAGGTCCAGCCCGGATTCACGTCCCAGACGCAGATCGAGGAAGGCCAGGTCGAAGGGACGCTGCTCCAGCAGCGTCAAAGCCTGCGCCCCGCCGAGGACTCGGCCACGGTATGGCCCATGCTCTCCAGGGCGGTGCGGAACGTTCGCCGCAGACTGGTCTCGTCATCGACGATCAGAAGGTCCATGCTCGGCTCCCGGGGACGAGCAGGCTGCCCTGCCGTCCCAGGTAAAGAAATCATCCCTCGGGCATTTTGCAACCTCCTCATGGTATTTTGCAAGGGTCGTCTCCTCGTGGGCGCGGAAAAACCAGCGGCAAGTGCTGGTTCGGGAATCCCGCCCTCGGCTTGTTTGGCGATACCCAACCGCCACAACGTCGCCTCGGGCGGGAAGTGCTCCTGATTCGGCCCGGGCAAGGAGATGGTTCTTTCAGGCAATTGGCGTGCCAACCGCGATGCCAGGGAAAAACCGGGCAATTGGGTGGAGACAGTTCCTGGAAAAAGACGATAGATCGATTACCCAACCGCCACACCGGATTCCAGCCTTTCAACCCGGTGTCCGCCACGTTTACCGATGTGTGCTTGCACGCTTCGTTGGCGGTGAGGGCAAGGATCCGGTCCCGGCAGCCCACCGGCCGAACGGGGACTGTGGATCCAAGAGATAGCCATGAAGGCATCCGTAATCGTCCTGGCGTTCCTGATGCCAGCGCAGGCAATCCCGCTCGATCTCCCGATTGCCACCGTCGAGGATCAGGCCCCGGTCGCCCCATCCCTCCAGGAAGTGGAGGTGTTCGCGCCTCTTCTCCCGCCTTCCAGACCAGTTCCCCCACCGGCCGAGCAACCGGCCCAACCGAACGGGACATCGGCTCCCGATCGCTGGATGGTGATGAAGACGCTCCAGGGCACCTGGCCTGGCTGGCTCCTGGATACCGAGCGGATGCAGCTTTCTGGCTGGACGGAGGGCTCGTTCACGGGCAGCACCGACAGGCAGAACCAGTTGCCGATGGGCTTCAACTTCCTGGCCAACCAGTTCTTGCTGCAGCAGAACTGGGTCCGCTTCGAGCGCAGCGTGGTCACCAGCGGCACGACCACCCCAACCTTCGGCTTTCGCACCGACTGGATCCTGCCCGGCAGCGATTATCGGTTCACTCTGCCCCGGGGGATCTTCAACAGCCAACTGACTGCCGAGCACGGCGACCCGGCCCTCTACGGCATCGATCCCGTCCAGTTCTATGGGGAGGGGTACTTTCCCACCATCGGCCGGGGGCTGGACATCAAGGTTGGCCGCTACTTCGCGATCTACGGCGTGGAAACCATCGACGCGGTCAGTAACGTTCTTGCCTCCCACGCCTACTCCTTCATTTATAACCCCTTCACTTATACGGGCATCCTCTCCACGCTGCAGGTGAACAGTACCTGGACTGTCCAGGCGGGCCTGGCCACCGGCAACGACGTCTTCATCGACCCGGCGGCCAATCCGACCTTCATCGGCAGTGCCCGCTGGACCCGGCCCGACCAGAACGAGAGTGTCCTGTTCAACGTGATCCTGGACAAAGGCCAGTTCGACCAGGCACGCAACTTTCACAACCCGGAAGTCTTTGACGTGGTGTACACGCGCAAGCTCCTCTCCCGGCTGAACTACACGGTCGAGGGGATCTTTGGGTTTACCACCAGGGTGCCCGACATCGGCACGGCCGAGTGGGCAGGGTTGGTCCATTACTTCACCTACGACTTCACTTCCCGTCTCAGCGGCACCGTGCGCCTGGAGTTCTTCGATGACTTCCAGGGCCAGCGCACTCAGTTCAAGGGGTTGTACACCGACCTGACGGGGGGTGTGAACATTCGGCTCCGCAAGGACATCATCTTCCGTCCGGAAGTGCGCGGCGACTATAACCCCGAATCGCGGCCGTTTGAAGGCAATCACGGCCTGCTCACGGCCACCGCCGACGTGATTGTGCGGTGGTAGGCTCCGGTTTCAAGGAAGGACAGGAACAGCATGACGCCACGTTTGCTGGTTGTTGGCTTGCTGGTTGGTTGTCTGCCGGTGCCGGCGGTCCAGGCCCAGCAGAAGAAGGAGGTTCCGGCCGGCACCTCGGTGACCATCCTCGTCAAGCCGGCCGAGCCGGAGAAGCCGCCGCTCGCGCTCAAGCTGAACGGCCGAGAGGCCAGAGCGATGCCTCAGCGCTGTGGGTTTGCCCCCGCGGGCGGGGGCAACATCGACGTGCAGCAACCGGCCCCCGACACCATCGTCATCACGGTAACGGGCGTTGCCGTGGCGGGCGGCCATCCGTGCCGGAAATCTTCTGCCATCCTGCACGCGGACCTGACCCAGTGTTTCGAGGTGGTCTTCGAGAAAACCGAGGTCAAGAATCCGAAGCTCACCCTGGAGGGGCGGGTCATCGGGTTGCTTCGCAGTCACTGCAAGGGCGGTGGTTGTGCTTCGGAATCCGGCTGGGCAGCCCTTGCCTGTGCCGCCGAGGGAGAGGCTTTGACCATCCAGCTGCCGGCCAACACGGCTTGCAAGGGAGAGAACCGTTCCATCAATGACCATGAGGGCCCGTGCGGCGCTCCGGTGCGGCCCGGCAAGTATGTCCTGAAAGCCCAGTTCGAGGTCAGCGCCACCCATCCGTGCGGGTTGGGCAAGACCGCGTCGGCCGAGTTCGCTCCCGATCCGGCCCTCGATCCACTCTGGATCGATTACAAGGAACCGTTCCACGGCATCGCCAAGAAGGACTTCGGCTTTCAGCTCACCATCAAGGTGATGGAAGAGGTCGGTCCCGCTAACGGCAACGGCACGGAAGAGAACAAGCCGGTTCAGCCGGAGAAACTCCCTCCTCCCGGGCCCTGATCGAAGCCAGCTTCAAACCGCAAGGCGGGACGATTAACAGATCGGCCCGCCTTGTCTTTTTCCTCCGGCAAGAGAGAAAGCAGCCGGCACCATGAGTGCGCCGGCCCGGGGGCGCCCGGGTCATGCACCCTGCATCTTCTCATCGGGCATTTTGCAAGCCCGCCCCTGCTTCTGGAGATGCCTGATGGCTGCAAGTCTTCCCCTATTAGAGACTTGAAGAATCGTCGAGGTTCCGGCATCGCCTTTGCGGAGGGAGCAGGTCGTGGAGAGAACACCCCGCGGGAGAAGGGTGACGTGATGCGCGACGGTTGCTGCAAGACGGGACTCGATGTGCTAAAGTGGGCAACCGTGGGACTGCTGAAACCTCTCGGAGTCAGGAGATTGTTCATGCACCCCGTCGGATTGTGGATGGTTGCCATGGTCGCTCTGGGTCTGGCGACCCTGGGCCTGATGTTCGCCTTCCTGGTCGCCTGTGACAAGGTGTGAAAGGAGCCGTCGTGATTGTGCTGGCCGCTCTCGTCACTGTGCTGCTGTTCATCTACCTCCTGGCGGCGCTGCTGCGCCCGGAATGGTTCTAACTCGTGAGGCTGTTTCCCCATGTGGACTCTTCCGCTGCTGATCGTCGGGACGACGATCGTCCTGGCGATCCCTCTCGGCCTGTACCTGACCGGGATCTTCGATAACCGCTTCCGCATTCCGGGCTGGCTGCGCTGGTTCGAGCAGCGCGTGGACACCGGGCCGCAGCACTGGAAACAGTACGTGGTGGCCATGCTGCTGTTCAACGTGGCCATCTTCCTGATCGGCTTCGCGGTGCTGGCGCTGCAGCCCTGGCTGCCGCTCAACCCCGACAACAAGGGGCTGCTCTGCCCAACGACAATCTTCAGCACGGTCTGCTCCTTTTTGAGCAACACCAACTTGCAGCACTACTCGGGCGAGGTGCATCTGTCGTACTTCAGCCAGCTGTTCGCCATCTGCTGGCTGCAGTTCGTGACTCCGTCCATCGGCCTGTGCGGCCTGCTGGCCATCATCCGCGGGCTGCGCGGCGACAAGGACGTGGGCAATTTCTACGTCGATCTGTGGCGCTCCGTAATGTACTTGTTCGTGCCGCTCAGTTTCGTCGTGGCAATTCTCCTGCTCGCAGGCGGCGTGCCGATGACGCTGGACGGCAACGCCCAGGTCATGACGGTGGAACCGGGCGCGATGGGGGCCGATGAGAAAGGCGCCCCCAAACCGCAGGCGATCGCCCGCGGGCCGGTCGCCGCCATCGTGGCCATCAAGCAGCTGGGGACCAACGGCGGCGGCTTCTTCGGGGCCAACAGCTGTCACCCGTTTGAGAACCCCAACAGCTGGACCAACGCCCTCACCTGTGGCTGCATCATCCTGATCCCGATCGCTTCGCTGGTCATGTTTGGCCGGATGCTCAGTCAGATGAAGCATGCGGGGGTGATCTTCGGCGTGATGCTGCTGCTCTCGGCGAGCACGATTGTCTGGGCGGTGGCCTTCGATACGATGCGGCCCAACCCTGGCCTGGGCCATCCCGCACGCGCCTATCCGAACCCCGAGTACCCCGGCGTCAGCAAGCAGCCGACGCTGACCGTGCCGGAGGCCGTCGATCTGCCGGTCGATCAGGAGCTGGGCAACCTGGAGGGCAAGGAGCTGCGCTTCGGCACCTCGGCCGGCGCCACCTGGGCCGCCCTGACGACCAACACGTCCAACGGCTCGGTGAACTGCATGCACGACAGCCTCAACCCGCTGGCCGGCCTGACGCCGCTGACCGGCATGTGGCTCAACTGCATCTGGGGCGGCGTCGGCGTGGGGCTGATCAACTTCCTGATCTACCTGGTGGTGGGCGTCTTCCTGGCCGGCCTGATGGTGGGCCGGACACCCGAGTACCTGGGCAAGAAGGTCGAGGCGCGCGAGATGAAGCTGGCCATGCTGGCCATGCTCATCCATCCGCTGATGATCCTCGGCCCGACCGGCCTGTTCACCGCGACCGACTGGGGCGCGCAATCGACCAACAATCCCGGCGCTCATGGGTTCTTCGAGGTGCTCTACGAGTTCACCTCGGCCTCGGCCAACAACGGCTCCGGGGCGGAAGGGCTTCAGGACACCTACGGTTTCAACGACAACAAGGACCATCCGCCGTTCGCGTCCTACTTGGACGTCGCCTGCGGGCTGGTCATGCTCATTAGCCGGTTCGTGCCGATCATTGCACCGATTGCTATTGCCGGCAGCCTGGCGGCCAAGAAGCCGACCCCGTTCACTGCCGGGACGATGCGCACCGACACGCTGACGTTCGGCTTCGTGCTGCTGGGAACGATCCTGCTGGTGGGCGCCCTGCTGTTCCTCCCCGCCGCGGTGCTGAGCCCGATCGCCGAGCATCTCGGCCCGATCCCCTTTGCCCCGTGGACCCTGTAAGCGGCGCCGGAGTGAAAGACAAACGAGGAATACCAATGCTCGGACACGTACGTGCCAATCTGTGGTTGCTGGTCCTGACCGTGCTGATCTGCTCGGTCCTCTATCCGCTGGTCCTGCTGGGGATCGGGCAAGCGCTCTTCCGCCACCAGGCCCAGGGAAGCCTGATCGACGACAAGGGTAACCCCGTGACCGACCCGGACCAGGCGCGGGGATCGCTCCTGCTCGCTCAGCCGTTCCCCAGTGACGAATACTTCCAGCCGCGACCATCCGCCGTCAGTTATGACGCCTCCGCCTCCGGGGCGAGCAACTGGGGCGCATCCAATCCGCTGCTGCGCAGCCGGGTCGCCCGGCAGCTGGGGCCCATGGTCAAGTACGCCGCCAGCAGTCCCACCACACCGGGCCAGCCGGTCGGCAAGGACGTCGAGGGCTGGTTCCAGACCCAGGTCCAGAAGGAACCCACCTTTGCCGCTCGCTGGGCGGAAACGTATGCCGTCCTGGCCGAGCAGTGGGTCAAGGACAACACCGGCGCGGTGGCCCAGTGGTTGAAGAAGCCGGAAGAGGAGGTCAAGAGCGACTACGGAGCCTCGGCCAAAACCTTTTTCACCGAATTTGCCAGCAAGCACCCGGGGACCTGGCCGACGGTGGACGGCACGGAGATCAAGCCGGTCACCGAAGGATCTGACGTCCAGGCCTATTTCTTCGACCTGTGGCTGCAAGGCAACCGGGATGCCTTGCACAAGGGAACAATTGTCCTGGAGAAGGTCCCCGGCGACATGGTGATGGCCTCCGGCTCCGGCCTGGACCCGACCATCACGCTGAAGAACGCCCAGTACCAGCTGCGCAACCGCGTGGCCGAGAAGCAGGCCCAGAAGATCCTGGATGCGGACCCCGCCGTGGCCAGGCTGCTGGAGGCGGCCAAGGCCGAGATGGACGGAGGCAAGCGCAAGTCGCTCGAGGAGAAGATCGACGCGGCCCGGGCTGAGGTGCGGCAGCGGATGGAAAAGAAACTGGGCAAGACCCTCGAGAAGCGGATCACGGAGGACGTCGAGAAGCTGCTGCACCAGAAGAAAACGGCCCCGCTGGGCGGGTTGGTGGGTACGGACCTGGTCAACGTGCTGGAAGTGAATCTGGCGCTGGACGCTCAACGGGAGAAGCTGGTCCGGGAGATGGAGTAACCGGCCAGAGTTTCGCAGCGATGCGAGGAGGATTTCGTCAATGACACAAGTTTCCATGCCCCCTGTCAATAGCCCGGAGCAGACCTTTCCTTCCGGACCGCCGCGCGATCCGCAGGACGCCAAGATGGCCCGGCGGATGAGCCGGCGCATGGGCCTGTTCAACCCGGAGCTGCTGAAGGTCGCCCTGCGGCAGTCCTTCATCATGCTCCGGCCGGACATCCTCTGGAAGAACCCGGTGATGTTCGTGGTCGAGGTCGGCACCGTGCTGTCGATCATCTACACGATCGTCAAGGTGATCCACCCGGCCTCGACGCAGGCGACGCTGCCCTACCTGATCTCCCTGGACGTCTGGCTGTTCCTGACGGTGATCTTCGCGAACTTCGCCGAGTCGCTGGCCGAGGCCCGCGGCAAGGCCCAGGCCGAGGCCCTGCGCAAGACGCGCCAGGAGACGCCGGCCGTGCGCATCCGTCCGGACGGCGTCGAGGAGCTGACCAGCTCGACCGCCCTGCGCGAAGGGGACAAGGTGGTGGTCGTGGCCGGTCAGCTGATCCCCGGCGACGGCGAGATCATCCAGGGCGTCGCCTCCGTGGACGAGTCGGCGATCACCGGCGAGTCGGCCCCGGTGGTCCGCGAGGCCGGCGGCGACCGCTCCGGCGTCACCGGCGGCACGCGGGTGCTGTCCGACCGCATCGTCGTCAAGATCACCGCCGGCGCCGGCAAGTCGTTCCTGGATCGGATGATCGCCCTGGTCGAAGGGGCGTCCCGCCAGCGGACGCCCAACGAGATCGCCCTGTCGCTGGTGCTGTCGGCCTTCACGCTGATCTTCCTGATCGTCACCGCCACGCTCTGGCCCTTTGCCCGCTACGCCGAGAACTACGTCGGCAAGCCCGGCCTGGGGACCGACATTCCGACGCTGGTGGCCCTGCTGGTCTGCCTGATCCCGACGACCATCGGTGCGCTGCTGGCCGCGATCGGCATTGCCGGCATGGACCGGGCCCTGCGCGCCAACCTGATTGCCAAGAGCGGCAAGGCAGTGGAGGTGGCCGGCGACGTCGATACGCTGCTGCTGGACAAGACCGGCACCATCACCATCGGCAACCGCCGGGCGACGCAGTTTTTGCCGCTGGGCGACTACGCCGCCGCCGAGGTCGGCTACCTGGCCGCCCTGGCCTCCGCCGCCGACCAGACGCCGGAAGGCAAGAGCATCGTCGAGCTGTTCCGCAAGATGCCCGGCGTCAACCCCTTCCAGGCCGACCCGCCGCCCGGGGCCCGCTTCGTGGAGTTCACCGCCCAGACGCGCATGAGCGGCATCGACCTGCCCGACGGCCGGATCATCCGCAAGGGAGCGTCCGACGCGGTGCATCGCTACGTCAAGCAGCAGGGCGGCACTCCGCTGCCGCACACGCAGGAGCGGGTCGATGCCGTGGCCAGGATGGGCGCGACGCCGCTGCTGGTGGCCGAGGGCAACCGCCTCGTCGGCATCGTGGTGCTGGAGGACATCCTCAAACCGGGCATCCGCGAGCGCTTCGAGCGCCTGCGGCGGATGGGCGTGCGGACGGTGATGGTGACCGGCGACAATCCGCTGACGGCGAAGCAGATCGCCGGCCAGGCGGGCGTGGACGACTACATCGCGGAGGCGACTCCGGAAGCGAAGCTGGCCTACATCCGCAAGGAGCAGCACGGCGGCCGGCTGGTGGCGATGATGGGCGACGGCACCAACGACGCCCCCGCCCTGGCCCAGGCCGACGTGGGCGTGGCCATGAACAGCGGCACCCAGGCCGCCAAGGAGGCCGGCAACATGGTCGATCTCGACAGCGACCCGACCAAGCTGATCGAGGTCGTCGAGATCGGCAAGCAGTTGCTGATGACGCGGGGGGCATTAACGACATTTTCTATCTCTAATGACCTGGCAAAATACTTTGCCATTGTGCCGGCGCTGTTCGCGTCCACGCTGCCGTGGCTCGGAGTGCTGGACGTGATGAAGCTGCACTCGGCGACGTCGGCCATCCTGTCGGCGGTGATCTTCAACGCGCTCATCATTCCGTGCCTGATCCCGATTGCGCTGAAGGGAGTCAGCTATCGCCCCGTGGGAGCGGATGCGCTGCTGCGGCGGAACTTGCTGATCTGGGGCTTGGGCGGGGTGATCGTGCCGTTCGTGGGGATCAAGGTGATCGACCTGGTGCTGGTGGGTTTGGGCTTGCTGTGACTGCTATCGCAACAAGAAAGCGACGCCTACTTTCGAGCCTGACGGCCTTTTCCGTGACGCTGGAAAGCAGGAGCGATTAGATTGTAAACTCCAAGTGGTCGAAATAATCGAAGTCGATGAACGGCTTCAGTACCTGGAACACAGGGTCATTCAAAATAAGATATCCTTTATCAATGATCGGATACTCTTCAACAACACAATGAGAACATGGAATGAGACCGGAAGTATAGGGAACCCAAGGCAACTTGACGCGTGTGAACCTTGGATCCTGAACACTTTTCGAGATGTCATACAAATGGGGAACAATTAGTTCGGAGCAGCCGGCAAACCGTTGGAGGATGTTGGGCAAATCAGGAGGAATGTAATAACTTGCGAGCTGCTTCTGATCAGGCTGCGATATGTCTGGAAGACTGTCAAAGAGGGCTTCGGGTTGGACAGGCTCGACTCGTTGGAACCAATCAGATTCATAGTAGGAGAAGTCATCCACTTCGTAGGGAAAACAAATCATCTTGGCAAAGACAACAGGGCGAAATGCAATGTTCATCGTACTGGCTAGCAATGCTTTCACTTCAGCATGAACCACGAACGGGTGGCGTATCGACAATACAGGAACTTCTGGACGAAAGAAACCCGGTGCTCTCCAGACGTTCACAGCGAGCCGAACTGGCTGAACGATCGACTTGGCTTCTGACCAAGGCAAGTCAGGATACTCATCGACACATTTTCCATGAAACATGTCGTGATGGAACACACGAATGTGGTCATTGCCGGTAATGGTGTAAAGAAGATGAATCAGCATCGGTTGATCCCAAAAAAGGACTGATCCTCCGTTTCGTTCCCTGATTAGATGGTGAACTCCAAGTGGTCGAAGTAATCGAAGTCAATGAACGGCTTCAACACCTGGAACACAGGATCACTCACAATAAGATATCCTTTATCAATGATCGGATACTCTTCAACAACACAATGAGAACATGGAATGAGGCCGGAAGAATAGGGAACCCAAGGCAGCTTAACGCGTATGAACCTCGGATCCTGAATGCTTTTCGAGATGTCATACAAATGGGGGACAATTAGTTCGGAGCAGCCGGCAAGCCGACGGAGGATTCCTGGCAAATCAGGAGGAATGCAAGAATCTGATGATTGCTGCTCGGCCGCCTGAGTTACGTCCGGAAGGATATCAAAGAGGGCTTCCGGTTGGACAGGCTCGACTCGTTGGAACCAGTCCGAATCATAGTAGGAGAAATCATCAACTTCGTAGGGAAAACAAATCAGCTTGGTAAAAACGACAGGACGAAATGCGACGTTCCTTGTGGCACATAGCAATGCTTTCACCTCGGCATGAACTACAATTGGGTCTCGTGACATCACAGGAGCATCTGGGCAAAAGAAACTCGGTGTGCGCCAGACGTTAGCAGCAAGTCTGAGTGGCTGAGTAGCCATCTTGGCTTCTGACCACTGTTGGACTGGATAATGGTCGATGCATTTCCCGTGGAACATTTCGTTATGGAAGGCACGGATGTGGTCATTACCAGTGATCCTGTAGAGAAGATGAATCAGCATAGTCTGCTCCTGCACAAGCAACTCATCTGGGTCTTTGATCAATGCAATCAACTGTTGCTCAGGCACGGTTGAGGATGCGCAGTGCTATTGTTTGGGCCCCTCAATCGACAGCACTCTCACATTTTCAACGACCGAGACTCTTCCATTTTTTGTAAACGTTGAAGCTTGCGGGGTGAATGTAAGGACCAATGACTTCGACACGCCTCCTGCATGCGTAACATTGATTGTCAGGTCTTTTTCCTCGCGAACGTCCCCAGTTTTTGTATCCCCCCAGACGTAGAAGCGTTGTTCTCCCGCCGAGTCCCGGACCAAAGCACTGGCATCACCTGTTGCGGACCTGATAAGAATCGAGGCATCAACTCGGACTCGGACAGTATATTGCCCTGCTGGAAGAAGTGCCCCAGTCAAGTAAAGCTTGATCTCGCCACCTCCGATGTTTGCCATCAAGGTTCCGTAAGTGGGATACAGCCAACCTCCACCCGTCCAATCGCCTATTGCAGTAAGTTGCGTACTCGCACCGTAGGTGAGTTGAGCCTTCTGCAATTCTACGGCTCTGCGGCGGTATTTCGGATTGTCTTCAATCTCGAACTTAACTTGGGGAACAGGCTGCACGCCAGTGCTTGAAACGTTCGATAAGTCCGGAAGATCCATGCCGAGGATCTTCATGTTTATACCATGCCTTGATAGATCATTGGCCATTTGCTCGTTGCCAGCAGCCAACAGCAAAGCATGCAGTTTCTCGTTCAGAGCGATCAAGTCTGCTCGACGCTGTAGTTGGTCAGTCTGGTTTCTCGCCCGATGATAGGCATCAACGACCTCTTGCAACTGGGCAGCGTACCGATCATTGTTCATGTCTCCAAAAGCAACTCCTGACAAGGTTTGAGTACCCTTCAGAATGGCCAAGATGGCCGTCGCCTTCATTGCGTTGTCAGCAATCTTCCTGTTCTTCGCTTTATTGTCAAAGAGAGGACCTTGCTCGGGTTGCCCTTGTGCTAATTGTTTGCTCCTCGCACGAGTCGCTTGGGCCTTAGCTCGTTTCTGCTCTTGTTTCGAGATGAAATTCTTCTGCGCTTTTTCAGCTTCCTGCTTCGCAAGTTCGTCGATTCTCTCGTCCGTCAAATCGCCAAATTTAAATCCTCCGCTTTTCCCCCTCTCGCGGATTTCTTGCCAATCCTGTTTCGCCTTCGCATATGCGCCGTCGTATGCCTCCTGAGGAGTTCCAGGGTGATTTTTTGCCCACTCCTGGTACGTGGTGTATCCCTGCTCCCTTAACTGCTGTGGATTCAGCTGATGTGGATATTTCTGTTGATCGAAGAACGGCGCGTACTTTGGGCTGTTCCTCATCCTGTGCATCTCATCCAGCAGTTCGTACTCCGTGACAGGATCTCGCCTTCCCTCCTTGATTCCACGTATTTGGTCCTTGATCCAATCTTTCCAATCTTGATTCCAATCTGCCGCGTGAATGCCGCCTTGATGGTTGACCTCATGCACGACATACCCCCACCTGGCCTCATGTACGTTGAAGCTTTCGGGAAGCTCCAATTCGCGTAGAATCACCCGGGCTGCTGGATATTTCGTGGCATCGAAATATTCGCGAGGAAGCATGTGATGCCAGTTCAGCGCGTAGCTTTCCTCCGACAAGCCCGTTGGATCTCTGCCATCCGTGGGAGCATTGTCCACGAACCGATACAGGTTCGTGTCTCCACCCTCGAACCCGCATGCCTCCAAGCATTGGAAGCAACTCAAAGCAGCGTCAATGCCAGCGCGTTCCATCAGCTTCTTCATCGGTGCTTCCTCCCGTACAGCCATGACATCAGGAGATGATCCTTGGTTGCTGCTTCAACTTGCTTTGGAAGGCGCAACAAATTGAGAGCTTGAAAGTCTGGTAAAGCCGGGCCTTCTTGGTGATGCACGCTTGTTTCCGCAACGGAGCTTTCCTGGACGAGAGGAAACAGGAACGACTCGAAAGAAAGCAGGACCTCCTCGTCGATGAGTGGAGGCGGGCCTTGCCGCACTCGGGCTGATGTCGAGCCATGCAGCAACTCCATCAGGTTTGTCTGGTCGATCATGAAGCGTATCAGCCGGCTTTGGGGGAACAGTTGAAGCCCCAGCTTGAAATCCCTCAGTGCTGGTTCAGCTTCTTCCATGTCGTACCAATGCCGACCGCGCAACTCGAAGAAACGTCCCACCATTTCTCTCGGTTTCAGAGGGGTCAGGTCCGAGCCGGATCTGATGTGGCCAGGAAAGATACTGTGCCTCTTGATGTAGTAACTGTCCGGCGGAGAGTGGAAGCCCTTTAGCTCTGTAGTGGTAACTTCAATGTTGAACTGCTTCTTGCCGTCGTCGTAGCGGCAAAAACAATGATGCCAGGCCAGCGCCAGACCGACTGGCCACCCCAGTCGCCAGCACATCGCCGCATACAGCGTGCTCATGTTGCCGCACGTTCCTTGGCGAGTATCAAGGACGCCGGTCAGAAACAGATCATTCGGATCGGTGTATTTGATGCGCTTGGCGTCTCGTTGATCTTCACGATAGCGAACCCCGTGCTCGACGTACAAGTTTTGGCACAGCAGCCCAAGCCGGAAAAAGTCAATGTCATTCTCCCAATCCTGGGGACTTCGATGAAACTGCCGCTCATACACCGGCAGGCGACAACGGAAGCCATCCGTCCATTCGTCTACGATGCGACGGTAGAAATCGATGTCGATGTGCGCCAGACTCGGAATGCCCCTTGCGACTATGAGGTCGAGGACGAGGGGATCCATCTTGGCAAGTTCGTGGTTGTTGAGGTTGGGCAATTCCGTCCAGTCCATGAGCGACCCCCATCTGGCGACAAACTGGCCACGTTGGTTGGGTTTGATTACTTCTACTGTGCGATTTCATTTCCGTGGGTACGGATGTTTCGGGGCGAACCCCAGCTTAGGACGCGGCGGCGGGAACCTTCCTGTTTTCTGATGCCAATGATAGATCCGCGCTTCCTCCGTGCGCCGCAGCACCTTGCTCACTGTCTCGGCGATGTCACGCGCACTCGGCCGTGGCCGCTGGAGCAACATCGTGAAGATCTGCCGAATCAACGCCACCGTCAGACCCGGATTTTTTTTTCCCAACCTGGAGTCGCTCCAGTTGCAGAAACCACAACGCCAGCAACGTCAGGGTCATGTGATGGTGCCACCCGGTCCAACTGCGCACTTCGTAGTGCCCCAAGCCCACCTCTTGTTTGCCCTCCTGGAACAATTGCTCGATCCGGTGCCGCTCCCCGCGTGCTCCCACGATGGCCACCAACGGGATCTCCTTGGGTGCGTTGCTCAAGACATACCAGGTTCTTGGGTTCTTCTCCACGCTTTGGATCACCACCAACCGTTCCCGGGTTCCGGGGCAGCCATCCTCGTCCCTGGTCTGCACCCACTGCTGCACTGCCTTGACACGCAGCGGCCCCTTTTCCCCGTCCCGGATCGTGAAGTAACGCCTACGCTTCTTGGGTTGCCGGGCGGCCCAGGCCGCCACACTCTCCCACTCGGGCAACCGCTCGGCGCCACCCGGTCGGCTGGCAGGTCGCCGTCTGCTCAGGTCCCGGACCTGGGTGTTGCAGGGCACATCCAGGGCGTAGCGTTCGTGGTCGAAACGCAACCAGGCCCGCAACTCGCTGGCCCGGCCAAACTCATCGTCGCCGACGATCCAGGCGTGGGGCAACTCGCGTCCCGGTCCACGCACCAAGTCCAGGCCGATCCGCCATTTCTCCTGGTAAGTGACCTCCTTGGGAACATAGGTCTTGGTGCGGTGTTCCTGGTCGGCAGCCCGCTCCTGGGGCAAGAACAGGCGAGCCGCCAGGAGAGCCTTGCCCCGAGGGGCAGCATAGCCGAGGAAAACGCCGACCTGGCAGTTCTCGACCTTGCCGAGGTTACCGCACCACTGCCTTTGCACGCCGCAGGACTGGGTACCTTTCTTGGCCACGCCGGAGGGATCCAGGATCAGGACGCCCTGGGGGTCAGCAATCTCCGTGTGGACGTGGCGGCGCAACTCGGCGGTGACAGCGTCGTCACTCCACAGTCCGGCGCCGACAAAGAGTTGCAGGGGCCGGCGTTTTTCGTGTGCCTGAGTGGCAATCGGTTCGGTGGTTTTGCGTTGCAGGCCGGTGAGTTTGCCGCGCAGGATGGTGTCGGCATGGCAACGCTGCTCCTTGCGGTAGAAGCAGGGGAGGTAGCGTTGAATAAAGGTCGTGAGGCGCCGGGAACAAGAGTTCACGGTCTCGGGGGCGACGTCGGTCTGCTCAAGCAAGGCTTGGGCTGTGGGATGCTCCAGAATCGTGGACATGCCAACACTCCTTCAGAAAAACCTGAAGGAAACTCTAGCCAAAACGACGCCCAACGGCTAGGATAAACTCGCACAGTAGAATTACTGAACTCGTTCCATGTATCCCTGTTCAGATCTTCCCGAACAACTTCCCTTCCGTCAAGAGAAAAAAAGAAAAAAGTGGTAAACTCGCCAAACGAGAGCAATGATCCGTGGGGAGCGAACTTCGCCGAGTCGCTGGCCGAGGCCCGCGGCAAGGCCCAGGCCGAGGCCCTGCGCAAGACGCGCCAGGAGACGCCGGCCGTGCGCATCCGTCCGGACGGCGTCGAGGAGCTGACCAGCTCGACCGCCCTGCGCGAAGGGGACAAGGTGGTGGTCGTGGCCGGTCAGCTGATCCCCGGCGACGGCGAGATCATCCAGGGCGTCGCCTCCGTGGACGAGTCGGCGATCACCGGCGAGTCGGCCCCCGTGGTCCGCGAGGCCGGCGGCGACCACTCCGGCGTCACCGGCGGCACGCGGGTGCTGTCCGACCGCATCGTCGTCAAGATCACCGCAGGCGCGGGCAAGTCGTTCCTGGATCGGATGATCGCCCTGGTCGAGGGAGCTTCCCGCCAGCGGACGCCCAACGAGATCGCCCTGTCGCTGGTGCTGTCGGCCTTCACGCTGATCTTCCTGATCGTCACCGCCACGCTCTGGCCCTTTGCCCGCTACGCCGAGAACTACGTCGGCAAGCCCGGCCTGGGAACCGACATTCCGACGCTGGTGGCCCTGCTGGTCTGCCTGATCCCGACGACCATCGGTGCGCTGCTGGCGGCGATCGGCATTGCCGGCATGGACCGCGCCCTGCGCGCCAACCTGATTGCCAAGAGCGGCAAGGCAGTGGAGGTGGCCGGCGACGTCGATACGCTGCTGCTGGACAAGACCGGCACCATCACCATCGGCAACCGCCGGGCGACGCAGTTTTTGCCGCTGGGCGACTACGCCGCCGCCGAGGTCGGCTACCTGGCCGCCCTGGCCTCCGCCGCCGACCAGACGCCGGAAGGCAAGAGCATAGTCGAGCTGTTCCGCAAGATGCCCGGGGTCAACCCCTTCCAGGCTGACCCGCCGCCCGGGGCCCGCTTCGTGGAGTTCACCGCCCAGACGCGCATGAGCGGCATCGACCTGCCCGACGGCCGGATCATCCGCAAGGGAGCGTCCGACGCGGTGCAGCGGTACATCAAACAGCAGGGCGGCACCCCGCTGCCGCACACGCAGGAGCGGGTCGATGCCGTCGCCAGGATGGGCGCAACGCCGCTGCTGGTGGCCGAGGGTAACCGCCTGGTCGGCATCGTGGTGCTGGAGGACATCCTCAAGCCGGGCATCCGCGAGCGCTTCGAGCGCCTGCGCCGAATGGGCGTGCGGACGGTGATGGTGACCGGCGACAATCCGCTGACGGCGAAGCAGATCGCCGGCCAGGCGGGCGTGGACGACTACATCGCGGAGGCGACGCCGGAAGCGAAGCTGGCCTACATCCGCAAGGAGCAGCACGGCGGCCGGCTGGTGGCGATGATGGGCGACGGCACCAACGACGCCCCCGCCCTGGCCCAGGCCGACGTGGGCGTGGCCATGAACAGCGGCACCCAGGCCGCCAAGGAGGCCGGCAACATGGTCGATCTCGACAGCGACCCGACCAAGCTGATCGAGGTCGTCGAGATCGGCAAGCAGCTGCTCATGACGCGGGGGGCTTTAACGACATTTTCTATCTCGAATGACCTTGCAAAATACTTTGCAATTGTGCCGGCGTTGTTCGCATCGACCTTGCCGTGGCTCGGAGTGCTGGACGTGATGAAGCTGCACTCGGCGACGTCGGCCATCCTGTCAGCGGTGATCTTCAACGCGCTCATCATCCCCTGCCTGATCCCGATTGCGCTGAAGGGAGTCAGCTACCGGCCCGTGGGAGCGGATGCGCTGTTGCGGCGCAACCTGCTGATCTGGGGTCTGGGCGGGGTGATCGTGCCGTTCGTGGGGATCAAGCTGATCGACCTGCTACTGGTGGGGCTGGGGTTGCTGTAACCTCACCCCGCACAGAAGCGTTTTCGAGCCTTTCGGTTCGCGCTGACCACGGGTGGGAGAGATGGCACAGCGAGCCGGGAGGCTCTTTGTGTTTGAGGCTGATCACTTGTTGCCCAAAATCACGTCCACCGCGAAGCACCCCCGGACATGGGGGCCGGGGGAACGCAGGTGGGCCAGAAGTTCGGCGTCGGGGCAGCCAGTGTCTTCGAGGGCATCGGAGAGTACCGCCAAGCGGGAGGCCTCGAGCATGCCCCCGGGCAGGCTGCGCCAGTCGTAGGCGGCCCGGGCGAGGGCCAACACGGCAGGCGTTCGCCAGGCGGGGTTCAGGGTCACGGGGTGGAAGGGGTTACCCAGGAGGTCGCGGAGCAGCAGGCTCTGTGCGGCACGCTCTTCCCGTTTCGCTTTGTTGAAAGACACCTTGCGCGCTTTCGGTTCTTTCCCACCCTCCACACCTCGTCAGCACAAGCAGCCGCTTGGGCGGCGTCCTCCGCAGCAGCGAACGCGTTCATGGAAGGAGCGTCCGGGTAAGGGGGAGGGTACTCTTTGGGATCGTAGGCGGCCCTGTGTGCCGCAGAGGCTGGGTGATCGTAGAGGCCTGCGGCCAGCACGCTGGCCCTCGCGCCCGTCGCCACTGCGCTCAACTGCGCGCCGTCAACGCTCCCATCGGCGTACAATTCGGCGACCCGCACCGCCGCCTGACTCCGTTCATCAGACAGCAGGTGCCATATGCGACGGCAGCAAGCACAGCTGAACAGCCGCAGCTTCCTCTCGCTCGGGTGACCGCCTAGGAACTCCAGCATCTTCAGCGGAGCGGAGCAGCGGTTCCACTCGGCTTCGGTCATGGGTTACGCCTTTTCCAAAAGAAGGTCCAACACAAAGCAGCCACGCACGTGAGGGCCAGCGCTCCGCAGGTGACCCAGAAGGCTGGCATCGGTGCAGCCAACCTCTTCCAAGGCGTCGGCCAGCACAGCGAGCCGGTTGGGATCGAGGGTGCCGCCAGGTAGCTTGCGGTGTTCGTACGCGGCCTGTGCCAGGGCGAGTACGGTCGGTGTAAGCCAGATGGGGTCGGCCGAGATGGCACGGAACGGATTGTGGATGATGTCGCGGAGCAAAGTCACCTGTGCCTGCTCTTCGATCCGATACAGTTTCTGGTCATCGGCTGCCACAGCATCGGCAGCAGAGTTCACTACGTCGATTAGATCGAGCGGGCTTCCTGCTGTCCCGAAGAAAGCGGCTGGCGCGGCGTAGCCGCAGGGCGGATCAACCAGGCAGCTCGTCAGTTCTTCTGGGGTTGCTTTTCCATCGGCATAGCGTTCCGCGGTCTCGACGGCGCGGTAATTCTGTTCGGGCTTGGTGTGGGTTGCAACGCAGTTGAGTAACTCGTGCCAGATACGGCGACAACAGGCACACCCGAATAGCCGTAACTTGCGGTCCGTTGCTTTGCCCTCCAGGAACCACAGCATCGGCAGGAGATCCGCGCAGTGCAGCCAATCTTGCTCGGTCACGGCATCCCAACTCCACTACTCGCATCACATTGCGGACACGCGGCGGCTCCTTGGGAATCACGCCGGTCCGGGAGAACCCGTTTCGGTCGCGTTCGCGGCCAGTTCTAGACCGGCAGCCCACTGAATCCGCCTCTGCTGGAGCGCCTGGGTGTACTCCTGAATCTGCTTGCGCAAAGGGGGAAACAGGTCTGGTTCTGCAAGCAGTTTTTCGCCCATGCAAATGGCCTGATGGAAATTGCCTGCCAGGGCCCAGAGGCTGGCCGAGCTGAAGCGATGCTTCCAGCTGTTGTCCTTCTTTCCCAGCTGGGCGCAGGTGTCGGCCAGCCGATCCTCGATCTCCGCCGCCTCGGCAAAGCGGCGGGCGGCTCCGTCAAATTGCTGCTGGGCATTCAGCAATCGACCTTCAAGGATCAAGCGGGTCTTTCGGGCTTCCTCCGCCTGAAATGCAGCGTCCAGCCCTTGACGATCAGTTGGCTGATTGCTCATAGTTGATACCTCGCTTGACGCCATGAAACGAGAAGATCACCCGTCGGCGAACAAAGTTGACAGTCACAACGTAACTGCCACGTCCGCAAGGGTTGTCCAGCGCTTGAGGTTATCCCCTTCCTGGAGAGATTGCAAGGAATTGTGTCCTCAATCGTGCTGCCCCCCTTGCTGGAAAAAGTGCTCTCGCTACAATCAGCGGGGGAAGGGCCGCCATCTGTTGCGGTCTTTCCCAAATCCCGACGGATCAAAGCCCATGCGCATCGTCCTGATCGCTCCAACGGCGCTGGATACTTCCGGGCGGCCCATCAAGCAACAGCGCATCCATTTGCCCGGGCTCACCCTCCCCATGCTGGCCGCGGTCACGCCGCCCGACGTGCAGCTCCGCCTGGTCAACGAAACCGTTGAGAAGATACCATTTCACGAGCCCTGGGACCTGGTTGGCCTGACCGGGATGGGGTCCGGCCTGGTGCGGGCGTGGCAGATCGCCGACAGCTTCCGGAAGCGAGGGCGGAAAGTCGTGATCGGCGGCATCGCCGCCAGCCTGGTCAATCCGGCCTGGACGTTGGCCCACGCCGACTGCGTGGTGATCGGCGAGGCGGAGGAACTCTGGCCCCAGGTGATTCGCGACGCCCAGGCCGGCCGACTCCAGCCCATCTATCGCATGCAGCAACCGCCGGACATCAAGGACCTGCCCTTGCCGCGCTACGACCGGATGACCTCGCGCACGTTTGGCTGGTGGTCGCCGGTCCAGGCAACCCGCGGCTGTCCGTTTACCTGCACCTTCTGTTCGGTGACCGCGTTCTTCCACCAGGGCTATCGCAAGCGCCCCGTCGGTCAGGTGCTGCGGGACGTGCGCGAGGCCAAGCGCGTGCGCGGCAGCCGGTACGTCGCCTTCATCGACGACAACATCGGGGTGGACTGGGATTATTGCCGGGAGCTGTGGCAGGCCCTGATCCCGGAAAAGATTGTCTGGATGAGCCAGTGCAGTCTGCACGTCGCCAGCCGGCCGGACATGCTGAAACTGGCCCGGCAAAGCGGCTGCTGCCTGCTCTCCTTCGGCATCGAATCGACCAACCCGGACAGCCTGGAAACGATCGACAAGGCCTGGAACCGGCCGGAGCGCTACGCCGAGGCCGTGGCGACCATTCGCGCTCACGGCATCGACGTCTCCACCGAAATGATCGTGGGACTGGACCAGGACGACCGGACGGTGTTTCAGCAGACCTACGATTTCCTGATGGAGAACCGCATTTCGGTGCCGCGCATTCACATCCTGACGCCGATCCCGGGAACGCCGCTGTACGACCGCCTGCTGGCCGACGGGAGGATTGTCTCGCCGGAACTGGGCCGCTACAGTGGCGGCCAGGTCGTCTTCCGGCCGAGCCGGCTGGAGCCAGCCGAGCTGCAGGCCAGCTACTGGGCGCTGTACGAACGGCTGTTCTCCTGGAGCAGCATCTGGCATCGGGTCAGCCGCAACCGGGCCGGGCTTGGGGCCTGGATGCGGGCATTCATCGTGGGCGTGAACGTCCACTATCGCAACCACGTCAAGCGGCGAATCTGTCCGGGCATTGTCTGACGTGCAGGCCGATGCGGAATCGGCCGCCACAGGAAACAACAGCGAGGCAGGCCATGCGCATCTTGTTAGTCCGTCCCCCGGTCCCCCGACACACGATCGGGCTGAAACACATCATGATCTGCGAGCCGCTGGAACTGGAGTACGTGGCGGCGGGGCTCGATGGTCACGTGGTCCAGATCATGGACCTGATCCTGGAACGCGACTTCGAGGGCCGACTCCGTCGTTTTCGGCCGGACGTCGTTGGGACCAGCTGCTACATCACCGGCGTCAACGAGGTCCTCAAACTGTGCCGGGCGGCCAAGCGGTGGGACGCCAACGTCCGCACCGTGGTGGGCGGCGTCCACGCCTCGCGGGCCCCGGAAGATTTTGTCGATCCCTCGGTGGACTGCATCGTGCTCGGCGACGGCACCACGGTCATGCCCGAGGTCGTCCGGGCCTTCCAGACGGGCCAGCCCCTGGAGGAGGTGCCCGGGCTGGCACTGCCGTGGGCAGAGGGCCTGCACTTGACGGCCGAGCGAGAGTACATGCCCCATCCGGACTCCCTGCCGCTGCCGCGCCGCGACCTGGTGGCTCATCTGCGCCTCCAAGTACTATTACCTCTTCCATCAGCCGGTCGCCACCGTCAAGACGACCTGGGGCTGCTGGTACAAGTGCAACTTCTGCTTCACCTGGCGCATCACCGACGGCCATCCCTACTCGCGCAGCCCCGAGTCGATTGCCCGGGAACTGGAGCAGATCGATTGTGAGCACGTCTACATTGTCGATGACATTTTCCTGATCCACCCAACGCGCCTCAGGGAACTGGCCCGGCTCCTCCGGGAGCGCGGCATCCGCAAGAAGTATCTGGTCTACGCCCGGGCCGACTTTGTGGCCGAGAACGAGGAGATCATCGCCGAATGGGCCGGGCTCGGTCTCCAGGCAGTCTTTATCGGCCTGGAAGCGGCCACCGATCCGGAGCTGGACTCGATGGACAAGCAGGCGACGGTCGATCACAACCGCCGAGCGATCGCGATGCTGCAGAAACATGGCGTGGACATCTACGGCTCGCTCATCGTCCAGCCCCATTACGCGAAAGAAGACTGGGACCGGCTCAAGCGGTTCATTGACGACAATCACCTGTACTACCTCAACATTTCGCCGCTCACGCCAATGCCCGGCACCCTGATCTGGGAGCAGTATCGGGAGCACCTGCTGGTCAGCCGGCGCGCCCACGGGCTCTGGGACCTGTCGCACACGGTGCTGCCCACCCGGATGAACCTGAAGGAGTATTACCGGTCGCTGCTGAGCACGTACGCCCACGCCTGCCTGAATCCGTGGCGGGTCCTGCGGCTGAAGTTACCGACCGCTCCGCCCATTTTTTCCTTGAAGTTCCTGCGGCTGTGGCTGGGGGTGCTGAAGATCGGCTGGCAGTTCCTCTGGGCCCATCGGCACCACACCCGGAGCGAACTGGCCCTGGCCGAGTCCCGAGGTCCGGAGCTTCGCAGTCCAGTGGTCCCGGTTGCTGGTGGAGGAAAGCCCAGATGATGCCTCAAGACTTTTCGGATCGACCGCCCGCTGGCCATGCGGACCCCGTCCTGGCGGCCACCACGGGCCCGTTTGCCAGACTGTTCGCCGACGACGATCTGCTTTCCTGCTGTCCGCCGCACCTGGCGACCTCCCGCGGCCGGCGCTGGTTTCACGTCATCGGGCAGACCGTCAAAACCGGACAGTACACCTATCAATATCCCCTGGAGGGCCGTTCCGGGCCTCGGGTTTGCACGGCCGGACAAGAACTCCTGATGGTGTCCGCCTACGACTACCTGGGCCTGATCGGCCATCCGGCGATCGAGCAGGCGGCCATCGCCGCCGTGCAGCAGTTCGGCACCGGCACGGGCGGCGTCCGCATCCTGACCGGCTCGACCGAACTGCATCGGGCCCTGGAGCGCCGCATCGCGGCCTTCAAGGGGACCGAGGCCGCCATGACGGTGTCGTCCGGTTACCTGGCCAACCTGGGCCTGATCCCGGCCCTGGTCAGCCGGGCCGACCGGGTCTTGCTGGACGCCCGCGCCCATCGCAGCCTGGTCGATGGCACGCGCCTGGCAGGCGTCTCCTTCGAGTTCTTCGCTCACAACGACGTCGCCGATCTGGAGCAGAAACTGGCCGCTGCCGGAGGGCGCGGCAGCACCCTGATCGTCGTCGAAGGGCTCTACTCGATGGACGGCGACCTGTGCCCCCTACCCCAGCTGGTCGATCTCAAGAAACGGTACGGGGCCTTGCTCCTGGTGGACGAGGCCCATGCGCCTGGGCGTCCTGGGAAGCAGCGGCCGGGGCGTCCACGAGCACTTTGGTCTGTCGCCTGGCGAGGTGGACTTCTGGGTCGGCTCGCTGTCCAAGGCCATCCCTTCCAACGGCGGCTACGTCGCGGCCTCGACGGCCGACGTGCTGTACCTCCAGCACGAGGCCGCTCCCTTCGTGTTCTCGGCGGCCCTCTGTCCCGCGGCGACCGCCAGTGCCCTGGCCGCCCTGGACGTCATCGAGGCCGAGCCAGGCCGGATCGCCGCGGTGACGGCCAATGCTCGGACCTTGCGCGAAGGACTGCGGCAGCGGGGCTTTGACACCGGCGCCTCCGTCTCGCCCATCATTCCGGTGATCTTCCGCGACGAGCACCGCACCTGGCTCGCCGCCCGACGCCTGCTCGACGCCGGCCTCTGGGCCACCGCCATCATTTTCCCGGCGGTGCCCCGCGGCCAGTCCCGGCTCCGGCTGTGTGCCATGGCCAGTTACACTCCCGACGACATCGCCCAGATCTTGACGGCCTTCGAGGACCAGTTAGCTCTCTTGAAGGAATGACGCGGAGTCCGCTTTGCATGTTCCAGTTCATCTCGACTCCTGTTAGCCGGCACCGTCCGGGGGAGGAGCGCGCCGCCAGGCGGGCGGAGGGGCTGGAGGTCCGTCTGTTCCGCAACAGCAACGACGTACCGGCCGCGTTGTGGGACAGCCTCCTGGGGCCGGACGACCTGCAAATGTCTCACCGGTTTGTCCGACTCTGCCAGGAGGCACGGGTCGAGAACGCCGACTACTGGCACCTGATGATTTACCAGGAGGGCGAACTCTGCTGTGTGACCACCTTGAGCCGGATGACTCTCTACCTGGACCTGCTCGCCGGCGATTGGCCCCAGTCCTTGTCCCGAACCGTGCGGCGCTGCTGGCCCGGCTTCTTGCGCTTGCCGATCCTCTTCGACGGCCTGCCGGTGTCGTTCGGTCAGCCCTGTCTCAAGCTGGCTCCCTGGGCGGACGCCCGCGCGGTCCTGGCCGTCATTGCCCGCGCCATGGAACGGCTGGCGCGGACAACGTCCACGGGTCTGCTGTGTCTCAAGGAGTTTGACCCGGCCGCGGCCGGGCAGCTCGAACCGCTCCGCGACCAGGGGTTCTTTCGCGCGTTCAGTTTGCCCTCTTGCTCCTTGCCCATCGTCTGGGATTCCTTCTCCGGCTACCTGGAATCGATGACCGCCGGCTATCGCCGGCAACTCCGGGCGACGCTTCGGGCCCGCCAGAGCGCCGGGCTGGAGGTTCGGCACCTGGAGCGGTTCGCGACCGAAGGGGAAGTCATTTTCGCGCTCTACCAGCAGGTGATCCAGCGGGCCCGCCATCGGCTGGAAACGCTGAACCGGTCGTTTATCGACCGCCTGGACACGGACCTGGGAGGGCAGTCGCGCGCGATCTTCCTGGAGCGGAAAGGCCAGCCGCTGGCGGTAGCCATCATGCTCTTCACGGCCAACGTCGCCACCTTTCTGCTGGCCGGGCTGGATTACCAGGCGCGGCGCGAATGGCAGGTCTATCCCAACCTGGTCGCGGAGGTCGTGGCCGAGGCGATCCGCCGGGCGCGTCCCGGCTGGAGATGGGCCAGACCTCCTATCCGCTCAAGAGCCGGATGGGGGCGGTCGAGGTGCCGCGCTTCCTCTGGTTGCGTTATCGTCGCCCACTCGGAGCGTGCCTGCTGCGGTGCCTGGCGCACGGTACTCTTTCCGGAGCAGCAGCGGTCAGGGCGGCACGTGTTTCGTGGTGATCCACCGGGAGGTGTGCGGTGAAGTGCCTTCTCGTTTGCCCGCGGGTGCCGGACTTCAGTTTCCTCAACTACAAGGACGTCTGCGAACTCCTGGGGGCCCGCTACCCGGCCACGCCCCTGGGGCTGCTGACGGCGGCCGCGCTGCTGCCCCAGGACTGGGAGTTCAAACTGCTCGATCTCAACGTCGAGGAGATGGACGACGCGCTGTTCCACTGGGCTGACCTGGTGCTGGCGACCGGCATGATCCCCCAGCAGTCCGGCGTGCTGGAACTGATCGACCGGGCCCATCGCCACGGCAAGCGGATTGTCGTGGGCGGTCCTGGCCCCAGCAGCCAGCCGGAGGTCTACGCCGCCGCCGACTATCGCGTGCTGGACGAAGGCGAGATCACGGTCCCCCTGTTTCTCGTGGACTGGCACAAGGGCAAGCCGGCCGGCACCTACCGCTCCGACGAAAAACCGGACATGACGCAAAGTCCGACACCCCGCTTTGACCTGGTCACGTTCGCCCATTACGAGCATGCCGACGTTCAGTTTTCGCGCGGGTGTCCGTGCAACTGCGAGTTTTGCGACGTCATTGAGGTCCACGGCCGGCGGCCGCGCACCAAGACCCCCGCGCAGATGCTGCGCGAACTGGAGGCCCTGGCCAGGGCCGGCCACCGCGGCCACGTCCACATCGTCGATGACAATTTCATCGGCAACCGCGCCGAGGCCAAGCGGTTCCTGCGCCAGCTGGCCACGTGGAGCCGGGAGCACCATTACCCCTTTTACTATGGGATCAACGCCACGATCAGCCTGGCGGAGGACGCCGAGCTGCTGGAGCTGATGCGGCAGGCGGATTTCCGCTTTGTCTTCTGCGGCATCGAGACACCGGACCGGGACCTGCTCCTGCAGATCCACAAGGAGGTCAACACCCGCAGCCCGATCGTGCCGAGCGTTCATCGTCTGCAGCAGCACGGGCTGATGGTCACGGCCGGCTTTATCCTGGGCTTCGACAACGAAGGTCCGCACGTGGCAGACCGGATCGTCGCGTGCATCCAGGAGAGCGGCATCGGCATGGCGCTGGTGGGTCTGCTGGTCGCCCTGCCCGCGACCCAGCTGGGCCGGCGCCTGGCGGCCGAGGGCCGTTTCATGCCGGCGAGCGACATGCCCCAGGGCCGGCCGCTGATCGACCAAACGACCGAAGGGCTCAACTTCCGGACGCTGCGTCCCAGGGTCGAGATCCTCAAGGACTACGCCGACGTGCTCCGCAGGGTCTATCATCCCCGGAACTACTTCGGTCGCGTTCTCGAAACCGCCCTCCGGCTCAAGGGCAAGCACAGGCATCGGCCGACGCTGAGCGAGGGGCTGCGTCTGCTGCGGGCGTTCGTTCGGGTGGTTCGTCAGCTCGGCTGCAATGGCTCCACCGCGCGCTACTTCTGGCGGAACGTGGTGCGGGTGCTGCTGACCAGGCCCTGGGCGCTGGAGGACCTGTTCGTCCTGATGGCCCTCTACGTTCATCTGGGCAAGCAGGTGCTCTTCCTGATCGCGGACCTCGAGGAGCGCATCCGCAAGCTGGAAAACGAGCCTGTGGCAAGGAGGAAGGATGAATCAGGACAAAGCCTCTTCTGATTCAATCCTGTCCTCGAAGCAAACGCGGCCGGGCACGTCGGCCACCGGTCTTGCGTGCTTTCATCGGCAGGCCTCAGGGCAACGGCAGATCCTTGAACTCGAAGCGGATGAGATGGCGGACGATCACCCAGTCCTCGATGACCAGCCGCTTCGGGGGACCCATCTGGGGATCCTGGCCCGCCTTGAATTCGAGGCCGACCTCATTAACCATGTCCCCTTGCTCGTAATGGCCATATCCTCCACGAGCAAAGCGATTCCCCCGGGCGTCTTCGAGGTGCGTTCGCTCACGCCAGAACGTCCGGGCGTCTTTGTGGAATGGGGGCACGGCCAACCGGACTGCATACCCCTTCTCGTTGAGACTGCGGACCCTGCTGATCTGGATCGCTTCCTGTCCGATCCGGCATTCGGTCCCCGTCGATTCCAGGAAATTCTCAGACACTACAACCCGCTTCCGTTCCACCACGACTTCGACCGGGATGACGCCGCGCAGCACCTTGAGCGTTCGGGCCCGGTCCGAGGCACGCTGCAACTGAATCACGGTCGAGTGCCGGAACCTCTCGAGGTTCACCGTGTAATGCAGCATGAGCAGAGCTACGTGGTCCAGCAATTCCTTCGAGTCTTCCAATTCCCGATTCCAGACAAAACGGGAAGCCTTCAGGGAATTGCCCTCCTCGTCTCGTGCGCTCTCCACCCGAGGCGGCTCGATGCCCACCAGCAGAAACTTCGGCTCCGCCAGGAGCGAGAGATGCAGCAGGAGCCGATGGTCGCGGCGGATCGGTTTGCCGTCCTTGCCGGGTTCCTCGAAATTGGTGTCGCTGCACTCCAGGAACCGCGTCGCTTCCACACGAAAGGCCCCATCGAGGGCGACCTGAGGCGATCGCAGAGGACGTGACTTCAACTCGACATCCTCGTTCCAGACCGGCACGTTCAGACGCAGGCCGGTCTGGCGGCGCAGCCGTTCCACGGCTTCCCAGAAGGGAACGTCCTTCATCTCCAGACTCAAGGGTTTGGGATCGTCCCTCGCTTCCGTCTGAATCCGGTAGCCGCTCTGTTTCTCGATCTGCTTGAGCAGGGCGGCCAGCGATTGCGGCTCATTCGACAGCGTAATGCGTTTGGGTTGCACGGCGGCGATCGGCTCCAGGGTCGCGACCAGCTCACGCACCCGGCGACGGACCTCGGCATCGGGATGGTTGACGGCCTTGCCGCAGCTGGGGCAGGACGCTGAGGCCCCGCGCTTCCAGCTCCTGGAAGGCTCGCTCACGCTGGCTGAACTGGTTGCTGCCCAGCTGGGTGATCAGTTCCTCCGCCGTGGGCGGCTGGGCCTGGGCTTGCAAGTCCGGCGTCAGCGTTGCGCCGATGCTGATGGTCAGGAGGATGACAGCGAACGTCTTGTTCATGGAGACGGACTCCGTTCATGAATACTGGATCGAGCAACGCCTGGTTTCCTCGGGGAAACGTCAAGGGCGGTCCTCCGCCCATGATCGCAGGGCCAGGGAAGATGTCAAGGGAAGACAACGGAGGAAGACAATCGCAACGCGGGGTGATCCCGTTAGCCACCCTTCGCAGAAGGGTGTTGGGGTCGCCAAACACCCTTCTGCGAAGGGTGGCTAACAAAGAGGTGTCCCTTGCGGAACAGACTCTCAGTCCAGGACTCGTCCGCCTTCTCAACCAGTTTCGGGAAGATTACACCCTGATGATTGCATGCTGAACAGCCGGGAGCAAGAACCTGGTCCCGCCCAGACGTGGCTTCTCGTTCTCTCCCAGCCTCTCCGTCCCGGCAGGCAAAGAGCCACGGGGCAAACTACTCGCGGTCGTCCGCCTCGGCTTCCTCGCCGTCAACCGGCTCCACGGTCAGCACGTCCCAGCGAGCGGCATAGCGAAACAGCCCGTTTACCAGCACCGGATGCGCACTGGCCCAGAGATCGTCGAACAGATACCACTGCTCGCTTTCTCCCTCGTCGTCCACCAGGTACTGAGCAATGTGTTCCTCCACGCGGAGGAGTTTGTTCTTATCCGTTCGGTTCATCCGAGGCAAGGCCCGCTCCAGCAAATCGAGGTCCGGGGAACGGCGACCCTGCTCCTCGCGGAAGTCGCCGTAGGCGCTCCAGGTCGCTTCGTCGCCCGGATTGGCACTCAGGGCCGCCAGGAAGCTCTCCTCTTGCGGGCCGGCGCCTTCCAGCTCGAAGCGCAACTGCTCGCGAATTCTTTCCAGAACGCAGCTGGTGTCCCCGGAAATGTCTCTCTTGCCGGTCCGGATCAGGTAGCGGGACAGCTGCGGCAGGCGGAGGCCCTCGATGGCCATCACGACGCCAGGATGCTCGAGATGATCCGGGTCCGAACTGAGCCAGACCACCCAGGTCGTTCCAGGACCGCTCCCGGCCGGGCGGACGATCTCGGTTGGCTCGTTCGTGGTGAAGCCGCCGGGGCCAATCTCTGCGGGCAGTTTCCAGTCTTCGGTCAGGAGGAACGTCGCCAGGCCCGGATGCTCGGCCAGGAACTGATCGTCCAGCAGAAACCAGGCCATGTCCAGCTCGTCGTCATCGGTCAGCACCTGTACGACGTGCGGGCCATGCAGGATCTCGTTGGTGTACATCGCGCTGACTGCACCGACGGCGTCTTCCATCGTCTCGGGCGGTTGCCTGCCGGATTCGGCAATGCTCACAAACATGCTGCCGAACGAGTAAACCTCGCAGCCCAGCAATTCCTCGGCGTACGCCCAGGCCTCCTTGTCGTACGGAATCGGCCGCCAGATGCGGCGGAACCAGTCCAGCAACGTTGCGTCGGGGAAGCGCTTGACGTGCTTCTCCGTGGGACCAAGGTAGGGACAGCGGTAGACGAACCAGACGCTCATCGGCGTTTCCCTCTTCGCCAAACCAACTGCGGACCGACTTGCCCATTACGATAAGAAAACGCGCTACCTCTGGTCAACTCCTTGCGATTCGCTAGGATGTAATCGCTTCCTACCACCCGAACCATCACAGCATCATGGTTTCGACCCGACGACAGCAAGACAGACCCACAACGCGACACAGGACCTGTGCCGTGCTGGCGTTCGTCTCGTACTTCGCCGTCACGCTGGGTCTGCCGCTGCCCGTGCCCACCCTGAAGAAGAGCGATCAGCCCTTCCCCTGTCAGTACCGCTCCTGCGGCTGCCAGACCGCCGAGCAGTTCTGGGCCAGCTGCTGCTGCTTCACTCCGGAAGAACGCCTGGCCTGGGCACGTGCCAACAACGTTCAGCCGCCCGCTTCCGCGGAGCGGCCTTCCAGCAGCGAAGAAGCCGAAACGCCGAGCGACGCTCCGACGTGCTGTTGCTGTGCCAAACGGGAAGCCGCTGAGACCGCCCCCAACCCAGGGCGCTGCCCTGGGCTATCCTGTTGCGCCCCTTCGGGGCGGAAGACAACAGCCAACAGCCCCGAAGGGGCGCAACACGATAGCCCAGGGCACGCCCTGGGTTGGGGGCGGGCCACCCTGGAGATCGTGTGTCCGCGGTCGCCTTCTTCGTCGGCTCAGCCGCGCTCAAGTGCAAGGGCGGCAACCTCTTGTGGATCAGCCTCGCGGCCGAGTCGCTGCCCGCTCCGCCCCTGGACTGGAAACCGTCCTCGCTCCCGTCGCCTGGCTCACCCCTTTGCAGCAACATACTGCCGTCCGCCCCACCACTCCGCCTGCTCCTCCTCCCCGGTCCACCGCTTGCTGACGCGATCGGCATTCCGCGAACGCTTCAACTGGCGAATTCTTGCCGGCCCGCCGGGACTGCGTCCTGGATAGGCCCGGCCGCGCACCGCTGCTTGCGCTCTCCCGGACGGACGATCCCGCCCGGATCGGTTCGCGGTGCGCCCACCTGGACCCGTGAGAGATTGGAGAGGACAGCATGTCCCGACGTTCCGCCTTTACCCTGATCGAGCTTTTGGTGGTGATTGCCATCATCGCCATCCTGATCGGCCTGCTGCTGCCTGCCGTGCAGAAGGTGCGCGAGGCCGCCAGCCGGATGAAATGCACCAGCAACCTCAAACAGATCGGCATCGCCCTGCACGCCTACCAGGAGGCCACCGGCTTCTTCCCCGAGGCCCGTGATCCCTATCCGCTGGCCTTCTCGCCCCATGCCCACCTGCTGCCCTACGTCGAACAGCAGATCCTGTATCAGCTCATCGACTTCACCGGGGCCAACGGGGCGACCTCCACCTACAAGGGCGTCAACGCCGTCCCCGCCGCGACGGCCGTGCCGGTCTACTCCTGTCCCAGTGATTTTGGCTCGGTGCCGGGCGGCAACGGTGCCGTCGCGGGGGTCACCTTCGGCGGCACCAATTACGTCTCCTGCACCGGGACGGGCACCAGTAACGTCGTCGATAGCGGCAACAGCAACGTCAACGGCGATTACGTCACCAGCAATGGCGTCTTCCTCCTCCTTCCCGGCGGGCCGATCAATTTCAACAGCATCACGGACGGCACCTCGAACACGGCGGCCTTCAGCGAGTCGGTGTACGGCAGCGGCCTGGCGGGCCTGTCGCCGGCCCCGGCGACCATCGATCCGCTGGCGGTGGCGATCGACATTTCCGGCAGCGCCATGGACCCCGGCACCTGCGCCTCGACCACGACCTACACCGGCCAGCGCGGCGACCGCTGGATCAACGGCGGCTACCTCTCGACCGCGTACAACCACTGGCAACTGCCGAACTCCGCGACGCTCGACTGCCTCAACAGCGCCAACAATTACGGACTGAAGACGGCCCGCAGCCGGCACGTCAACGGGGTCAACGTGCTGTTCTGTGACGGCAGCGTCCATTTCATCACCAACAGTGTGAGCATGACCACCTGGCAAGCACTGGCGACCCGGGCCGGCAATGACACGGTCGGGGCGTATTGAACGACACGCAGGACGGCTCTCCCGAGCCGTCTTTCCGCAGGACGGCTCAGGAGAGCCGTCCTACTTCAGACGGCTCGGGAGAGCCGTCCTACTTAAATCAACTTCGAGGACCGCGATGAACCGTCTCCTTGTCCCGCTCATCCTGACCATCGGCCTCGGCAGCTTGGCCGTGGGCTGGGTCGCCTTTTCCTTCAACCACTCCCCGCCGTCGGACAAGGCCAGTGGGCCGACGCCCGTCGTTCACCGCTTTCCGCTGTCCCTGGCGGACGCCAAACTCGATCGGGAAACCCCCGCCGTCGCCGTGGACGATCAGGGTCGGGTCGTGGTGGCCTGGGCCGCCGAGGTCAGCGAGACGGAGCGCAGGCTCTGGCTGGCCCACTCCGAAAATGGCGGCAAGACCTTCGCCAGCCCGGTGCCTTTCCGCAAGGTGCCGGTGTATCGCTACGTGTCCCGGTCGAAGGGCAAGGAAGTGATGCGCACTTCGAGCGTGGTGCCGCGCCTGACGGCCCACGGCAACCGCATCCATCTTGCCTGGACGGAAGCGGTGGCCGGTGGGCCGCGGGTGGTCTTTCAGACCGCCTGGTCCGACGATGGCGGCAAGACCTTCTCGGCTCCCGTCGCGGTTCACGGCGACAAGGCCGGCCGGCCGGGCTTCACCGCCCTGTCGGTTGGCCCCGATGGCGTGCTGGCCTGTGCCTGGCTCGACAATCGCAGCAAGGCGCAGCTGCCCTTCTGCAGCTTGTCGCAGCCGGGCGGAGACCGGTTCCAGCCGGAGCAACTGGTCCACTCCCGGCCGACCGGCGAGGGGATCTGTCCCTGCTGTGACGCGGCCGTGGTCCGCGCCGGGGATGGGACGACCTTCGTGGCGTTCCGCGACAACAACGACGATTACCGCGACATCCGAGTCAGCCGGGCAGCCGGCCGGCCGCGGCTTCGAGCCGTCGGTGGCCGTGACCCCGGAGCGCTGGCGGATTCCGGGCTGTCCGCACGATGGCCCGGCCCTGGCGATCAGCGGCGAGCGCTTGACGTGCCTGTGGATGGATGCGTCCACCGGCCGGCGCCGGCTCTATCTCGCCAGCTCCGGTCTGAGCGAACTGCGGTTCACCTTCCGCGAGCTGCAGCCGGAGACGGCCGGCGAGCAGGGCCATCCGCGGCTGGCGGCGCGGGCCGGCCGACTGCACGCCGTCTGGGACAACAGCCAGGGCGAAACGCCCCCGGCAACAATCCAAGGCCCACGGCCAGCACCACCACGCCACGCCTGCGGGAAGCAGGGCCATCTTCCACGCTTGCTCGGACGACAACGGCGACACGTTCCGCCCGGCCCAGGCCGTCGCCCCGCGTGAGGGGGCGTTCCAGGTCAACCCCTCGCTCGCCGTGGGGCCGGACGGCGCGGTGTTCGTCGTCTGGAACGAACTCACCGAGGCGGGCAAGAGCGTGGTGTGCGTCCGCCGGCCGGTTCCAGCAAAGACAGCAGTAGCGCAGCGCTCGTCCGCGCCGGCCCTTGACCTGTCCGGCAGCGACGGCCGGCGCGTGACCCTGGCCGGGCTGCGCGGCAAGACGGGTGCTGGTTCATTTCTGGGGGACAACCTGTCCGGCGTGCCTGGCGGAGCTGCCCGACATTGAACGGCTGGCCGACCGGCTCCAGAAGCGCGGCGTGGAGGTCCTCTGTGTCTGTGCCGACGAGCATGACCTGAGCCGGGTGCAGGAGATTGCCCGGCAGCACGTGCAGCGGCTGCCCGTCTGGGTGGACCGATCCGGCATGGCCGCGGTCCGCTTCGATGCGGCCGTGCTGCCGGCGACATTCCTGATCGATGGCGAAGGCCGGCTGCGGGCCAGGGTGGTGGGCAGCCGGCAATGGACGGAGGCAACGATCGAGGAATTGCTGAAGAACGAATCCAAAGAACCGCGCCCGTGAGAGGCCCTGACGGCAAGGCGAGCGGCGCGGCGTCAGCCCGCCGGTGGGGACGCCCTCCACCGGCGGGCTGACGCCGCGCCGCTCGCCTTTCAGAGAGCGGATCGTTACCCCGCTGCGGTTGGCGGGTTTAAACAATGTACGGTCCGACCTGTAAAGAACAGCCGGCTTGTGCGTTGTATGGTGGCAGGGCCCTCGTTTCCCGACTCGCAGGAGTACCGCAGGCATGTTCAGGCTTTCCGCAGTGCTGGGTTTGCTGTTGCTGGGTGCGCTGGCAGGCTGGGTGCAGGCCGCCCAGGAGCGGCCCGCTTCAGCGGAAGAGACCGCCTTCTTCGAGAAGAAGATCCGGCCGGTGCTGGTGCAGAACTGCTACAAGTGCCACTCGGCCCAGTCCGAGAAGATCAAGGGCGGTCTGGTGCTGGACACGCGGGATGGCGTCCGCAAGGGCGGCGAAACCGGACCAGCCGTCATTCCCGGTGACAACAACAGCCTGCTGCTCAAGGCGATCCGCCACCAGGGCGAACTCAAGATGCCGGCCAAGAAACTGGCCGACGAGGTCATCGCCGACTTTGAGCGCTGGGTCCGCAATGGCGCTGCCGATCCGCGCGATGGTGCCGCTCAGGTGGTCAAGCAGGAGATCGACGTCGAAAAGGGCCGGCACTACTGGGCCTTCCAGCCGCCGGCGAAGAGCGCTCCGCCAGCCGTCAAGGCGACAACCTGGCCGCGCAGCGACATCGATCGCTTTGTGCTGGCCGGGCTGGAGGCCAGGGGGCTGAAGCCGGTCGGCGACGCCGATCCGCATACCCTGATCCGCCGTTTGTATTTCGACCTGATCGGTCTGCCGCCGACGCCGGAGGAGGTCGAGGCGTTTGTCAAGGAGTGGCAGGCGAAGCCGCAAGCGGCTTTTGAAGCGGTGGTGGAGCGCTTGCTGGCGTCGCCGCACTTCGGCGAGCGCTGGGGCCGGCACTGGCTGGACGTCGTGCGCTTTGCCGAATCGACGGGCCTGCAGGTGAACTTCGCCTATCCCAACGCCTGGCGCTACCGCGACTACGTCATCGCCGCGTTCAACAGCGACAAGCCTTACGACCGCTTCCTCAAGGAACAGCTGGCCGGCGACCTGCTGCCGGCCGACAGCGACAGGCAGAAAGCGGAACTGCTGATCGCGACCGGTTTCCTGGCCATCGGGACCAAGCAGCTCAACGAACGCAACCGGCAGCAGTTCCTGCTGGACGTGGCCGACGAGCAGATCGACGCCACCTTCCAGGCGTTCCAGGGGCTGACGGCGGCCTGCGCACGCTGTCACGATCACAAGTTCGATCCAATCCCGCAGAAGGATTACTACGCCCTGTCCGGCATCTTCCGCAGCACCGAAACCTGCTACGGCACGGTCCAGCTGATCCAGAACGCTCAGCCGGCATCGCTGCTCACGCTGCCCAGCGGCGCCGGCGTGCCGGTGGCCGTCGAGCCGCTGCCGCAAGAGGCCCGGGAACGCCTGCAGAAACAGCGCGATGAGGCCTTCAAGGAACTGCGCGGCATGACCATGCAGGAGCGCCAGAACAACCTCATGAAGGCGCTGCGGCTGCGCATCGAGATGCAGCGGGCCGAGGCCCGGCTGAGCAGTTTCGAGAGCAATGGCACGCCCAAGCTGCAGGCGATGGGCGTCCGCGATCGCTTTTACACCACGGACAGCAAGCTCTACGTCCGCGGCGAACTGGACAAGCCGGGCGAGACGGTGCCCCGAGGCTTCCCCCAGGTGCTGACCACCCAGCAGCCAGTTGTCAAGGACGGCAGCGGCCGGCGCGAGCTGGCCGAGTTCCTGGCCTCGCGGGACAACCCGCTGACGGCCCGGGTCATGGTCAATCGGATCTGGCTGCACCTGCTCGGTCGGGGGATCGTGGTCACGCCCGACAACTTCGGCGCTGCCGGCCAGAAGCCCAGCAACCAGGCCCTGCTCGATTCCCTGGCGGTGTCGTTCATGGACAATGGCTGGTCGATCAAGAAGACCATCCGCCAGATCGTCCTGAGCCGGGTCTATCAGCTGGGTTCCAACCGCGACCCGGCCAGCTACGAGATCGATCCGGACAACGCCCTGGCGTGGCGGCAGAGCCGCCGCCGGCTGGACGCCGAGGCGGTGCGCGACAGCATCCTGGCGGTGAGCGGCCAGCTGGACACGAAACCGCCGCTGGGCTCAGTCGTGGCCCGGGTTGGCGAAGGCCCGGCCGGCTTCGCACGCTTCCTGCTGGCGGATAGCAACCGCATCCGGGCTCGCTCGGTCTATCTGCCGGTGATCCGCGACCAGGTGCCCGAGGCGCTGGCCCTGTTCGACTTTGCCGAGCCGAGCCTGGTGACCGGCGAGCGGGCCAGCACCACCATCCCCGCCCAGGCCCTGTTCCTGCTCAACAGTCCCGCTGGTGCTGCGGCAGGCGGAAGCGGCCGCCGACCGGCTGCTGGCCCACAGCGACAGCGACCCCGAGCGGATTCGCTACGGCTATCGCCTGTTCTTTGGCCGGCCGGCAGCCGAGCACGAGGTCGAGCAGGCCCAGCGGTTTTTGAGCCAGTACGTCAAGACGCTCGGTGCGGCGGGCAAGGCAAGCCCGCGGGCCGCCTGGACGGCGCTGTGCCAGGCGTTCTTCGCCAGCGCGGACTTTTTGTATCGGAACTAGCCCCGAAGGGGCGCAACAGGATAGCCCAGGGCATCGCCCTGGGAGGGAGTTCGCATGTTCCCGACCATTTCCCGGCGTCTGCTGCTGAAGACGTCCGTCTCCGGTTTTGGTTACCTGGCCTTTGCCGGCCTGGCCGCGCAGGCCGCCGAGAAGGGCCGCAACCCGCTGGCCCCTAAACAGCCGCACTTCGCTCCCCGGGCGAAACGGGTGATCTTCCTGTGCATGGAAGGCGCTCCGTCGCACGTGGACACCTTCGACTGCAAGCCGAAGCTGAACAAGGACACAGGCAAGCCGCTGGGCAAGGGCCGCTTTGCCTTCTCGACGCTGCTGGGCTCGCCGTGGTCGTTCAAGCAGCACGGCCAGAGCGGGCAGTGGGTGTCCGAGCTGTTCCCCGAGGTGGCCAGGCAGGTGGACAAGCTCTGCTTCCTGCGCGGCATGCAGACCGACGTGCCGGCCCATCCGCAGGCGTTCGCCATGCTGCACACCGGCAGCTTCCAGTTCAAACGGCCGTCGCTGGGCTCCTGGACGCTCTACGGCCTGGGCACCGAGAACGACAACCTGCCCGGCTTTATCTCGATCAGCCCCCCGCCCGGCCTGGGCGGACCGGCCAACTACGGCAGCGCCTTCCTGCCGGCCTTCTACCAGGGCACTCCCATCGGCGTCTCGCGCCGGCCCGTCGCCACCGCGGCCATCAGCAACATCGCCAACCCCCGCCAGCCGGTCGAGGCCCAGCGCGCCCAGCTCGACTTTATCCAGTCGCTCAACCGCAACACCCTGGAGCGCGACGAGGTCAACCCGGGCGTGGAAGGGCTGATCGAATCGTACGAGCTGGCCTTCCGCATGCAGGCGGCCGTGCCGAAACTGATGGACCTGTCCGGCGAGTCGGCCGCCACCAAGAAGCGCTACGGCATCGACGATCGGACCACCGAGGACTTTGGCCGGCAATGCTTGCTGGCTCGCCGCTTTGTCGAGGCGGGCGTCCGCTTTGTGGAGGTTTGCTCTCCGGGATGGGACCATCACCAGAACCTGCGCGAGGCCCTGCCGCGTAACTGCTCGTCGATCGATCTGCCGATTGCGGGCTTGCTGGCGGACCTGGAAACGCGGGGGCTCCTGAAGGACACTTTGGTGATCTGGGGCGGCGAGTTTGGCCGGACCCCCTATGCCCAGAACGGCAACGGTCGGGACCACAACAACCGGGGCTATACGATGTGGTTGGCCGGCGGCGGCGTCAAGGCGGGCCTGTCCTACGGGCAGACCGACGAGTACGGCTACGAAGCGGTGGAAGGCAAGATGCCCATCCACGACTTCCATGCGACCATCCTGCACTTGCTCGGGCTGAACCACGAGAAACTGACCTATCGCTACAGCGGTCGGGAGATGCGCCTGACCGACGTGAAGGGCAACGTGGTCAAGGAGATTATGGCCTGAGTGCCAGGCAGCCCCCCTGTGAAGCCGCCTTGTCTGCCGTCATGGCCAGGCAAGGCGGCATTTGTGTTTGCATGGTTAGCCGCGACGCGGAGCCGCGCAGCGGCGCAGCGGAGCGCGTCTTCGTGGTGGCCAACCCGCGCTCCGCTGCGCCGCTGCGCGGCTCCGCGTCGCGGCTAACAGGTCTTGACGAACGCTTTCGTCAGGTCAACAATAATCCAATGCCTTCCCACGAGAAACAATCCGTAGACTCAAGAGGTCCCTGCTCATGAAGCGTCTGTTCTTTGTCGCTGCTCTGGCGGTATTCGTGAGTGTCCTGCCGGCCTCCGCGGCGGGGCTGACGGGCAAGTACATCGAGGCCCGCACCTGTGACGTCTGGACCGGTCCCTGCTTTGCCAATGCCGAGATGAACCTGACCGGCAAGCACGCCGTGCTGGGCTGGAAGGTCGAGAAAGGCGAGTTCCAGGGCGTCAGCCTGGACGGGCTCGGGCGTCGTCGCCGTCGTCGCGGCCAGCGATACGCTGGGGCTGCAGCAGACCGGCAAGGCCCGTGCGGTGCTGATCCTCGATAGCCGGGCCAACGCCCGCCAGCGCGCGGCCCTGACGGCCCTGGCCCGCAAGCAGGGCGGCGCCCTGGTCGAGAACGTGGTCGCCGTCCACAGCGCCAAGGTCGATCTGGACGTTTGCGAGTGCGCCGAGGGCGGTTGTGCCGTTCTCGATGCGGGATGTGCGAAAATCTCGACCCGCTGCCTGGACGCCAAGCACGACAAGGTGTGCGGCAACGAGTCGGCCTTCTACCCGCCGCTGGCCCTCGACGTGGACGTGCGCCCGGCCTTCGCCGTGGAACACACCTTCACCGGCAAGGGCGTCAACGCGACCTGGAACGACGCCGGCCGGCGCGGGGCCTACCTGGGCCGGTTCACGGTCCGCTAAAAGCGCTAAAGACAACCCCTCCCCCAACCCCTCCCCGAAGCGGGGAGGGGAGCCAGTTTTACTCCCCTCCCCGCTTCGGGGAGGGGTTGGGTGTGACGATCGGATTGAAACTGGAGATTCCCTGATGTTACGACCGCTTGCAGGGCCGCTGGCCCTGATCCTGCTGGCCGGGCTGCCGCTGTCCGCGCCGGCGCAATACGAAATAAAACAGGTAGAGCAAGCCGCCCCGATGGACCTGGCCGCGCCGGTCCGGGCGGAGATGAGCGACAAGGCAGTGCAGCTGCTGGACAGCAAGGGCAACCTGCTGCTGGAGGTCTGGTTCCGCAAGGCGGTCCCGGCCAAGGCGACCGACGTGCAGATCAAGAACGGCCTGACCTACGCCGAGATTCCCGACTCGACCCTGATGGGTGCGGTCCGGATCGCCAAGATCTACAAGGACTATCGCAAACAGAAGATCAAGCCGGGCACGTACACGCTGCGGCTGGCCCGCCAGCCGATGGACGGCGACCACATGGGCACCGCCCCCTACAGCGACTTCTGCCTGGCCCTGCCGGCCAGCGAGGACAAGAAGCCTGGCCCGATGGAAGTGAAAGCTCTCCAGGAGATTTCCGGCAAGTCCACGGGCGGCCATCCCGGTGTGATGCTGCTCTTCCCTGGAGGGAAGGACGCCGGGGCTGGAGCCGAAGCTGATTGACAAGGGCGAGGGCCACTGGGTGCTGTTCTTCAAGGCCAACGTGGCCGTCGGCGACAAGAAAACGACGATCGGCGTCGGCCTGACCGTGGTCGGCGCCTCGGCGTCACTGTGAGGAAGCACGTGGCAACCAGCGCTGGACGAGTGGCGATCATCACCGGGGCCAGCCGGGGCATCGGCCGGGCCATTGCGCTGGCCCTGGCCCGGGCCGGCTGGAAGATCGTCGTGGCGGCCAAGAGCGTCTCCTCGACCGAGAAGCTGCCCGGCTCGATCCACACCGTGGCGGCCGAGATCGAGGCGCTGGGCGCCGAGGCGTTGCCGGTGCAGGTGGACGTGCGCGAGGCCGAGCAGATCGACGCCCTGGCGGCCAGAACGCTGGAGCGATTCGGCCGGATCGACGTGCTGGTGAACAACGCGGGGGCGCTGCACTGGGCCAGCCTGCTCGACACGCCGGCGAAGCGCTTTGACCTGGTGATGAGCGTCAACGCCCGCGCCGCCTGCCTGGCCAGCCGGGCTGTGCTGCCCAGCATGATCCAGCAGCGCTGGGGACACGTCATCAACATGAGCCCGCCGCTGGACCTGTCGATGGTGCCGGGACGGATCGCCTATTCGATCAGCAAGCTGGGCATGACGCTGCTGACGCTCGGTTTGGCCGAGGAGATGAAGGGCCACAACGTCGCGGTCAACAGCCTCTGGCCGGTGACGATCATCGAGAGCCAGGCGTCGATCAACTTCGGAATGGGGAAACCAGAGACGTGGCGGAAGCCCGACATCCTGGCGGACTGCGTCCTGCGGATCGTCCAGAAGGAGCCGGCGACGCTGACCGGGCAGACGCTGCTGGACGAGGACTTCCTGCGGGCGGAAGGGGTGACGAATTTCTCGGGCTATGCGTGCGTGCCGGGGACGGAGCCGGGGAGGGTGTCGTGGACGATGAAACGATAATTGGAGAAAGTGCATGGCGATGGCATCGCCCCCGCCAACCATTCACGAGGCAACACGCGCCACGGACGGTTCGGGCGCGGTTCTCTATGGCGTGGCGCTTTCCTTTGCTGAAGCTGTTGACCGCCGCTGAAATGGGTTGGACATTGTGGTGCGAGGAAGCGAAACGGTCCCAAATGGGCGTCTGGCAAGAGACGTTGAGGCGAAAGTGGGCACACCTGGGCGGGTCGAACTTCCCCACGCTTCCGCCGGCCGATTGGCATTGCCGCATTATCACCAGGAGAGTCGTGTCCCGAGTGGGCATTCGTTCTACGAGACAAAGACCAGGAAAGCGAGGCGACGATGAAATACTTCACTCCCGATCTGCTTGTCCGCGCCGATTCCGAGGACGACAAGATCGCGGAGGCGGCCCACCAGGCGTGGGAGAAGGCAACCCAGCGCTACCTTGCGTTTCTGCGGACGATCCGGACAAAACTGCCGGCTGGAGCGCGTCGGCTGGCCCGCAAGGTTTGTCTTCACGACGCACGGGTCAAAATGGTCGCAACGAAGGAGGACCCGCTGACACTGAGCCTCTTCCTGCAATTCTCCTCACCGAGTACCGAGGGAGTGCAACTGTTCTACGATCTGGCGGCCAGGCCAAAGAGGATTACCCATCCGCAACTGGCCTCATCGAGAACGCCTCTGGAGTGGCTGTACGATGAGTTCGGCGTGGTCAAGAAGGAGAAACCAAGGACGTTCACTCACTCCATCCTGTTCACGGGCGGCCATGAAATGCGGCTGACCTTTCGGGGGTTGAAGGTGCAGGTCTTCGAGAACTTCAAGTGTTCCGAGCAGGAACTGGAAGAAGCGTTGGTTGGCTGATCTGCACAATTCACCTGGGGCGACAGCCGCACGTTCTCGATCTTCATCGCCTACTCCCCAATCACCTTGACCAGCACCCGCTTGGCCCGATGCCCATCGAACTCGCCGTAGAAGATCTGCTCCCACGGCCCAAAGTCGAGCTTCCCCTTGGTGATCGCCACGACGACCTCCCGGCCCATGATCTGCCGTTTCAGGTGGGCGTCGGCGTTGTCCTCGCCGGTGCGGTTGTGGTGGTAGACCTGGGGCGAGGCGTTGAACGGGGCCAGCTTCTCCAGCCAGACGCCGAAGTCGTGGTGCAGCCCCGACTCGTCATCGTTGATGAAGACGCTGGCGGTGATGTGCATGCTGTTGCACCAGGACCAGCCCCTCCTGCACGCCGCTCTTGCGGACCGCCTCCGCGACCTGGGGCGTGATGTTCACGAAGGCCATCTTCGAGGGGATGTTCATGGTCAGGTATTCGGTCAAGGACTTCATGGTGCCGCTCACTGTGGAATCCGTGGATCGTAGCTCCTGCCGCCATTGTAGCCGTTCAGGATCGTGCCTGCCCACGGGTGTTCGCCTGCCGGGTCTGATGGTGACCGACATTTTTCCGAATTTCCTCTTGACACCAATCGCGTCAGTCCCTATACACCCGCCCTACTTGATCGAATGAAAGCAGCGACACGGTGAGCCCCTGTTCGTGCTTGAGCAGGGGCCCACGGGGGGAAGTCCAGCCGTCGGGGGATCGCCCAGAAGAACGGCTGCGAAGGGGAATTGACTTCCATCCCGGGTGGGACTGCTCAAGGACGAGTACCTGCCAGGCCGTCCGGCAGTCAGAGTATGCTCCTGCTGTGCCCGGCTTCCAGGTTTCGTCAGAGCGAGTCTTCGCTGGTTGCTCTCCGGTCGAGACGGTCAGAGTCCGAGGGGGAGGGAGACGCATGTTTGCCGGGAAAGAGAGAGGTTGCACGAGGCGTTCCACTTGCCGCTGCCTCCTGCGCCCGAAAATGACTTCCGAAGCTGGAGGGCGCCGGCAGGCCGGCGTCTGCTGGCGGCAAGGTGGACGGCCGCCATCCTTCTGACCCTGGGAATCCTGGGTGGGGTGCTGGTCGAGGTCAAGGGTCAGCCCGGACCCCAGCCGTACCTTCCGGCAAACCCTGCGTGCCTGAACCCAGGCACGCAGGTGGGTCTGCCGGGTCTGCCGACGCCTCCCGGTCAGGACCTCAGCCGGCCCCTGGGTCAGCCGATCATCCAGCAGGCCTCGTATAACCCGGCCGAGGAGCCGGTCGGCGACGTGGAGCTGCCGCAGCCACGCAAGGACACGGCGCCGGCCGGGGCGGTGCCCGCGGCGCCTCCGCCGCTCGGAGCCATGGGGCAGCTGCACCACGGGGCCCTGGGAATCCCCATGGCGCCCTATCCGCGCCTGACGCCCGATGCCAGCCGCTTCATCCGCCAGGTTCCCAGTCCGGAGAACCTCCTGGAAATCGTCATCGGGCGAACCGAGATCTACAAACTGGAAGTGACGCCCCGGCGCATCCAGATCGGCGACGAGACGGTGGCCAACTACGCCCTGATCAGCGCCAGCGAGCTGTCGCTGCAGGGGCTCAAGGTCGGCAACACCCAGCTGAACATCTGGTTCCCGGACCCGGCCAACCCCAACCAGAACAAGCTGCTCACCTTCCTGGTGCGCGTCCTGACTGATCCGGAGCACCGCTATCGGCTGGAGCGGGCCTACAAGAACCTGGAGAAGCAGATCAACTGCATCTTCCCGAACAGCAAGATCTGCCTGGTGCTGGTGGGCGACAAGCTGACGGTCAGCGGCCAGGCCAAGGACATTTTCGATGCCAACAAGATCATGATGCTGGTGCGGGCCAACGTGCTGCCGGACATCGACGACTCGACCGACCTGAACAAGCCCGGCACTTCCGACCCGACCCCCCGGCAGCGCTGGCTGCCGTCCAGCCGGCAGATCATCGATCTGATCCGGATCCCGGGCGAACAGCAGGTGCTGCTGCAGGTGACCGTGGCCGAGGTCGATCGGGCGGCGGCCCGCAGCATCGGTCTGAACTTCGGGCTGAATGGCTTCGGCGGCGGCTGGTGGAACGCCAGCAGCGGCCTGGGCGGCCTGGGCGGTTTCGGCGGCGCTTCAGCAGGGCTGGGATCCGTCGGCGCCGGCGCCGGCCTGGGAGGGGGCGGCCTGGGCGGCCTGGGCGGCGGCGGTCTGGGCGGCGGCGGCGGCTTCGCCAACCTGCCCTTCGCCCTGGACTACGGCCAGATTAGCATGGGCCTCGTCGCTCTGCGCAACCTCGCTTATGCCCGCTTCCTGGCCGAGCCCAACCTGGTGGCCATCAATGGCCAGACGGCCACCTTCCAGGTGGGCGGTCAGTTTCCCGTGCCCGTGGTGACCGGCTACACCGCGGCGGGACTGCAAGGGGTCAATTACATCCCCATCGGCGTGATGCTGAACTTCACCCCGTTCATCACCGACCGCGACCGCATCCGTCTGAGCCTGTTCGCCAACGTCACCGATCGCGACATGAACACGCAGATGACCATGGTGAATGGGTCCGCCGTCCCCTGGCTGACCACACGGAACTTCATGACCACGGTGGAGCTGCGGGAAGGGCAGACGCTGGCCATCGCCGGCCTGATCCAGTCCAAGCTGGACACCAACGCCCTGCGTGTGCCGGGCCTGGGCGGCATCCCGGTCCTGGGCCGGCTGTTCTCCTTCGATCAGACCGCCAACCGCGAACAGGAGCTGGTCGTCCTGGTGACGCCGCGGCTGGTCCACCCGATGGAGCCCAAGCAAATCCCGCCGCTGCCCGGATATGACCTGTACGAGCCCAACGACATGGAGTTCTACTTGCTGGGCCGGCTGGAGAGCCACAGGGGCACCGATTTCCGCAGCCCGATCCGCACCGACCGCGACCGCTACCGGCAATATCGCCGCATGGAAATGATGCACCTGGCCGGACAGTGTGGTCCCACCGTGGACGCTCCGATCGGCCCCGAGCAAGGACCGCCGGGTGCCGGAGGAGTTCCGCCTCAGCCCGGAATGCCGGGACAACCGCTGCCGGGTGGGATGCAGCAACTGCCCATGCCTGCGGAGTCGGGACCGCCGCAAGGGCCTGGCGCCCCCGCGGAATTACTGCCGGCACCAAAGGAGGCGACGCCCACCCCGCCCCCGATGCAACCAACCTCCTACTGGCAGCAGGGGAGAGCGCCGGGCCGGTGAGGTCAGGAGGATTGGAGGCACTAACAGCAAGGCGAGCGGCGCGGCGTCAGCCCGCCGGTAGAAAGCCCTTACCGGCCCGCTGGCATCGCGCTAAAGCGAAGCCGCTCGCCTTGCTGTTAGTGGTCTAAGGAGTCAGGAATCACCAGACAGGAGTCCGGACGATGGCCATCAATTCATGGATCACGTGTCGGGCCCGGCGGATGCTGGCCGCGGCCTCTCTGGCCCTGGGGCTGAGTGCGGCCCCGGCCAGCGCCGGCCTGCTCCCGGCCACGGTGCCCGAGCCGCTCGGGGCGACGGTCAATGGCGTCTTCAAGGTCCAGGCCAACCTGGCCTACGCCGATCACTTTGTCATCTACGAGATGGAATGGAAGGGGCTGACGGCGGAACTGAGCCCTTACGGCCGGTTTCACATCCTCGAGATGGCCCGGCGGTGGGGCACGACGCCCGCTCCGATCGTGATCGAGGTCAACCTGGACGACAAGGTCAACGAACAGCGGCGGATGACCGTGGTCAACGCCCTGGCCAAGACCGGCGTTCCCGATCCGGAGCGCCGGGTGGTGGTCGGCTTCTCGCGTGCCGAGGGACTCTTTGGCGACGAGGCGATGTTCCTCTACCCGCAGTTTCTTTTGATCCGCTTTCGCATGATGCGGATGGGCATGATGGGCATGGGCGGCATGGGCATGGGCGGTATGGGCATGTTCGGCATGGGAGGCATGGGCATGTTCGGCGGCATGGGAGGCATGGGCATGTTCGGCGGCCTCGGCGGCTTCGGCGGCGGCTTCGGCGGCTTCGGCGGCTTCGGCGGCGGCGGCGGCGGCGGCAGTTCCGGCTATCGCGGTCTGGGATACTAAATCAGAAGGAATTCAACCACGGATGGCACGGATAACACGGATAAGAAAGACCAAATCTTTGTCTTGATCCGTGTTATCCGTGTCATCCGTGGTTGAATTCTTTGGGGGGGAGGAGAAGGAACCATGGATCGGCGGTCTCTGAGTCTCTGGCTGTTGCTGGCTCTGCAGCCGGGCTGCGTGCTGCTCTCCGGGAGCGAAATGAGCAAGGACCCGGCCCTGACCTTGCCGGCCCGGGATTCGTGCGCCTCCAGGTCTGCTTTGCCGACAATCTCGCGGACAACCGAAAGTACCCGGAAGCCATTCTCAAGTACGAGCAGGCCCGCAAGCTGGATCCCAAGATTGACGTCAGCCCAAAGCTGGCCCGGCTGTACGTTGCCGTCGGCGCGGTCGGCCCGGCCCGGGAGGAATATCGCAAGGCCCTGAAGGCCCATCCTCGCGACGCGGATTTGTGGAACGACTACGGCTATTACCACTATTCGCAGGGAGACTGGAAAGAAGCCGAGAAGGCCCTGGTCCAGGCGACCAGGCTGGATTCGCGGCATGCCCGGGCCTGGGTCAACCTGGGGTTGACCCTGGGACAGCAGCAGCGCTACGAGGACAGCCTGGCAGCGTTCGAGAAGGCGGTCAGCCCGGGCGAGGCCCACTGCAACCTGGCCTTCGTGCTGGCCACGCAAGGCAAGCTGCCGGAGGCACGCGAGGCGTATCGCGACGCCTTGAGGCTCGAGCCCCGCCTGCCCCTGGCCCGGGCTGGCCTGGACAGACTGGACAGGCCGCTCCTGACCCCATCAATCGCTGCGGCCAAATCCAGCAGTGATGGGAATTCTTCCGCGGCCACCATCGAAACAACCGCCAGGGCAGGGCAGTGAGAGATTGTTTAGCCGCGACGCGCAGCGGAGCGCGGGGCCTGGCCCCGCGCTCTCCACCCAGGGCGATGCCCTGGGCTATCGTGTTGCGCCCCTTCGGGGCGGTTGTCTGTTGTCTTCCGCCCCGAAGGGGCGCAACACGATAGCCCAGGGCATCGCCCTGGGTCAGGGGCCGAGGCGGTCTTTTTCTTCCTGAGCAGCAATAAACAAATGCGACCTACCGAATCCGGCACTGCCCACCCGCGCACCGCCCCGTCGAGCACCGTGCCGCGGCACCTTGACCGGCCGGTGCCTGTTTGGCGACCGGCTGGTGCAGCCCCAGCCGGAACAACCGGCCGCTGCTGGTGAAGAACTGCAGCGAGCCATCGTTGGTCCGGAGGAGCAAGCCCCCGATGGCGATCGGCTGCTCGCTGTAAGGCTGGCCGCTGGCCTGCTGCCAGCACCGGCCCTGGCCATCGATGAAGCTCTTGTCATCCAGCCAGGCGGTGCTGTCGAGCATGACCGCGGTGGCCGTGGGGACCACGGCGGGCGCTGCCCCCGTGGAATCCGTTGCCGGCACGCTCACGTCCAGCTTGCGTCTCTCGTCTTCGCCGGGCGGGACCTTGGCTCCCGGGGCCGGCTGCACCGCTCCCGGAGCCGGCTGCACGTTTCCAGGTGCCGGCACAATCGCGCCCGGCACGGGGACACCGGCCCCCGGCGGCACAATCATTCCCGGAGCCGGCATCATCATGCCGGGCCTCGCCGGCACGCAAGCAATGGTCGTGATGCGCTGGCGGTTGATTTTCCGCTCGTGCAGGATCAGTTCCTGGGCCGGCAAGAGAGACGGCACAAGGACCAGGAGCGCCGTGGCGACAACCAGGTGACGTTTCATGAGGACCCCCGCTGTGTTCACACCCAGCTGCTGACGCAGCTGGATTCACCGGCCGGTTTCCGGGCCAACCACCACGGCACAGCCTGCGAAAACCAGCTATATACCCTCCCTCCCCACTTTCCCTCCCCATTGAAGGGGCCGGTTGTGATGGAAGATAGGGTTCTTCCAATTTATCCTATCTTATCTATTTTAACAAGACTAACAATCAGAATGAGAGAAAAAGGCGAAAATCGGGAAATGGGAGAAGATTTCTGGAGTAAACTGCAAGGGGAGTGGTCACAAGGTTTGCCATCTTGCAAGGAAGAGAAGAGAGGAGTACAGCATGACATTCCCCGTTTATCGCGTGCCGGCAAAGGCTTGCTCCCGGTGAGGTTGAGTCAGGAGCGATTTACCGAATTTTATTCTTTTTTTATCCTTGACGGCGCTTTCCAGGTCCCCTAAAGTTCTCTTACTCCCCAATTGAACTTTTGGAAACGATTTCCCTTGGGTTCAACGAAAGTCTTTGCCACCCACAAGGGTCGAGGTAACCGGTGCGCCCGTGTCCGGCTCAGGGACGATGCGCAACCACGGAACAAGGGAGTCGGTGGCGCAGACCCGAGAATACTCGTTTTCATGCAGGCAAACTTGTACCAACATCACGGAGACTGAACATGCATTTGCGGGAAAAACGCCGAGCCTTCCTGACCCTGGAACAGCTGGAGGACCGCTACGTCCCGGCCCACATTGTGTGGGCCAATGGGCTCCTCTCCGTCTCTCAGCCGACCGCGAACATCACCCTGACACAGACAGCGAACAACACCTTCACGGTTGCCGATGGTGCCGTTGGCAGCACCACCGGGCCCTCGTACAGCGGCGTCAGCAACATCGTGATCGACAGCGGCAACGGCGTCCACAACACGACCATCAACTTGAGGACGTTCGTCTACACGGGCAGCCTGACGATCAACCAGCACAACGGCAGTGACTCGGTCACCATCAACGGCACCGGCGCCGCCGCCAGCATCCTGGGCAACACCACCGTCGCGACGGGGACAGGCAACGATACCGTGGCCCTCGGCAACACCGGGGCCGTCACCTTTGGCGGCAACGTGACCACGGTCAACTCCTCGGGTGTCGCGGGCGTGTCCCTGGCTGCGGGCGGCAACGTCACGGTCCGCGGGAGTCTGAGCATCACCTCGGCCGCCAGCGTTGTCCAGGGAGCGGCTGGCACCCTGACGGTGGGCAACTCAACCAGCATCCAGGACTACCCCGTCGGCGGCAACTCCACCATCACGCTGGGGAATGCCACCGCGGGGTCGTTCACCACCAGGAACCTGTTCATCACCGGCAGCCCGGGTTCGGACACGGTGACCCTCACGAACACGACGGTCAATGGCAGCACGTCGCTGAGCTTGGGCCAGGGGAACGACTCGTTCACAATCAATGACACGAGCAGCTTCAACGGCACCTTCAGCTACACCGAGGGCAACGGCACCGATACGCTCACGGTCGGTAATTCCGCCGCCACGACCTTCAACGGCTACACCAGCTTCAACCTGGGGGGCGGCAACGCCTCGATGACCATGAATGGGTCCGTCTTCGGCCAGCTGAACATCATCAACGGCTCCGGCAACGATTCCATCACCTTGACCAGCACCGCAAACGTGTTCGGCAACCTGTTCATGAGCCAGGGCAACGGCAACGATACCATCAGCGTGACCAACGCGCCGTTCGGCACTTTCTACCTGTTCAGCGGCAACGGCAGCGACAGCGTCACGCTGGGCACGGCCGCGGCCAACAGTGGCTTCTGGAACATTTTCTTCAGCTTCGGCACCGGTTCCAATACCTTGACTCTGGGTGATGGGACTGCCGCCAGCACGGGCATTCTCTCTGGCTACCTCAACAGCCAGGCGAACCCGCTGGCCAACACGTTCAATCAAGGCGGCTGGACCAACATGCTGTACTATCAAAACTTCTGATGCACGCAAAGGCAGCAGCCTTGCTTCTCAAGTTTAACCATTCTCCCGAGGCCAAACTGGCCTCGCTCACCCCAGGCCTGGCAGCCGGCTCCCGCCCCTGCCAGGCCTGGAGTTTTTCCCGCTCCACTCCTTCCGGCCGCGCTCTCCTGGCACAACCCGATGTCCGCACAATCGTTACAATCGTCAAATTCCGCACAACAAGGAAAACCGGTTTATTTGTTTCGCGCTGCTCTTGCCATCTGGATTATCCAGCCTTTTATCCTTGACTATACTACGCAGTTTGTCTAGATTAATTTTACTCCTCAGGACCGTGAAACGTCTTGGAATCGATTGTCCGAGCATTCCAAGAAGTGCAGAACCAACACCCGGCCCAGGCGTCGCGGTAACCGGTGCGCCCTTTCGTCGGTGAGGGATTCAGCCAGGTTCTGGGTTTTTATGGATACGTGGGTCAGAGCGATTTGGATTCAAGCAATCGCAGTAGGCGTTCTTGCTACGTGGGACGAGCGCTCGTGGCGAGCTGATCTGAGGGAAGAGGCAGCGGTTGCCTTGCCCCAGGCAGACCCGAGGCTCCCTCTTGCATCCACAATGGTGACGGGTACTAACTTCGGAGGTTGATTCATGAACTTGCGAGATAAGCGCCGGGTCTTCCTGGCTCTGGAAAACCTGGAGGAGCGCTGGCTTCCCTCAACAAACGTCTTCGCCAATGGGACCCTCTACGTCAGCCATCCCATCGGCAATCTGACTTTGACACAGACGGCGGCGAACACCTTCACCGTTGTCGATAGCGGTGCGGGCGCCAGTTCCCCCTCCTACAGTGGCGTCAGCAACCTGATCATCGACAGCGGCAATGGCGTCCACAGCACGGCCATTAACCTGGGCGCCAGTAGTCTGACCTACACAGGCAACCTGACGATCAACCAGCACAATGGCAGCGACTCGGTCACGATCAACGGCGGCGGTGGCATCCTGGGCAACACCACCATCGCCACCGGCACCGGCAATGACACCGTGGTCCTGGCCGGCACCGCCAGCGTGCATTTCGGCGGCAACCTGACTCTGGTCAACTCCTCCGGCAGCGAGTCGGTCACCCTGGCTGCGAACCCGATCACCGTTGGCGGCAACCTGAGCATCACCTCGGCGGTGTTGGTCGCTCAGGGCGCTTCCTCGCTGACCGTGGGCGGCACGACCTCCATCCAGGATTACCCGCTGGGCAGTTCCAGCATCACGCTGGGTGGCACGGGGGCGTTCACCACCAGGAACCTGTCCATCACCGGCGGCCAGGGGGCCGATTCCCTTGGCCTCTCGGCCACGACGGTCAATGGCAACACGGCGATCAGCCTGGGCCAGGGCAACGCCTCGGTCGGGGTCACCGGCACCAACACCTTCAACGGCAACTTCAGCTATACCGAAGGCAGCGGCACCGATTCGGTCGGCATCAGTTCCACATCAACCTTCAACGGACTCACCAGCTTCAACCTGGGTAACGGCAGCGCTTCGCTGACCATGGCTGGGACCGTCAGCGGCCAGCTGAACATCATCAACGGCTCCGGCAACGATTCCATCTCGGTGACCGGCCCCGTGTTCGGCAACCTGTTCATGAGCCAGGGTAACGGGAACGACACCATTACCGTGACCAACGCGCCGTTCGGCACCTTCTACCTGTACGCCGGCAACGGCAGCGACAGCGTCACGCTGGGCGTGACCGGGGCGGTCAATAATGGCAACTGGACGATCCTCTTCAACTTCGGCACCGGTTCCAATACCTTGACTCTGGGTGATGGGACAGGCAGCAGCAGCGGCACCCTCTCTGGCTACCTCAACAGCCAGGCGAATCCGCTGGCCAACACGTTCAATCAAGGCGGCTGGACCAACATGCTGTACTATCAGAACTTCTGAGGTCCGCCTGGACAGCTGCCGCGCTCTTCGGGAGTTTACCCACTACCGAGGCTCACGTACCTCACAACGCAGTCCCGGCAAAAGCCTTCGGCTTCTGCCGGGACTGTCGCTTTTGCTGCTTGCTCCAGCAATGCCACAGCTGCCACTCGTGAGCTTGGCTGCACGATTCTGGATTCGTGAGCCTGGGCAGAACTGTTGCTCTCCGGTCCTTTCTTGCTTGAAAGACCACTTCTTCTCAACGGAGCTATTCTTTTCTTTCTTTGCAAGCTGCGAAACGTGGCGAAAATAAGCGTGCTTGAACCATAAAAAGGGATAGAAAGACTCCTCTTTATGTTTCTTTTTTGCCGTCGTTTCAAGACAATCGGACCCACAGTTGACCCCGAATCCGGGCTCCCAGCAAGTGCCTGAAGGAAGGCGACATGGGCTCATCGTGTTAGCCGTGTTCTGGCTCGGAGTCAGGTGCGGGTCGTTTCCCCAGTGAAGCATTGATCTAACTCCTGGAGGTGTCACATGAATTTGCGGGATAAACGGCGGGTCTTCCTGGCCCTGGAACAGCTGGAGCAGCGCTGGCTGCCCTCGACGAATCAGTTTGTCAATGGGGTCCTTTACATCAGCCACCCGATCGGCAATCTGACTTTGACGCAGACAGCGGCGAACACCTTCACCGTTGTCGATAGCGGCTCCGGTGCCAGCTCCCCCTCGTACGCTGGCGTCAGTAACCTCATCATCGACAGCGGCAACGGCACGCACAACACGACCATTGCCCTGGGCGGTTTTGTTTACTCGGGCTGCCTGACGATCAACCAGCACAACGGCAGCGACTCGGTGGGCATCGGCAATGGCAGCATCCTGGGCAACACCACCATTGCCACCGGCACCGGCAACGACACGGTGGTCCTCGGGACCGCGTCTACCAGTTTCGGTGGCAACGTGTCGCTGGTCAACTCCTCCGGGGTGGAGTCGGTTTCCCTGGCTGGCAGCGGCAGCGTCACGGTCGGCGGCAATCTGAGCATTACCTCGGCCGCCACCGTCACCCAGACCGCCAACAGTCTGACGGTGGGCGGCTCGACGACCATCCAGGACTACCCACTGACCGGCAGCTCCAGCATCTCGCTGGGCGGGGCGGCGTTCACCACCAAGAACCTGTACGTAACCGGCGGCCAGGGTGCGGATTCGCTGACCCTCGGTTCGAGCAGCGTTACGGTGAATGGTAACACCGCGATCACTCTGGGCCAGGGCAACGATACGTTCACCACCTCGCTCGCAGCGGGCAGCAGTTTCAATGGTCCCTTCACCTACACGGAAGGCAACGGTTCCGATTCGGTCAATGTTGACGCCAACGCAACCATCAACGGCAACGCCACCTTCAACCTGGGGAATGGCAGCGCCTCCGTCACGCTGGCGAACACCGTCACTGGCTCGTTGACCCTCAATCAAGGGTCGGGAAGCGATTCGCTCACGTTGACCGGCACCGTGTTCGGCAACCAGTTCATCAACCAGGGCAACGGCAACGATACGATCAGCGTCAGTAATGCGCCGTTCGGCACCTTCTACCTGAACGCCGGCAACGGTGCCGACAGTGTCACGCTGGGCACGGCCGGAGGCAACACCAGCTGGACCATTCACTTCAACTTCGGCACCGGGTCCAACAGCTTGACTTTGACGACCGGAGCCACCCCCGGGAATCTCTTTGGATTCCTCAACAGTCAGGCGAATCCGCTGGCCAACTCGTTCGACCAAGGCAACTGGAACAACTTCCTGTACTATCAAAACTTCTGAGGCTCGCAAACGCACCAGCGTTGCTCCTCAGGGTTGCACCGTCCTCCCGAGGCCACCGCCGTCCTTGTTTACCGCAGTCCTGGCAGCAGGCTTCCTGCTCTGCCGGGACTGCGGTCTTTTGTTCATTCGGATTACCGCGATGCGCAGCGGAGAGCGGGGCGAGCCGCGCTCCGCTGCGCATCGCGGTTTAACCGGAAGCCCGTCTTGACAGCTGCAGCTGGGGTAGCGGAAGAAGACAGATACTGTTCCAGAACGTGCGAAGAAAGATCCAGGCCAGGCGGGTCAAGCACTGGCCGTTGGCCGCCCACAGGAGCGGCCAACGGCTGAAGTTTGCTGCGCGGGAAGAATCACGGGAAGTTTGTGTAATTGACGCCGCTGGTATTGACGTTTGCGCTGTTGTTGAGGGTGTAGGCTCCCGTACCCTGTTTCCCGCTGATGCCAGTCACTGTCCCGGAGGCAAAATCGACACCGGGACCAGAAGAAGTAGTCCAGGTCAGGGTGGCGTTCCCATAGCCAAAATTCAAGTTGACGAAGAGCAATGGGTCATTGGTGAGGTCAACGGTCACGTTATCGTTGCCAGTGGTTGTGACGTGCCCACCCGCAGGCGGGGCATCGTAGGAGAAAGTTCCACCATTGGCGATGGTTCCCTGGAACGTGAAGTTGTTATTCCCGTTCCCAAGGTTCACGGTCAGGTTCCCATCGACGCCACCGCCCATGATGGCGTTGACAGTGCCGGCAAACACGATGGTCTGACCATTCATTGCCGTGGCGGGGTCCGTGATCGTAACGTTGCCGTTGACTGTGAAACTGCCGCCGGCGACGCCGAGGTTGCAGGTGTTGTTGCCGTCACCCATGTTCAGCTTGAGGTAGCCTCCAGCCTTGGTGGAGGAGTTGATGACCGTCCCTCCATTGATGGTGATCGCGTTGTTACCGTTTCCGAAGGTGATAGCCGCACTGCCGTTCACCGTCTCACCTGTGAGACTCACGGAATTCCCGCTCTGCCCGAGGTTGGTCACGAGGGAGCCAATGGTCGCACTGTTCAAGGTCACCGTACTGTTGCCAAAGCTATCGACAACCTGGAGCGCACCGGGGATCGTTGTGCCGGGGTTGGGGCTGACGTTGACCGAGGCGAACTTCGTTGCGCCCGAGGTGGGGCTGATCTGCTCGTCGATGGTGAGGCCCGCGCCCAGAGTGTAGCCGGTGCCCAGGGCACTGATCACGTTGCTGAGTTGCGTGGTTGAGATGGCGTGCAGACCGAGGTTCCCCTTGAATTTCGTCGGCGAGGTTCCTCCGCCCAGCGTGACCGTGTCGTTACCGTAACCACCGTAGATCTGCGTGGACCCACCAACCATCAGCCCAACAGCCGCGCCCACGGAATCACTTCCATTGCCATTCCCGTCTGTGATGCTGAGAGAGCCGAGGATCTCTCCTGGGCTGCCGGATTCCGAATCCACTGAAATGGTGTTGCTGGAGATGCCTCCGTTGATGGACAGGTTCCCGGTAAGGTTGTGCGAGTTGACGTTGACCGTGATGTTATTCGGAGCATTGCTGCCGTTGATGACGATGTTGCTGGTGCTGTACGTGCCGTTGAAATGGCCGCTGTCCGTAATTGTGAAGCGCCCATCGCTCTGCTGGGCGACCACCAGGTTGGTATGGCCGCCCACGATGGCCAGGTTGCTGATGGTCACCGTTGAACCGTTGTACGTGACGGTTGCCGGGACCCAGCGATCTTCCAGTTGCTCCAGCGTCAGCAGGACACGGCGGCGCAGTACGCGCCACTGGTTTAAGCCATGGCATGAATCAAGCTCCGGGGTAGAGGAACGGAGGAATCTCTTCGTCAAGGCCGACGGACGGCGTAAGCCAGGCAACTTATACCGCCTCAACCTATCCCTAGAGTATCACATCGAGGTGCAAAGTCTAGAATGGATCTGGTCTGTCCGACAACTTTTTTGGAATCATTTTCCGATCTGGCAGGATCCTGTTCCCGACGATCGCTCCGCTGCAAAAAGCCGTCATTTCCAGCCAGGAAGGCACTGCTTCCTCGATCGGCAAACCAGGCCGGCGGCTCCCTTGCCCTTCTGGTCCAAAACGAATCGTGACAACCCGGTGACGTTTGTTCCCCTGTCAGCACTGCTTCTGCAAACAGCAACAGCTCGGTGCGGGAACGCCCGAGCTGTTGCCGTGCCTCATCAAGAGTCTCAAACCACCTGGAGGAGGCCGTACTTCAGCAACCATCCCAGCGTGGCCCGGCCGACGCCGAACTCGACTCCTGCACCGGCGAAGACCCGGTCGAGCTCAGCCAAGGGGCAGGGTGCGGCCGCGGCCGCGAGGACGGCTCGTAACGTGGCCGCGTCCCGGCAGCGACCTTCCGGGGCATAGCTCGTGAGCGGCGCCGTCAGGATTGTCTCAAGCGCTCTTTCGGCGCCCGGCATGGCCTGCACCGCGTCATTGTTCCCCAGGACCTCCGTCGGATAGCCGGCGAACGTTTCCTCCGGGGCGGGATAGCGGGCAGGTCCTGGATACGTTCGCGCCGATGCCGCAACGCGCGTCACGTGTTCGCGGCGCTGTGCTTCCTGACTCAGCCACAGCTGCTCGTAGGCCCGGATCACGCGTTCCCAGGTAAACTGGGCCAGAACGCGCTGCCGGCCAGCCTCTCCCATGCCCCGCCGCAGTTCCGGATCGGCGATCAGCCGGGAGAAGGCCGCGGCCGCCGTGGCGAGGTCCACGGCCACGGTCTGATTGCAAGTGGCCAGGAACTCGTCGTAGGTGATGCCCTCCAGCAGCAGGTCCGCAGTCGTGTCGCGCGTGGCCCCGTGGATCAGGTAGGTCGGCACGCGGTAGCCGGTCTCGCCGTCCACGACCAGGTCGCGGTAGCCGTCCCAGTCCGTGGCCACGACCGGCAACCCGCTGGCCATGGCCTCGATGATCACCAGGCCGAACGTCTCCTGGACGTTATCGACCAGGGAAGTAAACAGGTCCGCCGCGTGCCAGACGCTGAAGCGCGTCTCGGGCCGGGTGCCATCGACCAGGGTGACGCGGACCCCGGGGGCAAAGGTCCTGCCGGCGTCGGCATAGAGGTTGACCAGGTTCGGATCGCCCCAGCCGGCCAGCACCAGGTGGACCTTCCGACCAGTGACCTGTGCGGCACGAGCCAGTCCCTGGAAGATGGGGAAAGGATGGGCCTTGGCGTGCGGCGTGAAGCGGCCGACGAAGAGGACGGCCACCTCGTCGTCAGCGATCCGCAGGGCGGCACGCTGGGCGGCACGCTGCTGAGGGGCCGGCGGACAAAAGCGCTCCGGGTTGACGCCCAGCGGGATGGTTTCCAGCCGCGGCCGCAGCCCCGGCGACCCTCCCTGCCGCTCCCGCAGATACTCGGCATAGCGATCCGTCAGCGTGCGGACCATGCGCGTGACCGCCTGCGAAGTGCAGATGAGCGCGTCATAGGGCTCGTAGGGGGCGGTTACCATCTCGCAGAGGACGCTGGCCCCGGCGAGGGTGCAGAGGGTGTGGGTGACACCGCAGAGGGCGAAGGCCCCGGGTCCACCATGCTGGCGCATCCAGGCAAATCGCGGGTCGGGCGGGACCGGCGTGTACAGGATGGGAGCGGGCGGCGTGGGGAAGAATGCCTGGCGGAAATTCCGCGCCGGGATCAGGCGCAGGGCTCGCTTCCGGCCTTGGTGGCCCGGGTGCGTCTGGAACAGGCGAACCAGCGACTGGGCACTGGGCTGATTGTAGACCAGGGCGTGCAACTCGTTCCAGTTGCCGTGGGTCAGATACGCATCAAGGAACTCCTTGCCTGCAACCTGCCGGCCCATCAGCCCGGCGGGTGCATTCTGGCCCGCGTCGGGAGGGCGCTGCAGCGTTTCGACGTAGCCCGAATCGTCATACAAAAGCACAGCCTGGCCCGTCGTTTCCATGAGGCCTCTCCAATCCGAGAGAAGGGTCAAGCGGCAAACGGGGCCGGGCCGGGCATGGCCTGGCCGGGGTTGTTCGCACTGCTCTCGAACAGCTTCACCAGCTGCGTGATGCAGTGCCTCAGCTCGTAGCGTTCCAGGACGCGCTGGCGTGCGGCCGCCCCGAGATAGCGGAACTGCTCCGGGTCGCGCAGCACCCGCACCGCTTGCTCTGCCAATCCTTCCACATCATAGAAGCCACGCAAGATGCCGTGAACCCCATCATCGATCACTTCCTGCAACGGTGCCGTCGCCGAGCCGAGGATGGTGCATGCGGAGGCCATCGACTGGATCAGCGACCAGGAAAGGATGTAGGGCACGGTCAAATAGACGTGCAGATCGCTCAGGTTGTACATCGTCGCAATGTCCCCCAGGGGGACCTGGCCCAGGAAGTGGAAGCGGGACAGGTCGTAATTATCCTGGGAAAGGACGTACTGCTTGAAAGTCTGATTGCCGATGTGGGCCGCTTCGTGGCCGTAGTTGATCCGATCCTGGCCGGCGATCAGGAAAAGAACGTTGGGGACCTGTTTGCAGATCCGCTTGGCCACTTTCATGAAGATGTCGAAGCCGCGTGCCGACTCGAAACCGCGTGAGACGTAAGTGACGACACGAGTCTCCGGTCCGATGGTGAGCCCGTGGAAATGGACCGGACGGGAAACGGGTCGGCGCTGAAACATCTCGGTATCGACGCCATCAAAGATGACCTTGATCTTGTAGCGAAGCTCCGCCGGAGCGGTACTCAGCTGGAAATGCGTTGGACAATAGGCCGCATCGACGTTATGCAGCTGCAGATAGGTCGGGGTGTGGTAGATGGCGTTGAAGAGGCGGATGGATTCTGTCGGCGGAAAATCCGGCCGCAGCACCAGACCATCCCCCCAGAAAGGCGGCGGCAGCATCTCGAAGTAGCCGACGAATGGACAGCGGTAGAGGTTGCGCAGGTAGAGCATTGTCCCGTAGGACAGGTGCCCGACGACGAGGTCCGGTTTGATCTGCGGTGCCCCGCGAGCCCGACGTAGATGGCCGCCATGTGGTCGAGCAGGGTCTGCAGGTCTTCCGGGTTATAGAACACCTTCGGCTGCGGTCCTGGCTTTACCTTGTAATTGATGTGCGTGAACGGCAACGACAGATATGTGGTATCAACGGACGTAACGTAAGTACACTGCCAGCGCAGCTCGGTCGCCAGGTAGTTGGCAATGAGGCCGAACTGGGCCGGGAAATTGGGATGAAGGAACATCACGTGCATGGCGAGCTTGCTCCCGGAAGATCATACCGCAACAGGATCGATTGTTCGAGGCACTACCAGAAAGGCGAGCGGCGCGGCGTCAGCCCGCCGGTAACAGCCTCCACCGGCCCGCTGGCATCGCGCGAAAGCGAAGCCGCTCGCCTTTCCGTTCGTGGTTCTTAGTGTCCCCATACATCTTCGGCAATCGTCCCGGGGACAGGTGACAGATAACAACTCCGTTGCCGCGGAAGCTGGCCGCGTAACCGTTTCGGGGTGACTCGGAACGCCGGAAGAGCTTTCCTCTTCTGTTTCTACCAGGTGAGTCGCAAACCGAAGCTCAGGCCGTAGGCCCAGAAGACTTGTTCATTGAAGATGGCGGTGGGGCGATTTGCCGCGCCGGTTCCCGGGGAAGAAAAGGGCCCGACCTGGGCGGCGGCCCCCGCCAGGTTCAGTGCCGGATCGATTTCCAGACCAGGGCGAACCGTGCTGGTCATGGCCAGAAAGGTAAAACCGAGATCAGCCCAGACGTAAGGCAGAATTTGATAGCTGGCCTGAGCTTCCAGGCTTGGCACCATGGAGAAGACCGTGCGACCACGGTCGCCAAGATTGCCGGGGCCAGTGAAAAAACCGCCGCCGCTCGAGTTTATCACGTCTGCGCCTGGTCCACTCATGAGCAGAGTCAAACCGTCGGCGGCCACACTCTGCACTCCCGCACCGAATGCAATCTCGCCCTGGACCTTGAAATACCAGTTCTTCCCGAACCATTCAGACCGCAAACCGACCTGAGGACCAGCAAACTGATTCCGGGTCTTGAAATAGTCCCAGAAGGTAAGGCCCTCAGGGGGAACAAGCGGGACGGAATCAAATCGTAAGAGGGTCAACCCGGCCGACCCAGGCAGCAAGTTGGTATTCGAGATAAGCTCCATCGATTCGGATAGGTTCAGATACCGGCCACCGTACGTCAGGCTGATGCGCAGCTGTTCGGGGTGGCAATAAAGCAGGCTGAGGAAATTGCCCTCGACTCCGCCAACCTTGGAATTGATGGCGACGGTCATGTTCCCGGTCTGCAGTCCCGCGAGGGCCACGGGGCTAAGAATCTCCGTGTTACGGTTAACGTCGAAATAGGGTCGGGCCAGGCTCGGGGAGCCGGTCCGTGGGTCAGCGCTGTACGTCTGTGTCGCGCCGTTTTGGGCCAGGATAAAAACGCTGACCTCTCCGCCAAAACAGCTGTCATAATCGAACCAGTACCCAAGTGTGAGACGGGTTCCGATCAAGCCCTTCAGAGGAATCGTGTTCTGTCCGAGGACCGTTTGATCGGCCGGGCCATCGACAGTTGTGGGAACCCCGGCAACGGTGGCGACGTTGGCGATTTTCAGCAGCGGCTGCGGGTTGGGTTGATCGCGCAGCCACCAGATGAGCATGTCGGCGCGGGCCCACATACGAGGCGGCTCGAAGGGCTGCACAGGAATGCCGTGGAAGTCTGGGTAAGTCTCCACAGACCACGCCCCATCAGTGGGTTGCTGGACCACTGCGCTGGGGAGCCCGAACCCAATCGGGGGCTGCGGAACGGGGTTGGTGGGCGTAGGGGGTGGAAGCATCTGGGGCACCCCTGGCTGAGGCGGATCGGTCTGGGGAAAACCCAGGGGGGTCGGTGCCTGGGCGATGGCGAGGGCCGGAACGGCTAGCCAGGCGACAAGGATCGCGATCCAGGGCTTACACATGAAGAAAACCCTTCCACGGATGAAATTCCGCGCGGCGCCTGGTGGCACTCCGCTCCTTACTTCTATCGGCAATACAACCGGCAAGGTCCATTTTTCCCAATCTGATTGATTCGTCGATTCGGCCCAAGGAAGAATTCAAGGCAGCTTTGGAAGATAGGCTGGAGTGATTTGCAGGAAGATACGCCGCATGCCGATACACTTGTGCTTTAGAAAGCATTCATAACCGACGCAAGCACGATAAGCAATAAATGAGCCAGGACGGATATTCCGGAAGTGTCAGCCCACGTGAGACATTGTGAGAACGAAGCAAGGACTCGACAGATGCTTGAAGATAAAGAAGTGTGTTAAAATGGGTAACATCCGGTGTTAACAACAGTCCAAGGCAGTCGTTGGTAATCTGCATCGAGACGGGGCCTCCCATGATCTACCAGTGTTATTTTGACGAGTCCCAGAGAGGGATGTTGTTCTCCTCTCCGCTGTATCGTGGTTTTGGACTGTACTCAAACGTAAACGGCGACATTGCGAGGAACTGCCCAGAATTGGCTGATCCGAAAAACCAGGCGGTCCTGTCTGAATATGGTGCGATGTTGCACCTCTGGCGGAATCCGGAACTGGATGCAGATCCCTGGGTCGGTTTCACGTCATATCGGCAACTCGACAAGTTTCCGACCATTTTCCAGGATCGGGAGGAGATCGCGGCCTGCCTCGCGGAATACGACGTCCTTGCCTGGGCGGCTTATCAGTTCTTCGATGGTGCGACAGGACGACCACTGACGATGGCCGAACAGGGCGAGTGGAACCATCCGGGCATTACGATGTGCATTTGGCGGTTGCTGATGCAATCCAACGATCCCTTGCCTCGGAAATACGTGGCGGAGACCAGTGGTGGCTGCTACTGCAATTACTGGATCATGTCCAAAAGCAATTTCAACGAGTACGTGAGTTGGTCCTATCCGCTAGTGCGGCGGTGCCTGGAGCAGCCGGATGACTTCGTCTGCTCGCACCCACGGTCGCTGGCCTACTTGGTCGAGCGCCTTTTCATTTGCTGGTGCGACTTGAAGCAAAAGCGGGTATGCAACGTTGCGAAACCTTGTCCTGTGGCGTGCCGGAATCTCCACTTGTCAGCGGCAGTGGATGGAGGTTCAGACATCAAGAAAGAGGTCTTCGTGAAACTGCCTTCCTGGAATGTTTCGTTACTAGAACTGGGATACCGCCACCGGGCCCTGCCACGCGGCATCATCCACGTCGGGCGCATTACGCGGAGGAACGCGAAGCCTATCGCCGCCTGGGCGCAACCCACGTGCTGTGGATCGAAGCAGATCCGAACAACATGGCCCAGCTCAAGGAGAACATCGCCTCCTACCCTGGATCGAGAGCCATTCAAGCCTGCATCTCAAATACAGATGGTCAGCTTACCCCATTCTACCGAACTAACAACCGTGGGGAATCGTCCTCGATCCTGCAAATGGGAACGCATCGTCAGCACTTCACGACAATCCACGTCACGGAAGAGACAACGCTGGAAACCAAGACGTTCGCGACACTGGTCGAGGAAGAGGCCATCTCGCTCGATCTGTATGATTTTCTCGTGATGGACGTTCAGGGAGCCGAATTGCTCGCTCTGGAAGGCTTTGGTGACCACCTGGACCGTTTCAACGGGGTCTACCTGGAAGTCAATGTCGAACACTTGTATGAGAAGTGCGCTCTGCTACCAGACGTCGATGCTTTCTTGGGGAAGCATGGGTTCACACGCATAGAGACACTTATCACGGACAAGAACTACGGTGACGCTCTCTATCTCCGGGAAGGCGTGTACGAAGAGCCCGCAGTGGATCTTGAAGAGCGGATGAAGCACGCCAACAACTTCCTGCTTCGGCGCCGGGCATACTTACTCCAGCGCGGCAATCAGCAACTGGAGAAGATCGAGTTCCCCGATAGCGGAGCGATTAGTCAAGGGAGTAATCCGGAAGAGCAGCGCTGGACCATCCGCACTGCTGGTCACGACATTCTCCTGGAGTTCGCAGGTGGCTATGGGCGTTCCGTATGCCTGCGTTACCTCAATGATTTTCTCTGGGTCGGAGGCTCTCTCCTCCGCAATCACCCTGTCGCCTTGTTGCCTGCGGTGCTATTGTCGCAACCGCGCCAGCCACTGGGGTATCCCTACAATACCAACTTGCCGGTGGTGTTGGTCGATCGACTCCGGGAGCAATTCAGTCTGCGGCATTTCGTGGAGACCGGGACCCGCAATGGAGTGACAACGCGCGCCCTGGCGCCGCGTTTCAAACACGTCCACACAGTGGAGATTGAGCCGGTCACCTATCGGAGAACGGCGGCAGAACTGGCACAATACCAGAATGTCCGCTGTATCCTGGGCAACTCCGTGGAGCAGTTGCCGCAAATCTTGCGTGGTATCAACGACCGCGCCGTGCTGTGGCTGGATGCTCACTGGAGCGGCGGCGACACAGGAAAAGGAGACATGGAATGTCCGCTGCTTGCCGAACTCGCGGCGATCTATGCCCATCGTTCTGACCACGTCATCTTCATCGATGATGCCCGGTTGTTTCTCTCGCCGCCCCCGCCGCCGCACAACCCTCGTGAGTGGCCAAACTTTGTCATGCTCAGCGAGTTTTTCTCTCGACAACGGCCTGCTCTTTGTTTGCATTTTGTCGGCGACGTGATCGTTGTCGGCCCCCGGGAGATCGAACCCATTGTCGAAGGCTATTGCCGGGAACAGGGACTCTGATTGCCAGAACAGGTCACAGGAGATTAGCCCGATGAGTCCGGAATATCAACGACAAGCGAACTGCTGGCTCAATGGCTTCGCAACCAAATACTCGTCTCAGTTTGGCGAGGACGGTATCGCGGAAAAGATACTTGAGTTACTCCCAGACAAGGATTCGTGGTGCGTGGAGTTCGGTGCCTGGGATGGAAAACATCTCAGCAACACTTACCATTTCATCGTGGACAAGAACTTCTCGGGTGTACTTCTTGAGGGTGATTCGAGGCGTTTCCAGGCTTTGCAGCAGACTTACCTCGGTCTGCAGCGAGTCATCCCCATGAATCGGCTGGTAGGGTTCTCTGGCGAGGATCGTTTGGACCGGGCTCTTGCAGCAACGCCGATTCCCACTCGCTTTGATTTACTTTCCATCGACATCGATGGCAACGACTACTACACGTGGGAAGCCATCGAGGACTATCGTCCAAAGATCGTTATCATCGAATACAATCCGACGATTCCCGATCCTGTCGAGTTTGTCCAGCCTAAAGATCCTCACGTGATGCAAGGAAGCAGCCTTCTATCGCTTTGCAAGCTGGGCAAACGGAAAGGATATGAATTGGTTGCTACCACCTTTTGCAATGCACTTTTCGTAGACAGTCAGTATTATCCTTTGTTTGGAATTGCTGACAATTCAATCTCGCAAATGCGCGCCGATTATCACGCTGTCACCTACCTCTTTCACGGCTACGATGGAACGGTCTTTCTCAGTGGAGCAAGTGCATTACACTGGCATGGGATTCCATTTCATCCTTCTTGTTTTCAGTTATTACCGTCTGCGCTTCGCAAGTACCCTGATAACTATACTCAGAGCGAAACGAGGTTGTTCCATCTGTACAAGGAATTGTTTTGCATGCTGATTCAGAGAGGCCCTTTCGTCGGCAGACAGTTGCCAACTGTTGGCGAACTTCCTCAACCCCTTCAGCTCGGTCCTCGGGAAATGGCCTTGTGGCAGGGAATCCTTCAGGCGCTACGGGAGCTTGGTCTTCCCATTCCTGGTCAGTAAATCGATGAACATACTGGCCGTCTGTTGAGTCGCCCAAGAATGGCTTGAACCGGCAACCCATCGCGCTGCCCAGGCCCCATACTGTCCGTCGTCGCTGATTGGTTCAAGCGAGTTCCGGCACGCGGCGCCGTAATTCTGCGGTCAGTTGGGGTAAGCGCTCCACCAACTGCAAATACCACTCGTGTCTTGTCCGGTAGTGTTGAGAGAACAGCCGTTTGTTCTTGACCTCCTTGTAGGCTTGCCGCGTCACCTGGCGGCGCAGTTCGCGATTCGCGATCAGTTCCCGCAGCAACTCCTCGAACTCCCTCGCCGAGCGGTACAAGAACCCCGTCTCGCCATGAACGATCGACCGCTCATACACGGTCGGACTTGCCAGTGCGACAACACCATACCCGGCACACTCAACCCATTTCAGGTCCGACTTCAGACTGTTGAACCGGTTTGCCTCCAGCGGCAGCAACGCGATGTCGCACCTGGACAGCACCTCCTCATAGCGTTGGAACAGGCAGAAGGATTCGTAGGACTTCGCCTGCGTTTGCAATGCCTCGTAGAACTTCTGATCGTGGATGACATCGACGTAGATTCGTGAACCATACTCGCGCAAGATTCGGTTCAAAACGGGCAGGATCGGCTTCCAGTCGTTCTCGCGGTTGACGGCGCCGAAAAACAGACGAATCGGTCCATCCTCAGTATAGGTGCGTGGTGGCGGCAGATAGGCCAGCTGGTTCGGAAAGACGGCCACGTTTGGGTTGTATTGCCGCAGCACTTCCGCCAACGGTTCCGTCGAGGTCTGGATGCAATGCACTCCCCGGAAGCTCAGAAAGTTGCTCGCCGGATGCTCGGGAAAAAAGTTCGGGTCGTCATCCATCTCGCCAACGATCAGGAAACCGTGGCGCAACAGCTCCTTGATCACTGGGAAGTCGTGAGCGGGCCGGATGATCGCTCGGTGCCAGATGAACACCTTGTCCTGCGACGTTTGCGGCACGCTGAATTGCACGCTCTTGAAGCTCTCCGTCGCTTGCACTCCCGGAATCGTGTTGAGAAACCGATTGGGTTCCTGCACGCGGATGCGTGGAGTGACGATTCCCTCACAGATCAGCGTATGCACGAACGTCTGGCGCACCGGCACCGAGGCTTTCAAGGCCCGCACCACGTACTGCAACGCCGCGGTCTGTTGGGCAAAGCGGTTCGCGTCCAGCCCCAGGGCACGCACCGCGGGGGCAAGCAGGTCCTGAAACTGCTGAAACTCGCCGGCACTGCCAACGGCATTCCTTCCTTGAACGTCGAAGATCCGCAGGCCCACCTGGCTGAACAGCCTGGCAATGCTGTCGAGAGTGAAAAACCGGCAAGTGGTTCGATCCAGCGGCCCTTCCGGCTCATATTCCCAGTTGCCCCGCAGCAGACGCACCAGCATGCTCCAGTGCTGCACGTTCGGAATGCACGCGATCACCGTTCCCTCGGGGCGCAACCAGCCCACGTGTCGGCGGAGCAGGGACCAGGGGTCGATGAGACACTGCAGCACGTCGCCGTACACCAGGCAATCGACCGTGCCGGGCTCAATGCCTACGTCGGCAGCCTCAACCAGTTCCGCGTCGGCGACAACAACCTGGTCCAACCGCTTTCTGGCGACCTCGGCTGTTTCCGGAACGGACTCAACGCCCACGTATCTGCTGTGCGGATTGATCCGTTTGTAATGCGATCCCAGCGCGCCGGCACCGCAGCCAACTTCGACAACCAACCCGGCATCCCGCGGCAGCAGAGCAAGAGATCCGGATTGACACGGTCGTGGGAGTCCTGCGGCGTCATGGTAGCTCAGTTCCTCGGTTGCAGTGCCTTTGCTGATTGTACTATACCTTGTCAAGATGGGAGAGCGCAGATCGGACGTTTCGCGACAACAAGCCCCTTCCCTCAGTCCCGTTTGCTCGAGTTCGACTGAGGGAGGGGGCCGTCAGATCCTATGGATTGTTGCCAATGGCTGGCCGGCCAGGAACCGGGGCGGGAACCTTGGCAGGTCTCGTCCGGTTCGATTGAGGAGTCGGCGTGACCGGCTGCATCGATCGCGGCTGGTTCTGGTTCTGGTTGGCGGCGTTCCTCTGCGGAGCGTTGGAGCGCTCCACCTGGTTCTTGGCGGTGTTCAGCAGCCTGCTCATCTGCTCCTTGCGGTAAGTCCAGAATTGGATGTAAGCGGGGCCGACCAGCACAATGGCGGCGGCTACCCACAGACAGAACACCGACGGAAACAGCATCCAGAGGCTGGTCCGGTTGGCCTGCGCCTCGGCGCGCTGCCGGAGCATCGTTCGCTGATTGTCGGCAAACTCCAGCAAGGTCGTCACAATGTCCGTTCCCAGCCGTTGTGACTGCACCAGCAGCAAGACAAAGGAGCGAATCTCCGCCACGTCCACCCGCTCGGCCCACTGCGTCAGGGCCAGCTCCAGGCTGTGCATTTTCGCTTGCTGGTAGACGATCTGCAACTCCTGGGACAGCGGCGGGTTGACCTGCTTCAGCTCCCGGAAGGTGATTTCAATACTGGCGAGAAGGTTCTGCCCAGCCGTGATACAGAGGCCAATGACCTCCATGGCCATCGGCAGACCCCGCCGGAGCACGCGGGCCCGGGCCGAGGCCAACCCGGACAGGATCACGCGCGGCGTACTGAAGGCCAGCAGCGCCATCACGCCACCGCCGAACACCACCGTTGGAATCAGCGACTCCGTCACCTGCAAGGCGACCAGGCCAGTGGCCATCAGCACGCCCACGACCAGGACGGCCCGGATGGCCAGGTACTCCGTCAGCGCAGAGGGCCGGTAATAGCCGGCTGTCCAGAGCAACTGCCGCAGAGTCTGCCGGTTGCTGGCCGAGGCGGGCAGCATGCCGGACAAACTGGGAGCCAGCGGGTCGGGCGGCGCGGGCTCCGGCGGCTCCGTCCGCGGCGGCTGGTGCTTGCGGGCCAGGAAACTTTTGGCCAGCAGATAGCCCAGGGCCCCCACGGTCATGCACAGCCCGAGCAGAAACTGGTTCTGTTGCATGGGTCTCTCCCATCTTCCGTTGTCGCAGAGAACCCCGGGTTGCGCTGCGCTCCACCCGGGGCTTCATTCCCCAAGCAGGAGTAAAGCCCCGGGTGGAGCGCAGCGCAACCCGGGGGCTCAAACGTCCACGCGCAGCAGGAGCAGCAGCCAGATCACGCCAACGACTTCAAGCGCGATCGCTGTCATCAGGGCCGCGATTCCTTGTGGCCCCTGGGTCAGTTGATTCAGATACTCCGGGTAGAGAATCCAGTAGAGCACCATCAAAAAGGGTGCCGCGATGGACAGGAAAAAGCCACTGAGGCGGCCCAGGGCGGTGACCGCACGCACGTGACCGCGGAACTGGTTCCGGGCACGCACCGCGCCAGCCACCCGGTCCAGCAGCATGGCCAGGTTGCCGCCCGTTTGCCGGTGGATGGTCATCAGCGCCACCAGCAGGTTGAAATCGTTCAGGGCAATCCGGTCCGCCGTCATCTGCAGCGCCACCGGCATCGTCAAACCCAGCTGCAGATGCTCCGAACAGCGGCGAAATTCGTCGGCCAGCGGTTTTTGACCCTGTGTGGCGATCAGGGTCATCGATTGCTCCAGAGTCAGGCCGGCGCAGAGAGCGGGCCAGGAGATAAAACAGGTCCGGCAGCTGCTCCTGAATCTGGTTAATCCAGAGACGGTGCATGAACCAGAACAAGGTCAGGGTGAGAACAACTCCACCGAAGAACCCGAGGCCGGCCAGCCACAACTCGCTGCGCCAGAGGTACAGGGCCCCTCCCACGGCGAGGCCGGCCAGCAACACCCAGCCGGCCGCCTGGGCGGAGGTCAGGTTGAGGCTGCTCCGGCCGACGGTTCGCTCGAAGGAGCGGTCGAACTGCTCGGCAACGGTCTTCGGCGGCTGCAAGGCCGCCAGGCGCTCGGGCAGGTTGTCCATCAAGGACGGCTCCGGTTGCTGGCGACGGACCAGCGACCGTCGCAAGGCGCCGCCCAGCCAACGCAAGAGCAGGAACACGATCACCAGGACCGCCGTGACCGCGCCGGCAAGCAGATACAATAGAGCCGGATTGTCATTCATCTGTCAATCCCCTCAGTTCAGAATGCGTTCCGCGAACAGGCTCTCCGGCAGGTCGATGCCGGACGCATGCAGCCGGGACAGGATGGCCGGCAAGCGACCCGTGGCCCGGAAATGGCCCACGGCTTGCCCATTGACCACTCCCGTCTGGCAAAACTCAAAGAGGTCCCGGATCACGTAGAACTTGCTCCGTTTCATGCCGACAATCTCCGAGATGCGCATCACCTTGCGGGCGCCGCCCTTGAGCCGGTTCAGGTGAACCAGCAGGCGGAGGGCACTGCCGATGTAGTTGCGCACCACCGCCAGCGGCATCTCGAAGCCGGCCATGGCCACCATCATTTCCAGACGCGACAGGGCATCGCGCGTCTCGTTGGCGTGGATCGTGGTCAACGATCCTTCGTGGCCGGTATTCATGGCTTGCAGCATGTCCAGGGCCTCGGGCCCGCGCACTTCGCCGATGATGATCCGATCCGGCCGCATACGCAAACTGTTGCGGACCAGGTCGCGCTGCGAGACTTCGCCGATGCCCTCCAGGTTGGGCAAGCGCGTTTCCAGCCGGACCACGTGCGGCTGCTGCAAGTGCAGTTCGGCCGCGTCCTCGATCGACACCAGCCGTTCGTCGTGCGGGACGTAGCGCGACAGCACGTTGAGGAAGGTCGTCTTGCCGGCGCCGGTGCCTCCCGAGATCAGGATGTTGATGCGTGCCTGCACGGCCCCTTGGAGCAGCTCCAGCATTTCCGGCATCAAGGTGTGGTTGGCCAGCAGCTGCTCTTCACCCAGGCGGACGCCGAAACGGCGAATGGACAGCATCGCGCCTTCCAGGGCCAGCGGCGGCAAGATGGCGTTGACGCGGGAGCCGTCCGGCAGGCGAGCATCGACCATCGGCGATGCCTCGTCCACGCGCCGGCCCACCCGGGCGGCGATCCGCTGGATGACCTGGATCAGGTGGGTGTTGTCGGCAAAGGACGCCCCGGTCGGCTCCAGCCGGCCGAGCCGTTCGACGTAGACGTTGCTGGGCCCATTGACCAGGATGTCGCTGATCGTCGGATCTTTCATGAAGCGTTCCAGCGGCCCCAGGCCGAAAATCTCGGCCAGGATCTCCTCGATCAGGGTCTGCCGCTCGCTCTCCGACAGCTTTTCCGGGCAATCGCGGACCAGCTTGGTGGTCAGTGCCAGCACCTCCCGGCCCAGGCGGTCATCCTTCCAGTGCGTGATGCCGGAAATGTCAATGACCGAGATCACCTGGCGATGAATGTCCGCCTTCAGCTGCTGATGGCGCTGACTGCTGATCGAGCTGCCTGCTCCAGGGGACGTCAAACCGAGTTTCATGGCTCACCTTGCTCCTTGTCTAAGAGCGTCCGGAAGGAATCGAGTAGGACGGGCTTCCCAGCCCGTCCGGACGGGCTGGGAAGCCCGTCCTACTTCATTTTTTCTGAACTCCCTCAGTGGTCCCGGCGTCATCAGTGCAAGTCTCTGGCTCCGCTCAGTGGATCAGGCGAATCTTGGCCAGGTACGGGTTGGGAAGCAGCACGTTGGCCGCTCCGATCCGGGATGGGTCGGTCACGGCGGACGGGACACTCAGCATCCCGGGCTGCAAGATGATTGCCAGCGGACCTCCGGGCGGGTTGATCACCTGCACCACTCGTGCGCCGACGAATCCCGTGACCGTCGCTTCCCCCGAACTGGGGTCTAACGAGTTGACCAGGGGCCAGATCCGCACGCCGCCACACAGCCCCTGCCCTTGCTGACAGTTCGTCAAATCGCTGAACGGCTGGGTCTGGTCAGGAGATCCAACGGCACTGCCCGGAAGCGTTAGCTGGTTATTGCTGTCCAGCACCAGCTGCCCTTGCAGGTCCGGATCCTGCAGGTCCGTGCTGCTCACGCCCTGGTCCACCTGGTCCTGAGTGCTGCCTGTGCCAATGGTCAGCAGGTAAGCGTTGCTCTTGCTCGGGTCGCCTCCCGTTGGCTGCAGAAGAATCGTGATCTCCGGTATCCCATCACCGGCCGGATCGAACTCGAAACCCTGGCCGGGGACGTAGCGATACTGATCGGGACCGTTGCGCTGGATAATCTGGAATTCCCAGGATTGAGGGTCTGCCCCGCTCGGATTGGAACGAATCCCAAGCGGCACAAGGGGGATGTTCTGACTGTACGGGGGCCGGAAGCCAATGACCGCGCGATCCAGTTTGGCTGTGGAAACGGCCTGGAGATCGATGCTGGTAAGCAGGACGATGGGCCCGAGCAAGACCGGAACGGCATTGCCACGGCTGGCCAGCCTCCGGGCCTGGATGGCCACGGTATCGACCTGATCGAGGGTCAAGGTGTTGGGATCGCTCACGTCAGCGGCGGTCATCCCCCCCGGGCTGCCCACTCCCAGCACGATGTCGCCGTTGGGATCGTTGGTTGGATTGGGCAGCAGCTGCACCGGAATGCCCAGGGCCAGATTGAACCCGGCGTATTCCTGGGCCCGATGCTGGACGTGTTCCAGCAACGGTGCAACGTCAGGATTGCTGCGCAACCATTCGTCGCTGAGCAGCTGCTGAGTGGAAGCGAGGGCGGCGGCGTCGGCCGAGCGGCGAAGCTCCAGGGCGCCCTCGGCAAACCAGGCGGAATTGACCGCGGCCGCCAGGGCTACCAGGAGAATCAAGAAGACAAAGAGCGTCCAGACCGCAACGAAAGCCTCACGGCGCTGAACCCGGAAAGGGCCATCGAGGCGATCTGCACTGCTCATCATCCCACGACGGGCCATCATGGCTGGCTCCACGTCCTTGTCTGAAAAGCTCTGTGGATGCACACTGCACCCACAGAGCGAGGAAGTTCGTTACGGTCCCTGCATCGCCTTTTCGGCCTGCTGTCTCCTCTTGTTCTTCTCGCACGTCTCACATTTGAAGCGGAAACCGCTGACGGTCCCATTCGGATTCACACCGGCCTTCGTGGAGAGCGTCCGGCGCTCCTCGACAGTGCTCAGCAAGACGCCATCCGATCCATATTTCGTGACGCGGCTGCGCTCCAGTCCAGAAAAATGTTCCACCTTCGTCTCCGCGGTGGGCGGAGGGGGGGTCTTCAAATCGAAAATCCTTACCAGATCGCCATTGCCAATGGAGTATTCGCCGCGGTTGATGGCATCGATCCGCTGTTCTTCCTGCTCATAATCGCCCGTGCGGGTGTCCTGAAACAGCACCGGCTGCAACTGCGCCACGGGAACGTCCAGCAGCTTGGTCCGCTTCTCCTCCAGGACGCGCTGCTCCGAGATGGAGAGCGGGGCCAGCGCCAGCTGGGCTTGGCCCTTGGAGAACTCGATCAGGGCGGCCCGGTACGGGTTGACTTCCACAGTGAAATTCACCGGTTTGTCGTCCGGCAAGCCCGCGAAGATGTCCCACAGAGCGTTGCGCTTGGCAATCACTCGAACCCGGTGAGCAATCGCCGCCGTGCGGGTAACGTCCTTCGTGTTGTCCGACGAGATCGTCGTGGTCATCAGCACGTCAACCCATTCGCCAACCTGAATCAAACCGCCGGCCGAATGCTCCTTGGTCACACTGACGTTGATGGCCCGCATGTTGGGCAGGAGCCGCAGGCTCAACCTGTCCGGCTTGACGATTTCCTTGAGATCCTCCTTGAGGATCGGCCTGTCGGTCTCAATGACCTTGTTGGCTGCGCGGAGAGCGACCGCATTGACGACCGCGGGCAGGTATTTCTCCTTGTTGGCCTCGTAGTGGGCCTCTTCCTCGGGCTTGAGGGCCCGGGTCACGACCCAGCTGGTTTCAATCACGTCGCCGGGGAAGAGGTTCCGGCCGGCGACGAGGACCTGCGTCTCCTTTTTCGGCTTGGTCTCCGGTGGTTTGGCGACGTTGGCGTTCAGCCAGCGGACTCCCACGGCGACGCTCAGTCCGATCAGGAGCGCCAGGGTCAGGGCAAACAGAGTACTGGCTCTCATGAAGCTAACTCCTTGTTGCGAATCATTCGGCTGAGATCATTCTTTGCGCATCACAGTTTGGCTGGCGATGAACTCGTTGCCGATGCTGAATCCCGCCAGCACGAGCAGATCGGGGACAACCGTGCCGGCCGGGATTGTGACCAGAACGCTCACGGGCGCTCCAGCCGGCAAGGGATTGCCATCAGAATCGTTCAGCGACGCCTGCACCTGGGCGGCGCTGGACCAGTTAAGGCCCAGGACCAGCTGGACCGTTTGCAGGACATCGTCGGCACTGCCCCCCTGAGCCGCGACCCGGGCCCCTTCCCGGCTCGCCAGGGCGACCTGCTGCTGCGCACTCAGCCACAACGAGAACTCCACAGTGGCCAGCACGACAGTCAGCAGCACAGGCAGCACGAACAGAAGCTCAATGGCCAGCATGGCCGGGCGGCGGCGGGGAACAACGCCCCGAAGGTTATCGCGCATGCGTACGGGCCTCCTGCACGGGAACTTGCTCAGGCGGCGGCACCAGGCGGAAATCGATCCGAAACGCCCAGAGCAGCACCACGGCCGTGGACGCGGCCACCACCACGGAGTATTTGAAGATGACCCGCTGCTTCCTGGGCTCCTTCCCCGCCCGAGGTCGCTCCGACGACCGGGCCAGACCGTGGGTGGGACGCCGGCCGCGGAGAGTTTGCACCGCGAGATGTACCACCAGATACCCACTCAGCATCACCAGGGAGACGACCAGGACCGAGATCACCAGTCCCGGCCCGATCCAGGCCCCCAGGGCGGCAAACAGCTTGACGTCGCCGCCGCCGCAGACGCCCAGAAGCCACAGGGCAAACATCAGGCAGAAGCCCATCAGCACGCCGGTCAGGGAAAAGTACAGGCCGTCGATGCCGCCCAGGAAGGTCCCCTGCCGTCCCAGCGCAAAGACCGGGAGGTCGTGAGCCGCCACCCAGCAGCCGCGAAGGAAGTTGACCAGCAGACCCAAACCCAGGGCCGGCAAGGTCAGCCACTTGGGCACCACGCGCCAGCGCTGGTCGGTGTACGAGGCCACGACCAGCAAACTCATCAGCAGCGTGAAGAAAACCCAGCCGGAGATCGCTTCGGGGAAATAAATCGTTTTCATCTGCATTCCTCCGATTCTGATCAAGCTGGCTCCGCAACTGCCATCCTGTCATCGGTCGCTTTCGTGGAAAAAGATCAAGAAAAGCGAAGGGGGGAAAAAACAACCCGGGTTGGCAGGCCGGACCTCCAACCCGGGCGCTCTCTTCTCTCTTTCCTCAGCAACCAACCGAGTCCAGATCCAGGATCCGGCAAGAAAAGCGGGAACAGACCACAGTACGACATTGCCGTTGCAGGTCACCAGCATGAAGTGTAGCTGATCACTTGCGGATAAACCGGCGGCACACACACAGGCGGAATCAACTGCGTCGGAATCACAATCGCCTGTGAACCTTGGACGTACGCGCAGCATCCGGTCATACCGGAAATGCCATAGCCCGGATTCAGGGCGAGAATGGCATCGGCCAGGACCGTCATCTCCGTAATGAGCGCCGTGCGCAGCACACCCGCCAGGCCCGTCGTGAGCCCGATGATCATGATGGTCGCGAAAAACAGGAACTCGATGGTGAGCAGCTGGCCCCCATCGTCATTCCATAGCCGACGAACGAGTTTGCAGCACATGAATAGACAGATCCTCTACGCGAGCTGTCCTCTGGAGCGCTTCCGTTCTCCCGCAACACACGGAAGCTCTTTTCAGAGTACTCGGAAGGCCGCCGAGGACGGACTCTGTCTATGCAGCGTAAATACTGCAAACATCGCATTCAAGCAAATCAGCGCAATCCCTACCCACAATGCATCCGGGGCGGATGGCATTATCGGGAACTTTGCTGCAATCGCTGTAATCGTTACAATCCATCCTGTCATGCAGGACGGTCCGAACACCGCTGAACCAGGTCGATCAAGCGAGCCCGGTCCAGCGGCGTCCAGAGACTAGCGCCAACAGGCACCAGCTCACGTGCAGGGCGGAGGAACCGAAATCACGCTGACAGTGCCCGGCACGCAGATCGGTGGGGGCAGCAGAGTCGGAATGTCAATGGCCTGGGTGCCGCTGACAGCGGCGCAGCAGCCGCTCAGGCCGCCGAACGAATAGCTGAGATCCAGTTCCAGGATGGCATTGGCCAGCACGTACAGCTCCGTGGTGATGGCATTGCGGATGGCGACCCAGCCGACAATAAGCCCGATGACCAGAATCACTGCCATGAAGATAAACTCAATGGTGAGCAGCTGACCTTGGTCATCGCTCCAGAGCTTGCGAAACAACTGCGTAATCACGGCTTGCACTCCTCAACAGGGTGTTTTAGGCTGCCCTCATCAGTTGCCCGGCACACGCGGGCTAACAGGGACGTTTCGATGAGATGCAGTGGCGTCGGTTGCCGTTGAGGACGAATTTACCGGGGTTGGCGGTTGCAAGCAAGACAAGGAGTTATCTGTCTTTCCCATTTCCTCCAATCGATACCCGCGAAGATTGCACAGTCCCAGCAATCACTACGGTCGCTGAAATCCTGTCAGAATTCACAATCGTTATCGTTGTTGCAGACGCAAAAGTGTCAGCAATCGTTATCGCTGTTGCAGGCGTAACAGGATCGGCAATCGTTACAGATAGTCATGGCGTGACGTTGTTTGCAATCGCTACAACTGGTGGACCATGACTATCCCTTACAGAGCGTCCTCACCTGTCGGCCTTTTCACGATGAAGGAGAAAAAGACTCTTGACGGACGACCAGAACACCGCTGAACCAGGCCGATCAAGTGGCCCCGGTCCAGCGGCGTCGAGGGAGCGTTCGCCAACAGGCCCCGGCTCAACAAGGAGGAGGAACCGAGATCACGCTGACAGTGCCCGGCGTGCAGACCGGCGGGGGCAGCAGAGTCGGGATGTCAATGGCCTGGGTGCCGTTGACACTGGCGCAGCAGCCGCTCAGGCCGCCGAACGAGTAGCTGAGATCCAGTTCCAGGATGGCATTGGCCAGCACGTACAGCTCGGTAGTGATGGCGTTACGCACGGCGACGAGGCCGACAATGATCCCGATGACCAGAATAACTGCCATGAAGAGGAACTCCATGGCGAGCAAGGCACCTTGGTCATCGCTCCAGAGCTTACGAAACAACTGCTTGGTCACGGCTTGCACTCCTCAACAGGGTGTTTTGGGCTGCCCCCATCATTTGCCCGGCACACCCGGGCTGTCTGGGACGTTTTCGATGAGATGCAGTGGCGTCGGTTGCCGTTGAGCATGAATTTATCCGGAACCAGAGGTTTCAAACAAGATAAGAATTCTCTCTCTCTCCCAAATCCCCCAATCGATGCCTGCTCAGTTTGCATAGTCTACGCAATTGCTACGGCCGCTGAAATCCTGTTAGATTTGGCAGTCGTTGTCTCTGCTGAAGTCGCATCAAAACTTGCAATCCCCATGATTGGGGAATTCCTTACGACTCAAGCAATCCAAATAGATGGGCACGTCCCGATCTTCTTTGCGATCACTATTGCTGATGACTTCGTGCGAATCCCTGCGAAGTGTCTTTCGCCGGAGAGAGTATTGCCGGCGAGGATGAAAATGGCATTGACAATTCAGCAAGAGAGGAAAAGCAACCGGGGCGGCTGATTGCCTGAAAGCAATCGGCCACCCCGGTAGAAAGCATGTCTTTGATCTGGACGCAACAATTCGCTCGATCAGTTCGAGGGCACTGGGACACTGATGATTGAAGGGATAGCCGGCGGCACCATCACTGGGCCTGGCATCGTCTGCGGAAAGTCAATGGCCTGCGAACCATCCGTACCAGCCCCATTGCCCATCTGGCCGGAAATGCTGTAGCCCTGGCTCAGGGCCAGGATGGCATTGCCCAGCTCGGTCAGTTCGGTGGTGATGGCCACTTGCAGATTGCTCAAGCCAACGACAATGCCGATTACAAGGATTGTAACGACAAACAGGTATTCGGTCGCAATGATTGCTCCCGCATCATCGCGCCACAATTGCGATAGCACCTTCCACATCGAAGTCTCGGTCCTTTCCTTTGAGAAGAGTTCAGACAGTTCCTTTGAGAGACGTAGCCGCTTCTCACGCAGGGTAAACAACCAGGAGCCGTCCTTTCTCCAGAGGTGATCACCCGAGACGCATACTGTCATTGCTCCGAAACAGCTCCGGTGCAATTCGCAACGGCTCTTTCGGGCTCAAAATCTTGCAGCTGCTCGCGTCGCAATCCTTTTTCTTCCGGACCCAGAGACGACCCGTGTTTTCCTGTATGTCGCTGTTCCCCACAGGGGACTCGCAACGTCCCCGTTCCGGGGCCGGCAAGGGGCATTCCTGCAACTTCCTCTTCAGTCGCCGCCGCCGCCGGCCGACAACAGTGGGAGCAACTTTTCGGGAAGAGCGTCGCTTCTCCTGGCATGTTCGCTTTGCCTGGACAACAAAATCCTCGGCGCTCGAGCCCGAATGTCCAGATTGGGTTGCCTGTTTGAATTGTGAGAGTCAAGATCCATAATGTGGGGAAGTCAGGCAAACAAGTCTAAACTGTGCCGCGTGGTCAGAACGAGCAGTTGTCAAGGGAGCCCGATCATGCAGTCAGCCGGTCCGATTGTTTCCGACAAGCCGTCTGTCCTTGCCGCGGAAGCCCCGGAGGAAGCTCCCATGGGGGCGGGCTTTGATTTCACCGATCCGAATTCCCCCCTGGCGCCTTACTATCTCCGCGCCAGTGACGTTGTTGGCGTCGCCCTTCTGAGTTTCCTGTTCGTGCTGCTGGCGGTGCTGCCTCTGTTTCATTCCGACATCTGGGGGCATTTGAAGTTCGGTCAGCGGACCGTCATGACCGGACGGCTGGTCCGCGCTCCTCTCTGTGAATTTGAAGAACCGCAAACCCCTTTTCGGACCGTTTACTGGTTGGGTCAGGTCGGACTGTACCTGGTGTACGAGACGGGGGATATCCTGATGGGACACAATTCCCTCCGGGGTGCGGAGGGAGGAGTGGATTGCCTCCGGGGCCTGCACGCCGTCCTCTGCATCGCGCGCTTTGTGATCCTCTGGCTGGCTTTCCGGCGCTTGACCTCCTCCCGGGTGCTGGCCCTCGTGGGACTGGTGCTGGCATTCGCTCTGGGAGCGGGACACATCGGGGTCTTTCGACCGCAGGTGATTGCCGAGCTGCTGTTCTGCTGTCTGCTGCTGGCCCTGAGCCGGCCGGTCCTTTCCAACCGGGCGCTGTGGCTGATCCCGCTCACCCTGGTTGTCTGGGCCAACTGTCACGGCTCGTTTCTGGTCGGGCTCTGTTTGCTTGGGCTCTGCTTGCTGGGCCGGGCCCTGGAGCTGAAGGGCTTCCGCGGCCTGCGCGCTCCCTGGCGGCTGCTGTCGGACGCCCAGGTCGGCCGGCTCATTGTCGTCCTGGTCGTCTCGGTCTATCTGGTCGCCATGCTCAATCCAGCGGGCCCCGCGCTTTACCTGAATACGCTGCGCATGGCCGGCCATTATGCCGTGCAGACGATGGACGAGTGGAAACCGCTGTCCTGGGGCCCTGGCTCGGCCACTCCCTGGACCTGGTTCTATCTGGTGACCCTGATCATCGTCGCGGCCACGTGGTTCCTGAGTCCGCGCCGGTTTTCCCCCACTCAGCTCTTGCTGGTGCTGTTCTTTGGCCTGCAGCCGGCCCTGCGGCAGCGCATGCTGGTGTGGTGGCTGATGGTCGTGCCCTGGGTGATCCTGCCGCACTGGGCGGCCATCGCGGCCCGGCTCCCCTACCGGCTGGCGAGCCGGGGGCGTCAGCCCCCGGATTCTTCAGAGAATCCGGGGGCTGACGCCCCCGGCTCGCCCTGGCAGAGCACGCCCAGCTTCCGCAAGACCCTGCTCGCCGGCTTCCTGGTCCTCCTGGCCGCGAGCTGGCTGCCCCCGGTCCACTGGCTGCTGGGCGGTGAGCCGACGCCGTTCCAGCGCAGCCTGTCGCCCGGCACTCCCTGGCAGCTGCCCGCTTGCCTGCCTTACGGCTCCACGGTCCCCGAGACAACCGCCCTCGGACCGCTTGTCGTGGCGGCCGTGGCTGACCAGAAGAGCCTGCTGCCCTCCACCCTGCTGAAGGATTATCCCGACGGGCGCTTCGTCGGCCGGATCTTCGCCAGCGAAAGCCTGGCGGATTATCTGCTCTGGGCCTTGCCTCCCGAGCAGTCCGTGCTGGTGTACAGTCACGTTCATCTCTTTCCACCCATTCACTGGTGGCATTGCCTGCTGATCAAGTTCGGCACCACCCAGGGGAAAGAGGTCCTCGATCAGCTGAACGTCAACCTGATCGTGTGTGAAGCCGAGATGCACCCGCAGGCTGCGGGCCTGGCTGCTGCGCTCCCCGGACTGGACCGTCTGCCTGGACGAGACTGGGCTGACCAGCAAACGCGATCCCCGCTGCCGGCTATTTGTGGCCGTGCGGAAAAAACCGATCAGCGTGACTGCTGTCCGGAAGACGGAGCAGACACGCTGAGCAGGCAGGCTGCGCTGATTAATCGGAACAATCCCCCCTGGTGGCAATTCCGTCAAGTTCGGCCCGTCCGCTACCCGAAAAGAAGATAGCGAACTATCCAATGATCTGATTCCGGAGGCTGTGCCGGCAGGGGCGAGGAGTCCGACCCAAAGTTCCGCCCCCACAGCAGGCCCTTCGGTGGATCGTTTCTCCTGACAAAAGAGGAGGGAACCCCGGCATGGCAGTCCATCCCGCTCGGGACTCCCTGGCAACCCGGTTGACTTCCGCTGGTCGCGGCCTGCTCTTGCTTGTCTGGGGCGGCGTCGTCGGCCCGGCTGCCTTGCAAGCCCAGCTGCTGCCTTCCTCAGCCGATCCGGCGCCAAAGGTGGAAAGGTGGAACGGAAACGTCCGCTCCCGGCAAGGATTCCCAGCCCCCTCCGGCGCGCCCGTGACGGACCTGGAAGTGCCCATGTCCAGGCCGGCCACCCGAGCAAACTCCGAGGGAAAAGCGCTCTTGCTTCTCGGCGACGGAGAGCGCATTCTTCCGCCGCTCAAACCCGTCGAGCCGATCCTGCTGACACCGCCGCCGGTCGCACGGCCTGGATCGGAGCCAAGGAACAAGCCTGCGCCGATGACGCCGTCGGCGCCGGTTACGCCGACGGGGCCCGCTGCGCCGCCAAAGGTCAGTCCAGCCATGCCTCCCGCTACCCTGGGGGATGGTTGTACCTGGGAGACGCTCAAGAACCTGGCCTGGCTGGTCAAGGAGAGCACCAGCAGTCTGCGGACCTGCGTGGAGTGGTTCCGGGAACAGAGTCCGCGGCCCAGCGCGGCGGTTGCCTTCGAGTCGGCCACCGGGACAAGGTCGCAGGGAGCGACGTCCCTGGGTTCGCTGCACCCCCGGACCCTGGAGACGGCGACAGCGCTGCCGCGAGAAACCCCCGCAGCCGGGGCGGAGTCCCCGACGCAGGCCAGAGTGCCGCACGAGAGCGGCCGGGAAATGTCCTGGCACCAGGTCTTTCTGCTGCAGCTGCCCGGAACCATCGCGGCCCTGCTGGGCGGACCACTGGTCGCCCTGGCCCTGATCCTGGTGCTGCGCCGCTCCGGAGTCACGTGCCGGGTCGAGATGGTCAATCCGCCGACTTATGCGGTCATCGGTGCCGGCCAGCAGCCGGTCCAGGCGTTGCCCGCCGGCAACTCGCCGGTGGACAGTGCCCTGAGCGCCGCGGGCTTCGAGGAACCCGTGCCGCCGCCACCCGAGGAGGAGCCCTCGACAGGCGAGGCCTTTGACATTGGCCTGACCTGCGAGGAAGAGCGACTCGTGCAGCAGGAGGCCGTCGTCAACCAGGAGCGGGCGGTGCTGCAGCAGATCTTTGAAGACAACTGTCGATTGCAGCAAGAGATTCGGCAGACAAGCGAAGCTCCAGCGGCAACCGCCGGGGCAGCAGAGGGGAACGGAACGTAACAGGAGGCAAGATGGAGAAGGGCATCATTTACATCGGCATGGATCTGGGCACGTTCAAGACCTCGGTGGCCTCGTCGGCGGGCATCCGCGACGTGATCCACAGCGCGGTCGGCTGGCCCAAGGACCAGGTGGCCCGGACCTTGCTCGGCCGGGACGTCGTCTTCGGCAAGGACCTGATCGATCATCGGCTGGCCATCAACGTGGTTCGGCCCTTCGAGAAGGGCGTGCTGAAATACACCAGCCCGGACGAGGCCGGCGTCGCCGCCGACCAGGTGGCCATCCACAAGCAGGCCGCCCGCTTGCTGGTCGAGCATGCGGTGGCCCTGACCCGGCCTCCCAAGGGCGTGCCGATCTACGGCGTGATCGGGGCCCCGTCCCGGGCCACGGTCCTGAACAAGAAGGTGCTGCTGGAAGCCGCCGCGTCGGCGTTCACCGGCGTCATGATTGTTTCGGAGCCGTTCTCGATCGCCTACGGGATGAATCGGCTCAGCGACACCCTGGTGGTGGACATCGGGGCCGGCACCACCGACATCTGTCCGATCTATGGCACCTTCCCGCGCGACGAGGAGCAGGTGACCATTCCGGTGGGCGGCGACGTGATCGACGAGCACTTCTTCAACCTGCTGCGGCAGAAATATCCCGAGGCCCAGGTCTCGCTGAACATGGCCCGGGAGATCAAGGAGAAGTTCGGCTTCGTTCACGACGTCAACGAGAAGGCCACGGTCACGCTGCCGGTCGAAGGCAAGCCGCGTCCCTTTGACGTCACCGAGCCCCTCAAGACAGCGTGCAAGATGCTGGTGCCGCACGTCGTCGAGGGCCTGCGCAAGGTGATCGCGCGCTTCGATCCGGAGTTCCAGCAGCGGATGCTGAGCAACATCGTGCTGGGCGGCGGCGGCAGCCAGCTCAAGGGGCTGGATCGGGTCATCGAGGACGCGCTGAAGGAATACGGCGGCGTCAAGGTCAAGCGCGTTTACGACGCGGTCTTTGCCGGGGCCGTCGGCGCCCTCAAGCTGGCGATGAGCATGCCGGTGGACTTTTTCAACCAGCTCAAGGGCGAACCACGCCAGGAGAAGGCGGCAGCTGCGGCCACAGCGTGATTGTTTAGCCGCGACGCGGAGCCGCGCACCGGCGCAGCGGAGCGCGTGGGGTAGGTGCCACGCGCCTTCCTTGACCCAGGGCGATGCCCTGGGCTATCCTGTTGTGCCCCTTCGGGGCGGAAGACAACAGCCAACCCGCCCCGAAGGGGCACAACAGGATAGCCCAGGGCATCGCCCTGGGTGCGGTTGAGCCGCAACAACCATGTTAATCTCCTTGCGGCCCCCGCCGCCGATCCCTAACATGCACCTTTGCGAGAGCCGGGCAGCATCTTGAGTTTCACCAGCGAGAGAGCGGAGTGCATTCCTCTGATGAGCAGCTCCAGACCCTGATCGCGGCACTTGCCGGGGCCAGCACTGGCGAGCAGGTGGCCGACATTCTGGTCACGCAGGGACGGGCTGCGGTCGCGGCCGGCACCGCCCTGGTGTCGCTCCTGAGCAAGGACGGCAGCGAACTGGTCTGTCTGCGTGCCGAGGGGCTCCCGGCCGACGTGGCGGCGGCCTCGCGGTCCTTCCCCGCGGACTCTTCCTTGCCCATCGCCGAGGCGGTGCGGACCGATCAGCCGATCCTGCTGGGCTCGCTCCTGGAGCGCCAGCTCCGCTATCCAGACACCATCGCCGCGCCCTTTTCCCCACCGGGCGAAGCGTTTGCCGTCATCCCCATCCGGCAAGGGCAGATTGTCGGGGCCCTCCGGTTCACCTTTCCGACGGCCCGTTCCCTGGACGAGGACCGCGACTTGCTGCTGACCCTGGGCCGCCTTGCCGGCATGGCCCTGGAGCGGGCCCGACTCCAGGAGGCCGAGCGCAGCGCACGCCTGCAGCTCCGCGAACTCACCAACGCCAGCCGGCAGAAGGACGAGTTCCTGGCGACCCTGGCCCACGAGCTGCGCAACCCCCTGGCCCCCATCTGGAACGCCTTGCACATGCTCCGGCTGCTGGGCCCGCTGAATCCGCACATCCAGACGGCGGCCGACGTCCTGGTCCGGCAGGTGGGACAGATGACCCGGACCATGGACGAGCTGCTGGCCGTGGACCGGATTGGCTACGACCCGGTCACGCTGCACAAGGAACGGCTGGAGCTGTCGGCGGTCGTGGCCGCCGCGGTCGAGGCCAGCAAGCCCGCCCTGGAGGCCCGCGGCCACCACCTGACGGTTAGCCTGCCTTCGACTCCCCTGTGGCTGGAGGGCGACCAGTCCCGCCTGGCCGAGGCCCTGGAGCACCTGCTGTCCAACGCCGCCAAATACAGCGACAGGGGCAGCCCGATCACCCTGACGGCCGCCCGGGAAAGGAACTGGGCCGTCCTCCGCGTCAAGGACCAGGGCATGGGCATCCCGGCCGAGCTGCTGCCGCGGGTGTTTGATCTGTTCCGGCTGGGCGATCGCGCCGAGGGCCGGCTGGGGATCGGCCTGGCGGTGGTCAAGCGGCTGGTCGAAATGCACGGCGGCATCATCTCTGCTCACAGTGCCGGTCCCGGCAAGGGCAGCGAGTTTGTCATTCGGCTGCCGCTGCTGCCGGGGCGGTAGCTCTCTGGTGCGGTTTTGCCAGGGATTTTCCTTGTGAGGTCGAAGGCAAAGCACTACGATACCCAGTGAAGGATGTCGGCAGCCCAACTCACTGTCAACGGTCCCGTTCTTCCGGAACAGATACCAGGCCCAGGAGGCCGCCCCTCCTGGAGGTGGTTCGATCGCGTTCCGTTTGGTCGCAGCACGTGGGCATCGCCTGTAACCACGGGAGTCCTGTGGACTTCCAGCAAAGGAGTTCCAATCATGTCACTGCACGTTCTTTCCCATCCCTGGGAGGTGCAAGAAACCGCTGACGGCATCGTGGTCCATCTCCGTCCTCGAGACCTGACGTGCGAGAGCCTCGCGGTCCTCGCCGAGGAGCTGTACAATCTGGCCCTGGAAAGCAATCGCTCAACGCTCACGCTGGATTTCGCCGAGGTCAAGTGCCTGGCGAGTGTGGTGGTCGGCAAGCTATTTGCACTCTCTAGAAGGTTGCGCGAAGTTGGCGGCCAGCTCGTGCTGAGCAATCTCCAGCCGGGCATCGAGGAGTTGCTTCAGACCGAGTGCTGGTCGGAACGATCAAACTACTGAGAATGCTGGCCCAACCGCCGAGGGGGATCGTGTCATGGGTCAAACACCACAATTGCAAACTCCCGTCGCGAAGCCACTGCACGGCAAGACGGCCCGCGAGCTGATGTCGCCCGATCCGGTGCCGCTGCGCGACAGTGCGACCATCGAGGAGGCGGTCGTCTTTCTGACCGATTCCGGCTACAGCGCGGCTCCCGTGATCGCGCACGGCCGGCCGGTCGGAGTGATCAGCCGGACCGACCTGGTGGTCCATTACCGCAAGCGGCTCGCCGCTGCCCGGAGAGAGCGGGAGCCGGCCGAAGCGGAAGACAGTGCCCAGGTCCGCGACGTGATGACGCCCACGATCTTTTCGGTGACGCCGGAGACCCCGGCCGCCGAGGTCGTTCGCCGCATGGTGGACCTGAACGTCCACCGCCTGTTCGTGGTCGATGCGGAGGGTTCCCTCATTGGCGTCATCAGCGCCCTGGATCTGCTGGGCCGGCTTTGTCTCTGAGATACGGGGAAGGAAGCGGGCCATCGCCTGTCGTGGGAGGTCGTGGACGTGGAGCAGGTCAAGACAATCACCGAATGGATGGAAGCAAGGTCCGTCGGCCTGGAGGATCTTGTCGAGGCGTCGGGCCTGGACAGGCGGGTGGTCCAGGCGATCACGGAGAATCGCTACACGCCCAGCCCGCAACAGCGTCAGCGCCTGGCGGCCGCGCTGGGGGTGGCGCCGGAGCAGATCGTCTGGGGCCACCGGACGCAGGTGGAGCATCTCTACGGGCATGGGCCCCAGTTTGGCCGGACGCCGTGAGCGGAGCCAGCTCAATTCCTCCGGCGGAACCGTGCCTCTGCCGCAACAAGGGTTCTGTGGATTGCATTGCGCCCCGACACACACGCATACCCAATGCCCGCGTCTGCCTGCCTTGCCTGCCATCGGAGAGGCAGCATGGCCGTGCAGGCCAGAAAGAGCCTGCAGTTGTCGGAGGAATGTCAGAGAGCGTCCGTTGGCTGTCTGCCTGCCACCGGCCAGGGTATTCGGGACCAGGCTGGCTGTCTCCTTCCGGCAGTGACTGGCCTGGGAGGCCCTGGCCTTGCAGGAGGTTCTGGGAGCGTGCTACGCTGTCGCCATCCGTCATTGCAGGTTCGCATCCAGAAGCCCCGAGAAGGAGTCAGCCGTGTCCCCCAGCCGCTTCGGTGTGTTCGCCTTCCTGCTGCTGACAGCGCCCCTGCTGGCCCAGCAAGCCAACCCAGCTCCGCCGACCAGGGCCCAGATCGATCGCTGGGTAAAGCAGCTGGGCGACGAGGACTTCGACGTCCGAGAACAGGCCACCGCAAACCTCGCCAAGGTCCTGGAGGAGGCCGAGCCCGCTCTGCTCCTTGCCGCCAGCAGCCCAGACGTCGAGGTCGCTCGCCGTGCCACCCTCCTGCTGGAGAAACTCCTTCCCCTGACACTCCAGGGACACGCCGACGGGGTCCATGACGTCAGTTACAGTCCCGACGGCCGACGCCTCGCCAGCGCCAGCAGCGACCGGACGGTCAAGGTCTGGGATGTCTCGACCGGGAAGGAACTCCTCTCCCTCAAGGGCCACACCGACGAGGTGCTGTCCGTGGCGATCAGCCCGGATGGCAAACGCATCGTCTCCGGAAGCGGAGACTGTACGGTGAAGGTCTGGGACGCCCTCAAGGGCGTCGAACTCCTCTCCCTCAAGGGGCACGGAAAACTGGTCATGTCCGTGGCGTTCAGCCCAGACGGCAAACGCATTGCCAGCGCCAGCTGGGACAAAACGATCAAGGTGTGGGATGCCAACGTCGGCAGCGAAATCCTCACCCTCAAGGGGCACACCGGCACGGTCCTGTCCGTGGCATTCAGCGCCGATGGCAAACGCATTGTCTCGGGAAGCTCGGACAGGACGGTGAAGGTCTGGGATGCCCTCAAGGGGAACGAAGTCTTGACCCTCAAAGGGCACACGCTCGGCGTCTGGTCTGTGGCGATCAGCCCGGATGGCAAGCGCATCGTCAGCAGTAGCGAGGACCACGCGGTGAAGGTCTGGGATGCCGATTCAGGCTCCGAACTCTTCGCCCTCAAGGGACACACAAGCGCGGTCAGCTCCGTGGGATTCAGCCGGGATGGCAAGCGCATCGTCTCCGGAAGCGTGGACGCGATGGTGAAGGTCTGGAACGCCGACACGGGTGCCGAAGCCCGCACCCTCAAGGGGCACGTTGGCGTGGTCTGGTCCGTGGCGTTCAGCCCGGATGGCCAATACCTCGCCAGCGCCAACCAGGACAATACCGTGAAGGTCTGGCGCGTGTCGAAACCACGGTGAACCCGGATTCCTTGGTTTGGGGGGCGTTGCTCTGCTGCGTGCCTGGGGTCGCTTGGCCTTGCGGCAGTTTCGGGGGGAGTGCTACCGTGGGGGCAGCCACAACCCAGGACCGGAAGCCGCAGAACCCCAGAAAGGAGTCTGCCGTGTCTCTCAGCCGCCTCATGGTGTTCGCCGCGTTGCTGCTGGCGCCGGCCGTGCTGGCCCAGCAAGCCAACCAGGCCTCACCGACCAAGGACCAGATCGCCCGCTGGATCGAGCAGCTGGGCCATGCCGACTTCGCTGTCCGCGAGCAGGCCAGCGCTCGCCTGGCCGACGCCATCGATGAGGCTGAACCCGCCCTACGGCTTGCGGCCCAAAGCCCGGACCCCGAGATTGCTCGCCGCGCCAGGCTGTTACTGGACCTACTCCCTCCGATGACTCTCCAGGGCCACTCTGGCCGGGTCCACAGCGTCAGTTTCAGCCCCGACGGCAAACGCATCGTCAGCGCCGCCGCCGATCCTTCAATGGTTAGGGATCCAGCCATCCTTGGTGAGCTGAAGATCTGGGATGCAGACCGAGGCAGCGAGGCCTTGTCCCTCAAGGGGCACACAAGCGGGATCTATTCCGCGGCATTTAGTCCTGACGGCAAACGCATCGTCTCCGGCAGTGGCGACGGAACGGTGAAAGTCTGGGATGCCGACAAGGGTGGGGAAGCCCTTTCCCTCCAGGTGCATGGAAGCGCGGTCTATTCCGTGGCGTACAGCCCCGATGGCAAACGCATCGTCTCCGGCAGTGGGGACGGAACCGTAAAAGTCTGGGTTGCTGACAAGGGCAGCCGAGCCTTCTCCTTGAAGGGGCATCCGGATCGGATCAATTCCGTGGCGTTCAGTCCTGATGGCAAACGCATTGCCAGCGCCAGCCACGACAGGACTGTGAAGGTTTGGGATGCGGACAAGGACTGCGAAGCCTTGTCCCTCAAGGGACACACAGACTGGGTCCTGTCCGTGGCGTTCAGCCCGGATGGCAAACGCATTGTCAGCGGCAGCATGGACACGACGCTGACGGTCTGGCGTGTTCCGAAACCGCGCTGAGTCCCGGGAGTTGCTTGCCCTTGCGGCTGCGTTCGGGAGCCTGCTACTCTGGGGTAGACAAACGCCAGGCCGACAGTCCCGAAGGCCCAGGAAGGAGTCAGCCGTGTCCCCCAGCCGCTTCGGTGTGTTCGCCTTCCTGCTGCTGACAGCGCCCTTGCTGGCGCAGCCAGCCAACCAGGCCCCTCCGAGCAAAGACCAGATCGACCGCTGGATCGAGCAACTTGGCCATGAGGACTTCGCCGTCCGCGAGCAGGCCAGCGCTCACCTTGCCGAGGCACTCGATGAGGCCGGACCCGCCCTCCGCGTTGCGGCCCAAAGCACGGACGCCGAGGTCGCTCACCGTGCCAAGCTGTTACTGGACCGACTCCTCCCGGTGACTCTCTGCAGGCACACAAAACAGGTCAGTTCCGTGGCGTATCGCCCCGATGGCAAACGCATCCTCAGCGGCAGCCACGACAGGACTGTGAAGGTCTGGGACGCCCTCACCGGCCAGCAGGTCCTCTCCCTCGGCACGGGGCACACGGGCCCGGTCCTGTCTGTTGCCTTCAGTCCCGATGGCAAACACATCGTCAGCGGCAGCGCGGACAGTTCCGTGAAGGTCTGGGATGCTGACACGGGGAGCATCGTTGTGACTCTCCTGGGGCATAAGGGCGAGGTCTATTCCGTGGCGTTCAGTCCCGATGGCAAACGCATCGTCTCCGGCAGCGCGGACAATACCCTGAAGGTCTGGGACAGTCAGACGGGCCAGCAGACTCTCTCCCTCCAGGGGCACACAAGCACTGTCTATACCGTGGCGTTCAGTCCCGATGGCAAACGCATCGTCAGCGCCAGCGGGGACAGGACAGTGAAGGTCTGGGACAGCGAAACGGGAGCCGAATCTCTGACTCTCAAGGGGCACGCTCGCGCGGTCTATGCCGTGGCGATCAGCCCCGACGGCAAACGCATCGCCAGCGGCAGCTGCGACAGGACGGTCAAGGTCTGGGATGCCGACAAAGGGAGCGACCTCTTCACCCTCAAGGGCCACACAGACGTGGTCTGGTCCGTGGCGTTCAGCGCCGACGGCAAACGCATCGTCAGCGGCAGCTGCGACAAGACGGTCAAGGTTTGGGACAGCGACACGGGCAGGGAAGCTTGCACCCTCAAGGGCCACACAGACGTCATCAGCTCCGTTGGGTTCAGCCCCGATGGCAAACACATCGTCTCCGCCAGTCATGACCAGACGGTAAAGGTCTGGCGTGTCCCGAAACGGCGCTGAACCCGGACTTCCGAATGGTGATTGTGACGATCGGTTTTGAGCTGAAGGGGTTGGAGTTTCCGGGCCGCAGAACCCCAGGGCGATGCCCTGGGCTATCGTGTTGCGCCCCTTCGGGGCGGAAGACAACCGCCAACAAGCCCCGAAGGGGCGCAACACGATAGCCCAGGGCATCGCCCTGGGTCTGTTAAAGACGGCTGACCTTACCACGTCCCAAGAAGACAACCCGATTCCCACGGTAAACGGCGTCGATTGCTTGCTCCAGTTGTGTCTCAGACTCGCCTATCGGATCGCCGACCGCGACCTGCTGGTTCGACAGGGATAGGATGACCTGCGACAGGAGGATGACGCGGGCGTCATTCCGGCTCAGCGACCGCTTGCAAGCTCGAAGTCGAGCCGCCTGTCCCAGGGCAGCCGCGGTTGCATCCTTCAAGACGGATTCAAAGTCCAGCGGCCGGAGAACGTCGCTATCGCCGCGCTTGCGGCAAACAATGATGATGTCGTAGTCGATGGGTTCCTTGGCCTGTGTCTTCGGGGCCGCCACGGACAGTTCGGCCTTGATCGGGTGGACCGCGACGATCCGGAACCCGGCCTCGGTTAGCGCATGCAACACGCAGCGCCAGCCTTCAGACCTTGAGTGATGATAAGTGAAGATCAGGAGCCCGTCATCTCGCAGAACGCGGTGGCACTCCCGCCACACGGCCCCGAGGCGATCCTCGAAGGCGTCGGCTTTGCCTTGCTGAACCTCGTCGGGGCTCCGGGTCGTTTCGCGTGACCGAACGCCGTCTTTTCCGAGGATGTGCCTCTGCCAGACGTGGAAGAAGTCGGCAAGCTGCGAGTAATGCACGTTGTCAAAGAAGGGCGGGTCCGTGACAACCGCATCGACCGACTTGTCAAGGAGGTCGGTCCGCGCCGAATTGCCGCACGCCAGGTACGCCCGTTTGCCCTTGGCGAAGTCGTGGTAGCTGTCCGCAACGTCCACCGCGATCGGCAGGGACGTGTTGTGGACCTTCTCCCCCACCACCCGGCCGTTCGCCTCAGTGGGGCGGATCTCGAAGGGTGCTTCCTGGTAGTCCAGCGCCCGGAGGATTCGGCTCTGGAACAGCGTCGAGAAGGAGCCGGAACTTTTCGGCGTGCCCCAGAGGTTCGCCTCCAGCGGCGTTCTCTCTGGCTTCAGGACGTGGTGGGCGAACATGTGGCGGACGGCCCCGGTGCCTTCCCCTTTGAAGGAGGCGAACAGGTTGTTGAATTCCAGGCAGCCGGACAGCAAGCACGCAAAAAGCTCTCGAATCCGAGGCTCCTCGATCTGGCGGATGCGATCGGCCAGGATGCTCAAGCAGAGCAACTGGCGGGCGTTGAACATCAAGTGCCAGTGGGTGTAGTTGTAGCCCAGCGCCTGATTCGTGTTGTACCCCGGCTCAATAGGCACGACGGGATAGGCTTCCCTCCTCCTTTGAAGCTGACGCTCGGCCTCTTCGTACAGGGCGCGATCGTCCGGTGTGATTCGGTGGTACTGCCTGTCGCCGTGCGGCAGCAGGACCATCTTGGCATACATCCGGTGGCGCGGAGGGAGTTTCGTGGCCTTCACAGTCCTGGCGATGGGGAACGCCTCCCGGCACCGCGGGCAAGTAGCGGTCTGGCCCTGAGCGGGACCGGCCTGAGGATTGAAGCTCGCCTGGCACTCGTCACAGGCCGCCTTGTCGGCATTGTAAGCGACGGTGTTGATCGCGCCGCAAGCGGGGCACAGTGCTTTGCTCCAGGGATGTTTCTTGGGGTTGGCGTGCTGGGAGAACACGTACCGGCTGAACAGGTCCACGTCCTGCCCGCAGGCAGGGCAGGCCAGTACCTTGACCCAGAAGTAGTAAAGGACGTTGGCCTCCAACTCGTCAAACAGCAGGTCGGTGCTGATCCGCGTCTGGTAGAAGTGCCGCAGGGCCGGGGCGGTGTCGGCCTCCATCGCCTCGAACTCCTGCAAGATCCTGGCCCGAGAATGAGCCGCCAGGGCGTTCTTGACGAGGAAGTGGCTGACCGGGTTGATGTCTTGCCCGATGACGCGGAAGCCGAGTTTGATGCCCTCTCCGAGGGTCGTGCCGCTGCCCATGAACGGATCGAACACCACCTGCTCCGAAGGTTGCCGGCGTGCGTAAAAAGCCGAGAGGATGTCCGTGCCGGGTGGCGAGAAGGCCCCGAGCAAGATGGCACGGAAGACGGAGCCGAGCCGCTGCGCCCACCACTTGTGGACGTGATAGATGGGGCGGTTGAGTTCCTTGCGCCAGCTTTCGATCTCGGCGATGTCGCTCAGGGACTCGAAGGGGAAGGCGGGCTCCTCGATCGCTGTCCGCCCCTGGCTCGCGCGGTGGTGATTCGCTTTCTGCTGCATGTTTCGATCCGCTCCGTCCGGCGCGACTCCCTTTTTCGCCCTCTTCGCCGCTGAAGTCTACCGCACGGCACAACCTGAACACAAGAGCATTATTAACAGCGAGGTCAAAGTGGATCGGGCTTCTGTTCCCGGCAGCACCGCTGCCTACCTGGAGTCGCTTGCCCTTGCCGCAGCGTCCTGGACCCTGCTACTCTGAGGGCAGCCACAACCCAAGGCCGACAGTTGCGACGAAGGAGTTGGCCGTGTTCTCGATCCGCTTCCCTGTGCTTGCCGCGGTGCTGCTGGGAACGGCCCTGTACGCACAGCAACCCAGGCAAACTCCGCCGAGCGAGGCCCAGATCGCCCGCTGGGTTGCTCAGCTGGGCCATGAGGAGTTCGCTGTCCGCGAGCAGGCCAGCGCTCGCCTCGGCGATGCCATCGATGAGGCCGAGCCAGCTCTCCGCGTCGCCGCCCAGAGCCCGGACCCCGAAGTCGCTCGCCGGGCCAACCAGTTGCTGGAGCAGTTCCGCACGCTGACTTTCCACGGCGACTCCCAGGGGGTCACCAGGGTCAGTTACAGCCCCGACGGCAAACACGTCGCCAGTGCCGGCAACGACAAGACGGTGAAGGTCTGGGATGCGCAAACGGGAAAGGAGATTCTCTCCCTTAAAGGCCATGCAGACGCCGTCAACAGCGTGGCGTTCAGCCCGGATGGCAAACACGTCGCCAGCGCTAGCCAGGACAACACCGTGAAGGTCTGGCGCGTCCCGAAACCGCGCTGAACCGGGCAGTTCGGGTTGGCGGTCTTTGCTGCGTGCCTGGGGTCGCTTGGCCTTGCGGCAGTCTCCGGGAGAGTGCTACCGTGGGGGCAGCCACAACCCGCGAGCCGCGAAACCACGGAAAGGAGTCTGCCGTGTCCACCACCCGCCTCGTTGTGATGGCCGCCTTGTTACTGGCACCGACTCTGCTGGCTCAGCAAGCCAACCAAGCCGCACCGAGCCAGGACCAGATCGCCCGCTGGATCGAGCAGTTGGGCCATGACGATTTTGCCGTCCGCGAGCAGGCCAGCGCTCGCCTCACCGACGCCCTCGATGACGCTGCACCAGCGCTTCGTCTTGCGGCCCAAAGCGCGGACGCCGAGGTGGCTCGGCGCGCCAAGCAGTTACTGGAGCATTTTTCCCCTTTCACTCTCCAAGGCCACTCACACCGGGTCCAACAGGTCAGTTACAGTCCCGACGGCAGCCGCCTCGCCAGTGCCAGTGACGATTCTACGGTGAAGGTTTGGGATGCGCTCACCGGGAAGCAGCTCCTCTCCTTCAAGGGCCACACAGACGCGGTCAATTCCGTTGCATTTAGCCCCGATGGCAAACGCCTCGTTTCCGGCAGTGCCGACAACACGGTGAAGGTCTGGGATGCGGAGCAGGGGACTGCCCTCCTCTCACTCAAGGGACATAAGAGCTTGGTCGTGTCGGTGGCGTACAGCCCCGACGGCAAACGCATTGTCTCTGGATGCTGGGACGGTACGGTGAAGGTCTGGGGTGCCGAGTCGGGCAGCGAACTCTTCACCTTCAAGGGGCACTCCAGTGGCGTCTATTCCGTGGCGTTTAGCCCCGATGGGAAACGCATCGTCAGCGCCAGCGCAGACACAACAGTGAAGATCTGGGATGCCAACAAGGGCAGCGTACTCTTGTCCCTCGTTGGGCACACGGGCCCTGTCTGCTCCGTGGCGTACAGTCCCGATGGCAAACACATCGTCTCAGGAGGCTACGACAAGAGGATCAAGTTGTGGGACGCTGACAAGGGTAGCGCGATCCGAACCGTCGAGGGACATACAGCTGAGGTTTTCTCCGTGGCGTACAGTCCCGATGGCAAACACATCGTCTCCGGAAGCGGGGACAACACGGTGAAGGTCTGGGATGCCGACAAGGGCACCGAACTTTTTCCCCTCAAGGAACACATCAGCTTGGTCATGTCTGTGGCCTTCGACCCAGATGGCAACCGCATCGCCAGCGCCAGCGCAGACAAAACAGTGAAGGTACGTCGCATTCCGAAACCTCGCTGAGCCGCGATCCTTGGATTGGTGTTCGTTGCTCTGCTGGAACGGCTACGCTGCCTCCAGGCGGCATGGCCCCGGCTGCCCCGCTGCATGCCTGGTGTCGCTTGCCCTTGCGGCAGCGTCCGGCAGCTTGCTACCGTGGGGGCAGCCACAAGCCAGGCCAACAGCCGTCAAGCCCCGGAAAGGAGTCTGTCGTGTCCTCCAGCCGTCTTGTTTTGCTGGCCGCGCGCCGGCGCTGGGACAACAGCAATCTCCACCTTCTCCGGAGCCCCGCATGGACCCACCGCCTGCCTCGCTGACTCCGCCAGCCCCTGAGAGCAAACCCGGGACAATCCGCACCTGGTGGCATCCGCTGCTGGCCAGCTTCCTGCGCTGGCAGCTGGGCAGTCACTTCCAGCTGGAAGAGGAATTGCCGGTCGGCCAGATGCCTCTGAAAATCGACGTCTTGCTGTTACGCCGGCTCGAAGGCGACTTGCCCGCGCACGCCCAGCAGGTGCTGGCCGGCCTGGCCGAGTACCTCAACGATTACACCTTGCTGGAATTCAAGAGCCCCTCGGAAACCTTGCGGGCCGGCGATTTCCAGACCTTTGTGGCCTACTCCCTGCTGTACCGAGTACAGACGGACCCCTTACTGGATCCCAGCAAGCTCCACCTGGTGGTCATCGCTCCACGCCTGACCAAACCCTACCGCGATGAGCTGGACACAAAGGGAGTGACGGCGCACGAAGAGCAGCCCGGTGTCTGGCGCCTGCAAGGAGGCGTGCTGACGCACCGCACCTGGTTGCTGGAGACGGAGAAGCTGGCCGGGCAGAGCCATCCCTTGCTGACCTTGTTCAGTCCTCAGTTCCTGCATGAGGCCCGGCAGACCTATGCCCAGCTGCGTCAGGTTGGCTATACTGAACTGGTGGTGTACCTGGCGCAGCAGGTCCAGCAATTTAAACTGCAAGGGGAGGCCTTTGCCATGCAACACCTCGGCGCGGAAGATGAAATGAACCGGGTGCTATGCGAGATATTGTACTCGCTGCCCGTTGAACAACGCGTGGCATTGCTGTCGGAACGCGAGATCCTGGAGCACTTCTCGGTGGACAAACTGCTGGCAAACATCCCCCTCGAACAGCTTCTGCAAGTGCTGAGTGCAGAACAGCGGGAAGAGCTGCGGAAGCTGCTCGCGCGCAAAGATCCAGAGGATTCTGCCGGTCCGAAGTGACGGGAACGTATTTGCCCTCCAGGTCCTGCTCGCGGTCGGCGGACGGCGACGATGGGCCAGCTGTTCCTGACGCGAGCCTTCCAGCCCGACGGAGCGCGTCTGCCAGCTTCCCCCGCGGTGACGCTGGGTCACGCCACGGCGCGATTAAGGATACTGACGCCCGGTGAACAGGCGCGACGAGTCTGGGCTCGCTTGCCCTTGCAGCAGCGTCCGGCAGCGTGCTACCGTGGGGACAGGCACAAGCCAAACCAACAGCCGCCAAGCCCCGGAAAGGAGGCTGCCGTGTCCACTACTCGCGTCGTTGGGCTGGCCACCCTGCTGCTGGCACCGGCCTTGCTGGCCCAGCAAGCCAACCAAGCCTCACCGAGCAAGGCCCAGATCGCCCGCTGGGTTGCGCAGCTAGGCCATGCGGACTTCGCTGTTCGCGAGCGGGCCAGCGCTCACCTCGCCGACGCCCTCGATGAGGCCGAACCCGCCCTCCGCGTCGCCGCCAAGAGCCCAGACCCCGAAGTCGCTCGCCGGGCCAACCTGTTACTGGAGCAACTCCTCCCCTTGACCCTCCAGAGCCATTCGGGGTGGGTCCAGGCGGTCAGTTACAGCCCTGACGGCAGACGCCTCGCCAGCGCCAGCGACGACAAGACGGTCAAGGTCTGGGATGCCCTCACCGGCCAGCAACTCCTCTCCCTCCAGGGACACACAGGCAATGTCAACAGCGTCCGTTTCAGTCCCGACGGCAAACGCATCGTCTCCGGAAGCCATGACTACACAGTGAAGGTGTGGGAAGCGGCCAAGGGCACCGAACTTCTGTCCCTCAAGAGGCACACAGGCATTGTCTTGTCCGTGGCGTACAGCCCCGATGGCAAACGCATCGTCAGCGCCAGCGCAGACGGCACGGTGAAGGTCTGGGATGCCGACAACGGCCGCGAAGCCTTCTCCCTCAAGGGGCACACAAGCTGGGTCTATGCCGTGGCGTTCAGCCCCGACGGCAAACGCCTCGTCTCGGGAAGCTGGGACAACACAGTGAAGGTCTGGGATGCCGACAACGGCACCGAAGCCTTCTCCCTCATGGGACACACGGCCCCTGTCGTCTCCGTGGTGTACAGTCCCAATGGCAAACGCATCGTCAGCGGCAGCCTGGACCATACAGTGAAGGCCTGGGATGCCAGCAAGGGCACCGAAGCCTTGTCCCTCAAGGGGCACACACGCCAGGTTAGTTCCGTGGCGTGCAGCCTCGATGGCCAACGCATCGTCTCCGGTAGCTGGGACACGACGGTGAGGGTCTGGGATGCCGACAGGGGCACTCAACTCTTCTCTCTCAAGGGGCACACAAGCTGGGTCAGTTCCGTGGCGTTCAGCCCCGACGGCAAACGCATCGCCAGCGCCGGCGAGGACAACACGGTGAAACTCTGGCGTGTCCCGAAACCACGCTGATCCGCGCTCCTTGGGTTGAGGGCCGTTGCTCTGTCGCCGGAAGCGGTCGGCGCTCCGCACCGGTGCCGCAACGGCACAGCCGCTTCCAGGCGCATGGCCCCGACTGACCCGCTGCATGCCTGGTGTCGCCTGCCCTTGCGGCAGCGTCCACCAGCCTGCTACCCTGGCACCATTCCGGGCCCACGGGGAGGATTCTCCCGTCTCCCCGATCCGCGCTGCAACCGACGACCACAGCACCTTGAGGAGAGGACCGGCAATCATGGACAAGCGAACCTTCATCAAGCTCTCCGCCGCGACGCTGGCCAGCCCCTTCTCGCCCCACCTTGGCCTTGGAGCGGAGCCGGACAAGCTCACGAACTGGGCCGGCAACTACACCTACAGCACCGACCAGCTGGACAAGGCCGCTTCGGTCGCGGACGTTCAGCGCCTCGTCAAGAAGCACGCCAAACTCCGCGTTCTCGGCACCCGCCACTGCTTCAACGGCATCGCCGACAGCACGGCCAATCTCCTCTCCCTGGCGGCGATGGACCGCGTGGTCGAGTTGGATCCGAAGGCGCGGACGGTCACGGTCGAGGCGGGGATTCGCTACGGGCAGCTGGGGCCGCAGCTGCACGAGAAAGGCTTCGCGCTGCACAACCTTGCTTCGTTGCCGCACATCTGCGTCGCCGGGGCCTGTAGTACCTCGACGCACGGGTCGGGCATCAAGAACGGCGGCCTGGCGACTGTCGTTTCGGGCCTGGAATTCGTCACCGCCGCGGGCGACGTGGTGAAGCTCTCTCGCGACAAGGACGCCAAGGTCTTTCCCGGCGCGGTCGTCGCCCTGGGCGCCCTTGGCGTGGTGACGCGGATCACCCTGGACCTGCTTCCCACCTTCGAGGTGCGGCAGGACGTCTACCAGGACTTGCCGCTGGATCAGCTCAAGGACCACTTCGAGGAGATCATGTCGGCCGGCTACAGCGTCAGCCTGTTCACGGACTGGCAGAAGAAACGGGTCAACGAAGTCTGGCTCAAACGCCGCATCGACCAGGCGGGCAAGGCGACCGCCAAGCCGGCGTTTTTCGGAGCGACGCTCGCCGCCAAGAACCTCCACCCGATCGCCGAGCTGTCCGCGGAAAACTGCACGGCGCAGATGGGCGTCCCCGGCCCGTGGTACGACCGGCTGCCGCACTTCCGCATGGGCTTCACGCCGAGCAGCGGCAAGGAACTGCAATCGGAGTATTTCGTGCCGCTACGCAATGGCGTCGAGGCGATCCTCGCGATCGAGCGGATGCGGGACAAGGTGAGCCCGCACCTGATGATTTCGGAGCTGCGGACCATCGCCGCGGATGACCTCTGGATGAGTCCCTACTACCAGCGGGCGAGCCTGGCGATCCACTTCACCTGGAAGCCGGACTGGGAGTCGGTCCGCAAGGTGCTGCCGCTCATCGAAAAGGAACTGGCCCCGTTCAAGGTCCGGCCGCACTGGGGCAAACTGTTCACCCTGGCGCCCGCGGAGTTGCAGGCCCGTTACGACAAGCTGGCCGACTTCAAGCGACTGCTCAAGGAGTACGATCCCAGGGGCAAGTTCCGCAATGCCTTCCTGGACTCCACAATTTACGGCTGATCGGGCCGGCCCTGGCGGTCTGTGAACTTCGCCTGTCTGCCGTTGGACCTCATCGAGTAAGTCCCTGGGCTATCCTGTTGTGCCCCTTCGGGGCGGAAAACCAGGTCTTTCGCCCCGAAGGGGCGCAACAGGATAGCCTGGGGCAGCGCCCCAGGTTCGGGGCCGTGGCGGACTTTCTCTTTCTGAGTCGCAATAAACCATTGGACAGTCGGGACTTACAGCCGCACTACCTGGGGGCGGGAAGGGGCGTCGGCACCAGCCGCTCCACCGGTTTGTAGCTGGTGGGGCAAACCGGCTGAGTGTACGGCACGACAGCGGCCGGAGGATAACAGCAAGCGGGGGCCACCTGGTAGCGGGTTGGCTGGACGCTGCGGAAGCGGCCTTCCCAGATCGTCTTTTCGTCTTCCAGGGACTTGGCGGAGGACTTGAAGTTCCGCACGATCAGCGTTCCCTCATCGACCCGGAAGCGGAAGCGGAAGACCTGGTCGGTGATTTCGTCTTCCTTCTCTTCCACGGCCAGCTCGGCGCTGGTGACGATGCCGTAGGCGATGCCGTCGCGCGAGACCTGGCAATCGGAATGCAGCGTGAACCCCTCGCCGCCGCCGGTCACGACCACGTGCAAGCGGCCGTCTTCCGTGAAGGACAGCGAGATGGTGGTCTTGCCTTCCTTGCGTTCCCACTGGCCAGCTAGCCGGGTCATCGCGCCCTGGGGCGTGTTTTCCGCCACGCCAGAAGGGCCACACCCCGCCTGGACGGGCCCGACCAGGACCAGACCCAGCACCAGCGCCATCTTGTCGCATCCAATCATCCGTGATTCTCCTGAGTTCCGTTGGACGTGCGGAAGACCGAGCGGTCCTCCGTGCGGGCGCAATGGTAACCGGTCTGATGGAGGAAAAACAAGCCGCCTCTGGCGGCAGTCAGGGCGTGTCGGAGCCGCGCACGCAGCGCAGCGGAGTAAGCGGTTCTCTCGCGGACCGCTTACTCCGCTGCGCTGCGTGCGCGGCTCGGCTGCTGCGTGAGTGGCCCTGGCCATGCGAAAAAGAAGCCGCGGTCCGGCTGGACCGCGGCTTGGTAGCATGGGAGAGGATGTCTTACTTCTTCAGTTCCATCTTGATGCTCTTGACGTCCGTCATGCGAAGAGTTTCCTCGGTATCGTCGGTGCGGATCGTGATCCAGTCGTTGTCGCGGCGGACCAGCAGGCCCGTGATCTTCTCGTTGGCGGTGGTGGTCACGGTGACCTTGCGCGGCGTCATCTTCTCGAAGGTGGCCGCCTCGATTCCTCCACTCCGGGCCCGTTCGCCAATCACGTTGGTCAGAGCCAGTTCGTAGTTGCGGACGGCCGTCGAAGCGGACTCCGGAGAGGCCATCCGGGCCATCTCGGTGACCATCGCGGTCTTGAACTTGCCCTCGTCGCCGATGCCGTTGGCCAGGCTCTGGTTGACGTGGGATTCCTGCGCCATGGTCACCCGGCCGATCCCATAGCCCGCGTAGGGGCCGCCGCCGCCCATGCCGCCGCCGTAGCCCAGGGGCGAGGCCCCACCGAAGGAGCCGCCGAAGCCCGCGTTGTAACCCACGGCAAAGGGAGTGCCGAAGGGGGAGGGCTCGCCCAGGCCGATGGCGGGATAGGTCTGCGAGGCGCTGACCTTGTCGTCCGTCGAGTAACCGTACAGCTTGCGCTGCAATTCCCGACGGCGGGCTTCCATCATGAACTCGGTGTTGACGTACTGCTGACGGAGGGCCTGGAGGGAATCCACCAGGGCCATCTCGTTCTCGGCCTGCTCCAGCTTGCGCAGGGCCGCCTGCTCGCTGGGGGAACCGCTTTTGGCGTAGTAATGAACGGTACGGGTCGGCCCCAGGAACATTTCCAGCCGGTGAACGCCGGTATCGCGCTCGCCGCTGGCAGGTTTGGCCTTGGGTTCCTTGGGGGTCACGGCCGGCGGGACTTCGTCCCGGCTGGACGTGGGGGATTTGATTCCGTAGGTGCGTGCCTGATCCACGGGAAGAGGCGCACCCGTCGTTTGCGCGGAAGCGGAAGAGACTGCCAGAGGGGCCAGGGTCAAGGCCAATCCGGCCAGAAGCAGATTGTGACGCAAGAGACACCTCACTGTTTCATACGCGACCTCCCTCGCTGTTTCTCCTGGTGAATTATACCCGGGCACCGCTCGATTGCGAGCGAAATTTCTGGAATTACCCAATTCAATTGCCGGCCGCGCTAACCTTCGCTAACACTTTCACCGCCAAGAGGTAACGACCAGCCGAAAAATGATTCTTTTCCGAAACGTTCGCCAGGGAAACCACCGCGCCGCTTCCGGAAAAACGAAGGCCGCGGCTTCGCTGGATGGCGCTGAGTTTGCCGATCCGGTGGGCAAGTCCGGTTGTGCCGGATCGATCAAGAAGGGCGGGCCAGGGATAGTTTTGCGGTTTGTTTCGTCGGTTTGGGTTCCTTTGATGCGGGTCAAAATGCCGTTACCAGGAATAAGGATTGTATCGCGGGTCGCGAAGCTGACCCCTGGGGCAACGAAAGGAATCGTATGCGAAACCTGTCACTGCCTGGCCTGGTCTTGCTGTCGCTTCTGGCCGTGCCCGCCCTGGCCCGGGAGGGCGCGGCTCCCGCCGAGCCAGCCCAGTCTACCCAGTCGCCCCCAGGCTCGGCCGGAGCCTCGCCCTCCCAGGCAGGAGCCTCGCCCTCCCAGGCAGGAGCCTCGCCCTCCCAGGCAGGAGCCTCGCCCTCCCTCCCAACTGTCCCCATTGCCTCTGTTCCCGGCGCAGTCTCGGATCCGGGGACTGTCTTGCCGCCCGGGCCTCCCATCCGGGACAGCTGGCTTCCCAACTGGGCTCTTTCCTTCCTGGACGTCCTCACCCAGGATCGGGGTTCGCCGTTCACGGTCAGCGGGGAGTACCTGATCTGGCGCTTGCAGCCCGGGCCGCTGCCGCTGCCGCTGGTGACCACGGGCAATCCCAACAGCCCGACCCCGGGGGCGCTGGGGCAGGCGGGGACTCAGGTCCTCTTTGGCGACAACGACCTGTCCAGGCAGCCCACCTCCGGCTTCCGGGGAATGATCGGCTACTGGCTCGATCCGGATCAGACCTGGAAAGTCGAAGGGGGCGGCTTCATGCTGCAGGAGCATCACACGGTCTTTCAGGCGGGCGGCGACGCCTCCGGCAATCCGCCGCTGTACGTCCCGGTGTACCGGGACGACCTGGCCGAGGAAGGCAGCGTGGTCATCTCGGACCCGCTGGGCGGCGGCCTGGGGCCGTTTCCCGGTTCGGTGCTGATCCAGGCGTCCACGTCGCTGTGGGGAGCCGAGTGCAACGCCGTGGGCACTCTCTATCGTGGCGACCGAGGGGGCTCGCTCAGCCTGGTGGTCGGCTATCGCTATCTCGACCTGACCGAGCATCTGCAAATGAACGTCAATCAGAACGCGCCGGAGGTGGGGATCCAGACGGGCCTGTTCGACCGCTTCGCCACGCGCAACCAGTTCAATGGCGAGCAGACCGGCCTTCGAGCCCAGGCGTTCCTGGGACCGGTGACGCTGGACCTGGCCGGGACCATTGCCCTGGGCGTGACGAACCAGAAGCTGGGCATCAGCGGCGGCACGGTGATTGGCGGGGCGGGCGCGGGGACTCCCGGCTTGCCGCCCGCCGGCTCGTTCCCGGGCGGCATCTTCACGGCCCCCTCGAACATTGGCACTCAGTCCCACACCCCCATCGCAGCCGTGCCCCAGGTGCAGGCCAAACTGGGTGTGCGGCTGAGCAACTGGGCCCGGGTGTTCGTGGGCTACGACTTCCTGGCCTGGAGCAGCGTGGTGCGTCCCGGCGACCAGATCGATCGGATGATCAACGGCACCCAGCAGCAAGGCGGCATGCTGATCGGCCCGGCCTCCCCGACTCCTCTGTTCGCCACGTCCGCCTTCTGGGCCCAGGGCATCACCATGGGATTTGAGTTGCGGTTCTGACATGTTTGGGCAGGAACACTAATCCACGCTAATCTTCGCTAATCAAAGGAAGGAGACCCGCATTCCTTGGATTAGCGAAGATTAGCGTGGATTAGTGTTCCTGCCTTTTCTAAACCAATTACCGCCAGAACAGCAGGTTCTGCTTGCCGACCGTGAACGAGCTGGACTGGCCAGTGTTCATGCCGTTCCCCGAGATCATCAGGTCAAACGTGCCGGCCGAGGAGAACAGCAGTTTGGAGAACGTGGCCTGGCCCAGAGCGTTGGTCATTGCCGACAGTGGGCCGGTAAACGTGGCTCCCGGCGCCGCCAGGTTCAGGGTCTCCCCGGACATGGCCAGAGCGTTGCCGAAGGCGTCACGCAACTGCACGGTGATCGGGGCCGCGTAAACGCCGGCCAGAACGGCCTGCGGCTGGTGCACGTAGGTGACGTCCACTTCCATCGACTTGGTGGTCGTCTTGCTGCCGGAAACGTTGTGGCCGGCCGCGTCCGTGACGGTGGCGGCAATGGAGAGGATGCCGTCGAGCAGGCTGCCGGCGTTGTAGAGCAGCGACCATTTGCCATAGATGTTGGCCACCGCCTGTGCGGTGACCACGTTGGCGGGCGCGGCGCTGTCGCTGACGGCCACGTTGACGGTGGCGCCCGGCGCGGTCGTGCCCGAGACGGTGCCTTCCGGACTGCCCGCGATGGTCGGGCTGGCGCTGTTGACCGGCGTCGCGGTGATGGTCAGCGTCGGGGTCGTGGAATTGATGCCAAAGGTCATGGTGTTGACGCTCTCCTTCAGACCGTTGTTGTCCACGGTGTAGAAGGTGAGCGTGTTGTTGCCCTGGGTGGCAACCGCGAACGGTCCGGCGTAAAGCCGGAGTACGCCATTGTCCACGGTGTAGTACGTGTGGGCCACGCCGGAGACGCCGGCCGTGGCCGTGAGCGTGACGCTGACGGCACTGAGATAATAGCCGGGGTTGCCGGGCGTGCCCGTCAGGGTCGCGGAGGTCGCCGGCACGGTGGTGTCGATCTTGAACGCCAGCGGTCCGTGAGTGGTTTCTTGAGTGCCGGCGTTGTCCACGCTGTACCAGTACAGGGTATGCGGACCATTCGCGGAAACCGTGATGGGGCCAGTGTAGAGCGCGAAGGTGGTTGGCGGGCCCACCGGGTCCAGGCTGTAATAGGTGGCCTGGACGCCATTGAAGCCGCCGCTGGCTTTCAGGGTGACCAGGACGGAAGAGACATACCAGCCGTTGCTTCCCAGGGTGCCGCCGAGAGTGGCCGTGGTGGACAGGGCCCCGAAGACGTTGACGGGGGTTGTCTTGACCGAGACCAACCCGGTGCTGCTGGCCAGGAGCACGTAAGTCCCGGCGGTGTTCAGGATCAGACCGGGGAAGGTGGCGACGCCGGCCACGGCGGTGGCGGTGGTGGTGCCGCCAATCAGCGTGGTGGGACCGGACGCCACGCTGATCCGCACCAGGCCGGCGAAGTTGGTGACGACGTTGCCGTACTTGTCTTCGGCCCCGACGACCACCGGTCCGAAAGCGAAGCCGCGGTTGGCGTTGGCGGGGGGCTCGGTCTGCACGAACAGCTGCGTAGCCGCCCCGGCCGTGACCAGGAAGGAATTGGTCGTCGCCGGCCCGAGGCCGGCCGAGGCCGGCGCCGTCGCCTGGATGGTGTAGGTGCCGGCGATGGTCAGGGTCAGCCCGGAGAAGCTGACCTTGCCATTGTGAGCGGTCAGGGTCAAGGTGCCGCCCAGGGCGGTGCTGGGGCCGGTCGCCACGGCGATGGTCACCTGGCCGTTGTAGCTTGGGACCAGGTTGCCGAACTGATCCACCGACTCGACCACCAGCCCGAAACCGCTGCCGGCGGCGACGCTGGCGGGGGGCTGAGTGCTGATGCCCAGCTGGCTGACGGGCCCGGCCTGCACCGTGATGGAGGTGGTCGTCGCCCCGGTCAGGCCGGTGCTGGTGGTGACCAGGGTGTAGGTGCCGGCCGTGTCCAGCGTCAGTCCGGAGAAGGTGGCGATGCCGCCGAAGGCGGACACGGTCACGATGCCGCCGATGGTGCCGGGCCCGGTCTGCACGCCGACCGTGACGGAGCCACTGAAGGCCGTGACCAGGTTGCCGCCCGCGTCCAGGGCCTCGACGGACAGGCCGAAGCCGGTCCCAGCGGTGATCGTGCCGGGCGGCTCGGTCACCACTTTCAGCTGGGCGGGCGGTCCGACGGTCACCGTGATGGTGTTGGTCGTTGTCGATAGGGTGCCGCCGGTCACCGTCAAGGTGTAGGTGCCGATCGTGTCCAGGGTGAGCCCGGAGAAGCTGGTCACGCCATCCACGGCGGTGACGGTCAGCGGGCCGCCGGTCAGGACCCCGGGCCCCGAGGCCACGGTCACCGTGAAGCTGCCGTTGACGGAGGCGTCCACCCCACCGGCGGAATCCTCGGCGGTCACGGTCAAGCCGAACGCCACGCCGGCCGGGACGGTCGAGGGGGGCGGCCCGGTCAGGACCAGCTGGCTGGCCTCGCCCCAGGCGGCCAGGTCGGGAATGAGCAGGTTGGCCCTGGGAGACCCCAGGCCGGTGGCATAGTCGTAGCCGGGTCCGGCGGTGTAACCGAGGCCGATGTTGCCCGAGGTCACGTCGTGGTAATCGCTGGTGGGGATGCTGTACAGGTCGGGCAAGGTCTGGCTGGGACCATCGAGAGGGTTGGCCCCGAGCAGGGCCCGGCCCTGGTTGGCAATGGCGATCAGGGCTCCCCAGGAGGGACTGGACAGGCTGGTGCCGCCAACGACTTCCCAGGGGGTGGCCGGGGGGTAGTCGTAGGAGTCGCACGCGTCCACGCCGGTGTTCGGGTCGGCCAGGAAGGACACGTCGGGGTTGGTCCGCATCCCACCGGTGAGGCTCGAAGCCAGCTTGGCATCGTAGACCGGGTTGGCCGTCGCGGCATTGATCTGGTACGCGGGCTCCGTTTCGTACTGGCTGATGCCGCCGGCCCCTCCGCTCCCGGCAACCAGGTTCCAGGCGGTTTCGCTGTTGTAGGTGTTGTTGGCATTGAGCGTCAGGGAGGTGCCGCCGACCCCGACCACGTTGGGCGAATACGCGGGGTAGCCGCTGGGAGCGCCGCTGTCTCCGGTCGAAGCCAGGAAGGTGATGCCCTGCGTGGCCGGGTTGGGAGACGTGAACGTGGAGTTCAGGGAAGGGTCGGTGGGGCTTTCGCTTCCCCCCCAGCTATTGGAGATCACTGTGACGCCGGGCAGATTGGTGGCGGCGGTCACGGCGGTGAACAGGTTGTTCGAGGCGTCGTCGGCCAGGATGAGATCGATCTGGGCAGCCGGGGCGATGGAATGAGCCCATTCCACGTCCAGCGACACTTCGCCAGCCCAGCTGTTCGGCGGCGGCGTTGGGTCCAGGGAGGGCACCTCGTTGGGCGACGTCCCCGTGCCGGGGCTGCCGATCTGCGCGGTGATGTTGACGCCGTTCTGGTTGAACACGTTGAGGAACGTGGAGGCGGCGCCGTACTGGGTGTACAGCGTTGGCCCACCGTTGGTCGCACTCAACGCCTGGTCGAACGTGTCCACGTCGGTCAGGATGTTGGGATCGTCGTAGGCATCGACGATGGCGATGGTCTGGCCCGAGCCGTCCCCCGCCGTGGCTCCAAACAGGATTCCCGGCCCGTTGTCCGAAGTGTTGTTGATGCCGTAGGCCGTGCGGATCTGGTCCGGGTAGAAGCCGCCGGCCGCCGCGGGAGTGGGGAACTGGTTGGGATGAATGGGGAAGAAGTTTGGGGAGGCTACCGAGGGGGCCAGGCGCTCCTCCAACACCTCCAGGGCAGGGCGAAAGCACGTTTGTCGCAGGGAGCTGTGCCAGCGGGCGGAGCGCTTGCGTGGAAACATGGTTTCTCCAGGACATCAGGATGCGGAGCTTGACGACCTTCCAATGAGCTGATTACCGCTCCCCGTGTTTGCTTGTCCAGCGCCTGTGGTGGTTGTGGTCCTTGCCTTTGCCAATGCGTTTGCGGTCTGAGGAGTTAAAGATACACCTTGGCTGAATAAGGGCAAGGTCATGATAAATTCGCGCGAGCGTTTGCAAAGGGAAAAAGAGCAAAATCGGCAAGAGCGGCAGGGTCCAGGGCGATGCAATCGGCATGAGCCCGAATCAGGTTCTGATCCACAAGCCGCTTGCGGTTTAGCGCAGCACGCATCTCCGCTAAGCCGCAAGCGGCTTGTGGATCGGACTCCTACACTTGCAGCACCCCCGTCTGAAATGGCCGGCCCTCGTCGTGGCGGGTGACCACGTCCAGGAGCGTCAGGAGAGCGGCCCGGGTCTGGGGCGGTTCCAGGATGCCGTCGATCCACAGCCGGGCGGCCGCGTAGCGCACGTCCATCTGCTCGCGGTAGCTGGCCTCGACCTTGCGGCGCAGCTCGTCCAGCTCGTGGGCGTCGGGTTCATGGCCGGTGCGGCGCAGCGCATTCACGGTGATCTCCAGCAGCGTCCCCGCCGCCTGCTCGCCGCCCATGACGGCATAGCGGGCGCCCGGCCAGGCCAGGATAAAGCGCGGATCGAAGGCCTTGCCGCACAGGGCGTAGTTGCCCGCTCCGAACGAGCCGCCGAGAATGATCGTCAGCTTGGGCACCACGCTGTTGGAGATGACGTTGACCAGCTTGGCCCCCGCCCGGATAATGCCCCCCTGCTCCGACTCCCGGCCGACCATGAAGCCGTTGACGTCCTGCAGGAACAGGAGCGGGATTCGCGTCTGGTTGCAATCCATGATAAACCGGGTCGCCTTGTCCGCGGTCTCGACGTACAGCACGCCGGGATATTGCAGCGGCCCGCTGGCCGGCTTGCAGCGCTTGTGCTGATTGGCCACGATGCCGATGGGCACCCCGCCCAATCGACCGTAGCCGCACACCACCGTCTGACCGTACTCCGCCTTGTACTCGTCAAAGGGGCCGGCGTCGAGCAGGCACGGAAGCAGATCGCGAATGTCGTACTCCTGCCGCGGCTGGAGAGGGAACAGGTGCAGCAGGTCGGCAGGGTCCCGGCCGGGCTTGCGCGCCCAGTCGATGCGGGAGCGGTCCGGGGCGAGCAGGCCGACCAGCCGGCGCAGCCGCTCCAGGCAGGCGGGGTCATCAGGCTCGCGGAAGTCGATGGTGCCGGAGAGGCTGGCGTGCATCCGGGCGCCGCCCAGGTCCTCGTGATCGGCCGTCTGGCCGATGGCCGCCTTGACCAGGGCGGGGCCGGCCAGATACAGACCGCTGCCCTCGGTCATGAGGAGCTTGTCGCACAGCACCGGCAGATAGCCGCCGCCGGCCACGCAGTTGCCCAGGATGGCCGAGAACTGCGGGATGCCCGCGGCCGAGATGACCGCGTTGTTGCGGAAGATCCGGCCAAAATCGTCCTCGTCGGGAAAGACCTCGTCCTGCAAGGGGAGGAAGACGCCGGCGCTATCGACCAGGTAGATCAGCGGCAGCCGGTTGTCCTGGGCGATGCGCTGGGCCCTGAGGATCTTCTTGCAGGTCATCGGGAAGAAGGCGCCGGCCTTGACCGTGGCGTCGTTGGCGATGATCATGGTCCGCCGGCCCTCGACGGTGCCGACAGCGGTGACCACTCCCGCCGAGGGAGCGCCGCCCCAGTCCTGGTACATCTTCCACGCCGCCCACAGGCCCAGCTCCAGCAGACAGGTATCCGGATCGATCAAGCGGGCGATCCGCTCGCGGGCGGTGAGCCGGCCCTTCTCGTGCTGCCGGGCGATGGCCCTGGCACCGCCGCCTTCCCGGATCAGGGCCTCGTCGCGGCGAATGGTTTGAAGGAGCTGCTCCAGTTCAGTTGTCACCTTGTCACCTTGTCACCTTGTCACCTTGTCACCTTGTCATCATACTGGGCGGAGGGCCCAGGGGCGCATGAGAGAACAGGAGGCGTACGTGGCCAGCGCGGAAGTGTTTCTGCAATCGATCATCGAGGAGCCGGACCAGGAAGATGTGCGCCTCATCTACGCCGACTGGCTGGAGGAACGCGACGATCCGCGCGGCGAGTTCATCCGGGTGCAGTGCCAGCTGGCGCATTTGGCCGAGGAGGATCCAGCCTGGCGTGGCCTGCACGAGCGCGAAACCGAGCTGCTGGAACGGTATCGCCCCGACTGGCTGAAGGGGCTGCCGCAACGGCTCTGGCATGGCGTCCAGTTCCGTCTTGGTCTGCCTGCGAGCGTCGATCTGTCCGCTGACGATTTTGTTGCGTACGCCGAGGCCCTTTTCAAGCTGGGGCCAATCGTCCACGTGAGATTTTTCGGGGCTCTACTGGATACCTCGGCCCTGGCGCAGTGCCCACAACTGGCCCGTGTCCAATTCCTCGATCTGGGCAGTCAACAGCTGAAGGCCAGCAGTCTGCAACCGCTGGCGGTATCGCCGTACCTGACCAGGGTGACCGAGCTGCACCTGGAATACAACGCCATCGGGGCCGAGGGGGTGCAACTGCTGACGCGCTCACCTGCCCTGACCCAACTGCGTTCTCTGAACCTCATCGGCAACCGCATCGGAGCGGCCGGCGTTCAGGTGCTGGCTGGCTGGCCGGGACTGGCTCGCTTGACTGACCTCCGCCTGGACAACAACAACCTCAGCGCCGTGGCCATTGACTGGCTCTGCTCCAGCCGATACCTGGAGGATTTGCGGCTGCTCAGTCTGGCCCGCAACGATTTGCCTCCGATAGCGGCCAAGCGGTTGTCGCAAACGCCCCGACTCGCGACGCTTCAGCACCTGAGCCTGTCAGGCAACCCCTTGCTCAACGAAGGAATCGACGGGCTGGCCCGAGCGAGCTTGCTCACGTCCCTGGAAGACCTCGATCTGAGTTCGACCCGGACCGGCGTCACGGGAACCCAGGTCCTGGCCCGTTCGCCGATCCTGGCGAAAGCGGCGCGGCTGAACCTGGCCCACAACCAGGTTGGCCACAAGGGGGCCGAGGCCCTGGGCGCTTCACCGCACCTGGGGAATCTGACCTGGCTCAACCTGACCGGCAACGAGATCGGCGACGACGGGCTCAAGGCTCTGGCGGCCTCGCCGCACCTGGGACAAGTGACCCACGTGATTCTGGCGGCCAATGGAGTCAAGGCATTCGGGCTCAGCGCCCTGCTCAAGGTGACGCCGCGCCTCCGCTGTCTGGATTTGCACGGGAACAAGCTGGGCAACCTGGGAGTGGAAGTTCTTGCCAATTCCCCACGGCTGGCACAGCTTGCCTATCTGAACCTCCGGAACAATCACATCGACGATGAGGGCGTCCTGGCCCTGTCCAAATCGCGCCACCTGCGCGGGTCGCTGTTCCTGGACCTCAGCGGCAACGACCTCACCGACGAGGGATTGAGAAGCTTGCAGGGACGGTGCCTGGCGAGCGCACCGGGTGACGCTGACAATCACGGACGATTTTGCTGCCGTCTGGCGGGAGAGACCGGCTGACCGGTCGGTCACCCGGCTTCCGCTTCGGGATAGACCGCGGCCAGCATGCAATCGTCGAGGGTGATCGAGGCGCCGCGCTGGATAAAGTCCACCTGCACTACAAAGCGATGGCCGCTGGAAGTGCGGAGGATCACCCCGCGCAGCCCGGCCAGGACGCCGCTGCGAATCCGCACGGTCGCTCCCGGAACCAGCTTGTCCTCGGGTCGGACCGGCAGGCCGGAGACCAGCAACTGCCGGAGCCGGAACAGGTCCGCCCAGAGCTTGACCTGGTGGGGGACAGCGATCGAACGAACAATCCGGCGGGTATCCAGGGCCTGCAGCCGTTCGTCGGGTTGTGCCAGCAGGAACAGGTAGTTGGGGAACAGCGGCAGGTAGGAGTCCACGGGTCGGCCGCGAATCAAATTCCGGGTGGTCACCAGGGGCAGATAAAACGGCACGTGCAGTTGCAGCAGTTCCCGGGCGAGACTTTTCTCTTGCCGGGGCCGGGTGTACAGGACCCACCAGCTGCGACCCTCCGCCGGCAACGAATCGGTGTCAAAGAGGGTAGTGGGGTAATGATGCGGTTCCGCGGGTAAAATTGGCATGACAGCACTCTGGAGTGGCGCGGAAGCAGCGGCACGGCGTACCGGCCGCGACAGCCTGGTTCTGGGTAAAGCAGGTGTTCAATCCCGTGCCGACCCTCCTTCATTCCGTCGCAGAGTGATCGGGGGAGCCTTCATCTGCGAGTCCAATACCTAAACCTGTTTACACTTCGGAAACAGGCTTGTCAAGAGAAGGCAGGCAAGAGAGCAAAGAAGTCCGCGCTCCCGGAGCGCGGATAAAACGGATAGGTGAAGGGGAACAAAAAGCAGCTCCCCGGAGTGGGGGTCGGTCTGGCGAATTTCGCCACTTCCGTCTTGACAAGGGAGGCGAACTCGGTAAAGTCTTGGGGAGGATTTGACCAACGGAGGTCAGGAAAGTTGAGTATTCCGCAACTGGTTCCAGGTTAACAGTTGCCTCGTGGATTGACAGCGAACCGAGCAGCAACAGGTGTGCGATGTCCACGCCCCCATTAACCGGCAGCCCTCCCACCAGGCCTGGATCTGGTCATCCGGACCAGATCATGATTTTCTCAAACACCGCAATCCCTGCGGCACTCAGCGATCTCGGTTCGCGCTGCTGTGGAGGAAATCCGGCCTTTTCTGCCCTGGACGTTCCCTGGCAGCGAAGCGACCCACCGGCATGAGATTGCCGCACGGCAGTGCCAGGATGACACAAAACAGGTCGCCAAGGTCCAGCTTGCGCGATCGAGGACGTACAACCCCACGTCGGGACGAGACGCCCTGACGGTCAGGTCCTATCAATGACTCAAGCGAGCTAGGGACGGCCGCCCGAACGGGATCCCAGTTGAGGAACCCGGTCGGGACGTTTGGCGTCTCAGTAAGGGAAAGTTGGTTGGCGAATCTGCTCGCACAACCGACCATGACGCAGTCTTGCGCAGAATCCAACCTTGCTTCCAGTCCAGGGGCAGGTTGGGACCTCTGCTTTTCCCGTTGTGAAACAACTTCCCGAGAACTGCGTTGACTGCGTGAAGGAGAAGGTGAGAGATGCATAGCCCCGTCGATCAGTCCCCGCTCCGCGCGGAAGCGTCCGCTGCTGCCGTGCCGGGCAATCTGCTGCGCAGTCCTCTGGCAACGCAAATGGCTGGTGGTGCTCGGCCTCGTGGTCGGCCTGGTGCTGGGCGCACTCGTTTACGCCCGCGCCCAGCCCACCTACCGCTCTTCAGCCCAGGTGCTGGTGATCAAGAAACGAACGGACATGGTGCCGGGCGTCTCGAGCGACGTGACCCAGTCGTACCTGGAAGATTACGTCTCGACGCACATCGCCATCCTGAAAAGCCCTGCGATCCTGGACGAGGCGATCAAGAAAGGCGACCTGGGCAAACTGAAAACGTTCCAGGGCGAAGGCAATCCGGTCTACGTGATCAACGCCGGGCTGAGTGTGAGCCGGGATGCGAGCGGCAACCGGACCATCATCGATCTGACCTTCCAGGGGCCCCATCCCGAGGAAACCGGGACGATCCTCAATGCCGTCATTGACAGTTACTTGGTTTTTTTGGCCAAGGCATACCGCACCTTCAGCAACGACACCGAAGAGAGCGTCAAGAAAGTCACCGGCTTGCTGGAAAATGAACTGCGGAAGAAGAAACAGGAATACGAAGACTTCAAGGCGAAGAGCCCGTTTCTGGTCCGGGGCAAGGATGGACTCAACGTGCATCAGGCGATCGTGTTTGAAATCGAGAACAAGAAAGCCACCTTGCAGATCCGCAAGGCAGAACTGGAATCGCGCTTGCAGCACGTGGAGACGGCCCGGAAGAAGGGCGAGCCCATCGCCCTCTTGCCTCTTCCCAGCGACCTCCTGGCGAAGGACACCAGCGTCAGGAAAGATCCGCGGAGCCTGCTGGAAGAGCAGCTGATTCTTCTCGACCTGGACGAGCGCGACTTGCTGCAACAGTACGGCGAGGACCACCCCAAGGTGCGTGCCGTTCGCGCCCGCATGGAGCGGGCCCGGGTGCTGCTGGGGGGAAACAAGATTGCTGAGGAGATCCAGCAAAACAACGCCGCCAACAAGGAAGAGACGGTCGAGCGGTATCTCCGAACCGTCCGCCAGGAGCTGGTCCAGATCGAGGTCTCGCTGCGGGCCATGACGGATCTGTCCCGGACCGAGGTCGAGGAAGCCAAGGCGTCCTATCAGAACCAGGAGAAAGAAAACCACTACCTGAAGGAGATCGCCAAGACCGAGCGGTACGTTGAACAGCTGTTCGAGCAGCTGGATAAGCTGAGCCTGATGCGGGATTTTGGCGGCTATGACGCGCGGGTGATCGCTTCGGCGGGGCCGGGGTCCCGGATCGCGGCCGGGCTGTTCCGGACCCTGATGATCTGTGTGTTCATGGGGCTGATCGGAGGAGCGGGGCTGGCTTACCTGGCTGACGCCACGGACCGGAGTTTCCGCACCCCGGAGGAAATCCGCCGCAGTCTGGGCCTGGCCATCCTGGGACACATCCCCTTCCTGCCGCGGTCGGAGAAGATGCACTCGGCGAACGGCGACGGCCATGCCGAGGACAGCTGCCATCCGGCCTTGTGTGTCTACCACCACCCCTCGTCCCTGGAAGCGGAAGCGTATCGCAGTCTGCGAACGGCCCTCTACTTCGGGACCCGCGGGGAAGGACATCGGGTCATCCAGATCACCAGTCCGAACATGGGCGACGGCAAGACGACCCTGATCAGCAACCTGGCGATTGCCATTGCCCAGTCGGGTAAACGGGTCATCGTCGTCGATGCCGACCTCCGCCGGCCGCGGATTCACAGTCTGTTCGGTCTGCCCTCCGGCTCGTCCGGCCTGACGGCGGTCCTGGCGGGCGAGACGCCGCTGGTCAAGGCCATCAAGCCGACCCTGATTCCCGGTCTGGATCTGTTGCCGTGCGGCACCCGGCCGTCCAACCCGGCCGAGCTGCTCACCTCGGCCGAATTCGAGCAGGTGCTGAGCGAGCTGCGCCGTGACTACGATTTCATCCTGGTGGACACGCCGCCGCTGCTGGCGGTCACCGATCCCTGCGTGGTCGCCGGGCACGTGGACGGGGTGCTGCTGACCATCCGCGTGAGCAAGAATGGCCGGCCCAGCGCCGAGCGTGCCAAGGAACTCATCGGCAACATCGGCGTCAACTTGCTCGGGGTGGTGGTCAACGGCATTGGCCGGGATGGCAATGGCTCCGGCTACGGCTACCGGTACTATGCCTACGATCATTACGGGCACAACTACCGCAGCGACGAGGACGAGGACGTGGTGATTCAGGCGAAGAAATCGGAGCCCTCGCCCATTTCGTCCGAGCCTCCCAAGAAGACCGACCCGGACGTTACCAAGCTGTGACAGGAGCGGAGTGAGAACGCTCTTCCCAGGCAGCGCCCTCGAGCCACTGCATCATGCCGATCCTGGTTGACGTCCACTGTCATCTGCTGGCCGGACTTGACGATGGCCCGCAGACCCCGGAGGAAGCCCTGGCGATGTGCCGGCTGGCTTACGCCGAGGGGACGCAAATGATCGCGGCCACGGCCCACCAGAACGAGACCTGGAACCAGGTCACTCCCCAGCGCATCCGCTCGGCGGTGACCCAACTGGCCGCGGCGCTGCAGCTGCTGGACCTTCCCCTGACGGTTTTTCCTTCGGCCGAGGTCATGGCCTATCCGGAAATCGAGCAAGGCTGGATCAAGGGCGAGCTGCTGAGTGTCGCGGACCGCGGCCGCTACGTGCTGGTGGAGATGCCGCACGGGACCTTTCTGGACCTGCGGCACCTGGCCAGCCGCTTCCAGCGGATTGGTCTGGGAATCATCCTGGCTCATCCGGAACGGCACGCGGAGTTTCTCCACGACCCCGGACGCATCGAGGAGATGATCGAGGGGGGCTGCCTGGTCCAGGTCTCCGCGGGGAGCGTGACCCGGCCGCGAAGCGCCGAGGATGAACGGGCCCTGAAAAGCTGGTTCCAACGCGGCTGCGTTCACCTGATCGGCTCGGACGGCCACTCGCCGACGCGCCGGCCACCCCGCCTGGCCGATGCCTACAAGAAGATCCGGCGCTGGGCAGGAATCGGGCTGGCCGATCGGATTTGCAGCAGCAACGGCCTGGCCGTGCTTCAGGGGCTGCCCCTGCGGATGGCGCCGCCACAGCCGAAACGAGCCTGGTGGGTCCCCCGGCTTTGGTGAACCGCAACCCCTCCCCAAAGTAGCCGGCACACTCCGTGTGCCGAGGTTCGGCACCCGGAGTGTGCCGGCTACTTTGGGGAGGGGTGCTTCTCAAACGACTCACGGCACGTTCATGGTCGAGGTGCCGGTCAGGTCGGTTTGCCTGACGGTGGTGCCGATGAAGTTGAAGCGCCAGATGGTGCTGACGTAGTTGGAGACGGCTTCCAGCATGGTCGCCTGGAGGATAATCACGTCGCCCGGCATGATCAGGATGCGTTCCCGAGGATCGCGAAAGGCCTGGTTCAGGCTGACGCGGATCGGAATCTGAGTCCCGCACGCGGTGCGCCGCAGGACCGTGATCAGGCTTGGCGAGGCACTGCCAAGTCCCGAGGCGGAGATGCTTCCCGTCAAGTTGTTGAAGCCGATGCCGCCATTGATGATCGGAGCGCCAATGAGTGTCAGGGCTTCCACGATGTCCAGGTCCCGGTTTTTGGGCAAGGGGAACAGACGGGCAGGCAGCAAACCACCCGTGTAGAAGAACTCGCCGTGGCGGATGCGGACGTTGACGATGTCGCCGTCTTGCAGGATCACGTCGGAGGGGGAGATGTTGGGCTTTTCGCCGATCCGCAGGCGCAGGGGAATCCGAATCACTTGCGGTCCCTGCTTGCCATCCCCGGTTGTGGCGCCCGCTGCATGCCCGTCCGCCCCCGGTAGAGTTCCCGGAGGGCAAGCGCCCTGCCCCTGGCCTTGACCCGAGGGGCGCTGCCCCGCTGAATGATGACGTCGTCCTCGGCATCCCAGCCGGGCAGACCGCCGCTCCGCGCCAGGGCATTGAGGACATCGTTTTCGTAGGCCGGCAGATCCAGGCTCGTGCCGGTGCTTTTCCGCGTTTCGGAGAAGAAGGTGCCAACGTTCAAGCCGCCGAAACCGCCCGAGGACCCGATGGTCGAGGAGCCGGAATCTTCCCGCATGACCAGGACGTGATAGCGCCGCGGCTGCTGCAAGGTCACGATGACGCTCGCCTTTTCTGGCTTCAAGATTTTTTTGGTGACGGTGTACGCTTTGAGGATCGCCGCCTGGACTTCCTCGATGCTCATGCCGGACACCTTGAGCGGTTCGATCTCCGGTAGCGAGAGGGTCCCGTCTTCGCGAACGGGGTACGGGAAACCTATGGAGGGAGGGACGTGGCCCTGCTCGGAAAAGCGAACGGGAGGTGTCGCCCCCTGAGGGATCGCCCCCGCCTCCACTCCCACCGGTCCCAGACCAGCAATCCCCGGGACCCAAAGTCCCAGCACGTCGCCCTTGGCCAGGCGATAAATCTCGGGGGGCGGCTGGCGCAGATAGGCTTCCGGAACCTGTTTGAAATTGTCCTTGCTCTCCCCGAAGGCCTCGGGCGGCAAGAAGCGAACCGGGATGCCATCAGCCACGGGATTGGTGATGGCCGCGCAGCCGGCCAGCAAGTGCGGCAGGACGATCAGGCCCAGAGCCAAACGCAGCCACCGCCTCGCCGGTGGACCGACGACCTGTGCTCGCGGCGACGGATCGGACATGGCGTTACCTCATCCTTGAACAGCCGGCCGGGCTTTGCCCGGCCATGTCCGCCTTGCTCCCTCTCCTCCGGGGAGAGGGGAGGAAAAACAGCTGACCACGTCAGGAACCAGGAGTTCCCGGAGAGCCTCCGGGCAGCATCCCGGGCAGGAAACCACCCGGCGTGGGCGAAATCCCAGGAGTTGCCGGAGAGCCTCCGGGATAGGCTGAGGGATAGCCTCCGGGTGGCGGCATCCCGGAAGAGCTTCCGGACTGCGTTCCGGGCTGCTTGCTCGCCTGGGAAGCCGGCGTGGGCGGAATCCCACAGGCCAGCGGCACCAGGATCGTCTCGCGCAGACCGCTTTCCATGGCAACGTGAGAGCCGTGGCGGAAGCCATCGTACCAATCCTGAATGGCTTGCTGGCCTGCCGGAGTGCGGAAAATGGCGCTCCGGTAACAGAGCGTGGGCACGGCCGGCGGCTCGCCACAGCCGCCAAACTCGACGTAGTCCCGGAAACCCTCTTTGAACCCCTTTTCGTAGTCGGCCGAATAGTGCTGGTCCGGAGAGTCCTTCACGGTTTCCCTCCAGGCCTTGCCGGCCCAGCCCTTGATCTTGAAGTTGATGGACATCCAGTCGTGGCCTCGCGGCGGTTCCGAACTCAGGTTGCGAATGGCGAGGGTGTACAGGTCCCAGCCACCATTGGGGTTGCCGGTGTAGCAGCAACTGCCGTTGGCCAGGCTCAAGGCCAGCAGCAACGGGACGAGCTTCCGGCTCATGGGAAAAGTCTCCAACGGCTGGTCGGTCCAGGAACGGAAGCAATCGCGTTCCCCGGCTCGGCCATTCCGCAATGATCAACAAACGGATTATCGACCGGCAAGGCCGGCAAACTTTGACGATTCTTCCGGACGTGTTGGCTGCGTCGAGATTCGCAGGACAGGCTCCACAAGCCCGAAGGGCCAGCGCCGGGACAAGCCGGTCCCCGCGCTTGCGCTCCGGGCTTGTGGAATTTGTCTCAGGGTTGTGAACGGCCCAGGATGCCCATCCTTCAAGGCTTTCGGGAGCCTCCCGTGCTTCTGATCGATCGCATTCGACAACAGCAGGCCAAGGTCGCTGTCATCGGCCTGGGTTACGTGGGGTTACCGCTGGCGCGCTGTTTCGCCGAGCGGGGCTTCCCGGTCCTGGGTTTCGACGTCGATTCGAGCAAGGTGGCCCGGCTGGCCCGTGGGGAGAGTTACATCGGCCACATTGCCAATGCCGTGGTCAAGAGCATGCGGCAAGCGGGCTTTGACGCCACGGACCGCTTCGAGCGTCTGGCGGAGCCGGACGCCATCCTCATCTGCGTGCCGACCCCGCTCTCCGAGGCCCGCGAGCCCGACCTGCAATACATCGTGCAGTCGGCGGAGGCCGTTGCCCGGGCGCTGCGTCCGGGCCAGCTGGTGGTGCTGGAAAGCACCACCTATCCGGGCACCACGCGCCAGGTGGTTCAGCCGATCCTGGAGCGCGGCGGCCTCAAGGCCGGCAAGGACTTCTTCCTCGCCTTCAGCCCGGAACGCGAGGACCCCGGCAACCCCCAGTTCAGCGCCCCCACCATTCCCAAGGTGGTCGGCGGCCTCGACCCGACCAGCCAGGAGCTGGCGGTCGCTCTCTATGGTCAGGTCATGAGCCGGGTCGTGCCGGTTTCCAGCCCCGAGGTGGCCGAGGCCTGCAAGATCCTGGAAAACACCTACCGCGCCGTCAACATCGCTCTGGTCAACGAGCTGAAGGTGCTGTACGACCGGATGGGCATTGACGTCTGGGAGGTGATCGAGGCGGCGAAGACCAAGCCGTTCGGCTTCCAGGCGTTCTATCCGGGTCCGGGCCTGGGCGGTCACTGCATCCCCATCGATCCGTTCTATCTTACCTGGGTTGCCCGCCGCTACGGTCTGACGACACGCTTCATCGAGCTGGCCGGCGAGGTGAACACCGCCATGCCCCAGTTCGTCATCAGCAAGGTGGCCGATGCCCTCAACGATCGGGGCAAGGCCGTCAAGGGGAGCAAGATCGCCGTGCTGGGCATGGCGTACAAGAAGGACGTCGATGACCCACGCGAGTCGCCCGGCTTTGAGCTGATGGAACTGCTCCTGAAGAAAGGGGCGGACGTCTCCTACAACGACATGCACATTCCACGCTTGCCGCGGGTGCGCAACCATGCGTACCTCGACCTGGTGAGTCAGTCTCTGACCCCGGCCTACCTGCAAGCTCAGGATTGCGTGCTGATCGTGACCGACCACTCGGCGTATGACTGGAACTTCATCGTCGAACATGCCCTCCTGGTGGTCGATACCCGGAACGCAACCCGCAACGTGAAGAAATGGCGGGAGCGAATTGTTCAAGCCTGACCGCCAGGTCACCAACGCACTGACCATCGATTTCGAGGACTGGTATCAGGGCCTCGAAATCCCAATGGACGGCTGGGGCGGCTACGAAGATCGCATCGAGCGCCTCCGGCCGGCGGCTGCTGGAGGTCCTGGCCGAGGCGGGAGTGCGGGCGACCTTTTTCGTGCTGGGCGCGGTTGCCGAGAAGCATCCCGGTCTGGTAGGAGAGATCGCGGCGGCAGGTCACGAGGTGGGGACGCATGGGTACTCGCACACGCTGATCTATCGGCTATCGCGGGACGCTTTTCGGGAGGAATTGCGGCGCTCCATCGGGCTGGTCGAGGACGTGACCGGCACGGCGGTCCTGGGCCATCGGGCGCCGTTTTTCTCGATCACCAAGGAGTCGCTCTGGGCCCTGGACATCCTGGCCGAGTGCGGCATTCGCTACGATTCGAGCATCTTTCCCGTGGTGAACTACCGCTATGGCATCCCGGACGCCCCGCGCTGGCCCTACGAGATTCCGCTGAGGGACACGACCCTGCTGGAGTTTCCGGTCACGACGTACCGCTTGCTGGGCCGCAACGTGCCGGTGGCCGGCGGGGCCTACTTCCGGATCTATCCGTATCTGCTGACGCGACATGCGTTTCGCTCCATCAATCGGCAGGGCCGGCCGGCGGTGTTCTATCTCCATCCCTGGGAGATCGACCCGGAGCATCCGCGGATTCCGCTGCCGCGGCGAATCGCCTTGACGCATTACTTCAACCTGGGCAGTACCCAGCGGCGTTTGCGCCGGCTGCTGGCGGACTTCACCTTTGCCCCGATGCGGGAGGTGCTTGGTGTCCGTTGACCAGAAAGTCCGCAGCCACTTCGACGCCGACGCCACTCGGTTCGACGCCATTTACGAGGACGCCAACAAGGGACCGTTCTCCCGCTGGGTCGACCGGGTCTGGCGTGGGGTCGTCCGTCGCCGGCTGGAGCTGACGGTGCAACTGCTCGAGCCGCTGGCCGGCAAGAAGGTCCTGGACGTCGGCTGTGGTTCCGGTCGCTTCTGTGTGGCCTTCGCCCAGCGTGGAGCGGCCCGGGTGCTGGGCATCGACTTCGCCCCGCGGATGATCGAGCTGGCCGGCAAGCTGGCCCAGCAGCACGGCGTCGCCGACCGCTGTGCGTTCCTGACCGGGGCGTTTCCCGACGACGCTCCGCCGGAGCAGTTCGACGCCGGCACGGCGCTGGGGTTCTTCGATTACGTCGCTGACCCCGTCCCGATCGTCCGCCGAATGCGCGAGATGACGACCCTGAGCGTGCTGAGCTTCCCCAAGGCGTGGGAATGGCGCGTGCCGTTTCGCCGGGTGCGCTTCTGGCTGAAGGGCTGCCCGCTCTATCTGTACACGGAAGCACGGGTCAAGGAGATCCTGAAGCAGGCCGGCGTGGTTCGCTTCGACTGGATCGTTCTGGATCGCGATTACCTGGTGGTTGTCCACAAATAACTCCCCTCTCCCCTTGTGGGAGAGGGGTTGGAGGTGAGGGGTTTCTTCGATTTATCGTTTCGCGCTGGGCCAGGTGAGCGCGAAACGATAAATCAAAAGGCCACACACCCAACCTCTCTTCCACAAGGGGAGAGGGGAGAAAGCGACGGAGCTTCCTTGAACATCGTCCCGAGCTTCAGCGGCGACCGCATCCGCGTCCTGCACGTCATCACCCGGATGATCGTGGGCGGAGCGCAGGAGAACACCCTGCTATCCGTCGAGGGGCTGGATCGGCTGCCGGGCTACGAGGTCACCCTGTGCAGCGGCGTGGACAACGGGCCAGAGGGCGAGTTGCTCAGCCGGGCCCGGCAGACGACCCGGCTGATCGTTGTCCCCGAGCTGTGCCGGAACGTCGATCCGCGTGCCGACGTGGTCGCTCTGTGGAAGCTGTACTCGCTGATCCGGCGTGGGCGCTACCACATTGTCCACACGCATTCGTCCAAGGCCGGCGTCCTCGGCCGGGTCGCTGCCTGGCTGGCGGGGACGCCGCTGGTGGTCCACACACTGCACAGCCTGGTCTTTCACGACTATCAGCCCTGGTACGTCAATCGTCTCTGGCGCACGGTCAAGAAGATCTGCGCCCCGCTGACCCACCACTTTATCAGCGTGTCGGACGTCATCAGCCAGAAGGCCATCGCCGCGGGCATAGCCCGGCCCGATCGCTTCACGACGATCTACAGCGGCATGGAGCTGGACTGGTTCCTCCAGGCTGCGCACGATGGGGCCAGGGTCCGGCACGAGCTGGGCATTCCTCTGGATGCCCCCGTGGTCGGGAAGATCGCCCGGCTGTTCCCGCTCAAGGGACACGATGAGCTGCTCGACGCCGCTCCGGAGATTGTGCGGCGCTGTCCGGAGGTTCGCTTCCTGCTGGTGGGCGACGGCATCTTGCAGGAACACCTGCGCGAGCGAGCCCGCCAGGCCGGCATCCTCGGCAACTTTGTCTTTGCCGGCCTGGTGCCGCGGGAGCGCATCCCCGAGATGATCTCGGCGATGGACCTGGTCGTGCATACCTCGCTGCGCGAAGGGCTGGCCCGGGTGCTGCCGCAGGCCCTGGCCATGGGCAAACCCTGTGTCTCGTTCGACATCGACGGCGCTCCCGAGGTGGTCATTCCCGGCAAGACCGGCTACCTGGTACAGCCCGGCGACAACCGGGGACTCACCGAGGCCGTCGCCGCGTTGCTGGCGGACCCGGAACTGCGGCAGCAGATGGGTGAAGCGGGCCGGAAGCGGGTCGATCCCGACTTCCGCGCCGAAACAATGGTTCATCGGATCGCGGAGGTTTACGAACGGTTACTTGCCAGACACGCGAAGCGGCTTGTCCGCTTCGACAGGCGATTGGCCCCGCGGCTCCTCTCCGCTGCTGGGGCAGGCATTCCCGTCCATTGAGGAACGAACGGAACGTTTCTTTAACCCAAGGGAAAGAGGCCAGCTCATGAAAGTCCTGATCACCGGCGGTGCCGGTTTCATTGGATCGCACCTCGCCGACGCCTACGTCGGGCGAGGGGATGAAGTCCACGTCCTTGACGATCTGTCCACCGGCAGCATGGAGAACATCCAGCACCTGAAGAAGCATCCCCGCTTCCACTACACCATTGACAGCGTCCACAAGGCCTCGGTGGTGGCCGAGATGGTGGACGAGTGCGACGTGGTCTTTCACCTGGCGGCCGCGGTCGGCGTCAAGCTGATCGTCGAGAGCCCGGTGCGGACGATCGAGACCAACGTTCACGGCACCGAGGTGGTGCTGGCCCAGGCCAACAAGAAGAAAAAAAAGGTGCTGATCGCCTCCACCTCGGAGGTCTACGGGCTGAGTACCCAGGTTCCCTTCCGCGAAGACGGCCCGCTGGTGATGGGCGCCACCACCAACGGCCGCTGGAGCTATGCCTGTTCCAAGGCCATCGACGAGTTCCTGGCCCTGGCTTACTGGCGTGAGAAGAAGCTGCCGACCGTGATCGTCCGGCTGTTCAACACTGTGGGGCCCCGGCAGACCGGCCAGTACGGCATGGTCATTCCCACTTTCGTCAAGCAGGCCCTGACCGGCCGGCCGATCACGGTGTACGGCGACGGCACCCAGTCGCGCTGTTTCGGCTACGTCGGCGACGTGGTCGGGGCCCTGGTCAAGCTGATGGAACACCCCGAGGCGGTCGGTCAGGTCTTCAACATCGGCTCCACTGAGGAAGTGACCATCGAGGAGCTGGCCGAGATTGTCAAGGTCCTGGCCGGTTCGCGGTCGGACATTGTCTTTGTCCCGTACAGCGAGGCTTACGAGGCCGGCTTCGAGGACATGCCGCGGCGCATCCCGGACATTACCAAAGTCAGGAACTTAGTTGGTTTCAGACCGTCAAAGTCTCTGGAGGAGATTGTCCACCTGGTAATTGCCTATCAAAACCGGCACTGGGCTGCGGTTCCCGTGAGTCCGCAGGTCGAACCAGGAGCAGTGCCGGTGCAGACGAAGGTTTGATCCGGATTTGTAGGGAACGCCCGCTGTGGCGTTCCGAAGGAGCGCGGAACGCCACAGCGGGCGTTCCCTACAGAAAGGGGGACTGGACGAAATGTCGCCAGACGTCCAGGGTATGATTGCCGTGCTGCTGGCCCTGGCAGCCGCACTGGCCCTGACGCCCCTGGTGCGGACCGTGGCCCGCCGCCAGGGGCTCGTGACCCGTCCCAGGGCCGACCGCTGGGCCAAGAAACCGACCGCCCTGCTGGGCGGCATCGCCATCTTTGTTTCGGTGGCGCTGGCCTGCGCCGTTCTTTGGCCGAACCAGTCCGACGTCCTGATCGTGCTGGGGGCCAGCGGGTTTCTGTTCCTGGTGGGGCTGGCCGATGACGTCTACCACCTGAAGCCCTACCAGAAGCTGATTGGCCAGATCGTGGGCGCGGCGCTGGTGATCCTGGGCGGCGTGACTCTGCCCTGGACCTCCTCATCGCTGTGCAACATGGCGATCACGCTGGTCTGGCTGGTGGGCATTACCAACGCGATCAACTTGCTTGACAACATGGATGGCCTGGCCGCCGGGGTGACGGCGATCGCCTCGGCCTTCCTGGCCGCGAGTTTCTTGGCCAACGGCCAGGTCCTGGAGACCTTCCTGGTGGCCGCGTTTGCCGCCGCCTTGCTGGGCTTCCTGGTCTACAACTTCAATCCGGCGTCGATCTTCATGGGCGACTGCGGGTCGATGTTCATCGGCTTTTTCCTGGCCGGCACCGCGATGCTGCACGTCTCCGGCGGCCGGTCCCGGGGACTGCTGGCCGTGCTGGCCGTGCCGGTGCTGCTGCTGCTGATCCCGATCTTTGACACGACCCTGGTGACCGTGCTGCGGAAGCTGGCCGGCCGGGCCGTCTCGCAGGGGGGGCGCGATCACACCTCGCACCGCCTGGTGGCCCTGGGTCTGACGGAACGGCGGGCGGTGGGCCTGCTCTATGGATTGGCCCTGCTCTCCGGGCTGATCGCCTACTGCGTCCGGGAGTTGCCGATCGACGTGAGCCTGGTGCTGATCGTCATCTTCACCCTGCTGCTGACGCTGCTGGGCATTCACCTGGCCGGCGTGCGGGTCTACGAGGAGGGCGAGGAAAAGAAAGCCGCCGCCCAGCCGCTGGTGGCGTTCCTGATCGACCTGTCCTACAAGCGCCGCGTGTTCGAGGTGCTGCTGGACGTGGTGCTGATCGGCCTGGCCTATTACACGGCCAATCTGCTGTTTTACGGTCCCCTGGAAGAGGCCTCGTTCCGGGGGATGCTGGTGCAGACCTTGCCGCTGATCGTGGTGCTGAAGCTGGCCACGTTCCTGGCGACGGGGGTCTACCGGGGGTTGTGGCGGTACATCGGCGTCAGCGACCTGGTGGTTTACGTCCGGGCGGTGGCGGCCTCCTCCGTGGTGAGCCTGCTGGTGTTTCTGTTCCTGTACCGCTTCCACGGTTACTCCCGGGTGGTGTTTGTCCTGGACGGGCTGCTCTTGCTGCTGGGTTTGTGTGGCAGCCGGCTGATCTTTCGGCTGCTGCGAAACCTGTTGCCTCACGCCTCGGCCAGCGGCGGCAGCCGGACGCTGATCTACGGGGCCGGAGATGCCGGCGAGATGCTGTTGCGGGAGATGCGGAACAATCCCGAGATCGGTTACCTGCCGGTCGGCTTTGCCGACGACGATCCCCACAAGAAGGGCAAGCGGATTCATGGCTTGCGTGTCCTGGGCGGCAACGGCTCCTTCCTGAGCATTTGCCGGAAGCACCAGGTCGAGGTGGTCTTGCTTTCCAGCGGCAAGTTCAGTCCGGAGCGGGTCCAGGCCATTCGCCGCGATTGTGAGGACGCCGGCGCCGCGCTCAAGCGCATGCGGATCGTCATTGAAGAGATCGATCCTCAGCTGAACGGCAACCCCGCTGCTCCTCCCCTCGGCTGAGGCTCGACATGCAAAGAGCCAACCCCGGTGAAACGCCGGTCCCTGCCCGGGGCCGCTGGCGTCGCCGGCTGCTGCTGGCGGGGCTGTTGCTGGCGGGTCTTGTCCTCTTCCACGTCCCGCTGTTCCGGGGGCTGGCCTGGCTCCTGGTGGTGGACGAGCCGCTGGTGCGAACGGACGCGGTGGTGGTGGCGGGGAGCAGCGGTCCGATTCAGAACGTCCCCTTCGACGAGGTGGCGAAGCTCTACCACGATGGGTACGCCGGCGAGGTCCTGCTGATCGAGGACCGCTCGTCGCGGATTGTCCAGGCGGGCATCCTGCCGACTCTGGAGACGGTCCTGCGGCGCGAGCTGGCCGCACGCGGCGTGCCGGAGCGGGCCCTGACGGTCCGGGCCGGGGAGTATCGCACTGCGTGGCAGATGGCCCGGGCCCTGCGTGACTGGCTGGAGGAGCATCCGGGGGCCGAGGTGACGGTGCTTGCGGACCAGTTCGGCAGCCGGGCAAGGGCTTACGTTGGCCGGACGGTGCTGGGAGCGGACCTGGCCGGGCGTGTCCACTGGCGGGCGGTGCCCGACCCCCGGCACGCGGTCGGCGACTGGTGGCACAGCCGGCATGGGACCGTGGCCCTGTTTGGAGCGCACGTGGCGCTGATCCACACTTACGTGGTTGGCGAGCCCTCGGAGACGGCGGAGCGATGGGATCCGGACCGGTTCGAGAGGGAGCTGCCGGCCCCGTGACAGGCACCGGCGGGCTCACGCCGCGCCGCTCGCCAGGCCGCTGGCTGAGGCGGCTGCTGTGCCTGCTGGTGCTGGTGACGGTGCTGCTCGTCTGGCTGCGGCCGGGATGGGTGCTGCCGCCGCTGGCCCGTTATCTGGACGTCTCCCAGCCGCCGCGTGCGACCGATTACGTCCTGATACTCAACGGCGATCCGGAAACCCGACCGTTCGCGGCCGCCGCCCTGGTGCGGGCGGGGCTGGTCAAGGAGGTGCTGCTGACCAGGCAGCGGCTAAGCTGGAGTCGGTCGCGGTCCAGGAAGGAGCGATGCCCTCGGAGCTGGAGCTGACCCGGCGGATCTTGCGGGCTCGTGGGGTTGAGGGCTCCGCGATCCGGACCTTGCCCGGCGAGATCACCGCCACGGCCGACGAGGCCCGCGAGCTGGCCACGTTCCTCGCGGAACATCCCGGTACGACAGCGACAGTTGTGACCAATTCGTTCCACACCCGGCGGGCCCGGATGATCTTCCGCAAGATGCTCGGTGCGGACGCTGGGCGGGTCTTCTTCGTCGGTGTGCCCCGCGAAGGGGTTGACGAGGAGCTGTGGTGGCAGACGCCCCAGGGTTGCGGCGTCTACCTGACCGAGTATCCCAAGCTGGTGTATTACTGGCTGCGGTATTGACCTGTCTCCCCTCTCCCCGCTGAGGAGAGGGGTTGGGGGTGAGGGGTGCCTGCCAGTCCCCCCACCAGCCTGCCAGTTTTTTGAGGTTGGCTCAGAGGCCAGAAGGGGCCCGTCGCTGACGGACGAGTGACAGAGGCTGTCATTTTGCTGTCTGCCTGCCACCTGCCAGGGTATTCGGGACCTGGCCAACCGACCCCGCCCCAATCGATTCCGAGAGGCTCTTGACGCGCTGATGTGTGGCATCGCCGGCATCGTTGGTCTGACCGAGGGGGACGGGCACGCTCCCCTGCTGCGGAGGATCTGCGATCACCTGATCCACCGCGGCCCCGACGAGGAGGGCTACTTCACCAATGCCGACGTCGCCCTCGGCCAGCGGCGGCTGAGCATCATCGACCTGACCTCCGGCCGGCAGCCGATGGCCAATGAGGACGAGACGGTCTGGGTGACGTTCAACGGCGAGATCTACAACTTCCAGGAGCTGCGCAAACGCCTCGAAGGGCTGGGCCACCGTTTCGCGACCCACAGCGACACGGAGGTGATCGTCCACGCCTACGAGCAGTACGCGGCCGACTGCGTCAAGCACTTGCGGGGCATGTTCGCCTTCGCCGTCTGGGACACAACCCGGCGGGCCCTGCTCCTGGCCCGCGACCGGGTCGGCAAGAAGCCGCTCTTTTACGCCCTGGCGGCGGGCCAGCTGATCTTCGCCTCGGAGCTGCAGGCACTGATCCAGCACCCGGCCGTGTCGCGCGAGATCGACCCGACCAGTATCGACGACTACCTGACCTACGGCTACGTCCCCGCTCCGCGAACGGTCTATCGCGACGTCCACAAGCTGCCGCCGGCCCACACTCTGACGTGCCGGCTGAAGCCCGGGAGCAGCCGGCCGGAGGACCTGCGGCTGGAGCGCTACTGGCGGCTGGAGTACTTGCCCAAGCAGACGCTGACGGACGAAGACGCCGAGCAAGGGCTGCTGGAGGTGCTGACGGAGGCGGTTCGGCTGCGTCTGATCGCCGACGTGCCGCTGGGCGCCCTGCTGAGCGGCGGCATCGATTCGAGCGTGGTCGTGGCCCTGATGAGCCGGCTGAGCGGTCAGCCGGTCAAGACCTTCTCGATCGGCTTTGCCGAGCAGGAATTTGACGAGCTGCCTCATGCCCGGGCGGTGGCCCGGCACTGCGGCACCGACCACCACGAGCTGATTGTCCGGCCGGATGCCGTGGAGGTGCTGCCGAAGCTGGTCCGGCACTATGGCGAGCCCTACGCCGACAGTTCGGCGGTGCCGAGCTACTACGTGGCCCAGCTGACCCGGCAGCACGTCAAGGTGGCCCTGACCGGCGACGGCGGCGACGAGTCCTTTGCAGGCTACGAGCGCTACCTGGGCAGTCTGGTGGCCGACCGTTTCCGCTGGGTGCCTCCGATGCTGCTGCGGGGCCTGGGCAACCTGGCGACCAGGCTCTGCCCGGCCCGGTTGTCGCGGCGGAGCCGCTTCCGCCAGGCGGGCCGGTTCCTCCAGGCCGCTGGCTTGCCGCGGGGTCAACGGTATTTGCGCTGGGTGAGCTACCTGAGCCTGGCCCGCAAGTCGGCCCTGTACACGGCGGAATTCAGCAGCCAGCTGGCCGGCCACGATGCGGAAGCCTGGCTGCTGAACGAGTTCACGTCGGTCGCCGAGGAGGGCGTTGCCGGCCTGGACGCTCTGCTGGCGGTGGACGTGCGCTCGTATTTGCCGGAAGACCTGCTGGTGAAGGTGGACGTTGCGACGATGGCCTGCTCGCTGGAGGCCCGCTCACCGCTGCTGGACCACAAGGTGATGGAGTTCGCGGCCCGGTTGCCGGCCCGGTGCAAGGTGCGTGGCACAACGCTGAAGTACCTGCTGAAGAGGGCCGCCAGCCGGCTGCTGCCGCCGGAGGTCCTGCACCGCCGCAAGATGGGCTTCGGCGTGCCGGTGGGCTCGTGGATGCGGCACGAGCTGCGGCCGATGCTGGAGGACCTGCTGCTGGCCCCGGACGCCCGGACGCGCCGCTGGTTCCAGCCGGGCCCGCTGCGGCAGCTGGTCGAGGAACACGTGCAGGGCAAGCAGGATCACGCCTTCCCGCTGTGGGCGCTCTTGTGGCTGGAGACGTGGCACCGGGAGTTCGCGGCGTGAGGGTTTGCAGACGATGACACCGGTAACCGTCCTGATCAGTTCGTTTGATGGCTATTCCGATTGCTGGGGACCGGTCTGTCACGGTTTCGCCAAATACTGGCCGGACTGCCCTTACCCGATCTTTCTGATGACAAACACCAGGGACCATCCCCACGAGCGCGTGCAGGTGATGAAGGTCGGCGGCGGCAGGGACTGGTCGGGCCGGATGATCACGGCACTGGAGCGCATTCAGACGCCTTACGTCATGTACTTTCAGGAGGATTACTGGATTCGCAAGCCGGTGGACACGGCCCGGATGGTCGAGTACGTTGCCCTCATGGAGCGGCATGGGCTCAACTATCTCCGGCTGCTGTCGAAGCCAGTCCCGGATCAGGATTTCCCGCACGATGACCGACTGGGACTGTTGGCCCTGCAAGCCTCCTACCGGACGTCCGTGCAGATTTCGTTCTGGCGGAAGGAGGTCTTCCAGGACTTGATTCGACCGGGAGAGTCCGTGTGGCAGTTCGAGCAGAACGGGACCGTCCGCAGCCGGAAGTATGGCGACACGTTCGCCAGCACCAGGCAGAAGGACGGGGACGACTACTGCCACGGCATTGATTACGTCTGCACCGCGGTGAATCTCGGAAAATGGTCCAGGATGGCCAAACCGTACGCGGAAGAGGAAGGCTTGAAGGTTGATTTCAGCAACCTGCCGACCGAGACCTGGTGGGACGAGTTCAAGCGCTATTCACCCGTGGGGATTTTTCTGAAGCGGTGGGCCTACCGGACGGGACTCCTGTTCCGCAACCCGGCCATGTTCCTGCGAAAAGCACGCGATCGCTTCCTGACAAAACCTCCCGCTGCATCGGCGTCATGACCTTGAAACAACTGTGGCGGACAGTCGGGCAACGATGGCGCGTCTGGATGCGCCGGACTCCCCGGGAGTGGTTCTGGGCGCTTCAGCGTCGGTTCCGCCCGAATCGGCCGTTTCAGGTTCCGTTCGATGGCGACATGAAGTTGCAGGTTCGGCTTCGGGATGAATTGGGATTTGGTTATGCCCTGCAGAGGGAGTTTGAACCGGACCTCGGGGAGTTCTTTCGCCGGTTCCTGAAGCCAGGCATGGTGGTTTTGGACGTGGGAGCCAACATCGGCCATTACACGCTTCTGGCGGCAAAGCGTGTGTACCCGGGCGGGTTTGTCCATGCGTTTGAGCCGGCACCCGCGGAGTATCACGAACTGAACGCCAACGTCGGATTGAACCGGTTGGAGAATGTACTGGCCAATCAACTCGCGATCTGTGACCGCGAGGGAGAAGCAACGCTCCAGATCTGCCAGGGCGGCCTTGGTCTGTACAATTCCCTGGGTGCTCCTCTCCGGGAAGGAAATGTTGTGTCGGTCCAGGTTCGCTGTACGACGCTCGACTCCTACGTTCGTTCAGCCGGCATTGGCAAGGTGGACCTTCTGAAAATGGACGTCGAGGGTGCTGAGTTGGCGGCGATTCGGGGAGCGGCCGCACTCCTTGAGGGGCCGGACGCACCGATTGTCGTTTGCGAATTCTGCGATGCGGCAGCCGTGGGGATGGGACACTCAACCCGGGAACTGCGACAGGCACTTGAGGGATTTGGTTATCGGCTCTATCGTTACAGCCTTGAAACTCACGCTCTGATCCAAGAACCAATACGGGACAAGTATCAGTACGACAACTTGATCTGCTGTAAAGACAAGTTACCTCTCTGATGAGAAGAGACCTTGCTCGATGATCAAGTCGAATTGCGCGGCGGATACCCTTTCTCGCCTGGATTTACCGGGGCATTCGCTACCAGCTGAACTATCTGCGGTTCTTCCGGGAATATCTGGAATTTCGGGCCCTCAGCGCGAAGGATGACCAGCGCTTTCGCGTAAGCTGGGCGAATCGCCAGCCGGTGTCTGATGGAGTGGTTGCCGAATCATGGCTTTGATCGTCACTACGTATTCCACCCCGCCTGGGCAGCCCGCATCGTGGCTCGGAACAGACCGGCTTATCACGTGGACGTCTCATCGACGCTCCATTTCTGCAGCATACTCTCGGCATTCGTGCCAGTGCATTATTATGGATTTCGTGCGGTGGACCTGGACCTGAGCAACCTTGTCTTGTCGCTCTGGCGATCTCCTGGCCCTCCCTTTCTCCGATGCCAGTGTGCCCAGTCTCTCCTGTCTGCACGTCGTGGACACGTAGGTCTGGGGAGGTATGGTGATCCCTTTACGTGCGGATGGCGACCAGAAAGCGGCGTCTGAATTGAGTCGCATCCTTGGGGCAGGTGGCTCGTTACTGTTCGTGGTTCCGGTGGGCAGGTCAAGGGTCGTCTTCAATGCCCACCGGATTTACTCCTACGAGCAGGTCCTGGATCTCTTCCCGGGACTCCAACTGCAGGAGTTTGCTCTCGTGCCCGATGATCCAAAAGCCGGGAGGGCTTCTATCAGGGGCATCGCCGGCCCTCGCCAATGCCCAGGAATACGGTTGCGGCTGTTTTTGGTTCACCAAACCGAGGTAAAGTTCGCGGGGAAAAGAATCGGAAAGCGTACTTATGGGGTTAGATACAGCATCAGTCCAATTAATGTGTGCCGCGAAGTCGATGGGTGTGGATTTTACAAACCTGGCGATGATTGGCCGGCAGTCGTTCCAGCCAGACCAGCCAACCTGCAGCGAGTCTTCTCGGTACTGGGCATTCAGCGTGAAGCGGAGCGACTTTATTCGCGAGAACAAGTATGCCGAACCTTTCTTCGCCTTACTTGGCGCGAAGAAAATCGTTTCCGTGGACGCCTCGAACTATGAGAATGCAACTCACGTACACGACATGAACCGGCCAATACCCGAGGAACTCCGCGAACGGTTCTCGGTAGTCCACGACGGTGGCACCCTCGAACACGTCTTCAACTTCCCCCAGGCGCTGAAGAACTGCATGGAAATGGTCAAGGTTGGCGGCCACTTCACGCAGGTGAATGAAGCCAACAACTTCATGGGGCACGGCTTCTGGCAACTGAGTCCCGAATTGATCTACCGAGCTTTTTCTCCCGCCAACGGCTACCAGGTCGAGGCCGTCTTGCTGCACGAAGTCGTGCCCGGTGGGGCATGGTATCTCGCGGTCGATCCCGACAAGGTCCAGCGGCGCGTCGAGTTATGCAACTCTCGGCCAACTTACATTCTCACCATTGCCAGGCGGGTGGCAATCGCGGACATTTTTGAGCCACCGCCCCAGCAGAGCGACTACGTCACTCTTTGGAACTCAATAGCAGAAACAGATCAGCAAACTGTCAGGCCCCCAGAACCTGCTCGGCATCCGAGGGGGTTGCGGCGTTTCTTGCCGCGACCGGTGAAGCGGGTTTTGAGAAGCGTCGTGGAAGGTTTCCGACGCTTGAAGAAAGTGCCAGCGTTTGACCCAGCCTGCTACCGGCGAATTGAAGAAAGCGCTCTTCTTCGAGGGCAATTCGCTTGAAATATTACTCCGGCATGAAAGAAAGAGCTCAACACAAGCCCGGAGTGCCAGTGATGGGACTGCGCTGCCACGAGGGCGATCCCGTCGCTGCGCTCCGGGCTTGTGAGAATCCTTCCTGCCGAGGTTAGAGAAATCGAAGACATCCCTACAGGGTCAAATGGACAGCACGCGGAGAATAATCGTAGCAGGCGGCGGGTCCAAGCAGTACTGGCGCGACCTGTGGCGCTATCGAGGGCTGCTCTACTTTCTGGCTTGGCGAGACATCGCCGTGCATTACAAGCAGACAGTGATCGGCGTCGCCTGGGCACTGCTCAGGCCGCTTGCAACGGTGGCTGTGTTTGTCTTTGTGTTCAGCAAGCTGGCGGGCATGAAATCGGACGAAGACATACAAAGCCGGGTGATTCCCTACACCTTGCTCGTCCTGGCAGCGATGCTGCCGTGGCAGATGTTTGCGAATGCCCTTGGGCAGTGCGGCAATAGCCTGCTTGCAAACGCCAACCTTGTGTCCAAGGTGTATTTTCCGCGACTGCTGCTGCCGCTGTCGGCCGTGGCGGTGAGCCTGATCGATTTTCTGATCACGTTAGCGGCGACAGCTGTGGTGATGGCTTACGAAGGGGTGGCCCCCAGCTGGCGAGTGCTGACGTTACCGTTCTTCGTGGTCCTGGCGGCAGCTGCCGCACTGGCTTTTGGTATTTGGTTGGCGGCCCTGTCTGTCCGATATCGAGATTTCCGCCACGTGACGCCGTTCCTGATTCAGTTCGGCCTTTTCCTGTCGCCGGTGGGCTTCAGCAGTTCACGAGTGCCTGAGCAATACAGTCTGCTGTATGGGCTGAACCCGCTGGTGGGCGTCATCGATGGGTTCCGGTGGGCGCTGCTGGACACAGCGAAGCTGGACCTGGTTTCGCTGGTTCTGTCCGTGGTCCTGGTCGGAGCGGTGCTGCTGAGCGGCATCTGGTACTTCCGCAAGACGGAGCCGCACGTTCGCCGACGTGATTTAGACCCACTAATAGAAAGGCGAGCGGCGCGGCGTCAGCCCGCCGGTGGAAGCTCCCACCGGCGGGCTGACGCCGCGCCGCTCGCCAAAAAGTGACAGCGTCTTAAGGACGACATGGGGGAACAAGAAACAATCATTCGTGTGGAGAACCTGGGGAAGCAATATGTCATCGTCCACGGCCAGGCGAAACGATGTGAAACTTTCCGCGATGCCGTCATGAATGGCCTGCGGTCCCTTGGCAGGCGGATCCGGCGACCCTGGGGACGCGCCGAAGGAAGGGAAACACGCGAGAAATTCTGGGCCTTGAAGGAGGTGTCCTTCGAGGTGAAGCGTGGCGAGGTCGTGGGTATAATCGGCCGCAATGGGGCAGGCAAATCAACGCTGCTGAAAGTGCTGAGCCAGATCACCGAGCCGACAACCGGAATGGTGATCCTTGACGGCAGAGTCGCGAGCCTGCTGGAGGTGGGCACAGGGTTTCACCCCGAATTGACAGGGGGCGAAAACATTTATCTCAACGGCGCGATCCTGGGGATGACCCGAGCGGAGATCCGGCGCAAGTTTGATGAGATTGTCGCTTTTGCGGAAGTGGAACACTTTATCGATACGCCCGTAAAACATTACTCCAGCGGCATGTACATGCGGCTGGCTTTCGCGGTTGCAGCGCATCTGGAACCGGAAATCTTGATCATTGATGAAATCCTGGCAGTTGGCGACGTGGATTTCCAGCGTAAGTGCATCGGATCGATGGGATCAATGGCCACGAGCGGCCGGACCATCCTGATCGTGTCTCACAACCTCGCCTTGATCGAGTCGTTATGTCACAAGGCAATCCTTCTGCAGCAAGGGCGAGTGGCAAGTTCGGGTCCGGTGAAAGAAGTCATCGCGAATCACCTGGTAAGAACTGGTGTTGATGAGCAAACCGATTTGCTCTCGTGGCCGCGCTCGCAGCATACTCCAATCGCAAGATTTTCCAGGTTTGAACTGGTTGATGAGGAAGGAAGAAAGCGTCAAGAATTCAAGATCGGCGAGGGCTTTACTGTTCGGCTTGAGATAGTAGCAACGCATCCAATCATGCAACCGTGGATTGGAATCCGGATCTTTACGGCCTACGAACAACTGCTTTCTCACGTCGCGAATCGAGAGGCTGGTTTCCCACTAAGTGAATTGCGTGGTAAGTGTACTATCTGTTGTTCCATACGAGGTTTGAATCTGTTGCCGGGTCGCTATTACATTGATCTGGTTCTAGCAGACGTGAAACAGACGGTTCACGATTCGATTACCCGAGTAGGGCTATTTGATATCAGAGCCTCCGACGTGTTCTCTACAGGTATGCCGCTCAGTGCAGCGCATGGAATAGTCTGCTTTCGTAGCGAATGGAGAATGAGTTGTGGATGAAACTAAGAAACCGCCTGTGATAAAGATCCCCATGTCCACGACTGAAGGAGTTGATCTGCGCAATGTCACATCAAGTGGAGTAGTCGAGCGGATCATGCCGGAGGATCTCCCAAACTTTCCTGATCATGTAGCACGATATGCGTTTGCCCTTCACTGGGTTCCAGGGAAAAGCGTCGTTGACTTATGCTGTGGTACAGGTTATGGCACACGATTGCTATCTGCGGGAGGGGCAACACATGTTCTGGGAATCGATATCGATTCAAGATGCATTGAACAAGCAGTAAAAAACCACGGTTCAGAAAAACTGCGGTTTATTTGTCAGGATGTGTTAATGCCAATACCCCAACCTTCTTCAAACTTAATCGTTTGCTTTGAAGGAATCGAACATGTAATAGCACCCGAAAGTCTTGTTAGTAATATCGCTGAGAATCTAACGAACGATGGTATTGCATTGATCTCTACCCCTAATGCATCTTACTATCCAGGAGGATGCAGTGGGAATCCTTATCACCTCAAAGAATTCTCACTCCATGAGTTTCAATGTTTGCTTGCTCAGTATTTTGACAAGGTATCGATGTACTTCCAGTGGAGTTATCGAGATCCCTACGACGTTGATTTTCGGTTGAGTACTATTCTGAAAATGCTGATGCCTATACGAATTAAGCAGGCTCTGAAAGGGCTATTTCACCGGCAACAGGAAAAAGCAGCACAACATAAGGCAACGGCTCCTGATCCTATGGCATGGAGACCATACCCTCTAAACTATCTATCACAACCAGGATTGCGGGGCGCTCAACCACACAACTGGCTAGCCGTATGCGCAATGCCCATTCGTAATAAGATGGGTTCGCGAATCTAACAGAACGACCTAAATACCACGTTTTTTCCATGTCACCAAAGCAAGTCCTTTTTATCTCCCACGACGCATCTCGTACGGGGTGCCCATAGTGCTTCTCAACTTTCTCCGATGGTTAAAGGCAAATGCACCGGACATCGTGTTTCAGATCTTGTTACGGAACGGAGGCCCTTTGGAGCCTGAGTTTAGGGCTTTGGGAAAAACTAGGCTGTTGAACCCCTTCGGTAACTTTCCGGAACACTGTTCCACTGGACTTTATGTCGAGTTTGGCAGTCGCTTATGAAAAGACGTTTACTTCGGAGAACATCGGACTGATTTATTCCAACACTGCGACGAATTGCTGGGTCGTGGATATGCTGTCGCGGCTTTCCTGTCCTGTAATAACACACGTCCACGAATTGGGCTTCGTGTTACAGCACTTCATAGGCAAGCAAAGTATCTCGCGCATGCTGTACCACACGCACCATTACATTGCTGTTTCGCGAGCAGTTGAGACAATGCTGAGTCAAGACTTGCACGTGCCTGATAATACGATTTCTATGGTCCACGCATTTATCTCGTCGGATATCGGTGATTGCCAGGGGGATCGCGAAACCAGCCAGCGAATTCGTGATCAACTGGGTTTGTCTCGCGAAGCTATTCTTGTACTGGGCTGTGGGTCGGCTGAGTGGCGCAAGGGATCAGATACTCTTTATTCAATTGGCATATAACATATCCCATTTATCTCGCAAAAAGATGGTGTATTTTGCTTGGCTCGGTGTGGACAAAAAGCAAGGGGAGTTCGCTAAACTCCTGTACGACGTCAAGAAAGCCGGGTTGGAAAACCGAATTAGCTTTCTGGAACCAGTCGAGAAACCATTGCCGTTTTTTTTTGCAGCAGATATTTTTGCCCTTGTATCACGTGAAGACCCTTTTCCTTTAGTCATGCTTGAGGCAGCATCTGTGGGCAAGCCGGTTGTGTGCTTTCAAGATGCAGGTGGTGCATGCGAATTTGTTGAAAATGATTCTGGGATAGTGGTCCCTTACCTAGACCTGCAAGCAATGGCGAGGGCTATCTGTACCTTGGCAGATGACGAGTGTCCTGCGCCGCCAATGTGGCGTGCGAGCAGCCGAAAAGGTTTGCCAAAGGCACGATATTCGTGTGGCTGCACCACAGCTTCTTTCGATCATCCGAACGTTATTGTGACACACCCTTTGCTACTGCATGCACGTTGTCACTTTCGTCTGTTCGCGGAGTTGTTGGACCGAGCCCTGGATTGGATTTGCCACACCACGCCTGTGTCTGATGCTGATCGTCAAATGCTTCGGCGTGCTGCTCGGGGCGCTGGCACTTTCGCTTTGTTATGGGAGGCTGCTCAGAAACATTCTTTTCCTGGAATGCTTTTCGGTGGCTTCGACTTGCTAGACGAATTGATCCAGAGGGAATGAGCATCAGGTCTCTTGTTGCAAAATGTTTCAACAAGGTGGTTTTACGATGGTTTTTGAAGCAATCGTGTCGATCTGCGAATTGAGTTGCCTGTGCGATCCATAACCCCGCGCTCAACGAAAGTTAGTTCGATGTTCTCCGTTGTTTGTGTCTTCAACAATCGGGAAATCCTCGAAAAACGCCTGTTGACTAGTTTGCGGCGGCAGACGGCACTGCATGAAGTGTTGCTGGTGGACAACCAAGATAGTCGATTCCCCAGTGCCGCTTTGGCATTGAATTCCGTTTCCCTGCAGGCGAAGGGTAGTTGGCTTCTGTTTGTTCACCAGGATGTTTCCCTTCTGTCTCCGGACTGGCTGGCCAGGGCTGAGGAGATGTTGGGGCAATGTAACGGAGTCGGATGGGCTGGAATTTCCGGGTTCGCTCTGCCGGGCACCTTTCACGGTTTTATGCGCGATTGCGCTGTGCTGTGCGGGGGGCCTTTCTCTGAACCCATTGAGATCCAGACCCTGGACGAGTGCATTCTCATTCACCGTAATTCCCCACAGGGGAGCCATTTTTTTGACGACGCAGTCCCGGGCTGGCATGCCTATGGGGTTGATGCTTGTTGCACTGCACTTCGGGCAGGTTACAAGAACTATGTTATCCCCCTGCCTATCTGGCACGACTCGATGTCAGTGAACCTCGGCCTGGTCTGATAGAGCACCGACTACGTCTGGCGGAAGCACGGTTCAACCCTGGGAAGAATTGTTACTTCATGTGGGATTCTCGAAACTCCCCGAGGAAGCCGCAGCCAGCAAGTCTCTGTGTGGCAACTGCTGGTGAAACGCTTACGGCATTTGCTCCACCGCGTTGTTGGATTCGATTCTGCCTACCTCTACTGGTTGGGGGAAGCATTGGAATCCTTGACTTCGCCCAATGAAACCATCGACTACCTGCATCCTCCGTTTCCCCACGAACCAATCGAGGCTGAGGGCTTTGTCGCTCAACCCAAACAACAGCGGCACATCATTCATCGTTTCACAGGCCTGTCCTTTCGGGAGACCACGGCGAATCGGGTGGTGATCAGTCCGGATTTAGTCGCCCAGTTGCCCGACCATGCTGATGGCCTCGGTTTCTTCCCGCCTGATCTTGAAAGCTTGATCGTTTGTATCACAGTCTCTGATGCGCGGAAGAAGTCAAAGCTTTGGAAGGCACTGTTCCACCGTTCGGTTCGCCGACTGTTGACCCTTCAGGTGCCAGGGCCCAACATAGCAGTACTGGAGCTTCGTCCTAACAACTATTAAAGCATGTTACAGTTTCTCTTCCGCTGTTACGTCCGCTTCGTGGAACTGCTCCAATCCCCGCTTTTCCTGGCCAGCTTCTTTGCACGCCGGACTGGTAGGGAATATGGGATCGGTTTTTTTTCCAAGGTTCGGTTGCTGTGGCGCATGCACCGCAACACTCGAAACGTTCCAAGTGCCTCCCACTTTCTGGAACACGTCGCAATGGCGACGCACCTCCTCACCATCCCTCGTGAAGCCGAGGGGTGCGTGGTCGAGTGTGGCTGCTACAAAGGCGGCAGTACGACGAACCTTTCCCTTGTGTGTGCATTGATGAACCGAGAGTTGGAAGTATTCGACTCGTTTGCTGGCCTGCCTGAGCCGAATGACGAGGATCGTTCACACTTGCTCGTCGATCATCAGGTGGTCCATACCTATACCAAGGGGGCCTGGTGCGGCTCGCTGGACGAAGTCACGGACAACGTGAGCCGCCATGGCAACGTCAGCGTTTGCCGATTTACCAAAGGGTATTTTGAGGAAACGCTTCCCTCCTTTGCTCGCAAATGCGTTTTCGCATTCCTGGACGTGGACCTTGCCAGCTCACTCAAAACCTGTTTGAAATACCTCTGGCCGCTCCTGCAGGATGGCTGTCCGCTCTACACGCACGAAGCACCGCACTTCGAGATTGCCTCGGTGTTCTTCGACCGCCAGTGGTGGCGCCAGGAGATAGGGGGCGATCCTCCTGGACTGATCGGCGCAGGCAGCGGCATTGGCCTGATCTATTCGCAGGGAACCTTCCGCAGTGACCTGGGTTACACTCTCAAGAATCCCCGGCAGCTCAAGTTGGTAGAAGTGCCACAGCTTGGGCTGGCCTCTCAGCCACCAGTTGCCCAAAGTGGGGACAGGTTGTCCTCCCGGAGTCTCCAGAATGAAGGGATCGATGGACCAGTTCTTGAACGACGCAGTCCGGACTCGGCTGAAGAACCTGGCCGATTCACTGGCCGCATCCTACCAGGCTGCCGAGCCGTTCCCTCACACCGTGATCGACGATTTCCTGCCGGAAGAGCCGCTGCGGCAGGCCCTGGACGTGTTCCCGACCAGCAAGGAACTGCGGTGGACTCGATACGACCAGGCCCACGAACGCAAGCTGGCTTTCCCCGAAGCAGAGCAACTTCCCTCACTTCTCCGCGAGGTGCTCTACTTCCTCAATTCCGCCGTGGTGCTGCAATTCCTGGAAACGCTGACCGGGATCCCGCGACTGATCTCGGACCCCTACTACACGGGGGCGGTGCACCAGATCGAGCCGGGCGGTTTCCTGGAAGTCCATGCCGACTTCAACAAGTATCCGCGTCTGAACCTCGACCGCCGGCTCAATCTCCTGCTCTACCTCAATCGCGACTGGAAGGAGGAGTACGGCGGCCATCTGGAGTTGTGGGACCGGTCGATGAAGGCTTGCGTCAAGAAGATCCTGCCGGTATTCAACCGCTGCGTGGTCTTCAGCACTACCGACACGGCTTTCCACGGCCATCCGACGCCGCTGACCTGCCCCCCTGGCCGGTCGCGTAAGTCGATCGCGACCTATTACTACACCAACGGCCGGCCGGCCGAGGAAACAGCCCCGGCCCACTCGACCCTGTTCCAGCAGAGGCCGGGGAAAACGTCGGACTCCTGGCCGAACCGGCTCCGCCGCGGGGCAAAGAGAGCGGTGCTGGCGGTGACGCCGCCGATCCTGGTCAATGCCATTTCCTCGATCCGTCACTTGTGGGCACTGCCAGCAAGCTTTCGTAAGAGCGACCGGAAACAATGACGTAGGACGGCTCTCCTGAGCCGTCCGGACGGGTCTGGAGACCCGTCCTACCCCCCATTTCTTCCGAACGCTGTAAGGCGAACTGCTGGGCGAGAATGAAGACTGAAAGCCGTCAACTCGTGCCCGATGCCGAAACCGGTTTGGCGAACCACGCGGCGAGAGCCGCAATCAGCGTTGATTTGAGTATCACGGTGATCTCCTGGAACACCGTGGATCTGCTGCGTGCTTGCCTCCGCTCGCTTGAGATGGGGGCCGGGAATTCGCGTTGTTCCGTTCACGTCGTTGACAATGGTTCGGTCGATGGCAGCCCGGACATGGTCCGAAAAGAGTTCCCTCACGTGCATCTCGTTGTCAATGCGGAGAACGTCGGCTTTGCGGGGCCAATAACCAATCCTGGGCCTTGACCAGGGTCGCTATTGGCTGTTGCTAAACTCGGACACAGAAGTCCGGCAAGGGGCGCTGGATTCGCTTGGTGGCCTTCATGGATGCCCACCCCCGGGCCGGAGTAGCGACTGCTCGGCTCCTGAATCCAGATGGCTCCCGCTAGTATTGTGCATAGCCGGTTCCAAGCATCTGTCGAATCCTGCTGGAAGCGAGCCGCATCCATAAATGCATTCCTTCTCCAGCCCTGGGCCGGATGCTGCTCGGAACGTACTGGACTTATGATGAGCCGATGCGACTCGGCTGGACGTGGGGCACAGCACTGATCACACGGCGTGAGGCTGTCGAGGAGGTTGGCACTCTCTGCGAAGATTTTTTCATGTACGGCGAGGATGTCGAATGGTGTTTGCGGATGCGCCGGCACGGCTGGGAGATCTGGTTTTGTCCCGAGGCAGAAGTCCTGCATCATGGCAGCCAGAGCAGCGCACGGCGCTGGCAGAATGCAGAACGGGAGAGGCGGGTGAGCGAAGGATACTACCGGGCCGTGGCGCTGCATCGCGGCCAGCTGTACGTGCGTGTCTGCGAGCCGCGAATGCTCTGGCACGTGGCATCTCGTGGCTTGCTTCCTGGTTCAAAGGGAGACAGGACGGGGCTAACCGTCGGCAGCCGCAAAGGCCGGACGGTGCTTGAAACGTTCTGAAGGAGAGGCCATGGCACGACTCCAGGCCAGCGTCATCATCCCCACGCGCAACCGGCCCGAAAAGCTGCGCAGACTGTTCTCTTTTTGCAGCAGCAATCACTGCCGGCTTCCGAATACGAACTCATCGTGGTGGATGATGGCTCCCAGCCTCCCGTGGTGGTTCCTGAAGGGCCAGCCGGGCTTGCCTGTTCCGTGATCCGGCTGGAAGGTGTGGAGCGCTCCGCGGCCCGCAACACCGGTGCGGCGGCGGCCCGAGGCGAGTTGCTTGTCTTTGTCGATGACGATCTGTCGATCCCGCCTGACTTTCTCCAGGCCCACCTCGACGCCGCCGCGAAATGGCCTGGGGCCCTTCAAGTCGGAGCCATTCGACTCCCTCCCGAGACGCTGAACACCCCATTCGGCCGGTTTCGTCAGGCCCTGGAAGACGTTGGCGTGCAGGCTGAGGCCGGGCCGACAGCGATGCCGAACTTTTGCGCCGCCGGGAACATGGCCATTCCCCGTTCTCGCTTCCAGGAGCTGAACGGTTTCGATCTGGGCATCGTCAGCGGTGAGGATCAAGATCTGGCGTTACGGCACACGGCGGCGGGAGGCACCATCGTCTTCGTCCCCCAGGCCCGGGTGATCCACCACGACAGCGCCCTGGACATCCGCAGCTACTGTCGCCGGGTGGAGTGGGGCAGCGAGAAGATGATCCCGTTTTGCCGCCGCTATCCCAACATGCCGGACAACGTTGCCCGCGAGCGAATCAATGGGCCGATCCGCCTGGGAGGTGAGCCGATCGGGCGTTCCCTTCGCAAGGTGGGAAAGTCGCTCCTCGCGAACGCGGCAATGCTGCGGGTCCTGTTCTGGACCGCGGCCTTGCTGGAGCGAATCGCCAGCGGCAGCCGGGCCCTGGATCGCATCTACCGGCTTCTGCTTGGCGCCCATCTCTTCCGTGGCTATCGCAAGGGGTTGGTTCGCTACCCAACCGGACCGGCGGTGTGTCCTCCCGCCGTGATCTCCCTGCAATCCAAATGACAAGGTGCCGATGCTCCGCATCCTTCACTTCGCACAGGACGGCGACACGAGCGGGTTTTTCCCCCAGCTGGCCCGCTGGCACGACCGCAGCCGCTACCGGATGTTCTTCGGCACCCTCAAACCGATCGCACCGTGGTTGCGTGAGTACGTGGAATCGCAAGGAGTGGAGTGCCTGAGCTGCGATTGCCGGCGTCGGCTGTCCTATCCCTGGGGCATGCTTCGACTCGCCCGGTTTCTGCGTCGGCAGCGGATCGACATCCTGCATACGCATCTGTTCGAGCCGTCGGTGATTGGCCTGCTCGCGGGAGTCCTGGCGCGAACGCCCCTGCGCGTCATGACTCGCCATTACTCCGACTATCACACGCGGATCAACAAGACCTGGCACGTCCGCATCGATCAGACGTGCAACCGGCTCAGCCATGCCATTATCGCAGTGTCGCAGCACACCGCGGAGCATCTCATCGATGTGGAAAAAGCGCCTCGCGGCAAGGTGCATGCGATCCTGAATGGGATCGACTTCGAGCGCGTGCAACTCTCCGGTCCCAACGCCGTTCCACGGGTGCGTCACGAGTTTGCGGCGGAGGACGCCTATCTCCTGGTCATCGTGGCCCGGTTGCATCCGGAAAAGGGCCATGAACACCTCTTCCGGGCCCTGGCCAGGCTGAAGGGGCGGACGGACCGGCGAGTGCTGTTGCTGGTCGCCGGCGCTGGCCCGTTTGACCAGGCCTATCGGGAGCAGGTCCGTGCCCTGGGATGTGAGGACATGGTGCGGTTCGTCGGCTTTCGCCGGGACGTGCCGGATCTGATGGCCGCGGCCGACCTGGTGGTGCTGCCCAGCCTGGCGGAAGCCTTTGGCCTGGTGCTGACGGAAGCTCTCTATCTGGGCACCCCTGTGGTGGCTACCCGGGTCGGCGGCATTCCGGAGATCATCACCGATGGCGTCGATGGTGTGCTGGTTCCTCCCGCTGATAGCGAGGCCCTTGCCGCGGCGATTGCAGGATTGCTGAACGACCCCGAGCGGCGGCAGCGGCTGGCCGGGGCAGGCCGAACACGGATGTGCCAGCGGTTTCGCTTCGAGGACATGGTCCGGGCCTACGAGGCGGTCTATTACTCCAGCAAGAAAGATTGTAGTCATCACGCTCCGCGTGATGCAGCCATCACGCGGAGCGTGATGACTACTTTGTGCCGATCTTCCTTGCCGGAGTAATACGAACAGCTTGCTCCCGCGACGGGTGAGACAACCCATGCCGGAAGTCTCGGTCATCATCCCAACGTATAACGCCGCCGCGTATCTCCCTGACGCGCTCCAAAGTGCCCTGGCACAAACGGTGTTGGACCTTGAGGTCCTTGTTGTGGACGATGGCTCGACCGATGAGACCGCGACCTTGATGCGGACCTATGGGCCGCCCGTGCGTTATCTTCCGCAGCCGAATGGGGGTGTGGCCGCTGCCCGGAACCGGGGGATCGCGGAAAGCCGGGGGCGGTACGTGGCGTTCCTGGATGCCGATGACGTCTGGCTGCCGCACAAGCTGGAGCGGCAGCTGGCCGCCCTGGCGGGACGGCAGGGCTTTCGCGCTTGCTGCACCGCTTACCGCGTGGTCGCGGCTGACCTTGCTCCTCTGCGGATGCAGCACAGTTTGCGCTCGAATCCGACCCTCGAACACTTGCTCACCATCGGGAACGTGATTGGCACCCCTAGCACCGTCCTTGCCGAACGCGCGCTCTTCCTGGAGCAAGGCGGCTTTGATCCCGCGCTCAGTCAGTGTGCGGACTGGGAGATGTGGCTTCGGCTCGCGGCCGTGACCAGCTTTCTGTATCTCGATGAGCCCTTGATCCAGTACCGCCAGCATGGGGCCAACATGAGCCGGCAGGTCCCGTTGCTGGAAAAGGACAGCCTGCGCGTGCTGGAGAAGGGGTTCGCCATGCCTGCGTTGCCGGACTCTCTCCAGAGTCGTCGGCGCAGTGCCTTTGCCCATACGTACATGGTGCTGGCGGGCTCCTACTATCACGCCGGGGCCTACGCCTCGTCGCTCCGTTGCCTTCTGCGATCGCTGCTGCTCGACCCGCGGCAGATCGGTCGCCTGGCGGGTTTCCCTGCCCGGGCCTGGGCCCGCTGGCAACAAAAGACGATCTCGACCCCTGGATGAGTTGATGCCGCGTGTCCTCTACCTGGTCTACTGGGGAGCCGGGGAGCCTCTGGGGCAGTCCCTGGTCCTGCCGCCCGTGCGGCTCCTGGCCGAGCGCGGCGTCCAGCTGACCCTGGTGACCTTTGAAAAGGCCGGCGATCGTGCCCGCACGGATGAGGTGGCGGCGATCCGCACGTCGCTGGAGGAACGCGGCGTGCGCTGGCTGCCGCTGCCGTACCACAAGCGTCCCAGGCTCCTGGCCAAGGGCCTGGATTTCCTGCAGGCGTGGGCCACCGGACTGGCGGCGGCCCTGCGCTCGCGGTTCGACATTGTTCACGCCCGGACCTTCCTTGGCGGCCTCATGGGCTTGCCGCTCGCCAAGTTGCTGGGGGCAAGGCTGGTTTACCACAACGAGGGATTCTACCCCGACGAACAGGTCGATGGCGGCGTCTGGCGCTTCGGCTCCTTCCCCCATCGCCTGGCCCGGGCCCTTGAGCAGCAACTGTATGCCCGCGCCGATGGCATCATTGCCATGTCTTACCGGGGCAAGGCCGTGATCGATCAGCTGCCGGCGGTCCGACGGCGGCGAACGCCGACGATTGTTGTGCCCAGCTGCGTGGACCTGAACCTGTTCCGCTGGAACCCGATCAGGGCCCCGGCTTCCCAGGGCCAGATGCGCCTGGTTTACATTGGCTCCATTGGCTTGCGTTACGTCTTCGACAAGGTGGCGCGGTTCGTCGCCGTCGCCCACCGCGAGCTGGGCGGGGTCCAGCTGCGCGTCCTGACCCGCACCGACCCGGCAATCGTGAATGCGACGTTGCGGTCGGCCGGGGTGCCGGAAGGGACCTGGTCAATCGATAGCGTTCCCCACCGGGCCATGCCCGGGGAACTTCTGGCACAGGACGCCGGGCTCTTCTTCCTCAGCCAGGGTCTGAGTGAGCATGGCTGCTCACCGACGAAGATCGGGGAATACTGGGCGTCGGGGCTGCCCGTGGTGACCACGCCGAACGTCAGCGACACGGACGAGATCACTCAGCGGCTGCGCGTTGGCGTCGTCCTCGGGGGACATTCCGACGAGGAGTACGGCCGGGCGGCCCGGGAGCTGCGCCGCTTGCTTGCCGACGCGGACCTGCCGGGCCGATGCCGGCAGGCCGCCGAGCAGCATTACGCCCTGGACGCCAGCTGCGAGCGGCAGCTGGAGCTTTACCAGGAAATCCTCCCCGCCAGGGCCATTGTGGGCGAGATCGCGGATGGGAGTCGCCGTTGAAATCCGTCAACTGCTCAACGGAAACGAAGGTTCGCTGTCCCGCATGCCGGGCCGGGTCCCAGCGGCTGCTCGGTGAGAAGAACCAGTATCCGCTCTATCAATGCTCCCGGTGCTCGGTGGTGTTCACCCCACGGCGCGAAGACGCCAGCGGGGAAGTGCGGGAGCTGTACGACCACTACTACGACAACGCGCGCTTCGCCATCCCTCCGGTCGTCCAGGCGTCGCTTCAGAAGCTCGTTCTCTCGTTCTCCAAGTTCCGCCGGACCGGCTGCTGGCTTGACGTGGGCTACGGCGAGGGGGGCCTGCTGGAAGCGGCCGAGCGCCAGGGCTGGAGATGTTACGGCACGGAAATCTCGCCGGCTTCGCTGCGCTATGGGGAGCAACGCGGCTGGGTCGTGTCCGCCGATGGCACCACGGACTCACGCTTCCTGACCGCGGGGTTCGACGTGGTCACCATGATCGAGCTGCTGGAGCACGTCCCGGCACCCGACCAGCTGTTGCGGACCGCAGCCCGCTGGCTTCGCCCCGGTGGCGTGCTCTACGTCACCACGCCGAACGCCCGGAGCTTTAACTGGCGGCTGCTTGGCCTGAACTGGAGTGTGGTGTCGCCGCCGGAGCATCTGACCCTCTGGACCCCCAGGGGCCTGGCGCTGGCCCTCCGGGCAGCGGGTTTCCGGGCCCAGCAGACGCGCACAGAAGGGCTCAACCCTCGGGACTTGCTTACGAGGTTCTGGCCCAGGCGAAACTCGATGGGAGCGGCGAGTCGGAACGAGGTGGGATTCGCCTTGAACGAAGCGTTCTCTCGCAGTCCTTTGCGACGGACTCTGAAAGCGGGGATCAACGGCTGTCTGAGCTTTCTCCGTATCGGTGACAGTCTCAAAGTCCGCGCCATCCGTTAGGCGGTTTGAGGAAAAGCGTTGGTCCGCCCTCCTTCCCGTGGGTGCGCTGCGCGACCCACGGCTGGGCTATGCAACCCCTTCGGGGTAGAAAACAGGGACCGACCCTTGTCTTTTACCCCGAAGGGGTTGCATAACCCAGCCGTGGGTCGCGCAGCGCACCCACGGGGACGGTGGCCCAACCTTTTTCCCGATACCGCCTTAGCTGGGCGTCATCGTGGAGGCCATCCACTCATTCTCAACAGCATCAAAACAATCCTGAAGCGCTTGCGTTCGTCGCAGCCCTTCAACTCCGTCGCCACGTCGAGTGTCCGGGCGGTGCTGGCGGGCCTGGGGATTCGCTCCGAATGGGTGATCAAGCATCTGCACCGCGTCGGCGTGGTTCGCGTGAAGCTCCCCAATGATCGGATCATGTCCCTCTGGTCGCGTGGCGACGACTGGGTTTCCAACCAGCTGTACTGGCGGGGCTGGGCTGGGTACGAATCCGAGACGGCGGCTCTCTTCTTCACGCTGGCGAAACAAGCGCGAGTCACACTGGACGTGGGTGCCTACGTTGGGTTCTACACCATTCTGGCTGCTCACGCGAACCCAGCGGGGCAAGTCTATTCCTTCGAGCCTCTCCCGACCGTTCATGAACGGCTGCGGCGGAACGTTCAGCTAAACAATCTGGGCAACGTCGAGTGTCTTGCCAGCGCCGTCGGCGACGTTGAAGGCACCGCGGAGTTCTACCATTACCCGTACACACTGCCCACCAGTTCCAGTCTTTCTCGTGAGTTCATGAGCGGAGTATCCAATCTCACTTCAAGCAAGGTTGCGGTCCTGCGCCTGGATCGATTCGTTCAGGAACGGGGCCTGGAGCGAATTGACCTTGTCAAGATTGACACGGAAAGCACCGAGCCCAACGTCCTTGCCGGGTTCGCGGAGACTCTGCGGCGAGATCGACCGAGCATCGTCTGTGAAGTCCTCAAGGGGCGAGGCAGCGAAGCAGCCCTTGAGACGTTCTTCCGCTCCGCCGGTTACCGCTCGTATCTTCTAACACCGGATGGCCCAGTTTCGCGTGACCGCGTTGAAGGGCACCCCGAATGGCTGAATTATTTGTTCACGCCGTTATCTCCTGACGCGGTGGCGGACCTGTGGCGAGCATCAAGGCAGCCCTGCCTACCGAAGTGAATCACGAGTTGGCATGGCAGAGCCCCCTGTTGCGACCAGAGAAGCGTCCCATCTCGGTACTCGGCTTCGTCCCTTATCCCCTCGGATCAGCACCCAGCCAGCGATTTCGGATCGAGCAATGGCTTCCTCACCTTAACGCCGAGGGAATCAACGTTCGCCTGATCCCCTTCGCGAATGCGGTGCTGATGGATTGTCTGCGGCAACCTGGACGGCTGCTTGGCAAGGGAACCGCACTGCTGAGGGCTTTCCTCCAGAGCGCGGTGCGGGCCCTGACCGCCCGGCACCACGACGTCATCTTGATCCACCGGGCCATTTGCATTGCTGGCCCGCCAATCCTCGAGCGATTGCTGTCCCTAACGCGCTGCCCTGTGATCTATGACTTTGATGACGCCATTTGGATGCTGCACACCGCGGCTGCCAATCGCCGCTTTGGCTGGCTCAAGTTTCCTGGCAAGACCGCGACGATTTGCCGGCTCAGCGATCACATCGTTGTCGGCAACCGTTATCTTCAGGACTGGGCTCGAACTCATAACCAGGCCGTGAGCTTGATTCCTTCCAGTGTGGACACCGATCGCTTTCGGCCTCAGCGAAACGGCCCGCGCAGCGATCGAATCATTGTTGGCTGGACGGGCAGCTCGACCTCTCAGACGCATCTGGAACTATTCGCCCCCATGCTTCAGGAGTTGTGCGCCTGGCGCGACGTGGAGTTCCGCGTTCACTCCGATCGTGAGCCCATCCTACCCGGAGTCCCCTTTGTCTGGCGGCCCTGGTCGGCAGAGACCGAGGTCGAGGAGCTGAACGCTTTCGACGTCGGCATCATGCCCATGCCGGACGATCCCTGGGCACGCGGCAAGTGCAGTATGAAAGCCCTGCTCTACATGGCGCTGGGACTGCCAACGGTCTGCTCCGCTGTCGGCACCAATTGCGAGGTGATCCGGAATGGAGAGAACGGACTCCTTGTTCGCACTCAGGAAGAGTGGCTGAACGCACTGATTGCGCTGATCGACAATCCCAATCTCCGCTCCCGGCTCGGGGCTGCCGGCCGGCAAACGGTTGAAGATCACTACTCCAGCAAACGCTGTGCTGCTCGCTTTGCTGAAGTTGTGCGCGAAGTGGTCGCTCAACGCAGACGAACTCGGTAATGGTTGCATGCAAACTCTTGAAGATCAGAAAGTGCAGGCCATCGAACTGCACTCGGTTCAGGCCGATACGTTCGCCTCGCGCTACGTGGACTTCTCGGCCGATCCGTACCGCGACTGCTTCACCTACAGCCGGCACCGGCTCCAGTTACTGCTCGATCACTACCTTCCGGTAATCGAGCAACCCCTCAGTCTGCTCGACGTCGGCTGCGGCACGGGACATTACGTGGCGGAGTATCGCCGGCGTGGCTATCAGGCCGCCGGGGTCGATGGCTCTGCCGACATGCTCGTGTACGCCCAGAAGCTCAATCCGCAAGCGAACCTGCGCCAGGCGGACGTCGATGCCTTGCCTTTCCCCGACGGCTCCTTTGATCGCGTGCTGTGCATCGAGGTGCTGCGCTACCTTCCCGATGCCACGCTCTGCATCCAGGAGATGGCCCGGGTCCTGAAACCGGGCGGCAGCTGCCTGTTCACGGCCACGCCGCTTTTCAACCTCAACGGCTACTTCCTGGTCAATCGAATCGCCGGCCTGGCCCGGGTCGGCAACCTGGTGCGTCTCCGCCAGTTCTTCACCACCACCCGACAAATCCGCTCCCAGTGCCGCACCGCGGGGTTTCTTCCTCCCAGGGTTCATGGCGTTTACCTTGGTCCGATCAACTGGCTGGAACGGCTCGCCCCCCGGGCCCTGCCTCGGTTCCTCCGCGGCTGGGAGCGGATGGACGCTGCCCTCGCGGACCGGGCCGGCCTGCGTGAGTTCGCCAACATGTTTCTCGTCCACGCCGTGCGAAAGTGAACCCTTGCGTAGCCGCAGGCGGCTCGCCTGCTGGCTGGCCAGCGCGCAGGCGAGCCGCCTGCGGCTACGAAACTCGTCCAGGACGTGCGAAAGTGAACCCTTGCGTAGCCGCAGGCGGCTCGCCTGCTGGCTGGCCAGCGCGCAGGCGAGCCGCCTGCGGCTACGAAACTCGTCCACGCCGTGCGAAAGTGAACCCGGATGGCAGAGGTCAGTCCAGCAAACCCCACTCTCGACCGTGGCGTCTTCACCATCAGCCTGGATTTCGAGCTGATCTGGGGAACGCTGGACCTGTTCGGCCCCGAGCGCTTCCGCCGGGCGTGTGAGATCGAACGCGCCGCTGTCGTTCGGTTGCTCGATCTGTTCGCCGAGCACGAAGTGCCCGCAACCTGGTGCGTGCTGGGCCACCTGTTCCTCGATTCCTGCACTCAAACCAACGGCCACAAGCACCCAGAGATCGTCCGGCCCACTCACAACTGGTGCCGGCACGACTGGTTCCACCCGGACCCCTGCGCCACCGAGGCCACCGCTCCGATCTTCTATGGCCGCAGCCTGCTGGAACGCATCCGCTCCTGCCCGGTCGCTCAGGAGATTGGCTGCCACTCCTTCTCGCACGTGATCTTTGGCGATCGCGGCTGCTCCCCGGCGACCGCCGAAAGCGAGATCAGCGCCTGCGTTCGCCTGGCCAGGGACATGGGCCTCGAGCTGCGTTCCTTTGCCTTTCCCCGCAATTCCGTCGGCCATCTGGACGTGCTGCGTCGCAACGGCTTTATCTGCTATCGCGGTCCAGATGCGACCTGGTATGAGAAACGTCCCTGGCCTGGCCTGAGCAAACGGCTGCTGCACCTGTGGGACGTGCTGCGTGCATCCGAGCCAGCGGTCGTCCTGCCGGAGTGGACGCCGGCGGGGCTGTGGAACATCCCCGGATCGATGATCTATTTCCCCATGCACGGCCTCAGACGCTACCTGCCCGTCCGACTGCGCGTGCTGCGGGCCGTCAAGGGACTGAACGCGGCCGTGCGCCGCAAACGGGTCTTCCACCTGTGGTTCCATCCCACCAATCTGGCCGATCAGATCGAAAGCATGTTCAGCGGTCTGAGGAGCATCCTGGAGCATGCCTGCCGCTTGCGCGACCGCGGCGACCTGGTCTTTCATACAATGGCAGCACTGGCGCATTCCCTTCCGGCTCCGACGTGAGGGGCAGGGCGAATGGACTTCCTCGCGTTAGTTTCGGGCATTCTGCACTTCGTCGTCTTCGCGGCGGGAGGCTATCTCCTCCTGCGCCTGACCTGGACGCACCAGGAGACGCTCCCCTTCCAGCAGCGTTTGTTCCTCTGGGCCATCGCCGTTCGCTTCGCGGCGTCGCTGGTCATCTATGAAGCCGGGCTGATCGGCACCCTGAAAGACGAGGATGGCAGCGGCTGGCTCGTGGGTGCCGCGTTCCAGAAAGAATGGGAGGGAAAGGGCTACTCGGGGCTGGAAGCGCCCTGGCTCTTCCTGGAGGCCTACAAGGGGTCTCACAAAGGCTATTACAACCTCCTGGGCGCCCTGTTCCTGATCACGGGACTTCCTGGCCGGCTGGCGGCTGCCGCGCTCAACTGCTTCTTCGGGGCCTTGACGGTCGTTCTGGTCTATCGGCTGGCCCGCAGCCTGTTCTCGGAGGCGGTGGCCCGGCGCTCGGCCTGGCTGGCGTGCTTCTTTCCTTCCCTGATCGTCTGGTCGGCCCAGACCCTCAAGGAACCGGTGGTGATCTTCCTGGAAACGCTGGCCCTGTACTCCTGCGTGCAGCTGCGCGTCTCCGGCTTCACCCCGCGCCACATCGTCCTCACCGGCCTGGCCATTCTCCTGCTGTATCCGTTCCGCTTCTACGCGGCCTACCTTGCCGTGGGAACGGTGGTGCTCACTCTGGTCTTGCCTCAGCTGGGGACGGGACGATCGAATTTCAGCTCCGCCTTCGCCGTGGTTGGCCTGATCGCGGGTTTCATTCTGTTCTCCGGGGCCCAGGTCACCAAGGAGGTGCAGCTCAGCTCCTTCGACATCAAATACATCGAATCGTTCAAGGAGTTCTCCATCAAAGACCAGGGCTCGGGTGTCAAGGTCGATGCCGACCTGCGTACCTCGACAGGCCTGGGATATTCCCTCGTCGTCGGGGTCTTGCACTTGCTGATGGCGCCGTTCCCCTGGCAATGGAGCGGCAGCCTGCGAATGCTCCTGGTCATCCCCGAGGTCCTCATCTGGTGGGTGATCCTGTTTGTCGGTGTCGTCCCGGGCCTGTGGTACTGTCTCCGCAACCGGCTGTACGACGTGCTGCCGCTGCTGCTGTTCATTGGCGGAATGGGGCTGCTCTACAGCTTGCTGTTTGCCAACATCGGACTGATTTACCGCCAGCGCGCCCAGTTGTTGCCCTGGTTGCTGATCTTCGGGGCGATTGGCATCGAGCTGCGACTCCTGGCCCGCTCCAAGGCTGCTCCGCAGCAGGAAAAGGACTCGTGACGGCAAGACGCTCCCCACCAGGGGCTTCGGCGGGTTTGGGAAAACGATTGGTCCACTCCCGGTTCCGTGGGTGCGCTGCGCGACCCACGGCTGGGATATGCAACCCCTTCGGGGTAGGAAGACAACGCTCGCCCTGTTTTCTACCCCGAAGGGGTTGCATAACTCAGCCGTGGGTCGCGCAGCGCACCCACGGGGATGGTTTCGGTGGACCAATCGTTTTCCCGAAAACACCTTCCTGGCCAGCACTGGTCCTGGTCCCCCTGCTCTTGCTGGCCTTGCCACCTTCCGGGACCGCGGCCGATCTTGTGCTGGCGAGCAACGGCCGAACCCCCTACTGCATCCTCACCCAGCCGGAAGCGACCGCGGCCGAACGGCATGCCGCCGCGGAGCTGGCTCGGTATCTCGAACGCATCACCGGGGCCGCCTTCCCTGTCCGCCCATTCACCGATCCGCCCCCCGCCTGCTCGATCATCGTCGGACCTGGCAAGGCAGCACAGCCGTTTGTCCCGGCCGGGAACCTGGAGACGCTCGGCCCGGACGAAGTGCTGATCCGCTGCCGCGATCGGCGGCTGCTGCTGGCGGGAGGCCGACCCCGAGGCACCCTTTACGCCGTCTATCGCTTTTTGCAGCAATCCTGCGGCTGCCGCTGGTGGACGCCCTGGGCCGAAACCATCCCCGCCCAGCCCACCCTTGCCGTGCCCGCGCTGGATCGACGCGAGCAACCCGCCTTCCGCTGGCGCGACGTGAACTGGTTCCCCGCCTTCGACCGGGACTGGGCGGCTCGCAACCAGGTCAATGGGACGATGGTCCGCGCCGACGCCGACACCGGCGGTCAGCTCCATTATGCCGGCTTTGTGCATACCTTCTTCACCCTCGTGCCGCCGGAAGAACACTTCCGCAAGCATCCCGAATGGTTCAGCCTCCTGAATGGCAAACGCACGCCGACCCGAAGCCAGCTCTGTCTGACCAATCCCCAACTGCGCCAGTTCGTCGTCCGGCGCATCAAGGAAGTGATCCGAGAGCACCCGGAGGCGGACGTTGTCTCGCTGTCGCAAAACGACTGTGCGGGGAACTGTCAGTGTGCTTCCTGCCGGGCCCTCGATCAAGAACAGGGAAGCCCCGCCGGCTCACTTCTGGACTTCGTCAACCACGTCGCCCGGGAAGTGAGGCAAGACCATCCGCGGGTGCTGATCGATACGCTCGCCTACGCGTACTCGCGCAAGCCTCCCCGTACTTTGCAAGCCGAGCCCAACGTCGCCGTGCGTGTCTGCTCCATCGAGTGCGACTTCGGCGTTCCACTCGATCAGCCTCGGAACGCCAAGTATGCCAGCGACTTGCAAGAGTGGCGCAAGCACTGTTCCAACCTCTTCGTCTGGGATTACACAACCAACTTCACCAACTATCTCCTGCCGCATCCTAACTGGTTTGTCCTTGGTCCCAACCTGCGCTTCTTCCACAAGCACGGCGTCGTCAGTGTGTTCACCCAGGGAACGGCTCCGGCCAACGGCGGTGAATTGCCGGAATTGCGCTCCTGGCTGCTGGCCAGGCTGCTGTGGGACCCACAGCAGGACGACAGCGCCCTGATCGATGAGTTCCTTGCCGGTTACTACGGCCAGCAAGCAGCGCCCTTCATCCGCGAGTATCTGGATCTCATGCGGCGCTCGCTCGGAGACAATCCCCTGCGCTGTTCCAATCGGCCGGAGCGGGCGCCGTTCCTCACGTTCGCCGTCCTGCAACAAGCCGAGCAGTTCTGGCAAAAGGCCCTGGATGCGACCAGAGAGGACCCGGAAAAGAGCTTCTGCGTCGAGCAGGGCCAGCTGAGTGTCCGCACCGCCTTTCTGGTGCGCTGGGCGGCGCTGCGACGGCAATGCCAGGCAGCGGGAGCCGACTGGCCTCTGTCGGAATCGCGGCGTGCCGTTGCCGAGGAATGGCTTCGTGTCGCCACGCGAAAGGGACCGGCAGGGTGGTCCCCGCTGGAAGCGCTGGAAGAATACCCCGGACGGATTGACCCCGCGGAATTCGCCAGGCGGCTCTCGGCGGAGCCGGGCGAAACGGCTTCCGCTCCCTCCATCATCCTCCTTCGGGCAGCTGCGATCCTTGCGGGCCCGTCTGTTTGGCTCGCCCCGCTGCTACCTCTGGCTTGGCTCGGTCCCCTTGCTCATTAGCCTGGTGCTGACCGGAAGGCACAAGCGGACGGCGCGCATCCTGACTCTGTCTGTCGTGGTCAGCCTTGCGACTGGCCTGATCCTGTGCCTGGCAGACGATCCGGAGCATCCGGCGAGCCGGGCTGGTTGCGTGTTCCTGGCCGCGATCCTTGCAGCGGGCCTGGGAACGCTGAAGCTCTTTCTCCAGCTCCGCTCGTTCGGGTCCGGGCGAGCGATGATTGGTGTGGGATTGCTTCTCTCATTGCTGGCTGTGCTGGCAGCGCTGGATTCCCGCTATCTCCTGCTGCGCTTCCATCCAAAGCTGACGCGCGATTACCGTGGGGCCAGTTTGGCTGGCGCGGCCCTGAACCAGGCCAATCTGGATCGGACCAATTGCCAGGATGCCGACCTGACCAGGGCCAGTTTACGCAATGCCTACCTGAACTTTGCCGACCTGAGAAGGGCCAGTTTCCGTGGAGCCGACCTGCGTGGTTGCATGCTGGCTTACAGCGACTTGCAGAGAGCCGACTTGCGGGGCGCGGACCTCCGCGAGGCCAGCATCATCGACGTTACTTTCACCACGCTGAGCGGGGCGTTCTATGACGAACAGACGCGCTGGCCGGAAGGATTCGATCCCCGCGACTGGGACTTGACCTTCGCAGGACCCTGACCGGGTATCCTTTCTCGTTGGCTTGCACTTTTTTTCTGGAGCCCGCCGAGCCGCGCACGCAGCGCAGCGGAGTAAGCGGCCCTGCTCCAGGCCGCTCACTCCGCTGCGCTGCGTGCGCGGCTCGGCGGGCTCCGGCATTTCCCGGCTCTGCAAACACTTCACCCCTTCGATCCCCAACGGCGCAGCAACCACGCCTTGACCGCTTGCTGCCAGCGGCGCGGCCGCAGCGCGGGCGGCAGGCAGGCGTACAAGAAGGCCGCCAGCGGGAACACCCACAGATGCAGCGGTAGTCCCAGCTTCCATGCGGCCCACAGCTGTAACCGGGCCGAACGCGGCCGCTGTTCGCGCTCCCACGTCCGGCTCGCCGAGATTTGCCCGGGATGCCGGCGGTAGCGGATCAACGGTTCCGGGATGATGTCGATCGGATGACCGCGATGGCCACTCGGATCAGGAAAGCGAAGTCATGCCCCCAGCCGTCTTGCACCCGGAAACCGCCCACCTCCTCGTAGACCGAGCGCCGGAAGGTCAAGCTGCTGCAATAGAACGGGTTATACATTCCCAGGGCGCGGCGCACCGCCGCCGGCCCGGTCGGCGTCGGCCGGCACCATTCCGAGACTGCCGTTGAACTCGATCGCCCGACCGCCGACCAGGGCGACCTCGGGATGCGCGTTCAGATAAGCACGCTGCGTCGCCAGCCGGTGCGGCAAGGCGACGTCGTCGGCGTCCAGCTGGGCGAGGAACTCACCTCGGGCCAGGCCGACGGCGTGCAGCAGAGCGGGAACTCGGCCGATGGGTGGCAGGATCGCCACCGTGAGCCGGGGATCGGAATACGTGCCGAGGATTCGGGGCGTTTCATCCGTCGAGCCGTCATCGACGACAAGCACCTCAAAGTGATCGTCGGTCTGGGCCAGGAGGCTGTCGATCGCTTCGCGGATGAAGGCTGCACCATTGCGGACGGTGGTAAGGGTGGAAATGAGTCCGGGAATCCACGGCGAGGACGGGGTCATGGCATCGCGGTCCGCAACGGCACGGGACGACGGACCACCCACGCGGTGAGCCGATCCAGCGCCAGGCCGCCGAAGACGAACAGCAGCGGCGTGAGGTATTGCCGATTGCGGATTTCGCCCCAGAAAACCAGGTGCATGATGAAGAACACCAGCAGCGGCAGCGACACGGCCGGGCACGTCAGCCGCCGCCGCCAGGCGATCCAGAGGCCCGCCAGACAGAAGAGCATCTCGACACAGTAGGGGACGCCAAGGAGCAGCCAGTTCCTCAGCGAACTGCCGGGAAAGGTCGGCTGCCAGGCGTTGACCGCCTTGGTCAGGATGCGCTGCAGCGCTTCCCCCGGGTGGGTCGCCAGGTAGCGCAGCGTGTAGGAGAACAGATACTCCTCTTTCTTCCAGGGCGATCCGGTCGCATTCGCGTCGCCCAGGACCCGGCCATCGATTCCCTCCGGCATGAAGTAGCCGTTGGACACCATTTCAACTCCCGGGCCGTTGCTGGTGTAAAAATAATGGCCGGCAAATTGAGCCGACAGGACCGGCTGGCCCACCACGATCCAGTTGCGCACCAGCCAGGGAGAAAGCACGGCGAGCAGGGACAGCGTCAGAGCGAAGGAAAGGCCGACCGACCGCCGCACGTTGGCCCAGGACCAGCCTCCGGGAACCTGCCGCAGCCGGCACAGCAGCAGCAAGGCCGCGATCCAGAGGCCGCCATCGGGAAAGCGAGCCAGCGTGGCCAGACCGATGACCGCCCCGGCCGCACAGGCGGGCAGCAGCCGGCGCTGGTCATCGAGGCGGACGAACAGCCAGACCGCGAGCAGGAACAGCGGCACAGCGATCTGTTCCTTCATCACGAAGCCGGTCCAGAAGGCTTCCCACGGATCGACAAGGTAGAGCAGTGCCCCCAGAAAGCCGGCCCGCTCCCCGAAATAACGCCGGCCCAGGAGATAGACCAGGACGACGCCGGCTGCACGAAACGCGGCGCCGAAGAATCCCGGCAGCCAGAGGGGAAGGTCGGGGCCAGTGAGCTGCATCAGCAAGGCGAGCCAGCAGGGCAGCAAGGGAGGAATGGTGGCGTTGCTGCTGGCGCCGGTCTGATAGCCCATTCCGGCCGCCAGGTTGCGAGCGATGGGTAAGTAAGCGGAATCAGTGTCCGGGGGAATCAGCCAGCCGGGAAACAAGAGCATGCCGAGAGCGACGCCCGCCAGCCTCGTCAGGAAAGCGGCTGTCCAGAGCTTCCAGAGAAAGGAGTGTCCTGGTGTCATCGGGAGCCCTGGGCTACCAGTCCGCGAACTCGTGCAGGATGCGTTCGGCCACGGCGTCCGCTTCGCCGCGCCTGCCCTTGAGGTGGACCGCGGTCTGGGCGGCCCGGGTCAGGATGCGGATGGTCCAGCCTGGCCGGCGCTGGATCGGCACCGCGTGCGCCATCAGCGCCAGGGCACCCTGTCCGGTGGTGCCGCGCTGCGGCCGCCAGCGACAGTCTCCGCGGAAGCTGGTTTCGACCACGAGGCCGAGCGGCAGCGGCTTCACGCCCACCTGGCCGCCGAGCGACTCGGCGGAGACCTTGTGCGTGGTCCGGCCGTCCGTCTGCCGCAGCTGCAGAGGCCGGGCGTAGGGCAGCACGCGACCCTGATTGGTAAACACCGCATACTCGTCGGAGTAGTAAGTCGCCCCGGCCCGCACCAGGGCTGCCGTCAGCGTGCTCTTGCCGCTGAAACTGGAGCCCGGAATGACGATCGCCCGACCGCGCCAGCCCACCGCGCCGGCATGCACGAACGCATGGCGGGGCGCATAATAAGCGATGCCCAGTTGCAGCTGGTTCTCAAAAAGGTAGACAATCTCCTTCAGCTCCAGCGTCCGAATCAGGCGTCCGACACCCATGTACAGGATGTGGAAGGTCTTGATCCCCGGCCGGCTGGGCGGCGTTGCCTCGACGTACGAGAAGAGGACCTCCACGACCTCTCGGTCGCTGTACTGCCAGTTCACCGGCAGCAGCGCGCGCAAGGTCTCCAGCGCTTGCGGCGTATTCGCTCGAACGCCGACGCGCACACCGAAGGCCGTCCCGCAAAAGCCAGCCGCCCAGACCAGGCGGTCGATCTTCTGCATTCAGAGGGACGACTTTGCGACCCGGGGCATTTGCGAAGGGAACGACATCGGGCTCTCGGATCCTCTGGGGCTTACGTGTCGAGTAAAGCCTCGTTATTTTACGCCGAAGAATCCCCTTCGTCCAACGGAGCTCAACCCCTTGTGCCCTGTTCCTGCAACTCGCCAGTCCTTGTGGCCGTTAAGCCCGACACGGATGCGCCTCCCGCTGCAACGGCTGCAGTTGCTGCTCACGGCCTTCCAGGACGACTTGCCGCGTTTCCGGGCCCTCTGTGTGCGAATCCCCAACTGGGAGCGATACTTCGATCTCGCCGAGCGCCACGGTGTGGCCGGTCTGCTGCACCGGGCCTTGCGACAAGCGGGGCAGGTCTTGCCGGAGAAGGAACGAATTCGCATCGATCGGCGGGTTGTGGCCGGCCGGCTCATCCAGATGAGCAACTATCAGGGAATCCGCCGCATCCTGGAGGGCCTGGAAACAACGGGGATTCAGGCGGTGGTGCTGAAAGGTCCGGTGCTGGCGGAACGCCTCTACGGCGATTACGCGCTGCGTTACTCCAGCGACCTTGACCTCCTGATCGTCCCGGAGGACCTGAAGGCCGTGGAGGGATTGCTGTCCTCCCTGGGCTATCATTCGCAGGATCCTTCGTCGAGCTGGTATGCACGCGATTACACCCACCAGCTATCCTTTGCCCATGCCGAATTCTCGCTGGTCGAAGTCCACTTTCATCTCCTGGTCGAATTTGGCGTTACCATCCCGGCCAGGGACTTCCTTTCCCGGTCCGTTCCCTTCCAGATGCGGGATGGGAGCCGCTGTCGGATCCTGAACGCGGAAGATGAGGCGTTCTACCTGCTCCTCCATGCGATCCATCACGAGTTCGTGCGTTTCTGCTGGCTCTGCGACATCTGGAACTTCGCTCGGTTGCATCCAGGTCTGGACTGGGACGTGGTTTTCCAGCGGGCGCGCGAGAACCACGTGCAAGAAGCCCTCTTGTACGCGGTGGAGGTGCTGCGGCGACGCCTGGGGCTGGAGTGCCCGGCTCCCCTTCGTCTGTTCGAGAGGCAGGCACGGCAAGCCTTCGCCAGCCTGCTGCTGCGCATCCATGACACGCTCACGCCTCTGGACTCCCCAGGCACCCTGATCAATCTCTTTTTCAAGACCGCGCTGTGTGATAGCGCGGTTGCCTCGGTTCGCTTTCTGGGGCATAACCTCTGGCGCATCACGAGAAGGCGCTGCGCAGCTACCTGCCGCTGCTGACCCCCGAAGCATGGTCAGCGTAACCCGTCAAGAAGATTGGAAGAAAGGAACGAACGCGGCACTCGGAACCCGCACCCCACTAACAGAACGGCGAGCGGCGCGGCGTCAGCCCGCCGGTAAGCGCCTCCTACCGGCGGGCTGACGCCGCGCCGCTCGCCGTTCTGTGAGTGTCTCTAACCACAGACACAGGAGGCGCCACTTCTCTTGCACGTACCCGGTCCACCACCGGACTTGGTACATTGGTTGCCCAGCGGGCAACTGATCGCATTAAAATTGCTGCAAATCGCGGAGGCCGCTTGTGCCGCGGAGGGTGCGGCGATGGTAACAACCAGGGCGGCAGCAGCGCCGAGGCCCAATCGGGCCAGACACCGGGCAGCTTCCCGCCGCGAGACGCCGGTGCGGGAGTTCCTGGGCACCTCGGTCAGACCCGTCTCGGCCAGCTGCTCCAGGGTCACCCGCACCAGGGTTTCATCGGCTGGCACGCCAAGCTCCGTGCCAAGGATCGCCGCCATCTCCGCCTCGGAGGTGCGACCGTCGCAATGCCGCCACACCAGACGAGCGATGGTGTTCAGACAGTGGATCTTGTGGTTGGTCGTGTCGTAGACAATCGTTTCGTCAGGCAACTGCTCGGTAAGTAACCCCTTCTCGCGTCGCATGGGAAGCATCGCAGGCTCCATCAGTAGCGGGTTCGGACACTTTTCCAGCAAATGCGCAATAATGAGAGTTTATAGATCAGAGCAGGTGGAAGTCAAGAGTTTCACGAATTTTTCAAGGCAAAACCGTCCCACCTGCCAGCGAGAAAGCAGTCCGTGCAAGGTCCTGCTCCCTGCACGGGCTGTTCGCGCCTGTTCCACAAGCCGCTTGCGGCTTCGCATCGTTTGCTGGTGCGCGAAACCGCAAGCGGCTGCTGAATCAGCTTCTAAAAGCCTTGCAGCGTGAAGGGAGACTGGATGACACCCTGTCCAGGGGTGTAGTTGAAGGTATTGGTCCCGCCGCCGCCGGCGGTGATGCTGCCGGTCAGAGCAAGCAAGTTAAGAGGATCGTTGAAGGTCACGTTATTGGTCCCATTCCCCAGGGTCACGCCAACATTGTACGTGACCGGGACCGAGACGCCTTCCGAGTTCAAGAACTGGACCGTGTTGGTGCCATTGCCCGCGTTGATGAAGATGGTCTCGCTGGTCGGGTTAAACAAGGATGGATCGAAGATCAGGGTGTTGGTGCCGTTGCCCAGGTTAAAGGTCTCGATGCCGCCGACGGGGGCCTCGACACCAATTCCCAGGCCGAACGGGTCGGTATTCAGATCACCCTGGTCGCCGACGGTGAGGTTTCCGCTGATGATCGTCGGGTTGACGAAGATGTCATAAAGGAACAGGGCCGTGTTGGCGGTTCCAAGGTTCAGGTTCGCATTCCCGTGGATCTGGGAGCCAGTGATGGAAACATAACTGGCACCGCCGGTGGTGGTGTACGTGAAGTTCCCGTTAATGATGGTCGGGGTGTTGTTTCCAGCGGACAGGTTCACTCGATTGGCAAGAGGAGCGAAAGTTACGCTAGGGAACACCCCGGTAGTTGGCACCGTGCCCGTGCTGGTCCCGGTGGACACAGTCATGTTGCCGTTGACTGTCAGATTTGCCACAAAAACCAGGTTGGCTTGCGTTCCCAACGTGGCGACCGCGTTCGCTCCCGAACCACCGGTGATCTGGAGGTTGCGGCCAATGGTGATGGTGCCCATTCCGGTGCCGGGGCCTCCTCCACCGGGCAACCCTTGCGTGAAGGTTTCGGGCCCACTGTTGGGAGCTGACGTCACGGTAAAATTACTCTGAAACTGATCGCTCTGGTTGCTCTGGAAGTGTGACAAAGTTCACTCCGGTAAGGCTCACGTTGCCGCGGACGGTCAGGGGGATGCTGGCTGCTGTCGAGCTGCTGCCGAAGATGGCGGAATTGGTTCCCGCGGAATCGGTGACCTGAAGGTTGCCACCGAGGGTCAGGGGCGCCGTGCCGGCCGAATCGACGTTCAGAGTTTGATTGCCGGGGCTGCCGAGGATGGCGACGTTGCCCAGGATGGTGCCCCCGGCCGCTGCTCCCAGGTTGACCGTGCTGTTGCCATTACCCGTCTTGATGGTCAAAGCGCCTGTGTAGGTGTTCCCGTTCAGATCGACAGTCACCGTGTCGTTGCCGTTCGGCGTGGTCGCGATGATGTTGCTCACGCCGGAGAAGGTACGGCTGCCCCCGTCCGTGATCGTGAACGTGTTGGCGGTGACGTTCGACTGCACGATCGTCATGTTGTGCGTCTGGCCGGTGATGGCCAGGGTGCCATTGTAAAACGAGTAGGTCGCCGGGACCCAACGGTCCTCAAGGACTTCCAGGGTTGGCCGGCTGTATGACCTCTTGCGCATGGGACCTCCGTTAAAGCAGACTCTCTGTTTCCGGGGAAGAGCAGGAGGTGAACCTCCTGCCCCTTTCTGGGTCTTGGAAGGACACGCCCTTTTCAGGCACTTATTATAGATAGCAATTCACCAGTAAAGACAACCCCATTACCCCATCTTTTCTCAATGGGAGAGTTATGAGGGATGCAATGGTGATATAATCTGGGAAAACCTTACAGCCGTCAAGGGCGGCATAATCCGATTTTCTGGAATTGTGCCTGTTGGCGGGACGCGAGATCGGCCGCTTCCTCTTCTGGAGTCAGGGGAGGAGGCAGCTGGAATGCTACCAGCGCATGACCGTGGTGCCCCAGGTCAGGCCGGCGCCGAAGCCGCTGAGGACGATCAGGTCGCCGGGCTTGACGTTGCCCTCGGCGACGGCCTCGTCCAGGGCGAGGGGGACCGAGCCGGCGGAGGTGTTGCCATAGCGGTCGAGGTTGTTGAAGACGCGCTGGCGGGGGATGTGCAGCACGTCGATGGCCGCGTTGATGATGCGGATGTTGGCCTGATGGGGAATGAACAGGTTGACGTCGCTGGTGCGGACGCCGCTGTGGTTCAGCACGTCCTGGATGGTGTCGCAGAGGATGGCCACGGCCCAGCGAAAGACGGCCCGGCCGTCCATGTGCATGTAGTGCAGTCCCTGGCCCAGCAGCTCCGGGGTGGGCGGCAGCCGGCTGCCGCCGGCGGGCCGGCTGAGCAGGTCGCCGCCGCCGCCGTCAGAGCCCAGGCTGAAGCTGAGCAGCCCCTGGTCGGGTCGGCCACGGGTCAGCAGCACCGCCCCGGCACCGTCGCCAAAGAGCGGGAAGGTCTTGATGTCGTCCGGGTTGAGGATGCGGGAGTTGCAGTCGCCGCCGATGACCAGGGCCACGTCGCTGGCCCCCGAGACCACGTAGGCCGCCCCGGTGATCAGCGCGTACAAGAAGCCGGCACAGGCGGCTTCCACCTCGATGGCCGCACAGGAGAGCTTGAGCCGATCCTGGACCAGGCAGGCGGTCGAGGGGAACGACATGTCCGGGGTGAAGGTGGCCAGGACCACCAGGTCGATGTCGCCGGGGGGGACCCGGGCGTTCTCCAGGCAGCGCACCGCGGCCTCGTAACACAGGTCGCTGGTGGCCTGGTGCGGCAGGGCATGGCGGCGCTCCAGGATGCCGGTCCGCTTGACGATCCAGTCGCTGTCGAAGCCAAAACGCTGATGCAGGTGGTCGTTGGTGATGACCGCTTCGGGAACGTAGCTGCCGGTGCCCAGGACGCGCACCCCCAGCAAACTGCGGCACTTCGGTCGGGGAAGGAGACTGCGTTCTTCGGTCATGCGAATCCCAATCGCCTGGGGTAAGCCCGGACGCGACCTGGAGGAATCGGATCCAGGATCATCCTGCGCGTGGAACTGGCCACGGTTGTACTATACACGCCCCGGAACGGCTTGGCTACACGTCCGGAGGGCCCTGGTTTCCTCATTTGCCCAGTTCATCCAGCCGTAGGGTGGGCCGAGCGTGGCGAGGCCCACCAGGCAGAATGGTGGGCCTCGCCACGCTCGGCCCACCCTACTTGCTGACCTCATCCAGATACAGGACCAATGCCGACAAAGCATGCTGGGCGTGATCGATCCGCAGGTTGCCGTCCTGGTGCGAAGCGTGAAAACCGCCCACCAGCCGGTTGCGGTAGCTCTTCTCAAAGTGCTGCGTGTTGGCCTCGGAATACTGCAAGGTGGTGAGGAACTGCAAGGACAGTTCCAGGGCCCGGCTGTAGCGGTCGTGGCGGGCCTGGTCGGCAGCGGCCCGTGCGGCCCGGCGGGCCTGGGCCAGGCTCTCGGAGCAGTCGGCCGAGTCGATCCGCGGCGGCGTCTGCACCGGTTTGCCGTCCTGCCAGCTCATGAAGCCGCCCAGCCACTGCTGCTGGCCTGCCTCCAATCGGTCATACTGCAGACCGCTGAGCCAATCGTTCATCTCGAAGACAAAGTCAGCGAAGGGGCGATCCCTGGTCAGCAAGTACGCCTCGGTGTAAGCCGCGCTCTGCCAGGAGACGAAGGCCAGCGACTTGTGCTGCCGCCACCAGGGAGCGTAAAAGGCCAGCGCCTTGCGGACCAGATCGAGCTTCCAGGCGGCGGGCCGATAGCGCTGACTGCGCATCAGGGCGCAGAGGGCCTGGCCCGGGTAGGTCAGGATGGCGTCGGCTTCCTCGACGCCCGGTTTGCCGTCCGGCAGCAGGTCGCCACAGAATAGCGAGCCGTCCGGCCGGGCCTGCTTGCGGATGAAGTTGCACAGCTGCTCGGAGCGGTCCAGCAGGTCGCGCTGGTGCTGTTGCGGCGCGGGCAATTCGTGGATGGCCAGCACGAGCAGGGCGGCGGCGCCCAGTCGATTGATAACCAGCGAAGGCAAGGGGGTGTAAATCACCTGGGGATCGGCGGGGTCTTTTTCCGTCTGTTCCAGCAAGACCAGGATCGACTGGACGGCCCGGGCGACGTAGTCCTCCTTGGCGGCATAGCGTCCGCCCCGAGCCAGGGCGAACGCGGCCCCGGCCTGGCGCAGATAGTGATCGCCTTCCAGGGCGCATTCAGCGCGGGCACCCAGCCATGCCAGAAATGGGCCAGGGGGTCATTCATGCTGGCCAGCCAGTCGGCGCCGCGCAGGGCTGACAGGTGCATTTGCTGCTGCAAGGGCGGCAAGGGCGGCAAGGGCGGGGGTTCCTTCGGGGGCGGTGCCGGGGCGGCAGCCGCGGAGGTGTGAAAGCCGGCCTGGATGACGTTCGAGGGCGGCGGGGGAGGCGGCGCCGTCAGGGGAGGCAGGGGTGCGGGGGCCAGCTGCTCTCCGGGCGTCAGAAGCGGCAGAACCGGCGACGGGAGTTTCTCGGGGATGATCGGGGCCGCCGTGATTGGTTCGGGATGGTTGGAAGGCAATGGTGCCTGACCGTGAGCCAGCGACAGGCCAATGACGGCAAACAGCAACAGACCGACCGTGCGTGGACGCATGAGACCTGGCCTCCTTGCCCTCGCGGATCGGGCAAATGGCAAGCCCGGTCCAGAACGGGTGTTCTACCGTACCCGGCCAATCGAAATCAACGGGTCTTGTAGGGAACGCCCTCCGTGGCGTTCCGGTCCCACGCGGAACGCCACGGAGGGCGTTCCCTACGGTGTCCCTGGGTTCGGTGCGGGCGTCTGGGCGGGAGCGCTTTGCTCGGCGGATGGGGTGGTCTGGGGCGGTGGGGCGGCAGGCGGCTCCTGGCCGGGCAGCAGGACGTGCTGCACCTTGACCGCGGTGTGGTACTGCCGATGGCCCTTGAGCCGGCGGTAGTTCTTGCGTTTGCGGAAGTGCTGGACGTAGTACTTCTCCGAGGGGTGATCGACCACCTCGCCCAGCACGCGCATCCCTTCCACGAGGGGCTGGCCGATCTTGGTGTCGGCCCCATCGCTGTACAGCAGCACCCGGTTGAACTCCACCCGAGCGCCCTTTTCCGCTTCCCGGTAATCGACCCGGACAACGTCGCCCGGACTGACCCGATACTGGCGAGAACCGTCTTCAAACACTGCGAACATGATTGGTTCAACCCGTTCTGGTGGTAACCTTCATGGAAAAGAGTAAATGTAGCAGGCGCGGCGGACCTTGAACAGAGGGAGTGCGGAAAAAGTATTCCTACCCCGAAGGGGTTGCATAACTCAGCCGTGGGTCGCGCAGCGCACCCACGGGCATTGGAGCCGGCTCGTGCAGTGCATCGCCAAGCAGCGGCACCAGCTGGTCGGCATCGGCCAGGAAGCCGTCGTGGCCGTGGGTCGAGGCCAGCTCGCGGTACTCGACCTCCTTGCCGGCCTGGCGGATGCGTTCGGCCAGCGCCTGCACGTCGCCCGGGGGAAAGAGCCAGTCCGAGCTGATGCCCACCAGCAAGGTGCGGGCCTGGAGGCGCCGCAGGTTGGCCGACTCTTCCTCCGGGGTCGAGCCGAGGTCGAAGGTGTCCATCGCCTTGGAGATGAGCAGGTAGGCATTGGCGTCGAAGCGATTCAGGAACAGCTGGCCCTGGTAATCGAGATAGCCGGCCACGTCGTAGCGAGCCGCCAGGTCGCGGTCGGGCCGTTCGCCGTTGCGGTTGTGCCGGCGACCAAAGCGCTCCTCGAACAGGGTCGCGGACTTGTAGGAACACATGGCCAGGGCGCGGGCCAGGGCCAGGCCGCGGATGGGTGGATCGTCGGGGGAATAGTGGCCGTCGCGGTAGGCGGGATCATTGCGGATCGCCTGCCGCTGCAGATGACCCAGGGCCAGGGCCATCGCACCGATCGGGCAGGCCCCGATGGCCAGGCAGCGCGGCACCCGGTCGGGATAGTGGACCGCCCAGGCCAGCGCCTGCATGCCGCCGATGGAGCCGCCGATCACCGCGTGCAGCCGATCAATCTCCAGGTGCTCGACCAGGCGGGCCTGGGCATGGACCATGTCATGAATGCTGATCACCGGGAAATGGCCGGCGAAGGTTGTGCCGGTGCGGGGATCGATGGAGCGCGGCCCGGTCGAGCCGTAGCAGGAGCCCAGCACGTTGACGCCCAGGATGCAGTACCGGTCGAGGTCGAAGGGCAAGCCCGCTCCGAAGAGCTGCGGCCACCAGTCGGCCACCCGCGCGGAGCCCGACAGGGCGTGACAGACCAGGATGACGTTGTCCCGCCGTGGGCTCATCTCGCCGTACAGGGCGCAGCGCAGCGTCACCGGCTGCAGCTCGCCCCCGCCGGTCAAGGGGAACGGTTGGTCCTCCGCGAAGGTGAAGTCTCCTTCCCAGGATGGCAGCAGGGCCTCGGTCATGGTTGCTCCTTCTCCTCACGCACTCTTCGCCAGGGCTGTACACAAGCCCGAAGCGCCAGCGCCGGGACAAACACGCATCCCGGCGCTGGCGCTTCGGGCTTGTGTCAATCCGGTCATGGTTCCTCCTCATCATGAACTCTTCGCCAGCGCCTGCTCCAGGTCGGCGATGATGTCGCGGACGTCCTCGATGCCCACCGACAGGCGGATCATTTCCCCGGTCACGCCCGTGGCCTGCTGCTCCTGCTCGTTCAGCTGCTGGTGCGTGGTCGAGGCCGGGTGGATCACCAGCGACTTGGCGTCGCCGATGTTGGCCAGCAGGCTGAACAGCTTCACGGAGTTGATGAACGCCTTGCCTGCCTTGTAACCGCCCTTGATGCCGAACGTTAACAGCGCCCCCGCCCCGCCGGACAGGTACTTGCGGCACAGCGTGTAATAGGGACTGTCCTCCAGTCCCGGGTAATTGACCCACTGCACGCGCGGCGAGGACTTGAGGTACTTCGCCACGGCCAGGGTGTTCTCGGAATGACGCTGCATGCGCAGATGCAGGGTCTCGACGCCCTGGAGCAGCAGGAAGGCGTTGAACGGCGACATGCACGCTCCGGTATCACGCAAGCCCTGGACGCGGGCCTTGAGGATGAAGGCCAGCGGCCCGAACGCCTCGGTGTAGCGGATGCCGTGATACGACGGATCGGGCTCGGAGAACTCCTTGAAGCGGCCCGAGGCCTTCCAGTCGAACTTGCCGCTGTCGATCAGCACGCCGCCGATGGAGGTGCCATGGCCGCCGATGAACTTGGTCGCTGAGTTGATGACGATGTCGCTCCCCCACTCGATCGGCCGGCACAGGGCCGGCGATGGGGTGGTGTTGTCGATAATCAGCGGCAAGCCGTGATCGTGGGCGATGCGGGCCAGCTTCTCGATGTCCAGCACGTCCAGCTTGGGATTGCCGACCGTCTCGGAGTAGAGCCCCCGGGTGCGGTCGTTGATCAGTCGCCGCATGCCGTCGTAGTCGGCCGCGTCGGCGAAGCGGACGGTGATGCCCATGCGCGGCAGGGTGTGGTGGAACAGGTTGTAAGTGCCGCCGTAGAGCGAGGTGGTGGAGACGATCTCGTCGCCGGCCCGGGCCAGGGTGAGCATGCACAGCGTCTCGGCCGCCTGGCCTGACGCCAGGGCCAGCCCGGCCACGCCGCCCTCCAGGGCCGCGATCCGCTTCTCGAACACGTCCACCGTCGGATTCATGATCCGCGTGTAGATGTTGCCGAACTCCTGCAGCGCGAACAGCCGGGCGGCATGATCGGCGTCGGTGAAGTTGTACGAGGTGGTCTGGTAGATCGGCACCGCACGCGCCTTGGTGGTCGGATCGGGCTCCTGGCCGGCGTGAATGGCCAGCGTGGCAAAGTGCGTTTTCGGCTTCTCTGGCTCGCTCATGAAGGCTTGCTCCTCGGGATCGGCTCGGGTTGGTTCTATATTACCGGTGTGATCATCGTGAACAAGTACGGTCGGGAAAATTGTGGGGATCTCCTTGACCCCAACCTCGGATTTCGCTCGGAACGTTACTGGGCAGCCGGGCCGCCTGAGGGGGGAGGAGATGAGGTGGGAGCAGTGGGTGAGGCAGGAGATGACGATTGATGCGGCGGTGGTCCAGCAGGCGGCTCAGGAGCGGCCTGCTGGATCGGGGGCGTATCCTGCATCCGGGCACGGATCTGGCGTGCCAATTGTATTGTGCTTGTGCGGAGTCGCCAACCCAGGAAGGTACAAATCCCGCCCACCAGGCCGCAGATCAGAAACGCGCAAAAGAACAGGACGAAGCTGATCGGAGGAAGTGAGGTACTCAAGAGCGTGGCCAGAAGGGTCAGAGCAGCCGAGAGGAGACAGAGACCGATGGTCAACAGGTCAGAAACCGCGCCGCCCTGCTCCAATTTCTCCAGCTCGTGTTCGGAGATGGTGTAAGCACGCAATTCGCCAAGTGGCGCAACACGGACCACCTGTTCATCGGGCTTTTTCTTGCTGGGCAAGGCGACACCTTCAAGACAACGCGCCACTGATCACGCGGACAGACGCCTGGACCCTGCCTGCCCCCCCACCCAGATCAACCACCAGGTGCCAGCGTCCTGGGTGCGGGGCCTGGATACGGTAGGGGCTGGTTCGGGCGTAGCCGCCGGAGTAGTGATAGGGTTGCCCCTGCTTGTAGTTCTGGAAATTGGCGTCATCGAGCAGCTGGACGTTGGCCGCGTTCCCCGCGAGAGTCACCTCAACGACGTCATCTGCGGCCAGATCCAGCACCTTGTGCAGGTACTCCATCGGTCACCCACCTGAAAACAGATTGGTCGGCCCAACACCGTTCATCTTCCAACCACCTCCAGGTTAGCAGGACGAGCTACAGAGAGCGAGGGGAGATTTGTGGGACTTTGGCTCTCTGTTACTTCCCCTCATGACGTTGCCGCATCTTCACCTCGAAGGCTTCGGCCTCCTGGAAGCTGATGAGGCCATCGCCATCGGTGTCAATGGTTTTGAACTGGGCGTCAGTCCCGAGGAACTCGCGTCGGGAGACGTCGCCGTCGCCGTTGCGATCCATCTTACGAAACCACTCCGGACCGCGTGCCGGCTGCTGCGGCTGCGGCTGCTCCGTGTAGATCTGGCCGTCCGCGACGATGAGGAACTGTCCGTCAATTGCGGCCGACCTTGGGTTCTCCGCCGGCGGCCCGAGGCGGAACGCGGCCTGGGTGCAACGCGGGATGTCGCTCCGGCCGATCGTGCCTTTGCCTTCGCGGTCCAGCTCGGCCAGCAGCTTGACTGCATTGCGCAGCTCGCGGACGCTGAGCCGGCCATCGCGGTTGGCGTCCACCAGGTCGAACAGGCCCTTGCCTTCCTCCGACAGGCCGACCGTGGCGCAGCTGGCCTGAGCTGCCGCCTGCAATTCGAGGAAACCATCGAGATAGGCGAGCAGCTCCTTCTGGAAGAGCATGCCGTCGCCGTCGCGATCCATCAGCTTGAAGGTGTTGCGGAAGAAGGGGCTGCGCATGGCCTCCTTCATGTCCACGTAGCCGTTGTTGTCGCGGTCGGCGGTCTTGAACTCCCCGAGGTACTGGGCCCGCCGCTGTTTCGCGACCTGGGCGGTGTCGGCTTTTGCCCCGACCAGCCCCTTCAGGTCCACCCGCACTCCGGCCAGGTCGAGGATCAGCGATCCCTCCCGGCCCGGACGGAGCTTCGCTTCCAGCGCCGTGCCGCGCTTGACCAGTTCGACGGAGGGCTTCTGGCCGAGTTCGATCTTCAGTTCCAGGTCGGGAGTCCGGCGCAGAAGCAGGACAGCTCTTCCAGATCAAGCCGGCCGTTGCCGTCCACGTCCAACTGGGCGAAGGTGGCAGCATCCAGTCCGAATTTGTCTGGCGTCAGGCCCGGCTCGCGTCCGTTGGTTTTGTCGCCGTAGCGCTGCTGAAGCGCCTGAGCCAGCTCCAGCGACGATTCCCCGGCCGACACCAGCCGGAAGGGACCGTTGTTGGCTCGGAGCTGAAGGTAGGAAACCGGGTCGATGAAGATCGAGTCCTTGATGTCATCCAGCATCGCACCCTGTCTGGAAGAGACGATCTCATCGGTTGAGAGGATCTCGTCGTCGTTGCGATCGCGCTTGAGCAGGACGGCCGGGGCGGCGAGCAGTTCCTCCTTCGAGAGCTTGCCGTCGCCGTTGGTGTCCAGCAGCTTGAACAGGGCCTCGTCTCGACTGTCGGCCTTCTGGGCTGCCGTCGTGAAGTAACTGTTGCCGTCGCCCAGGTCGAGGACAACGTCCTGGAGGAGGTAGGGGAAACCTGGGTGCTGGTACGAAAGGCCGCTGCCGCTGGGAGCCTGGAACGGCCCGAAGCCGCCGCGACGGAAGTAAGCGGCCAGCTCGTCGCGCGTCACCTTGCCGTCGCTGTTGGCGTCCAGGTCGCGGAAGGCCGGCGGCGGCGAGCCGTTGGGCCCGTTGGGGCTGCTGAAGAGAACACCGGGCGGCGGCAGGCGCTGGGCCTCGGCCTTGTCGAGAACGCCGTCGCCGTTGCTGTCCAGGTGCTTGAAGACCCGTGTGAGGTATTCGACCCACACCGCTGGCAGCGGCCGGCCGTCACTGCGGACGTGCAGCCGGAGCAGGACCGGCCTGGTGTCGGCGAAAAAGACCAGGTCTTGATAGGCCGGTTGCAGTGCGGGGCCCCTGTCTGGCTCGACTGGCGATTCGGCACGGATCTGGCAGCACCACAGGACCACCACTGCGATCAAGAGAAGTCGCTGCATCGGAGAATCTCCATCGACCGTTACTTCTGTCCGCTTTTCTGCCGCTTCTCAAAAGCTTCCGCCTCCTGGATACTGATGAGGCCGTCGCCATCGGTGTCGATGGCTTTGAACTGGGCGCCGGTGCCGAGGAACTCCCGCCGGGAGACATCGCCGTCGCCGTTGCGATCCATCTTGCGGAACCACTCCGGACCCTGTGGCGGAGCAGGCTGCGGCATTTGTCCGGGCGTGATCCCCATGTCAAACCTGCTCAGTATCGTCGTCATGGCCGGCCCCTGAGAGAAGACGGCAAGGGAGTGGCGCGAGAGGTCGGTCCGGCCAAGCGTGCCCTTGCCTTCCGGGTCCAGTTCGGCGAGCAGCTTGGCGGCGTTGTGCATCTCGCGGACGGTAAGCCGGCCATCGCCGTTGGTGTCTACCAGATCGAACAGGCCCTTGCCCTCCTGAGAGAGATTGACTGTGGCGCAGCTGGCGTGGGCCGCGACCTGCAAATCGAGAAAGCTGTCGAGAAAGGCGAGCAACTCCTTCTGGAAGAGCATGCCGTCGCCGTCGCGATCCATCTGCTTGAAGGTGTTGCGGAAGAAGGGGCTGCGCATCGCCTCGCTCATGTCCACGTAGCCGTTGTTGTCGCGGTCGGCCGCCTTGAACTGGGCGAGGTACTGTTCGCGGGCTTGCTTCGCCGACTGGGCGGCATCCGTCTTGGGAGCCGCGAGTCCTTTCAGGTCCAGGCGCTTGCCGCCCAGGTCGAGGAGCAGCGACCCATCCCGGCCGGCGCGAACGTTCTTCTCCAGCGGCGTGCCGCGCTTGACCAGCTCAACCGCTGGTTTCTGATCGAGATGGATCTTCAGTTCGAGGTCCGGCTGGCGGCGGGCGAACCGGGACAGCTCTTCCAGGTCGAGCCGGCCGTTGCCATCGACGTCCAGCTGAGCGAAAGACCGGGCGTCCAGTCCAAGGTGTTCTCGAGTGAGCCCCTTTTCGCGGGCCTTCGGGTCCTTGCCGCCGTACCGCTCAAGCAGGACCTGCGCCAGTGCCAGTGGCGATTCCCCTGCGGAGACCAGCCAGAAGGGGCGCGAATTGCCACGAGGCCGATGATACGAAGCGATGTAAATCGGGGTCTGCCAGCGGTTTTCGGAGGGATTGACAGAGACAATCTCATCGGACGTGAGGATCTCATCCTCATTGCGGTCACGCTTGAGCAGAACCTCCGGGGCGGCGCGCAGTTCCTCTTTCGAGAGCTTGCCGTCGCCGTTGGTGTCCAGCAGCTTGAACAGGGTCTCGTCCAGGCCAGCCGGCTTCCGATTGCGATTGGGCACTTGCAGCTCAATGTCGAAGTCCACGCCGGACAGGTCGAAATTGCGCTCGTTCACAATGAGGTAATCAACCTCGGCAGAGACTTCCCAGGGCGAAGAGGGCCCGCTGGCGGAGAGCTGGAAGGGGCCGAAGCCGGCCCGGCGGAAATAGGCGGCCAGCTCCGTGCGGGTCACCTTGCCGTCGCCGTTGGCGTCCAGTTCCCGGAAGGCAGGGGCCGGCGAGCCATTGGGTCCGCCGGTGCCGTGGAACAGCACGTCAGGCGGCGGCATCCGCTGGGCCTCGATCTTGTCGAGAACGCCATTCCCGTTGGCGTCCAGGTGCTTGAAGACCTTGCCGACGAAGTCGTCCCAGATGGCCGGCAGGGCCTTGCCGTCTCTGGAGAAGTGCAGCCGGAGCAAGACCGGGCCGGTCTCGCCAAAATAGATGAGATCCTGAGAAGGGCCCGCTGCCGGGGAGGTTTCCTCGACCGAAGGCGCCGCGTTGTCGGCGCTGACCTGGCAACAGCAGCAGACCAGTACCGCGATCCAGAAGGGCCGTTTCATCGGAGATTCTCCATCGCATCGAAAGGGGAAGCCACTCACTTCCTGTCAGGGCTTTGCTGCTTCTTCTCGAAGGCTTCGGCCTCTTCCATGCTGATGAGGCCATCGCCATCGGTGTCGATCGCTTTGAACTGGGCGTCGGTGCCGAGGAACTCCCGGCGGGAGACGTCGCCGTCGCTGTTGCGATCCATCTTACGAAACCACTCTGGACCTCGCGGCGTTTGCGGCTGCGGGCCTCCTCGGATGCCGGACCCTCCTCGAACGGCAAGGGCCTGCGCGGCGGAGTAGTAGCCAAGGGCCTCTCCCGCAGGCGGGCCGAGGCGGAACGTGGCCTGGGAGCAGCGCGGGATCTCGGTTCGGCTGATCAGGCCGTCGCCGTCCCGGTCCAGTTCGGCGATCAGCTTCACGGCATTCCGCAGTTCGCGGACGCTCAGCCGGCTGTCGCCGTTGCTGTCAAGCAGTTCGGAGAGCCCCTTGCCTTCGGAGGTGACCGCGACGGTGGCACAGCTGGCGCGAGCCGCGGCTTGCAGCTCCTGGAAGGTATCGAGGTAGGCCAGCATCTCCTTCGGGAAGAGCATGCCGTCGCCGTCGCGGTCCATCGACTTGAAGGTGTTGCGGAAGAAGGGGCTGCGCATCGCCTCGCTCATGTCCACGTAGCCATTGTTGTCCCGATCGGCTTGCTTGAACGCCTGGAGGTATTGCTCGCGTTGCTGCTTGCGGGCCTGGGCCCGATCAATCCGCGGCGTGGCCAGCGCTTTCAGATCGAGGCGGGTGCCGTCCAGCTCCAGCATCAGCACGCCCTCCTTGCCGGCGCGGACGTTGCCTTCCAGGGACCGACCCGCTTTGACCAGCTGGATTGAGCCTTTCGGGCCGAGGTCGATCTTCAGTTCCAGGTCCGGCGGCCGCTGGCCGAAGCGGCCCAGCTCCTCGGTATCCAGCAGTCCGTCGCCGTCCACGTCCAGCAGGGCGAACGCGGCCTTGTCCAGGCTCATCTCGGTGCGCGACAGTTTCGTTGGCTGCTGGCCTTCACGCCTGTTCCGGGCGTAGCGTTGCAGTTGCCGGGCCAGCGACGCCTTCGAGGCGCCGGGCTGCACCAGCCAGAACGGGCCCTCGCGCCCTGGCTCATACGCAGGGAGTATTGCGCCAGGAGTGCTTTCCGCTTGAGAATCGCAAGGAGCGTCGCGCTCCTCCGATCCGGCCTGCGACGTTCCCGCGATCTCATCGGACGTGAGAATCTCGTCGTCATTGCGGTCGCGTTTGAGCAGAACGGTCGGGGCGGCGAGCAGTTCTGCCCTGGACAGTTTGCCGTCGCCGTTGCTGTCCAGCAGCCGGAACAGCGCGTCGTTTACCGACTCGGTGTTCGCAGCGATTCGGCCCTCGATCTCGCGCACAGCCGCCAAACGGAGAGCAATCTTCGCCGCAATGAGTTGTTGTTCGGCGAGATCCTGGTCCCTGGAACCCGCCCCTCCAGGAAGCTGGAATGGCGTTGCTCCATGACGGCGGAACCAGGCAGCGAGTTCCTGGCGCCTCACCTTGCCGTCCCCATTGCCATCAAGCTGAGCCAGGGTCGGCAGCCCGCCTTCAAAGCCGTCGCCAAACAGCGCGGCCAGCGACGGCAGGCGCTGGACCTCGGTGCCGTCGAGGACGCCATCGCTGTTGGTGTCCAGGTGCCGAAAGACCTTGCCAAGGCAGTCTTGCCACACCGCCTCCAGCGGCCGGCTATCGACCGTGAGATGCAGCCGGAGCAGCAGCGGACGCTTCTCGCCGAAATGGATCAGGTCCTGGTAGGAAGGCTCCGCTGGGGATTCTGGTGCCGGTGGCGGAGCTGGGTCCGCAGCGGTGAGTTGACAGCAGCAGACGAGCATGACGAGCAAGAGGGACCGTTTCATTCGGCAATCTCCACCGTTTGGAGGAAGTGTTTGGGTGGACAGGCCCCCAGGGCATCGCCCTGGGGGCGCCAGCGTCTTTACTTCTGAGGTTGCTTCGCCTTCTCGAAGGCCTCGGCCTCTTCGACGCTGATCAGGCCATCGCCATCGGTGTCGATGGCCTTGAACTGAGCATCGGTGCCGAGGAACTCCCGGCGCGAGACGTCGCCGTCGCCATTGCGGTCCATCTTGCGGAACCACTCCGGACCACGCGCCCGTTGTGGCGCTCCGGCCGTGCTGGGGGACGACTCACCGGCCTGGCGGACGGCGAGGAAATACGGGTTTCGCGATTCGCCGCCGGCCGGGCCCACGTGGAACGTGGCCTGGGAGCAGCGCGGGATCTCTGTGCGGCTGATCATGCCGTCGCCGTCGCGGTCCAGCTCGGCGATCAGCTTCACGGCATTGCGCAGTTCGCGGACGCTCAGTCGGCGGTCGCCGTTGCTGTCGAGCAGTTCGGAGAGCCCCTTGCCTTCGGAAGTAACGCCCACGGTGGCACAGCTACTGCGAGCAGCGGCTTGCAGTTCCTTGACAATATCGAGGTAAGCAAGCAGCTCCTTCTGAAAGAGCATGCCGTCGCCGTCGCGGTCCATCGATTTGAAGGTGTTGCGGAAGAAGGGGCTGCGCATGGCCTCGGTCATGTCAAGGTAGCCGTTGTTGTCGCGGTCGGCTTGCTTGAACGCCTGGAGGAACTGCTCGCGTTGCTGCTTGCGGGCCTGGGCGGCATCGACCTTGACCGTGGCCAGCGCTTTCAGATCGAGGCGGGTGCCGTCCAGCTCCAGCATCAGCACGCCCTCCTTGCCGGCGCGGACGTTCCCTTCGAGGGCCCGACCCGCTTTGACCAGCTGGACGGTCGCTTTCTGGCCGAGATCCACCTTCAGCTCCAGGTCCGGCGGCCGCTGGCCGAAACGGCCCAACTCCTCGGTGTCCAGCCAGCCGTCGCCGTCCACGTCCAGCCGGGCGAACGCGGCCTCGTCCAGACTCAGATCGGTGCGCGACAGTTTCGTCGGCTGCTGGCCTTCCTTCGTGCTTTTGGCGTAGCGGTGCAGCCGCCGGGCCAGCGACGCCTTCGAGGCCCCGGGCTGCACCAGCCAGAACGGGCCCTCTTGCCCCCGACCCATCCGGTGGTATCGCTCCAGGCGGGCTTGCTCCAGGAATAGCAAAGCAAGATCAGCCTCGTTCCCTCCCATCTGGGGCGCATTCGTGATCTCGTTGGGAGTGATGATCTCGTCGTCGTTACGGTCACGTTTGAGCAGCACGGCCGGGGCGGTGAGCAGTTCGTCCCGCGACAGCTTGCCGTCGCTGTTGGTGTCCAGCAGCTTGAACAACGTATCATTGACCGATTCCGGATTGGCGGGGCCTCGGCCCCCTCCCTGCCGCAGAATCGCCAGACGAAGAGAAATCCTTGCCTGAAGCAGCTCTGCCTCGTAGAGGTCCTGCTCCCTGTTCCCCGCGTCTCCGGGAAGCTGGAACGGCGTTGCTCCTTGACGCCGGAACCAGGTCGCCAGTTCGGCGCGACTCACCTTGCCATCGCTGTTGCGGTCCAGCTGGTTCAGCGTCGGCTTGCCCTCGAAGCCATCGCCGAACAGCGCAGCCACCGACGGCAGGCGCTGGACCTCGGTGCTGTCAATGATGCCGTCGCCGTTGGTGTCCAGGTGCCTGAAGACCTTGCCGATGCAGTCTTGCCACACCGCCTCCAGCGGCCGGCCATCGACCGTGAGGTGCAGCCGGAGCAGCAGTGGGCGCTTCTCGCCGAAATGGATCAGGTCCTGGTAGGAAGACTCCGGCGAGGCGCCCTCCGCGGGAGGAGCCGAATCCGCGGGAGCGAGCTGGCAGCAGCAGACCAGTACGGTGATGAGGAGGAGCTGTTTCACGTGCAAATCTCCACCGTTTGAGGGATGTGTTCGGGTGGCCTGATCTTCTCACTCCCACCCAGGGCACTCAGTTCACCCAGGGCGATGCCCTGGGCTATCGTGTTGCGCCCCTTCGGGGCTATTGGCTTTGTCTTCCGCCCCGAAGGGGCGCAACACGATAGCCCAGGGCATCGCCCTGGGTGAGGCGATGGGGCGATGGAACGATAGGGGCGATCCTCTCATTACTTCTTGGGCTGCTTCGTCTTCTCGAAGGCCTCGGCCTCTTCGACGCTGATCAGGCCATCGCCATCGGTGTCGATGGCTTTGAACTGAGCGTCGGTGCCGAGGAACTCCCGGCGAGAAACGTCGCCGTCGCCGTTGCGATCCATCTTGCGGAACCACTCCGGCCCGCGGGGCTGCCGCATCGGCTGCTGTTGCCGTTGTCCGAACGGGTTGCCGTCCGCGATGAAGATGACGTTGCCATCGAGCGCCGGTCCCCTTGGGCCGGCCGTCGGCGATCCGAGACGGAACGTGGCCTGGGAGCAGCGCGGGATCTCGACCCGGCTGAGCATGCCGTCCCTGTCGCGGTCCAGGTCGGCGATCACCTTGCCGGCGTTGCGCAGCTCGCGGACGCTGAGCCGGCCGTCGCCATCAGTGTCGAGCAGCTCGAGCAGACCCTTGCCCTCGGAGGTCAGGCCAACTGTGGCACAGCTAATGCCGGCCGTGGCGCGGAGACCCTGGAAGGCGTCGAGGTAGGCCTCGACCTCCTTCAGGTAGAGCATGCCATCGCCATCGCGGTCCATCACCTTGAACAGGGTACGGAACGACCGGGTGCGCATGGCTTCGGTCATGTCCACGTAACCGTTGTTGTCGCGGTCGGCCCTCTTGAACGCCTGGAGATATTGCGCGCGTTCCACCTTCGCCAGCTGATCGACTTCAGTTTTGGCCGCCGCCAGCGCCTTGAGGTCGATGCGGGCGCCGATCATCTCCAGCGTCAGCACGCCGTTCTTGCCGGTCCGGATCTGGGACTCCAGGTTCAAGCCGCGCTTGACCACCTGGACGGTGGCTTTCTTCCCCAGGTCTACTTTCAGTTCCAGGTCGGGCGTCCGATCGGCGAAGTGCGACAGCTCCTCGGTGTCGAGCAGGCCGTCACGGTCCGCGTCCAGTTTGGCGAAGGTCGCCTCGTCCAAACCCAGATCGGTGCGCGACAGTTTCGCCGCTGCTTTCCCCTTGGCATCCTTTTTCGCATAGCGTTGCAGCCGGCGGGCCAGCTCCGCCTTGCCGGTGCCGTCCTGGAGCTGCCAGAAGGCGTCATTGTCCTGGTCCCTTCGCGGGGCCCTCTGGACAATGGCGAAGGCGAGATTGCCGTCGTTGTTCTGGGCCCGGCCACCAGGGATGATCTCGTTGGACGTGATCATCTCGTCGTCGTTGCGATCCAGTTTGAGCAAGACGGCCGGTGCCGCGGCCAGCTCCTCCTTCGAGAGTTTGCCGTCGCCGTTGCTGTCCAGCAGCTTGAACAGCGCGGCATTGACCGCGTCGGCGTCCGGAGCCCCTCCGCCTCCGCCACTGAGAATGATGAACCCCCCAAAATTATTGTCCGGCTGGCCCCGGCGGGCGGCTCCCGGCGCCTGGAACGCCGTCGCGCCCAGACTGCGGAAGTAACCGGCGAGTTCTTCCCGGCTCACCTTGCCGTCCCCATTGGTGTCCAGCTTCGCCAGCGTCGGCAGCGCGCTGTCGTAGTCGCCGCCGAACAGCTCATTCACGGACGGCATGCGCTGGACCTTGGCCTGGTCGAGGAAGCCGGCCTTGTCGGTGTCAAGCTGCTCGAAGACCTTGCTGACGTAGTCGTTCCAGATGGCCGCCAGTGGCCGGCCATCGACTGTCACGTGCAGCCGGAGCAGCACCGGCCGCTTGTCGGCGAAGTGGACGATGTCTTGATAATCCTTCTCCCCCTTCGGAGTTTCCGTCTTGGGGGCAGCGAAGCCCCAGGCGGCGGTGAGGGCCGCCACGGTCAGGCACATCAGACGCTTCATGCGAGCACCTCCTTCACCGGGTTCGCCTTGGGATCCACGAAACGAATGGGCCGGCCCACGTTCGAGTTGTTTTGCTTGGTGATGTCAATGCCCAGAGCCAGGCCAACCGTCGCCAGCAAATCCTGGACGACAATGGGCCGCTCCTCGACCGCCGTGCCGTCTTCGCTGGTCTTGCCGAAGACGCTGCCGCCCTTGATGCCGCCGCCGGCCAGCACCGTGGACCACGAGGTCGCCCAGTGGTCGCGGCCCTGCTGCCCGTTGATCTTCGGCGTCCGGCCGAACTCGCCCATCCAGACGATCAGCGTCGTGTCGAGCAGGCCGCGCTGTTTCAGGTCATCGATCAGGGCGGCCCAGGCCGTGTCAAGAATGCCGCCGAGCCGCTTGACCGCGGTGAAGTTCTGCTGGTGGGTGTCCCAGCCGTCGAGGTTGACCTCGACAAAGGGCACGCCGCGCTCGACCAGCCGGCGGGCCAGCAAACAGGACTGGCCGAAGAGGTTCCGGCCGTAGGCGTCGCGGCGGGCGTCGGGCTCGTCACTGAGCTGAAACGCCTTGATCGAGGAGGACCTCATCAGGGTGACGGCGCGCTGATAGGCGGTGAGGTGCCCTTGCGAGGCGCTGCCGGGGCGCTCCTTGACGAAGTCCTCTTCGATCTCCTCCAGCAGGCGGACGCGGGCGTCGGCCCGGCCGACAACCACGTCGCTGGGCCGATCGATGTTCTGCACCTTGAGCGCCTGATCGACGCCCTGCCCTGGCTGCTGCGGGTTGAAGTTGGCGTTCTCGCCGACCAGCAGCGGAGCATACCGCGGCCCGAGGAACCCGCTGCCGAACGCCTCGGCATTGAGCCCGCGATTGGTGGCGATGCTGATGAAGCCCGGCATCGCCGCGCCGGGCCGTTCCAGTTCCTTCGAGATCAGCGCGCCGATCGACGGATAGGTGATCGGGCCTCCGGGGAGGTAGCCGGTGCGCATCTGGAAGGTGGCCCGGCCGTGATCCGCCTCCTTGGTACTCATCGAGCGGAGGATGGCCAGGTGCTGCATGCGCTGGGCCAGTTTCGGCAGGTTTTCGCTGATCTTGACACCGGGGACGGAAGTGGCGATTTCCTTGGTCGGGCCGCCGTTGGCGTGTCCCACTTTGACGTCCCACAGGTCGATGGTGGCCGGCCCGCCGTTCATCCACAGCAGGATGCACGAGCGTTTGCGCCTGGGATCGTCCGCCGTCGCGGCGGCCAGGTGCTCCAGCCAGCCCGAGGAGGAGTAGGCCGCGAAACCGGCCGCGGCCAGACGGAGGAGATCGCGACGAGAAACCGCAGTCCGAGAGAGCATGGAATGATTCCTTTACTGTTTGCGCCATTCGTAGGGTGGGCCGAGCGTAGCGAGGCCCACCGCTTCGCCTGGTGGGCCTCGCTACGCTCGGCCCACCCTACGGAAACTGATCGGGTTTAGTGGTTGAAGAAAAACTCACCGCTATTGAGCAGTGCCCAGAACAGGTCGCTCAGGGCCTGGTTGGAGCGTTTGTCTTTCTCTTCCTTGGATGCGGTCTTGACGGCATCCTCGATGAACTTCGTCGCCCGTGCCGTCTCCTTCTCGTTGGGCTTGCGGCAGAGCGTGGCGAGGTACAGCGTCTCGATGCGCTGCGGCGTGTCCATGAACGGTGACGACAGCACCGCCGCGAGGAGCTGACTGCGTTCCAGGCTGGTGGCGTCCGCGGTGAGCCGGCCGTTCATCAGCGCCAGCGCCTGGATGATCGAGGTCTGATACTCCGTCGGCCGATCGCTGAGGTTGCTGAAGCGCGTCAGGAAATCCTCCCGCCCGCCGCGATTGCCGAAGAAAGGATTGGCGTTGCCGCCGGCGTCGGTGTAGCGCGTGGCCTCGCCCACGCTGTCGTACAGCTGCTCCGGCGTCATGCCCAGCAGCGGGGCCCGCGAGAACTGTCGCGGCACGTCCTGACTGGGGTGCGTCCGGACGCTGCTCAGCTGGTACGCCTTGCTGGAGGTGATGGCGAGGATCAGATACTTCAGATCGAAGTCGTGGGCCGCGAAGTCTTTGGCCAGGTCGTCGAGCAGCTCGGGATGGCTCGGCGTATTTTCCGCTCCGACCATCTCATCGACCGGCTCAATGATGCCGATGCCGAAGAAGTAGGACCAGACACGGTTGACGGCGGCGCGGGCGAAGTAGGGATTGTCCTTGCTCGTGACCCAGTCGGCGAGAACGCCACGGGTGGAGTCCTTCTCCTTCCAGTCCGGCGTCTTGCCATCGAGGAACTTTGCCTTGGCGATCTTGCCCGTGTTGGGAATGGCAATCTCGCGGCCGGCCGGCCGGTTGGCGCCCTGCTGGTTTTGCTGGTTGGGCTGGCGCACGTCGGCGAAGAAGGCGGCGAATTCCCAGAACTGGTCGCGCTTCCAGTCGGCGAAGGGGTGGTTGTGGCACTGAGCACAGCCCAACCGGACGCCCAGGAAGGCCCGGGCGGCCGCGTCGGCCAGGTTCTCCGCCTTGTACTGTTTCGCCTGGTAGAAGCTGACCGGGCTGCTGCCGTCATCGACGTTGAAGCCGTAGATGTCGAAGGCAAGCTGATTCCCTTGCTGGTTCGGCGGTGCGGCCATCAGCAGCTCGCGCACCATCTTGTCGTAGCCGACGTTTGCCGCCAGGCGGGACCGAAACCACGCCGCCAGCGGCCCGGCGAAGCCGCGCGTGGTACTGCCGGGACTGGCTTCCGGCAGCAGGACCGACCGCCAGACGTTCCCCAGATGCATGGGATAGCGCTGCCCGGCCAGGAGCTTCTCGACCTCCTTGACGCGCTTGTCAGGGCTGGTGTTCTCCAGGAACGAGCGCACCTCGAACACCGAGGGGATGCGCCCGGCCAGGTGGAGATAGACGCGGCGCAGGAACGCGGCGTCGTCGATCCGGGGAGCGGGGACAATCTTGTTGGCGGCCCAGCCTTTTTCGAGGTAGCGGTCAATGCGGCCGGCCAGGGCCAGAGCGTCGGCCCGCCGTTTGTCGGGGTCGGGCGCGGCCAGGACGGGCAACGCTCCCGCCAGCAGTATCCCCCAGCTGATCCAGAAGCCGAACTTCGGCATCGCTGTTACTCCTGAAAAGGGCGATCCTGTTGGGGCCGAACGAGTTCGGCGCTCACTTCTTCAGTTTGACGGTGTACTTCAGCACTTGCCCGGCCATCGGAGTGGTGTCGGGCATCGGCCAGACGCGGATGGTGAAATCGTTGCCCGGAACTTTATCCTCGCCGTTGAGGGCGCCGCCACCGGCTGTCAAGATTCGACGACCGTCCGGCGAAAAGTTGACGGTCGTGACCCAGTTGCGGTGGCCGCGGAACAGGTGCAATTCCCGCCCGGTGGCCACGTCCCACAGGCGGGCGCTCCGGTCCATGCTGCCGGTGAGGACCGTCTTGCCGTCCGGCGACCAGGCCACGGCGAGGACACTGCTTTGATGGCCGTCCAGCTGACGGATTGTCTTGCCCGTGTCCAGGTCCAGGAGCTGCACCGCCCGCCCCAGGGCAACGGCCACGCGCTTGCCGTCGGGCGACAGGGCGAGGGTCTCGACCTTCTCCCTGGGCGTATCGATCTGCCGCAGCTGCACGCCCTTGCCGGCGTCCCAGATGCGGACCGTGGCGTCCTTGCCGGCCGAGACCAGCCGCTTGCCGTCCGGCGTGAAGACGACGCCGCGCACGGCGTCCACGTGTCCCTTGAAGACGTGGAGGGTCTGCCCGGTTTCGAGGTCCCAGAGCCGCACCGTGTTGTCGAGGGCGGTCGCCGCTGCCCGGGTGCCGTCGGGCGAGATGGACACACCGTCGCTCGGCTTGCTGCGCCCTTCCATGACGCGGATGCACTGGCCCGTCTCCGCATCCCACAGCCGGACCTTTTTGTCCGCGCAGCCCGAGAGGATGCGCTTGCCGTCCGGCGAGAAGCAGGCCGATTCTACCTGGTCGGGGTGGCCCTCGATCTTGCGGATTTCCTTGCCGGTCTTCGCATCCCACAGCCGCAGCGTCTTGTCGCCGCCCGGCTGGCCGCTGCCGGACAGGATCAGCCTGCCGTCCGGCGAGAAAGCAACGCAGCGGACCGGACCACTGTGGCCCGTGAGCATTCGCAGCGTCCCGGTGGTCACGATCCAGAGCTTGATCGAGCGATCGAAGCCGGCCGTCACCAGGAACCGGCCGTCCGGCGCCCAGGCCATGCTGGTCAGGGCGCCGTTCTGGGCATTCAGGGCCTGTGCTGGCTGTCCCGTGGTCGCGTCCCACAGTCGGAAAGTCCCATCCATGCTGGCGCTGACGACGTAGCGGCCCTGGGGCGAGAACGTCACCACGGCCACCTTGTCGTTGTGCCCCTTCAGCACCGCTCGCACCGCTCCCGCAGCATCCCACAGGCGCACGGTCGCGTCCTCCGATCCGCTGGCAATCGTCTTGCCATCCGGAGCGAACGCCAGCGAGCGCACGGTTCCCTCGTGGCCGGTCAGGGTCGCCTTGAGCTGGCGCGATTCCAGGTCCCACAGCTTGATCGTCTGATCGCCGGCGCCGCTGGCGAGCGTCTTGCTGTCCGGGGCGAACGCCAGCGACCGGATCGCCCCCTTGTGGCCGGTGAGCGTTGCCTTCTCCTTGCGCGTCGGCAGGTCCCACAGACGCACCGTCTTGTCATAGCCGCCGCTGGCCAGCGTCTTGCCGTCGGGAGAGAGAGCCAGGGCGTAAACCCAGCTGGTGTGGCCGGTCAGCGTTGCCAGCGGCTTGCCGGTTTCGACGTCCCACAAGCGGATGGTCTGGTCGGAACTGCCGGTGATCAGCGTCTTGCCGTCGCGGCTGAAGAGCAGGCAGGTCGCCGCATCTGTGTGGCCCTCCAGCGTCAGCCGGAGGTCGCCGTTGGTCGCACTGCGGAGCGAGATGGTCCCGTTCTCGTGCGTTGTCGCCAGAGTCCGCCCGTCGGGGGAATAGGCCATCGCCAGAACGAGCGAGGGCTCGCCGGGCGGCTCCGGCGACAGCTGGTAGCCGGCGGTCTCCCTGTGCGTGGCGGCGTCCCAGACCTTGAGCATCCTGGTCTCGCCGCCGCTGAAGATCTGCTTGCCGTCCGGCGACACGGCCACCGAGCGGGTCGGGGCCACGTGGCCGTCCAGCCGGGTGAGCGGCATCTGTTTGGCCACGTCCCAGAGGCGCACCGTGCCATCGTGGCTGCCGGTGATCAGCGTCTTGCCGTCGGGAGTGAAGGTCAATGCCTTGACCCAGTCCTCATGGCCTTCCAGAGTGCCAAGGGCCTTGAAGCCCTCCAGCCGCCAGAGCCGGGCGGTGGCATCGATCGCGCCGCTGGCCAGCGTCTTCGAGTCCGGCGAGAAGGCGACGGACAGGACCGGTCCGGTGTGGCCCAGCAATTTGCCGGCCGGCTGGAACGTCCTGGCGTCCCAGATGGTGATCTCGTTGGGGACGTTGTTCTGCCCCAGGTCGCCGCCGCCGATGGCCACGAACTTACCGTCCGGCGACCAGGCGACGCAGTAGCAGCGGACGATCGGGTTGTCCCGGCGGAGGATCTCCGCGCCGGTCAGGGCATCCCACACCTTGATCGTCTTCGCTTCGGTGACAGTGACGAGTCTCTTGCCATCGGGCGAGAAGCTGAGCCGTGCCGGGCCGTCCAGCGGCAGCACGGCGACGGGCTTGCCGGAGGGGAACTCGCGAATCACGGCCTGGCCGTCGTAGTCGGCGGAGGCCAGGTAACGGCCATCGGGAGAGAAGGCCACCCAGGAGACGCCCTTGGCCGAGCCGTAGATCAGCACTTCCTTGTGATCGGGGATGGTCCAGACGCGCACCTCGCCCGGCCGATTGTAGGCCCCGGTGCCGGCCGCGAGGAAGCGGCCGTCCCGTGACACGGCCAGGGCGGCGACCTGGTTTTCGCTGCCGGTCAGGTTCAGTGGCTCCGTGCGGAAGGCGAGGGCTTCGTTGCTCGGATCGACCGTGCGGGGTTTCGCGGGGTCTTCCGAGGAAGCAGCCTGCTGTTCTGGCTTCTTCTCGGAGCGGGCCAGCTGCGGCAGCAGTGGCAGCAGTCCAAGGGCGATGGCGAGGACGGCGAGCCGGCCGGCGAGGTTGAGGCGCTTGGGGGCGGTGCCGCTGAGGATCAGCGTCAGCCGGCGTTTGATGCTGTCGCAGCGACCCAAACCGCTGGCCAGGGCCGGCGTCGCGTCCAGGTCGCTGGCGAGGAAATCGACCGTCTCGACGATGGCCGAGGCGTACGATCGGGCCGGCACTTCCTCGACCACCCAGGCATCGCAGCATTCTTCTTCTTCCGCCTGGAGCCGGGTCCGTGCCCACCAGGCCAGCGGATACCACCAGAACAGGCCCAGAGCGACGAACTCCAGCCGCCGCACCCAGTGGTCGCCCCGGCGAACGTGGGCCAGTTCATGCGTCAGCAGCGCCGCCAGCTGGTCCTCGTCGAGCCGTTCGAGCAAGCGGGCCGGCAGCAGCACGCACGGCCGGCCGAGGGCGGCCCAGATCATCGGCGGCAGCGGCGCGGGCAGCAGCAGCACCGAAGGGCAGCGCCGCAATCCCAGCCGCGCCGCCAGCCGGGCCGCCAGCGCCTGGACGTGGTCCGGTGCCGGTCGAGCGTGCCGCAGCAGCCGCTGAAACCGAGCCAGCCGTCGCACCGACCGGGCAAACCACAGCACCGACCCGACAAGCCAGACGACCCCGAGGACCGTCCCCACGGACACTGGTGCCGCAACATCGGTTCGAGAGGGCGGTTCCGGTAAGGCTGTCGAGGACCGGTAGGCGATCAGAGACACGGGGACATCGAGTGGAGCTTCTGGATCTAGCCCCGAAGGGGCGGCAGTTAATAGACCAGGGCGTGAGCCCTGGGTCTGGCCCTGGCCAAGGTTCTGGGCCTGAGCCTCGGTGGGCAACCCCCGGGCCTCTTCGGGGCGTGACCCCTGCCCTGCAACCTGCTCTCCCTGAGCCACCGCGAGCCGCGCCTTCGCGGCCAACCGAGCTTTTTCCATCTCGATCCAGACGTCGCCCGGCATCGGTGGGCCGACGGGTTCGGGTTCCAGCGCGGCGGACACGACCAGGAAGGTCTGCCCCGGTTGCACCGCCACGCGGCTGTCGGTCGCCGGCGCTGCCGGCAGCCAGGCCAGGGGCAGCGCGAACAGGGGCGGCGTCACCAGCTTGATCAGCACCAGCAGCCACAGACAGTGCGTCAGGGCCGGCCGGCGGAAGCAGCGACCGACCACCACGGCCAGCACGGCGAGCAGGCCGGCACAGACGGCGTTTGCCAGACCCAGGTACGTCAGCGGGTGCATCGTCGGTCCCTTTCCTTGTCCGTGTTCGGCCACCAGTTGAGATGCGCGGGCTTTTCACTGCCGCCCCCGCGGGGCTACGATTTCGACTTGTTGCGGCGATCCAGCTCATCGATCAGCTGGCGCAGCTCCTGCCGTTCCTTGGCCGTGAGCGTCTCGGCGCGGACCAGATGGGTCAGCAAGGGGCTCATCAGGCCGCCGGTCAGCTGTTCCGCGACCTCCCGGAGCCGCTGGCCGACCAGGGTGTCGCGATCGGTCAGGGCGGTGAAGCGATGGGCGTGGCTGCTGCGGTCCCGGCTGACGTGGCGCTTGCGCTCCAGCCGGCCCAGCAGCGTCTGGACGGTGGCGTAGTTCGCCTCCGTCGCTTTGGGATACAGGTGGTCGGTGATCTGGCGGATGGTGGCCGGGCCCTGGTCCCAGAGGACCTGAAGGATGGTCAACTCCGCTTCCGTCACGTCCTGGGGAGGGTGTTCCATGACCTCACGCCATTCCTGGGCCTCGGGCGAATCTGAGACAGCTCGTCTGACTTTCCCCAGAGTAAGACAGGTCGTCTGGGTTTGTCAAGCCTTTTTCGGAATTTTTTCTGTCCGAGCCGCGCACGCAGCGCGGCGGAGTAAGCGGCCCTGCGGGCTCCCGGGCCGCTTACTCCGCTGCGCTGCGTGCGCGGCTCGGCAACTGCGTGCGCGGCCCAGATGTTCTCTGAGAAAACGCAATTCCCTCGAACTACGTTGGCGCTGCGGAGAATGAAACGCTGCTACTCAATCGCGAAGCGAGCCCCGAGCAGTTCCAGGACTTCGCGGGTGATTTCGCCCTGTCGTTCCCGGCGTTCCAGGCTGAGGAGCGCCGTCGAGCATGCGCTCGGTGTTGCGGGTGGCCCCGTCCATCGCCAGCAGCCGGCTTGCCTGCTCGCTGGCAAAGGAGTCGGCCGCCGCCTGGTACAGGCTGATGAAGGCGTATTCGCTCATCAGCCCGGCGAGGAGGTCCGGCACGGGCAGATAGCGGTGATAGGGATTGGCCGGCGGCCGCGCTGGCCGGGAAGGGTGGTCAGGTCCAGCGGCAGGACGTGGTCCTCGGTCGGCACCTGTTCGCTGACGGACTGATAGCGGCTGTAGACGATCGACAGCGGACCCGCCTTGCCCTCGGCGTAGCGCTGTCGATCATCCGGGCCAACCGTTTTACCAGGTCGCGCAGACCGGCCACGGAGGTTGCGGCCGGCTCGCTGGCGTCCGGAACGATGTTCTGGATGGCCAGGTGCTTCAGTCCGCGCTGGCCCACCACGATCAGCGAAGCGCCGGGGACCTTCCGCAGCTCGCTCCAGCGCCGTGCGGCCAGGGCGAGGACATCCTGGTTGAAAGCCCCGCACAGAGGCTGTTCCGAGGTCAGCACCAGCAGCAAGGGCGCTGGGCTCGCGGCAAGGGGCAGCGAGCGGACGCCGGACTCGGCGGCGAGAGCGCTGATTGCCCGGAGGACGACCTCCTGGTAACGGCGGGCGACTGCCAGGGCGTGCTGGGCACCCTGAATCCGGCCGGCGGCGATGGCACGCATGGCCCCGACAATGTCGTGGATGGTGCTGACGGCCTGACGCCGGCGGACGCGTCTTGTTCCAGGCTCATGATGGCCCCCGTTGGAATTGCCGTTCGACGGCGGTGCAGGCCGCCGCAGGCGCTCCTGCACGCTCCGGGCTCAGGCCGGCGTCGCTTTCCAGGGCTTGCAGCAGATCGCGGTCCACCTCGTCCAGGCGCTGGCACAGGGCGTCCAGGAACCGGCCGACCTGCTCGACCGGCAGCGTTGTCGAGAAAGCCCTCGCGGATGGCGCACAGGGTCGCCGCTTCGTGTCCCAGCCGCCAGCGGCTGCAAGCGCGGTTGCTTCAGCGCTTCGCGCAGCCGCCGGCCGCGCTCCAGCCGGCGCCGGGTGCTCGGGCTCCAGCTCCGCGCCGAAGCGGGCGAACGTCTCCAGCTCGCGCAGCTGGGCGTAGAGCAGACGCAGGTCGCCCGCCAGCTGCCGCAGCGTCGCGCGGCTGGGCCTTGCCGCCGACGCGAGAGACGCTCAGGCCGACGTCCACGGCCGGCCGCAGGCCCTCGTTGAACAGGCGCGTGTCCAGGTAGATCTGGCCGTCCGTGATCGAGATCAGGTTGGTGGGGATGTAGCCGGAGATGTTGCCCGCCTGGGTGGTGGCGATGGGCAATGCGGTCAGGCTGCCGCCGCCCAGGCGGTCGTGCAGTCGCGTGGCCCGCTCCAGCAGCCGGGCATGGAGGTAAAAGACATCCGCCGGGTAGGCTTCGCGGCCCGGCGGCCGGCCCAGCAGCAGACGAGAGCCGGCGATAGGCGTCGGCGTGCCTGGTCAGGTCGTCGTAGACCACCAGGACGTGCCGGCCCTGCTGCATGAAGTATTCGCCGATGGTGCAGGCGGCGTAGGGGGCCAGGTACTGCTGGCCCGGCGGGCTGTCGGCGTCGGCGACCACGAGCACGGTCTGATTCAGGCGCGTTGTGTTCGCCCAGCACGCTGCGACCACCTCGGCGATGCTGGCCTTGCGCTGGCCGATGGCGGCGTAGACGCAAAGCACGCCGCTGTCGCGCTGGGCCAGGATGGCGTCCAGGGCGATGGCCGTCTTGCCGGTCGCCCGGTCGCCCAGGATCAGCTCGCGCTGGCCCCGGCCCAGGGGCAGCAAAGCTATCGATCACCTTGGTGCCCGTCATGCAGCGGCTCGCGGACCGGCTGCCGGTCGATCACGCTCGGAGCTTCGCGCTCCACCGGCCAGAATTCCCGGCGAGCGCAGGGCCGGGCCCTCGTCCAGCGGCCGGCCCAGGCGCGTCGAGCACGCGCCCCAGCAGTTCCTCGCCGACCGGCACGCTGGCCACGCGACCGGTGGCCCGCATCTCGTCGCCGGCCGAGACGTGTTCGGAGGGATCGAGGAACAGCACGCCCACTTCCTCGTTGCGCAGGTCGAAGGCCAGGGCGTCAGGCCGTCCTCGCGCTGCAGCAGCTCGCCGTAGCGCACCGAGGGAACGCCGCGCAGATAGGCCACGCCGTCGCCGACGCGGACCACCCAGCCGACCTCGTGAGAACGCACCTGCCAGTGAATCCTGTCCACCGAAGCGCGGAGCTGCTGGCTCAGATCCTGAGTCCGCGAAGCAGTGCCGGGCGACGTCAAGGATCATGGCTCTGTCCTCCCCCATCTGTGCCAGAAGCGAAGCGTCCCAGACGTGCCCCGCCAGACGCAGTCGGGCTCCGCCCAGCAGAGCCGGCTTGCTTTGCACGGTCAGCGTTGCCGGCTTGCCCAGCAGGTCCGTCACCGCTTCCTGCATCTTCCCGAGCGTGTCCGGATCCAGCTCCTGGGCCGTCTCCAGCACAGACGCCGTCCGCGGGCTGCCAGCGCCGCCGCAGCTCCTCTTTCTCCGCCTCCAGCACTTGCTTCAGCGTTTCGACCAGGCGGAGGATCAGCTGTTGCTGCAACGTCCGATCGGCCGACTCGGTCAGCAGCCGCCGGGCCAGTTCGACGGATTGGCCGACGATCTCGGAGTGCAGCGCCTTGATCGCCTCGGTCTGTTCGCGTTGCATGGCTTGCCGGGCCTCTTCCTGATGCTGCCGCACTTGCTGCTCCGCTTCCTCCAGCAGCTTGCGGCGTTCGCGGTCGGCCTGCTCGTGGGCCTGGTGTATGGTCTCTTGCCGCTGCCGCTCGACCTGGGCCAGCTGCTCCTGCAGCTGCTGTTGCAGCGTCTGGGCATCCTGACGGGCTTTGTCGGCTGCCGTCCGGGCTTGCTCCGTGGCTTGGCGGCGCTGATCGACCGCATCCTGCAGCGGCTTGTAGAGCAGCCGGTGCAGCACGTACGCCAGCACCACGAAGTTCACAATCTGAAACAGAAAGGTCCACCAGTTCACGGTCACGGCTCAGCGCTCGAGCAGTTTCGAGAACGGGTTGGCGAACAGCAGGATCAGGGCGATGACCAGACAGTAGATGGCCAGCGACTCGATCATGGCCAGGCCCACGAACAGGGTCCGGCTGATGCGGTCCGAGGCGTCGGGCTGGCGAGCGATGGCATCCAGGGCGGAAGCGACCGCTGCGCCCTTGGCCCCGGCCGGGCCGATCGAACCGATGGCCACGGTGAGGCCGGCCACGACCATGATCACCACCACGAAGATAGTACCAGCTTCCACGGAAAATCCTCCTCTATTTCGGATGAGCGCGCACGGCCGCGCTCAGGTAAACCATCGTCAGTACCGTGAAGATGTAAGCCTGGACCACACCGGTCAGCACGGCCAGCATCATGATAAACACCGGCACCAGGAAGCCGGCAATCAGCAGCAGCACCGCCAGCACCAGTTCCTCGCTCATGATGTTGCCGAAGAGCCGCACCGCCAGGGCCAGGGTGCGCGAGAACTCGGCGATGATCTCCAGGGGGAGCATCACGGGCGTCGGCTCCAGGTAATGGTGCAAGTAGCCGCGGAGCCCCCGGGCGCGGATGCCGTAGTAGGGCACGGCAACAAACACGATCACGGCGAGAGCGGCCGTCGTCGAGAAATCCGCAGTCGGCGCACGCATCCCGGGAACCAGGCCCAGCAAGTTGGCCGTGCCGATGTACAGGGCCAGGGTCACCAGCAGCGGTGTGTACGGCCGGGGATCGGCGGCGCACATGTCCCGCATGATCCCTTCCAGATGCTCGACCAGCGCTTCCGCGACTGTTTGCCAGCGCGAGCCGGGCCGCACCAGGCTGAGGCGGACAATCACGGCGAAGACAATCAGCACGGCGGAAACGATCAGGCTATACAGGACCGTGCTGGTCACCTCGACCGGCCCCCTGTGAAAGAGGACCGCAGGGTAGAATGCCTCATTTTTCGGCACGTACGGTCCCTCCCAGTTGGTGGATCAGCCAGCAGCGGGCCAGCCACAGCCCGGCCAGCCCCGCCAGGACCTTGTCGATCCCTTCCCGGCTCAAGCCGCAGAAGACCACGGCCACCAGCGTCAGCCGAGCCAGGTTGCTGCCTGCCAGCACCAGCCGCGTTCGCGGACTTCCAAGCCGCGGCTGGTTAGCCCGAAGCGCCAGCGAGGGACACGGCAACCCTCTAACCAGCGGCGGCTGGTTAGCCCGAAGCGCCAGCGAGGGACACGGCAACCCTCGCTGGCGCTTCGGGCTAACCAGCTGGCGGACCGTGAGCCACAAGCCTCCAAAGGAGACCAGCCCAAGACCCACTCCACACAGCAGCGCGGTTTGCCAGCTCATTCTTTCAGCTCCCGCCGGACGTGCCGCCAGGCGCTGGCACAGCCCAGGAACAGGCCGAGCAGCAGCAGCGACAGCGTCCAGAAGATCCCCCCCTGGGTAAACCAGTCCAGCCAGCGGCCCAGCAGGGCCCCCGCCACTGCGGGCACGCTCACCATCCAGCCGACCGCTCCGACCAGGCCCAGCCCTTGCCAGAAGTTCAGATGTCTGGCAGTCCGGCCGCGCTCGGCTTGCCGGCGGATTTCGCGGAGGAACTGCTCGTCCCGCTGATCCTGGGTCATTGTCTTCTCCACCCGGGAGCGGCCACACAAGCCCGAAGCGCCAGCGCCGGGACGGGGCCGGATCTCCCAGCGCCTGGCGCTTCGGGCTTGTGTCCGGTCCCGGCGCTGGCGCTTCGGGCTTGTGTCCGGTCCCGGCGCTGGCGCTTCGGGCTTGTGTCATTTTTTCTCGACCTCGCGCAGCTCCCGCAGCAGGCAGGTCTGCAACTCCGTGAACTCGGTCCGCGCCTGCCGTTCCTGGCGCTGGCGGCTCTCCAGCATGGTCGCAGCCACCTGGGCCACTTCCTCCAGCCGCTCGGCCGTCACTGCCTCGCGCGTCACCACCGTGACCTGGTTGTTCCTCAGCAGCAGCACGCCGCCGTCGGCCGCGGCATAGCGCTCCCGCCCTTCCTCGTCGCGGTACGAGAGCAGGCACGGGGCCAGCAGCGTGACAAACGGCTCGTGGTTGGGCAGCAGGCCGAATCGGCCGCTGGCGTCGGCCGCCTGCACCGACCGCACGCGCTGATGGACCACCACGCCGTCGGGAACCAGGATCTCCAGGTCCAGGCTCATGCTTCCGCCTCCTCGATGGCGCCGATCATGTACAACCGGCTCTCCTCGACCTTGTCGAACCGGCCTGCCAGGATTGCCTCGCAGCCGGTCAGGGTCTGCTCCAGCGGCACGTGCCGGCCCTTGTGTCCGGTGAACGCCTCGGTCACCAGCAGCGGCTGGGTCAGGAAGCGCTCCAGCCGCCGGGCCCGCCGGACCGTCTGCTGATCTTCCGCTGACAGTTCCTCCATGCCCAGCATGGAGATGATGTCCTGCAATTCGCGGTAGCGCTCGATCGTCTCCTTGACGTGCAGAGCGACGTCCGCATGGCGCTGCCCGACGTGGCTTGCATCCAGCAGCCGGGAGGTCGAGGCCAGCGGATCGATCGCCGGGTAAAGGCCCTGGGCCGCCTGCTCCCGCGATAGCACAATGCTGGCGTCCAGGTGGACGAAGGTCTGGGCCACGGCCGGGTCGGTCAGGTCGTCGGCGGGAACGTAGACCGCCTGCACCGAGGTGATCGCCGAGCCGCCCGACGAGGCTACCCGCTCCTCCAGGGCCGCCAGGTCGTCCGCCAGGGTGGGCTGATAGCCCACCTCGGAAGGCAGCCGGCCCAGCAAGCCCGAGACTTCACAGCCTGCTTGCACGTAGCGGAACACGTTATCGACCAGGAACATGACCTCTTTCCGCTCGACGTCACGGAAGTACTCCGCCATCGTCAGGGCAGTCAAGGCAACGCGGAAGCGGCATCCCGGAGCATCGTTCATCTGGCCGAACACAAGGATCGCGCTGGAGATGACGCCGCTCTGCTGCATTTCCAGCCACAGGTCGTTGCCCTCGCGGGTCCGCTCACCCACGCCGGCAAACACGGCAACGCCGCTGTGGCGGTGGTTCATGGTCTGGATCAGCTCTTGCAGCAGGATCGTCTTGCCGACGCCGGCGCCGCCGATCAGCCCGGCCTTGCCGCCGCGGGCCAGCGGGGCCAGCAGGTCCACGACCTTGATGCCCGTCTCCAGGAACGTCAAGCCCTGCTTCTGGGCCGCCAGGGACGGCGACGGCCGATGGATCGGCCAGCGCTCGGCGGCCGTCGGGGCCGGCTGGCCGTCGAGCGGCTCGCCCAGGACGTTGAACAGCCGGCCCAGCGTCTCCGGGCCGACCGGGACTTCGATCGGATGGCCGAGTGCGCTCGACTGGCATTCCGCGCGCCAGCCCTTCCGTGGGCGCCAGGGCGATCGCCCGGATCGTGCGCGGATTCAGGTGATGGGCCACTTCCAGAAAGACGGTCCGCTTGCCATCCCGCAGCCGCAGCGCCTCGTGGATCGCGGGCAGGCGTGAGGCAAACTCCACCTCCACGACCGAGCCGCGGACGGCGGTGATTTTCCCATCGACCCTCGCGAAATCCGGAGTGTGGTTGGCTGCGTTCACCTCAAGGCCCTTTCTGACGTTGCCTGCCAGAGACATTGGCAATCCTCGTGCCGGGTCCGCACTGTGCGGCTCTCGGAATCCAAGATTGAACCACAGAGACACCGAGACACAGAGAAAACAAATGGATTTCTTCTCTGTGCCTCTGTGTCTCTGTGGTTCAATCTTGGACCCTGGCCAATTTCCGAGTGTTCGCCCTGGACGTTTCCGCACACCTCCTGAGCGAAAGAGGACCACCCGCACACGGCCGCGCCGGACCCGCAACGAGCCTGGAGCGAGCAATCCCCTGGATTTGCCGGGAATGTCCAGGCGGAACGCCCTCGCGCACAACTTCGGTATGAGCCTTGCAATTAGTGCCTCGACCGCACAGGTGACACCGAGCTAAAGGAGAATCGCCGTGAACGCGAAAACTTCATCCGAGCGCATGGCCGAGGCCATGCGGCAGACGCGCAAACACTGGGAAAAGCAACGCCAGCAGGAATCCGCGAGCCTGACTTCGCTGACGCCGCCGCCCCCCGCGCCACCGCCCTTGGCCATCGCTCTGAGCCGGGAGCCGGGCGCGGAGGCAACAACGATCGCCCGGGCCGTGGGGGGACGGCTAGGCTTCCTGGTCTACGACCGGGAACTGGTTCAGCGGATCGCCGACGACATGGGCGTCCACGCCAGCTTGCTGGAAAGCGTCGATGAGAAGCAGGTGAACTGGTTTCAGGAGTGCATCAACGCCTGGACCCTGGGCAGCCGGGTCAGCGACTACGCCTACCGGCACCGCCTCATGGAAACGCTGCTGGCGCTGGCCGCACATGGCGATTGCATCATCGTCGGCCGGGGTGCGGCTCAGTTCCTGTCGCCGGCAACGACGCTGCGGGTCCGGCTGGTCAGTCCGCTCAAGGAGCGCATCGCGGCCGTCAGCCAGCGCTTTGGCGTCTCGCCGCGGGAAGCGGCCCACCGCATCGAAACCACGGACCAGGACCGCAACCGCTTTGTGAGAGAGTACTTCGGCAAGGACGCGACGGACCCGGCCGAGTACGACCTGGTCCTGAACACGGCGCACTTCTCCCAAAGCGAGTGCGCCGACCTGATCGTCAAGGCCCTGGGCTGTCTCCGGGAACGGCTGGCGTGCCCGGCTGGCGCCGTGCCGTAACGGCTGCCGCAGCCAGCGTGAAGAGGACTGGACCATGCTTGCCATGCAGACGATCCTGCACCCGACCGACTTCTCGGAGAACTCCCGGTACGCCTTCCAGATGGCGTGTGCCCTGGCCAGGGACTACCAGGCCACGTTGCTCCTGCTGCACGTGACGTATCCGTCCTCGGACCCGCTGTCGCAGGTGCCCTTGCCGGAGTCCGGGAAAACCCTGGATAGTTTCCCCTGGCCCAGGCCCGCCGATCCTCGGATTCGCGTGGAGCGCCAGCTGGCGGAAGGGGATTTTGCCGAGGAGATCCTGCGCCTGGCCCGGACCCGGCATTGCGACCTGATCGTGATGGGCACGCATGGGCGGACCGGGTTGAGCCGGCTGCTGACCGGCAGCGTGGCGGAGGAGGTGCTGCGGAAGGCCGCTTGCCCGGTGCTGGCCGTCAAAGCGCCGTTCCGCGAAGCAGGCGACGTGGAACCGGAGATCATAGCGGGGCCGGGCGAGCTGGTGGATGCCCGGCCCCTGGGCCCGGCGCTGGCCTGCGCTTCCTCGATGACGCTGGTGCGAACCCCCGTCGTGGAAGTCGCTCGCCTGGTTGTCCGGGCGGGGGAGGAAGTCCCGGAGCGTGCCAGCCAGGCGGACGTGGTCCTGCAGTGCCTGGAAGGGCGCGTCCAGGTGGTTGCTCTGGGCAAGAGCCAGACGCTCGAAGGCGGCCAGTTGCTGGATTTGCCCGCGGGGGAACCGTACCGACTCAAGGGAATTGAGGACGCTTCGCTGCTGCTGACGCTGCTGCTGCCGAAGGATTGAACTGTAGGGAACGCCCTCCGTGGCGTTCCGCATGGGACCGGAACGCCACGGAGGGCGTTCCCTACAAAGGGAGAAACCATGTTCCACACCATTCTGGTTCCCCTGGACGGTTCCCCGCTTGCGGAGCAGGCCCTGCCGCTGGCCCTGAGCCTGGCCCGCCGGGCCTCGGGCCGGCTGGAGCTGGTCCGCGCCCACGTCCTTTACGCACTGCACGAGCCGTATTATGGCCGGGTGCCCTTCGACCCGGCCCAGGACACCGACTGGCAGCAGCAAGAGCAGCTCTACCTGGACGCCACGGCCCGCTGGGTGCAGACCGAGTCGCAGGTGCCGGTCAGCACCGCCCTGGTCCAGGGTCTGCCCGCCGACGCCGTGCTGGAACACGCTCGGAGCAGCAAGGCCGACCTGATCGTGATGACCACGCACGGCCGGGGGCCGGTCAGCCGCTTCTTCCTGGGCAGCGTCGCGGACGAATTGCTCCGCCGGGCCCCGGTGCCACTGCTGCTGAACCGGCCGGGCCAGACAGCCCCGGCCCTGTTCCCCGAGCCGATCCTGCAAAACCTGCTGATCCTGCTCGACGGCTCGCCTCTGGCCGAGCAGGTCCTGCCCCCGGCCCAGGCCCTGGCCCGGCTGCTGGAGGCACGCTGCACTCTGCTGCGTGTGGTCGAGTCCGACTCCGAACCCGGCGACCACCTCAAGCTGGCACGCGCGGAGGCCGAGTCGTACCTGGGCCGGATTGCCGCCCGGCTGCGTGAGCAGTCGCTGCAGGTGCAGTCCCGGGTCGTGGTTGGTCCCAACGCCGCCGTGGCCATCGCCCGGGAGGCCCAGGCGATGAGCAGCGACCTGATCGTCCTGGCGACGCACGGCCGGGGAGGCGTCCGCCGGCTGATGCTCGGCAGCGTGGCCGACAAGGTGATCCGGAGCTGCTCCGCTCCGGTGCTGGTGTATCGGCCGGCCTGACCGGATTGGCTCCAATCTCCGGAAATCCCATTGAGCCGGAAGACGGCTTGCTTTACCTTCAAGGCATGTCCCCTTTGGCTCACCGGAGATTTGCCGCCATGTTCAACCGAATCGCGCTGCCCCTGTTCTGTGCGTTCCTCCCTCTTGCTGTCATCCCCCTCACTCTGCCGGCCGCCGACACAGCCCACCATTCCCGAGGCGAATCGGCTGCTGCTGCACCAGCGCAGCCAGGTGGAAACCTCCCCCGGCTCGGGCCGGTATCACGTCCTGACGAAGGAAGTCGCCTGGGACGCGCGCAAGACCGCGGTGGTCGTCTGCGACATGTGGGACAAGCACTGGTGTCCGACGGCGACCGCCCGCGTGGCCGAGATGGCCCCGCGCATGAACGAGGTCCTCAAGGCCGCCCGGGCCAGGGGGCGCTGATCATCCACTGTCCCAGCGAGACGATGGCGTTCTACAAGGACACGCCGCAGCGCAAGCTGGCCCAGCAAGCTCCGAAGGCCGAGCCCAAGGTGCCGCTGCTGAACTCCTGCCGGCTCGATCCCAAACGGGAGCCGCCTCTGCCCATCGACGACTCCAACGGCGGCTGCGATTGCGACCCGGCTCCGAAGTCCTTCAGAGCGTGGTCGCGCCAGATTGCCACTCTGGAAATCAAGGACGGCGATGCCATCACCGACAACGCCGAGGCCTACTACCTGATCCGGCAGCGCGGCATCACCAACGTGATCGTGATGGGCGTCCACACCAACATGTGCGTCCTGGGCCGGCCGTTCGCGGTCCGCCAGCTGTCCTACCAGGACCTGAACGTGGTGCTGATGCGCGACATGACCGACACCATGTACGATCCGCACGCCCGGCCGTTCGTCAGCCATTTCACCGGCACCGACCTGGTGCTAGGGCACATCGAGCGCCACTGGTGCCCGACCATCACCAGCGCCGATCTGCTGGGCGGCAAGCCCTTCCGCTTCAAGGACGACAGGAGGCCGCACCTGGTCATGATCGTCGGCGAGGACGAGTACAAGACCGAGCAGAGTCTGCCGCCCTTTGCCCTGAAGCACCTGGGCAAGGATTTCCGCGTCAGCACGGTGTTCGCCTCCGACAAGGCCCCGAACGATTTCCCCGGCCTGGAACGTCTGGACGACGCCGACCTGATCCTGGTGAGCGTGCGCCGGCGTGTACTCACCGAGGAGCAGCTGGCCCGGATTCAGAAGTTTGTCGCGGCCGGCAAGCCGGTGGTCGGCATCCGCACGGCCAGCCACGCCTTCAGCTTGCGTGCCAACCAGAAGCTCCCGGCCGGCCATGCCGCCTGGCCGGAGTTCGACCGCGACGTTCTCGGTGGCCACTACGTCGGCCATCACGACGCCAAGCTTGCGAAGGATGGCAAGACCTTCATTCAGGTCAAGGCGGGGGCCCAGAAGCACCCGATCCTGATTGGCGTGCCCCTGGCGGAATTGCCGGTGAAGTCGTCGCTGTACAAGACGTCGCCGCTGGGCGAGAAGGCGACGGCGCTGGTGATGGGCCGGGTCGAGGGCCAGAAGATGCCGGAGCCGGTGGCGTGGACCAACAAGGACGTGGCTGGCGGCCGAGTGTTCTATTGCTCGCTGGGCAGTCCCGACGACTTTGAGACAGCGGCCTTCCGCCGGCTGCTGCGCAATGGCATTTACTGGGCGGCCGGCCTGACGGTGCCGGATCGCGAGCTGGAGAAGTGAGCAGGGTCGCTCTTTCCTGTTGCGTGCCGTTTATCGGCACGCAACAGGAAGATGAACAGTCAGTCCTCATCGTCTTCGTCGGCTGCGGCACCAAAGAGGGGTCCGAAGTTACACCGCCATTGTAATGCGAGGCTCATGCCAATGAGGCCATCGAGCGGGCTGGCAAGCATCTGCTGCCACTCGTTATTATTCGGTGCGCGGGCGGTGTCCTTGCGTACCTCGATGACCCAGTTGTCCGCCGCATCGACGATCCCAAGTTGGAGCGGTGTCACAGCCAGGATACCCTTCAGGGCTGCCAGGTCTGCGTCGGGGATCGGGATCTTGTCTTTCTTCAGGCGCGTTTGTTCGTCTTGGTGAAGTCTGCTTCCGCCTTCGCAATGATCTCGCGGATCTGGCTGTCGTCGCGCATGTTGTCCACGAGGTACAGAAGCCGCCTGGCCCGCCAGGCGCTCTGGTTGACGTAGGCAAGGAAGCGGAAGACGCGCTTCGCCCGGTTTTCGTCGGTCCGGACCAGCCATTCGCGGTGCTTCAGAGCGATGCAGCAGAGGTTGGAGTCAGCGACCTGGGACGCGGTCAGGTATCGCCACTGGATGATCTGGAGCTTGAGCGGCGGCTTTTTCTTGGCATCCTGGTAGTCCGTCAGCAGCACCAGCAGGTCGTGCTCGCTGCCGATCAGGCGCTCGTAAGTGGGGAAGAACGTCTCGCTGGTGCAGTAGTTTTCCGAGGGCGACTTGACGCCCAGGTCGAGATCGGGCAGATAGCCCCGGGCCGGGTTGATTCGCAGCGGGGGAGCGGACATGCCGGCGAAGGTGTGCGTCTCCAGCACCGCCACGAGCAACATTTCGACGACGCTCCCAATGGTCTTGCCGTCGAGATTCGGCAGCGTGTGCTTCGTCTTCAGCCGTGCGTACCAGTTGGGCAGCTGTTGATCTCTGCCGATCCGGTTCAGGACGGATTCGAGTTGATCGAGATCTGTGCCGGCCAGCGCGGCATTCACCCGTGCCATGGTGTCGGGCAGATTTGCCCGAAGGGCGTCACGCAGTTCCGCTTTCGTGGACATAGTCGGGGGTAGACATGCGGTCACCTTATGGGGCCGGGTCAGCGGCGAATGGATTGATGACCGTGACGCCATCGTAGTTCTGGCCCGCGTTCAGGTCTTCGCTGTAGATCGTGCTGCACCCCATCTGCTTGGCCGCAACGATGATGGCCGCGTCCCAGTAGGAGAGGCCGAATCGCTGCTTGACGTCGGTCGCTTCCATGATCAACTCGCGGGTGATGGGCCACACGGGAAACGTCGCGAGCGATTGCAGCACGGCTACCGCCTCGTCGTGGGTCATCTGCAAGTGCTTCTTGGCGACGGCGACGGTGTAGAACTCCTGCAGCACTTGCGCGGAGAAACCGATTTCCGGACGGGTCAAGAGCGTGCGGGCCCTTTGCCGCTTCTCCTGATCCTCGGGAGCTTTCGACGCGGCGTAGACAAGGACGTTTGTGTCAACGAAGAACTTTGCGGTCGTACAGCTCCTCGCGGCGCAGCGGCCCGACCGGCTCCGTGTTTCGTGCCTTGTCCAGGGCTGCGAAGAGTCGTGCAGCGCGGTCGGTCGCCGCCGCAACCGCAGCCTGCCCACCATTCTGGGCCGGCTTAATGGTGACCTCCACTTCGGTTCCCGGCGCGAACGGCACGCCAGCAACGAGAACCTGGCCCTGGTCTAGCACGGTCGCGGATGTTTCGTAGACGTTCATGGCAACTTCCTGGTACAGGTGAACTTTCATCTATTATTACGGCAAATCACGTTTCAGGCAACACCTTTCCCGGCACCGCCCCGAACTGCTTTGACGCCAACGGCGACCCCGTACCCAGGCCCGGTGGTGCGATTTGAGCGGGAATTGGGACGCGGCACGAGGGAAAGAGGAGGCATTGCAAGTGATACACCCGCCATACCGACGAGGTTGCTATCGCGTCAATGGTTGAACGGAACCAGCGTCCACGAGTAGCTCACGCCGGCGGCGACCGTGATCCCGAGGCCAGGGCTGACGGCCATGAACGGCTCCTTGTCTCAAGCCGCATAGGGATCGCCGAACCGAAGCCCTGTCACCCAGTCAGCGACCTTCTCGATCCCGTCAGCGCGTTCCTGCTCCAGGTAGGCCTTCAGGCTCGTCCCGCTCCACGGGGGCGTCAGAGCCGACTCCTTGCCCGATGGACAGGCCGGCATCGTCTGCTGGAAGAGATCCCGGACCCGCAATTGGTCGAAGTTGAGGAACGAGAGGAGGTGGAGCATTGCACCCCAGAGATCCCGGAGGGTCTCTTCCCCGTCCGGGGGGAGCAGGGCATCGGATTGACGCCAGCCCGAGAACGTAACCTCGTCCGTGCCGAGAAGTTTCTCGAAGAAGGCGCTGTCGATGCCGACCTCGCGGACGAGCCAATCGACCTGGGCGCGCAGCGCGTCCGCAGTTTCTTCCTGAAAGAAGTCAGGGACAGTCGATTGCACCATGAGGAGGCACCTCCAGGCAAGCTCGGGCGAACCTCACTTCAGTATCCGGCCGGGTAGCGCGCTTGTCAACGCGAAGCCCGGTCGGATCGCTCGGCTTGGAGTCATGCGCGCGAAGAGCCGGGAGGCCCCCTTGGAACTGTTCCGAGCAAAATGAGCAAAAGGAAGACGCATCCCAATTCATCCGAATTGGCAAACTTGTATAATTTGAGATGCGTCCCGTTTTTCGGCGGCATTTACTGGGCCGTCGGCTTGACGGTGCCGGACCAGGAACTGGAGAAGTGAGCAGAGTTGCTCATCTTCGGGGTTTGTCCGGGTCGCCGGTGGGACGACTGCCCGGATCGGAGCCGCCTATGTGGGAGAATCTGCTGCGTGTGGACTGGAGCAAGTTGACCCACGCCTACGGTCAGGCTCGCAACGTGCCGGACATTTTACGCCGCATGATCGCTGCCGATGAGAAGAGCCAGTCCAGGGGCTGGAACGACTTTTGGGGATCGCTGAATCACCAGGGGGATTATTACGATTCGACCGTGGCGGTCATTCCCTTTCTGATTGAAGCCGTCGAGCATCCCGAAGTGCCCTGGCGGGCGGGCATTCTCAACGCCCTGCGCGACCGCTGGTTGCAAGCTCCGGAATACGGCGGCGACCCGTTGGTGCCGGAGCCGCCGGGAGGCATCGATGAGCCCACGCCTCTGCTTACCGAGGCCGAATTCGCCGCTCTGTCTTCGAGCGCCGTTCCAACTTACGACAGGAAGGAACCCATCCCGGCCGAGGAGGATGACACGGTTGAAGCCGAGGACGACCAAGGTTCTGACGGCCCCTCCATGCGGCGCATGGACTTTTGTGCCTGGCAAACGGCCCGTGCCATCCAGAGGGGCCAGGCGACGTTTGAGCGCCTCCTGGACGACCCGGATCATCAGGTCGCCGCGGCCGCGGCATCGCTGCTCCTCCTTTGGCCGCAGACACGACCGACCGCCAGGCAGGCCCTGATCCGAATGGTCGCGGAGGAAAAGGATCCTGCTCGGCAGGCGGGGTGCATTCTCGAGTTTGGCGTCTACTCAACTGCCGACGACGTGCCCACGTTTGCCGGGTGGGCTTCCCCAACTCAGCCCCTGGAAGTGAGGGCAGCGGCAGCGCTGGCCTGGGCCTGGGCCATCAATCCGACTCCCCTCCCCCAACCGGCAGCCACCGCGCTCGCCGCGGCCTCCGCACCCACGTGCCTGGTCTTTGCTCAGCTGCCCAGGCTTGGCCTCTACCGTCAGGGAACCTGGTCCTTGCCGGCCAACGCCGCTGACTTGATCCTTCGGCTCACCGAGAGTCAGGACAAGGAACTGCGCTGGCGGGCCGTGCAGGGATGTACCTTCGAGAAGGCAGGCAAGCATCTTGCCCCAGCACAGGCGATCCCGGTCCTGCTCCGGCGTCTTGGCGATGACTGCAACCGCATTCGGGACGCCGCTGCTTTTGCCCTTTCGCAGCAGGGCGAGACGGTCCTGGTCGATCCCGAGGCGGTATCCAGGCTCCTTGCCGCCCTGGAACCTCATGAGTCCGCCGACTGGGGAGCGCACCAGGGGCTTGACTGTGAGGCATCCCCCGGTGGACACGTTGCTCACCTCCTGACGTTGCTTGCACCCCGTCTCAGTCCAGCCCAGCGACAGCAGACCCTGGAGGGAATCGAACGCGCTGCCCGCCGCTACGCCGGTCGGAAAGAGCAGCAGGTCCGGTTCCCCAGCACCTGGATTCAAGCCTCGAACTTTTTCGACCAGCTGCGCGGCGTCTTTCTCCAGACAATCGGCCCGGCTGAAGTCACTTTGACCGAGCTTTTTGCGGAGTTTGCATTTCCGCAGATGAACGTCAAGCGCTTTTCCGCGCGGGAATGCGAGCGCCGGCTGGCCGATGCCTACGCCCGGGAACCACAGCAGACCATCGCCGCCGCTGTCCAGGCGATTGCCGACGTTGGCAGACCCGACGGCCGCGGTGCCGCCTGGGGTGCGGCCGATTGGCTCATGACGATTGGCCCCGCGGCGGAACCCGCTCTGGCCGCTCTGGATGCCACGTCTCGGGCCGACCTTGCCCCCGTCGATCAGTTCCGGGCCAAACGTGTCAGCGACTACGTTCGCCAGGCGATTCAGGTAAACCAGCACAAGGCATTTGTTCTCGACCCCTCGGCCAAACTCGAAGACTTGATCCCCTTGCTCGCCCACGCAGATGCCGACGTCCGCACCACAGCAGCCGAACGCCTGCCCAGTCAGGCGGTGGACTGGCCCCAGGCACTGCAGGCAATCCCTGCGCTCGAAACCTTGTTGGCCGACGAGGCAAGCATCCTGGTGGGCGTCTCGGGAGAGTTTGAATGCGAGGGCCGGCTTTACCATTGGCGTCAGGAACGCCGCAGTCCCCTGCGCCGCGGCGATTGAGGCGTTGTTTGCCCTGGTCTACGTTCTCACCGACAAGCGCATGTTCACGGCCATGCTCACCGAAGGGATGCACCCAAGGGCCCTCTGCGGCGACAAGGCGATCCCCTACCGTTTCCCCATCTCCCAATGGCGCATTGCCATCCAGATGGCAGGCGGCCTTCCCACGTGTGATCCGCTCATCCGCACCGCGAGACAGCGCTGCCAGGAGCAAGGTTGGTCAGGAAACAGTGGGTCCTTCGATTGCGCTTCCGAACTTGCGGAGGTTATCCGTGTTCTGTCGGGCCGGCTGGTGTCATGAAACTACCAGGGAGGTGCCGCTGGTGCAACAAGGAGCATTCAGTTGTCGTCTGCTCCTTCGTGACCAGGCCGGACGAGTTCCTCAATCATTTGCCGCGGTTGCAACCGGCCCCTGGGATGGATAAGCTCAACTGCTGGAGTCGCAGCCCCGACCCATCGGTGTCCATCGGGGAACGGTTGGGTCAAGCGTTTCGGCCAGGCGGAGACAGGTGTCATGAAATCCTTCACAGTTGTAATCGCGTTGTTTCTCGCCGCCGCGGTCGTCCGGGGCAGCGACGACTGGCCGCAGCTTCAGGGCGGCGCTCTCCGGTCCGGCAACAACCCCGGTGCAGCGGTGAAAACACCACTCGGCCTGGTCGGTGCGGTGCCGCTGTCGGACGGGATCTACGCGGCTCCCGTGATTGCCGGCGGCAAGGTTTTCGTGATCGATGGCTCGGGTGTCGTCTGGGCAATCGACGCTCGGACGCTCAAGGTGCTGTGGCGCTTTGCCACTCGCGGCGGGCCGGGCAACTGCAACAACGTCGCCGCCCCCGCGGTGATCGGCAAATACGTCCACGTCGGCACGACGGCCGGTTACGTCCACGTGCTCGACCGGGACACCGGTGCCGTGGTCCGCGAGATCGACTGCCGTGAGCCGATTTTCTCCTCCCCCGCGGCCGGGGCCGACCGCGTCTATTTCGCGACCCTGGGCGCGCGGGTGTATGCCCTCAAGCCGGATGGCGAGCAAGTCTGGACCTGGGACTTTGTGAAAGAGGTCATCAAGTTCGACGGCAACCGCTGGAGCGGCGAGGAGTGGTTGAAGGACCGCAAAACGCGCGTCACCTGGCGCGACCATTTCGTCTGTTCCCGCGACATCTGTCTGCTTGGCAAGACCGTCGTCATGCCGGCGGGCGGGCGCACCGTGTTCCTGGAAGATGGCGGCGCCCGGCCGCAACTGCGCTCGGTTGGCGTGATTCCCGCCTACGACGGCTCCGAATATCCGGCCACATTTGGTCAAAGCGCTGACGAAGCCGGCAACGTCTACGTCCAGTGGCACCGCCGCGACAACGCGGGGCGGGTGGAGGTGTTGCGTCTGGCTGACGGCAAGGTGCAGACCAATTTCGTCAAGGGGACCGAGACGGCCATCCATCTGCCCGGCCTGCTGAGCTTCGCCTCGGTGAGCATCCGCGGCAACGACGTTTATCGGGTGAAGCCCGAGCAAGGCCTGGGTCTGTGCCGGCACCGCCCCGGCCAGAAAAAGCCGGAGGTGCTCTGCCCGGCCGCATCCATTTGCCCACCCGTGCTGACCCGCGACCACGTCATCTACGGCGGCCTGGACGGCAAGCTGTACGTCGTGCCGCTGGCCGGCGGCGAGCCGTGGTCTTTCGCGACCGCGTTCGGCTCGCCGATCACCGCCCCGGTCGCCGTGTCAGCCGGCCGGATCTGGGTGCCGTGTGAGGACGGCTATCTCTACGTGCTGGGGCCGGACGGCAAGGCGGCGCTGCCGGAGAAGGACCTGGAAGTCAATCGCATCCGCAGTCCCATCGCCGGCCCGCTCGCCGACGCCAAGTACGACTGGTACACGAACTACGGCGACTTCGCAGGCACCAACGCGAACGTCCAGGGCCTGAAGCCGCCGCTGCGCATGCGCTGGGCCCGCCGGCTGGAGGGCACCATCAAGCACTTGCCGGTCTGTGGCGGCGGCCGGCTGTACACGCACACGGCCGAAGGGCAAATCATCGCGGTGGAGCAGGACACCGGCCGGCTGCTGTGGCGTCGCTACTGGCCCGGCGTCTATCTCTCCTTCACGTCGCCCCTCTACTTCAACGGCAAGCTGATCGTTCCCCAGGCCGGCATCAAGCAATCGCTGATGCGCTGCCTCGACGCTGCGACGGGCAAGCTGGTCTGGCAAGCCCGCTTCACCGGCTCGCCGAGCTGGAGTCGGCAGTTCCCGCCGGTGGTGCATGGCAACCTCGCGATCTACGCCTCCGGCTCCGGCCAGTATGCCTTTCAGGGAACGGAGAAGCCGTTCACGTTCAAGGGCACGCCGGAGGCGTCGAAGGACGGCCGGGAGACCATGGCCTGGATCTATTCCAACGACAACCCGTACTATCCCAGGGACAACCGACCGCTGCTCTGGGCCTGGGACCTGGACACCGGCAAGGTGGTCTGGCAGAAGGATTTCTCGGAATATGGCCGGGGCGGCAACGACTGCGGCCTCTGCCTGCTGGACGGCAAGCTGTACTATTCCACGTTCTTCGGCTACGCGGCGAGCAAGAAGGCTGACCGCGGCTTGCCGAAGAACAACGGCCTGACGGCGTGCCTGGACCCGAAGACCGGCAAGGTCGATTGGCTGACGACCAAACATTACGTCACCGCCAAGTGTACCCTGTCCGCGCGCGATGGCCGGCTCTATCTGGGCGGCAACAATCAGGCCAGCGAGGACACCCGGGACCGTTTCGTGTGGTGCCTGGACGCCAGGGACGGCTCGCTCGTCTGGAAGTCCGACCCCATCACTTCCGCGCTCAACGTCGTCACGGTAGGCGAGCAGTTCATCTTCTCCAACGCTTTGCGCGGCCGCGGCAACGTGTTCGACCGGAAGACCGGCAAGGTGGTCGGCGGCGTCGATCACAACTACGCCTGCTGCCGGTTCACCATGTCGGGCTCGTACGTCCTGGGCGCCAACATGGACATGATCGACCTCGCCGCCGGCGGCAAGCTGGTCTCGACCGGTCCGGCGATCGACTCGCGCGAATGCCTGGGCGCCGTCGTTTCCAACGGCCGGATCTTTTACGTGTCGCAGGCCAGCGGCTTCGTTGTCTCGCAGACCTGCGGCGCAGGACTCCAGGAAACTACCCGCGGTCTGGGAGCGGTCGGAATGAGGATTGGCTGTGCCCCGCATCGCCTGTCACGCCACGGGCGCACTCCAGTGTCGTCCGGGAAAACTCCAAGTGTCCGCGTCTGACAGCCAAACTGCTCTCCCCCAAAGCAACCCGGCCTATTCATACTGGAGTGAGAAATCCCCTCGGGGCACAGTGTCATCTCACAGGAGCGTTTGCGAACCATGAATCCGCTTGATCCTCACGCCGGCAACGGGACCGGCGCTCCCCCGACGAGCGCGGCCTCCGGGCCTGCCGCCGGCAACGACAACGCCTCGGCCAACCCGGATCGCGACAACCGGGGCCGCTTCTGCAAAAACAACAAGGGCGGTCCCGGCAACCCCTTCGCCCGCCGGACGGCCGCATTGCGTCAGGCCATGCTGGACGCGGTTACGGCCGAGGACCTGCAAGCGATCGTGCGCCAGCTGCTCCAGAAAGCGAAAGAAGGCGACCTGTCGGCGGCCCGGCTGGTGCTGTCCTACGCCATCGGCAAGCCGGACAAGGCGGTCGATCCGGACACGCTGGACCAGCAGGAGTGGCTGCTGTGGCAGCAGGAGGCGGTGGCCGGCGACGACTTCCTGCCGCTGGTAGGTGGGATGCAGGCTCCCCTGGCCTGCGCCCTCCTGCGCGCCCTCATCCCGCCCATTCAGGAGTCGCTGGGACGGAACTTCAGCCAGCAATGCCGCGATTCCCTCTCCGATCAGCAACGCGCGGAGCCGGCCGCGGCGCAGACCGCGCCGGTGGCTCCGCCGGAGCCGGCTCCTCGGCCCAGGCCAGCAACCAGCAAGCCGGAGCGTTCCGCATCGGCGGAGCGCAAGGAGCCAGCCCCGACTCCGAAACCGGCCGGCAGCGCTCGTCCCGCCGATCGGTCGGGAAACCGCGAGCTGTGGCAGAAGGTCCTTCAGACGATCTTTCGGAGGACTGGCGACGCACAGCGCCCGGAAGTGACGGACGAAACCCAGCCGCCGATACCAAACGGGTCCGATCGGCGGCGGACTCGGTGAGCGCGGACAGGAAAGAAACAGGGCTGCTCGATGGGTTCGTCGAACAGCCCCTGCCTCTGAAGGGCGTCTACAACACGACCTGGGACTCGGAAGGCTCTCGGACCCGCCGGCACCACCACCATTGGGGCCCGATCGGGATCACGATTGGCGCGATTGTTCCAGTCCGATCGGGCCCCAATGGTGGTGGTGCCGGAAGCGGGGCTGAAACAGCCTTCCTTGTGATGTTTGGGTAGGTAAACGCTCGGGCGGCGCAACGCCGCCCTGGTGCAAGGCACCTGAGCTAGACCTGGCCCTTCAGAGCCCCTTCCCTGGGATTGCTGAAGGAGTGTTCTACCACAGTTTTCTCCCTCTGGCAAGCATGGTAGAAAAAAAGTCTACGCGCCGACGGTGTCCCGGGGACTATAAGAATAGAGCCGCCCCAAGGAGAACAGGCCGATGGCGAACCCCCAAGCCGGCACCCTGCCGACCGACGTGCGCAACCTGATCGGAGTCGAACCCAGGCACGACAGCGACCAGCAGCTGCTGGAGCGCTACGTCCGCCGCCGCGACGAGGACGCCTTCGCGGGGCTGGTGCGGCGGCACGGCAACACAGTCTGGGGCGTGTGCCGGCGCGTGCTGCAGCAGCCACAGGACGCCGAGGACGCCTTCCAGGCCACCTTTCTGATCCTGGCCCGCAAGGCCGCTTCCATCCGCAAGGGCGAGGCGGTCGGCAGCTGGCTTCACGGCGTTGCCTATCGCACCGCCCTGAAAGCCCGGCGCAGCAGTCTTCGCCGCGAGCAAGGCGCTGCAGGGAACGCCCTCCGTGGTGTTCCCATCGAGGCCCGAATGGAGCCGTCGGCCAGCAGTGAAGCGGCCTGCCGGGAATTGCAGCGCATCCTCGATGAAGAAGTGCAGCGGCTGCCGGCCAAGTTCCGTGCCCCATTCGTGCTGTGCTGCCTGGAGGGGATGAGCCGGGCCGAAGCGGCTCAGGAGCTGGGCTGGAAGGAGGGAACCCTCTCAGGCCGGCTGGCCCAGGCCCGCAAGCTGCTGGAGAACCGCCTGGTGCGTCGCGGCATCACCTTCTCCGCCGTGCTGACGGCGGTCGCCCTGGCCCAGAATGCCGCCTCGGCCGCTCCCCCAGCGGCCCTGATCGAGAACACGCCCCAGGCGGTGCTTCCTCCGGGTTCCGGCAAGGTTGCCGCCACAACGCTGTCGCCGGCGGTCTTTGCTCTGGCCGGGAGCCTGGTGAGCGGCAGTGTCACGCTGGGCGTTGCCCTGCTGCTGGGCCTGGCCCTGCTGATCGGCGGCGGTATCCTGGCGGCCTCCCGGCTAGGCTCCGATTCCCACAAGCAGCTCAAGGTGCAAGCAACCGCCGTCCCGGTGGCAGCTCGCCCCGCGACCCCAGCGCCACGGCCCGGACCCGTCTTTGATGCGATGGTGGCGGCGCTGGCGTTCTCTCCCGACGGCAAGAGGCTGGTCACCGTCGGGGCCAGGCCGGAGCATCCCGGCCATCTCAAAATCTATGACGTGGAGACGGCCAGGGAGCTGCTCACCTTGCCGGCGATTCCCGGCACCAGCAGCGTGGTCTTTGCCCCGGACGGCCAGACGCTGGTCAGCGGCGAGTTCAGCGGGGCCGTCAAGCTGCGCGATCCGGCCACCGGAAAGGAGCAGGCCAGCTGGCTTGCCCACCCCACCGGAGTCCGGAGCCTGGCCTTCGCTCCGGATGGCGCGTCCCTGCTCAGCGGCGGTGCGGACGGGACCGCGAAACTCTGGGACGTGAAGACGCACCAGGAGCGACAGCTGTTGCAGGGACACTCCGCGGAAGTGGTCGCGGCAGCGTATTTCCACCACGGCAAGGGCCTGGTGACCGCCAGCCGGGATCAAACCGCCGTCCTCTGGGATGCCGAGACGGGGCAGCAGCGCTTCACGTTGCGCGGCCACGAGGACGCTGTCGAGGCGGTGGCGGTCGCGCCCGATGACATCCTGGTGGCCACAGGGGCGAAGAACGGCACGGTCCGGCTGTGGAACGCCGAGACCGGAAAGGCTGTCGCCAACCTGGAAGGCGCCGACGGGACCGTCGGCGGCGTGGCGTTTTCGCCGGACGGCAAGCTGCTGGCCGCCGCCGCGGACCGCACCATTCATTTCTGGAACGTCCAGACGCATCAGCGGATCGCCAGCTTGCCCAGGCAGACCCGGCCGATCTCGACCCTGGCCTTTTCCCCGGCGAGCAACTTCCTGGCCAGCGGCGGCCCGCTTGGCCTGATGCTGTTCGCCTTGCAGGTCGATGGCGACGACGTCCATCTCCGCAAGGCACCGGCCCAGGAGTTTTATCGATCGCTCAAGGGGCCCGAGAACTGTCAAGGTCTGGAGCGGTTTGGTCCGGACGCCGAGAGCTGCGTCCGCTTTGAGCCGGAGGGGCTCCGGATCACGCTGCCGGCCGGCCGGCCGGGCGAGCTACAGGGCACCGGAGTCATGACCACGTTCCCCATCAAGGGGGACTTCGAGATCACGGTGAGTTACGAGGTCCTTCAGGAACCCAGGCCGGCGGAGTCACCAAAGCAAACACGCTTCAGCCTGGGCGTTCTCCTGGATACCCCCCGATTGAACATGGCCACCCTCTCGTACACCATCGTTTCACCGGGAAGCCGAATTGCTACCTGGGTCACGGTGTGGAATGAGAAGACCGGCGAACAGAAGCACCCATGGAAACCCATCTACACCGCGGCGAAGAAAGGGCGTCTTCACCTGGTCCGTACCGGTTCGCTGCTGGATTACTACAGATTTGCGGAGGGCGTGGACAAGGAGTTCACCTTGCTCGATCAGTATTCGTTCGCGGCAGACGACGTGAAAGACATCCGGCTGGTGGCCTCGACGGGCGGCCCCAAGGCCACGTTCGACATCCGGCTGACCGACCTCCGCATTCGCGCCGGCTCGATTCCGGAGCTGCCGGGTGATTCCGTCCCCGCTCCCCCTTCGCGATGGAAGATCTGGTTGGCGGGAGCCATCCTCGGTCTTGCGCTCCTGCTCGTGCTGGGTCTGTGGCTCCTCCGGAGACGCGGACGCCTCGCGGAACAGGAGGTCGAGCCCGCCTCCGACCAGGACGAGCCGGGCCAGGAAGTCGTGTCCTTCCCGTGTCCGGACTGCGGCAAGGATCTGAAGGCGCGGACGGCGCTGGCCGGCAAGAAGATCCGGTGTCCAGGCTGCGGCAAGATCGTGTGCGTGCCCCTCTGAGCCAAGGTTTTTTACGCACCAGACCTGCTCCGGGGACTATCCGGCGTTGCCGAACAGGTCGTTCCTGCTGCTCCGTCACGCTCCCGTGTCGCCTTGTTTGCCCTTCTTCGCTTTCGTGGTTTTCGGCGTGGACCGAGTCTTGCGGGTCGTCTTCGGCGCGGGGGAAACGTCTTTCGCGGCCGGCTTCCCCTTGCTGGTCTTGCCCCGCTTGGGTTTCGTGTCCGGCTCCGGTGGGGCGGGCGTAGCGGCTTCCGTCCCCGCAAGCTCGATCCCGAACACCCCGGCCACGTCGCTCTCGGCGAGCGTCTTCTTCCGGGGCTTCGCTTTCTCCTTGCTGGCCCGAGACTCGGCTTCCTGATCAGTTCCAGATGATCGACCTTGCGCAAGCGGAAAAGCAGTTCGGGTTGGTGATCCAGTCGCGCTCCGACGCCGTACATCACGGCGGCGACGTGCTTGCACATGCCGGCCCAGTCCGGACAGGAGCACGACATCTCGATCTCGCTCGGCTTGGGGAACAGGCCGGCGCCGCGCGCCGTGACAATGTCGATCACGCTGTTCGACAGCTTGCCTTGCAGCAGTTCCACCAGCGAGCCGACCTGCCCCGCGCAGCGCGACTTGATGCGGTCGCCACTGCCTTGGCCGGCAGCGGCGCGATGGTGATTTGACCTCGTAAAGCTCGGAGCCGCTGACCAGTCGCCTTGACCTTGCCCGGGTGAATCTGCAGGTCCACCACCGAGCCGTTGCGGACGTATGTGCGGCCGCGCGGCAAGCGGTTCGCGAAGTCGCTGTAGGACTCCAGGTTGTCGCACCAGGCCTTGCCCCAGAAGGTGCGCGCAATGGTCCGGCCCTCGAGGACGACAGGCGAGACCGTCTGCGCCGTTCTTGCGGCGTTTCGCCATCTCCCGGGCCGCCTGGGCTTTGCGCTGGGCCACCGGCACGTAAGGCCGAAATTCTTCAAACCACATCAGAGACCCCTTTGTATCAGCAACGGATTGCGAGTGTATTCTTATTCTACCTGTGGCCTGCAACGTCATTCAAGACTCCAGCGCCTTGTTTACGTCCAGGGCCACGAATTTCAGCAATTCCTCATTGTCCATCTCCGTCAGCAGTCGCTCGCCGCCTTCGACCACGTCGCGCACCAGATCGGCTTTCTCGGCGATCATGGCGTCGATGCGCTCCTCGACGGTGCCCCGGCAGACGAACTTGTGGACCAGGACGTTGCGCTTCTGGCCGATGCGGAAGGCCCGGTCGGTCGCCTGGTCCTCCACGGCGGGGTTCCACCAGCGATCGAAGTGAATCACCTGCGACGCGGCCGTCAGGTTCAGCCCGGTGCCGCCCGCCTTGACGGACAGCACGAAGAACGGCGGCCCGTTCTCGCGCTGGAAACTCTCCACCAGTTCGCGCCGCTGGGCGACCGCCGTGCCGCCGTGCAGCACCAGGCCCGGCCGGCCGAAAATGCCCTCGAGGAACCGGGCCAGCGGCTCCGCAATCTCGCGAAACTGCGTGAAGACCAGCGCTTTCTCCTGCCGCTGGGCCAGCTCCTCGCACAGTTCGGCCAGACGCTGAAACTTGCCGCTGTGCTTCGGGTCGTAGTCGCCGTGGCCGAGCAGCTGGGCGGGATGATTGCAGATCTGCTTGAGGCGCATCAGCTGGGCCAGCACCAGGCCGCGGCGCTGGATGCCTTCGGCCGTCTCCAGCCGCTCCTCCAGATCGCGGACCGCCTGTTCGTACAGGGCCGCCTGCTGCCGGCTCAAGCCGCAATAGGCCTTCACTTCGGTCTTGTCCGGCAGGTCGGCGATCACCCGTTTGTCGGTCTTCAGCCGGCGGAGGATGTACGGCCCCACCAGCGTCCGCAAGGGCTGATACGACGGCCTGGGCGCCGCTTCCATCTTCTTGACGAAGTTCGCGAATGCCTTGGCATTGCCCAGCAGGCCGGGGTTCAAGAAATCGAACAGCGACCACAGGTCCGAGAGCCGATTCTCGACCGGCGTGCCCGTCAGGGCGATGCGGCCGGCGGCCCGCAGCTCCTTGGCGGCGTCGAGCCTGGCGCGTGCCGGCATTCTTGATCGCCTGCGCCTCGTCGAGGATCGCCAGCCGCCAGGTGCGTTTGCGCAGCCATTCCTTCCGGGTGAGCATGCCATAGGTGGTGATGACCAGGTCGGCGCCCTCCACGTCGGCCGCGACGATTTCCTTCTTGCCGGGCGGCGTTTCCGAAGGATGAGCGATGACAACCGTCAGCGACGGCGCAAACCGCTCGATCTCCGCCTTCCAGTTCGCGATCAGCGAGGCCGGCACGACCAGCAGACTGGGAGCGGCTGAACCCGGGGCTCCTCACTCTTCAGCGCCAGCAGCAGGGCGATCATCTGAACGGTCTTGCCCAGACCCATGTCATCGGCGAGGCAGGCGCCGAGGCCCAGTTGCGTCAGGAAATGCAGCCAGCCCAGGCCGCTTCGCTGGTATGGCCGCAGCTCGGCGAGCAACCCCGGCGGACTCGGGATTTGCCGCGCCTCGGGCGACTTGAGCCGGTCCAGCATCGCCTCCAGCTCAGGCCCGGCCGCCAGCCCGGTCCATTCGCGGGTCGGCTCCGGAAGGGTCGCGGAGACGTCGCGCTCCAACGGCGCGCCCGCCAGCAAACGCATCCCTTCAAAGAAGGACAGGCCGGTCTGCTGCACGCCGCGTTCCACCGCACGCCAGTGTTGCAGCGCCTCGGCCAGCTTGGCCGCGGTCCATCTCCACCCACTTGCCCTTGAGCCGAACCAGCCCGCCCGCCGGAGGCCAGCAGTTCCTCGACCTCGGCGTCGGTCAACGGCTCGCCGTCCAGCGTGACGCCGACCGAGAAAGTCAAGCAGGCTGTCCGCGCCCAGCCGCGACCGGGGCTTGCCATCGACCCGCACGCTGACGACCGGCCGAGGGGGATGCCGGGGCTTCCACCAATCGGGAACGCGGACGATCAGGCCGCTTTCCTCGAAGATCGGAATGTCCTGCAAGAAGCGATGGGCCTCGTGCGGCGACCAGGCCAGGGCATGGTACGATGTCGCCGGAATCGATCAGTTCCTTGACCAGGGAGCTGCGCTCGGCCGCCCGCTGCAGCGGCACCAGCAGCGACAGCAAGGCCTCGCGGTTGTTGGCGCCGGCGTATTGCTGCAGCGCCCGGCCCAGCGGCTCGTGCTGGACGCGCCCCTGGGGCGACAACCGGCTCACGTAGGTCGCCAGGAACGCGAACGGGTAAGCCTCGTCGCGCTTGTTCTCGGCCAGGTGCAGCGTCACCCGGCCGACAAAGCGCCAGAGAGGGTTTTTCTCGCTGAGGTAGGCCTGGGCGCCGCCCGGATGCTGGCGGATCTCCTCACGCACCAGCTTGTCCAGATCGGTCCACCATTCGGCCAGGGCCTCGTCGCGCAGATACTCCAGGCCGGTCATTGGCGGACATTGCATGATCCAGGTCGTCAGCTCCGCCGGGGAAGGCGGCGGCGTGGGCGGCAGCTCGTGCGTTTCTTCGTGACCCTGTGTCTGGCAGATCCGCGCCAGATAGGTGCAGGCGAAGGAGCGGACGTGGTCCAGCGCCGGCGGCAGACGGGTCTGCAATTCCCGGGTCGCCAGGTGCAGCAGCCCGTGCGCGGGACCGCCGGCGAAGGCGTCCACGATGGGTTGTGCCAGCTCGGTCGCGGTCTCGCTGGTCGAGGACACTTCGATCAAGGCCAGGCGACCACTCGGTGTAACGATAAGCTCATGCGTCATGCGTCAGGTACTGCAACGGGCTTCACGGAAGCCAGGGTGCGAGTCAGCGGTTCACTCTTTCATTGTACGCAAAGGGCGCTTCACTTGCACTTGTCCGGCAAGACTGCTGCTGCTGGGATCTGCCGTCCTGGCGGGCATTTTGCTGCTGCTCTGGCTGGTGTTCGGCTCGCTGCGGCCCTGCTGCTGGTGCTGCTGAACCTGCCGTTTGCCCTGGTCGGCGGGGTGGCGGTGGTCTCCCTGACGGGCGGAGTCCTGGACCACCTGGCACGCGAGCGGCTTCACGATCCCGAGAGGACGGTCACGGAGAAATCGCCGTTGCCCGAGATCTTCAGGTCGTAGACGATGATGGCCAGGCCGACCGAGTCCAGGGGATTGCCCTGGGCATCGACGTCGGCGTTGGCGGTGACGTTGAGCAAAACATGGGCGGCATAGATGGCGCCGGTGATGTCCAGGTTGCCGTTGCCGGTAATGGTGATCGGGGCGGTGGAGTTCCGGTCCTGGAAGAGGGTGATGCCCTGGTAGGGGCCGCTGGCCATCGGGCTGAGGCTCACCTTGCCGTTGCCCGTCAGGGAGATCGTGTCGCTGGTGCTGTTGGGGGCGTTGTAGATCAGCACTCCCTGGCCAGTGACGCTGCCGCTGCCGCTGACCGAGAAGCCGCCGCCTTCCATGTAATAGATGCCGGGGTTGAGCGTGACGTGCGCCTGGTCGCTGATCTGGATGCCACCGACGTAGACACCCGGGTTGAGTGTCACCGTCTGCGTGCCACTGACGTGGAGCGTGCTGGTGCTTTGTACCGTCAGAGTGTTGGGGTCGGGGGCAGCCAAGGCGGCCAGAGGATCAGCGGCCGAGCCGTTCTGGACCTGACCGACGACCTTGCCGTTGCTCGTCGTGGAGATGCCGCCGTTGCCGGACACGACCACGGCGGCCGAGCTGCTGGAATTGACGACGATGGAGCCACCGTTCACATCGACGTTGCCGTTACCGGTGTCGGTGAGTGCCCCTTGACCGGTGGGGTCGAGCAGGATGATGCCGGCGCTGGCCTGCTGGAGCAGCGGCACGGCGTTGCTGCTGGCCAGGAAGGTGCTGTTGCCGGAGTAGGTGGCCGTGATGGCATTGAGGCCCGCCGCCAGCTTCGCCGTGGTCAGACAGACGCTGCCGCCGGACAGGCAGACCGTGCCCAGGTCAGTCCCGGTCGTGGCGTCGAAGAAGTCCACCGATCCCGTGGGAGTGCCGGCACCCGAGCCGTTGGCGCTAACGGTGGCCGTGAAGGTTACCGCCAGACCATACAGGGCAGTGTCGTTGGCAGACGACGACACCAGGGAGGTGAAACTGAGGAGGGAGGCCGGGAGCGGATTCCCGTTGCTCTCGAAGGTGTCGCCGACGGCCGAGACGGAACCGGCCGTGGTGGCCTGCACCACCTGACCTGACCCGCTGACGTTCAGGGTGTTGCCGCCCGGGCTGGCCGCCGTCCCGAGGTCCACCGTCCCGCCGGTGACGGAGACGGCCGGAGCCGTGGCGGTGGCGGACGCCTGCACGACCTCGTCGTTCCGCAACGTGAGGCTGCCGCCGGTGACCAGGATGGTCGGTGCGTTCCCGGTGGTGGTCAGGGTGCAGCTCAGGACGGCGACTTGACCGCCGGACACCGTCAGGGCGGGCTGGGTGGGGTCAAGGGTGCCGTTGACGATCTGGAAGGTGACGTTGGGGGGCGGATTGACGGTATACCCTCCGCTGGAGTAAGTTCCCCCACCCAGGTCGAGGATGACGGTCACGGGCTGCGTCACGCCGGTCAGCCCATTCACGGCGGGGATGACCGTTGCCGGCGGGGTGCTGGAGCTGGCCTGGATGGTCATGGAGTTGGCCGTGCTGGAACTCTGGGGTAGCGTGGCTTGCAGGGACTGAGCGAAGGTTTGACTGGGAGCCGTCGTGGCCTGCACGTCGGCGGAGAATTCGGACGTGTCGCCGCTGGGATCGGTGGCCGTGGCGCTGATCCACTGCCCAGCGAGGTTGCCCGCGGCCAGGTCGGCGGCGAACGTCAGGTTACCGTTGGCGTCGGTCGTGACGGTGGTCGAGCCGAGCCAGGTCTGGCCCTGGCCGTAGCCGGACGGGTCGGGGCTGGTGTTGGCGTAGAAATCGAGGGTGATGGGAGTGTTGGGCTCGAACGGCTGACCGTTGGCCGTGCCGGTGCCGAACGTCCCACTGATGGTCGTCCCGCTGGCCGAACTGGAAGCGGAGTTGAGGACGGGGAAGTTCATCAGGTTGTTGCCGCCGACGTGGTTGGCGGCGTCGTTGGCTGCGTTGGTGTTGAAGCCATTGGGGCCTACCGGAGTCCCGTCGCTTTCGTATTGCCCAATGTACCCACCCAACTCGGAATTTGCAGCGTCGTTGGCTGCGTTGGGAAGCTGCACGTCGCCCAGGTCGATTCCCAGGTCGGCGTTGTTGTGGATTGAGTTGCCCTCGATTCGCACGCCCGTGCTGTACGGAGTAAAGTAGGTCGAGTCCCCCGGAACCCAGACGCCGGGCCCGTTGTTATATGCAATGGTGTTGCCGGCGCCGGGGGCAGTACCTCCGATGGTAGTGCTGCTTGTCGGGTAGAATGTGGAGGGAAAGACGATGCCAGCCCCGTTGCCAACCGGCTGTGTCCCGGAGACGTCCGTGCCGAGGAGGTTGCCCTCGATCACATTGCCCGTGATGACGGACTGGGGTTGGTTCCCTTCGTTGTCCAGAAAGGCAATGGCATTGCCAGTGTTGCCAGAGATGAGGTTCCCTGTTCCGGGTGCGGTCCCACCAATGGTATTGTAGTCGGCCGCGATCTCGATGCCATCAAATCCCGGAAAGGCAGCGGGTGCGGTGCCCGCTGCGTTCGTGCCAATGTAGTTCCCTTCGATGAGGGCCCCCGGGCGCCGGAGCATCCGTAGCCAGAATCGCGACGTTTGCAGAAGCGCCGGAGATGACATTGCGTCCCGCAAAGTCATGACCGAGGTATCCGTGGTGTTATCGGCCGTGGTGTTGACGGTCAGAATGGCCGGTGCCAGCCGATCCTCCAGCGTCTCCAGACGCGGGCGGAAGCTGGGTCTGTCACTGCGCCGGCGGTGCTTTCGGCCCTGCCGTACCGAGGAGGTTGCCAGACGGGAGGCGCAGACTCCGGAGCCAGGTTGTGAAAAACATGGTTCGACATCTCCATTGATGAGGCGGTCTGCGGTACAATGGTTATGCGGACGAACCGGGCGCGCAGACTGAGCGTCCGGGCGTTGCAGGGCCGGTGCGTGTCTTGCTTGGCGGCGGAGACGCACCGGCCGCGTTTTTCCCTCTCTGGTCCGTTGTTCGCGGTCGGCGCTGCTTGCACGGCTCGGTCGGGTACAATGGGCTGACCGGTGCAACCTTGTTCTGAGGAGGGCCAGCCGTGCCATTGACCGTCGAAGCGACCTACGAAAACGGCGTACTCAAACCCGCCGAACCTCTCCCCCTGAAACAGCACGAGAAAGTCCGAATCACGGTCGAGCAGGGCGACACGCCCCTCCTCCGAGCCTACGGCATCATGGGCTGGAGCGGGGACGCCGAGACCATCGAACGGATCGCCCTGGACCCGGAGTTTCTGCCCGAGGAGTCCGCATGATCTTCGCCGACCTGGCGACCGGAGATTCGGTTTTTCTCGATGCCAATACGTTGATCTACCATTTCGGCCCGCACCCGGCTTACGGAGCGCCTTGCCGGCAACTGCTCCAACGGATCGAGAGCCAGGACCTCCTCGGCTTCACGTCCACCCACGTCCTCGGCGAAGTCGCACATCAGTTGATGATCCTGGAAGCTCTGACCCTCCCCGGGTGGGCGCCCGGCAAGGTGAAAAAACGACTGCGCCAGCAGCCTGCTGCGTTGCAAACCCTGGCGCGCTTCCGCACCGCAGTGGAAACCGTCCTCCAGTCGCGGCTCCAGGTCTTGACCATCGCGCCTTCCCTTCTCGGCGCCGCCGCCGCGATCAGCCAGCAGTACGGGTTGCTCACCAATGATGCCGTTATCGTGGCCGTCATGCAGGCGAACGGGCTAACCAAACTGGCCAGTCATGACGGCGACTTCGACCGCGTGCCGGGGCTGACGCGCCACGCCGCCGGTGTGATCCCCCGGCACGGGCTGCGGACATCGTTACCTCGGGTCCGATTGCTTTGCCGTGGTCTTCCCCTGCGACCTGGCCAGCATGTCGGCGACATCCGCCCACAGTTGCTGCCAGGTTTCACGTTCGGCCTCGGGCAACTTGACCAGTGCGTCCGGGCCACGCACGCCGTTGAAGTCGGGGTCGCTCACCCAGTGCCGCAGCCGTTCCGCCACCGCAGGGCGAGCCTTCTCCGGCTCCTTCTCCAGAAGACGGCGCCAGGTTTCCAGGTCGCCGCGCAGCCACTCCAGGGCCTGCCGGCGAAGGCGGGACCGCTCCTGGTTGTCGAGCTTGACAGCGTCTTCGCCCGCACCGCAGCCGGCGAGGGCAGCTGCGCAAGCGGCGTCATAGCGATAGCCGGCTTGCAGATCCTCAGCCAGCCGGGGCCGCGCCTTGAATGCCTCGGCGTAAAAACTCGCCGAGGCGGCATAGAGCCGCTTAGCGCTTCCGCCGCCTGCATCCCCAGCCGGGCCACCGCCCGGAAGTATTCCTTCCCCTGGGCGGGCAGGGCGGTCGTTTCCGCTCGGGCCGCCGTTGTGCCGGGAGGGGGCCGTTGCGGGTCGCGATACGGTGCAGTGGGCGGTTCCTCCGGATCGGCGGCGGGGTCCGGATGGGGCGAGACGGGCGCGGCCGAATCGGCCGCATCCAACCCCCGGGCTCGCCGCAGTTGCCGGACCACTTCCGCCAGGGTTGGCCCGTCGATCTTCTGCATGGCGTAGAAGTAGACGCCGCGTTCCTGCCCCACGGCGTGGACTGGCACGATGTTCGGATGGTGCAGGTACGCCGCCGCCCGCGCCTCGTTCTGGAAGCGCTGCACCTGCCTGGGGTCGAGCACACCGACCAGCGGCAGCGTCTTCAGCGCCACCCGGCGGCCCAGCGAGATCTGCTCCGCCTCGTAGACGATCCCCATGCCGCCCCGGCCAAGCGCACGAACGATCCGGAAATCGCCCAGGGTTCCTTGCAGCAGCCCCGCGTCGCGTGTCTCCCCGTCCGCCGGCTCCCGTCCGGCACTGTTGCTCAGGTCCGCCATCGCCTGGAGCGCCGGCAGCAGACCACGCAATCGCTCGGCCCACTCCGGATGGCCGGCGGTGTACCGCTCCAGTTCGATCACTTCGCCGCGCTGGAGCCGGTCGGTGATTTCCGCGATCAGGTTGCCCAGGGCCAGATCGGAGGCCTCGTTCCGAGGGTTGTGGGCCAGTTGCTCGCTCATGGGTCTTCTCCTTGGCCGTCGCCTTCCAGAAGGGTCCCCAGCCGCTCCAGCGCTCGCAGGTGCCGGGTCTTGACCGCGCTCTGGCTGATGCCCAGCACCTCCGCCGTCTCAGCGACCGAGAGCTGCTCCAGGTGCCGCAGTACCAGCACTTCCCGGTCTCGCTCCGCCAGCTGAGTCAGCGCCTGCCGGACTCGCTGCCGCTGTTCCTCCCGCTCGACCCGCTGGCTGGGGCTGGTCGTTGATGTGACCAGCCGGCCGGCCAGGTCTTGCAGCGATTCGTCCGGAAGCAGCACTCCGAGCTCCTCACGCCGGACACTGCGCCGGGCCGCCTGAACGTGCCGGCGGTGCAGGGCCACGAGGCGTTCCGAGGCCAATTCGCGCAGCCAGGGAAAGAATGGCAGCGGCCGATCGCGCAGATAGCGGTCCAGCTTGTCGTTGGCCTCCGCCAGCACTTCCTGCACCACGTCGGAAGGATCGACCCGTGCCAGCAGCCGGCGGTCGAGCCGATACGCGACCATCCGCCGGAGACGCTCGCGGTGCCGGGCCAGCAGGGCTTCCCGGGCCGCGGCTTCCCCCTCGGCGGCCTGTCCCAGCAACTGGTCGGTGTCGGGCTCGGTCGGTTTCATGCGGATCACCTCCTACGACTGATCCTGCAATCCGCTCGAAAAGGTTTCACCCTGGCGCGGAAAATCCGCCGATTCCTCCCGGAGCTAAAAGCGCCTCGAAATGGAGTCGATCCACGTCATTCGCTCCGAACGCCCGGCGGCCCCGCGGGCAGGTGGTCGTTGAGGTAACGGGTCAGCAGGCCGTACAGGTGCCGGGTGGTGTTCTTACCCTCGTTGACGGAATGACTCCGGTTGGGGTAGCTCATCAGCGTGAAGGGCTTGTTCAGCTCCACCAGCTTGTTCGCGAGCTTCTCGGTCCCCTGGTAGTGGCAGTTGTCGTCGCCGCTGCCGTGAACCAGCAGCAGGTTCCCCTTCAGCCCCGCCGCGTGGGTGATCGGCGAACCGCGCTTGTAGTCCTCCGCGTTGTCCCGCGGCAAGCCCACGTAGCGCTCCTGGTAGATCGTGTCGTACAGGTGCATATCAGGCACCGGGGCCACCGCCATGCCGGTCCGATACAGGTCCGGGTAGCGGAAGAGCAGGTTCAGCGTCATCGAGCCGCCGCCGCTCCAGCCCCAGACGCCGACTCGCGCCGCATCCAGATACGGCCGCTTGAGCAGCTCGCGGGCGGCCGCGGATTGATCCTCCGACGCCAGCGTCCCGATGCGCCGGTAAGCCGCTTTCCGCCAGTCCCGACCGCGCGGGCAGGGCGTGCCGCGATTGTCCACGCAGGCCACGACGTAGCCCTGCTGGGTGAGCATCAAGTGCCACAGATACTGGTTCCCGGTCCAGCGGTCGGTCACCGACTGGCCCGCCGGTTCGCCGTAAACGTGAAACAGCAGCGGATACTTCCTCGCCGGGTCGAAGCCCGGGGGCTTCATCAGCCAGCCGTCCAGCTTGACGCCGCCGACGTCCACCCGGAAGAACTCGACCGGCCTCTGCTCCAGTTTGGCGACCTTCTCCCGCAGCTTCTCGTTCGCCGCCAGGGTCCGGAGGACCTTGTGGTCCGGCAGCGAAACCAGCTCAATCCGCGGCGGCTTGCCAAACGCGGAGTATGTGTGGACCGCGAAGGGGCTGTCCGGCGAGACGTTGTAGTCGTGCCAGCCCACCTGGTCGGCGGGACTGAGCCGCTCCGGCGGGCCGCCGCTGAGCGAAGCGCGGTAGAGGTAGTGCTGGGTCGGGTTCTCCGGCGACGCGAGGAACCAGACGTACCCGGTCTTCTCATCGACCCGCAGCACGCGGATCACGTCGAAGTCGCCGCCGGTCACGCGCCGCACGGTCGTCCCATCGCGCGAGGCGAAGTACAGATGCCAGAAGCCGTCGCGCTCGCTGACCCAGGTGAAGGTCTTCTCCTTCTCGACCCAGGCCACCGCGTCGTCGCGGACGTCAACCCACGCCCCATCACGCTCGGTCAGCACCTTGCGGACCTGTCCGGTCGCGGCGTCGGCGAGCATCACGTCCACCGCGTTCTGAAGCCGGTTGACGCGCTGGATCACCAGCTCCTGGGAGCCTGCCCATTTCATCCGCGGCAGGTAGAAGTCCGTGCGCGTGTCGCCGGGCACGTCAATCCACTTCGTTGGTCCGCCCGTCGCGGGGACGACGCCGATCCGGCAAGCCGAGTTCCGCTCGCCCGTTTTGGGATAGGCGAACGTCTTCAGGATCGGATACGACTGACTGGTGTTGTCAACGAGGGTGAAGGTCTTGACGCCGCGCGTGTCCAGCTGCCAGTAGGCGATCTGCTTGCCGTCGGGGCCCCAGCAGAAGCCGTCGCGACAGAAGAACTCCTCCTCGTAGACCCAATCGAAGGTGCCGTTGATCACCTCACTGGAGCCGTCCTTGGTGAGCCTGGTCGCGGGGCCGCCCTCGACATCTTCGACGAACAGGTTGTTCTCGCGGACGTAACCGACGCGGCTGGCGTCGGGGGAGAGCTTGGCGAACATCAGGGTTGAGGGTTTGGCATCGCCGCCGAGCTTGGTGAGCTTGCCGGTCGAGCGGCGGAAGGTCCAGTAGTCGCCGCGGGTGTTCTGCCGCCAGACCTTCACCGAATTGGTGAAGATCAGCACCAGGTCGAGGTCCTTCGATAGCTCGTAGCCCTGGACGGCGAGAGGCTCCTTGGCGCTGGGTGGGATCAACTTCTCCGCCGGGACGAGGACCTCACTTTTCCCGGCCGGGTCGAAACGAACGATGTCGCTTGCGTTCTTGTGGGCCTTCGACGGCTGCAAGGTGACGTACGCCCCATGCTCCAGCCACTTCACCGCTGAGAAGCGCTCGCCACGGAACTCCTCGGACGCGAAGATGCGGTCAAGCGTGAGTTTGGCGGGATTGGAGGGTTGATCTTGAGCCGAGACAGAGGTCGCGAGCAGCAACAGCAGCAACAGCGAACGAGGCACGGGAAAGACTCCGGGGTGTGGCTTTCGCAAATTTGCCTGCAAACCGAATGCACCAGCAAACTGCTCTTGAATGTTTGCAGACAGGACCCTACAAGTCCACCCTTTCTCCAACACGTGTTCCAGACCCTTTGCTGGCGCTTCCCGTGCGCCGGGTCCTTCGACGCTTCTCTCTGGAGACTGCGATGGTTGCGAGGTTTGGTGGAGGGGGGGGCTCCTGGCTCGGCTGGCTTGTCCTGCTTGCCCCCCTTGGCTGCGCCACCACCCCCTATCAATTCGGCCGCTTCCATCCGGATCAGCCGGACGGCGTCGCGCTGCAGCCGATCGTGATCGAAAGGGGTGGGAACTACCCGACTCTGGACCGGATCGGCCGGATCGTCGGGTTCCCGGCACGGCTGCTCACTCTGAACAAAAAGGTCAACAACCACGACATCTCGCCCGAGACGCTCGACAAACTTCTGCTCTACCTCGAACAGAACGATCTCACGGACGTTTACGTCGCCGTCAACCAGTACAGCCCCAGGGACCAGTGGCGCCGGCTCCAGGAAAATGACCACATTTCGCCTGTCTGGCGGTACTCCGTGGGAACGCTCACCTGGCTCGGGTACACCCTCTTTCCCAGCCGGGTCTTCGGCGGCGATCGCTACAATCCGTTCACCAACAGCCTGATCCTCAGCTCCGACGTCCCGGCCATGGTGCTGGCGGAAGCCGCCTACGCCAAGGACATCCATTCCCAAAGGCTCCCGGGGACCTACGCCGCCATTTTCAACGACCTGCCGGTCCTGTCGGTCTGGCGGCAGAGCAAGGCGGTCTGCGACGTGCTGAGTTACGCCCGCCTGCAAGCAGATTGGCCGCTCGAGAAACAGACGTACCAGGTCCTGTATCCGCACCTGGGGGCTGGTCTGGTCGGGCCGGTCGGTCCGCTTGTCCAGCCGTACGGCCCCTTCATCTCCCTTGGAGGCGTGCTGGCCGGACACGTGACAGGCCGAACGGTCGCCGCTCTCCTGGAGCCAAAAGCGCTCCCCATTGAAACCACTCCTTGCTCTGCCCAGGAAAGTAAAGCCGGGAGCTGCTCGTCAGAGTCATGCCTCTCCGCAGGCAAGTGTTGTGCCGCTCCAGCTCTCACGGTAACGACTTCCGCCACAGGAGAGCCGCCTCCGTGAGACGCTTGACGACCGCGGGCTGGTCGGCAGTGCGGCTCCGGGTCTCCTTCGGGTCAGCGGCGAGATCGTACAGCTCGACCCCGGTGCCATCGGCGTTCACCAGCAGTTTCCAGTCACCATCCCGGACGGCGACGTTGGGGCTGCGGTGCCTGACGTCTGCCGGGTAGTTGAACGACTTGGGATTCCGACCGTACTCCCAGAAGAGCGGCCTGGTCCGCTTCGGCGAGGCCTTGCCCAGCAGCGCCGGGCTCAGATCCTCCCCATCCGGCTCGTATCCTTTCGGGAGGGTGACGCCCGCCACCTTGCACAGGCTCGGGAAAAGATCGACCGCGGCGAACACCGTCTCCGTGTTCGTCACTCCGCCGCGCACCAACTCCGGCCCCCAGGCGATGCCCGGGACACGAATGCCGCCCTCGTACAGGCTCAGCTTGCTGCCGCGGAGGCCGCCGGTCCGGGCTTGCTGGAAAGTCGGCTGCGGCCCGTTGTCGCCAAGGAAGATCACCAGCGTCGGTCGGCTCGCCTTCGACGCGCGGAGGGCGTCGAGCAGCCGGCCCAACTGCCGGTCCATCTCCTCGGTCACCTTCTTGAACGTCTCGCGGCTATTGGGCATTTTCTTCTTCTGGTCCTCGGCGGAGGGCACCCACGGAGTGTGCGTGTCGTCCAGCCAGAGGTTGACGAAGCACGGCTTTGCCTGGTTGTCCTTGAGGAAGGCGAGCGTCTGATCCACCATCCACCGGGTCCGATCCCAGCGCTTGACCTTGTCCTCATCGGACCAGATCCAATCCTTGGCGGTGATGTCCGGATGGGGTTCAGGGCTTTCATAGGTGCCCAGCCCGCGGTCGTAGCCGTACTCCTTGAACTTCGGCGCGCTGGTCACGTCGCGACCGCCGCCGAGGTGCCACTTGCCGACGTGGGCGGTTCTGTAGCCGGCGCTCTTCAGCACGCGGGGCAGGGATGGGGCTTTGGGGTCCAGGAAGTCGGCCATTTCACATGCCTGGTTCCCAGCCTTCGTCTGGAGGTAGCTGGTGATTCGCCAGCGAGCCGGGAACTGCCCGGTGATGATGCCGCACCGGGACGGCGAGCAGATCGGCGCGGCGACGTAGAACTGGGTGAAGCGGACCCCTTCACGGGCCATCCGATCGAGGTGGGGCGTCTGGACATTCCCGCCGCAGCAGGAGAGATCGCCCCAGCCGAAGTCGTCGGCCAGCACGATCACGACGTTGGGCCGCGGCGATTCGGCGGCGGTCAGCGGGCCAGTCAGCAGGAGCAGCATGGCGGTCAGGATGGTGCGCGTCATCGTCGGCAATCTCCAAAGTCATCGGGTCAGAGCTGCTGCAGGTCCTGGGTCCGCGGCAGATCGTCCAGGCTGCCGAGCTGGAACAGCTTGAGGAACTTCGCCGTGGTCGCGTAGCAGACCTCGGGTTTCTCGGCCTGGCCGCGCTGCACCGCGACCAGCCCCAATCGGACCAGCTGCCGCAGTACGCTGGTGCAGTCGGAGCCGCGCAGCGCCTCCACTTCCTGGCGCGTCACCGGCTGGCGGTAGGCCACCAGGGCCAGCACGTCGAGGGCGGCCGGCGACAGCCGGGCCTCGCGGACGCTGCCGTACAGCCGATCCAGCACCGGACGGAACTTCGGGGACAGAACCAGTTCGTAACCCTGGTCCCGGACCTGGATGCGGTAGGGGCGGTTCTGCTGGCGATAGTCGCGGCTGAGGTGCTCGATGATCTGGCCGAACTGGGCCGGCGTCAGACTGCGGATCGACTCGCAGGCCAGCTCCGCGGTCAGCGGCACGCCCCCCAGGAAGAGCATGGCCTCGACGATGCGATGCGGGGCGGGCGGCGTGGCTGGGTCCGGGCTGGACGGTCCCTGCTCCATGTCATTGCTCCACGCTCGCTGGCTCGACGTGCGGCAGGAAGAAGACGCCCGTGATGAACGTCCCCAGCCAGAGCAGGCCAAAGATACAGGCCAGTGCCAGATGGACCTTGCGGAGCCGGCGCAGGCCGGTGTAGAGCATCACCGGCATGAGCAACGTGGTCGGCAGCGAAAAGCTCAGATGAATCAGCAGCCGGCGCCTCAGCTCCGGCACGCTCTTGATGTAGCTCGCCAGGTCGGGCTGCACGAAGCGGATCAGGAACTCGAAGCCGAGCACGGTCGCCAGCGTCAGGATAAAGAAGACCAGATTGATCCGGCCGTGCAACTGAACACGCCCCTTCGCCAGCGCCACCAGCGAGGACAGCAACAGCACCGTCACGGCGCACACCGCGACCTTGAGGATCAGGATGACCGTTGGGCCCGTTAACAACTCAGCAAACCTCCTTTGGAGGGAACGCCCTCCGTGGCGTTCCGGTAGGATGAGGAACGCCACGGAGGGCGTTCCCTACAGGGTTCACCCCTTCCGTCCCGGCACCAGCTGCCGTTCCACGTACGTCGTATCCACCGGCCCGGCCGTGAAACTGGATTCGTTGAAGATCCGCCGATGCAGCGGAATCGTCGTCTTGACCCCCTCCACGACGAACTCGGCCAGGGCCCGGCGCATGACGGCCAGGGCCTCGGGACGGGTCGGCTGATACACCAGCAGCTTGGCGATCAGCGAATCGTAGTTAGACGGCACCCGGTAGCCGGTCACCACGTGCGAATCGAGCCGGACGCCCGGACCGCCCGGCGGCTGCCAGCGCGTGATCACGCCAGGCGACGGGCGGAAATCCGCTTCCGTGTCCTCCGCGTTGATCCGGCACTCGATGGCACAGCCGCGGTGGACGATCTCCTCCTGCTTGAACCGCAACGGCAGCCCGGCCGCGATGCGGATCTGCTCCTTGACCAGGTCCATGCCCGTCACCAGCTCCGTTACCGGATGCTCCACCTGGATGCGGGCGTTGACCTCGATGAAATAAAAACGATGGTTGCGATCCACCAGGAACTCGCAGGTGCCGGCGTTGTAATAGCCGGCCTCGCGGGCCAGGCGGACCGCGGCGGCGCACATCTCCTGACGCACCTTGTCGGGCAGGTTCGGGGCCGGCGACTCCTCCACCAGCTTCTGATGGCGGCGCTGCAAGGAGCAGTCACGCTCCCACAGGTGGATCAAGTTGCCGTACTGGTCGCCCAGGATCTGCACCTCGACGTGGCGGGGCTGCTCGATGTACTTCTCCAGGTAAACACTGCCGTCCTTGAACGCCTTTTCGGCCTCCTGCCGGGCGGAGTTCAGCCCACTGCGCAGACTGGCGTCGTTGTGGGCCACCCGCATGCCGCGACCGCCGCCGCCGGCCGCCGCCTTGATCAGCACCGGATAGCCGATCTCGTGGGACCGCACCAGGGCGTCCTCTTCCCGGGTGATCAGCCCCTCGCTGCCGGGGACCACCGGCACGCCCGCCTTCTGGGCCAGCTTGCGGGCCTGGTTCTTGTTGCCCAGCCGTTCCATCGCCTCGTGCGGCGGGCCGATGAAGGCGATGTTGCTGGCCCGGCAGGCCTCGGCAAAGCGGGCGTTCTCCGACAGGAAGCCGTAGCCGGGATGGATCGCCTGCACGTCGGCAATCTCGGCGGCCGCGATCAGCCGGGCCGGCATCAGATAGCTCTCGACCGCCGGGGCCGGGCCGATGCACAGCGTCTGATCGGCCAGGGCCAGGTAGGGAGCGCCGCGGTCGGCCTCGCTGTAGACGGCCACCGTCTCGATCCCCAGGTCCTTGCAGGCCCGGATGATCCGCAGGGCGATCTCGCCCCGGTTGGCCACCAGGATGCGCTGAAACAGGCGTCCCGCCTCGGAACTGGCGGATGGGTCAGTTGTCATGGGTCCTTCAGCATTATCGGGATTCATCGACCCGGAACAGCACCTGGTTGTACTCCACCGCTTCGCCCTGCTCCACCAGGACCTCGACGATGAGGCCGCTGCAGCCGGCCGGGACCTCGCTGAAGACCTTCATGGCCTCCAGCAAGCCGACCGTGGAGGTGGGAGTGACCCGGGAACCAATCGTCACGTAAGGCGGCGCTTCGGGCTTCTCGCGGGCATAGAAGGTGCCGATGGCGGGGCTTTTGATCTCCTTCAGGTTCTGCGTGGGCGGTTTCTCCAGCGAGGCCTGGCTGTTGGTCGGAGAAGCGACGGTTGCTGCCACCAGAGCAGGGGCCACGACCGGGGCGGGCAGTGCCATCGTGGGCACGGTCATGCCCCGACGCAGCAGGATGCGCTGATTGCCCTCGCGCAGGTCAATCTCGCTGATGTCGTGCTTGCTCATCAGCCCGACCAGGGTCTCGATGGTCGAAACGTCGAAGGGACCGGATTGCTTGCTCACATCGTCGGCCACCGTGCTCTCCCTTCCCATGCCGCTTGCGGCTTCAGCGCCAGGAGACGCCAAGCCGCAAGCGGCTTTAAAGTCCCAACGACTCCAGACCGCGCGGCAAGTGTGTCAAAACCTCGCAGCCGTCCGGCGTTACCAGCACGTCGTCCTCGATCCGGACGCCTCCCCAGCCGGGCAGGTAAATGCCCGGTTCGATGGTACACACCATGCCGGCGGCCAGCACCACCTCGGAGCCGGGCCGCAGGAACGGCCCCTCGTGAATTTGCAGACCGAACCCATGTCCCAGCCCGTGGCCAAACTGGGCCCCGTAGCCGGCCGCGCCGATCACGTCCCGGGCCGCGGCGTCAACGGTCTGGGCCTGGACGCCCGGATGGATCGCCTGGATCGCCTGCTGCTGCGCTTTCAGGACAACCGCATGGACCTCGTCAAGTTTGGGCGGGACCTTACGCGTGGCCAGAGTGCGCGTCAAGTCGCTTTTGTAGAAAGCCCCACAAGCCCCCCAGTCCACCAGGAGCATGTCGCCGCTGTCCACCGTCCGCGTCGTCGGCGGAGCGTGCGGCAGGGCAGCCCGTTCGCCCACGGCGACGATCGGCGGAAAACTGGTGCCCGTGCCGCCGGCCCGGCGGACGTAACCCTCCAGCGCATCGACCAGGTCTTTCTCCGTGTCGCTGCCGCGCAGCAAACACCGGAAGGCGAGGTAGGCGTTCTCGGCAATGCGAATGGCCTCGCGGATCTGGGCAATCTCGGACTCGTCCTTGCTCAGGCGCAAGGATTCGACCCGGTCGAGAACGGGCTTCCACTCGGTCGCCGGGGTCAGGCCGGTCAGGGTCTGCAGTTCGGCGACGGTGACCGCACTGCTCTCGAAGGCAACGCGGTGCAGGGCCAGCTTGTCCAGGGCCTGCGCGACCGCTTCGGGCAGCTTCTGCGACGGTGGGCGGACGTAAGTTTCCAGGCCAGGACATTCCTCCGCGATCTGCTCCACGTAGCGGGAATCGCTGACCAGCAGGACGCGCTGACCGGTCAGGATCAGCACGCTGCTGTCGCCGCTGAAGCCGGTCAGATAGCTGACGTTGACCGGACTGCTGACAACGTAAGCCTCCACCTGCTCCTGGCCCAGTTGGCGGATCAGGCGTTCGCGGCGGCGTGCGGGAAAATCCTTGGCCTCCTTCATGCGCTCATTTTCGAGAAGGGAGCGGGTCGCGGCAAGAGTCCGGTACGTGTCCCGTCCCTGGCCCCCAGGGACTGGCTCATGGTCCCGTATCCGCCAGCCGGCCGAGGTTCCACAGCTTGCCGACTCCATCCTCGCCCACCGTGGCCAGGGTCTTGCCGCCGGGGCTGAAGGCCACCGCGGCGGAGCCGCCGTGAGCGGGCAGGGTCGCCACGAGCCGGGGCTCGGCCAGGCTCCAGACTTTCACGATGCCGTCCCGGCTGGCCGTGGCCAGCAACCGGCCACGGGGCGACACCGCCAGGTTGAACACCGAGTTCTCGTATCCCGAGAGCGTTGCCAGCCGCTCCTGCGTGCGCGCGTCCCAGAGCTTCACGTCCCGGTCGCCGATGCCGGCGGTGATCAGCTTCTGGCCGTCCGGAGTGAAGGCCAGGGCGCTCATGCGGATCGAGTCCCCCTGGAGTTCGGCCCGTTTGTTGCCCGTCTGGAGGTCCCACAAGATGACGTGTCCGCCGTTGTCCCCCGAGGCGAGCGTCCGGCCATCGGGAGCGAAGGCCACCGGGCCGACCGTGTTCTTGTGTCCCTGCAAGGACTGCCGGACTGTCCGACTTTTCAGGTCCCACAATTCGACGTTCTGGGCGTTGCCGATCGCCAGCGTCTTGTCGTCGGGCGCCAGCGCCATTCGCCGGCTGCTGCCGGTGTGCGGCGGCAGGGGGGGCCCTTCCTTGCCGGAGGCGACGTCCCAGACGTGCAGGGCGCCCGCGTAATCGATGCTGACCAGGAATTTCCCCGAATGGGCGAAGACCACCGTCCCGATGGCGTAGTTGTCCTGTCCGCGAAGGATGGTTTTCTCCTGCCCATCGCGTGTGTCCCAGAGGCGGATGGATTTGTCGTCGCTGCCAGTGGCCACGGTCTTGCTGTCCGGAGCAAACGCCACGGACCACACCGGCCCCTCGTGCCCGCGCAGTTCGGTCCGCAGAGTGAGTTGACTAGCCCGGCCGGTCAGGTGCGTCCAGTGCAGCGTCTCACTCAGGACCAGGCCGCCAAGCAGCAGCAGGATGCCGGCCAACACCCGGGTCAGCAGCCACCGGCGCGACCGCCGCCGGCGAGGAGGACGCGGCCGCGGGACCTGCCGGGGCTGATCGGGATGCTCCAGGTTGTACCACAGCAGTTCCGCCGCCTCGGCTGCGGACCCGAAACGGTCGGCCGGCTGCTTGGCGTGCAAGCGCTCCACGGTCGCGGCCAGCCACTGGGGCACCTCCGGGTTCAGTTCGCGAACCGGTTTCGGCGTCACCTCGCAGACCTGGCGCAGCACACCCAGCGGGCTCCCGGTCTGGAACGGTTCCTGGCCGGTGCAAAGCAGGTACAGGACGCTGCCCAGACTGAACAGGTCCGCCCGGCCGTCAATCGGCTCGCACAGGGCCTGTTCGGGGGCCATGTACATCGGCGTGCCGGTGATGATGCCCGTCCGCGTCAGCCGAACGTCATCCGCGACCACGACCAGGCCGAAATCGCTGATCTTGGGGAGGACCGGCTCCGGAACGCGCAGGCTATCGACCGGGATGCGTTCCGAATCCGTGCGTCGGGCCAGCAGGATGTTCGACGGCTTGATGTCGCGGTGAACCAGCCCGAGGGCGTGCGCGGCCGCCAGCGCGGATGCGATCTCGGCCGCCAGCCGGGTGGCCACGCGGAACTCAGGCGCGCCGTTTTTGTCCAGGTAGTCCTGGAGCGAGCCGGCCTCGGCGTACTCCATCACCAGGAATGGCAGGCCATTGACCTCGCTGACGGCATGGATGGTGATGACGTGCTCGTGACGGAGTGCGGCCGCGGCCTGCGCTTCGCGGGCAAATCGCGTCCGGGCCACCGGGTCGCTGGCCAGGTCCGGGGCCAGCACCTTGATCGCCACCCAGCGCTTCAGGGCCCGATCGAATGCCTTGAACACCACGGCCATGCCGCCCTGGCCGATCATGTCGCCGATCTCGTAGGCCTCCAGCTGATTCAGGGCCTTGAGGGCCTCCTCCACCCGGGGCAGAGAGGCCTGGGCCGGGTGGGAGTGCAGGCTGTACAGCATGGTCAGGTTGCTGTCGCCGCCGAGGCGGTCAAGCACCTGCCGCAGGCAGGTCTCGTCTGCATAATGGCAGCGCTGCATTGTCCGGGCAGCCTTCACGAGGGCCGGATTGGTTCCCGCGATCGCTTCGAGGCGGCGCTGGCACTCGGGGCAGCTGTCGAGGTGGCCGATCAGCTGTTCTTGCTCGCCGTTGGGCCTATCGCCCGACGCCAGCAGCTGCTCCAGGCGCTCCAGGGGCGGGCAAGAGGAGGGGTGGGTCATGAAGGAAACCTCGGTGGGATCATTCGGCTTGCATCTGCTGGATCTGCTCGGTAAGTCGGGCCAGCACCCGACTGCGAGCCACGTACGTGGCGCCCACGGACATCCCCAGCGCCTGAGCGACGCTGGCCGGGGACTCGCCCTCGACGGCGGTCCGCCAGAAGGCCTGCCAGGTGGTCGGGGTGAAGCTGTCCTGGATCTGGCTGGCCGCCAGGCGGAACAGCTGCTGCTGGAAATCCTGCTCCCAGACGGCTTCGAGGTCCGGTTCCGCGCTGGGCTGCTCGTTGAGCAGATCCTGGGCGTCCTCGTCGCCGGTGCCGATCGGCTGCCGCCGGGCGGCCTGCAAAAAGCGGGCGATCTTGTGGCGCGTGACTCCATAGAGCCAGCCGCGGAAGGAGCCTTTGCGGGCATCGTAACGGAACCGGCCCACCGTCTGGGCGACGGCGGCGAACACCTCCTGGGTCAGGTCGGCGGCGTCGGCGTCCTGAAGACCCCGCCGGCGGGCAAAGCCGTACACCAGGCTGCCGTACAGCTCCACGAACTGCTGCCAGGCCGCCCGATCTCGCGGATTGCCCAGCCGGATCAGCAAGCTGGCCCGGGTTGTCAGTGATTGTCCCATGTTACCGCCTTGCCCAGGCTCCGCAACCAACTCTCCCGAGGGATTTCCAGGGTCCATTCTATTCTAGCGACAATCGCCGCGAAATGACTCCCCCTCTCCCCAGCGGAGAGGGGTTGGAGGTGAGGGGTTCTTCCGATTTATCGTTTCGCACTCACCCGGCCCAGCGCGAAACGATGAATCAAAGAGAAACCCTCACCCCCAAACCCTCTCCCACAAGGGGAGAGGGGAGCACGACCCACCCCGCAAGTAAGCAACCCGACGTGGCGGATCCGGTGATCCCCCACGTCGGGTTGATGAAGCCGAGAACCAGGTCCGGAAACCCAGCTCAGGCCGGCTCAAGGGTCACGTTCAGGCCCCGATTGCCAAACTGCTCGACGAACAGCTCGGCCCGCTCCAGGTAGGTCTTCAGCAGCACGGAGCGGCCATTGTGATGGGCTTCCCACATCTTGTGAGTCGCTTCAGCGCGGGGGAAGCGGGTCAGTTCCATGACGCTGCGAACGATGTACATCAGGTCGGTTGAATTGTCCGAAAGGAGAATGACTTTGAACTGAGGCAACCGATGACATCGTTTCGCCGGCAGAGGTGCCTCCGGCGAGGGGTGTTGCTTGGGCAGGTGAGGGATCTCAGGAGGATTGGCGTGGAACTGGCTCATGGGGCTAGTCCTCGACCGGTGATCTTCGGTGAAGCCTGTCGGGCGCTGGCCAGGGATGCAACCCAGCAAGCTCTCGCACATTATAAACCGCCCCAGAATGAAAAAACGATCCCGGTCCAATCGCCCAGACAGCCCTCTCAGATTTTTCTTGTCTGGAGTGCCGATTGCGCTGATTGTAACGAATTTGCCGGTTCCGCCAGGAAGCTGCCGCCCTGGTGGCTGACCTCTTCCGGCACTTGCTCGGAAAACGCGGCAAATAGGGGATTTGTGCCGAGAAGACGGCGGGGCGCCCCCGAGACAAAGTCGCGAAGGGCCCTGAGCGGATCGAGGTTGACGATGAATCGCAGCTGCATGGTTGTGGCGAACGTGCCGGACGGAAGGAAAATGGACAGGGGGCGGAAGGAACGGCCCTTGACGGGAGCAGGGATTACGGGAAAAATGTCTATAGAGAGTCAAGGTGGACAACGTGAGCGCGCCTGTTCCCTTTTTCGATCCTCTCGCTTCCGAGAGGTCATGGGAGGCAGCCATGGGGCACTTCAGTCAGTCTTTTCGATGGCGACAATCGTACTGGGCAGCAATCCTCGGCAGCGCAGTTCTTTTCTGGGCGATCATGCCTGGGGAGGCCCATGCTTTCCACTACCGGCCGATGATGCCGATGCGCCCTAACACGTACCCGCATCCGTACCTCAACACCGGTGTCAGCGCGGCGCAAATCAACGCCAACGTGATGGGAGTCATTCGCCAGCAGCACGTGTATGGCTCGCCTTACAACCTGTACGGTGTGGGAAGCCCCTACCCGCGCGTCCCGTACTCCGTGTACAACAGCATGGGTTACCCCTACTCCAATGCCGGTTTTTACCGCTACCCCTTCGTGGGCTATCCTTACTCGTCCTATTCCAATTACTACAACCCCTATTTAACCTCCTCCTATGGCCTGGGTTACTCCGGTGGCTACGGCGGGTATGGTGGGTACGGCGGGTATGGTGGATATGGCGGGTATGGTGGGTACGGCGGATATGGCGGGTATGGTGGAGGGGCCGGCAACGTGGTCTACCCCTACGTTTCGCCCTACGTGACCCCGGCAGCGAACGCGGCCGCTCCCGCCAAGGGAATGGCAGGGGGTCAAGGGGCAGGCCGGTAAGGAAATGCCGACAAAACAGAGCAGTCCGCATTCAAGCACGGGTTTCAAGATCGTGCTTGAATGCGGACTTTTTTTTTCGCGGCGGATCGTATAGATAGCACGCGCAGGGACGATGGATGCGTCTGGCACCATTTCTGCATCGCGCTGAGAGTGGAAAGGATTCCTAATGATCCGCTTGCACAGGATACTCCGACCGGTCGGTCTGTTTGCTTAGGATTTTGAGTATCTCAAATCGAGGGTTGATTCCAATGATCCGATTGCACAGGATGCTCCGACTGGCCGGTCTGTTCGCTGCCCTGGTTAGCCTGGGCCATTCGGCAGGGGCGCGTGCCGCCCCACCCCCGGAACAGCTGCTGCCCATCACGACGCGGGAGTTCTTTGCTTCTCCCAACGTTGAGCAAATGCGTGCCAGCTTTCAGGAAACACAATTCGGCAAACTGCTCAACGATCCGCTCATGAAGGAGTTCACCCAGGACCTGTCGAACCAGACCCTGAAGGCGCAGGGCATTACCTTCCTCGGCTTCACCCTGGACGATCTGAGCCAGCTGTGCGGCGGCGAGGCGGCCTGGGCCACGGTCGAGGCTGGCAGAGGCCAGCGGGGCGAGATCCTGCTGCTCAACGTCACCGGTAAGGACAAACGACTGGCGGAGGTCCTGCACGAGCGCAGCCGCCGGCTGAAAGAAGCTGGCGGGAGCGAGTCCATCGAAACGACCAACGAGGTGCGCCTGTTCATTCAGGAAAAGCCGGCCCAGGAAAACAACAGGGGCCAGGTGCGCGTCCACTGCGTCAAGGAGGACCTGCTGATCGTGGCCAGCAGTGTTTCCCTGATTGAAGGGGTCCTGCAGCGCTGGGCAGGCGCTCCCGGCAACAGCCTGGCCGACCTGCCTGCCTTCAAGTCGATCGCTGCTCGGACCAGGCCGCAGGCCGGTGAGAAGGTCCAGGTTCGGTTCTTCTTCGATCCGTTCGGCCTGAACGACCTGAACCGGAGCAGTTCCAGGGGGAAGAAGGAAGACGATCTCATGAATGAACTGAAAAAAGCCGGCCTGGATGCCTTCAAGGGGATCGGCGGCTTTTTCAGCTTCGACAGCAACAATTACGACTTCTTCTATCGAGCTGCCGCCTGCGCTCCCAAACCGCACCGCAAGGGGATGGCGATCTTCCAGTTTGTCGAGAGCGACGACTTCGTGCCCCCGTGCTGGGTCTGTGCCCCCCTGTCCGCGTACACGACCGTCTGCATTGACCTCCGCAAGTCCTTCGACGGGCTGGGGCCAATCTACGATCAGGTGCTGATCGACGGCGAGGAAGGGACGTTCGAGCAGACGGTGCAGGACATCAAGCAGGACCCCAAGATCAAGCTCGACCTGCGTGAGGAATTGCTTGCCCAGCTAGGGAATCGGGTCGTGCTCCTCTCCGCCAGCACGCTGCCGACCACCAAGAAAAGCAATTGCTTTCTGGTCGCCATTCCGGTCAAGAACCGCAAGATCGTCGAGGATGCCGTGTTTCGCTTTTACGACGGCGATTCGCGGCTGAAGAAACGCACCTTCCAGGATCGCTATACGATCTGGGAGACGGCCAGCATGCGCAAGGCGCCAGGGGCCGAGGAGCAAGAAACGCAATCCATCCCCGATCATGCGGTCGCGGTGACCCACGATTACCTCTACCTGTCGAGCAACGTCGATCTGCTGGAAGCAGTCCTGCGTCGGGAGCGCGCCAAGGATGCACCTCTCTGGTTGCACAAGCAGGAGGACTATCAGCGGTTCACCCGGGAAGTGGCCCGGCTGGGCGGCAGCAAAGTGGTGGCCCAGCAGTTCGTCAACCTGAGCAGCGCCCTGCGGGTCATTTACGAAATGATTCGCCGCAATACCCTCAAGGATGCCGGCTCGGTTACCGCGGACCTTCTGCTGGGTCTGGTTGAGGAAGGCCAGCTCAAGCTCAAGGGGGAACTGCTGCCGGAGTACAGCAAGATCAGCCACCACCTGGGCACGGGCGGCAACTTCACCCGGACCACGCCCGATGGCTGGGAAATCATCGGCTTCTATCCCCGAAAAGGAAACTGAGAGCCAGCGGACCAAACCCTGCAGCCACAGGTTTTACAGGGTTCGGAAGCAATGGCGAGCGGCGCGGCGTCAGCCCGCCGGTGTCGGCCGCACCGGCACCGGCGGGCTGACGCCGCGCCGCTCGCCATTCGTGTCCCTCCCTTCCCACGCAGCTGCAACAACTCACCCAAAGCGCAGGACTGGCCTGTCAAGGCCAGAGTTTCCTGGCGCGGATCCTCTTTCCTGTCCGCTTTCCGGACCAGCGAGTGGTAAAGAAAGAGTAGACCACTCAACACAGTCGCTTCGACACACTTCAAGAGGGTTTCGCGGATGGTCCGGTTCTTGCGTTTGCTCCTCGCGGCACCGCTGGTAAGCGGCCTGTTCGTTCTCGCTGGTCCGGCGGAGGAAGGAGGCGGCGGCAAGGTGCCGATGAACCTGATCGTGGACCTGAACTGCGACCTGGCCAATGCCGTGGCCACCGAAACGCGGGTCTCCCCGGAGCCGGTCGATGAGGTCATCCTGGGCGCCAAGGTGGATGGGCACGGCATTGCCTATACGGTCTCGGGGGTGGAGTTCATCCCGGATGACCGGAAGGCCCTGTTGGAAATGGTGATCCGAACCCGGTTCGACAGCCAGACGACCGGAAGCAAAGGTCCGGTGGTCGCATTCAACTCCAACTGGACCTTTTTTCATGGCCGCAAGCCGGTCTGGCTTACCTGTGACGGGATTTCCTGGGACCCTGCCTACGTTGCCGTGCGAACCAACACCAAACTGGATGACATCCACGTCAAACCCAAGGGGCTGATCGGGGCCATCATCCGGCCGCTCGCCTACCGGGGGTATGAGCGCGACAAGGAGAAGGCCCGTGAAGAAGGCGATTCCAAGGGCGGCGTCAAGTTCGTTGACAATCTGGACCGGGAGTCGGGCAAGGAACTGGCCAAGCAGAACAAGGAGTTCCTGGACCGGCTGGAACGGCTGCGGAAGAGGAACGTGCTGGGCAAGCCGCTGCAGTTCCGCACGACCAGCGACCAGCTGATTGTCGCCATGCGGCTAGTCGAGGAGAACCAACCGCCGACAATCGCCGCGCCGCTGCCCGTTCAGGGAGTGCCGGCGGGGTCGATCCGGATTCACGAATCGTTGATCAACACCATGGCCAGCCGGTTGTACAGCGACGGGAAAGAACACACGCCTGCGAGCATCGAGCAAGACATGAAAGACCTGGGCCTGCTCGACGAAGAGACAAAGCCGAGCGAGAGCAAGGATGCTGTCGTCTTTGCCACCCAGGATCCGATCAGGGCCTCGTTTCGCGACCGGTTGATCAAACTGACTTTCCGAACCACCCAGTTCAAACGGGAGGTGAAACAAAAACCCATTGTCGTAAAGAGGGACTGGGAGACGACTGTCACTTATCAACTGTCGAGGACACCCAATGGGCTCCGCATGGTTCGGGTGGGAATGATCGAAGCGATCCAGTTTGAACCAGGCTTCTCGAAACGAACGGGCGGGGGATTCAACATTGTCGAAAGGAATGCCCTGATCGCTCTCTTCCAACGCAACCTGGAGACGGAGTATGACCTGGACATCAAACCAACTGGCGATTTGAAGAAGATCGGCACCCTGGAAGCAGATCAGGGCAAGGCGGACAACGGCTGGCTGCTGCTGGCGTGGAAACGCAACCCGCACGGACAGTGAGGGAATCGGGTGGGAACAAAAAAACAGAGGCCCCACCGCGCCGAACGCCTGTGGGAACCTCTGTCTCGGTGGAGGATGCCGCTCCCGAGGGAGCAGTCGCCGGCAGGCTACCGAGCAGCCTGCCGGAATAAAAAGAAGCGCTGGGGGGATTACGGGGAGGAATCGAGCGGGGGAGTGCGAAGGGGCTGCGTGACTCCATTCCCAGCCTCTTCACCGCAACCATAGTTCAGGAATGCCGGAGCGTCAACCGCCTCAGCTCACCGTGATGGTTTTGTTGCGGTCGGCCGCCCTTTCGGCGGCCACCCACAGCAAGTAGGCCACCCGCTGCCGCAGGGTGCGCTGTTTGCGTGCCAGCACGTGGACGTAGCCGCGGTAGATGTAAAAGATGATCGCCACCGCCAGGGCGGCGATACAGGTATTGATGGGGCTCATCGCTTCGTTGCCTTTCAAATGGGATGCCTCTGTTTCTCGTCCGTTGAGCCAAACCTAGCTTACAAGCAGCAAGCGAGCAACCGTTGGAAAGGGAAATTCTCCTCCCGGTTCGCACTGTTTTACACCCGCGTGAATCGGTGCGCGGAATCGCGCAAAAATGACACTATGGCATCAATCGCCAATGGAATCGGACAGGATTCAGTAGCAAGGTCGCGACTTGGTACAATGACTCCCAAATGGGAGGGCCAGGTAAGGACCATGCTGGAGCATGCCGCGCTGCTGGTGCATCCGGTTGCTGCTTCGGGTCGGCGCGAGATCCTCGCCGCGGACACGGGGGAGCCGGCCGGCTATGCGCTGTGGCGGTCGCCCACCGGGTGGCGCCGGCTGCTGGGCGCGGGGTGCTGGAAGTTCACGAGCTGGAAGACGAGCCGCTGCTGTGTCTGGTGCGGCGCTGCTGGACCCTCCTTCCCTGGCACGAGGTCTGCGATGCCGAATGCCATCGCATCGGCCGGATGCTGGGGCCCGTGCTTCAGGACCGGGACGAGCGCCGCTGTGCCGTGCGCTGCCCGGATGGCCCGGGCCAGAGCGTCTTTCAGACGCCCGAGGGGCTGTTGCTGGCCCGCGTGGACCAGGAACAGGAAGGGGCCCGGCTCACCTTCGAGACCGTCATTGAGAAGGAGCCGTTCGTCAAGATGCTGCTGCTGGGTGCGGTGTTGCTGGGATGAGGCGGATGGCGTCATCGAGGCGGTTCAGAGTTTCCTCGACGTCCGCCTGGGTCATGGCCGCGCAGAAGCCGTGATGGCACGCCGCCCCGCCGTAATCGTGGAAATACACCCCGTGCTGGATGGCCGAGGCCACGAAGCGCAGCATGGTCTGGCGCTGGTGCTGGACCGCGTCGCGATAGTTCCGCAGTGGACCCACTACACCGAAGTAAATGCCAAAGCGAGCCCCCAGCCCTTCCACACGAGCCTGCACGCCGTGGCGGGCGAACAGCTCATTGAGCCCACGATAGAGCCGCTCCGCGATGGCGTTGACGTGGACGTAGAAACCGGGCTCGCGGTAGGCGGTGACGGCCGCCAGGCCGGCGGCGACGGCGACGGGATGGCCGTTGTAGGTGCCGCTGTGCTGGCAATCGCCCGTCGGCATCAGCCGATCCATGATGTCGCGCCGGCCGCCGAAGACGCTCAGGGGGAAGCCGCCGCCCACCGCCTTGCCCAGCGTACACAGGTCGGGGGTCACGCCCAGATATTCCTGGGCCCCGCCCGGGGCCATGCGGAAACTGCTCAGCACCTCGTCAAAGATCAGCGCGACGCCGTGCTCCCGCGTCAACCGACGCAGGCAGGACAGGAACTCGGCCGAGGGAATGATGCAGCCGGCGTTGTAGTAAATCGGCTCGCACAGCACCGCGGCCAGTTCCCGGCCGTGCCGGGCAAAGGCGGCCTCCAGCAGATCGGGCCGGTTGTAGGGCACGATCACCAGGTTGGCGTCCAGCCCCTCCGGCAGGCCGGTCGAGCCGGGATAGGCAGTCGGCGCCGTCTCCGGCCCGAGCCGGTCGGCCGGCGTGCCGATGGCGTACATGACCTGATCGTGGTAGCCGTGAAAGTTCCCCTCGAACTTGAGCAGGCGCGTGCGGCCGGTCCAGGCCCGGGCCAGCCGCAGACAGTGCATGGTCGCCTCGCTGCCCGAGCCGGTGAAACGGACCCGCTCACAGCACGGGACCGTCTCGCACAGCAGCCGGGCCAGCTCGGTGTGCAGCTCGTTCTCGTAGGAACAGGCTGCCCCGCGCTCCAGCACCTGCTCCACCGCCCGGCGCACGCGCGGATCGCCGTGGCCCAGCAGCGTGGCGCCGTGACTGCAGCACAGATCGACGTACTCCCGGCCGTCGAGGTCCCAGACCCGACACCCCTGGGCCCGATCGAACAGCATGGCGTGGCCGAGCGCCTTGTTGACGCGGGTCGAGGCGGACACCCCTCCGGCGAGGTAGTTGCAGGCTTTTCGGTACTGATCCACGACCCGGCTCATGATGCGGCCTCGGGAGAAAAAGGTACTTTGGGAACGAGGTGCGCGTCCGAGCGGCACCAGACGGTATCACTGCGCCGAGCCATTTGCGGCGCCAGTCGGAGCATCCTGTTGTTCTTTGCCTGCTGCCAGCTCAGTCGAGGAGAGGCCGGAATGTTACTGATTGCACTCGCAGGACACCCGCCTTGTCGCCGACGAGCAACACTGTAAACCCGTAAGTCCAGAAGTAATCCCTCGTCCCGAAGAGGCAAGCACCGGTCAACGACAAAGACGCCAGAGGTTTGTCGCCGTTCCCAAGCAGCCGCACAACCTCCTCGTCCGGCATGCCTTTTTCAATCAGGGTTGCCAGCACTCGACCTTGCAGCCGACCTAGAATCTTCACCAGGTCGCTGAAGCCGTTTTGTGGAATCTTGACCTGGGGCAGAATCGCATCAGCATACACCGATTCGGACACCAGACCTATGACGATGATCGCCAGCATCCACTTCCACATCGCATGCCTCCTTGCCATAGAGAGTAACCTGCCAGGCGCAGGGTCGAGTTCGGCTTCCGTCATGAACTCCTCCGCTGTAACGTGAAAGCCACCAAGCCCTCATCGGCGCGTCCGCACTCCCGCTCACATGGTAAAAGGCGGCCGCGCCGCCGAGATGGATGCATCAGGCAAGGCCCGCTGCAATTCGGCAATCGCCGCGTCAGTCACCCGGCCCGGGAAGCTGACCCATTGCAGTTGTTTCAACCCCGTCAGTTCCTTGACTGCCGCGTCGGTTACCTTCGTCCCTGTAAGTTCCAGCCCCCGCAACCGTTTCAGCCCGGCCAAGTCCTTCAGCGCCGCGTCGGTCACCTGGATGCCGTAAAGGTTCAGCGTCCGCAGCTGTTCCAACCCCGCCAACCCTTTCAGTTCGGCCACCTGGGTCTGATTCAGGTTCAGCTTCCGCAACTGTTTCAGCCCGGCCAGCTCCTTCAGGCCCGCTCCGGTCACCTTGGTTTCCCACAGGTCCAGGTCGCGCAGCTGGGTCAACCCGGCCAACCCTTTCAGACCCGCGTCGGTCACCGAGGCGCTGCGAAGGTCCAGAGTCCGCAACTCGCGCAGTCCGGACAACGCCTTCAGCCCTGTACCGTTGATCTTGGTGCCGTAAAGGTTCAGCGTGCGCAGTTGCTTCATCCCCGCCAGCTCTTTCAGGCCCGCGTCGGTGATCGACGTACAGCAGAAAAGGCCCAGCGTCTGCATCTGGTCCAACCCGGCCAGTTCCTTCAGCCCCTGGTCGGTACAACCTTGCAAAAGTTCAAGTGCAACGTCTGCAACTGCTTCAGCCCGGCCAGTTCTTTCAATCCCACGTCGGTCACCGAGGAAGGAAGCGACAGCGTTTGCAACTGCTTCAACCCGGCCAGCTCTTTCAGCCCGGCATCGGTGACCTTGGTCTTGTACAAGGTCAGCGTTTGCAACTGGTTCAACCCCGCGAGTTCCTTCAGCCCCTGGTTGGTCACTCCGGTGTCGTCAAACCGCAGCGACCGCAACTCTTTCAACCCGGCCAGCGCTTTCAGGCTCCGGTCGCCGACCCGCCAGTTCCAGCTGATGTCCAGCGACCGCAACTGTTTCAGCTCCGCCAGCTCTTTCAGGCCCCTGTCGGACACTTCGGTCCAGAAGAGGTTGAGCGACTGCAACTGTTTCAATTCGGCCAGGACTTTCATCAGCTGGGCGTCCTTGAGCCGGGTCTGGCGCAGGTTCAGCGACTGCAACTGTTTCAGCCCGGCCAGCGCTTTCAGACCTTCCTCGGTCACCTCTGAACAGATCAGGGCCAGCGACCGCAAGTGTTTCAGCCCGGCCAGCTCGCGCATGCCCGCGTCGCTCACGGAAGTCGAGATGATGGTGAGCGATTCCAGGTGCTCCAGCCCGGCCAGCGCTTTCAGACCAACATCGACCGGCTTGCCGAGGCGCAAGGTTCGCAACTCTTTCAGCGCGGCCAGCTGTTTCAGGCCCGCGTTCGTGTGCCCGGTGTGTTCGAGGTTCAGCACCCGCAAGTGGGGCAACGCGGCCAGTTGTTTCAGGCTCTCGTCATTCACTCCATGGGTGTAGGTACTTGCGAAGTTCAGGGCTTGCAACTGCTTGAACCTTGCCAGGTCCTTCAGGCCCGCCTCGTCCACAGCGCTATCAAACCACAAGCCAAACGGAGCGTCGGGCGGGACGAGCGTTTTCCTTGTCTGGGCAGGCCACCTGTACCACCGAAACGTGGGCAGGCCGTCGGCCGGGGGTTGTTCCGTACTGAACCGCAAGTCTCCCGCGTGGTCGATCCGGTCCAGCCAAACTCGGCCCCGGCCTCCTCCCACGCCTCGATCACGGCGGGGGTCGGGAGGAGCGGTTGGGGCGCCGGGGCCTGCGCCGATGAGCGGGCTGGCACGGCCAGAACGACACCCACGACCGCGAACCCCAGCAAGCAACAGGGTGTCCAATGTTTCACGGCTGGCCTCCACAGACATTTGACCAGGCGACATTCTACACCCAGGAAACATTTCTGGAACAGCGAAATCCCCGGAACTTTCCAGGATTCACCGGGTTTCCTCTCCAGATGAGAATCCGCAAGCCAGCCCTTGACATCCGCCGTCAACCCGCTACAGTAAAAGAAGACTGAGATTCAATCTCAACAAGGAATCGATCCTACCTCCCCTGACCCCCGAGGGGTTACCCGCCGTGAGCGCTGAACTCGTTTTACCCCTGGAACTGCTGCAAACCGGTGAATGGGCCGACATCGCCGAGGTCCAGGGCGAGCCGTCCTTTGTGGGCCGGCTGGCTGAGCTTGGGCTGTGCATCGGCTGCCGGCTGCAGATGCTGCAATCCGGATGCCCCTGTCTCTTGCGGGTCGGGGAGTGCCGGCTGTCGCTGCGAGCCGATTGTAACCAGAGCATCCTGGTCCGTCCGGTCATGGACGCGACGTGAACTCTCCGTCCCTGCTGAGGTGGTCCGCCATGGTTTCTCTGGATCAGCTCCGTCCCGGTCAGCGTGGCCGGATCGTCAGCGTGGATGGGGCCGATTCCCTGGTGCAGCGCCTGGTCGAGATGGGGCTGTTCGACGGCGAGGATGTTGAGGTGCTGGCCATCGCTCCGCTGGGCGATCCAGTGGAGGTCCGGTTGAACGACTGCCGGCTGAGTCTTCGCCGCAGCGAGGCCGCCCACGTTTGGCTAACCCCTCTGGCTTGACCATCTTTCCGTGTGCCGGCCCCTCTGGAGATGACCGCCATGACCTCTCCGGCTTCCCAAACTCAGGGCCCGGCAACTGCTACCGTTCTTGCCGCTTCGCCGTCGCGCCGGCTCACTGCCGCCCTGGTCGGTAATCCCAACACCGGCAAGACCACCCTGTTCAACGCCCTCTCCGGTCTGAACCAGCGCGTCGGCAACTATCCGGGCGTCACCGTCGAAACCAAGAAGGGGCAAATGACCTGCGTCGGGCAGCCCTTCGACCTGATCGACCTGCCTGGCACCTATAGCCTGGCCCCGCGCAGCCCAGACGAGATGGTCGCCGTGGACGTGATCCTCGGCCAGCAAAAGGGCGAGCCTCGGCCTGACGTTGTCGTCTCCATCGTCGATGCCTCCAACCTCGACCGCAACCTGTACCTGACCACCCAGGCGCTCGAGCTAGGCGTGCCGGTGGTCATTGCCCTCAACATGATCGACATTGCCCAGAAACAGGGCTTCCGCATCGACCACGAGCAACTGAGCCGGCTGATGGGCGTTCCCGTCGTCCCCATCGTGGCCAGCCAGCGCAAAGGACTCGACCAGCTGAAGCAAGCGATCGCCACCGCGGCCCGGCAGGAATGTCGGAGCGAGCCGGCACCTTCCAGGCCGCAGTTCCCCGAGACGTTTGAGACCGAGGTGTGCGAACTGCGTCGGGTGGTCGGCGGCGAACTGCCGGACTACCTGGTCCGCCGACTGCTGCTGGACGCGGGCGGCTACCTGGAAAAGCAACTGGGACAGCGCTGTCCCAATCTGGGCAACGCCATCGAGCAGGCCCGTCGCCGTCTGGCCGAGTCCGGCCATGCCATCGCCACGCTGGAGGCCCGCACCCGTTACGGCTGGATTCGCCAGCTGACCCAGCGCTGCGTGCAGCGGCCGGCTCAGCGACCCATCACCTGGACCGACCGGATCGATCGCGTCCTGACGCACCGCCTGTGGGGGACGCTGATCTTCCTGATCGTGATGTTCGGGGTGTTTCAGTCGATCTTCACTGGCGCCCAGCCGCTGATGGACCTGATCCGCGCCGGCAAGGACCTGCTCGCCGAGGGGCTCAAGTCGGCCTTGCCTGAGGGGCCGTTCACCAATTTGCTCACCGAGGGCGTCCTGGAGGGGGTCGGCGGCATCCTTGTGTTCCTGCCGCAGATCCTGATCCTGTTCGGCTTCATCGCCATCCTGGAGGATTGCGGCTACATGGCCCGGGCTGCCTTCCTGATGGATCGGCTGATGTCGCGCTGCGGCCTGAGCGGCAAATCGTTCATTCCGATGCTGTCGTCGCTGGCCTGTGCCGTGCCCGGCATCATGGCCACCCGGGTCATCGAGAACCGCCGCGATCGGCTGACCACCATCCTGGTCGCGCCGCTGATGAGTTGCTCGGCCCGTCTGCCGGTGTACACGCTGCTGATCGGGGCGTTCCTGACGGCCGGCTATGCGTGGTGGGTGCCCGGCCTGACCATGTTCGCGATGTACGCCCTCGGCCTGGTGCTGGCCCCGCTGATCGCTCTGCTCCTGAAGCGGACCCTGCTGCGGGGCGAGCCGCCCATCTTCATGATGGAGATGCCGCTGTACAAGTGGCCGGGCCTGCGGACCGTGCTGCGGCGGATGTTCGACGCCTCGTGGGCCTTTGTCCGCCGGGCGGGAACGATCATCCTGGCCACGATGATCCTGGTCTGGGCGCTGCTGTACTTCCCTTCGGGGGACGGCCAGGGCGGGACTTACCCCGAACGCATCAGCAAACTCCAGGAGCAGAAGGAACAAACGGACGACCCCCAGGAGGCTCAAGCCCTGGAGGCCGCGATCCACCGCGAGGAAATGACCTGGAAGCGGCAAAGCATTCTGGGTCAGATCGGCCTGTTCATCGAGCCGGCGGTCAGGCCGCTTGGCTGGGACTGGCGGATCGGCGTCGCTACCCTGGCCAGCTTCCCGGCCCGCGAGGTCGTGGTCGGGACGCTGGGGATCGTCTATCAGGTGGGCAAGGTCGAATCGAGTGAACTGACCCTGGAAGGGGCCAGCAAGCACAAACTCGGCAAGGCTTTGCGAGACGCTCGCTGGGACGGCAGCGACCGGCGCGTGTTCACGCTGCCCGTGGCCCTGTCGCTGATGGTGTTCTTCGCACTCTGCTGCCAGTGCGCCTCGACCCTCGCCGTCATCAAGCGCGAAACCAGCAGCTGGGGCTGGCCCGCGTTTACCTTCGTGTACATGACCGCGCTGGCGTACCTGGGGGCCCTGGTGGTCTATCAGGTGGGGACCTTCCTGATGGGGTGAGGCCGTGATGCTGCAATATCTCCTGGTCGCCGCCGTCGTCGTCGTGGCGCTGCTTTACGTCCTCCGCCAGACCTGGCGAACCTGGGCCGGCAAGGGCAAGGGAAACTGCGGCGGCAGTTGCAGCTGTTCCGGCAAGAGCAAGCCGGCATCGGCGAGCCAACCCAGCTCCCCCCTGATCCCGGCTGAAGACCTCACTGCCCGGCTCCGCCAGCGTTCCTGAAGGCCGGGACGTGGTCAGCTTTGCGTCCCTGTCCGGACCGGCTCTCTTACCAAAAGCGAAACTTTTTCCTTTTCCTCTTGACTTTCCTGTTTCGTTTCGTAAACTGAGGCGGATTAGTCGGCCTCTTCTCTGTTCCGGCCCCGCTGGCGTACTGCTTGCAGGACGTTCAGCGGGGTTTTTCCGTTCACACCTGACACTTCATTCACTCTGCCGTCTCTGCCACTGACTCAGGGCCGTGTTCACAATCACGATCAGCCCGATCAGGATGAACTTGATCTCCACCGGCACCCGGCAGAAATTGACGCCATTCTCCAGGATGCCCAGGATCAGCACCCCCAGCAGCGTGCCGCCGACCGTCCCCTGCCCTCCGCCCAGGCTCGCCCCGCCAATGACCACGGCGGCAATCACTTCCAGTTCCAATCCGACGCTGCTGTTGGGATCGCCGCTGGTGCCGTGGGCGAACACCAGGATGCCCGCCCAGCCGGTCAGCAGCCCCGCCAGCAGGTAGACGTACACCTTTTGCCGATCGCTGTTGATGCCGCACAGCCGGGCGGTCGCTTCGTTGGAGCCAATCGCGTAACAGTAGCGTCCGAACACGGTCCAGCGCAGCACCACGGCCGCGGCCAGCGCCAGGACCAGCGTGATCCACACTCCCGGGTCGAACAGGTAGTACCACGGCACCTCCGAGGTTTGCAGCGCGGTCACCCAGCCGGGCCGGGCCCCGGGAAAGGAGACCTGCGTTCGGCCGGACAACCAGTAAGCCAGACCGCGGGCCATGCTCAGCATCCCCAGCGTGGCCACAAAGGGCGACAGCCGCAGCCGGGTGATGGTCAAGCCATTGATCAGCCCGCACAAACCACCAACGGCCACCCCCTCCGCCACCGCCGTCAGGCTGGCCAGGACCACCGATTCCGTGCGGGCCAGCAGCAGCCGGTACGTCTGCATGGCCACCACGGTCACCAGGGCCACGACCGAACCGACCGAAAGATCGATGCCGCCCGTGATGATAATCAGCAGCGCTCCCAGGGAGACCACGGCCGGCACCGAACTCTGATGCAGCAGCCCCTGCAAGTTCGACAGGCTGAGGAAATTGGCCAGCTGGCCCTTCCAGGCCAGGATCAGCACGAACAGGGCCAGCAGCACCAGCAAGCCGAGCATCGGTCCCGACAGCCGGGGCCGCCAGCGTGGCGGGGCTGGCGATTTGGCGACGGGATGGCTGCTGATGCGTTCCTCGACCATGCAACGACCTTTCACCCGTTGCCGTGGGTGCGCTGCGCGCACCCACGGCTGGGTTATGCAACCCCTTCGGGGTAAGGACAGGGCCTCCGTTGCCTTTCTACCCCGAAGGGGTTGCATAACCCAGCCGTGGGTCGCGCAGCGCACCCACGGTGCGAATCCCGGCTGACTCGTCCACCCGGGGCCGGACCGGCACGGAGCTGCCCGTGTAAAAGCTATGGGCGTGCAGGACCGGCTCGATCCCCTCTTCGACAAACCAGCTCTCGACTTCCTTGATCGTATGCCGCCACTGGTAGCGCGGCAGCAGGGTGTCGAAGCAGTAGAACACCTGGGCGTCGAAGCGCTCCTTGCGAGTCATGCTATCGACGCGGAAGAACGGCAGGTCCTTCCCGATCCGGCGATAGCTCTTTTTGAAGAAGAATTGAACGATAGGGTAGAAGGTAATCACCATCCCATGGGCGAGCAAGCGCAGCATCCAGGTGGGCATGCGGTAGCCCTGGCCGAAGGTGATGAAATCCCGGCCGACGTAGGGCATGCGCCATTCCGGGCCTTCCCAGTAGGTCGGATAGATCCAGATGACGCAGGTGGTTTCCTCTTTCAGCAGCCGGCGGAACACCGCAAACGCTTGCCGGGTGTTGGGAGTGTGGTGCAGGACGCCCAGACTCATCCCGTAATCGAACGTCCGGTCCTTGAATGGCGGTTTCAAGATGTTGCCGTGAACGTAGTCCAGGTTGGTCCGAGCGCCGAACTTGGCGATGGCCTTCTCCAGCGATTCCACGCCGAGGTCCAGCCCGACCACGTTCTGCTCCGGACACAGACGCGCCAGCACCTCCGTCTTCTCGCCGCTGCCGCAACCCGCATCCAGCAGCCACTCGCCGGGCTCCGTCGGCCGGCGGCACTGGAGTTGACCGTTGACCCAACCGATGTAGACGTCGTCATTGAAGCCGTAGCAGCGGCCGCCCTCGAACTGGCCGTTCCAGCGCGACAGCCACTGGAAGGAGAAGCGGCGGCCAACCTCGGCCATATACTTGCCGACATGCGCCACCATCCGTGGAACGCCCTTCTCAATGGGATAGCGCAGCCCGCAGGAGGTGCAGCGCAGCGTTCCCTGGAGGACCCGAACGGCGGTTTCTTCACGGCCCTCGGCAAGTTCGATTCTCCCCTGACATTCCGGGCATGCGAGCTTCTCAACAAGACAGCGTCTCATGGCGGCTCCCCTTTCCAAGTGACAACCAGCAAACTCCTCTCAGAATACCCGGATCACGTATCCGAACAAATCAACGGATTTGATTCCCTCGGCTTTTTCGTCATCGCCTGGTGCGGTGAGAGGGACTGTGCCGAGATTGCGGCAGATGAGGAGTTCGCCGTCTGAAGCGATTGTATCGGACGATCTACGTGCTCGTCGCCCAGGCCATGATCTGCTCGGGGGTCCATTGCCCCAGGGGCCGGACCGGGCTGAGCCGGCCACGGGCCATGACCGCCAGGGTGTCGCAGGTGCCCAGCAACTCGGGCAGGTAGCTGCTGACAAACAGGATACCCTTGCCCTGGGCCGCGGCCTCGCCCATCAGGCGATAAATCTCCGCCTTGCTGCCGACGTCGATCCCCCGCGTCGGCTCGTCCAGCAATAGCACGTCGGCCTGCTGATGCAGTAATCGGCCCAGGGCCACCTTTTGCTGATTGCCTCCCGATAATTGCCCGACTGGCTGCTCGACCCCGGTACAGCGGACCTGCAAGCGGCGCAACCACTCCTGGACCGCCTGCTTGCGTCGTTGCAGGTCCAGCAAGCCGCGCCGGCTATAAGGTCGCAGCCGGCTGTAGGTCAGGTTGTCCGCGATGCTCTGGATCAGTGCCAGTCCCTCCGCCTTGCGGTCCTCGCTGAGCATGCCCAGGCCCTGCTTGATTCGCGGCTGTCCGTCGCTGACGCTTCCGGCTCGTTGTCCCGCCACCGTCTCCACGCGGATGCGACCGCGGCGCACCGGGTCCAGTCCGAAGACCGCGCGCAGCAGCTCCGTGCGCCCGGCTCCGACGATGCCCGCCAGGCCCAGGATCTCGCCCTGGTGCAGCGTCAGCGAGATGCCACCCTGCGAGCGCAGCCCGGCCCGCTCCAGTTCCAGGCCGGTGATCTCCAGGATGGGCGGACCGATCGAGTGCGGGACGTGCGGAAACTGCTCGTCCAGGCGTCGGCCGACCATCAGCTCGATGATCGTCTCGATCGAGAAATCACGCACGGGACCGCCGCCGACGTTCTGTCCATCGCGCAGCACCGTGAAGCGATCGGCGATCTGCTGCACTTCCTCCAGGAAGTGCGATACGTAGACGATCGAGACCCCACGCTCCCGCAAGCGCCGGACCAGGGCAAAGAGCCGCTGGGCGTCCTGCTGCGTCAGCGAGCTGGTCGGCTCGTCCAGCACCAGGACGCGCACGTCCATCAGCAGGGCACGGGCGATCTCGACCAGCTGCTGAGCGGCCGGGGTGAGCGTGCCAACCGGACTGTCGGGCTGGATCTCCGGATGCTCCAGCAAGGCCAGGGCTTCGCGCACCCGCCGCCGGCCCTCCTGTCGCAGCAGGAAACCGAACCGACTCGGTTCTTGACCGAGCAGCACGTTGGCCTCCACGCTCAGGTGCGGTGCCAGGGTCAGCTCCTGGTAGATCATGGCCACACCGAGCCGGCGTGCTTCTCCAGGACCGGAGGGAGCGTAGGGCCGGCCGTTCAGCAGCATCCGGCCGCTGTCGGGCCGGAGCGCGCCGCTGAGGACCTTCATCAGGGTCGATTTGCCGGCCCCGTTTTCGCCGACAAGGGCATGGACCTCGCCCGGCCGCAGTTCCAGGTCCACGCCGCGCAGCGCCTGCGTGGACCCGAAACGCTTGCTCACGCCGGACGCGACCAGACGGACTTCGGCGGTCATGCTTCTCACTTCTTGGAATACTTCGGCGTTTCCATCTTGCGTTTGGCCTGCACTTCCGGGACGAAGCGGCCGCGCATCTCCTCGCTATCCAGGTTCTCCTTGGTCAGGAACTCCTCGCCGGTGCTCTGGACCTTGCCGTCCGCCGACACGTCGTAGCCTTCCAGGGCCATCACCGCGTTCCAGACGCCCAGGTAGCCCATCCGATAGGGATCCTGGATGACCAGGCCGACAACGTCGCCCTCGCGCAGGGCCTGCTGGAGCGGTTCGGACGAATCGAACCCGACCAGCGTGATCTTGCCGTTGAGCTTCTTCTCGCGGAGGGCGGTGAGCATGCCGTAGGTGGCGGATTCATTGACGGTGAAGATGCCATCCACCATCTCGTTCTGGAACTGAGCCAGCAACGGACCGGCCTCTTTCCTGGCCGTGTCCGCCGTCGCTCCCGCGTACTTGTCCTGCGAGACAATCTTGACGATCTCCTTGCCCTGCCTTTTGTTAAAGTCCGCGACAGAGTCGAGGAAACCCTTTTCGCGCTGCTCGGTGCTTTCCGAGCCGACCTGGTAGCGCAGCAGGATCACCTTCAGTTCGCCGTCCTTCTTCTTGCGAAGGGTATCGATCAGCTTCTGGCCGGCCATCTTGCCGCCGTTGCAGTTGTCGGTGGCCACATATTTGACGTACAGATCCTTCCGGTCGAGGTCGGAGTCGATGATGACGACCTTGATCCCCTTCTCGACGGCACGCTCGACGGGCGGCACCATCTGTCTGCTGTCCTGCGGCGCCAGCACCAGTCCCTGAATGCCCATGCGGGTTTGCAGATCGACCAGGTCGATCTGCTGCTGGGCATCGCTTTCCTTGCGCGGCCCATTCCACAGGATCTCGACGGCAATCCCCTGTTCCTTCAGGTCGGCGGCGGCCCGGTTGGCCCCGCGCTCGACGGATTGCCAGTGCTCGTGGGTCAGACCCTTGGGAATGACGGCGATGCGGTATTTGTATGCCGGTTTGCCGCCGCAGCCCGACAGGGCCAGACAGCCCAGGACGGCCAGCAGCGGAAGGCCAAGGCGTGACATGATCTCTTCTCCGGTTGCGGAACAGGGGTTGAAGATTTGATCGTAGTGGGAAGAGGGACAAAGGGCAAAGGGAAATCGCTGCTCTTTACGTACGCCGCCGCTGTGGCTATGTAGTTCCGATTCGTGCCGGAACGCCACGGAGGGCGTTCCGATTCGTGCCGGAACGCCACGGAGGGCGTTCCCTACAAGATCAGGTGTGAGGGGCGGGGGGTAGTCGGGGTCATGTCTCTGCAAACCCTGCGTCTGGCGCGGACGTTCGACTTTTACCTGGCGGCGGTCTTTGTCCTGGGAAGCCTGCTGCGCTGGCAGCAGTACCGCGCCATCCTGGGCCTGGTCGCCGGTTTCCCCGGCCGCTGGCCGCGCTTGTTGAAGCTGCTGCGCTCGCACGGCAACCTGTTCCTCAGCTGGGGCACCGTCCTGCCTGGGCTGCTGACGCTGCTGTTGCTGCTGCTGCACGTGCTGGCCTGCCGCTGGCTGCTGCCCGGAGCCGACCTGACCCTGGGCCGGCTGTCGGCCAGCCTGGCGGGCCTGGGGGTGGTCGGGCTGCTGGGTCTGGCCATGGTCGGCCTGGATGGGTTCATTATGTGTCAGAGCTTCTCGGTTGATCGGGGGACCCTGGAAAAACACTTCGACCTGGCGGAGTTCTGGCTGCGATCCTGGACGGCGCCGGTCGTTCAGGTGTTGTCGCTGGGATTCGTCAATCCCCGGCGCAGGGTCGGCAACGAGGTGCGCGGCGCTTTGGAGAAATCCAGCCAACTGCTCAACGTCGCTCTGTGGGGTCTGGTGCTGCAAACGGGATTGCGGATTGCCTGCGGCCTGTCTCTGTGGTGTGCCTGGGCCCTGCTCGGCTGACGCAGGGGGGTCCATTGCCTTTGTTTCCACCGCCTCAATAAAATAGAGACTGTTCCAAAAGCCGCTTGCGGCATAGCGCACCAGCCTGGTGCGCCAAGCCGCAAGCGGCTTTGCCAGCAAACAGACGAGGGCGCGGATGTCGGAGCAGCCAAGCCGGGCCGTGCAGGACTATCTCAAGGCGATCCACAGTCTCAACGGCGCCGAAGAACCGGTTTCTCCGGTCCACATTGTGGATCGCCTGGGGGTGCGCGCCCCGTCCGTGACCGGCATGCTCAAGCGGCTGGCCGACGCCGGCTGGATCGAGTACACGCCCGGCAGCGGGGCCCGGCTCACGCCCCAGGGAATCACGGAGGCACGGCGGGTCATTCGCCGGCATCGGCTGGTGGAGCTGTTCCTGACCCGGGTCCTCGGCCTGGACTGGAGCGAGGTCGATGCCGAGGCCGAGGCCCTGGAACATGCCATCTCGCCCCGGCTGGAGCAAGCCATCGCCCAGTTCCTCGGCGAACCGCTGGAAGATCCGCATGGGCATCCGATCCCCACCGCCGAGGGGACCATGGCCCATCGCAAGCTGCAGCGGCTCCATGACTTCCGGGCGGGTCAGCGGGTCATCATCCGCGAAGTGCAGGACGACAGCCCGGAACGGCTGCGCCGCTGGCAGACGCTGGGTCTGGTGCCCGGTGCCGTGGTCACCTTCCTCAGCCATCAACCGCTGGACGACCTGTTCGAGATTGAGGTGGCCGGCCGGAAGGTCCACCTGGGCAGCGAAGGGCTGGCCGGCTTGCAAGGGGAACTGCTGCCCGAGCCGCCCGCGGCTACGCCTGCCGGCTGACCTCTCTCACTTCTTGGCCGGCAGAATCCTCGGCAGGTCCGCCAGGATCGCGTCGACGTCCTTCTCCTTCAATTCCCCCTTGCCGAAGACGTGCTTGGCCTTGACCACCCGGTCGGTGTAGAGGATCACGGTCACCTCGGCTTCCTTGCTGACGTTGTACCCCTTGGGGCCCTCCGGCTTGAAGGTCCGCAGCACGGTATGGCCGAGCTTTTCCTGCTCGGCCAGCTGCTTGAGCTGTTTGCCAAGCCCTTCCTCGCTGCTCAGGAAAACGACGAAGCTGCCCAGGCCGCTCGGCTTGTGCTTGGCCGTGGCCGAGTCCAGCCGCTTGATCAAGTGGGTGAGCGGTTCGCTGGTGCCGCGGGCGAAAACCATCGCCACCGGCCTGTCGTCGTACTCGCAGAAGATGCACGTTGTCTTGCCGGCGTCCGGCCCCGTGACGTTCAGCGGCACGAAGGTCCCCGGGAGTTCTTCGCCCACCTTGGGGCCCGATTCGCGAACGTTCTCGGCTGCCAGGACGGTCACGACCAGGAGCAGTGCCAGACACGCCGTACTCACCGTGCGAAGGTTCATCAGTCCACCTCGGGATGCAATGATTGTGGGTCAGACGCCATCACATTCATGGTAACAGATGCGGACGCAGCAAATCAGGTCCATGCTCCTTGAGCAGGGCCTCGAAGATTTGCCGATCGCCCAGGCTCTTGTCGATCAGGCCCGCCAGCTCCTTGCGCAGGGCATTGGGTGAGGCACAGCCGTTGGGATTGCAGCTGGCCAGCATGTAAAAGTGGCCGGTGCAAACGTCGCCCTTGACCTGGCAGGGGCAGTAGATACTGCTGAGGAACCATTCGATCCGCTCCTCCCGGGTGCGTGGCCGGTCCAGGTCGGGCGGTAGCGGCGAGCTATCGACCTCGGCGGGTGGCGTCTCCATCCGGAGCAGCAGCCGCTGTCCCGGGTTCATCTCCGCCAGGTCGGCCCCGGCGGCCACCAGGCGGAGCTGCGTCCGTTCACGCCACGGGCGTACCAGCTTGACCACGGCCGGGGTTGCCGGCACTGTTTGTAACTTGACCTTGTCTCCCGGTTTGAGGGATCGGCCCCAGCGGATCGCCTCGTGATCGAGCATGAACTCCATCTCGCCGCTGAGGTGGACGAACAGCACCGTTCCGGGGAGCCCTTCCTCGATCCAGCGTTTCCGCAGTGCGGTTTTCTGTTCGTTCCGCCGGGCTTCCATCTCGGCCGGGGTCAAGATCAGGCGCACCCGATCGGCCGTGCTCTGGACGTAGACGTTCTGCCCGACCTTCAATCCCGCGTTGGCCTCGCCCTGGGGCGCTGCCAGGGTCCGGTTCGGTCCCTTGACGGGTTTCAGGGTCACCGTTTTGGCGTCACGCGCTTCGAGGATCACACCCGGACCGTGGATGTCCTGCTCGCTGAGTTCATCGCAGAGCATCAGAACGGCCAGCGGTTCCTGCTGGCGGTTGCCCTTGAACCAGACCCAGACGCGGTCGCCGGTCGTGAGTTGATCGAGCCTTGCCCACCAGCCGGCCCGCTTGACCTCGGCATCCGGAACCAGGTCCCAGACCTTGGGGACACTCTCGCCATCGAGCAGCAGCGTGACCCGACGGCGGGCCGGATCGATCGCCTTGAGGATGCCCGCGTGCTTGCGCACCGCCTTGAGGACCTCGGCCCGGCCGGCAATCTCCTTGATCTTGTCGTTGACCGGTTTGGGGTCGGCCGGCTTTACCGGCGTCTCCTTGGCTGGATCGGCCCCAAAGCCGGCAGCGCCCGCGAGGAACAGGACTGCCGCCGCCAGCAGCGAAACCACTCGAGATCGCATGAGTCACCCTCTCTCGGTGCCAGGACACTCTCCCGTATCTCCTGACGATCTGACCCGCAGAGAAGATTGCAGCAATGCTTGTTTGAACTGTGACGGTCGTTTGGTTTTGGAGTGCGGCGATCCTTCGCCGCTTTCTTTTGCAGGCTGGTGCCGAGGCGGCGCTTTGCTGGCCGGAGCCGTGTGCCGTCCCCTCTCGACCGGGGCCACCCTGGGGCGTAGTCTGAATCGAAAAGAAAGCGGCGAAGAATCGCCGCACTCCAAAACCAAATGGACCCCCATGCTCAACCTCCCCCTGCTCCCCGCGACGGTGATTGGCAGCTGGTCCTTTCCCGGCTGGTACGCCCATTTCTGCGAGGAAGCGACCCAGTATCCGGACCTGTTCGGCAGCGCCGACCGCGACGAGGCCCTGGTGGACGCCGTCCGGCTCGCGGTTTCGGACCAGCTCCGGGCCGGGGCCGACCTGATCTCCGATGGCGAGATGCAGCGCGTCGATTTCAACCTCGGTTTCTACGACTACCTGGAGGGATTGAAGCCGCTGCCGATGGCCCGCCGCTGGGGTCCGCCGGCTCACGATCAGCGCAGCCGCTATCTCGCCCTCGCTCCCATCACCGCCCCGCGCGGCCTGGGGATCGTCGAGGAGTATCGCCGGCTGCGGACCATCACCGACGCCGCCGTCAAGGTGCCCGTGCCGGGTCCGTTCACCCTGGCCGGCTGCATCCAGGGCGGGGAGGTTTATCCCGACCGGCGGGCGGTGACCGAGGCCCTGCTGCCGATCGTCAATCGGGAGATGCGTCGGCTGGTCGAGGCCGGCGTCGAGTTCATCCAGCTGGACGAGCCGAGCTTCGCCTGCCGCGCAGGCGAGTCCGGCGGGCCGGAGGAGTTCCTGGCCCTGATCGCCCGGACGGTCGAGGGAGTGGGGGCATTCCTGAGCATGCACCTGTGTTTCGGGAATTTCCGAGCCCGGGCGGTGGGCCATCGCAGCTATCGGCCGCTCTTTCCGCACCTGGGCTGGGCCCGGGTCGATCAGCTGGCCCTGGAGTTCGCCAGCCGGGAGATGGCCGAGATTGAGCTGGCCCGCGAGATCCCGGCGCGGATGGGGCTGGCCGTTGGCCTGATCGACGTCAAGAACACCTGGATCGAGCCGCCCGAGCTGGTGGCGGAACGGCTGCGCCTGGTGCTGCGGTACGTGGAGCCGGAGCGCGTTCACGTCACGCCCGATTGCGGCTTCTCGCAGACGGCCCGGACGATCGCCGTTCGCAAGCTGACCAGCATGGTGCAGGGAGTGCGGCTGGTGCGGAAGGAGCTGGGCAAGGGCGACTGAGCCCACGGGAGGTGTCGCATGTCGGAGCCGTATCTGGCCATCCAGACCATCATGATGCCGGCCCAGGTCAATCCCACCGGGACCATTTTCGGGGGCGTCATCTTGAGCCACATCGACCAGGCGGGAGCCATCGGGGCCCGCCGCGAGGTGATCCGGGCGGGAGGTCAACCGCCCGTTCTGGTGACCGTGGCCATGAACCGGGTCGAGTTCAAGAAACCGGTCCTGGTCGGCGACGTGGTGCGTTTCCTGGTCCGGCTGATCAAGATGGGCCGGACCTCGATCACCGTGCAGGTCACCGTCGAGGTTGATCGCGGCCGGGACGTGCTGCAGGTGACCGAGGCCGAGGTGGTTTACGTCGCCATCGACCCGGCCTCGCCGGAACGCCGGCCAGTGCCGCTGTTTCGGTGACAGACCGCGGGGCTGCCTGCCTTGCCTGCCAACGGACGGGAGTTGGCCGAGAGGCCAGGTCGCGCCCGGAACTGGCGGAGGAGTGCCAGGGGGCGTCATTTTCCTGCCTGCCCGCCACCTGCCAGGGTATTCGGGGCAGGAAGACTGACGCCTCCGGACTCGCAAGAAAGAGGAACCCGCCGTTTCAGGCGTCGATGAGATCAGCCTGCACCATGGCGTCATAGGCGGCCGAAATGATGTCTCTGGCGAATTTGTCCTTCTTGACTTGCAGGAACCAGTCAATGACTCGTTGCTTCCAGGGGCCTGTACCCCCACCCGCCTTCAGGTGGCGGTACAGGTAGTCTAGCGTCGCGAGCAGTTCGAGATGGTCCGGTTGGAGCGGGAGCAAGCCGCGGACGACCTTCATGATCTTCTCCTGGTACTGACCCAGGGCAGTTCTGTGGCGCCCAAGGAGTTCCTCCGCGCTTGTGCCGGGACGATAGTTCGAGTACTTCTCCGGCGCCGAAGAGGCATCTTTGAGCGCCTCATCGACCAGAAGCCACTCGACGTCTTGGCTGATTCTGTCGCAGTAAGGGCCATAATGGTAGATGTCGAAGCGATACCGCATTGGCACGCCGGCAATTTGCAAGAAATACAGGATTTTCTGGAGCGCGGTCCTGCCCAGGTAGCCGCCGTCGCCGCTCTCGGCAGCCGTCTTGGCGGTTTGCGTCAGCAGGGCGTGTTCCCAGGTTCCGGTGAATTGAAGGGGCATACTCGTCTCCTCAGGTTTTTGCTTGCGTCTTGCACTTGTCTGCAATCTCTCGTTGGAGCGACTTCTGATTTCGGTCCAGGTCAGCGAAGATCCGAGCAACCTGGAACCAACGCGGGATCTTTTTCAGGATCTGACTCCTCCTTCCCAGGAGGTCAGCCGTGCCATCCGTGTCGATCATCGAGAACGGGACGTATCCCCTGTCCTCCTTGTCCTCCGGCAAAAGGAGTTTGTGGATCGACACGTCGGCCAGGTCCCAGCGGAAGTCAATCTCGGGATATTGTCCTTTGATCCAGTCAAACACTCCTTTCACCTTCTTGATCTCCGCCGCCCCGGCGTCCTCATCCGATTCGTAGACCAGTCGATGGTGGCGCCGTTCTCGGATTCGTTCGGCCCACAGCTGGTAGGCTTCTCCCTTGTGGTCGGCGTCTCGGATGATTTCGGTCATCTTGGTGAAGTCGTTGTGTCTGAGGACCTTCTCCGCCGTGTCGAAATCCTCATTTCCCTTTGCCTTGAAGTACTCCTTCAGATACAGGTCATAAATCCGGCGCAGTCGGTGGTAGTAGACCTGGGTGTTCATCTGGTAGCGGGCCAGGATGAGGGCCTCGAACACGTGAATGCCGTCCCGGTGGATGGCAATCTCAAGCCCACCCGAGCCTTCTGGATCTTGCCGAAGCGTCAGGCACTCGATCATTCGCCGATAGTCGAACAGACCGTAATCAACGCCACAATGATGGGAATCTCGCAGCAGGTAGTCCGTCCTGTCCGCATCGACCTGCCCTGAAACGATGTCACGCAACACCTGGAGTTGCGGCGGAAAGTCCTTGCCAGGCTTGATCAAGTTCGCAGTCAGCCCGGCACAGCCGGCAAAGAAGAGGCGGTCCAGTTCTGTCCCAAGGAACGCCGCATCCGTCAGGATGCGCACCGTCAGCGATTCATGGTCGGATCCCTTCTGGATGACCTCTTCTGCCGCATGCGAGAAACAGCAGTGTCCTGTGTCGTGGAGCAACGCTGCGAGCCGTACCAGTTGTCTTGCCTTTCCGAGTGACTGTGCCTTCAACTGTTCGACGGTGGCAAACGTCGCTTCCATTTCGGCACCCTGGCTGCGAGCCAGAGCATCGAAAATCCTCGTCGCAACCTCCATGACCCCCAGGGAATGCTCAAACCGGGTATGTGTAGCTCCGGGGTATACAAGTTCGGTCAGGGCCAGCTGTCGAATCCAGCGAAGCCGGCGAAAAAGGGGATGGTCAATGATCTTCCGCTCGTTTTCGGAGAAGCGGATGAAACCGTGGACGGGACATCGGATTCGGCGGCGGGGTTGGTCCCCCTCAGAAAGGTATTCGGGGTGCCGGAATGCTGAAGTTGCCATCGGCCCGGTTCCCTGCTGTCGCATTCGGCGGATCGAGAACGCAACACCAAACCGTCTAGTGTACTAACAATCAGATTGTCAGACAAGTCCAGAAGTTCCCTTTTACTTGCCGTCACATTTCATCGGCCCGGAAGGATTTGTCGCTGGATGCCAAACTGGATTCCGACCGGATTGCCTGCACTCGTTCTTGCGATCCTCGGAAGATCGTACTTACTCTCGGTGGTGGACCTCGCCGGAACCTCACGGGGCAGGCATCGGGTTGGCCGGATCGCCAATCTCGTTGGGTACGTCGTCGTGCAGACGGCCCTGCTTCTCCAGGCGCTTGTACAGGATCAGCGAGTGCAGCACCGGATACAGGGCCGCCAGCAGCAGGCCGACAAAGCAGACGATCAGCGACACGCCCGCCAGTGTGGCAATGAAGCCAATCACTCCCATGCCCACCCAGAGCCAGGCAGCCAGCCGGTGCGTTTCGTTCCAGACCGTCTCGCTGGCAATGGTCCACGGCGTTCGCACTCCGATCCAGAAGTTGCGCCGCACCTTGCCCAGCACGTTGCCGATCACGGCGAAGAACAGGAAAAACCCCGCCGCGAACGCCCGGCCAATGTCGATGCCCATTTCCATGCTCGCCAGCAGGATGATCGCCTGGACGTAGCCGAACAGCACCACGACCATCGACATGAGAAAGTTGTACGTCGGCCGGAAGCGATTCGGGTCAAAGGCTTTGGGTGACAGCCAGGGCAAGAGCAGCGTCAAGCCGATGAAGCCGAACATCATCACCGGCATCAGCACCAGGTACTTCCAGGCTTGCTCCCGAGGGACCCACGCATCGGGATTGCCCTTGATCCCCCAGTGAGTCGGCACCTCCGCGGGCAACTGGTCCGGAATGACAAAGCAGACGCACAGGGTCGCCCCCAGAGCCAGTGTGGCGACAACCAGCGACACGATCAGCCAGCGATTCATGACGATCCCTCCGGGGCGCTGCCGTCCGGACCTCCAAACAGGTCCCACCACGTCGCGCGCAGGTCCTCCACCACGGTTGTGTTCAGGGCGTAGTAAATCTGTTGTCCTTCGCGTCGGCCCACGATCATGTCCGCCGCCAGCAGCACCGCGAAATGATGCGACATCGACGGTTTGCTCAGTCGCTTCTCGAAGTGCTCCGCCAGCTCCCCCGCCGTTTTTTCGCCGCCACGCAGCAAGCGAAGGATCTCGCGCCGGGTTGGATCCGCCAGGGCCTTGAACGCGTCTCCTCTTGCCATATTTTTCGGCCCTCGTCGTTAGACATTTCGACAACGATCAAAATAAATTGTAACGACGCGGGCGACGAAAGCAACGCTGAGAGGTCAATCGAACAGGGATTTCTGCGGGTTGTCCGGCTCTTTCGGCGGCGGCAGCTTGCCCAGGACCTGATACGCCTTCGTGGTGGCGACCCGGCCGCGCGGGGTGCGCGTGATGTACTGCTCACGGAGCAGGTACGGTTCCACCTCGTCGCTCAGAGTGTCGGACGGAAGGTTCATGGTCGCGCCGAGGGCTTCCACACCGGTCGGGCCGCCCTTGAAGACGCCGATCAGCGTCTCCAGATAGCGCCGGTCCTGCTTGTCCAGCCCCTCGCGATCGACCTCGGCCATGTCCAGGGCGGCGCGGGCAATGTCCAGCGTGATGTTGCCGTCGGCCTCGCTGGCGGAGTAGTTCCGCGTCCACCACAGCCGGGCGTTGGCGATGCGCGGCGTGCCCCGGCTGCGCTTGGCCAGTTCCAGGGCGGCCTCGTCGGTGATGGGCGTGTTCAGCTTGCGCGAATTGACCCGCACAATCTCGGCCAGCTCCTCGGTGGTGTAAAACTCCAGATGCTCGTGCATCTTGAAGCGGTCGCGCATCGGGCTGGAAAGCATACCGCTGCGCGTGGTCGCGCCGACCAGGGTGAACCGCTTCAGGCGCATCGAAATGGTCCGGGCGTTGACGCCTTCGCCGAGGATGATGTCGATGCGGAAATCCTCCATCGCCGGGTAGATGAACTCCTCGACGACGCGCGGCATCCGGTGGATCTCGTCGATGAACAGGAACGAGCCCTCTTCCAGGTTGGTCAGGAAGGGGAGCAGGTCGGCCGGCTTGCTCAGGGCGGGGCCGCTGGTCATCTGGATCGACGTGCCCAGTTCATTGGGCAGCACGTGGGCGAACGTCGTCTTGCCCAGGCCGGGCGGACCGTCGAACAGGATGTGGGCCATCGACTCGCGCAGTTTCTTGCAGGCTCTCAGGGCGATCCCGAGGCGCTGCACCACCGCCTTCTGGCCGATCACGTCGCGCAGCCAGCGCGGCCGCAGGGCGGCGTCGCGCTCCTTGTTGACCTCTTCATTCGGTTCGGGCTGGACAATTGCTTCGCGTGCCATGGTCTTAACCATTCGTCTTGTACATCTCCAGTAACACGTCCTCGACCGACTTGAAGCTCTTGCCGGCCGCCAGCACCCGATCGAGCTTGTTGCGGGCCTCGACGGGGGTGTGGCCCAGGCTCATCAGGGCCTGGTAGGCGTCTTCGATCACGTTGCCGTCGATCACCACCGTTGTGGGCGTCCCCGTCTCCGGCGTGCCGTTGCTCTGCGGATCGGTCGAGGGCATCAGGGCGTATCTGGTCACCTTGCGGCGCAGGGTGGCGATGATCTGCTCGGCCGTGGCCGCCCCGACGCCGGGCAGGGTCGTCAGCCATTTGGAGTCCTGCCGCTGGATGGCGTCGGCGATCTCCTTGACGGGGCGGACCAGCGCCTTGAGAGCCTTCTTGGTGCCGACCTTGTCCACTGTGCAGAACAGCTCGAAGAAGTCCAGCTCCGGCTCGGCCGCGAAGCCGATCAACCGCGGCACCACCTTGCCCTGCATCGGGTTGCCGTCCAGGTAGTGGCTGGTGTGCAGCGTGATTTCCTGGCCGATCATCGCCTGCACCTTGCGGCGGACGAACTCCGGCACCAGCACCTGATATTCCAGCGCTCCAACCTGCAGCGCACCTCGTCCTCGACGACGCGGTTGAGGATGCCGGTGATGCGTGTGATCATGGGATGCCCTCACACCGAAAGTTTCTGGGCGTGGTAATGGCACAGCGCCGCGGCCAGGGCGTCGGCCACGTCGGGCGGCTCCGGCAGCTGTTTCAACCCCAGCTCGCGCTGGATGGTCCGCTGCACCTGCTCCTTGGACGCCCGGCCGTTGCCGGTGATGGTCTTCTTGATCTGCGTGGCGGCGTAGCTGACTACCGGCAAGTTCCGCTGCCCGGCCGCCAGCAAGATCACGCCGCGGGCGTGGGCCATCAGGATCGCCGTGCGCGGATGATCGTAGTGGGCAAAGAGCTGTTCCATCGCCACCACCATCGGTTGAAACTGCTCCAGCACTTCAACTATACCATCGTACAGAGTGTGGAGCCGTTGGGCCATCTCGGTTGTGGCCCGGCCCTCGGAACTGCGGACGATGCCGGCCTCGCGGACGAGAGGGCCGTCGGGGTGGGAGTCGAGAATGGCGTAGCCGGTCACTTGCAGGCCGGGATCGATGCCCAAAATGCGCGGATGGGACATGGACAATGATCCCGGTTATGATTTGCAACGGTCACACGATCCCATCCCGATTCATCGTTTCGCGCGAACCATGCGCGAAACGATGAATCGGGATGGGATCACCCGATCCGCCACCCGGTGCCGCCGGGCCGATCCTCCAGCGTGACGCCCAGCTCGCCCAGCCGCTTGCGGATCTGGTCGGAGACCGCAAAGTTCTTCGCCTTGCGGGCATCGGCCCGCAGGTCGATCAGCAACTGCATCAATCCCGCCAGCAGCCGGTCGTTGCCGCCGGCAGCCTTCGGGGCCTCGAAGAACAGGCCGAGAATCTGCCCGAGCAGCTTGAGCAGTGCCGCCCCTTCCTCGAAGGTCGCCCGTGCTTCCGCGTTGGCCGAGCCCGCGTCTTCCAGTTTCTCGGAATCAGCAAACTTGTTCAGGGCCGTCACCAGCTCGAACAGCACCGCGACGGCCCCGCCCGTGTTGAAGTCGTCGTCCATGTACTCCCGGAACCGCTGGTACAGCTCCCCCAACTCGGGCCTGCGGAATGCCGGAGCCTTCCCAGTAGCATGGGAGAGGGCCGCGAGGTCGTGGAACGATCGTTTGGTGATCCGGTTGTAACGCTCGGCAAACCGGGTAAACGCCTCGTAGCCGCGCTGGGCATTCTCCAGACCGGGAGGAATCGACTGTGTCTTCGGGTCGAAGTCGCCCAGGTCGATCGGCGATCGGTAGTGCGTGCTGATCAGGAAAAAGCGCAGCACCTCGCCGGAGACGTGCCGCAAAGCATCGGCAACGTTGATCACGTTGCCGACCGAACCGGCCATCTTCCCCTTGCCCATCTTGAGCAAACCGTTGTGCATCCAGTAGCGCGAGAACGTCACGCCGGTGGTCGATTCGGACTGCGCCAGTTCGTTCTCGTGGTGCGGGAACTGCAGGTCCAGCCCGCCGCCGTGAATGTCGATGGTGTTGCCCAGAATCCGGGTACTCATCGCCGAGCACTCGATGTGCCAGCCGGGCCGGCCCGGACCCCACGGGCTCTCCCACGCCGGCTCGCCGGGTTTGGAGCCCTTCCACAGGGCGAAGTCGCCGGGGTTGCGCTTCTTGTCGCTGACCTCGATGCGCGAACCCGCCTCCATCTGCTCCGGGTCGCGGTGGCACAGCTTGCCGTAATCGTCGTCGCGGGCGATGTCGAAGTACACGTCGCCGCCGGCCGGGTAGGCGTAGCCCTTGTCGATCAGCGTCCGCATCATCTGGATCATGTCGGCGATGTGTTCGGTCGCCCGCGGCATCCGGTCGATGCCGGTCACGTTCAGCCGCTTCAGGCACTCCAGGTAGTCCGCGGTCATGCGCTCGGCCAGGTCCTTGACCGTGGTGCCCTGCTCCCGGGCGCGGACGATCAGCTTGTCGTCCACGTCAGTGATGTTGACGACCCAGTTGACCTGGTAGCCCAGGTAAGCGAGGTAGCGCTTGACCGTGTCGAAGATGACGGGGCCGACCATGTGGCCGATGTGGCTCGGCTTGTAGACGGTCGGACCGCAGACGTACATCCGCACCTTGCCGGGCTCGACGGTCTGAAACTCTTCCTTCTGCCTTGTCAGCGTATTGTACACGCGCAGGCTCATGGGGATTCCTTCTTTATGCGGGGATACGGTCGATCAGAACGGCCACCTGGCAGGCGATGGCCTCGGCCCGGCCGATGTGGCCGACGCGCTCGCCGGTCTTGGCCTTGACGTTGACCGCCTCTGTTTCCAGGGACAAGAGCCGGGCCAGGTTGGTTCGGATAGCCGCTTTCACCGGACCGAGCTTGGGCTCCTGGGCGAAGACGATCACGTCGGCGTTGACCACGCGGTAACCGCGCTGCCGCAGCCGGGTCAGCGTCTCGCGGAGGAACACGGACGAGTCGGCGTCGCGGTAAGCCGGGTCGGTGTCGGGATAAGCGTCGCCGATGTCGCCCAGGCCCGCGGCCCCGAGCAGGGCGTCGGTCAGGGCGTGCAGCACCACGTCGGCGTCGCTGTGGCCGTCCAGGCCGCGCGGATGCGGCACGCGGACGCCGCCCAGGATCAGGGGCCGGCCTTCCTTCAGTCGATGGGTGTCATGTCCAATGCCAACACGCATGGCCGCTCCTCGGCGAGGGTCGTCACTGGCTGGATTGTAACGAGGAGCCGGCTCCGCTGACAACGCAAGTCTCCAGTCGGAGGCGCGGGCCGAGCGGAACGGACTGCCGCCCCTGACCGCCATCCTCCTGTTGCTCCTGGCTCTCCCTGGCCCTATCTTGACACGGGATCCCTTTTTTCCAGATTGGAACACTAATCAGCGCTAATCCACACTAATCCGAATGCGGGTTTTCTTCCTTCGATTAGCGAAGATTAGCGCGGATTAGTGTTCCTGCCTGCAATGGCACTCTATACGCCTGTCACCATCGACTCGTGAACACTTAACTTACCGGAAGACGAAGACGCATCCGCGGGGTGCGTCTCAGGTTTCAAACGGCGTCCCCACGGCGTAGTTCTCGTAACGCATGTATTGCTTGATGAAAGCGAGGTTGATCTCGCCGATGGGGCCGTTGCGCTGCTTGGCGACGATGACCTCGACGATGCCCTCGTGCTGGCCCGGTTCGTAGCGCTCGGGGCGATGCAAGATCATGACGGTGTCGCTATCTTGTTCTATACTTCCCGACTCCCTTAAGTCCGCTAATCGCGGCCGGTGGTCCTGGCGGTCTTCCGAGGCCCGGTTGACCTGGGCCAGAGCGATCACGGGAATTTGCAGTTCCTTGGCCAGGAACTTGATCCGGCGGCTGATCTGCGCCACCTGTTCCTGCCGAGGATCGCGGCGATTGTCCGGCTCGATCAGCTGGAGATAATCGATCACCACCAGCTTCAGCCCTTGCCGCAGCTTGAGCCGGCGAGCATTGGCGCTGATCCGGAGCATTCCCTGGCCGGGGCTGTCATCGATGAACAGCTTGGCGGACCGCAGAACGCCGCCCGCGTCGATCAGCTTGGACATGTCGTCGGCACTGAGCATTCCCTTGCGGAGCTTGTGGCTATCCACGCGCGCCTGGCTGCACAGAAGACGCTCGGCCAGTTCGATCCGCGATTGTTCCAGGCTGACGAAGAAGACCGGTTGGCCGCCATCGACTGCGACATTACGGATTAAAGAGAGCGCGAAGCTCGTCTTTCCTACACTGGGCCTCGCCGCGACTACGATCATTTCCGAATCATGCAACCCAGCCGTCAGCTCATCCAGGTCAATGAAGCCGGTCGGCAGGCCGCCCATCGTCATCTGGTCAGCCTGGCTGCGCTTGTCGATCCGCTCGTAGGCATCGTGCAGGGCCTGTTCGAGTGTGTAAGTCTGACCGGTCATCCCCTGCTGGGCAATTTCCATGATCTTCCGCTCGGCGGTCTCCAGAAGCTCATCGGCGGGCCGCACCTGGTCATACGAATCGCGGAGGATCTCGGTGCTGGCGTGGATCAGGTTGCGCACCATGGCCCGATCACGCACGATCATGGCGTAATATTCGGCGTTTGCCGCAGTCGGGGACGCCGCCCACAAATCGGCAAGGAACTTGTAGCCGCCGACGTTCTCGATCTGACCGCGTTGTTTCAACTCTTCAGCCATGCTTACCAGTTCGACGGGATGGCCCTTGTCGTAAAGTGCAACCATCGCCTGGAAGGTTTGCTGATGGGCGTCAGAGTAGAAGTTCTCGGCACGCACGATCTGAATAACGTCGCCAATGACGGCGTTGTCGCGCAGCATGCTCCCCAGCACGGCCTGTTCGGCCTCGCGGCTCTGTGGCGGTAAACGATCCGCTGGCGTCTTGTCTGCTGGCATGATTCAACCTCCGTGCATTGCGAAGAGGCAACCGACGTCCTGTCGCGCAAAGATGGGCCGGGTGTTCGTCAAGCGGACAAAAGGCACTCACCGGCGCACCCAGACCCTGTCCGGCCGCGTCGGCGAATGCCTTGCGCTGTCTGTCCCGCCGTCGGCGTGCGACGGTAACTCACTTCTTCTCGGCAGCGGTGACCACGGCCACGGTGACCTCGGTTTCGATGCCGAAACCGAGGTTGAGCTTGATGGCGTAGACGCCCGTTTCCTTGATCGGCCCGCCTTCCATGTTGACCATCTCGGGGTCAATCTGGAGCAGCTTGGCACGCAGGGCCTTGGAAACCTCGGCAGCGCCGACCGAACCGTACAGGTGCTGCTCGTGCGCCTTGGCCTCGATGGTCACGCCTGGCATCGGCAGCTTGCTGATCTGCTCGGCCATCGCCTTCAGGTCGGCCATGCGGGCTTCGCGGGCCTGCTTGACGCGGATCTTGTAGCGCTCCAGCAAGCGCAGGTTGTGCGCGCTGGGAACGATCGCCATGCCGCGCGGCACGAGGTAGTTGCGGCCGTAGCCGGGCTTGACCTCGACCACCTCGCCCTGCTTGCCCAGGTGGGCCACGTCCTCGGTCAGCACCAGCTGCATGCCGCCGTGCGGGCCCTTGAGGATCTGCTGTCGCCGCTTGGTCTTCGCTGCCATGTTTCTCCCTGCCTGCTCAGATCACCCCGCCTCAGAACGGGATGTCGCCTTCGTTGCCGTCTCCGCCGGGTGCGGCGGAAGAGTCCATCGAATCGGGTTCGCCCTCGTAATACCGGCCACCGTTGTTGCTCGCAGGAGCAGCCGGGGCGCGACTGCTGGCGGGCGCTGCGGCACGCGGAGCCCGGGTCATGCCGCCCTCGCCACCCGTCCCCCGAGCCATTCCTTCGGGCGGCGGCTCCAGGAACTGGAAGTTCTCCACGACAACAACCAGCTTGGAGCGCTTCTGACCCGCCGTGTCCGTCCAGTTGTCCATGCGCAGGTGACCTTCAATGTACACCTGCCGACCCTTGCTCAGATACTGGGCCACGTTGTCGGCCTGTTTACCGGTCTCACCCCGGTTGAAGGCTTCGACGTCAAGGAACACGGCCTCATCTTCCCATTCGCCCGTGGTTTGGTTCTTCTTGCGGTTGTTGACCGCAAAACCGAACTTGGCGACTTTGCCGCCGTTGGAAAACGTACGCACCTCCGGGTCGCGGGTCAGTCGGCCGATCAGCATCACCTTGTTCAAGTTGGCCATGGGGCAATCTCCTTTGGGATGAAACCCTTCCTACCATCGCCCTGGCGACAGCGCGTGCCAGCAAGCGACGGTAGTTAGTATACATCCGTCTGCCCAGAAGAGGCAAGCCTGGTAGGAGCCATTTGCTGATTTTTCGTTCACTTTTTTCGGCTCGACCGGCACGGCCCCTCAACTCACCCGGGCCGGTTCAGTCCTTCGCCTCGGCCATGCGCCGGCCGCCCCGCCGCGGACGATCCTCCTCGGACTCGCCCAGTTCGTCCATCGGCTCGTTCACCGTTTGCAGATGCACCGCGTGCTCGTCGCGGGCCACCGCCAGGAGCGGATCGATCCACTTGGAGTGGATGCGCAGGATCATCATGCGCAGGATCATCTCGACCAGCGAGCAATCTTTCTCGATGGCAACCACGTTCTTGCTCTCGGTGCGGAAGTAGGTCAGGTAGTACAGACCCTTCTTGTGAGAGCTGTGGCTTTTGTGGATCGGATAGGCGAGCTTGCGCTCGTCCCAGGGCCGGCTGGCGAGGATCTCGCAGCCGTTCTTCTCCAGGATGGCGTGAAGCTGTTTGGTGGCCTCCGCCACGTCGCCGGCCACCTTGTTGGTGTCCAGCAGGAACATGCACTCATAGACGTTCGCTGGCATGCGTGAGGTACTCGCTTCTCAAGGTCGGATGGTAAACTGTCTTCTTACGACCCCTGCCGGCTTGCCCGGCAGGTGAAGGAGGTCGCTGGCTAGAAGGAAGGCGGAACAAAAACTCTTTTTCTTTCCCTTCCCTTCTAGTCAGCGACCTCCTTCACCTGCCGGGCAAGCCGGCAGGGGTCGAACAAATCGTTTCAGGAGGTCTTGCCGCCCTCCCCGTTGTACTGGTTCATGCAAACCTGAATCCCCTGCCGCACCCAGACCATCACGGCCTGGGCCGACAGCTCCAGGGCGTCGGCGATGATCGGCTTTTCCGAGGGCCGGAACCGTCCCAGGACGTGATCGATGGCCTCGTCATCGTCGGGAGAGCCGACCCCGATCCGCAGCCGGCTGTACTCGGTCGTGCCCAGGTGGTTCTGGATGTCGCGCAGGCCATTGTGGCCGCCGTGCGTCCCCCGGGCCCGGAACCGCAGCTTGCCCAGGGGCAGGGCCATGTCGTCGCAAATCACCAGCAGCTCGGTCAAGGGCAGCTGGTAGAAGTCGAGCACCTGGCGGACGGCCCGGCCGCTCAGGTTCATGAAGGTCTCCGGCTTGACCAGCAGCACCTTCTCGCTACCCTCGGTCAGCTCGGCCACCTGGGCCTGGAACCGGCTCTGGAACCGCCCGGCACCCGGGCTGGATGCCAGAAGATCGACGACGGCATAGCCCACGTTGTGGCGCGTGCCGTCGTACCGACTGCCCGGGTTGCCAAGCCCTACGACCACTTTCATGACTGCCTGGAGTCGGAAAGCGTCCGCCAACCCTCAACCGGCCCGACGGACAGGCCGACCGACTGCCGCAGACGTTCCGCTTACTCTCCCTCCTCTTCCTCGTCCACCTTCCGGCCGATGATCTCGGGCTCGGCCTGGGCCGCCGCCTCGGCGGGGGCCTCGGCCGCGACCTTCGGCGGGGCGACGTGGACCACCACCGCGTCCGGATCATCCATCGCCTTGGCCCCCTCGGGCAGGTGCAGGTCGCGGACGTAAATGGTGCCGTCCAGTTGCAACTCGTTGATGTTCACCCGGATGCTGTCGGGCACGGCGATGGCCAGGCACTCGACGTTGATTGTGTGCAGGGCCTGCTCCAGGACGCCGCCGGCCGTCACGCCCGGGGCGATGCCGCGCAGCTCGATCCGCACCGGCACCACGATGCGCTCGTCGGCCGAGACGCGCTTGAAATCGACGTGCAGCACGTCCTTGCCCAGGTGGTCCCATTGCAGCTCGGCGATCTGGGCCTTCTGCAGGCCCTTGTCCGATTGCAGATCGACCACGCGGGCCCCGTGCCGGACCGCATCGACCAGGTCATCGTGGCCCACCGTGACCATGTCGTTGGCCTGCTTGTGGCCGTAAACGATGGCGGGGATCAGACCCTGCTTGCGGAGCTTCTCGGCGGCGCGGGAGCCGCTCCCACTGCGCGGTTGCGTTTTCAGCTGCACCGACTCGGCCATGTTTCAGCCCTTTCACTTTCAACCGTTTCAATCCGCCTCCAGGTGAGCGCCCGGAGGAAATAAGAAGAGGTATTATTTCAGCCGAGACCATCCGTGGCAAGAGCATGGTGGGAAAAATCGTCGGGAGCGCAACAAACCGATTTATCGTTTCGCGCGGATTTGGCCCGCGCGAAACGATAAATCAAATCCGGGAAGCAGTTGCAGACATTACTTCTCGGTCTTCTCCGGCGCCACAAAGCGCTGCACCCGGTACTTGTCGCCATTGTCCTTGAGCCACTTCTTGGCAAGCTCGGGGAACTGCTTGAAATCCTTGGGCTGAGTCCAGCCATCCTTGGCCGTCAGACCCAGGCGCATGAACAGGTTCTGCGGGTTTGCCTGGAACAGGCCCGGAGTGGCCTTGGCCCAGTCGGCCTCGGCCAGGACGCGCAGGATCGCCTTGCTCTGCTCGGCGTCGATGGGCACCTGCTTGGCGTTCTGGACGTACATTGGCTGCGTGCGATAGCGGGTCAGCAGCATGCCGGCCGTCAGCAACCGCTCGTCGGCGTCCTTCGATTCCAGACCGGCCTTGGGATTGGCCAGCAGCTTGACGCAGCGCTTGACCTCGGCCACGTCCTTGTCGAAGGCTTGCGGGTTGTCCTTGTTCTTGATGATGCCGCCGTAGACGTTGGGCACGGTATAGAAGCTCGCCTCGTGGTGCGGGGTCAGCAGCAGGCACACTTCCTGGTCCTTGGCCAGCTGGAAGGTGGGATAGCGGCGGAGCGGCGGCCGGATGATGGGGACCGGCTTGCCGCCAGGGCCAGGGGGGAGCGGAACCGGCTGGATCAGGGGCGGCGGCGGCAGGAAGCCGACGTGGACGTTCTCGACCCGCTTGCGGTTGGCCAGGTTGCCGAAGACCTCCTCGATCTTGACGATGGCCACGATGTACTCGCCCTTGTCCTTGTCGCCGGGGAAGCGGCCGGCCTGGACCGGCTTCTTCTCGAAGCCGATCACCTTGCCGATCACGATGCTGTCCGCCAGGGCCACGCGCTGGGACAGCGGTTGCGGGGCGATCATCATCGCCTGAACGGGGAAGAAGCCGGCCAGCGCCAGCAGGCCGGCCAGGGCAAACCAACGGGAAAGTTTCATCGCGGAGCTACTCCTGTGCAGGGGAAACAATCGATTCTCGGGCCCGGAGCCCGGTGCCAGTCACGCTTGCGGATCGAAGGTTCCCGGGGTAATGCCAGTAAGACGAACGAGTCGGCCCGGGAGTTTGATTGCAGGGAGATTATAATGAGAGTTGTCGCGCCTGGCGACACGCAAAACAACCTCGCTGGATTTTTTCTCGATGAGCACCGCTGAATCGACCGAACCGACCACCTTGCCACAAGTGCGCCTGAAAATCGTTCGCCGTTCCTCGCATCCCTGGATTTTCCAGAAGATGGTGGAGAAGCCCGCCAGCCGGCTGCCCAGCGGCACGGTCGTGGACATCCTCGATCGCGACCAGCAGTGGGTCGGCCGGGGCTTTTACAACGGCCATTCGCGCATTGCCCTGCGCGTGCTGACCAGCAACCGCGAGGAGGCCATCGACAGGGCCTTCTTCGCCCGGAGGCTGGGGCAGGCGATCCAGCTGCGGCGCGACTGGCTGGGTCTGGACAGCGTCACGGACGCTTATCGGCTGGTACATTCCGAGGGCGATGGCCTCAGCGGCCTGGTCGTGGACCGCTTCGGCTCGATCCTGGTGCTGGAGTTTTTCTCGGCCGGGACGTACCGCTTCCGCTCGACCATCCAGGAGGTGCTGGCGGAGCATTACCCCGACTGCCGCTTCTACTGGTTCGCCGAGGAACACGTCCAGAAACAGGATTCGTTCGACTGCCGGCCCCCCGAGCCGCCGACGCCGGAGATCATCACCGAGAACGGCGTCCGCTTCCGGGTGGCGCCGGGGTCGAAGCACAAGACCGGCTTCTTCCTCGATCAGCGCGACAATCGCCGGCTGCTGGCCTCCTTCTGCAAGGGCCGGCGCGTCCTGGACCTGTGCTGCAACACGGGGGCTTCGCCGTCTATGCCCGCTCGCTGGGCCAGGCCGAGGAGGTGACCGGCGTGGACCTGGACGAGCAGGCCCTGGCCCTGGCCCGGCAAAACGCCAGCCTGAACCAGGTGCGCATCCGCTTTGTCCAGGCCGACCTGTTCTCCTGGCTGCGCGACGTGACCGGCACCGGGCAGCGCTTTGACGTGGTCGTCCTCGACCCGGCCAAGCAGACCCGGGATCGAGAAGAGATCGACTTCGCACTGAAACGCTACCTCGACATGAACCGGCTGGCCTTGCAGGCGGTGACGCCGGGAGGGCTGTTCCTGACCTGCTCCTGCACGGGCCTGATCAGCGAGGCCGATTTCCTGGAAACGCTGCGCCGGGCCGCCTGGCAGGCGGGGCGGACCGTCCAGGTGCTGCGCGTGACCGGGGCCGGGGCGGACCATCCGTTCCTGATCCACGTCCCGGAGGGGCGCTACCTCAAGGCGATCTGGTGCCGGGTGGAGTGAGAACTGCCGAAGCCAATTCCCCACGGAGCTGCGCTACACGGACTTCGTACACGGATTGGCACGGATAAGACAAAAGGATTTGGTTTGTGGTTTGATCCGTGAGAATCCGTGGACGAAGTCCGTGTAGCGCAGCTCCGTGGGGAATTGTTTTTACTTCCAAATGATACAGCCAAACCATCTTTCGAGATACTGGAGTAATTTAGCTTCGTCATGGAATCTGAGCGTGTGGTACTCTTTCCGGTTCAGCTTTATAGAACAGGCATATTGGCCGTTAGTGCCACTACAAAGGCAAATAGCCATCTTCTCATTCCCGATCTCGCCTTCTTTTAGTAGAGTCCACTTTTGAAACGGCTGAAACGACCGCACATCGCAACACTCTTGCATTTCCCATGTCGGGAAGCGGCTCCCACGGTTGTCGTACTTGTCCAGCTTGACCCATGCCATAAGTCTTTTATGGTGATCTCCCTCTCACAATCCGCTGTTCTCGCAAATTATTTCGAGCCTATCCGGGGATCGTATGCGATTTCTACATATACTCCCAGGCGAACAACGCTTTCGACTACCGGCTTGAAATCCCTGTCCCCTGACAAAAGCACTGCCTTCGTCATGTTCCTGTAGAACGAGTGCGTGAGCATGTCCACAGCAAGCAATACGTCAACTTCCTTCTGCTGTCTCTTCTTGCCTGACGAGAGCCAACCTCTGCGGACGTGAACGCCTTCGACCTTCTCGATACGGTCCAAGCGTTCCTCTTGTGCTTCTTGTCGCACCTTGAAATCAGCATCGCTTTCCCCAGGTTTTTTATTTTCAGGACAGTCGTAGTAGAAAACTCGTTTTGCCTTGAACTCCTCCTTGACTCTCGCAAAGTCCACCTCGTAATCGGGTCCAAACACTGGCTCATAGGTGTCACGATAGAATGTCTGTAACTGTCCGGCATCGATGAACAGATACGTCACGTTTTCCATTTCTCGTTCTCCCATGCAAGTGATGAATGGGCAGTATTAGTTGGACACGCTTGACTTCCCAAGGGTTCATGGGATTCAGCTTTTCTGCAAGCGATGACGATAAAGGACAGGAAGAGTAGCAAATGGAAATCCAGTTTTCCGCTCTCCTACAACCCTGGCACCGTGACGGGTCGCATGCGTCGCCGCCAGCCGAAGTAGCCTGCGAAACTGGCAGTTGCCATAACGAGCATAGCGAGGGTGGAGGGTTCGGGGGTGGCAGTCACATCGGGCGTGTACAGAAAACCGTGGGTGCCCGAAGCGTCGGTGTAAAACCCGACGATGCTGCTTCCGCTGATGCCAGTGGCTGTTGTGCCATTTGTGGCCAAAGGGTCGTTCAGGGTCGTAAAGGTCGAGGTTTGCGTGCTGTACAGCAATCCGTGGACGCCTGACCCATCCCGGTAATACCCGACGATGTTACTACCGTTGATACCATAGGCGTTCCCAAACAGGCCAGGGTTCAGGGTCGTATAGGTGCTGCCATCGTACAGGTAGGGATGATTATTACTTTTGTCAGAGTACCCCCCGACGATGTTGTTGCCCTCGATCCCAAAAGCTTCGGTGCCGCCGACACCAAGGTTGGCCAGGGTCGTATAGGTCTGCGTCTGCGTATTGTACAGAAACCCGTGGTTGCCTGACCCGTCCTGGTAATACCCGACGATGTTGTTGCCGCTGATGCCAGTGGCTGTTGTGCTATTTGGGGCCAAAGAGTCGTTCAGGGTCGTATAGTTTTGCGTCTGTGTGTTATACAGAAACCCGTGTGTGCCTGTTCCGTCACTGTAAGCCCCAACAATGTTGTTGCCGTCGATGCCATATGCAAACGTGCCATTGTTTGTGGATAAAGGGTCGTTCAGGGTCGTATAGGTCTGCGTCTGCGTATTGTACAGAAACCCGTGGTAGCCTGACCCGTCCTGGTAATACCCGACGATGTTGTTGCCGCTGATGCCCCAGGCTTGCGTATTATTGTTCGTGGCCTGGGGATCATTCAGCGTTACATAATCAGCCCTCGCCTGTCCCACGCCGCCAAGCAGCAGAGTCAGAACCGCCAGCATCAGAGTCACACGCTTCATCAGTCCATCTCCCTTCGTCATTGGAGGGCATTGGGCAGGAGGGCAAATCACCAGCAATCCGTTCCTTAGCAAGTCTGATGCCGAGAAGAGTCAACCTACGCATGTTGGCACAAGTGCTTTTTCTTCAATGGCTTTGGTCAACAAACACGGCCATTTGAACAGCCGTCGCAATTCACTATTGGATACAAACGTCAAGGAAGTATGACAAACTCGTGTTCAGACTGCTTTACACTCAGAAAGCCTGGATAGGGAGAACCGGCCCAGCGACAGGGAGCGGAGGACAAGGGCCAAGTAAACTGGGCTTACCTGGCCCTTGTGATGCCTATCTGTTACTTTTCATGCCTCTTTAGTTCGCATCCGTATCCTCGGGTGCATCCACGTTGCTCTGGAATTCCTCCCCATTCTCCCCCATATTGACGGAAACACAGTGACCGCAATGGACGCATTTCGTGTTCTGGAACTTACCGTGCTGGTTCTCCTCCATGCCTTTGAAGTAATGAGGGATTGGCCTGCCGCATTTCTGGCAAGGCTGCATCAACACCGTTTCTTGCTGGTTCTCCAGTTCGTCTGGACGAATCTTGTGAGTCGCCATGGTCTATTGTCTCCATGCCGGTCTTTATTGGCTTCCCGGCTTGGCCAAGGGTAGGGAAAGCCCCACTGGCTTTTCCTCGCACTCCCTATACAATGATACACTGCCAGCCCCTCTTCCGGCAATTCTTTCCGATTTTTTGTTCACTTTTTTTGTGGTTTGAGGGTCGGGGATCGCTTCAGAGGGCCACGGCAGCCCAATCGGTCATCCAGGAGGTGCTGGCGGAACATTACCCCGACTGCCGCTTCTACTGGTTTGCTGAGGAGCACGTCCAGAAACAGGAGTCGTTTGACTGCCGGCCCCCTGAGCCGCCGACGCCGGAGGTGATTACCGAGAACGGCGTCCGCTTCCGGGTGGCGCCGGGGTCGAAGCACAAGACGGGCTTCTTCCTCGACCAGCGCGACAATCGCCGGCTGCTGGCCTCCTTCTGCAAGGGCCGGCGAGTGCTGGACCTGTGCTGCAATACCGGGGGCTTCGCGGTCTATGCCCGGTCGCTGGGTCAGGCCGAGGAAGTGACCGGCGTGGACCTGGACGAGCAGGCCCTGGCCCTGGCCCGGCAGAACGCCAGCCTGAACCAGGTGCGCATCCGCTTTGTCCAGGCCGACCTGTTCTCCTGGCTGCGCGACGTGACCGGCACCGGGCAGCGCTTTGACGTGGTCGTCCTCGACCCGGCCAAGCAAACCCGCGATCGGGAAGAGATCGACTTCGCGCTGAAACGCTACCTCGACATGAACCGGCTGGCCTTGCAGGCGGTGACGCCGGGAGGGCTGTTCCTGACCTGCTCCTGCACCGGCCTGGTGAGCGAGGCCGACTTCCTGGAAACGCTGCGCCGGGCCGCCTGGCAGGCGGGGCGGACCGTCCAGGTGCTGCGCGTGACCGGGGCCGGCGCAGACCATCCGTTCCTGATTCACGTTCCGGAGGGACGCTACCTCAAGGCGATCTGGTGCCGGGTGGAGTAAACAATGCTTCTGTTTGCCGGATTCCGTCGATGAACGAGAAAGGCGCAACTCCCTGTGCGTGGTTCGGTTTATCCCGATTGCACCAGGGCGGGCCGGACAAACCCGACCGGTCGCTACTTGCAATGGGGGTAGGCTTGAAAGTATACTCAGTCTGTGAGCAAGGACACGACAACACGCTTTTCTCCGTGGAGGTAGCCCGTGCGGACTGTTCTGCTTCTGACGCTGCTTGCCGGGGCCAGCCTCACGGCACTCGTGCGCTCCCAGGATAAAGCGCCTGCCAAGACCCGCCGCCGGTCAAGATCGAAACCTGGATCGAGCAGCTGGCCGACGAGGACTTTCGCAAACGCGAACAGGCCGTGCAGATGCTCCAGGCCCAGGGGACCGCGGCCCTGCCCGCCCTGCGCAAGGCGATCAATCACCCCGAGCTGGAAATCCGCCGCCGGGTCGTGGAGCTGATCCCCACCCTGGAGATGCTCGCGGTCCTGGCTCCCAGGCGGGTGACCCTGAAGGCCAGCGACAAGTCCTTGCAGGACCTGTTCGCCGAGATCACCAAACAGACCGGCATGAAGGTCGAGTTCTGGACCAACAAGCCGCAGCAGACCTACTCGTTCGATTTCCGCAACGTCACCTTCTGGGAGGCGATCGATCGCATCGCCCAGGACGCGAGCCTGCTCGTGCAGCATGGCTACGGCGACGAGCGCGTCCGGCTCCAGCAAGGCAACGGCTACGTCCCCTTCCTGGTCCGCGAGGGCGCCTTCCGCTTCTCGGCCAACAACATTCACCAGTCGCGCAACCTGGACCTGAGCATCATCAATCGCGACGCCGGGCCGAACCAGCGCAGCGAGTCGCTGACCTTCTCCTTTTCCATCGCGGTCGAGCCCCGACTGTCGATCCTGGGCATGGGCGAGGTCAAGCTCTCGGCCGCGTTCGACAACGAGAACAACTCGCTGCTGATCAACCACGCACCGCAAGACCCCGAGCAGATGTGGATGATGCGGCGCTGGACCAGCGGCCGGTATGGCAACCGCAGCAACACCATCCAGACCTCGGTCAACCTGCGGCGCGTCTCGGAGAAGGCCAATACCATCAAGACGGTGCGCGGCACCGTGCCGATCAACCTGCTGACCGAGCAGAAGCCGGTGGTCATCAGCGACAAGGTCATGACCGAGAAGGGCAAGAAGGTCAAGGTGGACAGCACGTCGATCGTGGTCCAGGAGGCCACCGTGCTGCCCAGCAAACAGATCCAGCTCAAACTGTCGATCACCGAGGAAGGCAAGGACAACAACGACTACACCTGGATGAACACGATGTACCAGCGCTTGCAGCTGGTGGACGACAAGGGCAACCCGTATCCCAACCACGGCACCAGTTGGGGCAACAGCGGCCCCAATCACGTGGAGCTGACCATGACCTTCGGCGAACAGCCGGCCAATGGCGAGAAGGGGAAAGCCCCGAGCAAGCTGATCTTCCAGAGCTGGACGACCATGACCCACCAGCTGGCGTTTGAGTTCAAGGACATCCCCTTGCCGTGACCTTTTCCGCGCTCCGCCTGAGCCGTCGTGAGTGGCTGCGTCTGGGCGGCCTGTTCAGCCTCGGCCTGACCCTGCCCGCCTGGGCCGGGGTGCGGTCCGGCCTGCGGACTCCCGGCTTCGGCAAGGCCCGCTCGGTGCTGCTGGTCTTCACCAGCGGCGGCCAGAGTCAGCTGGACACCTGGGACCCCAAGCCCGACGCTCCCGAAGAAGTGCGCGGCATCTTCCGCCCCATCCGCACCGACTGTCCCCGGCACCCTGCTCTGCGAACATCTCCCGCGCCTGGCCCGCCTGGCCAACCTTTACACCATCGTTCGCTGCGTCAGCCACGACGACCTGGACCACGGCTCGGCCGCCTACCTGGCCCTGACCGGACATTTCCACGCCAAGAAATCGGGCAATCCGCTGCCGGCCCCGACCGACCAGCCCACCTACGGGGCGTTGCTGCACCGGGTGCGTCCGGAGCGGCGTTTCCCGGCCACGGCGGTCCACGTCAACGCCCCGGCCCACGTCCCCGAGATCGTCGCGCCCGGCCAGAACGGCGGTTTCCTCGGTCACGGCTGCGATCCGCTGCTCGTCGGCGATCCGACCGGCGGCGACCGGGCGCTGCCGGGCCTGGAGCCGATGGCGAGCTTGCCCCCGGTCCGGCTCGAAGGCCGGCGCACCCTGCTGGAGTCGCTGGACCGCTACCGCCAGGAGCTGGATGGCAACCGGGCCATGCTGGACGTGAACCACCTGTACCGGCAGGCATACACTCTCCTGGGCGATCCGCGCTGCCGCAGCGCCTTCGACCTGGGGCAGGAGCCGGCGACCCTGCGCGAGCGCTACGGTCTGCACCGCAGCGGGCAAGCGTGTCTGCTGGCCCGCCGGCTGGTCGAGGCCGGGGTGCCGTTCGTGACGGTGATCTGGAACCACAACAACCGCGGCCAGGACAAATCGACCGACCCCGACAGCTTCGGCTGGGACACGCACAACGACATCTTCGAGACCCTGAAAGAGCCGCTGCTGCCGCGCTTCGATCAGAGTTTCTCGGCCCTGATCGAGGACTTGCAGCAGCGCGGCTTGCTGGACTCGACCCTGGTGGTGTGCATGGGGGAGTTCGGCCGGGCCCCCCTGGTGGCCCCGGAGCCCAAGTTCGCCGGCTCGACGCCGGGCCGCAAGCACTGGGCCGCGGTCTATTCCGTGGTGCTGGCCGGGGCCGGAGTGGCCCGGGGCGGCGTCTTCGGGGCCTCGGATCGGCACGGCGCTTACCCCCAGGGCAACGCGGTCGGCCCCTGGGACCTGGCGGCCACGATGTTCGCCGCCCTGGGCATCGATCCGGCGCTGCACTGCACCGACCCGACCGGCCGGCTCTTCCCCTTGACGACCGGCCGGCCGATTGCTGGAATCTACTAACCAAGAGTAGCCATCACGCTCCGCGTGATGAAGCCATCACGCGGAGCGTGATGGCTACTTTGAGTGGACCCTCCCCATGAACACGCCTGCACAGGATGTGGCTCTTCTCCAGCGCCGGATTCGCGTTGCCCTCGGCACCGACCCGGCCGACCTGCTGCTGACCGATTGCCAGATCGTCAACGTCTTCACCCAGCGCGTCGAGCGCGGCAACGTCGCCATCATCGATGGCTGGATCGCGGGGGTCGGCCCCCATGACTGGGCTGCCCGCCAGACCGAGCCGCTGGCCGGGCGAGTTGTCCTGCCCGGGCTGATCGATTCGCACGTGCATCTGGAAAGCACCCTGCTGACGCCGGCCGAGCTGGCCCGGCTCATCCTGCCGCACGGCACCACGGCGATCATTTCCGACTCGCACGAGATCGCCAACGTGCTTGGCATCGCCGGCATCGACCTGTTGCTGCAGGCCAGCAGCAACCTGCCGCTGGACCTGTTCTTGATGGCGTCCTCGTGTGTGCCGGCCACGGCGTGGGAACACAGCGGCGCCACCCTGGGCCCCGACGAGGTGGCCGACCTGCTGGCCCGCCCCCGGGTGCTGGGTCTGGCCGAGGTGATGGACGTTCCCGCCGTCCTGGGCGGCGATCCGACCATGCTGGCCAAGCTGGAGCGCGCCCTGAGCCAGAAGCGCGTCCTGGACGGCCATGCTCCCGCGATGGTCGGCCGGCAATTGCAGGCCTACGCCTGTACGGGCATCCGCAGTTGCCATGAGTCCGCCACGGCCGAGGAGGCCCGGCAGAAGGCGGCCCTGGGCATGCTGGTGCAGGTGCGCGAGGGCTCCAGCGCTCTGAACCTGGACACGCTGCTGCCGGTGCTGAAGTCCGGCGACCTGGGCGATTACTGGACCCTGGTCACCGACGACATTTTCCCCGACGACCTGCGGCAGCGCGGCCACGTGGACGGTCTGCTCAAGCGCGTGGTGGCCGGTGGCGTTGCCGCTCCCCTGGCGGTGCGGCAGGCCTCGCTGGTCCCGGCCCGGCACTATGGACTGAGCGATCGCGGCGCGGTCGCACCCGGCTATCGCGCCGACCTGTTCGTGGTCGAGGACCTCCGCGATTTCCGACCCCACCTGACGCTCAAGGACGGCCAGGTCGTGTCTCGCAACGAACGCTTGGCCCTGGAACTGAAGCCGCCGCCGCTGCGTTACGAGAACTCGATCCATCTGCCGCTGCTGGATGAAGCCGCCTTCCGTTTGCAGGTGCCGGGCAGTTCCATGCCGGTGATCCGGATCTTGCCCGGCCAGCTGCTGACGCGCTGTGAGCCGCACGAGGTCGGCCGGGAAGCTGGCTGGTGGAAGTGGGACCCGAGCCGGGACGTGGCCCTGATCGCCAGCGTCGAACGGCACCGGGCGCTGGGAACGGTGGGCGTCGGCCTGGTGGCCGGCTTCAACTTCCGCCGGCCCGGAGCGCTGGCCTCCTCGGTGGCGCACGACTCGCACAACGTCATCGTCACCGGCACCAACGCCCGCGACATGCTGACGGCGGTGCGCGGCGTGGCCGAGACGGGCGGCGGGTTCGTGGTGGCGGCCGAGGGGACGGTCGTGGCCCGGCTGCCGTTGCCGCTGGCGGGTCTGCTGTCGGTGGAACCGTTCGAGACGGTGTGTGAGCAGCTGCGGACCGTCTCTGGTGCGGCCCGGGCGCTGGGCTGCGAACTGGCGTCGCCCTTCGGCACGCTGTCTTTCCTGGCGTTGCCCGTCATTCCCGAGGTGCGCGTGACTGACCAGGGAATGTTCGACGTGATCGAACAGCGCTTCTTGACCGGCAAGACCGCGTGACGCATCAGGGCGATTCGCCAACCGCAATCGGCGAATCGCCCTGGGAACCGCGCTGCCGGCGACCCGCTTGCCCTTGCGTGGCCCTACCGCTTCCAGTATAGCTATCCCTTCTCACAAGCTGGAGAGCTTTGTGGAGGATGGAGACGATGCAAAGCGGCAAGGGATTGCCCGGGGTCGGGGTCGGCTGGGTCGTCTGTCTGATCGTTGGCGGCTGCGTGGGCTTGGGAGGACCGAACTCCTTTTTGCAGCCCGGAGCCATGCCCGAGCGTGTCCGGCCGGACCAATGGAAAGCCGTGGCCGAGCTGCGGCTCCCCGAGGACCCACCGCTGGCTGTACTTCCAACGCCGACCAATCCGGAACCGGCGCCAAAACCAACCTCAGAGATCCCGCTGGTTCCCGTGCCGCCCCTGCCCCTGGGTGGCGACCGTCCTCGGACCATGCCGCGAACGCCTGAGCGGGTGCTGCCGGTGCTGCCAACCGCGCCAGCGGATGGGGTTGTACCGGCCAAAGCGCCGGGGCCCATGCAGCCAGCGCTGTTGCAGCTTGGGGGCCAGGCGGAGGTCTTACCCACCCTGCCTCAGCTGCATCAGCAAGCGCTGGCCGCGTTTGCCCGGTTTGATTCCTACATTGCCCGGCTGACCCGGCGCGAACCGGCCAAGGGCAAGAAGGACGACGAGACCCTGATCTTCTACGCCCGCAAGGATCCCTGGAGCGTGCGTTTCAAGTGGCTGGCCGGCGAGGGGCAGGGACGCGAGGTGCTGTACGTCAAGAACCGTTTCGAGAACAAGCTCCACGTCGTTCTGTCGCCGACGGATGCCTTGCTGATGGCCGGCCGCAAACTCTCTCTGTCCCTGGACAGCCCCTTCGTGAAAATGGCCAATCCACACCCGATCACGCAGGCCGGCATCGGCCCCATGATCGAGAAGTTCGGCAACGTGCTGGCCGCCTGCGACCGCGGCGACTTCAGTCAGGGCAAGCTCACCGTGCTGGGAACGCAGCGACGGCCCGATTACGACGTGCCGCTGCTGCTGGTCGAGAACACCCTGCCGCCGCGGGCCGACGAGGACCTGCCGCACGGCGGCAAACGGCTGATCGGTTTCCATCCGGACCTGCATTTGCCCGTCCTGGCCATTCTCTACGACGATCACGGCCTGGAGGTCGATTACTACCGCTTCGATCGGCTGCAGCTGGGGGTGCATCTGAACGACAGCGACTTCGACCCCGAGCAGATGGCGAAGCGGCCGGAGAAATAAGGCGAGCGGCGCGGCGTCAGCCCGCCGGTAGGAAGCTCTACCGGCGGGCTTACGCCGCGCCGCTCGCCAAAATCTCCGCCAGCGCCGCGTCAATGGTCGGAAACTTGAACGCATGGCCCAGCTGGAGCGGCACTTGCGGCAAGACACGCTGTCCGGTAGCGACCACCTGGGCGACCTGTCCGAGCAGGAGGCGCATGCCAAAAACCGGAGCCGGCAGGAACGAGGGCCGGTGCAAGGCCCGGCCCAGCGCCTTGGAGAATTCCCGGTTGGTCACCGGATTGGGAGCAGTGCCGTTGAGCGGCCCATTCGCCTGGGGATTGTCCAGGGCCAGCAGGAACAGTCCAGTCATGTCCTCGTGATGAATCCAGCTCATCCACTGCCGGCCATTGCCGATCGGGCCGCCGACGAACATCTTGAACGGCGTCAGCATCTTGGGCAGTGCCCCGCCCTCCCGGTCCAGCACGATGCCCACCCGCACCAGGGCCACGCGCAGACCCGACTGCCGCGCTTCCAGGGCGGCCTTCTCCCACTCGACGCACAGGTTGGCCATGAAATCGCCGGCCGGCGGACTTGTCTCGGTCAGCTCCTCGTCGCCGTGCGGGCCGTAGTAGCCGATGGCCGAGGCGTTGACCAGGATTCGGGGTAAACCATCCGGACGCTTCGGGCCGCGTTTGAGGCCCTCGACCACGTTCCGGGTGGTCTTGACCCGACTGTCGAACATCAGCTCCTTGAACTTGGCGTTCCAGCGGCGGTTGAAGATGTTCTCGCCGGCCAGGTTGACGACGGCATCACAGGTTTCGAGCTTCGTCTGCCAGTCGCCCGGCTGCATCGGGTCGCCCTCGACCAGCTCGCACTCCGGACCGAACCTTTGCCGGGCCACGTTGTAGCGCCGGGTCAGCAGCACCGGCTGATCGCCGCGCCGCAGCAGCTGGCCGATCAGCCGGGCCCCGATCAAGCCAGTGCCGCCCGTGAGAAACACTCGCATGGAGCTATCTCCGATTTACGGATTCCGGATTACGAATTACGATTTACGGATTACCAATTACGAGTTCAAGCGAGGGCATTGTGACCGCGCAACAGATCCGCTTGCTCCCCTATCAGATCGCCCCGGGCGCCTGGCAGATGGCCGCCGACGAGGTGCTGCTGGAAAAGGCCCCGGCCGGCCAGGCCGCGCTGCGCTTCTACGGCTGGACGGAGGCCACCATCAGCCTGGGTTATTTCCAGTCCGCTGCCGAGTGCCAGGCCTATCCGGGCCTCGACGATCGGCCTCTGGTAAGACGGGCTTCGGGTGGCGAAACTCTGGTTCATGACCGGGAAGTGACTTACGCCCTGGCCATCCCCTCCAGTCCGGGGAGGGAGTCCTGGCCGCAGCGAATCCATCTCGGGATCGCCCAGGCATTGAAGACGTTCGGGATTCGGGCTCACCTGTGCGAGCGGGAATGCAAGAAGGGCCGGGTCCTCTGCTTTCTGCACCACACTCCGGGCGATCTGCTGATCGACCAGCACAAGGTGACGGGCAGCGCCCAGCGAAAGTCCCGAGGAGCGATGGTGCAGCACGGCGGCATTCTGCTGGCCCAGAGCCCCTTCACGCCCGAGCTGCCCGGCATCCGCGAGATCACCGGCGTCACAGTCACGCCGGAACAGCTGATGACCGCACTTCAGGCCGAGCTATCGCGCTCGCTGGGCTGGGAGCTGGTGCCGGGAGATTGGACCGACTCCGAGAAGCGACGCATTCAGGAACTGGTCGCCAGTCGCTATGCGACGGACGAGTGGAACAGAAAACGCTGACAGTCCGTTGCCCGTTTGGTCCGCGAGTTGCAGCACAGTTGAGTGCGCGGGATAACGAACGGATGGAAATGGAAAAGACTGGAGACACACGTGAGGCAGCATCACTTCCCCTTCAAGCGCTGGGCCATCTGGTCCGAGCTGCGCATGATCTGCCACCGGGCCCATCAGGTCTGGACCATGGTGCCGAGCAGTCACAAGTGGGCCTTCGTCGTGGCAGTGGTCCTGATGACCCTGACCAGCAGCAGCGCCGTGGCCGTGTCGCTCACGCTGGGCCGGCTCGTGGACGACGTGAACAACGGAGTCCAGCAGCGGTCCTCCGCGAACGAACTCCTGGGCACGGCGGCCGCCCTGCTGGGGATCATTGCCGGCCTGGTCCTGCTGCGTGAGGTGCTCAACGTGCTGCGCCGCTACCTGGTCGAGAACACCTGCACGCGACTGGACAAGCTCCTCAGCGTCAAGGTCGTCTCGCACCTGCTCAAGGCGGACCTCGGCTCGCTGACCCATGAAAAAGTCGGCAGCCTCAATGGCCGGATCTTCCGCAGCGTGGACGGGTTCATGCGCTTTCTGCGCGTGGGCTTCCTCGACTTCTTGCCCGTGACCCTGACCGGCCTGCTGGCCCTGGGCGCTGCCTTCGTCAAGGCCCCGCTGATTGGTCTGCTGATGGTCGGGGTGATTCCCGTGTCGGTCGCCCTGACGGCCAAACAGCTCCTGTCCCAGAAGGACATCCGGCTCAAACTCATTCGCAACCGGGAGGAACTGGACGGCACCGTGGTCGAACTGCTCGGCGGACTCGACTACGTTCGCGTCGCCAACACGCACGGCCAGGAAGTGAAGCGTTTTGCCCACACCGCGGAAAGCCGCCGGCAGACCGAGCTGAAGCATCACGTCATCATGGCCCTGTTTGGCTCCGGGAAGGCCTTGACCGAGGGATCCTTCCATCTGGTCGTCCTGGCAGGCGCCGTCTATCTGGCGGTCATTGGCTGGACGTCTTTTGGCGACATCCTTGCGTTTTCCGCACTGTTCCTGAGCGTGATGACGCCCATGGCCGAGGTCCACCGGATCCTCGACGAGGGCCACGAGGCGAGCCTGCGCGTCGGCGACCTGATCGAGATGGTGAGCCAACCGGCCGATCCCTCGTTCGGGACGGTCACGCACCGGACGCCGCGCCTGGACGATCAGGCGCCGATCATCGCGACCGAGGGCCTGGGCGTTACCTACAAGGCCGTGGATGGCCGGCAGATCCCGGCCCTGCACGACGTGAACCTGGAGGTCCGGACCGGAGAGACCGTCGGCGTGGTCGGCCGGTCGGGCTGCGGCAAATCGACCCTGATCAAGGTGCTGATGCGGATTGTCCATCCCTGCGCCGGCCGGGTGTTCCTCAAGGGGATTCCGCTGCAAGAGGTGTCACGCGAGGCCATCAGCCGGCTGATCGGCTACGTCGGACAAGCACCGTTCATCTTCAACGGCACCGTCGAAGAGAACATCCGCTACGGCTGCGGAGCGCCCTGTCTGCCCGAGGACGTTCGCCAGGCGGCCGAGCGCGCCTGCATCCATGACGAGATCATGGCCATGCCCCACAGCTATCAGACCCTCGTGGCCGAGCGGGGCGCCGAACCTGTCGGGAGGACAGCGCCAGCGCATCGCCCTGGCACGCATCTTCCTCAAGGACCCGCCCATCCTGATCCTCGACGAGGCCACCAGCGCTCTCGATCCGATCAGCGAGCGCAGCGTGCAGCGCGTGATCAATGCCGCTCGCGCCGACCGCACCGTGATCGTGGTCGCTCATCGCCTGAGTACCCTCAACGATGCGGACCGGATCCTGGTATTCAACTGGGGACAACTGGTTGAGATGGGTCCCTATGAGGAGCTGGTCAAACAGGGCGGCATCTTTGCCGGACTGGTGGCCTCCACGCGGGAAAGCGCGGGGCATCACGCACCCCTGCGGAACACGGCGTGAACGAGCCGGAAGCGGTTAGCTCCCTTGCTTGCGCGGCGGGCTAACCGCGGCGGGCTAACCGCTTCCGGCTCGTTGCAGCCGGCCGCTAGCCATTCAACTGGTCCCCGAGTGCTTTCGGCACAGCTGGGGGACCTGGTGCAGCTGACTGACCGGGAGAGTCGCGCTGTCCAGCAGGGCCACCAGTTTTCGCTCCACCTGCTCACTGGGCGACACGTTACTGCGCTCATCGGCGATCAAGGTCTCCGCGTTCGGCTCGACCAGATCGATCATTTCCTGACTCTGACTCGTCACTGTCTTATGCATCGGTGCCTCCTTCAGGGTTAACAATAAGACAAATGCAATTACTATGCCGGCAGTTATTCCGGCCGCAGCAGGACGTGGACGCGGTGTTCTTGTCCGTCATCGATCAGTCTCAGGCCCTCGCTTATGGGTTCGCCATCCAGAACGACCTGGGCAACTCCCTTCTGGACCCGATCCGGGTTTTCGACGTGAATGCGGTAGGCGGACGAGCCCCGGCGGTAAGTGAGGAAGAACTCCGGCCAGCCGGAAGGAATGCAAGGATCGATCACGAGCCGGTCTCCTTCCAGATGGAACCCCAGCAGGTCCTCCAGAGCGACCCGGTAGAGCCAGGCGGCCGAGCCGGTGTACCAGGTCCAGCCGCCCCGGCCGACGTGAGGCGGCCGACCGTAAACGTCGCCAGCGACCACGTAGGGTTCCACCCGATAACGGGCCGCTTTCCCTGGTGTATCGGTACGGCGAATGGGATTGAGCAGATCGAAGGCGGCGTGGGCCCCGTCCCCGTCGCCGCGCCGGGCCAGCGCCTGGACCAGCCAGGCGGCCGCGTGGGTGTATTGACCGCCATTTTCCCGGATGCCGGGGACGTAGCCCTTGATGTAGCCGGGGTGGAGCGGCCCGGAGTCAAAGGGCGGCGTGAACAGCAAGATCAGCCGTTCCGCAAGCAGCACCAGCCGCTCCTGGACCGCCTCCACGGCGCGTGCGGCCCGTTCGGGGTCGGCTGACTCTGACAGCACGGCCCAGGTCTGGGGCAGCGAATCGATCTGGCACTCGTCATTGGCAGCCGACCCCAGCGGCGTGCCGTCATCGAAAAAGGCCCGCCGATACCAGGCGCCGTCCCAGGCGTGTTCTTCCACTGCCTGACGCAGTTGCTCGGCGCGCTCTCGGCAAATCGCAACACGGTCCCTGTCGCCTTGCCACTCGGCCAGCGGCAGGAACTGTTTCAAACAGGCAATCTGGAACCAGGCGTCCCAGACGCTCTCCCCCTGGCCGCCGGCACCCACCCGGTTCATGCCGTCGTTCCAGTCGCCCGTTCCCATCAGCGGCAGACCGTGCCGGCCCAGCTTCCAGCCATTGTCCAGGGCCCGGACGCAGTGTTCGTAAAGGGTGCCCGGAGGCGCCTGGGCCGGCCGGCCGTACACCTCTTCCTGCCCGGGTCGCAGAGGAGGAGCGCTGAGGTAAGGGGCCGGCTCGTGAAGAACGCCACGGTCGCCGGTTTTCTCGACGTAATGGCTCACCGCGAAGGGCAGCCAGAGGAAGTCGTCGGAAAAGTGGGTCCGCACGCCGTTGCCCGCCGGTGGATGCCACCAGTGCTGCACGTCGCCTTCGGTGAACTGGCGCCCGGCCGCCCGCAGCAGATGCGTGCGAGCCTCGCCGGGCAGGGCGTAGACCAGGGCCATCACGTCCTGCAGCTGGTCCCGGAACCCATACGCTCCGCTGGATTGATAGAACGCCGATCGGCCCCACAGCCGGCACGAGACCACCTGGTAAAGCAGCCAGCGATTGAGCAGCAGGTCGAGGGCCGGGTCCGGCGTCTGGACCTGGATGGTCCCCAGGCAGGCGTCCCAGCGATCCACCACGCGCTCCAGGGCCGCGTTGGCGTCGCGCGGCTTCTGATAGCGGGTCACCAGCCGGCGGGCAGCGGCGCCATCCTCGGCCTGGCCCAGCACGAACACGACCACCTGTTCCTCGCCGGGCCGCAGCACCAGCTGGCCCTGGATACTGGCACAGGGATCGAGGGCCGGGCCGGTCTGGCCGGAGAGCCCGGTCCGGAGCAGGGCGGCCGGCAGCGCCAGCCGGCCATTGCGCCCCAGGAACTCGGTCCGGTCCCCCGTCAGCGACCGTGGACGCAGGCTGATGTCCGCGAAGGCCACGGCGCTGCCGAAGTCGGGGTTGAAACTGTTGCGGGCGAACAGGGCGCCCGTCTCGGCGTCCTTTTCCGTGATCACGTGCTGGGCGGTCTCTTCCCGGTGAGTGCCCAGCACCCACTCGACGTAGAACGTGGCCGACAGCCGGCGCTCCGTGCCAGTCTGATTGCGCAGCCGCAGTTGCCAGATCTTGACCGGGTCGTCCGCCGCCAGGAACACCGTCAGCTCATGCTCGAGGCCCTGCAGCGTTCTCTCAAAGATGGTGTAACCCTGGCCGTGCCGGACCACGATGGGCTGGCCGTCACGCACCGGCAGCGGGGTCGGCGACCAGACTGCCCCCGTCTCCTCGTCGCGCAGATAGATCGCCTCACCGGAAGGATCGCTGACCGGATCGTTGCTCCAGGGTGTGAGCCGATTGGTCTGGCTGTTGCCGGCCCAGGTATAGCCGCTGCCGCTGTCGGTAATCAGAAAGCCGGCAGTGGGGTTGGCCACCACGTTCACCCAGGGAGCCGGGGGCGCCTGGGCAGGGTCTTTGGGTGCAATGACATACTCGTAGCCGTCGGCGCTGAAGCCGCCGAGGCCGTTCTCGAACTTCAGGTTCCGGGGCAACTCGGCGGTGCCCGCTTCCAGCCGGGGGGCTTTGCGCGGTTTGAAGTGGTGGGGCAAGACCCGGACGTGTTCCATCACGTCAATCTGAGGCCCGAGCGAGCCGTTGCGGTCATCGAGGACAACGCGGGCCGCGGCCAGCAACACGTCCCGGTCCGGCTCGCACAGGTGCCCCCCCTTGCGAAGGAAGACGCCGCCCGGCCGGTCGATCCGGTCCCGGGAGTCGCTGCTCCGGGCCAGGGACTGCGCTGCCTCGTACAGCTCGTCATAGTACCCGGAGGCCTCCTCCAGCACGACAACCAGATCGACGCGCAAACCCTTGTGCCGCCAGAAGGCGTGAGCGTGCAGCAGCTGGCGAAGCAGGCTCATCCCGCCGTGGCTCGTGAGACGCAGCAGCAGGATGGGGTTTTCGCCCGAGATGCCGATTCGCCACAGACCGGGCTGCCCCTGCCGGTTGCTGCTGAGGACCTCGGCCGGTCCCCGCAGGGACGGACCGGGATAGAACAGGTGCCCGGCCAGGCGCTGGTACAGATGGGCCTCCTCGACCCGCAGATGCAAATGGTACAGTTCGACCCGGCTATGAGCCCAGGCCAGCTCGAAGGCCCGCAGGACTGCCCCCAGGGTGTGGAACTGATCGGCCAGGGCCAGGGCCTCCTCCCGGCTGGAGGCCACTCCCGTGGAGAAGGCCAGCGTGGCGCGCTCGCCAGGCCGCAACCGGACCACGCGGCGCAGACTGAACACCGGATCGAGGACTGCCCCGGTGGTGCCCGAGAGCGTGTTGGGGACCTGGGGAACACCCGTGATCGCTTCCGGATTCGCTGGGTCGCGCCTTCGGCCCAGGAAGCGGGCCCGGTCGGTTTCATGGGAAGTCGCCCCGGCGCTCAGACTGTCGCCGGCCAGGACGTGGACGGCCCAGAGGGGCTTCTGCTCGGCGGAGCGGGGCCGGCGCCGGCACAGCAGCGCACTGGTTGGCCTCCAGCCATTCGGTTTCCAGGAACAGTTTCCCGAAGGCGGGATGGGCCACGTCGGCCCCGTGCGGCAGCAGCACCACCTCGGCATAGCTGGTCACTTCCACCTGGCGCGGTCTGGAATCGAGGTTGCGCAGCGTCAGGCGGCGCACCTCGACGTTCTTGTCCGGAGCGACCGTGATCTCCAGCAGCGACTCGATCTGGAAATCGACGCGGTGGAAGTCGGCCTTGTCGATGGAGAAGATCGCCTCATAAGAGTCCGGCCGCCGGCCGCTGGGCTGGAACGTCGCTGACCACACCCGGCCGCTCTCCGGATCGCGGAGGTAGAGGAACTGCCCCCAGCAGTCCTGAGTGCGGTCGGACCGCCAGCGGGTCACGTCCAGCAGGGTGCGACCGGTCGGCACCGGTTCTCCCAGGCGCGCCGTGCTGAAGCCGCCCCCGGCGTTGGTCACCATCACCGTGTAATTGCCGTTGGAGAGCAAGTGCGTGCGCGGCGCGGCAGTCATCGGGCTGGTGATGCGCCGGCTGACCGGATAGGCGGGGAGCGCGGCCCGCCGGGGCCCACTTTCCTCCGGCTCCTGCGGTTGCACCAGCGGCGGGGCCACGGGGATGCGCTCGTCCAGGAGCAGTTCGCCGGACCGGACCGCCGCCTCGCGTCGCAGCCGGCGGACCGCGGCGGAGTCGGTCAAGCAGTCCGCCAGGGCCAGCAGGCTCATCCCCTGGTGGTGGGCCATGTACGAGCGGACGACTTCGCGAGGGGCGAGCGGCGCGGCGTGAGCCCGCCGGTGCTGCGCTGGATCCTGAACCGGCGGGCTCACGCCGCGCCGCTCGCCTGCTTCCTGGCCTTCCAGCCGCCGCTCACTCTTTTCCAGCCGATCCAGGGCCACCCGGGACGGCGTGTAATCGATGGCTTCGCAGAACCCAAAGGCCCCTTCTCCTCCCTCGTCCCGGAGCCGTTTCAGGTTGGCCAGCGCCTCGCGTGGGGCGATCAGCAAGGCCAGCATGGTGGCATACGGGGCAATGACGCGATCCTTGCTCAGCCCGCGTTTCAGCCCCAGACCCGGGACGCCAAAGGCCTGGTACTGGTAGTCGCCGGCGGCGTCGAGGAGGTAGAAACCCGATTCCGAGATGCCCCAGGGAAGCCCGAGCTGCCGGCCGTACTCGATCTGTCGCCGCACTGCGGTGCGCTGGGCCTGATCCAGCAGCGTTCCAGGGGCCAGGGGCAGGAACAGCTTGGGCATCAGGTACTCGAACATGGTCCCGCCCCAGGAGGCCAGCCCCAGCTGTCCTGCGGCCTGGATGGCGAGCCGGCCCAGCTGGAACCAGTGCTTGCCGGGCACCACGCCTCGGGCCACCGCCAGGAAACTGGTCAGGCATGCCTCCGAGGCCAGCAAGTCGTAGTGCGAGGGGTCCAGCCGCTGGGAGACCAGATTGTAGCCGATCGAGAACAGGTAGCGTTCCTCGTTGTAGAGGAAGCGGAAGTCCATCGCCTCGGCCAGTTCCTCGGCTTGCCCGGCCAGGCGCCGCAACTCGTCGGCCCAGGCACGCGCTGTTTCGGAAGGGGGCAAGAGGGTTGAGCCCGCCTGACCCATTGTTCCCCGGTGAATCGCTTGCAAGCTGAGGAGCCAGCAACTGCAGTTCCTCAAGCTGGGCCTGAACCTGGCCATGCAATTTCCCGGCCCAGTTCATCAAGAGGGGCGGTGGAGAAGGTATGTCGCCCAGGCAATCGACCAGGGCGCCCACCTGAGAGGACAGCTCGCGCAGCGCCCGCAGCCATTGCGGCAGGTCTGCCTGCTCCGGGAACTGCTGCTTTCCACCGGGCAGGCTGCCGCGCAGTCCATCCAGCAACACCTGGACTCGATCCGCAGTTGCGGGATTCTTCAGGTCGGCACGGGCCGCCTGCCACTCCTCCTCGAACAGCCTGAGCGCATCCACGAGACCGGCCAGGGCAGCCGGTCCCGGTCGCGGTTCGTGCAGCTTCTCCAGCAATCCCTGTTTCAGGGTCAGCAGGCAGGCGAGCAGGTTGCCGCTATCGACCGTGGAGACGTAACCCGGGGCCAGCACCTGCAGCGTGGTCGTGTTGTACCAGTTCAGGAAATGCCCCCGGTGCCGGGGCAGGCGCGTCAGCGTCTCCAGCGTGTTCTTGATGCGCTCGAGCAGCTGGGGCAACGAGAGATAGCCCAGGTCATGGGCCGACAGGGTGGAGAGCAAGTACAGCCCGACATTGGTGGGCGAGGTCCGATGGGCCACTTCCCGTTTGGGAGCTTCCTGGAAATTGTCCGGCGGCAAGAAGTGGTCCTCCGGGGTGATGAACTCTTCAAAGAAGCTCCAGGTCTTGCGTGCCGCCAGGCGGAGTGCTTGCCGCTCCTGCTCGTCCAGTTGCTCCACCTGGATCTGCCGCGGCAGACTCACCCACCAGGCCACCAGGGGTGAGAGCAGCCACAGCGTCAGCAGGGGGAGAGCGACAGGCAAGTTGTGCGGCGCTGTCCAGCCGACAAGTCCTGCCAGCAGGACGGCCAGGACTGGCGCGGCGATCATTGACCGGACGAAATGCTTCAGGTCGTTGCCGAGCCGGCGTTCGGTCGCAGCGGCGCACTCCCATTCCAGCAGAAGGCGGCGCGACACGAACAGGCGGTACAGAGTCCGGCCGACGGCATCCAGCAACAACCACGCCTGGTTGGCCAGGAAGACGACCGAGAGCAGGACCTGGCCTGCCGTGGCGGGGAAGCTGGTCCGGGCCTGGTGCAAGACCGCCTGGGCCCTGCCGTGGCGGAGAAACTGCAAGAGCGAATCGATCACCTGCAGGAAGAGCGGCACGAAGAGCACGCCCAGCGTCAGCAGCGTCCAGGCCAGCGGCGAGCCCGGCAAGACAGTCCACGCCAGGGCCAGCAACAGCAGCAGCAGGGGCGGCACCAGGGTGCGGCGCAGGTTATCGACGATCTTCCAGCGCTCCAGCAGAGGCAGCACGTTGGGCTTGCGGATCACTGTGCCGGCGCGCGCCGCCGGGCACCGGCACCGTGGGTCCGAGCCAGGGCAGCAGTTGCCAGTCGCCCCGTGCCCAGCGATGTTCCCGCCGGGCGTAGGTGTGGTAGCGCGACGGGAACTCGTCGAACACCTCGATGTCAGTCACCAGACCGCAGCGCGCGTAGTTGGATTCGATCAGGTCGTGGCTGAGTACGTGGTTCTCCGGAAAGGCCTGACCGGCAGTGGCCTCGAAGGCGTCGAGGTCGTAGAGGCCCTTGCCCGTGTAGGAACCGCGTCCGAACAGGTCCTCGTAAGTGTCGGAGACGGCCGTGGCGTAGGGGTCCAGCCCCGCCGAGCCCGCGAAGATGGCCGCGAACCAGGAACGAAAGCCGGTCCGGTACAGGAAGCTGACCCGTGGTTGCAGCAGGCCGTAGCCGGAGACGACCCGGCGCCCGTCGGCGCTGAGGATCGCCTGGTTGAGTGGATGAGCCAGGGTGCCGATCAACCGCTGGGCGGAGTCGCGCGGCAGGACCGTATCCGTGTCCAGCGTCAGGACATAGCGGAAGTGGGGCAAGCCAGCCGCCGCGGAGCGAATGGTGAAACTGGTGTCCGTGGCACCGCGCAGCAAGCGGTTGAACTCGTGCAGCTTGCCGCGCTTCCTTTCCCACCCCATCCAGCAGCCGGCCACGCGGTTGTACAGCCGGCGGCGATGGAAGAGAAAGAACCGCTCCGGTCCACCGGCCGCATAGCGCTGGTTGAGGGCCCGGACGTGAGCCAGCGCCGCCTGGATGCAGGCATCGTCGTCGGCCGCGTGTTCGGTCGGGCTGTCGGTGAAGTCGGTGAGCAGGGCGAAGGACAGGTTAGGGTCGGGGTTGGCCAGGTAATGCAGTTCCAGACGCTCCACCAGGCCCGCCACGGCCTCCGGCCGGCTGAGCAGGGTCGGGATGACCACGATGGTCCGGCAATCTTCCGGGACGCCCGCGCGGAAGTCGAGACGGGCAAGGACCGCGGGCGGCAGCAGCCGGCAGACCAGACAATTGACCAGGGCGACCGCCACGTCGCTGGCCGGCAGCAGCACCAGCAAGGCCAGCGCGGCTGCCCAGTGCAGACCGGCTCCGCTCAACCACAGGAACGCCGCCCCGATGGCGAGGGTGAAGAGGCCGAGCATTCCGAAATAGACCAGGTTGGGATTGCCCTTGAGCAGCCGCAGCACGGCCTCGGCCGGCTTTGGTCGGTAGCCCAGCTGTTGCTCGAAGGACCTGTGCCCCTCGCCGATCAGATACCAGCCGACGTGCTGCTGTGGCGAGTCGGCCGGAGCCGCCCCCGCCAGGGCCACCGCCTGCTGGGCCACCGCCAGCTCCGCGTGGCCAGGCGAGGGGGCAGTCGGCGCACGCTCCCGGCGGCTGCCCTGGGCGAGCCGTTCCACGGCCCGGCGGTAGCGGTCGCGGGTGGCAATGTCCTGCCGGGCGTAAATGCGGGCCGGGTCCCGGCGCAGTTCCTGTTCCACCAGGCTGACGCTCTCAAAGAAGCTGTGCCAGTCAAGCACGCCGAGCAGCCGGAGACTGGTGACGCAACTGCCGATGGAAACCTGGTTAGCGGCCTGCCGTTGATGTTCGCGGCGGAGGACCTCGGTCGAGTCCGGCAGGTGACGGCTCAGCCAGCGCTGCAGGACTTCCGCGACGTGGGGGGACGCGGGCGGATGATCGCGCAGCCCTTCCAGCAGCCCTACCAGGAAGGGGTCGCTGGGGATGTCGGGAAGGTGCATTTTGTGGTGCCCGTGGCGAATCCGGCGCGCCTGCGCCAGGGCCCGGGCACGTTCGGAGCGGGTCCAGAGCATCTCATCGGCCAGCCGGCGGAGGTTTTCCAGCAGCGCCAGCCGGAGCATGGTTGGGACCGCCCACAGTTCGCCGATGGTCAACGGCTGGACTTCCTGGTAGGAGCGGACGAAGTCCCGGACCTGGCTGTCCACCAGGGAACTGTCCGTATGGACCACCAGGGTGACCGCCAGCGCGTAGACGCGCGGCAGGCCGGCAAACGGTCCCCCGCTCAGCGCGGGCAGCTGACGGTAATAGCCTTGCGGCAGGTCGGTGCGGATTTCCTGAAGGACCCCGTCGATGACGTAAAAATTATCCAGCAGCCATTCCGCATCCGGAGTCAGCGCTTCGCCCCGGGCCAGCCCCTCGGCGACGTCGCGGTAGGCCTGGTGCAGCCGCTGGCCGTTCTCGCCCAGACGGCGCAGCAAGGCCGGGCTGGCGGGCCGCTGGCTGATGACCTCCTCCCCGGCCAACCGCCGTGCCAGCTCCGCCAGCTGCGTCGGGCCGCACAGGTCCTGGCGAAGTGGATGATTGGGGGTGGGAGCAAACAGGGGCAGAGAAGGGGACACCGGCTCGGCAATCGCGGATGGTTCCGACAAGGCACTTTCCTCCAGTTGTGGGCGCAAGGGGTCTCACCCCACAGGAGCGCATTCCTGCGGTTCTGTCACGGTCGCCTCGTCGCAACTCAGGTGCCACTCGCCAAGGGCTGTCGCCTGGCACGTGAATTGCCCCTGGAAAGGGGCAAGGGAGTTTCTCTCGGCTGGTTCGGTGCGCTGGAAATCAGAGGGGAGGAGAGGAAGAAGATTGCGCGGGTCCGCGAAGAGGAATACACAAGGAAGGGCAAGCGCGATGTCGGAGCCGCGCACGCAGCGCAGCGGAGTAAGCGGCCGTGTGGCAGGACCGCTTACTCCGCTGCGCTGCGTGCGCGGCTCCGACAAATCCTGTTCACCCGCGCACCTCGTAATCGACCTGGTGGGCCTCGGTCCGGTCCGGCAGCTCCCAGCGATCCAGCAAGCGCTCGATGACCTTCTCCGGCACCACGGCGGACCGCTTGCGATTCTGAGCAAACAGCACCTCCGCCGGCACCTCCAGGTAAACGATCCGCACCCGCGCCCCGTAGCCGGCGAACAGGCTGACGCAGCCGCGCCGCAGTTGCCGGCTCAGGTTGGTCGCGTTCCAGACGAACGAGACCTTCTTCCGCAGGTACTCCCGGGCCAGCTCGCGGGCATGGTTGACCACCTCGCCCTGCGAATCCGTGGGAGCAACGTCCAGCTCTTCGCGGACGTCGTCCAGCGAGATCAGCGGCCAGTCGGGCAGGTGCGTCTTGATCCAGTGATCCTTGCCCGAGCCGGGCAGGCCCGCCAGCAGCACTACTTCACACTTGAAGTCCGCATGGGCCAGCACTTCCGGAGCGCGTCCTGGCTGCTGGAAGTAGAGAAACCGGGTCTGCTCGGAGGGAAATTCATGGACCCGATCGAGGCAGCCCTCCTCCCGGGCGTACTCGTGGAACAGGGCGACGTTGTCCAGCAGCCGCTGCTGATCGGAGCAGATCCGGCCGCGCACGTCGGCCTCGGCCAGCAGCGCCAGGTGATCGCAGCGGGCCGACTGGCTGATCTCCAGGACCATTCGGCGGGCGTCCTCGCGCTCGATCAGGAAATACGGCGCCTGGTGGAAGCGGATCATGCCGCAGACCTGCTCGCGCAATTCAAACGGCGTCCCCAGACGCCAGAGGACCTTGCGGGCCAGGACGCTGCCGCGTCGGGAATGGCCGCGCGACGTGATCCGGCCGTCCTCTTCGTGGCGGGTACAGTCCGGTTTCCCCGAGTCGTGCAGCAGAGCGGCGGCGAAGACCACCCGGCGGGTCAGCCGGTCCAGCTGCCGCCAGGCGGGCAGCGCCGCCAGCTCCTGACACACCATGCGCGTGTGAATCCAGACGTCGCCCTCGGCGTGGTGGATCGGATCCTGCGGGCAGCCCCGCAGATTGCGGATCCAGTCATAGGCCCTGTCCAGCGCCTCCCAGTCCACCACGAAATCCGGCTCAACCGGACACGGCGGCAGCGAATCGCTCACAGTCCACCTCCAAACAGATCGACGCCGGCCGCCAGCTGGTTGGGCAGGATTGGCCGGCGCATCCAGTGGCTTCCCGAATCGAGGATGGTGTTGAGGAAGTCGAAACGCACGTACTTGTAGCGCTCCACCACCTGCCCCTGCTCCTCGACCTTGACGTACAGTCCCTCCATCAGGTCGGAGTTGTCAGTCTGCCGGACCGCCTCCTCGGGATCGAGACCCGCTTCCCGGGCCTCCTGACGCAGCCGCTCGCGCCAGTTCGGCCCCTTGTAAAGGGACCGGCCAATGAAGGCCAGCATCTCGGCGAGGGTCTTCACCGACCCCTCGTGCAGCACGGGCACCGACACGATGGGCAGACCGGCCAGCAGCTGCCGGCGCCGGGGCGTGGACAGGAACGCTCCGGTGTAGATGTCGAGCACGTCGAACTCGTGGAAGTAGTGCGGCAGCTGGTCGTAAAAGACGGTGTGCTTGGCGTAGAGCCATTCGCCGTAGAGGACGTAGCGATCTTCAAGGGCGAGGTACAGTTCGGTGGAGTAGGTGTTGGCCCACTGCTTGAACAGGTTGAACTGCCGCTCGCGGACCCCGCCAGCGAGGAAATGCCCCCGGCTCTGCAGCCACAGTTGCCCCTCGGAGTCAAAGCAAATGCCGCAATTGCCGCCGTCGAGTTTCTCTTCGATGACCAAGTTCCGCCCGGCGATCTGGGAGAAGGGAACCTGATTGAGGTCCTCGTCGCCTGGACCGAGACGCGACCCCTGAATATGCTGCGTTCGCGGATACTTGAACAAGGCGACCATGACGCCGGCCCTCCCCTGTGAGACAGGACGGCTCACCGCCGCCATACCAACCAGGACACGCAGCGGGCCAGGAGGTTCTCGGGACAAATGAGGGATCGGAAGCATCAGTTCTCCGTGATCGGCCGCAATGCGAGCCAAAGCTTCTCCTTCGCGGCGATAGCTTGGGTCAGCTTTTCCGCTTGTTCTGGCGTGAATGCCACGATCACGTTGCGCAGAAGAGGCGCTCTTTGTCAGGGTCAAATTCGCTTTGCAGCTCGATACCCAGGACCAATAAATCCTCCATCAGGATCTTTGTGATTTCCTCATCGTCTTCAGACTCTCCTTCCGAGACCACATCGACCCGATTGCCTGGAAGGACAAAGCCGCCCGCAAGCACTCGATATGCTGGGGGATGGCCACGGCCCGCAGGCCTTCGGGCACAGCCAGGGGACTCAGATCGCTTGCCTTGACCGGCTGGTCCTCCGCCAGGGCAAGCATGACGACCTTGCGCTTCAGCATTTGCAGATCTGCGATTCCCCCCTTGGGCTCTTCGCCCTTGGGGTATTGTGCGGCCCGAAAAAACTTCTCGGGTTTGTCGATGGTTACCCAGGTCGGGATGCTCCGACGGGCCACAACCACACTGACGGTTTCCACCGGCTCTGCCGAGCGTTCACAACCCACGACGACAACCACCACGGCCAGAAACTTCCACTTCATTGCGATGCCTCCGCCATGCCGCGCTGGGAACTCGATGGACCGCTCCCTCGGGGCCAGCGCCGTACCTCGCTGAAGCCTACGTCGTGGTTTGCCCGGAGCAAGGACTCCTCGCAGAAGAAGATCCAGGGAAGATGCCGGGGGCCTTTGCAGACGGGTCTGGCAAAAAAGCCGGGAGGGGATGCGACCGTCCTCGCCTGTTCCCAGGGCGATGCCCTGGGCTATCGTGTTGCGCCCCTTCGGGGCGAAAGCCAAGGTTTTCCGCCCCGAAGGGGCGCAACACGATAGCCCAGGGCATCGCCCTGGGTGGCAGGGGCGAACGCCTCCCGAAAGATTTGCCAGGCCAGGGGCCAGACCCTTTGCAGACAAGTTTCCCTTGCAAGTGGGAGCGAGGCCGGTTAGCATCGTCATCATTCAGATGGTGCGGGATCGGGGACTCTCGTCCCGCCAAGCACGGAACGGCCTCATTCCGCAGGGTTCCTGATACCAGTTCGGGAACACTGCGATCCACGGAGCAGCACAATGTCCGACCCTGTCAGACACTCCGCACGGCTCCGACAGTCTCACCCGGCGGCACTTTGTCGGCGCCCTCGCGCTGGGTGGTGTGACGCTGGCGGAGGCCCTCACCCAGCAGGCCCTGGCCGCCCCGGCAAACGGGACCGCGGTGATCCACGTGTTCCTGTCCGGTGGTCCTTCCCAGGTGGACACCTTCGACCCCAAGCCGGACGCTCCCGCGGAGTATCGTGGGCCTTTCGACACGATCCCGACCAACGTCCCGGGCATCCGCCTGTCGGAGATGTTCCCCCGATTGTCCAGGCAGATGAATCGGTTCAGCATTGTTCGCTCCGTCAGCAACGGGCTGACCCAATCCAGCACCGCCCAGCATCTGCTGTTCACCGGTTCCCTGCCGGCGACCGTGCCGCCCACCAGCAATGAGCGACCCGCGGTCGGTGCCGTGGCCGCGGCCCTCCGAGGGCCACGGACCAATGGGGTGCCGGCCTACGTTGCCCTGCCGGGCGTTCCCTCTTTCGCGGGGGGAGCCTACTTGAGTCCCTCTTCCCAGCCGTTTGAACTGGTCGATCCCGGCCCGAAGTGGCCCGGATTACGTTCCCTCCGACCGCCGCTGGTCCTCGACCAGGAACGCCTGAGCGCTCTGGCAAAGCTCAAGATCACTCTGAGCGGTGCGCGGTTGCATCCTGGAGTCGGCATTGCCCCAGGCTGCCGTCGATCGGCAAGCGCGGCGCAGCCCAGCAGGCCGTCTCCAGCACGGCCATGCAGAATGCGCTGGCGGTTGAAACCGAGGGCGCCAAGGTGCTGACCCGTTACGGTCGCACCCAGCTGGGCCAGCGTCTGCTGCTGGCCCGCCGGCTGATCGAGGCCGGCGTCACCTACGTGGTGGTGGAAGATCCGGGCTGGGCCATGTCCAGCGGTCTGGAGCAGCAGATGACCCGGAAGGGGCCCCAGCTGGACCAGGCCCTGACTGCCCTGGCCGACGACCTGTCCAATCGGGGCCTGTTCAGCAGTGTCCTCCTGGCCGTCTGGGGCGAGTTTGGCCGGTCGGCCCGGTTGAACAAGTTCCAGGGACGCGCCAATTCAGGCAGTGTCTTTTCCGTGCTCCTGGGCGGCGGCGGTGTGCGCGGGGGAACAGTTGTCGGCAGCAGCGATGCCAACGGCCAATCAGTCAACGATTCCCCTCTGAGGACCGAGAACATTCTGGCCACGATCTACCAGGTCCTTGGCATCAACCCCGATCGCCAGATCAACGGCCCGGGCGGCCAGCTGGTTCCTCTGTTGCCCCAGGGAAAGCCCATCAAGCAGTTGATCTGATCGGTCACGGGAAATTGGACAGCTGGAAGGGGGGCAGCAGAGTCCAGCTCGGATCCTGACTGAAGACGTTGCCGTTGATCCGCCCGCCGCCATCCACGCTGCCGGTCAGGAAGCCGCCGTTGGGCCCGGCCAGCGTGAACGTGTCGTCATTGTTGCCGAAGGTCGCGTTCACGTTCCAGACCTGGCCAGCGGTCGCGGGGGACAGCGTCAGCGAATCGGCGCCGTTGCCGCTGCTGTAAGTCAGCAGCCCGCTCGGAGCGTTGGTGATCATGGTCGAATCGCTGCCGTTGCCCAGATGGATGCTGACGTTGCCAAAGACGCTGCCGGAGAACATCCCGCCAAAAGCACCGCCGCCCAGGTCGTTGTTGCCGTTGCCGAGGTTCAGGCTCAGATTGCCGTTCACCGTGGACCCGGGCTGGAAAATCAGCTCGGTGGAACCGGAGCCGGTGGTGACGTTCACGTTGCCGTTGAAGGTGGCGCTGCTGTCCAGCTCGACCGTGTTCAGTGGCAGGAAGCCCGGCTCGACCCCACCACCGCCGCTGAGATTCACCGTACCATCGAACGTCCCACTCAGGACCCAGTCGTTGACGTTATCCCCCAGGTTGGCGGTCACGTTGCCGCGGATCGTCACGCCTGGCTGGACAGCAAAGAAATCCCCGAGAAGGACGAATTGAGAAGTGCCCGTGATTGACACGTTGCCCCCGACCGTGCTCGTCCCGTTCAGCTCCACAGTCATTTCGGTTGCTGCGCCGCTGTCGTTGACGGTCAGGCCATTGCCGACCGTGGCGGTGCCGATGACGCCGATCTCCACGGTCGTGACCAGGGTCGCGGAGATGCTGCCGCCGACGCTGGAGCCATCGAACAGATCCAGGATGTTGCTATTACCGCCGAAGCCGTTATGGCCAACGAACTGGACTGAGCCGCCCACGTGCAGCGTATCCGCTCCCCCGCCGAGGGCGCCGAGCTGGAGCTGCTCGTTGCCCGTGCCGCCGGTCAGGGTGATCGACCCACCGACGGCGCCATCCTCGATCAAGATCGGTTTGGGGGAACCGGAGACGTTGCCCAGACCCACGTTGAGCAGGAGGTTGCCGCCGAGCGTCTGCGTCCCGAGATCGACGGTGATCGGCTCGCTATACGATTGCAGGTTCAGGGTGATGTTGCTGGCGGAGTAAGTCCCCAGGATGTGCGTCCCATCCATGACCTGGTATTTCCCGGCCATTCCCGTGACATTCAACCCGCTCGCACCCGTCGGCGTCCCGCTGATGAGCAGGTTGCCCGAGAACGTCTGAATCGTCAGGCTGGGGCAGTAACGCCCTTCGAGCAATTCCAGGACAGGACGAAACGTGGATCGAACCGGCATGCCAGCCCCCTTCGGTATCTTGAGTCTCTCTCGAATAGTCCTCTTAATTTACCCCAATTGTCGCAACCATAAAGTTACCCCACTTGTTGCAACTGTACAATCCGAGATTCGCCAACGGAGTATGCAATCCGACGGGAGTAATCCCCAAGATTGGCATAACCGTCATGTTCGGCGCTGGCGTCCTTGGGGCCTGGCAGGCAATCCTGGAAGGCGCCGCGGCCTTGCTCTCCTCTCCCTCCCGAGGGGAGGAGAGCAATGGCGATCTGGCTACCCCGAAAGACGCATCGATCAGAAAGCAGGGTGCATGATGGATGTATAACCATAGGTCGAGTAGCGCAGCAGGAAGGCGTTCAAATCGGCCTGCGTGTAAGCGCCCTGGTAGCCAGAGTCCATGTACTGCAGGACAGGCTCCTGGGTCGTGCCCGGCGCCACCCGGGTGTACCGTGCGTATCTCGTGGTCGTGAACACGTTGTAGTCATAGGCAGTGAGGTAGCCATTGGCGCCATCGAGATCGCCGAAGAGCCGGAACAAGTGCTGCGCGTCGTACACCGTGTTGCCGCCATAGGCCAGGGTGTAGCGGCCATCGGGCAGCGAACCGCCGAGGATGCTCGACCCGGTAAAGGTCAACGTCAGTTTTGTCCCTGTGGAATCGAGTGCGCCAAGCAACTTGAGCTGGCTGGGGTTGGCGGTGCTGATGAAGGGGCCAGGATCGGTGGCGTCGTTGGCCGTCATGGTCAGGCTCAGGTCGGCCAGGGCGCTGCTGAGCTGGTTCGAGGGGATGGCGGAGGCGAACGTCAGGGTGATGCTGGTGACCATCGACCGTTGCGCGTTGTTGTCGCCGATCTGCTTGCCGTTCACCATACCGCCCGGCACTGTGACGGTGACACTTGCGGAGGCCGAGTTGCCGCTGCCAGCCTCATTGGAAGTGACGGCGCTGGTGGTATCATTCTGGGGTCCGGCAACGATGCCTTTGACGTTCACGCTAAACGTGATGTTCCCATTGGCGAGCACCGTGGCGCCGGTCAAAGTGATGGTGTTCGATCCAGCCGTGGCCGTGGCTGTGCCACCGCCGGGGGTGGGATTGCTCAAGCCGTTGGGAGTGGCCACCACCAGCCCGGCGGGCAACGTGTCGGTGAATCCAACCCCGCTCAGCGCCGTCCCCGGGTTCGGATTGGTGATCGTGAAGCTCAGGCTGGTCGTGCCGTTCAGCGCAACCGTGGGCTGCGCCGAACATTGCGCTGATCGATGGCGGCCCCACCACGACAAAGTTGGTGGACACGGTCGTGCCCCAGTTGCCGAGGGCATCCTCGCCATGCACGTAGATCGTATGCGTTCCCAAGCTCAGGGAGTTGAACTGGGCTGCGGTGAGGGTGCCGCTGACGCTGACCGTTGGGCTGGTGAAGGCGCCCGTCAGGGCCGTGCCGCTGCCGTTGGCCCCGGTGGCGTCAATGAAGTACTCGGCAGCGATGACGTTGCTGTTGCCGCTGCTGGCGTCGCTGACGCTGGCGCTGATGTTGGGCGGCGTGTTGGTCGGGCTGGGGGTGACCGAAAGGCTGGACGTCGTCGGTCCCACGGTATCCTTGACGAAGGAGGTGGACACGGTCGTGCCCCAGTTGCCGAGGGCATCCTCGCCATGCACGTAGATCGTATGCGTCCCCTCGCTCAGGGAGTTGAACTGGGCCGCGGTGAGGGTGCCGCTGACGCTGACCGTCGGGCTGGTGAAGGCGCCCGTCAGGGCCGTGCCGCTGCCGTTGGCCCCGGTGGCGTCGATGAAGTACTCGGCAGCGATGACGTTGCTGTTGCCGCTGCTGGCGTCGCTGACGCTGGCGCCGATGTTGGGGGGCGTGTTGGTTGGGCTGGGGGTGACCGAAAGGCTGGACGTCGTCGGCCCCACGGTATCCTTGACGAAGGTGGTGGACACGGTCGTGCCCCAGTTGCCGAGGGCATCCTCGCCATGCACGTAGATCGTATGCGTCCCCTCGCTCAGGGAGTTGAACTGGGTCGCGGTGAGGGTGCCGCTGACGCTGACCGTCGGGCTGGTGAAGGCGCCCGTCAGGGCCGTGCCGCTGCCGTTGGCCCCGGTGGCGTCGATGAAGTACTCGGCAGCGATGACGTTGCTGTTGCCGCTGCTGGCGTCGCTGACGCTGGCGTTGATGTTGGGCGGCGTGTTGGTCGGGCTGGGGGTGACCGAAAGGCTCGACGTCGTCGGTCCCACGGTATCCTTGACGAAGGAGGTGGACACGGTCGTGCCCCAGTTGCCGAGGGCATCCTCGCCATGCACGTAGATCGTATGCGTCCCCTCGCTCAGGGAGTTGAACTGGGCTGCGGTGAGGGTGCCGCTGACGCTGACCGTCGGGCTGGTGAAGGCGCCCGTCAGGGCCGTGCCGCTGCCGTTGGCCCCAGTGGCGTCGATGAAGTACTCGGCAGCGATGACGTTGCTGTTGCCGCTGCTGGCGTCGCTGACGCTGGCGCTGATGTTGGGCGGCGTGTTGGTTGGGCTGGGGGTGACCGAAAGGCTGGACGTCGTCGGTCCCACGGTATCCTTGACGAAGGTGGTGGACACGGTCGTGCCCCAGTTGCCGAGGGCATCCTCACCATGCACGTAGATCGTATGCGTCCCCTCGCTCAGGGAGTTGAACTGGGTCGCGGTGAGGGTGCCGCTGACGCTGACCGTCGGGCTGGTGAAGGCGCCCGTCAGGGCCGTGCCGCTGCCGTTGGCCCCGGTGGCGTCGATGAAGTACTCGGCAGCGATGACGTTGCTGTTGCCGCTGCTGGCGTCGCTGACGCTGGCGTTGATGTTGGGCGGCGTGTTGGTCGGGCTGGGGGTGACCGAAAGGCTCGACGTCGTCGGTCCCACGGTATCCTTGACGAAGGTGGTGGACACGGTCGTGCCCCAGTTGCCGAGGGCATCCTCGCCATGCACGTAGATCGTATGTGTCCCCTGGCTCAGGGAGTTGAACTGGGCTGCGGTGAGGGTGCCGCTGACGCTAACCGTCGGGCTGGTGAAGGCGCCCGTCAGGGCCGTGCCGCTGCCGTTGGCCCCCGTGGCGTCGATGAAGTACTCTGCGGCCATGACGTTGTTGTTGCCGCTGCTGACGTCGCTGACGCTGGCACTGATGTTGGGAGGCATGTTGGTTGGGCTGGGGGTGACCGTGAGGCTCGACGTCGTCGGCCCCACCACGGTGATCGTAATGTTTGCCGTGACCGTTTGATTGTCCGCGGTGACGCTGGCGTGGCCGGTGCCAGCGGTGGTGCCGGCCGTGAAAACGGCATTGGCGGCCGCGACGCCATTGACGAACTGGGTCGTGGGGTCGGTGGTAAGGGTCCCCAGGACCGGGTTGCTGAAAATCGTCGTGGCCGGGCTCGGAAAGGCTGGCAGGCCCGTCAAGTTGCTCGCTGAGGTAGCTCCTCCGGAATGCAAACCGAGGATGTCGGCCGACAAGGTCTGGGTAGCGTTGGTCGCAATGGTGCTCGTGCTGGGAGAAATGCGGAGTTGCAGCCAGTCGGTGGCGGTGATTGTCGGTGTGGCCGAGTCCTTGCCCAGATCATTCGCTCCGGGGCCGGAATTCATTCCCCACCAGTTGTCGTTGGCGGTGAAGCTGGTCGCATCAGCACCAACCTGGAGGGTCTGCCCGGAGCCCGCTGACGCCGTGTTGTTGAAGAAGCGGCTAAAGCTGACGCTGGTAGTGTGGCCGTCGCTGCGGATGGCGCCGCCGTGGCCGCTTGCGGCGGTGTTGCTGTCGAAGGTGCTCGTCGTGACGGAAACGCTCCCAACGCCGACGCCTGTGGAGTCTACCGCAATGGCGCCGCCGTTGAAGAGGGTGCTGGAATTGTTCTCGAAGGAGGAACCGCTGATAATCGCCGTGGTTGTGCCTCCGTTGCTGCCGACGATGTCGATCGCCCCGCCCGCGCTGCCGCTGCTGCCGTTAGCAAGGTTTTTGTCGAACGTGGAATTCGTGACCGTAAACGTGCCCGTGGTGCCGAAGGAATCGTAAGCGATGGCGCCGCCTTCGCCCGTGGTGGTGTTGGCGTTTCCGCTGGTGCCGTCGCCGAAGGTACTATTGTTGACTGTCAAGCTGGCGCCCAATAGAAGGATGGCGCCGCCGCCGAAGGTTCCTGAGCCGGTGGCCTGGTTATTGAGGAACTGGACGTTCTCGACATCGGTCAGTCCGGTGTCCACCGCGCCGGAAAAGATCGCTCCGCCGCCGCCACCGAGCGTGGTGTCGCGCCCCCCCTCGATGGTCAGATTCTTGATGGTGAAGTTGAATGGTGTCTCATTGAAGTTCTCATCGACGTTGAACACGCGGTCATTGGAGGTGGTTTGCTTGATGATCGTGGAGCCAGGCCCGGCACCGTTGATCGTGAGGCCGCTGTGGAAGACGTCGAGATCGCCAATGGCTGCGTTTTCGTCGTTCGGGTTGGCGCCGGGGGCGGCGTTGCCGACAATGGTGAGCTGGTAGGTGCCGGCATTGAGAGTGATGGTGCTTGTCCCGCCGGAAGCATCGGCAGCATTGGCGGCAATGACGGCGGATCGCAGGGTGATCAGGCCGTCTCCCGCTCCACCGGTGATAACACCGGTGGCGGAAACCCCTCCCGTCACGGCGAAATCGCTGAAGGTCGTCGGCGTGATGTTTGCTGGCGTCAGCCGGTCTTCCAGTCGCAGGAGTTCGGGCCGGAATCGATGGCTCCGAATGGGTCGGCGATGCGTCTTCTTGCTCGCCCCGAAGGTCTCGTTTACCCACTCGCGCCAATTGGCGAACAACATAGCTGCCTCCGAGGTGAAAAGACGCGCCGTTTCACAAACCCATGCGCCGAAGCGATTGGCCCGCAAATCCGCGTGACTTTGGTTTCGCTCCGCTGGACCCATCCTTGAAAACGTGCTTCCTTGACTTGTTTCACGTGGCTAGGGAGCCGTTGAGTCCACTTCGTTCGTGGGACGATTCCACTGTCGGCACTCGCAGAATACAAATTATCTCGCTATTATCGGGAAGTTCTTTCGACTTGCAAGCTATTTCTTGATTGAATTTGGGAAATCCAGGTGAAGATTGACGACTCGCAACCAGGAGTCAGGGGCGTTTCCGGGCCACGGGGACGATCATGCAAGGCTGGTTCCAGTAATCGCAGGCCGGGTGCGGATAGGGCTCCAGGCCCGACACTTTGAGCAGTTTCACTTCATCGAAATGGGCCAGCAACAGCCTGATCTGGTCGTCGGGGAACCCGTAGGCCACGCCCGAATAGTAGGTCAGGATGCCGCCGCGCCGCAACAAGCGCTGCATCGGGGGAATCATGACGGCCGGATTGACGTGCGCCTCCTCCTGGCAGATCGGGAAGGTGTCGAACAGGATGCCGTCAAACTCCGCGGGCAACTTCGGCGCCAGGTCTTGCCAGAACCCCTCCAGGACCGTGACGGAAGTACACTGCTCCTGTCCCCAGCGTCTGGCGCTGGCGGCGATTTCCGGATGCGCCTCGATGACGGTGTAGGTCCGACAGCCGCGTTGCACAATCGCGCGGCCGGAGATCCCCATGCCGAAGCCGACTTCCAGGATGTCGCCCTGGCTGGCGGTGACCTCCCGGGCAAGCACCTCCATGAGCGGGCGCTCCCACGCCTGCATGACCTGCCTGCCGCCGATGAGCAATTCGGTGTCGGTGAGCACCACCGGCAGGCGGCGCCAGTCGTCGGGCGTTGCGGTGCTTGACATCGGGCCGTCCCATGCGTTGCGAGTAGTCCTCACGCGCCGCGTGAGGAAATCCCCTCACGCGGCGCGTGAGGACTACACTGTCAGTTGAAGATCGCCTGGTAGCGATGGCCGACGGCGTCGGGCCCGATCGGCACCAGGAAAATCTCTTGCTTGCCGAGCGTCTCGTTCTGGAGCAGGTAGATTCGTTGCGGCACGTAAAACTCGCCCGGCCCGCGGAAGATCAGCGAGAAGGGCTCCCGCGGCGCCGCGTCTGGGCAATGGCTGGACTTCGATCAACTCGACCACAAAAGAGCTGTTTTCATCAACGCACAGCGTAAAGTGCTGATGGAGCAACGGTTCGAACTGTTGGCGGGTCAGCAGGTCCGGCATGGGGTTGGACTCCGAAACAATTCCGGATACCGCAACTCAGTCAGGCGGTTTCCGGCGGCGACCATTCCATGTGATAATACACGCCGGTGTCGCCGATCTTGCGGAAGCCAAGGCGCTGATAGAGCGTCAGGGCGCGATTGAAGTGTTCGACGTAAATGCGAACGAGCTTGCCCGCGCCGGTCGCTTCTTCGGCGATCTCGCGCAGCAGGATGCCGCCGATGCCGCGGCCCCGCCATTTGGGGAGCAGGGCGATGTCGATGATGCTGATCTCGTCGGGCCGGCGATCGACGTAAAGCCGGCCGACACGCTCCCCATCCCAAAGGATGACCTGATAGGACGCCGCGGAAAAAACGTCGTGATAATAGCGATGCTGGGCATCGAACTGCATCCTGAGAAACCGCTCCTTTTGCGCATCGTCCCAACCGGTCACGGCCAGCTCTTCGGTCCTGGTTCCGGCATAGACCTGGTAAAGAAATTCCGAGTCGCCCGGAACGGCAGCGCGGAGGCAAAGAGAGCCTGGTAACGCCACGGTAAATCTCGAGCCCCCTGGCGACAATGGCAGCATGCGACACTGCCGTGGTTAATTCCGGGACGGAAAGACGCCTTGCAAGGCGATGCAGAAAGTCAAGCCCAGGTAGGGGGCCATGTTGTTATGGGGTTGGTTCCCGCCGACGGAAGTAAGAGCAGCGGCGTTCATGGTGGTCAGGCCGCCGGTGTTGGGCGCATACAGATTGACCGTGCCGCGGCCGGCGGTTACCTCGGCAAACCCGTTATTGACCGGCGTGTTGGAATCCCCGCCGCCAGCCAGGCACTTCACGCCGTGCGAATGCGCGGGCATCTCGGACAAGAGCAGCGTGACGGTCTGTGTACCGCCACTCTCGCCGATGACGTATGGCGATAGCCCGGGGCCTTGTCCCTGGTGGACCGGCACGTTTCCTTGAAAGTTCGGCAGTCCGAAAGTGCTCGTGCCATTGCCGCCGTAGTACGTCCCCAGGAGCGAAAACAGGGCCGTGTACTGGGAAATCGGCAAGAGCTGGCCCTGGCAGAGCGCCCAACCAACCGGGGCGAAGTTAAACCCAAAAAGGCGGATTTCGCCGACAAATGGATCCATGATCTGCTCCTTTGTTGACTACGAGCCCAAGGGTCGCATTAATTACGGCTGGGGAAGATTCCTTGCAGCGCGATACAGCAATTCACAACGAGAAATGGCGGGGTGTTCTCATGGGCCGTGCTGCCCCCGGTATTGGCGATCGTGCCGCCGTTCATCGAGTTGTTCGGCGCCGTTGGCGTGAAGTTATTTTTGCCGCCATTGGCCCAGACCGCGCCGCTTGGATTCCCGGTCGTCGCCGCGGCCGCGCTCGCGTTTGCCGAGTGCGTGTGCGATGGGATCTCCTGACTAATCAGGGTGTGGGTTGATTCTCCGCCGACCTCCCCCTGCGCGATACCCCCGCCTTGACCAATTGGCGTCCGTCCCTGGAGGTTCGGCAGGGCAAAGGTTGTTGTGCCGTTGCCGCCGTAGGTCGTCCCCAGGAGCGAGAACAGGGCCGCGTATTGGTTGATCGGCAGGATCTGCCCATTGCAAAGCGCCGAGCCCTTCGGCGCGAAGTTGAACGAAAACATGGATATTTGACCCAGGAAAGGCGTACTCATCGTCTTTCTCCAGTGATTGGTGTTGCCGGCTTTTTTGGGCAATGGGCAACCAGCATGCTGTTTCGATGACGAACACAACCGCTCAGTTCTGGCTCGGATAAACTCCAACGAGCGCAATGACGAAGTTAACTGTCAGGTAGGGCATCAGGTTGTCGTGGGGTTGACTACCACCGCTGTTGCCCACTGCGGCCCCGTTCATGGTTGCGGGCGTCGCCTTGTCCGTATACTGGTTTTGATCGTAGTTCAGCCAGACCGCGCCGGCGGGGCTCGTGGTGGTTTGCGTGGCTCCGGAATTACACTGTGCCGAATGCGAATGGCCCGGAATCTGCGCCGTGCTCAAGGTCACCTGTTCGGCGCCGCCGGTTTGACCCGGCACGAAGCCGGCGCCCGCCAAGGTGCCTTGATGAACCGGAATGCGGCTCTGCAGATTGGGCAGCGCAAAAGTTTGAACCCCGTCGCCGCCATAGGTCGTGCCGATCAGGGCAAAAAGCGCATCATTCTCCGAGATGAAAAGGAGCTGGCCATTGCAAAAAGCCCATCCAGCGGGAGCAAAGTTGAATCCGACCATGCGAATTTCGCCGATAAAGGGTTCAGCCATCGTCCCCTCCTTTTGACACCTGAAAACTTGTATGAAAGTTTATCCTCACCTCAGACCCATCGATTGTCAAGCGAAAAACCGTGGCACTGCCGGGTGGCCGCGCAGGGGGCCGGTCGCTACGATGACGAGGAACCGTCCGGGGAACACCATCGGATCTTGCCAGGCAACCCGCCCACCGCCGGCGCAGCCGAGGAGACCTTTCCTTGTCGGACCCTGGGATTCTCGCCTTCTGCCAGTTGCCCTTGCACTTCGACGCCGAGCGCCTCCGCACCGACCACGATCGCATCCCCATGGCTGCCTGGCTCGCCCACTATAACACGCAGGATTACGAGGGGGAGTGGAGCGGCGCCCCCCTGCGGGCCGTGGGCGGCCGGGCGGGCAACCTGTACGCGGACCCGGCGCCACGGGAGCCGTTCGCCGACACGCCCCTCCTCGAGCACTGCCCCTACCTGCGCGAGGTCCTGGCTCAGTTCCGCTGTCCCCTGCTGGCGGTGCGGCTGTTACGGCTCAAGCCCGGGGCACGCATCCGCGAACACCGCGACCACCACCTCGGCCTGGAGAACGGTGAAGTCCGCGTCCACGTTCCCGTCACCACGAACCCCGACGTGGACTTTGTCGTCAACGGCGTGCGGCTGGCGATGAACCCCGGCGAAGCCTGGTACGTCAACTTCAACCTGCCTCACCGGGTCGCCAACCGCGGCGCGACCGACCGCGTCCACCTCGTCCTCGACTGCACCGTGAACGACTGGCTGCGCGGGTTGCTGCCGCAGGGCGGCGTCCTGCCCCCGGAGCCCGCCGCCGGCCCGCCGCCGGCGCCGCCTCAGAAGACTGGAGGCTTCGAGTCCTTTCAGCAGGTGCTCCAGGAACCGGCACTCCAGCCGGAGCTGAGGGACGTTGCGGACCGGGAGGCCGTCATCAGGCGGAAGGTTAACCCCTTGACTCGACTTGACTGCAAGGAAGGAGTGCCCATGACTCTGCCATTCACCAATCCGCTCACAGCCCGGATTGTCGAGTTCCTTCTCGGCATTGGCCTGCCCGTGCGTGTTGGCGTGATTGCGGAAAAGACTTTTCTCCCCGGTATCAGGATCGAGGATGGTGTGCTGGTGATTGATGAGGCCCAGTTGACGTATCCGGGCGACCTGTTGCACGAAGCAGGTCACCTGGCCGTGGTCCCGACAGCGAAGCGGACGGCATCGCATCTGCAGGTCGGCAAAGACGGAGGCGATGAGATGATGGCCATCGCCTGGTCCTACGCCGCGGCCGTTCATCTCGGTCTCGACCCTGCTGTGGTCTTCCACGCCGGCGGCTATCGCGGCGGGAGCCAGGCGCTGATCGACAATTTCAGCGCGGGCCGCTACATTGGCGTGCCGACCTTGCAGTGGATTGGCCTGACTGCCGAGCCAAAGCGTGCCAGCGAAATGGGAGTGCCGCCTTATCCTCACATGCTGAAATGGTTGCGCGATTAGCATTCCAGCGCTACTCCCCTCTCCCCTGTACTCGGGGGAGAGGGGTTGGGGGTGAGGGGGCTGACCAGTCGAGAGCCCGGTCCCTCCCCCTCACCCCCGACCCCTCTCCCCCGAGTACAGGGGAGAGGGGGGAAGTGCGGCTGGCGAATGCCTCAATTTCGCGGCGCCGCGTACATCGTCAGGTACTGAACCAGGCGCGGCCGGGCGGCATGGTTCGGCCTGCTGCCGTGGGGCAACGCCTGGTGCCAGATGACCAGGTCGCCGGCTTTGCCCGGATGGCGCCGCTCCCAGGCTTTCCAGGTCCTGCATTTGGGGGTCCGCGCCTGGGGGAAGACTTTGCAGCCAGGCCGCGATGCGGCGGTGAAAGCCTGGCACACAGGTGAAGGCCCCCTGGTTGGCCGGCGTGTCCGTCAGGTAGAGCAAGCCCTGGACTCCAAATGGAATCGGCAGCACCAGGCTGGTATCCCAGTGGAGGCGGGGGCCGGGAAACTTCCAGCCGGCCCGTTCGGGAGGATTGCAGCTCACGCGATCACAGGTCACCCAGAGATCGGCTGTACCCCAGAGCTGGGCAAACGCCTTGTGAATCCGGGGCGACCGGCGGTTGGCCGCCAGGGCTGGGTGGTGGAAAAACTGCACCATGATGCCGTGCGTGTGCGGCCGATACCAGGTGTCCGGATCCTGGGGGTCCGCGCCGAGGAATTGCCACACCGCCTGCTCTGTGGCCTGGCACTGCTCCGGGGATATCGCGTCGTGGACAACGACGTAACCCTGTTCTTTCCAGAAGGCAAGGTCTTCCGCGGTCAACACGGGAGGGCTCTGTTCCACCTGAGCCAGCGCGTTCGCCAGATCCTCATCGTAGCCCGTCCCGCGGATGACCGCGTTGATCCGCCGAACCGCCCGTGGATCGAGACATCCCCCATTCTTCTCCAGAACCCAACTTTCAAACGTGTCCCAGGTCGGACCGCGTTGAAAGAGAAATTGCATCGTTTCTTCGAGTGCCAACCCCAGGCCATCGAGGACCATCTTGTCGATGATCCATTCTCCGGCATCCTCTTGCGCCAGGGGCAGGCCCTGCGCACTGCGCATCGCCCTGGACCACACGCGCTTCAGATGACACACGCCCAGTGATCCCACTTCGATTGAGCGGATGATTGGATCTTGCGATTGCATCGTCTGGACTCGTTTGGTTTGGACTCACTCAATGACGGCAAAGTAGGGCACGACCGCGCTGTCCCGCCGGGGATCGTAGCGCTGCTGCGTCCAGGGTCCCGGATTGCCGCGGCTGATAACCCGACACCCCGCCGGATGGTTCTTGAAGAAGGTCGCCTGGTTGTTGGCCTGGACCACCACGGTTTCTTCATTGCCGAGCGGATCGTCCGGTTCATACGTGAGGACGGAGCCCGGCTGGACGTTCCAGGCAAAGCCCGAGTGCCCGACGGTGCCGTTCATGTCAGCCAGCTGGACAGCAGCCGTGGTCCCGCCCGGGCTGGCAGTGATCGCGGCCTTCGATGTCGTCGCAAAGATCCGCAGGTTGGTCCGGTCCACGATGGCAAACATCCGGTGGCGGATGAGCCGGCCCTGATCCTTGCCGATCTCGGGACCGAGTTTCGGAGGAATGGTTGTATCGTCCGTCACCTCGAAGAACCCAACCGTGATCCACACCGCAAAGACATTGCTGCGTGTGGTGACATTGCTGAAGACCTTGTTGAGCATCTCGAAGCGCTGATACGGATTGGTGCTGCTGTCATAGCCGGGAGGCGTGAACAGCTGGTTGTTAAGACCGCGCGGATTTGCGGTGAGAAGATCATTGCCCGAAGCCGGTCCGGCACCAAGGCCCCAGAAGGGAGTGTCATTGGGTCCCGGAACGTGAGTTCCGGACTGGACGGTAGGCGTTCGCTGCTGGAGCAGAGCAGCAAAGGCATCATCGACCTGTGTTTGCGTGTAGCGATTGCCTGGTTGCGCATCGCAAATGGCACGCCAGGTTTCCGGAGCAAAGACCATGTTGACGTTGATCCGGCCCGGCACCCGGCCTCCCAGGGGAACGCCGCCGGTCAGCGGAGTCACGCCGGCAAACTCCAGGAAGCGATAGAGCCGGGTCGTCTGATCCAGCCAGGGAGCAATCTGCTGATTGGCGTTGGTTCCGCTGGTGAACAGGTGGGTCAGTTCGTGAGGTTTGCAGCCAGCAACGTACAGAAGTTCCGTCTTGCTGATCAGGGGGCGGTCGAGGTGAACCAACCAGTCAAACGGAACCTTCAGGGTCGCGTCCGATGCGGCCGGCGCGGTGCTGCCCTGGCCATTGTGTCGGAAGAACGTATGTTGCGGCTGGTCGCCAAGGGCGGGAAGCGGCTGCTGAGCGACGACCTGGCTGCTTGCGGCCGCGTAGGGTTGCATTCGGCCCATCGCCTTGCGGGCGGCCATCGGCAGCTCTTGATTGGGCCCGCTGGTCTTGTATTGCCGGGCATCATTGCCGCCGGGCGGAGCAGTATTGTCGCAATAATCGACGGTGAGGAAGGGATTGTAGTGCGGCAGCTTCGGGTTGCTTTGAACCGGCAGTCCCGGACAGGCAAGACGGCGCAGCAGGATGATTGGGCGAGCGGGTCGCCGGGCCCCAAACGCGGTCACGGGCACCGGATAGGTCATGCTCGGCGATTTGTGAGAGCAAGGCAAGTCGGGGTTTTCGCCAACCAGGAATGCGACCTGCGGTCCAAGCACAAAGAACCCTTTCTGGCCTGTCCCCGGACTGCTGTAAGTGCCGTTGGTGGGCAGCACAATGGGGTTGGCTCCGAAGTCGGACGCGATGGTATGAACCCGGCTTGGCCCGCTTCCATTCTGGAAATCCGGATCGCCGGTGACGTTGGCGGGATCGAGCAAGGCCGCGCTGCTGGACAGCGGATTGGCAATCACAACCTGGTAGATCGGTCCCGCGTTGCTGGCCAGGCGGGCCTCGACGTCCTTGTTCGGGAAACCCGTCCGAGGAGGATTTTGATAAACGCGATCGGTCGTACCATTGAGCGGATTGAGCAGTTCCACCCAGACGTTGACGTTGTAATGCGTTGTCGCCCTCTTGAGGGAGGGAGGTTCGACAGTCTCATCGAAGCCCGGATCAGCAGGATCATTGTCGTACTGCACGTAGGTTTCGTTGATCACCAGCCGGGGCAATTCGACGCCAAAGACCCACTCGGAACCGAACCAGTTGAAAGGCGTCCGATTGTCGTCGGAATCGATGAAATCAACGATGTTGACGGCGATCTGAGCCAGAGCGCGAAGAGCGTTGAACTCCGCGGCGCCCAGACCGCTGGTTGGATGGCGTGCCCCGGTGACCTGCTGCAGGACCAGGAAAATGTCGCGGGCCAGGTCCTGCCGATCTTGCAGCGCCTTGTCGTACTGCCCCAGGTCGTCGCTGGCGATCAGACCCGTGGTCGGGTCGGGATTCGGATACGGAGCCAACGGCCGATTCAAATCCAGCTTGCCCACCTGGGTCAGGACGGAGCGCCAGTTGGCGTCGAACTCCGTGAGTGCAGGCAGCGGTCCCGAGAGGGCCTGGTTGAGGGCGGCGAATTGCGACTGGTCGAAGGGAGCGGTAACGTCTGCTTGCTTGAGCGAGTAAGGATACGCTCCGGACATCTTGTAAGGAGACGCACTCTTGTCCCAGACGTAAGGAACAGCGACAGGCCGATCGAGATCGAAGCTGGTCGTGGTGATCTGGTTCCGTGCCGTGGCACTCTGAAGGCTGGATGGACACAGCCGCAGCAGATCGGACGAGAGGAATTCCCAGTTCGTGCCGCCATGCCGCAAGAGCGGCACCATGTCCGGGACGGAGAAGGCACGGTTCCCGGCGGCCGGATGGACCGGATCGCAGAGCATGGGATGAACGAGGGTCCCGGTCGCGGTGCCCGTGCTGGTGTATTCACGCGGATAGCCGTTCTGATAGCCGCTGCCGGGAAAGTCCGGAAAGCCCGGCCCGAAGCCCGTGGGGAGTCGATAGGGAGGCGTTGGCGCTCCCGAGGTCGAACTGGGGTCGGTCACTCCATTCTGGTCGGTCTGGGCCCAGCCGCGGGAGACGCCGTTCGCAGGCGGAGTGAAGCCGCCTGGACGCAGAGGCAGTCCCCTGGGACCATAACGGCCCAGCACGCGCTGGTTCGCGGGAGTGCCAAGGAACAGGTTGATCCACTCCGGAGAAGCTGTGCCGGGCTGGGTCCCGGTCAGCACCTTGCCCAGGTTCACTTCCCAGGGCCCGAAACCCTGGTTGCCGGCATGAGCGTTCTTGGTGCCCAGGACGTTGCCGTGAACGTTGACGTTGATTCGACTGTCCAGCTCCACGACCAGCAGCGCGGCGAGCATCTTGTATTTCTGACCATTGGGAGCCAGCAGCACGGGAGCATCGATGTCGATCCAGATGCTGTCATTGCCGCCGGGAGCGCCGTCACAATTCTTGACGTCCCCGCCGGGGTCCGCTGGATAAGGAAAACCAGGCCCCATCTCGGCAGGACGTGGTCGAAGGGTGAGGTATTTGCCGGCTGGACTGCTCCAGTTGGGATGGCGGGGATCGTTGAACGGAGGCGGGTTGGCCAGAAGTTTGCCCGTCTGGGGATCGAGGTTGAAGACCCACGGACGATGAAACGAGGGAATCTCGATCCGGCTGGTGACCGGGTTCAGAAACGCCAGGTAGGCATTGTTGTTATCGACGTAAGTGTAGGGCACGTTCCCCGGAACGTAGGAGCCACGCGACTGGCCGGGGGGATGGCTGCCAAGGCGTTCGGGGTCGCGCACCCAGCCGTCGCTTTCAAAGAACTTGCAGTTAAGCAGGTCGGAATCGTTGACCGAAGGAAATACCGTGCTGGGATAGCGCAGCCGGCCCAGACCGGCAAAGGCCTTGTCGTTGAGGAAGCCGGCGGCGTCATTCCAGCCGTACAGGTTCCGGGCCAGGCTGTGGCCGCGCAGCGAGGAGTGGATGCCGCTGCCCTCATCCGGAACGTCACAGATCAGCTGACCGAGGACGCATGCCAGGGCCAGCTCGGGCTCGACGGCCGGCCGGAGGACCTTCTCAGCATCGAGGGCCACGCGGGCCGAGGTGGCGTAGGAATCGGCCAGGAACACGAAGACCAGGCCGATGATGGTGAACAGGGTCAGCATCGCCAGGACGACCAGCAGGATGACGCCGCGATGGCTCTTCCTCGTTCGGGGTTGTCGGATCATCATCGCTGGTGGACTCCTTGGCGACGTTCGCGAGAGTATCCGACAATGAGTTTATCCCCACAAGGAGGTCCGAACCAGCAGTTTTGGAATCGGCCTCGCGCCTCTCCTTCTTCTCGGGCTTTTCATTTGTCATCGGGAAGCGGCTGTTTTATGATGAGCCTGTTTCATTCCTCACTGACTCGGAGAAGCTGCCATGAATGTCTCATCCCGTCGGGAATTTCTGGGAACTGCGCTCGCCGGTCTGGGTGCCGGCCGTCTCTTCGCCGCGGACCCGCCCTCGGAAAAGCCCGCGGAAAAACCCGCGGCCAAGCCCCCGGAGGGCCTCCCAAAAATTGCCGACGATCCCCCCTTCCAGCCCAGCACGCTGTTCCTCACCTGGCAGCAAGACCCAACCACGACCATGACCATCCAGTGGGTTGGGGCCAGGGGCGAGAGCTCGAACCCGACCATCCTCTACTCGACGAGCAAGGACGGTCCCTGGGCTTCTCAGCCGGCGGCCCTCAAGCCCTACCCGATGACCGACTTGCAGGTGTTCCGGACGGAGCTGACGGGCCTGCTGCCGGGACGGGACTACGTCTTCCGCATCGGCAAGGAATCGCCCATCTACCGCTTCCGCACCATGCCGGCGAAAGCGACGGACACGATCCACTTCATCTCCGGCGGCGATTGCGGCGTCAATCCCCACACGGTGGCCAACAACGTCCAGGCCGCCCGGCAAGACCCCATGTTCGCGGTGATCGGCGGCGACCTCGGTTACGACAATGGCCGCTCCGCCGCGGTCAGCCTCGCCTTCCTGCGGAACTACAGCAAACAGATGATTGGCCGGGATGGCCGCTTGATCCCCATGGTCGCCTGCATCGGCAATCACGAGGTTGATGGCGGCTACAACAAGCCGCGGGCCAAGGCCCCGTTCTTTTTCGCGCTCTTCGACGGCATCTACCGCGACACGAGCTACGCCACGCTCGACTTCGGCGACTACCTCAGCCTGGTCCTGCTCGACACCGGCCACACCTCTCCCATCGCCGGCGCACAAACCGACTGGCTGGAGAAGACCCTCAAGGCCCGGGCCGATCATCCGAACGTGCTGGTGGTCAATCACGTGCCGGCCTACCCGTCCTACCGCAGCATGGTGGGGAAGCCGGACAAGGAAGGCAAGCTCAAGGAGGGCACGGGCGAAGGCAACCGCAAGAACTGGGTGCCGCTGTTCCAGAAGTACCGGGTGCCGGTGGTCCTGGAGCACCACGACCACACCTTCAAGCGGACCAAGCCGCTGCTGGACGGGCTGGGTCACGAGAACGGCGTGCTCTATCTCGGCGACGGTTCCTGGGGCAAGCTCCGCAATCCGCAGAAACCCGACAAACTGACCCACCTGGCCGTGGCCAGCCGGGACTACCACCTGTCGCTGCATAGAATACAGGGACACGAGCGCTTCCACCTGGCCCTCGACGAGAACGGCCGGGTGATGGACGTGTGCCGGACGGGACAGCGCAAAAGCGGGATTGTCGCCGTGCCGTGACGAGGAGACGCCAATGGAACCGGATCAGATGCAAGCAATCGCGGCACGCGATCAGTTCTGGTCCAGTCTGCGCGTTCTGCTGCCCGAGATCGAGCGCATCGCCGCGGGGCAGTACGACGGCTCCGAACGCGAGCGGCAGATCGTCCAGCTGCTGGCTCGCGTCACGGTCGCGGAATTGCAGTTCCGGACGGAACATGGTGAGCCGGAGTGAGAGGTATCCTCACCCAAGGAGCCGCCGGGATAAACCCGGCGGCTCCTTGGGGTCCCCATTCACACCCGCGCGTACCGCGCCACAATGGCCTTGGCCGTCCGCAGCCCATCCACCGCCGCGCTGACGATCCCCCCCGCATAGCCCGCTCCTTCTCCCACCGGGTAGATCCCCTCCAGGCCCGGCGACGCCCGGGTGCCGTCATCGCGCACCAGCCGGACCGGCGAGCTGCCGCGGGCCTCGGGGCCGACCAGGTTGGCCGAGGCCAGGAACCGGCCCTGCCACATCCGATCCAGCTGGGGCAAGCCATGCCGCAGCGCTGCCACGATCCGCGGCGGCACCAGTTCCGCGATCCGGCCGCTCACCGCACCGCGCGGATAGCTGTTGTCCGGCACTCCCACCGTCAGCCGATCCGCCAGGAAATCCTCGGCCCGCTGGATGGGACAGAGGTAATCGCCCCTGCCCATCGCGAAGGCCAACTGCTCGTAGTGCTGCTGCAGCCGGACTCCCGCCAGCACGTCCGGGCCGCCAAAATGTTCCGGCTGCAAGGTGACCACCAGACCGCTGTTGGCGTAAGGGGAATCGTGCCGGGACAGGCTCATGCCATTGGTGCAGAACGCTCCCGGCTCGGAGACGCTGGGCATCACGTACCCACCGGCGCACATGCAGAAGGTGAACAGGTTGTCAGGCCCACGCGCGACCAACTCGTAGCTGGCCGCTCCCAGGCGTTCCTCCAGCCGGGTCGAGCCATACTGCACCCGATTGACCGTCTCCTGCGGCTGTTCGATCCGCACCCCCATCTGGAACGGCTTGTGTACCATCGGCACGCCACGCCGGAGCAGCATCTCGTAGGTATCGCGGGCACTGTGGCCGATGGCCAGCACCGCCACCTCCGCCGGGACGTACCCGGAAGAAGTGGCCAGGCCGCGCAGCCGGCCCTCGTGCAGGTCGAGGTCCTCGACCCGGCACGAGAAACGGACCTCGCCCCCCAGCGCCTCGATCCGCTGCCGCAGTGCCTTGACCACGGCGGGCAGGCGATTGCTGCCCAGGTGCGGGCGAGCCTCGTAGACGATCGACGGTTTCCCCTTGCACTCGGCGAGCAGCCGCAGCACCCATTGCACGTCCGGCCCACCGCTGCGATAGGTGAGCTTGCCGTCACTGAACGTGCCGGCCCCGCCCTCGCCGAACAGGTAGTTGCTCTCCGGATCGTGCGGGCCGCCGTTGTCGAAGGCGCGAACGTCGTGGATGCGGTCGCGGACCGCCTTGCCGCGCTCCAGCAGCAGCGGCCGATACCCCATCTCGGCCAGGAAACAGGCACAGACCAGGCCGCCAGGGCCGGAGCCGACCACCACGGGCCGATGCGGCAACGGCTGCGTCCCGGCCGGCGGTGTCTCGAAGGGTTCCTCCTGGTAGCGGTCAATGCGCACCGCCGCGGGAGCGGTCCGGCTGGCCTGTTGCAGCAGCCGCTCCTCGTCTTCGGGAACCACGACCTCAGCGGTGTAGACGACCTGCAGGGCCTTCTTGTCGCGGGCATCGAGGCCCTTGCGCAGGATCCGCCAGGATTGCAGCGTCTCGGGTGCAATGCCGAGCAGGGCGGCAAGCCGGCCGGGCAGGGCCGCTTCCGGCTCATCGATGGCGAGATGGAGGTTGGAGATGCGCAAGCTCATGCGATGCCTCCCTTTACGCGGGAAGCACCAAGAGTCTGCCCCTCCAGGCCGCTTGCGGCTTAGCGGAGCCGTCTGGTGCGCTGAAGCCGCAAGCGGTTGGAAGGGCAGACTCTCTCGGATTGGTGAACCCGCTGCACGGAGGGTCACTTCTTGCTGGAGATCAAATCGGACAGCCTGACCTTGGCCAGCTGCTTCTTGACCGCGTCCGCGGTTTCGGTGCAGATGACCTCGAGCTTCTTGTCGAGGATGCCGTTGACCACCTTGGTCTCGGGGACCATGCCCCGGATGTCGCCATCGACCGCTTCGAGGATCTCGAGCATGGTGATGTCCGACGGGGACTTGGCCAGGCGGTAGCCGCCGTGGGGCCCCTTGACGGACAGCAGCACGCGGGCCTGCACCAGCGGCTTGAGCACCTTGAGAAGGAAGCGATCCGGGATGTTGCGTGCGTCGGCGATCTTGTCCGAGGCAATCGGGTCTTCCTGGGTTTTCTGGACGGCCATGTAGGCCAGGGCATGCAGGGCGTAAATGGATGCGCGAGTGAGTTTCATAATTCCCGCTTTGGTCGTCCCTGTGCGAGGCGACCTGGTCTCCTGTTACCATTTTGGGTCTTGGGGGATCGGAAACAACCACCAGGGTGAGGCAGCAAATGGCTCTTGGTTCGATTGGTTCATCCCTCGAACAAAGACGATTCCCTTCTCCTGACAATACATCATTGGACTGCCAGCAGCTCGCCCACGACCGTTCCGCAAATTCGCATTTTGAGTTAGCCCGACAGGGTATCGGTTTACTCTCAAGGGATTAGTATACCCGACGCAGAAGAGATAGCAATGGGTCAAATGGAATTTTAGAGAGGGAATTGTCAGCTTTCCGGGAAGCTGCCGGGACAGGGCAAGAAATGCAGGGGCGAGGGGTCCGAGAAGGGCAGCCCCGACTGCGACCGGACTGTCACTGCGCGGCGTTTGCCACCGACCTGTCAATGTCCCGATCGGTGAACTCAACGCCAATGATGGCCGTGGCCGGCACGTCGCGGCCTTGCACCCGGACCAGGCCCCGGCGAAGCTGGATACGCCAGGTCAGCGGGCCCTTGTAGCCAGCCAGGGCCTGCATGACCCGGTGGTCATCGCCGTCGGTGCAGACCAGGGTATCGACCGCGTCGCCGGGGTCCAGCTCGTCCTCGACGCGCTTGCGCTCCTCGACCCACTCGCGGTCTTTCCGGTCGTTCGGATTGCGGTCCAGGGGATACCAGCGGGCCGGGCCGCCCCGGAAAATCTTGGTGCCGATTTCCAGCCGGGTAAAGTGTTTGCGGTCGCCCTTGGCGTATTTGCGATCGAAATAGTTATCCAGCGGTGCAAAGCAGAAGTCGCTGCTGACGTTGCGCAGCCGCAGCCGGAGGACCAGGGAGGGATGCCTGCAGGGCTCGGGCTTGGTGGCCCTGCCCTCGACAAAGACGCGCACCACCTTCCACTCGACCTTTTTGGGGGTAATTTCCAGGTCGCCGACCCGGATCGTTTCCCCGAGACGAACACGCTGGTCGGCCGGGAGGGGCAGGCGCTGGAGTTGTTCAGCGGCTTTCTCATCGAGGTTCCAGACCGCCTTTTTTCGCTGGCCGCCCGGCTTGTCCCCGTCCACGTCGGGCAGTTCCCGCAGCAGGTTGCCGGGCCCGGCCTGGTTCTGTTTCAGCAGCAGCATCACGATAAAGATCGTGGCCAGCATGGAGTAGGAAACCAGCGACAGCAGGATTATCCAGAAGCCGAGGCCGGCTCCGGCCTGCGGGCGCGGCAGCCGGACCCGGCCCGGAGACTGCACAGGCGATTCCAGCGCAGTCCCGGGCAAGCCAGGAATGCCGTTGTCCATGGGAGCCAGGTCCGCAGGGGGTTGCTGCACGGCGACCGGTTCGGGAACCAGCGGCTCCTGGGGAGGCGCGACCACCTCGGTCAAGTCCGGGGGAAGTTCCTGCGGCGGCAGCGGCACCATGGCGATGGTCGGCGGCAATTCCAGGCGCGGACCGGGTGAGGAATCAAACAGGTCGTCGGACGGCGGCGGTGGCGAGAAGATGCTTTCCGGCTCGTGCTGCTCGAAGGCAAGGGTCTTGTCCAGCAGGACCGGGACGGGAATGGGCACCGGGACCGGAACGGGCGCGGGCATGGGCACCGGGACCGACGGAGCGGGCGGACTCGTCGGTGCCGCGGCGGACTGTGCCGGGGCCAGCACCACCTGCTGGCAGTGGGGGCAGCGGACCTGCTGGCCCAGGAAACTGCTGCTGACGCCCATCAGCTTGCCGCAGTGTCCGCACTGAAAGGTCACGGGTTGCATGCCGCATTTCCTCGTTGATTCCGCGCTGGGTTACGAGCCAGGCCCCACCAATCCACCCCGGCCAGGCTCTCCGGCTCCGCCCTGGCCGGGTGCCGCTGATACGGCACCACCGCCAGGATCGGGACCCGGGTGTGTTTTTGCAATTCCTCGATACAGGTCCATTCCGCATGACTGGCCGGCGGCTTGATCTCGCTGACCACGACCCCCGCAACCGGCAACCCTCGACCCTGCGCTACCTCCAAAGTCAGGAGCACGTGGTTGAGCGTGCCCAGGCAGCGGCGGGCGACCACCAGCAGTGGGAGAGCAAGCCGGCCGGCCAGGTCCGCCACGGTGGCCTGGTCGGTCAGGGGGCAGAGCAAGCCGCCCACTCCCTCCACCAGGGTCAAGACTCCCGGCTGGAACTGTTGACGAACCCAATCCGCAATTGGTTCCAGTTCCAGCTTCTGTCCAGCCAGACGGGCCGCGACCGGTGGGGCCGCCGGCTCCTCGTAGGTCCAGAAAGTGACCAGGGCGGGACCGGTCCCGGCCGCTTCCGCCAGCAAACGGGTGTCGTCACTCAGCAACCGCCCTCCCGACCAGGACGCTCCAGTTGCCACCGGCTTGCACACGCGGACACGGACGCCTTGCCGCCGCAGCACTCGCACCAGCGCCGCCGTGACCACGGTCTTGCCGCAGCCGGTGTCCGTGCCGGTGATCAGCAGTCCTCGGGATTCGGGATTGGTGTCATCAGCCATCCGAAATCGCCTTTATTGCATTGTAAAGGACGTCTCCGAGCCAGTCTAGCAAAGATAGGTCGATCGCCAGCGGCGGCATGACCACCACCACGTCCCCAAGCGGTCGAATCCATACACCCCGCTCACGCGCTTCCCGGCACACGCGCTGTCCCATCCGCTTTTCCGGCGCGAACGGCTGCCGGGTCTGCCGATCTTGCACCAGCTCGATCCCGGCCATCAGCCCCTTCTGCCGTATCTCGCCGACGATGGGGAACTCGTGCAGTCGGTCCAGCTGGTGGGTCAGCCGTTCGATCTTGGCCGGCAGCAGGGGCAATCCCGCTGGTCCCAGCAGCCGCTCCAGGCTCGCCAGGGCGACGGCGGCACCAAGCGGATTGCCGGTGTAGGTGTGGCCGTGGAAGAAGGTCCGGCCCTCGTCGGCCCGGCCCAGGAAGGCGTTGAAGATCTCGTCGGTGGTCAAGGTGGCCGCCAGCGGCAGGTAGCCGCCGGTCAGCCCTTTGGCCAGGCAGAGGAAGTCCGGCGTGACCCCTTCCTGGGAGCAGGCGAAGAGCGTCCCCGTCCGGCCGAAACCGACCGCGACCTCGTCGGCGATGAGCAGGACGTCGTGTTCGCGGGTGATCTCGCGGACACGACGGAGATAGCCCTCCGGAGCCGTGATCATCCCCGCGGCCCCCTGGACAAGCGGCTCGATGACCACGGCCGCAAGGGTATCGGCGTTCTCCCGGACCAGGTGGCCCAGTTCCTCGACACAGGCGATCTGGCACGTCGCCCGTTCCAGGCCCAGGGGACAGCGATAGCAATAATGGCTCGGGGCCCGGACGGTCGGAAAGAGCAGGGGGGCGAACAGGTGATGGAACCGGGCCAGGTCGCCGACGCTCACGTCGCCGAGGGTGTCGCCGTGATAGGATCGGTTGAGCGACAGGTAGCGGCTCTTGGCGGGACGCGGTCGGGGACATTGCCGCCAGTACTGGAAGGCCATTTTCAGGGCGACCTCGACCGCGGTGGCCCCATCGTCGGAGTAGAAGACCCGCGTCATCCCTGGCGGAGCGACTTCCACCAACCGGCGAGCGAGCAGGATGGCTGGCACGTTGGAGAGGCCGAGCAGGGTGCTGTGAGCGACCGCGTCGAGCTGCCGGCGGAGGGCGTCGTCGAGTTCCGGCACGCGATGGCCGTGGACGTTGCACCACAGCGAGGAGACGCCGTCGAGGTACTCCCGGCCGTCGAGGTCGATCAGGAAGCAGTCGCGGGCCCCGGCGATGATGGTGGGCTGGCCGGCGGCGTACTCCTGCATGGGGGTGAAGGGGTGCCAGACGTGCTCGCGGTCCCACTGTTCAAGCTGCTCGCGGCTGGAAGGGGTCATGAGTGAGTCGGTGCAAGTGAGGGGCAAAAGGGAGCTTCCGCCTGCACAAAGCTACTGACCTCCTGTACTCGGGCCTGACCGGCCGACATAACCTGTGATGTTGGCTGGTCGGCGAACTGTGCCTGGCTGGCAGATGGACCTTCCACGGCGTAACGCCGCAGCAGACGCTACCTCCGTGCCGGCGGAAGCTCTCCTCTCAGAATAGGGTTTGGTCGAGCGGATCGCAACCATTTCCCGATTTATCGTTTCGCGCTCTTTCACGCGAAACGATAAATCGGGTTCGGGAAGGTGTTGTGCGCCAGGGAAAACAAACAACCCCGCCAGGTGTAACCCTGGCGGGGTTGGTGTGTTCTTTGGTTGTGGTGAAGACCTAAAGCGAGAATGGGTACATGGAATTTGGTTTCCGGATGCGTGAGGCATCCAGCGATCAATCCTTAGAAAGGAGGTGATCCAACCGCAGGTTCCCCTACGGTTACCTTGTTACGACTTAGTCCCAATCAGAGAGTCCGGCGTCGGCGCCTGCTTGGTGAGGCGACTTCGGCCGTCCCCCCCTTTCGTGGCTTGACGGGCGGTGTGTACAAGGCTCAGGAACACATTCACCGCAGTGTTGCTGACCTGCGATTACTAGCGATTCCAACTTCATGAAGGCGAGTTGCAGCCTTCAATCTGAACTGGGGCCTGTTTTTTGGGATTGGCTCCCCTTCGCAGGTTGGCTTCCCTTTGTACAGGCCATTGTAGCACGTGTGCAGCCCTGGGCATAAAGGCCATGAGGACTTGACGTCATCCCCACCTTCCTCCGGTTTAACACCGGCAGTCTCTCCAGAGTCCCCGGCATGACCCGCTGGCAACTGGAGACAAGGGTTTCGCTCGTTATGGGACTTAACCCGACATCTCACGACACGAGCTGACGACAGCCATGCAGCACCTGTGATAGGTTCCGGACTGGATACCGTTGGGAGAACGTTTCCGCCCCCTACTTCCTACCCCTTTCGGACATGTCAAGCCCAGGATAAGGTTCTTCGCGTAGCCTCGAATTAAGCCACATGCTCCACCGCTTGTGTGAGCCCCCGTCAATTCCTTTGAGTTTCAGCCTTGCGACCATACTCCCCAGGCGGGGTACTTAACACTTTTGCTTCGACTGTGAACCCATGTCAGCCCACAATCTAGTACCCATCGTTTAGGGCCAGGACTACCGGGGTATCTAATCCCGTTTGCTCCCCTGGCTTTCGCGCCTCAGCGTCAGAAAGGGTCCAGCACGTCGCTTTCGCCACCGGCGTTCCTTCCGATATCTACGCATTTCACCGCTCCACCGGAAGTTCCACATGCCCCTACCCCCCTCGAGACGGCCAGTATCTCCAGCTATTCTCCGGTTGAGCCGAAGGATTTCACCACAGACTTGACCGCCCGCCTACGCGCCCTTTAAGCCCAGTGATTCCGAACAACGTTCGCACGGTTCGTCTTACCGCGGCTGCTGGCACGAACTTAGCCCGTGCTTCCTCCAGGGATAGATCAGACCCTTGCGGGCTTTTCTCCCCCTCGACAGTGCTTTACAACCCGAAGGCCTTCATCGCACACGCGGCGTCGCTCGGTCAGGCTTGCGCCCATTGCCGAAGATCCTCGACTGCAGCCTCCCGTAGGAGTCTGGCCAGTGTCCCAGTGCCAGTGGCGCAGGTCGTGCTCTCACACCTGCTAGGCATCTTGGCCTTGGTGAGCCGTTACCTCACCAACAAGCATAATACCACGTGGGCCCCTCTCGAGGCGAGATTCGTTTCCTGGCAGCAGGATGCCCCGCCGCCAGATCGCTGGGTATTACCCCTCCGTTAGGAGGGCTATCCCCATCCCCGAGGCAAGTTACCCACGCCTTACTGCCCCTTTCGCCACTTCCCCCACCCAGTTACCCAGGTGGGATTCGTTCGACTTGCATGCCTAATCCACGCCGCCAACGTTCGTTCTGAGCCAGGATCAAACCCTTCAAAAAGTATTCGCTTGCAAGAGACTTGCGCCTCCTGCTTCCACCAGTCTCCCCAGGCACAAGGCCCGGCTCGACCGGAAAAAGATCAGCGATTGAAAGCGTTTGAGGTCGCCTATTGACACGACTCAAAGAACTCGCGGCGATGCACAGTCCTTGGAGAGGACCGGCATCGCAAGCAAGGATGGTCGTGCCAACAGGCACTCCGCATCCTCGCTTCAGGCTTCTCTTCACCACATTGTCAAAGAACAATTTGAGCTGTCGCTCATTGGGGTTAGATGCACCGGCCGGGAAAACGATTCATCGTTTCGTCAAAATCGCCCATCCTGCCTGGAATCACTCCCACGGCAGCTTGTCGTCGTCGTAGCGCGAGGATTTTTTCAGTTGCTGGTTCTCGGCCGCCCAGAGCTGGAAGCTGCTGAGCGCGAGCATGGCGAAGAGCAGCCCGAGATAGATGCTTCCGCCGATGGGCAAATAGGGGATCAAGACCCGGCCGTTGGCCGCCATCAGACAGTGGGCCGCCAGCACCGCCGCGACAATGCCGGAGAGCAGCAGCGAATAAACCACCCCGCGCAGCTTCCAGATCGTCACCAACACTTCCCGGGTGATTTGCCCGCCATCGAGCGGCCAGATCGGGAGCAGGTTCAGCAGCGCCCAGTACAGGTTGATGTAATACAGCATCCCCAGCGCCGCTTCGGTGGACGTGACGCGTGGACCGAACCAGTCGTGGTGTTTGAGCAGATCCGGTTTGCTGGCCACGAGTACACACCACAAGAGCATCTGAATCCCGGGGCCTGCCAGCAAGACCAGGATTCGCTGCCAGTTTCGCCGGCCGGTAGCGCCGATGGCCAGGCCGCCAAAACTGTACAGCAAGATGCGACCCCGGCTGCCAAAAAGCCGACCCACCAGCACGTGCCCAAACTCGTGCAGCAGGATCGAAACGAAGACGCACAAGACCCAAACGAGGGTGAATAAAGGCCGGTCGGGATCCCAACCGAAGACAGCGCTGATAACCCAGAAGAGGGGATGCACGCGGATGTCAGTGCCCAGCATCCGCCAGCGCAGGTCAAAAGGGGTTGGTTGGGATTCAAACACGGGGGTCGTCCTTCCATTGTGGTCCAGGAATCTTCTCTTGATTGTGCGGGGAGTCCGGTCGCGGGGCAAGAGCTTCCCGACCTGCGGCACACTTTCAAGCGGCGTCACGACTTCCGATGCTTGACAGCCGACCTCAACCGGTTATCCTGAAAGAAGGAAAACCCTTTCATCTCCCGCGGGCCTGTCGGCCATGATGGAGTACAAGTACCTGACCAAGACCGGCGCACTCCAGGAGGGTGCTGCGCAACCCGCGAGGCAAGCTGGGCCCGGTGGCCTCTCGGTCGATCCGTCGGTGGTCGCGCTGGTGCCCGAGCCGGTGGCCCGCGAAAACATCATCATGCCGCTCCGCGCCGACGGTGAAACCATCACCATCGCCGCCGTCAACGCCGGCGACCGGATGCTGTCCGACAAGCTCTCGTTCATCCTCAACCGCATCGTCCGCCTGGTCCCCACTCCGCGTCACGTCATCATCGATGCTATCAACAGCCATTACAACGTGGGCGAGGAGGAAGAGGTTGCGGCGTTGCTGGAGGAGGCGACTGACTTCGACAGCGAATTTGAACTTTCGCTTGCTGATGCGGCAGGGGTCGAAGGCATCCCGCCAGTCGCGGCCAAGCCCGCAGCCGCAGCAAGGTCCAGGAAGCAGTCCTGGCTGTCTCGTGTGTGGCGGCTTCCGGAGGTAGGGAGATACCTCGGCAAGGGCCTTGTGGAATTCAAGTCGGGCCTGAAAGGCCTGGACGACAAATCAACCCGCGGTCAGGATCGCATCACTTCTCAGGGGAGTTCAGGCGTGTTCTACTACACCGTGGAAGAAGGCCAGCGGGTGCTGATGCGCCGCTGGGACGGGACCATGACGGTGATCGTCGGCCCCAAACGGGTGTGGCGCGGCTGGAGTCGCTTCACCCCCATGCAGCACTTCGTCGCGCATCCCGGCGAGTTCCTGATCGTCCGCTTCCGCGACGGCCGGCAGGAGCATCTTTCCGGCCCGGCCGACGTCTGGCTCGACCCGCGCATCCATCAGTCAATCACGTCGGAGGACGGGCTCCAGCTGGCGGCCAAGGAGGCGGTCGTGGTCTACAGCCGGCCCAACGGCTCCGACACGACCACCCAGCGAATCGTCTCCGGGCCGAACCTGTTCGTGCCACAGCCGGGCGAGTGGCTCCATACGTTCTCCTGGCACGGCTCCAAGGGCGGCCACAAGGGCGTGCAGAAGGAGCCCAATGCCCTCGTCTTTCAGAAGCTCTGGCTGATGCCCGATCAGATGTATCACGACGTCACCGAGGTCCGCACGGCCGACGACGCGGTGCTGACCGTCCGGCTGATGATCTTCTTCGAGCTGATCGACATCCAGCGCATGCTCGAAGCGACTCACGATCCGATCGGCGACTTTGTCAACGCCGCCACGTCCGACGTGGTGTCCTTCGTGGGCCAGCACGATTTCGAGTCGTTCAAGCAGCACACCAATCGGCTCAACGACCTGGAAACGTACCGCCAGCTGACCGGCCGGGCGGGGCAGTGCGGCTACCGGATCAACAAGGTGGTCTATCGCGGCTACGATGCCCCCAAGTCGCTGCAGCTGATGCACGACCAGGCGATCGAGTCACGCACCAAGCTGCAGCTGGAGCGGGCCACGGAGCAGCAGGCCCAGGACCTGGAGAACTTCAAGCTCGATTGCCAGATCACGCGCTCGACCAAGCGGCGGACCGAGCAGACCACCGAGGCGGCCCACGACCTGGAACTAGCCCGCCGTCGGCAGGATGCGGAGCTGAAGCAGAGGGAGCTGGCGTACGCCCTGCACCGGGAGCAGCGGCGGCAGGATGCGACATTGCAGCACGAGATCCGCATCCGGCAGGACGCGCAGCAGCGTGAGCACCTGGCCGTGCTGCGCGACATGGGCGTGGACCTGACCGAGTACCTGACCCAGGGGCGAGCGGACCGGGTCATCGAGCTGCGCGGGAACTCGAATCCGCACATCCATCTCGAACAGGACGGGGCGAAGGGGAAGGAGACGTGAGAGCCCCAAAAACCCCTCCCTCAACCCCTCCCCGAAACGGGGAGGGGAGCTAGCTGCGCCTGCGTGACGCTCACCAACCCACCGGTCAGCCGAGCAGCGCCTCCAGGCGCTGCTCGGCTGACCGGTGTCCCGCAACTGCTACTTCCCCTCCAGGGATGCCGGCAAATTCGGGTGGATCAGCGCCTCGGCTTCGCGGCGGAGGACGTGAGCGATCCAGGGATTGTGGCTGTCTGCCTTCGCTCGACTCCAATCGTAGGAGAGGACGGCCGCCGCCAGGGTCTTGCGGGCCTGGTCCTGCAGTCCCTTCCGGTGCTGGGCCAGGGCCGTGACAAGACGGGGGCACGGCCCCATGACGTTGGCAGCTCCTCCATTCATTAGCGTGATCGCGTCGTCCAGCCGGCCCCGGCGATACTCCGCCAGGCCCTGGGCGAACAGGAAGTAGGGGCGGGCCCACTCGGATCCCGCCCGCCCGCCGGCGGCCGCGCGGTTGACCAGGGCGGCGGCGTCCTCCAGTTCGTCCTTCGTGCCCGGCAAGAGCAGACAGGCCCGGCCCGTCCGTTCCGCGACGGTTGGGTCCGTGCTGCCGCCGAAGTGGACCAGCAAGGCGCGACGCTGCCGACGGTACTCGTCCTCGTGGCCCAGAAACAGGCACAGCTCGGCGCAGCCGAACCAGGCGTCATGCTCCGGCGGGCCCGCGGCGAGCGCCTTCTGCCAGGCGGCGCACGCCTCGTCCAGCCGCCCCTGACGGATCAGCGTGGTACGCAACATTGCTTGCGCCGGCTGGTCGCCCGGCGCCAGCGCGACGGCCTGTCGCAGCTCACGGGCCGCCTCATCCAGCTGCCCCCGGTCCAGCAGCACGCGGCCGAGGTTCGCGTGGCCCGGGGACCAGTTCGGGTTGAGGGACACGGCCTTGCGAAGCTCCTCGATCGCCTCCTCCTGGCGGCCCGGGCCTTTCAAGGCCATGCCGAGGTCGAAGTGGGGCCCGGATTGGCTGGGCGCGAGCTTGACCGCCGTCCGGTAGTGGGCGATGGCTTCCTCCCACTGCCGCTTGTCTTGCAGGGCGCGGGCCAGCTCCGTGTGGTTAAAGGCCCTGGGCCGTGCCGAGCCAGAGCGCAGCCTGGAGGTGGTTGATCGCCTCGTCCGTCCGGCCCTTCGCGCGCAGTGCGCTGCCGAGGGCGGCGTGGGCCCAGCCGTGCTTCGGATCGAGGCGAACGCACTGCTCGAGGGCGGCAATGGCCTCGTCCAGCCGGCCCAGTTCTCGCAGCGCGTCGCCGAAGTTGTACCAGACGACGGCCGCGTCCGGCCGGACGGCGAGCGCCGCTCGGTAGTAGCCGACGGCGTCCTCGTTCCGGTTCGTACGCGCCAGGGCATTGGCGAGCATGAAGTTGGCGTAGAAGTCGGTGGGGTGGACCTGCTGCACCCGCCGCAAAAAGTGGACCGCGTCCGCATCGCCGCCGTGGGCCTGCAGGCGCTCCCCCAGGGCCACCAGCAGTTGCAATGATTGCTTCGCCACCGGCGCCGTCTCGGCCAGCTTGCACAGCTTCGCCCGGTCCTCCCACGCCCGCGGGTCGCGGACCTGGTCGCGCCAGGGGTCCGGGTCCGCCGTGCGGGCCACCTCGAGCAACCACGCCCGCCGCCGCGCGTCGGTGGTGCAGACCGCCCAGTCGTCCAGCGCCGCCACCAGAGCCCCCTGCACCGGGGAGGCCGCGACGCGCGCCGCAACGACCCCCGGGGCTTGATCCGTCCCCAGTCCCACGGCGCGGAACTCCCTTTCATAGCCCCGGTTGGACCGGGCCCGGTTGAAGACCCCCGCAACGACAATCGCCCGGTCCAGACGGATGGTGTCCAGCCGTGCCACCAGCTCCAGCTCGTTGCCCGCCCGCTCCAGCCGCTGTTGCAGCTCCGTCGGCCCGCCCGCTCCCAGCCGGCCCCTGGCCCGCTCCAGCGTGGCGCGGGCACCCACCAGATCGCCTTGTTGCTGGAGCCTGGTCACTTCCCGCAGGTCCTCCGCCACCGCCCGCACCGTCGCCGTCCGCTGGCCGTTCAGCCACAGCCAGACGCCGACCAGGGCCAGCGCCAGCAGCACTGCCGCCAGCACGGTGCCGTAGAGTGCCGCCGCCGTGGGACGCCGGCGGACCCACCGGACCAGGCGACTCAACGGACCCAGCGGACGGGCCTTGATCGGCTCGCCGCGTTCAAAGCGGCGCAGGTCTTCCGCCAGGGCCGCGGCGCTGGCGTAGCGCCGCTGCGGCTCCTTTTGCAAACACTTCAAACAGATCGTTTCCAGGTCGCGAGGCAGCCGGGGGACCAGCCGCGAGGGCGGAATGGGGTCCTCCGAAAGCACCTGGTGCAAGGTTGCCGCCGTTGTCTCGGCCCGAAACGGCGGTCGGCCGGTCAGCAGCTCATACAGGATCGCACCCAGGGCGTAGGTGTCCGAGGCAGGCCCGAGCCCCTCCTTTTGGCCGCGGGCCTGCTCGGGCGCCACGTAGCTCGGCGTGCCCATGAAGACGCCGCTCAGGGTCAGCCCGCTGCCTTCCAGTCTGCGGGCCAGGCCGAAATCGGTGATCTTCGGCGTGCCGTCGGCCGTGAGCAGGATGTTGGCTGGCGTCAGATCGCGGTGAATGATCCCACTCTGGTGAGCGACCTGGATGGCCTCGGCGATCGTGGCCACCAGGGCGGCGGCCTGGCGGGCCGGCTGGGGCGTGCCGGCTACTTTCTGGGCCAGGCTGCCGCCCTCGACCAGCTCCATCGTGAAGTAGGGCCGGCCCTCCAGCCCCCCGACGTCATGGACCTGCACGATGTTTGCATGATTCAGGCCGGCCACCGCTTCGGCCTCGCGCAAGAAGCGCTGCAGCTCCTCCGGCCGGGCATAGGCGCCGGAAAGGAGCATTTTCAGGGCGACGGCTCGGTTCAGACGGTGGTGCCAGGCCTTGTAAACGACGCCCATGCCGCCACGGCCCAGCACCTGCTGCACCTCGTAGCCGGGGATGCGCGGCAGATCGGTGGCCGGCAGATCGCGTGGCCCGGCACCGTCCACGGAGGTGAACTCCGGAAACAAGGCGCTCACCTCGGCCTCGACGGCTCGCAGCCGCTGCCAGCGGGCGCGGACCTGCGGCAACAGCTCGGGGCAGGTACGGCAGACCTCTTCGGGAGTACCCCCCGAGTCCAGGAGCGTCTGGAGCAGTTCCTCCACGTGAGAATCGTCGGGCATGATCGGTCACCCCTTCGTCAGGTCGGTCGGCGCCGGCACGGACTGGCCGTTCAATTCCACTGCGGCCGGCTGTTCATCTAAGCGGCGGGCCAGGTCATTCAGCCATCGGTCGGCGTGCGCCGTTGCTCATGGCGGCTTCTCCCAGTGGACTTTCACCTGGTCTTTTGGGTGCGATCAAGTACGGCGCCGACCTCTTGCCACAGCGCGAGACATTCCGTCCGTTCGTCCGCGGACAACGTCTCGAGCGCTGAGGGTTCGCGCAACCCAGCCAGGCCGGGATCAACCTGCCAGCGCCTCAGCATTGTTTTCGCGAGATCACGGCCCGCAGGGGAGATCCCGTTCAGCAGCTTGGTCCACAAGCCCAGGTCGGCCCGCAACCAGTCGCGTGCCTGCTTGCGCCGGCGCGTCTGCTCCGCCTCGCTGAGCTTGACTCCGTCCTCGCACAGTCCGCAGCCGGCCAGGGCCGCGCACCGAGCGGCGGGGAAACGGCATTCGGCCGCCAACTCCTCCACGCGGCCGACGGCACTCCTGTCTCCTCGCGCAGCCAGGGCAAAACAGGCGGCGGTGAACTCCTCGACCAGGGCCGGGTCGGCCGCGAAGGCAGCGGCGTACAACTGGGCAGCGGCGTGCCAGCGGCCCTGGAACTGGCAGATCCCCAGCAGGGCGAGTCGCTCGTCGTTGTCGTGGGGCTGATAGTCTCGCTTCAGGAACGCCCGAAGGTTCGGCAGGATTTTGGCCTCGGCCTCGCGCCGGAGTACGTGGACGATCCAGACATCGCGCCGGTCCGCTTCGGCCGCACTCCAATCGAACGAGCCGATGGCCGCTGCCAGCGTTTGCCGCGCCTGCTTCGTCTGTCCCTGATCGTGCTGGGCCATGGCCAGGATCAAGCGGGGTGCGGGCCCCAGGACCTTGGACCCCTCCCCTTGCATCAGGGAGATGGCGCTGGCCAGCCGGCCTTGACGATATTCCGCCAGTCCCTTGGCGAAGAGAAAGTAGCGGTAAATCCACGTCGGCGTCTTTCCCTTGGCGGCAACGGCGCGGTCGGTGAGGGCCGCCGCTTGCCGCAACTCGTCCACCGTGCCCGGCAAGAGCAAGCAGGCCCGGCCGACGGGTTCGGCGACATACGGGTTCGTAGTCGCGCCGAAGCGATTGAGCAGGGCGCCCGGGCGCGGCAATACTCCTCTTGCTTGCCGAGGAACAAGAACAGCTCAGCGTATCCAGACCAGGACTCATGGTCGTCCGGGTTGGCTGCGATCGCCTTCTGCATGCCGAGTAAGGCTTCTTGACCTCGTCTCAGCCGAAGCAAGACGCTGCTTAAAGGGTTTCTGACCTCCACGTTTGTCGGATCAACCCGGATCACCTCCTGGTAGTGATGACAGGCCTTGCTCAGCCGGCCTTGTTCTTGGAGGAGCCTTCCCATGTCGAGGTGGGCCCAGGCGTAGTCGGGGTCCAGCTCGAGGGCTTTCTCGTAGCAGGCAATCGCCTCGTCCAGGCGGCCCTTGGCTTGCCAGACCAGGCCGAGAACGCCGTGCGCCCTGGCATAACCGGGGTCGATTTGCAGCGCCTTCTGGTAGGAGTGGACCGCCTCATCGGGCTTCTCCAGGATTCTCCAGGCATCGCCGACGGCACAGTAGCCAACTGCCGCATCGGGCCGGATCGCCAAAGCCGCCAGGTAGTAGCCGCGCCTCCAGAGGAGCCCACTGAAGCATCGCATTGCCGAGGATGATGTTGGCCCAGAAATCGGTAGGATGCTCTTGATGGACTCGTCTGAACAACGGGACGCCGTCGCCCTTGAGAACGATTAACCGTTCGCCAAGCGCCAGCAGCAGGGACACGGACTGCCCGTCCACCGGCGCGGATCGGGCCAACTCGGTTAACGCTCGTTTATCCTCCCAGACCGCAGGATCGAAACAGCGCTCGCGCCAGCCGTCCGGGTCGGGATCCACCTGGCGCGCCACCGCCAACAGCCAACCGCGCTGCTCCCGGTCGGCAGCGCAGATCACCCAGTCGTACAGTGCAGCCACGAGCTGTCCGCGCACGGCCGAGTCGTTGATGATTGCCGCCACCCGCGCTGGCGGATCGTGGCTCGTTCCGAGTCCGGCCTGCTGGAACGCCTCCGCGTAGTGCTGGTTCGCTTGCGTTTTGTAGAAAGGGAGTTCGCCCCGAGTCACCCGCTTGAGCCGGATGGCGTCCAGCTGGATCACCAGGTCCAGGTCGCGCCGGACCTGGTCGCGCCGGCGGCGCAGGTCGTTCAGCCCGCCGCCTTCAAATTCAGCCTCGGCCCGTTTGAGTACGGCCCGCGCTTCCCCCCAACGGGCGCTGGTTTGCAGCCCCGCCAGCTCTTTGAGGTCTGCCACGACTGCGTCCCGCTGGCGCGCGTGCTGCACGGCGAGCCGCTGGCTCTCGACAACCAGGATCGTCACCAGCAGCAGGCTGGCCGCGAGCAGCGCCGTCCCGGTCGGGTGTCGGCGTACCCACTTGAAGGTGCGCTCCAACAAGCCGGCGGGCCGGGCCAGGACCGGCTTGCCGTCCAGAAAGCGGTGCAGATCCTCGGCCAAAGCCTGAGCACTTGCGTACCGCCGGGCCGGGCTTTTTTGCAGACATTTGAGGCAGATCGTTTCCAGATCGCGTGGCACCCTGGCGTTCAGCCGCGCCGGGGACACCGGTTCCTGGAAGATCACCTGCAGCACCGTTTCCGACGCCGTCTCCCCTCGAAACGGCGGCCGGCCCGTCAGCAGCTCGTACAGGATCGCCCCCAGGGCATAGACATCCGTGCCCGGTCCAATGGCGTCTTTTTGGCCCTGGGCTTGCTCGGGTGCCATGTAGCTCGGCGTTCCCACCGCCGCGCCGCTCAGGGTCAGCCCGCTGCCGTCTTCCAGCCTCCGCGCCAGGCCGAAATCGGTAATCTTCGGCGCACCGAGCACGCCTGCGTGCGCTCCGGCCGGCCGGCCGGCCTCCGCTCGGGTCAGCAGGATGTTGGCCGGCGTCAGATCGCGGTGAATGATGCCGCGCTGGTGCGCGACGTGGATGGCCTCGGCAACCGCGGCAATCAGCGCGGCGGCCTGGCGTGCGGGCTGGGGTGTCCCCGCCACTTGCTGGGCCAGGCTGCCGCCCTCGACCAGTTCCATCGTGAAGTACGGCCGGCCGTCCAGGTCGCCGACGTCGTAGACCTGCACGATGTTCGCATGACGCAGGCCGGCCACTGCTTCCGCTTCGCGCAAGAAGCGCTGCAGTTCCTCCGGCCTGGCGTAGGCGCCGGCGAGGAGCATTTTCAGGGCGACGGCGCGGTGGAGACGCTGGTGCCAGGCCTTGTACACGATGCCCATGCCGCCCCGGCCCAGCACCCCTTGCACCTCATAGCCGGGGATGCGCGGCAACTCGGTGGTCGGCAGGGCGGGCGGCCCGGCACCGTCACAGGAGGTGGACTCGGGGAACAACGCGCTGACCTTGGCCTCAAGGGTGCGCAGCCGCTGCCAGGCGGCGCGGACCTGCGGTAACAGTTCGGGGCACCTGCGGCAGACCTCCTCGGGGCTGCCACCCGAGTCGAGGAGTTCCTCGAGCAGTTCCTCCACACGTGGATCGTCGGTCATGGCGAGGTCCCCACTTCTCTAGGTCGGGCGCAGATCCTCCAGTTCCTTGGCCAGCAGCACCAGCGAGCGATTCAAGCGCCGCTGCACCGTCTTGGCGGCAACGCCAAGCACCGCGGCGGCCTCGCCCTGTGTCAGTCCCTGGATGCGCACCAGGCCGAACACTTCCCGCTCATCCTCCGGCAGGTTGTCGATGGCTTCCAGCATCCGTCGGCCATCGGCTGTCAGAGCGGAGCCGCTGCTGGCCGGCGCCGGCACCAACTCTCCGTTCAATTCCACCGCGGTGGGCTGTTCATCTAAGCGGCGGGCCAGGTCATTCAGCTCCCAGCGCATGTGCTGGTTGGCCAGCGCGAAGAACTGCCGCACCGTCTGCGGCCGAACGGCGCGTCAGCGCCTTGAGCAACCGTTCCACGACGGCGCTGAGCATCTCGTCGGGCTGCAAGTTCACCGGCGGCTGCACCAACCGTGGGTAGCTCCGGTACAGCAGATTGACGCACAACATCCTCAGTCGGCCGACGGCTCGGGCCAGCAGGGCCCGGACAATCGGCTCGGCATCCGCATCCCCGGCCAGCTCGTTCAGGTACTGCTGGACGATGGCAGTGGTGTGGTCCGCGCTCATGGAGAGTCACCTCCCGAATGGCAGTGGAAACGAGCTTGATCCTACCAGGTTTGCTGGCCGGGAGCCACGCCCTGAAGAACGGATGAGGTCAACAGCGTGTGCTTCAGCAGTGACAACAAGCACCTGCCTCCGGGAGTCCGGACACGATGCCGCCCGGTGGACAGAGAATGCGACAGGATTTTTTCAGGTTCGCAGCGGCGGTGCGAGAGCGAACTCAAACACCAGCAGGTGCCCCGAGCAGCACTGGCGGAAGAAAACCACGCTCCAGGTCACCACGGCCGAGGCCGGGTCGCCGACCGCCACCGCGTCGGGAGCCGCGGCGGAGGCGGCCAGGTAATGTCCCATTGTCCTACGCCGGAAACAAAGACGCGAGGGGAATGCGGAACCCTGGCAACACGGCGCCACCGTCCAATTCGTCCGCATCGCCCAGGATGCGCACCTGGCGCGGCGACTCGCAGACGTAGAGGAGCCGCTGCGTGGGGTACACGATCCAGACCAATTTGGTCCCGGCGGCAAAGTATTCATTGAGGCGTTCGATGACGTCTTCAGCGAGATCGTTGGGGCTGACGACTTCCACCATCAACTCGGGGAGGACGGCCCAGGCATTGTCCGAACCCGGTTGCGCTGGAGCCTGGGCGATGGTCCGCGCCGAGACAAACGCCACATCCGGACGACGATTGCGATCCACCGGCAGCGGCAGACGGAACAGCGTTTCCATCAAGGCTTCGCCCACGGGATTGCCGAGAAGGTAATGTCCCAGGCGGCTTTGAAGATTGGAGGCAACTCTGCTGGCCAGAATGCTCATGGGTGATAACTCCACACGCTGTCCGTCGATGATCTCGAAGAGAGGCTCATCATCGGTGCGCTCCTGGGGCCCAGAGCGCGGCACGGCGGGGCTGATCGCGGCTGTCATGCGGCTTCTCCTTTTTGGAACATCCTCGGCAACCAAGTAACTATAGGCGAGGTGACTGATTTGCACCAGCCCCGCGCCACGGTGAACAGATTTGTCGAAATGTCATTACCGGGCTTTCCCGGCTGCTCCTTTGGAGAAGGCCAGTCACAGTCCAGGCGCTCGCGCTTGACACCTCGGGTGAGTGAGTATATACTTTCCACTGGAGTAAGAGACAGACACAGATGAAACCAACGTCCAAGTTATCCAGTGCCGAGCGGCGGGCGGCCATCATCAAGGCGGTTCGCCAGGTCTTCGCCGAAAAAGGGTTCCACGGCACCACCACGCGCGCGCTGGCGGAAGCAGCGGGGGTCTCCGAGGGCCTCCTGTTCAAGCATTTCCCCGACAAGGAGGCTCTGTACTCGGCCATGATGCATTCCTGCTGCCAGGAGAAGGAGCCGGGAACGGTCGAACGGCTGCTGGCTCTGGAGCCGTCCACGTCCGCCCTCGTGTTGCTGGTGCATCTGCTGGTTTCGCACAAGGTGGGTCGGCCCCTGGCAGCCGATGCCGACGAGGCGATCCAGCGCCGCCTGATGCTGCGCAGCCTGGCGGAGGACGGCGACTTCGCCCGCCTGTTCCTGAAGGGGCTGCCCGCCCAGTGGGCTGGCAAGATGGAGGAGTGCCTCCAGGCGGCGATCGCCGCCGGCGATGCCAGCCCGGGACCGATTTCAACCGGCCTGGGCGGCTGGTTTGCTCAGAACCTGGCCTCCATGATCATGGTGCTGCTGCTGCCCGCAGAGCCTGCCATGGATTACGGGGTGCCGCGCGAGAAACTGGTGGAGCAAGTGGTCTGGTTCGCCCTCCGCGGTCTGGGCCTCAAGGAAGAGGTGATCCAGCGGCACTACAACCCGCAGGCCCTGGCTCTGCTGATGGGCTAGTTTTTTTTTCGGCCGCCCTGGTGCGTAAGCACTCACTGATTGAAGGCTTCTCCATGTCAAGCAACGGGATTGACCGCCGACAGCCCAGGTCTCTGATTGGCTTCGCCGCGTTCCTCGTGGGGTTGGCCGCTGGGGTTTGGTTCTGGCTGGCCCAGGGCGGAATTCAGGTCGTGCTGGCTGGCACGGTCCTCGGCCTGGCAGGACTCCTCGGGCTCGTCGGGCTTTACCGCAGCTGGGCCTGGCGGCGCTGGAGCACGGTCCTGGATGCCTACGCGGCAAACGAGATCGCCCGGGAACAGCACGGGAAAGCCAGGGAGAAACGGTTCATTTCCTCCCACGGGCACGTTGGGCAACGCCCTCGGGCGGACTACGCCCGGAGCGGACGGCGGGAATAGACGAAGAGCACTACTTCAAGGAGGGTTGGTCATGCTCGTCCTCAGTCGCAAGGTCGGCGAACGCATCGTGGTGCCCCAGTCCGAACTGGTGGTCACCGTCATCTCGGTCGAAGGCAATCGCGTCCAGCTGGGTATCTCCGCGCCGGCCAAGGTCGCGGTCCACCGGGAAGAAGTCTGGCGCGAAATTGCCAAGCAGAAGTCCGCCCCTCCGGCGAAAGAGTAAGTCGGCAGCGGATCGTCACGTCGCGGCGGCAGGTGTTCGAGCAACGTCCGCGGCAAACCGCCAGTGCGCTGTCCGCCTGCCACGCTTAGGAAAGCAAGGGGGAAAACGTGCCGGCCAATACCTGGGGCGACCCGAGCGTGCAGCGCACTCCAGGCGCGCGGGGCCGGACTCCCGCCAGAGGAGAAACGCATGTCAGAGGCAGCCATGAGTCGCGACTGGGGGCTTGGCCTGGCGCCCCATCATCGATCTGCCCCTCCCCTGGAAGCGCGCTCGGCCCCGGAGCTGCGGCTTCTTGGGGGCACCACCGACAGGGCGAACTACCGCAGTACAGCCCATCTGCTTCTCATCGACGATGACCCGGCCCTGATGCCGGAGCAGCTGCGCCGGGTGTTCCCCGCACCAGCGCACCGCGTGCAGGTCGCCGGCAGCGGCAAGGCCGGGCTCGAACAGATCCGGACTGACTCACCCGACGTCATTGTCCTCGGCCTGAGTTCGCCCAACCAGTCCGGGTTGGAGGTCTACCAGCAGATCCGCCGCATCAACCCGCGCATCCCGGTCATCTGTGTCACCGGGGCCAGACGTGCCGACACGGCCATCGAGGCGATGAAGCAAGGCGCCTATGACTGCCTGTTCAAGCCCCTCGACCTGCCCCTGCTGCGGCGGGTCGTCGGCGAGGCCCTGGACGTGGCCCGGCGCCAGCAGAAGCCAGCCGTGGCGGAGGAAACCGAAACGGACCCGGACGCGGAGGGGAGCATCGTCGGCTCCTGCCCGGCCATGGGCGAGGTGTACAAGGCCATTGGCCGGGTTGCCGACCAGGCTTTCCCGGTGCTGATCACTGGCGAGAGCGGCACCGGCAAGGAACTGGTCGCCCGCGCCATCTACCAGCACGGCCCAAGGGCCAAGGCCCCGTTCCTGGCACTCAACTGCGCGGCCATCCCGGAGAACCTGCTGGAGAGCGAGCTGTTCGGCCACGAGAAGGGCTCCTTCACCGGGGCCGACCGCCGCCGCATCGGCAAGTTCGAGCAATGCCACGGGGGGACCCTGTTTCTCGACGAGATCGGCGACATGCCGCTGTCACTCCAGGCCAAGATCCTGCGTCTGCTCCAGGAGCAGGCGTTCGAGCGCGTCGGCGGCAACGAGACCATCCGCACGGACGTGCGCTTGATCGCGGCCACCCACCGCGATCTGAAGGCCTGTTCGGTCGCGGGGACATTCCGGGCGGACCTGTATTACCGGCTGGGCGTCTTCACCATCCCTTTGCCGTCCCTGCGTGAGCGGGGCGACGACCTGCCGCTGCTGGTGCGACACTACCTGCGGCGTTTCAGCCGCGAACTGGGGCGCGAGGTGCAGGAGGTTGCCCCCGAGGCGCTGGAGCAGATGCGTCGCCACACCTGGCCGGGCAACGTCCGCGAGCTGCAGAGCGTTCTCAAGCAGGCCCTGCTGCGTGCCACGGGCACGGTCCTGCTCCCCGCCTTCCTGCCGGAATCTCTGGGAGTGCCCCGCGAAGCCGCCCTTGTGGCATCTAAGGGGAAGGAACCCGGAGTGGAGACGTTCGTCATCCGCCAACGGTTGGCGTCCAGCGACCGCAACCTGTACGCGGAAACGCATGGCCAGGTGGATCGGTTGTTGCTGTCCCGCGTCCTGGAGCTCACGCAGGGGAACATCCAACAGGCCGCTCTCCTGCTGGGGATCGCCCGGCAAACCTTGCGTCTGAAACTCCGGGACCTGGGGCTGTCTGTCAGTCGCTCCGCGGAAGTGGAAGAGAACCACCTGGCCGGATCGACTCCGCGATGGTAGCTGTTTCACCAGCCTGGCAAATCGGCTACCAGATCCACGATTGTCTGGCTTCCCCGAGAGAGCCCGGTGACACTTTGTCGTCCTCGGGCAATTACTTCGCCAAGCCACGGCACAGGACGTGCTAATCAATCGACATAGCTTGACACCAAAGTTATCCCACCGTTGTGGCACGGTCGGGAGACCGTGCCACAACGGTGGGGATTACCTCTCATGAAATTCGGCTTCCTCTGTCATCCTCTCACCAACGAGACCAGGGAACTGTTGCAGCTCGATGCGGGCGGCGTGCTGCGCCACAACTGGGGCAACAACATCCTGCAATTCTGCCTCGATCTGCACAGCGCGACAGAGGCCGTGAAGCAGGCATCGGCGGCCGACGCGATTCCCGAGGCCCGCATGGTCGATGAGCTGGCCGGACTGGTGTCTCACACGGGGGCGCGGGCGGATGGACGGTTGTACGAGGTGCCGATGGACGCGCGGAGCATCCTCGAAGACCCCGGTCAGGCGATCGAGTTCATGGAGCAGGCGGTCGATCGCGCCGCCGAGTGGGGGGCTCGCGTCGTCGGACTCGGGTCGATGACCGGCATCGTGGGAGGACAGGGCGAGCATCTCGCTCAGCGCGGGCCGCTGCCGGTGACGACCGGCAACAACTTGACCGTCTACGCGGCGTTACAGAGCCTGCTGATCGCCTGCACGGAAACGGACATCGATCTGCGCCGCGAGACGGTTGCGGTGGTTGGCATCCCCGGCAGCATCGCCGCCGCCGCGGCGCGCTGGCTGGCCCCGCGCTGCCGTCGTCTGCTGCTGGTTGGCCGTCGGCCGTCGCCGCGCACTTCGCGGTTGGCCGCTGACCTGTCCGCGGAATTCCTCGTCGAGATCCCCGAGGCTCTCTCCCGGCGCGCGTGGTGGTGTCGGCAACCTCGACGGGAGACTGCATCGATCCGGCCCTGCTGCTGCCGGGCAGCGTGGTGATCGACGTGGCCGTGCCCACCGACGTCATGCGGCCGAAGGCCCCACGGGACGACGTGCTGCTGCTCTCCGGCGGACTGGCGCGCGTGCCGGACACGATGCCGCGCGACTCGATGTTCCTCGGCTTTTACCAGGGCGTCGTCCCGTGCTGCCTGGGTGAGACGATGGTGCTGGCCCTGGAAGAGCGCGCCGAGTGCTTCTCGCTGGGACGCGACCTCAACCTCGATCGGATTGAAGAGATCGGCGGCCTGGCCCGCAAACACGGCTTCGATTTCGCGCAGCTCTTCTCATTCGGACAAAAACTGGAGCCATCCGCTCTGGCACGATTCCGCAAGGCGACGGTGCGTCGCCGCCCCGGGGAGGCCCCCCCCCTTACGGGGGAGGCTCGTCGGCGTGCAACGGTGTCCACACCAATGGGACGTGCCATCCAAAGGCCCCGCTGCCGCCGGCCGGACCAACCATCGCTCAGCTTGCCGGCCGGGCCTCCCAGCTCCACGAGCGCTACGTCAATCCGGTCCTGGTGGGGCTGGGGCGCAACAATGGCTTCGTCAAGACGTTCGTGCGCGGCCTGGGCAATGAGCTGTGGGACGCCGACGGCAAGGCGTACCTCGACTTCGTGGCCGGGTTCGGCGCGCTGAATCTGGGGCACAACCATCCGGCCGTGGTTCGCTCCGTTCGCGCCGCCCTGGACGAGCAAGCGTCCGGTTTCACGCCGGCGGCGATCAACCCCCTGGCCGCCGCCCTGGCCGAGCAGCTCGTCGCCCTGGCGCCGCCAGGTCTGGAGATGGTCTTTTTCGCCAACAGTGGCACCGAGGCCGTCGAAGCGGGCCTGAAGCTGGCCCGGGCCACGACTCAGCGGCCCGGGTTGCTCTCCTGCGAGCGGTCCTTCCACGGCAAATCGCTTGGCTCGCTGTCCGTGACCGGCAACGGGGTCTATCAGCGCCCCTTCGGCCCGCTGCTGCCGGAGTGCCAGACGGTCCCCTTCGGCGACGTGTCCGCCCTCGAACGCAGCTTGCACACCCGGCGTTTCGCGGCCTTCATCGTCGAGCCGATCCAGGGCGAAGGCGGCATGATCGTGCCGCCGGCCGGCTACCTGCGGGCTGCTCAGGAATTGTGCCGGGCGACCGGCACGCTGCTGATCGTGGATGAGGTGCAGACCGGGCTTGGACGGACGGGGACGCTGTTCGCCGTGGACGAGGAAGGAGTCGAGCCGGACGTTCTGACCCTGGCCAAGTCGCTCGGCGGCGGCCTCGTCCCGCTGGGAGCGATGCTCTGCCGGCGCGATTTGTGGATGAAAGCTTACGGCTCGGCGCAGACGTTCGCCTTGCACACGAGCACGTTTGGCGGCGGCAGCCTGGCCTGCGCCGCCGGCCTGGCGACGCTGCGCGTCTTGCGCGACGAGGACCTGTGCGCCAATGCGCGGGCGCGCGGCCAGCAGTTACAGCAGGGATTGCAGGATTTGGCCGGCCGATGCGACCTCGTCCGAGGGTGCGTGGCCGCGGCCTGATGCTGGGACTGGAGTTCCAGCCGATCCAAAACACCGTAGTCGCCCACTTCAAGGGCACGGACCCCTCCGGCGCCACCGCGTTCCTGGTGCCGAACCTGGACGACTTGATTCACTCGATCCCCGGCCTGTACGCCATGCAGATCCTGCTGCAAGTCCACGGCATCTACACGCAGGTGGCGCGCTCCAATCCGCGCGTGCTGCGGATTCAGCCGCCGTTGACCATCACTGAGGAGGAGGTGGGCCGCTTCCTGGAGGCGCTGGAGTCCACCTGTCAGGAGTTGCAATTCGTGTTTCAAACGGTGGACAGCATCATCCGCAAATCGATCGGCACCCATCACGTTGATCCCCAGCTCGTTGGTTCCTGACGAATCGAGATCGCTTCATGGATTACGCTCTGGCAATCCTCTGGTACGACCGGCAACGCTACCTGCCTGCCATGCTGGCGGTGATGTTCAGTGCCTTGCTGGTTTCGCAGCAACTCGGCCTGCTGCTGGGAACCTTCTCGATGGTATCGATCCCCATCGACAACACGACGGCTGACGTCTGGGTGGGGCCGCCTCACGTGGTGAGCGTTGACGTCGGCGAAGCGATACCCGAGCGCTGGCGGAACCGGCTGGACGTGCTGCCGGAGGTCGTCGAGACGGAGCCCTACGTGCAGATGTTCAATGGCTGGGCCAAGCCGCACGGCGGCACGGAGAACACGGTCATCATCGGCTGCCGGCTGCACGAGAATGCCCTCGGCGCCGTCAAGCAACTGACGCCGGACCTGCGCAGGAAGCTGGCCGAGCCCAAAACGGTGGTTGTGGACGAGGCCGACCTGGTTCGGTTGGGCCTGACGACCGGGGTCGGCGAGTTCGGCCGAGTCGCCGGAACCCGGGTGCGCATGGTGGGAGTGGTGCGCGGCCTCAAGGGGTTGGGAGGGCCGTACGTCTTTTGTTCTCTGGATACGGCCCGCCGCCTGGTGCAGCTCGCGGCCGACGAAGTTACCTTTGTGCTGGCCCGCTGCCGGGATCCCCGAGACGCCTCCCACGTCGTGGAACGCTTGCGACGTTATGGCAACATGTCGGCGTACACCAGCGCAGAGTTTTCGTTCCGCTCGCGCTGGTACTGGCTGGTGATGAGCGGCGCCGGCATCTCGCTGAGCTGCAGTGCCCTGCTGGGCTTGCTGGTCGGGGCCGTGGTCACCAGCCAGACGCTCTACGCGGCGACGGCAGCGTCGTTCCGCGAGTATGCGCTACTGCAGGCCCTCGGCGTCCCGCGCTGGCGCATGGGCCTGATGATCGTGACGCAGTCCTTGTACCTGGGCGTGGCCGGCGTCCTGCTGGCCCTCCCCGCCGCCTTCGTCCTGGCCGACGCGGCCGGCCTGATGGGAGCCCGGGTGTTCTTGCCGCCGTGGGTCCTGGGGGCAGCGGGCGGTCTGACCCTGACCATGGCTCTGCTGGCGGGGCTGACGGCCCTGCGCTCCCTGCGTCACGTGGAGCTGACAATGCTGTTGCATTAAGAGTGTTCGTAGGGTGGTAAATGCTTGAAGCGGCTTTCCTCCAAGGAGATTCTCATGACAGTCCAGCGGCGTTGGCGAAGTGCGGGCTGGCTGTTGGGTAGTATGCTGCTGCTGTGCGGGCTGACCTGGCGCGGGCTGAGCTACCCGAAGGCCAACGCCGACACCGAACCGGCCGAGTCCTTCCCGGAGGATGTAACGGTGGCTTGCTTCGGCCACGTCGACGTGAAGCACGGAGTCACGTCGCTGTACCCGACCCAGCCCGGCCGGGTGGCCGAGGTGCTGGTCGAGGAAAATCAGGCGGTCGAGGCGGGCGCCGTGTTGCTGCGTCTGGAAGACACCACCGCCGGTCTGCGCGTCCAGGAAGCTGAGGCGGACCTGAAGGCGGCGCGGATCCAGCTGGTGGAGGTCCGCAAACGGCCGCGGCAACACCAGTCCAGGCTTGCCCAGATGCGGGCCGCCATCGACGCCTTGAACAACCGCCTGGCCGCCGCCCAATCCGTCCGCGACGGCAAGGCGGAGCTCTACGCCCGCCAGCTGCTCAGGAAAACCGACCTCGACGTTTCCAGCGACCAGGTGAAAGAGGTGGAGGCGCTGTGGCAGGCGGAAAGGGCAAAACTAGAAGAGCTGAAACTGCTCGATCCCGCAGCCGACGTTGGCCGTGCCGAGGAAGAGGTCAAGGCCCGACAGGCCCGGCTCGAGCAAGCCCAGGAGGGTTTGAAGGAGTGCGGCCTGCGGGCGCCGACGGATGGCAAGGTGCTGCGCGTGCTGGTCGGCCGGGGCGAAATGCTCGGCGCGGCGCCAAAGCAGGCCGCGATCCTCTTCTGCCCTGACGGGCCGCGTATCATCCGGGCCGAAGTGGAACAGGAATTCGCCTCGCACGTGCAGATCAGCCAGCAGGCGTCGATCCGGGATGACAGCAGCGAGCCGACCGTCTGGCGGGGGCGGGTCATCGCCCTGTCCGACTGGTACACGCAGCGGCGTTCGGTCCTGCAAGAACCGCTGCAAGTGAACGACGTGCGGACGCTGGAGTGTCTCATTGCTCTGGACCCGGGTCAACCGCCGCTGCGCATTGGCCAGCGGGTACGGGTGTTGATCGGGAGAAAACCCTGATACACACGATTTGCCCGGGTCCTGAGTCGGGCTCCGGTTTGGCGAGGTGGGTTGCCGGCAGGCAGCATCGTTCCTACCCTACAAGAAGGTCCATCTCCCTCACTCCGAGATCGAGATCCCAGGAACCTCCCGTAAGCAGTGTCTCGCGCTGGAGGAAAGCGGCATGAACCAGCGGTTGGTCATCTTCGGCGCCAGCGGCGACCTGACTTCCCGGGAGCTGATGCCGGCGCTGGCCCGGCTCCACGCGGCGGGCAAACTCCCGCCGGGACTCGCCGTGCTCGGCGTTGCGCGGCACGACTGGGACACCGCCACGTTTCGCCGCCACGTTCGGGAGGCGCTGGAACGTCACGCCGCCGACCTCGGCCCCCAGTCGTGGGACGCGCTCGTCTCTTCCGTCGAGTACCGCCGTGCCGAGGTGACCGACCCTGGCGAGGTGGCCGCGGCGCTGAAGCCAGTCGGTGAGCCCGTCGTGGCCTACCTGGCCCTGCCGCCGGGGGTGTTTTCGGCCACCGTCGAAGCCCTGGCCAGGGCTGGCCTGCCGGAGGGGAGCCGGGTCGTCGTCGAGAAACCGTTCGGTGAGAACCTCGCCGCCGCCCAGGCGCTGAACCGCTTGTTGCATCGGTCTTTCCCCGAGAACGCCATCTTCCGCATCGACCACTTCTTGCACCTGCAGACGGTCCAGAACATTCTGGGGCTCCGCCTCGCCAACCGCGTCTTCGAGTTGTTGTGGAACCGCGACCACGTCGAGCGGGTCGAGATCGTGTGGGACGAGAGCCTCACCCTGGAAGGGCGGGCTTCCTACTACGACCGGGCCGGCGCTCAAGGACATGCTCCAGAACCACCTGCTCCAGCTGCTCTGCCTGGTCGGCATGGAGGCCCCACTCACCCTGGGCGAGCGCGACCTGCGCGACCACAAGGTCGCTGTCCTCCGGGCCATCCGCCGCCTCTCCCCCGAAGAGGTCGAGCGCCTGACCATCCGGGCTCGCTACATCGCGGGCCGTATCGGCGAGCGGGAGGTCTCGTCCTATGCGGACGAGAAAGGGATTGACCCGGGCCGCCGTACCGAAACCTTCGCCCAGGTCACCCTGTGGGTGGACAACTGGCGGTGGGCCGGCGTGCCATTCGTGCTGCGCAGCGGCAAGGCCCTGGCCCGAGAGCGGTGCGAGATTGCCGTCCACTTCCGGCCCGTACCTCACCTGGCGTTCGAGGGGAATGACCCTCCTCCCAACGTGCTGCGCTTCCAGTTCGGCCCCGACCGCCTTGCCTTCGGCGTGAACCTCAACGGCCCCGGCGACCCGTTCGACCTGGAGCGTGTCGAGCTGGGCGCCGATTTCACTTCCCAGGCGTTGCCCGCCTACGGGCGCCTCCTGCTCCAGATCCTGGCGGGAGACTGCACCCTGTCCATCCGAGGCGACGAGGCGGAGGAGTCCTGGCGGGTCGTCGAGCCCATCCTCGATGCGTGGGCCCAGAACCGGGTTCCCCTCCTCGAGTACCCGGCGGGCTCGGACGGCCCGCCCGCCGCCACCCGACCGCCTGACGGAGAACTTTCCCGCTGACGCCGTCCCGGTCCCTGATTGGTATCGGGTAGCGGTGGAACGGAGGTCTTGAGCGGCGGACTTTGTGAGGCTAAGTCCTGGGAAGAACGAAAGGGTTTGCCCGTTGAGCCGGGCGCGTGCGGAGGGGGAGGAGGGATGAATCGTGTCATGCAGGGCGCGTTCTGGGTCGGCGTCTACTTGCTTCTGACGCTGGCGCCGTTGTTTATCCTGCTGCTTGGCCCCACGCCGCCGGGCCGCGGCTTCTGGATCGAGTTCTCGATCGCGATCGGGTTTGCCGGCCTGGCGATCATGGGGATGCAGTTCCTGATCACCGCCCGGTTCCGCCACGTGACCTCGCCCTACGGCATGGACATCATGTACCACTTCCACCGGCAAATCTCCTGGGTGGCAGTCGTGCTGGTGATCGCACACCCCGTCATCATCTTTTGGCAACGTCCCGAGACGTTGGGGCTGCTGAACGTCTTCACGGCGCCCTGGCGTGCCCGCTTCGCCGTTGCTTCCGTCGTCGCGCTGCTCATCCTGATCGCCACGTCGATCTGGCGGCGGCGGCTGGGCCTGCAGTATGAGGTCTGGCGCGTTCTCCACGGTGCCCTCGCCGTGCTGATCGTCGGCCTGGCGATGGCCCACGTCGTCCTGTGGGGCAACTACATTGGTACGCCGTGGAAGGGTGCGTTGTGGGTCGCACTCACGGGTTTCTGGATCGGCTCGCTGGCTTACGTCCGCCTCTGGAAGCCGTTCCTGATGCTGCGCCGCCCGTACCGGGTCGCCGAGGTGCGCCCCGAGCGCGGCAGCTCGTGGACTCTGGTGCTGGAGCCGGAGGGCCACCCCGGTCTTCGCTTCCGGCCCGGCCAGTTCGCCTGGCTGTCGCTGTGGAATGGGCCCTACGGCATGCGCGAGCACCCGTTCTCGTTCTCGTCCAGCGCCGAGCGCCACGGGCAGGTGGCAATGACGATCAAGGAGCTGGGCGATTTCACCTCCACGATCAAGGAGGTCCAGCCAGGCCAGCGCGCCTATCTGGACGGCCCCTACGGCGCGTTCAGCGTGGACCGCCACCGCTCGCCCGGGTACGTCTTCATCGCCGGCGGCGTTGGCATCACGCCGATGATGAGCATGCTGCGCACGCTGGCCGACCGCGGCAACGAGCAGCCGCTGCTCCTGATCTACGCCAGCAATTCCTGGGAAAACGTCATCTTCCGCGACGAGCTGGACGAGCTGAAACGGCGCCTCGCTTTGACGATTGTGCACGTACTCAGTCAGCCGCCGGAAGGTTGGCAGGGCGAGAGTGGCTTCGTTACGGGAGAGACTCTGAAGCGCCACCTCCCAGCCAACCGCAATAGCCGTGACTACTTCATCTGTGGGCCGGACGTGATGATGGACGCAGTCGAGCGTGCCCTGAGCGAGCTGGGGGTATCGCTCGCCTATGTCCATTCCGAGCGTTACAACTTCGTGTAGGAGGGCAACCATGCGACGGCGCTACGCCGACAAACTCGTGGTCATCACGGCCGTGCTGATTGTACTTTTATCGGCGCTCTTCGCGCTGCTGCAATCGCACTAAGGCCCGATTGCTGTAGGTCGGCTCGCCACATCGCAGACACCTCGGCAGGCCACGAGATCGTACTGCCTTCCCCAACCTTGCCCTGTTCTCGACAAGGGATGGAGGTTGGATCGATCGATCCCTGAGGGAGACGCCATGACTGCGGAACACGGGCGATTGGAGGAAGCGCGCCAGCGGAGTCGGCCCTGGAAGAAGTGGGGCCCGTACCTCAGTGAGCGGCAATGGGGAACGGTTCGCGAGGACTACAGCGAAAACGGCGATGCCTGGAATTACTTCAACCATGATCAGGCTCGTTCGCGTGCTTACCGCTGGGGAGAGGATGGACTGGCCGGCCTCTCCGATGACCAGCAGCAGCTCTGCTTCGCCCTGGCCTTGTGGAATGGGCAGGATCCCATCCTCAAAGAACGTCTGTTCGGACTGACCAACGGCGAGAGCAATCACGGCGAGGACGTCAAGGAGTACTACTTTTACCTGGACAGCACGCCGACCCATTCCTACGTGAAGTACCTCTACAAGTATCCGCACGCAGCCTATCCTTACAACGATCTGGTCGAGACCAGCCGTCGCCGGAGCCGTGCCGAGTTCGAGTATGAGCTGCTGGATACGGGCGTTTTCGACCAGGATCGGTACTTCGACGTCTTTGTCGAGTATGCCAAAGAGTCCCCAGAGGATGTCCTGATTCAGATCAGCATCCACAACCGCGGCCCTGAGCCGGTCCAGCTCCACGTCCTGCCGACGTTGTGGTTCCGCAACCAGTGGTCGTGGGGAGGAGCCCCCGACCGTCCGACTCTGCAGGAGATCGCGGGAACAACGAAGGACGGCATTGTCAAGGTCGGCCATGCGCAACTGGGAGAACTCTACTTCTACTGCGAAGGGGACGTGCCCCTCCTGTTCACCGAGAACGAAACCAACAGGCAGCGCATCTTTGGCGTTGCCAACCACAGCCCCTGGGTCAAGGACAGTATCAACGACTACGTCGTCCACGGTCGGCAAGAGGCCGTAAACCCGGAGAAAAGGGGAACCAAGGTCGCGGCGCTTTATCGCCCCACCATCAGCTCCGGTGCGTGCCAGGTGGTGCGGCTCCGGCTGAGCGACGTCGCGCCGGCCGGTTTCGCCCCAACCAAGGGAAATCCAGGCGGTCCCTTCGGCAGGCACTTCGAGGACGTGCTGCACGCCAGGCGCAAGGAGGCGGACGAGTTCTATGCCGCTGTCATTCCGTCTTCGCTGACTGCCGATGCTGCCAATGTCATGCGGCAGGCACTGGCGGGGATGCTGTGGACCAAGCAGTTCTACCACTACGACGTGGACAAATGGCTCGAAGAGCGCGGCTCCGACCCCTTCAAGGCGACGCGAAAGGCTGTTCCCCGTAATGAACACTGGCACCACATGTACAACGGCGACATCATCTCCATGCCGGACAAGTGGGAGTATCCCTGGTACGCGGCCTGGGACCTGGCCTTCCACGTGCTCGCCCTGACGCTCGTGGACGTCGATTTCGGCAAGGAGCAATTGAAGCTGATGCTGCGCGAGCGCTACATGCACCCCAACGGCCAAATTCCCGCCTACGAATGGAATTTCGGCGACGTCAACCCGCCGGTGCATGCCTGGGCGACCATCTTCACCTACCACCTGGATCTGGCGGAAAAAGGGGAGGGGGACATCAAATGGCTCAAGAATTGTTTCCAGAAGTTGGTCCTCAACTTTACGTGGTGGGTCAACCGCAAGGATCGTACCGGCCGTAACGTGTTCGAAGGGGGCTTTCTGGGCCTCGACAACATTGGCGTATTTGATCGGAGCGCACCGTTGCCGACCGGTGGGTATCTGGAGCAAGCCGATGGCACCGCCTGGATGGCACTCTTCGCCGACAACATGCTCGAAATCGCCATTGAGCTGGCAATGCAGGATGAAGACTACTCGGAGATGGTGACCAAGTTCCTCGAACACGACGTCTGGATCACCTCGTCGCTGGTGCATCTGGGTGGTGACATCGGGATGTGGGATGAGGAAGATGGCTTCTTCTACGACGTGCTCCGGTTACCCGACGGCCAGGCCCAACGGCTCAAGGTTCGATCCATGGTCGGCTTGCTGCCATTGTGCGCGGCCACTGTCTTTGAACCACAAGTCTTTACCAGGTTCCCTGAAGTCGAGCGCCGCTTCAAACGGTTCCTGGATGCTCGGCCCGAGTTACGCACTGCTTGCCACGACCCGCTCAAGATTGGTGTTGCTGGCCGGCACCTCTTTTCCGTCATGGACGAAACCAAGCTCCGGCGCGTTCTGGCGAAGATGCTCGACGAGGAAGAGTTTCTGAGCCCCTTCGGCATCCGGTCGCTGTCGCGCTACCACGCCGGCCAGCCGTACGTCTTCCACACGGGCGGCCAGGAGTATCGTGTGGAGTATCTGCCGGCGGAGTCCGATAGCGGCATGTTCGGCGGCAACTCCAACTGGCGCGGCCCCGTCTGGATACCTGTCAACGACCTGATCATCCGCGCGCTGCTGCAGTACTACCTCTACTATGGGAACGATCTCAGCGTGGAATGCCCCACCAGGTCCGGCCGGCAGATGAACCTGTACCAGGTGGCCGAGGAGATCGGCCGCCGGCTCGCGAGCATCTTTGAAAAGGACAAGGATGGCCGGCGGCCGATCTACGGAGGCACACGGAAGTTCCAGGAAGATCCCCACTGGCGCGATTGCCTGCTGTTCTCCGAGTACTTCAACGGCGACAACGGAGCCGGGTTGGGTGCCAGCCACCAGACCGGCTGGACAGGAGGCATCGCCCGTATCATGCATCTGTTCGCGACCCTCACGCCGGAGCGGGCGCTCGCAGGAGGCAAGAAGTCCTCTTCCTAGCCGCCTGGGACTTCCCGGAACAGGTTGCGCTCGGGGATGGGAGAGGTGGGTGGGAACAGGTGAGGGCTGCCGGCCCGCAGCAAGGGCTGCAAAGCGGAGAGCCGCGCCTTGACGTAAAAGCAACGCGGCTCAAGGAAACAGCCCATCCGCGATTTAAAGTCGTTGGCAGTCTGGCCGACGTGAATGGCCTGGACCTTCTGCCGCAGTGCGTAATCGAGGTCCTCGTACATCAGGTTGAAATACAGGTCCGTCTCGTCGTTGAGTTCATAATCGAAGCCACAAAAGAAGTTCAGATACGCATCCTGGTGAAAGACGCCGCACGTGAAGGCCACAATGCGTTTGTCCTGGTAGATCAGCGTGAAGGCGGCGTCGTCGGGGAACTGTCGCGCCAGCTCGCGGAAGAATTCGGCGGACAAACACTCGAGCTTCACCTCCGCCCGGTTGAGGACGGACAGGTAGAGCCCGTGTACGTCTTCGGTGTACAGTGCGGCAACGCCCATCCCTCCGCGGAGATGCACGACGCGCAGCCCCGCACGCTCGAACTTTTTCCGGGAGCGGCGGAGCTGGTTGCGATAGCGCGAGCGGAACGACGCGCACACGTGATCGAAATCGCGGAAGCACGCGGGGAATTCGTTCATGGGCAGGCTGTCCGCGCGGACGTAGCCCAACGCCCGCAGGCTGTCTGTTTGAGCGGATTGATCGGGGCCGAACTCCTTGAAGACGATGAACTGCGTACCCACTGTCCGGGCAATCCGCAGCAGCAACCAATCCAGTTGCTGCAGCACGGCCTGCGGATCGGCGCCGGGGGTGATGCGGAGATGGCTTTCGCCCGTTGAGACAGGGCAGCCGCAGAAGAGAACCTGGACCTTCAGGAAGCTGGGCCACAGCCAGCGGAGCCGGGCCACAGCCTTCTTCCAGCGCTCGGGAGCGAGCAGAATGCCGTCGATGGAATAGAGGGAAAGGAGCGCGGCCGCGACGGGCGTGCCGGCGGCGTCGCGCACGACGACATTGCAGAACTGGACCTCGGCGCCCATCGACTTTTCCACGACGCGGAGAAAGCGCGGGTCCATGACCGCATCCGCGCGCCCCCCACAGGCGGCGAGCCATTCATCCACGTCGCGCTCGTCGATGGAACGAGCGAGAGAAATCGAGTACGAGCCCTGGTCTCCGCACGAACCAAGGGCCGGGCGGCGCCAAAGACGCGACAAAGGGTTCATAAGTGTTTCCTGAGTGTATTCCAGCGGGACAGCTGGCACGGCATCACAGCCATGCCTCCTTGCCGAATCGCTGCTGGCAGATGTTGTGCCAGTTCGGTAAGTCGGCTACCACACCATGACCGTTGGGTTCGCTGGACCGACTTTGGCTCAGCATCATAGCATGACACTCCCGCGGGCCGAACACTGAAATCTGCAGCGACTAACGAGCGTATCGCAATTTCAATACCGTAGTCGCAGCCTCCCGAAGAAGTAATCCTCGGCGTTGCTCTTGGTGCTTGTCTGGCCGCAGAAACCTGAGATCTTGCCGATTTGGCACAACGATTGCGTTCGTACTTCGCAACGCGGACATCGAACGATGCGCTGACGTCGCACCTAACGATTCGGCATTCTGTGTTGAAACTCAGTGGGAGAGAACCAATGGAACGGACATTGAGGGTCCTGTTCAGAAGAGACCGATCCAGGGACCGTCAACGCGGCCACGTACACTACCAGGGCTACCAGCTCCTGTGGCCGGATGGCTCGCCGTGTGCCGTGGGCCTGGATGCCTTCTGCGAGCGCGGCCAGCGTCTGCTGGGTCTGGGCCACGCCCTGCAAGGCTGTGCGGAGCGGGAGATCGATCTGGTCTGCTTTCCCCTCGGCAGCCGTGACGATCGTCTGACCCGCTTACCGGGCCACCGTGTCCGGCGCTTCTGCCTTCAGCGGCAAGGCGACGTCGGCAGGCTGCACTTCGTGGACGGCACGCCCACCGACGCGGCCTTCCAGGTGGACAGGGACGATCCCAGAGCACTGGATTGGATCGGGCTGGAGGCACTGGGAGACGGAGAACAGGCGTGGCTGGATCTGGCGGCTCGCACGGTGGAGCCGATGGGTCGAGGACAGTTGCAGAACGACACGGTACTGCCTCAGTGGCAGATGGTCCACCCGGCGCGGTAACTAAGCGATCACATCACATTTGGTACAGGTGTTGGGAGAAGAAGGAGTGACACGATGCACGTTTCCGAAGAAATCTATTCGCAAGTGGCGAGTGTGCTAATGGAATCACTGAACGTGGACGAAGAAGATCTCTCTCCGACAGCCACGCTGCAAGGAGACCTGGGCGCGGAGTCGATCGACATGCTGGACATCGTGTTCCGTCTGGAGCGCGAGTTCGGGGTCAAGATCCCACGCGGCGAGCTGTTCCCCGAATCGGTTTTCCAGGGGAACCCCGAGTTTGTGCGGGAAGGCAGCGTGACCGACCAGGGGATGAGTGAGCTGAGAGCGCAGATGCCCTACGCGAACCTCAGCGGTTTCAATGACGACCGACGGCTGAACGCTGTCCCCGATCTGTTCACCGTGGATCTCCTGGCCCGGTACGTGACATGGAAGCTCGAGCAGGGTGTCGCAGCCAGCCCGAACGGTACTCGTGCGTCCGACCTTTCTCATGGCTATTGAGGATAAAATCGGGAAGGCGAGCGGCGCGGCGTGAGCCCGCCGGTATCGAGAGTCAATACCGGCGGGCTCACGCCGCGCCGCTCGCCTTGATTAGCGCCGTCCCGTTCAGCAGTTACGAGAAGCTCGGGGCACAGGCAATCAAACAGTTCGCATCTGCTGCTGTCCACCTGCCACGCTCAGGAAAACGTAGACGGAACAGGGAACCCAACCGCTGGACTCGCCGAAGTGTGCCAGTCTCGCACACTCCCCTGTGCGAATCCGGCAGCGAACTGTAGCCGACAATCTTGGGAGAAACCGTGACATTGCCAGCGTTTGGCGGGACAAGCTGGACAGGATTGCCTGGGCATGGGGATTGCACAGGGGAGCAGGCAATTGCAGCTCCCGCGACAGCGCGGACAACACAACCAATGACAGGAGGACTACTCGAATGACGGACGTCGCTACCTTGATCGGCCGGATCGACCAGGAACTTGAGGTGGAGGTGAAACGCGCGAAAGTCGCCTGGGCGGAAGTGGTGCAAGCGAACCGTGAGCGCGATCAGCGGATCAAGCGCTACGAACCCATAGCCAAACACCTCATCGATCTGCTGAAGCCTCGCCTGACCGCCTTCGTCGAGCGGTTCAAGGACGTGGTGAAGGCCGAGCCCAGAGTGAACGAACACACCCGGGCCATGCACCTGTCATTCGCCTCTACCGTGGCCAAAGTGGACTTGACGTTCGAGGTGTTCCCGGACGTGAACGTCAGCCACGTCCGGCTGGAATGCACTCAGGAAATCTACCCGGTGCTGGTCCGCTGCGACAAACTGTCGGTCCTTGACTTTCCCCTCGACACGGTGAAGGACGACGCGGTGGTCCAGTGGTTCGACGAGCGGATCGTGGCCTTCGTGAAGGCATACGTGGCCCTCGTTCGCCAGGACGCCGAACTCAAGGAACATCTCAAGGACCAGTTCGTCGAGGATCCCGTGACGAAGATTCGCTTCCCGAAGTACCTCGCCTCGTCCACCCTGGAGCGCGACGGGCGGACCTACTACTTCGTGGACGAGGACACCCGCCGGGAGTTTGAGAAAGAACTGACTGCCAAGTAAGGAGGGGACCATGGACGCGATTAGCAAGATTCTCGTACCGACTGATTTCTCCGCGCACGCCGACGAGGCGTTCCACGTCGCCCAAACCCTGGCCCGGGCGACGGGTGCCGAGGTGATCCTCTTCCACGTCGCTCGCTCTCCAGCCGTGGTGTCGGAGGGCGGCCGATTCCTGGCCAACCCGGGCAAAGGGGAGACGGTCAACCTCTGGGACCGCTTTCATAGCATTCAACCGACTGATCCCAAGGTCCGCGTGGAGCATGAGGTGATCGTGGCCGATAGGCCAAGCGCCCGACACATCCTTGACATGCTCGACAAGCTGGGATGCGACCTGATCGTGATGGGGACACACGGCGCCTCCTGGCTGAAACAACGCCTGTTCGGCAGCGTGACGGAGGAAGTGGTACGCCACGCCCACTGTCCGGTCCTGGTCGTCAAAGCTCCGACCCAGGCGCGGGACGCACCAGCGCCAGACGCGGCGCAGGCCACCGGACCGTAGGGGCACGCCGGAGGAAGCACTCAAGAGTGAGTGGGAGGAGATGCGGTATATGTTGTTGGCCCTGCTGCTTGCGATGGGAGTGCTGCTCGTCAGCATGCTTGCCTACAGCATGGCGACGGCCCTGATCGTGCGTCTGGTGGTCCGGCTGATCCGAACGGGTTACACCGGGCATGGATTCTGGAAGAACGTCGCCGTCATGATGATCGTTACTCTGGTGACTGCGGCAGCGCATCTGATCCAGATCGCCCTGTGGGCGGTTGCCTTTCTGATGGTCGGGGAGATTTCGACCTTCGAGAAGGCATTCTATTTCTCCGCGGAAAGCTATACGGCGCTGGGTTACGGAGACATCATCCTCTCCGAGCGCTGGCGGATGCTGGGCCCGCTGGAGGCCATCAACGGCCTCCTGGTACTCGGACTCTCCACGGCAGTGATGTTCGCGGTCATGAGCCGCCTGATTACGAACTGGCTCCGGTTCCAGCTGGACCAACGCGGTGAGGCGGCCGGAAATCAGGGGCCGGGGGCGGAGGCTAATGATGGCGGGTTCAGGTGAGCAACCGAGTTCTTGTCAGGAAACCAAGGCCATGCAGGATAGAGTCAATCTCGATATGACGTGTGCCAACACGATCTAACGGACCCTGGAGTGGTGACAAAGGAGGGTAGCGACATGCTGGTCCTCACACGCAAGCTCGGTGAGAAGATCTGCATCGGCGAGAACATCTGCCTGACGGTCGTCAACATCGACCGAGGCAAGATCCATCTGGGCATCGAGGCGCCGCGCAACCTGCGGATCTACCGGCAGGAGCTGAAGCCAAGACCCAATAATCAATGCGACTCGGCTGACAAGTGACATCTGGAGGTAACACTGTGAATCTTCTCGAATCGTTGAAACGCTGGACGACAGTTGTGGCCGACACGGGCGACATCGAAGCCATCGCCAGACACAGGCCACAAGACGCGACCACCAATCCATCCCTTCTGCTGCATGCGACCCAGCAGCCGCAGTATCAGGACCTGGTGGACGATGCGCTGAACTTCGCCCTCCGCCCCGGGGAGGACCGGACCGCCCGCAGCGTGGCGTTCATGGACAAACTGGATCAGTACGCCCTGGCACGGGTAACTCAGAAGATGGCCAGCTGAGCGACGACAGTGGTCCGCCGTTGGATTTGTGCGTGTGTGCACAATGCAATCTATTCGAGCACCAGACCCGACACCCAACAAGGAATGATCCGTGACAACTGCAAGCATCGAAGTGAAACGAAAGACCGGCGCTGGCAGCAAGACCGCGACGGCAGGTCCGCTCTTGGCCGAGGAGCCGCGTGCCGCGTCAATCTCGGCCTACGGCCCCGCCCGCTCGACGGTCAGCGGCGCCCCGCTCAGCCCCGAGGAGCTGGAACAGATCGACGCCTACTGGCAGGCCAGCTTGTACCTGTGCCTGGGGATGCTCTACCTCCAGGACAACCCCTTGCTCCGCAAGCCGCTGAAGATCGAGCAAGTCAAGCCGCGCATGCTGGGCCACTGGGGCTCCGACGCCGGCCAGACGTTCACATACGTACACTTCAACCGGCTGATCAAGAAGTACGACCTGGACGCAATCTACGTGTGCGGGCCCGGCCACGGCGCGCCCTCGGTCCTCTCCCAGGCCTACCTCGAGGGGACATATTCCGAGGTTTACCCGGACAAGAGTGAAGACCTGGCGGGACTGCAGCGCTTCTTCAGGCAGTTCTCGTTCCCCGGCGGCATCGGCAGCCACGCCACCCCCGAAACCCCCGGCAGCATCAACGAGGGCGGCGAGCTGGGCTACAGCATCGCGCACGCCTACGGGGCGGTCTTCGACCACCCGAACCTGATCGCGCTCGCCGTGGTGGGGGACGGCGAGGCCGAAACCGGCCCCCTCGCCACATCCTGGCACAGCAACAAGTTCCTGAACCCCATCCGCGACGGGGCGGTGCTGCCGGTCCTGCACCTCAACGGCTACAAGATCAACAACCCCACGCTCCTGGCCCGCATCAGCCACGAGGAGCTGGAGGCGCTGTTCGTCGGCTACGGGTATACCCCGCTGTTCGTCGAGGGCAACGACCCGCGCACGATGCACCAGGCCATGGCCGCCACCATGGAACAGGCCGTGCTCCAGATCCGCAAGATCCAGCAAGAGGCGCGGCAGAGCGGCAAGGCGCAGCGGCCGCGCTGGCCGATGATCATTCTCCGCAGCCCCAAGGGCTGGACAGCCCCGCGCCAGGTGGACGGGCACTATCTGGAAGGCTTCTGGCGGGCGCACCAGATCCCGCTGCCGGACGTCCACTCCAGCCCCGCGCATCTGCAATTACTGGAGAAATGGCTGCGCAGCTACGAACCGGAAAAGTATTTCGACCAGGAGGGCCGGCTCATCGCGGAATTGCGGGCGCTGCCGCCGAAGGGGACCCGGCGCATGAGCGCCAACCCCGTCGCCAACGGCGGACTGCTCAGGAAAGCGCTGGACATGCCGGATTTCCGCACCCTCGGCGTCGAGGTCAAGAAACCAGGAACAACCCAGGTCGGTAATGCCGGCTTCCTCGGCATCTTGATGCGGGAGATCATGCGACTGAACAAGGACAACTTCCGGCTCTTCGGGCCGGACGAGTCGCAGTCCAACAGGCTCGACGCTACCTACGAGGTCACCCAGAAGGCGTGGCTGGCCGAGTACTTCCCGGAGGACGCCGACGGCGGCCACCTCGCCCCGGACGGGCGCGTCATGGAGATGCTCAGCGAGCACACCCTGGAAGGGTGGCTGGAGGGCTACGTACTGAGCGGCCGGCACGGCCTGATCAACAGCTACGAGTCGTTCATCCACGTCATCGACTCGATGGTCAACCAGCACGCCAAGTGGCTGGAGAAGTGCAACGAGCTGCCCTGGCGGATGAAGGTCTCCTCGCTCAACATCCTGATCAGCGGCCTGGTGTGGCGGCAGGACCACAACGGGTTCACGCACCAGGACCCCGGCTTCCTCGACGTGGTGGCCAACAAGAGCCCCAGCGTGGTGCGCATCTACCTGCCGCCCGACGCCAACTGCCTGCTCTCGGTCGGCGACCACTGCTTCCGCAGCATGAACTACATCAACGTCATCGTCGCGGACAAGCAGCCGCAAGACATGCAGTACCTAAACATGGAGGCGGCGATCGCCCACTGCACCAAGGGCCTGGGCATCTGGAACTGGGCCAGCAACGACCAGGGCACCGAGCCCGACGTGGTGCTGGCGAGCTGCGGCGACGTGCCGACGCTGGAGTGTCTGGCCGCCGTCGCCCTGCTGCGGCAGCACGTACCCGACGTGAAGATCCGGGTCGTCAACGTCGTGGATCTGTTCAAGCTGCTACCCAGCTGCGAGCACCCCCACGGCCTGTCGGACCGCGAGTTCGAGGCCATCTTCACGTCGGACAAGCCGGTGGTCTTCACCTTTCACGGTTACCCGGGGCTGATCCACCGCCTCACCTACCGCCGGCCGAGCCAGCACAACCTCCACGTGCGCGGCTACAAGGAGCACGGGAACATCAACACGCCGCTGGAGCTGGCCATCCGCAACGAGACCGACCGGTTCACCCTGGCCATGGACGCCATCGACCGCATCCCCCGCTTGCGCGTCACCGCCGCCGGCGTTCGCGACGAGCTGGCCAACCAGCGGATCGCGTGCGAACAGTATGCGTACCAGCACGGCATCGACCGGCCCGACATCACGGCCTGGAAATGGCCATTCTGAGCCATTCCAGGAGCACAGGCTGGCAGCCGGGGGCCCGACCGCCCCCGGCGCTCACCCCTGTCGTGCCTGTCTCATCCAAACGACATGCTGGCCGGAGGACCAACAATGACTCAGGGCGGGCATTTATGGGTCATCGGATTTAACGACCTGGGCCGGGCCGCTCAGTTCCGCGATGAGATCGCCAGGCTCGGAGAGAGACACTGCCTCATCCTCCGCGCGACGGCCGTGGCTGTGCGCTACCCCGATGGCTGTGTCACGCTCGATGGGGAGCCGTTCGTGGCCGCCCTCAACCTCCGCGGCCATACCTTTGCGAGCTTCCTCGCGTGGTTGGCGCTGGGCGCGCCGCCACTGACCGGCGCGGCCGTCGGCGCCTTGGAGAGAGGCGTTGGCGCCGCCGCGGTCGGGATCAGCGAGGACTTCGTCGCCGAAGTGGCAGGACTGATGAAGCCGGGCACTTCCGCCCTGTTTGTCCTGGATCAGGAAGGTGACATGGAGGCGATTTTGCAAGGGATCCGAGGCCTTGGCGGGACCGTCTTGAAGACCAACGTGGACCTGGAGCGGGCCAAGCTGATTCAGTCCACCCTGGCTCAGGTGATTGGCGGGAACAGTAATCGCTGAAACAGGGACGAGCCTCATGAATGACTTGCCGCGCCAACAAATCAGGGCACTGATCGATGCGTATGGGCCTCACGTGCTGGACATGAGCCGGACGGTGGCAAGCGAACTCCACCTGGCCTGTCCAGGACGCAGTGCCGAGGTTGACGGTCTGGTAGCTGCCTTGCGACATGGGGTGGTCCACTATCTCCTGGTCTTGGCCGAGGCCGGGAAACTCCAGACGAGCGACCTCCCGGCCCAGGTGCTGCGGCTGCGCACCGAGGCAGGCCTGGAAGAAGTTGAAGCCCAACGAGCCGTCAGCACCTGGGCCGACATCATCGGGACGATGCCTATCCCGCGTGCTGGCGAGCGTGCCTGGCGACACGAGCCGCGTGCGCTGCACCGGGCGCGGTTTGCCGCGCTCCGCGACGCCCTTATGGTCGGCCTGGCTGGCCTGTTAGCCAGCATGTTGCCCTGGCTGGTGGTCCTGGAAGAAAAACGGGGACACCACTTTTTCATTCCGGTCGAAATGCACTCACTCGGCGCGCATGCTCTCTTGAATCTGCTGGCTGCCGTGGGCGGCTTTCTGGGAGGCGCCCTGGGCTGGATGCTCGGCACGCCGCTCTCGCTCGAGTTCCAGGTAAGCGGCGGCCTGGCGTCAGCGCCTCGTGTGCTAGCGGCCAGCCTGGCCGCCGCGCTCGGTTCGTTCTTTGGACTGTGGCTTGGCTACCATCACTACGCGGACATCGGCACCTTCTTTGGTCCGTTGCTGGGCGCCGGGATTGGGGCGTTTCTGGCGACGATCTATACGTTCTCGTACCGACGCCTGGGAGCGTGGGACAAATGAGAGATCCTGCTCGCTGATCCGAGTGGCGACCAGGTCGAAGCGCAGCGGATCGTGAGCGCAGCTCTGGTTCAAGCTGGGGGGTTCAAGAGTCGGTCAAGGAGATTCGCGCACCGTTGAGATTTGCGTCATCCTTGGACCAAGCATCGGGAGAATGTTATGAGACGGCTCTTATTGTGCAGTGGCGTATACGGCAAAAGGCGCAGCCTCGAAGCGCTGCACCGCTTCGCGGCCGAGCGCCGACCGGAGGCGATCCTGTTCGCTGGGGGCATCCTCAGTCCGGAACGCCAGACGGCGGTGCGCGGGTCGAGTACCTGGGGCTTGACTTTGGACGATGAACGCTTCGTCCACGAGTTCGGCGCGGCTCTCGGGGGACTGGGGGTATTCTGTGCCGTGATCCCCGGCCCCAATTTCGAGCCGTTGGACGAGTTCTACCGCTGGGGGCTCGCCCTCGAGCTGGAGTTTCCTCACGTCCACATGGTTCACGCGATGCTGGTGGAGGAACGAGACCTCGCGGTGTGTGGCCTGGGAGTGGCCATCGCGGAAGAAGCCTTGATGCGCGAGGACTCGTGGTGCCGGGTTCGGGCCCTCTATTTTCTGCGCACTCTGCAGCGATCCGTGAAGCCGCGCAAGGTACTGCTGCTGCCCGAGCCGCCTCCCGGCGTCCTCGGAGGGCCGGAAGGAAACGGTATCATCGGCGAGATTATCGACGGGCTGCACCCGAGCTTGTGCGTCGTCGCCGGCCGGACCGAGCTGCGGGGGTTGCAGTGGATGGCCAGCACGTTGGTCGTCAACCCCGGCTCCCTGGCAGACGATTCCGCTGCCTTGCTCGACTGGGATCGGACGGGGAACGACCAGGTCGAGTTCCTGGGAAGGTGATGGGGAACAACAGCGATGCCCGAGAAAATCGAAAAAAGCCTGCTGGAACTCGACTTCGCCTCCCTGACGCGGCGGAAGTTCACTCCGTCCCCGGCCGCCTGGGAGGACCAGGTGTTGTACTTCTTGCTGCTGGACCGATTCTCCGATGGCAAGGAAAAAGACGGCTACCGAGATAATGCAGACCAGCCAGTACGTATCGGCACCACACCCCTGTATCGGCTCGAAGACTCCGGTCGGGTCGATTACGATGCGTGGTTTCGCGCTGGCGGCGACTGGCAGGGCGGGACGCTGGCCGGCTTGAAAAGCAAACTCGGCTACCTGCGACGGCTCGGCATCACTGCTCTGTGGGTCAGCCCTCCCTTCCGGCAGTGCGCGTTCGAGCCGAGCTACCACGGCTACGGGATTCAGAATTTCCTTGACGTGGATCCGCATTTCGGGACGCGCGAGGAGTTCCGCGACTTCGTCCAGGCGGCCCACGACCAGGGGATCTACGTCATCCTCGACATCGTTGCCCACCACACCGGCAACGTCTTCACCTACGCCGCGGATCGCTATTCGACGCACGACCCGGCTACGGGCCAGTGGTACAACGACCCGCGCTGGGACGGCAAGCCTTACGCCGTCGCCGGCTTCAACGACCGCGACGGCCGGCCGACGCTGCCCTTTGGCCTGCCCGACGGCGCTGGACTGGAAGGAGCCTGGCCGGACGGGGCCATCTGGCCCCGCGAGTTCCAGCATGCAGACCGCTTTCTGCGCAAGGGGCACATCACCAGCTGGGATTACTACCCGGAGTATGCCGAGGGGGACATGTTCAGCCTGAAGACCCTCGACCTCCGGGTGCAGTGGGACGAGCAGTATCGCCGGGCGTCCTCGGCCCTGTCCGCCCTCGGTCTCGTCTACTGCTTCTGGATCGCCTACGCTGACCTCGATGGGTTCCGGATCGACGCCGCCAAGCACGTGAGCGCGGAGGCGCTGCGGATGTTCTGTGACGTGATGCGGGAGTTCGCCCAGGGCGTCGGCAAGGAACGCTTCCTCCTGGTCGGCGAGGTCGGCGGCAGCCGCGAGCATGCCTGGGAAGTCGTGGAGAAAACCGGGCTGGACGCGGCCCTGGGAATCGAGGACGTACCGGGCAAGCTGGAGCGGATGGTCACGGGTTACGCCGACCCGGCGGATTATTTCTCCCTGTTCCGCAACTGGGTCCTGGACGCGCCGACAGGGCATCGCTGGTATCGCAACCAGGTGGTTACCCTGGTGGACGATCACGATCAGGTCCGCAAGGGCAGCGCGAAATGTCGCTTCTGCGGCGCGGGTCGGTTCCGCGACCTGGCGTTCAACGTGCTCGCCGTGCAGCTCACTACCATGGGCATCCCCTGCATCTACTACGGATCGGAGCAGGGTTTCGACAGCGGCGGGCGCCCCAACGGCTCGGACGTTGTCCTCCGGGAGAGCATGTTCGGCGGCCGGTTCGGCGGCCTGTGTTCGCAGGGCCGCCATTTCTTCAACGAGGACGGCGACCTTTACCGAGCCCTGGCCGCGCTCATCGACCTCCGCAAGAAATTGCCGCCGCTGCGCCGCGGCCGGCAGGTGCTGCATCACATTTCGGGGGATGGTGTTGCTTTCGGCCTGCCGCAACGTCTGGGTGAGCGGATGCGCTCGCTGGTGTCCTGGTCGCGGCTCTTCGTCGATGAGGAAGTCCTGGTCGCGGTGAACACCGATGAAGCACAGCCCGTCACCGCCTACTCGACGGTCGCGCCAACGTTTCGGGTTGCGGGTGACGAGTTTCATCTGATCTTCTGGCATGCCCCAAAGCCGGGCGCACCGCCACCGTCTACATTGACCGTGGAGCGCAAGAACGGGCCGCTGGCGGTCCGAATGACACTCCCGGCCGCCGGGTTCGCGATCTACCAGGCCGCCCCCGGCCTGAACCGCCTGGGCCCCAGCCCGCCGCCGGACCTGAAACCGTGGCAGCCGCGTTCGGCTTCCGGCTGACCGCGTCCAAAGGGAGGAGCGACCATGACCAACACCGGGAATTTGTGGGCCGTCGGCTGCGACGACGTGAAGCGAGCCGAGCAGACCCGGGACGAAATCACCAGGCTCGGGTGGAGCAAACACTTTCTCATCCTCGAAGACGTGGCGCTGGTCGTCCGTCAGCCGGATGGCTCGTTCACCATCGACCACAAGCCGTTTCCGACAATCGCCAACGCCCTGGCCTGCACCGCCGTTGGCTTCCTCACGGGGCTGGTCCTGGGTGCGCCGTTGACCGGCACAGCCGTTGGCGCCGTGGTGGGCGGCGCCGGCAGCGCGGTCGCTGGCTCCGTCGGGATCGGCGACGACTTCATCGGCGAGGTGAAAGCGATGATGCAGCCAGGAACTGCCGCCCTGTTCGTTCTGGATTGTGGTGGGGACATGGACGTGATCCTGCACGGCATCCGCGGATTGGGCGGGACCGTGCTGAAGACCAACGTGGACGTCGAGCAAGCCAAGCTGATTCAGTCCACCCTGGCCGCTGGCGCACCGATACGAATCACGCAGATGGGCGATACCACTGGTCCATTGGAGGAATGACTCATGTCCGGCGTTTCAGCTCACGCGGAAGAAACCAAACCCGGCGGCACGGATTCTCCGCAGTCTTCCAGTCCGCCCTCCACGGCCCGCTGGAAATGGCTCCTGGCTCTCGGGGTGGTGCTTCTGCTTCTTGGGATCGCCGGCATGGGCCTGGCGACTTTTGTGCAGCTGTCTTCCGTGCTGGTATTTGGCCCCCTGCTGCTGGCCAGCGGCATCATGCAGGGCATGATCGCCTTCATTGCCGTGACGGGGAAGGCAAGCCTTCATCATCTGGCCGCGGGAGCAGTGGAAGGAATCCTTGGCTTGTTGCTGATGGCCTATCCACTCAACACGGGCGTCAGCCTGGTGGCCTTGATCGCGGTCTTGCTGATCGTGAGCGGGTTGATCCGGCTGAGCCGTTCCCTGCTAACGCAATTCCACGGGCGAAGCTGGATCCTGATCGCGGGAGTAATCGCCTTGCTCCTGGGCGTTGCCGTCTGGTTCGGCGGGTCCGCTGTGGGGTGGTGGTTCGTTGGGTTGTGTCTCGCCATCGATTTCATCTGTCACGGAGCGACCTGGTCCGCAGTGGCCCTGGCGCGGCTCAAGTCGCTTCCGGAACGGGGCCACTGAGACATCCGACGTTGGTTTCAACCTGTGGATCGACCGCTTCCCGAAGGACCTTAGGCGAACGGCAGGAGAAAAACTACCCAAAGTAGCCATCACGCTCCGCGTGATGAGCCTGCATCACGCGGAGCGTGATGGCTACTTTGCTCCTGCCGCTCGCCTTAGGCGAACGGCAGGAGAAAAACTACCCAAAGTAGCCATCACGCTCCGCGTGATGAGCCTGCATCACGCGGAGCGTGATGGCTACTTTGCTCCTGCCGCTCGCCTTATTCCGGCTGGATCAGGCGCTCGGCCTCGCGGCGGAGTGCGTGGCAGATCCAGGCGTCCTGGTCGCGGGCCTGATCCGCCCTCCAGTCGTAAGCCCGGACGGCGGTGGCGAGCGTTTCGCGGGCCTGCTCCTTTTGTCCGCTCCGGTGCAGCGCCATCGCGAGGACGAGCTGGGCGGCCGGCTCCCGCGACGCCTCCCCGCGCAGAGTGGTGATCGCCTGGGCGAGCTGCCCCTGACGGTATTCCGCCAGGCCGCGGACGAACAGGAAGTGGGCGTAAATCCCTTGATACTTCGATCGGTCGGCGGCCGAGGCGCGCCCGGCGAGGGCGACCGCTTTCTGCAGCTCCTCCCCTGAAGTGGGCAGGAGCAGGCACGCCCGGCCCGTCCTTTCCGCGATCTGTGGGTCGGTGGCCGCGGAGAACCTCCGGAGCAAGGCGTGCCGGGCCTGGCGGTACTCGTCTTCCTGGCCGAGGAACAGGCAGAACTCCGCGTAACCGTACCAGGCGACGTGTTCGGGGGGGTTCGCCCTCAGGGCCGCCTCCCAGGCGGCCCGCGCCTCGCCCGGCCGGCCCAGACGCCGCAAGAGGGTCCGCAAACCCTTTTGTGCGTCCAGGTGCTTCGGGTTGCTGGCCACCGCTTGCCGGAGGTGCTCGAGCGCCTCGTCCAGGCGCCGCTTGCGGAACAGAGCGAAGGCGAGGTTGGTGTGCGTGCTCGCGTCCTCGGGGCTGATCCGGAGGGCCTGCTGGAAGTGCCCAATGGCCTCGTCGGTCCGCCCCCTGGCCACGAGCGCCGCGCCAAGGTGGTTGTGGGCGTTGGCGTCATCGGGGTGGGTTCGGAGGGTCTGCCGGAAATGCTCGATGGCGTCGTCGAGCCGGCCCAGGCGCCGGAGGCTGCTGAGGAGGCTGGCCTGGGCGGCGGCGAACTGGGGGTCGATTTCCAGGGCCTTGCGGAACTGCTCGAGGGCGTCCTCCGGCCGGCCTTTGCTCTCCCAGGCGAGGCCGAGGTGATAGTGAGTCCTGGCGTTCTCGGGGTCGAGCCGGAGGGCCTGGCGGAACTGGCCGACCGCCTCGTCGAGCTGCCCGTCGATTGCCAGGGCGGCGCCGAGGTTGGCGCGCGCAGGGGGGGCACCCGCGCAGCGGGTCCGGAGGCGAGCTGGACCGCCTGGCGGAGGTAGCCGACCGCTTCTCCCACCCGCCCCTCGTGGACCAGAATGCCGGCGAGGTTGAGGCGGACGGCGACCGAGGACCTGCGGACGGCCAGCGCCGCCTGGTAGTAGCGGATCGCTTCCGCCTGACCCTTGGCCACCAGCGCATTGCCTAGCTCGAAGTTGACCCAGAAGTCGTCGGGGCGTTCCTGCTGAAGCCGCCGCAGACGCCCGACCGAGTCGGCCCTCGAAGAGGCCAGCGCGATGGCCCCGAGGATGCTGCCCCCCGGAGCGGCCAGGGACCCCAGGTCGCTGGTGCCGCCGGCGGCGAGCGCCAGCCGTTCCTCGTCAGTCGAGAGGAACCGCCGGGCCAACCCGAGTACCAGCGGCACGGACTGCTCCTCGCAGGGCGCCGTGTCGGCAAGCAGGGCCAGGGCCAGGACGTTCCGCTCCGCCACCGCCCGGCGGACCTGGACGCGCCAGGGGGCCGGGTCGGCCGCGCTGGCGACGGCGGCCAGTTTCCTGGCGAGGTCGCTCGGCTCCAGGAAGACCCAATCGTCCAGGGCGTCCACCAGCTCCCGTTCGAGGTCCGAGCCGCGGACAGTCTCGGCCAGTTCCGCCACGCCCTTGTCCCGGACCGCGAGGCCGTAGCCGCGGAATGCCCGCTCGTAGTTGCGCGCGGCCTGGGCCGGATCGACCCGCCCGTCGGCGACGATCGCTTTGCTTTGAGCGATGTCGTCCAGTGTTTCGGCGACCTGCAAGTCGCGGCGTGACCGTTCCAGCTCCCGCCGCAGGTCCTCCGGGCCGTCCGCGCCGATCAGCAGGGCCGCCTGCGCCTGGTCCTCCCTCGCCTCGGGCCAGCGGGCCTGGCGGCGCTTGCTTTTGGCTTGCTCCAGGGCCCTGGACACCCCCTGCCGCGTTCGCTCTTCCTGGCGGGACTGCTCGGCCTGTCGCTTCGTCCACTGTCGTTCCGCCCACCAGGCCCCGCCCGCGACCAGCAAGAGGACCAACAGCGCCAGCCCTGCCAGCGCCGCTTCCCGCGGGTTCCGCCGACACCACCGCCACCCGCGTTCCGCCCAGCTCGTCGGGCGGGCGAGGACCGGCCGGCCGTCGAGGAACCGCCCCAGGTCGTCGGCCAAAGCCCTGGCCGAGCCGTAGCGCCGCCGCGGCTCCTTTTCCAGGCAATTCAGGCAAACGGTCTCCAGGTCGCGGGGCACCTTGGCATTCAGCCGGGACGGAGGCACGGGCTCCTGGTGGATCACCTGCTGGACCGTCGCCGCCGCCGTCTCGGCGCGGAACGGCGGCCGGCCCGTCAGCAACTCGTACAGGATCGTCCCCAGAGCGTAGACGTCCGCGGCTGGCCCGACCGCGCCTGGCCGCGCCAGGGCCTGTTCCGGGGCCACGTAACTGGGCGTCCCGACCACCTCGCCGGTCTGGGTCAGGGCTGCCCTGTCATCCTGCCGCCGGGCCAGCGCCGAAGTCGCTGATCTTGGGCGTGCCGTCGGCCGTCAGCAGGACGTTGGCCGGCTTCAGGTCGCGGTGGATGATGCCGCGCTCGTGCGCCGCCTGCACGGCCCCGGCGAGGGTCGCCACCAACCGGGCGGCCTGGCGGGCCGGCTGCGGCACTCCGGCCAGTTTCTGGGCCAGGCTGCCCCCGTCCATGAGTTCCATCGTGAAGTACGGCTGCCCGCCCACGTCGCCGACGTCGTAAATCTGCACCACGTTCGGGTGCCGCAGCCCGGCGGCCGCCTCCACCTCCCGCTGGAAGCGGGCCTTCTCGTGCGGGGCGGCGCAGGCGCCGGCCAGCAGCATCTTCAGCGCCACGAGGCGATCGAGGCGCAGGTGCCTGGCCCGGAAGACGATGCCCATCCCGCCATGGCCGAGCACCGCCTCCACCTCGTAGCCCGGGACCTGCCGCAGGTCCGTCCCCTCCGGCGGCGGGGTGGCCTCGGCCACAGGGAAGAAGACGTCGAGGTCAGCGCGGAGGCGGCGGATTTGCCGCCACCGTTTGCGGACCACGGGCAGCAGCTCCGGGCACGACTCGCAGACCTCCTCGGGCGTGGCGTGCGAGGTGAGCAGTTCGTCGAGCAGTTGCTGGACTCGCGTGTCTTCGGTCATCGTGCTGGCTCCTCCCCGCCGGGGTCGGCTGGCTGTTCATCTAAGCGGCGGGCCAGGTCTTCCATGACGACTCCCGTTGGAGCGCGGCGAAAGGAAGGCCGAGAATCCTGCTGCCGGGTGTACTGCCTCAACGCTTAGCCTTATAGCGGAGGAGAGACGGAGAGGCTGGAAGCAATCCCCGACAGCAGCGGCACGGCTGTTGCATTGTATCCCGTTCGGTAACCCCTGTCACGTCCCAGCGTTTCTGCTTCGGGCTTGTGACTGGATCTGGAGACTATCCAATGATTAAGCAACCGACTGTCGCGGATTACATCGTCCAACGGCTGGCACGTGAGGGGATCACCGACTGCTTCGGCGTCGCGGGGGACTTCGCCTTCAAGCTCTGCGACGCGGTCGCGCGGAGCGAGGCGATCCGCTGGATCGGCTGTTCCAACGAGCTGGACGCGGCCTACGCGGCCGACGGCTATGCCCGCGTCCGGGGTTGTTCGATGCTGATGACCACGTACGCCGTCGGCGAGCTGTCCGCGCTCAACGGCGTGATGGGGGCCAAAGCCGAGCGGTCGTGCGTTTTTCACCTCGTTGGCATGCCGACGATGCGCAGCCAGCGTGTCGGCCAGATCATCCACCACACGCTGGGCGACGGGGTGTTCCAGAACTTCGCTAACATCTCGGCGCAGGCCGCGTGCGTCTCGGCGGTGATCACTCCCGACAACTGCGTCCACGAAATGGAGCGGGTGATCGCCACGGCGCGGGCGGAGAGCCGGCCGGCCTACGTCCTCGTTGCCTCCGACTATGCCATCAACCCCGGTCACGGCCTCCGACCCGGCCCCGTACCCCAAGCCCGCTAGCGGCCCCGATCTGGCCAAGGCCGTCGCGGCGATCACGGAGCGGATTCAGCGAGCGCGCTCGCTGGCCGTCCTTCCCGCCTACACGGTGTCGCGCTTCAAGCTTCAGCAAAACCTCCGGGCGTTGATCGAGGCGCTGGGCTGCCCGTTCGCCGCGATGGCGATGGACAAGGGAGTCCTGTCGGAGGCTCATCCCCAGTTCGTCGGGACGTATGCGGGGGCCGCTTCGTCCCCCGCCGTCCGCGAGGCGGTCGAGGGTGCCGACCTGGTCATCGACGCCGGGGGCGTCAGCTTCAACGACATCAATACGGCCGCCTACTCGAGCCGCATCGCGCCCGAGAGGCTCGTGACCATCGGCATCGATCACGTCCGCATCGGGGACCGAATCTATAACCCCGTCCGGATGGGCGACGTCTTTGAAATGCTGGCCAGATCGGTCCAAAAGAACTTCGGATACTCGGCGACGCGCCTGGAGGCTCCTGGGAAACCAGGCGGCAAGCCGAACGACCCGATTACCGCGGCGGCGCTGTACCCCCGTTATCGAGACTTTCTGAAGCCGCGAGATCAGATCGTCATTGAGAGCGGCAGCACCACCATGGGCTTCGTCCCGCTCCCCCTTCCCGACGGCGCGGAGGTACACAGCCAGCCTCTCTGGGGCTCGATCGGATGGGCCACCGGGGCCACCCTGGGCGTCGCGCTCGCCGACCGATCCCGACGGACCGTGCTCTTCACTGGCGAAGGCTCACACCAGCTCACTGCCGTCGACGTTGGCACGATGGGACGCAACGGCTTGAAGCCCATTATCTTCGTTCTCAACAACGCGGGCTACACGGTCGAGCGGGCGCTGGAGGCGAATCCGGATTGGGTCTACAACGACCTCGCCCCCTGGAACTATCACGCCCTGCCCGCCGCACTGGGCTGCCAGGGGGGCACCCGCGCAGCGGGTCCACCGCCAAAGTCGCCACGCTCGGGGAACTCGACGCCGCCCTGGCCAGGGCTTCCACGGGCGAATCGGCGAGCTATGTCGAGGTCGTCACGGACAAGATGGACCTCCCGCCAGCACTCGCCCTGGCTCATCAGCGCCTCGACGCCATGTACGCGAACGATTAGAGCGCCGAACGATCGAATCCACCAACAACTAGCGCGGCGTCCTGTACCACGGCACGCGGATCGACCCCGACCTCCGCTACCCGCCGTACAGCAGTCCGAAGGCATCGCGGGAACTGGTCGCTTCGTAATCGGTTATCCTCAACGTTGTTGCCCGTATAACCGATATAACTCCTACAGAAGGAATCTTCGAGGGCCTGACCATGCCCACTGAGGCGGCTACCCCAGGGCTGTTCCGGATTGGGCAGCAGCTGCTCTGGGTCCTCTTGCTAAGTTCGGTAGCTGGGTGCGGCCACGGACAGTACAGCCATGAGGCAGGTCTTGCCCAGCGAATCCTTCCTCCCGAACCAGCACAGACGCCTCCAGCGGACGAACCCAAACCAGTCGATCCGGTTGCCTCCGAAAAAGGCCCAGTACCGATACCTGAGGAGAGAAGTAACGGCAGCTGTCCGCCTGCAGAGGTTCTGACCCTGGCCCAGGCGATCGACACAGCGTTCCGGCAGCAGCCGCGCTTGCGCGTCTACCTGGAAAGCGTCGAGCAAGCCAAGGGATCGCGAGAGATCGCGTTCGCTCCCTTTCTACCCCTGGTGGCGGCCGGGTATTCGTTTGGCGGCTTCGATCTGAACGTCGGCGGTCACAGTACCCCGCTGGGACCGCTTCCTGGCTTCACGTTCCTTCCCGCCATTGGCTCAATCCCTATCGGCCTGCAAATCAACACCGGCTACGAGCTGGTTGACCTCAAAGTGCAATGGCTCATCTGCGACTTCGGCCGGCGCTCGGTCGGTATAACCAGGCTGGGCTGGCGACCGACATTGCTCAGCTGCAGTGCGAGCGGGCCTACCAGACGGTGGCCAACGAAGTTTCGGTGGCCTACTACCAGGTGCTGCGGACCCGAGCCTTGAAGAACACCGCGGCGGCGGCGGTTCGCCGGGCGGATGCCGATCTGGAGAATGTCAAGAAGCAGGTCAAAAAGGACGTTCTGGAGAAGGAGAAGGAGCTGCGGGCCGAAGTCCTGCTGGCCCAGAGCCAGCAACTGTTCGATGCCGCCCAGACTGCCGAGGCGGTGGCGGTCGCCTCGCTGAACCTCGCCGTTGGCATCAACGTCAATGCGCCAACCTGCCTCGAAACCGACCTGGTCCTGCCATCTTGCCCAAAATCGCTGGAGGAGTGTTTGCAGACCGCGGTCGGCCAGCGCCGTGAGTTCCGGGTGGCCCGTGAGACGATCGCGGTGGCCGAGGAAGGCAAGAAGGTGGCGAAAGCGGACTTCGCCCCGCGGATCGTGGCCCAGGGCGACGCCTTCGACTTTCAGCAGTCGGACCCCCGAGGCCACGCCGACTTCGCCCTGGGTTTCATCAAGCTGGAGTGGGGCCTGTTTGAAGGCGGCAAGCGTGTGGGCGAGCTGCACGTGAACGACTCGAAGGTCCGCGCGGTCGTGGCCCAGGCCGAGTCCATCGCCGACACCATCGCCTTCCAGGTCACCGAGGCGTATCGCAACCTGTCCACCGTTCACCGGGGGATCGACCGGTCCAGGCCGGCCGTCACCCAGACCGAGGAGACGTTACGGCTCGTCAAAGCCCGGGCCGAGAAAGGAGACGCCACCCCCACCGAGATCGTCGAGGCCGAGAGTTCGCTGACCCGCGCCCAGATGGATCACCTGAACGCGATTCACGACTACCTCATCGCCCTGGCCCGGCTTGAATATGCGATGGGAGTGACGCCGACACCGAATACGTTTTACTGCCAGCGCTAACCGCTCCAGCCACCGAGACAGAACCGGTGAGGCCGCCACACCGCCAACGGCGCTTTTGCTTGGCGGTGTCGCCAGGAGATGCCCCGGCGTGTCCCTGTTTGCCCCACCGATGACAAAAAAGCGACACCGCCAACACGCCACCAGCACACGCTGTCTCTTCTTGGCCCTCTCCTGGCACTTCCCCAAAATGCATGACGGTCGGATTTCTTTACGTAGCGCGCAAACGATCTCACTGGCTGAGACGGCCTGCTTACCAGCAAACGAAGAGCTATTGTTACATTGAGCGGTGCCGTTTGCCGCGGCGAGACGGAAACGCGACCGGAAAAAGGGTGACTGCGGTATGAGCAAATGGGCCTGGATTCAGGAACGGGTGAGGGATGCTCGGGCCAGGGGCGACGTCCGGCTGCTGCACGTGATTGCCCTGGGGCAGAAGGCCTGGAGCTATCGCGACACCGACCCAGCGAAGGCGCAGGCCCTGTATGAGGAGAGCTTGCGCGTGGCGAAGCAACTCGGAGATCCGTGGTGGGTGATGTACTACACCCAGCGGAAAATCCAGGCGCGGATGTTGTGGGACAAGTACTGCGACGACGCCCTGGGTCTGGCCGTGGCCAGCGCCCTGGAAGCTCGCAAGCCGCAATACGCCTCTTATCCTCGTCTCTTCATCGTCTTTCTCCATCTCATCCTGGCCTACGTCGGCGTCGATCCTGCCGGCTACGCCGACGCAATCCGACAAGCGCTCCGCAGTCTGGAGCAAGACGTTCCGCGCTTCGATTGCGACGACTTCCTCCTGGAAATGGCAAAGAGGTGGTTCGCCCTGGGGTTGGGCGACCTGGATGCCGCGGAGCAGTCCGCGACCCGCGCGTTAGGGCTTGCCGACAGTCACCGCAAACTGCGTTCGATCGACTATCACCTGACATTCGTCTACCAGGACCTCTGCGGCATCGATTTCCAGCGCGGGGATTGGCAGGCGTTGGCGGACCACGCCGTGCTCGGGGAGGAGACAAGCAAGCGCTCCGGCGAACAGATTCCCCTGGCGGAATGCCAGCTGTGGCGGGCGCTGCTGCTGCAACAGGCCGGAAATGAAACACAGGCGCAGGCGTTACGGTTTCCGGCGCTCGCCCGGATGGTCCGGCTGAAGCGGCCGCCGACGCCGAATTGGTTCAACGCCCTCTGCGCCTGGTCTTTGCAGGAGGATGACCTGCCGGCAGCGCTGCGCAGTGCGCGACCTGGAGCTGGCGACGCACGCCGGCCGTGGGCAGCTGGCGTACGAGAGTTACTGCCACGTCGAGCGGTGCCGGCTGCTGGCGCGGATGGGCCGGCCGCTGGACGAGGCGCTGGCGGCGGGGCGGGCGGCGGCGGGCAAGCTGCGCAACCCGGCGCCGGAGCTGGACAGGCTGGAACGGGCGGCCCGCGGCGAGACCGCGGAGCCGTCATCGCCCCCCTGATCCCGAAGGCCTGGCCCGGCGGCTGCCCCCGCGGGACTGGCGTGCGTGGTACGCGAGGTCGCCCCCGACCCCGAAGTTCGGGAAGCGCACGGCCGCGTTCTCAGGACGGGATCGCAAGTCCGTGATCCAATCGTAGCTCCCCTTGGCCGCCGTCGCGCTCGAGCCAAGGCAAGCGACCACGATCGCGTCCGACCTGCTCATCTCGATACCGGACGAGAACGCGGCCCTCCAGCGTCAAGACCGGAGTGGGACAGCCGAACGTTCCAGTTCAGCCGCAGCGGGGCCGCACGGCGCTGAACTCCGAAAAACCGGCCTGGCCCCGCTGCCGGCTGCAACGACTTGTTCGGCCGACTTCTCCTTCAGCCTTGACTTTGACCAAGTCAAAGCGTGATTCAGTAAACCTCCGGCAGGTCCCCTCGTTCCCGGCGTGCGAACGCGCTCCGCTCGATCCCCGCGGGGCACGAGTTGCCACCCGGAGGCTTGAGCGCCGCTAGATCGGGCAGGTTGGCCGGGTAACCAAGATAGCGCCGGCGCAACTCGGCGGCCTCGCGATCCCGCTTTCGCCCCAACAAACGCAGCACATCGAGGATGAGCCGCCGAAAGGCGACGAGGTTTGGTCTCTCGAGCCGGCAGATGCGGATGAAGTCCTCGCCCGCGGGAGTCAGCCCGCGGATGGTCCCGTCCGCCGACACTTCGAGATGCTGCCGCATCCCGGCCGTGGGGTCCAACGGCAACAGGGTCGCTCCTCGTGCCGCATTGCACTGGCAACAGGCGTAGACGAGCGTGTTGTAATCGGTCAAGCCTTCCGGGGCCAGGCTGGTCGGCCGGAGGTGCTCGACGCTGCAAGAGCGGTCCCCGTCGGGGAACCACACTTCGCGACAACCACAATACAGGCAGCGGTAGGTGAACTCATCGCGCAGCCAGGGTTTGTAATGCTCGTCATCGACGTACCCACGGGGTCCGTGCCGCCGCACGTGCAATGCGTCCAGCGGCGCGAACACCTCCAATCCCGAAGGCCGATCAGGGTTCGGTGGCATCAGGGAGCCTTTCCGCGAGTTGACGGAACTCCTCCGCCACCCCGAGCAAGCGGCGGTCCATCGCCTCCAAGCGCTGATCGGTCGCAGCCTGGAGGCAGTCCAACTCACGGCCCTCCTCCGCCGTCAGGCCGAGGCTCCGGCTCTTTTGGATCAACTCGGCGCGCCGTTGACTCGACTCACGCCACGCCTCCTCTTCGGCGATCCGATGCAGCGCGTGACCGAGGAGTTCGCATGCGGCCTGTTCGGGCGAGAGATCCTTGGCGGAAGCCCGTCGCCGCAACTGGTCGGCTAGCGACTCATCGAGGGAAATGGTCAGGTGCATGACCTCGTCTCCAGGTTCGTGCGGTCGTTCGATTTTATTGTCGGTGTCGAACACCTGTGTTGTCAAGGCACACATCGTCGCGCGAGAGCTCTGACTGTGCAAACGCCATGACTCCGCAGCCAGCTCGCGCGGGCACGACAGCGAGTTCGGCAAGACTCAATCGCGTGGTCGGGCTGCTGAAGCACTTAGTTCGGCGCGGCCCCAGTCGTAGTTGACGCACGTGACTCCACGCTGGACGCCGATGTCCTCGGGGTGTAGCCCACGAGCCAGAAACGCTTCCGCGTACTGCACCGCGTCCTCAACTGATCGGAACACGCCCAGTTCGTTGGGCTGGTCGTACACATGTGTCCCAGCCCCACCGGCGTAGAACCGCAACTCTCCACCGTACTCTTCCAAAGCCATCATACGCCAAGGCGTCTCGAATAACACGCCCGGATCACGGTGGGAAAGGGCACGCTCCAGGTGTGCCTCGAAATCAGTTGGAGACCACATAAGATCAGCAAAGCCAAGGCATTCGCGACAGGTAGCGACTTCCAGGATAGCCTCGAAAGGGCGGCGGTATTCCGCAAGTCGCTCCAGAAGGCCCATCACTTCACCCTCCTGCGCCGAACTGGTGATTTAGGCAGACTGGCCGGTCAGTCTATTCCGGTCGGTCATCCTATTGCCGCCGGTCTCACTATCAAGGCACGGGTCAGCCTATTGCCTGGCACCCAGTCAGCAGATCACGGCGACCATCCTCCGCAAGTGACGCTTAAAACGGACAGGGCCCACCTGGCGAGCAGAGGTTGGCGAGCAGAGGTTGCGGGCAACCGTCGGACAGCAGCCCGGCCGCCCACCCCGCCGGCGAAGGCCCACCACCCGTTGCCCGGCGGTCAGGACCCATCACCGGGGCAGCTCGAAGACCTGACCCGATCCCAGGCGGTAGGTCGCCACCTTCGTGCCCTTGGCCCCCTGGGGTTGCGGAACGAGGACTTCCACCTGGCTGAGGCCCAGAACCTCAAACCGCTTGCCCCGGCCGCGAACGAGAACCGCGGTGCCCTCGTCGATGCCGACGCCCAGCAGTCGGGGGTGTCCCTTGAGGGCTTCCAGCAGCCGCGGCCGCCGCTGCCGCGCCAGGTAGTGCTGGTCCACGATGACGTCCGGCCACAGCCCCAGGCCGGACGCCTCGGTGCGCCCCGCGACGCGCGACCCGGTGAGCATCACCTCGGACATGACGGCCGCACCCGCACTCGTTCCTCCCACCACCGCCCCGCTGCGGTAGCGCTCCCGAATGGCCTCGACCAGGTCCAGGCGGGTGAGCCTGTCCATCAGCACGTTCTGGCTGCCGCCGCCGAACCAGATGACGTCCGCTGCCCGCACCTCCCGCAGCGCATCGCTCCGCTTGCAGTCCCAGAGCAGGATCGTCACCTTGCCGGCGCCGGCCTGCTGCCACGGGCGCGCGGAGGCCCTGCCGGTTGCCTCCGGGCCCCAGGCAAAGGGGATGACCAGGACGCGGGCCGACGACCCTCCGGCCAGGTCCAGGGCCCGTTTAATGGCGGCGTGGGGAGTCTGGCCGCCGCCGATGATGAGAAGGGTGCCCGATCGCCCCTCCGCTCCCCCGCCGGCAGCCCCCGGGAGGGCCAACCAACAGGGGCCTGACGCCGCCAGCAACAGAACCCACAATGCCATCCGGGACCGAGACATGACCACCCTCCGCTTCCCTCGGACCGTCCCAGGCTTTACCTTCCCGTCCGCACCCCCGCCCGCCGGCCGCGCACCGAGTGCGGGATCGTGACGCCGAACGGCTCCTCGGCCTCCAGAGCGACCTCCACGCGGACGAGATCGACGTAGGAGAACACGCTAACCCCTCCGAGGCCGAATCAGCAAGGTGCCGGTCAACCGATTGCCGGGTACCCACTCAGCATACCACGGCCTGCATCCTCCGCAAGTGGCACCGAATTCGGCCATGTCTCGATTCCGACGCAGGGCTGTCTCAACCTTGAAAAACGGGGAGGAGCAGCATCGCTCGCCGTCCCTTCTTGCTCTCTCCTGGCACTTCCCCAAAATGCGTGACGGTCGGAGCGGTGGTCGGAGAAACCTGGGAACAAGCCCGAACCGGGGAACAGGACCGGCTGTCTTCTCCAACAAGAAGCCCCCACAAGACCCCCGGCGCCGCCATGAAAATCGTCGTCAACGATCAGGTTCATTTGTCCCCGTTCTGCCCAGCGGACGTTCCTGCCCTCACCGAGCATCTGAACGACCGGGACGTCTGCGACCGCACCATCCGCATTCCCTTCCCGTACACCGAAAAAGACGCCGACGACTGGCTTCTGCTGGCCGCGAGTATCGCCCGGCAGCAGGGCCGACCCGTTCACTGGGCCATTCGCACGGCCGAGGACGGCCTGATCGGCGGCTGTGGTTTCGAGGGCTTGCAGGTCGGCAAGTCGCACCGAGCCGAGGTCGGCTGCTGGCTGGCGAAGCCGTCCTGGGGCCGGGGGATAATGACCGCCGTGGTGCAGCGGCTGTGCCGGTGCGCCTTCGAGGAGTTCGGCCTGGTGAAGGTCACGGCCCATGTCTTCCGGCACAACCTGGCCTCGGCCCGCGTCCTGGAGAAGTGCGGCTTCCAGCAGGAGGGCTATCTGCGGAAGCACTTCCTCAAGGAGGGGATGTTCCTTGATGCGAGGCTGTTCGCTCTGCTGAGGGGAGAATGACCATGTCCGGGAAAGCAGTTGAGCGAAAGTGCTGAGGCGACCACCGGCCAATGCTGCCTCGGGGGACTCCAAACTTTCTTGCCGGCAATCGTCCAGGATGGAACCAAGCACAAATACAACGTCATTCTCCAGCCCGGCGATCAGTTGAAAGGGAAAGTGACTCCTGCTATCCTATCCCAAGAGTGAGCTGCCGCAAACCTCCTTTTGGCCCGGATATGTCTACCTTACTGACAGAGCCGCCCATCAGAATGATCGCTCACGGCCAGTTTCACTCTGGTCAGGATGCTGCATTTACCGACGGACCTCTACGGCGGCGTTACCAACACACAAGCAAGCAGGTTGCCTTCCGGGCCATGACGAGCAGAAAGACTGCTGGGCAACTGGTTTATGAAGTTCGTATCGCAGGACAAGGAATACCGTTCTTGGACCACCAATGCGTGGGGGCCTGGCTTGTTGCCGACGCATTGGGGACTGTCACCGCTCATCGCGGTCTGTTTGCTGGAGAAGGGGGCCCTTGGGAGTTGGCCGACTCCATCGTTCCGGGTTCTGCACACGCCGTCCGGACACCCGTCCTCACCGGGTACTACCGCGAGCGGCCGGAAGCGTACCTGGAACTGGTCTCCAAATATGAGACATCGGTGCAGTGGCTTCGCAAGCAACACGATGAGGCGCTTTCAGCCGGAAACCTGTATGCGACCATGCAGATACACTCGGATCCCGACTTCCTGGGTTTATTGAGTGCCGCTGTCACAGATCGAGCAACACAGTTGGTCCTGCACGATTGGCTCACGGATCGCGGCTTTCCGCATGCCAATGAATTGCGCTCGAAGCGATGGAACCAGGGAAAATGGACCGAGAATCAGCTCTTAGACCTATTGAGCAAGCCGTTCACCACTGAACGGCGATCCTACTCGGGGAGGAGCATCTAGCCAACACCTGGCTCCTCGCATTGCTTTACCAGCCGGTGGCCCTTCAAGGCCCTTCCTTGGAATGGGCTCCACCAAAGTCATGCGCCTAGAACTGATGTACACAAGCGTCTTTGACGACAGCTTGATCGGTTCCACGGGAACTGCCCCTCCAGGACAGGCCCATCTTTACACCCAGGCCCTGACGCATGTCACGCCGGGATGCCCCGGCAACCGGGTAACCGCGATTCCGTCCTCTAACCCGGCTAAATCGACCGGCTGCCCAAGGCAAGCCCGCAGCACGCGTGGCGAAGTTCCATTCGCCCGGAAGCATACCGTGAGTCCGATCTGTTCCAGGAAGTTGTCCTCCACGGTATCGTAATCTTCGGGCGACTGGGAAATCAGGAACACGGACATCCCTTTCGAGCGGCTCTCCCGCACCAAACTGATCAGTGATGGTTGCCCGTAGCTGAGTACTCGACGGGCCTCGTCCACCACCAACACCAGACGCAAAGCACGGTGCCCTTGGCTGTCTATTGCCGAATCGGGCAGGGATTTGAAATAGGCGTACAATGCGTCCAGCACCAAGAATACGATGAGTCGTTGAGCTGTGTCGGGGGCGTTATGGACATCGACGATCCAACTCCGTCGAAAGAAGTCTCCCGGTGCCATGCGCGGATCAAACAGCTTCCATTGCGTCATTTCATTAAACGTCGCCGTCAGGATATTTCCTTTTCGGGAGGTTGGGGCGTAAAGAGCGAGCAGTTCGTCCCGAATGGTTGAGATCTCAATAGGGCTCCCTGGCCGGCGCTTCTCGAATGCGGCTCGGGCGGCGTCCCGCAGTTCGTCTGCCTGCACCGCACCCGGTCGGCTTTTTGGAATCAGGACGAACGAATCCCGGAACCGGATCGCCCCGTTCGTGACCTCTGTCGGACTCGCGTTGGGGATGTGCAAGACGTCGAGTGGGACGGGGTTAGCCGGCGATGCCACTACTCTCGCCCCGATCTCGCTCACGAACGCCGTGTTCCCGGCGACGTCGCCCTTGAAATCAAAGATGAGGCAGGGGACTTTAGCCTGCTCGCAAATCTGTCCGAGGATATTCCGTGCAAGCCTCGTTTTGCCGGACCCAGTTCCCCCCATTAAGGCAACGTGTGGTGACCCCTTCCCGTTGACCAACCAGCTTGCTGGTTGGCCGGTCTTCTCGTCGGTACCTGGATCGCCGAGCCGTACCGTCACGGGCACGGCTGCTTGGGGTCGCGCCGGTGTCTGCCAGTCGTCTGCGTCCGTTGTTGTAGTTTGCCCGTGCGCAGGTAACCCGGCGCGCTGGGCGAGGAAGAGGATGAACTGCTCATATACCTCGCCACAGTTCTCCCACTCGGCTTGCAGGAGGAGGATCCCCCGGTGCCAGTGCCGACGGACTTGCTCCTGAAAGTCTTCCACTGTGGGATGGCGCAACTCCGCCTTCTCCACAATCATGGCTACCCACACGGGCAATTCGTCGTCCCCAAACAACGTCTTGCCCAAGATCACCTTGCCCACATCTTCGGCATCATCGTCGGTTAACGGGGGAGCAGGTTCGGGCATTGCGAGTGAGTGAGCGATGGCAAGCCGAGCGGGCTCGTATCGGTGCTGCAACCCGAGTTTGGACTTCATCAGGTCGTTGACCCCGTCCGCTCGCTTCGAGGTTCTGAAATTCGCCGAGTCAAGGGATCGGAGGTTGGTGATGGGTCCGGGCATCGTGACTAAAACTCCTCGCTCTGGAAGTACCCCTTGCGGATGTGGGCCTTGCCCACACCATTCCCGAGTTCCTCGAACTCAATATGGTATGCTTTGCAGACCCGGTTCCGAATCACTTTGAGGTATTCGCCATTTACCTCATCTGGCTGAGACAGGAAGACCACTTGCTCCCCAGCCTGGGCGGCGAAATACCGCAGCACATTGCTTCGGTGGTCGGTGTCCAACCGGGCCAGCGGCGTGTCCATGACGATGGGGACCTTCGTTCCCGATACTTTAGCGATGGCCGCGATCAGCGAGAGGGCAAAGATTTGATCCTCTCCCGCCGAAGAATCCATCATCCGAATGTTATGGCCCTTGTCGCCCAGGAGCTTGACAGTGCAGTCAGTGGCGATCTCGATTTTTTTCACAAGGGTCTTGTGCGCCAGTTGCTTGTACACTGTTGTCATCTCCTGCCCCAGCTTTATGACGTACCGGGGGTAGAGATCCTCGATGGCATCCGATATAAGATCGGCGATCTTGTCGGCCTTCGCTGCGCGTGCCAAGTTCGGCTGTGCGCTCTCATGCCGAGCAGCCATGCGTCCTGCGTCCGCTCGCAGCCGGTTCAATTCCGCCGTGTCTGCCTGCTCTTGGCGGGTCAATGCCCCCGACTGTTCACGCAGTTCCCCCATGTGCTGATTTAATCGCTGGAGTTCGTCGGTCACCTCCTTGATCCGATCCTCGACACCGCTCAGCGCAGCGATCTGCTGGCCCAGACGGTTGATGGCGACTGTCGCCTCTTCGTGATCAGCCAAAAGTTTCTCCAACTCGGCTACGCCGAGTTGCTCGATTTTGTCGAGCCGCTCGATAACCTTCCGGCGTTCGGCTTCGGTGAGGTAGATGTGCCGCTCCTCGGTCGCACAATCTGCCGGCGGCGGATGCCAGAGAGTTTCCCACACGTTGCTGATGCGCTGCCGCAGGACGAGAAGTTGATGTTCGGTCAGTTCAGGTTTAATGACCGGTTCCTCGGCCTCCAACCCGGCAAGGATGCGATCGAGCTTCGCGCGGGTGTGGTTTTTGCTAGCGAGCCATTCCGACCGCTTGATCTCCGCCCGGATCGCTTTGCTCACCTTTTCTCGCAACCCTTTGCCCGCCAAGGCGAGCGCAAGGTCTGTCCGGAGCATCAGATTCAGCCGTTCCTCGACTTTATCCCGCTGGCGGCGAAAGCGAAACTGGTCTTCCATCAATTCCTTGACGTTGGCCGAGTTGCCGCCAGTCATCGTCCGCAGCGTGCGCGTTAATTCCTCGATCCGCTGCCCAATGGGCGACATGGCGTCTTCGAGTTCTTTGAGTTGGTGTCGGCACGGCTCAAGGCGCGTTTCGATCTCCTCAATCTGTTGATTGACCCGGATGAGCGTCTCGTCTTCGATGTTCTCGACCCCGCTGCGGCGGTTCTGGGCGTAGTCCCTTAAATTCTGTTGCAGCGTACGGAGTACTTGCACTCCCACGATCCCCTCGATGCCCATCTTCACTGTGTCCGCCTTCTGCTGCTTCGCCAACTGCTGGACACGCTCCCCGTCGAATAGGAAGAACTCGGTTAGGTGAAACGGAATGAATTTCCGGGCAATCAGGCTATGGTAGTATTCGTCCTTTTCTTCTCGAGAAGGCCGCAGCCCTGGAACCTTGATCGGCTCTTCCTCCCCCTCCTTGCCCGCGTAGAGTTGCACTTCTTCATCCGGACGGCGGTGCTTGCCTTGTCCATTGAAATGCCACCTGCGGACGATCTTGAGACGCTCGATGGCATCTTGCAGCACGATCTGAATCGTGATCGTAGAACGTCCCTGTTGCAGGGCTTGCGCATGGAGGGCCCGTTCCATGAAATCATCGTACGTCTTGTCCATGTCCGCGTGTGACGGGAGGGCACGGGCGATCGTGTATGCCCTCGCGGCCGTAGAGACGAGGATGATGCCTTCGAGGAGGCTCGTCTTACCGTAGCCGTTCTTCGCCCCGATCAGGACGACATTCTTATTCTTTGTAGGGATTGGGAAGTCAAACGTGCCGTTCGCGTACGCTTTCCAGTCACGGAATTGAATCGAGCGGAGAAACATGATTACTCTCCCTCTCCATTTGCAATCTCACCACCGGAAGGGGAATCCAGCAACTGATCAAACCGATCCCACAGTGCCCGTCTCCGCTTTTGCTTCCCGGTCTGCTCGATCTCGACCTCCACGAGATCTTCCAGCAGTTTAATCGAAATTTTTGCCTCACGGCACCTCTTCTTAAGGGCCTCCCGCGCAGTTCCCCTTGCTCGAACAACGGTATTCCGTTCACGTCAATTCCCTCCCCCCGAAGTTGCCGCCACGCTGCTTGAGGTGCCGTTTCGCCTCTTGCCACCGCGTCGTCGGCCCGCATATCTCTTCGGATGCGGGCAATTTCATCTTCATTAATAGGAGGCATCCCAACCTCTTTCTCCACCGCGAGTAGACAGGTCAGGATTTCCTGGCGTGCTTCAAGCGTGAATGGCCCCGCCACGGTTGTGACGCCATCGCCCATCAAGGCGATTCGTCCATCCCGCCGCTCAACCATTCGGTTGGACCGCTCGTTCCTGAATTTGGCAAGCCAGTCACGGAATTCCATGAGCGGTTCCAGGTGTTCATGGCCTGCGTCAATGAACCCCTCCATCGACCGATCCTTTTCCACCACCGTGCATGTCCAGCAACCGAAGCGTGAAGATGTCGTGCCGCACGACGGCGCCTGGGACTTGTCGATGACTAGCGGGCACTCCCCCCCTTGTGCGTTGCGGTAGAGCGTAACCAAGTCCCGGTGGACCCCGCCCCACGGCGGTGTTCTCTGGAGCAGGAGAATCCACACGTCATCGGTAGACATATCGATCAGGGGTCGGAAGACCATACACCCCTTCATGTCGTCGTGCGGGTTGAGCCTGAACCGGCGATGTTCCGATGGCGATTGATCGTTACCGCACGGTTGGCCGATTCCGCCCGCCTGACACCGAGGAGCAGCACCACTTTGCCGCTCTCGGAGATCTTGGTGCGGATGTAGTTCGAGGTCGGGGCAATTTTCATGCGGTCCGTACACCAGCGAAACATCCGGGTAGGGGCTGGATACCGCGGCCGATCAAGTTTACCCAGAATGTCTGGTCTGGATCCGGAGTGGTCTTCTCCACGACAACGGGGAGGTGCAGGCTGTCGGCGGCGCTCTGCAACCGTGCAAGCATCTTGTCGATATAGGCCATCAAGATCGGCGATTCGACGAGGGTGTCATTGCAGAGGATGTGGACGGCCTGCGGTCGCTGGGGGCGAGGTCCAAGAGCATCTCGAACACAAGCTGGACAAGGAGTGTGCTGTCCTTACCGCCGGAATACCCAATGATCGACGGGTCTTTGCTCGGGGAGAGATACTCGTCCCGAATATCGGTCGGGCCGCGCGAAGCCGTTGGAGGGTCCCATCGGCGATCGACGGTTCTTGATCGGCCATGCTGTGCCTGCTAAAGTCAGGAGCGGGAATAACGCCATTGCCGATTACACCAGCAAGGCCCATGGCCCTCCCCAGACTCAACCTGCAACCGCGGCCACACCGCACCCCGGCGACCTCCTTTCTTGCCCGGCTTTACTCGCAGTCCTAGCGGGGACCGCCGCGATCCGGATGGTACGGGGAGCTTGCCGAAGTTAAAATACCACTTTAACATGAAAGTGTACAGTTCGTTGTCCCCCGCGACCCATTTTTGGAGAGCCGCCAATGACACCACTCGCGCGGACGGCGCGGTTTATCCGAGAACAGCGCCAGATGACCCAGCGGGAGGCTGCTATGGCACTGGGCGTTTCCTTTGTTCACCTCTGCAACATTGAGAGAGGCAAGGCTACTCCTTCTTCCGCCCTGATTGATCGATTCCGAACCATCTTCGGTGTCGATCTGCACGTCCTGGCGTGGTGCCTGTTTGAAGACGATGCTGACGTGCCCGAGACCATGCGGCCCTTGAGCCAAGCTTGCGCAGGCGTGGCCACCAACTGGCGACCCCTTCAGCGTTGGCAGAGGGATGAATTCCTTGATTATGCGCCGGTTCCCGGTTGTGGCGGTCAGCTGCGACTGTCGCCGGGGGCTCGGACCTGATGCGTCTTGGGCCGTACCGGCTCCGAGCCGCCGTCATCGCAAGCGTTCACTCCCTTCTCCTGGGATTCTTGGCTACTCCCGCCAGCACTCCCCACTGGGAGGGTGAAGCTGGCCCTCCCAGCTGGCAGAAACGGTCAGTTTAACTTGCCTCGCAGTGCGAGGAAGATCCGCACCTTGTCGTAGCACTGGGCGTATGCCGATTCCGTCTTGCCAACGAACTCCGGCCGGGACTTGTTATCACTGTGGACGCGGACACAGACCCGGACCATGTCGTCAATCACGCCCTCCAGGAGTTCTTCGGGGGGGAGCTTCCAGGCGAATCGGCCGCGTTCGAGATCCCACTGCACGTTCGCACGGAACGCACTGAGCATGGGCAGCACCCAGCCCTTCGGCACACGGTAGTCCATCGTGCGGCCCAGGAAGGGCAGCGGGATGTTGCGGTTGGCGGCGTTGCCAGCACGGACCTTCTTCCGGCCTCCAACCTTCGCTCGCCCGAACTCGAAATTATTACGCTTGGCGGCTGCGGGGGTCAATTCGCGGATGCAATCGGCCAGCCGCAGGATTTCCGGAAGGCGAGGCACCAGCAGTTTCAAAGGCGAGGGGTCCGCTTTGGCATCCTCCTCAAAGTATTTCACTGGCAGCTTATTGCTGCTGAAGAGGCGGCTGGGATGGTCGGAGTCGGTGAATCGTTGACAGTTGAACAGTTCCAGAGCAGCCAGCACCTCCGTGATGTAGATGGACCCCTCATCCCCTTGGTGGTAACTGATCGCTTCCTCGCCGGGATGGTCGCGCATGGTCTTCTCGATGTCATTGAACAGCCCGCGCAGGTTATCGAGCGCGAGGGATCGTCTACTTGCTTCGAGCGATTCAGGCCGTCGGCCATCTCCGGAATCTGCTCTGGCTCGATGCCTTGGTAAATGTGCAGCGGTACGAACGCCCGCTGAAGCTGCTCCAGTTCGTCTCCGTCGGCGGCATCGATCGCTTCGCGGATGGTCAAGAAGGTGTGACCGCCGTTCACGATACCGTGGCGATCGGGATCGCTCAGTGTCAGGACCAGTTCGCCCATGCCGCCCTGGACCCGGTTGAAGGAGGCTTCCTCAGCCAGCACGAAGATCCCGATGCTCTTGATCGCCATCAGGGAAGGATTTTCGAGGAGTGTCTCGCGGATGCCCTCAACCACGGGGCCCCCAAGATGACCGCTCCGGTTCGGCTTCGGGCTGCGCGGGTTGACTTCCATGAACTGTCCGAGTTCGCTGGGGAGATCGACTACTCGGACGAAGCACTCCCCCAGTTTTGCCCCCTTCCCAAGGCCGGGAATTGGCCGGCTTCGGTATTCTTCAGTGGGGATTTGGAGTGTGATAGATCGGCCGTCAACGGCATGACGACCACGCACGGAGGTGGTAGACATTGAACTGTACCTTGTTTCCGCGAGCGAAAGGTGGAGTGCCTGCCGCTCGTCTTGTGTGCGGCGATAACCCAAACCCGCACGGGTTGGATGGTTTCGCCGTCCACCATTATTTGTAGAGAGTCGCTGTTCATGCGTCAAGGAGAGGCTGCGGATTCTTTTTCGGATAGATGAGCCCCTTGCCTCATCGGCACGGGTCAAAGGCAGCGTGCCTGTCCGAAAAGAAAAGGTTCCAGGAGTTGATATTACGAAAACGATCATCGTAATATCGACTCCTGGAACCTATTCCTCCTTCCATCCCCTAACAAGAAAGGGCGGGATGGCTCTTCGCCGCCCCCAAGAGAGAGTCGCCGGGGACGAGTAGCGGAGCGCAGTCATTCGGGGGTACAATAATCACTTCGACGAAGAGGAGGGCAGAACCGTGAAAGAGATCGAAGTCGTCGTGGACCTGCGGCCGAGCCCCGACTCGCCGCAACTGATCCTGGTGAAACAGAAGCTCGCGGCCGAAGGCGACCGGCTGATGCTGGTCGGCGATCCGCACGAGGAGCGCGTCGAACTCGGCGGCCCGCGCGTCACGATCCAGGTCGCTGCGCAGGGCGGACAACCGTACAGGGTTCGTCGCCACGGCGATCGTAAGCAACGGCGGAATGTCGTCCCTTGAGGTCAGCCGCATCGCCGTCGTGTTTGAGGCGGAGAAAGCGACTTCCTCCCGATGGACAGCGATCCAGGGGAATGAAGTTCTACACGTATGAGCCTCTGGAGCCGGTGACCGGGCCGCTGGACCCGGGCCACACGCGCACGTACTACTTGCCGATGAGCCTCTTCGATGCCGTCCGCCACGAGGCGAAAAGGCGGCCGCCGTCGGAATACTGGGTGGCGGCGTTCGTCGGAGAAGAAGAAGTGGGGCGTTGCCCGGGGAAATACCTGTACCCGTTTCTGGAGCGTGGGCTGCTCCAGTATGAGAGACGGGCAGAGATCGCGCTCGACTCGCTGCCCGAAGGAGAGCGGTCCCTCATCTTCAGGGGCCTGTTTGAAGTTGTGTCACAGAACAGCCAGGAGCGGCTCCAGGTTGTGGACCCGGAGAAGAAGGTCTACCTGGTGAAGGTGACGCCGAGATTCCGGGCAGTCATCTCTCGTGTGGACGACGGCACAGTTGTTGTCCAGGACATCGTCAGCGAGGAAAGCTTGAAACAATACAAGCACTCGGAAAAGGCAGGCGGCCCACAAGGATGAACAAGCTTCAACCGCTCGATTTCAGCTTCGAGCAATGCAAAACGGAGATCCTCGAGCTTCAGCGGTTGCTGGCAAGGAAGAAAACTCTGAAGGAGCGCGATCAAATCTTGCCGTTCTTCAAGAAGCGTCTGCACCTGTCAGCCTTCGTCGGTTCGTACATGCCGGAGATCGTCGCGTATGACCGCGTCCAGCACGAGTTCGACCTCAACGGCAGTTTCAAATGTGACCTGGTAGTCGGCGACTCGGCCCGCCGGAAGTATGCCTTTATCGAGTTCGAGGATGCCGCCCCCAACAGCATCTTCGAGCAGAAGAAAAAGACGCCCGAGTGGTCGCGACGCTTCGAGCATGGGTTCAGCCAGCTTGTCGATTGGTTCTTCCTGCTCGACGACGTCCGGCATACGACTGACTTCGAGAATGCCTTTGAGGGCAGGGTCATCCAGTATACCGGGCTCCTGATTCTCGGCAGGAATGACGATCTGGAAGCCCGGGAGACGCGCCGCCTGAACTGGAGGAAGGAGTTCGTGCAGATCCACGCGAAACCGATCCACTGCGTCACATTCGACCAGCTGTGTGAAGACCTTCTGGCAAAAGTGGATTTCATCGACCGGATCAGCGGGAAATGACGGTTCGGCCACGGCGAGTCCGGCGGTCCCGGCGGATTCCGGGGTGGACCGCGGCCCGGCTCGGCTGCCTGCCCGCCACCGGTAGCCCTCTGCTCTTTTTCTTTTTCCTCTTTTACCGGTTTTCCCTCCGCCGCACCTTCCCCTTTCCTCCGGCTGGATCGGCACGCTAAAATACCCGACATGCCCTCCTCTGGTTCTGTGCCACGAGGAGTGGAGCGGGAGGCTGCCATGCACCACACGGTCGAGCTGCTGGTTCACGGGGACCGGAAGGTCAACGACTACTACCGTGCCGCGGTTGAGCACTGGAAGGAAATCTGGGCACGGGCAGAGTCCAAAGACGTCTACGAGTTGGCCGAACTGCTGACCGATGAGCAATCCTGGTTCGAGCAGCACTGCGGCTCCTCCCAGGTCGGCCAGGAAGTCATGGTCGTGTCGGGGTTTGCGATGCTTTATACGACCCAGGCCGGGTTCAACGGCAACGCCACGCTGGCCAAGAAGCTCTAAGCCTTCCAGATGGGTTTATGCAGCCTCGAGGTAAAGGCCCTGGCGCGGGAAATGGCGAAGTCCTACAGGGTGCTGGAGGAATGGGTTGCGTAGAGCCAGGAATTGCCGCTTGCCGGCGGCCTGACGACAGGATGCGTTCATGCCACCTCCAGAACCGTTTGCACTCAACACCTGCGTGGGATGGCACCAGGCCACGTTCCCGGCCGATGCTCCTCTGCTGGAAAAGGTGGAGAAACTCCGGGCCGACCTCATCCAGGGTTCCCGCAAGCAGCTGACCGCCCTGGCACAAGTGCTGATCTACGCGGCCAACTATTCCAGAAACGAATACCGGCACGCCCGGAAGGCCTCCACGGGCTACCACGTCGCGCTGCACGAGGCCTTGACCGCGAAACGGGAGGAGCCCGCCTATGATCTCCTGTTCGGCATCGTCTCCAAGCGCAAGAAAGGAACAAGCCAGAAGTAGCTGCAATTGGGCAGGGTACAACAGGCACAAGAGGCAGGGATGGTAGGCGGGCGAGGTCCGCCTGCCCGATAGCTCCGGGTCGTTGCATCGTTGCAGTTCATTGCACGCAATGCACTGCAACGCAGGGCGGCTGGGCTGGCTGCAACGCTGCAACGACGCAACGACGTTGCAGCCGTTGGGCAGGGTTGAACAGGAACCAGAGCCAGGGATGGTAGGTGGGCGAGGTCCGCCTGCCCGACAGCTCCTGGTCGTTGCAGCGTTGCGATCCGCGCCCGCGGCATCCCCGGCACCAGAAGCGACAACTTCCCCAATCTCGCCATTCGTCAGAGGAGAGAGGGGTTGGCGGTCTGGGGGCTTTCGTGTCATCATATCCTCCAGCAACCTGAACCACTGCCCAGGGACACCCCAGGAGGAACACCATGTCATCCGCTCCACCACCCGCGACTCCTCCCGCGGCCCCACAGCCTTCGCTCCCAGCGGCCGGGTTCTCTTCCCGTCTGCTGCGCCTGGTCTGGTGGGCTGCCATCCTGGTCCTGATCGGCGTGGTGGGCTTTTTCGGGCTTGCGCTGGTACGCCTACCGTCTCGCCCACTCCATCACCGACGACGCCTTTGTCGAGGCCCACATCGTCAACGTCGCTCCCGAGATGGTTTCGGGCCGGATCGTGCGTTTCCTTGTTGACGAGAATGACCGGGTCGAGCAGGGGCAACCGCTGGCGGAGATCGAGCCGGTGCATTACCGCGACCAGGTGGAGCAGGCCCGCGGCAAACTGGACCTGGCCGAAGCGGAATTGAAACGGCAAGAGGCGGCCCTGACCAAACTGAAGAAGGAAGTTCCTCTCCAGATCGCCATTGCCGAGCAGACCCTGGCCGCGGCACGGATCGAGGAGTCCAGGGCGAAGGACAACTTGAAGCTGGTCGCGGACGAAGTCCCCAGGACGATTGACGAAGCGCAGGCGGCCGTCGGGGTCGCCAGGGCGAACTTGACGCTGGCCCGGGAGGAATACGACCGCTTCACGGTCCTTGCCAATCAGAACGCGGTCCCCCGGCGGCGCTCCGATGAAGTGACGCGCACCTATGACGCGGCCAGGTCGGAATTGACCCTGGCCGAGGCCCGTCTGGCCAAGACCGAGGCCGCCCGGACCCGCATCGTGGTGGCCAATCGCGATCTCGAAGTGGCCCGGGCCCTGGTCGAAAAGGCCAGCAAGACCCTCGATCTCGCCCAGACCGGCAATGACCAGGTCCGCGAGACTGAGCTGCTGGTGCAAGTGAAGAAGGAAATGGTCCAGGACGCCCAGATCGCGCTGGACTCGGCTCAGCATCAGTTCGATTTCACTCAGCTCCTTGCCCCCTGTCCCGGTGTGGTGGTCAAACGCTACCGTAACCTGGGCGACTTCGCCTCGCCCGGCGTTGCCGTGCTGAGCATGTACAACCCGGAGCTGCTCTACGTGACGGCCAACCTGGAAGAGACCCGGCTGCCCGGCGTCGCTCCCGGCAACCCGGTGGAGCTGCGGCTGGACGCTTTCGCCGAGCCGTTCCGGGGCCGGGTCGTCTGGCTCGACAAATCGACCGGGGCCCAGTTCGCCCTGATGCCGCGCAACGTCGTCTCCGGCGAGTTCACCAAGGTGGTGCAGCGCGTGCCGGTCCGCATCTGGATCGACAAGGACGATCGCTGGCCACTGCTGCGGGCGGGCCTGTCGGTGACCGTCGTCATCGCTCACGGAGAGGGCGACGCTCAGTGGGCCAAGCAAGCTGCCCAGAAACTGGCGGACCTGGAAATGCGCTACAACCGCAAGGCGCCCGCGCCGGGGGACCGGAAATGACCACGGTGCCCGCTGCCGAACCGGCCGCGCCGGCGTTCTTGCTGCGCCGCCACTGGCTGGCGGCCCTGGCGATCCTCTTTGTCTTCTTCACCCCGTACCAGACCCTCGTGCAGACCGTCACCACGGACGACGCCATCCGGAAAGGCCTCGACGTCGATGAGTATGACATGATCTGGCAGCAGGTCGGCTACGGGGTCGGCGTCCTGTACGGGCTGTTCACGGGACTGTGGCTGTCGGCCCGGATCGGCGCGGTACACCATCGCCCTGGGATTGCTGGGGTTCGCCCTGGGCAACCTGCTGTGCGGGGCCGCGGTCGGGCTGGAGAGCTTTGTCCTGGGCAAGTTCGTCGATGGCTTCGGCAAGATGATGGTGATGGGGCTGGGCCGGACCACCCTCTACAAGCAGTTTGACCGGCTGCTGCTGGTGGCCATCGGCTTCTACGCGGTCTTCGCCTACTCCACCCGGCACTGCACTCCCCTGCTGATGGCCGAGCTGACCGTCTGGCTGTCCTGGCGCTGGACGTTCTGGTTTTACGTCCCGCTGGCGCTGCTGGCCTTGCTGCTGGTCCTGCGGTATCTGCGTCCGGACCGGCCTCCACGCCCGATCCACTTGCCAATCGACTGGTTGGCGGTCACGCTGTTCACGGCCTGGGTCGTGGCGGTCGTGTTCGCCTTCAGCTGGTATCGCAAGTGGGGCGGCTTGACTTCTAACGCCTTTGCCGTGACGGTCATCCTCTGCATCGCCCTGCCCGTGGTCCTCGTGATCTGGCTCGGATCGGGCTTCAGCCCCGACGACCATCTGAAGCGGCTGCTGCGAACCCGTGTTTTCATCCTGTCCATGACCCTTCGCGGGCTGATGCTCACGTCTCTGGTCGCCGTGCTGACGATCGTGGGCCTGTATGCCACCGAGCTGCGCGGTTACCCCCGGACCACGGCCGGCTGGCTGATGGCGCCGGCCGCGCTGACGATGGCTGCCACCACGTTCCTGACGGTCTGGTTCCACCGGCGCAGCCTGCGGCACGTCTGGTTGGTGGTCGGAGTGGTGGGAACGTCGGCCAGTACGTGGTGGCTATCATCGCTGGACAACTTCACCTCGAAGGAACACGTGTCCTTGATCCTGGCTTGCTGGGCCGGGTTCCTGGGCCTGTTCCCGCCCGTCTTCCTGACCGACGAGATCGAGGGGCTGAACCCCAAGGATTTCCTCTACGCCGGCGCCCTGGCCGTCCTCGGCCTGGTCACGCCGATCATCGTGGTCCCAACCGCGACGGGCACCATGATCAAGGCGTGGTCCGACCGGGCCCTGGACACCTACCGCCTCAACCTCAGCAGCAACCGCCCGGCGGTGTCCGAGGCCAGCGATCGCGTCGCCGATTACTACCGGCAGCGCGGCCTGAGCGGGCCAGCCCTGCAGCAGGAGACCGGGACCGTCCTGGGTACGTTCGCCACGGTCGAGAGCATCGCCTTCGGGTTCCGCCACGGCTTACGCTTCCTGAGCCTGATGATGCTGACACTGGGACTGACGGTCGCACTGCTTTTGTGGCGGGCAGCCCGGGGCTTGCACGCGCCGCCCGGAGCCGGTTACGGCTGAGGTATTCACTCCCAGGGCAGCTGGTCGTCTTCGTAACCGGGGGAAGCGTTCAGCTGCTCGTTCTCGGCTGCCCAGAGCTGGAAGCTATTGACGGCGAACAGGGCGAAGAACAGGGCATTGAACGTCCCGCCGAGGATTTCCAGGTAAGGAATCAGCACCCGGCCCGAGGCCGCCATCAGACAGTGGAGCGCCACCACGGCCGCGACAATCCCGGACAGGAGCAGCGAGTACAGCAGGCCGCGTACCTTCCAGATGGCCTGGAAGATCTCCCGGCTGATCTGACCTCCATCCAGCGGCCAGATGGGCAGCTTCGTTTGTCCCCGTTCTGCCCAGGGGACAGGCCGGCCCTCACCGAGCATCTCAACGACCGGGACGTCTGCGACCGCACCCTCCGCATTCCCATCCCGGACACCGCAAAAGACGCCGACGAATGGCTTCCGTTTCTCGCCCGGGTCGCCCGGCAGCAGGACCGTGCGGTTCACTGGGCCATTCGCACGGCCGAGGACGCCCTGATCGTCCTTGGGCATTCCTTTCCGTGATAGAATTCCCCTCGGCGCGTTTACTATCCCGTAGAGGGCCTTCTTCATGCCGGAAGCACCGCCGACCAAGCCGAGCCTGCTGGTTCGGCTGCGGGACGCCCAGGATGAGCAAGCCTGGGGTCAGTTCGTGGACCTGTACGCGCCGCTGGTCTACGACTATGCCCGGCGGCACGGCCTGCAAGATGCCGATGCGGCCGACCTGATGCAGACCGTCCTGCGCATCGTCGTCACCGCCATCCGCCGGCTGGACTATGACCCGCGCCGCGGCTCGTTTCGTGGTTGGCTCTTTACCATTGTGCGCAGCCAGCTGCTCAACCTGCGGCGGCGGAAACACCAGTTCGGCCAGGGAACCGGCGACCCATTGACCCAGCGCCGGCTCGAAGGAGAACCGGCCCCGGATCACGAGACCGCCGCCTGGGAAGCGGAGTACCAGCAACGACTCTTCGCCTGGGCGGTCGAGCAGGTGCGGCCCCAGGTGCGCCCGGCCACCTGGCAGGCATTCTGGCAAACGGCGGTGGAAGGTCAACCACCACGGGAGGTTGCGGAATCTCTGAGCCTGAGCGTTGCCTCCGTCTACCTGGCCAGGAGCCGGGTCATGGCTCGCCTCAAGGCGATCCTGGAACAGGCCCAGGAACCCGGAGCCGCCGACTGCCAGCGCCCGGACAACCCCGAAGGAGCCAGCACCCAATGAACACAGCCGGCTGTCCCGACAACGAGGTGTTGTGCGCACTGCTGGAGAGCGACGCCGACGAGGGCAGCGCCGACTATTCCGAACACCTGGAAAGCTGCCCCTGCTGTCAGCAGACCCTGGCGGACCTGGCTGCCGACGGTTCGACCTGGCAGGATGTTACCCGCTCCTTGTCTGGAGTGAGAGGCGAACGCATCGAGCCGGTCGCCAACCAGCGAGCAGACCCTGCAACGCGGCCTGGCCCAGCTGAAAACCGAGCTGCCGTTGCTGCTGGGAACGGCAGCCGACCCGCAAGCGGGTGCCCCGTCCGGGGAGGACTTGCCCCTGTCGTTCCTTCAGCCGGCGGACCGGCCGGGAGTGCTCGGTTTGCTGGGCTCCCATGAGGTGCTGGAAGTGATCGGGCAGGGAGGGATGGGGATCGTGCTGAAGGCGTTCGATCCGATCTTGCAACGATTGGTGGCCATCAAGGTCCCGACTCTCGTCCTGGCCGGCAGCGCCCACGCGCGCCGAAGGTTCATCCGCGAAGCCCAGGCCGCCGCTGCCGTCTGGCACGAGAATGTTGTTGCCGTCCACGGCGTCCACGAGACGGAGGGGCTGCCCTACCTGGTGATGCAGCTCATCGAAGGCGAGTCGCTGCAAGCCCGGCTCGACCGCACTGGGCCGCTGCCGATCGAGGAGGTTGTCCACATCGGGCTGCAGACGGCTCGGGGACTGGCGGCCGCCCACGCCCAGGGGCTGATCCACCGGGACATCAAGCCGGGCAATCTGCTGCTGGAAGGCGAGGCAGGCGGGTCCGGAGTGTTAGCCCGAAGCGCTAGCGAGGGAGAACGCAAACCCTCGCTAGCGCTTCGGGCTAACACTCCGGACCCGCCCGGCTCGCCCTGCGTCAAGATCACCGACTTCGGCCTGGCCCGCCTGGTCGATGACGTCGGCCTGACCCAGAACGGCGTGCTGGCCGGCACTCCCGAGTACATGGCTCCGGAACAAGCGCGCGGCGAGCCGGTGGACCACCGCGCCGACCTGTTCAGCCTCGGCAGCGTCCTGTACGCCCTGTGTACCGGCGTCCCTCCCTTCCGCGCCGCGACGCCACTGGCGGTGCTGCGTCAGGTCAGTGATGTGGATGTTCGTCTGATCGATGTGCAGATCCGCAGTGGGCCGGCCTCCCCGCCCTCGATCTTGCCGAAACGGAAACGATGGCTGCTGGCAGTGGTTGCCCTCGGCTTCATCCTGGTCTTGCTGTGCGCCCTGGGTGTGTTGCTTCAGGTGCGCCGCCGGGACCGGACATTCGCTTCCCCAGGCGTCCCTGGAACCGGGGAGGAGGGTGAGGAAAAGCCCGGGCCTGCCGACCCCGAAGCAGTTGCGCTGGTCATCGCCTTTTCGTGTCCCGGCTGCGGCAAGAACCTCCGGGCCCGGGCGGCACTGGCCGGCAAGTCGCTCAAGTGCCCCCGGTGCGGCCAGGGCGTACGTGCGCCGGGGACCCAGGCGGGCGGGCCCCTGCCAACCAGTAGGTCACCGCCCGGAAGTGAGGCGAACGGACCGATCGCAACGAGCTGACCATGCCACCCGCTTTCAACAAAGGCATGCGCGGCGATGCAACTGCGCCACCCGTGCTAACCTTTGCCTGCCCTGCTTGTGACAAAAACTGCGCCGCTGCACGGGCTATTGAGGGATTGCTTCATGCCTCCCCGGCATGATAATGCAGCCGCAAGCGTGCAGGGCGCTGCTGTGTCCGCGGAAAGGGCTGAGCCCACCTGACTCAGGCGTTGCTGTTGATCGCCAACGTACCTTCTTTCGGTTCGCGACGCGGACACCGAACCATGCGGCAAGCAGCCGCGGAAAGGAGGACGTCATGTCTTCTCACTCTGCCCCCACGCGCACTCTCCCGCACAAGCCGAGCCTTGCCCAACTCCGCAAGCAGGCCAAGGAACTGCTCCATTCGTACCGCGCCGGCAAAGAGGCAGCCGTCGCCGAAGTCGAGCGCTCTGGCGCAACGGCGCAGGCGGTCAGAGGATAGAATCAAGGAACTGTCTCTCCCGGGTTGCAAAAAGGGACGCAGCGCGAAAGATTTTCCGGGACGGCCTGGAACTGATAGGCAGAGCGAGGTGACTGAGGACCAATGGCGGAAATTCCCCCGACCCGAGCCAGCCTGCTGGTCCGCCTGCGCGACCCGCGGGATCAGGCCGCCTGGACGGAGTTCATCGCACTGTATGGCCCCCTGGTCTATAACTACGCGCGCAAGCAGGGGTTGCAGGACGCTGACGCGGCCGACCTGGGCCAGGAAGTCCTCCGCGCCGTTGCCAGCGGCGTGGGCCGGCTGGAGTACGACCCCAGCCGGGGTTCCTTTCGCAACTGGCTGTTCACGGTCGTCCGGCGGAAACTGTCCACCTGGCGGTCGGCCCGGGGGAATCGGGTTCGCGGCAGTGGAGATTCGGCGACCCAGCAACTACTGGAACAATGCCCAGCGCCCGCGACGGACGAGGCCGAGTGGGAAGACGAGTGGGAGGACCAGGTGTTTTCCTGGGCCTGCGCAAGTCCGCAAGGACGTCGCGGACTCAACCTGGCAGGCCTTCTGGAGGACCGCGCTGGAGGGTCAGCCGACGAAGCACGTGGCCGCCGAACTCGGCTTGACCACCGCAGCCGTCTACCTGGCCCGTCACCGGATCCTGGCCCGACTCAAGGCCCTGGTCCGATCCGTGCGCGAACCCTGAGCGAGCCGCCCAGCGCCGCGACTCCCGAGGAACCATCATGACCACGCCGCTTGACTGTCCGGGAACCGAGGGCTGGCAGAGCTTGCTCGACCTCGATCTCGCACCGGACCAATTGAGTCGTTTGGAGCGCCACCTGCAGTTGTGCCCGGCCTGCCAGGATCGCCTGGACCGGACCGCGGCGGAGGAGGAGGCGTACCGGAAGCGGGCCCGGCGCGTCGGCGACCCGACGGCCGCGCCCATCGACCCGACCTTGAACGAGTTCCTGGAGCGGCTCCAGGAGGGGAATGACCTGGCCCCGGCCGTCCCGACAGAACCGGCCGAACTCTACTACCTGCGCCCCAGTGATCGGCCCGACCTCCTGGGCACGCTCGGCGTCTACGAGGTGCGGGAAGTCATCGGGCAGGGGGGGATGGGCGTCGTGCTGAAGGCGTACGAGCCGGCGCTGCAGCGTCTGGTGGCCATCAAAGTGCTGGCCCCCGCCTTGGCGGGCAGCGCCAACGCCCGCCGGCGCTTCACCCGCGAGGCCCAGGCCGCGGCCGCGGTCTGCCACGAACACATCGTGCCCATCCACGGCGTTCACGAGAGCGACGGTCTGCCTTACCTGGTGATGCAGTACGTGTCGGGGGAATCGCTGCAAGCTCGCCTGGACCGCAACGGGCCTCTGGACGTGGAGACAATCGTCCGCATCGGACAGCAAACGGCATTGGGGTTGGCGGCGGCTCACAGTCAGGGGTTGATCCATCGGGACATCAAGCCGTCCAACATCCTGCTGGAGGACCCCTCACCCCCAACCCCTCTCCCCAGCGGGGAGAGGGGAGAATGTCGCGTCAAGATCATCGACTTCGGCCTGGCCCGCCTGGTCGATGACGTCGGCCTGACCCAGAGCGGCGTGGTGGCCGGCACCCCCGAGTACATGGCCCCCGAGCAAGCCAGCAGCAAGCCGATCGACCACCGCGCCGACCTGTTCAGCCTCGGCAGCGTCCTCTATGCCCTGTGTACCGGAACCCCGCCCTTCCACGAAGCGACAACCCTGGCCGTGCTGCGCCAGGTCTGCGACCGGGAGCCGATACCGCTTCGTTCCCTCAATCCCAGGGTGCCGGCCTGGCTGGAGACACTGATCGCCCGCTTGCTGGCCAAGAATCCGGCCGACCGCTTCCAGAGCGCCAGCGAGGTCGCCGCTCTGCTGGAGGGCTACCTCGCCCACCTCCGCCAGCCGGGGACGGTCCTGCCTCCCGAGTTACGTCCTCTCCCGCCCGAGGCCTGTGCCGGGCCGCCGTCCTCCCGCCTCCGGGGCCGCCTGGCCCCGTGGCTGCGACCCCGCTGGTTTCTAGCGCTCGGGGCCCTGGCTGCCCTGGGGGTGGGCCTGTTCCTCCTTCTCCAGGCTGCGCCGCCTCCCGAGAAGCAACCGTCTGCCACCGAGGTCTACTGCGACTTCCGGGGGGGTCGGCCCCTGCCTTCCTCCTTCACCCTGGAGGGCCCGGACGCCGACAAGGTGATCAAGCGGGAGGAGAATGGGTTACGCATAACCTTGCCTGCCACGCGGCGGTCGAATGCGCCGGTCGGGGTCGTGGCAAACTTCGCCGTCGCGGGCAATTTCGAGATCACCGGCACCTACGAGTTCCTGTCCGCCGACCGTCCGCCGGACGGCAACGGGGTGGGAGTTGCCCTGAACGTCGCTACCGACGACAACCTGACGAAGTTTGGCAAGGTCAGCCGGTTTCTGCGACCCGATCAAGGGGACGTTTACCAGACGGAATTCTGGATCAAGGGGCAACCCGATAGCGGCCAGCACACGTTCACCCCGACGACGGCGCGCGCCGGGCAACTGCGGTTTGTGCGCAAAGGCTCGACCCTGCACTTCCTGGTGGCCGAGGGCCCCGAGAACAAGTTCGAGGAGATCAACCGCCGAGAGTTTACCAGGGAAGACCTGCAACTTGTCCGCTTCGTGGTCAACAACAGCGGCAGTCCGGCCGGCGTGGACGTCCGCCTGATCGACCTGCGCATCCACAGCGGGCTGGCCTCCCCGTCCTCGATCTTGTCGAAACCGAAACGATGGATACTGGCAGTCGTTGCCCTCGGCTTCATCCTGGTCTTGCTGTGCGCCCTGGGTTTGTTGCTTCAGGTGCGCCGCCGGGACCGGACAGTCCCTTCCCCAGACGTCCCTGGAACCGGTGAGGAGGGTGAGGAAGAGCCCGGGCCTGCCGACCCCGAAGCAGTTGCGCCGCTCATCGCCTTTCCGTGTCCCGGCTGCGGCAAGAACCTCCGGGCCCGGACGGCACTGGCCGGCAAGAAGATCAAGTGCCCCGGGTGCCGCCAGGGCGTGCTCATTCCCGAAACCAACCCAGGCTCCCTCGCTCCCCGGGCGTCCACGGGCCGGTTTTCGATCCAGAAGGACCGCAGGGTGGTTGCTTCGGTGCTGGTGCTCGCGGTCGTGGCCGGCGTCTGCAGCTGGCTCTTTTGGCCGAGGCGGGTCAAGGATTATTCGTTCCTGAACGGAACCCTGGGAAATCAATTCGTTCCGGAGGTGGAGGAGTCAGGGTTTTGGCAGGAGGAATACAGTAAGGCTGGCAAGCCGTTCCGATGGACCGACGGCAAGGGGAGGCTGGTAATTCCCATCGATCGACGCAAGCCTCCCACGGGGCTCGTCGTGGAGCTTGGCATTCTCAGGCCGGCGGAGGTGAAAACAGCCTGGGTACAGATCGTGGCCAATAACCGGGTGTTGTTCAAGCAACAGATAGCTCTTTGGAAATGGGAAGGCGGCTCCGCCGGGAAGTTTCCGGACAAGATGCTTGATCTGACCGGTATCGACCTCGGAGATGAGTTGGTCCTGGACATTATCAGCGATACGTTCACCCCGAAGGCGGACCAGAGAACGCTTGGCGTCGTGGTCGAAGGCATTGAAGTGCGACGTGAAGCGCCGGCGCCCCAGTAACGCGGCCGACCGGGACAGAGGAGCCTTTGGGGAAGACCGACCATGGCCGCGCCGCTCAGGAAAGATCGAGCTTCGGCGTCCTTTGGGGACTGGCTGGGAACGCACCTGGAAGCCGTGGGCTTCTGGTATCTGGCGGCCGCGTATCTGCTTCCGGTCTGGGCGTTCGCGTACCTGCCGACCCAGGATGGTCCCTCCCACCTCGCCAACGCCGAGCTGATTCTGCATTACGGGGCATCGACGGCCGGCGCCGAGGCGTTTTTCGAGTTCCGTTCGGAATGCATTCCGAACTGGATTTCGCACCTGCTGCTGGCCGGGCTGCTGGCTCTCTTCCCACCGCTGATCGCGGAAAAACTGCTGGTGACTCTGTACGTCCTGGGATTTGCCGGCGGCTTTCGCTATTTCCTGGGCTCCTTCGGGCCGCGCTGCCGGCCTCTTTCCTGGATGGGGCTGTTGTTTGTCTACAATCGCTGCTTCTGGATGGGCTTCTAGAACTGCTGCTTGAGCCTGGTCCTGTTCTGGTTCATCGTCGGTCTGTGTGTCCGCGGCCGGGGCACGCTGAGTCTGCCGCGAACGGCGCTGCTGGCAGTGCTGTTCACGCTGGCGTTCTTCACCCACCTCGTCGGTTTCCTGCTGGCCCTGGCGGGGGCGCTGGGCGCGGTCGTCCTGGCTCCCTGGACAAGCAGGAACGAACCGGAAGCAACCAGCGCGGACGCCGCGGCTTCAGCCCCATCAGCTCTCGACTTCTACCTCACGCGGCTTGGCGCCCGGGTCCTGGGCGTCCTCCTCGTCGTTGGCGCCGCGCTGCCGGCCGTTTGCCTGGCCGATGATTACTTCCAGGAAAGCGGCTTTTACCGAGACGGCGCCGCCAGGCGCCTCCTGGAGAGGACGCGGGCCCTGGCTCAGGACAAGCGGCCGACGCGCTTCCTCCATGAGCTGCGGAAGATCGACCAGGAGCTTCTGGAGCACCACACCGGTCCCCGCGTATCCTTCAGTCTGATTGTCGCAGGCTGGTTGGTGCTGCTCGGGACGTGGACCCTGGGAGAGTGGTTGCTCGGCGCCTCCAAAGATGGCGCCGGGGCGGGCTGGTTGTTTCCCTTGCTTTTCGGAGCTGCTTTGCTGGCCGCCTTTCCGCTGCTGCCCCACGATCTCGGCGGGACCAACGCGGGGCAGTCGCATGGCGGCTTCCTCCGCTGCCGGGTGGCGTTGCTGCCTCTGCTGCTCGGGCTGGCCTGTCTGCGCGAGCCGGCCAACCGGATCGTCCGGATCGGCGTGCGTGGCCTGACGGTCCTGCTGCTGGGCGTGAACCTGGTGCTGGTATTGGACGTGGTTGGGCAGGGCAATGATCTTCTCGCCGAGTACACCGCCGGGGTGGCCGCGGCCGGTCGCGACCAGCGCCTCTTCGTCAGCCAGGCGGACCGCCGGCACTTTCCCCTGGTCAATCCGCTGGCGCATGCCGCCAGTTACTACTGTGTGGGAACGGGCAACGTGAACCTGAACAACTACGAAGCCGCCACACTGCACTTTCCGCTCAAGTTCCGCCGCGGCGTGACCCGTGGCGCGGGAAACGTGGCCGGCTACGGTCAGCGCGACAACGTGGACGTGGTCCTCTGCTGGAACGCCCCGGCGCCGGCGACCTGGCCAGGCCACCCCGGCTGGGTCAGGGTTTTCTCGCAAGGTCCCTTGCAGATCTACCACCGCGCACGTCCGTTAGGCACCTGACCCGAGGCAGTGCAGGATCAAACGATGCAAACCGTGGACGCGTTGATCAGCCTGATAAAGGCAGGTCGGGACCGCGAAGCGCTGGAGATGCTCCGTGTCTCCCCGGTGCTGGCTGCAGGGCACTCCGAGGAACCAGGGCAGTTGCGGGGCGCATCGCCACTCCATTGGGCTGCCCATCGAAACGCAGTAGACTTGTGCGAGCGTCTGCTCCAACTGGGAGCCAATGTCAATGATTCATCCACGCACTGGTGGCGAACGCCCCTCGCCTGGGCTGCTGATGCCGGAAGCGCGGAGGCGGTGGACCTGCTGCTCCAGCGCGGCGCGGACGTCAATCAGGATGCCGTGGTGGGAACGACAGCGCTCCATGCCGTCGCCGTGGGCGGTTCTTCGCGCGGCAGCCACGACCCGGAGGCTTATTGCCGAACTGCGGAACTCCTCCTCGCCCACGGCGCGGACATGAACCGCCGTGCAACGGGGGATCGAGGACAGACGCCCCTGGATGATGCCATCGCCAACCACAATGACGAGGTGGCAGGCGTCCTGCGAAAGCACGGCGCTCAGGTATCGAATCGGTCGGCTGAAGGCGGTGCATAACGCCCGTTCCGCACCGCGGCCTGCCGGTGGGGACGCATCGAGCTTGTCAGACTGTACCTGGAACGCGGCGCGGACCCGGTGGAAGCGGACGCCGAGCCGTGGGCAACGCCTTTGGCATGGGCTACGAAGCGCGGGCATCACGAGATCGTCCAGCTGCTTCGCCCACGGGGTGCGGTCTCGAACGACGCTACCCGTTGACTGCCGCACGGCCCGGCGCGCGCGTGCAACAGGATGACCGCAGAGGCAGACCGGGACATGCTGGGATTACCAGTGCAGTTCCAGCATGTCCCGGCCGACATGGTGCGGGACGGGAGCCAAACCACCGAGTTGCACGCCAAATCCGCAAAAACGATCAAGCGGGCTCCCGAGCGAAACTGTATGCTCTTCGTGAGGCTTCACCCGGCTTGAGGAGATACCAGTGAGACCGAACACTGAGCGGACCTACAAGGAGCGGATTCTGCGTGTCCTGGTGTACATCCAGAACCACCTGGACGAGGCCGTCTCGCTGGAGTCGTTGGCGGCGCTCGCTCATTTCTCCCCTTATCACTTCCATCGCATCTTCAGAGGTATGGTAGGTGAGTCGATCATGGAACACGTCCGCAGGCTCCGCCTGGAGCGGGCGGCCCACCGGCTCAAGTTCACAGACCAGCCGATAACCCGCATCGCCTTTGAGGCTGGCTACGAGACTCATGAAGCGTTCACAAGAGCGTTCGGCGCGATGTTCGGGAAGTCGCCTTCACACTTCCGCGATCGGCATCGGTCATTGCCATTCCCGCAGGTTCCTTCCGGAATCCATTATCAAGCGGACGGCCGACTCGACGGCTACCGGGACGTCCAGGAAGGGCGACCGTCGCTGGATGTCCACGTTGCGTCTTTCCCCGCCACGCGCGTCGCCTTCCTGCGACACGTCGGTCCCTGCAGGGAGGTTGGACACACCTGGGGCAAGCTGTTTGCCTGGGCCGGTCAAAAAGGACTGATCGGTCGCAGCGCGAGGCTACTGGGCCTTGTGCATGATGACCCGGAAGTGACGCCTCCGGACAAAGTTCGCTATGACGCCTGCATCGTCGTGGACGAACGCTTCCAGTCCGAAGGAGAGTTGGGCGTTCAGGAGATTGGTGGGGAGTATGCTGTGGCCACGCACCGGGGCCCCTACGAGGCGCTGGGGGAAACCTACGCGAGGGTGTGCGGTCAATGGCTGCCTGGGAGCGGACGAGAATTGCGCTCGGCCGCTTCCGTCGAGGTCTATCGGAACTCTCCGCAGGATACCAGGCCGGAGGAACTCCTCACCGACGTGTACCTGCCCCTGTTGATGGGCTGATGCCAAACCTTTCGGAAACTTACGTGAGGAAGAAAATGACGCTCTGCGTTGTCGGCCTGGTCGTCCTGGTTGCCGTCGGAGGCATCGCCGTCTGGTGGCTGATGGGGCAGCCGCTCTACGAGCCTGGGATGGTTCGATCGGGGAAGAACCTGCGGGGTTCCCTGGTCCCACCAGAACAGACCTTGGAGGGGCCGTACTGGCTGGTTGAAGAAGATGTCCGCCTCTTTTACCACGTGCGTGGGGCTGGTCGTCCCGTCCTGGTCGTTCACGGCGGTCCAGGCTACCCGATCCACCAGCCCCTGACGGCCCTTGAGCCGCTTACGGGTCGGTACAAGTTCTACTACTACGATCAGCGGGGCTGTGGCCGATCGACGAAGCCGTTCGATCGGTTTGCATCTCGGAACTTCTACGCCAACATGAAGGACCTGGAACGCACACTTGGGATCGGTGCCCAACTTGCCGACATCGACCGCATCCGACACGTACTCGGCCCGGAGAAGTTGATCCTCTTTGGCCATTCGTTCGGGGCCTTCCTGGCATCGATGTACGCGGCCGAATTCCCGGAACGCGTGGAGGCTCTGGTGCTGGTAGCCCCGAGCGGCGTACTCGTGCTACCCGACGAGAAGGGCAGCTTCTTCGAGGTAATCCGCCATCACCTGCCAGAGGACCAACGGGATGCGTATAACCGCTTTTTGACGGAGTACCTCGACTTCGGGCGGGTATTCTCGCAGTCGGAAGAGGAACTTGCCAAGTTGAACCGCCGGCTGGGCGACTACTTCTTGGCGGCATCGGGAGCCCAGGCCGCCGACGGTGCCGACGCCGACAACGGCGGCTGGATGGTCCAGGCGATGTACTTCAGCCTGGGGAAGCGGCATGATTACCGGGCGGCACTTTGGGGAGTCCAGGCTCCCGCGTTGGTGGTTCACGGCGCGAACGACCTGGTTCCCGAGCGCGTGAGCCGCACGTACGTCGATTCCTTCCCCAACGCCCGTCTGCACGTGGTTAAGAACGGCAAGACCCGCGCGGCTGGCCGCGCCGGCCATTTCCTGCTGTGCGACCAGCGCGAAGAGTTGGCCGCGGCCATCGGCCAATTCTTGGCCGAGGGTCGATAGCCGCGGATAGGCATGTTGGGGGAAAAGAAACGAGGACGTCCGTACCATCCGAGGGGAGCGGCCGACAGCCAAGTTGCTGCCGGTCGAGTGGCTGCTTCCCCCGGCCCTGATTGGCCTGCGGGTCGGCGCGATCGAAGCGGGTTGGCTGCCGGTGCGGGTTGTCGGGTTGGCCGTCGGCCTGGCGGGGGCGGTGCTGCTGGTCTGGGCCTCCGTCCTGCTGGGCCGCCTCCTGATGCACGAGGCGGCCGTCCGGGAGGACCACGCCCTCATCGCAAGCGGCCCTTACCGGGGCCGAGGCCTTGAACGCGAAGCAGGAGTCATCCGCGTACGATCTCCTGTTCAAAAGGAATTGCCAAAGGGATTGGACCACGATCCTTCGCCGGTTCATTCAATCTTTAGCCCCAGGATCTCCTTCCAGGTTCCCCTCCCCTGCCGCAGGCTGCTCACTGGTTTCCGACTTTGCCTCCGTGCTTCCTTCCTCGATTGTCCTGATCGGGAGGAACAGATGCAGGTCATTGTCGGCGAGCGGAACAAAGCCGTACTTGGTGTAGAACTCCCTGGCCTCGGCATCGATGGCCAAGACTTCGACCGCAAACAAGCCGAGCTGTTCGGACAGGTCCAGGCTGCGACGCAAGGCATCGCGCAAAAGGGCCTTCCCAAGCCCCTGACCCCTGGCTTTCTGATCGACGGCCAACCGCCCAAGCAAGATGACCGGAACGGGGTGCCTGGGCAACCGCCTGGCGGCGTCGGGGGGGAGGTTGGCGACGGCGATGGCACCAGCCGCAAGCGTGTAATAGCCGGCCACCCTCGTCGTGCCAGGAAACAGCGCGACGAAGGTGCGTCCCAGCCGGCGCTTTTCATACTGGCTCGCCCGCAAACGCAGAAAGTCATCCAGAGGAGCCTTCCCGCAGGAAAACTCTCCGCGTTCATGGGAGGCGCGCAGCGGTTCGATCCGCCATTCAGCCACGTTGCCATTCCCTGCTGGAGTTATTTCTTGGCCGCTCTCGGCGTAGAAGAGAGCATCGAGGAAGGCCGCCCGCGCTCTCCATACTTCTCGTTCGTCCCCCGCCGCCGGCGGCGGCGCCTTCCACCAGGCGCAAGACCGAACCCGTTCGATCAAATCCCAATACGCTTCCGCGTCTCTGCTCGGGCTGACCCGGAACGCTTGAACCAGCCCTTCCCGGTTCTGGTTGTTGACGCAGACGAACGTGTCGGGGCGCTTCATGGCGAGCAATCGGCTGGCCAGCGCCATCCCCGAGCGCTTGAACGCCTTCAGGAAGCGCTCGGTGAATCTCTGGTAGTGATCGCGCGATGACGTCGCCGTCGAGAGGAATCTCGTCCAGGGCAAGCGAAATTCCCTCGTTGTTCTCCTTGACCGCCTGCTTGAAAAGCCCGACCCACTGCATGCTGCCGAAGAGCAAGAAATTCGGGTTCGTGGACTTGAACAGCCCAGCGATCTTTCTCCGCCCTGCATAGTCGAGATCGCGGAAATGCACCTTGTGCGCGAACAACTGCCGAACCTCACGAAGGACCTGAAGACGTTCCTGCATCAGGGGGTGACCGGGGGGATGCTGCTCCGCCCGGACTCGAGTAAAAAAGTCCGGCCAGGAGAGGGATACCAGATCGACCGGCTGGCCAGACCGACTCCCCTCGTCCGTACCCTCCTGGTTCTGGGGGTCAGGCCCTGACCTCAGGAGGCGTCGCAAGGCATCGTTCGGTGGCGGCGGGTTGTCCAGGAGCGCCAGAAAAACATCGCGGTCGCGGTCGGAAAGCGGAGCCATCGCCTCCTCGACGAAGGGCAGCTCGTCTTCCGGAATGACACGGGCTTTGCGGATGCGAAGCTCGGTGTCGCTGACTTGCTCAACCAGGACTGTGGAGTTCGCGAAACTCTTGGGGAGAGTGATGCGGGCTTTTTCATCGGTCACGTGGGTCAGGATTGTCACGGCGCCGGCTCCCTCTGTTGGTGTCATTCTCCTTCATCTTACCGAATTTGGTATTTATCTCAAGATGGAAGTTTGGAGATTTTGGTATTTTGGAATAATCATGAGTCCGCTGGCCTTGTACGCCGTCCGGGCTGGTTACTCCTAAGGATCCCACCCGAGCAGGATGGCAGAAGGACCTCCTTCCAGGTCTCCCTCTCCCCAGTCCGGAAACGAAGCGCCGAAAGGAATGTCGTTCTCTCGGAGGAAGCGGAGGAGCCATTCGCGGCGAGCCTGTCGCTCCAGGCTGCCGGGCCTGCGGTAGCCGTTCAGCCGGCCCGAATCGAACCAATGGCTTACCGTGCTGGGCGCTACCTGGCAGATCTCCGCGACCTGGCTGGTGGTGAAGGTTTCCGCGAAGTGCGAGCGCCGGGGACCGTTCCGGAGGTGAAGAATGCAGGCCCGCGACAGGGCCGCCAGTGCCTCGCCTTCCGTGGGATAGGAGAGGAGAGAGAAGGAACCCTCAGCAGCGGCTGGTAATCGATCCGCAAGGTCCAGAGGAAGGAAGTGATAGGATTCGGCGTCCGCTTCCTTTCCAGACCAGCAGTAGCCCGCATGGTGATCGACAATCCCAGGCCAGCGGTCGATCAACTGCACGCGAACCAGGGTGGCGAGCCGCTTCACGTAGTCGGCGCCGTTGAGCAAGAAGTCGGGCATTTGGAGGAAGAGCACCGAGACCAGACCGCGCCGGAACGCCGCCTGGCGCTGGCAGGCCAAGCGTTCCGGAACCGACGACATCCAATCATTACTGAGACGCAACCCAAAGCCGGGCAGGACAGCCGCGAGCCACTCCGTTCCATGGCTTGAGAGCAGTTCCTCCTCACGCCGGCGCAGGGTACACCCGGGACAGTCGCCGAACGGATGAAGGTGTTCACAACCCTCACGAGCAAGGGCAAGCTGGACCCGAATGAATTCGGCTCGGGCCAGGTCATCGTGGTCCTCCAGCCAGTCCGCATAAACCAGGCGCAGGTCATCATTGTCGGGATCTTGACGGATCGCGGCGAGGAATCCCAGGTCAGACACGGTTCTCTTCCCTCCCGAGGCGACTCAACCTTTCTTTCTGGTGAAGCTTGGTCTGTGGAAATGCACTGTTAACCCAAACCTGCTTCACACGTGGTCGTACATCCTTTCGCATCCTAACCTTTGGTACAGGGCACGCCGCTTCACTGGGGATAGCGCCCTCGGCCTATTGGCGTCGTGTCGCATTGTATCAGGGAGTTTCCCAGTCGGCATGATCCTTGGGGTTGTCAGGAGATCCTCCATGGCTGAGAAACAGGCACCGCCCGGATCGTTCGAGGCTCCTTCCCGCATCAAAGGCAAGACGTTTCTGCTAACTTCCTTATCCGGCAACGATTCGGAGTTGGCAGAGGCCGCAGATCATCTCCTGGCCCTTGGCGGCCACGTGATGCGGGAAGTGACGCCAAACCTGGACTACCTCGTTGTCCTTTACCGTCGGCCCAACCGGCCCACCGCCGAGGAACGAGAAGCCCTCGCGCTGAACAAAAGCGGTGCAGCCATTCAGATTCTTGACTGGGAAGCATTCCGTGACCTGCTCTCGCTCACCCCTCAAGAGGCGCTCGCCCTGCTCCGGGGTGGCGAAGAGGGCCTGGAGCAATGGCGCTGGCTCCGAAATGACCAGGCGCGAGTTCCGATCGACTTGAGCGGCGCCGACTTACGCGGCGCCAAACTGTCCGGAATCGTCCTCTACCGGGTGAAGTTGGAGGGCGCCGACCTGTCCGGCGCTGATCTGTCACGCAGCTGTATGGATGAACTGGTCCGGGTCAATCTCGACGGCGCCCACTTGCCTGGGGCTTACGTCTTCCATCTTACCGATTGCACGGCCCAGCAGGCCGACTTCAGTGGCGTCCGGTTCAACCCTGCCGTCATCGTCCGCACAGACTTCACCGGGGCAAAACTGCCCCGAGTGGAGGGAAGTTGCACCCGATCCGAACATGCAATCTTCCGCAATGCCGATCTGTCCGACGCCTCCTTGCATGATTCCACCTTTCTCAACGCCGACTTTGCCTGCGCGAACCTCACTCGGGCCTTCCTTGACAAGTGCGACCTCACTGGAGCCAATTTCCGCGGCGCCAATCTCTCCCAGACAAGCCTCTGCCGTGCGAACCTTACCAACGCCAACCTGAGCGGTGCCGACCTGACTGGGGCCAACCTCGCCGGCGCTGACCTAACCGGCACAGCGATCGATGGGGCCAACTTCGAGGGAGCAAACCTGTACGCTGCCAGGTTGGACGCGCTTGGTCCCGGCCAACCCCTCAGTTTTCTCCCGCCGGCACCTGTCGCCCTGGAGCGAATCGGCCCGAGCATGCGCCGGTTGGAGGCTTTGCGGAACAAGACCGGTAGCCTGGAAACGTCCCTGCTCATCGACCCCGACCACCGGGGGACTGATTTCGTCACTTTGTACGTCCAGGACACGGGGCGAACTATCCGAGGCGTTCGCTTCGGATTCCTGCGGATGTCGCATTGTCGAAGCCGACGCTAGGCAATCCCCGCGGACGCATACCTGCCAGGCTGACACCCTTTCCGAAGCGATGCTTGAACTGGCCCAACTCTGGCCTGATGCAGAGCTGTACCTGGAGACGCTTCGCGTTTCTGCCGGGAGTGTCAAAGGCACGCCTGGGGAAACTGCCCGAGCTAGCGCTGGCCGCCTGGCATGAAGCTTTCGCGCGATCTCTGCCTTCTCCCGCCGAACGTAAGGCCCGGCAGCAGGCCGAGCGCCATCGCTTCCTCGAGATGCTGCGAGGAGGCCCAGAAGGGATTCGGCAGTGGAACGCCCTGCCAAGAGAGGCCTTGACTCGAGCCGGGCATTTTCGCCGGGCCAACCTTGCCCATTGTGACCTCCGGGGCGCAAACCTGGGGAGACACCTCGGCCTGCAATTAGGAGGCCTGGACTTCCAGGGCGGCCAGGTTCAACGGCGCTAACCTGACCGGCGTCAGCCTCCATGACTTATCTCTCATCAGATCCTGTTTTCGGGGTGCGATCCTTGACGGAGCCGATTTCGGCAGCAGCAATCTTCGAGAAGCGGACTTCGAGGGAACCTCTCTCAAGAGGTGCAACCTGCAATACTCCCGCTGCCGGGGCGCCAGCTTCAAGAATGCCAACCTGCGCAAGGCTGACTTCCGTCACGCCGACCTGTGCGGGGCCGATCTGTCCTCGGCCGATCTGGAGGGCGCGAAATTCGAGCAAACGAAGCATGACGCCACGACGCTCTTCCCCGAAGGGTTCGTAATGCCGGAGAAACGAGCCAAGGGTCAGCCGCCTCCGCCCAGACCCGAAGGTCTGGAAGTCGGCAGCCGCGTCTGCGCGACAGCCGGTGCGTTCGCTGGAATGGAAGGCGAGGTCAAGGAGATCCTCGAAACCGCTGGCGGCGTCCGCGTGGAACTCGTCATCTTCGGTCGGCCCGTGATGGTAGACCTGGAATACGACGACGTGGAGCCAACCGAGACGGATTCTTGAGCGAGGAAGCTCAATAGGGGCCAATTCGTTTCCCAACGGCGGGGGGTGTCCGGGGGGTAGCGGAAACGAATCGACCCAAGTCCTTGAATCGCAGGAGAGTTACGACAGCAAAGTTCGTTTCCCTGCCTCCAAACCCATTCCAAACGAACCGCTACGGTTCAGGTTCCTTGTCACTTCCGTAGGATTTCTCCTCCCTGATCGTTGAGCGGAGCAAACCGTTGATTTGCCGTTTCACCGCGCTGCGGCGGTCGTTGGTCTGGTACACCGACCGGGCCAAGGCGATGAACTTCTCACCGAAATCGCCGGCCCGCTCGCACTGGCGGATCTCCTCCTCGATGTCCCACAGCGCCTCGTTGATCTGCTTCAATTCCCCCGTCAGCGCCGGCAACTCCGCGGCTGGCGGCAGCGTCGCTTGCCAAACTGCCTCCAGCAATTGCAGCTCGTGTCGGACGTTGGCCCGCCCGGCCTCGGTGGGCAGACGCTGCTGTTTGATTTCGAGAATGGTGATCTTGTCGATCAGCTCCCCGGCCGAGATTGGCACCTGGAGCAGTTCGCCCCTTGATTTGCCGGCCAGCGCTCCCCGGCGGGCCGCGATCTCGGTCTGGAGAGCTGCCGCGACCTCGGCAACGACCCCGGCCCAGTCCCCCAGTGCTTTCTGCCGGAACAGCCGCATGGTCGGATACCACGGCGAATCCGACCGGCCGACCAGCCAGCGCCAGTCGCTGCCGGCCGACAGCAGCACCCAGACCGGCCGGCCCAGCGCCCCGGCCAGGTGGGCGATGGCCGTGTCCGAGGTGATGACCAGGTCCAGGTACTGCATCAGCGCGGCCGTGTCGAGGAACGCCCCGTCGCGGTCCAGGCCCTCAAAGACGTGCAGCGGCAGCTGGGCCCGGTTGGGTTCGATTTGCTCCTCGCCCGGTCCCTTTTGCAAGCTCACCAGGCTGACGCCCGGCAGCACCCCCAACGGTGCGAACCACCGCAGCGGAATCGACCGGTGGACGTCGCCCTTGAAGGTCGGGCTCCCCTGCCACGCCAGCCCGATCTTGAATCCGGGCAAGTCCTCGACACGCGGCCGCCACTTCTCGCACCGGTCCCGATCCACCGGGACGTAGGGGACGGTGGTGGGGATGTTGGTTTCATCGACGCCCAGCAGGCCAGGAAGGCTGAGGATCGGCACGCAGAGCTGGAAGTTGATCGACCCCGGCTCGTCCACCGGGAACCACTCGTCCACGCACGGCAGCGGCCGGAGCAGTGGCTGCAGCGCTTTCTGGCACGCCAGCACAATCCGGCCGCCGCGGCGCTGCAGCCCCGGCAGGAAGCGGACGAATTGCAGCACGTCGCCGAGGCCCTGCTCGGTGTGGACCAGGATGCTCCGCCCGTTCAGGGGCGAGCCGTCCCAGCGCGGCCGGGGGATCTGCGGCCGGGCCACCAGACCGCAGTTCCAGCGCCATTCGTATTCGAGCCAGCCGTCGGCGTAGCGGCCCTGTTTCAGCCAGACGGTGGCCCGGTTGAAGTGGGCGAAGGCGTGCTCCGGCTGAATGGCCAGGGCGGCATTGAAGTGGTGCAGGGCGCGGTCGAGATCGTCCAGCAGGGCGCAGCAGCGGCCGAGCCCATTGTGGGAAGGAACCAGGTCCGGCTGCAGTGCCAGTGCCCGCTCCAGCCGGGCCAGCGCATCCTGTGGTTGGCCCCGCTCGGTGGCCACGAGTCCCAGCACCTGGTGCGCGGCGGCACAATCCGGGTTGTGCCGCAGCACCTGCTCGGCCAGGTTACTGGCCTCGTCGAATTGCTTCTGGTCGAACAGCTGCTCGGCTTGCTTGAGCCAGCTCACCCACTGGGGCGCGTTCACGGGTCACCTCCGCAAGACCAACGGCCGTGAATCGGAGCGAATCACTTCCAGCGATTTCCCTACAATGATACCAGACCGCAGCCATCCGTCTGTCTCGACACCTGGCCTCTGGGAGGTTCCGCATGCACGCGCACTCGCTTTCTCGTCGTGGTTTCCTTGGCGTCTCGGCCACCGCCGTCGGGGCGTTGAGCGTCCCGGGCACCCTCGCCGCCGAGCCCAGCAAGAAGCTCGTCATGCTGGCCGGCAAACAAAGCCACGGCCCGATGGAACACGAGTTCAACGCCGGGGTGATGCTGCTCAAGAAGTGTCTGAGCCGGGTCCCGGGGCTGGAGATTGCGATGTACCGCAATGGCTGGCCGGACACCGAGAAGGCGTTCGCCGAGGCCAGCGGCATCCTCCTCTATGCCGACGGCGGCGCTGGCCATCCCTTTATCCAGGGGGACCGCCTCCGGGTGCTGGCCGATTTCGTGGGCCGCGGCGTCGGCGTGATGTGCATGCACTTCGGCGTCGAGGTCCCCAAGGACAAGGGCGGCAAGCAGATGCAGGACTGGATCGGCGGCTACTACGAGCATCTGTGGTCGTGCAATCCGATGTGGTCGCCGGAGTTCACCGACCTTCCCAAGCACGAGATCACGCGCGGCGTCAAGCCGTTCTCGATCCGCGACGAATGGTACTTCAACATGCGCTTCCGGCCGGAGATGAAGGGCGTCACGCCGATCCTGTCCGCGAAACCGCCGGACAAGGTGCGCGACGGTCCCTACGTCTACCCGAAGGGTCCCTACCCACATATCCAGAAGGCGAAGGGCCAGACCGAGGTGATGATGTGGGCGGTGGAGCGGCCGGACGGCGGCCGGGGCGTCGGCTTCACCGGCGGCCATTTCCACAAGAACTGGCTGAACGACGACTTCCGCAAGGTCGTCCTCAACGCGGCCGTCTGGATCTGCAAGGGCGAGGTGCCGGCGGACGGAATCCCCTCGATGGTCACCGAGGAGGAGATCAAGGAGAACCTCGACCCCAAGAAACCAAAGAAGTAAGGCCGCAATGAGCAACACGCTGACAACCCAGCGAATCCGTCAGTTCGCCAGCGATACCTATGCCGGTTTCTGTCCCGAGGCGTTCGCGGCCTTGCAGGAGGCCAACCGAGGCCACAGCTTCCCCTACGGCGACGACCCGTGGACGGCGCGGGCCCGGACCCTGCTGCGCGAGGTCTTCGAGACCGACTGCGAGGTTTTTTTCGTCCTCACCGGGACCGCTGCCAACGCCCTCGCCCTGGCTGCCTCCTGCCAGTCGTATCACAGCGTCCTCTGTCACAAGGACGCCCACGTCCAGACCGACGAATGCGGGGCTCCGGAGTACGCCGGCAAGGGGATCAAGCTCATCCCCGGATCAGGGCAGGGCGGGAAAATCGACAGCACTTTTGTCCGCGGCGCTGCCGCCGGCCGACGCGACGTCCACCAGCACAAGCTGGGGGCGGTCAGTCTGAGCCAGGCCACGGAGGCGGGCACCATTTACACGGTCGAGGAGATGCAAGCTCTGGGCACGGCCGCCCGGGAGTTCGGGTTGCGGCTCCACGTCGATGGGGCCCGCTTCGCCAACGCCCTGGCCACGCTGCGGCTGCCGCCGAAGGCCCTCACCTGGCAGGCCGGTGTTGACGTGCTGGCGCTGGGCGGCACCAAGAACGGCCTGGCGGCCGGTGACGCCATTGTTTTCTTCAATCGCGGACTGGCCGAGGATTTCGAGTATCGCCGTAAACAGGCCGGCCACCTGCTCGCCAAGATGCGTTTCGTCGCGGCCCCCTGGGTCGCCCTGCTGGAGTCGGGCGCCTGGCTCCGCAACGCCGAGCACGCCAACGCCATGGCCCGCCGCCTGGAAACGGAGCTGCGCGGCGTCGCGGGGCTGCGGGTCCTCTACCCGGTGCAAGCCAATGCCGTGTTTGTGGACATGCCGGAGCCGTGGGTCCTTGGCCTGCACCAGCGCGGCTGGCACTTCTATGCGATCGCGGGAGGGCAGCGCCTGATGTGTTCCTGGGACACCCAACCAGAAGACATTGCCGCCTTTGTGGCTGATTTGCGCAGCGTGAGCGGCTCAGTCTTCCGCTGAGCCGCTCAGTGCGTTGTGGCACGGTCTCCTGACCGTGCCACACGCGCGTGGCACGGTCAGGAGACCGTGCCACAACGCGAGGTCAAGAGACCGTGCCACAACGCGAGTTGCCGCTGGGCTGGAGTCCGTGCCATTGCATCCCGAGGGCGCTCTGCGCCCTCCTTTCCTGGCTACACAGTTCTGATCCCCCACCACCAGGCGAGCAGCCGGCCGCGCTTCCCGTACAGGAGCCGGACGATGAGGACCTTCTTCTTCCCTCCCGCTCCAATCCCGGTGACCTTGCTCAAGACGGTCCTGTGGCCACTCTCATCCGTGGTGATCTCCGGGGCCCCCACCGGGTCGAACTTGATGTTGGCATGGGTTGCCTGGACCAGCCGCGCCCAGAGGTTGATGCTCTCGGTGAGACGTGGGTCAGTCGTGGTGGGCCCGAAAGAAGTATTGAACCAGGCCCCAAACCGGCCACCGGTGCCGAACACGACTTGCGGTTTGCCGTTTGGGCCCACGGCCATCACGCTCAGGGAGCCCTTCTTGACCACACCACTGTCCGGATCGTACGCGGGGGCGACAAAGAAAAGCTGGCCCGGAAAGGCCTGCACCAGCACCGGGTCATTGACATACTTCACCGGATCGACCGCGACGTGTACTGCCACCAGTTGCGCCTTGACCAGCTTCTCCGCTGCCGTGATCTGGACAGCGGTGGGTGCAACGAAGACGACCCGGGCCGGCCGGAGCGTGATGGTTTCCACCAGCTTGAGCGGGTCGCACTTCTGGCCCAGCGTCAGAGCGACTTCAATGGTGCCGGTGCCGCCCTCGGTGACCACCAGTTTGCCCACGCCCACCTTGCCGGCGACCGGGTCGGTCGTGATCCGGATCTCCTCCTCGGGCAAGGAGAATTGATAGCCCGGATACCGAGCCTTGAGCAGCAGCAAGGCAATGCGCACAGGCACGTGGCAGCAGTGGACGGCCAGTCCGGGATCGTAGGCGGCCTTGAACAGAGCCACGATTTCCTCGCGCCCATTCAGGAGGAGGACCTTGCCGCTGGGGGCGACCGCGAAGACGTTGACCGCCTTCAAGGGGTCCGGCAGACTGGCGGCCGCCGCGGAAGGATAGGCCACCACAAAGAACAGGTAGTTGGGGAAAGCCTGGAGCAACAGATCCTCTTGAAGCAGCTGAATCTGTCCCGCCGGAACGTCGAGGTTGTCCAGATATTCCTTGACGAGCAGCTGGCTGCCCAGGATCTCCCGGGGCGTCGGCGCTGCCTGGAGGGCGGGGCTCGCAACGGTTGCGACGTACCACACCGTCAGAACGCTCAACCACACGAAGGTCTTGTGAAGGCACATGGTCGTTCTCCTGCGAAGAGGAACCTTGTCGGGGAAAGGGCCCGCACCCGCGAGCTGATACAGGGAGTACGGGGAACGGTCGCGAAACCTAGCAGCAGACGAAACATTTTTTCCAAAATGTTTGGGCACATCGACATCTCAATTCGACTTTTGCCCTATTTTGGAGTGCGGCAGTAGCTTTGCTCTGCCGCTTTGGTTTCTCCTTTTTGTTTTGTTTCTTGGGTTGGCGGAAAAAGAGAAAAGCCAACAAACAAAAGGCCAAACAAAAGCGGCAGAGCAAAGCTACTGCCGCACTCCAAAAAAGGGCGAAAGTCGAACTCAGTCTTCCGCTGAGCCGCTCAGCTTTTCCACTTCCTCGCGGAGCAACTTGAGTACCCGTCCCCGGGCGACGAACACCATGCTTTCTTTCATGGGGATGCGTGCCGCGGCTTCGCTGCCGGACAGGCCTTCCAGACTCATCAAGCGAAACGCCTCCCAGGTCTGGGGTTCGACACGCTGGCGGACCCGGGCCATCGCTTCTTCCAGGATCTCGTGATCGAACTCCTCCTCCAACCGCTTGACCAGGTCGTCACGGGCCGCGATGCTCTCCAGGCGCTGCAAAAGCTCGCTGCCGTCGCCGCCCACTCCCTGGGCCTTGAGGCTCTCCAGGTAATCGACCCAGGCGTGGCGGGTCAACGTCTTCAGCCAGGCGCGAAAGCTCCGGGAGGGGTCGTAGGCGAACGTGGCCAGCTTGGTGACCAGCTTCATCAGGACGTTCTGGGTCACTTCCTCGGCGTCGGCCGGCTGCAGGTTCCAGTGCCGGCACCAGGCGTAGATCCGCGGCACGTAGCGCTTGAGGAATTCGGCCCAGGCGGCATGGTTGGCCGGGTCCTGCCGTAACCGGCCCAGCAAGGTGGGGCTCGTTCCCGAAAATGACGTGGGATCCATGCCCATCCCCTTTGACGAAGAAAAAAGAATTTCCTCTGCTAGGTTTCCCTGCTAGCTCCCGTACTCTTCTTGTCGGGCCGATGAGGAGGATACCGCGCTTCGGTGGATGCTGGTGGTTTTCCTACTCGGAATGAGGGTGGTCGGCAACGGGACCGAGAACCTGTCCGAGCCTGCCAGACCCCGAAGAAAAGCTGAAAAGGAAGTACGGAACCTGGCACGAAGACGGGGCTTTTTTCGGCAATCTTTCTTTCTTCTGCTAGGTCCGCTGCCTCTCCTCCGTACTCTTCTTGGCGGCCGGCCAGAGCGGCTCGACCACGTGGCCTTCTCTCTCCCCTGTACGCGGCGGCGGTCGCTGGGAGGGACAGAGGCCACAGGAGTCAACTTCTCCCACTCCAGAGCAACGGCGGAAAGGGCGCACCATGCTGGCCATCCCACCGCGCATCCTGATCGGCATCAGTGGCGTTCTGCTCGCCGCTGTTGTCGCTGTTCCGGTCCAGGCCCAGCCCGGCACGGACAAGATTCCCAACCCCGCCTGGTTGAGCGAGGAACTGGAACGCATCCGGAACAAACACAAGCTGCCCGCCCTGGCTGCCTGCCTGGTCATTGGCGACAAGGTGGTGGCGGCCTCGGCAGTGGGCTACCGCAAGCTGGGCAACCCCAGGCGGGTCACCCAGAACGACCGCTTCTGCATCGGCTCGGTCACCAAGCCCATGACCTCCACGCTCGTCGGCGTCCTGGTCGAGAAAGGCGTGCTGAGCTTCGACACCACGATGGAAACGATGTTCCCCGAACTGGTCGGGAAAATGCAGCCCGCCTACCGCAAGGCGACCGTCCGCATGCTGCTGTCGCACACCAGCGGCATGTCCCCCCCGGAGAAGGCCGAGAACCGCAAGCCCACCCCCGACGACCTGAAGGAGACGATGGCCAACCGCTACCAGTATGTCTGCAACATGGCCGCCCAGCCGCCTGTGGCCAGGCCGGGCACCAAGAACGTCTACTGCAGCTCGTGCGTCGTCGTCGTCAGTTACCTGGAGAGAAAGCTCCACAAGCCCTACGAGGAGCTAATGGAGCAGCATGTCTTCCGCCCTCTGGGCATGACCACGGCCGGCAAATTCGTCATGAACAGCGGGCCCGACAAGCTGGACGGCCCCTGGCCGCACAAGTTCGAGGACGGTCGCTATGAGCCTGTCGAACTGCTCGTCGGCAAGGGCTTCTCGCGGGCGCCCGGCGCCGGCGCCTGCCTGTCGATCGGCGACCTTGGCAAGTGGGCGTCGGCGCACCTTCAGGGCGAGAATGGCCATTCCAACCTGCTGCGGAGCAAGACCTTCCGCGAGCTGCATCAGTTCCTGCCAGGCAAAATCGGCACCATGTCATTCGGCCGCCAGCCCACCGGCTGGGCAAAAGGGGATGTGTTCTGGCACAACGGCGCGCACGTCGGCATTTCGGCCGCGGTCAAGATCGCGCCTGCAGAAAACTGTGCGATTGGTGTTGCCTCCAACAGCAACGGCATGAACGCCGGCCTGGCCGAGCGCGAGGTGCATGACTTCCTGGTCAAGCGCGTCAAGGCGATGCAGCACAACGGGAAGCGGAAATGATCTATGTCGGTGGAGAAGGCAGCTACCGTCGGTGGATCGCACCGGCTTGACGTATCCACCCGGCAGGCTCGGCTTGCGGATTTTTTTCGGTAATGCTCAACCCTGCGAGGTTTTCTTGCTCGGTCACGCCCTGAAGAAAACCGGAAAAGGACGTGTCACTTGGCCAACTCACTCGCTACACTGGAGGTCGCTGCCCGGTTGCAGGTGACGCGCATGACTCTACTCTCGACCTGTCCAACGCCCGAACAGCTCCGGCAACTGGCCCTGGGCGAATTGCCCGAGCCGATCGCCTCGGCCTGTGCCGAACACCTGGACCAGTGTTCCGCCTGTCTGGAGGCAATCCGCCAGGCCCCGCTGGACGATCCCTTGCTCGCAGCACTGACACCGACTCACAGCTTCCTGGATGCGGAAGCCGTGCAGGTCAAGCGGGTGATCGACAACCTTGGCTCCAGGCCTTCCGTGGAGCAAACCGAAACCGCCACGGGGAAGCTCGGCCGGGGTACGGAAAACATCTTCCGGGAGCCCATTCCCCGCGCCTGGCAGAACATCCCAAGTATCGGATCCTGGGTCAGCTGGGCGAGGGCGGCATGGGAGCCGTCTACAAGGCGGAGCACCAGCTGATGCGGCGAACGGTCGCCCTCAAGGTCATCCGCCAGCTGACCGCCAGCAAGCCCGGCGCGCTCGAACGCTTCCTGCAAGAGGTCAAGGCGGTGGCCCGGCTGAAGCACCCCAACATCGTCGCCGCCCACGATGCGGACCAGGCCGGCGACGTGCATTTCCTGGTCCTGGAGTATGTCGAGGGCGTCAGCCTGGCCCAGCTGGTCAAGACCACAGGTCCGCTGCCGGTGGAGCAGGCCTGCCAGTATGTCCAGCAGGCGGCCCAGGGCTTGCAATACGCCCACGAACAGGGCATGGTCCACCGCGACGTCAAGCCGCACAACCTGATGCGCACCACCGACGGGCAGATCAAGATCCTCGATTTCGGGCTGGCCCGCTTCGTCGGCGACGACAACACCTCGGAAGACCTGACGGAGACCGGCGTGGCGATGGGGACGCCCGATTACATCGCACCGGAGCAGGTGGCCGACGCGCACCAGGCGGACATCCGTGCCGACGTCTACAGCCTTGGGTGTACCCTGTATTTCCTCCTGGCCGGTCAGCCGCCGTTCGCTCAGGCCAAGGGCTTCCAGAAGATCCTGGCGCAGCGCGAACTGGAGCCGCCGCCTTTGCGTGTTTATCGGCCGGAGCTGCCGCTGGGATTGATCCGGGTCATCGAGCGGATGCTGGCCAAGGACCCCAGACGCCGCTACCAGACTCCCGCCGAGGTCGCCCAGGCCCTGGCTCCCTTCGCCGAGCCGGGCCGCGGCATTCCGACTCCGCCCCGCCGCCGCTCTCGCTGGCCGCTGCTGCTGGGCGCTGTCGCGGCCGCCGCCCTGCTTGTCGTTGCGGGTGTGATTTCCATTGCGACCGCGGACGGCGTTCTGGTCATCCAGACGGAGGACAAAGACATTGCCGTCACGGTGCGCGGGGCGGGCGAAGAGGTCACCATCACCGACGGCCAAACCAACCAGAAAATCCGCTTCAAGGCGGGCACCTACGAGATCAGCCCCGCGGCCGGCCGCACTGGATACAAGCTGGACAGGGACCGAGTCACAATCACCCGCGGCGGCGAGGCGATTGTCCACGTCAGGCTGGAGAAGCCGGCACCCCCCGAGAAGAAGGACGTGCCAAACGTGCCGGTGAGCCGGGACGTGGCCCTGCTGGAAGTCCAGCTTCTGCTCGGGCACCCGGGACAGGTGAACCAGGTTGGTTTTTCCCCCGATGCCAGCATGGCCCTGACGGCCTGCAGCGACGGCACGTTGCGGCTGTGGCAGCCGGCGACCGGGAAGCTGCTGAGGTCGTTTCCGGGGAACGAGCTCGTCTGGTCGGCGGTCTTCTCCCCGGACGGGCGGCAGGTGCTGTCGGCCGGCGGCGACCTGTGGAATGGAAGCAAGTTTGTCCAGGGCAAGGATTACGACCTGAAACTCCGGGACGTGAACACCGGCCAGCTCGTCCGCCGCTTTCGCGGGCACGTGGGCCGGGTCCTGTGCCTGGCCTTCTCGCCGAATGGCCAGCAAGCGCTCTCGGGCAGCAATGACGGGACTGTTCGGCTCTGGGACGTGGCCAGCGGCGCGGAAAAAGGCCAGTGGCCGGTCCCCTCGGCCGTTCAGTGCGTGGCCTTTTCGCCGGACGGCAAGCGAGCCGTGACCGGCGACTGGAAAGGCGACGTGTCTCTGTGGGAAGTCAGCAGCGGCCGGCAGGTGCGGAGCTTCGAGGGCCACAAGCAACCGGTCCGGAGCGTGGCCTTCTCGCCGCGTGGCCAGCAGCTGCTTACAGGCAGCCTGGACAGGACCATGCGGCTGTGGGACGTGGCCAGCGGTCTGGAGCTCAACCAGTACCCCCATCCGAGCGGGGTGGGGAGCGTGGCCTTCCTGCCGGATGGCACCCGGGCCATCTCCGGCAGCGGCCTGGTCCTGGACGATGAGGGGCTCCGCTACCGTGGGCAGGGCAAGGACGTTTGCGTCCGGGCCTGGGACCTGAACCGCCGGCAGGTCCTCGGCCAGCACGACGTGGTCGGCACGGCTGTGCAGAGCGTGGCGGTTTCGCCGGACGGCCGGCTGCTGCTGGTCGGCGACATCCACCCCGGGTCGGTGCGTCTGCTGTGCCTGGCAGACGAGCGCGACCGGCTCCCGGGACCGTCGTGGCACGGTCTCCTGACCGTGCCACGGGCTGGCCGAGGCCAGCTGGGCCTCGACCAGGAAGCGCATCCGCCGCTGCTCGTGGTCCAGGGCAGCAAGCTGGTCACGGTCCTCCCTTCGGGTGTCCGGGAGGCCGAGCTGACCCCGGGAGACTATGAGTTGGCCCTGCCGCCGACCGCAATCGGCTGGGTGTTGTCGGCGGCGAAGGTCAAGGTGGAGGCCGGGGGAAAGGTCGCTGTCGCCATCAGCCACAAACCGCCGGCTCCGTCCGCGCGCACGCTGAACGTGCTGCGCTCCCTGGAAAGTCCAAGGAGTCCCATCTGGCATCTGGCGCTTTCCCCGGATGGCCGGCTGGCCCTGGCGGCCTGCGGCGACAAGACCGCCCGGCTCTGGGACGTTGCCAGCGGCAAGCAGTTGCCGGCCCGCAAGCAGCACAGCGGCTGGGTCTCGGCGGTCGCCCTGTCGCCCGACGGCAAGCAGGCCCTCTCCGCGGGAGGCCAGGGGCCCGGAGGCGAGTTTCCCATCCTCGTCTGGGACACCACCACAGGCAAGGAGGTCCGCCGCCACGTGGAATCCAGGAGTCAAGTGTCCGGCGTGGTCTTCATGGCCGCTGGCCGCAAGGTCGTGTCCGGTGGGGGGCTGACGATGTGGGACTCCCAGACCGGCGCGACGCTCTTGCACCTGGAAGGGCGGCTGGTGTCCTGTCTGGCCGTTTCTCGGGACGGCAAACAAGCCCTTACTGGAGGGCTGGACGGCGTCGTCCGCCTGCTGGACCTGGAAACCGGCAAACAGGTGCGGCAGATGCTGGGGCACACCGGAGTGGTCAAGAGCGTGGCGTTTTCCCCCGATGGCAAAAAGGGCCTGTCCGGCGCGATGGACAAGACCGTTCGGCTGTGGGACCTGGAGAAGGGCGAAGAGACCCTCAAGCTGGTCCACCCGACCGGGGTGCATTGTGCGGCGTTCACGGATGGCTGGCATGCCCTGTCCGGAAGCGGCTTCCGTCCGGAGTTCCGGGGCACGGTTCCTGCCGGGACCGACTCCCAGGTGCGCCTGTGGGATTTGCGGAGCGGAGAGGAGCTGGCCCATTACGAGGCAGGCAAGAACGGCATCGCCGCGCTGGTCGTGACGGGGGACGGCCAGTCCGTCCTGATCGGCGCCGGGTGGGACCTGCGGCTTCTGGAATTGCCGAAGTAAACGGCGAGCGGCGCGGCGTCAGCCCGCCGGTAAGCGCCTTCCACCGGCGGGCTGACGCCGCGCCGCTCGCCACGGTCAGAACTTGATGAGCGAGGTCAGCAGCCAGGCGGCTGCCCCGGCGACGACGGCCAGCAGGACAATGCCCACGGTGCCAAGCTGCTGGCCCAGCGTGGGCTGGTACGGTGCCGGGGACGCCTCCATCTCGTAGTCCCCTGCGAAGGCCGACTCATCGGCGTGTGCCTCCAGCACCGGGTCCAGTTCGGGCTCCGGTTCCGGGAGCGGCGCTGAGGCGCGCAGGGTGGACCGGCCTTGCGGCGGAGCCTGGGGCGGCCGGAGTGTGGTCCCCTGAGGCGAGGGCGAATTGCGCCCGGAAGCGGGGCCCGGGACAGTGGCGCGGACCGGGGTGCCGCAGACGCGGCGGGCGCGGCCAGTGCGGCAGGCGCAGGCGCGCCGGGGAGCGCTGCCGACGGCGCTCGCGCTGGCAAAGGGCGAGCCGGCCGAGGGGCCGATTTGGGAGCTGGTTCGGGTTCGCTGGCCGGAGCGGGCGGCAGTGCGATTTCCTTACGGGACTGCAGCCGGGAGGCGTCCAGCCGGGGCAGGGTCCGCATGGTCTGAGTGCGCCGCGCCGACGCGGGACCGCCGGCGACCAGCGGCCGCAGGGCCGCGATCACCTCGACGCAGCCGGGATAGCGGCCGGCCGGCGTCTTGTGCATCAGCCGTTCCACCACCGCCACCAGCTCGTCGGGCGTATCCGGGGCCAGGTCCTTGACCGGCGTCGGCTGCTTGTGCTGATGGCTCATCATCTTCTCGACGGCCGTGCCGTCGGGGAAAGGAAAGCGGCCGGTCACCAGATAGTAGATCACACAGCCCAGACTGTACTGATCGCCGATGGCGTTGAGGTTGGTCGGGTCCATGATGCTCTCGGGGCTGGCGCAGTCCAGGCCGCTGTTGACCGAGTTGGCCGTGGACATCGTGTCCACCAGCGATTCGCCCTCGGTCTCGGCCAGGAGACAGCCGATGCCGAAGTCGAGGATCTTGACCTGCCCTTCCGGACTGAGCATCAGGTTGGACGGCTTGATCAGACCGTGGAACAGCCCTTGCTGATGGGCCTGCTCCAGGGCCTCGGCCGTCTGCAGGGTCAGCTGCACGGCCCGGTCGGCCGGCATCCGTCCCTCTTTCTCGATGATCTTGTCCAGGCAGACCCCCTCGACCATGGGCCAGGCCAGGTAGTGCATGCCGCCGGCGGTGCCCACGTCCACGAACGGCACCACGCCCGGATGCTGGATCTGCTCGAAGGCACGCACCTTGCGCCGGGCGATGCGGACGTTCCACATGCTGCGCCGCGGCAGCACCTTGACGGCGTACCAGCAGTTGTCGTTCTTGGACCGGGCCTTGTACACCGTGCCCATGCTGCCGGTGCCCAGGGCGTCCATGAGGGTGAACGGGCCCAGGACGAAGCCCTGGGTTTTGCCCTGCAGCAGCCGTTCGGCCTGGAACTCGGTCAGGATCCCCTGGCCAATCAGGAACTCCGCCAGGGCCGGCGGCTCGGCGCCGGGGTTCTTGCCGAGGAACTCGCTGATGATCTGATCCAGCTGCCCGCGATCAATCAGGTTGCTGCGGCGCAGGTCCCACACAAACCATTCGCAGGCTCCAAGGTCCGTCGTCATCATCGTGGCAGCATCCTTTGGTTCAGAAGGTGAGAGCGCGGTCTGGCCCGCGCTGAACGGCCACCGAGAGCCAACCACTCCACACGCCGCCCGGGACGGATTGTGGCACTGTCTCCTTCTCATCCGCGAGTTGACGATTCGGCTCTCGTCGAAATGATGGGACACAAATGCCTCCCTGTCAAACGTCTCGGGGGATCGGCCGCTTTTCTCCTCGGGGGGCTTCTGCTATTCTGATCGTAGCCGCAGGCGGCTCGCCTGCCGGCTCGGCTCGACGTGGACCAGCCGGCAGGCGAGCCGCCTGCGGCTACGACCCGGAAGGACAACATGGCGCTTGGACCGTATACTCCCTGTCCCTGCGGCAGCGGCAAGCAATTCAAGTGGTGCTGCGGCCCCATTTACTCCGGCATCGAGCGTGCCCTGGAGCAGGAGGGCCGGCAACAGCACGAAACCGCGCTGCGGCTGATCGACGAGGTGATCGCCGCCCACCCCGACAAGCCCGAGGCCTGGGGTCAGAAAGCCAGGCTGCTGTTCCTCCACGACAAGGTGGACGAGGGCGAGGAAGCCCTGCAAAAGGCGTTCGAGCTGAACCCGAACTATCCCTTCGGCCTGCTGCTGCGCTCCCAGCTGCGTTTCGGGGAGGGGGAAATTGCCGGGGCGCTGCTGCTGGCCCGGCGGGCGGCCCAGGCCTACGCCCCGGAAGCGCACGATTACCTCTTCGAGGTGTACTCGATCCTCTTTGAAGCCGAGATGAAGATGCACCGTCCGCTGGCGGCCCGGGCGGCGCTGCGCCTGGCCCAGCGCTTCAACCCGGCCCACCAGGCCGTGCGCGAGACGTTCGAGTCGCTCTTCGGTCCGCAGGGGCGCTTCCCCGCGGTGGTGCGCAAGGAGCATCCGCTCCTCGCGCCCGCCACAATCAAGCCCGAGCGCCGTCAGGTCTGGGACCAGGCGCTGCGGAGTGCGACCTCGTCCCGCCTGGGCGACCTGTCCCAGACCTTTGACCAGCTGGTCCGCGAGGACGAGCGCGAGCCGGCCGGCTGGTTCAACCTGGGCCTGAGCCGGGCCTGGCTGGGAGACAACGCCGCCGCTGTCGAGGCGTTCCTGCGTTTCCTGGAGCTGCCCGTCTCGGACGAGCAGGCGACGACGGCCGGGGCCCTGACCGAGGTGCTGCGCACCGGCGAGGGCATGGATGAGCAGTCGGATTACGTCGAGTGGTCCTTCGGCTTTCCGCTGCGTGCCGATCCGCAGCCGCTCTTGGACCAGCTGAACGAGTGGCGGCAAGCCGGTCAGTTGCTGATCCCCGAAACCGAGACGGAGGGCACCTTCTTCGCCCTGATCCTGGAAAGCGCCGCCGCGGGCCTGATTACCGTGGGTCGGCCCGCGTCCGACACGGCCCGGCTGGCTGCGTACGTACTCGTCACGCAGGGTGGGGTCCGAGTCTGGAGCTTTAACAAGGAAGCCCTGGAGACGGTGCGCGAATCCCTCCGGGCCCGCCTGCACTTCGGGCTGGGCGAAGCGACGCTGCGGCGCTCCCCGGCGGCCTTCCACGACGCGGTCGCCGAGGCGCTGATCTTCCCCACCGGTTCGGGCAGTCAGCTGACAACCGAGATAGTGCTGGAACACGTCCAGCAGTTCTACGAGGAAACCTGGATTCACAAGCCGCGCCGGTCGCTGTCCGGCAACACGCCGCGCGAGGCGGCCAGCCAGGTGGTGCCGCGCCGCAAGCTGCTGGGCGTGATCCAGTTCTTGCAGGACTGCAGTGTGCGGACCAACGTGGCCGGCTACGACTGGGACCGCCTGCGCAAGGTGCTGGGCCTGCTGGCGGAGGGCGCTCCGGGGGCAGCCCCCAGGCCGGGCGCCGCAGCCGTCGGCGACATCACCGCCCTGGGCGAAAAGGAACTGGCGGAACTGACCGACGAGGCGCTGTCGCCGGAGCAGCTGGAGCAGGCGTATCAGACGGCCCAGAAGCTGAACGCCCAGGAGCTGAGCGCCCGCTTTGCCCGGGCCCTGATCGCCCGGCCGCCGCTTCCGGAGAAGAAGGATCGCTATCCGTGGTATTCCTTCCTGCTCCAGAAGGCCCTGGGTGAAGGCGACACGCAAACGGCCCTGGACCTGGTCAACGAGGGGGAGCGCGACGACTGCGAACACAACGAGGGGCTGCGCCGCAACGACTACGAGCTGCGTCGCGGCCAGGTCCACGTCAAGCGCGGCGAGGCGGAGCAGGCCCACGACGTGTTTCAGCGGCTGATCGAGCGGACGCCGGACAACCTCAAGGTGCGCGGCACCGCCGCCGAGGCGATGCTGTCGCTGAAAGCGGCAGAGCGGGCGCTGAAGTTCGCCGAGGAGGGCGTGGCCAAAGCCCGGCAGCAGAATGACCGCGATTCGGAGAGGTATTTGCTGGAGCTGGTCGGAGCGGCGAAGAAGCAGCTGGGATAAGAAACCAGGACAGCCGCTTGCATTTGTTTATTGCGGCTCAGAAAACAACCGTCCTTCGCTGGTCCCCAGGGCGATGCCCTGGGCTATCCTGTTGCGCCCCTTCGGGGCGAAAGACCTGGTTTTCCGCCCCGAAGGGGCGCAACACGATAGCCCAGGGCATCGCCCTGGGTCCGGAGCCGAGGCGGTCTTTTTCTTCCTGAGCCGCAATAACCGCGACGCGCAGCGGAGCGAGCCTCCCGCGTGAGCGGGGAGACACGCTCCGCTGCGCGTCGCGGCTAAACTCTCTTCTCAGAATTCCTTGAAGTTGACGACCTCGTTGCCGGCTTTCGTGGCCAGGGCCTTCCACGTATCCAGTTTCGCCCCTGCCCCGATGAAGTGGACGCTGCCATCACAGAACAGCACGTTGACGCCTGAGCCCAGGGTCCGCAAACCCGACCAGCCGCCGGCGCCGCCACAGCTGACGTCGGGCCGTTTGTCGTTGAGCGTCCGGGTGCCGGTAAAGGTGCCCTGGAGGAAGCTGCCGTCCATCCAGCTCGCACAGCGGTCGGCGGCGACGTGCTTGTTGTCCTTCCACTCCTGTTCACCCGCGTCTTCCGTGAGTCCCTTCAGGGCGTCCTTCTTCAGCTGGACGTATTGCCGGCGCATGTCCGTTGCCTTGACCATGCTGTCGCCCTTCAACGTTTCACCGGCCATCAGCGTATTGCTGGTCCCGTCCAGGATCTCGGGGAACTTCACTTCCGACCCCCGGAAGAGGACGCCGTCGTTTTTCTCCAGGGGAGCCTGGGAGCCCGCACAGTACAGGTAGTTGGTCGCCCCATAGTCCATGCTCACCGACGTGATCGGATCGCTGGGGTTGAGGAAGACCTTGAGTACGGTCTGCCCGGGCCGGGGCGTTGGCCTTGTCATCGAAGGGTTTCTTGAAGTCGATCAGGTTGTAGACGTTCTGCTGTTCGATGTAGGGCAGCAGGTAGGCCGACGCCGAGAAGCCCTTGGCATCGACGCCGGACGGCATCTTGCCATTGGTGTCGTAGTAATTGTGGATGGCCAGGCCGATCTGCTTGAGGTTGTTCTGCGACTGAGTGCGAGCGGCGGCCATCCGGACCTTGGCGACGGCCGGCAGCATCAGGGCAAACAGCACCACGAACAGGGCCAGCAGGATCAGCAATTCAAAGAGCGTGAAACCGGAACGGGGGGAGCGGTTCATGGGTTCTCCTCAAAAGTAGCCTCTGATCAAAAATCCGGAGGGATCGGCAGGCCATCGTCACGGCCAGCAATGATCTTCCACGTCTCCCGTTTGACGGCGTCGGTCACCGTGCGGATGCTGCCGTCAGCGATGCCGACGTGGCCCACTGTTGTCTGGGACCGGGCTCCGGACCAGCCGCCCGCGCCGCCACAGTTGACGTCGGGCCGTTTGTCGTTCAGTGACCGCGTGCCAGTGAAGGTTCCCTGGAGGAAGCGGCCGTCCATCCAGCTCGCACAGCGGTCAGCGGCGATGTGCTTGTCGTCCTTCCACTCCTGTTCGCCGACGGCCTCCTTGAGCCCCTTCAGGGCGTCCTTCTTCAGCTGGACGTGCTGCCGGCGCATGTCCGTTGCCTTCACCATGCTGTCGCCTTTCAGTGTTTCCACCGCCAGCAGGGTGTTGCTGAGGCCGTCCGTGACGTCCTTGACGCCGACCTTGGAATTCAGAAAGAAGATCCCGTTGTTGTCCTTCAGGTCGGCGTTGGCGCCGGCGCAGAAGAGGTAGTTGGTGGCACCGTAATCCATGCTCACCGACTTGACCGGATCGAGCGGGTTCAATAACACCTTGATGACCGTCTTGCGGGCAGAGGCATTGGCCTTGTCATCGATCGACTTCTTGAAATCGATCATTTCATAGACGTTGTTTTGTTCGAGGTACGGGAGCAGATACGCGGTAGCGGAAAAGTTGTTGGAGTCAAGCCCTGGAGGGAAGAAGCGGTTGGCCGACTCGTAGTTAAGGCCTGCAAGACCAAGTTGCTTCATGTTGTTGATCGATTGCACCCGGGCAGCCTGTTCGCGGACCTTGGCCACGGCTGGCAACAGCATGGCGAAGGCGATCAGGAGTACCGCCAGTAGGATCAGCAGTTGAAACAGTGTGAAGGCGGGGCGGGTGTGCGAGGAACGGATCATGGAAGCGGTCTCCGAGTACGCACCAGGGAAGAGAACCGGACCCACGCAGGTTTCCTCGTGGGCCCGGTTCACGCTACGAATGGGCCAGCTCAGGCCTTCGGCTTCAATTGCTCAATGGGCTCCCACTTGCTGCCGGGCATCACGTGCTGCGGGCTGACGCCCAGCCAGCTTTCCAGCAGGGTGGCGTAGACCCGGCGGAAATCGGTGTGGTACTTCAGATCGCCGAAGTCCAGATTGCTCAGGCTCGGGTGGTCGCCGATGACGCCGCCCTTGACCGACGGCCCGGCCACGAACATGCACGAAGCGGTGCCGTGGTCGGTGCCCTTGCTGGCGTTCTCCTCGACGCGCCGGCCGAACTCCGAGTAGGTCATCACCCGCACGCGCTTGTCGTGGCCGGTGCCCTTCAGCGTCTGGAAGAAGTTGCTGATGCTGTCGGCGACCTCGGCCAGCAAGTTGCCGTGCGGCTCGGCCTGGCCGGAGTGCGTGTCGAAGTCGTCGCGCATCACGTAGAAGACGCGGGTGCCGAAATCTTGCTGGATCAGCTGGGCCACCAGCTGCAACTTCAGCTGCAGGGACTTGTCGCCCGCAACCTGGCCGCCCCGGCCAAAGTAGAATTGCTGATTGTTGTTCAGGTTCTTCAGCACCTCGGTCAGCCGATCCAGGGTGGACATGGTCTGCACCTGCCGGCGAACGACGAACTGCAGCATGCTCTCCTGCTCGCCGTCCTCGCGCTTGCTCAGGCCCTCGATCAGTTTCCGGCGGGCCTTGTGCCTCTCGGCGCTGCCGCCGCCCAGCTCGAAGCGATAGGGCTGGCGATTGTTGATGCTGATGGCCGCGCTGCCGGCGGCCTGCAGGGCCAGCGGCAGCTTGGTCGGCCCGACGTTCATGATCGGGATGCCGCCCTTGGCGGCCAGTTCCTGACTGGCTCGGCCCAGCCAGCCGGAGCCGACCTTGCGGGTCGGGTCGGCCATCTGCCAGATGTCCATCGACTCGAAGTGCGAGCGATCGGGATTGGGGTAGCCGATGCCCTGGAGCACGGCCAGGTGCCCTTGCTGCCACAGCGAACCGAACGACCCCATCGTCGGATTCAGGCCGACGTGATCGTTGAGTTTGATCACCTGGGCCTTGGTCTTGCGGAGGGTCGTCCTGGCCTTGTGGTACAGGTCGTCGGCGTAGGGGATGACGGTGTTCATGCCGTCGTTGCCGCCGTTCAGCTCGACGACGACCAGGATGGTGTCCTTGCCCACCTCGGCGGCAGCGGCGGTGCGTGCCACGAATTCCGGCACCACCGAGCCGACGGCCAGGAGGGAAGAGGCTTGCAGGGTACGCTTCAGCAGTTGACGCCGCGATAACATGAGCTGCGATCCTTTCACCGGTTCGGTTAAGTTCGATCCTCAGCGGGAAGGCACGTCACGGGGCACAATCCCCCTTATTCCTTCGTCCGCGACAAACGCAGATTTCAACAATCGTCACGCCAGCTGATATTCCGGCGAACAGAAGATGGCATGGACCAGCTCCCGGACCCGGCGGTCCAGCGCCTTGCCGGTCGGCTTGCCCTCCGTGACGAACGCGATCAGCTTGGTCCGGACCGAGGGCGACACGCCGCCGGGCAGGTGAATGTCGATGAGCCGATCGACGATCTGCTCGGGTTTGGTGAGCCCCGCCTGGCGGATGGGCCGGGCCGGGTCGAGTTCCTCCTTTGGGGCCGGCTCCTCGGGCGGCACGGGCCGGGTGGCCCCCGGCGGCAGCGGCGGCTCCGGCGCCTCGACAGCGAAGCGCTCGTTCTCGCGCGGCACGTAGTCGTTCCAGAGCTGACCCATCACCAGACGCTGGTTGTAGTTCTGCCGGGCCAGCAGCGTCGAGGTGTTGATCCAGGTCTGGGCGCCCGGCCAGCCCTTGACGTTGGGTGGAGCGAACAGGGTCTGGCCCAGGGCGTCGAGCTTGCCGACCAGCTGCTGGGGTTTGATGGCTCCTTTCCCTTCCGCGATGGCCCGGGCGCTGCCCATCACATACTCCACCGGGCTCTTGATCCGCTGCCGGTAGGCGTGTTCGGAGTAGAACAGGTTGCTGGAGAGCATGGTCCGGACGACCTTGCCGTGGTCGTAGTCGCTCTTGCGCAGCTGCTCGGCCAGCGGTTCGATCAGGCGGTCCCTGGGCACGCTCTGCTCGCTGACGAAGAAGCGGAACAGCTTGCGGACCAGGAAGCGGGCGCAGGCCGGCTGTTCCAGCAGGATGCGGACCACGTCCTCGCCGTTCCAGTTGCCGGTTTTGCCCAGCAGGGTCTTCTGGCCGTTGTCGTGGAAGCGGGCGTTGAACTCGTAAACGTCGCCGTCAGTGTGCCAGCCGGTGAAGGAGCGGGCGGCCTCCTTGATGTCCTTCTCGGTGTAATTGCCGACGCCGAGGCTGAACAGTTCCATGACCTCGCGGGCATAGTTCTCGTTGGGCTTCTGCTTGAGGTTGCTGTTGGAGTCCAGCCAGATGAGCATGGCCGGGTTCTTGCTCATGGCCAGCAGGAACGGCCCGAACTTGCCCAGGGCATGCTCGCGCATCAGCCAGTTCTGCTCGAACATCAGCGGCGGCCGCTGCACCTTGGTGATGCTGGTGGCGAAGTGGTTGTGCCAGAACAGGGTCAGCTTGTCGCGCAGCGGATGGCCGCTGTGGAGCATGCAGTACAGCCACCAGACCCGCAGCTCGAAGGGATTGCTCTGCCGGGCCATGCGTTCACCCATTACTTTGAGGAATGAGTTGAGGCCAGGGGCCTGCGGCTCGCCGTTGAGGATCAGGTCGCGGGTGGCCTGGAAACCGCGTTGCTCGGCCTGCTCCAGCTCGGCGGGGTTGGGGCCGAAGGCCGCCCGCCGGTAGAGATGGCCGGCCCACTTGCGGTTCCAGGGGTTCTTGGCGTCGGGTTGCCAGGGCGCCCAGGCCCAGGCCGGATCGAGCTGGTCGAGAGAGAGAGTCTTCACTGCCATGATGAGTTCCTTGTCAGCAGTACCGATCGGTCACGGTCTTCCTTGACGCCGGGTCAGGATTTGCCGGTCAGCTCCGTGAACAGACAAGTGAGGCGAACAATCCTCAGATTATCGCCCCACGTGACCCGCAGCAAGCAAAAAAGCGCCGAGCACGCGCCAATCCGGTGCCCAGGGCAGCGCCCTGGGCTATCCTGTTGCGCCCCTTCGGGGCGGAAAACAATCGCCCCGAAGGGGCGCAACAGGATAGCCCAGGGCATCGCCCTGGGTTGCGAGCGAGCCGGACTTTGTCTTTCTGTGTCTGCTAACCGGCCCGAGGATGTTTGGGTACAATGGAGACAAACCGCCAAGGACCGGGGAAGGAACATGGCCAAGAAAAAGAAGATCCGGGTCGATCTGCGCAAGAATCGTTCCAAGCCGCCGCGCGACAAGGGCTGGACCCGCGGCTACCAGGAGCATGGCTTCACCGAGGAGGCCACGCGGCCGGACGAGCGCGTCCGCGCCAAGGGCGACCTGTCGCGGCGACGGACCATCGTCACCGATGCGGTCGAGGGAACCGATAGTGCGGGAGGGTCCGAGATGCCCGCCGTGGACACCAGCGTCTGCCTGCCCGGCCGGGTGCTGCGCGTCCACAACCTGTACAGCATTGTCGAGGCCGACGATGGCCGGCAGTTCCGCTGTGCCATGCGCCGGGTGCTGCGCAACCTGGCCACCGACGAGCGCAACATCGTCACCTGTGGCGATCGGGTCTGGTTCCTCCCCAACCAGGTCGGGCAGACCGCTGCCAGCGCCAGCGCTCCTTCCGAGACGGCGGAGGCCTTGCCGGAAGGGGTGATCGAGGGAGTGGAGCCCCGGCACGGGATGCTGACCCGGGCGTCGCGGGGCCGCAAGCACGTCCTGGTCGCCAACGTCGATCAGGTGGTCTTCGTGATGTCGCTGGTGGAGCCGGACCTCAAGCCGCACCTGATCGACCGCTACCTGGCCAGCGCCGAGCAGGGCGCTATCACGCCCATCCTGTGCCTGAACAAGGCGGACCTGATCAAGGTGGCCGAGTGCCAGCGCCTGGTCGGGATGTACAGCCAGCTGGGGATAGTGGCGTTCCTGACCAGTGCCACGAGCGGCATGGGCATCGATCGCCTGCGTGAGTGCCTGCGCGGCCGGCAGACGGTCTTTTCGGGGCAGAGCGGCGTGGGCAAGTCGTCGCTGCTGAACACGATCCAACCCGGCCTGGGGCTGCGCGTCCGCGAGGTCAGCGAGGTCAACCAGAAGGGCAAGCACACGACGACCACGTCGGAAATGATCCGTCTGGAGTCGGGCGGCTGGGTCGTGGATACGCCGGGAGTGCGGCAGTTCGAGTTGTGGGACATCCTGCCCGAGGAGGTGGAGGGGTTCTTTCCCGAGTTCCGGCCATTTGTGCCGCTGTGTGCGTATCCGGACTGCACCCACACGCACGAGGATCGCTGTGCCGTCAAGCGGGCCCTGTATCGGCGGCAGATTCCGGGGTCGCGGTATACCAGTTACCTGGGGTTGTTCTCCGGAGAGCAATCGTAGTCACAAGGAGAGAGGGACCATGTCGCGTCATCCATTGCATTGGGTCGCCGGCGCCGTGCTGGCGGTCTTGCTGGTTTCGGTGCCGGCAGTGCTGGCCGCCCCGCTGCCGGACCTGACAGGGAACGCCGGCCTGGTCTGGAGAGATCCGGCGCCCCTGTTGCCGGACGCCACGCCTTTGCCCGAAGGTGTCCAGTTTCGCCTGGGTCGCCAGACCGGGCCGCAGACGATTGTCCAGGCGTTCTCGGCCGACGGCAAGATCGTGGCCGCCACGCACGCCAGTGGCGCCGCGAGCGGCACGGTCCAGGCGGTGCATCTCTGGGACACAGCGACGGGCAAATACCTCCGCTCCGTGCGGGGGCAAGACACCGGCACGATGTCGGTCGCCTTCTCGCCGGACGGCCAGACCCTGGCCACGGCCGGCATCGACAACACGCTGCGTTTCTGGGAGGTCAAGAGCGGCGCGGCCCTGGGCGAGCCGATCCGCCTGCCCGGCCACGGCTACTCCCTGGACTTTTCCCCCGACGGCAAGCGGCTGGTCGTCGGCAGCAACGACATGGAACTGTTCGAGACGGCGACTCGCGCCCCGGTCAAGATGCCGTTCGCCGAGGCCAACCGCTCCGCTTATTACTTCGTGGTGGCCTGGTCCGCGGACGGCAAACACATCGCCGGCGGCACAAGCAATTTCATCCGGATCTGGAACGCCGAGACCGGCGCCATCGTCCAGACGCTGAAGACCACCTTCAATGCCCACGTCAATCGGTTCGTCTTCTCGGCCGACGGCAAATCGCTGCTGGTCAGCGCCTCTCCCAAGGGGCTGTTGCATCAGTGGGAGATTGCCACCGGCAAGCAGCTGAAAGAAATCCCGACTCCCGATGGCACGACGTCTCCGGACCTGATTTTCTTCTCCCACGATGGTTCCCGGCTGGCCTGGCTGGAACAGAAGCGGCCGTATGACCGCAGCGGCAGGACGGTGGTCCTCGCGGACGGCGCCGGCAAGGAGTTGAAGCGTCTGGAAGTCCCCTCGCCGCTGGCCTCGCTGCGGTTGAGCCCGGACGGCAAGGTCCTGGCCACGGGTGGAGCGAACGGCTCCTTCCGGCTGTGGGACACGGACAGCGGCCGGGAACAGTACCTGCTGCTGGACGGCGCCGCGCCGCTGTTTCGGCTCGCCTACGGCGAGGGCGGCAAGTCGCTGCGCTCGATCCACACCGACGGCAGCCTGCACGAGTGGGACCCGGTCAAGGGCCAGGAGTTGCGGCGGGCCCGGCTGCACTTGCCGGCGGACGAGTATCTGATGACAGCCACCCCTGACGGCCGCTTCCTGGTGACGGCCAGCAGCGACGGCCAGGCCACCGTCTGGAACACGCGGACCGGCAAGGCCCTGCCCAAGCCCAGCGGCAAACTGTTCGTCCGCCCCCCGCCGCTTGGTCCGCGCGGCTTTCAGCGACCGCCCGTGCTTCCGGGCGGGCCGCCCGACGTGCTGGTCCGCCTGAGTCCGGACGGCAAGTTCCTTCTGGGCCTGACCGGCAATGGCGAGGTTCTCACCATCTGGGACACGGAAACGGGGAAAGTGACGACCAGCGTCAATCCTCCCGAGGGTGCTGCTTCGGGTACGGTGTCTGCCGACGGCGAGTCGCTGTTCCTGGGAGGCCGGCAGATCGAATGGCGTGAACTGAAGACGGGCAAGCAAAAGCGATCGTGGGCGACGACTCCAGGACCCGAGCGGCAGGGTCTGCGGTGGACCCAGACGATCGCGACCGACCTGCACTTGCTGCCGGACGGGAAGACGCTGGCCGTGGTGGAAGAGCAGGTCTACCACCTGTTCCCGCCGCCGCCGATCCCGCCGGGAGGCAGGGTCCCCGAGAGACGCTTCGCCCAGGTTCGGCTGATTGATCTTGGGGAAGGGAAGATGGAACGGAGTTTCCCCGCCGACGGTGCCGCCGTCGCCTTCTCGGCAGACGGCAAGCAGCTGGCGTGTACGCTGCTCGGGAAGTTGCGGCTGTACGACCTTGCTTCGGGCCAGACGTTTGAATTGCCGCTGAAAGACAAGGCCCCGGTTCCCCCGGCGCCAGCCACGGTCGCGTTCCGTCAGGACGGCAAGCAGCTCGCGACGGGCGGTGCGGATGGGATCCTCCTCCTGTGGGACGTGAACAAGCTGCGGCAGAAGCCGGTCGCCGCCAATGCGGGGGAGAAATAACCGACAGTTCGCGGAGAGGTCCCAAGCTGTCGGGAGGGCCTGGCCAGGGGCGAGTCCCCGGCATACACCATCAGCACGTGCCAGGGACGTTTTGCGAATGTCGCAGCGGTGCGTCCATGAACGTGACGACCCCATTACCCGGAGCTGGTCCACCAAGCGTTCCGCCTTTCCTGGGAATCCCGGCCTCGTCGGGACACCAACCCGGGGCCGCTCCCGTTGCCCCGGCCGCGCTGCCGGCCTCGCCTCATACTGTCAGTCCACCGCCGCCTTTGTCGGCACAAGTCGCCGCGGAAGGGCCCACCGTCTGGCCGCGCTCCGCTCAGGCGGCGGCCGCGCTCCTGGTGCTGCTCGCCCTGCTGCTGGTTGCTGGCCATGCCTACCTGTCTGGTCGCAGCGCGACCAGGCCCAGCAAGATCCAATCCGGTCCAACCCGGACCGTCGGCCCGAACACCAACCGTGGCGCGGATGCGAACGATGGCGAGCCGGGTGCGATGGTCCCTCCCCGCAAGTCCGCGAACAAGGGCCAGAACAGGGTCCCCGTGGTGGGCAAGACGCACAAGCTGGGCGAGGGCGACGGCAAGATTGACCTGAACCGGGCCAGCGCGGAGGAGTTGCAGAAATTGCCGGGAATCGGCCCGGTGATGTCACAGCGCATCGTGGACCAGCGCAAACGGGTCAGGTCCTTCCAGACGGTGGACGACCTGCGCAAGGTGCCGGGAATCGGGGCCAAGACCCTGGAGAAACTGAAACCCTACGTGCGCGTGACCGGCCTGGTCGCGGTGGACGAGGCCCAGTGACCCGCAGGAGGTCCGAAGAACCAATGCCTTCCCCTGCTCTGCGGAACGCACGCTCGTTCATCGCGGCCATCCGGGACGCTCCCGACGATGACACGCCTCGCCTGGTCTTCTCCGACTGGCTCGACGAACAAGGCGAGCCCAAACGCGCCGAGTTCATCCGCGTCCAGTGCCAGCTGGCCCGGTTGCCGACTTCCGACCCCCGCTATCCGGAACTGCATCTCCGCCAGTTAGAGCTGATCGCCGAACACGAACTCGACTGGTTGGGTGAGTGGGCCGAGCGGCTGGTTCGCTGGGAGTTTCGGCGGGGCCTGCTCTATTCGGTCACCCTGACGCCGAATCCGTTTGTGACCCACGGCGAAGAGCTGTTCCACGATCACCCCGTGGAGCGGGTGGCCTTGGTGAACGCGCACGGGAGAACGCTGCAAGCAGAGGAGGCACGGGTGGTCGTGGCAGCCCGGGCCATGGGAGAAGTGCGGGCACTTGAGGCTGCCGGCTGCCGCAGGGACGAGCCGATGTGCGGGATGTATGGCGGCGTCGTTGCGACCAGCGCCTGGCTCCTGGGGCTGGCCAGGGCAAAGCACGTGACCCGGCTGGAGGAGCTTCATCTCAATGGCGACACGCGCAATGGGCGAGCGGCCATCGCCCTGAGCTACTGGAAACAATTCTGCCAGGCGCGGCATCTGCGGACCCTGCGGCGGCTCGACCTGAGCGATGTCTACTCCAACGATTCGTTCGCGACCCTCATGAAGGTCACCCGGGTGCTCGGACAGGCTTCTTTTGTCAAGAATCTGCGAGCGCTGTCGTTTGCTGGTTGCCGCCTGGGCGATGAGGCGGCTAGCCATCTCGCGGCCAGTCCACTGGACAATCTCGAAGACCTCGACCTGGCTCATTGTGACATGGTGGGGCCCCAGGGGTTGGGTGCAATTCTTTCCTCGCCGAACCTCTCGCGAATCCGGGCCCTTGCCGTGCCTTACACTCTCCGCCTGGAAGACCTTGCCGAGGCGCCGCTGCTCGAACAACTTCACGTGTTCCGTTTGATTGGCGGCTCGGGGGCCAGCTCGACCGTGACCAGCGGCAACTGGACCGCGCAGCACGGGCGGCGGGTGGCCAATCACGAGTGGGAAAGGTTGTTCCGTTCGCCCCGACTCCGGAACGTGACAAGCCTGACGGTGAGCGCCTATGACGGCGTTCCTCCGGGAGCAATCGTCGCGCTGTTACAAACTCCCTGGTCCGCCAATCTCCAGGAACTCAATCTGAACTGCGGGGAAAGTCTTTCGGTGGAAGAGCTGGCACCCCTTTTTGCTCGCCCGGTCCAGGGGCCCACGGCTCTTCACTCGCTCAGTCTTCCGGACTGCGACGACATTGGCAAAGCGCTGGCCCGCTGGCCCGGGCTGGCCGGCATCACGGACCTGAACCTCACCCGGATGTACGATCAGGACTGTGCGAAAGACACGGCCCTGCTGCTGCGGTCCCCGCACCTCTCGCCACGCCTGGCACGCCTGAACCTCTCCGGCAGTTGCCGAACTCCTGCCAACGTCGAGCAGCTGGCGAGCTGTCCGGCCCTGGTGGGCCTGCGCTGGCTCGGATTCGGATGGAACGGACTGAATCAGGCGAAGATGAAGGTCCTCTTGCAATCGCCTCATCTGCGGAACCTCGAGGCCCTGCATCTCTCGTCGGAGTGGGGAGACCGTCGCGCCCCCGTCCGGGCATTTGCTCAACTGGCCGAGTCGCACGCCTGGCCGCGGTTGCGGGACTTGGTCATCGGTTCCGGATCGCCGCAAGAAGTCATCGCATTCCTGCAACAGCGATTCGGCCCTCGGCTGCGCGTCTGGTCGGACTGCTGAGGAGGTGTACTCGTTGAAAGAACCTCCTACCGGGCTTTACCCGAAGTTGCTTGGCGATTCCTGGTGGAGCCTGGACGACGCGGTTCGGTGGCTCCACACGTGTGATGGGCCCGTTCACGCTGCCGGCGTCTTTCGCGTTCGCCGGGGGAGCAACTGGCTGACCCGGATGCTGGCTGCGCTGGCTCGATTCCCCGCGGCGGGGGAAGATGTGGACACGCAACTCGTCGTTACCCACGGAGACAATCGCGAGGAGTGGCGGCGAACCTTCGCGGGCCGGCCGTTGGTCAGTCTCCAGTCCAGCCGTCGGGACGGGCTGCTCGTCGAGCGCATGGGACTGATGGAGTTGCGATTTCGATTGCAAGTCGTGGACGGCGGGCTTTCCTATCGAGCCGTGAGGCGCGGCCTTGTGTCTGGGACGGTTGCGGGTGCCGCTGCCGCGCTGGATCAGCCCGCGGGTCACGGCCCTGGAAAAAGCGGGGGCCGAGGGCAGTGGCACGGTCGGGAGACCGTGCCACAACGCGGAGGATCAGATTGACGTTGCCGTGCAAGTTGTCCTGCCCTTTCTCGGACGGTTGATTGTCTACGAGGGCAAGTTGACTCGCGTTGAGGTGCGCGGATGACAACGGCGTTGCTGATGCAGCGCTGCTCGCCTTCTCTTCCGTGCCCCCTTCCGTGTCCAATGCGTCAGGCCGTCAGCAAAGCATTGCGTGCCAGCTCGCAATCGCCTCCGCGATCAGCTACCATGAAGGAAGCCCCGACACCTGAGCCCCTGCGAACCGTCGCGGGCGGAGGGAGACGTGAAAGTCTGGTTCACCGCCGATCTCCACCTGGGACACGGCAACATCATCAAATACTGTCAGCGTCCGTTCCTGTCGGCCCAGGAGCGGGAACGGGCGCGTTCCGACAGCCGCGGCAAGTGGCGCATCTCCGACGAGACCATCCGGGCCCACGATGACGCCCTGCTCGACGCGATCAATTCGCGCATCGAGCCGGAGGACGTCCTGTGGCTGCTGGGCGATTTCTGCTGGGGCGGCCTGGACGTGGCCACGGCCTATCGCGAGCGGATTCGGTGCCGGCACGTCCACCTGGTCTGGGGCAATCACGACCATCACTCGATCCGGCCGCTGTTTGACCGGGCCATCGACATGGGCATGATCAAAGTGGAAGGCGTGGACGTCTGGCTGTGCCATTATCCGATGCGCACCTGGGACAAGCGCTTTCACGGCAGCTGGCACGTTTACGGTCACGTTCATGGCCGGCTGATGGGTGAGGATGCGCGTCACACCTCCATGCTGACGCGCGACGTGGGAGTGGACGCATGCAATTACCAGCCGATCAGTTTCGAGGAGCTTCGGGAGTACATGAAACCTCGCGTCCAGCGGTTCCTCCTGCAGAAGGAAGCGATGCTGCGGGGGGAGGACGAGGGGATTGTCTGACCAGATGCGGCGCGTGAAGGAGGAGTTGTCTCAATGAGCGCGTTGCAGCGCCGGCGAGCCCTGATCCGCCAGTATTACGGCTTCGACTTCCCCGAGGACTTTTACCGCTTCTGGCAATTCGCCAACCGGCTCAAGCCGCTGGAGCCATTGCTCGCGCTCCACGATAATCTGGAAATTGTCCTGACCGGCCCGTTCGAGATCCTGGCCGGACGCTTCGACCGCATCGAGCTGCCTCCCAGCCTTTATCTCCACTGGCGTTATTACCAGGATCCTCCCGAGTTCTTCACGGTCATGGTCGGTGGCGGTGACGGACATCACTGGGGCTATTACCTCGACGATCCTCCTTCAGGTCCGCGCTGTGTGGCGTGTTACTACGCCCAGGACGCATTCGAGATCGCCGCGGACGGCAACACGCTGTTCCAGGCCGTCCGGCGGTGGATCGAGGAGTCCCTGGCCCAGCACGAGCAAGATCACGGCTACGGCCTTGTGGACGCCGAGGAGTTGAACCACTACCGGCAGAGCTATGCCCGAGTTCGCCGGGCCTTGCAGGAGTGGGCCACGGCGGACCGCCCGGAGACGGGCGAAGCCTACGTCGAACAGTACGGCCGGCGCCGACCGGCCCGCTTCCGACAGGTCGTGGCCGCCACGCATGAGGGAATGGGCATTGTCGTGCCGTCGGAAACCTATCGGCCGCTGTCGCTCACGGATCGGCAGCTGTGGCGTCGGCTCTGGGAGGAGGAAGACCCGGCCGAGTGGGTGGAGGAAGCACGGCAAGCCCTGCGCGAGGGCTTCCCCGGCACAGCCCTGAAGCTGGGCAAGGATCTTTGGGGGATTGGCGGGGCGCGCCATCAGGAGTACGCCGTCGAGCTGATGGACGCCGCGTACAAGGCGCTGGGGCGCGACATCCTCCGCCGGGTGCTGCGGACGCACGTCGACCACCGCGACCGGCCGTACCTTGACGTCCTGCATCGGCCGGAACCGGAAGGGTTGGGCCAAACAGAGACATAGAGGAATGCGAGGAATCGGAAGCAGACCTTGCCTTGCCGTTCCACTTCTGCCGCGTTTCATTTGCTTCATTTGTTTTTTCTGTTGAATTTATTTCGTCTGGACGATATACTGGATTGGAGGCGTCAGCACCAGCGCAAACAGTCAGGTGATGCCATGGCCAAAGTACAAAAAACGAGCATTGCGACACGCGAGACTGAGACTCCCGAGGCGGTCAAGGAGTCCCGCCAACGGAGCCAGATCGAAGTCTTGATCAACGGCGTCCGGGTTGAAGTGTCGCCAGAACTGGAGGCCGCTGTGGAAAGGGCGCACAAAGGATTGCTGCAACCGCAACCCGTCGAAATGACGACGACTCAAGCCGCGGAGTTTCTGGACGTTTCTCGACCGTTCGTCATCAAACTGATCCGGCAAGGGGAATTGCCTTGCCGGATGGTTGGCAAACACCGCCGCATTCCGACCAGGGCCCTGGAATGCTACAAGCAAAAGATGTTCCATGCGGCGAAAACCGCGGCGGATGAACTCACCCGAATGTCGCAGGAACTGGGGCTTTACGACCTGGAAGGCCCGCCACCGAAAGCCCCGTGACCCATCATGGACCCCATCATTGCCATCTATGATGCTTGCGTCCTGTACTCCACTTTCCTGCGTGACTTGCTGATCCGGATAGCAATCCACGGTCGGGCCCGGGATGCGCTGCGGGCCAAGTGGACGGGTCGAATCCATCGCGAGTGGATTCGGGCGGTGCGTCACCAGAGGCCAGACGTGCCTCGCGAGAACTTGCTGCGGACCCGCCGGCTGATGGATCAGCACGTCCGCGGCTGCCGGGTCCGTCATTACGAACGCTGGGAGCGGCGGCTGACCCTCCCCGACCCGGACGACCGACACGTCCTCGCCGCTGCTCTGGCCTGTGCCGCGGACGTGATTGTCACCTTCAACACACGTGACTTTCCGGCGGCCATCCTGAACCCATTTTGCGTGGCGGCCGTGACACCCGATGCGTTCCTGATTCAGCTGATGGACACAGGTCTCATTGTGGTCGCGGCCGCTGAACACCGGGCCTCGTTGACCCGACCACCCATGTCCGTTGCCGAGTACCTTGAAGCACTTCGTCGCAACTCGTTGCCCGGCACAGCTGCCGCTCTTCTCACCGAACACATATGAACGGCTGTTTCTTCGCGCCTGCTTCCCTCAGGCCAACTCCAACCCCGGCAGCGTGCCTTTGCCCGAGCCGAACTGATCCGCCTCCACCCCCATCCGCTGGAGCATCGACACGAACAGCCGGCACAGCGGTGTGTTGTTCCGCTGATCGAAGGCGATGTGCTGACCGTGCTTGAAGCCGCCACCGGCCAGGAAGATCGGCAGGTTCATGCAGTTGTGGCTCGACGCATTGCCCATCGCGCTGCCGCACAGCACCATCGTCTGATCCAGCAGCGTCTGGCCGCCTTCCTTGGTCTGCCGCAGCTTGCCGAGGAACTCGCCCACGCTCGCCAGTTGCTGGCTCTGGATGATCTTGAGCTGGCCCAGCTTCTCCGGATCCTGGCCGTGGTGCGACAGACTGTGATACTCGATGGACACGCCCGGGATCGGCTGCACCGCGTTGGAGCCGTCCACGAACAGGGTCACGAACCGGCTGGAGTCGGTCTGCAACGCCAGGAACACCAGGTCGAGCATTAGCTTCAGCCGGGTCAGGTCGTCGTTGGGGTTGGCCACGTCCTTCGGCGGAGCGTAATCGACCTTCGGTTTGGCTTTCTTGGCCCACTCGCGATTGCCGGCCAGCCGCTGCTCCACGTCGCGGACGGCGCTGAAGTACTGCTCCAATCGCTCGCGGTCCGGAGCGCTCACCTGACCCTGAAGGCGTTTGGCCGGTCCCAGGACCGCGTCCATCACGCTCTGGCCGTCCTCCAACCGGCGGACCTGCTCGGCAACCTGCGCCGGCGAGCCGTTCACGAACAGCTTGCTGAACAGGACCGACGGCTTGTGGTCGGAAGGAATGCGCACGCCGGATCGGGTGAATGACAGGCTCGCGGCGCGCGTTCCCAGCACCAGCGACGGAAAGCGCGTGTCCGGGCGGAGCCTGTCCACCAAATACTGGTCGAGCGAGATGGTGTTGCGAAACGTGGGCGCACCCGGATTGCGGGCGGAGGTCAGGAACGTGTTGTCGCTGGCATGGCCCAGCGTCACCTCCGGATGCGACGTGCCGCTGACCACCGTGAGCTGGTCCCGCGCGTCCTTCCCCAGTGCTTCCAGGTACGGGGTCATTCCAAAGCTGCGGCCCGTCTCCTTGGGGAAGAAGTTCGGGCCGTGCAGGCCGAGGCCGAAGCACATCGCCACCATCCGCCGGGGCGGGGCGGCGGCCGCACCCCAGGCAGTGGTCGATTCCAGAAGGGGCAGGGCCAACGTCACGCCGGCGGCGCGGAGGAAGGTTCGGCGGGTCAGTTTCGGGTGGGTCACGTTATTTGCTCCGAAAGGTGGGACTCTGAACGATGGCGTGGATCAGGGTACGGAAGCCGTACTTGCTGGTCCGGGCGTCGGCGAGGACCTTCTCCACGGCCTCCTGGTCGGCGAACTCCAGCTTGTGGCCGGTGGCGTACACCAGCAGCTTCTGGGTCAGGCCGCGGGCGAACTGGTCCGGGTTTTCGAGCAGCAGCTTCTTGAAGCCAGCAACGTCGGCGAACTTCCGCCCGCCCGGCATCTCGTCGCCGGCCTCGACCCTGGGCCCCCTGCCGACCGGTGCGGAGCGAGCGGTGTGGGTGCGGACCATGTCTCGTTTCACGCCGTTGCCGGGGCTCACGCGATACACCTCGCGCCAGCCGCCGATCACGTCGAAATTCTCCAGCGCGTTGCCGGGCGGATCAATCTGGGCATGGCATGCGGCACAACTCTGGATGCTCCGGTGCTTGGCCAGCTGCTCGCGGATGGTCTTGGTGCCACGAATGTCCGGCTCGATGGCCGGCACGTCCTTGGGCGGTCGGGGCGGCGGTGTGCCCAGGATGCGGTCCAGCACCCAGGCCCCGCGGACGACCGGCGACGTGTTCGTGCCATTGGCCGTCACCTTCAGCACTGCCGCCTGGGTCATGACACCGCCTCGGTGGCTGCCCGGGGGGAGTGAAACCTTGCGAAACGCGGACCCCTGAACGCCGGCGATGCCGTAGTGCAGGGCCAGCCGCTCGTTGAGCATCGACCAGTCCGAGTGAACGAATTCCAGGACGCTGCGGTCGCCCTTGAGGATCTCCTCGAAGAACAGGTGCGTTTCGCGCGGCATCGACCATTCCAGGAAGTCGTCGAAGTCCGGATAGAGCTTCTTGTCCGGCATGGTGGCCTGGAGATTCCGCAGATTGAGCCACTGGCCGGTGAAGTTCTCCGTGAAAGCGTGGGCTTTCGGGTCCTGGAGCATGCGCTCGACCTGTCGGCGCAGCACGTCTGGCTTGCCCAGCTCGCCTTTGGCCGCGAGGTCGGCGAGGGTATCGTCCGGGGTGGTGCTCCAGAGGAAGTACGAGAGGCGGGCGGCCAGGTCGAAGTCGTTGAGCCGGCCTGGGTTACTAGACAGGTACAGGAAATCCGGGCTGCACAGGACAGCCTTCAGACCGACGCGGAGGGCGGCCTCGAAGGTGTAACCCTTGTCGAGCCGGGACTTCACCAGGCCCAGGAACGGAGCCAGCTCAGTGTCGGCAACGGGCCTGCGGAACGCCCGCGAGGCGAAGCGGCGGAGGATGGTCTCGGCCTCGGCCAGCGTGCCCCGGCTCAGGTCCACGTTCCCGAGGAGCCGGGTGGTGGGCACCGGCGGCCAGACGTCCACGAACGGCCCTTCCATCTCCAGCCACTGGACCGCGAGGCCCGGGCCGCTGTAGTCGTCCGCCACCTTGGCGTACAGGTTGGGCAGACCATACGCATACAGCCGGATCGCCTCCCGGGTGCCCAGCTTGGTCGTGAACTCGATGACTCCCGGCTTGTCGCCCACGTCGTACATCCCGATCGGCCGGGTGGTCAGCCCTTGCAGCCCCATGCCGTAGTTGCCCGCGAAGACGAGGAGGGTCATGCCCTTGCCGAGGCGGACGGTGTTGGCGGAAAGGCGAAAGCGATACAGCCCCGCGGCCGGGGCCTTGGTGTCGATGAACGGCTTGGCCACCTCGTTGCCGCCCAGGAAGATGACCTCGTTCTCGCGGACCTGGGTGCTTTGCCCGAACCTGGGCATGGGGCGGATGGTCCTGGTCATCTGCTTGCCCAGCGTGGCCATGTCGATGTGCCGCTTGATCGGCTGCGGTTTCGGCCCCTTGACGAACACCCGGTCCAGGGCGGCGTCGGCCGACTCCAGGTAGCGCTCCAGCAGAGGGGCCGACAGGTCGAGGGCGGCGTCCACGTTGTCGAAGCCGCTGGCGATACCGTCTTCGGGAAGCGTCTCGATGTCGATCTCGGCTCCGAGCAGGTCGCGGAGGGTGTTGACGTACTCGACCCGGTTGAGCCGGCGCAGCCGGGCCCGTCCGTCGCTGGCGGCCCGCTTCGCCTCGTGGGCCCGGAGGCTCCCGGCCACCCAGCCGGTCACGGTCTGCTGCTCGGCCGCCGTCGGCCGGGGCTTCCCCTTCGGCGGCATCGACCCGTCGGCCACGCGCTCCATGACGCTCTTCCAGGCGTCGCCCTGTTTGGCGAAGTCCGCGGCAAGGACAGACAGATCAAGATCGCCCTTGGGTTTGGCGCCGCCGTGACAGGAGACGCAGTAGGTCTTCAGGACCGCAGCGACCTCGGCGAAAGTGGGATCAGCGGCACCCGCACCGGAAGCCGCAACCAACAGGACGAGAGCAGCGACGAGAGGAACGACCTTCATCATGGCAAAGCGGATTCCTGGCGCGGGGTGGGAGGGCAGTCCGGGGCAACGTTAAACAGTGTAACAAACCGACCGGGGGTTGGGTATCGGTTTCGGTCCGGAATTAGGGTTGAGGTCTGGCAAGATTTCCGGGAGGGCGAGGCTCCCGCCGAGCCGCCCACGCCAACGGCTCGGCGGGAGCCTCGCCCTCCCGAAAGCGAGGCTCCCGCCGAGCCGCCCACTGCCAACGGCTCGGCGGGAGCCTCGCCCTCCCGAAAGCCACCGGCCGGAATCGGAAGGATCGTGCAAGCAGGAAGGTTAACCTGTTCGCATCCGGCACAGCCGAAAGCCCACGTTGGGATTGAAGTTGCCTCCCCAGCCCCTTCTTTCGTTGTCCTCCCGCCAGTGAACCGAGGTCCGGGACATGCGGAAAGTAACGGTCACGGCCTCGGCGCAGTCGGTCCAGGAGCCGCCACGCAACACTTTCTCCTTTCCCTGAGCCGGGCCTTCCGGATCGGTGTCCGGAGTGCAGTGGTAGTAATCGCAATCGTACCAGTCGCGGGTCCATTCCCAGACGCCGCCATTCATCGCGAAGAGACCGTAGCCATTGGCTGGCAAGGAACGCATGGGCAAGATGCGGAACGGGCGAAACCGGTTATAGTCGCACAGCGCCGGCGTCGGGGCCGAGTTTCCCCAGGCATGCCTGGCCCCGATCAGCCCGCCCCGGGCGGCCTTCTCCCACTCTGCTTCGGTTGGCAGTGTATACCGCACCCGGGCGTTCGTGAGCCGGTCCGCCAGCTCCTGGGCCGCTTGCCAGGAAACGGCGACCATCGGCTTGAGCCCGTATCCCTCGGGCGGGAGTTCCTGTCCTTGTGGCTCACGCGCCGCTCTGCGAACGTCGGGGTCACGGTCATCACAGTAATACCAGCGGATCTTGTTCTCGTTGGCGAGACAGAACTGAGGAGCAGAGAATTCGGGAGAAGCCGTTTCCGGCTCCCGAGGCCAGGCTGTCGGAGGCGGCTCCCAGTCCATGAGGCGGCAGTAGGCCTCCCAGCTGAGGGGCGTGTCCGTCAGCCAGTAGGGCGACAGCCAGACCGGATGCACCGGCCTTTCGTCCTGGTCGCCATCGTTGCTCCCCATCAGGAACGGCCCGGCCGGGACGTAGCGAAACACCAGGCCATGTTCGACCACCGCCAGCTGGTCGAGGATTCGCTGCCGGCCCTCACGGATCTCCGCCGCATCTGGTTCCAGCCCGAAGGCGCGATCGTAGACCGTGGCCGCTCCTTCCAGGTTGCCCTCCTGCTCGAGGATGCGAGCAATGTCCAGCAGCAGCCAGGGGTCGCCTTCCGGCTCGAACTGCGCCGTGATCCACCGATAGCGTTCGGGTAGCATGGGCCTCATCCCTCACGAGTGCAGGAGCGGCAGGGACAGCGGCCGGTAGCCGGCGGACGTTTCGACGTTGGCTCCGGGATGGAGCAGGCAAGGGGAGGCTCCCTCGTTGCCGTTCCCGCGAAACTCCTCAAACCACGGGTCGGCCGCATCCACCGAGCCGGCGAAGGTCAGCGAGCGAGCCCGGCAGCCGCCCTGGAAACCGTCCTCCGGCGTCGGTTGGCGCATCCGCCGCATCTGCTCGCCTTGCCTCCAGAGGACCGGGAAGGGCGTTTCGCGGACGTTGCCGGTGTTGAAGCCCGGTCCCAGGAAGCTGCACGGGTTCACGTCTCCTTGCACGCTGATCGAGCAGACGTGCTGACCGGCGCCGCAGGTGTGGCTGGTGTGGATTCGCGGCTCGGTCGGTGCCCGGCTCTCGGGGCTGAACGGGTCCAGGCCGTGCAGGTCGGGTCCGGGATTGTCCATTGCGGCCAGCCGGCGCAGGGCCGTGGTGTACTGCTCGAAGGTCGGCATCAGGTCCAGGTGGTCGAGCGCCACTCCGGCGGGGTAGAGCGGCCGGAAGACGGCCGTGTGCGCTCCGACGCGATAGGCCAGCTCGGCACAGCGCTCCACCAGGTGGGCGTTGGTCCGCAGGATGGTGAAGGCCAGGGTGAAGCGGGCATGGCACTGCAGCAACTCCAGGCGCTCCAGCACCGCGTCGAAAGTGCCGGCGCCCCGGATGGCGTCGTTGGTGGCGGCGTCTGGACCTTCCAGACTGACGTTCAGCCAGACCATGTCGCGCTTGCCAAGCTCGCGAGCCATCTCCTCGGTGAGCAGCAAGGCATTGGTGGTCAGGCACGGATGCAGCCCGTGAGCGCTGGCCGAGTCGAGGATGTCGAGCAGGTCCTTGCGCAGCAACGGCTCGCCGCCGGTCAGCCCCAGGCGGAAAGAGCCAATGCTCGCCAGGTCGGCGAAGAGGACGTCCATCTCGGACACGGTCAGCGGATGGTGGTTGCGGGGCAGGGCGCCGGCAAAGCAGTGCGAGCAGGTCAGATTGCAGGCGGCCACGACCTCCAGGTGAACGGCCAGCGGTCCAACCAGGTGATCGGCGGGGACTTCGACGTCGAGAACGTCCGCGGCCAGCCGGCAGTCGAGGCCGAAGTAGCCGCGCTGATAGAAGCAATTGAAGAATGCCAGGATCGCCTCGCGTTCCTCGGCGTCCGGGGTCCGCGCGAGGATCTGTTCGACCGGCAGCGTTTTGAGAGCCAGCAGCAGGTCGGTGGCTTCCCGGTCGAAAGGAAGATAGCGCGAGGTGCGCCGCTCGAAGACCAGGCAGCCGAAGTGCTGCGGGATCAGGACCAGGGGAGGCCGTGGCATGGTCAGACTCCGGGGTCGGTCATTTTCGGACCGGGAATGTCAAGGACTCGACGCACCCAGACGTTTCCTTTGCCGGGGCGCCCCGGCCTGGGCAGTCCCAGGCAGACCGCCTTGCGTTCATTGCACCGGTGACACTGGCTGGCGCCGTGGTCCTGCCAGGTCAGCGTCGGCGTGGGATGCTTGACCAGGGCCGGCAATCTGCTGTCCTCGAAGGGCAGGGTGAAGAAGCCGGCGTCGGGTTGTTCCAGGGTGTACTTCCAGCTGCCATCGGCACGGGAGAGGATTTGAAACGCGGTTTCCTGGGCGTGGGCAGCCGGGATTTCCACGAGCTTGGGATCGCTCCAGGCCGCGAACATCAGGAAGCCGCGCTCCAGCTCCACCTCTTGCAGAGCGACCGTGAGCAGATGCCGGCCCGGGGGCAGATCGATCCGCGACCACTCCAGAGGCTGACCGTCCATCCGCACGTCGCCCGGAAGAGGAGTGTAGACGTGGACGACCACGTGGACGGCGGACCGGGGATTGCGCCAGCGCAGCACCACGCCGCCACAGCCGGCCGGGATTTCACAGTGACCGTGCTCCTCCAGCACCAGCCGGCCGGGTTGCTTGCGGAAGCGGTCCAGCGAATTGAGTTTCTTGGCCATGCGTGGTCCAGCGCCTCGCTTCCAGGGAATCTGCCATCACTGTAAGCGAGACAACTGCGGGCCGCAAGGAGTCCTTTGGAACATCCTGGGAACGACTAACGTCATCCTGGATGGTCGTCTCGATCTGGAAGCTGCCCGGAGGCAAATCTGTCCCGCGTTGTCATCGACTTGCCGTAGACCACCACCGATTGCGGCGGCACGCGCAAGGTCAGCCTGCCATTGGAACACGCCACGGCCGGCAACAGACTGCCGGGGCCCTGCCAGCGCGGCTCCGCCGAGTCCAGCATCTTGATCCAGTCGCCGCTCGACACTTCCACGGTCATGCTTGACGGGTAGATGCCGTAGTTGCCGACAAACAGCAGATCCTCGTCCGCTCCCCAGCGCTGCCAGGCCAGCAGTCGCTGCTCGTCCAGGCACGTCACGCGCTGCCGATCGATGGCCAGCAGTCCGCGCTCGGCCAGGTGGCGCCGCAGCTTGAGCAGCTGCCGGTGGAATTCCCACAAGGTCCGGTGCGGCCCGTGGTGCTTCAGTTCGTGCCGCAGCCGGGCCCGGGTGAAGGTCCGCTCGTCGGCCGGGTCGAGCATCTCGCCGTGGAAACCGTGCGTGGTGAACTCCGACTTCCGGCCGCGCCGCACGCCATCGAGGATTCCCGGATGGCCAAAGTGGACGAAGAAGGGAAACGGGGCCGGCTCGCCGTACTCCTCGCCCATGAACAGCAGCGGCACGAACGGCGACAGCAGCAGCGTCGCCGCGGCCAGTTTCTGGGCCTCGAACGAGATCAGCTGATTCAGCCGCTCACCCTGGGGGCGGTTGCCCACCTGGTCGTGGTTCTGGCAGCAGACCACCAGGCGATGCCCCGGCTCGCCCCGCGACGAAACGCCGTGCCGCCGGCCCCGGTAGGCGGAGTAGTCGCCGGTGTAGACGAAGCCGTCCGACAGGGCGCGGGCCAGCTGCTCCGTCCGGCCGAAGTCCTGGTAATAGCCGGCCTTCTCGCCGGTGAGCAGCGCGTGCAGGGCGTTGTGAAAATCATCGCTCCATTGCGCGTCCAATCCCAACCCGCCGCGCTCGACCGGCCGAAAGACCCGCACGTCGTTGCGGTCGCTCTCGCCGATCAGCACGAAACGCCGGCCCAGCCGCTCCGCCGCCGTTCGCGTTTGCTCGGCCAGTTCCTGGAGGAACGGGCGGGCGGAGAAATCCTTGACGTAATCGATCGCGTCCAGGCGCAGGCCGTCCACGTGGCATTCCTCCAGCCAGTAGAGGGCGTTGGCCAGGAAGAAACGCCGCACCTCGTCACTGTGCCGGCCGTCGAAGTTGAGCGACGGCCCCCACGGATTGCGATATTGCTCGGTGAAGTAGGGAGCGAACTCGCTCAGGTAATTGCCCTCGGGGCCGAGGTGGTTGTAGACCACGTCGAGCAGGACCGAAAGTCCGCGCCGATGGCAATGATCGACCAGCCGCTTCAGGGCCCCCGGTCCGCCGTAGTTGTTTTGGACCGCGAAGAGGTTGACGCCGTCATAACCCCAGTTGCGATTGCCCGGACACTGGGCCAGCGGCATCAGTTCCAGGGCGTTGACTCCCAGCTCCTTCAGCTCGTCCAGATGCGGGATGATCGCGTCCAGAGTCCCCTCCGGCGTGAAGGTCCCGGGGTGCAGCTCGTAAATGACCAGGTCTTGCAAACGCGGGCCGCCGGTCCAGCCCAGGTCCTGCCAGTCGAAGGCCGGATCGACCACCTGGGAGGGGCCGTGAACGCCCTGCGGCTGGAAGCGCGAGGCCGGATCGGGCCGCTGCCGCTGACCATCGAGACGATAGAGATAGAGGCTGCCGGGCGGCACGCCGGTCACGGTCGCTTCGTGGTAACCGTGGGGCAGACGCTGGAGAGGAATCGTCTGGTGGCGTGGGGATTGCAGCACCAGCTCAACGCGGAGGATTCGCGGGGCCCAGACCGTGAACCGGCAGGTGTCGTTGCCCAGGTAGACCGCCCCAAGCCCCATTTCGAGATTCATTCCCGATAGCCCTTCTGACGAGTGCGACCCTGTGGGAGCAGGGGCCAGCAATCGCCCCACTCCCACAGCAGTGTCCCGATCACGCTTTCATGCACTCATCATATAGAGCCGTGAACTCGGGGCAGACGGCCTTGGCCCCCGACTTCAATTCCTGCAGCAGCTTCTTCTCGCCCTCGTCCACCTTGCCATCCGCGAAGAGGTACTTTTTGAGCCAGGCCGCCTCCTTGGCGCTGATGTCGCCATCGGCCAGGATCACCTTCTTGACGACGGAGTGAACAAAGTTGTGGAACGACTGCACGCACGAGCCTGCCGAGTTGCGAACGTCCAGGAGGAACTCCAGCTCGCTCTTGCTGATGGCGCCGTCGGCCAGCAGCTCGTCCTTGATGATCTTGGTTTCCTTCTCGTCGATGCGATCGTCCGCCAGGGCCAGGGCCTTGGCCAGTTTCCGCCAGTCCGCCATGTTGTCAACTCCTTGTCCACGTGGTCTGCCCGCCGGAGTTTGGTCTCCCCGTGAGTACCCTTCCGGCGGGTTACTGGTACTTCGCCGGGTGAAGCCAGGGATTTGAGGCCCCCCGGGTTGCGCTGCGCTCCACCCGGGGCTTTATTCCCTAACACAGGAGAGTAAAGCCCCGGGTGGAGCGCAGCGCAACCCGGGGGCCTCAGCACCCCGGGTTGCGCTGCGCTCCACCCGGGGCTTTATTCCCTAACACAGGAGAGTAAAGCCCCGGGTGGAGCGCAGCGCAACCCGGGGGCCTCAGGACATCCTGGCCTGGATTGGCGACGTGGCCGAGCGAAACGCCTCGATCAGCATTTCCTTGTCCGGGTCGGCCAGGCTGCTCTCCTGAATCACCCGCACCGTCTCCTCGACCGGATACTCCACCCGGCGCAGTTCGACCTTCTTCGTGTCCGGCTCCAGCACGGCAAAGCTGGCCCGCGGGTCGCCGTCGCGCGGCTGGCCGACGCTGCCCGGGTTGATCACCAGCTTGCCGCCCACCTCCAGAACGTAGGGCTGATGCGTGTGGCCGACACAGATCACGTCGCTGTCAATCTGCTGCAGCCGGCGCGACCAGAACTCGACGTCGTTGGGAGCGTACTCGTCCAGCGGATCGCGCGGCGTGGCGTGGACCAGCAGAAAGCGCGTGTTGTCCAGGGTCAGCACCTGCGTCAACGGCAGCCGGGCCAGGAAACGGAAATCGCTGTCCTGGAGCCGTTCCCGCGACAGGCCCCGGGTGATTCCGGACAGGTACTTGTAACCCACCTTGCCATTGACCGTCACGTTCTGAGCAACGCCGTGATCGTGGTTGCCGCGCACGGTCCAGCGGGCGTTTTGCCGGACCCAGTCAATGCAGGGAGCCGGGTCCAATCCGTAATCGACCAGGTCGCCCAGGCACAGGCACAGGTCATGGGGCTCGGTCGCGACCGCCTGCAAGGCCGGCCAGTTCCCATGAATGTCAGAGATCAGCAAGATCCGCATTGGCGCCGTACCACAGCCAAACGCTGCCGTTGCATTCCCAGCCCCTCCGCGTTAGAGTATACAGGATTGAACCCCTTATCCACGTACTCGGAATTGTGGTTCTCTTGAAGTCGTGCTTCTCCGGACAGGTGACCCCATGCCGCCACTGGACAAATCCTTCCGCCGGTTGCCCCTGCGCGATCTGATGACCGACGCCGAGAAACGCACCCGCGACCTGGTCGAATACTTCAACACCACCTGGCTCACGCAGACCGCCGAGCTGCGCGATCTGAGCCGGCCGTTGCGCAAGAAAAGCCATTATCCCACGCTGCAATCGCTGAAAAACGCCCTGGACAAGATGCTCCAGGTCGATCAGGACAGTGCCGTCCTGATTGACCACCTGAGCCAGGAACTGGAAGAGATCTGCGAACACGCCCGCCGGGAACGGGCCAGCCGGCGCTGACCGCGGCAAGGCGAGCCGGGAGCGTCAGCTCCCGGATTCTTCGACGAAGAATCCGGGAGCTGACGCTCCCGGCTCGCCGTTCTCCCCTTCCGTCGTCTGGACAACGGAGAATTCCGGCACAATTCCGCACGGTTTCTTGTCTTTCCCCGCTGGGCATGCCATGATTGCCGATGAGGGTGTCGCCCCTCGGTTTTGATTCAACGAAGCATCAAGGACCACCTCCACGGCGCCTCCAGACGCCGGAACGACTGCCGCGGAGCATCGTCCGGAGGGCGATCATGGACGCATTACCTGCAGGGACCATCCTGTGCGTCGATGACGACAGCGATCACCGTCGCAGCCTCGCCGTGTTACTGCAATTCCATGGCTTCCTGGTCTGGGAAGCCGGCACGGGAGCGGAGGGGCTCCAGCTGGCCCGGCAAGGGCCGGACCTGATCCTCCTCGACGTCCGCTTGCCGGACCAGAGCGGCTTCGAGGTGTGCCGGCAAATCAAGTCGGACCCCACCACCGCGACCGTGCCCGTCATCCAGCTGTCCGGCCATTTCGTCCGCGGCGAGGACCGGGTGCAGGGCCTGGAGGGCGGCGCGGATGCCTACCTGACCAAGCCGTCGGACCCGCGAACTGCTCGCCCACGCTCACAGCCTGATCCGCGTTCACCGGGCGGAGCAGGCCGCCCGCCTGGCCGCCCAGCAATGGCAGACCACCTTTGACGCTGTCCAGGACGGCATCGGTCTGCTCAACCCCGCCGGCCTGGTGGTGCGCTGCAACCAGGCCCTGGCTCGCCTCTTCGGCCGCTCCCCGAGCGAACTGGCCGGCTGCGATTACGTCGAACTCTTCCGAGCGCGGAACTCGGAACTGGGAACGGGGAGCGCGGAAGTGAATGCTTCTTCGCTCCGCACTCCAAGTTCCGAGTTCCGCGCTCGACAGGAGGCCGAGGTCTCCCTGGGCCAGCGCTGGTTCCGGGTCGCCGTGGACCCGACCCGGGACCAGGAGGGCAAGGTCACCGGGGCCGTGGCCATCTGGACCGACGTCACGCAGCGCCGGCATCTGGAAGAGCAGCTGCGCCAGGCCCAGAAGATGGAGGCGATCGGTCACCTGGCCGGCGGCGTCGCCCACGACTTCAACAACCTCCTGACGGTCATCAACGGTTTCACCGAGGTCATCCTGGGCAACCTGGAAGGCGACGATCCCTCCGGGCCCTTGCTCCAGGAAGTCCGCAAGGCCGGGGAACGGGCCGGCGCACTGACCCGGCAACTGCTGGCCTTCAGTCGCAAGCAGTTGCTTCAGCCCAAGGTCATCGACCTCAACAGCTTGCTGGCCGAGATTGCCAAGCTGCTGGGGCGCATGATCGGCGAGGACGTCACGCTGGCTTTTGACCTGGACCCGCACCTGGGCCGGATCAAGGCTGATCCGGGTCAAATCGAGCAGGTGATCATCAACCTGGCCGTCAATGCCCGCGACGCCATGCCGCAAGGCGGTTCGCTGACGCTGACCACCCGCAACGTGGTCCTGGCCCACTCCCCGCAGGCGCTGGAGGAAATGCCGGCCGGTCCTTACGCCCTGCTGGCCGTGAAAGACGCCGGTTGTGGCATGACTCGGGAAACGCTGGCCCGGATCTTTGAGCCGTTCTTCACCACCAAGGAGGTGGGCAAGGGAACCGGTCTGGGCCTGGCCACGGTCTACGGCATCGTCAAGCAGTCCGGCGGCCACGTCGAGGCCCAGAGCGAGGTCGGAGCCGGCACCACCTTCCGGATCTACCTGCCCCTGGTCCATCAGGAAAAGGAACGGCCCGAAGTGCCTTCCTCCCCGCTGCCGCTGCCGGTCGGCCAGGAGACCGTGCTGCTGGTCGAGGATGACCCGGGAGTCCGCCGACTGACGCTGCGGCTGCTGCTGGGCCAGGGCTACCAGGTGCTGGAAGCGAGCAGTGGTTCCGAGGGCCTGGCGGTGGCGGCCCGGCACCAGGGACCGATTCAGCTGCTGATCACCGACGTGGTCATGCCGGCGCTGTCCGGTCCGCAGCTGGCCCGCCGGCTGCTGCTGGATCGGCCCGAAACCAAGGTCCTGTACCTGAGCGGCTACACCGACGACGCCGTGCTGCGCCACGGCATCCTGGAGCAGGCGACGAACTTCCTGCAAAAGCCGTTTTCGCTGTCGGTGTTTGCCCACAAGGTGCGCGAGCTGCTGGACGGGCAGGGGTAGTCATTCAGTCGTTGTTGAAGAGTTGCCGCAATTCGGGCATCTGCCTCAGCCGATTTTTGGCCCGGATGACCAGGTCGCGGACGGCATGCTCGCTGCGCTGCAGCCGCTCGGCAATCTCGGAGATGGGCAGCCCCTGGAGCTTGTACAGGATGATGGCATCGCGCTGGGACTCCGGCAACTGCTCCAGGGCCGAGTCGAAGACGGCCACCAGCCGGATCAGATAGAGCTGGCGCTCGACCTGCTCGTCGGGGGAGGCGCTGGCCCTGGACAGGATCGCCTCCAGCTGGGCCGACGACTCCGCCAGCACGGCATTCAGCGACCTCTCGCGGTTCACGTCGCGAATCTCGGCGTGATGCCGCTCCACCAAGTCCCGGAGCTGGTTGCGGAGGATCGCCTGCAGCCAGGCCATCATTTCCTCGGGGGTCTGTGCCCGGCACTGGTCGAGATTCTTCTGTGCCTTGAGCAAGGTTTCGTTGACCAGGTCCGAGGAGTCGAACCGCGCCTTCAGACGCGGGTCCATACGTAGCATCCGGGCCTGCATGCGGAGACGGGGAAAGAGCTGCACCAACCACTCGTTTGGGGAAGTCATGGTATGGGTTCCTCTCACGATCCAGAAGAGTGACCTGTCTTCACTGAACACTGAGCACTGTTACCAATCGGGTCCAAGGCTGTCGCCAGCGTTGGGCGTGCAAGCAGCCCACCAGGTCGAACCGGAGATGTCCGGCGCCAGTGTCCTCACGCTGCCGTCTGCCAGCAAGACCGGCATGCCGCTGCCATGCCCCGTTGCGGCCAGCGTCGGGTCACATGTCGACTCCGGGCCGGCAGAGGGGCTCGGCTGGACCAGGAAGTGCGAGCCGGGGCCAATGTCGTAAGTGGTCCAGGTTTGGCTGAAGGTAGCATGATAGGGCTTGGTGTCTGGCTGGGTGGTATACCAGTACGCCCAGGCCGTGCCACCCTCAAGGAAAGCCAGGTTGTTGCACCAGGAATACTTCTCAGCAACGAGGATGGTGTTCGCGGTGCCGTCGCTGAAGGTCTTCGCCAGCGACGGCTGGCCGGCCGCGTCCAGATACCAGCCAGCCCACAGACTGTCGGAGGGGTAGACAGTGCAGAACACCTGGGCATTGGCCGCATAGCTGCTGGCGCCATAGGGGGTGCCCGCGCGAGTGGTCAAGACGCCCGTGCCCAGGCTCGGGTCGGACGGACACTGGAACAACTTGACAGGTGTGGCCGCGATGCTGGGCAGTACGTAACCATCAGGCCCGACGGCCTGCTTGTACAAGGTTCCCTGCTCGACGTAGGGGAGCAGATGCAGCCAGACCGTGCCGTAAGCCTGGTTCCCCTCTTGCGGGTAGTAGCCGATGGCCGGCGGCATCAAACCCTGGGCGTCATTGCTTGCTTGCAGGGCCAGGCCGATCTGCTCGAGTCGCTTCTTACATTCTGCCTGGTTGGCGGCCTCCCAGCTATTCAGCACCGCGGGCAACAGCAAGCCGGCCAGGCAGATGCTCACGCACAGGGCGACCAGGAGTTCAACGTGGTTCAAGCCCCGCCGGGGAGCCCTGGATTCAGGGCCCGGGCGCCGCTTCGAGGAGAACAGAGCAACGGGAGGTGTCACCACGGGAATCTCCTCAGGGCCGGCCGTCCCAGAGCCGGATGAAGCCATCGTGCCCACAACTGGCCAGGAACTGGCCATCTGAGCTAAAAGCGACACCGGTGAGGTAACTGTTATGGCCGGTCAGCGACAGCAATTTCCAGCCGGTTCGGGAATCCCAGAGGTTGATCCAGCCGTCGCCGTCGCACGAGGCCAGCCGTCGGCCGTTGGGGCTGAAGGCGACGCAGGGAACGTTGCCCTTGTGGCCGGTCAGGGTGAGCAGCTCCCGGCCGGTCGCAGTGTCCCACAAAGACACGGTGCCGGAGGCCCCGCCCGCAGCCAGCCGCTGGCCATTGGGGCTGAAGGCGACACACCACCAGTCCGACTCGGTCTGTCCCTGGTAGGCGCAGGGTCTGGCGTCGGCCAGCGAGTACACTTTCAAGCCCTTGCCGCCGCACACTGCTAACCGGGTCGCGTCCTTCGGGGCAAAGGCCAGGCCGCGCACGTCGCCCACGTCGGCATCGTTCAGTGTGAGGAGTTGGTTCGGAAACCGAAGCGTGGCGTCTCCGGCCCACACTTGCACCGCATTGCTCCCGTCGCAAACGGCCAGCAGCCAGTCCTGGCCCCGCAAGCCAAACGCATGACAGCGGGCGTCGCCTTTCAGGAGCGGCTCGTCCGCGGGCTTGCCATCGGCGACACGCCAGGCTTGGAGGCAGTTGCCCTGACCCGCCACGACCCACTCCCCGTCCGGAGTGAAGCTGACCGGCGCCTCGAAGGCCGCGAATTTGGCCTTTGGGTCCAGCGGCTTGCGCAGGGGCGGCTTTTTGCCATCCAGCGTCCCCACGAACACTTCCGCTGTGGATCGGGAGGCCAGCGTCTGGCCACGGGGACTGAAAGCCAGCGACCAGAGGGCCGCCCTGTGGCCGAGGTCCTTGTCGGCCGGGCCTCCGCCGCCTGCCGGGAACTCCTTGCCCGCATGGATCGGCCGATTTAGACTCTCGAGAGCCACGTCCCGGCCGCGAGCCCAGGCCAGATGAGAACCGTCGGGACTGAAGGCGGCGCTGGGGACGCCCCCAGGATACTTCGGCGGCGCCAGGATGACCTTGCGGGTCTTCCAGTCCCAGACGCGTATGTGCCCGTCCGGGTACGTGGCTGCCAGCAGCCGATCGCCGGGGCTGAACGCCAGGCTGGAGCAGGTGAAGTCGCTGCCGCCACTGTACGGCTCGAGGGGCGTTGGCTTCGCTGCTTGCAGGTCCCAAACTATGGGCCGGACAAGGCCGGCCGCCAGATAACGGCTGTCAGCGCTGAAGGCCACCGCACCCACGGAGGGCGGACCTGCACATTCGGGAATGGGCAGGTCCTGGGGCTGGCCCGTGCGCAGGTCCCACACTTGCAGCAGTCCCCCATGACCACCCACGGCCAGGTAATGCCCGTTGGGGCTGAGCGCCAGGTCGATCACCTCCCGGCCCCGCGGCAGCGGCAACTGAGTCGGCTGTTGGCCCAGCTGCCAAACATGCACGACCGGGCCAGCCGGTTGGCGATCCAGACAGGCCACCCAGGGCGCGGCCGGTGCGGCCACAAGCCGGGGCCGGTGCGGCCGAGCGGGTTGTTGCAGGATCTGGGCTCGATGCCCCGTCTTGATGTCCCACTGCTCAACCGGCTGCTGGTTGGCTGCGACCAGCAACCAGCGACCGTCGGAAGAAATACAGGCACTGTCCGCAGTCCAGCGTCGATCTTGCCCCTTGAGGCCGGTCGCCGGGTCCCACATCTGAATGGACCTGTCCTGGCTCTCGGTGACCACGCAGCGGCCATCGGGGCTGAACAGGACGCGCAGCACCGTGCTTGTCCCTTCCAACCGCACAACCTCACGTTGGCAGAGTCGGCGCAGGTAGTGGAACTCCCAGTCGCGCAATTCTTCGGGGCACTGGTCCAGGATCGAAAGCAGGCCCAGACCGCCCTGGCCGGCGGTGTGGGCCTGGTCCGCCTGTTTGATCGTCGATACGTAGAGGGTCTGGCGTCGTTCCTGCTCGGCTTCGATCTTCCAGTACAGGAGCCACAACTGGCTGACAATCAGCGAGGTGAGGACGAGGAAAGCGCCAAGCAAGGCCGCCTGGGTCGGCTGCCGGCGTGTCCACAGGGCGAACCTGCTGGCGGTTGAGCGCAGCCGGGCGCGCACGGGCCGGCGCTGCAGGAAGCGGTCCAGGTCCTGGGCCAGTTCCTCGGCCGAGCCGTAGCGCTTCTCCGGCTCTTGCTGGAGGCAGCGCAGGCAGATCGCTTCCAGGTCGCGCGGCACCCGCCGCCAGAAGTTGTGGGGCGGCACCAGGTTTTTTCCCTGGTCCCAGTCGGGAGGTCCGCCGGTCAGCAGTTCGCAGAGGATGGCACCCAGACCGTAAACGTCAGTGGCGACGCTCAGCATCGGGTCGCCGCGGAGCTGTTCCGGAGCCATGTAGGCAAGGGTGCCGGCCACCCCCTCGGACGCCGTGCCCAGCGGCAGGGCCAGGCCGAAATCCGACACCAGGGGAAACAACTGCGTCTCGCCTTTGTGCGAGGCTTCTCGCTGCAGCAGGATGTTGGCTGGCTTGAGGTCGCGGTGCAGGATGCCGCGCTGGTGGGCGTGATGCACGGCGCGGGCGATGGTGGCCAGCAGGCGGGCCACCTGGTCTGCATTGTCGGCCAGGCCGGGCGGCGGCTGGGCGAGGCTGCTGCCCTCCACCAGCTTCATGCTGAAATAGGGTTCGCCCTGGTATTCGCCGACCTCGTAGATCGGCACGATGTTGGGATGGTCCATCTGGGCGGCGTGACCCGCATCGCGCAGCAGCCGGCGAACGTCCTCGGGCGCGATCGAGCAACGCCGGCGGAGCATCTTCAGGGCCACGTCCCGAACCGCCTCGCCCAGATCCTGGCGGGCGCGGTAAACCACACCCATGCCGCCGTGCGCCAGATACTCCAGGATCTCGTAGTTATTGACCCGCGTGCCGACCGGGAGGCGGCCCTGGCAAAGAGCGAAGAGTCGGTCCAGCTGGGCCACGTCCGCCTGGAAGGCCTCGGCCCGCAGGGCCAGATCGGGATCCCGGTCCAGCAAGGCGCGGACGTCGTCCGCGCGGCCTGCCTCGACTGCCTCCAGGTACTCGACCAGGGCATTTTCCAGGGAAACCGTGGTGAGGACAGGGGCAACAGGCGACGACTCCACGTGGGGCCTCCGGAGTGCTTCACGGATCGAATACCAGATCCTGCTCTTGCCTTCCCCCACGGACCTCGCAGGTTTTTGTCCGGGGCGGTTCCATCGCCGGTCCGCCGGGTTGCCTGGAGAAGGGATTGGAGGGGTGACTGACCAGGGTGACCTGGGCAGTTCCGGCGGCCACCCGGTTCACCCGGTAGGTCCCCTCCGGGCTGATGGCCGTCGATGTCTCCTTTTGCTGAGCGTCCACGAATTTGACGGTGCCGGACCGAACCAGCTGGTCGCCCAGCTTCACCTTGCCGGTCACCTCTCCAGTGGCCGGCCCACTCGTCCCGCAGCCCTCGACGAGGAGCAGCAGCAACGGCACGACCAACAGCAACAACGAGAGTTTCATGGGCTATCTCCTTGTGGACTCGGGGCCTCGTTCACCAGTCGGCGCCCAGGCTGTCGCCGGCGTTGGGCGTGCAGGCGGCCCACCACGGTATCCCCGGACATGGTCGGCGCCAGGGTCCGGACGCTGCCGTCGGCCAGCAGGACCGACATGCCGGCGGGGTGCGGCGTCGAGGCCAGCGTCGGATCGCAGTCGGATTGCGACCCGGTCCAGGGGTTCGGCTGCACCAGGAAGCGCGAGCCGGGGCCAATGTCGTACGTGGTCCAGGTAATGCTGAAACCGGCGTGGTAGGGCTTGATGTTGGCTTCGGTGGTCAACCAGTAGGCCCAGGCCGAACCGCCCTCGGTGAAGGCCAAGTTGTTGCACCTGGCATACTTCTCGCCAACGACAATGGTGTTCGAGGTGCCGTCGCTGAAGAAACCGTTCGAGAGAGACGGCGACCCCTGCGCATCGTAGTACCAGCCGCCCCACGGACCGCCGTAGGGATAGACGACGCAGAACACCTGGCCGTTGGCCGCGTAATTGCTAGCGCCCCAGCTGACGCCCTGGGGCGTCGTCAGGACGCTGGAGCCCAGGCTCGGGTCGGAGGGACACCGGTAGGACTTGATGGACATGGCCGCGACGTTGTTGGCGTAGGGGGGCAGGATCTGACCGTTCAGTCCGGCGGCCTGCTGATACAGAGGGTTCTGCTCCAGGTAGGGGAGCAGATGCAGCCAGAGGGTGCCGGAGGCCTGGTCCCCATTTTGCGGGTAGTAGCCAATGGCCGGCGGCATGAAATCCTGGGCATTATTGCTGGCGTGCAGGGCCAGGCCGATCTGCCTGAGCCGGCTCTGACAATCCAGCCGGTTGGCGGCTTCCCGACTGCTCTGCACCGCGGGCAGCAGCAAGCCAACCAGAGAGCCCATGATTCCCATGGCCACCAGGAGTTCCACCAGGGTCAGGCCCCGCCGGCCGGACCGACGTGCCAGGCCCTGACGTCGTTTCAGCGAGAAGAGAAGAACAGCAGGCGAACGCACGGCAATCTCCTCAGTGAAAGCAGTTCTGAGTTCTCAGTAACCGAGAACTATTCGGGCCGGCCATCCCAGAGGCGGACACAACCATCGTGTCCGCAGCTGGCGAGCAACGAGCCGTCCGAACTGAAGGCGACGCCCGTCACGTAACTGTTGTGGGCGTCCAGCGACAGCACTTCCCGGTCGGTGCGGCGATCCCAGAGCTTGATCCGGCCATCGACGCTGCACGTGACCAGCCTCTCTCCATTGGGGCTGAAGGCGACCCCGGCGACGTTGCCGCTGTGTCCGATCAAGGTGCGCAATTCCTGGCCGGTGTCGGCGTCCCACAGCGCACGGTTCCGGACGCCCCGCCAGTGGCCAGGCAGCGACCGTCCGGACTGAAGGCGACGCACCAGACCGAGTCCACCTGGCCCCGAAAGACACGGGCCTCGGGCCGACCAGAAGCGGACAGGGCCCAGACCTTCACGCCCTTGCTGCCGCACACCGCCAGCCGGGCCGGCGCCCGGCCGCCGGCGCTGGGCGACGAGGGAGCAAACGCCAGGCTTCGCACCTCGCCGACCCCGGCGTCCTGCAACGTCTGCCGACGCTCGGGACGGAGCGATTTGTCCACGGTCCACACCTGCACGCCGTTGCCTCCGTCGCTGACGGCCAGCAGCCAGTCCTGGCCCCGCACACCAAAGGCATGACAGCGGACATCGCCGGCCAGCGGCGGCTCGGCGGCGGCCTTGCCCGTGGCGACGCTCCAGGCCTGGAGGCAGTTGCTCTGGCCTGCCACGACCCACTTCCCGTCCGGACTGAAACTGGCCGACGCCTCGCAGGCCGCGAATTTCCCTCGTTGCCCCACAGCTTCGCTCAACGGCCGTTTCCAGCGGGGCTGTCCGCTGTCGCGCTCCCAGAGGATCAGCTCCGTCGTGGAGCGGGAGGCCAGGACGTCCCCCTTCGGGCTGAAGGCGACCGACCAGAGCGATTGATCCTTGTGGTCGGCCAGCTGTCTCTCGGGCGACTGGGCCGAACGGCTCAAGTTCTCGATGACCACCTCCTGGCCGCGAGTCCAGGCCAGATGGCTGCCGTCCGGGCTGAAGGCGACGCTGGTGACGGCCAGGTCGTACCTGGGCGGCGCGAGTTTGGTCTTCCGCGTGGCTCGCTCCCAGACGCGCACCTGGCCGTCGCGGTACGTGGCGGCCAGCAGCCGGTCGTCGGGGCTGAAGGCCAGGCAGGAACAGGTCAGTTCGCTGGCGCCGCCGAAGGTCTGATCCTCCAGTTGCTGGCCGGATTTCACGTCCCAGACGAGCGGCCGGACCAGGCCCGCCGCCAGCTGGGTGCCTTTGCTGTTGAAGGCCACCGCCCACACGTAGGGGAGACCGGCCGATTCAGGAACTTTCAGCACGCGTTCCTTGCCCAGGCGCAGGTCCCCGTTCCACAGCACCAACAGCCCGCCGTGCCCCCCGGCCGCCAGGGAACGCCCATCGGGACTGAGCGCCAGGTCAACCACTTCCTGCTTGCCCAGCTGCTGGCCCGGCTTCAGCGTTAGTCGGGTGGGCTGGCCCATCTCCGGCTGCCAGACGTAAATCACCGGACCGGTCGGCTGCCGATCCAGGCAGGCCACGCAAGCCGCACCGCGAGCGGCGACCAGGCGCGGCCGGCAAGCCGCTGTGAGTCCACCCAGGGTCTTAATGAGCTTGCCCGTTTCGATCGCCCTTTGCTCGACCGGGCCCTGGTTGGCGACGGTCAGCAGCAAGCGGCCATCGGAGGAAAAGCAGCAACTGGCTGCTTCGGTCCGCCACAGGACCTTCCTGTTCGCCAGATCCCACACCTGAACCCAGCCGTCTTCACACTCGGCGGCCAGGAAGCGGCCATCGAGGCTGTACTGTACGCGTACCACCGTGCTTGGCGCCTCCAGCCTCAGGATCTGCCGCTGGCAGGCCCGGGCATGTAGGAGTACTCCCAGTCGCGCAGCTCCGAGGGGCACTGGTCCAGGATGGCGCTGGCCGTGGTGGGCTGGCCGTCGGCCAGGGCCCTGGCCGCCTCGTGGACCAGGGAGGCGTAGAGGGCGCGTTCCCGTCTCTCCTGTTCGGCGAAGGCCTTGCTCCGCTGCGCCAGCAAGCTGCTGCCCAGACTGACCAGGACCAGGAACGCGGCCAGCAAAGCTGCGTGAGCCGGCTGCCGCCAGATCCACAGGCCCACCCGGCCGACGACCGAACGCGGCCGGGCGCCACGGGCCGGCGCTGCAGGAAGCGGTCCAGGTCCTGGGCCAGCTCCTCGGCCGAGCCGTAGCGTTTCTCCGGCTCCTGCTCCAGACAGCGCAGGCAGATCGCTTCCAGGTCGCGCGGCACGCGCCGCCAGAAGACGCACGGCGGCACAATCTGCCCTGCCTCGTCCCGGCAGGGAGGCCGGCCGGTCAGCAACTCGTAGAGGATGGCCCCCAGACCGAAAACGTCGGTGGCCACGCTCAGCATCTTGTCGCCCCGCAACTGTTCCGGCGCCATGTACGCCAGGGTGCCGGCTGTCCCCTCGGACACCGTCCCGAGCGGCTGGGCCAGACCGAAATCGGAAACAAGGGGAAAGAACTGACTCGCGCCGTTGGGAGACGTTTCTTTCTGGAGCAGGATGTTGGCCGGCTTCAGGTCGCGGTGCAGGATGCCGCGCTGGTGGGCGTGATGCACGGCACGGGCGATGGTCGCCAGCAGGCGGGCCACCTGGCGGGCATCGTCGGCCAGGCCGGGCGGCAGCTGGGCGAGGCTGCCGCCCTCCACGAGTTTCATGCTGAAATAGGGTTCGCCCTGATACACGCCGACCTCGTAGATCGGCACAATGTTGGGATGATCCAGTTTGGCGGCGTGGCTCGCCTCGCGGAACAGCAGCCGGCGAGCGTCCTCAGGAGCGGCCCACCCGCGCCGGCGGAGCATCTTCAGGGCCACCTCCTTCTCCAGCAACTCCTGGCGGGCGCGGTAGACCACGCCCATGCCGCCGTGCGCCAGGTATCCCAGGATCACGTAGTCGTTGACCCGAGTGCCGGTCGGCAGGATCGGCTCCTGGGACGCGATGGCCGGGGCCAGCGGGGCAAACAGCCGATCCAGCTGGGCCTCGTCGGCCAGGAAGGCCTCGGCCTGCTGGGCCAGGCCGGGATAGTGGTCCAGCAAGGTGCGGACAACGTCCGACTGTCCCGCCTCGACCGCCTCCAGGTAATCGACCAGGGCTTCCTCCAGGGAAACCGTGGGGACAGGGGCAGCGGGCGAAGACTCCATGGGGCACCTCAGGAGTGTTCGGATAGCAGGTCCTTCAGCTCGGGCACGTCCCGCAGATGACACAGGCCGTGGTAGAGCAGCAGCCGGACCGCCTTCTCGGTGCGTTCCAGCCGCCGGGCGATTTCCTTGATCGGCAGTCCTTGCAGCTTGTTCAGCACGATGGCATCGCGCTGGTCATCAGACAGTTGCTCCAGGGCGGTGTCAAGGGCCTTGGCCAGCCGGAGCAGGAACTCCTGGCGTTGCAGTTTCTGTTCGGGGGCGGAGGAGGCCGCGGCCAGGATCGACTCCAGCCGGGCCGACGAGTCGGCCGCGGCTGCGTTGAGCGATTGCTCTCGGGCCACGTCACGCTTCTGGGCGTGTTCGCGCTCCACCAGGTCGCGAAGCTGGTTGAGCAGGATCTGCCGCAGCCAGCGGAGCATCTCTTCCGGACTGGTGCCGTGGAAGTCGCCCAGGGCCTGCTGGGCCCGAAGCACGGTTTCGTGGACCAGGTCCGAGTAGTCGAAACGCCGTCGCAGCCGCGGGTCCAGGCGCAGCATCCGGGCCTCGACGCGCAGCAGCGGACGGAGCTGGGCCAGCCATTCCACAGGTGCCGTCATGATGCCGGTCCCTCGCGGGAAAGGAGCAACCCGAACGCCAGCGCGTTCCTGGGCCGATCGCTCCGAAGAGGAGTTGGTGTCATTGTAAGAAAAGCCGACCGCCGTGCAAGCGTGGCGCTGGCACGGTGGCGGTTTTGCGGTGGGGACGTTCGGCTTGTCCACGGCGCGGCCCTTTCCAGGGAGAGCAAGGGGAGCAGGCCCCTGCGCCGATCCGAGCCGGCGCAAGGGCCCACGGCCCTCTCCTGGTAAGGACGGGAAGCGAAGTGAAATGACTCACGCTGGACCGCATTTTTCCTGTTTATTGCGGCTCAGAAAACAAACGTCCATCGTCGCTGGTCCCCAGGGCGATGCCCTGGGCTATCGTGTTGCGCCCCTTCGGGGCGAAAGACCTGGTTTTCCGCCCCGAAGGGGCGCAACACGATAGCCCAGGGCATCGCCCTGGGTCAGGGGCCGAGGCGGTCTTTCTCTTTCTGAGACGCTATAAACGTGGGCGCTCGATTTCCTGAACCGCTGTTCGAGGAACTCCACGACGGCATCGTCGCAGCGCCGGCCGGCGTCGCCGCCGTAGCCGCTGCCGAAGCCGTGTTCCGCCCCGTCGATCGCCACCAGCTCAACACGGGCCTTGACCTCCTTCAGCCGGAGGGCATAGCGCTCGGACTGCGCGAAGGGGACGACGCTGTCCTTCGTGCCGTGGATCAGCAGTGTCGGCGCCGCCTTCTGGTGGACGTAGGTAATCGGGCTGCCCTTGACGGCCCAGTTGACGTCCTTCTCGTCGGGGAGCAGGTTCTTCAGGACGCCGACGGTGATCGAGGCGACGAACCGGTTCGGCTTGCCGTCCTGGGCCTGCTGGCGCAGCTGGGTCAGGTCGCTGACGGCGTAGCAGCCGACGACCGCCTGCACCCGACTGGAGACCTTGGGGTCAGCGTCAGGCCCCTCAAAGCCGTGGTCCGGCGTGGTGCTGCCGAGCAGGCAGGCGAGGTGGCCACCCGAGGAGAAGCCCACCGCGCCGATGCGTTCCGGATCGATCCGGTACTTGGCGGCATGACTGCGCAGCCAGCGGACGGCCGCCTTGGCGTCGTGGAGCTGGGCGGGGAACGCGGCCACGGCGGCGCTGCGGTGCGTGACCGCGACGGCGACGTGGCCGCGCTGGGCCAGCCGGACCAGCAGTTCCCGGCAGAACTTGCGATCGCCGCCCATGTCCATCCAGCTGCCGCCGTTGAAGATCAGGATTCCCGGAAAGGGCCCGTCCCCCTGCGCCGGCCAGGCCAGGTCCAGACAGAGTTGCGTGGCTCCCACCTTGTGGTACACCAGATCGGGGGTGCAGACGACCCCCGCGGGGACCCCGCCCGGCCCCGCCACGCCAGCGAGCGCCGCCGCGGGACCCATCGGGGCTGGCTCCGCGGGCGAAGGCGGAGCCGGCACCAAAGCGCCAATCGAGATGGCCAAAGTGACCAGGAACAGGGAGGCGCGGAATCCGTGTCATGGGTGACCTCGCTGGAAAGGGGATGGATGGGCGCACGCCAGATGGGTGCGACGGCGCAGGCTAAAGCCTGCGGCTACGACGTTTGCCCGTTCGCCGAAGTTTTGCCCTCACCAATCAGGACGGGAAGAAAGACTGCGCTGACTCGGCTTGCGCTCGGAATTTGGGTTTACTCGATAATCTCCAGCACGAGCGGCTCCAGGGCGATCGGCTCATCACCAATGCGACAGACCTCGGCCAGCATGCCCAGGGCCTGGTCCAGCTTTTGCTCGTCGCGATAGTGCAGTTCCAGCACCGGCTGCCCGGCCAGGACGCGCTCGCCGGGCTTGACCAGGACCATGATCCCGACCGCCGGATCAATCCCATCCTCGGCTCGCTCCCGCCCGGCACCGAGCAGCATGGCGGCCTGACCGATCCGCAGGGCGTCGAGATCGACCACGAACCCCGCCCGTCCGGCGACAATGGTCCGGCGCTGGGCGCTGTCGGCAAGCGACCGTAATCATCGATCGCGGCCGGGTCGCCTCCCTGGTTGGCGACGATCTGCCGGAACTTCTCCAGGCCCCGACCCGAAACCAGGGCATCGCTCACCTGTTGCTCGGACTCGGCAACGGAACCGGCCAGCCCCGCCAGCTGGACCACGTGGGCGGCCAGCAGGACCGACAGGTCCGTCAGGTCGGCTGGACCTCGCCCCTTGAGGACCTCCAGGGACTCGATCACCTCCAGGCTGTTCCCCACGGCCCGGCCCAGCGGCGTGTCCATCCGTGTCAGCAGGGCCCGGACGCGAACGCCCTGGTCCCGGCCGATGGCCACCATCATCCGGGCCAGCTGCTGGGCCTCGGCGCGGGTCTTCAGGAACGCTCCCTGGCCGCACTTGACGTCCATGACCAGCGCCTCGATCCCCTCGGCGATCTTCTTGCTCATGATCGACGAGGCAATCAGCGGCAGCGATTCGACGGTGGCCGTCACGTCGCGCAGGGCGTACAGAGCCCGGTCCGCCGGCGCGATCTCCGCGGTCTGGCTGATCAGGGCACAGCCGACGCGCTCCAGCGACCTCCGCAATTCGTCCAGCGACAGGCTCACCCGGAAGCCCGGAATCGCTTCCAGCTTGTCCAGCGTCCCCCCGGAATGGCCCAGGCCCCGCCCCGACATCATGGGCACGATCACCCCACAGGCCGCCGCCAGCGGGGCCAGGATCAGCGACGTCTTGTCGCCCACGCCGCCGGTGCTGTGCTTGTCCGCCTTCCGGCCCGGAATGTCCGACAGGTCCAGCCGCACCCCGGATGCGACCATCGCCGCCGTCAGCGCTGCCGTCTCCGGCTCGTCCATGCCGCGCAGCACGATCGCCATCAGCAGAGCTGACACCTGATAGTCGGGCCAGCGCTTGTGCGTCGCTGCCTGGACAAATGCCTGGATCTCGGCCACGGTCAACGCCTGGCCGTCCCGTTTCTTGCGTATCACGTCTACCGCTCGCATGGCGCCTCCGGGTGGCGAAGGTGTGGAAACCGCGACCGATTCCGTTGACTTTCCAGCCCCTGAGCAATAATGTAAACAGGCGGACCGCGGCGAGTTTCCCCCGGGATTTCCGGGGGCGGATTGAAACACCATGCTCCATCGATTCCTGCTGCTGCTGATGATGATACGGTTGCTGCTGCCGCCGGGGATCTGTCTTTGCCAGTACAACTCGCCCGCCTCGCGCTTGCTCCTGGGCCTGCTGATGCCGGACCGTGAGCTGCCTCCCTCTTCCGCCGAAGAGGAAGACGACCACGACCCCGGCTGTCCCGCCTCGTACCTGGCCACCGGCATGGGCCTCCATCTGCCCCTGGTTTCCCTGCTGCCGCCGCTGCCGACCTCGTTCCTTGACTTCAGCCCTTGCTCGTGCGACGGGCTAACGCCGCCCGCTCCAGCCTGGTCCGGGACGGTCGCATCCACTTGCTGTCTCTCTCCTCCTGTCCCGATCTATCTCGAAGACCGCGCGCTGCTGATCTGAGCCGACCGCATCTCGAACCATCGCAGGACGGATTGGCAATCCGTCCAACCGAGGACGGATTGCCAATCCGTCCCACGACACACACGCTCCACGTTTCAATCCTGGCAAGCACACCCTGAGAGGGGGATGGCACGTGACGAACTGGCTGCGGCCGCTGCTGGCCCGAATCCTGGCGCGTCTGTCGATGGTGCTGACCCTGGCCGGGTTGGCCGGTCTGGCTTATCTGGGGCACCGCTACGACTGGAAGATGCCGTCCTTTTCCAGTTCCCGGCCCGAGGGCGGGAAAACAGACGACGACAACCCGAGCGAGGATCCAGGCATTCCGGTCGAGAAGGATTCGGCTGGCAAAGAGAAATCGGAACCGCCGGAGCTGAAAACGATCCACCTGTCCGACCCGGGAACGGTGCGCCGGGCCGGCCTGGAACAGCGGCAGGTCCAGCTGCGCACCATGACCCAGCAGGTGCGGGCGTTCGGGGTCCTGGACTACGACCAGACCCGCTACGTCCTTCTGCCCACGCGCGTTCAGGGGATCGCCTGGCGCGTCCTGAAGGAACTGGGCGACCAGGTGGCCGAGGGCGACGTGCTGGCGCTCGTGGAGTGCCCTGACGTGGGCAAGGCCAAGGCCGAGTTTTTGCAGTCCCTGGCCCGCGCCAGCAAAGCGCAGACCGACCTGGAGCAGCTAAAGATTTCCGAAGCCGTCCCGGACCGGACGCGGCGTGATGCCGAGATCCTCCTCCGCGAAGCACGGATCAAGTTGCTGGCCGATCAGCGAACACTGGTCAACTTCGGTCTGCCTGTGAAGGTGGAAGAGTTTGCCAGCCTGAACGACGACCAGAGAGACCTGAAGATGCGCGAACTGGGACTGCCGGCCAGCCTGATCCCGAGGAGCGAACTGGAGAAGCTGACGAGCAATCTGTTGCCGATCAAGGCCCCGTTCGCCGGCGAGATCGTCAACCGGAACATCGTGAAAGGGCAGTTGGCCACTCCCGGGACGCCGCTGTTCACCCTGGCCGACGTCAGCCACGTATGGGTGATGCTGGACGTGCGCCGGGAGGAGGCGAATCGAGTGCGGAAGGATCAAGAGGTAGTGTTCCTCCCCGACGACGCTCAGGAAGAGAAGCCCGAAAATCCCGCTCCGTCGGATTCCAAGCTGGCCGTGGCGAACGGCGGGCGGTTGGCGGTCGCCGTCGGGGCACCGCCCGTGGACAGCGGCCCGACCACCGGCCGCGTTGATTGGATCAGCCCGGAAGTGGACGAGAAGACGTGCACCGTCCGGGTCCGGGCCGTGGTCCCCAATCCGCACCGCCGCCTTCGACCGCACACGTTCGGCACCGGCCTGATCACCCTCTACTCACATCCCAACGCCATGGTCGTCCCCTCCACCGCCATCCAGAATGAGGGCTCCCATCAGCTGGTCTTTGTCGTCAAGGACAGTCAGACCTTCGAGCCGCGCGAGGTGCAGACCGGCATCAAGGACGACAAGTACACCGAGATTGTCAGCGGCCTTTCCCCCAAGGATTGGGTGGTGACCACCGGCAGCCTTGTCCTCAAGACGGAGCTGTTCAAGGAACGGCTCGGCGGCGGCGACGAGTGACCGGCTCCCTCCGCGCCTCTGGACCCGCGTGAACCGCACGGACCGATTCCGTGTCCTGACCCTATCGCGTCGTCGTCGGCTGTGCTAGCATCAAGCGTATGTTCGAGACCTTCGACCACACGGCCGACCTGGGGTTGCGCATCGAGTCGGCCGACCTGAACACGCTGTTTGCCGAGGCCGCCCAGGCCCTGTTCTCCATCATCGTGGACGACCTGGCCAGCGTCCGCCCCGAGCAGCGGATCGAGGTCATCCTCACCGGCGACGAGCGCGACTATCTGCTGTTCGACTGGCTGCGGGCCCTGCTGTACCACTTTGACGCCGAACACCTGCTGTTCAGCCGATTCGAGGTGGAGGTGGGTCCGGACGGCCTGGTCGGCCGGGCCTGGGGCGAGCTGCTGGACCGTGACCGGCACGTGCTGGCCCACGAGGTCAAGGCGATCACCTATCACGAGCTGAAAGTGGAACCAACGGCCGGCGGTTGGCTGGCCGAGGTCATCGTGGACATCTGACGCAGGAGCCGATCATGGCGAAGGAAACCTTCACGGGCCCGCTGGAGCAAGTGGACGCCTGCTGCTGGCGGATTCCGAAAAGCTACAAGCCGGGCATGCTCGTGGACGGACTGATCTTCAGCAGCGAAAAGCTGATGGCCCAGCTGAAGAAGGACCAGGCCCCCGAACAGGTGGCCAACGTCGCCTTCCTCCCCGGCATCCAGCAGGCCAGCCTGGCCATGCCGGACATTCACTGGGGATATGGGTTCTGCATCGGCGGGGTGTGTGCGACAGATCCGGATGAGGGCGGCGTCATTTGCCCTGGCGGAATTGGGTATGACATCAATTGCCTATCCGGTAACTCTTTAATTCTCAGCAGTCTCGGCTACACCCGTCGGATTGCAGAGATGGTCGTTGACTGGCAGCAGTCCCGCCTGGCCTGTTTTGACTTGCATCAAGAAAAAACAGCTAACACCGACGTTCGGCTTTGGTTCGCGCAGAAGCCGAAGGCCCCTGTCTTGCGGGTCGTGACCAAGGCGGGCGACGAGATTGAGGCCACGGCGGACCATCCCTTCTGGACTCCCGACGGCATGGTTCCGCTGGGGCAGCTGAAGCCAGGAGATCGAATCGCTCAGATTGGCTTCCAGGGCGTCCCCTACGAGAAACCCACGGAGAGAGTGCTGGTCTCGGAAGAGGACTTGATTGCTCGGTGGAAGTCCCAGAACAAGTCCATGACCGGCAACGGCCTCAGCCAGATGCTGGATTTCCTGAAGCAGCGCCGACTGCTGCCTCTGACTTCCAGCTCTCCTGCTTTGCCTTACCTGTGCAAGATCATGGGATTCGTTTTTGGGGATGGCAACCTCCACTTTGTGGGAGGCGACGGCAAGGGTGTCGTATCGTTCTACGGTAAGCCAGAAGACCTGGAAACGCTTCGCGCTGACCTGCTGCAAGTGGGAGTGACTCCCTCTCGGATTTATAGTCGAGAGAGGAACCATGCCATCCAAACGCTTTACGGTGAGTATTCCTTCGCCAGTGAGGAAAACCACGTCAAGGTGGTCGGTTCCGGGTTTGCCTTGCTGCTCGCGTGTCTTGGGGCTCCTGTTGGGGACAAGGCTCGCCAGGCCTACTCCGTTCCCCGCTGGCTGGAAACGGCCCCGCTCTGGCACAAGCGGCTGTTTCTCGCCGCCCTGTTTGGCTCGGAGCTGACAACCCCCGCAACGATCACGGGTCACGATACCGTGTTCGGGGCTCCGACACTGAGCATGAATAAGCGGACAGCCTTTGTCGATAGTGGCCGGCAATTCCTCGAGCAAGTCGGTGCCTGGCTTGAAGGGTTCGGAGTCGCTGTTCAGTCACTGCTCTGCGAACCCAATTACCGGGACAAGGAAGGGGAAGAGTCATTGCGGCTCCGCCTGGTACTCTCGCCGAAGTGCGAAAGTCTGCTGAACTTGTGGAGCCGGGTCGGTTACGAATACAACTGCAAACGGAGCGCTCTTGCCTCCCTGGCGGTGCAATACCTCAAGCACAAGCGCAAGCATCTTGACAGCCGGCAGGAAATAGCCCGGACGGCACGCTCTCTAGCCAGTCAGGGTGTGCCACGACAGCACATCATGCAACAGTTGGTTGGCGCGACCATCAACCAGCGCTTTGTCGAGCGTGCGCTTTACGGGAAGGGCGACAGCATTCCACGGGTTGGCGACCATTTCCCAACGTTCTCGGAATTTCAAGCCACGGTGAGTACTCATTCAACTCCGACGGGCATGGTCTGGGAGCGAATCACATCCATCGAACCGGTGCTGAACTTCGAGGGCGAGGTCTACGACTTCTCGGTCGCCCATCCCGACCACAACTTCATTGCCAATGGCTTCGTGGTCTCCAACTGCGGGGTTCGATTGGTCCGGAGCAACCTCTTCTACCGAGACGTGAAACCACACATCCGTCAACTGGTCGAGTCGCTGTTCCGCAACGTGCCGACCGGCGCCGGCCGATCGGGCAAATACCACTTCAGTTCAAAGGAGCTGAAGCACCTCATGACCGACGGGGCTGGATACCTGCTTGGCCGGAACCTGGCAACGGAGAACGACATCGCCTTCACCGAAGCGCACGGCAAGCTCGATGGGGCCGACCCTGACGAGGTCAGCGAGCAGGCGCTTCGTCGGGGCGAAGATCAGTGCGGAACGCTTGGCTCGGGCAATCACTTCCTCGAAGTCCAGGTGGTCGATCACGTCTTTGACGAGGACGCGGCCCAAGTCCTTGGTCTGGAGAAGGACCTGGTTTGCGTGATGATCCACAGCGGCAGCCGGGGACTGGGCTACCAGGTCTGCGATGACGCCCTGGCCATGCTCCGGAAAGTCCCGGAGAAGTACGGCATCGCTCTGCCCGACAAGCAGTTAGCCTGTGCTCCGGTCAATAGCCCCGAGGGTCAGCACTACATCGGGACCATGCGGGCGGCGGCCAACTTCGCCTGGTGCAACCGCCAGCTCCTGATGATGCAGGCCCGCGAGGTCTTCGCCGAACTCTTCGGCCGATCGTGGCAGGAGCTGGGGATGAGCCTGGTCTACGACGTGGCCCACAACATCGCCAAGCTCGAGGAGCATCTGGTCAACGGCAAGCGCAAGCGCGTCTGGGTCCACCGCAAGGGAGCGACCCGGGCGTTTCCGCCGCAGCATCCAGAGATCCCGGACCTGTACCGGGCCATCGGTCAGCCGGTGATCATCCCCGGCGACATGGGCCGGGCCAGCTGGGTGCTGGTCGGCCAACCGGGCAGCATGGAGCGGACCTTCGGCACCACCTGTCACGGGGCCGGCCGGGCCATGAGCCGGACCGCCGCGGTCAAGGAGGCGGGGGGCCGGCGCATCGACAAGGAACTGGAGGCCCGCGGCGTCATTGCCCGGGCCCAGAGCCTGCGCGGCCTGGCGGAGGAGCAGCCCAAGGCGTACAAGAACGTCGATGACGTGGTCGAGGTCGTCGATGCGGCCGGGCTGTCCAAGAAGGTCGCCCGGATGCGGCCCATTGGCGTGATCAAGGGGTAAGGGTCGCCGCCACGCGGTTTCAGCCGAAGTGGGACGTCACCGGCACGGAGGGCTCGTCGGCCACGTGAATCCAGACGTGGACGTGGGGGTAGCCGCGGAAGTACCAGACGAACGCCGGCCCTTCGACCCGCCAGTTGTCCCACTCGCCTTCCTTGCCCAGGGTGTGTTCCTTGTAGAAGATCAGATGGCACTTCCGCAGACCGCCCTGTCTTTCCAGGCAGCGCTGCACCAGATCCTGATACGGTTTCCGATACGGCTCCAGCAGGCTGGTCAGCACCTTTCGCATGGCCTCTTGCTGATCGCGTGACATCTCCGAGATCGGCAGGCCGGGCAAGTCGGGATTGGGGCCGCGCAAGCGAACGTCCGGCTCCAGCGCCCGGGTGAGCTTGCTGTCGGGCAGGATCACGCTCCGGTCGATCTTGCCGTCGAACTCGTAATATGGCATACCTTTGGCGACCAGGGCTTTCTGCTGCTGCTTGCCGTCGAGGAGCTGATAGACCTTGTGGGCCTGCTGAGCCTGATACCAGAAGATGTTGCCGGGGTGCCCCGGTTTCTCGTGGAAGCCGCTGGGCTGGTGGCCGTGGCAGATGGCGCCGCCAAAGGCGACGTGCCCGTTGCTGTCGCCGCCGGCCCGGAAGGTCAGGTGAAAGCCGGAGATGACGCACTGACACTTGCCGCTGGCCGGCGTGCCGAAGATGGCGATTTTCCGATCCTCCGTCCACGGCTTGCCGGTGTCGTCCTTCGCTTGCTGGGCCAGCTTCTCCGGCCAGCCGGGATTGAGGACGCTCTTGAGGACCTCATCGACCAGGGCCTGCTGGTCCTTGCTGAGGGCGCCGATCGCAGTGCTGGAAACCGCCCAGTTGTTGGTGACGTGAAGCCGCAGCGGCAGCCCGCCGTAACCCTTCTTGTCCCAGTCGAAGCACATCGCCTTTTTCTGCGGCTCGGTGAGCGATTCGTACAGGGCCTTGACCGCGGCATCCGCCATGCTGACTGCTTCGGAAGCCGCATGGGAGCGAGGGACGAGCCCCAGCATCGAGCCGCCCAGCGCCGCAGTAGCCGCCGAAGAGGCAACCACCTTGAGAAAGTCCCGGCGACCTTGCCTGTCACTGTTGTTTGAATTTCCGTCGAATCGACCCAGATCCTTGTTCTGGTGCATCGCATCTCTCCGCGTCGGCGAGGTAACCGTTCATCAATCATTCGGAGAACCGGGCTGAAAGAAACCCAGGGCGATTGCTGCTTGCTTCAGCTTCCCACCGTGGTGCCGAACAGCCTCATCATGGACCAATCATCCCCGCTCCGCAAGAAGAAATGCTCCCGGTGCGAGGCGTCCCAGGTCGATTGTCCGAACCGGGACGGCTGGCCAGACAGCCCTCGCGGGTAGATAATGGACTCAGGTTTCCCGACGTCGAATGAGGGATGAGTCCATGAAGAAGCCGTGGCCCTGGTTGCTGCTCGCGCTGCTTGCGTCGTGTGTCTGTGTCTGCCAACAGCTGCGCTCCACTCCGGAGCCTCGGCCCGAGCCCTGTCGGAGCCCGCTTGACGTCGCGGTCCTTCCCGACGGCAAGCGGGCCCTGACCAGTAACCACACCTCCGATTCGGTGTCCCTTGTCGATCTGACCGAGGGCAAGGTCCTGGCCGAACAGCCGTGCGGCCGCAAACCAGCAGGCGTGGCCTGCTCGGCCGATGGCCGGCACGCCGCGGTCAGCAACCTCTGGTCGGGGACGCTCACCTTGCTTGAAGTGCAAGGCGCGACCCTGCGGACGACCGCCACCGTGCCGATCGGACCCCAGCCGCGCGGCCTGGTCTTCGCTCCGGATGGCAACAGTCTCTTCGTCGCCCTGGCCGGCGCCGACGAGGTGGTCCAGGTCGATCACGCATCGCACAAGGTCCTCCGGCGCTGGTCCGCCGAGGGCGAGCCGCGCCGCCTGGTCCTGAGCCGGGATGGTAAGACTCTGGTGGCGGCCAGTGGTCGCTCCGTTCAGGTTCGGTGCTGGGATACGGGGACGGGCAAGCTGATCTGGGAGCGGACCCTGCTGGACGCCTTCAACCTGCACGGGCTGGCTTTCCACCCCAACGAGAAGGAGCTGGTCACAGCTCACATCCATGACCGGGCCCGAGCCATCAGCAAGCGCAACATCGAGGAGGGCTGGGCCATCGACAACCGTCTGAGCCGGCTGACCCTGGCTGCAACCACCGACGTGCCTTACTGGCAGATCGCGCTGGACCTGCGCGGCGAGGCGGTTGGCGACCCCTGCGCCGTGGCCTTCAGCAGCAAGGGCGATTTCCTGGCGCTGGCCGCGGGCGGAACACACGAGCTGATCGTCCTGAAGGAAGCAACAGTGCCGTGGTCGCCCGGTGAGCCCGGCGATTTGCTGGAAGCCGCCCTGGCCATCGACGAAGCCAAGTTCCGCCGGGTGCCGCTGGGCGGCCGGCCGGTGGCCGTGCAATTCGCGGGCACAAGCAAACAGGCCGTGGTGGCCAACTACTTGCTCGACTCGGTGCAGGTCGTGGACGTCGCCAGCGGCAAGCTGCTGCGGACCATCAAGCTGGGCGGTCCGGCTCAGCCCGGCTCGGCAGGAGCCTCGCCCTCCCTGGCCCGGCAAGGGGAAGCGATCTTTTACGATGCGAGCCGGTCGCATCACCACTGGTTCAGCTGCCATACCTGCCACACCGACGGCCACACCTGCGGCCGGACCTTTGACACGCTCAACGACGACTCCGACGGCAACGCCAAGCTGACGCCGACGCTGCGCGGCGCGACCAAAACCGGCCCGTGGACCTGGCACGGCACGCAAACGGACCTGAAAAAGGCGATCGAAAAGTCACTCACGCAGACGCAGTTCGGACCCAAGCCGTCGGCCGAGGAGGTCCGGGCGGTCCTGGCCTTCCTGGGGACGCTGGACCATCCGCCGAACCCAAACCGGAAGCTGGACGGCGCCCTCACGGCGTCGGCCGAGCGCGGGAAGGCGATCTTTCTGGGAAAGGGCCGCTGCGCTCGCTGCCACCAGGGAGAGAACTACACCTCGGAGAAGAACTACGACGTGAAGATCGAGGCGGACGGCAGCCCGTTTGGTCTGTGGAACCCGCCGACGCTGCGCGGAGTGCGCGACCGGGGGCCGTTCCTGCACGATGGCCGGGCGGCGACGCTGGACGACGTGCTGCGCTCCACCCACGCACCGGAGAAGCTCGGGGCCGCGGCCCTGACTCCGGAGGAGCGGCACGATCTGATCGAGTTCCTGAAGTCGCTGTGACGCTGCTGGTCAGAGCGACTTGCTGGCAAGCCATGCCTGTTCCAGGCTGCTGCCGGGCTGATTCCACCATTTCCGGCCGGAAATCGTGTTCTCACGCGGCCCCGGTCGCTTTAAGATGGAGGAGTTGGTTCGCGCCGCTGTCCCACCCATGAGAAGCACCATGCGCTCCCTCCTTCTTCGCCGTGGCCAGGTTCATTTTGCCTGGCTCGCGTTTCTGGCCTCGGTCGTTGTCCTGGCCGTCCTCGTGGCTCTGCTCTGGTGGGAGTCGTCCGGGCCAACGCCCGGCAAGACCAAGCAGACGCTGATCCTCCACTGCGCCGCCGGCATCAAGGCCCCGGTCGATGCGGCCATCCGCGATTATCAGAAGGCCACCGGGGTCAAGGTTCAAGTTCAGTATAATGGCTCGCAGTACTTGCTGAGCAGCATTGAAGTATCGCGCCGCGGCGACCTGTACCTGCCCGCCGACGACAGCTATCTGCTGCTGGCCCGCGACAAGGGCCTGGTCGCGGAGGTGCTGCCCCTGGCCCGGATGAAGCCGGTCCTGGCCGTGCCCAAGGGCAATCCCAAACAGCTCCGGTCGCTCGATGACCTGGTACAGCGCAAGGCCAGGATCGCCCAGGCCAACCCGGCGGTGGCGGCGGTCGGCAAGCTGGCCCGCGAGGCGCTGGAGAAGCACGGCCGCTGGGACGACGTCGAGAAACTGATCGTCGTGCAAAAGGGGACGGTCAACGACGTGGCCAACGACGTCGTGATCGGCGCGGTGGACGCCGGCATCGTCTGGGATGCGATGGCCCCGCAGTATCCCGGCCTGGAGATGATCGCCCTGCCCGAGCTGTCGCAAACCACGGCTCACGTCGCCGTCGGCGTGCTGACATGCGGCCAGGAGCCGACCGCCGCCTTGCACCTGGCTCGCTACCTGGCGGCCCGCGACCGGGGCCTGGTCCACTTCAAGGAGAAGGGCTTCGAGCCGGTCGAGGGCGACGCCTGGGCAGAGGTGCCCGAGGTCCGTCTGCTTGCCGGAGCCATGCTCCGGCCGGCCATCGAGCAGACCATTACCGACTTCGAGGAGCGCGAGGGAGTCAAGGTGATCCGGGTGTACAACGGCTGCGGCATCCTGGTCGCGCAGATGCGTGCGGGTCAAGACAAAGGAGGGACGCCGGACGGCTTCTTTGCCTGCGACCAGTCCTTCATGGATCAGGTCCACGACCTGTTCCTCGATCCGGTCAGCATCTCGCGGAACCAGCTGGTCATTCTCGTGCAAAAGGGAAACCCGCATCGGATCCGCGCCTTGCGCGACCTGGCCAAGCCTGGGCTGCGCGTCGGCATCGGCCATGAGAAGCAGTGCGCCATGGGCGTGCTGACCCAGGAAACGCTGGTCCAGAGCAAGCTTCAGAACCAGGTGATGAAGAACGTCGTGGTCCAGTCGCCGACCGGCGACCTGCTGGTCAACCAGCTGCGGACCGGCTCACTGGACGCCGCGGTCGCCTACGTCAGCAACGCGGCCGAGTCGGCGGACAAGCTGGATGCGATCCCCATCGACATTCCCTGTGCCATCGCGACCCAGCCCTACGCGGTCAGCAAGGACTCGACGCACAAGCAGCTGCTGGGTCGGCTGCTCGACGCGATCCGGGCTCGCCAGTCACGCGAACGCTTCCAGGCCCTCGGCTTTCGGTGGAAGGATGAGTAAAGACGCCACAGCACAGCGAGCCGGAAGCGTAAGCGACGGTCCTGGTTCCCCGTCCCTCGCTTACGCTTCCGGCTCGTTGTCGGATCTAGGCTTTGTCCTGGCCCTGGCCCTGATCGGCAGCCTGTACGCGGGGCTGATCGTGGCCATGCTGGTTGCCGACGCCGCGTTCACCACACCCGACCACCTGCTGCAGGCGCTCTCCAGCCGGGAAATCCGCTTTGCCACGCGCCTCAGCCTGATGTCCAGCAGCGTCACCGCCATCCTGTCGGTCTGGGTAGCGGTGCCGCTGGGGTATTTGCTGTCCCGGCATCGCTTCCCTGGAAGGTGGTTCCTGGACGCTCTGCTGGACATCCCGATCGTGCTGCCTCCCCTGGTGGTTGGCCTGAGCCTGCTAATCCTGTTCCAGACGCCTCCGGGCCGGGCGGTGCAGCGGATCGTGCCAGTGACCTACGCCATCCCCAGCGTGATCCTGGCCCAGTTCAGCGTCGCCTGCGCCTTCGCGGTGAGGACCATGCGGGTCTGCTTTGACCAGATCCCGGTGCGGCGCGAGCAGGTGGCGCTGACGCTGGGCTGCAGCCGGGCGCGGGCCTTCTGGTGGGTGGTGCTGCCCGAGGCGCGGCGCGGCATGGTCACTGCCTTTACCCTCAGCTGGGCGCGGGCCCTGGGAGAATTTGGTCCGATCCTGGTCTTCTCCGGCGCTACCCGGATGAAGACGGAAGTGCTGCCCACCAGCGTGTTCCTGGAGCTGAGCGTCGGCAACCTGAATGCCGCCGTGGCCGTGTCGCTGCTGATGGTGGCCGTGGCGGTGATCGTGTTGCTGATCGTGCGCTTTTTCGGGAGTGGGGATTGGTGAAGAAGAAAGAGGAGAAAGAGTAAGATGAAGATTAGGATTAGGAAGAGGATTAAGAGAAAGAGTAAGATTAGGAGTAGGACTTCACGCGCCTGGCTTCTTACTCTTACTCTTCATCCTGCTCTTAATCCTCTTCCTAATCCTAATCTTCATCTTACTCTTTCTCCTCTTCCGGCTCGTCGATGGCCAATTACGAGGGACGAATGATCTCGATCGACAATCTCTGTCTGCGTGCCGGCGCCTTCGCCATCGAGGGGCTGAACCTGCACGTCCCCACCGGAGAGTATGCGGTGCTGATGGGCCGGACCGGCTCGGGCAAAACGAGCTTGCTGGAGTCCATCTGCGGTCTGAAGCCGATCCGCTCAGGGCGGATCTTCCTGCTGGGCCAGGACGTGACCGGACTGCGGCCGGCCGAGCGCGGCATCGGCTACGTCCCCCAGGACCTGGCCCTGTTCCCGACCCTGTCAGTCGCCGAGCACCTGGCCTTCGCCCTGCGCGTGCGGGCCTGGGACGAGCCGGCCATCCGCCGACGGGTGGACGAGATGAGCCAGCTGCTCGGCATTGGCCATCTGCTCCAGCGCCGGCCGGCTGGCCTTTCCGGAGGCGAGTCGCAGCGCGTCGCCCTGGGCCGGGCCCTGGCGTTTCAGCCGCGCATCCTGCTCCTGGACGAACCGCTCAGCGCCCTGGATGACGAAACCCGCGAGGAGGCGTACGTACTGCTCCGCTCCGTCCAGCGGGCCGCGGGGGTCACGACCCTGCACGTCACCCACAGCCAGAACGAGGCCGACCGACTGGCGGATCGCCTGCTGCTGCTGCACAATGGCACGATTCAAATGCGGAGCCCGGAACCAAAAACCACTTCGCGTTCCGTGCTGGAGAAGGGGCGGAATGATGACACTTACCATCCAGTACGTGGCCCAGCTCAAGATGGCGGCCGGCTGGGGCACTGAGCAGATTGATCTTGCGGGCCCAGCAACGGCAGGGCAAGTTCTCGCGCTCCTGGCCCAGCGGCACGATGAGAACTTCCGCCAGCTGCTGCTAACCCCGCAGGGCACGGTGCAAGAGGCCCTGCTGCTGTTTCTGGGGGACGAACAGATCACAGCCGACGCACTGGTTCCCCGGCGCGAGGGTGAGGTGCTGACGGTCCTCTCACCGATGGCGGGCGGCTGACAAAGAATTAAACCACGGATGACACGGATAACACGGATAAAATGCCCATTGTCTTATCCGTGTTATCCGTGTCATCCGTGGTTTAATTGTTCTTCTCATAGCGATCCTGCAACGCGGACACGGTCCATTCACGCTGCTGTTTCAGGGCCCGGCAGGCCTCGACCGCCGCCTGGGCGGCGGCCAGGGTCGTGATGCAGGTGACGCCGTTGGCCACGGCGGTGGCCCGGATGCGCACCTCGTCGGAGCGCGAGCCCTTGCCGCTCGGCGTATTGATCACCAGGGCAATCTGCTTGTTCTTCACGTAGTCGATCAGGTTCGGCCGGCCCTCTTGCAGCTTCGGCACTTCCTCGACCGCGATCCCCTCCTGGCGCAGGGCCCGGGCGGTGCCGCGCGTGGCGATCAGCTCATAACCCAGGTTGGACAGGCCGCGCGCGATGGGAATGACCTCCGGCTTGTCGCGGTCGGCCACCGAGACAAAGATCTTGCCCACCAGCGGCAGGGCACTGCTTGCGGCCAGCTGGCTCTTGGCGAAGGCCATCGCGAACGTGTCGTCAATGCCCATCACCTCGCCGGTCGAGCGCATTTCCGGACCCAGGATGATGTCCACTCCGGGGAACTTGCTGAAGGGAAACACACTCTCCTTGACCGAAAAGTGTTTGGGAATCACTTCCTCGCGCAATCCCAGCTCGTCCAGCGTCTTGCCGGCCATGACCAGGGCGGCGTAGCGCGCCAGGGGAACGCCGATCGCCTTGGAGACAAACGGGACCGTCCGGCTGGCCCGGGGGTTGACCTCCAGGACGTAGACGACCACCGGCTCATCGCCCCGGGGACGCAATCCCGATTCCGACACCCGCAGGCCGGCCACGGCAAACTGGACGTTCATGAGCCCCTTGACTTGCAGTTCCCGGGCCAGCTCGCGCGTCTGCCGGCGGATCTCCGTGACCACCTCGGCCGGCAGGCTATGGGGAGGGAGCACACAGGCCGAGTCGCCCGAGTGAATGCCCGCTTCCTCGATGTGCTGCATCACCCCGCCGATGACCGTGCGGACCCCGTCGCTGATGCAATCGACGTCCACCTCAATGGCCGACTCCAGGAACTTGTCGATCAGGATCGGCCGGCCCGGCGACACCCCCATGGCCCGGGTCACGTAGCGCTGCAGGCCGCTGTCGTCGTAGACGATCTCCATCGCCCGGCCGCCCAGCACGAAGCTGGGCCGGATCAGAACGGGATAGCTAATGCGCCGGGCCACGTACTGGGCCTGCTGGCAGTCCAGTGCCGTGCCGTTGGCGGGCTGCTTCAGGCCCAGTCGATCGACCAGCACCTGGAAGCGCTCGCGATCCTCGGCCTGGTCGATGCTATCGACGCTGGTGCCGATGATCGGCGCTCCGGCCGACTCCAGCGGGCGGGCCAGGTTTAGCGGCGTCTGGCCGCCAAACTGGACGATCAGCCCTTTGGGCTGCATCACGTCGCAGACGTTGAGCACGTCCTCGCGCGTCAACGGCTCGAAGAACAGATGATCGCAGGTCTCGTAGTCGGTCGAGACGGTCTCCGGATTGGAGTTGACCATGATGGTCTCGTAGCCCGCCTGCCGCAGGGCGAAGGCCGCCTGGCAGCAGCAGTAGTCGAACTCGATCCCCTGGCCAATGCGGTTGGGACCGCCGCCCAGGATCATGATCCGCTCCTTGCCGCTCGCCGGTCGGGTTTCGCCGTCTGCCCTGGGTACTGAGTACTCAGTACTGAGTACCGAGTACTGAGGCCGTTCGTAGGCCGAGTAGTAGTAAGGCGTGAACGCTTCAAACTCCGCCGCGCAGGTGTCCACAACCTTGTACTGCGGCACCACGCCCAGGGCCTTGCGCAGCCGGCGCACCTCGTTCTCGGTGATCTGCCAGAGGTTGCCCAGCTGGCGATCGGAGAAACCGGCCTGCTTGGCTTGCCAGAGCAGGTCCGTGACTGGCACCAGGGGCCAATGGTCCGTGGTCAGCGAGTGGGCCGCTCCTTCGTCTCCCAGCAAGGGCCGGGGACAGCGGGCCACTACCCCGGCCTGGCCGCGCAGCTCCTCTTCCAGCTGCACGATCTCGCGGACGTGGTTGAGGAACCAGGGATCGATGCGCGTGTGCCGGTGGACGTCCTCCAAGCTCATCCCCGCCTTGAACGCATAGCGGATAAACCAGATCCGTTCCGCCGTGGGCGTGGCCAGCCGGGCCACGATCTCGTCGGGGGTGGGTTGCATGGTCCCGCCCCAGCGGTCGGTGCGGTCGCAGCCCAGGCCAAAGCTGCCGGTTTCCAGGCCGCGCAGCGCCTTTTGCAGCGACTCCTTGAAGGTCCGGCCGATGGCCATCGTCTCGCCGACCGATTTCATCTGCGTGGTCAGGGTCGGGTCGGCGTCGGGGAATTTCTCGAAGGCCCAGCGTGGCACCTTGGTCACCACGTAGTCGATGGTCGGCTCGAAGCAGGCCGGCGTTTCCCGTGTGATGTCGTTGCGCAGTTCGTCCAGCCGGTAGCCGATCGCCAGCTTGGCCGCGATCTTGGCGATGGGAAAGCCCGTGGCCTTGGATGCCAGGGCGCTGGACCGCGACACGCGCGGGTTCATCTCAATCGCGATCATGTCGCCGTTGGCCGGGTTGACGGCAAACTGGATGTTGCTGCCGCCCGTCTCGACGCCGATCTCGCGGATGATGGCGATGGCGGCGTCGCGCATCCGCTGGTATTCCTTGTCGGTCAGCGTCTGGGCCGGGGCCACGGTGATGCTGTCGCCGGTGTGGACGCCCATCGGGTCGAAGTTCTCGATGGAGCAGACGATGACCACGTTGTCGGCCCGGTCGCGCATCACCTCCAGCTCGAACTCCTTCCAGCCGATCACCGATTGCTCGATCAGCACCTCGCCGACCGGGCTGAGGTCCAGGCCGCGAGCGATCAGCTCGCCGAACTCCTCGCGGTTGTACGCGATGCCGCCGCCGGTGCCGCCCAGGGTGAAGCTCGGCCGCAGCACGCACGGCAGCCCGACCATGTCGCGGATGTCCTGGGCCTCGGCCAGCGTCCGGGCCACGCCGCTCCTGGGCACCGGCACGCCGATCTTCTCCATCGCCTGCTTGAACTTCAGCCGATCCTCGGCCTTCTCGATGACGTCCGGCCGGGCGCCGATCATCTCCACCTTGTACTTTTGCAGCACGTCGTGGCGGTGCAGGTCCATGGCCGTGTTCAGGCCGGTCTGGCCGCCCAGCGTCGGCAGCAGGGCGTCGGGCCGTTCCTTCTCGATGATGCGCTCGATGACCTTCCAGGTGATTGGCTCAACGTAGGTCCGATCCGCCGTCTCCGGATCGGTCATGATGGTCGCGGGATTGGAGTTGACCAGGACGACCTCGTAGCCCTCCTCGCGCAGGGCTTTGCAGGCTTGTGTTCCGCTGTAGTCGAACTCGCACGCCTGGCCGATGATGATCGGCCCCGATCCGATGAGCAAGATTTTCTTCAGGTCCGTTCGACGCGGCATGTCGGCCTTCGCAATTCGTAAGAATTTAACCACGGATAACACGGATAACACGGATAAAGACAGATGAGGTTTTTCTGTCTTTATCCGTGTTATCCGTGTTATCCGTGGTTAAATTCTTACGAATTGCAAAGCAAAAAAGCAAACCGCGACGTGCCCATTGTCCCAGCCGGCACGTCGCGGCGCTGACGTCACCGAGACGTCGTTCCTACCAATACCATTCTTCTGTTCAGTATTCAATAGTTCAGATAAAAGAATTTCGAGTTCCAGGCCGCGGGACTGACAGAATCGGCAAGATTGCTAAAATCGGCATCAGCTGTCACAGTTGGACCAGCGAGGAGCGGCCGTGAAAGGGCTATTCCACAGTGAGGGGTTCACCGGCTTCGGGCCGTCGCGTCTGGCACCACCGGGGCCGGCTCCCTCACTGGGCCTCATCCAGGGCGATCGGCCGGGCCGGCTCAAGGTCCGCATCAAGCGCGAGTGTCCGCGCGGACCCGGCGTCTACGGGATGATCGACGAGCGTGGGGAGCTGATCTACGTCGGCAAGTCCAAGAACCTGCGTGCCCGGTTGCTGAGTTATTTTCGCGACAACCGGGACAGCAAGGCGAGCCGGCTGGTAGAGCGGGTCCGGGTCGTGGCCTGGGAGCCGGGACCGAGCGAGTTCGCCGCCCTGCTGCGCGAGCTGGAGCTGATCCGCCGCTGGCGGCCGCGCTTCAACGTCGCGGGGCAGCCGGCCTACCGCCGGCGCGTCTACGTGTGCGTGGGCCGGCAGCCGGCTCCCTACGTGTTCCTGTCCGCCCGACCGCCGAAAACCACGGCGGCCCTGTTCGGACCGATCCCGGCCGGCGAGCAGGCCCGGCTGGCGGTGCGGCGGCTCAACGACTGGTATCGGCTGCGCGACTGCCCGCAAAGTCAGGAGATGGTCTTCGCCGAGCAGTCGGAGCTGTTTCCACTTCAGCTGCTGCCGGGCTGCGTGCGTCACGAGCTGGGCCATTGCCTGGCCCCCTGTGCGGCGGCGAGTACGCGCACGCAATATCGCAGTCACGTCGCCGCTACCCTGGCGTTCCTGCGTGGCGAGGATCGCCAGCCGCTGGAGATGCTGGAGCGGGAGATGACGGAGGCGGCCTCGGCCGAGTTGTTCGAGCGAGCCGCGGCGCTCCGTGATCGGCTGGACCTGCTGACCTGGCTCGATCAGCACCTGGATCGGCTGCGGCAGGCGGTCCGGCATTCCTGCGTCTATCCGGTCCGCAGCAGCAACGGCAGCGAGCTGTGGTATCTGATCCGTCAGGGCCGGGTGGTCGGCGTGCTGCCCCGGCCGATGGAGCCAGCCGGCTACCAGAAGACGGCCGCGGCCCTGCGGCAGGTCTTCCCGACATCGGGCGAATCGGAACCACTGTCGCTGGAGGAGCTGGATTACGTGCTGCTGATCGCGTCGTGGTTCCGCCAGTTCCCCCGGGAACGCGAAACGGCCCGCGACCCGGCCGTGGTGCTGGCGGAATGCGTGCGGAAGAGTTAGCCGCGACGCGGAGCCGCGCAGCGGCGCAGCGGAGCGCGTGTTGGCCGCCAGGAACGCGCTCCGCTGCGCCGCTGCGCGGCTCCGCGTCGCGGCTAACGGTTAAGCGCCTGTTTCACCTTGGCCAGCAAGACCGGGCCCTGAAACGGCTTTTGCAAGAAGCCGGCCAGGCCGCTGCCGAAGCGGACCGTCGCCTCCTGTTCGCAGAAGCCGCTCATGAGGATCACGGGCAGATCGGGACGCGCCTGGCGGATGGCGTGGAAGGTGCCGACGCCGTCCAGCTCGGGCATGGTCAGGTCCAGCAGCACCAGGCGGATGGCTTGCTCCGGTTGGGTCAGCTGGGCGAGGGCTTCCTGGCCGCCCGCCGCCGGGATCACCGAATAACCGGCCTGTTCCAGCAGCAGGCTGATCAGCAGGCGGACCCCTTCCTCATCGTCCACGACCAGGATCGATCCCTTAGGAGTCAGGAGACAGGAGTCAGGAGTCAGAAAAGACGGTTTCCTGACTCCTGTCTCCTGGGCCGGGAACTGCACCCGGAACAGCGCGCCCTGGCCCGGCGTGCTCTGGACCTGGATCGATCCCTTGTGACCGCGAACGATGCCGAGTACGGCCGCCAGGCCAAGGCCGCGCCCCACGAACTTGGTTGTGAAGAACGGGTCGAACACCCGCCGCATCGTCTCCGGCGTCATGCCGCAGCCATCGTCGGCCACCTCCAGGGAGACGTACTCCCCTTCCGGCAAGTCCGGCGACAGATAGCCCTCGGCCAGCATCTCCCGGGTCGCCTGGCAGCTGCTGGTGCGGAGGGTGATGGTGCCGACGCCCTCCTTGAGGGCCTCGCTGCTGTTGTGGACCAGGTTGGTCACGATCTGACGAACCTGGGAGGCTTCGCCCTGGAAGGGAGGTAAACGCGGCGCCAGCTCCAGCCGCAGGTCGGCCCGTGCCGGCAAGGTCGGGCGCAGCAGCTCGGCCTGGTCGCGGACCAGCACGTTGAGGTCGATCGCCTCCAGGCGAAAGCGGCTGCGTCCGGAATAGGCGAGCATTTGCCGGCACAGGTCGGCCGCGCGATTGCCGGCCGACTCCACCTGCCGCACCAGCCCGACCAGGGGAGATTCGGCCGGCAGGTCCATGCGGACCAGCTCGGCATTGCCCAGGATCACGGTCAGCAGGTTGTTGAAGTCGTGGGCGATGCCGCCCGCCAGGATGGCCAGGCTCTCCAGCCGCTGCGTTTCGTACAGTTTCTGCTCCATCCGGGCGCGGTCGCGCTCGGCCCGGCGCAGCCGGACCTGCGTGCGGATGCGGGCCAGCAGCTCCTCCATCTGGAACGGCTTGCTGACGTAATCGACGCCGCCGGCCTGGAAGGCCCGGACCACGTCGCCCGTCTGGTTGTGCGCCGTCAGAAAGATGACCGGAACGTCCGCCGACCGGGGCTGTTCCTTGAGACGACGACAGACCTCGCAACCGTCCAGGTCCGGCAGCATCAGGTCCAGCAAAACCAGGTCGGGCGGCTCAGCCTGGATGGTTTCCAGGCCCATCATGCCGGTGGCGGCAGCACGCACCTGGTAGCCGTGCTGCCGCAAGGTGCGCGTCAGCAGCAGCAGGTTGTCGGGAACGTCGTCAACAATGACGACGCAGCCCGAGTCGCCATCCTGGGTGTTCGGGGCCGGTTTCATGGTCCACTGCCGGAGAAAGAAACGGAAGGAAGTTGACTAATTCTGGCGAGAATACTGTGGAATGCGAAGTTGTCAAGCTCCTGTTCCAGAATTTCCGCCAAATTCGGCTGCAGCGGCCGCACTTGCTCCAGGACCCGGGCCACCCATTCCGGGTCGCAACGCCGGGCCGCCAGACGGAGCTGCTGGAGCAGGTCGCCGGGAAGGGCGGCCAGCTGCTCGGAGGAGAGGTCGGGGGCGGAGCCCGTAGGGTGGTCCGAGCGCAGCGAGGCCCACCGTTCCGCCTGGTGGGCCTCGCTGCGCTCGGACCACCCTACGACTCCGGATTTGCCTATCTCTTTGTCTCCATTCTCCGCCACGACTTCCAGAGGCACGCTGAAGCGGAACACCGAACCCCGGCCGCGCTCGCTTTCGGCCATGATCTGGCCGCCGAGCAGCTCGACCAGCTGCTGGGTGATGGCCAGGCCCAGGCCGGTTCCCTGACCCGAGCGCCGGCCGGCCTCGGTCAGCGTGTAGGGAATGAACAGCCGTTCCAGTTCCTCCGCGGCAATGCCGACCCCCGTGTCCTCGACCTCGACCTGCAGCGTGCCCCTGCTGTCTTGACCGGGCTGGTAGTCCGCGCGGAGGCGGACCGAGCCGCTGGGAGTGAACTTGAGGCTGTTGCCCAGCAGGTTGAGCAGCACCTGGCGGAGCTTCGGCGCATCGACGCGTGCCAGGCGGGGGAGCGGGTCAATCCCCTCGACCTGCAACTCCAGACCGCGGGCCTGAATGCTGGCCCGGAAGATCCCTTCCATGTCGCGAAACAGCTGCGGCAACTCGACGAGTTCGGGGTTGACGGTCAGGGCGCCGGCCTCCAGGCGAGCCAGCTCCAGGATGCTGTTGACCAGCCCCAGCAGATGCTGACCGGCCCGCTCGATGGAGCGCAGGGACTCCTGCTGGTCCCGGCCCAGGCGCGGATCGCGCGCCAGCAGCTGGCTGAAGCCGAGGATGGCGTTGAGCGGCGTCTTCAGTTCATGACTCACGTGGGCCAGGAACTCGCTCTTGGCCTGGCTGGCGGTCTCGGCCTCGCTCTTGGCCCGGTGCAGTTCCTCCTCGGCCTGTTTGCGGTCATCGACGTTGCGGGCCACCACGATCAGGGCAACCGGCTGGCCCTCGCGCAAGATCGGGGCGATCCGGCAGGAGTACCAGCGGAGCCGACCCTCGGGCCCGGGGGCCTGGACCTCGCAGTCGACGTGCTGCGGGCTGTTCCACGCTTCCGCCAGGGCCAGGACTGTCCGCTCCCGATGCTCTTCCACGATCAGGTCCAGACCCCGACCGATCGCGCCTCGGGCCTCCTCGTCCACGTCGGCCCGGTTGACGTAGCTGAATGGTGCCGTCGCGATCGACGATGAGGACGACGTCGGGCAGATGTTCCACCAGGGAGCGCCAGCGGGCTTCCGATTCCACCAGAGCCTGCCGGGCCTGCACTTCCGCCGAGGTATCGATGGCGACGCCATGCCAGACAATGCTGCCATCGGGCTGCCGCAAGGGCTTGCTCTGGCCGCGCAGCCATTTCCGCTGTCCCTGGGGGGTGCGGATCGGGACGTGAAAGCACCAGGGGGTCAGCTTCTGGGCCGACTCGTCGAGCGTCTGGCGGAGGTGGGTCAGGTCCTCGGGTCGAGCCAGTCCCCAGACGCTCTGCACATCCGCCAGCGCCTGGGCGGGAGCGAGCCCCCAGACTTCCTCGGCCCCCTGGCTGACGCAGGCAAAGCGTTCCTGCCCCTGGGCGGTCCGGCAATACTGATAGACCACGCCGGGAATCACGTCCATGCTGCGCTGCAGTTGCAGGTCGCGTTCCCGCAAGTCCTGTTCGGCCCGCTTGCGTTCCGTCAGGTCCGTGATGGTGGCCACGCGGAAGCGCCGGCCGTCGCCGCGAGTCAGCAGCCGATGCGAGGCGCTGACGATGCGCTGAGTGCCATCGGGCCGGACGAGGGTCCATTCCGCCTGGTCCAGCGTCGGCTCCTGGCCCTGGATGACCTCGGAATGCAGGGCGGCCAGGGCGGCGTGATGTTTGTCCGGCAGCACGCTTTGGAAGTGCAGGCCGACCAGCTGGGCCGCGGGCTGGCCGCAGATCCGGGCATAGGTCTGGTTGACGTAGACCAATCGGCCCTGCTCGTCGCTGACGCTCATGCCGACCGTGGTCGAGTCCAGGATCAGGCTGAGCAGCTGCTGGCTGTCGCGCAGGCAGGAGTCGCTGCGCCGGCGGGCCTCCTCGGCCGCCAGCCGCCGTTGCCGTTCCTGCCGCAGCCGCTGCCGATGCCGCAGCAGCAGCCCCGTGGTCAGGATCACCGCCACCAGCAGGACCAGGGTGAGGTTCTCGTGAGTCATTGTCCTTCGTCGTCGGTCACTGGTCGCGAGGGAGAGTTGCCCCTCCCATTCTAGAAGGACCAGGACGAGCCACTCACTGGAAGTCGAGCGGGCGTCAGCCCGCCGGTTCAGAGTCCCTACGGAAGACGGTCTTCCTGCCTCCTGACTCCTGACCCCTGACCCCTGGGGTTGAGCTGTCTCTCCAGGCTGGGATCGGCCGCGCTGGCCTGGCGCAGCACCGGCTCGACGTCGTCGAGGATGGCCGGCGGGAAGCCCGCCTTCTGCAGGTAGATCCGGGCCAGGTGCGCGGGGTTGACGGCCGGCGTCTGCCGCTGCCGCATCTCGCTGTCGTACTTGGCCACCACGGTCAGGTGGACGTTGTCGTCGAAGCCGTTGGGGCCGTGGTAATCGCTGCCGATGGGAACGTCGGGTGGCAGCAGCGGATCGTTGGCCGAATGCGGCTCGAACTGTTGCATGGCCGCTCGCTCGGCGGTCATCTTGGCCAGCTCCATGCACAGCACGGCCGACAGCTCCGCCTCGGCTGGGCACTGTCGCGACAGTCCCTCGGTGACGAAGACAATGTCGTCACGATGGAAGATGGCCACGGTTGGCAGGCCGAGCCACTGGAAGCTGGGCCGGAAGGCCAGCCGCAGGTTGGCGGTCACGACCTTGGCGCCCGTCGTGGCGACGCGGATGGCCTCCTCCGCACTGCCCGGAGGCAGATCCGGCTGAGTGGGGAGTTTCGGTTTACTGAAGGGGCTGCTGGGCACCAGCGACAGGGTCGTCATGGGACCATTGACGCAACCCCCTCCCAGACCGGCCAGGACCACGCCGAGCAGCCAGGCACGCGACAACATGGCTCTTCCCCCGCTTCCGGGTATCCGAATGAGAACGTGCCATCGGGAAGGCGACGGCTATACCTTCCAGACAGATTGCTGTCCAGAGGAACCGCGCAGTGGCCGAGCCGCGCACGCAGCGCAGCGGAGTAAGCGGCCCGCAGCAGGACCGCTTACTCCGCTGCGCTGCGTGCGCGGCTCGGTTTGCTGCTTCTTCGCCTTGCGATTGAGGGAATTGCTCCCGCTGCGTATAATGTTTACAAATTGCTTGCGCGCTGTTATTCCCCTCTGTTTCTCGTCCCGCGCCAGGTTTACCTCCAGCGGACGGCGCTGGCAGGACTTCTCCGATTGTCCCGGACCAGGAGACCACACCCATGACGGTTACCGCTCCCCCTTCGATTCGCGGCCAGAACCTGATTGCCGGGGACTGGCGGCCGGCCCAGCGCGACCGCTTTCCGGACCACAACCCCGCCCGCTGCGACGAGGTCCTGGGCGAGTTCCCCCGCAGCACCCGGGAGGAAGCCAACCAGGCCGTCGCCGCTGCCCGGCAAGCGTTTCCCTCCTGGCGGCGCACCAGCCGGATTCACCGGGCCGAGCTGTTCGACAACCTGGCCCAGCTGGTCAAGCGCGAGACCGACAACCTGGCCCGGCTGATGGCCCTGGAGTGCGGCAAGGTCATCACCGAGTGCCGGGCCGAGGTCGTCGAGGGCCTGCACATGATCCAGTACGTCTTCGGCACCGGCCGGCTGCCCATCGGCGACGTGCTGGCCTCGGAGATCGCCGAGAAGGACGCCTTCATGCGCCGCAAGCCGTGGGGCGTCGTCGCCGTCATCACGCCCTGGAACTTCCCCTTTGCCGTCCCCCTGTGGATGCTCGGCCCCAGCCTGGTCGAGGGCAACACTGCCGTCTACAAGCCGTCCGAGGATACGCCGGCCATCGGCCAGCGCCTGGTCGAGCTGTTCCTCGAAGCCGGCTTTCCGCCGGGAGTCCTCAACCTGGTTCACGGCGACGGCGCGGTCGGCGAGGCCCTGGTCGATAACCCGGACGTCAACGTGGTACTGTTCACCGGCAGTTACGAGGTCGGCCAGCGCATCCAGGAGCGGTCGGTGAAGCATTACGATCGCATCGTGGCCTGCGAGATGGGCAGCAAGAGCGCCGTGATCGTCTGCGCCGACGCCCGGCTCGACCTGGCGGTCAACGCGGCCATCATCAGCGCCTTCAAGACCAGCGGCCAGCGCTGCGTCTCGGCCGGCCGGGTCCTGGTGGCCGAGTCGCTCTGCGATCGCTTTACCCGGGAACTGGTCGATCGGGCCAAACGGCTGCGCATCGGCAATCCGCTGGACGGCAGCAACTTTACCGGCCCGGTCATCCATCGCGGGGCCGTCGAGAAGGTGCTGGGTTACAACGAACTGGCTCGTGCCGAGGGCGCCGAGATCCTGCTCGATGGCGGCCGGATGACCCACGACAGTTACGGTGCGGGCTGCTTCCTGTCGCCGTTCATCTACCGGATTGCGCATCATCCGGGAGTCCGCTGCATCCGCGAGGAGGTCTTTGGGCCGCACCTGGCGGTGATTCCCTTCAAGACCAACGAGGACGCGGTGCGGATCTACAACGATACGCAGTTCGGCCTGTCGCTGGCCGTGATTACCGAGGACTACCGGGCCATGCGCTTCTTCCGCGAGGAGTGCGAGTACGGCATGGGATACGTCAATCTGCCATGCATCGGAGCGGAGGTGCATCTGCCCTTCGGCGGCGTCAAGAAAAGCGGCAATGGCCACCCCTCCGCGGCGGGACTGATTGAGGCGGTCACGCACAAGACGTCGTGGACGGTCAATCATGGGACCGAGATCAAGATGGCGCAGGGGCTGACGACCGAAATCCTGGGAGGACCGGCATAATGCTTTCCAAAGAACAAACCGAACTCGTCGAACTGATTCAGGAATTAGGGCCCGAACAGGTTCAGCAGGTTCTCGAGTTCACGCGCAGACTGAAGACTGAGCCGCCCATCGATTACAGCGATTCGTGGACGGAAGAGGATATGCGTGAGTTTACCAACGAGGCGCTCCGCCGCCTCGATGAGATCGATCCCTACGATTGGGACGAATCCGAGACACATCCGGAGAGTAGGCAATGATCGATCCCGGCTCGGTTGTCCTCGTCGTTTTTCCTGGGGCCCACAAGACCAAAGCCCGTCCGGCAGTGGTGCTCTCAACGGCGTTGCACCAGACGACGCAAGGCGATGTTGTTCTCGGGGTCTTGACGGGGAACATCGCCAGGCAACCGGGCCGACCGACTACGTACTCCAGGATTTCGCTGCGGCGGGATTGCATAAACCGTCTGCGTTCCGTGTCTTTCTGGGCACGCAACCGAGCAACGACATTATTCGAGTGCTTGGCAAACTCACAGACCGGGACTGGCAAGAAGTCCAGGCGTCTCCGGCTCGCCCTGGCCGTAACTTGAAAAGAGGAGATCGACCAATGTGGCACTTCGATAACGAGACCGTTCCACAAATCCACACCGAGCTGCCTGGCCCGAAGGCCCAGGAACTGCTCGACCGGGATGCCCTGTTTGTCTCGCCGTCCTACACGCGCGTCTATCCCCTGGTGGTGGAGCGCGGCAGCGGGGCGGTGATCCAGGACGTGGACGGCAACCTGTTCCTCGATTGCACGGCCGGGATCGCCGTGACGGCCACGGGGCATTGCCATCCGGAGGTGGTCGCGGCCATCACCGACCAGGCCGGCAAGCTGCTGCACATGTCGGGCACCGACTTCTACTACAAGCCGCAGATCGACCTGTCCCAGCGTCTGGCCGAGGCCGGCAATCCTTTGGGACCACGGCGCGTGTTCTTCACCAACAGCGGTGCCGAGGCCCTGGAGGCGGCCCTCAAGCTGGCCCGCTGGCACACCGGCCGCTCGCGGGTCATCGCCTTCTTCGGGGCCTTCCACGGGCGGACGTACGGGGCCATGTCGCTGTCGGGCTCCAAGCTGGTGCATCGCCGGGGTTTCTCGCCGCTGGTGCCGGACATCCACCACGTGCCGTATCCGCGCGACTGTCACGCGGCCTGCGCCTCGATGTCGGCCTGCGACTGTGTCCGGCAGATCGAGGAGACGGTGCTGCGGCGGACGGCCCCGGCGGAAGAGGTGGCGGCCATCTTTGTCGAGCCGATCCAGGGCGAGGGCGGCTATCACGTTCCGCCCCCGAACTTCCTGCCGGACCTGCGGAAACTGTGTGATCGGCACGGCATCCTGCTGGTGGCCGACGAGGTGCAGAGCGGCATGGGCCGGACCGGCAAGATGTTCGCCTGCCAGCACTGGAACGTCGAGCCGGACATCATCTGCCTGGCCAAGGGCATCGCCAGCGGTCTGCCGCTGGGAGCGATGATCGCCCGCGCCGAGGTGATGAACTGGCCGCCGGGAAGTCATGCCAGCACCTTCGGCGGCAACCCGGTCAGCTGCCGGGCCGCCCTGGCCACCCTCGACCTGCTCGAGCGCGAATTCATGGCCAACGCCACCGCACGCGGCGAACAGCTCAAGAAGGGCCTGGCCCAGCTGCAACGGCAGTTCCCGATGGTCGGCGACATTCGCGGTCTGGGTCTGATGGTGGCAATGGACCTGGTCAAGTCGCATGAGCCGTACAGCCACAACCCGGCCCTGCGCGACGCCATCGTTCAGGCGGCGTACCGGGAAGGGCTGCTGTTGCTGGGCTGCGGCGAAAGCGCCATTCGCTTCTGCCCGCCGCTGTGCATTACCGCGGAACAGATCGAGACGGCACTGGGGATCCTGGGGAAGGTGCTGGAAGCGATTGGCGCCGGGCAGGTAGCCGTGGCGAGCTGAGTACGGTCGGAAAGCGGGCTCTCGAAGGAATCGACGAGCGAGGACCAACCATGCTGTTTGAAGGAGCAAAGCTTCTCGGGCAGACAGAGCGGAGCATTCCGCTGGCCACAAGTGCCGGAACAGGGATTCCAAACCTTGTTGAGCTTGAACCGGATGCGCAGGCTCTTCGCGTGGCAGCCCTGTTTGTTCAAAGGCATGGCCGCGAGTGGAAGGAGAGAAAGGCAGCGGCAGGGCGTTATAACTGTGCGGGTCACGTTTGGGCAAGCCGGCGGACAGCAATCCTTGACCCTGCCTGGATGGAACGAATTCTTCAGGAGGACGGCTATCGCCTCCTCCCCCAAGGAGAGTTGCCGTTGCCAGATGACCTTGTTCTTTACCGCGACTGCTTGCCGAACGGCCGAACCGAGCTTTTGCACGTCGGTCGAGTCTTCAGTGTGGATCGCGATGGGGGTGGTGCTGGTGTCTTCCCGGTTATTTGGGTAATCAGCAAGTGGAACTCAACCTCCGGGGAGTGGATGCACAGGGCGTTTGACGTGCCGTATGGTCAAATGGGGTTCACTCTTCAGATCGATTTCGTGACCGATCGCCCTCACGCCGGCGCTCGGGCATGAGAAGGGAGCAGCAACGTGGCAGATCATCGGCTCGAACGGTTGTTGTCGGATGAGTTTCAGGCGCGGCTGGGTGGAGTATCGACCGCACCCGCGCTCCGGCGTCTGCTGGCTCGGACCCCTGAAGTCCTGGAATTGCAAAAGGCACTCGCGGAGCAAACGCTTCCGGAAGATGCTGTGGAGAGTTTTGTTGCCGGCCTGCTGAAGGAGCTGAGGCCAGGAACTCGATTTGCCCACGATCTCGTCCTGGCTGCGGTCGCTGTGGCCCTTGAGAACCGCCAGACCCCGTTTACGGCTCGGTATCTTCACGATTTGGCCGATCTTCGGCTCGCGGAGTTGAGTACCAGCATTCGCGTTGCTGCGGAGGTCCTCAAAAACCGTCCCCTTCTCCCGAGGCACTCGGCAGCTGAAGCACCGGCCAATGCTCCGATGGAGTCGCCTCAGACAGCGGAGTAACGGGACCTAACCCTCCGAGCCTTCATTTCCTCTCCCACCGGATTCCGCTCCCAGCTGAGCTGGCAATCCAGGATTTTTCCTGGCGGAGCGCTTGCGGAATGTTTTTCAAGCTATACTTCCCTTGAAGCGTCCAGGGCCGGGAGGGGAATCCCTTTCCACCTGCGAGCCAGAGGTTCGGCCCGAACGTTTCCACGGGGAGAAACCGATGATCCGACCACTTTCGTCCACCCCGTTGCCTGGCAGAGTGCCGCGCTGTGGGGGTGCGGAGGGAGAGCCGCGCGACGAGGCCCGGCCACGATCCGACTCCCCGCCCGAGAGGCCCCCAGGGAATCCCTTACCTTCCACGAGTCCTACCCCGGAACAGGACATGAACCATCTCGTCGATCATCCAGGCCAGCCCAATCGGGATGGCACCCCGAGCCCGGAGGTGTTTCAAGAGCTGCAGCTGCTGCGCGATGAAAATGCCCAGCTGCGCCTCCCTCTGCGTGGAGCTGGAACAGGCCCTGCAAGAGTCCGCCCAGCTGAACGAGTCCCACGTGGGCGGGGATCGGATCGGCGAATACGAGGCCATGCTGGAGGAGAAGACCGAAACCATCCGCCAGTTGCACCAGGAAATGCAGAACGCCCATTCGATCGTGTCCGACCTCGAGTCGCAACTGCAGGAAGCCCTGGAGGTCCGTCCTCCCGCCGGCCCCACGCCGCGCGAGGAGGAACTGCTGGCCCTCAGCGAGGAACTGGAGCGCGAACGCCGGCAGCTCCAAGAGGACGAGCAGACGCTCATGGAGCAGATGCGCGAAATGGAGGTCAGCATGGCCCGGGAACGGGCCGACATGGCCCGGCAGCGCAACGACCTCACCCGACTGCAAAACGAGATTCGTCACGAGCTGGAACGGCTGGAGAAATCCGGGGCGGCCGTGCGCAAGCTGGAAGAGCTGAAACGGCAGTTCGCCGACGCCACCAATCGCCGCGGCATGGCCGCGGGCTCGGCCCAGGGGACGCAGGCCAACCAGGCCAATCAGCAACAGGCCGGCCAGCAACCCAGGAAAGACAGCAATAGCCTGATGTCACGCCTCTTCGGCGGCAACGGCAAGTCTTGACAAATCCGAAATCCGAAAATCGAAATCCGAAAGAAGAACCCGGAGGTCCTCTTTCGGAATTCGATTTTCGGATTTCGGATTTCCCGCGCAGCGGGCGTCAGTCCAGCGCCACCTTGAGCATCAGCGTCTTGCCGTTGCGGACAACGCCAACCTCGATGGTGTCTCCCTTCTTCTGAGTGGCCATGATCTCCATGTAGGTCAGGACGTTCTTGACCGGCTTGCCGGCCACCGACACAATGCGGTCGCCAGTCTTGATGCCCGCCTTGGCGGCGGGTCGGCCCTCCGAGACCCCCTCGATCAGCATTCCCTCCTTGCCGTCCCCGTTATAGTCCGGGACGACGCCCAGAGTGGGCCCGTTGCCGCGCGGCCGCCCCCCGCCGCCGCCGATCGGAACCTGGACGTATTCGGGCCGTTTCTCCGTGGTCGCCAGGGAGGTGATGACTTCCTGGCTCAGATCGACAATGCGGCGCATCCCGGCCACGTTGATCTTGTCGGCGGTGTCCGTCGGCCGGTGGTAATCGGGGTGGATACCGGTCCAGAAGAACAGGATCGGGACCTTCTTGCGGTAGAATGAGGCGTGATCGCTGTTGGGGACCACCACCTTGGAGAGGGCGAACTGGAGATCGTGCGTCTTGTTGAGCGATTCCAGCATCCCGGCAAAGGTCTTGGCGGTGTTGCTCCCTTCGACCAGCAGTTTGTCCTTGCCGGTCTTCTCATCGGGGCGCAGCCGACCGACCATGTCGAGGTTAAACATGGCGACGGTGTCTTCCAGCGGGAAGATCGGCTGTTCACAATAGTGCTTGGAACCCAGCAAACCCAGTTCCTCGCCGCTGAAGGTCATGAACACCAGCCGGCGTCCCTGGCGGTCGGGCAGGGCCGCGAAGCGCCGGGCCAGTTCCAGCACCGCGGTCGTTCCCGAGCCGTTGTCGTCGGCGCCGTGGTGAATCGCCCTCTTCTTCAGCCCGGACAGGCTGCCGAAGCTGCCATAGCCGAGGTGATCGTAATGGGCCCCGATGACGACCGTCTGTTTGGCCAGCGGCCCCTTGCCTTCCAGCACGCCAACCACGTTCTTGAGCGGAATCCGGGTGCGCTCCGTGGCCACGCTCAGGCTCACTTTCCAGCCCTTGAGCGGCAGGCTGTGCGGTTGGAATCTGCTGTCAATGTCCTTTTCCACGTCGCCCAGCTCCTCGGTGATCGAGGCGCGGAGCATCTGCTCCAGCACCGAGCGCCGCATGAAGATGGCCGGCATCTTGATCTCGGTCGGTTGAGTCGCGGTGTAGTTGAAATCCAGCAAGTCGTCGCCGGTGCGAGCCGCGTCGGCGTCATTGACAAAGAGGACGGCGGCGGCCTTCTTGCGTTCGGCCCGGCCCAGCTTGCTGGTGAAGGGTGCCTGGGCCCGGAGCTTGCCGCCGCGATCCTGCGAACTCCTGGCGGGCACGTCGCGCAGCAGCACAACCACCTTGCCCGCGACGTCGATGTCGGCGTAGTCGTCGTAGCGGAGCGGCTCGCTGCTGACGCCGTAGCCGGCAAACACCACCTCCGCCCCGGCAATCGTGCCCGAACCGCCCAGGCCCATCGCGTCGAAATCGACGCCGCGTTTCAGCTTGATTTGCTGGCCCTGGGGCCCCGTCAGCACCAGGGTCGGCGCCTCCTTGAGGCGGTTGCCGGGGATGCTGAACGGCTGGAACCAGCTGTTGCCGTTGCCGGGCTTGAGGCCGGCCTGCTTGAACTCGTTGGCCACGTAATCCGCCGCCCGGTCGAGCCCCTTGGTGGTCGGTCCCCGGCCCTCGCACTCCGGCGAGGCCAGGTAGGTGACGTCGCGCCGCAGTCGCTGCTCGGACACGTCGCGGTTGGGGACAGGCACCGCCCCGCGGTTGGCTTCTTCGCCGCGCAGGGGCAGCACCAGAACAAGGACCAGCCCCAGGAAGATTCCGGACCAGCCTGGGATTCGTCTGTGCAAGATCGTCATCGCCTGTACCTCATCGACCACGGGAAACTCAATCGGGGCGCTTCTGATTTATCGTTTCGCGCTCGGCCGGCCGAGCGCGAAACGATAAATCAGAAGAAAGCAGCCAGTTGTACTCTCTAACCCCGCCCCGACCATCAAGTATCATCGCGCGCTGGGCCTGGTGTCAACCACCTCCTGCGGGATCAACGGCGTGGCCGCCAGCATGACCGGGCAATGGGCGTGGGTCAATACGTACTGGGTGCGCGCGTCGATGCGCTGGGGCACGTTGCTGTTGGCCTCCGGGGCCAGCGGCACGATGATCAGATCGACGCCGTCCTGCCGGGCCTTCTCGACGATGGCTGGCCCATCGGGATTGGGCAGCTGCACCACTTCCAGCTGGCGGTCCAGCTGCTCGGCCCGGTGCTGGTCCTGAGTCAGGACGCCGTGCCCGTTGAGCGGCTCCTGGCCGGGCGGCACCACGGGGACCAGGGTCAGACGGACCTGGGGATCGAGCATGGTTAGTACGGCACTGAACAGGTCGCTGTTCGCCGTGGTGCCATCGTGCAGCAGCATCACCCGATCGACGCCGATGCCCGCCGCCCGCAGCTCGGCCACCGAGCGGGCCCGCCGTTCACTGAGACGGGGAATGCGATTGCCGCCGCCCAGGTCCAGGAACAGCTCGCGGTCCCGGGTCAGGATGCGCACGGTCAGCGGGGCCGGGTTGCCGCCGTGCAGGCTGATCCAGTAAAAGGCGACCTGCTCCAGCTGCTCGTCGGCGGTGTACTTGTTGGACGCCCCCATGACCAGCTCGTGGGCCTGGAGGTCGCGGGCGGTGCTGAGGACAGCGTGCAGCGGGTTGTTGGTCGGCACAATCAGCGGCTTGACCTCCTTGCCGGCCTTCTCGGCGAGGGTGACCACGGCGGTCATCAGTTGCTGGTCGTAAGTGTCCAGTTCGTCGTCGTCGCCACGCTGGGAGCCGACCGGCAACAGCTTGGCGGTCATCACCACCACGTTGGTCGTCTCCGGATCGGTCTCCGCCAGGGCGCGCTCCAGCATGAACAGGTTGTGGACCGAGCGGATGGCCACCAGCTTGCGGTAGGCGCGGACTCAGCCCCAGGGCATCGGGCGTGACCTCGGCGCTGGTCTCCTTGTTGAACTGCTCCAGATGCTCGTGCTCGAGCCCTTTGCGCTTGCGCTCGTAAACGCGCTCGGAACTGTAGAAGATGGCGAAGAAGACCATCGTGAACAGGACACCGCCAATGGTCGCATAGGCCTTGGTGATCAGGTTGAGGAGCGCGGACACCAGCAGGAGGAAAAGAATGATCAGCAGACCAACGGGCACCTCGTAGCGCCCGACCCGAACGTTGAGCGGCACCTTGGCCTCGCGCGGACGGGGGTCTTTGAAGCGCAGCACCACCATGGCCAGGGCCTGAAAGACAAAGCTCCAGACCACGCCGAAGGCATAGGCCTCGCCCAGCAAGATCACGTTGCCCCCGGTGACGAAGATGGTGAACAACTGCAGGCCAACGATCAGGTAGAGAATGCGGTAGGTGGTGCCGTAGCGCGGGTGGGGCTTGAGGAAGGCGTCGGGGATGACGCCGTCCTCGGCGACGCGGTTGAGGACGCCGTTGGAGCCGATGATGGCGGTGTTGACGGCCCCGGCCAGGATCAAGGAGCCGACCACGACCACGAAGGCGTTGAGCAGCAGCCGAGCCCAGCTGGGACCAACCACGTTCATGGCCAGGCCGCCCAGCAGGTTCTCCTTGTACTGGTCAACGCGATCGGCCTGGGGGATCAGCATCACGGCCAGGAAACTGATCCCGGCCGTCAGGACGATGCTGTAGAGAAAGACCACGAAAGCGGCCTTGCGGAAGTTCTTCAGCTTGGGCGACTCGACCTCACGATAGACCTGGGCCAGGGTCTCCTCGCCGCTCATGGCCAGGATCGAATGGCCGAAGGCGATCATGATGCCGACAAAGCCGAGCAGCGAGAACCACTGCTGGCCCGCCAGCTGGCGCAGTTGCCTGGCGAAGGAGGTATTGCGGATGAACCCCAGCGGATCTTCGAGAGTGTCCTTGGGCGGCTTGAGGATCGATTCGGCCACCCAGCCGGTCTGCCACAGAGGTGGCAGGCCTCCGGCCTGCCCCACGGCCGAAGCAATGAGGGATGGGTCTTGCCCCTTCCTCGGGAAGTGCGGCTCGATCGGCACGGGATTGATCTTGCTGTGATCCATGACGATCAGCGTCACGCCACACCAGCCCAGCAGCAGAGCGGCCATGATCGTGGTGACGATCATGATGCGCATGGCCTTCTCGCTGGATTCGTGAATGCCGATCAGGTTCTGGCGGAAGAAGTAGAGCGTGATCCCGCTGGCAATCAGGACCGCGCCCCAGTTCTGGTAGGGTTTGAAGGCCTGGACCAGGGCCTTTTTGGCCTCGTCGGGCAGGTCGGCGCGGAAGATGTTCAGGAACGTGTCCAGGATCAGGCCCATCACGTACTGGCCTGCCGAGACGCCGCTGATCGGCCCGGTCAGGACGTAGTCGAACATCAGGGCGGAGACGGCCAGCTTGGCCATGAACTTGCCCAGGGCCTCGCGCACCACCCGGTAGACGCCGCCGCGAACGAACATCGAGCAGCTCTCGATGTACACCGAGCGCACGGCGTAACTGAAGATCATCACCGCCAGAATGAACCAGGGGGCGGCCGGGCCGATGCTCTCCTCGACGATGGCGCCGATGTAATAGGCCGTGCTGGCCAGGTCGCACAGCACCACCGCCGCCGTTCGCCAGTAGGAAATAAAGGTGAACATCACACTGGTGACGATGATCACCGAGGTGGGATGCAGCAGCCGCTGGGTGAACGAGTCGGACGATCCGCCGCGGGAAGAGACGGAAGCGGAGGGAGGTTTCGGAGAACCCGAACCGTCCTGAGGACTGGTCATGGGTTGGTTTCTCTCCAGGGTGTACCCAGGCGCCCCCGGGTTGGCCCCCCGGGTTGCGCTGCGCTCCACCCGGGGCTTTACTCCTCCATTGGGGAATAAAGCCCCGGGTGGAGCGCAGCGCAACCCGGGGGCTTCTGTGGTTATAGCTGCTTCCGATCCCCTGGCAACCGCCCCTGCTGGCCAGCCGAGCGCGAAACGATAAATCAGAACAAAACCCGGGAGATCAGCCATGTCCACCGCCGACCTGACCTTTGACAGCGAACAAGCCGTTGCCCGCCTGCTCCGGTTCCTGGCCGTGGAGGGGATCACCGGGCAGGAGCAAGCGATTGGCCGGGAGGTGGTCCGCGCCCTGGAGGAAGCCGGCGTGCCGCCCAGCGCGATCCGCTTTGATCGCAGCAACGAGCGCATCCCGCTGCCGACCCAGACGGGCAACCTGATCGTGACTCTGCCCGGAACGCACACCGGCCCCAGGCTGCTGTTCATGACTCACCTGGACACGGTGCCATTGTGCGCCGGGGCGATCCCGATCCTCAGCGGCAAGCGCATCAAGCCCGCGGCCGCGACCGCCCTGGGCGGCGACAACCGCACTGGTGTCGGCGTCCTGGTCACGCTGGCCGCCACCCTGCTTCAGAAGAAGCTGCCCCATCCGCCGCTGACGCTGCTGTTCACGGTTCGCGAGGAGAGCGGCCTGTTTGGGGCGCACCATCTCGATCCGAAAGACCTCGGCGACGTGCAGATGGGCTTCAACGTCGATGGCCGGCTGGCCTCGGAATTCACCATCGGGGCGGTCGGGGCGGAGCGCTGGGAGGCGACGATCACCGGCAAGGCGTCGCATGCCGGCGTCCACCCGGAGAAGGGCATTTCCGCAACGCTGGTCGCTGCCCTGGCCCTGGCGGACATTCACGCGGAGGGATGGTTCGGCAAGATCCGCAAGAAAGAGGGCGAGGGAACGTCCAACGTCGGCAGCGTCGCCGGCAAGGACGGCAAGAGCGCCGGCGAGGCCACCAACGTCGTGACCGATTTTGTCCACGTCCGGGGCGAGGCGCGCAGCCATCACCCCAAGTTCACCCGCCAGATCGTCAAGGCGTACAAGGAGGCATTCACCGCCGCCGCCGGGAAGGTCACGGATGACAAGGGCAAGAAGGCGAAGGTGAAGTTCGAGTCCCGGACGGATTATTACCCCTTCCGGCTGAAGGAGAGCGCGGCCGTGGTCAAGCACGCCCAGGAAGCGGCCCGGGCGGCGGGAATGGAGCCAACCACGAAGATCGGCAACGGCGGCCTGGACGCCAACTGGCTGGTCAAGCACGGCATCCCGACCGTGACCTTCGGCGCGGGCCAGAACAACATCCACACCACCGAGGAATACGTCGAGGTGGCCGACTACCTGGCGGGCTGCCGGATGGCCCTGGCGCTGGCCGTTCGTTCGTAGTTCCGCCTGAAGGCGGTCGGGCTCAGGAGTCGGGCTCCTCCCTCGCTTGCGGTGCAGCTGGCGGCAAGTTATCGTGAACGATCATCCGCACGAGGGGGAAAGCCATGATCGAGTTCCTGTCCGGCGCCTGGGGATTGGCGCGATCGTCTGGGTGCTGCTGGGAACAGCCGGGGAAATGCACGCTGCGCCGCCGGACGGACTGCCGCCGAAAGAGCAGTCCCCTGCCATCGCGGAGCTGGTGCGGAAGCTCAAAGATGACGAGTATGGGACCCGTTACCAGGCCGCGACCGACCTGGAGAAGCTGGGTATCAGGGCAGAGCCGGCCCTGCCGGCGCTCATCGATGCCCTGGGTGACGATGGTGCCTTCGAGGGCAGCAACGCGGATTTCGTCCACTGGAAGGCGGCACGCACGCTGCTCGTCCTCGGTCCGCCGGCCGTCCCTGCTCTGGCCGCAGCCAGCAAGGGCCACTCGAACCCGCGGGTTCGCAGTCAGGCCTTCTGGGTCCTTGGCCTGATGGGCCGGGAAGCGCAAGCGGCCCTCCCGGTGCTGCAAGCCGCCCTTCGCCGCAAGACGGATCGCATCACGGCAGTCCAAACCCTTCGGCAAGTCGATCCGGAGGGGATGTTCTACCTCCCCACGCTCATTCCCGGCACCAAGCAGCCCATCCCGACCTTGATTGACAGCTTGCAGGATTCTGACGCCAGGCAGCAGGCTCTGGCCGCCCACACCCTCTCCGAGATCGGTCCCGCCGCCAAACAGGCAATCCCCGTGCTGCTCGAACTGCTCAAGCACGAGGATTCCACGGTGCGAGCGGCTGGTGCGAATGCACTGGGATCAATGGGGCGCGAGGCGGAACCAGCCGTCAAGCCACTGCTCCGGGCCCTGCACGATGACCACCATCTTGTTCGCTGGCAGTCCGCCGCTGCCTTGCCCCGGATTGCTCCACGAAACCGTGAGCTAGCCCTGGCGCTGGCCGGGCTGCTCACCGACTCCCAGTATCTGGTTCGCAAGGCCGCGGCCGAGGCCCTGGGTGAGATCGGTCCCGCGGCCAGGGCAGCGGTGCCGGCCCTGATCCAGGCGATGAAAAACCAGGACTCCCGACGTTACGAGGCCACCACGGCCCTGGGCCGCATCGGTCCGGACGCCCAGGCCGCGATCCCGGCTCTGATCAAAGCCTTCGAGGACAAAGGGGAACTCGTGCCTCCTGCCGCCGCGGAAGCGCTGGGACGCATCGGCCCCGCAGCGGTCCCCGCGTTGACGGCGGTTCTGCGCGAGGGCCAGCCGGGTGTGCGGATGCGAGCTGCGGAAGCGCTGGGACGCATCGGCCCGGCAGGGAAATCGGCTCTGCCTGCCCTGAACGAAGCTCTTCAAGACGCTGATGCGTTTTTGCGCGTGGAAGCGGCGCTGGCGCTGTGGCGGATCAACCCCCGAACCGAGTCGGCCTTGCCTGTGCTGCTGACAACCCTCCAATCGAATGGGTCGGCAGGCGGGCGTGCCGGCGATGCTCTTGCGGCAATGGGACCGGCCGCCCGGCCGGCCATCCCGAAGTTGGTCGCCCTGCTCCAGGATCCGAATCACTCCTTTGGCTGGAGTGTCGCTCATGCGCTGCGTCACGTCGGTCCGCTGCCCAGGTCCGCGGCCGCCGCGCTGGCCGAGGCGTTGCGACGCAGGCGCTACGCCATCGGTCTCCAGGAAACTGCCTGGGCGCTGGGTGCGATGGGAGCCGAGGCCGAGCCCGCTGTCCCCAACCTGATCGCCGCCCTGGGAGATGAGGACGCTTATGTCCGGATGTTGGCGGCGAGTGTGCTGGGCCAGGTCGGTCCCGGTGCCCGTACCGCCATCCCCGCCTTGACGCGAGCCCTGGTCGATCCAAAGGACGACGTCCGGGCAACCGCAGCATTCGCTCTGGGCCAGGTCGGCTCTGAGGCTCGTCCCGCCGTCCCGGCGCTGGTGAAGCTCCTCGCTGATCCAGACCCGATCGTCCGCTGGGCCAGTCTGACGGCCCTGCGCATGCTCGGCCCGGCCGCGAATGAGGCCGTCCCCGCCCTTGCTCGGCTGGTCCAGGACCGGCGTGGGTGCATCTGGCAAGCGCCGAACGGTCCGCACTTCCTCCGGACAGGAGCCACGACCCGTTGGATCACGGGGGTGGAAGGGCAGGACTTGATTCCCGCCCAGGCCGCATTCCGAAAGGAACGGCCGGTGCCCGTGGCGGAGCTGGCCTGCGGCGTGCTGGCCGAGATCGGCCCTGCGGCCCGCGACGCCACCCCGGCCCTGCTTACGGCCTGCCAGGAGGAACGAGTGAGCGTCCGCCTGGCTGCGGTCGCAGCGCTGAAGAAGATCAATCCCGAAGCGTTGGCCCGGGCCCAGCCGTCCGCCCGGCAGTTGCAGGCTCTCTGGACTGACCTGGCTGATTCGGATGAGAAGAAAGCCTATCACGCTGCCTGGTCATTGATCCTTGCTCCAAAGCAGACGCTTCCCTGGTTGCGACAGCGTCTCCGGCCCGCCGCGGTCCCGGACCCCGGGCACGTTGCCCGTCTGATCCGCGAACTGAACCACGACGAGTTTGCCATCCGCGACAAGGCCAAGTCCGAACTGGAAGCGCTGGGCGAACTGGTGGGACCCGCCTTGACGAAAGCCCTGGCCGACAAGCCTGCCCTCGAGGTTCGCAAACGCATCGAGGATCTGCTGCAACGCATCGAGGAGGAAGTGCCGGCACCCGAACAGGTGCGGGCGTTGCGGTGCCTCAGCGTCCTGGAGAAGATCGGCACCGCGGAGGCCCAGGATCTGCTCCGCGCTCTCTCGCAAGGAGCCGCCGGCGCCGGCCTGACCCGGCAAGCAAAGGAGGCACTTGACCGTCTGGCTCGGGGGCCCATCGCTCCTTGAGCTGGCCCAGAGAATGGATGGCGCTGCGTCACATCCCGTCTTGTTTTCCGAGGCAGGTTCGACCAGAATCAGGGGCGAAAAGGCGAAGGATCCGACCGAACGAGGAGGCAGACCGATGACGCCAATCAACCCCACGGCGACTCCACAGGTGGCCGTGCCCCCCTTGAAGGAGGGCGACCGGCTGACCCGGGACGAGTTCGAGCGTCGCTACGATGCCATGCCGGAACTGAAAAAGGCGGAACTGATCAACGGAGTCGTTCTCATGCCCTCCCCGGTCCGGTTAGAGCAACACGGCAGCCCCCACGCAGCCCTTATGTGCTGGTTGGGGAATTACTGGGTGGCCACTCCCGGTGTTCGCGTCGGCGATAACAGCACGATTCGTCTGGACATCGATAACGAACCGCAACCAGACGCCCTGATGTTTGTGGAACCGTCCCTGGGCGGCCGGATACGCATTGACAGCGATGGTTACGCTGAGGGTGGACCGGAACTGGTCGCCGAGGTTGCCGCCAGCAGCATCAACGTCGATCTGACGACCAAGTTACAGATGTACGCCAAGCACGGTGCCCAGGAGTACCTCATTTGGCGCGTCCTCGACCAGGCCGTGGACTGGTTTGTCCTCAAGCAAGGGCAGTACATTTCCCTTCCGCCGACTCCCAGCGGGGTCCTGCAAAGCGAGATCTTTCCGGGCTTGTGGCTGGACGTCGCGGCAATGGTGCGCATGGACCTCCCTGCCGTGATACGGCAACTGGACGCGGGATTGGCCAGCCAGGACCATGCGGCTTTCGTTCAGACCTTACAGCAACGCCGCCAAAGTAATCCCTGATTTGCAGGTGTTCCAGGAAGAGCAGACCTCATCCCTTCCTTGCAGTCCAGCTATCGGCGAGCTATCGTGGACGATCATCCGCAGGAGGGAGAAAGCCATGCCCGAGTTCCTGTCCAGGCGTCTGGGAATCGGTGCGATTGTTTTGTTGTTTTTCGGAACAACCGGGGAGATGCGAGCGGCGCCTCCGGACGGGTTCCCTCGGCAAGAGAAGCCCTCTTCCATAGCGGAGTTGGTGGAACAGCTGAAACAGGACGATTATTTGACCCGTTGCCAGGCCGCAGACTCTCTGGCGGCGCTTGGCCCTGGGGCTGAGCCTGCGATCCCGGCGCTCATCGATGCTCTGGGTAATGGGAATCAGGTGCAATGGAAAGCGTCCCGCGTGTTGCTCGTCATCGGTCCGCCCTCGGTCCCTGCCCTGGTCGCAGCCGACAAAGGCCACTCGAACCCGGAGGTTCGCAGCCAGGCATTCTGTGTCCTTGGCCTGATGGGCCGGGAAGCGCAAGCGGCCCTCCCGGTCCTGCAAGCCTCCCTTGGCCGGAAGACGGATCGCGTCGTCGCAGTCTATCGACTCCGGCAAATCGATCCGGAGGGGGCGTTCTATCTCCCGACACTCGTTCCCGGCACCAAGCAGCCCATCCCGACCCTGATCGACAGCTTGCGCGATCCGGACGCAATTCAGCAGGCCCTGGCCGCCGATGTCCTCTCCAAGATTGGTCCCGTCGCCAAACAGGCGATTCCCGCGCTGCTTGAGTTGCTCAAGCACAAGGACGCCGGTGTCAGAGCAGTTGCCGCAACGGCACTGGGATCAATGGGGCCAGAGGCTGAATCGGCGATCAAGCCGCTGCTCCGGGCCCTGCAAGACGGCAACTGGTTTGTTCGCAGGCAATCTGCCGCGGCCTTGCCCCGGATCGCCCCTCGAAACCGCGAGGTGGCCCTGGCGCTGGCCCGGCTGCTTACCGATTCGACAGACAATGCTCGCCGGTCTGCGGCCGAGGCCCTGGAACGGATGGGGCCCGGAGCGGAAGCTGCCGTCCGTGCCCTGAGCGAAGCGCTGCAAGATTCGACCGCGGGCAATGCCGCAGCGACGGCGCTGGGAAAAATCGGACCGGCGGCCCGAGCAGCGGTGCCAGCCCTGATCCAGGCGATGAAAGACGCGGACGCCCAGTACGCGGTCATTGTCGCCCTGGGCCGCATTGGTCCCGACGCCCAGGCCGCGATCCCGGCCCTGATCAAGGCCATCGAGGACAAAGGGGAACTCGTGCCTCCCGCCGCTGTGGAATCGCTGGCCCGGATCGGCCCTGCTGCGATTCCTCCCCTCACAGCGGTTCTGCGGGAGGGCCAACCGGCCGTGCGGATGAGGGCTGCGGAAACCCTGGGCCGCATCGGTTCGGCGGCAAAGGCCGCTCTGCCGGCGCTGAGCGAAGCTCTGCAAGACGCCAATGCCTCCGTCCGAGTGGAAGCGGCCCAGGCCCTGTGGCGGATCAGCCGCCGGACCGAGTCCCTCCTGCCCGTGCTGCTGGAGGCACTGAAGTCGGATCGCCAGGCTGCCGAGCGTGCCGGCAATGCCCTGGTGGCTATCTGGGCGCTGGGTGCGATGGAAGCGGAGGCCGAACTGGCCGTCCCCAACCTGATTGCCGCTCTGGGAGATGAGGACGCCGTTGTCCGAATGCTGGTGGCCAGCGTTCTGGGCCAGATCGGTCCCGGTGCCCGTTCCGCCGTCCTCGCCTTGAAGCGCGCCCTGGCCGATGCCAAGGCCGACGTCCGGGCGACGGCGGCATTCGCCCTGGGCCAGATCGGTCCCGAGGCTCGGCCTGCCGTCCCGGCGCTGGTGAATCTCCTCGCTGATCCGGACCCGATCGTCCGCTGGGCCAGTCTGACGGCCCTGCGCATGCTCGGCCCGGCCGCGAAAGAGGCCGTCCCCGCCCTTGCTCGGCTGGTCCAGGACCGGCGTGGGTGCATCTGGCAAGCGCCGAACGGTCCGCACTTCCTCCGGACAGGAGCCACGACCCGTTGGATCACTGGGGTGGAAGGGCAGGACTTGATTCCCGCCCAGGCCGCATTCCGAAAGGAACGGCCGGTGCCCGTGGCGGAGCTGGCCTGCGGCGTGCTGGCCGAGATCGGCCCTGCGGCCCGCGACGCCACCCCGGCCCTGCTTACGGCCTGCCAGGAGGAACGAGTGAGCGTCCGCCTGGCTGCGGTCGCAGCGCTGAAGAAGATCAATCCCGAAGCGTTGGCCCGGGCCCAGCCGTCCGCCCGGCAGTTGCAGGCTCTCTGGACTGACCTGGCTGATTCGGATGAGAAGAAAGCCTATCACGCTGCCTGGTCATTGATCCTTGCTCCAAAGCAGACGCTTCCCTGGCTGCGGCAGCGTCTCCGGCCCGCCGCGGTCCCGGACGCCGGGCGAGTGGCCCGTCTGATCCGCGAGCTGAACCACGACGAGTTTGCCATCCGCGACAAGGCCAGGTCCGAACTGGAAGCGCTGGGCGAACTGGCGGGCCCCGCCTTGACGCAAGCCCTGGCCGACAAGCCTGCCCTCGAGGTCCGCAAACGCATCGAGGATCTCCTGCAGCGCATCGAGGAGGAAGTGCCGGTGCCCGAACAGATCCGAGCGTTGCGGTGCCTCAGCGTCCTGGAGAAGATCGGCTCGCCGGAAGCCCAGGACTTGCTCCGCGCTCTCTCGCAAGGAGCCGCCGGCGCCGGCCTGACCCGGCAAGCCAGGGAGGCGCTCGGCCGCCTGGCCCAAAGTCCCACTGCTCCTTGACCCGGCCGAGAGAATGGATGGCGCCGCGTCACTTCCCGGCTTGTTTTCCCAGACAGGTTCGACCAGAATCAGGGGCGAAAAGGCGAAGGATCCGACCGAACGAGGAGGCAGACCGATGACGCCAATCAACCCCACGGCGACCCCACAGACGGCAATCCCCCCCTTGAAGGAGGGCGACCGGCTGACCCGCGAGGAGTTCGAGCGTCGCTTCGACGCCATGCCGGGGCTGAAAAAGGCGGAACTGATCAACGGAGTCGTTCTCATGCCCTCTCCCGTCCGGTTAGAGCAACACGGCAGCCCCCATGCGGATCTTATCTGCTGGTTAGGTCACTACCGGGTGGCAACCCCCGGTGTCCGGGTCGGTGCCGACAGCACGATCCGTCTGGACATCGACAACGAACCGCAACCAGACGCCCTGATGTTTGTGGAACCGTCCCTGGGCGGCCGGATACGCATTGACAGCGATGGCTACGCGGAGGGCGGCCCGGAGTTGGTTGCTGAGGTCGCCGCCAGCAGCATCAACGTCGATCTGACAACCAAGCTCCAGATGTACGCCAAGCATGGCGCCCAGGAGTACCTCATCTGCGCGTCCTCGACCAGGCCGTGGACTGGTTTGTCCTGAAGCAAGGGCAGTACGTTCCCCTCACGCCGACTCCCGGCGGCATCCTGCAAAGCGAAGTCTTTCCGGGCTTGTGGCTGGATGTCGCCGCGCTGGTGCGCATGGACCTCCCGGCCGTGATGCGGCAACTGGACGCGGGGCTGGCCAGCCAGGACCATGCGGCTTTCGTCCAGACGTTGCAGCAACGCCGCCAAAGCAATCCTTGAATCGTGAACGATCATCCGCCTGAGCGAGGAAGCCATGAGCGAGTTCCTGTCCAGACGTCCAAGGATTGGCGCGATCGTTTTGCTGCTCCTGGGAACAGCCGGGGAAATGCGTGCGGCGCCTCCAGACGGGTTGCCGCCGAAGGATCAATCCCCCTCCATCGCGGAACTGGTGCGGAAGCTCAAAGATGACGAATATGGGACCCGTTACCAGGCCGCGGAAGCCCTGGAGAAATTGGGGGCCGGTGCTGAGCCGGCCCTGCCGGCGCTCATCGATGCCCTGGGTGACGATGGTGCCTTCCTGGGCAGCAACGCGGATTTCGTCAGCTCGAAAGCGGAGCGTACGCTGCTCCGGATCGGTCCGCCGTCGGTTCCTGCTCTGGCCGCAGCCAGCAAAGGCCACTCGAACCCGCGGGTTCGCAGGCAGACCTTCTGGGTCCTTGGCCTGATGGGCAGGGAAGCGCAAGCGGCCATCCCGGTCCTGCAAGCCGCCCTCCGCAGCAAGATGGATCGCGTCGCCGCGGTCCAAACCCTCCGGCAAATCGATCCGGAGGGGGCGTTCTACCTCCCCACGCTCATTCCCGGGACAAAGCAGCCCATTCCGACCCTGATCGACAGCTTGCGGCATCCAGACGCCAGCCAGCAGATTCTGGCCGCCCAAGCCCTCTCCGAGATCGGTCCCACCGCCAAACAGGCGATCCCTGCGCTGCTGGAACTGCTCAAGCACGAGGACTACTCCGTGCGATCGGCTGGCGCAAATGCACTGGGATTCATGGGACGAGAAGCGGAGCCGGCCGTCAAGCCTCTGCTGCGGGCCCTGCAAGACGACAACTGGGATGTTCGCAGCCGATCCGCCTCCGCCTTGTCCCGGATCGCCCCTCGGAACCGTGAGGTGGCCCTGGCGCTGGTCCGGCTGCTCACCGATTCCCATGTTCGCTCAGCGGCGGCCAAGGCCCTGGGGCAGATGGGCCCCGGTGCGGAAGCTGCCGTAGGCGCTCTGAGCGAGTCGCTCCAGGATCCGGCCGCGGGCGATGCCGCAGCGGCGGCGCTGGGTGAGATCGGCCCCGCGGCCAGGGCAGCAGTTCCGGCTTTGATCCGGGCGATGCAACACCCGAACTCCCTGCGATACGAGGCCACCACGGCCCTGGGCCGCATCGGTCTGGACGCCCAGGCCGCGATCCCGGCTCTGCTCAAAGCCTTGGAGGATAATGGGGACCTCGGGCCTCCCGAGGCCGTTGAATCGCTCGCCCAGATCGGCTCCGCCGCAGTTCCCGCGCTGACTGCGGCCCTGCGGGAGGACCAGCCGCTCGTCCGGATGAGGGCCGCCGAAGCGCTGGGCGCATCGGCCAGGCGGGCAAGTCGGCCCTGCCGACGCTGAGCGAAGCACTGAAAGACGCCGATGCTTCCGTGCGCGTGGAAGCGGCGCTGGCGCTGTGGCGGATCAACGCCCGGACCGAGTCGGCCTTGCCCGTGCTGCTGGAGGCACTCCAGTCGGATGGGTGGGCTGCCGAACGTACAGGCAATGCCCTGCAGGCAATGGGGCCCGCCGCCCGGCCGGCCATCCCGAAGTTGGTCGCGATGCTCCAGGATCCGAAGCACCGCTATGCCTACGGTGTCACTCATGCGCTGCGTCATCTCGGTCCGCTGCCCAGGTCCGCGGCGCCCGCGCTGGCCGAGGCGTTGTGGTGCTCCGGCGCCGGACCGAAGGATGCTGCCTGGGCGCTGGGAGCGATGGGAGCCGATGCCGAGCCTGCCGTCCCCAACCTGATCGCCGCCTTGGGGGCTAAGGACGGTTTTGTCCGCTTGCGGTCGGCCAGCGTGCTGGGCCAGATCGGACCCGGCGCCCGTGCATCCGTCCCCGCCTTGACGCGAGCCCTGGCCGATCCAAAGGACGATGTCCGGGCGGTGTCGGCGTTCGCTCTGGGCCAGACCGGTCCCGAGGCCCGTCCCCCCGTCCCGGCGCTGGTGAAGCTCCTCGATGATCCGGACCCGATCGTCCGCTGGGCGAGTCTGACGGCACTGCGAAGGCTCGGCCCGGCCGCGAAAGACGCCGTTCCTGCCCTGGCCCGACTGGTCCAGGATCGGCGCAGGTGCATCTGGCAAGGGCCAAACAGTCCGCTCTTCCTCCGGACAGGGGCCACGGCACGTTGGATCACGGGAGTGGGGGAACAGCATGTGGTTCCCGCCCAGGCCGCGTTCCAGAAGGAGCGCCCGGCCCCTGTGGCAGAGCTGGCCTGCGGCGTGCTGGCCGAGATCGGCCCCGCGGCACGCGACGCCACCCCGGCCCTGCTGGCAGCCTGCCAGGAGGACCGGGTCAGCGTCCGCCTGGCCGCCGTCGCTGCGCTCAAGAAAATCAATCCCGAGGCGCTGGCCCAGGCCCAGCCGTCTGCCCGGCAGATGCAAGCCCTCTGGACCGACCTGACCGATCCCGACGAGAAGAGAGCCTATCACGCCGCCTGGTCTTTGATCCTCGCTCCAAAGCAGACGCTTCCCTGGCTGCGGCAGCGTCTCCGGCCCGCCGCGGTTCCGGACGCCGGGCGGTTGGCCCGGCTGATCCGCGAGCTGAACCACGATGAGTTTGCCATCCGCGACAAGGCCAGGGCCGAACTGGAAGCACTGGGCGAACTGGCGAGCCCCGCCTTGACGCAAGCCCTGGCCGACAAGCCGCCCCTTGAGGTCCGCAAACGCATCGAGGATCTCCTGCAACGCATCGAGGAGGAAGTGCCAGCACCCGAACAGATCCGAGCGTTGCGGTGCCTCAGCGTCCTGGAGAAGATCGGCTCGCCGAAGGCCCAGGACATTCTCCGCGCTCTGTCGCAAGGAGCAGCCGGCGCTGGCCTGACACGGCAAGCCAAGGAGGCGCTTGACCGCCTGGCTCAAAGAACGACCAACCCTTGACCCCGAGACATTCCATGAATCACGCCACGTTTCTCGCGGACATCCTGAAAGACCCGGCCAGCGACAGTCCCCGGCTGGCGTACGCCGACTGGCTGAAGAAGAACGGCGACCCCGACCGGGCGGAGCTGATCAAGGTGCAGTGCCGCCGGGCCTCACGGCCGGCGGACGACCCGACCCAGGCGGGGTTGGAGAAAAAGGAAAAAGCCCTGCTGAACAAGCACGGCGAGAGCTGGAAGAAGGACCTCCCGGAGTGGGCCCGCCGAGGGGCCAAGTTTCGACGTGGTTTCGTCGCCATCCTGTCCGGCCCCCTGGATGCTTTTCTCAAGGAAAGTGCCAGGCTCGTCCAGATCACGCCGCTGGAGGGGCTTGATTTGTGCATGAACGGGCACGACGTCGCGGCCGTCAAGGCCCTGGCGCAATGTCCTCACGCGGCCGGTTTCGCTGAGCTGGACCTCTCGTACAACGAGGTGGGCAACGAAGGAGCGAAGGCGCTGGCGGCCTCGCCCTATCTCACCCGCCTCCGGTCCCTCACCGTCGGCAGCGCTGGGCTGGGCAATGCTGGTCTCAAGGCACTGGCGGCCTCCCCTGGGATGGTGGGACTCACCTATCTGGACATCCACACCAACACCAAGATCAACCTGGCAGGTCTGAAAGCCCTGACAACCGCCCCCTGGAAGCTGGAAACCCTGCGTCTGGGCAACCTCAGCCTGGGTGCCGACGGAACGGCCCTGCTGGCTGGCACGAAGATGCTGGCCGGGCTCACCCACCTGAGTGTGGCCCATTGCGGCATCGATGCCGAGGGAGCAATAGCCCTGGCCAGCTCGCCCTATCTGACGAACCTCCGCGAGCTGGAGATGGAGCACAACCACGTCACTGCGGCCGGGGCAGCGGCCCTGGCCGGGTCGGCAACGCTCGCCAACCTGACGGAGCTGACCCTGGGGTTCTGCGAGCTGGACGACGAGGCCGGGCTGGCCCTGGCGCGGTCGCCGCACTTCTCGCGGATAAAGAGTTTGTGGGTCCACTGCAATCGCTTCAGCGAGGCGACCAGGGAGGAGTTCACCCGGCGCTTCGGCAAGGTCGTTCACGTCTGAGCGACGTTCCAGCCGGCTCCTCAGCGCTCCGGCGTCTTCTGCCCGCGCTGCTGCCAGGCCCAGCGGAAGAGGTTGCGTGCATCGACGTAGCGGCTGTCGTTGGACGTGCAGCCCAGTACCACCACCAGCAGGTGATCGGCCCCATGCCGGCCGCTGGCCACCAGGCACTGCCCGGCCGCGGTCGTGGTGCCCGTCTTGACCCCGTCATATCCCTCGATCCCCAGCAAGCGATTGGTGTTGTCCCAGCTGACGCTGCGTTTTTCCCCCTTGGGACCGATCGCCTCGCAGCGATGCCGGCGCGTCTGGACGTACCGGGCGAAGTTAGGGTTCTGGAGCGCTTTCGCCGTCAGCACGGCCTGGTTGCGGACGCTGGACAGGTTCTTGCTCAGACCGTGCGGGTCCAGATACTTGGTCTCGGTCAACTTCAGCTCCTGCGCCTGCCGGTTCATCTGAGCGACGAACAGGGCCATTGGGTCCGCGTCGGGTTTGTCGGCCTGCGGGAAGCGCGGCCCGAAATGCTCGGCCAGGGCGACCGCGGCGTCGTTGCCCGACGGCAGCAGCAAGCCGTACAGCAAGTCGCGCACCACGTAGCGCTCGCCGGCCTGGATGCGGGCACCGGAGCCGGTGGTCCGGGCCGCCCGCGTGGAGACGGTCAGCACCTCGTCGAGGACCTTGGGATTGTCTGCCGCCAGCTGGAAGACGATCCAGGCGGTCATGATCTTGGTCGTGCTGGCGATGGCCAGCGCTTCGCCTTCCTGGCTGCTCCACAGCAGTTTCCCGGTCTTGCCATCGGCAATGGCCCAGGCCTTGGCCGAGACGATGGGAGGACCATCCGGCCGGTCCGCCGGCTTCTGGGCCGGCAGCGGCTTCTCGGCGGGAGGTTGCGCCTCGACGGCGAGGACTGGCGCGAGCATCAGAAGAAACGCGGACGTCAGAGATCGGCTAGACATGATCGGCAACGACTCATGGGACTTGAGGGAAAACGAAACAAAGGCGAGCGGGCGGTGAACACCACCCGCTCGCCCCTGGGAAGAAAGACTCAGGCCAGCAGTTTCTCGATGACCTTGCCTTCGCGGAACAGCTGGATGGGCCGACCGGTGCTGGTCATCAGCTCGGTCTGCGGATCGATGCCCAGGCAGCGGAAGATACTGGCGGACACGTCATCGGGCGTGACCGCCTCGGTGGCCGGGGCCATGCCCTGGGCGTCGGTGGTGCCGTGCGCGTAGCCGCCCTTGATGCCGCCGCCGGCCAGGACCACCGCCATCGAGCGGGCCCAGTGATCGCGGCCGTTGTTCTTGTTGATCTTGGGGGTCCGGCCAAACTCGCCGCAGCAGTAGACGATGGTGCTGTCCAGCATGCCGCGGTCGCTCAGGTCCTGGATCAGGGCCGAGAGCGTCTGGTCCACCTGCGGCAGCAAGCGTCCCTTCAGAGCGTCGAAGTTCTTGCCGTGCGTGTCCCAGCCGCCGACGCTGACCGTGACGAAGCGGACGCCGGCCTCGACCAGCCGCCGCGCGGCCAGGGCGCCCGAGGCGAACGGGGTCTTGCCGTAGCGGTCGCGCATCTCGGCCGACTCCTGGCCCAGGTTGAACGCCTTCTTGGTCTTGTCGGAGCGGAGGATCTCCAGGGCCTGCTTGTGGAAGGCGTCCAGGCCCTCGACCAGGTCCGCCGACTTGTCCAGCTTCTTGAAGCTGCTGTCGAAGTCCTCCAGCAGCTTGTCGCGGTTCTCCAGGTCCTTCAGGGTGAAGCCGTTCGGCAGCTGGATGCCGCGGACGCGCATGTTGCCGTCGCCGCCCCGACCGCCGCCGCCCTCGACGATGAACGGGTTGTAGGCCGTGCCCAGGTAGCCGGAGACGCCGGCCGTGCCGCCGCGGATCTCGCTGAAGCTGACGTAAGGCGGCACGCCCTGCTCGGCCTTCAGCAGCCTGGAGGTCAGCGAGCCCAGGGACGGATACTGGAAGGCCGGCGTCGGCTTGTTGCCGGTGGTCATGAAGACCGTGGCCGGGCCGTGCGACGGGATGGTGTGGTACAGCGACCGGACGATGGTGGCCCTGTCCATCACCTGGGCCATCTTCGGCAAATGCTGGCTGATCTGCACGCCGGGGGCCTTGGTGTCGATCGGCTTGAATTCGCCGCGGATGCCTTCGGGGGCCTCAGGTTTGAGGTCCCACATGTCAATGGTAGCGGGACCGCCGGCCAGCCAGAGCATGATCACGGCCTTGGCCTTGCGGTTTTTGGCGGCAGCGCCTCCCTGGGCTGCCCGGGCCTCCAGTTGCAGCAACTGGGGCAGGCTCAAACCCAGGGCGCCGGCCGCCCCGATTTTGAGGAAGTCGCGCCGGTGGAAGCGTTCGCAGTCTGTCGAGATACGAGCCATGGTGTTGTCCTTTCCAGTATCGTGCCGCCCGGCCTTGCGCCGAGAGGTGCCCTGAATCCCCCCAGGACCGTCCGCCGCTCAGGGCCGCGTCAGCGGAGGGTCGTGTCAAGTTGATTGCATCTTTCTCCCCTCTCCCACAAGGGGAGAGGGGAGACGGTCAATGGTTCAGACTGAACTCCTTGGTATTGATCAGCGCCCAGAGCATGTCCACGAAGGCGGCTTGCCGATCACCCTTCTTTTCCAGGTAGCCCTTGAACGACGTCCGCTCCTTGTCCGTGGGCGTCCGGCACAGGGTGGCGATCACCAGTTCGTCCAGGGCGGCGCTGTCGTCCTTGTGCTTGCTCAGGAGCGTCTTGATCCGGTTGTTCACGTCGCTCAACTTGCGCTGGACGTTGGTGTCGGCCATCAGGTACAGCTTCTGCGACAGGCCCGGCTCCATCGTCCGCTCGCAATCGCAGTTGAGAGAGCGTGGCGGCCGACCGAAGATCCGGAAGGCGTAATTGAGCTGCTGGTTTTGCAGCCGGCTCGAACCGATCTCGATGGCCCGGCAGCCGGGAGGGGCGTCGTTGCCGAAGGCTTCCCTGGTGCCCAGGGCGTCGTTGATGACGTCCACCACGACCTCGGCCATCATCGGCCGGACGTAGCTGTGGGCGTAGTTGACCTTATCGAATTCGTTGGTGTCGTTGGTGAACACGCTCAGCTGGTAGGTGCGGGAGTTGAGGATGACCCGCTCCAGAGCGCGGATGTCGTATTTGTTCTCGACAAAGGACCTGGCCAGGGCGTTGAGCAGCTTGTCGTTGCTGGGCGGGTTGGCCAGCGAGAAGTCATCGACCGGGTGAACGATGCCGACGCCCAGGTAATGGCCCCAGACGCGATTGGCGAAGCTGCGGGCGAAGAAGGGATTGTCCGCTGACCGCAGCCACTCAAACAGCGGCACGCGCGGGTCCTTGCCGGTCTGCAGCGGGATCTCGGGACCAAGCGGGGCCCGCGGCGTCAGGGGCCGGTTGGTCTCCGGGTCGGGGAACAGGGCCGGCATGCCGCCGCCTCGGTTCACCGGATTGCCGATGAACACCTCGCGGAGCAGCGTTATCTGGTTACCGCGGCCCTTCTTGCGCCGCTCGGCGTTCTCGGCGTCGATGATCTTGCGCGTCTGCGGCGAGACGTTGAAGTTCACCACGCTGAACAGGTTGGCGAAGGAACGGTAATCGGTCTGGGTCCAGCGATCGAACGGATGCTTGTGGCATTCGGCGCACTCCAGGCGGACGCCCATGAAGGCAGCGGCCACCTTCTGCGCCCACTGGTCGCTGGGAACGTTTTGCTGCCGGCGCCAGAACAGGTCCAGGCTCTTGCGCTCGGCGTAAGGCGTCTGGAAGCCCTTGGACATGGCTTCCTCGATGGTCTTGGTCTCCGTCAACCACTCCTCGGGGGTCTTGCCGTCCAGGCTGGTCGCGCACAGCACGCCCTTAACGATCTCGTCATAAGGCATGTTGTCGATCATGCGCTTGCGGAACCAGTCGTAGAACATCTGGCTGCGTTTGGGTCGCAGTTGCTGCGGGTTCTCCAGCGCATCGGTGTTGTTGCCGGTGATGTCGCAGAACTTGGTGGCCCAGAGGGCGGCGTGCATCGGATGGGCCAGGAGTTCGTCGATCTTGCGGGCGCGCTTCTTGGGGTCCTTGTCGGCCAGGAACGCCCGGTACTCCTCCACGGTCGGCAGAGAGCCGATGGTGTCGATGGTCACCCGGCGGAGGAACTCGGCGTCGCTGGACAGCTCCGACGGGACCATGTTCAGCCGGCGGAGTTTGGCGAACACCTCGTGATCGATGAAGTTGACTTCCTGCGTCTTCGGATACTTGAACCCAGAAGGCAGTTCGGTCGGCACCAGGACGCGCACCGGCAGGACGTTGCCGCGGTAAGAGACGACCACGGCGGTGTCGCCGGGCCGGCGGGCCTTGACCTGGCCCACTGAGCCGACCTCGACCACGTTGTCGTCGAGGACGCGGAAGTCGCAGAAGGGCGTGATGTTCTCACGGGTGCCGTCGGCGAAGAGGGCCTGCACCACCAGCTGCCCGGTCTGGCCGGGTTTGCCGAAGGCGTACTCACCCGGCACCACCTGGATCTGCTTGACCTCGCCGCTGCCCTTGTTCCAGACCGCTCCCTGGGCGATCCAGGCCCGGAAGACGCGATACTGCCAGCTGTCCGGGCCAAAGCGGGTCAGCCCTTCATGCTTGGTCTGGCCGGTGGCCTTGAGCAGCACCAGGCTGTTGTCGGGATCGGCGGTATTGATGCGCCGGCCCTGGGCTTCGTGGGTGAGAGCGAGGTAATCCTTGTCCGGCTCGTAACCGAACAGCGACAGCCGAAAACCGCCCCGACCCTGGAAGGAGCCGTGACAGGAACCGGAAGCGCAGCCGGATCGGCCCAGAAGTCCCATCACGTGCCGCTCGAAGTCCACCTTCTGGAGCGAACCGCCATCGGGCAGCTTGACCTCGGCGGTCATCCCGACGCCGGGTGTGAGGACGAGCAAACACAGGGACGGAATCCATCCGAAGCGGCTGACGAAAGCAGCAGTCATGGCGTGATCCTCCGGTTCTCGGTCGTCCCTCAGCGGAAGGGAGGGAGTTTTGGCGGGAGTTCCAGGCAGGTTGGGCGGGCGGGAAGTCGGTGCGGACTGTCCACCTTCCCCATTAAACCATCCTCTATTGCGAAAGTAACGGTCGCGGAAAAAGAAAGCAAGGAGATTTTGGAAAAAAAAGCGCGCCGTGGTAGAAAAGCGGAACGGGTGAACCTCACTCCTGTGGAGAATGCACGATGGCTCGACAGCAACCGACCGCCGAGAGGCCGGTCACCCGGTTCAACGACGGGTGGTATCACGGGGTCCTTCTGCTGTACAATCAGGTTTGTTGAAGTCTCGAAAAGTCACAATCAGGGTGGGCTATCATGTCGATCAACATTCATCCGGACCCTGTTCCGCTGCGGTCTGACGAAACCGGGGAAATCCTTGTTGGCGATTCGCGCGTCCTGCTGGCAACGTTGCTGCACTACCACCGGCAGGGCATGACCCCGGAGACCTTGGCCGAGAACTTCCCTTCCGTTTCCCTGGCGGACATCCTGAGTTCCCTGGGCTACTACTACCGCCACAAGGCGGAACTGGACAACTGGATGAGGGAACGGGACCAGGAATTGGCTGAATTGCGCCAGCAGATGGAAGAGACGCAACAGCCCCGCCTTGCCAAGCTGCAGGCGAAAGTCGAGAGCTATCGAGCCCAGAGGGTCGCCAGCAATGCTCCGCCTGGTGTTTGACGAGAATTTTCCGATGGCTGTCCACGATGGCCTGGTCCGGCAGCAACCAAACCTGGACGTTGTTCACGTTAACCGGATCGGCCTGAGGGGAATTGCCGATCCGGACTTGCTTGAATGGGCAGCTGTCAACAACCGCGTTGTTGTGTCCCTGGATCGAAAGACCCTCATCCGCTTCGCCAACGAACGGACTCAAAACGGCCTGCCCATGCCCGGCGTGGTTCTCGTGCGGCCAAGTCTCTCCCCAGGTCAGGCAATCGACGAATTGGACTTTTTCGCGATGGCAAGCGATCCCCCGGACATGCAAGGCCTGATCCAGTTCCTTCCTCTCAAATCCCAGTTTCCAGGTTCATCAACCAGCCCCTGACTCCTTGATTCAAATGCGCGATTGCAACAACGCCAGCCGCTCCCGAAGGCTTTCCAGCGGCAACCCAATCACGTTCGTGACCGATCCCTCCACCACCCGCACGTGGGGGTCGTGATCCTCCCGGATCGCGTACGCCCCGGAATGGCCCAGCCAGGAGCGCGTGGCCAGATACCGATCCAGCCCCGCCTCATCCAGCCTGGCGAACTCGACCAGGCTCCGCTCCTGCCAGATCAGCTGCAAGTCGTCTGGACGCCGCCACAGCGTCACCCCCGTCCACAGCTCGTGAATCCGCCCGCCCAGCTGCCGCAGGATGCGGCGGGCGTCGGCCTCGTCGGCGGGTTTGAGGATCGCCTGGCCGTCGATCCAGCCGATGGTGTCCGCGGCCAGGACGATTCCCTCGGCAACGGTGCGGGCGACGGCGGCGGCCTTGAGCCAGGAGACGCTCTGGACGAAGGTGCGCGGCGCATGATAGCCGGTCGGCTCGTCGATGTCGGCGGGCTGGACGGTGAACGGCACACCGAGGCGCTGCAGCAGTTCGCGCCGGGCCGGCGAGGCGCTGGCCAGGATCAGGCGGTCTGACAGGGACTCGGCCATTTCTGTTGCAGCGCCTCCTGGACCAGCGGCCAGAGTCGATCGGGGGTCAGCTCGTCCATGCACTCCAGCCGCCGGCAATGCTTCAGCAGGCTGCCCTGGCACCAGACGTTGGTTTGCACGGCTCCCTTGACGCCGTAGGGGCCGGTCAGCGGGACCCTGGTGCAAGTGTAGGGCGCGACCACCGGCCGGCCCAGGGCGGCGGCCACGTGCAGCGGGCCGGTGTCGTTGGCGATCATCAGGTCGGCTCGGGCCAGCACGGCGGAGAGCTGGGGCAGGGTCGTCTTGCCGGTCAGGTCCAGGCGAGGCCCACGGAGTTGCTCGGCCACCTGGCGGGCCAGGTCGGTCTCGTCGCCGCCGCCGACAAGGACCACCGTGCCGCCGAACTGCTCCTGGGCCCGGCCGGCCAGAGCAGCGAAGTGCCGCGGCGGCCAGCGCTTGGTCTGCCAGCGCGACCCGGCCGCGACCGTCAGCCACGGCTGCGGCCAGGAACGCAGCTGCTCCTGAGCCCATTGCCGGGCCAGCTCTGGAATGGGGACGTGGAACTCGATCGGACCGTCTCCGGCTCCCAGGGCCCGGGCCACGCGCCAGTAGCGATCCACGGCATGGATGGTCAGCCGATCCGTGCCGCGGACGACGTCGGTATAGAAGCAGGACGCCCCTTCGCGGGCGGCCGTCAGGCCGACCCGGCGCGGCGCTCCGGTGGCCAGGGCCATGATGCCGCTGCGCAGCAGCCCTTGCAGATCAATCACCAGGTCAAAGCGCCGCCGCCTCAGTTCCAGCAAGAATTTCGAGTAACCGGCCAGGGCCCGGAAGCATCCACCGCGCATGGCGCCACGCTCGAAGGTGATCAGGTCGTCCAGGTGAGGGTGGCCTTCCAGCAGACCGCGGTAGCCGCTGTTGACAATCCAGGTAATCCGGGCCTGCGGAAAGCGTCGGCGCAGGGCGGTCAAGATGGGCAGAGTATGGATGATGTCACCCAGGGCGCTGGGCTTGAGCAGGGCGACGTTCTCCGGCGCCAGCTGGTCGAGGGGGGGACGCTTCCAGAGTCCCATTGTGCATCCTTTCCGCAGGAGTCAGAGCGTCGGTCCCTCAGCCGCTTGCGGCTTAGCGCCGGGAGGCGGTTGCGCTAAGCCGCAAGCGGCTGAGAGGAGGAGTTGATTTTACCGCTTCTCCTTCAGCCACTCCAGCCCCATCTGGGTCCAGGACCGGCCAGGGAAGTCTGCCGGCAGCGCTCCGGGGGGCGAGGTCAGGGTCATGGCCTGGCGCAGTTCCTGGCGGGCCCGGTCCACGTGCCCGGCTTCCAGGGCGAGCCAGCCGCGCAGGACGCGCAGCTCCGCCTCGCGACTGAGCAACTGATAGGTCCCGACCTTGGCCTGATAGAGCGCCGCTGCGGGATTGATGAATTGGAGCGGAATCGGCAGACCACTGGCGCTTTGCCCCTGCAAGAGCAGGTAGTGCCCGAGACTGATAACAACCGCGTTCTTTGCTTCTTCCTTGATGGAGGGAAGCATGTCGGGCTTGCGCAAGACCTGGTCCGCCTTCGGCGGAACAGCCGGCCTGGGACGGGGAGCCGAGAACGAGTCGATCAGATCCTGGGCGGCCTGGTCCGCCTTCTGGTAGTCGCCCGAGGCGGCCGCCAGCAGCAACTGGTAGACCTCGAAGGCCGGCAAATCCAGGTCCGGGTGCGTGCCGAGCACCTTGCTCAGCTTCGCTCCCTCGCTCTCCAGCAAATCGCGGATCTTGTCCAGCTGACCCAGCTCGAACTGCAGGTCGATCAGGGCGATCGCTTGCGGCGGGGTCAGCTCCTTGCCCGGGATCTGCTCCAGCGTTTCCACCGCCTTCTCGGCCAGGCCGTGGCGCAGCCGCGGCGGCGCCAGCCAGGGTTTCGGCTGGACCTGACTCAGGGCCAGCGCGGCACGCTCCCCGGCGGAGCGATTGGTGGCCTGGACCTCGAATCTGTTCGTCACCTGATCGACTTGCGTTTCCAGCTTCTTCAGGTTCTTCTCCGCCTCCTCGAGGTTCCTGGCCATCTCGGGCGTTTTGCCGTTCCGCTCGGCCATTTCCTTGATGCAGCGCAGCACTTCGCGGCGGTGTTTGAAGGCCAGGTCGAGATACTGCAGCTCCTGATACTGGTCCGCCAGCAGCTGGTGGGCCAGGGCCAGGTCGGGGTTGAGCTTGAGGGCCTGGTGCAGGGCCGCCAGCGTCTGGACCAGGCGAATCCGGGTCGGCAGCGGCAGCCCCTGCGGACGCCAGTGGTCGCGGGCCAGCCAGCCCAGGGTGTAGTCGCGTTCCCGGGTCTGTCTCCCGAGGGCACTGTAGAGATTGCTCAGCAGCAGATAGACCTGGGCGTCGTCGGGGTTCTCGACCAGGGCCCAGCGGGCTTCCCGGATCGCCAGGTACAGCGCCTCGGGAGGGCCCGCGTCCAGCGGTTTCCAGAAGAACCGGCGCATCACCGACAGGGCGGAGGCCCGGGCCCACAGCGCCACCCCGCCCACCTGGGGATCGCGACTCTGGCTGAGCGCGCCGACCAGCGCCAGCAGGACGTTGGTCTGCTGCGCCTGCTGATGGCTGACGATCCACGGACTTGCCATCGACATCCCCTGCGTTTCAAAGTACATCGCATCCATCTGGGCCAGCGAGCCGTCCAGCGCCTTGGGAGGAGCGGACTCCCACAGCTCGGTGTACCACGCATACGTCCGGGGAGCGCGGGCCGGCCGCTCCTCGGGCGCCCGCCGGGCGTCGTTTCCGAAGGCCAGCCGCTTCGGATCGAAACGCAGGTCCGAGAACGGACCGGGGGCCGGTCGGGGCCGCTGGTCGGGATCGTTCCAGCCGAACACGGCCGTCTTGCCGTCCCGGTACAGCAGCACCCATTCGTCCGGGTCCTTCAGCATGCGCACCAGGATCGGGGCCGAGGAGAGGTCGCTCTCGTAGCACAGCACCAGGGAAATCCCTTTGTCCCGGAAGATCGTGCGCCTTTTCTGCTCCAGTTCCCTGGCCTCTTCCGCCGCTTCCTTTTCCTTGCCCTTTTCTACCTTTAACTTGGTTGCTCCCAGGGACCGGCGAATCAGGGCGTGGGCCTCGGCCGCCCAGGTGAACGGCGTCAGGCGCAAGTCCATGAAGGTCTGTTCGCCGGGACAGCACCAGCCGAAGGAACTGGCCAGTTCGAGGTTGGTGTTGTACCAGCGGACCTTGCCGTCCCTGTCCGTGGGCAGCTGGTTCTGCTCGCGCCACGTGGCGATTTGCTCGGCCAGCTGCTTCATGGGCTTCAGGGTGTTGTCCGGGTCCAGCCGCCAGCCCATCCGGCGGGCGGAGTACGGCTGCGCTTGCAGCCAGCCCGGGATGGAGGCCGTCAGCAGCAGCACCACGCCCAGCAGCGACAGGCGCCGGCCGGTCACCAGCCAGCCCGAGAGGTGCGCCGCGGGTTGCTGACTCTTCCACCAGCTGAGGAAATTGAGCGCGGTGATCGGCCCGGCGACGACGGCAAAGAAGGGGATGGTTCGGAAATTCAGGACGCTCAGCAAAGTGAACGCGGCCAGCACAAGTGTCCGGCTCCAGTGCCACTCGTCGCGCGGCACCTGGGCCGCCACGATCAGGGACACCAGGCTCAGCAGCAGCAGCAGGAAATAGCTCATGCCGGCGACGCTGAGGCCGACGCTGCTGCTGTAATAGATGCCGCCAAAGAACAGCGGTGAGCTGAACGCGCCCCGGAACTGGGCATCGTTGTTCAGGGCCCGGGCCGCCCCGGACAGGCCCAGCTGGTAAGGCAAGGTCCAGGCATGCAGGTGATAGGGATTGAGAAGCGTGGCCAGCACGCCCACCGCCAGCACCAGGCCCAGCCGTGCCGGGACGCCGGCCAGGGTCGGGCTGGTGGAGCGCTGGACCAGGGTGCCCACCAGGTAGAGGGCCACGGTGAGCGGTCCCAGGAGGAACCAGTTGTCCAGGTTGACCCACAGGGCGAAGAGCGGCGGCAGCAGCCACCAGGAGCCGAACCGGTCCGTCGGCTGTTCGCCCCCGCTGGCCTGGGCCTCGTGGAGCAGCCTCGGCCGTTCCAGCAGCCAGAGGGTCAGGGCCAGGAACAGGTACGAGGTCAGCACCGGCTGCAGCAGCAGCCGGGGGCTGAGGACCACCACGGCCAGCACGGCGCAGCTGGCCGGCACCCAGAGCCGTTGCCCGGGACGCCGGCCGATCAGCACCAGCAATCCGGCCACGCCCACCACCAGCAGAGCGCGAAAGAGGACCAGCAGCTGGCCCGCCGGGGCCAGCAACCAGAGGCCGTAGGCCAGCAGGCCAAAGAGCCAGCCGTGATTGACCCAGACCACCTTTTCGCCGGTCAGGCTGTTGACCCAGGAGTTCGGCTCACTGGCCCAGCTGAAGGGGTCGGCGCCGAAATGGTACTTGCCCTGGACCAGCGACCGGCCAACGGCCAGGTTCTGGAAGAAGTCACTGTTGCGGATCGAGAACGCGCCCAGGACAAAGGCCAGCCCCAGCAGCAAGACGACCAGGGCCCTGTCCATCCAGATCAGCCCCAGGTCCGGGGTAACGGCTGGCGGCTTCGGCGGCTGCGGCGGGGGCGGCAGCACGATGCGCTCCTGGGAGGGATCGGGCTGGATTGACGTGGGCGGTTGTTCGGCTGTGGACACGTAAAGGCCCTGCAAGTACGGGAAAACAAGCCATGTTCGGGCACTCCCTGCCATCACGGTAGGGGTTAGCTTCCGTGCGGTCAAGCGTCGTTGTCTCTCGGGGTTCTCGACCCCTGCCGGCTTGTCCGGCAGGTGAAGAAGGTCTAAAGCTAGAGAGAGGAAGACGCAAAAACGTTTTTCCGCCCTTGCTTTCTAGCCGATGACCTTCTTCACCTGCCGGGCAAGCCGGCAGGGGTCGTGAACCCTGGGTAAGCGGCCGTTGAATCTTCGCCCCGCTGGCAACGTCCAGTCCTGGGCGAGGCGGCCGATCCGGCAATTTCGATTCAATCTCCTGGCCGCGGCAGCTACAATGGTTATGCACCATCCGGAGACCCGGCCTTTCTCCACCCGGGTCGAGCCCCTGGATCCAGGCATGGCAGAGATTGTTTTCCTCAACCAAGGAGCTAACCTGATGTCCCTCGATTCGACCCCTTCCCCGATCCAGTCGGAGAGGACCCTCTCGAATCCCGAATTCGCTCCCGAGCCAGCCAGCCCGTTGCCGCCCCGCCCGCCGGTCCGCAACCGGCTGGCCACCCGTCTGCTCTTTCTGCTTCTGCCCGCGGTGGTGGCCCTGGGTCTGTACGGGCTGCGGCCCAACCAGCTGTCCAGCAAGGCAGCGCAGCCGGACAAGGACAGGAAGGCGGCCAAAGCAGACGAGCCGGAGAAGGAGAAGAAGGACGCGAAGGACCAGGATCCGCCGCGCCGCAAGGCCCCGGAGTTGGAGGGCGGCACCGCCTGGCTGAACACGGCCGGCCCGCTCCGCCTCAAGGACCTGCGCGGCAAGATCGTCCTGCTCGATTTCTGGACTCTCTGCTGCATCAACTGCATCCACGTCATGCCCGACCTGGCCAGGCTGGAGAAGAAATACGCCAACGAGCTGGTGGTCATCGGCGTCCACTCGCCCAAGTTCGACAACGAGAAGGAAACCGAGAGCATCCGCAAGGCCGTCCTCCGCTATGAACTGGCCCATCCGGTGGTCAACGACTCCGAGCGGGCCATCTGGAACGCCTACAGCGTCGAGTCCTGGCCGACCCTCTGGCTGATCGATCCGGAGGGCAACCAGGTCGGCTTCGCCCCTGGTGAGGGCAACTACGACATCCTGGCAAGCCACATCGAGAAGCTGATCAAGGTCCACAAGGAGAAGAAGACCCTCAACGAGAAGCCTCTCAAGTTCGAGCTGGCCCGCTACCAGGAGACAGGCGCCAGCCCGCTGTTCTTCCCGGGCAAGATCCTCGTGGATTCGCCCAGCAAGCGCATCTTTATCGCCGACAGCACGCATCACCGCATCGTTGTTACGGATCTGGACGGCAAGAAGATCGCCATTGCCGGCGCCGGCAAGCCCGGCAACGCGGACGGCGACTTCGCCAAGGCCCTCTTCAACGATCCGCAAGGCATGGCCCTCAAGGGTGATACGCTGTACGTGGCCGATCGGAAAAACCATCAGCTCCGCGAACTGGACCTGAAGAAACAGACGGTCAAGACGATTGCCGGCACCGGCGAGCAGGGCCGGGACCGCTTGCGCGGCGGCAAGGCCCTCAAGACGAGCCTGAACAGCCCGTGGGACCTGCTCTTGCACGAGGGCAAGCTGTACGTGGCCATGGCCGGGCTGCACCAGGTCTGGGTGATGGACCTGAAAGCCGGGGAGATCGTCCCCTACGCCGGCACCGGCCAGGAAACCTTGCGCGACGGCCCTCTTCAGGAGAGGTTCGGCGGTTCCTGTTTTGCCCAGCCCAGCGGCCTGACCACCGACGGCAAGAACCTGTACGTGGCCGACAGCGAAACCAGCTCGATCCGCTGTGTGCCGCTGGACGGCAAGGGCGAGGTAAGCACCATCGTCGGCGCCGGCCTGTTTGAATTTGGCGACGTCGATGGCAAGGGCAACCTGGTCCGCTTGCAGCACGCACTGGGCTTGACGTGGGTGGACGGCAAGCTATACGTGGCGGATACGTACAACAGCAAGATCAAGGAGATCGACCCGGACCGGCGGACGAGCAAGACCTTCCTGGGCGGCGAGCCGGAGGGCTGGCTGGGCACGCCGCTGTTCAACGAGCCGGGCGGCATCTGCTTCGCCGGCGGTAAGCTGTACCTGGCCGACACCAACGCCCACCGCATCCGCGTCGTGGACCTGAAGACGAAAACGGTCTCGACGCTGAAGCTGCAAGGGGTCGAGGCGCCGAAATAGGGTGACCGGAGGAAATGGCGAGCGGGGGGTGTCAACCCCCTGGCTTGCCCAAGTGACGAGACCCTCGCATGAAGGCTTTTTCCAATCGAAGCGCGTGGTTGCTGGTCTGTGCGGGCGTGCTGCTCTGCTTGGCTGGAACTGAATCGAAGAGCCAAGCAGACGATGAGAGGGAGCAACTCCTCCAGTTCACGGTTACGCCGACACTGCTGGACGTGTTTTCCGACGCGAATGCCGCTCACCTTCCCGGTGAGTTGAAACCCGGGGCGCCGTTGACGGTCGTGCATCCGGGTGAGGTCTTCACGCTGATCATCAACGGCATTCCGAAGCCGGGTTGGCATAGCTACCCGTTGACCGAACGCACCGAGTACCAGTTAGATGACGGGATCTCCGCTCTGACCTACGTGGAAAATCCGAACCTCAAGCCGATTTACCCCATTCGCGAAAGCGAGCCCGAGTTCAAGGCGTATCCAAAACTTGATCCCCCTCAGGTTTTGCTGGAACACAGCAAACCCTTTGTCTGGGTCCAGGACATCCTTGTCAATCCCCAGGCGAAACCCGGCACAACCACGACTCTGCAATTCTCAATCCGGTCGCAGGTATGCAATGAGAGAATGTGCATGCCGCCGAATAGCCGCAACTTTAAGATTTCCTTGCGCATCGACCATCCGCAACCGCCTCTCGCGCCACCGGCTCCGGCCAACATCCCTCCGGATCGCTTCAAACCGACTCCGGCCAAGGTGGTGCCCATTCCGGCGGCGTTTGCCAAGCTGATCGCCCCCCCTCCGGGCAACCCCAAAAACCAGGCCCAAAAAGACGAAGGCAAACCCGCCGCGGGACAAACACAAGAACTGACCAGCACGACCCTGCCCTGGCAGCTCTTGATTGCCGTTGGCGCGGCCCTGGCGATGCTCTTGACCCCTTGTGTCTTTCCGATGATCCCCGTGACCGTGAGCTTTTTCTTGAAGCAGTCGGAGAGCAAGCACGGCAACGGCCTGCTCCTGGCGTTGGTCTACGCGGGGACGATTGTTGGGGTCCTCACTCTCGCGGTGGTGCTGTTCGGATCGATCATCCTCGGGCTGGCCAACAACCCCTGGCTGAATCTTGGCTTCGGCGTGCTGCTGATGGTTTTCGCCCTGAGCCTGTTCGGGATGTATGAACTGGAGTTGCCTCGCTCTCTGTCGAGTTTCACGCTGGCACGAGAAGGCCAGGGTGTGGTTGGGGCGGTCTTCATGGCCCTGACGTTCAGCATCACCAGCTTTACCTGCACCGGTCCGTTCCTGGGGGTGATCCTGACCCCGGTGGCGGCGTCCCAGCTCGGTTTTCCGACCCTGGTGCTGCTGTCCCTGGTTTACGCGGTCACCTTCGCCAGCCCGTTTTTCTTGCTGGCCCTGTGTCCGCCGCTGCTGAAGGCGCTGCCCAAGAGCGGCAGCTGGCTCAACTCGGTCAAGGTGGTGATGGCCTTCATCGAAGTGGCTGCCGCGTTGAAGTTCCTGTCCATGGCCGACGCGGTCCTCTTCCCCGGCAACCCGCGCCTGTTCACCTACGATACCGTCCTCTGTTCGTGGATCGCGCTGTCGGTGGCTTGCGGCCTGTATCTGCTGGGCTTTTACCGCTTGCCACACGATACGCCCCTCGATCACGTTGGGGTCGTCCGGCTGCTGCTGGCCACCTTCTTTTTGGGGCTCGCCCTGCTCATGACCCCCAACCTCTGGCACGCCAATCCGGCAGGTTCGGGTGTTTTTGGCGAGTTCCTATCCGCCATGCTCCCCCAATCTTCCGCACTGACTCCCGAAGGCAAGGGACATGAGACTGAGCTTGCATGGTATCGCGACTACGAGGAGGCATGGAAAGAAGCCGTTGCGAAGAACAAGTTGCTCTTCATCGATTTCACAGGCGTCACTTGTCAGAACTGCCGCTACAACGAGAAGAATGTCTTTTCCCTTCCAGCTGTCAGGAAGGAACTGAGCAACTATGTGCGCGTACAAGTCTACAACGACAGTGTTCCCGATCCCAGGCTTTCCAGGGAGGAGGCCACGCGCCTCGCCTTGCGGAACCTGGAGTGGCAAAAAAATACCTTTAACGACATCAGTACGCCGCTGTACGTCGTACTCAGGCCTGACAAGAAGGAGATGGTGGTTGACGGCAAGCTGCAAGGAACCGTGCTGGGTAAAATGGGCGGCAAGATCGAAGACGTGAACGGCTTTTTGACTCGCGTTCTGAAGGCCCCGCTCAACGAGCAGGTGGCGCAGGCGAGGTAGCCGCAAGCTCCTTTCTCTTCTACACTCGCCAGGAGGCCCTTGTCCGGGGCACGGTCCCAAGTGCAAGAAAGGCCCCTGGATCAACGCCAGAGAAAGGAGCAAGTCCCATGCAAGCCACCACGTCCTCCCGCCGCCGGGGGTTCAGGCTGATTGAAGTCGTCATCTTGTCTTTCCTGCTCATGATCGTCATCGGGCTCCTCCTGCCCGGGTGCAGCGGGTCCGATGGCGCAAGCAGTCGCAGAACAATCTGAGACAGATTGGCATTGCCGTCCAAAACTACGCCGGGGCTTACTCGGGCAAACTGCCATCCGCGGCGAAAAAGGGCGGGAAAGACGCACCGGACTTCTTCAAGGACCTGCTGCCGTACATGGAAAACAACGCCAAGATCTTGCAGGCTCCTCTCGACCCCAATCTCGCCAACGGCGGCCAGCAGCCCAACAGCTATGCCATTCCGCACAGCTGGAGCGAGAAACCCTACGACGGCAAGATCGTGATTCCGGACTCGTTCATCAAGAACCGTGGCACTTCCAGCAGCATCTGCTGCGTCGAGGCGAGCTGTGGCGCCGGCGGAACCAAGCAAGTGTCCGGCACCAGCACCACGTACGACTCCGACAAGGGCATCTCGAGCGCCGTGGCTGGACCCTGGGACGGGCAGGCCAATGCCTTTTCCGCCGCCGGCTGCCAGGTGGTGTTCATGGATGGCTCGGTCCACAACGCGCCCGCATCCTTGACTCAAGACTTCATCCATTGCTCCAACCCCAACAGCAAGGAAAGCCTGCGGCCGGGATTCTGAAACAAAGGCTTCGCCACCCACAGATGCATGCTCACGGCTGCCAGCGACCTGGAGGGCCTGTTGCAGATGATTACCCAGGCCGCTCCCGGTTCCTGGCAGCCACGCATCCGCCCCGAACGTACCGAATCCCGAGCCTCTTGCATTTCCGCCGCAACCGTGGTGTACTGGGGGAAGTCTCATTTCCCGCGACTTGTCGCGATTTGCTGCGGTTGCCCGTACTGGAAGGAGCGTCCGCCATGAACCACCTCACTTGCCGCGCTCGCCGCGGGTTCCGCCTGATTGAGCTTGTGATCGTGATCGCGATCATTGCCATTCTCATCGGACTGTTGCTGCCTGCCGTGAGAAGGGTCCACCCCGCCGCGGAACGCAGCCTGTCCCAGAACAACCTCAAGCAGATTGGCCTGGCCATGCAGAACTATGCCAGCGCCATGGACGGCCCGCTGCCTCCCTGCGGAATCCAGTACGGGAAGAACGCGCCGGTTTTCTTCGAGAGCCTGCTGCCCTATATGGAGAGCAACTACAAGACGTTCCAGGCCCCGCTCGATCCCAACCTGTCCACCGGGGGCCCGCAAGCGTCCAGTTACGCCATTCCCCACAGCTGGGCCGAGGAACCCTTCGACGGCAAACTGGTCATGCCCGACTCCTTCAAGGTGCGCGGGACCTCGTGTACCATCGCCTGCGTCGAGGCCAGCTGCGGCGCCGGCGGCGTCAAGCAAGTGATCGGCACCAGCACCACGTACGACTCCGACCAGGGCTTTTCCAAGGCCGTCGCCGGACCCTGGGACGGCCAGGCCAATGCCTTTTCTGTCTCCGGGTGCCAGGTGGTGATGATGGACGGTTCGGTCCACAACGCGCCCGTGTCCGCGATGCGAGACTTCATCCATTGCTCCAACCCCAACAGCAAGGAGAATCTGCTGCCGAGCTTCTGAGACAAAGGCGCAGCACCATGAACCACGTTCCGATCGAATGCTCAAACCCGATCCCCCCGGACCTCCCCAAGGGCTGGTGACATCCAGGCACCGGCAGCCTATGATGAAGGGCAGACCTTCATCACCCGCAGACGCACACTCATGGCCGCCAGCGACCTGGAGATCCTGTTGCAGATGATTGCCCAGGCCGCTCCCGGTTCCTGGTATCCGCGCGTCTACTGCGAGCACACCAAGGTCCCTCTCCAGGCCGTCAACCACTATCTGGAGCTTCTCCACCTCGACGGGCTGATCACGCGCGGCAGCGGCGACAAGACGACCGGCCCCGGCGTCATCCTCACGCCCCGGGGGGCCCAGCTGCTGCACGACCCCCAGGCGCTGGAGCGGCTGCGCCAGGGCAAGGCCATTGACCCGACCGATCGCGGCGGCCTCATCCGCGAGGACCTCGGGCGACCTTCCCAGCCCGTCGTGACCTGGGTGCTGATCGGCCTCAACGTCGCTTTGTTCGCCTGCGGGCTCTTTGTCGCCGTCCGCGTCAAACTGACCTTGGCGTTCCTGCTCGGCTTTCTCAATCCGAAGCCTGTGCCGGAAGTGGGACACATCCTGGCGGACAGCGGCGCCGTCTGGGCGGAAGCCCTGATGCGCGGAGAATGGTGGCGGCTGCTGACGTCCTGTTTCGTGCATAGCGGGCTGGTTCATCTGGGTCTGAACACGTGGGCGTTGCGCATCCTGGGCACCAGCGCGGAGCGCATGTGGGGATGGTGGCGTTTCCTGGCCATCTACCTGCTCGCTGGCCTGGGGGGCAGCTGTCTGCAGATGGCGCTGCAGCCGTTGGTCCTCCTGGCCGGGGCCTCGGGAGCCATTTGCGGTCTGTTCAGTGCCGAGGCCATCTGGATACTGCTCAACCGGAAGTACCTGCCGCGCTCCTTTGTGAGACGCTGGAGTGGCGGTTACGTCCGGGCCCTGCTGCTGCTGGTCTTCGTCAGTCTGGCTCCCCAGGTCAGCGGGCTGGGCCATCTCGGTGGGGCCCTGACCGGCGTGATCGCCGCCCTGCTGCTGCACTGGCAGCGCTTCGGCCCTTCGCCCTGGCGCTGGCTGGGCGTCGTCGCTCTGGTGCCGCTGCCCTGGCTGGGGTATGCTGGCATTGAGTACGCCCGCCGGACCAACCCGGTCTGGATCGAGCTGGAACGATTTTACGAATCGAAGCGTGCCAATGAGTGACCTTGACCTGGAGACAATGCTGGAGCTTGTCGCCGAGGCCAGGCCAGGGCCCTGGTATCCCCGGGCCTGGGCTGACTCGGCCGGCCACCCCCTGGACCGCGTTTACAACCTGCTTGAGCATCTGTACCTCGACGGCCTGGTCGAGAAGGGGGCCAGCGATCCCGACCTGGGCCCCGGCGTGGTGCTAACTCCCAGGGGCGAGGAGGTGCTGCGCGACCCGGACGCCCGGGAACGGCTGCGGCTGGGCAAATCGGTCGAGCCGGATCGGCACGGCTCCCGGGTCCGCGAGGTGCTGCGCCGACCGCATCGGCCGTTCGTGACCACGCTGCTGCTGCTGATCAACCTGGCCGTGTTTGGCTACACGAGTTACCTCGCCTACCGCGTTGGAGCCGGCGCGGCCCGGAATTACTTATCGCTTGTCCCCGGCCTCGATGAGGATCTGAAGCGAATTGTCCTGAACAGTGGCGCGGTGGACGGCCCGCTGGTGATTCAGGGCCAGTGGTGGCGGTTGCTGACCGCCTCCTTTGTTACCCTGGGCGTGCTCCAGCTGTTACTCGGGTTGTGGGTGCTGTGGAGAAGGTGCCGACGGACCGAGGGCCTGTGGGGCTGGGAGCGAACCCTCGCCCTCTTTCTGCTCGCCGCTTTCGGAAGCAATTGTGTGGAATTGACTCAGCCCGTCGTGATCGGACAGCCAGGGAATCTCTTTGCCTTCCCCGTGTTCGGTGTCTGGGGAGCGATCTGCGGTCTGATCGGCGCCGAGGCGATCTGGATGCTGCTGAGCCGCAAACATCTGCCGCGTACGACCGTGCAGAAGTGGCGGTCGGGTCTGATGCGGCACGATTCTGTTTGTGGGTTTGGTGAACCTGTTCTTCTTCCTCAGCAACCAGAAGCTGATGAACCGGCTCGGTCAGGCCATGATCCGGGGCGAGGTGGGCGGCGCGGTCATCGGCGTCCTGGCCGGCCTGTGCCTCTACTGGCAGCGCTTCGGCCCCGATCCCTGGCGCTGGCTGGGCTTGCTGGCCGTGGTGCCGCTGCCCTGGCTGAGTTACGGCCTGATCGACCGGGCCCGGCAGAATGACGCGGACTGGAAGAAACTCGAAAAAGAAGATCGGCAGAAAGAGAAAGAGGAGTACGAGAAGTCGAAACTGCCGGTGCGGCTGGGAAAGGCCTTGCGGGCTTGCGAGAGGTGGTACAACGTCAACTTTGCCGGCATGCTGCGCCGCGACGGGGACAACTGGAAAGATCGCGACCAGGATGAGGTGAAAACGGAGCTAGAGACGCTGGCGGAATTGAGGCAGCAACGGAAGCAATTGCAGGAGGACCTGAGTGCCGCCCAGCAAAAGTATCGCGGTCCGGACATTCTGCGGGAGGTCAAGAAGGGCGAGACCTTCCTCCAGGCCCAGGGCAAACAGCTAGCCCTGGCGGAGACGCTGCTGCGTGATCGCGACCAGATCACGCAAGAGGATCACGAGCAGCTGAAAAAGCTCGGGTCCGAGGTGGACCGGCTGCGCAAGGAGTGGGAATAAGCCATCCGTCTCCGTCCTCCGTCCCGTGGGTGCGCTGCGCGACCCACGGCTGGGATATGCAACCCCTTCGGGGTTGGTAGACAACGAGAGCCCGGTTTTCTACCCCGAAGGGGTTGCATATCCCAGCCGTGGGTCGCGCAGCGCACCCACGGAGACGAGGGGGAGACCAACGATTTTCCTCAACCCGTCTTCCTCGCTCACGGGATGTTCGGACCTGTCAGGTTCGTGCTGTAGACGGTGTTGTTCTCCACGACAACCGTGAGCGTGGAGGTTTCCGGGTCGGCGTAGGAAACGGGGGTCAGGAAGGGCGAGTCCGGCTGCTGTTGCGGCGCGGCCGGGGCGTTCGGTTTGGGCACGCGCGACCCGGACCGGGGGGGAGGCACCGGGAGCATCCAGTACACGGCCACCTTGTTCTCGCCGCAGTAGACGCCGACTGCATGGTAATGGCCTGTGCTGTCGATTGTCGCGGCGACCGGTCGGTGATTGGGACTGAAGAAGGCGATGGTGCCGCCTGGCCTGTCGAGCGGCTTGCCGTTGTAGGTCACCTGGCCGGTCACGTCCGTTCGCGCCGGACCGCACCCCGTCAGGCTGAGGGACAGGAGGGCAGCCGCGACACACCCACCGAACAACCGAGCCGCTTGCCGGGGCATGAGGAACCCCTTTCTTCGGGGCTGTAACGGATTGAGGTAGGCCGGCCTTCCCAGGCCGGCTGGCTGGACGGGCTGGGAAGCCCGTCCTACTTCAAGACGTAGGCCGGCCTTCCCAGGCCGGCCCGGACGGGCTGGGAAGCCCGTCCTACTTCAAGACGTAGGCCGGCCTTCCCAGGCCGGCTGGCTGGACGGGCTGGGAAGCCCGTCCTACTTCATTCTGTTAGTGCCTCTTCAGGAGGCTGGTCCATCACGGCAGGGTCACTGTCTCGCCGCCGTTGCGAGTGGCGAGGGCGGCCAGGACGTTGTTGGCGCTGGAGGGCAAGAAGTGGACGGAAGCATCCGCCATGAGGAAGTTGGCCCCGCCGGTGTGGTTGCTCCAGTAGTGAATCTCATCGCACGGATTGGAAACGCTGCCGGGCTGCAGACCGACGTTGGTCGCCACGCAGGGCGGGTTCGGCGGGTTCGCCGCGCCGGTCTGCGGGTCCAGATCGACGACGTAACCGGAGGCGAGGTAGTAAATCTCGCGGGCGCCCAGGACCACGTCGCCGGTGCCGGTGCCATTGTAACCCCAGCCGGCGAACCACCAGCCGAGGTTCAGGTCCTCGGACGGCGGCCGCTCGCCGGCCAGCAGCGTGTTGCTGGCGCCGTCCGTGACGTCTGTCAGCCGGACCTGCGAATCCGCGTACAGGACCCCATCGAAGGTGGGTGCCGGCGAACCACCGCTCCAGTACGGGGAGGGAGTCCCCTGGTATTGCCCGTAGCAGCAGCCGCTGCCGCCGTGCGTGCCGCTGTTGCCCAGGTACATGGTGAAGGCGATGGGCCCGTTGACGTTGTAGTAGCCGTACAGGGCAGGGTTATTGGCGACGCTGCCGGCGGTCCCACGGGGGTCCATCGGACAGACGTACAGTTTCTGAGGCGTGCTGAAGACCGGGTTGGGCGGCGCCCAGGGATCCGAACTGGTGCTGGCGAAAGCGGTGGCCTCCTGCCAGAGGATGTCCTCCTCCGTCCAGGGCAGGATCATCGCTAACCAGCTCCAGTACCAGTTTGTGTCATAGGGGGTATGACTGCCTGAAGGAAACGTCCCATTGGCGTTGTGGTAGTTGTGCAGAGCGATGCCGATCTGCTTGAGGTTGTTCTGACACAGCGTTCGCGCGGCCGCCTCGCGGACCTTCTGAACTGCTGGGAGCAATAACCCGATCAGGATGGCAATGATGGCGATCACCACCAGCAGTTCAATCAGCGTGAACGCGGAACGAGTCAGCCTGCGGTCCATACCTGGCCTCTCAACAGGTCCGATGCCTGCCCCTGGGGGCGACATGGCGAGCCGATTGTCCTTTGACCGTGCGGTGAAGAGCGGAGCGAACTCTTGATGAGCAGCAATCAATAGGAATTGTCGTTCATCCAGCCGCGGTTGCAAGCATTTTCGCGAATCTTCATCCACTTTTTACCAAACGGAACGATCAAGAATGACTACCACGGATGAACAAGCAAACAGAACACAGCCATCCGGCCTTGCAGACAGCCGGGTAAGGCGGCTTCAGGGAAAAGGCTGGTCCGCAGGCTTGGAGCTTGTAGGGTGGGCCGAGCGCAGCGAGGCCCACCACGCCCGCTGGTGGGCCTCGCTGCGCTCGGCCCACCCTACGACAGCCCGCCCGGACCTACCAAATTCCTGAAGCCGGCTTAAAAGAACGAGTAGATAAACGGGGCCGCTGCCGTCGAGGACAGGACCAGCAACAGGCTCAGCAGCAGCAGCACCAGCAGGATCGGCAGCAACCACCACTTCTTGTTGTGGAGCAGAAAGAACCAGAAATCGACGAGCAAAGGCACGCGCGTTTCTTCGCGAGCGGCCTGTTCCAGGTCATTGTCGGCTTTTTCTTCCACGGCGAACTCCTCGGGGTCGTTCAGGATTGGCGAAAGTAACTGCGAACGTTCTCCGGGGTCGGTTTGGCGACCCAGTAAGACTCCTGCTCGGGGCGGCGGCCCAGGCCGAGACAATCCCGGCCGATTAGCCGGAAAACGAACGCCAGCGGCGTGAACAGGCCATAAAACAGGCAGGCCAGAATCAGGTGAGAAGTCAACCAGCTCACCGGAAAGACGATCACCATCCATGCGACAAAGACGGGCCGCAGCGCCCGGGGAAAGGCGATCCCCACCACGGCGACAACGCCCGCCAGGCCGAGCAATCCCAGGGCGAGCGCCAATCCGCGTGGCGGAGGGCCCTCCAGCCGGCGAGCGCGGCCAGCAGCAGGGCCCCCAGGAAGGCGAAGCGGCGCAAGGTCGCCGGCGACGGCTGGAAAGGGACCTCGGACCAGCGCATGGACCTCCTCCAGGTCAATCCAGGGCGAACTGGGCACGGTACGCTTCGGCGGCCGCCGGGTTCGGCGGCGCGCTCTGGGTCCGCCTGTCAACGACGATGTCTTCCAGGACCAGGGCGTCCAGGTCCGTGGCCTGGAAACAGCGGAGGGCGTCCGCAGGCGTGCAGACGATCGGCTCGCCCCGCACGTTGAAGCTGGTGTTGACCAGCATGGGGCAGCCCGTCAAAGCGTGGAACGCCTCCAGGAGCCTGTGGAAGCGCGGCTGCCGCTCGGGGTCCACGGTCTGCAGCCGGGCCGTGTAATCGACGTGGGTGACCGCCGGCACCTCCGAGCGCCGCACCTTGACCCTTTCGCACAGGTCGGGGTCGCTGTCCATCACCGCGCACTGCGCCGCCGAGAGCGGCAGCCGGCGGTCGGCACGCAGAGGGGCCACGAGCAGCATGTACGGGCTTTCCTCCTCGGGCGGGAACTCGAACCAGTCCGGGGCGAACTCCCGCAGCACGGCGGGAGCGAACGGCCGAAAGCTCTCGCGGAACTTGATCTTGCGGTTCATCTGGGATTGCATCGTCTCGGCGCGGGTCGCCGAGGATGCTGCGTGCCCCCAATGCCCTCGGCCCGAACTCCATCCGGCCCTGGAACCAGCCAACGACCTGGCCAGCCGCCAGCCGGCCAGCCACGTCGCGCAGCAGCTCCCCCTCGGCCAGGCGGCGGTAAGCGATGCCCCGCTCCTTGAGAACGGCCGCCACCTCGGCGGAGGAAAAGCAAGGCCCCAGGAAACTGCCCTGCTGGGAATCGCTCGCCTCGGGCGTCCTGGGCTTGCCCAGCAGCTGGTGCCAGGTGAAGAGGGCCGCCCCCAGGGCGCCGCCGGCGTCCCCGGCCGCCGGCTGGATCCACAAGCGCTCGAACGGCCCCGTCCGGAGCAGCCGGGCGTTGGCGACGCAGTTGAGGGCGACGCCGCCGGCCAGGACAAGGTTGTGCATCCCCGTTTCGCGGTGGAGGTGGGTGCAGATCGCCAGCAGCACCTCCTCGGTCACCGCCTGGATGCTGGCCGCCAGGTCCGCGTGCCGCTGTTCCAGGGCCGACTCCGGCTTCTGCGGCGGACCGCCGAAGAGCTTGTGGAAACGCGGCCCCGTCATGGTAAGTCCCTGACAGTAGTTGAAGTAACGCATGTTCAGTCGGAAGCTGCCGTCGGGCTTGAGATCGATCAGGTGCTGCCGGATCGCGTCGCGGTAGACGGGCTGCCCAAACGGGGCCAGGCCCATGAGCTTGTACTCGCCGCTGTTGACCTTGAAGCCGCAATAATAGGTGAAGGCCGAGTACAGCAGCCCCAGCGAATGAGGGAACAGCAGCTGGCGGACCAGGCGGACCTTGTTCCCCTCGCCGACTCCCCACGCCGTCGTGGTCCACTCTCCAACTCCATCCAGGGTGAGGATGGCCGCTTTCTCGAACGGGCTGGGGAAAAAGGCGCTGGCCGCGTGGCTCTCGTGATGGTCCAGAAAGAGGATCGGTGCCCCCCCAGGACGCGAGAGCTGCCGATTGAGTGTTCGCCGCAGGAACAGTTTTTCCTTCAGCCAGAGCGGCATCGCCAGGCAAAAACTGCGGAAGCCGCGTGGGGCGAAAGCCAGGTACGTTTCCAGCAGGCGCTCGAACTTCCGCAGGGGTTTTTCGTAGAAGGCGACGTACTGCACTTGCTGCGGGGTCAGCCCCCCTTCGCGCAGACAGCAGGCCACGGCGTGGGCGGGAAAGCCGGCGTCGTGCTTGCGGCGGCTGAAGCGCTCTTCCTGGGCGGCGGCCACGATCCGGCCATCGACCACCAGGGCGGCGGCGCTGTCGTGGTAGAACGCGGAAATGCCAAGGATCGCGGTCAATGGTCGCTCACTTCCCGCCAATCCGGCCGGAGAAGCGTCCTCCTCACTTTTCCTTCGTCGCAACCGACGGAAAGAAGCAGAAACAGGCTCCGGCAGCGCCGGGTACGCACGTTCTTGCTGGCCGTAGTGCCGCTGCCCTGGCTGAGTTGCGGCCTGATCGACCGGGACCAGCAGAATGACGCGGACCGGAAGAAACTCGACTGCGCAAGGAGCGAAAGGAAGAAACAATGAACCAGACCCAGGAGGGCTTGGTTCATGGCTCCTCTTTCTTCTCCTTCAAGTCGATGTCGAACTTGTTTTGGCCTGTCTTGAGTGTATGTGTCAGTCCTGATTTGTCAAAGTCCGCATAGTCTTCCGGAATGGCAAACCAACCTGTGACAGCCTCTTGAGCAGGTCTTGGGGGCCCACCCCCGGGTTTCTTGGAAGGTCTGACGGTGACCGTTGTTGGGTTCGGACTGGTGACGGCGATCTTCACCGGTCCAGTTGGAACGTTCGGCACCGAATAGGCCCCTTTCTCCCCGAGCACCCCTGTTCGGGTCAAACCATCCTTGCCCTGAACGAGGACCGAGCCGACCAGCACCGGTTTTCCCTCATAGGTGACTGTCCCGGACAAATCTCCATACGACTGGCCACAGCCGCTGACCACCAGAAGGGGCACCAGGGCCAGCCAGGGGAGGCTGCACGCCAGCAACCGGTTTCTTCCTCGACGCGGGTACATGGAATCTCCTCAGGACGGAGGGCAAGCAAAGCGACTCCGGTCACTCTCAAGAATGGACAATCGCCGGCACCGGCGCAGCGGGCATCAGAACGGGAGATTGACAGTCTCGCCCCCGCCTCTGGTGGCGATGGCCTTCATCACGGTCGGATTTGAAGCGCTGTACGGGAAGAACACCACCCGGCCATCGCCGAACAGGAAATTGGCGCCGACGGTATGGAAGCTCCAGGGGTGGTTGGCATTGCAGCCGACGTTCGTCACCGAGGTCGGTTGATAATAGTTCACGTCGGCACCCGGGGCCCCAGGTGAGCCACCCCCGAGGACCTCCCCGAAGTAGAAGGGCGCCAGTGAACCGGGGCACCCGTACCAGTCGGAATCGCCCAGGATCGTGGTATTGTACAGACCGATGCCCATGTCGCCGTCGTCATTGCTGTCCCACCAACCCCAACCCCAGCTGCCACCCAGCATCAAAGGCGGCCGCTCCACAACCAGGGCCGTGTTGCTGGATCCATCGCTGATCTGCGGGATCGCGACTGTGGATTGGTTGTACATGATCCCTTCATTGCCATACGTGCTGAGCCCCTCGACCGCCACGTAACAGGTATAGCCGTGGTTGTCGTTGGGGTTGTACAAACTGGCGTTCCGGGGGTCGGAGGGACAGGTAATGATTGACAGGGGATTGTTCCACCCCGCTTGCGTCTGCTCGATGTAAGGGAGCGTGTAGCGGATCCAGCCGGCAACATTAGAGCCCGTTTGTCCTGCAACATCAGCTCCCGTGCCATGAGTGGCAACGGGGGGGTTCGTGCCCACGCACGGGGGGAAGCAACCGACGGCCGCGTGATAGTTGTGCAGACCAATGCCGAGCTGCTTCATGTTGTTCTGGCATTTGGCGCGTGCCGATGCCTCCCGCACTTTCTGAACTGCCGGCAGCAGGAGACCAATCAGGATGGCAATGATGGCAATGACCACCAGCAACTCGATCAGCGTGAAGGCCCAACGACGCAATCTGCGAGACATGTACGTACCCTCCGGTAAGCGACGCACGTGCGACGGACCAAATGAAACACAACAATCCATTCTTTCTGCGGTCAGCAGAAAAAGGAGAGGTTTTATAACAAGGAGAGTAGTGATGACCTCGTTGTCGATACTCACGAGTCAATGTCAATTTTGATAAATCCAAATCCGATTGCAAGAGCATTTCGTGATGATTTTCTCTTTTTCTCAAAATGCCAAGGGTTAGACAATTTGTCTTAAATGAACAGGCGAACAGAAGTTGTGGCATAACAACCCAATTGTCTCAGCGTTTCGTCTGGCGCAGCCGTTGGAGGGCGCGGTCCGGGCGGGAATCCTTCGGCTCCAGCCGGCGCGCGTTTTCCAGACAGGTTTCGGCCTCCTGAATCTGCCCGGCGTCCAGGAGGGCCTCGCCCAGGGCCAGCTGCAGCTCAAAGTCCCCGGCCCGGCAGGCGAGTCCCTGACGCAGGGGAGCGACAGCGGCGGCCGGTTCGCCGAGGTACTTCAGGGCCAGGCCCCAGAACAGGTAAGCCCGGGCATGATCGGTTCGTCGTGCCGTTGCCCGGCGGGCCTGTTCGACCACCTCCCGGAACCAGTCCCTGGCCTGGGGCGAGCCTGGAGAGCGTTGCCACTCCTTCTCGGCCCGATCGTACAGGATCAGGGCGAGAGCGTAATAAGGCTGAGCGTTGTCCGGGTCGAGCTGCACCCCCTGACGCAGGAGCCGCAGGGCCCGGTCATGCTCGCCGAGGCGGGCGAGATTGAGGCCGGCGCCAACGTAGGCCTGGATGGTCGGCCGCTCCTTGAGCTGCTCCAGGTAAAGGGCGGCCGCTTCGGCAAAGCGACCGTGCTGCTCCAGCTGACCGGCGCCTGCTCCTTGCGAAGAGCCCCGACCTGAAGCCGGGCCACCTCCTTGGCAAACGGGTCGGGCCAGACCAGCGTGTCCTCGGGCCGAGGGACCGCCTCCTGATCCAGGCGCGCTGCCGCGGCCTCGTCGCCGCGGGCCCGGGCCAGGGCGGCCAGCTGGGCGGTGGCCGGTTGGCGAGCAGTCGGGCTGGCCCGGGCGACCTGCAAGTACTCTTCCGCGGCCGAGTTTTCTCCCCGATGCAGGGCGATCAACCCCAGCCCGAAAGCCGTTCGCGGATGGCCCGGTTTGGCGCTCCACTCCTGGCGGAACAGCTTCTCGGCCTCCTCCAGGTGCCCCTGCTCCAGGAGGGCTTCCGCCAGCCGCAGCCGCAGGGCGGACCGATGGTTTGGGTTGGGATGGTCTGCGGCCACCGCCTGGCGGAGGAAGAGGAGAGCGCCGGGAGGATCCTGTTTCAGAGCGTACAGACCGCGGAAATACGGCCAGCGGGGCTCGCTGGGGTCGAGCCGGGCCGCTTCCGCAAAGCAGCGATCAGCAGCGGCTTCGTAGAAGTGGGCCTCCAGGATCATCGCCAGACGCCCCCAGGCCGCGGCGGAGCCCGGTTTGTCGAGCACCTGTTGCCTGGCCTGCCGCACCGCCGACAGGACCGCGGTGTCTGTGATGTCCCTGGGCATGGGCGGATCGACCGGCGCGGGCCAGGGGAACCAGAACCAGGCACCAACCGCGCCGGCAACCAGCCCCAGAGCGCTGCCCAGGGCCCAGGGCCAGCGTCTTGATTTCCCTCTCCGGGCCGGGGGAGTCGCGGCGGAAGAAAGGGCAGCAGGCGTACCGGCCTGGGTGTCCGGCGTCATGGTGCGCGACCCTCCCCTTTGCGTACCTCAACTGAACGGTTCGCGGGGCCACCCGGGAAGAGTTCCTGGACGCCATCCGGCCAGGTCACGGCGATGGCATCGACTTGCTCTGCCTTGCCGAGCCCGAAGAGGGCGAGCGGTGGGCTGCTGCACTGGTAACTCTCCGCCGCATGGATCAGCCGCAGCCACTCCCGCTGGCCGACCCGTACGTGTACCTCAGCGCCATAGGCATCGCGCTTCAACTTTGGGTCCACGGCGCGGACTTTCAGCCAGTGGCCCCGGTCGGGGGCCACGTTGCGGAACAGCCGGGCCCGGTCGCCGACAGCAGTCACCAGCAGATCGGGAGCGCCGTCGTTGTCGAAATCGGCGCAAGCCAGGCCGCGGCCCACGTTCCAGTGACCGCAGAAGGCCGGGTTGGCCGGCGACACGTCGCGGAACTGGCCGCTGCCGTCGTTGGCGAACAGCTGGTTGCGCTCGGCGTAGGGCTCCCAGAAGCCCAGGGCGGTGTTCCGGGCCTGACCGCCGCGAGAGATGCGGCCGTTGACAACCGCCACGTCCAGGGTGCCATTGAGGTCGAAGTCGGCCAGCACGGTCCCAAACCCGGTGCCGCGCCAGTGCCCGGCCGCCAGGCCGGACTCCAGGGTGCGATCCCGGAACTGACCGCGGGGGCCCTGGCGCCAGAGCGTGTTGGTCTCGTTGCCCAGGTGGGTCACGAAGAGATCGAACAGGCCGCGATTGCTGACGTCGCCCAGCGCCACACCCATGCCGGCGAAGGCCTTGCCCATCATCGCGTAGGCCACGCCCCGCGACGCCGCCTCGTCAGCAAAGGTGCCATCGTGGCGGTTGATCCACAGCCGATTGGGTTGGCCGTCGTTGGCCACGAAGATGTCCGGCCAGCCATCGCCGTCGAAGTCCGCACAGACCACACCCAGTCCCGGCCCCGGCAGCCGGCCGATGCCCGAGGCAAAGCTCACGTCCTCGAAGCGCACCCGCGCCCCGTGCTTGCCCGCGCCTTGCGGTCCCTGGTTGCGGAACAGCTTGCTCCCCCGGCCCAGGAAACGCTGCGGCCCGCAGAACTCCCGAGGGCCTTCCAGCGAGAAACATTCCTTTTTCGGATCGTAATCGAGGTAGTTGACGACCACCAGGTCAAGCCAGCCATCGCGGTTATAGTCGAGAAAGGCGGCGGACGTTCCCCAGAGCGGGTTGACCAGGCCCGCCTCCGCCGTGACGTCCTCGAAGCGCCCGCGCCGCGGTTGAGGAAGAGCTTGATGCCGCAGTACTGGGACAGCAGCACGTCGGGCAGGCCGTCGTTATTGACGTCGCCGATGGCCACGCCGGTGTTGTACCCGGCAACGCCCAGACCCGAGCCTGCCGTCGCGTCCTGGAACTTGCCGGACTTCAGCTGCCGGTACAGCCGATTGACCGATTTCGAGTCGGGCCCCGCCCCTTGCAGCAGGTAAACGTCCAGCAGTCCGTCGCCGTCGCAGTCGAAGAAGGCGCAGCCGGTGCCCAGCGACTGCGGCATGAAGTAGCTGCCGGTCGGCCCGGGGTCCTGAATGAAGTCGATGCCGGCCGCGTCGGTGACGTCCTCGAACCACACCGGGCCCGCCGGTTCGTCGGGAATGACGGTAACCGGGGGGGATTTGCTGGAGGGCGAGCAGCCGGGCAGCCCGGCCAGCAGGACCAGCACAACAGGAATGGGGAGCGCCTTCGTCATCGATCACCAGTCAGCCAGTGACAGATTGCCGTGAAGCTATTCGAAGGTCGGCAGTGACCTGGAGAGAGTGACCTACCCGGCCCGATCAGGAATTCACGTAAACCAGCAAGTCTGGAAAAAGAGCCGAGTATCTGCGAGTTCTGAAGTATCAGGGTACGTCAATGTTCTTGCGGATGTCAAGAGGCTGCTTTGCTTTTTCAGGGCAGACGCCCTTGGGCGAAGACTTCGGCTGGACGGGATGAGGCAAGCCGATTAGTCTGGGCAAACCGTCAGGACGACGTTCTTCCGCCATGGTTCAAGGATGAGACGTGCATGGCCGCTTCCTACCTTGCGCTGGTGTTGAGTTTGCTTCCCTCCGGGGAGCCTCTGCGTTTCGACTGGGACGGCGAGCCGCTGCCACCGGGAGCGATCGCCCGGCTGGGGAGTTTTCGCGGTCGGGAGCCCGAGGGCCGGCACCACCTGGCGGCGTATTGCAGTACACGCGATCTGCTGGCCACGGCCGGCAACGATTCGCTGATCCGCTTCTGCGACGGCAGCACCGGCAAGCGGCTGCCGGGCCGCGTGATCGACGATGCCGCCGTTCACGCCCTGGCGTTCTCGCCCGACGGCAATACGCTCGCGGTGGCCGGCTCGACGCAGATTGTGCTTCTGGACCTGCGGACCGGTGGGAAACCGCGCTGGCTGAAGGATCGCACCAGCGCCATCAGCGGCTTGCTGTTCTCGCCCGATGGCCGCTGGCTGGCGGCGCTGGAGAGCCGGGAGGGGGTGCGCATCTGGCAGACGGCGACCGGCAAGGAGTGGGCGTACTGGAAGACGCCGGCACGGAAGCTGTTCCAGGCGGCCTTCTCGGGGGATGGCCGGATCCTGGCGGTGCTGACCAGCGGAGACACGGAAGCGGAGAAGTGCGAGATCCGGTTCTGGGAGGTGGGCTCGGGGCTGGAGGAGAAACCGGTGCTGGTGGATCGAGACGCTCGCGACTTTGTCCTGTGTTCGGACGGGCGGCGCCTGGTCGTGCTTTGCGATCTGCACAGTCTGAAGCTCTTTGACAGACTCCAGCATTCCCGGAGCACTCGCATGCCCAGCCCGGTGGGATTCTCTGAAGGGCGGTTGACTCTTTCGGCGGATGGTCGGTCCCTGGCCTTGGGCACTTGCGATCGCATCCAACTCCACAACCTGAAAACAGGAAAAACGATAACCTCTCAACGCCAAGATTTCTCCGGACGAGACAGCTGGTCTCGACCCCCTCTGCTCGCCTTTTCTCCGGAGGATCAAAGTCTGCGGATCTGGCAGGGGGGTGATCGGCTCCGGATCTGGAATGCCAGTGGCAAAGAGATCCTTCCGTACCGAGGACACCAACAGCCGATCCGCTCCTTGCGGCTAGCAGCGGATGGGGGCCATTTGCTTTCTGAGGATACCCAGGATGGCATATGGAGCTGGGATTGCGCCACGTTCCAGGAGAAGATTCAAAGGAGTCCTCCTCCAACTCACAAGAAGACGTCTGAGGAATTACCCCTCCCTGATTTGAGAAATCCACGAGTGACAGCGACCGCTGTTTCCTCCGATGGAAAACGTTGCGCCGTTGCTTACGCCTCTTCAACTGCTGATGAGGAGACTTCGTGGCTGGAGATCCAGGACAGGATTCGGGATCAACGGCTTCCCGCTCCATGGGCGCCGACGACGACAATTCGTGCCCTGGCGTTTTCTCCGGATGGGCGTTCGCTTGCCATTGCCGGCGACGAAGGCGTGGGTCTGTGGGAACTGGCGACGGGCCGGTTGCGACGAACCTTCACGGGGCACGTCGGGCCGGTCAATGCAGTCCTGTTCTCGCCTGATGGCCGCCGCCTGTTCACCGGCGGCGATGACTGGACTGTGCTGGTGTGGGATGTCCTACCCTCCGTGGCCAACTCACCGGTCAAGCCAGTGGATTTGTGGCGTGACCTGGCCAGTGAAGATCCTGCCCTTGCGTTTCGGGCCATGTCGTGCCTGATCCACCAACCCCGGCAAGCCCTGCCGCTGCTCCGCGGCCAGATCGCGGCCCTCAAGCCGGCCGGTTCCTCGCTGCCGGCCGCTCAACTGATTGACCGGCTCTCCAGCGACCGCTTCGACGAACGCGAGCAGGCCGGCAAGGCCCTGCTGCAGCTTGGCTCTCGGGTCCGCAAGGACATCGTCGCCGCGCTCCAGAAGACCCCAGCCCTGGACCTGGAGCGCCAATTGCAAGACCTGCTCGCGGACATCGACAGCAATCACTGGACCCCGGACGAGCTGCGCCTGCTGCGTGCGGTCGAGGTGCTGGAGCATCTCGGCGTCCCGGAAGCCCGGCAGCCGTTGCGGACGCTGGCGACAGGCGTTGCCTCCGAACGGATCAGCGAGGCAGCCCGGGCGGCGCTGGCGCGGCTGGAGCGGCGCGGCGGGGATTCCACCGCATCGGTTAGCACACGCTAGACTCGGCCGGGCCCGACGATTATCCTGAAGGGGTTGTGGGAGGCAGTTCATTTTCTCCCCTCTCCCCGCTGGGGAGAGGGGTTGAGGGTGAGGGGTTTGTTGCCTTGATTTATCGTTTCGCGCTCGCCCGGTTGAGCGCGAAACGATAAATCAAAAACCACCCCTCACCCCCAACCCCTCTCCCACAAGGGGAGAGGGGAGAAAGGTTGCTGCCACTCTTCTTCACCCTTCCAGGAGCGACGGCTCATGAATGCACAACTCGGCCTTCTCGGTGTCTTTCTCACCCTGTCCGGCCCGGGGCCGCAGCCCCAGGGCGAGCCCTTGCCTCCCGGAGCCATCGCCCGCTTCGGCGACTTCCACGGCCGCGACGGCGGCGGCCAGCATCGCCGCACCGCCTGTGTGCCGGCCCACAACCTGCTCGCCACCTCCGGCAACGATTCCTTTGTCCGCGTCTACGACCTGGCCACCGGCCGGCCCTTGCGGAGCATCCCCATCGACGACTCGGCCGGCGGTCCGCTGGCTCTGTCTCCGGACGGCAAGCTGCTGGCCATCGAGGCCCGGTCCGACATCTACCTGTTCGACATCGCCACCGGCAAGGAAACGGCCCGGATGCGCGGCCACGTCACCCGCATCGACAGCGTCGCCTTCTCCCCCGACAGCCAGCTGCTGGCCTCCGTCGAGGGCGACCAGGGCATCCGCTTCTGGGAAGTCAAGACCGGCAAGGAGATCCGGCACATGCCCACGCCGGGCGTTTACCAGCGCTTCCTCTCCTTCACCCCCAACGGCAAAACGCTGGCGGTCCTGGCCGACACCGCCGCCCACGATCAGGTGCGCTTCTTTGACGTGGCCAGCGGCAAGGAAAAGACGCCCCTGGACACCGACATGACCACCGGCTCGCTGACCTTCTCCCCGGATGGCTCGGCCATCGCCGTCGCTGGTGATCGGCTCCAGATCTGGGACCTCAAACCTGGTCGGCCCGAGAAGCGCTTTCAAGTATCGTACCACATTGCCAAGAACCACCAGCGCCGGGTCTGCCCGGCCGTCTTCTCGCCCGACGGCAAGCTGGTGGCGACCGCATCGTCCCAGACCATCCTGCTGCTGGACTCGGCCACGGGCAAGGCCCTGCAGACCATCGTGGTCCGGCCTGGGCCGCTGGACACCGACACCTACGGCACCAACGTGATCAGCCTGCTGGCCTTCGCGCCGGACGGCAAGCGTCTCTATTCCTGGTGCCGGAACGATCGGCTGCGTGTCTGGGACCCGGCCACGGGCCTGGAACATCTGCTGCCGCCGACCCACGACTCCGCGGTGGTGTCGATCGTACCTTCCTCCCGGCCCGGCCTTGTTGTTAGCCGGGACAACCGTGGCCACTATCGCCTGTGGGAGATGAACACCGGCAAAAGGGTCCCCCTGAGCGAGAAACTGCCGGAAGCGCAAGCCCAGCAGCCGCTGGCCACCGATGGCCGCTGGCTGGTGCTGGCCCGGGGGGACAAGACTGTCGTTGTCGATGGCCGGACGGGAAAAGACAAGCTGACCCTGCCTGCGGAGTATTCGCGCCACCTGGTTTTCGCCAGAGGTGGTCGAGTCCTGGTCGGTCTTGACGTGAGAGAGCGGGAGCTGAAGTCGTGGGACCTGGACGAGGAGGCCCCCAAACCCAGAATGGTTTCGCCCGAGGCGACGCTTCAACTTCCTTCTCCCAATGGCTTCTCCGAGGATGGCCGACTGCTGGCGGTGACCCGTTCTCTGGGAGACGTGAAACTGGTACAGCTTGCGGTTCCCTCCCAGGGGATCGACGGGCGCTTCCTGAAGACCTTCCCGCCGCCGGAAAACGTGACTTACACCCAGGCGGTCCTGTCGCCGGACGGCCGGTCGCTGGCCGTGGTCTTCGGGGGAGACATGGTCCGCATCTTCGACACGACCACGTTCGGGGAGCGAATCACCTTCTCGGCCCGGCAGAGCGGCGAACTGAACGCGCTGGCGTTTGCTCCGGACGGCAACAGCCTGGCGACGGGAGGCGACGTGTCGGAGGTCCGGCTGTGGGAGCTGGCCACGGGCCAGTTGCGCCAGACCTTCAAGGGCCATCGCGGTGCGGTGAGCGCGGTGGCGTTTTCGCCGGATGGCCGGCACCTGCTCTCGGGCAGCCAGGACTGGACTGCCCTGGTCTGGGACGTCCTGGGCCCGGCCGGCGAGCCGCTGCCGCGCGACAAGGACGGCTTGACGGTCCTGTGGGAGGAGCTGGCCAATCGCGAAGCGACCGCGGCCTGGCAGGCGATGGTGCGCGTCATCCGCGATCCGGAGCAGGGAGTGCCCTGGCTGCGCGAGCGCATCCGCCAGGTCAAGCTGCTTGGACCCAAGGAGATCGCCCAGCTGATCCGCGACCTGGACAACGACAGCTTCGACGTCCGTGAGAAGGCCACGGTGACCCTGGAGAAGCTGGGCAAGGAAGTTGAAGAGGACGTGAAACGGGCCCTCGCCGGCAACCCCACGCCGGAGATGAAGTCCCGCCTGGAGCGCATCCTGGAGATGATCAAGGATGGCGGGCCGCCGGTGGAGAAGATCCGCATGATCCGGGTGCTGGAAGTCCTGGAACGGATCGGCACCCCCGCGGCACGCGACCAGCTCGCCGTGATGGCCAAGGACCCGGCCGGGGTCTGGCTGCCCGACCGGGCCCGGGCCGCCCTGCAACGGTTGAAACGGTAATTCGTAATTCGTGATTCGTAATTCGTAATTCGAGAAGGAGGTTCGGATCTGAACTTCTTTCCCGAATTACGAATTACGAATCACGAATTACGACGAAGAAAGGTCGATCCTGGGAGGACAGGCCACTCTCAGGGGAGACTTCGCTCATGTCATCGAGTTTGCACCTGACTCCGGATGGGCTGCCCGACGTGCCCGGGGAGGAAGTCCGGGACATCTACTGTGAGCTGTGGCAGATCGCCTATGCGGAGCTGTGCAAGCGGGCCAAGGCGGGCGAGGCCCTGGTCCAGCGCTGGCTGGAGCGCTTCATCATCCTCGGCGAGCAGCTCGGAGTCCGCCGGGGGCATCCGGCAACGGAATCCGCCATCTCGGAGGGCGCACAGGCGACCGGAACGCTGGTTCGAGAGGTCCTCGAAGGGCGGCGCATTCCCCGGGCCACCTATCGCTTGCAGTTCAACAGCCGCTTCACGTTCCTGGACGCCGCCGACCTGGTCCCCTACCTGGATGCCCTGGGCGTCAGCGACTGCTATGCCTCGCCCGTGCTGCAAGCCTGCGCCGGCAGCACGCACGGCTATGACATCTGCGACCACAGCCGGCTCAACCCGGAACTGGGCGGCGAGAAGGACTTTGACGTCTTCGCGGCCAGCCTGAAACAGCACGGCATGGGGCTGATCCTTGACTCCGTCCCCAACCACATGGGCATCGGCGGGGGGTGCGCTCCGGCCGACAGTTCGGCCTCCGCTTCGGCCCGCAACGCCTGGTGGATGGACGTACTGGAGAATGGTCCCAGTTCGGTCTACGCCCCCTTCTTCGACATCGACTGGGACCCGGTCAACCCGGACCTGAAGAACAAGGTGCTGCTGCCGCTGCTGGAGGACCAGTACGGCCGGGTGCTGGAGGCCGGCAAGATCCGCCTGGCCTTCGAGGACGGGGCCTTCTTCTTGCAGTACTACCAGATCAAGTTGCCCATCTCACCCTGCACGTACTCCGCCATCCTGGAACATCGCCTCGCCGACCTGGTCCGGCTGCTGGGCGAGGACCACGAGCAACTGCGGGAACTGCGGAGCATCTTGACGGCCCTGCGCTATCTGCCCTCGCGGACCGAGGTTTCTTCCGCCAAGGTGGTCGAGCGCAACCGCGAGAAGGAGGTCATCAAACGCCGGCTCGCCGCCCTCTCCGGCTCCGCGGACATCCGCGCCGCTCTCGACGCTTCCTTGCAGGCGTTCAACGGCACTCCCGGCGATCCGCGCAGTTTCGATCTGCTGGACGACCTGATCGATCGGCAGGCCTACCGTCCCGCCTTCTGGCGGGTGGCCACCGAGGAAGTCAACTACCGCCGCTTCTTCGACATCAACGAGCTGGCCGCCATCCGCATGGAGCTGCCCGAGGTGTTCCGGGCGACGCATCAGTTGCTGATCCGGCTGCTGGCCGAGGGCAAGGCCAGTGGGCTGCGCATCGACCATCCCGACGGCCTGCGCGATCCGGCCGGATACTTCCGCCAGTTGCAGGAGAACTACGTCCTGGCCCGGGTCCACAAGGCCCTGGCCGAAGGCAGAGACCCGGAGGAACTGACTCGCGAGGTGGCAGCCCATTTCGCCGTGTGCTTTGGCCGGCCGGGCCTGCATCAGGGAGGGCGAGGCTCCTGCCGACCTGAGGACGCCGGCTCGGCAGGAGCCTCGCCCTCCCACGCTAACCCCTGGCCGCTGTACGTCGTCGCCGAGAAGATCCTGTGCGAAGGCGAACCGCTGCCGTCCGACTGGGCGGTGGACGGCACCACCGGTTACGACTTCCTCAATGCCGTCAACGGCCTGTTCGTGGCCGGGGAAAATCGTGTTGCGTTCGATGGCATCTATCATGCCTTCGCCGGGCCGGTCGATTACCGGCCGCTGGTCAACTCCACCAAGAAGATGATCATGCTGGTATCCATGGCCAGCGAGATCAACGCCCTGGCCCACCAGCTGGACCGGATCGCCGAGCGCAACCGCCGTTACCGCGACTTCACCCTCAACAGCCTGACGTTCGTCCTCCGCGAGGTGATCGCCTGCCTTGGGGTCTACCGCACTTACATCACCGGTCCGGGCGCCATCGCCGCCCGCGATCAGCGCTTCATCGAGGCGGCGGTCGAGGAGGCCAAGCGACGCAACCCGCGGACGCCGGAAGCGGTGTTTGATTTTGTCCAGGACGCCCTGCTGCTGCGCTGCGTCGGCGACTTCCCCGAGGCGGATCGGCCCCGGCTGGTCGAGTGGGCGCTGAAGTTCCAGCAGCTGACCGGTCCGATCATGGCCAAGGGCGTCGAGGACACCGTCTTCTACACCTACAACCGGCTGGTCTCGCTCAACGAGGTCGGCGGCGCTCCGGACCGCTTTGGCGTCTCAATAGCCGCGTTTCATCGGCAAAACGTCGAGCGTCTGGCCCGCTGGCCGAACTCGCTGCTGGCCACGTCCACCCATGACACCAAACGCAGCGAGGACGTCCGGGCCCGGCTCAACGTCCTGTCGGAGCTGCCCCAGGAATGGGAGGCCGCCCTGGGCCGCTGGTCGCAGTGGAACACCGCGCGGAAAACGGTCGTCGAGGGCCGGCTGGCCCCGGATGGCAACGACGAGTATCTGCTTTACCAGACCCTCCTGGGCATCTGGCCAGCCTCTGTCAGGGGTCAGGAGTCAGGGGTCAGGAGTCAGCAAGACAGTTTTTCTGACTCCTGTCTCCTGACTCCTGACTCCTTGTCTTCGGTGCGGCAGCGCGTGGCCAACTACATGCTCAAGGCCACCCGCGAGGCCAAGGTCCACACCAGCTGGGTCAACCCCAACGAGGAATACGACGCCGCCGTCCAGGAGTTCATCGCCCGCATCCTGCCCGACACGCTGGACGATCCCTTCCTGCAAGACCTGCTGACGTTCCAGCGCCGGGTGGCGTTTTTCGGCTGGTTCAACTCCCTCTCCCAGGTGCTGCTGAAGCTGACCTGTCCGGGCGTGCCCGACCTGTACCAGGGCACGGAGTTGTGGGACTTCAGCCTGGTGGACCCGGACAATCGCCGGCCGGTCGATTACCGCCGCCGCCGCTTCCTGCTGGCGGAGCTGCAGCGCCGCATTGAGGCAGGGCCCGACCTGACCTCTTTGACGGAGGAGCTGCTGGCGACCCTGCCCGATGGCCGGATCAAACTTTACCTGATCTGGCGGACCCTGGCCTGTCGCCGGGCCTGCGAACCGCTGTTCACCCGAGGGGGCTACCTGCCCCTCAAGACGGCCGGCTCTCGCCGCGAACACGTCTGTGCTTTTGTGCGCTCTCTGGAGAGCCAGGCCGTGCTTGTCGTGGTCCCGCGCCTGGTGGCGCAACTGGTCGAGGGGGCCCGGAAACCGCCGCTGGGCCCGGAGGTCTGGGCCGACACCCGGCTGAACTTGCCGCCGCACCTGGCGGCTCGCACGTACAGGAATGTCTTTACCGGTGAGGTGCTTCGCCCCGAGGATCATCAGGGCACGACGGGTCCAAGCCTGGCAACCGTTCTCGGGCGGTTCCCGGTCGCGCTCCTGGAGAGCCGCGAGCCGGGGGCGTCAGCCCCCGGATTCTCCGAAGAATCCGGGGGCTGACGCCCCCGGCTCGCCCGGAGAATCCGGGGGCTGACGCCCCCGGCTCGCTTGGGGCCGAGCGCCCCAGGCACTACGGGTTCTGCAGCGAGTCCAGCTCTTCCTTGCTGAACGGCGGCGTCAGCTCGCAGCCGATCAGCCAGCGGTCGCCGTTCTGGGTGGCGTGAGTCACCTTGCCGGAGCGAATCCACGATTTTCCGGGAATCGGGATCTGCCGCTGCAGCGCCAGCACCGCGCCGGCCGCCAGGGGCTCGTCCAGCAGAAAGGCAATCCCGCGGATCCCGGCATTGACCACGAGCACCTGGTGCTTCCGCATCTTCGGCCGGACCAGGATCGTCAGCGGCACGTACTTGCTGCAATCCACACGTCGGCTGTCGCGACGGTCCCCGACAATCGAATCATCCCTCTGCATGAATTCCTCCCGCGTTGCAAGCCAAGAGTAAACCCCTGACAATGGAATCCTTGAATTGTTCTGCTATCCTGTCAAATGCGTTCGAGCAAATTCTGGCAGGGGAACTCCAGGAGTCAGGAGTCAGGAAGACTGTTTTCCTGACTCCTGACTCCTGACTCCTGACTCCTGAGCCGAGGGGACAGCCATGAAGTGCGAAATCCTGTCGATTGGCAGCGAGCTGACCAGCGGACAGAACCTGGACACCAACAGTCAATGGCTCAGTCAGCGTCTGGCCGAGATGGGCATTTCGGTCGGCTGGCACACCACCATCGCCGACGACTTCCAGGCCAACCTGGAGGCGTTCCGCATCGCCACGCGGCGGGCCGTGCTGGTCATCGCCACCGGCGGCCTGGGCCCGACCCAGGACGACCTGACCCGCGAGGTGCTGGCAAAACTGGCCGGCGTCGAGCTGGTCTTTCATCCGGAGCTGTTTGAGCAGATCGAGGGCATGTTCCGCCGCCGCCATCGGTCGATGCCCGAGCGCAACCGGGTCCAGGCATTCCTCCCGGCCGGGGCCGAGGCGTTGGTCAACGACTGGGGCACTGCGCCCGGCATCTGGATGAAGGTCGGCGTCAGCCACGTGGCGGCGCTGCCGGGCGTCCCCTCCGAGATGTACGCCATGTTCGCTCATCGGGTTCGGCCGCGCCTGGAGACGCTGGGGCTGGCCGGCGGCGTGCTGGTGCAGCGCAAGATCAACACCTTCGGAGCGGGCGAATCCAGCGTCGAGGAGAAACTGCTGGACCTGACGCACCGCGATCACCTGCCCGAGGTGGGGATTACGGCCAGCGATGCCATTATCTCGCTGCGCATCCTGGCCAAAGCCGGGAGCCTGGCCGAGGCCCAGGCCCAGATCGCCCCGGTGGAGCAGACCATTCGCACCCGGCTCGGCGACCTGGTCTTCGGTGTCGAGGACGAGGAACTGCAGCACGCCGTGGCCGGTTTGCTGGCCGAGCGCCGCCAGACCCTGAGCGTGGCCGAGAGCGTCACCGGCGGCCAGCTGGGCCAGATGCTGACCAGTGTTCCCGGCGTCAGCCCCTGGTTTCAGGGCGGCATTGTCGCCTACGACAATCGGGTCAAGATGGAATTGCTGGGAGTGCCTCAGCAGTTGCTGGACGAGAAGGGAGCGGTCAGCGCCGAGGTCGCCGAGGCGATGGCGGTTGGTTGCCGGACGCGCCTCAAAACCGACCTGGCCCTGAGCACGACGGGCCTGGCCGGACCGGGGGGAGCGACCCCGGACAAGCCGATCGGCCTGGTCCACGTCGGCCTGGCCTGGGAGGGCGGCTGCAATTCGATCAGCTTCAGCTGGTCCGGCACGCGCGACGAGATCCGCCGCCGTACCGCCAAGCTGGCCTTGAACCGCGCCCGGCTGCACTTGCTGCGGATGGGAGGGAAAGGGTAATGGCTCTGCAGAGGCGAAAGTTCCTGAAGCGAGCTGGCGGGGCCGCGCTGGCGGCAACCGTCCTGACGGAATGGAGCAGCGGCTCGGCCGGGGAGAAGCCTTCTCCCAAACGCATCAAGATCGGGCAAATCGGCGTCGGCCACGGCCATGCCAGCAAGCTGGCGGTCTACCGCCAGTCCGCCGATTACGAGGTCGTTGGCGTCGTCGAGGACGATGCGGAACTGCAGAAGCGGGCCCAGACGCAGGAAGTCTACCGGGGACTGCCCTGGCTGACCCGGAAGCAACTCCTCGGCACCGCGGGCCTGCAGGCGGTGCTGGTGGAAACGCGCGTCGGCGACCTCCTCCAGACAGCCGAGGCCTGTGTGGCCGCGGGCCTGCACGTCCACCTCGACAAGCCCCCGGGCGAGTCTCTGCCGCAGTTGCGGCGCATCCTCGACACTGCGGCCAAGAAGAAGCTGCTGGTGCAGATGGGGTACATGTATCGCTACAACCCCGCGGTGGTGCTGCTGCGCCAGTTCCTGAAACAGGGCTGGCTAGGGGACGTGTTCGAGGTCCACGCAGTGATGAGCAAGGTCGTCGCACCAGCGGAGCGCCGGCAGCTGGCCCGCTTCTGCGGCGGCATGATGTTCGAGCTGGGCTGCCACGTCCTGGACCTGGTCGTCGGCGTGCTGGGCAAGCCGAAGGAGGTCACGCCATTCGCCCAGCACGTTTCCCGGCTGGACGACGGCCTGATGGACAATATGCTCGCCGTCCTCACCTACCCGAAAGCCACGGCCACGGTGAAATCCAGCGCCCTGGAGGTGGAAGGCTTCGACCGCAGGCACCTGGTGGTCTGCGGCACCGAGGGCACCTTCCACGTCCAGCCGCTGGACAACCCCTCCGCCCGCCTGGCCCTGTCTCGGGTCCGGGGAGAGTTCAAGAAGGGGGTGCAGGACGTTCCCTTTCCGAAGTTCGTGCGCTACGTCAACGATGCGGCCGACATGGCCCGCATCATCCGCGGTGAGAAGGCCGCGGACTTCTCCGCCGAACACGATCTGACGGTTCAGGAAACGCTCCTGAAGGCGTGCGCCTTACCAGCGAAGGAAGGAGGACACCGATGAGAAACACAAGCCAAACGGGCGAGATTTGCTGCACCCAGCTGATGGCGGCGCTCGCCCTGCAAGGAAAAAGCATTTTCGTGCCTCTCAGCGATCATCTGCGGTACGACTTTCTCTTCGAGGAAGAGGGGAAGTTCTTCCGCGTTCAGTGCAAGAACGCCCGCCTGAGGAAAGGGTGCATCGTTGTCTATTGCCACAGCGTGGATTCGCGCAGTCAGCCAGGGCACTGCATCCGGAAGAAGTACACCGGGGAAATCGACTTCTTCGGCGTCTTCTGTCCCGACAACGGCAAGTGCTACCTGATCCCGGTCGAAGTGGTGGAGGGATTGGCTTGCTCCCTTCGCGTCGAACTTCCGAGAAATGGGCAGAAGACGAAGATCCGCTGGGCAAGGGATTATGAACTAACTCGGGAGCCGAGTCCCGAAATGAACTGGTGCCTGGAAGAGGAAGACTCCCAGGCACCAGTTGACGTAAGTCTATGGAGCAGAGGGGGATCGAACCCCTGACCTCGACAATGCCATTGTCGCGCGCTCCCAGCTGCGCTACTGCCCCAACTAACCATTCCTATATTAGAACGACCCGGCTGGCTCGTCAATCCCTTCCGAGCCAGCCGGGCCGAGAAAATTCTCCGCTGGACAGCCTTGACCCTTCCCGATCACAATGGTTGCTTGGGGATTCCGGCGCTGGCCGGCCTCCCGCACGAGCATTGACGCCACCGCGAGCTAGACTGGAAGAGGAGCGCACGGTTACTCATTCCCCTGGCGATAGGACATCATCGTGAACGCACGATTTCTCTGGAACGTCTTCAAGTACCTGCTGGCCTTTGGCTTGCTGGGTTGGGTCATTTACGCCAACTGGGCCCCCGCGAAGGGCAACGGGCTCCAGGAGGTCTGGCAGAAACACGTCCTCGAGGGCCAGCCGATCCACGGGCTGTACCTGCTGCTGGCCTTTGCCCTGTTCACCGGCAGCGTACTGCTGACCCTGGTGCGCTGGTACGTCCTGGTGCGGGCCCAGGATCTGCCGTTCACGCTTGGGGGAGCGCTCCGAGTCGGGTTGATTGGCTTCTTCTACAACTCGGTGCTGCCCGGCTCCGTGGGCGGCGACATCATCAAGGCAGCGGTCCTGGCCCGCGAGCAGAGCCGGCGCACCGTCGCCGTGGCCACGGTCATCATGGACCGGGTCATCGCCCTGTGGGGTCTGGTCTGGTTCGTCGCCCTCCTCGGCGGCCTCTTCTGGTTTCTTGGTCTCCTCGATGGCGAAAGCGTTCGGCCGGCCCTGGTCATTGTCACCTCGGCGGCGGTCATTGTCGGCGTCTCGGTGGTTGTCTGGCTGCTCTTGGGCCTGCTGCCGCAGTGGCGGGCCGAGCGCTTTGCCGGCCGGCTGAGCCGGATTCCCCGCGTCGGCGGCTCCGCGGCCGAGTTCTGGCGCGCCGTGTGTACGTACCGCTGCCGGCAAAAGAGCGTGGCCCTGGCCCTGGGGATGTCGTGGATCAGCCACGTCGGCTTCGTGCTGACCTTTTACTGCTGTGCCCGGGTGCTCTGGGATGAACTGCCGGGCAATCCGCTGCCGAGCCTGGCCCAGCACTTCCTGATCGTGCCGATCGGCATGGTCGTCGCAGCCATTCCCCTGTTTCCGGGCGGCGTTGGCATCGGCGAACTGGGCTTTGGCCGTCTGTACCAGTTGTTCGGCAGCGCCGAGGCCATAGGTATCCTGGGCTCGCTGGTGCAGCGTGTCCTCACCTGGGTGACCGGTTTCCTGGGCTACGCCGTTTGCCTGAACTGGCGAACGCGGACAGCTCCGGTCGCGGCCGCCCCGGTCGGAGCGAGCGGCAACGGCCTGGTCTGGGAACCGGCCCAACCGGAAGGATCGGGGGTCCGCTGAACCGAGTGGAGGCCCGGCCGCTCCTGAGCTTTACGCGCTTCAGCGGCCCTCGGTACGATGACTGTTGGCCCCTCCCTCTCGGCTATTGATGGGGGAACTGTCGTGGATTTCGACTTTTTCGGTCTGTTCTTGCAAACTCCCCGGATCACCTTCTACCTCTGGTCTCCCTGGCGGGCCACTGCCCTGGAGCATCGGCTCTTCGAGGCCATCCGCCAGTTGCCGCGGGTCGAGCCGGAGCAGCAGCCCGACGAGCTGCGCCTGCAAGTCAGCGATGCCCGGATCGCCCGGCAGGCGCTGCAGGTCGTGGCCCGGGTGCTGATGGGCTGGCAGGAGGACGCCGACCCCGGCACCGAGAAACGCGCCTGGCGCTGGCTGGTGGAGGCCGACACCGACAACAACGGCTACGACCACACCGGCGAGCCGTTCAGCCTGTGGGCCTTTCTGCGGCTGAGCCTGGACCGCGGCAGCCCCGGCGAGCCGGAAAAAGCCGAGGACATCGACCTGGACGGCTTCGGCTTGCAGGTCCATTGCCAGCGCGGGCACAACTGAACTTGGAGGACAAGCGATGGCGACCGTACCTGCATCCGCAACCGCGACGACCACCTGGCAGTGGCCGGCCGACGTGCTGGAGTTTGCCCGCAAGAGCCAGCTGGAGGCGTACCTCGATCCGCTCTTGGAGGCGACCCGGCGCGTCTATCCGACGGCCCTCTCCATTCGGGTGACGCTGGATCTGGACCCGGAGATTCGCGATCTCTGGTCGATCACCTTCACGGTTGAGGTTCCGCAACGAGACATCCCGAACTTTGTGGACGCGGTCCACGCCTGGACGGATGAACTGGACCGGATCTGTCCTGGGCCAAGGACCTGTATCTTCCGACTTTTCCTCAGTCTCATCGAACCATGAAAGCACGCGAATTCCTGGAAGTGGCCGAGGATTTGCTCACGGAACTCCGGGAGGGAGCTTGGCGATCGGCAGTGAGCCGGGCCTACTACGCGGTTTTCCACACGGCGAGTTTGCTGTTGCAGCAGCGTGGGTTCGTTGTTCCTCAGGGCGACCGAGCGCATGGGCATCTCTGGCTGCGGATCTCCAATTGTGGCTACGCTCCTTTGGAGAAAGTTGGCCGAGACCTCTCCTACCTCCGCACGGTCCGCAACACCGCCGACTACGACCTCAATTACAGTCTGGGGCAAGCCACCGCGAGCCGCCACGTGCAACTCGCCTCGGACAGTATCGACCTCCTGGAGCAGGCTGCTGGAATGCCCACAGTGCTGACGCAAATTACCGATGCCATGCGGAATTACGAGCGCGACGTTCTGAAGGAAGTCACCTGGCAGCCGTGAGCCCTGATGGAGACACAGCAACAAGTTGCTCCTCCTGGGCATCCGCATCTTGACGCCGCGCTTCCGCCTCGGACAATGTCTCTGGCGAACCGGCCTGTCCCCGACCAGACGCCACAACGAGAGGAAACCGATGGACGAGCGTGCCGAGATCGTTACCCGCGGTCCCCATGACCTGGGCGGCCAGCCGGCCGGCCCGTTTGTGCCGACCGATCATCCGCTGCTGCCCTGGGAGAAACGCACCCACGCCCTGCTGGACGTGCTGAATCAGAAGGGCCTGGTCAACACCGAGGAGAAACGCCGCGGCGTCGAGGAGTTGGGCCGAGACATTTACGACGCGCTCACCTACTACGAGAAGTGGATCCTGTCGGCCTGCAACATCCTGCTGGCCAAGGGCATCCTCACGGCCGAGGAAGTGGCGCACAAGATGGCGGAGATCGAACGCCGGGAGGTGGACAGTGGCCGGCACGTTTGCTCCTGAACAGCGCGTCCGCATTCGCGCGGACTTCCCGCCGGGACACCTGCGCACCCCGTTCTATTGCCGGGGCAAGACTGGCACCATCGAGCGCGTGCTGCTGGCCTTCGTCAATCCCGAGGAGGAAGGCTACGGCCGGGTCAATGGACCGAAGAAGGTGCTGTACCGGGTCCGCTTTGCCATGCGCGAGCTGTGGCCCGAGTACGCCGGACCAGCCCACGACACGGTTGAGATCGAAATCTTCGAGCACTGGATCGAGGCCGCCGATTGACACCCCAGGAGAATCCATGAGCCAGCCGCATTCGCACGATCATGACCATGATCACGACCACGGTTCCGCGGTCGCGCATTCGCACCCGAAACAGCCGGACCTGGAGGAGACGCCGCTGGGCTATTACGAGCGGCTGGAGATGGCCGTCCGCGAACTTCTGACCGAGAAGGGCGTGGTCGCCGGCGAGGAGGTCCGCAAGCGCATCGAGGTCCTCGACTCGCGGAGCCCGGCGGATGGGGCGCGGGTGGTGGCCCGGGCCTGGGTCGATCCGGCCTACAAGAAACGGCTGCTGGAGGATGGCTCGGCAGCGGTGGAGGAGCTGGGCCTGACCATGGACGGCACCCGGCTGCTGGTGATGGAGAACACGCCCACGGTCCACAACATGGTGGTTTGCACTCTTTGTTCGTGCTATCCCCGTCCGGTCCTCGGTCTGCCGCCGGACTGGTACAAGAGCCGGGTCTATCGTTCCCGGGCCGTGCGTGCCCCTCGGGCCCTGCTGGCGGAGTTCGGCACCTTCATTCCCGAAAACGTCGAGATCCGGGTGCATGACAGCACGGCCACGATGCGCTACCTGATCCTGCCCATGCGCCCGGAGGGGACCGAGAACCTGACCGAGGCCGAGCTGGCCCGCCTGGTCACGCGCGACAGCATGATCGGCGTGGCGGTGGTCAAGGCCCCGGCGCCAGTTCCAGGGTGATCGCCTTCATGGTCGGCGTCTCCTTGCAGCGGATGGAGTAAGTCTCGTTCGCCGTCCGTGCGACGTGGACGTGCTGCTTCGGCTGCCCCGCCTCCTCCCACAGGTAGGTGATCTTCACCGGGGCAAACGCGCCTCGCGGCTCCTTGTAGTCCGCCGAGATCCGTTCGTCGAACAGCACGCAGGTGTTGCGCTCCGTGCCGGCGAAGCGAACCAGGGCCGAGCGCGTCCCGGCCGGGACCTTCTCCACCACCACGTACTTGCCCATGCCCTGGTAGGGCCCCTTGAGCTGATCGACTTCCTGAAAGCTCTTGCCGCCGTCGAAGGAAACCTGGACTCGCCAGTCGTCTCGGGGGTCGCGGGCTCGATAGGCCGCCCCGATGCGCAGCCGGGTCATTTCGCCCGGAGTCTCAATGGGAAACGTGATCGAGGCCCCGTCCTTCCTGGGCCGCAGGAACGGTTCGGTGGTGAGGTTGTCGCCGATCTGGGGATGGAAGTCCAGAAAGAAGAGGTTCTTGCTCTTGTTCTTCTTGTTGGTCGAGCCCTGCACGGTGATCGTCCCCTCCTGCGGGCCGCTGCTGAAGGTGATCGTGTTCTCTCCCCGCGCCAGGGCCGGAAGAGGCCGCTGGGAATGCTGGATGTCATGGCGAATCTTCAGCGCGTCCAGGCCGGTCCCCTTGCCGTGGAAGGTGAGCTTCAAGCGATAGTCGTAACGGCAGAACACGAGCGGCTTCAGGTCGAGCCGCTGTTCGCCGGAAGCCGTGAGCGTCTTCACGTCTTTCCAGTCCAGCCCGTTGTTGTCGGAGAATTGCACGGCGATCCGCCCGCCCGGCCCGACCACGGCTTTGCAGTCGGCCGAGCCGCTGAGATAGACGTAGCTGCTGGGCATGCGCAGGATCAGCACGCCTGGCCTGGAGCTGTCTTGCGCTCGCAGGGCGGGAGACTGGCCACCGGCGACGAGGTTGTCGGCAGCGAAAGCCGAGTCGAGCAGGGCGGCGGCGCTCACCGGGACGCTATAGACGTGAGTGCCGTTGCCGATGCGTCCGGGGGCGAGGTCGCCGTAGCGCCGGCAGTAGCGGAGCTGCTCGCCGGGGTTGTCGGTCGAGAGGTTGAGGGCATGCGGCGAAGTGCCATCGGGGGGGACGTTCACGTGCAGGCCCTTGTTCGACCAGTTGCGAGTCAGCAGTTCGCCGGGACGCAGCTGGACGTTGACCTCGTAGCCGACGGCGGCGGAGTAGTCGTAGAGGAAGTTCGCCTTGAGGTTGCCGTACTCGAGCATGGTGTCGCCCCAGCCGTGCGTGGCCGCGGGTTGCCAGCCGTTGTCGTCGAAGGTCTTGCTCCCGGCCAGGATCGCCGGGCCCTTCCGCCAACCCCCGGCCGCCATGAAGCGATACAACTTGTCGCGGTTGTTGCGGTACTCGGGGTTGCGGTTGTACCAGTCCGCCACCTCCTTGCTGATCTCCTCGACGCCGGCGATGGTGCCGTCCGGCTTCGGGAAGTAGTTGATCAGCGAGGCGTCGAGCATCGACCAGTGGCCATCGATCTTGATCTCGGGGACGCTGTGCCCGGTGATGCCCCAGCCGCGGGCTTCCAGGCCGGCGTAGCGGGCCAGCGCCTCGACGTAGGCCGCCGTCCCCGAACAGAGCGAGTAACCGTAGACGTTGAACGCCCGGATCGGATCGTGGACCTGGTCTTCGTGATCGAGGAACTCAAGCGGCGGCACGTCCTGATGTCGAAACTTGACCACGGTTTCCCAGATCGCCAGGGCTTTCTGCCGCTCGGTCATGCCCGGCTTGAGGAACGAGCGCTTCCAGGCTTCGAGACTGGATACGTCCTCGACCTTGTCGGAAACGACCTTGACGTGACTGACCACGCCCGCCGGAAGCTCGGCGGCACTCGCGGCCTGGCCGAACGTGGCGGCAATCAGCAGGGCGAGACAGGCGAGGAGAAGAAACCCGAACCTGGGGAAGGTAACCATGTTTGCTCCATCTGGAAGGACTGTCCTTCCACTCCTGCGAGGGGAAGGTACACCTGAAGGAATGCCAGACCCTGGACATTGTAGACATGGGGGCCTGCATGCCAACCAGCGGGCAGTGGGGCTGGCTGGGGTTCCGTTGATCTCTCCGGAGACGAACTGAGAGACAATTGTCCTTGCCACAAGCCATTATGGTAAGGTTACTTCAGTCGATTCGATTCTGCTGCCCCCACCCCCCCCACGCTCAAAGTGACATGGGTGGCGAAGCCGGGCACTCTAGCTGTCCCGGGAAAGTGTGCATGAGTCGCTGTTGCGTCAAGAGCGCGCTATTGTTAGAAGGAGGATCGAATCGCGTCCTGCCGCATTCCCAGGAGACGTCAAGGCATGGAAGCATCCCCTCACAAGCCGGTCGCGTACAATCGCTGGCTGCCCTACTGGGCCGTGTTCCAGGCCGACGTGCAGCAAACGCTGCGCAGTTGGATCTATCGTTTCTGGGTGCTGGTCTCGGTCATGGCCCTGGTCGGCTTCCTGCTTTACCGGCTCGGCCCACAGCACATCGGCATCTACATCGCGACGGAGCACTTTGCCGGCGACATCCTGCGCTGGATGGTCGTCGGCAGCCTGACGCTGATCGTGGTGCTGGTTTCCGGGGCCATCTCCGGTGAGCGCGGCACCCTGGCCGACTCCGTCCTCAGCCGGGGCATTAGCCGGTATCAGTACTACATGGGCAAATGGCACGCCCGTCTGGTTGTGGTCCTGTCCACCTATCTGATCCTGAGCCTGATCGCGATGGCCTGCAGCCTGTTCCTTCTGCACGAGCACCTGTCGCCGACCGGCAGCGCCCTGGCCCTGGCCGTGGTCGGCGCCCTGCTCGGGGCGGTGGTGTCGTGCAGCGTGGCGGTCAGCGCCCTGGTCAACAACACCCTGGTCGGCATCGCCATCCTGTGGATGATCCTCTACGGCGGCGGCCTGGCCCTGGCGCACCTGCCGGAGAATTTCCCTTCCATCGCGCGCACCCTGAAAACGCTGCCGTACATTCTGCGCGGCAACTTCCATCAACCGACCCTCTGGCCGATGATCTTCTGGAGCATCGTCGTTTCCGTGGTGACGGCGCTGGTGGGCATGATCGGCTTTGCCCGCCGCGACGTGTGAGGCACAACACCGGAAACGAAAGCAGGGAAACGAATTCTCTCGACGCAAGGCATGCTCACGTCTGGAGTTCGGTCGATTCGTTTCCCGACCCCCCGGACACCCCTCCTTGGTATCGATGACTCGAGGGGAGCGGCAGACGACGGGGGCCGGCCACTGCCGTGCGGACCTCGTCGAGCAACAGTTCCCAGCCGACCCGCGCCTGCCAGGTCGGGAAGGTCTGCCGGCGACCCCAGTCCTGGCCGCGCGCCAGCAACCGGCGTGCCTCCTCACCCCGGCCCAGCTTGTGCAGCGCCAGCGCCTGGAACAGCCAGGTATCGGCCTGCTCGCCCTTGCCGCCGGCCTGGGCGGCCTCCCCGAGAAGGGTCAACGCCTGTTCGGTGCGGCCGGCGCGATACAGGGCGACGCCATGGCGGTGCAGCGTCCGCGGGTCGCGGCGGCGTTCCAGGTCGTGCCGCGTCCACTCCTCCAGCCGCCGTGCCTCGGAACTGCCCCAGGAGACGGCCTGGCAGGCGACAAACAACTCGTCGATTCCAGGCGGACCTTTCCAGTGCGGCAGCAGGGACACGAGTTCGGCAAGGGTTTGCCGGCAGTCATCGGCCTGGCCGGCGGCAGCCTGGGTCAGGAGCAAATCGCGCCGCAGCGCCAGGGACGCTCCGGGCTGATGCGCGGCGAGCTGGAAGGCGCGGGCGGCCACGGCCCAGGCGCCGGTTCGGACAGCGGCCTCGGCACGGGTGGCGGCATGCGGGTCGAGGGGCCAGGGGGAGAGGTGCGGGGCGAGGAAGAGGGCGTGCAAGAGACTGGTCGAGGCCTCGGCGGTTCGTTCCTGGCGGGCCAGGGCATGAGCCTGGCGAAGCCACAGCTGCGCGTCCCAGGGAAAGGCGTACGTGAGCCGGCCGAGATGGAAACTGGCGGCGAAGTGTTCTCCGGCCTGTTCGGCCGTGGCCGCCTGGGCTCGATGCCAGACGGGATCGAAGCGTGCCAGGCGTTCCAGGGCCGCGCGGTCCCAGGCTTGCCGGCGGCGTTCGACCTCCGCCTCTTCGCCGACCCCAACCACCTGGATGCGCGAGCCGGCCGCGGTGGCCCGCCATTGGCCGTCCAGGCTGGTCGCCTCGTGCGTGGCTGGGGGGACCGGGTCATCGACCTCGCCGAGAGGTTCACCGCTGGGTAAGTCCCAGGCCAGCGTCTTGCCGTTGGTGGATCTGCCAAGCACCCGCCGGCCATCGGGGCTAAAGGCCACCGCGGTCACGCCCCCGCCCACCGGGAAGGAGAGGACGTCCTGCCCCCTGTGCAAGTCCCACACCTTGACGGTGCCGTCGTTGCCCGTACTGGCCAGGTGCCAGCCGTCTGGACTGAAGGCCACGCTGCGAACCTCCGAGCCGGCAGCGTGGCCCCGCAGCGAGCGGACCACCTGGCCGTCGTGGGCGTCCCAAACCTGCAGGGTTCCGTCGAGCCTTCCGCTGACAAGACGCGCGCCGTCCGGACTGAAAGCCAGGGTGGTCACCATGGCAAAGACGGGCGAGCGATTCCCCGAGCGCGTGACCGAGATGCTGAAAGAAAGAAGCTCCAGGCCGCTGCGGGCATCCCAGACCTTCAGAGTCCTGTCCCCGCTGCTGCTGGCGACCCGCGAGCCATCGGGGCTGATCGCCACACAATTGACCCCGCCTGCGTGTCCCTGGAGCGACGCAACCTCTCGACCCGTGCGGACGTCCCACACTTTCAAGGTTCGATCCGCACTGCCGCTGACCAGACGCGACCCGTCCCGGGTGAAGGCCAGGCAGGTGACGGGACTGCTGTGCCCTGGCAGCGCGAGGAGATGCCGGCCGGTGGCGCCGTCCCAGACCTGGAGGCCAGAGGCCGGGCCCGCGGTGACCAGCCGGTTGTCTTTCGGGCTGAAGGCCAGAACGTCGGCAGTGGTGTCCAGAGCAAGCAACTCCCGGCCGGTAGCGACGTCCCAGATCTTCGGCACGCGGTAGCGGAGCCTGGTCTCGAGGGCGACGGCCAGACGCCTGCCGTCCGGGCTGAAGCTGAGGCAGCTGACGTCTCCCCGGACGGAGAGCAGGGCCTGTCCGCCTTGGGCATCCCAGACCTTGACTTTCCAGTCCTTGTCGGCGCTGGCGATCCGTTTGCCGTCCGGACTGAACGCCAGGCTGGTGATCGTGTTGTTGTGATCCTCGAAGGAGAAGAGGATCTGGCCACTCTTCGGCTCCCACACGTTCACCTCCCCCTTCAAGGCGGCGATGCCGTAGGGATTGTGAGCCTGGTCTTTCCCGCTCCTGGGAGGACAAAGACCGGCGCTGGCGAACCGGGTGCCGTCTGGGCTGAACGCCACACAGGTGACCCCGTTGGGATGGCCCCGGAAGATCTGGTCCGTCGGCACGCCGCGAACGTCCCACACCTTGAGGGTGCGATCCGCGCTGCCGCTGACCACGCGCGTGCCGTCGGGGCTGAAGGCCACGTTGTGAATGTTGTCGCTGTGGCCCTTGAGCGAGAAGAGAGCCTGGCCGGTGCGCGCGTCCCACACCCGGGGAGCCCCACCCCACTTGCTGCCGCAAAGGCGCAGACCGTCGGGGCTAAAGGCCACGACCGTGACCTGGCCGAGTTCGTCCCGGAGGGAGAAGAGTTCCTGGCCACTGGGGAGGTCCCACACCCGCGGAGGCAGGTTCACGCCGCAACAGGCCAGCCGCGAGCCATCGGGACTGAACGCCACGCTGGTGATGATCGCGTCGGTGGGTGTCGGAAGAGAGACCAGTTCCCGGCCGGCACGGGCGTCCCAGACCTTGACCATCCTCTTCAAACCCGCCGCGAGCCGGCTGCCGTCGGGGCTGAACGCGACTCCCCAGACCCAACTATTCTCCCCCTGGAGGGAGAGCAGCTCTTGCCCGCCCTGGGTGTCCCAGACCTCGACAGCGGGACCTGGTTTTCCGACCGCACCCCCGCCAGCGAGCCGCTTGCCGTCGGGGCTCCAGGCAATCCCGAAGATCCTTTCAGTGTGTCCCTGGACGGAGAGGAGCTGCCGGCCGGTACGAGGATCCCAGACCGCGACCGTGTTGCTGTTTCCGCAGCCTGCCAGGCGTGTCCCATCGGGACTGAACGCCACGGCCAGGAGCCCCTTGAGGCCCGCCGGGATGGAAAGGCGCTGCTGCCCGGTGCGGGCGTCCCACAGCTTCACCGTGTCGTCGGTGCTGCCGCTGGCGACCGTGGCTCCATCGGGACTGAACGCCACGGCAATGACTCTACTGGTGTGCCCCCGGAGGGTGATCTGGTTGTTCTGGAAGAGGGTGCAGAGGTAATTGTGTTCCCAGCCGCGCAGGTCCCAGCGGCAGGCCTCCAGATGGTCCCAGGCCAGTTCCACGTTGCCGGCCTCCCACTCCCGCAGCGCCGCACTGAGCTGGCCGGCGTACCGAAGCCCCTCGGCCCGGTTCAGCTGGACGTCCTTCCGTTTCTCGGCTTCCTGCGCCGCCAGCTGAGCCTGCTGGGCCGCTTTCTTGGCCTGCCGTTGCTGTTCTTCGGCCTGCCGGGCCCTGCGCGTTTCCCGTTCCGCGTCCGCCCGCTTGCTGAGGGCCTCGGCCGCGTCATGGGCCGACTGGACCGCGAAGGAGCCGGAGATGACGGTCCCCAGGAGCAACGCAACCACGACCGCGGCCATCAATCCGGCCACGAGCGGGTTGTGCCGGCACCAGCGCCAGCCGCGTTCCAGCGGCCCCACCGGACGCGCCTGGACCGGCCGGCCCGCCTGAAACCGGGCCAGGTCCTCGGCCAGGGCCAGGGCTGTGGCGTAGCGCTGGCCGGGCTCCTTGTGCAGGCACTTCAGGCAGATCGTGTTCAGGTCGCGGGGTGTCCGCGGCTGGAGCTGCATCGGCGGCACCGGTTCCTGACCGCGGACCAGCTCCAGCGTCTCCAGGCTGGTGCTGCCCTGGAACGGCGGCCGGCCCGTCAGCATTTCGTAAAGGATGGCCCCCAGGGCGTAAACGTCGGTCGCCGGGCCGACCGAACGGTTGTCGCCCGCCGCCTGCTCCGGGGCCATGTAAGGGGGGCTGCCCTGAATGGCGCCGGGGGCGGTCAGGTCAGAGGACTCCAGGCGGGCCAGGCCGAAGTCGGTGATCTTGGGTTCAAAGTCCGCAAGCCGCCATCCGGGATTCGCTGGCGAAGCTGGTTCGTCGGCTTTGCGGCCCAGCAGGACGTTGGCCGGCTTCAGGTCGCGATGCACGATGCCCTTCTGGTGGGCATGGTGGACCGCCCGGGCCAGGACTTCGACCAGTGCAGCGGAGGCCGCGGCCGGCTGGGGCCGGCCCGCCAGTTTCTGGGCCAGGCTGCCTCCGGCCATGAATTCCAGGGCCATGTACGGCAGACCGCCGGGATAGCCAAAATCGTGGATCTGGACGATGTGCGGATGCTGCAGTCCGGCCAGGGTCTCAGCCTCGGTCAGGAAGCGGGCACACAGCTCCGGCCCGGCATGACCGCCCGCCAGGATCATCTTGAGGGCAACGACGCGGTTGAGACTGATCTGCCGGGCCCTGTACACGACCCCCATGCCGCCACGCCCCAGCTCGCCCAGCAGTTCGTATCCGGGCGGGCTCAGGGTGCTGGGGAAGGGCGGCGCCAGGACCTGATCGACAGTGGTCGGGGGAGCCACGCTGCAACCGCCGGGCTGGAACTGGGACAGCATCTGGCGGAGCGCAAGGATTGCCGGGTCGGTCAGCTGTTCCAGCCGGCGCAACGGCTTCACAGGCGGCACAGGTCTCCAGGTGAGCCAGGACAGCCGCGCCGGCTGTCTCGGACAGCTCCCCCAGCAGCAGGGCCTTCAGATCGGCTTCGGTGACGCAATCCTCTCTGGACAAGTGCGCCTCCCTTGAACGAGGTTACTTCCCCGCAATGCCCTGCCTTCGGGTATATTAGATTGCACCTAGCGGGACACCCCTGTTCTCAACGTGGAGAAGCGCAATGGCCGACCCCGCCGCTCAAACCGATCCCTCCTCGGAGGACCGGCCCCGAGCCGACAGCCAGCCGTCAACGTCCCTCAGTCTGCTGGAGCGGGCCCGGGCCAATGACGCAGAAGCCTGGCGGCAGCTGGTGCAGCTGTACCGTCCCCTGGTGCTGTTCTGGAGCACCCGGGGCGGCGTCGGGGCGACTGACGCCGAGGACGTGGCCCAGGAAGTCTTCACCGCGGCCGCCCTGGGTCTGGCCCGGTTCCGCCGCGACCGGCCCGGCGACACCTTCCGGGGCTGGCTGCACGGCATCACGCGCAACCACATCCTGCTCCACAGGCGCCGCAACGGCAGCCTGCCCCAGGCCGAGGGAGGCTCCGGTGCCTGGGACCGGCTCCAGCAAGTCGCCGACCCTACCCCCACGGCCGACCCGGAGGAGGCCTTCGAGATCGGCCAGGTCTACCGCCGCGCTGTGGAGCTGGTGCGCTGCGAGTTCAATGCGCACACCTGGCAGGCGTTCTGGTTGGCCGTGGTCGAGGGCCGATCCACCGACGCCGTGGCGGCCGAGCTGACCATGACGACGGCCGGCGTCCGCCAGGCCCGGTCGCGCATCCTGCGCCGGCTCAAGCAGGAAGTGGGCGACCTGCTGGAATGACGCGGTGGGCCGGTGCTTCATCCCCGGCTGCCCCATCCGGCCTGGATGTCGAGGCTCACCCACGCGGATCGAAGAACGTCTCTCCCGAGGTGGGGTTCTGGTTCCAGTCGGTCGTGTCCGGCGTGGCGGAGTCGGCCGGCAGCAGGCCAAAGAACAGATCGAGACCAGCGCCGCCGATGAGCGTGTTGCCGCCGCCGTTGCTGCGGAACGTCGAGCGGTTGAGCCGGGTCGAGCCGTTGCTGCCGACGCCGGTGAGCAGGGCCTGGACGCGCGTGGCGTAATCCGGCCCGCTCAGCGACCACTCGGCCATGAGGGCGTCGAGGGCCCTGATGTTCTTGTCGTAGCTGGTGGTGCCGCCGACCAGGACGTCCTCGTCGGCTCCGCCAATCAAAGTGCTGGGGATGGCCCCGGCAATGAGGATGTTCCGCCCCGTGCCGCCGACCAGCACGTTGCCACCGTTGCCGACCAGGATGTCGTCGCCCTGGCTGCCGGTGACGTTCTGGACGTTGCGGATGCCTCCGGCCAGGCCGGTGGCCGTGCCCAGCGGCAGATCGACCGTCACGTCCCCGGTGCAGCCGGAGTAATCCAGCGTGTTGGTTCCTGCGCCGCCGTCCAGCGACAGACTGGCCGGGCTGACGGAACTCAGGGCGAAGGTGTCGTCGCCACCACCGCCATGCAGCGCCACGGTGGTCATGTTCTCGAAGTACAACTGGAGCGGCGGCACGGCGCTGCTGTTCGGCGGATAAATGACCATGGCGTTTGACTCAAGAAGCCATTTGCGGGTGTCCGTGTCGTTCTGGTCGTAGACGTTGAGCGTGGCATTGCTGGTCGTCCCGCCCGGTTTCGTGCCTTCCAGGTCCAGAATGTTCGGCAAGTTGGGCGCATTGGGCCCGATCAGGTTGTCCAGATTGTGCGCATCGGGACTGACGTTGAAGACGTCCCGGCCGCCGCCGCCGTAGATGCGCGTGACGAAATTGTTGGCGATGCTGTCGATGTTGAAGGTGTTGGTGCCGCTGCCGCCGGTCAGCTGGAGCACATTCATCCCGGTGTACGTGATCGTCGCCGCGCCGGAACGGGTCAGCTGATTGGCGGTCGGCGACAGGCTCGGCAACGCCTTGAGCACGTAGGTGTGTCCCGCGGTGCTGTTCAAGTCGCCGACATTGAAGGAGTCGTCGGCCTGGCCGTTGATCGTCACCGCTCCCTTGATGGTGTCCAGCGTATTCTGGGCACTGGCGACGTCGATGATGTTCCTGTCGGGGGCGGGCCCGGTGCTGACGGTCACCGGGGTCGCGGCCACGGTACTCTCCACATCGTAGTTGTCGTTGCCGCTGCTGCCGTCGAGGGTCAGGCCGCTCACGTTGCGGTACGTCAGCGCCGTGACGCCGTCGCGAGTCACCGCATTGGAAGTCACGATGTAGGTGTACGTGGCGGTGTCGCCCTGGTCGTTGACGGTCGCGCTGTTGCTCCCCTTGCCGCCGTCTATGCCGCCGATGCTGGCACCGGCATCCACCACGAAGGTGTCGGCCCCGCTGCCGCCCACCAGGTTAGCGACCTGGGAGAAGCTGACGCTGCCGGCGGTGCCCGTGTTGGGGCCCGTGATGGTCCAGGCGGTGTCCGCGTTCGGCCCAACAAGCGTGTTGTTGCCGGAGCCGCCGTTAAAGGCGACCGGCACGGAGAAACTGCCGCCGCTGAAGTCGATGGTGAGCGTGGTGTTGACGCCGTCGGCCGCATCGATGACGACCGAGGTGGTATCGGCCAGCGGCTTGCTCGCCAGCACGGCGCCGGTGGCGGCGTTTAGCAGTTGCAGGTTGGCTCCGTTCAGACGCAGCCGATAGCTGGCCGTGGTGCCCGAGGCCGGCGCCTGGAAGACCAGCGGCCCGGCCTGCGCCGCTTGCTCGAACAGGAAAGAATCGTAGGGGCCCTGGAAGGCCTGAGTTGCTGGTTTACTGCTGGTCAGGTTGAAGATGCCCGAACTGGGGTCGAGGTTGGCCGAGCCTTGGAAGTTGCCTCCCGCGTGGATGTTGCCCGCGCTATCCACGGCGACGCCGAGGACGAAGTCGTCGCCGTTGCCGCTGCCCAACTGCTCGGCCCACTGGACGGTGCCGGTGCTATCCAGATCGGCCAGGAAGCCGCTCGCGACGCCCCCCGTGGTCAGCGATTCATTGCCAAACGCGACCGTGCCGCTGAATGCTCCGCCCACGTACAGGTCGCCGGCCGCATCCACCGCCAGGCTGCCGCCGGTCGGCTCGTCCAGGCCGGTACTCCCGAAGGTCCGCACCCACTGCAGCGTGCCGGCGCTGCTCAACCGGGCCACGAAAATGTCGCGGTCGCCGGCGCTGGTGAGGGTGGCGCCGGCGAACGTCGCCGTGTCGCTGAAGGTGCCGTCCACGTAGACATCGCCTGCGGGGTCAACAACCACGCTGCCAGCAGCGTCCAGGCCGCTGCTGGCAATTGGCTGCACCCACAACACCTGGCCGCTGCTATTCATCTTCTCCACGAAACCATCATAACTGCCATCGCTGCTGAGCGAGGTGCGCCCGAAGGTCGCCGTGCCGCTGAACAAGCCAGCCGCGTAAAGGTTGCCCCCACTGTCCACCGCCAGGCTGTTGGGGCTCACCTGGTCATTGCCCTTCATGGCGACTGCCCAGCGGACGCCGCCGCTGCTGTTGAGGCTGGCCACGAAACCGTTTTCCGAGCCGGTGCTGACCAGGGTGGTGCCGCCCAAGGAAATCGAGTTCTGGAAGGTGCCGCCGAGGTAGACGTTGCCAGCGCTGTCAAAGGCGAGCGCCGCGGCATAGTCGTACTGGCCGCTGCCACCGAACCTCTTGGTCCACTGGAAACTGCCAGAGCTATTCAGCTTGGTGACAAAGGCATCCTCGCCGCCGGCGCTGGTCAGCGTGGTCGTGCCGAAAGTGGCCGTGCCGCTGAACTCGCCCACAGCGTAGACGTTGCCGGCGCCGTCCACCGCCACTTTATAGCTCTCTGCAGTTCCCTGGCCGCTGCCGGCGAGGTCGTGGGCCCACAGCAGGGCACCGCTCGGCGAATACTTGGCGATGTAAGCGTCCGTGGCGCCGGATGCCGTCAGATTGTAGACCGCGGAGCTTGGGTCGAGGTCGATGGTCCCCTGGAAACTGCCGGCCAAGTAGGTGTTCCCCTGGGCGTCTGTGGCGATGGACGAGTTCTTGGCCTGGCCATTCGAGGTGATGGCGAAATTGCTGGAGGTTGGGCCGCTGCCGATCAGCGTGTTGAGCCCGTGTCCGCCATTGATGACCGGCGTCTGCACGTTGGCGTAGGCGACCTGGACGCTGCCCTTGCTGGGCCCATCGAGGCGCTGCAGGGTGATGAGGCCGGCCGTGCGCGTCCAGGTGGTGGCGGCCTGGTCGCCCTGGTCGTTGAGCGTCAGCGTGTTGCTGCCGCCGCCGCCGTCGATCGTCAGAGGACCGAGGATGGCGTTCAGGGTCTGGTCGGCGCCGCCGACGCTGAAGGTGTCGTTGCCGCTGCCGCCGTTGAGCGTCGTGGTGGCAAACGAGCCGTTCATGGTGTAGGTGGTGCCCACATTGCTGCCGTCGATGGTGAGCTTGGCCACTCCCAGGTAGCCGATCTCTTCGGCCAGCGGTAGTTGTCCCCCCGGACCCTGGAGGACGTCGGACCACTGGATGACATTGGGATTGATGGTGAACGCCAGCTGTGTGTTCAGGATACCAAAATCGTCGGTCGTGCTGGTGTCATCGACGGTGAGGCTGTCGGCGCCGCTGCGGCCCCAGATGCCCAGTTTGGGGGCCAGGGGCGACCCCAGGGTGTGAGGGAAATCGACTGCGAACGTGGTGGGCGTGTTACCGCCGTACAGGTTCACCTCCCTCACGCCGATGTAAGTGACCGTCAGCGAGTTCGAGAGGACGGGCAGCGCGGGGATGGTGACGCTGTCCAGCCAGTTGATCGTGCTGCCGGTGACCGTGAAGTTGACCGTGCGCTGGTCGGGGCTGGTGGCTGGCAGCGCGGCCGAGTCATCCATGATCAGAGTGTCCGAGCCGCTGTTGCCGAAGATGGTCAGCGCCGGCGGCGGCGCGGAAAAGAGGATACCGGCAGGCAAATCGACCATGAAGGTGGTGCTGGCCTTACCGCCAATGAGGTGAATGGCGCTCAGACCGACATAGGAGACCGTGAGCGAGTTGGAAAAGACCGGGTACGAGGGGATAGTGGCGCTGTCCAGCCAGTTGATCGTGCTGCCGGTGACCGTGAAGTTGACCGTGCGCTGATCGGGGCTGGTGGCTGGCTGCGCGGCCGAGTCATCCATGATCAGAGTGTCCGAGCCGCTGTTGCCGAAGATGGTCAGCGCCGGCGGCGGCGCGGAAAAGAGGATACCGGCAGGCAAATCGACCGTGAAGGTGGTGCTGACCTTACCGCCAACGAGGTGGATGGCGCTCAGACCGACATAGGAGACCGCGAGCGAGTTGGAGAAGACCGGGTACGAAGGGATGGTGAGGCTGTCCAGCCAGTTGATCGTGCTGCCGGTGACCGTGAAGTTGACCGTGCGCTGGTCGGGGCTGGTGGCTGGCAGTGCGGCCGAGTCATCCATGATCAGAGTGTCCGAGCCGCTGTTGCCGAAGATGGTCAGCGCCGGCGGCGGCGCGGAAAAGAGGATACCGGCAGGCAAATCGACCGTGAAGGTGGTGCTGGCCTTACCGCCAATGAGGTGGATGGCGCTCAGACCGACATAGGAGACCGTGAGCGAGTTGGAAAAGACCGGGTACGAGGGGATAGTGGCGCTGTCCAGCCAGTTGATCGTGCTGCCGGTGACCGTGAAGTTGACCGTGCGCTGATCGGGGCTGGTGGCTGACAGCGCGGCCGAGTCATCCATGATCAGGGTGTCCGAACCGCTGCCGCCGGTGATGGATAGCGCCGGCGGCGGTACGGTAAAGAGGATACCGGCGGGCAAATCGACCATAAAGGTGGTGCTGCTCTTGCCACCGATGAGGTCGATGGCGCTCAGGCCGCTGTAGGTGAGCGACGTCTTCGCGGTATAGGGTTTGCCATTGAACGACGCATTGTCCTGCCAGTTCACGGTGTCGTTAGTCACCGTGAAGCTTGGCTGTCGGACGAGGTTCAGGGATAGGGCTGGGATGTCCACGTCTGTCGCCAAGGAGCCATCCACGGTGAGCGTACCGGAGCCGGTAAAGTCGTTGACCGAGAGAGGTCCTATCGATGGCTGTTGGTCGAAGGGAGAATCCAGGGGGTTGACCGTTACCTTGTTCGTTCCCGTCTCCAGGTTGATCGACACGGCACCGTTTGTCCCGTTGACGACAGCGTTGGCATTGTACAGATCGATGGTGGTGGGTTGGGGTCCGGTCATAGCGACGGTGAGAGAACCGGAGCCGAGTTTGATGGTCGGACTGACGTAGTTGGCGTCGTACACAATGGCCGCCGTCCCGCTCAGGCCTGTCACCCCCTCGATACCGGGGGGGGTGCTGCCGTCGTACCAGGAAGGCGCCAGGTCGAGGTTGGCCACCGGCGACGATCCATCCAGCGAGTCATCGACAGTCAGGTTGACGGGACTGCTGCGGTCCCTGGACTCGACGTAGATGGAGCTGCCGATATTGCTCAGGCTGCCGTTACCCACGATGACGCTGTCGGTCGCCGCGACGTTGATCGATACCGGTACTCCCCTGGCATCCCCCAGAACCTTGACGGCGTTGCCGGTGCCGACCGTACTGATGTTGATGAAGTTGATCTGCCCAGGAGGGAACGAGGCGATGTCGCCATCGACCGAGACTTCCACGCCTCCTTCGGCGTTGGTGTTAACGATGATCGTGTCGGGTCTGTTGCCGTGCTCGCCGCCGGCGATGAGAAGTGCCCCACCTTCGAACGTCGGGGCATTGGTTCCGTCGTAGACGGTGCTGCTCCACTGGGGTATGACTTCAAAAATCTGTTGCTGACCGTCCGGGATGGTGTATTGCCCTCCATAGGCATTCGTCCAGTACGCCTGGGCGGCCACGCCCGTATCGACACCGTAGTCGAGAACGTAGGCACTGTAGAAGCCCGCGTTTGGTTCAAAATCGCCGATCTGGTCGGTCTTGTCCCCAGGCTTCGGCGGCGTGGTGCTGGTATCCGGCGCCGGCGTGAAATTGGCACCTGCGGTAGCCTGGACACCCGCATCTCCTGCATCCGTAATGGCTTCGACCAGCTCGTGGGAGAGATAGAGACTCGTGGAACTCTCCGGATTTGAGCTGATCCAGAGCAAGGGGAACGAGGTGTCGTTGCTCAGTTGATCGACTTGATTCCATCCACCGGCATTCGCGTATGCCGGGGTAGAATCGCTGACGCCGGGCCCAGTGAAAACAACGTACAGATTCGTGTTCACACCGGTGGGGCCAAGGATTGTGCCCTGCTGAATGGCCTGATTCAACACTTTGGACAGGCCGTCGAGTCCCGAAAAGGTTTGGCTCCCCGCTGGGCCCTGAAAGGCGCTGTCGTAGGGGAGTACCGTATCCGTTATGATCGAGGCGAGACCGCTGCTGTTGTAATCGGTCAGACCGCTCAGGTAGGGACTGCCCACGAGCGCCGAGGCCTGGCTCTCAATGGAGCTCTTCTGGCTCTGCCCGGCCGCGCCGTTCCAGTATTGTCCCAGGAAGACGAGATTGATCGGCGTGGTGACCGGGACGCCATTCTGGGGTTGATTGTACTCCGCTGACCCCGTGGTCGTCTCGGGACCAAACGCCGGCTGGAACAGGATGGTGGGCACAAGCCGATCTTCCAGAGCTTCAAGAGAAGGTCGGGGCCGGTTGGGGCGGGCAGGACGGCGACCGCCATCGAGGAGGGCATCGACGCGGAACGTCTTGCGGAACCACTTGCCGAAGTCGAACACGTGTAACCTCCTCTTGGTCTAGCAGCCTGCCAGGGGATGAGTGTGGACCATGATTGCGTTCGCAGGAACAAACGATGGTCAACGATTCCCTGCCCCCTGAGGCAGAGAATCGACAAGGAAATGTCTCGTGTCGTTCCTCACAGGACTTATTGGCGCGGTGTGACACAAAAACGTGCAAAGGGGTGGGAAGTGGATTCGCGGCGCGAGCCGGGCTCAGCTCAGCAGCTCGCCCAGCTGCTGTTGCCGCAGGCGCAGATCGAGCGACTTGGCCTGGCGGAAGGCCTGCCAGGGGTGGGACTCGAACCAAGCGCGGATCTGCTCGATGGCCCGCTGGTACAGGCGGATTCTTCACCAGCTGAAGGGATTGGCATGAGAACTGGCATCCGCTGAAGTCGTGGACCAATCGCGGTGATCGTCGCGGGAATCGTTCCTCTGCCGGTTCTTTTCCACCCTGGCAGCGGAGTTCGGCCGGGGTCGATGGCAGCAGTCCAGGCGCTCCTTCCAGCCGCCGTCAAACCTCCACGGGTAACCCGGCCAAGTGGCTGTCTTCTTGCTTGGCCCCAGCCGGCTGCCAGGGGTCCCAGGCCCAGGCGTCAGCGTGGACCTGGGCGAAATGTTCGTACATCCCCAGCTGCATGCCCACCTGGATCAGGCTCTGCGGCGAATGTCGCAGGGTCTCCCACAGCGTCCGCCAGAAGAACCGCCGTGCCGGCGGCCCGTGCCGCCAGTTTTTCCGGGCCAGCTGCAGGAAACTGGCGAGGAACTCCCAGCGGATCGGCCCAGTACGCACGTCGCTGCTCTCGAACCGCCGCAGATTGCCGAGCAGTCGCTCCTGGAAGGCGTCGGGTGCGTACAGCTTCTGGTAGAGCATTCGCTGGCCCTGCTGCAGCTCCTCCATCGTCAGGTTGAGCGGACGAAAATTGGTCCGCCCGTCGGTCCCCTCCCAGTGGAGGTGTTCGTCATGGTCCAGGTCAGCCGGCAAGGTGGGGTCGCCGGTTGGCATCAGCATCCGGCCTTCGGCCTGGAGCCGCTTGTACAGCGGGGTCTTGGGGATGGCCAGCAGCACGCTCAGCATGGCCACCGGGACCTGAGCCTTTTGCAGGAACTGGTACTGCTCCTCGAAGATGGCAGCATCATCGTTGTCGAAGCCGACGATCATGCCGGCCCAGGTGAACAGGTTGTACGATTGGATGGTGTGGATCGCCTGGACCAGATCGACCTTCTCATTCTGGGTCTTGCGTGTCTCGGCCAGGCTGGCCTTGCGCGGCGTTTCGACGCCAATGAAGACCGCCGCGAAATTGGCCGCCCGCAGCAGACGGAGCAGCTCCTCGTCGCGAACCAGGTCGATGCTGACCTGGGTGAAGAACGACAGGGGGCGGTGCTGCCTTCGGTTCCAGGCCGCCAGCTCGCGCAGCAGCTCCCGGGCATAAGCGCGATGGCCGACAAAGTTGTCGTCGGCGAAGAAGACCTGCGCCATGCCGTGCCGGTGCCAGGCCTGGACTTCTCGCAGCACTTGCTCGACCGGCTTGAAGCGCATCTTCCGGCCGTACATCACGATGATGTCGCAGAACTCGCAGGTGAAGGGACAGCCGCGAGTACATTGGACGATCCCTTGCAGATACCGGTGGCGGAGCAGGTCGAGCCGGGGCGGCGGCGAGTCGGGCATGTGGATCTTGTCCACCTGGACGTAGTGGTCGGACCACCGGCCGCTGGCATACTCGCGGAGGAACTGCGGCCAGGTATACTCAGCCTCGCCCTCGAACAGGACGTCACAATGGGGCCGGCACTCGTCGGGCAGGATGTTGGCCAGCGGCCCGCCCAAGACGACAGTTTTGCCGCGGGCACGAAAGCGCTCGGCGTGCGCATAGACCCGGGCGTTCTGGAGGTTGTAGCCGGTGATGCCAACGATCTGGGCACTGGTGTCGTAATTGACGCGCTCGCCGGCGTTCTCGTCACAGAGCGTTATGTGGAAGTCGGGCGGCGTGAGCGCTGCCAGGGTGAGCAGGCCCAGCGGCGGATTCACGGCACGGAACGGGGTCAGCCGGAGCATCGATTCCAGTCCCCAGTACGAGGGCGGGAACCTGGGCTGGATCAGGTAGATTTCACGGTTGCTGGTTCGCTGTGAGGGGTGCATGGCTCCTGCTCCTTTGGAGGGTCAAGCGGGACAGAACCGGCCTGATTGTCCTCCCGGGCCGGGCTGTTTGCAAGGATGTGTTTGGGGTTTTCCCGAATTCCCTGGACCTCGATTCGGACGAGCAAACACGATAAGCTGGAGATCTGGATGAGCAAACACGATGAGGCGGCGGCTAACTCGGAGACGTGCCATGACCGACGAAGATGCTTTTATCCGTGCCATCCAGGCCCATCCCGACGACACGGCAACCAGGCTCGTCTATGCCGACTGGCTGGAGGATCGCGGCCAGAGGGCGCGGGCGGAATACCTCCGCAAATGGGCCGAGAAGGGGGTGCGGCCTCCCGACTGCATTGACCCGGCGTGGGCCGACCTCGTGGCCGGTCGCGTTCCTCTGTGGGATTCACCGACCTTGCTCGCACTGGGAAGACTGGAGGGGATGCTCCGGGCTTATTCCCAGGTCAACCAACACAGAAGCGACATCAGTTACTGGTTTGCCCCGACGCTGCGTCGGCCGGTAGGCCCTCTCGCCGATCAAGTGAGAGATCACTTTCCGGAGTGCTGCCGCCCTGTGTCGCTGGAGAAACTCCCGGATTGGAGGGTCGCCCGCCGAGACATTCTGACCCGGTGGATGTTCGATTCGCTGAGAACCCTTCGGGCTGGCCCAGACTGCCTTGCTTTCCTCGACGAAAGGGGCCGGGGTGGTCTCGTTGACATCCTGATCCGCGCGCTGGAAGAGGTGATCCAGCCTCGATCCGCCTGGCAAATCCGCATCACCGAAACCCGATTCTATGCCATCTCTTGGGATGACTTTGTCCTTGAAGCCGATGACCGCCTGCTCTTCCTTCACTTCAGCTTCTCGGACTGACGCGGCGCGTAGAATCTTGCCGCGTCCTCGGGCCCTGATCGCCCTCTGTCTGGACGCCCTGGCCTCTCGTCAGGGAAGGAAGACTGCGGTAAGCTGGAGGAATGGACCGACCGCGATTGCTCTTTGTCACCGGCAAGCTTGCCGAGCCGGCCCTGCGCCGCACCCTGGAGGAGCTGGCTCCGCGCGCTGGGTTCGACTGGGGCGTCTCCGTCCTGCCCATCACCGTCGTCGCCCTGGCGACGACTCCCTGGATTGCCAGGCACCTGACGGTGCCCGCAGGCGTTGTGCGCGTCATCCTGCCCGGCCTGTGTGCCGGCGACCTGGCGCTGGTGCGTGAGGCGGTCGGGACCGAGGTAGAGCGCGGCCCGGCCGATCTGCGCGACCTGCCCGAATTCTTCCAGATGACCCGCACAACGCCCACCGATTACGGGCGGTTCGACATCGCCATCCTGGCGGAGATCAACCACGCTCCCCGGCTGAGCCGGGAACAGTTGCTGGAGCAGGCCCGGACCCTCCGCAATGCAGGAGCCGACATCATCGACGTTGGCTGTGATCCGGGCTTGACCTGGACCGAGGTCGGCGACGCGGTCAAGGTCCTGAAGGACGCCGGCCATCGCGTCTCCATCGACAGCTTCAACCCCGCCGAGGTCCTGGCCGCGGTGCGTTCGGGTGCGGAACTGGTCCTGAGCGTCAACGGCAGCAACGTCGAGGCTGCCCGGGACTGGGGCTGCGAGGTGGTCGTCCTCCCCGATGACTTGCCCACGCTGGGCGGACTGGACCAGACCATCGACCGCCTGACTGCCTGGGGCGTCCCCTTCCGCATCGACCCGGTGCTGGAGCCGATTGGCCTTGGATTTGCCCCCTCGGTGTCTCGGTATCTGGAAGTGCGCCGCCGGTATCCGCAGGCCGAGATGCTGATGGGTGTGGGCAACCTGACCGAGCTGACCGACGTGGACTCGGCCGGGGTCAACGTGCTGCTGCTGGGGTTCTGTCAGGAGCTGGCCATTCGCAGCGTGCTGACCACGCAGGTGATTAACTGGTGCCGCAGCTGTGTCCGCGAGTTGGATCTGGCCCGGCGGCTGGTCTACCATGCGGTCACGCAGAAGGTGCTTCCCAAGCACCTGGAGCCGGACCTGGTGTTGCTGCGCGATCCCCGGCTGCGACGGCACGGCCCGCAAACGCTGGCGGAGCTGGCCCGGCAGGTCCACGATCGCAACTTCCGGCTGTTCGCCGAGGATGGGTTGATCCACGTCATCAACCGGGCGATGCACTTGCAAGGGAGCGATCCGTTTGACCTGTTCGCCGAGATGAGCCGGCGCGAGCCGATCGATCCATCCCATGCGTTCTACCTGGGTTACGAGATGGCCAAGGCGGCGACGGCCCTGACGCTGGGGAAGAACTACGTTCAGGACCAGGCCCTGCGCTGGGGCTTTCTCACCGTGCCGGAACAGAGTCACGGCCATACAACAAGCGCGCCGCTCTCCGGAGAGGACAAGATGGATGGAGAAACCTGAGCCAACGCCGCTGATCCGGGAGCTGATCCCGGCCCCTGACCCGTGGGAAGTCTGTCTCCGGCTGCAGCACCTGCCGCACCTGCTCTTCCTCGACAGCGCCAACAGCCATCCGAGCCTGGGACGCTATTCCTTTGTCACGGCCGACCCCTTTGGCTGGCTGCGTTCGCGCCGGGGGGAGGTGAGCTGGTCTTGTAACGTTCCTGACGCGCTGGCTTCGGGATCGCTGGAGACAGCCGATCCCTTCGCCGCGCTCCGCCAGCTGCTGGCCCGGTGGCCGTTGCGTACGGTCCCCGGGGTGCCACCGTTTCAGGGGGGAGCGGCGGGCCTGTTCGGCTATGACCTGTGTCATCATCTGGAGCGGCTGCCCTGGCCGGCCCGCGACGACTTTGGCCTGCCGGACCTGGCGCTGGGGTTCTATGACTGGGTGGTGGCGTTTGACGGAGTCGAAGGCCGGGCCTGGGTGATCTCCACCGGCTTGCCCGCGGCAACGGAACGGCAACGGCAACAGCGGGCCTGGGAGAGGATGGAGTGGGTGCGAGGACAGCTGGCAGGGGCGGTGTTAGCCCGAAGCGCAAGCGAGGGAAACAGCGACCCTCGCTTCGGGCTAACGCTGTCAGCGGTCCCCGGCCTCCCGGGCGTCTTCAGCAACTTTGACCGCCCCCGGTATCTGGAGACGATCCGCCGCGGCATCGAGTACGTCCACGCCGGCGACTGCTTCCAGGTCAACCTGGCCCAGCGGCTGCTGGCCCGCTGTCCGCTGCCGCCGCTGGAGCTGTACGCCCGCCTGCGGCAGCGCAACCCCGCTCCCTTTGCCGGCTACTTCGACCTGGGCGAGGCGATCCTGCTCAGCGCCTCGCCGGAGCGGTTTCTGCGTCTGGAAGACGGAGAGGTGGAGACCCGGCCGATCAAGGGCACCCGGCCCCGCGGGGCCACGCCGGAAGAGGACCGCCGGCAGGCCGAGGAGCTGCTCCGCTCGCTGAAGGACCGGGCCGAGAACATCATGATCATCGACCTGCTGCGAAACGACCTGGGCCGGGTCTGCCAATATGGGACGGTCCGCGTCGAGGCGGTCTGCCGGTTGGAGAGCTACCGCTACGTCCATCATCTGGTGTCGGAGGTGCGTGGCCGGCTCCGTCCAGGGCTGGGGCCGGTGGACCTGCTGCGGGCAGCGTTTCCCGGCGGCTCGGTGACGGGAGCGCCGAAGATCCGGGCCATGGAGATCATCGTCGAGCTGGAGCCGACCGTGCGCGGACCCTATTGCGGTAGCCTGGGATACGTCGGCTTCGATGGAGCGATGGACACCAGCATCCTGATCCGGACCATGACGCTGGCCGGGGGGTGGTTGCAGTTTCCCGTCGGCGGTGGCATTGTGGCCGACTCCACTCCGGAGGGAGAGTATGCCGAGACGTTGCACAAGGCCCGGGGGCTGCTGCGGGCACTGGAGTGAAGCTCCCAAAGTGCAGCCCAATCAAATACTCCCCGCTCACGTGTCTGCCTGCCAATTTGTTGGAGTGTGACACAGGTAGGGCGATTGAGCAAGCCGCTGACTTCCCCTTCCAGTCAATGGCTTCGCGTCCAGACCGCGAACTTCTCTCCGGCCAGAGCAAGCCTCCAGGCACTCCCGGGGGACCAGTTGCTGGAACCCAGCTTGACCGCCACCTTGCCATCGAGGATCGCTGCATACAATCCTTGCCGCGCTTCCTTGATGTCCACGAAAGAGCCTGCATGGAGGCCGGCGTTCTTGCGGACTTTGAGCAGCTGATCGATCTGCTGACGCAGTGAGTTGCCCCAATCGAAGTAGTGGCGCCAGAATACACAGGGAATGCCTGGATGGGTCAGTACGTAAGCATATCCCAGCGCCGCCATTTTCCCGGTGAAGTGGCGGTTGGTGTTGTTATGCCGCTCCTGTACCGATTCCCTGCCGTACTCGGTATCGTGGTTGTCCAGGAAGGTCACGGACCTGCTCGGCCAGAAACCAATGAGACCGCCCGGCACGACTCGACCACCGGTAACCGTCCGCAAGCGGCTATAGTTGTCACTGGTGCAGGCATCGAAGAGAAGGTAGCGCGTCGGAAAGTCGAAAGCCGTGGATTTGCCCCCCGCGGCATTGATCCAGTTGGTCACCTTCTGCCGGTCGCCATCGAAGAACTCACCGACCGAAAAGTCTGGTGCGGTTGCATCGTTATACTCACCGACGAACCTGCCATGAAACCCTTTGACCAGGTCATAGCGCCACCCTTTGAACCCGACGGCCTTGAGCCGGCGAAGATAGGTCTTGATACAGGCCCGCACATCCGGGTTGGTGTGGTCCAGGTCGCGGCCGGCGGCGTTGTGCTCGCCGGTGTCCGCGTTACCCGTCCCCACGCCGGAATCGTCGTCTCTGGTGACGGCCGCCCGGTTGTTCGGAAACGGGGGTTCCTCGAAATCCGCACCGGAAGTGGCGACGCCGACCCGATGATTGACGACGACGTCCGCCAACACCTTGACCGGGGCCAGGGCCCCGATTGCCGCCGTGAGTTCGGCCTCGGTGCCGAATGCCGTGTCCAGGACATTCCACCTTCTGGGCATGTAGCCCTGGGGCGCCAGGGAGTCCGAAGGGGGAGGGAACCACACCCAGCTGAAGCCAGCCGACCGGATCGTCACCGCGTTGTCCAGGAGGATCCGATACCAGCTTTTCTTGGTCCGGGTGGCCGGATCGACTGCTCCGATGTGAGAGTCCCAGTGAAATCCTTGCAGAAGAACGTCTCGCCCATCCCCGTGGTAATTGTTCACTTCGGTCGAACGTCGGACGCTTGGTGGCAAAGGAGCAACTATCACACACGGCATCGGCATCTCGATCAGCATGGCCATCTCCTTCATTTCGCAACGCTCCGTAGGACCAGGGTTACTGACCTGGGCGTGTGTGGCCAGTACGTCTTTGCCCTGTCCACATCGGTTCACTCCCCTGGTGACTGCAATCGTCGCGCGCCATCGAAGGCGAAAAAAAACTACGGTGGCAAACTTGGGGCGAGAGCTTGAAACGCCCCGGGTTTTCCGGGCGAATTGCTACAGTTTGCCTGGGCGGTACTGCACATTCCCCAGGAATGGCAGTATCCTCACCCCAAGTTTGCCAACCTAGAAAAAAACCGACGTGGTGGAACACCTCAAGGTGTTTCACCACGTCGGCATACTGACTGACGAGTTCCCCGGCGCTGCAAGGTCACTCTTCATCTAGTCATCCAACAACTTCTATTGTTATTGTAACGCTCGACTTGGAGAAAACAAGTCGCTATGCGGAACAAGAATCTGCTTACATCCCCAAGGACCAGGACGATGCCCGCAGCCAACGCGACGCCACCCACGATATGGGCGCCAGGAGGGGAGGAATGGGCGCAGGTGACATGGGCACATCCGGAACTGCTTGCTGAATGTCTTCCATGATGAGTTCCCTCCTCAAACCGCCGGGGCAACGTAACTCCCAACTCGCCTAACCGAGGCTTTGGCCGGAAAGCTCCTGCCCCAGCCCGCGCCACTCGGGGCATCACTGCCACCACCGCCGGGGGTGAATGGCTGGAAAAAAAGAACCGGCGTGGCCGAACACCCTGAGGTATTCGATCACGCCGGCTTACTCGTCAACGGGCCCCCCGGCACGGCCGGGGGGCCCTTCAGCTAGTCATCCGACGACTTCAACCGAAATCTTTTCCGGAGTTAGATAACAACTCACTGACTCCCCACTGCTCTTCATTATACGGCTCAGAACCGGGAATGCAATGCTGTCTGTCTTCATCATTCATCCTTCACCCTTTCGCGAAGGCCCATCAGGACGCGAACTTCATGCCTCTGCCCATCATCTACCAAACCGATTTCCAACCCCGCCTGCGGCACCCCATCCAGCTCCAGGCTCCGGATGCCGCGCTCCACTCCGTCCGGATTCTCCACACGGATCTGATAGCTCGTGGTCCGGTGGCGATAGACGATCTCATAGCTGCGGAAGTCGCGGGAAACACAGGGGTTCAACAGCAGCCGGCTGCCCTCGACGCGGAAGCCAAGGATCGTCTCCAGGGCGACCCGGTAGAGCCAGCCGGCCGCACCCGTGTACCACGTCCAACCGCCGCGCCCGCTGTGTGGCTCGCTATACACGTCGGCCGCCACCACGTAGGGTTCGACCCGATAGCGCTGAACCTCTTCTGGTGTGGACGCATGCAGAATCGGATTGAGCAGATCGAACAGCTCCAGAGCCCGGGTGCCAGAGCCCAGCAGAGCGGTCGCCTGGACAACCCAGGTCGCGGCATGTGTGTACTGGCCTCCGTTTTCGCGGGTGCCGGGCACGTAGCCGCGAACGTAACCCGGCTGTTGCGGCCCCTTGTCGAACGGCGGCGTGAAGAGCAGAATGAGGCGGTCCCTTTGCTTGACCAGGTACTCTTCCACGCAGGACATCGCCTCCCTGGCACGTTCCGGATCGCCCACCCCGGAAAGGACAGCCCAGCTCTGGGTCAGCGAATCGATCTGGCACTCGACACTGTCCGCCGAACCCAACGGCGTGCCATCATCGAAGTAGGCCCGCCGATACCAGCGACCATCCCAGGTCTGCTCTTCGATGGCCTTGTGCAGACGGTCCGCCTCCGCACGGTAGCGTCGCACCCTGTCCGTGTCGCCACGGCGCTCAGCCAGGTCGGCAAATTGTCCAAGGATGGTGAGCAAGAACATGCCGCCCCAGACGGTTTCTCCCTTGCCACCCGAGCCGACCCGGTTCATGCCGTCATTCCAGTCTCCCGTGCCCATCAAGGGCAACCCATGCTCGCCAAAACGCAGACCGTGCTCGATGGCCCGCACACAGTGTTCGTAAACCGTCGCTGCCTCGTCGGCAGGACGAGGCATGCCATAGTCCTCTTCCTGGTCGGGCCTCAGCACCGGGGCTTGCAGAAATGGAACCTGTTCCTCCAGCAAGGCTGTATCGTCCGTGATGCTGACGTAGTGGCACACCACAAAGGGCAAGAACAGGTAGTCATCGGAAAAGCGCGTTCGCACGCCCCGGCCACTCGGCGGATGCCACCAGTGCTGAACGTCTCCTTCGACAAACTGCCGGCCGGCCGCACGCAGAATGTGTTGGCGTGTCTGTTGCGGCGCGGCATAGACCAGAGCCATGACGTCCTGAAGCTGATCGCGGAAGCCGTACGCTCCTCCGGACTGGTAGAATGCCGACCGAGCCAGTATCCGGCAGCTCAGCGTCTGGTACAGCAGCCAGCGGTTGAGCAACAGGTCCAGGGCTGGATTCGGAGTCCGCACCTGCACGGTCGTCAGCAGTTGATCCCAATAACAGCGAACTTCTGCCAGCGCGGCCGCGACCCGGCCCGGCTCGCGATAGCGGGTTACCAGACGCCGGGCTTCCGCGGAATCCGCTGCCTCGCCAAGGAGGAAAACAACCTCCATTTCTTTGCCCGGGGGCAGTTCCAGGCGGACCTGCAGGGCAGCGCACGGGTCCAAACCCGCCTCAATGCGACCGGACAGACCTGTCCGCTTCAGTGCGGCGGGGCTTGCTAAACTCCCATTGCGTCCCACGAAGGCCGTCCGGTCCGCCAGCACGGTACGCGGCCGGAGACTGACATCGGCAACAGCAACGCGACTGGAGTAATCCGCATTGAACCCATTGCGTGCCAGCAACGCGCCCGTTTCCGCATCGACCTCACACACGACCTGCATGGGTACCCGATCGCGCACGGTGCCCAGCACCCACTCGGCATAAAACGTGGCCGACAACTGCCGGGTCTGGCTGCCGCGATTGCAGACTTTCAGACGCATCAACTTCACCGGCTCTTCAAGGGGCACCAGCAAGAGGATGTCGCTGTCGATGCCGTTTCTACTCTGCTTGAAGACGCTGTAGCCCTGGCCGTGCCGGCATTCTGTTGCCACGTCCTGACGGGCGAGGCCCAGCACGGGCCAGACCTCACCCGACGTCTCGTCCCGCAAATAAACCACTTCGCCGGGAGGGTCGGAGACGGGATCGTTGTTCCAGGGTGTGAGACGATTCTCTTGACTGTTACCCACCCACGAGAAGCCGCTGCCACACTCCGAAACAAGGAAGCCACAACTGGCATTGGCCACCACATTGATCCACGGAGCAGGCGTTCGCAGGGGGCGTTTTTCCGGCCCGGCAGCTGACGGACCCGAAGTGATCACGTACTCCTGCCCGTTGAGTGTGAAGCCGCCATAACCGTTCGCCAGGAGCAACTTTTCGGAGGGCGGCGGTGCGGCCCTGGCCGGGAGCAGCGCCGCACCGTTTCTCTCTTTTTTCGCGGCCGATCTTTCAGGTGTCTCCACTTCGGGGGCCGTTCCGACAGGTGTCTGAAAGACACGCTCCCGCTGGTCCAGTTGGGAGGCGAGCAAGCCCTCGGAGCCAGACAGCACCACCCGCGCAACTGCCTCCAGCAAGAGTTCGTCTTCGGGAGAGATCTGATCGGCGTTGCGCACAAAGACGCCGCCTGGCTTGTCGATCGCTACGTGCGGGCTGCTCGTCCGCACAAGAGTTAGCAACTGGTGCTGGATCTCCTCCCGATATCCAGTCGTCTGCTGGTTCAGGATCACCAGGTCGATTTCCAGGCCTTTCAAGCGCAAGTAGGCGTGTGCCAGCAGTAACTGGCGCACAAACAGCAACGCTTCCGTTTGCTCGATCTTTACCAGCACAATGGGCTTGTCGCCGGAGATGCCGTGCCGCCACAGTGCTGACTGCCCTTGCCGATTGGCGTCCAGAACGGCCGGTGTCGCCCGGAGGAACGGACCGGTGTAGATCAAGTGCGACGCCAGACGCTGAAACAGATGCACGTCCGCCGTGGTCAGGTGGTGCTGCTGCAGCTCGACCTGGCTGTACGCCCACGCCAGCTCAAAGGCACGGGTGATGCCATGGAAATCGTGATAGTTATCCGCCAGGTTCAGCGCTCCTCGCGCGAATCGGCCACAGCCGTGGTGAAGGCCACGCTCACCGAGCCTCCCGCCGGCACCCGCACCCTCTGGCGCAGGCTGAAAATCGGATCGAGCACCGCCCCTGTCTGGCCTGAGAGAGACACCCCCTCGTCCAGGGCCGCGGGATTGGCAGGCGTGCGGCCCCGGCCGAGAAAGGTGGCCCGGTCGGTTTCATGCTGGACGTCGCCCAGGGCTTTCCCTTCTACCACCAGTACGTGCACGCCCCAGAGCGGTTTGTCTTCCGCGGAGCGCGGCCGGCGTCTGCACAGCAGCGCCTGGGCGCCGGCAGAAACTCCGTCTCCAGAAACAGCTTGCCGAAGGCCGGATGAGCCAGGTCCGCCGCGTGCGGAGCCAGAACGGGCTCGGCATAGCTGGTCAGCTCCAGGTCATGCGCCCGGCTGTCGTGGTTGCTCAGCGTGATACGCCGGACCTCACAGTTGTGCTCGGGAGAGACCGTCACTTCCACGTGCGTCTCGATCAGACCATCGACGCGACGGAACTCGGCCTTGTCGGGAGAGAAAAGAACTTCATAGGTGTCTGCCGGCACACAGAGCGGCTGATGCCCAGGCGACCACAAACGCCCGCCACGCAGGTCCCTCACGTAGCAAAACTGGCCCCAGTGATCGCGGGTGCAGTCTTCGCGCCAGCGTGTCACGTCCAGTGCAATTCCCGACGTGGAGGAGTCGTTGGGGCGGAAGAAGCTCCAGCTGCCGCCGGCGTTGGTCACCATGACGGTATACGTGCCGTTGGACAGCAAGTGCGTCCGGGGATGCGGCGTGTGCGGCGTGTTCAAAGAGCGGCTCAGCCGCAGGGCAGCCTCCTGAGGAGCCGTTACGACAGGTGCTTCTCCGGCTGATATCTCCAGCAAAGGTGCGGTTCGAGGCAGACGCTCTTGCAGCAGCAGCTCGGTGGCGCGCACCATCGGCTCGGCATGAAAACGCCGCGGCATGGGGCCATCCAGCAGCACGTTGGCCAGCACCACCAGCGACATGCCCTGATGGTGAGCCATGTAGCTCCGCACGACCACGGAGCGGCAGTTGGACGGCAGGCGGCTCGGGGTGTAGTCGATGGCCTCATAACAACCATAAGGTCCAACTGCATTTTCCTCGGCCAGCCGGCGCAAGTTGCGCACTGCTGCCTGAGGTCGAACCTTCAGGGCCAGCAGGGTGGCATAGGGGGCAATCACCAGATCCTGGTCGAGCCCTCTGCGGAGGCCGAGCCCCGGCACGCCGAACGACTGGTATTGATAGTCCAGCGCGATGTCGAGAGTGCTGTAGCCCGACTCGGAGATGCCCCAGGGCACGTGCCGCTGTCTGCCGTACTGGATCTGGCGGTCCACCGCTGCACGGATGCTATCCTCGAGAAGAGTATTCGGAAGGGCGGTCAAGAGCAGCTGGGGCATGAGGTACTCGAACATGGTGCCGCCCCAGGAGAGCAGCGCGATTTGCCCGGCGACCCGCGTGAGGGGCCGGCCCAGCTGGAACCAGTGCCGCCGCGGCGCTTCGCCACGAGCGATCACCAGAAAGCTGGTCAGGCACGACTCGGAGGCCAGCAGGTCATAATGGGCGTTATCCAGCCGGCCCAGCGTCAGGTTGTAGCCGACGGCAAACAGGTGCCGCTGCTTGTTGTAGAGCAGCGAAAAATCCATGTCCGCCGCCAGCTTCGCAGCCCGGGCCGCGAGCCGTTCGCGGCGCTCGGCAGTGGTCGGTGAAGAAGCCCTGGCATTATCTTCACTGACCCTCGCTGCCAGTTCCGCACGCTGCTCCCTCACCTGGTCGGCAAAGCACTGGACCCAGCGCAGCAACTCTGGTGTTTCGCCGAGGTCAGCGGTCAGCTCCCGCACATGCCCCAGCAGAGCGGTAGACTGTTCCTCCAGTCGGCTTAGAAATTGGGTCCACTCGGTCAGGTTCGCCGGCTGCTCACCCAGGATCTGCTCCAGGTTGTGCAGATCTGCTCGCAACACTCGGAAAGCGCTCCTCTGCCCTGGATTCCGTTCAGCCTTCGCGCCGACGCTTCGGCGCTCGGCCGGGGTCAGCCGATCCAATGCCTGCCCCGCCAGCCGCAGGGGGTCAGCCAGACCGGCGCGGACAGCCCCCAACAGATCTTGCTCCCGGATCTCCAAGAGACCCTGTTTCAGTGTCACCAGGCAGCCCAGCAGGTTGCCGCTATCGACGGTGGAAAGGTAGATCGGCTGCAGAGAGCGGAGGGTGAGCGTGTCATACCAGTTGTGAAAATGGCCATGGTGACGCTCCAGCTTTTCGAGCGTGTCAAAGGTTTTCTCCAAACGATCCAACAGTTTCTGCAGACTCAGGTAGCCAAAGTCGAGGGCAGCGAGGTTTGAGAGCAGATACAAACCCATGTTGGTCGGTGAAGTGCGATGCGCCACCTTGCCTTCTGGATCTTCCTGGTAATTGTCGGGCGGGAGGTAATGGTCCTGTTCGCCCACAAAGGTCTCGAAGAAGCTCCAGATCTTGCGTGCCAGCAGCCGCAACTCCAGGCGGTCTTGCGGCTCCAGGGCCGTCCTGGGCGCTGGCCGGGGTCGGCTCACCCAGAACGCGACCAGGGGCGAAGCCAGCCAGGCCAACAGCAGCGGAGCAGCGGCAGGAAGCGCTGCTGGTCGCACCAGCAGGACCAGACCCACGCCGGCCAGCGTCAGAAGCAGAGTCGGCCACATGATGCGGGCGTAGCCGGCGATGCCGTAGCCGAGCCGCAGCTCCGTGGAGGCTGCGGTTTCCCATTCCAGCAGCTGCCGGCGCGACACGAACAGCCGGTACAACGTGCGAACGGCCGCATCCACGAACAGTCGAGCCTGATCCACGAGAAACACGACGGACAGCAGTGCCTGTCCCAGGGTCGAGGGCAGTTCAGCCTGCCACTCGCGGAACGTCTCAAGAACCGGTCGGCCGTGGAGAAGGACACGCAGTCTGTCAACAGAGAGCAGCACCAGCGGCCAGGCCGGCACCAGCAGCGCCACGCCCGTCCAGAGCCACGCCGAGCCAGGCAACACGGTCCAGCCCAACAGCAGCAGAAACAGCAGGGCGGCAGGCACCAGGCTGCGCCGCAGGTTGTCGAAGATTTTCCAGCGTTCCAGGAAGGGCAGCGGGTTTCCCCGTAGCCACAGGCGGCTCGCCTGTGAGCTTTCCGGGGCACAGCTCACAGGCGAGCCGCCTGTGGCTACGGGGGAGCTACCGAACAGCCAGGGCAGGATCTGCCAGTCGCCCCGGGTCCAGCGATGCTCGCGCCGGGCGAAGACGTTGTACCGGGCCGGAAAATCGTCGAGCAACTGAATGTCGCTGACCAGGCCACAGCGGGCGAAATTGCCCTCGATCAGGTCATGGCTGAGAATGGTGTTGTCGGGAAAGCGTTCGCCAACAGCCGACTCGAACGCATCCACGTCGTAGATGCCCTTGCCCGTGAAGCTGCCGGTGCCAAAGAGGTCCTGGTACACGTCCGAGACGGCGGTGGTGTACGGATCAATCCCGGCAGAGGTACTGTAAAGCCGAGCAAACAGCGAGCGTGCGGCCGCCGGCATGGTAATGTTGACGCGCGGCTGCAGGATGCCGTAGCCCTCAACCACCCGGCCCTGGACAGGGTCCAAACGCGGCTGGTTGAGCGGATGCGCCAGGGTTCCGACCAGCCGCACGGCCGACTCGCGCGGCAGCTGGGTGTCGGTGTCGAGCGTGATGACAAAGCGGATCGGAAAAGGCAATTCACCGCTCCGGACCGTGATGCCTTTATCGGCCTGGCCGCGTAACAGACGGTTGAACTCCACGAGCTTGCCCCGCTTCCGCTCCCATCCCATCCAGCAGCCAGACAGCTCGTTCCAGGCCCTGCAACGGTGGAATAGAAAGAAACGCTCAGAGCCCCCGGCGCAGTATTCCCCATTCAGCTTGCGAATGCCCTCGAGGGCAGCCTGCACACAGGCCTGATCCGTGGGCAGGTGCTCGGACGGAGCATCGCCAAAGTCGGTCAGCAGGGCAAAGCACAAATGCGGATCGGCGTTGGCCAGGTAGTGAATTTCCAGACGCTCCAACAGGTGGGCAGCGCTTTCGGGATTCGTCAGCAGGGTCGGTATCACGACACACGTGGCAAACTCGGCTGGAATGCCCTCCTTGAAATCCATCTTGGGCAGCACACGCGGCGGCAGCAGCACAGTTACCAGATAGTTCACCAGACCAATGGCCAGCGAGCTCGCAGGCAGCAAGGCGGCCAACGCCAGCAGGATGAGTACTGGGATGCTTGCGGACAGCTCGGCCGCGATGGTCAGGACGAGGGCCAGAAACAAAGTCAGCAAGGCGCCGATGGCTCCAAAATACACGGCGTGCGGGTGTTGCCGGACGGTTTCGAGAACGCGGTCTTTCAGGTATGGACGGTAGGCAATGGCGGCAGCCAGCTCGGAGCGACCCTTGCCGAGCAGATAATAGCCGACATGGGTTTCGGGGACATTGCTGCCCCGGTGACGCTGGGCCAGCTCGACGGCTCGATGGGCGATGTCCAGCTCCTCAGCCTTGGAGCCGCGCGCAGCTTTTCGACCAGCTGGCGGTAACGGTCGCGCGTGGCAAAGTCCTGCCGGGCATAGATACCGGACGGATCTTCGCGCAGCACGCGATCGACCAGGCTGACCTTCTCAAAGAACACATTCCAGTCCAGCGCCGACAGGATGCGCAAACTGGTCACACAATTCCCCACGCACACCTGGTTAGCGGCCTGACGCTGGCTTTCGCGCCGGAGCACCTGATCGCTGTCGGTGCCGTGCCGCGCCAGATGCTGCTCCAGGAAGTCGATGCCGACTTTGCCGAGCACGGCATGATCGCGCAGCAGCTGACGCAGATGGACCAGGAAGGGATCGCTCGCGGACGAGGGGAGCTCGCCGGAGAACAGCTGCCACGCTTTCTCCTCGGTGATGGAGTCAATCTTGTGCTGCAACACGTATTGCTGGACGCGCTCCAGCACCTGGCCGGCGACTTGCCGGTCCTGCCAGGCCTGCAGGATGTGCTGGGCCAGCCGGCGGAGGTTCTCCAGCAGGGCCAGGCGCAGCATGATCGGCACGGCCCATAGCTCGCCGATAGTCAGCGGCGTCACGCTCTGGAAGGCCTGGACAAAGCCCAGGATGTGGCCCTCGTCCAGGCCGCTGTCGGTGTGTGCGATCAGCGACAGGCTCAGGGCATAAACGCGCGGATAGCCGGCCAACGGGCCCGCGGCCAGCTTGGGCAGCCTGGCATAATAGCCCCGGGGCAAATCCTGACGGATCTCCCGGAGTGCCTCCTCGACAATGGGGAAGTTGTCGAGCAGCCATTCCGTCTCGGGGGCGGTACTTTCCTGCCGGCCAAAGACAGCGCGGATCTGTCGCTGGGCCTGCTTCAGTTTCTGTCCCATTTGCGCGAAATGCTGGAGCAGCGGCTGTCCTCGTTGTCCAGGGGGAGCCAGCACCGAGGCCGCAGCCAGCTCGCGGGCCAGCGCTTCCAGATGTTCGGGGCCATGCAGGTCGCGGCGGATCAAGTCATCGCCAGCGGGATTGATAAAGCAAGACCGGGAATCCTCCGGGGGAAGGGCCTGCGCGGAGGGCGCGGAAGGGACGGTAGAGGTCGTCATTTACTGTTCTCCTTGTTTCGGATCGGAGAGGTGTGGCACGGCTACTTACTCGCCAAACACTGCAACACAGCTGGCTCGACAGGTTTGACGATGGCCTCGGCAACACCCGCTTGCAGTGCTTTTGGGCTGCCGTTCGGGGAAGCGCCGTTTTCGGCCGACAGGAACAGCTCCGTAAACACGCCGCCGGCCCCGACCAGGTTGTCGAAGCTGCCGACTTCCACAATCCGGCCGTCGTCGAAGACGAAAATGCGGTCCGCGTCGCGCAAGGTGGAGAGACGATGCGCGACCAGGATGGTGGTGCGGTCGGTGTTGGTCATTCCCAGGGCGCGCTGCACCTCCCTTTCGCTGATGTTGTCCAGCGCCGAGGTAGCTTCATCGAGGATCAGGATTTGCGGCTGCTTCAACAGGATCCGGGCCAGGGCCAGGCGCTGCCGCTGGCCGCCGGAAACATTCTGGCCGCGCTCGGTAACGGCGGCCTGGTAACCGCCCGGCATCAGCAGGATCTCCTCGTGGAGGTGCGCCATCTCGGCTGCCCGGCGAATGGCATCCGGGGAGGCGTTGTCGTTGCCGTAAGCAATGTTCTCGGCGATGGTCCCCGCGAACACAAAGGGTGCCTGGCCCACGTAGCCGATGAGATGCCCGATGTCGGCACGGGAGACTGACTCGAGCGGCACGGCCCCCAACAGCACCTTTCCGCCGCAGGGATGGATTAACCGCAGCAACACCCTCAGAAACGTCGATTTGCCACAGCCGGAGCGGCCGGCGATGCCGATGACCTCTCCGTGCCGGATCGTGAGCGAGATACCGTGCAGAGCCTGAGGCCGTTTTTCCCGGGGATCGTGGTATTCGACGTACAGGTTTTCCACCACGATGGCGGGTTCGTTGGCCGGCAGCGGCTGGACGCGAGCAGACGTGGCGGCAAAGGACGGGTCCACAGGCTCCGCGAGCATTTGCAGCAGGTCGCCGACCTGGAGGCTGCTCTCGTGGCCCTCGTCCAGGACCCGATGCACTTCGCCCAGGGGCGTCAGGACGTTGAGGAACAGCAGAGAGAAGGTCAGCACGTCGCCGAACGTGATCCGGCCAACGATGGCCAGGTAAATGGCGAAGGCGAGGAGCACGATGTGAAACAGGCCCTCGTTGAGCGCCTTGGCTCCGCCGAAGAGGGACATCTGAAAATGATGCCGCACTTCCATGGCCCGGCGTTTCTCGGTCGCCCTGGCCAGGCGATCCATTTCCAGGTGCTTGGTGTTGGCCGCCCGCACGTATTCGATTCCGCTCAGTTGCTCCACGACGGCACCGTCGATGTCCTCACAGCTGCGCATCAATTGCAGACGAATCCCCTTCTGCGACATCAGTTGGCGGATTGTGAGATAGATCGCCATCGGGATCACGCCGACCATGACCAGGCCCATCAGCGGCAGCTTGACCATCGTCATGATCAGGGCGAACAGACCCGTAAAGAGAGCGGGGATGAATTCCATGAAGTTGAGCCGCAGGAAACGCACCAGCCCGTCTACACTGCGCACGATCTTGCCATGCAGAGTCCCTACTTTCTCCTGCGCCAGGGTGGCCAGAGGAAGTGTCATCAGGTGTCCCATCAGCTGGAGGCTCATGTCCCGGTTGATGCACGTGCAGGCGTTCGTCACCAGGTAGCGGCGTACCACACCGAGTAATTCCCGCAGCAGATAAGCAACTCCAATCAGGCCCAGATACCAGGCTGCCATGTCGAAGAGCGTCGTGCGGGTCGCCCCTTGCAGGGTGCCGCGCTGGACGCCATCGACCAGCAGACCCAGGAACAAAGGGAGGGCCGTGTTACAGACGCTGGTGAAGGCCATGACGACGGCCGCGCCGCCCAGGGCCCACTTATGTTTCTGGGGCACGATGCGCCACACCTGCCCGGCGCGGCGCAGCATCGTGCCCACTTCCGCGGCGATACCCGGGGTTGGAGTGAGTGCGAGCACGTTCCCAGCGCTCGAGGCATCGTTCACTTGCCGGGAATCCTCCGGCTGTTTCCCCCTCTGCCGATGCCCTGGGAGAAGAGTCCTGGATAATTGCTACCCAACAGGGCCATTACCTTCTGATCGACCATCTGGACCGGCGTCAGACCACCGCGCGCGTCGGCAACCAAAACCTCTTCAGGCTCCAGCGAGGCTGGCGCCAGGTCTGCCGTGGAAAGCTGATGGCGCAGGGAGCGATGGACCAGCGCACTGATCCGTTGCGAGAGACTCTTCATGCTGTAACTCCTTATCCTCGAATCTTCTGGCCCGTACACTTCACCGGGAAGGACCGGGCCTGTGTCCGATCCACATTGGATCGAAGCTCCTGAACAAACGCCTGGGGTTTCCATTGTCAGCAACGGAGGGCCCCAGGGCCCTCCGTTGCTTCTGCTGGTCTCCTGATCAGTCGGTTACTTCCGGTGGACCATCAGGGACTTCAGGGTCGTTTTGTCCCCCACCTTGTCCACGATGCCAAGGGCGTGGTCGCCGATCTTGATGTTTTCCACCTTGCTCGCTTCCTTGTTCAGACACACCTTGGCCGCGCCCATGTCGAAAACGAAGTCCTTGGCGTTCGCGTCGGTGAAGGAGAGCTGCTTCTTGCCAACGTCGTAGCTCTTGACGGTGCCGCACATCAGCTCACAGTTCTTGGTGTCGCCCTCCTGGACCAGGATGTACTCAGCCGTCCACGTCAACAGGCCCTTGTCGTACATCACGTTCACCTGGTCGCCGACAATCAGATCGTTCTTGCTATCCTTACCGCCGCGGTTGATGACGACGTTGGCGCCGAGGTTGAACGTCCAGTTCTTGCCGGCGGCATCGGTCAGCACAAACTCCTTCTTGGCGGAGATGATGGATTTGATCTTGCCTGCGGCAATGGCGTCTGCGGCCACCGCCGTACCGCCCAGCAGAACGATCGCCACCAACGCACAGACCCACTTCGATAGACTCTTCATCATGCTGTAACTCCTTATCCTCGAACCTTCTGGCCCGAACCCTTCCCATTGAATGGCCGGGCCCGTGTCCAATCCACATTGGATCGAACGCTCCTGAAAAAACGGCTGGGCTCGGTGAGCGAATTCTTCTTCGACGCGCCCAGGACAATAGCCATCAAGCAAGAGGGGGGGCGGACCCGCCTGCGGAGTTGTCGGGCCGGACACTGGCACAGATACGCTCCCATACTTCCAAACGATGGACAGGAACATCCGCATTCGCCTCGAAGCCCAGTACCACTGTCGCGCCATTAATCTCGAGTACCGTGATTTTGAGCAGAGGTCCGAGGTCTTCGGACCCTCCGACCACAACCACTTGCTGGCATTTCCTTGACAAGACCAACATGCGAGACCTCCGTTCTCATTACTGCTCGTTTGTGCAACTCCCGTTCCAGGTGTCCGCAGGGACGCTGCTGGCAAGCAGGAACACCTGTATCACAGTACCGACCGCTAACATCGGCTTCACAGCAGAGAGGGTCGTCTCAATTGCCCCCGACGCCGCGCACACCTCCACGCCAGTGATTCTGTTGATCTCCTCCCGCATCGACCCGGAGGAACTGTGGAACAGCTGGCCGGGAGACTCTTGCACCTGTGCGGCACCTGATGGGCTCCGAGTCAGGGCCGTTTTCGCTGGCGACAAACCCCCGTGCAGCGCGATCACCAGTCTGGTATCACTCAGAATCACAGTCACCGACTTGGCGAGGCAGCCCGTGCGCTGCTGGTGAAAAGTACTCGCTGCCTGAGCGAGCTGTTGCGCCATGGTCAAATTGAACTGGTCCATCGAGATCGTTCCTCATGCCTTCGGCCAGCCCGAGACACCACAAGCGAAAAAAAACTACGCTGGCAAACTTGGGGCGAGGATACCGCCATTCCTGGGAAATTCGCAATTCCGCCCCGGCAAACCGCAGAAATCGCTCGGATAACCTTGGGCGTTTCAAGCTCTCGCCCCAAGTTTGCCAACCTAGAAAAAAAACCGACGTGGTAGCACACCTTGAGGGATGCCACCACGTCGGTTTACTCATCAACGAGCCTCCCGGCCGTGCCGGGTTGCCCTTCATCTAGTCATCCGACGACTTCGACTCAGCTACTTTTCGGAGCCAACTTCAAATTCGCATCGGCCCCACTACCAATCTGAATTATACCAGCTCTGCACCAGGACAGCAAGGGGATTGTCAGCGCTGCTTCATTCTTCAGAGTATGTGGGGACTGAAGACAACTGCTCTTTCGCTGCACGTGGTCGAGCTTCCGTGAGGCATTGTTCAATGGTAACCAACCTGGCCGCCACGACGGGGTCCTCCACATGCCAAGCAAACCAGCTGCCAAATCGCTGCCGGTCTGCTTGGATGGGTTGGGAACCAATGTCTCAGGCGCCCTTCTCGAAGTCCCGATTGTTGTCGAGAGCTTCAATCCGGGTCGCCGCATGGGGCTCCGCTTTCTCGGTGGTCACCCGAATCTTCATCCCCCGCTTGAGGTCTGCAGCGATGCAGGTCTTGCCGTCGCAGGTCACTTTGACGTTGGCAGCCAACGTGTGATCATGTTCCTTTCCTTCCTTGTTGGCCATCGTCAGTTTGTCCGCACTGATGCTGACCACCGTACCGTCCATACTCTGCGCCGGCTGCTCCGCGGTCTTATCCTTCACCTGATGTCCCAGGTTCTGCATCTTCTCCTCTGCTGTGTTTTTGTCCTCCTGGAACTTCTTCTTGTCCAGGGAGAAAGTGACCTTGGACTTGTCGTCGCTGCTGTCCGAACTAATGCGGAACCACCCCATGTAGAAGCTCAGGCCGACGACGCCGGCCACGAGCAGAACGAACACGAAAAGTAAGCGTTGCATGAATCTCTCCTTTGACGTCTGAACTGATTTTGTCGGTGTTTCTGAGTGGTTACCCATTACGTATGAGTTACCCGCACCAACACAATCAGATTTTCCCCATGAGTAAAAGCACCAGCACAATCACCACCACGAGCCCCAGGCCGCCGCTTGGGCCATAGCCCCAACTGCGGCTGTGCCCCCAGGTGGGCAGGACGCCCAACAGCAACAGGACCAGGACAATCAACACAATCATTGCCAACGACATGGAAACCTCCGTTCGATGCTCTGAGACCCGGTAGCAGTCACGACCGTGACAGTCACGGCCCGCGCCACCGCAAGCGATAAAAAAAGCCGACGTGGTCAAACACCCTGAGGGATTCGACCACGTCGGCTTACTCACGAACGAGCCTCCCGGCTGTGCCGGGATGCCCTTTATTTAGTCATCCGACTGCGACTTGGCTTGTTGTTGGAGCCAGCTTGAGTTTCGTTTGAACTCCAGCAGTTCTTATTATACGGCCAGGAACGGGAAAGGCAAGTGCATTGTTGTTCCGCGGAGTGTCAAGCGCTGTTCGCGAGTGTTAGTTTTGGTCAGAAGCCAAACAGGCGGGCAAGACCCCCCTTCCGTCTTGGTGTGATGACGGCATACAGCAATTCGGAAGGGTGGCCCTGGACGACGGCAGCGGAACCACAACGAGCCCACGAGAAGCCGCTGCCGATGATCCGACTGCGAAGATCAGCGACATAATCCTCATCCTTGAGGTCTTTCGCGAAGGCTCGGAGGGCAGCGTCCGGAGATTCCCGCACCGCAGCAACTCTGTAGAGTCCTCGATCGAGACGCCAGATGTCAAAGGCCGTTCGATAGACTTCTAACAGAGCGTTAGATTTGCCGGGGCGAAACGTGTTGAAGAACTCTTCCAGAAAGCTACCGAGATCCTGGCTCTGGATCACGAGTACGGGCGGGTGGTGACCGGCGAAGAGGATGGGAGCCCAGGCACCCGTACCTGGATCGACGTGAACGATCCAGAAGCTGCCAAAACCATCGCTGTGAAGCGGGATACCACCGGGCAACGAGGGCTCGAACTCGGTCTGATTGGTTCCCTGGAAATCGACATTTTCGCCCAGGAGGGAGAAACCGCGCGTGAACCTGAGAAGTTCCCGGATCTCAGCAGGCAGGGGAGCAGACTGGTCCTCCTGAAATTCCGCGAGTTCCGCCAGGGTAAGGGGCGCCTCCAGTTGTACCTGTCCTGTACGTCCCCTCTCGTTTTGAAAGGTTTCGAGGAGTACGCTTTCGATGCTTTCCTTTGGAGTCATTCAGAGAGCCCCCGAGGCAGTTCCGAAGTCAGGCCAGAGGTTTGCTCCGCCGTGGCCGCCAGGTCGGATGCAGCCGGCGATCTTTCCTAGGTCTCACTCAGGAGTTTGGCTCGGGGCGGTTTGCGGATGTCCCATACCAGCCTCATCCATCCAAGCAGGCGGATCAGGTAGTAGCTAACATCAACTTCCCACCAGAAGAAGCCCTGGTTGGCACTGCTCTGATAGTGGTGGTGATTGTTGTGCCACCCTTCGCCGAAGGTGATCAGGGCCACGAACAGGTTGTTCCGGCTTCTGTCATCGGTGGCATAGCGTCGCCGGCCCCAGAGGTGACAGATCGAATTCACGGAAAAGGTCGCGTGGTGTGACAGGATGCTGCTGACGAAGAAGCCCAGGACCAGGCCGCTCCAGCCGCCGATCAGGAAGCAGAGCGCGGCAAGCAGGACAGGTGGCACCCAGTGGTAGCGGTCGAGCCAGCGGAGTTCTGGGTAGCGGCTCAGATCGCGTATCGTCTGTCCGTCCATGTGGTCGGAGGCCGGTGATAAGACCCAGCCGATATGGGACCACCAGAAGCTGTGGGTGACGGGCGAGTGGAGATCTTCCGGCGTATCCGAAGTACGGTGGTGATGCCGGTGCTGCGCCGCCCACCACAGCGGTCCTTTCTGCGTCGCACTGCACCCCAGGAGGGCCAGCACGAACTGGAAACCCCGGCTCGTCTTGTACGAACGGTGGGCAAAGTAGCGGTGGTAGCCAGCAGTAATGCCGACGATCTGGAGGACGTAACAGGCGCCGCACAACACCAAGGCCAGCACGTTCACGCCAGTGAGAAAGACCGCCAGGCAGGCGACGTGCATGAGGATGAATGCTCCGGATCCCAGCCAGGCGCTTCCTGTGTTAGGTTGGAGGGGCGTGCTCCCAGGAGCGGAGGGCAGCCCGCACCGGAGAAGAGTAGTACTCATGTCAATCGCTCCCAAGTGCTAGCTGGCCGCCAACGTTCCCCTGGCGGCCAGCATTCCGAGCTACCATGGATTGGAGAAGACAGCCCCTCAATTGCAGGAGGGCGATCCCGTTGCCCAACTGGTGCCGAGGGATTGTCCTGTCCCAAGGACAAAGAGCGAACTCCCATGTTGGAATCCATGGGCCGGCACGGGGGACAGTTTTTCGCTCGCGGCCACAGAGGAGCAATCATCGGTGTCCGCTCACGCTTCGCGCATAGGAGACAATGGCCCAGATTACGACGCCGAGTACGGCCGCGATGAGCGACATCAACAGCGCTCCGGCGGAGAATTGATTGTCCACTTCCGGCCAGAAGGACCAGGAAAGCAGCCCGCCCAGCAGGGCGCAGGCCATGCTGAGCACCAGGGTGCCAAGGATTTTCATCGGTTGCCGACCCGGGTAAAACAACCGGGCGGCGCCCCCAACGAACAGGCCGATCACAGCGAAAACAATCAGGTTCGACAACATGCTCGATTCCTTTTCATGGGCGGGTAACAACGAGGGTAACAGTTGGGGTTTCACGGGCCCCAGCATTGCTTCTGCCGGACTCCAATCCGGTCAGCGGATTCGCCGCTCGATTGGCAGTTGCAATCTGTTTTCAGGGTGGATCCCCTGGCACACTGCCGCTCCAGGTGCCTGGTGGTACGCCGTGGGCAAGCAAGAACACCTGCACCATGGTCCCGGACGTGAAGACTTGCACGACCGTCCCGGTAGTCGTCTCGACTTCGGCGGTGGCCTCGCGCACGTCCACTCCGGTGATCCGTTTGATTTCCTCCCGCAGCGGCTTCGAGGCGTTGGCGAAGAGCTGCCGGTGGAACTCCTGGACCTGGGCGGCACCCGCGGGGCTCTGAGCCAGTGCCTTTTCGGCTGGCGACAGGGCCCCGTGCAAAGTGATCATCAGCGTGTCTTCACTCAGGACCACGGTCACTGACCTGGGCAAGTGGCCTGTCCGTCTTTGCTCAAAAGCGCTGGCCACGGCAGCGATTTGTTGTGCCATCGTCGCAACAGGTTGAGACATTGAATTCATTTCTGGTGGCTCCCATTCGTTTCACGCCGCCGTAAGTAACAAAAGCCAACGTGGTCAAACCCCGAACGGATACGACCACGTCTGCTTACTCGTCAACGAGCCACCCGAACATGCCGGGTTGCTCTTCATCCAGTCATCCGACGGCTTGGTATCGGGTCGTACTGAAGGCGATTCAACTTCATTCACACTCCACTCTCTTCTCGATCCTGAAGCCTGGACCAGAGAAACCAAGTGGCCGATTCTTCCGAACCTGGTATCATAGTCTCATGGGCGAGATTGTCAGGATCAGAGGTTTTTTCAGTCGGGCCGTCCCATTTCACTCGGATTCATTTGAGGTCACCATGAAATCGCAGGGAGAAATCGAATCGGCCGTCTGCGAAGGCCTCAGTCGCTTTCAGCAGGAATTCATGGGCCGGGGACCGAAAACCATCCATACGCACCTGATCGGTGATCTCCTCCTGGTTCGCCTGCAGGGTGTCCTGACCGTGGCCGAACAGCAACTGGTCAAGACCCTCCCGCCTGAAAAGGGGCGGGATCTGCTCAAAGAAGTCCGGACCCAGTTGCTCGAAACGGCGCGACCCTACCTGGAATCGCTGATTCAGGAGGTGACGGGCATCAAGACCTTGAGCCTGCACCACGACATCAGCACGGTCACCGGCGAAGAGGTCGTGATCTTCACCCTGGTCGAACCGCCTCTGTTCCGCGAAACCAAGAAGAAATAACGTCCCGGTCAGCGTCTGGAACCGGACCGCCAGGGGTGGCGGAACAGTTCGCCCGCCGCCCCTGTTGTTGCAACGCGGTCTTGAAGGCGAAACGCGGTGCGGTTCGCCTTGAACAAGGACATCAAGCCCCTCGTCACCCCTGGATGGGGAAGCCGAATGCCTTCCAGCCCAGGAGGAAGAGCAAGATGAACAACATCATGTTGCCGCCCGCGACCCCGTAGTTGCCCCCCCGGATGTCGTTGCGGTTCCAGTAGAGCCCGAACAGCAGCCACAGGATCATCAGCAACCAGAAAACAAAACCAATCGTCATGATTGTCTCCTCCAACAAAGATACCAAGCCACAAGTTGTGTTTCGGGAGTCCTGCTTGGAGAGCACCTCACGACTGTGTTGCCTGCCCGACAACGAAAAAAGCCGACGTGGTTGAATCCTCATGGGATTCGACCACGTCGGCTTACTCGTCAACAAGCCCCCCACTAAAGGTGAGGTGCTCTTCAAGTAGTCATCCGACCAACTTCAATCTTCATTGTACGCATCCGGACGGAGAAAGCAAGGTGCCTTGCAGACTTGCGGCGGAGATCGAGAGGCAGCCACCTGTCCTGTGCCTGCTTGAGTGAGCCTTCGGTTCCATCCCAATCAAAAGATGAAGCGAGGACCAAACCGGGCTTCCAGCTGCTGGCGACAAGCGCCAGGGACGCTGTTGCTGCTCAGGTTGAGTCGGTAGAGTTGCCGGCCCAGGGGCGAAGCGGCGAGGGCCTCGGCTCCTTCCCTGCTGATCCTGTTGTGCCACAGACTGAGGTAGCGAAGGGCAGGCAGGTTCGTCGCTGCGGCCAGCACTCGGGCGCCGTCTGCTCCCAGGGCATTGTAGTTCAGGGAAAGGGTGAGCAGCCGGGACAGGTAGGGTGAGGCGGTCAGCACGGCGGCAGCTTCCGGCCCCACGTCGAAATGGTCCAGGGAGAGGGACCGGAGCTGCTGGCAGGCCGGGGACTCCACCAGGCTCTTGACGCTGGCCGTCCCACCTCCCGAGCCGCCAATGTCCAGCCGCTGCAATTGCCCCAGAAGCGGGCCCTGGCTGAAGGCCTCGATCCCCTCCTGGTTTAGCACGTTGTAGCACACGCTGAGCGAGGTCAAGCGGGGCAGCTGAGTGGCCTGTCCCAGCGCCTCCAGTCCCCGGTCGTCGAACTGGTTGCCATGCAGATTCAGATGAACCAGGTCTTTCAGATACGGTGTGCGGGCCAGGTCACGGACCGCCTCTTGCACGCCCGAGCAGACAAGGCTCAGGGAAGTTACGCCTTTGACCATCGGGGAAGACACCAGCTCACGCCCGGCCTCCGGTCCTAATGTGGTGTGGTCGAACGATAGTCTCCTCAGCTGGCCCCAGTGAGGGGAGCGGCCCAGAAGGCGAGCTGCCTCGGCCCCAAGCTCCTGGGAGTTCTCCAGCACCGCCAGCTCCTGAAGCTGACCCAACCAGGGCGCCTGGCTGAGGACCGCCGCCTGAGCCGGCCCCAGCCCGGAGCAGCGGAAGAGGAGCCGGCGCAGGTGGCCGAAATGCCGGCTCGAAGCCAGGGCCCGGCAGACCTCCTCGCTGACGGGGCCGTGCAGCTCCAAGCTCTCCAGGCCGAAAACCTGGTCGGAGCGCAGCAGAAGCAGCAGCTCGCTGTCGCTAGCCGGTCAGGGCCAGGTGTCGGATGCCCGCCAGGAGCCCCGAAGCCAGCAGCTTCTCGGTTTGGGTGAGGGGGTCCAAATGCAAACTGTCGAAGTACACCTGCTGCCGGAGCTGTTTGCCGACCCGGAGGTAATAGTTGGTCTTCATCGTCAGGTGATTGACAAAGCCGCGCTGGAACTTCGCCACCTTCCGGGCCCAGGCCGGCAAGTGTCCCAGCCAGGCCGCACCGTGTTCCTTGAGCAGCTCCTGTTCCTGCAAGTGCAGCAGGTCATACTCGGGATCCTCCGGGCCGAGCCGGGCCAACCGGCATTGCAGCCGGATGAGCTGGGCGCGGGCGGGCTGGTGGTTGTCGTCCAAGAAGTCGGCGAAAATCAGCCGGGGCGTATCGTCCTCGGGGTGAGCGTGGATGTCCTGGAGGAAACCCGCCTCGGATTTGCATTCCTCCTGGAGCAAGGCGGCGGCCAGTTGCTGGCCGAACTCGCGGGCTCGTTGCTCGCGCTGGTCGCGGCTTTCCGGCTGGGCCGAACCCGTGGGGGCGAACATCTGATCGAAGGCGGCAGCCGCCTGCTCGAGGAACTGCCGGCGCAGCTGGTCGAGGGGGGCATTGACAGGGTTCACTTTGTCGCTCATGGTGGACTCCAATCAAACGGTGACGCGACGACCAAACCGCGTTTCCAGCTGCTGGCGAAATGCGGGTGGGATGCTGTTGCGGTCCAGGTTGAGTCGGTGGAGTTGCTGGCCCAGGGGAGAAGCCGCGAGGGCCTCGGCGCCTTCGCTGCCGAGCGTGTTGCCGCTCACGTTGAGATAGCGGAGGGCAGGCATGTTCGTCGCTGCCGCCAGCACTCGGGCGCCGTTTGCTCCCAGGTCGTTGTACCTCAGGGAAAGTGTGATCAGCCTGGACAGGTAGGGGGAAGCGGTCAGCACGGCGGCGGCGTCCGGCCACAGGCGGCACTCTTCCAGGGAGAGGTGTCGGAGCTGTTGGCAGGCGGGCGACTCCACCAGGCTCTTGACGCCGGCCGCCCCACCTCCCCACCAGCAGCCAAGGTCCAGCCGCTGCAATTGCCCCAGAAGCGGGCCCTGGCTGAACGCCGCGATCCCTTCCGGGTCGATCGAGTTGTAGCCCAGGCTGAGCGAGGTCAAACGAGGAAGCTGGGTGGTCCGTCCCAGGGCTTCCAGTCCACTGTCGGTGATCTCGTTGCCATGCAGATTCAGATAAACCAGGTCTTTCAGATGCGGTGCCCGTGCCAGGTCGCGGACGGCCCCCTGAATGCGGCACGTGCCAAGATCCAGGGAAGTCAGGCCTTTGACCATCGGGGAAGACACCAGCTCCCGGGCGGCCTCCGGCCCCATCTCGGAGTAGTCGGAGCTCCAGGATCCCACGCCGGAGCCGCGGAATGCCAGTCGCTTCAGCTGGCCCGCCCAGTGAGGGGATCGGCTCAGAAGCCGGACTCCCTCGACTCCAAGCCGGCAGTCCAGCCCGGCCAGCTCCGCAAGATTCCCCAGCAGCGGCGCCTGGCTCAGGATCGCCGCGTGAGCCGGCCCCAGGTCGGACCGCCAGAACGTCAGCCGCCGCAGCCGGCCGAAATGCCGGCTCGAAGCCAGGGCCCGGCAGACCTCTTCGCTGACGCGGCCGTGCAGTTCCAGACTCTCCAGGCCGAAAACCTTCTCGGAGCGCAGCAGAAGCAGCAGCTCGCTGTCGCTGCCTGTCAGAGTCAGGTGCCGGATGCCCGCCAGCAGCCCCGAATCCAGCAGCTTGGCGGTCTGGGTGAGAGGGTTCAAATGCAAGCTGTCGAAAGGCACCTGCTGCCGCAACTGTTTGCCGATCTGGAGGTAATAGCCGGTCTTCATCGTCAGGTGATTGACAAAGCCGCGCTGGAACTTCGCCACCTTCCGAGCCCAGGAAGGCAAGTGGCCCATCCAGGCCGCACCGTGTTCCTTGAGCAGCTCCTGTTCCTGCAAGTGCAGCAAGTCATACTCGGGATCCTCCGGGCCGAGCCGGGCCAACCGGCATTGCAGCCGGATGAGCTGGGCACGGGCCGGCTGGTGGTTGTCCTCCAGCCAATCCGCGTAGATCAGCCGGGGCGTATCGTCTTCGGGATGGGCGTGGATGTCCTGGAGAAAACCCGCCTCGGATTTGCACTCCTCCTGAAGCAAGTCGGCGATCAGTTGCTGTCCAAGCTCCCGGGCGCGTGGCTCGCGCTGGTCGCGCGTCTCCGCCTGGCCAGAGCTGGCGGCGGAGTGCATGCGATCGAAGGCGGCCGCGGCCTGTTCCAGGAACTGCCGCCGCAGTTGGTCGAGCGTGGCGCGGGCGGGGTTGGGTGTGTTGCTCATGGTGGCCCCAATCAAAAGGTGAAGCGTCGGCCAAATCGTGCTTCCAGCTGCTCACGAAAAACGAGGGGGATGTTGTTGCTCTTCAGGTTGAGTCGCTCCAACTGCTTGCCAAGAGGGGAAGCCGCCAGGGTCTCGGCACCCTCGCTGCCGATCTTGTTACTGCTCAGGTTGAGATAGCGGAGTGACGGCAATCTCGTCGCTGCCGCCAGCACGCGGGCAGCGTTCGCATCCAGGGCATTGCTCTCGAGGGAAAGGGTGGTTAGCCGGGACAGGTAAGGGGAAGCGGTCAGCGCCGCGACGGCTTCCGACCCCTGTGCATACCAGCGCAGGGCGAGGTGTCGGAGCTGCTGGCAGGCTGGCGACTCTACCAGGCCCTTGAGCGGAGCCGTCCCATACCCCCCGGGGGTCAAGGACAGCCGCTGCAACTGCTTCAGGAGCCGGCTCCGGCTAAAGCCCTTGATCCCTTCCTCGGAGGCCGGGTTGAAACTCACGCTGAGCGAGGTCAACCGGGGAAGGTGGGTGGCCTTTCCCAGGACCTCCAGCTCCTGGTCGTCCAGCGCGTCATAAAGCAGATTCAGATAAACCAGGTCTTGCAGACAGGGCGCCCGGGCCAGGTCGCAGACGGCTTCCCGAACCGAGGATTGGGCCAGGTTCAGGGAAGTCACACCTTTGACCATCGGAGAACGCACCAGCTCCCCGACGGCCTCCGCCGGCATCGGGGAATGTTCAAACGAGAGCCTCTTCAGTTGGCCCCAGTGAGGGGATTGGCTCAGGAGCCGGACCGCCTCGGTCCGCAGCTGGCCGTTGTCCACCACAGCCAGTTCATCCAGATGACCAAGCAGCGGCGCCTGGCTCAGGGCCGCCATCTCAGCCTGCCCAAGCTCGGACCGGCGGAACGTCAGCCGTCGCAGCCGGCCGAAGTGCCGGTTCGAGGCCAGGGCCCGACAGACCCTTTCGCTAACGGGACCGCGGTAGAACTCCAGGCTCTCCAGGCCGGCTACCTGCTCGGAGCGCAGCAGCAGAAGCAGCTCCCTTTCCTCGCCCCGCAGAGCCAGGTGGCGGATGCCCTTCAAAAGACCCGACTCCAGGACCTCGTCGGTCGTGTAGAGCCACAGGTTCAAGCTGTCGAAGTAGACCTGCTGCCGGAGCTTCTTGCCGTGCCGCAAGAGACGCCTGGTGTCGATCTCCAGGTGATTGACAAAGCCGCGCTGGAACTTCGCGACCTTCCGCGCCAGATGGGGAGATGGCCCATCCACACGGAACCGTGGTCCTTGAGCAGCTCCTGTTCCTGGAGGCTGAGCAGAGCGTAATCGGGGTCCTCCGGATCGAGTTTTGCGAGCCGGCATTGCACCCGGATAAACTCGGCGCGGGCGGGCTGGTGGTTGTCGTCGAGCCAGTCGGCGTAGATCAGCCGGGGCGTATCGTCTTCGGGATGGGCGAAGATGTCCTGGAGGAAACCCGCGTCGGATCTGGCGTCCTTCTGGAGCAAGAGAGCCGCCAGTTGCTGGCCAAACTCCCGGGCCTGTTGTTCCTGCTGGTCGGCGGAAAGCGCCTGGCTGGAGTCCGTGGCGGGGAACATCCGATCGAAGGCGGCCGCCGCCTGCTCCAGGAACTGGCGGCGCAACTGCTCGCGGGGGGGGCGGGCGGGATTCGGTTTGTCGCTCATGGTGCTGGCTCCTGTTTCCTCAGTCACGCCTTGGTGCGGGATTGGTCCTCAGGTGAACACGCGCAGCCCCAACTTGGCCCGCAACTGCTGGCAAAAAACCATACGGAGATCGTTGTGTCCCAGGTCAAGCCCCTGAAGCTGCTGCGCCAGGGGTGACTCGGCAAGGGCGCTGGCACCTTCGTGGCCAAAGTGGTTGTAGCTGACGTCGAGGTGGCGCAGGGCTGGGAAGTTCGTGGAGGCCGCGATCGCCCGCGCCCCGCCTGGTCCGATCCGGTTGGAACGAAGGCAGAGCGAGGTCAGTCTGGACAGATAGGGCGAAGCGGCCAGCACGGCGGCGTCCTCCGGTCCCAGCTGAAAATCACACAGAGAGAGTCCCCTCAGCTGGCCACAGGCGGGCGATGCAACGAGGGCCTTCACGGCGTCCGGCCCGAGCCCATTCCAACCAAGGCCCAGCCGGTGCAATTGACTCAGAAGAGGGCCCTGGGCGAAGAGCTTGATCCCCTGGGCGGTAAAGGCATTGAAATATAGGTCGAGCGAGGTCAACCGGGTAAGACCGGTGGCATGGGCCAGTGCTTCCAGACCGGAATCGTCGATCCCGTTCCCACTCAGATTCAAATAGCGCAGGTTCTTCAGTTTCTGCGTGCGAGCCAGGTCGCGCACGGCTTCACCCAGGCTGGCGCGATTCAGGTCCAGGGCTGTCACGTCTTGGACCATCCGGGAACAGAGCAGTTCCCGGACTGCCTCCGGGCCCAACCAACAGTGCGCCAGCACGAGCCGGCTCAGCTGTTGCCAGTGCCGAGACTGCGCCAGAAACCGCATCGCCTCGAACTTGAGGCCGGTGTTGTTGACGTTGAATTCCTGAAGCTGGTTCAGCAGCGGCGCTTGACTCAGGATCTGGGCCTGATCGGGCCCCAGCTCGGCGGAGATAACGAGCCGCTTCAGCCGGGTCAGACAACGGTTGGAGACCAGGGCCTGACAAACCTCCTCCCCGATGGGGTAGCAGAAGAACTCCAGGCTCTCCAGGGAGGCCAGTTGCTCGGAGCGCACCAAGAGCGTCCGGTCCGCATCGTCTCCACTCACCGTCAGATGGCGGATGCCCGCCAGCAGACCCGAATCCAGCAGCTCTTCGGCCCGTTTGAGGGGATTCAACCACAAACTGTCGAAGTAAACCAGTTTCCGGAACTTCTTGCCGCTGCGGAGGTAATCCGTCGCCCTCACGTTCAGGTGATTGACGAAGCCGCGCTGGAACGTCCCCGCTTTCCGCGCCCAGACCGGCAGGTGGGCCATCCACGCGGCACGGTGTTCCTTGAGCAGAGCCCGTTCCTGCAACTGGAGCAGGTCGTGATCCGGGTCGCCGGGATCGAGCCGGGCCAGCCGGCATTGCAGGCGGATAAACTCGGCGCGGATAGGCTGGTGGTTGTCGTCGAGCCAGTCGGCGTAGATCAGCCGGGGCGTATCGTCCTCGGGATGGGCGAAAATGTCCTGAAGAAAGCCCGCCTCGGCGGGGCTTGGCGTGTCGTTCATGGTGCTGGCTCCTGGCCGCGCGGTCGCGAATTGCGGCCATCTTACTATGGTTGCAAGGATGCTGCCATGCGAGTAGCTCAGGTCCGCCGAGCCGCGCACGCAGCGCAGCGGAGTAAGCGGCCCTGCGGGCTCCCCGGGGCCGCTTACTCCGCTGCGCTGCGTGCGCGGCTCGGCAATGTAGCGCTGTTTGGGCGGCTCGGACAATTGCTTCCGGATTTTGCTGGCAAGACGAGGTATCGTGGTGCATCATGAATCGATTCGAGGAGGATCCTGCGCATGTCTGCTCCCCTGGCTTACTTCATCACGTTCACCTGTTACGGAACCTGGCTGCACGGCGACGAGCACGGCTCGGTCGATCGGGAACACAACGCCCCCGGAACGGCTGTCCTCGAACCAAACGCCAGGCGTCACGGCCACGAGCAGGAACAGTTGCGTCAGCCACCCTACTCGCTCGATCCACCACGGAGGCAAGTGACCTTGCAGGCCATACGCGAAATCGCGGGCCGAAAAGGCTGGGTGCTGCACGCCGTCCACGTCCGCTCCAATCACGTCCACGCGGTCGTGACCGCGGTCGGGCCACCCGAGCGTGTGATGAATGACCTCAAGACAGCAGTCAGTCGTCGCTTGAACAAGGCTTTCCCCAGCGAGCAGGACCGGACCCGGTGGACGCGACACGGCAGCACGAGATACCTGTGGACCGAAGAGGCCGTGCGTCAGAAAGTGCATTACGTCCTCAACGAGCAAGGGGAGCCATTGGAGCGGTTTGCGGAGGCGAACCTTGAGAGCCCGCCGAGCCGCGCACGCAGCGCAGCGGAGTAAGCGGCCTTCGGCAGCTTGCAGGAGGGCCGCTTACTCCGCTGCGCTGCGTCGCGGCTCGGACAAACCCATGCCGAGCCGCGCAGCGCAGCGGAGTAAGCGGCCTTCGGCAGCTTACAGGAGGGCCGCTTACTCCGCTGCGCTGCGTGCGCGGCTCGGCTGCTGCGATCCGGTGAACTATCGGAAAGAACTCCATGAGCACAGAAAAAGCCCTGCTCGATGCCATTGCGGCCAACCCCGACGACACGGATCGCCGGCTGGTCTATGCGGATTGGTTGGAGGAGAACGACCAGCAGGAGCGGGCCGATCTCATCCGGGTGCAATGTGAGCTGGAACCGTTGCGCAAGCAGCTCGACGATCCCCGACGGCAAAAGCTGATCGACGAAGAGGATCATTTGTGTAACCAGAACTCGGATCTGCTCCGGAAACAGCTCGAACGCCTGCTCGGCAGCTGGCTGCGTGCTGACCGTTTGCGTCCGGAGTGGCGGCGTGGATTCGTGGAATGCATTTCCTGTCCGGCAAAGTGGTTCGTCGAGCAGGGAGACGTGTTGCGACAACAATTGCCCTTGCTGCAAGAGATGGCGATGTTCCGGGTACACGGCTGGGGCGACCGGCTGGCCCAGTGTCCCCACTTGCAAGGGTTGCGGCGGCTGGATTTGCCTTGCTGGTACAGCTCTGGAAGATGCCCGGGCCCTCGCCGCTTCACCGCATCTGGAGAAGCTGGAAGTGTTGCGCTTCTGGCTGGGCGACTTCGAGGCGGACGAGGCGGCGATTTGCCGGCAGCTCGCCGCCGGGTCCGCCTGGCCCCACCTGCGCGAATTCTGGGTTGTGAATCCGAACGGGGTGAGCGCAGCTTCTGGCTGGATCTGGTCAATCAGACGGCGAAACGCGATCTGGCCAGGTACGTCGATGACAACGATCGATTCTTCACTTTCGCTCCCGACTTTTATCCGCAGTTCTTCCCGGGCCGGTTGCCCGATGGCACGCAGGTGTTCGGTGCGCTGGCTCAGCGGGGCGTGAAGGCGTTGCGTTGCCTGTTCTTCGATGCCGCGGGGAGGCAAATCCGGGAAGAGCGGGTCCCCTTGCCCGACGAATCCCTGCAATTCTGGCGATCCGATGACTATTTAACGGGGGACAAGGAGAAGGAATGGCACGCCAGGGTGGTCCAGCATCTGGGCCAGACGCTCGGCTTTCGCCCGGCGCTGATTCGCATCAAGGAGCTGCACTTTGAAGATCCGGAACCCTTCGTGTTCGTTGAGCGGTATCCATACGACGACACGATTTCCTGCTACCCGGACGATCCCGCAGCCGACCCTGATACGGATTACCACGGTGCCCTTGGGGAGCTGGGGTGGTTGTACAAGTGGGTGAAAAAGGACATGTTTTCGTTCACCTACTACGAGGCGCAGTGGGATTGTGTCGGCGACGGGCACGTCGGCGCCACTTGATTCCCGGTCGGCTCACAGGAACAGGCGCGGGCCAAGCCGAGAACGCAACTGCTGGCGAAAAGCCACGCGGATGGCATTGTCTTTCAGGTTCAATCCCTGCAACTGCCGGGCCAGAGGAGACTCGACGAGGGCCCGAGCGCCTTCCTGGCTAATCCGGTTGCTGCTGACGTCGAGATAGCACAGGGAAGGGAAGCTCGTGGAGGCCCCCAGCGCTCGCGTCCCTTTCGCTCCGATGCGATTGTGATGCAGGGTCAGCGAGGTCAGCCTGGACAGATGGGGTGAAGCGGCCAGTCCGACGACGTCTTCCGGTCCAAGTCCACAATTGTCCAGGTGAAGGGAGCGCAACTGGCCGCAGTGAGAAGACTCAACCAGTTCCTTCACGACCTCCGGCCCAAGTTTCCAGGAACCAAGGACCAGCCGTTGCAGCCGGCTCAGCAGAGGGCTCCGGGCAAAGTGGCTGGCACCCTCGGCGGTAAAGAGGTTGTAATGCAAATCCAGCGAGGTCAGCCGGGGAAGACCGGAGGCATTGGCCAGCGCTTCCATGCCGGCATTGTCAATGCCGCAACTGCCCAGTTCCAGATGGCGCAGGTTCCGAAGGCCCGGCGCCTGAACCAGGTCTTGGATTGCCACTTCCAGGTTGGCGCGGGTCAGGTCCAGGGCCGTCACGTTCCGGAGCATCCGCGAACCGATCAGCTCCCGGACTTCCTCCGCGGTCAAACCGCAGTAGGCCAGCGACAGCCGACTGAGCTGACGCCAGTGCGGGGACTGCCCCAGAATCCGCACCGCCTCGGTCCACGGATCGCCGTTGTTGATGCTGAGTTCTTGCAGCTGGCTCAACAGCGGCGCCTGACTCAGGATTCGAGCCTGGTCGGGCCCTAATTCGGTGGAAGTGAAAACGAGCCGGCGGAGCCGGTCCAGCCGTCGGTTGGAAACCAGCGCCTGACAAACCTCCTCGCTGACGGGGCAGGCGCACAGCTCAAGACTTTCCAGGTCGGCCAGTTGCTCCGAGCGCAGGAGGTGAGCTACCTCTGCTTCGCCTCCGGTCAGAGTCAGGCGCCGGATGCCTGCGAGCAGCCTCGCATCGAGTAAATCCTGGACCCGGAAAAGCTGGTTCAAGTACAAGCTGTCGAAAGTCACGCGTAGCCGGAGCTTGTTGACCCGGCTGTAATCTCGGGCCCCGGTGGACAGGTGATTGACGAAGCCACGCTGGAACTTTGCCGTCTTTCGCGCCCAGCTAGGCAAGTGTCCCGTCCAGACGGCGGCATGCTCCTTGAGCAGATCCTGTTCCTGCATTTCCAGCAGTTCGCGGTCGGGATCGTCGGGCTCTAGTTTTGCCAGCCGACATTGCACCCGGATGAGCTGGGCGCGGGCGGGCTGGTGGTTGTCGAGCCAGTCGGCGTAGATCAGGCGGGGCGTATCGTCTTCGGGATGGGCGAAAATGTCCTGGAGAAAACCCGCCTCGGTGGGGTTTGGCGTGTCGCTCATGGTGCTGGCTCCTGGTTACTCTGCCACGCTGCGAGGCGTGCTGGATCCTCACGCGAAGAGGCGCTGGCCAAGCCGGGCCCGCAGTTCCTGGCGAAAAGCCACCCGGAGGTCGTTGTCTTTCAGGTTGAGTCCCTGGAGCTGCTGGGCCAGGGGAGACTCGGCGAGGGCCCGGGCGCCTGCCGGGCCGAGTCGGTTGCTGCTCACGTCGAGATAGCGCAGGGAAGGGAAATTCGTGGAAGCTCCCAGCGCCTGCGCTCCGCTCGCGCCGATGCGATTGGAACACAGGGAAAGCGAGGTCAGCCGGGACAGATGGGGTGAAGCGGCCAGTTTGGCGGCGTCTTCCGGTCTCAGCTCGCAGTTGCCCAGGTAGAGGGAACGCATCTGCTCGCAGTGAGAAGACGCAATCAGCTCCCTCACGGCGTCGGGCCCAAGTCCCCAGGAGCCAACGACCAGGCGGTGCAATCGGCTCAGGAGCGGGCCCCGGGCAAAGGCCCTGAATCCCTCGGCGGTCAATGGGTTGCAGTACAGGCTGAGCGAGGTCAATCGAGGAAGCCCCGAGGCATTCGCCAGCGCTTCCACCCCCGCATCGTTGATCTCGGCTCCATGCAAATTCAGATGGGTCAGGTTCCCCAGGGTCGGCGCCCGGGCCAGATCGAGGACGGCCTCTCCCAGATTGGAGAGAGACAGGTCCAGGGCCGTCAGAGCCTGGAGCATCCGGGAAGGGAGCAGCTCCCGGATGGCCTCCGGGCCCGGCCAGCAACGCGCCAGCGACAACTGCTTCAACTGCCGCCAGTGCGGGGAATGCACAAGCAACCGCAGCGACTCAGGCGGCTGCGTCATGTCGCAGACCTCGAATTGCTGAATCTGGTGCAATAGCATGGACTGACTCAGAATCCGGGCCTGGTCGATCCCCAGGTCAGTGCGGGCGAAAGCCAGCCGCCGGAGCCGGTCCAGACGGCGGTTGGCAAGCAAGGCGCCACAGACTTCGGAGCTGAAGTTGCAGCCGTCGAACGTCAGGCTTTCCAGGCTGGCCAGCTGCTCGGAGCGCAGGAGGAGAGTCAGGCTCTCCGCGTTGCCGCCCAGAGTCAGGCTCCGGATGCCTTCCAGCAGACCTGCGTTCAGAAACGCCTCGGTATGGTGGTGTGTGAAGATGAGCAAGTGCAAGCTGTCGAAATAAACCTGCTGCCGGAGCTTCTTGACACGGACGAAATCCCTGGTCCACGCCGTCAGGTGATTGACGAAGCCGCGCTCGAACTTCAGCACCTTTCGTGCCCAGAGAGGCAGGTGTCCCATCCAGTCCTTGGTATGTTCCTTGAGCAGCTCCTGTTCCTGCATTTCCAGCAGCTCGTAGTCGGGATCGCCCGGATCGAGCCTGGCCAGCCGGCATTGCAGCCGGATAAACTCGGCCCGGGCGTGCTGGTGGTTGTCGTCCAGGAAGTCGGCGTAGATCAGCCGAGGCGTATCGTCGCTGGGATGGGCGAAGATGTCCTGGAGAAAACCTTCCCTGGAGCGATTGTTCTGCTGGAGCAAGACGGCCATCAGTTGCTGTCCGAACTCGCGGATGCGCTGTTCCCGCTGCTCGGCGGTTTCCACTTGCTCGGCGTCCGTGGCGGGAAAGATCCGATCGAAGGTGGCCGCAGCCTGTTCGAGGAGCAGCCGGCGGAGCTGGTCGCGGGGAACCAGGGCGGGATTCGGGGGTTTGCTCATGGTGCTGGCTCTTCGTCGCTGGATGACACGGGACGACAACCGCTCGGCTCACAGAAACAGGCGCGGGCCAAGCCGGGAGCGCAGCGGCTGGCGAGAAGCCACACGAATGTCGTTGTGTTGCAGATTAAGTCCTTGCAACTGCTGAGCCAGGGGAGACTCGACGAGGGCCCGGGCCCCTTCCAGGCCAATTCGGCTCTTGCTCAGGTCGAGATAGCGCAGGGAAGAGAAGCTCGTGGAGGCAGCCAGCGCCCGCGCTCCGTTCGCTCCAATGCGGTTGTCACTCAGGCAAAGCGAGATCAGCCGGCCGAGATGGGGTGAAGCGGCCAGCCGGGCGGCGTCTTCCGGTTCCAGGCGGCAGTAACGCAAGGAGAGGGCCCTCAACTGCTCGCAGTGAGAAGACTCCAGCAGGTCCTTCAGGACGCCTGGCCCAAGCCCTCCATAACCAAGGACCAGCCGCTGTAGCCGGCTCAGCAGAGGGCCCCGGGCAAAGTGGCTGACACCCTCGGCGGTGAAGGCGTTGTAAGCCAGCTCCAGCGAGGTCAACCGGGGAAGACCGGAGGCGTTGGCCAGTGCTTCCATTCCGGCATCGTCGATGTTGCAACCACCCAGATTCAGATGGCGCAGGTTCCGCAGGCCCGGCGCCCGAACCAGGTCCCGGATGGCCCCGCCCAGGTTGGAATTGGTCAGGTCCAGGGCCGTCACGTTCTGGATCATCCGCGAACGGATCAGTTCCCGAACTGTCTCCGGGGCCATTGGGCAATAGGCCGTCGAAAACCGACTGAGCTGACGCCAGTGCGGGGACTGCCCCAGAATCCGCATCGTCTCGGGCCCCAGGTTGGTGCAGGTGACCTCCAGCTGCTGAAGCTGGCTCAGAAGCGGCGCCTGGCTCAGAATTCGGACCTGGTTGGTCCCCAGTTTGGTGTAGGTGAACGTCAGCCGTTGCAGCCGATCCAGACGTGAGTTCGAGACCAGGGCCTGACACGCCTCCGAGCCGAAAGTGCCGGACCTGAGTGCCAGACTCTCCAGGCTAGCCAGTTGCTCGGAGCCCAGCAACAGGGCCAACTCCTCCCCTTCTCCGGTCACTGTCAGGTTCCGAATGCCTGCCAGCAGCCCGGAATCGAGCAGCTCCTGGGTCCAGTGGAGGCGGGACAAGTGCAAACTGTCGAAAGGCACCTGCTGTCGAAGCTTGCCGTGAGCCCCCCCATGCTTCATGGTCAGGTGATTGACGAAGCCGCGCTCCATTTTGACCACCTTCCGCGCCCAGATGGGCAGGTGTCCCGTCCAGACGGGCAAATGCTCCTTGAGCAGCTCCTGCTCCTGCAGTTCCAGCAGCTCGCGTTCGGGATCGTCGGGCTCGAGTTTTGCCAGCCGGCATTGCACCCGGATCAGCTGAGCGCGAGCGGGCTGGTGGTTGTCGTCCAGGAAGTCGGCATAGATCAGCCGGGGCGTATCGTCTTCCGGGTGGGCAAAGATGTCCTGGAGAAACCCGCTCTCCGACCGGGGGTTGTTCTGAAGCAAGGTGGCAATGAGCTGCTCTCCCAGCTCCCGGGCGCGCCGTTCACGCTGGTCTGAAGAGGCCTGGTTGAAGTCCCCTGCCGCGTACATCTGGTCGAAGCCGGCCGCGGCCTGCTCCAGAAAGCGCCGGCGGAGCTGGTCCCGGGTTGCCTGGTTTTGGTCAGGGGTGTCGCTCATGGTGCTGGCTCCCACGTACGGGTTGCTTGTCGCGGCCATCTTACGTGCGCTGGACACGGTTCGCCATGCAAGTAGGTTCGAGTGCATCCATTGACGTCCGGGGGCGTGACATTACACTGGTGCTAATGCAGCGTTAGCGACGTAGTTGCACGACCCCTGCCGGGCAAGCCGGCAGGGGAAGGAGGTGAAAAGCGAGAGAAAAAAGAGACTTTAGCAACAGGGGTGAAGGAAATGGCCCGCCCCCACCGAGCTTGCTCGGTGGAGCGCATGATTCTGCACTAAAAGGAGAAACAGAGCAAAGACCTTGTCTGCGCTGTGCTCCCGGTAGTGCAAAATCACTTGCTCCACCGAGCAAGCTCGGTGGGGGCGGGCTCTTTCCTTCACCCGTCATGCTACAGTCTCAGAAAAAAGGGGAAAAACGAATTCTTGTCCGGCTTTTCTAGCTGGTGACCTTCTTCACCTGCCGGGCAAGCCGGCAGGGGTCGTGCAACCTGTGCCTTGCTGTTGCGCTAGTGCTGCTGGATTCACCATCACGAGGTTGCCTCATGCGTCTGAGTCTGACACCAGGAGGGACGAAAGGGACGGGATGAAAGGGGACGCAGGGACGACGAATAAATAGATGCGTCCCCTTTGTTGCCCGGCTGCCGGTTCGGTTGTCGTCTGCACTGGGCCTTGATTGGGGGACGAAAGGGGACGAAAGGGGACGCATCTAATTACCAGGGACGAATAAATAGGGACGAAAGGGGACGCATCTAATTACCAGGGACGAATAAATAGATGCGTCCCCTTTGTTGCGGATGAAAGGGGACGCAGGGACGACGAATAAATAGATGCGTCCCCTTTGGTTGCTCCCTTGTTGCTTGAACTCGGCAAGACTTCATTCGCGTGGCCGGTCGGCCGCAGCGGCTTGTTCGGCCCTGACTCGCTCCTCTTTGTCCGCAGGAACGCCCGCCTTCGCTGTCTTCCCCTTCTTCCCCTTGCCCTTGCCCGCCTTGGGAGGAACTGCTTCGGCCCAGAATTCGTCATGAGGCATGCCACCGCCTTCGTTAATCTGCTTACGCGACAAATCCAAAATCGCGCAGCCGCGGCGAGTAGGCGAGCAACAGCCGCTCGATCTCCTCCTCGTCTTGCACCCCGATCAGCACGGCAATGGGTCGGCCGTTCTTCGTGATGACCACCGGACCACCCGCGCTGGCCTTCACAAAAGCGCTGAACTGGGCCTTCACCTCGGCAACCGATGCGATCTTCATAGTCCTACTTCCTCCCCGCCGATGAGCAGGCGATTCCCCTCCTTCTCGCCGATGGCCAGGACGTGAACCGCGTGCTGCTCCTCTTGGATCTCGTATAGAACGCGGAAGCGGTTGTCAGGGCCGAAGCGGATTTCCCACTCCGCGGCCAGGGGTGCCGGCTGGCGCAGGGGCTTGCGGTTCCTGGTTTCGACGCCGGGACCGGACTGCAACTGCTCCTCAATCTTCTGGCGGATGAGGGCGTGGTACTTGGCCTCGATGGCCGCGAGGTGCTTCTTCACCTCAGGGGCGTAGATCAAGGAGTAGGGCTGCCGCCGCGCCATAATGACTAGAATTATGGCCAGGGCGGCACGACCTGTCAAGCCTGGTAAACAGCCAGCACGCACCGCCGACCACAGAGAACAATGCGGAGAAAAAAGGGGACGAGAACAAAGGGAACGCATCTCATTACCGGTACGAATAAATAGATGCGTCCCCTTTGTTGTTTGCGTCCCCTTTGTTGTTTTGTTGTTCAGAGGGTGGCCGGGTCGGGCCGGGCGAAGTCCGGCGGCCACTCGGCCAGGATGTCCTGACGGGTCAGCTTCTGCGGCGCATCCTCCAGCACCATGCGGAACGCCTGCCAGTCTTCTGAGGACGAGTCGTCCTCCGCATCCGGCAGGGGGACGGATGGAAGAGCATTCGGCAGCCGGGGGAGTGCGGCTGAGCCCGAATCCATTGACGTCTGGAGGCCCGACATTACACTGGTGCTAGTAGTGCCGATTCACAATCACGAGGTTCCCTCATGCGTCTGAGACTGACACCGAGGCGCCCCCTTGCTCTGCCCATGACCTGCTGGGTGCTGGCCGGGAGCTTGCTCCTGGTGCTGCTCTCCGGTCTTTTCCTGGACGCCGACACGCCGCCATCGTTGGGCAACCCCGGCCCGTTCACGCCGAAAGAGGAGCTTGCCAAGTTCCAGGTCAGCAAGGGCTTTCGCATCGAACTGGCCGCTAGCGAGCCGGAGGTGGTCGATCCGGTCTGCATGGCCTTCGACGAGCGCGGTCGGATCTTTGTCGGCGAGATGATCAGCTATCCCAACGCCGGAGTCGGCACCGGCGTCATCACGTCAGGGCGGATCAAGCTGCTCGAAGACAGGGACGGCGACGGGATTTACGAAACGAGCACCATTTACGCCGATGGTCTGCGCTTCGTGATGGGCCTGCATCCCTACAAGGGCGGAGTGCTGGCGGCCGTCGCTCCCGATCTCCTCTATCTGAAGGACACGACCGGATCAGGCAAGGCCGACGTGCGGCAGAAGGTCTACACCGGCTTCGGCCTGGCCAACATCCAGCAATTGCTCAACGGCGTGCAATGGGGCCTGGACAACTGGGTCTATGCGATCTCCGGCAGCAGCGGCGGCACGATCACTCCCGGAGAGAAATCAGACATGCCGCCGCTGGTGCTGGGCAGTCGTGGCATCCGCTTCAAGCCCGGCGTCCCTGGCAGCTTGCAGCCGACCTCCAGCGGCGGGCAATATGGCCTGACGCCTGACGAGTACAGCCGCTGGTTCACCAACACCAACAGCCAGCATCTGCGGCACATTGTCCTGCCAGATCATTACTTGCGCCGCAATCCTCTGCTGCCTGTCAGCGCGGTGACTCTGGACATTCCCGACCACGGTGCCGCGTGCAAGGTCTTCCGGATCAGCCCATTCGAGGCCCTGGCGCGTGGAGCGAACCACGCGCCGCAAGGGTGATCCCGCTTTCAACAAGCGTTTGCCCTCCACGGAGCTGGTTCCGGGGGGGTACATCACCTCGGCGTGCAGCCCGCTATACTACGCGGCCGATCTCTTTCCTCCGGCGTATCGCGGCAACATTTTTGTCTGCGACCCGGCCAACAACCTGATCCATCGCGACGTGCTGACTCCGAACGGAGCGACGTTCATCGCTCACCGAGGCGACGCCGAGAGCGAGTTTCTGGCCTCAACTGATAACTGGTTCCGGCCGGTGTACTCGACCATCGGGCCGGATGGGGCGATGTACGTCCTCGATTTTTACCGCGAGGTGATCGAGACGCCGCTGTCGCTGCCGGACGACATCAAGAAACGGCTGAACCTGGAAACGCGCGGCCGGGGCCGGATCTGGCGCATTGTCCCGGACACGGTGGCGAAGGAACGCAAGCATCCCCGGCCCAACCTGGACCGGGCCTCGGCGGAGGAACTGGTCAAGCAGCTGTCCAACCCGAACCGCTGGTGGCGCATCACGGCGCAGCGGCTGCTGGTGGAACGGCAGGAGAAGTCCGCGGTGGAGTCGCTGCGCAAGCTCGCGATTGCTCCAACCACGGCAGGATACGCCAGGGCCCACGCCCTGTGGACGCTCGATGCCCTGGGCGGCCTGACCGAGGAGGTGTTACTGGCCGGGTTGAAGGATGCGGAAGCCGGAGTCCGCGAACAGGCCCTGCTCCTGGTCGAGCCGAAGCTCGCGTCTACCGAGAAACTGCGCCAGGCTGCCGTCGCCCTGGCGGACGATCCAAACCCGCGAGTCCGCTTCCAGGCGGCCTTCAGCCTCGGCGAGGCGGCGACTCCGGAAACGGCCGAGGCCCTGGCTCGCATCGCCCGCAAGGACGCCGACGATACCTGGACCCAGACCGCGATCCTCAGTTCCGCCCACGGTTCGGCGGCGTCGCTGCTGGAAGCGCTGGTCAAGGATGCGACCTTCCTGAAGCAGCCGAGCAAGGGCCAGCTCCAGCTGCTGCGTCGGGTGGCAGGGCTGATCGGGGCCAAGCAGAACGAGGCCGAGGTGGGCCGGCTGCTGACGCTGGCGGCCACTCCGGGAAAGGCGGTCCTGGCCTGGCAGTTCGCCCTCCTGGATGGACTGGGCCAGGGAATGCAGCTGGGTTCGGGCGGGTTGTCGCAGCTGTGGGAGAAGCCGCCCGCATCGCTGAAGGAAGTCGTTGGCAAGGCGCGAGTGCTGTTCGAGCAGGCAACGGCCATTGGTAGGGACACGAACAAGAGTGTTAGCGAGCGTGTGGCCGCGATCCAGTTGCTGGGCCACGGCCCCTTTGCCCTGCTGGAGAAGGAGTCGGCCGACCTGCTGACCCCGCAAGCGCCGCCCGAGATCCAGCTGGCGACCGTTCGGGCCCTGGGGCAGCAGACCCGACCGCGGGTGTCCGAACTGCTGCTGGAGGGCTGGGCCGGCTACAGTCCGGTGGTGCGCCGCGAAGTGGCCGAGGCGATGCTGGCCCGGCCGGATCGGCTGAACGCCCTGCTCGACGCGGTCGCCCGGAAGAAGGTGCCGGCCAACCAGCTGGAGCCGGCCCGGATCGACCTGCTCCGCAAACACACCGACGCCCGGATTCGCCGCCGCGTGCAGGAGCTGTTCGCGGGGCAGCTGGCTCCGGACCGGCAGAAGATCGTGAAGGAGTATCAGCCGGCGCTGGAGCTGAAACCCGACCTGGCCAAGGGTAAACTGGTCTTCAAGCGGGTCTGCAGTACCTGTCATCGGCTGGAGAATGAGGGCAACGAGGTCGGCCCCGATCTGCTGGCCACTCTGCGCAACAAGTCCCGCGAGCAGATGCTGATCGACATCCTCGATCCGAGTCGCGAAGTCGATCCGCGGTATCTCAATTACGTCGTCACCACCAGGCAGGGTAAGACCGTGACCGGGCTGGTGGCGACCGAGACGGCTTCGAGCTTGACCTTGCGTCGGGGAGACAAGGCGGAGGATACGATCCTGCGGGCGCAGATCCAGGAGATCCAGGCGACCACCAAGTCGGTGATGCCGGACCAGCTGGAAATGCAGTTGACCAGGCAGGATGTCGCGGACCTGATCGAGTACTTGCAGGCGGTGTCGCGGCCGAAGTGAGGGGCTTCGAGAACCCAGGGCGCTGCCCTGGGCTATCCTGTTGCGCCCCTTCGGGGCGGAAGACCAAAAGCCCCGAAGGGGCGCAACAGGATAGCCCAGGGCAGCGCCCTGGGTGGAGGTTACGCCATGCCAGCGCTAGCAACCATCGTCGAGTATCTGGACCGCTTTGCTCCGCGGGAGCTGGCGGCGGAGTGGGACAACACCGGCCTGCTGCTGGGCGAGCGCGACGTGTCCGTCGATCGCGTGATGACCTGTCTGACGGTGACGCCGGAGAGCGCGGCCGAGGCCATCCTGGAGAAGGCGGAGCTGATCGTCAGCCATCATCCGATCCTGTTCCGCGGCGTCAAACGGCTGACGGACGCCAACCCCGAGGGGCGGATGCTGCTGGCCCTGGCCCGTGCCGGCGTGTCCGTGTACAGTCCGCACACCTCGTTCGACAACACCGTGGGCGGCATCAACGATCACCTGGCCGCTCTGCTCGGGCTGCAAGCCGTGGAGCCGCTGCGCCGCGCCAGCAAGGGCCGGAGTTACAAGATCGTGGTCTTTGTGCCCGACAAGGACCTGCAAAAGGTCTCGGACGCCCTGTTCGCGGCCGGTGCGGGCCACATCGGCCAGTACGGCGAGTGCAGTTACCGGCTGGAAGGCACCGGCACCTTCTTCGGCTCCGAAGCGAGCAATCCGACCGTTGGCCAGAAGGGCCGGCGTGAGGAGGTCAAGGAATGGCGGCTGGAGGTGGTCTGTCCGGAGAGAAGTCTGCCCGGAGCGCTGGCCGCGATGCGGCGGGCCCATTCCTACGAGGAACCCGCTTACGACGTCTATCCCCTTCATCCGGGAATGACCGGTTCGGGCGAGGGCCGGGTCGGTGTCCTGGCACGGCCGACCACGCTGGGGCAACTGGCCCAGTCGCTCAAGAGCGCCCTGAAGGCGGGAATGGTGCAGCTGGTGGGCGACAGTTCCCGGCCGGTGCAGCGGGTGGCCGTGGTCTGCGGGGCCGGAGGCGAGTTCCTGAACGACGCCCTCCATGCACGGGCCGAGGTCTTCCTCACCGGCGAGATGCGTTTCCACGATTACCTGGTGGCCCAGGCCCAGGGTCTGGGGGTGATCCTGCCAGGGCACCACGCCACCGAGCGCTGCGGCGTTGAGATGCTGGCCGACCGGCTGCAGAAACAGTGGCCGGAACTGACCGTCTGGGCCAGCCGGAAGGATCGCGATCCGGTGACGTGGGTGTGACCAGCGATCGTTACCCGAGGAAGCGAGGATCTGTCATGTCCGACTTCGAGGACGTCGAATATCTGGTCCTGCTGGTGTTTCCCGGCTTCGGTTCGGAGCGGGAGAATGCCGAAGAGATCGTGGAAGCAGCGTTGCAGCACCTGAACACGGTGAAGGACGTGCCGGGCATGCGCTTTGCCTGCAACGTCAGCGCCCGGCTGGAGATCGTGTCGGACGCCGAGCAGGCCCGCGAGCGCCTGGAAAAGGACGAAGACCTGGCGATCATGATCCTGCACGACCTGGACGAGGAGGAAAAGCGAGCCCTCACCCTGGAGTGTATGAGCCAGGAGGTGGCTGTCTGCCACACCGTGGTTGCCAGCGAGGAACAGGAGCAGGAAGAAGGATCGGCCCGTCCCCGGCGGGAATGGAAGTTCGTCTTCCGGAAAGCCGAACCCGGCGAGCCGCGGGCGCACGTGATCCTGGATCGCGTGCTGACGGCTCCGCTGGACGGGGACGAGGAGGAACTGGGGGACCGCGTCGGCCAGCTGGTCGCGGTGCTGGCCCTGGGCGTGATGACGCATCACCACCGCGCCCGGGGGCAGCCCCGCTTTGGCCCACCGGGGTAGCGACTGGCCTGCTCTGCGACCGGGAACGGGTTTGTTCGGGCCCCCGGCAGCGGGCTGTTGGATGGCTGTCCAGCAAGCCTTCCATACAATGCACAGACAAGGGCAAGAAGTCTGAAGGTCAGACCGCCCCTTCCTGTTTCTTTTCCCAGAGACGCATCGAATGGAAGAGACCATCGCCTGTCCATCCTGTGGTCGCCGAGTGCTGCTGCCCGAACACCTCAGTGGGCAAGAGGTTCGCTGTCCTGGCTGTACCGGTGTCTTTGTCGCCCGGGACAACGCGCCGCCCAAACCCCCGGTGATTGAAGGGGCTGTCCAGACCGGGGTCCCGATGGCGACGCCCGTGTCGCCCCGCGACTACCACGCAGAAAGAGGCGGTCGGTCCGCGGCTGTCTGGGAAGAAATCGAAGACGACCGCGACCGCCCAGCCCCAGTTTCGCTGCCCGAGGAGTTGCCCGGGGGCGGCCTCGCCACGGCCGTGATGGTGCTGCTGGCGGTGAACGTCCTGGCCGATCTGGGCGCCATGGCGGTCGCGGCCGCGCTGCTGCAGCAACCGGCCAATGCCCGTCCCGAAATCAACCTGGCGGAATGCCTCCAGCCGCTGGTCTACCTCCCCACGGCCATTGTCTTCTGCGTTTGGATGTACCGCAGTTACAAGAACCTGACGCTGTTCGGCGTCCGCGGCTTGAAATACTCTGCCGGCTGGGCGGCGGGCAGCTTCTTCGTGCCGATCCTCAATCTCTTCCGTCCTTACCAGATCGCCCAGGAGATGTGGCAAGCCAGCGACCCGGACGTGCCGCCCGAGGAGCCGACCGCCTGGCGGCGGACCCCCAGTTCGGGCCTGATGGTCGCCTGGTGGGCCTTCTGGATCATCTCCAACGTCCTTTACCAGATCGTCTTCCAGATGACGATGAAGGGGCAGGGCGACGAGGAGGCACTTGCGGTGAGCAGCATCATTGCCGATGGGGTTTCCTGTGTGGCGGCGCTGTTTGCGATCCTCGTGGTCAAGAGCTTGCGGGCTCGCCAGGAGCGGAAATTCCAGGCATTGGTTGGACGCTGGGCCACGCAATCGTGAGGTGGGCGATCAGGCAAGGAACTCCGGAACCTCATCCAGAACCGCAAGCGACCCTTGAACATGACCATCTCGATTTCCTGCGACTGTGGCCGATCCCTGCGAGCCAAGGAGGAAATGGCGGGCCGCAAGGTCCGCTGTCCCAGCTGCAACGCCGTCCTGGTGATCCCTCAGCCCAAACCGGCCGGGGACGTCGAGGATGAAGCCCTCCAGCTGCTCCTGGACGATTCGGGACCAAAGCAGAGCAAGGAGAGCTACTCCATCCGAGCGGAGCCGCCGACTCCCGCGAAGCCAGTCGAGGAAGGGATTCGTCGGGCTGAGCCGGCCGCGCGGGCCGCCAAACCTCCCGCCCCCGTGAAAAAGGCCAAACCCCGCGGGCCCAAAACCTGGTCGCGGGAAACCGAATCCGAAGGGGGCGGCGGCTTCTCCATCGCCGTCCATCCGTCGATCTCTTCCGGCCTGCTGATGGTGGTCGGCGGAGCGCTCTGGTTCTGCGTGGGCATGGCCAACGGCAGGCTTTATCCCTACTCCGCAGTCCTTGTTGTTCTCGGCATCGGCGCGATCATCCGCGGCTTCACCGGGAAGGATTAACGTTGCGGTTGCCATCATGTCATTCGCGGCCACTCTGCCCGTGACGGCCCTGGAAGCGGGCGATCGTTTCGAGGTCTTTCTCTCGGCCGATGGCCGGACCATCGGGCTGCCCGAGAGCTTTGTCGATCTGAACCTGTCCATCGAGCAGTTGCTCGGTCCTCGGGGCCAGGCGCTCTCCTTCCGCCTGACCGACGCCGGTGCCGCGCTGGACCTGAGCGCACCACTGGACCGGCCCCGTCCGGAGGACGTGCTCTGGCTGGAGTACCTGGCCCAGGGTCGATTCCAGCTGCGCTTCGAGTCCGCACCGACGGCTCCGCTGCTGCTGCCGGCCTTCGACTCTGGCGTGCAGCTCAACCTGGCCGCGGAAGACGAGCAACTGCTGCGGCAGGCCCATCGCCAGCAGGCCGCGCCGCCGCTGTTTGAGCTGGCCCGCGAGGCGGCCCAGCTCAGCACCAACGCCGGCTTCGATCGGCTGATCTGTCTGCCGCTGGTGCGCGACATGGAACTGCTCGACCACCAGATCCGCACCGCCAAGACGGTGCTGCGGCGCTTCCGCGGCAAGGCGCTGCTGTGTGACGAGGTCGGCCTGGGCAAGACCATCGAGGCGGGGCTGATCTTCGATGAACTGCGGATGCGCGGCTTGGTCCGCAACGCCCTGGTGCTGACGCCGCCCTCGCTGATCGAGCAATGGCAGGGCGAGATGCGCCGCAAGTTCTCGCTGGAGCTGGTCAGCCACGATGACCCGGCCTTCAAGGAAAAGGGGATCGACGCCTGGAAGGAGACCGACTTCATCATCGCCTCGATCCACACGGCCAAGCGCGAGCCGCACCGCTCCGCCATCACCGCCCGGCACTGGGACCTGGTGATCGTGGACGAGGCCCATCATCTGCGCAACCGCAACACTCTGACCTGGCGGCTGGCCAGCGAGCTGGAGAAGCAGTACGTCCTGCTGCTGACCGCGACGCCGGTGCAGAACAACCTGGAAGAGCTGTTCAACCTGGTGACGCTGCTGGAGCCCGGCCTGCTGCGCACGGCCCGGCAGTTCCAGAAGCAGTTCGTGGACAAGCGCGACAAGCTGACGCCGAGAAACGTCGATGAGCTGCATCGGCTTCTGAGCGAGGTGATGGTCCGTAACCGCCGCAGCACGGTCGGCTTGCAGTTCACGCGCCGCTGGGCGAAAACGGAGCGGCTGGCGCCGACGCCGGAAGAGAAGGCGCTGTACGACGAGGTGGCGGCCTTTGTCCGGCCGCACCTGCGCAAGGAAGGAGGCAAGGGCGTGCTGTCGCGGATGGCCCTGCTGTCCTTGCAGATGGCCCTGGGGAGCAGCAGTATTGCGGCGGCGGGCACCTTGCAGAAACTGGCCGAGACGCCCCGGCTGAGTCCGGCGGACCAGGAGCAACTACGGCAGCTGGCCGAGCGGGCGGGGCAGCAGAAGGAAAGCAGCAAGGTCAATCGGCTGCTGCAACTGCTGAAGGAGTTTCCTGACAAGCTGGTCCTGTTCACCCAGTTCCGGGCCACACAGATGATGCTGCACCAGCGTCTGACCGAGGCCGGTCATTCCGTGGCCGTCTTTCACGGCGGGTTGTCGCGGTTGGCCAAGGAGGCGGCCATCAATGAGTTTCGCGGTCCGGCACGTTTGCTGCTGGCCACCGAGTCCGGCAGCGAGGGACGCAACCTCCAGTTCGCCCACGCCCTGTGCAACTTCGATCTGCCGTGGAACCCCATGCGCATCGAGCAGCGGGTCGGCCGCTTGAGCCGGATCGGCCAGTCCCGCGACATCCAGATCTTCAACCTGGTCACGGCCGGCACCGTCGAGGAGGCGGTGCTGCACCTGCTCCAGGCGAAGCTGAACCTGTTCGAGCTGGTCATCGGCGAGATCGACATGATCCTGGGCAACCTGGACGAGGAGCGCGAGTTCGAGGACCTGGTCGCCGACCTGTGGGCCGAGTCGTCCGACGTCAGCGACTTCGGCAAACGCATGGAGACGCTGGGCGACCGCTTGCTCCAGGCCAAGAAGGAGTACCTGGAACAGCAGGCCCACGACAATCGCATCTTTGGCGATCAGTTTGCGCCGGATCGGTGAGTGGGACGGAGGCGCCCCGATGAGCGACATCCCCGACACGCACGAGGGCCCCTCGCCACTGGAGGCGTTCCTGCGCAAGTACCTGGAAACCTCCGGAGGCGTCTGGGATGAGATCGAGCCGCAGGTCTACGACGTGATGCTGCCGGCCGGGGCCGAGGTGCCGGCCAGCCGGGCCAATGAGAGCGGCATTTTCCGTCTGGCGTTCGACCCCGAAGCCTTGCCGGAGCATCCTTCCGCCCAGCTGGCCAGCTTCGGCACGCCGCTGGTCGATCAGCTCCTGGCCGACGCTCTGCAGCGCGGCCGATCGGCCCACAGCTACCTGATCGGGGTCAACTTGCAGCCGCACGACCTGGCCAGCCGGCTGCGTCGTGCCCTGGGAGTGGCGTCTCCGCTGACGCTGCACCTGGACCACGTCCGGGCGCTGCATTTTCCGCAGGCGGTCTTCTGGTTCCAGGCCAGCTTCCTCAGCGAACAGAAGGAGCAGGTGATCCTGCCGCTGGGCATTGATCTGCACGAAGGCCGGGAAGTGCGCCACCTGGAGGAACTGCTGCAGCCCTCGCGCCTGACGGACCGGCCGGTCCAGCCATTGCCGCCGGCCCGGACGCTGCGTCTGGAGCAAGGGTATGCCCTGGCCCGGCAGCAAATCCTCCGCAGCGTCGCCGCCCTGGCCAACAGCAGGGCCCGGGAAATGCACGAACGGCTCGACGTGCAGATCGCCCGGCTGCTGCGCTACTACTCCGACCTGCGCCAGGAAATGGAAGAGCAACTGTCCCGGGCCCGCAACGTCGAGGAGGCCCAGGCCAGGCATCGCGAACGCCTGACGGCCCTGCAGCATGAGGAACAGCTGCGCGTGGCCGAGCTGCGGCAGAAGAACGTGCTGCGCGTGGAACTGCGCCTGCTCCAGCTGCTGCGCGTCGAGCAGCCCAAGTTGCAGATCCAGGCTTCGTTGCAGGCTCCGGAACACGCTCCGGGCCGGCTGGTCCTGATCTGGGACCCGCTGCTCGAGACGCTGGAAGCCCCTTCCTGCCCGACCTGTCACCGGCCCAGTTACTCTTTCCACCTGAGCAAACAGGGCCGGGTCACTTGCGACGCCTGCCGGGCCAGCCAGCCGGCCGGCCCCCGTCCGGGGAGAAAGTAATCTCCCCGGTCCACTTATGCCGGGAGCGGACTCTGCCGGCGTTGGTTCCGCAATCGGGTGGGGCCTTACTTGCCCAGCAGTTCGACCAGCGACCGCAGCTCTTTCGGTCCAAGGCGTTCCAGCAAGGACTTGACGGTCTTGATGTCCTCGACCTGAACGTTTTCCCTGGCGGGCTTGCGGCCCGGCTTGCGGCCCGGCTTGCGGCCCGGCTTGCGGCCCGGTTTGGCCTTCGGTGCTGGTGCTGCCGCCTCCGGCGCGGCCAGGGCCTTGGCGGCCTTCTTGGCTTTCCTCTTCGCCTTGGCCTCACGGCGGACGATGTCGCCGCGATACTTGGTGATCAGCGCCCGGCTCATTTCCTGGTTGAAGTGCTCCTTCAGGTAATCCTGAATGGCACCCGGCCTGGCCTTCTGGCCCAGCGTTTCCAGGGCACTGCGGATCATGTCCACCTTCTTGACCTTCGCGGCGGGAGCCGCGGCCTTCGCCGTGGCCGGCTTGGCGCCGGCCACCTTTTTCTTCTTGCCCTGCTTCCGTTTCTTGCCCTCCGCACGGCGGCGGAGTGTGCCCTTGCACACCGAGACGTGATCCTTGGTCATCTCGATGTGGAACTCCCGCAAAACGTACTCCTGAATCGCGGTTGGCGTGGCGTCCGGGCCCATGGCCTCCAGGGCGAGCTTGACTGCCTCGATCTTGGTCGGTTTCCCTTGCGGGGTTGCGACTGTTGTTTCGGTCCCCGCTGTCGGGGGGGTGCCGTTCCCTGCCTGATCGTTCTTCTCAGCCATACCTACCTCTGTTGTGTGGGATACCAAGGTGACCCTACCCTTACTGTTACCCCACTTTGTGCGGATATACAACTACTTAGTTTCTTCAATTACCAAGTTCGTCATTGCAACGGCGTCACATTCTGCTCCGTCGCACCAGACGGAACCGTGTGTCTGAACCCCTCCCCAAAGTAGCCGGCACACTCCGCGTGCCGCTTTTCGGCACACGGAGTGTGCCGGCTACTTTCAGTTCTTCTTGTTCCCGCCAACCGGCCACGGTTCGACGTTGCTGCGTTGCGCCCAGCGTTCGTACACCGCCGTCATTTCCTTGACGTGATCGGGGAAAGCCGCTGCCAGGTTCCTGGTTTCCGGACGGTCGGCTTCGAGATCGTAAAGTTCCCACGGTTTCTTGTGCTTGCTCACCAGCTTCCACTTGCCCATGCGCACGGCCCTGTTGCCCTCGTGTTCCCAGTAGATCGCCTCACGCTCGATGGGCCTGTTCTCGAAGGCGGTCGTCAGGCTCTTACCTTGCAGCGGCTTGATTCGTTCGCCGTCCCGTTCCTGCGGATAGCTGGCTCCGGAAACCGCGACACAGGTGGCCGCAACGTCGATCAGGTGGCCGGGCTGGTGACGCAACTCACCCCGCGTCTTGACAACGGCCGGCCAGTGTGCGATCAGCGGCGTGCTGATGCCGCCCTCGTGGACCCAGTGCTTGTACTCCCGGAACGGCGTGTTGGACACGTTGGCCCAGTTCTGCCCATAGGCGACGTAAGTGTCTCCCGGTCCGGGGAAGGCCCTGGGGCCCATGCGCACCGGGAAACCGTCGCGTGTCTGGGGCGGCACAACCCCGACCGGCAGAAGCGCTTCCGGACTGAGCGGACGCAGGGTCGGCTTCTCCGGCCGAGCGATGCTGGGATGCTCCTTGGTGCCGGACCGGCCCATTATCTCGGCACAAGCGCCGTTGTCCTGCAGGAACAGGATCAGGGTGTTGTCCAGCCGCCCGGTCCGCTTCAGTTCCGCGACCAGTTTGCCGACGCCCTGGTCCATGCGCTCGATCATGGCGGCGTACACTTCCATGCACGCCGACTCCCACGCCTTGCCCGGCACCTTGTCCCAGTCGCCGACCGTGGGCGTCAGGTTCCATTTCGGATCGATCAGACCGAGCTTGATCGCCTTCTCATGGCGTGCCTGGCGGATCGGCTCGTAACCGCCGTCGTACCGGCCCTTGGTCCGGGCCACGTCCTCCGGCAGCGCGTGCATCGGCCAGTGGGCCGCGGTGTAGGCGACGTAGAGGAAGAACGGTTTCTCCTTGTGATCGCGGTCGTGTTCCGCCACGAAACGAACGGCGTTGTCGGTGATGGCGTCGGTGTAGTAATACGTCTTCGGCTGATAATCCAGATCGGCGAAAGGCGAGATGGCCTTGTTGTCGCGAGTCAGCGTGGCCGGATCGAAGAAGCTGCCGGCTCCCGTGATGGTGCCATAGTAGCGATCGAAACCGCGCTGCAGCGGCCAGTTGTGCCTGGGACCGTTGGGCCCGGCGTGGCGTGTGACGTGCCATTTGCCGACGGCGTACGTTCGGTAGCCGGCCGGGCGCAGCACCTCGGCAATGGTGACGCAACGGCGGTTGAGGTCGCCGCGATAGCCGTCCTTACCCTTGTCCTCCATCATGTGGCCGACGCCGGCCTGGTGCGGATACAGGCCCGTCAGCAGGCTGGCCCGCGTCGGACAGCAGCGTGCGGTGTTGTAGAACTGGGTGAAGCGCAGGCCGTTCTCGGCCAGCCGATCCAGGTTGGGCGTGCGCATCTCGCCGCCGTAGCAGCCGAGGTCCGAGAAGCCCATGTCGTCGGAGAGGATGACAACGACGCTCGGCTTGCCGGCCGGCTCGGCGGCCGCCGCGAACCCGGAACTGAACAGAGGGATGAGGGTCACGAAGACAAACGCAAGACGCACGATCGGACCTCCTCGCTCGGGTGTTGGTTCAAGAGACAGCACGGCCGACGATGAGCTATCCTATCTGGGAGGACAACCCGAGTCGAGCCAGAGGCGTTGCGTGACACTGTTATCCTTGCTGGAGCCCGCCCGGATTCGCTTTGTCAGTGGGTCCATCCTGGTCCTGAGTCTGATCTTGCTGGGGCTGTCGTTTGCCAGCGCTGGCGAAGGAGGCCGGACACTGTTCGGACCAACGCTCGGCGCCGACTACTCCGGCTTTTACACCGCCGGATACGTCCTCGATCACTATCCGCCGGACCGGCTTTACGATCGAGCCTTCCAGGATGAGATCCACCACCAGCTGCATCCGCACCTGGGCCAGGAGGAGAAACTGCCGTTTGTGCATCCGCCGTTCGTTGCCTGGGCGTTTCGGCCGCTGTCCCGGTTGCCCTACGCCTGGTCGTTTGCCGTCTGGCTGGTGCTTTCCCTGGGGCTGTACCTGGCGGGGGTGTGGCTTCTGCTTGGAGTCTGTTCCGGAAGCCGCTTGCGGCTTAGCGCAACACCCTGGTGCGCTAAGCCGCAAGCGGCTTCCGGAACAGACTCGAAGGTTCTAACCGACCCTCTGACCCTCTATCTCCTGGTCCTGTCCTTCGAGCCGTTCGTGATGGAGTGCTGGCTGGGCGGCCAGGTCTCGGCGGTCGGCTTCTTCTGCCTGGCCGCGTTCCTGGCCCTGGATCTGTCGGACCGGCCGTTGCTTGCCGGCCTGGTCCTTGGGCTCTGTTTCTACAAACCGACGCTGCTGCTTGTGCTGCTGCCGGTGCTGCTGGTTGCCCGCCGCTTCTGGACCTTGCTTGGCGTGACGTTGGCCGGCGTTGCCCTGGCCCTGCTGACGTGGTTAGCGGTGGGAACGGAGGGCATTCACGCGTTCCTTCAGGCCCTGCTCGGTTTCGGCCGAGATACCACGGCCAGCAGCGAACTGACGCTGCCGCTGGCCAAGTTCGTGGACCTGAACGCCTTCACCCGGCTGCTGCTTGGTCCATCGCTGCTGCAACGGTTGCTGTTCCTGCTTCTGGCGTTACCGCCCCTGGGGCTGCTGCTGTGGCGCGCATGGCACGTGCGACGGGACGACCGCGAGGGCCGGCTGACCGTGCTGGCCATCGCCATCCTGGCAACGCCGGTCCTGAACCTCTACGTCGGTGTCTACGACAGCATCCTGGCCGTCCTCGGAGTCCTGGTCCTGGCCGGCGTCCTGATCCGTCACCGCCCGGCACTGCCGCCGCGCTTCCAGCTCTGGCTGGTCGCGCTCTACGTCGTGCCCTGGTTTACGCAGCCGCTGGCGCACAACCTCCCCGTGCATTTGCAGCTGTTTACCCTGGTCTTGCTTGGCCTGACCCTGGACGTCCTGCTCCCGGCTTGGCCGGGGAGCCCTCTGCCAAATGCCTCTCCCCGCGATAAACTGGTTGCAGGAACGGGTGAATCTCCAGGCCTTTGAGTTAACCGAGAACCTCATGAACAAGACCATGCCTCTCCTCTGGGCCCTCGCGGCTGTGCTGGCTCTGCTCATCCCCGGTCCCGTCCGCGCGGCGGAGAAGCCGGCGCGGGTCTACGTCATCCTCTGGTTCGACACGGAGGATTACGTACTGCCGGCCAGCGACGATGCCGCCAAGCACGTCGCCGAGATGCTGACCAGGCTGGGCGTGAAGGGCACGTTCAAGGTCGTCGGCGAGAAGGCCCGCACCCTGGAGCGGCGGGACCGCAAGGACGTCATCGCCGCGTTGAAGAAGCACGAGATCGGCTTTCACGCTCAGTGGCACTCCGTCCAGCCGACGCCGGCGCTGTACCTGTCCAACCTCGGCTGGGATGAGGGCGTCGCCGAGTTCGAGCGCCGCGAAGGCCCCGGTCGCGAGGACGTGGAGCGCATCTTCGGCGTGGCTCCCAGCTGCTACGGCCAGCCGGGCAGCTCCTGGGGGCCGCAAAGCTATGGGGCCCTGCGCAAGTGGAAGATGGTCTATCTCGACGCCGGCAGCCACGTCAGCCTGGATGAGAAGCCGTGCTGGTACTGCGGCGTCTTCAACCTCTACAAGCTGGAACACACCATGCGTGCCGGGCTCGGCAGCCTCAAGGAGCTGGAGCCGGCCCAGGAGCGCTTCCTCAATGCTCGCAAGAAACTGCTGGAGGAGGGCGGCGGCATCGTCAGCATCGTCTATCACCCCTGCGAGTTCGTTCACAAGCAATTCTGGGACGGCGTCAACTTTGCGAAGGGGGCCAACCCGCCTCGCGAGCAGTGGAAGCTGCCCCCGCGGAAGACGCCGGAGGAGACGCGGATCGCCTATCAGGTGCTGGAGAACTACGTCCGCTTCATGCAGCGTTTTCCGGAGGTGCGTTTCATCACCGCCTCGGAGGCCGCCCACTTCTACCGCGACCAGGCCCGCGACGCCGATTATGACCACGCCCGCCTCAAGGCCATTGCCGCCGCGGTCGGCGAGGACGTGACCTTCCAGAAACACGGCGAACTGACGCTCTCGGCCAGCGAGACGTTCGCCCTGCTCAATGGGCTGGTGGCGAAGTTCGGCGCGAAGAAGACGCTGCCGGACAAGCTGCCGTTCCCGGAGCCGCCGCTGGGGCCGACCGGGCAAGTGGTGGAGCTGAAGGAAGCGGTGACCACGGACTGGAGCCAGCTGTGGCGGACCAGCGTGGACGTGGCCGATTTCCTGAACAAGCAGAAACGCATCCCCTCCGCGGTCTGGCTGGGCAGCCAGCCGGTGCCGCCGGAGGCGTATCTGAACGCCCTGGCCGGGGTGTCCCGGATGCTTCTGGAGGGGAAACCGCCGCCGGAGACCATCGAGATTCGGCCGGCCCGGCTGGGGGCGGCGAAATTCGTCTCGGCGGACGATCCCAAGCTCTGGGGCTGGGTGATCTTCCCGCCGGGCTTCCGGGCCCCGGCCCTGATGGGATTGGCCCGACAGCAAGCGTGGACGATCAAGCCGGCGGTGCTGCACCGGGAAGAATAGGATCCGTCATCGCGGGATGGATTGCATTGCGCGCAGACACACACAAAGCGCTGGCCTGGTTGGCACAGAGCCAGGGAACGTCCGGAGCTGTCCGATGATACCCGAGGGAATCCAGCTGGCACTCGAAGAGGGCCGAGTCGTGGAGACAGACGGCGGAAGCGGCCCTGCCCGGGTGCGCCGCCTGGCCGACCTCGTCCTGCCGACAGGGCGGCTACTCATCGGCTATCCCAACTCCTCTCTGATCGAGGAGCAGAACCCGGTGCGCCCGATGGTTCCGCCGGGACGCTATCCGGTCTTCGCTTCCGTAGCTGACCTTCCGAACGGCTACCGAGACCTTGCCTTCGTGGTGGTGCGCTTCGAGGAAGGGCCCCCTCTGGAGTGGAAGGAAGCGGGCGCGTTTTTCACCGACGGGGGGATCGGCTGTCTGATGGACGAGAGTTGTGTGCCGCTGCTGGAGAAGAAGCAAGAGTCTGTCCCCGAGTTCTGGAGACTGCTGTTTGAGCTGAAGTTCGGCGCCCTGGGGAGCGGGGACTGCAATCTGGTGCTGGATGAGCCGAGCGGCGCCAACGCCATCGTCTTCGCAACCCACGACTCGCGATTCCCCTGCTTCCTGGGGACGGGGCGAGAGGGACGACCGACCTGGTTGGTCGTGGACTGTCGCTAAGGCGGTTTCAGGGAAATGGTTGGGCGCCTTCCTGTCCCGTGGGTGCGCTGCGCGACCCACGGCTGGGATAGGCAACCCCTTCGGGGTTGGAAGACAACGGCGGCCCTGTTTTCTACCCCGAAGGGGTTGCCTATCCCAGCCGTGGGTCGCGCAGCGCACCCACGGGGACGGTGGCCCAGCCCATTTCCTGAAACCGCCTAACCCTCGAAACCCGGCGGGAGGAGCGACTGCCCCTCCAGCAGGCTCCGCACGGACTGCCGCGGCCGGATCAGCTCCACCTGGGTCCCGTCGAAAGCCGCCTCGGCCGGAGGCGGGTGGGCGTGGAAGTGACAGGGCGAGCCATACAGCCCATAAGCCCCGGCGTTCGGAAAGGCGAGCACGTCACCCGAGGCCAGCGGCGGAAGCGGGCTGGCCTCGATCAGGACGTCCGAGGGCAGGCTGAGGCAGCCCAGCACGTCCGTTGGCACTCGTTCCGCCGGCCTCTCGGTGAGCAGCACTGGCGGCACCCCTCGCTGCCGCAACCCGATGCCGCACAGGTCGCCGCGCTGATGCACGCCGCCATCGACCACCACGGCCTTGCGGCCGCGGTGTGTCTGCTCGGCGATCACTGTCGTCAGATACCAACCCGCCTGGGCCACCAGGTAGCGGCCCAGCTCGATGACCAGCCGGGCGGGGGCCGCCCGGGCGACCAGGGGCTGCAACGCCGCACCGATGGCTGCCAGGTCCAGCTCCCGATCTTCCGCTGCGTAGGGAATGCCGAAGCCGCCGCCAATGTCGATGATCTCCGGAGCGATGCCCAGCACGCCAGCCGCCCGCAGAGCCAGGTCCAGGCCGCCGCTCAGGTGATGGACGACGCCCTCCACCGAAAGCACCTGCGAACCGGAGAAGACGTGAAAGCCAATCACCTTGATCCGTTCCGAGCGCACCAGGTCGCGGCAGCGTGGCAGGTCGTCAAGGGTCAGGCCGAACCGCGAGTCCGGGCCGGTGGTACAGGTGGCATACGAGCAGAAGTCCGGCCGCAGACGCAGCAGGACGCGGTGGCCCAGCTCCTTGCTGGCCAGCAACTCCAACTCGCTCGCCGAATCAACGGACAGAATCACCTCGGGCAGCGACCGCAGTTCGGACAGCAGGGCGGGCGTCCGGTCCGGTCCGGTGACGAAGATTCGCGACGGGGGAAAGCCTGCGGTTCGAGCGATCAGCAATTCGCCGGCGGAGGCCACGTCGGCCCCCAGCCCGCACCCGGCCAGGACGCCGCACAGCCCCAGCGAGGCGTTGGCCTTCAGGGAATACAGAATGTCAATCGCCGCAGGGAGGTGGGCGCGGAGCTTGGCTGCCTGGGCGCGGATGCGGGCGACGTCGTAGGCGAAGGTGGGCGTGCCGTACCGCCGGACCACCTCGCGCAGCGTTTCCACGGGGGCTGCGACAATTCCGGCGATCGGACTTGCCGTCCGAGGACTGGGCGAGACTGTTTCCGGAGTGCAGGTCCGTGGCATGGAGTTCTCCCGGTTGGCTGGAGCCAGGTCATTGCGAAGGGGCTTGTTTCACCGTGACTTCCTTGAACCCCTTCTCCTTCAGGGCCGCCTTGACCGCCTCCGCATTGAAGGCGTTCTTGTCCTTGAGGTCGAAGCGCACTTCACGAGTGTCGATGATCGTCTGAATCGAGTCTTGCCCTACCCACGGTAGAGTCGCGAGTGCTTTCCGCACTCGGTCCGGTCAACCGGTGGCTCAGTACATCCCCGGCACGTTCAGGATCACGTCCGCCGGCCGGGGCGGCGGGGTCGTCTTTTTGCAGCCAAACATGGTCACCCCCATGGTTAACAAGACCAGGGTAAAGCAAAGCGGAGAACGCATGGGACCTCCCGGGATTCACGAAACCTCAACCCTTGTCCGGAACAATGGTCGCCTGAAACTCTTCCTTGGCCACCGTCTCCAGCATCTTCTCGGGCGTGATCTTCTCCGGGTCGTAGTGAACGCGCAGTCTATCCTTCTCCAAATCGACGTCGATCGATTTGATGCCGGGAAGCCCTGACAGGGCTTCTTGAACCTTGTTGGGTCAGTCCAGTCACTTCAGGTCCAGTGCTTGGCCATGTCCTGAACGTGAAGGGTGATCGTCTTCATTTCGCGGAGCGTCGCTCCTTGCTGTTTCGGCGGAGCAGCGCCTTGTTGCTCCGTCCCACCGCAGCCCAGCAGGAAGATCGAACAGCCCAGCAGTACGCCTCCGGTCAGCCGGCACGACATCGTTTCACCTGTTGTCAAGGAATCAAGGATCTCACTTGCCCACCTCACACACGACCCGAAAGCCGATCAGCCGGTAGGGATCGTGGGGCATGGCCCGGAAACGACAGGCGGAACGGCAGGCCCGGGCCTCGTCCAGCCAGCAGCCGCCGCGAACGACCCGGTAGAAATCATCGTAGTCGGTGGGCAGCACGCCCTTTTCCGGGCCCCTGGGATCGACTTTCGGGCTCTTGCCGTAGTAGTCCTTGTCGTAATAATCCGAGCAATACTCCGCGACGTTGCCGTGCATGTCGTACAGGCCCCAGGCGTTGGGAGCGTAGGAGCCGACCTTGTCCGTCTTGTTCAGGAAGGGGCCCTTGTCCGCTCCGCCGTAGGGGAAGTTGCCGTTGAAGTTCGCCTGGGTGGAGGAGAGCGACTTGCCAAAGGCGAACGGCGTCGTGGTCCCGGCCCGGCAGGCGTATTCCCATTCGGCCTCGGTCGGCAGGCGATAGCGCCGGCCGGCTTTCTTCTCCTCGGGCAAGTTGGACAGCGCGGTGCAGAACGCCACGGTCTCCTTCCAGAGGACGTTTTCCATGGGGTAGTCGGGGCCGCCTCCCCGCTTGTCGTTGAAGATGGCGCTGCGCTTGACGGTCTGGGCCATCAACTGCTGGAATTCCCGCTGGGTGACCTCGTAGACTCCCACGTAGAACGGTTTGGAGATGGTGACCTCGTGCTGGACCTCGTTCTCGTGGCGTTCGGCTTCGTCGGCCGGCGAGCCCATCAGGAACTTACCAGCCGGGATCAAGGCCAGTTTCATGCCGATGGAGTTGGTGATGACCTTGCTCTCGGGGGCGTCCGCGGCCAGCAGGAGGCCCAGGGTCATGAAACTCACGACGAGCAGGAGAGCTTGAAATGACCTCGTCATCGTGTTTGCTCCTGTTGGGGCGAATCGGACGTGTCTGTTGCTGGCTTTCCCCCTGCCAGCTGCCATGTCCAGAATGCAACGATGAACGCCAGGGAAAGCCAGGCGATCACGGTTGTCAGAGGCGTCCGGATGCCCCGGACGTAGAGATTGTAGAAGGACCGCCCCAGCAGCAGGAGCGAAGCGCAGAGTAACCCCCAGGAAAGCCAGCCGGTGATCATGCTGGCCGCGGCGGACCCTGCTAACCCGAGCAGGGGAAGAGCACTGGTGAGGATTCATCACCACGGCAGCGAAGCGCCGACAGTGGCCAGGAAATTCCTCAGGATGTCTTTCGCGGGTTGCCCCATTCTCGTTTCCTCAGGCTTACGAAAGCAGCCGCCAGGTCCAGTAACCGACCATGACCAGGGCCGAAGCCCAGGTGATGATCTTGCTGACGCGTGTCCCCCGGCGGCGGACGTACAGGATGAAAAAGGCCTGGCCCAGGAGCAGAACGGACACGCCGATCAGCACCGGGCCCAGCCAGCCCAGGACGTTCGTTACAGCGGACGCACTCCCTGCTAACCCGAGCAGGGCCAGGACCATCGCGGTCGTTCAGGTCGGGGCGGCCCCGATCACCGCGAGCAACGCCCCGGCCATGCTGCCCCAGGTTCCCTTGTGCCTGGCCTCTTGCGGAGGCTCGAGGACTTGCGCCATGATGGACTCCAAAACAAACTTCTTTCTCCTCTCTCCCCTTGTGGGAGAGGGGTTGGGGGTGAGGGGGATGGCGCCTTGATTTATCGTTTCGCGCTCAGTCGGCCCAGCGCGAAACGATAAATCAAAATGCACCCCTCACCCCCAACCCCTCTCCCACAAGGGGAGAGGGGAGGAGTGGTATCACGGCTTGGCCGTCTCGAAATCCTTCACCAGGATTCGACGCGGCTTGTCCGGAAGTTTCTTGGAAAACTGGGTCAGGTTCCCCTTCCAGGCATCAACCCGGCCGGTCACGCTGACCACTTTCTCTCCCCGGGCCAGAGCCGCGCAGGCGCTGGAACGCCTCTTTCTCGGCCTTGGTGCGCGCCTCGGGGTCTTCGCCAAGCAGGAAGGAATCCTTGCTGCCAGGAATTTCGAGCTTCAGCTCCTTGTCACCGACCACCTTTCCCTGGACCTTGACGTCCAGCCAGAGCAACTGCATGCCGGTGCCGTCACCCAGCCGAGTCGCCTTGATGCTCTCATGCAGCTGGTCGAGCGTCACGTGCCGGCCCTTGCGGGCCTGGAAGGTGATCGTGCCCGCCGCCTTGTCCATCTTCACCGAATCAGCGTCCACGTCATACAGACGTGCAGTGGCGTCCCGCGCCACTCCCCCTCATCAGGACATGTGCTGATTGTTGACGTGAAGAGTGCCTCCGACCACCTGGGCGCTGGCCGGCAGGGCCGACAGCAGCAGCCCCATTGTGCAGAGTAGTAGTCTCGATCGCATGGTCCATCCTTTCGTTTGTCAGGCGTGGCTCAGGGATGCCTGTTTGGCTCGATGGTAACTCTCCAGCTGACTGTTGGCCTCGACAATCGTGGCCAGCTTCACCGTCACGGCGTTCAGGTGCTTGCCGGGCAGGGCGAAGTACAGCTCGTCGTCGCGCAGGCCGGTGTAGATCCGATTGCCGATGCAGCCCAGGCTGGCGACGGCGTGCTGGGTCCGCATGGCCTCCGGAATGGCGGCGCAGGTCGGCCGGCCCATCAGCCCGGTCTGGGCGCCGACCCCCGCGGCCTGGGCCGCCTCGGCCAGGAGCATCACCTGGCAGGGGTTGCCGCACAGCAGGATCACGTCCGGCTCGAACGTCGCTTTGGCCAGCGGAGCATAAACGGCCACGCCGAACGCTCCCTCGCGGTGCGGAATGCACGGCACTTCTTCCGGGCGGAGGTAACCCAGACTGAACATCGTTCCCAGCACGTCGTGCAGTTCCTGGCCCTGGGCGGGAGGCAGGTCGAGACCGTGCGTGTAGGCCCCGATGGGGCAATGGTAATGGTCCGATGCTTCCGTGTAAAAGGTCCGTCCCGCGGCGGCTTCCTTCCAGTAGGTGCAGCTGGACGGCCCCGCGTGGTCAATGCGGGGGATGCCGACCGGCGGCGCCGCCTGGAAGGCAATGGCGACGGGGGCGTGGCGAAGCCCGAGAAGGTCCTGGAGTTGTCTGGCCCTGGCGTGGTCCATCGTTCTCTCGTGGGTAGGTCAGGCTTTCCAGCCTGACAGGGCGGGCAAGTCAGGCTGGAAAGCCTGACCTACACGGGTGCGATTCCGACCTTGCTCTTGTTGCTCTGGAGAGGATCCAACTGACCCTCGGTTGGCTCTGCTCAACAGAACCACGGTTCACTCAGGCGCGGCGCCCGCTGCCGATCCGGCGGCAGCGAGTTCGCGGTGGCCCCGGGCTTCCGCCCGGCTGCCAGCGACCAGACCCGGTAGAAGGTGTTGCCGGGGTCAACGCCCTCGGTCACGTCCTTCTCGACCAGGGCGCTGACTTCCTTCTGGAGCCGATCCAGGCGCGGGTCGGGATGGGCCCAGCGATAGCTGAAGGCGGCCTGGTCGAGCGGGCCCAGGTGCTGCTGCATTTCGGGGCGGTTGAGCAGGTACGAGCCGGGCGGCACCAGCAGCCGAATGGTGTACTGCACCGGATCGACGTGGTCGATCAGGTCGTGTTCCTCGATGAACGCCAGCATGTCGAGGTAGTCGCCCAGCGTCGTCCAGGGGGTGAAGGCCACCCAGGTCGGCCGGGGGACGATCCCCGCGGCGCGAACCACCTTCAGGCCCTCGACGATGTCGGCCTTGATGTGGTTCTTCTCCAGGATTCCCAGGACCGTGTCGCTCACTGATTCGACCGCGGAGATCAGGAACAGGCAGCCGAGCCGGCCCAGCTCCGGCAGGATCGAACCGCGTTTCAGGATGTGCTCGACCTTGGTGGTAATGTCGAAGGTGAGCGAGGGAAACTCCGCGTGCATGGCGCGGATTACGCTCAGGGCGTGGCCTGGGCCGTTGAGAAAATCGGGGTCGCCGAAGGTCACGTGGCTGGCACCGGCCTGCACCTGCCGGCGAATGTCCTCCAGGACAATCTCCTGGGGGATCACAAAGAACCGTCCTCCGTAAACCGGCGGGATCGGGCAATGGGTGCAAAGGTGCAAGCAACCCCGGCTGGCCTCGACGTAGCCGGTGACCCGGCTCTCGCCCTGGTGTTCCAGCCGGGCATAGCGATCGAGCGTGGGCAGGGCCGTGCGGACCGGCTGGACAAAGGGCAGCCGCTGCAAGTAGGGCTGGGCGGGTCTGTCGCGCTGCATGACGCCTTCGGGGAAGGATGAAGGAGGAAGGAGGAAGGATGAATCAGAAACCGTGCTGTCTTCATTCATCCTTCTGCCTTCATCCTTCATCCTTTCGGAAAGGGCCTCGACTAAGGCGAGCAGCGGGGCTTCCATCTCGCCGCCGATGCAGTAGTCGGCACCGTGTTCCAGCAGGTAGTCGGCGTTGAGAGCGGCGTAAAGGCCGTAGAAACAGACGACGGCCTCCGGGTTGATCTCGCGGACGCGCTCCGCGACCCGAATGCCCAGACGCAGGGCGGTGTGCATCGGCACGGAGATGCCGACAAACCGCGCCCGCTCGATCCTGATGGTGTCGAAGACGTCAACGGCGATGTCCATTGCCTCGGGCGCGAACCCCGCACGCTCCAGGAACCCCAGCGGCGATGCCAGGCATAGCGGCTGGTGCCCCAGTTCGTAACAGGAGATCAGCAAGACGGCGCCGGGAGAGTGCAGGTTCATGGCGCGGTCCACCCCGTTCCCATGGTTCGGTTCCCCACTTCATCCTGACGGGGAAGCGTTACGTGTCTTTGTTACCTGGTCGGCTCAATAGATTTATGATACCTCACGGGGGGAGGTTGACAAGGATTTTCCCGCAGCTCCAGCAGAACCGACCCCTTGTGATCGTTCCGACCCCTGGAAAGAATCGCTGAGTCCGACCGTTGTCCGGGGCCTCCCCCGGTCGATTCGCCCTCTTGCCTATTTCCTCGTCTCCGTAAAGCCGTTACAATCCTTCAAGTCGTGGACAATGGGCGACCGATCCAATACCCTGGAGACGCGGTACGTCTCTCCCTGAAGGAAATCCGAACGGTTCGGGCTTCCCTGACTCACGGCCAGGCCGAATTTCGAGACCGGACCATGCAGTATCAGGCAGACAGATCGGTTTGCCCGGTTCGCCGCTCCTGGCTTGCCCTCCCGGGTGGCTGGAATTGCGCTGCTTGCCTGATCGTCGGGTTGGCAGTCTGTCTGGTCTCGGGCTGCCTCAAGCAGGTCGTCTGCAACAAGGACTGTCTGTCCGAGGATTTGCAGAAGCGCATGGGTCCGGGGCTGGGCCCCAGCACGCCTCCAGGACAGATCGTCTTACCCAACGGCATCAGTCTGACCGAGCCGCTGTCCGACGAAATGATCATCGTCGTCGCCATGTGGAACAACGCGGCGTTCCTGGAGCTGCTGACCGACCTGGGCGTCGCCCACGGCGACCTGATCCAGGCCGGGCTACTGCCCAACCCGGAATTCCTCTACTATGCCGCCGCCCACGACAAGGCCTACCGCTGGCTGTCCGACTTCCCCGTCGAGGCCATCTGGCTCCGGCCTATCCGCATCAAATCGGCCAAGCGCGAGGTGGAGCGCGTCTGTCAGCGACTGGCCCAGGCCGGCCTCGACCTGATCCGCGACGTGCGCCTGGCCCTGGCCGACGTGCATCTGGCTTACTACCAGGTCACGGTGGCCGAGGAAGCGGTCCGGGTCCGCACGGAGATCAGCAACCTGGCCGCGGCGCGCCTCAAGGCCGGCGACATCGGGCCGCAGGAGGCGGCCACCGCCCAGATCGACGCCTACCTGGCCGACCAAGACCTGGCACGCATCCGCTACAATGCCTCCATCGCCGAGGAACGCCTGCGGAACCTGATGGGCACCGGGGCCAACCGCTGTCCGATCAAGCTGATGCAAACACCACTGCCGCCGCGCGACTGCATCGACGTCGAGAAACTGACCGCCGAGGCCCTGAACACCCGGCCGGACCTCCAGTCCTCGTTGTGGAACGTCCAGGGCGCCCAGCAGCGGCTCAAGCTGGCCAAGCTGGTCTGGTTCCGCTTCCTGGGCATCGCCGACGCCACCACCGGCACCATCATCGATCACGAGTTTGGCCCGGCCTTCCGCGTCACCATTCCGATCTTCAACTGGAACCAGGGTGCCATCGCCCGGGCCAAGGCCGAGCTGGAACGGGCCGAACGAAACGTCCAGACCATCCGTAACCAGATCATCTGGGACGTTCACCAGGCCCACTATCGCTATCGGCAGGCCCGTGCCGAGCTGGAAGTGCTGGACGCCAGGACCCTGCCCGCGGTCGAGGCCAACATCACCCGGGCGGAGACGGCCTACCGCGAGGGGCAATCCGGCTACGTGATCATCCTGGAAACGAGCCGGGCCCTGATCGACGCCCTGTTCCGCGAGGCCCTGCTCCACGCCGAGCTGCGCCGGCAGTGGGCCGAGCTGGAGCGCAGCGTCGGCCGGCGCCTCAAGGAGGCAGGTCCGCTGGAGCCGGAACCCGACGTCTTCGAGAAGCTGAAGAGCCGGGCGACATCGGAGAAGAAGGACACGGAGAAGAAGGAGCCCGAGAAGAAGGAGCCCGAGAAGAAAGAGCCCGAGAAACCCACCAACGAGGCGCGGGGTTTAACCCAGGGAGAAGACCGCCGGGATAAACCCGGCGGCTCGTTTGGAGAAGGGGTGCTGCTCCCGCCCATTGCCTCCCCACGCCGCGATTAACCAACGGAGAAACGACTACCATGAACTTCCGCAGCGGTCTGCTCACGGGGATTGTTGGGACAGTGCTAACCGGAGGAGTGGCGACGGCCGCGTGGTGGATCGCGACCGCTCCCAAGCCGGTCCACAAGCAAGAGAAGCCGCCCCCCGCCGCCACGGTAGACAAGAAGATCAAGGAAGACGAGCTGAACGTCGTCACGGACAAGCCCAAGGCCCCGAACGTCATCACCACCACGCCCAAGGCCGAGGGCGCCCTGCAGGTGGAGACGGCGCTGGTCGAGCGGAAGCGCGTGGCCCGGGCCCGGGCGTACGGCGGCGACGTGGTGGTCCCGGCCGGCAAGACCGTCCTGGTCTCGGCCCCATTGACCGGCAAGCTCGTCGCGCCAAAGGATGGGATGCCCCTGCCGGGCCGAATCGTCAAGGCCGGCCAGCCCATGTTCCAGCTGCTGCCGTTGCTCACTCCTGACGTGCGGGCCAACATGGAGGACCTGCTCTTCAACATCAATGGACAGATGGAAACCGCTCAGATTCAGGTGAGCGGAGCCAAGATCCTCCTCGACCGGAACAAGGAGCTGCGCCGTAAAGAAGCCGGCAGTCAGCGTATGGTGGACGAGGCCCAGGTTGCTTACGACGCCGCCGTGAAGCAAGAGCAAGTCCTCAAGGCTCGGCTGGACTCGCTGAGGAAAACCATCGGGGAATTCGAGAAGGGCACGGCCGCCCCCATGACCATCGACGCCCCGGAAGAAGGGCTGCTCCGCAACGTGTCCGCCCAGCCGGGGCAGAACGTGCCAAGCGGGGCCGCCCTGTTCGAGATCATCGACCTGACCAAGGTCTGGGTTCGCGTTCCCGTTTACGTTGGCGACATTGCCGACGTGGCCAAGGGCGAGCCGGTCGCCGTGGGCCACCTGGTCGGCAGGCCCGGCGAGTCGAACCGCTCGGCTCAACCGATCGAAGCGCCTCCCACGGCCAATCCGCTGGCCAACACCGTGGACCTGTATTACGAGCTGGAAAACCCTCCGGGAGACCTGGTCCGGGCCCTGCTGCCGGGTCAGAAAGTCGGCGTGACCATTCCGCTCCTGAGCAAGGAAGAGAGCCTGATTGTGCCGTGGCCCGCCGTGATCCACGACCTCTACGGCGGCACCTGGGTCTACGAGAAGCTGGGCGAAAACCGCTATGCGCGCCGCCGGGTCGAGGTGCGCTACGTCATCCCGGATGAGTTCGCCCCTCAGAACGGCAGCACGCACAAACGCGAACTCGCCGTCCTGGCCAGCGGCCCGGCCGTCAAGACCCCTGTCGTGATCAAGGGCGCGGCGGAGCTGTGGGGCATCGAAACCGGATTTTCCAAGTAGCATTGAACCACGGATGACACGGATAACACGGATAAAGACAAAAGGCATTTCTTTATCCGTGTTATCCGTGTCATCCGTGGTTGATTCTTTTTGGGTGACACCATGCTTTCCTGGCTCATCTCCACGTCGTTGCGCATGCGTGCGGCCGTGCTGGCCCTGGCCGCCGTGCTGATCCTCTTCGGGTATTACACCATCCGCAAGGCCCCGCTGGACGTGTTCCCCGAGTTTGCTCCGCCGCGGGTCGAGATCCAGACCGAGGCGCCTGGCCTCTCGACCGAGGAGGTCGAGAGCCTGGTGACGATGCCGCTGGAGAACGCCCTCAACGGCACCCCCGGCGTGCAGACCATTCGCTCCAAGTCGGTGCTGGGTCTGTCCTCGATCCTGCTGCTGCTGGAGCAGGGGGCCGACCTGCACAAGGGCCGGCAGTACGTCCAGGAACGGGTGGCCGCCGAGACGCCGAAGCTGCCGACGGTGGCGAAGCAGCCAGTGATCCTGCAGCCGCTGTCCTCGCTCAGCCGGGTCATGAAGATCGGCGTTTCCTCCAAGAGCCTCAGTCAGCGCGACATGACCGTGCTGGCCCTGTGGACCATCCGGCCGCGTCTGATGGCCGTGCCCGGCGTGGCCAACGTCGCCATCTGGGGCCAGCGCGACCGGCAGTTCCAGATCATGGTCGATCCCGACCGGTTGCGGCAACACCAGCCCGCGGTGAGCCTGGACGCGGTCGTCACCGCGGCGACCGCGGCCACGTCGCTTGAGGCAGGCGGCTTCGTGGACACGCCCAACCAGCGGCTGGCCGTCCGTCATCTCCCCGCGGTGCGCGAACCGGAGGACCTGGCCCGCATGGTCGTCGATTTCCGCGGCGGAGCGCCAATCCGAATCGGCGACGTGGCCGACGTGGTCATCGGCTCGCCGCCGCCCATCGGCGACGCGGTGATCCGCAACAAGGGAATGGAGAGGTCGGGCGAGGGCCTGCTGCTGATTGTCGAGAAACAGCCCCAGGGCAACACGCTGGAAGTCACGCGCAAGGTCGAGGAGGCCCTGAACGCCCTGCGGCCCGGCTTGACCGGCATCGAGATCGATTCGACCATCTTCCGCCCGGCCACGTTCATCGAGCGGGCCGTGGACAACCTCAGTCATGCTCTGCTCGTCAGCTGCATCCTGGTGGTGGTCATCCTGGTGGTCTTCCTGTTCGACTGGCGGACCGCCCTGATCAGCCTGACGGCCATCCCGCTGTCACTGATCGCGGCCGTGCTGATCCTCACCTGGCGCGGCGTGACCATCAACACGATGGTTCTAGCCGGCCTGGTGATTGCACTGGGCGAGGTGGTGGACGACGCCATCATCGACGTGGAGAACATCGTCCGCCGGCTGCGCCTGAACCGGGAGGCCGGGAACGTGAAGTCTGCCTTCCAGGTGGTCCTCGACGCCTCGATGGAAGTTCGCAGTGCCGTCGTCTACGCCACGCTGATCGTCATCCTGGTGTTCCTGCCGATCTTTTTCCTGGAAGGCATTGCCGGCTCCTTCTTCCGTCCGCTGGCGATGGCCTACGTGCTGGCGATCCTCGCCTCCCTGGTGACCGCCCTGACCGTCACGCCTGCCCTGTCCTACATGCTGCTGACCGGAGTGAAAGGCCACCGCAAGGACGCCCCGCTGGCCCGGTTGCTGCGGTCGATGTATCGCGTGGTGCTGCCGCCGCTGGTGCGGCGGCCCTACCTGGCGATGGGCATCCTGGCCACGACCTTTGTGCTGACCGGGGCCTGGGCGACCCGGCTGGGTCAGGAGTTCCTGCCGGCCTTCCAGGAGACCGACTTCCTGATGCACTACATCGAGAAGCCGGGCACGTCGCTGGAGGCCATGCAGCGGGCCACCGTCATCGCCAGCGAGGAGCTGAAAAAGATCCCCGGCGTGATCAATTTCGGCTCGCACATCGGTCGGGCGGAGGTCGCCGACGAGGTGGTCGGCCCGAACTTCACTGAGCTGTGGATCAGCATCGATCCCAACGTGGATTACAACGCCACGGTCCACAAGGTGCAGTCGGTGATGGACAGCCATGCCGGCCTGTACTGCGACGTGCAGACCTACCTCAAGGAGCGCAGCAAGGAGGTGCTGACGGGCACCAGCGCCAGCGTCGTGGTGCGCCTGTTCGGTCCCGACATGGCCGTGCTGCGCTCACGGGCCAAGGACGTCGAGAAGGTGATGTCCGAGGTGGCCGGCGTGGCCAACCTCAAGGTCGAGCCGCAGGTGCTGGTGCCGCAGGTGGAAGTGCGGATGCGGCCGGAGGCCGCGGAGCGCTATGGCCTGACGCCCGGCCACGTCCGCCGGGCGAGCACGACCCTGCTGCGCGGCACCAAGGTGGGCGAGGTCTACGAGGGCCAGAAACGCTTCGACGTGGTGGTCTGGGGCGTGCCGAAGCTGCGCACGGACGTGACCGCCCTCTATGCGCTGCCGATCGACACGCCGACCGGCCAGCAGGTCCGGCTGGGCGACGTGGCTGAAATTGCGATCGTGCCGATGCCGAATGAGATCAAGCGCGAGTCCGCCTCGCGCCGGCTGGACATCACCTGCGACGTGAAAGGCCGCGACCTCGGCTCCGCGGCCCAGGAGATCGAGGAGAAGGTGCGCAAGCTGCCGTTCGAGCGCGAGTATCACCCCGAGTTCCTGGGCGAATACGCGGCCCGGCAGGAGTCGAGCCGGAAACTGTACGCCCTGGGGTTGATGTCCCTGCTGGGGATCATCCTGCTCCTGTACGTGGACTTCCAGTCCTGGCGGCCGACGCTGCTGGTGGCGGTGAGCATTCCGTTTGCCCTGATCGGCGGCGTGGTCGGAGTGTTCCTGACGAGCGGCGTGCTGTCGCTGGGCTCGCTGGTGGGATTCGTGACGGTGCTGGGCATCTCCGCCCGCAACGGGATCATGCTGGTGAGCCATTACCGGCACCTGGAGACGGAGGAAGGGGAGCCGTTCGGCATGGAGCTGGTGCTGCGCGGCTCCGCGGAACGGCTGGCGCCGATCCTGATGACGGCCCTGGCGACCGGGCTGGCCCTGCTGCCACTGGTGATCAGCGGCAACAAACCGGGCTACGAGATCGAGTATCCGCTGGCGGTGGTGATCCTGGGTGGGCTGACCACCTCGACGGTGATGAACCTGTTCCTGCTGCCGCCGCTGTACGCGATGTTCGGGCAGGGGACGGCGACCACCAAGGAAGTGTGAGGCAACTGGAGGAAAAACAAGGGGCGTTCCTGCTCATACAGCGTCAAGCGGATGTCGCGGAAAGATACCGACATTCAGAATGCAGACCACTCTCTGTTGCGGGAAGGTGACATACTGGACGACGAAGGGGAACAGAACTCCGCGCAGAACCAACCCGCCCGGCTGCTTGGTGGCATACATCGGATCGCCCCACTCCAGGGGCATGGATTCGAGTTTGTCCACGATGCGTTCCAAAACGTCGAGAACCTGCGGCCCGATGCCCAACCCTTTAGCACGCTCGACCAAGCTGCGGATTTGTACGGTGACGGCCGGCAAGCGATCCACAGTGAACTTCTCGGGTTGCTCGGAAGACTTCCCCATTTGGTCAGTCTCCACCGAGTTGGTCGCGCATCTCCTTCAAGAACTCACGGAGCGGCTTCTCGTGGCCAATCTGCGCGAGGACTTCCTCCTCATTGAAGGTAACCTCGCCCATGAGTGCAACGAGAGCCTTCGATAGCTCATCGCGTTCGGTTCGGAGCTGGGCATTCTCCTTCTGGAGACGATCCCATTCACGCTGCATTTCGTCCAACACTTCTCGCCAGCGGCTGGGAAAATCCGTGGGGTCAACTTCACGGTTCATGGCTTGCCTTCTTTCGCAGGACTGCGGGGGCGCTGCTGCACCGGGCAGGGAACGAACCCCTTTCGTTCTGGTCGTCGCCTCTTGATCTCCCGGACTTCTTTCATTGATTGAATTGTAGCCTCGCCTCGGCCCGATCCGCAAGGCACGTCCACAACTGACGGCCTGGCTCGCCTGGCTCCGTGTGAGATGTGCTTGCTGGACGCCCACAGACTCCGCGCGGTACACTCGATGCATTCTCCCAGGCCCTTGCCACACCTGCGAAGGGGTCTCCTGATTCCACAGATTTGCTCGGGACGGCACGAGGGATGAGCCAATGCCAAAACGGAACGAACACCTTGCTGAGAGGATCTTTCAGCTGGCTGACCTGGAGTCTCTCCGACAGCGAGCCTTGCGGGTACTGGCCGGCTGCCAGGATTTCACAGTCCCACAAACGCAAACCGTTGATCTCCGCCAGCAGGTCGAACTGCCATGCCTGGACGACCTCCCTGGAATTGCTCTGGACAGCTTCTGGGCGGATGGCCAACTCCCTGCGGAGGAAAACGACCTGGGGGTGCTGACAGAAGTGCTGCGCTGCGGGCAGAAGGAACTGCCGCCGAACGCGACTTTGAACGTCCGCTGTGAATGCGGAGACTGGAACTTCGTGGGAATCGAGTCCAATGAACGCCGTAGCGCCCTGGACGTTGGGTTGCAAGGTTTGCTGGGGAACCTGGATGCTGGTGGACGCGAGCCCATCCTGAACCGGGTCGTCCAAGTAGGCCAACTCCCCGTGATCCTGACCCGCAAACCCGCCTTTGGAGAGTATCGGATCGAGGCGAAGCACACCACCGGGGGTCAACCGTGCCTCAGCTACGCCGATCGTCATGGCAGCCTGAGCTTGTCCGGTGTGGTGGACGGAACTTGCGAGCAACAAATCGAGCGGGTCCGCAGCGTCCTCACAGAACTGGAACTGCAGCCCCAGAAGTACACCTGGAGAGTGCTGGGGATCGGCAAATCGGACGACTGCCTTCGCACCTATGAAACCTTGCGTGGTCTGCGGTTCCCCGGGACGCACTTTGGCCTGGACTTGCGGTTCTCACTCGCGGAGCTGGCCGGTCTGGATTCGCTGGAGCGGCTGGCCAAGCTGGCCGGACGGAAGCAGTTCCTGACAACCCTCTGCCGCTTCCCGTTGCCCGCGGCTTCCCCGAGCGTCAACAAGAAACTCGGCAAAATCCTCGTGCGCAGTTCCAGCAAAGGGCACCGCGTCAGCCTCTTTCTCCCCTCCGGCGATGGCGCCCTGCTTGCGTCCCTGGGCGGCAAACTCGGTCTGCACTTCCCCAGCTGATCTCTGGTATCCTGGCTCATCACCAGAAGGGAGAGAACTCGGCGCTGGCAGCCGCTCCGAAGGCTTCACCCCAATGCCTCGGCCAGGCAACTCCCCCTTGCCTCGGGGAAAGTCATTGGGCACAATGAGCGGCATGGCCACCGGCATCGACCCAAAGGTGGATTACGTCTTCAAACGCCTTTCCGGCGACGAGGACAACGCGCTGCTGCTGGTCGATCAGCTCAACACCGTGATTGGCTTTCCGGCCGGCAGACTGGTGCGCGGGGTGACGCTGCTCAACCCGTTCGTGGCCAAGGACTACGCGGAGGGCAAGGTTTCCGTCCTGGACGTTCGGGCCCGCAATGATCCGGGCCGGCAGTTCCTCGTCGAGATGCAACTGTTCCTGCACCCGGCCTTCGCCAAGCGGCTGCTCTACTACTGGGCCAGCAGCCACGGCGGGCAGTTGCTCAGGGGCGAGCGCCATGAATTGCTGCAGCCGACTTACACCATCTGCTGGCTCAACGAGACGTTGCTTCCGGATGACGCCTATCACCACTGCTTCCGCGTTTATGACCAGCAGCACGGTGTATCGCTTACTGGGGACCTGGAGATTCATCTGCTGGAGTTGAGCAAGTTCAACGTGCCGGTTCACGAGGTGAAGACTCCGCTAGAGCGCTGGTGTTACTTTTACAAGCATGGTGCGTCGCTGGACCCGGGTTCCCTGCCGGCGACGCTGGACGTTCCCGTGATCCGCCAGGCGGTGGAGGTACTCATGAAGATCAGTCAGGACGAACTGGAGCAGCACCGTGCCGCGGAGCGGTGGCGTGCCGAGCGCGACGCCGCTTCACTGGCGGCCGAAGCGAAGTTGGGCCGGGAGGCCCTGGAAAACCTCAGGTTGGCACAGGAGAACCTCAGGTTGGCCCAGGAGGTGCGCCAGAAAGCTTTCGACGAAGGCATCGAGAAGGGCCAGTTGCTCGGCCGCATCCGATTGTTGCAGCAACTCCTGCAACTGCCGGAAACGTCCAGGGAAGAACTGAACCGACTGCCCGAACAGGACCTGGTGCAGTTGGAGGAGTCCCTGAAGCAGCAGCTCGCCGCCAGGAGGCCAGGCAACGGCACGCCGCCCACTGCCACGACTTGACCGCGGGTGCCTCCGTCGGACGTCAGGAGAGCGAACCGCCATGAACCTCGAACTGACCGCCAAGGTGATCCTGGTAACCGGCGGCGCCAAGGGCATCGGCGAGGGAATTGCCCGCGTGCTGGCCGCCGAGCACGCCATCCCGGTGATCGTCGGACGCAACGCCGTGGACAACGAGGCCGCCGTCGCGGCGATCCTTCAGACCGGCGGACTTGCTCACGGCATCGAGGCGGAACTGACCCGGACGGAAGAGTGCCGGCGTGCGGTCGAAATCGCTGTCGCCCGCTTTGGCCGGATCGATGGCCTGGTCAACAACGCCGGCATCAACGACGGCGTCGGCCTGGAACACGGCGACAGCGGCAAGTTCCTGCTCTCCCTGCGGCGCAATCTGCTGCACTACTACGAGATGGCCCATTTCGCACTGCCCGAGCTGAAGCGCTCGCGCGGTCCCATCGTGAACATCGGCTCCAAGGTGGCCGAGACAGGTCAGGGAAACACCTCGGCCTATGCGGCCGCCAACGGCGGGCGCAATGCGCTGACCCGCGAATGGGCCGTCGAACTGGCCAAGTACGGCATCCGCGTCAACGCCGTGATCGTGGCCGAGTGCTGGACGCCGCTGTATGCCAGCTGGATTCAGACGCTCCCCGATCCGCGGCAGGCACGGGCCCGCATTGAAGCACGCATCCCCTTCGAGCAACGCATGACCACCACCGCGGAGATCGCCAACGCGGTCGCCTTCCTGCTCTCGCCGCGCTCCAGCCATACCACCGGCCAGCTGTTCCACGTCGATGGCGGTTACGTCCACCTCGACCGGGCGTTTCCCTGAGCCGGCCAGCGGGTTACTCCGGGTTGCCGCTCTTGCTCTGCCGGGCGATCCGGTCGAGCCAGCCGCGTGCGGCGGCGGGGTCCATTGTCTCCACGATCTCGAACGTCGCCTCCATGAACGGAAAGAGCCGGCCCCCGTTCCAGTTGCGTTGGATGGTCGAATCGCCGAGCAGGACGATGCGCGTCCCCTCGAACGGCAGGATGTCCGCTGGCACGCCCTCGTTCCAGATGAAGTGGTCGTGGGCCTTGATGGGGTCGGCCGGGAGCGTTCCGTCCCCTTGCAGGGCAGTCCAGTTCCACAGCTGAATCCGGCTGGTAAAGCCCGGCTCCCGGCCGGCACACGGGGCGTTCAGCTGGGTGGCGGTGGCGCGCGGCTTCAGGGGGATGCCGGGGCCGGGTTCCGGTTCCTGATCGTGCGTGCTGACCCGGCCCGGGTACTTGCCGTCCTTCCGCGGCCCGACCAGCAAGCCGCTGATCAGGGCGTGCAACTGGAAGTTGTCCCCGACGCCGCCGATCTTCACCCGCCAACCCATTCCCAGGGCCGGGGCGAGGATAACCAGTTCCTCTTCAAGGACCTGGAGCATCTTCCACAGGTATCCGGTATCGTTGGTGTCCCACCGAACCGCATTGAGCCTGGCCAGAAGGTCGGCGTTCCGGCCGTGGCGCAGCCGGGCCGCGGGACAGCGGGCGAGGTGGGCAATCGTCCCCAGGCAGTAAGGGCCGATTACGTCCAGGGCCCGCTGCGCTTCGGGCATTTCCTCGGCAACCGCCTCCCCGTGGTTCTCGACGGGTGAGCCCTCCTCCTCTTCCGTGGCCCGCTCCCGGCACGCCTCGACAAACGCCACCAGCGGATCGAGCAGCCGGGGCAGACCGGCGAGCAGGGCGTCCACGCCCGGTTCCGGGTTGGCGCCGCGCTCGATGAACGCCCCGCTCATCCGGGCCAGCTCGCTGGCCCAGGCGGGATCGGCCGTGGCGGCGACCCGGGCCAGCTCGGTTGCGGCCCGGGCAAACGCCTCGGGCGGAACAACCGTGGTTGCCGAATAGAGCGACTGGACAAGCTGCTCCATGCTCTTGTCCGTCCGGGGCGGCTGGCCGGCGGCCTGACGGAGCTGCGTCAGGACCGAGTCAATCGCCCCGTCCGGGTCGGGCAGCGGTCCGTCCGAGGCGGCCTGTCCGTCCAGGACGTCGGGGAGCCGGGCCAGCCAGTCCGGGCCGAGCCCGGAATCCCGGATCCAACCCGCGTCAACGCCGATGGCCCGGGCGAGCTGGCGCATCGGCTTGACCTGTTCCAGGATCGGCGCGGCCGAGCCCAGAAAAAAGCCCAGGTTATTCCAGCTCTCGACGTGGCCTTGTGCCGCCTCGGGCAATGCCTCCAGGATCGCTTGAGCCTGCTCGCGGGGCAGATCGGCCAGCCGTTGACCCGACGAGAGCGTGGAGCGGGCAGCCTGTTCGATCTCGGCGGCATGGGCGAGATGATAGCGAATGCCCGCCACGTAATGGGGGAGGACGCCCCAGAAACTCGCCCCCCGGCAGAGCAGTTCTCCGATCACGCCGAGGACCGACACCGGAGGCTTGGACGAGCGGGCCAGCACCTCCACCAGGCCGCCCATGGGCCAGGACGCCTCCTCGGGCCCGACCTCCCGAATCCGGTCCAGGAGGTCATTGACCCGGTCCCCGAAATCCCCAATGGGAAGGCCGGCGCGGGCGGCGAAATAGTCCTGGACGGCGTCGGAGAATGCGGACATGGTCGGGGACCTCTCTTGGTCTGGGAATCCGGCGAGTGTTCCGTCACTTTCGACTGCCGGCATGCTCCTGTCAAGCAAAAAGGCAAAGCGTTTCCTCTGACGCACACGCTCAGCGCGCCGTCTTCGCCGGCTTGCGCGGCCCCATCTTCGCCGGATCGAAGTCGGCGTCGGTCAGACCGACGTTCAGCTCCAGCCGATCGAAGCGATAGTAACTGACCTCGGAACCGACTTCGTTGTACAGCACACTCAACACTGGCAGATGCAACTCCGAGTGAAAGCCGAGCAGGAATCGGCCGCCATGCGGCACGTCCGGGTCGATCCCCGGAGGCAATTTCCCCTCGACCACGTGCAGGGGCACGTCGTAATCCGGACGCTGCTGTTGACCCTTGCAGATGATTTGCTCCTTGCCTTGCTCCGCCCTGTCCACCTCCTTGCCGAAGCGGTCGATGAGCGCGCCAATGCCGGACTCGGTGATCGGGGTCGGACTCGCGCTGCGAACCAGGGGACTGTCCAGACTCAACGCCAATTTCTCCCCGCCCGGCACGAAGGGGATGTCGCCCGGGGCGGTGATGGCGTGGATCTTGTTCTCGTAGTGGTCCTTGACGTACAGCACTTCCCGGCCCTGGCCATCGCCGGACAACCACTTGAAGCGCACGCTCCAGGGATTCTTGCGGAAGTACAGGATCAGGATTTGCTCGTTCACCTTGCCGTCGTCAATGCTGTGCCGGATCATCCGGCAGACGTACGAGTTGATGCCGGCATAGCTCGACTCCGCTTCCTGGTAGAGCTGCCGGGCCTGCTCCAGGGAAGCGCTCTGACCGAACCCTGGATCGGCCGTCAGCAGCCACCCAACGCAACCGATGAGGATGGCGAAACGAGCAACCCTGTTGATTTGCCGCGAGTAGTAACGTGACGTCATTGTCCACCTCCTCACTTGAAAGCCCTGTTTGGGCTCAATCGCAAAAAATGAGCCAATTCCCCTGGGCCCAGCAATGACCAATGAGGAGGTCATCGCTACATTGGTCATTGGTCAGCAATCATCGCTTCCGGAGTATCGCAAGCGGGGAACGTTCATGAATGGGTTGAAGATTCGTCAGGGGCCGTGCGAGCTGGACTTTCTGGCCCTGGGGGCGCTGGTGCATCGGCTCGATCCGGGCACGGTGCCCTTCCGCAAGGCCCGCTCGGTCGAGATCCACGTCTCCGGCGGCGAATACAACGTGGCCGCCGGGCTGTCGGATTGCTTCGGGCTGCGCACCGGCATCGCCACGGCCATGGTCAACTACGGCATCGGAGAGCTGGTCCAGTCCCGGGTCCGCGAAACCGGCGTCACGCCGTTTTACAAGTGGTTCGAGCATGACGGCGTGCGTGGTCCCAACATCGCCACGGTCTACAGCGACCGCGGCCACGGCGTGCGGCCCCCGGTGGTCTTCTACAACCGGGCCAACGAGGCCGGGGCGATGCTCAAGCCGGGGGACTTTGACTGGGCAAAGATCTTCGCGGCCGGCGTCCGCTGGTTTCACTCCGGCGGCATCTTCGCGGCCCTGTCCGAAACCACCTCGGAGTTGATCATCGAAGGGATGAAAGCCGCCAAGGCCAGCGGGGCCATCAATTCCTTCGACCTGAATTACCGGGCGAAGCTGTGGGCGTCGGTCGGCGGCCTCAGCCGGGCCCAGAAGGTGCTGCGGCGCATCGTCGATCAGGTGGACGCACTCATCGGCAACGAGGAAGACATGCAAAAGGGCCTGGGCGTTCCCGGTCCCGAGGTGTCCGCCAAGTCCAAGCTCGATCCGGACACGTTCTTCCTGATGATCGACCGCGTCGTCGAGCAGCATCCCAACGTCAAGCTGGTGGCGACCACCTTGCGCGAGGTCCATTCAACCAACCGCCACGACTGGGCGGCGGTGCTGTGGCTCAATGGCCAGCGCTACGTGAGCCCGACGTGCCATCTGGACGTGATCGACCGCATCGGCGGCGGCGATGGCTTTGCCTCGGGCGTCATCTACGGCCTGCTTTCGGGCCGGCCTCCGGAAGAGGCCCTGCGCCTGGGCTGGGCGCACGGGGCGCTGCTCACCACCTATCACGGCGACGTCACCATGGCCCGGCTGGACGAGGTGGAGGCACTGGCGAAGGGCGGCTCGGCACGGGTGCAGCGCTGAGCGCGGAGGGCTCCCTTGAGTATCTTGACCTTCACCCTTCTCGTGTGGCTGGGCTCCGTGGCCGCGGGCTTTCTGGGCTCACTGACCGGCCTGGGCGGCGGCGTGGTGATCGTGCCGATGCTGGTCCTGGGATTCGGGGTGAACATCGAGTACGCCATCGGCGCCTCGCTGGTTTCCGTCATCGCCACGTCGTCCGGGGCGGCGGCGGCTTACGTCAAGGAGGGCTACTCCAACATCCGCGTCGGCATGTTCCTGGAGATCGCCACCACGCTGGGGGCGCTGGGAGGTGCTTTGCTGACCGCGACGCTGCATCCCAACGTCGTCGCCGTCGTCTTTGGCGTCGTGCTGCTGGCGTCCGCCTGCCTGTCCGCCTACCGCTGGGTCGAGCCGACCGGCACCGAAGTCGCTGACCCGCTGGCACAACGGCTGCGGCTGGACTCGACCTACCCGTCGCCGGAGGGCCCAATCGCCTACCACGTTCGCCGGGTGCCGCTGGGTTTCTTGCTGATGGCGGTCGCGGGGGTGCTTTCTGGCCTGCTGGGCATCGGCTCGGGAGCGTTCAAGGTGCTGGCCATGGATCAGGGGATGGGCCTGCCGTTCAAGGTTTCGACCACCACCAGCAACTTCATGATCGGCGTGACCGCCGCCGCCAGCGCCGGCATTTACCTCCACCGGGGGCAAATCTCTCCCGGGCTGGCCATGCCGGTCATGCTGGGCGTCCTGCTTGGTTCCATGCTGGGGGCGAAAGTCCTCATGGTCGCCCGGACGCGAAGCCTGCGGCTCGTCTTCGGCCTGGTCCTGGTTGCCGTGGCCGTGCAGATGATCTACAAGGGTTTCGGAGGCAACCTGTAAATGGCGCAACCACCCAAACGCTGGACGGATCAGTGGGTCGAGCAGATCGTGGGCAACCTGCTGCGCGTCGGCGTGCTCGCCTCCGGCGTGCTGGTGCTGCTGGGAGGCATCCTGTACCTGATCCAGGAAGGGACGACCCCGGTGGCGGTCCATCACTACGAGACATTTGAGGGAGTGCCGGAGGACTTGCAGAGCTTTTCCGGGATCCTCTCGGGGGCGCTGGACGGGCACGGTCAGTCGCTGATCCAGCTGGGCCTGCTGGTGCTGATCGCCACGCCCGTCGCCCGCGTGCTGTTCACCGTCTTCGCTTTCTTGATGGAAAGGGACTACCTCTACGTCGCTGTCACCCTCGTCGTCTTCGCGGTCCTCATCGGCAGCCTGTTCTGGAAACACTGAGGGGAGAAAAAAGAGCCGGCCGCGAGCAGCATTGCCGCTCACGGCCGGCCTGGTTCGTCAATCCACGTCTCTCAGCAGGTGCCGCAGCAGACGGGGGTGTTGTTCATCAGCACGCAGCAGGTGCAGCCGTCCTTGAGCATGGTGTTCAGGCATTCGCAGCAGGCCTGGATCATCTCGCCGCACTTCTGGTCGCCCGAGGTGCAGGTGATGCAGCAGCCGTCCTTGGTCATGTCGCACTTGCAAATGCCCATGGTCATGTTGCAGCAGCAGACCATCATGCCGTTCATGACCATGCAGCAGCTGCACATGCCGCCCTGCAGCATGGTACACAGGTTCTGCACCATGCTCCGGGCCACCTGGTCATCGCAGACGCAGTTGACCTTCATGCCGCCCTGGCACTTCTCGAACGTCATCTTGCAGCGGGGGACCATCATCATGTTGGTCGGCGTTCCTGCCGTCCCGACGCCGGGAACGCCCATCGGCGTCCCCACGCCCGTCATGCTGCCGCGATCCATCATCATCGTCGCCATGTCCTTTCCTCCTTTGGTTCGTTCGTACCTGCCCCCGGCGCTGTCGCCAGAGGATGAATCCCTTACGGAACCACTAACGCATAACCATGCATTCAGCAGGATATGAACCCGACCAGCGACCGACAATTGTTTTTTCCCATTCTTTCACGACTCAAAATCGCGACTGATTTGATCAACTTGCCAAAGTCGTCCTGCCGATAACAGGGTTCAGAAGAAAGATTGCTTGCCAAAACATGACCAAGATGATAAAATTGATAAACGAAGTAGACATGCCTTCCAGCAATCACAAATGAATTCAACGAGGGGCTCAGGGCCATGGCTCGTCATCGTTTTCTGGAGTTGATCGAACGACCTGTCGAGGTGGAACAGCGGCTCGTGGGGGGCAGCCGATCCGCGGTGGTGTCCCCGACCGGTTTCATGGTGTGTCCGGTGGTGGTGCAGCAATGGCTGTCGAGCCGGGCCTGCCAGTGGGACGTGTACGAGCGGGCCTGGCAGCAGGCCCTGGACCTGGCTCGCCCCTCGATCCTGGAGCGCTGCCAGGCGTTCTTTTGGAACTGATTCGCTTCTTTTGACCGAGTAGATCGGGATTGACTTTCCTCCGGTAACCGCGCCAGCGAGCTGGGTTCCTTCCTTTCCTGCAAGGAAGGAAACCCGGCCGGCTGGCATTTCCGGCTTCGCTCAGGTATCGACCACGTCATCAAGCAGGGTCACGGCCACAATCTCCCGGCGGACCAGGAGCAGGCGTTTGCGGTTGCGTTTGATTCCCGTGGCATGCGAAGAGGCAACGTAATTCTCACGGGTGGTTTCGGTGTCGCGCAAATCGTGCAGATCGACGTTCTTGATTTCCAGGTAATTCTCGTCAAACCGCACCAGGGTGCCCAGGCAGACGTATTCGCTGCGCAGATCGACGACGATCTTCTGGCCCAGCATGCTCTCGAGCATTTATCCTTCTCCAGCTCTCCGCGGGGTTCCCTGCCGATTGTTTCTTTTCTATTGTAAGGGATACCGCTGCCGATACCCCTGAACTGGACCGGGCCAAGCGATGCCGACTGTTCCCCTTGCCGCCGCGGAGCGCTTCCACGAGGAGGCGCTGCGCCGACTGGGCCAATTGCTGGACTGCCAGCGCCAGGCCCTGGACCGGGCCGCGTCCCTCTGCACCGAGGCCATCGCCGCGGAGGGCCTGGTCCATCTGTTCGGCTGCGGTCACAGCCGGATGCTGTGCGAGGAGATGACGCCGCGGCAGGGCTGCTTCGTCGGCTGGCACACCCTTGTCGAGCTGGCCCTGACCTTCCACAACCAGATCGTCGGCCCCAACGGGCTGCGGCAGAGCCTGCATCTGGAGAAGACGCCCGGTTATGCCGAGCAGATCCTGCGCAACTTCGCCTTTGGTCCGAAAGACGTGCTGATCGTGATCTCCACCAGCGGCATCCGCGAGGTGATCGTCGAGATGGCGGAGGGGGCGAAACAGCGCGGCCTGGCGGTGATCGGCGTGGTCAGCCGGGCCCACTGCGAACAGGCCCGGCCGGCGCACAGCTCGGGAAAAAAGCTGCTGGACGTGGCCGACGTGATCCTCGACAACGGGGCCCCGGTGGGAGACTCGCTTTTGCCGCTGGAGGGATCGGCCTCGAAGACGGGGCCGTTCAGCACCGTGGGCGGAGCGCTGCTGATGAACCTGCTGCGCTGCGAGGTGGCCCAGCGGCTGGTGGATCGCGGCATCGAGCCGGTGTTTCTGCCGAGCCATCAGTTCGTGGGCAGCCGGACGGTGGAGGAGCAGCTGGAGTATTTCTACGCCCAGTACGCCCGGCGGGTGGCGCCGCTGTACGGCAGACAGGGGCAGAGTTCGACCCCTGCCGGCTTGCCCGGCAGGTGAAGGAGGTCACTGGCTAGAACGGGAGGAGAAAAGAAAGATGTTTTTCTGCCTTCTCTTCTAGCCAGTGACCTCCTTCACCTGCCGGGCAAGCCGGCAGGGGTCGAACACTGTCCCACTCTCGGCCCCTCTGGGGAGAGGGGAGATTTGGACGGAGACTCGCTTCATGGGACCTCGCCTGCAAGGCAAGCGCTGCCTGCTGGTCGGCGGCACGGGCGGCATCGGGCTGGCGTCCGCGCAGCGCTTCCTCGACGAGGGCGCTTCGCTGCTGCTCGCCGGCCTGCCCGAACCGAGGCCCGAGTCCGTCCTGGACCAGTTACGGCTCCCTGGCGACTCCCAGCGGCGTGTCTGGGCCACGGCGGTTGACGTCACGTCCGCCGAACAGATCGAGCGCCTGTTCGATCAGGCACGGGAATTGCTTGGTGGAATAGACGTGCTGTTCCACGTCGCCGGGCGCAGTGGCCGGCGTGATGGGGATGGGCCCTTGCACGAGTGCAGCGCTGGGGGCTGGCAGGCAACGCTCGACGCCAACCTGACCGGCACGTTCCTGACCAACCGGTCAGCGGTGCGGCACTTCCTGGCGCAGCGGCAAGGAGGCGTGATCCTGAACGTCGCCAGCGTCCTGGCCCTGGCGCCGTCGCCGGGGCACTTTGACACCTGTGCCTACGTGGCGGCCAAGGGCGGGATCATCGCCCTGAGCCGGCAGGCCGCGGCCCGCTACGCTGCCGACGGCATCCGCGTCAACGTGCTGGCACCGGGGTTGATCGAGACGCCGATGTCTCAGCGGGCCGTCAGCGACGAGGCCATCCGGCACTTCCTGCGGACCAAGCAGCCGCTGACGGGCGGGCCGGGCCGGGCCGAGGACGTGGCCGAGGCGGCGGTGTTTCTGTGCGGCGACGAGGCCCGCTTGCTGACCGGCGTGGTGCTGCCGGTGGACGGCGGCTGGTGTGTCAGTGAGGGGCAGTTTCAGCAGGCGAACGAGACAAAGGGGAGTCACGGATGACGCTGCGCGTTCTCCCCGAAGGATGAGGGATGTCATGAGTGGATTGGCGGAGGCGATGATCACGCGCCCGGAGGAACTCGGGCCGTGCTGTGACGAGCTGTCGAAGTGCGACGTCCTGGGCTTCGATACCGAGTTTGTCGGCGAGGACACCTATCATCCGCGTCTGTGCCTGGTGCAGGTGGCGACGCCGGAAAAGCTCTATCTGATCGACCCGCTCGGCGTGGGGCCGCTGGATGGCTTCTGGCAACTGATCGTTGACCCGGCCCGGGTGGTAGTGGTCCATGCCGGACGGGAGGAAGTGCGGATGTGCCGGCTGTGGGCCGGGTCGCCTCCGGGCAACCTCTTCGACCTGCAGCTGGCGGCCGGCCTGGTCGGGCTGGCCTATCCCCTCAGTCACGGCTCACTGGTGCAGCAGGTGCTGGGCATCACCCTGAGCAAGGGCGAAACCTTGACCGAGTGGCGGCATCGCCCCTTGACCTCGGCCCAGCTGCGCTACGCTTTCGACGACGTGCGCCATCTGCTGGCCTTGTGGCAGCACGTGGCGGACCGGCTGCAGCGCCTCAATCGCACCGAATGGGCCCGCGAAGAGTTCCTGCGCATGCAGAGCAGCACCGATCCGGAGGAGAACGTCTTGGAGAAGTGGCGCCGACTGCGCGGGCTGGGTTCGCTCGACCGACGGAGATTGGCCGTGGCCCGGGCGCTGTACTCGTGGCGCGAGGAGCAGGCCGAGCGCAACAATCGGCCCAGCCGGACCATCCTGCGCGACGACCTGATCATTGAGATTGCCCGACGCAATCCGACCCGGGAGCGCGACCTGCAAGTCGTTCGCGGGCTGCCGAAGCGCGACCTGAGTTCCATCCTGGAGGTCGTGACGCAGGCCCGCGCCCTGCCGCTGGAGCAGTGTCCAGTGCAGAACGAGCGCGAGCAGGACACGCCGCAGGTCGGAATGGTATCGGGCATCCTGCTGTCGGTGCTGGGCGACCTGTGTGTGCGCCTGCGGCTGGCGCCGAACCTGGCGGCGACCACTCAGGACGTCAAGGCCCTCGTCCGCGCCCGGCTCGCCGGCGAAGGGCCGCCCGAGGAATCGCTGCTGACCCACGGCTGGCGCTGCCAGCACCTGCTGCCGGAACTGCAGGCCGTGCTGGAGGGAAAGCGGCTGGTGCGCATCGCCAACGTGCGGGCGGAGGCGCCGCTGGAGTATCGGGACGAGTAGGAGCAACCAGAAAGGCGAGCCGGGAGCGTCAGCTCCCGGATTCTCCGACGAATCGGAAGAATCCGGGAGCTGACGCTCCCGGCTCGCCAGAACATTTTTCCGCACCGTGGGAACTCTCTCCCGCGTGCCTGCGTCGAAATCATAGACACCGAGGCCCTGGCCCAAAAGTCCGGTTCGGATCCTTGACAGCAACCACCTTCCCGGCCAAACTGACTGGAAGAGGCAAACCAGTCCAAAGTCTGGGTTCAGGCATCAACAAGCATTCAGGGGGTATCCCATGCAAACGGGGATGAATCGGCGGCACTTCCTGTCCCACGCGGCGGGCGCGGCTGCCCTGGCCCTTCCCAGCTTCAGCTTCATCCAGGGCCTGCGCTCGGCCGAGGACAAGCTCAAGAAGGAAAACAAGAGCCTGATTATCTTCTGGATGGGCGGCGGTCCCAGCCACATGGACCTGTGGGACCTCAAGCCCGGCGCCGCGACCGGCGGCGAATTCAAGCCGATCCAGACGGCCGCCGACGGCGTCGAGATCAGCGAGGTGCTGCCCACCGTGGCCTCGCAGTTCAAGAACCTGGCCATCGTCCGCTCCCTGGTCACCAACGAGGGCAGCCACGAGCGCGGCACCCAGCTCATGAACACGGGCCGGCCGCCCAATCCGGTCGTCCAGTACCCCGCCCTCGGGTCGCTGGCCTCCTCGCTGCTGACCGACAAGGACCTGCCGCTGCCCGGCTTCATCGGCGTCGGCGGCACCGCTCAGCGGATCGGCCCCGGCTTCCTGGGCATGAACTTCGCGCCGTTCTCGGTCCAGAACGCCGGCCAGCCCCCCGCCAACATCGGCGCACCCAAGGGGCTGGGCGCTAAGCCGGATGAGACCGAGGGCCGGCTGCGGCGCCGGCAGCGGCTGTTCTACGACATCGAGGAAAGCTTTGCCGAGAGCGGCTTCCCGCATCTGAAAAGCACCCGCAAGCCGAAGAACGATGCCGACCGCCGGGCGATCGAGAAGGAAGAAGCGGCCATGCGTGAGGCGGCTGGCAGCGCTGCCCAGGCTCACGCGGCCATTTACAAGAAGGGCTTCGACCTGACCGTCAGTCCGCTGCGGACCGTGTTCGAGGTGCGCAACGAGCCCGCCAAGGTGATCGCGGACTACGGCGGCATGCAGAACGGCTTCGGCATGGGCTGCCTGCTGGCCCGCAAGCTGGTCCAGAAGGGCGTCACCGCCGTCGAGATCGACCTGGGCGGCTGGGACAACCACGGCAACATCTTCAACACCATCCGCAACGGCAACGGTCCGCGCCTGGACAAGGGCATGGGCAACCTGGTCAAGGAGCTGGCCGATTTCGGTCTGCTCAAGAACACGGTCGTGATGTGGATGGGCGAGTTTGGCCGCACCCCGAACATCAACGCCAACGGCGGCCGGGACCACTGGGCCCGCTGCTGGTCGATCGTGATTGGCGGCGGCACCATCAAGGGCGGCCAGGTGTATGGTGCCACCAGCGCCGACGGGAAAGACATTGCCAACAAGCCCTGCTCCATCGGCGACGTCTTCGCCACCGTCTTCAAGGCCCTGGGCGTCGATCCGACCACGTCGATCCGCGACAACCTCGGCCGGCCCGGCCCCATCGCCGCCACCGCCGACGGCAAACAGGCCACGCCGCTGGCCGGTCTGGTGTGACGCTGTTGGCTCGTATCAGCCTGCTGACTCGCGCGGGTTGACCCCCCTCCGGCCCTTCTCTCCTTCCGCAGAGAGGAGGGCCGGGCCTTTTTTCCTGTGGGAATTGCCGAGCCGCGCACGCAGCGCAGCGGAGTAAGCGGTCCGGGAGCCCGCAGGGCCGCTTACTCCGCTGCGCTGCGTGCGCGGCTCGGCAGTGGTCCGCATCGACTCCTGGCCATGTTCTTCCCCTCGTCTTACAACGATCCCATCGCCCTGCCGAAAGCGAGTGGATCATGCGGCCACGCATTTCCGCCTTTCCGAAGTGCTACCTCGAACAGATCGCCGGCCAGACCATGTCGGTCTTCGACTGGATCAAGATGGCCCGCTCTCTCGACGCCGACGGTCTGGAGATGTACGATGGCTTCTTCACCAGCCTGGAGCCGGCGTACCTGGATCGCGTCGGCGAGGCCATCGCCACGGCCGGGTTCGCCATGCCGATGCTGTGCTGCTCGCCCGATTTCACCAATCCCAATAGCGACGCCCGCAAACGCGCCGTGGAGCGCGAGGTCACCCTGATCGGCGTGACGCGCCGCCTGGGCGGACCCGGTGCGGTCTGCCGGGTGCTGAGCGGCCAGCGCTATCCCGAGGTGCCTCGCAAGCAGGGGCTGGAATGGGTGGTCGAGTGCATCAACCAGTGCCTGCCGGCGGCGCGGGAACAGGACATTGTCCTGGGCCTGGAGAATCACTACAAGGACGGCTTCTGGAAGTATCCCGAGTTCGCCCAGAAGAAGGACGTGTTCCTCGACCTGCTCACCGCCATCCCTGAACGCCGCCACTTTGGCGTGCAGTACGATCCCTCCAACGCCCTGGTCGCCGGCGACGACCCGGTGGAACTGCTCCGGGCCGTGGCCGACCGCGTGGTCAGCATGCACGCCAGCGATCGCTACCTGGCCGAGGGCGCGACCCTGGAGGACCTGCGGCAGAACGACGGCGCGCTCGGCTACTCGCCGAACCTGCGGCACGGCGTCACCGGCAAGGGGCTCAACGACTATCCCGCCATCTTCCGCATCCTGAGCGAACACCGCTATCACGGCTGGATCAGCATCGAGGACGGCATGAACGGCATGGACGAGATGGCCGAGTCGCTGGCGTTCCTGCGGCGCATGGTGGCCCAGTATTACCCACAAGGGGGGCCGGGGTGACACAAGCCCGAAGCGCTACGCGCCGGGACAAGGCGTGTCCCGGCGCGACGCGCTTCGGGCTTGTGTGGACCGTTCCCGCATCGAGTCCCCTGGAGGCAGAAAGTGACAGCGCTGCGAACCGCCCTGGTCGGCTGCGGCAAGGTGGGCGACATCCACGCCCAGGCCCTGCGCGACCTGCCCGAAGCGGAGTTTGTCGCGGTCTGCGACAGCAGCTCCGAGCGGGCCGGGGCGTTTGCCGGCCGCTACGGCGTCCGGCCCTTCACCGACGTTGCCGCGATGCTCCGCGAGGCTGGGGCGCAGGCGCTGCTGATCGCGACGCCGCATCCGCTGCACGCCGAGCCGGCCTGCACGGCCCTGGAGCGCGGCGTTCACGTCCTGGTCGAGAAGCCCCTGGCCGCCTCGCTGCGCGACTGCGACGCCATGCTGGACTCGGCCCGCAAGAGCGGGGCCGTGCTGGGCGTGATCAGCCAGCGGCGCTTTTACGAGCCGGTGCAGCGGATGAAGGCCGCCATCGACGCCGGCAAGATCGGCCGGCCGGTGCTGGGCCTCTTCCTGATGTACAGCTGGCGCGACGAGTCCTATTACCGCTCCGATCCGTGGCGTGGCCGCTGGGACACCGAGGGCGGCGGCGTGCTGGTCAACCAGTCGCCGCACCAGCTGGACCTGCTCCAGTGGTTCCTGGGCGAGATCGAGGAGATCACCGGTTACTGGGCCAACTTCAACCATCCCAGCGTCGAGGTGGACGACACTGCTGTCGCCCTGATTCGCTTTCGCGGTGGCGGTCTGGGGTCGATCGTCACCAGCGTGTCGCAGAAACCGGGTGTCTACACAAAAGTCCACGTCCACGGCTCGAACGGGGCCTCGGTCGGCGTGCAGACCGACACGGGAGCGACGTTCGTGGCCGGCATGTCGGGAGTGAGCGAGCCGCCCTTCAACGACCTGTGGACCATCCCCGGCGAGGAACCGCTGCTGCCGGGGTTCCAGGCCGAGGATCGGCTGCGGTTTGGGCAGGTCAACGGCACGACCCATTACCACTATTTGCAGATCCGCGATTTCCTCCAGGCGGTGCGCGACGGCCGCAAGCCGCTGGTCACCGGCGAGGAGGGTCGCATCGTCGTGGCGATGTTCACGGCCATCTACCGCTCGCAGCGGGAACGCCGGCCGATTGCGTTTCCCCTGCGGGAATCGTGAGGATCTGTTTTGCAGCTGCGAACCCCGCAACGCCCTGCTTGTCCTGTTAGCGTGCCCCGGAGGCGGTGATTCCCCTCCCGGGCCGGTGTCGGATCTGAAGAGGGTTCCGACTGCGCCGCCTTGCGGGACTGTAACGGAGAAATCCTGTCCATTCCGTGCTTGACGCTCTTGCTCTGGGACGAGAAGATAGAGAAAGAGGAGCCGGTCCCCGGGGCGGGGACCGGAGTCTGATGGGAAACCGTTCTGTTGTCCCTGGCGTGTGCTATCCGTTTTTGGGATCGGTCGATCCGATCCGGAGGTGACCAACGGCGTTGATGACCACAACCCAGAGTACCTTCTCGGTCCAGCACCTGGCCGACCTCCCTTCGGATCGCAAGACCCGCAGGCGATCCCTTGCTTGCGTGACACCCCTGAAGGAGGTCCTTTGACTCTCGCAACCAAGCTTTCGTGCCCGGTTTCGACCACGCTGTCTGCTCTTGAGCGAGCCTGTCTGTGTGCCCGCACGGCGTCGGAGCTGAAAGGCCGCGACATCCTGGTGATGGACATGCGCGGCATCACACCCCTGTACGATTTCTTCGTGCTGATCACGGGAAACAGCCGCCGGCAAATTCACTCGATCACCGAGGAGATCGATGCCGCCATGCATGCCTGTGGCGACAAGCGGCTGGGCATTGAAGGCTATGAGGCCAGCAAGTGGGTCGTGCAAGACTACGGCGACGTGGTCGTCCACGTCTTCGACCCGGATACGCGAACGTATTACTCGCTTGAGGAACTCTGGGCCGATGCCAACCGCATCGACTGGGAGCGAGAATAGGGACAAGCCACAATGGTCCGCTTTCCCGGGGCAGCGCTCCGAGAAAGCGGACCATTCGGACCGGGCCTGGAAAGGCCCCTCACCAGGCCGGTGATCTGCCATGCACTTGTTACAGCGGTTCCAGCAAACGCTCCATCGGGCCCTGACCGGCCTGGTGGACGATGCGGCGACCTATTCGAGTCAGGTCAAGCCAACCCAGGACGCCAGGCACGGCGACTACCAGGCCAACTGCGCCATGGCCCTGCAGAAGGTGCTTGGCAAGCCGCCGCGCGACGTTGCTGCGCTGATCCGGGACCGGATTGACGTGGGCGACTGGCTGGAAACTCCCGAGATCGCGGGACCGGGCTTCCTCAACTTCCGGCTCAAGAGTGATTGGCTGGCGAAGCAGGTCCGGCTGACGGCCGCCGACGAACGGCTCGGCGTGCAGCTGCCGGAGAAGCCGCGAACTGTGGTCATCGACTTCAGCAGCCCCAACGTCGCCAAGCCGATGCACGTCGGCCACCTGCGGAGCACGATCATTGGCGATGCGCTGGCCCGGCTGCTGCGGTTCCTGGGACACAAGGTGATTACCGACAATCACCTTGGGGATTGGGGTACGCAGTTCGGCAAGCTGCTGTATGGGTACAAGCACTTCCTCGACCGGGAAGCATACGAGAAAGATCCGGTCCACGAACTGGCCCGGCTGTACCTCATCGTGGCGGGGTTGACCAAGGCGGCTGAAGACGAGGACGAGGACGAAGATTCCGAGAAGTACACGGAGGAGCAGCGGCAAGCGGCCGAGGTTGTGCTGAACGAGTGTCGGCAAGAGACGGCGAAGCTGCACGCCGGAGACGAGGAAAACCTTCGTCTGTGGAAGCAATTCATGCCACCCGCCTATGAGTATATTTCTCGGGTCTACCGACTGCTGGACATCCACTTCGACCAGCAACTGGGCGAGAGCTTCTATCACCCGATGCTTGGCGCCGTGGTCGAGGATCTGCTCAACAAGGGCATCGCGCAGGCCAGCATGGGCGCTGTGGCCGTTCTCTACGGGGAAAAAGAGCCACCGGCACTGGTGCGATACAAGAATGGGGCGTACACCTACACCACAAGCGACCTGGCCACCATCCGCTATCGGATGGAACACTGGCATCCGGATACGGTCCTGTACGTGGTCGATACCCGGCAGTCGCTTCACTTCAAGTACCTGTTCGACATCGCTCGAAAGTGGGGCTGCGACAAGGTCAATCTGCTGCACATCGCTTTCGGATCGGTGCTGGGTCCGGATCGGAAACCCATCAAGACACGTGCAGGCGGCGGCGAGGCTCTGTCCAGCCTGCTTCACGAGGCAATGGCCGAAGCCCGCAAGGTCCACGAGCGGATTTGCCAGGAAGCCCGGGAGCGGGGCGAAGAAGTCAAGGAGCTGAGCGAGGCCGAAAAGCAGCAGCTGGCCGAGGTCATCGGCATCGGAGCCGTCAAGTATGCCGACCTGTCGCAGAATCGGTTGAGCGACTACGTCTTCAGCTATGACAAGATGCTGGCGATGGAGGGCAACACGGCGACTTACATGCAGTACGCCTACGTCCGGAATCGGTCGATCTTCCGCAAGGGGAAGGTCAATCCGGAACAGCTCCGGAAAGATCCGCCTCCGGTCCTGATCCAGGCTCCCGAAGAGCGAGCCCTGGCCGTGCAGCTGCTGCGTTTCCAGGACGCTCTGCAAGCGGCCGCGGACGAGTACAAGCCCAGCCAGATCACGACCTACCTGTGGGACCTGGCCAAGACGTATAGCTCGTTCTTCCAGAAATGTCCGGTTCTCAAGGCCGAGACGCCTGAGCTGCGGCAGAGCCGGTTTGTACTGTGCGACGTCACCGCCCGGGTGCTTCAGAAATCGCTGGAACTCCTCGGTATCCGGACCGTCGAGGAGATGTGACCTCTCGGCGTGCGGTGTACAATCGCCGCACGCCAAGCTCATTCAAGGAGGAACCATGACCACCACTTCATCCACCGTCACGCAAGAAAAACCACGTCCCCGCCGCCCCGTTCTGAACTTCCTCAAACGCCGCTGGCAAGGCTGGCGTTTGCGGCACCAGCTGCCGTTCAATTTCGCCATCCACCTGGTCGGCATCCCGCTGGCCTGTACCGGCGTGGTGCTGCTGTTCTTCCTGCCGTGGTACTGGGGCGTCGGTGCCTTTGTCCTGGGCTATCTGCTGCAATGGATCGGCCACCTGGCCGAGGGCAACGACCTGGGCGAATGGGCGGCCATCAAGAAACTGCTCGGCCTGCCCTACGTCGGCATTGCGCCGCGCTGGAACCCGAAGGACCCAACCCAGCTCTGAGCCTGTCGTCAGTCGCGTGCCATTGTTGCCGCAGCGCTGCCAGACGAGGCGGTGTCGGTTTGCGAACAATGGGGCATGCCGTTTCCCTGGCCCCCCACGCCGCACTCCGATAGGATAGGCAGGTCTTTTCCCGCAGCCATCAAGAGGACGCCCCATGTCATCCGACGACCCGGCTCCGCGCGACCACACCCCTTCGGTCGGCCCTCCCGATGCTTCCCAGGTCACCGCCGACCCCCGGACGGTTTCCTGGCAGGGGCCGCGTCCCCAGCGGGAGCGGTTCGGCGACTACGAGTTGCTGGAACGGCTGGCCCGCGGTGGCATGGGTGTGGTCTACCGTGCCAGGCACACCAGGCTCAACCGGGTCGTGGCCCTCAAGATGCTGCTGTCCGGCGACCAGGCGGCCGAGGCGGAACTGGCTCGCTTTCGGACCGAAGCCGAGGCCATCGCACGCTTGCAGCACCCGCACATCGTGCAGGTCTTCGAGATCGGCGAACACGACGGCAAGGCCTTCCTGGCCCTGGAGTTCTGCGCCGGCGGCAGTCTCCGCGACGCCCTGGCCGGAACCCCGCTGCCGCCGCGCCAGGCCGCTGCCGTGGTGGAAACGCTGTCCCAGGCCATGCAGGTTGCCCACCAGGCCGGCGTCATCCACCGCGATCTGAAGCCAGCCAACGTCCTGCTGGCCGGCGACGTCCCGGACGCCGACGATCCTTCCTTGCAGCCGGGCGAGCTGCGTCAGCGCCGCCTGGGTCTGACGCCCAAGGTGGCCGACTTCGGGCTGGCCAAGAAGCTGGACGAGAAGGGGCAGACGGTCACCGGCGAGGTGCTGGGCACGCCCGGCTACATGGCCCCCGAACAGGCCGCCGGCAAGGTGCGCCGGCCAGGCCCGGCCGTGGATGTCTACGCCCTGGGTGCCATCCTCTACGAGCTGCTGACGGGCCGGCCGCCCTTTCAGGCAGCCACGGCGATGGACACGTTGATGCAAGTGCTCAAGGACGAGCCGGTGCCGCCGTCGCGGTTGCAGCCGGGCGTGCCGCGCGATCTGGAGACGATCTGTCTGAAATGTCTGCACAAGGCGCCGGACAAGCGCTACGCCTCAGCGGCGGCGTTGGCGGCCGATCTGCGGCGGTTCCAGGACGGGGAACCGATCGAGGCGCGGCCGGCGGGCTGGGCGGAGCGGGGCTGGAAGTGGGCCAAGCGGCGACCAACGGCGGCGGCGCTGACGCTGGTGAGCGTGCTGGCGCTCTTGGTGCTGCTGGTCGGCGGCCTGTGGTTCAACGCCCGGCTGACGGAGCAGCGCAACGATGCCTTGGATCAGAAAAAGACCGCGCAGGAGCAGACCAAGTTGGCCAAGGAGCAGACCACACTGGCCGAGCAGGAAGTTGCCAAGGCGACGAAAGCGCGGAACTTTCTCGTGAGCATCTTCCGGAAGGCGGAGACGGACGAGAAGGGCGGCAACGTCACGGTCCGGCAACTCGTGGAGGAAGCCGAAACGAAAATCCCCGTCGAGTTCGCGGACCAGCCGAAGCTGCGTGCGGAGCTGCTGAAGTCCATCAGCGAGGTGAAGCGTGGCATTGGCCGGCTAACGCCTCAGGCCATGCTTCTGGAGGTGCGTGGCACGGTGCAGTTGCAGTCAGCCGCCGGGGATAACAAGGTGGCGGTTCCCCAGGCGCTGGTCCATCTCGACGACCGTCTGAGCCTGTCGGCCGACGCCCAGGTGCAACTGGTCTTCCTGTCGGACTTTCACAAGGAGCGGCTCAAGGCGGGCCGGGAGGTGACCGTCGATACCAAAGGCTGCGAACCGGCGGACGCGGTCCTGCAACGTGACCACAGCGTCCTGATGACGTTTGTGCGGCTGCCGAAGGGGACGTTCTACATGGGCTGGAATGGCACGAAGGGGTCCGCCAAGAAAACGGCAATCAAGGAGGACTTCGAGATCGCCGTCCACGATGTAACGCAGGGCCAGTGGCAGGCCGTCATGGGCGACAACCCGAGCTGGTTCTCTCGCAAGGGGAACGGCAGGAACTCCGTTCTGGACATCTCCGACGAGGAGTTGAAGCTGTTCCCGGTCGAGAGTGTGTCGTGGGACGATGTGCAGGTATTCCTCAAGAAGCTGAATGAAAAAGAGCGTGGCAGTGGCTACTTGTACCGTGTGCCGACGGAGGCGGAGTGGGAATATTCTTGTCGAGGAGGGGCTACTTCGGAAGAAGAATGTTCGTACCGCTTCTACTTTGACAAACCGACCAACGATCTGTCCTCGGAGCAAGCCAACTTCAACGGCACCTTTCCGTTCGGCAAGGCGCCGAAGGGGCCATACTTACAGCGACCAACGCGAGTCGGCGCGTACCCGCCGAACAAGCTGGGGTTGTGCGACATGCATGGCAACGTATTCCAATGGTGCCAGGACGTTTCCCAGGGCCCTTCCCGGGTGAACGGGGGCGGCAGCTGGAACTTCTACGGCTCCTTCTGCCATGCGTCGTACCGCCTCAGGAACGTCCCGACCTACCGGATCTACTACCTGGGTGTCCGCCTCGCCCGAGTTCCCCGTCCGGTGCCAGGCCAGTAAGCGAGAGCGAACGCCCGCGGAGCCTGCAGCGGAGGCCAGCGGGCGGAGTCGGAGCGAGGGACGAGCGGAGACGCAGCCCGCTGTGCCGTAGCGGAGGGCGTAGCGGGCGTGAGCGGTGCGGCGGGGTTGTTCAGACCGACCAGGGCCAGAAACTGCTTGCTCCCCTCAAGAAGGTTCCAGAGGAATGAGGCCAGACTCCTCGTAGTCCGGCTGGAGCCACTGGACCCAGCCGCATGCCAATCGACGAACCCGCAATGATTCTTTATGCCAGATCTGACATAATTGCTGTTGACTGTATGCCGGATCTGGCATATTTTGGAGTGCGGCAGTGCTTTGCTCTGCCGCTTTTGTTTCTACTTGTTTCACTCCAGAGAAAAACGGAGGGGAAACACGAGAAACAAAAGCGGCAGAGCAAAGCACTGCCGCACTCCAAAAAAGGCAAAACTCCAACTGAGAACCTACGGTTCGCTCATATTTGGGCATGTTTTTGGGAATCCACGAGCGACCTGTTCATACAAATCCGGTGGCAGCCCCCACAGTTCCAGGAGGCGTTGCTGCACCTTGGTCAACGGTGACAGCAACACGTGTCTGTGGCCGTTGACCTCAACCACGCTGACACTGATCGTCCTCAGCACGCGCAACAGCAACTCCGCACTGGGACGGTCTGTCTTGCGGCCCGGCTGACCGGCATAGACATCTTGTAACTTCGTTCCTTCCTGCCGCAGCCGTTCTCGCACCTCCCACTCCACTAGACTCAGCACACGCAACGCTAGACTTAACAGATACACCAGTCCTTGGATGCGGTCCTCCTCCTGTAAGTACACCGGGGTCAGTCCCAGCGACCGACCCTTCAGCCGCGACCAGTCGTCCTCGATCCGATACTGGCCCCGATAGGCCCACACGACCTGCGCTAAGGCCAGACTCAACCCATTGGTCGCGTACACCTGCCAGCCCATCTCCTTCTTCTGTTGCTCGATCCGCGTCTCGTTGCGGCGCACTTCCACCTCGAAGAAGATCTCCGTCTCCTGCCGCGCCGGCCACCCTCGGTAGGCACGCACCTGCCTGCTCGTCATCTTCGCCGCAAAGCTGTAGTCAAGCAAGCCTTCGACTCGCTGTCCTGTCACGATCGCCTGCGCTGCCTGCACCAGTTGGGCATGGAACAACTGCTTCTTGCCCTGCTTGCGTTTGACCAGTTCCCGCAGGGCGGCACAGGCCGTTTGCAGTCGCCGTTCCAGGGCTGCCTCCTGGGCCCGCGCATACGCCAGCGACCGTACCAGCCAGCGGCGTTCGGTCCAGGGTCGCAGCACCCCGTCCACCGTGGCTGTCAACTCCACGTCCAGCGCGAATCCCTCCGCCACACGTTCGTCGGCCTGGCCGGCCGGTCCCGGACGGTAGACCGGTTGCAACGGCTGCGTCCCATTCCAGACCGGCTGCAACAACTGCTGCCGCTCTGCCCCACTCAATTGGGTCTGCGGCAGCGGGCAGAGGTAGAAGTCGTTGCCGGCAGCGACCAGGGCCCGCGTGGCCAAGGCGGCCATCTTGCAGTCACCGACGTAGGTCCGGCCACCCACTCCCAAGGACTGTTGCACCGCCTGAATGGCTGGCACGTACAAGGGATCGTCAGCGCTGTTACCGGGCACGACGGCGGTAGCCAGCGGCATACCCAGGGGGTCGAGGACGGCCGCCATGATTTTGAACTGAGGCCGGTCGGGATCGTCCTTGCTGTGGCCAAATTGCAACAGGCCCTGCTCGGACAGGACGGCGGCATAGGAGTTGGCGGTGGTCGCATCCAGACGCACCAAGTCGGTGGGCAGTTGATAGACGCGGAGGGTCTGGTGGTTGAGTTGCTGCTCGACCGAAGCGAAGGAGGCAGGGTCGCTGAGGCGGGAAAGCAAATCGGCGAGGCGATCGTCATGTGCCACGGCAGGCAGGACGGGTTTGCCCAGCAGGGCAGAGAGGATGCCCTGGTGGTCGTCCACCCAGGGCTCGAGGTGGTTGAGGCAGTGGTCGCCTTGGGAGAGGATAAAGAGCAGCCATAGGGCCAGCACCTCCCCCGGGCTGAGAGGGCCTTTCCAGTGGGCTGGGGCTGGGAAATGCCGGTCCAGGATGGCCGGCAGGTCCAGACGTTGCAGTTTGGCCCACAAAACAGGCAGATCGGCCACGGTTTCCACATGCAGCAAGCGCGGTTCGTTGGTGTTCATCCCTTCAGTTTACGAACCCTCCCCTTTTCCGAAAACCACCCAAATCACGAGCGAACCGAACGTGAGAAACGTATCAAAGGAGAGGTGCAGTGGACAAAGAGAAACGGCAAGCGCTTGAAGCCGCTGGGTTCCGGATCGGGGACGCCGAAGATTTTCTCGAACTGAACGAGGTGGAACGCACGCTTCTCCATTTGCGGATGGCTCTCAGTCGCGCGGTTCGGCAGCGGCGCGAGAGCCAGAATCTAACGCAAAAGCAACTGGCCGCGAAGATGAAGTCGAGCCAATCCCGAGTCGCGAAGATCGAGACGGGAGCGGCAGACGTCTCCCTCGATCTGCTGTTTCGTGGCCTGTTCACGGTCGGCGGCGACCTGAACGATGTGATTGGTTTGGTGGGAGCCAACCCCAGACGCGAAGAGACACGCCGCACCGCTGCCTCGAAACCGCCCGTTCCAAAAGGCACTCCAAAGGTGTAACCGCCTGACGTGGCGGACACGGATCTTGCGTTCCGACAACGGAGGAGAAAACCGTTGCCGTCGGGCTTTGTCCGCCCGCCCGCCGTGCTATCGGCCTGGTGAAGGATCTCCAGCATTCGATCCAGTCCCGCCTGGAGACACCTGAGCAGCGTCCAGCGTCTGCATCCGCTGTCGGTTGTCGGAAATGTGCTGGAATTCGCAGCCCGCCCTGGGATAATGGCCGGTAGTCTCGCGAACCCCCTGGATGATCGGAGGGGTTGCACGGCGGCCAGACGCCGCCCTCGACTCCTCGGCTGCTCGAAGGACGGTGATCGATGCCAGCGCCGCACGCCGACGACCCGGCCCCGCGCGATGAAACCCCTTCGGGGGGCCCCCCCGATGCTTCCCAGGCCATCGCCGACCTCCCGACGGTTTCCTGGCAGGGGCCGCGTCCCTCGCGGGAGCGGTTCGGCGACTACGAACTGCTGGAACGGCTGGCCCGGGGTGGCATGGGAGTGGTCTACCGGGCCCGGCACACCAGGCTCAACCGTGTCGTGGCCCTCAAGATGCTCCTCTCCGGCGACCAGGCGGCCGAGGCGGAGCTGGCACGCTTTCGCACCGAAGCCGAGGCCATCGCCCGCTTGCAGCATCCGCACATCGTCCAGGTCTTCGAGATCGGCGAGCACGACGGCAAGGCCTTCCTGGCCCTGGAGTTCTGTGCTGGCGGCAGCCTCAAGGACGCCCTGGCCGGAACGCCGCTGCCGCCCCGCCAGGCTGCCGCGGCGGTGGAAACGCTCGCCCAGGCCATGCACGCCGCCCACCAGGCCGGCGTCATCCACCGCGACCTGAAGCCGTCCAACATCCTGCTGGCCGGCGACGTCCCCGACGCCGACGATCCTTCCTTGCAGCCGGGCGAACTGCGTGAGCGTCGCCTGGGTCTGACGCCCAAGGTGGCGGACTTCGGGCTGGCCAAGAAGCTGGACGAGAAGGGCCAGACGGTCACCGGCGAGGTGCTGGGCACTCCCGGCTACATGGCCCCCGAGCAGGCCGCCGGCAAGGTGCGCCGGCTGGGACCGGCTGTGGACGTCTACGCCCTGGGGGCCATCCTGTACGAGTTGCTGACGGGCCGACCGCCTTTCCGGGCGGCCACGGCGATGGACACGCTGCTGCAAGTCCTCAAGGACGAGCCGGTGCCGCCGTCGCGGTTGCAGCCGGGCGTGCCGCGCGACCTGGAGACCATCTGCCTGAAATGTCTGCGCAAGGCGCCGGACAAGCGTTACGCCTCGGCGGTGGCGCTGGCAGCCGATCTGCGGCGGTTCCAGGATGGCGAGCCGATCGAGGCGCGGCCAGCGGGTTGGGTGGAGCGTGGTTGGAAGTGGGCCAAGCGGCGGCCGACAGCAGCGGCGCTGACGCTGGTGAGCGTGGTGGGGTTGCTGGTGCTGCTGGTCGGCGGCCTGTGGTTCAACGCCCGGGTGACGGAACAGCGCAACGAGGCACGGCAGGAAGCCGCAAAGGCCAAGGCGGTCCGCGACTTCCTGGTGAGCATCTTCGAGAAGGCGGAGACGGACGAGAAGGGCGGCAATGTCACGGTCCGGCAACTCCTGGCAGAAGCCGAAACGAGAATCCCTGACGAGTTCAAGGACCAGGCGGACCTGCGCGGGGAACTGGAGAAGGCAATCAGCGAGGTGAAACGTGGCATTGCTCGGCGAACGCCTCAGGCCATGCTTCTGGAGGTGCGTGGTACGGTACAGTTGCAGTCGGCCGCCGGGGTGAAGAAGGCGGCGGTTCCCCAGGCGCTGGTCAATCTCGACGACCGCCTGAGCCTGTCGGCTGACGCCCAGGTGCAACTCGTGTTCCTGGCGGACCTGCACAAGGAGCGGCTTCAGGCGGGCCGGGAGGTGACCATCGATACCAAAGGCTGCGAACCGGCAGACGCGGTGCTGCAACGTGACAACAGCGTCCTGATGACGTTTGTGCGGCTGCCGAAGGGGACGTTCTACATGGGCTGGGATGGCACGAACGAGGTCGCAAGAAGACGGAAATCAAGGAGGACTTCGAGATCGCCGTCCACGACGTGACGCAGGGGCAGTGGCAGGCGGTCATGGGCGGGGCACAACCCGAGCTCCTTCTCTCGCAATGGGGACGTGCAGGAACTACTGTCCTGGACATCTCCGACGAGGAGCTGAAGCTATTCCCGGTGGAGAGGGTGTCGTGGGACGACGCGCAGGAGTTCCTCAAGAAGCTGAATGAAAAAGAGCGTGGTCAGTGGATACTTGTACCGCTTGCCGACGGAGGCGGAGTGGGAATATGCTTGTCGGGGAGGGGCTACTTCGGAAGAAGAATGTTCGTACCACTTCTACTTTGACAAACCGACCAACGACCTGTCCTCGGAGCAAGCCAACTTCAACGGGGCAACTTTCCGTTCGGCAAGGCCCCGAAGGGGCCAGACTTGCAGCGACCAACGCGAGTCGGCGCAGTACCCGTCGAACAAGCTGGGGTTGTGCGACATGCAAGGCAACGTGTGGCAATGGTGCCAGGACGTCTTCCCTCAGAGCGCCCAGCCCGGGTGTATCCGGGGCGGCAGCTGGGTCTACCTCGGCTCCCTCTGCCAGGCGTCGAACCGCTGCGGCAGCGAGCCGGCGGACCGGTACAACGACCTGGGCCTCCGGCTGGCCCGAGTTCCCCGTCCAGTGCCAGGCCAGTAAACCAGAGCGAACGCCCGCGGAGCCCGGAGCGGAGGCCAGCGGGCGGAGTCGGAGCGAGGGACGAGCGGAGACGCAGCCCGCTGAGCCGGAGCGGCGGGCGGAGCGGGCGTGAGCGGGGCCGCCAGTGCGGTTGCGCTGGGGCCAACGCGCTCCGCTGCGCTCGTGCCTCGCTCCGATATCTGAGGCGCAACCGAACACGATCAATTGCCACGCCTCACTGCGCCGCTCACTTCTTCTCGCGCTTCTTCACATCATCCTTGGGGCCCGTTTCCGGTTTCGCTTCCGGCAGCGCCAGCGTCAGCGCCATCGCGGCCCAACTGGTAGCCGCGGCCGACATCCACTGATCGTAGCCATGCGGGAAACTGCCGTCGAAGTAGGGCTGGAAGCCGAGGGCACGGGTCTTCACGTACCAGGTACCATCTTCCTGTTGGGTGGCGAGCAGGAACTTGATGCCGCGCTGGTAGGCCGGATCGGAAACGGGCAGCCCGCCGATCTGGAGCGAGACCAGGCTCCTTCCGGTGGCGTAAGGCGTGCTCGACAGGGAGGGGAGGTCTGACCAGCCACCGTCAGGCCGCTGTGTGGTCAGCACTTCCTGCATGGCTTTCCGTGTCGCGGCCTGGTCCGTGCCCGCCCAGGCAAGCCCGGTTAACCGCCAGCACCGGTCCTCGTTATGCAAGGATTGCGCCTTGGCCAGCCAGGAAGCGGCGCAGACGAACCGATTTGTCGCACTCGGCCTTGGCGGTCCTCGGCGCATAGACCTGAAGCGCACGCATGGCAATGGCGGTCTGCCCAATGTAGTCCGAGCAGATCGGCGGCCGGATGTCGGCGCACGGATAGGGCCATTCGCCGTTCGGCTTTTGCCGCGACTGGATGAGCAGGGCGGCAGCGTCCGTATTGAGGTCGGCCTGGTACTTTTCCGCGTGCAGGCCCAGGAGCGCGTAGCCGACAACGAAATCCGAAAACGTGTCCCCTACCGCAAACACGTAGCCTTGATGCATCTTGTCGCGCAGCGCTTCGAGCGCCTGGACATTGAAGCGCACCTGCGCGGCCGCAGTCTGTTCGTCGATCCGCAATCCCCGCTTCCGGGCAAGTCCCAGCGCCATTGCCTGCATGCTGTTGTTATGGCAGGAAAAGCAGCCGGTGCTTTTCGTAAAATAAGAATCCGCGCGCTGCAGCAAAGGCAGGCTGTCCTGGACCGCGCCGCGGATGGAGTTGGCCTGTTTCGGCCGCAGCTTCACAGGTGTCTGGGGACTGGCCCTGGCACCGGACTTCACCAGCAAATCGACAAGCGGCGTGTTCCCGTTTTGTTTCGCGACGTCCAGCACGGTGAGTCCGGCATCACCTGCCTTCGTATGCCGGTTTTTGGCATTCACGTCGGCTCCTCGGTCGATCAGCAGTTTGACGACGTCCAGCGGCAGCACCTCCGAGATCGCCGCGTACATCAGTGGGGTTCTGCCGCTCCGGTCAAAGGCATTCACGTCGGCGCCACGATCCAGCATCAGGCGGACGGCATGAAGGTCGCCGAGAACAGCCGTATTCTGGAGCGCCACGGTGTACGCTTGCTTGTCGCTGATTTTTGCCGCCAGCAGCGCGAGGCCATCGTCGCATTTCGTCCCGACGGCCAGCGCGAGCCCTTCGGCGGCGGCGGCTTTGGCGTCCGCACCACGCTCGATGAGCAATTTGACAATGGCGGGGTCGCCGCCCGTGAGGGCTTCGAGCAGTGGTGAGGATTCGGTTGCGGGCTTGGCATTGGGATTGGGGTTGGCTCCTTTCTCCAGCAGGAATTTCACGATCGGCGCGGCCCCGGGGCGGCGGGCGGCAATCATCAGAGGCGAGCGGCGATCGTCGGACCTGGCATTGACGTCAGCGCCGTGGTCGACCAGGAGGCGTGTCTTTTCGAGGTCCCGCGCGGCCCACATCAGCGCGGTTGCGTTGGCATCGTTGCGTTTGTTCGGATCAGCCCCCATTTTCAGGAGCTTGGCGAGTGTTTCGGTGTCCGCGTAGAGGACCGCATACGTGAAAGGTGTGGAGCCTTCCGGTCCGCGCGCGTTGAGCAGGTTCGGATCGGCCTGGGCGGCCTTCAGGAACGCCGCCCGGTCGCCGCTTCGGAGCGTTTCCACCATGGCCACGGCCTTCGGATTGAGGGGCGGCAAGACAATCTCGTTGGCGAGCGCGTCCGGCCAATCGGCGCCCTGGTCGATCCAGGCCTTGATGATGGCGACTTGTTCCGCGCCAAGGGCGCCGGTCGGAGGCATCTGGGGCCCATACTCTTCCCCGATCAGCCTGTGATAAACCCTGCTGTTGGCACTGCTGCCGGGTACGACGCGCCGCCGGAGGTTCATCACCGAGCTTCTGCGGTCCAGGCGCATGCCGTTCTCTTGCTTCTTGGCGCCGTGACACTCGATGCAGTTCTGCCGCAAGAGAGGCATTACATCCTTCGCGAAGTCGATCTTCTTCGCCGCTTCCTCTTTGGCGTCCTGGGCGCGACCTGACAGGCTCAGGCCCGCCACAAGGCAGCTACCCAGGAAGGCCACCACTGCTTGGCGTTGCATGGACACCTCGAGAAGGGGATTCACAATCCAATCCGATCTTTCCCAGATGAACGCTCCCTGGGGCCTCGGCTGCGACTCCAAAGGGTAAAGGTAGCCACCCGAACGAACGATTGCAACGACTTTCCCCCAAAAAACGCCGGCCCGGGCGGCCAGCACGTAACAGCTTGACCAGGCCTGGACCAACGCCGTCCCAATTCCCTGGCCCGCCACGCCGCACTTGGATAGGATAGGCAGGTCTTTTCCCGCAACCGGCAAGAGGACGCCCCATGTCATCCGACGACCTGGCTCCGCGCGACCACACCCCTTCGGTTGGCCCTCCCGATGCCTCAGGGCCTACTGATGGGGCCCGGACGGTTTCCTGGCATGGGCCGCGTCCCCAGCGGGAGCGGTTCGGCGACTACGAGCTGCTGGAACGGCTGGCCCGCGGTGGCATGGGTGTGGTCTACCGTGCCCGGCACACCAGGCTCAACCGGGTCGTGGCCCTCAAGATGCTCCTCTCCGGCGACCAGGCGGCCGAGGCGGAACTGGCCCGCTTTCGGACAGAAGCCGAGGCCATCGCCCGCTTGCAGCACCCGCACATCGTGCAGGTCTTCGAGATCGGCGAACACGACGGCAAGGCGTTCCTGGCCCTGGAGTTCTGCGCCGGCGGCAGCCTCCGCGACGCCCTGGCAGCAACGCCGCTGCCGCCCCGCCAGGCCGCCGCAGTGGTCGAAACGCTGTCCCAGGCCATGCAGGCCGCCCACCAGGCCGGTGTCATCCACCGCGACCTCAAGCTGTCCAACATCCTGCTGGCCGGTGACGTCCCGGACGCCGACGATCCCTCCCTGGGGCCGGGCGAACTGCGCGAGCGCCGCCTGCGGCTAACGCCCAAGGTCGCCGACTTCGGGCTGGCCAAGAAGCTGGACGAGAAGGGGCAGACGGTGACCGGCGAGGTGCTGGGCACGCCCGGCTACATGGCCCCCGAGCAGGCCGCCGGCAAGGTGCGCCGGCCAGGCCCGGCGGTGGACGTCTACGCTCTGGGTGCCATCCTGTACGAGTTGCTGACGGGCCGGCCGCCCTTCCGGGCGGCCACGACGATGGACACGCTCCAGCAAGTGCTCAAGGACGAGCCGGTGCCGCCGTCGCGGTTGCAGCCGGGCGTGCCGCGCGACCTGGAGACGATCTGCCTGAAATGTCTGCACAAGGCACCGGACAAGCGTTACGCCTCGGCGGCGCAGTTGGCGGCCGATCTGCGGCGCTTCCAGGCCGGCGAGCCGATCGAAGCGCGGCCGGCGGGCTGGGTGGAGCGGGGCTGGAAGTGGGCGAAGCGGCGGCCGACAGCCGCGGCGCTGACGCTGGTGAGTGTGCTGGCGTTGCTGGTGGTGCTGGTCGGCGGCCTGTGGTTCAATGCCCAGCTGAAGGACCAGCGCAACCAGGCACTGGGTCAGAAGGAACTGGCCGAGAAAGAAGCCGCGAAGGCCAAAGCGGTCCGCGACTTCCTCGTGAGCATCTTCCAGCACGCAGATCCGAACAGCAAACGGGGGACGATCAACGCCCGTGACATCTTGGACGAGGCCGATAAGCGCATTCGGCGGGAGTTCGCGGAGCAACCGGAACTGCAACAGGAACTGCTGGCCGCGATCGAGGAAGTGTACAGCAAGATCGGCCTGGTAGCTCCCGCAGCCATGATTCTGGAGGTGCGTGGCAGCGTCCAGTTACATGCGGTCCGTGGTCTGAACCAACCGGCCGTTGCCCAACTGCTGCTCTTCCCCGGTGACCGTCTGCAACTGGGGGCCGATGCCCACGTGCAACTGCTCCTGCTGTCCGACCTGCACAAGGAACGTCTCAACCCGGCCGGCGAGGTGACCGTTCGCCGCAAAGGCTGCGAGCCGCCCGACGCGATCCGTGAGCGCACGGAGGACATCCCCACGACGTTCGTGCGTTTGCCGAAGGGGACGTTCTACATGGGGTGGGATGGTCAGAAAAAGGGGACGAAGACGGAGATCAAAGAAGACTTCGAGATCGCCGTCCACGACGTGACGCAGGGCCAGTGGCAGGCCGTCATGGGCAACAACCCGAGCTGGTTTTCTCGCAAGGGGAATGGCAGAAACTCAGTTCTGGACATCTCTGACGAGGAACTGAAGCTATTCCCAGTAGAGCACGTGTCGTGGGACGACGTGCAGGAGTTCATCAAGAAGTTGAACGAGAAAGAGCGTGGTCGTGGGTTCTTGTACCGCTTACCCACGGAGGTGGAGTGGGAATATGCTTGTCGGGGAGGGGCTACTTCTGAAGAAGAATGTTCCTACCACTTCTACTTTGACAAACCGACCAACGACCTGTCCTCGGAGCAAGCGAACTTCATCGGCAATGTTCCGTTCGGCAAAGCGCCGAAGGGGAAGTTCCTGGGACGACCAACGCGGGTCGGCGCGTACCCACCGAACAAGCTGGGGTTGTGCGACATGCATGGCAACGTAATCCAATGGTGCCAGGACGTTCTCCAGGGCTCCCAGCGCGTGATCCGGGGCGGCAGCTGGTACTACCACGCCGAGTACTGCCAGGCGAGCTACCGCCGCGGCTACGAGCCGGCGAACCGCAACTACCACCTCGGGTTGCGCCTGGCCCGAGTTTCCCGTCCGGTGCCAGGCCAGTAAGGCAGAGCGAACGCCTGCGGAGCCCGGAGCGGAGGCCAGCGGGCGGAGTCGGAGCGAGGGACGAGCGGAGACGCAGCCCGCTGAGCCGGAGCGGAGGGCGTAGCGGGCGTGAGCGGGGCGGCGGGTGGCTTTGCGTTGGGGTCCAGGGGTGCAGCCCCTGGCACGCAGGATCATTCGTTTCCCTATTGAGGGGGGTGTGAGGGGGGTAGCGGAAACGAATCGACCGAAATGCAAGAATCATAATCCCTTGCGCCGAAGAAGTTCGTTTCCCTGAGTTCGTTTCCGTCGTCAGGACTGAGTCCTCGCGGCTAACTTCCCTTCGCTCTTTTGGTGTTGGTTTGATCGCTGCCAGCGAACTGCTCTTTTTCTCTCCGGCGGGAACGGTATGATCGTGCGCCAGCCAAGAGCTGGCCCCTGAAGCCGAGAAAGGAGCAAGGATGCCTCCCGCACGTGGTTTCTTCCGATATACCCCCCGCGACGCGATTCCCGCAGTTTGCGTCGTTGGCCTGGTTGCGCTGTCCTTCTGGACTTTTCTCTGCTATCAATCGCTGTCGTTCCCGGTGCTGGCGGCGGCGTTCCTGGCCATTGCCCTGGGCATGTGCTGGAACTTGCAATGCCTGTCGCACAACTTCATCCACAACCCGTTCTTCGGCTGGCCGTGGTTGAATCGCGCCTTCAGCATCCTGGAAACGCTGGCCATCGGGTTGCCGCACGTCTGCTATAACCATTACCACCTCAACCACCACTCGGGAGACAACGACCGCAAGGGGCCCGACGGCACCACCCGCGACTGGTCGTCGATCTACCGGCACAGCAAGGACGAGGAGCCGGAGCCGTTCTGGAGCTACGTCCTGCTGGGCTACTGGCGGGTTGAGCTGGGGCCGCTGCTGCGCGTCATCTGGCGGCACGGCTGGAAAGAGGTGACTCAGTTCCTGGTGGAGCTGGCCGTCCTGGCCTGCTTCTGGGGCGCGATGGCCTGGTTCGACCCCTGGTACTTCGTCTGCTTCTATCTGCCGTCGTACTACCTGGGCTGGATGCTGAGTTACGCTCAGGGCTACACCGAGCATTACTACACCGAGCCGGCCAATCCCAGGGCGAACTCGGTCAACTCCTACAACCGACTCTACAACCTGTTGTGGTTCAACAACGGCTACCATCAGGAACATCACTGGGACCCAAAACGGCACTGGACGCGGATGCCGGAGCTGCACAAGGAGATCGAGGACGAGCTGGTGCGCAATGGGACTCGGGTGATCAAGGGTCCGCATCTGACGGCACTGGTGGAGTACTGGTGGAAGGGCGAGCTGAAGAAGGCATCCGGGAGCGCGTCGCAGTCTCCGGGAAAACCAGTGCATCCGCCGCTTTCCCCAATCGGGCGAAATGCGGAACAGAAGAGCCACTCGTAGGACGGCTCTCCCGAGCCGTCCAGACGGCTCGGGAGAGCCGTCCTACGTGAATTGGTAGGACCGCCATGCAACCCACGACCGCAAGCGATTCCGTCCGGCGTGGCGTGGCCATCCTGGTCCTGGCCCTGGCGCTTGCCGGTCTGGGCGCGATGAAGAAGGCCGGCAGCTGGAACGACGGCAGCCGGCTGGCCACCGTCGAGTGCCTGGTCGATTACCACACCTGGGCCATTGACCGATCCATCTTCGTCCGCGTTCCCGAGCCGGTGGTCGGCCGGTCCACTCCGTACCCGCGCGACAACCTGCCGCTGCTGTACACCGGCACCCTCGACAAGCTCTGGATCAACGGCCATTTCTACTCCGACAAATCGCCCGTGCCGGCCCTGCTGCTGGCCGGGGAATACGCGGTCTTGAAGCGGCTGACCGGCTGGACCGCCCGGGATCACCCCGACCATTTCTGCAAGGCGATGACGCTCGGCTCCTCCGGGCTGGCTTACGCCCTGGCGGTCTGGTGTGTCTGGCGGCTGGGCCGGCCGCTGGGCCTGAGCGAGCGCTTGCGGCTGCTGCTGGCGGCGGGGCTGGCCTTCTGCACCGTGGCCTGGACTTACTCCCGCCAGGTCAACAACCACGTCCTGCTGCTGGGGACTTCCATGGCCATCCTGGTCGAGATGGCCTGGCTGGCTCATGGACCGGCCGCGTGTACCGTGGGCCGACTTCTCCGCCTGGGGCTGCTGGCCGGGTTGAGTTACTCGATCGACCTGGGCGCGGGGCCGATCATCTGCGCCCTGACGGGACTTGGCGTCCTCTGGCGCGTCGGCTGGGGCCGCTGGCCCTTGCTGGCCTGGTTTGTCGCGGCGGCGCTGCCGGGAGTGCTGCTGCATCATGTCTTGAACTACGCCATCGGCGGCAGCTGGAAGCCGGCCAACGCCCTGCCGGAGTATTTCCAGTGGCCCGGCTGTCCGTTCACGGCGGAAACCATGACCGGCGGCTGGAAGCATCCGGACGTAACGACCTTTGCCCTGTATTGCCTGGACATGCTCCTGGGCAAGTGCGGCTTCCTGCTGCACAACCTGCCGCTGCTGCTGGCCTGCGTCGGTGCCGGGCTGGTGCTGGCCCGCCAGCACCGCGACCGGCCCGAGTGCTCTGCTGGCGATCGGCTGGTGTGTCGGCACCTGGCTGATCTACGGTGCCTTGTCGAGCAACCACTCCGGGGCCTGCTGCAGCGTGCGCTGGTTCGTGCCGCTGCTGGCTCCCGGGTTCTACCTGCTGGCCGTGCTGCTGCGCGAGTATCCGGAACTCACCTCCGATTACCTGGTGCTGAGTGCCGGCGGTCTGGTCCTGGGAGCGCTGATGGCCTGGACAGGGCCCTGGCACGAACCGAGGCTCCTTGCCTACTGGGTGGTGGTCGGCGTCACCTTGTTCGCCTGGGGCGGCCTGGTTCTTCGACGGTTTCTTCTCCGGGACAAGGGCCCGGGGTCACACGTCCGTCTTGAGCAGACAGTGCAGCATGCACTCGACGGCCCGGGGCAGGTAGTCCTCTTCGGTGTAAAGCGGCACACCCAGGGGCAGGGTCAAGGTGTAGGCCAGCCCGGTGCGGATTAGCTCCCAGGCCCCGACGCGCGGATCCAGCGAGCGACGAAAGACGCCGGTTTGCTGACCCTCGGATATGATCTTGGCCAGGAAGACTTCACTATCCAGATAGAACGAGCGCAGCAGGGCCAGGACTTCCTCGTCGTCGCACTCGACCAGGGTCCGGTGCATGATGCGGAACTCGACGGCGTGGGCCTTGGTGCTGCCCAGGTAGAGGTCGGCGACCAGGTGCAGTTTGGCCAGCGGATCGGCCAGCTCGGCTGTCTCGGCATGCCAGCGGGTCAGGGTGGCTTCGCGGATCTCCTGAAGTACCTCCAGGAACAGGGCCTTCTTGCTCTCGAAATGCTTGTACAGGACCGGCTCGGTGACGCCCGCGGCAGCCGCGATCTTTTCCGTGGTCACGTGCGGATAGCCCAGGGTCACAAACAGCTGCTTGGCATGGCCGAGCAGTTGCCGCTTGCGCTCGGCCCGGGTCAGGCGGGTGCCGCCCTTGCCCGGGCCCTCGCGGTCTGACTTGGGAGGTGTCATCCGCCGTCCCTCGCTTTCTCCCCTCTCCCGAGCGGGGCGTAGCTCGACTCTCCGAGTCGAGCCCTACTCGACTCGGAGAGTCGAGCTACCTACTGCGGCAGGACCACCGCCGAGAGGAGCACGGTGCCATCGGGACCGGTACTGTAAATCAGAGCAATCGTTTGCTTGGCGGCCAAGTCCTTGGCTTCGGTGTCCTTCTGGACAGCCACCGTCTTGCCGCCGCGCTTCTGATAAGTGAGGGTGGCAATCTTGCTGGTGCCGGTCAGCTTGACGATCAGGCTCTTGCCAAACTTGCCGTCGGGGCCCCTGGGGCGGACGGTGATTGTTTCCTTCTCGACCTTGTCAATCATTCCCTGGGCGGTGGCCAGACCCGGCGCGTCGGGCGCCTGGGCCTTTAAACTGGGCAGCCCCAGCAAGAGCAAGCCGGCCAGCAAGACAGCACCGAAACGGATGCGTGCGATCATGGCAGAATCCTCGAGCGGATGGAACAAGACTTGCCGGGAGAGAACAATTCTCTTCCCAGGACTCACTTACGGCACCACAGGAAGCGCGTCCAGCCGAGCGGCGCCAGCCACTCGCCCGCGACAACCCGGCCTGGCCTCTCGGCCGCCAGCTGCTGCAGGTCCGAATGCAGCCGGGCACCGCTGATCTCGTTCCCGTGATACTCTCGCAACACCTCGGCGACCTCGCTGTGGTCGTCGCCCCGAAGCAGGACCAGCCGGCGCACCGCCCGCTGCGAAGAGGACTGCTCCGGGGAAGCAACGCCATTGTTCATGCCGCTCACGATCATTCTCCGCGCTAGCAAGCCCAAGGGCTGAACCAATTAGCCTACCACCGCGGAAAGCAAATACAAGAGCAGCAGAGACCGGCCCCGGCTCAAGCCAGCGCCCGCAGCAGTGACTCTGCCAGTTGCAGGGCATCGACAGGCCAGTACTCCTCCGGCCGGGGGTGATGGTGCTTACCAGGAATGGTCGGCCAGCTGGGCCGGCATTCGAGCAGCACGTCCACCCAGCGCTGCGGCACCGCGGCCCGGCCGTGAACCGCTCCCAGCAGGGCACCGGCGATGGCGGCGTTGGTGTCGGTGTCGCCGCCCTGCTGCACCGTGTCCACGATGCCTTCTTCCAGGTCCTCCGCGTGCAGCAGCTGGTAGAAGGCGTTTTGCAGGGCGATCAGCACCCAGCCCTGGTTGTCCTCGTCGAACGAGTCCGGCGGCTCATAGCGGGCCCGCTCCAGCGTCTCCAGGATGGTCGGCTCAACTCCGGGCTGGCGGGCCACGGCCAGGGCGGTCTGGTACGTCTCGACCGCCGGGGCCTCCTTGCCGATGGCCGTGCCCAGGGCGGCAACGAAGACGGCACAGGCATCCTGGCAAACGGGGTGAGGATGGGTAAGTTTGCTGTCCTCGCGGGCCCAGGCGACGGCCTGCTCCGGCACGCGCGCCCCGAAGATGCCCAGGGGACTGATGCGCATCAGGGAACCGTTGGCCTGGGAGCTGGCATTGGGTGGGCCGCCGCCGAGGGCCTGGCGGGTGGTCGTGCCGCAGTCGAACGGGCCCGACTCGTACCAGTTCACGTAGCCGGCCAGGATTGTCTTGGGGTCGAAGCGTTTCTCACGGACCAGGGTCCGGGCCAGCTTCAGGGCCAGTTCCGAGTCGTCGGTGGGCTGGCCGGCCTTGAGGGTCCAGACGCCGCCGTCTTGCAACTCGCGCAGCCCATTGGGGTGTTTCCAGCGCATGTAATCGGCGGAATTGAACTCGACCTGGCTGCCCAGCGAATCGCCGGCCAGCTGGCCCAGCAGACAGCCCTGGGCGCGCTCGATCATCCCCTGCGTGATTCCTGGTTGACTGGACATGGTGCGGTTCCTGCGTGCCAGATCGAAGGCGACCCTGACTGGCAGGATACCGCATTGGCAGCCGTTTCGCGAGAGAAATGCCAAAAGGCCGAGCCGCGCACGCAGCGGAGCGGAGTAAGCGGCCCTGCGGGCTCCCAGCCCGCTTACTCCGCTGCGTGCGCGGCTCGGCAAGTTGCGCCGGCTCCGACTTCAATCCGTCACGTACGCATCAAACACCCGCACTTTCTTCCAGTTGTCCCTGTTCTCATCGATGAATTGCTTGTGCTGCGGATCGTCCTGGTACTTGTCGTGAGCGGCCTTGTTGACGAAGACCAAGTGCAGTGCCACGTCCCAGTCGGTGTCGTTGACCTCGCGCTTGAGGTCCTCGGCCCGGACGCCGGCCGAGAAGTACTGGACTCCGGGGTGCTTTTTCAGGTACTTGCAGCAGGCATCGACCAGTTTTTTCTTCGCCTGGGGTGAGTTGTCCTTGAGCGTGAAATAGACGTCGTGGACCAGCTTCGGCTCACTGGCGGCCTTTTCCTCGGCAACGGTCATGGACAGGCCAGCCAGCAGGGCCAGACAAACGGTGACACAGAGCAAAACCTTGAGCATCGCGGATCTCCTTGCCAGGATGGGGGCGGAAGCTTCTGCTGCCTGGTGTACGGAGTCCGTCCTTGCGGGCAAGGCTCAGGGCACGCCGGCGGTGCGCGTGCTGGGTTTGGGGACCAGCGGCGGGAACAGCTGGCTGCCAAACCAGCCGCCGGCGGTGCAGAGGAAGAAGGTGCTGACCCCGGTCAGCGACGCGATGAACAGGGTGACGTGGCTCTGCGGGATCAGCAGCAGCAGGCAACTCGATCCGATCCCCACGTACAGACCTTGCTTGAAGCCGTTGCTGGTGGTGGCGCCGGCCAGGGCGCCGCCGAACAGGGCCGACAGGGCGCGGATCTCCCAGGCGAAAATCCGGTCCTGGGTGTAGCTGGCCGTATCCAGCAGACCCCGGCTGGCGTGCAGGACGGTTTGAAACAAGAACTCGGCCCACAAGCAGCCGGCCACGGTCAAGAGGACGCCCAGGCAGACACGGAACCGGGAAACCCGGCCGAACAGCAGCGGTCTCTGATTGCGGACCAGGGCGGCATGACGCGGCGAGCGCAGCACGGCGCCAGGGGCAGTCACCAGATTCAGCGGCTGCCAGATGGTCGAGCCCAGCCAGGCGCCAATGCTGGCGGACAGGGCTTGCGACAGAGGCTGACCGTACCAGCTCAGCGAACTGACCTGGTTGGTCAGCACGGCCTGACTGAACATGGCCAGGGCGCTGTTGCACAAACCAATCACGAAGCCCAGGAAGAACGCCTGCCGCTGGCCGGCGCCGGCCAGCAAACCCCCCAGGCACAGCGGGACCAGCCGGAGCGACTCCAGCAGGATCAGGCCCTCGGTGGTGCGGAACAGCTGCTGCATGCCCTGGTCACCCAGACGGGCCAGCAGAATGCCGGTGGTCAGCTGGAGCAGGCCCAGGAACAATCCCTGGGCCAGCAGCAGGCCGATGACCACCCGACCCAGGAAAGTTTGCATCCAGCTGCGCGAGGCCCCGGGCAGCAGACTGCGACCGGCCGGCCGAAAGACCAGGCGACCACCACAATTCGGACACTGCAGCCGTTGCTGGTGGCTCGTATTGCACAGGGTGCAAACCATCGCCATGACGTTCCCCTGTCCTCAAGGATGGCGGTGCCGTGCTGGACTTTGCCAGGATCTCACAAACACGCTCTCGGAAGAAAGTATAGGTCACGTTTTATGATGCGAGCGGCACGCCTTGCCAAGCGCGCCTCCTTGGTGTATGGTCCCCCTGGCTTGCGGACCGCGAACGGACGTCGCGCTCCGCATGCCTGCATGCGCTCCGGCCGGCAGGCCGGCCTGCGCTTGTGCAGGTCCGGCTGCGGGCCTGCCGGGTGCCTTTCTTCAGGAGAGAAGATCCATGCTGCGAACGACCCTGGTGCTGGCCGGCCTCCTTGCGCTCTTGCCTGCCAGCCCAGCCCGGTTGACGGCCGGGCCGCGCGAGGACGCCCTGGCGGTGATCGAGAAGGCCATCAAGGCCCACGGCGGCGAAAAGGGCCTGCTCAAGGTCCAGAGCTGCACGCGCAAGGGCGAAGGCGTCATGCTCGGCGGCAACAAGGAGCAGCCCTTCAACGACGTCCTCGCCATCACTCTGCCGGATCGGCTCCGCCACGTGGTGGATTTCGACCAGAAGGCCCGGATCGTCACGGTCCTCAATGGCGATCAGGGCTGGACCCTGAGCGGCGGCCAGGTCACAATGATGAGTAAGGAGTTTCGCGACGAGATCACCGAAGAAGTGTACGTCTGGTCGCTGACCACCCTGGTGCCGCTCACCCAGGGAGCGTACAACCTGGCTCTCCTGCCCGAGACCAGGGTGGACGATCGGCCGGCCGTCGGCGTCCGCGTTCGCGCCAAGGGTCGGCCCGAGGTGCGGCTCTACTTCGACAAGGAATCGCAGTTGCTGATCAAGATTGCCCGGCCCGCCCGCTTTGCCGGCGCGGTCATCGAGAAGGAATACCTGTTCCGGACGTTCCGGGAGTTTGACGGCGTCAAGCTCCCGACCCAGGCTGTCGAAACGATTGCCGGCCGCAAGTTCAGTGAGCTGAAACGAGCGACCTACGACCTGAGCAAACCCGACGACAGCCAGTTTCAGCGACCCTAAAATGACACGTAGGCCAGCCTTCCCAGGCCGGCCGGACGGGCTGGGAAGCCCGTCCTACCTCATTCTTTCCGATCGCCCTAAACCGGGAACCCGGCTCATGCGCACCGTGACACTGCTTCTTCTGGGTCTGAGCTTGCTGGTCCTCGTTCCAGTCGGGGCGACCGGGGACCCAACGGATCAGCAGGAGAAGTACGAGGTCAAGATCGACAACGTCAGCGATTTCACGCGCAATGAGCCGGGGAAGAAAGGGCTGTACGTCACTCTCCGCTGCCAGGTGGTCCGCAAGAACGAGCAACACCAGCAGGTCGTGGCCACCGACGTGGCGCGCACCGAACTGGAGGTGCTCGAGGAGGGCCAGCCGGTGGACGAGCTGGAGATCGTCCAGCCCAGAACGCAGACCCTGACCACGGTGCTGGCCATCGACGTCAGCGGCAGCATGAAGAACAACGGCAAGATCGAGCAGGCGCGGAAGGCCGCCCTGGCCTTCCTCGACAAGCTCGACTCCCGGGCCGACACCGGCCTGATCCTCTTCGACCACGAAGTCCCGGAGAACAACCCCGAGCGTTTCCAGCCTCCCAGCGGCGACCCGGCCGAGTACGTCGCCCACCGAGACCGGCTGCGGGGGCTGATCACCAGGGCCGAGCCGCTCGGCGGCACCGCTTACCTGGATGCCGCCTCGCGGGCCATCGACCTCCTCCAGGACAAGAAACTGCCGCCGACTGGCCGGCGCGCCGTGCTGCTGATGACCGACGGCGTGGACATGAACAGCAAACAGACGCTGGAGGCGGTGATCGAAAAGGCCCGCAAGGCGCGCATTCCGATCTATACGCTGGGCATCGGCGAGCCGGGCAAGAAGGAGCAGGTGAACACGGTGCTGGTGCTGGACCATTCGGGCAGCATGCGCGGCAAGGCCAGCGACCAGGACCGCAAATCCAAGATGGAGGCGCTCAAGCAGGCAGCCTCGCGCTTCGTCGAGCTGATGCGGCCGGAGGCCCGGACGACCCTGCTGCCCTTCAGCACGGCGGTCGAGTCTCCGGGGCGCTTCAGCAGCGACAAACGCTTCTTGAAAAGCCAGATCGCCCAGCTGCAGCCGGAAGGCGGCACGCTGCTCTACGACGCCGCCCTGGCTGGCGTGGAGACGCTGCAAGCAGCTCGGGTGACCGGCCGCAAGGCCGTCGTGGTCCTGACCGACGGCAAGGACGAGGCCCCCGGCAGCCGGCACTCCGACACGGAAGTGATCGAGCGGGCCAAGGAAGAGTCCATTCCGCTGTACATGCTGGGCCTGGGCCGAACTCGGGACATCAACGAGCCGGTGATGCAGCGCATGAGCAAGGAAACCGGCGGCAACTACTATCGGGCCGAGAGCGAGCAATCGCTGATCAAGATCTTCGAGCAACTGTCCATTGACCTGCACGATGACGGCATCGACGTCGAGTCGCTGCAGCAGCTGGCCCGCAAGACCGGCGGCAAATACTACCCCGCGCCGGACGTCCGCAAGCTGGCGGCGCTGTACGAGGAGTTGGCCGAGGAACTGCAATCGACCTATACGATCACGTTCAAGAGCCGCAAGCAGAGCCTGGATGGGACCGCCCGGGGGATCAAGGTCCGGGTGGTTCGCGGTGGCGTTGCGGTCAGTTCCGGGGGTGATGCGGACTACGCTGTGCGCGGCGTGGTCCTGGTGCCACAGATGAACCCGACGACGTACCTGGTGCTGTTCCTGTTCCTGGCGGGATTGCTGGGTCTGCTGGCCCTGCCGGCCGGACTGGGCCGCTGGCTGCGAACCCGGAGCTGATGGACACGGTGCCGTTCAGTCTTCCAGACCGAGGTCCTTCAGCGACTGCGCGGTCAGCAACGTGCGGGCCGCCTCCATGATTTTCTCCACAGGCCACTCGGCTACCCGTTGCCGCGCCTTGCTGCTCGATCCGGGGAACTTCACCTCCAGTTGATAGAGCAAGAACTCACGCCTCCCTTTGAGTTCACCCTTCTCTATTCCCTTCTCCATTCCCTTCTCCTCGCCCTCTTCAAACCATGTTTTGGCCATGCTGCGGACTCCTTCGCAACCGAGCAGACGGAACATTGCGGCCTGGCATACCGAAGGCAGCCTCTGCTCAGTCTTCCAGCCCCAGGTCCTTCAGCGACTGCGCGGTCAGCAACACGCGACCTGCTTCCATGATTGTCTCCACAGGCCACTCAGCCACCCGTTGCCGTGCCTTGCTGCTCAATCCGGGGAACTTCGCCTCCAGCTGATAGAGCAAGAAGTCGCGTTTCCATTTAAGTTCCCCCTTCTCGATTCCTCTTTCCTCGCCCTCTTCAAACCATGTTTTGACCATGCTCCGAACTCCTTCATGTTGCGGTTGCTGCAAGAGGGATTTTAACTCAAGCCGCTGGTCCTCTTCCAGGGGAGCATAGGCCTGGACGCACTCGCACAGCAGCATCTTCCGGCCCGGTGTCTCCTGTCCGGCGACGATGCGGTCCAGGGCCTCGACAGCCGCCTGCGCTCGCCGCTTCCGGGGCCAGCGCATCAACGCCGACAAGCCGATTCCCAGCGGATTGTCCTGGCCGAGGTACTCCTGGCCGTTCAGACCAGGCAGCCCAACGTAGTCATACTCAAAGCGCAGAGGCGTCCGGTTCAGGACACGGACCTCGTAGGCGTCCTTGCCCCGCCCCTCCAACCCGACACGCAGGTACACTCCGATCGGCAGGACGTTCAGTCCATGCTCTTCGGTCAAGAAGTGGAAATAGTGGTACATCCGTTTACGGAACGGCTCGACGGTGTCGGCCGACTCGATCTCGATGTGAAACAGAATCGCATTGAAAGGAATCAAATCCCAGGGCGATGCCCTGGGCTATCGTGTTGCGCCCCTTCGGGGCGGAAGACAACAGCCAACAGCCCCGAAGGGGCGCAACACGATAGCCCAGGGCATCGCCCTGGGGGCTTGGTTGGTCGTGTTCCACTTCAACCCCTCCACAACTCCCGCAGCGCCGTCATCGTGGCCGGCTCCGCCTGGAGCAGCGCCTGCACCGCCGCCTCCGTGCCGCTGGCCGCTCCCTGTGCCGCCGCTCCTTGCCCGCCCGATGCCGCGGTTGGCTGCTGCCACTCCGGGGGCAATCCCAGCAACACCGCCAGCGCGTTCGCCGTCGCCGGTTCCGCGAACAGCAGCGCTTGCACCATCTTCTCCGGCTCGCTCAACGTCTCCGCTGCCCCTGCCGCAGGTGCCGCGCCCGCTGTCGCTGCCGGTGGTGCCGCGGCCCACGGCAGCGTCCACTTGGCCAGCGCCGCCAGCTTGTCGGGGTAGCACGTGGCCGCTTCCTTGAGCAGGGTCGGCAGCAGCGTGTCGGCGTGCGGTCGCAGGGTCATGATCAGGCCCGGCAGCCACGGCATCAGCACCGTGTCCGGCAGCTTCTCGAACGCCCGGCTCACCAGCTCCACCACCAGGCGGGCCACCAAAGGTGTGAACTTCAGCGCCAGCAAGAAGCCGTTGACGTAGGCCGGGAACGACGGCAGCGCCAGCCGGTTTTCCAGCAGGTGGTCGAAGAACACCCGGATGGCGTCCAGCGTCCGCAGCCCCAGCAGCACCTCGGCCGCCCACAGCATGCCGATCTTGTTGGGATCGTCCGTCACCGGGCCGGTTTGCTGCACCGCGATCAGCAGTTGACTGCGGCTGGAGCCCAGCGACAGGGCCAGGCTCTCCAGCGTGAAGACAAACGCCAGCATGCTTGCGATCTGGTCGGGAGTGGTGCCGCGATCCGAGAACGCGGCCGGCAGCAGCGTAGCGTAGTGCGAGTAGCCGGTGGTCACGAAGCGCTTGATCCAGTCCGGCAGACCGGTCGGCGTCGAGCGGTAGTAATGCACCAGCCGGCGCACCCGCTCGAAGATTTCGGGGGCCGACTGGGCCCCGGTTTCCTCGACCAGCAGGCCGACGGCATGAGAGCCGATCTCCTCCGTGAGCCGGGGGCTCTTGAGGTACAGCAAGCAATCCTCCGCGGCGGCCAGGGCATCGAGCGTCTTCGCATCGGTCGCGAAGGCCCGCGTCTTGAGCTTGCGTTCCAGCACCTGCTCGACCGTCACGCCCTCGTAGCCGAGCATGATCAGCGGCGTCTGGTTCTTGCCGAGGCTGATGTCCCACGATTCCTGAGTGGGCACGTGGCCCAGCTTCCGCTCACCCATGATCGGTCGGAAGAGCTGCTGCTGCTGGAGCAGATAGCGCAGCTTCCACAGCAGGTCGGAGCAGGGCAGCAGTTCCGGCTTGAGGCGGAAGTCCATCAGGGCACGCTGGATGCTGGTGGCGGTGAGGTTGAGCCTCAACGGTTCCAGGCGTGTGTACACGTCCTGGGCCAGCGGCGGCAGCGACGTGTAGCCCACCTGGCCGGAGCGGTCGCCGCCCAGCAGGATCTCGCAGACGTGCCGGATGCTGCGTTTGCCCGGCACCCGGTCCTTCTCCAGGCAGGTGATGGCCGCATCGCGGAAATCGTACGCGGTCGGGTGCGTCCGGTTGCGCAGCTGGGCCAAGAGCATGGCGGTGTGGTAGACGGCGATGGAGTCGGCCGTCGTGGACAGGTAGCCGTTCTTGCGGGCCAGGGCGACGACGCCGGTGGACCACAGCAGCAACTGTTCCTCATCCTCGCTCGCCAGGTGCGGCGGTTTGGTCAGGTAGTCGAGCAACCGGGCGACGGCAGGCGTGGGTGGAGCAGCGGGCGGGGCAGGGGTGGGAGCAGGTGCCGCTTTCTTGCTCGGCGTCTTCCCCGCTTTGGTCAGCACAAACGGCTTCAGCGACAGGCCGCGCTGGGCCTTCTGCCACGAGGCATCGGACAGCGTCACCGTGCCGGCGGGGAAACCGAACTGGTGGTCGATGGCCGCATAGCTGGAGGGAATCAGCCCGTAGAGCCAGGGGGTTTTGGTGCGTGGAGGAATGTCCCAGCGCTTGTCGGAGCCGACACCGAACTCCTCGACGTCGCTGGCCGTATGAGCGGCGCCGCAAATGTGCAGTGCATCGCGCGGATCGATCCGATGCTGGGCCAGGTACTCCTTCATGCGGGTCCACATGAAGCGCTCGCGCAGCCGATCGTTGGCTACGTCCTCCTGTCTGCGTCCGAGGCGGCGCAGCAGGCTGCCCACCAGGCACATCACCTGGCGGTAAGTGCCGAGGTCTGCTCCGACGATGGCTTGCTCGACGTACTGGTCCCACCACTCGGCGAAGTGGCGCACCTGGGCGTTCTTGAGGAGGAAATCGAGGAAGCGGTCGAAGGTCGGCTCCAGGTTCCCCATCTGCACGCCCACGGCTGCCCCGTGCGAGGGCAGTTCCTTGGCCTCGCCTTCCTCCGTCTCGTCGGTGCCGGCCTCGATCGGTTCATCCTTGCTGAGGTGCTTTTCCAGCTCCTCCGGCTGCTGCGGCATCCACTGGAAGACGTGATCGACGCTGCGATCGACGAACACCAACTCGGTCGTGGGGTTCTCCAGGCACCAGACGATGGCCTGGTATTCCGCCGAGAACTCGGTCAGCGGCGCCACCACGCTGAGCGGCGACCAGTCCGGCGGAAAGGCGTCGGTTTGACCCGCGAACGCTTGCAGGGCCACCGGCAGCTTGCAGTCGCGCAGTTTCTCCAGCAGCGGCCGGAGATCCTCGCACATTTCCATGAAGATCACCCGCGGCGGCCGGGTCCGCAGCCGCTGGATCACGTGGACCGCGGCCGCGGGGGAATGGTGGCAGACCGGGAACAGTTCCAGCGGTTCGTGCAGGGCCCGCTGGACGTCGTCCACCAGGCCGCTCAGCAGGGCGCTGAGGCCCTGGGCGTCGGGAGCAAAGGCGCGGGCGGCGTCGAGCAGTTGCTGACGCAGGGGCTCGAAGGTGGGTAGGCCGGTAAGATCGGTGGTGGGGGTCATTGGTGTGGATCTCCGGGCTGTTCTCAAGCCGCTTGCGGCTTAGCGCACCACGCTCGGTGCGCTGAGCCGCAAGCGGCTGTTGGAAACGGCTCTCACGTCAGCAACGCCATCGCTTCCTTGCCCCCCTTGGCGAATGTTGGCCAGTCGCCGCCTTTCTCCTTGGCCCGCTTCTCCACCACCGCATGCCAGAACTTGTTGAGGATCGACACGTCCTCCGGAATGCGCCGCACCAGCGTGCCGATCAGCGACCGGGCCAGCGTGTCCGGCTCCATCGTGGCCATGCCGAAGAACTGGCCGTGCAGCACCGCATCCTCCAGCACGCCAATCTGCTCGGCCGTGGACAGGCTCGACTCCAGCCGCTGCTCGTCCGAGGCGGCCGCGGCCGAGGCCTCGCGCATGTCGGCGAAGGTCTGCAGCAGGATGTCCAGCAGGGCAGGGGGCATCTCCACCTCGAACCGGTTCCGCGCCAGCAGCTCGCGGGTGCGGAACAGCACGATCTCCTTCTCGGTCTTCTTGTTGGTGACGATCGGGATCTGCACGAAGTTGAAGCGCCGCTTGAGGGCCGTGGACAGCTCGTTGACACCGCGGTCCCGGCTGTTGGCCGTGGCGATGACGTTGAAGCCCGGCTGAGCGAAGGCAATGCCATCGCCGCCGCTCAGCTCGGGAATCGATACGTACTTCTCGCTCAGGATCGAGATCAGCGCGTCCTGCACGTCAGAGGTGCAGCGCGTCAATTCCTCGAAGCGGCCCATCTCACCCTTGCGCATGGCGGTCATGATCGGCGAGGGGATTAGCGACTCCCGGCTCTGCCCCGCCGCGATCACCATGGCCACGTTCCACGAGTACTTGATCTGGTCCTCGGTGGTGCCGGCCGTGCCCTGGACGACGTGGGTAGAGTTGCCCGAGACGGCCGCGGCCAGCAATTCGGCCAGCCAGCTCTTGCCCGTGCCCGGGTCGCCGATCAGCAGCAGGCCCCGGTCCGATGCCAGCGTGACGATGGCCCGCTCGACCACGCTGGGGTCGCCGTAGAACTTCTGCGGCACCTCGCGGTCCAGCTTGTCCGCCGGCTTGGAGCCGAGGACAAAGGTCCGCACCATGCGCGGCGACAGCCGCCAGGTGAACGGCCGCGGCGAACGATCCACCGAGGCCAGATACGCCAGCTCGGCAGCGTACTTGGTCTCGGCCGGCTGGCGCAGCACCTCGCCGTTCTTGGCCTTCCCATCGGTCGGGGCAGGCGCGGACGGGACAACCACCGTCGCAACAGACGTTTTCTTGGCCATGAGAGGGTCTCGCAATACACAGTGCAGGGTCAATTGACACAAGCCCGGAGCGCCAGCGACGGGACGGTCCCGTCGCTGGCGCTCCGGGCTTGTGTCAGAGCAGGTGTTTCAGTTCTTCGATCAGTTTCTTTACGTGGCCCGACAGCACTGGCAGGCCAATCGACTTCAGCTGGGCCCGGAACCATTCGTTGACGGAGAAGTAGCCGGCTCCCTTGAGCGAGCCGACCGGGATCAGCTTGACGCCCGATTCCTTGACGCCCTTCATCATCTCGAACAGCGGCCGATCGTTGTGGAACTCGTACAGGTCCGAGATCCATACCATGGTCGTGTTCTTCGGCTCGACGATGTATTCGTAGGCCTTGCGCATTGCCTTGGGACCATCATTGCCGCCGCCGAGGTTGGTGCGCATCAGCACCTCGAACGGCTCATGGACCCAGGGCGTCAGGTCGATGACGTTGGTATCGAAGGCGATCAGGCAGACATCAACCTTCGGCAGGCTGGCGAAGATCGAGGCCATGATGGCGCTCTGGACCATCGCGTCCACCATCGAGCCGGACTGATCGACCACGACGATCAGCCGCTTGGGCAGCGTCTTGCTCGCGGTCTGGCGATAGAAGAGCTGGTTGACGTAGAGCCGGCGATCGCCGGGGTTGTAATTGATGAGGTTCTTCCAGAGGGTGCGCTTGAGGTCGAGATTGCGGAAGACCCGTTTGGGAGGCACGGAGCGATCGATCTTGCCCTTGACCGCCCGTGCCACCTGTGTCTTCAGCACCTCGGCCAGCTGGCCGACGAACTTCTGGATGAGCAGCTTGGCGTTCTTCAGAGCGGTGCCGGTGAGGTTGCCCTTGTCGAGCAGCAGCTGTTCGACGAGGTTCATGCTGGGCGACAGCTGGGCGGCCATGCGGTCGTCGCTGAGTACCTCGCGCAGGGCCATGCGCTGGATCAGCTCGCCTTCCATCGCCTTGATGCCCGCTTGCAGCTCTTCTTCCGAGAGGAGCCGGCCGGTGCCGCTGGTCCCGCCGCCTTCCAGTCCCGGCCGCTGTCCTGAGGCGCTGCCCGGCCCGGAGCCGCCCTGGCCGCGCAGTTGGCCGGGAGCGAAGCCCAGCAGTGCCTCGAAGCGGCTCACGTCCTGGCACCATTGCGAATACTGGTTGGCCGTCACCGTGCCCGACATCGTGTTGGGACCGAACACGTTGAGCAGCAGCTTCGAGTAACACAGGGCCCGCCGCAGGTCGCCCTCGGTCATGGCACCGTTGCTCTCCGCCGGGCCGGCCGGGGCACCGTTGCCCTCCGCGGCAGGCGGATTGCAGATTGGCTGGAGGGCGTCGAAGTCGGGCTGCAGTTCCGGACAGCGGCGCAGCAGCTCGTCGATGCTGATGACCGGGTCCAGGACCGACTTCGACAGTCCCAGGTCCTGGACGATCTGGCCGGTCATCTTCTCGATGTTCGGGGCGTTGTCGCCGGCGGCAAAGACCGCCCCGAGCAGCCGCCAGTAGACCACCTGGCGCTGCCTCGGCAGGGTGGTGTCCGTCATGGTGCGTTCTCCTCACCCAGGTGGAGAAGGTCTCTCCCTCAGCCCGCCGCTCGCCGCGCTGGTGTCGCCGGAGCGTTGCCGGACTCGTGGTGATTTTGTACAGCCCAGCGATTGGTCGGCCACTTCTCTGAACCCAAAGTCGCGCCCCAGCTGGGCAATCGGCTTCTCCACGACGAGAGTCTCAGAACAGTGACGAGCGACGAGTCAAACGGTCTTTGCTCGTCACTCGTCACTGTCTGGAGGCCGGGATCATCTTGAGGGCGACCAGCCGCTGGAGCTTGATCTGCCGGGCCTTCCAAGGGAATCGGCGAGGTCGGGGTGGCGGGCCAGCAGTTCCCGCAGGTCGCGGTCGATGGCCGCCACCGCCAGAGAGAAGATCGCCAGGGTCAGCAGCCGGAAACGGTCGCGTCGCATTGTGTGTCCCTCCCGTCAGACAAGACGACCGACCGGGCGAAAGCCCACCCCCGGCGGGGCGGACCGGGATTGGTCCGGACCTTGGCTCCCTGAGCCGCAACAACCAGGCGATGCATTCACGCGCCTGGATGCTTGCACGCGGTTCGGCGTTCGTTTATCCTGAAACCGCGTGGGTAACCCCAATGATCCCGAGCAGGAGCAGGTCCGATGAATGCCTCCGCTTGGTGCAGCTTGCACCTGGGGTAGCCTTCTGTGAGATGCAGATTGACTTCCCCGAGGCCTACCTGGTCAGCATCCCGTTTGCGACCCGATCAGGCAGCGTCAACGCTTCCGGCCGGGTTGAGAGATCTTCTGGCCTGGCTTGGTCCTCCGACGCATCCTGGGGCCAACCAAGGCTTTGCCGGGTCAGGCCAGCAATGTCGAGGATTCTGCACTTTTTGCTTGGCTCGGCAGATGAACGTGGTAGCGTGGCACTCAGCAGTTGGGGGAGTCTGCCGATCCGGCTTGGCAGACACTCGCGGTGTCTGCCGGCAGTTCGGATAGAATCCTTTGCGTTGGCGAAGGAGGGCGAAACGGTGCTGCTGATCTGGCGCGGGTGGGGGCTGCTGGCCGTCGTTTCGCTGTTCCCGCTGCTGGCGTCGTGCGCCGGTCTAATCAACGTCGAGTCGTTCTGGATCTTCACGCTGGCGGCAGCCGGGTCTCTGCTGCTCGCCGGGGCGGTGTGCGTCCACTGCGGCACCCGGTGGAACCGTGGCGGGACCGAGCACTCGTTCTACTTCGTCCCGCTCCAGGTGTGGGGGTGGGGGTATCTGGCCGCCTTCGGCCTGTTCGCGGTCGTGGCCGTCGCCGGGGGCGTCTTCCGAGTGATCCAGCCGCTCCCGGGACCGCCCGACCCCCGGCGGCCTGACCCGGTGTATCTGGCGATCGCCGGCGGCCTCGGCTTGATCGTTGTCGTCGCGACGGCGCGGGCGCTGATCCGGCCGGTCCGGGCACGATCGGCCAACCGCGTGGGCGGCGAGGACGCCGAAGTGAACGTCTACGAGAAGCTGGATCAGATCGCGAAGACACTCCAAAGGTCCAGCTCTTCGGACATCCTTGTTCACGGGAAGCCGTTGTCGGACAGGGTTAAGCAGCTGGCCAGGGACCCCGCCACAAAGAGCGAGGCGATCAAGGTCTACCGTGAGGAGACGGGCGCGGGCCTGCCTGAAGCAAAGGAAATCGTCGAGGCGTTTATCAACAGCAAGTAGTATCCGGACTGAACCATCCGCAACAGCAGACGGGCCACGGTGCGCCGAGTAACGGCGTTGTTGATCCCCGTGCAACAGGGGAGAGGTTGAGCGTGATACCTCTGGGTTGCCTGACCCACTCTGTTGGGATGCGCTCAAAGGTGCCTGTCTGGTTCGGAGGGGGCGGTTGGAAACCTGCACGACGGTCGATAATGCCCCGCGGGAGACGCCGGGAGGACCGGCAAGGCGCTGGCCGTCTACCCGACTCGGCTTTGCTGCTCAAGGAGATGGCGGCGGAAGGCGTTCGATTTTGGTATACTGGGAGCATGAACACACTACTCTCTCGAATCACGATCGATCCGGCGATTTGCCACGGCAAACCGTGCGTCCGCGGACTGCGCTACCCGGTGGAGATGCTCCTGGAACTGCTCAGTTCGGGCATGACCATCGACGAGATCTTGGCCGACTATGAAGACCTCGAGCGCGACGACCTTTTGGCTGTGCTGGCCTTCGCCGCTCGGCTTGCTCAGACGCGCCGCCTCCAACCGATAGTGCCATGAACTTCCTCGTCGATGCACAACTGCCTCGGCGGATGGTCGCCTGGCTGGCTGCCGTGGGGTGCGACACCCGCCATACCCTTGATCTGCCCGACGGCAACCGAACGACCGACGAGCAGATCAACGATGTGGCCGACCGGGAGCAACGAGTGGTGGTCAGCAAGGATGCTGACTTCGTCGATGGTCATCTGCTTCGGGGTCGTCCAGCGAAATTGCTGCTGATCTCGACCGGGAACATCAGTAACCGGGACCTGGAGACGTTAGTGATGCCGCTCATCCCGGACATCGTCCGCGAGTTCCAAACCCACTCGTTCCTTGAACTTGGGCGGGCAGGTCTTGTCGTTCGCGGGTGAGGAAACCAACACAAAGCGAGCCGAATCAGGGGCTGCAGCCAGCCAAGCGAACGAGTCTTTGGAAGTTCCCAGTCGTGCCCGCGTGAGCCGCCCGGCGCTAGGGACGGTGCATTGCACGAATGCCAGAGAGGTCTAGGAGATTCTGCTTGGATGACCTTGCCCAACCACCGACAGCCGCCAATGCCAATGTCGCCCCAAAGGCCAGCGGCTATGCCCCGGGTGGCCGTCCCACCGGCACCAGCGCCAGCCACGCTCCAGGCTGCCCACCGGCCGGGCGCTGATCGGCTCGCCACGCAGGAAACGCTCCAGGTCCTCGGCCAGGGCCTCGGCGCTGCCGTAACGCCGGGCCGGCTCCTTCTCCAGGCACTTCAGGCACATCGTTTCCAGGTCGCGGTCGATGGCCGGCTTCAGCTCGCGCGGCCGGGCGGGCTCGCGCTCCAGCAGTTGCAGGATGGTGTCCAGCGGCGTGGCCGCACGGAACGGCGGCTGGCCGGTCAGCAGTTCGTACAGGATCGCACCCAGGCTGTAGACGTCGGCGGCGGCGCTGACGTCCTTCTTGCCGCTGGCCTGCTCCGGCGCCATGTAGCTGGGTGTGCCGACGATGGCGCCCGACTGAGTCAAGTTGCTGCCGCCCTCGACCCGCTTGGCCAGGCCAAAATCGGTGACGTGCGGCTGGCCGTTCTTGTCCAGCAGGATGTTGGCCGGCTTGAGATCGCGGTGCAGGATACCGCGCTGGTGGGCGTAGTGGACCGCCCGCGCCACCGTCGCCAGCATCCGGGCCGCCCAGCGCTGCCGTTCCTTCTCGGGCAGCTTTGCCGTGTCGGCAGCACGCTCGGCCAGGGAGCCGCCCTCGATCAGCTTCATGCTGAAGTAATGCTGGCCGTCGTGTTCGCCGACTTCATAGATGGGCACGATGTTGGGGTGGTCGAGGTTGCCGGCGGCGGTGGCCTCGACGTGGAAGCGCTGCACGTCGGCGGCGGAAGCGAGCTGGCCGGCCAGGATCATCTTCAGGGCCACCTGACGGTTGAGGCTCACTTGCCGGGCCTTGTACACCACGCCCATGCCGCCGCGGGCCAGTTCCTCGATCAGCTCGTAATCGCCGAAATAATGCACCCGGCCCAGCACAGGGGCAGCGGCGGTGGGCTCCGGGCCGAGGGTGGGCTGATCCGCCGGTGTGGGGCCGACGGCCGCCTGGTGCATGCGGTCATGGTCGGCGAAGAACGCTTGCAGCGAGTCGGCCAGGTCGGGGTGCCGGGCCAGCAACTCCTGCCGGTCAGGAGATTGGCCCTTGTCGATCGCTTGCAAATAGGCCGCGATGACCTCGTGGAGGTGCTGCTCGGACGCCGCAGGGTTCGGATTGTTGGACACGGCTCATTCTCCCTCATTCAGGATTTCGCGCAATGCTTTCAGACCGCGCTGGAGCAGACCGGCGACGCTCGCCGGCGTTCGGCCCATCTGGGCGGCGACCTCGACCAGAGACAGCCCTTGCCAGTAGTGCTGCACCACCGCTTCTCGCTGGGCCTCGGGCAACGTGGTCAGGGCCTCGGCCAGGCGGAGCAGCTGCTCGTTCTTGACCGCCTGCTGGCTCGGCGAGGATTGCTCGGCTGCCAGCCACGCCTCCAGCCGGGCCGACGATTCCGCCAGGGCCGCCTCCAGCGACCGCTCCCGGCCCACGTCGCGTTTGCCACGGTGCAGCGCCCGCACCGCGTCAGCCAGGTTGCAGGCCAGCATGCGCCGCAGCCACGCGGCCATCTCGGCGGGCTCCCGCCCGCGAAATTGCCCGCGCTGGCGGTGGGCGTCCAGCAGCGTCTGCTGAACCAGGTCCGAGGGTTCGATTCGGGGGCCTGCCTGCTGGCCCAGGTGCAGCCGGGCCAGCAGCAGCAGATAGGAGCGAAACTGCTCCACCGCCGGGCCGTCGGCTTCCGCTTCGCGATCCATAACCGCCCTCTGGATACGTAGCCGTGAAATTGCCCCGGGCGCAGCGCCCCGGAAAAGAATTCGCCAGGTTTTTCTATTGATGCCGCGGCTGCGCGAAAAAAGTCCACTCCCGAGAGGAACCATTCGGGCCTCTTCGGAATATGATCCTCATTGGCATCCTGGAATCCTTGCGAAGGAGGAAGACCATGCGACGATTGTTGCTGCTTGCCGTGTTTGCGCTGGTGCTGCTTGCCGGCAGCCTGCCGGCGTTCGAGGCGGTGGTCACCATCAAGAAACTCGACGTCGAGAAGGGCCTGATCGTGGTTACCGGTCCGGGCGGTCAGGACCACACCCCAAAGCTCGCCAAGGACATCAAAGTCCTCGGCAAGGACGGCAAACCGCTGGCGGATGGCATCAAGTCCAAGGAGCTGAAGGAAGGGACCGTGGTCACGGTTACCGTCGAACCGGAGGGCGGCGCTCCGACCATCAAGGCCATCCGACTGGGCAGCACACGACCCGGCCCCGGGGCGGCCCAGGTCCAGGGCACCCTCAAGAAAGTCGATGCCGACAAGAACAGCCTGCTGGTGCTCGCGGGTGGGCAGGAACGCACCTTCAAGATGGCTGCCGACGTCAAGGTCGTGACCACGGACAACAAACCGCTGGAGGCTGGTCTCAAGTCCAAGGAACTCAAGGAAGGCGCCTCGGTCCAGATTGTCTTCGAGATGAAAGACGGCGAACGCCTCGTCAAGACCATCCGCGTGTTCAAGGAGATCGGCAAACCCTCCGTCGGTCTCAAGCCGCTCACCGAGATGACGGCCAGCGACAGGTACAAGGGCGAGGACGGCGGCCTCTACGGCGGCGGCAAGAACGAGCCGCCCGAAGCGCATCAGAAGGCCGCGAAGAAGGAGACGGCGAAGATTCAGCCGCTGGACGCCAGGGGCAAGCCTGCGAAGGACGGCAAGATCGTCCTGGTGTCGATCAGCATGTCCAACGCGACCCAGGAGTTTTCCTACTTCAAGAAGATCGCCGATCGAGACGAGGACAAGTCGGCCCGGCTGACCATCGTGGATTGTGCCCAGGGTGGCCAGACCATGGCGCGGTGGGCCAATCTGAAGAACCCGTGTTGGAACGTCGCGGCCCAGCGGCTGGAGGCGGCTGGCGTCAGCCCCGAACAGGTGCAGATCGCCTGGATCAAGCTCGCCAACGCGGGGCCGAAGGGCGAACTCTCCGAGCATGGCAAGCAACTGCAAAAAGACACGGTGACGGTCCTGCACAACCTCAAGGAACGCTTCCCGAACCTTCGCATCGCCTACCTTGGCAGCCGGATCTACGGCGGCTGGGCCAACACTCCGCTCAACCCCGAGCCGTATGCGTATGAGGGTGCCTTCGTGGTCCGCTGGCTGATCCAGGACCAGATCAAGGGCGACGCCGAGCTGAATTACGATCCGTCCCGTGGGGCGGTCAAGTCGCCGCTGCTGCTGTGGGGGCCGTATTTCTGGGGCGACGGCCTGACGCCGCGCAAGAGCGACGGCCTGGTCTGGAAGCGCGAGGACCTGGGGGGCGACGGTACGCACCCAAGTCAGAGCGGCGTGCAGAAGGTCGCGGACATGCTCCTGAAGTTCTTCAAGACCGATTCGCTGGCGAAGACCTGGTTCGTCAAGGAGTGAGCCACCCTGGCGCGACCGTGGGCCCGCTCGGAGCCACGTGCGGCTTGCACCTGGCTCCTTGACGGGGTGTTCCAGGGGCCTTTATGCTATCTGCTGCGTTGGAACCGATCATCCCGAGGAGAGCATCTGTGGTTATTATCTGGGGATCGACCGGACGTGAGATCGAACTGGCCGCCGGACAGTTTTTCTGTCCGCTGTGCAATGGCGAACGAGAATACAAGCACGTCCGGGTGGCTCGTTACTTCACGCTCTATTTTATCCCGCTGTTCGAGAAGGAAAACCTGGGCGAATTCATCAAGTGCCAGGGATGTCAGCAAGCCTTCAACGATACGGTGCTGGATTACGTTCCGCCCAGCCAGTGGGCTGGCCAGCTGGATACAGTCCGCGCCGACCTCGAGTCCGGAATCCCGATCCAGGTCGCCCAGCGGAGGCTGATCAACGCGGGGATCGACGAGCAACTCGTGACCCAGGCCATCGCCCGGGCGGCCGGCGAGCAGCAGAAAGGCTGTTCCGCCTGCTACCTGAACTATGTCGAGACCGTTTCGCACTGTGCCAGTTGCGGGAAACCGCTCGATACGACGGTCTGGTGCAAAAACGACACAAACCTTCCCCCGGCGCGTCCCAGCGACGGTTCGTTCCGGGCCGGGTGAGGAAACCATGTCTCTCTCCACGAAAACCCTTGCGTTCCTGGCCGGCCTGGTCCTCGCGACGGCGTCGGCCGCCAGCGCGGAACCACCGGGGCTGGCAGAGCGTCGCCTGGACCTGCTGGGCGATCCGCTGCCCTGGGGCGTCGTGGCCCGCCTGGGATCCGCTCGGCTGGCGCAGGTGGAAGCGGTGAACTCGGGCCGGGCGAACCTCATCACTGATCGACCACCGCCGCCCTGGCTTCCCTTCCTCGCCATCTCTCCCGACGGCCGGACCCTGGCCGCTTACGGCGGTCCGAGCGGGCTCCAGCTGTGGGACCTGCCAACCGGCCGGAACTTGCGGCAGTTCCCTCTGCCGGTCTTCGCCGACTACCCGGACAAAACCGAGCCTTACTCGCCGGGCTGGATGCCCCTGGCGTTTTCCGCCGACGGCAAGCGCCTCGCCGTGAGTTGCTCGGACGGGACGCTCCGTCTTTTCGACCCGGACCGGGGCAAGGAAGTTTCCCGGACAACCGTGGGCGCCAATCCCATGACTCACCTGGCCTTTGCTCCGGACAGCCGCTCCCTGGCGGGCTGGACCGGCAAGGATCAGGTGGGCCAGATCCTCCTCTGGGACCTGGAGCAGCAGAGGGAGGTCCGTTTCTGGACGATGGGCGGGACGCCCACAGCCCTGGCATTTTCCGCCGACGGCAAGCGCCTCCGAGGCGTTTCCACGGAGAGCAAGGGGACCGGGAGGAAAGTCTTCTCCTCCTGGGACCCGACCACGGGCGAGCTGCGCCAGAAGGCGACGCTGGAGGAGGCCGGGACTTACTTCGGGACGCTGGCGCCGGACGGCGACCTGTTCGCCGTTCCAACCCCCGACGGCAAGGCGATCCGGCTTGTGGACCCGGCCCGGGGCAAGGAAATTCGGCGGCTGGAGGACGACGCCCACCGCCCGAACCGGCTGAGCTTTTCCGGCGACGGCAAGTGGCTGGCCAGCTCCAGCGCGGATGGCCTCCTCCGGGTCTGGGAAGTGGAAACCGGCAAGGCGACGCATCGAATCAAGGTCCCGGCCGTGCCCATCACCGAGGTCGTTCTGTCCCCGTTCGGGTCGCTGCTGGCCTTTACCACCCCCAGGGACAAGGCGATCCACCTGATTGACCTGGCCCAGGGCAAGGAGCTGCATCTGGCTGCCGGCCATCGCACCGGGCCGCTGGAGGTCGCCTTTGCCCCGGACGGCAAGACGGTCTCGACGACTTCCTATGACCAGGTGTCCGTTCCCTACGACGAGTGGACCGAGTGGTCGCTGCGCCGGTGGGATCCGTTGACGGGCCGGGAACTTCGGGCGACCCGGCAGTATCCGCCCAGCCCGGTTGGGTTCGCTCGCTTCGCTCCGGACGGCAGCCGGCTTTTAACTGTCTGCAAGGACGGCTCCGTGCGCCTCTGGGACACGGAGACCGGCCAACTGGTCCACCGATGGAAAGTGCCGACTGGTTCCTTGACCCGGTCCGGCGCTGGTTGGAGCGAGACCTCCACGTGGGCGAATCTACCTTTTGTCACCTTTTCCGCGGATAGCCAGTTCCTGGTCGGTGTCGCCCACGAGTCGATTCATCGCTGGGAAGCGGCCACCGGCAAGCTGTGCGATGTCGTCCCACTGCCGGCAAGGAACTCCTGGCAGAGATGCCAGGCCGGGGCAGAGGGACGGACTGTACTCTTCGTTGAGATCAAAGATCACCAGGCTCGGCTTGGACTCCTGGATCTGAGTACGGGCCGGACGGTCCGAGAATTTCCCTGCCGCCGAGGGGAGCTGGAGAGCCTGGCCCTGTCCCCCGATGGTAGGACTGCCGTGGTCTGCCAGGACGGCTGCGCCACCTTGTGGGAGACAGCCAGCGGCCGGCCGCGGGGGCGCTGGAACGAAGTGGGCAGCGGGGCGCTTCGGACGCTCGCCTTCTCGCCCGACGGCCAGACACTTGTCCTGACAGGATTGCCGCGGGGCCTGGTGCGGCTGTGGCATCTGCCCACCGGGCGCCAGCAGATGCGCGCCCCAGATGTTCCCGGGAGAGATCACGTCGCTTTCCTTTTCTCCCGACGGCAGCTGGCTGGCCCTGGCCGGCTACCACAACACCGCCCTGATTTGCGACGTGCCGGCCTTGTGGGGCAGGCAACGGCCGGATGCGATTGCCCGGCCGGCTGGCGACCCGGAGCAATACTGGAGCGACCTGAATGGGACGAACGATCCGCGGGCGTTCCAGGCCGTCTTCCGGCTGGCGGCCCTGGGGCCGCGGGCCGTTGCCTTCCTGAAGGCCCAGTGGAACAAGCCGCTCCCGGACCATCCGCAGCGCATTGCCCACTTGATCGCCGACCTCGACCACGATGAATTCCGGGTCCGCGAGAAGGCGACCGACGAGCTGGTTCGCCTGGGGCCGCATGCGGTCCCGGCCCTTGAGGAAACGCTCAAGAAGGACCCTCCGATCGAGGTGCGCGTCCGGCTCCGGACCATCGCCGAGCGACGCAACGCCAGCGCCCCTGTGATTCCCTCAACGGAGATTGTCCAGCGGCGTGTGGTCGAGGTGCTGGAACACGTTGGCAGCAAGGAGGCCCAGCAGTTGCTCGCGGAAATGGCCCGGGAAGCCGAGAACAAGGAGGTGGCTCGCGACGCGGCGACGGCACAGGCACTCTTGCACCGGAAAAACAAGCAGGCCCGGCCTTGAGAGTGCGCCTTCAGAAGAACGGGAAAGTCCGCGGGAAAACGAGGCGAGCGGCGCGGCGTCAGCCCGCCGGTGGAGGCTTCCTGCGGGAAAACGAGGCGAGCGGCGCGTGGCACGGTCAGGAGACCGTGCCACAACGCCGGTGGAGCGCCACGTCGTGGCACGGTCTCCTTACCGTGCACGTGGGTCTTACTTCTTGCCCTTGGGATTCCCGACCGGCGTGGGATTGGAGCCATCCGCAAGGATCACGATCATGGTCACGACCCCCTTGGGGCTGACCGCAGCCAGCTCCTTAGCTTCCTTGAGGGCCTCCTTGTCCGCCGTCCTGGAAGAGGTCGCCGACTTGTTCGGGGCGTGAACGAGCTTGACGAGCATACCCGCCTTGAGGTCCTCGAGTTTGGCCTCGTAGCCGGGCAGCTTGGTGTTCTTGCCCTTGAGGGCCTTGAGTTCCTCGGTGGTGTACTTCCGGAGCTGGCCCTTGTCGTCGAAGGCGTTGGGCAAGGCCATGGTGCGGACGATCACGTCGCCGCCGAGGTGGAACTCGACGGTCTTCTTCTGGGCAACGACCGTGAAGGGGCTCTGCTGCGCCGGCCTGCTTGTACTGGGCGACCAGCTGATGCTGCTGCAGCTGGGCCATCGCTTGCTGCAACTGCATCATGTGCTGGGCGGCCTGCCGAGGATTGCGGGAGGTCTGGATCTGCTGCTCCAGACGGGCAATGTGCTGCATGTCGCGCTGCAGCTGCTGCGCCGCCTGGCCGCTGTGCTTCTGGATGTTTTGCAGGGCCCCGGGTTTCAGCTGCAGCTGGTTGTACTGCAATTCCAGGGTGAAACTGCCGCTGGTCAGGGGCACGGAAAGGAGCTTGCCGGCGTACTCGCCGGCCGGGAGCTGATCGGCATCGATCTGGGCGGTTGGCGCCGGGGTCGCTGCGGCTTTCTTTTTTCCCTGAGCCTTGGCCGAGAGAGGGCAGGTTGCCATCACCACCACCAAACCGAGACCGAGAATCTGCCGCAACATTCTCCCTCCAATCCGGGCATCAAGTACCAACTCTTTAACTGATTAGACCGCTTCCCTCCGGAAAAGTTCCGTCTCAGGGTGCATTTTTTCGACAGCAGCAAACGCGACGGAGCCGCGCACGCAGCGCAGCGGAGTAAGCGGTCTGGGGGTTTCGCGGGACCGCTTACTCCGCTGCGCTGCGTGCGCGGCTCGGCGATGCCGCCATCTTCCCAGCGAGCCAGCCAGTGCTCCACGCGGCCTGGAAGTTGTAGCCGCCGATCGGCCCATCCAGATCGAGCAGTTCGCCGGCCACGTGGAGATCGGGGACCCGTTTACTGGCCAGGGTGCGGGAATCCACCTCGTCCAGCGGCACACCGCCCGCCGTCACCTCGGCCCGGCCAAAGCCGAGGGTGCCCGTCACCGGCAGCGGCAGCCGTTTGATCGCGGCCAGCAACCGGCCCCGCTCCGGCCGGCTCAGGGCAGCGGCCTTGCGTTCGACGGCAAGTCCCGCCTGGGCCAGGATCACGTCGCAGAGGCGTCGCGGCAGCAGGTCCGCCAGCACCACGGCCAGCTGTTTCTTGCCCTGGGCGGCCGTTTCGATGCGCAGCTGGTCGTCCAGTTCCTGCTCCTTCCGTGCCGGCAGGAAATCCAGTTCCAGGGCCAGGGAGGCCGGGTCGGGATGGCCGCTCACTTCCCGGCTCAGGTCGAGAATGACCGGACCGGAGAGGCCGAAATGAGCAAAGAGCAGCGACCCGCGCCGCCCGGCCAGGACGCGCTGCTCCTGCCGGAGACGGACGCCCACGTCGGGCAAGGTCACGCCGCGCAGCCCGGCGACCCAGGGAACACGTACCGTGATGGGGGTCAGGGCCGGACGGGGCGGCACGATCGAATGGCCCAGGCGGGAGGCGAAAGCGTAACCGTCGCCGGTCGTTCCGGAGCCGGGGTAGGATTGGCCGCCGGTGGTCAGGATCACCTTGCCGGCCTGGAGGGTGCGGCAAGGAGTGTGCAGCACCAGGCCCGGCGGTCGGGAATCCGGGAGGGCGAGGCTCCCGCCGAGCCGGAGTACCGGCTCCTGCAAGGCCAGCGTGGCCCCGGAGCGGTGCAGCCGGCGCAGCAGGGCCTCCAGCACGTCGCCGGCCTTGTTGCTGACCGGAAAGACCTTGCCGGTTTCCTCGACCTTGGTAGCGACACCCTCCGCCTCGAAGAAGTCCAGCGTGTCCTGGACGCTGAACGCCGCCAGGGCGGAGTGGAGGAAACGACCGGGAGGACCGTAAGCCGCGACGATGCCTCGGTTGTCGGTAGCGTGGGTCAGGTTGCAGCGGGTGCCGCCGGACATCAGGATCTTGACGCCGGCCTGGCGGTTCTTCTCCAGGACCAGGACGCGCCGCCCCTCCTCGGCCGCGCTGATCGCCGCCATCAGACCGGCAGCCCCGGCCCCAACCACGACAACGTCCCAGACCACGTCAGACATCGAAGCTCAAAATCCTCAGAGAAATCCGAAATCCGAAACACTAATCAACGCTGATCCACACTAATCGGAATGCGGGTCTCCTGCCTTCCATTAGCGAAGATTAGCGCCGATTAGTGTTTCGGATTTCGGATTTCCAAGCATGCGACCCCAGTGTGTTGTATAGGAAATCGCACCCCGTTCCTGCTTCGCTCTGGCGGTTCCTCGGTTCAGTCCGGATAATGCACACTCGCCCCCAGGCCCAAGAGGATGAACCTCCCATGACCCATCGCAATCTGGTTGCGCTGCACCGGTGCCAGGCCGAGCGGTTCGGCCCCCGGCCAGCGCTGCGGTTCAAGCGTTACGGTCTGTACCACGACCTGACCTGGTCCGACTACCGCGCCCAGGCCCTGGCCGGGGCGGCCGCCCTGGTCGAGGCCGGGATCGCTCCCGGCGACCGCGTGGGTCTGGTGGCGGAGAACCGCATCGAATGGCTGGTCGCCGACCTGGCCATCATGACCGCCGGGGCCATTAACGTGCCGCCGCACGCCCCGCTGACGGCCCGACAAATCCACTTCCAGCTCGCCGACGCCGGGGCGTGCTGGCTGCTGGTCTCCGACCGCGTCCAGGCCGACAAGGCCCGGCAAATCCGGGCGGACCTGCCCCGGCTGCGCGGCATCGTCGCCTTTGACCGGGATGCGGCGGATGCGGAGGTACTTTCCTGGGAGGGCTTCCTGCAACGCGGCTGGCTCGCCCTGCCGCGCTTCTTCGACGAGCTGCGCCGCCGGGAAGAGCAGCTGAGCCGGGATGACCTGGCGACGATCATGTACACCTCGGGAACCACCGGCAACCCCAAGGGCGTGATGCTGACCCACGGCAACCTGCTCAGCAACAGCGAGAGCGTACTCAAGATCCAGGCCCACCAGCCCGACGACGTGGTCCTCAACTGGCTCCCCTTCAGCCACATCTATGCCCGCACCTGCGACCATTACAAGAACATGCTGAGCGGCACGCTGACCTGCCTGGCTGAGTCGGTCGATACCTTGGTCCAGAACCTGGACGAGGTGCAGCCGACGCACTTCAACTCGGTGCCGCGCTTCTACGAGAAAGTGCTGGCCTCCGTCAGCAGCCCCGATCCGGAGGAAACGAGCCGGCGGCTGCGGAAGGTCTTTGGCCCGCGCGTGGACTGGCTGTCCTCCGGCGGGGCCCCTCTGCCCCTGGCCGTGGCCGTGGCCTACCAGAAGGCGGGGCTGCTGCTGTTGCAGGGCTACGGGCTGACGGAATCGTCGCCGGTGATCAGCTTCAACAACAAGAAGAAATACAAGCTGCCAAGCGTCGGCCAGCCGATTCCGGACGTGGAGGTGCGTATCGCTCCGGATGGCGAGGTGCTGTCACGCGGTCCGCACATCATGAAGGGGTACTGGAACAACCCGCAAGCAACGGCCGAGGCGATCCACGATGGCTGGCTCTGCACCGGCGACCTGGGCAAGCTGGACGAGGACGGCTTCCTGCACATCACCGGCCGGAAGAAGGAACTGCTGGTCCTGTCCAACGGCAAGAAGGTGGTGCCCAGCTACCTGGAAGGGTTGCTGCTGGCCGATCCGTGTATCGATCAGGCGGTGGTCTGCGGCGAAGGCCGAAACTTCCTCACCGCGCTGGTCGTGCCGAACTGGGACAATGTCCGGGCTGTCCTCCGCGCGGAGGGCAAGGACCTGAGTGAGGATGAGCAAGAACGTACCCACCAGGCGGAGGTGAATAGCCTGGTGCAGCGCCGGATCGAGGCGTGCCTGAGCGAGGTCTCGCGCATGGAACAGGTGCGCAAGTTCGTGGTGCTGCCGAGGCCGTTCACCGTGGCCGCGGAGGAACTGACCGTGAGTCTCAAGTTGCGGCGCAACGTCGTGGTGCGGAAATACGCCAGCCAGCTGGACGCGCTTTACCGCGGCTCGGAAGATGACAAGGTGGCAGGGTGACAGGGTGACAGGGTCTTTTGTCACCCTGTCACCCTGTCACCCTGTCACCTTGTCATCAGCGTGTGGAACCGTGCCGCGCCGGCCCCATCTCCCAGGGGTCGGAACTGCAACACACCACTGCCGTCCACCGCGGGTGGGGCCGAGACGGTCACCAGGTCGCCATCGCGCACGTCTCCCTGAAGGAGCAGGTCCGCGAGCGGCCCTTCCAGCAGGGTTTCCACGGCACGCTGGAGCGGTCCGGCGCCGGCTTCCGGAGTGTAACCCCTTTCCAGCAGCAGGTTCTGCGCCTCGTCCGTCAGCATCAGCGTCAGGTTCCGGTCCTGGAGTCTCCGCGAGAGTTGCTGCACCTTCAGGCCGATGATCTTCTTGACGGTGTCCGCACTCAGACAGCGGAAGAGGACAACCGCGTCCACGGCACGCAGCCAGCGCTGCGACCCCAGGTGCTTCTCCAGTTCGACCCAGAGCATCCGTTTGGCGGTCTCGGGAGTGATCTTGCGGCCGAAGCCGCCGATCGAGAAACAGGTATTGCGGTGCAGGAACAGGTCGCCGCCAAGGCCCGTGGTCAGGATCAGCACGCGACCGGACAGGTCCACGGTCTGGCCTTCGCCGTCGGTCAGGCTGCCGTTCTCCAGAAGACGCAGCAGCACCTCCTGCACCTGGGGATGGGCCCTCTCGATGGCGGCCAGCTCGACCAGGGGAGCGGGTCGGCCCAGGCAGCTGAGCAATCGACCGACGCTGTCCGGATTCGTGAACCAGCCCATGTCCAGCGGCAAGAAGGACTCGTCGCTGCCGAACAGGGCGCGGGCCAAGGAGCGGGCCAGCAGCGTCTTGCCAACGCCTCCCAGGCCCTGAAAGAGAAAGACCCCCAGCGGCCGGCGCGGATCGGTCAGTCCCGCCATCGAGCGGCGCAGCACCCGGGCCACCTCGGCAATCGCTTCGTCCTGGCCGAGGATCTCCTGGCGCAGCATTCGCTCCAGGTCAGGGGTGCGTGATGGAGTTTCGCCGCTGTCGGCCGGGATGCTCTTGCCGGTGATGGTCTGGACCGTCTCCAATAGATCCTGTTCCTCGAGCACCGGATTGAGGGCTCGCGGCCGGCTCTGCAAGTCCTTGAGCAGGGATTCCTTCTTCTTCTTGAGCCGGTCAGCCTGGTCGCGCAGCAGGGCCGCCTTCTCGTAGTCCTGCTCGGCGACGGCGACGTCCATGTCCTTGAAGACACGCTCCATGCGTGTGTTCAGCTCGCCAACGTCGGGAGGTTGCAGCAGGGGCCGGCCATGAGCCCGGGCACAAGCGTCGTCCAGCAGCTCCAGCGCTGCACCCGGCAAAGGCGTCGGCAGATGCTGCTCCGCCAGTTCCGCCGCGACACTCAGGACGGCATCGGGAATCTGGGTCCGGTGGTGAATTTCCAGGGAATCGCGCGTGGCCGCGCAGGACCTCGACGGTTAGCACCTTGTCGAGAGGAGCAACGGGAATCGCGACCAGTTTCAGCTTCAGGGCCAGGTGAAGGTCGCTCTCCAGCCAGCGCCGCAGCAGCTCGAGCGTGGTCGTGCTGACGCACTGGATCTGCCCGGTTACCAGGCTGCTGCGGAGCAGATCGAGGGCCTCCCGGGCAAGGAGAAGCGATCCGGGAAGGAGGAAACGCGGCAGGTCGTCGATGAACAGGATCGTGTTCCGGGCCCGGCTGAATCCTTGCAGGACGCTGCCAAGTTCGGCAGCCGCCCTGGCCGGTTCGGGCCCGACCAGCAGTGCGTCCAGGTCCAGTTCGACCAGCCGGCAGCACGGAAAGCCCGAGGGCGGGCTCCCAGCCAGCACCCGGGCCAGGCCGTGGACGATGGCCGACTTGCCGATGCCGGCTGGGCCGACCAGCACCGGATGGCAGAGGGTCCGCCGGCCAAGCAGCTGCACCAGCCGCTCGATCTCCCGAGCCCGGCCCACGACCGGGTCGAGTTGGCCTTGCCGGGCCAGTGCGGTCAGGTCGCGCCCGGCCTCCCGGCGCTCCTCCGCCGGCGGTCGCGGAGTTGGTTGCGTGGTGATGGCCGAGCCGCCGAGGATGTTCAGCACTTCGCTCCGCACCATGTCCGGCTTGAGCCCCAGGTTGAGGAGGATCTGGCAGGCGACCACTTGCTGCTCGCGCAAGCAGAGCCAGCAGCAGATGCTCCGGTCCCACCGCCTCGGAGCGCAGTGCGCGGGCTTCCTCGACGGCGTACTCGAGGGCCTTCTTGACGCGGGGTGTCAACGGCAGATTGCCGCTGCAACTGGCCATCGATCCTTTCAGGACGGCGTTCTCGACTTCCCGGCGGATACCGGCCTCGTCCACGCCCAGATTTCGCATGGCCCGGGCCGCGATGCCGGAGGTCTCCCGGATCAGGCCCAGCAAGACGTGTTCGGTCCCGATGTACTCATGTTTGAAGTGCTGGGCCTCCTCATGCGCCAGACGCATGACCAGACGGGCCCGGTCCGTGAACCGCTCATACATGGCCGCTTCCTCCATTCGCTCGGGGGTTGCAGAGGTGTCGGATTAAAGAGAAGGCGACGTTCCGGATTGTGTTATTGTACACACCGGACCCGGCAGGTGGGAAGCGCTCACGCGCTCCACAACATTCGGACACGGGATCGGGTACAATTTCTTTCACGCCTCTGCTGGCGAGCGGCTGCGGAGGGCCGCTCACCCCGCCGGTTTGGCGGCTCTTACCCGACAGGCTGACGCCGCGCCGCGATCGCCAGCAATGAAGAGAAAGATCAGGGAGACAAGCAATGGAAAAGATCAGCGTGGCCCGGGCGCGGCAGCCGGAGGCGGTCGGCAAGCAAGTCAAGCTCCAGGGCTGGGTGCGGACGCGGCGCGATTCCAAGGGCGGCTTCAGCTTCCTCCAGCTGAACGACGGCTCCTGCATGGGCGACGTCCAGGTCATCGCCGAGAACAAGCTGCCCAACTACGACAGCGAGATCCTCAAGCTGCACGTGGGGTGCAGCGTCACGATCACCGGCACCGTACTCGCGTCGCCGGCCAAGGGGCAGGCGACCGAGGTGAAGGCCGACAGCGTCACCGTCCACGGCTGGGCCGACCCGGCCAGCTACCCGATGCAGAAGAAGGGCCACACGCTGGAGTTCCTGCGCGAAAAGGCCCACCTGCGGCCGCGCACCAACACCTTCGGCGCGGTCATGCGCGTGCGCAACCAGGTCTGCTGGTCGATCCACCAGTTCTTCCAGGAACAGGGCTTTTTCTACGTCCATGCTCCGATCATCACCGGCAGCGATTGCGAGGGGGCCGGCCAGATGTTCCGCGTCACCACCCTCGACCTGGGCAAGCTGCCGCGCAACGAGAAGGGCGAGGTCGATCTGAGCCGGGACTTCTTCGGCCGCTCGACCTACCTGACCGTCAGCGGCCAGCTGGAGGCGGAGATCTTCGCCTGCGCCCTGGGCAAGGTTTACACCTTCGGCCCCACCTTCCGGGCCGAGAACTCCAACACCTCGCGCCACCTGGCCGAGTTCTGGATGATCGAGCCGGAAATGGCCTTCTACGAGCTGTCCGACAACATGGACCTGGCCGAGGCGTTCCTCAAACGCATCAGCAAGGACGTCCTCGACCACTGCGACGAGGACCTGCAGTTCTTCCAGGAGCGCTACGACGAGAGCGTGCGCTCCACCCTGGAAGGGATCGTCAGCAAGTCCTTCGTCCGGCTGCCGTACACCGAGGCGATCGACATTCTCCAGAAATCGGGCAAGACGTTCGAGTTCCCGGTGTCCTGGGGCGTCGATCTGCAGGCCGAGCACGAGCGATTCCTGACCGAGCATGCACTTCAAGTGCCCGGTGATCCTGCACGACTATCCGCGCAGCATCAAGGCGTTCTACATGCGCCTCAATGAGGACGGCAAGACCGTGCGCGCGATGGACGTGCTGGTGCCGCGGGTCGGCGAGATCATCGGCGGCAGCCAGCGCGAGGAACGGCTCGACGTGCTGGAAGCAGCGCATGAAGGAGCAGAAGCTGGAACCGGCGGCCTACTGGTGGTATCTGGACCTGCGCCGCTATGGCACGGTGCCGCACTCGGGCTTTGGGCTGGGATTGGAGCGAACGGTGCAGTTCGTGACGGGGATGGGGAACATCCGCGACGTGATTCCCTTCCCGCGGACGCCGGGCTCGGCGGATTTTTGATCGGGGTCAGCGACAGGGACCGGCAGATCGTCCAGGCGGAAAAATCGTTGCCCTGGGCCTTTCGCGGACGTAGACTGAATCTCCGGTCTCGAATTGGTGCTCCCAAACAGTGACGATTGTGCCCAGCGGGTGCCTCTGAAGAAAGCGGCCCCGCCCCACTCACTGGATCGTCCCATGCTCGAACTGCGCGACGTGACCAAGTCCTACAACGGCAAGGTCATTCTTCATTCGACCTCGCTCCTTGCCGAGCCTGGCCAGACCACCGTGCTGATCGGACCTTCCGGATGCGGCAAAAGCACTCTCTTGCGCATGATGGTCGGCCTGGTCACCCCCGACTCCGGCAGCGTCTGGCTTGGCGGGACCCAGATGACCCGGGAAACCGCCTTGCAACTGCGCAGGCGGCTTGGCTACGTCATCCAGGACGGCGGCCTGTTCCCGCACCTGAACGCCCGTGACAACGTCGCGATCATGGCCCAGTTCATCGGCTGGGACGCGGCCCGCTGCCACGCCCGCGTCGAGGAGCTGGCCGGGCTGGTGCAGTTGCCAACCGACCTGCTGAGCCGCTTCCCCTCCCAGATGTCGGGCGGTCAGCGGCAGCGCGTCGGCATCATGCGGGCCCTGATGCTCGACCCGGCCGTCCTTCTGCTCGACGAGCCCATGGGCGCCCTCGACCCGCTGGTGCGGGCGGAGCTGCAGCAGGACCTCCGCGACATTTTCAAGCGTCTGAACAAGGTCGTGGTGCTGGTCACGCACGACATGGGCGAGGCGGGCTACTTCGGCGATCGCATTTTGCTGCTGGGTGCCGGCCGGGTGGTGCAGACCGGCAGTCTCGACGACCTGATCCGCTCTCCCGCCGACGACTTCGTCCGACGCTTCATCAGCGCTCAGCGCATTCCGGGGGTCTCCCTATGAGCCGACTTCTCGCCGTCGTCCTGTTATTCGTGCCGTCGCTTGCCTGGGCCGGGCCGGTGGTCATCGGTTCCAAGAACTACACCGAGCAAGTGATCCTTGGCGAAGCCCTGTGTCTGTTGCTGAAAGAGGCGGGGATTCCAGCCCGGCATCTGAAGGAGCTGGACGGTACGCAGATCATCTGGAAGGCCCTCCAGAAGGGCGACGTGGATGCCTACGTCGAGTACAGCGGCACGCTCAAGGAGCTGCTCCGGGACAATCCGCCGCGCGGCGAGGAAGAAATGCAGGTGGCGCTGGCCCGACACAAAGTCACCCTTGGCGGCGAGCTGGGCTTCGCCAACAATTACGCTCTGGGGATGCCCGGCCTGTCGGCAGATCGGCAAGGGATCAAGACAATCAGCGACCTGGTCGGCAAGCCGCAGCTTCGCCTGAGCTTCAGCGAGGAGTTCCTCAATCGCAACGACGGCTGGCTGGCGATCACGCACGCCTACAAACTGCCCCAGCAACCCAAAGGAATGAGCCATCAGCTGGCGGTCCGGGGCCTGCGAACCGGCAGCCTCGACGTCACCGACCTGTACACCACCGATCCGGAAATCAAGAGCTACAACCTGCGCGTCCTGGAAGACGACCTGGGCGCCTTGAAGATCTACGAGGCCCGGCTGCTGTGGCGGAGCGACCTGGACGAGCGTCATCCCGGCGCCGTGGCGGCCCTGCGCCGACTGGAAGGCGCCATTGCCACCCGGGAGATGGTGGAGATGAATAACCGCGTCAGCGAGGACTACCTGACCGAGCAGGAGGCGGCCGCGGAGTTTCTGCACGCTAAATTAGGCCTGCCTGCTCTGCCTTCCGGCCCGAGCCCGGCCAGGCGTTTAAGTTGGGCCGTCCTGACAGCGACCGGACAGCACCTCTTCCTGGTCGCCGCGTCATTGGCGTTAGCGATCCTCATTGCCGTGCCCCTGGGCATCGTCGCGGCCTGCATTCCGCGCCTTGGGAAGTACGTTCTCGGCCTGGTCAGCATCATCCAGACCATCCCCTCGATGGCCCTGCTGGTGTTCATGATTCCGCTGCTGGGGCTGGGCGCCTGGCCGGCGCTGGTGGCGTTGTTCCTGTACAGCCTGCTGCCCATCGTCCGCAACACGGTTACGGGTCTGCACGACGTTTCGCCGTCTCTGCGGGAGGCTGCCGAGGTGATCGGTCTGCCGCCGTGGGCCCGGCTGCGGCGGATTGAGTTGCCCCTGGCTTCGCGCTCGATTTTGTCCGGCATCAAGACAGCCGCCGTCATCAACGTGGGGACGGCCACCATCGGCGCGATTATCGGCGCGGGAGGTTATGGTCAACTGATCCTCCTGGGCATTCGGCTCGACAATCCCTGGTACATTCTCGCGGGAGCCGTCCCGGCGGCCGTGATGGCGCTGGCCGTCCAGGGGCTCTTCTCCCTCCTGGAGCCGCTTGTCGTCCCGCGCGGCTTGCGGGTCGTGTAAGGGACCATTTCAACAATGTAGTCCTCACGCTCCGCGTGAGGGAATTCCCTCACGCGGAGCGTGAGGACTACATTGTTGAAATGAACGCTAAGGAATTCGTTTCGATGCAACGAATCGGACTGTTCAAGTTAACTTCTTGGCCTCAGGAAGCTTCACCATGACCAACGTCTCTCGACCCGCCCGCGAAGTGAATCATGCACGATTGCGAAAGGATCGGCTCGCCAAGATGCAAGCCGAGATGGCCAAACGCGACGTCGCCGCCCTTTTGCTCGTCAATCCCGTCAACGTCCGTTATGCGACGGGCGTATCCGTCATGGATATCTGGACGTCCATCAACCTGGCCCGCTACGCCCTGGTGCCTGTGCAGGGCGATCCGCAGCTCTTCGAGTACTCCAAGTCCCTGTTCATCGCCAGGGCCGTCTGGCCGACGGCGCGCCCGGCCAAGGCCTGGCAGTATCGCTTCGCGCAGCACGAGGTAGATCGCATTTCCGCCGACTGGGCCGCGGAGCTGAAGGACCTGCTGAAAGGTTGGGGCCTGGCCGGCGGCAAGGTCGGCTTCGATCAGCTCGACTGGTACGGCGTCCGGGCCCTGGAGGCAGCGGGCCTGACGCTCACCGATGCAGACGAGGTCGTTGTCGCCGCCAAGCTGATCAAGAGCGTCGATGAAATCGAACTGCTGCATCGGTCCTGCCGGGTGGCCGAGGAATCCCTCCGCGCCATGGAAAAGGCGATCCGGCCGGGCGTGAGTGAGAACGAGTTGTTCGCCGTGTTTACCGGCAAGCTGCTGGAGCTGGGGGGGGAACATTGCAGCACCCGGCTCCTGGCCGCGGGGCAGAACACCAATCCCTGGTTTAACGAGGCCGGCGAAAACAGGGTTCGCCTCGGCGACCTGGTCGGCATCGATACGGACATGGCGGGCCCGGAAGGTTATCTCTGCGACATCTCGCGGACGTTCCTGTGCGGCGACAAGGCCGACGCCGAACAGCGTGAAGCCTACCGCATTGCGTACGACTTCATTCAGGGCACCATTCCGCTGTGCCAGCCGGGAGTCAGCTACGAAGAGATCGTCCGCAAGGCGCCGAAGGTGCCGGAAGAGTATCACGCCCAGGGATACTCGTGCATGATCCACGGCTCCGGCTACGACGACGAGCCGCCGTACGTGCCTTTCGTGTGGGTCAAGGGTGCCGTGATGCCGCGGGGCTGCGTGCAGCCCAACACGTGTCTGAGCATCGAGTGTTACGCCGGCAAGGTCGGCGGTCGATCCGGGGTCAAGCTGGAGGAGCAGGTCCTCGTCACGGACAAGGGCCCCGAGTTGATGGCGCATTACCCGTGGGACGAACGCTTGCTCGGCTCGTAGGACGGCTCTCCTGAGCCGTCCAGACGGCTCAGGAGAGCCGTCCTACGTGAGGCATTTCGCGGAGGCTGTCTGTTCGCCCTTCGCGTCCCTGAACTCTTTCCCAAGGGGGGAGCCCCGGTGCGTTTCGCGATTCGCTGGCTGGTCTGGCAACTGACGCGTTGGCTCCTGAGTCTGCGTTACCGCGTCCGCGTCGTCGGACGCGAGTCGCTCCAGGGCTTGACGCGGAAAAGCAAGGTGCTGGTCATGCCCAACCACCCTGCTTACGTCGATCCGATCCTCATCCTGTCGCAGATCGGCGGCCAGCTCGACCTCCGGCCGCTGGTCTACGAGGGGACGTATAACAATCCCTTCATCTGGCCGTTCATGAAACTCGTCCACGCTCTCAAGGTCCCCGACCTGGAAAGCGCCAGCAGCTCCGCCCGCGTCCTGGCCGACTCCAGCGTCCAGGCCATCATTGACGGCCTCAAGGCCGGAGACAACCATGTCTTCTGGCCAAGCGGCCGGTTGCAGCGTCGGGGCCTCGAGGTCCTTGGCGGCGCCTGCGCCGCCACCGAAGTCCTTCAGGCGGTCCCGGACTGTCAGGTCATCCTGATTCGGACGCGCGGGCTGTGGGGCAGCAAGTTCGGCTTCGCCTGGACGGGCCGGTTGCCGCCACTGACCTCGACCATCTTCTACGCCCTCTGGGTCCTGCTTTCCAACTTCCTCTTCTTGACGCCACGCCGCAACGTCACCATCACGATCGAAGTGGTCCCGCGTTCGGAGTTGCCGCCGCTGGAACGAGCCCAGGTCAACGCCTTCCTCGAACGCCGGCTGAACGTGGAGGGACAGGAGCAACCCACGTTCGTCCCCTACCACTTCCTCTTTGGCCGACGCGACCACGAGTATCCGCCGCTGGCCGGCCCCGTCGAGGTGGACGTGTCCAAAGTCAAGCCGGAGGTGAAAGCCGAGGTGCTTGGCATGCTCTCGGAGAAGCTCAAGCGGCCTCTGACGGAAGCGGAGAGCAGTCCGGAGGTCACTCTGGACCAGCTGGGACTTGACAGCATGGAGCGCATGGATTTTTCGCTGCTGGTCGAACAGCGTTTTGGCTTCTCCACCGATCAGGTGCCGGCCACGGTCGCCCAGTGCTTCGGCCTGGCGGCAGGCCTGCTGGAAAAGGGACCGCCCCGGCCCGCTCCGCCGGAGTGGTTTCGCGGCGTCAGCTCCAGTGCGGCAACGGTCCTGGGCGAGACCATTCCCGAGGCCTTCCTCCGCCGCGCCGCGGCTTCGGGCAACAGTGTGGCCGTTGCCGACGAGGACGGCGGTTGTGTGAGCTACCGTCGTCTGCTTGCGGGAGCGATCCTGGTCCGCCATTGGGTAAGCACTGTCAAGGCCCCGAACGTCGGCCTGATGCTGCCGGCCAGCGCGGCCGCCGACATGGCCTTTCTGGGTCTGCACCTGGCGGGCAAGCTACCGGTGGTCCTGAACTGGACCACGGGACCGAGCAACCTGGCCCACGCCGCGACCTCGATGGGGCTGACGCACGTGCTCACCTCGCGCCGCTTCCTGGATCGCAGCGGCATCACGATTCCCGGCGTCGAGTTTCTGTGCATGGAGGAAATGCGCGAGGCCGTGGGACGTTGGAAGACCTGGCGTGCCTTGCTGGCGGCAAGGGGTCTGGGAGGGATCGGCGCACCCCGACCCGATCCCAGCAGTCCTGCCGTGGTCCTGTTCACGTCCGGTTCGGAGAAGGCACCCAAGGCGGTGCCTCTCTCCCATCGCAACCTGATCGCCAACATCCGCGCCGGGATGGACTCCCTGGGCCTGCGGCCAGGCGATGCCTTGCTGGGCTTCCTGCCCATCTTTCACAGTTTCGGCCTGACCGTCACCACGCTGGCCCCGCTGTTCACGGGCCTGCGTCTGGTGCATCATCCCGACCCGACCGACGCGGCCGGCCTGGCGCGAAAGATCGGCCTGTACCAGGTCACCATGCTGGCGACGACGCCAACGTTTCTCAATTACGTACTGAGCCGGGCCAGGGCGGAAGAGCTGGCCAGCCTGCGACTCGTCCTCGCGGGTGCGGAAAAGTGTCCCCCGGCGCTGTTCCAGCGTTGCCGGGACCTGGCACCGAAAACCTTGCTGCTGGAGGGCTACGGCATCACCGAGTGTTCGCCGGTCGTCGCCGTCAACACGCCGGCCGCCTGCCGGGTGGGCACGGTTGGCCAGGCGCTTCCCGGCCTCGACACGTGCATCGTGGACGTGGACACCGACCAGGAGGTCGGCGTCGGCAAAGTGGGCTTGTTGCTGGTCAGCGGACCGAGCGTTTTCGCCGGGTATCTGGCGCACGAGGGACCGTCACCGTTTTGCAACCGAGCCGGCAAACAATGGTACGTGACCGGCGACCTGGTGCGACGCGACGAGGAGGGTTTCCTCCACTTCGCGGGTCGGCTGAAGCGCTTCATCAAGGCCGGGGGTGAGATGGTCAGCCTGCCGGCCTTGCAGGAACCGATCGCGGCGCGCTTCCCGGATACGGAAGAGGGGCCGCGTGTCGCCGTCGAGGGCGTGGAACTGCCGGGAGGCGGTCGGAAGATCGTTCTGTTCACGACGACGGAGATCACCCTGCGGGAAGCCAACTCCCTGTTGTGGGAAGCCGGAATGCGCGGCGTGATGCGTCTGGATGAGGTGCGTCGGGTGGACGCCATCCCTCTGCTGGGCAGCGGCAAGACGAATTACCGACTGTTGCGCGAGTGGGTGCAGCAAGGAGCATAGGACGCCGTGGCTTCCGCTCCCCGTCCGGGCGGAACGGCTCGGTGATGATCTCTTCGGGGTACACACACGGCGTCAGATACTCCACGACACCGTCGGAGAAATCAGGAGGCGGACAAGGCGCGCGAGCGGAAGTCGTCGGGAGACTGGGACAGTACCGCCAGGCGGTGCAGGGACTTGAGCCGCTCGACGTCCTTCTCGTCCTTGAACTCCGCTGCCAGCGCTGGCCCCTCCTGGGGGAACTTCGCCTCCAGCGCCGCACGCAGCGATTCCCTGAGGCCTTCCTTGATGCCTTCCTTGATGCCCTTCTCCCGGCCGTAGATTTCGGCGAAAGTGACGTGAGACATGGTTTTCGGCTCCTTGAGTTGTTCCAGTTTCAGCCAGACGGCGCGGTTGGCTTCTTCGGGCAGTTTCAAGATCCAGTCGATGAGGCGATACCAGCGCTGGAAATCGGCGTCGAGGGTCTCCCGGCGCATCAGGTTGGCCAGGAGGCGGAACTTGGCCTCCTGCCGGCCGGCCACGTCGCCCCGCGTCGCCATTGTCTCCAAATGGGCGCAGAGGAACAAGCCGAAGAGGTTGCCGCCAGACTCCAGTTCGCCCATGCGCTCGCGCCATGCGCTCAACTTGACAACGCGGAAGGTGAACGTGTCCTCGCAGCCCAGGACGCCCTCGCGGTAAAAGTTCGGCAGCCAGAGAGGGTCATCGTCGCCGAGGAGGACGAACCGGCCGACGGGTTGGTTGAAGTGTTCGCCCGCCCGCCGGCCGTACTTGAACATGCGCCAGGGCAGTTCCAGGTCCCTGGCCATCTGCGCCTCAAAATGCGCGAAGCGGGGGTCGCCGGAGCCTTTGGCGACCATCTCGAACAGCTTGTCCACGCGCAACAATCCGGAACTGCTGTCTGGCGTCAGCTTTTGCAACTCCTGCTCCAGGGACGTCCACCCTTTGTCGAGAGCGATCTCCTCGGGCACGTCCGGCCAGAACAGGTCGAACACCAACGCCAGGCTGTCCAGCGCCTCCTTCCAGGGGCCGTCCCACTCCTCCCTCTCTTCTTCCATCGCCCGGCCCTCCGTGACTCTCCTTCCCTGTCACACGCCAAACCGCTTCGTCATTCCCCCGTGTAACCACAAACCCCGACGCGCGGGGAGTTGACCACGGGTAAAACGCCTTCCTCGGTATCCTCGTTGCACTCCTCGCAGTACCAGCCGTAGTCGTTAAAGACGTCTACCCAGGCAGCCGGCTTTTTCTTGCACAGCTCGCAAAGGATCTGCGGCGGCTCGTTGCGCGCCAGCAGCCGGACCCGTTGTTCCGGCGCCTGTCCCTCGCGCTCCCCGACCACTCGCAGGGCCAGCTTGGTCGTGCTGCCGAAATCATATTCGTGGGTAAACTTCATGTCCGGGCGCAGCACCTTGCCGACGGGCACGTCCATGTTTCGCTCTTCCCAGGGGGAGGCGAACCAGGAATTACCTGCTTCCGCAGCCATCTGCACGGAGTACTGGGTCCCCGCGATCTTGAACGCGCTCAGGTGCCCGCAGCATTCCAGCCAGATGTCGCGCAGGAATTGATCCAGGTCGCGCAGGGTCGCCGTGGCAGGCATCTCGACCTGGAGCCAGTATTCCGGGTTGTACTGGCCCTGCACAAGAATCTGCAACAGGCGGACCGTCTTCGGCGGCGACTTGCTCACCGCTGTCTCCGCTCCTTCGTGAGCCGCGAGGCATTTCGCCAGATGCCGCGTCATGCCCGCTTTGCTGGCCACTCCCTGGCAGAGCTGACAAACCCCTTTTGTTTGCTCTCGTTTCGCCATGCGTCAATCTCCTGTAAGGATTTGCGGCCGACCAGTCCGGCCGCGTCGCTTTCTCCAGACTAAACCCCGAGCCGCCTCAGCGCCTCCCGATTGAGTTCGATTCCCAGCCCCGGTTTGTCCGGGATGGTCAAATACCCCTCCGCATCCGGTCGGAACGGCTCGGTGATAATCTCGTCCAGGTAGACGCAGGGCGTCAGGTACTCCACGTACCGCGCCACCGGCATCGCCGCCGACAGGTGCAGGTCCGCCGCCAGGCCGACCGCCGTGTTCCAGCCGTGCGGCACCCACTGGACGTTGTGTTCATACACCATCCACGCGATCCGCCACGCCTCCGTCAAGCCGCCGCACTTGGTGCAGTCGGGCTGCACAATGTCCACCGCCTGCCGTTCCAGGAACGGCCGGAAGCTCTGCCGGCGGGTCAGCACTTCCCCCGTCGCGATCGGCACGGGAGAATGGCGGCGCAGCTCGACGTATCCCTCCAAGTCGTCGGGAGGCAGGGCCTCCTCGAACCAGACGACGTCGTAATCGGCCAGCATCTTGGCCGTTTCCAGGGCCCATTTGTAGCCGTGCGGCCAGAACTGCTCGCTGCCGCCGGCATCGACCATCAGCTCGACCCCGGCCCCGACCGTCTCGCGGGCCGTCTTGATCAGCAGTTCGTCGGTCTTGCGGTCGCGCCGGCCAAGAAGCTAGCGAGCAATTCGGACCAAATCTGGCGGAAACAGGCCTGTCTCCATTATCGGCCGTAAATGGTCAAAGACCCATGCCGGCAAATCACGTGAAAGCCATCGGGCGCCGGCGCGTTGGGCCGCGCAGGCCACTCCCACGCGATCAGGCGATCGACCTCCGCCCGGCGTGGATAAAACGCAAATTCCTGGCGGCTGCCGCGGCCGCGCCGGACCCCGGGGCGAAAACGGACCGGGAAGTAGTGCCCGCCGGCTTCGTAGTTGTCGAGATTCGTGCAGCCGGTGTCGAGACAGTAATAGTGCGATGCGTGCAGCAAATAGCTGACGGAATTGGGATCCTGGTTGATCGACTGAATGACGCAGACGACGTGGCCCTTCCCAATCTCGCTGCGCCCGGCGACGTATCGTTCCAGCAACCGATTCGCCGCCGCCACGTGGGTGCAGATGCACGCGAGCTGGGCGGCAACGAGAGCGCAGCTGCCAATCAGCAGCGAATGCCGAAGCCATGCGATCCCTGGCGGCCGCAACAGCGCCAGCGCAACCACGAGCAGGACGACCGCCAGGCGCGGCTTGAGAACGCCGCCGTGGCTGCCAACCCAGTCCGGGGAGGCGAGGTAGAGTGCGCCCATCACGAGACAGACCGTCAGCACCGCCCACCAACCTCTGGAAGATCCTCCAGCCGGCAAGCGAAACCAATCGTACAGCCCTACCGCTCCGTATGCGACCCAAAGCGCCAGCAGACACCAGCCGACCGGCAACGACCAGCCTTCGGACGCAATGAAGACGTCGCGATCCAGACGAAGCGCGTCCGCGCACAGGTCCGAGAGAGCCGAGCCCGATTGCTTGCCGGCCAGCTTCCGGCTGACAACGTCGGCGACGACACCAGGGGTCAGGCCCGTCGAGAGCAGATAGTCGGCGCAAAACGCCAGCGACGGCAGCAAGGCGGCGGCGACGCAAAGGAGACGCTGCCAGCGCCGTCCGGGCAGAAACAGGACCAGCAATCCCGCGCCGAGAATCGCCTGCAGGTAGCCGACGAGATGAGTGAAGTACGCCACGGTGAACAGGCCAGCCAGGAGGAGGAGCGGTCCCGGCGACATCTGTTCCGGCAGCCGAGCGCACCGTGCCGAGGATCGTGAACAGGATCGACAGGCTCAAACAGTAACTGTAGAAGCCCATGAAGAAGCAACGGTTGTAGACCAGCAGCAGGCAGAGCGGAGCGAGGGGCACAGCCGAGGCGCGCCAGGAGGCGAGGAAGAATCGGCAAGCAAAAGCGAAACCGACGACGTAGACGGTGGCGAGCAGTTTCTCCGCGATCAGCGGATGCACCAGATACGACAGGCCCGTGAGAAGCAAGTGCCCCGTCCAGTTCGGGAAGGGCTCCAACGCCAGCTCAAAGAACTCGTGGTGCCGGCTTCCCGGCGATCCATAGTCGCGGAGGATAACGGCATTGGCGAGGTGAGCCGGACCGTCCTGGGTTGGCAAGAAACGGAAGAGCCAGACCGGAAGGAGGCAAGCAGTGGTCAGGGCAACGAATAACAAGCGCTCCAGCCAGCGCCTCCCGCGTCATGCCTGCGGCGAGCTGCTCTGATGAGGCCGGGCCGCGAGGACCGGTTGTTGGCAATGCGGACACTTGACTTTCTTGCCCTCCAGCTCTGCCCTGGCTTTGATCGTCTTTGTGCAATGCGAACACCGAAAGGTCAGAGCGTCGGGGGAAGTCGCTGCTCCTGCCAGCTCACTTTCCTCTGCCTCAACCTGGCCGACGCCCCGGGCCTGCCGCGCCTGGTAAACGGCAAACACCAGCACGAGCAGGAAAAGCACCATCGCCAGGAGCAGGAACGGGACGAGCCAGCCGCGATTCGACGAGCTGCTTGGCTTTGCTTCCACCGGCCCGGCCGGCTCCGGCCTGGCCGGCTCCACAGGCGGAGCAATGCCCTCGCTGGCGGCCCACGTCAGCTTGGTCACACGGAGGCCGAGCCGACGGGGGTCTTTGGAAGCCTTGTTCAATTCCATCGGGATGAAAAACTGGTCCGTCGTGAGAAGCAGCTCGGCGTATTCTTCCTTTCCTTGCTTGGCCGCAGGGACCTTGTACGACCGTTCAAATCGATCCTTGGTTTCCGTGAACTCGTCGAGCCGCTCGCCATTGAAAAAGAACCGGATCGTCGGCGGTGCCGGCAACCTGGGGATGGCGGCGGCGATTGTCAAAACGGCGTCCTTTTTCGGGTTCAGCAGCAGCACGGTCCCTTTCAAGGGGACCGGCCCCTCCCCCCTGGGGAGCGAGTCGCCCATCCAGCGCCAGGAGTCATCCTTGCTCTTTTCCAGGGCGAAAAAGCCGTCCTGGAACACCACGGGCGGTTTCAGCTCTTCAAAGTCCCTGGCATTGTTTTGCAGAGCGGCGTAAGCGAGGCTGCTCGCGCCGAGGAGGACGAGGATTGAGGAAAAGGAGTTCAGCACGTTCACGTTCTCCCTTCCGTCGGGCTGCTATGGGCGGCACCATCAATATAGTGCCGGGAAAACCAAAGCGCGTCAGTTTTTTTTCGAGATTCTTTTCGACAGTCCGTGCTGTGGGGGAGGGTTTGCACAACAAAGCCACGTTCCGAGAAATCAGGAAGGAGACGAGGCGCGCGAGCGGAAGTCGTCGGGCGACTGGGCCAGCACCGCAGCCCGGTGCAAGGACTTGAGGCGGTCCACGTTCTGCTCACCCTCGAACGCCGCGGCCAGGGCCGCCCCCTCCTGGGGAAACTTCAGCACCAGTGCTTCGCGCAGCGATTCCCTGATGCCTTCCTTGATGCCCTTTTCGCGGCCAAAGATCTCAGCAAAAGTGACGTGTCCCACGGTTTTTCCCTCCTTCAGCTCTTGCAGCCGCAGCCAGACGGCGCGGTTGGCGTCCTCGGGCAGTTTCAGGATCCAGTCGATGAGGCGATACCAGCGCTGGAAATCGGCGTCGAGGGTCTCCCGGCGCATCAGGTTGGCCAGGAGGCGGAACTTGGCCTCCTGCCGGCCGGTCACGTCGCCCCACGTCGCCATTGTCTCCAAATGGGCGCAGAGGAACAAGCCGAAGAGGTTGCCGCCAGACTCCAGTTCGCCCATCCGGTTGCGCCACTCGATCAGCTTGACGACACGGAAGGTGAACGTGTCCTCGCAACCCAGGACGCCCTCGCGGTACGAGGTTGGCATCCAGTCGGGGTCATCATCGCCGAGGAGGACGAACCGGCCGACGGGCTGGTTGAAGTGTTCGCCCGCCCGCCGGCCATACTTGAACGTGCGCCAGGGCAGTTCCAGGTCCCTGGCCATCTGCGCCTCGAAATGCGCGAAGCGAGGGTCGCCAGAGCCCTGGGCGACCATCTCGAACAGCTTGTCCACGCGTAACAGCCCGGAGCTGCTGTCGGGCGTCAGCTTCTGCAGTTCCTGCTCCAGGGGGGTCCACCCCTTGGCAAGATCAACCTCCCCGGACACGTCCGGCCAGAACAGTTTGAACACCAACGCCAGGCTGTCCAGCGCCTCCTTCCAGGGGCCGTCCCACTCCTCCCTCTCTTCTTCCATCGCCCGGCCCTCCGTGACTCTCCTTCCCTGTCACACGCCAAACCGCTTCAACGCCTCCCGGTTCAGCTCGATGCCAAGTCCCGGCTTTTCGGGAATAGTCAAGTACCCCTCGGCGTCCGGCCGGAACGGCTCGGTGATGATCTCGTCCAGGTAGACGCACGGCGTGAGATACTCGACATACCGCGCCACCGGCATCGCCGCCGACAGGTGCAGGTCGGCTGCCAGGCCGATCGCCGTGTTCCAGCCGTGCGGCACCCACTGGACGTTGTGTTCGTACGCCATCCACGCGATCCGCCACGCCTCCGTCAGTCCGCCACACTTGGTGCAATCGGGCTGCACAATGTCCACCGCGTGCCGTTCCAGGAACGGCCGGAAACTCTGCCGGCGCGTCAGCACTTCCCCGGTCGCGATCGGCACCGGCGAGTGGCGGCGCAGCTCGACGTAGCCCTCGATGTCGTCGGGCGGCAGGGCCTCCTCGAACCAGACGACGTCGTAATCGGCCAGCATCTTGGCCGTTTCCAGGGCCCATTTGTAGCCGTGCGGCCAGAATTGCTCGCTGCCGCCGGCATCGACCATCAGCTCGACCCCGGCCCCGACCGTCTCGCGGGCCGTCTTGATCAGCAGTTCGTCGGTCTTGCGGTCGCGCCGGCCGAAGGGACGCCAGCCGAGCTTGATCGCCTTGAAGCCGCGCGGCGACCGTTTGCTGCAGCGTCTGCCGCAGCGGACCGGGCTCGTCGAAGAGGATGGAGCCGTAGGGCTTGATGCGCTGGCGGTAGTAGCCGCCCAGCAGGCGGGCCACCGGCTGCTTGCAGATCTTGCCCATCAGGTCCCACATTGCGATGTCGATGCCGCTGATCGCATGCTCGACCGCGCCGCCCCGGCCCTGCCAGAACAGGCTCTGCCGCAGCTTCTCCGTGACGCGCATCGGCTCGTCGGCGCGCTCGCCGATCAGGTGTTGCCGGCACAGCTGAACGCCGGCCTGCACCAGCGATTTGCTGGTCATTACGCTGCCGATGCCGGTCAGGCCCTCGTCGGTCAGCACCTCGACCAGGGTGTTGAGGTCCTCGGTGGGCTTGTTGCCCTGCGGCCAGCCGCCGTCCACCGTGCCGCCCGAAAGTCCTGTAATGCGAACGTCGCTGATTTTCATGATTGGGTTCCTGGTGTGGACACCCAGGGCTCACGCCCTGGTCTATTGACTGTCGCCCCTTCGGGGCTAGGTTTTAGCCCCGAAGGGGCGACAGTCAATAGACCAGGGCGTGAGCCCTGGACGTTGCAGCGACGAATCCGGCGGCTACAATGGAGGGGTGGATCGCTTTGTGCTGGCCGGATGAGGACGCAAGATCATGGCGCTGTCGCTCACCTGTGCGTGTGGGGCTCGCTTCGAGCTGGAAGACACCCTGGCGGGACAGACCATCACCTGTCCGGAGTGCCAGCAGCCGCTCAAGGCCCCGAGCCTGCAGACGACCGCGGGCGGTCGCCGGACCAACCTGCTGGCCCTGCTCAGTGCCGGCATGGCCCTGATGGGTGCCTTCACGCCGCTGGTCGGCCAGGCGGCAGCGGTGGTCCTTGGCTCGATGGCCCTGGTGCGGATCAAGCGCAACCCGGACCGCGAGGCCGGTGCGGGCCTGGCCCTGTTCGGCATCATCGCCGGCCTGGTCTTCGGCACCCTGATGGTCTTTGCCCTGTTCGCCGGCGAGTTCTTCGGCGTGGCCGGCTGGTTGCGCGGCAAGACCCTCGGCGACCAGGTGGACACCACCGGCTCATTGGAGTTCGTGGACAGGACCAAGGGCTTCAGCATTACCCGGCCCTCGCGCAAGTGGGGCGTGGCCCTCAACAATCACCTCGATGATCCGACCCTCAAGGAGCTGGAGGCCCGCAATGCCGACGTGATGCTGGTCAGCCTGACCCGGCCGGTGTTCATCGACGTGCAGGTCGAGACGGTGGCCGGCCGCAATCTGGACGATTGGGAAACCAACCTGCTGGACGAGTGGCGTCCCGACGACCCCATCGATTTCGGCGGCTTCCGGCCTGGCCGGCGCAATCCCCGCCCCGTGGTCCAGCACGGCGACAACCTCTTCCTGCCCAAGCTGGTTGAGAATTCGCTCCGCCGACGGCCTCTGGAGGTCCTCAATGGCAAGGGACGGGAACTGGAAATGGACGTGCTGGTCACCAACCAGCCCTGGCACGTGCTGATCCGGTTGTACAGCGTCAACCAGAAGCTCTACGTGGTCCGGGCGATCTCTCAGCGGCAGAAGAACTTCAAGGCCGCCAAACCGGAGATTGACGAGATCCTGGACAGCTTCAAGATCATTCCGACCCGGTGAGGGGCCGTCCTGTCTTCCGCCCCGAAGGGGCGTAACAGGATAGCCTGGGGCATCGCCCCAGGTTGACGGCATCGTGCCCGATTCCCCATGAGAAACGCCATGCCTTCCCTTTCCCGGCGGGAACTGCTCTACCTCAGCCTGGCCGCTCCTCTTGCGTTTCCTCGTTCCTTCCTCACCGCGGCGGAAAAACTCGCGAACGTCCACCAGCAGCTTCTTGACCTGGCCGCTCGCCAGCAGGAACAGCGCCGCGCTCGCTTCGCTGCCGTCAAGACCAGGGCAGACCTGGAAGCGCTCCAGAAGTCGCTGCGCGAGAGCTTCCTCCGGCTTCTCGACGGCTTGCCTCGGAGCAAGGGCGCTCCGCCAGCCCGGATCACGGGGAAGATCGAGGAGAAAGACTACCTGGTGGAGAAGCTGGTCTTCGAGAGCTTCCCCGGTTATTTCGTTTCGGCCCTGCTCTACAAGCCCCGGAAGATGACGGCCGCACTGCCGGGCGTCATCAGTCCCTGCGGCCATTCGGCGGTCGGCAAGGCCGCCCCCACTTACCAGACGCTGCACGTCAACCTGGTCAAGCGCGGCTACGTCGTCCTGACCTACGACCCCGTGGGCCAGGCCGAGCGGAGCCAGTTCTGGGAGGCGGAGAAAGGCCTTTCGCGCTTCAACCTCACCTGCGGCGAACACGCGGTCCTCGGCAATCCGCTCTATCTGCTGGGCACCAGCCTGGCCCGCTACCGGATCTGGGACGGCGTTCGTGCCCTGGACTATCTGGCGTCGCTGCCGGAAGTGGACCCGACGAAGCTCGGTTGCGTCGGCAATTCCGGCGGCGGCACGCTCACTGCATACGTGGCGGCGCTTGATCCTCGGGTGGTCGTCGCGGCTATCTGCTGCTACGTCACGACACTGCCGCGGCGGATGGCCAACCGGATCCAGGCCGACCCGGACGCCGACCCGGAGCAGGACGTCTTCGGCTTCGTCCGCGAGGGGATCGATCACGCCGGCTTGCTGGCCCTGCGTGTGCCCCGGCCGACACTGCTGGGCACGGCACGCTTCGATTTCTTCCCCATCGAGGGGGCACGCGAATCGTTCGCCGAGGCGAAGCACCTGTACGAGGTAGCCAGCGTCCCCGAGCGGATCGAGCGCGCGGAGGCGGCCGAGAAACACGGACTGAGCCGGCCGCTGCGGAATGCGGTCTACGGGTGGTTCGAGCGCTGGCTGGCCGGCCGCAAGGGAGATGCGGTGGAAGAGATTGCGGTGGAGCCGCGCTCGCCGAAGGAACTGCTTGTCTGTGCCGAGGGGCAGGTCAACGTGACGTTCAAGTCCCGGCCCTTGCTGCCGCTGGCGCTGGAGGAGTTCCGCAAGAAGGCCAAACCGTCCCGGCAATCGCTGCGCGAGCTGCTGCGGCTCGATCCGGAACTGGCCGACTTCCGGACCACCGAGATCACGCCGGGAGGGAAGGACAACCGGACGCTGATCCTGCTGGTCAACGGCAACGAGACGGCTGGCTGGCAGGAAGAGAATGCGTTCCTCAAGGCGCTGGAGCAGCGCGGCTATGCGGTCGTGGTGGTCGATCCGCGCGGCGTGGGGGCGCTGCGGTCCGACCTCGTCGTCAAGGGCCACGATTACGCCGATCCGCTGGCGGGTGTGGAGGAGAACGTCGCCTACAACGCCTTCCTGGTGGGCAAGTCCTTGCTGGGCATGCGCGTTACCGACGTGCTGGCGGCGATCAAAAAGACGATGACCGGGACGCTGTCGCGGCTGGTGCTGTGCGGCCGGCGCGACAGCGCCCTGGTCGCCTGCCTGACCGCCGCCGTGGAGCCAGCTGTGAAGCATTTGGCAGTCGAGGAGATGCTGCTCAGCTACCTCCCGCTGTTCGAGGCGGTCGGTCGGCCGATCAACGCGGCAAGCATTCTGCCCGGGATGCTGGACCGCTATGGCGACCTCGGGGACGTGCTGGCGGAGATTGCTCCGCGCAAGGTGCTGGTCGCGGCTGGGGTTGGCAAGAGCGGCAAGCAGTTGGATTCGATCGAGAGCAGGGACCGGCCGTTCAGCAAGAATCCGAAGGATATGCTGGATTGGCTGGGCGATTGAGAGAGGGTATGTTAGGCGGAAGAGAGTCCTCCGGGCGATGCCCTTGATACCTGGGGCGATGCCCCAGGCTATCGTGTTGCGCCCCTTCGGGGCAATTTGTCTCCCTGCCCCGAAGGGGCGCAACACGATAGCCTGGGGCATCGCCCCAGGTAATGCGGTTTTCTCGGGTCGCTCCTGCAAAATCGTGGATGAAATTGCCAGTCAGCTGGAAATACTCAATAGAGACGGAACCGAGCGGTCACGGAGGAACGCCATGCCGACCAGCCACGTCAATCACGCCATGCAGCAACTTCGCGGCGTCATCTTTCAGCATAACGCGGCCGGCCTGACCGATGCCCAGCTGCTGGAGTCTTACCTCGCTTGCCGGGACGAGGCCGCCTTCGCGGCCTTGCTGCGCCGGCACGGGCCGATGGTCTGGGGTGTCTGCCGGCGGTTGCTCCCCAATTACCAGGACGCCGAGGACGCCTTCCAGGCGACTTTCCTGGTCCTGGTCCGCAGGGCCGCGGCGATCACACCACGCGAGATGCTGCCGAACTTCCTGTACGGCGTTGCCTCCCAGGTCGCCTTGAAAGCGAAGTCGATCGCCGACAGACGGCGTGCGCGAGAAAGGCAGCTGGCAGAGGCACCCGAGCCCGCAGCCGTGGAGCGCGACCTCCCGGAGGAACTGCCGCCGCTGCTCGATCAGGAACTGCGTCTCTTGCCGGGCAAGTACCGCACTCCCATTGTCCTGTGCGACCTGGAAGGCAAGACGCGCAAGGAAGCGGCCCAGCAGCTCGGCTGGCCGGAGGGCACGCTGTCCAGCCGGCTGGCCCGGGGCCGGACGCTGCTCGCGGGCCGGCTCACCCGGCGCGGCCTGACGCTGTCGGCCGGGGCCCTGGCGGCGACAATGGCGCGGAATGCGGCCTCCGCCCAGGTGCCGGCCGCTCTCGCGTCCGCAACCATCAAGAATGCAGGTGTGTTCGCGGCGGAGCAAGCTCCGGCCGCGGGCGTCATCTCGGACAGAATCCTTACCCTGGCAGAAGGAGCATGGAAGTCGATGCTGCTGAGCAAACTCAAGATCGGGACAGTGGTGCTGTGTCTATTGGCTCTCGTGGCCGGGGTTGGATACTCCCTGTCCCCAGCGCCGGCGGACGACCACGCCTCGTCTGGGCCCCCGGCGGCCACACCTGCGGCCCCGGCGAAAGAAAACAAACAGGAGGACTGCGCGATCCAGGGCGTCTGGTCGCTCGTGAGCGCCGAGAAGGAAGGGAAAGCCTTGCCGTTCGAGCCGGGCAGCGTGCAGGTGTTCATCACCCACTCGTACCTGATCTGGAAGGAGGGAGCCAAGGATCGCGGGTTCACATACGCGCTGGACCCGACGAAAAAGCCAAAACAGATCGATCTGACGTCTCTGGTCGAAGGGCAGAACGGAACGAAGTTCGTGGGGATCTACGAGGTCGAGGGCAACGTTCTGAAGATCTGCGAGGCGGACGGGCAGGAACGCCCGGCCGACTTTGCGAGCAAGCCCGGTTCGGGACGGACGCTCTTCGTCTGCCGACGCGAGCCGGGCAACGACCAGCGATCGGCATCTGGGCTGAGAAGATGTTCAAGGACGGACTGACCAAGGATTTCGGCGTCGTGCCCCACGGCGCCCAACTCTTCCATCGCTTCCCCATCACCAACATCTATGCCGTGCCCATGCAGATCGTAGAGCTGCGTACGAGCTGCGGCTGCGTCACGGCCACGCCGTCCAAACGAGTGCTGGAGCCGCGCGAGACGGTCACCATTGACGTGAGCATGGACACCCGGCGTTTCACCGGCGCCAAGACGGCCACCATCCGGGTCGCGGTCGGTCCCCAGTTCGCCTCCAGCGCCGACCTGCAGATCTCGGCCACCAGCCGGCAAGATACCAGCTTCGAGCCGGGGGAAGTTAACTTCAAACAAGTGGTCCTTGGGGACAAGGTCTTCCAGAAAGTGAGAGTCGAGTACAACGGCCAACTCGAGTGGCAAATCAAAGAGGTGATTGTCCCCAGGGGCCTGCCCATCGACGTGCAAGTCACTGAGACACATCGCAAGGCGGGCAAGGTGGGCTACGTGCTGGACGTGACTCTCCGCTCCGACGCTCCTCTGGGACTGTGGAAAGACATGATCCAGCTCAGGACCAACAGGGCCGAGGCCATATTGGTGCCCCTCCTGATCCAGGCCAACGTTGTCCCCGGACTGACGCTGAGTGCGCCCAACGGACTTAACCTGGGAAGCGTCAAGACCGATGAGCCGTACAGATGCCAGATCGTGGTGCAGGCCAACAAGCCCTTCCGAATCCTCGAGGTCGGGGGCCTGGACAATGTCATCTCGCTGGAAATACCCGCTTCAGAGAAGTCCCAAAGGGTCCAGCTGCTTAAATTCCGCTGCCTGTTTGACAAGCCCGGCAAGTTCAAACGGGAGTTGAAGATCAAGACCGATGCCCAGGAGGCCCCGGCATCCGTCACCATCGAGGCCACAGTGGAACCGTGACCGGGCGGCGCGGATCGGCTTAAACCTCACAGGCGACCAGATTCAAGCCCCACACGGCCGGGAGGGAGTCCTGGGGCAGGTCGCGCAGCAAGCGCTGCTGCTCCGCGACCTGCTCGGCCGTCAAGATGCCCAGCGCAGCGAGCCGATCCCGCACCTCGTCGTAGACCATCTGCATGTTCTCGATGGCAAAGCGATCGGAACGGCCTTCCGCCCACTCCGCCCGCACCCGGCGAAAGCCGGCAAGCTCCAGGGAGCGCCCCAGAGTCGCCCCCACGGCCGGCGAGAGCCGATTGGCCTGGTAAAGCTGGTTGATCGCCGCCGCCCACGTGCCCAGCGGCGCCAGTTCGGACCGTCCGGTCGCTTCGAGATAGGCCAGGCGAGCAAGCGGCGAGCGGAAGTCGGGTTCGAGGAACCCCACCCGCGTCCCCGGCTGGAGTGCGGCGCGAAGCCGGCCCAGCAGGAACTCCACCATCGGGACGTGGTGCAGCACGGTCCGGCCCACGACCACGTCGGCCCCGTCCAGCCAGCTCCCCAGCTGGGCGATGTCCGCACGCACCGGCTCGAACCGTGCCGGGCTCCGTGGCTCCCCCTCGTCGGACGGGTTTGCCAGCGCCTCTCGTGCCTGGGCCAGCAGGCCCTCGCTGTAATCCACGCCAACCAGGACGCCGTCCTTCCCCAGCCGGCGCAGGATCCGCCTGCTGAACCCGCCCGGACCGCAGCCCAGTTCGACCACGCGGTCCCCCGGCCGCAGGGCCAGCTCATCCAGAAGCCGCTCCGATACTCCGGCGAGATTTCTGTCCTGGATCTCCAGCCGGCGCGGCGCGGGTCGATTGGCCAAGGACATATTCTTGCGATTCGGTCATGGGTTCATCTCCGAAAGGTCCGGCTTTGACCTGGACTGGGATGGGGGCGTTTCCTCGCTCTGGAACTGCTCCACGAACCGCCCGCAGCAGGCCCGCAAGCTATCCTCGGCGTTGATGCCGAGTCCGCGTGCCAGCTGACACAGCCGAAACAAGACTTCGCCGAGTTCGACTTCAAGCTGTGTCCAGGATGCTGGCGTCCGGACCCCTTCTTCCAGGCGAGCGAACGCCTCCCGGGCCTGGCCGAGTCCCGTCGCTTGCGCTTCGGGCTTGTGTCCGGCCTCGGTTGCCGAGTCCTGGCCGGCGTGGATCTTGGCGGCCTTTTCCCCCAGTCGCTGGGCCTGCAGCAGCGCGGGCAGACCCTGGGGGATGCGGGCGAGCGCGGCGGCCCGGGAGGGTGAGCCGCCCTCCTGCTGGTGCTCGGCGGCCTTGATCTGTTCCCAGTTCCGCAGCACCTCGGCGGAGCCGGTTACCTGCACGCCGCCGAAGACGTGCGGGTGCCGACGGACCATCTTCGCCGCGATGCCGCGAATCACCTCCGTGATGGAAAAGGCGTTGCGGTCGTCCGCCACCTGGGCATGCAGGACGACCTGGAGGAGCAAATCGCCAAGCTCGTCCCGGAAAGAGCGATCGTTGTCCCGGTCGATGGCGTCGAGGACCTCGTAGGTTTCCTCGATGAGGTAGGGGCGGAGCGTCTGATGGTTCTGCTCCAGGTCCCAGGGACAGCCGGTCACCGGCGTCCGCAGCGCCTTGATGATCGACACGAACTCGCGAAACGCCTGGGCGGCTTCGTCCAGATCCATTCGCGCCTCCTTTCCGGGCGGGCTTTTCCTCCCCTCTCCCCTTGTGGGAGAGGGGAGAGGGGAGAAGAAAGCATGGCCCCGATACGTTATCACTTCCGACCGGGTTTGGACAACTTGGACCATCTCCCAATTGCTGCTTGTTCGGCCGCTCGCCGGCTGGCATAATCATCTGTGCTGCTGTTGCATTCCCGACCCAGGAAGCATCCATGGACATCACCCTGACCATCACGGCCGGCCCGGGCAAGGGCAAGCGGTTCTCCTTCTCGGCGCATGACACGTTCATCGTGGGCCGATCCAAACATTGCCATTTCCGATTGCAGCAGGACCGGTTCTGCTCGCGGGTCCATTTCCTGGTGGAGATCAATCCGCCCCTGTGCCGGGTGGTGGACATGGGCAGCAACAACGGCACCTTTGTCAACGAGCAGAAAATCACCACGGCGGAGCTGAAGGACGGCGACAAGATCCGGGCGGGGAAAAGCATCCTGCGCGTCCTGATGCACGGCGACGAGTCCGACTCCAACTTTGCCGCGGCCGCTTCCGCCTCGGCCCCTGTGGACGATACAGTCACGGCGACGGAGCTGCAGCTGGCCGGGGTGGAAAAACCGCCCACCGCCGATCTTCCCCCGGTGCCGGGCTATCAGCTGATTCGCAAGCTGGGTCAGGGAGGCATGGGCGTCGTCTTCCAGGCGCTGCGCCGCACCGACGCTCTGCCGGTGGCCATCAAGATGCTCGTCCCCGCGGTCAACGGCAGCCGGACCCAGATCGAGCGCTTTGTCCGCGAGACCGAGATCCTCCGCCAGCTCCAGCACCCGAACATCGTGGCGTTGCGCGAGATCGGCGAGGTGCGCGACGAGCTGTTCTTCGTCATGGATTACGTCCCGGGTTGTGACGCCCGGCAGCTGGTCAAGGAGCGGGGACCGCTGCCGGTCCCCCTGGCCGTGGACCTGACTTGCCAGCTGCTGGAGGCCCTGGAGTGCGCGCACGCCCACGGCTTCGTGCATCGGGACGTCAAGCCGTCCAACCTGCTGGTCAGCGACGAGGGCGGCCGGCAAGTGGGCCGGCTGGCCGACTTTGGCCTGGCCCGGGTCTACCAGGCCTCGACACTCAGCGGCCTGACGCTGTTCGGCGACATCGGCGGTTCCGCGGGCTACATGGCGCCGGAGCAGATCACCCGCTTCCGCGAGGTGCTGCCCCCGGGCGATCAGTACGCCGCGGCCGCGACGCTCTACCACCTGCTCACCGGCAAGCCGCCCTATGACTTGCCGCGCAATCACCCGCAGCAGTTCATGATGATCTTGAATCAGGACCCGATCCCCATCACCCAGCGCCGCTCCGACTTGCCCGCTTCCCTGGTGCAGAGCATCCACCGTGCCCTGGCGCAGGCGCCGGAAGCCCGATTCCCGGACGTGGCCGCGTTCCGCAAGGTGCTGGAGCCGCACCTGGCCGCCACGAAGGTAGGGGTTTGATGGATTGCATGGCGCTGCGGCACACACAGCGCCAGCTTCCTTTGGCACACAGCCGCAACCCTCTGGCTCCCCATCCCCGCTTCGGGGTGGGGTTTTATCGCATTGGCGCGATTGCCTTCGCCCGCCGGAACACGCCATCGAGCATGGCCTCGGTGAGCCGGCCCGTGAAGGTGTTCTGTTGGCTGACGTGATAACACCCCAGCAGCACGTACGGTCCCACGACCACCTCCTTGCCGTGGCCGAAGCTGGGCCGGGGCCGCAGCACGTGTCCCAGCGTTGCCAGCGCCGCTTGCGCTCCCTCCCAGGCAAAACCGCCCAGGCAGACGATGCAGCGCAGCTCCGTCAGGGCCTGCAACTCCCGAACCAGGAATGGCTGACAGCGCTGGCGTTCGGCGCGGGTCGGTTTGTTCGCGGGTGGGGCACAGCGGACGCAGGCGGTCACGTAACAGCCGGTCAGCGTCAGGCCGTCGTCCCGGCTTCGTGAAGTGGGCTGATTGCACAGGCCGGAGCGGTGGAGGGAGGCATAAAGGAAGTCGCCGGAGCGGTCGCCGGTGAACATGCGGCCGGTGCGGTTGGCGCCGTGGGCGGCCGGGGCCAGGCCGCAGATGAGGATGGCGGCTCGCGGATCGCCCAGGCTGGGGGCCGGCTTGCCCCAGTAGGTCTGGTCGCGGTAGGCCGCCCGCTTTTCCCGGGCCACCTGCTCCCGCCAGCTCACCAGCCGCGGACAGGCCGTGCAAGCAATCACGGTTTCGTTGATCTGTGCCAGGCTCAGGCGGGAGTCGGTTGGCCGGGCCGATTCCGCAGGTGCCGGTGGGTTCATGGTGTCAAATTGTAGGCCGGCCTTCTCAGGCCGGCCAGCGTCACGGTCCGGCACCGCCCGGGATCTGTCGCGGCAGCGGCAAGGGCAGGGCCCCTTCACCCGGGGCTGGGGCCGCCGCTACCTCTTCCATGCGCGCCTGTTCCTTGGCGTACGGATAGACCGGCGAGGGCGGGAAGTATTGCGGCGGATGCTGCAAGTACCAGGGCGACGGCAGAGTCATGCCGGCCACGTTGGTCTGGCAGCCGCTGAGCAGGCTCAGGGCCAGCCCCACTCCGGCCAGGCACCAGCCCGGCCAGTACCGGTCGCCGCGTTTGCTTCGCATGCCTCTCTCCTGGAACCGGATTGACCGTGAAGGGGCAAAGGAGCCAGGCCGGGTAAGCAGCACCTCCCCGGCAATCCCGGCCAACGCCGCCCACCAGCGCTTCCCCGTGAAATCCGTTTCTTTCATCGGACCGAGGTCGGCGCGGACTTGATCGGATTTGCGGAAAAAGCGGCCAGCGCCGCCTGGTCACGGCAGGTCGGGGTGCGGCCGTTTCCACTTCTCGGCAGATCCGCGGAACGGATGCTTGCATTCGGCAAGCAAATCGGGGAGGATACAACCAATCCGTCAGTGCCCGCCCTTCGAGACTCGCACCCGGGTTGGTCCTGGTTCCCTTTCAGGACGCCCGGGCTCGGCTGGGCTGCCCGGAGAGGCTCCCCCACCTCTGCCGGAGGTTTGCGGACGGGCCGCGACAGGACCGTCGCGGTCGCTGACCCCTGAGCAGGAGAAAGGCACGTGTCGCGTAACGTACGAATTTCCAGCACGCTCGTGCTGCCCCAGGTGCTGCGCTGGAGGCAACCCGACCAGCCCCTGCCGGTGCGGGCCGTGCAGTTGCCGCGCCGCGCCCGGCCGAGGACCCTTGGCCTGGAAACGCCCGCCTGGCTCGACACCGGTCCGGTCGATCGGCCCTTCGATTTCTGCGCTCACGTCCGCCGGCTCTGCGCCGACGTCGTCCAGCGCTGCGCCGACCTGCGGCACATCGACATCGGCCGCTTGCTCTTCGGCATGACCCAGGCCCGCAGCGCCCAGCCGCACGGCCTGCAAGCACGGGTCACGCCGCTGCGCTTTCGCGGCGGCGACCTGGTTCGCCGCCGCAAGGGCGTCCCCTACCAGGTGCAGCGCTACGTGGTCGATGATCGGGAGATGCTTTATCTGGTCACCTTCTGTTTACCGCGCTTCCTCGACCAGGACTTCGACGACAAGTTCGTGACGCTGTTTCACGAGCTGTACCACATCAGTCCGAGCTTCGAGGGCGACCTGCGCCGGCACGAGGGGCGTTATGCCCTGCACTCGCACAGCAAACGTGACTATGATGTCCACATGGCCCAGCTGGCCCGCGAGTATCTGAACAGTGGTCCGGACCGATCGCTGTACAGCTTCCTGCGGCTGAATTTCGCCCAGCTGCAGCATCGCCACGGCAGCGTGGTCGCGGTCGTGGTGCCGCGTCCCCGGCTGCTGCCGTTGTCGGAATCCGCCTGAGTCCTGGAGATGAGCATGCACGATTCCTGCGAGATGCCGCTGGAGAACGCCTCGGCAGAAGAGGTCCGGCAACTTCTGACTTCGAGCCGGACCATTGCCGTGGTCGGCCTGTCGGACAAGCCCGACCGCGACAGCTACCACGTGGCCCAGTACCTGCAGCAGCAGGGTTACCGGATCATCCCGGTCAACCCGGCCGTGACGAGCGTGCTGGGCGAGAAAGCGTACGCCCGGCTCGAGGACGTGCCGGAGAAGATCGACGTTGTGGACGTGTTCCGCAAGCCGGAAGCGGTGCCGGAGATCGTCGCCTCGGCCATCGCCGTGGGAGCAAAGGCGGTCTGGATGCAGCTGGGGATCGCTCACAACGCCGCGGCCGAGATGGCCAGGAAGGCGGGGCTGCGGGTAGTCATGAACAAGTGTTTGCTGATTGAGCATCGACGGTTCTTCGCGTCAAAGTAAACGAAACTTCTCCCCTCTCCCCGCTGGGGAGAGGGGTTGGGGGTGAGGGGTGTGGTTGGCTCATTTATCGTTTCGCGCTGTACTGGCCCAGCGCGAAACGATAAATCAAATGCAGCCCCTCACCCCCAACCCCTCTCCCCAGCGGGGAGAGGGGAGAAAAAAGATCCATGACAGAACCAACCAAATCCGCACTCGCCTCCGTTGTCGAATCCGATCCCGCCGTCCTCGACGTGGTGTCCCGGGCCCCGGGTCCCGAAGGCCGGCTGCCGTTAACCGAGGCCTTGCTGCGCGAGGCCCCCTCGGGCGACCTGTTCGGCTGGACCCAGGACGTCGGCATGGGCTGGAAGCCGGCCGAGCTGAACCGGGCCGAGGTGCTTATCCTCAGCACCTCCGGCGGCCTGCGCAACCCGGACGGCAGCCCCGCCGCCCTGGGTTATCACACCGGCCACTGGGAGGTCGGTCTGCTGATGCAGGCCGCGGCCGAGGAGCTGCGGTCGCTGCACTGCATCCCCTTCGCCGGCTTCTGCACCGATCCCTGCGACGGCCGGACCCAGGGCACGCCGGGCATGATGGACAGCCTCCCTTACCGCAACGATGCCGCCCTGGTGCTGCGCCGGCTGATCCGCTCGCTGCCGACGCGCAAGGGTGTCATCGGCGTGGCCACCTGCGACAAGGGGCTGCCGGCGATGATGATGGCCCTGGCCAGTATGCACGATCTGCCCTGTGTGCTGATCCCGGGCGGCGTGACGCTGCCGGCCAGCAATGGCGAGGATGCGGGCAAGGTCCAGACGATCGGGGCCCGCTTCACGCACGGCCAGATCACCCTGGAGGAAGCGGCCGAGATGGGCTGTCGGGCCTGCGCCTCGCCCGGCGGCGGCTGCCAGTTCCTGGGCACCGCGGCCACGTCGCAGGTCGTCGCCGAGGCGCTCGGCCTGTCCCTGCCGCACTCGGCCCTGGCCCCCTCGGGCCAGCCGATCTGGCTGGACATGGCCCGCCGCTCCGGCCGGGCCATCGTCCGGATGCTGGAGCGCAAGCTCACGACCCGGCAAGTGCTGACCCAGGCCGCCCTGCGCAACGCGATGGTGGTTCACGCCGCCTTCGGCGGCTCCACCAACCTGCTGCTGCACGTACCCGCCGTGGCCTACCACGCCGGCCTGCGCCGGCCGACGGTCGAGGACTGGATCGACCTCAACCGTCGCGTGCCGCGGCTGGTCGATGCCCTGCCCAATGGACCGATCGGCCATCCGACCGTGCGCGTCTTCCTGGCCGGCGGCGTTCCCGAGGTGATGCTGCATCTGCGGGAAATGGGTCTGCTCGACCTGGACTGTCTGACCGTGACCGGCGAGCCGTTGTCTCGCGTGCTGGAGTGGTGGGAGAAGAGCGAACGGCGCGTCCGGCTGCGGCAGACACTGCGAGAGCAGGACGGCGTTGATCCGGACACGGTGATCATGAGTCCCGCCCAGGCCCGTGCCCGCGGCCTGACCTCCACGGTGACGTTCCCGCGCGGCAACCTGGCTCCGGAGGGTTCGGTCATCAAGAGCACGGCCATCGATCCAGGTGTGGTCGATGGCGACGGCGTCTATCGCAAGGTCGGCCCGGCGAAGGTGTTCACCACGGAGCGCGCGGCCATCGCGGCCATCAAGGAGCGACGGATTCAGCCGGGGGACGTGATGGTGCTGATCTGCCGTGGTCCGATGGGATCGGGCATGGAGGAGACGTATCAGGTGACCTCGGCGCTGAAGCATCTGAGCTTCGGCAAGCAAGTGGCCCTGCTGACGGACGCACGCTTCTCCGGAGTCTCGACGGGAGCGTGCGTTGGACACATTGGGCCTGAGGCGCTGGCGGGCGGACCGATCGGCAAGGTGCGTGATGGGGATCGTATCCAGATCATCGTCGATCGCAACCGCCTGGAGGGCAGCATCGATCTGGTGGGCGAAGGCGACGTTGTGTTTGGAGCGGAGGAAGGGGAACGAGTGCTGGCCCGCCGGCCACCGCGGCCGGATCTGGCTCCCGATCCGCAGTTGCCAGACGATACGCGACTGTGGGCGGCGTTGCAGCGCGTCGGCGGTGGGACGTGGGCCGGGTGTGTTTATGACGTGGATGCGATTGTCGAGGCGCTGGAGCGTGGATTGAGGTAATGGGCCTCGTTCGTGGACAAGGTCTTACATCTGGAAGACTACGGCACGCCGACACAAAGCGCTATCGCTTCGGCAATCTCGTCCAGTTGGGCGGGCGTCAGTTCTCCCAGGCGATCAACGAACCGGGCCAGCGAGACCGATTTGGTCTGGAAGGCGTCGGCTCCTGAATCCTTGATCAGGCCATTTGCTGGAGAAGCAGGCAATTCGACGAACCAGGGATAACTGGCATACTGGGGTTTCCAGTCGGTGATGGGGACAACCATCCGCAAAGGCAACCGTCCAACCGTGTCCAAGCTAATGACCACGGCTGGACGAACTTTGCGGATCTCTGCTCCGATAGACGGATCGAAGTCAATCAGCCAAACGTCACCTCGTTTGGGTGTTGGCGCTGTCGCCATAGAGGTCATCCTTGCCAAAAGCTTCAAATGCGGTCAGTTCCCGGTCGTTGCGATAATCCTCCTCGGCTTGGATGGCCGCAGCTTCAAGGACAGCATCTCGTTGCTCCGGTGGGAGTTTTCGCAATTCGCTGGCCTTCCAGCGTTTGCCTGTCCCGGTCGTTGTATTATTGTTCATCGGCTTAACTCCAGGTCCAATCTTTCTGGCCGATCTATTGCTCATGGCTTTTCAGGTGAGCCAGCACTTCGGCCATCGTGTGCCGTTTCTCGTTGGCTTGCTCTTGCTGCCGCAGTTCTTCTTCGCTGAAGTAGGGTTCCCAGGGGACGAGACGAGCCAGCACTTCCGCCGTCGTATAGGTCTTCCCTTTATTCTGTTTCCGGCGCTGCAACTCCTCCCTGTTGATTTGCGGTTCGAGTCCTTCATAGACTGCCGGGTTGATCGCAGGTAGAAGGTGTGCCAGCACCTGGCCCGATTCATCACACAATTCGAGGGGTTGGGCAAGATCGAGGAGTTTTTCCCGCAGTACAGTGTCGAGGATGACCCTGGTCATGGCTATTCCCTTTTTGCAAACGGATCGGCTCTTCCCTCTCGTGGAGCAGCCTTTCCCTTAACACCGGCATTGTACCCTGGGGTTTCTGCTCACGCAAGGACGAGGCGCCGAACAATCGGGCTCCGCCACGTCTACTGCCGCCGCCGCGGTCTCTTCTCGGCAGTCGCGGTCCAGGGATCTTCCGGCCAGGCGTGGCGCGGATAGCGGGCTCGCAGGTCTTTGCGGACCTGCGGATAGGTGTTGCTCCAGAAGCTGGCCAGATCGTCGGTCACCTGCTGCGGCCGGTAGTTCGGCCCCAACAGGTGCATCAGCACCCGCACCCGGCCACCGGCCACGCACGGCGTCTCGCGGAGTCCGAACACCTCCTGGATGCGCACCGCCAGCACTGGCGGCCGACCCAGCTCGTACTTCAGCGTGATCCGGCTGCCGCTGGGCACCTCCAGGCGCTCCGGCGCTTCGCGCTCCACCGCCTGCCGCTGGGCGTGGGTCAGCTTGCCCTGGATGGCCTCCAGCCAGCGGGCGTTGCGCAGGTCGGCAAAGGAGCGACAGCCCGGCGTCAGCCAGGTCAGCAACTCGCGAAGGTCGCTCTCGTCGAAGGCCGGCAGGTCCAGCTCCGGCAGCCACTGCCGCAGACAGCGCAGCCGGGTCAGGTACAGTCCCGCTTCCGAGTCCTCGGCCGGGAGGACGCGCTCCAGCTGGGACGCTGCGGCCTCGGCCAGCACTCGCGCGGCCTCGTCCGGTCCGGCGTTGGCCTGGGTTTCCTCCAGCAGCAGGTCGCCGAAACGCAGCCGTTTGCGGGCGACGACCCGCTCGCTGGCCGGATCGAACTCCACCTCGATGCCGCTGGTCAGCTGCTCCGGCGGCAGCCAGTCGCGCTGGACGCCGGACGCGATCCGCACCAGTGTCTCGCTCGCTGCGGCGTCCACGTCCAGGCACAGGAACAGTTCCGGCTCGACCACGCCGCTCGACGGCGCCAGCCGGACGCCCCGGCCGCCGACCATGACCCCGCGCCGGCTGCCCGGCTCTCGCCGCCGGGCCAGCCGGTCCGGAAACGCGGCCAGGAGGGCACGCAGGAACGCTTCTTCGGGGTCAACAGGTTTGGAAGCAACAGTGGACTCTTCCCGCCGCAGCTCGCGGACCAGCTGATCTCGGGCCCGCAGCAGGAAGCGTGCGGCATTGCGGTTCAGCGTGCCCAGGTGAGTCTGGATCCGTCCGGTCCGGGCGAACTCCTCCAGGGCCACAACCCGGTCCAGCATGTCCGAGTGCGTCGGCGCTGCCGTCCGCGGCGGGCCATCAATCGAGCGTGTGAACGGATCGCGTTCCGAGAGCAGACCGGCCGCCAGGGCTGCTCGTTCCGGCACACCCCAGCGCTGACCCTCGATGAGCAGCCGGCCAATCCGGGGATGGACCGGCAGCCGGGCCAGGGACCGGCCCAGCGGAGTCACACCCGAATCCGCGATAGCTCCCAGCCGCCGCAGCAGGTTCAGGGCCTGGGCCACGGTCGCTGGAGGGGGTGGCTCCAGCCAGGGGAAATGCTCCACGTCCGTCTCGCCCAGGCTGAGCAGTTGCAGCACCGCGCCGGCCAGGTCCACCCGGCGGATCTCCGGTTCCGTCTGCTCGGGCCGGGCCAGGTGCCCCGACGCGCTCCACAGCCGGACACAGACTCCGGGCCGGGTTCGCCCCGCTCGCCCCATCCGCTGCTCGGCGGAGGCCCGCGAGATGGGCAGCAACTTCAGCCGATCCAGACCCACCGCCGGATCGAAGACCAGCGTGCGTGCCAGACCGGTATCGACCACGCCGGTGATGCCTTCGACCGTCACCGAGGTTTCGGCCACGTTGGTGGCCAGCACCACCTTGCGGCGGTCCTGCGGCAACAGGGCGGCGTCCTGTTGCTCTGCCGGCAGGTCGCCGTACAGCGGCAGCACCGCCAGGTCGCGCTCGGCCGCCGCCGCTTCCAGGTGGCGCGCCGTCTGGCGGATTTCCTGCAATCCAGGGAGGAACACAAGGATGTCTCCCGCTGTCCGATCCAGCAGCCCCAGTGTGGCGCGGGCAGCAGCGAGCGGCCAGGGCGTTGACTCAACTCTCGGCTGATACACCACTTCCACCGGATGCAGCCGGCCCTCGCTGGCGATGATCGGACAAGCAGCCCAGGTAACCGGCCACGGCATCGACCGCCAGCGTTGCCGACATCACCACCAGACGCAGCTCGGGTCGGACCGTTTGCTGCAACAGCCGGACCATGCCCAGGGCCAGGTCGTTGTCCAGGCTGCGTTCGTGGAACTCGTCGAACAGGACGGCTCCAACCGTTTCGAGAAAGGGATCGTCGTGCAGATAGCGGAGCAGGATGCCAGGAGTCACCGCGAGGATTCGGGTGCGGGGCCCGGCCTGGCGCTCGAAGCGGACGTGATAGCCGATCTCCTCGCCGAGACGCTGACCGCGTTCGTCGGCCATGCGGCGGGCACTGGCACGGGCCGCGAGCCGGCGCGGCTCCAGAAGGATGATCCGGCCTGCACCGGCCAGGCCCGAGTCGAGCAGGGCTGGGGGGACGCGAGTGGTCTTGCCGGCACCGGTGGGGGCACGCAGCACGGCGCATGGCTGCTGCTTCAGGGCGGCGAGCACCTCGGGCAACACGGTGTCGATCGGCAGAGGAGTAAGTCGCATAGAATACAATTGAACCACGGATAACACGGATAACACGGATAAAGACAAAGGCATTTATCCGTGTTATCCGTGTTATCCGTGGTTCAATTGTATTGGATGGCCTGCTACCCGGCCTGCTTGCGTTCGGCCTCCAGCTGGTTGAGCTTGTTGTACATCGTCTTGAGGCTGATCCCCAGCTCCTGGGCGGCGGCGGTCTTGCTGCCGCCATGCTTCTCCAGTGTACGCAGCAGATGCTCCATTTCCACCTCTTTCAGCGTCCGCGGGGCCAGCGAAACCGGAGGAACCGCTGCCGTACCCGTGACCGCTTGCATCGGCACCGTGGCCCGGACCCGGACGGTCTGCGGCAAATGCTCCGGCAGGATCAGCCCGCCGGCCGCCAGGATGTAGGCCCGCTCCATCGCGTTGCCCAGCTCGCGGACGTTGCCCTGCCAGAGATGGTCCAGCAGCACGTCGATGGCCTCGGGACTCAGCAGCGACGCCACCTGTTCCGCTGGACGCCGGGCGTGCCGGGCCAGCAGATGGCGGGCCAGGTCGGGGATGTCCTGGCGGCGCTCGCGCAGGGGCGGCAGGGGAATCTCGAAGGTGTTGATGCGGAAATAGAGGTCCTCGCGGAAGATGTCGTCCTGGATCAATTGCCGCAGTTCGCGGTTGGTGGCGCACAGGACGCGCACGTCGGTGCGGAACGGCTTGTTTTCGCCCACGCGGCGGATCTCGCCCGATTCCAGGAAGCGCAGCAGCTTGACCTGGATGTTCTTGTTCAGCTCGCCCAGCTCGTCCAGGAACAGCGTGCCGCCGTTGGCCACCTCGAACAGCCCCTTGTGATCGCGGTCGGCCCCGGTGAACGCCCCCTTGACGTGGCCGAACAGCTCGCTTTCCACCAGGTTCTCGGGCAGGGCGCCGCAGTTGACCGGGACGAACGGCATGTCTGGCCCGCTTGCTCTGCTGCCACAGGATCCGGGCCACCAGGTCCTTGCCGGTGCCGGTTTCGCCCAGGATCAGCACGGTCGCATCGGTCGGGGCGACGATGCCGATCATCCGATGGACGCCGGCCATCGCCGGCGAATCGCCCACCAGCACCGTGGGGCCCTCGGCCGCCTCGACCCGGTTCTCCAGGGCCCGCGTTCTTGTTCTTCAGATCGCGGTGGTCCAGCATCTTGCACAGCACCGCCTCGATCTGGGCCAGCTTGCACGGCTTGGTGATGTAGTCGAACGCCCCCAGCCGCAGCGCCTCGATGGCCGTCTCCATGCTGGCGTGGCCCGTCATGACCACCGCCTCGGTGTCCGGACAGCTCTTCTTCAGCTGCTCCAGCACCTCCAGACCCGTCATGCCCGGCATGCGCAGATCGAGGATGGCCGCGTCGAAGGGCCCCTTCTCCAGCACCTTGAGGGCAGCCTTGCCGTCGGGACAGACGGTCACTTCATGGCCCAGCCGGGGCAGCTCCGAGCGCATGAACTCCTGCAGCGACTTCTCATCGTCAACGAAGAGGATTCGCAAACTTCTGCTCATGGCCTCAACTCCTTACCCGGCAGCTTACGCAACCGGTTCGCCTCATGCCGCCTTCCGGCCACGATCACTGACGGGGGCCGGCTGTTCATTCCGGCCTTCCGGCGGTCCGGAGGGAGGCGTGGCCGACTCCTCGAACTGCAACGGCAGCCGGACGATGAACGTGCTCCCCTGGTTGGGACCCGCACTGGTCGCCTCGATCTCGCCGCCGTGCTGGCTGATGATGCGGTGGCTGATGGTCAGCCCCAGGCCGGTCCCCTTGCCGGTCCGGCTCCGCGTGAAGAAGGGCTCGAAGATGTTTTCCAGCACTTCCTGGGACATGCCACAGCCCGTATCCGTGAAGCGCATCTCCGCCAGACCGTCTTTCTGACTCATCTGGATGATCAGCTTGCCGCCCTCGTCCATGCTGTCCAGGGCGTTGACCACCAGGTTGAGGACCACCGACTTGATCTCGTCCGCGTTCACCGGGGCGACAATTCGGCCAGCCCCTTCTTCGGCTCGGCAGGAGCCTCGCCCTCCCATCTTCTCGAAGATGATTTGCTTGCCCTTGCAATTCTGCAAATGCTGCGTGATGTCCAGCACCGACTGCACCAGCTCGCACAGGTCGGTCGCCTCGCGCCGCCGTTCGCCGGTCCGGCTGAAGGCCAGCAGCCGTTCGGTGATGCTCTTGCAGCGGAACGCCTCCTCCTGGATCATCTTCAGGTACTTGGCGAACACCTCCTGCTCGCTGCTGGAGCGGCCCGCACCCGGCAGGGCCCGGAGCAGGTCGTTGAGCCGGCCCTCCAGGGCCTCGCTGCAAAAGGCGATGCTGGCCAGCGGATTGTTGATCTCGTGGGCCACGCCCGCGGCGAGGAAGCCGACGCTGGCCAGCCGTTCCGAGCGGACCAGCTGCCGGCTGCGCTCGTTGACCTGCCGGGCCAGGTCGCAGTACAGGTCGTGCAGTCGGCTGCATCATGTCGTTGAAGGCCGCCCCCAGGTCCTCCATCTCGTCGCCGCTGTGGACCTCGATGCGATGATCGAAGTCGCCCTGGGCCACCCGCTTGACCCCGGCTTCCACGTCGCGAATCGGGTAGAAGACCCAGGCATAGAAGGAACGCATCAGGCTGGCCATCAGCAGCAGGCCGACGATGCTGGACGGCAGGACGATCCACAAGGTGGTCTGGTAGTGTCCGCGACAGCCGGTCAGGTAGAGTTCGAGCTGTTTTTCAATGTGCTGCCGCAGGTCGCCGGCATCGCGGGTCAGCCGGCCGACCTCGCGAGGGACCGAGAGATGCGCGTTAAACAGGACCTTGGATGAATACGCCAGTTGCAGCGCCCCGCCGCCGGACCCGGCCAGGCCGCCTGCCGTGCTCGCCAGGGCCAGGGCGAAATCCTGGTCGTCCTGCGTCTCCAGAAACGCCTCAAGCCCATTCAGGCTGCTCACCGGGCCCGCCGCGGTCGGCGCATTGGCCTTGTTGACGGCCAATTCAAAGTACTTCAGGTGCAGTCGCACGTCGTCTACCCAGCCCTGCTCCAGCTTGCCATCTTCCGGGTCGTGTTGCTGGGCCAGGTTTTCCTTGAGCTGGCGTTCGTACAACGTCAGCTTCTCATTGACGATCTCCGCGCTGGTCACGTTGGGGGGGAGGTTCTTGGGATCTCTCTCGGAAACCTTGCCGGAGTTGAGGATGAGATAGGCCACGTTGTGGGGTGCCACCAGGCGAGTGACCTCTTCCTTGAGTTTATCGGCCTTTTGCAACTCCACCAGCTTGAAGCGCATGCTGGTGGTGGTCAGGTAGTACGACAACAGCCCAAACAGCGTCCCTCCCAGCAGCAGGGCCATGATCCCCACCACCAGGCCCAGACCCAGCATCAGTTTGTGGCGGATTCGCCAGCGTAAGGCCACACCCGGACTCCTTCCCGAGTCAGCACCGCGGCAGCAGATTGGGCCGCTGCCCCGGTGGTACGTCTGCCGGAAGTACCCGGGCGGGAATGCTTTCCCGCCGTCTCCAGGTTGGCCCCTGGCTCGACTCCCCCGGCGACGAACCGCCGGAACTCTACCAGAAGCCTTTCACAAATTGGAGTCCATCTTTGCGGGACCAACCGGTTGGATTTGGCTCGGTTCTGCCGGCTGGCTTGCCGAGCTTGCCCGGATTGTGCTGTTTTCTCCGCGTTCCCCACAAGCCTGAAGCGCTAGCGAGAGAAGATGCTCCCCCTCGTTTCTGCTTCGGGCTTGAGCTGGTTTGGCTGCTTGCTCTTGCTGTCGGCCTGGCGCCACTGCTCGCGCCAGCGCCAGACCAGGACGCCGCAGGCCAGGAACAGGACCAGCCAGGCCCACCAGGTGGACCGCGGGGGCGGCGGCTGCACCTTGCCGCCGGCCAGTTCCTCGGCCCGGATCTCGATTTGCCGCACCACCGCATCGACCACGGTCGGCGAGCCGCCCGTATCCACGAACACAAGCACCTTGCGGACCGGCTTGTCCGTGAACGGCATTTTGTCGCCGATTTGCTCCAGTGGCTTGGCGGGATCTTCCGCGGTCAGGAAGAGCACCTCCTTGCCGACCCGCCGCAAGCAGAGACGCCCCTTGGTCACGGCCGCCGGTTCAAAGTGCTTGTCTTCCTTGACCTTGACCTTCTTGGGGTCCGAGGGGTCCCTGGACAGGCTTTGCAGGAAATAGCCATCGTCCACCTTGGGCCGCTTGATGCGCTGGAGACTTGGCCCGGTGGTTTTCCGGGTCCGCGACCTCGAAGGCCACGCCAATGCCGGCGCCGTAACCTTTTGTCGGGGTCGCCAATTGGCCCTCGAAGAACTCCCAGGTAATGGTGATCTCACAGTCGCCCCGCAGCGCGAAGTACGAGTAGATGCTGCTCTGGCTTTCTCCTTCGATCCCCTCGCCCAGATACAGCCGGAAGTTGTCCGGCTGCGGAAAGAGGAATCGCCGACCATCCTTGATCTTGCTGTTGATGCCAAACTTGGTTTGCAGCAGCTGGGGCTCCTTCTCGTCGGGGAAGACCAGCACCGTCTTCATCTCGCCCGCTTGGGCCCACGCCGGCACAAGGAAGAGGACCGCAACCGTGGCGAGCAGAACCGAAGTGTGTTTCATGGCTGGATCGCGTTATCGCCTCCATCGGGGGTCAGCAAAGCCAGGAAGATGTCGGAGGGGATGTCACGCGGGATCAGACGTACGCCCCCGTCCCCAAACAGGAAGTTGATCCCTTCCAGATGAGCCGAGCCCCAGTTCTCCTTGAAGGGGTTCAGTTCGTAATCGGTCGTGGCCACGTCTAACAGCAATCCCAGGCCGTTCCGCGACGTGCCCTTGGAGCCGCCCAGGAAGAACGGTTCGTCCCAGTACCAGCTCATGTTCTGCTCCATCGCGGGATCAAACGACTTCTCACCGACGAAGATGGTGTTGGAGGTTCCGTCGCTGACGAAGGGGACGTTATTGCAAGTGGGGCGATTGTGGAAGACGTAGATGTTGGCCGCGTAATCGGCCTTGCCCCAGGCCCAGCCGCCGCCGTCGTATCTCCCGAAGGCATCCTGGGCCACAACCGGGTAGGTCTTGGGCAAGCGCCGGGCGGGGCAGACGTAACCCGGAGCAGCCGAGGTCCAACCCGTCGCATCGTTGTACATCCACTCCATCTCGACGTAGGGAAGCAGCGAGTAAGCCCAGCTCCCCGTCTGGTCGGCCGGCGAGAAGAGCGGCGAGCCGACGCCCCAGGTGTACGTCTGAAGGGTGGTGAAGTCGTAGGTGGTCGGAGAGAACTGCTGGCCGGAGGTGTTCAGGATTTTCTGCGTGCCGTCCCAGCCGCCGTTGCTGGGGAAGACGTTGTGGACGCCGTAGAAGGCATTCATGGCAATGCCGATCTGGCGCAGCTGGTTCTGGCACTGGGTGCGGTAGGCGGCCGCGCGGGCCTGCTGAATGGCCGGCAAGAGCAAGTACAGCAAGACGCCGATGATGGCAATGACCGCGACCATCTCGACCAGGGTGAAGGCCGGGCGCGGTTCCCTCGTCAAGGGCTTTGCTATTCGCATGGTGCTCTCCGCGAGTCTGGGGTTGCCGCCCAGGGCCGGGCCACGGGCGGCGACGGCACTCAATCGCCCCATCTTCCAGTACACGAATCCTCGCAAAATCTATCACGCCGTTCTGCGGTTCGGCAATGGGACCGGTAGTTGCCGAGCCGCGCACGCAGCGCAGCGGAGTAAGCGGTCCGGGTGCCCGCAGGGCCGCTTACTCCGCTGCGCTGCGTGCGCGGCTCGGCCGGCAGGGGCTACGCCTGGTGGCGCGGCACAAACACGGCCTCGCTGCAACGGGCGCATTTGACCTTGGTGCCGGCCCGTTCCGCCTTGACCTTGAGTTTCTGGCCGCAGTCGGGACAGGCGAAGGCAATCGCCGCGGGGGCCTCTACTCGGCGCGGTTGGTCGCGGGCAGGGGCCGTCGCGGCTGCCGGCGCAGCGCGGCTTTGTTTCCGATGAACCCAGACAGCCAGGGCGACAAAGCCGGCAAGGGTCGGCAGACCCAGGATCAGCGCCGTGGCCAGCCATTTGCTGGGCCGGGTCGCCGGGGCTTCCGCGAACCCACCTTGGGGCGGCGGGTTCCCAAAGACGCCAGGAGGTTGCAGGGCGGGGGGAAAAGCCCCCGCGGGCCGGTCGCCGGGCGCCAGTGGTGCCAGGGGCGCTTGTTCGCCCCGGACCTCGAAATCCACAATCCGCACTTCCAGGGGCGGACTGTCGGCGTTGCCCGCATCGCCGGCCACACGGACGTAAGCGAGATCGTCGCTCAGTTCCCGCTCGCACAGCTTCCGGAACGCCTCGAAGCCTTCCTCCGCCACCAGGAACGTGACGACCGATCCCCGGCGCACCAACCGGAGCTTGCCCGATCGACTCTGGGAGGCAACCGGTTCATTGAGGAAGTGCCGTTTTCCATTGGCGTCCTTGAACATCTTGTTGCAGTTGTAGCCATTGTCCTCCTTGCGGTTGACCCGGCCCAGCATCAGGGCATCCTTGGCGGGATTGTCGCACACCAGGTACAGGGTCACGCCGATGCCGGGCCCCTTGCTGGGCCGGTCCGCCTGAAGCAATTCGTAGGACACGACCACGTCAAAATCGCCCTGGACGCGGAACCGGGTCTTGAAACCGGTCGGCTGGCGGTTGACCTGCTCTCCGGGAAGGCTGATGCGCAGGCCCTCCGCTTCGACCTGGACGTGCCTGGCGGCGCTGGCTGGCTCATACTTGAGGGACTGCTCATCGATCGGCCGGTTGCGAAAATCCTGGCGGAAGATCAGGGGCAACTGCGGGAAACCACTGGCGGCCCGCTGCCAGCGCAGCAGCGCCGCATCCCGACCCGCGCTGAGCAGGTGCTGTCCCTGGGGATGGATGGCCAGCGCGGTGACGCCATCGCCGTGTCCCGGAAGGGTCCCGCGTGGCTTGCCGGTGTCCGTATCCCACGTACGCACGGCGGCGTCCAGTCCGCCGCTGACCAGGGTTCGGCCGCTGGGAGATAACACCAGCGCCGACACTGCGGCGGGGTGCTTGAGAGTGTGCCGTTCCTTGCCCTGGGCCAGGTCCCACAGTTTGACGATGCCGTCTTCGCTGCCGCTGGCCAGGGTGCCCGAGCCGGCCACGGCCAGTGCCCGGATCGGTGCCGCGTGCCCCGGGAGTATCCCGGCTTCCTTCTGCTGAGCCAGGTCCCACAGCTTGAGGGCGCCGTCCGCACTGCCGCTGACCAGGCTGCGGCCATCCCCCGACAGGGCCAGGGCCTGGATCTTCGCCTGGTGGCCCTTGAGCGTGGCCAGTTCCTTCCCCAGCTCGGCATCCCAGATTGTGATGGTCCTGTCGTCGCCGGCGCTGACCAGCTTCTTGCCGTCCGCCGTGAAGACCAGCGCCTGTACTCCACCGCCGTGACCCTTCAAGGTGTGTTTTTCCTTGCCGGTGGCCCGGTCCCAGACCTTGACGGTCGCGTCCAGGCTGCCGGTGGCCAGATACTGCCCCGCCGGCGAAAACGCCAGGCAGGTCACCGTCTCCGCGTGCCCCGACAGGAGGAAGAGCCGGGCGCCTGTTTTCGCATCGAGGACCTGTGCCGTCTTCTCTCCCGTGGTCACTCCAAGGGCTCTGCCATCCGGTGCGTAAGCCAGGCTCAGGGCGGGCTGGCCGGCCAGGAAACCGGTGTGCAGCGTCTTCGCTTCCTTGCCGGCCTCCAGGTCCCGCAGCTTGGCGGTCCGGTCCGAGCTGCCGCTGGCCAGGGTTTTGCCATCCGGCGAAAAAGCCAGCGCCCAGACCGTCGAGCTGTGCTGTTGCAGGTTCCCAAGCGGTTTCCCTGTCTTCACGTCCCAAAGGGAAACCAGCCCATCCGCGGCGCCGCCGGCCAGCTTTGTCCCATCCGGGGAAAAAGCCACCGCGTTGAAGGAACGAGGTCGGGGCAGTTGCAGGATCGCCTGGCTCGTGCCGCTCTCGGCGTCCCAGAGGCGGATGGTGCCGTCCCAGCCGGCCGTGGCCACCACCTTGTCGTCCGGCGAGACGGCGACCGTCTCGACGCCATTGCGATGGCCGGTCAAGGTGAGCTTTTCCTTGCCGGTGCCGAGGTCCCAGATGCGGGCCGTCTGATCCTGGCCGCAGGACACCAGGGCCTTACCGTGGCGGAAGAACGCCACCGAAAAGACCATGTCGGTGTGGCCGTGAAACACTTGCTGTTCCTGCAAGCCCTCGACGGTCCAGAGTTTCACGGTCCGGTCCAGCCCGGCACTGGCCAGCATTTTGCCATCGCGGGAAAAGGCCACCCCGTTGACGCCGACGGTGTGCGCTTTCACCAGCGCACGCACGTCGCCGGTGGTGCTGTCGCGCAGCTTGATCTCCCCGTTGAAATCGCCGGTGGCGAACGTGGTTCCGTCCGGAGAGAACGCGACCGCCCGGACACCCTTGAGGCCCCGGATGGTGACCAGGTCCCGGCCCGTGGCCACGTCCCAGATCTTGATTTGCCCGGGGAGAGTGTACCGGGCCCCGGCCGTGACCAGTTTCTTGCCGTCGGGAGAGAACGCCAGCGCCAGCACCTGCTCGTCGTGGGGTTTGGCGACCGGCTCGGGCGGCGGCAGATACAGCTCCGCCTCGGTCGCCGCGACCGGCCCCGGTGCGAGCTGGGCGGGGAGAGCCGCCAGGCTTATCCCGGCCGCCAGCGTGGTCAGCCCCAGCACAAGCGATAGTCGCGCCTTGCGTCCGGCCAGGAACGGATCGTGGACTTTTGCCATTGGCCTGGTATCCCTCGATGGGCGGTGTCCTGCTCTATAGTGCCCGCCGAGGGCCAGGCGCGTCTGATTCTTTTCACGCCAATCTCCGGCCAACGCTCACTTTTGGGGTTCAAACCCCGGCCGGATCTTGCCGTCCCGGTCGATCAATGGTCGTGCGTTCTTGACCTTCCCCAGTTCCCGCGAACCGCGAGCGGGACCGTCGAGTCCGAGATCGTCTTTCATGGCCTCGGCGAGACCTTGCAGCCGCTTGACGATTTCGGGATTGGCCGCGGCCACGTCCGTCTTTTCCCCGATGTCGGTCTTGAGGTTGTACAGCTTCGGCTGTTCGCCCAGCTGCAGCTTCCAGTCGCCGTGGCGGACCGCTTCCAGCTTCAGACCGCGATAGTAGTAGAAGGTCTCGTGGGCCGGTTTGGCGTCCTTGACTCCCGCCAGCTGCGGCCAGACGTTGGCCCCATCGATCTTGCGATCGGTCGGGACCTTGCCGCCGGCGAGGGCCGCGAACGTCGGCAGGACGTCGAACATGCCGGTGATGGCGTCGGTCTGAGTGCCAGCGGGGATTTGCCCCGGCCACCAGGCGATGGTGGGCTCGCGCATGCCGCCCTCCCAGGTGCTGCCCTTGTGGCCGCGCAGCGGGGCGTTGACGCTCCGGGGCGTGCCGCCATTGTCGCTGGTGAAGATCACCAGGGTCCGTTCCGCCAGACCGTGCTTGCGCACCGCGTCCAGCACCTGGCCGACGCTCCAGTCCACCTCTTCCACCCAGTCCGAGAAGATCCCGTGCGGCGACTTGCCCGCCCACTTCTTGCCGGGGTAGATCGGGAAGTGGACGGCGTTGTGGGCCAGATAGAGGAAGAACGGTTTGGCCTTGTTGGCCTCGATGAACGCCAGCGACTCGGTCACGTAAATCTCGACCAGCGACTGCTGATCGTCGGGCAGGACGCGCTTGACCACGGTGCCGTTGCGGAGCAGCGGCAGCGGCGGCTGACCGGGGCCCTTGGTTTTCGGCAGTGGCTTACCCAGGTCGCTCTTGACGCCGTCCTCGGCGGGGCCCATGTCGTTGGAGTAGGGCAGGCCGAAGTGCAGGTCGAAGCCGTGGTTGCTGGGCAGGAACTCCGGCTGATCGCCGAGGTGCCATTTGCCCACGATGGCGGTGGCGTAGCCCTCGGCCTTGAGTACCTTGGCGACCGTCACTTCCTTGGGGGACAGGCCCACGTCATTGGCCGGGAACAGCACGTGCGGGATCGGCAGCGCCCGCTTGGGATAGCAGCCGGTCATGAGGGCGGCCCGCGACGGCGAGCAGACCGGGGCCCCATAGAACGACGTCAGCTTGCGCCCCTCCTTCGCCATCCGGTCGAGGTTCGGCGTGCGGTTGATCTTCGAGCCGAACGGCCCGATGTCGGCGTAGCCGAGGTCATCGACGTTGATGAGGATGAAGTTCGGCCGGGCCGGCTTCGGCTGCTTGTTCGGGTTGGGCTTCGGCGCCGGCGGCAGGTCCTTGGTCGCGAGGACACGGGTGTCCTCGAATTGCTTGGTCCAGATCGCGGCCAGCTCGCGCACCTTTTCGGGCGCTCTTTGGCGAGGTTCCGGGTTTCCGACCGATCGGAGCTGAGGTCGTACAGTTCCCACGGACTGTCCTTCCCGGCGGCGACGATCTTCCAGTCGCCGACGCGCAGGGCCCGATTGCCCTCGTGCAGCCACCAGAGGAAATCCCGTTGCACGGTGCCGTCCTTGGCGAAGAGCGGCGCCAGGCTCTTGCCCGGAGGCGGAGGCACCGGCTGACCCTGCCACTTCTCGAAGCGCTTTCCTCCCACGACTTCGAGGATGGTCGGCACCAGGTCGATGAGGTGTCCGGGAGCGTGCCGCAATTCGCCGCGGGCAGCGATCCCCTTGGGCCAGTGGACGATCAGCGGCGTCGAGATGCCGCCTTCGTGGACCCAGGTTTTGTGCCGGCGGAACGGCGTGTTGGCCATGGTGGACCAGCCCGGCCCGATGCACAGGAACGTCGCACCGGTGCCGCACTCGGCTTTGGGGTCGTGGCCATCGCCGCGGACCATGATCTCGGCGCTGGCCCCGTTGTCCGAGAGGAAGAAGATGAGCGTGTCCTCCAGCGCCTCCATCGCCCGCAGCTGGGCGATGACGCGCCCGATCTCGCGGTCCATGCGGTCCACCATGGCGGCGTGGACCGCCATCTTGTTCGCCTGGAACTCGCGCTGCTCCGCCGTCAGGCTGTTCCAGGGCAGGGGACGGTTCAGCTCGCCAGGGCCGAGTTTCTTGATCGCCTCCGGAAAGGCGTAGGGCGGTCCCACGTTGGGCTCCACGGCCGACAGCGCCGTGCCGCCGATCTTCAGCTCCTGCAATCGCTTCCAGCGTGCTTCCCGCAATCTGTCCCAGCCGGCGAGATACGTTTTGCGGTAGCGGGCCACGTCCTCGGCGGGCGCCTGCAAGGGGAAGTGCGGCGACGTGAACGCGAGATATTCCAGAAACGGCTTGTCGGCGTGTTTCTCGGCGTGTTCCTTGAGGCACTTGATGGCGTGGTCGGCGATGGCGGTGGTTGAGTAATAGCCGGCCCCGGCCTTGACTGGCGGGAGCGGCTTGCCGTCCTCGGTGTGCTGCTGCGGGGTGAAGTGTCGGTTGTGGTCGTTGAGGCTGTAGGAGTGATCGAAACCATTCGCCAGCGGTTGGCCATCGACGTGCCATTTCCCGGAGTGGTAGGAGCGATAGCCGAGCGGCCTGAGCATCTCGGGCAAGAGCCGGGCCCAGGCCGGCCGGACGCCCTGACCGCCGCTCTTGACGCCCGGAATCGTATCCCGCCGCACCTGCTGGGCGTAGTACCCCGTCAGGATCGCGGCCCGCGACGGCCAGCAGCGGGCGGTGTTGTAGAACTGAGTGAAGCGCAGGCCGTTCTTTGCCAGGCTGTCGAGGTTGGGCGTGGCGATCTCACCGCCGTAGCAGCCGGCGTCGGAGAAGCCCATGTCGTCCGCGACGATGATGAGGACGTTCGGTTTTTTCGCCGCTTCCGCAGCGCTGCTCGCGGCCGTGGCAAGCACTGCTGCCGCGATGGAGAGAAGGAAACGCATGACTTGCCTCTTTCGCGCTGGCCTGGCGCAGGTTGTTTCGGCCCTGGATGGGCGATCCTCATTGTGGGCTGCGTTCTTTATACTCGGCGCGGCAAGGTTTGACGCCAGCCGGGTGCTGGAAACCATCTCTGAACGAGAAGGGGCTGAGTAACTACAATGCCCCGGTAGTGGGGCCGCGAGCGGTACGCACCCCAGGTAGGGAACGCCCTCCGTGGCGTTCCGGCCGAGGAACCTGACATGCAGTTCCGACCTCTTGGCCGAACCGGTTTGCAGCTCTCCTGGCTGACCTTCGGCGCCTCCTCGCTGGGGCAGGAGTTTCGTCCGGTCGATCTCAACGAGGCGCTGCGCCGGTCCGCGTGGCCCTCGATCTGGGGATGAACTTCATCGACACCTCGCCCTACTACGGCCGGGGACTGAGCGAGTGTCTGCTCGGCGTCGCCCTGCGCGACGTGCCCCGCGATCGCTACTACCTCGGCACCAAGCTGGGCCGCTACGCCCCGAGCCATTTCGATTTCTCGGCCCGCCGGGTGGTCGAGAGCGTGGACGTCAGCCTGCAGCGGCTCGGCGTCGAGTACCTCGACATCGTCCTGTGCCACGACATCGAGTTCGTGGACGTGGAGCAGATCACCGCGGAGACGCTGCCCGCGCTGCGCAAGATCCAGCAGCAGGGCAAGGTGCGTTTTGTCGGCATCAGCGGCTATCCGATGAAGATCTTCCGCCACGTCCTCGACCGCACCGACCTGGACGTGATCCTGTCGTACAACCACTACACGCTGCAGAACACCATGCTGGCCGACCTGGTGCCGTACTTGCAGGGCCGCGGCGTCGGCATCATGAACGCCGCCCCCTTCTCGGCCCGGCTGCTGACGAACCTGTCGCTGCCGCCCTGGCACAAGGCCACGCCCGAAGTGCGAGCCATTTGCCGAAAGGCCGCGGAACACTGCACCGCTCGCGGCGTGGACATCGCCCAGCTGGCGCTGCAGTTCTCGATCGCGAACAAGGACATGGCCACCTGCATCGTCGGCTCGGCCAACCCCGAGAATGTCAAGAAGTGGGTCGAATGGTCTCACAAGCCGCTGGACCAGCAGCTGCTGGGCGAGGTGCTGGCCATCCTCCGGCCGATCCATAACTGGTTTTACGTCGAAGGCCGGCCGGAGAACAACGATCAACCCCCGCTGAGATAGACCCCCATGAAAGCACTCACCCTGGAAGCACCGAAGCAATTCAAGCGCATCGACATCGACAGCCCCCGCAAGCCGGGTCCGGGTGAGGCCCTGGTGCGCGTCCATCGCGTCGGCATTTGCGGCACCGACATCAGCGGCTACCTCGGCAAGATGCCCTTCTTCAGCTACCCGCGCATCCCCGGCCACGAACTCGGCGTCGAGGTGCTCGCCGTCGGCCCGGACGTGAGCAACGTCAAGGCCGGCGACTGTTGTGCCGTCGAGCCGTACATCAACTGCCAGACGTGCTACGCCTGCCGCCGCGGCCACACCAACTGCTGCGAGAAGCATCAGACGCTGGGCGTTCACTGCGATGGCGGTCTCCGGCCGCAGTTCCTGGTGCCGGCGCGCAAGCTCCACGTCTCACGGAAACTGACCTTCGAGCAGCTCGCCCTGGTGGAAACGCTGGGGATCGGCTGTCATGCCGTCGAACGCTCGGCCCTGAAGTCCGACGAATCCTGTCTGATCATCGGCGCCGGCCCCATCGGGCTGTCCACCCTGGAGTTCGCCAAGCTGACCGGGGCCAAGGTGATCATGCTCGACATGAACGAGCAGCGCCTCGACTTCTGCCGCCAGGTCATGGGAGTCAAGCACACGACTCAAGCTGTCGGAGCGGCTGGAACAGGACGTGCGCGACCTGACCGACGGCCACCTGCCGGACGTGGTCATTGACGCCACCGGCAGCAGTGCCTCGATGTCCAACGCGTTCAGTCTGACCACCCAGCACGGCCGGCTGGTCTTCGTCGGCATCACCAGCGACGAGGTCAAGTTCCGCCATGCGGTGTTCCATCGCTCGGAGGGCACCTTGCTCTGCTCGCGCAACGCCCTGGCCGCCGACTTCCGCCGGATCATCGGGCTCATCGAGGAGGGCCGGATCGACACCCGGCCGTGGATCACGCACCGGACCGCCTTCGAGGAGCTGATCGACGTGTTTCCCTCGTACACCCGGCCCGAAACCGGCGTCATCAAGGCGGTCGTCGATGTCGGTGAGTAAGAGGAGCCAATGCCGTGATTCGATCCAGCGTTACCATCAGTCTGGTGCCGGAGGTCCGTGGCGGTCCCTTCATCTTCTGGGACGACCTGGCCGCCGGCTGCCGCAAGGCGAAGGCCCTCGGCTTTGACGCTGTCGAGGTCTTTCCCCCTGCCGCCGAGGCGATCGACACCAAGCATCTGCGAACCCTGCTGGACGACCACGGCCTGGCCCTGGCCGCCGTGGGCACGGGGGCCGGCTGGGTCAAGGGCCGCTTGCACCTCTGCCTGCCCGACGCGGCAGCGCGGTCGCGGGCTCGTGCCTTCATTCGCTCGATCATCGACGTGGCCGGCTCGTTCGGCGCCCCGGCGATCATCGGCTCCATGCAAGGCCGCAGCGGCGATGGCGTGGACCACAGCTACGGCGACCGGCTACCTCTGCGATGCCCTCGACGAACTCGGCGAACACGCCCGGCAATACAAGGTCCCGCTCCTTTACGAGCCGCTCAACCGCTACGAAACCAACATGGCCACCACGATCGAGGCCGGTGTCCGGCTGCTGAACGACCTCTCGACCCGGAACGTCCTGCTCCTGGCCGACCTGTTCCACATGAACATTGAGGAAGCGGACATGGCCGCCGCGATTCGTGACGGCTCCGGGCGGATCGGCCATCTGCACTTCGTCGATTCCAACCGCCGGCCGGCCGGGATGGGCCATCTCGATTATCCGCCGATCGTCGCCGCCCTCCGCGACGTCGGTTACAGCGGCTTCGCGTCCGCCGAGGCGTTTCCGTACCCCGATCCGGACTCGGCGGCCCGACAGACCATCGAGGCGTTTCGCAAGTTCTTTCGCAACACCAGGGACTGAGTATGCTCAAGCACCAGCTGATCCATCCCCGCATCAACGAGATCATCGGCCGGGCGGGACACCACTCGACCATCCTGATCGCGGACGGCAACTATCCGGCCTCCACCAAGAAGGGGCCCAACGCGGAGCTGGTCTGTCTGAACCTGATGCCCGGCGTGGTCACCTGCACGCAGGTGCTGCAAGCGCTGCTCAGTGCGGTGCCAATCGAAATGATCAACACCATGATGTATGAAACGACCGGCCCCTACGCCCTGACGGCCGACCCGCCGGTCTGGGAGCAATACCGGCAGGCCATCCGCGACGCCGGCCTGCGGCTGAACCTGGCGCCGCTGGAGAAGTGGGACTTCTACAAGGCCGTCGGGACCAGCGACCACGCCCTGACCATCCAGACCGCCGACCAGCAGCGCTACGCCAACATCCTGCTGACGATCGGCGTGCGCATGGATTGAACCGCGATCGGTGCGACGTCAAAGACGCCTTCCGAAACCGCTGATCTGCTCTGCCTGCCCTGCCGGCCACTTTGGCGCCGGTGGCTGAGAGGCCAGGTGCTGCCCTTGCGTGTCCGGTGAACGTCTTTCCGTGTCAATTTCCTGCCTGCCCGCCACCCGCCAGGGGATTCGGGGGCCGGCGGACCGCTGGCGGTCAGAACGCAGGTCAGGCATTCCAGCTTGAAGCTCTATCGAAAAGGACAATCATGCCGATATAATGGGAGGTGCTAGTGAACAGCGGTACTCGCCCGAGCATGTCCGCAGCGAGGGAGGGATGGAACATGCCAGCCACCATGGTGCATCAGGTCCTGAACGCGAGCATTGAGCCTATCGAAGAGGCGGTTTGCCAATCTACTCAGCTGAACACCGAGGAAAGGGTTCTCGATTTGGTTGAAAGTGCCATTCACTCCGCCAACATGCTGGAAGGAGCCTGGGCGGGAAACCTTCGTGTTGCGGACGAAGGGATCGAGCGGAAGAAGTTTCTGTATCACGTCGAGGATACCGCCGCGGCCGTCGAAAGACTGCTCGCCCTCATGAACAAGATTCACCTGCTTGTGGGGCCAACGTCTAGCTGCCTTCAGGCTTCCCAATCCGAGCAGGAAGCGCTGGAAAAGAGTATCAACCGCCTCAAGGCGGTCAGGGCTCAAATCGCTGAGACGATCGGCTGGCTCAAGACTCCCCATCGCCACATCGATCCGGCATCCGTTCCCACCGAAGGGACTGGGTTCAAATCCCTTGAGGAGACTTTGACGGAGTTGTAAGTCCTGCCTGACAGGGAGGGCGTCATGGCATTCACGCTGGATTTCGCGGACAACGTGCGCCGGTATCTTCGGGAGTACGAACACCTGTCCCGCGAAGGGCGCATCAAGTTGTACACGACGCTGAACCGCGATCTGCGCGACATCACAGACGCCTTCCGAAACGACCCGCGAAATCGGGTGCGGCCTGGCTCTGCCTGTTTCTGGTATGACTACTTGTTACGAGATGGCAACCGGTTCCACCGCTTTCGCTTTGCCATAAACGATTCAGCAGCTGCAATGGGCGTTCTCCAGGTTGTCTTTGTCGATGCCGGTCCCACGGGGCGGGTACGTGCCCTCCCGGACAACGACGAGTGAGACGCCTTGTCGCCACACCTCCTCCCCGCCGCCGTCACCCCCTGGCCGGCTCCTGTCAGCAGTCCCGGCTCGACGCGGGCGGCGTGGGGATGCAATTCTGCCAACGGTGTTGACAGTTTTGACCCTCTTTCCTGTCTTGCACAGAGGTGGGGGCGTGGTATCGGCTGACAAGCTATCCCAGGTGTTGCAGGTGTTACCGATTGTGGCAGTTGACTTCGTGTTTCTTCGACCTGACCTGATGAAAGAGGGTAATGCCTGGCTCAGTGCCAATCGATCCGCGCTGATCCAACAACCCCAGGAGCAGTCATGAACCGCCTCCAAAAAGCTGTGATCATTACCAAGCTGGCCGAACAGTTGGGCGCCAATGGAAACTGGAGCGGCGAGACCCACTTGCAGAAGGGGATTTTCGTGTTGCAAACCTTACTTGGAGTGCCGACCGGATTTGAATTCGTTCTTTACAAACATTGCCCCTACTCATTTGACCTTGGTGAAGAGTTGATTGCCTTGCAGGCTGATTACCTCTTGGAGAAGGACTTCCAGACACCGGGATATGGCCCGGGACTCGTTCCAACTGAGACGAGTGCGAAGCTGCGAAATCGCTTTCCCAACACCCTGGCAACATACGAGCAGAAGATCGCTTTCGTCGCGCAAGCCTTCGGAACAAAAGGCGTAGCTGACCTTGAGAAACTGGCCACTGCGCCTTACGTTACACGCGAACTTGGCGAACGAGTTGACGCCAATAAGCGGGCGAATCGACTCCATGAGTTGAAGCCCCGTGTTGGCGTAGACGACGCCTTGGCAGCTGTTCAGGAGTTGGACCGAATTGCTGCCGAAGCGAAGTCTCTTCGCTGAGAGACGACTCGCACACCGAACCGTCGCGGCAGAAATGAGAATCTTCCCCAATACCCTGTCACAGGGTACCTGCGGAAGAACTACGGTCTGGCGCCGCCGAGCGCTGCCGACCACACCTGTCGCCGACTGACCGGCAGACAGGCAAGACTTGAGCCGCGCCATCGTTCTTTGCTGAGAGCTACTGGTGGCTTCGCGCCGCTCGGTACTCGGCACTCGGCTCCACTGGGGCCCGCTACAGGTCCGCCTCGGAATGCCCCGGCGGAAGATCAATACAGGTCGATCAGCTCCTTATTGACGGCGGCAACAGCGCGGCCACGGACAGCATCGATCAGGTGCAGCACATCATCAAAATCGAGCGGCACACTGCCCAGTTCAGGAAGCCTTCTCTTCAGTTCCCTCGACTGGGGCGGCAGTAGGCGGTGGGGTTGGCGCGCCCTCACCATTGTCCCCGTCATCAGTTGCGACACCCTCCTCGGGTGTCGCAGCCTTGTTGACTGCAAGCCCGAGCAGGTCCTTCAGCCGCTTGTCGATCCGTTTCCGCACTTCCTCCTCAGTCAGATCCTCGGCGGTGCGATTCACGTAGGCTTTCAGCCCCTTCCGCAGGTCGTCCTCCAAATCCTTCACGCGGGGAAACGCTCGTTGGCGCAGCGCCGCCGATGGCGGTCAGGAAGCTGCCGGCCTTGGACATCTTGCTGGTGTCGAAATACCACCACAACACGAGCATGGCGGCGATCCGCTGGACATCGGACTCCGACCAGCGGACGGTTTCCGATGCTGGAGTCAGGGAGATACCGCCCCAAATGCGGTCCTTCTCCTTCTTGGGCATGTCCGCCTTGACCGCCAGCAGGCCCCGGTCCAAAGCTCGTCGAGGAACAGAATCCACTGATTGAGGAAGTCATTTGGGTCGAGGCGGACGAGCCGCCGACCACCGGGAATTGCTTCATCGCAATCGCGGACGCGCCATCAGCCCCTTTTGGAACACGGCGAAGAACGGCCAGTCCTTTGTCTTCATCTGGGCCAGTTCGGTGAGCGGCTTATCGATCTTATCGATCTTTGCCTCCCCCCAGGTCTTCAGCTGCTGATCCCGCCTTCCGCGGCAGCACGAGGAACGCCCCCAGGTCACCGTCGAGACCGCCCCGGGCCTTGACCTCCTCTATGAACTTCTGATAGGGCTTGAACTTGGTCAGGACGCCCACGAGCAAGGGCCGCCAGAGCGTGCTGAAGCCCTCGTCGCAGGCCCGCAGGTATTGCGAGGTGAGGTTTGCGAACGGAACCTCGAACCCCTCCACCAGATGCATCTTCTCGACGTATGACATCAGTGGCTTGACGTCGGGGTACTTGGCCGGCTTCTCGGCGATGATGCTCGAGACATGGAGCGCGTTCTCAATCGATTCCACGAACTTCCGCACCTGCTTCTCGTCGAGTGGGTCCTTGGGTCGCTTCAGGTCCAGCAGGTCCACGATGATCGAGTAAAGCAACTCTACTGTCGTGACGAATGGCCCCGTCTGTTCGTTCACGTTGAACTTGGCCGTCACGTTGTGCTGCCAGTGGACGATGCCGAGCGGGAGGCGGTCCTCGGGGGTTTCCCCGATCCGTTGCGCGATGAGCTGCGCAGGGAGCGGCACTCGATCTCCTGGTCGTCGAGGAGAATTCGGCGTGAGCGGTTCACCTCCTCGGCGTGCTTGTTGAGGTCGATGAACACCTCGCGGACGACGGTCAGGACCGCATTCTCCTCCTTCGACAGGTTCATCTTGGAGATGTCGAACCCGACCCGGGGGTCGAGCACGAGGAAGATGATCGATAGCTTCGTTTCGAGCGCCGTGGAGGGCAGGTTGCCGTCGTTGAAGAGCGTCTGCAGGGAGGCGAGGCGGTGTTGCCCGTCGATGGTGGCCGGGAAGATACGCTTCGGATCCCAGCGGATGTAGCCGTTTGGCGACTTGTTGTTCGTGATGATCTGCACCCCGCCGACATTGTTCACCTGCCACGGGGCCTTCTGCAGCGCTTCGCGCAGCTCAGGCATGCGCGGGGTCTCGCCGTAACCGGTGGCGAGCATCTTCTTCTCGTCGATCGGAAGGAGGGCCACGGTCAGCGAGTTGAAGAACTTCAACTTCTCCGGCCGCCGGAGGTAGCCGTCTACGATGTCGTGCTTGACCCGCTCCCAGTCGATCTCGCGCTGGAACAGCTCCTCCAGCTTCCACTTCGACCGGAGGTCGGAGGGCAGATTCTCGACTAGCTTTAGTTCCTTGGCCGCCTCCTCCAGCGTGATGACGGCCTGGTAGTAGGGGATCGAAGTGTGCGACAGGTTGAACGAGCCCCACAGCATCGGCCGCAATTCCGTGTAGTGCGGTGTGTCCTCCTCGGTCAGCATTTCGTCGATTTCCACGGTCGCCCTCCGCTATTGGTCGGTCAGCCGATCCGGTACACAAAACCGGGCCGACAGATCCGGCTGATGATTTCCTCGATTAGTGTCATGGTCTGCTGGTTCAGCGGAACCGGGCACTGGTCAACGATGGCGTAGGCCAGCGTGCAGCCGTTGATCGTGATGTCCGTCTCCCGAAGCCTTACGGCCAAGTCCGACATCGGGTCTAGGTGCTGGCGTATCCGGTCCTGTAGCTTGTCTGCCTTGCCGACGTATAGCGGCGATTGCAACAGGCTGGCGGTCTCGATGATGGTCCGCAGGAACCCGCGAAAATCCTGATTCTGGGCCAGCACGTTTAGACCGTCGCTCTTCGTCTCGGTCAGCTCCGACCAGCACTCCAGCCGGACCATGTGCAGCGGTCCCACTTTGCTGCTTCGGTCGGGGGCCGCCCGCGCGGCCACGGCCGCGTTGAGAGCGGCCAAGAAGTCCTCCGGGGGCGACTCCTTGCTCGGGAGCCTGATGTTCCTGAAGAACGCATAGATGGCAGGCTGGGTGGGCAGCCGGTCGCATGCCGTCGCCGCTCCACCCAGCACTTTCGAGAAATCCAGGCATGTGAACACGGCAAACTGGTACTCCGGGGTGGTTAATCCCGTTTATCGTCTTGCTTCCCGTGGCCGGGTCATGTATGGCAGAAGAAGCACGGCTGGTCGTCGTCCTCGTCTTCCAACACCTCATCGAACACCTCTACCAGCGGCAGATTGACCCGCCGTTTCTTCTTCGCGGCCATCGCTTTCTCGTGGTGTTCCTTGATCTCCTGAACCCGCTCAGGACGGGAAAGTTCTTCCAGCGACTCCTTCCGGCTCCAGGTGTAACGCTCGCCGGTCTCCTCGTCGATCTTCTCGTAGTCCTTGGCCAGCTCGAAGAGGTCCGGGTGGCGTTCCATCAGGCCGACCCACTCCGCCCGGCGCTGGAAAAAGCAGAAGTAACAGCCGGAACGAGTCCGCCAGTCGTAGTAGGAGGGCAGCCCGATGCCGCTCTCGTCGAGGATGCGGTGAACGTCGTCGATAGTGATGCCCGCCTCCTTGAACGGCAGCACGGTCTTGATGTTCGGCTTGGTGGAGACGTAGGCGGTCCGGTCCTCGTCGGCGCGGATGCCGACGTACATCATGACCTCGTCGTCCCCGACGTACTTCTCGAACGGCTTGATCTTCAGCATTCGGGTACACCAGCGCATGTTCGACGACGGCAGGTAGCCCCCGTATACCTCCAGCCAGTGGTCGAACCCGCGGTCGTCCTTCAGCCGCTCGATCTTCTTGCCGAGGAAGTACTCGATCTTGGTCAGGTACTCGTAGGTCTCCGGCAGCTCCTTGTCCGTGTCGCAGAAGACGTACTCCATGTCCGGCACGCGGTCGCGCATGTAAATGGCGAGTGCCGTGCTGTCCTTCCCGCCCGAGAGCATCAGGATGTGGCGTGTTTTTGCCATAGAAGGTATCTTCCCGCGCGATTGCGCCAAGTTCCAGGTCAGTAGGGGCGGACTACGAATCGCAAGCAGCCGAGCAAATCGCCAATGGTCGATTCGGCTCCGGTGGCGGCCAACCAGACGCGGGCACGGGCCTCGTAACGGATTTTGCCGGCGGGCTTTCCAGCAATGGCAATATCCCACAGGTTCCTTGAGCCGCCAGTGGAGACGGTCGCGCCAGGGTTGCCGCCGCCTCGCTTACTTGGGCGTTTCGCTCCTGAACGATGTTCTTGGCCATAGGTCCTCCTTTTGGCAATCATTCACCTTCGGTGAGCAGCAGTTGCCGGGCGATTCTGTGCCAGGACGGCCACACCCGCTTCCCGCTCGCCCAGCAAGTTCTGCTCCTGCAACACCCGCCGCACTTCTTCCCTTGCCCGATCGGCTTGCGAGGAAAGCGCCGGCGGCACTTTCACAACCCGTTCCACCTCACCCCCATCGGGGACAGAGATACTGATCCGCAGCATTTCCTTGTCCCCGTCCAGCAATGCCGCTCCTGACCGTGCCATCTCAAAGGCCAGCACCCGAAAATGCTCGAAGGTCCGTGCCGCTGCTGCAAGCTGAACCTCGAACCGGGCACGGTCCTGATCGTCCCAGTGGGTCGGTGGCTTTCCCGCCAATAGCGTGGCAATCGACTCCAGCCAGGTCATGTTTTCCACCGTGCTGTCGGCGGCTCGCAGCAGGAAGGCTTTGAGTTTCTGATCCACGGCCACGTTGAGCACGAGCCGGACGTGGTGTTCGATTTCCTTCCGGGCTTTGGTGAGCGGTCCTTCCTGCCCGAATGCTTTCAGGATCAGCCGCTCGATTTCCGTCAGCAAGTTCGAGTAAGCCCTCTGCAACTCAGCAAAGGCGGATCGCAGCAGCCTGAAATAGGCATCCACTTGGGCGGAATCGACTTTGCCGGACGCCTCGAACGCGGGGAAGCCGCAGGCCGCCGGCAAGTCGATGAACAGCAGCCGGTCGGGCTGCGCGCCTCCCGACCGTCGCAGGACTCGCTGGGCTGTCTCGCTAATCTGCCGAGTTTTGCCGACGTAATCAGGCAATTCCTTCACAACCCGGACAAGGGGCCGGACGATGCCGAGGAGATCGGGATCGCCCCCATCCGTCCGGGTGAGCATGGCTGCGTACTGCTGGAAGACCTCGGCGCGGGGCCCGGCGATGCGGAACCGCTGCAGCTCGAACTTCTCGGGCGAACGGAACAGCCGCTCGAACACCGCCGCGTTCGGCCGCGGGACGAACGAGCCCTCCTCGTACAGGGCCACCTGCGAATGGCCGTGGACGAGCACCGCCGCCAGCATCACGGGCAGCACTCCGTCCTTCAGGCCAAACGGCGGACGCCGCATTAGCGTCGAACAGCCCCTCCACTGATCTGCCGGCCGCTGTCGGTCTCGGCAAGGAATTCGTCAATGCGCTTTCCACAGTTCCCGCACGGCAGGCTCGGCCTTGGCGTCGGCGGAAAGAAGCCGAACACGCCGCCTTGCTTGCGGTGCAGCCGCGACCCCTTGAGGAGCGTCTCGTACATGCTCCGCTCGGGCGGGTTGCCCTCGAAGCCGAGGGCTTCCTGCTCGGACCGCTCGAACATCGCCTCGATCAGGTTGCGACGTGCGGCGGCTGCCGATGAGGAGAGTGAGCGGCGGTTGATCAGTTCGTTCCGCCAGTGGGGCGTGGAGCTGTACACCTCGTCGCAGGCCTGTGAGAGCAGGTCGTTGAGCTGCGCTGCGAGGACAGGGTGACTGGCCTGGCCACGATAGTACCACGCGCAGCCCGTGTTTGCCGGCGAAAACACCCAATCCAGATGCGCCCGCAGATTCTGCTCGGCGATGGCGAGGCGGGCATGAAATTCCCGCCGGGCCGTCCGGTCAGACTCCAGTTCCGGCGTGTGTTCGCCCACCCAGCGCAGGCAAACCAACTCGTGGCACAACTCCCGCAAGTCGAGGATGTCCTGCGGAAGGGCGACAACAAGCGGCGCCCGCGAGGGGGACTCGATAATCGCCCCGCATGGCCTTCCGGTCATCGGCGTCCCGGGGCAGGCAATAGACTACCCGGCCGTCGGCTTCGCCGAAATCCGCGGTAAGGCCGCTCTGGAACAGGTCGGCCTGCAATTCGCCCGGTCGGCATAGCACGTCTCGAAATACCGCAGCGTTCCGGTCTGGAAGTAGTGGCGGCGGGCGATCAGCGGTTGGGGCGGGACTTGCCGGGTCAGGAACGACGGCAAGGTTTTGGTCGCGCTCGACGGCCTGACGGGCGGCCTGAAGCCGATCGTCGATATCGATGTCGCTGCCTTCCCAGAGCGCATAGCTGCCGGTGTGGCGGCGGAACACGACGATGGAGCGGCGCGAGAGCGATTCGATGCCCTCCTCGATCTCCTTCTCGGTCGCTGTGCCCTTCAGGGCCAGGCCGCAAGGCATTCCGCTGGAGGCGGGAATGCCGGACCGCGGTGCCGAGCGCCTGGAGCAAACCGATTGTCTTGGCGAGCCGGATTTCCAGATTCGCTCGCATCGTGCAGCCGGTCGAGGGCCGATTGGACTTCAGCCCAGAGCTTTCCGCGATGCTGGGCGAACAGGCTCGGACCGAGCGAGGCCATGACGTAATCGTACAGGTGGTCGAGCCGGTACACGGCGCTCCTCGAATGGGTGTTCTGACGGAGAAATTCCTGGAACCCGAACGGCTCCGAGGACGCCAGGAACGCGAACAGAGATCGCTCGTTCTGGGCGAGTTGGCGGAACAGCGGCCCGAGGATGATCGCTGTCAATGGGTGCAAGCGGGTAGCAGGAGGTCAGACACTCCTGAAGCTCGGCCGGCTGCCATCGAGCCGGCACGGATGCCAAGAGCGACGGCCTCCTGGGCCAGTGCTCTTGGCCTGCCGGCGAAGCGGCTCTCAGGTCGCCTCGCTCGCCCTTCGTGCCGGATGGCGTGGGCCAGCAACCGCAACACCTGCTCGGTGCGTTCCTCGAAGGCCACGTCCTCGAAGCGGCCCTGCACCTTCGCCCATTCGGCCCGCCGCTCCGGGCTCATGTGGTCGGCATAGCGGTCCAGCGCCTGATGCAGGATGGTCAGGAACAGGAACGGCCGTTTCGAGCGCGTGGCGGCCTCGGCCAGTTCCTGCAGGACAAAGACGTCGCCCTGCTCGGGGTTGGCTGGCTCCGTACTCGAGGAACTTGCCCAGTTCATCCACGATCAGCAGGATGCCGGCGGCCTCGTTGCCGAACCGTTCCAGGTACTCGTTGGCCTCCTCGAACAGACGCGACGATGGCCGTGCCGGAGGGGCCGGTCTTGCTCGGCCAGCTGCTCCAGCCGCTCGACGATCTGCGGCGGCCTGCCACGCTCTGGCGACGGCGCGCAGAGACGCGGCCAGGCTGGCCGCCAGCGCCTTTTCCAGCGGCTGGCGCGAGCCGGTCACCAGCACCGGGCAGAGACGGCCGGCCTTCTTCGGGCAGTGGGCCCCTGGCCCGAAGAACCGCTCCGACAGTTCCGCGTCCTCTGGCGGCCAGGAACTTCCGCGCCTGCTGCCGGACCCGCTGCTCGCCGGTCAGGAGCTGCGCGGCGAACAGGGCGAAGGCCGACTTGCCGGAGCCGTAGGGGCCGGTGAGCGACCAGGCCCGAGTCGGCGATTCGCCCCGCAGGGCGTCGGCCAGGCGGCGGAGCACGTCGCGGCCGGTCGGGGTGAGGATGTAGCCGTCCAGGGCGTCGGCGCGGTGGGCGTCGCGGACCAGGGAAACGGAGCGGGCGAAGCGGGGGCTGACGACGACCAGCTTGTCCAGGGTGGGAGATTCGCTCATCGCCGTCGCCCTCCGGTGGCGTAGGCTTCGGTCAGGACCTCGTGCGGGTCGAGCCGCTTGCCGGCGGTAGAGTTGCCGCAGGCCCGCCGTCTCGCCGTAGGACAGCCGGCCGTCGGTCTGCTTCTCGATGCCTTCCAGCCGCTCCGACCAGCGAAGATTCGTCGATCTTGAACAGCCGGCCGGGGCTGCCGGGCTGGCGGGCGAGGTCGTGCAGGGCCAGCGTCTCGGCGGTCGGGGCGAATGCTCCCAGAAGCACAGCACGGCGTAGAGCAGGATGCCGTCCGGGCAGGCCCCGCTGAGTGCCGCGGCGGAACCGGTAGGCCTGCCCGTCGCCGGGCTGGATGATCAGGCCCAGCTCGACCAGCGGGCAGTCCAGCGAATCCTCGGCGATGTCGCCGCGGCTCTGGCGGGACGGGACGTAAGTGCGGAGGAACACCTCCACGTCGCGCTTCAGCGAGCTTTCCGCGACCTGCTTGCCGGGCAGCGTCTGCGTCCACTTGAAGAGCGCCGAAGTCAGGGCCTCGCGGGTGAACTCCGGCTCGTGGAAGTGGCTGAAGGTCCAGAACCAGGTCGTGGCCCGGGCGCGGTTGGAGGCGATCTGCCAGTGCAGCAGCCAGAGGGTCGCCGGGTCTTCGAGGTAGGGGTCGAGGCCGTCGTCGGCGAGCAGCAGCGTGCCGAGGTCCGTGGGCCGCAAGCGCCGCCGCCTTCGCGGTTCTCCGCCAGCACGCCGGCCGCCAGGCACCAGTGGCGGATGGAGCGGACCATGTTCTTGCCGACGCCGAGGGTGGTGATCGCGTCGTCGCGCAGAAAGACGTCGCCGTCCTCGCGAGACGGCGTCAAAGCCCTTCTTCAGCCACGGGTAACGAAACGGGAACGTCTCGTGCCCCGAGAAGGAATGCTGCACGGCGGCCACACCCATTCAGGCTCCCGCTCATGCGAGACGGTATTATCGGCCTGGGCTACACTTCTGCAGCTCAATTGTACACGATTGCTCTTGACGGTCCAGCGTCTATCTACTTGCTTGGCATGGGTTTTCTGAGCCGGATGGCGACGGAGCGGTTCTGCCGTATCCTCTGCCGCAGGTAGATTGTAGCGGACTGGCGAACGGAGCGGTGATGGGTATGGAAAGCACGGCCATCCAGCGGCACAAAACGGCGATCCGCCGGGGCGATTTCTCGCGGCCGGTGAAGTGCCTTCTGCGCGACGGGCTGCTCGGCAAGGACGTGACCTTCTTCGACTACGGCTGCGGCCGCGGCGAAGACCTCGAACTGCTGACGAGCTGAAGGCATTGCGTGCGGCGGCTGGGACCCGGCTTACCGGCCGGACGCGCCGCGGCAGGAAGCGGACGTCGTCAACCTCGGCTACGTCATCAACGTCATCGAGGACCCGGAGGAGCGGGCCGCGACGCTCCGCGACGCGCCTGGGGCCTGTGCCGGCAGGTGCTGGCCGTCTCGGCGCAGGTGCTGATGGCCGGGCGGGGCAAGGAGCCGGTGGAGTTCGGCGACGGCGTGCTGACCGGCCGGGGCACGTTCCAGAAATTCTTCGAGCAGGGCGAGCTGAAGTCCTACCTCGAAGCGCAGCTGCAAACCGAGGCCATCCCGGCCGGGATCGGCACGTTCTACCTGTTCAAGGACGAGGCCCGGCACCAGCAGTTCCTCGCCAACCGCTTCCGCCGCCGGGAGATCCTCCCCCGGCGGCGCATCGCCGAGCTGCGGCTGGAGGAAACCCGCGCAGGCCCTGGAGCCGCTGATGGAGGCCATCGCCGCGCTCGGCCGGCTGCCGGACCCGATCGAATTCCCCGGCACGCCGGCGGTCATCGAGCGGTTCGGCTCGCTGAAGCGGGCCTTCGCCGCCATCCAGCGGATCACGGATGCCGAGACGCTGGGAGGCCATCGCCCGGCGGCGCCGCGAGGACCTGCTGGTCTACCTCGCCCTGGCCCGGTTCCGCAAGCGGCCGGCCCTGTCGCTGCTGCCGCTGACGCTGCAGCGCGACATGAAGGCGTTCTTCGGCACCTACACCAAGGCCTGCGCCGAGGCCGACGCGCTGCTGTTCAAGGCCGGGGACGCGGCGGCCATCGACGAAGCCTGCAAGCGGTCCGCCGGTCGGCAAGCTCCTGCCGGATGACCTGTACGTCCACCGCAGCGCCCTCGACTCGCTGGAGCCGCTCCTGCGCATCTACGAGGGCTGCGGCCGGGCCTACCTCGGCGAGGTCGAGGGGGCGAACCTCATCAAGATTCACCGGCGGTCGGGCAAGCTCTCGTACCTGGTCTACCCGGACTTCGAGACCGACCCGCACCCGGCCCTGCTCCGCTGCGTCAGGCTGAACCTGCGGACGCGGCAGATCGAGTGCTACGACTACGCCCAGAGCGCCAACCCGCCGGTCCTGCATCGCAAGGAGTCGTTCCTGCTGCCGGACGACCCGCTGCACGCGAAGTTCGCCCGGCTGACCGCCCAGGAAGAAAAGCACGGCTTGCTCGACGACCCCAGCGGGATCGGCACGCGGGAGGGCTGGGCGACGGAGGCTGGCGGAGCGGGGATTCGCCCTGAAGGGGCACCGGCTGGTGCGGGCGACTGGAAAGGAAGACTCGAATGGCCAGGCTTATGCAGGGCCTGGAGCGCGCGGTGGCGGTGGTCAGGAGCGTGCTGCCCCAGCGGGCCAGGCCGCACACGGAGACCGGCATCCGAACGGAGACCGCCCAACCCCCCGGAGGATCGCAATCCGGTGGCCCGTTACTCTGCCTCGGCGCCGAGTCCGAGGGTGGTCCAGAACCGCTCCAGGATCGCGAACGCTTCGAGGTACTCTGGTCAAAGCCCTGCCTCGGCGGCCATCCCTGTGAACTCGTCCCTCCACTCGCTGGGTGGTGGTTGAGGGTCGTTGGAAGGGGATGGGTCGCCCGGGTTGAGAACGTTGCTTCGAGTGCCTTTCGGACATCGCCAGCATCGAGCGGGCCGCGCTCGATCAGCAGGACCAGGTCCACCAGATCCTTCGATCGCGTGTTCATCCGCCCCGACCAGGGGAAGGTGCAGGCGTGGAGCTTCTCGGCGAACTGCTGTGCCCTGGGGATTGCGAGCACCGAAGCGGGGTCGATCCCGGCGAACGACAGCAAGTCGTCTCCAACCAGCCGCTCGGGCTCTCCCACGAGGGCATCACCGCAACCCACGTCAACGTGGAACCGCGCGTACACTTTGCCGACCAGGACCGCCTCGCACGGGAAGCGAGCACCACCCTTGGGGGCGTTCGGAGTTCTCTTCGGCTCCCCGACCCGGTAGCCCAGGTAGTCGCCGAGGTCCTGATCCGCAGCCACCTGGAGCCGCTCCCTCACCGCCAAGGCGAGGTCAGCGTTCCCCTCGACCGGCACGAGGGCAATGGAAAGGTCAACGTCCTTCGTCGTCCTGCGCCCGGGGACGAAACCGGAGGTCCATCGCAAAGCCTCCCTTGAGGAGCCAGGGCGGATCGGGATTGCGGAACAACCGCGGAGCAGCCGTTCGATCACGAACTTGAGTTGGAGTGTGTTGAGCGGCACCTTCCGCTCCTCGGCATGCTTGCCAGGTGCGCCTCCAGCGAGGTCTTGAACGCTGCCGCCGATCCGAACTTTCTGGCCATCTCGTCACCTGTCTCGCCGCCTCACCTGGCAGTTGTCTCCGGCTTGTTCAGTATCCGCAGGAGTCGCTGTGCGCGTGGGTCCTTCCTGGCCGCTTCCAGGAGCTTGTTCGCCGGACGAGTCCCCGGGCCACAGCGTCGGCAACTGCCTTTTGCAGTGGCTCTTCAGGCACGCCGCTCGCCGCCACGTCGAGGAGGGTCTGCAGCGGCACGGTCACGCGAAACCCTGCACGTTCCTCGATGGCCTTCGGGGCAAGCCGGGCCTTGTGGAGGACGCACCCCGCGGGGGGATCTTTGCGAAACGTCGGCGGGGCGGTCAGGTGGATTTCCGCGGGGAGCAGTTCGGAGAGGTCGTGGAGGACCAGGGCCGACTCGTGGGACACCACGGCTTGCGGTTCGTCCTGGCGGTTTCGGCTCCAGAGGGTCAGCCGCACAAGGTCGTCATGCTCGCCCGGCGGGAGGCTTGCTAGCCGGTACAGTCCGTGCTCCACCCGCTCGAAGTTACCCGTGGAAACGTGATAGCCCAGGTGGGGATAGTCGTAACCCGCCTCCCTGGCTTGCTTGGCGGTGAAATAGCCCCCCTGTTCCAGGGCCTTGGAGAAGCAGCGCCTGCGCTGTTTCTCGTGAGGAACGGGGCATTGCACAATCCTTCAAAAATCTTGAAGAATTATGCGCGTCTGCTCCGCCTTCTTGTCAAGCCGAGATGGCGGAGCAGGGCGGCACGGGCGCACTGACCGCGGTTTGCCGCCCCCGCCCGGCTTGCCCGGGCGGAGCGAGGGTTTGGTGACCAGACGGGCGGCGCGGCCCCCCTCCTCTGGTCGCCAAACCCCCGCTCCGCCCGGGCAAGCCGGGCGGGGGCGAGCAAACCATGTCGTGTGCCCGGGCGGCACCGCCCGGAACGCCGCGCCGTTGTCATCCTTGGGATCGATCAGCCCCAGGATTCCCTGCTCCGGCAGTTCCAGCCGGCACCCGCTGCGAGCCGGCATTTCCTCAAGCTCCACCCCGCGGCAACGTGCCGGCCCAGGTGCGAACCTGCAACGTGTCATTTCCGCCAGGGCGAATTCTGGGATCCGATTGCCGCCGCTGCTGGTCTCCCGGCAGGGCCCTTTCTGTGACAGCGGCCTGTCACCCATTGACGTGCCAGGTAATGCCCCTCTGTGACAGGCACCGTTAGCAAACGGTGTTGGCGATCGGCATCCCGTCAGCGAACGGCCCTATCTCAACTTCATCCTCACGCCCATCCGCACCATCAGCAAACGGTCGCATCGGTTCTGGTTACTGCTCTCGCTCAAACGTACCGGCTTCACGCTAAGCTGGATTCCGACGAAGAGAGGAAGGTATCGGCCTGTCGGGCCCCCACGCTGCCAGCCCAGCCAGGCGAGTATGAGCCCACGATGGATTCCGCGGGGTCTGCCCTTGACTTCCTTTTCCGGCTCGCTATAGTCCCGTCTCTTCCAGCCGCATCCAGGGAAGTTCAGAGCGCTGGAATGAGTTCCCGCGAGTGATCGCCGACCGCCCCAGGAGCCGAACACCACCCATGACCGACAACACCACCCTGGTCGCCGATCTCCGCAAGCTGGTGGCGCGCTTTGTCAGCGAGCGCCAGTGGGAGCAGTTCCACAGCCCCAAGAACCTCAGCATGGCTCTGGCCGTCGAGGTCAGCGAGCTGATGGAGCATTTCCTCTGGATCGACGGCGACGCCTCGCGGGCCCTGTGCCGCGACCCGGCCGGACGCGAGCCGGTGGCCGAGGAGATTGCCGACGTCGCCTGCCTGGTCCTGTCGCTCTGCAACAGCCTCGACCTGGACCTGAGCGCGGCGATCGAGAAGAAGATGGCCCGCAACGTCCAGAAGTATCCGGTCGAGAAGTGCCGGGGTCGGTTTCGCGTCGAGGAATGAGATCGCGCCACCTGTCAAGGAGGACAAGCAGTGTCCCAGCACAAGCTGCGTGCGGTCGCGCTGCTCCTGGGCGTCGCCCTGCTGGCGGCGCCCGGGCGGGCCCAGACGCCTGCCTCCGTGGACGACGGTTGGGGCATTCCGAAAACGACGCCCCTTCGGGTGCCCCAGGGAGGGCAAGGTTGGGACAGTCCGCAACCAGGGACCAGCGGGGCGATCCGACAGGTGAGCTTCACGGATGAGGGCCGAACCGAACCCGGAGCCGAACGCAAGCCGGAGACAACCGTTCCCGCCGAGAATGGGAAGGCCAGCTCAGCCCTGGTCGTCCAGGTGACCGGTCCGGAAACGGCCGCTCCGGGGGTGCCCGCGACTTACCAGATCCTGGTGCGCAACGCCGGCTCGACGCCGTTGCTCGGAGTCCGTGTTGAACAGGAAGCCCCGGAAGGCTTGCAGGTCACCCTCACCGAACCGGATGCGGTACGCGAGCCGCGGCGGCTGGTGTGGCAGCTGGGCAATCTCGATGCGGGGGCCGAACGCCGGCTCAAACTGGAAGTGGTCCCCGGCAGCGTCCGGGAACTGACCATTCGGCCCACGGCCACGTTCACCGGCTCGGCCGGGGTCCGGACACGCATTCCCCAGGCAGCAGCCCCTGCCCCGTCAGCCCCGCCCGTTGTGGCACGGTCTCCTGACCGTGCCACGGCCAACCCGGGGCCAGCGCTGACCGTCACCCAGGCGGGACCGGAGGCGATCGAACGCGGCCAGCGGCTCGTGATACAGATCCGCGTGACTAACGTTGGCGAAACACCGCTCAGCGGCGTCATGGTCCACGATCAGTTGCCGGCGGCGTTCCGGCATCCGCAGGGAGCGCAGATCGAAACGCAGGTGGACGTCCTGGCTCCGGGTCAGACCATCACCGTGCCGCTGGAGGTCCAGGCGGTCCAGGCCGGTCGGCCGATCAACGAGGTGGTGGTCTGGTCGCGGGAAGGGCAAGTGGCCCGGTCGCGCTGGAGCCTGGCGATCACCGAGCCGACCCTGCGGTATCAGCTGACCGCCCCCCGGCAGGCCGCCCTGGGAGGCCCGGTCGACGTCCGCATCGAGGTCCACAATGTCGGCCAGGCCCCGGCCCGCAAACTGCGCGTGACTCTGACCCATGCGGAAGGTCTGGAAATCACCGCGCTGAGCCAGGGCGGCCAGCACGATCGGCCCGGCCGGTCGGCCTCCTGGCAGCTCGAAACTCTGCCCGCGGGCAACCAGCCTCTGATCCTGGTGGCCCGGCTGCGCGGCCTCAAACCGGGCGAATGGGGGTATCAGGCCCAGGCGTCGGCCGAGGGCGTTTCACCCTCCAGCCGCAGTGCGTCCGTGGCCATCGGGGTTGCTCCGGGTGCCATGCGTGAAGGAACGGTGAACAAATAGTACACAAGCGGATAAGATTTGATTTGATTTCGGCGAGGAGAGTCGGTATGTTGACCATCTCCAATCATTACCCAGAAATCATCCGCGGCAAAACTGCAGCCAGGACGGCTGTCCAGAGGGGGAAGGATTCCCCCGCTTTTTTGACGGCCCCCGTCGCCGGAGCGGAGTCCGTTAGCCGCGACGCGCAGCGGAGCGCGGTCGCCAACGCGCTCCGCTGCGCGTCGCGGCTAACGGACTCCGCTCCGGCGAGGGGGTCTTGTTGCGAACAGCACGGTCGGGACACCTGGAGAGAGGGTTTGAACCTGGGGGAAGATCAGGCTCCGTGCCCGACGGCGGACGCGGTCTTGATCTTGAGCGGGAGCCGGGGCGTTGCTAAGATCCGCCGGTGCGGACGAGGGCAGGGAACAAGTCCTCTCCGCCCAGCTCACCTGGCATCGCTTCACCTGCTCGTGATCGGAACAGGAATGCACGGCCGAACGTCGTTTGACCGTGCCTCCTTCAACGGAGGGGAGGAGAGGAAAGTCGGTATGAGCATTAACCGAACGGAGAAGGAGCAGGTACGGGTCCACATCCGCTGGATGATCCGCCGGGACATGCCCGACGTTCTCCACACCGAACAGGAGAGCTTCGAGTACCCCTGGTCGGAGGAGGACTTCCTGCGCTGTCTGCGCCAGCGCAACTGCATCGGCATGGTGGCCGAGCAGGGCGAACGTGTGGTCGGCTTCATGATCTACGAGTTGCACAAGAACAAGCTGCACATCCTGAACTTCGCCGTCCATCCCGGCTATCGCCGGCTGGGCGTCGGAGCCCAGATGGTCGCCAAGCTGATCGGCAAGCTGTCCAGCCATCGCCGCACCCGGATCACGCTGGAGGTGCGCGAAACAAACTTGACGGCGCAGCTGTTCTTCCGCAACCAGGGCTTCAAGGCGGTTCGCGTCCTGCGTTCCTTTTACGAGGACAGCGGCGAGGACGCGTACCTGCTGCAATATCGTCTGACCGAGGACGTCGGCGACGACGTCGAGGAATCGGTCAACCGCATCGCTCAGTTCGAGGAGAGCTGAGGGGCCGTTTCGCCGCGACGCACCCCGCGTCGCGGCGAAACGATCGCCCTACCTTCCCGATCCCACCCGTCCTGCCAGCCGTCGGCGCAGACTCGGTCGAGTTGAACGGATTTGACTTGATTGCCGATCCTTCCTTCTCTAAGCTCAATAGTACCAGTGCGAAGTTTCCCCCAGGTATCCAACGGGAGGCGGATTGAACCCCTGATCGCCGCAGTTTGAAGGATGACACGTCTTACCGTATCGTGTCGCGGTGATCGGGATCGGAGTCCGCAATCGCCATCGAGGAGGCTCGCCATGTCGCGCACCTGGAAACAAGTCGGAACGACCGCCCTGCTGTTCACCCTGCTCCTGGCATGCCAAGGCCAGGCGGACGAAAAACGCTCGGACAAGCCAGCAGAGCCCACCATCGCGGATCTCTCCCTGCAGCTCAAAGAAATCAGCACACAGTTGAAACAGATCAACGAGCGTCTGAAAGACGTCGAAGGGAAGAAAGTCGATGTCCTGGACTTTAAGAAACTGGTGAGTGATTTCCAGATGCTGGCCGACGAGGTCAAGGCCCTGCGAGGTCAGGTGGAGAACCTGCAAACCAGTTATCGGGACCTCGCGGACAAGGTGAAGGCCCAGGACGAGCGCTTGCGGATCGCCCGCTCCCCCTCCGAGCCGCGGCCTGGCGGGCCGGCGGGCGGGACCGTCTGGCTGCAGAATCGCTCGGGGTTGCCGGCCACCGTGACCATCGACGGTACGGCCTACAGTCTCGATCCCTACGAAACCCGGCAGATCGATCGTCCCTTTGGCACCGTCACCTACAGTGTGGACGTTGGCAACTTTGGCCGGCTTCGCACCGGCGTGACCCGGGTGCTGAGCCCGGAAGAGCCCTACCTGGGCATCACGATCACGCCGCCGTCCCGTTAACCCCAGACCCCAGGATGGGCTGGCCTGGCCATGATCATCACCATTGACGGCCCCGCCGGTGCGGGCAAGAGCAGTGCCTCCCGGCGGTTGGCCCAGCGGCTGGGCTTTGAGTTCCTCGACACCGGAGCCACTTATCGGGCGGTCGGCCTGGCTGTCCTCCGCGCTGACGTCAGCCTGACCGACGCCCCCTCCCTGGAACGTCTGCTGCAAACGCTTCGGCTGGAAATGCCCCCCGGCAAGATCCTGCTCAACGGCGAGGACGTTACCGAGCTGATCCGCACCAGCGAGGTGTCGCACGCCTCCAGCGTGGTGGCCGTGGTCCCCGTGGTTCGCCGTTACCTGGCCCAGTGGCAGCGCGACGTCAGCCGGGGACGGCATGTGGTCTGCGAGGGCCGCGATCAGGGCACGGTGGTCTTTCCCGACGCGCTGTGTAAATTCTTCCTCAGTGCCGATCCACGCGAACGGGCCCTCCGGCGGCAGCGTCAACTGCTGGCGGGCGGTGAAGTGGTCGAGTTTGAGTTGCTGCTGCAAGCGATCGAGGCACGGGACCGGCGCGACAGCGCCCGCGACCTGGCGCCGCTGCGGCCGGCCGAGGACGCCGTGCTGCTGGACACGACGCACTTGACCCTGGATCAGGTGGTCGAGCAAATGGAGGCGGAGGTCAGACGGCGGCTGCCACGTCAATGACCCCAAGAACGAACGCATGCTGCAGGACTGGCTCGCATCGGCGTGGTATCGCCTCTGTTTCCTGGTGACCTCCGGCGGCACTCTGCTGGGCTTCAGTTTTCGCAGCGAAGGTTTCCGCCATCTCCCCCGACACGGCCCAGCCCTGCTCATCGCCAATCACCAGAGCTATCTCGACCCCGTCCTGGTCGGCGTGGCGGCCAGGCGGCCGATCAGCTACCTGGCCCGCAGCTCCCTTTTCCAAGTGCCCCTGTTCAGCGCATTGCTTCGCAGTGTGAATGCGGTTCCGATCGCCCGGGAAGGGGTGGCCAAGGAGGGCCTGAAGCTGGCGATTGACCTGCTCCAGGCCGGCAAGAAAGTGCTGATCTTCCCCGAGGGGAGCCGGACGACGACCGGGGCCATGCAGGAGCTTCGTCCCGGGGTGCTGCTCATCATCAAGCGCACCCTCGCCCCCATCTTTCCGGTCGGCATCGCCGGCGCTTTCCAGCTCTTCCCCCGGCAGCAGACATTTCCCCGCCTGGCGCCGCTGTTCCTGCCGGCCCCGCCGGGGGCCTGGCGGTGTCCATCGGCAAGCCGCTGGACCCGCAGCGCTGCGTGGAGTTGCCCCGGGAGCAGGCACTGCAAGAGGTGTTCGACCGGATCGCCGAGGTGCAGAAGCGCGCCGAGGCCCTACGCCGGAAGAGCTGACGGCCGGGCAGCCGGCCAGGCCTCCTCCTCGGCCAGGTGGGCCCGCAGCTTGCGGATGGCCTTGTACTTCTCGTCGCTGACCCGCTCGGCCGGCAGGGTCATTTCCTGGGCGATCTCGTGGACCGACCAGCCCTCGAAGCTCATCTGCAGGATGCGCTGCTGGCGTTCCGTGAGCAGCTCCCGGGCCGTTTGCTGCACCAGGTCGCGCTCCTCGGAGCGCTGCCGGCAGTCGGCGTCATGCCGGTCGGCCACGCCGTCGAGCGTGTTGGACCATTTCCGGACCCGCTGTGTCCGCTTCTTGACGGCATCGATGGCCCGCACCAGCTCGCGCCGCTCCTCGCCCTCGGTTTGCAGGACCCGCGACCAGCGGTCGCCGGGCAGCCGCTCGAACAGCCGGCTAAAGACTTCCTGGGTGCAATCGCTCCAGGAATCGATCGGCAAGCGGGCATTGCGCCAGCAGGTGGTGCAATAGCGGTTAATGTCGGTTATCGCTTTCTGAGTCGTCTCGGGTTCCGCCGGAACTGCCGGCATCGGATTGAGCGTGGTCAGGGCCGTGCCCAGGACCATCGCCACCATCACCGGACGCTTGGAACGCGAAAAAACAGGATTTGCCATCCGAATCAATCTCCACACAGGGGCCGGGGGCCAAAAAACCGGCCTCTCAGGCTACGGGACAGCCGCCGGCCCGAATCTCGTTTTTATTGTACCAGAAAAAGAGAAGTGAGGAAAAGCCAGCTCGGCGGCACTCACTGAGAGGCGATCCAGGAGTTTCAGCGACCAGAGGGTAGCACAAGTTTCGACTCTGGGAATTGTGAGGTTTCTCAGGGGATCTCCAACACCGTCTTCAGGCATGCCTCTACCTGCCGCATCACGGCGTCCGACAGGTAGCCAACCGGTTTCACCACCAGCGTCTGGTCGAGCGTCAGGACGTTGGTGCAGGAGGCGTAGCAGACCTTTGTCAACCCGGATCCGGTCTCCGCCGCCGGATCGACCTCGACCTCGGTGCCGGGAAGGCTGTGCCGTGTGCCCGTGAGCTGGACGAAGATCGTATCATCGATCAGTCCGTTAAGGAAATCCGCCTGCACCACAATTCCAGGGCGTACTTTGGAGCCCGTGAAGTCGCTGTAGGGCCAGTTCAGCAGGACGACGTCGCCGCGCTTCATAGGTCCTTCCGGATGAGATCGTCATCCTCGGGGTTGTCCCACCTCCGGTTGAAGGGCTTCACGAGACCCTGCATCAGTTTGAACATCTCCTCCTTGATCAGGCGGTATTGCTGCCCTGTTTGGGGATCGAGGACGATGGTCGGTTTGTCCGCCTCGCGCTCGATTGCCTTCAATTGGTCCGTGGTCAGTTCAATCATGGCAGGCTCCTTTCTGCCTCATCCTACGGCGAGCCGGGTCAAGTGGACAAGATCATCCTGTCATCAATGGATTGTGGCCCACCAGGAATTCCCAGGGAGAGCCATCAGGCACTTCGTGGCGGGCTGTCACCCCTGGACATGCTGGCCGGTTGGGCTAGCTGTCAGGGTGGCCAGCAACGGCTGCACCCGGCCCAGTTCCTTTTCCAGCATCTGGTAACTGTCGGCCACGCCGGTCAGGTCGTTGGTGCGGGCCAGGATTTCCAGGCGCAGGGCCGCTTCCGAGACAATGGTGGCGCCGACCGTGCCGGCCGAGCCCTTGAGGGTATGAGCGATCCGCCGCAAGCACAGCGCATCTTGCCGGTCGATGGCGTCGCGCATGTCCGCCAGCAATGCCGGGCACTCCCCCAGAAACAGTTCCACCAGCTCCCGCAGCAGATACGCATCCCCGCCGGCCCGCCGCAGGGCCTGGGACCGATCCAGGCGCGTGCTGCTTTTCTGGTCCCCGGCGTCCGCATCCGCGGCCGGCTCCGGGGCGGGGCAGTAAACGTCGAAGATCCGCAGGAGGTCCTCTCCCTGGAGCGGCTTGGCCAGGCAGTCCTCCATCCCGGCCGCCAGACAGCGGTCGCGGTCGCTCTGGAGGGCGTGGGCGGTCAGGCCGACGATCGGCAGATGGCGGCCCGTGGCCTTCTCCTGCTGCCGGATCACCGCGGTCGTTTCCAGGCCGTCCATCTCGGGCATCTGGTGATCCATGAGCAGCAGGTCGAACGGCTGCTTTTCCAGGGCGGCCAGCACCTCCCGGCCGTTGGCGGCCACCACCACCTGATGGCCGTGCTTCTGGAGCAGCCGGACGGCCAGCCGCTGGTTGACCAGGTTGTCCTCCGCCAGCAGGATGCGGAGAGACAAACCGTCCGTGGTGGGGCCCGGAGCCGCTTCGCGGGGCAACTCCTTGGTGGGGAGGACGCCGAGGGCCTTGCCAATGGCCGCCAGCAGCTCGGACTGACGGATGGGCCTGGTCAGGGAGAGCAGCCGCAGCTCCTCGCAGCCGGGATAGTCGCTGACGTGGCTGCCGACCGGGAGCAGCAAGAGGATCCGCCGCGCGGGAAAGCCGAAATCCCACTTTGCATGGAGAAGGGTGGCATCGAGGAACAGCAGAGAATACGCGGTGCCGGCCGACCGCGCCTGCTCCAGGAGAGTTTGGGCGGCCGGGAGGCTGTCCACGACCGCTGGTTTGAAGGAAAAGCCGGCCAGGGACTGGGCGAGGAACCGGCGGTTGGTGGAGCTGCCGGCCACCACCAGCACGGGTTGGTCGCGCACCGCTTTCAGCCACGCCGGCAGGGGCTGCGGCATCCCTCCCCCGGCGGGGAGGGCCAGATTGACCAGGAAATGGAAGACGCTGCCCTTGCCCACTTCGCTTTCCACCCAGACCCGGCCCTGCATGCTTTCGATCAGCCTGGACGAGATGGCCAGGCCCAGGCCGGTGCCGCCGTATTTCCGGCTGGTGGAGCGATCCGCCTGCACAAAGGCCCCGAAGATCAGCTCATGCTTGTCCGGAGGAATGCCAACGCCGGTGTCGGTAACGGTGAAGTGCAAGCGGACCTGCTCGGCACTCTGCGTTTCCTTGTGGACCTCGACCGTCACCTCGCCCTTGTCGGTGAATTTGATGGCATTGCCGACCAGGTTGACGAGGATTTGCCGCAGCCGGCCGGCGTCGCCCACCAGCAGGTCGGGCACGTCGGCTGCGACGTGGTAGGCCAGCTCCAGGCCTTTCTCGGCGGCCTGCACCCCGAGCACCTTGAGCGTGTCCCCCAGGCTGTCCGACAGGTTGAAGTCGTGCGGGTCCAGCACCAGCATGCCCGCCTCGATCTTGGAGAAGTCGAGCAGGTCGTTGATCAGCGTCAGCAGCGAGGTGGCCGAGACCCGGACCAGGTTGAGGTATTCGCGCTGCTCGCCGGTCAGTTCGGTTTCCAGGGCCAGCCCGGCCATGCCCAGGATGCCGGTGAGCGGGGTGCGCAGTTCATGACTGACGTTGGCGAGGAAGTCGCTCTTGGCACGGTTGGCGGACTCGGCGGCTTCCTTGGCCTGCTGCAGGGCGACCTCGGCCCGTTTGCGCACGGTGATGTCCCGGCTGATCCCCACCAGGCCGACGACCTGGCCGCTGCCGTCGCGGAAGGGAACCTTGCTGGCCATCACCCACTGGTGATGGCCCGCGCGATCGATCCGCGGCTGTTCATGGTTGAGCAAGGGCTGGCCGGAACGGAGGATCTCGTCCTCGTCGTTGTGGTACTGGGTGGCGATCTCGGGCGTGAAAAAGTCGCGGTCGGTCTTGCCCAGCACCTCGTCCTGGCTGTGGGCCCCCAGGGCATGCAGATGCGCGACGTTATTGAGGATGAAGTGATGCTCGGTGTCCTTGGCGTAGACGTAGTCGGGCAGGTTGTCGATCACGGTGTAGAGCAGGTTGCGTTCGCGCAGCAAGGCCTCCTCCGCCCGTTTGCGGTCGGCGACTTCCTGTTCCAGCAACTGCTGTTTGTGCAGGGCCTGTCTGGCGTTCTCCTCGGCCCGGTGCTGGGCCCTGCGCAACGAACGCCAGAGCAGGACCATGCTCAGGGCCATCAGGACGCAGAGAGACAGGGCGACCTGGTTGGCCGGCTCAAGGAGAGACAGGGAACCGATTGTGAAGACCATGAACAAAACCCTGGCCAGGATGCCCAGGTCCAGCGCCGGCAGGGTCGGACCACCGCGACAGCGCCAGCCGCATCCCCGGTAAATAATCCAGCAGGCAGCGCCTCAAGTCAAACGAAAAAACCGGAACACTAATCAACGCTGATCTGCACTAATCGACATGCGGGTTTCCTTCTTTCGATTAGCGCAGATTAGCGCGGATTAGTGTTCCACCAATCTCTCCCGCCCAGGGTAAACTTCCGCCAGCCCGGTTTCGCCGACGACGTGCCGACGAACACAAAGCACATCTCATTGGTGGTCTGCTCTCCCGGAAAGACCAGCAGCGGCGGATTGTTGGGGTTGAGCGGATTGTCGGCCGAATTGTCGTAGGTGGCCCTGAGCCGCAGCACGGTCCCCCTGGGCAGACGCAGCGGTTCCTTCAGCTGGTACATCTCCTGCCAGTAAAAGTCCCACTGCGGGACCTTGATGAGCGATTTCTCCTTGCCGTCGGGAAAGCGGGCCAGCAGCTCGATGTCCTTGCCCAGCAGGTGCATGTGCGGCACCAGCCAGTGGGCGGTCACGTCCTCAGTAAGGCGGATGCTGGAGTCGATCTTGTAATCCTTCGTGCCGGGCGGGATTCCCAGGAAGAGTCCCGGCACCGGAATGGCGAAGAAATGGCTCTTGACCTCCCCCTTGGCGAAGTACAGGCCGATTCTGGTCCTGTCGCGTTCTTCCTTGCCGGTGCGGTGGTAATGGATCTGCAAGACGATGTCGGACCCCCTGGGGAGTTTCATGCCGACGCCCTCGGGCAGTGGTTTGGGCACCAGTCCCGGCGCCCAGCCGCCGAGGGCGTTGGCCGGGTTGGGAACGAACCCAAGTCCCATGCTCACAAAGTACCCCGGCCCCCTGTCGGGATCGTCGGGTGTCTGGTCCTTGCGGCGGCGCTGGAGCACCTTGCGGGCGATGCCGCGGGTCTCGGCGATCTGGAGGGTGTGGTGGACGACCCGGCGGTTGCCGGGCTGGACCTCGATGGCGGCGAGGTAGCGGTCCTCCGGTAGGTCCGTGGGAAAGACGACGCAGTGAAAGACGTCGGGCCCGGTCGGGGCGATCACCGCCTCGGTGGGCATTTCCAGGACCAGGTCGGGCTTTCCCAGCTGCCAGCCCTCGGCAAACTTCGCCGGTGGCGGTGCCTCCTTCGGATCGCCGGCCGCTTGTCCCTGCTCGACCCACGCCGCCAGGGTAGTGATCTCCTTCTCGGACAGGCCCCGCTCCTGGGTCAGCAGGTCATTGCGTTCCGGCTTCCAGGGAGGCATGCGCCGGGCCCTGGTTTCGCCGACAATGTCATCCGCCCACTTGACCGCCTGGTTGTAACTGAGCAGGGAGAACGGGCCGACGTTGCCGGGCCGATGGCAGCCCTGGCAGTGCTGCTGGAGGATCGGCAGCACGTCCCGGTAAAAGGTCACCTTGCCGTTGGTCCCGGCGCGACGCGCTTCGGGCTTGTGTCGTCGTGGCCGGCTCCCGCGGCTCGGCCGAGGATGGGGCAGCCGAGGGCGACGGTTTTCGGGGTGCTGACCGCTTTGCCGGCCAGGAGTTCCTCGATGGCGATCTCAAGGTCGTTGCGGGTGCGTGTCTTCGGCTTGAGCCGGGCGGCGTAACTGTCGTCGATCCGTCCCTGGTAGCGGACCACGAAGCGCTCATCGAGCAGGACCACCTCCGGGTTGACCCTGGCCGCGAGGGCCTTGACCGCGGCCTGGTCGGCGTCCTTGAGGATCGGGAAGGCGATCCGGTACTCGCGATGATGTGCCGCGATCTCCTTGGGGGACTCGCCCTTGTTGGCGTTGACGCCGACCACGGCAACGCCCCGCTTGCGGTATTTCGCGGCCAGGTCGCCCAGCGGCTTGAGGTAGCCGTTGGACATGGGGCACTCGCAGGAGAGGAAGACGACGACCGTGGCCCGGTTCTTCTGAGCGTGCAGCGACCATTTCTTGCCGTCAAGGTCCGTCAGGGCAAAGTCGCCGACCGGAGCCGGCTCGCCCCGGCAGGGCAGAGCGATCAGGAGAAGCAGCGGCACAAGCAGGAAAGGAAGACGACGCAGCAGCATGAGACGCCTCCGGAGCGAGCTGGGCGATCCATCTGCTGATCAGAGTATCCGGCCAGGCAGGGGTTGGGTACGGGGAAGTGGAGTTTTCCAGGCGGAATCAGGTGGCCGAGTGCATGAGAGGCGAAGACCCACTCACAGAAAGGTGCCTTGCTATTGCGGCCTCTGAGTCATTTTGCTTGCTTTCCCGTCTTATCAAGGAGACAGACACTTAGGCGACCGGCAGCAATAAATCTCCCCTCTCCCATTGTGGGTGAGGGGTTGGGTACGGGGAAGCGGGGGTTTTAACCTTTCGCGGTTCGGCCCTGGTCAGACGGTGTCCCGGCCGCTATTGTAGTCGGCACAGATCAACGCTGATCCCTCCACACAACTTCCAGCAGGCATTTGGCCCGTGGGCCTGTGGAAGGCGATTCCTCAACTGCGGGCCACCTTCTCGATGGAGAACAGTACGATGTGGTTGACGTCCCTGCGAAACTCCCTGCGCCTGGTTGGTTTGCAACTCCGAGAAGGGAGGCAAGGCCGCCACGAAGCGGGACGAAACCGGCACCTGAGCCGGCCAAACCTGGAAGCTGCTGGAAGACCGCCTGGTCCTCTCGGGAGGGCCCATCGGCAACCTGGTCGTGTTCGGCGACAGCCTCTCCGACGTGGGCAATGATTCGCTGGCCACCGGCGGGACCGTGCCTCCCTCGGCCATCTACTACCAGGGCCGGTTCTCGAACGGCCCCAACTGGGTGGACACCCTGGCCAAGTATCTGGGTGAGCCGGCCGTGCAGCCCTCCCTGGCCGGCGGCCTGGATTTCGCCTTCGGCGGTGCCACGGTCGCCGCCAGCCCCGTGCCTCCGTTCACCAGCGTTCCCACGCTGGCGCAGCAGATCGGCCTGTACGAGCTGGCCGGCCACACTCCGGCCGCCAACGACGTCTTTGCCGTCTGGGGCGGGGCCAACGATTTCTTTGACACATTCTCCCTCTCCACTGGGCCGATCAGCCCGTTCGCGTCCGCAGACGCCGTGGAGTCGTCTCTGGAGACGTTGGCTGGCCTCGGCGCCCGGCAATTCGTCGTCCCCAACCTGCCGCTTCTTGGAGCCACGCCCTACGTCCAGGCCATCCAGGGGTTTGGGGTTCCCGGCCTGGTCGCTGGCGCTAACGCCTGGACCACCGCGTTTAATGCGGAACTGAGTTTCGATCTGGGCAAGCTGCAGTCGGACTTCCCCACCGCGAAGATTGCCGCCGTGGACGTGGCCGGTCTGTTCCAGCAGATCCTGGGGAACCCCAGCTCCTTCGGCTTCGTCAACACGACTGATCCCACCGGGCCGATTGGCTTGCCTGGCAGCGCCTTGCTCACCTCGACTCCCACCGTTTCCGATCCCCAGCATTACCTGTTCTTCGACGGCGTCCACCCCACATCGAAGGGGCAACAGCTGATCGGCGTCCACGCCGCCGCCGACGTGGAGTCCGCTCTGGGTATCAACGCCCACGTCGTCACCAGCACCGCCGACATTGTCGATCCAATGATGAGCGGCCTGAGCCTGCGGGAGCTGGTCAACCTCACCAACCTGATGCCCGGCCAGCAGACGATCACATTTAACCTTGGTGCCGGCCCGCATACGATCCAGCTGTCCGGCCAGGATCTGCCCATCGCGGGTGATCTGGTCCTCAACGGGCCCAACAATGGGCCATTGACGATCAGCGGCGCGGGCCAGAGCCGCATCTTCGAGGTGGCCAGCGGCGCTCACGCCACCATCTCCAACCTGATCTTGTCCAACGGCTCGGCGAACGTGGGAGGAGCCATCTCCAACGCGGGCTGGCTGCAGCTGGATTTCACCACGTTCCTGCGCAATACGGCTCAGCAGGGAGGAGCCATTTACAACACGGGAACGTTAAGCGTGAACGACAGTCTGCTGATCGGGAACACCGCGGTGAGCAGTTCCCTTGCGGCCGGTGGGGCCATCGCCAACTCAGGAGCCTCAGCCAGTGCCTCGCTGTTCGGCACCGCGATTGTCGATAACACGGCCCAGGGCGGCACGCTGGCCGAGGGCGGTGGGATTGCCAACCTGTCGGGAGCCCAGCTGACGGTGTCGTTCAGCGTCATTGCCGTCAACAGTGCGGAGGGCGTGACGGGCCAGGGCGGAGGCATCTTCACCGATGCCACGTCGAAGTCGAGCCTCGTCGCCAGCCTCGTGATCGGCAATTACGCCTCCACACGCGGCTGGAACATTTACAAGGGGACTTGACCGGCCTTGGTCGTTCGTCATTCGTGATTGGCCGAAAGCGGTAGCCTCAAAGCCGCCGTGATTGCTCCTTTCACGAATGACGAACACCGATTGTGAGATGGCACAGATCGTTTGACGGAAATGTCTCAATTCCTTGTCTCCTTTCCTGTTGGTGGATCGCTCTCTTAGATAGACACACACCAACTATGAGGGCCACGTCCCTCGGAAAGGAACGATACCAATGCCCGTTCTCTGGAATACGCGTTTTCGTCCCACTCTGGAATGCCTCGAAGCCCGCGACGTCCCGTCGGCTGGTTTCGACCTTGGGCCAATTCAGCCCAGCACCGTGACAGCCCTGGTCCAGCAGATCCAGGCCCAACCCCAGACGCAGATCAATCTGCAAGGGATTGTCAACAACCTGGCCATCGGCAATCCCTCGTCGCCAGGAGTCGTCAACAATGGCGTCGTTGACGTGACCGAGCAGGTGAAAGCCACCCTGCAAGACGCGATCAAGGCCCACGTACCGAATACCCTCGGGACCTTCCCGGTGGTGGGCGAAGTGAGCCTCGACAAGGTGACGGTCACCCGCGTGACGCTGGACAAGGACGGCAACTTCAACGGCGTCGGGTCCATCACCTTCAAGTACGACCTGGGGGGGACGCAGTATGCCACCATCAACGCCACCATCACCAACAACCAGCTCAAGCTCGACTCGGACAACTTCCTCGTGAAGCAGTTCGGCAAACTGGATCAGCGGGCGCAGGAGATTCAGCCCTTCCTGAACACGGCCCTCGATCAGCTCCGGACGGACTTGATGCCACAGTACTTCCCCACGACTGCAAAGAACTAACACGGTTCCCATCTGCCACAAGCCCGAAGCGCGACCGAGGGAGGAAGTTTACTCCCCGGTTGGGTTTCGGGCTTGTGACGTGTTATCGTCGGTGATCGCCTGGGAGATGAGGTTTGCTGGAACGCCGTTGGATTTACTTTCTGAGCGGCGCGGTCAAGTTGCGCAACCGGTTCAGTGCGGCCTGTGCTTCGCGGGCCCGAGGGGAAGTGGGAGCCTCGTCAGCCAGAAACGTGAGCAGATCGCTCGCGGCTGGCACGGCCATCTTTTCCAGCACTTCGATGGCACGGAACTCACGCCAGGCGTGCTCCGGGTGAGGCTTGTGGTTTGCCAGGATGAGGCGGGCTCTGTAAATGACCTCCGGGGACTTTGATTTGGCGACCACGTCCCTTAACAGCGGGACTGCCGCGTCGATCCACTCGGTCAGGAGAAGCGTGGCGCGTTCGCGGACAAAGAAGTCGTCGTCATCCAGGTCCTTGATCTTCTGGGCCAGGTCCCTGGGATTCACTTCTTTGAGTGTCTTGAAACGAGCCTTGAAATACGGCACCACCTCGCCGGGATGCTGGCTGAGACGCACGATAGCCTCATGCACTTTGGGGCCGCCCGGCAGGCTCAAGGCCTGCCACTCGGTCTGGAGGTCGCCGTCCGCCAGCTTCTCCACGGGCTTCCTGTCCTGGGCCAGGAAACCAACGTCCCATACGAGTGCGGTGGTGTCTGCGCTCGCCGACGCCAGACGGTTCCCTTGCGACGAAAAGACAAGGCGCTGGACGCGCCCGCAATGCCCTGCGAACCGGCACACCTCCGCGCCTGTGTTCACCTCCAACAGATGCACCACGTGGTCGGGCTCGGCGGCTACCGCCAGATGACGACCGTCCGGCGACAGGGCCAAAGCTTCGACGCTCGCCTTGAACTGTGGGAAGCTATAACGGATCTGCTGAGTGGTCAACTCAAGACAAAAGAGGCGGGCTGGCGCCGGGAGGTTCGCCGCTGGAAGTGCCGCGCGCTCGAACGCGATTTCGGCAACGACCGCCACTGCCGCAAGCCGGCTATCCGCGGAGAAAGCCGCGGAGCGAATGGTCTCGCGGAACCCGTCCGCCACGCGCAGGTTCTTTGACTCATCAGCCAGGAAATCGTAAAGGTGCAAGGTCGGCCCACTGAGCTGGCCCAGAAAGCGCTCGTCGGGAGCGAAAAAGGGCGCGGCGGTGCCATACGTGCGCGGCAGGGTCCTGTGCGTTCGCCCGGTGTTGACGTCCCACACGACCATTTCCGGATGACTGTGGCCGCAGGCGACGGCGAGCCAGCGGCCGCGACTGGACACGGCGACGTGCCCGCGGTAGAAACCGAAGCCCTCCTCGATCTTTCGGTCCAGGCGCGGCGCGACCGCGCCGTCCCATTCGAGTCGCTGCCAGGCGTGTCGCTGGGCAGACAACAGGGCAGCGCCGCCCTCGGCCCTGGCATGCACCGTCAGACCTTCCGCCTCCAGCAGGGCCCGGCCGAGCGCCTTGCCGGTGCCGGTGTCCCAGGAACGGACCTCAGGGCCCGCGCTGGTAAAAATCGTCTTGCCATCGCTGCTGAAGGCCAGTTGCTCGATGGGCCGCACGTGTCCCTCGGGATTCAACGGCTTGCCGTTGGCGAGGTCCCAAAGGACGATGTCGCCGCCTTTGGGTGCCAGGGCCACGACCTTGTTGTCGGGCGAAAGCGCCCAGCACGGCTCTGGCCGCAAATCCACCTTGAGAGCGCGCAGGGCGCCTTCGACTGCACGCCGTAGGCGCGGATGCCGTTGTGGAAGCCCGCGTACGTGAGCAGCCAGTGGCCGTGGTGGGAATACATCAGGCCGTTGCAGATAGTCGGCATGTCGGACGAAAGTTGCCAGGCGGGCTGCATTTTCTTGCTGGTGAGATCCAGGAACCGAACGGACCCACTGACGCTGATCGCCAGGGTCTGGCTGTCGGGAGAAAAGGCGGCGCCCAGGTGGGCGTTCCTGAAGGAATACAGCAGTTCCGCGTGGATTTTGCGGCCCGCGGCCAAATCCCACACCAGCACCGACGATCCCTTCGCCGACGAGGCCGCGAACTTGCCGTCAGGGGAAATCGCGACGGCGACGACCTCGTCGTCATGTCCCGTCAAGCGCTTGACCTCTTCGTTCCTGGCGAAATCCCACACCCGAACGGCGCGATCGGGACCAGCGACAACCGCCGTCTTGCCATCACGGGCCAGGGCACAGACAGTCAACGCTGCCGCTTTGCGTCCAAAAGGATCCGGCCTGGGGGTGAACTCGTAGAGCTTTTTCACCTCCTTCACCGGCTCGATGCTCCAGAGCCGGACGGTGCCGTCGAGAGAAGCAGTCAGCAGACGTTCGTGGTCTGGAAAGAACTCGATGCTGGTCAGGGCGCCCCCGTGTCCCTGAAGGGTGGCGAGCCGCTGGCCCGTTTTGGCATTCCAGAGATGGACAAGATGATCCGCGCCGCCGGAGGCCAACAGCTTACCGTCCGCGGAATAGGCCAGCGCGGTGACCTCCGCCCCGTGGCGAAAATGCAGCGACCCCAGACGCGCCAGCGGCTCCCTGGGTGGAGCCGGCGGCCGCAGTTGCCTCCACGAGCGTCAGGCCGGCAAGGCTCAAGAAGATGCCTCGGAACATCGGCTTCCTCCGGATCGGGTCTTCCCTTATTTGGAGTCGCGCTGGCTCCACCAGGCGAACGCCGCGGCGCGGTCGATCTGAAAAGCGAACTCGCGGAGAAACTTCGCCGTCGGGCCGTGCTGCGTCTCAGCCAGGCTCATGAGTTCGGGAACCGCCGCCCTGGCGCCGACACCCATTCTCTTCAGCTCATTGCCGCCGTGCCAGGTGACCTGCTCCTTCAGGGCGTTCACCAGGACGGGGACCGTCTTCTTGGTGTCGCCGGTGATAAAGTACAAGCAGACCGCTGCCGCCTGGCGCTCGGTGGCCCTGGGATGCGTCAGGTGTTTTTCGACCAGGGGCGCCAGCGGCCTGGCCGTCGGCCCCAGCTTTTCCAGGCTCCGCAGGGACCCCAGGAGACCCAGATCATTGGGGTTGCTCAGCGTCTTTTCGTAGAGCTTCCACGCCTCGGGATGTTTCTCGTCGATGCGCACCAGCAGCTCGGCGTAGACATGCCCGCGAAGGCCTGGTGACCGCATGAGCTTCTCGAGATCCGCCTGTCTCGTCTTCATGCCTTCCGGATCGATTCTTCCGAGGGCACGATAAAAAAGCTGCTGCTCATAAGTCAAGCGCGGTGCCATCGCCAGGAGTTCCGGGACAATTCCCTTCAGTTTGCCTTCCAGGGCGGGGATGCGGTCGAGAAACAGTTCGACCGGCGGCGTCTTGGTCTTGCCCAGCTCCACCTTGAGCACGGCGACCGCCTTGTCCTTCTCGTGATCGAATCCGATCAGGGCCAGCGCGGCATCGACCTTGGCTGTGTCGTAGTTGCGAAATCCCGGAGGACGCTGTTCTTTCAAGATGTCCGTGAGCCTGGTCAACTCGGTCGCATCGGGTCGGTACTTGACCCGGGGAGCAACCTCGGAAAGCAAGCGCAGGATCTTGACATCGTTGCCACCCCCAGTCCTGAGCTGGGCGAAGAGGTCTGGCAGCAACGGCTCGACGTCCTTGCCGAGCTGGCCCAGTAATTTCCAGTATTCGGCGGGGAGATGGCCTTTCTGTCGAGTGAGGATGTCCTTGAGCACGGCTGCCAGCTTTCTGCCATCGCCTTCCCACAGCCACAGGGCTTGCACGGCCTTCAGGCGATTGGGGAGGTCGGCAGGGTCCTCGGCGGCCTTCCGCAGCACCGGCAACAGCTCGCCGGGGGCCGGGAAGATCTCGATCAGCGTTTCAACCACCCGGAAGCGGCCGCGCGGCTGCCGGTTATCCTGGGCAAGCCGCGCCAGGTCGGCGGTCGCGGAGCGAGCCCCGGCCCCAATGCTGCCCAGGCAAACCAACGCCCCGCCGCCCAGTTGCGGATCGTTGAGCAGCCGCGCGATGCGCGGCACGGCCGGTTTCGCGGCCGGGCCCATACCGCCCAGGATGCGCAAGGCGATCCTCGGATGAGCCGGTTCCTCCGAGTCCAGCAGTTTCACCACCGGATCCACGGCCGGGGCGCCGATGCGCCGACAAGGCGCTGTGGATCGGCATGCATCTTGGACACGTCGCCCGTGGTGTCCTTCTTGACGAGTTCCATGAGCGGCGGGACCGCGTCCGCCCCGCACAGGGCGAACAGTCTGGACAATTCGCCCTGGACAGAAGGATCCTGCCGTTTCTGGAACAGAGCGATCAGTTCCGGCAGCGTCTCCTTCACCTCCTTGGGACACACCCGGCCCAGGAGATTCAGTGCCCTGGCCCGCTGCCCGACGTCGTTGCGCACCAGGTCGAGCAACGGCGCCAACAGTTCCCTGGAAGGTTTGCCGAGGCCGGCAAGTCCTTCGATGGCCTGCAGGCGAACCTCGGCCGGACCGTGTCGCAATGCCAGCTCGAAGAGGGCTGCGTCCCGCAGCGGCGGTTGAGCGACTTTCAGAAAGGCGAAGACACTGGCCCGGATGTCCGCGTCCTGGGCTGCTTCCTTGAAGATACCGGCCAGTTGTTTCTCGTTGTTCCTGGCATTGAGCAGCCAGACGATCCGCGCCGCTTCAAAGCGCACTCCGAGGTCGGGATCCTTGAGCAGTCGCCCAATCGCGGTCAGGGATTTGGCCGCCTCCGCAGTCATCTTGCCCGCCACGGCCAGGGCGGCGGCACGGACCTGTGGATGCTTGTGCCCGAAAGCGTCTTCCAGCACGGGATAGACGGTTGGAGACAACCCGTTCAGCCGCCCGATCAGAAGAGCACGCGTGGCCGGATCCAGATTCGGGAATGCTTCCAGTACCTGCCTGGTGAGCAGGGGGGAATTGGCCGCCGCCCGCGCCAGCAGCACTGCGCTCTGCAACTTCTCCTGTGCGGAAGCTTCCTTCAAACCGTCGAGCAAGATCGCCGGCGAAACGTTGGCCTTGGGGTCGATGCGGAAGATGGTCATGACGGCCCTCTTGCACAGCGCCGATTTGTCGTCGCTCGGCAATTTTCTTGAGCGCCGGCAGGGCCGTACGTGCCGCTGGCCCCAATTTGCCCAAATTTTCCAGGGCCTCCTCCTGAGCCAACGGGTCCTCGCCTTTTTCAAGGATCTTGATCCAGTAGGCCGCATCGTTCCCTGGCTTGCCGCCAGGCAATTGAGTCCTGTCACTCTGGGCCAGCCGCTGCCAGAGGCAGCCAGAGCAGCAACGCGAACGTGCCCATGATGGCTACCTGACAGGAAGCGCGCGAGGTGAACATGACAACACCCTCAGTAGGGAGAGCAATAGCCCATCTGCAAACAAGTCGCTGAAGCAAAGACGTGGTAAACGGCAGTTTGGTTTGCGCTGCCTGATACGTGAGCCTCGGCAGCATCTTGCGGCAGCTGTCCTTGCTCCGCCAGGACGCCTGCGAGCGGATGCGCCATCTCCTGGACGAGGACGTGGTTGTGACAGGCGAGTTGGCCGATCGGGTGATGGCCGAAGAAGCCAACGACCCCGATCTGGAGAGCTACCAGCACAGCGTCAGGCGGATGAGGTCCGCAATCGAGCGGATCTCGTGCGGGGTGGCGAGGTAACTGATGCCGCGGTGCAAGTGGAGGCGAAACTGCCTGGCCAGCACCTCGTCCGCACGTGCCCAGCCCGTCGCGTTCGCACCGCTCCTTGAGGATGGCCAGGTACAGCTCCTGCGCCTCGCCGCCGAACACCTGCCAGGTCATTTCGACGTTGCTGTCCGCCGGATGGTCGCTGAGGACAGTCACCGCCTCTTGCTCGGGAATGTGCCGCCCCTTGTGCCTTGTCCTCCCAATTGCTTCAGCGTGTCGGACCGACGGGTGCAAGAAAACGCACTAGAATGCGCATATCACTTGATTCCCCTTCCCAAACTGGGTAGAATGCCTATGAAAGCGCATTGAAATGCGTTTTTCGAGAACTTGGAAACCCTGCGTGCCCAAGACAGGGTGGAAAAACGCACTATAATGCGCTGGTCCAGGAGGATGCCATGACGAGCCAGGAAATTGGGGGAAAACTACGCGATCGGCGGAAGCTCCTCCGTCTTCGTCAGCGTGACCTGGCTGAACTCGCCGGGGTCACCTTGCGCGGGCTGACTGACCTCGAAAACGGCAGGGCGAACCCCACGATCAACCAGCTCGCCAAGATTGCCGGAGTCCTGGGGTTGGAACTCCGTCTAACGGAGAGGTCGCACCATGCGTCGAGCTAACGTGTACTGTCGGGGCGTCCTTGCGGGGATTCTATCCAAGGACCGAGCAGGCCGCTACCGCTTCCAGTACGTCCCCGAGTATCTGAGCAACCCGAAGTGCCCAGCCATCAGCCTGTCCTTACCCAAGCAGGAGGTTCCCTTCGAGTCACCCGCACTGTTCCCGTTCTTTTTTGGCCTCCTGGCGGAAGGGGATGACAAAGCCTTGCAGTGCCGGGTGCTGAAGATCGATGAAAACGACCACTTCACGCGCCTGCTGAAGACCTGCGCAACCGAAACCATCGGAGGGGTTACCGTCAAGGAGGTGGTGTCGTCATGACGCGTTGCCCGGGGTGCTTCAAGGCAGGACAGGACACCTACTGCCGGGCCTGCCGGAAGCGACTGTTCGGGGGCAAGAAGGTTTCCTTCGGCCTCCCTTTTTCGCGGCCGGCCTACAACAATGCAAAGCTTGCAGTCACGTCAGACAGGTTGTCGATATCAGGTATCCAGACCAAGATCTCCCTCGTCTTGAATGAGGGGCGATTGGAAATGGTCAATTCAGGCGGGCAATACGTACTCAAGCCCATACCACAGGGAGTGTTTCAGCGCCTGGAACTGGTCCCGATCAACGAGCACCTGACGATGCAAATCGCCCGTCAGGTCTTCCACATCGAGGTGGCAGAAAACGCCCTGGTCGCGTTTGAAGGCGGGGAACTCGCTTACGTGGTCCGACGGTTCGACGTCCAGCCGGACGGCAATCGCTTGCTCCAGGAGGACTTTGCCCAGATCGCCGCGAGATCCGAAGAAACCCACGGGAAGAACTACAAATACGACTGCTCTTACGAAGAAATCGGTGACCTGATCCGCAAGTACGTGGCCGCGTACCCGGTAGATCTGGAACGGTACTTCAAGCTCGTTGTCTTCAACTACCTTGTACACAACGGTGACGCCCACACCAAGAACTTCTCGCTCATCAGGAACGAGCAGACCGGCGAATACAATTTGACCCCCGCGTACGATCTGCTGAACACCCGCCTGCATCTGCCAGATGAATCGCGGACCGCCCTGGAGCTGTTCAAGGATGACTTCGAGACAGAGAGCTACAAGGCCAACGCCTTTTATGCTTATGACGACTTCGTCGTGTTCGCTCAGAGGCTCGGGCTTGTCGAAAAACGCTACAAGAGGATTCTGGAGAGCTTCATCGCCGCGCAAGAGGCTGTGTTCTCACTGATCGATTGCTCGATGCTTCCGGAAGAATGCAAGCAGTTGTACAAAGAGCACGTCAAAGACGGGGCCAAGGCCCTCTCGTATTCCTTCTCCAACCTGCGATGAGAAGAGGCACTCTCGCCACGGAACAGGCAGAAGTTCCGGACGGTGAGCTGTTGCAGGATCATGCCCCGGTCCGATCGTCAGAGGAAGCAGCGGTAGACAACCCGAATGGAGCCCGACATAATGAGATGCGGATGGCCGGAGATTGACCGTGGAGAAGAACGCGGCATGATGGACCAGGACCGCAATGCAACCCTCAACCCCAGGCTCCCCGCCCGTGATCGAGCTTGCAAGCCTCCCGCAGAGGCACCCGGTCGGGGATGCGATCCTGAACCTGTTCGGCGCTCAGACAGTGGTTCGGTTGGGGTTGGACCCGGTGCGAGCCCCACCAAGGACACTGCAAAGGGATGTAACCGTTGATCGGCTCAGTCCTCCTGTCCCATGCACGGCATCAGTGGCGGCACTCCAAATCGGCTGGAACGGCTTGCCCCTGTTTTCGGAAGATTACCTGCTCCGCGTCAGCAGGACGGCCAACGAACACGACATCACGGAAAAGGCCGCCATCGGGGTCATGGCCCTTCTGATCCACGAACTGGAAGGAGTAATTGTCCAGGAAGTCTTGCCGATCGGCAGCGGTGGAGACTACGCCATCTGTCTGAAGACTGGCAACGCACCGTGCCAGGTCGAGGTAAGCGGGATTCGCGACGAACAGCAGGGTGGCACGGCCGCCTCGCGGTTGCGAGAGAAGTTGCAGCAGGTTCTATCCCAGAGTGATCGCGGTTTCGCCTCGGTAACCACGTTCCGCTGGAAAGGCGGTAATTCCGCTCACAGCTACCTCCATTACGTGGAGAAAACAAAGCCCACACGAGGCGGCAAACGGAAGACGAAGTCGAAGAAGCCGAAGAAGAGGAAGAAGAAATGATCGTCGCCAACATCGATCTGGGTGGGGACGCCACTCGAGTTGCCGCGGAGGGGCAGGCTGCGCTTGCCGTCGGCAATACCGACCTGGCAAGGGAGCGGTTCAAGGAGGCAGGCGACCTTCTGGAGAGCAAGATTGGCGGCAACAAGAAGCCGGCCGTCAAGCATCTGACCCGCTTCCTGGCCGCCAGTCAGTATTACCACGGAGGGGATTACCAGACAGCGCTGAAGCTGGCACGCAAGGTCGAGGTCAAGTATCTTCCGCAGGAGACGCAGGCGCTGTTTGGCAAGTTCATCCGAGACGTGAATGAGCGTGCTGAGCCGGATTATGAGGAGAGGGTGCGCAAGCAATTACTTGAGCAGTGGCAGAGGAAGGATTATCCCGCGTTCCTGGCGATTCTCCAGGAACACCCCTACGTTATTCCACAGGCCAAGCTGGCTCTGTTGCGGGCGTTCTGCTTTGAGGAACTGCGAGATTGGCACGCTGCTGCCGTGTTCTTTGCAGACGCCCTCAAGGGAATGCCGGACGACCCGGAGACAATGGCTCTCTCCTGCGCCTACCCGTTAGTGCTCGCCAGAGAGAATAACCTGCCCGAGGCCTGGAAGTACGCTCAGTTCCAGCTCAAGGCAATGCCGAATGCAATAACATTCATCACCGCGTCGATGCTCCGTTTCCACCAAGCCACCGCGACGAAAGACGCCCGGGACGCAGAAAACCTCCTCCGCGAGCAGATCCAATACTTCGACGATGCCTGGGCCCATTATCAACAGTTACCCACCAAGGTACGCGATTACCAGGACATCCGGAAGTATATGGTTCTGTGTTTTGAAGCGGCGGTCATGGGCTTTCAACAGGCTGGGGAGCAAGAGCGTGCCCGCCAGACCTGCGATCAGGCGATCTTGTTTGCACCGAACGAGGCAGAGTTAAGGACGATCCGGGGGTACGTTCTTTATCCCAGCGATCAGGCACTGGACGATTTTCGGGAAGCCATCCGTCTGGGGGATCAGACCTTCTTCCCCTACTATTTCCTGGCGCATCACGCGCTGGTCTCGAAACAATTCTCGGAGGCCGTCTCGTGGTGCCGACAGTCATTGGAACGTCACCCGAGCCGTCCGATTGCGGCCCAGCTCCATTTCTGGCTTGCTATGGCACAACATCATCTCGGTTCAAGCAGCGAGGAAGTGCAATCCCTCCTGGTGCGAGCTTGGGAACTTGACCCGGACAATCAGCCGGTTCAGCGAAATGCCGAACAGATCGCACAGTCCGTGACGCCCTCCCTCGGTGAACCCAGCGGCACGAATGGTGCGGAAAAGCATCCTCTATTCAGGGAGTACCTGGAGGCCCAACAAGCAATTCTCCTCAGACGAAGAGCGAGGACCGCTCCGGTCGAGCGTGAACTCGCGGCTGCGGGTGCATGAAGTCAACCCAGCGGAAGGGTGTTACTCCCCGGATGGACTTCGGCCTTGGGACGTGTTTTCGTCGGTGATCGCCTGGGAAATGAGATCCGCGATCGAGCGAATGGAATGGGGCGTGGCCAGGTAACTGATGCCCCGGTGCAGGTGGAGGCGAAACTGCCTGGCCAGCACCTCGTCCGCCGTGCCGAGCCCGTCGCGTTCGCAGCGCTCCTTGAGGATGGCCAGGTACAGCTCCTGCGCCTCGCCGCCGAAGACCTGCCAGGTCATTTCGACGTTGCTGTCCGCGGGAACGTCGATCGGCGTCGGCGGAGTCGGTTGCCGCAGCGAGATGCAGAACGCCCAGCGGCAGAGGATGTTCCACTGTGTGATTCCGGTCCGCGTCTTCAGGCGGATCAGCTGCTCGCGGGCCTGGGCCGACAGACGGAACTGCTTGATGCTCATGGTCGATCTCTCCCGGGCCTGTCACTCTTTCCAGAAATAGCCTTCCTCCCCAACGGTTCGCCGCTCCTGTTCGTCGTAGTTGAGGTGGTAAGCGCGGGCGATGTGCGGCTGCAGTTCCTGGTAGTATTTCCGATCCACCTCGGTGTCGGTCGAAAACAGGATCACCTGATGGCTGGCGTTGGGGAAGTAGCGCTCGACCAGGTGCTGCCGATGGGTGGCGTCCAGGCGTGCCATGGGCGTGTCGATGACCGCGGGCAGCGGCCGGGCGGACGCTCGCGCCAGTCCCCAGAGGACGGAGATGGCGAAGATCTGCTTCTCCCCTTCCGAGAGCCGCTGCTTGGCGAGCGACTGCCCCGCCTGGTCGAAGAGGGTGATCGCGAACGTCGCGGGGTCGATGGTGATGCGCTCGACCAGGGTTTGCTTGCGCAGCAGGAAGCGGAACGACTCGGTGATGAGCCCCGAGAGGCGGTCGATCTTGCGCTCGGTCACGCGCTGGAGGAACACCTGCATGGTTTCGCGGGTCCGGCCGGCCAGGTCGATCATCCGGCGGGCGTCCTCGTGAGCGAACTCCTTCTCCATCCGGCCCTGCCAGAGCAGACGCAGCTTGCCTTCATTTTCCGTGAGCTTCTCCCGCTCCGCGGCGATGGCCCCTTCGAGCTGGCTGGCCTGCTCGTTGAGCAGCGTGAGCGTCTGGGTGGCCGTCTTCAACCCCTCCACGATCGCCTGAATGTCGGCTTCCTCCGGCGTGGCGGCGATGGCCCGCTCCAGGTCCTCGCGCTCCTTGACCACGTTCTGAAGCCTCTGGAGCAGCTGCTGCGCCTCGCCGCCGCAGCGCAGCCAGCTTCTGCTCGCGCAGGTGCCGCAGCAAGGAGCGCGATCCCTCCGCCAGGTCCAGCCGGCGCGGGACCGCCGCTGCCGGCCCGCGCGACGCGCGATCCGCTTCCAGGAACTGCGTAACCCGCGCCAGCAGAGCGGCCGGACAGTGCCCGGCACGCAGCACTTCCAGGAGCTGCCTGTCCCGCTCCTCCAGCAATCGCTGGATCAGGTCGGCCCCCGCGGCCTGGCGTTCTTGCCGGCTCTGTTCCTCCACGCGCTCGAGCAGATCCGGAACGAGCAGGAGCGGCAGGTCGCTCGCGGCCAGGGCGACCAGCTGCCCGCGCAATTCCTCCTCCTGGCTCATCACGATCCCAAGCCGGGCCTTCCGCTCCTGCCGGGCCTCCCAGTGTGTGCCCCCTCGGGCCGCGAACGTCTCCTCCGCCTGCTTCAAATCCGTTTCCGCCCGCAATCGGCTGTTCTCCAGCGTGGCTCGCTCCGTGACGAGGACGGCAATGCGTCTCTGGGTTTCCCCGACGAGTTGCTCAAGAGCTGCAACCTGGGCCTGATGCTCCGGCGGCCCCGTTCGCCGGGCCAGCCGGGTTTGCAGGACCGTGCTGTCGGTGATCAGCCGCTCGACGATGTCGAGGCCCAGCAGCGATTTGATGGCCGCCCCGAGGGCCTTGCTGCTGCTCTCGTCCTCGGCCAGCGAGCGGATCTTCTCGGCGTCGAAGAAGAACAGCTGCGAGATGTCCAGCGGCAAGAGGTCCTCGACCAGCTGCGGCCAGTGGTCCGAAAGCCACGGGTCGTGCAGCCCGTCCTGAAAGACCCGCAGCTCCTCGCGCACCCGGCCGTCCGTGACGGTCCAGGTCCGGCGAACGTCGAAGAGGTGGTCCTCACCATCGGCAGTGTGCTGAAACGACAGCTCCACGCCGGCGCGTTCACCGCCGTTGACGCCGTGGTGGATGGACTCGCGCAGGAAGTCGTCGTAGGACAGGGCCGTCCGTTTGGAGCAGCGGGCCCGGCCGCCGTAGAGAGCCAGCTGGATCGCATCCAGCAGGGTCGTCTTGCCGCCGCCGTTGATGCCGCCGAACAGGATGATGGGCAGGTGCTTGCCGCTGCGCCGCCCCGGCGTCAGGGTGAAGACCTGCTCGCCACGGAACAGGCAGAAGTTCCGGACGGTGAGTTGTTGCAGGATCATTCCCCGGTCCGATCGTCAGAGGCCGAGACTTCCACTATCGGGAGTTCCGTCCGAAACAGCCCGGCCTGGCGGACCTGTTTCTTCTTCTGATCGCGGTCGCTGAGGACGGTCACCGCCTCCTGCTCACTGCGGTAGAGCCCGGTGCGCAGCCGCTCTTCCAGCACCTCGTAAATGCCGGACCGCCGGGACATGCCGCGAAACTGCCGCTCCACACCCAGGAGGGAAACCTGGAGATCGAAGAACACCTGATCCCCGCCGCACGCCTCGCGCAGCAATTCCCAATCGTCGGCCCGGAGCCCATTGCCCTCGTCGCCGCGTTTGGGGAACTTCGCGCCGGTGACCTCCTCCCAGATCCGGGGCAGGCTGTCGTCGAATTCGTGCTTCTCGTACAGCCAGATCCGGCGAATCTCGTGCAGTTCGTCCAGCGTGATCAGCTGAAGGTTGCGGAACTCGGGTGGCCCTTCCTGGCGGGCTTTTCTCCGGGGAGCATTTCCACCAAGGTGCGGACGGACGCAGCAGCGGCCCTCCCATGAGGCAGGCTCGCGTGCGGCGGAAGATGATCTCGACTGAGGTCCAGCGGGGGGGCAATGCCGACAATCGCGACCTGGGTCTGGCGACGAGGCCGACTTGGCCGTGAGCCGTACCAGCGGGTGCAGGTCGCGGTGTTCCTGCCCCACCTCCCTCCCTCCCACTCGCTCTAATACGTGCACCTGGTGAGGCTGTCTGATCTCATCGGGTGCACGTATTAGAGCAGGCCGAGCCGCTTGCGACTCGTCACCGAGAATCGCTCGTCAAGGTACTGGGCGATGGCGAGGACGAGGATGGGCTTCGCTTCCTCTTGGGAGTACCCGAGTAGGCCGCTCAGCTCCTTCGCGCACTTGCCAATCGCCTCGGCGATCATCTCACGGCAGGTGTCATATCTGTCAAAGGCCCGACCCTCTCGGTACGGCCTGTTCGCGTATGCGTGCGGCATGACTTCCGCGATCGCCTCATGCCGGGTCAGGTCACTCTCCTTGATCAGCTCGACCAGGACCGCGTTAAAGTAGCCGTCCCCGAACTCACGTTCCGTGTTCCGCAACGCAGCACGAAGGCCGAGGGCGAATCGCACCCCCTCATTCTCGGGGCTGACGGATCGCACTTTCAGGCGGATTAGCCCGTCGTTCAGGTCATCGTCCCAGGGCAACGTGTCCAGGTGCGCAGGCTGCCCGTCCAGGTAGAACTGGACCGCCATCTCCGGCTGCCCAGGGCCGAACTCCCCCCTGGGCCGGAACACTTCCAGCGTGGCGCGGGCCCTCCCGTCGGCGAGCCGCCTCGACCAATCCCGCAACCGCGGGTGGAGCGGCTCGGTCGGGGTCTGAAAGAATTCGTCTAGGTTGGGCATGACTTTTTCCTCCGTTCTGTCTCGATTACCCCGCCACGTCGTTCACCAGCGAGGCCAGCACGAACGACGCTGCGTTCCGGCAAGCGCCCTCTCGGGCCTCTTTGATCACCGCGTCGCGACCCTCGTCCGCGAAGTCGCAGATGCCTTTGACGACACACCAGATCGGGTCGCCCCAGGCCACAGAAGCAGCGAGCAGTCCGACCCCCTCCATCTCCCCGCCGATGATCAGGTCTTCGCCGGGAGGCACCCGCTTGGCTACCTCGTCCCGGTAACAGCGGCAGTGGATGCGCCCCGCCCCCGACAGCATCGCGCCGAGGTAAACCCTGAAATCGTCCTTCCCGGCCTGCTCGCGCCTCAGTTGCTCCCGCCGAAACAGCCTCACGAGTGAAGGGCGGGCCTGCTCGCGCGTGACCCCTGTGTAGTCCGTCGTGAACCACTCGGCGGGCTCGCCGCACTTACTGCATTCGCGGACGAGGGGCTTTACAATCCGGTTGTCGTACGGGACGAGGGACGTCGAAACGAGTACGTCACCGATCTTCTGCCGTTCCGGGTCGATGCCAAACGCCATCCCGACCTGGATGATCGATTGGGCGCCGGTCGCGACCCGGAGCCGCATCGCCCGCGCAGCGGTCCCAAAGAAGCCCATCGACCCCATGACCAGTTCGTTGTCGTCGGTACGCGCGGGTGGGAGGGCGATGACGCGCGTCTCGGCGCCGACAGGGCCCAAGTCGTAGTATTCGACCTGGAGCGCTGAATTCTTGGCCTTGATCCTCTCGCATGGGAGGTTGAGGGCGGCAGCTGCTTGCCTCAACCCTTTCTCTTCTGTAGGCGTCGCGACGAGAACAAGGAGAGAACACATCACGGGCGGGGGCGTCTGGTCTTGCTGTGGGGGCATGGCGGCCCGTCCTCGAACCTCGTACTCTCCTCTCACCTTTTTTATCATTGTACGCAGCGCACCTCGCCTGGACGAGAGTGCTTGCCCCATGGGGCCTTGACGGAAGGCCGCCCCACGCGATGAGGGAGAACTCACCTCCCGTTCCCAGGCCGCGGCTTGCAGGAGCGAAATGCGGCCGGCGGCCAGTTCCCTGACGACAACGTCGAGGACGCGCAATCGCTCCCGGGCCACTGCTGCCTGCTGCTCAAGCCGCTCCATGCGGTCCCGGGTTGCGCGTTTTTTGTCCAGCCAGCGCCACGTTTCAACGCAGCCGCAGCCGAGCGGCAGCACGATCAGGAGCAGCATCAAGGCCGGCAGGACCGTGCTGTCGGTGATCAACCGCTCGACGATGTCGAGCCCCAGCAGCGATTTGATGGCCGCCCCGAGGGCCTTGCTGCTGCTCTCGTCCTCGGCCAGCGAGCGGATCTTCTCGGCGTCGAAGAAGAACAGCTGCGAGATGTCCAGCGGCAAGAGGTCCTCGACCAGCTGCGGCCAGTGGTCCGACAGCCACGGGTCGTGCAGCCCGTCCTGATAGACCCGCAGCTCCTCGCGCACCCGGCCGTCCGTGACCGTCCAGGTCCGGCGAACGTCGAAGAGGTGGTCCTCCCCATCGGCGGTGTGCTGAAACGACAACTCCACGCCGGCGCGTTCACCGCCGTTGACGCCGTGGTGGATGGATTCGCGCAGGAAGTCGTCGTAGGACAGGTTCGTCCGTTTGGAGCAGCGGGCCCGGCCGCCGTAGAGGGCCAGCTGGATCGCGTCCAGCAGGGTGGTCTTGCCGCCGCCGTTGATGCCGCCGAACAGGATGATGGGCAGGTGCTTGCCGCTGCGCCGCCCCGGCGTCAGGGTGAAGACCTGCTCGCCACGGAACAGGCAGAAGTTCCGGACGGTGAGCTGTTGCAGGATCATTCCCCGGTCCGATCGTCAGAGGCCGAGACGTCCACTATCGGGAGTTCCGTCCGAAACAGCCCGGCCTGGCGGGTCTGTTTCCTCTTCTGGTCACGGTCGCTTAGGACGGTCACCGCCTCCTGCTCGGTCCGGTAGAGCCCGGTGCGCAGCCGTTCTTCCAGCACCTCGAAAATGCCGGACCGCCGGGACATGCCGCGGAACTGCCGCTCCACACCCAGCAGGGAAACCTGGAGATCGAAGAACACCTGATCCCCGCCGCACGCCTCGCGCAGCAATTCCCAATCGTCGGCCCGGAGCCCATTGCCCTCGTCGCCGCGCTTCGGGAACTTCGCGCCGGTGACTTCCTCCCAGATCCGGGGCAGGCTGTCGTCAAATTCGTGCTTCTCGTACAGCCAGATCCGGCGAATCTCGTGCAGCTCGTCAAGCGTGATCAGCTGGAGTTTGCGGAACTCGGCCGGCCCTTCTTGCCGGGCATTTCTCCGGGGATCATATCCAACAAGGCACGGACGTAGGCAGCGGCGGTCGTCGCGTTCGCACCGCTCCTTCTCGTCCCCAGCTGCTTCGGTGGGTCGGACCGAAGTGCGCAGCGTCACCTGCTAATATCTGGATGATCTTGCCGGTGTATCGGCAAGTGCTGCAGGATGAGGCTGTGCGGTTACGGGCGCTTTTGCCCGGCTGGCTCTCCAGGTCGGCGGCAATCCGTTCCAGCCCGGGACGATGGACCCCGCGTGCATAACGCCGACTGTCCCTGCGGGCAACGGCGACAGGCTTGCCATGCTGGCGGATGTACTGGAAGAAGCAGGTTGCAGCGATGCCGAACTGTTGGCGCACCTGCGGGGGCTGGCCCGCACGCGATAGGGTGTTTTGCCGTGGGTGCGATCTTGGGGCTGGGGTGAGACTGGGCGTGAGGAGGCGTGTGATCGGCGCGAACCTTTACCAGGATAGCCGGGTCAAACAGAATGGTCCTGAATGACTCGTCGTGGGAGACATGCGCATGGGCTTTTCGCCTTCAGCTGAAATTCATGACCGGATGCTATCCGAGCTGGCCGGGGTGTACATCGACCGTGCGTTCAATCCGCCGCCGTACCTCTGGCTCGTGGCGAAACTGCCGATGAACCTTATCCGGGAAATCCGGGCGGGAGCGGAACTGTCACTCATGGTCTGGATGGTCCAGGTCGATGACCATCTGATTCTTACGTTCGGGCTGCGTGTGTACGACGACAGGGCAGCGCCGTTCACGACCTTCGGGTCTTGCCGCAGCGATGCGGAGGCTTCGGACCTCCTTGCCGTCCTGGTGAGCGGGGAGTTTCCGCTTCAGATCCACAACGAGAATTTCCTGCCGCTGTTCTCGGTCGAGTGCCGGTTCGGTCCTGGGCAAGCGGAGACGGTCGCAGCCATGTCGCCGTCGGCGATGCCGGATGGTGAGATGGGGCTCAAGCTTCGGGAACGGGCGAACGACGCCATTGAGGCGGTGTTAGCCGGTAATACTGCTCCCAGCATCAAGGCATCGTGCGAGCTTCGCCTGACGTTCGAGAAGGCCGAAGCGTTGAAAATCCACGTCATCGGCAGCGGGGATATGTCGCTGGATGACAAGGATGAAGGCGAGGAACTGGAACGACTGACTTTTCTGGCATTCGACGCGCTTTTCCCGTTCGGGGCATTTCACAGTCCGAAGGTTGGAGAGGGCAAGGATCGGCGTGAACTGTGCGACGTTCTCGGCGTTGCACGGGAGCTTGAAGTCGGAAACGAAGGCATTTTCGTCGTCCAGAACAAGGTTGCCCCTGCGGGCCTACAGCGGAAGACCTGGCGGCAGGGAAAGTCGATCCAGAATCAGATCATGGAAGGCATCGGCCAACTGGAAGGAGCCATCAATGCGTTGCGTCGCGGTGAAGTGATTTACCGCGACCAGGCCGGCACACCGATTGAGATCGATCCACCTGAGTGCGACGGAAAGATCGCGCCGCTGAACCTCAAGGCACGAGCTGCGGAGATCGGCCAGGGCATCGTTGTCATCTCCGACATGCACCACGAGGTGGACTGGGAGGCGGTGTTCTTTGCGCTGGGAAAGTCTTCCTCTCCACCAGGTATTATTGCCATGTTCTCGATCTGAAGGAACTGGCCCGGCTCATCACGCACTCGAAGGGGCGTCCAGCGGTGCTGGAAGGGCTGCTCCTCGAACGGGGAAAGCGAATGCTGGAGAACAAGACGGCTTTCGTCCGGTTCCATTTCGTCGGCGGGAAAATGTGAGCGTCATGTCGGCCCTCGTCCGCGCCGGTACGCCCCTGCCGTTGTCGGGGCTCCGACAGCTTCTTCGTGCGACTACACTGCCCGCAGAAGGCCGTCCGATGGGGATAGCCCATTAGTCAGTGTGGTTAATCACGGAAAAAGGCTTTGTGAGGTCGAGAATCTGGAAGTCGTCTTCCCCCATCTTGCACGTGTAGGCCATGATTTGGAAGACCTTGTAGAACTCGAATAGCCAGCAGGTGAGGAGGCTGTTGGGGCAATAGGCGAGCCTGAACCAGGCCATTCACGGTCTAATCGCTGTTGCTACTGGGTCTGCCTCTGCGTTGTCTTTTGCTTGGCTTTCTTCTGGTCATCGAGTAATCGAGCCGTAGAAAGATGTGGGCTTGTGTCTTTGATCCGCTGCGTCTTCTGCTTCGTTGGCTTGCGTTGGGCTTTCTTAATGGATTTCATGTTGATTTTTCCAGCCCATTCCCGGAGACAAGCTGCCAGCTCTTTGGGCAACAACTGAGCAAATGGTGTCCAACAGTGTGCCGGCAGCGCGATCATCATTCCTGCATAAACGACAGCCCATTCCAACGCCATGTAGTAACCCGACACTTCGTTGGCTACCTTCTCTTCGCCATGCACCGAACGCAACGCTGCCTTCAGAACTGCCAGCACGTTGTACGCCACCACTGCAACACAGAAGGCAAACAAGGCCGCCTTGGGATAGCCCAACGTGTTCACTTCACATTGCAACGCCATCGTCAATTCGTGAAATGCTCTTTCGATCGTCCACCGTTTCAAGTACAGACTCGCCACTACGGCTGCTGAAGCTACCTCGGCCGGCAAGTTAGTGAGAATCTCGACCTCCACATCGCCGTCTTCGGTCGGCTGTTTCAAACGGACACGCACCAAGCGTGCTTCTAACACAGCCTCCCCGTCACGACAGATCTGCACCGCTTGCTCGCTGACCCAGCCCGTATCCGTCTCAATCTCTTTGCCAAATTGACCTTGTGGCTGGACTGTCAAATTGCCGTGGCGGCGTACGACAAAGGCAGCATCACGCTGGGCAACGCCACACAGAAAGTCCACGGTGCAAAAATTGCGGTCCTCAATCCAGACGTCGTTTGCTTCAACCAAGGGCAAGAGTTGCTCCAACAAGTCGCGTTCCTGGGCATGCGCATCCTCGCAGGGAATGATGTCGGTAATCAGCATCAAGGCGGGATCCAGAACAACCAAACTCTGTCCGGGGAGCGGGCCAGCACTGTGGCCGCGTGTCGCCTGCAACCGCTTCTGAGTCGCAGCGAGATGGTTGCCATCCACAATGCGGACGCGGTAACCAGGCAAGAGCGGTTGGCAGGCTCCGGCCAGCTCCTGAATGACCGGTTGGCAACGCGCAGCCGTGAAGCGGACCAGCTCAGCTGACACACGCAGTTCAATATGCTGCAGTTTCTCGTAGACACTCTTGAGAGTAACAGGAATCTGGTCGCTCAAACGCTTGTAGGCCGACTGCACGTGAGGGACCGTGCCACCGACAACCAAGCCCATCAACTCGACGATCGTCGAAAAGTGCAACTCACGAGTGTAACCTTGCTGGGCGGTACGCTCGAACAGGTCATCCAGGGCTCCGGCTGGTAGAACGTTTTCCAGGGTCGCCCGCGCCATCACGCTGAGAGGGCTTTGGTTGACAAACCGCTCAAACACCGGATCCAAAATCATGGCTGCTTCCTCGCCTCGGTATTGCCAAGTCGTTTTCAGCAGCTATCTTATAACCTGGCCGCCTCACCGTGAATGGCCTGGCGAGCCTGAACGTAAACGCCAGGTCGCCGAAGCAGAATCCAGGGCAAGTCACGATCAGCCTCTCGTTAGTTTCATAGAGCGGGTTGTCCCGTCGCTTTCCGGGCAGATACTTCATGATCTTATAGCCTTCGGGAACCCGCTGCCCGCTGAGCTTAAACCACCATCCACGGACCAACTTGTCCGTGACGCGCCCAAGGCGATCACCCTGCAGCGCCATGTTGATCCCGCCTGGGTAAAGCGACTCGTCTTCCAGTGGGGAAAGCGACCGACGCACTTCGGCCTGAAGGCCACGGGCCTCCGACCGTTCCAGCGACCGCATGAATTTCTCGCCTACTTCGACCGCGTCCTGGCAGGCGTCCGCGCCCCAGAGCATCGAGAGCCGCTGCATGTACTCGTCGTCTAGGCTCGCCCCGTTGTTACAGGCGAGGCACGCTGGAACCCAGGGCTTGTTCGGCATACCCTTGGCAAACATCCCCTTTGGTGGGATGTGGTCCTCTGTCGTCGCTGGTACCGGACAGTAGGTACATTCGCCGAGGTCTTTGTCTTGCTTTCGCTGCTTGCTCATGGCATGTCCTCCCACAACAGGACATTTTACCAGCAGGACGGGTTCATGGGACAGGCCCAGGTTTGCCGCTTCCGGCCCTTCTTCAGGAAGCCCTCCTCGCGGATCAAATCAGCGAACGGCGGGTTTGTTGTCGGCGCAGGTGGTTCTGGGCACCGCACCTGGGTCGCGGGCGGTCATGCCAGGCGTTTGAAATCCCCCGCTTCCTTGCGGGGGATGAGGATGCCGGGCGATCAGGGCATCGTCGTTTCGTCTGGGGGCTCCTTCTCGGCCGGCTCCTTCTCGGGCGGCTCAGAATCCGGCTGCCGGCTGCCGTCGTAGTCAGCCTGATTGTTCTCCATGTCCAGGCACAGGTCGAGGTCGAGGGCGTCCAACCCCAGTTCGTAAGCGGACTTGTAGTGAGCCATCGTTTTCTTTTCCTCTCGAATGCTGGTAGAGACTGAATCTCCACGCCACCGGGGTGGTCCCGGTGCTGGAAAAGCGGGTTCTTGACTGCGGCGATCGGTTGGTTTACCGTGGATGTAGGCCCTGTTCGGCAAGCGACTTGAGGGGCAGCCACGGAGATGGTTGTCAGCTGTACAGGCGGCGGAGCTTGCCGTGCGCCGGAGAGCTAGGGTGACCTCGTAGGCCGCCGCGCCGACCTCCCCTTCGGCGAAATAGTGCCGTCCGCTCTGGATGCGGCACTTAAGGTACGCATACTCGTCGGTCGGCACGAGTACGGAGTCCAGCAGGGACTCGCAGCGATCCCAGGCGGGCTCCTCCGAGACATCCTCGTCCGCCCCGACCGGGGCGACCTTGCGGCGGCCCTGGCGGAGCAGGTGCAGGATGTCCCCGATGGAGTCCACGAACTGACGCCAGATGCGTCTCATGGAACGATCTCCTTCACAGAGGACTTTCGGAAACCGTCCAGGTACCTGAACTCGGGCGATTCAGCGCAAGCGTTGATCAACAAGATTCGTTATCTCACGGGGTGAGCAGTTTTGCTCCGCAACTTAACCGCAAGGTAACCTCACGATGCCTGACAACGAAATCGGAAGGCGGAGACGTGGGGTGCGCGTTGCAGTGCAGCGCCTGAAGGACTGTCGTGAACGTAAAGCATGGACACAAATGGACTTGGCGGCGAGCGCAAAGATCGGTCTCCGGACGGTGGAAAAGGTCGAAGGGGAGGGAATCGCCGATGTTTCCACGCTGGACAGAATCGCTACAGCTCTCGGGATTCCTGCCGCTGATCTGATCGCATCCGACATTTCGGGGGGACCACAGGACAAGGATGCTGATCGCTTATTCCAGTTGCCAACGCCGTTGCACGACTTCGTCGGTCGCGTCGATCAAATCGAGCAGATCGCACATCTGGTCCGAGGCGACAGTAAAGCGGCTGGCCGCGTTTCGGTGCGAGGCATGGGAGGCGTCGGGAAGACCACACTCGCAGTGAAGGCCGCACATGAGGTGAAGGACAACTTCCCTCACGCCCAGTTGTTCCTTGATCTTGCTGGGCTCGCTGAACACCCGGTTACATGGCAAGAGGCCATGACGCGGATAATCCGGGACTTCAAGCCAACTTTTGATCCGTCGGGCCGCTCGCCGGACGACCTATGCGCCACTTACCGGGGCATGTTGAATGATAAACGGGCACTGATTGTGCTGGACAATGCGACTGACGAGGCGCAGGTACAACCGCTGCTTACCGCTGCTGCGTCGGTGGGGTTCATGATTACAAGTCGGAACGCGCTCGCTCTGCATGGCGTCGAGTCGCACTGGCTTGATGTACTCCCTCACGACGAATCGCTGGCACTGCTGGTGGGCATCGTGGGAACGAGAGCAACAGAGACGGAACTAAATGAAATCGCGACGCTTTGTGGCTATCTGCCTATCGCGTTACGTGTTGGAGGCGATTTCATCCGGCTGCATAAGAACTGGACCGTTGTCCGCTATATTGAAGCTCTCAGAGAAGAACTGTCGCGGCTCGACCGCTTGAAGAGCAAATCCACTGGGCGACCTACGGAGCGCTGGAAGAACCTGGAGAAACGTGCCGAGACCAAGTTGGAAGTCGAGGCTGTGCTGGCTTTGAGTGCGCGCCAACTCGTCCTTGAAGACGACGTACTCGCGGAAAAATGGCAAATGCTATCGGTCTTTCCAGGAGACCACGACAAGTTAGCAGCATCAAGCGTCTGGCAGGTTGAGGAAAGCGTGGCATCTGATTGCTTGGATGCCTTGCTCGATCGAAGCCTCGTGCAGCACGAATCAGCCTGGGACCGCTATTCGCTGCACGATCTGATGAAACCAATTTCCCGGCATGTCTTTGAATATGTAGAAGACCATCCTGAAGCAGTAACAACTCAGCAGCGCATTTACGATGCCGAACAGCGGTTTTCCGCATGGTATCCAGAGTACATGGCTGCACTTGATTCGATCTATAGAGGGAGTGGCTCAGGGAATGTGCTTATTGCTACTACGATGTTTGAAAGGGACCTCAACAATATTCGCCACGGATGGAAATGGGCTTTCGATAATCGTCATCTTGACAAGAATGCTAATGATCTGTGCTCACAGTATCCTTTGGCAGCTGAACACCTTGTCTCGCTTCGATTGCCTGCGGAGGAACGGCTGTTGTGGTATCGAACCTCTATTGAGATCAGTCGTGAAGTCGAAAACCGCAAGAGAGAAATCCGTGGCCTGAACGGTCTTGGGACAACATACCTTGATCTAGGAGATCATCGCACAGCAGTTCATTATCTGCAGCGACAATTAAAACTCTCTAAAGCGGAAAATGACAAGACAGGTGAATTAACTGCTCTCGGCAATCTAGCGCTTGCCTTTGATCACCTTAACGATCCTGCGGTTGCCATTCAGCTATATGAGCAGTGTTTGCATGGAGTCCAAGATATAAAAGACTGGCATGGGGCTCTTGTGGCGCTGGGTAATCTTGCCAACCTGTATCGACGAACCGAAGACATCGACGGCGCTTGCTTTTATTTCAAGCAGGCTGTTACTATATCTCGGCAAATTGGAGAGGTCCATGCCGGAGCCGGTGTAAGCTTTAATTTTGCACTATTACTCGACACAATGGGAAGAAGAAAGGAAGCGATTAAGTTTGCCGAGTACGCAATGCTCATTTATATGTTCATGGATCATGAGGAGCAAGTGCATATGGTCCAAGAACACCTTCATGCATGGGGTTGGACTTGGAACGATGATATTATTCCGATGTTTAATAATCCTCCTCCTATCCCTGAAGATTTGTAATCAGAGGAATGAATAGGTGAGAGCCCATTTCGTCAGTCGCAGCCCCTGCCGATCCGGCTGCTATCGCCTGGGCTGGTGAATTTGGTCCAATGCCGCCAGCCATTCGGGTAAAGGAACCCCCACTCGCGGACTTTCGGGACGGTGATGAACCTCGTCGGCTTCCCAGGCGATCCCGGCGTCTGCTGGCCGAACCACGGTGTGCCCCGCCTGAGTGAGCAACTGGGCCAGGAGGTCGGAGTTGGTGCAATCATCGAGTTACAGATTCAGCGCCACGGCCTTTGCCCCCTTCAGGGAAAGCAGATACATCTCGGTGGCGTGGTCCAGAGCGATCACCTCGGGATTGGCCTCGAAATACGCCAGAGCCTCGCGGATCGCCTCCAACTCGCGGATGGTCCTGGTGATGAGGGCTGCCTTGTGGTAAGCGTCCGGTAAAAACCACTGTTGCAGCGCCGGGTATGCTCCGAGCATGTTTCGCCCGACCCATGCTCTGGAGGTATCTCGTATGTCTGCCGGTCGATCTCGTGATCCGGACAAGGAGCGTTTCTGGCGCTCCCACCTCGAACGTTGGCTCGTCAGTGGTCTGTCCATCCGCGCCTACTGCCGCCGCCACCAGCTGGCCGAGGCGTCCTTTTATTGCTGGCGGCGAACGTTGGCCCAACGCGACACCGACGCCTGCCAGCACCCGGCCTCAGACCCTGTTACCTTCGTCCCCCTGCACGTCACCCCCGAACCTACCGCCGCCACGCCGAGCCTCGAAGTCGTCCTGGGCAACGGCCGACGCCTGTTCGTTGGGCCAGGCTTCGATGCCGCCTCCTTGCGTACTCTGCTGGCTGTCCTGGAGGAGAGGCCATGCTCCCCCTGACACCACCCGGACGCATTTTTCTCTGCCTGGCCGCCGTCGATTGCCGCAAATCGTTTGACGGGCTGGCGGCCCTGGTCAGCCAGGGGCTGGGCGACGATCCCCTCTCCGGTGACTGGTTCGTCTTTCGCAATCGACGCGGCGACCGCCTCAAGATCCTCAGCTGGCAGCAAGACGGCTATGCCATCTGGTACAAGCGGTTGGAAGAAGGCGTCTTTCGTTTTCCGACCGCACCAACTGGGCAGACTGGACAACTGGAGGTCCGCGCTGCCGAGCTGACCATGCTGTTAGACGGGGTCGTGTTGGAAAAGGTCGAACGCCGTCACCGCTACCAGCGGCCGGCAACGACGCTCTAAGTCCACTTTTCTCTCAGGAGGGCCTCCTGCGGGAGGCCCTCAGCACTTCAGACCAACTCATTCGCCGACCAGCAAGCAGTGGCTCACTTTCCCTGATTGCTACAGATTGTCTTCAGCACACTTAAGTTGCAAGCTGTTTTCCAAATGGCGACGAAAAACACGTCGCCGGCTGCTATGATGTCTAAGTATGAGTACTGCCACGACCACCACAACCGCGGCTTTAGACGTCCAGCACTTGCCTGACGATCCCGCCGTCCTCAAACGGATGATCGAGGAGTTGCTCGGAGCCCTGGCGGCACGCCAGCGGGAGCTGAGCCAAATCCAAGTCCGCCTGGACCAGCTGCTGCGTCGTCTCTATGGTCCACGCAGCGAACGATTCGACCCCAGCCAATTGTCTCTGTTTACGCAACCGGATGCGGCGGCAGCCAACGGAGACGGTCCAACAGGACCAGACGAGAGCAAACCAGCCAAAGCCAAGCGGCGCCACAAGCACGGCCGGCAGCGGCCTCCCCAACACTTGCCTCGGCAGCGTCGGCTGCATGAGCTAACGGAAGCGGAGCGTTGCTGCAGTTGCTGTGGTCTGCCCCGCGTGGTCATTGGCGAAGAAGTCAGCGAGCAATACGATTGCGTGCCGCAGTCGATCTTTGTCATCGAAAACGTCCGCCTGAAGTATGCGTGTGTTGGCTGTGAGCAACGGCGCCGGCAGCTGTCCGAGCAAAGCGAGCCGCCACCGGCCACGGTGTCTGAGCCGGCCGCCGCGGGGTCCGGCCCGACGGCAGCAACCACTGCTGGGGCCACTGCAACAGCGGACCCCGTTTTGTTCCAGCCCGGCGTCGTGCCTGTCGTGACGCTGAGCACGGCACCCCTGCCGCTGGAGGGAGTGCCACGCTGCCTGGCGGCGCCGGGCTGCTGGCTCACGTCATCCTCAGCAAGTTTGGCGATCACCTGCCGCTGTATCGGCAAGAACAGATCTTCGCGCGGCAGGGAGTGCCGCTGAAACGCAGCACGCTGTGCGACTGGCTGAAGCAGTCGGCTGACCTGGTGCGGCCGCTCTATGAGTTGCTGCACAGCGACATCAAGAAGTCTCAGGTGATCGGGAGCGATGACACTCCAGTGACAGTCCAGAGCCGTGGCGTGCGTGCCAGCCATCAGGGTCGTGTCTGGGTCTACCTGGGCGACACGGACCATCCCTACACCGTCTATGATTACAGTCCCGATCGCAAGCAAGAACGGCCCCAGGACTTCCTGAAAGGCTACCAGGGCTTCTTGCAAGCCGATGCTTACAGCGGCTACGACCAACTGTATGCCGGCGGCAAGATCGTGGAAGTCGGTTGTTGGGCGCACGTGCGGCGGAAGTTCTTCGAGGCGCAGACGACAGACGCGGCGCGGGCGTCCTACGTGTTAGGAGTGATTCGCCAGTTGTATGCCGTGGAGAAGAAAGCGACCCAGCAGAGTGAGGATGCGGGGTTGTCGTTGGCAGAGAGTTGGCAGCTGCGGCAGCGGTTGCGTCAGGAAGAGAGTGTGCCACTGCTGACGTCGCTAAGACAATGGTTGGAGCAAGAACGAGGCGGAGTGCTGCCGAAGAGTCCAATGGGCGAAGCCATCACTTATGCCTTGAACCAATGGCAGGCCCTGGAGCGTTATACGACCCAAGGGTATTTGGCGATTGACAACAACGCGGCGGAAGGCGCCTGCGCGGTGGCGGTTGGCCGTAAGAACTACTTGTTCTTTGGCAGCGATGGCGGCGGGGAGACGGCAGCGGTGCTGTACAGCCTGGTGCAGACGTGCAAGCGTCTGGGGATCGAGCCGTGGCGCTACTTGCGTGACGTGCTGCAGCGTTTGCCGAGCTGTGCAGCGGAGCAACTGCCAGAACTGCTGCCGGACCGCTGGGCGGCGGCGCAACGGTGCGCCAGCGAAGCGGTCGTGGACAGCGGCTGAGCGTGCCGCGGTCCAGGCCGCCCTGCCCGCCAAGCCAAGAAGGACACGTCCGCCGCTGCCCGTCCGGAGTTCGTCCCGGCGAACCGTTGGACCGCGCGGCTGCCCACCAGCACCGTCATGCCTGGGCAAGCTCTTGGTGCATCCCGAACGTCTCCTCCGTCTTCCCATCCCTGCCTGCGGTTCGGCGGACGCTTACGCCTTGTGTCGGCCATCGACCAATGGCCCGACCCGAGCTTGAAGGCAAACCCACAACTCACGGTAGGCGACTCGCGGATCAATGCGGTGCCCTCAACCTATCTGGAATTTGTGCTTGCGGTGCCAGGCCATGTGAATTGGGTTCGGCCAGAGTGCCCGTTCCTCGGGCAGAAAAAGCCTCTTCCCGTGGAATCCATTCAACGACACCTGATTGGGGCTGTCTTCGGAAAAGCGCCCGACAGCGACGATCACGGTGTAATCGTCGCTGATCGTCCAGAGCCCATTGTCGAATAGCCAGTGCGCATTCTTGCAAAGTGCAAGCCCATTCCGCGGGTCATTGTTACGCGAGTCTGCGAACGGGTGGATGTGCGCAGCATCCACGATGCTCCCGGAGGAGATTGTGGTCAGCCGGTAGCCGGTGAGCGCGCAGGTGTAGTTGTAGGCTGCAACCACGGTCAGGCGAAAGCGGACGTCGCGGCCCTTCTTCTCTCCCTGCTCGGGATCTTGAGGATTGCGGTCGTGCTGGATCTGCTCGTCCGTCGGCACTGGAATGTCCCAGATCGCGTAAAGAGCGAGCCGCTCTCCCGGCTCGAAGTAGGTCGCAATCAAGGTCCGGCGTGCTTGATCTCGCCAGGCCGGGTCATCGAGCCGGGAGCGGAAATCAGCGTCGAATGCGGCAAACTGCGTCAGGTTGCGATCCGGAGAGGGTTTCGCGTTCTCCCCGAGGGCGGACCAGAAACCGTTGCTCTTCAGGTGGTGGAACGGATAGCGAACGTCCGGGCGCTGCGAGCGTCGATGAGCGACAATCCTCCACATCTCGCAGAAACGAAAGGCAAGAGCCGGCGTCAGCGGGAGAACGTCTTGCGGCAGCTGGCCTTGCTCCGCCAGGTCCAGAAGGACCAGCAGGAGCAGCGGCTTGTGTGGGGCAGGATCGCCGCGTGCCTTGTCCGGATTCAATTTCGCCAGTTTGGCCAGCCACCTGTCCGCAGTCGCCATTGAAAGACCTCGCTGGTGAGCAGTTGCAATCCGAGGGGTGCCTGCTCGAACTCTCTCCGATCCTACTGAACTGGAGGCCAGTTGTCGAGCTTCTGCCGCAAGTCCGTCAGGAGCCAGACTCGCCTCCGCATGGGCCTGTCGGAAATGAAAACCCGGGGCCGATACCCTCGATTGTCCCGGCCTGCTGTTGCTGCTATCCTGCGTCCGGCGATGCAGACCCGAGCGGCCCGTGCCAGGAGGAGCCATGTCGCAGCAGACCTTCGATCCCAGCAGCAAGTGGATGCTGGAAGAACAGGGTGCCAGCGTCCTGTACGTGGCCGGCGCCCGCGAGGTCGTCTCCTGCAAGGCCCGCAAGGCCGAGGTCGTCCAACCCCGCAAATTGCCCGATGGCTTGCTGGAGGCACGCTTTGCCGACAACAAGGAGCCCAGGTTGATCCTGGTGGAAGTGGCCACCTATCCGGAGCCGCGCGTCGTCCAGCAGATCCAGGACGACATCCGCCTGGTGCGTCAGGCCCGCGGCGTTCTGCCCGAGGCGGTGGTCCTTTGTCTCTGTCCGAAGGGCGAGTATCGCGTGCCCTCCCAGGCGGAGACAACCAGCGCTTTGGGCTGGACAGGCGAAACCTTGCGCTGGAAAGTGGTGGAAGTGTGGAACCTGTCCGCGGAGGAACTGCTCGCTGCCCCTCTGGTGGGTGTGGTGCCACTGGTCTCCCTTGCGCGGTATGATGGGCCGGCTGAGGTACTGCTGCAACGCTGCCGGGATCGAATTGACCGCGACGGTGGCGCGCAGCGAGCCAATTTGCTGGCGGTAACTCACGTGTTCACCCGGCTTCACTACGACAAGCCGGAGTGGCTGAAGATTTTGGGAGAGAGCAAAATGATCATCGAGACTCCTTTCATTCAAGAGATCGGGGCCCAATTTGCGCGGGCTGGTCAGGCGAGGAGCATTCGCAACGTTCTGGAAGGGCGGTTCGGGGCAGTGACGCCGGCAATCACGGCTGGCCTGGAGCAAGTCAAGCAAGAAGAGCAATTTGATCGGCTGTCGCGGCTGGCGGGCACCTGCGCCAGCCTGCAAGCCTTCGAGGAAGCTCTTCATCGCGAACTGCCGGCCCCGCAACCCGCTTCGACACGCGGCAAGCGGCGTTCACGCAAGCCACCCGCCTGAGGGCCTGCGAATCCCGACCCATTCGGCCCGAGCCAGAAGGCGGCATGTCGCAACCGACCTTCGATCCCAGCAGCAAGTGGATGCTGGAAGAGCAGGGCGCCAGCGTGCTATCCGTGGCCGGCGCCCGCCAGGTCGTCTCTTGCAAAGCCCTCAAAGCCTAGGTCGTCCAGCCGCGCAAGCTGCCCGATGGCTTGTTGGAGGTACGCTTTGCCGACAGCGACGAATCCACGCTGATCCTGGTGGAGGTGGCCACCTACCCGGAGCCGTGCGTCGTCCAGCAGATCCAGGACGACATCCGCCTGGTGCGGCAGGTTCGCGGCGATCTGCCCGAAGCACTCGTTCTCTGCCTGTGTCCGCGGGGAGACTATCGTGTGCCCCAGCAGGCGGAGGCCGCCAGCACGTTGGGCTGGACAGGCGAAACGTTGCGCTGGAAAGTGGTGGAGGTGTGGAACCTGTCCGCGGAGGAGTTGCTCGCGGCCCCTCTGGTGGGTGTGGTGCCCCTGGTTTCCCTGGCGCGGTATGATGGTCCGGCGGAGGTGCTGCTGCAACGCTGCCGGGATCGAATTGACCGCGAGGGCGGCCCGCAGCGAGCCAAGTTGCTGGCGGTCACCCAGGTGTTCGCCCGGCTCCACTATGATAAACCGAAGTGGCTGAACATTTGGTGGTGGGTGAGAACGCTTGCCAGTGCCATAACTCCTTGACCCACAAGGGGTGTCGAAAAGCGCCGAAGTTTCGGCGCCGAGCGCCAACACCTTGCGACTGTTGAGGTTACGGCATCTTTGGCAAGCCTCCTCACCCACCACCGAACATTTTGGGAGAGAGCAAAATGATCATCGAGTCTCCCTTCATTCAAGAGATTGGGGCCCAATTCGCGGGCTGGTCACGCGAGAAGCATTCGCAGTGTTTTGGAAGGACGGTTCGGCGCCGTGACGCCGACAATCACGGCTGGGCTTGAGCAAGTCAAGCAGGAAGAGCAACTGGATCGGCTGTCGCGGCTGGCGGGCGTCTGCGCCAGTCTGCAAGCGTTCGAGGAAGCCCTCCAGCACGAACTGCCGGCCCCGCAACCCGCTTCGACACGCGGCAAGCGGCGTTCACGCAAGCCACCCGGCTGAGGGCGTGCGAATCCCGACCCGAGCGGTACGAGCCAGGAGGAGCCATGTCGCAGCAGACCTTCGATCCCAGCAGCAAATGGATGCTGGAAGAACAGGGCGCCAGCATCCTTTACCTGGCCGGCGCTCGCTCTGTCAGTTCTTGCAAAGCCCTCAAAGCCGAGGTCGTCCAGCCCCGCAAGCTGCCCGATGGCTTGCTGGAGGCTCGCTTTGCCGGCAGCCAAGGAGGCCAGGTTGATCCTGGTGGAAGTGGCCACCTATCCGGAGGAGCGCGTCGTCCAGCAGATCCAGGACGACATCCGCCTGGTCCGCCTGGCCCGCGGCGTGCTGCCCGAAGCACTCGTTCTCTGCCTGTGTCCGAAGGGTGAGTACCGCGTGCCGTCACAGGTGGAAGCAACCAGCGCTCTGGGCTGGACAGCCGAAACTCTGCGCTGGAAAGTGGTGGAGGTCTGGAACCTGTCCGCAGAGGAGTTGCTTGCTGCCCCTCTGGTGGGTGTGGTTCCCCTGGTCACGCTGGCGCGGTATGATGGGCCGACGGAGGTGCTGCTGCAACGGTGCCGGGATCGGATTGAGCGTGAGGGCGGACAGCAGAAGGACAATCTGCTTGCGGTAACTCACGTGTTCGCCCGGCTCCACTACAACAAGCCGGAGTGGCTGAACATTTTGGGAGGAAGCAAAATGATCATCGAGACTCCCTTTCATTCAAGAGATCGTCGAAGAGTCCAGGCGAGTGGAGCGTGTGAAAACCACGCTCGACGTTCTGGAAACCCGGTTCGGATCGGTGACGCCCACCATTACCGCTGGATTGGAGCAGGTGAAGGACCGAGAAAAACTCATTCGGCTGACCCAGCACGCGGCCAGTTGTGCCAGCTTGCAAGCGTTCGAGGATGCTCTCCGGCAGGAACTCCCTCCCCCGCCACCCACCTCGACGCGCGGCAAGCGGCGTTCCCGCAAGCCACCCGCCTGAGGGCCTGCGAATCCCAGCCCGACCGGCTCCACGACAACAAGCCGGAGTGGCTGGACATTCTGGGAGGAAGCAGGGCCATGATCGAATCCCCCCTCATTCAGCAGATCTGCGCCGAGTTGCGCGGGCCGGGATGGTAGAGGGTATACTCCACCTTTTGCGAGAAAAGTTCGGCGATCCCGGACCTGAGATTGCCGCAAGTCTCGCACAGGTGAAAGGAAAAGAGAAGCTTTTGGATCTCATGGTTAGTGCAGCGACCTGCACGAGTCTGCGAGACCCCAAGGAGCCTCTCCACCAGGAACTGCCTGCCCCACCCCCGGCCTCGACGCGCGGCAAGCGGCGTTCACGCAAGCCATCCGCCTGAGGGATGATCCTGGTGGAAGTGGCCACCTATCCGGAGGAGCGCGTCGTCCAGCAGATCCAGGACGACATCCGCCTGGTCCGGCAGGCCCGCGGCGTGCTGCCCGAGGCGGTGGTTCTCTGCCTGTGTCCGCGGGGGGAGGATCGCGTGCCTCAGGATGCAAAGGCCGGCCTCCGCAACATCCGGATGCTCAAACGGTCTCACAGACCTTGCGTTTCTTCGACGGGCGAGAGAGAATGGTCGTGAGTGGTTCGCCGTAACTTGGGCAATGACAGGATCGTTGGGCAGGGTTGAACAGGAACAAGAGCCAGGGATGGTAGCCGGGCGAGGTCCGCCTGCCCGACAGCTGCTGGTCGTTGCATCGTTGCAGTCATTGCACGCATTGCACGCATTGCACTGCAATGAAGACCGGCTGGGCTGGCTGCAACGCTGCTAACGAAGCCTTGTTGCCCTTCGGAGCCAGCGCAGCAAGCACGTCGCAGTGTCAAGTGGTCTCCCGCCCCCAATCCTGCCGGATGAGACGATGCCTTTCCCGAGTGTTATGGCCGCACGTGGGAGACCCGCAGGGTTCCGAAGGAAGCGAGGCAGCCGTGCTGGGCTCGGACGTCAGGAGTGAGGCGGGAGACCCTGGGGAGCGCATCCGCCGAGCCCTGTCGTATCACCGTCGCAGCAAGCACCACCTGCACCGCCACGCGGAGGGGCCGGCAGACCTGGACTGGGCCAACCAACCCAACCCGTTCCGCACCTTTGCCGGCTCCCCCGGCATCGACCTGCCGCTGTTGGCCGACGCCGTGACTTGCTCCTACGACGATCTGCACATTCCAGGCGCCGTCGCTCCACGGCGTCCTGGTCTGGACACCGTGGCCATCCTCTTTGAACTGGCTCTGGGGCTGTCGGCCTGGAAGGAGTACCGGGGCTCGCGCTGGGCGTTGCGTTGTAACCCCTCCAGCGGCAACCTCCACCCAACGGAGGGCTACGCGGTCGTCCCCGCGCTGCCCGGCCTGGACGCCGGCACCTATCACTACGTTAGCCGCGACCACCGCCTGGAACGACGCTGCACCCTCGGCGTCCGAGCCTCCTGGCTTCCGCCGAACGCTCTCCTCATCGGCCTGTCCACGATTCCCTGGCGCGAAGCCTGGAAGTACGGCATCCGCGCCTTTCGCTACTGCCAGCACGACACGGGTCATGCCCTTGCCACGGTGCGTTATGCGGCAGCCGCGCTGGGTTGGTCGGCCCAATTGCTCGACGCGCCGAGCGATGCCGAGATCGCGGCGCTGCTCGGGCTGGACAGGCAAGCCGACTTCGCCCTGGCGCACCGCCTCGAACACGAACTGCCGGAGGCCTTGCTCCTGGTTGGCCCTCCGCCCTTACCCCAACTGCCGCGACCACTGCCGGCGCCCTCAGGCGCCTGGGCCGGTTCGGCCAACCGGCTCAGCGGCAATCCCATTGACTGGGAGCCGATCGCCGACGTCGCCGCGGCGACAGTGAAGCCGCCGACCGACCCGGAGGCGTCCTTCCAACCCCAGTCCTTACCTCTGCCCTCACCGGGTTCGCCAGTGCCCGCGGCAGCGCTCATCCGGCAGCGGCGCAGCGCCGTGGCCCTGGACGGCCAGACAGGCATCGACGCCGTCACCTTCTACCGCATGCTGGACCGCTTGCTGCCCCGACCTGGGGTGCCGCCGTGGGATCTGCTGCCCTGGCGGCCGTTCGTCCATGCCGTCCTGTTCGTCCATCGTGTTGCTGGCCTGGCCCCGGGCCTGTACCTGTTCGAGCGTGACCAATCCGTCCACGAGATGCTGCGGGCCGCTTGCCGGCCCGAATTCCTCTGGCAACGGCCGGCTGGGTGCCCTGACTACCTGCCGTTGTTCTTGCTGGCCGAGGGCAACAGGCGTGGCCAGGCCCAGACAGTGAGCTGCCATCAAGAGATCGCAGGGGACGGGGCCTTCTCGCTGGGCATGGTGGCGGAGTTTGGCGACGTGCTGCGCAGCCGCGGAGCCTGGTGGTATCGACGGCTGTTCTGGGAGGCGGGGGTGCTGGGACAGGTCCTTTACCTGGAAGCCGAGGCCGTGGGAGTGCGGGGCACGGGCATTGGCTGCTACTTCGATGACGCCGTCCACGAGCTGCTGGGGCTGGCCGGCGATCGCTTCCAGAGCCTGTACCACTTCACCGTGGGCGGCCCGGTGGAGGACATCCGGTTGCGCACCCTGGCTCCGTACGCACACCGAGGCGACATATCGTCTCCGTAAGTTCGTCTCCGTAGACGAATGGCAGCCAGCCAGGCCCGCCACCCTCGATTGTTCCGTCCTGCTGTTGCTGCTATCCTGCCCTCGGCGATGCAGACCCGGACGACCCGAGTCAGGAGGAGCCATGCCGCAGCCAACCTTCGATCCCAGCAGCAAGTGGATGCTGGAAGAACAGGGTGCCAGCGTCCTGTACGTGGCCGGCGCCCGCCAGGTCGTCTCCTGCAAGGCCCGCAAAGCCGAGGTCGTCCAGCCCCGCAAGCTGCCCGACGGCCTGCTGGAGGCACGCTTTGCCGGCAGCGACAAGCCCAGGCTGATCCTGGTGGAAGTGGCCACCTATCCGGAGCCGCGCGTCGTCCAGCAGATCCAGGACGACATCCGGCTGGTCCGGCAGGCCCGCGGCGTGCTTCCCGAGGCGGTGGTCCTCTGCCTCTGTCCGAAGGGTGAGTATCGCGTTCCCTCGGAGGCGGAGACAACCAGCGTTTTGGGCTGGACAGCCGAAACCCTGCGCTGGAAAGTGGTGGAGGTGTGGCAGCTATCCGCGGAGGAACTGCTCGCTGCCCCACTGGTGGGTGTGGTTCCCCTGGTCACGCTGGCGCGGTATGCTGGGCCGACGGAGGTGTTGCTGCAACGCTGCCGGGATCGGATCGAACGCGATGGTGGACAGCAGACGGGTAACCTGCTGGCGGTGGCTCAAGTGTTCGCCCAGCTTCATTTCGACAAACCGGAGTGGATGGAGATTCTGGGAGGAAGTAAAATGGCTATTGAGTCTCCTCTGATTCAAAAGATCGTGACCGACTCAGAGCGGTCTGGGCAGGTAAAGCTAATCCTCAACAATCTGCGAAGGAAGTTTGGTGAGCCTGGCCCCGACATTGAAGCAGCTCTTGCCCAGGTGAAAGAGGAAGACAAAATCCTGCGATTGGGGTTCGCCGTACTCACCTGCGCGAGCCTGCAGGAGTTCGAGGCTGCTCTCCGGAAGGAACTGCCCAAACCACCGCCGGCCTCGACGCGAGGGAAGAAGCGGTCGCGTAAGCCACTGACGTGATGGCCTGGAAATCACCGCGGTTTGCGGCATGGAGCCGGGTGTTGTCCATTCGGGACACCGTGTGCTGGTGGCGTGTTGGCGATGTCGGTTTTTTGTCATTCACGGGGCAACCAGGGACACGCCTGGACGCTACCGGGCGAGACCGCCAGCTTCCCGCGCCGTTGGCGGTGTGGCGGTCCTGGCGGTTCTGTCTCCGCAGCCGCCCCTCCCTTCACCCCAAAACAATGGAATCCAGTTGATTGGAGGAGGGACCAGAAATGGCTCAGTCTGTCGCGACTCAGCTGATGTTTGAAGGAAGGGCGGAGGAGGCCATGCGCCTCTACGTCTCGCTGTTCCCGGGGTCGGAGATCACGCGGATCCAGAAGTACGGCCCCGGCGAGCCCGGCAAGGAGGGATCGGTCATGCGGGCGGAGTTCACGCTCGCGGGGCACCGCCTGGCCTGCATCGACAGCCCGATCAAGCACGCCTTCACGTTCACCCCCTCGGTCTCCCTGTTCGTGGACTGCGGCAGCGCGGAGGAGTTCGACCGGGCCTTTGCCGAACTCTCGGCGGGCGGAGCGCTGCTGATGCCTCCGGGGAATTACGGATTCAGCACCCAATTCACCCCTCATTCGCGTAAGGATAGCCAAGGAAGGAGAGAATTGCTAGAACAAAGTCATGGAGACACAACCTGTTATCGTGCAACAAGAACGGATCGACGACATTCCGCTACTGTTCGGGATGATGCGTCGCATGCGGATTGCTGAAATCATCGACAAGCACTTGGGGCAGCATCACAAGCACCAAGGGCTGTCCAACGGCAACCTGGTGCTTGGTTGGCTGGCGTACATTCTCTCGCAGGCCGATCACCGCAAATACTACGTGCAGGAGTGGGCGAACACCCACCACCACACCTTGCAGTCCCTGTTTGGCACTGCACTGCGCCCCCACGAGTTCAGCGACGATCGATTGGGCATCGTCCTCAACAACCTCGCTGCTGCTGAGTGGGATGATCTCGAGAGCGACCTCTTTCTCTCCTCCTTTGACGTCTATGAACTGCCCAAGGATGTCTTCCGCGTCGATGCCACCGCCAGTTGTGGTTACCATACCATTGAACCCGATGGCATCATGCAGTTGGGGCACAGCAAGGACCACCGCCCCGATTTGCCCCAACTCAAGATCATGGCGGCCGTCACGCAACCTTTGGCTTTCCCTGTTTCCACTGCCATTGTTCCTGGCAACGAAACGGATGACAGCCTCTATTGGTTTACCATCGGCAAGGTCAAGGAGAAGGTGGGCGGTTCTGGATTGCTGTTTGCCGGAGATTGCAAGATGGCTGCGCTGGAGACACGCGGACGCATTGCCGACGCTGGAGACTATTACTTGACTCCGTTGCCAAACACCGGCACGACTGCCAAACAGCTCGGCTCTTGGATCGACACGGCACTTGAGAAAGCGGACCACGACGAGTTACAAGCCATTTACAAGCCGCGTGCGGAGGAACCTGCCGAGCTGATCGGCACGGGCTACGAGTTCACTCGAGCGCAGCACGTGCAAGTCGATAACCGGAACCACAGCTGGACGGAACGAGTGCAGATCGTCCAGTCTCGCTCACATTGGAACAGCCAGAAGGAGAAGCTGCAAAAAGGCTTGCGGCAAGCAGAAGAGAAGTTGGGCAGCTTGACATTGTCTGGCAAGGGGCGCAAGATCTGGCGTGAGGAGCAAGAACTGCGTGCGGCCATCGCGGCCATCGAGAAAGAACACGGCGTCGGCGGTTTGTTGACCATCACGCTGAACCGAGAAGTGCAGGAGAAGAAAAAGTACAGCAAGCCGGGCAGGCCAACGGAAACGGCAGTGGCGACAGTGGCTGTGGAAACCCGCTATCGGATCGCCGAGGTCAGGAGAAACGAGGAGCAGATCGCCGGCAAGGAAAAACGACTGGGTTGGCGTGCCTTCGTCAGCAATGCACCGGCACAACGGCTAAGCTTGACAGCGAGCGTGCTGACGTACCGAGAAGGTGGCGGATTAGAGAGGCCATTCCAGAATCTGAAGGGTGAACCGTTGGGAATAAGACCCTTGTGGGTAAAACTGCCCCAACAGATCATGGGCTTGACTCGTCTGTTGCTGATTGCGCTGCGTGTGCTGACGCTGCTTGAGATTGTTGTGCGAGCAAAGTTGGCAGAAAACGGAGAAAAGTTGGGTGGGATGTACGAAGGTCAGAAGAGCAAACAGGAAGGCGCGCCGACCGGCAAAAGGACGTTGCGTGCCATAGCCGGTTTGCAGATGACGTTAAGCCTGATCCAAATGGGTGAGCAGCAGTGGTGGTATCTACCAGCGCTGCCACCGTTGTTGGTTCGTAAGCGTCCGCCGAACCGCAGGCAGGGATGGGAAGACGGAGGAGACGTTCGGGATGCACCAAGAGCTTGCCCAGGCATGACGGTGCTGGTGGGCAGCCGCGCGGTCCAACGGTTCGCCGGGACGAACTCCGGACGGGCAGCGGCGGACGTGTCCTTCTTGGCTTGGCGGGCAGGGCGGCCTGGACCGCGGCACGCTCAGCCGCTGTCCACGACCGCTTCGCTGGCGCGCCGTTGCGCCGCCGCCCAGCGGTCCGGCAGCAGTTCTGGCAGTTGCTCCGCTGCACAGCTCGGCAAACGCTGCAGCACGTCACGCAAGTAGCGCCACGGCTCGATCCCCAGACGCTTGCACGTCTGCACCAGGCTGTACAGCACCGCTGCCGTCTCCCCGCCGCCATCGCTGCCAAAGAACAAGTAGTTCTTACGGCCAACCGCCACCGTGCGCAGGGCGCCTTCCGCCGCGTTGTTGTCAATCGCCAAATACCCTTGGGTCGTATAACGCTCCAGGGCCTGCCATTGGTTCAAGGCATAAGTGATGGCTTCGCCCATTGGACTCTTCGGCAGCACTCCGCCTCGTTCTTGCTCCAACCATTGTCTTAGCGACGTCAGCAGTGGCACACTCTCTTCCTGACGCAACCGCTGCCGCAGCTGCCAACTCTCTGCCAACGACAACCCCGCATCCTCACTCTGCTGGGTCGCTTTCTTCTCCACGGCATACAACTGGCGAATCACTCCTAACACGTAGGACGCCCGCGCCGCGTCTGTCGTCTGCGCCTCGAAGAACTTCCGCCGCACGTGCGCCCAACAACCGACTTCCACGATCTTGCCGCCGGCATACAGTTGGTCGTAGCCGCTGTAAGCATCGGCTTGCAAGAAGCCCTGGTAGCCTTTCAGGAAGTCCTGGGGCCGTTCTTGCTTGCGATCGGGACTGTAATCATAGACGGTGTAGGGATGGTCCGTGTCGCCCAGGTAGACCCAGACACGACCCTGATGGCTGGCACGCACGCCACGGCTCTGGACTGTCACTGGAGTGTCATCGCTCCCGATCACCTGAGACTTCTTGATGTCGCTGTGCAGCAACTCATAGAGCGGCCGCACCAGGTCAGCCGACTGCTTCAGCCAGTCGCACAGCGTGCTGCGTTTCAGCGGCACTCCCTGCCGCGCGAAGATCTGTTCTTGCCGATACAGCGGCAGGTGATCGCCAAACTTGCTGAGGATGACGTGAGCCAGCAGCCCGGCGCCGCCAGGCAGCGTGGCACTCCCTCCAGCGGCAGGGGTGCCGTGCTCAGCGTCACGACAGGCACGACGCCGGGCTGGAACAAAACGGGGTCCGCTGTTGCAGTGGCCCCAGCAGTGGTTGCTGCCGTCGGGCCGGACCCCGCGGCGGCCGGCTCAGACACCGTGGCCGGTGGCGGCTCGCTTTGCTCGGACAGCTGCCGGCGCCGTTGCTCACAGCCAACACACGCATACTTCAGGCGGACGTTTTCGATGACAAAGATCGACTGCGGCACGCAATCGTATTGCTCGCTGACTTCTTCGCCAATGACCACGCGGGGCAGACCACAGCAACTGCAGCAACGCTCCGCTTCCGTTAGCTCATGCAGCCGACGCTGCCGAGGCAAGTGTTGGGGAGGCCGCTGCCGGCCGTGCTTGTGGCGCCGCTTGGCTTTGGCTGGTTTGCTCTCGTCTGGTCCTGTTGGACCGTCTCCGTTGGCTGCCGCCGCATCCGGTTGCGTAAACAGAGACAATTGGCTGGGGTCGAATCGTTCGCTGCGTGGACCATAGAGACGACGCAGCAGCTGGTCCAGGCGGACTTGGATTTGGCTCAGCTCCCGCTGGCGTGCCGCCAGGGCTCCGAGCAACTCCTCGATCATCCGTTTGAGGACGGCGGGATCGTCAGGCAAGTGCTGGACGTCTAAAGCCGCGGTTGTGGTGGTCGTGGCAGTACTCATACTTAGACATCATAGCAGCCGGCGACGTGTTTTTCGTCGCCATTTGGAAAACAGCTTGCAACTTAAGTGTGCTGAAGACAATCTGTAGCAATCAGGGAAAGTGAGCCACTGCTTGCTGGTCGGCGAATGAGTTGGTCTGAAGTGCTGAGGGCCTCCCGCAGGAGGCCCTCCTGAGAGAAAAGTGGACTTAGAGCGTCGTTGCCGGCCGCTGGTAGCGGTGACGGCGTTCGACCTTTTCCAACACGACCCCGTCTAACAGCATGGTCAGCTCGGCAGCGCGGACCTCCAGTTGTCCAGTCTGCCCAGTTGGTGCGGTCGGAAAACGAAAGACGCCTTCTTCCAACCGCTTGTACCAGATGGCATAGCCGTCTTGCTGCCAGCTGAGGATCTTGAGGCGGTCGCCGCGTCGATTGCGAAAGACGAACCAGTCACCGGAGAGGGGATCGTCGCCCAGCCCCTGGCTGACCAGGGCCGCCAGCCCGTCAAACGATTTGCGGCAATCGACGGCGGCCAGGCAGAGAAAAATGCGTCCGGGTGGTGTCAGGGGGAGCATGGCCTCTCCTCCAGGACAGCCAGCAGAGTACGCAAGGAGGCGGCATCGAAGCCTGGCCCAACGAACAGGCGTCGGCCGTTGCCCAGGACGACTTCGAGGCTCGGCGTGGCGGCGGTAGGTTCGGGGGTGACGTGCAGGGGGACGAAGGTAACAGGGTCTGAGGCCGGGTGCTGGCAGGCGTCGGTGTCGCGTTGGGCCAACGTTCGCCGCCAGCAATAAAAGGACGCCTCGGCCAGCTGGTGGCGGCGGCAGTAGGCGCGGATGGACAGACCACTGACGAGCCAACGTTCGAGGTGGGAGTCGCCAGAAACGCTCCTTGTCCGGATCACGAGATCGACCGGCAGACATACGAGATACCTCCAGAGGGCTGTGATCGTCGTTCCGGCCAAGGCTATGAGGTTTGCGGAGCCTGGTGAGAACCCTTCTGAGGCCGTCGGGCAGCCGGTCGGGGCAGATCGGGCATCTGCTCCAACAGCCAACCCAGCGCCTCTCGCTGTTTCTTGCCGAAGAACCGCTCCGCTGCCGTCGTTCCGTCCTCGCGCCGCGTTACGTAATTATGCACCGCCGTCAGAGCCTTCAGCTTCCCTTCACTCAGCCGACTGTGACCGTGCTGGAACAACGCCAGGCGTCCATTGCGACCCTCCACGCACGAACTCGATCTCTGAAACAGCCCAACCACTTCCCGGCCCACTCGTTCCACTTCTTGCCGTTGGGCTTGCTCCAATTGCCCCAAGGCTGCCGACGCCCAGGCTTCTTGCCACAGGCGCTCTCCCAGACTCTGTTGCCGCCGACGATCTTCTGGTGTCCGGCCCCGCCGCGCCATCTGTTGCCAGTAAAGACCCGGCAACAGTTTCTCGTACACTTGCTTCTCGGCCTCCGCCGACAAGTGCAGACGCTCCAGCCGCTGCCGCGCCACACTCCAGAACCAGGACAGGCTCGCGACCAGCGTCACCAGCCAAATCCTTGCCTGGTCCAGCGCCTCTTGCACTTTGGTTCCCAGACCTGCGGCCTGGCTCAGTTGCTCCGCAGTGGCCAGACGTTGTCCCAGACGCTTCTCGACTTGCGCTGCCGTGACCGGCACACCCGTCTTGGGGTCGAACGGATGGTACTCGTCAGCCAGGCCACGCACCGCCTGCCGGGCCTGCTCTTTGCGGTCCGCACACACCTTGCATTGTTCGGCTGCCCTGTTCGCATCGGCCTGGGTGAGTTCAACCCTCCAGGTGTAGTCCAGGGGCCGGCCTGGCCGGGCTGGCTCTTGCTGCGTCCGTTGCTGCTCGTCGCGCCAGTACTGGGCTAAGTTCGCCGCTTCCTGCAACTGCTTGTCTGCTGACGCGAGCTGGCGTCGCAAGGCCCCCAGCAAAGGACGCGCCAGGTCTGCGCAGGCCATGAAACAACTCGGGCAGATGCTGGCTGTGCAAGTGCTTGGTGGCGCAGGCGATCAGCCCGCGCGCCTCGTCGCTGGTCAGCAGCACCACCTGAGCGTTGAGCCCGGCCAGGCCCCGGTTGATGGCCTCGGCCCAGGTCTTGGCATCGCGTTGGGGCTGATACTCCTCGACCAGGATAAAATCGGCGACGGGCTCGATGGCGACCAGGCAAGGACTCGGGCCGTGGAAGTTTTCGTCGGCGATCAGGGCGATGAGCCGTGGTAACATTCCTTGGGCCAGCAGGGTCCGCTCCTGGTCGGCGAAGGCGCTGAGTCGTTCCTCCAGGCACAGACCCAGGGCATGCAGGGCGCCATAAGAAGAGGCGACGAAGCCGTCCAGGTTGGTCAAGCGGAGGAAGGCGGTCAACAAGCGGAGACCGCAGGCCCCCTGAAGGTGGAAGACGAGGAAGAGAGCCAGGACGAGACGACGCAACAAGTGCTGTCCAGCAGCCGAGCGGAGGAAAGCGACGAGTTGGGGGTCAAGCCCCTCGGGGTCGTCCTGGCGTAACCAGTCACCAAGGGTAGAGCGTGGGATGTCGTGGCTGCGTGCGTAATCCCTCTGGGACGAGGCGGGGTTATGAGCGAAGTGGTCAAAAGCCTTGGCGGCATCGGCGCGGTGCCAGCGGTGCGCGTCTGTGCGAGTCTGGGTCGGTTCGGTAGAGTGAAAGAGAGTCATGGCTCGGATCTCTGGGTGTGTTGTGGTAAAGACACCGTGGGGAGACGAGCCATGCTCGTGAAGGGGCCAAGCGAAACGCGCACCGCTACCTGTTCGCAAGATCAGTTTTCCTCCCTATCAAGGGGTTATTGGCCGGAACGACGATCACAGCCCCTCCAGAGCATGGGTCGGGCGAAACATGCTCGGAGCATACCCGGTGCTGCAACAGTGGTTTTTACCGGACGCTTACCAAACAACTACGGATTGGCTGCCTACGGAAAAGGAGGCACCTGCCGCCTCTCCGACGTCTCCGAGCGGGTGCGAGTGGTGACGATCGGACCCGCTTTGCGAAGGGACGCCAGCCGCCGCGCAGGTGACCGCAACCTGCTCATTCTGCCTGAACCGACCACTGATGATGGCGTCTTGGCCGTCGTCCGCAGTGCCGGTTTTGGTATCCCCGACGAGGTGTTGCGAAGCATCGCCGCAGTCTCGGCCCACGATCTGCGCCTCGCCATTATGCTGGTCCAGGCAACGAGGAGGAACGTAGAGTTTCGAGGGCTGCCTATCACGGATCTCGATGGTGTCTGGCGGCGGCTAATGGATCTCTTTCGTGACCACCTCGGGGACACCAACCGATTCCGTGATTGTTACGAAATCCTGTCAGCCAGCATCGACATCGAGAGGACTGGAAGGTTTGGCGACGAGTTGGGATACCTTGCCGATTACTTCCAGGTTCCCCGCCCAGAACTTGAGCGCGCGATGAACCTTGCGAATCAGTGTGGTCTCGGATTCATGGCCTCTACCTTCTTCGAGGCCGTCCCACGTGCGCTGGCGGTGCAAGTGTTCCAAGAGCAGGTCTGGGAGCGGATTCGCTACTGCCTTGACACATTCCACTCCGGCATGCCGATGCGCCTGCGGCGCCGGTTCGTCGAGCGTTGTCAAGAATGCGAAGGTGTAGTCCGCGGGCAGATCCAGACGGCGATCAGCGTTTTTTGTTGAGGCAACTCCGACCGCGTGACATCACCCAGTTACGTGATCGAGAGGCGTCCCGTTTGTTCAAGGCGTGGGTGGAACTCGACCCGCACACTGGACTGCGCCGGCTGCGCGAGGCAGTCACCGAGGGAACTCCAGAGCAACTCTCCTCCCTCCGTGGAGAACCGGACGAAAGCGGTGGCTGGACGGGGCGGCGTCAGGTTGTTTGGCTATGCGAGCACCTGGCAAACTTCGGCGAGCATTTCTTCGATTGCGAGGATATTCTGTTCCGGCTAGCTCAGTTCGAGACGGAACCCGGAATTGGCAACAACAGCACTCTTGTCTGGCAAAGCCTGTATTCGCCAGCGCTTGCTCACACCGAGGTTCCGTTTGACCAGCGGTTCCCGCTGGTCATTCGACGAATCCAAGACGCGACATCGGAGACCCTGCCGCTGGTGTTGGGTGCCGCGTTTCTGGCCGTATCGCCGCAAGCAACTGGGCTCCCATATCCCCCGCCGGTGGTCGGGGGACGTATTGTACCCACGCCTTGGAGGCCCGATACGGTGGGCCAACTTGCAATGTTGCAGATGCTGGCCGGCTGCCAGACTCTCGTCGCTCTGCGGGACTTGGCCCCTCCTCTGGCGGAGAGAGGTGCAGCCGCTGTTATCGATCACCTGGGCAACTTCCTCTTCTTCGGCTTACAGAAGGAACTCCGGGAGTTGCTCTCCGGCGACAACCTCACAAATCCGGTCCGCCGAAAGCTCGTCGGGACGCTGGAGCACCTAACGGCCTTCTACCGCGAGCGAATCGGAGAGGGGGATGAGCGACTGGACCAACGGTTGCGTGAGCTTGAGACCTGGCTGTCTGATCTGTTGAGTGCAGACCTGATAACCCGGGTCCAAGATACTACAGCGCGGCTCCCCTGGGATGTGGAGCACGCCTCCCCGGGCCGGTTCAAGGAGCTAGCCACAGCCCTGTGTGAGAGCCCCACTGTTCTCGGTGGGCTGGCAGAGTGGTTCGACAGTTCAGAGGCAAAATCGGCTGGAGCGTTTGGTGGCGCACTGGGTTACGCCGATGAAGGTGGCGCGGTGTCGGAAACAATCGCCGAGTGGCTTGCCGCCGGGCGATGTCTCGACCTTGTCGCAAACTATCTGCGGGGGGTCAGCACGCGGGGCAGCGGCCTTCCTGATCGATGGGTAGAGATGCTTGACGCCTCGCCTCCCGCACATCCCTTTGCCGTTGCCCGGGTGACACTTGCAGCAGATGTCAGTGAGCGGGGCCTGCGGCGGTTGCTAGGCCTCGTGCCGACTCTCCAGGGACAAGCTGCAGCCATCTTGCAAGGCCTGCTGTTCAATGGTTGGTGGGAGACCCTATCTCCGGAGACCAAAGCCCATGTGCTGACAACCCTGGAGAAGCTAGCAGAATCAGGTGATCCCGATGCCGACCGTGTCGCACTGGACCTGGCAACGAACTGGTCGGAAGGCGGGAAGAATCCGATTGAGCCTGCCTTAGTCGATCCGTTGATGGCGTCCGTCAGGCGCGAATCCATGCGCGTTGTCCGGGTGGATGCCCATGATTGGGGGATCGTCATGCGGCTGCTAGCGTCTCACCGGCCTGAAACTGTTGCCGACGTGCTCGCCGCTACGCTCACCGGGCTGAATCCAGGACTCGGCTCGCTTCGGGACGCGGCGGGGAAGGCCCTTATTGGTCTGGCATCAACCGCCCCCGCGCAAGTGATGGAGGCCATCGGACGCGCTATCCTCGACCCTGACCGACGTAGTCTGTTCCGGGCTTTTGTGTTCCGTGGGCTGTTCGAGGCAATCGGTGCCGAAACTGTGCGAGGGTGGGTAGAGGCCAATGGCAGGGAGCAGACTTTGTACATCGCCAGGCATCTCGCCAGCCCTTATGTTGATGAGGGTGGGTGTCCGATCGTTCCTCCCCTGACGGAGTGGCTCCTCACGACGTTTGAGACGGACGAAAAAGTCTTCCGCGAGTTCTGCGTAGGCAGACACTCGAATGAAGCGAGGTTTGGCCCCGTTGAGAGTCGGGAGGAGTTGCAGCGGAAACTTGCCCCATTCCGGGAGTTTCCCATCCGGCGAGTCAGGGACTGGGTTGCTTACGAGTTGGCATACCGAGACGCGGAGGAGAAGTGGGACGCGCAGTCAGACGACGAACTGGAGCGGCTCTGACAATCTCATAAAGGGGAATGGCTGAACCAGTCGCGTGAGAAATAGTGACACTTTCCGCAGGTCATGAGCCGAGAAGCATTTGCATTGAAAGACACCGTTCCAGGTGCCCGGCCAACTGCTATTGCAGATGAGCGAGACCCGCCGTATTACAATACCCAGGATGGAGGAAATACCGTGCCCATTTACGACTGGACACGATTTGGCACCGGGACTTTCCACGCCTTCCACCACTTCTGGGTCGGCGAGATCAGCAAGGCCCTGAACGCCGGCATCCTGCCGCCGGACTGCTACGCCTATCCCGAGCAGGTCGCGTGTGATTTCTGGGAACTCCAAACCGCCTTTCCCCGCGACAGCGGCTTTTCTCGGCCCAATGTTTACCGCAGGTGTGCCTTTTGTCTCGCAGGCTGCGAGACAATCCAACGCCAGCAGACGGAAGGTTGGGGCAATGCCGTCATTGCTCGCCTGGGCGCCGACCTGCAGAAAGCCTTCCCTGGCTTGAGCGGGTTCTCTCGGACCAACGTCTACCGGATGCGGGCGTTTTTCCTGGCCTACCGCGACATTCAAACAATCGTCCCACAAGCTGTGGGACAATTGGGCCAAGGGCCAGTGCCGTCCCCCATGAGCGACATTCCCTGGGGCCACAACATTATCCTGATCGAGAAGCTGAAAGATCCGGCCGAACGTCTCTGGTATGCCCACAAGGCCATCGAGTATGGCTGGAGCCGAGCCATTCTCGACCATCAGATCGCCAGTGGTCTCTACCACCGCCAGGGCAAGGCGCTGACCAACTTCGGCCGCACCCTGCCGCCACCCCAATCGGACCTGGCACAGCAGGTCCTCAAAGACCCCTATTGTTTTGACTTTCTGACCCTGGCCAGGGACGCCCAGGAGCGGCACCTGGAACGTGGCTTGCTGGAACACATTCGACAGTTCCTGCTGGAGCTGGGCGTCGGCTTCGCCTTCGTCGGCAGCCAGGTCCCCCTGGAAGTTGGCGGCGAAGATTTTCCCATCGACTTGCTCTTCTATCATCTCAAGCTCCGGGCCTTCATTGTCATCGACCTGAAAATGACTCCCTTCCGGCCGGAGTACGCCGGGAAGATGAACTTCTACCTGTCAGCGGTCGATGATCTGCTCCGCCACCCCGACGACAAACCGTCCATCGGCATCATCCTGTGCAAGGCTGGCAACCAGACAGTGGCCGAGTACGCCCTGCGCGACATCGCCAAGCCGGTTGGGATTTCCAGCTACGTCACCAAGCTGGTCGAAACGCTGCCCCAGGAATTGCAAAGCAGCTTGCCCACCGTCGCCGCCCTGGAGGCAGAGCTCAAGGCCCTGGGAAGTGCCGGGGAAAGTCCTGGGTGACGACCGCACCAGCAGGCCTCCAGCTGGCTCGCACAGCCTGGCACTCACCGGCTGGCATCCTCTTCCCCAGGGGCGGAATTGGGGAGAGCTCGGCAGCTGCCGAGCCGTCCTGGACGGAGAAGCCGGCTCGGCAGCTGCCGAGCTCTCCTTCTTTCGGAACGGACTCTCAATCCAGGACGGTCAGACCTGGAAGCGCCAGCCGCCCGGCACGGAGAGCGCTGCGTGGGGACTGGTTTTCCTGGTTTTGAAGGAACAATAGAGTCGTCGATTCCTTGCGGCGAGGCAGGATAGGTATGGCCTGGCTGGCGTGGTAGACTTCTGGCTGTGAGTGGCCAGGGAACAAGGGGACCGACCCATGCTTCATCGATTCTGGCTCGCGGCGATCAGTCTGTTCACCGTTGCTGCCACCGTATCCTGGAGCAGTGAGCCGGTTGACGACGTCGCTGAACCCTTGCCGCCCCGCGCTCTTGCTCGCCTGGGGAGCTATCGGTTCTATCATGGCCCGGACGTCAATTCCGCCGTGCTGTCTCCCGATGGCAGAATGATTGCTTCCGCGAGCCTGAAAGTCGTCTCAAAGAATGGGAACCCGCAATATGTCAATGAGAAGGGCATCATCTTGTGGGACAAGGTGACCGGCCAGCGGATTCGTGAACTGCAAGTCCCCAATGCGCCCGTCTTTGATCTCGAGTTCTCTCCGAACAGCAAACAACTTGCGGCCCGGTTCGGGGACCACCCCGAGCCGTCAGGCATTGCGCTCTTTGACGTTGACTCGGGAAAACTGCTCAAGCAAATCACGGGCCCTGACTTCCGTCTCCGGCGATTCTCCCCCGACGGGAAATCGCTGTACCTCAGTGAAGGATACCGGAACAATGTCATTCTGTGGGACATCGAAGCCGGGAAACGGACACGCACCTGGACAAAACCCGACAAACTCCCCAAATGGCTCAAGGGGGATGAATTCGTGTGCCAGGTTCACGTGACGCCGGACGGCAAATACCTCGCCTGGCTTGTCGATGTCCCTCCCGACTCCAGCAAACGGCCGCCAGGAGCGAGTTCTGACGGTTACATACCGCTGCCGAAGGTTCTGATCCTTGTGGATGCTGACACGGAAAAGCCAGTCTATCGCAAGGAGTTTCTCCCGGACCATCTCCACTGGTTCGCGATTTCCGCCAATGGCCGCCGCTTCCTGGCGGGGAAAGACAAGTTCAGCGTCTACGAAATGGCGACCGGCACAAAGCTGTTTGATCTGGACGTTCCATCAAGCCATCCACTGGTTCTGTCACCGGACGGTCGATTCGCCGTGGAGGAGAACGGTTCGTCCCAGGTGCGTTTGTGGAACCTCCAGACGAAGAAGCCTTCCCATGAACTCTTGAAAGGCAGGATTCCTGTCAGATCCTCGTTGGATTTCTCGCCAGACGGGAAATCGGTGCTGCTCGTGACCCGCTCGACTCTGCGCCTTTTCGACACGGCCACGGGCAAGGAATGCCTGTCGCCTGGCCATCGGTCGCCGATCATGCCCTGGTTTTCCGACGATGGCCGAACGCTGGTAACGACCTGTGTTGAATTACGCCGAACCTGGGACGTGTCCTCGGCAATGAGGCCGCTGCTGGTGCGCGATCAACCGCGGAATACCTGGGAGGGGATTTGCGGCAAGCCGGTCCTGACGCACAGCCAGGATGGCCGCTACTTTGTTTCTGGGCGACGCAAAAGCACGCCGGAGGTGTGTGACACGGCGACCGGGAAAGGAGTGCGTGAGCTGGAGAGCAATCCTCTACCGGCCTCCGGCCTGTTCTCGCGGGATGCGACCCGCCTGCTGTTCTGGAACCTCGCCAGCAACGATTCTGTTGACAGCTTTCGGTTGTACGACCCCAGGACCGGCAAGGAAATGGGCGCGATAACGACCTCAAATCGCGTCGGCGACCCGGCGATGTCCTCCGACGGTCGTCTGGTCGCCTGGCCCGACGGCGACCAGGCTGTCCATCTGCACGACGGCACAACTGGGAAACTCGTTCGCACTCTGCGATCGATCCAGAATCTCCCCAGAGAGGAGCGCGGCGACGCGGTCATGCTCTTCTCCCCCGATGGCTCTCGCCTGATCGTGACGACTTACCAGCAGGAGCGTGTTCTCAAACCGGACGGCGACAAATGGGTCACCTTTCCCACCCGCGTCTTCCGTGTGTCCGACGGGAAGGAGATCAGCCGCTTCTACACCAATCCGCAAACAACCAACCGGGCACTCCGGCATTCCTGTACCGCCTGCTCGCCGGATGGCCGGTTGCTGGCAGTGGCCGAGTACGAGTCGGGCACCATTCGTCTGATCGAGATTGCCAGTGGCACGGTCCGCACGCTGCTCACCGGGCACCGCCACGGCGTTCATGGGCTGGCTTTTTCCCCCGACGGCCGGACGCTGGCTTCGGGCGGCGAAGACGCTGTGACGATCCTCTGGGACGTGTTCGACACTCGGACAGGAGCAGCGAGGAAAGAGGCCAGCGAGAACGAACTTGCCAGGGCATGGACCGATCTGGCGTCCAACGACGGCAAACAAATCGACGCGGCCTTTGCCTGTTTCCTCCGCACCCCATGCGAGAGCGTCCGCTTTCTGAAGAAGCGGCTGCGTCCCAGCGAACCGATCGATGACAAGCGCCTGGCCCAGCTGATCGCGGACCTCGATGCCGACGTCTTCGCCCGGCGCGAAGCGGCCAGCTCCAGCCTGACCCAGCTTGGCGAGCGGGCGGAAGCTGCCTTGCGGAAGGCGCTGAAAACCGATCCCCCCGCGGAGACGCAACGCCGAATCGAACGGTTGCTCGAGAACCTCGATCACCGCTTGCTGCCCCCGGAAACGCTGCGGGAGCTGCGAGCCGTCGAGATCCTGGAACGTCTCGGGACGCCGGACGCAAGGCAGCTCGTGCGAGCCCTGTTGGAGGGCGCTCAGGGCGCCGCGTTGACAGAGGACGCCAGGGAATCCTGGCGACGCCTCGCCAAACGCTCGGTCCAGCCCTGAGTGTGGACCGGCCAGCACGAACCTCAAGGAGAAAACGTTACTTCGGCGAAAGTGCTGGACGGTGTCCGCGCCGCGAATAATTCTTACAATCGACCAGGCTGCTCCGGTTGAACGGGGGCAGCGACAAACTCCTGGTGAGGCTGCGCCATGCGGCAATTCATCCTCAGTTTACTGGCACTGGCGGCGACTTTCCCGTGGGCGGAATCGGCCGACAAGAACGAAAGGCCTGCCACGCCGGCTGAGACCAGGCGGGTGCGCTGGGCCAGCGCTCCCCCGGTCAAGCAGAACACCTATCGCGTTGGGCGCATGAAGGACAATCCGACCATCGATGCCGACTGGAACAAAGCCGCCTGGAAGGACGTCAAGCCGCTGACCCTGGAGTATTACATGGGCAAGGAGCCCCAGCATCAGCCCAAAGTGCAGGCCAGGGCGGCCTACGACGATCAGTATCTCTACCTCATCTGGAAAGTCGAAGACAACCACGTCCTTGCCAAGCGCACCAGGCATCAGCAGGACGTCTGTCGCGACAGCTGCGCCGAGTTTTTCTTCACACCCGGCGGCGATCCCGAGAAGCGGGGCTACTTCAACCTGGAAACCAGCTGCACCGGCGTCAAGTTGTTTGGCGCTCACTTCCCCGGCGGCAAGGACGAAAAGTTCACGGCCAAGGATTTTGCCAGTGTCGTTACCGCGACCTCCTTGAAAGGCCCGATCGACCCCGAACTCGCCAGGCCCACGACCTGGACCCTGGAATACAAGATTCCTCTGACGCTCCTGGAGAAATGCGAAAAATCGAACGTCCCGGGCCAGGAGTCACCTGGCGCGGCAACTTTTACAAGTGTGCCGACGACACCAGCCACCCCCACTGGTTGACGTGGTCCCCCGTTAACCATCCCACGCCGTCGTTTCATCTTCCGAAGTATTTCGGACTCCTCGTGTTTGAATGAGACACGTGAAGCGCTGGTCGTCGGTGCTCTGAGTCCCCAGGGCGCTGCCCTGGGCTATCCTGTTGCGCCCCTTCGGGGCGAAAGACCTGGTTTTCCGCCCCGAGGAATCGCCGGGTCGTGGCCGACGCGATTCGAGGTCGATATCTCGCCCGTTTCCTTGCCGGTCATGGTGGCGCCGCTCAGGGTCTGGGCCGCGTCTCCCAGACGCTTGGCCAGCCCAAAATCGGTGATTTTGGGAACAAGGGTCGGCGGCCAGTGGTCCGTGGCCGGGAGAGTGGCATCGTTGCCGGCTGCCGGCCCGTGGTCCGTGGCCAGACGTTGCAGTAACACGTTGGCCGGTTTCAGGTCGCGATGGACGATGCCCGCTTGATGGGCGTGGTGCATTCCCCGGGCCAGTTGCTGCACGAGTTCGGTGGCCAGTGTGGGAGACAGGGGGCGGTCCTTGAGGACCTCGTCGAGCCCGCCCCCGGCGGCAGAATTCCAGCGAGAAGAAAGGCCGGCCCTCGAGTCAGCACCGCTTGCTGCCGCCGGAAACACTGCGTGGACTGCGCGCCATCGAGGTCCTGGAACAGCTCGGGACACCGGACGCAAGGCAGCTCGTGCGGACCCTGTCGGAGGGCGCTCCGGGCGCCGCGTTGACCGAGGACGCCGGGGAGTCGTGGCGACGCCTTGCTGGACGCTCGGTCCGACCTTAAGCATCTTGGCCAAACTCACGAGGGCAGACAGAAAAGCAACAAGGGCTGCTCGGCAGGTTTGCCGAGCAGCCCCTGACTCTGAAGGACGTCTACAACACGACCTGGGACACGGAAGGCTCTCGGACCCGCCGGCTAGAAGGTGTCTACGTCGCTGGGAGTACCACGACTGTCGGGGTTGCCCCAGTCTCCCGGCGACGTAGACACCTTCTAGCCGGAAGCGGGGCTGAAACAGCCTTCCCTGGGATGCATCGGACAGCAAACGCTCGGGCGGCGCAACGCCGCCCTGGTGCAAAGCACCGGAGCTAGACCTGGCCCTTCAGAGCCCCTTCCCTGGGATTGCTGAAGGAGTGTTCTACCACAGCTTTCTTCCTTCCGCAAGCATGGGAGAAAAAAAGTCTACGCGCCGCAGGCGTCCCGGGGACTATAAGAATAGAGCCGCCCCAAGGAGAACAGGCCGATGGCGAACCCCCATGCCGGCACCCTGCCGACCGACGTGCGCAACCTGCTCGGAGTCGAACCCAGGCACGACAGCGACCAGCAGCTGCTGGAGCGTTACGTCCGCCACTGCGACGAGGACGCCTTCGCGGGGCTGGTGCGGCGGCACGGCAACACGGTTTGGGGTGTCTGCCGGCGGGTGCTGCACCAGACGCAGGACGTCGAGGACGCCTTCCAGGCCACCTTCCTGATCCTGGCCCGCAAGGCTGACTCCATCCGCAAGGGCGAAGCGGTCGGCAGCTGGCTTTACGGTGTCGCTTACCGCACCGCCCTGAAAGCAAGACGCAGCAGCATTCGCCGCGAGCAAGGCGCTGCAGGGAACGCCCTCCGTGGCGTTCCCATCGAGGCCCGCATGGAGCCGTCGGCCAGCAGTGAAGCGGCCTGCCGGGAATTGCAGCGCATCCTCGATGAAGAAGTGCAGCACCTGCCGGCGAAGTTCCGCGCGCCCTTCGTGCTGTGCTGCCTGGAGGGGCTGAGCCGGGCTGAGGCCGCCCAGGAGCTGGGCTGGAAGGAAGGCACCGTCTCGGGCCGGCTCGCCCAGGCCCGCCAGCTGCTGGAGAAGCGGCTGCTGCGTCGCGGGATCGCCCTTTCCGCCGTGCTGACGGCAGCGGCGCTGGTTCAGAACAGCGCCTCGGCCGCTGCGCCGGCGGCTCTGCTCCAGAGCACGCCTCAGGCGGTGCTTCCTGGCTCGGGCGGCGCCCTCTCGCCGGCGGCCCTGGCCCTGGCGGAGACCCTCCTGCGCAGCATGGCCCACGGCAGCGTTGCGATGAGCTTTGTCCTCTTGCTGGGACTGGTCCTGACGATTTCCGGAGTATCCCTGACGGCCGTCCAATGGGGACAGGGAGCCCGCAAGGAACTGGCGGTGCAAGCGACCACCGTGGACCTGGCGACCAGACCCCCAGGGCCAGGTCGTGGGCCCGCGTTCGATCCTCAGGTGGCGACGCTGGCCTTCTCTCCTGACGGCAAGCACCTGGTCACTGCCGGGGCCAGGCTCAATCAACCTGGACATCTCCGAATCTGCGACGTGGAGACGGCCCGGGAACTGGTCGCCCTGACAGGCATTCCCGGCATAAGCAGCGTGGCCTTTTCCCCGGACGGCCAGACGCTGGTCAGCGGCGAGTTCAGCGGCCAGATCAAACTGCGCGATCCGGTCACCGGAATGGGGCGGGCCGGCTGGCAAGCGCACCCCACCGGAGTCCGGAGCGTGGTCTTTGCTCCGGATGGTCGCTCGCTGGCGAGCAGTGGCGCGGACGGGACCGTGCGCTTCTGGGACCTGAAAACGTTGCAGGAGCGGCAGTCGCTGCAAGGGCAAACCGGCGAGGTGGTCGCGGCCACGTACTTCCATCACGGCAAGACCCTGATGACCGCCAGCCAGGATCAGACCGCCAGCCTCTGGGATGCCGAGACCGGCGCGCGCCGCTGGACGCTGCGCGGCCACGAGGACGCCATCGAGGCCGTGGCGGTTTCTCCGGGCGACAAGCTGGCGGCCACGGCGAGCAGGGACGGGACCGTCCGGCTGTGGGACCCGGAGACGGGCAAGGAAACGGCCGTTCTGCGCCACGGCGAAGGAGCGGTGAAAGCCCTGGCCTTCTCGCCGGACGGCAAGTTCCTCGCCACGGCCGTGGACCGCACCATTCATTTCTGGCTGGTGCAAACGCGGCAGCGGGTCGGCAGTCTGCCCCAGCAGGCCCGGCCGATCACCACGCTGGCCTTTTCGCCCTCGGGCGCCTACCTGGCCAGTGGCAGTTCCCTCGGGCTGGTGCTGCTGGCGCTGGGGTTCACCGAGGACGGCAAGCCCGTCTTCGGCAAGGCCTCCTGGCAGGAGTACTGCGCTGTCCTTCAAGGGGAGGACCGAACTGCCCCCCGACTGGGCTTACTCCGGCGCTGACGCGGCCGAGCGGGTTCGCTTCGAGCCGGAGGGCCTGCGGATCACCTTGCCCCCGGGCCTGCCGCTGGACCGGTATGGGGCCGGGCTGGCTGCCTATCTGCCCGTGCAGGGGGACTTCGAGATCACCGTGAACTTCGAGATCCTCCGCGAGCCCATGCCGCAAGAGACCGGGGAGGAGACGCGCCTGTGCCTGGAAATCGTCCTGGACAGCTCGGCCGGCAACGCCAGGGCCTACGTGGGCCGGCGCGTGGCCAGGGACGGGACTCATTTCAGCTGCTGGCAGAGGGTGTCCGATGCCAAGGCCCCTTCGGGGCAGGCGGAGAAGTACAACCCTAAACAACCCACCAGGGCGAAGACCGGACGACTGCGCCTGCAGCGCAGTGGAGTGATGCTCACCTACCTGGCTTCCGAGGGGCTGGATGGAGAGTTCATTCAGCTGGGGCATTGGCAGTTCAGCAAGGCGGACCTGCACGAGATTCGCCTGGTCGCTTCGCCGGGCGGCGGCCCGAATGCCGCCTATGACATCCGCTACACCGACCTGCGTCTGCGCGCCGAGTCGGTGCCGAACGCTCCCGGCGCTCCCACCGCTGCTCCCCCATCCCGAGGGAAGTTCTGGCTGCCGGTGGCGCTCTTTGGTGTTGGGATCCTCTTGTTGGTGGGTGTGTGGCTCCTCTGGGGACGCAGGTCCTTCACGGAGCCGGAGGCCGAGCTCGCCTCCGTCCAGGACGAGCCGGGCCAGGAAGCCGTGGCCTTCCCGTGTTCGGAGTGCGGCAAGAGCCTCAAGGCCAGGGCAGAACTGACCGGCAAGAAGATCCGGTGTCCAGGCTGCGGCAAGGTGGTCCGCGCGCTGGACTCCGAGACGGACCAAACCAACCCCGCCCGCTCATGAAAAACGGATTCTCCTTGCTGTCGCCGGGCCGAACGGGTAGTCTCAAGCATCGGTGCCCCACACGCTCACCCGCTGAGCCCGGATTGACTGCAAACTGTAGAGGGTGTCATGCAACGGTTCCTTGGATTGCTGGGAGTTGTTGTCCTCGCCGGGTTGCTCCAGGCCCGCCCGCCTGTCCCGGAAACGAAAGAAATGCCGGACTACTACCCGCTCAAGGCGGGCGCGAAATGGGACTACCAGGTGACCACCGGTGACGGCAACACCGGCAAGATCACCGTCCAGGTGGCCAAGATCGAGAAGATCGACGACAAGCCCCTGGCCCGCCTGGAAGCGCTCAAGGATGGCATGGTCGTGGTCACCGAACACATGAGCAGCGACGCCAAGGGCGTGTACCGGCACCGCTCCATGGGCGCCGAAGTGTCGCCTCCGGTCCAGGTCATCAAGTACCCGCTGAAGCCGGGCGAGAGCTGGAAGCAGGAGGTGACCATCAACACACAGAAGATGACCATCAACAGCAAGACCCTGCCGCAAGAAGAAGTGACGGTGCCGGCTGGCAAGTTCAAGGTCTACCCCGTGCAGGTCGAGGCCGACACCGGCGGCCAGAAGATCACCACCACCTACTATTTCGCTCCCGGAATGGGCCCGGTCAAGCAGATCGCGGACCTGGGCGGCATCAAGGTCACCCTGGAACTGGAGAAGTACCAAGCAGGCAAGTGAAGCCAGCCATTCCTGTTTAAACAGGAACGGCGGCCCGCAATGCCGTCGAGGACACGTCGAGCCGAAACCGGCTGGCCGGGATCGGCTCGAACAGATCGCGCACCGTCTCCGGGATCGCCAGGTCCTCCAGCCCCAGGAAGCGCCCCGCATTGTCCACCCGGCCAGCCACCAGGAAGCGACACTTCTGCCGGCGAATCTCCTCCAGGGCCTGCAGCATCCGCTCCGGGCTGTCGCCGTAGAAGCGCGGCTGGACAATGCGTGCCGCGGTATCGGCCCCGATGGCGAACACCACCCCGGGAAAGGTCCGGGCCTTCTGGGCGAAGGTCGGCAAGCGCGTCAGCCAGACCGGGGCACGCCACAGGAACTGGGCCAGCCGGCGGCGGGCCTCCTCTTCCTCCAGGGGCGGCTTGTCGGCGTTGACCACCGTCAGCTCAAACGTGGCCTGCCGACCGGTGATCTCGGCCGCGACCCGGGCCAGCTCCTGGTGTCCCTGGTGCAGCGGGTTGAACGAGCCGGGCAGCAGCAGCCCCGGCCTGGGTCCGTCCAGCCGCAACTGGCCGTCCACCTCGGCAAACAGGACCTGTAGGGAACGCCCTCCGTGGCGTTCCGCTCCGGCCAGGAAGTCGGTCAGGATGCCGTGATCCTCGGCCGGCTCCACCTCGATGGCCTCGCCGGCCAGCAGCGGCACCGGCACCGGCTCGGCCACGTCCAGGCCGGTCAGCATCAGGTTGAGCAAGACGCGATCGACGACCTCCTCCTCCTCGGCCCGACTGCGTGCTTCCTTGGTCAGGGTCAGCGACCACGAGTCCAGGATTCCCGGCAAACAGAGGGCCACGTGAAACCGGTGCGGTCCGCGCTTGGGCCGATCCGACCGCAGGCTCGCCGTACACGCCACCCCGGCCAGGCGACGGCCCGATGGAACCAGCCAGCACGCCCGCTCCAGCGCTCGCCGGGCCATCTGCCGGGCGGTCCCGGCCGAGCAGAACGACTCCGGGCGATGGCCCAGAAACTGACATAGCGCCTCCTCGTGGTAGGGAACCAGGACCTCCAGTACCCCCCGCGACGCCCCGGGCACCCGCAGCAGCCAGTCCGCCAATCCTGCCCCGCCTCCCGTGACCGCCAGGACGTAGTTCCAGCCGCTGCCGTGCAACGACTCGATCCGCCCGCGCACCTGGTCGTCCATTGGCCGTCCTCCCCCAGAGAACCGATACAACCCGCACGTCTTACCCTGTCGGAATGCCAATTACTCCCCGACTCTTCGCCAGCCTGGATGCGTTTTGCCGGCCGCGACGATAGTACCGTCTGTGTGGATCGAAGAGGTTGCTCAGCTTTCGCGGCTTCGAGGAGCAGTGGTTATGCGCTGGATTTCCGCTCTGCTCGTTCTGGTCCTTGCCGGGCTTCCGGTCTTCGCCCAGGTTGCCGCGATCGACGCCCCGATCGATCCTGTCCCGGTCACCAGTCCGATCCCGGTCACCACCCGGGTTGCTCCGGACGTGGGCGCTCCGGAAGCCACCGCCCGGTTCGACGTGAGTTATCTCTACTGGTTCCTGCGCGGCATGGCCGTGCCGCCGCTCTTGACCACCGGCACGGCCGGGCCGTCCGGCTACGTGGGGGCCGTGGGCGATCCGGGAACGACCATCCTCTACGGCAACAACACGATCGACAGCCGGCTGGGACGGGCCATTGGCATTCAGATGCGCGGCCGGGTCTGGATCGACGACGAGCAAACCTGGGGCTTTCACGGCACCGCCTTCTTCCTGGAGCGGGCCTCGTCCAACTATACGCTGGCCAACGGCGCCATCTCGCCGCTGGCCCGGCCCTACGTCAACCAGCTGACCGGCGGCCAGGCGACGGAGCTGATCGGCGGCAACGTCCCCGGCATCGGCCCCGGCCTGGGCGGCTTCAATGCCTACACGCGCACCGAGCTGTTCGGCCAGGACATCAACGTCATGATGGCCCTGGTTCGCACTACCAACGTCCACCTCAGCGCTCTCGCGGGCGGCCGGGCCCTGGAGATGCGCGACCGGCTGGACATCACCAACACCACCCAGTTCGGTCCCAACCTCAACAGCATCATGGGCCAGGACGACCGCATCAACACCTACAACAAGTTCTTCGGCATGCAGGTCGGCTTGCTGGGCGACGTGCAGCTGCTCGAGCGGCTGTCGCTGACGGCCAAGGGGACCTTTGCCCTGGGCGACAACCTGGAGGAGATCAAGAACAGCGGCGATACCATCACCGACACACCCGCAGGCGGCCGGGTGGTCCAGCCCTACGGCCTGTACGTGCTGCCGAGCAACTCCGGGAAGTTCCACCAGTCGCAAGGGTTCAACACGGTCTGGGAGATCAGCGCGACGCTGAACTGGGAGGTGACCCGCTGGCTGTTCGTGCGAGCCGGCTACAGCTTCCTGGCCTGGGACAAGCCAATCCGGGCTGGCCAGCAGATCGCCCCGCTCGATCTGGCGCAGCTCCCCGGCGGCGCCCCGGTTGGCCTGGCCTATCCGAATTTTCCCGGGCAGGGCCAGTGGTTCTGGGCCCAGGGCATCCAGGCGGGGCTGGAGTTGCGGTGGTGAGCAAGACGCCCCACGCAGGACGGCTCTCCTGAGCCGTCTCTTCCAGCCAGACGGCTCAGGAGAGCCGTCCTACTCATCCATCTCCGGCGACACCAACTCCTCGGACCCTGCCCCGCCCTTGAAGAGGCGGCGCTGCAGCGCCTGGTTGAACGGCGTCCAGGCCGAGCCCGCGTTGGCGTCCTCGCGGATGTCGCGGGTGAAGCTATGCACCTTGGCATCGAAGTTGTCCAGGTGGTGCAGCGCGATCGCCTCCGGCGTCATCGGCAGCTTGGGACTGCCGAACTCGTAGGTGCCGTGATGGCTGAGGATCATGTGCTTCAGCCGCAACAGCAGCTCCCGCGGGAACGGTTCGCCCGTCAGGTCCGGCACTTGCTGGACGCGCTCGTTGAGCATCTCGACGCCGATGATCAGATGGCCGATCAGCTGCCCCTCGTCGCTGTAGCCGAAGGAGCGATCGTAGGTCAGCTCGTGGGTCTTGCCGATGTCGTGCAGGAAGATCCCCATGACCAGCAGGTCGCGGTCCAGTTCGGGATAGAGCGGGGCCAGACGGTCGGCCGCCTCCATCAGGGTGACCACGTGTTCCAGCAGGCCGCCGACGTAGGCGTGATGGTTGCGGATGCCGGCCGGGGAGCGACAGAAGCGGTCCATCAGCTCCTGATCCATCAGGAAGCACTCGGCCAGGGCACGCAGGTGCGGGTTGCTGGCCTTCATCAGCAGGATGCGCAGTCGTTCGTAGAGCTTGCTGACGTCCTGTTCGGTGTGCGGCAGGAACTCGGCCAGCTCGACCTTCTCCGACGGCACGCGATCGACGTGGTTGAGGATGATCTGCAAGGCGCCCTGGAACAGCTGTACCTTGCCCTTGACCAGCAAGAAATCGCCCTCCTCGAAGGAGCGGACGACCTGCTCGCCGGCGTTCCAGAGACGGGCGCTGATCGACCCGGTGCGATCGCGCAACTCCAGCTGCAGATAGAGGTTGCCGTTGCGATTGGCCCGCAACTGTTTCTCGACGATCAGGAAGACCTCTTCAATGTTCTCCCCATCCGCCAGCTGCTTGATAAACCGTCTCCGCGAGTCAACCTGCTGAGGCGTCATGACGACGAGTCCCTGTAATCGGTGGACCTTTTTCCGCGAGTGCCTTCCCCTACCCGTACAAAGTACAAGAGACAACGAGAATTGCCAGTGCGGAGACTCGCGTATGCCATCCACCCGAAAACTGCTTGCCTTCGACCTGGGCGCCGAGAGCGGCCGGGGCATCCTGGGCCGCTTTGACGGCCAGCGCTTGCAACTGCAGGTGATCCATCGTTTTGCCAACACGCCCGTCCGCGTGCTGGGCGCCCTGTACTGGGACGTGCTGAACCTCTATCACGAGACAATCCAGACCCTGCGCCGGGTGCAGGCCGAGCACGGTCCCCTGGACGGCCTGGGCGTCGATACCTGGGGCGTCGACTTCGCCTTGCTGGCCCGCGACGGCACCCTCCTGGGCAATCCGCGCCACTACCGCGATCCGCACACCGAAGGGATCATGGACGCGGTCTTTGCCCGCGTGCCGCGCCAGGAGATCTTCCGCCAGACCGGCCTGCAGTTCATGCGCTTCAACACCCTCTTTCAGTTGCTGGCCCTGCAGCGCGACCGCTCGCCGCTACTGGACGTGGCCGAACACTTGCTGATGATGCCCGACCTGTTCCATTACTTCTTCACGGGCCTGAAGGTGAACGAGCTGACCAACGCCAGCACCACGCAGCTGCTCGATCCGGTGAGCCGGAAGTGGGCGCACGGCCTGGTGGAGCAACTGGGGCTGCCGGGCAAGGTGCTGGGCAGCCTGGTGCAGCCGGGGACGGTGCTGGGCCCGCTGCGCTCCGCCATCGCAGCCGAGACGGGACTGAACCCGGCCCCGGTAATTGCCTCGGCCACGCACGACACCGCCGCCGCCATCGCCGCGGTGCCGGCCTCGGCCTCGTCGTGGGCGTACCTCAGCTCGGGCACCTGGTCGCTGATGGGCGTGGAGCTGCCGGCGCCGCTGCTGACCGACGCCGCCCTGGGGTACAACTTCACCAACGAAGGCGGCGTCGGCGGCACGGTGCGCTTGCTGAAGAACATCATGGGTCTGTGGCTGGTGCAGGAGTGCCGGCGTGCCTGGGAACGCGCCGGCTCCGCTCACGGCTACGAGGAGCTGGTGCGGCTGGCAGAGTCGGCGGCACCGTTTGTCAGCCTGGTCAATCCCAACGACGAGAGCTTTGTCCTGCCGGCCAGCATGCCGGCGGCCCTGGCGGACTACTGTCGCCGGACCGGCCAGCCGGCCCCCGCTGACGTGGGAGCGACGATCCGCTGCGCCCTGGAGAGCCTGGCCCTGGCGTATCGGCAGGTACTCGACCGGCTGGAGGGGCTGACCGGCAAGCGCCTGGAAGTGATCCACGTGGTCGGCGGCGGCAGTCAGAATGCGTTCCTGTGCCAGCTGACGGCCGACGCGTGCAATCGTCCCGTGCTGGCCGGTCCCGTGGAGGCCACGGCGATCGGCAACGTGCTGGTGCAGGCGCTGGGCCTGGGCATGCTCGGCTCATTGGCAGACGTCCGCGAGGTGGTGCGTAAGTCGTTCGAGGTCCGCGAGTTCACCCCGAAGCAGCCGGACGCCTGGCAGGAACCGTACGCCCGGTTCCAGAAGCTGATGGGGAAGACGGTTTGAGCCCACCCAGGGCGCTGCCCTGGGCTATCGTGTTGCGCCCCTTCGGGGCGGAAAACCTTGTCTTTCGCCCCGAAGGGGCGCAACACGATAGCCCAGGGCATCGCCCTGGGTTGCGAGCGAGCCGGTCATTTTCTTTCGGAGCCATAGGCGCCGCGCCGCGTCGCGTCGCGGCGAAACAGGAAGGAAGGACCCGCATGCACACCCTGCAAGGCAAGACCGCCCTGATCACCGGCGCCTCCTCCGGCATTGGCCGGGCCGCCGCCCTGCGTCTGGCCGGGTCCGGCGTCCGCGTCGCCCTGGCCGCCCGCACGGAATCGGCCCTGGACGAGGTCGCCGCCCTGGTCCGCAAGGCCGGCGGCCAGGCCCTGGTCCTGCCCACCGACGTCACCGATCCGGAGCAGTGCCGCAAGGCCGTGGAAGCCACCGTCCGCGAGTTCGGCCGGCTGGACGTGCTGCTCTGCTCGGCCGGCGTCTCCATGCGTGCCGCCTTTGCCGACTCCGACCCGCGCGTCATGGAAGAGGTGATGCGCGTCAACTTCCTCGGCACCATGCACCCCACCTGGCACGCCATCCCTCACGTCCGCAAGACGCAGGGCTCCCTGGTGGCTGTCAGCAGCCTGACCGGCAAGCGCGGCACCCCCTTTTACTCCATCTACGGAGCCAGCAAGTTCGCCATTCAGGGACTTTACGACAGCCTGCGCATGGAACTGGCCGGCGACGGGGTCCACGTCGGCGTCTTCTCCCCGGGGTTCGTGGCCACGCCGCTGCGCGAAAAGGTCCTCGGCCCCGACGGTCAGCCCTACGCCTCGCCGCCGGCGCTGCCCTTCAAGCTCTGGCCGCTGGAGCGCGCCGTGGATCGGCTGATCCACTTGATCGTGCGCCGGCAGCATGAGGCCATGCTGCCGGGCTACGTCGGTCCCTTGCTGGCCCTGGAGCGGCTCTTTGGCGGACGGGTCGGCGACCGGCTCCTGTACCGGCGCTTTCAGGCGTGCAATCCTCCCAATCCTTCCTCCTTGCCCGATCAGACGGAAAAACCTTGACGCCCGGAGCAACGGCACCTCTCCGAGGGCCTTGGGAAGCGGGAATGCCCCGGCAGAGCGATCAAGGACCGGGCCGAATGTGGTCGATTCTCCAATTGGATGAAAGAACATCGAGCAACCCGCAGGGAGCATCACCGTCATGGGATTCGCGATCGTTTCCATTCTCAGCACTGCCGGCCTGGTGATGGGCGAACCGCCCGTCCAGCTTCCCCTGCCCGGTTCCCCGCCCATCGCGGCGCCCGCACCCATCCACCCCGGAACAACCCCGTTCGGCTACCTGTGGTTCTACGAGCCGGACGGCAAGGGTGGCACGATCAAGCGCGTTGAGCCGTACTGCCCCCGGGAAGGCGACGTCCTCTTCTTTGACGACATGAGCAAGGTGTGGGAGAAGCTCTACAAATTGGGCGGCACCACGCCGCCGTTCCACACCGGCATCGTGATCAAGAAGCCGGACGGCAGCTTCCACGTCCTGGAGTCGGGGCCGGACGATACCCTGCACGTGTTCATCCTCGAAGCAGTGCAGCGGCTGCACACCTTCAAGGGCGTCCTGCAAGTGCGCCGCTGCAAGAAGATCCTCTGCCCGGAGGAGTCGGCCACGCTCACCAACTTCGCCCTGGCCCAGGAAGGCAAGCGCTACGCCATGTGGCGGCTGCTGCTGCAAGGGACCCCCTGCCGGCTCCGCAACGGGCTCACCGAGAGATACATCGCCACCACCAAGCTGGACCGCCATCGCTGGCTTTGCACCGAGATCGTCGTGGCCGCCGGCACCCTGATCGGCACGTTCGACGCCACGGTCAAGGCCATGGTTTGCTATCCGCTGGACATCCTCGACGATCAGCACAAGTACAACATCGGTGCCTGGTACGAACTGCCGGGCTACTGGGCCCCGCACCCCTGAGCCGCTGCCCGCGAAACTCCGTCCTTGACCCCATCCGAAGGCACCTTGTAAGATCAATAGCAGTGAACCGCGGCAGATCCAACCCGGAGGTAAGGTCCATGACGTTGCCGAGCATGAGCAAACCGGCTCTCATTCTTTGTCTGATGCTCGTCCCGCACTTTCAGCCCAGGGCTCAGGGCGAACCAGAAAAAGCGGACTTTAAAACAGTCGATGGCGTCAAAATCGAGGGCGCCTTCTACCCCAGCAACAAGGGCAACAAGGCGCCCTGCGTGATAATCTTGCACGACTTCGACGCCAAGGGCGGCAGCAGCAAGACTACCGAGTGGATCTCCCTGGCCACCACTCTCCAGAAAGAAGGCTATGCCGTCCTCACCTTCGATTTCCGGGGGTACGGCAAGAGCAAGGAAGTTACCCCCCTCTTCTGGAGAGCCCCCCAGAACATGAACTTGCGCGGGGCCCGGCTGAAAACGCCTCCGGCGGAAATCGACCACAAGGATTTTCCCCCGACCTACTACCGCCAGCTGGTCAACGACGTGGCGGCCGCCAAGGCCTGGCTCGATACCGTGAACGATAGCGGCTCGCTCAACTCCCGCAACGTGATTGTCATTGGGGCGGGCCAGGGCGCCACCGTGGGCCTGATGTGGATGGCCTCCGAGTTCAAGCGGCACCGTGGCGTCACCGTCCTGGAGCCGCTGGGCGCCCCCCCGATCCCGACCCGGCTCGAAGAGGAATCCGCCGGCAGCGACCTGGTCGCCGGCATCTGGTTGAGCTTCAGTCCCACCCTGGGCGGACAGCGCGTGACACCGACCCGCTGGTTCCAGGAGGTCGGCCGGACCAACAAGCTGCCGATGGCCTTCATCAACGGCAACGCCGGCCACGACAAAGCCAATGATCAGAGCCTGGCCTATCTCAAGACCATTTATCCCCAGTACGTGCGCGGCAAGGCGATCACTGACAAGAACTACCAGTACACCGCCGAGCTGACGGTCAAAGCGAGCCTGTCCGGCAGCAAGCTGTTGCAGGAGGGTCTGGAAACGGACGCCCGCATCGTCAAATACTTGACCAACCTGAACAACGACCGCACCTCGACGAATCAGTGGCGGAGGCGCAACAACAGGGACAATTACTTCTTCTGGAAGGTAGGCGCCACCCCGGTGCTGGCCTGGATCAAGGGCGAGGATGTGCCCATGGCCTTGCCGTTCGCCATCATCGGGTTGCAGTGAGTGAACTGCCTGTGATTTATCGTTTCGCGCTGGGCCCAGTGAGCGCGAAACGATAAATCACACGAATCCCTCCCACCTCAATCCAACTCCTCCTCGGTCGTCTCCGGCAGCAACCCCGGCAGCAGCGGCTGCGTCGAGCGTGTGTTCTTGCGTCCTTTGCGTTTCCCCGTGCGCTTGCGTGCCCTGGCGGTCCGGTCGGGCTGGTCGTTCAGGTGGATGGTCTCCCCCGGCCGATCCTGCTCGGCGGTACGTACGGCGACGCTCGGAGCGATTTCGCTCAGCACGCGCTGGGCCGCCTCCTGGGCCAGGACGGGACGGTTGCAGTCCCGGCTCAGGTGCAGCTGAATCAGGTGCCGCAGCCGGCCCGGAGTCGAGCGGTCGAGGATGGCCCGGAGCAGGGCGGCGGCCTGCTGGTTGGACAGGTGGCCCTCGTCGCCCAGCACCCGGGCGACCAGGTGGGCCGGCCGGCCGCTGGTCCGCTCCAGCGACACGTCGTGGTTGAACTCGACCGCCAGCAAATCGACCTCGCACAGGCTGCCCACCACCGTCTCGTCCCAGCAACCCAGGTCGGCTGCATAGCCCAGGGCGGTCGCCGGGCCGAACAGGTCGCCTCGCCCCTCGATGCGAAAGGCGAAGGTCGGCCCACTGTCGTGCCGGACCGGGAAGGCCTGGAAACGCAGACCTGCCGCCAGACAAACGACCTCTCCCGGAACGTAGTGGCGCACCAGGCCGGACTCGCACAGGCCGGGAAAGGACGGCGACCAGGTTTGCAGGACCTTGCTGTGGCCGGCGCAGCACCAGAAGTGAATGCGGCGCAAGCCCAGGTGCTTCAGCGTCCGATCCTTCCAGTGATCGGTATGCGTATGGGTCAGGATGACCGCCTTGACGCAGGACCAGTTCCGGCCGATGGCCGACAGGCGACTGCCCAGTTCCTTCGGTCCCAGGCCGGCGTCGATCAGCAGACCGAACTCCTCCGTTTCCACCAGCGCGGCGTTGCCGCCGCTGCCGCTGGCCAGGATGGTGAAGCGCAAACCCATGGATGCTCTCATCTGATGTCCAGCACGTTCCTGAAGCCGCTTGCGGCTTAGCGCACCACACTGCGGCGCTAAGCCGCAAGCGGCTTCGGACTGACGGACGAGCCCGTACGTGGTCCCGATCCTAGAATGTAGCGAGGAAGCGGGCCGGTCCGCAAGCGTAGCTGTCAACCCCGGAGCGTGGAACCTGCCAATGGATCTTTCCCAGTGCAATCCGACCGGCCGATTCACCGGCCTGTCCGACCTCTATCAGCGGCACCGCCCCAGCTACCCCGCCGCGGCCATCGACCTGATCCTGTCCCGCTGCCGGCTGGGGCCGACCGCGCTGCTGGCCGACGTTGGCTGCGGCACCGGCATTTCCTCCCGGCTGTTCGCCGCCCGGGGCGTTCCGGTGGTGGGCATCGAACCCAATGCCGAGATGCGGGCCCAGGCCGAGGAGGTTGCCGCCGAGCCCGGCTGGGCCGCGCTGCACTACCGGGCCGGCCAGGCCGAGGCGACGGGGCTGCTGGACGCCTCGGTCTCGGCGGTGCTGTCGGCCCAGGCGTTCCACTGGTTTGACGCCGAGCGGGCCCTGCGCGAGTTCCACCGCATCCTCCGGCCGGCCGGCTGGGTGGCGCTGATTTGGAACGAACGTGACGAGACCGATCCGTTCACCGCCCGCTATGGCGAGCTGCTGCGCCTCCACAGCAAGGCAGCGGCGCTGGAGGCCCAGCGGATGCGAGCCGGCGAGGCCTTGCTCCATTGCCCGCTCTTCGAGGAGCGCGGCCGATTTGTCCTGGCCAGCGAGCAGGCCCTGGACGAGGAGGGCCTGATTGGCCGGGCCTTCTCGGCCTCCTACGCGCCGCGCGAGGGTCCCGCCGCGGAGGCCCTGGAAGCCGGACTGCGGCAACTGTACCGGGACTGGCAGCAGCAAAAGGAGGGGCAAGTGGTGTTGCGTTATCAAACGTCGGTGTACCTGGGGAAAAAGGAGGACAGCCCTCATGGCGGATCGTAAGGCCTCCTCGCCTGCCGTTCGGACTTACTCCTGGTGGCTGGTGCTGGGCCTGGTCGGCCTGGATTACTTCAGCACGCTGGCCTACCTGCCCTCGATGGCTGTGGAGGCCAACGTCGGGAGCATGGCGACGCTGGTCACTCTCAGCGTCGTGCTCGCGACCCTGCTGGGAGCGCTGCCGGTCTACCTGTACGTGGTTGGGCGCTCACCGGACGGAGCGGGCGCCACGGGCTTGCTGGAACGGCTGGTGCATGGCTGGACCGGCAAGTTCCTGATCCTGATCCTGCTGGGCTTCGTGGCCACCGACTACGTCATCACGCGCAGCCTGTCGCTGGCCGATGCCACCGTCCACCTGATCCACAATCCCTACTGGCAGGAGCACGTCGAGTGGATCAGCAACAACCATGAGACGGTCCGCAGCTGGTTCCCGGAAGCGCTGCGAGGTCGCTTTTTCGACTTCTGGAACGAGCAGCTGGTCGTGACCGTGCTGCTGGCCGCGATTGTCTTCGGCTTCTGGGCCCTGCTGCACGTGGGCTTCACGCCGTTGTTCCTGCGCGTGGCCGCCTTCCTGACTGCCGTTTACCTGCTGCTGACCGGGATCGTGGTCGGCAGCGGACTCTGGTATCTGGTCCAGCATCCCCAGCCGTTCACCAGTCTGGTGGGTACTCTGAAGACGGGTCTAACGGGCCACGACCCGAACTGGTTCAAGGCGGTGGCCGTGGTCGTCGCGACGGTCCTGTGGTACTTCCCGAGCGTGACCCTGGGCATGAGCGGTTTCGAGCTGAGTATGGCCAGCGCTCCCCTGGTCCGGGGCCGGCCCGAGGACACGCCGGAACACCCCACGGCTCGGGTGCGCCGCGTTCGTCTGCTGATGGTCGTCGCCGCCCTGGTCATGTCTGTCTTTCTGCTGGGCTCCGTCCTGGTCACGGAACTGCTGGTCCCCCACAAACAGCTCCAGATGAAAGAGCCGGCTTCGGACGGCTTTGCGGTCCACGAGCGAGCCCGGTCTGACGAGAAGCCCCTGGCCAGCAATCGGGCCCTGTCCTACCTGGCCCACGGCCAGCCGTACCGGGACGCCTCTGGCAACGTCCGGACCGACGTGACCCTCAGCCCGCTCTTCGGTCCGGTGTTCGGCACCCTCTACGACGTGTCCACCATCCTGGTGCTGTGCCTGGCCGGGATCAGCGTGTCGATCGGTCTGCGCGATCTGCTGCCGCGCTACCTGGCCCGCTACGGCATGCAGCTCCGCTGGGCCCAGCGGATCGGCATGATCACGCACCTGATCAACCTGACGATCCTGGTCGTGACGGTGGTCTTTCGGGCCAGCGTCTCGCACCAGCAATGGGCCTATGCCACCAGCGTCATGGTGCTGCTCACCGCCGCTTCGCTGGCCGCCACGCTGGACGTGCGGCACCGCCTGGCCCACTCCTGGCTGCGGTTCCTGGCACCGCTGCCGTTCCTGGCCATTTGCCTGTTCTTCCTGAGCATGACCGTGCTGCTCCTGTGGCACTCCCTCTCGGGGCCGGCCATCGCCCTGGTCCTGGTGGTGCTGGTCGTCGGCATGGCGTTCCTGTCGCGCTGGCTGCGCAGCACCGAGCTGCGTTTCGAGGGCTTCACCTTCGCCGACCCGGCGTCGAAGGAGCGCTGGGAGCAGATTCGCCAGCTGGACTTTCAGGTGCTGGTGCCGCATCGGCCCGAGCACGTGACGTTGCAGGAGAAGGAACGGCAGGTCCGGCGCAAGCATCGGCTGGCCGCCGACGTGCCGATCATCTTCATCGAGGTCGAGCTGGGCGACCCCAGCGACTTTTTCCAGCAGCCGCTGATGGCGATCCGCAAGGAAGGCGACCTGGAAGTGATCCGCGTGTCCGGCTGCACCTCGGTGGCGCACGTCCTGGCCGCGATCGGACTGGAGTTCCGCCACGTGGGCCAGCCGCCGGAGATTCACTTCGATTGGTCCGACGAGCCGGCAATGGCCGCCAACCTGAACTTCCTGCTGTGGGGACAGGGGAACGTTCCCTGGCTGGTTCACGAGCTGGTCCGCAAGGCGGAACGCAATCCGGAACGCCGGCCACGGGTGGTGATTGGGTGAAATGGTTATTGTGTTTGAGGAAATCAATGACCGCATCGTCTGTTCCCAGGGCGATGCCCTGGGCTATCCTGTTGCGCCCCTTCGGGGCGAAAACCAACCGCCCCGAAGGGGCGCAACAGGATAGCCCAGGGCATCGCCCTGGGTGGGAGAGGCGTCGTCTGTTCCCAGGGCGATGCCCTGGGCTATCCTGTTGCGCCCCTTCGGGGCGAAAACCAACCGCCCGGAAGGGCGCGAACACGATAGCCTGGGGCATCGCCCCGTCGCTCAGGCCACCACCCGGTTGCGTCCCTGGTGCTTGGCCTGGTACAGGTTCTGGTCGGCTTGCCGGATCAGTTCCACGGGCGTCAGCGATTCGTCGCCGTTGGTGGAGGCGACGCCGGCGCTGATGGTCACGGGGTAGCTCTTGCCCTCGTACTGGTAGAGGTGCTTCTCGACCAGGTTGCGCAGCCGTTCGGCCACGCACAGGCCGCCCTCGATCGGCGTCTCGGGAAGGACCACCACGAACTCCTCGCCGCCGTAGCGGGCGAACAGCTCCTCCTTGCGGATGCTGCCCTTGATGCAGGAGGCCACCTCACGCAGGGTGAAATCGCCGCCCAGGTGGCCCAGCTCGTCGTTGATCGCCTTGAAATGGTCGAGGTCGAACATGATCAGCGACAGCGGCCGGCCGTAGCGGGCCGAGCGCGACAGCTCGCGGTCGAGGAACTCCAGCAGATAGCGCTTGTTGTGCGTGTCGGTGAGAGCGTCGATGATGGTCAACCGGTAGATCTCTTCGTGATACTCGGCCTCGACGTTGCCGCCGGCCAGGAAGCGGTAGATGCAGTTGCCCACGCGCAGGTAATCGCCGTCCTTGAGCTTGCAGATGGAGGCGGGCACGTCATTGACGAAGGTGCCGTTGGTGCTTTGCAGGTCCACCGCGTAATAGCCGTCGGCCCCGGGCTGGATGCGAGCATGGCGGCGCGAGACGGAATGGTCGTTGATGCGGATGTCACAGTCGTTGCCGCGGCCCAGCACCATCGGCGTCTCGGCCAGCGGATAGCGGGCGCCCATCCCGGGCCCGGTGGGGTAGATGTGAACGACGCAAGCGTCCCGCCGGGTAGCGGAGACCAGTCGTTCCGGTGCCGTGACCCAGGTTTCGTTGGTCGGTTTGTTGTCCGGCATTTCTGCTCCTGCGGCATCGTCAGCATGGACCGCGCGCTGGAGCATCACCTGGCAAGCTCGTCCAGCGGCGGCTTCGGGTTGACGAGTTGCCACGCTCCATCGCGGAAGGGATCCGAGCCGTTCTGGTTTGATTCTAGGTTATATTTCCTGCCGATGCCAGCTTTCTCCGCACATTCTTCTTGGTGGGAGCCCGCCTGGCCGGTGCCGCGGCGGCACCTATCAGTACCCCTTGACGTGGAAGTCGGTGACTACCGGCGGGGTGGTATCCACGATCACGGCCTCCGGCGTCGTGGCCTGCGAGGCCAGGCCAGCCCGGTCGCGGACGGTCAGCCGCAGATACACCTTTCCAGGGATGTCGCTGGGCAAGCGCCATTCGTAGCTTCCGGTGTTGGGCAGGTTGGGCGGACCAATCGGTTTCCAGTGGCCGTTTTTCTGCTCGGCATACTCCAGGGAGATCGGGTTGGCTTCGATGTTGCGATCATCGGCTTTCCAGGAGATGATCAGGATGCCCTCACACCCCGGCTTGGGGACCGGCGGATAACGCAGCTCGGCCTGTGGGCAAAGCTTGTCCAGCTCGACGCGCAAGTGAGGTGGCGTGTTTTGCTGGGGTGCCGGCAAACCGACACCGGCCTTGCTCTTGACCACCACGTAAATTCCGTAAACGATCTCGGGCTGAGGAATGTTGACCACGACCCAGGCCTTGATCGGTCCACCCAGCGGCTCTTCCGGGGGCAGGTTCAGCGGCTCGTCGGACTGCATTTTCTTCCAGGTCAGCCCATCGTCAGCCGTCAACCAGACGTCGGCCGAGCCCAGCCCGGAAGGACCGCAGCGCGCCACGTCGAACTCGACCTTGATCTTCTCCCGGCTGACCACGGTTAGCGGCAACGGCGTTCCACTCCCTCCTGCCACCGGTCCGCCAATCCCCGGCAGGCCCGCCGGTTGCGAATGCACGATCTGGACGTGCGGCTGGGGAAATACTGGTACAATGGGTTGCGGCTGGTAAGTCGGTTGGGGAACGATCGTCGGAGAAGCTGGCGGGATCGGTTGCTCGGGCAACCGAGACGCCTCCGGGTAAACCGCCCGCACGGGCGGTTGCATCGGCGCTGGAGAAGGAGGGGCCTCGGCGGCCCTGACAAACGCATCCCCCTGTCCGACGTTGCCGGCCAGGTCGCGGAGCAGCATCCGCACCTTGACCGGGCCTGTGCCCACCTGCGGGATCTCGAACCTGCCCACCCGATCTGGTTCGATCCCAACAGGGAACCACTTGCCACCTTCTTGCATCTGGTAGTCCATCCGCAAGGTCGGCTTGTCCGCGTTGTCTTCCCAGAGTTCCCAGGTGCCGACGATCGACTCGCCCTTGCGTTCGGCCTTGACGTGAATTTCCGGGCGGGTCGTATCCACGATGATCTTGAGGGCCCCGGCAGCGTTCGGCCTCTCCGGCTCCACCTTGCCGTTCTGGTAGTGGATTTGAATGGTATACCAGTGCATTCCCTCGGGCGCGTTGCTGATGGGGAATTTGTCCTCCCTTGGGGTCAGCGTGGCAACCCGGCGAAACGCAGGCTGGGGGTTTTCCCTGGTCGGGTTGGCTTCGTACAGGACGATTTCGCGGATGTCTCGGCGGCGTTCCGGGGCGATGGTGACCGGGATCTCGAACTTGGCGCTGTTCATGTAGATCGGACCGTCCGGGTTAGCTCCGTTGTCGGTTGCCAGGAGCAGGCAACTCAGCAGTATCGATCCGGATAACATCGGAGCATCCTCCACGCCCACGGCAATCGATCGGCCGTATACCTGATGACGGTCTTAACTGCTACATCGACTTTGCCGGCGGAAAACTTGAGAATTTTGGTTGCCGAGCCAGATTGCTTCAAGATTGGAACCGGCCAGGGGGTGCATCTCTCGATTTTGGCGAAGTTGGGTCGCAGCTGCCGAGCCGCGCACGCAGCGCAGCGGAGTAAGCGGCCGTGTGGCAGGACCCCTTACTCCGCTGCGCTGCGTGCGCGGCTCGGCGAATCAGAACGAAATCTTGACGGTGAAGTTGAAACCCTGAGCCCAGAAGTCGTCATTGCGGAACAGCACGGCAGGACGGTTAATTCCGCCGGTTGGGGTGCCATAGGTAGGGGAGGCCGGCAGCTGGTTGGGGTTGATCACCGGATCGATCTCGGCGCCCGGCCGGACCACGTTGGTCCAGTACAGGAAGGTGTAACCGACCTGCAGTTCCACGCAGCCCAGCCGCAGTCCCACGTTCAAGCCGAACTCCGGCACCAGCGAGAAGGCGGAGCTGGTGTAGCCGCCGATGTTGGTGGGCAGGGCCAGCAGGCCGCCCGGCAGGGACTGAGCCGTGCCCATCGCGGTTTGGATGCCCGTCCCCCCGGCAATCCGGATGTTCTGGACCGTGGCGCCCATGGCCAGCTTGGCATCCAGGCCCAGGGTCCACAGACCCAGCTGGCTTTGCAGCCGGCCGCCGATCTGGCCGCCGTAGAACTGGTTGCTGGTGCGAAAGGAATCGACGACGGAGACCGCGGAACCCGGCAACAGCATCGTGCTGCCAAAGTCCACGGCGTTGAGGATCTGGGAAAACTGCTTGATCTGCAAGCTCTCGTTCAGGTTCAGAAAGCGGACCCCGCCCAGGGTGGTGAAGGAGAGCAACTGGTCCTGGAGGACGCCGCCCAGCAGGTTGACCTCCGCGCCGCCCAGCTGGCTGGTGGAGTGAAAGCTCACGCCGCCGGTCGCGACGAACGGGACCGAGACCAGGTAGGTGAGCGGCGTGCCGGCGGTGTCGATGAAGGGCCGGCCAAGGATTGGGGCCCCGGCCGGGTTCGAGAGGAAAGTCCTGGTTTCGCTCACCTGGGAGAGCAGGAACGCGCTCATGTCGATGCCGAGCAGATGCCCGGGGTCGAACCACCAACCGCCATCGATCCGGATGCCGGAGACGGGCCCATAATTCAGGCTGGACGGACTCAGGACGGTTGGCTCCGTCGGTCCCAGGATGGCCGGAGGCGGGACGGTCCCGGTTGTGACCAGCGGGGCGGCCACCGGTCCCGACTTGATCCACCAGAGCAGATAGTCCACTCCGAACCAGGCACAGGGCCCGCAGTCGAGGGGATGAACGAACGGGTCAGGCCCCTGGCCGCGAACCACCGGAGCCAGCGGCGTTTCTTCGGTCTCGGCTGTGGGCCCCGGTTGGGTCCAGGAAACCGGCGTGATGCCTGGCGAGCCGGTCTCCCCGGCAGGCGACCCCGTGCCGAGCGCGATGGGCCGACCCAGGCGAGCGCACGCCTGCGTGCGCTCGCCTGGGTCGGGGTCGGAGCGGATCACGGGTCTGCCAAGCTGGACGGCCGGCCCGGAAGAAGAGGCGGGCTGCGCCAAGCAGAGACCGGCGGCAACCAGGACGCCGACGGTTCCAGGGATTCCTTTCCACATGGATCTGCCTTTGTGCGGTGTTTGCGGTTCCGGGGTTCCTCTTCTGCAATCGGATCTCCCGGAGCGTCCTCTTCCCGAGAACCGCGCCCATCCGACCCGGTTGCCGGACGAAGGAATCGAGCAAGCGGGTTGCAGGGGTCTTGCCGGCCGCCGCGGTCAGCCGTAGCCGCAGGCGGCTCGCCTGCAGGCTCCCCGCCCAGCCAGCAGGCGAGCCGCCTGCGGCTACGCCTGCTGGCTAGTCCTGCGAGGTGTTGGAATCACGGAGGGGGAGGCCCCGGTGGTCGCGGGACCGCCGGGGCTGGTTTGTCGTTGTAGAGCGTCAGGGGTTCCTCGTTGTGGATCGGCACGGGATTGGCGTGGGACGTGACCTCGTAGTGCAGCCGGACCTCGCCGGGTTTCAGGGCTTCCACGGTCATGGTCACGGTGGCATCGCTGTTGGCCGCCAGAGTGAACGGTCCAACGATGACCTTCTGCCCCTCCTGCTTGACCGTGACGTTGCCCTTGGGAGTCCCCACACACCGCAGTTCGTCGGGCAAAGTCAACGTGGCCACAACGTCTTTGGCCTCCTTCGAGCCCCCATTGACCAGGCGGAGTGTACAGGTTCCCGTCTTGCCGACTTCGAGGGGGCTGTCTTTGACGTCCACTTCCGCGTTCAGACTCGCCGCGCCCTCGAATTTCGTTTTGACCATCTTCTTGATCAGCTGGAGCCGGGCCGCGTTCGCATGGACCCACAAGTCAAACTCGCCCCCTTCACGGGACTGAAACACCGCCTGAAGAGTCTGCCGGCCTCCCGGGACCAGGGTGCCCAGCCGCCAGCGCAGCTCGGATCCGGCGACCTGGCCGCCGCCGGTAGCGCTGACAAGCTCGATCCCGGCGGGAAGGATGCTCCAGACGGTCACGTCATTGGCCGGGGCCGTGCCCGGGTTGCTGACGGTGATCTGGTAAATGGCAGGCCGGCCGAGAAGTCTTCGGTGCGGCCCGGCGACGATCAGATCCAGCTTGGGCTCGACCACCTCGGTCTTGAATGTCTTTTCGACTTTTTGCTTGCCGCCGTCCGTGACCTCCGTCTTGCTGACCTGAGTGCCAAGCGTCTTGGCGGAGACATCGATCTCGATGCGTTTGCTCTGGCCTGGCAGGAGGGCACCCAGGCCCCAGGGAAGAGGGTTGCTCGTGCCCGGCGTGGAGGGGTTGCTCGTGAGGAACACCAGCCCTTCTGGTAAGGTGTGGGCCAGGTTGATACTGGTGGCCTCGCGTTTGCCGGTGTTACTGACCTCGATCACGTACCGGACGGTGTCGTTGAGCAGCACCTGGGTCGGCCCCTGGATGCGAACACTCAACTCCGGCTGTGTCAGGGTCGTTTTGACGCACTGACCATGCTCGAACTGGACGCGGGCGCAGCATTGCAGATCGCCGGCGCCATTGGGCTCCACGATCATCCGGATTTCCTTCTGGGACCCGCCGGCCATCGTCCCGAGGGTCCAGACCTTCTGATCCTGGAGGTTCCCAGGAACATCCGACGGCTTGTCTTCCGGGGGATCAGCGCGGAGGAACTTGCTGTTGGTCGGCACCGGGGTCCGGACGCGGACGTGGTGGGCCGCGGCCGTGGTCGGGTTCTGGACCAGGAAGCGATATTCCAGCTCCTTGCCGGGATGGGCGTCGGCCGGGACGCGCACCCGGATGCTCACCTGCGGCGTCGGGGGATCGCTGGGCGGAAAACCGGGGCGGGCCGGTGCGCTCGGGGTCGGAGTACCGACCTGGACGCCCGCTGCCAGGGGTGGCTCCCCGGTCGTGGGCACGACCTGGAACGGTCGGCCCATCATCTGACCGATGGCCAGCGAGGCCAGGCCGACCAGGACCAGTGAAGCCATCACGACCAGACCCGCGTTTCGCCAACGCTTGCTCATCGCTCCCCCTCCTTGTGGGACTCCCGGACCCAGGATGCGTATTGTGCGTTCTTGGCCGAATTTTGTCTGCCCGAGTTCCTGGGCCGGCCGTTCCCTGCTTGCCTATCTTGCCGGGATTGCCAGACTTGTTCTTCCCTCCGCCAACGAGCCGCCGGGTTTACCCCGGCGGCTCGTTGGATGCTGGGGGGCTTCTTCCTGTCGTTTTCGCTATAATCCAAGCTGGTACAGGGGCGCACGGCCTGGTGCCGGGAGCACGCTCATGCAGCTGGCGGACTCGATTTTCCTTGACGTTCACTTGCCCAACGCCACCACCTGGTTCTATTTTTCCGGGTTGCTGGCCGTTGCGCTGTTCTTCAAGTTTTCCCGGTTGCTGAGCATTCGCAACTGGGACGTGCTGACGCTGTTTCTGCTGCTGCCGGGTCTGCTGCTGCTGATCGAAGCGCACGCCCGGGAGCGCCTGACCTTCGCCGCCGCGGCGGGCCCGGCCGGGGCGCTGCTGGTCCTGATCGAGTCGCAAGTCCGGGACCGCTGGGCGTTTGTCTGGCTGCTGTCGGCCTCGGGCTACTTCTTTGTCCGCTGTCTGCTCGACCTGGTGCTGGTGCGCCGGCCGGCTCTGAGTCCGAACCTGAACCTGGCCGGCCTGGCCTGGCTGGCCGGGGCCCTGTTTGTCAGCCTGATCGCGGTGGCGGTACGGCAGCCGGCTCCCAATGGCGTCAGTGCCAGCCCGGCCTCGACGCTGGACAACAAGATCCGCAATCCCGTCAAGGTGCTGGTCGGCCAGCCCACGGCGGAGAACGATTCGCTGGTCAATCAGTGGGTGGAGTGCGGCCTGGCCCTGGGCTGTCACCTGGCCATCGCTGTCGGCCTGGTGCTGATCGGCTTCTTGCACTTCGAGGACGTTCACTCGGGCATGGCGATGGCGACGTTCTATCTGCTCTTACCCTACGTGTTCCTGATGATGCCGGGAGCGGGTCTGGGGCGGTGGGAGCAAGCCTGGCCGATGGCCTGGATGGTCTGGGCGGTGGTGACCTACCGCCGACCGCTGCTGACCGGCCTGCTGCTGGGCCTGGCCTCCGGGACCATCTTCCTCCCTGCGCTGACGCTGCCGGTCTGGCTCAGTTTCTACCGCGGCCGGGGCGCCGGCCGGTTCCTGACCGCCTACCTGGTGGCGGTGGCCCTGTGTCTGGTCATCCTGGGCGGCCTGAATATCGTCGGCGAGCTGCCGCACAGCCTCCAGTCGATGTGGTCGTTGTCGGGCTGGCAAACGTGGAAGACGCTGCCGAAGGAAACGGTCGGCTTCTGGGGCGGCGACGTGGGACTGCGGGCCCCGATCTACCGTTTGCCGATCTTCATTGCCAGCATGGCGTTCGTGGTCTTCACCCTGTTCTGGCCGACCCCCAAGAACCTGGCCCACGTCCTGGCACTGTCGGCCGCGACATTGATCAGCGTGCAGTTCTGGTACGCCGACCAGGGCGGCATCCACGTCCTGTGGTATCTGCCCTATCTGCTGCTGCTGGTCTTCCGGCCCAACCTGAGCGCGGCGCAGCCGGCCGTGCCTCCCGACGACTGGCTGGCGCGCACCGGCCGGATGCTGCGCCGCTGGTTCACGGGGCTGCTGCGCTGGCTGGGCCGGCTGCGCCAGCGACCCCAACCGGCGGCTCCGGTGTCGTGAGAATACCCAGGGCGCTGCCGCCTTCTGTTGCGCCCCTTCGGGGCGGAAAACCATCGGGGATGAGGGACATCCCACACAAAACGCATTGCCGCGCTGCCCACCCAGGGCGATGCCCTGGGCTATCCTGTTGCGCCCCTTCGGGGCAAAGACAAACGGGGGTTGGAGCCCACCCAGGGCGATGCCCTGGGCTATCCTGTTGCGCCCCTTCGGGGCTAATACAATCGGGATGGGTACGTCCCAGACAAAACGAATTGCCACGCCGCCCACCCAGGGCGATGCCGCCCACCCAGGGCGATGCCGCCCACCCAGGGCGATGCCCTGGGCTATCCTGTTGCGCCCCTTCGGGGCAAAGACAGAGTCGAGGGCCGATTTAATCCCAAACGTATCGTTCGTCGAAGGCGATTTTGTGCCTGGTGAGGAGGGCCCGGAGTTCGTCCTGGAAGGAAATCTTGCGGTGGTGTTCCTGTTGAGTCTCGATGTATTGTATCACGGCTTCAACATTCGATTGGCTCACCGAGAATGCCGCATATCCGGCCTGCCAGTAGAACCCCGCGATCTTCGGGCCGTCGGTTTTCATCCACTTGGAACTCCCTTTCTTCACCGCCTCGACGATCTTGATCAGGGCGTGGTTCTTGGAAAGGGAGAACAAGGCATGAACGTGATCCGCGACACCACCGATCTTCAACGCTGGACTGTCCCACTCCTTGAAGATGCCGGCCTGGTAGGCAAACAGAGCTTCCCGATGCTCCTCGGGAATCAAGGGCTCGCGGTTCTTGGTGCTGTACACGAGATGCAGCAAGTTGGTCACCAGGGATTGTGACATTTCATTCGTGCTCCCAATGTGTCCTGGACGTACCCATCCCGATTGTATTTGCCCCGAAGGGGCATAACAGGATAGCCCAGGGCAGCCCTGGGCAGCGGCGCGGCAATTCGTTTTGTCTTGGATGTCCCTCATCCCCGCTGGTTTTCCGCCCCGAAGGGGCGCAACAGGATAGCCCAGGGCAGCGCCCTGGGAAGGCGGCGTGGCAATACGTTTTGTCTTGGATGTCCCTCATCCCCGACGGTCTTTGCCCCGAAGGGGCGACGATACCCAGGATCCCTAGGCGGCATCGCCCTGGGTGGGCTCACCCCTTCCATACCTGCTCACCCCTTCCATGCCTGCCGGAAAAACCGCACCCAGTTGCCGTGCATGATGCCGCGGATCGCGTCCGGCTTGTAGCCGCGCTTCGCCAGCATCTCCGGCAGCCGCTGCAGATCCGCGATGGTGTCCAGATCGCACGGCGACTGCTCCCGGCCGAAGCCGCCGTCGAGGTCGGTGCCGATGGCCGCGTGATTGCTGTTGCCGGCCAGCTGACACACCCGTCGATGTGATCGACCATCGTCTCCAGCTTGCAGCCCGCCTCCTCCGGCCGGGTCTGGCCGCGCACCCAGCCGGGGACCAGCATCCACGCATCCAGGGCCGAGCCAATCACCGCGCCCCGGCCGATCAGCCGCTTGATCTGGGCGTCGGTCAGCTGCCGCTGATCGGGAACCAGGGCCCGGCAGTTGTGATGGCTGGCCAGCACCGGGCCGCCGTAAATGTCGAGCGCCTCGTCGAAGCACTGGTCCGACAGATGGGTCACGTCGAGGATCATGCCGACGCGCTCCATCTCCTTCAGCAGCGGCTTGCCGGGCGGGAACAGGCCGCCCTCGGTGCCGGTGCCGTGGGCGTAGGGACTGACGCCGTAGTGGGCCGGGCCGATGATGCGCAGCCCCATCTCGTACCACTCCGCGACCTGGTCCGGCGTCAGCACCGGGTCGGCTCCCTCCATGCTCAGGATGAAGCCGAGCGGCTCTTTGTCCGCGTTGCCCTCGACCCAGGCGGAGACGTGCTTCTCCAGGGTCGGCCCGTCCTTGATCCAGCGCAGCACGCCGCGCCGCTCCAGGGCCTGGTAGTACGCCATCTGACCAATCGCGGCGGCATAGGCGGCGCTCATGGTCTCGTAGCGCTGGATGGCCGGCATCAGGTTGGCACGCAGCAGCCGGGCCAGCAGCGTGGCGATGAAGATGCCGACCTGGCCCCGACGCAGCTCGGGAAAGGAGACGGTGCCTTCGCCGCGACCCTTGCCGGTCATGCCCAGCTCCTGCTCGCGCTTGCGGATCGCGGCAACGGGCAGCTCCAGGTCGCGGTTCCAGTCGATGGCGTTCCAGGCCAGGTCGAGGTGTGCATCAAAGATCAGCATGGCAGGTCGGTCCTCGGATGGTGTTGCTTCGGAGGGAGGTTTCGGGAGCCAGGGCGAAGTCCAGGACTATCCTATTTTTCCTCTGCCATCCTTGCAACAACCTGAGCCGGCCGGGTAGGATGACTCCTCTGGGAACTCTTCATTCGTCGGGATTCGCGCTCATGGCACAGGAAGACGTTGCTCCTGCTCCAAACCCGGACGTCAGCCGATTCGCCGGCAAGACCTTCGCCATCGCCGGCAAGCTCCCGGCAGGCCAGCATCAGCAAATCGTCCATTTTGTGCGGATCGGCGGCGGTCACCTGGTCGAGGACATCACACCATCGCTGAACCACCTGGTCATCCTGGGACAGGGGACAAAACTCGGCGAACGGGCTCGTCAAATGGCGGAATCGCTCAATCGGCAAGGAGCGTCCATCCAGGTCCTGGACTATCAGGAAGCAGCAAACCTGTTCCGGGTCGATGCGAGCTGGGCCCTGGCCCTGTTACGGTCCGGTCTGGAAGGGGCCCAACGGCTGGCCTGGTTCCGCCAGGTGGACAAGGCCCCCATCGACCTGAGCGGGGCCGACCTGCGCGGCGTCCACTTGCCGCGTGAGCAACCGCTGCACTGGGTGCTGTTCCACGTCAAAATCGATGGCGCCGACCTGAGCGGTGCCATTCTGGAAGGGCAGAACATCGACGCTTGCGTGGAAACGCGCTTGACGGCGCCGGATGGCCTCGTGTCTGATCCGGGAACGGCTGGTCCGCTGCGGTTTGCGGAACGCCAATCTGAAGAAGGTCACTGCGAACGGCGTTTTCGTGGGAGGCTGCGACTTCACCGGCGCCGACCTGGAGCAAGCCGAGGCGTACGGTCTGCACGGCCCCGGCGTGATTTTCCGCGAGGCCCGACTGAGCGAGACGAACCTCTACTCCGCTCGCCTGACCGGAGCCGACTTCACCCGGGCCGACCTGTCGCGTGCCGCGTTCCTGGAGGCCGTCTTCTCCCAGGCCGATTTCCGCGGGGCCAATCTGCACAAGGCGGACCTGACACGGGCCAACCTCAAGGGAACCGATCTGCGTCAGGCCAACCTCACCGGAGCGGTCCTGCTCGATGCTGACCTGACCGACGCCAAGATCGACGATGCCGACTTCACCGGGGCCAACCTGACGGGTGCCCGGATCACGGGACTTGATCTGACCCGAGCCAAAGGGCTCACGCCGCCGCAGATCGTTCGGTCGGGTCCAGCGGGGCCCAACGTCCAGCGGCTGGTGGAGCTGGCAAAACAGGCCGAGGAACTTCAGGTCCGTGCTCACGTGGAACTGCCGGACGGCAACCACGTCGATCTGATCGCTACCATCTGCGACAAGGGCAGGACATCCTGGGCCCGCTGTGATGAGGGCGGCCCCAGACCGCCCAGCGTCCCGTACCGGAGCCGGGCGACAACGCTGGATGGCATGATGCTGGACCTGCCGCGGCGCTGGCTCGGGGCGCGGCTGATCCTCGACTCGGCCAGGCTCCAGATCAAGGGGCTGCACCTGGGGGCCAAGGAGTGTTCGCACCTGGCGCGTGCGGCGTGGTGTGAGGCGTTTGGGCTGCCGGTTCCCGCGGAGGATTGAAAAAGGGCCTGCTAGCCCAGGGTCAGAACGCCTTTCGCAGGAGTGAATCATTATGGCTCGCGAACCCTCTTCCACTGCATCTGTCCGCTGGGACGTGCAGCGTTTTGCCGGCAACACCTTTGCCTTTGCCGGCGAACTGAGCGATTGGGAACGCGAGCACGTTCGCAAATTGATCCAGGGAGATGGCGGTCAGCTGGTCGAGGAAATCACGCCCACGCTGGACTTTCTGGTGCTGACCCGGCCCAAACGCCTCACCGAACCCGCCCGCAAGCTGGCCATTCGCCTCAACAAGACCGGCGGTGCCCAGATTCAGATCCTGGAGAGTGAGGCGTTCTACGACCTGTTCCATCCTGACGTGGAGCTGGCGAAGGCGTTGCTCCGGGCAGGCACCGCGGGTTGCGAACGGCTCCGATTGCTGCGCTGGCTAATCCAGAAACCGCTTGACCTGCGCGGCCTCGATCTTCGCGGCATTCAGGTCCGGATCAGGCGAATGAGTTTTCGCGGCCTGGATCTCGACGGTGCTGACCTGCGCGGGGCCGATCTCAGCGGTGCGGAGATTGAACGCATCTGCGATGCCCGGATGGACATGGCGATCCTGAGGGACTGTGAGTGCCAGGGCTTGCTTGTGGGCTGCAATCTCCAGGGAGCGGACCTCTCGGAAGCGAAGTTGCAAGGCACTTCTCTGGAGCGGTCGGACCTGACCGGGGCCAATCTCAAGGGCATGAACGGCTACCGTCTTGGAGCGGCCGGCACGTGCTTCCGCTCCGCCAACCTGCAGAAGGCGTACTTGCTGGAGGCCCAGCTGGCTGGGGCGGACTTCACGGGCGCCTGCCTCCACCAGGCCCAGCCCTCCCGGGCCAAGTTGGCAGACGCCAAGCTCCAGGGGGCCGACCTCCGCGAGGCCGACCTCACCCAGTCCAACCTGCAAGGCGCCGACCTGACGGACGCTGACCTGCGCGGTGCCAGCCTGGTCGAGGCCGACCTGCGCCGGGCCCGGATTGACGGCGCCAATTTCGAGGGCGCCAACGTCGCCGGGGCCAACCTGGCCGGTCTAGACACCTCTCGTGCCCGAGGGCTGCAAGAGGCCCTCTCGGCCGGCGGCGCCTCGGGGAGCGGGCCGCACTTGCAGCAACTGGATCAGCTGGCGGTCCAAACCTTCCGGTTGCGAATTGCCTTCTATCTGGAGTTGCCCAAGGGGAACCGCTTCCAATGCGAATGCGTTTCCACCAGCAAGGGGAAGTCTCTTTACAACCGGAGTAACACCTCGCCCTTTTATCAAAGCCAGGCCGCCACGGTTGCCGGTGTCCTCTGCGATTGGCGGCGACGCTGGCCGGATGCTCAGCTGGACCCAAAATCCATTACTGGCCGAGCCGACGGGGTCGCGCTCACAGCCGGCCAGCTGCGCAAGCTGGTGGATGCCGCCTGGGATGAGGTATCGGCTTCGTAAGAATAGGAAGGTGCAGCATGGCCGTCTTTTTCGTCTACCGCAGCCATTACGATGACCCGGCCGGCAAACGGCTGAAGCGTTTCGATGACAGAACCGTCCTGGATTGGTTCCGCAATCACTGGGCGGAACTCCGTGCCGGGAAATACGCCCGGCTCAAGAAGTTGCTGGGCTTCTCCATTTACGGGTTCTCTTCCCTGTTCGAGGTCGCCGACGAGGAAGACCTGCCGCCGCCCGAGAGCGATGAGGAACTTGGCGAGTACCTCGAAGCGCACCTCTACTCGGAGGGACCGATCCTCTACCAGCCGCACCTGCTCACCGTGCAGACCGACGACGACGAGCTGGAAGTGTGCTATTACGTCTTTGATGACCTCTACCTGGCCGAACACGGCCCCAGGGCTGCCTACCTGCTCAACGAGGGCTGGCAGCTTCCGACCAGCTTCGCGGATGCCGGGGGCTTCGTGCCGTCCGAGCCGACAGACGATCGTGCCCCCGCAGGCAAGGGACAGGGTGCGGTCTACCTCTTCTTCAATTGTTACGCCGATTCGGGCAACCTGACCGATTCCAGTGTGCCCACGAGCCGGATCAATGGGATTCGGCTTCCCGACATGGTCCGCTACCTGAGCGGACCTCCCGTGACGGATTCGCTGAGTGAGTACCTGCTGCTGCTTCGTGCCCAGCTCCTCGCCGACCCGATCACCACCGACCCGGTCGAGGCCGGCTTTCGACAGGCCATCCTCGACAACCCCGACGATGATGCCTCCTGGGCGGCGTACTCCGACTGGTTGCAGGAACGGGGCCAGCGCCGGGCTGGCCTGGAGTTGCTCGAAAAGGCCCTGACTGCGGCCGCACGTTTGCCCGTCCTTGACCTGCCCAACGCAGCCTGGGAGGCGGTGAGACAGGGCTCCGTGACCGAGGTTCGGGAAGCACTGCAACCCCTTCTGGCCGCTTCTTCCGGGAGGAAGGCCTTCGCTCCCAGTGCAAGGAAAACCCGCGTGCTGGTGACGGAGCACCTGGCCCAGCTCTGTTTGCACACGGGGCGCTGGGACAAGGTGGACCTGTATCACCAGTGGATCTTCTTCGATGACCTCTGGGCGACGGCTCACCCCGATCTGGCCAATGCTCTGCTGCGCTACGATCGCTGCTGGGACGTGCTGTCCCCGGACGGACCGCACGAGGAGGATGAATGAGGCGGATTGAGAAGGGAACAACGAAGCATGGTTCGCAAGAAAGCATCCGGGTGACGGCGGCTCCCGGTGGCGGACACCCCCGGAGGCTTGGGGCGCAAGTTCGTTTCCACTCGGTGGGGGGTGTCCCAGGGGGTGCGGAAACGAATCGACCGAAGTGCTTGTCCGCATTGATAGTTATGGAGACACAATTCGTTTCCCTGGGTCCAGACGCAGCCGAAATCAACCGCAGCGGGCCCTGACGGCACCTGCGGAAAGGCCCGACGTCAAGCAGAGAGCGGGGTTTGTTATGGGAAAGAAACGCACCACCTCTTCGCCCGTTAACTGGAAGGTCCAACGCTTTGCCGGCAAGACCTTTGCCCTTGCAGGCAAGCTCCGCAAGGCGGACCTCAACGAGGCGACGGCGATGATCAAAGGCGATGGGGGCAAGGTCCTGTCTGGAGTGAGCACCGACCTGGATTACCTGGTCCTGGGCAGCGGCAGACAGGCGGCTCAGTCCCAGAAGCAGGCCGAGGAGTGGAACCAGGCGGGGCAAGCGGCCATCCGTGTTCTCTCCCTGGAGGAGTTCTTCGCCCTGGTTGTTCCGGATCGTAACCTGGCCCTGGCCCTGCTCCGGGCTGGGCCAAAGGGGTACGAACGGTGGAAGTTGCTCACCCGGTGGAGTAAGGCCCCCGTCGATCTGTCCGGAAGTGATCTGCGCGGACTGAAACTGAAGAGCGCCTGGTTCTTCCACCTCAACCTCGACGGGGCTGACCTGCGCCAGGTCGAGTTCACCCACGTCAGCCTGTATTGCATCCTCACCCGAGTTCACCTGGACGGGGCCCAGCTTGAGGAGTGTTCCTTCGAGGGACTGCTCGATTGCCGGCTCGTCGGCGCCAACCTGCGGAAGGCACGCTTTTTCGATGCGATCCTCGAACGCACCGATTTCACCGGGGCCAACCTGGAGGAAGCCGCGCTGGAAAAAGCCCGGACCTCCAAGGTCATCTTCCAGGGCGCTAACCTGAAACGGGTCTCCGCCCGCAAGGCCAACCTTGCCGGCGCCAACCTGGCCGAGGCTGATCTGACGCGAGCCGATTTCCAGGACTGCGACCTTGCCGGGGCCAACCTGAACCAGGCGAACCTCACCGAGACCGACCTGTTCCAGGCGAACCTGAAAGGGGCCGACCTGCGCAACGCCTGTCTGCGCTGTGCCATCCTGGCCGACGCGGACCTGACCAACGCCCGGATCGAAGGGGCCGATTTCGAGGGAGCCAACCTGGCCGGAGCGAAACGGACGGGGCTCGACCTGAGCAAGGCCAAGGGTGTGCCCGGGGCTCAATCCGTGCCCAGGGCCGGCAAGCATCTCAAGGAGCTGGACCAGGTCGCCCGCCAGACCACTCGCCTGAAGGCAGCCGCGGCCATCACCTTGCCGGGCGACGTCTCGGTCCCCGTGGAGGTCGTCAGCGAGGACAACGGCCAGAAGCTGTTTCTCCGCGGCCACAAACTCCCTTTCGCCACACCCACGTCGCTCAGGACTCCTTCGGAGGCAATGCTTGCCGTGGTCCGGCCCTTGCTGCACGGGACACTGGGTCTGGATTCGGTCAAGGTGACAGCGACCGGTGCGCCGCTGAAACCGAAGCCACTGCGGGAGCTGGTTCTGAAGGCGTGGTGTGAGGCGTGCGGCCGGTCTGCTCCCGAAGCAGACCGGATCAAGGGTGAGACAAAGACCGACAAAACCCGAGAGCAGGACCGCCTGGCCCGGGTGATGAAGGAACTGCGTGGCGGACCGGCCGGCATCAAGCGCTGGAACGCCCGGACCAACCAGCAGCAGATCAACGCCGGGCCGTTCCGCAAAATCGATCTGAGCGGGGTCTGTCTGGACGGCGTTCATCTCGCCTGGCAGCTGGATTGCCGCCGGGCCAACTTTGAGGGGGCCTCGCTTGTCAAAGCGGAGCTGGGGCACTGGTCCAAGTTCCAGCAGGCCAATTTCCGCGGCGCGAACCTGACCGGGGCGGACCTCGGCTGTGGCCGGTTCCGCGCCGCCTGCTTCGAGAACGCCGTGCTGCAGAAGAGCCACCTGCGCGTGGCCGAGTTCCTGCAAGCCAGCTTTCGCGGGGCCGACCTGACCGATGCGGACCTGGCTCACGCCAACCTGCGCGGGGCCGACCTGACCGGGGCCACGCTCACCGGAGCGATCCTGGAGCGTGCCAAGTACGATAGCGATACCCGCTGGCCGGCCGGCTTTGTGCCGCCGAAGTGCATGATCTGGCTGGGAAGATGACCCGACCCCAACCCCGCGCAGGACATCGCCTGCGGATTCAGCGGCACGACAGGAGCAAGACTAACCAGGACACTGCCTGCGGATTCACGTATAAATGAAAGAAGAGGCAGCGCAGGAAGAAACTCCTGCAACCCCAACCGCATGGCGACCATGGACTCCACCGCGCCGAAGCAGAGCACCGTGGCGGCGTCGGCCAATCCGCCACCGCAGCCGGATCTGGACCTGACTGGTCAGACCCTCGGCGACTTTCGCATTCTGCGCCGGCTGGGCCAGGGCGGCATGGGCCAGGTTTACCTCGCCGAGCAGCTGTCGCTCAAACGCAAGGTCGCCCTGAAACTGCTCAAGCCCGAAATGGCCGCCAATCCCACGGCCCTGGCCCGTTTCCGGGCTGAAGCCGAGGCCGTCGCGCGCATCACCCACGCCAACATCGTCCAGGTCTACCACATCGGCGAGAGCAACAACCTCCAGTACATGGCCCTGGAGTACGTCGAAGGGCGAAACCTGCGTGAGTTCCTGGAACGCAAGGGCACTCCCGACGTGCTGCTGGCCCTGAGCATCATGCGCCAGGTGGCGGCAGCGCTGCAGCGGGCCAGCGAAATGGGGATCATCCACCGCGACATCAAGCCGGAAAACATCCTGCTGACCCGCAAGGGCGAGGTCAAGGTGGCCGACTTCGGCCTGTCGCGCGTCCGGGCCGGCGATCAGCCGCCGGTCAACCTGACCCAGAGCGGCGTCACCATGGGCACGCCGCTGTACATGAGCCCCGAACAGGTCGAGGGCAAGCCGGTCGATTGCCGCACCGACGTCTACTCCTTCGGCGTCACCGCCTACCACATGCTGGCCGGGCATCCCCCTTTCAAAGGGTCAACCGCTTTTGAGGTCGCTCTCTCCCACGTGCAGAAGGAGCCGCCGCCCCTGGCCGGCATCCGGCCCGACCTGCCGCCGGGGCTCTGCGCCATCATCCACAAGATGCTGGCCAAGGACCCCAATCAGCGCTACCAGAACGGCCGGGAACTGCTCCGCGATCTGATCCTGCTGCGCGAAAGTCTGAGCGGCCAGACCATGGCTCTGGTTTTGCCCACGGACTCGATGGCGGTCACGGGTTCGCAGTCCGGTAGCGGAAGTCGCCAGACTTCCGTCCAGTCCGAGGACGCCCTCACGGCGGAACGCACGTCCACTCCTCGGAGCCAACCGGTCCTCCGCCCGGCGGGCCGGAGCTGGACTGCTGTCCTGGTCGTGCTGTCGCTCGCTCTGGCGGTGGGAGCCGGAATTGCCTGGGGCTGGTGGCGGCAGCAGGCCACGGTCGGGACCACGGCCCCGGTCAACCTGGCGGAAACGGCTGCCGTGGATGCCCTGTTCTCGCCGCAGCGGCGCGAGCAGGCCCTCAGACAGATGGTCGAACAGTATCTCAACCCGCCCGTTGGGCAGCAGGACGTGTCTACCAGACTGGGAGTCTGTCTTGAGCTGGGTTTGTTCTACCTCGACCAGGATCGATTGGACGACGCCGAGAAACTCTTCAGCCAGTTAAAGGAGATCAAGCACGTCCGACCTTACCAGAACCTGGGCAAGGTGGGCCTGGGCATTGTCCTGGCTTTGCGCAGTCAACCGAAAGAGTCCAACGCCCTGTTCCGAGATGCCTTCGCGTCGATCAAGGTCGCCCTGGACGCCAAACCGACCAAGGGGCCTGTTGTCGAAATGCAGCAGTTGCAGCAGAATGGCCGGCTGCGCTACTGGCTGGCCGAGGCGTTTGCCTACAACAAGAAGAATGGGGTCGTGGATGGGAATATCTTGCCCCTTCTTCCCCCTCTGCTGAAGCAACCGCTCAGGCAATGGCTGACCCAGTAGGGCGAGCGGCGCGGCGTCAGCCCGCCGGTAGGCGCCTCCTGCCGCGCGGGCTGACGCCGCGCCGCTCGCCTTGCCGATCTTCGGGCGCCGTTCACTTGAGCCCCGCCACCGTGATGGCCGGCAGCAGCTGGGCCAGCAGGTCGATCAGACTATCCGGGGTCGGCACCACGTAGCGGGCCTGGGGGGGGGCCTCGGGACCAACGCCCACCGTCAAACCGCCCCGACCCGCCGCCATCAGGAACGCTTCCTTGTCGTTGGCCGAGTCGCCGGCGTAGAACGGAAGCGTCTCGGCGGGCAGCTGCTCCAGGATCCACTCCACGGCCGAGCCCTTGTTCCAGTCGGGCAGCGGGGTGATTTCCAGGGCCAGCGGGGCGGGGACAATGCGCAGCAGGTCCTTGGACTCGGCCAGCACCGCCCGACTTTGTTCCACCAGGGGAAGACGCCGGGCCGGATCGACTTGCCGGAAATGCAGGGTCAGGCCCAGTTTCTTGTCCTCGACCCAGGCCCCCGGAAAGGCTTGCGCCAGCCCTTGCAGCCGGGCCAGGACCCCGGCGAGCATCTCCCGGCTGGCCACCGCCTCCGCATGGACGATGGTCCGGTCCCCCATCTCGATTTCCAGACCGAGGTTGCCGGCGTAGATCAGCCCCTCCAGCCCCACCATGCGCTTGAGGTTTTCCAGACTCCGGCTGCTGACGATGGCAACGCTCAGACCCTGCTGCCGTGCCAGGCAGCAGAGCAACCAGCGCCGCCGGGCCGGCAGCACCGCCTTGTCGGGATGCTCGACAATGGGCGTCAGGGTGCCATCATAATCCAGCAGCAGCAGAAGCGGTGAGCCGGAATGATAGGCCCGCAACAGGCGGTCGAATTCCTCCCGCAGCTCCGTCATAACGCATCTCCAGCAGTCGGCCGGCGTCGGTCAGCATCTGCCCCGCCCACCGGTAGATGTTCTTCTCCGCCACCGTCGCCCGCAGCCGTTGCATCCGCCGCCGCTGCTCCTCCACCGGCATGGTCAAGGCCCGGTACAGGGCCTCGGCGAACTCATCCATCGCATAAGGATTGATCAGCAAGGCGTCCGTCAGTTCCTGGGCGGCCCCGGTGAACCTCGACAGCACCAGCACGCCCTGCTCGTCGGTGCGGGCGGCCACGAACTCCTTGGCCACCAGGTTCATGCCGTCGTGCAGCGACGAGACCACACAGCCGTTCGCCATCCGGAACAGGGCCGCCACCTTGTCCGGGCCATAGGTCTCGTTGATCAGGATAACCGGGCTCCAGCTGCCATCGCCGTGCTTCCAGTTGACCTCCTCGACCAGGTCGCGCACTTCCTCGGTCACCCGGCGGTAGGTCGGAATGTGTGTCCGGCTCGGGGCGGCCACCTGCACCAGGTGGAACTTGCGCTTCAGCTCTGGATGCAGGGCCAGCAAGCGATCGACGGCGCGAATCCGTTCGGGAATGCCCTTGGTATAATCCAGCCGATCAATCCCGACCAGCAATTGCCGATTTTGCAAGCGTAACTTCTTGTACAGGTTCAGTTCCAGCCTTTTTCCTTCGGCATTGTCCAGCGCGCCGATCAGCTCGGGATCGATGCTGATCGGGAACGGCCGCAGGAACGTGGTCAGGCCGCCCCGGGTGACAGCAAAGTTTTCCCGGTCCAGCCGGGACTCCAGACAGCGATCCACTGTCTCGAAGAAGTTGTTGCAGAAGTTCTGGGTGTGGAAGCAGAGCAGGTCATTCCCCAGCATCCCTTCCAGCAACTCCTGCTGCCAGGGACAGATGCGGAAGACCTCGGGATGCGGCCAGGGGACGTGCCAGAACTGCAGCACCACCAGGTCCGGGCGGAGCTGTTTGAGCAACCGGGGCAGCAGGGCGAAGTGATAGTCCTGAACAAAGACCAGTCCCGGCCCCGGGCCAACCTCCTCCACCACCGCCTCGGCAAACTTGTGGTTGACCTGCTGGTAGTACTCCCAGTCGGAGGGATTGAAGATCGGCCGGGTGAAGGCATTGTGGCACAGCGGCCAGAGGGCCTCGTTGGCAAAGCCATAGTAGTAGCCCTGCTCCTCCTCCTTGGTCAGCCACACCCGGCGCAGGGTGTAACTGGGATCTTCCGGCGGCACCAGGATGCGGCCCCGCTCGTCGGCCACGTCGGCGTCGCCATCGCCGCTGCCGTGCGCCACCCAGCTGCCGCCACAGGCTTGCATCACCGGGTCCAGGGCCGTCGTCAAACCGCCGGCCGGCCTCTTGCAGTGGATTTCCTCTTCCTCGTAGACGTGGAGGTACGGCTCGCGATTGGCCACGACCACCAGCCGCGTGCTGCCAAAACTCTTGCGCCAACTCCTCCAGACGTTCCCGGGTCCAGGGCATACGATGCCTCCTTTGAGAGGATCGGTCCTGCGTGACCCGATCTCGCTCCTTGCTGGGGATATCTTCGACCCCATGAATCACCTTTCCTCTAGCAAGCCGCGTGCCAGCAGCAAAAAGTGGAGATTGTCAGGAACAGAATTGAGTTTGGACAAAGTGCATGCAGAATCAGGAAAAGGGGAAGGAGGGGGAACAGGTTTCTCTTCGTTTCCCGGGCTGTAATTCGCTTTCTGCAAACAACTTTCGACCGTGACGGTCAGGAATTGAGCAACAAAGTTCCCATTGTGAGAGACGGGCCTCTCAGCGTTCTCGGCAGTTGGGCGGGTCAGGCCCTCAGCTGTCGAGCAACTGAAGCAGCCCGCGCAGGGGAATGCCGGCCCAGCCGGGGCGATAGGTCAGATCGTAGGCCAGCTCGTGCAGCGTTTTTTCCAGCAGGAAGGAGTCGAGCAGGACGTGCAGCTCGTCGCGATTGGCCGGGAGGAAGGGAACGGGGCCGGCCGTCTCCAGGTAGCCGCGCAGGAAGCGGCTGCTGACCCACAGATACCAGAAGTTGGCCCAGGGCTCCAGGCGCGGCAGGTCCTCGGGCCGAACCACCATTCCCGCCACCTGGCCCAGAAGCACGGCCGAGGAACAGTAATGGAAGGAGCGGACCATGGCCGCCAGGTCGCGCAGACAGGAACGTTTGAGCCGGCGCTCGCTGATGGTCCGGTCCGGATCGCCCTCGAAGTCGAGAATGACGAAATCCTTGCCGGTGTGCAGCACCTGGCCGAGGTGGTAGTCGCCGTGGGTGCGAATGCGGATCGAGGTCATGCGCTGCTGCAGCAAGGCCCGAAAGCGCTGCAAGATCTCCTTTTCCCGGCCCAGGACCTGCTGGGCCTGCTGCTGGGTGGTCTCGGGCAAGCTGGGCAGGGCCCGCCGCAGGGCGGTCAAGGCCTGGATGGTGATGTTCCGTGTCGATTGGTAGACGGAGCGGTGGTAATGGGGCGCGAACGGCTCGGGGGCAAAGGCCGGGTTGTCCCGATCGGAGGCCAGGGCGGCGTGCAGTTCCGCCGTGCGCCGGCCCAGCAGGATGGCGGACTCCAGGTAGCCTTCGAGCATCTCGGTGGCCTGGTTGGGTGGGTTCAGCGGGGCCAGCTCCAGCAAGGCCCGGGTGGACGCGACCAGGCCGGAGGACAGCGGCGCCGTGGCCAGGGCCCGCTCGAAGTAGCGGCTCAGCCAGCCCTGCGTGTAAGTCCAGGCGGTCTCGGCGCCAACCACCCAGCGGTGCAGCACCGCCAGGGTCATCGGCTCCCGTCCCAGGGGCTGATACTCCAGCGCGCCCAGCACCGGCGGGGCCGAGGCGAAGTGGTGCGCCGTCAGGAACTGGCCCACCTCCAGTTCCGGGTTGCACCCCTCCTCGACCCGGCGAAAGATCTTCAGGGCATACTGCTCGCCCAGCACGGCGATGGTGTTGTACTGCTCGGTGCGGTGCAGGGTGATCGGTCCCGGGAGCGATGCCCCGGCCGGGAGGGCGGCGGGGTCGGTGAGCCAGCCGGTCAATACCCCCATCTTCCCTTCCATCGCTCCTCCCTGGACCATCCAGCCGATCAGGGCCTCGGCGAACCGCGGGTCCCAGCCGGCGTCCAGGAGCAGGGCCTCCTCCTCGCCGCGCAGCCGGGCAATCCGGCCCTGGAGCAGTTCGGCCGGCAGCTGATCGATCCGCCGGGCCGGGACGTACAGGATGGGCAGGACCTGCGTATCCGGTTCCCCCTCGGGCGAGCTGACGCTCAGCCAGAGCAAGCACACCGTTTCCTCGCCCACGGAAAACAGGATCCATTCCCGCAGCGAGACCGAATCGATCCGGACCGGAGTGCCGCCAAAGCCGCGCCGGGCCCGCAGATGCCGGGGCAACAGGTCCTCCAGAGCGCTGACGTTGCGATCGTTCAGCAGCTCGGGCCAGGGAGAGTCCACGATCAGGTCAGGCACGGCTTCGGGAAGGGCCCCCGGCAGCCGGCTCCGGGTGTGCGGCTGCTCCAGCGAGAACCAGAAGAAGCCGTGCGGTCCCAGGGTGAAGGGATAGGGCCGATCGGTAATGACCGGGAACTCGTTGTGGGCTAACAGCTCAACCGGCACCAGGCCGCGAAACGCGGACAGGTCCAGTTCCACCCACTGCGGAAACCGCGCCAGGTTGGCCACCACCAGGATGGTTTCCTCGGACAAGCCCGAAGCGCCAGCGCCGGGGCCGGCATGTCCCGGCGCTGGCGCTTCGGGCTTGTGTCCCGGCGCTGGCGCTTCGGGCTTGCAGCGGCGAATCAGGGCCAGCACCTTGTGATTGCTCGGCGCCAACAGCTCCATCGTGCCCCGGCCAAAGCTGCGGAACTGCTTGCGCAGGGCGATCAGCCGTTTCATCCACCACAGCAGCGACGATGGGTTGGCCTGCTGCACCTCGACGTTGATGGCCTGGTAATGGTACTCCGGATCGATGATCACCGGCAGGAAGAGCTTCTGGGGATTGACCGAGGAGAAGCCGGCATTGCGTTCGGCGCTCCACTGCATCGGCGTGCGGACGCCGTTGCGATCGCCCAGGTAGATGTTGTCGCCCATGCCGATCTCGTCGCCGTAGTAAATCACCGGCGTTCCCGGCATCGAGAAGAGGACGCCGACCATCAGTTCGATCCGGCGGCGGTTGTTCTCCAGCAGGGGAGCGAGCCGGCGGCGGATACCCAGGTTGATCCGTGCCTGCTTGTCCTGGGCGTAGACCCGATACATGTAGTCGCGTTCCTCGTCGGTGACCATCTCCAGGGTGAGCTCATCGTGATTGCGCAGGAACACGGCCCACTGAGACGTCTCGGGAAGGGCGGGCGTCTGGCCCAGGATGTCCACGATGGGATAGCGGTCCTCCAGGCGGATGGCCATGAACATCCGCGGCATCAGGGGGAAGTGAAAGGCCATCTGGCACTCGTCGCCGTCGCCGAAATAGGCGACGGCATCCTCGGGCCACTGGTTGGCCTCCGCCAGGAACATCCGGCCGGGAAACTTCTGGTCGGCGTGAGCCCGCAGCTCCTTGAGGTACTGATGCGTCTCGGGCAGGTTCTCGCAGTTGGTCCCCTCGCGCTCGAACAGGTAGGGCACGGCGTCCAGGCGCATGCCGTCCACCCCCAGGTTCATCCAGAAATCGACCACCTGGAACATGGCCTCGCGAACCTGGGGCGTGTTGAAATTCAGGTCGGGCTGGTGCGAGTAGAAGCGGTGCCAGTAGTAGGCCTTGGCGACGGGGTCCCAGGTCCAGTTGGAGATCTCGAAGTCCTTGAAGATGATGCGCGCGTCCTTGTACTTCTCCGGCGTATCGCTCCAGACGTAGTAGTCGCGGTAAGTGCTGCCGGGCGGGGCCCGGCGGGCCCGCTGGAACCAGGGATGCTGGTCGGAAGTGTGGTTCAGCACCAGCTCGGTAATGACGCGCAGGCCGCGGCGATGGGCCTCGCGCAGCAAGATCTCGAAATCGCGCAGCAGACCGTAGCTGGGGTTGATGTTGGTGTAATCGGCGATGTCGTAGCCGTCATCCTTGAGAGGCGAGGGGTAGAAGGGCAGCAGCCAGATGGCGGTGATGCCCAGGTCCTGAAGATAGTCGAGCTTGCCGGTCAGGCCGCGAAAATCGCCAATGCCATCGGGGTAGCCGTCGGCGTAGGAGCGAACGTGCAATTGGTAGATGATGGCGTCCTTGTACCAGAGCGGGTTGTCATCCATTGCTCGGATCCACAGCGCGGTTGCCCCGCCCGCGGCCACAGGCAAGCCGCCTGTGGCCGCGGGCGGGCAGGAAGGGGGCAACCAACCGCGAGGCAGACCGTCAGCCCCAGTTCGCTACCCTCTTCTTATTTTATCCGGAACCGCTCCCTGTGGGGACTCCACCAGGGCGCCATACAGGGCCCCGGGCAAACAGCAGATCGCGCCGCCGCCGAGAACGACAATCAGAGCACTGGAGTAGTTGCCGACGTGGGCCCCGTAAGCGACCGCCGACAGAGCGCCCGCGAACAGACCCAGGAAACTCCCGCACATGGCGCCGCCAAGGACCAGTCGCATCCGGATCAGGAACTGACTCATTCTTTTCGTCCCAAGAGGATTCATTCCAGAACAGTCCTGCCGAACCGGAACCCAGGGAGGCGACTGAGGAGTGAATTCCCGAAGAGATGGTTGCCAGGGGAATTGTTCCTCAGTCCCGGCCGCCCCGACCGGTTGTCCCTTGTCCGCAAGCCGGGCCATGGGAATCAGCCTCGCGGCCCCCCCGTGGCGACCGCATGTCCCTCTTCCACTTGCTGCTCCTTGAGGATCCGCTCCCAGATCTCCTCGCGGTAGACCGCAATGTCCGTTGGAGCTGCCACACCCAGCCGGACCCGGTCGCCGCTAATTTCCACCACCATTAACTCGATGTTCAGCTGTGGTAGGACAATCTTCTCTCCCCGCTTGCGGCTCAGAACAAGCATGCTCATGCTCCTTATCAGTTCATCAGGTTGGTCGAATCAATTGGGCCGGGTTGATTCCGTGCAAGAGCTGTGCCAGACCAGGAACCAAGGAGCGTTTATTGTGACTCAGCAAGAGAAAGACCGCCTCGGCCCCTGACCCAGGGCGCTGCCCTCTCCCCCCAGGGCGATGCCCTGGGCTATCGTGTTGCGCCCCTTCGGGGCGAAAGCCAACAGCCCCGAAGGGGCGCAACACGATAGCCCAGGGCATCGCCCTGGGGGGAAGGCGGGAGGGCCGTCGGCCTTTTTCTTCCTGTGCCGCAATCGCCGTAACGCGGAGCCGCTGCGCGGCTCTAAACAGGAGGACGCAGGGGCCAGTTCTTGCCCCCCACGGTCAGATTTCAACCGCAGTGGTTCAGGCAGAGGGCGACCCCTCGCCGACGGTGGGGTCGTCGATGACGATCTTATCGATGCCCAGCCGCAGCGCCCGCAAGCGAGTGCGCAGCGTCCCCCGGCTGATGCCCAGCACCTCGCTGGCCCGGGCCTGGTGCATCTGGACGTGGGCCAGCACCTCCGGAAAGAGGATGCGCTCCACCGCCTCGATCACCTTGGCATGCACGTCGGTCGCTCCCTCCGCCAGATAGCCGCGGATGAGGCCGTGCAGGTCAAACTCCGCAGCGGCGGGAGCGGCCGGGGCGACCGGCTGGGCGGAACGCAGCTCCTCGGGGAGGAACTCCGGCAGCAGCACGCTGCCGGTGGCCCGGAGCATGGCCTCGCGGATCACGCCTTGCAATTCGCGGACGTTGCCCGGCCAGGAATAGCTCTGGAACAGGTCGAGCGTCTCCGGAGCGACCGTGCGCAGGTTGCGATCCAGCTCGCGGTTAAAGCGCTCCACAAAGTAGTGCGTGAGCTCGACCACGTCGCCCAGGCGTTCGCGCAGCGGCGGCACCCGGATGGTCATGCCCTTGAGCCGATAATACAGGTCCTTGCGCAAGCGTTCCTCGTTGACCTGCCTGTCCAGGTCCTGGTTGGTGGCGGCCAGGATGCGGACGTTGGTGCGCAAGGTCTCGTTGCCGCCTAACCGCTCGAATTGCTGCTCCTGCAAGACCCGGAGCATCTTGGCCTGCAGGGCCGGCGACATGTCGCCGATCTCGTCCAGGAACAGAGTGCCGCCGCTGCACTGCTCGAACTTGCCGATCCGCCGCCGATAGGCGCCGGTGAAGGCGCCCTGCTCGTGACCGAACAGCTCGCTCTCCAGCAGGGATTCCGGGATGGCGGCGCAGTTGATGGCCATGAAGGCCTTGTCGGCTCGCTTGCTGTGGTGGTAGATGGCCCGGGCCACCAGTTCCTTGCCGGTGCCGCTCTCGCCCAGGATCAGCACGTTGACGTCCAGCGGCGCCACCCGGCCAATGGTCTTGCACGTCTCCTGCATGACCGAGCTTCGGCCCACGATCCGCTCCGGGGCATCTTCGCCGCTCAGCAGGGCCGGGACGTTCATCAGCCGGGCGGCCTCCACGGCCCGCGCAGGATCTGGCTGAGCCGATCCAGGTCCACTGGCTTGACCAGGTAATCGAAGGCCCCCTCCTTCATCGCCTCGATGGCGGTTTCCGTCGTGCCGTGGGCCGTGATAAAGATCACCGGCCGGCGCGGATCGAGGGCCCGGATCTGAGTAAACACCTCCAGACCGGAGCGATCCGGCAAGCGCAGATCGAGCAGGACCACGTCCGGCCGCTGTTCCTGCAGCAGCTGCAGACCCTCGGCGGCGGTGCCGGCCGTCAGCACCTCCATGCCGTCCCCCTCGAAGACGTAGCGAAACGAGTAGCGGACACTTTCCTCGTCGTCAATTACCAGGATTCGCGGCATAGGGTCCTCGCGCCGTTGCGATTACAAGGGAATCATCAGCCGGCAACCGGAAAGCAAAGCGTGCGCCGCCGCCCTCCCGGTTGCCGCCCGTAATTTGACCGCCATGTTCCTCGATGATGCGCCGGCAGATGCTCAGGCCCAGGCCGCTGCCGGTTTCCTTGGTACTGCTGAAGGGCGTGAACAGGTGCGCGAGCATTTCCGGACGGATGCCCGCGCCGGTGTCCTCGACCCGGCAGTGCAGTTCGGCGCCGTCGGCCTCCAGCGCGACGGTCAACTGGCCGCCCGAGGGCATGGCGTCCAGGGCGTTGAGGAGCAAGTTGACCAGCACGGTACTGAGCTTGTTGCCGTCCACCGTCCCGAGGATCGGCTGCTCGGGACATTGCACGCGCACGTCCACCTGCTGCTGGCGGGCCCGGGTCCGGATCAGGCTGACCGCCCGCTGCACCAGGTCGCGGACGTCGCAGTGCTGGCGGTGCAGGGCGGGCGGCCGGGCGAAATCGAGGAAGTTCTGCACGATTTGCTCCAGCCGCAAGATCTCGCCGTGAACCACCTTCAGGTTTTCCGGAGTGAACGGCCTGGGCTTGTGGGTGCGCAGGGCCGCCTCGACCAGCAGCTTGATCGCGGTCAGGGGGTTGCGCACTTCGTGCGCGACGCCGGCGGCCAGCTGACCCACCGCCGCCAGTTGCTGGGCCCGGAGCATGTCCTGCTGCTGTTGCTGCAACTGCCCGGTCACCTCGCTGACCCGCTTGACCACGCGCTCCAGCTGCTGATCGATCAGGTCCATGTCGGCGTCGGCTGACAGGCTGACCGTGGCGGCGTTGTGCTCCAGCTGCTGGGCCGCGTCCTGGACCCGCACCTGGAAGCGGTACAGCGATTTCTGCAAGCCCCGGCCAATGCCGTAGCCACCGATCAGGCCGCCCAGCGGTCCGCCCAGGCCGACCAGCAGCATGGTCAGATGCAGCCGCTGCGTCACCCGCTCGCCCTCCTGAGCGGCCGCGGTCATCATCTCCTCGTTGATCCGGGCATACTTCTCGCACGGCGCGATCACCTCGCGGACGGGATGGTCCTTGGCCAGCTGGCGATAGCCCTGCTTGATTCCGCCCGTCCGCTTCACTTCCTCGCACAGCTGGCCAAAATCCTCGCGATAGATCCGGTAGCCCTCGCGAATCTCCTGGACGTAGACCTGTTCCCGCAGCGTGGTGGCGCACTCCTGGGCTTGCTTCAGCCATTTTTCAAACTCGTTCTCGTCTGTCTTGATGTCCTCCATCAGTTGGGGGCTCGGATCGATCAGGTAAAGGAAGCAGTGGAAGCGCAGTTGCCGGACCGAGTTCTCCAGCTCCTGGGCGGCCTCCAGGCTGGCGACGTTGGAGGCGCAGGATGGTATTGAAATTGGTCTGCAGCCAGTCCACGTACCAGGCGCTGAGCAGACAGGTGAGCAGCAGCAGAAAGCCGCTGATCACGGCGGGGGCCGTCACCTGGATCAAGATGCGTCGGCTCATCATCGCCTCCACAGGGTCGCACCGCGAGTCGGGGAGAAGAAACAACCGGGTTGTTCTCCCTCTTGCTTTTGTATAATACTGACGGTCTGTTCCACAAGCCGCAACCGGCTTGTGGGACCGCTGCCCTGACGAAGAACGGAGTCCCTGCCATGCCACCCGCTCCTGAACCCTCTGAGAATCGATTGCCGCGCATCCTCATTGTCGATGACAACGTGCAAAACGCGGAACTGGTCGAGGCCCATCTGAGCGAGGGCGCCTATGAGCTGCGCACGGCCTATTCGGGCGAACAGGCCCTGGAACTGATCCGCGGCTGGCGGCCCGACCTGGTCGTGCTGGACATCATGATGCCCCGGATCAGCGGTTTCGAGGTGTGCAGGCAGATCAGGGCCAACCCCGCCACCGCCCACACCCTGGTGCTGATGCTCACCGCTCTGGATCAAGCCAGCGACATCGACCGGGCCGTCGATGCCGGCACCGACGAGTTCGTCTCCAAACCCATCACCAAGGCCGAGCTGACCCTGCGGGTCCGCTCCCTGCTGCGCACCGTGCAGTACAAACGCGAACTGGACCGGGCCCTGGCCTACATTGAAGCAGTCGAGCGGGGCGGCCATTGACCGCATCAATGCAGGCCAGGGCCCCTCTCACCCCAACACGACCATTGCCATGAACCCCCAGGTGATCTTGCAGCCGCGCCGCGCCCGACCCTTCTACGGCCGGCACCCCTGGGTCTTTCCCGGGGCCATCGCCCGGGTCGAGGGCAATCCGGCCGACGGCGCCGTTGTCGATCTGCTCTCCCACACCGGCAACTTTGTCGCACGCGGCCTGTACAACAGCCAGAGCAAGATCCGCGTCCGTCTTTACCTCTGGGACAGCACCCAGGAACTGGACCGTGCTTTCTTCCGCGGCCAGCTGGAAGCGGCCATCCGCCTGCGCCGGATGCTAGGCCTGATGAACCTGGGTCAAGCGTGCCGGTTAGTCTTCAGCGAGGGGGACGGCCTGCCCGGCTGTATCGTGGACCGCTACGACCGCTGGCTGATCCTGCAACTGACCGCCCTGGGTTTGGCCCAGCGGCGCGACCTGCTCGTGGACCTGCTTGTTGAGCTGCTCCGGCCGGAGGGCATTTATCAGCGCACCGAGCGCGGCATCGGCCAGCTGGAAGGTCTGGAAGCGCACGATGGGCCCCTCTGGGGCCACGTGCCCACCGAACCGATCCGCATTGAAGATACTGGCCTGACGTTCCTGGTCAATCTGGCGGAGGGCCAGAAGACGGGGTTTTACCTCGACCAGCGCGACAACCGCCAGGCGGTCGCCCGTCTGGCCGCGGGCCGGCGTGTGCTTGACGCCTTCTGCTACTCCGGCGGTTTCGGTCTGCACGCGGCCCGTGCCGGGGCGACGGCCGTGCTGGGCGTGGACGTCTCGGAGCCGGCCCTGGCCCTGGCACGCGAAAACGCCCGGATCAATCAGCTGGCTCACGTCGAGTTCATCCGGGACGACGTCTTCGACCATCTGGCGTCGCTGAACGCTCGGGGCGAGCGCTTTGGCATGGTGATCCTGGACCCGCCCCGCTTTGCCCGCACGCGCAACGCGGTGGAGGAAGCGCCTGCGCGGCTATCGCCGGTTGCAGACCCTCGGCCTGCGCTTGCTGGAACGCGACGGCATCCTGGTCGTCTGCTGCTGTACGGGCTTGATCACGGTGGACATGCTGGAGGAACTGCTGGCTCAACTGGCCGCGGAGGAGAAGCGCGACGTCCAGCTGCTGGACCGGCGGGGACCGGCTCCGGATCATCCGGTTGCGGTCAGCTGCCTGGAGTCGCATTACCTCAAGTGCTTGATTTGTCGGGTGCGCTGAAGGCGAGCAGCAAGCCCCGCAGGGACGCCCCCGCAGCGTTCCGGCGCAGCGGAGCAAGCGGCCCTTCCCTGCGCCGCAAGCGGCTTGGGCTCCGGGAGCAGGCTTGCCTTCCACGGGCGACACGATACCATACACCAAGGATCGATAACACCCGAGGGCCAGGACGGCTGCGATCGAAACCCCGAATCAACTTCGCTGGTATCACCTCCACGCCCGGACCGTCGGTTGGTTTCGAGACCGTGCCGTGCGCTGCAAACCCCTTTGGGGCGGGATGTCTGGAAAATCCGTCAGCTCGCCCCGTTCCAGCACGAAAGGAAAAGACGCATGTTTCGCCTGCTCGCAAGCCTGGCCTGTGTGGCCCTGCTGTCGGCCCCAGGGGCCCGTGCGGCCGAGATCGATCGCTACCTGCCCGAAGACACCGAGCAGATCGTGACGTTCAACGTCAAGCAGATGGTCTCCTCCCCGATCATCAAGAAGTACGCCCTGGCCCCCCTCAAGGAGCTGATCGACAATACCGAGGAAGCCAAGGCGACCCTCCAGGACCTGGGCTTTGATCCATTCAAGGACCTGGATCGGATCACCGTCGCCAGCCCGGGCGTCCAGGCCCCCGACAAGGGGCTGGTAATCATTCATGGCCGGTTCGACGCGGCCAAGTTCAAGGCCAAGGCCGAAGAATCCGCCAAGGCCTACAGCGACGTACTCAAGATCCACAAGACCAAGGACGCCAAGGGGGACGAGGTGCTCCTCTACGAGGTCACGCCGCCGGAATCGGAGACCCCCCTGTTCGTGGCCCTGGCCAGCGACAAGACCCTGCTGGTCTCACCGGGCAAGGATTACGTCGTCGATGCCCTCAAACGCAAGCAGCCGCCGGTCCTGAAGAACAAGGACTTCCAGACGCTGCTGGAAAAGATGGACATGCGCCAGAGCGTTGCCATGGCCGGCCTGGGCAGCGCCCTGAGCAAGGCCGTGCCGGAGCAGGTCCAGGACGCCCTGAAGGACCTGGAAGCGGTCGGCGGCGGCTTGACCATCGGCGAGGACGTCAACCTGGAGCTGATTGGCACGGCCAAGACCGCCAGGGCGGCCAAGGACATCAACAAGACCGTCAGCGATTACCTCAACAAGGGCCTGGCGATTGTGTCCTTGCTGGCCACCCAGGAAGCCGGCAAGGATCTCGCTCCGGTGGTGGACATTGTCAAGACCATCCGCAGCAACGCCCGCGACAAGACCATCGTCATCAAGGCGACCATCCCCGCCGAGGTCATTGAGAAATGGACCAAGAAGGAGCAGTGAGCGACTGTTCCCCAGGCCGCTTGCGGCTTGGCGCACCCAGCTGCTCCGCCAAGCCGCAAGCGGCCTGGGGACCAACCTGAAACCCCCGCCTTCGCCCCTGGGTACTATCCGACGTGCAGGCCGGAGCGTGTGGGACGTTCCGTGCCTGCTGTTTTGAAAAAGGAATCAAAGTCCATGCTGTCACGTAATCGAATGCTGGCGGGTCTGGCCCTGGTGGCCGGTTTCCTGATCACCTCCGCCACCCCGGCCGCCGAACTGGACAGGATGGTCCCGTCCGACGCCGAAGCGGTGGTGAAGCTGAACATCAAACAGATCCTCGACTCGGCCCTGGTCAAGAAGTACGCGCTGACCATCATCAATGATGCCTTGAAGTCGCCCGAGGCCATGCAGATGATGACGGCCACCGGCCTCAATCCGCTCAAGGATCTCGATTCGATCACGGTGACCGCGGCCGGCACCACCATGCCCAAGGTGCTGATCGTGGTCCGCGGCCGCTTTGCCCCTGCCAAGCTCAACGCCGCCCTGGAGGCCCAGGCCCAGAAGGAGCCCATGAAGCTCAAGAAGATGACCGAAGGCCGGCTGACCATCTGGGAAGCCAAGAATCCGGGTCAGGACACGCTCTACACCACCGTGGCCAACCAGGGCTCCATGGTCATGTCCACCGACAAGGATTACCTGGTCAAGTCGGTCGGCAACGAGGGCAAGGCCCAGGCCAACCCCGACCTGCGGGCCGCCGTCGCCAAGGTGCCCGGCAAGGAAAGTCTCTGGATGGCCGGGATCATCACCGAGGACCTCCGCAAGAAGATGGAGGCCAATCCCCAGACCAAGAAGTACGCCGCCAGCGTCAAGTCCGTTACCGGCGGCATTACCGTCACCGATGCCCTGGAGATTAACGGCCAGATCCACACCAACAACGCGGACGTCGCCAAGGAGCTGAAGAAGGTCATCGAGGGCTTCGTGCCCGTCATTCAGCTCATGACCCAGGGCAACGAGCAATATGGTCCGCTCATCAAGGAAGTCCTTGACGGACTCAAGGTCTCGCTCGTGAACACCACGGTTACGGTGGACCTGAAGGTCAGCGAGGAATTGATCAAGAAGATCGCGCAGAAGCAGTAAGCGTCAAAGGCGAGCCGGGAGCGTCAGCTCCCGGATTCTCCGACGCATCGGAAGAATCCGGGAGCTGACGCTCCCGGCTCGCCCTCAAGACGCTCGCCCAGATTCGGTTTCAATTCCCGAACTCCGGCCGGCGCTGGGCCAGCTGGGCTTGCAACCGGGCCACGATGCTGGAGTGCATCTGGCTGACGCGCGATTCGCTCAGGTCCAGCGTCGCCCCGATCTCCTTCATCGTCATGTCTTCGTAGTAGTAGAGGATGATGATCAGCCGTTCGTTGCGGTTCAGCCCGCGCGTGACCAGACGCATCAGGTCGCGATTTTGCAGCCGGTGCGTTGGGTCCTCGGCCTTCTTGTCTTCCAGGATGTCGATCTCGCGGACGTCCTTGTAACTGTCGGTCTCATACCACTTCTTGTTCAGGCTTACCTGGCTGACAGCGGTGGCGTCGCCGACCATCTTGTTGTAATCTTCCAGCGACACGCGCAGTCTCTCGGCCATCTCATCCGGCCGGGGCGGCCGGCCCAGCTGGGCCTCCAGGGATTTGCGCGCTTCCTCCATCTTGCTGGCCTTGCTGCGGACCAGCCGCGGCACCCAGTCCATGGTCCGCAACTCGTCGAGCATGGCCCCACGGATGCGCGGCACGCAGTAGGTCTCGAACTTGACGCCGCGCTCCAGATCAAAGGCATCGATGGCATCCATCAGGCCGAAGACGCCCGCGCTGATCAGATCGTCCAGCTCCACCCCATCGGGCAGGCGCTGCCAGATCCGTTCGGCGTTGTACTTGACCAGCGGCAAATAGAGTTCCACCAGCTGATTGCGCAACTCGATGCTGCGACCGGAGTGATAATCACGCCACAGCTGAGGGACATCGACGTCCGCATGTGTAATCATGGACTCCTCCCTGCTGTATGGCGAGTAGCTGGTAGGCTCGCTGTCACGGATGGATGGTGTTTCGGAACCGGTGACAATCACGGTGCGGACTCCTGATAGCGCTGGTTGTGGTTCTCCTCGGTCCCGGCCGGGTTCCCCATCCCGGCCTGGACCTGTCCGGCGACGGCTCCCTGGTCGGGAGCCCTGCCGGTGTTGTGCCGATCACACCTTCGACCGTTTTGCCTGAGGGCCGGACCTGAACCGCTCGGTCGCTGTCTGCCGGCTCCCCCGCCGCCAGACCTTCCCCGAGCGATTCACCCCACGTTCCGACCGCTTGTCCAGGCCAGAAGCACTGACCTCCCACTACTTGCCAACCCCCGTCCCTGACGGCCTCGTTTCAGGCCCTTTGCATCTCCTGTTATCGACTGCGGTTCGCTCGACCCTGAAGAAAAATGGAATCGTTGAATGCTCCTCCCTGGGCCTTCACAAGTCGGCACGGCCTCCCCTCGGTGGCACTGGCAATGTCACCGTGGCCGGCAGTCCCGGTCTCGTTGGAACCATCCCTGGTTCGCACGGGACCGGTGCAACAGGAACTCAATCACGGGTGAATTGTGGAAGGGGGGCTATACGTTCCGGGAAGCGAAGTGTCAAGAGGGGATTGTGAAGAGAGGCGTCCCCCTGGATGTTGGCGAGCGGCGCGGCGTCAGCCCGCCGGTGCTGGTGCGGCCGAGACCGGCCCGCTGCGCATTGCGCGAAAGCGCAGCCGCTCGCCAAAATCCAAAGGGACACCCCTTGTTGGCTCTGTACTAGGAAAACGGCCCGCGATTGTGTACAATCCCCGTTTGCCGGAACTTCCGTCGAGCACGAGGCTCGCGGAGGGCCAAGGACCGGGGCAGGGCCCCGGAACCTCTAGTCGGAGGTATGGATTCATGTCCCGGGTCGCTCTCCTCGTTCTGAGCCAGCTGCTGGTCCTGACGGAGGCTGGGAGTCTGCCGGCCCAGTCGGGCCTGGCCGAGGACCGTCCGCGCATCCACGTCCCGGTCAAGAAACCGACCCGCAAGGACCTGGACCAGGCCGAGGCCCAGAAGCTCTTTGCCCTGGGCGTTATCCTGGAACGCGACAACAAGCTGATCGAGGCCCTCAAGACCTACGAGGAGGCCCTGCGCCTCGATCCCGACGCGACGCCGATCTACCGAGCCCTGATCCCGCTGTACGTCGCCCTGGATCGCACCGAGTCGGTCTATCGCGCCTGCGAGCGGACCCTGGAACTGGACCCCGACGACTTCGAGACCGGTTACCTTTACGCCCGGCAACTGCGCGGCAACGACCGTGCCGCCGACGCCCTGGCCCTGCTGACGCGGTTGGCGAGCCGGCCCAAGCTCAAAGATGCGCCGGAGATGCACGCCCGCATCACCTACGACTGCGGCCTCATCCACGAGGCCCGCGGCGAGTGGTCCAAGGCCGTCGCCGCCTATCAGCAGTCGGTCGCCGTTCTCGACCATCCCGCACCGCTGCTGGACCTGGGCACCTACACCAGGGAGGAACTGCGCAACCAGGCGGCCGAGACTTACGAGCGGATCGGCCGGGCCTATCTGAAGCAGAAGAAGACCGAGGAAGCAGGGGAGGCGTTCAAGGCAGCAACGAAACGCGATCCGCTGCGGGGCGGCCGGCTGTCCTACAACCTGGCCGAGGTCCTCAATGCGGAGGGCAAGTTCCAGGGGGCCCTGGATCACCTCGACAAGTATTTACTGAGCCAACCGGCGGGCACGGAGGCGTACGAGCTGAAGATCCAGTTGCAGCGCAAGCTGGGCAAGGCAGCGAACGAAATCGTCGATCAGCTGGAGAAGGCCAGCCAGGCCGATCCCCACAACCAGTCGCTCCAGTTGCTCCTGGCCCGGGAGTATCGCAACAACCGGCAAACCGCTGACGCCGAGGCCATCTACCAGAAGCTGGTGAAGGAACGGCCGACTCCCGAGGTCTACAAGGAGTTATTCACGCTGTACAAGGAAGAGGGACCGAACCTGAGCCGGGTGCTGAGTCTCCTTGATGGTGCGATCACCAACAGCACCCGGGAGGAGAACGCCGACGCCGGCGACGCCAGTCGGGCCCGGAGCATGCTGGTGGTGCTGCGGGACGATCCGGCGATGGTCAAGGGCCTGCTGGTGGAGGTGCAGCAGCGGATCAACGCCGGGGCCAAGCTGGCACACCAGACGCGCGTGCTGTTCGCCAGTCTGGCGGCCCGGGCCCGGCAGCTGGACCTGGCCGAACGGCTCTATCGGAGCTGTCTGCGGAGCGGGCAGCGCCAGAACGAGCATGAGGTGTACACCGGCCTGCTGCAAGTGCTGGAGCTGGCCCACAAGAACCAGGCCGTGATCGACGTCTGCCACGAGGGACTGGAGCGGGCCCAATTAACCAACCGCATCGTGTTTCATCTGTATCTGTCGCAGGCGCTGATGAACCAGGGCAAGAACAAGGAGGCCCTGGCGGCGGCGGATGATGCGGTCAACGAGTCGGGCGACAAGGATCGGCTGATGTGCCAGCGGAACCGGGTTGCCCTGCTGACCCAGGCCGGCAAGCTCGATCAGGCCCTGGCGGAGTGCCAGGACTTGCTCAAGAAGTATAATGGACCAGGCGACGTCCGGAGCATCCGTTACACCCTGGCCGAGGTGTACTCCGCCCGGAAGGAACGGAGCAAATCCGAGGAGCAGCTGCGGAAGATCCTGGAGGACGATCCCGGGGAGGCCCGGGCCCACAACGACCTGGGCTACGTGTTGGCCGACGGCAACCGCAACCTGGCCGAGGCCGAGAAGCTGATCCGCAAGGCCCTGGAGCTGGATCGCAAGCAGCGGCGCGAAGGGACCTGGGTGGGGCTGGACGGCGACCTGGACAACGCCGCCTACGTCGATAGTCTGGGCTGGGTCCTGTTTCGCCAGGGCCAGCTGAACGAGGCCCGCCAGCAGCTGGAGCGTGCCAGCCAGCTGCCGGGGGGCGCCGAGGATCCGGTTGTCTGGGACCATCTGGGGGACGTGCTGTTCCGGATCGGCGAGCGGGCCCGGGCCCGGCAAACGTGGCGGAAGGCGCTGGAGCTGTACGAGGTCGAGCAGCGCCGGCGTCCGGACGAGCATTATCGCGACTTGAAACAGAAGCTCCGGCAAACGGAGCCGTAATTCGTCACTTGACGAAAGGGGGACGTCATGTCCGGCCATTCCCACTGGGCGACGATCAAGCACAAGAAAGGGGCCATTGACGCCAAGCGCGGCAAGCTGTGGAGCAAGCTGAGCCGGGCGATCATCATCGCCGCCCGTCACGGCGGCGGCGACCCCACCATGAACCTCAAGCTCCGCTATGCCATCGACAAGGCCCGCGAAGTGTCCATGCCCAAGGACAACATCGACCGGGCCATCAAGCGCGGCACTGGCGAAGTGGAAGGGCAAATCCTGGAGGAGCTGACCTACGAGGGCATCGGCCCCAGCGGCGTCTCCTTCCTGGTGGACGTACTCACCGACAACCGCAACCGCACCGCCGGCGAGGTGCGCAAGATCTTCGAGAAGAGCGGCGGCAAGATGGGCAGCGCCGGCTCCGTCGCTTACCTGTTCGAGCGCAAGGGCGTCTTCACCGTGCTCGCCAGCGGCATGGACGAGGACACCCTGATGGGCGTCGCCCTGGACGCCGGGGCCGACGACATGAAGCGCGAGGGCGACTTCTTCGTCATCTACTGCGATCCGTCGGCGTACAACAAGGTCCTGGATGCGCTGACCAAGAACCAGGTTCCGCTCAACAGCTCCGAGATCACGCAGCTGGGCAAGGTCCCCGTGGAGACCGACGCCGAGACGGCCCGCAAGGTGCTGCGGCTGCACGAAGCGCTCGACGATCACGATGACGTGCAGAAGGTCTACTTCAACGCCCACGTACCCGATGAGGTGCTGGCGGAAGAGATGAAGTGAGCGGCGAAGGTTGATTGATTTATCGTTTCGCGCTGGGCCAACACAGCGCGAAACGATAAATCGAAGAATCAGCTCCGACTCGCCAGCAACCCCGCCAGGAAGAGGATCGGATCCTCCTGCTGTCGTGCCGCCGTCGCCAGGGTCCGGTAATCGCCCGTCCTCTGGCACAGCTCGGCAATGCTCGGGCAGGTGAGCTGGCGATTGCCCGCCGAGGCCAGATACTTCCCGGCCACCGCGAGGGCCTCCTTCGGCCGATCCGCCTTGAGCAGCAGGTTGACCAGCACCTCAGCCGGGTAAGTGCCGATCTCCTCGACGCTGTTCGCTTCAACCTGGGCGTGGAAGTAGGCAAGCCCCTCCTCGACCTCCTTGCCGCTGACGACACCCAGATAGCGGTCGTAGGCCAGGTAGGTGTTCTCAAAGGGCGGCTCGCCGGGTGAGACAAATCGCCCGGTCAGTCTCTGCCCATAGGCGCACAGTTCTCGGGCGCGTTCCAGGTCCGGGCCGGGCGGCAGATGAATGCTCATCTGCACCACCGAGCCGAGGTGCGACAGATCGATGTGGTAGTAGTCCTCCTCGAAGAGCCAGTCCCGGCCCTGCATCAGTTTGCGAATGACGCCGAGCGTCTCTGGGGGCGACTGCGATTCCGGCGGCAATTCCTCGCGCCGGCTGATCTCGGCGGTGAGCCGTTCGCGCAGCTCGGCGTAAAGCGCCCGCACCAGCCGGGCCAGACAGTACTGCTTGTCCTCCACCGGGTGCGGCAGGTCATGGCTTCCCAGCGTGGTGATGGCGCTGCACAGACCGTAGCGCTCCAGCACCCAGTCGAAGCCGCGGCGCGGATGGACGCCCTCGTAATAGGCGACCTGGATGATCGGCTGCAGGTCCTCGTCCTCGGCCGGCTGGTAGTCCGAGAGCGCATTCCGCACCGGCTCGGGCTCGTTGAGGATGCGGAAGAAGGTCCAGGCCTGCGGAATCTTGCCCTCTTGCAGGAAGAGCCGGCCGACCTCCTGAGCGGCTTCCCGGATGCCCTCCTCGTAGGCCGCGTGGCAGCGTTCGGGAATGTCCTGAGCGGGGCCGGTCGGGATGGGCACGATGCCCAGCTGATGCCGTTTCTTCATCAGCAGAGCATAGAAGAGACCGTTGTAGTCTTTCTCTTCGCGGAGGCGTGCCTCCAGGCGCGCCAGGGCGGCGTCGGGGCCGGCCGTTTTCAGGACCGCTTGCAGTTCGTCGAACAGGGCCGGGGAGTTCATGGTGTGCGGCTTTCGTGATGCTGGAGTCAGGCGGGCGGGTCGGTTCCCTGCTATGCTAGCAGACCGCACCCCGAAAAGCTCCCCCTGGTTGCTTCAGGGTGCCTATCCGCAGCTGCGCCGAGGGCTCAGGGGCCCGAAAACACAAGCCCTGAGCCCTCGGCGCAGCTGCGGATAGGCACCCCCATTGTCCTTACCGCAGGAATGCGATACGCTGCGGAGGGAACCTGGGAACGTGCGCCCGAATGGAGGAAGCAACCACGATGACGCACTTGACGAGGCCGTGGCTGGTGGGGGGTTTGCTTCTGGGAGGCCTTGTGTCTCTTGCCCAGGGTGGCGAGACCTTGCTCCCCGAGGGCGCCATTCTGCGGCTGGACCTGGCCGCGAAGCTCCCGGACGAGGCGGCCACCTGCGTGAGCTTCGCGCCGGACGGCAAGACGGTCCTGGTTGCCGGGAGCAAGAGCGGCCTGCACCTGCGCGACCTGGACACGGGCCGGCTGCGGCAATCGTTGCCGACCACCCGTCCGGTCCGCCAGGTGGTCTTTTCCGCGGATGGCGTCTGCCTGGCCGCCTTGCAGGAGGACGGCGGCATCGTGGTCTGCAACCGCAAACAGGGCCAGCTCAAGGACGTTGCCGCCGGGGCCAGTCTGCGGCCCGCGACCACCCTGGCTTTTCCACCGACCGGATCGACCTTGCTGTACGGCGACGAGGCCGGGGGCGTCTACTTCTGGGACACGCAGCAGCAGAAATTGCTGCGCGGCATCTCCACCAGCAGCGACGAGGCGGTCTCGCTGATCCGCTACACCTGCGGCGGAGCGTTCTTGCAGATCGCCAACCGGGCCGGACACGTGGAGCGGCGCGAGCCGGGCACCGGCAAGCTGCTTGGCTCCTCCTCCACCCAGGAGATCAACTACCGCGTGCTGGACCTGTCGCCATCCGGCCGGCTCCTGGTCATCCCCGGTCTGAGCCACGAGGTCCGCATCCGGGAACTGGCCAGCGGACAGGAGCTGGAGCTGATCCCCAAACGGGACGCCTTCGTCAATGCGGTGCGCTTCTCCCCCGATGGCCGGTTGCTGGCCTTGGGCGTCGCCTCGGACGTGCAGCTCTGGAGCCTGGTGAGCGGCAAGGAGATCAAGTGCTTTCGCGGACACAAGCGAACGATCACGTCCCTGGCGTTCGCTCCGGACGGCAAAACGCTGGCCTCGGCCAGCAAGGACGGCACGGCCCTGCTGTGGACAGTCCCGGCCGAGCCGGCTCCCCCGGCGGTCGCCCTGAAAGCGGCGGAGGTTGAGGCGCTGTGGCAGGAGCTAGGGTCCGGCGACAGTCCCAAAGCCTATCGAGCCATGCGCCGTCTGGCCGGGGCTGGAACGCAGGCGCTCCCGCTGCTGAAGCAGCAGTTGCAGCCGCTGCCGGCCGAGGAGCAGAAACGGCTCCGGACAATGCTGCGTCAGCTGGACGATGACGAGTTCGAGCGGCGCGAGCAGGCCACGGCCGCTCTGAAGCAGAGGGGCGAGCGCATCCTTCCCGCGGTGCAGCGGTTGCTGAGCGAGTCGCGCTCCGAGGAGGTCCAGCGGCGCGTGGAGCAGGTCGTGGAGGGCTGGCAGAGCCGGGCGGACTCCGCGGAACAGTTGCGCTGGCAGCGGGCCCTGATCTTGCTGGAGTGGCTGAAGACTCCCGAGAGCCGCAAGCTCCTCCAGACGCTGGCGGACGGTCCAGTCGAGGACCTGCTCACTCACGAGGCCAGGTCGGCCCTGAGGCGGTAGAGAACAGAGGGCCCGCCGCGTGGACCGGTATTTTCTGCTGACACTGTTCCGCTGTTCGCGGTCGCTGACGGCGCGGGGGTTGGCCCGTGCGGCCCTGGAGGGAGACCTGGACGCGCTGCCGTTGTTGTGGGACTACCTGCACGAAAGCGGAGTGGGGATCATGCAATCCTTGAAGGTCGGCGAATGTTACCTGATCCGCACCCGCAACTCGGCGTACGTGGGGCGGGTTCGTTCGGTGTCGTTCACCGACGTGGTGCTGGGCGAGGCCGCCTGGCTGCCGCACGTCCCGAGCCTGCACGAAGCCCTGCGTAACGGCGAGCTGCCGCACGTCGAGCCGTTCCCCGACGAGGTGATCCTGTCCACCAGCGTGATCATTGACGCCAGCCGCTGGCTGCACCCGCTGCCCCGCGAGCTGAAACGGCCGATGTTGGGTGACGATGACATCCCGTTTTAACCCCTTTTGGGATCACGTCCCAGGGGCCGGGGCGGCGCAGCCAGGTCAGTTGGGGGAGTTTGCCGAGAGCGAGACGCTGGCGGTCTTCAGCAGCCCGTTCTGCTCTGGATCGAAGACGCGATAGGCGAGCAGTTTCATTCGGTCGTTCACCAGGAACCAGGCCAGGGCATATCCCCACACCAGCAGCGCCCACGCCCAGCCGATCGGCGTCATGAACCACCCCGTAGACAACGATGAGAGTCGCCACCACCTGCGCGCCGAGCGACGGCACACGAGCAGGACGGGAGCCGGCCGGATCGACCAGAACGGGCCGCGCGTCCGCGTGACGAAGATGGTGGTCTGCCCCGCCACGGACAGTTTCAGATACATCAAGGATTGGAGCATGCCCTCGCTCAAAGGCTGGCCATCTTGACGAAACACTTCCTTGGCCAGGTAATACAGCAGAAACGAGGCGACCACGCCGATGGCTCCCAGGCACGTGGCCACGCCCAGCACCCGCGGCATGTTCCAGGCCTCGGGCTGGTCGGAATAGCGGACGCGGTCGTAGGCAATCGACAGGATGGCACCGTCGTTGAGCAAGGCCAGCAAGACAATCATCACCGCCGTCACTGGGTAGAAGTTGAAGACCAGGATCGCCAGCGTCATGAACAGCAGCACTCGGATGGTCTCGGCGATGCGGTAGATCGCGTAACTGTTCATCCGCTGAAAGATCTTGCGGGCTTCCTTGATGGCGTCGATGATCACCGACAGGCCCGGCGCCAGCAGCACGATGTCGGCGGCCGCCCGGGCCGCGTCGGTGGCGCCGGAGACGGCGATGCCGCAGTCGGCCTTCTTCAGGGCGGGCGTCGTTGACCCCGTCGCCGGTCATGCCGACGATGTGGCCTTTCTGCTGCAAGACCTCGACAATGTGGAACTTGTGTTCCGGGAAGACCTGGGCGAAGCCGTCGGCCTCTTCGATGGCCTCGGCCATCCGGCCGCCCTCGTGATGCTTTGTTTCCGCGAACAGGCTGGCATCGAGGATGTTGCTGCCCAGGCCAACCTCGCGGGCGATCTCCTTGCCGATGGCCACCTGGTCTCCGGTCACCATCTTCACCTCGACGCCCATCTTCCGAGCCGTCGCAATGGTCGATCCGGAGTCCTCGCGCGGCGGGTCGTACAGCGGCAGCACGCCCAGGAACCGCCAGGCGCCGCCGAAGTCCGCACGAGCCACGCCCAGGGAACGGAAGCCGCGGGCAGCGAAATCGTTCACCGCTTTCTCGACCTGGGGCTGGACCTCGGCCGCGTCGGCCGACAGGGCCAGGATCACCTGCGGCGCCCCCTTGGCCACCTGGAACGTTGCTCCATCCGAGCCGCTCACCGGTCGCCTCGGTGCGCTTGTGGACGGGGTCGAAGGGCTGGAAGTGCGTCACCCGGTAGCCCTGGAGTTGCTCCTTGTTCTGCAGACCGCCCAGGACGGCCAGGTCGATCGGATCCTGATCCTCGGCCCGCGAGGCCAGGGCGGCGCTGACGAGGAGATCGTCCGTCGAAACGCCGCTGACGGTACACGGCTCGCCGAGGGTGAGGTGGTTCTGGGTCAGGGTGCCGGTCTTGTCGGAACAGAGCAGGTCCATGCCGGCCAGCTCCTCGATGGCCACCAGCTTGCTGACGATGGCCTGCTTCAAGGCCAGCATGCGCGCCCCGATGGCCATGGTCACCGACAGCACCGTCGGCATGGCCACCGGGATGGCCGCCACCGTCAGCACCAGGGCGAACAGCAGAGCCGGTTCCCGGCCGGGTCGGGTGTGGAGCATGGGATCGTGCCGGAACAGGGCCACGGTCAGGATCAGGATGACCAGCGCCAGGGCGATGACAATCAGGAAATCGCCGATCTTCAGCACGGCACGCTGGAAGTGGCTGACGGTGTGGGCCGTCTCCACCAGCCGGGCCGTCTTGCCGAAGTAAGTGCCCGCGCCGATGGCCGTGACCACCGCATCGACCTCGCCCTGCCGGACAATCGATCCCGAATAAACCGTCTCGCCGGTCTTGCGCGGCACGGGCAGCGACTCGCCCGTGAGAGCGGACTGGTCCACCTCGATCGGATCGCCCGAGAGCAGAGCGGCGTCGGCCGGCACAATGTCGCCCAGGCGCACACGGATCAGATCGCCCGGCACCAGTTCCCGGGCGGGAACCGAGGTCCAGTTCCCACCGCGCTTGACCCTGGCCGCGAGAGCGAGCTGGGCCTTCAGGGCGGCAATGGCGTTGCCCGCCTGGAACTCCTCCCAGAAACCAACGACCGCGTTGGCCACCAGCAAGGTCAGGATGATCCCGAAATCGGCCCAGTGCCCGACCACGGCTGACAGAATCACCGCCACCTCGATCATCCAGGGGATCGGACCCCAGAAATACGACAGGAACTTCAGCAGCGGGTTGACCTTCTTTTCCGGCAGTTCGTTGCAGCCAAACTGCGCCCGCCGCTGCTCCACCTCGGCCTGGCTCAGCCCGTCCGGCGAGACGACCAGCCAGTCCGGCGCTCCATCCGCAGGGCTTGCCGCCTCCGGTTTCTGCTGTCCGGGGAGGGTGGAAGTTGCTTGCTGTGTCCCTTTCATGGAGTTCTCTCTGTAGTTCCTTGTGTCCAAATTTGAGTACGGCCGGCCCGATCGGCGGGAGCAACGTGGTCCTGTCATCCCCGCCACTGGTTCGTCGCCTCCGCCAGTTCCTCCAACAGCCGACGCGCCTGGCCCTGGTGGGGCAGACGGAAGCGGGCGTGCGTCGGCTTCAAGCCGATACGGATCGAGTAGGCCGGCTCCGACAGCAGACGGAACAGGTCTTCGTCGGTGGTGTCGTCGCCCAGCGCCAGGACGAAGTCGTAGTCCTGGCTCAACCACGGCCCCGCCGCCGCCCCCTTGCTCGTCCCCGAAGGCCGGACCTCCACCACCTTGCTGCCGTCCACCACCTTCAGGTCGCTGGTGCCGATCAGGCCGATCAGGTGGTCGATCAGCTCGCGGGAGCGCAGCTCGGCCAGGTCCGGGTCGGCCAGGCGGTAGTGCCAGGCCAGGGTGAACTCCTTCTCCTCGATCAGTGCCCCCGGCAGACGGTCCACGTAGTGTTCCATCATGTCCCGCACCATCGGCTTCCACGAGTCGGTGAAGCTGCCGCTGCAGGTCCACTCGCCGCCCCGTCGGCGCACCCAGATGCCGTGCTCGGCCACCAGGTCGATGGGCAGCTCGCCCAGCCAGGCTTCCAGGGTCGCCCGCGGCCGGCCGCTGACCACCACCACGTCGCAGTGCCTGGCGAGCTGCCGCAAGGTCGCCAGCAGCTCCGGGTCGGGGCTGGCCTGCTCCGGCGAGCCCGTCAGAGCAGCCAGCGTCCCGTCGTAGTCACTCAGCAGCAGCCGGCGGCGGGCCTTGCGGAAGTCGTCCAGCAGACGCCCCCGCACGGCCGGGCCAAGGAAGCTCCGCCCCAGGCCAGCTTCGTCGTCGCGCAAGCCGTCGAGGAAGTCGCCGGCCCAGCGCACCACGTCGTAGCGGCGCAGCCGTTTGCGCATGGCCGCCATGGCCTGCCGCTGTGCTGCCCGCGGCATCTCCAGAGCGGTCAGAAGTCCCCGTGCCATGCCGGGGATGTCGTTGGGGTTGACCGTCACGGCCTCGCCCAGCTCGCTGGCGGCGCCGGCCATCTCGCTCAGGACCAGCACGCCGGTCTCGTCCGCCCGCGCGGCGACGTACTCCTTGGCCACCAGGTTCATGCCGTCGCGCAGGGGCGTCACCAGCATGACGTCGCTGGCCACGTACAGCGCGACCAGGTGCTCCTGCGGGTACGACCGGTACTGGTACAAAACCGGCGTCCAGTCCAGCCTGCCGAAGCGGCCGTTGATGTGGCCGACCAGCTCATCGACCCGGGTCTTCATCCGCTGGTAATCCTCGACGCCGGTCCGCGACGGCACGACCACCATGACCAGGGCGACCCGGCCGTGCCAGTCGGGGTTGGCCTCGAGGAAGGCCTGGAAGGCCAGCAGACGGTTGGGGATTCCCTTGGTGTAATCCAGGCGGTCGATCGACAGGATGGCCCGGCATTCGCCGAGGGGGCGACGGAACTCCTCGCTTGACTGCACCAGGGCCGGGTCCGCCGACAGGGCGGAGAAGGCGGCGAAATCCACCCCCATGGGGAAGGTGTCGGCGCAGACGATGCGGTCGCCCAGGGCCAGCTGGCCCAGCTCGTGGTCGCAGCCGAGGATGCGCCGCACGCACTTGAGGAAGTGCTGGGTGTAGTCGTGGGTGTGGAAGCCGATCAGGTCGGCCCCGAGCACGCCGGTGAGCATGGCACGGCGCCAGCGGTCGGGCAGCAGGCGGAACAACTCGAAGGAGGGGAAGGGGACGTGCAGGAAGAAGCCGACGCGGAGGTCCGGCCGCTGCTTCTTCAGCATCCCCGGCAGCAGGAAGAAGTGGTAGTCGTGGACCCAGACGAGGTCGCCCGGCCCGGCCACTTCCCGCACCTCGTCGGCGAAGATCTGGTTGACCCGCTCGTAGGCGAGCCAACCTTCTTCCTCGTAGGCCACCAGGGAGGGGAAGTAATGGAACAGCGGCCAGATGGTCTTGTTGCAGATGCCCTCGTAGAAGGCCTCCACGTCTTCGCGGGACAGGAACACGGGCCGGGCCGAAAACTCCTCGCGGCAGCGGCGGGCCACCTCGGCCTGCTGCTCCGGCGGAACGGGCCGGCCGGGCCAGCCCACCCAGACATACTCCGCGACGGCTGGCCCGGCGGAGCGGAGGTAGGTGCGCAGGCCGGAAGCCAGCCCGCCCGGACTGGGCGCGAACCCCAGTTGCCCCTCGTCCTCTGTCAGCGACAACGGCAAGCGGTTCGAGACGAGGATGAGCTTCCTGGCCGGCGCGAGCTGGGTCATGCCAGCGCTCCCGGGGGTATCTGGTGTCGCGCTCATTCAGCTTTCACTCCCAGGACAATTTCCACCGGGACCCACATCAACTTCCTTTCCGTGCTCTCGATGCGAAAGCCTGCTTCTTCCAGAGAGCGGCGCACGAAGATGGGCCGGCAGTCCACCAGGTTGGGAAAATGCCGGTGGCTCCATTCATAGATTTGCATGATGATGCCTTCCTTGCCTTCCCTGGAAACCCCCACGACCACAAGTCGTCCGCCCGGCCGTAAGACCCGCTTGCACTCGGCCAGCACCTTCGGGATCTCCGGCGTGTCGAACAGCTCCAGGGTGAAGCTCATGAAGATGGCGTCGAGGGAGTCCACCGGGTAGGGCAGCTGCAACGCGTCGCCCTGTTTCAGCTCCACCCGCTCGGCCAGCCCGGCCTTGTGCAGGGTGTCGTGGGCCACGCTGAGCATGCCCTCCGACAGATCAAGGCCGTGGACCTTGCCGGTCGCGCCCACGGACTGGGCCAGCGACACCAGGCAGTGCCCGGTCCCGCAGCCGATTTCCAGCACCTTCTCTCCAGGGCGGGCGTCCAGCTTCTCCAGTCCGATGCGGCGCATCGGCCCTTCGCTGTGCTCGGCCAGC
>CAWATZ010000002.1:0-2028779 GCA_963784995.1 uncultured Planctomycetota bacterium | reverse complement strand
AAGCGTCCGCCGAACCGCAGGCAGGGATGGGAAGACGGAGGAGACGTTCGGGATGCACCAAGAGCTTGCCCAGGCATGACGGTGCTGGTGGGCAGCCGCGCGGTCCAACGGTTCGCCGGGACGAACTCCGGACGGGCAGCGGCGGACGTGTCCTTCTTGGCTTGGCGGGCAGGGCGGCCTGGACCGCGGCACGCTCAGCCGCTGTCCACGACCGCTTCGCTGGCGCGCCGTTGCGCCGCCGCCCAGCGGTCCGGCAGCAGTTCTGGCAGTTGCTCCGCTGCACAGCTCGGCAAACGCTGCAGCACGTCACGCAAGTAGCGCCACGGCTCGATCCCCAGACGCTTGCACGTCTGCACCAGGCTGTACAGCACCGCTGCCGTCTCCCCGCCGCCATCGCTGCCAAAGAACAAGTAGTTCTTACGGCCAACCGCCACCGTGCGCAGGGCGCCTTCCGCCGCGTTGTTGTCAATCGCCAAATACCCTTGGGTCGTATAACGCTCCAGGGCCTGCCATTGGTTCAAGGCATAAGTGATGGCTTCGCCCATTGGACTCTTCGGCAGCACTCCGCCTCGTTCTTGCTCCAACCATTGTCTTAGCGACGTCAGCAGTGGCACACTCTCTTCCTGACGCAACCGCTGCCGCAGCTGCCAACTCTCTGCCAACGACAACCCCGCATCCTCACTCTGCTGGGTCGCTTTCTTCTCCACGGCATACAACTGGCGAATCACTCCTAACACGTAGGACGCCCGCGCCGCGTCTGTCGTCTGCGCCTTGAAGAACTTCCGCCGCACGTGCGCCCAACAACCGACTTCCACGATCTTGCCGCCGGCATACAGTTGGTCGTAGCCGCTGTAAGCATCGGCTTGCAAGAAGCCCTGGTAGCCTTTCAGGAAGTCCTGGGGCCGTTCTTGCTTGCGATCGGGACTGTAATCATAGACGGTGTAGGGATGGTCCGTGTCGCCCAGGTAGACCCAGACACGACCCTGATGGCTGGCACGCACGCCACGGCTCTGGACTGTCACTGGAGTGTCATCGCTCCCGATCACCTGAGACTTCTTGATGTCGCTGTGCAGCAACTCATAGAGCGGCCGCACCAGGTCAGCCGACTGCTTCAGCCAGTCGCACAGCGTGCTGCGTTTCAGCGGCACTCCCTGCCGCGCGAAGATCTGTTCTTGCCGATACAGCGGCAGGTGATCGCCAAACTTGCTGAGGATGACGTGAGCCAGCAGCCCGGGCGCCGCCAGGCAGCGTGGCACTCCCTCCAGCGGCAGGGGTGCCGTGCTCAGCGTCACGACAGGCACGACGCCGGGCTGGAACAAAACGGGGTCCGCTGTTGCAGTGGCCCCAGCAGTGGTTGCTGCCGTCGGGCCGGACCCCGCGGCGGCCGGCTCAGACACCGTGGCCGGTGGCGGCTCGCTTTGCTCGGACAGCTGCCGGCGCCGTTGCTCACAGCCAACACACGCATACTTCAGGCGGACGTTTTCGATGACAAAGATCGACTGCGGCACGCAATCGTATTGCTCGCTGACTTCTTCGCCAATGACCACGCGGGGCAGACCACAGCAACTGCAGCAACGCTCCGCTTCCGTTAGCTCATGCAGCCGACGCTGCCGAGGCAAGTGTTGGGGAGGCCGCTGCCGGCCGTGCTTGTGGCGCCGCTTGGCTTTGGCTGGTTTGCTCTCGTCTGGTCCTGTTGGACCGTCTCCGTTGGCTGCCGCCGCATCCGGTTGCGTAAACAGAGACAATTGGCTGGGGTCGAATCGTTCGCTGCGTGGACCATAGAGACGACGCAGCAGCTGGTCCAGGCGGACTTGGATTTGGCTCAGCTCCCGCTGGCGTGCCGCCAGGGCTCCGAGCAACTCCTCGATCATCCGTTTGAGGACGGCGGGATCGTCAGGCAAGTGCTGGACGTCTAAAGCCGCGGTTGTGGTGGTCGTGGCAGTACTCATACTTAGACATCATAGCAGCCGGCGACGTGTTTTTCGTCGCCATTTGGAAAACAGCTTGCAACTTAAGTGTGCTGAAGACAATCTGTAGCAATCAGGGAAAGTGAGCCACTGCTTGCTGGTCGGCGAATGAGTTGGTCTGAAGTGCTGAGGGCCTCCCGCAGGAGGCCCTCCTGAGAGAAAAGTGGACTTAGAGCGTCGTTGCCGGCCGCTGGTAGCGGTGACGGCGTTCGACCTTTTCCAACACGACCCCGTCTAACAGCATGGTCAGCTCGGCAGCGCGGACCTCCAGTTGTCCAGTCTGCCCAGTTGGTGCGGTCGGAAAACGAAAGACGCCTTCTTCCAACCGCTTGTACCAGATGGCATAGCCGTCTTGCTGCCAGCTGAGGATCTTGAGGCGGTCGCCGCGTCGATTGCGAAAGACGAACCAGTCACCGGAGAGGGGATCGTCGCCCAGCCCCTGGCTGACCAGGGCCGCCAGCCCGTCAAACGATTTGCGGCAATCGACGGCGGCCAGGCAGAGAAAAATGCGTCCGGGTGGTGTCAGGGGGAGCATGGCCTCTCCTCCAGGACAGCCAGCAGAGTACGCAAGGAGGCGGCATCGAAGCCTGGCCCAACGAACAGGCGTCGGCCGTTGCCCAGGACGACTTCGAGGCTCGGCGTGGCGGCGGTAGGTTCGGGGGTGACGTGCAGGGGGACGAAGGTAACAGGGTCTGAGGCCGGGTGCTGGCAGGCGTCGGTGTCGCGTTGGGCCAACGTTCGCCGCCAGCAATAAAAGGACGCCTCGGCCAGCTGGTGGCGGCGGCAGTAGGCGCGGATGGACAGACCACTGACGAGCCAACGTTCGAGGTGGGAGCGCCAGAAACGCTCCTTGTCCGGATCACGAGATCGACCGGCAGACATACGAGATACCTCCAGAGCATGGGTCGGGCGAAACATGCTCGGAGCATACCCGGCGCTGCAACAGTGGTTTTTACCGGACGCTTACGTACTTCCACGACGTGAGCAATAACGGCAGCATCGGCGACCCGGACGAGGGCTGGGCACACGCGGCGGTCCTGGTCCAGTACCTCAACCGGCGCTGTCAGCAACAGACCTTTCGGTCGTAGCCGATCACGAACACTGGCATGAGGACTCCAGTCCCAGGGGAGGTCATTTCTTCGGCGCAGCAAGCGCCGGCATCTCATCCGTCAGCGGCATGTCACCCCGGATCATCTTGCTGGCTGCGCCGACGAGCTTCAAATAGAAATCGCTCGGGAGACCTTCAAACGTCGCAAACTTCGTTTCTCCCACCGGCACGTCATTGGTGCATTTGCAGATCGCCGTGCCCTCGTCCACTTCGTCGAACATGGCCAGATAGACCATCGTCGCCCCAGCCTTCTTGGCGGCGGCAAACTGCGACCAGAGAAACTTGCCCTTCTGACGCGGAATCGAATTCACAGGAAAGCGCGGGTTCTGATTGTGCCAGCTGAAGCCCGGAAAAACAACGGGCAGATAATCCTTCTCGTTCTGCTTGCACCAGGCGACGTCCGGCGCCAGCGTCTTGCTGGCATAACTCGCCGCCTCTTCCGGTGTGCGGTAGCGCCCGACCGTCCACGGACTCACAATGTCCGCCTTCGAGATCAACTCAAGCAGTGTCTTGTCCTTGACCGCGTCGCGCTCCAGTGTGCGCCAGTAAGTCGGCACGCCCAGCATCACCGTGCAGCCGCCGCCCTCCTTGCTTTTCAGGAACGCCACCAGCTCCAGGCCCTCCTGCAACGTATATCTCCGCCTGTCGCTGAAGCCAAAGCCCCACACCGCCACGACCGGCTTGCCGTTGTGATGCAGATACGCCGGGTCTTTCGTGATCTGCATCTTTTCGATGAGGAGTTTCCAGTCCTCCATCACCTTGCCCATCTGCCCGGCCCTCATTCCCGAGAGATCGTACGTGACCGCGTAGGTGCGGCCGTGCTTGTTGGCCCCTTCCCGGCAGTGGTTCAGCACCGTGTTGAACTGCCGCAGCCCCAGCGGATTGGACACCTCAACGGCAAAGCGCTGCACGAACACGCCGTCGATCGCGTAATCCTGCATCCACTGGAAATGTCGAATCACTGTCCTGGCGTTGAACGCGCTGTAGACCTCGGCAGCCTTTCCGTCCGCCGTCTTGAACGCGGTCGCGTAACGCTCGTCCGCACCTAACTCGCTCACGTCCGGCCAGAGATCGACATTGGTGCTGCCCGGCTTGAAGCCGTTCTTCCCTGCCCAGTGATACCACCCGCGGCCGCAGCCGTCGCCTTCCGCCGCGTGCCAGCCCTGATAGCCGCACATCACCTTGCCTTTCAGCGTCAAACAGTCAACGCCCTTGACGCTGGTCCCCTGAAACGGCTTCATGGTCTGCTCAATGACCTGTTCGCGCTGCAACTTCTCCGGCCTGTCCGCGGCTGCCGCACCGTTGCGATTCGAGAGAGCTGCCAGGAAGAGGCTGAGGCTCAACAACGTTCGGCATTCCAGACGCTGGATCATCTCAAGAAGCCCTCTGCTATTGGCCACGGGTGACTGGGAAAAGTTCCGTTTCGCATCCGGTGCCGGGAGCGAGCATCCTGGGCGGCACCGGTTACCGTTTACCCATAGCTACGCTGATCCGATGCGGCAATGCACGATTGGTAACCGGGCTCACCGCTTGCAACCCAATTACTCATCGAGGACAATCGGCTCCAGAAGGCCCCGCAGGGCCTGGCGGGCCCGGTGCAACCGCGTCCGGACCGCGTTGGCTGAGATGCCCAGGTGCCGGGCCGTCTGGTCCGTGTCCAGCTCTTCAATGTCGTGCAACAGCACGACCGACCGGTAGGCCTCGGGCAACCGGTTGATGCAGGCACGCACCTGGGCCCGAGTCTCCTCGCGAACCACGATCGCGGCGGCGTTCTCGGCCCCGGCTCGGTCTGGCCGGAAGGAATTGCTCTCGTCCCCAGCTGGCAACGGACCTGCCATTGGGACGTCCCGTCGCCTCGATTGCCAACGCAACTTCATCAAGCAAGCGTTGGCGACGATCCGGTGCAGCCAGGTTCCCAGGCTCGATCGGCCGGCGAACGTCTCCAGCGAGTGGAAGGCCGACAGGAAAGCATCCTGGACGGCATCGGCGCTGTCTTCCTCGCAACGCAGCCGGTGGCGAGCGACCGCCAGCATTCGGTCCCCATAGCGGCGGACCAGGGCTGCGCACGCCCACTCGTCGCCGACCCGAATCCGCGCCACCAGCTCGGCTTCCGCCAGAGCATCCGCTTTCGGATCTTCGCCCGGAGGGAAGGCGCTGTCGTGCCGGTGCTCAGGTGTGCGCTTCATTGGTCCTCCAGGTGCAGCAGTTCCGCGATCAGTCTCGAACACCCGGTGAACACAACCCCTTCGGCGCGCAGTTCCTGCAGGAGCTTGACGCCGGGCGCGTCAGCAAAGTCCACAGCGGACAGGTCCAGCCGGAGCGGCCGTCCGGCGCGCAGGCCTCGCGCAGTGCGGCGACCCAGGGGCCAACGAGTTTGCCTTCGAGCTTCCAGGTCGGGACCGGTTCGGGGCCGGCCAGCGGCGTGATGCGGAGCATGCTTGGTTTCTCCCCCAGGCGAACCTGTCCGGGGAAGAAAGCGAGTCCTGTGCCAGCAGGGCATGGATCGGCAGGATGAGGCGCAAGTGATTTGCAGGAAAGGAATTGCAATCTGTCCGGAGTGCAGATCACGGCGGCGGCACGCTGAAGCAGGCCCACGACCGGTCGTGAGCGCTCACGAAGGATCGTGGGCGGTGCGGGTGATGCCGAGTTTCTTCATCCGGCTGCGGAGGGTGTTGGGGTGGAGTCCGAGAATCCGGGCGGCGCCGCGCGGCCCATCGATGACTCCGGCGGTCTGGCCGAGAACGCTGGCGATGTGGCTCCGTTCCCTCTCCGCCAGGGTCAGCGGCTGGGTCGCTTCCGCCTCCTGGGGTTGTTCCGGTGTGGCGCTGGCAGGCAGTACGTCGGGACCGATCTCCAGGACCGGGCCAGGAGCCAGGATGACGGCGCGTTCCAGGACGTTTTCCAGCTCGCGCACGTTGCCGGGCCAGGAGTACGCGAGCAGACACCGCATCGTCCGCGGGCTGACGCTGTCAATCTTCCGGCCAATGCGGGCACGGAATCGGTTGAGGAGGAAGTGGACCAGCACCGGCAAGTCCTCGGTCCGTTCCCGCAGCGGCGGCAGCCGGATGGGGAAGACACTCAACCGATAGTAGAGGTCTTCCCGGAAGGCCTTGTCGCGAACGGCCTGGAGCAGGTCGCGGTTGGTGGCAGCCAGAACGCGCACCTCCGCCTTGATCGTGGTGCTGCCGCCGACGCGCTCGAACTCGCGCTCCTGGAGGACGCGCAGCAGTTTGGCCTGGGCTTCCGCCGGCAGCTCGCCAATCTCATCGAGGAACAGGGTGCCGCCGTGGGCCAGCTCAAAGCGACCGACGCGCCGGGCGATGGCCCCGGTGAAGGCGCCCTTCTCATGGCCAAACAGTTCGCTCTCGACCAACCCCGCGGGCAGGGCGGCGCAGTTGATCTTGATGAACGGCCGATCCTTGCGCCGGCTGCTGGAGTGGATGGCCCGGGCGATCAGCTCCTTGCCCGTCCCCGTCTCTCCGGTGATCAGCACCGTCGAGTCAGTGGGTGCCACGCGCTGGACGCTCTCCAGGACGGCCGTCAACGCCGGGCCCTGGCCGACGATCTCCTCGAAGTTGTGGCCGGCCTTGATCTCTTCTTGAAGGTACGTGTTCTGCTGGTGGAGGCGCGCCTTCTCCTGCTCGGCCAGCACCCGGTCCGTGACGTCCAGCCAGATGGACCGGCTGCCGACAATGGTGCCGTCCGCCTGGTGTAACGGCTTGAAGGAAGCCGTGACCCACAGCGGGGTGCCGTCCTGGCGCCGCAGTTCGATCTCGACGCTTGTCAGCTCCTGTCCCTCCAGGGCCGCCTGATGCAGATGTCGCATGCGCTCTCTGCCGGTGGGCGCGTCGGCGGCGTGATCGAGCAGGGCCGAACCAAGCAGTTCGTCGGCGGGCCGGCCCAGCAGCAGAATGGTTCGCCGATTGACGCTGATCAGCAGGCCGGCCCGATCCGCCGTGACGTAGGCACTGGGGGCCTCCTCGTAGAGGTCGCGAAACCGTTCCTCGCTCTGCAGAAGCAGTTTCTCTGCCCGCAGGCGCTCCAGTTCCGCTGCGGCCCGGGCCGCGAAGATGTGAAAGGTGAACAGCCGCCGTGGCTCGGCCGGCATGGGCCGATCATCGAAGACGGCCAGGTGGCCCAGGTGTTCGCCCTGGGTGTCGCGCAGCGGCACGCCGAGGTAGCTCTCGATGCGCCATTCCACGATCGGTTTGTCGTCGGGAAACTTCTCCTTGACCCCGGTGGGGTAATGGCACAGGTTGCCCCGGACAACGTCCTCGCACGGAGTCCCGATCACATCAAATTCGACGTTGGGGATGATGCCATCCCGAGCCCAGAAGGCAATGGTGCGGGCACGAAGGACGCCGGCAAATTCCGCGACGAAGGCGTAATGAGTGCCCACCGCCTGGGCCAGGTGAGACACCAGCGACTGGAAGAACTCCTGCCCCGTGTGCCGGGCGGTGCCTGCGACGATAGCTCGCAGCGCGGTCACATCGTCAGCAGTCGGTCGTTCCTGATGATTGGATTCGCAGAGCCCAACGACTTCCACGCGGCACCTCCTCACAAGCAAGCATTTGCCTGGTTACCGTCGTTGACTTCGTATCAGCGATCCGGCACACGCGAAATGGCGAAGGTGCGGCATCAAAGGATTGCCGCACCTTCGCCATTGTACCGGTCCGAGCCGGGTTGATCAGAGACCCGTGCCGCCGTTGAAGCCACCGCCGAAGCCGCCACCACCAACCAACCCCTTGCCGGCGAAGCCGCCACCGAAACCACCCGGGAAGCCGCCACCGAAACCGCCGCCAAAGCCGCCCTGAAAACCGCCGCCGCCAAGCCCGAAACCGCCCTGGAAGCCACCGCCGAAACCACCGGGGAAGCCGCCACCGAAGCCGCCGCCAAAGCCGCCCTGAAAACCGCCGCCGCCAAGCCCGAAACCGCCCTGGAAGCCACCCCGATTCCCGAAACCACCCTGAAAACCACCACCGCCCAAGCCGCCGCCGAAACCGCCCTGAAAACCGCCGCCGCCAAGCCCGAAACCGCCCTGGAAGCCACCCTGATTCCCGAAACCACCCTGAAAACCACCACCGCCCAAGCCGCCGCCGAAACCGCCCGGGAAGCCGCCACCGATCCCGCCCGGGAAGCCCCGGAAGCCGCCCTGAACGGCGCCGCCGCCAAGCCCGAAACCGCCCTGGAAACCACCGCCGAAACCACCGGGGAAACCGCCACCAAAGCCGCCCCCGAAACCGCCCTGAAAGGCGCCGCCGCCAAGTCCGAGACCGCCCTGAAAGCCACCCCGATTCCCGAAACCACCCTGAAAACCACCACCGCCCAAGCCGCCCGGGAAGCCGCCACCAAAACCGCCTTGGAAACCACCACTGAAGCCGCCTTGAAGGCCCCCGCGGAAGCCGCCGACCTGTCCACCGCCTTGAAAACCACGCAGACCCTGGATGCCGCCAAAGCCCTGGAACCCACTCAGGCCCTGAATGCCGCCAAGTCCCTGAGCCCCACCAAGGGCCTGGAAGCCACCCAGACCCTGAGCCCCACCTAGACCCTGAGCCCCGCCAAGACCCTGGAACCCACCGAGACCCAGGGCTCCGCCCGGAAGTATGCCGGGTGCCCCCACTCCATTGAATCCCGGTCGGACCGGCAGCATCTGTGCTGGACGGAACCGCTGGGCCCTGGAGTTCCCCGGGAACGTCAGAACAACAACGCCCACCAGCAACGCCGTGACGTAACTGACCTGTACCAGTCGCATCAATGAGAACATTCGCACTCCCTGTCAGGTTGTCTTGGTTCTGGTTCCCAGGAGGGACTCCATTGAGAGAACGTTGGGGAAGCCAAGGTTTGCGCGCGGGATCGCGAGACTTCGCCAATTGTTGGGCCTATCCCAGCCGGCAAGCTGGAACCTCGATCCGCAGAAAGAACCCCTCCGCGGCCCAATCGTGAAACCAGGTCCGGAGGTCCGATTCCAGACGCTCCAGGTCCGGGCCCGCGACGGCGACCGCCTGCTCGATCGCCCGCCCGATCGGCTCGCCGGCCAGCAAGGCGCTCAGGAGTCCATAAGCAGAGCGTGAGAGCTGGTGGTGTTGAACCACGTAGCCGCTGCGGGTGACCGCGAGGAAGGTTTCGGCCGGCTCGGGCGGCGCGACGTCCGTTTCCTTCTTCACCGCGTTGAAGTAGGCATGCACCGGATAGCGCAGCCGGAGCAACCGGAGACAGCTCACCGGAACAAGCCGCGATTCCAGCATCTGCTCCGGAGGGACGGCGGCAAGCGGGTCCGTATCCAGGAGTTGTTCCCCCTCGATGCCAGGCCCGTCGAAGACCTCGTTGAACGTCAGTTCCAGAGTGGCCAGGTCAATGAGAAAATCGGCCCACTCCGCCGAGGAACCCTCTTCGGCCTGGGGTCGCGTTTCTTCGAGGAAGTGCGGGAAGTTCGCTCCCAGTTCCATCAGCGTGTAGGTCCGCGAAGGGTATTGCTGCAGATAGCCGGCGGCGAAGGCGTCGAAGACGTCTTCGCCCAGGGCGTGTTTCAGGACGGGGAACTCCTCGCGCAGGCACTCCAGCAGCCGGGCGTAATAGGCCGAGCCGTAGATGGCCAGGCGCCGCAGCGCCGTCAGCGCCCGCGAACGTGTCAGGATGCTCTCTGCTTCCTCCGCGCCGACAGCGATGGCCTGCCTTGCTTCGGCAGAAGCAACTCCCTCCTGGACGCCTCGCGGGTGCGTGATGGCCGACTGCATCCAGCGCTGGAGCCGTGCGAGGTCGTGCCACGGTTTCTTCATGGTGTTCATGGTTGGCCGAATGTTGGGGGCTCGTCACAAAACCCCTCCCCCCCAACCCCTCCCCGAAGCGGGGAGGGGAGAAAAAAGCCCGCTCTTGCTGTCTTACTCCCCTCCCCGAAGCGGGGAGGGGTTGGGGGAGGGGTTGCTTTCCACGCCTCTCAGGCTTTCTTCGGCGGGGCCGCGCCGAACTTCTTGCCCGCCCTGGTCATCAGTTCCTCGAAGCGCTTGCGTGCCTTGGGCCAGGCCTTGTCGCTGAGCGGAACCTCGCAACCGCCCTTGCCCTTGCACTCGTTCTCGCCGGGGTGTTCCCCACAGCCGCCCTGGCCCTTGCACGCATTCATGCCGCTGCAGTCATGCGCCGCCACCGTGGCACAATGGGCCTGCCCCGCGCACTCGTTGGTCGTGCCCTTCTTGCCCTTGTTCTTGCACGTGTTGATGCCCCGACAGACGTGGGGATCCTGGAGCAACCGGGGTGTCGAATCCGCTGTCTCCTTGTCCTTCTTGTCCTTGTCCTTCTTGTCCTGGTCGCCCGCCGCCTGGTTTTTGGGCGGCGGTTTGGTCTCGCTGCAGCCGGAGAGGACCCCGGCCACGAGTCCGCCCAGGGCCGCAAAGGCGAAACGGTTCAGATCGCGCCGACTGAGAGTCTGGTCGTTCATCGTTCTCCTCGTAAAAGATCAAGCAGATCGAAAACAGAGTCACAAGCTCACAAAGTTGCCGCATGCCCGCAGCGTGCTTCCTGCCGGTCCAGATACCATTTGAGGACGGCATCGAGGGAAAACAGACCCGGCCCGAAGAGCAGCACCACGATCGAGGTAAACAGGTAAGGAAACGGAGGGGCCTTGAAGAACAGGGCCGTGTTGCCCCAGAACGCATAGAAGTTGTCCGGATGTGCCGTCGCGTAAGCGACGAGCATCGTGCCAATGAGCGGGAGGGTGATCAGCCGGGAAGCGACCCCAAGCAGCAAACACAAGCCACCGACCGTCTCGGTGGTCCCGGCCAGGAAGGCGTTGAGCAGCGGCAGCGGGATGCCCCAGCCGGCGAAGAACTCCGCCGTCGCTTCCGGGTTGAGCAGTTTCCCCAGTCCCGCGGAGAGGAACGCGGCCCCGAAGTAGAGACGCAGGATCAGCAGGAAGACGTGCTTGACCCCGTCCAGGACCCAGATTTCCCGCAGATACCACGCTTTCAACGTCGTCTTCAAACACATGATCGATTCTCCCCTGAGGAAACGCCAGAAGGCGCCGTTAGCGCTGGCCGGCGTTTACCGCTCACCGCGGGCAAGCGCTCGGCCATGAATTCCCGAGCCTTGAGGACCTCGGCATGCACCACCGGGAAAGGCGGAATCCTGGCGTCCCACTCAAGCAGGGTCGAGGCGCCGCCCGTCAGTTGGTGAGCCAACCGGTACAGTTCCCACACGGGATCGATCACCTCGCCGTCGTGGGTATCGATGATGTGGGTGCCGCAATGCGTATGGCCGGCAAGGTGGAACTGGACCACGCGATGATGCGGGACGTTGCGTACGTATTCCACCGGGTCGAAGTCGTGGTTGACACTGGAAACGTAGACATTGTTGACGTCGAGCAGCAGGCCGCAGTTCGTCTCCTCCGTCAGCCGGCTGAGGAACTCCCACTCCGTCATCGTCGAATCGACAAAGCCAACGTAAGTGCTCGGGTTCTCCAGGATCAGAGGCCGTTCGAGGACTTCCTGCACGACACGGACCCGACCGGCAACGTGGGCCAGGGTGGCCTCGTTGAGCGGGATGGGCAGAAGGTCATGCGTGTTGCGTCCGGCCACGCCGGTCCAGCACAGGTGGTCCGAAACCCAGCGGGCCTTGATCTGGTGGGCGAGTCGCTTGAGCTTGCCGAGGTAGGCGAAATTCAGCGGGTCCGTGCTGCCGATGGACAGCGAGACGCCATGCATCACCACCGCGTAGCGTTCCGCGATCTGGTCGAGGACGTAGCGCGGCCGGCCGCCGGAATCCATGAAGTTCTCGGAAATGATCTCGAACCAATCCACCGGGGGGTAGTTCGACAGGATGTACGGGAAGTGAACGGTCCGCAGACCAACTCCGAGGCCCAGGTTCACGTGTCCCAGACGCGGTATCATGGCACCATCCAGGGGAAAAGGTCGAGGAGAAACCGGCGGCTGCAAGCTGCCTCCGCCGGTCCAAAGGGAGACAGATCCGCGACGCTCACTTGTCCTTCTGCTGTTGTTTCTTGGGTGCCGCGCCGAACTTCTTGTTGGCCTTCTTCATGGCCGCCTCGAAGTTCTTGCGGGCCTTGACCCAGGCCTTGTCCGAGAGGGGCACGGCGCACTCGCCCATGCCCTTGCACTTGTTCTCGCCGGGGTGCTCGCCGCAGCCGCCGGTGCCGGCACATTCGCCGTGGCCCTTGCACTTGTGGGCCTTGACCGTGGCGCAGGCACTCTGGCCGGCGCAGTCGTTTTTCACTCCCTTGACCTCGCCCTTGCAGGTCGGGTTGAGACCACGGCAGACGTGCGGCTCCTGCAACAGCAGGGGTTTGTCCGGGTCCTTCTTCTTGGGCTCCTTCTTGTCGTCGGCCTGGCCGACGCTCACGCCGGTCAGCAGGCCGCCCAGCACAGCCGCCGCCAGTTTCTGGAACTGGCGACGATTCAGATCCGCAGATTGCATCAGCTCTTCCTCCACAAACTCCTTGGGGTTTCACTTCAGGCGGAGAAGACCATTGGCGACGGCCAGCGGCGAACCGCTGCACCGAACAGATTCTTGGATGCCCGATCAAGGCGTTCTGTTACAGGGGCGCGCAAGATTTCTGCCAGACCAGCAGGCTGGGATCAGACCATGACCCGCGTCCTTCCCCTCCTCCTCGCCCTGCTCACGTCCCCCGGCTCTGGCCGATCTTTTGAAACCCATGCTCAAACCCCGACTATCAAGTTGCACTCGCAGAGCAGTCCCCGCAGTCGTAAAATGAGGCGAGAGCAAAGCCGGCGTGGAACGAAACGATCAGGATTAGTGTTCCTTTGTACGTTAAGGCTGAGAAAACGCTGGCTCCGACTGTTGCTGGGAGAAAACAATGAAAGTAATAGTGCCATCGTCCATGACTGCAGCCATCAAGGCCCTCAGTTCAGAGGAGAGTCAAAAAGTGCTCTCGTGGCTGGACCAACTCAAGAACTGGGAGAACGACGAACGTCTTCGGAAGATGACGGAACCGATGATTTATCAGGACACTTACGTGCTGAATACGTCTGACGACGTCAGAATCTTCTTCACCCTGAATCCCAAGAAAAAAGTGATTACCATTTTGGACTTTTCAAAACCTTCTCGGTTTGAAACCGCCGGAGCGCAATCGGAGTAAGCGGCCGTGGCCCAGAAATTCAAGACGATCAAGCTTAATCCGAAGAAATGCCGTGTCGAGATTGATGCATTCGGTGCGCTGCTCAGGGCAAAGGTAGAGTTGTCTGAGAAAGATGACATTCAACCGTTCTTCAAGGCACGACCGCAAATCTCTGCATTCATTGGCTCGTACGTGCGAAACATAGGGCCAGCAACCCAGTACTGCTTTGAATACAAGTTTTTCGGTGATTACGCTGCGGACCTTGTTTTGGGAGACAAGGCTTATCGGCAATTCTGCGTGATCGAATTTGAAGATGCCAGATTGCATAGCATTTTCAAGCCATCGCAGAATAAGAAAACAATGGTATGGGCTGAGCGGTTTGAGCATGGGTTTTCGCAGATCATCGACTGGTATACGATGCTCGATGACTTCAAAAAGACACAACGATTCAAGAGAGATTTCGGAGACGGTCACATCAGGTTCTCGGCAATGCTGATTATTGGGCGAGACGCCAGCATTCCCGATTCTTATGAGCGTTTTCGTCTGGACTGGAGAACGGACAAGGTCACCGTTGATAGCAATACCGTGATTTGCGTCACATTCGATGAGCTTTACAGACACATGGATCAGCACCTTCGACTGAATACGGGGAACTGAGACCGACCACGCCAATCAGACCTGAGGCGGCTTGAAACAGAGCCGGACCACCTCGCCTCGCCGAAGCGGCTCCAATGAGGCAGGCACAGGGCCGACGCGGAAGGACTTGACGTAGTAGCTGCCCGACTCCACCACGGGAAGACCGTGCCGGCGAAGCCAGTCCGTCACCCACCCTCGGCGCTGCTCGTCCACGGCTGCCCTCCGTTCCTCGTCCAGCGCCAGGAAAGCCCGAGCGGCGAGGGCATTGTGGAAGTAGGTGAACCAGTTCCACTGCGTGGCAAAGCGCCGCTGGTAAGGATGATCGCGGTGGACCAGGAAGACTCCCAGCTGCGACGCAGTGAGTCCGAAGCCGCGGCTGAAGCTGATCGACAGCACCGACTTCGGCAGCACGCAGGCCAGCCGGGAGGCGACCTCCCGCCGCTCGGCGGCCTCCAGCGTCGGAAACAGGTTCAGGTTCAGCAGGCAGACGGCAGCCTCTTCGAGGAAGCCGGCCATCTCCTCCGTGAGGTGCCCGTTGCGGACCGAGGGGATGCACAGGCAAGCCAATCGGCCCCGGCTCTCCTCGGTCCAGCGAATCCTTGCCTGATGCGTCGAGCCGACGCGGAACCCGTGCCAGTCGCCGGGGAAGAGGCATACCTCTTCGCGGCTGGCCACGGCCTCCACCAGGTGCGTCATGAAATCGACGTCGCTGCCCGCGGCGTAGGCCCTGAAGTCCTCCAGCTGCCAGGCCCCGCCGGACAGCGCCACCAGCCGGGCTTTCAGTGCCGGCACAAACTCCTCGTGGAAGAACCGCAGCCCGGTGGTGTAATGGTCCGTCAGGTCGCCCGCGGTGAGGCATGCGACCGCCTCCTGGTACGCCTGCACCCCGGCCGCATAGCCCACGGGCAGCAGCGGCCGGAAATGCTCCACACCGGTTTCGGCAAGGGCCTTCAGCAGCACCTCAGCCGATACAGCAGGCTCCGCTGATCCTCCAGTGAAGCGTAAACGCTGCCGTCCGACAGCAGGTTGCTGGAGCGACACAGCTGGTTGGCCAGTTCCCACTGCGGCGTCGGTTCGTGGTAGTAACATACTTGCAAGTCTCCGATACGGCGGACGCACGGACCCCACGGCAGCCGGGCGACGACCTCGCCCGTTCCCGCGAACGGGTCGAATTCGACCTGATGTTCGGCGGCCCAGCGGTCCTCGGCCGACCCTTGAAAGACGGATTGTTCGTAAGCGACGTAGGTGTGCTTGAACGTGAATTGCCGCACGCCGTAACTGCGCAGGGCGTCCACGTAGCGGTAGACGGCCGCGGTGTCATCGACGTAACCCCGGGCCATGACACAGGTTGCCCGGACCGGCAGCGGCGCCGCAGCAGCAAGGAAGCGCTCCAGTGGCGGTGCCCCGGTCCCCATCAGACGCCGGTTGACCTTGTCGTCCTCGTGATGCCGCGACCAGCATACGTAAGCCAAACCAGCGTCGGCCAGGCGGCGGGCCAGGTCGGGCGTCAGGTAGGTGCCATTGGTGAAGCAGGCGATCTCGTCGAAATAAGCCGAGCCGATCTCGACAAGGTGGACGACGTCGTCGGGTCGCAGCAGCGGCTCTCCACCGCCGGTGATGACCAGGCGCGTCGCCCCACGCTCCCGGGCAAAGCGATAGTAGCCGGCCACGTCGAGCCGACGCCAATCGACGTGGTCCTCCCGCAGGGCGCTGACCGACGATTTCGAGAAGCAGAACGGACAGCGCAGGTTGCACGCCAGACGCACCGGCAGGACGCTGCACGACAGGAAGCGGCAGGCGTCCCAAACGCTTGCCTCGTGGGCAGGTCGGTCCGCGAAAGGAAGGGAAAGAATCGCACTCATGGGAGGTCCCTCAATCCTGCCAGCGCCTCACGAAGGAACAAACGCCGTTCCCGGGGCAAGTGGTGCCAGGCGGCACACAGGTCATTTTCCGTGATACCCAGCCGGCCCATCTCCTCGCGGGCCAGCTCCCGGCTTCGCTGCTCGTGCGACTGAAAGGCTCGGCGCAAGGGACCAGCTCTCTCCTCAGTCGCCTCCTGCTCCGTCAGCAGCCCTTCCACGCGGGCCAGCGTATTCTGCACCGCCTCATCGTAAAGCCGCTCGCCCAGGGCTTCACGCAGCTCCCGTTGGTCGTGCATCTCGCCGCACAGTCGCGCTGCCTCGGCCAGGGGAACGTGCCCCGGAATGAGGGCCAGCGTTGTTGGGTCCGCCGTGCGCGTTGCCCGGGCCACGTATACGTGCCGCACGCCGGAGTGCCACGGTGCCAGCAGCAGCGGCCGCAGCAAGACCAGCCGGCCGATGGATTCGTGGTCGATGTACGGCTCGACGTAGTCCTCGGTGCGCATGTAAATGACCGGCGTCAGCGGCCCGCACAGCCGGCGCAGCTCGCCACGCAAGAACAGAGCGGTCGCCACCAGGCCCAGGTCGCGGAACAGGACCGGGCACGGTTCCTCGGCGGCCAGCGGTCGCAAGGGGCCGCCGGTGTGGTAGCTGAAGCGTGCCAGGTTGTCGGCGGGATAGCCGCTCCCGCCCGACCCGGCCACGAATGCCGCGGGTGTCTCGCGCATGCTCTCACCACTTACCGCGCCGGGGCCGGCGACGGTCCTTTTCCTCCTGCAACTTGCGCAGGTAATCCATCCGCACCTCGGCCGATTCCTTGGCCCTTTCCGCCTCCGCCAGCAGGCACTCGTAGTCAAGCCGCTCCAGCCGCTCCCGCGACTGCGCCACCGTCTCGCCGACTACCTGCGCACCCAGCCGGGCGAGCAAGTGGCGAGCAAACTCCTCGATGCGCAGGGGGCCTTGCCGGAGCAATTCCATCGTCAGCAGGGACGTTGCCTGGGACAGACCAATGAAGGCCACCTCCATCTGCCGGGTGGTGTCCCCGTTCTGAACCAGGCCCGGCAGCGCGGCGCGGAGCGGGGGATGATCCAGGGCACTGACCGCCAGGGCGAGGCGGCGCCAGCCCTCCTTGTCCAGGCGTGCCGTCCGGGCGTCGAACGTCTCCGGCAGAGGCGGTTCGAGCTGGCCGTCGCGATAGGCGTCCGCCAGGCGGGCCCGGAGCAGGTCCCCCTCGACGACGGCACTCTCCAGGCGCGGCACGGTCGCCGTCAGCACCGTTTCCAGCGGCGGCAGGGCCACCTCCACCGTCGGCCGGCCGCGCGACCGTTTACGGAACCAGTCCGCGATCGCCATGACGTTGCTCCTCGAACAGGGCCCGGGACAGGTCCCCTGCCATGCGGGGGAAGGCCTCCAGCTCCGCGACCTCGACCACGCGGGCGCCGACAGCCCGGTATGCAGCCACGGACACCGGCCGAGGCCGGTGCAGCAGCAGGACGAAATGCGGCGAACGGCGCACGGCCTCGGCAAACAGTCGCGCGTGTTCGGGCTTTGCCTTGTAATTCGAGTCAAAATCGGGGTCCGTGATGACGACGCGAATCGGCTGGACGCTGCCGCACTTCTCCAGCGACTCGCGCAGCACGCCGAACGGAAACACCGTCCCGCCGCCGATGTAGTGCATCAGGAAACGCGACAGTTCCGTCTCGGATCGGCACCACTGCCAGTAAGCGACCGGCTCCCCTGAGTAGAGCAGCGCTCGCACCCAGCCGCCCGCACGGATGGCCCCGGTGGTCAGGATCATGGCGGCCAGGGTCATGGCGTTGCGCGTGGTCCGCGGGTCCGGCATCGAGCCGCTGACGTCGAGGTAGATCTCCACCCGGGGCTGCCACAGGGGAACGTCGTGCCCCTCAAACTCCGCGATCCGGGCGCGCCTCAGCGGCTGGGCCGCCCCGAGGACGTGGCCGCGCTGCACCAGCGTCCCCAGCCAGTCGATGTCGCGCACCGCATCGCCGGGCTCCCACTCCTCCAGGGTCGTCGGCACGATCGCCTCGCCGAGAGTGCGCTGTGGCGGCGGCCGGATCAGGTAGCGCTCCGCTTGCTGGCGATAGTACGCGGCCATGATTTCCGGGACCAGCTCGGCGTTGTCGCCGCCCTGGCCGGGCAGACTGAGGATGCGCGACTCCAGACCTTCGCTGCCGCTCATGCGGCCGCCCTGCTCCTCGCTGATCCAGCCTTCCTCCAGGGCCCGGCGGATCGCTTCCTCCTCGCGGCTGCTCGGGACCAGGGCGTCGGCCCAGTCGTCGGTGGACGGCTCGCCCCGGCCGCACTGGTTCTTGTCCCGGCAAATGAGCTTCTTGCCCAGCATTGGTTTGAGATACCGGCTCAGGACCGAGGCGAAGTAGAGGAACTGCGTGAACACGTTCGGCCCCAGTCCGAACAGGTTCTGGGCCAGAAGCTGGGCGTCGGCGCGGTAGCCGTCGTAGGCCGAGTCGAACGGCTTCAGGGCCCGCCCCAGCAGGGTGCCCGGCTTCAGTCGCCACAGCTCCTCGTAGACGGCGAGGTAGAAGACGAACGCCGGGTCGTTGCCCCAGCCCTCGGACGGGTCAAACGCCTGGTAAACGCGGACGAACTGCTCGTGGTAGGTCGATCCCAGCTGTTCGTTGATGAGCAGGTCCGAGAACAGGTTGAGCGTCGAGTAGTTTTCCACGGGAATGAGCGACCGCTCCATCAGCCGCAGCCGGGCCTCGACCGCCAGGGTGCCGGGATAGCGGACGTGGTGGCCGATCTCGTGGGCCAGCAGCGCTTCCACGCAGTCGAGCAAGTCCTTGCGGGCGACCTGGCCGAAGTGCAGCGATACCTGGCGGGTCGCCAGGTTGATCTGGGCAATGGCCTGCTGCTCCGGGTCGTCCACCGGCGCACTCAGCAGCAGGAACCGCGACCAGTGCGCCTGGGCACGGTCCCAGGATTCGGCGATGCGCCGGCCCACCTCGTTCAGATTGTCGCTAGCTTGCGCTGCTGTCATCAGGGGCTCTCCACGATCCAGAGGCGCTGCGAATCGATGGCGCTGACCACGGTAAAACCAGACCCGGCAAAGACAGGGTGCCGCCAGCGGCGCAGGAACGGCAGCTTCACCACGTGCGTGCCGATGCGCAGCTGATGCTCCGCGACCCCGACGGTTGGCCGGCTCCCCGGCGTCGGATACTGGCCCAGGCAGCACGACACGCCCAGGAAACGGCTGCGGCGCTCGTACTGGAGGAAGACGCCGAGATGAACGTCCGCCCGCCGACGGTCGTGGACGCAAAGCACGGCCGGGGCCGCCAGGTGCATGTCTCCGGGCAGAAACTCGTCATCGACCGGCCGGGCGTCCAGCACGGTCACGGCGAACGGCCCCTCCCAGCGGGCCGGCCGGGCCGGCACCAGGACCGGTTCCAGCGTCCGCACCAGGAAGCCCTCCACGTCGGTCAGATCGTCGAGGTTCCTGGCACAGGCCACGACAAACCGGTCCACCCAGGCCGGCTCACGCAGCAGCCCCTCGCACAGGTTCCAGACCTTCGCCAGCCACGGCAGCCGTTCCGGTTCCGGCACTCGGGCCAGCGAGCGCGGTATCAGATGGACAAGACAGAGGCTCAGGAAGTTCGGCGGCAGGGGGCCAGCCTGCTCACGCCGGAGGTAGCCCGCGCCAAGGGCTTCCTGCACCAACTGGAGGTACGCCTGGAAGACGGGCACGGCCTGGGGTTGCTCCGCAACGGCATCCCAGACGGAACGCACGGGCCCGGACGCCAGCTCCTCGAAGAAGACAGCATCCCAGCGGGCATGCTGCCGGGGACCGTCCCGGGCGACGGTGACGACCAATTCCTCGCAGGTCGGTTCCACGTTGTTGTCCCTCACCGATGTCTGCGCGCCAACGAGCCGGAAGCGTAAGCGACGGTCTAAGCGGGACCGTCGCTGTACGCTTCCGGCTCGTTGCAGCTCTGCCTGGTAACGGACGTAAATGTCCTTCAGCAGCACCAGGTCCTCGTAGACAGCCCCGTTCAGCTCGGTCTTCTTCAGCGTGTCGTCGAGCCGTTGCTGCACCTGGGTCATGCGCTGCCGCAGCTCGTTCGGGGTCAGCCCCTCCACGCCCGCGTCCTGCTCGCGGCGCAGTTGCAGCAGAGGCTGGCGGATCGGCAAGGCGGCGGCGTACTGGGTCGCGGCCCGATCGTACAGCTGCCGAATCCACGACACCCGATCGGTCAGGTACACCTGGTTCTCCGTCTTGTGGAAGAACGCGCTCTGGAGGTTGGCCTGGAGCTTGTCGTGCAGCACCCAGGGCAGTAACTGCCGGACGTCTTCCGCTTCGACGGCGCTGTGGCCGCGGAAATAGGCCAGGGCCTTGGCGAAGTGCAGCAGCGTCTGGTAAGCGCGAGCCGAGACGCCGTTCTCGGTCTGGCTGCACAGGTTCTCGTGCTTGTCCAGCGGACAATCTTCGGTGCAAACGTGGCCGACCTTGCGCCCGGCCAGGTGCAGCGTGTCCTTGTTCTGATACTCCAGCCGATTGGAGGCCCGCCGGCAGAAATCGAGCTGCCCCAGCAGAAAGCCAAGCACGTCGCGGACTTCGGCCGGCACCGGCACGGCACGCACTTCTTTTCCGGCCGTGTCCAGCTCCTCGGCGGTGAAGACCAGGTCGGCGGGCACCAGCTCCTCCGGCGACCGGCCGGTGTGGACCCGCTCGGCCAGCGCCTCCAGGTAACGGGAGTGCAGCGGCGTGCAGCGGACCACGATGTCGATGCGGTCCTTCAGGGCCTCGATGACCGGGAAGGTGCCGCCGCCCATGTCGTCGTTGGCGGTCAGGAACCACGCCGAGGGGCCGCAGTGGACCACCTGCTCGTACATCTCGGCGTAGCCCTCCGCCATGAGGGATAACAGCGCCGACTGCGTTTTTGTTGGAATGCGGTTGTACTCATCGATGATCTTGACGCGCTGGCTGATCCAGCGCCGCCAGGCAACGCGGATGTCGTGGGTCTTCTCGGCACGGATCAGCTCGCTGGGCAGCGGACTACCGAGCAGGTCCGCGATGGTCATTTGCGGATGGCCGTGCTGGACCGCTTGACGGGTTTCTTGCAAGGTCGCACCGGCGAGCAGGGCCATGAGGGTGGCGACCGTGGTCTTGCCGCGGCCGGGAGCGCCGACAAAGACCAGCCGGCGACAGGTGATCAGGTTCAGCAGCGGCAGCAGCAGGAACGAGGCGTAGGCGGTCTCGCGTGGCAGCTCGACCTTCTGCTCGCCCTTGCCAAGCACGAGCGGGGGCCCGAACTCAACGTCGGTGTAGGGACAGTGGATGGCCCGGTCGGTGAGCCAGCGGTAGGCCTGCTGCAACTTCGGGGCCAGCGGCGGCAGCTGCCGCGGGGCGAACTGCAAGCCGTTGCCGTCCGTCACCTGGGCGCGCCCCTGCAGCCAGGACTTGACGAGATTGCCAGGGTCCATGACGTCTCCTGTTCTCTGTTCGGAGCCCGACCTGGTAGCCATTATGACAGACGGCCACGGCCGTTGCCACGGTTGCGACCGGCTTCCCAGCAATCGGACACGCCAGCCGGCAATCTCGTTCACGCGCGGGGACTTCTTTCCCGGCGGCTTCCCTCCTAGAATACAGCGTTATCCTGGTGACGGAGCCTTGCACCTTCCGGGTGTCGGTTACCCGGAAGCGGAGGGCCCCTGTCCAATAGACCGGGAGTATCGGCATTCACGCATGAAAGCAGGTAGCCATGACTGACGAACCCCGCGCGGAGGAACCAGACGTCGCGACCGAAGAGTCCCAGACGACTGCCGTGGCCGCACCCGACGAAGAGGCCGGCGAAAAGCAGCCCGTCAAGCTCAAGCAGGAGGTGACGCTGCGCAACACCGGGCCGTGCAAGAAGCACATCCGGGTCGAGGTCAATCGCGACGACATCGAGGCCCGCCTCAACGAGAAGTTCAACGAGATGATGAAGACCCAGCCCGTGGCCGTGGCCGGCTTCCGCCCCGGCAAGGCCCCGCGCAGGCTGGTCGAGCGCCGTTTCGGCAAGGAGGTCCACGAACAGGTCAAGAACGAGGTCCTCCTGGCCAGTTTGCAGCAGCTGGCCGAGGACCATGACGTGGCCCCGCTGACCCCGCCCAACATCAACCCGGCTCACATCGTGCTGCCGGCCCAGGGGCCTCTGGTGTACGAGTTCGAGGTCGAGGTCCGGCCGCAGTTCAACCTGGCCAACTACAAGGGCCTCCGCCTGCGCCGGCCCATCCGCACCTTCACCGACAAGGACCTCGACAACGAGGAGCACCGGCTGTTGCTCCGCGATGCCCAGGTGGTGCCCAAGCCCGAGGGCAAGGCCACCCTGGACGACCTGGTCATCGCCGACGTCGATTTCAAGAGGGGCGACCAGGTGATCGGCGCCCTGAAGGAAAACGCCTTCCGGATTGAAAAGCAGCTGTCCTTCAAGGACGGCGTGGCGCCGCGCTTCGCCGAACAGATCGAAGGGGCCAGCGCCGGCGACGATCGCGTGGTGGACATCAACCTGTCCGAGCTGGCGGCCGACCCCACGCTGCGGAACCAGACGGTGCAGGCCACCTTCCACGTCAAGGACGTCAAGGCCCTGCGCGTGCCGGAGCTGACCTCCGAATACCTGGAGCAGCAGTTCGGCATCTCCACGCGCGAGCTGCTGCGCGAGATGCTCCAGGTAGTGCTGCAGCGCCGGCTGGAACATGCTCAGCGGCAGGCCTTCCGGCAGCAGATCCTGGAGCAGATCGGCACCGAGCAGTGGGACCTGCCGCGCGAGCTGCTGCAGCGCCAGGCCCGAGCGGCCCTGCACCGCAGACGCCTGGAGATGGAGGGCGACGGCATCCCCGAGCAGGAGATCCAGCATCGCCTCCGGCTGATGCAGCAGGACATCATCAGCAGCACCGCGATGGCCTTGAAGGAGCATTTCATCCTTCAGAAGATCGCCGAGGTCGAGAAGATCGACATCACGGAAGACGACGTCAACGAGGAGATCGAGCGTCTGGCCAATTCGCAGCAGATCTCGCCGCGGCGCTACCGCGCCCAGCTGGAGAAGGAAGACATGCTCGACGCCCTCATGGCGGAAATGTACGAGCGCCGGGCCCTCGACCTGATCCTGGACACGGCCGAGTACGAGGACGTGCCCATGGGCGGCGACGAATCCGTGTCCGCTCCGGCCATGACCTCGGTCGAGGTCCAGGCTGTCCCCGGCGAGCTGAACGAGCCGAAAGCGGCCGCGACGCCCGAGAGCAGCAATCCGCCTTCACCCCAGTAACGCTGAAAGGATGAAGGAGGAAGGATGAAGGATGAATCCGAAGGATTGTCTTGATTCATCCTTCATCCTTCCTCCTTCATCCTTTCGGATGAGGAGATTTCCATGTTCGAGCTGAACGGCAACGGGCCGCCCGACCTGCGCGGCCAGCGCTACCGCGACTACCAGAAGCAGCGGCAGTACGGCACGGGCGACATCCTGCTGGACAACCGCATCATCTTCTTCGGAACGGCCGGCTCCAACATCTACGAGCCGGTCATCACCGACATGACGGCCAGCATGGTCATCCAGCAGATGCTCTATCTGCAATACGAGAACCGCACCCAGGAGATCCACTTCTACATCAATTCGCCCGGCGGTTCGGTGACGGCGACGCTGGCGATCTACGACACGATGCAGTTCCTGGAGTGTCCCATCGCCACCTACTGCATGGGGATCGCGGCCAGCGGGGCGGCCATCCTGCTGGCGTCGGGCACCAAGGGCAAACGCTTTGCCCTGCCGCACTCCAAGGTCATGATCCACCAGCCCTGGAGCCGGGGCATCGGCGGGCAGGCATCCGACGTCGAGATCGAGATGAAGGAGATGCTCAAGGAGAAGACGCTCCTCAACGAGATCCTGGCACGCCACACCGGCAAGCCGCTCGAGGCCATCGAGATCGAAACCGAGCGCAATCGCTACTTCAGCTCTCAGGAGGCCAAGGAGTTCGGCCTGGTGGACGAGGTGCTGGTCAAGATCCCGCCCGAGAAGAAGCCGGGCACGTGAGCGGGGCCGCCCCGCCGCTTGCGGTTTAGCGGAGGCGCTAAGCCGCAAGCGGCGGTGGCGATTCCTGTTTTCCCAATTTTCCTGAAGCAAACCCCATCCCGCGGCCGATCTCTTGAAGAGGAAGCGGGATGGGCTGGAGAGTCCAGTTATGTCCCCGATTCCCATTGTGGTGGAGAAGAGCGGCCGGGAAGAACGCGCCTACGACATTTACAGCCGGCTGCTCAAGGATCGGATCATCTTCCTGCAGGGAGAGATCGATGATTACAGCGCCAACCTGATCGTGGCGCAAATGCTGTTCCTGCAATTCGATGATCCCAAGGCCGACATCCACCTGTACGTAAACTCGCCCGGCGGCTCGGTCACGGCCGGCATGGCAGTCTACGACACCATGCGTTACGTGACCTGCGACGTGGCGACGTACTGCATCGGCATGGCGGCCAGCATGGGGGCCACGCTGCTGGCGGCGGGCACCAAGGGCAAGCGCAATGCCCTGCCGCATGCCGAGGTGATGATTCACCAGGTGCTCGGCGGCGCCCGCGGCCCGGTGACGGACATCGAGATCCGCACCCGGCACCTGCTGCGGACCAAGAAGCTGATGAACGAGATTCTCTGCCGGCTGACCGGCCAGCCGCTGGATCGCGTCGAGAAGGACACCGATCGCGACAACTTCATGTCGGCCAAGGAGGCCCAGGAATATGGCCTGGTGGACCACGTGCTGGAACGGCTGCCCGCCAGCCAGCTGGTCAACCGGCCGCAGCAAACGTAGCCCGAAAAGGAGTCAGGAGTCAGGAGTCAGGAGTCAGCAATAAACGACCCCTGATTGCTGACCCCTGACTCCTTCCGAATGAAGGACCCCTTGCATGCGTTGGCCCCTGGCGTTGTTGTGCAGCATGACGCTTGTGGCCCTCGGTTCAGGATGCCGGACCACCAATTGTGAGCGCGTGGAACAGGAATTGCGCCGCCCGCGACTTTGATCTGCGCGAGTTGCGGGATGAAATGGAAAAGCAGCTCTGTTACAACAAGGCCCTGGAACTGGAAGTTCGCCACCTCAAGGGCGACGTTGGTCCCATCCCGCCCGGTCCCGGAAGACCTGTCCTTCCCATGCTCCCCGTTCGCTCACTGACCCTGGGCATGACCGGCGGCTCCGATTCCGGAAGCTGCCCCGGCGACTCGGCCCTGCAAGTGACCCTGGAGCCACGCGACTGCGACAACCACGTTGTCAAGGTCCCCGGGGCCGCCAGGATCATCGTGCTGGAAATCAGCTCGGAAGGCACCAAGAAACCGCTCTCGGAATGGGACGTTTCCCCGGAACAGCTGCGCAAGGCCTGGGGCAAGAGGCTGTTCGGCTCGGGCTACACCCTGATCCTGGACTGGAAGGTCTATCCGTCCACAACCAAGCTGCGCGTGATCGCCAAGTTCCTTGCCGCCGACGGTCGAGAGTTTGAGGCGGAAAAGGACATCACGATCAAGCTCGTGCCGATAGACAAACGCAAGCTCCCCGAGCCCGCTGGCACCAGGACCGGACCCGAGGAAGATCCGTTCTTGCCGTCCAACCCCAGCAACCCAAACCCGCCCCTGCCGAAAAAGCTCGGCGACCCGGCCAATCCGGAGAAGCTCCCCAAACCGGCACCGCTGGACCTTGGACCGCAACTGCCGGAGCCCACGCCGCCGGAAAGCCCCTCGTCGGACACGTCCAGCTGGGGCCGGCCGATCACCGGCCGGACCGAATCCACGTCCGGGTGGGGTGGGCCAAGACCCTGGCAGACCGAATCTCCCTCCAGCTGGGGTGGGCCGATTTCGCGACCGGGAGCAAGTCCGGTCCCCCTTGACACGCCTGTGTGGATCGGAGCGCCGCAGCCACTGCCGCCGGGGTGGTAAGGCGCCTTTCTCCCCTCTCCCCGCTGGGGAGAGGGGTCGGGGGTGAGGGGTTGTATTTTGATTTATCGTTTCGCGCTGGGCCGGTTGAGCGCGAAACGATAAATCGAAGAAAACCTCACCCCCGACCTCTCTCCCCAGCGGGGAGAGGGGAGAAGTGTGAGTCATTCTCATCCCCACCAGATCGGCCAGATCTGCAACGTCACCAGGACGATCCCCACCAGCAAGACCAGCACCAGGATGCCCAGCCCAACCACCGTCATCCACGGACCAACGTCCGATTCGGCGGTCGGTGTCCGGGACAGGAGTTGCCGCAGCTGAGGCTCAATCTCCTGACGAAACAGCGTGTTGACCGGCTCCCAGCGCAAGGTCACGTGGCGTAACCCGGCAAAAGCGTCCACCTCCAGAATGGCGGTCTGGCCCAGGAAGTCGGCCTCCGCGCCGACGGGTGTGCCCGGATCGATCCGGGTGGTGATCGCGCTCGACCGATAATGAGGGCCGCGGATGATCTCGTGTGCGGTTTCCGCGGACGGGGTCGCTTCCCCGGGCAGGCCGAACAGGTACAGGTTCCCGGAGCGCACCGGGCTGAGATGCAACCGCTCGAAGACCTGCAGCAAGCAGCGCTGCAGCACGCCGGGCTCGACGTTGTAGATCGACGTGAGCCCCCGCTGCCGCCAGAGGAGGTAACCCACCCCGGCGACCACCAGCAGGAAGTAGACGCTGGAACCGACGACCACGATGGGGACGTAGTAGCCGCGGACGCGCTCGTTGACGCTGGCCAGCAGGGCCGGCCCGCCGAAGAGGAGAAACCCGGAAACGGCAAAGAGCAGGCCGATGAAGTCCCAGACTCCGGAAATCATCAGCGGATAGTGCCGCCGGTTGACAGCCCCCAGCACAAGCAGATAGATGGCCACGGGGAGCAATGCCAGGAGGATCAAACGAGGAACCTTTGTTCGGACTGTCGGAGTTCGCACGTCCCGCGCCGCGGTCCGGCTTGGCGTCGGAAAAACAGCACTATTGTAGGGACGGTCCGCCCCTGGGGTCAATCATCCATCCGGGTTGCCCACCTCGACGGCAACCGGATGCTCGTTCGGCTTGCCCGGCGTCTCGGGGCCTGCCTTGTTTGGCCCGGCCTGCTGGGGCTGGACCCTGGTGAAATCGAAGATCAAGAACGTGCTGGTTCGGCCCACCGGCTGGCAGCGGCGCAGGAACGCGGTCGCCTGGCGGATTCCCGGCGTGTCCACGGCCATGCCGTACAGCATGGTGGTACTGATGGCCAGGTAGCGGCCGCGCAGGGCGGCCCGGACGTCGTCCGGGTTGCGCAGTTTCATGGAGTGAAACGGCATCGACTCGACCGGCAGCCGTTGCAGCAGCGGGTCGGTGCCGTAGTAGCAGACCGCCATCCTGCGGATGTGGTGCTCTTGCTGCCACTCGGCCAATTCCTTGAGCCCCTGGCCCCAGTCGTAGTTGGCCTCGCTGACCACTGTGTAGCCGTGCTCCGTTCCGCCCCACAGCTCGTTGACGTAACAGAGCCCCTGCGGCCAGACCATCACCGCCGACGCCAGGCTCCACAGCGGGGCAACCCCGGCCGAGCCCAGCAGCAGCCAGCGCCGCCAGGGCGCCTCGCTTTGCTGGATCGCCTGCACCAGTGCTGCCGACAGTCCGACCACGCACAGGGCGATCACCGGCAGGATCATGCGAATGCCGATCTGCACCCGGAAGGCGGGACTGAGGGCCAGCACCACCCCCCCGGCCAGGAAAGCCCAGTTGAGCAGGCTCCACGGCCGGAGCAGCAGCACCAGTCCCAGCAAGACCAGCAGCGACAGGGTCAGCTTGATGGTCAAGAGCAGCGGGAAGTAATACCACAGGGCCCGCCGATGCGTCTGGCCGAGCAGATAGGCCCCGTGGCCGCGAACGTTGTGCGTCACCTGGCGGATCATGCCGACGGCCGCGTTGTTGAAGATGCAAAGGTGCTCGGCCAGCCAGACCATGCCGTCGCGCGTCCTTCCCTCCGGCAAGCTGTGGGCCCAGCTCACAAAGGTCGGCTCCGTTTGCCAGTCGCAGCCGCACCAGGCAAACGTCACCACCAGACCGAGCAGGACCACAACGGTCATGTCCCGCCGTAACGGCCGCAGCCGGGCCCACGTCTGCCGGACCAGGTCGCGGACGCTCCTACCGGACAGGCCGGGCAACACTTGAGTCCGGAGCAAATGCTCCAGGCCGACGACCAGCAGACACAGCGGCCCGTAAACAAGCATGGACGCCTTGGCCGTCAGCGCCAGCCCGAACCACAGGCCCGGCACACCGACGCGCACCAGCCAGCGGCTGTCACGCCCGGTGCGGAAGTGGTAAACCAGGGCAAGCAGGCAACCCGTGACGGACAGGTCGGTCGTGGCCAGCGAAGCATGAGCGAGGAAACTGGGTTCCCAGGCCAGCAGGGCCACGGCCAGCCGGCCGGCCCAGGGCCCGGCCAGGGCCCGGCCCGCGAAGAAGGCGTAGATCAGCAATGCCCACCAGAACAGCAGCGTCACCGCCCGGGCCCAGGGAAGGACTTGCTCCCAATCCCGCACCGGATCGATGGCCACCCCCGTCCAGCGCTCGCGCAGATAGAGCGGCAAGGTCACGGCATCGACGGGCAGGGGCATGGTGCCCAGCCGCATCAGTGCCGAGCTGCTTCCCGTGCGCCAGTGCTCCAGTCCACAGTGGAGGTAAACCGGCTCGTCATAGGTGCCGCCCAGCTCCCGCGCCGCGGTCACGCACCAGGCAGAGGAAGCCAGACCACAGACGAGCAACCAGGCGAGATCGAGAAGAAAGGTGGTTCGAGCCGTTTGCGTCATCCCTGCCGCTCCGCTACGGTCCCTCGGGCCCCGGCCGACAGGCCGGTCACGCCGGAGTCATAACACAAAGCAGCGAAGGGAGGAATGCCAAGCTCAGTAGTCGGGTGTCCCTCTGGATTTTGGCGAGCCCAGGGCTATTGGGGCGCAGGAAGAAATAGTCCGCCTCGGCCCAGAACCCAGGGCGATGCCCTGGGCTATCGTGTTGCGCCCCTTCGGGGCGGAAAACCTTGGCTTTCGCCCCGAAGGGGCGCAACACGATAGCCCAGGGCATCGCCCTGGGGACCGGCGACGACAGTCGTTTGTTTTCTCAGCCGCAATAACGCCCCCGGCTCGCCGCGCCGCTCGGCAAAATCTCGAGGAACACCTTCAGTAATCCGAAATCGACCCGTCGCGCAGCTTGGCCCCGGGCCACTTGTAGGTCTGCGGCTTGCGGGCCTGCTCTTCCAGTGCCTTCTCGTCGATCTCGACCCCGAGCCCCGGCCCACCCGGCAAGCCGATGTAGCCGTCCCTGTCCAGCTCCCAGCTCATCCGGGCGATCCCCTTGGGATTGAAGCCCTGATTCTGCGGGTAGAACTCGTGGATCAGAAAGAGCGGGATCGAGGCAACGACGTGCATGCTGGCCGCGATGCCGAGATTGCTCGCGGTGCAGTGCGGGGCCAGCGGAACCTGATACGCTTCGGCCAGGAAAGCGATCTTCTTCATCGAGCTGATGCCGCCGGTGTGGCAGCAGTCCGGTTGGAGGATGTCCAGGCAGCCATTCTGCAAGTACGGAATCATTTCCCAGATGGTGCGGTCCCGTTCGCCGGCCGCCAGCGGGATGCGGACCTGCTGCTTGAGCCGCTTGAACACCTCGATGTTGCCCGGCACGGCCGGCTCCTCGATGAACAGCAGGTCATACGGCGCCAGGGCGCTGGCCAGCTGGATCAGCGTGGCCGGCGGCAGGGCGCAGTGGGCGTCGAACATGACCGCGCCATCGGGGCCGACCTTTTCCCGCGCCGCCCGGACGGCGGCGACCATCTTGTTGATGTCGGCGGGATTGCTCGAATGCTCGTAGTACCCTCCCGGTGGGATCTTCTGCGCTTTGGGTGTGTGATAAACGCGGATGCGCTCCCGCGTTGGACCGCCGAGCAGCCGATAGACCGGCACGCCATAGAGTTTCCCTGTGAGATCCCACAGGGCCATGTCGATGGCGGCGAGGGTGTGGACCATGAATGCCCCGCCGCGGATGTTGCGATGGGCACGGTACAGCTTCTGCCAGAGATACTCGATCCGCGTCGGGTTCTCGCCGTCGAGCAGCTCGAACAGGGAATGGACCAGAGCCAGGGCCGGCCGGGGATCAACGCCCTTGAGATCGCCCCAGCCGACAACTCCCTGGTTGGTCTCGATCCGGACGAAGACGTTGGGGTTGGCCTGGAAGGTCTTCAAACCCGTGATGCGGATGGCCGAGCCCCGATCCGCGACCTGGACCCCGGGGTTGCGTTCGTCGCCGACGAAGTCGGCGAGCAGAGAGCGACCAGCTTGTTCGGCGAAATCCGGTGGTTGCATGAGATTCTCCTGGCCGGGTGGATGATGCCTGTTTTATCAGGAGTGGAGGGCATCGCAACCCCAATCGGAATTCGCTGGGGCAGACATTCGGACAGGGAAATCGTTGCTCGGGGTCCGTCGTGAGGATAAAGTGAATCTCGTCATCAACCACCATCTCCTGGACCGCGACAAAGAAATTGGCCAATGCCTGTCTCCGGTTCGTCCGCGGCCGGAGGTTAGAAGATATGGGGCTACTGATGGACAATAACTCGGCCGAATCCGTTCGCCTGCTGGAACTGGCCCGCGCCGGCGATGCCGCCGCGCTGGACGCGATCTTCACGCGCTACCGCGCCCGGCTGCGGCGAATGGTCGATCTGCGCCTGGATCGCCGGCTTCAGGGCCGCGTCGATGCTTCGGACGTCATCCAGGACGGCTTCGTCGATGCCGTCGCCAAGCTCCCCGGCTTTCTGGCCGATCCCCGGTTGCCGCTGTTCCTCTGGCTCCGCCTGGTCGTCGGCGAGCGCCTGGACAAGATCCACCGCACCCACCTCGGCACCCAGATGCGGGATGCTTCCCTGGAGGTCTCGCTGTACCGCCAGGCCCTGCCGGCGGCGTCGAGTGCCGCCCTGGCGGCCCAGCTGCTGGGCAAGCACACTTCTCCAACCGAGGCGGCGATCCGGGCCGAGCGCATGCTCCGGGTCCAGGAGGCGATCAACGCCCTGGACCCGATCGACCGCGAGATCATCGCCCTGCGCAATTTCGAGGAAATGTCCCGGGCGGAGGCCGCCGTGGCCCTGGGCATCGAGGAGTCGGCGGTCGCCAAGCGCTACGTTCGCGCCATCAAACGGCTCAAAGTTGTTCTGGGGGACAGAGGCGACGCGATCTGAACAACAGCTCAATGAGGAGGTTCGACCGTGCCCAGTCAGGACTCGTCGCGCGACTACGACCTCCTCGATCGCCTTGTCGAGGAATTCAACGAACGCTTCCGCAAGGGCGAACGACCCACCCTCGAAGAATACTGTGACCGCCATCCCGAGCTGGTCGATGACCTGCGCGAGTTGCTGCCCGCCCTGGCCCAGGTCGAGCAAGCCAAGGATGAACTGGCCCAGGAGGTTGAAGCACTGGCGCCGACCGCCGCGGCCCTGCAACACCTGGGCGACTTCCGCATCCTGCGCGAAGTCGGACGGGGCGGCGTGGGCGTCGTCTACGAGGCCGAGCAGGTCAGCCTCGGTCGCCGCGTCGCCCTCAAGGTGCTGACCGACCGCATGATGCGCGACGCCAGGCAGAAGCAGCGTTTCGAGCGCGAGGCGCGGGCGGCGGCCCGGCTGCACCACACCAACATCGTACCGATCTTCGGCGCCGGCGAAGCCGAGGGCGTCCCCTACTACGTCATGCAGTTCATCCAGGGCATGGGTCTGGATGCCGTCGTCGAGGAGATGGCCCGCACGTACCGCGGCGCTGGCGTCTCGGCTGTGTCGTGTACGGACCAGACGCCTATGCCCCAACAGGCCAGCCTGTCCCTGGAGCGCGTGGCCCGGTCGCTGCTGGACGACGCCTTCCCCCGGCCGGATGCTCACGCGGAAACGGCGGCCAGCCAGGGTCAGGCCTCTCTCCAGCCGGCGTTCCCGAGGCAGAGCGTGGCCCGGATCGGCATCCAGGTGGCCGACGCCCTGGAGTACGCCCACAAACAGGGCGTCGTTCACCGCGACATCAAGCCCAGCAATCTGTTGCTGGATCTCAACGGCACGGTCTGGGTGACCGACTTCGGCCTGGCCAAGGCCGAGGGCGGCGAGAACCTCACTCACACCGGTGACATCCTGGGCACGCTGCGGTACGTGCCTCCGGAGGCCTTCGACGGCAAGGCGGACTCACGCGGCGACGTCTACAGCCTCGGCCTGACCCTGTACGAACTGGTGGCCCTGCGTCCGGCGTTCGACCAGCGCGACCGCAACCGTCTGGTCAAGCAGGTGACGACCGCGGAGGTCCAGCCTCTGGGGACCCTTCGGCGCGGCGTCCCACGGGACCTGGAGACGATCATTCACAAGGCCATCGACCGCGACCCGGCCCGGCGCTACCAGAGCGCTGCCGAGCTGCGCGATGACCTGCAACGCTTCGTGGACGACGAGCCGATCCGAGCCCGCCGGCAGACGCTGCTGGAAAGATACGTCCGCTGGGCGCGCCACAATCCCGCCATCGCCGTTCTGGGGGCGGTCCTGACCGCCGTTCTGGTGCTGACGACGGCGGCCTCCCTGATCGTGGCGGAGCGGATGTCCGAGATGTATCAGAAGGAAGCGCGAAGAGCGGCGGTGGACCGCAAGGCCCTGGAAGTCCGGACCAAAATTGATCGGGCGGACGCGCAAATCGCCGAGGGAGACCTCCACTGGAAGGCCGGCCGGCTCGCCGAATGGCGCCAGCTCTCCCACCAGGGGACCGAGACCCTGCTGGAAGCCGTTCGCCTCGCTCCGTCGGACTCCCTCGAACAACGGCTCGGCACGACGCGCGGGGCCGCGGCTCACCTGGCGCGGGCCGATCGGTTTGCCGAGGTGGGCCTCTGGACCGAAGCGGCGGCGGAATTCGGGTTGGCCCTGGAACACGTCGGCTACGACGCCAAACACGACGATGAGGACATTTGGTGGGAGGCCGGCCTCACCTTCCTTGTCGCGGGCAACCAGGACCGTTACCACCACTGCGTGAAGGAGGGGCTCCGCTTGCGCGGAGACCAACGATCCGGTGGTCGCGCAACGGCTGCTGCACCTGATGGTGCTCGCCCCCGACAGCCCCGGGAACCCGAGCCAGCGGGACGCCCTGGTCGCTGTCGCGCTGCGGGAACCGATTTCAAACTGGTTGCGAGGGTACGTCCTGCTGGCCGCGGGGGCTGCCCACTACCGGAGCGGCAATGCCGACCGGGCTGTCGCCCTGCTCACGGAATGTCGCGGCGGCGCCGGGGGTGAGTGCTGCCTGACCAGCGCGGACTCCTTCCTGGCGCTGGCTCTGCACAAGCTCGGCCGGCTCGATGAGGCGAAGGCGACACTCCGCTCGGCAACCTTCCGGCTCGACAAAATGGAGCGCGCCGCACCGGTCCTCGGCCGGATCGCCATGCCCTTTGGTCTTGCCTACGCCACGATCACCTATCGGGAGGCGCTGCGGACCGTGCTGGGGCGGGACGAACCTTATGACCCCTATCTCCGCCTGCTCCGGGGGCGGAGTTACGCCCGGCTGGGCGAGAAGACGCTGGCCGAGAAGGAGTTCGCCGCTGCGGTCGCCGCACGCCCCAACGATCCGGACGTACTTGCTCTTCGAGTCCAGATCGAGCGTGGCGCCGGACAGTGAGCCAGGCGAGTTGAACGAAGAATCCACCAGGAGAATCGACCATGCCCAGCCAGGACTCGTCCCGCGACTACGACCTGCTCGACCGCCTGGTCGAGGAGTTCAACGAACGCTTCCGCAAGGGCGAACGCCCCTCGGTCAAGGAATACTGCGACCGCCATCCCGACCTGGCCGACGACCTGCGCGAGCTGCTGCCGGCCCTGGCCCAGGTCGAGCAAGCCAAGGACGGCCTGGCCCAGGAAGGCAAGGCCGCATCCCCGGCCCCACCGTCCGCCCCGGTTCTGCAACACCTCGGGGACTTCCGCATCCTGCGTGAAGTCGGGCACGGCGGCATGGGCGTCGTCTACGAGGCCGAGCAGGTCAGCCTCGGCCGCCGCGTCGCCCTCAAAGTGCTAACCGACCGGCTGATGCGCGACGACAGGCAGAAACGGCGCTTCGAGCGTGAGGCCAGGGCGGCGGCGAAGTTGCACCACACCAACATCGTGCCGGTCTTCGGCACTGGCGAGGCCGAGGGCGTCCCCTTCTACGTCATGCAGTTCATCCAGGGCACCGGCCTCGACGTCGTGGTCGAGGAACTGGCCCGGATCAGCCCGTCCGGTTCCGCGGCCACCAGCGCCCCATCCCCGCCCGCCGCCGAGCGTGAGGTCGCGCGGATCGCCCACTCGCTCCTGACCGGCGCATTTCGCCCGGCCGACGGCGTGGACGAGGCGGAGGAGGAAGGGACTTGCCTGCACGTCGAAGCAGCGGAGCCGGCCCCGCCGGTCCTGGCCGCAGCGGCTTCCTCGGACACGGCGCTGCTGACTTCATCGGGAGTCAGCCTGCCCGGCACGAGCGGAGTCAGCACTGGCGGCAAGACGCGCAAACTGAGCTACTGGCAGAGCGTGGCCCGCATCGGCGCTCAGGTGGCCGATGCCCTGGAATACGCCCACAAACAGGGGGTCGTTCATCGGGACATCAAGCCGAGCAATCTGCTGCTGGACCTCAACGGCACCGTCTGGGTCACCGACTTCGGCCTGGCTAAGGCCGAGGGCGGCGAGAACCTCACACACACCGGAGACATCCTCGGCACGCTGCGCTACATGCCTCCGGAGGCATTCGACGGCAAGGCCGACGGCCGCGGCGACGTCTACAGCCTCGGCCTGACCCTGTACGAGCTGATCGCACTGCGGCCGGCGTTCGACCAGCGCGACCGCAACCGGCTTGTCAAGCAGGTGACCACGGCAGAGGTCGAACCGCTGGGAAGCATGCGGCGGCGCGTCCCGCGCGATCTGGAGACGATCGTTCACAAGGCCAGCGACCGCGACCCGGCCCGACGCTACCAGACGGCGGGTGAGTTGCGCGACGATCTGCAACGGTTCGTCGATGACGAGCCGATCCTGGCACGCCGGCAAACGCTCCTGGAGCGCTACGTCCGCTGGGCGCGACACCACCCCGGCATCGCCGTGCTGGGAGCGGTATTGACGGCGGTGCTGGTGCTGGCGACCGCCGGCTCGCTGTACGTGGCAGGCGAGATGTCGGCCCTGGCCCGGAGCGAGGGGCTGGCGGCGGATAATGAGCGGACGGCCCGCAAGGAAGCCGAGGACGCCAGGCAGACCGCCCTGGCCGCCCTGGCCGACGCCGACGCGGCCCGGGACAAGGCCCAGCGGCAGGTGGTCAAGTTTGACGTCACCACGGCCGCCCAGCAGGCCGAGCGCGGGGAACTGGAACTCGCCTTGCACTGGGCCGCCCGAGCGTGGCAGGACGACCACGCCCGCCTCAAGCCTGGCCAAAGCCTTGACCCCGGCGCGGAGGCCAACCACCGCCTCCGCCTGGCTGTTGCGATCGACCGGCTGCCGCAGCTGGTCGGCTTCTGCCCGCACGACCGGCCGGTCGTTGACAGCGACTGCGATCCGACCGGCGACCGCGTGGTCACGGTCGCCGCCACCCTCACCCGGGACAGCCGTGGGGCGGAGTTCTGGACCGAGCAGCGCGAACACGTCGCCCGGGTCTGGAGCGCCGGCCGGGCCGAGCTGGTGTACCCGCCGCTGGTCCACGAGGGTCCGGTCACCTCGGCCGTCTTCTCGGCGGACGGCCGCCTCATCGCCACGTCTTCCGCGGACGGAACCGCCCGGGTGTGGGAGGCGGCCACGGGCAAAACGCTCTTCCTCTTCCGGCCGGGTGGGCCGGTGGCCCGGGTGGCGCTGAGCCCGGACGGCAAGACCCTGGCCGCGGCCGTCGGGGAGAGGGTGCAGCGCTGGGACACGGCTACGGGAGAGCCGGCCGGTGAGCCGATCCCGGTCGGTGGGGTGCCGGACTACGTCGCCTACAGCCCCGAGGGGAGCCGACTGGTCACCGTCACCCGGACAGGCCAGGCCCGGGTGTGGGACGCGGCGACCGCCAAGGCCCTGGGTGCGCCGCTGCCGTTCTTCCGCTGTGGGGAGAAACAGTTTCGGAGCAACAGTTGCAGCCAGGCGATCGAGGGACAGCGCTGGCCGGCGTTCAGCCGCGACGGCAAACAACTCGCCGCCTCGGACGGGTCCCGCGTCCTGGTCTGGTCGGAAGCCGGGACCAGATCCATCGCTGGCTACGCGGCCGGATCGCTGCAAATCCACGCGACCTTCAACCCCGCCGGAACGCAACTGATCTTCGGCGCCCGACAGAGTTCGCCTCTCACGCTCCACGATCTGGCCTCCCGCAGGGTGGTTGCCACGGGCAGTACCCCCCGCATGTCGAGCGGCCTGGCGATAAGCCCGGACGGCAAGCGGGCCGCGGTGCCGGTGAGTGTGGGAAACACGGTGCTGTTCGATCTGCCCTCCGGCGGAGGGCCGGCCGGCGTGCGTCCTGGGCCGACCTTGCGGATTCCCGACTGGGTGAGCCGGGTCTGGTTCACCCGGGACAGCCGGCGGTTGCTTACCGCCAGCTGGGACGGCACGGTGCGAGTGTGGCAACTGGCCGCGCCGTCCCTTGACGCGGAGCCCTACCGCATGGACTGCGGCCGGGCCGACCGCCTTGAATTCCCGGATCGCCGCTTCAGCCCGGATGGAACCTGGGTGGCAGTGTCCGATGCCTCGAAGCCCCAGCTGCGGGTCGGTCCTGTCGGCAGCGAGTTGAGGCCCATCCCCGGGCTCGTTTCCAGGCGTTACCGCTTCAGCCCGGATGGCCGGCATCTGGTGACGTTCCATCAGGACGAGAAGGGAGGACGAGTCGTCATCGAGACCTGGAAGCTGGGGGACGCGGGGCCAGGGGCGGTCGGCACGACGACGCTCGAGGGCTCCATTCACGACCTCGTCTTCAGCGCGGACGGCCGGCGTCTGGGAGTGGGCGTCCGAAGCCGGACGTTCAAGCCCACCGGACCACTCTCCACCGTTGATGAGTTCTTCGTGTTCGAGTTCCCCTCTCTCGAGCCGCTCCTCGGCCCGGTCGGGGGCGACCTGATCCATCTCACCGGCAGCCTGGGGCTGAGTCCTGACGGTGGTGTGCTGGTCGTGGGCCAGGTGGGGGCGCCCCGGCTGGCGTGCTGGGACGTGCGAACGGGGAAACGATTGCCCGGCGGCGAGATCGCACCAGGAATCACGTACTCGATCGACGTCGGTCTCCGGGACGAGCGCGTCCTGGCGGCCCTCAGCGACCGGACCATCACGCAGTGGGATGCCCGCACCGGCCGGCGCGGCGGGCCGACCATCCGGCTGCCGGGAGACAGAACGAACACCTTCCACGTAGCCACGTATTCTCCAGATCAGACGCGGATCGCTCAGATCGTGCCCGAGAAGTCGGGGACCTGGGTGAAGGTGTTCTCGGCTCTCGACGGGGACCTGCTGGCGAGCCATGCCCTTGGGCGCCAGCTCAATTTCAGCGGGCAGGGGCTGCCTGCCGTCTGGTTTAGCACGGACAGCCGGCGCGTGATCGTCCACCAAAGGGGTACAACCCAGCCCCTGGCCTGGACGCTGCCGGCCTACCCCGGACCGCTGGAACAGGCGCCGGCCCTGGTGCGGTTGCTCACCGGCACCGGCTCGGACCCGGTCGGCGGCTTCTTCCCGCTCCCCGGCGACGCCATCCGGACCGACCCCGAAACCTACCGTCAGGCCTTCCGGGCCTGGAAGGGGCTTGCGGATGACCCGGGCTCTCAGGCAACGGCGGAAGAACGCGCCAGACGGGCAAAAGCCGATCAGGCCGCCGCCCACCAGGCGCTCGGGCTGTTCCAGATTTCCCTGAATCAGCCAGACGAAGCGAGGCTGTTCCTGGAGAAGGCCGCGACCCTGTGGCAGACCGTGGCCGCCGAACAGCCGAAGGACATCCAGGCCAGGGCCGACCTGGCGGTCTGCACACGCTCTCTCGCGGACATTCACTGGAAGGCTGACCGGCTCGGCGAGTGGCGCCGAATATCCCAACAGGGTGTCGAGGCGTTGCAAGAAGCCGTTCGCCTCACCCCGTCCGGCCCGCTCGAAAAACAGCTCGGCGCCGCCCACCTCCGCCTGGCGGATCGGTATGCCGAACTCGGTCTGTGGGCCGAATCGGCCGCCGAGATGCGGCTCGCCTTGGAGCGGGTCGGCTACGATACGCCCTACCACGGGGAGGACCTTTACGTGAACGCGGGCCGGATGTCCCTGCTGGCCGGGGACCCGGACGGCTACCGCAAGTGCGTGACAGAAGGGCTGCGGCTGCGAGGGGACACCGACGACCCGGTCCAGGCCCATCGGCTCTTGCTGCTCCTGTCGCAATCCCCCGACACACCTGTGGACGCCAACCAGCGCGACCGACTGGCGGCAGTCGCGACCGGGGAAGGGACCAGCGAGGACACGGCCTGCTGGGGAATTCTCAGCGAGGGAGCTTCGCTTTACCGGGCCGGAAAGGATGAGCAGGCCCTGGACCGGCTCAAGGAATGCCTTCGCGTGGCGCACCATGACCGCCGGATCTACACGGACCTCTTCCGGGCGCTGGCGCTGCATCGGCTCGGCCGACTCGACCAGGCCCGGGCGGCCCTGGACTGGACGTCTCAGCAGATCGACAACGGCACGCGCGCCGCGGCGGCCCAGGGCCGGCTCGACGGGCCCTTCCACTGGTCGCACTACCTCAACCCGTATCGGGAGGCCTCGAAGGTCGTGCTGGGCCGGACCGATCCCCACGGCCCCTACCTCCGCCTGCTCCGCGGGCGGAGCTACGCCCGGCTCGGCGAGAAGGCGCTGGCCGAGGCGGAGTTCGCCGCCGGGATCGCCGCCCGCCCCAGCGATCCGGACGTGCTGACGCTGCGAGCCCGGATCTATGCCGACCTCGGATGGAAGGAGCTGGCCGCAGCCGACGTCGCCCGGAGCAAGGAACTGCTGGACAAGCTCCTGGCCGGTCCCATCGACAACCCCGAGACGGCCGGCCGGCTGGCGGACCAGTTGCTCGCCGTGCCGGATACTCAGGGGACCGTCCTGAGACCGAGAGTGATGCGCATGAGGGCCGGCACTACACTCACCGTCCAGGCCGACGGGTCGGTGCTGGCGGGCGGCAACAACCCCGACAAGGACTTCTACGTAATCGATGCCGAGATCGGACCAGGTTCGTTTACCTGCCTCTGCCTGGAGGCGTTGCCCCACGCCTCCCTGCCGGGAAATGGGCCGGGCCGCTCCGGCAATGGCAACTTCGCCCTCAGCGAGATCTCTCTGCAGGCCATGCCCGCCGAGGGGAAGGGGCCTGCGGCGTCTGTCCCCTTTGTCCGGGCCAGCAGTAGTTACGTGAGCGACACGTCCGCCCCCCTGGGCGGCGCCGAGCGGCCATCGACGGCAAGTCGGAGACGTGGTGGGACGTCTGGCCGCGTGTCGGCCAGGCTCACACTGCCTGGTTTGAGCTGGCAAAGCCAGTCGGCGGGGCCGGACGAACGCGGCTCACCATCCAGCTCGACTTCAAGACCAGCCACTCACAGCACAATCTGGGCCGGTTTCGGCTGTCGCTGCTGTCCGCGCCCCCCGTCCGCCTCGCTGCCGCCGGTCGGCTGGGAGACGCAAGCCTCGACTCTTTCGGAGGGTACACTCGGCTCGCCGTCATCCTGTCTGCCACGGGCCGTCATGCGACGGCCGCAGCCAGGGTGTTTGTGCAGGCGCTGGCGAGCGAAGAGACGCCGGAGAAGCTGCAAGCGGTTCGCAAGGCCGCCGTCCACGACGACGCCGTGTTCCTGGAGCTGAGCAAGATCCGTCCCAGGGACGCGGAGCTGTGGACCGCCCGCGGCCGGCATCTCGCCGAGACCGGCAAGCACAAGGAGGCAGACGAGGCGTTCGCCCAGGCTGCGAAGTTGAAGCCAAAACCTCAATGAGGAGAATCAACCGTGCCCAGTCAGGACGCATCGCGTGACTACGACCTGCTCGACCGCCTCGTCGAGGAGTTCAACGAACGCTTCCGCAAGGGCGAACGGCCCTCGGTCAAGGAATACTGCGACCGCCATCCCGACCTGGCCGACGACCTGCGTGAGTTGCTGCCCGCCCTGGCCCAGGTCGAGCAAGCCAAGGACGGCCTGGCCCAGGAAGGCAAGGCCGCAGCCCCGGCCCCACCGTCCGCCCCGGTTCTGCAACACCTGGGGGACTTCCGCATCCTGCGCGAGGTCGGCCACGGCGGCATGGGCGTCGTCTACGAGGCCGAGCAGGTCAGCCTCGGCCGGCGCGTGGCTCTCAAGGTGCTGACCGACCGGATGATGCGCGACGCCAAGCAGAAGCGGCGTTTTGAGCGGGAGGCGAAGGCGGCGGCCCGGCTGCACCACACCAACATCGTGCCGGTCTTCGGCACGGGCGAGGCCGAGGGCACCCCCTACTACGTCATGCAGTTCATCCAGGGCATGGGGCTGGAGGTCGTGGTCGAGGAACTGGCCCGGATGAGCCCGTCCGGTTCCGCGGCGAGCGCCTCACCCCCACTTGCCGCCGGCGAGCGTCCGGTCGCGCAGGTCGCCCGCTCGCTCCTGACCGGCGCGTTTCGCTCCGCCGACGGCGTGGACGAGGCAGAGGGGACTTGCCTGCACGTCGAAGCTGCGTCGCCGGCCCCCGCAGCGCTGGCTGCAGCGTCTTCCTCGGACACGGCGCTGCTGAGTTCGTCGGGGGTCAGCCTGCCCGGCGCCAGCGGGGTCAGCGCCGGCGGCAAGATCCGCAAGCTGAGCTACTGGCAGAGCGTGGCCCGCATCGGCAGCCAGGTGGCCGACGCCCTGGAATATGCCCACAGGCAGGGAGTCGTTCACCGGGACATCAAGCCCAGCAACCTGCTGCTTGATCTGAACGGCACCGTCTGGGTCACTGACTTCGGCCTGGCCAAGGCCGAGGGCGGCGAGAACCTCACTCACACCGGAGACATCCTGGGCACGCTGCGGTACATGCCGCCGGAGGCCTTCGACGGCAAGGCCGATGGCCGCGGCGACGTCTACAGTCTGGGCCTGACCCTGTACGAGCTGGTGGCCTTGCGGCCGGCCTTCGACCAGCGTGACCGCAACCGTCTGGTCAAGCAGGTGACGACGGCAGAAGTCGAGCCCTTGGGAAGCATTCGGCGGCGCGTGCCCCGAGATCTGGAGACGATCGTTCACAAGGCGATCGACCGCGACCCGGCACGGCGCTACCAGACCGCGGGTGAGCTGCGCGACGATTTGCAGCGCTTCGTGGACGACGAGCCGATCCAGGCGCGGCGGCAGACGCTGCTGGAAGGCTACGTCCGCTGGGCGCGACACCACCCCGGCATCGCCGTGCTGGGGGCTGTCCTGACGGCGGTGCTGGTGCTGGCGACGGTGGGCTCCCTGATCGTGGCGGGCCAGATGTCGGTCCTGGCCCAGAGCGAGGGGCAGGCCCGCAAGAAGGCCGAGGATGCACGGCAGACCGCCCTGGTCGCCCTGGCGGATGCCGACGCGGCCCGGGACGCGGCTCAGCGGGAAGTGGTCAAGTTCGACATTACCACCGCCGCCCAGCAGGCCGAGCGCGAGGAACCGGAACTCGCCTTGCACTGGGTCGCCCGGGCGTGGCAGGACGACCAGGACCGCCTCAAGCCCGGCCAGCAACTCGACCCCGGGGCAGAGGCCAACCACCGCCTCCGCCTGGCGGCTGCCATCGACCGGCTGCCGCAACTGGTCGGCTTCTGCCCGCACGACAAACCGGTCGCCGACGCCGACTGCAACTGGAACGGCGACCGCGTGGTCACCATTGCCGCCACCCTTACCCGGGACAAGAACGGGGCCGAGTTCTGGACCGAGCAACGCGAACACGTCGCTCGGGTCTGGATCGCTGGCCGGGCCGAGCTGGCCTACCCGCCGCTGTCCCACGGCGGCCCGGTTACCTCAGCCGTCTTCTCGGCCGACGGCAGCCGCATCGCCACCTCATCCGCGGACGGAACCGCCCGGGTGTGGGAGTCAGCGACTGGCAAAGCGCTGCATATCTTCCGACCGGGTGGCCCCGTTGCCCGGGTGGCGTTCAGCCCGGATGGCAAGACCCTGGCTGCGGCCGTCGGGCACAGCGTGCATTGCTGGGACACGGCCACTGGGGCGCCGGCTGGTGAGTCGATCCAGGTGGGCAGCGCGACGGATTACGTCGCGTACAGCCCCGAGGGGAGCAGATTGGTCACCGTCACCCTGGCGGGCAAGGCCCGAGTGTGGGACGCGGCGACCGGCAAGGCCCTGAGTGCGCCGCTGCCGTTCTTCCGGTGCGGGGAGAAAGAGTTTCGGAGCCTCGACTTCAGCCAGGCGATGGAGGGGCAGCGGTGGCCGGCGTTCAGCGCGGACGGCAAACAGCTCGCCACCTCCGACGAGTCCCGCATCGTCGTCTGGTCGGAGGAAGGGACAAAGACCATCACTCCCTACGCCGTCCGCGTCCCCAGGCAATTCCAGGTTGCGTTCACCCCCACGGGAGCGCAAGTGATCTTCGTCTCCCGACCGGGTATGGGTGTCGGTGTCTGCGCCCTGGCCACCGGCAAGATGGCTTGGGGCATCACCCCCCGCCAGTCGTGCGGTTTGGCAGTCAGCGCGGATGGCCAGCGGGCTGCGGTGCCCGTGAGCGTGGGAAACACGGTGCTGTTCGACCTGCCCGCCGCCACCGTCGCCGGACCGACCTTGCGGCTTCCCGATTGGGTGAGCCGGGTGCAGTTTAGCCGGGACAGCCGGCGGTTGCTGACCGCTAGCTGGGACGGCACGGTGCGGCTCTGGCAACCGGCCGCGGTGTTGGGTGACCCGGAGCCGTACCGTATGGACTGCGGCCGGGCTGACCGCCTCGAATTCCCAGACCGCCAATTCAGCCCGGACGGAACCCGGGTGGCGGCTTACGACTCGGCGAAGTTGCAGCTGCGGGTCGGTCGCAGCGGCGGCGAACTGAGTCCCCTCCCCCGGATCGTCACCCCGCGCTACCGCTTCAGTCCAGACGGCCGGCGCCTAGCGACGTTCAATCGGGACGAGAAAGGAGAACGGCTCGTCATCGAGTCCTGGGAACTTGGGAGCGCGGGGCCACGGTCGGTCGGGACAACGACGGTCGAGGGGGCCATTCGCGACCTCGTCTTCAGCGCGGACGGCCGGCGTCTGGGCGTCAGTGTCCAAAGCAAGACCTTCAAACCCCTTGGAGCCGGCTCCGTGGTTGATCAGTTCTTCGTGTTCGACTTCCCCTCCCTCGAGCCGCTCCTCGGCCCGGTGGGGGGCGGTCTGCCTCGGCTCACCGGCGACCTCGCGCTCAGTCGGGACGGCGGAGTGCTGGTCGTGGGCCAAGAGGCGACGTCCCGGCTCGCGTGCTGGGACGTGCGAACCGGTCAACGACTGCCCGGCGGTCAGCTCGGAGGTTGCTCCCTATTCTCGATCGACGTTGGCCTCCGGGACGACCGCGTTCTTGCGGCCCTCAGCGACCGGACCATAACGCCGTGGGATGCCCGCACTGGTCGGCGGGCCGGGCCGACCATCCTGTTGCCAGTGAGGACGAGCACATTCACGACCGCCACGTATTCCCCGGATCAGACGCGCATCGCGCAGGCGGTGCAAGGGAAGTCGGGATCTCGGGTGAACGTGTTCTCGGCTCTCGACGGGAGCCTGTTGGCGACCCATTCCCTGAGTAGCCAACTCTATTTGCCTGGTGTCTGGTTCAGTGCGGACAGCCAACGAGTCATTGTCCACCAAAGGGGCACGACAAACGCCTGGTCCTGGACGCTGCCGAGCTACCGCGGGCCGCTGGACCAGGTGCCGCCCCTGGTGCGGCTGCTCACCGGCACCGGCGCGGACCCGGTCGGCGGCTTCTTCCCGCTCCCAGGCGACGCGATCCGGACCGATCCCGAAACCTACCGCCGGGCCTTCCGGGCCTGGAAGGGGCTTGCGGATGACCCGGCTGCTCAACCAACGGCGGCCGAACGCAGAAAACGGGACAAAGCCGATCAGGCTGCCGCCAACCAGGCTCTCGGGCTGAACCAGATCAACCTGAATCAGCCGGACGCAGCGCGGCCGTTCCTGGAGAAGGCCGTGACCCTGTGGCAGGCCCTGGCCGCCGAACAGCCGAAGGACATCCAGGCCAGGGCCGACCTGGCGGTCTGCACACGCGCTCTCGCGGACATTCACTGGAAGGCTGACCGGCTCGGCGAGTGGCGCCGAATATCCCAACAGGGTGTCGAGGCGTTGCAAGAAGCCGTTCGCCTCGCCCCGTCCGGCCCGCTCGAAAAACAGCTCGGCGCTGCCCACCTCCGCCTGGCGGATCGGTATGCCGAACTCGGTCTGTGGGCCGAAGCGGCAACCGAGATGCGCCTCGCCCTGGAGCGGATCGGCTACGACACGCCCTACCACGGGGAGGACCTTTACGTGAACGCGGGCCGGATGTCCCTGCTGGCCGGGGACCCGGACGGCTACCGCAAGTGCGCGACGGAGGGGCTGCGGCTGCGGGCGGACACCGACGACCCGGTCCAGGCCCATCGGCTCTTGCTCCTGCTGTCGCAGTCCCCCGATGCGCCTGGGGACAGAAACCAGCGCGACCGACTGGCGGGCGTCGCGACCGGGGAAGGGGCCAGCGAGGACACGGCCTGCTGGGGGCTTCTCAGCGAGGGCGCTTCGCTTTACCGCGCCGGCAAGGACGAGCAGGCCCTGGATCGGCTCAAGGAATGCCTTCGCACGATGCACCGTGACCGCCGGGCCATCGCGGACTGCTTCCAGGCGCTTCTGCTGCATCGGCTCGGCCGACTCGACCAGGCCCGGGCGGCCCTGGACTGGACCTCTCAGCACATCGACCACGGCACGCGCGCCGCGGCGGTCCAGGGCCGGATCGACGGCCCCTTCCCCTGGACCCACTACCTCAACCCGTATCGGGAGGCCTCGAAGGTCGTGCTGGGCCGGACCGATCCCCACGGCCCTTACCTCCGCCTGCTCCGCGGGCGGAGCTACGCCCGGCTTGGCGAGAAGGCGCTGGCCGAGAAGGAGTTCGCCGCCGCGGTTGCCGCCCGCCCCGACGATCCGGACGTGCTGACGCTCCGAGCCCGGATCTACACCGACCTCGGATGGCAGGATCTGGCCGCGGCCGACATTGCCCGGAGCAAGGAACTGCTGGACAAGCTCCTCGCCGGTCCCATCGACAATCCCGAGACGGCCGGCCGGCTGGCGGACCAGTTGCTCGCCGTGCCGGATGGCCCCGGGACCATCCTGAAGCCGACCCAGGTGAAATCCGAGGGCGGGGCCACGCTCACGGTCCAGCCCGACGGTTCGGTGCTTGCCAGCGGCCGCAACCCGGACAAGGACGTCTACACCTTTGAAACCGAGGTCGGTCCGGGTTCATTCGCTTGCCTCTGCCTGGATACCCTTCCCCACTTCTCCTTGCCGGGCAAGGGGCCGGGCCGCTACCCCTTTCACGGGAACTTCTGTCTCACCGAAATCACCCTTCAGGCCGCGCCGGCCGACGGCAAGGCGCCTGCGACGTCCGTCCCTTTCGTCCGGGCCAGCAGCAGCTATGCGAGCGACATTTCCGCCGGCATGGGCGGCGCCCGAGCGGCCATCGACGGCAAGTCGGAGACGTTCTGGGACGTCTGGCCGCGTGTCGGGCAGGCCCACACCGCCTGGTTTGAGCTGGCAAAGCCGGTCGGCGGAGTCGGACGAACCCGGCTCACGGTCCGGCTCGAGTTCCAGAGCCGCCATGAGGCGTCCGCTCTGGGCCGGTTTCGGCTGTCGCTGCTGCCCGCGCCTCCCCTCCGACTGGCTGCCGCGGGTCGATTGGGTGCGCCAAGCCTCGATTCCTTCGGGGGGTACGCCCGGCTCGCCGTCATCCTGTCTGCCACGGGCCGTCATGCGACGGCCGCAGCCAGGGTGTTTGTGCAGGGGCTGGCGAGCGAAGAGACGCCGGAGAAGCTGCAAGCGGTTCGGCAGGCCGCCGTCCACGACGACGCGGTGTTCCTGGAGCTGAGCAAGATCCGTCCCAGGGACGCGGAGCTGTGGACCGCCCGCGGCCGGCATCTCGCCGAGACCGGCAAGCACAAGGAGGCAGACGAGGCGTTCGCCCAGGCTGCGAAGTTGAAGCCAAAACCTCAATGAGGAGAATCAACCGTGCCCAGTCAGGACGCATCGCGTGACTACGACCTGCTCGACCGCCTCGTCGAGGAGTTCAACGAACGCTTCCGCAAGGGCGAACGGCCCTCGGTCAAGGAATACTGCGACCGCCATCCCGACCTGGCTGACGACCTGCGCGAGTTCCTCCCCGCCCTGGCCCAGGTCGAGCAAGCCAAGGACGGACTGGCCCAGGAAGGCAAGGCCGCAGCCCCGGCCCCACCGTCCGCCCCGGTTCTGCAACACCTGGGGGACTTCCGCATCCTGCGCGAGGTCGGCCACGGCGGCATGGGCGTCGTCTACGAGGCCGAGCAGGTCAGCCTCGGCCGGCGCGTGGCTCTCAAGGTGCTGACGGATCGGCTGATGCGCGACGCCAGGCAGAAGCGGCGTTTCGAGCGGGAGGCGAAGGCGGCGGCCCGGCTGCACCACACCAACATTGTGCCGGTCTTCGGCACGGGCGAGGCCGAGGGCACCCCTTACTACGTCATGCAGTTCATCCAGGGCATGGGGCTGGACGCCGTGGTCGAGGAACTGGCCCGAATGAGCCCGTCCGGTTCCGCGACGCCCAGCGTCCCGTCCCCGCCTGCCGCGCGAGCGTCAGGGCGAGCAGATCGCCCGCTCGCTCCTGACCGGCGCGTTTCGTCCCGCCGACGGCGTGGAGGCATGGCGGAGGGGACTTGCCTGCACGTCGAAGCAGCGTCGCCGGCGCCCGCGGCGCTGGCTGCTCGCGGCTTCCTCCGACACGGCGCTGCTAACCTCGTCGGGAGTCAGTCTGCCCGGCGCCAGCGGGGTCAGCGCCGGCGGCAAGATCGCGCAAGCTGAACTACTGGCAGAGCGTGGCCCGCATCGGCAGCCAGGTGGCCGATGCCCTGGAGTACGCCCACAAGCAGGGAGTCGTTCACCGCGACATCAAGCCCAGCAATCTGCTGCTGGATCTCAATGGCACCGTCTGGGTCACTGACTTCGGCCTGGCCAAGGCCGAGGGCGGCGAGAACCTCACCCACACCGGAGACATCCTCGGCACGCTGCGTTACATGCCTCCGGAGGCCTTCGACGGCAAGGCCGATGGCCGCGGCGACGTCTACAGCCTGGGCCTGTCCCTGTACGAACTGATCGCACTGCGGCCGGCGTTCGACCAGCATGACCGCAACCGTCTGGTCAAGCAAGTGACGACGGCAGAGGTCGAGCCACTGGGAAGCATGCGGCGGCGTGTCCCCCGCGATCTGGAGACGATCATTCACAAGGCCATCGACCGCGACCCGGCCCGGCGCTACCAGACGGCGGGGGAGTTGCGTGACGATTTGCAGCGCTTTGTGGACGATGAGCCGATCCTGGCCCGCCGCCAGACGCTCCTGGAGCGCTACGTCCGCTGGGCGCGACACCACCCCGGCATCGCCGTGCTGGGCGCGGTGCTGACGGCGGTGCTGGTGCTGGCGACCGTGGGCTCCCTGATCGTGGCGGGCCAGATGGCCGCGCTCTACCGGAAGGAAGCGCAGACGGCGGTGAACGAGCGGAAGGCCCGGGATGAGGCCGTGGCGGGCAAGGATCGCGAGGCGAAGTTGCGCGAGCAGGCGGAGGCCAACTTCGGCAAGGCCATGACGGCGGTGGACGACTCCTTCACCCGGATCAGCGAGAATCGGTTGCTGCAGGTGCCCGGGCTCAAGGACCTCCGCAAGGATTTGCTGCTGTCCGCGCTCCAGTTCTACCAGGACTTCCTGAAGGAGCGGGCCGCTGACCCCACCGTGCGCGCCGCGCTGGCGGCGGCCTACCTCCGCGTCGGCAAGATCCGCTTGGAGCTGAATGAGCAGATGGAGGCCACAGCGGCCTACGAGCAGGCGTTGGGGCTCTATCAGGAACTGGCGAAGGCCAGCCCCAAGGACGTCGAAGCCCAGCACGGGCTCGCCTCCTGCCACCACGGGCTCGGCCGGCCTGCCGAGGCGGTTGCCATCTGGGAAAAGCTGGTCCAACCGGCCCAGCCGCGCTTCCAGCGCGAGCTGGCCAGGGCGTATTCCGCCCTGGCCCGGACCGCGGATGCCCCGGCTCAGGCACTCCCTTACCACCAGAAGGCGCTGGCCGTCCGGGAGCGGCTCCTGGCGCTGGACCCCAACGATCCGGGGTATCTCGCCGACCTCGCCCAGACCCTGAACAGCGTCGGCGTGGCACTGTCTCGACTGAACCAGAATGCCGAAGCCCTGACTCTGTACCGGCGCGCGGCCAGCAATTTCGAGCTGGCCTACCGCCTGACCCCCGCCGATACGAACGCGGCCCGGGGAGTGGCCATCGCGCAAGGGAACATCGCCCGGAAGGAAGATACGCTCGGCAACACTGACGCGGCCATTACCGCCCTCCGCCGAGTCGTGGAGGTCCGCCGCTGGATGGTTCGGGACAACCCGGGCATGCAGACTTTCCGAACCGACTACATTGGCGCTGGCGAGAGCCTGGCCGCACTGCTGTTGCGGCACAAGAGGCAGGACGAGGCTCTCCGGGCCATCCGGGAGACACGCGAGATCCTCGAGAACGTTCACGACGACAGCCCCCAGCAGCTGCTTGTCCTGGCCCGGGTCCGGGTCCTCCATGCCCTGATCCTGAAGAACAGCCGGGCCGAACTGTCGCCGGCCGAGGAGGCCGAGCACCAGCAGACCCTGGACGCTGCCGCCCTGGCCGTCAAGCGGGCGGTCGCGGCGGACGCTCGCTCCGCCCTTCAGATCAGCGAATTGCCCCAGCTCAAGGCCCTGCTCGAACGGGCAGACCTCAAGGAACTGGTCGCCCAGGCGGCAGAGCTGGCCCGGGCCGAGGCCACAACCCGGAACAACCTGGCCAAAGACGAGGAGAGATTGGCGGCCGCCCGGACGGTCTTGAAGGTGAAGGAGCAACTCGCCAGTGCAGACCCCTCCAACCGCCGGGTGCGTGCCGATCAAGCAGCCGCCAACCGGGCAATCGGACTGATCCAGATCAAACTGAATCTGCCGGACGAAGCCCGTTTGTCGTTGGAGAAGGCCCTGGTCCTGTGGCAGGCCCTGGCCCTGGAACAGCCCAGGGACGTGCAGGGCCGAATCGAGTCTGTCGGGCGTGCAAATCGCCCTGGCGGACCTGCACTGGAAGGCCGACCGGCTCGCCGAATGGCAGGCCCTCTCCCGAGGGGGCGTCGAGTCGCTGCAAGAAGCTGTTCGCATCGCCCCTTCCGATCCGCTCGACAAACAGATTGGCGCCGCTCGCCTCACCCTGGCGGATCGGTATGCCGAGCTGGGTCTGTGGGCCGAATCGGCCACCGAAATGCGGCTCGCCCTGGAGCGGGTCGGCTACGACACGCCCTACCACGGGGAGGACCTGTACGTGAACGCGGGCCGGATGTCCTTGCTGGCCGGGGACCGGGACGGCTACCGCAAGTGCGCGACGGAGGGGCTGCGGCTGCGGGCGGACACCGACGACCCGGTCCAGGCCCATCGTCTCTTGCTGCTCCTGTCGCTGTCCTCCGACGCGCCTGTGGACAGAAACCAGCGCGACCGCCTGGCGGCAGTCGCGACCGGGCAAAGCCCGAACGAGGATTATGCCTGCTGGGGGCTCCTCAGCGAGGGCGCTTCGCTTTACCGGACCGGCAAGGACGAGCAGGCCCTGGATCGGCTCAAGGAATGCCTTCGCGGGCCCGCGCACCCTGACCGCCGGGCCGTCGCGGACTCCTTCCGGGCGCTGGCGCTGCACAAGCTCGGCCGACTCGACGATGCCAGGGCGGCCCTGGACTGGCCGGCCCAGCAAATCGACAACGAGACACGGGCCGCAGCGGCTGCGGGCCGGATCGGCAACCCCTTCCCCTGGACACACTACCACAATCCTTATCGGGAGGCCTCGAAGGTCGTGCTGGGCCGGACCGATCCCCACGGCCCCTACCTCCGTCTGCTCCGGGGGGGGAGCTACGCCCGGATGGGCGAGAAGGCGCTGGCCGAAAAGGAATTCGCCGCCGCCATCGTCGCACGTCCCGACGATCCGGACGTGCTGGCGCTCCGGGCCCGGATCTACACCGACCTCGACTGGCAGGACCTGGCCGCAGCCGACGTTGCCCGGAGCAAGGAGCTGCTGGACAGGATCCTCGCCGGTCCCATCGACAACCCTGAGACGGCCGGCCGGCTGGCGGACCAGTTGCTCGCCGTGCCGGATGGCCCCGGGACCATCCTGAAGCCGACCCAGTTGAAATCCGAGGGCGGGGCCGCGCTCACGGTCCAGCCCGACGGTTCGGTGCTTGCCAGCGGCCGCAACCCGGACAAGGACGTCTACACCTTTGAAACCGAGGTCGGTCCGGGTTCATTCGCTTGCCTCTGCCTGGATACCCTTCCCCACTTCTCCTTGCCGGGCAAGGGGCCGGGCCGCTACCCCCATCACGGGAACTTCTGTCTCACCGAAATCACCCTTCAGGCCGCGCCGGCTGACGGCAAGGCGCCTGCGACGTCCGTCCCTTTCGTCCGGGCCAGCAGCAGCTATGCGAGCGACATTTCCGCCGGCATGGGCGGCGCCCGAGCGGCCATCGACGGCAAGTCAGAGACGTTCTGGGACGTCTGGCCGCGTGTCGGCCAGGCCCACACCGCCTGGTTTGAGCTGGCCAAGCCGGTCGGCGGAGTCGGACGAACCCGGCTCACCATCCGGCTCGAATTCCAGAGCCGCCATGAGGCGTCCGCTCTGGGCCGGTTTCGGCTGTCGCTGCTGACCGCGCCTCCCCTCCGCCTCGCTGCCGCCGGTCGGCTGGGAGACGCAAGCCTCGACTCTTTCGGAGGATACGCCCGGCTCGCCGCCGTCCTGGCCGCCACGGGCCACAGAGCGACCGTTGCAGCCAGGATGTTTGACAAGGCGCTGGAGAGCGAAGAGACGGCGGAGAAGTTGCAGGCGGTGCGGCAGGCCGCCGTCCACGACGACGCCGTGTTCCTGGAGCTGAGCAAGATCCGTCCCAGGGACGCGGAGCTGTGGACCGCACGGGGCCGCCATCTGCCAGGAGGCGGCAAGAAGCAGGAGGCGGACGAGGCGTTTGCTCAGGCGGCGAAGTTGAAACCGAACGAAAGTCCGTGATGGTCGGGCGCCGCGCCCGCGCGCCGCTGATTCCGCAGCGGGACGCCTTTTCCTCATCTCGGTCCTTTCGCCCTGCCGATCTACCCAAGGGCCGTGCGCACTTCCGGAAACTGCGCAAGCTGATCTCGGCAAAGTCCACGTGCCAGCTATAATGGGCGCATGTCTAGATGTTTCTGCCCAGAAACACCAGGGGGAGGAATGCGGAAGTTAGCTGTCTCACTGTTCAGCGGGGCGGGCATTGGGGACATCGGCTACCGTGCCAACAGGTTTGAATTCATCTCCATGTGCGAGTTGGAACCGGAGCGCGCAGCCCTTGCCAAGTTAAACTTCCCCTCGGCTCGCGTCTTTGCCGAGGACATCGAGAAGTATCGCGACCAGCTGGTCGCCCACACCCAGGAACGCCTGGGCGGCGAGGAGTTGTTCCTGCTGACCTGCACGGCCCCGTGTCAGGGCATGTCGAAGAGCGGTCAGGGAACGCTGCTCAAGAACATCCGCGCCGGCCGACGCCCAGCTCTCGACCCGCGTAACCGGTTGATCCTACCAGCGCTTGACGTCATCCGCGAGCTTCGGCCGCGCTGGGCTGTGTTCGAGAACGTCATCGAGATGCGGAACACCATGATCGAAGACGGCGACCGGGGAGTCCGGCTCATCCTCGACATCCTCTTCGACCGCTTGAGCCCGGAGTACGATGGCGGGGCCTTCGACGTGGAGATGGCCGACCACGGCATCCCGCAGCGGCGCCAGCGACTCATCACAGTGATGACACGCGACCCGGAGGCGCTTGCCGCCTTCCGCTCCGGCAAGCCGCTTGTGCCGCCCACAACGCACTCCAAGATACCGTCGGGGATGCTCAAGAAGTGGGTGTCGGTCATGGAGGCGATCGGCGACTTCCCGCCGCTCGACGGCCGCGACGAGACCTCCGCGTCCGACCCCAGGACCCCCTTCCATCGCGTGCCCGTCCTCGACCCGAAGAAGTACGAGTGGATTCGCCACACCCCGCCAGGGCGGTCCGCATTTGATAACCAGTGCATTCAGCCGGGGTGTGGATTTCAGGGGAACAGGATCCACGGCGCGTCCCACAATGACGAGGGGATCAACCGCGCCCACAAGGACACGCCGCTGTACTGCGAGCGGTGCAAGGCGCTGCTGCCGCGCCCGTACACCGTGACGGACCAAGGCATCCGCCTGATGTCGGGCTACACCAGCGCGTACAAGCGCATGGAGGCGGACCTGCCGGCGCCAGCCCTCACGCGGAACCTGAGTTACCCCTGCAGCGACCAGAAACTCCACCCGACGCAGAATCGCGTGCTGTCGCTCGCCGAGGCGATGCGGATTCACACTCTCGATCGATACAACTACAAATGGGGGCCGCTTGACTGTGCGGGCAAGGGCCGGAAGAAGCAGATGATTGCGCCCGACAGCCTGATCCGGCTCGTGATCGGCGAGAGCGTGCCGCCGCTCTTCTTCGAGCTTCTCGGCAAGCACATCCTGACGTTGACGGACTCGATGGCCGAGAAGCGCTGGCCTCCACTGTCCAGGCAGCGGACGCTGTGGTAGGCCGGTCACTTCTTCTGCTTGGGCTTTTGATCCTGGGGGCTGTTGGCTCCGGCAACCGAGTGCAGACATGCACCTCATAGCCCCGAAAGAAACTCAGGTCGTCGGGCCACTGCCCTTCCAGCGGCCACTCAGGTAGAGGCACGTCCAACACTGTTCGGCCGTCGAGGTAACGGGCGACCGACACCTCGGCCGGGATGCCCCGAAAAGCCAGTTCGCCTCGCAACTGCTCAGCGATCGGTTCGGCGGCCTCCGCCAAGTCGTGCGTCTGCGAGGGGTGCTGACCGTCCCGGAACGCCCGCTGCTCGTCCTCCGACAACCCGACCAGATGGTTGACGAACAGATACCGCCACAACTCCATATACTCACGCTGCCGCCTCTCCCGCTCAACGGGGTTGCCGATCCGAGAGAAGGGGAGAGACACGCCCTCGGCTCGGACCCACCGCCACACGGAGGGGTATCGCAAGTGCGGGTTCTTGTCGGGGGACAGGTCGCCCCACCCCCACAGGGCAAGCCATTCGCGAGCGCTCAGGCCCATCGGTCGCGCTTCCGTGACCGCACAACAGAGAACTTCTGCACTTCGGTCCATTACATCCTTTGCCGTGGAGCCAGGCAAGAGGTTGTGTTCGGGGAACGGTCTTGACGCTGGCGGGGCCGTCGGGACATCATGGGGTTGTGGGCGTGGTTGTGCGGGGCCTGACGAGGGCGTGGGGTATGTGGCGTGTGATTATTCGGATTTCGTACTTTTCCGACACTCAATCCCGCCTGAGGAATCACGTCGCCGCTCTATTCGTCGCGATGGGTCTTCAGAACACCAATACAGGAACGTGGGAGTCAGCCGCCGTTCCCCAGGCCCAGGCCGCGAATCAGTTGAGCCGTGTCCTTCAAGTCCTTGCCAACCCCCAAGCCATCGGCGGAGTTGATCCGCAGGCCCTTCTGAATCACCTTTGGGTGTACCTTGACCGAGTGTGAGGAGACAGACATGAAGGCAAGCGCCTCTGCATCGTCAGCGAGACGACCGAAGACCGCTTCGGCGAGACGGAGAGCCTGGAAGATGCGGTCCGGATCGCCCAGCGGGCGGCGAGCGAAAGTCAGACCGGTGACCGCATTTGCATTGAGTATCGAGGTCGGGTGATCCGGCAATTCCTGTTCCAGCCGGACGGCAGGGTGGCAGAGGAGGTGATCGGCTGAGAGGACTGGGCCAGAGGATGCTTCCGCTGTGCGCTGTGTGTGCGGCGGCGCGCATGTCATCGGCTGTCTGGCTCCCCTTCCCCGAAGCGGGAGGGAGATCTGCAACGCCCCACGCCAGGATTCGGAGAGGAGACGGTCGGCGGCTTGCTCTTTGCCTCGGCGTTGCTATGGTAGCCGAATCGCCGGCCTTTGCACATTCTGGACTCACCAAACAATGACCGTGCCGACCACACTCGCCGACCTGTTCGCCTTGAAGTCCGACCGTCCCGCCCTGATTCTGCCCGAGGACGGCTCCGCCATTTCCCGCCGTTTCCTGGCCGACCAGACGGAAACGCTGGCAAGGACGCTGCGGAGCTGGGGTCTGAAGCCGGGCCAGGTGGTCGCCATCGCCCTCCCCAACGGGTTGGAGTACCTGGCGTGCTTCCTGGCCGTCACCCGGGCCCGGTTGATCGCGGCGCCGCTGAACCCCGCCTACAAGGCCGACGAGTTCCGCTTCTACCTCGAAGATCTCGGTGCTGCCGCCATCATCGCCCCGGCGTCCGAACACCTGGTCCGCGACGTGGCCCGCAGCCTCGGCTTGCCTCTGGCGCTGGCCTCGCGCACTCCCGAAGGCTCGATCCGCCTGGAGGGGGTGGCGTCAGTCGCCACGGTCGGCGACCCCGAGCCGCCGCTGCCGGACGATACCGCCCTGTTCCTGCACACCAGCGGCACCACCAGCCGGCCCAAGGGGGTGCCGCTGACGCACGCCAACCTGATGGCCTCGATCCGGAACATCTCCGCGCACTACCAGCTGTCGCCGGACGACACGGGCCTGGTAGTGATGCCGCTGTTCCACGTTCACGGGCTGATCGGGGCAACCCTGTCGCCGCTATTTGCGGGCGGAACGGTGGTGGTGCCGCCACGCTTCAGCCGAAGCGGGTTTTGGCCACTGGTGCGGGCCCATCGGGTCAACTGGTACTCGGCCTCGCCGACGATTCACCAGGTCCTGCTGAACTCGGCCGACAGCGATGGGGCCCCGGCTCACAGCGGTTTTCGCTTCATCCGCTCGTGCAGCTCCGCCCTGGCGGTGACGACGATGGCGCTGCTGGAGTGCCGCTTTGACGCGCCGGTGCTGGAGGCGTACGCCATGACCGAGGCGTCCCACCAGATGACCTCGAACCCGCTGCCGCCGCAGCCGCGTCAGCCGGGCAGCGTCGGTCGCGGGACCAACGTGGACGTGGCCATCATGGACGAGGACGGGATCTTGGTGCCCGCTGGTATGCCAGGCGAGGTGGTGGTTCGCGGTCCCAACGTGACCCGCGGCTACCACAACAACCCCGAGGCCAACGCTCAGTCCTTCACCAGCGGCTGGTTCCGCACCGGCGACCGGGGCGTGCTGGACGAAGCGGGCTATCTGACCCTGATCGGCCGCATCAAGGAGCTGATCAACCGTGGCGGCGAGAAGATCTCCCCGCTTGAGGTGGACGCCGCCCTGCTGGCCCATCCCGCCGTGGCCGCGGTGGCCACGTTTGCCGCTCCCGACCCGAAGTACGGCGAGGAGGTCCATGCGGCGGTGGTCCTCAAGGCGGAGGTCACCGTGGAGGATTTGCAGAAGCATTGCCGGGGCCGGCTGGCCGACTTCAAGGTCCCGAAGGTCATCCACATAACCAGGGAGCTGCCGCTGACGCCTACGGGAAAGGTCCAGCGTCGCCACGTGGCCGCGGCGTTTCTGCAAAAGGGAGGGAACGGCTCATGACCAGGACAGTCCCGCGCGAGACAGCGACCACCACCCGGCCTGTAACCGGTGGCCATCTTGTGGCCCGGGCCCTCAAGGCGGAGGGGATCGAGGCCATCTTCACCCTCTGCGGCGGGCACGTGATGGACGTCTACGACGGCTGCGTCGATGCCAGCATCCGCATCATCGACGTGCGCCACGAGCAGGCCGCCGGCCACGCCGCCGACGCCTGGGCGCGCCTGACCGGCGTTCCTGGCTGTGCCGTCGTCACCGCCGGCCCCGGTGTCACCGACACGGTCACCGCCGTCGCCAACGCCTGGCGGGCCCAGACGCCGATGCTGGTGATCGGCGGCCAGGGGCCCCTGATCCAGGCCCACATGGGCTCGCTCCAGGAGCTGGACCACGTCGGGATGATGCGGCCGATCACCAAGTTTGCCACCACGGTCTTCCACACCGAACGCATCCCCGAGATCCTCGGCATGGCCTTCCGCAACGCCTGCTCCGGCCGGCCTGGACCGGTGTTCGTGGAGGTTCCGGCCGACGTTCTCTTTGCCGGGGTGGACGAGAGTGCCGTGGTCGATCCGGGCAAGTACCGCTCGACGGGGCGGGTGACCGGCGACGTCAAGCAGATCGAGGAAGCCGCCCGGCTCTTGGCCGGGGCGGAGCGGCCGGTGATTCTCGCGGGAAGCCAGGTCTGGCACTGCCGCGGCGCCGCGGCGCTGCAAGCCCTCGCCGAGGCGGGCCGCATCCCGGTGTACCTCAACGGCTCCGCCCGGGGCTCGCTGCCGCCGGGCCATCCGCTGCTGTTCGTCCGCTCCCGGCGGGAGGCCCTGGGCAAGGGCGACGTGATCCTGGTGCTGGGCACGCCGTTCGATTTCCGGCTGGGCTACGGCAAGCGCCTGGCCCCGGATGCGAAGATCATTCAGGTGGACCTCGACACCAGCGAGCTGGGCCACAACCGCGGCATCGACGTTGGCATCACCGGCGACTCGGCCGTGGTGCTGGACCAGCTCACGGCCGCCCTGGGCAAGACCGCCCCGGAAAAAACGCGAGCCTGGCTGGAGCAGCTGCGGACCGCGGAGCAGAAGGCCCTGGAAAAGGAGCTGCCTCTGCTCAACAGCAACGCGGTGCCGATCCACCCGCTCCGGCTGGCGAAGGAGATCAACGACTTTCTCACTGAGGACTCGATCTTCATCGGCGACGGCGGCGACGTGGTGACGATCAGCGCCAGCGTCATCCAGACGCGCCGTCCGGGGCAGTGGCTCGACCCGGGCCCGCTGGGCACGCTGGGCGTCGGCATGCCGTTCGCAATCGCCGCCAAGGTGGCCTTCCCGAAAAAGGAGGCATTCATCCTCTTCGGTGACGGGGCCTTCGGTCTGAACGGCTTCGAGTTTGACACGGCGGTGCGCTTCAACTTGCCGGTGGTCAGCGTGGTCGGCAACAACGCCGCCTGGAACCAGATCCGCTATGGCCAGATCAGCACGCTACGGCGAGGCCCGCGGCGACATCGCCAACCTGCTGGCCCCGACGCGCTACGATCGCGTCGTGGAGGCGCTGGGGGGATATGGCGAACACGTCACGGAACCAGGGCAGATCCGGCCGGCCCTGGAGCGCGCCCGGGCTTCGGGGAAGCCGGCGTGTGTCAACGTGATGATCGATCCCAACGTCTTCAGCAGCGGCACCATGAACCAGACGATGTACAAATAAAGCCGCTTGCGGCTTCGCGCAACAATGGGGAATGCGGGGTCACGAACTACCTCCGTCCCCCGGCGTTCACGTCCACCGTCTTCTCCTGCAAGTACGCCGCTGCCTGCTCCGGCGGCACCGGGTTGATGTAGAACCCCGTCCCCCACTCGAACCCGGCCACCCGCGTCAGCCTCGGGATGACTTCGATGTGCCAGTGGTAGTGCGGCAGCGATTGCGTGTCAAACGGGGCCGTGTGGATGATGTAGTTGTACGCCGGGTCGTCCAGGGCCGCCTCCAGCTTGAGCAGGATCGTCTTGAGGACCGTGCCCAGCTCCTCAATCTCGTTCTTCTGGATGTTCTCGTAGTGGCTGTTGTGGTTCTTGGGCAAGATCCAGGTCTCGAAGGGGAACCGGCCGGCGTAGGGACAGAACGCGACAAAGCTCGGCGAGTCCAGGACGATCCGTTTCTCCGACGATAGCTCCTGATGGATCATGTCACAGTAGATGCAGCGGCCGCGGTAGCCGAAGAACTCCAGCGAACCGGTCATCTCCTCCCAGACGTTGATCGGCACGATGGGCGTGACAATCAGCTGCGAGTGCGAGTGCTCCAGCGAGGCCCCGGCCAGGACGCCGAAGTTCTTGAAGACCATGCCATACACGAAGCGCTGGTCCTTTTTCAGGTCCACCAGGCGATCCCGGTAGGCCCAGAGGATCTCGCGGATGTTGTCCAGGCCCAGATGAGACATCTGGATCTCATGGTGGGGACATTCGAGGATGACCTCGTGAGCGCCGACGCCGTTCATCTTGTCGTAGATGCCGTCGCCGCGCTTTTGCAGATCGCCCTCGATCTGCAGGGCGGGGAACTTGTTGGGCACCACGCGGACGCGCCAGCCCGGAGTATCGGCCCGGGTGCCCGGGGCCCGATAGGCGAGGATCTCGTGCGGCGTCTCGCTCTCGTTGCCCTCGCAGAACGGACAGGGGCCGCCGTTGGGCATCGGCTCCTCCGGCTTGGGCGCGACCGGCCTTTTGGCTCGTTCCGTGGCGATGATGATCCAGCGTCCGACAATCGGGTCCTTGCGCAGCTCGGGCATCGGCAATCCTCGCAATGCGTCTGCAAAACCTCTGAGGGTGCTGTCGTTGTCCACGTTCTGAGGCGGCATCACGGCTGCTTACCTCTCCGAGCCGCTCCTGTGCGGCCATCGGTCTCAAGCGGCACCAGCGAAATCGCGGATTGTTCTACGGACCCGCAGCAATTACGGCCATCCAGCCCTTGCGGTCTGGAGCGGGCGGCGGTAGCGTTGTGTCAGCGAGGGAGGGGAAATCGACTCATGCTCTGCTCCCTTCTCCGCGACGAGCCGCTGGGTTGATCCCGGCGGCTCATCGGAGCAGAGGAGAAGCAGACCTGTTGCCTCCTTTTGGGCGCAACGGTTGCCTTTCCAGGATCGCGCCCTTGCACAGGAGCCAACCGTGTCCACCGACCTGCTCGACAAGCGCGAGACGCGCATTCGCCAGATGTTCGGCAACATCGCCGGCAGTTACGACCTGCTCAACCACCTGCTGAGCCTGAACATCGACCGTTACTGGCGCTGGCGCACCACCCAGCTGGCCCCGCCGCGGGGGGATGGCCCGATCCTTGACGTTTGCACAGGAACGGGCGACCTGGCCCTGGCCTATGACCGGGCCGCGAAGGGACGCCTCCCCATTGTCGGCAGCGACTTCTGCCTGCCGATGCTGAAGCCGGCCCGTGCCAAGGCGAGCCGCCGCAAGGCCGGCGAACGCATCCGCTTCATCGAGGCCGACACCCAGGACCTCCCCTTTCCCGACAACACCTTTCAGCTGACCACGGTGGGCTTTGGCCTGCGCAACGTCACCGACACCGACCGGGGACTGACCGAGATGGTCCGCGTCACCCGGCCCGGCGGCCGGGTGGTGATCCTGGAGTTTTCCCGGCCCAACCACTTCTTGCTCGGCCCGCTGTACCGGGCCTATTTTCGCTGGGTGCTGCCGGCCATTGGCCAGGTAATCTCGCGGAGCAAGGACAATGCCTATAACTACCTCCCGGCCAGCGTGATGCAGTTCCCCGACGGCGAGGCCCTGGCCAAGAAACTGCGCCAGCACGGGCTGGTCGAGGTCAAGTTCCATCCGCTGACCTTCGGCATCGCCACGCTCTACGTCGGCGTTAAACGGTGACCTCGTGTCGGGCCGGGGCGGGGACGCGCACCAGGTCGTCGGCAACGACCACGTCGGAATGCAGCGCTGACGCCTCCGCCAGGAACGGCTCGGTGTCGAGATACCGCTGTGAGAAATGCGTCAGCACCAGCCGTCGCGCTCCGCCCTCGGAGGCCAGGCGGGCTGACCCGGCCGCGGTCATGTGAAAGTGGTCGTGCGCTTCCTGGCGCTCGCTGTCGAGATAGGTCGCTTCGCAGACCAGCAGGTCCGCGTTCCGGGCCAGCGCCACCGCTCCGGGACAGGGCCGGGTGTCCATCAGCAGGGCGAACGCCTGTCCCGGCCGAGGCTCGCTGACCTCGTCCAGCCGCACGGTCCGGTCAGCGACGACAATCTGACCCTGCTGCTGCAACTGCCGGATGGCAGGGCCCTTGACGCCGCGCTCGGCCAAGCGTTCCGGCAGCATGCGCCGGCCGTCGTCCTCCTGGAGCCGATAGCCCTGGCAGGCAATGCCATGCTCCAGGGCCTGGGTCAGGATGCGGAAGCTGCCATGCTTCAGCACAAGGGTAGGTTCCTCGGCCCGGGCCTCGATCGGCCGGGGGATCAGCTCGGCGACCTCGTAAAAGGAGCTGGCATGGCGCAACCGCTCAAAGAAAACCTGGCCGCTGGCGGGGTAGATGACCTCGACAGGATGGGGAACGCGATCCAGCGACAGGCGCTGAATGATGCCGGCCAGGCCCAGGCAGTGGTCGCCGTGGAAGTGGGTGATGCACACGTGGGTGATTTGCGTGGCCGAGAGACCGGCCAGCAGCATCTGCCGCTGCGTTCCCTCGCCCGGGTCAAAGAGGATGCCCAGGTCGTCCCACTGCAGGAACAGGGCGTTGTGATGGCGCGTGCGCGTCGGCACCTGGCTGGCGGTGCCCAGGATGGTAACCACTCGGGAAGACATAGTTACGCCAGGCTCCGCAGAGGGTAGGGGTGCTTGCTTCCGAGACTTTGGCCGGCTCGGCTCTTGTGCTTGTCAGGATATTGACCAGGGCCAGGACAATCACCACGGGGACAACGCTGAAGCCGGTCCAGGGATACGCGAAGGTGATCGAGCAAGCCAGGTAGAGCAGCCCGGCGACCGCCAGTTCGGCGCTTGGCCGCGGCTGGTGAGCCCAGCTCAGCAAATGAACGATCGGGAGCAGCAGCAGGACCATGTCGTAGGTATTCAGGTGCGGAGCAGCAAGGACGGTAAAGAGGAGCGCCGCTGCTTGTTCCAGGCGACCGGACTGGTGGGCAGGCACGCCGGAATCCGGTCCGCCGGCGTGCTGGAACGCCGGCCGGTTGCAGGCCCGGACAATCAGAAACAGGATCACGGCACACACCACCGTGACGGTCACGTGAACCAGTTTACAGACGCGGTTGTGGGCGGGGCCCACCAGGTTGGTGAGGATGCCGGCCAGGGCATGCTGGTGATCCGGAGTCATGGTTTCGCGCCAGGGCTGGTCCAGATAGAAAGGCAGGCTCCGCAAATAGAGGCCGAGGAACTCCGGGCCGAGCAACAGAGCGGCCAGGGCCAGCTGGGCCAGCAAGCCCACGGCCAGGCCGAGCAGGGCCCGAACGTCCCGGCGCAAGAGAAGCCAGAGACCGATGCCAAGGATCAGCGGCGGCTTGAGGGCCAGCAGAGCCAGGGCCAGGCCCGCCCGGAAGCGCCGGCCGGCCCCGTGCTGTTCCATGCCGATGACCGCGGCCAAAAAGAGCAAGCCAGCCAGCTGTCCGTTCCAGAACGTCGAACTGACCGGAACAAACGCAGCCAGCGCCATCCAGGCGGTCGCCTGCCACGGCGGCAGAGGCTGAAGCGAACGGAGCAGCAGGGCGAAGCCTCCCGCAAAACAAGAAGCCAGCACCAGCCACCAGACGACCACTGCCCAGCCATAGGGCAGCAGAGCGAAGGTACAGAAGAGCAGACCGGCCGACGGCGGGTAGAAAGGGTAGACGGGAGGCCGGCCCGCTCGGGAGTCGATTGCGGCAGGGGCCAGCACCTCGGCCTGCATCTGGTGAAAGTAGGCGCTGTCGTAAACCCGATGAGCGTCCTCGTGCAAGATGATGCGGCCCCAGACGTAATAGCCGACGAAATCCCGCCCGCGGACGCGCTGCTGCCGATCCAGGACGCCCGGCGTCGTTTCCAGGAGCAGGAACAGCACCACCTGGGGCAGAAACAGGGCGGCCAGGTAATACTGCAGCCGGCATGGCGTCAGCAATGGCCGCAGTCGGGCGACCAGAGGCACCAGTCCGTTCACTCTTGCACCTCAAGGCGAGTTGCCCTTTTGTGAAGGCAGTCCTCTGCTCTGCCCTCATTTATTACTGCTGCAAGTATAGTACAGTCCTGGCCGATGCAAGCGATCCACGGCGCCTGGATGGCCAGGACGGGCCTCGCTTGTACAATCAGAGACGGAAGTCAGCACCCGAGCAGGAGCGCACCATGGCCGCCAAACCCAAGGTTTTTGTCAGCCGGCAGATCCCCGCGATCGGACTGGACCGCATCCGCCAGGAGTGCGATGCCGAGGTCTGGCCCGAGCCGCTGCCGCCGAGCTACGAGCTGCTCAAGCAAAAAGTGGCCGGCTGCGACGGCCTGGTGGCGCTGCTGACCGACCGCATCGACGCGGGTCTGCTGGACGCCGCTCCCCGTCTGAAGGTGGTCAGCAACTTCGCCGTCGGCTTCAACAACGTGGACGTGGCCGCGGCCACTGCCCGGGGCGTCGCCGTGGGCAACACGCCCGGCGTGCTGACCGACGCCACGGCCGACATGGCTTTTTGTTTGCTCATCGCGGCCTCCCGCCGCCTGGTGGACGGCCACCTGTATGGCCAGGCGGGCCACTGGAAGACCTGGGAACCGCTTGGCCATCTGGGGCAAGACCTGGTCGGCCGGACGCTGGGCGTGGTCGGCATGGGCCGGATCGGTTACGCCCTGGGTCGGCGCTGTCGCTTCGGCTGGGACATGAAGGTGCTGTACCACGACGTCCGCGCCAGCGAGCCGGCCGAGAAAGACCTGGGAGCCCGGCAGGTGGACCTGGACACGCTGCTGCGCGAGTCGGATTTCGTCTCGGTCCACACCGACCTCAACCCGAGCACGCGCGGCCTGTTCAACCGGGCGACCTTCCGCAAGATGAAGCCGACCGCCGTGTTCGTCAACACCGCCCGAGGCCCCATTGTGGTCGAGGCCGACCTGGTCGAGGCCTTGCAGACCGGGACGATCTTCGCCGCGGGGCTGGACGTGACCGACCCCGAACCACCTGCGGGCGATAGCCCGCTGCTGCGAACGCCGAACCTGATCGTGGCGCCGCACGTAGCCAGCGCCACGGTGGGGACCCGCAATGCCATGGCCCGGATCTGCGCCGACAACCTGCTGGCCGGACTCAAGGGCCAACCGCTGCCGGCCTGGGTCAACCCTGAAGTGTCAGCCAATCGGCGGAAATAGTTGTCAGAGTCGAATGGCACTGTCTAGCGCCCGAGGGAATTGCACCTGGCGGATTGGCCGGTGCCGCTGCCAACGGCCTGGTCTGAGTGGGTCAACCAAGCGCAGACCCTGGCGGAGCTGAACGCCGTGCGGCACTGGGTGCAGCGGGGACGGCCTTACGGCGCTCCCGCGTGGACCGGGCTGACCGTCGTGGCTTTTGGGGAAGCGTCACAAGAAGGCCCGAAGAGACAGCGTGTGCTGCTGGCGTGGTGGCGGTGTCGCTTTTTTGTCATCCGTGGGGCAAGCAGGGACACGCCTGGGCATTTCCTGGGACACCGCCAGGCAAAAAGCGCCCTTGGCGGTGTGGCGTCCTCAGCGCTTGGGTCTCGGCAGCGTCCTCTACCTCCCCAAAAGCCAGGGCGGGCAGAAAAATGGCAACGCGGCCCCAGCAATCCGGGGTCTCTCCAGGGCCGTCTCTCTGAGGGAGGATGGTTTTGGGCTTCCTTCATCGAGGTGAACACAATGAAGCGGTTGCTGCTCGGTTTGCTGGTGGCGTTGGTGAGCGCTTCAGCACCCAGGGCGCTGCCCTCTACACCCAGGGCGCTGCCCTCTACACCCAGGGCGCTGCCCTGGGCTATCGTGTTGCGCCCCTTCGGGGCGGAAAACAATCGCCCCGAAGGGGCGTAAGACGATAGCCCAGGGCAGCGCCCTGGGTCTTCTCCGGCATCAGCGATCGGAACGTCGGGGCAGGGAATCGAGGTCCAGCTCCGGGTGGTGCTGGCGCAACCAGGTCACCGTATCCCACAGGTCGGTAAAGGGGGCCCGTTCCTCTGGAAAGAAGGCTTCGGACTCGACCATCCCCTGAGCAAAGGCCCCAAAGGAGCCGGCCGGCAGCAGAGCGATCGCGCCGACCAGGCGGGCAGAGGCCTGGGGAGTGGGAGGGGCCAGGCGGTGGGCCAGTTCTCTCCGGGCGGCCGCCCGGAGGGGGCCGACCGCCAGCGGGTGCTTCAGCAGGTCCACAACTCCCTGGGTGCTGAAGCGCTCCACGAAGTTACCCAGGGCCCGGGCGAGAGCCTGGCGGGGGAACGGGTCGTCGTGGCTTCGGGTCAGGACCTCCAGCAGCGGCCGCAGGACCTTGCCGGCCTGCTCGGGCCGCAGGCGCTCGGCCAGCTGTTCCACCGCCTGCTCCAGAGAAGCCAGGCTGGGCTGGCCGGCCAGCGAGCTGGTGGTTTCCAGGAGCGCCCGGGTGCTCAGAGCTTCCAGGTGGGACTGGATCTGAGCGGACCAACCCTGTTCCGCCAGCTGGGGAGCCGATTGGTGGGTCATGGCCTCCAGGATCATCCGCAGGGCCCGGGCCGTCACCTCGGCGGCCTGTTCCGGGGGCAGCCGATCGGCCAGTTTGGCCACCGTCTGGCCCAGGGGCGCCAGGGTGAGGGGATTCAGGAACCGGGGTCCGCCGGGGAACGGTTCCTGGACCGTCTGGGGGCCGGTCCAGGTCGCCGGGTCGCTCTTCCGCCAGGATGGGGCAGTCTCACGGCCGCCGCTCTGCGGGAGACTGGGTCCCAGCGGCTCGGTACAACGGCGCATCAGTTCCAGGACCGTCTCCGTCGCTTGCCGGGCCTCGTTCGGGGGCAAGCGCTCGGCCAGGTTGCCCAGCGCCTGGGCCAGGTAGGGCAGGGCATCCGGAGTCAGGGTCCGGGTCAGGGCGTGCCGCACCTGGCGCGTGGCCTGACGGGCCTGCTCGGGGGCAAGGCGTTCCGCCAGCAGACCCAACGCCTGGGCCTGGCAACCCAGCTGACCTGGATCGGAGGTCCGGGGCAGCGCGTCCAGGAGCGGCTGGCTGGCCCGGGCGCACAGCTCGGCCGCGGCTTCGGCGGGCAGATGCCGCGCCAGTTTCCGGATTCCCTCGGCCAGAGCGGGCAGGGCAAAGGAGCTATCGGGCCGAGCCATGATCTCCACGAGCCTGTCACTGGTCTTCCGGGCCTCCTCCGGGGGCAAGCGCTCCGCCAGGTCCCCCACGGCCTGGGCCAGTTCCGGCAGCGACAGCACGTGTTCCCGGCTCATGGTGTCCAGGATTGCCTGGATCACCTTGCTCCGCTGCGGGGCGGGCAGGGCCTCTCCCAGGGCCTTCAGGGCCTGGCTCAGGGAACGCGGGCTGTCCGAGCTGACCTTGCCGGAAAGGGCATCGAGGATGGTCCCGGCCGCTTCACCCGTCAGCTCGGCCGACTCCGCGGTGGGCAGGCGTGCGGCCAGCGTCGCCAGCGCCCGCGCCAGTGGCAGCAACAGGAATGAGTTGTGCGCCCCGGTGTGCTTTTCCATGACCTCCAGGATCTGCCGTGCCGTCGGTTCCGACTGCTCGGCGGGCAAGCGCTGCACCAGTTTCTCCAGGGTGTCCGCCAGGGAGGCCAGGACCATCAGATCGCCGACCTTGGTCAGTGCCTGGAGAATGGTCCGGGTCGCCTGAATGGCCTGGGCGGCGGTCAGCTGGTCGCTCTTCTTGCCCAGGGCCCTGGCCAGGGAATACCTGACCAGCGGGTAGGGCGTCCGGGACAGTTCGTCCAGGACCTGATCGGCGGGTAAGCGCTCGGCCAGGCCGGCCAGCGCCTCCGCCAGCGGCAGCACAGCCAGCGGGGTCCCCCGATTGCGGAGGATGCTCTCCTGGACGTGCTGCATCGCCTGGGCCGCCTGCTCGGGAGAAAGCCGATCCGCCAGCAGACCCAATGCCTGGGCCTGGAAGGGCAACGCCTGGGAGTCCTTGGCCCGGGCCAGGCTGTTCTGAATCCGCTCGGCGGCCTGTTCGGCCTGCTCCGGAGGCAAGCGGTCTGCCAGCCGGACCAGCACCTCGGTCAGGGCCGGCAGGGCGCTGGAGTCCGCCGACCCGGGCAGCAGTTCCAGCACCTTGCGCAGGGACCGTGCAGCCGACTCGGGTGAGCCCTGCTCCGCCAGCTTCCCCAGGGCCTGCGCGAGAAAGGCCCGGGCATAGGGATCAGCCGTGCGAGCCAGGGCCTCCTGGACCTTCCGCGCGGCCCGGTCCGCTGACTCGGCCGGCAGCTTCTTCGCCAGCTTCCCCAGGGCCTCCGCCAGCGCCCCCAGGTCGATCGGAGCCGTGGCCTGGTCCAGGGCCTTCAGAAGGTCCTGCTCCGCCCCCGCAATCGCTTCGCGGGCCTCCCGCACGCCTGCGTGCGCTCCGGCCGGCAGGCCGGCCTCCGCTTTGCCCGGCTGTTGTTCCGCCAGGTGGATCAGCACCTGGGTCAAGGAGGGCAGGGCCTGCGGGTTGCTGGATCGGGTCAGTTCTTCGCGCACCTGCCGCAGGGCCCGGGCTGACGCCTCTGGAGACAAGCGCTCCGCCAGTTTCTCCACTGCCCGCGCCAGCATCCCCAGGGCAGTCGGAGCGGTGGTCCGGGTCATGGCGTCGAGCAACCTCGGAAGAAGCCCTGCCGCCTGTTCCTCTCCCAGCTGTTCGCTCAGCAGCAGGACCCGGCCGGCCTGGCGCTGGAGCAGGGGCGAATCGGAAGTCCGGGCCAGCGCCTCTTCCAGCACCTGGGCAGCCGCCTCTGTGAAGGCTTCGTCCCTGGCTGCCAGGGCCAGTCCCAGGTCCACGCAGGCTTGCCGGATGACCAGGTCGTCCGCGCTCCGCAACCGCAGGTTGACCAGGTCCAGCACGTCCTGCCGACGGCGAGCGTCCAGTCCCACGCCGGCCTGCACCGCCCACTCGGCCCGGCCGCCCAGGCGGGCGGCGCTGTCCGGGTGCGCCAGGGCCAGCTCGAAGAACCGATAGCGGAGGCGCGGGTTGTCGCTGACCGCCAGCCTCCACAGGGCGTTGCGTTCCGAGGAATTGGGCAGGCCGGCTTGCTGGCCCGGGACCTCGCGGAGGCTCTCCCCCAAACTCTCGGCCAGGGCATCTTCCGTGTACTCCCGTTTCTCCGTTTCCAGCCGGCTTGTCCTCTGAGCCGACCGGACCACCAACCCGGCGACCAGTCCGCCGCCCAGCACCACCACGGCCAGCAGTACCACCAGGGTCGATGGCCGTTTCACCCACTTCCGCAGCCGTTCGATCCGGCCCACTGGCTGCGCGGTCTTTTCACTCTCCCAGTCCAGGCTGGCAAGCGCCATCACAGCATCCTCGTTTGGTTGCGGGGGTCCGGGACGTTTCCAAGGAGAGGACCCGGCTCAGGCCATTGTAGGTCCTGGAAAGAAGATTGCCACCGGCTCATTCACCGCCGGGTCTGGAGGTAACCCAGCCACTCCTCCATCCCCTGTCCCGTTTTGGCCGACACCTCGAAGACCGCCATCCCGGGCCGCACCGTCTGAATGCTCGCCCGTGCCGCGGCGGCGTCGAACTCCACGGCGGCGGCCAGGTCCATCTTGGTGAGGAGGGCCACGTCCGCCGTGCTGAAGATCGTCGGATACTTGCGCGGCTTGTCCTCGCCCTCCGTGACCGAGAACAGCACCAGCCGGAGGTCCTCGCCCAGGTCGAAACTCGCGGGACAGACCAGGTTGCCGACGTTCTCGATGAACAGGAAGTCCAGCTCCTCCAGCCGCCAGTCCGCCAGGGCCGACGCCACCATTTCCGCCTCCAGATGGCAGACGGTGCCGGTGGTGATCTGCTTGACCGGCGCCTGACTCCGCGCCAGCCGCCGGGCGTCGTTGTCGGTGGCCAGGTCTCCGACCAGGGCCGCGACCCGGTAACGGCCGTGCAGCTGCCCCAGCACCTTCTCCAGGAAGGCCGTCTTGCCGGCACCCGGGCTGGACACCAGGCTGACCACGAACGTGCCGGCCTCGTGGAAGCGCGCCCGCAGGGCGCGAGCGGCAACGTCGTTGTGTTTCAGGACGTGCTGCCGGACCTGGACCAGACGCGGGGGCTCACTCATTGTCAATCTCCAGGGCAACCACTTCCAGCTCCCGGCCGCTGCGAATCGTGGGCGGCCCGGAACAGACCGGACAGGCCAGCTCCGGCAGGGTCAGCGTACAATCCGCGGCGCAGGCAGGACAGTAGCCGACGATGGGAACTTCTTGCACAACCAGCTCGGCCTGCTCCAGAGGCGTCCCTTCCCGCGCCAGTTCGTAAGCCAGCAGGAGGGCCTCCTTGACCACGCCGGAGAGCGGGCCCAGCTTGAGATGAATGGCCACAACTCGCCCGCCCCCGGCACGCTCGGCCTCTTCCGCGGCAACGTCCAGCAGACTCAGGGCGATGGACAGCTCGTGCATGGTTCTTGAGGGAGAACTTTCTCGTATGGTTATTGCGGCTCAGGAAACAAATGACCGCCCTGGCTCCCACCCAGGGCGCTGCCCTGGGCTATCCTGTTGCGCCCCTTCGGGGCAAAAAACAGCTGGTCTTTCGCCCCGAAGGGGCGCAACAGGATAGCCCAGGGCATCGCCCTGGGTCGAGGGCCAGCCGGTTGTTCTCTTTCTGAGTCGCTGCGCGTCGCGGTTAAACGGCTACGCCAGCGGTTCCACTTCGTCCGGCCGGAAGAAAAAGCGATGCCCCGGCTGCCGCAGCAGACCGAGGTCCTTGCCGGGGTCGTCGTCCACGACCACCGCCAGGTAGACCCGGCCCTCGAAATCCTGCTCGATCGCCTCGATGGTCGCGGTCATGCCGGCCAGGGCCAGGTCCATGATGTCGGCACGACCCGCCGGCCGGAGCCGGACCCGGTCGCCCGGCCGGACCTCCCGCACGCCTGCGTGCGCTCCGGCCGGCAGGCCGGCCTGCGCTTCGCCGACGTGGACAACCTCCAGCCGGCGACGGTCGGCTTCTGGGTTCCAGCTATCCACAGGCGTCCTCCCTCAGGGGCCGAAGATCGCGGAGCGTGCCGTGCAGCCTGCTCAGCTGTTCGCGGGCCGTTTCTTCGGTCCGTGTCAGCAGAGTTCCCGTCCGGTCGTCGATTGCGGCCATGGCCTGCTTTTCCTCGTCGGTCAGCGTCAGAATGCGGAGCGTCAGCATCTCATCGACCTCCGTGCCGTCGAAGAAATCGCCCAGGCTTTCCGGCGCCACCTGAGGATAATCGTAAAGGATGATCGGCGACGAGAGCATGGTGTCCCTGATGCCGTCCGTGCCGACCAGGACCGGCCAGGCGCCGACGTTGCGGCAGGCCGCCGCGGCATCACGCCAGCAGTCGGGCGGGTCCAGGAGCGAGACGAATTCGCCTTGATGGACATACAGGATCGAGTGTGTCGAAGCGAGGGAGCGGAGGATACCCGAATCGCGTTCCTGGCAGTAGCCCTCCTCCAGCGACGTGTGGTTGACCACGCGGAACGTCAGGCGATACAACGCCTCCGCGACCACTGCAGCCCTCACCTCGATGATGCCCTCCACCGCCTGCTGTTCGCGGACCAGGACGCCGGCAACCGCTCCGCCCGGTGTGCGAACCGGCTCCAGGCGGTGGCTGCCCGGGAAGCGGAAGGGCGTCTGCCGCGTCCCGGCCAGCAGCTCCGCCAGCGTAGTCTCGGGGAGGACGACCTCCCGTTCCTGCGCCTCTTGCCAGGTATGGAAGAGCCGATCACCCACCTGGAGCTTTTCGACAGGGCGGAAGGGGACCTCCGCAACCTCCGGCCATTCCGCCAGCGGCGGCTCCAGCTCGCCGACCTGGCGGGCGGTCAGATGCAGGAAGCGAACGATCGCCTCGAAGCGCGTCGCCGGGCTGCCGTGGATCAGGCATTCGGTCTGATTGCTGGAGGCAACGCCAGTGCCGTGCAAGCGGCAGTACGCCTCCGGATACAGACCGCCGAAGGTCCAGCGCTGCCGGTTCTTCACCGACGGGCGATACGGATAGAGGACGTAGCCCTCGTAGAGCACAGCGTCGGCGATGCGATTGACAAGCATGCGGTTCATGACTTCACCGGTTCATCTGCTTCGAGCAGCAGCCATTCCACGGTCTGCTCCCAGCTGGTCAACCCTTTTCGGCTCCGATACTGCGACAGCAGCTCGAACACGTCCTTGCGCAAGCAGAGCCAGGCACTGTTGGGATAGTACAACTCCATCAGCCCGCGCCAGGTCGCCGCCGGCAGCCGGAAGCAGGCTTCTTTCTCCCAGGGAATCTGGGCGACGTGCAAGGAGTCGTCGGCCGAGCGGTGGAAAATCGTGCCGCTGAAGAGGAAGCAAAGCGGCAGGTCGCCCTCCTCCACGGCCGCGAAGTAGCGGGTCGCGGCCAGGTCAAAGTCGTAGCTGCACGGCACCGGCAAGTCCACGGTGGTGCTGCCGGTGAACGCCGGCACGACCACGCTGACGTGTGTCCAGAGCATGGGACGCATGGTCTGGCCCCAGCGATCGGGAGTGCTGAACAGGTCCAGCAGCCGTTCCTGTTCTCGGGCGCTGCAGCGCCGCCGGGCCGGCTCGATGCGGACCTGGCAGCGAAGCAGGACCGTGTGGATCGGAGTAGCTGCCCCCGCCGCCTCCGCGATCCGGAGCTTGAAGTGCAGCAGCGGGGCGGCCGCATAGCGCTCCGGCGCGGCGCTGGTGATCTCGAAATTCAGCTCAGGCATGCGCTCGCTCCTTGAGTGCGGCAAACTGCCGGGCCATCTCGTCCCAGACCGCCGGACCGCCCGACAGACCCCGCCAGTGCATGCGGATGACAGCGACCAGCTTGTAACACTCATCGATGCCGGCGCGGAAGCACTCGGGCTTCTGTCCCAACCGGTTGACCAGCAGCGCCTCGACGTCCGGCTCGAAGCTCCCCAGGACAGCATTGTCTTCCACGAGCATTTCCCAGGAGTCCGGCGGCACCAGTGCTTCCGTGGCCCCCGCCGGGCTGGGGTAGAAGGCCCCGACCCGGTTCGCCACCGAGCTTTGCAGGAAGAAGGCCAGGTTGATCGGCAGCCCCAAACCCTCCCAGACCTGGTCCGTCAGCCGGAAGTCGGCCAGGAACTGAACAGTCCGCGGCACCCGCCGGTACTTCCCGGCTCCCTGGGCGCTGAAGAGGATGGCACAGGCTTCACAGGCGCAGAGCAGGCGCCTGCTGGCCAGCTCGACCAGGTGCGAGTGCTCGTTGCCCAGGTCCACGCTGCACAGGTCGCACCGTTCCCGGGCCGGCCGGGGCTTCAGGAAACGGCGAAGCGAGGCCAGGGCGGAGCGTGGTGGACGATCGGCAGGGCTGTCGGGATTCATGATTTCTCCCTCAATCACGCCGGCGGCAGGTGCGGCATCCGCGGATCGACCGGGTCGCGGGCGCTGGGGTTGATGCTGGTCGAGTCGCGTGCCGACCGCCCGATCCTCGAATCCTCCCGCCCCGGCTCGCGTCCTTCCCTCTGGACTCGTTCTTCCCCTTTCGGCGTGCCCGGCACGTGCGATGAAATGTCGGGGGCGACTTCTCGATTGGCCATGACTATCCTCTCCGGTTTTCCTGGATTGTCTCTCACACCAACGGCAGGGCCACCCGCGCCCTGCCGTCTTTCTCCGCGGGCGAAGCCTCCAGTTCTCCTTCGACCTCGATTGCCGTCGCGTCAGGGGCCCTGGCGAGGATCGCTTCCTCGATCGTCTGTTTCATCGTGACCGCCGAGGAGGGGCAGCCATGACAGCTGCCATCCAGCCGCAAGCGCACCACGCCGTCGCTGAGACTGACCAGCTCGACGTTGCCTCCATGCGAGCGCAAGTACGGACGGACCCCCTCCAGGGCCAGCTGGACACGTGTTTCCAGGTCCAGGGGATGCAGCCCGTGCAGCAGCAACCCCCCCACGACCTCGTCACGAGCGCAGCCGTCGAGCAGCGACTGCCCGGACGACCCCGCCTCCGCAAGGTGGGAACAGATCCGCTCCAGGCCCGCACCGTGCAGTTCCAGCACGGCACGGACGATTTCGCCGGTCTTCGCTTGCACCGCGGGATCGGTGAAGCGCTCCGTCTCCTGCAGCAGGGACTCCAGGCGCTGCAGTTTCGCCTGGAACTCGCGGGCCTCGAGCGTGCTGGTCATTCGTCGGTTCTCCTTGAATTCCCACAACCTCCTCCCCGTTTTGGCGAGAGAGAGCAAGCCCGTCTTCCTTCTTGCCCTCTCCGCTACGGGGAGGGGGTTGGGGGGAGGGGTTGGCACTACCCCTGCACGCCAAACGCCGGCACGTGCTTGACTTCGAGCAGTTTGCCATTGCCCAGGAACACGTGAACCCCACAGGGCAGACAGGGATCGAAGCTGCGCACCGCGCGCATGATGTCGATGCCTTTGAACTTGTCCGGCCCGTTCTCCTCGAAGATCGGCGTGTTCTGCACCGAGTCCTCGTAGGGCCCCGGCGTGCCGTAGACGTCGCGCGGGCTGGCGTTCCACGGCGTCGGCGGGTAGGGGTGGTAGTTGGCGATCTTGCCATCGCGGATGACGACGTGATGCGACAGCACGCCGCGCACCGCCTCGTGGAAGCCGCAGCCGAATGGGCTGGCCGGTCTGGGGGTCATTGCCCACCGCGGCCCAGTAGCCCTCGCTCTTGATCTCCTCGTTGGGGATCGAGCCCTCGATCACCAGGATGAACGGGGCCCCCAGCCGGTCCTCGGCGGCTGCGTACCAGGTCTTCATGTATTCGTCGCCGCCCAGCGAATAGGCCAGCACGCGATTGTGCAAGTGGACCTTGGGCAGGCCGGGAATGGCCCCCATGATGATGTCCTCGATGCTGGGCTGAGTGGCCGCCGTCACCGAGATGGTGTCGCCGTCACAGCTCAGTCCGTCCGGCATCCACAAGACGTGGACCTCCTTGACGGCCGGCTCCTTCTGCGTTGTTCGACCGTAAGGTTCTGTCGCTTCTGCCATGGTGCTGCTCCTTTCTGTCTCTCGGTTCGCTCAGCAAATCCTCGGCAATTGTTCCCCCGCCAGCATGGTCACAACCCGCTGGCCGCCGACCAGCGAGCGCAGGATCACCAGTCCCACAGGCTCGGCGACCACCTCGCCAATGACGGCCGCGTTCTTCCCCAGCGGATGGGCCCGCATCACCTCGACCAGGCGGTCGGCCTCCTCGGGAGGAACCGCCGCCAGCAGTTTCCCCTCGTTGGCCACGTAGAGCGGATCGAGACCCAGCATCTCGCAGGCCCCGCGCACCTCGGGCCGGAACGGGATGGCCGACTCGTTCAGCTTCACTCCCACCCGCGAGGCTGCCGCCAGTTCGTTGAGCGCGCTGGAGACGCCGCCCCGGGTCGGATCGCGCATGCAGCGGATGCCCGGACACGCTTCCAGCATCACCTGCGTCAGATCGGCGAGGGAGGCCGTGTCGCTCTCCAGCACCGTCTCGAACTCCAGTCCCTCGCGCACCGACAGGATGGCGATGCCGTGGTCGCCGACCGTTCCCGACACGATGATCCGGTCTCCCGGCCGGGCGTTGTGAATCGACAGCGAACGCCCCTCCGGCACCAGACCGATCCCGGAAGTGGTGATGAAGACGCCGTCCCCCTTGCCCCGGTCCACGACCTTGGTGTCGCCGGTCACCAGGGACACGCCCGCCTCGGCACACGCTTGCCGCATGGACAGTACGATGCGGCGCAGTTGCTCAAGGGGCAGGCCCTCCTCCAGGATGAAAGCGGCGCTGAGGAACAGGGGTCGGGCCCCTCCGACTGCCAGGTCATTCACGGTGCCGTGGACCGCCAGCCGGCCAATGTCGCCCCCTGGGAAGAAGAGCGGCTGAACGACGAAGGAATCCGTGGTGAAGGCGATCCGCGGTCCCTTGAGGCCATTGCCGCTGCTCAGGCTGACCGTGGCCTGGTCCTCCAGCGCACCCAGCACGTCGTTGCCGAAGCCCGGCACGAACAGCCTCTGGATCAGGTCCGCCGTCATCTGCCCGCCGCTGCCGTGGCCGAGCAGGACGTGGTCCGGGTGCGCATTCGGCACCGGGCAAGAACCGAACGGCAGGACAGTCAGCGAGTCGTTGGTGGTCATCTGTTAGATCACGTCCTCCTCGCCGCGGATCACGTGGATCAGGTCCCACAACACGTGCAGCAACGTCTCGTGCGTCTCCTGGATGCGATGGATGCTGAAGCTGGGCACGGTAAAACACCAGTCGCAGGCTTCAGGCATCCGGCCGCCGTCCCGTCCGGAGAAACCGACCGTCAGCAGTCCCAGCTCCCGGGCGGCCTGCAAGGCGCGGTTGATGTTGGCCGACTTGCCGCTGGTGGAGATGCCCAGGGCAATGTCACCCTTGCGGGCGAGCAGCCGCAATTGCTGGACAAAGGCCAGGGCGAAATCCTGGTCATTGCCGACAGCGGTGAGGAAGGCCGTGTCCGTGGTCAGCGCCACCGCAGGGAGAGCCGGGCGTTTCTCGATGATCGGGTGCATGAACTCCACCGCGACGTGGGCCGCGTCGCACGACGAGCCGCCGTTGCCCATCACCAGCAAGCGCGCTCCGCCGTCAAAGGCGCGAGCCATCGCGGTGCAGCACGCGACGATCCGCTCGGCGTTCCGCGTGAAGAACAGCTCCTTGGTCTCCATGCTCTCCCGGCATTTACGCAGGATCGCATCGTGCAGCCCGGAATCAGTCATGAGCGATCTCCTCCGGTTAGCCGCGACGCGGAGCGCAGCGCAGCAGGTCTCTACCTAACGGAAGCAGCCTGCGCTGCGCTCCGCGTCGCGGCTAACCAAATTGCCTAGCAGAACCCGTCCATAGGCGTGGTAGGCGGCGCACGCTCCCTCGCTGGACACCATCGTGGCCCCCAGCGGCGTCCGCGGGGTGCATTCCTTCCCAAAGGCGGGGCAGTCGTGCGGCTTCTTCAGGCCCTTGAGCACCTGCCCGCTGATGCACAGCGAGGACTCCTGCGTCTCGATGTCGTCCACCTCGAACAACCGTTCGGCATCGTGGTCGCGGTACTCGTAGCGGAGCTTGAAGCCGCTCTTGGGAATCAGACCGACCCCGCGCCACTTGCGGTCGCACACCTCGAACACGTCCTCGATCAGGCGGCGCGAGGCCGGGTTGCCCTCCGGCCGCACTGCCCGGGCGTACTGGTTATCGACGTCCACCTTGCCGGCTTCGAGCTGACGCACCGTCCGGAGCACGCCCTCCAGCAGGTCGAGCGGCTCGAAGCCGGTAATCACGATGGGGACGCGGTAACGGCGAGCGATCGGCTCATATTCCGAGGTGCCCATCACGGTGCAGACGTGCCCAGGGCCCAGGAACGCCTGCACCCGATTGCCCGGCGCTTGCAGGATCGCGGTGATCATCGGCGGCACCAGGACGTGCGACACCAGCACACTGAAATTGCTCAGTCTCTGCTTCCGCGCCAGCCAGACCGCCATCGCATTGGGCGGCGCCGTCGTCTCAAAGCCGATGGCGAAGAAGACCACCTTGCGCTCCGGATGAGCTTCGGCCAGGTTGACGGCGTCCAGCGGCGAATAGACGATGCGCACGTCGCTGCCCTGGGACTTCAGCTGCAGCAGATCGCCGCGTGAGCCGGGGACGCGCAGCATGTCGCCGAAGGAGCAGAAGGTCACGTCGGGCCGGGAGGCGATGGCATGGGCGCGATCGATCGTCTCCAGGGAGGTCACGCAAACGGGGCAGCCGGGACCATGCACCAGTTCGACCTCGGCCGGCAGGACGCGGTCGATGCCGTACTTGACGATGGTGTGCGTCTGGCCGCCGCACACTTCCATGATTGTCCAGGGGCGGGTCACGGTTGACGCAATGGCCTTCGCCAGCGCCTCGGCCCCGGCCGCGTCGCGGTATTCATCCACGAATTTCATTGCGGCTCCCCCAACTCGCCCAGCTGATTCATTGCCGCCAGGAACTCGAAGACGCGGCCGGCTTCCTCCTCGTCAAGCAGAGACAGCGCGAAGCCGACGTGGACCAGGACGTAATCGCCGGGTTTGGCCTCGGGAACGTGTTCCAGGCAAACGCGCTTGAAGATGCCGCCGAAATCCACCTTGCCCATCCGCACGTCGTTGTCACGGTAGGTTTCCACGACTTTTCCGGGAATGCCGAGACACATGGGAACTCCCTGGGTCAAGACGGACAGGCGTGGGCTGCACGAGGGTTTTTCCCGCGACGCTTCCTTCGCAAAAGCTGTACCTTCAGCAGCGGCAGTCCGCCCCGCCATGAATGGCGGGGCTACACGCCAGCAGAAAGCCCCATAAATGGGGCTGAAACCCGGCCCCGCTCCTGCAGCCCGGTTTACCGGGCTTTCTGCTGGCGTGTAGCCCCGCCATTCATGGCGGGGCGGCCCGGACCCCAGATGAGCATGGCAGTGCCGAAGTGTGAGAAGTCTCCTGCCCGTGCGCTCGAATCTGCTAGACCTGCCCAGGAAGTACACGGTTTGGACGAGCCGGCAGCCGTGGCGTAAAACAGCAGCAAGTCGCTCTTTCCGAGGGCCAATCTCATGACCGCACCGCTGCAAGGTCGCACCATTGCCCTGGCCGAGGGCCGGCAGCTGGAGGAGCTGGCGCGCCTGCTGGAGCAAGAAGGGGCCCAGACCTTGCGCTGTCCGATGGTGAGCATCCTCGACGCTCCCGACCCGGCTCCCGTCCTGGCCTGGATCGAGGAAGTGGTCGCCGGCCGGATCGAATTGCTGGTACTGATGACCGGGGAGGCCCTGCGCCGGCTGCTCGGCTTTGCCGAGCGGGCCGGCCAGCGCGACGCCTTCGTCGCCGCCCTGGGACGGGTCCAGGTGCTGGTGCGCGGTCCCAAGCCGGTCCAGGCCCTCAAGGAGATTGGCCTGGTTCCCTGGAAAATGGCCCAGGCGCCGACGACCGAGGGCGTCCTGGCCACCTTGCGCACAATCCCGCTCAAGGGCGTCTCCGTGGGTGTGACGCGCTACGGCGACGTCAACGAAACCCTGGAAGGTTTCCTGGCCGGGGCCGGCGCCGGGTCCACCCGGTGATGCCCTACGTCTACGCCCCGGCCGCGGACCAGGAGCGCGTGGCCCAGCTGATTGCCGCGATGGCCGACGGCGCGGTTGACGTGCTGGTGCTGACCAGTTCGCCTCAGGTCGAACGACTCCTTGAGGTCGCACGGCAGCGAAACCTGGAGGACGCCCTGCGACGCGCCTGGCAGCACACTCGGGTGGCTGCTGTCGGTCCGGTCCTGGCTGAAAGTTGCCGGCAGCATCAGATTCCCGTTCACGTCTGCCCGGAACAGGGGTTCGTCATGAAGAACCTGGTACAGCACGTCAAACGAGTTTTCACCTCCTCTTGATGGCCTCGGCGAATTCTTGCCAGACGGTTCAGTCAATGCAATCTCTCCAAAACTATCTGTTTTGGCAAATTATCAAACTTGTGTATTTCTCGTGAAGTTGTCAACTGGAGGGATTCAGGTAGGATGGAGTGTCCGTCGCTGGGCGTGAAGATGCCACGCAGAGGGAAAGGTCCGGCCGAGGAACCGGGGCGGAGCGAATCGGGGTTGCCGGGTTGGGCCGGGCTGGATATACTTCCCCCCTTTAGTAGGGGTAGGTGGTTGAAAGTGTTTGTGTGGAAAAGAATTAGGCAACGGAACTCCTCATGCGCTTCAACCTGATCGATCGAATTGTCGAGGTGCAGCCGGGGAAGAGCATCCAGGCGGTCAAGAACTTGACCCTGGGTGAGGAATACTTGGCCGACCACTTCCCCACGTTCCCGGTGATGCCGGGCGTCCTGATGCTGCACACGCTGGTCGAGGCCGGGGCCTGGCTGTTACGGCTAACCGAGGATTACCAGCATAGCGTGATCGTGCTGCGCGAGGCTCGCAACGTGAAGTACGGCAACTTCATGGACCCCGGCAAGCAGATGCAGATCACGGTGGAGCTGATCGAGAGGGATGAACACCTGGCCACGTTCAAGGGCAAGGGTGAGGCCGAGGGAGCGACAACGGTTGCAGCCCGATTGGTGCTGGCGCGATACAATCTCCGGGATCAGGGAGCGGACTGGCAGCCGATCGATGACCGGCTGAAGCAGCATTACCGCGACCTGGGCCGGCTGTTGCAGGCGGTGCCGGCCTGAAGCCGGCACAGGAGTTGCAATTTACTAGGGGATTCAAAGGACCGACACCGATGAAACTGAAGGACCAGGTGGCGATCGTGACCGGCGGCAGCCGGGGAATCGGCAAGGGCATCGTGCAGGCGTTCGCGGCCGAGGGGGCGAAGGTGGCCCTCGTCTATCGCGGCAATGCCGAGTCGGCCAATGCCCTGGAGCAGGAGATCCGCCAGAAGGGCGGCACTGCCCTGGCACTGCAATGTGACGTGACCGACCCGGCCGCGGTCGATGCTTGCGTGGCTCGCGTGGCTGCGGAACTGGGGCCCATCGACATCCTGGTGAACAATGCCGGGGTGGTCGAGGACGATCTGTTTGTAAGGCTGGAGCCGGAGCGCTGGAACAAGGTGATCCAGACCAACCTTGGGGGCACCTACAACTTCTGCCGGGCCGTGGCCTACGACCACATGATGCGCCGGCGCAAGGGGCGGATCATCAATCTGTCGAGCGTGGTGGCCGACCGGGCCAACATGGGGCAGACGAACTACGCGGCCAGCAAGGGGGCCATCAACAGTTTCACCCGGGCCCTGGCCATGGAACTGGCGAGCCGGGGTGTGACGGTCAACGCCATCGCTCCGGGGTTCATTGAGACGGACATGAGTGCGGCGATTCGCAACAAGGCGGGGGATCGGATCAAGAAGCTGATCCCGATGCGGCGCTATGGCAGCCCGCAAGACATTGCCGCGGTGGCGGTGTTTCTGGCCAGCAGTGAAAGTTCGTACCTGACCGGGCAAGTACTGACCGTCGATGGCGGCCTGAGCCTGGGCATCGCGGCGACGGATTGAGAGTTGACCTGACAGAAATCGTTTCATGATAGGGAGGAGAGCCTGCATGGCTACCCAGGAGGAAATCTTCCACAAGGTGTCCGCTACCCTGGTGGAAGCTCTGAACGTCGATGAGGACGAGATCAAACCCGAATCGACCCTTCAGGGAGACCTCGGCGCCGAGTCGATCGATTTTCTGGACATTGTCTTCCGTCTGGAGCGTGAGTTCGGCATCAAGATCCCGCGGGGCGAATTGTTCCCCGAGTCGGTCTTCCAGGGCGATCCGGATTTCGTCCAGAACGGCAAGGTGACCCCCAAGGGCCTGGCCGAGCTGCGGTCCAAGATGCCCTTCGCCGACCTGGCCCGCTTCGAGAGGGACCCGCAGGTCACCCACCTGAGCGACCTGTTCACCGTGGCCCTGATTACACGGTACATCCAGCGCAAGCTGGGATCGGCCAGCAGGAACTGAGTTTGACAGGCGAGCGGCCGAACGACCCCTGCCGGCTTGCCCGGCAGGTGAAGCAGGTCTGAGGCTAGAAAGGATGGAAAGAAAACATTCTTCTCTCATACTCCTTCTAGCTGGTGACCTGCTTCACCTGCCGGGCAAGCCGGCAGGGGTCGAAAATGCCTTTTGTGACCAAGGAACGTCGATGCGCTGGATCTGGTTCGATCGCTTTCTGGAGTTCCAGAGCGGCAAGTCGGCCCGGGCGGTGAAAAACCTGAGCCGGGCCGAGGACTATTTCGCCGACCATTTTCCGGGCTATCCGGTGATGCCGGCCGCACTGATCCTGGAAGGGCTGGCCCAGACCGGCGGCATCCTGGTGGGTGAGGTCAACGACTTCCGCGAGAAGGTGATCCTGGCCAAGATCCCCAAAGCCGTCTTTCATCGAGACATGCTGGCCGGCGAACAATTGATCTACGAGGTGGAGCTGCTGCACGCACGCGAGGAAGGCGCGTCGGTTGCCGGCCGGGTGCTGGTCAGCGGCACGGTGACGGCGGAAGCGGAGCTTTTCTTTGCCCACCTGGACCAGTCGCGGTCCCAGGCCCTGTTTGGAGATCGCAATTTCGTGTTCACCGGCGAGATCCGGCGCATGCTGGACCGCCTCAAGCCCCCCACGCCTTGAGATCGCTCTTCTCTCCGCGGGGGAGAATGGTTAGGGTGAGGGGAGCGGACGGGACGGCCCGAAGGACCAACGGAGGGGCGGCTGACGCAGGTCGGAGCCGCTGCGTGATTCATGGCTGTAACATCTCGCCGGGCGGTGCTAACCGGCATGGGCCTGCTGACTTCCCTGGGGTCCACTCCCGCCGAGGTCTGGCGCGCCGTCAGCCAGGGGCAGAGCGGCATTCGCCTCATCAAGGGCTTTGACACCTCCGGTCTGCCGGTCCGCATTGGCGCTGAGATCGAGAACTTTGATGCTCGCCAGGAGATCGGTAAGGAAAACCGCAGCAAGCTCCGCATGATGGCTCGGCCGATTCAGCTGGCCGTTGTTGGAGCGCAGCGTGCCCTCACCGATAGCCGGATCGACAAAACGCAACTCGACAAGTCTCGCTTCGGCGTCATCTACGGGGCCGGGCTGATCGCCACCGAGTTGTACGACCTGGTCGAGGCCGCCCGCATCAGCGTCCCCAAACCGATTGCCCCGGTGGACATGGAGAAGTGGGGCAGCGAGGCCCTCGGCTCCATCCAGCCGCTGTGGATGCTCAAGTATCTGCCCAACATGCTTGCCTGTCACGTCTCGATCTTGCAGGACGCGCAGGGGCACAACAACAGCGTCACCGAGGGCGACGTTGCCAGCTTGCTGGCCCTGGGCGAGGCCTACCGGGTGCTGCTCCGCGACCGGGCCGACTTCTTCCTGGTCGGTGGTGCCGAGAGCAAGATCAATCCGCTGAGCCTGGCGCGGCAGTGCCTCTACGAAGACGTCTCCCGGGCCAAGGGAGAGCCGGCCCGGATTTGCCGGCCCTTTGACAAGAATCGCACTGGCCTGGTTGTGGGCGAGGGCGCCGGTGTGCTGACGGTCGAGGACCTGGAACACGCCCGGAAGCGCGGCGCCACCATCCACGCCGAGATCATCGGCTTCGGGGCGGCCTTCGACCATCGCCGCGATGGCGCCGGCGTCGCCCGGGCCCTGGCCGCTGCCATCCACGAAGCGGACATCCGCCCCAGCGACATCGATCACGTCAACGCCCACGGCCTGGCCACGGTGCCCTCGGACGTCTGGGAGGCGCGGGGCCTGCGCGAGTTCTTTGGGCCGCGCGTTCCTCCGGTGCTGGCGGCCAAGAGCTACCTGGGCAACATGGGTGCGGCCAGCAGCACGACCGAGCTGGCCCTGAGCCTGCTGGCCATGCAGCACGGGCTGACCTTGCCGACGCTCAATTACGAGACGCCCGATCCGCAGTGTCCGGTCCCCGTCCTGGCCGGCTCGCCCCGGCCGATGAGCCGGCCCTGCGTGGTCAAGTTGAACTTCAACCAGTTGGGACAGTGCAGCGCCGTGGTGCTGCGCCGGTGGGAGTGAACACGGAAGGATGAAGGATGAAGGATGAAGGATGAAGGATGAAGGATGAAGCAGACGCATTTGTTTTGCTTCATCCTTCATCCTTCATCCTTCATCCTTCCGATGAGTGAGCGGGAGGTACGATGAGACGGCGCATTGTCATCACCGGCATGGGAGCGGTCACGCCGCTGGGTCAGACGGTCCGCGAAATGTTCGACGCCCAGCTGCAGGGCAAGAACGGCGTCGGTCCCATTTCGCATTTCAACGCCTCGCGCTTCCCGACCACCTTTGCCGCGGAAGTGAAGGCCTTCCGTCTGGAGCGTTTCGTCCCCAACTGCCAGCGCTGGGCCGACGCCGGCCTCAACAGCCGTTTTGCCGCCGCCGCCGCCCAGCAGGCCCTCGGCGACGCCGGCTTGCTCGACCCGTCGCGCGGGGACCGCACGCGCTTCGGCGTTTATCTCGGCTCCGGCGAGGGCATACAGGACTTTGAAAACCTGATCAACCTGCTGTCGGCCTGTTACGATCCGGGCACGCGCAAGCTGGACCTGCCTCGCTTCTGCAAGGGCGGCATGGAACTGTTCCACCCCGAACGCGAGGCCGAGCAGGAACTGCAAACGACCGCAGCCCACCTTGCCGCCCATTACCAGATCGAGGGGCCCAACTACAGCTGTCTGACCGCCTGTGCCGCCAGCAGCCAGGCGGTCGGCGAGGCCGCCGAGATGATCCGCCACGACGACGCCGACGTGATGCTGGCCGGCGGCGCCCACAGCATGATCCATCCTCTGGGGGTGACCGGCTTCAACCTGCTCACCGCCCTGTCGCAGCGCCTCCGACAATCCGCAAAAGGCCTCCCGTCCCTTCGATGCCCTCCGCAACGGTTTTGTGCTGGGCGAGGGCTCGGGGATGCTGGTCCTGGAAGAGCTGGAACATGCCCGCAAGCGGGGCGCCCGGATCTACGCGGAGCTGACCGGCTACGGCTCCACGGCCGACGCCTTCCGGGTCACCGACAGCCATCCGGAGGGCCGCGGCGCCATCGCCTGCATCGCCGAGGCCCTGCGCGACAGCGGCCTGCGAGCGGAGGACATCGATTACGTCAACGCCCACGGCACCAGCACCGAGGTCAACGACCGGGTCGAGACGCTGGCGATCAAGAAGGTGTTCGGCGACCACGCTTACAAGGTGCCGATCAGCAGCACCAAGAGCATGATGGGCCATCTGATCGCCGCCGCGGGAGCAGTGGAGCTGATCACCTGCGTTGAGGTGCTGCGCCGCGGCGTCATCCCGCCGACGATCAACTACGAAATGCCCGACCCCGAGTGCGACCTGGACTACGTGCCCAACGTCGCCCGGGAGAAGCGCGTTCGCCATGCCCTGAGCAATAGCTTCGGATTTGGCGGACAGAATATCTCGCTGATTGTCAGCAGTGTGTAGCTCGCCGCCACCCCGGGTTGCGCTGCGCTGCACCCGGGGCTTTCCTCCGTTGCCTTCGGGACTAAAGCCCCGGGTGGAGCGCAGCGCAACCCGGGGTGGCTTGAGGTGCCCCTCTTGATCCTGTTCTGGGCTGGCCTGGTCCTGGTCTGTTTCCCGGGCGTCTTTGTTGTCGTCTGGTTCGTCCTGTGCTACCACTGGCTGATCCGCACCTATCTGCACTATTTACGGCGGATCTTCCAGGAGACGCCGGTGTTCATCATTCCGCGCGGCGAGCCTCGGCCGGAGGCCGAGGACATCCGCTTTGCCACCACCGACGGCCTGCACTTGCGCGGGTGTTACTTCAAGGCGGTCGGGTGCCGGCGTGGGGTGATCCTGTTCGGCCTGGAGTACGGAGCCAATCGCTGGTCGTGCTGGGGTTACTGCGAGCATCTGGTCCAGGCCGGCTTCGACGTCTTCGCCTTCGAGACGCGCAACCAGGGTGAGAGCGACCGGCTGTCCAGTTACGAGCCGCTCCAGTGGTTGACTGATTACGAGGTCCAGGACGCCCGGTCGGCCGTGGCCTATCTCAAGAGCCGGCCGGACGCCGACTCGCGTGGGGTGGGTTTCTTCGGTGTCAGCAAGGGAGGCAACGCCGGCCTGATGGTGGCCAGTCTCGATCCGTACGTCCTCTGCTGCGTGACCGATGGCGCGTTTGGCACTTATTCGACGGTAGTACCGTACCTGCGGCGCTGGTTTCGCCTGTACAATCCGCACCACGCCATCCACGACTTGATTCCGGACTGGTATTTCGGGAAGGTAGGAAGGGTGGGGCTCAAGCAGGTCGAGCAGGCCCGCCACTGCCGCTTCCCCGACCTGGAGAAGTACGTCGGCCGGATCGGGCCGCGGCCGCTGCTGATGATTCACGGCGAGGCCGACACGTACATCCGGCCCGACATGGCCCGGGCCCTGTTCCGGCGGGCCCGCAAGCCGGCCGAGTTCTGGCTGGTCAAGGACGCCAAACACAACCAGGCCCTGCTGACCGATGGGTCCGAGTACCGCTCCCGGGTGCTGCGGTTCTTCGAGCAGCACCTGGCAAACAATCTGAACACCTGTAACCATGACAGCCTCGCTGCGCAAGCTCCTCAAACTGCTGTTCATCCAGCTGATCGGCAGGCCGCTCGCTTACCCGGTCCGGCGCCGGATCTACCAGTTCGAGTCAGCCACCCATGACCCGGAGCGCGTCCAGCAAACGGTACTGCAAGGCATCCTGAAGTTCCAGGCCGGCACTGTCTTTGGTCGGGACCACGGCTTCGAGCGCATCAAGACGCTGACCGACTTCCGCCGCCAGCTGCCGGTGGCCGGCTACGAGGCCATCGAGCCGTACCTGGCCCGGGTGCGTCAGGGCGAAACCAACGCCTTGCTCGCCGACCGGCGGATTCACATGTTCGCCCTGACCAGCGGCACCACGGCCGCACGCAAATTCATACCCGTCACCGACCGTTATCTCAACGACTACCGCCGTGGCTGGAACATCTGGGGTCTGAAGGTCTTCCGCGATCACAAGGAAGTCCGGCTGCGGCCCATCGTCCAGCTATCGGGCGACCACGAGGAGTTTCACACGGAGACCGGCATTCCCTGCGGCGCGGTCACCGGTCTAACGGCCACGATGCAGAAGTGGATCATTCGCTGGTTGTACTGTGTTCCGGCGTGCGTGGGCAAGATCAAGGATGCTCCGTCCAAGTATTACGTGGTGCTGCGTCTGAGCATGCCGCGTCCGGTAGGGATGATCGTCTCGGCCAACCCGGCGACGCTGATCCACCTGGCCCGCCAGGGCGACCAGGAAAAGGAATCGCTGATCCGCGACATTCACGACGGCACTCTCAATCCGCGCCTGGACGTGCCTGCCCCGATCCGGCAGCTGCTCCGCCGTCGGCTGAAGCGCCATCCAAAGCGTGCCCGGGAGTTAGAAGAGATCGTCCGCCGGACCGGCACGCTTTATCCCAAGGACTACTGGCCGCGGGAGTGTCTGCTGGGCAACTGGACCGGCGGCAGCATGGGAGCCTATCTGCGGCAATATCCGCGTTACTACGGCACCCATCCGGTGCGGGACGTTGGCCTGATCGCCAGCGAGGGACGGATGACCATCCCATTGGAGGATGGCAGCCCGGCCGGCGTCCTCGACGTGACAACGCACTATTTCGAGTTCATCCCCGAGGAGGAGATCGACAGTCCGCAACCGACCGTCCTGGGAGCGCATGAACTGATCGATGGTCGGCAATACTACATCCTGCCGACGACGGCGTTTGGCTTGTATCGCTACCACATCCAGGACGTGGTGCGAGTGCAGGGTTTCCACAACCGAACGCCGCGCATCGAGTTCCTGAGCAAGGGCGCGTACGTCTCAAGCATCACCGGCGAGAAGCTGTCGGAGTACCAGGTCACGCAGTCGATGGTGCGCGTGCTGCACGAGTTGGATCTAACACTTGGCACCTACAGCATGGCCCCCTGTTGGGATGAAGAGCGACCGTATTACGGTTTGTTCCTGGAGGAGGGCGACCTGAGCAGCGGTCCGGCAGGGGGTCGGCTAGTGGAACGGCTGGACGAAGAGTTGCGGCGGATCAACATCGAGTACGACAGCAAGCGTGCGACGCAACGACTGGGCCCGGTGCGGCTGGAACTGGTCCGGCCCAGCTTCTGGGCGGAGTGGGACCGGCAACGGCTGCTGAAATCGGGCGGCATCCTGGATCAGTACAAGCATCCGTGCCTGATCAGCGATCCAAAGTTTGCCGAGAGCGTGCGGCAGACGGCACGAATGGTCATTCCAGGTTAATCGCCAAGCCTCCAAGCTCTCTCGTGAACGAGGAAGCAAGGAGCGTCGAGTTGACTCCGCCAGCATGTCCTGGTATCTTTATTGTAGATACCAGGAGGTGGAGATGAAGACTCGTGTTCAGAAATGGGGCAACAGCCTCGCCCTCCGAATTCCGAAGGCCTTCGCTGCGGAGGCCGGTCTGAGTGCGAACGACGCCGTCGAGCTATCCGTCGTGAACGGATCGCTCGTCATCCAACCTGTCGCGCCCCAACCATGCACTCTTGAGGAACTCCTGCGGGGTGTCACGGATGACAATGTCCCCGGTGAGTGGGATACGGGGCCAGCCGCAGGTAAGGAGGTCTGGTGAGCCGGAAAAAAACACACGTGCCAGAACGGGGAGACGCTGTCTGGATCACACTCGATCCCCAGGCAGGCCACGAGCAGGCCGGACGCCGGCCCGCTCTTGTGCTGTCGCCGTCGGCTTACAACGGTCGTGTTGGCCTTGCCCTGTTCTGCCCGATCACGAGCCAGGCGAAAGGCTACCCCTTCGAGGTAGTGCTGCCTGCTGGGCTGCCGGTCGCGGGTGTGGTGGGGGCAGACCAGGTGAAAAGTTTGGATTGGCGGGCGCGAAACGCGACGCTGATTTGTGCTGTCTCGGAGGAAGTCGTTTCCGAGGTGTTGCAGCGACTCCAGACCTTGCTTGCAGGGGATGGCTAACCTGCCGGGAGAAGAGATTCCTCCGGACCGATCGACGGTGGAAAGGAGAGCAGCATGGAAGCTCCCAAACAAGCAACGCTTTCTCACAGCGAACTGCCGCCTGTACCGCCCGATAGCCTGTTCCACGTGGAGTGGGAACTCTATCGGCGCGAGGTCGGCCGGCTGATCGCCGAGGGCCACGAGGGCAAGTGGCTGCTGATCAAGGGCGAGACCATCCTCGGTCTGTTCGACACCGAGGACCAAGCGTTAGAGGTCCGAGCCCAACGATTCTTCCGCCAGCCGGTCCTGGTCAAGCAAATCCTTTCGCGAGAGCCGCTCCGCTGTTCTTTTCCTCGCTACAACTGGACAACGCCCGACTCGCCGCACTCGATCCATTACACCCAACTCCCGGCCGCACCCCCAGAGAGCTTGTTCCGCACGGAGTGGGAACTCTATCGGCGAGAGGTGGGTCGGCTAATTGCAGAGGGCCACGAGGGCAAGTGGCTGCTCATCAAGGGTGAAACGGTCATTGGCCTGTTCGACACGGAAGACCAGGCGTTAGAGGTCCGAGCCCAACGATTCTTCCGCCAACCCGTCATGGTGCAACGGATACGCGTGCGGGAGCCCGTGCTTCAGATCACTCCTCGGGACATCTGACCATGCCTCAATCCCGCTTGGCCGGGGGACGCCAGGCGGGCATTCTGCCCGAACAAGTAGAGCCGCCCGTGGATGGCCGCCACAGTCCGCCCGTGTCTCTTCGCCATCTCGGTCAAGGTCATTCCTGCCTCGAACTCACGTACTAACTCGGCCTTTTCTTTTGCCCCCCACGGTTTACCCGCGTTGTCCAATGCGCCGCCTGCCTCTGCTTCAGTCCCCGTGGAGCGCGTCAACTCCTGAATCGCGGTGTAAAGAGCCCGGATTACTTGGGGGTTGTGAAAGATACTCTCCCGCGGCAATGGGGCGTCGGTGTCTGGATCACGACCATCAGCTAACGCTTCGAGAATACAGACCGCTTCATCCAAGTGCATACCCGTTCCCTCCGGCCAAGGTACTCACCCAGGCAAGTGCCGTGATTTGATTCACCACACTCGCCAGCGTACTGCCGGCTGAGGCCCTTGTCCAAAGAAATCCACCCCGTTGCCGCTCCCGTTCGCTTTACCGCGATCATTCACCGCGACGAGGAACCGTTTGCTGCCGGTGGCAAGGGCCCGAAATCCTCGCCCTCGCCTGGCTTCTCGCCAAATGCTCGTGCTTTTTCGCCCCTCTCTCGCTATCGTGTATGGGAGTCCACCGTTGCCGTGCCATCCCGAGAGCGTGCCATGACTCCGGTTCCCCCACTCACCGCTGCCAGCCCGGCCGACCTGTCGGCCTTGCGCGCGGGCGTGCTGGCGTCCAACCCCTTCCTCGACAACCGCATCAATGCGCCGTCGCGGCACGACAGCGACGTGCCGCAGGTCCACCAGTCGGCCTTCCTCCGTCTGACCGAACTGGCCGAGGACGCCCTGCGCAGCCGCCGCGGCCTCGGCGTCATGCTCTGGGGCGAGGCCGGGATCGGCAAGAGCCACGTCCTGTCGCGCCTGGGCCGCTGGGCCGAGGGGCGGGCTTCCCTGGTGTATCTGCACAACCTCCAGGCATCGCCCGGCCAGCTGCCGCGATCGCTCCTCCGCTCCGTGATCAGCCAGCTCACCCTGGGCCAGCGTCGCCGGTTGTTCGGGACGCCGCTGTTCCAGCTGATCCGCGGAGCTGTCCTCGCCATGCTGCCCCCCGAGGAACAGAAACGTCCGATTCCCTGGTCCACCGTCCAGCGCCTCCTATGACGATTGGGTCGATCAGATGGCCCTCAACGATCTGCCCGGATCGGCCCTGCTGGATCGCACCGTCTACCTGGTGCTGTTCCACTTCTTCCGTTCAGTCTGCGAACAGCGACTGCAACAGGGCGATGGCCGGGCAGCCGAGCTGGCCGGGCAGTGGCTGGCCGGCGGTGGGCTCGACCCCGAGGAGGCGGAGCTGCTCCACTTGCCGCCGGCCTCGCAGCGTGAGGAACCGGTTGCCCTTTTCGACGCACAGCAGATCAAACAGGTGCTGGTCGCCTTGACCCGCCTGGCCGGCTGCCAGCAACGGCCCTTCATCCTGGCCTTCGACCAGGTCGATAACCTCGATGACGACCAGTTTGCCGCCCTGGCACGCTTCCTCGAAGCGCTCATCGATAGCTCTCCCAACCTGCTCGTGGTCCTGGCCGGCATCCAGGCGTCTCTCGTCGGCTGGCGCGATCGGGGGGTGATCCAGGAGTCAGCCTGGCACCGGCTGGCCCAGTTCCAGCTGCCGCTGCACCGCATCAGCGCCGACTCGGCCGGGCAAATCGTCCGCGCCCGCTTGCAGGCGTTCCTGCAGCCGTTCCTCGGCGTGGAGACGGTCGCTCAGCAGGTCCAGGCCGATCCACTCTGGCCCCTCGGCGAAGCGTGGCGCCGGCAGACCCTCCAGGATCGGGTCGATCTCCGGCCGCGCGAGGTGATCAACTGGGCCAGCGAGGGGTGGCGGCAAGTGCAGGAGCGCCTCCGCCGGGAACCCGTCAACGGGTTGCTCGGCCCCGATTCTGCCGGCTTGCCGCAGCCTCCCGCGACCCCCACGTCAGTGGCAACGAACCTTCAAGAGCGAATCGATCAGAAGGTGAACGAGCAACGGGCCGAACGGCTCGCCTACCGCCAGAAGGAGCCGCACACCTTGCCACCGGACGAGGACCGGCTGATTCGGCTGCTCGCCGACCTGCTGGGCTGGCTGCGGGACCAGGTGCCGAGCCTGGGCCTGACCCAGGTGGAACAGATGGACCCCCGCGGCCCCATGCTCCCGTCGCATCAGCTGGTCGTGATCCGCCAGCTGCCCGGCGGCGGCAGCTTACGCACCGGTGTGGTCGCCCTGGCCACCGCCAACAAGAAGACCAACACCAACGCCCTGCGCCGCCTGCTCCAGGGAGCGGGCGTGGTGGACCGGCAACTGCTCGTCGGCGACCGGCGCGTCGGCCTGCCCCTGGGACCGAAAGGCCAGGCCTACCTCCGGCAGCTGGAAGAGCAACGACCCCAGCAATTCCTGACGCTGGAAATCACCCTGGACGACTATGCGGAGGTGGACGCGCTCCATAGCGTGATTGGCCTGGCCCGTTCGGGCGAGGTGGAGATCGAGGTCGCCGGCCAGTCCCGACCGGTCACGCCCGAGGAGACGATCACGTCGCTCTTCCGGCAGGGGTGGGTCCAGGATTCCCAGCTGCTCGGCATCGTCCTCGGTGGGGACTGGACAGCCTTGAAATCGTAATTTCTCCCCTCTCCCCAGCGGGGAGAGGGGAGAAAGAGAACGGCTCACGCCTGTTCGATCTGGGCCCGCAGCACCTTGTAGTCGGTTTTGCCGGTCCCCAGCAGAGGAATGCTCGGAATCTGCCGGACTTCGTCCAGCCGCATGATCCCATGAAAGCCGGCTTGCTCCAGCTTGTCGTTGGCCCAGCTCAGGGTTACCGGCTCGGTGGTGAACAGCACCACCTTGCGCTTGCCCTCTTCGGCGATGCCCTCCACCGCCACGCGCGGACCCTTCTCGGTCGCCGGCAGTTCCTTCGCCAGCGGCTCCTCCAGGGCCGGCAGCGACACCATCTCGCCGCCGATCTTGAGAAACCGCTTCAGCCGACCGCCAAAGTGGATGAAACCGTCCTCTCATCGTCCCCAGGTCGCCGGTCGACGTACCAGCGCTTGCCGTTCACTTCGCGGAAGGGCGACTTGCTGTCGCCGCCGATGTAACCCGGAAAGACCAGCGGCCCGCTCACCAGCAGCATCCCCTGCTGCCCGGGCCCGAGAACGTGTTCCGGCATCAGGTCCAGGCGGAGGTCGCCATGCCCATCCAGGCCTGCCTTCGTGTCAATGACACAGACCTCGACGCCGGGCAACGGCTTGCCGATGGTGCCGGGCCGAACGTCGTTCGGCGGATTGGCCGCGACCACGGGCGAGCATTCGGTGATGCCGTAGCCTTCCAGCAGTGCGGCCCGCGGGGCCATGCGGCGACACAGGTCGAACAGCGATCGCGGGCACTTCTCGGCCCCGACCACGACCAGCCGCAGGAAGGAGAGCTGGCCCGGCTGAGCCCGCTCCAGGATGTAGCTGACAAACGTCGGCGTCCCGGCCAGGATAGTTGGCTTGTAGGCATCGAGCTTGCGCAGCAGACCGCTGGCGTCGGTCGGGTCGGGGTGGCGCACCACGCGGAAGCCCGACAGCAGGGGCAGCAACCCGGTCACGGCGATGCCAAAGCTGTGGAAGGCCGGCAGGAAGCCCAGCAGCGAATCTTGCCGGGTCACGCCGAAGAACTCCAGGGCCGCCCTCATGTTGCTCAGCAGGTTGTGGTGTGTCAACGGCACCGCCTTGGGCGCTTTCTCCGAGCCGCTGGTGAACAGCACCACCGCCGGCTGCTCCGGAGGCGCTCCGGGGCACCAGCCGGCGAATCCCGCCCGGGAACCAGCGCACCCGCAGCAGCGTCTTCAGCAGTTCCAGCTTGCCGATCTTGCCGCGCAGTTCCTCCAGGAAGACGTATTTGGCGCCATTGACCGCGATGCTGGTGCGGTCGATGAACGCCTTTGAGGTGATGACGTACTCCAGCTGCATCAGTCGGGCGGCATGTTCCAGGTTGGCCGGTCCGGTCGTCCAGTTGAGCAGCACCGGCAGCTTGCCGGCCAGGTGCAGGGCCAGGAAGGCGATGTCGCACGCCGCCGCGGCGGGCAGCATCAGGCCGACGTTGGCACCCGGCAGGGCCGACAGCCGGCGGGACATCGCCAGCGGCACCGACCAGCATCTTCTCGTAGGTCAGCACGCCGGCCAGGTCGTCGGCCACCGCCACGTCGCCCAGGCTGCCCAGGGCCCGGTTGACGAAGGCCTCGGCCACGATCTCGCCCAGGATCTGCCCCGGGGCCTGCGTTTCGACCGGTTTGAACCACAGCGGCGGGGCCTCTTTCACCGCGCCCTTCTTGAGCTGTCCCTGGGCCAGGGCCAGCAACTCGCCCACCGTGGCCGGCACCTGGTCGCTGGAAAAGCCAAAGCGCCGTTCCACCGTCAGGTTCACGTCCATCCGGTCCAGGCTGTCCAGAGCCAGTTCGTCCAGGGTCGTGTCCGGCTCCTTCTCCTTGTCGGGCAACGGCCGTTTCAGCTTCTTCTCCAGGATCTCGAACACGCCCTCCTGGGTCTCCGGCTTGATCTTCTCCAGGTCGATCCCTTCCAGGCTGCGCCGTTTGGGGAACTCGTACGTCCGCCGGCCCAGGAACAGGTGGTAGGGAACGAAGAGCGGCGTCTCCGGCCCTTCCTTGTTGTACCAGGCCTCGAACCACGGATTGATCAGCTCGCGCCGCAGCTCGGGCAAACGGCTGCGATCCAGGACTTCCAGGGTGATCTGGACCTTTCGGCGGGGGAGGAAAAGGATCAGGCTGGCCAGGCACCAGCCAATCCCCGCCAGGATGCCGTTGACCAGGTTCGGGTTGTCGGCCCGGCAGGACCAGCCAAAGCGGCTGCCGCCCAGCCCCCGTGTCCGGACCAGGACAACCTTTGCGTCCGGCACCGCTTGCAGGATCTCCGTCAGGGCGCGGCGCCGCCCAGGACCTCGACTTCGCCGCGGCGCAGCCGGCCCGCGGGCCACATGATGAAGTTCTCGTTGCGCTCCAGGCCCTCGGCGATCGCCTTGACGGACGCCTCCGCCTGGCTGCGGGCGGCCGCGCTGGCAACGCCGGTGTCCGGTGTCATCAGGGCATTGATCAGCTTGCCCAGCAGGGCCGTGATCGGGTTCTGGAAATTGCCTTCCCAGACCAGCGGCCGGATCTTCAGCACCGGCCAGAGAGTGCTGAAGACGATCATCGGATCGACCAGGGCCGGGTGATTGGGCAAGACCAGGGTTCGGCCCGGCGAAGTGCGGGCCAGCTCCTTCACTTGCTGCAGGCCGGTCACCCGGACCCGGTAGCGCAGCGACAGGATAAAACGGAACACCAGCAGCAAAAACCGACGAACAAGGTCAAGCATGGCTTTCCTGCCCCCGGAGCAATAGCGATCGGCCCTCCCGAGTACGGTGGCAGTTTACCGATTGGACAGGCCGGTTTCCAGCATCAGGCACGGCACGGGTCGCGTTCGTCACTTCCCTCCTGTCTCGGAAACGGCCAGGCTGATCTTTTCCGAGACCGGTCCAGGCCCGGTTGAGGACCGAGTCCCCAGAACTGGGGACCGAGTCCCCAGCAAAGAAGGTGAAAAGGAGTGGCCAATCCCCCAGCACCACGCTATGTTAAACTATTGGGTGTTTGGCGCGTCCTTTGCACATCCTCCTCTGACATTTTACTCAGTTCTTGAGGTTTTCGCTGTAGGGGAGAAGCGATGACACAGAAAAGTCTTTCGGACAGCCTGGTGGCCGCCCTGGCGCGGATTCCGGACCACGAACACCAGGTCGTGGCGGAACGGGCCTACCCTCACCCATTCAGTATCGCCATCAGCCGGGAACCGGGTTCCAAGGGAACCGAGGTGGCCCGAGAAGTGGGCCGGCGGCTCGGCTGGGCGGTCTACGACCAGGAGCTGGTCGATGTCGTCGCCCAGGAAATGGGCATGCAAGTGGACATGCTCCGGCTGATGGACGAGAAGCCGATGAGCTGGCTGGAGCAGTGTGTCGTCACCATGGTCAGCCAGTACAACCTCAACCACGACAGTTACATGGTCCACCTGATCGCCGCGGTCCGGTCGCTGGGTCAGCGCGGCCACTGCGTCATCGTCGGCCGGGGCGCCAATTTCCTTCTGCCGCCCGCCGAGACGCTGCACGTCCGGCTGGTCGGCGACCTGGCCCATCGCATTGCCCACGTCCGGAGACTCAGGGGCCTGACCGAGAAGGAAGCGAAACGCTGGGTGGACAAGACCGCTCACGAACGCGAGGACTTTACCCGCAAGTACTTCGGCAAGGACGTGACCGATCCGCACCAGTACGATGTCCTGGTGAACACCTCCCGGCTAACGGTGCCGGAGTGTGCCGAGGTGATCGTCGAGGGGCTGCAGCGTCTGGAGGCCCGCCGTTCGGCCCAGAAGCAAGCGGGCTACTCGATCCTGGTGCCGAGTTGAGCGTGAGTCCTTGGTCCCCCGAGCCGCTTGCGGCTTAGCGGAGCACCCCGGAGCGCCAAGCCGCAAGCGGCCTGGGGAACTGCCATGAATGCCCGCGTTGTCCTGGTCCGCACGCAGATCGCCGCCAACCTGGGCGCCGCCGCGCGGGTGATGCGGAACCTGGGACTGAGCGAGCTGGTGCTGGTGTCTCCGCGGGCCGACCCGGCCGACCGCAACGCCCGGCAGCTGGCGACGCATGGCGAGGAGGTCCTCGACCGCTGCCGGATCGTCTCGGATTTGGGCGAGGCCGTGGCCGACTGTGTGCTGGTGGTGGCCACGTCGGCCCGGCAGGGGCAGGTCTTTCGCGGTCAGGTGTCCGGAGAACCGGACGCGATCATGCCGCGGGTGGTGGAACGGCTGGTCCACGGCCCGGTCGCCCTGGTGTTCGGCCCCGAGCCCAGCGGCCTGGAAAACAGCGAGATCACCCGCTGCCACTTCCTGCTGCACCTGCCCACCGATCCCGCCTATCCCGCGCTCAACCTCGCCCAGGCCGTGGCCATCACCGCCTACGAACTGCGCCGGCACTGGCTCCGACAGACCCAACTGCCTCCGGCAGGCTCACCGCCCGCTCCCTTTGAGCTGCAAGAGCGCATGTTCGAGCAACTGCGGGACGCCCTGGAGCAAATCCATTTCCTCTTCGGCCCCAAGGCGGACAACCTGATGCACGCGGTCCGCCATCTGATCGGCCGGGCCGGGCCGACCACGATGGAAGTCAAGGTGTTGCTCGGTCTGGCCCGGCAACTGCGCTGGATCGCGGCCCAGGCCAGTCGAGGTTGGGAGACGGCCGACGAGCCAGCGCCTTCGCCCGGTCAGCTGGACCGGGAAAGCGAGGACGCTGGCTCAACAGAGGAATCACACACGTGACCAACAGCCCCAGAGAGAGCGGTTGCCAGGCCGCTCATCCGATACCCCCGAAAGTGGTATCGACGAAGTTGTAGTTCACCCCGTTATTCCCGCCGACCAGCACGATGTTGTCGATCTCACTGCCGGAAGACGCCGCGGTTCCATCGGTCACGTTGTTCACCGTCCCGCGCGTCGCGGACAGCGCGAAGTAACCGGGCGGCGGCGCCTGGGCGATAAAGTAGTTGCCGCCCTGGAGGTCGCCGAAACTGTACGTCCCGGCGGAGCCAGTCATTGTCGTGGCGACGACCACCGCCTGACCGTTGATGATCTCGTTGAGGGTCAGCGTCGCGCCGGAGAGGGGGTTGCCCGAGGTGTCGGAGACGGCGCCGGACAGCTGGCTGATGGGTGAGCCGGGGAGGCTGTAGTCGAAGGCGGCCTGCCCAGCATCCCCGCCACTCTTATTCTGATCGCCGTCATGAACCATGACGTAGAAACGGTAGGTGTGGCCTGCCTGCAGGACGCCCTGGCTGTACAGGGCGTTGAGGTCCCAGCGCACTTCCGCGCTGTAACCCTCGCCACCCACGCTCACCGACGGCGTGTCGGCCCCGGCGCCAAGGTTGGAGCCGTTCTTGGCGGGGTCGGCGTCACAGGTCACCGTGACCGTTGCGGGGGATGTGGTCTCATTGACCGTCTGCACGGCGCCCTTCCAGGCGCCGAAGACCGCGCTGGGGTTGTACGCCGCGCCGCCGTACTGCCAGTCGCCGCTGAGGCTGTTGGGATTGCTGGTGATGTCCGTTACGTACAGCGAAGGAGCGATCGGCCGGCCGGAGGTATCGGTCCCGGCCGGATCGCCGATGGCCGGATTGAGGGCGGCGCCGGGGTCCGAGGTCAGCGGGGCGACCGCGTAGTTCGTGGTAGTGGTGCCGCTGGCCGTGATGACGTTGACCTGGCGCACGCCGAGGGACAGGGCGTGTTCGTCAGTGTACCAGACGTCGAAGGTCCCGTTGGTCGTGTCCAGCTTGGCCGAGACCAGCACGTCGCTTTCGCTGAACCCGATGCTCGTGAGCGGATTGCTGCTGGCGAACGGATACAGCAGCGCACCCATGTTCGGAGTGACGTTCGTGCCCGGGGTAAGGTTCCCGGTCCAGTTGTTGCCGCCATTGCCCGTGCCCCCGGCGACGACGGACGACTTGTAGGCCTCGGGGGTGCCGGCATGGTCCGGATTGTTGTACACAGTGCTGGCTCCGCCCGCGTCCAGCGGCTTGACGTTCAGCGCAGCTGTCGTCGCTGCTCAGGCTGGTGTAGACGGCAGCGCCCCATTGCCAGTTGATCGAGACACCGGCGGTATCCGTGGCGAAGATTCCGCTCCAGGTCGCCTTGCTGATGCCGCCAGGCAAGTTCGCCGAGACCTGCAGAGCCCCGCCGCCCAGGAAGGCGTTGCCTGGGAACGCGGTCGGCAGGTCTGTGATCCAGCTGTTGCTGCCGGCATCGAACGTCGTGGTCGCCGTCTTTGTGCTGCTCGACAGGTTGATTGTGGAATCCGGCAGGTTCACGGTGTAATTCGTGCCGGCAGCCACAAAGGAGACAGTCTGGCCGGTCACCTGGAGGGTCGCGGAGGTCGCCGGACCCAGGCCCGACACCTTGAATTCGCCGTTGAACCACACGCTGTCGCCAGCCGGGATTGGCGTGGGGTTGAAGTTGGCCGTGATCTGGGAAACCGTGGAGGGAACGGTGCGATCCTCCAGGACCTCCAGGGCAGGCCGGAACCGGGCGGCCAGCGGTGCCTTTTTCCGAGCGCTGTGGGGTTGAACGAGAGAACGCAGGCGGGACAAGAAGCGCATGTCGGATGCCTCCAGGAAAATGAATGCTTTCAGACTCTCTGCAGTCCGTTTGTGTTGCCCGCGTGGGACGGCACGCGCCATCAGCCACGTTTATGCCAGTGGAGGGGGTGTTGGGACGGGAGGAAACAATGGATTCTCGGCCTGCGGGGGGTGAAGAACGAAACGGGAGGATCGCACGCCTTCAGAATCTCGATGCTTGCACCAAGACTACGTCCGGATTGCCCCGCTGTCAAAACATTACGCTGCTGTCGAGAAAACTCGTTTCGGAAAGTTTCGCCAGGTCCGCTGCTTGCGTCTCACCGCCCGGCGCGATACGGTGAAGCGGGATGATCCTCTGGCCTTCGTGAACGCCTTCATGTCCGAACGTGTCGATTTCCTGACCGAACTTCTTGCCGAGGGAAATGCCCGGCTGACCGCCCGTCCCTGCTTCGACAACGGCAGTCGAGCCGAGGCGAGCCGGGTCCTGGCAGGAGCCTTTGCCGGCTATCGGCTGACCATTCCTGGCCCGCTGCTCGACCTGGACAAGGACTCGGCCCTGGCGGCGGCCGAGCTGGTCTGGCTGGCCTCCTGGTATCTCCTGGTTCGGGACGCGCCGCCGGCGGAGGTTGAGTACACTCTGCGAACGGCCTGTTCGTTTCCCAGCCCGAAAACGGGAGCTGGCAAGGCCAGCCAGCATCTGTCGGTCGATCTGACGCTGCGGTATCTGCCACAGCTCCTGCAGCGGGCCCGGACTGTCGCTCCCGACGACGTGCTGACGACGACCCTGATCGAGATCCTGCGGCAGTGGCCCCTGTCCGGCGTCCTGGCCGACCTGCACGAGCCGCCGCTGCGAGCCATTGAGGAGCTGGAGCATCCCGGCCTGTTCTTGCTGTACGCGGAACGGTTCGCCGAGCAGCCCCGCCCGGAGTGGCTGCCCCGGGAAGGCCCGGCAAGACAATGGGTTGAGCGAATCCTTGAGGAACGGAAGGAGACAGCCGGTGCTGCAAGAAACAGTTGCCCAGCTGCGTCGTGAGGTCCTGGAGCCTCTCAAGGCGCGCTTCGTGGAGCGGGACGAGGTCATCGACCTGCTGGCCCTGGCCGTGGTGGCCGGCGAGCATCTGTTCCTTTACGGTCCGCCCGGCACCGCCAAGTCGGCCCTGATCCGCCAGTTCGCCCAGGCGGTGCGCGGCCGCTATTTCGAGTACATGCTGACGCGCTTTTCCGAGCCCAACGAGGTCTTCGGCCCCATCGACATCGGCCGACTGCGGGAAGGCGTGGTCGCCACGGTCACCACCGGCATGCTCCCCGAGGCCGAGTTCGTCTTCCTCGACGAACTGTTCAACGCCAACAGCGCCATCCTCAACAACCTGCTGACCGTCCTCAACGAGCGCATCTACCGCCGGGGAGCCGAGATCCACCAGCTGCCGCTGCTCTCTCTTTTCTCCGCGTCCAACCATTTGCCCGAGGACGACGCCCTCCGGGCCCTGTTCGATCGCTTTCTGCTCCGCTGTCCGCTGGACAACCTGCGCCGCGAGGCGATGCCGCAGTTGCTGGCCGCCGGCTGGGAGCTGGAACGCTCGCCCATCCCGGCAGCGCAGCTCTCCGCCGAGGACCTGCGCCGGCTCTCGCGGCAGCTGTTCGAGGTCGATCTGACGCCGATCAGCGAGCTGTACGCGGAGGTGGTCTTCAAGGTCCGCGACCTGGGCATTGCCTTCTCGGATCGGCGCGCGGTCAAGGGACTGAAATTGCTGGCCGGTTCGGCGCTGCTGTGCGGCCGGCTGAAGGCGGCTCCTTCGGACGTCTGGGTGCTGCGCTACGTCTGGGACCGGGCGGAGCAGATCGCGCCGCTGCGGTCGCTGATCAACGGCATCCTGGAGCAGCACCGGGACGAGCCGGCCGCCCATCCGCTGGCCCGCCCGGCGGATCGGGTGGATGGCGAGGACCTGGCCCGGCAGATCGAGGCGGTCGAGAGGGAATTGCAGAAGGACGGCCAACCCTCGCTGACGGTCCTGGCCCGGCTGCGGCAGCGGGTCGCCGACCTGGCCGATCGCAGTGCCTGGATCGGCGACGAATCGGCCCGCAAGCACCTGCTGCAGCGCACCGGGGCCTTGCTCAAGCGCCTCGGATAAGTTCGCTCGCGGCCGCGGGACCCTGCGACAACACCCACCTCGATTGCTATGATGACAGAAAAGCCTGATCGGCTTGTCGTCATCCGCGATCGGAGGGGGTAGTCATGGCCCGCTTTGGCGTTATCCTTCCCGCGGCGGGGAAATCGTCGCGGTTCCGTGATCGGGAGAAGAAGCCTTTCGTCAACCTCGACGGCCGGGCCGTCTGGCTGCGCACCGCCGAGCTGTTCGTGACTCGTTCGGACGTTGTGCAGTGCCTGATCGTCGTCGCTCCCGAGGACCAGGAGCTGTTCCGCCGCCGCTACAGCGCCAACCTGGTCTTTCTCAACATCCAGATCGTCAACGGCGGCAAGGAACGGTTTGACTCCGTGGCCAACGCCCTGGCGGCGCTGAACGACGACGTCGAGTACGTCGCCATCCATGACGTGGTCCGTCCCTGTCTGACCAACGCCCTGATCGATGCCGTCTTTGCCAGGGCGGCCCACACCGGGGCGGCCATGCTGGCCGTGCCGGTAACGGACACCATCAAGCGGGCCAATGCGGAGGCCCAGGTGACCGAGACGGTGTCGCGCGAGGGCTACTGGCTGGCGCAGACGCCGCAGGTCTTTCGCCGCGACTGGCTGGTGTCGGCCTACGGTCAGCGCGACAAGATCAAGGGGCCGATCACCGACGACGCCCAGCTGCTGGAGGCCACCGGCAAGACGGTCCATCTGGTGACCGGCTCGCCCTCCAACCTGAAGATCACCGCCAGGGAGGACCTGGCCCTGGCCGAGGCGATCCTGCACTCGCGACCCAAGCCCAAGCCGAGCGGACCGGCCCACCCGTTCGCCGACGAGGCGCAGTGGTGACCCCACCGGGAGCCCAATGTCCACGCCGCCGCTGGTCCACGTGTCGCGCCATCCGCTGCTGCTGCACAAGCTGGCCCAACTGCGCGACCACAAAACCGAGCCGCCGCAGTTCCGCCAGCTGGTGCGCGAGCTGACGCATCTGCTCTTGTACGAGGCGTGTTCGGACATTCAGCTGCGGCCGGTGGCCGTGCGGACGCCGCTGGCCGAGTGCAGCGGCCAGCAGATTGCCGACACCATCGGCATCATGCCGATCCTGCGTGCCGGCCTGGGCATGGCCGAGTCGGTCCTGGAAATGATCCCGGATGCCCGGGTCTGGCACCTGGGACTGTACCGCGATCACGAAACGTGCCAGCCGGTCACCTACTACAACAAGATCCCGTCGTGCAGCGCGGTGGACCTGTCGCTGGTGGTCGATCCGATGCTGGCCACCGGCGGCTCCGCCGTGGCGGCCCTCGACATTCTCAAGAAGCTGGGCGCTCGCCGGATCAAGTACCTGGCCCTGATCGCCGCTCCGGAAGGCGTCCAGGCGCTCGACCTCGGCCCATCCGGACGTACGTGTCTACCTGGCGGCCATCGATAGCCACCTCGACGAAAACGCTTACATCGTTCCTGGCCTGGGAGATGCCGGGGATCGGCAGTTTGCGACGGGTTAATTGCGTCGCGGGTGTTGTTCCTCAGAAAGACTAAAACCGTCTCGCCCAGAACCCAGGGCGATGCCCTGGGCTATCCTGTTGCGCCCCTTCGGGGCGGAAGACAACCGCCAACCGCCCCGAAGGGGCGCAACACGATAGCCCAGGGCATCGCCCTGGGGCTCTACCCCGCGTTGCGGTTCTCCCCCAACGGCGCTTCCACCGAGAGCAACGCGCTGTCCTGCCAGGCGCTCTGGGACTCGATCGGCTCGACGTGGATGGTCGGCTCGACGTTGGGCACGGCGGTGCGCAGGGAGTTCTCGATGGCGTCGGTGAGGACGTGGGCCTCGGCCACGCTCATCGAGCCGGGGACGAGCAGGTGGAAGTCCACAAAGCGCCGGGCCCCGGCCAGGCGGGTCCGCAGGGCGTGGTAGGTCATTCCGGGGCGGAGATGCGCCTCGATCGCTCGCCGTAGCGTTTCCTGTTCCTCGGCCGGCAGGGCGGCGTCCATCAGACCGTTGAAGGAGCGGCGCATCAGGGTGGCGCCGGTCCAGAGAATGCCGGCCGCCATCAGCAGCGCCGTCAGCGGGTCGAAGAGATTGATGCCCGTCAGCCACACCAGACCCAGGCCGATGACCACCGCGAAAGTGGTCCAGACGTCGGTCAGCAGGTGATAGCCGTCTGCCTCCAGGACAATGGAGTGGTGCCTCCGGCCGAGGGTGAGCAGCAGCAGGCCGACGCCGCCATTGACCCCGGCCGCAATCACCGAGAGGACAATGCCCACGCCCAGCGGTTCGTCCACAAAGTTCTTGGGATAGATGAGCCGGGTCACGGCGCACCAGGCGATGGTCACGGCCGCGATCAGGATCAGGCCGCCTTCCAGACCGCTGGAAAAGAACTCGATCTTCTCATGGCCGTAGGTGTGCGACAGGTCCACCGGCCGCTGCGAATAGCGCACGGCGACGTAGGCCATCGAGGCGGCCAGCAGGTTGACCAGCGATTCCAGGCCGTCGGACAGCAGGCCGACCGAGCCGGTCAGCAGATAGGCCCCCATCTTCAGGCCCAGCGTGGTGACGCCGGCCCCGATGGACAGCAGCATGGCGCCGCGCAGGTGGTGTTCGGCCATCCCCAGCACTCCCCGGCCTGGTTTCCCCTTTTTCATCATAGGGGGACCGGCCTTACCGGGGAGGCGGCGGCATTCCCGGAGGCGGCGGGGGCGGGGGCGGCATCATCATCGGGCCGGGCGCCGGGACAGGCGGAGGCGCACCGGGAGAAGCCAGGGCGGTGAGGACCGTGCGCAGGGCCGTGGACGACTGCGGGGCGGCAATGCTGTTGCCGGTGAGGATGTCCGACGGCATCACGCCCAGCCGGCCGTAGTACTGGTCGTTGGCCGACCAATCGACGCGAACGCCGTCTCCTTCGAGTGAGACGCCGAGGAACAGACCCCGGCTGCGCGAGTAAGAGAAGATCTCGGCCCGGAGCAGCAGATCGGTGGCCATGCTGGCCTGCCGGCCGACGGGCCCGGCCGCGATGCTGCTATCGACGCCGAGGGTCAGCTTGCCGCGGCCGTGGAGCAGCCGCTGCACGCCGCCGGTGGTGGTGAAGACCAGCACCAGGTCGGCCGACTGCACCCCGGCCTGCCAGCCGACGCTGCCGCCGGTCAGGGCCACGAAGATCGGGTTGCTCCAGCCGGTCGGCGTGCGGACCAGCAGGACGCCGTGCCCGTGCCGGCCGCCGAAGACAAAGCTGGCCTTGACCACGTCCGGCAGGATCAGCACTCCCTGGGCGTTCTGGAGCAACGCGGCCGGGATGCCCTTCTCGGGCACCTTCATGGACTGATCGAGGACCTCGATGGCCTGCGACACCAGCATGTCGGTCCGGCCTCCGGCCCACGCCGGCCCGGAACCAAGCAGCCCGAAGCCCAGCAACGCCAGCAACAGATCGCGTCTTCTCACGGTCCGCGCTCCTTTCACCGCTCCGCCGACATCCTGCCGACAGGTCTACAAAGGCCCCTGTCTTCCGGGCCGTTCCTCTACTCGGCGGAGGGGATTTCCGCAAGTCAGCTTTCTGCTCGCGGGCCCCTCTCGATTGTGGAGAAGCCACGAGTCAGCTGCCGAGCCGGCCACGCAGCGCAGCGGAGCAAGCGGCCCTCGACAACCGCTGGTATATTGAATTATCCACTTACTCCGCTGCGCCGCGTGCGCGGCTCGACGGAGCTGCCAACAGCGCGAGGGGCACTCAATGAAGGAGACAACGATGCGAGACACGTCAACAAGGCTGCTCCTTCTGCTGCTCTTTCTCTCAACGGGAGCGATCTGCGCCGAGGAGAAGAGCGACGACAAGAAGGAACCGCGCGATACCCAGACCGACACCCAGCACGAAATCCGCCTGGGCGGCGAAGTGCTGAAATACCGGGCCACGGCGGGAACGCTCACCCTGAAGAAGGACAACGACACCAAGCCGACCGCCCGGATGTTCTACGTCGCCTACAGCCGTCTGGGGGTGGATGACCTCGCGCAGCGGCCGGTGACGTTTTGCTACAACGGCGGTCCCGGCTCCTCGTCGGTCTGGCTGCACCTGGGGGCCTTCGGACCCTATCGCGTCCTGCTGAAGCCGGACGGCCAGCCGTACCCGCCGCCGGGCAAGCTGGTCCCCAACGAGTTCACCATCCTCGGCCAGACCGACCTGGTGTTCATCGACCCGGTCAGCACCGGCTTCAGCCGGGCGGTCAAGGGGGAAGACGCCAAGCAATTTCACGGCGTCCAGCAGGACATCGCCTCGGTGGGCGAGTTCATCCGTCTGTACTGCACGCGCTTCGGCCGCTGGAAATCGCCCAAGTTCATCTGCGGCGAGAGCTACGGCACCACCCGCTCGGCCGGCCTGTCGCATTACTTGCAGGACCATCTCGGCATGAACCTCAACGGCGTCCTGCTGATCTCGGCCGTCCTGAACTTCCAGACGCTGCGCTTCGACGAGGGCAACGACCTGCCCTATCCGCTGTTCCTGCCCAGCTACACCGCCACGGCCTGGTATCACAAGAAGCTGAGTTCGGGGCTGCAGCAGCAATCGCTGGCCGACGTGCTGGCCGAGGTTGAGAAGTTCGCACTGGGCGAGTACACCCTGGCCCTGATGAAGGGCGATCGGCTGAGCAAATCGGACCATGCGGCCATCTGCCGCAAGCTGGCCCATTTCACCGGCCTGAGCGAGGAATACGTCGAGCGCAGCCGGCTGCGGGTGGAGGGACTTCGCTTCATGAAGGAGCTGCTGAAAGGCCGGGACCGGACGGTCGGCCGCTACGACAGCCGGCTGATGGGCGTTGACCTGGACGTGATCAGGGACCGTCCCGAGTACGACCCCAGCTATGCGGCCGTCCAGGGGGCGTTCACCTCCGCGATCAACACTTACCTGCGCACCGAGCTGAGGTACGAGACGGAGATGGACTATGAGATCTTGACCGGCAAGGTGCAACCGTGGGACTATGGCTCCGCGAAGAATCGCTACCTGAACGTGGCCCCGGACCTGCGCACGGCGCATGACGCGCAACCCGGCCCTGAAGGTGTTCGTGGCCAGCGGCCATTACGACCTGGCCACGCCCTACTTCGCCACGGACTACACCCTGGATCATCTGGGACTGGCTTCGGGGCTGAGGAAGAACGTGACCACGGCGTACTACCCGGCCGGGCACATGATGTACATTGAGAAGGAGGCGCACCGGAAGCTGCGTGACGACGTGGTCAACTTCCTCAAGGGTGCGCTGTCTCCGTAGCCGTGGGCGGCTCGTTGGCCTGGATACTCCGGATGCGGATCGAAACCTTGACCGTGGTTGGCGTGGGTCTGCTGGGCGGCTCGGTAGCGCTGGCCGCGCGGCGTCGGGATGCGGCGGCCCGGATCGTCGGCGTCGATCAGCGGTCTGAGGTGCTTGACCGCATCCGGGAGCTGGGCCTGGTTGACGAGGCCACGCCGCACCTTGGCGAGGGGGCCCATCAGGCCGACCTGCTGATCTGCTGCACCCCGGTCGATCAAATCGCGGGCCAGATCCTGGACGCCGGGCGCTGCTGCCGGCCGGGGCGCTGCTGACCGACGTGGGCAGCACCAAGGCCGGGATCGTCCGCGAGGTGCAAGCCGGTCTCTCCGGAGACGTCACCTTCATCGGCGGTCATCCGCTGGCCGGCTCGGAAAAGAACGGCCCGGAAAACGCCGGCCCCGACCTGTTCAAGGACCGGCTGGTGGTGCTGACGCCCACACCGGACACGCCGCCGGCCCCGCTGCAACGTCTGAGCGATTTCTGGCAGCAGCTCGGCGCCCGCGTCCGGCTGATGAGTCCGGAGGACCACGACGAGGCCCTGGCGCTGACCAGCCATTTGCCGCACCTGCTGGCCTCGGCCCTGGCCGGCGTCCTCCCGCCTGAGTTGGCCGAGCTGACCGCGACCGGCTTCCGCGATACCACCCGCCTGGCGTCGGGTTTGCCCCAGCTGTGGCAGGCCATCTTCCTGAGCAATCGCGAGGCCCTGCTGCGCGCCCTGGGACCGCTGGAAGCTCGGCTCCAGCTTTTTCGCGAGGCCCTGTGCCACGGTGATCCCGAGCAGTTGCGGCAGCTGCTGCTTCAGGGAAAAATGGTCCGCGACAGGCTCAATTCCTGATAGAATGGCCCGAGGAGGAACGGAATCAGTGGCTTGCTTGAGCCGTATGAGGTGAAAGTCTCAAGTACGGTTCTGAGGGGAGGGGACGGCAGCAATGCCGTCCCTTTACCCGGACCAATAGGCTGACCGGCACCTTGATAGCGTGACCGGGAAGCGGCAACGGAGCGATGGCATGCGGTTGTTACCCAAAGTCAAGGAGCGCGTTCGCCGTGAGTTCTTCCCGGAGGACTTCTCTCGCGCAATGCGGATCCTCAACGGGTGGGATACGAAGGAGTGTGCCCCCGGGGAGCACACGTCGCGAATGCAGGCCGCCGTCTTGAACCTGGCGGTGGGGAACGTATCCTCCTTGGAGGAGTACATCGCCGCGGCAGCGGCTGACTTCCGTGATGTTCTCCTCTGGGGGGAGTACAACGAAGGGAAACACCTCCGCTGCGTCGTCTGTGAGCTGAGCGACGCCATCGCCGACCCGACAGAGCAAGCGTTTCTGGACAGCATTGGGGCCAACCCAGGGGATAACACCCCTCGGCTCGTCTACGCTGACTGGCTGGAGGAGCGTGGTGATCCCCGAGCGGAATACCTTCGGGTGTTATGCGAGTGGCTCGCTTGTCGTTCCACCGGGGATGACAAGCTGATCGAGCGGGAACGGGAACTACGGCGAGCCTTGGGTCGGAGGTGGTTGGCGAGAGTTCGTGGAATGCCCGTGCGAGACAAGACAGAGAAAGTCTAACCAGCCGAACAATCCGCTCCCGGATGAGTCTTGCCAAGCTCACTGCCGCGCCCGCGTGAGCCGCCTGCTGACCTGGGCGTTCGGCGGCGGAGGGCGACGAGGGCAGAATGTCACCGCCAGGTAAAAAAGCGGTTGCCGCCGAGTTCGAGCGACTGCTCAGACAAGACGGTCTCGACTTCCATAGGGTCCGGGCGGGGCTGCCACACCGGACGGTTTACGGGCGGGTTCTCGCTGCCGACCTGACGGTCCTCCTTTTGCTCCACTGGCACTCGTACCGTGAGCAGTTCTGCGTCGAGGTCGGGTGGCTATTCCGGGCAACGTTCGATGCCATCGGCTCGCACTTCGACGCGAGCAATGCCCTACGACGGGACGCCGTCATCTTGCCGATGAACGTGTTGGCCGGCCAGATGGGCGAAACTTGGCGGGACGGGTCGGGGGCCGCAGCAGGTGCTGGGCGGGAGGGTGCCGTGGGCGAGGCGTTTGCCGAGGTGGTGCGGCTCGGCCTGCCGTACCTCGACCGGGTCGCCCAGGCCAAGAAGCACGCCGCCCCAGGAACTTCCCTTGGGGAGGGTCAGTAGTTCTCCCTGATCGGCAGCCCCGTTTCAGGTTTTGCGGCAACGCGGCAAAACTTCCAGCGCTGTCAGAAGCGATTGCCACCGACCTGTTCGTGCGTCCTCACGCTTCGTGGCGCACTGGTTGGTTTCTCTCCGTTGCGCTGGCGCTGGGCGAACTCTCCGGCCAGCTGCTCGGTCGGATCGCGCACTCTGCTGAACGTTTCCGCGTCCGGTTCTCCTGCATGGGGGTCGTGGGCACTTGCTTCTCCTCGCTCGTGTCATTTGGGTTGCGGGCCTGGCACGCAGCTCCGCAGACGGTCGGATGAGCTTGAAGCAGTCGGCGGACAGGGCGTCCACCTGGCTGAGAAGGTCGATAGCCTGAAGATCGTGCTGGCGGTGAAGCAGGTGAGCAAGGAGGGGCCGGGAGGAGGGGCGTGGGGCGTGAGGTGCAGTTCGACGCATCAAGGCCAGTTGGGATTCTTCAGGCCGTCGTGGGTGATGGTGCAGCGGGCGCTGCCCGGCCCGTGGTTCATCACACTGAACGGGGTGTCGCCGAAGCCGGGAGAGGTGAAGTTGACTGAACACACCCGGCCACGCGCCCGGTTGGTAGCGAGCGTGGTGCTGCGACCGCCGAGATCCTGAGTGAAAACGGTGATCTCGATCTCGGTCTGGGGGTCCGACAACTCGCTGGTCACCGTTATTTGGTGGTGGCGGTTTGCCTCGAGGCCAATGCGGTCGGCATACGATCGCCTGGCGTCCAGGGACACCGTTTTAGTCCGGCCAGGGCTCCCGGCTGAACCACCGCCCCGCAGTGCCAATGCGATGCCGAGCACCACCAGCACTACCACGAGCAAGCCGCCGCTGACCAGGCCAACCACGAACCCCACAGAGGCACCTTGTTTCTTCTTCGCCTTCTTTTTTCGCGGTCGGTCGTCGTCATCTCGGGATTCCTTCCGACGAACGGACTCTTTTCTGGGCATGGGACTTCTCCTGCTCCTAGCACCAAACGGCGGCTCGCCCTGTTTTGGTTAACCATGCCAGGGTACGCTTTCGCCAGATAAACCGCAGAATACCATCTTCGCGCCGCCGAGACAATGTCAGCCGGAGTTCGGGGGGAAGATCGGGAAGATCGGAAGATCGGGAAGATCCGCAGACCGTTGACGCTGACGATTTGCTTGAGAGCGATGAGGGATGGGCAGTACCAGACGCCGCGGCGGTTCCGCCGCAACATCCACCGGGGGATGCGGGCTTGCGCGTCGGTCAAAGACACCGACGTGAGTTCGTATCGTACTGTTTTGCGCGTCGGTCACGTGTGACCGAAGCAGCGAACTGCTTGCGGACCCAGGGGAAATCGAGCGAAGGATGGAAAAGGCACCGGCAACCGTTTCACGATACCTTTCCGTACCTGCTTCTTGTGATTGTCTTTGTGTGACTCAAACGCTAATTGTGGTTTGTTTCGAGATGCCATTGGCATCCCCTGAACGACAGCCTCCGAAAGCAAACGGTGGGTGCGGCGGCTTCCTTGTCATCTGCGGACCGGCTCTGACCAAGGTTTGTTGCCCGGTTGCCCTCTGACAACGGCAGCGGAGTTCGGTATACTGGATTGGAGAACGGACCTGCGCAGGGTAAGGCTGTCTTCACTCGAACGTTCCTTCCGTTCGGCGGAAACGAGAAACCATGAGCGCTCTGACTCCTTCCCGACGTGCCTTCCTTTACGGCTTCGGAGCCACTCTGGGCACGACCGCGTTCAACGCCCTGCTCGCGGCCGATCCGCCTCGCCCCGGGATCAGTCCCCTGTCTCCCAAAACCCCGCATCATCGCGCCCGGGCGAAGGCGTGCATCTTCCTGTTCATGGAGGGCGGGCCCAGTCACCTGGACACCTTCGACCCCAAGCCGAAGCTGGCCCAGTTGCACTTGAAAGAGTTCACCCGCACTGACCGCTTCGCCTCCGCGATGGCCTCGGGCAAGCGCTACTACGTCCAGAGCCCGTTTCAGTTCCGCCGGGCCGGCAAGAGCGGTCTGCAACTCTGCGAGCATTTCACACACCTCGCTGGTGTCGCCGACGAGCTGTGTGTCTATCGCGGCTGCCAGGCCGAATCGATCGATCATCCGACGGCTTGCTATCACATGAACACCGGCAACCGCCTCGGTTCAGATCCGGCCATCGGAGCCTGGACCTGCTACGGCCTGGGCACGCTCAACCAGAACCTGCCGGCCTTCGTCGTCTTGCCGGAGGTGGCTTATCCGCAAGGAGGCACGGCTAACTGGTCGAACGGCTTCCTGCCCGCTCATTTTCAGGGAACGACGCTGCGTTCCGGCGGCTCGCCGATTCTGGACCTGCAACCGCCGTCTCACGTCACCCGAGAACAGCAGCGCGCCAACCTCGATCTGCTGGCCGAGCTGAACTCGGCCGACCAGAAGAAGCACCCCCATCAGGCCGATCTGGCCGCCCGGATGGAGTCCTACGAGCTGGCCTTCCGGATGCAGACTGAGGTCCCCGGCGTCCTCGACCTCGACCGGGAGTCGCCACGGACGCGGGAACAGTACGGCATCGGCAAGGGGGAGGACAGCTTTGCCCGGCGCTGTCTGCTGGCACGCAAGCTGGTCGAGAAGGGCGTGCGCTTCGTGCAGGTCTACGCCACCGGCTGGGACTCGCACGATTACCTGGAGCGCTCGCACCGGTCGCGCATCCGCACCATCGATCAGCCGATCGCCGCGCTTCTCGCCGACCTGAAACAGCGCGGCCTGCTGGACAGCACGCTGGTGATCTGGGCGGGCGAGTTCGGCCGCTCGCCGGACAACGGCCTGCGCGGCGGGGCGGCCACCGCGGGCCGGGACCACAACGCCAAGGCGATGACCGTGTGGTTTGCCGGCGGCGGCGTCAAGGCGGGACAGGTGGTCGGAGCGACCGATGAGCTGGGCGAGAAAGCGGTCGAGGTCGTCCACCCGATCAAGGACCTGCACGTGACCATCCTGCACTTGCTGGGGCTGGACGACCGCAAGTTGACGTACTTCCACGAGGGGCGATACAAGCAACTGAGCCAGACGGGCGGCGAGGTGATCAAGGAAGTGCTGGCGTGAGCGGCATCTGTTTTTCTCCCCCTCTCCCCTTGTGGGAGAGGGGTTGAAGGTGAGGGGCTCTGCCTGCCGGGACAAGGCCCAACCCCTCAGTCCGGATCTGTCACCTTGGGCATCAGCCGGGGACCGTTGACCACCGTCTGCGCCTCTCGCAGCAGCGTTTCCCAGAAGATTCTCTGCTGCCAGGTAGCGAACTTCTGCTTCTGATGCCACGCCTCGAATCGGGCCAGCTGCTGTTTGGCCTGATCCAGCCGGCCAAGCTGACGGTACGTCATCGCCTGGAACAGCCAGGTATCGACGAAGCCGCCCTTGCCGTGGGCACGGATCGACTCCTCCAGCACGGTCAGGGCCTGCTCAGGGCGGCCGCTGCGGTACAGGGCAACGCCGTGACGATGCAGCGTCACGGCATTGCGCTGGGCCGCCAGATCACGCCGGATTCGCTCTTCCAGGCGGGGGAGCAGCGTCTCATCCCAGGGAAAAGCCTGGCAAACGAATAGCAGGTTGTTGACCACGGCCAGTTCCTTCACCTCGGGGAGCAAGCGCACGATGTCGCCGAGAGACTGGCGACAGGCGCTGGCCTGGCCTGCTGCCGCCTGGGCCAGGAGCAGGTCGCAGAACAGGGAAGGGGGTGCTCCTGGCTGATGGACAGCCGAGTGGAAGGCCAGGACGGCGTGGGGCCAGTCGCCGGTCTGGGCGGCGGCCTCGGCACGGAGACCGGCCTGGGGATTGAGGGGCCACAGGGAGACTCGGGGATGGAGCAACAGGGCCTGCACCAGATGGAGAGAACTCTCGGTCGCCTGAGCCTGGCGTGCCAGGGCATGGGCTCTGCGTACGTGCAGGTCGGCATCCCAGGGATAGGCGCGCAGCAAGCGGCCCAGATGGAACGTCGCCGCGAAGTGCTGTCCTTCCTGCTCACCAAGAGAGGCCTGGGCCCGGTGCCAGTCGGGATCAAAGCGAGCCAGCTGCTTGAAGGAAGCCTGCCGCCGGCGTTGACTCTCCAACACGACTTGTTGGTCAATGACCTGGATGGTCATGCCGTTGGCAACCGCCTGGAGTCGGCCATCGGGGCTGATCGCCTGGGGGACAGAATCCTGGATGGTGTCCGTGGCTTCGGGGAGAAGTTGACCGCTCCGGAGATCCCAGACCCGAATCGCGCCGGACGCATCTTTGCCGACCACACGGTTGCCATCGGGGCTGAATGACACGGACTTGACCGTGCCTGGATGCCCCCGGAGAGAGAGGACCGCAGTGCCCTTGTCCGCATCCCAGAGCTGCACCGTCCTGGCCCAGCCGGCGGAGACAATGCGTTTGCCATCGGGGCTGAACGCCACGGAACGGACCGTGCCTGGATCCCCCCGGAGGGAGAGAGTCTCCTGGCCCGTCGCCGCATCCCAGACCTTCATCCTGCCGTCACGGCTGGCGCTGACAATGCGTTTGCCATTGGGGCTGAACGCCACGGACCAGACTTCGCCTGTATGCCCCAGGAGGGAGAGAATCTGCCGGCCCGTGTCGGCATCCCAGACCTTCAACGTCCTGTCGTTGCTGCCACTGACGAGGCGTTGGCCATCGGGGCTGAACGCCACGCACTGGACGCCGGCGGCATGCCCCTGGAGGGAGAGAGTCTGCTGGCCCGTCGCCGCATCCCAGACCTTCACGGTCCTGTCCTCGCTGCCGCTGACGATGCGTTGGCCATCGGGACTGAACGCCACGCACTGGACGCTGGCGGCATGCCCCTGGAGGGAGAGCGTTTGCTGGCCCGTCGTCGCATCCCAGACCCTCACCTCTCCAGAGAAGGGCCTACCCTGTCCATTCAAGCCGCCGCTGGCGCTGACGATGCGTTGGCCATCGGGGCTGATGGCCACGGAATAAACCTGGCCGGAATGCCCCTTGAGGGAGAGAGTCTGCTGGCCCGTGTCCGCATTCCAGACTTTAACCGTCTGGTCATAGCTGCCGCTGACGATGCGTTGGCCATCGGGGCTGAACGCCACGGCACTGACCCAGGCTGTATGGCCTCTGCGGGAGAGAGTCTCGGTGCCCTTGTCCGCATCCCACACCTTCATCCATCCGTCATTGCTGCCGGTAACGATGCGTTGGCCATCGGGGCTGAACGCCACGGAACTGACCGGGCGTCCATGCCCCTGGAGGGAGAGAGTCTCCTGGTTCTTGTTCGCATCCCAGACCTTCACCGTCCTGTCGTTGCTGGCGCTGACGATGCATTTGCCATCGGGGGTGAACGCCACGGACTTGACTGTGCCTGTGTGCCCCTTGAGGGAGAGCGTCTGCTGGCCCGTCGCCGCATCCCAGACCTTCACGGTCCTGTCCTCGCCGCCGCTGACGATGCGTTGGCCATCGGGACTGAACGCCACAGCATAGACAATGCCCTTGTGGCCCATGAGGGAGAGAGTCTGCTGGCCCTTGTCCGCATCCCAGACCTTCGCCGTCTCGGCAAAGCTGCCGCTGACGATGCGTTTGCCATCGGGGCTGAACGCCACGGAACTGACCGGGCCTGTATGCCCCCGGAAGGAGAGAGTCTCCTGGCCCGTCGCCGCATCCCAGACCTTCACGGTCCTGTCACTGCCGGTAACGATGCGTTTGCCATCGGGGCTGAACGCCACGGAACTGACCGGGCTTCCATGCCCCATGAGGGAGAGAGTCTCCTGGCCCTTGTCCGCATCCCAGACCTTCACCATGCTGTCCTGGCTGGCGGAGACGATGCGTTGGCCATCGGGGCTGTACGCCACGGAAGTGACGAAGCCAGTATGCCCCATGAGGGAGAGTGTCTGCTGGCCCTTGTCGGCATCCCAGACCTTCACCATGCTGTCCTGGCTGGCGGAGACGATGCGTTGGCCATCGGGGCTGAACGCCACGGACAGGACCGGGGCAGTGTGCCCCCGGAGGGAGAGAGTCTCCTGACCCGTCGCTGCATCCCAGACCTTCACCGTGGAGTCCGCGCTGCCGCTGACGATGCGTTTGCCATCCGGGCTGGTCGCCACGGAATAGACAAACCCTGTATGCCCTTGGAAGGTCGGGATCTTGTTGAAGAGAGTGGCCAGGTAGTCATGCTCCCACCCGCGCAGGTGCCACGGGCACCTCTCCAGATACTCCCAGGCCAGAGCGGCACTGCCATGCTGCCATTCCGTGTGGGCCAGCGTGATCTGGTTGCGGTACGCCTCCCACTCCGCACGCCGCAACTCCTCTTCCTTCTTCTTCTTCTCATCCTCGGCACGATCGCGGTCCTGGCGGGCCTGCCCCGCTTCTTTCTGCGATTGCTCCTCCGCTCGTTTGGCGTTGCCGGCCTCCGCCAGCGCCCACAGCGCCAGCCCCGTTGCCACCCCGGCCCCCAGCAGCAATGTCCCCAGGAAAGCCGCCGCCAGTCCCGCCGCCAGGGGGTTGCGCTGGCTCCAGCGCCAGCAGCGCTCCGCCCAGCCCACCCGCCGTGCCGTCACCGGCTCGCCACGCTGCCAGCGGGCCAGGTCCTCCGCCAAGGCGCCGCAGTCGGCGTAACGCTGGCCCGCTTCCTTCTCCAGACATTTCAGACAGACCGTCTCCAGGTCACGCGGCACACTCCCGTTGAATTTGCGTGGGGATGGGGCGGGACGCTGGGTGTGCAGAAAGAGGTACTGCTCCGGTGTGCCTCCGGTGAAGGGGAGCCTGCCAGTCAGCAATTCAAAGAGCAGACAGCCCAGGCTGTACTGATCGCTGGCGGGCTTGGCCTGCCCTTGCCACTGTTCGGGAGCCATGTACTCCGGAGTGCCCAGCACCATTCCGGCCTGCGTCAGTTTTTCCTCGCCTTCGGCGCGTGCCGCCAGACCAAAGTCCATCAGCAACGGCTCGCCATCGTGGCGCAGCATGACGTTGGCTGGCTTGATGTCCCGGTGGATCACCTGCTCCCGGTGGGCATAGGCCAGCGCCTCTGCCAGCTTGCGGACAATCTCGACCGCTTGCTGCAACGGCAACGTCTGGCCTGGAGCCAGCGTTCCCAGCGTGTGGGCCAGACTCTGTCCCTGGATGAAGGCGCTGGCGATGTAGTGGTGCGGACCGTCCTGCCCCGAATCGAAGACGGGGACAATGTGCGCATGCATCAGGTGAGCGGCTGCCTGGGCCTCACGCTGAAAGCGCGCGATGCGCTGTCTGGAGTGCAGTTGCTCGGGCTTGGCCACCTTGAGGGCCACCTCCCGTTTCAGTGCGGGATCGTAGGCTCGGTAGACCAGGCCGAAGGTGCCCTCTCCAAGCAAGGCTCGCGGCGCAAACCGCCCGATCTTCGCCGGCAACTCGCCGGCGGCCAGTCCCGGCAGGGGTGATGTGGCCTCTCCGCATGTTGGGGGCATCGAAGGGGTGCCCAGGTCGGATGGAGTTGCGTCCGTCGGCTGTTGGGGCAGCAGTCCGGGCGGCCTGTCCAGGAAGGCGGTGCCGCCCGGGCGTGGGTCGCTCGCATTCTCCGACGCAGGGGTTGCCGGAATCGGCTCGGTGGGAAAGCTGTAATGGCAACGCGGGCAGGTCAGTGAGTTGCTGTCCTGCGGTTGGTCGGGCTGGCTCGACATGGTGGGCCTCCGCTGCTGGTGCGTCTCGCGGCATCCTCCTTCATCTTACTGTTCCGTTCGGTTTGCTGGCCAGCACTTTTGTGGAGCCAGGAGATTGTGGGCGCAGCAAGCAATTCGGGAGAGGACAGTCCAATCGGTTAGCCGCGACGCGGAGCCGCGCAGCGGCGCAGCGGAGCGCGGCCGGGCACGCGCTGCGCTGCGCTCCGCGTCGAGCTTGTGAATTTTTCGACGTTTGTACAGGTAAGGGCGGCCAAAGTGCCATTTCGGTCGTTGAAAAATAAGGACTTACGTCGAGTCCCGGGCCCCAGCCGGTGTACAAACGTCGAAAAATTCACAAGCTCGTCGCGGCTAACAAGGAGAGGCCATCTTCCCCCTCCCTGTTGCTTTTGGCGGCGATCACACCGATACTGGTCTCTGAAGTCTGCTCCGCGTGGTGCTGGGTCGTGCCAGCACCGCTTCCGGAAGACTGGCTCTTCAGGATGGTGGAGTAAGCCCATGCCCCAGAACCCACGTCCCTCTTTGCCGCACGCCGTGATGTCTCTGATTGATGCGGTGTGTGACCGCGCCGAGCAGGACTGGCAGGCAGGCGCCGGGCCTCTGCTGGAACAGGTTCTCTCGACTGCTCCCGAAGAGGCACGTCCGGAGCTGTTCCGGCAACTGCTGCGGCTGGAGTGCGACTACCGCCGGCAGCGGGGCCGGCCGCTGGAGGCGGAGGAAGCCTGGCAGCGCTTCGGTTCGCTGGGGCCGTGGGCCGAGGAGGCGCTGGCCGCGGCGGGACTCGACCAGACGGGGGATCGCCTGGTCCTCAACGTGGTGAGCGGTCCCGACAATGGCCGATTCTTTCACTGCGATCGGCACCAGATGTTCCTGGTCGGCCGGGGGCCCGGGGTGAACCTGGAATTGCCGCGCGATCAGGCCCTTTCCCGTCTCCACTTTGTCATTGAGTTCAACCCACCCTCCGCTCGATTGATCGATCGCGGCAGCAGGAACGGGACTTACGTTAACGGACTGAAAGTCCAGCAAGCGGACCTGCGCGACGGCGACGTGATCCAGGCCGGCCAGACCGCCCTGCAAGTGGCGCTCGCGGTTCCGGTCGGAACCGAAACGATCAGCGTGGCGACGGTCGCTCCCTCGCTCCCCTTCATTCCGGGCTACACCCTCGAAGCGGAACTGGGGCGGGGCGCCATGGGGGTGGTTTACCAGGCCAGCCGGCAAGCGGACGGCCAGCGCGTGGCCGTCAAGACGGTGCTGCCGGCCGTCCGGCCGACGCCGGTCCTGCTGGGACGGTTCAAGCGCGAGGTGGAGATCCTCCGCCGACTGCTGCATCCACACATCGTCGGTTTTCTCCAGGCCGGCGAGGCCAGCGGTCTGCTCTATTTCGTCATGGAGTACGTCGAGGGGCACAGCCTGGCCCACGAAGTGAAGAAGACAGGCCCCTTGCCGCCGGAACGGGTAACGGCCCTGGGCTGCCAGTTGCTGGAGGCGCTGGCCCATGCGCACAAAGCGGGATTCATTCACCGCGACGTCAAGCCGCACAACCTCCTGCTCAGCCAGGGCGAGAAGGGCGAGGTGCTCAAGGTGGCCGACTTCGGGCTGGCCCGGGCCTACGGCGAATCCTCCATGAGCGGACTGACGCTGTCCAACACCTCCGGCGGCACACCCCGCTTCATGCCTCCCGAGCAGGTGGAGGATTTCCACTCGGCCGGCCCGGCCGCGGACCAGTACGCGGCCGGGGCCACGCTTTACTACCTCCTGACCGGCCAGCACGTCTACGAGCCGTGCGGCTCGATCGTCGAACTGCTCAATCGCATCGTGAACCACGATCCGATCCCGCTGCGGGCCACGGATTCCGGACCGGTCCTGCCCGCGCGACTGGGTGACGTGATCCGGCGGTCGCTGGCCCGCCAGCCCGACCGGCGTTACCCCGACGTGACCGCCATGCGCGAACAGCTGAGCCGGGCCCTGTAAAGCCCTCTGACAAACGCTTGCGTTGCCGGATATACTGGCAGGCAGGAACGTTTGAGAGATCCTCCGGGACAGTCATCGCGGGAATCCCTCCCATGCTTGCACCTTCTCTGCTCCTGCTGCTCGTTGCTCCTCTGCCTTCCCAGGTCGCGGACGCCGACTGGTGGTCGCTCCAGCCGATCAAGCGTCCCGCCTTGCCGAAGACGCGCTTCGATCACCTGGTCCGTTCGCACGTCGATGCATTCCTCTTCGCGGCCCTGGAAAAGAAGGGCCTGCAACCCTCGCCTCCCGCCAACCGGCTGACCCTGTTGCGGCGCGTGACCATCGACCTGACGGGCCTGCCTCCGTCCAGCGAAGAGATCGACGCCTTTCTCGCGGACCACTCGCCGGACGCCTACGAGAAGGTGGTTGATCGCCTGCTGGCTTCCAGCGCCCACGGCGAACGCTGGGCGCGGCATTACTTCGACGTGATTCGCTTTGGCGAAAGCCACGGCTACGAGCAGAACCATCTCCGAGAGAACGCCTGGCCCTACCGGGATTACGTGATCCGGGCCATCAACGAGGACAGGCCTTACGACCGCTTCATTCTGGAGCAGCTGGCCGGGGACGTGGTCGGCAAATCTGATCCGCTGGTCGAGCCGGCAACCGGCTTCCTGGTGGCTGGCGTCCATGACACGGTCGGCATTTCCACGGTCGAGGGCACCCGGCAGCAGCGCGTCAACGACCTGGACGACATGATCGCCACCATCGGGGCCGGCTTCCTGGGTCTGACGCTCAACTGTGCCCGCTGTCACGATCACAAATTCGATCCGATTTCGCAGAGGGAATACTACCGCCTGACGGCCATCCTCGCGGGCGTCCGGCACGGAGAACGGCCCCTCTCTCCGCCCAGCAGCAACGATGTGGAAAAGCAGCAGATCCGTAAAGCCGTGCAACAGCGCCGGCTGCTGGAGGCGAAGATCGCGGACCTGGACGGCCGGGCCCGGATCGCCTTGCTCCGGAAGCAGGGAGTCAACCCGGTGCCGCGCCCGGCGGTGCAGCATCGCCGCAATGTCGAGGATTTCGCTCCGGTCAAGGCCCGCCTGGTTCGTATGACCATCCTGGGAACCCGCGACGGGTCGGAGCCTTGCCTTGACGAACTGGAAGTCTTCGGCCCCGATGCCGAGCACAACCTCGCACTGGCGCGGCACAGCAGCAAGGCCAGCGCCAGTTCCCTTCTGCCCGGTTACCCAATCCACCAGATCGGCCATCTCAACGATGGCCAGTTCGGCAACGATTGCAGCTGGATCAGCAACGAGCGCGGCAAGGGCTGGGCTCAGATCGAACTGCCCCGGGTTAAAACGATCAACCGCGTGGTCTGGAGCAGGGACGCAGTCGGAGAGCGGCAAGCATTCACCGACCGCGTGCCGAACCGCTACCGGATCGAGGTTTCCGAGGATGGCAAGCAGTGGCGCACGGTGTCCACGAGCGACGACCGGGCTGCCGTCGCGGAGTCGCTGCCGCTCAGGACTCTGCTGGAAGCAATGACGGCCGATGAGCGGCAGCAGCGCGAGCAGCTCCGTGTGGAACTCGGTCGGCTGATCGCGGCCAGCACGAGGCCGGTGCCACAGAAGGTCTACGCCGGCCTGTTCACCGCACCTGAGCCGATCTACCTGCTGAAGCGCGGCGACGTGATGCGGCGCGGCGAGGAAGTGTCCCCCGGGGCACTCTCGTGTCTGCCCGGTCTGTCGGCTGAGCTGGCGCTCGACCCGAAGGAGGGCGAGCCAGGTCGCCGGCTCGCCCTGGCTCGGTGGATCACCGATCCGAAAAATCCGCTGACGCCGCGTGTCCTGGTCAACCGGCTGTGGCAGCACCATTTCGGCCAGGGCATCGTGGCCACGCCCAGCGACCTGGGCCGCAACGGGGCAGCGCCGACTCACCCGGAACTGCTGGATTTCCTGGCCGATGAACTCAAGGCCGGCGGCTGGCGGCTGAAGCGCCTGCATCGGATGATGGTCACGTCCTACGCTTATCGCCAGGCCAGCGCGGTCACCAGGGAAGGGACCGCCCTGGATGCCGGCAACCAGCTGCTCTGGCGGATGCCGTTCCGGCGCCTGGAGGCCGAGGCGGTGCGCGACAGCATCCTGGCGACCAGCGGCAAGCTGGATCGGCGCATGGGCGGGCCCGGCTTCCGGCTGTTCCAGTACCGGGTGGTGAACGTCGCCATCTATGAACCGCTCGACGAACAGGGACCGGCAACCTGGAGGCGAGCGGTGTATCAGCAAGCGGCCCGGGCCATCCGCGAGGAACTGCTGGCCAATCTCGATGCTCCGGAATGCGCCCGACGCATGCCCCGCCGGGACGTGACCACCACGCCCCTGCAAGCGCTAAACCTGCTCAATGGCTCGTTCATTGTTCAGCAGGCCGGCTTCTTCGCCGCGCGCGTGGTCAAGGAGGCGGGCGAGGAGAGAGCGGCGCAGGTCGAGCGAGCCTTCCGGCTGGCGTTTGGCCGGGCGCCGACGCCAGACGAGAAGACTGCGGCCATCGAACTGGTGGGCCGGCATGGGCTGGCAGCCCTGTGCCGGGCGCTGCTGAATGCCAATGAGTTCCTGTATTACTGAGTTTTGTTTTGGAGTGCGGCGATTTGTCGCCGGCATCGTCTCCAAGCGCAAGAAAGGAACTTGACAGAAGGTGCTGCCGTTGGGCAGGGTTCAACAGGAACAAGAGCCAGGGATTCATAGCCGGGCGAGGTCCGCCTGCCCGAGGGCTCCTGGTCGTTGCATCGTTGCAGTCATTGCCTGCAATGCACTGCAATGCAGGCCGGCTGGGCTGGCTGCAACGCTGCAACGCTGCAAAGCCGCCTGGTTGCCCCTGGGAACCAGCGCAGCAACCTCGTCGAAGTGTCAAGTTGTCTCCCGACCCCAATCGTCCCGGAGGAGACAATGCCTTATCGCCGCTTTGGATTTTTCCCCTTTTGCATCGCATCGCCAGGGGAAAAGGAGAGAAAAGCAAAGCGGCGATGAATCGCCGCACTCCAAAACAAAACCAACGAGGCCTCCCATGCACCACGTTGATCACTCGGCAGCATCCTGGCTCGATCGCCGCGAATTCTTCGGTCAAATGGGCACCGGTCTCGGCAGTGTGGCCCTCGCCTGGCTGCTGGCCCAGGAGCAGGCGCTCCGGGCTGACTCCGCTGCGGGCCAACCACAGTTCACGCCCAAAGCCCGGCGGGTCGTGCAGATCTTCTGTCCCGGCGCCGCCAGCCACCTCGACACCTTCGACTACAAACCGGAGCTGATCCGCCAGCACGGCAAGCCGCTTCCAGGAGAGGGCAAGATCGTCACCTTCCAGGGCGGCAACGGCAACCTGATGCGCAGCCCCTGGGGCTGGAAACAGCGCGGGCAGTGCGGCAAGTGGGTGTCGGAGCTGCTGCCGTGCCTGGGGGCCCTGGTCGATGACCTGGCGTTCATCCATTCGCTGACCGCTCGCAGCAACACGCACGGCCCGGCCATGCTGCAGATGAACACCGGCTTCATCCTGGAGGGCTTTCCCAGCATGGGCTCCTGGGTCAGCTACGCCCTGGGAACGCAAAACCAGGACCTGCCGGCCTTTGTCGCCATCCCCGATTCGCGCGGCCTGCCGCCGTCCGGCCCGGCCAACTGGAGTAACGGCTTCCTCCCGGCCGCGTTTCAGGGCACCGCCTTCAGCACCGAGCGAGCCATCGCCAACCTCAAGCCGCCGGCCGGCTCCAGCGCTGCCCAGGAGAAGGACGTGCGCGATTTCCTGGCCCGGCTCAACGACGAGCATCGCCAGCGCAATCCGGGCCACAGCGAACTGAACGCTCGCATCGCCGCTTACGAACTGGCCGCCCGGATGCAGCTGAGCGCACCGGAACTGAGCGACCTCTCGAAGGAGTCCGCCGAGACGTTCCGGCTCTATGGGGCCGACAGCAAGGACCCGCTCAAGGCCGGTTATGCCCGCAACTGTATCCTGGCCCGCCGGCTGCTGGAGCGCGGCGTCCGCTTTGTGCAGCTGTACTGCGGCGCCTGTGCCTCGCAGGTGGACGGCCTGCTCAACTGGGACGCGCACAAGACCCTCAAGGCCGATTACGAGCGTCACGCTCCGATCCTGGACCAGCCGACGGCCGGGCTGCTGCTCGACCTGAAACGGCGCGGCCTGCTCCAGGACACGCTGGTGCTGTGGACCACGGAGTTTGGCCGGATGCCGACGCACCAGACCGGCAGCCAGGGTCGCGATCACAACCCCTTCGGCTTCACCGCCTGGATGGCCGGTGCCGGCGTCAAGGGCGGCTTCAGCCACGGAGCCACCGATGAGTTCGGCTACAAGGCGGCTCAGGACGTCTGCACCATCTACGACTTCCATGCGACCGTGCTGCACCTGCTGGGGCTGGACCACGAGAAACTGACGTTCTACCACAACGGCAGCCAGCGCCGGCTGACGGACGTGCATGGTCACGTGATCAAGTCCGTGCTGGCGTGAGGCGGCTGCTCCTTGTAACCGACGGCGGCCAGGTTCCCTGCTGGCAGCGCGAGGGTCAGTCGGCCGAGTCCGCTGCGACTCAAGGCCGGCAGCAGACGCTCTTTCCAGCGGCGCGGCACCGGGAGAAGCCGGCACCAGTAGCTCAGCGGATAGCTGTTGAAGATCGGCCGCACCTTGAGCCGGCGGAAGCCGGCTGCGGTCAGCAGTCGCTGCAGGCTCTGGCGCGAAAACAGCTGCAGATGCTCGACGTCAAAGATCGGCGACTTCATGCCCAGCAGAAGAGCCGAGAGCGCCCGGCGGTTGTGCCCGACCAGGAGCAACGCCCCTCCCGGCTTGATGATCTGCCAGGCAGCGCGGCACAACCCGAGCGGGTCCGGCACGTGTTCGATTGTCTGAAAGCAGGTCACCAGCCGGAAGGAGGCTGGCTTGAACAGATCGCCGTGGAATGCTTCCTGACGGATGAGCGGACGGAGCGCGGGATCGGCGCTGGCAACCGGCTCGGCAGACGGTTCAAGGCCGACGACATCGGTGAATCCGGCGAGCTGCAGCTGCCGGAGAAACGAGCCGTCTCCGGTGCCGACGTCCAGGGCCCCGACCCGATCGGGCAAGCGTCCGAGCAGTGTGCGCAGGAGCCGGCCATAGGTTTCGCTGGCATGCCGGGATTCCACCGAGGCCGCGAAGGCCGCTTGCTGGTACAGGGCGGTCAGGTCGTCCGGAGCCGGGGCCGGATCGGCGAACAGCAAGTCGCACTTACAACATTCCCGAAGCCGCCAGTGCATGTGTTCCGGAATCTTGCGTGCGGCGAAGGCATACCGGTCCAGCCTGTCCAGATCGACGTGGGCCGGGGCAAACAGACGGGAAGACGCACCAGGCCCACAGATGGGACAGGCACGCGGCCAGAGTGCGATCTTCATTGCCCCAGCTCCCCGGCCTGGCGCGTGGCCACCGCGGTGTATCCCAGGCAATCGTTGCCGCCACGCCCGCGCAGGCTCCAGTTACCCACCAGGGCCAGCACCAGCAGCAACGGCGACAGGATCAAGCCCAGCAACCGGCGCAGGAAGGTCAGCAGCGCTCCCCTCGGCGAGGACGCGAACAGAAGAGGGAGAAGAAGGCTCATCACCTTGTAACAGGCGACGGTCACCTCGTTGCCGCGAGCATAAACGGCCAGGTCCCCGAAGCCCGCGGCATTGAGCAGCCTCTGAAGTCCCGAAGGAGTGAAGCGCCAGTAATCGAACGGGATGAAGTGCCAGCGGGCCGCGAAGGGAACCGTCAAGATCAGCTGGCCGCCGGGTTTCAAACAGCGATGGGCCTCCCGGAGAAATCGGTTCGGGTCCGCAACGTGCTCGAGCGTCTCCGTGGCCAGAACCAGATCCACCGACTCGCTGGCGATGGGCCAGGCATCGCTCTGGAAGTACAATGTCCCGGGCAGATGATAGCCAAAATGGGCTTTGGACTCGATCGTGTCGATGCCGAGGTAGCTGGCCTCCCGGGGCAACAAGGACCGATAGGGTTGCGCCCCACAGCCGACATCCACCACCACGCCCCGGCAACCGGCGAGTAATTGCCGGAGGTCGCGCCAGATCGACCCGGCCTGGAGATCGAGCCAGCGCCGGGCCCAGGCGAGCAGCCGGCCGCGCCACGTCCGCACAGGTGCAAACAGAGGCGGCCGCCAGGTCTCGGCGCTGGTGTGGAGAAGATTGGGACGTGCCAGGGGAGGAATCACGGCTGGGCCTCGGAGGGAGTCGATTGGTCGCGCGCCATCCGGACTTCGCCGTCCCGGATGATGCTGCGGCGGATGAACAGCGGCCGGCGTTTGACCTCCTCGAAGATCTTGGCCAGGTACTCGCCCAGGACGCCGATGCCGAACACACTCAGCGAACCGAAGAACATGACAGCCAGCAGGATGGTGGTGACGCCGGGTGGGACCAGCCCGGGAAAAAGCAATCGGCCAACGACCTGCAAGAGCATCAGCCCGAAGGTGATGACCAGCAGCACGATCCCCAGGAAGGTGAGCATCGTCAGCGGCACGTGGGTGAAACTGAGGATTCCTTTCTTGGCCCAGTTGATGTTCTTGAGTAAGCTGTTGGTGCTTTCGCCGAACATTCTCCGGGGACGGACGTAATCGACACCGGTCTGACGGAAGCCGGCAAAGGCCCGCACCCCGCGGAGGAACAGGTCGCGCTCGGGGAATTGCAGGATGGCGGCAACCACGCGCCGATCCATCAGGGAAAAATCGCCCGCGTCATGGGGAATCCGCATGAAGGAGAAGGAATCGAACACCCGGTAAAACGCCTTGTAGGCGAAGCGCATGAACAGGCTGGCCTCCCGCTTGACCCTCCGGCCATAGACCACGTCATGGCCGCTGCGCCACAGCTCGACGAACTGCTCGATCAACTCGGGCGGGTCTTGCAGGTCGCCGTCGAGCAGGACGCAAGCGTTCTTGGTGGCGATCGACATGCCGCTGACAAACGCGGCCTGGGAACCAAAGTTCCGCGAGTGCGAGATACCGATGACCCGGCGATCGTTGCGCGAGATCGCCCTGATGACCTCTTCGCTGTCGTCGGGGCTGCAATCGTTGACAAAAATGATCTCGTAATCGACGTTCAGTTTGGCGAAAGTCTTCCGCAAGCGCTCGTACATGATCGGTATGGCCTGGTTGTCCTTGTAGCAGGCGATGACGGCACTGACGCTGTAAACCGTGTCCAGGCCGTACTTCTTGCTGGCCTTCTCGTAGGCCGTCTTGTCGGGCAGTTTCTGATACCACTCCGTGGTCCGCAGCAGCCCTTCGCGCAGCTCCGTGCGGGGCTGCCAGCCCAGGCGCAGCCGGGCCTTTTCGACGTTGGCGTACCAGTCCGTGACGTCCCAGCTCCTCTCGGGCATCCGAAACGAGGGCCCCTCGGCCAGGTGGTACAGCTCCCGGGCCAGCGCGGCCACCTCGCCGATGGTCGTCTTCTTGCCGGTGCCGACGTTGAACGAGTCGCCGTAACAATCCGGGGTCAGGTTCAGGGCCGTGTCCAGGAAGGCTTCCACCACGTCATCGACGTAGACGAAGTCCCGCGACACGGCGGGGTTGACGAACTCCGGGTACTTCCCTTGCAGCCCGTGACCGATCACCGTGGGGATCAGCCGGGAGGCATCCTCCATCGGTCCGTAAACGGAGTAGAGCCGGAGGTTGGCACAGGGCAGCTGCAAACACTTGCCGTAATACGAGACGAGGTGGGCCGCCGCCACCTTGGACACCGCGTAGTCACTGTTGGGGGCCGGGTGGTCCAGTTCCAGCGGGCCGGCCGCATTGTCGCCATACTCGGAGGAACTGCCGGCATGGACGTAGCACGCGATCTCGGTGGTCTTCAGCCGGCTCAGCAGCCGGGTGGTGAAGTTGAAGTTGGTCTGATAGATCAGCTCGCTGTTGGTCTCGAAGGAGTAGCCGCCGTAAGCAATGCAGTTGAAGATGGTCCGTGGCCGGACTTCCTTGAGAAGGGCGTCGAGGTTGGAATCGATGAGCAGGTCCACGAGCTTGACGTTCTCGTCCGGCAGCCCGGCCAGACGCCAGGCGGGTTTGCGCGTGGTGGTGCCGGCCACGTCCTTGCGAACGAGGAGCAGGGCCCGGCACAGGGCAGCGCCGATGAAGCCGCTGCCGCCCAGGACCATGATGGGCCCCTGCAAGCGACGGACCTTGTCCGTCCAGCCGTCAGGAATGCCGTCTGGAAGATTCGCCATTGCCGTCTTCTCCGTCGGCCAGCTGGCCGAGTACCGAGGCCGGGTCCAGCCCGCATTCGCGGCGGTGAAACTTCTGCGAGCCGTACCGCCCCGAAGGATACCCCCGGGCGGCACAAATCCGAAACCAGGAGGGCGCCGCACCGGCCTCCAGCAGCCAGGCGGCCAGCCGCTGTCCCAGCCCTCCCTGGGCCACGTGCTCCTCCAGGACCAGCAAGCGCCGCAGCCGACGAAGGTCCGCCAGGAACTCTTCCGGAACCTCTTCCCAGGGCATTTCGCTCACCAGCCAGAGAGTCGGCCGGCTGTCCGCCGGCAGTTTCTCGATTGCTCCCCACAGACCGCCAACCAGCGGACCAATGGCCACGATCACTCCGGCGGTCCCCTCGGTCAGCCGCCGCCAGGGCGCGTAGGGAGGAAGCGTCACGCCGGCCGGCTCCTCGGACAGACCAAGGCGCAGGTAGCACGGCTGGTCCACGGCAAACAGTCGCGGCACCAGGAAGCGAACGTCCGCATCGAACGCGGGGACGCAGACCCGCATGTGCGGCAAACACAGCAGCGTCCCGTAATCTTCCAGCGCGTGGTGGGTCGCGCCCATCACCCCGTAGCCGTAGCCGCCGCCGTTGCCGACCAGGATGACCGGCAGACGGTGCATGCAAAGGTCATTGCGAATCTGCTCAAAGGGACGAGTGCAGAGGAACGAGGCGATGCTGTAGGCCCAGGGCCGCAGTCCCTGCCGGGCCAGTCCGGCACAGAGGGCGATCATGTTCTGCTCGGCCACGCCGGCGTTGAGGAAGCGGTTCCCCAGGGCGGCGCGGAGCGGCTCCAGTGCCATGAACCCGAGGTCTCCGGTCAGGAAGAGGAAATCGGGCTGGTCCGCGCAGCTCACGAGGGTCTGGCAGAAGACGTTCCGCATTCGCTCTCCACCTCCCGGACGGCCTCGCGATACTGGCTCTCGCTCAGCGGCAAGTAGTGCCACTCGAATCGCCCCTCCATGAAGGAAACGCCGCACCCCTTGCGCGTCGCGGCCACGAAGGCATTGGGGCCCGGCCGGCTCCTGGCGCTGCCCCCGGCAGGCAAGTTGAGCCGCTGCAGCTGGATCGGGTCGTGACCGTCGATCTCTTCGGTCTGGATTCTGAAGGCCCGGATTTTCTCGGCCAGGGGGCTCAGGTCGGCAATCTCCCGCGTCGAACCAAGCCCTTGCAGGCCGTTCAGATCGACCAGCACGGTGAGGTTCTCCAGCCGGTGGTGAGCGCTGAAGATCAGCGCCTCCCAGCAAGAACCTTCGTTCCATTCTCCGTCAGACGTCAGACACCAGACCCGGCCGGGCTGCTTTCGATAGCGTTTGCCCAGGGCCAGCCCGGCGGCCAGGGACAATCCATGGCCCAGGCTGCCGGTCCCGAATAGGATGTCTGGGATCCCGCTGCTCGGAGGATGAGCGCACAAGCGAGTGTTGTCCTTGTGGAAGCTCAGGAGGTCGTCTTCGGAGAGCCGGCCAAGCGTCCAGAGCGTGACGTACAGCGCCCCGGCGGCATGTCCTTTCGAGAGCAGGAACTGGTCTTCGGGCCCCAGGACGTGGTGATGCAACCAGAGCAGCAGGTCCAGACAGGAGAGGTTGCCGCCGAGGTGGCCCACGCCGCTCTCGTAGTGCATGCGCAGCAACCGCAAGCGGGCCTGCCGCCGCAACTGGCGAAACCGGGTGATCCGATCGTCGGGGGACACCAGAAGGCTCTCCGCTGCTCCGCGTGGTGCGGAGGAATGCCAATCGAGACGCACACTCTTTCTTATTCCTTGAGGCGGGCAGACGCAATTGCCCCAGGGACGCCGTTGGATCCTTGACGGCTCCGCGGGTGGTCCCTAGCATGAGAACCGTTCTCGCCGATCCCAAAGCAACCTCGTCAGCCAGGAGCGAATCCGCTTGGCATCCTCAGTCCGCTCAAGCTCGAAACGCAGGACGGATCGCCAATCCCTCCCTCCTCCGCCTCCGAGCTGGATTGAAGGCCCCGGCCTTCGCTTGCAGTTGCTCCGCGTCGCCCTCGTTGTTGCCGGGATTGTTCTTGGGCAATGTATCCTTTATGGTCCCTCCCTGATGGGCAGCAAGATCCTGCTGCCGGTTGACATCCTGTTCGATCCAGGGATCTACGCACCGCCGCCGGACCGGCCGGCCCACAAGGCCGACAATCCGGTGTACCTGGACCTGGTCATGGTCCTGGAGGGTTGGCGGCGCTTCACCGCGGACGAGTTCCGCGCCGGCCGGCTGCCGTTGTGGTATCCCTCCATCTTCACGGGAACGCCGCTGGCCTACTATTCCATTTATGCCCCTCTGAACTTCATCTACGTCGCGTTTCCGTCTCCGTGGACCCTGGCCTGGATCCAGCTGGTCAAGTCGCTGATCGCCGGGCTCGGGGCCTATTACTTCTTTCGCCGCATCCTGGGGGTCGGCTACTGGCCTGCCCTGCTCGGCGCCTGCTGCTACCCGATCACCGGGTTCTTCATCCTGTGGCAGGGCTACCAGCTGACCCACGTCATGGCCTGGTTCCCCTGGATGCTGGCCGCGACCGATCGGACGATCCAGAAGCCGGCCGGCTGGGGAGGACCGTGCCTGGCCGTGCTGACCAGCGTTCTTCTGCTCAGCAGCCAGATCGACATTGCCTGCCAGGTCCTGCTGACGTGCGGTCTGTACGCTCTCTGGCGGCTGTTCGACTGCCACGGCCTGCGCTTGACGCGCCGCCATCTGACCGCGGCGGGCGTCTGTGCAGCGGCCTGGGCGCTGGGCAGCGTGCTCTCGGCTCCGTATCTGCTGCCCCTGGCCGACTACCTCCAGACCAGCGCCCGCATGCGCTCCCGATTCCAGGGGATGGAGGAAAGACCGCCCGGCGGCATGGAGGCACTGCCGGAAATCCTCCTGCCGGAGTTCTACGGTTCAACCCAAGCCGGCTCATGGCGTTTCAAAAACGTCGGCAACCTGCTGGAGAGTTCCGCCGCGGCTTACGTCGGTTTGCTGCTCACGCTCGTGGCAGCTCCGATTGGCCTTGTCCAATCCCGCTGCCGGGGCCGGACCCTGTTCTGGGCCTTCCTGGGCCTGTTCGCCCTCAGCTGGACCCTGGACATTCCGGGGCTGGTCTGGATCTTTCGGCTGCCCTTCCTGAACATGATGTCCGGCAACCGCTTTGTCTTCGTGACCGCCTTCGCGATCCTGACCCTGGCCATCATCGGCCTGGACGTGATTCGCCGCGGCGAGTTCCACTGGCACGGGGGTCTGCTCGTCTTCCCGGCCCTGCTCGCCGGGTTTGGGCTGCTGTGTCTGGGCCTGGCGTTCTTTCTGCCGGAGCCGCTCGCGTTCCGGGCCGAGATTGAATTGGAGCAACACAAGGCGAACCCCTTTGGCATCCCCAGCGTGGAGGCCTTGCGTCACATTCAGGACCGCTATCGCCGGGTGTACCTCACGGGGGCGATTCTGTGCGGGCTCGGCATCGCCGGCTGGACTGCCCTGGCCCAGGTAAAACCGCTGCCGCGCTGGTGCCTGCCCCTTTTCGGCGGGCTCTGCCTGGCGGAGCTGCTCGTCTTTGCCTGGAACCAGAATCCCCAGTGCGATCCGTCCCTGTACTACCCGCGCGTGCCGGCCCTTGAACAGCTCGCCGAGGGTCCGCCCGGCCGCGTCCTTGGCATTCTCTGTTTGCCGCCCAACCTGTGCGAATGGGCGGGGCTCCGCGACATTCGCGGCTACGATGGCGTCGATCCCGCGCCGCTGATCGAGGTGCTGGACCTGATCCGCGACGAGCGCTTTCCGGCTCCACCGACCTCGACCGCACAGACCCGGTGGTTTGTGCCTCGGAACACGGAAGGATCCGATGGCACGACCTTCATCCCACCAGTCTTGAACATGCTCAGCGTGCGCTGGTTTCTTTTGCCGGAGAAGTTCAACTTTCTTGATGCCTCGTTTTTGAAGACAGCCCGGCACCAGGACGGTTACTGGATTGTGGAGAACCCCAATGCGCTGCCGCGGGCGTACGTCCCCCAACAGGTGGAGACGGTGTCCAGTTCCCGGCGAGTCCTGGAGAAACTGGCGCAGAAGGAGTTCGATCCGCGGCGAGTCGCTTACGTCAACCGTGCCATCCACCTGCCGGAGAAATGCCAGGGCCAGGCGAGGATCGCAGCCGAAGTCCCCTCCGAGGTGACGGTCGCCGTGCAGATGGAGACGCCGGGCCTGCTCGTCCTGACCGACCGCTGGACCCCCGACTGGAAGGCGTACCTCGATGGCAAGGAGACGCCGGTCCTGCAAACCAACCACCTGCTGCGCGGCGTCGAAGTTCCGGCCGGCGACCACACTGTCGTCTTTCGCTACGAACCCTGGAGCTTCACGCTTGGCGTTCGGCTGTTCCTGGCTGCGAGTGTGGTCCTGCTGCTCTGGCTGGCCCTGGGCGCTCTGCGGTGGGCAGGTCGGGACCGTCCTGGAGGGCCAGATACAGCCGCCATGCCGAAGCGAAGTCCCGGTTGAGCAGGTGCGCCAACGCCAGCAGCCGCATCGACTCCGGGTCGCGGCGCATCCAGTCGCCGGACTCGGCCTGTTCCAGGGCCTCAGCCCGCTCCCCGGAAGCGAGACCGGAGCGGGCCGTGTTCAGCAGACGGTCGCGCTGCTCCTCCAGCTGGAACAGCAGCGTCAGGTCGGCCTTGCAGCGGCGGCACAGCGGCCCCAGGGTGTTCTCGGCCTTGCAAACGGGGCAGCGCATCGGCTCAGGTGTCCTCGAGATAGAAGAGCGTGTCGGCCAGGTCGTTGCTGGCCCGCGTCAGGGGCTCCCACTGGCGATCGGTCAGAGCGTCGCGGACGCGCTTCATCAGGGCCTCGATGTCCGCCTTGTCCTCGGGACCGACCTTCTCCAGCAACCTCTCCGCCTTCTCCAGCAAGGCCCGGGCCTGCACCGCCTCGCGCTGCCCTTCGCGCGGTCCGGGCACCAGGGTCGGGTTCTCGCTGACTTCCTCGACGGGCTCTTCCTCCATCCCGTCAAACGCCGCTTCCACGTCCTCCAGATCATCCTCCAGGATCTCCTCCGCTTCCGGCTGGCTTTCGTTCCAGAGCCGATCCAGGCGTTCGCGGGCCACGGTGCGCTCCTCACGCTCGAACTTGGCCAGGGCGTTCTCGATGACCACCTGCTTGGACAGGCCGGTGGCCCGCTCGCGCGCCGTCACCTTGAGCATGCCGTCCAGGTTCAGGTCCAGCTGCACCAGGATCTCGTTGCCGGACGCCACCGGGGCCAGCCCCTGGATCAGGAACCGGCCGACCCGGTGATTGCGGCGGACGTCGTCCGACTCGCCCTGGTAGACGTCGATCTCGACCTCGCGCTGCCGATCGTGCGAGGTGTAGAACACCTCGCCCCTGGAGGAGGGCAGCGGCGAGTTGCGATGGATGATCGGAGCGAAGCGAAACTCGAAGGGCAGTCCCATGCTGCGGTCCAGGCACTTGATGCCCAGCGAGTGCGGGGTGATGTCCACCAGCACCGCGCCGACGTTCTGCCCGGCGATGATCCCGCCCTGAATGGAAGCTCCCATGGCCACGCACAGGTCGGGGTTGACCTCCTGGTGGGCGGGTTGACCCAGCCGGTCCTCGAGCAGCTCGGTCACCCGCGGCGTGCGCGTGCTGCCGCCGACCAGAACCACCTTGTTGATGGCCGAGGCGGTCAGCCGGGCGTCGTCCAGGGCCCGCTGCACGCAGTCCATGGTCCGATCCAGCAACGGCTGAATCAGCTCCTCATATTCGGTCCGGCTGATCTCCATGTTCAGATGCAGCGCCTGGCCTTCCTTCTCGGCGACGAACTCCTCCTCGATGCGTGCGTAGGGCTGCTCCGACAGCAGCCGCTTGGCCGTCTCGGCCGCCCGCAGCACCCGGGCACGCGACACCAGGCTGGCACGCAGGTCCACCCCATGTTCCTGCTGGAAGCGGTCGCAGATCAGCTTGAGCAGCAGCTCGTCGAAGTCGTCGCCGCCCAGCTGTGTGTCGCCGTGGCTGGACAGCACTTCCACGACGCCTTCCTGGGCCTGGACAATCGACACGTCAAAAGTGCCGCCGCCCAGGTCGTAGACCAGCATGCGCTGCAGGTCGCGCTGATTGGGGTCGTAGGTCAGCGAGGCCGAGGTCGGCTCGTTGAGGATGCGCACCACTTCCAGACCGGCCAGCTCGCCCGCCTCGCGCGTTGCCTGCCGTTGCGTGTCGTTGAAATAGGCCGGGACGGTGATGACCGCCTTGCTCACCGGCCCTCCCAGCTGCCGCTCGGCCCGGTCCTTGAGGCTGCGCAGGATCATCGCCGAGATTTCCTGCGGCCGATATTCCTGATCGCCCAGCTTGACCTTCACGTCCTGGCCCATCTTGCGCTTGATCGACTTGATGGTGCGCTCCGGAGCCAGCACCCACTGGTTCTTGGCGGCCTTGCCGATCAGCAGCCGGCCATCGTCCGAGAGGCCGACAAAGGACGGCAGGATCGGATCGCCGTCCTCGGCCAGGACGTGCGGCTGGCCATCGCGGATGATGGCGATCTCGCTGTTGGTTGTTCCCAGGTCAATGCCAACGATGGTGTCCACGTGCAGAGTCCCTCCGGAATGTCAAGAGCGGGCCACACGGACCTGCGCGAAGCGAAAGATCCGGCCCTTGTACAGATAGCCCCGCCGCACTTCCTCGATGACCTCGCCGGACGGTTGGCCCGTACCGCTGACCCCCTCCAGAACTTCCATGAAGTCCGGGTCAAAGGTTTCGCCAACCGATGGGATCGGCTCCAGACCGTGCTGCTCCAGGGCGCGATCGAGTCTTTGCAAGCTCATTGTATAACCGGTGAGCAACCCGGTCAGTGTCAGCCGGATGCGCTCGGCCGCGGACCGCACCCGCTTCGTTTCCTCGTGGTGCTGCTGCCGTTCTTGCCTGTACCGGTCCAGCAAGCGGGAGGCGAACTCGGTCTGCGCCGTCGCATCCACCCCCTTGACCCCGAGCCAGCGGGCCCAGCTTGGCACGGCTGGCGCCGGCGGCAACGTCGGCGGCGCAGGCAGCTCGGCCTCCGGCTCCGTCGTGGCCAGCTGCTCGAGCAAGGGCAGGACGGCATCCTGAACACGCTGCACTTCGCGTGCCGCCAGGGCCAGGGCATCGTACAGATCGACCAGCGTCTTGAGCAGGGGACGGACAACTTCGGCCGCGTCCGCAGCCGCGGCCTGGGCTGCTTGCACCTGATTCTGCCGCAACAGGTCCAGGGCCCCGACCAGCTGGCGCAGGACTTCGCCGCTCTGTTCTTGCTGGGAGCGCACCGACCGCGTTTGCAGGTTGACCTCGTGCCGCAGGGCCAGGAACTGCCCCAGCAGCGTGTGCAGGTCGATCCGCTCCGGTGCTTCGGGCGGGGCCAGCGGCTTGCCGGCCTCTGGCAGAGGGAGTTCGCTGGGCAGGGCCGAGAGCCAGGACTGGAAGTCGCGGAGGACGGCTGCAAATGGATCCGCTGGAGGAGTGGCCTCCGGCGCTGTCGGGAACGCCCTCTGTGGCGTTCCGTCTGGGACCGGAACGCCACAGAGGGCGTTCCCTACAGCGCCGGGCTCGGAAGCAGGAGTTTCAGCAGGCGGAGGCGTGGTCACTTCTGGAGCAGGGACAGCAGGTTCTGCAGGGACAGCCGGCGACGAGGGCTCCGACATTCGATCTCCTCCACAATGCCATCGAGGCTCTCGTGATTGTCATGCTCGAACAGGCGATGCCGCAGGCGGGTGTTCAGATTGCGCAGCTGCTCGTAGGCCGTGCGGATGGCCGCGAATTTCTGCGGATGATGCTCCGGCGAGAACTGGCGCACCAGCTCCAGGTAGCGGCGGCGAATGGTCTCGTCGTCGGCCTCCGCCGGCAGTCCCAGCACCAGGTAAGGATCACCATTGGTCATCATCGTCCTCCTCGTCCCCAAAGAGGTCGAACGGATCGAAGAAGGGAGGAAACGGCATGCCGGCCAGGGAGTCCAGCGCTCCGGTCAGGCTTTTCAGGGCATCCAGGCGGCGCTGCAAGCCCGCCTTGCGGGGGCCTTCCGGCAGCTCGCCGACCAGGCGGTCCGCCTCCCGCACGTTGTGAGCGAGCTGGAAGGGATTCATCCCGCCGGGGCCTCCCCGCATTTCAAATTCCAGCTCCAGGACGTAAAAGGCCGGGTTGGAGCGGAACTTCACGAGCCCCAGCCGGATGTAGCTCTGAGTGCTGCGCTTGCCGGCTTCCATGTCGATCAGGGCCTGGCAGACCCGCTCCAGCTGCTCCTCGGTGAACTGGACCTTGGTCCGTGCTTTCTCGGCATAGGTCGCCACCTTCTTTTCGTGCGTCTTGCTGCCGACGTAGGTGACCTGGGCCTGGTGATGCTGGGCCGCCGTCTCCACCAGATCCACCACGTCGCCGGCCGTGGGCGGGTTGGCCAGCCCGTCGTTGAACTCCTTCTCGAAGCGCTTCTTGAGGGTCTTGTCCAGCTTGAGCCGGCAAACCTCGATCAGCATCGAGTAAGCGATGTCCAGCGCCGAGGGGCATTGTGCCCGGGCCTGTTGCAGCAGTTCCTCGGCACGCTCGGCTTCGCCGGCCTTGAATTCGCAGGCGACCATCTTGCACAGGATGCTGCTGTGGTCCTGCCGATCATCGAAATCCAGGGCGGTCTGGTAATGCGGGCGCGCCTCGTCGAAGCGGCCTTGCTCCGTCGCCGAGCGGGCACAGAACAGATGGGCCTGGCTCAGCTGGACCCGCAGGTCGCGGTTCAGTGGGTTGTTCTTGAGGGCGCGCTCCAGCAGGATCAGCGCCTGGGTGTCCTTGTCCTCATCCTGCAACAGCCGGGCCATGGTCGTCAGGGTGGGCACGTGATCCGGGAACTTCTCCAGCAAGGCCTCGCCGGCCTTGAGGGCGCTGGGGGTCCGTTCCTCGCTGATCTCGTAGCGGAACAGGGCCTCGTGCGCTTCCAGCAGGTCGGGGGCCAGTTCCAGGCTCTTGTGGAAGCACTTCTCGGGCGGCGGGTTGAGCGGTTCGGGGCGGCCCGGGAAATTCCGCAGGAAGGCAGGCATCTTGGCCACCTGCTTCTTCGAGGGGATCGTCTGGGCATTTTCCCCCGCGTGCAGCCAGATCAGGGCCCGGGCTCGCTTGACTTCCTCGACCGGCCAGGAAAAACCGGCCACCTCCTTCTCGTAGGCCTGCCAGGCCTGGTGGGCATTCTTCAGGTCGCCGCCCTCCTCCAGGGCCATGGCCTTCAAGCGGTTGAAGCTGGGATCGTCGGCCGGTTGGCCGAAGACCCGGCGGTAACGGAGGATGTCGTCGGGGCCGGTCTTGAGCATGGCCCAGTAGAAGAACCGGGCCAGCCGGGGGATCAGCTGTGGGGCTTGCTGGCGAACCTGGGGCAACAGGGTGTCCAGCTGCCGAAAGGCAGTGGGCAGGCTATTGCGGTTGGCCGCGGTGGTGCGCAGGTGGCGCAGCTGCTGGACCAGAGTCGAGTTCTGCAGCCGATCGATCTGCTTTTGCAGGGCCGACTGGGTGGCCGGGGGCTGGGCGGCACGGAAGGCCGGATCGATCTGGCAGCGAAAGGGAGCGGCCAGCCGGGCCGGCAGGCGCTCGGCGTCCAGGCGCTGCCAGTTTTCCAGGGCGCGAGCGTCGTCGTTCTGGTAATAGGCCTGCAGACCGCGCAGCAGCAGCTTCCATTCCAGGAATGGAGAGCGCAAGCCAATGCCCTGCAAGGTGTTGCGCGCCTGGTCGTCCTTGCCGGCCTCGACCTCGCGGAAGGCGAGGAGGATGCGGTCAAACTCCGGCTGCAAGTCCGGCGGCAGCTGAGACCGGCCGGCCGACTGCTGCGGCACGGCACTATCGACGGCGTGGGCCAGCACGCGCGTCCGGTCCCCGGTGGGAAGAGATTGCAGCAGGGCCAGCGACTTCTGGGTGGCCCCGCAGCGGGCCAGCAAGTCAGCCAGGGCGGTCAGCCAGGCGGGGTTGGCAGGGTCAAGCTGCTGCGCGGTTTCCAGCAGGGTAATGGCGTCGCGGGTGTAGCCCTGCTCCTGAAGGTGCCGTGCCCGGACCAGGCTGGCTTTCTTGACCAGTTCCTGGAACTCGGCAGTGTGCTCGCGCTTGTACAGCTGCCGGGCCAGGTCGAGGGCTTGCTGCGACCGCCCCTCGCTCATGGCCCGCTCGATGCGCACCTTCAGATCCGCCGCGGAAAACGAGCCGGGCGAGTGCTTCTTGTGCTTGCTGGACAAGGAGCCTCCTTCAGCGCACGGTATCAGGCCAGGGCGAGTCAGTTCACTATTTCCACTATACTGACCCCCTCCCGGAGTGCAAGAGCCGCTGCGCTGCGTGCGCGGCTCGGCGAGCCTTTTACCACACCGGCGAGGGCAAGGTCGGGTTATTCAGAGTGGAAAGGATCAAGAAATCGGGTCCCTGCTGCTGCGTCACGTTCCGGACGGAGCCGTCCATCATGACGATCTGACAACCGCTGACGGAGAACGCTTGTGCCGGACCGAGCGCGACCCCTGCGGGAGGCCAGGAGCCGCGAGGTGCCAGAGCGGGTTGGGTCTGAGTGGAATAGGTGATCGAGAAGTAGTTGGTCAACGCGCCCGTGCCGATGGTCGGCTTGCTGGGAGAGGCCCCGCCATTGCCACAGGAGGCTTCGGCCGCGCCGACACTGTTGGTGGTGCCTCGCAGCAAGAAGGACCTGGGGATCTCCACAACGGGAGCGCCCACGTCGGGTCCACCGCTTCGCCGGCCCAGGGCGCAGGGATGGCATAGCTGAGTGCGGTACTGCCGTAATTTCCCAGGTTCGGATCGAGCGGGGCCTGATACGTCTTCTTGTTGTTCTCCATGAAGGTGATCAGGCTTGGGGCAGTGACGCCGTTCTGAGGGGTCGCCGAGTTGGGACCGCCATCAAAGAAGTACCGGCAGATCGGGGGCAGCCGGCCGTCGTTGGCACTGGCGACGTTGTGCATGGCGATGCCAATCTGCTTGAGGTTGTTCTGCGACTGCGTGCGAGCGGCGGCCTCGCGGACCTTCTGCACGGCGGGCAAGAGCAGGCCGATCAGGATGGCGATGATGGCAATCACCACCAGCAGCTCGATCAGGGTGAAACCAGCGCGGACTCTCTGCGACCGGCGACGAAGCATGGGACGGCGTCCTTTCGTACCAGAATCCAGGGTGGGAAGGGAAGGCCGAAAAAATGGTCAAGTTACAAAAGTTGATAGTAGAACAACTTTTTTCCGGATTGCAACTGTCTTGTCAACATTTTTCTCAATTCCAGGCCCGCATTCCGGGAGAGCGCTTGCTGGCGTCCATTCTTGTGGGCTGACCTTCCGCCTGGTACATTCAGAATGACAGGGCAGCCGGCCGCAGTCGGAATTTGCCTCCCGAGACAAGAGCAGCCGTTCCAGGATTGATTCATGTCGCGTTTGCAGCAGTCCCTTCTTATCGGCGTCGGCCTCGTCGTGCTGACGCTGGCAGCCTACAACCCCTTGTGGGAAAATGACTTCATTGACGTGGACGATCAGCCCCACATCGTGGACAACCCGTACGTGCGCGAGGGGCTGACCGCGGACGGATTGGAGTGGGCGTGGACGACGTTCCGCAGCGGCAACTGGATCCCGCTGACGTGGATGTCGCTGCAGCTGGACGCCAGCCTGTCGCACTCGCTGCAGGACCCGGCCAACAAGGGAGGCGCCCTGCCGCCCGTGGTCCATGCCCAGAACCTGCTCTGGCACCTGGCGACCGTGGTGCTGCTGTTCGTGGTGCTGCGCCGGCTGACGGGAGCCCTTTGGTGCAGCGCTCTGGTGGCGGCCCTGTTCGCCGTGCAGCCGCTGCACGTCGAGTCGGTGGCCTGGGCCAGCGAACGCAAGGACGTGCTGAGCACCTTTTTCTGGGTGCTGGGTCTGCTGGCTTATGGCCGCTACGTCGAGAGACCGTCCGTCGGCCGCTATCTGCTGGTGGTTGTGCCCTTCGTTCTGGGTCTGCTGGCCAAGCCAATGCTGGTGACGTTTCCCTGTGTTCTCCTCTTGCTGGACTGGTGGCCGTTACAGCGCTGGGCGGGGGCTGGCCTTCCTCTCCCTGCTGGGAAGCGGGGAAAGGGGTCGGGGGTGAAGGGAAAAGCAACCCCTCACCCCCAACCCCTCTCCCACAAGGGGAGAGGGGGGAAAAACGAGCGGCCAGCAGCCCTCGGCAGCTGATCCTGGAGAAGGTGCCGCTGTTCGTCATCGCGGCCGCGGCCTGCGTCATGGCTGTCGTGTCCCAGGGCGAGTCGAAATCCTCGCTGGATCTCGTGTCGTTCCCCGCCCGGCTGGCGAACGCGATCGTCTCTTATGGCTGGTATCTGGCCACGACGTTCTGGCCAACGCATCTGGCGGCGTTCTACACCCATCCGGTGGATAACTGGCAATGGGGTCCGGTGCTGCTTTCGGGTGCCGTCTTGATCCTGATCACGCTTGTCGCCGTGGCTGAGGCCCGGCGCTGGCCCTGGCTGCTCGTCGGCTGGCTCTGGTTCCTGGGGACCCTGGTGCCGGTGATTGGCCTGGTCCAGATAGGCAGCCAGGCCCGTGCCGACCGTTATGCCTACGTGCCGCACGTCGGCCTGTTCATCGCTCTGGTCTGGAGCGCGGCGGCCCTGGCGACCCGACTGCGACTCCCGATCACGTTGCGCGCCGGGGTTGCGACGGCCTGTTTGCTCCTGCTGACGTGGGTCACCTGGGTCCAGGTGGAGACCTGGCGCAACCCTGAAACGCTCTGGGAACACGCCATCCAGGTGACTACCGACAACGACTATGCCCACTACGCCCTGGCCCGCCATCTCCTCCAGCAGGCAGTGCAAACGGGAGACGCGGAACTGCTGGAGCGTGCCCGCAAAAACGCGAAGGAGGCGGTCGGTCTGCAGCCGCGCAATCCGCTGTACCGGCTCGGTCTGGGCGTGGTGCTGCGGGAACAGGGCCAGCTGGATGCGGCGGCCGAGGAACTTCGAGAAGGCATCCGTTTGTCCAGGCGGCAGCAAGTCGAAACACCTCAGTCCGGGGAACTCTGGAAGGCCCTGGGAACGGTGGAGCGGCAGCAGAAGAAGTACGACGAGGCCCTTGGGTCCTTTCATCGAGCGCTCCGCATCAACAAGGACTCTCCAGGCGTCCTTGCCGAACTCGGTCGAACATACTGGGAAATGCACCGCTTTGACGAGGCAGAGAAGCAGTGGCGGGGAGCGCTGAAGCTCAGCCCCTACGAACCAGAAGCGCTCAATGGCCTGGGTCTGGTCCTGCTGCGTCAGGGTCAGGTGATGAGCGCGGCCCAGCATTTCACCAATGCCGTGCAGATCAATCCCCTCCTGACGACGGCCTGGAGCAATCGGGGCCTCGCCCTGGCGTACCTGGACGACTGGAAGTACGCCCGGCTCTCCCAGGATGCGGCAGTCAAGACCGAAATACTGCGGCTCAAGCTGCGGCCGGGGGCGTCATTCAGCGACCTGGCCTCCTACCATCGCCGGCTGGGCTGTGCGCTGTACGTCCTGGGCAAGGAAAAGGCTGCCGCCGCGGAATATGCCAAGGCTTCGGAACTGGAGCCGGACTGGCTCAAAACCAACGTGGACCAGGCCTGGCGGCTGGCCACGGCTGCCACTCCTTCCGAACGGGATGCGCTCACGGCCTGGGAGCTGGCCAACGAGGTCTGCCAGGCCAGCAAGGAACCCTCCGCCCGGGCACTGGACTGCGCTGGCCGCCGCCCTCGCTGGACTGGGGCGCTACGACGAGGCCGTCAAGACGGCCCAGCGAGCACGAGCCAGGGCCTCGGGGGAGCTGGGCCGGGAAATCGCGGCCCGGATTGAGCTTTATCAGAAGCGGCAGGGCTTCGTTTCGCGTTCGGAATGATACACCCGGCAGCAATTCCGGAGACAGACTTTGCCACGCCTGGAAACAGGAAGTTACCCGGTGCCCTCGAAGGCATTCAGGGGGAGGAGTCGTTGATGCGGCCTTTTGTTCTGGTCGTGCTGCTGTCTGCTGGCCTGGTGGCACTGACTTTCTGGGCCTACGGTCCGTTGTGGAGCAATCACTTCATTGACGTGGATGATGAAACGTTTATCGTCAAGAATCCGGCAATTGGAGGGGGGCTAACAGCGAGCGGATTGAAGTGGTCCTGGACCAACTTCGAGAGTGGCAATTGGATTCCGCTGACGTGGATGTCGCTGCAGCTGGACGCCAGCCTGTCGAACCTGCTTCGAGGACCGGGTAGCAACAAAGTGCCGCTGGCGCCTGTGGTCCACGCGCAAAACCTGCTGTGGCACGTGGCAACGGTGCTGCTGCTGTTTGCCGTGCTGCGCCGGCTGACGGGAGCGCTGTGGCGCAGTCTGCTGGTGGCGGCCCTGTTCACGGTCCATCCCCTGCACGTCGAGTCGGTGGCCTGGGCCAGTGAACGCAAGGACGTGCTGAGCACCTTTTTCTGGGTGCTGGGTCTGCTGGCTTATGGCCGCTACGTCGAGAGGCCGTCCCTCGGCCGCTATCTGCTGGTGATGGCTCCCTTTGTTCTGGGCCTGCTGGCCAAGCCGATGCTGGTGACGTTTCCCTGCGTCCTGCTGCTGCTGGACTGGTGGCCCTTGCGGCGCTGGCCCGCGGCCGGCCCTCTTCTCCCCTCTCCACAGGAGGGAAAGGAAGAAACCCGTGTGGCCCGCACCCTCCCAGGCTTGCTCCTGGAGAAAGTGCCACTGTTTGCCATTGCCGCCGCAGCCTGTCTCATTGCCGTTGTGGCCCAGGGGATATCGGTTGTTCCCGTGGAGCGGGTCTCCCTGCCGGCGCGGCTGGCCAACGCGGTGGTGTCCTATGCCTGGTATCTGGAGAAGACGTTCTGGCCGACCGGGCTGGGGTTCTACTATTGCCATCCCCTGGACGGCTGGCAGTGGCAGCCAGTGCTGCGCGCGGGCCTGCTACTGCTGACGATCACCGTCCTGGCCGTTCTCGGCGCCCGAAGGTGGCCGTGGCTGCTGATGGGCTGGCTGTGGTTCCTCGGGACCCTGGTGCCCGTCATCGGTCTGGTGCAGATCGCCTTGCAAGCCCGTGCCGACCGCTATGCCTACGTGCCCCACCTGGGCCTGTTCGTCGCCCTGGTCTGGAGCGCGGCCGCCCTGGGCAGCTGGCTGCGGCTGCCGAAGCTGGTGCTGGCGGGAGGGGCTGGCGTCTGCCTGGTGCTGCTGTCGGCCGCCAACCGCACCCAGGTGGCTTACTGGCACGACCCGGGAACGCTCTGGGAACACACGCTCGCAGTCACGACCGACAACCATCGCGCCCACTTCGCCCTGGCACGCCACCTCTACCTGGAAGCAAGGGCAAAAGGCGACTCCCACCTGCTGGACCGAGCCCGACCCCACGCCCACCGGGCCGTGGACCTGCAACCGCGCGACACGGAATACGCCAACCTGCTCATCAAGATGCTGCTGGAAGAAGAAAACCTGGAGGAAGCACGTCAGGCCCTGCTCCAGGTGGTCCAGGGGGACCAAACGACTTTCCTGGACTGGTTTGAGTACGGCGTCGTCCTGCGGAAAATCGGTCGTTCCGAGGAAGCAGTGCAGGCCTTGCGTCGTGCCCTGGAGATTGCTCCGGACAATGCCAATGCCCTGGCGGAACTGGGGGAGGCGCTCTGGCAGTTGCAGCGTTACGAGGAGGCAGCACAGCAGTGGCAGGCCGCTCTGCAAATCTCCAACCACCGGGTAGCGCTGGCGCTCAATGGGCTGGGCCTGGCCGAGCTGCGTCGGCTCCAGTATCAGGCGGCGCTGCTGCGTTTCCAGGAGGCAAGCCAGACTGCTCCCCTGGCCCGTGCGTTGAGCAACGAGGGATTGGCCCAGGCCTGCCTGGGGCAATGGTTGGAGGCCAGCAAAGCGCAGCGAACGGCGCTGGAACTGGAGCAGCTGCGACTGGAGGGCCTGCCCAGGGCCCGGACGAGCGACCTGGCCTGCTACCACCGCCGACTGGCCTGGACGCTGCACGTTCTGGGTCAAAAGGAGGAAGCCGCTGCCCAGTACGCCGAGGCCTCGCAGCTGGAACCGGGCTGGCTCCAGGCCCACGAAAAACAGGCCTGGCAGCTGGCCACAGCCGCGGATTCGGCCCTGCGTGATCCGGTGCTGGCCTGGGAGCTGGCCAGCGAGGTCTGCCAGGCCAGCAAGGAACCCTCTGTCCAGGCGCTGGAGGCGCTGGCCGCTGCCCTGGCTGAGCTGGGGCACTCCCGCGAAGCCGGCGAGGCCGCCAGGCAAGCTCTGGCTCGGGCCACGCCCGAACAGGCCAGGGCCATCCAGGAGCGCTTGCAGCGCTACCAGCAGAGAAAAAAGGACCCTGGTGACAGATGACGTCACCAGGGCCCTGGCAGAGCACAACAGCTTGGCCGCGTCCTCAGAAGGGCAGCGGGATGCCGGCGGCGATGTCGTTGGGGTTCAAGGCCGCGCCGTACTGGACAGAGTACGAACCCTGAGCGTTGTGGACGGAGCCATCCATGAACACGCACTGGTTGCCGGACACCGAGAAGAAGTCCGCATAACTCGTGGCCTGCGCGGTGGCGGAAGAGAGCGGCATGGTGGTGGGGTTCATGGCGGTCAAGAAAAAGGCCAGGTTGCTGACGGTTCGACTTGTCCCCGTGGTGGAGGCACCCGAGGGGCCACAGGTCGCTTCCGCGGCGCAGATGCACTGCGAGGTGCCGCGCGTGTTGAAGGTCGCCGGCATCGTGCAGGTTCCCAGGCCAGGAAAATTCACGCCGTTGGCGTCAGCCGTGGCGCCGTTCCAGGCCGGGAAGCTGTAGCTGGCAGGAGTCAGCCCTGCCGTGAAGTTGCTCTGGCCATTGGGGTCCAGGGGAGCCACCCACGTCTTGTAGTTATTTTCCACGTAGGGCAGCAAGGTCACGGCCAGGGTGGTGGTGACGTTGGGCGGCAGAGAGCCGTTGAGTGCCGACGCATAGTTCTGGATGGCCAGGCCGATCTGCTTGAGATTGTTCTGCGACTGGCTGCGGGCGGCAGCCTCGCGGACCTTCTGGACGGCCGGCAAGAGCAGGCCGATCAGGATGGCAATGATCGCAATCACCACCAGCAGTTCGATCAGCGTGAAGCCCACACGAGTTTGACGAACGCGGATTTGAGACACCGATGTCGATCCTTTCGGAACAAGAGACAACAAGGAAACCAACGGCGTCCCCACGCCGGGCTGTGCCCGGTCAGCTGGGTTGGCCGTTCTGCCACGGCCGTCTCCACCGCAAGGCTGGCTTGCGCTGCACGGTGAGCCTGCCATCGCGCCCGGCCAAACAGCCGGGGCGCAACGGGTAACTCACCCCGTGCTGGAGACGGTGCCACAACGAAGACGCATTGTTAGCGCAAGTATTGTCTAGCCAATTACTTGCTTCATGCTGCGGATACCATCAAGGCGAACTCAGGGAGGAACCGTCAAGGGCAGGTTTGCAGGTGGGACAAAACCAGCAAAGGTTCAAGGCGGGATACCATCATTACAAAACCATTCACCTCATAGGCAAATCCAGTGCCAACAATCGCGTGGTCCTCGTTGAACGGCGTAAGTAATGCTTGTGATGCTGCTTGTGTCAGCAAGCGCTTTCTCTTCAACCATTCTACTTCCTCCTCGGATTGTCTTGTTTTGCTTCATCTGCTGCCTCAAAAAACAACAGGTATTGTTGGGGTTGAGCGCAACGCCCAGCCTGGGGCACTCCTTGGTGGCCCCAGGCTGGGCGTTTCGCTAAATCCACTGAATGAGCACACGCGAGCTGATCCTGCTGAGTCCCTACCGCTTGCCGACCCAGGACACCCTTTACCTGGGCGATGAAGACGTCTCGGCCTTCCTGAACGGGTACGTGGCGCTGTGGCACCCGGCCGCGATTCAGGGCGCGTCCGGTCCGCCGCGCATCAGTTCGCCTTACGATCACGAACAACCGACCGGCGCAACCCTTTACTCGACGCCGACCCAGCCGCCGCTGCTGTTGCCCGACGATTGGCCCGAGCGGGTTCGCACGGCCGGGGCGGCCGCATTCCAGGCCACCCCCGACCGCGCCGAGACGCTGGCCAATCTGCTTCAGGCCCTGCGCGAGCAAGCGGCCGGGCAGCCGGAACTCGGCCCGCTGCTCGATCTTGCGCCGGAGCGCGTCGCGCCCTTTCTGGGCATCGGATTCGGCTTTGCCCAGGTGGACGCCCTCTTTGAGGCGATGTCCCACGAGAAGCTGCTGGACGTGGCCGGGCTGTGGCAGGACGTCCAGCAGGCCGTGCAGGCCCTCGCCGACCCGGACCCGAACGCTTACCGCGTCCCGTTGCAGGCCGCTGCCGACAAGCTGCTCTCGGCCCGGGAGGTGCTTTACCCGGTTACCGTCCACGTCATCGATCTGGGTCTGCTGGACGAGGACCATCTGGACCGTCCCTGGCCGGCCGCGTTTGACCGGGGCCAGCCCCTGAACCTCATTGCCAGCGCGGCCCTGGTGCAGCGCCTGAACCAGGAGCAGCCCGAGCGGTTCGCGGCCCTGCGCGAGCGTGTCTCCAGCGACCTGGTCGAGGTGTGTGGCGGCTGCGCTCTGGAGCGCGAGGACGCCCTGCTGCCGCTGGAATCGCAGCTGTGGAACCTGCTCAAGGGGCAGGGTCTCTACGAGGAACTGCTGGGCCAGTGCGGTGCGTGTCTACGCCCGCAGGCGGTTTGCCTTCCATCCGCAAATGCCGCTGCTGCTGCAAAACGTGGGCATTGGTCGGGCCGTGCTGCTGTCCTTGGACGAGAGCGTGGTGCCGGCCCATCGGTCGGTGGTGATCAACTGGCCCAGCCAGGACGGCAAGCAGGTGGAGGCGCTGGCCCGGACGCCGCACGCGGTGGAATCGCCGCAGGTTGGCTTCCACCTGGCGCACCACCTCTACCGCACCATCATGCAGGACCAGGCGGCCACGCTGGTCTTGCTGCATCGCGGCCCTCCGGCCGGGGCCTGGTATCAGGACTGGCTTGAACTGAGCCGCTTCGCCCCCGTCCTTGGCCGCTGGACCACCCTGTCCGGCTACTTCAATGAGGTGCTGTCCGGCGAATACACCTCACCGGCCGAGGCTGACGAGTTTCACGACGATTACCTGGTCGAACGGACGCCGACGGGGGAGGGAACCGGGAACCCGCGCTGGAAATCGACCACCCCGATCAGCGGCTTTGCCGTGCAGGCCCGGGCCCGGCGCCGGCTGGACGCCGCCTGGACCCTGGCGGCCATTCACCGGGGACTGACCGGCCGGACCATCGGCGAGGGCGAAACGGTGGAGGCTGGGCTGGCCCGGCTGGAGGATCAGCTGGAAGCGGCGGCCGGCCGGTCGGATGAACAGACTCTCGACAAGGCGGTGGCAACCTTGCAGGAGGAGGCCGCCCAGGCGCTGGCGGCCCGTTTGGTGGCACGCGGAGCGGCTCAGCCTGGATACCTGGTACTCAACCCGTGCAGCTACACGCGCCGGGTCGTGCTGCAAATCCCCGACCTGACCGATCTGCTTCCCCTGAATGACCCGGTCAAGGCCTGCCAGCTGAACGGCACGGCGGGGAGCGTGGTGGTCGAGGTGCCGGCCCTGGGTTTTGCCTGGGTGCCGCGGAAGGGCGTGCCGGGTACGGCCCCCCTGTCCCGGCGGATGCGGCTGGCCGACGAGCGTGCGGTGCGCAACGAGTTCTTCGAGGCCGACATCGATCCGGAAAGCGGCGGCCTGCGGGAGATCCGCGATCAGCGCACCCGCGCGGGGCCGGGTGGCCCAGCAGCTGGTCTGGCAGCCGGGAAGCAAGATGCGGGCGGAGCAGGTACAGGTGACCTCCACCGGCCCCGCCCTGGGAGAGATCGTCACGAGCGGCGTCCTGCTGGACGCCGGCGAGCAGCCATTGGCCCGCTTCCGGCAGCGCTTCCAGGCCTGGCTGGGCCGGCCGATGCTGGAACTGCACGTCGAGATTGAGCCGCTGCAGCCGATCCACGGCTACCCCTGGCACGCCTACTATGGCTGCCGCTTTGCCTGGCGCGACGAGCGCGGGCTGCTGGTGCGCGGCGTCAACGGCATGGCCCACGCCACCAGCCACACCCGGCCGGTGACGCCGGACTACCTGGAGCTGCGTTCGGGCCAGCAAAACACGGTCATCTTCCCGGGCGGCCTGCCGTTCCACCAGCGCCACGGCGGCCGGATGCTGGACGTGCTGCTGATCGTGGAGGGAGAAACCTGCCGCAGCTTCGACCTGGGGATCGGCCTGGAGCGGCCGATGCCGGCGCAGACCGCCCAGGGTGTGATTTCACCCGTGATCGCGGTTCCGGTGGAACAGGGTCCGCCGCACGTTGGGGCCACCGGCTGGCTGTTCCACCTGGACGCGCCCACGGTGCTGCTGACCTCGCTGAGGCCGGCGCTGGACGGGAGCGATGCGGTGATTGCACGGCTGCTGGAATGCGGTGGGGTTGGGGGACATGCGGAGCTGCGCTGTGCCCGCGACCCCAAGCGGGCGGTGCTGCTCGATGCACGGGGAACGACGCTGTATGACGTGACCACGCAGGGAGACGGTTGCCTGCTGGACATTGGGCAGAGTGACCTGCAACATCTGCGAGTGGATTTTGGTTGAGGTTGGCCACTTGCGGGCGATCCCGAATACCCTGGCGGGTGGCAGGCAGACAGAAAAATGACCCTTGCTGGCAGCACCCGGAGCAGCATCGACAGCTTGGGGCCTCTCGGCCACGCCCCAAAAAATGGCAGGCAGACCTGGCAGGCAGACGTGGCGTTCACTTCCGCGTGAAGTCCGGCATGCGCCCCTCCAGCACGTCTTTTTCCCACTCGTCCAGGAGGGGCCAGCCGATGGCGCAGGTGCCGAAATCGGCCATGTACTGGTACTTCGTCAGCCGATCGATGGCACTTTGCAGGATGCGGTTGTCGCGGCGGAAGACGGGACCGTGGCTGGGCAGCAGGAACTCCGAATCGTCCTTCTTGATGCGCTCCAGCGAGCGCAGGAACTCGGGCAGGTCGGAGCCGTGATGGGCGTCGATGACGCCGACGCAGCTGTCCTTGTAAATGTTGTCGCCGCTGAAGAGCAGCTTGCCCATCTTGAAGGCCAGCTGTCCCGCCGTGTGGCCGGGGGTGTGCCAGACCTCCAGCCTTACCGAGCCGACCTGGATGACGTCGCCCTCGTTGAGCAGCACGTCCACCTTGCAGCACGGCATCGGCATTTTGATGTTCTGGGCCTTGATGGTGGCGTAGGTGAGGATCTCGTCGCCGCTCTCCAGCGCCTTCTTGCTGTCGGGATGGGCGGCAACCGGACTTTTGAGCAGTTCCTTGGCCCGGGCGATCCCCTGGATGTGATCGACGTCGGCGTGGGTGGCCACGAGCATTTTGCAGGAGGACAGGTTGAAGTCCATCTTGCGGATCAGCTCCAGGATCTCATCGATCGTGTCCAGATAACCGACGTCGATGAGCAACCACTCCGAGCCGCCATCAATCAGGTAGACGTTGACCCCTAACCGATGCCCGGCCTGGTAGTTCATCTCGATGACGTGAGGGAACAGGTATTTCCGGGCCAGCATGACGACGTTCTCGCGCGCTTCAGGAGCGGAACCCCTGTCATGATAGGTCAAACCGAGGGAGATTCAAGCCTATCGGCCCGTCGGACGGCTCTCCCGAGCCGTCCGACGAAATTCCCCCCAGACCCGGGTTGACGCCAGCTTGCCGCTTCGGTATTGTCCGGCCCGCTTGATGCAGGCGCCGCCCATTCGGCGGGCGGGATGTCAATCGCGGTCACTGGGGGGGACCACCGCCATGCAAACGCTTTCTCTGCTCGTGCTGGGCCTGGGGTTCTTTGTACCTTCATCCGAGCCCCTGCAAGAGCGCATTCCCGACCTGACGTTGCTGCAGGAGATGCTGCGCGATCGCCAGAACCCACGCAGTCAAAACCAGGCCGCCCTGCTGCTGGTGCAGAGCAACCAACCCGAGGCCGAGGCGATCATTCGGAAGGGCTTGCAGCAAGTCGATGATCCGGAGACGTTCCAGGCCCTGACCCAGGCCATCCGCCTGTGCCAGGACAGCCGCTTCATGGAGGAACTGGTTCGCGGTCTGTACAGCAGCCGGCCCACGGTCCGGCAAACCGCGGCCGAGACGCTGGCCCAGCTGCCGGATCCCCGGGTGCTGGCCCGTCTGACGCCGCTGATCGAGGACAGCAAGGCCGACCCGGCCACCCGCCAGGCGGCCGTCTGGGTGCTGGGCCGGTCAGGGCGGAAGCGGGTCGTGCCGATGCTGTTGGGGCTGCTGGAAAACGAGACGGAAGTCCTGCGGCGGACCGCGGCGGAGGCGCTGGCCGAGACGACCGGTCAGAACTACGGCCTGGACGTGAAGCGCTGGCAGGCCTGGTGGCAGCAGAACAAGGATCTCAGTCCGGAGCGCTGGCTGGAGCGCCGCCTGGCGTACCAGTCGGCCCGGACGCGCCGCCTGGAGGGCGAGCTGGAACGCAGCCGGGCCCAGGTGCTGCGCTTGCAGCAGCAGCTGTACAGTCGCTTGCCCGTGGGCGAACGGCTCAGCTATGTTCAGTCGGTGGTGGAGCAGGACGACCCGGCCCTCCGGCTGCTGGCGGTCACGTGGATCGTGGACCAGCTGGCGGCGGTGACCGACGCGACCCAGAAGCCCGCGCTGACCCAGCTGCTGCTCCGTCTGAGCCTGGACGCCTCGATCGAGGTGCAGCGGGCCGCGGTGCTGGCCCTGGGACGCAGCAGCGAACAGGCCGCGTTTGACCGGCTGCGCTACCTGCTCCGGCAGGGCCGGGCCCCGGTCCGGGCCGCCGCCGCCCGCTCCCTGGGGCAGCAATCGCGTTCGGCCGCGACGGAAGCGCGGGACCGCCAGAAGCAGGTCGTCTCGGCCCTGCAAAAGGCCCTGGACGACCCGGCTCTGGAGGTGGTCGTGGAGGCGGCCGAGGCCCTGGGAACGCTGGGGGCCGGCGAGGCTGGCCCGGTGCTGATTGCCCTGCTGACCCATCCCTCCGGCAACGTCCGGCAAACGGCAGCCCAGGCCCTGGAGCGCGTGGCTGACAGTTCCCTCCTGGAGGGACTGCTCAAGGGACTGAACGATTCCAGCGTCAACGTGCGTTTCAGCTTGCTGGGCGCCATCGCCCGCGCCCTGGGTCGAGGAACGAGCCTTTCCTCGGTCCAGCATTCCCGGCTCATGACCCGTCTGGAGACGCTGTTCCAGCGCGACGTCGATCCGGGGGTGCGCAGCCGGGCGGCCACGGTGCTGGGTGAATGTGGTTCGCCAGCGGTGCTGCCGCTGTTGTGGCAATGCGTTCGCTCGGCCGAGGACACGCGCGTGCAGGAGAAAGCCTGGACCGCGTTCATCGAAGTCATTGTCCGCTCCGGCAAGCTGCCGCTGCTGCAGGAATGGGACCGAACGCTGGCGTCCGCGCGTCAGGGAACGCGGCGGCTGCACCTGCTGACGGAAGTGTCGGCACGCTGGCAAAAGAACGAGGAAACGCGGACCCTGGGAGTCTCCGCCCAGGACATGCTGGTGCAAGTCGAGCTGGAACTGGGCAAATGGACGGCGGCGTTTCCGCACGTCCGCGAATTGCTGACGCGACCGGCCACGGCGGCCGAGCAGGCGCAGCGCTTGAAGTGGCTGCTGACCGTGGGCCAGCTGGCCTTGCAGGATGGCAATCGGACCGAAGCCCAGCGCGTCGTCACCGAAGCACAGCCCTTCCTGTCCACCACCAGCGAGCTGGCCCCGGCGTTTGACCGGCTGGCCCGGCAAGCGGGCGGGAAAGAGTGAGTGTCTGAGCCGCGCACGTTCCTTGCCGAGCCGCGCACGCAGCGCAGCGGAGTAAGCGGTTCCGGTGTCCGCAGGGCCGCTTACTCCGCTGCGCTGCGTGCGCGGCTCGGCAAGGAACGTCACCGCGCCGTCGCCGCATACGAGCGCATCACCAGGGCGCGCCAGTGCATGGGCTGGCTCTGGGGATATCGAAACCCCGACTCGCGAGCGCTCAACCGGGATCGTCCCGATTGGATGGAAAGAGCCGGAGAACGAACACCGGTCCGGGAATCCAGCCAGGACCACGGGCGGACCAGGAAGCCCACCGCTACCACCAGAGCCAGGACCAGGACTAGCACGTTCTTGCGCAGCATCATTCGCCTCCTTGCTTCCAGCCTATTTCCATCCATGGAAACAACGCCTCCCTGGGCTTTCCTGTCCCGGAGAGGTTGCGTAACGCGGCAGCGGCCTCGGGATGGCCTACCGCCGCTTCTCTTGGGTCGGTGTGTTTCTTAATGCAATCGCGATGCCACGACCGCTGGCCGCGCGACGCTGGGCCACACTTTTTCCACAAGTCTTACACCAATCGAAACTTGCGTCGCGATTGGGATTTCGGATTTCGGATTTCGGATTTCGGATTTCCCCGAGCGCCTGCAAATCTTACACGCAGCCCCTGGTCGGAATTACCGGAAGGGAAACCGCTGCGATCAGCGGCGGTACAGATCGGCCACCCATTCCGCGTAGCCGTTGTAGAGTTGCGTGGGCCGAACTTCGCCGGTGCCGAGCATGCGTTCGACCTGCTGGCTCCAGCGCGGATGGGGAACGTCAGGCTCGACGTTGGACACAAAGCCATATTCGTGAGGCGCCACGGTGTTCCAGAACGTTCTCGGCTGCTCTCGCGTCAGTTCGATGCGCACGATCGATTTGGCGCTCTTGTAGCCGTATTTCCAGGGAACCACCAAACGAATCGGGGCACCGTTCTGTTTCAGCAGTGGATGGCCATACGCGCCGGTGACCAGAAGAGTCAGTTTGTTGGTTGCTTCCTTCAGACTCAGAGCTTCGCAGAAGGGCCAGGGGAAACGCCGGCTCTTCTGCTGGCTGGCCTCAGCGGGCCGATCGAAGCTGACAAAGCGGACAAAGCGTGCGTCCGGCAGCGGCTCCACCGTGCGCAGCAACTCGGCCAGGGGAAAGCCGGTCCACGGAATGGCCATGGCCCAGGTTTCGACACAACGCAGCCGATAGCGGCGCTCCTGAAGGGAAAACAACCGCGACAGATCATCGAGGTCGAAGGTGCGCGGTTTGGCCACCAGGCCATCGACGCGCAGCGTCCAGGGGATCGGCTGGAAGGGCTGGACGTGCCGCCAGACCTGTTTGCTGCCGGTGAACTCGTAGAAGTTGCAGTAGCGCGCGGCCTCGGTCTCGTCCGTCAGGGGACGGTCCAGCTCCGCGAAGTCCTTGTTGGGCTGAGCGGGATAATCCTTCGCTGCGATTCCCTTGACCTGGCCGGCGGCGAGGACCTCATTGCTGCTGCCCTGGTCGAGGAACCACCACAGACCGACGCCGCCCGCCACGGCGGCCGCGCCCAGGCCCAACGTCTGGAGCAGCTGGCGACGCGACGACAGGGCCTCTTCCGGGGTGATCTCGCGCTCGGGCACGTTCCACGACGTGGACATGATCTCTCGATCCGGCCTGGGTGTTTCACGGGAACTCGGGCGGGTTCGGTGCAAAACCAGCCCTCCATACTGTACCATAGAGAAGGAAGGCGGACCACCTCTCCGCCGCCAACTGACCGGAGTGGAAGCGATGGACCTCGGAGCTTTCTGTTCCTTCTGCGGGAAGGAACTGCCTTTTCGGATCGAAGGAATCCCAGCGCCGGTATTCTGTCCGCACTGCCAGGCGTACCTGCACCCGCGGTTCATTGTCCACAAGGAGACCCGGAGCGCGGGCAAGGCGAGCGCGGCCAGAAGGAACGTCACCTCCTCGCCGCCCGCTGCCCCACGACCGACCGCTCCGGGCATCGGAGCCTCTTCGGAAGCGTCCACGGGGAAGCGAGGAGAACCCATTTCCTGTCCGCATTGCCGCAAGAGTATCCTTGCAATCTGTCTGTTTTGTCCGCATTGCAACAAGGCAGTGACGGATCCACCCGCGCCAAGCTGGATTCTGGCAACGTGGGCCGTGTTGAACGTGATGGCTATCGGCTGGGGCATCTGTCTGCTGGTGACGATTCCGGTCGCACTGCTGTTCGGGGGTTCGCCGCTGGCGGTCTTCGGTCTGGTTTCGGTAATCGTCATCCTTGGAGTGCTTGGTTGGAACTGCCTTCGGAGCGTCAAGGCAGGCGGACTGCTTGCCGTTCTGCGCTTCATCTCCTGGAGCTTGGGCTTCCTGTGGCTGATCGGTGCCCTGGCGAGCCTGATCTTCTATCTGGGCGGTCTCTTGCAGCCATAGGCCTTTCGACCTGCCGCCGTACCCGGAGGACAGCAATGACTGCCACGCCTCGCTGTTCCTCCTGTGGCCAGGAGATCCCGCCAGGGGCCGCGGCGCCGGAACGCTGTCCGCACTGCCAGGCTCCCTTGCGCCCCCCTTCCGAGGCGATCCGCCCCGGTGAGGGCACGGTCTTCCGCGTGCAGTACCCTCCGGAGCTGCTGCTGGGTGTCCGGCCCTGTCCGCACTGTGGCCGGAGTATCTCGGAGCGATTTCTGTTCTGCCCCCACTGCGAGGAACCCGTGACGGCCAATCCGGGTTTGCTGCAGCGCTGGCGTGAGTGGGCCCACCGGAACCTGATCGATGGTCTGCTGGCCTGGCTGGGAGCGACCGCTCTGACCGGCTACGGGGTGGTCGGCGTCGCTTACGCGGTCAACGGGGAACTCCAGCATCTGCTGATCCTGAGCATCATCGTCCTGTTCTGCACCGTGGTCGGTCTGGTCGCCTATCTGGCGTTGGAACGACTGCAGCGGGCGGGGCCGGGAGCGGTTGTCTTCGAGATCTTTATGCACCTCGGCATGCTCGTGGCCCTGTTCCTGGCCTTTGGGTTGGTCTGCTGCTGCGGATTCATGCCTCTGGGGTTGATCCGGTGATTCCCGTTCCGCTCAGCGCTTCCTGTACAAATCCAGGTCCGGCTTGCCGGTGATCAGGGTGAAGACCTCGCGCACCTGCTCGAAGCCGGCCCGGAGCAGGAAGGCAGAATTCCGGCCATAGCTCTTGGCGCCCAGGATGAAGAAGCCCGGCTCCGGATTGCGCAGAAGGTTCGCCGGCTGGGCCGGGATGGTCAGGGAATCGCCGCTGGCGTGTTTGAGCAGGGCGGCCCCCAGGCCGATCGGGGCCAGCGTAACCGGGCATTCGTGGATTTGCAGCTCCCGGTACAGGTCCGAATCCGGCGAGCAGCCGACGTTGGCGATCACCCGATCAACGTCGAACGTCTGGCTCTTGCCGCCGCAGTTGGCCCGGACCGTGAAACCCTTGTCGGGCCCCTTGCTCTCGATCGCCTCGACCAGCGAGCCGGGGCGAAACTCGACGTTGCTGTCGGTGCGAGTGGCCAGCATGTTGGCGCGAGCGGCGATCAGGTCGCGTTCGCGCAGGCTGTCGTTGACGAAACGGCGGATCGGCTGACTGCTGCTGCGCCGGGCCAGCCAGACTACCCAGGTTCCAGGGTGCTTGCCGGCCACGTCGGCCAGCAGAGCGATGCTGGTGGCCGCCGAGTAGCCTGCTCCGACCACCAGCGTCGTGCGGTCGGCGTAGTGTCCCTTTTTCTCGCCGGCGATGTCGTCGAGCCCGGCTGCAATCTGGGCCCGGGCCGCACGCTCGCCGGCCGCGGGGATGCCGCCGTGGCCCAGCCAGCGCGGCTGGCCGTAGGTGCCGGTGCAATCCAGCACCACGTCGGCTTCCTCCGTGCGTTCCTGGCCCTTACTTTCGCGCAGCAGCAGCCGGAAGGGATGCTGGGCCCGTTTCGGATCAGAGACCAGGTCGCTCTTGAGCAGCCCCTGCCGGCCGACGGCCAGGACTTGCGTTCCGGTCTGGATGCGCGAGCGCAGCAGCGAGCAGCCGGCCAGCGGTTCGAGGTAGGCGGAGCGATGGTCCCGGCCGGTGACAACTTCCTGTTCGCCGGGCAGCTTGTGCTGATGCAACTCCGCCTTGATCCGGGCGATGCCCAGAGGCGTCGCGTTCATGCCGAATGGGCTGAAGAGCCGGACGTGGCCCCAGCGCTGGAGATGGTCGCCGATCTGGCCGCGCTCGTAGACCGTGAAAGGCAGGCCCAGCGTGGCGGCGTAGAGGGCTGCTTCCAGGCCGATGGGGCCCGCACCGAGAATCGCTATCCGTGGCGGTGGCATGAGCATCCTCGCTGAAAGTAGGACGGGCTTCCCAGCCCGTCCAGGGCCGGCCTGGGAAGGCCGGCCTACATTATCGCTTCTTCGGCACCGGGAACAGATGTCCCCAGCCCAGCAAATGCGGCCGCTCGGGCAGCGGCTTGACCGGTTCCAGCACGCCCGCCATGACCAGGGTGGCGACCTGGAAGTAGATGGCATCGGCGTCGGAGGGGCTGCCGAGGAAGTGGCCGAAGCCGCCATCACTGTTGCGGCAGCGCAAGGCCCAGCGGGCTGCCCGGTCGATGGCCTTCTTGCAATCCTCCCGGTCGCCGCCCAGCTGTTTCAGCACAAAGACTGCGTCAAAGGTAGCATGCCGATCCCGTGCGGGAGGATTCAGGAGCCAGCTGCCGTCGGCTTTCTGATCGCGCAGCACCCGGGTCAGCATCGCCTCGGCCTTTGGCGTGGCAGCGCGCAGCAGCCGGTAGTAGTGAACGGCGTGGAAAGTGGCGGCGACGTGGTCGTTGAGGTAGCCGTCGTCAGCCTGGATCATCCCGGCCCGCAGCTTGCGGTCGTACTCCGCCGGGAGAGCGTAGCCGTAGGCCTCGAAGGCCAGCGGGAAAAAGCTGGTGCTGTAGGGAGGCAGCTCCTTGTAGTCCTCCTCCATGACCTTGGCGAAGACGGGTCGGGGATCGTGCCGGGGCTTGACTCCCAGGGCCGCCAGGGCGACGATGCCCTGGGTGGTGTTGTAGACCCGGGCCGCAGCCGAGTTCGGATGCACGGTGCCGCGCTGGTTGACAAAGGCCCCGTCCGGCTGCTGCCGGGTCAGGAACCATTGCCGGGTCTTCTCCTCGTGCGGCAGGGTCCAGCCGAAGGTGCGATGCAGGATCACGGCATAGGTGGCCGGGGCCAGGTCGCTGTAGGCACTGTCGGATATGCCCTGGTAGTCCGGATCGATCCCGGGACGGAAGGAGCCGTCGGCCTCGGCGGTCTTGCGGTAGAATGCGCGCAGCCCTTCGAGGACCAGGTCAGCTTTCGCCGCTTGCGGCTTGGCGCACGCCGGCACCAGCCCACGTGCAGCAAGAGCGGCCACAACGAACACGGAAAGCAGCAGGGTGGTTTTCATGCCGTTGGAGCGTATACCATCCAGGCCGCGGGAGCAAGAGGGTTGTATCGGAAAAGCGATTGCAATGCCGGTTGGTTCGATTACCATGAAGGCAACTGTGCGCTCCAGGGAACCCTCAATCCGAGCCCTACGATGAATCGGCCTGGTGCCGGCTCGTCGATGCGGAAGCGCCAGATCCTTGCGCACGACTGCTGCTGCAACCCCCTTTGCACCAAGGAATCGCCATGATCACCTTTGCCTGCTCCGCGTGCGCCAAAAAGCTGTCGCTCAAGGAAACACTGGCCGGCAAGAAGGTCAAATGTCCCGGCTGTGGCCAGGTCATGGTCGCTCCCGCCCTGGCCGCCGCTCCCCCGAGCAACCCGGACCAGCACACCTGGTCTCAGGAACCTGGCCCCAAATCCGCCAGTCCGGATCGGCCCGCGCCGGCCGCTGCCGAGAACGGCCCGACAGTTTCCCCCTTGAGCCAGCTGGAAGCCACCCAGGATGCCAAATCCCCGGAGCGCGGCCACGACTCCAGTCTGACCGCTTTCCTGTCGCCGCCGCAGGCCGACGACGAGCTGGGCCGGTTGGGCAAGTATCGCATCCTCAAGGTGCTGGGTCATGGCGGCATGGGCGTCGTCTTCCAGGCCGAGGATTCGCTGCTGGAACGTCAGGTGGCTATCAAGGCGATGCTGCCGACCCTGAGTGCCAGCGCCAGTGCCGGCCAACGCTTCTTGCGCGAAGCCAAGGCGATGGCCGCCGTGAAACACGATCACATCGTCACCATCTACCAGGTCGATGAAGAGCGCGGCGTGCCCTTCCTGGCCATGGAGTTCCTCCAGGGCGAACCGCTCGACCGGCGTCTGGGCCGCGACAAGAAACTGGCGGTGCCCGAGGTGCTGCGCATCGGTCGGGAAATCGCCGCGGGCCTGGACGCCGCCCACACGACCGGTCTGATCCACCGGGACATCAAGCCGAGCAACATCTGGCTGGAAGACCGGCGCGGCACCCTCTCCCCTGGCGGGCGCGGGCAGGGGGAGGGGACACGGGTCAAGATCCTCGATTTCGGGCTGGCCCGAGCGACGGCACAGGCGCCAGGGCTGACGCAGCAAGGCGCCATCGTCGGCACGCCGGCTTACATGGCCCCCGAGCAAGCGCGGGCGCTGCGGTGGACGCCCGCTGCGATCTGTTCAGCCTGGGCGTGATCCTCTATCGGCTCTGCTGCGGCCAGCAACCGTTCCACGGCACCGATACAGTCTCCACGCTGCTGGCGGTGGCCACGCACCAACCGCACCCTCCCAGCCAGATCAATCCTGACCTGCCACAGGAACTGTCCGACCTGGTGATGCAACTGCTGGAAAAGGACCCCGCCCGCCGCCCTGGCTCGGCCGCTGAGGTGGTCGAGTTCCTGCGCGCCCTGGAGCAGAACCCGCGTCGGAGCAAGGAGATCCAGGAAGAGACGGTCTTGGTTGGCACCGCCCCGCCGAAAGGATCTGCTGCCTCTGCAAAGCGCCGACTGCCCGTGCTGATCGGGGCGCTGGTGCTTGGGGTTGGGCTGCTGGCCGTGGCAGCGGGGACGCTGATCCGCATCCAGACCGAGCAGGGCGTTTACGTGATCGAGACGGACGATCCGGATTTCTCCTTCCGGGTCAACAAGGGTGAAGTGATCCTGGAGGACCACAAGACCAAGCGCATCTATCAGCTCAAGGTGCTGCACCAGGACCAGGCCAAAGGAGAGCACGAACTGGAAGTGACCGACGCAGCCGACCTCTCCTTCCAAACGAAGACCTTCCGCATCAAGCGCGGCGAGAAGGTCGCCCTCAAAGCCTGGGTCGAGCGCAAGCCAGGGGCTGCCCCAGCAGAAACGCCGACAACAGTCGATGATGCCTGGGTGAAGCGGGTCGCGGCTCTGCCGGCCGAAAAGCAGGTGGCAGCGGTGGCCGCCATGCTGAAAGAACGGAACCCGGGCTTTGACGGCCAGCTAAAGCCCACGATTGAGACATGGGAGGTGACGGGCCTGGAGTTGCTGACGGATCACGTGAAAGACATTTCGCCTGTGCGGGCCTTCCCAGAACTGCGAGTACTCAATTGCTCCGGTACTTATGCTGAGGGTAAGGGACATGGACAGCTTGTCGATCTGTCGGCGCTGAAGGACATGCAACTGACAAGCCTGGCTTGCTATCACACGCAAGTGACCGACCTGTCCCCGCTGAAGAACATGAAACTGACCAGTCTGAAATGCGGTGGCGCGCCAGTGGCCGACCTGTCGCCCCTGAAGGACATGCAACTGACAAGCCTGGACTGCCGGAGCACGCGAGTGGCCGACCTGTCGCCCCTGAAGGACATGAAGCTGACGTACCTGAACTGCAGTGACACGCGAGTGGCCGACCTGTCGCCGCTGAAGAACATGCAACTAACAGGCCTGAGCTGCGAGAGTACGCAAGTGGCCGACCTGTCACCGCTGAAGGACATGAAGCTGACACATCTGGTCTGTTCTCGCACGCAAGTGATCGACCTGTCGCCGCTGAAGAACATGCAACTGACGACCCTGAGTTGCCATGGCACGAAAGTAGCGGACCTGACACCGCTGAAAGGCATACCCCTCCAAGAACTGTCGTGCGACTTCAAACCCGAACGGGACGCGGCGATCCTGCGCTCCATCAAGACGCTGAAAACGATCAACGGCAAACCAGCGGCGGAGGTCTTGAAGTAGCCGAGTGAGCTGCTCTTGGTTTCGCCGCGGCTTCCAAACTTGGACAGGCCTTCTTGCAGGACGAAGCCCGGCGGTTGCGCGTACAATCAAAGAGGTCCCGGCCTGGCAGCTGCCGGCGCGACCTGCCTGCCGCCGGGGCCGACGGACCACGAAGAAGGAGGAGCGAGACATGCCACGAACGAAGCCGAAACCGGAACCAACCGCGCCACTCCAACCGCAGCCGGCCGTTGCCAATGGCCCTCCCGGTGAGGTGTTGACCCTGGCCGAAGCCGCCGCGTATCTGCGGCTGCCGGAAGCAGACGTGCTGCGGTGGGTCGATGAGCAGGCGTTGCCAGCCCGGCGACTGGGGAACGAGTGGCGCTTCCTCAAGGCCGCCATCCAGGACTGGCTTCGCTCTGGCACGCCGCCCCCGAAGTCGAACAAGGAAGCCTGGATGGCCTTGGCAGGCGTGTGGAAGGATGATCCCTACGTTGAAGACGAGCTGAAAGAGATCTACCGGCGACGCGGCCGACCCATGACCGAGGCTGAATCATGATCGTCCTCGACACGGATACGCTCACTCACCTTTTTCGCAATCACCCCCGTGTGGTTGAGCGAATGCAACAAGCAACGGACGAGGTCGCCATCACGATCATCGGTCGGATCGAAACTCTCCTGGGGCGTTTCGATACCCTGCTGAAGGCCGCCGATGGTGCCGAATTGCAACGAGGACAGCAACGGCTCGATGAGGCGGAACGAGACCTTGACAGAATCCCGAAGGTTTTGCCGATTGACTCTGCGGCAGCCGCCGAGTTCGACCGGCTTCGGGAGAACAAGAAGCTCAAGAAAATCGGCCGGGCGGACTTGCTGATCGCGGCCATCACCCTGGCCAACCGGGCCACGCTGGTGACCCGCAATCTGAAGGACTTCCGCCAGGTGCCGGGGTTGCAGCTCGAGAACTGGGCCGACTGAGTACGGCACAGTGTCCCGGTTCCCGGACACAAGGTGTTGCTGCCGTACGGTTGTTCGCCTGGCGCCGAGGTCGTGGCGCTGAGGCAAGCTGGCACGGCAAGACAGGGAGGGAGGCAGTGGGCCCGGCTCTCCCGAATACCCTGGCCGGTGGCAGGCATGCAGCCAAATGCCCCTTGCTGGCAGCATCGGGATTGTCACGGACAGCTTTGGTCCTGTCCGCCACTCCGAAAAACGTGGCCGGCAGACCTGGCAGGACCGGCTCAGACGCGAACCAGCGGGGTGGTTTTCACGCTGCCGCGGCGTATACCATCCCTGCGCCAGGAAACGAGTCCGAAAAGGAGGCGTCATGACCGATCGGATCAGAAACCTTTGGGGGCTTCTCCTTCTCGTGGCCGTGCTGACGGCGGCCGGCGTTGCGGTGGGACGAGAACCGCCGGGGACCAACCTGGTGGGCCACACCAGCTGGGTTGGGGCCTGCGTTTTCGCTCCGGACGGCAAGTCCCTGTTCACCGCGGGCGGCGACAGGAGCATCCGCCAGTGGGACCCGGCCGGCGGCAAAACGTTGACCGTGCTGAAACATCAGGAGGACGCCATCACCTCGCTGGCGTCTCTTCGGACGGCAAGCTGCTGGCCAGCGGCAGTTTTGATCGAACGGTGGCCGTGTGGGACCTGGCCCGCGGCAAGGTCGGCCAGCTGCTGCGCGATCATCCCGGAGCGGTCATGGCGGTGGCCTTTGCTCCGGACGGTCGGACCCTGGCCAGCGGCTGCCTGGACGGCAAGGTCCGGCTGTGGGACCCGCAAACCGGCAAGCAACTTCAGGTCCTGGCCGGTCACAAAACCTGGGTCAACGCCCTGGCTTTCGCACCGGACGGCAAGACGCTGGCCTCGGCCAGTTCGGATGGGACGGTCAAGCTGTGGGACGTCGTCCGGAAGAGCGAACGCGCTGGCTGGGACTGCAAGGCCGCCGAGTTGCGATCGCTGGCCTGGTCGCCGGACGGAAAAATGCTGGCCGTCGGCACGCGCTACGGCACCATCCAGGTCTGGGATGCAGCCGAGCAGCAGCGTCGCCACGCCATCGGCGGCCTGGCGGGGGACGTCTGGTCCGTGGCGTTCAGTCCCGATGGCAGCCGCCTCGTGGGAGTGGATGGCGACTGGCGCAAGCCTGGGCTGGTCAAGGTGTGGCGGACGAACAGCTGGAAAGAGGAACTGGCGTTGCGTCACGTCGATGAGGTCCTCTGTGTCAGCCTGGACCGCTCCGGCAAATGGCTGGCGGCGGGAAGTCGGGACAAGCTGGTGCGAGTGTGGGACCTGTCTGGTAGTGGACGGTAGCTCCACTTTGCGGAAGCGTCTTGGAACCCCTCACAGCATGGCGAGCGGCGCGGCGTCAGCCCGCCGGTGGAAGCCTCACACCGGCGGGCTGACGCCGCGCCGCTCGCCATTCCACCAGGGCCCCTCCCGGATCAATTCGCCCCCGCCTTGGCAAACCGGGGCAGCGGTACTCGCGCCGTCTCCGTGGCAAGGGCAGCGGCTGCCACCGTGGCAGGCGGCGGCGGCAACAGGTCCGTGTCCTCGGCGAGCGTCGCTGAGTCCTGCTCGAACTCGTAGCTGGCTGGTTGAATCCCGCCTGCTGTTTCCGTGGCGATCACTCCAGGGTCGGAAGGCGGTGCTGGCGAAGGCACTGGAGCAACGCCGGAGGTCGCGTTGGCGGCGTACGACACAGCAGGGAATTGGCCAGGTGCCGAACCGTACGTCTCGGGCGGCAGCGGTTGCACCCCCGGGAGCATCGGGGAAGAAGGGGCTCCTGGGGCCGATGCCAGCATGGTTGGACTTGTGGCCGTGCGCGCGTAAGGGCTCATCGCCACGGGCGCTTGCGGCTCGACGTCGGCAGCCATTTCCTGATACGAAGCCGGCTGCACCTCGGGTGACTTGCCGGTAGTGATCTTCACCAGCATTGTCTGGGCCGCTTCCAGCGTTGGATCATCTTGCAGCGCACACTGCAAATGATACTTGCACAGGTCAAGCTGGTTGCCGACTTCCAGCATGCGGGCCAGGTTGTAGTGTGCCTTTGCCCTGGGGAGGACCCGGCAGAAACAGGCCAGGCTGTCGTCATAGCGACCCATCCGGGCCAGGGTGTAGCCCAGCGCTTTCACCATCCGGTGATTTTCCGGTTCCAGTTCGCAGGCCCTGGTCAGGGCGGTCACTCCGTGGGCGAAGTCTTTCCTGCGACAACAGCACATGCCCAGCTCGTACCAGACCTGGGCATCTTTCGGCGCGTGCTTGAGCGCCGTCTGGTACGTCTGGATGGCCCGGCCGGGATCCTCCAGGATCACGTACAGAGTGGCCAGGGAGCGATAGGCTGGGGTATAGCTTGGATCGATCTGGATGGCCTTCTGAAAGTATTTGCGGGCCTTGTCATAGAGTTCCTGCTGCAGTGCGGGCGACTTGCCCTTGCCCTCGGCCTCACGCATGAAATACTCCCCTGCCGCGACGTGTGGTCCCGCACCGACCGGCTTGTCGATCTGTTTGCCGCTTCCAGAGGGAGGATCCGAGAGTGTGCCGATGGTGATGATGGGGGCGCCCTGGGGTTGAGGGGTTTGCAGGTTACTGCATCCTGCCATTCCCGTAACCAGGCCCAGCGCCAGAAACAGGGTCATGCGACCTTCCATTGTCGGCTCCGTTCCCCAGGGCAGAATGCGGAAGAGGCAAAAGGACTTAGGCCGCCGGGTGACTTTTCTTGCTCCGGCGGCCTCTCCTGCCCAGTCCACGCGGCTTGACCGAACAGCCTTATTTGAACTCGCGGATAAAGCTGTTGGCCGCATCCACCATCAAATCCTTCGTCAATTGAACTGGTATTCTACGGAATCGGCAAATGGACTGAACAATCTCCAGTAAATCTCGCGCATCACTCGCACGTGGAATTCGGCCGCGGCTGTAATAGCGCTCGTAGAGAAATTCGATTGCGTCCGGACAGGGGTTCATGCCGAGCTTGCGGAGCACGTTGTGAAAGATCCGCTCATAGATGTCGCGCTGGGGTGCAACGATCTCGACCTTGTGCCGCATGCGGCGCAGAAAGGCGTCATCGACCAGGTCCCTCGGGTCGAGGTTGGTCGAGAAGATGGTCAGTTGCTCGAAGGGCACCTGGAACTGCTGGCCGCTGGCCAGCGACAGGAAGTCGATCCGGTTCTCCAGCGGCACGATCCAGCGATTGAGCAGTTCCTTCGGCGAACAGAGCTGCCGGCCAAAGTCGTCGATCAGGAAGATGCCGCCGTTGGCCTTGACGTGCAGCGGGGCCTGATAGTAGTTCGAGTCCGGATTGTAACGCAGGTCGAGCATTCCCAGGTTGAGTTCGCCGCCGGTGATGATCACCGGCCGGCGAATCCGCACCCAGCGCTGATCGACTGTGCCCGTGTTCAGCAAGCGGCGAATGGTCGCCTCGTTGTCCTCCAGGGGATCGTCGTTGTCGCCATCGGTGAGCTGATGCACGGACCGGTCGTAGACGGTGATGACGTTATTTTCCGCCATGAACGCGAACGGGACGTAAATGTCACCCCCACAAGTGTTTATGAAGTTGCCGATGGCCTGGGTCATGGCCGTCTTGCCATTGCCGGGCGGGCCGTAAACAAAGACGGACTTGCCGCTGATAATGGCTGGACCAACGGCATTGAAGAGTTCTTCGCTGACGACGAGATGGCTCAGAGCGGCACGGAACGCCTCGGGATTGAGGTCGATGGCGGTCACTGCCTGCCGGTAGACCTGTTCGACGTAATCCTCCAGCGGCACCGGAGCGGGGCCCACGTAGGCACACAACTCCAGCGATTCCTGGGCGCGTTTCCGACCCAGGTCGGTGAGATTGAAGCGGTAACTGATCCGTCCGATGAGGTCGCCCCCGAGGACCTCGACCGCTTTCTCATTCTTGAGGAACCCAAGGGACTCCTCGATGACCTTGAAAGGCAAGCAGAGCAGTCTGGCAAGGTCCAGGCCCAGCATGCCGCCGCGGACGTAAAGAGCCCGCAGGATCATGTTGTTCAAGAAGCCGACGGTCAGGCCGGTCTGCTGCAAATTCTCCGGGGCGCTCGGGGCTTCCGGAACCGATCCGGCATCCCAGTCCATCAGGGCGTTCTTGCTTTGCGGCAACACGAGTTGTTACTCCACTGAGAGACCTCATTCCCCGAAAGAAGCGTTGTTCACTTTTTCATGAGAATCAACAGAGCCAGGCACATGACGATGACACAGACCTGGACAACGCGCGACCGGTTGTCCAGCCCGCGCAACAGATGTCGGAAACTCCAGCCATCGTCCGCGGCCAGAAGCAAGCCGGCTTGCGGAGCAGCGCTGAGGAGCGCCGGCCCGGCTGGCGCGGACGGCGCTGGGGCGGCCTGGAGCGACTGGCTGCCCGCGAGGACCAGCGCCAGCAACGCGAGCAGCATCAAGGGGGTAAAGCCTTGAAAAGGGAGGAGCTTGTTCATGATGTCAGTCCCTGGAGCAAAGTTCAGCTTTCCACAAGAGTCCCGAACCAACCCCTCTCCAACCCCCTCCCCATTTTGGGGAGGGGGTTGGGGGAAGGGTCTCTCGACCACTCACCGACCTGGGCCACCCATGCCGCCCATGCCACCGCCCATGCCACCCATGCCGCCGCCGCCCATGCCCATGCCACCGGAACCCGAGGTGACGATGCCGCCGTAGAAGCGGGTATTAACCATCAGGTTGTACTGGTTGTACATCGCCGGGGACGGCAGGTACGGCTCGGCCGGGTCATGGATTTCCACCTTGAACTGGCAACTGCCGCCTGTCTGGGCCACCAGGAACTTCTGGATGGCCTGGACGCGCCTGGCGTCCAGGTCGGCCCGCGTTTCCGCCAGCTTGTCCGGAGCGGCCGAGTCATACGCCACGTCCTGGGCGGTCTGCAAGAACACCAGCGGATCGGGGTGAGGCCGCCGCCGAGCCAGGTAGGCCAGCTTCGACAGGCCGCCCGCTGTCATCTGATCGCTCCCCGGCTCGAAAAACCAGTTCCACACCGTCTGATCCAGCACGTGGCCATTGAAGACCTGCGGCTGGAAAGCCGCTTTCAGTTCGCGTCGGGCCATGTAGTTGTAACGGTCGGGCCAGCAGGGATCGATCAGGTCCCGATAGCGGTAACAGCCGAATCCCCCAAGCAGGACCGCGGTCCAGCACAGACCCAGTCCAGCATGTCTGATGAATCCTTTCATCTTTTTCCTCCTGGCGGGTGGCCGGCGGGTGGGTCGCCACGGCGGTCCCGCCCCTCACGGTTTTCAGGTCCACCCGTTAGTTCTTGAGCATGGTCTTCATGATGCTGATGGCCGCCGGGCCAACCAGGACCACAAAGATCCCCGGAAAGATGAACAACACCAGCGGGAAGATCAGCTGCACCGCTGTCTTGGCCGCTTTTTCTTCCGCCAGTTGCTTGCGGCGGGTGCGCATCGAGTCCGACTGGACACGGAGCGCCTGGGCGATGCTGGAGCCAAACCGGTCGGCCTGAATCAGGATGGCCGCCAGACTGCGCACGTCGTCCACACCGGTCCGCACTCCCAGATCGTGCAGCACTTCCCGGCGTGGCCGGCCCATCTGCAACTGGAAGTTTGCCAGATTCAGCTCCTCACAGATCACCTTGGCGTGGTCCTTCATCTCGTCGGCCACCTTGCGCATGGCCGCATCCAGGCCCAGACCGCTCTCGACGCACACAACCAGCAGGTCGAGAGCGTCGGGCAAGGTCAAGAATATCTGTTCCTGGCGCGTGGTGCGGATGAACCAGAGGATGATCGCGGGCAAATAGAAGCCGACGCCAGATAGTATAACAATCGGCTTGAGGGCCGCTGCGGTTAGACCATATTTTGGCAGAAAAATCACTACGCCCAGAAGAGTGAAAAAGAGCAAGGAGAAGAAGCGCAGACCGGTGTACACGGCCACGGCCGAGTCGCTGCGGAAGCCGGCGTTGGCCAGCTTGATCTTCAGCTGCGATTGCTCCAGTTCCGTCTGGGGCATCAGCGGCGCCGACAGCGCCTTGGCGGTCTCCATCACGCCCTGGAAGCGATCTTTCTTGTTGCGGGGGTCCTCGATCTCGGCCAGCGACGCCGGCCGGCTGATGCGGTCCAGCCGTTCCTGGGCCCGGCTGTTGCGATTGGAAATCAGCGACAGCAAGGCAAACACTCCGCCGACGAAGACAATGCAGACGACCAGCGGAGCCAGTTCCTGAAAACCAACAAATGCCACAAGCACGTTGCACCTCTCCGAGTAGAGTTCAGGGCGAGCGGCTTCGCTTTAGCGCGATGCTCAGCGGGCCGGTAACGACTTCCAATACCGGCGGGCTGACGCCGCGCCGCTCGCCTCTCCCATCGCGGCGATCACACCTTGATGTTGACGATCTTGCGAATGACCAGGGCACCGAGCACCTGAGCCACGAGGGCGGCCACGCTCATCTTGCGCCCAGCTCCGTTGTCCACAGCGATTCGACGTAATCCGGTTTGGTATTGAGCATGAAGGCGAACAGGGCAAAGGGCAGACCGATCAGCACGATGCCGGAGAGCCGCCCTTCACCCGTCAGCGCCTTGACCTGGCCAAGGATGCGATAGCGTTCGCGGACCACGTAACCAATCTTGTCAAGGATTTCCGCCAGGTCGCCACCGGTCTGGCGCTGGATGCTCACCGAGGTCACAAAGAAACGCAGGTCCATGTTCGGAACGCGATCGGCCATGGACTTGAGCGCTTCCTCGATCGGGATGCCCAGGTTCTGCTCCTCGAAGACCCGGTTGAACTCATCGCAGATGGGCGAAGGCATTTCCTCGGCCACGACGTGCATGCCCGACGCCAGCGCATGTCCGGAACGCAAGGCGCGGGCCACCAGCTCCAGGGCGTCGGAGAGTTGCGAGGCGAACCTGGCCATGCGCGATCGCCGTTTGTTGTACAACCACAACCAGGGGATGGAGAAGAGCAGCAGCGCATTCAGCGGAGCAAAGATCAGCGGAATGCGCGTCAGGATCGTGATGCTCACGCCCAGCAGGCCCAGGATCAATCCAATGCCGGTCAGCGTGCCGGGCTTGATGTGGCAGTCGGCCTGCTCGAACCATCTCTGGACGTTGAACGACTTGGGCGTGATCATCTCCAGAAAGGATTGCTTGTCGCCCTCGAAGGCGGTGCGACGCAGGATGTCTGCTTTTTCGTCATCATCCTTGCGGCGCTTGCCAATGAGCATGTCCAGGCGGGTGGCCGCCTTCGGAGTGGTGTCACGGAGGACAAACGCCAGCAGGCCGACGAGGCCGGAAACGGTCAGAAACGTCACCAGGGAAATCAGCAGGGGATAATTCATGAGGCTCTCCTGGCAGTCTAAGGTTCCTGCTCTCCAAGCCGCTTGCGGCTTAGCGGAGCAAGTGGTTTCGCTAAGCCGCAAGCGGCTCAGGAAAGGAACGTCAATCCCGAAGCAACACGCGCTCCTGGAACAGGTTGGTTGGTAACTTCAGTCCGGATGATTCCAGCCGGTGAACGAACGAGGGCCGAACACCCGTGGCCTCGAACTGGCCATAAGCCCGGCCATTCTGATCGACGCCCAGCTGCTTGTAGCGGAACACGTCCTGCATGATGATCATGTCCTGCTCCATGCCCATCACTTCGGTGATGTGCGTGACCTTACGCGGTCCCCCCTGGAGCCGGTTGGCCTGAATGATCAGGTCCACGGCCGAGGAGATCTGCTGCCGCATGGCCTTGATCGGCAGTTCCATGCCGGCCATCATGATCATCGTTTCCAGACGCGCCTGAGCATCGCGCGGCGCGTTGGCGTGCAGGGTGGTCATCGAACCGGCGTGGCCGGTGTTCATGGCCTGCAACATGTCGAGAGCTTCGGGACCACGGCATTCGCCGATGATGATGCGCTCCGGCCGCATACGCAGCGCGTTGCGAACCAGATCGCGCGTGTTCACGGCCCCCTTGCCTTCGATGTTCGGCGGCCGGGTTTCCAGCCGCACCACGTGGTCCTGCTGCAATTGCAGTTCCGCCGCGTCCTCGATGGTGATGACACGCTCGTCGTGAGGAACGAAGCTGGACAAGGTGTTCAAGAGCGTGGTCTTACCGCAACCCGTACCACCGCTGATGACGATGTTGAGCCGCGCCTTGATGCAGGCCTCCATCAGCATGGCCATCTCCGGCGTGAAGGCCTTGTAGTTGAGCAGGTCTTCCAGCTTGAGCGGATTGCTGCCGAAGCGCCGGATCGACACCGAAGAGCCGTCCAGGGCCAGCGGCGGAATGATGGCGTTGACGCGGGAACCATCCGGCAAACGGGCATCGACCATCGGCGAGGTTTCATCGACGCGCCGGCCAACCTTGGACACGATGCGATCAATGATTTGCAGCAGATGTTCGTTGTCCCGGAACGTCACGTCCGTTTTCTCCATCTTGCCACGACGTTCCACAAAGATTTTTTTCGGTCCATTGATCAGGATGTCGCTGATCGTTGGGTCCTTGAGCAGCACTTCCAGCGGACCAAAGCCAAAGGTTTCGTCCAGGACCTCATCAATCAGGCGCTCGCGTTCCATGCGATTGAGCAGAGGATTTTCCGTATCGCACAGGCGCTCGACAACGAGCCGGATCTCCCGGCGCAGCGTTTCTCCTTCCAGGTCGCTGACGCGCGACAGGTCGAGCTTGTCAACCAGTTTGCCGTGAATGAGCCGTTTCAGTTCCTCGAACGACTTGGTGCCCTGCATGGCGGCGCCATTGCCGAGCCGGCTGACGCCTGTGCCGTTGGTATTGTTCAGTCCCGAAAGTCCTCGTTGCAACCGCGACATGAGTCACACCTCTTTGCTGTCAATCTCGGGTTAGTGTCTTGTGAACGGGACTCACCGACGCGAAAACAAACTGGTCCAGCGGCTCGCCTTTTCCTTCGGGGCCAGCGCGTTTTCCTTGCCACAAAGGTTCATGGCCAATCCTTGGATGCTCTGGTAGAGCTTGCTCTTGGGGGCAAACGTCAAAAGCGGAATCCCCTGGTTGCGCGACTCCATCATCGACTTGGGGTCGTTGGGAATCTGCCAGTAGATCGGCTTGCCGATCGTCTCCTCGGCCTTCTTCAAACTGATGTCGCACTCGCTGCCGACCCGGTTGAGGACGATCTTGACCTTGCTGCCCAGAGTCTCGTCATTGTCCAGGGTCTGCAGCATCCGAACGACGTTGCGCAAGCTGCTCAGCTCCAGCTGGGCCACCAGCAGGATCGAGTCGGCCTGCCGCAGAGCCGCGACGTCCACGAGAGAGAAGGTCTTGCTCAGATCGAGGATCTGATGCGTATAGCTGGCTCGCATCATGCCGAGCAGACGATTGAGATGGTCCTCATGGATCAGCTGAGCATCCTCAATTTGAACGGGGTGCGGCAGCAAGGTCAGACCCGAGGCGTGCTTGCTCAGGGAGCGCCGCAGGAAGGTCATGTCCAGGCGCTCGATGTTCAGGGCCACGTCGGCCAGGGTGTAGTCCGCCATCATGTCCAGGGCCACGTCGGCATCGCCCAGGGCCAGATCCAGATCAATCAGGGCAGTGTTGTGTTCCGGGTCACTGGCCAGGCAGGCGCCGAGGTTGACCGCGATGCTGGTACAGCCAACGCCGCCGCGCGAGCCAAGGACGGCCAGCACGAGCGATTCGACCTTGGTGCCGTTGGGAGTGAAGGCCGCGGTCATCCCCGTTGGATTGGGACAGAGCCGTTTGAGGGCCTTGAGCAGCTCTTCCAGGACCACGGGGGCCGTCAGGAACTCGCGGGCCCCGCTGCGGAGGGCCTGCAAGATCGCCTGGCCGTCGCCACGGGCGCTGATCGCCAGGATCGGCACGTCGCTCACTTCAATGGACAGCTGACTGATCAGCTGCAGGGCCTTGTTCTGGTCGGAATCCAGGGAGATGATCACCACGTCTGGCCTGGATTGCTGAATCACGTCGAAGAAAAATTCATAGCGGGAACACTCCGCATCGAGAAACACCTGTTCTTCCATGCCCAGAAGGGCATCGCGCAATTCCTGGCGCGTCGTGTCGTTGGGATCGACAATCGCAACCCGTTGTAAGTCCCTCATGAGTCCCACCGATAGCTGAAGCTAAGTTGGAAGGCAGACGGCAGTCGCCGCCTCGCCCAGCACAATCAGGAGGAGAAGACCACCGGGCGGTCTTCTCCTCCTTGCATCCACGACTCTCACGCTCGCACTCGCCGCCCAAGCCCAGGTCAACGGGTTGGGGGCACCGTCGAGAATCCTTCGTTGTAACTCGGAGCGAACACTGGAGGCATCCCCGTGTCTGACCTCCCCTGAATGGGAGCCGGGGGAGGCTGCGAGCCAATCGGCATCGGGGCGGGGAGACCCTGCGGTCCAGGGCCCGGAGGCATTGGTGCCGGGGTTGTCGGAGCCGCGGGCACTGGCCCCCCCGGCATCGCACACGGGGGCATCCCGTCCGGAACCTCACGAACGCCCGGCTTCTGGAAGCCACGGTGCCCGTACTGCGGGATCGCAGGTCCCGCACAGGGGTACACCTCGATCGACGGGCCGTTCTTGTACGCCGGGACGTAGTGCCGATTCTGAAAGACGCGCCGCGCTCCCCGCGGTGCTTCCAGGATTCCTTCCAAATATAGTTCAAAATCGTCGGCGATGCGCGTTTCCTGTCCAGGAAGAACTCTTGTGACCTGAGCACAGTCCTGAGCATCGACCAGATGAGGCGTCACCAGGATGAGCAATTCTTCTTCCGTGTCCGTGGTGGCACGGGTGCTGAAGAAGTTGGAGACAAAGGGCAATTCACCCAGGAACGGCGTGCGCCGCGAATTGGCCGAGATGCTGTGCTGGGTCAGACCGCCGATGACAAACGTCTGGCCCGACTCCAGCTCCACCGTGGTGTTGGCGCTGGTGCGGTTGTGGCCAGGAACCGGGTTGCCGGCCAGGATGGTGCCGAAAGCCTGGTTCAGGGACGTGATCGAGGGGGCCACTTCCATGTGGATCTTGCCGTTGCCCAGCACGATGGGCAAGAACATGATCTGCGTGCCGAACGGCTCGAAGGAGACGCCGGTCGCTCCACCGATGCCGCCGACCACCGGCACCGCCTGATCGCCACCGACCAGGAAGGTGGCCGGCCGGCCGCTCAGGGTCACCAGGCTCGGCTGGGCCATGAACTTGGCGATGCCTTCGGTCTTCAGCGCTTCCAGGAAGCCCAGCAGGCCCCAGCCGCTGTGCAGCACTCCGAACAGGAAGGTGGCACCGCCGGCGGGAGTGCCTGTCAGGCCGTTGACCGGATAGGTCGAGAGCGCGCCGGTGGTGCCGATGCTGGCGGGCGCTTGCTGCACCTGGGCGACGTAGTTGCCGAAGAAGGAGTTCTGGCTGTTGGCCGCCCAGTCGAAGCCAATGTTCCGCGTCAAGCTGCGGCTGACCGAGGCGACCACCACGTCCAGCTGCACCTGCATCACGCCGCCGACCCGCATGGCGTCGATGACCTGGACGCCGCCCAGGCTTCCGGCCACCTTGCGAATGACGTCGACGTCCCCGGCCTGGGTCACGGTGCCGGTCAGGATGATGGCGTTGTTCGACGACGGGATCGGTGTCACGTTGGCCGTCGGCACCGCACGCCGGATCTGCGTTTTGAGGTACTCCACGTCCAGCTGGACGATGACCTCGTAGGTTTCCTTGTGATCCTCCGAGTCCGTCAGCTCGATGCGCGTGACGTCGGGCTGCTGACCAGTGATCAGCAGAGTTGTCGGATCGCCAACTACGGTACGAATCTGGATCACGTTGTCCTTGGGGTTGACAACCGTTTTGATGGGCTTCTTCGATTTCATTTGCAACCGGACCGTTCCGCCAATGGGAACGATCAGGGCGCTGCCCCCGGGCTGCTCTGCTGAGCCCAGGTGGGCGACAGTCCGCTCACTAGAAGGGCGAGCAGCGTGCCCCACACACAGTATCGCCAGAAATGAATCGTGCGGTGCATCCCTTCACCTCATCATAAGTGGCGGACGGAACGGCCGCCCCCCGAGATAACGCGCGAACAAAGGTCTTCCGTTGCGGGCCGCGCCGGCAGTCACGTCCGTGAGCTGCCGGCGCTCCTGTCCGCAGGCGTTCCTTGCTTCCAGGTTACCGGTTGCCCGAATTCACCGGTGGCAGTCCCGAATTCTTCAGCAGGAAGTCCTGCAGATTCGGCGGCTGCGGCGCCGGGTCCGCAGCCTTGGGTTCATCCTTCTTCTCCGCGGCCGGCACCCCAACCTTGGGCCAGGCGGCCCGGGGCTTGTTCGGCCGAGGGTCCTCCCCGTCCATGGCTTTCCGATCCGAACCGCCCAGCTTCCACGTCCCGTCCTTCTCCTGGAGGAACGTGTGCGTCGTCTGACCGTCGCCGGAGATGATCGTCAGCTTGTGCGTCTTGAGCGGGTCTTCCTGCACCGGCTCCGGCATCTCCTGCATCGGATTGGCTGGCGGATCGCCGGGCACCGGAGGCAGTTCCGGAATTTTCGTCTTGTCGGCCGAGGCCAGCTGGGTGTCCGGTGCCGGCAGCTCGCCTCCTCCTCCCTGATTGGGCCGACTCAGGTCCTTCCGCTTGCTGCCGCGGGTCTGGATCTTCTCGGTATCGCCCAGCGGCCGCAGCAGCAACCGGAGTTCGCCGAGCCGGCCAGCCAGGGCCAGGCGCGTTGCATCCTCCGGGGTGATGGCCAGCGTCACCGTGCTGCCCAGCATGGTCGGCTGCTTCTCCGGATCGAAGTTGCTTTGCAGATCGACGGCCAGCACCAGCATGTCCTGCAAGATGATCTGCGACACGGCCTCGCCATCATTGCTGGTGTGGACCACGTCCACGCGCGACCCCGGCAGCACGAAGCCGCCCGCCAGGCTTTCCGGGTTGACCCGCAATGCCGTGGCCCGCATCCCCTGTGGCAAGCTGGCTGCCAGGCCCGCCAGGTCCTTGTTGATCAAATCATCCGTGGTCACCAGGCTCTCCTCGGTCAGCCCCTTGTTCAGCCGTTTGTCCTTCAGCTCCTCGAAGCTCTTGACCGCCTTCTTGGGTATGGCATCCACGGGCAGTTCCTTTTCCATGAACAGTTCTTCGGGCTTGTTCAGCAGCGTCAGCTGCTTGAGCTTCTTCTTGGCAACCAGGACCTTGATCCTTGGTTCCTGAGTCGTCCCACGATCCGCAATCAGCCTGCTGGTCATGTAGCTGGCCACCAGGCCGCAACCCACGGCCACCATCATCAGGACCATCGTCTTCGGTTTCATGGTGCTCTCCTCGGCCCAGCTGTCGAAGACCCGGTCGGGAGGCACCTGACTCCTTGCCGCCTCTCTCAGCAGGAGGCAAGGGCAGCTGTTGATCCACCGGTATTTTCGACACGAGCGGACAGGTAACTTAAACTTTGTCGTCTATAACGATCCTGTCAGAACTCCTGGCAAAGCGGCTGCCGCAGCCGACAGGACAAGCCAGGCAAGCGCGGCGGCTTCCAGTCGGCCGCCGCGCCTGTCTGGCAGAAGAAAGTCAGCGGCCCAGGATAATCAGGTAGCTGACAAAACCCAGGCAAAGGGGGATGCCATAGGGCAGCAAGTGCATCCGCGGTTTCCGTTTCTGGGCCCGATCCGAGACCTCGCCGACGCTGCCCGCGTTAAACAGATCGCCAACGATCTCGCGGGTGTTGGCCCAGTTGCGGCGGAACTGCCCTCGAATCAGGATCATGCCCAGGGCCAGGACCCCGCCGATGATCACCGCCAGGCAAAAGGCCCAGAAGATGATGCTCAAGGAACTGGGGGTCTTCTCGGTGCCGAACCCGTAGAAGGCGCCGATCCAGGCCCCGAACCCCATCTGCATCTTCACGTCGCCGGCCCCCATGCCGCCGATGGCGTAAACCGGAAAGAGCAGGGCAAAGCCCAGCGCCGTCCCGGCCAGGCTCGCCCCAATGCCGCCGCTGCCGGTGCTGTCCGGAAGCAGGTGGCAATTGTGCAGCAGGCCCAGCAGCCAGCCGCTGAGGACCAGGGGGAAGGTCAGCCAGTTGGGCACTTTCAGCTTCCAGCCGTCGATGACCGCCGCCGCGATCATCGCCACGCAGACAAACCAGAGGGGCCAGTGGTTCAAGATGGTAACCATGCGTATCCTCTCACTCGAAAGCCTCAGGGGGAGCCGGGAATCAAGTGAGCCATAATTGTTCTCCCCTCTCCCCGCTGGGGTGAGGGGTTGGGGGTGAGGGGTGACTTTTCCCTTCACCCCCAACCCCTCTCCCACAAGGGGAGAGGGGAGCAACGCCGCGGCTCACTCGTGGCCGAGGGTCTGAAATCGGTCCAGCTGACTAAAGGATGACTCAGCTGCCGGTCTTACCGACCTGAGCGCCAACGGCCTGGAAGGTGGCGTTGGCATTGGTGCCCAGGGTAGTGATGGCGGTGATGCACACCACGATGATCAGCGCCAGCATCACGGCATACTCAACCGCGGTCGGGCCGTCTTCGTTCTTCAGGAAGTTCACCAGGGCCTGTCCGAACTTACGCATAGCAGTTGTCTCCAGGAAAAGGTCAAAGGTTGTTGGTGCCGAAACACAGTATCAAACTCAGCTGCCGGTCTTGCCGACCTGAGCGCCGACGGCCTGGAAGGTGGCGTTGGCGTTGGTGCCCAGGGTGGTGATGGCGGTGATGCACACCACGATGATCAAGGCCAGCATCACGGCATACTCAACCGCGGTCGGGCCATCTTCGTTCTTCAGGAAGTTCACCAGGGCCTGTCCGAACTTACGCATTGCAGCACTCTCCTCACTGTTCGTTGGTTTGTGAGTTCTCTGTTCGCCCACGGACTAAGAAACGTTTGCATCGTTCGACCGAGTGACGACACCGTTCGCGTCTTTCGCGATTCAGGGGTTTGACTGACTGAACGATCCGGGTGGGGAAGGAAGAAAACTCTTGCACCCGGTGCATCTCTTACCGAGAGGGTTGTCTGAGGTCACGAGCCCGCCTGTTGGAGCGTGCCGTTGAGTGCGACGTTTTGGAAGGTCGCGTTGGCATTGGTGCCCAGGGTGGTGATGGCGGCGATGCACACCACGATGATCAGTGCCAGCATCACCGCGTATTCCACGGCGGTCGGTCCGTCCTCGTTGGCGAGGAACCGGCCAACCTGTTGCCAAAACTTTCGCATGCCACTCCCCCTTTCCAGGTTCTTTTGTCACGGACCGTCTCAGCGTCGGCCCGTGGTTGCCGACCTCTTGCATCCACAATGGAAAGGGAGGTTGAAGCCCCAGCCGGAAAGGAGACGCCCCAGGGCGTCTTTCCGGCCGGTGCTCGGTCCTCATCCCTTCGGGTGGCCTGGCGACCCCCGAGGGGCCCATGGCTTTGCGTCCCCGCCTTGCGACGGGTTTGCCGTTATCGAGGATGAAGAGGCGAAAAATGGTTGAAGGTACAATCGCGGCGACCGCTCTGTTCCAGCCCCGCGTGCATCCATCCCACTCACGCCACAACCCTAGTCCGCGCCACGGGTCCAGTCAACTCGACCGCGAAGATTTTCCCATGATTTCCGGATTTTTGCTGAAAATGGCACAAGAGTCTTGCTCTCGGGCGTGGCAGCCCCAGGGCGCTGCCCTGGGCTATCCTGTTGCGCCCCTTCGGGGCTTGTTGGCTGTGGTCTTCCGCCCCGAAGGGGCGCAGACCAGGGTGGGAGCAAGCCGCAAGAACCTCGTCGCCGCGTCGCCGCGACTCAACGAGCCAGAGGTTTACTCGATCAAGCCGAACGGCTATGATAAGGAGTGTGGAACGGCGGAAGAGAAGGAGGCCCCTTCCGGATTCTGTCCCGACCACCGGGTCGGGATGCCCGTTTCCGCTGTGCTGGCGCTCCTGAAGGCAAACCTATGTGGCAGACCCTGGTCAAGAAGGCCCACCAGTTCCTGAGCCAGCTGAGCCGGCTGTTTCCCCGACTCGACCGCGACGTTCCCCGGCCGCGCCGGCCGTTGTCGGCGCCCCCAGTCCGTTTCGCTCCCTTGCAGCGTGTCCTGCTGGCCGACGAGGTGGGCCGCACTCTCTTCGAGGAATATGCCCGGCATCGGTCGCAGGGACACGGCGAGGACGAAACCGGCTGGCTGCTGCTGGGCCTGCGCGAGGCCAGCGAGGCCGTGGTGCTGGCCACCTTACCCGCCGGCATCGAAGTGGATGCCAGCCTGACGCACGTGTGGTTCAACAGCACCGCCCAGGTCGTCGGCAGCCGGATTGTCCGGCAACAGGATCGCCGGCTGAGCATTGTGGGGGTGGTCCACACGCATCCCGGCAGCTTGCGGCAACCCAGCGAGGGCGATTATCGCGGGGACAGCCAATGGGTACAGAATTTGCGGGGTAAAGAAGGGATCTTTGGCATTGGCACGGCCGACGCCGTTCCCCTGGCCGAGGGCGACACGGCCCACAGTTACCAGCCCCGACCGCACGTGCAGTGTTTTGAGGGCTTGCGCTTCTCCTGGTATGCGTTGGGTCAGGGCGACCGCAGTTATCGGCCGCTGCCGGTCGAGGTGATTTATGGGCCGGACCTGGCACGCGCCGTTGCACCCGTTCTGGGCAACCCTGGAAGAGCATGCCGAGGCGCTGGAACGGCTGGATCGGCAGCAGCGCGGAGTGAAGTTTGAGGTACACAACGATGACTGGGGGCCCGGTCTGATGGTTTCGCTGGACCTGGCAAGACCGGGGGACCAACTCCGGCTGCTGATTCGACCGAAGGAGGTTCGCTACTACCTGAGCCTCCAGGGCGAATTGCTCGAGGTCCAGCCGGAAGAAGGACCCATCGACCGAGCCGTCTACCTGGTGCTGGCCGAGTTGGCCGCCCGGGCCTGTTGAGGCGACCGCCACTGGGGCTGGCCGCTGTTTCTCGTGGGGAGTTCCGGCCCCGGTTCCGGAATGTGCTGGTCTCTTTTGCAGGAAGGAGTAGCTCCCATGGACTTCCGTCCTCTCAACGACACCGAGCGGCGGACTCTGATCAACGCTCTGCGCGGCAACGCCGAGAGCGATCGGGCCATCCTGATGGACCGCCGCGACACCAGTTTCCTGGGCACGGCCGACGAGGTGACCGACGAGGAGGTGATCAACGCCATCAAATCGGTCCCCTGTCACTATTGACCCAGGAACCGTCGGTGAGCGGGGGACGTCAGCCTCTGCCGCGGACCCCGTTTCGGGGGCTGACGCCCCCCGCTCGCCGGTTCTTTTCCCGAGCCTGCAACCATGAGCCTGCTGGAAAGCGAAGCAGGCAAGCGACGCCTGCTAACCATTGAAATTCCCGTGATCGAGCGCTACAACGCGGGCCGCGACCCGGCGTACCGCATCCGGGTCAACCGGGTCGGCAATTCGCTGGTGCTGCGATACCGCTTGAAGCCGGGGCACAACGTCTACGAGGTCGAGACACGCCTGACCGCCAGCTACCCGACCGTGCCGCCGGAAACGCGCGTCATCACACACCTGAAGCACTGTCCGCACCTGCTGGAAGGACAGACGCTGTGCCTGTGGCGCCAGGGCAGCACGCGGAATACCAGCCGCTGGGACCCGGCACGCTTCACCTGTATCTTTGCCATCCAGGCCGCCTGGCGCTGGCTGGCCTGCTATGAGATCTGGCACGAAACCAACGAATGGCCTCTGCCCGAAGCCAAGTGAAACAACCAAGGAAGAGACCACGAAACACACGTAGCGACCCGAAAGCAATCAGGAATGCAAGAGGACGAGCCCAATCCTGCCTGGAAGCGAATCCGCAAGACCACACCCCTTTGGGAGAAGGTCTTCTGGTGGCTGGTGCTGCTCACGCCTTTCCTGATGATCCTGATGTTTCTCGCGTCACTGGTGGGTGTTATGTGGAGTAGCGGGAGGTGATCAGTGGCACATCTGTTCCAGGTTGGTGCGGGCAGCGGCGGCATGCCAGTGCTGGACATGCTCTGCCGGGATGCGCGAATCACGCGCGTAACCCTGGTCGAGCCAGACGTTTACAAACCCCACAACGTCGAACGGCACCTGTTCCCGGCCAGTGCGGTCGGCGAATTCAAGGCGATCCTGGCCGAGCAGTGGCTCAAGGAGCGCCGGCCCGACCTGGAGGTGCAGACGCTGCTGGTCGATCTGTGCGACCCGGCGCAGCAAGCAACGCTCAATCAACGGGCAGCCACGGCCGACGTGGGCGTTTGTGCCGCCGACAACGAACAGGCCAAGTATCATTTCGACGCCCTGATGCGCCGGCACCGCAAGCCGTGGACCCTGGGCGAGGTCCTCTCGGGCGGCATCGGCGGCTTTGTGCATTGGTTTGTGCCGGGTGGGCCCTGCTACGGCTGCATGGCCAGCCATCTGAAACGCTCGGTGACGGTGGACAAGGCACCGACGCCGGATTACTCTACCCCCGGCGGTCCGGTGCCGGAAACGACCATTCCCGCCAGCATGGCCAGCATCCACGCGATTGCCTCGCTCCACGCCCTTGTGACTCTTGGGCTTCTGGAAGACCCGACCGGCTTCGATCCCGGCTTCACGACCTTGCTGCTGCCGCTGGCGCGAGTGGCCGACATCTTCGCGGAGGCCTTCCGCCCCTATCGCTTCATGGTGGCACGCCATGAAGCCTGCTTGCTTTGCCAGGAGCGGTCGCTCACGGATGGGTCAGCCCAGCAGACGGGCTCGGAGCGTCCCTGCGTGGAGGAGAACCTCGATGTGGCCCTGGATCAGGCGCTGGCGCGACTGGGTAATGAATGAGTTGTGGCCCATGTCCCGCATAGCCTCCCAGCCGCAGGCCCTGCACTTCAGTTACGAGAAGGCAGGCCTGACCGTGAGTGACCAGCCGATTCCGTGGAACGCGGAGGCGGTGCTGGTCGAGGCCAGTCTGCGGTTGCCGCCCTCGACCAGCCGGCGCAAGGCCGACTTCCTGCTGCGCATCCCCGGCCAGCCGCCCCTGCCGCCGGAGAACCTCCGCCGTCAGGAAACCGAGGACCGTTACCGCATCTCCTTTCGCCTGCCCCCCCTGAGCTGCAGCACCTCCGCCGAGCTGCTCTACCGCAATCGGCTGCTGGGCCAGGTGGCATTGCCCTTCCTGAGCCGGGAAGCGTTTCTCCAGGGCCTGCGGTTGCAGATGCCGACGGTGTCCGCCCGGCTGGAAGAGGAGTGCGTCGCCTGCCAGACCTTCGTGACCCGCCAGTGCAAGGGCTTGCTGGCCAGCACGCTGGTGGTCAGCCCAACCAGCCTGGTGCCGCTGCTGGACCTGGACTTGCACGTCGAGTTCCGCTCGGAAACGGCCGGGACCATCACCCGCGTGCCGGCCCGGCTGTGCAGCTCGCAGCTGACCGGCCGGCAGGCCCTGGTGACGGTGGCGCTGTGCAAGGCGCCGCGCCGCCAGGGGAACTGGTCTGCCGTCTGGCTGATCGGCGACCGCAGCCTGTCCAGCCAGCGGGTTCGCGCCGTCTCGCAGCGCCAGTTCCTGCGTTCTCTGCGTGTCTCCGACACGCGCTTCGTGGTGCAGCACGGCAGCGAGCCGCTGCGCCTGATGCGGCAACCGCCGGCGCTGGAGGCGATGGATCGGCTGGGCCCCTGCTTCCTGGTCAGCAGCAGCGAGCCCGGCATGGTCGGCGTCTGTCCGGTGGAGATCACCGCCCAGGTCACGGGAGCCGTCACGCCGCCGCTGCTGTTCCGCCAGGACGTGCTGATCAGCGACGGCCCGACCATGGTGGTGCCGGGCACGCTGGATCGGGGCGACCTGCGTCAGGTGAGCGGCTTTGAGCTGCGGATTCAGGACAAGGTGGTCGGCGTGCTGTCGCTGTGCCCGGCCCCGACGGCGGCGTTCACCAACGAGGGGGGGTTCAAGCCGCCCCAGGAGTTTCCGTGGACCACGGCGGCCGAGGAGGAGATGAACGAACGGCTCAATCGGCTGCTGGAGGGGTGACAGCATGAGTTTTCGGGAGTTCGATCTGCCGAAAGTTCAGCACGCTTTTGGCATCGGACTGGATTCCTTGCGTGTTACCTCATTGGTTCGTATCGTACCCACGTGCCGATCACTCCCCGCCCCAAAGCCCGCAACCAGCCCGTGCCGCTGGCCAAGGAACCCCACTCGATGCCAGACCAACCCACCCGCCGCTCCTTCCTGACCACCGCGGGCCTCGCTTCCCTGGGCACTGCTCTTTCCGGTGAAGCCGATCCCCTCTCAGCCGCCGACAGCCCCCGCGACCTGAAGCCCTCCGCCGCCGACCTCGGCAGTCTCTTCCCCGAGGTCGAGAAGCTGGCCGGCACCAGCGACTTCTCTCTCTCCTTCCTGACGGGCAAGTTCCGCACCCTGGACGACTTCCGCGCCACCGCCGGCGAGAAGCTGCTCGACCTGCTGCTGTACCGGCCGGAGAAGGTCGAGCCCCGGTCCGAGGTGCTGGAGCGCGTTGAGCGTCCCGATCACGTCCGCGAGAAGGTGCTGTTCTCCACGTCGCCGCAGTTCCGGGTGCCGGCCTGCGTGCTGATCCCGAAGAATCTGAAGGGCCCCGCTCCCGCCATCGTCGATCTGCACTCGCACGGCGGCATGTTCCTCTTCGGCAAGGAAAAGGTCATCGACCTGGGCGACAACCATCCGGCCATGACCGCCTACCAGCAGCGCAACTACGACAGCAGGCCCACCGCAACTGCTCTGGTGCGGCGGGGTTATGTCGTCATCACCATCGACGCGTTCTTCTTCGGCGAGCGCCGGCTGATGCTCGACAGTGACCTGAAACGGGGCTGGGACCGCTCGCGCTACAGTCTCGACGACGTTCAGCACCTCAACGCCCAGTGCCGGGCCAAGGAGACGACCCTGGCCAAGTCCCTGTTTCTGGCCGGGCTGACCTGGCCGGGCATCGTCTTCTGGGACGACATGCGCACCGTCGATTACCTCGTGAACCGGCCCGAGGTCGATCCCAAACGGATCGGCTGCGTCGGCATCTCGATGGGCGGCTATCGCTCGATGTTCTTGTCGGCCCTGGACCCGCGCATCAAGGCGGGCTGCATCGTCGGCTTCATGTCCACGGTCCGGCCGATGCTCCAGGCCCACATCGATACGCATTCGTGGGTCCATTTCCTGCCGGGTCTGCACCGCTACCTCGACTGGCCGGACGTGGCCTCGCTGACCGCTCCGCGAGCGCTCCTTGTACAGCAGTGCCGGCAGGATAAACTGTTCCCACAGACCGGGATGAAGGATTCGCTGGACCGGATCGCCGCGGCCTACGACAGGGCCGGCCTCAAGGATCGCTTCACCGGCCGATTCTACGATGAGCCGCACCAGTTCACCCGGGCCATGCAGGAGGACGCCTTTGCCTGGTTCGACCGGCAGCTGGGCCATACGCCGCGCTAAGAGCCTGTTCCCCCCGCCGCTTGCGGCTTAGCGGAGCCGCGTGGTGCGCGAAGCCGCAAGCGGCGGTGGAACAGACTCTAACACCGATTGGAGACTCTCTCATGCGTGCCACAACCTGTATCCTGTCGCTGGTTCTGCTGGGCCCTGGAGTAACGTGGGCCCAGGACAGCCCCTCCCGGCGGATGCTCCAGGACTACCTGCTTTCGCAGGCCCAGAAGCACTTCGACGCCCGCCGGGCCGTGATCGCCGGGCTCAAGACTCCTGACGACATACATAAACGGCAGAAGCAGCTGCGCGATTGGTTCATCGAGTCGCTGGGCGGCTTCCCGGAGAAGACGCCGCTGAATGCTCAGATTGTGGGAAAGGAACTGCGCGACGGCTATCGCATCGAAAAGCTGATCTGCGAGAGCCGGCCCCAGCACCACGTCACGGCCACGCTTTACCTCCCGGAGGGAAAAGGACCTTTCCCAGGCGTGCTGATGCCGATCGGCCACAGCACCAACGGCAAGGCGGCGGATTACGTACAGCGCGGGGCCATCCTGCTGGCGAAGAATGGTCTGGCAGTGCTGACCTATGACCCGATCGGCCAGGGCGAGCGCCGGCAGCTGCTCGACCGCCAGGGCAAGGCAGCCATCCCCGGTTCCACCACGGAACACACGCTGACCGGCATCGGTGCCCTGCTGGTGGGGCAGAACACCGCGACCTATCGGATCTGGGACGGCATCCGCAGTCTCGATTACCTGGTCAGCCGGCCGGAGATCGATGCGACCAGGATCGGCTGCACCGGCTGCTCCGGCGGCGGCACCGAGACGTCCTACCTGATGGCCCTTGATGAGCGGATCACCGCGGCGGCGCCGTCGTGTTACGTGACCTCGCTGGAACGCCTCTTCGCCACCATCGGGCCGCAGGACGCCGAGCAGAACATCACGGGGCAAGTGGCGGCGGGGCTGGAACACGCCGATTACCTGTTCCTGCGCGCTCCCCGGCCGACGCTGATCTGCGCCGCGACCAGGGACTTCTTCGACATCCAGGGCACCTGGACCAGCTTCCGCGAGGCCAAGCGGACTTACGGTCTGCTGGGCTTTGGCGAGCGCGTCGATCTGTTCGAGTCGGACACCGGCCACGGCTTCCCTCGGTCACAGCGCGAGGCCACGGTGCGCTTCATGCGGCGCTGGCTGCTGGGTAAGGACGACACGGCCACCGAGCCGGATTTTCCGATCGTCAAGGACGCCGAGCTGCAATGCACGCGCACCGGGCAGGTGCTGGAGGACTTCAAGGGCAAGTCAGTCTTTCACTTCAATGCGGAGCGGGCGGAGCTGCTGGCCAAGAAGCGGGGCAAGCGGCAGCTTGACCAGAAGACGCCGGACCTGCTCAAGGAGGTTGCCCAGGTGATCGGTGTTACCTTGCCTGTCCGGGCTGCCGCGTCCGTGGAGCCAGGCAATGTAAAAGCCGTCAAGAATGGCACGAGACTGCTGTTCAAAACGGAACCGGGGATCATCGTGCCCGGCGTTCTGCTCCTGCCGGAAACGGAGAAACCGGGTCCCCTGGTGATCCATCTCAACGCCACGGACAGGGCCGCTGATCCTTCCCAGCCCCAATTGCGCGAGCTGCTCGGTGCGGGAAGCCGGGTGCTGACCCTCGATCTGCGCGGGCTGGGTGAGACGGCTCCGGGAACGGCAAAACAACCAAGCCACTTCGGGGTCGATTTCAAGGAGGCGTACCTGGGGCTGCACCTGAACCGTCCGCTCCTGGGGCAGCGCACCTCCGACGTGCTGGCCGTCATCGAAGCGCTGGCAAGTCGGTCGGGGTACAAGGAGTTCGTCCTTATCGGCCCCGGCAAGGCCGGTCCGGTCGCCCTGCACGCGGCCGCCCTGGAGCCGCGCATCAAGGGCCTGATCCTGGACAGGTCGCTGGCCTCCTGGACCAGCGTCGTGTTGACGCCGATCAGTTTCGATCAGCTGACCAACGTCGTTCCCGGAGTGCTGGCGGTCTATGACCTGCCCGAGCTGGCCGCGACACTGGCACCGCGACAGCTGACCATCCGTCAGCCGGCCGACCCGACTGGAAAGGCCCTCGACAAGGAAATGGCAGAGCGGATTTACGCTCCCGTCCGGGAAGCGTACAGGCGAAGCAAGGCGGAAGCGGAATTGAAGCTGGAATGACCGGGGCGTCAGTCGTCCCTTCGCCCATCCCCTTTCTTCTTGCCCGGTGGACGGAGCGAGGGCGAGCGATCGTCGTCGTCCTCGCTCCGTCTGCCTCCTGCTCGTCGGAGCTTCCGGTCATCGTCATCGTCCTCGCGCTCCCGTTCACGCTTTTTCGTGCTGATCCGGGTCGGCTCCTTTTGCGAGGGCTGGCTCGTCTGCGGCTTCTCCAATACCGGGGGTGAAACTTCGGGAGGCGGGATGGTTGCCTGCACGGTTACTTCCGGAAGGGAAGCGGCCCTTTCCGCCGCCGGTTCAGTTCCGGCTCTCGGGCTCAGCGCCCGGGGGCCGGCCCAACCACCGCCGGCAAGGCAGACGGCCAGCAAGAGAACGCCGCCCGCGTGGAGTTGCTGGAGAAACGTGGTGCGCAGGAAAGCCTGAGCCAGAGACGCGACTTGCTGCGACACCACGCCGGCCAGGGCCTTCCCGGCGGCAACCTCCAGGGAAGAGCTGACGATCGTGACCACCAGAGACGAAGGCACGCTGGCCGAGACGGTCTGGCCAATGCCAGCGATCAGCAAGGCGGTGGACAGGGCCACTCCCCGGCGGGCCAGGCGCTGGTGCAGCATCTTTCGGCCCAGTTCCAGCCGGCCCTTGAGGACGCTCGGCTTCCAGCCCAGTTCCTCGGCGGCCTCGTCGCGTGTCTTGCCCTGGAGGTAGCACAGCACCAGCGCCGCCCGGAACTTCTCCGGCAGCCGCTGCAACTCCTCGTCCAGTGCCGAACTCAGCTCGTTCAAGGTGAACCGCGCATCCCTGTCCTTGTCGGCGAGGGGCAGTTCTTCCATTGTCCGGGGACGCCGGCTGCGCTGGGCCCGCGCCTTCATGGACACGCGCAGGGCCACGCCATGCAACCAACTGCTCAGCGAATTGAGCTTGCGGATGGCAGCGGCCTTGCGGACCAGGACCAGAAACGTGGCCTGACAGGCGTCCTCGGCGTCCTGATGGTGGTGCAGCACGCGCCGGCACACAGCCAGGACCATCGGGCCGTGCCGTTCCACCAGGGCGGTGAACGCGGCCTCGTCGTGGTCCTGAATAAACCGCACAAGCAGCTCCTGATCGGGGCACTGGCTCGCCTCGCGTAAGCTCGCCAGCGCCCGCAGGCGGTGAAACATCCCGGCCAGGGCCTTTGGAACCATTGGTGTCCCCTTTGCGACGTCCCTCACTCAAGCATAACCGAACGGGGCGGGAGGAACAGCTTGTTTTCTGGAAGGAGTGGGGAAAACCCCGTGAGCCGCGACGCGGAGCCGCGCAGCGGCGCGGCGGAGCGCGGGTTGGCGGCCTCGAAAACGCGCTCCGCTGCGCCGCTGCGCGGCTCCGCGTCGCGGCTCACGGGCACGACACCCTTGTCCCAGTCCAGAGAGCGAAGCAACGCAAGGAACGGCTCCGGCTCTGTCCTTCCTTCCCGCTGGCACACTTCCGCCATTCCTCCCAGCTCCATCTCCCCCGCCGCGCGGCGGTTGCGATTCCGGCCGTGACAGCGAGTACAGTCGTTCAAGTTCGCGATCCTGCGCCGCGAGTGAGTCCTCTCAATCTTCGCCGGGGTGTGTTCGTGGCAGTTGTAGCAGGTGTACGTGCTGAAATGCGCGACGACATTGTGGCAGGTGGCGCAGGTATTGTTCCTGCCGCCGTGGGTCATGGAGAACCCCGTGTGCCGGATGACGGCGCCGTCCCAGGTGCTTGTCGAGTGACACTGGCTGCAAGTGGTGCCGTACTTCTCCTTGTGGACCACGGGTTCGGCGTGGCAGGTGAAACACGTTTTCGCCGTCCCTTTGTAGACGCCGGGAGTGGTATGGCACGCCTTGCATTCGGTCGTCTGGTGCTTGCCGGTCAACTGGAAAGCGGCGCAATCGTGGTCAAACCGAGCCAGGTTGGTCAGGACGCCGTGCGGGCCCTTGTGTTCGGTGTGGCAGCTGCGGCACTCCCCACCATTGGCAAACCGGCCGTGCAAGGACCCGCCGGCGTCCAGTTGCGTTTTCACGTCCTTGTGGCAATCCAGGCACCGCGAAGCCATCGTTTCCTTGCTCCAGGGAGAGACGTGACAGGCAGCGCAATTGTTGCCGATGGCCGCATGGGATGAGACCCCACCCAGCGGCTCCTGGCTCCGGACCTGGGCCCGGAGGGGGCCGGGGCTGAACATTTCCTTGCCGTGGACAGCCAGGACGATCAGAACTCCAGCCACGGTCGCCAGCGCCACGACGTTCGCGGGCCCTGGACGAATCCATTGTACCATCGCGCCCTCCGCTATCTAAGAAACGCCGAGTAATACAGGGCCACCCCCACGTGAACAAACGCCAGCAGGAACAAGGCCACGCTCAGCGGCACGTGGAACAGGTGCCACGTGGCCAGCAGGTGCCGGGCCGACTCCAGGGATTGCACTTCGATCTGCAAGTGCTGCCGCTGCAACAGCAGCTGGCAGAGCTTCTCGGCCTGTTCCTGGCCGTCCGGGTGAAGGTTATGCACCAGCTGGCGCAGACGCCAGCGCAAGCGCCATCTCAGGAACGGCCGGCCCAGCACCAGCAGCCATCCCTGCCGCGGCAGGGCCAGCGCCGCCGCCAGCGACGGCTCGCCGAGGTCCTCGATCCCCCACGCTTGCAACTGCTTGCTGATCGCGTCAATCCGCGTTTCCAGCTCACTGGCCTCGACCAGGGCACCATCCAGGTTGCGCGGCACCGCCACGTAAAGATCAGCGCCCAACCAGCCCGCTGAGGACCACCACAAAGACCACCAGCGTCAGCACCCCGGCCAGGCCGTGGAACTTCCAGCCTGAGTGCAGCAGCACCAGGTACGGCCCGACCAGACCGGTGAAGACGTGCAGCTGCAGCCAGGTCCGCATCGGGCCCAGGTGGAACCGGGGCACGTGTTTGCGGAGCGAATACAGCGTCTCGGTGGACAGCATTAGCACAAAGCCGGTGATGCCCAGGACGTACCCCAGCACGCTCGTTGGCTGGGGAATGCCTCCGCGTGCCACGGAGAAATAGCCCAGGCTGATCGCCGCGATGGCAACCAGGGCGAAAATCAGTTCGTAGGCTGGCGGCCTTGTTGTTCCCATTGTCGATAAAAGTTGGCCAGGCGGGTGAGCGCTCCGGCACCCTCACCCAGCAGAGCGGGGCGGATGGGCGTGACGTCCACCTCGGCGGCAATCAGCCGCTGCAAGGGCCGGGACCAGGACTGCTCGCCCATCACCAGCGCGCCCAGGATGGTTCGCTCCCCCACAAACAGCCGGATCCGGTTGACGTCGTCGCGGTCGCTCAGCACCCAGGCATCGGCCAAGAGCCGCCAGGACTCGCTGTCACCGCGGGCAATCGTGACCAGGTCCTGGTCCTTCTCCGCGTCCTTTTTCCGGCCCACGGCTCCGATGATGGTGACCTTGAGCCCGGCCAGCTGGGTGACGTTGCACGGCACTTCCTTCAGGTAGATTGCGGCGGCGCCGACCATGTTGGCCCCCGCGATCCGACCCTGGGCCAGGGCGGTGGGCCACAGAACGTCCAGGGGCGTCTGGCCCACCTGAGCCGCGTCGCCGGCGGCATACACTCCGGGCCGGCTGGTTTCGAGGAACTGGTTGACCACGATGCCCCTGTCCACGGTCAGCCCCGCCGCTCGTGCCAGGTCCACACGCGGCCGGACGCCGATGGCCACGGCCAGCACCTCGCAAGGAATGACCTCGCCCGCTTGCGTTTCCACGCCAATCAGTCGGCCGCGGGTGCCGATCGCCTGCTTTACCTGGGTGTTGGGGTGCAGGACGATCCCCTCGTGGCGCAGCCGGCTCATGATGATCTGGGATTCCGCTTCGTCCAGCACGTCGGCCCAGTAGCGGGTGCCGCGCAGGAAGTAGTGGACCTTCATGCCGCGTGCGTTCAGTCCTTCCGCCAGTTCCAGGGCGGTGATGCCGCCGCCGACCACCACGGCTGGTCTCTTCCGCCGGGCCAGCTTCAGCAGCTGGCGAGCGTCGTCCAGGCCGTCGAGCTTGACCACCCCGGCCAGGTCGCCGCCGGGAAAGGTCGCCGGCACCGCCAGCGCGCCCGTGGCCAGCAGCAAGCGATCGTAGCCTACCCGGCTGCCATCGGCCAGGACCAGTTCCTGGCTGTCGCACAGCAGCAACTCGACACGAGCAACCTGGCGATGGACGTTCAGGGCCCGGAGGTCATCGGGGCCGCGGATGAACAGCTGCTTTTCGGGAACGTCGCCACGCAGCAGATACGCCAGCCCCGGACGCGAGTAGAAGTTGTGCGCCTCCTCGCTGATCAGAGTGATCCCGGCATCCGGATCCTGCCTGCGGATGGTCTCCGCCGCGCTCAGAGCGGCGATCCCGGAGCCGACAAGCACGTGATTCCGGGACACGATCTCAGCGCTCCTGGGTCAGGGGAAGCCGCTCGAAGTTCAGCACGCCGCGCGGACAGCGTTTGACGCACTCGCCGCAAGTCAGACAGTAACTGCTGTCGATGGCCCGGCCCCGGCACGCATGGGCGCGGACGTCGATGCCAATCGGGCAGTTGTAGGAACAGATGCCGCATTGCACACAGCGGACCGAGTCGGGCACAACCAGGCCCACTGACAGCACCTGCTGACGCGAAACAAATTCGTGGCCCATCGCGCTTCAACCTTGCTGGGGGTCGTCGGGAGGAACCTCAATCGTCGTCTCGTTTCCGCTCCCGGCCCTTCCCCGAACGCTCCCGTTCCATCGACTTCTTCTCCCCGGTCTTCTTGCCGGTCGAGGAGCCCCGGGCCGGCTGGGTGTTCTCGACGATGACCTTGCCGGTGGCGTTGACGTTGAACGCCGTGCGGGCCTTATCCTTGCCAAGGACTTCGAGGTTGAACTGCGCACTGGTTCCTTCGCCGGTCTTCTCGGCCTTGACCACCTCACCCTTGCCGGCCTTTTCCAGCAGGTTGATGGCCTCGCACAGCGAGATTGTCCTGGGCTCGGCCGGTTCTGCCGCGGCTGTTTCTTTCGCCGGTTGGTTTGGCTCCGCTTCGGCGTTCGACTTCGGCGGGGAGTCTGTGGGAGGCTGCTCCTGGCGGAAGCCGCCGTTGACCGCCCACACACCGCCGAGGATCACCAGGCACACGCTGGCCAGGATCGTCCCGCGAATGATCAGCTTTCTGCTCCACGATGGAAACATGCTCGGGTCCTTTTGGGTTCTCTGGTTGCCAACAAACCTTTTCTCTGTTAGTGCTCGCAGATCCCCTGCGCGGCAAACAATTTCTATGTTAGCCGCGACGCGGAGCGCAGCGCAGCTAAGTGTACAAATTTCAACTGATGGCGCCCGCGCCGGGCGACCCGACATTTTGCTTCCACTTGTCCCTTGACAGGCATAGGACAGCGCGTTCCTGGCGGGCCCCGCGCTCCGCTGCGCCGCTGCGCGGCTCCGCGTCGCGGCTAACGGGATCGGGAAAAGTCTTTGCCTTCTCTTCCGCGATGCGATATTCTCAATCTCTGAGGCGAAGCCGCCATCCCACCACTGTCCTTCCAGGACAGGCCGGTTCCCCTGGTGACCCAGCGGCTTTCCGGGACGAGAACCCTCCCTCCAGGACAAGGACAGCAACGTGAAGCGAACGGTTTCAGCGGGTCAGCCGGCCCTCTCCCGGCGGACGTTCTTGCGCGGCGCGGGTGTCGCTCTGGCGCTGCCCTTGCTCGAGTCCATGCTCCCGGCAGGGCAGGGGAGCGCAACCGCTGCGGTCCCCCGCCGGCTTGTGGCCGTCGAGACCAACATGGGCATCCTGCCGCAGTTTTTCTTCCCCGAGCGGGCCGGGCGCGATTACCCCCTAACGCCGTATCTCCAGAAGCTGGCGGCAGCTCGGGACCAGCTGACCATCTTCTCCGGCGTCAGCCATCCCGGCGTGACCGGCGGCCATGCGGCCGAGAAGTGCTTCCTGACCGGCACGCCGCATCCGGAGCGCGGCGGCTTCCGCAACTGGATCTCGCTGGACCAGTTCGCGGCGGAGCGGATCGGCAGCCAGACCCGCTACCCCTCGCTGGTGCTGGCCATGAGCAGCGAGAACAACCAGACGCTCAGCTTCACCCGCAGCGGCGCCCCGATCCCTGCCGAGCGCAGTCCCAATCGGCTCTTTCAGCGGCTCTTCCTGCAAGGCAAGCCGGACGAGGTCGCCGCCCGCGTCGAAGCGCTGCGGCAGGATCAAAGCATGCTGGACTTTGTCGCCGACCAGTCGAAACGCCTGAACCGCGTTCTCTCGAAGGCCGACCAGCAGCGGATGGAGCAATACTTCTCGTCGGTCCGCGAGCTGGAGCAGCGGCTGGGCAGCTCCGAGCAGTGGGAACATCGCCCCAAGCCGCGCGTCAACGCCCAGCCGCCCCAGGACATCGACGACGCCCGGGAGTTCGTCCGCAAAACGGGGCTGATGTTCGACGTGATCAAGCTGGCCCTGGAGACCGATTCGTCGCGCGTGATCTCGCTGTTCATCGACACGACGGTGATTCACAACATCACCCACCACGGCAACCGGCCCGAAGCGCTGGCCGAGCTGCGCTCCAAGGAAGAGGGCCAGTTCGAGGTCCTCGCCGGCTTCCTCAAGTCGCTCGGCGACACGAAGGAAGCCGGCCAGTCGCTGCTGGATCGGACGATGGTGCTGTATGGCACCTGCATGGGCAGCGCCAACTCGCACTCGAACCTCAACCTGCCCGCGCTGCTGGCTGGCGGCGGCTTCAAGCATGGGCAGCACTTGGCCTTCGACCAGCAAAACAATTACCCGCTGACGAACCTGTTTGTCTCGATGCTCCAGCGGCTGGGGATCGAGACCAGCGAGTTCTCGACGGGCAAGGGGACCTTGCGGGGGCTGGAGATGGCGTAAGCCCTTCGGTGGCTGGCCGATTCGAGGAGGATGTTCGTGAGTAAGCTGATGGGGAATGTCTGCTGGTCGTTGGGCAAGAAGCGGTATGACGCCTATGATGACTTCATTGCGGCCGTCACCGACTATAACAAGCAGATCAGCCCAAGAAAGACAGGATGGAGGCCCAACCAGGTAGTCGCAACAGGCCCGATCCGGGTGGTCTATGAAGCAATGTGGAAGAACGAAGACGATACCATCGACCTTGCTGTTGGTGAACCCGGCCAAGGGCTCACAATGGGTCAACTTCTCTTTACGCTCAACAACGCCACCTTCGATTTCTTCAAAGATTCCGACAAGCATTTCTTTGAAGGATTGACCTTGGTCGGCGACGCTGTGTATGAATTGTGGATTGGGAGCTAAATCGTCGGCGAACCAATTCTGGCGTCCTTGCTCGGGGCGCTCGTCCTGGAGCCAGGGCCGGATCGCGATGCGCTGCAGGACAAGGCAGCCTTCGAGTTGCTAAATCGGGGAGCGACGGCAGAAACGGCGGAGCGGGTGATCGCGAATCTGCGGGACCTACTGGGGAGGCTGCTATGATGGGGCGCATGACTCTGCGAGAAGTCCGGGAGGCGCTGGCGGCTGCCAAAGCCAAGGGAACGAAGGCGCCGGCGACGGATTCAACCGTGGAGGAATTGGAGTCGTTGGCGCGGCTTCTGGAACGGGAGGCGGAAATGGGAGCGCCGACCGAAGAACCACACCTGGAGGGTGCGGCCGAACAAGGTGCTGGAACAGACCGGCCGCGCGAATGAAGTCTTGCCAAATTCGCTGTCGTGCTCGCGTGAGCCGGCTGTTGCGCTTGCCGTTCGGGGGCGCGATGACGAGGTCCAAGCATGCCCGAGGTTCTTCGTACTGGCACCTTGCGCGGGGTATTACGTCAGCCATTCGACGGGCACCCCATTGGGACTCCCTGGTTTGGCACTGTGCGTCTCGAACTTTATAGCCGTCGGTACTTCCATGCGATTTGGGCAATTGCCAACATCGCCTCTGGTGCATCGCTTTGGTTCGGTGGTGGAGTAGTGTACACTCGACGGCAGATCCCAGCGGGGTCAGATGCAGAGGGACACGGACTCCGAGAGGTAGTCAAGCAAATTCAGCGGGAGCGTGGTGTAGCTCGGGGTCCAACCTGCCTTTTTCGAGTGGTCGAGGCAGTTTGGCACTAACGAGGTTTGCGCCACCTAACACCGTCGCACCTGAAGTGTGCCGTCCGCGAGGTTGTGGTATGTGTGCTGGCTCGGGGCGGTCGGCCCACACCGCTGTGCTTGCTCGTTTGTTGGCAAGGGGATTCGCTGGTACAGCCCCAATATGGCCCTGACTGGGCTGGAGCAATTGATCAGCGTCCCTGGGAAGAATGCCACCCTTTCCGCTTGTCTCAACCGCTCGCAGAGAGACGTTTTCTGTTTGACCGAGACGGGGGAAGTCGATAGTCTGGGTAAAGGTTGAGCAGGCGACAGAAGCCGATTGTGCGGTAACGCCCCTTGGAGAATGAACAGCGTTTGCTCACCTTCCGCTGACATACCCCGACCGTCCCTCGCCTTCCCGCCAGAATCAGAGATGCCATGACCCGGCGAATCCTTCCTTCTCCGACCTTGACGCTGACCTTTCTCGCGTTCTTTCCCGCCCTCGCGAAAACCCAGCCGACCGCGTATTTCGAGGCCCACTGTTACCGCTGTCACGACGCGACCGAGAAGAAAGGCGGTTTCGATCTGACCGCCCTCAAGGTCGAGCCCGGCAACCCGGACAACTTCGCCCGCTGGCTCAAGGTCCACGACCGGATCGAGGCCGGCGAGATGCCGCCGCGGAAGCTGACCCGTCCCCCGGCGGCGGAGACGGCCGCGGCCCTGAAGGGCCTGCGGGACATGCTCGTGAAGGCGGAGCGGGAGAAGCAGGCCGCCGACGGCCGGACCAGGCTGCGCCGGCTCACCCGGGTCGAGTACGAGAACACGGTGCGCGACCTGCTCGAGCTGCCCGGGGTCACGCTGCAAGGGGAGCTGCCGGCGGACGGCTCGGCTCACGGCTTCGACAACAACAGCGACGCCCTGGACATTTCCCACGTCAACCTGGCCAAATACATCGAGGCCGCGGATCGGGCGCTCGACATGGCCATTGCCACCCGGCCCGAGCCGCCGAAGGTGGTGAAGCAGCGGATCTCCCTGGCGAACCCGCACGGCTTCGTGGCCCACGTGCTGCTGCACGGCGACGGCGTCCTGCTCAAGAACAAGCAGCCCGATCCGGAGTTCCCGCCCGCCGGGGCCCAGATGCATCTCGACCAGGGCGCCCACGAACGGATGGGCTCGTTCCGCAACGGCAGCAGTGTCGGTCTGTTCCGTCACGAGGACGAGTCGTTCCACCCGTACTTCATCGAGTTCGTCACCATTTATCCGGGACGGTATCGCGTCCGCACGTCGCTGTGGAGCTTCCAGTGGGACAAGGGCAAGGTGCTGCCCTCGCGCGGCACCGAGGCAGCCCGGCTCTCCATCGTGACGCTCACCGGCGACGGCCGCGGCGGCGGTCATCCAAGCACGGTGCTGGGCTACTACGATGCGCCGTCGATCCAGGAGAAGGTCCACGACCTCGTCACCTGGATGAACCCCCACGACATCATCGGCTTCAATGCCGCCTCGCTGGCGCCGGGGCCAACACCCGCGGCAAGAACCGGGCGCATGGGCTTCACCGGGCCCGGCATCGCTTGCGATTACCTCGACATCGAAGGGCCTCTGCACGACGTCTGGCCGCCGAGAAGCCATCAGCACCTGTTCGGCGACCTGCCGCTGACCGAGTTCAAGCAGGCCGACAATCCCAAGGTGCGTGCCCCGAAACGCCGGCCGGACCGCCAGGACATGGGCGCGGGCAAGAACCGCCCCGATCCGGTCAAGGGCGTCTGGACCGTCAAGAGCGAGCGGCCGCTGGCCGACGCGGACCGCCTGCTGGCCCGGTTCCTGCCACGGGCGTTTCGCCGGCCGGTCGATGCGGAGACGCGCAAACAATACCTTGCCCGGGTCGCAGCAGCGCTTGCAGGCCGGCGACTGCTTCGAGACGGCGATGCGCTGGGCCTATCGCTCGGCCCTGTGTTCGCCGGATTTTCTCTATCACGTCGAGCCGAGCGGTCCGCTGGACGACCACGCCCTGGCCTGCCGGTTGTCGTACTTCTTCTGGCGATCACTGCCCGACGCCGAATTGACCCGGCTGGCGGACGCTGGCAAGCTGCACGACCCCGCCGTGCTTCGCTCCCAGAGCGAGCGCCTGCTGAAAGACCCGAAGTCGCAGCGCTTTGTCGAGGACTTTCTCGGCCAGTGGCTGAAGCTGCGGCAGATCGCGGCGACCGATCCCGACCGCAAGCTGTATCCCGAGTTCAGCTCCTACCTGCAGGATTCGATGGTCGCGGAAACCCGGGCCTACTTCCGCGAGCTGCTCGACAAGGACCTCGATGCGAGATACCTGGTGAAATCGGACTTCGCCATGCTGAACGAACGGCTCGCGGTCCATTACGGCATGCGTGGCGTGAGTGGCTCGCAGATCCGCCGGGTGGCCCTGCCTCCCGGTTCCTCGCGCGGGCCGTTCCTGACGCAGGCGTCAATCCTGAAGATCACCGCCAACGGGACCACGACCTCGCCGGTGCCGCGCGGCGCCTTTGTGATGGACCGCTTGCTGGGCCAGCCGCCCGAGCCGCCGCCCGCCAACGTCCCCGCCATCGAGCCCGACGTCCGCGGCGCCAAGACCATCCGCGAGCAACTCGACAAGCACCGCACCGACCGCGACCTGCGCGGCGTGTCATGCGAAGATCGATCCTCCAGGCTTTGCCCTGGAATCGTTCGACGTCATCGGCGGGCTACGCACACGCTACCGGTCGATCGGTATCGGCGACCCGGCGCCGCGCGGCTCGATCGATCCGTTCATCGGCATCAGCTTCAAGCTCGGCCCCGCTGTCGATCCCAGCGGCGTGCTGCCGGACCAAAGGACTTTCCACGACATAAAGGAGTTCCAGGATCTGTTCGCCGCCGACAGCGGCCGGCTGCTGGGCAACCTCGCCCGCCAGTTCCTGGTCTACGGCACAGGACGCGAGATTTGCTTTAGTGACCGCGAACAGATTGCCGCCATCGTGGCCAGCACCCAACAGAAGGGCGGCGGCATCCGCACCCTGATCCACGAACTGACCCGGAGCCGACTGTTCCAGACCCGCTGACCTCCGAGCATCCCATGAAAGAGCAAATCCGCCGAAAATGGCTCCCGCAAGGCTTTGTCGCCATGTTCTGCCTCTCCTTGCTTCCCTGCCTGGCGGCAGCTCAGAAAAATGATCCGCCCCGACAGTTCAAGCACCAGATCACCGGCCTGTTTTCCACCGACCGCGAACAGGACTTGCGGGAGGCGTTCGCGATGATTCCTGACGTCAAGCTGGTAAGCATCGACATCAAGAATGCCGAGGCGACGCTGGAATACGACCCCGCGAAACTGTTTGCCAACACCAAGCCCGACCAGAGGATCCAGAAGCTCGACTCCCTGCTGAAGTCGGCCTCGAACCACACCTTCGGCGTCAAGCCGCTGCGAACCGTGCCGCGGGAGAAGCTGAAGCTGGTCACGATCCCGGTCGCCGGCCTGGACTGCAAGGCCTGCTGCCTGGCGGCTTACGAGGCTATTTACCGGCTTCCGGGCGTTGAAGTCGCCACGGCCAGTTTTCGGGAGGGGCGAGTGACGGCCCTGATCGATCCGGAGAAGACCGACCGGGCCCGACTCGAGGCCGCCCTCAAGCAGCGTGGGGTCTCCTTGAAGACACCTTGATTGGACAGGAGTCCGGCTAACCCAGGAGAGTGGTCTCACACGCCGTAGAGCGGTCCAAAGCGCTGCCGGAGCATCTGGAGCAAAAACCGCGGGTCGGGCGGCAAGCCGGTCGCCTGTTCGATCAGTTCGTTGGCCGTCAGCCGGCCGCCGTGCGAGTACACCTTCCGCCCTAGCCAGCCCAGCAGGCCGAGGAAATCGCCGTCGGCCATCCGCTCCTCCAGGTCGGGCACGTCGGTCAGGGCGCTGGCGTACAGCTGGGCGGCGAAGAGGTTGCCGAGCGCGTAGGTCGGAAAGTAGCCGAACAGGCCAGCCGACCAGTGGCCGTCTTGCAGGCAGCCCTCGCGGTCGTTGGCCGGCTCCACGCCCAGGTCGCGGCGGTAGGCGTCGTTCCACGCGGCCACCAGATCGGTCGGCTTCAGGTCGCCGTGGATCAGGGCGCGCTCCAGCTCGAAGCGGATCAGCACGTGCAGGTTGTAGGTGGCCTCGTCGGCCTGGACGCGGATCAGCGTCGGCTCGACGTGGTTGACGGCGAAGTGAAACGTCTCCAGAGTAACGCCGGCCAGGGCCTCGTGGAAGATCTGCCGGGCCAGCGGGAAGAAGTGCCGCCAGAACGCGGCCGAGCGGCCGACCGTGTTCTCCCACAGCCGGGACTGCGATTCGTGCAGGGCCACCGAGGGCACCTCGCCGGCTGGGGTGCCGTGGTGCTGCGGGTCCAGGCCCTGCTCGTACAGACCGTGGCCGACCTCGTGCAGGGTGCAGAAGAAACCATCGCTGAACCGGTTGGCGTGGTAGCGCGTGGTGATCCGGCAATCGCCGGGGCCGATGCTGCTGCAGAACGGATGCGTGGTCGAGTCGAGCCGGCCGGCCTGGAAGTCAAAGCCGATGGCACCCGCCACCATCTCGCCGAAGGTCCGCTGCCGGTCGATGGGGAAGTTGCCGGTCAGCACCGCCACGTCGGCCTGCCGGCCGGAACCGACCAGCAAGCCGACCAGGGCCGTCAGCTCCGGCCGCAGCATGGCAAAGAGCGCCTCCAGGTCCCGGCCAAGCAGGCCCGGCTCCTGCTCGTCGAGCAGGACGTCGTAGGGGTCGCTGTGGGGGTCAATGCAGCGTGCCTCCTCGATCTTCAGGGCCAGGACGCGCTCCAGCCAGGGGCGGAACTGCTCCTGATCGCTGGCATGGTGGGCGTCGGCCCAGGCTTGCTGGGCCAGCGTGGTCACCCGGGCGGTCTCCTCGACCAGCCGCCGAGGCAGCCGGGTCTGCCGGCGATACTGCCGCCGCAGCTGCCGGACGTTGGCCGCGGCGATCGAGCGCGGGTCCCGGACCAGGTCGCTGCCTTCGATCCGGTCGAGCAGCTCGCCCAGGCGGGGCTGGGTGAGCCGTTCGTGCAACAGGCCGGTCAGCAAGGCCAGCTGGCGCGAACGATGCTCGACGCCGGCATGAGGCATGTACGTTTCCTCATCCCAGCCCAGCAAGGTGATGCACGAATCGAGCAAGGCGGCGTCACGGGTGTGCCGCAGCAGTTCGTCGTAGGCCTGTTCGGGTTGCACGCGGCGCTCCAGGAGCCAAGGGGCAGGGACAGCAGTCAGTGTACAAACACCGAGCGTTGTTTGTACGCTGACTCCTGAGTTCGTTTTTTGCCCTATGTGGAGTGCGGCAGTAGCTTTGCTCTGCCGCTTTTGTTTGGCCTTTTGTTTTTTGACTTTTTCCTTGTTACGCCAGCCCAAGAAACAAAAACCAAAAGAAGAAACCAAAGCGGCAGAGCAAAGCTACTGCCGCACTCCACATAGGGCAAAAAAGGAGGGGTTGCTTTCACAGGACCCGTTCCAGTTCGCGCCGGAACTCCGCAGCCGTCGCGAAGTGAATCCGCGGCTGATCGCGCAAGGCCAGGTCGATCACCTCGGCCAGTCGAGCCGGGATCTTTGGCTGGCGCTGCCGGATCGGCACCGCACCGGTCTGGAGGACCACCTGCCACGGGTCCTGGCCCCTAGTGAAATCACGCGGCACCGCACCGGTCAGCAGGAAGTACAGGGTGGCCGCGCTGGCCCAGACGTCCACGTCCGGCCGGGCATACTTGAAGTTCACCACCTGCTGCCGGGGCATGAAGACGGGGGTGCCGGCCGCCGCGCCGGTACAGGATTGCCCGGTCAGCCCGGCCAGGTCGAACGCCTTGGCCAGGCCGAAATCGCCGATCTTGACCACCCGGCCGCTTCCCGAACCGCTGAGGAAGAGGTTGCCCGGCTTCAGATCGCGATGGACCAGACCGCGGCCCGTCCCGTAACTGCCGTCGGCCAGCTTGACCCGCGGCACCTCGGCCTGGTGGGCGTATTCCAGCCCGGCCAGCGTTTGCAGCAGGATCGCGCCGGCCTCGTTGAGGGACAGCGGCCCGCCGCGCTGTTTCAGCAGGGACTCCACGCTGCCGCCGTCGCAGTATTCCAGGGTGAAGAAGAAGGTGCCCTGGCAGCAGCCGGCCTCGTGCAGGCGAACCACGTGGCGATGCCGCAGCGCCCGGGTGTTTTCCACCTCGCGCAGGAACATCTCGCGGGCCGGCTCCTGCACCGCCACCTTCGGCAGCATGACCTTGAGCGCCACTTGCTCGCCGGTCTTCTCGTGCCGGGCCAAATACACCGCCCCCATGCCGCCCTGCCCCAGTTCCCGGATCAGTTGGTAGCCGCGGATGGCCAGCGTCTCCTTGCGGCCAGACTGTGCCAACTCCAACAGATTCTTCAGCGCCCGCGAGGGGTCCGCCTGGCACCCGGAGCAGAGGAAATCGCCGTGGCGGTTCTCGCCCATCTCGCGGGAGACGTCCCGGCCACAGCGGACACAGACCCGCGCCTTCGGGCGGATCGGCTCTCTGCGATGAGCGGCCTCGGCCTTTGCACGGCACGCCTCGCACTGGTAGACCCCGGCCGATCGCTGGCAGCGTGCCTTCTGCTCCTCCGGGATCTCCCTGTCGCACTCGGCGCAGACCGCCGGAACGAAAACGCAAACCTGGAAGGTGGTGTCCCCCAGTTGAATGGCATCGCCGTCCTTGAGGTCGTATTCGGGGAATTGCATCCGGGCGCCCTCCTCGGGCGTCATGCCCTCCGCCCGCTGGCCGATCTTCTGGCCGTTGACGAAGGTGCCATTGAGGCTGCCGAAGTCGCGGACCCGGATGTCCGGGGGATTGATGTCGAGCAGGCAGTGATGGCGGGAGATCGTCTTGTGATCGGCGTCATCGGGCAAGCGCGGCTGGCAGTCGTCGGCCCGGCCGACGATGCAGGTCGTCCGGTCGGCGAAGACGGATTCCTGGCCCTGGAGTTTTCCTTTGATGACTCTGAGGGTGATTGTCGCGGGCATGGTGGTTCCTTTGTGAACTTTGGTTATCTTTGCTTGTGTTCCTGGCGTTGGCTTTGAAGAACGGTGGTATGAATCACAGGATTTCTTTGAGGGCCTCGGAGGTCCAGTTCAGAACCCCTTGCAAGTCAGAGCGTCCGGTCCGGGCAATTTCGGCCTTTAGGACAGCGATAGCCTCTCGGGTTCCAACTTTCGCTTTCTTGTGCTCGCCCAGTGCAAGGAGCTTTTCTGCCCGAAAGAGAGTGAGCATGACGAGATCGCCGGCCAGTTCGGCTTGCCCCTCCTTGTGGACCAGACGCTCGCGGATGGCGATGGCCTGATCGCACAGGGCCACGGCGGCTCGCTTGTCTCCGAGGTCGTCTACCGCGACGGCTTTGTTCTGGTAGGTCCGGGCCAGTTCGTTGGCAAGTTCAGACCGGCCCTCCTTGTGGACCAGACGCTCGCGGATGGCGATGGCCTGATCGTGCAGGGCCACCGCGGCGCTGTTGTCTCCCAGGGCGCTCACCGCGTTGGCCTTGCTCGTGTAGATAGCGGCCAGGTCGTCGGCCAGATCGGCACGGCCTTCCTTGTGGACCAGACGCTCGCGGATGGCGATGACCTGATCGTATAAGGCCACCGCGGCGCGGTTGTCACCCAGGGCCCTCACCGCGATGGCCTTGTTCATGTAGGTCCCTGCGAGATCGTCGGCCAGATCGGCACGGCCTTCCTTGTGGACCAACCGCTCCTGGATGGCGATGACCTGATCGTGCAGGGCCACCGCTGCGCTGTTGTCACCCAGGGCCCTCACTGCGATGGCCTTGTTCATGTAGGTCCTTGCGAGATCGTTGGCCAGTTCGGCTCGCCCCTCCTTGTGGACCAGACGCTCGCGGATGGCGATGGCCTGCTCGTACAGCGCCACGGCGGCGCGATTGTCTCCCAGGTCGCTCGCCGCGTTGGCCTTGTTCGCGTAGGTTCCGGCCAGGGCATGGGCCAGTTCGGCACAGCCCTCCTTGTGGACCAGACGTTCGAGGATGGCGATGGTCTGCTCGTACAGCGCCACGGCGGCACGCTTGTCGCCCAGGGCACTCACCGCGAGAGCCTTGTTCTGGTAGGTTCCGGCCAGGGCATGGGCCAGTTCGGCACAGCCCTCCTTGTGAACCAGACGTTCGAGGATGGCGATGGCCTGCTCGTACAGGGCCACGGCGGCACGATTGTCTCCCAGTTGGCTCAACGCGACGGCCTTGTTCATGTAGAACAGGGACAGGTCGTTGGCCAATTCGTTATTATGGCCCTCCTTGTGGACCAGACGCTCAAGGATGGTGATGGCCTGGTCGTACAGCGCCACGGCGGCACGCTTGTCGCCCAGGGCTCTCACCGCGTTGCCTTTGCACACGTAGGTTCTGGCCAAGGCATCGGCCAATTCGGCACGACCCTCCTTGTGGACCAGACGCTCGCGGATGGCGATGGCCTGGTCGTACAGGGCCAGGGCACCTGGCATGTCATCGGCGTGCCAGTGGACAAGGGCAGCATTGACACAAAGTGCAGCCAATTCAGTTTCCAGGCTCTTTTGGCCTGTCCTCATCAACCGTTCAAAAATCCGGCGGGCCTCATCGTAGATTGCCAGATCCGCAATCGCCTGGGCCTTTCTCGAACCACCCCGGGAGTGTGATTTTGCCTCCAGTTCAGTCGGGTCGCGACCGTCTGCCCGCGTGGCCCTGGCAAGCCATTCGTGCGGATCATCCCACCGGGCGCCGATAGCCGTTCGCCGGTCGTGGATCACTGCATTCTGCTGGCTTCGACGCACGACGCGAGGCTCCACGCGCGCATAGGCAGTGTTCTGTTCCCGGCGATATACCTTTTTCAGCACCTCTGCGCATTCCGCGAGATTGGCCCAGCGCTCGGCGGGATTGACCCGGAAACATTTGTGCAACACCTCCGCCACGCCCTTGGGCATGGCCGGCAGCCGGGGGTCGCTGGAGTCTGTCTCCAGGTAGTTCTCCAAAACATCCGCCGCGGCCACGCCCGACATCCAGGTGACTTCACCCACAAACATCTCCAGCACCGAGACTCCCCAACTCCAGATGTCGGTCTTGCGAGAGAGCGGTCGCCCTTCGGACTGTTCCGGAGAACAGTAAGCCGGGGTCAAGCCGCTGCAACTGACCAGAACGCTCTTGCCAGCCGCACGGCTGGATGTCCCTTCGACTATCGACCGGGCGCGAGCCAGGCCAAAGTCGGTGACCTTGAGCAATCCTTCCGAGGTCAGCAGGGCGTTGCCCGGCTTGACGTCCTGGTGAATCAGACCGGACTTGTGGGCGGCGTGCAGGCCCCAGGCAAACTGAATCGCCATGTCCAGAACCTGATCCAGGCGCGGCAACTGCCGCTGCTGAATCGCGCTCTCCAGGGTGCCGGAGTCCACATAGTCTGCGAAGATGAAGAGCTCGTTGCCCACCGTTCGGAAAAAGCGGCAGGCGGTCAGGTGCGGATGCTCGGGCAGGTCAATCCAGGTCTGCAATTCGGCCAGGAAGTTGCGCCGGCTGCCCTCGTCGTAAAGCAGCATCTTCTTGACGGCGAAATACTGGCCGCTGGAACGGTTGCGCACCAGGTAGACGACACCCATGCCACCAGCACCAAGCGGGCGCTCGATCTCGAAATCGCCCACTAACGGTGCCTTGGCCCAGGGGATCGACCCTGGGTTCCCGCCCCTCAGACCTGCTTGATCGCCCCGTTTCGCGTCACTGCCCAAGCTGTGCTTTTCCATGATGTCTTGTCCTCATCGGTGGTTGGTAGTTCTTGCCCTGGACATATCTTCGGGGACTTTCTCAATTTTGGGGAAAAGAATCCGCCCGGATTTTCTGAACGAAGGCCCGAGCATCGGCCGCCGATAGCCGAAGGGTTTCGCCAACCTCCGCGATGAGCAGTTCGTCCGTCCAGGTTTCCGGGTCAAAGAGGGCGGCTTGCTGATACGAGGCCAGCGCCCGGGGCCAATCTCGCCGTCTCAGGGCCGCCTGGTAAGCGTAGGAATGAGACTCTGCCAGGGCCCGGCGGTCGGTGAGAACCCCGGTCACCGTGGCGAAAGCCGACCGGGCCTCCTCCGCCTCACCGATCCGCAGAAGCAGCCGGCCGACAGCGTGAAGCAAAGCCGGCAGCTGCCGCTGTTGCCCCTCAGGCAAGCCTCGATAGCGGGCCAGCACCGATTTCAGCAGACTCCGCTCCGACTCATCGATCGGACCCAGCGGATCCGGAATGGCGATCCCTGGCTCCAGCCGGTCCAGCCGCTGCTGCACGGCGAGGACGGCCTCGTACAGTTCGCGATGACGCTCTCCCTGGCGGTCTTGCTCCGCGCGAACGTCCAGCACCGCTCCGTGAATCCGCTCCATCCCGGCCTGTAGCTCACCCAGGCGCAGGTTCAGTTCCCGGCCGTGTTCGCTCAGTGCCTGCCGCAGCTGGTCGAACCCCTGCTCTTGGGCACGAGCCAGGTTCTGCCAACTGGCCCAGGCCAGACCCTGGAACAATTGCTGGTCCTCTTCCACGGCCCGGCGGAAGAAATGCCGGCTGGCGAGAGCCAGGAGCGACTGTCTCTGGACCGGCCGCAGGGTCAGCAAGCGGCCCAGGTTGGCGTAACCGTGCCCGGTCAGGGTTTCGGCCATGCCGCGGAGCAGTTGCTCTTCGGCCTGCAACGCCGACCCCGGATCGGCATACCGGACCAGTGCCGCCACCTCCCGGGCCAGCCCGGGAAGGTCCGGTTTGCCTTGCAGCAAGCCCGCTCGCCGAGCCGAACGCAGTTCCTCCAGGCAGCGCTGGCGAAAGACGTCTCGGCCCGGCCCCATCTGCTCGGTGGGAGTCGCATCCAGGAAGCTTCGGAGGTAGCGGCGCAGCTCCCGGTCTTCTTTGGGATCCAGCCAGTTCCAGAACGACTCGCCAGCCAGAGCTACCTCCAGCGCCTTCCAGGCTCGCTCGCTGGCGGTCCGCAGAGCATGGGTGAGCCGCTGGCTGTGGTCCGTGAATCGGTCGGAGAGGAACTTCTCGACCAGGTCCACGGCTGCATCCCCAAGCTCGATCCCCAGAAGCTGGCATGCTCCCTGGAGGATCTGGCGCAGAGCGAGAACCGCCCCTTGTTGCATCAGGCTCATGCTTTCGACCTCCATTGGGCAGGAACGGTGCCTCAACCCCATCCCCAACCCCTCCCCGAAGCGGAGAGTGCCTGCCAAAGAGAGTTGCCGCTGTGTGTGTGCAGCAGCGCAATGCAATTCATCCGCGCTCTGGCTCCCCCTCCCCGAAGCGGGGAGGGAGTTGGGGGAAGGGATTTCGCCTCTATCACCTATCTTCGGGGATGTTGCCGGAATTGGGGAAACAATTTCCGAAAATACGCGAAAAACGTTGCGAGGCGCTCTCCGCCAAGGTAATGTCAAGGGAGTCATTCCAGCGAGAGCCCGGCGCCAGGCCGCATCTGCCAGCCGGGCGAGAGAGGTTTCCACCATGTCCACGTCCGGCTGGTTCCCGGCCACGGCCTGGAGCTTCATCCGGCAGCTCCAGGCCGACCCGAGAGAGGTTCCGCCGGCCCTGAACGAATTCATCAGGGCTTACTGGAAGCCAGTGTTCCGCTTTCTCCGTGCCCGGGGATACGATTCGCACCAGGCCGAGGACCTGACCCAGGAGTTCTTTCTCCGCCTGGTGCAGGGCGATTGGCTTCACCGGGCCGACCTCCAGCGCGGCCGCTTTCGCACCTTCCTGCTCGCCATCTTGACGCGCTTCCTGGCCGACCAGGGACCGGCGCGAGCGCCCGGCAGAAGGCATTCGAGGAGCAGGTGGTTTCGATCGGCAGTCTGATCGGCGACCCGGATCGCGACTACGAGCCGCCGACCGGTCAAACGCCGGAAACGATCTTCATGAAGCAGTGGGCCGTCAGCCTGGTGGACGGCGTCCTGCGGCAGCTCCAGGAGTTCTACGAAGGAAGCGAACAACGCAACTGGTATGAGCTGTTCGCTCTGACGCAGTTTACCGATGACCAGTCCCCGCGGCTGACCCAGCACGAACTGGCCGAGCGGTTTGGTTTAACGCGCGATCAGGTCCGTTATGCCCTGGAGATGGTTCAGAAACGCTTTGTCCACTTGCTGCGCAAAGCGGTCGCCGACCAGGTTGCTTCCGAAGAGGAAGTCAGCGACGAGATCCGCGATCTGCTGGCTTTGCTCGGAAGATAGCCAGGAAAGACCGGGACCGGGAGAGTTTCCTGCGAAGCAAGAAACAGTAGACTTCAGGCATGCGAAGGCGATTACCAGAATCAATCGCCACCCTTTCCGGAGCCGAGCATGGACCCTGCGCCTGCCCCGCCTACCCCTCCAGCCCCTGAGAGCAAGCCAGGGAAAATCCGCACCTGGTGGCATCCGCTGCTGGCCAATTTCCTGCGCTGGCAGCTGGGCAGCCACTTCAAACTGGAAGAGGATCTGCTGGTTGGCCGGATGCCCCTGAAGATCGACATCTTGCTGTTACGCCGGATCCAGGGCGACTTACCCCCGCACGCCCAGCAGGTGCTGGCTGGCCTGGCCGAGTACCTCAACGACTACACCTTGCTGGAATTCAAGAGCCCCTCGGAAACCTTGCGGGCCGGCGATTTCCAGACTTTCCTGGCCTACTCCTTGCTGTATCGCGCCGAGACGGACCCCTTGCTGGACCCCCGCAAACTCCACCTGGTGGTCATCGCTCCACGGCTGACCAAGCCGTATCGTGACGAGCTGAACGTAATGGGAGTGACGGCGCACGAAGAGCCTGCGGGCATCTGGAGCCTGCGCGGAGGTGTGCTGCTCCCTCGCACCTGGCTCCTGGAGACGGAGAAGCTGGCCGGTCAGAGCCACCCCTTGCTGACGCTGTTCAGCCCCCAGTTTCTGAATGAGTTCTGGCAGACCTATGCCCAGCTGCATCAAGCCGGATATACTGAGATGGTGGTGTACCTGGCCCAGCAGGTCCAGCAATTTCAACTGCAAGGGGAGGCTTTTGCCATGCAGCACCTCGGCGCGGAAGATGAAATGAAGCGAATCCTCCGTGAAGTGTGGCTCACGTTGTCCGAAGAAGATCAACAGGCGTGGCTGGAGAGGGTCCCTCTCGAACGGCGTTTGCAAGGACTGACTCCGGAGCGGCTTCTGCAAGGGCTGAGTCCAGAGCAGCTGGAAGAGATGCGGAAACTGCTGTCGCGCAAGGACCCGGAGGCTCCTCCCAGTCCAAAGTAACGTACCCAAGCTGCTGGCTTTGCTCGGACGATAGCCAGGAAAGGCCCAGACCCGGCCGGTTTCGCTCGCTGTCCAGCGACCCCAGGCGCATTCGTTGTCGGTGTAGAAACAGCGCTCCGTGTTCGTACACTGACTCCTGATCCCTGACGCCTGAAACGAGCGAATCATGCTGACTCCAGCGGAGGAGATGGGCCTGAGCGGGCTGGGAGTCGCCAGCCGGGTGCGCAAGGCCCTGTACCAGATTCCCGAGCCGGACCTGGCCCAGTTGATCGGCCGCATCGAGGCGGAATCGCTGCGCCGCAAGCTGGTCTATTTCCGCGACGGCAAGGCGGATACCATTCGCGTTCTGCCCTGTCCCATCATCGCCCTGCCCGATCAGCGCTCCTACATCCATTTCGTCTCGCTGACCATCCTCAACGCCCTCAAGCGCTTGCCCGAGCTGTACTTGCAGGACTTCACCGTCCGCGACGTGCTGCGCCTGACGCCGGAGGAGGAGGAATGGCTGTGGAAGTGCTGGGGCCCCAGCCACAAGGAGAACAACCCCGTCTTCGGCCGGCTCGACGCCCTGATCGACTTCACCAGCCCCATGTGGAAGGACTCACTCAAGTTCGTCGAGCCCAACCTCAGCGGCATCGGCGGCCTGCACCTGGTCCCCACTTGCGAGAACATCGTCGCCGACCTGGTCCTTCCTGTCCTGAAACAGCACGATCCGCAACTGCGGATGGACGTTGCCTCCGACATCCGCGAGCTGCTGATGCAGGACGTGCTCGATCATCTGGAAGCGATCGGCCGGCCGGGCCGGCGGATCTGCTTTGTCGAGCCCAAGTACGCCGGCAGCGGCCCTGACGAGCAAGAGGCCCTGGCCCAGTATTACCATGAGCGCTTCGGTTTGCAGATCCTCCATGCCGACCCGGCCGAGCTGAGCCTGCGGGGCGGCGAGGTCTATTACAGCAACGAGCCGGTTGACCTGGTTTACCGCGATTATGCCGTCAGCGACCTGCTGGCTCTGGAAAAAGAAGGGGTGGACGTATCCCCCATGCTGGCCCTGTTCCAGCAGAACCGCATCATCTCGTCCATCACGGCCGAGCTGGATCAGAAGAGCTGCTGGGAGGTGCTGACCGATCCGCAGATCGCCCAGAAGTATTTCAGCCCCGACGAACGGCAGGTGTTCCGCCGGCACGTCCTCTGGACCCGGCTGGTGGCCGACCGCCAGACGCAGCTGCCCGATGGGCGGACCGGTCCGCTGCTGGAGTACGTCCGCGAGGAGCGCGAGCTGCTGGTCCTCAAGCCCAACCGGGCCTACGGCGGCGAGGGCGTGCTGATCGGCCCGTCGCTGACGCAGGCGGAATGGGAGTCGGCCCTGGAAAAGGCGCTGCAAGACCAGGAACGGTGGGTGGTGCAGCAGCTGGCCAGCATCCCGGTAAGCGAGTCGCCGGTGCGCGAGCCGGATGGCTCGATCCACGTGGAGCCGTTCCACGTGGTGATGGGGTTCGCCCCGACCAAGTACGGCCTGTCGATCCTGGGCCGGGCCTCCCAGAAACAGGTGGTCAACGTCGCCCAGCGCGGCGGCATGTGCGCGGTGCTGACGGGCTACCCGCAGCGGCTGGTGACGGAGCAATGAATCCCTCCCTGGAGAAATCAACGATGAATCGCAACTTCCTTCTGATCGTGCTGCTCTGGCTCCCCCTGCTCGGCACCGTCCGCACGCCTGCGTGCGCTCCGGCCGGCAGGCCGGCCTGCGCTTCGGAGGCCCCGGCCGACCTGATCGTCCACAACGCCCGGGTCGTCACCGCCGACGCCAGGTTCTGCGTCGTCCAGGCGGTGGCCGTGCGTCAGGGCCGCATCCAGGCGGTCGGCGACAACGCCGAGGTGCTCAAACGCAAAGGCCCCGACACAAAGGTCATTGACGCGGCCGGCAAGATGGTGCTGCCGGGACTTTACGATAGCCACACCCACCCGATGGGAGCGGCCACCAGCGAAGTGCTTCGGCCGCTGCCCAATCTGCGCGGGCTCAAGGATGTCTTTGCCCACATCCGTGAGCGAGCCAGGGCCCTTCCCGAAGGGGAGTGGATCGTGCTGCGCTTCGCCTTCCCCACTCGCCTGGACGAGGCTCGCTTTCCCACCAGGGCGGAACTGGACGAGGCCGCCCCGAAACATCCGGTGCTGTACAATGCCGGGCCCGCCAGCATGGTCAACAGCATGGCCCTCAAGGTGTCCGGCATCACCCGCGACACCAAAGATCCGCCGGGGGGTGTCATCGTCAAGGATCCCAAGACCGGCGAACCGACCGGGTTGCTGCGCGGCTCCAACCGTCTCAAGGGTGTGCCCTCCGAGAGCGCGGGCTTGACTGCCGAGCAGAAGCGCGAGGCCCTCAAGAAGCTGTTTCAGCTGTACAACGAGCAGGGCTTGACCAGTGTTGCCGACCGCAACGCTGGGCGTGGTGACCTGGATCACTACCTGGAGCTGAAGAAGCGGGGTGAGCTGACCGTGCGCGTCAACGTGGCCCGGTCGTTCGATCCCTCAGGGACTCGGGAGCAGGTGGTCCGCAAACTGGAAGCGTTGCCCGGCAAGGATGGCCTGGGCGGGCCGACCGGCGTTGGCGACGAGATGGTCCGCATCGGGCCGATCAAGCTGTTCCTCGATGGCGGCATGCTCAACGGCACCGCCTACATGCGGCAGCCCTGGCCGAAGGGCGAAACCTACCAGGTCACCGAGGACAACTATCGCGGCTTGCTGTTCATCCAGCCCGAGCAGCTGAAGATGGTCTGCGAGGAAGGGGCCCGGCGCAAGTGGCAGATGACCGCGCACACGGCCGGCGAGGGGGCGATGGACGTGCTGATGGATGCTTACGAGCAGGTCAACCGGGTGGTGCCGATCAAAGAGCTGCGCTTCTGCATCACCCACGCCAATTTCCCTTCACAGCGCAACCTGGAGCTGTGCAAGCAGTTGGGCGTCTGTGCGGACGTGCAGCCGGCCTGGCTGTGGAAGGACGGGGCCACCCTGAAGCGCGTCCTGGGAGACGAGCGGGTGCGCTGGTTCCAGCCGTACAGGACCTGGCTGGAATACACCACCATCGGCAGCGGCAGCGATCACATGATCCGCATTGACTCGCTGGAGTCGGTCAACCCGTGGAACCCCTGGCTGGCCCTCTGGGTGACGCTGACCCGCAAGACCGAGCGCGATGGCGTGCTGGTCCCCGAGGAACGGCTGAGCCGGGACCAGGCGCTGCGCCTGTACACGATCAACAACGCTTACCTGGGCCACGAGGAAAAATGGAAGGGCAGTCTGGAACCGGGCAAGGTGGCCGACATGATCCTGATCGATCGCGATTATCTGACCTGTCCGGTGGATGAGGTCCGCGACATCAAGGTGTTGCGAACCATTCTGGGGGGCAAGACGGTGTTTGAACGGAAGAAGTGATGGTCCGAAAAGCCGAGCGGGGTTAACACCTCCGCTCGCCGTTCCTTCCGATGGATCACTGATCCGGCAGGTCGTTCAGCGCCACCTGGAACTTGGCGGGATCCTGGAAGCGCTTGCGCGGATCGCGCTCGATGGCCTTCATCAGGAACTTGGCGGTGGCCTCGTCCATGTCCCGAACGAAATCGCGCGGGTCGCGGCCGGGGCTGTTCATGTGGGCCAGGAGGGTCTGCAGGGACTGGGCCTTCTCCCAGGGCAGCTGCCCGGTGAAGACCTCGTAGGCGGTCACGCCCATGGCGAACATGTCCACCCGGTGGTCCGTGGTCACTCGGCGGATCAGCTCGGGGGCCAGGTAGTTGGGCGTGCCGGTGCGATTGCCGGGCCGGCAGAATTCGGGAGTGTAGGGGATGGCCAGGCCGAAATCGATCAGCTTGACCTTGCCCTCCTTGGTCACCATGGCGTTGCGCGGACAGATGTCGCGGTGCAAATAGTTCTGGCGGTGCAGATAGCCAATGCCCTCCGCCATCTGGTTCAGGATGTGGATCCGGTTGCCCTCCAGCTGCTGGCTCTTCGTCTCCACCAGGAAGTTCATCCCCAGGCCGTCCACCAGCTCCATCACCAGGTACGGCTCGCCTTCGGTGGTGATGCCGTACTCGTAAGTCTGGACGATGTTGGGATGGCGCAGACTGACGCAGATGGCCCCTTCCCTGGGCTTGTTCAGGCCGACAAAGCGCGCCTCGAAAGCGGCGGTCTTGGTCTTGTCCAGCAGCTTGAGGCAGACCACGCGCCCCGTGCTCTTGTCGCGGGCCCGCCACACCTTGGACATGCTGCCCTGTCCGGTCCGTCCCAGCAGCTCGAAGCGCTTCTGGACGTTGACAATCGGCAAGTCGTCTTTCTTCGACCCCCCAAACAGCCAGTCGAACATGCCCACAACCCGGCTCCTTCTCTCGTCCCGGTCCTGTAGGGAACGCCCTCCGTGGCGTTCCGGTCCAAGACGGAACGCCACGGAGGGCGTTCCCTACAGGCGCTCACAATAGTCAATGATGCCGGCCACCTCGGTGCGCAAATCGCGGCGATGGACGAGGCGATCGATGAAGCCATGCTTGAGCAGGAACTCGCTGGTCTGGAACCCCTCGGGCAGTTCCAACCGAACGGTGTTCCAGATGGTCCGCTTGCCGGCAAAGCCAATCAGGGCACCCGGCTCGGCCAGGGTGATGTCGCCCTGGAGGGCAAAGCTGGCGGCCACCCCGCCCATGGTCGGGTTGGTCAGGATCGAGACGTACAGCCCGCCGGCCCGATCGTAGCGCGCCAGGGCGGCCGAGACCTTGGCCATCTGCATCAGCGACAGGATGCCCTCCTGCATGCGGGCGCCGCCGCCCGAGCCGCTCACCAGGATCAGCGGCAACTGCAAGCGGGTCGCCTCCTCCGTTGCCCGCGTCAGCTTCTCGCCGACCACCGAGCCCATGCTGCCGGCCATGAAAGCGAAGTCCGTCACGCCAAAAACCACCGGCCGGGCCCGGATAAACCCCCGGCCCACCACGGCCGCGTCCGCCATCCCTGTCTTGGTCTGCTCCGCCTTCAGCCGCTCGGCGTAGGGCAGCCGATCGGTGAACTGCAGCGGATCGACCGGTCGCAGGTCCGTGAACCACTCCTCGAAACTCTGCTCGTCCAGCAGCTGGGCGATGCGACCACGGGCCGGCATGTAGAAGTGGTAATCGCACTCCGGACAGACGTTGAGCCGGCTCTCCATCTCCTTGCGGAACAGCGTCGCCTTGCATTGCGGACAGCGAATCCACAACCCTTCCGGCACTCCACGTTTCGGACGCCCTGACGAGGCCATGGTTCGTTTGCTATCGTTGGTTTCCATGCGCATCCGTTTCCCCACTCCCTGGATCGTCCAGCAGAGATGGATCATCCCATCCCTATCACAGCGTTCCCGAAGCCGATCGTCAAGCTCTCTTGGGGGAGGACGGCTCCGAATGGTTAGCCGCGACGCGGAGCCGCGCAGCGGCGCAGCGGAGCGCGGGTTTGTCGCCGCCCCCGCGCTCCGCTGCGCCGCTGCGCGGCTCCGCGTCGCGGCTAACAGGTTCCCGGAACAGTTGCCAGACCCCCTCTCTTCCGCCCTTCACTTGACAAGCCCGCATTCCATATCGCACAATCCTCATAGCCGGCATTACGTTTCCCCTCGACCCGCTTTGGAGCGGACAGAATGAGCTTGACTCCCTCTCAGCGACCAACGCGCGAATGGCCCTGGCTGGTGCTGGCCCTGGCCCTGGTTGGCGCCATCTGCATCCCACTGTGGCAATATGCCTCGGTTCATCGGCCTGCCGACGAGGGCTGGCACAAGTGGACTCCGGAACGCGTCAGCCGGCTGCTGCTGGGCCCCGAACAGATCGTCTGCTATGCCGCCTTCACCTGGGCCTGCTTTATCCTGCTCAGCCGCTGGCTGGAGGTGCGCCGGCAGTATCGCGCTTTCCGCCTCAACCTGCTGGACACCGACGCGGGAGCCTGTATCCTGCCCGAGGACGCCCGGCTGCTGCAGCGGCGGATCGACCAGCACACGGCCCGCGGCGGACCGTACGTACTGAGCAACATGATCCGCCTGGCCCTGGGAAAGTACGCGGTCAGCCGGGTCGGACGCGACGTCAGCGAGACCATCCGCACCCAGGCCGACGTGGACCTGGGCCGGCTGGTCAGCAGCATGGCCACGGTCCATTACCTGGCCTGGGCCATCCCGGCCATCGGCTTCCTGGGCACGGTGCGCGGCCTGGCTACCAGCCTGACCATGGGCGGCATGACCGGCGCCGAGATCGCCGTCTTCATCAAGGAGGCGACCAACCATCTGAACGTCGCCTTCGATTGCACCCTGATCGCCCTGGCGTTGAGCCTGATCCTCATGTTCCTGCTCCATTCGGTCCAGCGCGACGAGGAGGCCCTGGTCATCGATTGTCAGCAGTATTGTCTGGAGCACCTGGTCGGCAGGCTGTACGACGTGGCGCCTGAAGCACACGAAGCGGCTCTGACGTGACCGACCACGGCGACTGGCGAGCGGCGCGGCGTCAGCCCGCCGGTAGCAGCCTCGGACCGGCACCGGCGGGCTGACGCCGCGCCGCTCGCCAGTCGCCGTGGTGGGAGAAAACAGTGAGACAGCCATGACCCTCATCGGCGTGGACCTGAACGCGACACGAGTCCGAGCCGTCTACGGCCCGGCTCACAGCTTTCCCCTGCCGTTCAAGCTGGAGGAGGACCAGCGCGACCTCCCCCTGGCGGTCAGCCTGGCCGAGCGCCGGCCGATGGCCGGCCGGGCTGGCCGGGCACTGTGCCGGTCCCAGCCCCACCTGGCCGCCCTCGACTTCCTGCCCCATCTGGGCAGCGCCCGCTCCTGGAGCGCTGGCCGGCACAAGCTCGACGCCGGCACTCTCCTTGGCCTGGTCCTGGAGCGCCTGCGCCGGACACTCACCCGGCCTGACGGCGTGGCGATGGCCGTCCCGGCATACTTGCTCGAAGGTCAGGTTGCCCAGCTCACCCAGCTGGCCGAGAAGGCCAACCTGCCGCTGCTGGTCACGTTCCCGGCCCCCCTGGCGGCCGCGCTGGTCCTATCAGCGCCGCCCCTGGACCGGCGTTGCCCTGGTGGGCGACATCGACGGCGGCGCGTTTACCTGGTCGGCGGTGGCCAGCGAGGGCGGGCAGGCCCGGCTGCTTCAGACGCAGCCCTTCCCGCGTTTGAGCCGCAATGCCTGGCTGATGCGTCTGCTGGATGCGGTGGCCGGCCGCTGTATCCGTCTGAGCCGGCGCGATCCGCGCCAGGTGCCCGAAACCGAGCAGGCCCTGTTCAATCGCCTGTCGGGCATCCTGGACGCGCCGCTCGGTCCCGGACTGGTGGAGGTGAGCCTGCGGACCACGCAGTGGTCGCAGCATCTGCTCTTCCAGCCCAACGAACTCCTCGCCTGCTGTCAGCCGCTGGTCCGCCAGACCGTGGACGCCCTGCGGGAATGCAGCACGGCCCTGCCGCGCCACGTACCGGTTCAGGTGGTGCTGCTGACGGCCGCGGCTGGAGCTTTGCCGGGCCTGCTCCCCGCCCTGGAAGCGGTCTTTGCCAGCCAGGTCCGCGTGGGCCAGAGCCACGGAAGAGACTTCTCGGCCGGGCTCGCTCCTCGACCGCTGGAGGTCGATGAGTGCGACAAAACCCTGTTTCTGGAAGACTGGCTGGGAGCGGGCGAGGTGCAGGTGCTGGAGGCCGACGCCCTGGCGGCAGGGGCCCACGACCTGGCGGGGCAAGTCCAGGCCGGCAAGCTGATCGGCGGCCACGTGGACTGCATTCATCTGCCGATGCCCGAGGCGACGGCGGCCGGGATTGCCCGCTTGATGTTCCGCGGTCAGGAGCATCCGCTGCTCCGCTCGCCCTTCACCCTGGGGCGCGATCCCAGCTGCAACCTGGTCTTCGAGGGCACGCTGTATCCCGGCGTGGCGCCCCACCACTGCGACATTGTCCTCGACCAGCGCACCTACGTGCTGCACGACCGCAGCCGGCGCGGCACCCTCGTCAACGATCACCTGCTCAACCGGCCGGTGCTGCTGCAATCCGGCGACTGGATCCGGCTCGGTTCGGATGGCCCGGTGCTGCGCTTCCTGGGTCAGGCCACCGGCCCCCGTGCCTTCCGGGCCGAGGAATAAATTCCTCCAACCTGGATCCCGTGGGTGCGCTGCGACCCACGGCTGGGATACATAACCCCTTCGGGGTAAAGAGAGGGGCTACCGTTGTCTTTTTACCCCGAAGGGGTTGCATAACTCAGCCGTGGGTCGCGCAGCGCACCCACGGGATCTGTCGCCAAGCCCACCCGTGTACCCAACAGAGGAACCTCCCCATGCTCACCCTGGCGAAGCGTCTCTATGTCGGCCTGCTGGTGCTGGCCGCGTTCCTGCTGGCCCGCGAGCAAAGCAATGGCCGGATCGGCTTCCGGTCGGTCGGCAGTTGGTCGCGACCGGCCATGCCCCTGAGCCGGTCCCTGATGCCGCACTACGGCTGCCTCGGCTACTGCGCCGGGGGCCTGGGCCGGGCCACCACCCGCTACTGGGGCTGTCTCGGTTATTGCAACGGCCCGCTCAACCCGGTCCACAATTACCGCTACTGGGGCTGTCTCGGCTACTGCAATGGGCCGCTCAATAGCTTCTATCCCTCTTACACCTGCTACGGCTACTGCTACTACGGGCTGTACTCGTATCCCGGCTATTCGTACTACTCCCCGACCTACCTGTACGATCCGGTCTACGTTCCGGTCCCGGTCGGCGGCACGACGCCTCAGCCCCTGCCGCAGCCGCAACCGGAGCATCCCAAGGCGGTGCAGGGACGCGACGTTGCCTCCTGGATCACGCTCTTGCAGGACAGCAACCCGACGGTGCGCGCCCAGGCGTGCATCGCCCTGGCACAGTTGGGCCCCGCGGCCAAGGAGGCGCTCTATCCGCTGATCGCCCTGCTGCGCGATCCCGACGCCGACGTTCGCACTCAGGCGACCCTGGCCCTGGCGGCCCAGGGCGCCCAGGCAGTCCCGGCCCTGGTCGCCGCCCTGAGCGACCCTGACCGCTACACACGGATGGGGGCCGCCCTGGCGCTCGGGCACCTGGGACCGACTGCCATCAACGCCATCGAGCCCCTGCTCAAGACGCTGAAGGACAGCGACCTGCGCGTGGCCTGCCATGCGGCCCAGGCCCTGTGGCGGATCACAGGCAACACCGAGCAGGCCCTGCCGGTGCTGCTAAAGGGACTGAGCCAGGGCGATCGCAGCGTCAAGATGGGCGTGCTGACCACGCTGGGCCTGATGGGACCGTCCGCCCGGACAGCAGTCCCGGAAGTGCGCAAGGCCCTCAGCGACGCCGATCCTCAGGTGCGGGTGCGTGCGGCCCAGGCCCTGTGGCAGATCACCAGCGAGATCGAGCCTTCGCTGGCAGTGCTGAAGAAGGCTCTGAGCAGCGACAACGCCGTGGTTCGCGGCGAGGCGACCGCCGGCCTGATCCAGATGGGGCCAGCGGCCCGTGGCGCCCTGCCGGGTCTGGAAGCGGGCTTGAAGGACAAAAACCCGATCCTGGGCCAGCTGTCGGGGACGGCCCTGAGCCAGGCCGGCGACCCGGCGGTCGCGGTGCTGGTCGCCCGGCTGGACGATCCCAGTTCGGTGGTGCGCTGGCGCGCCATCACCTCGCTGGGCCACATGGGTGCGACGGCGAAGGCCGCCGTGCCCGCCCTGGCGAAGCTGCTGCAAAGCCCGGATTCCTCCACCCAGTGGGCCGCGGCCGGCGCTCTCGGCGACATCGGCGCCGCCGCTGCCGGGGCAGTGCCCGACCTGGTCAAAGCGCTGGAGGCTATCAAGGACCCCAGCCTGCGCAAGCAAATCATCGAGGCCCTCTCGCGGATCGGCCCGGCGGCCCGGGCCGCCCTGCCCGCCCTGGAGAAAATCCGGCTCGGCGACCCGGCCCCGGACGTGCAGGCGGCGGCCACGGACGCCGTGCAGCACATCCTGCCCGGAGCGGGCAAGGAGGAAGAGCAAGAGGAGTCCGCCCCTTGCGGAGAGGAAGCGAAGGACGAGCCGGTGACCGTGGGCAAGAAGCTGAGTGAATGGATCGCGATGCTCCGCGACAAGAACAGCCGGAAGCGCGGCGAGGCCGCGACGATGCTGCTGCAAGCGGGCAAGCAGGCCAGCCCCGCCGTCCCGGCCCTTATCGAGGCGCTGAAGGACCCGGACCCGTACGTCCGCACCGAGGCGGCCCATGCCCTGGCGGGGGTCGGCGCCGACGCGGTCAAGCCGCTCACCGAGGCCCTGACGGGCAAAAGCCGTTACGTCCGCATGGGCTCGGCCGTGGCCCTGAGCTTGCTTGATTCGGCCGCCCGGGAAGCAGGACCGCAGCTGGAGAAGACGCTGAAGGACAAGGATACGCAGGTCCGCACCCTGGCGGCCCTGGCCCTGTGGCGGACGACCGCGAAGGCGGAGCCGGTCGTGCCGGTGCTGATCGATTCGCTCAAGAACGGCGGAACGTATGCCCGGCTGACGGCGGCCATTGGGCTGGGTGCCATCGGCCCCGAGGCGAAGAAAGCGACCGAGGCGCTGCGGGCCGCCCTGAAGGCCGATGATTCGCTAGTCCGGCTGCACTCGGCGGTCGCCCTGTGGCAGATCACCAGCGAGACCGGTCCAGCCGTGACAACGGCCACCGACCTGCTCAAGGACTCCGACCCGGCAGTGCGGCTCGAGTCGCTGGGAGTGCTGGGGATGCTCGGCACCAAGGCGGAAGCGGCGTTGCCGGCCATCAACAAGCTCTGGGACGATCCCGACCCGGCGATCAGCCAGAGCGCGGCCCGGACGATGGGCCGGATCGGCAAGCCCGCGGTGCCGCTGCTGCGCGAGCGGCTCAAGGAGGACAGCCAGGCATCGCGCTGGAAGGCGCTGCACGCCCTGGGCCTGCTGGGTGCGAACTGCAAGTCCGCCCTGGCCGACATTGCCGCGGTGCTGCACGACAAGGACGCGGTGCTGCGCGTGGAAGCCGCCGACTGCCTGGGTCGGCTCGGCCCGGCCGCGAAAGATCAGGTGCCCGCACTGATCCAGGCGCTGAAGGAGGACCGCGAAGGCGACGTCCGGGAGCAAGCGGCCGAGGCCCTGGGCCGGATTGGTCCTGATGCAAGCTCGGCCAGGGAGGCGCTGACGGCCGCGACCAGGGACAAGGACCCCGAGGTGTGTGCCCTGGCGACGGATGCGCTCAAGAGGATCGAGCCGAAGAAGAAGGAGAAGTAGACTGACCCCGTCATTGTGATTCGGGCTTCGGCCGAGATAGCCGGTGCGGGTCCTCGTTGGAAAGGAGCCATCCCCATGAAGCAGGTCGCCTGCTGCCTCTTTGAGACGCCCCTGGGTTCGTGCGGGATTGCCTGGAGCGAGCGCGAAGATCGCTGGACTCCGCCTGCCGTGACCTTCCTGCATCTCCCGGAAGCAACTCCGCAGAGAACGGAAACGCGAATCGCGCGGGACGCCGGCGCCAGCGGACCGAGCGACCCGCCATCGGAAATTGCCGAAGTCATCGCGAAAGTCCGCCGGCACCTCCAGGGTGAAGCGCAAGATTTTCGGGACGTTCCGCTTGACCTGGATGGAGCGGCCCCGTTTGCACGGCGCGTGTACGAAGCCGCTCGCCAAATCCCAACCGGACAGACCCGGAGCTACGGCGAGCTGGCCCGGTCCCTGGGCCGACCCACCGCGGCCCGGGCCGTCGGCCAGGCCCTGGGAAAGAACCCGGTCGCGATCATCATCCCATGCCATCGCATCCTGGCTGCCGGCGGCAAGATCGGCGGCTTTTCCGCTCACGGGAGACTGACCACCAAGGCCCGGCTGCTGGCCATGGAAGGAATCACGTTCTAAGCTCTCCTTCTGCCCCTTTTGGAGTGCGGCAGTAGCTTTGCTCTGCCGCTTTGGTTTCTTCTTTTTGTTTTTGTTTCTTGGGCTGGCGTCAAAAGGGAAAGCCAAAAAACAAAAGACCAAACAAAAGCGGCAGAGCAAAGCCACTGCCGCACTCCAAAAGGGGCAGAACTCGAACGCTTCAATCCCAGGAGGGGGGCTCATGGCGGTACTGTCCGTGCTGGCCGGCGTCTTGCTCGTGGCGCTCTTCCTGGCCGAGGCGTTCGAGTCGCTGGTGCTGCCGCGGCGGGTGACCCGGCCCTACCGCCTGTCCCGACTGTACTACCGGATCGCCTGGCGCGCCTGGCGCGTGCTCGGCGCGCGGTTACCGGCGCGACGGCGTGCGACGTGGCTGAGCGTTTTCGGCCCACTGTCGCTCTTTGTGCTGTTCGCCCTGTGGGCGGCCGGCCTGGTGTTCGGCTTTGCCCTGCTCCAGCACGGTTCGTCCGATCTGCGCCTGTCCGACGCGCTGTACCTGAGCGGGGTGACGTTCACCACTCTCGGCTACGGCGACTTCACGCCGAAGGGTCCCGCGGCCCGGACGCTGGCCATTCTGGAGGCCGGGACGGGATTTGGCTACGTCGCCGTGGTAATTGGCTATCTGCCGGTGCTTTACCAGGCGTTCAGCCGGCGGGAGACGCTGATCTCGATGCTGGATGCCCGGGCCGGCTCGCCGCCGTCGGCCGGCCGGGTGCTCTTGCGGTTCGGAGCGGCGGGCAGCGGGGTCGTGGACCGCTTCCTGGAGCGGGCGGAGGAGTGGTCGGCGGAATTGCTGGAAAGTCATCTCTCCTACCCGGTGCTGGGCTTTTACCGCTCGCAGCACGACAACCAGTCCTGGCTGGCCGCCCTGGTCTGTGTGCTGGACACGAGCGCTCTGCTGCTGACCGTGACCGGCTGCACGGACTGCTCGCAGGCCCGGCTGACGTTCGCGATGGCCCGGCACGCCCTGGTGGACCTGGCCCTGGTGCTCCAGCGCCTGCCGCGTGCCCCGGCCGATCGGCTGCCGCCGGAGCGTCTGCGGCTGCTGTGCGAGGAGCTGCGTCGGGCGGGGGTGGAGGCCCGCGACGACCCGGCCACGGTGGCGGCTCTGACCGAATTGCGGGGGCTGTACGAGCCGGCGGCGGCAGCGTTGGCCGGCTACCTGGAGTTCGTCTTGCCCGCCGTCTGGCCGGAGGGCGAGCGGCCCGACAACTGGCGGACCAGCGCCTGGGCCCGGCCGGCCGCCCCGCTGACCGCGCTGGGCGGCCCCCCGGCCGACGACCACTTCACCTGAACCGAACCGCGCCGCGGGGAGATGCGACCGATGGACCTGCAAGACGAAACCTTCTGACCGTCATGGCTTTTGGAGTGGAAGGAGGCGCCGCCGAGAGCCAAGGGGTGAGACCGCCACACCGCCAACGGCGCTTTTGCTTGGCGGTGTCGCCAGGAAAGGCCCAGGCGTGTCAGTGCTTGCCCCACCGATGACAAAAAAGCGACACCGCCACCACGCCAGCAGCACACGCTGTCGCTTCTGGCCATCTTCTGGCTCTTCCCCAGAATCCCTGACGGTCGGCGATTTTTCCCTGGCGCAGCCGACCAACGACCTTTCCTGGACCCAGGCCAACTGCAACAGCCGCCAGCCCGCGGGCAAAGCCCTCCGGGGCAAGTATCTGAAGCGGCCCACGAAAGTGGGCTCGTATCCACCGTACCGGCTGAGGATCCACGATCTGCACGGCAACTTCTGGGAGTGGACGGAGACGCGGAAGGATTCGGCCCGGGTGATCCGGGGCGGCTGCTGGCACAACTCCAGCTCCGCCTGCCGGGCGGGGAACCGGAACTGGGACGATCCGTGGAGCCGGCGCAGCAGCGTGGAGTTCCGGCTGGTGCTTGGTCCTGCTGACGCCAGGGACGGTTGAGGCGGACGCAACTCCAGCCGTTCAATGTCCGCGATGGCGGCCAGACGCCTTTCATTGCCCAGGACTGGCAATTCCACCCGGGCTGGCAACCCATCGTGGGTCTTGCCATCCAACTCCCGCCCCGCCTTGCTCTTCCGGACGCCGCCCCATTGCTTGAAGAAGAAGGGGACGTTGGGCCGGCGCCCTTCCAGAGATGCGGCAGCCTCGGCTCCGGCATGGCCTGTCCAGACCGCCACCCTGGTCGTGCGTGAGTTGCGCAGGCGGTTGTGTGCGTACAGGTTGTGGTGCAGGGTCGAACGGCCGTTGGCGGCCGAGACTCCCTACTGCGAGCCCTCGGAGTGGCGGGGCGGCGTCTGTTTGGGGTTGGCATAATCCAGCCCCTCGGCGATCAGGCAGAATGGCGCGGTGGTGTGGTTGGGATGGGACAGCGACAGGTTCTCATCGGTGGCCCAGGTCGCGGCGACGTGGTCGAGCAGGATCTTTGCCATCTCGGCGGCGGGTTGCTGGACGACCTTGCCCCGCTCTTTTTTCTTCTCTTCGAGCTTCTTTTGGGCTTGCGGGTCAAGGCCCGGCTTGTCGCCGGCGGCTGGCTTCACGTGTGGCTTGACCATGACCGAGTCGCCGGAGTCGCCCTCCGCAACGAAGCCGCGCCGCACCCGCAAGTGGCGGACGATGACGTCGCTGGCCCGGATGACCAGGCAGTCGTTCTTCAGGCAGATGCCTTCCCCGGGAGCCGTCTGGCCGGCAATGGTGACGTGGGGCTGGTCGAGGACGATCCGGCCGGACTGCCCGGCCTTGCCCCCACTCAGGTCGATGGCGCCGGACACCGTCAAGACGACGATCCGGTTGGGCCGGCTGACCGCGTCCGCGAGACTGCCGGGGCCGCTCAGGTTGAGGTTGGTGACCCGGTAGACCTCGCCCGCTCGGCCGCCGGTCGCCCAGGCGCCGGCGCCCGCCGCACCCGGAAAGGCGAGGACCTTGCTGGGGGTGCTTGTTCCGCTCCCTGGCCAGGGAGACTGACCAGCACGGCCGACAGAAGGACAACGATGGACGCGGCGGCTTTCAGGAGGCGTTCCTCCTCCTGACCGGAGGTCGGATTTCGGAGCAGAACCGGATGCGGGATTCAACCCAGCCAGACAGGGCAAGTTCCGCTGGTGTGGTCCAGCGCCCTCCGGGAGCACCCTTGCAAGCCGCGGTCACAAAGCGTCGGCAAATTGCTGGCGAGTCAGCCAAACAGGGGGCTGGATTACGGTCTCGCGAACTGATCGGCTTCGATCGCCTCTACGCCAACGCGGCTTGCTTCGGTCGATGTGACCTCCGCGTCGAAGCTCATGACCCCAAACTGCTTCGGTGGTCCGGACCGCAGCGCGCAAAGCCTGTGCGGCCTCCTTCGCCTCTTGCGCAGCGAGCCCGTGCTGGTCACGGGAAGGTTCGGCCTCGGCGCACGTCTATTCTGTGGAAAGCGAAAAGGCAAAAAACTTGAGCCGCCTCGCTAGCCGCGGGTACTTATGATGCATGGTCGAATCCTCCCGAGGAGAATTGACGCATGTCCGTTCAGACGGTCGAGGCGTTGCAGCGATACCTGCGCCGGTTGCGCGATGAAGCCGTGCCGCCGGAAGACGCCGTGCTGCTGAATCGCTTCGTGACCGCCAACGATCGCGACGCCTTCGAACTGCTGATCGCTCGCCACGGGCCGATGGTGCTGGGCACCGCCCGTCGATTGGTCGCCGACACGCACGACGCCGAGGACGTCTTCCAGGCCGTTTTTCTCAGCCTGGCCCGGCTGGCGAAGTCGATCCGTCGAGGACGTGCTCTGCCCGCCTGGCTGCACAAGACAACTTGTCGCGTCGCCGCCAAGCTCCGCGCGAATCGTCGAGTGCCCGCCGCGCCGTCGCCGGAGCGGTACGAACCATGCGACCCGGCCGACGGACTCGTTTGGCGGGAAGTTTGTGCGGCGCTCGACGAAGAACTGCAACGCCTTCCGGAACGGCTGCGTTCGCCCCTTTTATTGTGCTACCTCACCGGTCTGACCCGCGATGAAGCGGCCAAGCAACTGGGGTGGTCTCTCGGCACGTTGAAGCGACGACTGGAAGAGGGCCGCAACGCCCTGCGAGCCCGGTTAGTAAAACGAGGCATCGCTTCGGTCGGGCTTGCTCTCACGGTCTTGACGCCGGAGGCCCTGCGAGCGGCCGTGAGCCGGTCGCTTCTCGAGTCCTCCCTCAACCTCATTTTCTCCCCGGGATCGGTCGTGCCCGCGGCGATTTCCGCCCTCGTTCTCAACTCGGCCGGCGCCATGAAAGGCCTTATCATGAAATCGATCCTCGGGTTGCTGGCCGCATTCGCTCTCGGCGTTGGAATCTATGTGGGAACGGGCCAGGCCGATCCGCCGCTCCCTCTTCCCCAAGGAGAAGGCGAGCGGAACAAAGCGGAAGTGAAGCCGGCCCCGGAGGAGAACATGGTGCAACAGGATGATCCCTTGCCGGCCGGCAGCACGCTTCGTTTTGGGACGAGTCGCTTTCGGCATGGCATCGCCGTTTCCAGCATGGCCGTCTCTGCCGATGGCAAGCGGGCGGTGGCCGCCAACGACAGCCACGCCACGCGTGTCTTCGACCTCGTCTCGGGACGCGCGCTTTATTCGCTTGGAGGCCCGGGAAGTACGTCCATCGAGGCCGCCGCGTTCTCCCCTGATGGGCGGACGATCGTCACCAAGCAGGACCACAGCGACCTCAGCCTGCGCGTCCGCGACGCCGCTACCGGCAAGGAACTTCGCAAAATCGAGCTGCCGCGCGCGAATTCGCGGAGTCAGAACGAGTGGGTGGCCTTCACGCCGAATGGCAAAGCCCTCGCCGTGACATCGCAGGGGGGAGTCATTCATTTGATTGACTTCGAGAGTGGCAAAACGATCCGCGATTTCACAAACGATAATCCGGAGCACCCCGGCTGGGAGTCGGTGCTCGGAATCGCCTTCTCGGCGGACGGCAAGTTGCTGGTGAACGGCGGTTTCACGATCGATAAGGGCACCTACTTCGCCCGGCTCTGGGATGTGGAAACCGGCGAGGAGCTTCGCCGATTCATGCACAGTAAAAATAGCTACGGCATTCCGAGCCTGGCATTTTCTCCCGACGCGAAGATGCTGGCCACACGTTCACACGACGGCCGTCTCCGGCTCTTTGATGTGGACACCGGCAAGCAACGGCACACGTTCCCCGCGGATGGCGGTGGAAGGAAACTCGGCGCCGTGGCCTTCGCGCCGGATGGCCGAACCGTCGCCGCCGCCGGCGATTCGATCCGCTTGTACGACGTGACAACCGGCGAAGAACGGCTGCGCATCGACCGAAAACAGGCCAGCCACCTGCACTTCACGGACGGCGGCAAAACGCTGACCGCCGCCGTGGACGGCGCCATCTACCGCTGGGACATAACAACCGGCAAGGCGCTGACGCCCGAAGCCGGGGACAGTTCCGTCGCCCAGGTGCTCGTCTCCGCCGACGGCAGCCGGGTCGTGACGCGCGGCGACTGCGCCGACGCCCACATCTGGGACGGGACGACCGGCCAGCATCTCCGCCGATTCCAGGCCGGCTGGATGCGCGGCATGGCGATCAGTCCCGACGGCCGGTTTCTCGCCTGGCCCGTGGACGATGACAGCGTCCAGTTCAAGGATCCCCAGGATGCTGATTCAACTTATTACGGCTCGCGCATCCGCCTGTACGACATCGCCGGCGACAAAGTCGTGGACCGCTTTCCCGCTTTCAAAGGGGATGCCCAGGACCTGGCTTTCACGGGCGACGGCAAGAAACTTGTCACTGTCGATCTGCACCCTGGCATGGTGCGAACTTGGAATTTTGAAGCCGGCAAGGAAGAGCGGAGTTTCCCGATCACGCTGCACGCCCTGAAGGAAAAGGCTTACGTCGTGGTACGGACCGTGCTCTCGCCGGATGGCAAGTCGGTCGTGGTGACCTATCAAGAAGACCGGGGTGGGATTGAGTTCGGCGGATTGCGTGGTCCACCCCAATACGTACGACTTTGGGATGTGGCCACCGGGAAAGATCTGCCCCAGTTCGGCGGCGGCTACCCAATCGAAAGGGCGTTTTCACCCGATGGCCGACTCATCGCCACGAACAGCGGGAATTCTGTCAAAGTGTTCTCACCCGATGGCCGACTCGTCGGCCCGACCGGCGGGAATTTTGTCTGTGAGACGGCCACCGGCCACCGGGTTGCGGAGTTGCCTGCTGAGGCGCTGATCCAAGCCGCCGCGTTTTCGCGCGACGGCCGCTTTCTGGCGGCCGCGGTTCCCGAAGGAGTCATTCAAATCTGGGAAGTGGCGACGTGGACCAAGCGGAACGAATTCAAGGGCCAAGGCGACCTGCTCACCACCCTGACCTTCGCGCCGAACGGGCAACTCCTCGCGGGAAGCCAGGACACCACCGTGCTCGTCTGGGACATGCGACCTCCGCGCGTCGCGGGTTCCGTGACCCTTGAGAACGCGTGGATCGACCTGGCGAAGCGGGACGCTGCCGAATCGTTCCAATCCGAGGGGCGGTTCCTGGCGGCGCCGGCGGACGCAGTCAAACTCTTCGCCGAGAAGATCAAACCGGTGGAGGCGCTTGATCTCAAGCGGATTCAGCGCTTGCTTGCCGGTCTGGACAGCAACGAATTCGCTGTTCGCGAGGCGGCATCGAAAGCACTCGCCGGACTCGATGAACAAGCAACGCCTTACCTCGAAGAATCGCTGAAGAGTAACGACTCGGCGGAAGTCCGGGTTCGAGTGACGAGGATTCTCGAACAAAGACGGAGAGCCGCGACCACGGCGGACCAGATTCGCCAGCTACGGGCCGTCATGGTCCTGGAACGGATCGGAGACGGCGAGTCGAAAAACTTGTTGAGGAGATGGGCCGGCGGTCCTGGGGGAGCACGGTTGACTATGGAAGCTTCCGCGGCTCTGAAGCGGCTGGAAGCGGTGTCGAAAGTGAACCGGTAGAGCAATGCGTTCGCGGGCAGCGGTGGCTACAGGTGGGGTACGACGTCCATATCACTCGGGCGGAGCACTTCAAGAAGGAGGCAGCAATGCGCAGAAACACATTTATCCTTGTCGCACTGATGGCGGCTGGACCGGTGCTGACAATTGAGCGAACGTCGCGTGGCCAAGACGCGTGGCGACCGCCTATCGAAGGACTGATCATCCATCGCGATGCCAGCCTCTACTACATAAAGAACACCGGCAACACCGTCGTCATCTATTTGCCTGGCGAATGGGGAGCTTCGTCACGCGGTTCCTCGAATGCAGAAACGAAGACTTTTATTACGGATGTCACGCTTAAAGCGAAGGGCAAGCCGGACGTGTCTATCAAAGGTGGGTCCGCGAAACCGAACCAATTGGTTGTAAACGGTAAGTCATTCGATCTGGCCGCGGGATCCGTATTGCGCAGTTGATGCCGGGGGCCAAGTGTTTCAGCTGCCCTTCCAACCTCTGACACCGACCCACGAATACCTTCAATCTCTCAGAAAGCACATCAGTGACAGAGAAGGCGGGAACCGATGAACCGCGGACGCGGCGGCATCACGTGAATCAGGGTTCAAAGTCTCACCCGCCGCCGCAGCAGGTGAACTGGGGCGTTCACCAGAATTCATTTTCGCCCAACGTGCTTCGGTCTGATCGACATGCGCACGCAAGCCGAAGTACCTAGCGCGCTGAGGTCCGACACACCGTTATGTGGTATACCACATAACGGCGTTTATGTGGTGTAGGCCATTATGTGGTGTCGGCAGTCCGCCTCCGAGGAATCCAGCCCTCAGCGGCTGTTCTGCGCCACATAAGCGAATGTAGTATAGTCGAACTGACTCCCTATTCCTTCACCATTCTCGGAGGTTCGACTGTGTTCGAGCAACTTTTCAAGAGGATCCAGGCGCTGGCTCACCAGCGTGCCGGTCCTCTGCTTGAGGAACGTCTGCGCTACCTCAACCATCTGGCTACCCAGGCTCTGTCCTGTCATTACCTGCGGCATACCGCCTATTACCTCCTGACTGTCGCTACCTGTCTCCGCCTTGCTGACCGGCCCAACGATAAGATGAGTCCTTGATGGCCTTCTTGCGTTCCTTGTAGCCTGATTTAGTTATGTGGCGTTCTGTTTCCCAATCGCCTTGCTTCCCTTTGGGATTTGACTGGACGCCACATAACCGCCTGCGCCACATAAACGCCGAAGCAATCTGGGGCGCAGGGTCAGCTGCCTCCCCACCGGCAACCAAAGCCGTCTACTCACCCCGACTCTGAGCCGTGGTCGCTCTCACCCAGGTTCTGCCGGTGTTGGGCCTGGCCCGGGTTCCTCTGCATTGGATTTCGTCCTGCCTGTACGCTTGTCATCCTTGACCTGTGAACGGTTGCGGACAAACAAAAAGGGTCACCGTTCACGGCGTCATCTGAGTGCGGCCAGTGGTAATGAGTGGCACTCGGCGCGTGCGAGAACCCGGACCAAGGCGTTCCCCCGGTTTCGAGGTCTTTCGCCTCTGGCCTGCGCCTTCTGCCGCGCGAGCACTCCTGGTTTGCTTGTTCGGGCTGGCCGCTTGAGCCGCTCCGCATTTCCCGGTCGTGTGGACCTTGCGTCGGATTGCTCGGGCTGGCCGCTGTCGGACTCTGGTCAACCTTCTGTCAGCAGCGACGGCACACAGCCATCGCCAAAATACGCCTTCACCGCCGCATACAGGAAGTCAAACACGCTTCGGCCCTGCTGCGTGCAGGTGGCGATCACCGTCCAAATCCGCTCGCACCAACGCTGGCCGGCCTCGCTGCGCGTGCCCTGGGTGATGTGCCGGTCGATCACCACAAAGCGGATCGCCCGCTCGGCCAGGTTGTTCGTCGGTTCCACTCCGGGCGTCGTCACGAACGTGAAATAGCTCTGGCCGTGCGTTTGCAACCGCTTGGCCATTGCCTGGGCGTGGCGACTGTTAGGTACGTTCTGCTGGCCTGCTTGCAGCACACCCTCGCGGGCCGCCGCCAACCGCGTCTGAAACTCCGGGACGGCCAACTGCTCACGCTGGTGGATCACCCCAAACAGGGCCCGCAACGCATCACGCAAGCGTGTGCCATAGGCCTGCTCCTTCGGACCCGGCAAGCTCATCAGGAACTTCACGTCGCGAATCAGATGCGCCAGACAAAACTGCAACGTCACGTCGAACTCACGCATGTAGCGGCGGTAGGCGCTGAAGCAATCACAGCCCAGCACCCCATCGAATTCCTTGCCCAGCACCGCGATGAGCACGTCGCCGGAGCGATGCGGATCGATCTTGAACAGCGTGTACAGACTGGCTCGGAAGCACCACGTCCACAGCCGCTGGCCGTTGTCCTTGTGCCCCGTCTCGTCCACGTTGAGCACTGCTTCTGCCGGGAGAGCTTCGAGCAACTCCTGGTAGGGATCCTCCAACGCCACGCAGACCTTGCCGATGATCTTGCGCAACTGCCCGCGTGAGATGGTGACGCCGACCACGTCGCGGAGGAACTTGCGCACCGTGGAGAAGGAGGCGTGGCAGAAGCCCTTGAGGTAGGCGATCAGGGTGGTCAGCCGCGGGCCCACCAGGCCTCCTGTGGCGATGGGCTGTGGCAGGGCCGCCTTGTAGGACCGTGCGCAGTGAGCGCACCAGTATTCGGGGCAGGTGTGCTGCTGAACGGTCACCTGGGCCGGCTCGACATCGACTTGCTGCACGACCAGAGCCAGGCCACCGTTCAGACGCAGTGGGCCGCCGCAGCAAGGACAACCGGTCAGAGGGTGTTCAAAGAACTGCTGGACTTGCTCCGGGGGGAACAGGGCGCGTTCGTGCTTGGCATGGCCGGGTTGGCCGCCAGGCTGGCGTTTGTCCTGCCCGGGAGGCGGAGGTGGCAGGGGCGGCTTGACGATGTCCGAAGAAGGCGGTTTGGAAGAAGTCGAAGAATCCTTGCGTGCTGCGGCGAGTTGTTCCTCCAGACGAGCCACGACGGCACGCAACCGCTCCAATTCAGCGAACTGCTGATCCAGTTGCTGTTGCAACCGTTGGCATCCGGCACAGGGGTTGGTTGCTGCTTCTGCCATGCCCGTATTCTATACTCGGTCTGCCTGATCGGCTAGAATGCCAATGCCGTGAACGCTCACCAAAAAGGCCAACAAGCCACCCGGTTTATCCCGGCGGTTTTTTCCGGGCCTGGCAGACGGTCGTGGTGTCTGCCAGCAGCTCGGATAGAATCCTTGGCGTGAGGAGTGGCAGACTCCCGATCGAGAAGGTAAAAGGTAAGCGTGGACTGTTGTCTGCGTTTCCCTTACGACAGGAGGACTCCCCATGCCGGCCATCCCGAAGAGCGAGGCCGTTGAGAAACTCGCCCAGGCCGTCGTGTCGGCCTCTTGCGAGGACCTCGCGGACATCTACGCGGAACTGTTCCCAGCCAAGCCGCGTCTGCGGCCAGCTGACGCCGAGAAACATCGCCAAGAGATCGTCGATTACGTCCGCAAGAAGATGGAGCCCGAGGAAATGGTCGATCTCTGGAACGTGGGCTTCCCAGCCCACCGGAACGTCTATTACGATGACGCCGTTGGGCTGCTCTGCTACAGCCAGGAGGAGCCAGGGTACGCCGAAAGGTGACTGCCCCTCGCCTGGGCCTCACTGGAGACGACCGTGCCAGCCACCGCCTTCACTCACTTCCAGGGGGACATTTCCCGCGCACGGGCTATCCTGAACCACTTTGCCGCGTTCTGTCGGAAGGGGTCAGCCAAGCAGGTCCCGAACACCCTGACAACTGGCAGGCAGGCACGAAAATGACGCCCTGTGGCACTCGTCCGACAGCTACAGGCCCGTTCTGGCAGTCCGCCACCCCCGAAAAAAACTGGCAGGCAGGCAGGCCGGCCGGGCGTGGTCTGGCACGCGCTCCGCTGCGCCGCTGCGCGGCTCCGCGTTGCGGCTAACAAGAACGGACCGCTTCCAGAAGGGCCAGTTCCTCATCCATACCGCCTCCGGATTACTGCGCGAAAGCAGGCGGCCCGATCACCACGACAACCCAGGCCCGGGCCGAGATATTCGGACTGCCTGACGGGATTTCCCCTTCGAGAGTGATGCGCTTGCCGCGCAGCATGCCATCCAGTTCCGGTAACGCGGACAGGGCTTGCTGGACCGCGAACTCCTCGCTCAGAACGCGGTGGTCCAGCAAGTATTCCAGGGCCACTTCGTTGTCCGCCGGAAGGGAAGGACGCAGGGAGCCGCACACAAGGGGCTCGACGTAGGTCTGGCCGGATTGATGGGGCTGAAGCAGACGCTCTGTTCCCGTCGCCAGGTTCCACACCCAAAGCGACTCATCCTCGGCCACCTTGACCAGGCGCGGCCCTGGGGCGGCCAGAACCTTGGTGGCTGGTGCATCGGTCAGCATCTGTGGTTTGCTGGATCGCTCCCAATCCCACAAGGCCACCCCACCCGGTCCGGCTGCGGCCAGCCGGCCATCCGGGAGGCTGGTCACGTGGGCAAACCGGCCGGGCAGCGTCTCGACTTTCCCGGAGTCGGCGGACCAGAGGTAAAGATTGCCGTCGATGGTGCAGAAGGCAACGCGGTCCTTTCCGACTGGCGTCATGGAGGCAATCGGTGCCGTGTCCGGGGCCTTGCATACCGCCTCGCCGCTGCACAGGCACGGAACGTCAGCCGCATGAGCGGAGACGAAGCGGCCGTCAGCCAGCGCCGCCAGGAGCGTGACGGGTGCAAGGTGCTGGTGGATAAACCGCCTGGTGCCTGTCGCGGAATCCAGGCCCAGTACCTGTCCGGCCGCGTTTCCCCAGGCAACCAGCCCGGCGGAGGAAACGGCCAGACCATAGTTCCCATCCTCCGCTCGTGCTTCCACCCACGTCTCCAGGTTGCCGGACACCGTGTTCCAGACCCGCACGTCTCCGCTGTCGGTCTGGAATGCGACACGGTCATCCGAGAGGACGGCGGCAGCCCGAATTTCCGGGGCCTTCACGGACGCTCGGATCTGCCCGGTGGACAGGTCGCGCAGGGTGATGAGATCGCCCTCACGGCAAACCACCGCCGGGGCCGGTCGCTGCCGCAGCCGATCCAGGACGGCCTGTTCAATCAGGAACGCCCGGCAAGGAACCTCTCCGGCCGGAGCATCGCCTTCTAATGTCACCGAAAGGGTGTAATGGTCGTCCAGTTGCAAGGCCGTCGGAATGTTCACACTCGCCTTCAGGCGTGTTGGAGGAGAGCCGCCGCGAAACACCAGGGGCGGACGATCCGGAGAGGGGCCGGGCTCTTCCAGCCCCCTGTCGCGCTGTGTTCGCCGCCAGTGAAAGTAGCCGCGGATCTTCTCACGCGGCAGCAAGGTGGCACGAAGGACGCTGTATTTGCTGGCCGGATCGAAGAGTGCATAGAGTGTGTTCATGGCGTTTCCTCCCTCAGGTTGGGAGCTGACGAACCAAAGACGTCAAGACCAGGACACGCATCACGGTGTCACTCCGGAGGGCGCTGCCAGAAAGAGAACGGGTGTTGGGTCGCTACATTTTCCTCATGGGCCTTGCGCAGCCGCATCCGGTAGAGAAAGGCAGGGCAGGCAGGCCGAGCGTGGCCTTACCCGCGCCTGGTCGCTACAACCTTGCTGTGTCCACTGGCCGTTCGGCCATCGCGACCGGCTCCTCTCCTCGGCAGGTCGCACGCCATGATCCGCGAACTCCGCAGAGGGATTGCCGATGACCACCATCCGCGACGTTGTGACCGCGATCCAGACCCGGCGGCGCGAGCTTCCCCCCGGACGGGCCCTGCTGCTGGCCCTCAGCGGCATTGACGGCAGCGGCAAGGGCTACCTCAGCGCTCGGATCGCGGAGCAGCTCACCGCCTTGCAGGTCCGCACGGCCCTGATCAACGCGGATGGCTGGTTGAACCTGCCCGGCGTTCGCTTCAGCAAGGAACGGCCGGCGGAGCAGTTCTACGAGGCCGCCTTCCGCTTCGAGGAGATGTTCTCCCGACTGGTCTTGCCGCTGCGCGACCAGCGCCTCCGTCCACCTCGTCGCCGACTTCACCCGGGAGACTGCGACCGCCTACGAGCCGTATTTGTACCATTTCGAGGATGTCGCCGTGATCGTCCTGGAGGGGATCTTCCTGCTCAAGCCCCTTTACCGAAGCCACTACGACCTGACGGTCTGGGTCGATTGCACCTTTGAGACCGCCCTGGAACGGGCCCTCCAGCGCGGCCAGGAAGGCTTGCCGGCCGCGGAGACCATCCGCGCTTACGAGACCATCTGGTTCCCGGCCCAGCGGCTTCATCTGAGCCGGGACGATCCCCGGTCGAACGCGAACCTGGTGCTGGTCAATGACCCGCGGATTTCTGAGCCAGGCCCAGCTGGCGGGCCAGCCGCTGCATCATGCCAATGACCGCAAGGGTCAGCAGGACTCCGCCCACAAACCCGTAACCGGCGCCGTACAGGGTTCCCTCCAGGGCGCGTCCGGGGTCCCGCCAGATGAGCAGCACCAGAGACCCAATTCCTCCTCCCAGCAGCATCAGGAGCAAACTCCACTTCCGGGACCAGAGCGTGGCCAGCACCAGCCCTGCCAGACCGCCAATCACCGCCCCCAGAGAGGCCGCGATCATCGCCCCGAGAACGGCGCCCGCCAGCGCTCCCGCGCTGACGCCCAGCACCGCATTGCCGAGGAGATCCAGCAGCAGGCCCAGCGTCGTCCGCAGCCGTCTCTCAGTCCGCCGGCTCGGTTTGACGGAAATCCACACGAACAGGCCGCCGACCAACGATGCCCCGATGGCCGTCCAGAGGGCTGCTCCCTCGACCGCGGCCAGAAGAATGCCAAGAATGATGCCATAGACACTGCCGCACAACCCGCCAACAGCCAGCGTCAAGGCCTTACCGACCCAGGAACCACCTGCGATCTCCCCGGCGACTTCCTCGGCTGTCGGTCCCGGCTTCCCGCCTTGCTCCTCCTCTTCGCCGTCGGCGGGCCAGTTGCCGAACCAGTACGAGTAATCCTCGATCACCAGGCCGTTGGGGAACCGCCCCAGGACCAGGACCTCGGACAGCGGCAGCTCGATCGTCTGGTCGTTCTGCCGGACCTGACACAGGATGCCGTCCTCCGGATCGATTTCGTCCGCCGGCAGCAGGCCAAGCACCGTCACCCGATAGAGCGTTTCCTGGAATGGGCCGGTTTCCACCAGGAACTGGGCGGCGAAGGGGAACTTCAGGTTCAGGCTCAGGAAGTCGTGATACTGGCGCAGGTTCGCCAGGGTCGCGGGCGGCAGCGGATCGTCGCTGGTCAGGCCGAACACCGCCCGGATGCGGTCGTCCTGGTCGTTGAGGTTCAGCGTCCGCGGGACGACGTTCGTGGGCTGCTCCATGACCACCGGCTCGCCGCTGTGTGGCTCCAGATCGTCCTCGGGCAGCCACATGCTGCTCGGGTCCAGGTCGTCCCGCTCGCAGCGCTTGCAATAGATCGGGTGCATGCCCTCCAGGGTGGCCTGGTCCCACGCGATCAGGTATTGCGCCCGCGGCGGACTCGGGTCCAATTCCGTGATCGTGCCGACCCAGCCGCCCAGCGGGATGTCCTCGAAGTCGGGGTCCTTCGTGCCCGCTTTCACCCGGACCGACGCGCCGACCCCGAACCGCGGCACGATGGGCGCCCGCGGCTGCCGTTGTCTCTTGCGATGCTTTTTCCTGGCCACGACCCCGGCCTCCCCAAACTCACTCGGAACGCCACGGAGGGCGTTCCCTACCTTCATCACGGAGGGCGTTCCCTACCTTCATCATGAGGCAGTTGGCCCGAGGGGCAAGGGGTGTTCCGAGTCCCGCGTGAACCGACCCCCTGACCCTGATACTCCACGCCCGTATAATGCCTCCATGTCACCGGCCATCCGCTGCTCCCAGCTGGTCAAGCACTACCCCGGCAAGCCTCCCGTCGAGGCGGTTCGCGGGCTGGACCTGCTCGTCGCAACCGGCGAGTGCTTCGGTCTGCTCGGCCCCAACGGGGCCGGCAAGACCACTACCATCGAGATCCTCGAAGGACTGCTGGAGCCGACGTCCGGCGAGGTCGAGGTCCTTGGCCGGCACTGGGGCGACCGCGACGAGGACGCCATCCGCCAGCAGATCGGCATCTCGCTCCAGGAAACCCGGCTCAGCGAAAAGCTCACCGTCCGCGAAACACTGACGCTGTTCCGCAGCTTCTATCGGCGCGGCATCGAGCCGGACGAGGCGGTCCGCGTCGTGTCCCTGGATGAGAAGGCCAACGCCCGGGTCGGCAAGCTCTCCGGCGGCCAAAAGCAGCGCCTCGCGGTCGCCTGCGCCCTGGTCGGCGATCCCGAGATGCTGTTCCTCGATGAGCCGACCACCGGCCTGGACCCGCAGTCGCGCCGGCAACTGTGGGAAATCATCCGCTCGTTTCGCACCCAGGGCCGGACCGTCCTGCTGACCACGCATTACATGGACGAGGCGGAACGGCTCTGCGATCGCGTCGCGATCGTGGACCACGGCAAGGTCATCGCCCTCGGATCGCCCCAGGAACTGATCTCCCGGCTGGGGGGCGACCACGTCATCGAGTTTTCCGTCGCCGAGGACCACGCGCCGCTGGACCTGGCCGGCTTGCAGGACGTGGTGGGCGTCCGCTCGGTGCGCTCGGAGGATGGCCAGGTGTGCCTGCGCGTGAGCGAGCCCCACGTGGTGCTGCCCGCTCTGCTGGATCGGCTGCGCGCCACCGGCGCCGAGCTGGCGAGCCTGACCACGCGCCACGCCAGCCTGGAGGACGTCTTCGTCCAGCTCACCGGCCGGCACCTGCGCGATGAGGAGGCGGCTGCGGCATGAACGACGTGAACGCTGGAAGAGATAGTAGGACGGGTCTCCCGACCCGTCCAGACGGCTCAGGAGAGCCGTCCTACGCCCCGAAACGGTACTCGCCGCTTGGACAGCTGATCCTGGCCCGGGCTGCGCGAGTTCATCCGCGAGCCGGAAGCGGTCTTCTGGGTCTACGGCTTCCCTCTCCTGATGACCATCGCCCTGGGCATCGCCTTCCGCAACAAGCCGGCGGAGCTGGTCCACGTGGCCGTCGCCGAGATGCCGAGCCCGCCCTCAAAGCATTCAAGGGGCACGAGCAGCGGTTCAAGCCCGAGGTCAGAAGCGAAGCGACTTGCCGCAACCTGCTGCGGACCGGCAAGGTGGACCTGGTGGTCCTCCCGAGTTCGCAATCCGAGTATCGGTATCAGTATCTGTACACGCCGGGCCGGGCCGAGAGCGAGCTGGCCCGCGACGAGGTCGCGGCCCTGCTGGAACAGGACGATTGGCGTGACTCGGTCAAGATCCGCAGCCAGCCCATCGAGGAGCCGGGCGGCCGCTACATCGATTTCCTGGTGCCGGGCCTGCTGGGCATGGGCCTGATGGGCGGCGGCATGTGGGGGTTGGGCTTCGTCACGGTGGACATGCGCATCCGCAAGCTGCTCAAGCGCTTCCTGGCCACGCCGATGCGCAAGAGCGACTTCCTGGCCAGCCTGCTGCTCAGCCGGCTGCTGTTCATGGTGCCGGACGTGCTGATCCTGCTGGGGTTCGCCTACTTCGCCTTTGGCGTGACCATCGCCGGCAACGTCGGCGCCGTGATCGTGCTGATCCTGCTGGGATCGCTCTCCTTCGCCGGCATCGGCCTGCTGGTGGCCAGCCGGGCAAAGACCATGGAAGCGGTCTCCGGATTGATGAACCTGGTCATGCTGCCGATGTGGATCTTCTCCGGCGTCTTCTTCAGCGCGGACAAATTCCCCGATTTCATGCAGTGGTTCATTCAGGCGCTGCCGCTGACGGCTCTGAACAACGCTCTGCGTGCGGTCATGCTGGAGGGATTGTCGCTCACTTCCCAGTGGGCGGAGGTGCTGAACCTGGCGGCGTGGGGGATCGTCTCCTTCGTGCTGGCGCTGCGGTGGTTCCGCTGGGAGTGAATTCCAACCGGAGATTGATGTTGATGCGCACCTTCTGTCTGAGCTTGCTCCTTGGCTGTCTGGTGCTGACCGCGGTTGCCGCCTACGAGCCGCCGGGCAAGTTCGGCAAGGCCGGCCACTCCAAGCAATGGACCGTCGAGGACGTGATCGGCCTGGAAACGGCCGGCGATTTTCAGATCTCCCCGGATGGGAACTGGGCCGTCTGGGTCAAGACCGCGCTCGACCCCGACGAGGATGAACACGTCGCTCAGATCATGCGCACCAACCTCAAGGAGTGTCGGACGATCGAATTGACGCGCGGGCCGCATCCCTGCACCAGTCCGCGCTGGTCGCCGGATGGCAAGCGAATCGCCTTCCTCAGCGATCGGCCGGCGCCCAAAAGCAAGACGCCGAAGCGTGGGGGCCGACGCCGCGGCAAGGAGGAAGACAAGCACGAGGCCAAACCGCAGCTCTGGCTGATCGATCCGTTCGGCGGCGAACCGTGGCAGCTGCTCGACTGGTCGCGCGCGATCAAGGGATTTGCCTGGGCCGGCAACGAGTCGCTGATCTTCGTCGCTCAGGAAACGGCCAGCCACCGCGAAACGATCGTCAAGGACGACCGCAAGGATACCACCGAGGTCGTCGAGGACGAGAAGCATGAGCCGCCGGTCCGGCTGTTCCGCGTGTCGGTCAAGGACAGGACGGTCACCCGCCTGAGCGACAACCACGACCGCATCGAGAACCTGGCCGTGTCGCCGGACGGCCAGGTCGCCGTCACCATCCACAACCGCAGCCTGCGCTACGCCTACGACAACAAGATCAAGCCGGCCGTCTTTCTGCACGACCTCCAGACCGGCAAGCGCCGGCAGCTGTTCGAGGGCCGCTTCCACGTCGGCGCGATTCGCTGGACGCCCGACAGCAAGGGGTTCTACGCCGTCAACGAGTTCAGCAGCCAGCCGCAGTTGCACGTCGCCGGCATCGCCGAGCTGTACTGGTGCGATCGCTCCGGCGAGAAGATCGTCAAGGTCGATCTCCAGTGGGAGCGCGGCATCAGCGTCCAGGAGGAAAACAACGACATCCCCGGCGTGGTCGCGACCAATGACGGCTTCGTCGCCATGCTGGCCGACGGCGTCCAGGGCAAGACGGCCCGGTACGTGCGAACCGGCGACGGCTGGACCCGGCAGTGGCTGACCGGCCCAAGGTCCGGCCGCATCCACGGCTTGCAGCTCTCCCGAGACGGCAAGGTGCTGCTCTTCTCCCACTCGACCGCCAGCCGGCCGGCGCAGTGGTATCGCGCCGGCCTGGACGGTGGCAAGCTGGCCGACGTCCGGGCGATCACCGAGCTGAACGAGCATCTGGAGGAACTGCCGAAAGCGAAGACCGAAATCTGCCGCTGGAAAGGGGCCCTGGACGAGGAGGTCGAGGGCATCCTGTACTATCCGCACGACTGGAAGAAGGGGCAGAAGTACCCCCTGATCGTGCAGATCCACGGCGGACCGATGGCGGCGGACCTGGACAACTGGAACGAATCGTGGGCCTACTCAGCCAACCTCTACTGCCAGCGCGGCGCCTTTGTGCTGCGGCCCAACTACCACGGCAGCTCCAACTATGGCCAGGCCTGGATGGAGTCGATCACGGGGGGCAAATACCTGGACCTGGAGACGGTGGACGTCGAGAAAGGCGTTGATAGCCTGATCGACCGGGGGCTGGTCGATCCCGGCCGGCTGGGAATCATGGGCTGGTCCAACGGCGGCATCCTGACCAACGCCCTGATCGTGCGGACCACCCGCTACAAGGCGGCGGTCAGCGGGGCGGGCACGGTGGAGTACGTCAGCGACTGGGCCAACTGCGAGTTCGGCGAGGCGTTCGATCGCTTTTACCTGGGCCGGTCGCCGCTGGAAGATCCGCAGCTGTACCACAAGAAATCGCCGTTCTTCCAGCTGGACAAGGTGCGGACGCCGACGCTGATCTTCTTCGGCAGCGAGGACCGGGTGGTGCCGACACAGCAGGGCTGGCTGCTCTATCGCGGCTTGCAGCAGCTGGCCCGGGCGGACGTTCGGCTGGTGCTGTTCGCGGGGGAGGCACACGGTCTGAAAAAACCGCAGCACCAGCGCCGCAAGCTGGAGGAGGAACTGGCCTGGTTCGATCGCCGGCTGTTTGGCACGCTCAAGGAGAAGAACGAGGCCCTGAAGGCCGACTCGCCGCTGGCCTGGGCACTGCAGCGGCGACAGGCCAGGACCAGCGACGGCAAGCTGGGAATCCTGGAGAAGGACGTCCTCGTTCCCGAGACGGTGGCTCACCAGGGGACCGCGGTGGGCCGATTCGAGGTGACGGTGGCGCAGTATCGGCAGTTCGATCCGCGGTATCGCGCCGGCGAGAAGCTGGCCGACAACCTCCCGGTCAGCGGCATCACCTTCGAGCAGGCGCGCGCTTACTGTGCCTGGTTGAGCAAGAAGACGGGCCGGGTCTATCGCCTGCCCGACGAGGAGGTTGCCGGGACGCTGTATGACTCGTCGGAGCCGGGCGAGAACACGCTCGATTACTGGGCCGGCTACGCGGTCAATCCCGACGACGCGGTCCGTCTGAAGGAGAAGATCAAGGAATTGCCGGGGTCGGCGCCCCTGCTGCGTGAAGTGGGTCAGTTCCGCGGCTCCGGTGAGGAGGAGCTGGTGTTCGACCTGGGAGGCAACGTGGCCGAGTGGACCGTGGGCCAGGACGGCAAGGGCGTGCTTCGCGGCGGCAGTGCCGACGCGCCGGCCAATCCGCGGGTGCAGACCAGCCCGGCGGCGCCGGAGTATCGGGGGTTCCGCGTGATCCTGGGGAAGAAGGGCAAGGAGTGAATCTCAGGCGAGCGGCGCGGCGTCAGCCCGCCGGTGACAGACTCCACCGGCGGGCTTACGCCGCGCCGCTCGCCGGGGAAGCGCAGACCGTTTACACCGCCCCAACGCCTCCGGGAACTTGATCCGGCGTCCACGTAAAACTTGCACAGCGCCGCCGCCATCTTATAATGCAGGGAAGGGTTGGTTCTGGGGCGGCCGACCGGAAGCCTCGACTGACTCGCCCTTCAGGAGCGTGGAAAGGTCGTCCGTGATTCAGTACCGCTGCTTTCGCAACACCGATCCTCCGGCCGTGGCCAGGCTCTGGAACGCCTGCTTCACCGAGCGGGGCGCCATCGGCTTTCGCGGCACCACTCTGCTGGAATACTTCCTCTTTGCCAAGCCCGATTTCGATCCGGCCGGTCTGATCCTGGCCTGCGCCGACGACGTTCCGGTCGGCTTTGCCCTATCCGGCTTCGGTCCCGGTGCCGACGGCTCCGACCTCGATCCGTCGGTCGGCGTGGTCTGTCTGATCGGGGTGCAGCCCTCGCATCGGGGGCAGGGGATCGGCAAGGAACTGCTCCAGAAAAGCGAGGCCTATCTCCAGGGTCGCGGCGCCGGGCGGATTTATGCCGGCCCGATGGCCCCGCTCAATCCGTTCAGCTTCGGCGTCTACGGCGGCAGCAGTTCGCCGGGGTTCCTCGACAGTGATCGCCTGGCCCGGCCCTTCTTCGAGAAGCACGGTTACGTCCTGGACAGGACCTGTCTGGTGCTGCAGCGGGCGCTGGACACGCCGGTTGTGGTCAACGACGCCCGCTTCCCGGCCCTGCGGCAGCGGATCGAGATCCTGGGCGGGCCCTACCGGGAATCGACCTGGTGGCAGGAGTGCGTGCTGGGCCCGGTGGAACTGCACGACTATCGGCTGCGCGAGAAGGGGACGCAACGGCTGGTGGCCCGTGCCAACCTGTGGGAGATGGAACCCTTCAGCATGCGCTGGAACGAGCACGCCATCGGCTTCGTGGCCCTGGAAGTGGAGCCGGACGTTCGCCGGCAGGGCCTGGCCAAGTTCCTCGTGGCCCAGCTGCTACGGCACCTGCAGGATCAGTTCTTCAGCCTCGCGGAGTTCCAGGTCCCCGCCGACAACACTCCCGCCGTGCAGCTGGTCCTGGGTCTGGGCTTCCAGCAGATCGACACCGGCCGGCAGTTTCGCAAGGACCTTGCGCCGGCCACGTGAACGCTCCGCAGTTGTCCGAACCGAGAAGGAACGGTCAGATCGATAGGGGCCGACGCCAACGGGCACTCACGATGCCATTGCCGAGCCGCGCACGCAGCGCAGCGGAGTAAGCGGCTCTCTGGATGCCCGGAGAGCCGCTTACTCCGCTGCGCTGCGTGCGCGGCTCGGCAATGGGGCGCCGACGCGAATCGTCGCCTTGACTCGTCCGATCGGTCAACTTAGGATGGCTGCGAAGGCAAGGAGCCCGAACAACCCAGGAACCCGCCCGAGACCCGATTCCATGACAGCCAAAGTGGACACTGCCACCCTGCAAGCAGCCGCGGCCGAGCTGCGCCGGCCCCGCCACAAGACCCGCGAGGTCAAGGTGGGCGATCGCATCGTCGGCGGCGACAATCCGATCCTCGTGCAGTCGATGACCACGCCCGAGACGCACCTGCTGGACGCCGTCCTGACCGAGATCCATCGGCTGGAAGAGGCCGGCTGCGAGCTGGTGCGCGTCACGGTGCCCAAGGCCCAGGACGCCGCCGTGCTGGGCGAGATCCGCAAGCGCATCAAGGTCCCGCTCATCTGCGACATCCACTTCGACTACAAGATGGCCCTGGCCGCCCTGGACCATCCGGTGGACAAGATCCGCATCAACCCCGGCAACATCGGCGGCTACGACCGCTATCGCCAGGTGATCCGCAAGGCCAAGGCCAAGGGCCTGCCCATGCGCATCGGCGTCAACGCCGGCAGCCTGGAGCGCGAGCTGGTCGAGAAGCACGGCTATCCCTGTCCCGCCGCCATGGTCGAGAGCGCCCTGCGCTACATCGAGATTGCCGAGTCGGAGGGGTATCACGACCTGATCGTGTCGCTGAAGTCCAGCGACGTGCAGACGGCAGCAGAGGCATACCGCCTCTATGCGAAGTACGCCGACTATCCGACGCACATCGGCATCACCGAGGCGGGCAAGGCACCGTACGCGGTGACCAAGTCGGCCTGCGGCCTGGGCCCGATCCTGCTGGACGGCATCGGCGACACGATCCGGATCAGCCTGCTGGGCGATCCGGTTCCCGAGATCGCGGCCGCCTTCGACATCCTCCAGGCGACGGGCCGGCGCGTGCGCAAGCCGGAGCTGATCGCCTGTCCGACCTGCGGCCGGCTGGAGATCGACCTGGAAGCGATCATCGCCGAGATGGAGAAACGGCTGGCGGGCAAGACGACGCCGGTGAAGGTGAGCATCCTGGGCTGCATCGTCAACGGCCCCGGCGAGGCCCGCGAGGCCGACCTGGGCATCGCCGCCGGCAAGGGCAAGGGCGTCATCTTCAAGCGCGGCGAGATCGTCCGGCACGTGCTGGAACATGAGATGGTCGATGCCCTGCTGGAGGAAATCGACAAGTGGGAGAAGGAAGAAACCGAGCAGGGCCGGCTTGGCGCAACGACCGACGCCAATGGTCGGATGCGGCTGCCGATCCTGACCGGGTGAGGAGCTGGCCGATGATCCGCTGCGTTGCCGCGTTGCTCGTTTCGCTCCTGGCGTTTGTCCCAGCACGAGCTGCCGATCCTACCCCGGCCGCACGGCCGAACATCCTCTTTGTCTTCAGCGACGACCAGCGCTGGGACACCATCGCGGCCCTGGGCGATCCCGAGGTCAAGACGCCCAACCTCGATCGGCTGGTCCAGACCGGCTTTCACTTCACCAACGCCTACTGCATGGGCTCGATGATCGGCGCGGTCTGTCTGCCGAGCCGGACCATGCTCATGACCGGCCAGTCGCTCTGGCACTGTCCGCAAAAGATGCGCGAACGGAAAGCCCCGCCAGGAACGCCGCTGCTGCCGAAACTCCTCAACGACGCCGGCTACGTCACCTTCCACATTGGGAAGAACGGCAACTCCTGTCTCTTTGCCAATGCCGCCTTCACGACCAACATTGAAACGAAGAAGACCGGCCCCAACGACGCCCGCGACCACGCCGACCGGGTGATCCGGTTCCTGGACGGGCACAAGGGCGATCGGCCGTTCTTCGTCTACCTTGCGCCCCGGTGCCGCACGATCCGCGCGTGGCGCCGCCGGAGTTCACGAAGCTGTACGACCCCGCCAGGCTGACGCTGTCGAAGAACTTCCTGCCTGAGCATCCCTTCGACAACGGCGAGCTGAAGGTGCGCGACGAGACGCTGGCGCCCTGGCCGCGCACCCCCGAGGTGATGCGCCGCCACCTGGCCGACTACTACGCCTGCGTCTCCGACCTCGACCACCAGGTGGGCCGGATTCTCGCGACGCTCAAGCAGCGCGGCTTTGCCGACAACACGATCGTGGTCTTCTCCAGCGATCAGGGGCTGGCCGTCGGCGGCCGGCACGGGCTGATGGGCAAGCAGAACCTGTACGAGCACGTCAAACCGCCGCTGATCTTCGCCGGCCCCGGCATCCCCAAAGGCAAGTCGGAGGCGCTGGTGTACCTGTTCGATCTCTTTCCGACCTTCTGCGACCTGGCGAAGATCAAGACGCCGGCCGCGGTCGAGGGCCAGAGCTTGCTCCCGATCATCCGCGGCGAGAAGATGCGGGTGCGCGACTGGCTCTTTGGAGCGTATCGGGACTGTCAGCGGATGATCCGCGACGAGCGCTGGAAGCTGATCGCCTACAACGCCAAGGGGGTCAGGAACACCCAGCTGTTCGACCTGAAGAACGACTCCGACGAGGTCCACAACCTCGCGGCCGATCCGGCCCACGCCGAGCAACGGGCCCGGCTGGAGAAGCTCCTGGGACAGGCCCGCAAGCAGTTCGGCGACCCGGTGGACTTCGATCGGCGCAAGGAGTGATCGGGCCATGTCCTGGCGAAGCACTGACGAAGACGATTGGGATGGAGGGGACGAGGAGGAATCGGCGACCATCCCCTGTCCCTACTGTCACAGACAGATCCACGAGGATTCCGAGCGCTGCCCCTACTGCGAGAACTACCTGTCGCGCGAAGACGCTCCGCCGAGCCGGAAACCGTGGTGGCTGATCCTCGGGGCCATCGCCTGCCTGTATGCGGTGTATCGCTGGATTGTGGGGTGACCGGCACCAGCAAAGGCACAATCTACCCCATCGGCGGCGCTCCAGGTGCGTTGTTGGCCGTGTCCAGCGGCACTTGGTGGTACTCCAGGGCCCATTCTCGCATGAAGCGCACCTGCGCGGGCCGGAGCTTGTACACGATCAGCTCGGGATTGTCGATGCTCCCCAGGTACTCGCGCAGCAGCGGGTTGCTGTCCCAGATCTCCTGCAACAGCTTGCGATTGGTCAGCACCTCGGCCACCCCGGTGATCCGCACCTGGTCGTGCTTTGGGTCCATGTAGCACAGCTCGATCCGGGGATTGAGGGCAATCTCGCCGGTCTTGTGGTAGGCGCGGAGGTTGGCGAAGTAGACGACGAACCCCTCGGTCCGCACCGGCGAGATGGGACGCAGCCGGGGCTGGTCGCCGTCGATGGTGGCCAGGAAGGGAAACCTGGCCGCTGTCATGGTGGCCTGGGCCAGCTGAACCAGCTCGGCGGGGTTGATGGGCACGGGAGTGGGTTTGGTCATGACCCGGTCCTCTTGAAGCCGCGGGAAGAGAAGCCGGCCGGGCACCGGAATCAGGCCCGGCCCAAGACCCCAGGGCGCTGCCCTGGGCTATCGTGTTGCGCCCCTTCGGGGCGGAAGACAACAGCCAACAAGCCCCGAAGGGGCGCTACACGATAGCCCAGGGCAGCGCCCTGGGGGTCTCCCGTCATTGTATTCCGGTTCGCCGTCATCTGGAACCGGCGTGCATCGCGACCTCCTCTCCGTGAAATGTTCGTGTCTCCACTGACCATTCCGTCGCGGTGTGGTATCCTTTTCTTCACACCTTCCAGAGGAGAATATCGTGGAGAAGCGCCTGCGCATCCTGCTGATCGGGGCCCATCCGGACGACGCGGACATCAAGGCCGGCGGCACCGCCGCCCGCTGGTGTGCCCTGGGACACGTGGTGCAAATGGTCAGCCTGACCGATGGCCGGTCCGGCCACCAGAGCATGCACGGCCCCGCCCTGGTCCAGCGCCGCCGGGCCGAGGCCCAGTCGGCCGCGGCCGTCATCGGGGCCACTTACAAGATCCTGGACCATCCCGACGGGGCCCTCGACGATCGGCTGGAGTACCGCGAAGAGGTGATCCGCCTCATCCGCTGCTTCCGGCCTGACCTGATCGTCACCCACCGCTCGACCGATTACCACCCCGACCATCGTTTCACCGGCCTGCTGGTGCAGGATGCCGCCTACCTGCTGACCGTGCCAGCCCTGTGTCCCGACGTGCCGCACCTGGCGCGGACACCGATCATCCTCTACTTTTCCGATGCCTTCAAGAAACCGTGCCGGTTCGAGCCGCAGGTGCTTGTGGACACCGACGAGCAGTTCGACACGCTGGTGTCAATGCTGCACTGCCATCAGTCGCAGTTCTACGAGTGGCTGCCGTACAACGCCGGCTACCTGGAGCAGGTGCCGGCCGGGGACGCCGAGCGGCGGGCCTGGCTGGCCGAGCGCATGAGCCGGCGCATCGCGCCGCTGGCGGAGCGATACCGTGAGCAACTGGTCCAGGTGTACGGCCCGGAACGCGGCAAGCAGATCCAGTACGTCGAGGCGTTCGAGGTCTCGGAGTACGGAGCGCCCCTGGATGAGGCTGCCCGGGCGCGGCTGTTTCCGTTCCTCCCGGCGATGGTGCGGTCCGGCTCGGCGTTCACGCGGAAGGAATGGGTGGACATTCCGGAGGAGGATTGAGACGCACGGCGTATCATCCTCCTCCGGGCGAGGCCGCGCTCGCGCCGGGCCGGATGGTGTTGGGGCAGACGTGATGCTCCGCCGTCGCTTCGCCGGACTTCAGGGCCCGCAGCAGCACCTGGACAGCGAGCCGGCCCATCGCGTACCAGTCGGCCTGGTGGCAGGCCAATCCCGGGATCTCCTCGCCGCCGCCGCCCAGCACACTGATGTCTTCCGGCACCCGTACCGAGCGGCCCCGCAGTTCCTCCAGCACCAGACGGGCCAGGGTGCTGTTGAAGCAGTACAGGGCCGTCGGCCGAGGCGACAGCGCCAGCACCTGTTCCACCGCCTGGCGGGCCCCGGCCGGCGTCAGCTCGATCGACAGCTCCCAGGAGCGCCGCCGCGGCAGGTTCGCCTGACGCAGGCCGTCTCGAAAGCCACGCAAGCGCCACGGGTTCAGCTCCACGTGCTTCCAGTTGACGAAGGCAATCCGCCGATGACCCAGTTTGGCCAGGTAGCAGACCGCATCCCGAGCCGCCTGGAAGGAATCGTCCCGCACCGAATGGACCTGGGCCAGGTGCAGGTCGTGGTCCAGCAGCACGGTCGGCAGCCCCAGGCCGACCACGCGCTTCAGCAGCTTTTCCTCGCCGTAGGAGGCGAAGATCAGGCCGCGCAGCCGGCGATCCTGGGTCAGCTGACCGAGCGCCTGCCCGATCTGGACGTAAGGGGCGTGCTGGACGATCAGATGAAAGCTGGCCCTGCTGGCCTCTTCCAGGGCCCCCTGGAGCATCAGGCCGCTGACCACGCGGGTCACGCCCTCCTCTTGGTCCTGGGCCTGGTAGCCGGCCTGGAGATAGCCAAGCACGGTCGCCGGGGGCGAGACAATCTGTTCGGGCATCGCGGGCACTTGCAGGAACGTCCCTTTGCGGCGGATCTTGACCAGCAAGCCCTCCTGCTGCAACACCTCGGCCGCCAGGCGCACCGTTTCCCGGCTGACACCCAGCTGTTCGGCCAGTTCCACCTCGGTGGGCAAGCGGCCGGCGGCGAACCGGCCCTCGGTGATGGCTTGCCGCAACATCTGCTCCACCCGGCTCTTCAGCCGCGGCGGTCGCTCCAGCCGGCCAAATTCGGCAGATTCATCGGGTGCCGGCGGCCTGGCGGGACGGCGTGGCATGGGTTTGGTCCTCATTCCAGAAAGCATGGGCGCACAGTCCACGGCAACGGTACGGTTTCATTTTACCAATTGACAATCGTGCTGTCATTGGCTGGAACAACTAGATTCCGGGTAGGGGCAAGTGATAGCATGGCACAGGTACGCTCCTGCCAGTTGTCGTCCGCGAGCAATGCGCTGGCTCCGGACGTCCTGCCACGTAAGCAATCCAGGGAACTCCGCGATCTACCGGAGGACTGCCAATGTCCCGCTTTCGCCGCTCCTGGGGAATGGTCCCGACGCTCGCGTTCCTGCTGCTCGGCGGTCCGGTGCTCTCCGCCCAGGAATTGCGGCCGCGGCAGCTCATCGACCGTGAGATCAAGTCGGCCTGGCAGCAGAAGAAGATCACCCCCGCCGGCCGGTCCAGCGACAGCGAGTTCCTCCGCCGGGTCTATCTCGACCTGGCCGGCAGCATCCCCACCGCCGAGGAAACGGTTCGCTTCCTCGAAGACAAGGACCCCGCCAAGCGCGACAAGGTGATCGACAGGCTGCTGGCCGATCCGCGCTTCGCGGTGCAGCAGGCCAACGTCTGGGACCTGCTCCTGTTTGGCCGCAACCCGCCCAACTACGAGACGACCAGCAAGCGCGACAGCTTCAAGAAGTTCTTGGTTGAGCGCTTCGCCAAAAACGAGCCGTACGACCGCTGGGTGCGCGATCTGCTCCAGGCCGAGCAACCGGGCACGGCGATGTTCCTGGTGCAGTACCGCAACCAGCCGGAAGACGCCACCGTGGCCGTCAGCCGGATCTTCCTGGGCACGCAGCTTCAGTGCGCCCGCTGCCACGATCACCCCTACGAGCCGTGGACGCAGAAGGATTTCTACGGCATGGCCGGGTTCTTCGTCCGGGTGATGGTGCTGAACGATGCTTCGGGAATGAAAAAGGGCCTGATCATCGGGGAGAAGAGCAGCGGCGAGGTGCTGTTCACCGGGTCGGTCAAGGACCAGAAGCCCGGCCAGAAGGGCGAGCCGATCAAGCCAAAGTTCCTCGGCGGTCCGGCGCTCGACGAACCGCTGCTGCCGAAGGGGTTCAAGGAGCCGGACTATCGCACCGCCAAGACGCTGCCGAAGCCGCCCTTCTCCCGCAAGGAGAAGCTGGCGGCGTGGGTGACCTCGGCCGACAACCCGTACTTCGCCCGGGCCGTGGTCAACCGTGTCTGGAGCCAGTTCCTGGGGCGCGGCTTCGTCCATCCGGTGGACGATCTGAGCGACAAGAACGCTCCCAGTCATCCGGAGCTGTTCGCGGCGTTGACGGACGGGCTCATCAAGCACAAGTTTGATCTGAAATGGCTGATCCGCGAGCTGGTGAGCAGCGAGGCGTACCAGCTGGCGTCGGCAGGACCGGGTTCGGAAGCGTTCCCTCCCTGGTTCGAGCGCGGCCGGACCCGGCCGCTGTCGGCGGAGGAACTGATGGCGGCGCTGCGGGTCGCGACCGGAAACGATACTCCCGGAAATCGGACGGGAAACGACGCCACGGTGTATTTCCTGAAGTACTTCGGCGAGCCGACCAATGGCCGCGGCGATTTCCAGGGCGGACTGTCGGAGCATCTGTTCCTCAACAACAGCTCGCACGTTCGGCAGTTTATCCAACGCCGCAAGGGCAACCTGGCCGACAGCCTGCTGACCTCCACCGAGCCGTGGGAGAAGCGTGTTGATCGGATGTTCCTGTCGGTGCTGAACCGACCGCCGACAACCGCCGAGCAGAAGCGATTTGTGCAGCACCTGACCACCGATCCCAAGAAGCCCGACGCTCTGGTTGAGGAAGCAATCTGGGTGCTGGTGAATTGTGCGGAGTTTCGGTTTAACCATTGACACTTTCCGACCCCGGCCGGCTTGTCCGGCAGGTGAAGAAGGTCTGAGGCTAGAGGAGAAGGCAAAGAAATAAGAAAGGTGTTTCTTTGCGCCGCACGATCTAGCCTTTGACCTGCTTCACCTGCCGGACAAGCCGGCAGGGGTCGTAACAAAGTCCCAATCCCAGCCCACGAGGGAGAGGGGAGAAAAGACGAGATCCTGCCATGTTCAATCCCTGTCCGCGTCAGGAACACGTTGGCCGTCGCGGCTTCCTCAAGGGAGCCCTGGCGACGGGCAGCGGCCTGGCGGTCGCCAACTGGGGCGGGTTGTTCCACACCCACTCGGCCGCAGCCGAGACGAAGAAGACCGGCAAGCGCTGCATCCTGCTGTGGATGAACGGCGGGGCCAGCCAGATCGATACCTTCGACATGAAGCCGGGCCGGCCGACCGGTGGACCGTTCCGGCCGATGCAGACCAGGATCGCTGGCATTCAGATCTGCGAGTATCTGCCGAAGATGGCGGAGGTCATCGACAAGCTCGGGATCATCCGCAGCATGCGCACCCAGTCGCCGGACCACCCCGACGGCATCTACCACATGCACACCTGCTACAAGATGTCCGAACGGACGCCGCACCCCGAGATCGGTGCCGTGGTGGCCAAGTACCTGGGCAAGCCCGAGGCCGACCTGCCCAGCTTCGTTCGCATGGGTCCGACCGGCAACGCCGGGGCCGGGTTCCTCGGACCGCTAGTACGAACCATTCAGCATCGACCGCAACGGCCAGCTGCCGTACTTCACCAGTCCGTACCTCGCCCCCGATGCGGAGAATCGCCGCAATGACCTGCTCCGCTTTGTCGAACAGGAGTTCGGCAAGGACCACAAGGCCGACCCCTTCGAGAACCACCGGCTGGCCAAGGAACGCTCCTGGCGGCTGCTGCGAGCCAAGGGAGTGTTCGACGTCAGCAAGGAGTGGCCGAAAGCCCGCGAGCGCTACGGTGACACCAGCTTCGGGCGCAGCTGTCTGCTGGCCCGGCAGCTGGTCGAGGCGGGGGTGCCCTTTGTCGAGATCGGCCAGGACAACTACGACAGCCACGCCGACAACTTTGTCTGCCACAAGGCGAACATGCAGGTCCTTGACCCGGCGTGGTCGGCGTTGCTGCTCGACCTGGAGGAGCGCGGCCTGCTGAAGGACACGCTGGTGGTCTGGATGGGCGAGGTCGGTCGGACGCCGTACGTCAACAACCGCGCGGGCCGGGACCACTTCATCCGAGCATGGACGGTGGTGCTGGCCGGCGGCGGCATCAAGGGGGGCCAGACGTACGGCGTCACCGACCGCGACGGCAAGGAGGTCACGGACAATCCGGTCAGCGAGGGCGACCTGTTCGCCACCATTTACACGGCCCTGGGGATCAACCACCGTGCCAAGCACTTTGTCGGCACACGGCCCGTGTGGGCCACGCCGGAAGGGTCGAAGCCGGTTCGCGAGCTGCTGAGCTGAGGAGGCGGTCATGGCCGATGCGATCAACTTCGACAAGGCGACCCTGGTCTGGACGCTGCCCTGGGACGCCGACTGGGTGACGAGCGTCAGCTTCCTTGGCTCGACGCGGAAGCTGGCGGCCGGCAACAACCTGGGACAGATCCTGCTGTGGGACCTGCCGGACAAGCCCGGCGGACCGCCGCCAAGGCCGATCCGCCGCCTCGACGGGCACAGCAACGTCGTTTCCCGGCTGGTCGCGACTGCCGACGGCCGCTGGCTGTTCTCGTCCAGTTACGATCACTCGATTCGTGTGTGGGACATGCAGGCGGAGGCGAAGGAACCCGGTACGGTGGTACTCAACGAGCGGACCCGGGAAGAGATCAAGAGCCGGCGTTATGCCAGCAAGGTTCCCGAGCCGATGGAGGCGAAGCTCCACGTGCAGCAGCCGGCCCAGGTGCTTTCGGGACACCGCGAATGGGTGACGGCGATGGCACTGAGCCGGGACGAGAAGCTGCTGCTGAGCGGCGACGATGGCGGCCAGGTCATTGTGTGGGACCGCGCGACCGGCAAGGAGCTGCGCCGCTGGAAGACGCCGCGCGGCTGGGTCTATGCGCTGGCCCTGTCGCCCGACAACAAGCAGGCCGTCGTCTCCGAGCGCGTGCCCCTGGTCTTCGATCAGGGCCGGCACGATGGCGTCAAGCTCTGGGACGCAACAACGGGCCAGGTGCAGTTTGACCTGGGGCCAGTCTTCAAGGGCACGTACATCGCTGCGGCGGCTTACTCCCCCGACGGCAAGGTGCTGGCCCTGGGTCGGGGCGGCGAGGTTGATGCGCAGGGCGGCGGCAAGGTGTTCCTGGTCGATCCAGCCACGGGCAAGAAGACCCGGGAGCTGACGCCCGGGCATGCGTACGGCGCGACCGACCTGGCCTTCCACCCCGATGGCAAGCACCTCTTTTCCAGCGGCCGGGATACGCTGGTCCGCATCTGGGACGTGGCCAGCGGCAAGCTGGTCAAGGAGCTGGGCAAAGCGCGGGGCGGCCAGTTCAAGGACTGGGTTCACGCCGTGTCGATCTCCGCGGATGGGCGCTGGCTGGCTGCCGCCGACATGGCCGGTGCGGTGCAGGTATGGTCGCTTGCTGGATGAAGGAGCTTCTTCCATGTCGCGCACAATCCTCCTTTCCGCCCTGGTGCTGGGCCTGTTTGCCCTCAGACCCCGAGCCGAGGAAAAGAAAGCCGAGCCAATCACTCCCACCGAGGTCATCAAGCTGTTCAACGGCAAGGACCTGTCCGGCCTCCACCCCTGGCTGAGGGACACCAAGCGCGAAGACCCACGCAAGGTCTTCTCCGTCAAGGACGGCATGATTCACGTCTCCGGAGACGGCTTCGGCTACCTCGCCACGGACAAGGAGTATCGCGATTATCACCTGGTCGTCGAGTTCAAGTGGGGTAAGAAGACCGACGGCGGCAAGTTCGTGCGGAACTCCGGCGTGCTGCTCAACGCCGTCGGCCCGGACGGCGGCGCCAACGGGACATGGATGTCGTGCATCGAGTGCCAGCTGGCCCAGGGCTGCGTCGGCGACCTGATCGTCATCCGCGGCAAGAACGAGAAGGGCGAGACGATCCCGGTGCAGCTGACCGCCGACGTTGCGGGGCCTGATAAGCGGCCGCGCTGGAAGAAAGGCGGTATGCCGCGTGTCTTCGCCGGTGGCCGACAGCTGTGGTGGTCGATGCATGACCTGGATTTCAAGGAGTTTCTCGACACGCGCGGCAAGAATGACGTGGAAAGTCCGCTGGGCGAATGGACGAAGGTGGAATGCCGCTGCGAGGGGAAACGCCTTGCGATCAGCGTCAACGGCACCCAGGTCAACGAGGCTTACGACGTCTACCCCTCGGCCGGCAAGGTCCTGCTGCAGTGCGAAGGCTTCGAGTTGTTTTTCCGCACGTTTGAAATACGGCCGCTGAAGAAGTAACGAGGGAACCATGAACGAAAACACTCCTCTCCCCGCCCCGACCGATCTCTCGCGCCGCGACCTGCTGGCCGCCGGAGCGGTGATCGGCGGGGCCCTGGCCGCCCTGCCCCTGGCCTCCAACGTGCATGCGGCCGGCACGGACCTTCTCAAGATCGGGCTGATCGGCTGCGGCGGTCGGGGGACCGGGGCCGCGGGGCAGGCCCTGCAAGCCGACGAGAACGTCCAGCTGTACGCTCTGGGCGACGTCTTCGAGGACCAGTTGCAGAACAGCCTCAACATCCTGTCGAAAAAAGGCGAGAAGATCGCGGCCAAGGTGGCGGTCAAGCCCGAGCGCTGCTTTGTCGGCTTCGACGCCTATCAGAAGGTGATTGCTTGCTGCGACGTGGTGCTGCTCTGCACGCCGCCGGGCTTCCGGCCGATCCATCTGAAGGCGGCGGTCGAGGCCGGCAAGCACGTCTTCGCCGAGAAACCCGTGGCGGTCGATGCTCCCGGCGTCCGCTCCGTGCTGGAAACGTGCGCGGCGGCGAAGAAGAAAAACCTGTCGATCGTCTCCGGCCTCTGTCTGCGTTACCACGATGGTTTCCAGGAACTGGTCAAGCGCATCTCACGAGGGGGCGGTGGGCGACGTGCTGGTGGTGCAAGCCAACGATTACCGCGGCTCCAACAAAGGCCAGGCCCGGCAGGAGGGTTGGACCGACATGCAGTACCAGATGCGCAACTGGTACAACTTCGTCTGGCTCTCCGGCGACTTCAACGTCGAGCAGCACGTTCATTTCCTCGACGTCTGCGCCTGGGCGATGCGCAACGAGTATCCGGTCCGCGCGGTGGGCCTGGGCGGCCGGCAGGTCCGTACCGACCCCGACAAGTTCGGGCACATCTACGACCACTTCTCGGTGGTCTACGAGTACGCCAATGGGGCGAAGCTGTTCAGCAACTGCCGGCAGCAGAATGGGTGCAAGTTCGGTGACATGAGCGCCCATGCGATTGGGACCAAGGGCCGTGCCCAGTTCTCCGAGAAAGCGCAAGGGTGTGGTCATCCGCTCCGACAAGGATTGGATCTACGACGGTCCGGAACGCAACATCTACCAGACCGAACACGACGAGCTGTTCGCCAGCATCCGCTCGGGCAAGCCGATCAACAACGGCGAATACATGGCGAAAAGCACGCTGCTGGCGATCATGGGCCGGATGGCCGCGTATACCGGCCAGCTGATCACCTGGGACATGGCCTTCAACTCCAGGCAAGACCTGTCGCCAGCTCGCTATGACTGGGACCTGCCGCTGCCGACGCCGCCGGTGGCGATCCCGGGCGTGACCAAGTTTGTTTGATCCGGGAGAGTGCCATGACTGGGGCCTGGCTTGTTTGCTGGTCGATCCTTGCAGTGCAGCCGGCCGCGGAGCCGGCCAGCCTGCAAAAGCTCGACGCCGACGTGCAGCAGCGCGTCGGCAAGGACTACGCCTACCTGGATGCGCTCTACAAGCACCTGCACTCACACGCCGAACTGTCGAGCCGAGAGGAGCAGACGGCGGCTCGATTGGCCCAGGAGCTGCGCGAGGCAGGCTTCGATGTGACGACCGGCGTGGGCGGCCACGGTGTGGTGGCCGTGCTGAAGAACGGCCCTGGTCCAACGGTGATGGTGCGGGCCGACATGGACGGCCTGCCGATCGTGGAGCGAACCAACCTCCCCTACGCCAGCATGGTGCGGACCCGCAACCCGGAAGGGCTGGAAGTCGGCACCATGCACGCCTGCGGTCACGACGTCAACATGACCTGCCTTGTTGGGGTTGCTCGCCTTCTGTCGGGGATCAAGGATCGCTGGAAGGGGACGCTGATGCTGATCGGCCAGCCGGCCGAGGAGACCGGCAAGGGGGCCCGCCTGATGCTGCAAGATGGGCTCTTCAAGCGCTTCCCCAAGCCCGATTTCGCCCTGGCCCTGCACTGCGACGCCAACTATCCGCACGGCCACGTCAATTACCGCGTCGGGCAGTTGCAGGCCAACGTCGATACCATCGACATCCTCGTCAAGGGCAAGGGCGGACATGGGGCCGCCCCGCACACCACGATCGATCCAATCGTGCTGGCCGCCCGGATGGTGCTGGACCTGCAAACCATCGCCAGCCGGGAAACCAACCCGACCGACCCGGTGGTGGTCACGGTCGGCTCGATCCACGGCGGCACCAAGCACAACATCATCCCCGACGAGGTTAAGCTGCAACTGACCGTGCGGACCACACGCGATGACGTGCGCAAGCACGTTCTGGAGGCGATCGAACGCAAGGTCAAGGCAGCGGCACTGGGAGCCGGGGCCCCGACGCCGGAGATCCGCGTCGATCTCGACGGCTACTTTCCCGCACTGTTCAACGATGCGGCGCTGACGCGCAAGATGGCCGGCCTGTTCCGCGACGTGCTGGGCGAGGAGCGCGTTCACGAACGGCCGATGAGCATGGGCGGGGAGGATTTCAGCCAGTTCGTGCGGGAGGGAGTGCCGGGGTTTTACTTCTTCCTGGGCTCGGTGCCTCCGGAAAAAGTCGCGGCGGCGAAGAAAGGCGGCGAGCCGCTGCCGGGAACGCACACGGATCGGTATTATCCAATTCCGGAGCCGACGATAAAGACGGGAGTGCGAACCATGAGTCTCGCAGTACTGAATCTGCTGGGCAGGGAGCAAAGATAACCGCACCCATTTTTCTTGCCGCCAATGCCCAGCTCGCCTTGCTCGCCGCTCTTGATCCCATCGCGAGCCTGCTGGGCCCCAGCGGCGTTGTGGTGCTGGAGCGGCTTCTTGCCGCAAGTCATTGGTATCCGAGCAGGGAATCCACCGCCCAGCATCCCGGAACGTGCTCGCCTGGCTGTCGGCAGTGAGCAAGAACGTCGTGGTCGTCGCAGCCGGCGTCTTCCAGAGCGTCAGCCAGGATCGGCAGCCGATCAAAGGCCCGATCACGGTAGATCCCTTGGGCAATCTTGAAAACAGCACGATCATTTCGCAAGAGCCAATCAGGATCAACGACGGTCCAGCGGAAAGGATTGCCGAATATCTCACGGATCAAATCGGGCAGCTGCAAGCAAGCGGCGATCACCGTGACCTGTCCATCCGGTTTGTTGCCGATGTCTTCGGCAACGCATTGAAGTGCCGCCTCAGCAGCCAACTTCGCTTCAGCTAACGCCTTCTGCCCAGCATCCCAACAAAAATTGGCGCGGGGTTCGTCGATCCACAATTCATAGCCGGCCTGATGGAATGCTGCTTCCGCCTGGAGACGCGCCGACGTCAACTGCTCCCTTGTCGCCGTCCCATCCGCGAAGCGCGTGGCGACTTCGAGCGCTTTGCGACTCGCATCATCCCGCATCAGGTGTTCAATCCGACGAGCGCAAGCCACCGCGAACAATCGCCAGAGTCGTTCGCTGCCCTTGCCGCTCAGTGCAGCGATCATTTTCTGAGAATTCAGCGACGTCCGCCACTCCGCCTCTGTCATCTCCCGCCTCCTTGTTTGCAACGAATCCCCGCGGCAGCATCCAGGTTCCTGGCCGCAGTTCCAGATCATTCTGGTGAAAGGACGGAACCATTCCCGGACCATCCCGGCAAGCGCCATTGCTGCCTGGTAGACAGATCCGGGTCTTCCCGGAATAATAACAGGAGCCGTCCTGGCTGGTCGGCCGAAAGTCATCCGGGAGCGGTTGTGCCCTGGATGAGCCATTGTAGCTCACTCCACCGAATGTGTTCATGGATTTGTTGAAAGGATGCCGGACCATGCCGCTGCTCGATCATTTCCGCGCTCCGCTGGCGCCGCGACGGCATTGGGAATCGTTCCACGTCAACTGGGCCGGGGCAATCGCGGACCTGCTCAACGAGACCCTGCTGCCCGAAGGTTACTTTGCCGAGGAACACGCGCACCCTCGGCCCGTGGGTGGAGATCGACGTGGCAGCAGCAGCACTTCAGGGGAGAGAAACGGCTTCGCCGCCGTTGCGGCTGGCCACGGCTTGCAGGATCGCCGCCGTGACGGACGTGGCGACCAGGCGAACGCTGCCGTCGCAGAGCACGAAGTTTGCTCCGCTGGTGTGGTTGCTCCCCATGCTGACGTCGTTGTAGTTGTTGGAGCCGTTGTAGGCCGTGGAGTTGAGAGTCCACGCGACGTTCTTGCAGGAATGACAGTTGCCGTCGGGCAGAGACCAGCAGCCGCGTGACCAGGCCCGGTAGGTGTTCGCTCCCTTCCAGGAAAGCTCGCCGACAAGGAACGTGTTGGAAGTGCCATCGGTCACGTCCGTAAGGCGGTACTGCGTGTCCATGCCCAGGACCCCTTGCTGGGAATCGTTGCCCTGGTTGCCGGCGGTGAACTGATATTGCCCCGGGTTTGCTGGGTTGTAGGGCCCCATGTTCCCGGCGTAACTGAAGGTGCGCGCGGTGGCGGGATCGAAACTGACGGCAAACAGTTCGATGGCGTCCGGGCAGAGATAGATCTTCACGAAGATCGTTTCCAGTTGCGTGTTGGGCGCCACACCGTAAGCCTTGGTGACGTCGGCGAGGGCGAACACGACTCCCTGTTCCAGGTAAGGAAGGACGTAGACCAGGTAACTGAGGCCCTCGCCGCCCGTGGACGAGCCTCCCGGCGGAAAGCTGCCGTTCGCATCGTGGTAGTTGTGCAATGCCAGGCCGATCTGTTTGAGGTTGTTCTGGCATTGCGCCGGGCCGCCGCCTCGCGGACCTTCTGCACGGCAGGCAGCAAGAGCCCGATCAGGATCGCGATGATGGCAATCACGACCAGAAGCTCAATGAGCGTGAAGGCAGACGTTCGCGGCGTTCGGCGGATCATAAGCACTTCCCTGCTCTTTGGCTGATCGTCACAGTCAAGTGCGAGCTTAACGCACCTGATGGAGAACCGCAATACTTCCGACTCAACTTTGGCGGAAAACAAAGGAGGCGGCCCAGGACAAATCCTGGGCCGCCTCAGGCCGCAACTTCTGAGGGGAAGCTCAGTACATCTCTTCGTCGCCGCCGCCACCGGCGGGCTTCTTCTCATCCTTGGGCATCTCGGCGACCAGGGCGTCGCTGGTCAGCAGCAGCGTGGCCACGCTGGCCGCGTTCTGCAGCGCCGAGCGCACCACCTTGGTCGGGTCGATGATCCCTTCCTTGACCATGTCGCAGTAGCGGTTCAGACGAGCGTCGTAGCCGAAGTTGCTGTCCTTGCTGTCCAGCACCTTGTTCATCACGACGGCGCCGTCCTCGCCGGCGTTCTCGGACGATCTGCTGGATCGGCGACCGGCAGGCGCGGACGACGATGTTGTAAGCCGATCTCCTCGTCGTGGCTGAGGCCCTGCGGCTTCAGACCGGTCGCGGCCCGCAGCAGGGCCACGCCGCCGCCCGGCAGGATGCCTTCCTGGTTGGCCGCACGGGTCGCGTGCATGGCGTCCTCGACGCGGGCCTTCTTCTCCTTCATCTCGCTCTCGGTGGCCGCCCCGACGTTGATCTTGGCCACGCCGCCCGACAGCTTGGCGATCCGCTCGCTCAGCTTCTCCTTGTCGTAGTCGCTGGTGGACTTCTCCAGCTCGCGCTGGATGCTCTGGATGCGGGCCTTGATCGCTTCCTTCTTGCCGTAGCCCTCGATGATCGTGGTGTTGTCCTTGTCGATCTTGACCTTCTTGGCCCGGCCCAGCTGATCCAGCCGGATGCTCTCCAGCTGAATGCCCAGGTCCTCGAAGATGGGCTTGGCCGCCGGTCAGCACGGCGATGTCTTCGAGCATCGCCTTGCGGCGATCGCCGTAGCCCGGGGCCTTGACGGCGGCGCACTTGAAGGTGCCGCGCAGCTTGTTGATGACCAGCGTCGCCAGGGCTTCGCCCTCGACTTCCTCGGCAATGATCAGGATCGGCTTGCTCTGGTTGAGCACCTTCTCCAGCACGGGGATCAGGTCGCTTGTTGCTGCTGATCTTCTTTTCGTGGATGAGGATGTAGGGATCTTCCAGCTCGCACTCCATCTTCTGCGGATCGGTGACGAAGTACGGCGACAGATAGCCGCGATCGAACTGCATGCCTTCGACGAACTCGTGGTTGGTGTCCAGCGTCTTGCCTTCCTCGACGGTGATGACGCCGTCCTTGCCGACCTTCTCCATCGCCTCGGCGATGATCCGGCCGATCTCGCGGTCGTTGTTGGCCGCCACCGTGGCCACGTTCTCCATGTCCATCTTGTTCTTGACGTCGATCTTCATCTGCTTCAGACGAGCGATGATGTCCTCGACGGCCCTGTCCATGCCGCGCTTCATCAGCATCGGGTTGGTGCCGGCCACGACGGCCCGCAGGCCCTCGTTGTAGATGGCTTCGGCCAGGACGGTGGCGGTGGTGGTGCCGTCGCCGGCGATGTCGCTGGTCTTGCTGGCGACCTCGCGCACCATGCGGGCGCCCATGTTCTCGTACTTGTCTTCCAGCTCGATCTCCTTGGCCACGGTGACGCCGTCCTTGGTGACCGTCGGCGAGCCGAAGCTCTTCTGCAGGATGACGTTCCGCCCCTTGGGGCCCAGCGTCACCTTGACCGCGCGGGCCAGCTTGGCCACGCCGCGCCGCATCGCTTCCCGGGCTTCCTGATCGAATGCAATCTGCTTTGCAGCCATCGTTCCTCCCATTTTCGCAACGGTTATCGGTTGTCGATCTTGATCCACTTCTGTAGGGAACGCCCTCCGTGGCGTTCCGGTCCCAAACGGAACGCCACGGAGGGCGTTCCCTACAGGTTTCGTTACCCTTCCAGCACCGCCAGCACGTCCTCTTCGCGCATCAGCAGGACGTCATTGCCCCGGCTTTCCTTGAACTCGTCGCCCGCCCAGTTGGTGAACAGGACTGTATCCCCCACCTTCACTTGCAACGGCCGGCGCGTGCCGTCCTTGAGCAGATGGCCCGGGCCCACGGCCTCGACCTTGCCCTTCTGCGGTTTGTTCTTGGCCGAATCCGGCAGCAAAATCCCGCCCGAGGTCTTCTCCTCGGCCTCGAAACGCCGGATCACGATCCGGTCGCCCAGTGGCTTGATCTTCATTGATTGACTCCCAGGGTCTGTTACGCTATCCTCTCGCCGACTTTGGGATGGACAGTCCAACCCTAGCAACTTCCGTGCCCTGAACCGACAAACAGTCCAAGGCATTGATTTGTCTGGACTTGTGGCCAGGGACGAGGAAAGGAGGCTGTTTCCTGTCCTGCCAGAATTGCACGCTCGGGACACCCTGGCTGTCGTATTGGCAGCAACCAGACTACCGGAACCATTGCAGTTTCCCCGGTCTGGCTGCCGATCTTGGATAAGAGGTGGTGCCGTTCTTCCCCTCTCTGCTCCGAACGGTTCGATGGAATGGCACCCAAACGCCCGTCAAGGATGACCTTCATGCCGGCTCGGCGGATTGCCTGGCTTTTGCTCCTGGCCGTTCCTGCTTTGGCGGGCCCCGCGTCCGTCCAGGCAGCCCCGCCCTGGCTGCCGACCTACCACGTCTCCATGAACCTGGACGTGGCCGGCCACGCGGCCCAGGTCTTCGAGCGCGTCACCTGGATCAATCGCCATCCGCATCCCACCAATCAGCTGGTCTTCAACGCCCATTCGCGCTGGGTCGTTCCCGACAAGGAGGTCGGCATGGTCGCCAAGACGGTCGAACTGCTGCGGATGAAGCCCAGCGAGGCCATGTACAAGGAGCGGGTCTGCCAGATCGATCACGTTTACCTGCTGGGGACGGACGAGCCCAAGGAGTTGCCGTTCCGCTTCGAGGGCGAGACCGAGACGAACATGATCGTCGAGCTCCCCGGCCCAGTCTTGCCGGGAGAGTCGGTGACGGTGCAGCTGGAGCTGACCATCAAGCTGCCGCAGAAACAGGGCCGCTGGGGCCAGTGGCGCGGCGTCACCTTCCTGAGCAACTGGCTGCCGGTGCTGGCCGTTTTCGGCGAGCCGACGCCCCCCCGGATTCCGCCAAAAGAAGACCCCGAGAAACCCAAGTGTACCCACGATCCGTGGTGGCAGCCGACCCCGTTCATTGCCTGGCACCAACCGTTTTTCAACGAGGCGGGCAACTATCACGTCTGGGTCCAGCTGCCGGCCGACCAGAAAATCGCCTGCACTGGGACCATTGTGGAAAGCAGGCCGCTGGAGGCTGGCCGGGTCGAGGTTCACATTGAAGCTCCGACCGTGCGCGATTTCGCTTTCCTGTGCAGCGCCTGTTTCGAGGAACACAAGGGCGAGGTCATCCTCGAGGACGGCCGGCCTGTGCGCATCCACGTCCATGCCTTGCCGCAGCACGCCTATTTCGGCAAGGAAATGGTCCGCTATGCGACCGACGCCATCAAGACGTACAGCAAGTGGTTCGGTCCCTATCCCTGGCCGGATTTCACCATCGCGGAGGCCTTCTTCGGCTGGAACGGCAACGAGTGCAGCACGCTGGTGATGATCGACGAGCGCATCTTCGGCATGCCGCACCTGGGCTGCAACTACGTCGATTACCTGGTTTCACACGAGATCTGCCACCAGTGGTGGTACAACATGGTCGGCACCAACGGTTACTGCGAAACCTGGATGGACGAGGCCCTGGCCACCTACTTCAGCAACAAGCTGATCGACGCCAAGCTGGGCAAGGACGCCAACCTGATGACCTACCCGCGCGGCTTCGGCTGGCTGCCCAACATTCGCCGGGTCGATTACCGCGTCTACGGCATGTACGGCACCATTCGCCGGGGCGAGAACGGGCCTCCCTGTCAACCGCTGGCGGGTCATGGCCACGTCATGAACCTGTTCAGCAATTGCTACGACAAGGGCTCGCGCATTGTCGCCATGATCGAGGAGCGACTTGGTCCGGAGGCGTTTCTGTGCTTCATGAAGGGCGTCTTCGTCAAATACCAGTTCCAGATCCTGCGCGTCTGCGAGTTCCAGCGGGAGCTGGAAGCGTACACGGGCAAGTCCTGGGAGCGCTTCTTCAGCGACTGGCTCTACAGCAAGAAGCTGACCGACTGGGCCATCCAGTCGGTGGACGTCGAGTGTCCGCCAACGGGGAAGGAACCCGAGTGGAAGCTGAAACACCTGTTCCACAAACCGGAGCCGGCAACGCTGGACAACCCGCAGGGCCTGGTGCGGGTGGTCGTCCATCTGAACCAGAATTGCGAGATCAACGAGCGGACCTGTCTCGGCTTTGTCCTCCCCGGAAAAGAGGGCTATTGCATCCGGGTGCCGATCACGCCGGAAGCGGGCAACTACACCTGGCAAGACCCGCCGGCCCGCTTCGAGTGCCTGGAGGGCAATCATTTCCGGGTCGAGGTGCTGCTCCCTGATGAGCCCACGCAGGTGGCCGTCGATCCCGATCAGATCCTGGTGGATCGCTATCCGTCCAACAATTACTGGAGACGGCCCATTCGCTTCCGGGTGACGCCGCTGTACACGTTCCTCGACGAGACCGACCTGACCAGCTGCTACGATCGCTGGAACTTCATGGCCGGGCCGTGGATCTACGGAGCCAGCTACAACAGCCCGTGGTTCACCCGGGCCACGATGATCGGGGCCCGGGTCGGCAGCTATCGCATGGCGGAGTGGGACGGCGGCGGCTACGTCGCTTATCGCACCGACTTCCGCGACGTGGTCGCCGGCGTCGATGGCTTCTTCGACCATCTTCCCGACTCCCACATGCAGGTCTATTTCAACGTCGAAAAGCGCCTGTTCTCCTTCCAGAGCTCCTACGACCAGGCCCTGCGTGCCGCCGCCTATGCCCGCTACGTCTTCCAGTACCATTCCAGCCTCTACCTGGCGCCGATGAACTTCGTGGAAGCGTTCGTTTCCTATACGGACAATTTCCTGCCCTTCGCCACGCAAACGCCGCCGGGTGGAGTGCGCTTCAACCATGCCAGCACGGGCGGTCTGCACTACCAGGTCAACTACCTGACTCCCTACTGGGACGCCGAGGGCGGTTTCCTGTTCGACCTCTTCTACCAGGGAGGCGAGGCCGACTTTCCCAACAATCCACGAGGGATGCAGGCCGTCGCCAGCCGCTTTCAGACGGTCAAGAGCTTGCCCGACCTGACGCCGGCCCTGTCCGGCTTGCCTGGCTTCCAGGAGTGGTCCCGGCCGTTCTGGGACTGGGTCGCGACCAACCGGGTGGCGGTGATGGTCTACGGTGCCATGGGCCTGCCCAATAACGGCCTGTTCTTCTCACTGGGCGGCAGCCAGGCGTTCCGCGGCTTCGACCTGACCATGCGACAGGGCAGTGCCATCTGGGGAACGGACATCGAATTGCGGTCGCCGCTGGCGACCGGCTTGACGTGGGACCTGTGCGATCACGTCATGGGCATTCGTAACATCTACTCGGCCCTGTTCTACGACGTGGGCAATGCCTACGTCCAGAACAAGCCGGATGGGCCCATCGCCCATGCGGTCGGGGCTGGCATCCGCCTGGACGTGGCCTGGTTTGGCTTTGTGGAGCGGAGCGTGCTGCGCTTTGACATGGCCAAGTGCCTCAACGAGAACACGCCGATGCAGTTCTGGTTTGGTTTCCAGCAGCCGTTTTGAGCCGCGCACGCAGCGCAGCGGAGTAAGCGGCCGGGACGCCCGGAAGGCCGCTCCCAGCCCGGATTGCACCCTGGAAGCGGTGGCTCGATGGGCGAGGAGGACACCGCCACACCGCCAACGGCGCTTTTGCTTGGCGGTGTGGTTGTGACACAGCAAGTGCAATGATTACAAATACTTGCGCTGCTGTCACAACCGAGATTGCCACGTTGCCAGCATGTCACGGCGTCCCGTTCCGGCAACGTCGGTCGCTTACGGCTCTCCCGGGAAAACGCAGGGGCTGGCCCTGGTTTGCCACCACTTCTCCCGCAATGATAGGTGGGATGGGGCGGGGGAGCAATCCAGATGCGAACTTGGGGCGGGACGGGACGCGTGCCCACTTTCCGGCCGGCATAGTCTTTGCCGAGCGTCAATCCGGTTTGAAGGTCAGCCACAAACTTCAGTCGTTTTACTCGCCAGTGTTGCGGCAACTTGCGCACCCAAGCGTAATCGGCAGGTCGATACTCCGGATACCGCTTCCACCGCCAGACGCTGTTCGTGAGATGGTCGCTCATGCAGATGTCCCTCCAAGCATCATCGGTCCCGATCCTCGCGGATGAGTTCGGTGCTATCGCTGAAGGTGCGCCCCGAGGCGGCCAGGCGTTCGCGGAAGGCGTCGATGGCCGCCCACGGATCAGCGGGAGCTGGTTCAGGCGTTCCGTCCGCCGTCAGTTTCGGCTGAACGACAATGACAACCTCAAACAGGGTGTTCGGCTGGCCTACGCCAACCTTCAGGTTCAGGACACCGTCAGGGCCGCTCGCGGCGGTGGTGTACATCGTCTGCATGGTTGCTCCCTCCTGCTGCTTGGTCTGCCGTCATTCTACTCCGCCCTCCGTCAGTCGTTCGCGAGCCAGTTCGGCCGCCGCCCGGAGCTTCTTCTCGAGTACCGACCTCGGCGGCAGCTCGGTCAGATACGTTGCCAGGCGGATGCCGCTCTCAGCCAGCTGCAACAGCTCGACCTGCTCTTCCCCGGCCGACTCACAGAGAATCAACCCCAGCGGGGATTCCTCCCCCGGCTCCCTCTCGTGCTTGTCCAGCCAGCGGAGGTAGAGTTCCATCTGTCCCTTGTCAGCCGCTTCCAGTTTCCCCAGTTTCAGGTCGATGGCGACGAGCCGGCGGAGCTTGCGGTGGTAGAAGAGGAGGTCGAGGTAGAAATCTTCCCCGTCGATGACGATCCGCTTCTGCCGGCCGGCGAAGGTGAAGCCGGTCCCCAGCTCAAGAAGGAACGCTTCCATCTCGCGCAGGATGGCGGCTTCCAGGTCTTTCTCGCTGTAAGTGTCTTTCAGCCCGAGGAAGTCGAGGAAATAGGGGTCGCGGAACACCAGGTCCGGAGAGAGCTGGTCAGTGGTGCGGAGCCTGGCGAGTTCCTGCGCCGCGAGCTTTTCCGGTTTTTTCGATAACGCGGTGCGCTCGAAGAGCATGCCGCCGATCTTCTGCCGGAGAGTGCGGACGCTCCACCGCTCGACGCGGCACATCTCGGCGTAGAACTCGCGCTTGAGCGGGTCCTTGATCGGGATGATCTCGACGAAGTGGCTCCAGCCCAATTGTCGCGACAGCGCCGCGACAATCTGCTGATCGGGAAAGATCTCGGCAAATTGAATCATCCGCCAGAGGGCGGCCCGCGAATAGCCGTTGCCGAAATCGGCAGTCAATTGTCGCGACAGCGCCGCGACAATCTGTTCCCCGTAGTCGGCCCTTTTCTCTTTGAGGATGTCACGCCGGATGCGCCCGCCAATGTTCCAGTACAGGAGCACAAGCGCCGCGTTGACGGCTCGCGCCGTGACGTCCCGGGCTTGCTCGATCAGGGTACGGACGTCGCCGAGCAGGTCCGAGGGAACGGCCAAGGCGGCTGCCTCCACCGGAACGAGCTTCCGGGACGTCGATTTCTTCTTGCTCATCCGGCCACCTCCTTCAGCAGCTTGAGCACGTCCTGTTCGACGGCCTTGATGTCGGCCTCGATCTCCTCCAGCGAACGTGGCGGGTAACGGTAGCAATAGCGGTTGAAGTTGATCTCGCAGCCGACGATGCCGACCTCGCCGTCCTTCCCGGCGCGGCTGGTCCCGTTACGGCAGCGTCAGTCGCTTGCGGCTCTCCCGTGAATAAGCAGGTGCTGGCCCCGTTCCGCCACCACTTCTCCTGCAATGATAGTGGGGATGGGGCTGGGGGAGCAATCCGGATGCAAGCTGGGGGTGGGGTGGTCTTGCAGACCAGGACGCAACCACAGTTGGCCAGAGTTGTGGGCCGCTCACTGCTCGGCGAAAAGGTCAGACGTGCTGGGTGCAGACGAGGTCGGGTACAGTCGTTCGATGTCAGCAATCGCGGCCAGACGCCTTTCATTGCCCAGGACCGGCAATTCCACGCGGGCCGGCAAGCCATCGTAGGTTTTGCCATCCAGTTCCCGGCCCGCCTTGCTCTTCCGGACGCCGCCCCATTGCTTGAAAAAGAAGGGGACGTTGGCCCGTTCGCACTGCTCGCGGATCGAGTGGACCCACTCCTTTTGCATGGGCCTGGCCCCTGGACCGCTTTCGCCGCCCACGATAACCCAGTGGATTCCCTCCAGGTTGATCTCGCCAAGGTCTTCGAGCAGCGGCTCGATGGACAGGAACCGGACCGCCGCCGGGGCCTGCCGGAGATGCTCGACGCGCGGCAGCCCGTGGGCCCGGTCCTCGACGCTGACGCCCCACCATACGTGCGGGAGGCAGGCCGCGAACTGCAGCCGGGTCTGGAGCATGTTCCGCAGTCGGGACGACCGCTTGGTCAGCACCTGGTAGGTGTGCCAGTTCGCCCGCTCCATGGTCCTGCACACCGCCTCGACGTAATCTTCGGGAACGTCCTTGAGGAACAGGTCGCTCATGCTGTTCACGAAGATCATCTTGGGCGACTTCCACCGAAGCGGCTCGGCGAGCTTTTCCGGGACGAGGCGGAGGTCAAACCCCTGCTCGTAGGGGTGGCCGGGTACGCCACGGAAGCGCTCGGCAAAGGTGGCGGCATAGCAGTGATTGCAGCCGGGCGTAATTTTTTCGCAACCCCTTATAGGGTTCCAGGTTGCGTCGGTCCATTCAATGTCTGAATGCTGGCTCACGAGCCACACCCTCGGTTTGAAGATATGATAACTGATCGTTTGTTTATAATAGCAGCATTTTGCTCCTTCGCCAAGCCAATGTAGCTTCCCCACCAGTATCGGCGCAACCGGGATCGCCGGCAAGGCCAACTAGAACGCCTGCTGGCAGCTCCTGGAAGAGGAGCCGCCAGCAGGCAAATTGGACGATTGCAGGACAGGCAAGACGACGGGTTCTTTGGGGAGATTGCTTTTTCTTCCGGATGTGCGGCTTTGGCGAATCGGAATAGTTGTGCCAGTCGCCCATTGGATATTGAAGAGAGACCTACAATCAGTACACAATAACTGGACGTTTGTTGAACTTGAAAGACAGGCGGGGTGGTTGTAAATTCCCAGATCCGGGGTTGAGGTTATCATGGAGCGGCTAGTTCTTCCTTCATCTCCGGTCGCCAATACCACGAGTGGCTGATGGCCGGAATGCGCTTGGGCGGCATCGACCCATCGATTTTGCGCGAGTTGTCTGGGGTCTACAAGCCGTTTGTCAAAGCCTTCAAGGAACTCATCAGTAACGCATTTGATGCGGATGCGGATGCGGTGCGCATTGCATTTGCAGACGATTTTTCCGCAGTCACGGTCACTGACGACGGGCAGGGGATGACCCCCTTTGAGTTCCGCAACGACTTCGCACGCATCGGGGGCGGCAGCCGCCGGTGGGCAGGTGACAAAACGCCGATGGGTCGCTTACGCATCGGCAGCAAAGGCATTGGCTTCCTGGCCCTGGCCCGATACTGCGACCGTCTCAAGGTTGAGTCGAGCGGCGAACGGCTGTTCGAGTTACAGGTGGAGGTTGCTGAAACGCCAGACTCCCTCGATCTTCCCTCCATCCTTGCCGTTCCCATTCCCCAAGAATTCCTCGTCAAGCGGTATTCGTGCGAGGTCCGACGGTCCGGAAAACGCGGCAAAGCGTTGGTGGAAGGCCGTGACTACCAATGGAAGCGGAAGGGGACACGCCTCTCCATCGACCAAGATGTTGGCCCCGTGACGGTTACGATTCGCGTGAACTGCAAGGGGCTTACATTCCGAGCCTATCTGGATTTTGACAAACTCCTTCGCTTGGCGGACAATGCGGACCTTGAAAAAATAGACGATTTTGCCTCGATTGAGGTCTTTGAGCAAGAAGACGCGCCGCGCGGGACGGTCATCGCCGCAGAGCAACTGAAGAGTTTCGTCCGCCGTGAGTTGCGGGCGGACCGGCGGAAAGGCTTTGTGCGGAACATTAGCAGCCGGAGCGGATTGGAGCAGTTCACCTGGGCTCTTTCTCGCTGCACCCCGGTTCCCTGTGTCAAGTCGGCGGAGAGCCCCAACCCGGCTGTCGCGGATCTGCTGACTTTCCCGGCGAATGCTTGCTTGTCGCACCTGACGGTTTCTCACGGGAAAACCTCGACGTCGCTCCACCATCCCATCTACCCTCTTGAGCCCGGCACACCTGTGGTCCCTGCCGACATGCTTGTGCCGGTCAGCATCGACGAGGGGGGGCTTCGGGCTTCCGGATTCCTCGCTGGCTACGAAGGCGTCATCTTTCCCGCAGAGTATCGGGGCGTGTCCATCCGGGTGCGAGGCGTCTCCATCGGGGATTCCGGCTTTCTCGGGGCGGAATCGTTGCTGACCGGCGCTTCCAAGGCGGCGCTGAGCCAGGTCACCGGCGAAATCGTTGTCCACTCCGGCCTCGACGCAGTGGACACGTTGAACCCGGGCCGCGAGAGTTTCTACGAGGAGAGCGAGCACTACAAGATCTTGCGACGGCACCTGGTCGGAGAGGGAGAGAGGGTCAGCGGCTATCTCGGACGAGCGATTGCCGCCGTCATCCGGCGAAGCCAGGTCCGTTCCGCTCTGGCCGACGTACAAGGTCGGGCCTCGCTCCGCAGGCGAACTTTGGAAGACGTGTCGGCTGCCGTCACATACCTGATTGCCCGGGGGGACCAGACTGCGGAACTCTTGCGCAAATTCCTCCGTTCAAAGCAGTCGCACGGCAACGTCCTCCCTGGCGCTCGTCCGATGGAGATTGGGTTCCCTCCCCGCATCGGTGGCCTGGCTGTGGTTGCGGCGGAAAACCTCGTGGAACCGGCAGAGATCGATTACTGTGCCGAGCAGATCAGACTTGACACGTCACGGCCAGAGTGGAAGTGGTCGCTCTTGCTATTTGATCGGCGGTTCGAGGTGATTCACAAGAGGGGCAACCCGGACCAGCCGATCGGCGAAATCGACATGAAAAGCGAACGAATTTTCGTAAACTGGGGGCACCCGGTCAAGCAACAGATGGACGACCGAGGGTTCCTGCGAACTGCTCTGGCGTGGGTTCTGGCCAAGGAAGCGGCGAAACAAGATGCCGGCCAGATGATGGATTTGGCGCTCCGTCTTCTCGCGTTCAACACCTGCAACGATGGCTAAGATTATCACTGCCAACTCGCTGTTGTCCAGGCAGGTCACCAAGCGTGATCGCATACTCCTTTTGAACCCACCTGTCGAAGAAACTCGCTACAGTTGGCTTCGCTGGAACCAACCGCTTGATTTACTCAAAGTGGCCTCCCGGCTGAGATCTCACGTCGAATGTAGCGTTGAACTGCTGGACTGTATGAAACCGGACGAAACCGGGAAGGTCAAAGAGGATTCACTTCCACGGGATCGGCGGTTCTACAGTGTCAAGGGCGAACGCTATCCCATGCGGCGCTTCGGGGCGTCCTACACAGACATAACAAAGCAATTGACCTTGCTGCAGAAAGACGACAACCGGAAGCCGACGCAGGTATGGATCGGGTCGCTGTGCAGTTACTGGTACGAAAGCGTAGCCGAAGTGTGCCGCCTCGTGCGAGACGTACTGCAGGGGTCCGAGATCCTCCTTCTCGGTCAGTACGCCCGCCTCATGACAAAGCATGCAGCAGTAGCCTGCGCCGCAGACTATGTCGTGACCAAGCCGCCCGACCTGAGCAACGAGCCAGGGGCATTCGACCTGTACGGAGACAAGCAACCTCCCTTCGTGGCATTGCAATTAAACCCTCAAGTCGCCGTCGCCGAAGTCCAGAGGGCAGTGGAAAGAGGCGTGCTGCACTTCACGTTTTTCGAGGACGACATCTACCGGGACGAGGGCCAACCGCTTCAGGAGATCTTTGAGAAAACGAAGGGACTCCATCGGCACCTGCGATACCACTTCATTTGTGGCCTGGACCCAGCAAAGGTCACCCCGACGATTGCTCGCATCCTCGCCGACAAGCAAGTGGCGGAGGCGCACTTCGAGGAGGCCGACACAGACCGAGAGCTAGACTTGCAAGCGTACAAGAAGGTCAGGGCCTACTTGCAGGAAGCAGGACTGAGGGACGGGGACAATCGCCTGAGTGGATTCGTGTGGATTGGCCGGCCCGGTGAACAACTGGAGCAGATCATCTTGAGGAGCTTTGAAGTTCTGAATTACCTGGGAGGAGTGATACTCAAGCCGTTTACCCCCACTCCGGGAAGTCCCGAACACCTAGAGAACGAAGGTTACCTGGCAGCCACTCCCTACCGAGAGTGGTCTCCGCATTTCTTTCCCTTTGCGGAACGGAACGGGATCTCGCGGGTAGAGTACCATGACCTGTACCGCATGGCCGCGTTCCTGAACGAGAAGGTTCGCGACGGATCGTTTGACTTCCTGAAAGGGACCCTTGGCGCTCAGATGCTGCGGGAAAGTCTCCGCAGAGAGGTGTGGAAACTTGAACCATCGCCGCTCCGCCTTGTTGATTAGCCCGCCCGTGTACGACACTCAGTACTGGGCGCACTGGAGCCTGCCTTACGGGCTTCTCCGGGTCGCGTCCTGGCTGCGCAACCTGGGGTACACGCTCAAGCTCATCGATTGCCTGGAGGCGAACAACGAGAAGCGAACCGTTGCCAAGCAAATGCGAAAGGTCCGGAAGCTCTGCTCGACAGAGGAGTATGTGCCGCCGCGGTGGACCGGTTTTCAGCCACGCGAAGACGAGAAGATTGAATACTGCTTTGGTCTTTCGGCCGATGAACTCCGGAAGCGATTGCAGGCCATCCAGTCACAAGCGAGAGCCGCCCAGGAATCACACTTCGATACCATAGTGTTTCCCGAGCCAGACGAGATTTGGATTTCCTCCATCATGACCTACTGGTGGGAAAGCACCCGCGACGTCATCGCCGTCTGCCGGGAGGTCTTCCCCAAGGCGGTCATCCGCGTCGGCGGCATCTACCCGACCCTTGCGCCCGAACACGCAATCGACCATCTGGGCCTGCGTGACCCATTGCACCTTCAGGGTCGCGAACTGGAACCGCTCAACCCGGACCAGCAGCGACGGGACATCATCGTCTCCGCGACCATCCCGGACGCCAACTCCTTGCCCCTGCACCTAGACCTTTGCCGGGAAGACGGGACAGGTGAGCCCGAATCGGGGGGCTGCTTACCCCAGTACACCATCCTAACCACGAGCCGTGGTTGTCCGTTTAAGTGCAGTTATTGCGCCGCTAACGTCCTCAATGAGGGGCGAAAGGTCTGGGTCCGGGAGTTCAGCAGCGCCTACGAGGAGGTGAAACACTGGTTCGCGCGCGGTATTCGCGAGTTCTGCTTCTACGAGGACAACCTGCTGCTCGGCAAGAGTAACTTCACAGAATTGATTGAGCGGATTGCCGACGACCGGGACCTGGACGGCATCGAACTGCACGCCCCCGAAGGAATCGAGGTTCGGTTACTGCACCCCCATGTCGTCAAGCTGATGCGGCGGGCTGGCTTTAAAAGACTGTACTTCCCCCTGGAGACGGTCAACGTCAACATGCAGAAGAAGTGGGACCGGACGCACACCAACATGGACAAGTTCTTCTATGCCCTGGAGAACGCGGTTGAGGCTGGCTACAAACTGCACTGCCAGGACATCAACTGCTTCGTGCTGTTTGGGTTGCCCGACGAGGATCTGCAGGCGGTCTACGATACAGCCGTCTTCGCATCCAGTCGAGTGGGGTCGGTGATCCCCATGCTATTCACGCCGGTGCCCAGCACGCCGATGTTCGAGATGTACCGCGACTACATCGACGAGAAGGGGTTCGACTTTCACCATCTCAACGGCAAGCTCCTTCCCTTCCTCGACTATAACCGCCGGAAGTATAAGGGGCTGTCTGTCCGCGATTACTATGCTCTCGAAGGACTGATGTGGCGGATCAACGCCAAGGTGCGATCGGAAAGCTTCAATCTGGGCGGCGCCGGGCGTGTTTCCGATGTGTTCAGAAACGTCTTCATGAGCTATGCCCCGGAGTAAATTCGCCGTGCCCCGACTCACCCGTAGACCGCCACATGCCAGGGGCTATTGTTCGCGAACGTATCGAGCTGGGTGGATCCAGGCTCGACAGTGTACCCGAACACACCCATGGGCGACTTGCTCCTGTACGCCACGCCTCCGAAGCAGGTGAGCGCGAGCGTATCTTGAAGATCCACGCGGTGAAGGCGCGGTAGAGCGTGAACGAAGGGTGATGTCTCGTGTAACAGGTCTGCTTCTCCGCCACAGTGCTAGCGCCGAGGATGCGGAACTCTCCGTCGAATGTAGCGTAAACGCGGGGCCATCCAACCCTCGCGGGGAGGTAACTGGTGATAATGAGACAATCGCCCTCGCGGATTGTTTCATCCTGAAACATCACCCCGAACCTCTCGACGTAGTTTCCAAAGGCGCAGATTCCCAGCAGGTCGATAAAGAATAGGTGCGGGGTGTCGGATTCGCGTGCGAATGACGTAAGAATGTTCCCGCGCCGTACTTCGATGTGCATCCCCCCTTCCTGAAGCAGGGCCGCCGTTTGAGTAGCGATGGCGAACCGGCCCGCATTCCCCTCGAACGACAGGGCTTCCCCGAGTAAGTGAGGGTCGATAAAGTTCAGAGAAATCGCGTCGCGAAACTCCGTCCCGCCAAGTGTGACGTAGCGGTACGAGTCGCCCGGTGCATGGTGCCGCAGCCACCTGCAGAGGAGCAGGTGGAACGCCGCGTACTTGTTCCCCGGATACGAAAATCTCCTTGGGGCACGGGCTTTCGCCATAACCTACTTTCTCCGCTTCGTCCTCTTGCCTTGCTCCAGCACCTCGTTACGGATCGCCTCGCACAGCTCCTGAATGACCGTAGACGAAGGCTCGGTCGGCGACCCCTCGATTCCGTATTTCCCAAGAAGGAAGCGCAGCTCGTCGATATCGACGTTGAACTTGACCGTGATCACTTCGGTCGCCGGCCTCCTGCGGTTAACTGACGGTGGCGTGTACGCCGAAGGAAGGTTGACGCCGCGCTTGCGGCGCAGGTCCACCTTCACCGTAAGTTGGGTGGGGATAAACAAATCCTTCTTCGCCTTGTCGATAGCAGGTTCCAACTTGTCGCCGATCAGGTCGGAGACATCACCTCGTCCGACCGCTTGGTATGCCTTGTACCAGCAGGTGAAAAAGTCGGTAATCAGCTTGTTCTTGGTGAGCGCCCTCATGATGTCGCGGTCTGGGTTGAGGTGACGCTTATGGGTATCCCAGGGGATAAACACGTTCGGGCCGTGGACGTTCACTAGCCCACGAACCAAGTTGCGAGCGCTTCCAGTGGGAAGGAGGTGCGCGAAGGTCTCCTGGTCGCGCTGCACGAACAACCGGTTGTTCCCATAGAGGTCAATCCCAGGCCCCGAAACCGTTCCCCCCGCCCCGCTTGTCCTCCTGCATCCTAGAATGATCTCTGTAGTGACCTGGTGGGGCACGCCTTCGTGCAAGAGATCGAAGATAAAATACACTTGCTGAGGGCGGATATCCGTCCCGTTCTTGTTGGTGCCGCTGAAGTCATACAGTTCCTCAATCGGCTTGATCGGCGTCTTCAGATCGTAGAAGTAGATTTGGACGTTGGGGTTCCGGATGAGGAGCAACGTGTAGGTGCGGCGGATGGCGTCCGTCACCTTTTGGATGTCATCCATCTCAAAATACCAGGGCGTCCCTCCGACCGGCTCCTCCCGGAGCTGGAAGGTGTATCTCGTCTGCCCTGGCTCGATGGCACTCTTGTCTTTGAGCGGCGCGTAGGGAAATTCATAGACCCGAGGGTCCCTCAGCCACGCCTCGTCAAGTTGGATGGACCATGCTTCGTCAGACGTTTCCGCCGGGTTGAGGTATCGCGTGGTGATGCTGGCCGCAGTAGCAAGGCGGAAAATCGCCTTCTTTCCGCCCGTCCTATAGCTTCCGATGGTCGCGGTGAGGTCGGTGGTGTCGCTGTAGCCGGGCACGACGAGGTTCGTGAGCTTCTCTCTGGGGACGCCGCCAGCGTTGTCTTCGTAGGTCAGCTGTTGCGTGGCAGGGTCGATCCTGATGTAAATGATGAGGTTCTTGGGGGTTTTCGCGGGGTAACGCTCCATGCGCAGATTCCATGCGTCGATGCTGTTGTCGATGAGTTCAAGGAGTGCCTCCGACCTGTCGAGGTCTCGCCAGGCGCCCAGCACCACATCTTTGGTCGGAGGGCCGCCTTCCATGACGAAGGCCCCGAGATTCTTCGGTGCCCACAGGCTGATCTGTTTCACGATGATGGCGCGGAACTCCTCCGTGGTCGTGCCCGGAACTTCATACTGCGCGATGATCCTATCGATCGACAAGTCCCGCAGGATCTCGATCCGTTGCTGGTGTTCAAGGCCTAGCCAGGAGATTGTCTTCGGCATCTGATGACTCCGTCGCCGGGCAAGGGCGGATGCCCTGTCCGCCTCATTCCTACAGCACCTGGGGGAATTCGGCCTGCTTTCGCCTGACCTGCCCTTTCATCTCATACAGCGGTGCGTTGGCCACCTCGATTACCTTGCTGACCGGCGCGAACTGGGGCAGCGCCCCGCCCACATAGCGAAAGGCCTGGAAGAAATGTACCATTGTGCCGCTGCTCTGGTACACGGTAGCCTCGCAGATGATCTGCTCGAGGCCGAGCGGGTGGGCCTGTTGCCAGCAGAAGTAAGGGAAGCAGAGCTTGAGCCTGGTCGTCTGGTTCTGGTCGTGGGCGCGAATGTTCTCGGCGCTCATACGCCGCCCCGAAAGCCCGTCCCTGACGCTATCCAGAAACTGATGGTATTCCGTCGCGCCGCAGTCGCGGACGTTGAAGGTGCAAATCAGCACGAATGATTGCTTGTTCCTCGCCTGTTGCGAGAACATCTGGCGCAGGGCGTTCGTCGTTTTGCACTCCTTGTCTTTGGTCTGGTAAACGAGGCCGCCAAAGAAGTCCAGGTTGAACAGGCCGAAGCAGTATTGCTCGTTGATGAGGTAGTCGAGCAGGTTGTCCCGCTCGTTGGGGTTGATTTCAACCAGGAACGGGAGCTGCAGCCGGTCCCTCTCAATCTGCATGTCCGAGAAGGCGTCAGGGTTGTTCTCGAATGCGGTAACCGACTTGATCACCTCCTGCCAGCACACCACGTCCAGGAACTCGACGCTCGGCAGTCCGCAATAGTCCAGCGACCCGCCGACGATGTCAGCGAGTTCTTTCATCTTTCGGAGATCGCGGCGCCGCAGCTCCCGCTTCTCCCTGGAATCAGGAAACCGATTTCTGGGCATAGGAGGAAACCCACGTGTCCACGACTTGCTGAATTTCCTCCTCAATCTGGGGCAGGTCTTCATACTCGTCCCCCAGGTTCTTTTCGAGGACCTCGAAGATCTCGGAAACGAGTTCCTCCGCCTTGAGGGCCATCCCCTCCTTCGGTGGAGCAGCTTGGCCGTTGCCGGAGGCGGGCTTAGGCTCCTCTTTCTTCGGCTTTTTCGTCTGGTTGCCGGAGTCGCCACCCTGCGCTCCTCCCTGTGAGCCGGTTGTCCCCCCCGCGCCGGGCTTGGCCGCGCCGTCGGCCGATCCATTGGCAGGCGGCGGCACCAGCTTCTTCAGCCCGGCGACCGCTTTGGTACAGCGATCCTTGAAAGCAGTTCGACGAAGGAGCTGCTTGAACAACGTCTTGCTCTGGTCGTCCGACTCTCCCTTCGCTTTATTGGGCACCTCGCCCAGCTTGCTGAGTAGGGACCGTACCTCATCGACGTCAATGGGTTTCTTCGCCTTCGCCGGAGCAGTTGCCTTCGCGATGATTTCCTCCGCATCCTCCAGCGCCTTGCGAAAGGGATTGAACTCGCTGTAGGCACCCGCTTCCACAATCCTGTCCTTATAGAACCCCCGCAGCTTCTCGATGAAAAGCCGGGCGGCCTGCTCCCGTTCGAGATCGTCCCTCGGGGTGTTGGGCTTGATGTCGTTATTGGTGACGTGGATCTCCCCGCAGAACCACGCCAGCCTGGAGGCGGTCTTCAGTTCCTGGTGCTCGTGGATGTTGTAGCTGTAGCCCCCCTCCGCGCTGAACATGTTGACCTCGCCTACGGCGAAGTTCTTGATGCGCAGTTGGAACCCGCGTACCGCCGGGGGAGTGACGTTTCGCAAGGAGGTCTTCTTGGTGCGGCAGAACCAAGCCCTGGCCAGTTCGACGCCCTCGTCCGAGGTCAGGATTTTCTCTTCCGGCGGCTCAACGTCCTCTTCAGGAAACTTGCGGAAGGCCTCTTCGAGACCTGTCGGCGTCTGGATGAATATGTGGCACTCGCTGTAGCTCGGCCAGCCCCCGAGCATGGTCATCAGGGCTGCGTGATGCTGGAACCCCGAGTCAACCGCTGCCGGGAGGACCTGAGAGGCGATCCGCTTGAGTTCTGTGAGATCCAGCAGCTGCTTATAGCTGTCCGTGATTCCCTCAAGCGTCACCCGGGTGTAGTGCTCGTCTTTATCCGCGGCGTGGCGTTCGATCCGGTATCGCGGATCCACCAGTTCCTTGATGTTGATGTTGTCGTCCAAGTGCTGCATGATGCCTTCAAAATCGAAGACGAGCCGATAGCGGTACTCTTCGCCCTCCTTGGTGCTGTCCACGACCAGCCTCTTGCATGCAGGCAACCCGGCCCAGATGCCGATGCCTCTGAAGCCGACCCGGTCATCGAAGTCCGACTTGGTCGAGACCGCGATCTTTTTCGCCTCGCGGATACCCTTGTCATCCATCCCCACCCCGAAGTCCTGGATCGACAGGCTCGTCTTCATGGGGGTGATGATGATCTTGTGGTCTTCCGACGGCGTCTCCAGGTCCTTGTAGGAGTCGGCGGCATTCTGGACGTACTCGCGAAGCACGCCCTGCGGGGAATACATCCCGCGGGCGATGTTTGCGAGCAAGTCGCCCGCCGACATCATCCCAGTCCAGTTCGTCGGGGAGCGGGACCCACTCCGGCTCCTCTGCGGTCTGTTTCTTGGCCTTGGCCATTGGGTAACCCTCGATGCCTGTCAGCCGGATCTGATGCCGAGCGGTCTGTTACCGCCACCTGCCCACCCTGTTGGGGAAACTTGCGACCCGCACTACCTTACCGACATTCTCGGTGACAACGTACGCGCACCCCCTGGGCAGCTTGGTGATCAACTGGTAGATCTCGCCAAAGGAGTGGGCGTTCTTGATCTTGCGGTGCAGCTGTCTTGAAATCGTACTGCGCTCGTCGCCCACCTGAAAGACCATTTTCGTGGCGGTGTTGGCGAACGCTACCGGGCTGAAGTCCTCGGGCTGCTGCGACGCCAGGATCAGACCCAGCCCGAACTTCCGCCCCTCCCGCAAGAGCTTCTCGACAGGCGACCCACGGTCGAACGACAGCTTGTGCGCCTCGTCGAGTACCACGAAGCAGCGCAGGGAGCCTGGCCCCAGAGCCTCGATGAAGCCGACCAAATTCCAGAGCAGGAACTCCGTCACTGCCCGCTCCAGCGATTGTTCCAGCCCCTGCAACTGGATGACAACCACTCTTTTGCGGGCCGCGAGCAAGTCCCCCCAACCCAGTTTCTCGCCGTTCGGCCGGAACGTATTGAACACGAACAGCGTGGAAACGTGGGAGGCCGCCGATCCCGCGAAACGGGCCTGCGGGCTCTGCGGCTGGCTCGCATACTCTGCCAGCTTTGTCTGGATGCTGCCGAACGCCGGCAGGTCCGCCGACCAGGAGTCCGGCGCAGCTTGTCGGATGCCCGCGTCCGCCATCACCTCCAGCACGGCCTGGCGGAGGATGGCGTGCTGCTGCACGCCGATCTTCTTGTAGACACGGGCGAACGTGTCGGCCACACGCTGAGCCACGTTCACCGGACCGTGCAGGTCGGAGGGGAAAATCTGCAACGGGTTGATGTCCACCCCATCCCGCCCAACGTGCAGTTCGACGGGGTTGGTCGCCGTCACAAACTCCCGCGGTAGGGTCTTGGGCGAGAAGCCCTGGCCGTAGTCGAAGACGATGGAAACAATGCCCTCCTGTGCCAATTCCGCCGTCAGGCAGGAGATGGCGTACGTCTTCCCCGTCCCGCTCTCCCCCAGGATCAGGACGTGCGGGTTCGGGGTGCCGCTCGCCGGGTCCGGGTTGAAATAGACGTCCTCGCCCGTCTCGGCGTCAACGCCCAGGAGGATGGGGTTGATCTTGGGATCAGGCCCCCTGGCGCCTTCGAGCTGTTGCAGATGACGAAGCAGGTTGGTCGTCCTTTCCCCTGTTGGTCGGCCGGCGTCCTGTACCTGCTCGTCGAATACCTGTGGAACGTCCGGTTCCGGAAGCGCGTAGGTTCCCATCTTGACGTGGGCCGAGATGGCCGAAACCTGGCCAGGCGTCACGCCTACGGCGGCGGCAATGGTGTCGCGGTCTTGGCCCTGAGCCAGCATCCGCAGCACGGCTTGCCGTTGTTCCGCTGTCACTTTCTTGGGCATGAACTCTGACGCTCCTCGCTGTCCAGTTCCCCCAGTTTCTGCCGCAACCAGCTGTTGATTGCCGCAGTGCGGTCCTCGATCTGGCCGGCCTTCTCCATCTCCAGGAAACGCTGCCACAACTCCCGATCGATCCGTAGTGTGACGGAAACTCTGTCGCAGAGCCTGGTCCCCTTCCGTCGCCCCACGGCACGATTCGGCCCAGTCACCCATGCCTTTCGTGCCGCCAGGCTGTAATTGGTGACGGCTTCCGAATCAACGTGTATGATCTGTCCGGATTCCTCCAGCTGAACCACGAGCTTATCGCCACCGCATTGCTTGATCAAGCCGCGCTCGCCGGAGTGGTCCCCAGCTTTGATCCGCACCTTGTCTCCCACTTCTGACCGCACAAGAAGAAGCCTCCCATGTCGAATTAATTGCAATAATTTTATCCGACACAGGACCGTCTGTCAACGGAGCGGTGGAGGGCCCTCAGCAAGTCTCCCGGGAACGGAAATGGCTGCCAGGAGATGGCGGTGGCTGCCTGGCAGCCAGCTCCCGAACACCTTGACAACTGGCAGGCAGGCACGCAAATGACGCCCCGTGGCACCCGTCCGTCAGCGATGGGCACGTTCTGGCTGTCAGCCACCCCAGAAAAAAGTTGGCACGCAGGCTGGCAGGCGAAGCGTAGCCTGGCCCGCGCTCCGCTGCGCCGCTCGTTCCTCGCGGCTCCGCGTCGCGGCTAACCGGACCCGATGGTCTGTTCGTCCGCCCGCTCCGTCCAGGGGAGCGCGGGAACGTCGATGTACTCGTGGCTCCCCTCCTCTCCTTCCTGGACGAGCAGGACACCAATGACCACAGTGAAGTCCCACAATTCGGGACAGAACACCGGGTGGACCTTCCTCGTTGGCTGAGAAGGACAAACGAGAAGGCGAGCCGGGAGCGTCAGCGACCGGAGCAGGTTGCTCCAGTCGCTGACGCTCCCGGCTCGCCTTCAGAAATCGCTCCGGGAGCTGACGCTCCCGGCTCGCCTTCGTTACTTCGCCACCGCCGCGAGGGCCCCGGAGTCCGCAACGTACAGCAGACCACCCGTGTTCTCGTCGATGAAGACCTCGATGCCCAGCCGGCGCGCCTTCTCCCAGTCGGTGTCGCCGGCCTTGCGAGCCTTGATGTCCACGCCGTACTGCCACTCGGGGGCCTTGTCCTTGCCGATGATGGTCAGCGTCGCCGGGGTGGAGATCAGGCCGGCATCGGACAGATAAACCAGCTTGCCGGTGTTGCTGTCCTGGAAGACCTCGATGCCGATCTTGGGGGTCTTGTCGTTGAAATCGGGGTCGCCGCCCTTGCGGACGCGTACTTCCATCGCGTGCTTCCAGGTCGGCTTTTCCTTGTCGTCCCTGGCCGCCACGCCGGCCAGCACGGAGATGTCGCCGACGTCGGTTACGTAGACCAGATTGCCGGTGTTCTCATCGCGGAAGACCTCGACGGCGTGCTTGCGGGCCGTCTCGAATTCCTTCTCGCCGGCCTTGCGGCCTTTCAGCTCCATGGCGTGCTTCCACTCCGGCACCTTGCCCCGAGCCAGTTCGGCCGAGCGGCCGGGAACCACGGCGAGGGAGCCGGTTTCGCATACGTAGATCAGGTTGCCGGTGTTCTCGTCCTTGTACACTTCCAGGCTGTATTTCTTGGTCTTCTCGGTAAAGTCCGGCTCGCCGACCTTGCGCACCCGCAGCTCCATCGCGTTGATCCATTCGGGGTCCTTGGCCTTGCCGGCCGGCAGAGCGCCGGGAGCGGGCAGGACGGCGATGGACCCGGTCTCGGAGACGTAGATCAGCTTGTTGCGGTTGGGATCGAGGAAGGCCTCGACTCCGTATTTCTTGGTGTCCTTGGAAAATTGCTTCTCGCCGGCCTTGCGGGCGGCCAGGTCAAAGCCGAACTTCCACTCGGGCGACTGGACCTTGCCCTCCTGGGCCAGACTCAACCCGCTCGTGGAGGCCAGCAAGACGGCCAGCGTCAGCCAGCGAACACCCAGACGCGAAACCCTGATCGATTGCGGCATGTTTTACGCTCGTCAGCAGAGGATTAGTGGCAACAGCTTCGGCAACCAGCTTGGACGACCGAGTTTGCCGAATCTAACATTTCGTTGGTCGATTCCCACTATTTACAGTATCAATGTCCCCGGTTTTGTCCAGCGGTCCGGAAAGGGAACCACGTTGCAGTTGCCGAGCCGCGCACGCAGCGCAGCGGAGTAAGCGGCCCTGCGGGCTTCCGGACCGCTTACTCCGCTGCGCTGCGTGCGCGGCTCGGCGGGCCTGCCAAAACCGAGCGGGACACCGTCCGGAGGAACCCGTCATGTCGAGCCAGGATCGCGCCGCCCGGTTGCTGAGCCGCTGGCGTCGGCTTCAGGCTCTCGTGTCGGCACCAGCCGAGCTGGTCGAGGCCCGAGGCGCTGACCTGGTGGCCGCCTATTCCGCCCCGGAGAGGCACTACCACACCCTGGCCCACCTGGAAGCCATGTTCGAGACGCTGGAACAGCTCGCTCTTCCGGAGGCGTCCTTGCCGGCCGTGCAGCTGGCCGTCTGGTATCACGACGCGGTCTATGACAGCCGCAGCAAGGAGAACGAGGAACGCAGCGCCGACCTGGCCCGGGAAGCGCTGACCTTCCTGGGCTGGCCCTCTCAGGTGCGGGAAGAAACGGCCCGGCTGATCCTGCTGACCAAGACGCATCAAACGACGCCGGACGACCGGGTCGGGCAGGCGCTGCTCGACGCCGACCTGGCCATCCTGGGAGCGGAGCCGGCCCGCTACGACGACTACGCCCGCCAGATCCGCCAGGAATATGCCTGGGTCGCGGAAGAGGGCTACCGCAGCGGCCGGGCCCAGGTGCTGCGGCGTTTTTTGCAACGCTCCCGGCTGTTCGGGACCGATACCCATTATCAGCACCTTGAGGACACGGCAAGGAGCAATTTGGGCCGCGAGCTGGAGCGGCTGGAAAGTCCTCGTGAACACCAGGATAGATAAACCAGGTTGAGTTTGTGGCCAGCGCAAGCTCGGCAGAAAACTCCGGGACGGAAGCCGTCAAGTGAAATCCTCGGAAAAAAACTGGTTTCTTCCTTGTCGAATGCGCTGATTTCCCTATACTTCAATCCGAAGTGTAGTCTCTCCCAACCCAAGGTGTTTTCAGAAGGACGGAAGGTTATGCTAAGCAGTGTGGCGGCGGAGCTTGACTTTATCGAGGAGCTGCGGCTGCGTCGCTGGGCCCGTGAGAATTACGTGCCCCGCTCGCAGCGCGAACAGCTCGCCTGGCATCCGGTCATCCTGGATGAGATGAGCCGCAAAGACGAAGATTTACAGAGGACTGAACCCGCTTACACTTGTGCCTGAGGGCACTACCCTCCCGGAATTCGCTGGGCCCCGCAAGCCAACTCTCCCACCACCGCTTGCGGGGCTGGTCGTTTTTTCGGGGGTCGCTTCTTCCCCTTCTGGTCGCTCTCGGTTAGACTGCTGACAGTTTCCCTCCGTAATGGCGGTCAATCCGATGCGCAATCCCTCCCTCGATGTCCGTCTTCACGACCGCGGTCCTGCCTGGAAATGGTGGATCTGCGCTCTGCTGCTGCTGGCCACTACGATCAACTACGTGGATCGGCTGACCATCAACCAGATGAGCCAGGAGATCATGGATGCCTTCGGGCTGACGGAGCGCGATTACGGGCTGCTGGAGTCGGCGTTTGGTCGGGCCTTTGCAATCGGGGCCATTGTGATGGGCTTCGTGGCGGACCGGGTCAACGTGCGCCTGGTCTACCCGCTGGCGGTGATCGCCTGGTCGCTGGCCGGCTTTGCCACGGGGCTGGCCCAGGGCTTCGCTGACCTGCTGCTCTTTCGCTTCCTGCTGGGCCTGGCCGAGGCTGGCCACTGGTCCTGCGCCCTGCGCACCACCCAGCGCATCCTTACCCCGGCGGAGCGCACGCTGGGCAACGGCATCCTCCAGAGCGGAGCGGCCATCGGGGCGGTGATCACGCCGCTGCTGGTGACGTTCCTGCTGAAGAAGACCGGCAGCTGGCGCTATCCGTTCATGGTTGCAGGGACCCTGGGGATGTTCTGGACCATTTTCTGGCTGGCCAGCGTCCGCAAGCAAGACCTGGAAGTGCCGCGCGACCGTGCCGCACTTTCGGTGCTGAACATTCTGGGCCCCCTGGTCGCGCTGCTGGCCCTGGACATGGTCGTCCACTGGTTCTGCTCGCCGGTGGACAAACAGGGCAAGACGTTTGCCTGGGTGCCTCTGGGTGGGACGGTGCTGACCACGATTCTGGGAATGACGTGCGTCTATCGCTGGCTGGAGCGGAGCACACGCGATCGGAGCGAAGATGGGGACGCCGGCCTGCCGGCCACCCTCACCGAACCACGCATGCCACGCTGGCTGTTCCTCCAGCGCTTCTGGGTGCTGGCGGCCCTGGTCATCACGCTCAACGTCAACTGGCACTTCTTGCGGGCGTGGATGCCCCGGTTCCTGATCAACCAGCACCATTACACGTCGGATCAATCGCGCCTGTTCAACACCTTCTACTTCCTGGCCAGCGACCTGGGCTCGCTGCTGGTAGGTTTCGTCGCCCTGGCCCTGGTCCGGCGGGGCCTGAGCGTGCATGGCAGCCGGGTGCTGATCCTGACCGTTGGCGCCGCGACCTGCTGTCTGGCCCTGGTCGCCGCCGTGCTGCCGGCCGGACCCGTGCTGCTGGGCGTGCTGCTGGTGATGGCCTTTGCCGCGCTGGCCGTCTTCCCGGTCTACTACTCACTGAGCCAGGAGCTGACGGTCCGGCACCAGGGCAAGCTGACCGGGGCGCTGGGCTGCGTCAGCTGGCTGGCGCAGGCGCTGATGCATGAGCTGGCTGGCGAATCGGTCATGGTCACCGGCTCCTACTCGCTGGGCATGGCCCTGGCCGGCATGACTCCCCTGGTGGGGCTGGGTGCGCTGCTGCTGTTCTGGGGACGGACGCCTGCGCCTGTGCCGTACCGCTTGAGGCGGCGGGTCCGCTGCCGGATGGCGGACGAGCAGCGACGCGGGCAGCCAGCGAGGCGATTCGGGCCGCACGCAGCGAAGTGCGGGAGTGAAGAGCAGACGATAGTTGGGCTGGAGGAGATCGGCGGGTTAGGCTACCATCGACCGAAACGGAGGTCGAGCGATGTCAGCGCTTTCGGACACCGAAGCCGCTCTGGCTTTGGCGCAAACATACCCCTCATCGGACGGTCAGCCCCTGGCAGAGACGCCCCTGCATGCGATGGCAATCATCTTGCTTTTCCAGGCGTTGCAGGATTGGTTTCAGAATCGTCCCGAGATCTATCTCGCCATCGACATGTTTTGGTATTGGAGAGAAGGCGACCCGGCGGCTCGCTGCGCCCCCGACATGATGGTGATTCCGGGAGTCGGCCAGCGCCACAAGCGTTCCTTCTTTTCCTGGCAGGAAAACGGGGCCATTCCGACCGTGATCTTCGAGATGGTGTCGGAAGGCAACTGGCAAGAAGATCTCTTCGCGAAACATCTCCTCTACGAGGAGCTGGGAGTCAAGGAGTATTTCCTCTTCGACCCCGAGAATGCTTATCTGCGACCGGGATTTCAAGGGTTCCAGCTGCGCGGCAGCGTCTATCGCCGCATTGTTCCGGAGCCGGACGGCAGCCTGGTGAGCCAGGAGCTGGGTTTGCTGATCCGCGCAGAGGAGGCGATGCTTCGGCTCATCAATCGGCAAACCGGCGAACCGATCCTGACCCGCGAGGAGCAAGCTCGCGAGGAAGCGCAGCGAGCGCGGCAGGCGGAACAGAACGTCAAGGACCTGGAAGCGGAGCTGGCCCGGCTGCGGGCGTTGCTGCCGCCCTCAGCCGGCGCGGAGCCCCCTTTGCCCTGATCCGGCTTCTCTCAGACACGCACCCAGAGAGGGTGTCATCCCAGCACTGTCACGGTCCCATGCACGCCATCGACCCGCAGGCGCTGCCCCGTCCGCAGTATCCGTGTGATTCCCGGCAGTCCCGCCACCGCCGGCAGGCCGAACTCGCGTGCCACGATGGCCCCGTGCGACAGCACGCCTCCCGTCTCCATCACCAGCCCCTTCGCCTGGACGAACAGCGGCACCCAGGCCGGGTCGGTCGAGGGGCACACCAGCACGTAGGGATGTCCCGGTAACTCCTCGGTCAGCGGCTGTTCCAGCACCAGGGCCGGGGCCTCGGCAACACCGGCCGACAGGGCCACGCCGTGCAACTGCACGTCGGTGCTGGTGACCGGTGCCGGCCGGCCGATCGCCTCCAGATCGTCGCTGAACAGCACGGCCGGCACCTCCAAACTCAGAGCCAGCGCCCGCCGACGCTTGCGGGCCGCGATGATCTTCGAGAAATCCTCTCCCTGCAACAGCCGGGGCAATTCCTCCAGTTCGAGATAAAAAAGGCCGCCGCCCAGTCGGCGTCGCCGATCCAGCTCCACCAGGATTCGCCGGATCAGGGCATAGCCGCGCATCAGGTGGTGCTTGGCCGTCTCGCGCAGGGCCAGGTGCGTTGTCGCTGTGTCCAGGTCGGCCTTGACCAGCGCCTGCTGGGCCTGGTTCAGCTTGCCCTCGGCAATCAGCCGATCCCAGGAGGAAATCACCTCGGCGAGCGGCGCGGCCTCAGCGGGCCGGTGCCGCTCCGAGACTTCTACCGGCGGGCTGACGCCGCACCGCTCGCCCGACGACGGCACAGCAAACATTCGCTCCAGCGTTGAGGGGTCCTCGGACCAGCGCGGCCGGGATAGCTCCATCTCCTGGTTGCCGCGATGGCCGAAGCGCTCCAGGAACTGCTCCCGGTTCAGCCGGCCTTCTGCCACCTCGCGCACGGCCTTCGGAAGGTCGGCCTCCCTGTCGGGGTGGACGCCCATGACCAGGCTGCGCACCTCCTCCTGGGCCTTTTCCTTGCCCAGGACCACGGCCAGCTTCTGTTCGAGTCGGGCCATCGCCAGGGCGGCCAGAGCGGTCGGCTTCAGGCTCTCCCGGGCGAACTCGTTCAGCGTCCGATCAATCCAGAGGTGCAACCGCTCCAGCAACGCTTGCTCGCTCAATCCGGACAGATCCTGGGATCGCTCGGCCTCGGTCTGACGCACAAACTCCGGGATGATCTCCCCGCGGAATCGCTTCGGAAAGTTCAGGACCTGGGACTGTTGTTTCAGCCCGGCTTTGACCATCTTGATGAACACCACCGGCAGCGTGATCGGCAGCCACAGCCAGAACTTCCAGCCTTGCCGCGAGGGATTGAGGACCGGCTGCGGATACAGGGCCCGGCGCGGGTCAGCCTTGATGGCCGCGAAGGGGTGCTCGTAAGGCAGCTGCCGATAGTGCAGCCGGGGTTCCCGGCTGAGGTTGCAGTAGGGCCGGCCGCAAACCAGGTCGAAGACGCCGGCCTCGTCCAGGGCCGGGTCGGGGTCGAAGCCCAGGTCGCGGTACATCCGGCCGAAGCCGCCCTTGCCGGACATGAAGCGGCGGACAATCGACCAGGTCATCGGTGTCGGCTCGGGCAGGATCTCCGAGAGATTGAAGCGACTCCACACCGTCCCCGCCGGCTCGGCCAATTCCATCAGGCGGGCGATCTCCTCGCGCCGCACCTGCTCGCGCTCGGCGGCATCGGCGGTCGTGATCGGTCGGGCTTGCAGCAGCCAGAATCGGCCCTCCGCCCAGGCCCATTCCACGTCCCGCGGCCCCTGGTAGAACGTCTCGACCTGCCGGCCCAGTTCGGCAAGCTGGGCCAGCTGGGCGTCATCCAGGCACGGCAGCTGCTGCTTCTCTTCCGGCACCGGGCCCGGCCCATCGGCCGTGACCTGGTGCGTCTTGATCGCGATTTGCCGATCCAGCACCGCTCCGGTTTCGTGATCGAGGCGGAAGCGGTCAGGCATCACCTTGCCGGACACCACGCTCTCGCCCAGGCCCCAGGAGGCCTCGACCAGCATGGTCTTGCCCTCGGCGTCGAGCGGATTGCGCGTGAACAGGACGCCGGCCACCTCGGCCGGGACCAGCCGCTGCACCACCACGGCCATCGCCAGCCTGTCCTCGTCCACGCCCTGGTGCCGGCGATAGGCCCGGGCCCGGTCGCTGTCCAGCGACGCCCAGCAGCGCTCGATGGCGGAGCAAATGGCCTCGGGGCCGCGAACTCCCAGGATGGTTTCCTGCTGGCCGGCAAAGCTCGTCTCGGCCGAGTCCTCCGCCGTGGCCGACGACCGCACCGCGACCGGAACGTCCCCCAGACGCTGGCAGGCAGAGCGAATCCTGTCAACCAGATGGGGATCGTGGCCCAGGGCCTGGCCGCGCAGGCGCCGATGCACGACCGTAGTAACACAGAATCCCGGCGGGACGGGCAGAGCGGCCTGGGTCATCAGACCCAGGCTCAGGCCCTTTCCCCCCACTTCCTCGATGTCCCCCGGGCTGATTTCGTCAAAGGTGCAAAGGTCGCGGCTCATCAGTGCCAACCCTACCGCTCACATTGACCAATAATTTAACCACGGATAACACGGATGACACGGATAAAGAGTTCTTGGCTCTTTATCCGTGTCATCCGTGTTATCCGTGGTTAAATTATTGGTTCGCGATCCTTCCGTGCAGTCATTTCTTGACCGCGAAGCGTTCTTTCCGTCCTGTCCCTTCGCGGACGAGGATGAGCGTCACCTTGGCCCCGCGCTGTTCGAGCGTGGTTTTGCCCATCAGCCGGGTGAACGTGGTCAGAATGCCGACGCAACTGCTGCCGTCGATGGGTGCGTCCAGGGCCCCGTTGATCTGGAACCGGGCGGGTGGGTCAAACGGCAGCGAATCCAGCTTCTGGAAGAAAAGTTTCAGGTCGATCTCGATGACGCCGAAGCGCATGCCCTCTTTCTGGTAGACCTTCACCAGCTTGGCGCTTCCTTTGGTCATGTCCGGGTCCAGCTTGCCCAGGGCGCCGAAACCGCGGTTGAGCAGGGCGAAGGGCACGGGCCAGCTCTCGCCTTCCTTGACGGGCTTCTCGGGCTGGAAGATCTGATCCAGGCCGGCTTGCAAATCGCCGTTGGCCCGGGTCAGCAGTGCCTCCCGGTCCTTGTCCGTCACCTCCGCCTTCTCCGGCACCTTCAACTGGTAGGTGCCGTCCTTCAGGATAAAGTCGATCTCCAGACCCTGGTAGGAGCGTTTCTTCTCCCGGGCCGTCGAGGCCATCGCCTTGCCGAAGATCTGCCGGTAGTGAGTGGGGGCCCGCTCACCGGGTTCCAGGACCGTCAGAGAGTAGATCTCCTCCGTTTCCTCGTCAGGAGATTCCTCCTTGACCAGCTTGCCGTCGGGCGCCAGAAAGCGGATCACCCCCGTCTGCTTGTCGGTTTCCCGGCAGGAAATGACCTCTCCCTTGTCGGGGTAGGCCTTGAGCTTGATCTCGTACGTCGGGCCGTCCGCCCTGACCGGGCCCGCCAGGAACAGCAGCAGCACCCAGGAAAGCCGCTTTGGCATGGCACTCCTCCCACGTCTGTTCAGGCCAGGATGCATCCGGCCAGGCAAGCCCCGGCTTCGGGAATGCGCTGGTACAAATCATCGACCTGCACGGACTCCGCTTCCTTCTCGCTGACGACCAGGTAGACCCTGTCACAGAGGGTGCCCAGCATGACCACGTCCGGCTGGCCGTCCCAGCGCGGGCCATCGACCAGCACCAGATCGAAACGCTGCCGCAGCTGCCGGAGCAGCGAGCGAAACGTCTCGGCCCGATACTGCACGCCTCCCGGCGTCGGCGGGGGTGTTGTGGGAGGGGCAGACAACCCACAAACGCCCTGACCGGCCGTGAGGGCGAAGAGATCGACCTGATCGGTTTCCTGAAGGGCCCGTTCCAGCGGCACCTTACCGCCAAGGACGTCGCGCAAACCCGGGACTTCCCCCAGCCCCAGGCGTTCAGCCAGGGCGGGACGGCGGAGGTTGCCATCGACCACCACCACGTGCCGGTGCGCGTGGCGCGCTGCCGTGATGGCGCAGTTCAGCAGTACGGTCGTTGTGCCAGCTCTCGGTCGGGCCGACGAGAACAGCAGCACCTGGGTGTGCTGTTCGCTCCAGTCGGCGAGCATGGGCTCCAGCAAGCGCTGATATTGCTGGCTCATCCCCTGCTCGGGCTGATGATAGGCGACCAGCTCCGCCGCGAAGCGAGGCCCGCTGCGCGGGAAATCCGAAAGCCGAAATCGGAAATCCGAAACAGGATCAATGGTGTCTTCGTTCGGATTTCGGCTTTCGGCTTTCGGCTTTCGGCTTTCCGGACCGGGAGGTTCCGGAGTGAGCAATCGGGGTCCGAGGCAGCCGCTGACCGGAGGGCGTGGCTGGCTGGCCAGAACGTCCGCCGAGGCCTCCATGCTGCGGTGCGGGCCAACCTCGATGAAGGGAACCACTTCGCCGCTGTCGGCCTCGGCTTCGACCGGCTCAACCGGTGCGGTCTGGTCGGACCGCGCTGGCGGGGGATGCTCCCCAGCGGGCCGGCCGGGGCCCGGCGCCGCGGGATGCTTCAAAGAATCGAGAATCCTACCCATGCTCTATCCCTTTCCACCGCCTGGAATCACGCGGGCCGTTTTGGTGCGAAGAATCGTTGGCCGGCCAGTTCTTGCTGGCTGAACGCGGTCGGCTGGGTTGGCTCAGGACTCCGGGCACCGGCTTTCTCGGGCAAAGTGAGTACCGGATCGCTCAGGGGATTAACTTCCGGCACCTCGCCGGGCACAGCCATTTGCAGCAGCGTCAGTGCTTCCAGGACCACCTCGACGTCGATCTGATCCGCCACCAGGTCGGCGGCGACGGCCAGGGCCTGATGGCCGGCCTGGTTGAGCAGCCGCGGCACCCCCTTGGTGGCCTGGGCCAGCAGGGTCAGGGCCTCGGCCGTGAAGATCTCCTCCGCTCGCCCCCCCGCCACCCGCAGATGGTGCAAAAGGTAATCGGCCGACTCTTGCACGTCCAGCGGCGGCACCTCGACGCGGACGCGCAACCGCTGCCACAAGGCGGTCAGCTCCGGCCGGCGCAGCGTCTCCAGCAGGGCGGGCTGGCCGACCAGGATCACCTGCACGGCCTTCCCTGCCCGGGCTTCCAGGTTGCCCAGCAGCCGCAGTTCCTCCAGCAGGTCCAGACTCAGATGGTGGGCCTCGTCGATCAGCAGGATGGTCGATTGCCCCTGGCGGAACGTGTCCAGCAGCTGGGCGGTGAGGGCCAGGCGCATCTCCTGTTCGCTCTTGCCCTCGTAAGGCAGCGACAGATCGAACAGCAGGGCCTGGTACAGGCTGGCCCGGTCGCAGACGTGGCTGTTGGTCAGCAGCAGACAGGGCCGATCCTCGCCCAGACGCTCCAGCAAGCAGTGACACAGCAGCGTTTTGCCGGTGCCAGGTTCCCCGGTCACCGCCAGGATGCCCTCGCCTTCCTCCAGCCCCTGCAGGAGCCAGCCGAGGGCGCGTTCGTGGCTGCTGGCGGGGTAGTAAGAGCCGCTGTCAGGGGTGGTCGGGAAGGGCCGTTGCCTTAACCCGAATTGTGGTGCGTCCATCCGGCATTCCTCATCCTGGGCCAGCGCACTCGGGAAACGGCGAACAGGCGCAGCCGCGCTTCGGCCCTTGGAACTTCTCATCGGCCGCGGAGGCAAACGAACTTGAAGAAATCTGGTCTGAGGCTCGTTTTCCCCCGACTGCTTTCCTCAACTTCCCTCGCTTCACGTGTTCCAGGCCAGTACTGGCCAGGGAAACGAATTCTCTCGCCACACGACATTGAGGAATTGGCAGTTCGGCCGATTCGTTTCCGCTACCCCCCGGACACCCCCTGTGTGCGGTGGTTGACAGGTGGCGTCGGAAGGTAAAGCGTTGTTCTTTTCGTGGAACTGCAATGGCAAAACAAAACGAAAAAACGTGGCAACCCGGGAGGAGCCGTAGTATGCTGACAAGCCGGGATAGGCAACCGGGCCGGGATAGGCAGCCGGGCGGGATAGACAACCGTGCAGTTGTATACTCACCTCTTCGGCACAAGCTACGAGGACACCGCTATGGGAAATTCGTTCCAAGGAACCGACTGGAAACGCGCTGCTCAATGGCTGTTCCTTGCTGCCATTGTGCTTGGGATAGGTGGGTTCTTTGCCTGGGAATTTGGAATTGGCTGGGGCATGGGAGGCGGTGGTGGGGCGCTGGCTGCGGTGGTCTGTTGGGGCGGGGCATTTTGCGCCTTCATTCTCGCTCCCATTTGCCTTCTGCTAGCGGCAAGGGCAACAGTGCTTTGGCTGTGGCCCTGGTTTCGATCCAGGAACGTTCCAAAGGGGCCGCCCCAGAAAAGCCAACTGCCTGAGTAGACGACGTGAGGCGGTCGTTCGCATGCGCCGCCGTGGCATTGGCGAGCGAGGGGACGGCTCACTCGGCGTGGTAGACCGGCACAACGACCACCAGCACCGCTTCTTCTTTGAGCGCATCGATAACAGCTTGGCGCAGTTTGGCCATGTAGGCGCTGAGTTCATCAGCATTCTCCATAAGCGATAACGGAGTGTCGCTGTAGAGCAAGTTGATGCGATCACGTACCGTCTGGCCGTTCTGGGCGAGATAGCTGCCGTCAAGTCCGCGCCAGAGAGTCGCTCCACCGAAGGTCTGGGTAAATTCCTGATTGAAGACGATCAGCAGCTCCTGGGAGGCCAATGACAAATGGTCAGGAAGATAGACCTCGATCCTTGCTTTTGCGGAGAGCGGCAATGAACGACTCCTTTCGCTTGTCGAACTCCTTCATCCGCTGCAAGGACTCTTCAGCAGAGACCTTGCGGCGTTTAGGCCGACCATTCTCTCCAGAGGTTTTCGCGTTTTTCTTGGCCACGGCATTTCTCCTCAGGTAAACTGCAATCCCGAGCAGCAAGAATAGGATACCATGTTTCACACGGTTGAGGCAAGGTGTTGAATGAGCCGAACCACTCTATGACCTCGGAAGTCAATGGGTGTCCCAGGACAGGGCGCAGTCTGATCCCCGCGAAACACAGGAGGAGTCGAGCGTGACACTCCTGGTTCACCGGACCTACCCGGCGGCGAAAGCCAAACCAATTCCGCCCGGAGCCCCGCGCCCTGGACAGCACGTCGAACGAATGCCAGCGCGGTCTATGAGATTCCGAATGGATGAGCTTTCCCAGACCCGACAGCCAGCACCGTGCCCCCGGCTCTGCTGCCGGGTAGCCTTCCCGGCGTTTTTCGTTTTTGCTCCAAAGACGTAACGAACTGCTATGCTCGACTTCCGCCGCTCCACGTGTTACAACAGGGAGCGTGGAATTGGCCAAGATGCGTACACCGAAGAGGTTCCCATGTCCACCTGGCCTGCGCTGTTTCAGCGTCCTTCCCCCTTCCTTGGCGAGGAAACCGCGACCGACTGGTTTCACCGCATTGCCGAGCGGTTGCTCAACGGCACGCAACTCATGGTCGGCGGCCTGGCCCATCGGTTCACCGAGGTGGAGATGTATTACCACGGGGAGGGCCACGCGGACCCGTTCGCGCACAAGGACCCGGTGCAGCTGCACTGCGGCCGGTGGTACTTCCACCGGACCAGCGGCACCTATCGCAGTGGCAGTTTCAAGGGGGTGGACCTGGCCTTTGGCGAGAACGGCAATTATGCCGGCGTCCTCATTCGCGGCCTGGAAAAGCCTAATGGCGAGCTGATCGATGGCCCGTCGCTGCTGGTCGATTACCTGCTCGACGCCACCGCCGCCGAGACCGTGGCCCGGCTGGACAAGGTGATCGGCACCCGGGTCGCCTGGGAGTCGGGGAACCCCCTGTTCATCCGCGAGGCGGATGGGCTGGAACAGCGGTCCCTGTACCGCTCCGGCCGGATCGGTCTGACGCTGAAGCGCTCGGGCGGCAAGAAGGAGATGCAGCAGTTCGTCCTCAAGCCGTATCGCTACGTGAGCCAGCCAAAGAAGATCGCCAAGGGCAAGCCGCTGCTGGTGCTGGCCCTGCACGCCCAGGGCAAATCGATCGACGAGATCCAGACCATCACCGGCTGTGGTCGGGGCACCGTCGAGCGCTACGTTGCCGACTTCAAGGCCGGGCAGACACACGCCGACTTCACTCCCTTCGTCGGCAAGGACCTGTCGCCGGCGGAACTGTGCCGGCTCAATGGCGTCTGGTATGCCCAGTATGGCGAGTCGGCCGGTCTGCCGGCCGCTCGTGGCTGAACCCTTGTTCGTGATGCTTCCCATGTCCCGCACCGCACAGCTGCGCCGCCAGACCGGCGAGACGACCATCGAGTTGAGCCTGAACCTGGACGGCACGGGGCAGGTCGAGACCAGCACCGGGGTCGGCTTTTTCGACCACATGCTCACCCTGCTGGCCCGGCACAGCCTGATCGACCTGCGCGTGCAGGCGGCCGGCGATCTGCACGTGGACGCGCACCACACCGTCGAGGACGTTGGCATCGTGTTCGGACAGGCCCTGCGCCAGGCCCTGGGCGACAAGTCCGGCATCCGCCGCTATGGCAGCAGTACCCTGCCGATGGACGAGGCCCTGGTCACCACGACCATCGACCTGAGCGGCCGGCCCTTCTGCGTCTGGCAGGCCGAGGTGCCCCTGGAAACGCTCGGCAACTTCAACTCCCAGCTGGCCGAGGAGTTCTGGCGCGCCGTCGCTTCCGCGGGAGCCCTGACGCTGCACGTCCAGTGCCATTACGGCAAGAACACTCACCACGTGATCGAGGCGATCTTCAAGGCCAGCGCCCGCGCCCTGCGCCAGGCCGTCGAGCCGGATCCACGCATGACCGGCATTCCCTCGACCAAGGGCGTGCTGTGAGCAAGCCCTTCCTCCCCTCTCCCAGCAGGGGCGAGAGGAGTTGACTCGCAAGGAACTGGTCCTTTGCGGTACAATCGGGCAGGGGCCTCCTGGTGCAAGGCCCCTGCCCTTTGCTGTCTCAGGAGACTGTCATGCGCAAGACGATCTCACACGTTACCGTTGCCCTGCTGGCCGCGGCCGTGGCCTATGCCCTGGGTCAGTCCGGCTCTCCCCGTCCCGTCGTCATCGAGCCCGCCGTCAATGCTCAGCCCGCTCCGGCCGTGCCCCGGGCGGCCCCCGAGGCGGCGGCCGCCGGCAGGCCGGCGTTGCCGGCTCAACCGGACCTCTCGCCCGAGGAGGCGGACAACGTCGGCGTCTACCAGAAGGTCAATCGCAGCGTGGTCCACATCACCACGCGCGGCGTCCTGCTCGACGACTTCCTGATGATCGCGGCCCCGCGTGCGGGCACCGGTTCGGGCAGCATCCTGGACAAGCAGGGGCACATCCTGACCAACAATCACGTCGTCGAGGACGCCCGGCAGGTCCACGTCGGCCTGGCCGACGGCAGCGACTACCAGGCCAAGCTGATCGGCACCGATCCGGTCAGCGACCTGGCGGTCATCAAGATCGACGCCCCGGCCGAGAAGCTGGTTCCCGTCCCCTGGGGCGACTCGGCGAAACTCCTGGTGGGCATGCGCGTCTTCGCCATTGGCAACCCCTTCGGCCTGGAGCGGACCCTGACCACGGGCATCGTAAGCAGCCTTAACCGTTCCCTGCGCATGGAGAGCGGCCGCTATCTCCGCGGTCTGATCCAGACCGACGCCGCCATTAACCCGGGCAGTTCCGGCGGCCCGCTGCTCAACCGCAAGGGCGAGATCGTCGGCATTACCACGGCGATCGTCAGCCGGGCCGGACAGAGTTCGGGCGTGGGCATGGCCGTCCCGGTCGGCACCGCGCGTCACGTGGTCGAGCAGCTGATCAAGCACGGCAAGGTGATCCGGGCCGATTCCGGCATCCTCAACGTCTGGCAGACGGAGCAGGGACTGCGGATCGCCCGCCTGGCACCCAACGGACCCGCCGCCCAGGCCGGGCTGCGCGAACCCGAAGAGGTGGTGCTGCGCCAGGGGCCCTTTATCTGCCGCCGGCCTGGATCGCTCCCGGGCCGACGTCATCGTCGCCGTGGACGGCAAACCGGTCAAGAGCGCGGACGACCTGCTGACCCTGATCGAAAGCAAGAAACCCGGCGAGTCTCTGACCCTGACCGTCCTCCGCGAAGGGGAACGCAAGCAGATCAAGATTGAACTGGACGAATCGCGGAACTGATGAAGAGCGTTGGGAAGAAAGGAAGAGAGCCGCCGGGCTTGCCCCGGCGGTCTTCTGCTCCGGACCGCCGAGGCAAGCCCGGCGGCTCACTCCGTTCCTTTCTGCCGATGTGGTGAGGTCTTGAAACAAAAGGCCGTCACCGCCTCGACAAACTCCGGCTCGGCCGTCTGCCGAGCGATGTCAAAGACCACGGTTTCATGGGTCCGCCAGGCCAGCTTCTTGACCTGGACCTCGCAGTCGTTCTTCTTCAACGCGGCCGAGAAATCCTTGGTCATCTGCAGCAGCTGGGGAAAGTCCAGCCCCCCGTTCAGGAGCAGGAACGGCGGCAGGCCCGGCCGGACGTGGTTGATCGGCGACGCCTGCTTGAGGACCTCCGGATCGGTGCCGAAGACCGTGGCGAAGGGGCTGACGCGGGCGTTCATCTCGGCCCATTGTTTCGGCGTCCCCAGCGACAGTTTCAGTTCCAGATCCTCCACGCAGTAGACCCCGCTGACGCCGATCACGCCGCGAATGTCCTTCGGGCTGCGCTCCACCGCCTTCAGGTAGCTCGGGTCCATCGTCAGCAAGGAGACCAGATGGCCGCCTGCCGAATGGCCGCCGACGAAGATTGTCCCAGGATCGCCGCCGTAATCCTCGACGTGCTTGCAGGTCCAGGCAAACGCGTGAGCCACGTCCTTGACGTGTTCGGGATGCTTCACGCCGGGCGAAAGACGGTAGTTGATCATCACCACGACCAGGCCGCGCTGGGCCAGACAGCGGCCGATGGTGCCGTAGCCGTAAATGCCGAAGTAATTGTCCTTTTGGCCGATCATCCAGCCGCCGCCGTGGGCGAAGAAGAGGACCGGGCAGCCCTTCTTGTCCTTGGGGCGGTAGACGTCCAGCTGGTGGCGGTCGCGGTTGGGATCGTCGGGGACTTCGTGGTAGGTCAGGTTGAGGTAGGACTGAACCGGCATTGGCGCGGCATCTGCCGAGGGAACCGTGAAGGTGGCGAGGGTCAGGAGCAAAGACGCATTCATGCGGGAAGTCCTCCAAGGGGACAGCGTTGTCTTCACACCTGAGTTATACTCCGGCAATTCCGGCCAAGATTCAAGCGTGCCCGTCAGGCCCGCCAGAACGGCAGCAAGCCCCGTGTCAGGAAATGCGTCACCGCCTCCAGCCGCCGTCGCTTGTACGCCGCCTTGCTCGCCTGGCCGGTCCAGCGGCACCAGAGATAGCCGGCCAGGTAGGCCAGCCATTGCAGCGGACTGTCGAGGGTCATCACGGCCCGGTACAGGAACAGGGCCGGCCGCGACGTGCCGTGCTGGCGCAGGTAACGAGCCAGGCCGATCAGGTGATTGCTGTAGACCGGTCCGATGCGCTGCCGGGAACTGGCCCGGCCGTGGTGGACGATGGTCACCGCGGGGTGGTAGACGATCTGGTGCGTCCGGGCCAGGCGCGTACACAGATCGACGTCCTCGCCGCCGAACGGATAGCCCTCGTCCCACAGGCCGCATTGCAGCAGCAGCCGGCGGCGGACCAGCAGGGCCGCCCCCATCAGCACCTCCACCGGCCGGGTCTGCTGAAAATCGCGGTCCCGGCCTCGGTAGCGTCGGTGGGCCAGGCGGAACAGTCCGGTCCAGCCAAGCAGACAGGTCCGATGCAGCAGCGCGGCCAGCAGCGGCCGGCCGCGGAAGGAGTGCTGGAACCGGCCACGAGGATCGCGCAGGGCCGGGCCGATCAGACCGGCCTCGGGATGGGCCCGGGCGTAGGCCAGCAGCCGGGCCAGGGCGTGGCGGGGCACCACCGTGTCGTTGTTGAGGAAGAAGAGATAGCGACCGCGGGCCAGCCGGGCGGCCTGGTTGTTGGACTGGGCAAAGCCGGCGTTGACCGTGTTGCGAATGAGCCGGACCCGTGGAAAATCGGCGTGTACCATCTCGGCGGCCCCATCCGTCGAGGCGTTGTCCACGACCACGATCTCGACACGTACTCCCTGGCGGCGCGAGGTCAGCGATCGCAGACAGGCCCGCAGCAACTCCCGGCAGTTCCAGTTGACGATGCAGACGGAAACGGCGGGCCGGCGCGGCGGAGAGGCGGATGGCAGGGGGCACAGCTCGGGGTGTTCCAAGAAGCGATCTCCGCGTAGGGTGGGCCGAGCGCAGCGAGGCCCACCAGAGCCACTAACCTCTGACCTCTGACTGTGGTGGGCCTCGCTGCGCTCGGCCCACCCTACGCTGCCCGGCCGTTGAGGCACTCGGTTTGCCAGCGCTCGCGATCGAGGTAGGGGGCAAAGGGCTTGCGGCCGAACAGCAGCCGGCCGAGCTGGTAGGTCAGCCAGCGCGGCCAGGGCAGCGGCATGCGGGCGTACTGGCGCATCCGGTTCTGGTATTGCTGATACTCCTTGTCCGCGATGGCGGGCCGGTCTTCGCGAAAGGCGATGGCCCAGACGCTGGCAGGCCGGGATTCGGGTCCGTGCCAGCCAATGATCTTGCTGGGGTATTCCGCCAGCAGCAGCTTGAACGCCTCGGGAGTGAATCGCCAGTAATCGCTGGGGAAGCTGTGAATGTGAAAATAGAACGGGCAGCTGACCAGCAGGGCGCCGTCGGGCCGAAGCACCCGGCGAATCTCCTCGAAGCCCCGCCAGAAAAAGGGCACGTGCTCGAAGGTGTTCAGGGCCAGCACCGTGCCAACGGAGCTGTCGGGGTAGGGCAAGGCCTCGACCGTGCCGACCTGATCGACCCCTGGCCCCGGCCGCATGTCCAGGCCCACGTAAGGCCTGCCGGGGAAGAAGGGCCGAAGGTTCCCGATCGGTTCCTGTCCCTCCACCTGGTAGGCACCAATCTCCAGGATGGGACCGGGCAAGGAAAACGTCTCGGCCACGGCTCGCGTCAGGCCATGCATGAATGCGTTCATGAAGTTCCCGCTGAAGAGAATCCGTTCGGTCCAGCAGGATGCGCACTCAGCGAAGTGCCGTTAAGTAGCACGAAGGACGCAGGTGTGTCAAGCACAGCTGTGCGTCCCGGTCATTCCAGTTTGACGTCGATGGTGTTGACCATCCCGGCCTTGACCTCGTGGGCCTGGCCCGATTGGTCGGGGTGACTGAAGTGCCGGGGGATGGTCCACTCCGGACGCTGCCCGTGCGAGCCGAGGGCGGAAGGAAGGCCCGGTCCCCGAGCGGGAGGGGCCACGGTGACGCGATGCCAGCCGGGAACGGCACCGGGTTTGACGCCGGTGTGCAGGGTGTAGCGGCCATCGGTGCCGATCTCGCCGACGGCCATGGGTCCGCCGCCGCCGCGTTCGGGGTCGGGAACGAAGACAATGCTGCCGCCTGGCAACGGCTGGCCCCGGAAGAACACCTTCCCCTGGACCGTCGCCAGCTTGGCTTCACCGCCGCAGCCGGCCAGCACCAGCAGGGCCAGGCCAACCCACCCGCGCGCCGAGGCATTTCCCATGCGACCTCCTTGCCGCGGATCCAATTCCTCACTTTGGGACAGAAGTCATGCCGGTTGCTCCTGGGAGTCCTCACAGCAAGGCGAGCGGCGCGGCGTCAGCCCGCCGGTAGAAGCCTTCACCGGCGGGCTGACGCCGCGCCGCTCGCCTTGCTGTTGGTGGTTCTTATACCCCCATCGCGCCCGCGGAGTAAAGGCCGGTCCCATCAGGGCCGGACCTTCCGGGCGTCCAGGACGGTCATGGCCGCGTAGCCCTCGCGCCAGCGGGCGTTGACCTCCGCCTGGCCGACCCGGTCCGCATCGGTCAGGGTCGCCTTCCAGTCCCGGGCCTGTTTGCCGTCCCGATCGACGTGGACGACCACCCGATAGCGTCCCGGCGGCAGGGCCGGCGGCTCCTTCTTCCAGCGCTCGGCCAGCCGGGAGCCGCGCGGGGCCAGCAGGGTCAGGTTGTGCTGCCACAGTTTCCCCTGGCCCCAGACCTTGCGGTCCGAGGTGGCGATGGGTGTCGTCTGCCAGGCGTTGGTTTCCGCGTCCCAGGCATACAGCGTCACCTGCAACGGCCTGTCCGCCCACTCCGGCGGCGTGTCGGCGAGCTTGAACCAGATGTCGCTGCCGAAGGCCAGCGGGCCCTTGTCGGCCTTTGGCAAGTCCTCGGTCTTCTGATAGCGGCCGTTGCGGATGCTGGCCACGTCCTCGATCCAGGTGCGGAAGCCCTTGTAGCCCTGATCGCCCAGGAGGAACTTGACGCCGCCTCCGTGCTTGTTCTGGTTGAGCGGCTTGAGCAGCAGCAGGCTCTGGTCCGGCTCCTTCAGATCGATCAGCTTGCCGGCGAGCAGATAGTTCATGGTCGCCTCGGCTCCTTCCTTCTTGATCCAGCTGACGCGCTCGCCGTGTTCCTTGCGGTACTTGTCGTTCTGCGGCGATCCCTCGGTATGGCAGTTCATGCAGCGGAAGCGCAGCGCCCAGACGTTGCGCTCGAACGACTCCAGCAGCCGGTCCTTGCGTGCGTGGCGGATCACGGCCACGGGCTTGGCGGGACCCGCCTGCTCGGGCCCGTCCGGCTTCGGGGCGTCACGCAGCTTCGGATCCGCGCAGCTGGCCTTGATCCAGGCGGCAAACGCCTCGTACTCCAATTTCCGGGTCTTCGCGTGGATCAGGGCAGCGCCGCGCCGGTCCTCCGCACCCAACTGGATCAGCTTGAGGATCTTCGATTTTTCCGGTGCCTTGACGTCGATCAGTCCCTGGTCACGCAGCGAGCGGAAGGTCTTCTCGTGATCGGGCAGTATGTAATTCTTCAGGTCCACGTCGGCCAGATGGCATTGCACGCAGCTGGACGGGTTGGGCGACTTGAAGATCGGCAGCAACCGCTGCTGGAACACCTCGGCCGGCGTTGGTTCAGCAGCCTGCACCAGGGGGGCTCCCATGGTCAGGACAACACTGAACACCACCACGCATTTGCTGTTGAGACGCATGCTTGCTCACGGCTTGGTGGAGAGGGTCGTGGTCCGCTCGGCTGGCGTGATCGGGCTGCCCTCGCGGACCGGTTTGGCTCGTGCATACGCGGTCTTGATCAAAGCGCCGAGGTCCAGTTTCTCGCCCTCCTTGAGCGGCTTGATGCTCTCCGGCGTCTTGCCACGGGCGCACAGACAGGCCCAGACGTTGCCTTTGCCCGCGACGGTGCCGGTCTGGCCGCGGACGACCAGGGCGGTCTCCTCGTCGATGCCGACACCCAGGCACTCCGGATACCTGTCCAGCACGCCCAGCAGCCGGCGGAAGCGATTGCGCTGCTGGAAATGCTGGTCGATGATCACGCCCGCCAGCAGGCCGAAGCCGTCGGCGAGTTCCGCGGTCACCTTGCCGCCGACGATCATCGGCGTGCTCATGACGGCCGCCCCGGCGGAGGTGCCGCCGACCACGCCGCCGCGGCCCAGCACCCGGTGCAAGGCCTTCTCCACGGCGGTGCCGTGATAGGCCGACCCCAGCAGGGACTGGTCGCCGCCCGTGAACCAGACACCGGTCGCCTCGTGCAGCGGCTTGACAAAGTCCGGATCGTCGGCCCGCTTGCGGTCGCGGGTGTGCAGCAGATGGGCGGACTTGACCGGCTGGGACTGGAAGAACTGCCAGGTGGGAAACAGCTGCGCTTCCTCCGCCTTGGTGCTGGCTGTGGGAATGAACACGATGCGAGCATTCTTGCCGCCGGCCAGTTCCAGGAAATGCCGCCGGAAGGCGTCCGGCAAAGTGCCGCCGCCGACAATGAACAGAGTTCCAGGCACGGCGGCCGGAGAAGCGGGGTTCGGTTCCGCGGCAGCGGCCACGGTCGGCAGCAGGGCCGAAAGGACCAGAAGAAAGGCGGCGCTGCGAGGCGCCAGGACCCGGATTAAGAGCAGGCTCGGGCCTGCGGGCCGGGGTGTGAAGATCGGCTTCACGCGGTTCAGCAATCGTACTTCCATGTGACTTCCGTATCGGTGAGGGAGGCGATCTTGGAAAGGCGAATGCATGCTTCACGAGCGGGCTGGAGTGTGGATTGTATCTCCTTTATCTCTTTTACCATTTTTTTCCGCACCATGCCAGGAACGTTTTGTAACGAAAGCGGGCGGGAGGGGCAAGGTTTGTCGATTGTGAGGATTTCATGGGGACTGCAAGGGCCGGCCGGCTTTGCCGCCGGGACCGGGCTGAGGGCCCTTGTTGCCGCCGGCCGTGCAGGCCGCTAGAGTATCCTTGCATTCCCCGAGATAGACGACTCTTGATCCTTGCAGGTAGAGACAATGGCTTTCTTTCCCGAAGTCGAGCGGATCCGCTACGAGGGCCCCCAGTCAACCAATCCCTTGAGCTTTCGCCACTATAACCCGGACGAGGTGGTCGAAGGCAAGACCATGAAGGAACGGCTGCGGTTCGCGGTCGCCTGGTGGCACACCTTCCGGGGCCAGGGCGGCGACCCGTTCGGTCCCGGGTGTGCAGTGCGGCCGTGGGAGGACGGCACCGATTCATTGGACATGGCCCTTAAGCGAGTCCGCGTGGCCTTCGAGTTCCTGGAGAAGCTCGGCGCGCCCTTCTACTGCTTCCACGACCGCGACGTCGCCCCGGAAGGCAGCAACCTCCGCGAAACCAACGCCAACCTCGACAGGGTGGTCAAGGCCCTCAAGGAGGAGCAGCAGCGGACCGGGATCAAGCTGCTGTGGGGCACCGCCAACCTGTTCAGCAACAAGCGCTTCGTCCACGGCGCCGCCACCAGCTGCAACGCCGACGTTTTCGCCTACGCCGCCGCCCAGGTCAAGAAGGCCCTGGAGGTCACCCTGGAGCTGGGTGGCGGCAACTACGTCTTCTGGGGCGGCCGGGAAGGCTACGTCAACCTCTGGAACACCGACATGAAACGCGAGCTGGATCACCTGGCTCGCTTCTTCCACATGGCGGCCGATTACAAGAAGAAGATCGGCTTCACCGGCCAGTTCCTGATCGAGCCCAAGCCCAAGGAGCCGACCACGCACCAGTACGACTTCGACGCGGCGGCCTGCATCGCCTTCCTGCGCGGCTACGGCCTGGCCGATCACTTCAAGCTGAACGTCGAGACCAACCACGCCACCCTGGCCGGCCACACGATGATGCACGAGCTGGTCTACGCCTCGGCCAATGGCATGCTCGGCTCGATCGACGCCAACCGGGGTGACTTGCTGCTGGGCTGGGACACCGATCAGTTCCCGACCGACCTGTACCTGACGACCAGCTGCATGCTGGTGATCCTGGCCCAGGGCGGCCTGGCCCCCGGCGGCGTCAACTTCGACGCCAAGGTGCGCCGCGAGAGCTTCGAGCCGATCGACCTGTTTCACGCACACGTTGGTGGGATGGACGCTTTCGCCCAGGGCCTCAAGATCGCGGCCCGGATTCGCAAGGACGGCGTGCTGAAGGACTTCGTCAAGCAGCGGTACTCTTCGTGGGACGAGGGTATCGGCAAGCAGATCGAGGCGGGCCAGATGGATTTCGACAAACTGGAGGCGTACCTGCTGGAGAAGGGCGACGCCGCCCGGAACGTCTCCGGCCGGCAGGAAATGCTGGAGAACGTCATCAATCGGTATCTGGGGTGATTGTTTAGAGCGTTCGGAAGAAAGGAAGTGAGCCGCCGGGCTTGTCCCGGCGGTCCGGAGCAGAAGACCGCCGGGGCAAGCCCGGCGGCTCACTCCGTTCCTTTCTTCCGAACGCTTTTAGCCGCATCCAGCCGGGGCCGACCGGCTGGCGCTGGCCGAGACGCTGGAATTGATCGAGCACTCCAACGCTCAAACGTCCAAACAGCCATACCTAATTCGACTCGGCGACGTCTCGCATGCTGACGAGCTGCAAACGTCCAAAGGGATTGTGCATTGGACTCGCCGCGAACCGGCCAGGACTGGCCTGCCTGAAGACCTGGAACCGGGGTCCGTCCAGATCGACGATCACGTGACCGTCGTCCACCGGCTTGTCACCTCGGGCCAGGTAGCGGATCATCTCGACGACGTCAAAGCCGCCCGCCTCGACGTCGCCGCGTTTCATCACCACGTCGGGCAAACCCAGCACGTGCATGCCCATCGTCCAGACCTCCGTCTGGCCGCGAACGATGGCGACGAAGGCAAAGCTCAGAGCGTCCGGGCCGCCGTCCTCGGTCATGTCCAGCCACTGCTGCCCGCCGTGAGCCAGGGCACTATTGTCAATGAACACCCCGGCGCCGCCGGCCTGCACCAGGGCCGCGGCCGCTTGCATCATCGTCCGGGCCGCCTGAGCCGAGCCGCCGGGGCCGCTCAGGAAGAGGTTGACCGTGTAGCCGGCGACCGTCGCCAGCTCCTCTTCGGTCGGCGGCTGCCGGCAGGAGGAGCGAAAGATCTGAGCAAACTGAGCGTCGGCCGGCATGGCCCCAAATTCGATTGTCGTGGCGTCCGGCAAGACCAGCGTCTCACCTGTCAAGCGGCAGTCGGCCGGCAGACGCTCCACAAGCTCTTGGGGATGCGCCCACTGGCCCGGAATGCGAAGGGTAACGGTGACCTGGCTGGCTGGCGTGTTCATGGTGTATGGCCTCCGATTGCTGACACCGATCGATAGACTTTTGTCCGTAAGCTGCTCAAGCCGGTTCGACGAACACTTGACGCCCGGTGTAACCTCACCCCGTTAATTACTCCCACTCGGCATCAGTGCCTTCGGTGAGGGTGAGCGAATAGCGCCGCCGAGCGTTTCGATCAGTTCCGCGTACTCGTGGAACAGCACTCGCTCCTCGGAGGTCGCCAGATTCCACACGTGATAGGGCATTGCTGTTGTCTCCTGATGAGAACAAGGTTACCCGATCAGGTTAGCACCTCGGAACTGGAGTTCCGCGTCCACCTCGACAGACACCACGTGTCCGCCGAATGACTCGTACAGCTCGCCGGGATCGTACCAGAACTCGATTGGGACGACGTCGCTGGCGTTGATTTTCAGCAACTGCCACTCCAATTGAGCGGAGAACTCTTCCTCCGACAGCACCGGCTCGTCCTCCTGCCGCCAGCCGTCATTGTACAGTTCCAGCAACTTCGTCTGGACTGCGTCCTGAAAGATGCGGCGTTCGTTGGCGAGCACCACCAGAACAACTCGGCAGCCGACTCGACGAAGGCGTGGCGGTCCCTGCGATACGGCCAGAGGAGTACGTCCAGCAGTCCGCCGGAGGGGAGCCGGTACTGCGTGAACCACTCCGACCCCTTTGACCGCCACTGCAGACGGCCGAACACCGGATGCGCGAGAGTTTCGGAAGTATCGGCCACGGACAATCCCTCCGTCGTCGAACGCAGCGACTTCCACTCCGGGAAATAGAGCCATTGCCTGAGGATAACACGGAGTGAAATCGATTTCCGCAGTTCGTTATCCGACTCCAAATCATTTCCGTCAGATGCAAGTCCCAACGTAGAGTACACCCCAGGCATTCACGTACAGGAAGGCGGTTCCCAGCCAGCCCAGCAGCTTGGCCCACCAGCTGATTCGTGCCGACAGAATCGCCGCTGAAGCAATACAGAAAGCCAGGCCAACAGCGGCGATGATCCACCAGGACGAAGCGGCACCGCGATCAAAACTCCACAGCCTTCCTTGATACCAGCCAACTGTCCCGAACGCCACCAGACCGATTACCCAGGCGATAACACGCCAAAGCGCAGGCGCGACTTCGGAACTTCTTCTTGGTGGGGCAGGTGGGCTCGGGGAACAGCAGTGACCGCAAACCGTTCGTCCCGTACGTAAACCCACACTTCGACAAAGACTCATCGGCTATCCTCCTGAGGCCGAGATCGCCTCCCTGCAAACGAGCCAGTGTCTCGGCCCGGCTGCCTGCCGAATCCTCCAGTGACTGCCTCGATCCTCCTCGCCCCACTCGAAGTCCTCGCGGGCCAGCGGCGGCACCGGATCGCCCGGGCTTGGACGGCGCATCTGTGCCGGCACTCGCTCAAGTTCCCTGGCTGTGTACCCGTCCAGGAAGCTCAACCCCTTGAATGCGGCCGGGTCGAGCGCCACGGCGGACGGATACTCGCCTGCGGAATACCGTCGCTCGATCTCCCGACGATCATACCGCTCCCGATCCCACCCGCCGGCCGGCTCGTCCCCGTGGAGTGGACCGGCGAGTTTCGCCAGACACCAGCAGCGCGGTGCCCATGTCGCACAGCGGGCTGTCCAGCACCCTGCGCCACTCCGTCGGCTCCGAGGCGGGGTGCGACTCGGAGGCAAACAGGAACAGCTCCTCGGGCGACGACAGTGGCCGCAAACTGCCGCCCCACCGGTCGTCGAAGGTTGCCTCGTCGTAGTCGCTCAGCGAGTTGACCGTCGATCAACCACGCCACCCGCTTGCCAGCTGAGCCATCAATGCCACCGATCAGCCCTCAATCACTTGATAACATTTCTCGTCAATCGTGGCCTCGATCTCCAGTTCGCCGTCGTGAACGCGGCAGCGGTCGTACGGAACGCCATCCGCCAGCACCCGGCAGGCGCCAGGCTGTTTGAGGTTCGTCACCCGGAAGCGGGTCGTTCCCCCCGCCGCCGCGGGAGTCGCGGCGTAGGTTCGCAGGGCCAGCGTGCGCTCCTTCGCGTCGTAATGCGCCTCCGAAAGCCCCACGCGGGGATAATCCACCCCGCAGACGGTCGGCTCCTCGAACCGGCGGACGCTCGACTCATTGAACAGCCGCCACCAGCCGCCCGGTTCGCCGACTTCGCTGAGCATCACGTGGGAATTGTACTGCCCGCGCGGGATCGCCTCCCCCAGCCGGAAGCCGTAGAAGAACTCGCCCGCCTGCCGATCCCAGGTCGGCTCGTAGTTCGCCTCGACCTGAGTACGCAACATCCGCACCAGCTCGTTGTCGCCGATCTGGTGGGCCAGGGTCAGGACGCGGAGGGTCATGCAGACGTCATCCAGGTTGGCGCCCGGCGCCATCTGGATGAAGGCCGAGCCGTCCGGCTTCTTGACGAGGAAGTGCCTCTTGACGACCTCAAGGAAGGAGCGGGCCTGCTCAAGGTCGAGCGGCATCAGCCAGAAGGCCCACCACACCCAGCCAAGTGCGATCGGCGGCCGGTGGTCGAAGCCCACGATCGGGTCGCGGTAGCAGACGACCCACTCGGGAACGCCTTCGACGACGGGTCCGACGTAGTGTTGCTGGGCGTACTCGTACCACTCCTCCCAGATTGGGAAGGACCGGCTGCCATAAGCCATGTCATGCAGTCTCAGACCGAGACCGGCGACCGAGATTCAACCCGGCCAGATCTTGGTGTTCTCTCAGTGCGGCCCAGCGGTGCGGCCCTGCCATTTCTCGCCGATCTTCTCGTTGAGGCTGGTGTGCGTGTAGGGGAACGCCTTCGGGCCGTCGTTGACGACTGTGAAGCCCCGGTTGTACTTGCAGTCCCCGGACACGCGGAGATGCAGGCCCAGCTGGAGGTCCAGGAAGCTCTTGTAGTAGACGGCCCCGACGGCGGCGCACGGGTCGGGCTCCAGGCCCCAGGGCTCGGCCCCGTTGTGGGCCCAGCCCGGCTTGTCGTACTTGCCGCGCAGCTCGGCGGGGATGACGGCCGGGAAGAATGCGTTTGGGTAGCGGTCGCGGTCCGGGTCGGGGCCGACCTGCTCGATCCAGTCCTTCGCGGCCCAGTAGGTCAGGTAGCGCTGCGTCATGCGGTCCAGCAGGTCGCTGCAGACCTCGCGCCACGCGGGGGTGACGTCGGCCATCAGGGCCAGGGCGAGGCTGGATTCGGTCAGATCGAAGCGGTGCCAGTTCAGGAACGGCGGCAGGGTCGTCGCGTCCCACAGCTCCGAGGGGCGACCTTCCTTCGACCAGTCGTCGGGGGTCGTGGCCTTGCGGTACAGAAACCGCAGCCAGCCGCGGGCGCGTTCGGGGAGTTGCTGGGGACTCGTGGTTGGCTCGCTCATGGGCGGCACTCCTTTTTGGGAAGCAGTCGGATGTCGAATACCCGGCACCGTACTCCCGGTCACTCTACCACGGGCGGCCCCCCGGTGCCATTTGTTTTTCTCTGAGTTCGATTTTGCCCAATTTTGGAGTGCGGCAGTAGCTTTGCTCTGCCGCTTTGGTTTCTGCTGTTTGGTTTTTTTGTTTTGCTGTTTGTTTCTGGAGTGGAGAAAGCTGGCGCCCGGTAAGTGCCGGATTTGGCCCGGTCCAGCAGCGTCTGCAGGTTGGCCTGCAAGTCCGCTTCGTAGTCCGCAGCTGTCTGTCCGTCCACGCCCGGAGCTCCATCCCGGCGTGTTCGCAGGAAAGCCTCGTACAGCCATGCCCGATCGATGTGGTGATTCAGGGACGTGAATCCCATCTGCGGAGACTGCTTCGCCAGTTCCGCTATCCGTTGTTGTCGCGTTGACACGAGATCGAGGTTCAATGCCCCCGCCATGTTTCCCTCCAACGGTCTGTGACAAGGTGCCCTCCTTCCCCTTGACGGGCTCCCTTGGGTTGGTTCGCTTGCTGCCCTGGTACTGCGAGGACACTCCGATTTCTGCCGCCCGTCTCACCGGCTCATTGCGTTCGCCAGGCGATAACCGCGCCGCGTCTTGTCCTTCGCTCCCTCCAGTCGAAGACGCACTTCCGGAGGGCCTGGGGCTTGTTGGTTCGGTGACACCCAGACCGACTTGGTGGTAGCGCGGGAGACGGCAGACCTCCCAGGTTCCTGGGGAACCCTCCTGATGGTTCGCTTGGGTCTTGGACCCCGGTGGGACCGGCACGCCAGGCCATTGCAGCGTGCCGGCACGGCCCTCGCTTGTGTCAAGAACGAAGGCTCCCGACGAGAAAACTTTCGAGGCTCGATGTCCAAGCTTTCCACCTCACTGTCTACGCTTCGCCGGATGGGTCGCCCCACCACGACGCAAGACTCGCTTCCGGCTGCTGGCCAGCTCTACCGGGCGGGATTCGGACCCGCAGGGTTCCGCCGAAAGGTTTCCGAGGCGTAGTCGTTACATCTCTTCCCCCTTTCCCAGGCTTTGCCTGGCGCAATGACACCTTTTTCGGTCACCTTGAGGCAAGGAGCCGGGAACTGCTCGCTGCCCACGCCGAGGATTGGGTCCAGTATTGTGGTTTGGCCCTGACCTGGGAGAACACGATTGCCTTGTTCAGGCAGCGGCTGGCCGAGACAGTTGCCTGGTGCCGGGGTCGAGATGTCTCGGCATAGCGGACCCTTGAACTTCGACCGGGGCCCTTGGTTAGCCACCTTGTCCACCGTGAGGAGCGACCGGAGTGGTGCTTTCCTTCGCCAATCGAGCGACAGGCTAACGTGAACCGAGTGGCAAACCGCCGTGTCAAGTTCCTCGGGGATGGGCGACCGACGTTGATGACGCATTCACTCGGAGGTTGCAAGCCTGGGGTTTGCTGAGGTGACCATGACTGCTATCTTTTACCCCGATTGCCAGGCAACCGCAGAGCGCGAGGAGGAGTTCCTCTGGACATGACCCAAGACGAAGCATTCCTCCAGGCCATCGTTGAGAACCCAGACGACGACAGCGTGCGGCTGATTTATGCCGACTGGCTGGACGAACACGATCAGACCGACAGGGCCGCCTTTATTCGCCTCCAGTGCGAGCTGGCAACTCTGGAGAGGAACGCGCCACGCGGGGCCGAACTGAAGGCACGGGAAAGAGAACTCCTTGCTGAGCACGAGGAAGAGTGGGCCCCGCTGCCCCGAGTCGTTGGTGCGCGGAAGTTTGAGCGTGGCTTTCTTGACCAGGTCGAACTGCCGGCCAAGGGGTTTTCGCAACTCCCGACGATTTTCAGCGTGTGTCCGACTGTTCGGCAGCTCCGGCTGGTTGGCCGATTCAGGTCTGGTAAGCCCTCCATGCGGGTCATCGCGGCATCGCCCTATCTCGCCCGTTTGACCTCGCTTGCAATCATTAGAGGCTGCTACAACATTGGTGCCGAAGCCGTGAGAGTTCTCGTGGGTTCACCGCACGTTGGCGGCTTGACCGGCCTGTCTCTCACTGACAACGCGATTGGGCCTGGCGGGGTGGTTGCGATTACTACAGCCCCCTTGTTGCGAAACTTGACTTCGCTCTCCTTGTCTCTTTATGGGTTTCGCCCGGAAGAGTTTATCGGAGTGGAAGCAGCCGAAGCGCTGGCATCCTCTCCGTATTTGACACGGTTGTCCCACCTCCGTCTGACATCTTGTCTGATTGGGGACCAAGTCTGCCGTGTGCTGGCCGCTGCACCGAATCTGACCAACTTGAACACGCTTGATTTGCGTAACAACCTCATCTCTGACTGGATGCAGCACGAACTAAGGGAGCAGTTTGGTGACCGCGTCCTGCTCTGATTGCCCATGCGGGGGAACCAGTTCAGGCGGATAGACTGACCGTGGCAGTAGTGGCAGGGGAGGGAGGGGCTGCTACCTAACGCCAAGGATTCTATCCGAACTGCCGATCCGGCTTGGCAGACGTTCGCGGTGCCTGCCGGCAGTTCAGATAGAATCCTTGGCGATAACACAGACAATGATCAGCCAACGGCTTCTGTGTGTCGTCGTCACTGTTTGCTCCATCGGGGAAAAGGGACAGTCCATCCTCAACAGGTTCCTCCTGGTCGGGCGGAAGGTCCACCAGTTCGCGTTGCCAGACAAAGGTGAGGGCAGAGCTGCTCGTGACGAGCCGGTGCCAGAGTTCGCCAGGGTCAGGGTGGACCAAGCTGATGCCGCCCCGCGCCCCGCCTTGAAGTTGATGAGCCGGTTCCGCTTGGTTGTGTCAAGCAGTTGCTTCCGCCAGGTCTCAATGCGAGCGTTCCCGTCGAAGGGCATGATGCGATGCTCCTCAGCTCCGGCTCGGTCTGTGTGTCTGGAATCCCCTTTTCCCCAGTGCAACTCGAATCCCACGTCCTGTGAAGCTGTCACTTGTCGTTATCGGTCCGAGAGTCAACTGGACCACAATTCCCGAAGAATTCCACGAAACTGTTCTCGTCGGAATCTCGCCGTCTCCAGTCGAGCTGGTCCTCGGCCAGGTAGGTCCGGACAATCTCCTTCGGGATGTTCTGGACGTGCTGGATTCCCTTCGTATGGCCAAGATAAAGCGAGAGCGACCGGGGCGAGAATTGTTCAAGGTGGCTTACCACAAGGCGGAGCGTCCGGCCGCCGATCACGTCGTCCTCGACGATCAGCACCCGGCCGCCCCGCAATATCGATAGATCATCGTCGGATTCGCATTTCGTTGGCGGGTAGTCGGCGAAAACGGAGAGGACCGTCGCCCCCCGCTGCTCCAGGAAGTAACCGTAGACGTGGCCTTCCGGTGCGACGGCGACGTAGCAGTCGAACTCCCCCGACTCGACGAGCAGCCGAGCCATCGCAAAGGCGGCAACGCAGTCATGCGGCACGAAGTTGTTGACGCCCGGCCCCTCGCGGTAGCCCTTCCTCTCGCAGTGCCGCTGCACTGCTTCCAGCACCCGACATTGCAACTCCTGCGGGATCATGCCTCCTCAACTCCCTCGACCGGATCAAGGCCTATTCCTTTTCTTGCCTTGTAAATGGGTTGGCAATGTGGAAACACCTCCGCCTCGATTCCGGAATAATACAATTGCCGCAACTCTGCCGTCGCCATGGTCGGCATTAACGCCGTACAAACCGCCTCTGGCTGCACGATAATACAGCCCAGCAAAGCCGGCTGAAGAAAACGCAGGTCTGGGCGAGGGCCTCATCTTTGAGCAGGTCGTCGAAGGAGGGTGAAGACGCCTGCTCTGCGTGGGGTGGCCCAGGAGTAGTCGAATCCTGCGCCGCCTCTCGGCCTCGCCCCGCGGAACGTACGTCTAGCCGATTTCCTTGGGCATAGGCAAGGATGCGGGCCTGGACGGTCTTGCCCTCGGTAGGCTTCTCCGCTTTTCAGGAAGGCGCGACGGGATCGGGCTTGCTGAGCGCCTTCCCCGGATTCCGACCGTTGCTCCGCTCGCCTTGCATTCCCTCGCGAATTGCCCGGATTTCCGCATCGCGCCGAAGGACGGCCTCACGATTGGCCCAGGGAAGTGGCGGAGCAACCTTGCTGGGCTTTCCGATGGTCGCGCTGGTCGGCGGCTTGTCGCGCAAGTACGCCCATTGAATGTTGAGGGTGTCGCCGTTCTGGACCTCGATGCTTGTCATCGCATCGGTAGCCGGGCCTCCGAAAGGAAGTTCGGTCCCCTCATGACAATACACGTCGAGGAAGGAGAGCTCTTCGCACGTCAGGATCATGGTGTCGTTACCTGTTGATCTGCCTGCTGAACTTCGGCTGGCAGCCAATAACCGCGATACTGTTGCCCCGCCAGCGAGGACGCGACGTAACCAGCCAGGTTGACACAGGCCGGTTCCCGTATGGGGACCCATTGAGCGGCGATGACTGCCGAGCGCTGATAAACCGGCACCTGGGCATTCACCGGTGGTGCCGCGATGTCCCTTGACTGAAACCAAAGGACTGCCCCGCGACAGAGCGGACAATCCATCGCCGCTTGACCGCTGTAAATCGCCCTCCTCTGCGCGGGTTCATACCACTCATTGTGCCAGTCCAAAATGAGCTGGCCACAATGGGGGCACGGTTCGTTGGGCGGCATGGCGAACATTCCTCTTGCGCCGAGACCTCGCGCTGTTCAAGGCATTCTGGGCCGTTCACCGCGAACCAATTCCTGGCAACTGCCTCATCCTTGTGAGCCGCGTCGGCTGAGCTTCTTCGAGTGTGGAGAAACCTTTCGGTACTATACGCAATTTCAGAAATTGTGGCGAGGGGAACATCTTTCCTGCCCCTCCCGAATACCCTGCCGGATGGCAGGCAGGGAGGAAAATGACGCGGACGGACGCTCACCAGGCACGCCTGGGCAGCAACTGGCCTGTCCGCCTCCTGCGAAAAAATGGCTGGCAGGGCAGGCAGCTCATCCGGAGAGAGGAGCGAAGCTCAATCGATGATCTTGTTGAGCGGATACAAGATCCCGCAGGCCCCGGCCGCCTTGCGTTGGTCATTTCACCGCCGCAAGCACCTTCATCACCAGATCGTCCTCGAAGTTCTTCGGATACTTCTGCCCATCCCCCAGGCGCACGAAAACCAGGTCCAGGCTCGGCACAACGAAGCCGTGGTTGATGCGGGCCCCGGCAGTTTGCACGAGGTCCTTCGGAGCGTTCTTGTGGCGTGGGTAAACCCACCACTGAGCGCCGTATTCGGGCTTGATCCTGGTCCCCTTCCAGGCGAAGTCGCAGTAGCCGGCCGGGGCCAGCTGCTTGCCGGCCCAGTTGCCCTTGTGCAGGGCCAGGTAGCAGAAGCGAGCGTGTTCCCGGGGCGTGGTCAGGATGCCGCTGTAACCCTGACTCAGCGGGCCCAGGTGGCCGTCCCCGCCGATCTGCATCCAGCTGATCTTCTCCATCCCCACCGGATCGAAAATCCGCTCCTTGAGGTAGGGAAACAGGTCCTGGTTCGCGGCGTTCTTGAACAGCAGCACCAGGTGAGCGACGCCGGCGTTGCTGTAATTGAAGGCGGTGCCCGGGTCGGCCTTCAGCCTGGCGAACGGCGAGTTCTCCGTCTTGCCCAGGGCCGTCTCGAACGGAGCCTTCATGGGCACCGGTTCGGGGCCAATGCCGGAGAGCATGTTCAAGAGGTGCCGCACGGTGATGTCGGCCTTGCGCGGGTCGGGCAGGGGCAGGGACTGCGGCAGCCAGTCGGCATTGCAGACCTTGGTATCCAGCGTCAGCTTCTTGCCTCCGGGCAGCTTGCCGGCCTCGCTCTCGGCCAGCAGCAGACCATAACCGAGACTGGTGTAGGCCTTGGAGCTGGAGTAAATGTTGAAGGTCTTGTTCCGGTCGCAGCCCTTGTACCATTCGCCGACCACGTAACCCTTGCGGATGACCAGCAAGCCGGTGGCGCCGTCTGCCGCCGCGTTGGTTTCCCAGGCGATCTTGAGCTTGTCCCAGTCCACGCCCGCTTTCTCAGCGATGGCCCGCTTTTGCTCGGCGCTGGGCTCGCCCTCGGCCGGCAGTAAGGTCCGCCAACCGCCCTTGCTTTCCGGCGGCGGAAAGTAATCGCTGAGAGCGACTTTCTCCGCTGCTGACAGCGAGGTGAATGACAACAATACCGCAATGAAGGCCGTCAACCACAAGATGTTTCGCATCGGTAGTCCTCTGAAGTCCTTGAATCGGTGCATGACCTCACCTCTCCCTCAAAACGGAATGTCCTCATCCTCCTTGCGGAACCTTCGGCTGCCGAAGCCCACCTGCCGGGTCGGACGGGTCGTCAGCTCGCTGCGGTTGATGTCGAACTGCTTCAGCGCCCAGCTCCAACTCCACTGGGCCGAGTCCATGAAGTGCATCACCAGCAGGTTTTTCAGCTCCTCGATCTCCGCGAAACTGTAGCCGTCCGTCGAGGCCACGGCATTGTCGATGTCCAGGTTGGCCCGGATGTCCTCGTGCCAGCGCTCGATCAGCTGGCGGCGCAGGGCCGCGTCGGGAGCCCGGAAGTGCAGCACCAGGTCGAGCCGGCCGGGCCGCTTGAAGGCCCGGTCGATCAGGTCCAGCGCGCAGTTGGTGGTGAAGACGAACACCACGCCCTCGTGGACCTGAATGCCGTCCATCGACGACAGGAACACCGCCTGGTCCTCCGTCTCGGCGATCTTGTCGCGGTCGCGCAGGGCCAGGTCCATGTCGTCGAAGAAGATGATGCCGCGCCGCTCCACCGAGAACAGCTCCTCGATGCTGTCGCGCGAGCGGGCGGAACGGTAGTTGTCGGGAGTGACCAGCCGATACTCCCAGCGGCGCTCCCGGCACGCCTCCCAGATCCAGCGGCAGGCCATCGTCTTGCCGTTGCCCGGTGAGCCGGTCAGCAGCACGCCGCGCTTGGCCCGGCCGCCGTAGGCCTTGATCCGCTCCAGGTTGGTCCCTTCCAGGTAGCCGATGGTGTTCTTCCAGAGCTGATCGAGCTGCTCCCTGGGCAGGACCGGCGGCACGCAGGGCGGCTCGGAGCTGCGCCGGCAGCCCACGGCGATGCGATAAAGCTGGGTGTAGTCCTTGCGATCGCAGGCCACGAAGTCCAGACCCCAGCCGTTGACCCGGTCGTTGTGGTGGAAGCGCACCCGGACAAACCGCAACCCCTCGACCTCGTAGACGCGCATGCCGATCTGCACGCCCGGGTTGGTCTGGCGATTGTCCGGGTCCCAGTCGCGCACCAGCACGCCCTCGATGGGCAGGATCTCCCGACGCCGGGCGGCCTTCACCAGCGGCACGTAGAACTCGTCCAGGTCCAGAACGATGGGTTGCTGAAAGCCGACAGTGCGCGCAATCACATCGAGGAGATAGCGATGGTCGGCACCGTATTGCTTGATGAGATTGTCCATGTTGCTTTATGTTACGGCCTCGGTCGCTCGCCCTGCAACGATGGTAGTCCGCACCTGGAACGGTTGACCCGGAGTCCAGTCAAAGAGCACCAGGTCCGCCGGCGCTCCCTCGGCCAGCTCCACCGCAGGCAGACCGAGCAATTGCCGGGGCCGGGCCCCGGCCATGTCGAGGGCGTCCTGCAAGCTGACTCCGGTGTCTTGCAGCACCTGGCCCAGACACGCATCGGTAAAAACACCCGAGCCGGCCAGGTAACTCGTTCCCGGCACAACCACCTTGCCGCCGGGCAGCACTTCCAACTCCTGGTCCCACTCCCGGTAGCGTCCCGGCGGCATCCCGGCCAGGCTGCTGGCGTCGCAGGTCAGGATGGTGCGGGCCGGCGTCTTGACCCGCAGCAGGCACTTCAGCACGGCGGGCGGCAGATGGTGGCCGTCGGCGATGACGCTGGCCCACAGCTCATCGGCGGCCAGCTGCTCCCAGACGTAGTTCTCGTGCCGGGGCAGCAGAGCATGGGAGCCATTGCCCAGGTGCGTCGAGAGCCTGGCCCCGGCGGCGATGGCCGAGCGGATCTGGGTCCGGTTGGCGGCGGTGTGGCCGATGGCGACAACCACCCTGGCGGCGCTCAGCCGTTCGATGAACGGCAGGGTGCCCTCGGCCTCCGGAGCCAGGGTCACCAGCCGGATGCGTCCGCCGGCAGCCTCCTGCAAGCGCTGAAACTCGTCCCAGCTCGGAGGCCGGACCTGGGATCGGGGATGCGCCCCGCGGGGCCCATCTTCCGGGCTGATGTACGGCCCTTCCAGGTGAAAGCACGGCAGGGCGCGATCCATCTCGGGGTCGCGCGCACAGGCCTGGCAAAGCGTACGAAAGCCGTGCAGCAGAGCGTCGGCCGGGGCGGTGACCAGCGTCGGACAGAGCCCGGCGATGCCGTGCCGCCGGCATTCGAGCACGACCTGGCGGATGCCGGCAACGGTCAGCTTCGGCGAGTTGAAGCTGATGCCGGCACAGCCGTTGATCTGCAAATCGAACAGGGCCGGGGCGACCCAGCTGGCCGAGCGGTCGCTGGACGTAGGACGGCTCTCCTGAGCCGTCTGGACGGGTCGGGAGACCCGTCCTGCGACAGCGGCGATGCGTTCCTGACACAGCTGGATCTCGATCGGCTCGCCGGTGACGTAATGACAGGCGCGCAAACGCATTTATTTCTCCTCTGTCTTCGGCTCCGGCTGCTTCTTCATGCGGCGGATGGCAATCGAGCATCCCAGACCGACCGCCAGGCCACCGGCCACGATCCCCAGTCCCAGCATCAGACAGTCCCTCCGATCCAGCCGCAAATCGAACAGGTCGCGTTCCGGAACTGCCTCCTCGCCTCCCGCCATCAGTTCGACGTCAAATCCCTCCGCATCGGGCCCGGCAGGGGCCTCTCCCTCCTGGGTCGTGGGCACGGGCGGAGGCGAATTGGGGGGAACCGGCTTCTTCCCCTTTTCATTGCGGGCCTGCTGCCGATCCGGCCGGTCTTCCTTCTCTACTCCGGGAAGTTTCTTGCGCTCCTTGGTCGCCGGACGGGCTTCCGGGGAAGGCCCGGCCGCAACGTCCTCCTGCCCGACCTGTCGGGCAGGCCCGACGGGCGGGGGTTCCGGTTTGGGAATCCGGGGCACGGTCCCGGAAGGCCTGGCAGCCGGCTTCGGCGGCGTCAGCACTGTGGGCCCCACGGGCCTCGGCTGCGGCACCAGGGTCTGCGACCGCTCGTGGTTCTCGCTCGGCTCGCTCTTCTCGCCGTGGCCCTCCAGCCAGGTCAGATACGGCCGCATCCTCGGGTCGGCTTCCGGGGCGACCAGGGACTCGGAAGCACCGGCGGCCAGGAACACCTGCAGCGCCTGGGCCGCCCGCTCCGGCGTGGGGTAGCGCTGATTGGGGTCCTTGGCCATCATCCAGTTGACGATCTGCTGCAACCCCTCGGGCACCGCCGGGTTGAGTTCCGTCAAGGGCCGGGCCTGTTCCGTCGCGTGCCGGATCATCTGGTTGATCAGGTTGGTGTCCGGGAAGGGCAACTGCCCGGCCAGCAGCTGATACAGCACGCACCCCAGGCTGTAGACGTCGGCCCGGATGTCGATTCCCCGAGCGTCGCGTGCCTGTTCCGGGGCCATGTAGTCCGGAGTACCCAGCAGCACCCCTTCCCCTGTCAGGCCATCGTCCAGCTCGCTCAGGGCCGCGTCAAACATGGCCCGGCCCAGGCCCAAGTCCAGGATCTTGAGCGTGGCCCGCTGCGTCGAGTCGCCGGAGGAGCCGACCAGCATCAGGTTGGCCGGCTTGATGTCGCGGTGGACCAGCCCATGAGCGTGGATGTGCTGCAAGCCCTGCAGCGCCTGGTAGATCAGGCGGACGGCCTCGGCCGGGGCCATCCGGCCGCGTCGCTTGATCACCTCGTCGAGCGTCTCGCCCTCGAGATATTCCATGACCAGGTAATGGAGCACCTCGCCGCTGAGCTGCTCGGCCTGGCCGACCTGGAAGGCCCGGACGACGTTGGGATGCTTGAGCTGCAGCAGCAGCCGGGCCTCGCGCTGGAAGCGGCCGAGCAGGTTGGGGTCGCGGGCCTTGGAGGGCGGCAGCACCTTGATGGCCACGACCTGGCCCAGCGGGTGCTGGCCCTTGAAGACCCCCGCCATCCGGCCCTGGCCCAGCCGGTCCAGGATCTTGTAATCGCCCAGGAAGAAGCCGTCGGCGTGACCGCGGGCCAGCAGCGTCGCCTGGTAATCGGTCAGATAGCGATTGCCCACCAGCCACAAGGCGAACGCCGACACGTTCCCCGAGCCCTCCCCGGCCACTTCCTGCCAGCGGGCGAACGCGGCACGCGCCTCGTCCAGTGACAGCAGCTTGCTGCGGATCAGCAGGCCGTACATGTTCTGCACCGTTAGTTCCATGTCGGTTCGCGGAGGTGCGTCCTCGTCAGAAGGATGTTGGGAGCCCGTTCTCATCCTAAACGGTCGGGCATTTGTTTCAAGTTGCCCGCCGTTCCCGAGCCGCGCACGCAGCGCAGCGGAGTAAGCGGTTGTCCGAGCCGCGCACGCAGCGCAGCGGAGTAAGCGGTTGTCCGAGCCGCGCACGCAGCGCAGCGGAGTAAGCGGCCTCACCAGAACCGCTTACTCCGCTGCGCTGCGTGCGCGGCTCGGACACTGCGAGCGCGTGCGGAATCTGCCCTCTCCTTTTCCCCGCCGGATCGGTATGCTGGGGTATCATGAACCTGGACACTGCACTGACCGCGCTGGCCGGGGACCCCTCGGCCCCTCTGGACCTGGCTCACGTGTGCCTGCTGCTGGCCCAGGACGAGTATCCTTTCCTGGACCTGGAGGGCTACCTGTCCGAGGTGGACGTCATGGCCCACGAGGTTCGCCAGCAGATGAAAGGCAGACTGCCCTCGCGCCTGGCCTGCCTGATCCGTTACCTGTTCCACGACCTGGGCTTCCACGGCAACACTGAAGAGTATTACGATCCGCGCAACAGCTATCTCAACGAGGTCCTGGATCGTCGGCTGGGTCTGCCGATCACCCTGTCGGTGGTGGCGATGGTGGTCGGCCGGCGGGCGGGACTGCCCATCGAGGGCGTGGGCCTTCCGGGTCACTTCATTGCCCGGGCGGTGGAGGGCGACAAGGAGCGCCTCTTCGACCCCTTCCACGGCGGCCGCATCCTGACCCGGGAGCAATGCGCCCGCCTGGTGCTGCAAACGACCGGCACGCCACTGCCGTCCGGGCCGGGCGTTTTCACCGCGGCAACGCCGGGAGACATCGTGCTGCGGATGCTTTCCAATCTCAAAGGGGTCTACCTGGGCTCGGGAGAGTTCGAGCGCGGCGTCCGCATCATCGAGCGCCTGTGCCAGCTCGCCCCCAACGACGCTGTGCAGAAGCGCGACCTGGGAGCGTGTCTGCTGCGCCGACCAGCCGGGCCGGGCCATCGCTCCCTTGCAGGCTTACCTGGCCGCCGCTCCCGGTGCCCCCGACGTGGCGGACGTGCAGCGCTTGCTGACCGAGGCCCGCTCCTCCGTGGCCCGGTGGAACTGACAATTCTCTTCAAATCGTCCAAATCGGCGCGCACTTTGCGATTCCTTTCCGTTTCCTATTGGGACTCCCGATGCGCGTGTCTTTTCGGTGATAGCCTGGTGCTTTTTCAGGTGCGAGGTCAGACCATGCATGCAACGATCCACCAACCGCATTCCGCAAGCCAGGTCCTTCGCCAGAGTCCGCATTTCGCGTTACGGCGCCTGTCCCTGGAGGAAAGAGACGGAATGGTCATCATCCAGGGGGCGGTGGTCAGCTATTACCTGAAGCAGCTGGCCCAGGAAACGCTTCGGCCCCTGCTGGCCGGCCGGCGACTGATCAACGAGGTGCGCGTCATTCGAGAACTTCCCTTCTCATCTTTTGCGGACTGAGCCTGGGACCTGGCGAACGACCCCGCGAAGCGCTCGGGGGTTGGCAAGACAATTGCCCTCCGGTGCAATCAACGGTATGCTGACGGATAGCCTGCGCGGGACGGCCCGGGAAGACCGTCCTCTCTGCTGCTTCTCCTGTTCTGTCGCGGCGAATCGGAAAGAGGGCAGTACCATGTCGCGGTTGTTCCGGAGCTATCCGCTGTTGCTGGCTGGTCTGGCGCTTCTCCTGCTGTTCGAGGGCCGGTCACCTGGTCAAGCCACGGAGCGCGTGCGCTTGCCGCGTGACCGGCAGACAATCTTGCTGCTGCAAGCGGCACGGAACGCCTTGCAGGAAAGCAGCTGGCTTCAGGCGCTCGAGGCCCTGCACCAGCTGCTGCTGCGCCCGGATTGCCTGATCGAGGCGCCCGATCTCCAGAGAATCCGGGGGCTGACGCCCCCGGCTCGCCTGGTTGGCGTCCACAGCGAGGCGCTGCGGCTGCTGCGGGAAATGCCGGAGGAGGGCCAGACCTTCCGCGAGCTTTACTGGGGCCCGGTGGCCGAGGCACGGTTGGACGAGGCCCGCAAGGCAAAAGACAGCGCCGGTCTGCTGGCAGTCGCGCGCCAGTATCCAACAACGCGGGCGGCCGGCAAGGCCCTGGAGGAACTGGCCCGGCTCGAAGAGCAACAGGGCCGGACCGGCGAGGCCGCCCTGGCCCTGCAGCAGCTGAAACGGCTGGAGCCGGTCGCGGGCTGGTCCGCCGAGCGCCGGCAGTTCGCCGAGCGCATCTTCAAGAACTCGGAGCGCGGAACTCGGAGCGCGGAGCAGAAAACAGTTCCGCGCTCCCAGCTCCGCACTCCCAGCCTGGCGGAGCCGCTGTGGGTCAAGCCGCTGGGTGTTTCTGCCCGTTCCATCCGCTGGGTCCGCGAGGCGGCCGTGACGCTGGACAAACGCGGTCAACCGGTCCCCGTGGCCGGGCCGCCACTGGTGCTCGCTAACCCAAGACCCGGAGAGCCGCCGCTGGTCGTTTACCGCAGCCGGCTGGGCGTTCAGGTGGTCAAGATCGATAGCGGCGACCTGGTCTGGCGCTCGGCCTCGGCCTGGAGCCTGGACGGCATGATCGGCAAACCCGAGAAGGCGGACGCCATCGAAAACTGGGTCAGCGACTACCTGGAGACCATGGAACGGCCCGCTGTCCTGTTCGAGAACAGCACCGTCGGCACTCTGAGCGCCGACAGCAAGCAGGTCTACGCCATCGAGGACCTGGCCGTGGTCCCGACCATCGAGATGGCCGGCCGGCTGCTGCTCAACATGGACAACGTCACCTCCATGAATCCGCTCGACGCCGTGCAGCATAACCGGCTGCACGCCCACGACCTGCTCACCGGCAAATACCGCTGGCAGCTGGGCGGCCGGGGTCCGGAGGCCGGGGAGCTGGCCGACAGCTTCTTCCTGGGTCCGCCGCTGCCGGTCGAGGATCGCCTGTACGTCCTCAACGAGAAGGAGCGGGAAGTCCGGCTGCTCAGCCTCAACCCGGCCGACGGCAAGGTGCTGTCCGTGCAGCCGCTGGTCCAGACCGGCAAACTGCTGCTGGAGGAGCCGATCCGCCGGATGCGTGCCGCCCACCTGACCCTGGGAGAGGGCGTCCTCGTCTGTCCGACCAACGCCGGCGCGGTGCTGGCCGTTGACGTGCTCACCGGCTCGCTGCTGTGGGCCCATCTTCCAGAGTTAGCCCGAAGCGCCAGCGAGGGTGACTTCTGGAATGAACCGCCGATTGTCGTGGCCGGCAAGGTCATTCTGGCACTGCCCGAGGCGCCGTTCATCGAATGTCTGGACCTGCACAATGGTTCCCGGCTGTGGCGGGTGCAGCGGCAGGAGGACGACGTCGCGCTGGGCGGAGTGGCGGACGGCAAGATCCTGGTCGTGGGCAAGAAGAGCTGCCGGGCGCTGAGCCTGAGCAAGGGGGAGACGCTCTGGAGCGTCAGTACCGGCATGCCATCCGGACAGGGCCTGATCGCGGCAGGCCGCTTGTACCTGCCGCTGAGGCGCGGCGCGACGTCGGGCAGGCCGGAGGTGTGCGTGGTGAACCTGGCCGGGGGCAAGGTCGAGGCCCGGCTGCGTTCGCGCCGGGAGCAGGCGCCGGGCACGCTGATCCTGGGCCCGGACGTGGTGCTGTCGCTGACGCCAATGGACCTCACCGCTTATCCCTGGAGCGTTGGCCAGTAGCGAGCCGGGGGCGTCAGCCCCCGGATTCTCCAGAGAATCCGGGGGCTGACGCCCCCGGCTCGCCTGCGCCGGCCTTCCGGAACAGTCCCTGAAACTCCGGCCGTGACCGCAGCGGCTCCCAGTCGCGGTCCTTTTCCAGCCGCTCCGCATCCTTGAAGCCCTGTTTCACGGCCCGCTGCAGAGTGTCCAGCGCCAGGTCCTGGTAACGCTGCCGCTGGGCCAGCTCCTCCGCGGTCAATTCCGTGCGGGGCCGGCCGACGCGGGCGGCGGTGCGCATCAGCTCGCAGCCGGAGCGATACAGCTCTTCGGGGTTGTCGGGCCAGAGCCGCTGCCGCTCCAGAATGGCCGCGGCCGACTCGGCCGGGTGGTTCAAAGCGCGTTCCACCTCGCTCAGGTTGCCCAGCAGGACGTTCATCACCTGACGGTATCCCTGGATTTGCGGCGCTTTCTCGAAGGCGGGCCGCATCGCCTCCAGCCCCTGGAGCAGCACCACCCGGGCCTCTTCGTACTGCTTCGCCAGGCCCAGGTTCAGCCCCAGGTTGCTCAGGGTCCGACCCAGGTCGCAGCGATAATCCAGCTTGTCAGGGTATGACTTGACCAGCTCTTGCAGGTACTCCCGCGAGCGCTGGAACGCCTGCCGTTCCTCCGGCCGGTGCTTCATCGCTCCCTGAAGGGCCCCGACGTTGAACCACACCAGAGCCAGCTCCTGCCGGTAGCGCGGCGACGGGTTGAGCGTGACCGCCTTTTGGAGCAGGTCACGGGCGCGCTCGGAGTGGGAGAGTGCCTTGGCCTTGTCTCCGTTTCGGCTGGTCAGCACGCCAAGGGATTGGTACGTGTGGGCCAGGTCGGCCAGGAAGCCGGGCACGTCCGGGTTGGCCTTGACCAGCCGTTCGCGCACTTCCAGGGCCTTGAGCAGCGGCTCCATCGCTCCCTGCCGGTCGCCGCTGTCGCGCAGGGCCGTCGAAAGGCTCTGGTATGCAAGGGCCAGTTCGGCTTGCCGGTTATAGTTGTCGAGCTGCTTCTTCGCCAGTTTCTCCCGCAGCTGAACGGCCCGCCGGTAGAGCGCCAGCGTTTCCGGACCATGCTGGCCCTGATGGCTCAGGAACACGGCCAGGTTGCGAAGCGTCGAGGCCAGGTCCGACTGGAGCACTTCCTCCCGGGGAAGACGCTTGAGCAGTTGTTCCTGAATGCGCAGGGCCGATTCGTAGTAGTCGCGGGCCTCCTCCACCCGGCCGCGAGCCCGGCTGTTGGTCGCCAGGTTGGCCAGGCGGATGGCCTTGTCCGAGAGGAACTGGGCGTCGTCCGGGGTGTCCTCGAGGAAGCGATTGAGCAGGTCCAGGGACTCCTGATAGCCGGCCCGGGCCTGTTCCAGGTCATCGACCTGGGTGGCAATGTTGTTGGCGGAGCGGGCCAGTTCGCGGCGCAGGGCCGGGTCCTTCGGATCGCGCTCATGGAGTTCGCGATAGAGGGTCTGAGCCTGACGGTAGGCGGCCAGGGCCTTGTCGCGCTCGCCGCTGCTGGAATGGACCTGGGCCAGGCGGTTCCAGGTGTCGGCCTGCTCGCGGACCAGCTGGATCGTTCGGCCGCGCTCCTTCAGGAACTGCTCGTAATACTTCAGAGCGTCTTCGAGCAGCCGCCGGCGTTTCCGCTGCAATCCGGGAACGTCCTCCAGTTCCTCGTTGACCCGGGTGGTGAACTGATTGACCGCCTGATGCGCCAGGGTAAAGTGAGCCAGGGCCTGCTGCCGGCTCTTCTCGGCTTCCTGGGCCAGGCGGACGGCCGCCGCGCGCTGCTCCTCGGCCTTCTGGCTTTGCTCCTCGGCGTGCAGCCGGGCCGCCTCTGCCTGGGCCAGGTGCTGCTCGGCCCGATACCACTGCCAGCCGGTCAGGGCCAGACCAAGGACCAGCGAAGCGGCCAGGGCCAGCGCCAGGCCGGCGATCACCGGTTGCCGGCGCACCCAGCGCAGCAACCGCTCCCCGGGACCGACCGGCCGGGCCAGGATCGGCTCACCGCGGAGCCAGCGGCGCAGGTCGTCGGCCACTTCCCGGGCCGAGCCGTACCGCCGGGCCGGCTCCTTGTGCAAACATTTCAGCGCGATGGTCTCCAGGTCGTGCGGCACTCCGGGAGCGATCTGCCGCGGTCGGGCCGGCTCGTTGTGGACCACCTGCAAGAGCGTGTCCAGGTGATTGCTGCCCTGGAAGGGAGGCCGGCCGGTCAGCAGTTCGTAGAGGATCGTCCCCAATCCGTAAACGTCGGCGGTCACGGTGCTGGCGCCGGGTTGGCCCGAGGCCTGCTCAGGGGCCATGTAACTGGGGGTGCCGACAATCTCGCCGGTGTGCGTCAGAGAAGCCGACAAAGAACTCACCACAGAGGGCACAGAGGACACAGAGGACGAACAACGTATGTTTTTCCTCTGTGTCCTCTGTGCCCTCTGTGGTGAGTTCTTTGTGCCGTCGGGCCAGGCCAAAATCGCTGACGTAGGGGAACCAGGTTTCCTTGCTGGCTGGCTGGTCCGTCTCACGCCGTTCCAGGAGGATGTTGCTGGGTTTGAGGTCGCGGTGCAGGATGCCGCGCTGGTGGGCGTGATGCACCGCGTCGGCGACCACGGCCAGCAGCTCGGCCGTGGCTCTCGGGTCGTTGCGATAACGGTCCCGGTGCTGGCCCAGATGGCCGCCCTCGACCAGTTTCATGCTCAGGAAACAGCGGCCCTCGTGGACGCCCACTTCGTAGATCGGGATCACGTGCGGATGGTCCAGGCTGGCGACGGTCTCGGCCTCGGTGCGGAAACGCCGCAGTTCCGCGTCGGAAGCGACCGCTCCGCCCAGCAGGAACTTGAGGGCCACAGGCCGGAACGCGGTGGCCAGTTCTCCCCGCGGATCGAGGCATTGCCGGGCCCGGTAAACGACACCCATGCCGCCGCGGGCGATCTCCGCCAGCAGTTCGTAGTTGCCGAAGCGCCGCGGCAGCGGCTGCCCGCCCACCGGCAGGGCCGCCTGGCGCAGCGGCGCCGCCAGGAGCTTGAAACTCTCCTGATCGGCGAGGAACTCGGCCAGGTCGCCGGCCAGGTCGGGGTGCGAGCCGAGCAGCTGGTCCCGGCTGGGCGCCTGCCCTTCGCGCACGGCCCGCAGGTAGTCGGCGATCACCTGGTCCAGACGTTCTTCCCGGTCCTGCTCGGTCGTGGTCATCATCGGTTCTCAGCCGTCCTCCTGGAGCAGTTCACGCAGTTTCTTCAGGCCTCGCCGCAGCAGGCCAGCCACGGATGCCTCGGTCCGGTCCATCAGGGCGGCGATCTCGGCCACCGAGGCGTCGCGCAGATGATGCAGCTCGACCGCGGTGCGCTGATCCTCCGGAAGCTCGTTCAGCGCCCGAGCCAGGCGCAGCAGGCGCTCCTCGCGAACGACAATCTCGCTGGGCGGCGTCTGGTCGGCCGCCAGCCAGGCTTCGAGCCGGGCCGACGACTGGTTCAGACAGTGCTCCAGATGCTGCTCCAGGGCCAGCTCGCGCTGATGCTTGCGGGCCACGTCGATCATGGTGTTGGCCAGGATGCGCCGCAGCCAGCCGGCCTTCTCGCCCGCCGTCTGACCGCGCAGCTGCCCCTGATGCTGGTGGGCCTTGACCAGCGTTTGCTGAACCACGTCCGAGGGATCGACCTTCCCACGCAAGCGCGGGTCTAGCTGTAACCGTGCCAGCAAGCACAGGTAATCCCGGAAGGCCTCCACCGGGCGATCCGCTGCCTCGTCATTGTCTTGCATACGGTCTGCCCATTGAGAAAGACGCCGTTCCCACGCCAATCGACCGCTGTCCGTTCCGCGAATGTTCCAGGGCGGATGAGGGTACTCAAGTTTCTCTATTGTTGCTTGCCTCGGGAGAGGGGTCAATGAGAGTAGGCGAGGAAGAGGTTGCAGCAAACGGCCCTCCCGCGGATAATGGGAGGATCGAGAGTGAGGAAAGCTCATGCCCCGCGAGATGGTCCTTGCAGCACTCCAAGCGACCGTGGGCGTGATCTCGGCTCTCGTCGCCGCTCTCACGAAAGGAGTCCTCACGCCATGCTGCCAACCAATCTCAAGATGGTCACCGTCGGGCTGCTGCTCGTGAGCGCCTTTGAAGACGGACTGCTCCTGACCTACCCGGCAGCAGCGGAGCAGCCCCGGGCCAGGAAGGCCGCGCCGGCCGTCCCGGGGGAACTTCTGGTCAGCGACATTCGTCCCGAGGGCAAAGCCGATACGCCAGGCGCACTCAAGGTCCAGTGGACGTCGGACCTGATCTGGCGCAAACTCGGTCTGCGGCTGCAGCCTATTTCTCCGGAGAAGGTCACCCGGGTGCATCCTCAGTTGCACGGTGGCCTTCTGGTCTGTGAGGTCCGCCCCGCAAGCAGCAGCGTCAGGGCAGGGATCAAGGCTGGCGACATCCTGGTTGGTCTGCATCAGTGGGAAATGCTGTCGCTGGCGAACGTCGATTACGTCCTCAAGCATCGCGATCTGGCCCAGTTCAGCCCGCTCCGCTATTGGGTCCTCCGCAACCAGCAGGTGAAGCGCGGACAGTTCCCCCAACTCGATTGAGCCGCCCGGCGCTGGTTCGGCCTCCCAATGCGTCCTCTGCTCTTCCTCCCGCGGAGACTTTGGCCGAGATCCCTCCCACCGATACCAGCCAGCGTTCCCGAGGCTTCGGTGGAGGAAACCCGTCTCGTGCAGTAAAATCGATAGGTTCAAACCGGACCGTGTCTCCGTTGCCAACCACTCCCCCTTTTGAAACAATGTTCAAATCCGTATCAGGTTTTCGTACCTGTCCGGTACTGAGGGGTAGAGTGAGCCGACGCGAGGACTAATGGCCGAGATCCCAGCCACCCGAGCCAGCCTGCTCCTCCGCCTGCGCGATCCGCGGAACGAGGCTGCCTGGAGGGAGTTCGTCGATCTGTATGGGCCGCTGGTCTACAACTACGCCCGCAAGCAGGGACTGCAAGACGCCGACGCCGCCGACCTGTTGCAGGAGGTCTTGCTGGCCATCGCCCCGGCGATTGGCCAGCTGGAGTACGACCCCCGGCGGGGCTCCTTTCGCAACTGGTTGTTCACGGTCGTCCGGAGAAAACTCTCCAACTGGCGGACGGCTGCTGGCCAGCGGCAGCGCGGCAGCGGCAACCCGGCGACGCAGCAATTGCTGGAACGCTGCCTGGCTCCCCCGGCGAAGGAGTCCGAGTGGCAGGCGGAATGGGAAGATCGGCTGTTCGTCTGGGCCTGCGAGCAAGTCCGGCCGGAAGTCAGTGACATGACCTGGCAGGCGTTCTGGAAGACCGCGATTGAAGGTCAGCCCGGCAAGCAGACGGCCGAGGAACTGGGTCTGAGCCTGGCCGCCGTCTACGGTTCCCGTAGCCGGGTCCTCGCCCGGCTGCGGGAACTTGTCCAGTCCGCCCAGGAACCCTGAGACGTGTACGCAGGTCAAGTTTCCCCGCCTGACCCGCGGAGGTATTCGCGTGACAATCACACTGGACTGTCCAGACCTGGATTGCTGGCAGCGGCTCTTCAAAGGCTCGCTGGCGCCGGAGCAGCGCGAATGCTGCGAACGGCACCTGGAGTCGTGCCCGGCCTGTCAGCAGCGGCTGGATCAGGGCGAGGCGGACAGCGATGCGTTTCGGAGTCAGGGACAGCGAATCGGCGACCCGACGCTTGTTCCTTCCGATCCGACCCTCGCCGAGGTTTTGGAACGGCTGCGCGAGGCAAAGTCCTCCGAGCGGAATGCACTTCGGAACGAGCCGATCGATCTGTCCTTTCTGCGCCCGACCGATCGGCCGGATCTGCTGGGCCTGCTCGGCGATTACGAGGTGCAGGAGGTGATTGGCCAGGGCGGCATGGGCGTGGTGCTGAAGGCGTTCGAGCCGGCCCTCTGTCGGCGGGTGGCCATCAAGATGATGTCTCCCGCCTTGGCCGGCAGTGCCACCGCCCGCCGACGCTTCACCCGGGAAGCCCAGGCCGCCGCCGCGGTCTGTCACGAACACGTTGTCGCGGTTCACGGTGTCCACGAGATCGAGGGGCTCCCTTACCTGGTCATGCAGTACGTCCCGGGCGAGTCGCTGCAACATCGGCTCGACCGAGGCGGGCCGCTGCCGCTGGAGGACATTGTCCGGATCGGCCTGCAAACGGCTTCGGGGCTGGCCGCGGCTCACAGTCAGGGCCTGATCCACCGGGACATCAAGCCGGCCAACCTGCTGCTGGAAGGTGAGCCGGGAGTGTCGTTAGCCCGAAGCGCTAGCGAGGGTTTGCGTTCTCCCTCGCTAGCGCTTCGGGCTAACACTCCGGACCCGCCCGGCTCGCCCCGCGTCAAGATCACCGACTTCGGCCTGGCACGCATGGTGGACGACGTCGGCCTGACCCAGGATGGCGTGCTGGCCGGGACCCCGCAATACGTGGCGCCGGAGCAAGTCCGAGGCGAACCGATCGATCACCGGGCCGACCTGTTCAGCCTCGGCAGCGTCCTCTATGCCCTCTGTACCGGTTCCCCGCCCTTCCGCGGTGAGACGGTGATCGCTGTGCTCTTGCGAGTCAGTCAGGAACCCCCGACTCCCCTCCGCGAGCTGAACCCGGACGTACCCGTCTGGCTGGAGACGTTGATTGGGCGACTGCTCGCCAAAGATCCACTGCACCGCATCCAGAGCGCGGCCGAGGTCGCCGGCTTGCTGGAGGGCTTCCTCGCCCACTTACGTCAGCCGGCGACTGTAACCGCCCCGCGATTGCCTCCTCCAGTCGATGGCCAGCCTGGACAGCGGGAAAAGGCATCGCGGACGGAAAGCAGCCGGCGGTTTCTCCGGCGTTCCTGGCTCGCGGCGCTCCTGTTTCTGGCGGCCCTCGGGCCCACTCTGTTTCTGCTGGCCCAGATCATTCCTCCTCCTCAACCAGAAGCCCCTCCGAAGAAGCGCGCTGCGCTCGGAAGCGTACCAGGATTTCCGCGGCGGCAAGCCCTTGCTCCCCTTCTTGAAGCCGGAGGGGGCGGACTACGAAGAATTCACCAAACCGGAAGAAGGGGGATTGCGGATCACCCTTCCCGGGACGCGGCCGGTGCATTACCCGGTGGGGGTCGAATTGACGTTCCCTCTTTCGGGCGACTTCGAGATGACCGGCAGTTACGAGTTGCTTTCCGCCGCCAGGCCTGCGAACGGCTATGGCGTCGGCGTTTGCCTGAGTGTGACAACAGACCCGGCTCGACGCAAGTTCTGCAAAACGGCTCGGTTGTGGCACCCCGACAAGGGAAGCATTTACGCGACCGAGTTCTGGAACCACGATTATCCCCTTCGCGATCCCAGGAGATGGAGGTTCAAGCCCGAGGAAACCGAAGCCCGGTCGGGGCAGTTGCGTCTGGTACGCGAGGGCGAGACGGTCCGCTGTCTGGTGGCTGATGGGACCGCGAAGGACTTTCGGGAAATCGGGCAGTGGCCCATGGGGACGGACGACCTGGCCCTCGTCCGCTTCGACGTCATCGACAGCGGCAGCCCCGGCAACCAAGTCGATGCCCGGCTGGTCGATCTGAGGATTCGCACTGGTCAGCCGATCCCGGAAGCAGCGGCCGAAGCCACGCCACCCCCACAACCGAACCGCCCGGCCCGTTCCAGGACCTGGATGGTCGCGACGCTCTTGCTTGGTCTGCTCCTGATGGGAGCTTTGCTTGCGGCCCTTTACTTGCGCTCTCGTCAGCAGGCTGCTGAAGCTCTCGACGAAGGCGTCCTGGCGGACCAGCCCACCAGATCCGAAGTGACGCCGCGCTCGCTTTCCTTTTCCTGTCCCGGTTGCGGCAAGAACCTCAAGGCCCGAGCCGACCTGAACGGCAAGAAGGTCAAGTGCCCCCGGTGCGGTCAAGCAGTGCGCGTTGCCGACACCCGGACCGACGCTTCTGCTCCTCCTTCCCTGTAGTTTGCCTTCGAGCCAGCACGGCTGCCGGCCGTGCTGGCTCCCTGGCAGACTCCTATCTTCGCTCCGCTGTCTCATCTACAATCCAGTGGCCGTCCGCACACAGGGCGGAAAAGCATCCGTCGCCGTGTAAGGTTTCCGCGACCTGACGGTACTGGAACTAGAGGAGCTGTCGCGAGGACCAATGGCCGAGATCCCTCCCACCCGTGCCAGCCTGCTGCTGCGCCTGCGCAACCCCCGGGATGCGTCGGCCTGGAACCAGTTCGTCGAGCTGTACGCCCCTCTGGTTTACGGCTATGCGCGCAAGCAGGGCTTGCAGGACGCCGACGCCGCCGACCTATGCCAGGAGGTGCTTGGTGCGGTTGCCGGGGCCATCGGCCGGCTGGAGTACGACCCCCAGCGCGGGGCCTTCCGCAACTGGCTGTTCACCGTTGTCCGGCACAAGCTGTCCAACTGGCGCTCGGCCCAGGAGGTCCGGTCGCACGCCAGCGGCGATACCGCGATCCAGCAGCTGCTGGAGCAGTGCCCGGCGCCGATGGGCAAGGCGGAGTGGGAGACCGAGTGGGAGGATCGCGTCTTCGCCTGGGCCTGCGAACAGGTGCGGCGCGACGTCACGGTCAGCACCTGGCAGGCCTTCTGGCGGACGGCCATTGCCGGCGAGCCCAGCAAAGAGGTGGCCGGCGACCTGGGACTGAGCGTGGCGGCGGTTTACGTGGCCCGCAGCCGGGTGCAGGCCCGGCTGCGGGAGCTGGTTCAGTCGGTGCAGGAACCGTGAATGCCGACCCAGGAGAGGATGGCGAGCGGCGCGGCGTGAGCCCGCCGGTGCCGGGCCGCGGTTTCCACCGGCGGGCTCACGCCGCGCCGCTCGCCTGTTGATTCGCATTTACTATCAGAGGGAAGACCATGCCAGCACCGCCGGATTGCCCGAGCCTGGACAGCTGGCAATCGCTGCTCGACGTCAACCTGCCGCCGGAGCAGCGGCAGCACTTCGAGAGCCACCTGGAGACGTGCCCGATCTGCCAGCAGCGCCTCGATCAGGCTGTCGAGTGCGGGGAAGGGTTCCGCGGACAGGGCCGGCGCGTTGGCGATCCGACCCTGGCGGCCGCCGATCCGACGCTGCTGCAAGTGATCGACCGGCTGCGGCAGGAGAAGCCTCAGACCCGGACAACCTCGGATGAGCCGATCGAGCTGTATTTCCTGACGCCCTCGCCTCGGCCCGATCTGCTGGGCCTGCTCGGCGACTACGAGGTGCAAGAGGTGATCGGTCAGGGGGGCATGGGCGTGGTCCTGAAGGCGTCCGAGCCGGCCCTGCATCGGCTGGTGGCCATCAAGGTGCTGTCCCCCGCCCTGGCCGGCAGCGTCAACGCCCGCCGCCGCTTTACCCGCGAAGCCCAGGCCGCGGCGGCCGTTTGCCACGATCACATCGTCACGGTTCACGGCGTCCACGAAGTCGCTGGCTTGCCTTACCTGGTGATGCAGTACGTGGCCGGGGAGTCGCTGCAAGAGCGGCTGGATCGCACCGGGCCTCTGGAGGCGGTGGAAATCGTCCGCATTGGTCTGCAAACCGCCTCCGGTCTGGCAGCCGCTCACAGTCAGGGACTGATCCACCGGGACATCAAACCGGCCAATCTGCTGCTGGAGGACGGCCTGGCCAAGGTCAAGATCACCGACTTCGGCCTGGCACGCATGGTGGACGACGTCGGCCTAACCCAGGCCGGGGTGGTGGCCGGCACTCCCGAATACATGGCTCCCGAGCAGGCCACGGGCGAACACATCGACCACCGCGCTGACCTGTTCAGCCTGGGCAGCGTGCTGTACGCCCTGTGTACCGGCCAGCCGCCCTTCCGTGGTTCGACCACGGCGGGGGTTTTGCACAAAGTCAGTGCAGCGGCCGCGAAACCAGTCCGGGAGTTGAACCCGGACGTGCCGGCCTGGCTGGAGGAACTGATCGCCCGCCTGCTGGCCAAGGAGCCCGAACAGCGCATCCAGACCGCTGCCGAGGTTCAAGCCTTGCTGGAGGGCTACCTCGCTCACCTGCGTCAGGCGGGGGTATCGGCCCCAGTCCTGCCTCCTCCACCGCTTCCCTCCGCAGAAGGAGACTCAATCATGCTGTCGCTGGCTTGTCCGGAGTGCGCCAAGGGCCTGAAGGTCAAGCCCGAGCTGGCTGGCAAGAAGGTGAAATGTCCCCAGTGTGGCGAGGCGGTGCGCGTGCCGAAGCTCCAGGCCCCGGCGTCCAACCGTGCCGGCCTGATGGTCTGGATCGTGGCAGGGTGCGCCGTCCTGGGGCTGGTCCTGCTTCTGGTCAGCGTCAAGCTCTTCTCGGTGGCGAGGCGTGCCGGGCGTTCCTTCCTGGACGTTCCCCTGGGATACAAGGCGGTGGACGGTGTGGAGGAGCAGGGGTTCTACCACGACGAACAAAACGAGGAGGGACCGTTCCGGTGGACCGACGGGAAAGCGCGGCTAGTGATTCCCCTGGACACCAGGGAGCGGCCTCAGGCCTTGTTCGTCAAGGTCCGGCGGCCGAAGACCGTCTCCTTTCAAATCCACGTCAACGACCGCCAGGTCGTCGGCGAGCCCCCCTTTTCCGGAGAAGACCCCTGGTGGGAACGAACGCTTGATCTGAGCGGCATCGAGCTGGGAAACCGGGTGGTCGTGGAGCTGACGAGCAGCACCGTCGTTCCCAAGGTGGTGACTCAAGGGCAGAACGACGATGAAAGAGCGCTGGGCGTGCGCGTGTTTGCCATCACGCTGCTGAGCCAGGGCCAGGAGAAGCCGCCCCCTTCCTTCCTGAACTACCCCGTGGGCAATCGCTCCCTTGTGGGGCTGGAGGATTCGGGGTTTCACAAGGATGAGAAAAACGGCGCGGGGCCGTTCCGCTGGACGGACGGGCGGGGACGTCTGGTGATTCCTCTGGACCCCAAGGTGCGTCCCAGGGAGATGCTGGTGCAGCTCTTTCGACCGAAGAACACCTGGCTGCGCATCAAGGTCAACGGGCGCGAACGGGTCAACGAAAAGACTGTGGACACTGACGTCCACTGGTGGGAACAAACGGTTGATCTGAACGCCGCCGAGCTGGGAGAGTCCCTGGTGGTGGAGATCGAGAGCAACCCCATCGCGATCCCCAACGATTCCCGACAGCTGGGCGTCCGGGTGCGCGCGATCACGCTGCTGGGAGGAAATGGCGGCGAAAAGACCTCCCAGCTGGCGCATTCCTTCCTGGACGTCCCCCTGGGTTCACGTTTCGTTCCCGGAGTGAAGGAAGCGGGCTTTCTCGAGCAGGAATCGTTAGGCGGGCAGCCCTGCCGCTGGACTAAAGGCTCAGCCCAGATCACTGTCCCGCTTGGGGACAAGAAGCCGCGGGCGCTGGCCGTGTCCGCCTACGTGCCTGGTGTGCCGGGATACCGGGTGCGGGTGACGGTCAACGGCAAAACACTGTTCGACGGCGTGGTCAAGGCGAACAGCGTCTGGTCGGCCGAGCTGCCGCTGGCGGGAGTGGACCTGGGCGACAGCATCTGCATCGAGCTGGGCGGCTCGTCTTTCGTCCCGGCCCAGGTGGACCCCAAGATCAAGGACACCCGCAAGCTCGGCATCCGTCTCATGCGAATGGTCTTGCTCTCGGATGCGGCCGGGGAGAAGAGATAGCTCCGTGTTCCGCCGTTCGGAACGCCGAGGAGGGTCTGGAATGAACCGTTTGGTCTTCAAAGCGTATCGGGCAGCGGCCGCGCTCTTGTGTCTGGTCGTCTCCTGGTCAGCCGTAGTTTCTGGGGTCTTCGCCCAGGTCAAGACCGACGCTGAGGGAAAGCCAGCGTATCCGCAGGAGTACCATGACTCGCTCAAAGGGGGTTTCAAAAAAGGTCCAGGCTTCCGGCTCATTGGCCCGAAGGCCGAGCAATGCGTGAAGTTCGAGCCGGCCGGCGTGCGGCTGACGTTGCCGGCGGGTTTTCCGGGGCCACGTCCCAATACCGGCTTCTTCACGGGCATCGGCGTCAAGGGGGACTTCGAGATCACAGTTCGCTTCGAGATCCTGCACGAACCCGAGCCCAGGGACGCCGGGATGCAAACGCGCTTCACGCTGACGGCTCATCTGAACAAATCCAGGCTTTACCAGGCGACGCTGTCGCGCCAGGTCGTGCAGCAGGTGGGCCCATCGTATCTGACCTGGGTCACGCGCCGGCCGGAGAACGCCGAAATCGAGACGGACATGAACGTCCTTCCCAGCAAAGCCAGGACCGGGCAGCTGCGCCTGGTTCGCGCGGGTGCCGTGGTTGCCTATTATGCCGTGGAGGGGGACGGCGATTTCGCCCTGTTGCAGAAGTACCCTGTTGGCTCCGAGGACTTGCAGGACGTCCGTTTGGTTGGGATCACCGGCGACGCCCGGGCGGCTCTTGACGTCCGCTTCACGGACCTGCGCATCCGGGCCCAGGCGCTGACCAACCTTCCGGAAGAGGGGCCCGAGCCCCTGGCCGAGTCTCCAGCCAAAGAGAAAGTGGAGCCGACGCTGGACAAGGCACCCCCCAGGAAGGAGTATCCCCAGGAGTATTACCACTCGTTCAAGGGCAACCCTGAAAAGCCGGCCGCGATCACGTTGTTCGGACCGGACGCCCCGCAGTGTGTCCAGTTCGAGCCGGACGGGCTGCGTATCCGCTTGCCCGCCGGTTTCGCGGGAGTGCGGCGCGGCAATGGCGTGACCGTCGGCGTGTCCGCGAAGGGGGACTTTGAAATCACCGTGGGCTTCGAGGTCCTCCAGGAACCGGCACCGGCGGACGCGGGAGAAGCCACCCGGCTGACGGTGGACGTTGGTTTGGAGCGGAAGAAAAACCACGTGGCCGCTCTTTCGCGGGTGACGTGGGAGGCCGATACACCCCACTATCGGGCCCACGTGTCCCTGCCCAGCGATGCCGGCGGCAACAAGCCCACGCAGGGCCGGCCTTTTCCAGCGAGGGCCAGGACCGGCCGGCTGCGCCTGGTGCGGAACGGCGCGGTCGTTTCCTACTTCGTCTCGGAAGCCGGCAGCAACGAGTTCCGCCTGTTGCAGCAGTATCGGCTGGGCGCGACCGAACTGGAAAACGTCCGCATTGTTGGACGAACCGGCGGTCCCCGAGCGGCCCTTGACGTTCGCGTGACCGACTTCCGCATTCGCGCCGACTGGTTGTCCGAGACGTCCCGGCCCGCCCCGGCTGCGCGGGAGAACGCCTTGGCGGAGGCGTCCAATCCCCCTTCGCCTTCCCCAGAGCAGGTACGGAAGGTTCCCTGGTCCTTGATCGGCGCGGGGAGTCTGCTGGCTGTCCTGCCGGTGGCTGCCTGTCTCTTCCTGTACTTCCGCCGCCGGGCTCGGAACCAGCCCGAAACGGCACTCGTCGCGGCCCCCCGGGAGCAACCATCGAGGGCCTCCTCATCCATTTCCCTCGAGTGTTCTGGATGCGGCAAACAGCTCAAGGCCCGGAGGACGCTGGCCGGCAAGAAGATCCAGTGCCCCAGTTGCAACCGCACGGTGCTCATCCCGGGAACCTGATTGTTTCCTTGAGCGGAAAAAACCTTCCGCGGGGATTGTCCGCCTATTGACTTTTGAGGCCATGGAGATGTTCGGACTACTCTTTGCCCAGAAGCAGATCCACCACCCAGCAGCCGCGGACGTGCGGGCCAGGGCCGCGGCAGTGGTTCAAGATGGCGGCGTTGGTGCAACCGGCATCCTCCAGGGCATCGGCGAGGATGGGCAGACGGTCGAAGGCGCGGTCATCGTAGATCGACTGCGCGAGGGTTGGCACCGTGCCGAAGTTCCACGCCAGCCATTCCGGCGCCGCCACGGCATTAAAGAATAGGTTGCCGAAGATGTCGCGGATCAGGTGGCAGTGGGTCTGTTTTTCTCTCTGCGAGTTGGCGTAGTCAAAAAAGACGGCTTTCCGCAAACCGTTCCTCACGAAGATGAGCGTCTTTTTCCAGCCACGGCGTTGCAACCTTTCCCAATTGCTCTCCAGGTGCGTTAGCTGCTCCCGCACTTCCTTGCGCCCGGCCTGGCCGTCGGCGTGCCGTTCAAGGGTGTCCACGGCAGCGAGGAGGTCGGCCTGGGTCGTCAATCGGTCCCGTGCGCGACAGAAAGCAGCCTGGAGCAAGCGTCTCTTGCGGCGGCTGGTGGGATCGGTGGGTGCGTCGGTAAACCCAAGAAACACGCGGGGGTCCGACCAGGCCAACCAATCCGCCTCCTGGGCAGGAACTCCGTCCACCTTCACCCGCTTCCTCCGGTTAAAGAGACAGCGCCACGGTCGTCCCTGCAATTCGTCGGGCAACAGGAATACGCCGCCGCAACCGCAGGGACACTGGAACCGAATCATCGCCGCCCCCCCACGAACGCGCAGGCTCAGATGCAGGGCCACCGGGCAGCATTGTACACCCAGGAGCCGTGAACGGCCCCGTCATCCTCGGCATCACCCTTGAATTGGTAAGCTTCCGTCTCGTGACTATATTGATTGTGGCCATCAAACCGCGCAGACACGTTTCGGGGCCGATTTACGGATCCGGCGGAGCGGCGGCGGAAGACGTCGGGCACGACGGGGCCTCCGCCTCGACAATGGCCCGGTAAGGTTTTGGCGCGGGAGGACGTTTATGACCAATCGTGAAGCATTCGTCGCCGCAATCGCTGACACCCCCCGGGACGACACCCCACGGCTCGTTTTCGCCGACTGGCTGGACGAGCACGGGGAGCCGGGGCGGGCGGAGTTCATCCGCCTCCAGTGCCGGGCCGCCCGGCTCCGCCCCGGGACGGTCGAACGGACCGACGCACTCCGGAGGGCGGACGACCTGGCCGCCGAGCACGAGGCCGATTGGCTTGGGGATTGGGCTACCCGCCTGGTGACCAGGGACTACCACCGTGGCTTCCTCTGCCGCGTCCGGATGACCGCCGAGCAGTTCCTGGAGCACGGCGAGCAGCTGTTCCGGGCGGAGCCGGCCCCCCGGTTGGAACTGGTGAAGGTGCCCACGGGCTGGACGTGCGACCACGGCGACCCGCTGGAGGCGGACGCGATCCGGGCCGTCGTGGGCCACCCGGCGTTCGCCGGCGTGCGGGAACTCGCGGTGGTCAACCGGTTCGGCCACGAGGACGTGGAGACCTGGCTCACCAGCCTGGCGGCCGCGACCCACGTCAGGAACCTGCGGGCGCTCGGCCCGGCCACGCGGTTCCAGCTCCACAACGAGTTCAGTGACCGGTTCGGGCTGGGCGAGCACGCCGTGGCCGCGTTCTGCGCGGCCACGCACCTCCGCAGTCTCCGGTCGCTCGACCTCGGCTCGTGCCCGCTCCGCGAGGTGGCGGACAAGGACGCGCTGGCGGGGTACGTCGCGGATGCGACCTTCGCCCGGAACCTTCGGCGGTTGAACCTGTCGTACTGCCGGCTCACGGCCACAGGCCTCCGGCGGGTGGCGGGCAGCGCGGTGTTCGGCCGGTTGCGCCACCTCGACCTGACGGACAATCCGACCGGACCGGATGCGCCGGCAGCGGTGTTCCACAGCCCGCACCTGACGGCGGTCACCTCGGTCGGGCTGAACGCCAACCATCTCTGTGCGTTCGCCGCTTCGCCGATGGCGAAGCGGGTCAGCCGGCTGGCGGTGCAGTGGGCCGACCGCGACGGCTGGGAGGACGACCCGCCCGAGGTGCCGGGGTGGGTGGAACTCATCGCCGCCGCGCCCCCACCGTCCCGGCTGACCCTCAAGAACCACAATCCTGGGGCGAGTGCTTTCCGGCTCATGCGGCGGACCGGGTGGCTCCGCCGGCTACGCGAACTGGACCTGAGCGGCGACTCGCAGAGCGGGGCGTACGACAGCTCGGGGGTCTTTCGTGGGCTGTTCCGGCCTGGGGTGATGCCGCGGCTCGCCCGGCTCCGGCTGCACGAGGTGGGCGACCCGCGGTTGCTTGAGGCGCTGGCGGCGTGGCCCGGCCTGTCGCGGCTGGAGTCCCTCGACCTCGGCGACGACTACCACGGCCGGTTCAAGCCGACGAACTTCGCGCCGGAACACCCGATCGGGTGTCTCCGCCGGCTGGAAGGGGTCATCCTCTCCACAGACGAGGACGTGGACCGGTTCCTCGCCCTGCCTGGGCTGGAAAACCTCACATCCCTCCAGGTGTCGTTCCTGGGGCACTACGACCGGGCGATCCACCGCTACACCGACGCCGTGGTGCTGACCGAAGCGGCTGCCGACCGGCTGATCCGCTCGGAGCGGTTGGCCCGGCTGACGGACCTGACGCTCGGGTTCGGGTACACCCGGCGGGTCGAGTTCCACGTCGCCCCGCAGTTCGCTGACCCGGCCGTGATGCCGCGGCTCCGGACCCTGCACCTGTACGTCAGCCGGGACGGCACGTCGGCGGACCGGCCGGGGGTCGCCGGCGTCCAGGCCCGGTTCGGGCTGCGGCTGATCGCGTGGTGACCGCGCCTGGCCGGGACGCCGAGTTCCACCCTCCGAGGTCCCCCGGGCCGCCGGCCCAGCCCTTCGCGTCCATCTCGTACGTCCGCTGCAACGTCTTCGGCTGAAGCTGACCGGGGCCGCCATCCTGGTTTTCCGAGCTTCAACGTTTTTCCAGGCGGCCCCGGCAGCTTGGCCTTGGCGTTACGTGCCTATCTTCTGTAACGGCGATCAAACGCGCGTTCCACGAATTGCTTGATCTCGTCGTCAGAGGGTTTTTCGGTCGAAGATCCCTTCTTTCGGGACTTGCTGACCATCTCACGAATCTCTGCCATCCGCTCGGATCGGTCAAACTCCTCTTTCAAAATGCCTGCGTCAAAGACAAGCTCGATCACGCTTTTGTATTTCCACGCTGGATGAAATCCCATGTGGACATAGAGACTCTCAATGAATCCGTCTGCGAGCAGGAGACCCCCTGAGTATTCGAGGTGGTAATTCAACCCCTGGTAGTGATTGTTGAAGAAGTCGAGACCTTGCCTTGGAGGGGACGGAGCGACGCCATTGATGACGGGACCAACCTCGCGCTCGGAGCAATTGTTTTCTTCTCCCGGACGAAGCAAATTCACGTGCAGGGCGTCAAGTACCAAGCGCGAGTGAACGATGGCGAACACTGCCTGATAGCCGCGCCAACAAGCCGTGCTGGCCATCGATGGCTTGAGATCCAGAACAGAAATGTCAAATAGCTCGCCTTCGCTCATCCCCGCGAGCGCGTACTCGTTCTTGCGGTATCGGAACGTGTCGTTGATTTGAGCCGTCATCGGTAACCTCGCACCCGTTGATCGACCTGGCACGTAACGTCTCACTCAGCAGTCGGCTCACGCGGGCACGACTGTGAACTCGGCAAGACTTCATTCGCGTGGCCGGTCTGCGACAGCTCCGGGTTCGGAGCCTCTTATGCTCACTTCGACTTCGGAGCCTCTTTGTCTTGCTGTTTCTCTTCCTTTTTCATCGGGCGGAACTTGAAGTTACGGATTTCAACCTGGCTGCCTTCGGCGATCTCCACACTGAGCTGAAACGTCCCACGCCGCTCAGGAACCTGTCCTTGGCTTCCTCCGGGGCCCACCCACCTGCCCCCATGCCAGAGATACCAATGGGCCACGTGACTATTCCCCTCATAGAAACTCTTGATTCGTTGAGTTCTCCAGGGGCGATTCGTTTCGTTCGCATCACCGCCTCCCGCACTATGGGAACAGCGGCTCCCCTTGATCTCCAGGCAATGCGTTTTCTTGCCCAGATCCCGGCACTCGTAGAGGAACTCAAACTCATCCCCCAATTGCCTGTCCAATACTGCTTTGGTCGGGCGAGATCCTCCCAGAACCAGTTTGCCGTCGATGACCTTGGCTTCCCCCTCAATCTTCCATCCAGCGGTTGTTTTGCCATCGAATGCGCTGATCCACCCCTCGGTAATCTTATGCGGCGGCACGGTATCCGGCTGCCGGGCGGGCTCGTCGCTTCCACTGACCGACAACACTCCCAACGAGAGGAACAGTCCAGCACTCAGAACCCGAAACCACTCCACGTGAACCCCTCCTGTAAAGCCGAACGCTACGGATCAGTTGCCGGGCCTCAACAGCGAACCGCACCTTGAGCTGCCACGTCCGCTGTTCATCGGCCTTTCCCTTCGTCTCACGCCCGAGAGCTCACCGCGCCCTCGCGGCGAGGCGGAAACCAACCTCCATGCCGGCGTCGTTCTGCTCGCCGTTCTTGCGGCTCGCCGACCGGCCGTATTTCGGCTCGTTGCGCCAGCAGCCGCCACGGAGCACGCGGAACACGTTGCCCTTTGCCGCTGGCCCTTGCGGATCGACGACCGCGCCTTTCGGGTAGTCGGCAAACACGTCCGAGCACCATTGCATGGAGTTGCCGTGCATGTCCTGCAAGCCAAAGGCATTCTTCTGAAAGAGCCCGACCGGCGAAGTAAACGCATAGCCGTCGTTGCCCTTGATGCCCCACGGATTCCTGGTGACCTCGCGGAACTTGACGTCGGCCACGTTCGCATGTTTCACAATCTCCTCGTCGTCGTCCCCAAAGCTATAGCGTGTCTTGGTCCCCGCACGGCAAGCGAACTCCCATTGAGCCTCCGTCGGCAAGCAATAGTCCCGGCCATCCTTGCCGCCAAGCCATTTGCAGAACGCCAGCGCATCGTTCCAGCTTACCTTGACGACCGGGTGCTCGTCCGTCTGCTTGAATCCCGGGCTCCGCCAGTTGAATTTGCCGCCTTCGGCAAAATCTTTTTTCACCGGGTCCCAACCAAGGCCCCTCCCGCCCTTCTCCGGATCGGTCACGTATCCGGTCTCCTTCACAAACGCCGCGAACTGGCCGCGTGTCACCGGCACGACGGCGAGGTAGAAGTCCGCGGTCAGGGTCACCTGGTGCTCGGTCTCGTCGCGAAGCTGGCCCGGCGCGCCTTTCGGCGCGCCCATGGTGAATTGCTTCCCCTTGGCCGGAATGCGCACCAGCTTCAGCGCTGGGAACGTCTTGGACGTAATGTCTCGATCCTTGGCATCTGGCTGCGCGAGGTCGGGCGCAACCAGCGCCGTCACGAACGCCAAGGCCGGAACGAGAACCATCGACGCTTTGCACATGATCTGCTCCCGGCAAACTTGGCAGTGACGGCCACTGCGGACGCGCTGGAAACTATCGGCCCTCGCTGCCTCGGCAACCTCGACGAGAGGGTCGGCTTCGGATCGGATTACCGGCCCGGGTGGCCCGTGAGGAACCATCATGCCCCTCCTGCCTCTCCTCGTCGAACGCACAGGCTCAGCAGCGGCCCCCCAAGAGCCGAGTTTCGTCTCCAGAGACGACTTGGGGCCGTCTGCTGGGGCCACTTGTTCGCGTTGTTGCGGTTCCTCAAGGTGCCTCAGCTCTTGCTCCAAGAGGTGGCGAACCTCAGGCCAACCGAGGATCGCTGCCGCATATGAATCCGCGCGAGAGGCCGCTTCGCTGCCGCTGCATCCCCCGGAGCACGGGGATCCTCCGCACCATTATCCCATTGCACGCTGCCCACCAACTGGGCGGCTCGTTCCCACTCCCGCTCGGCTGCTACCCAGGCCCACTTTGCGCCCACCCCGCATTCTTCGGGCAAAACCTCGCCGCAAGCCAACCGGCGAGCAGTTCCACCGCAGTTCTCCCTTCGGGCGAAACCGGGGAACGCCTTGGTCCGGGTTCTCGCACGCGCCGAGTGCCACTCATTACCACTGGCCGCACTCAGATGACGCCGTGAACGGTGACGTCTCGGCCAACTCCAACCGTTTGGCAGGCAAGGCAGGCAGATCGACGTTTTGCCGACCCGCATCGGTAAGGCGAGTGACGCGGCAAAGTGGCTTCCTCGGCCGTTGCGTCTCGGTGCCCCCTACCTCCCCACGTGCCGGGACGGGCAGGAAAAACACTTGGCGGCACGACAGATTTACAACGGTTGCGGGTACTGCTGGTAGAATAGGGTTTCACGAAGACTTGCCCCCGGTCCGACAGCGACCCCTGGCAACCCGTTGGAGAGAGCCGACCATGCCCCCCGCCAGCAAGCCCCAGCACCCCGAACGATTGTCGGCTCCGCTGGTCCTCCGCTTCAGCTGTCCCGCTTGCGACAAGAACCTCCGCACCCAGGCGAAGCCGACCGCCCGGACTGTCAGGTGTCCCTCGTGCAGAGAGGCCCTGACGGTTCCGGGGATTCGGCCCGCTGCTTCGGCGCCGCCGGCGGTCCGGCTGGTATCCCTCTCTGCGGTGCTGATCCTGGTCTTCGCTGTGGTTGGGTGTGCGATTTACTCCAATCTGGGGCTCCTGGTCAAGGACCGGGCCTATTATCGCTACTTCCCGCCCTTCCTGCCGAACGTCAACGGCAACAGCAACCCGAACCTCGGCGGCGAATACTTCAACATCGCCCAGGCGCTGGCCGCCGGGAAAGGTTTCGCCAATCCCTTCCGGATCTCGACCGGTCCCACGGCCTGGCAGCCGCCGATCCTGCCTGGCATCCTGGCCGGCCTGCTCTGGATCTCGGACGGCAGCCGTGCGTTCGTCGCCACGGTGATTGTCTGTCTGAGCGTCCTGGTCCTGATCGGCACGGGCTTGCTGGTCCAGGTCCTGGCCCGGCAGACGACCACGCGGGTCGGCGCCGGCCTGGCTACCCTGATCTTCCTGCTGGCCATGCTGTGCCAGTTCAACCAGTATTTCCAGCGTTGCCACGATGGCTGGATCGTGATGTCAAGCCTGGGCTTGCTGCTGGCTGGCCTGTGCTGGGTCCGGCCGCTGTGTCCGGATCGGCCTGCCGGACGCCTGGTCTTGCTCTGCGCCGGCTGGGGGATGCTCGGAGGGTTCTGCACCAGGTCAGCCCGGTCGCGGGCTTCAGCTGGGGAATGCTGTCGCTGCTGGTCGGGCTGCGGCAGCGGGCCTGGACCGGCCTGGCGGTCGCCCTGCTGGCCGCGGGGCTGACGCTGGCGCCGTGGACCATCCGCAATTACCTGGTTCTCGGCCGACTGGTGCCCATGAAGTCGAACCTCGCCTTTGAAGCGTACCAGTCGCAAATCCTGCAGCCGGATGGGCTGCTCCAGAACTTCAAGGGCCATCCAGGGGGCGGCGGGCCGGAAGGCCTGGAGTACCGCAAGCTCGGCGAGATCGCGTACCTGGAGCGGAAGCGCGAGCAGTTCTGGCAGTCCGTCCGGGCCGACCCGGCGGAGTTCCTCGACCGGGCCAGCAGCCGATTGCTGGCGGCGACGGTCTGGTTCGTCCCGTTCAACCGCATGACCGGAGCGAAGCAGCCCTGGCTGGTCTGGTTGGGCCGGTTGACGCACCCACTGCCGTTCCTGGCGTTGCTGGTCCTGCTGTTCACTGCCGCCAGGAAGCCGCTGCACCCGACGCAGTGGCTGGTGATCGGCCTCTACGTCTTCCATCTGCTGCCGTACGTCCTGGTCAGCTACTATGACCGCTATGCGGGCCCCCTGCTGGCAGTCAAAGCGCTGCTGGTCATCTGGGCGACGGATCGCTTGCTGGGGTTGTGGTCCCGGCCGGTGTGAGTGCTGCTTTTCCATTCATTTCAAGAAAAAAATGCCGCGGCGTGGTAGATTGCAGGGGATCGCCGGTACTGGAAGGCGGAGGCCCCGCGGAAGCCGATGGCCGAGATCCCCCCAACCCGCGCCAGTCTGCTGGTCCGTCTGCGCGACCCGCGGGACGAGACCGCCTGGACGCAGTTCGTCGATCTGTACGCGCCCCTGGTGTACGGCTACGCGCGGAAGCAGGGCTTGCAGGATGCCGATGCGGCCGACCTGTGCCAGGACGTCCTCCGGGCAGTCGCCGGCGCGGTGGGCCGGCTCGAATACGATCCGTGCCGGGGCGCGTTTCGCAACTGGCTCTTCACGGTCGTCCGTCGCAAGCTGTCCAACTGGCGCCAGGCCCAGGGGCACAGGCCCTGGGGCGGCGGCGACCCGGCCACCCACCGCCTGCTGGAGCAATGCACGGCCCCCGCGGAACTGGAGGCCCAATGGCAGGCCGAGTGGGAGCAGCGGGTGGTCGCCTGGGCTTGCACTCAGGTTCGCCAGGCCGTCTCGCCGCTCACCTGGCAGGCGTTCTGGAGGACGGCCCACGATGGTCAGCCCGGCAAACAGGTGGCCGCGGAGCTGGGGATGAGTGTCGCGGCCGTGTACCATGCTCGGGCTCGAGTCCTCGCCCGCTTGCAGGAGCTGGCCCAGTCGCTGCAAGAAGACTGAGCCAAATCGGAGCATCCACCATGCCGAGACCGCTGGCCTGTCCACCCGCCGATACCTGGGAGTCGTTGCTGGATGCGACGCTGCCGCCCGAGCAGCAGGAGCAGCTGGAAGGCCACCTGGAGTCGTGTTCGGCCTGCCAGGAGCGCCTCGACCGGGGGGAAGGGTGTGGCGGCGACTTGTTGACTCGAATCCGAGAACTCCGCGATCTCGCAACCGAGGCCGCCGACCCGACCCTGGCGCGGATAGTGGAACGGCTGCATGAGGAAAAGTCTCTCGGCCGGCTGGCCCAGCAGGAGCCGGTGGACCTGTACTTCCTGCGTCCGGCGGAGCCGCCCCTCCTCGGCTACCTCGACGAGTACGAGGTGCGGGAGGTGATCGGCCAGGGCGGCATGGGCGTGGTCCTCAAAGCGTTCGAGCCGGCCCTTTGCCGGCTGGTGGCCATCAAGGTGCTGTCGCCCGCCCTGGCCGGCAGTGCCACGGCCCGCAGACGCTTCACCCGGGAGGCCCAGGCGGCCGCGGCTGTCTGCCACGACCACGTTGTCCCCATTTACGCCGTCCGTGAGGTTCAAGGCCTGCCTTACCTGGTGATGCAGTACGTCTCGGGGGAATCGCTGCAGGATCGGCTCGACCGGAGCGGACCCCTGGAAGTGGTGGACGTCGTGTGCATCGGTCTGCAAACCGCCTTGGGATTGGCCGCCGCTCATGCCCAGGGGTTGATTCACCGCGACGTCAAACCGGCCAATCTGCTGCTGGAGCCCCCCTCACCCCCAACCCCTCTCCCACAAGGGGAGAGGGGAGAATGTCGGGTCAAGATCGCGGACTTCGGCCTGGCACGCATGGCCGATGACGTCGAACTGACCCGGCAAGGCGTGGTGGTCGGGACTCCCGAGTACATGGCGCCCGAGCAGGCCCGCGGCGAAGCGGTCGATCATCGGGCGGACCTGTTCAGCCTGGGCAGCGTCCTCTACGCCTGCTGTGCCGGGGTTTCTCCCTTCCGCGGCGCCACGGCGGTGGCAGTGATCCACAAGGTCAGCGAGCAGGAGCCGACCCCCATCCGGTCGCTCAACCCGGACGTGCCCGCCTGGCTGGAGACGCTGATTGCCCGGCTGCTGGCCAAGGACCCGGCCGACCGCTTCCAGAGCGCGAGCGAGGTGGCGGGCCTGCTGGAAGGCTACCTCGCTCAGCTCCGCCAGCCGCTGACTGTCCCGGCCCCGGAGCTGCCGGCCGCCCCGTCTGGCATCGTGCCGCGAAGACCAGCACGCGGGAGGAACCTCCTTGTCTGCCTGCTGCTCGCGGTCCTGGGCCTGGTTACTGCCCTTGGCATGCTGGCCGAGCTGCCTCCCGGTCAGCCGGCAGCGACCGACTTCTACCAGGATTTCCGCAGGCGTCAGGAGCCGCAGCCGCCCTTGAAGCTGATCGGTACGGAGGCCGACGCCGTGACCCGGTCCGAAGAGGAGGGATTCCGGATCACGCTGGCCGCTTCCCGGAAGACGAAGCAGCCTGTGGGCGTGGTGCCGGAATTTCCCCTGGTGGGGGACTTCGAGATCACAGCCACCTACGAGCTGCTGGCTGCCGCACAGCCGACCAGGGGAATCGGTATGGCGGTGGCCTTGAACGTTGCCAGCAACAATCCCTACAAGTTCGCCAAGCTCGGTCGCTTCGTGCGGGTCAAGGAGGGAAACGTCTACCTGGCCGAAACCTTCCTCAAGAACTCACCGGCTGACTCCAGGGTCTCCTCGGAAGCGACCGAGGCGAAGCGCGGACAGTTGCGCTTGATCCGCCAAGGCTCGACGCTCTCCTTTCTTGTGGCCGACGGCGCGGGGGCTGATTTTCGGCAGATCTTGCGTGCGCCATTTGGTACAGACGATGTCACGATTGTGCGTTTCATCGTCAACAACAACGACAGCCCGGCTGCGGTGGATGCCCGCCTGGTGGACCTGCGCATCCGCTCCAGCAGCGGGAGTGGCGGCCCGACTGCTGCCGCCGGGAGCAGGCCGGATCTCCGGTTGCGCGGCTGGTTGCTGGGGGCCCTGCTCCTCGGCATGGTACTGATCGTGTCCGTATTGGGGGGCTGGCTCTACCGGCAGCCCCGTCGCTCCCCTGAGCTGGGGACCGAAACTCAGGAGGCCCATCCGGCAGCAGCGGCCTCAATCTCCTTTGCCTGTTCCACTTGTGGCAAGAGTCTCAAGGCCAGGACCGAGCTGGCCGGCAAGAAGATCAAGTGCCCAGGCTGCGGCAAGACGACCATCGCCGAGAGTCGGGAGGACCCCGTATCTCCGCCCCCAGACCCCCTGCGGTCCGCGGACTGGAACAAATGGGTGCTCCGGAGCGTCATCGCCTTCGTCCTGCTGGTTGTTGTCGGTGCCATCCTTGTTCGCCTGTCTCGCCCCAGCCAGGGCCTCTCGCGAGCCAATCTCTCGGGCGATTCGCGGCAACCTCTCCTGGGCGCTGAAACGGTCCCCGGCGTGGAAGAGTCCGGGTTTTACGGGACACACTTCAACCACCTGGGGCAACCCTACCGCTGGACGAACGGCCACGCCCGCCTGGTGATCCCCATCGATCCGGCCAGGGCGCCGCAGAAGGTGCGGCTCCAGCTCTGGCCCTGGCGGCCCGCACGAGCCGGGCGCGGCAGGCTCCGCATCCTGATCAACCAGCGGGAATTGTTCAACGAACCGGTCTCGTCGGAACGCTGGGATAGGACCTTTGCTCTGGACTCTGTCGACCTGGGCAAGGAGATGGTCCTGGAGATCGTCGGCGATACGTTCGTCCCCAGCAAGTACGATGGCGGGAGCGGCACCTTTCCCGTTGGAGTCCACGTCTTCGGCGTCCAGCTGCTTGCCGCCGGCGACAACGCAAATCAGTAGCCGGCACTGCGATGGCAGCCGCCAGTCCAGCAAAGAACACGGATCGCTTGCTGGGCCTCTGGTCTCCCGCGCTGGAAAAAAGCGCGGCGGCGCGATAGGTTTCTGGAACCGTGGGGTACAGAACCTGGAGCGAGCCGCGAGGACCAATGGCCGAGATTCCTCCCACCCGTGCCAGCCTGGTGCTGCGCCTGCGCGACCCGCAGGACGAGGCCGCCTGGAGAGAGTTCGTCGATCTGTACGGCCCCTTCATCTACGGCTTCCTGCGCAAGCAGGGAGTGCAGGACGCCGACGCTGCCGACCTGGGGCAGGAGGTCCTAGGCGCCGTGGCCGGCGCCGTCGGTCGATTGGAGTACGATCCCGCCCGCGGCTCCTTCCGCAACTGGCTGTTCACGATTGTCCGCAACAAGCTCTCCAACTGGCGGCGGGCCCAGAGGAAACGGCTGCTCGACTGTGACGAAGCCGCGGCCGAGGTGCTGCTGGAGGAATGTCCGGCGCCAATGCGTCAAGAGGCGGAGTGGGAGGCCGAGTGGGAGCAGAAGGTCTTTGCCTGGGCCTGCACTCAGGTTCGCCGGGTCGTCACGGAGCTGACCTGGCAGGCCTTCTGGAAGAGCGCCATCGAGGACCTGCCCGGCAAACAGGTGGCCGCCGAACTGGGCCTGAGCGTGGCCGCGGTGTACCTGGCCCACAGCCGGGTGCTGGCCCGGCTCAAGGCGCTGGTCCAGTCCACGCAGGAGCCCTGAATACCGCAGAGGGATCCCATGTCCGAACCGCTGGATTGCCCGGAGATCGACTGCTGGCGGCTTCTGCTGAACGACACGCTTCCTCCGGAGCAGCAGGAGCGCTGCCTGCGGCACCTGGAGTCGTGCTGCCTGTGCCAGGATCGCCTCGACCGGTCGCGTGAGCCCGGCGGTGACCTGCGCCGTCTGGGCCGGCAGCTGGGCGATCCCACCCTCGCGCCGACCGACCCGACCCTGGAGCAATTCCTGGAGCGATTGCAGCAGCTCCCGTCGCTCGACCAGACCGTCCGGACGGAGCCGGCTGACCTGTACTTTCTGCGTCCGGCCGACCGGCCGGGCCTGCTGGGGATGCTTGGGGATTACGAGGTGCAAGAGGTGATCGGGCAAGGTGGCATGGGCGTGGTGCTCAAGGCCTTCGATCCAGCTCTCCAGCGCCTGGTGGCCATCAAGGTCCTGGCCGCTGCCGTCGCCGGCAGTGCCGTGGCCCGGCGGCGTTTCGCCCGCGAAACCCAGGCCGCCGCGGCGGTTTGTCACGACAACGTCGTCGCGGTGCATGGCGTCCACGAGGTTGCCGGCTTACCCTACCTCGTCATGCAGTACGTTCCGGGCGAGTCCTTGCAAGACCGGCTCAACCGCGTCGGGTCGCTGCCGCTGCTCGACGTGGTGCGCATCGGCTGGCAAACGGGACACTCGTCGAGGGCCTGGTCGGCATCGCCATGGACCACGTCGCCAGCGGCGCCGACCTGGCGTATCTCGAACGGGCTACCCTCACCCCCAAGCGGGTGCAGGAGCGCTTGAAGGACCTGCAAGCCCTGCCGCCGATGCCGGCAATGGCCGACAAGATCGACCTCCTGGAGCGTTTCACCTTCCTCGATAGCCTGCAGCTCATCCGCCGTAACGGCGTCGGCGCCCTGGAAAGCCTGGCCAGCGGGCGGGGCAGGAAGCCGACCCCGGAGGAGCTGAAGGCCATGGCAAAGATCGACTGGGAGCCGGCGCTGCGCAGCGGCAACCGCTGGTATGACCGGCTGGTCGCCGCCTCGCGCCTCAAGGACCGGGTCAGCCGGGAGAAGGAGCTCGACCGGATCGATACAGACCTCAAGGCGCTGAAGAAGGAGACCCCGACGCCGGCAACCCTTGCCAAACGCGTCCTGGGGAAGGACCCACCCGACCAGCTGGTCGGCAAGGTGATCGGCGACGTCCTCGTCGGCCAGCTGCTGCCCGCCACGCGCAAGGTGGAATCTGCCCTCGACCGGGCCGAGCAGATGCAGCGGAACCTGCACGTCGCTTTCGCGCTGGCCGGCTACCATCGCGACGAGGGGCGCTACCCCGCCCAGCTGGCCGACCTGGCCCCCAGGTATCTCCCGGCAGTCCCCAGTGACCTCTTTTCCGGCAAGGCACTTGTCTGGCGTCCCAACGAGACGGGCTACTTGCTGTACAGCGTCGGCGTCAACGGCAAGGACGAAGAGGGGCGTTGGATCGACGACAACCCGCCCGGGGACGACCTGTGCGTGCGTCTGCCGCTCCCCGCGATCAAACTGGCGCCGGTTCCCCCAGGGAAGAATCCCAATGCGGGCGCTGACCGGAAACCTGCCCCACCGCGGCCAGCGCCCGCGCCGGCCGGGGACGCCTCAAAGGAAGCCCGTTCCAGGGTCGGCGGGCTGGCGTTCAGCCCCGACGGCACTCTGGCCGTGGAGACCACAAAGGAACCCCGTTCCAGGGGCTCGTTAACGGCGGCAGTCCTCGTGTTTTTGGGGATCGGCCTGGCTGGCGTGGTCGCGCTGGCGATGACACACCGTGCCCGACACCGGCAGCAAGGCTGATTCCTTGCCCAACTGCTAACAGCGGCTGCCTCTGATCCCAGGGATTGATCATCGGCAGCGGAGTCAGCAATTCCGGTTACGACCTCTTGTGCGTTGAGGAGAGCGTATGGGATCCTATTCTGCCCTCTTGCTGGTTGCTGGTGCCGTTTCACTGCAATTGCCAGCAGAATTCTATCAAGACTTCCGTGGGTCGCAATTCCCCACGCCCCCCATCAAGAAATTCACCCAGGGGAACCCGGACGACATCAAGCCTGAACCCCAGGGGGTGCGGATCACCGTCCCCAGGAACGAATTGCCTTCTCCCCGAGCAGGGGTCGGCCCGACCTTTCGGGTGGGCGGGAACTTCGAGATCACGGCTTCCTACGAGCTTCTCTCGACGGGCGATCAGCCGAAAGGAGGAGGAGCCGGAGCGGTCCTGCAAGTTCTCAAAGACCCCACAGCTCCGTTTCCGAAAAATGCGGCAGTTACTCGCGTCGTCCACCCCAAAATGGGGGACGTATTCGCAGGGACTCTGAGCCCGATCGAGGAAGGTGGCAACCCGGTCACCCGGTTCTTTCCTAACGATCTGAAGGCGGGCAAGCTGCGGCTGGTACGAAATGGCTCCATTCTCCGCTGGCAGTTTTCGGCCGGGCCAGCGGACATCTTCGGGGACATCCGGCAGCCGATGGAGTTTGGACCGCAAGAGGTGATGGTGCGCCTGTTCGCCGACCCGGGGAAGGACAAGACAGGAACGGGCTCGGTGGATTTGCGCTTCCTCGACCTTCGCATCCGTGCCGACGCGATCCCAGGTGCCCCGAAAAGCGTGGCGAACCCGCCCGACGTGCTTCCAGGCGCCCCGAACGTGTCGAATCCGCACGCCGCGATCCCGGGTGCCCCGAAGAGCCTGTCGAATCCACCCACCATGCGCACGTGGTGGATTGCGGGTGGGGTCGGCGGGCTTCTGCTGCTCCTGTTCGGAACTGCTTTGGCCTTCTACTGGCTCCGCCGATCCCCGGCAACGAATGAAGCGAAGCAGTCCTGAATTCTCTGGTTGGGTCGCTTGACCTACCTCTTCGCTGCCCGTTCCCAGAGAAATACCCTGGGAATGGGCTTCGCCTGGACAGATCCTTGCCCCATTCTCTTCTGTTCCTGCTACCCCACCCCAACCGCGGACTTTATAATCCAGTCACCGTCCGCCGCTGCCGCGAAAAGTGTTTGGCAGCGTGATAGGTTTGCAATGGGTGCGTGAATTAAGTGTGAGCAGCTGCTTCTCCCGAGGACCAATGGCCGAGATCCCAGCCACCCGAGCCAGCCTGCTCCTCCGCCTGCGCGATCCGCGGGACGGGGCCGCCTGGACGGAGTTTGTCGAGCTGTATGGCCCGCTGATCTGCAACTACGTGCGCAAGCAGGGGTTGCAGGACGCCGACGCGGTCGATCTGTCCCAGGAAGTCTTCAGTGCCCTGGCAGCCACGGTGGGCCGGCTGGAGTACGACCCCAGCCGCGGCTCGTTCCGCAACTTCCTGTTCACGATCGTCTGGCGGAAACTGTCGAACTGGCGCAGGGCCCAGCGGAGCCGGCTGCGGCGCAATGGAGCCGCGCCGCAGCAGATCCTGGAACAGTGTCCCGCACCCGAGGGCGGTGTGGAGGCGGAGTGGGAAGCGCAGTGGCAGCGGCGCGTGTTCGCCTGGGCCTGCGAGCAGGTTCGCCGGGACGTGACCGAGGCCACCTGGCAAGCCTTCTGGCGCACCGCCGTCGAGGGTCAGCCCGGCAAACGGGTGGCGGCCGACCTTGGGGTGAGCGTCGCCGCCGTTTACCTGGCCCGCAGCCGGGTGGTCGCCCGCCTCAAGGAACGGGTCCAGACCGCGCAAGAGCCCTGAGCGATGGAGCAACCCTCATGTCCAGACCGCTTGACTGTCCAAGCCTGGAGCGCTGGCAGACGTTGTTCGGCGATACGGTTTGCCCGGCCGAGCGCGAGCCCTACGAGCGCCATCTGGAGACGTGCCAGGTCTGTCAGGAACGTCTGGACTGGGTCGAGGAGCTGGGAGGCGCGCTGCGCGGCCTGGCCCGGGAGGTCGGCGACCCCACCACCGCTCCCGCTGACCCGACCGTGGAGCAATGCCTGGAACGACTGCACGAGATCAAGCCCGCGGAGCCAATCTCCCATCCGGAGCCGGTGGATCTGTACTTTTTGCGACCGGCAGACCGGCCGGGCCTGCTGGGCATGCTTGGGGAGTACGAGGTGCAGGAAGTGATCGGGCAAGGAGGCATGGGTGTGGTCCTCAAGGCCTTCGATCCAGCCTTGAAGCGCCTGGCAGCCATCAAGGTCATGGCCGCTGCCGTGGCCGGCAGCGCCGTGGCCCGGCGGCGTTTCACGCGCGAGGCCCAGGCTGCCGCTGCGGTTTGCCACGAGAACGTCGTCACGGTCCACGGCGTCCATGAGGTTGCTGGCCTGCCCTACCTGGTCATGCAGTACGTCCCGGGCGAGTCGGTGCAAGACCGGCTCGACCACGTCGGGCCGCTGGCGGTGGAGGAGATTGTCCGCATCGGCATGCAGACGGCCTCGGGGCTGGCGGCGGCGCACGCGCAGGGCTTGATCCATCGGGACATCAAGCCGGCCAACCTGCTGCTGGAAGGCGAGCCGGGAGCGTCGTTAGCCCGAAGCGCTAGCGAGGGTTTGCGTTCTAAAGACGCTCCCGGCTCGCCCCGCGTCAAGATCACCGACTTCGGCCTGGCACGCATGGTCGATGACGTCCGGCTGACCCAGGCCGGCGTGCTGGCAGGCACTCCCGAATACATGGCCCCGGAACAGACTCGGGGCGAGTCCATCGACCACCGGGCCGACCTGTTCAGCCTGGGCAGCGTTCTCTATGCCCTGTGTACGGGACGTCCACCCTTCCAGGGTGAGACGCCGCTGGCGGTGCTCTTGCGGGTCGCCAACGACACTCCGACTCCCCTCCGCGAATTGAATCCTGACGTGCCCACCTGGCTGGAGACGCTGATCGCCCGGCTGCTGGCGAAGGACCCGGCAGGCCGCTTCCAGAGCGCGGCCGAGGTCGCCGAGCTGCTGGCAGGCTATCTCGCCCACCTCCACCAACCAACGGTGCCCGCTCCGGAATTGCCGGCCCCTCCGGCCGGCGACGCTCCCGCACCAGGACGAGGCCGGCTGGGAGTTTGGGTCGTCCTTCTCCTGGTTGTCCTGGGGCTGTCCGGGGTTGCGCTGTTCCTTGGGACCCTTCCTGGGGAACAACCTCTGCCTTCGGTGTTCCAGCAGGATTTCCGCGGCGGCCGCCGTCCGGAGCCCCCACTGGCCCTGACCGGGCCGGACGCCGATACCTTGACCCGGCCGGAGGACGGCGGGTTTCGGATCACGCTGCCCGCGCAGCGGAAGGAGAAAGGCGCTGTCGGTCTGGAACTGAATTCTCCCCTGGACGGAGACTTCGAGATCACGGTCGGGTACGAAATCCTCAAGGTGGACCGACCCCGGGTGGGCGAATTCGGGGCGGGGTTTGAACTGTGGCTGATGACAGCCACCGCGACGAAGGAATCCCTGGGCTGTTACCGGCTGCTGCGCGTCCCGGACGGCGACGTGTTCGCCAGCACGCGAACGACCACCGTGGACGGCAAACGCCACGGGCAACAACACTTTGACAAGGCGTCCAGCATGGCCGGGCAGCTGCGCTTGACCCGCCAGGGCAACAAGGCCACCTGCTGGGCCTCCGAAAAAACCGGGGGACCATTTCGAGAGCTGCGCGGCGGCACCTTCGACCTTGGCCCCGAGCCTCTGAAAATGGTTCGCCTGGCCGCCCTCGCTGGCCCCGGCATCACGCTGGACCTGCGCATCCTCGATTTGCAGGTCCGTGCGAGCAGCCCGTTCGCCGGGCAATCCCAGGATCCGACCGCCCCCCGCAAGAGAGGCGGCAAGGGATGGCTGGCGGCGGTGGTGCTCGTCGGCCTTGCGATTGCCGGCGGCTTCCTTGGGTGCCTTTGGCTTGCTGTCCGGCAACGCCGCGCCGCCAAGAACGCCCCGACCCCTCTCACTTCGGACAAACTGCCTGCTGCCGAAAAGCCAGGCTGGCCTGTTTCCATTTCGTGTTCCGGTTGTGGGAAGGCCCTCAAGAGCAAGCCGGAGCTGGCCGGCAAGAAGATCAAGTGCCCGCGGTGCGGCCAGGTGCTGGTTGTACCAACCCGATCTGATTCGAGGCGAACATGATCGATCGAATGCGCGTGTTCCTCTTCTGCCTTGTCGTGCTGCCGGGGACCGTCGCTGCACAGGCCCCGCGGAAAGAATACGCGGCGACCTACCATGAGCCGTTCAAGGGGCCGCCGAAAAAAGCGGAGGATTTCATCTTGATCGGCGCGGACGCAGGCAAATGCGTCAAGTTCGAGCCGGAGGGGCTGCGGATCACGATGCCGGCCGGCAAGAGCCGCGCGCCGACGGGAGTATCGACGAAATTCGGCTTGAAGGGGGACTTTGAGATCACGGTTCGCTACGAGCTGTTCCAGGAGCCCGAGCCAGTGGACGCTGGCTCGATCGGACTCGGGACGCGCATCAGTCTGAGGGTCAACCTGATCTGGCCAGACGTGAGTGAAGCGTCGATTCGCCGTAAGGTGACCCCATTCCAACCAGTCCACATCAAGACGTTTCGTTCCCTGCGCCAGCCGGGGGACTGCGAATCGGATAAGGTGGAACACGAATTTTCCGTCAAGGAGAAGACCGGCCGATTCCGCCTGGTGCGCACCGGCTCGATTGTTGCCTACTATCTGTCCGAGGGGCGCGACGAGAAATTCGTCTTGCTGAAGACGTATTCCTACAGCGCGGACGACGTGAACAATGTCCAGATTTACGGACAGAGTTCCAGCGACAAGGCCGCGCTCGACGCTGCGCTTCAGCGATCTGCACGTCAGCGCCTCAGCCTTGCTGCGGCGGTCTGGCTCACCCGAGGTTGAGAAAGTCAGCGAGCCGAAGATACCGACCAAGGATTACGCCCAAACCTATTGGCAATCGTTCAAGGGAAGCAGCGCGCGACCGGCGGGCTGGGATTTCAACGCGGCTGCTGTGGAAAAATGTGCCCATTTTGAACCAGCTGGGCTTCGCCTGACCATGCCGGCCGGCTCGCGAGGGGAACGCCGGGCCGCCGGGATCCAATCTGCCTTCGGCGTCAAGGGAGATTTCGACATCACGTTGCATTTCGAGTTCCTCAAGGACCCCGCCCCGGCTGAAAACGGCACCTTCGCCACGCGCTTGCTGCTGTCGGTGGCCCTCGACACGCCGCTCCTGGACACGCCGAAATCGGAGAATGCCACGCTCAATCGGAGCCTGTCGATCAAAGGCGATCCCAGTTTCGTCGCCTGGTTCCGCAACCGCGAGCGTCCCCAAGGCCTGGTAGCCGGCCGCGCCACCACGGCGACGACCGGCCGGCTTCGCCTGGTGCGCAGCGGCGACGAGCTGTTCTTCCTCGCTTCGGCCGGTGCCGATCAACCGTTCACCTTGGTCCAAAAACGTCGTTTCGGCACAGCGGACCTGAAGCGTGTCGCGATCACCGGCGCGACCGGCCACGAGAAAGCGATGCTCGACGTGCGCCTCACCGACCTTTCCATCCGCGCCGATGCCATCCTGGGGGCGCCGTCCTCGGACCCGGTAGCGCAGCCTCTGCCGAGCCCGGTCGAGCAGCCTCTGCCGAGCGCCGCTCCGCCACGGGAAGGCAGCAGGACCTGGTTGATCGTCGGACTGCTCACGGTCCTGGCGATCGCGATCCTCCTGGTCCTTGCCCTCAGAGTGCGGTTCCTTGTGGGCAATCGTGGCGAAGCGGCAAAGCAGGCCCCGAGCGACGCCATGCCGACGGTGGCTTCCATCACGTGTCCCAATTGCGGAAGAACTCTCAAGGTCAAGCCGGAATGGGCGGGCAAAAAGGTCAAGTGCGCCCGGTGCGGCACAGCGGTGCTGGTGTCGGCGCCCTGAGCAGCTCCCCGGAGACGGCAGATGCAGACGATTTCGCCCCGAGGCGCTCGGAGCAAGCAAGCGACAAACGCTGTCCGCTCGGCGGCGCCTCGGCGGCTGCCGATCCTTTCGGGCCTGTTCCTGATCCTGGTCGTTGCCATCTGTTCCATCTACGCCAGCCTTGCCTTCGCGATCACGAACCCGGCGAACTTCCGGTATTTCCCTCCGTATCTGCCCCAGGTGAACGGCAACGGCGCCAAACACCTGGGAGGCGAGTACTACCAGATCGCCCGCTCGCTGGTGGACGGCGAGGGTTTCTCGCACCCATTCGAGCAGCCGACCGGGCCGACCACCTGGCAACCGCCGGTCCTGCCTCTCATCCTGGCGGGGCTCCTCTGGGCAACGGGCAGTCGCGAGGGGGTCACGGCGGTGGTCGTCGTCCTGCAAGACTGCGTTCTCATCGGCACAACGTTCCTGGTTCTGGCGCTGCTGATGCAGACGACCCGGCGCATCGCCCCGGCCCTGGCGGCCGGGCTGTGCTGCGCCGCCCTGATCTTCGATTTCAAGTTGCATTTCCAGATGACGAACGACTTGTGGATCGTCCTGCTGGCCGTGGACCTCTTGATCGCGGGCCTGTGCTTTCTCAAGCCGCTGCAGGGCTGGAAATCGGCCGGCGGCTGGGGGCTCTTTGGCGGGCTCTGCGTCCTGATCAACCCGATCGTCGGCCTGGCGTGGGGAGTCCTGTCGTCGGTCGTCGCGCTGCGGCAGCGCGGCTGGCGGCAGCTCTGTATCGCGCTGCTGGCCGCCGCGCTGGTGCTGTCCCCGTGGACGATCCGCAACTACCTTGTCTTCGGCCGCTTCATTCCGTCCAAGGGGAACCTGGCGTTTGAGCTGTACCAGTCGCAGTGCCTGCAGAAGAACGGGCTCTTGATGAAATTCATCAATCATCCCTACGGCACCGCCAAAAACGACGAAGGGCGGGAATACAAGGCCCTCGGCGAGACCCGTTACCTGGACAGGAAGTGGGAACAATACTGGGAATCGGTCTGTGCTGATCCGCTGGAATGTCTTGACCGGGTCGCCGCCCGCTTTCTGGGTGCGACGCTCTGGTACGTGTCGCTCCACCGGGGGGATGGACTGGCGGCGTGGGAACTCTGGATTGGCCGCTTGACGCACCCGTTGCCGTTCTTGTCTCTCCTGGTCTTGCTCTCCTCCGCGGTCTGGCAGCGCCTGCATCCGTCGCAGTGGATCGTGATCGGGGTCTACGTACTGTATCTCCTGCCGTACGTCGCCATCAGCTACTACGACCGCTATGCTGCGCCACTCCTGGCGGCGAAGATCTTGCTGGTCCTGTGGGCAGCGGACCGGGGCCTGTTCTTGCTGGTCGGCAACAGAACGCCGAAAGCAACATAGGGCTCAGCGACATCTTCCTGGCAGGACCAATCCTTGCCTCCGCTCCCCCGCCGCGCCTTATAATCGAGAAGCCGTCTCCCCTGTTGGAAAAAAACGCCGTCGGCTGATAGATTTCCGCCTCTGGCGGGAACTGGAGGGAGAGGCGCGTAGTCGCGAGGACCAATGGCCGAGATCCCTCCCACCCGCGCGAGCCTGCTCGTCCGTCTGCGCGACCCCTGTGACCAGGCCGCCTGGCGGGAGTTCGTTGACCTGTACGCACCCCTGGTCTACGGCTATGCCCGCAAACAGGGCTTGCAGGATGCCGACGCCGCCGACCTGTGCCAGGAGAGCCTCCGCGTCCTCGTTGGGGCTGTCGGCCGGCTGGAGTACGATCCGCGGTGCGGCTCCTTTCGCAACTTCTTGTTCACCGTTGTCCGGCGCAGGCTGTCCAACTGGCGCAGGGCCCAGACGAACGGCGTCCGATCAGGCGCCAGCCCGCTGGGTCACCAGTTCCTGGAGCAGTATCCGGCGCCCGAGCAGGAAGAAACGGAGTGGCAGACCGAGTGGGAGCAGCGGTTGTTTGCCCGCGCCTGTGAGCAAGTGCGCCGGGACGTCAGCGACCACACCTGGCAGGCCTTCTGGCGGACTGCCGCCAGGGGCGAACCCAGCAAACAGGTCGCCGAGGACCTGGGCCTGACCGTCGCCGCCGTTTACCTGGCACGCAGCCGGATCCTGGCCCGGCTCAAGGAGCTGGTCCGCTTGATGCAAGAGCCCTGACACGACCGAGAGAAACGACCATGTCCTCCGTCCCGAGCTGTCCGTGGAGCGAAGGCTGCCAGGCCCTGCTCGATGGCGCTATTCCCCCCGACCAGCGGGAGCGGCTGGAACGTCATCTGGAGTCGTGCCCGGCCTGTCAGAGTCGCCTCGACCGGCCGGAGGGATGTCAGGAGGTTTTGCAAAGACTCGACCGTGAGGTCGGCGATCCAACGGTGGCAGTGGTCGATCCCACGCTGGCGCAAGTGCTGGAGCGGCTCTACGAAGCCAAATCCCCGGATCGGTCCCCCTCGGTGGAACTGGTTGACCTGTACTTTCTGAGTCCCGCCGACCGTCCGGACCTGCTGGGGATGCTCGGGGATTACGAAGTGCAGGAGGTGATCGGCCAGGGCGGGATGGGCGTGGTCCTCAAGGCGTTCGAGCCGGCTCTGAACCGGCTGGTGGCCATCAAGGTGCTGTCGCCCGCCCTGGCGGGAAGTGCCACGGCGCGGAGACGCTTCACCCGCGAGGCCCAGGCCGCGGCTGCAGTGTGCCACGACAACATTGTGGCGGTCCACGGCGTCCATGAGGTTGCTGGCCTGCCTTATCTGGTCATGCAGCACGTCCCCGGCGAGTCGGTGCAAGACCGGCTCGACCGGGTTGGGCCGCTGCCGCTGGAGGAAATTGTCCGCATTGGCTTGCAGACGGCCTCGGGATTGGCGGCGGCGCACGCCCAGGGGCTGATCCATCGGGACGTCAAGCCGGCCAACCTGCTGCTGGAAACCCCTCTCCCCAAAGCGGAGTCTGTTAGCCACCCTTCGCAGAAGGGTGCCGGCCTGGCGTCCAGGGAGTCGCTGGCAACCGTAGCCCCAACACCCTTCTGCGAAGGGTGGCTAACAGACTCCGCTTCGGGGACGGGGCCGGTAAGAGGGGTTGAGCGCGTCAAGATCACCGACTTCGGCCTGGCCCGCATGATTGATGACGTCGGCCTGACCCAGAACGGTGTCGTCGCCGGCACCCCCGAATACATGGCCCCGGAACAGGCCAAGGGCGAGTCCATCGACCATCGCGCCGACCTGTTCAGCCTGGGCAGCGTCCTTTATGCCCTGTGTACCGGCCAGGCCCCTTTCCGCGGCTCGACCACCGCGGCGGTCTTGCACAAGGTCAGCACGGCCGACCCACAACCGGTGCAGAACCTGAATCCGGACGTGCCGGCCTGGCTGGACGAGCTAATTGCTCGGCTGCTGGCGAAGGAGCCCGGCCAGCGCATCCAGACTGCCGCCGAGGTTCAGGCCTTGCTGGAGGGCTACCTCGCCCATCTGCGCCAGCCGGGCGTCCAGGCGCCAGTCCTGCCGCCTGGGCCGCTATCCCCTGAGAGACAAGGAGCCCCGGAAATGATCTCGTTGACCTGTCGGGAGTGTGGCAAGGCCCTCAAGGTCCGAGCCGAGCTGGCCGGCAAGAAAGTCAAGTGCCCCGGATGCGGCCAGGCAACCATCGCAGAGAGCGGGGAGGGCCCAGTGTCCCTGCCCCAGAATCCGCGTCGGTCCGCGGCTCTGAACAAATGGGGGCTCTGGTGCGCCCTTGCTTTCGTCCTGCTGGTTTTTGTCGGTGCCATCCTGCTTCGCCTGTCCCGCCCCAGCCGGGGCCTCTCGCGAGTCAATCTCCCGGGCTGGGAGAGGCAACCTCTCCTGGGCGTTGATACGGTCCCCGGCGTGGAAGAGTCCGGGTTTTACGACACGCACGCCAACAACAACGGGCGGCCCTCCCGCTGGACCAACGGCCATGGCCGCCTGGTGATCCCCATCGATCCCGAGACGCCGCCCCAGGCGCTGCGGGTCTACTTCCGACTCTGGCGGCCGCAGGGGCACGCCAGGCCAGCCAGCCTGCAAATCCTGGTCAATCAGCGGGAGCTGTTCCAGGGGCCGATTTCCTCCCGGGATGCCTGGGAAAGGGCCTTTGCTCTGGGTGGGATTGACCTGGGCAAGAAGCTGGTCCTGGAGATCGTGAGCGACACCTTCCTCCCCAACGAGGGCGCGGACCCGGACCACGGCGTCGAGGTGCTGGGGATTGAACTGCTGGCGCGAGCGGACGAGGCGAAAGATCAACTGAGCCGGTTCCTGGGCTGCAAGTACCTTCCCGAGCTGCAGGAGAGCGGCTTCTACGGCCAGCAATACAACAAGATGGGTCAACCGTTCCGCTTGACGAACGGGCACGCCAAGCTGGTCATCCCGATCGATCCGACCAGGAAACCCCAGGCGTTGTGGCTGCACCTCTGGCCCTGGCGCCCGCGCAAGCCAGGCAGGCCACGCTGCGAATCCTGGTCAACCAGCGTGAATTGTTCAACGAGCCGGTTTCTCGAGAGCACTGGGTGAGGAGCTTTCCTCTGGACGGCATCGACCTGGGCAAGGAGCTGGTGCTGGAGATTGTGGACGATCCCTTCGTTCCCAGCAAGTACGATGGGGGGACAGGCATTCGGCCCGTCGGCGTTCACGTCTTCGGCGTCAAGCTGCTTCCTGCCGGTGACAACGCGAATAAGTAGCGGCCCGTTGCAGGCCCCGCGAACCCACGGCGGAGAGAGCCGACCATGCTGCCGGCCAGCTGGAAGGGAAGACCCGCCAGGATGTGGCCAGGCAGCTTGGTTGTCCTGAAGGAACCGTGGCGAGTCGGCTGGCGCGGGCAAGAACCATGCTGGCAAAGCGGCTGGCGCGGCACGGTCTGGCGGTGTCGGGCGCGGCGTTGGCGGCGGTACTGTCGGGGGAAGTGGCTTCGGCGGGCATGCCGGCCTCGGTGCTGCCCGCCACGATCAAGGCCGTGACTTCGGTTGCGGCGGGGCAAGCGGCGGCTGGGGTCGTCTCGGGCACGGTCGCCGCCCTGACAGAAGGAGTGCTGAAGGCTATGCTGGTGAACAAACTCAAGACCGCGATGGCGGTGCTGCTGGCGGTGGTGGTTACCGTCGGCATCGGAACTGGACTGCTGGGCTACGGCACGGCCGTGGGGCAGCAGAACGACGGCAAAAAGGCCGCTACCGTGGCTCCCCAGAAGGAGGTTGCCAGGAGCGACAAAGAAAAACAGAACGACGCGCCAGGGAAGCTCATCCTGAAGGTAACCGCGAACCTGGAAGCAATTGCCCGCAGTGACGGCGGCGACGACTTGATCACCTTGACCTTCGCCAGAAGGGTGATGGACAAAGGTAGTAAGGTCGCTTCGTCCCAACTCGCCAACATACCGGTTGCAAAAGATGCCAAGATCCGGATCGCGGATAAGGAGGCGAAGTTCGCCGACTTGCGGCCGAAGACAGTTGTGCAGGTGCATGTTGGCGCGGATGAACATGGTGGGATTGTGATCGTGGAGATCCAAGAAATCAGGAAAAAGCGGCCGTGACCTGCGCAGAGACAGAGGGGCGGCCGCCGGAGGCTTCCTGACTGGGCGACAGGCGGCCATGCCGGCCGCCCCCTCTTTGCTGCGAGCTGGCGCAAGTGCGAGCAGTTCTGGGAATCCGTCCGGATCGACCCGGCGGAGTTCCTCGACCGGGCCAGCAGGCGGCTGCTGGCGGCGACGGTCTGGTACGTGCCGTTCAACCGTGCCCAGGAAGCGAAACAGCTCTGGCTTCTCTGGTGGACCCGCTTGACGCATCCCCTGCCGTTGCTGGCCTTGCTGGTCCTGCTCTTCACCGCCGGCAGTAAACCGCTGCATCCGGCTCAGTGGCTGGCAATCGGCCTGTACGTCTTCCATCTGCTGCCGTACGTCCTGCCGAGCTACTATGACCGCTACGCCGGCCCGCTGCTGGCGGTGAAGGCGCTGCTGGTCATCTGGGCGACGGATCGGTTGCTGGACCTGTGGTCCAGGCAGGCGAGCGGCGCGGCGTAAGCCCGCCGGTGAAGGTTGTAACCAGCACCGGCGGGCTTACGCCGCGCTGCTCGCCTTACCGATCCTGGTCGAAGCTATAATCCAGGCATCGTTCCCCTGAAAAAGTTTCGCGCCGCGTCAGGTTTGCGCGGAGCGGCGGAACTGGAAGGTAGAGCGAGCCGTCGCGAGGACCAATGGCCGAGATCCCTCCTACCCGGGCGAGCCTGCTCGTCCGGTTGCGCGACCCGCACGATGAGGCCGCGTGGACACAGTTCGTCCAGCTGTACGCGCCCCTGGTGTACGGCTATGCGCGCAAACAGGGATTGCAGGACGCTGACGCCGCCGATCTGTCCCAGGAAGTGCTCAGCTCGGTGGCGAACTCGGTAGGCCGGCTGGAATACGACCCCCGTCGGGGCGCCTTTCGCAACTGGTTGTTCACCATCGTCCGGCGGCGCCTGTCCAGTTTCTGGTCGGCCCGGGAGAACCGGCCGTGTGGCAGCGGCGATCCCGCGACCCAGGAACTGCTCGAACAGTGCCCGGCAGCCAACGGCACGGAGGCGCAATGGCAAGCCGAGTGGGAAGATCGGCTATTCACGTGGGCCTGCGAGCAGGTCCGCCAGGACGTCACGGAGACCACCTGGCAAGCGTTCTGGCGGACCGCCCTGATGGCCGAGTCGGGCAAGCAAGTCGCCGCCGACCTTGGCCTGAGCGTCGCGGCGGTTTATCGGGCCCGCAGCCGGGTCCTCGCTCGGCTGAAGGAGCTGGTGCAGTCCGCGCAAGAATCCTGAGCAGACGGAGGATCTCATGCCCGCATCGCTTGACTGCCCGGAAATGGAGCGCTGGCAGGTCCTGTTCGCCGACCAGGCAACGCCGGAGCAATGGGAACGCTACGAACGGCACCTGGAATCGTGCCCGACCTGCCAGGAACGCCTCGACCAGGCCGAGAGCGCCGGCGAACTGCTGCGCCAGCAGGCGCAACGCCTCGGCGATCCGACCCGGGCACCGAGCGACCCGACGCTGGATCAGATCGTGGCGCGCCTGTGCGAGCGGAAAGGTCAGGAGCGAACTGCCCCCGTGGAAACAGCGGACCTGTACTTTCTCCGGCCCAGTAATCGACCCGAAGTCCTGGGGACCCTGGGCGAATACGAGGTCCGCGAGGTGATCGGTCAGGGGGGCATGGGGGTCGTACTCAAGGCGTTCGAGCCCTCGTTACAGCGGCTGGTGGCCATCAAGGTGCTGTCTCCCGCCCTGGCCGGCAGCAGGACCGCCCGCAAACGCTTCACCCGGGAGGCACAGGCGGCTGCCGCTGTCTGCCACGACCACGTTGTCTCGGTCTACGGGGTGCGGGAAGTGGACGGGCTGCCTTACCTGGTGATGCAGTACGTCGCCGGCGAGTCGCTCCAGGAGCGGCTCAACCGGACCGGCCCTCTGGCGGTGGGGGAAATCGTCCGCATCGGCCTGCAGACGGCTTCGGGCCTGGCGGCAGCTCATGCACAGGGACTGATCCATCGGGACATCAAGCCGGCCAATTTGCTGCTGGAGTGCCCCTCACCCCCAACCCCTCTCCCCAGCGGGGAGAGGGGGGAATGTCGGGTCAAGATCACCGACTTCGGTCTGGCACGCATGGTGGATGACGTTGGGCTGACGCAAAACGGCGTCGTCGCCGGCACTCCTGAATACATGGCTCCGGAGCAGGCCACGGGCGAGCCGATCGACCATCGCGCCGACCTGTTCAGCCTGGGCAGCGTCCTCTATGCCCTGTGTACCGGCCAGCCTCCTTTCCGCGGCTCGACCACCGCGGCGGTCTTGCACAAGGTCAGCACAGCCGACCCACTGCCGGTACGCAACCTGAATCCGACCGTGCCGGAATGGCTGGACGAGCTGATCGTCCGCCTGCTGGCCAAGGACCCCGCCCAGCGCATCCAGACCGCCGCCGAGGTGCAGACCTTGCTGGAGGGCTACCTCGCCCATCTGCGTCAGCCGACGACCATTGCTGCCCCGGAGCTGCCGCCCGCGCTGTCCCACGTCCTGCCAAGGAGTCCGGCAGCCCGGGAACCCGGGAGCTGGCGGCAACCGTTCACGAGACTGTTCTCCTTGCCTGCTGGTCTCATGGTTCCTTGCGTGGTGGCGGCCCTGACGCTGGGTCTTTTCTATTGGTACGCTGGGGTCGGCGGGCCCGAGCCCAAGAAGGAGGATGCGCGGGAATTGCATCTGCCGCTGCGGGGTGAGGACCGCGAAGGTTTGGAACTGATTGGGCCCAACGCGAAACAGTGTGTGACGTTTGAGCCGGAGGGGGTGCGGATCACGCTGCCTGCCGGTTTTCCCAACGAACGCCCGAGCACCGGTCTGCGCATCCACCTGCCCGCCCGTGGCGACTTCGAGGTGACCATCCACTACGAGATCCTGACCGAGCCCGAGCAGGCAAATGCTGGGCAGCGCCCGACGAAACTGACGTTCCAGCTGACCCTGGACCGGCGGGACCGGACGGTGGCAGCGATCGCGCGCCGGGTGACCTCGGATAAGGGCACCCAGCTCACCACCTGGACGATGCGGGACAACCACGACAACGGCGGCAACAGCCAGCCCAAGGCCCGGCAACACGCGACCCAGGCCAAGGTCGGGCGCCTGCGCATCGTCCGCACCGGCTCCGAGGCGTCTTTCTACGCCGCCGAGGGTGCCAACGCGGATTTCACCTTGCTACCCCCCCCGCGCCAAGTCGGTGACGAAGACCTCAAGTGCATCGAGCTGGTCGGCGCGACGGGCGGCCCGAAGGCAACGCTCGATGTTCGCTTCACGGAAATGCGCGTCTACACGAGCGCGGGCCTTCCCCAGCCCCCAGCAGAGAAGCATCCCCGTCGCTCCCTGCGGATCATCCTGGCGGTCCTGGTGGTCGTCCTCGCCGTGCTTGCGCCCGTGGGTGTCTGGCTCCTGCTGCGCCGCGGCCGGCGCGACCAGGCAGAGCAGCAGGCCACGGGCATCGATGCGGAAGCAGACCCGCCGACCGCGGCGCTGGCCCCGATTGCCTTCCGCTGCCCAGGGTGCGCCAGGGGGCTCAAGGCACGCGTGGAACTCGCAGGAAAGAAACTCAAGTGTCCTGGGTGCGCTGAGACGGTCCGCGTGCCGAAAACCAGCCCGAGCGTTCCGCCTCCTGGCTGATCCCTGGCTGACATCGATGACGAGCTGGGGAGAGCCAACATTGGCAACGCCGCTTTCCATCAAGGGCAAGCACGCCGAGCCGGCATCGGCCCCGTTAGTATTCCACTTTGCGTGTCCCGCTTGTGGCAAGAACCTCCGCACCAGGGCCAGGCCGACCGCCAGGATGGTCAAGTGTCCCTCGTGCGGCCAGGCGCTGACCGTTCCGGGGATGCAGCCCACTGCTTCGACTCCGGCCCCGCTCCGGCCGATTCCCTTCCGCGCGGTGCTGGTCCTGACCGTCGTTGTGGTTGCCTGTGCGATCTACGCCAACCTGGCGTTCACAGTCAAGGACCGGGCCAACTATCGCTACTTTCCGCCCTTCTTGCCGTATGTCAACGGCAACGGCAACTGGGGCCTGGGAGGCGAGTATTTCCACATCGCCCAGGCGCTGGCGGCGGGCCAGGGCTTCGCCAATCCCTTCCGGGATCGGACCGGCCCCACGGCCTGGCAGCCGCCGATCCTACCTGGCTTCCTGGCTGGCCTGCTCTGGCTGTTGGACGGAGAGCGGCCTTTCGTCATCGCGGTGGTGGTCTGCCTGAACGTCGTGGTCCTGATCTGGACCGGGCTGCTGGTCCTGACCCTGGCCCAGCAGACCAGTGCGCGCGTCGGCGTCGGCCTGGCCACCTGGATCTTCCTGCTGGCCATGCTGTGCCAGTTCAACCAATGTTTCCAGCGCGCCCACGATGGCTGGTTGGTGCTGCTCAGTCTGGACTTGCTGCTGGCCGGCCTGTGCTGGTGGCGGCCGCTGCGGGAGGGGCGGTCGGCAGGAAACTCGATCGTGCGGTGCGTGGGGTGGGGACTGTTCGGTGGACTGTGCGCCCAGGTCAGTCCGGTGGCCGGCTTCAGCTGGGGGATGCTGTCAGTGCTGGTCGGGCTGCGGCAGCGGGCCTGGTCCGGACTGGCCCTGGCCCTGCTGGCCGCGGGGCTGACGCTGGCGCCGTGGACCATTCGCAATTACCTGGTCCTCGGCCGGCTGGTGCCGATGAAGTCGAACCTCGCCTTCGAGGCGTACCAGTCGCAATGCCTGCAACCGGACGGGCTGTTACAGAATTTCAAGGGACATCCCGGCGGAGCCAACGGGCCGGAAGGCAGGGAGTACCGAAAGCTTGGCGAGATCGCTTACCTGGAGCGCAAGCGGGAGCAGTTCTGGCAGGCCGTCCAGGCCGACCCCGCGGAGTTCCTCGACCGGGCCAGCAGCCGCTTGCTGGCAGCGACACTCTGGTACGTGCCGTTCAACCGCGTCAATGAAGCGAAGCAGCCCTGGCTTTTGTGGACCAGCCGCTTGACTCATCCGCTGCCGTTCCTGGCTTTGCTGGTCCTGCTTTTCTCGGCCGGGAGCAAGCCGCTCCATGCAACGCAGTGGCTGGTGATCGGCCTCTACTTCTTCCAGCTGCTGCCGTACGTCCTGGTGAGCTACTATGACCGGTATGCGAGCCCGCTGCTGGCGGTGAAGGCGCTGCTGGTAATCTGGGCGACGGACCGGTTGCTGTCTTGTGGTCCAGCGCCGGTCAGAACCCCCATCTCCTCGGCCTGACGTCGTTCTGTTGAAAAATGTCCCGTGGGGCGTAAGGTTTCCGAGAAGGGTCTGCAGGCTCCTCGGTGGGTTCGCCCGCCTGAAGGAGCTGGTTCCGTCCGTCCTGGCGTTGGGAACGGTCCTTCCGGTCAGGCCGGAAACCCTGACCCCGGAGAAACCCCTCATGGCCGCATTGCTTGACCTTCCGGGAATCGAGTGGGAGTCAGAGCTGCCGCCGGCCCCTGCCGCAGTGTCACTCGGGGTTCCCGAAACCTGGACGGTGGGCCGGCTCGCTGCTGGTGCTGCTGGCCGTCCTGGTGGTGAGCGAGCCCACCCTCGGGATGGCGGCAGACGACGGGCCAGCGGGCGCGGTGGCGGAGGTGTTTGCTTGCGATTTTCGGAAGCCGCCTCTTCCTGACGAATTGCAGTTTTATGGAGACAGCGACGGCAAGTGTTTCCGCCAGGAGCCGGAGGGGCTACGCGTGACCATCCCCAAAACCTGGACGCATCCCTTTGGAGGAGTTGGTGTCAAAATCAAGCGCCCATTCCAGGGCGACGTGGAAGTCACCGCCACCGTGGAGGTCCTCCAGGCCGACGTTCCGCCAGGGGGTTATGGCGTGGGAACGACACTCTACGCGCACAAAGAGACGCCAGATCCAATTGGCGCGACGATCGGCCGGCTGATGCGGGCCAGGGGCGGGTCGATCCTGTTTTGGGAGCAAACGACTGACATCCCGGGGAAACCAGCGGATGTAAAAACGGACACGGAGCCTTGCACCGAAACGACGCTCCGACTTCGGCTGAAGCGAACGGGGACCCGGTTGCACTATCTGTGGGCGCCGGGGACCCAGGGAGCGGACTTCAAGGAAATCAAGGAGTTGGAGTTTGGGGCCGAGGAGATCCACGCTGTCCGGCTGGCAGTCCTGACCGGTCGCCAGCCGTGCAACGTGGACGTCCGCCTGCTCGATTTGCGGATTCGCGCCAGCTCTGCGCCACCGGCTCAGGCTCAGGCCCCGGCTCCGACCCGAACGAGGCGCTGGCTGCTGCTGGCGGTCCTTCTCGGTGGCGGTGTCGCCTTGAGCCTGGGTGCCTGGTTCTGGTGGCAGCTCCGGGGGCGGAAGGCGGCTGCCGGCGTTCCTGACGCGGACGAGCGGCCCGCGCTCGCAGTGGCAGAAGCCAGCCCGGAGCCGCCCCGTCGCCAGGGGGTCCTGGCATTTCCCTGTTCGGAGTGCGGCCATCCTCTCAAGGTCAAGGAAACGCTGGCCGGCAAAAAGGTCAAATGTCCCCAGTGCGGGCAGGCCGTGCCCGTGCCCCATACCGAGGCGGGCTAAACCCGGTTCCGGTTGAGTCCCGGGATCGTCGGGTGGTCCGAGCGCAGCGAGGCCCACCACACCCGTCGGTGGGCCTCGCTACGCTCGGACCACCCTACGACGTCCCTGCACCGTCCGCTCCACGTCCGCCAAAGCTATAATCCCTTCACCCCCCGCCGCGTTGAAAAAATCTTCCGCGGGGGTGTCAGCATTCGCTCCCTGTTGGGTACAGGACTCCAGGACCAATGGCCGAGATTCCCGCCACCCGTGCCAGCCTGCTGCTCCGCCTGCGCGATCCCGCGCGATCACGCCGCCTGGACGGAGTTTGTGGACCTGTACGGCCCCCTGGTGTACGGCTACGCCCGCAAGCAGGGACTGCAGGACGCCGACGCCGCCGACCTGGGACAGGAAGTGTTGGCCATCGTCGCCCGCAGCCATCGGCCGGCTGGAGTACGACCCGAAGCGCGGGGCCTTTCGCAACTGGCTGTTCACGGTGCTGCGACGCAGACTGCTGAACTGGCGCCGGGACCAGGACCACAAGGCCCGGGCCAGCGGCGATTCGGCGACGCAGGATCTGCTGGAGCATTGTCCCGTTCCCGAGGGCGAGCAGAGCGCCTGGGAGACGGAATGGGAGCAGCGGGTCTTCGCCTGGGCCTGCGAACAGGTGCGCCGGACCATCACGGAGACGACCTGGCAGGCGTTCTGGCGGTCCGCGGTCGAGGGCCAGAGCGGCAAGGAGGTCGCGGCCAGCCTGGGCCTCTCCGTGGTCGCGGTTTACCGGGCCCGCAGCCGGGTCCAGGCCCGGCTCAAGGAGCTGGTGCAATCGGTGCAAGAGCCCTGAAATCCTCCGAGGAATGACCATGTCCGCGTTACACAGCTGCCCGGAAATCGAGTCCTGGGACCTGCTGTTCAGCGACACCTTGCCCCCGGAGCAGCAGCTGCGCTACCAGCGCCATCTCGAGTCCTGCCCGGCCTGCCAGGAGCAGCTCGACCAGGAGCCCTCGGGGGTGGTCTGGCGAAGACTGGGCCGTCAAGTCGGCGATCCCACTCTCGTCCCCACGGATGCCGCCCTGACGCAGCTGCTGGAGCGGATGCACGAGGAAACGGTTCTGGATCGGCCCACCTCGGTGGAGCCGGTGGACCTGTACTTCCTGCGTCCGACCGATCGGGTGGACCTGCTGGGCACCCTGGGCGAATACGAAGTACGGGAAGTGATCGGCCAGGGCGGCATGGGTATCGTGCTGAAGGCGCATGAGCCGGCGCTGCATCGGCTGGTGGCCATCAAGGTGCTGGCGCCCGCCCTGGCCGGCAGTGCCACCGCCCGCAAGCGCTTCACCCGCGAGGCCCAGGCCGCGGCCGCCGTCTGCCACGACCACGTGGTCCCGGTCCACGGAGTGAAGGAAGTGGATGGTCTGCCCTACCTGGTGATGCAGTACGTCGCCGGCGAGTCGCTGCAGCAGCGGCTGGACCGCACCGGGCCACTGGAAGTGATCGACGTCGTCCGCATCGGCCAGCAGACCGCCTCGGGACTGGCGGCAGCGCATGCCCAGGGGCTGATCCATCGCGACATCAAGCCGGCCAATCTGCTGCTGGAGGACGGCTTGACCAAGGTCAAGATCACCGACTTCGGGCTGGCGCGGATGATCGACGACGTGGGCCTGACCCAGACCGGGGTGGTCGCCGGCACGCCTGAGTACATGGCCCCCGAGCAGGCCCGAGGCGAGCCGATTGACCATCGTGCCGACCTGTTCAGCCTCGGCAGCGTTCTCTATGCCCTGTGTGCCGGCTATTCTCCTTTCCGCGGGGCGACGGCCCTGGCCGTGATTCGCCGGGTCAACGACGAGACGCCCACGCCTCTGCGTTCGCTCAATCCGGAGGTGCCCGCCTGGCTGGAGACGCTCATCCGCCGGCTGCTGGCCAAGCACCCCGACAATCGCTTCCAGAATGCGGCGGAAGTGGCGGATCTGCTGGCAGGCTACCTCGCTCATCTCCGCCAGCCGGCGACGGTGGCCGCGCCGGTGCTGCCGGCCTTTCCAGAGGATGCCAGCCGTCAGCCGCCGAAGCCCCGGTTCGCAGGGCTCGGTTCTCGGGTTTCTCTGGCCTTGCTGGTCGCGCTCTTGCTCTTGGCAATCCTGGGGCTGCCCTGGTGGTATCAGGTTGCGAATCCTCCCGAGGCCAGACAGCCCAAGCAGGCGGAGTTTTCCCAGGACTTCCGCAAAAACCAGCCCTGGAATTCCTCTCTGGTCTGGAGCGGCAAAGTGGGCGATGAGGAGATCGAATCGGAAGAACAGGGTTTGCGGATCCGATTGACGGAAAAGCGCACGTACAAGTATCCCTGTGGCGTGGCGCTGAAAACGTCCGTCCACGGCGATTTCGAGATCACGGCCGGCTACGAACTGGTTCAGGCCAACCCGCCCCGGAGAGGGAAGGGGGTTGGGTTTGAACTCTACTTGACCCTGGACAACCCCCGCCGCGAAGCCCTTGGTTTGCTGCGGGCCAGGTGGAGCGATGGCGGAGAGGGGTACACGCCCATGCACAACGTCGATAGGGTCGGCGCCCCACGGCAGTATTACGCCCCGCCGACGCCCGCCGATGGCCCGGAGCCCCTCAGCAAGACCGGCCGGCTCCGGATCACCCGAGTTGGAACCACGGCCACGTTTTGGGTCGCCGAGGGGAATGCCGCCGAATTCCGGGAGTTGGTCCGCCGCGAGGTGGGGACCGAGGATTTGAACCTGGTCCGGATGTCCGCCTACGCAGGGGAATTTCCCGAGCCGGTGGACGTCCGCCTGATCGACCTGAAGGTCCGGGCCGAGAGTCTGGACCCGGCCCTGGTCGCGGAGCAGGTGCAGCTGGCGACGCCCCCCACCGGCGGACGGAGATGGTTGCTGGCGGTACTCCTCATTGCGGCGGCGGGTGCTATCCTGTTCCTTGGCTGCATCTTGCTGGCAATGCGCCGACGGCAGAGCGAGAGCGAGACAGCCCCGGAACCGGAGCAGGTCGAGCCGTTGGCTGCTCCGAAGGTCCGTGCGATCAAAGCGAAACGCACTCCCTCCGAGTGAGCGGGCCATGACCGGCCACCGGAGAGGCCAGAGACACGGCAATGGAACAGGTGCTCAACGAATTCGGTCAGCCCATCGGGTTCCCGCTGGCGAACTGGCGCGAGCCGCCTTTCCCGCCGAGGGAGGCCTTCGTCGGCCGATTCTGCCGCCTGGAGGTCCTCGATGCCGCCGTCCACGCGGAGCCCCTGTACGCGGCCAACGCGCTGGAGGACAGCGGCCGCAGCTGGACTTACCTCTCCTACGGCCCCTTCCACACCCTGGGAAGCTACCGCGATTGGATGAGCGCCGCTTGCTCGGGAGATGATCCGCTGTTCTTCGCGATCATCGACAACACCAGTGGCCGGCCTGTCGGGGTGGCCAGCTATCTCCGGATCACGCCAAAAAGCGGCTCGATCGAGGTGGGCCACATCCATTACTCGCCGCTCCTGAAGCGAACGCCGGCCGCCACGGAGGCGATGTATCTGCTGATGCGGCGTGCGTTTGAGCTGGGCTATCGGCGGTACGAATGGAAATGCGACAGTCTCAACGCGGCCTCGCGGGCCGCAGCGCAGCGGCTCGGCCTCTCGTACGAAGGGACCTTTCGCCAGGCGACGGTGTACAAGGGCCGCAATCGCGATACGGCCTGGTACGCCGCCATCGACAGCGAATGGCCGGCCCTGCGGCAGGCGTTCGAGACCTGGCTTGCTCCGGCGAACTTCGACGAGCAGGGCCGGCAGCGGTTGCGGCTTTCCGATCTGACCGGGCCGATCTTGAAGCAGCGCGGCTAAAGTAGACCTCACGCTCCGCGTGAGGGCATTTCCTCACGCGGAGCGTGAGGGCTACTTTATTGCAAGGACGCCGAGGACCGCAGCCACCCGTCCACGCAGGCAACCAGGGCTGGCCGAACGCTGCTGTAGAAGTGGTCGGCCCCGGCAAGGGTCTCGACGGTCAGCCGCCCCTGCCGGTTTCCCAGGGCCGCGATCGCCTCGGGCGCGGAACGGAAAGCCATGTTGTTCTCGATCTCAATGCTGCCCAGCGTCAGCAGGGTCGGGCAAGGCACGCTGGACAGGAAGCGGAGGTAATTGTAGCGTTCGTCGGGACCATACTTCTCGACGTAGCCCGCCGCCGTGACGACAAAGGGAAGCGGCAGCTTGACCTCCATCAGGCTGCCGCCCTCGCCCTGCTCGACCAGGCGCTCGGCCCGGCTGAACGTCTCCAGGAACTGCGGTCCCTCCGGGCTGCTGCAAAACCACGAGTACGACAGCCGCGGCGGCGACAGGGCCACCACGCAGCCGGCACCCAGCTGCGGTTCCTGCGCCAGCGCGTACAGGCATTTCACGGCACCGAGACTGTGGCCCACCAGTCCGACTCGCGGGCCGACCCGCTGCCGTAACCAGTCGAGCGCCCCGGCCAGGTCGTGCCGGCACTCGTCCACCACCTCGTAAGCGGCCCCCAGCCGCCGGCCGCCCCGGCTGGTGACGGCGGTGCTCATCAGGTCGTGGCCGCGGGTGTTGATCCGCAGCACGGCACAGCCCAGTTCCAGCAAGCGATCCGCCAGGCTGTCGAAGAGCGTGGAGCTGTAGAAGTTGCCGCCGGTGCCATGCACCAGGCACAAGCCATCCACGGGCAACCCTGCCGTTCCCGGAACGGCAGGGACCTGGAAAGACCCGTCCAGCCGCACACCGTCGCGGGTGGTGATTTGCACAAGTCTACGCAGCACGGGTCTTCTCCTCCTGGGGTTCCGCGGCCTCAGAGGACGCCCTCGCCGCTCCTCTCCAGTGTATCCACCGATCTGCAACCGACAGAATGCAGAACACAGGGTTATCCCTCTGGATTGTGGCAGACCCGCCGAGCCGCGCACGCAGCGCAGCGGAGTAAGCGGCCTTTGAAGCCCGCAAGGCCGCTTACTCCGCTGCGCTGCGTGCGCGGCTCGGCAGCCAGCTCTTGCTTCCCGAGTGGAACTCAAGCAGAATTGTACAGCCCGCGGCGACAAATGCGATGGCGGCAGCCAGGCAACAAGGGAGGTCCGCGGCAGGATGTCCTCTGCACCACCAACACCGGACTCACGCACCGCCACCGCTCAGGCCCTGCGCACCGCCAGCGCCACGACGGTCTGCCTGGTCCTGGCGGAGTGGTGGCACCTGCAGCACGGCAACCTGGCGGTGTGGACCACGTTCATGGTCATGGCCCAGTACACCTTCACCAGTTTCCAGAAGGGCTTTGAGCGGGTCGTCGGCCGGGGCGTGGGCATTCTGGCCGGGCTGATCGTGACCATGGTGCTGGAAGGCGCTCCTCTTCTCAGCCTCGCCATCGTCGGCTTCGTGCTGACGGTTTGCTTCTACGTCTACTTCGCCGGCCGGCTCGCTTACACCTTCCTTAACGCCGGGCTCTACGCGGTGGCCATGCTCGAGATCGGCAACAGCGACCCGGCCTCGGCCGTGGCCCAGGGGAAGGCACTGTTCGCCGCCGTCCTGCTTGGGGTGGTTGTCGCGGACTTCGTGACCTGGCTCACCAGCGGCGAGCGCGACCTGGTCATTCACACAGAAGGGGCTCCGCTCTGGCCGTTGCGCGGCGACTGGATCAACCGCAGCCTGATGCTGAGCGTGACGGCGGTCCTGACTTTGTTCGCGGCCCACCGGCTCAATCTTCCCGCCGAGAAAGCAGCCATCTCGGTCCTGATGCTGACGGTCACACCCGACATTCAGTCGCTGCTCCGCAAGGGAGAACTCCGCATCGCCGGCGCGGTGCTGGCCTCTTCCTGGGCGATCGGCATGTTTGTGGTGCTGGCCCTGTTGCCCCACTTCCTGGTGCTGGTCTCAATGTTGTTCCTCGGGCAATACCTGGCGACGTACCTGGCCCAGGCGGGCGGGTCCTGGTCGTACGCCGGCGTCCAGATGGGGCTGGTCTTGCCGCTGCTGGTGGTGGCGACGCCGGACGAGTTCGGCAGCCTCACCGCCGCCGGGCAACGGCTGGAGGGCATCCTGGCCGCCCTGGCGTCTTCCCTCCTGGTCGGCGGCCTGTGGCCCCGCTTTCCCGTGCGGCAAGCCGCGTGAAGGTTACTTGTCGCCCTTCTTGTCCGGTCCGCGGAGCTTCTCGAAATAGCCCTTGGCCATGTCCGTGGCGGAGCGCGGCAGCCGCTGGCGGTCAATGGCCTCGGGAGCGGCCTGGCTGGCTTGCCGGATCTCCTCGGTCAGCTCGGCCGGCTTGCGTGGTCCCTTGAAACCGCCCGAGCCATCGACGTGGTCGATGATCTGGAGCCGGCCCTTGTCCAGCTCGGAGCGGGACCGGGTCTCGAAGTCCTTGGTCGGTTTGTCCTTGCCGTCGGGACGCCGGCCCTGCCCGGGACCGCCGCCGTCGGCCATGTCGTTCTCTTCCACTTGCTGGCGGGCGGCGATCAGACCGCGGATCATCTGAGCCAGTTCCTCGCGGTCGGCGTTGGGATCGACTTCCATCAGCTTGTCAACGATCTCCTTCATCAGCTCGGCGGCCTGCGCATCCTTGCCCTCCGCCAGGCACTTCTGACAGAGCCGCAGCTTGTCGGCCACCTCGGCGATCTTCTTCTGCAGCTCCGGATCAAACTTCTCCTGGTCCTGCTGGAGCTGCTCCAGCTCGCGTTCCAGCTGCTCGGGGTCCAGTTCGCCGCGCTGGGCCATCTCTTCCAGCTCCCGCTTCCGTTCTTCCTTGCTGCGAGACAGCTTTTCCAGCTTGGCCTGCAAATCCTTGAGCTGCTTGGCCAGCTGTTCCTTCTGTTCAGGGGAGAGTTTCTTCTTCTCCAGCTTTTCCAGCTCTTTCTCCAGCTTCTCGCGCTCTTCCTTGGCCAGGTTGGGATCTTCGAGTTTCTTGCGAATCTTGTCGGCCTCATCCTCGGCCTGGAGGGCCTGCCGGAGCTGCTCGGCCTCCTCGCGGGCCTTTTTCAGGTTCCCCTGCTCCAGGGCGCGCTTGAGCTGATCGGCGGGGCCTTTCTGATCGTCTTTCTTGCTCAGGCGGGCCACTTGCCGCATCTGCTCGCGGAGCGCGTCGGCACGCTGGGCCAGCTCCTTGTCCCGTTTCTGGAGCTGGGCTTCCAGGTCGGTGGTCTGCTTGATCACGTCCTTGGCCTTGTCCTCGCGCTGGTCCTTTGACCCCTTGGAAAGCGTGTTGTTGTCGTCCTTGAGCTGCTCCAGATTGGCAACCTTCTTCCGTTCGCCGAGCTTGGTCCGGACTTTTTTCTCGATCTGGTTGACTTTCTCCTTGGCATCGTCGATGACTGCCTGATCGACGTTTGCCAGCGGCTTTTCCTCATCGTGAGCCTGGCCGAAGCGCGGATTGTAGAACAGGGCCAGCAGGGCCAGCAGCACGCCCACGGCAGGCAGCAGGCCCGCCGTCCAGGGCAGCCGGACAGGGAAGCGGTCGCCGACGCGCAAGGGCATGACGCGCTGGTTGACGTCGTCGAGCAGCGCCTTGCCCACCGGGCTCTGACTTTCCGCGCTGGAAAGCATCACCCCCGTGGTGGCTCGCTCCTTGAGACGGAAACGCTCGTCGAGCGCCAGGGCACAGTCCACCCGGGAAGGGGCCCAGCGACAGGCCAGCACCAGGCCGACCAACGTGGCCAGGCCGGCCAGGCCGCTGGTGACAATCCAGCGGAGATTGGACGCGGCTTCAGCGATCAGCAGCGGCTGGAGCAGAAACCAGCCCGCGGCAAACAGCAGGGCGGCCAGCCAGCAGACGACCCAGGTGTTGAGCAGGGTCTGGCAGAACAGACGACGCCAGACACGGGTGACCTGGTAATCCAGAGGAGATAAGGTGGACCGGGCCATGTCGTTGCTCCCTCGCGGTCAGGCAGAGAAAGGAAGAACCTCATTGTCCTATCATACAACCGCGAGGTTCAAAGAGCGACAACGAAATTGCAAAGAGAGCGATTGCGACTGATTTATCGTTTCGCGCTCGACTGGCCTAGCGCGAAACGATAAATCGGCACGGCGCTACCGCCCCTCCGGCCACAGCAGCGGCACGATTTGCGTCCGCAGAAAGACCTGCTTGTAAGTCCCCGTATGACCGCCATCGTGCCCGGTCCAGCAGACGGACTCGTCCCAGGGATGCTGCCGCAGCCGATTGTACAGCTCCGCGCCCGGAACTGTGCTGTCCGGAATGACAAACCCCGCCCGCCCGGCTGCCACGTCACGCTTGCCATCGGTGGTGCCAAACAGCCCGACGCCCAGGCCCAGGTAGAACCAGTCGCGCTCGCTGGTGAACACGTCCATGCCGTGCCGGTGCTGGCCAGGGCCGGACGCAGATCATAGCTCGCGCGAGACGGCCGGGGCCAGCAGGATGATCCGCTCCAGGCTGTTCGGCGGCAGCGCCTCGGCACAGGCCAGGCCGGCCGCACTGCCGGCACTATGCGCGACCAGGTCGATCGGCAGCGCTGGGTTGCGCTGCTGCACCGCCCGGATGCGCTCGGCCAGCTGGCATCCCGCGGCGCGGGCATGGTCCGGATTGGTCTGATCCGCGATGAAGCGGCCGTTGCCGTGCTGCCACTCCACGCACTCCACCTGCAAAGGCAGGCCCTGCTCCTGGACGGTCTTGCACAGGGCGCGGTAGCGCTCGGTGCGCCGCCGGCACCGTCGAGGACCAGGACCACGGCACGGGCCCCGGGCACGGGCGGCGTCCAGGAACTCACCCGGCCGGGACCGCCGACGCAACCGGCCAGCAGCAGCGTTATCCCAACCGCTCCTATTGTGCTCTTCCTCATGAGCAACCTCCGCCCTGGGGGCCTTCCTCGGTTCCCGGTTGAGCTTGCTGCTCAACCGAAGGCATTGTATCCAGGCCGAGAACGGCGGGAGATCATTCCGGAATCCGGACCGAGACAAGAGGGCCCTGGGCTCCCGCAGAACCGGAAAGGCTCCGTTCTTTTTCCGGACCCCTGCGGTCACGGCTCCTTTACCCACGTTGCCGGTTCGCTCGGCTCGACGGTTTCTTCCCTTGTTTCCTTGCCTCCCTGGGCGTCCGGGGATTGCCAGATGCTCCGGCTTTCCGATACACTGAAGCGGATTAACCAAACTCCCCTGGGCGTGGAGTGATCTGATGCGGCCGCAACTTTTCCTGTGCCTGTTGCTGTGCCTGACCGTGGCCCCGACCTCCCTGCCGCACCTGCCGTCCGCGGTCCCGCTTGAAGCGGATGAGGCCCCCGTCTTTCTCTCCGTCAGCGATTCCAGTTCGGCGCTGCCCGACGACGCCGCCCTGCTGGAGTTGGCCCGGAGCAACCCCATCGTCTTTCTCGAGAACTGTCTGAGGCGCCATGGCCGGGAAGTGAGGGGCTACACCGCCGTGCTGCACAAGCACGAGCGAATCGGCGGTCAACTCGTTCCCCCCGAGGTGGTCGAGGTGGCCTTCCGGGAAGAGCCGCACAGCGTCCGGCTGAACTGGCTCAAGGGGGCCCGGCGGGCCGGCACCGTCCTTTACGTCCAGGGAGAGAACAACAACAAGGTGCTGGTCAAGCCCGCGGGACTGCTGGGCAGCATGTTTGGCATTGTCGAGCGCGGGCCCGACAGCGACGATGCCCGGCAGAGTGGTCGTTACCCCTTGCCCGAATTCGGCATCCGCCGCGGCATGGAGCGCATCCTGGCCACCTGGGTCGCGGCCCAGAAACGCCAGGCCCTGCACGTCGAGTATCTGGAAACCCGGCCGATTGCCGACCTGGGTGATCGCACCTGCCACGTCCTGCGCCGCACCGGCTACGAACGGCCGGCACGGGACGGCATTGCCGAGCTGACCCTTTACGTCGATAGCGAGACCTGGCTGCAAACCGGAACGGTGCTGCGCGACGACAAGGGCGAGCTGATCGCCAGCTACTTCTTCCGCAATGTGCAGCTCAATCCAACCTTTTCAGCCGGTCAGTTTACCAGGGATGGACTGACGCGATGAGGGATACGCTTGCGAGGGGGGTGGCCGGTGGGGATTGTCTTGCCCTTTGTGTCGCAGGAGTGAATCGTTTGGCAGTACCCTGGAAACCGACCAGGACCCAGATCGCCGCCGCGGCCGGCACGACCATCCCCGACGTGCTGGCCGCCGGACTGGACGTGCTCTTTTGCGGCATCAATCCCAGTCTCTACTCCGCCGCGGTCGGCCATCACTTCGCCCGGCCGGGCAATCGCTTCTGGCCCGCTCTCCATGCGTCCGGTTTCACCGAGCGGCTCCTGTCCCCCTTCGAGGATCAGACCCTGCTCCAGCGTCGCCAGGGCCTGACCAACCTGGTCGCCCGGGCCTCGGCGACCGCAACGGAATTGACCAGGACGGAACTGGAGGAGGGAGGCCGGCTGCTGCGGACCAAGCTCGAGCAATACCGGCCCCGCGTGGTCGCTTTCCTGGGCGTCACCGCCTACCGGACCGCGTTCACCCGGCGAGACGCCCAGCTAGGCCGGCAGCAACAGCAACTGGCGGGGACGGTCGTCTGGGTGCTGCCCAATCCCAGCGGGCTCAACGCCCACTACCAGCCGCGGGAGCTGGCGCGACTGTTTGCCGAGCTGCTCGAGTTCGTGCATCCCTCATCTTGTTGCAGCGGATCGGCCGGCGGGTAAGCCGGACGATTGGAAAGAAAACGCGTCGCCGATGGAGACGATCCGCCCGCGGTCGCACTTACTCCTGCAGGAGCGCTGTCATGCCCTGCAATGCCGAGGAGGAATCCGAGCCGGTCCGGCGGACGGCCGCCGATGGCAGCAAGCTGGCGACCGGCGCCACACGCCGCAGGACACCGCGCCATACGCCATCAGGGGTTCTTTCGCTCTCCCAGGTTGGCCCTTGCCCCCACGGCCGCAAGCGAATACTGTCTCACGATCGTCGGGGTGCATCCGGTGAGGATGCCTTCGCTGTCAGCCGCCACGAAGTAACTGGCGGCAACCGTGGCACAAGCCGCGTCCGCGCCGACGAGGATGTTCACCCGGTAGCGATCCGCCCACAACGGCCGGACTTGCACTTTGAGCAAGTTGCCCGGCTTGCCGAGGGCGGAGAGAACCTGTTCGCCGATGAAGGCGTGCAGCGCCTCACGCTTGTGTTGCTCGTTGTCGTTGGGTTTCTCGCGTTGCGTTGTCGATGCCATCGTCTTGCTCCGTGATCTTGGTTGAGGATGTCCGGCGGTCATTGGCGGACTGGGGTCGTTGCTAGCGCCGGTGGGCTTCAGCTCATTGCTGCCGCAGTCCGCGGTTCTCGCCGTGGACTACGGACGACTGATTTCGGGCACGGTCAGGCCCGAGCGTTTCCGCGTCGGGGGAACGGGGCACTTGCGCAGGTGGTTGAGCAGATCGCTGAGCTGGGCAGTGGCCAGCGCCAGGCAACTGTCCGCGCCGCCGTAATAGATCCGGATCGTGCCGGTCGCCTTGTCGAGAATCCAGCCGCAGGGGAAAACCACGCCGCTGACGTCCCCATGGCGTTCGTAGGGCATCTCCGGCGCGAACACCCATTCGTCAGTGCGGCGCAGGACCCGACGCGGGTCTTCCAGGTCCAGCAGCGCAAGCCCCAGGCGGTACAGGCACCCCCCCGCGGTGTGGCGGACGCCGTGGTAGAGGATGAGCCAGCCTTCCGGGGTCTCCAGCGGGGGTGGGCTCAGGCCAATCTTGTTGGCGTCCCACCACGCGCCGCGCCGGGCGTGCAAGAGGATGTGGTGGTCGCCCCAGTGCGTCAGATCCGGCGAGAAGGAGAGCCATACGTGCGCGCCCGAGCTGCCTGCGGACACCGGCCGGTGGATCATCGCGTAGCGGCCTCCGAGGCGGCGCGGAAAGACAGCCGCATCCTTGTCCTCCGGCGGCATGACCGGTCCCATCCGGGTGAAGGTCCGGAAGTCCTTCGTTTGCGCCAGCGACACCAACGGCCCGCTCGCCGAGAAGGCCGTGTAGGCAATGATCCACTCCTGGCGCTCCTCAATCCAGGTCAGGCGCGGGTCTTCCACGCCCCACTCCTCCTCCGAGAATCGGGCCGGGTCGGGGGCAAAACTGGGCCGGGAGTCGATCTGCCAGTTCGATACGCCGTCGCGGCTCCGGGCCACGGTCAGGTGGGAATGGCCCCGGCGATCCTCGACCCGGACGAGCAGAATCGTTTCGTCTTCCATCTGACAGGCCCCGGCGTTGAATACCGTGTGGGCCGGGTACGGCCAGTCCCGCGCCGTCAAGATCGGGTTGGCGGAATAGCGCTGGAACAGTTCGGCATACAGGCCGGCCGGTTTCACTTCTCGATCCATGTGTCCGTTTCCCTTGCTGAGAGGTAATGTCACGCACGGGCCGCGGCGCGCTTGTGGTTTTCCTCGGCTGCGTGCTGGACCTCGAAGGTCCGCACTTCGGTCCACAAGTAAGCCAGCGTCGATTCCGCACCCTGATTCCGATTGACGCCGGACGGTCGCAGACCGTCATAACAGGCGCCGCGTCGGACGTCGGCAACCTGCTGTCGCCCGCTGTTCTGGCCGTGGAACCAGTCGCGTGTCCGGCGGAAGGTTGCCAGGTAATTCTCCTCGTTGCGGAGGTCAAACGCGGCGAGGGCGGCATCCGCCATCGTGGCGGCCTCCACCGGTTGCTGGTCGTAGGGGGCCTTGTCCTCCCCGTGCTGATACCAACCGCTGTTCCCGACGGGCCAGAAGACGCCTTCGGCCGTTGTCGCGCGGTCAAGGAAGGCGAACGCTGTTTCCGCGACTTCGAGAAAGTCCTCCTTCGGCCAGCGCCGAGCGGTGAGGAACAGGGCATGGGGTAAGACCGCGTTGGCGTAGGTCATCCGCATCTCGAACCACTGCCAGTCCGGCCGCAGGGAACGATTGTAGCATTCCACCAGACGCCGGGCCGCGGACCAGGCGACGGCTTCGAGCGGTCCGAGGTCGGTCACCCCGGCCGACCACAGTTGGGCCCAGGCATGGATCACGTAGGCCTGCGCCCGCAGGCTCCGAAGGTCCGCGAGCGTGGGCAGGACCGCTTCGATCAACTCCCGGGCCAGGACGCGATAGTCATCGGGCAGACTGCTGGCGACCACCTCGGCCAGGGCGCAGACCGCCTGGCCCTGGCAATCGCCACCGCCCTCCGCGTCCAACCAGTGGCGCTGGTAACTCAGGAAATTATGGAACCCGCCGCCGGGTCGGCGGGCGAACTCCAGGAAGCTCAGGTATCCCGCCACCCGGTTGAGCATGCGCTCGTCCGGATGTCGGCCCCACAAACGGGTGCAGAGTCGCAGGGCCCGGGCGTTGTCGTCGGTCGTGTAACCGCTCTCGCGCCGCGGGACATTGTAGATGGCGTGCTGGATCAGCCCGGTCGAATCCGTCATGCGGTCCAGGTGATCCAACGAGAGTTGCTCGCCGAATGGCATCAGAAGCCTCCTTGCAACGGTTCGATGGTTTGGCGCTTGCCGCTGGGTGCTGGCAAAGTCCCGGCCCAGGGCGATTTTCCTCGCTTCTTACTGGCAGCCGCGATCTGGTCGAAGAGTTTCAGATACTGCCGGCCCACGTTCGGCCAAAACATCGGCCGGGCGTATTCGTACGCTCTGCGCCGGGTCTCAGCCTGGAACGCCGGCTCACTCAGATACCGGAGCGTGGCCTCGGCCAGGGCCCCGCTGTCGGAAAACGGCACGAGCTGACCGCGCCCGTCCGCCAGGACCTCTTCGGCGTAAAGGTAAGGTGTGCTCACCACCGCGCCCCCCGCGGCCAGGGCATAGGCCAGGGTGCCGCTGGCGATCTGGTCCTTGCCGGGATACGGGGTGACGTACACGTCGCAAGACTGCAGGTGTTCCAGGAGTTCGGCGAGGCTGAGATAGCGGTTCACGAACCGAACGTGAGCGCCCACGCCCAGCGCTTGGGCCTTCGCGACCAGGTTCTCGCGGTAGACCTCCCCCTCCTGGCGCTTGACCTGGGGGTGCGTGGCTCCCACGATCAGGTACACGGCATCCGGGAATGCGTCCACGATCCGGGGCATGGCCTCGATCATGTATTCCAGCCCCTTTCCCCGGTTGATGAGCCCAAAGGTGCAGATGACTCGCCGGCCCTCCAGTCCCAGTCGGATCCTGGGCGCGTCGTCGCGTTCCCTCGGGACCACCGGGACTCCGTGGGCAATCACCTGGACGCGCGGGCCCGACACACCATAGACCCTCGCCAGCAGCCGGGCGGCGACTTTTGTCATGACCACCATCCCCTGGCTATGGTTCGCCAAATGCTGGATCAAGCGCCGTGGCAGCGGCTCTGGCTGCGTGATCAGTGTATGGAAGGTGGTGATGAGGGGCTTGCGACAGGCACGCACAAAGGCGAGCACGCGGTCGCCCCATTCCCCGGGGTAGAGGCCGAACTCGTGCTGCAAGCTGACCACGTCGCAGGGGCCGTCATTGGCCACCTCCGCGGCCAGGTTGTATGCCGCCGGGCGCTGGTTATCGATGACGTGAACCACGCGCGGGTCTTCGTGATCGACCGCGTGCGTCTTCTGGATTGCCGCCACCGAGGACACCGGCTCCCGCGCCGCCAGATCCACTGCGTCGGCTGAATCCCGGGTGAACGTTGCCAGCCCACACTCTTCCGGCGGATAGGTCGATACGAAAAGGGGCCGAACGGTATCCAATCGTCATCTCCTTGAGCTTGTGCTCTGCTGCTGGCTGTCCGATGCACGCTGAGAGGCTGGACGGTACTCAACGGACTCTTGCTCCTGCGTGGGGGAACGGTCACGTCCGTGAAAGGAGAGCGAGCCAGCGGTGGTGAGCCAGCTGGCGCTTTGCTTGACCATGCTCGTGACCAAACGCGATGCCTTACCCCTCCCCAGGCCCCGCCGGGGCTCCCGCTTGGATTCGTTCCCACACCTCCGAACGATGGACGGGAACATCTTTATCGACCTCGAAGCCCAGCCTCACCACCCTGCCGTTAATCTCGAGCACCGTGACTTTGAGCAGGCGCTCGAAGCCGACGGAGCCTCCGACGACAACCGATTCCTGTTGCTTCCTCGACAAGACCAACATGGCAGAACCTCCGTTTTCAGAACCAATCGCCCGGTCCACTTCCGCTGCGACATTTCCCGCACTCCCGGAAGAAAAAAAACCGACGTGGTCAAACACCCTGAGGTATTCGACCACGTCGGCTTACTCGTCAACGGGCCCCCCGGCACAGCCGAATTGCCCTTTATCTAGTCATCCGACGACTTCTCACCAATTCCGGATCGACATCGATTTCGAGTTCACGGAAACCCGCTCACGTTAGTATTGTATGGCTCAGAACGGGGGAAGCAAGGGGATTATTGCTCAGCGCTCGGCGCCTGGTATCATGACCCCTGGACTACCCGGGAACCGCGGGCTCTTGTTCGGTCTACCATGCAGGCGCAGGTGCGGGCCGCCGACGGAGAATGGGGGCACACGGGAGGTCACCATGAAAACACAAGGAGAAATTGAAGCCGCCATCTGCGAAGGGATGGCACGCTTTGCCCAGGAGTACATGGGCCGGGGACCCAAGGACATCCACGCCCACCTGGTCGGTGATCTCCTCGTGGTCCGCCTTCAGGGCGTGTTGACCGCGGCCGAACAGCAACTGGTCAAGTCGCTCCCGGCCGACAAGGGTCGGGATCTGCTCAAGCAAGTCCGGACCCAGCTGATCGAAACGGCCCGGCCGGTCATGGAGAAGCTGGTGCAGGAGGTCACCGGTGTCAAGGCGCTGAGCCTGCACCACGACATCAGCACCGCGACCGGCGAGGAGGTCGTGCTCTTCACCCTGGCCGGTTCGCCTACCTTCCGCGAAACGAAGGAAACTTGTCGCCGGTAGAGACGATCGGCACCTGGGCACGCAACTGCGCGACGCCGACCGCGAAGTGCGGATCGCGCTGCTGGGCAAGTCAGGTTCAGGTAAATCCACCTTGCTCAATCTGATCGCCGGCCTCGACCGCGCCACGGCGGGGAACGTGGTGGTCGAAGGCCAGGACCTGCACCGGATGCACTGCGCGGAACTGGCCCGCTACCGCTGCCGGGTGGTCGGCATGATTTTCCAGTCGTTCAACCTGCTCCCGTCGCGCACCGCCGGGATCTCTCAAGTTCGTCCGAGGACATCCTGGTGCCGAGCGAGACGGCCGCGCGGATTTTCTTCCGCGACAAGGACCGGGCGGCCCGGGGAATCAGCGAGGCGATCCTGCTGGTGGACCGTGAGGAGAACGTGCGGGCAGTCCTTTTTGATCGAGGGGGCGCTGATCGGCCTGGTGGGCGGCACGGCCAGGTTACTGCTGGCCTGGGCGGCGTCTTTCCCGGCGGATGCCTGGGTCCGCGCGCTGGTGTGGCGCGATCTGAAGATCAAGCTGGCCGAGTCCGTGTTTTTCCCGGCCTGGCGTGCCGCCCGAATCAATCCCGTGACGGCCCTGCGCACCGAGTGAGCAGCGGCGGCAACCGGCAGCCGGCTCCGGTTCCGAAGATCCGTTTTTGCTTGACTGCGCCCGGGAAACGGGTAGTGTTATCTGGCATGGCACTTGAGTATTCCTGGTTCGGCAAAGGGCGCACCCATGAACAAGACCGTCTCCTTCATTCCCACAGGCGTCGCAATTCTCGTTTTCCTCCTCCCCGGCGCGGTCCTCGGCCAGGAGAAACCCTTCAAGTCCCTTGAAGGCAGGTTCTCCGTGCAAATGCCGGGCGAACCGAAGTACAAGGCCCAGAAACTGCCGGGCACGAACACGACGCAGCATCAGTTCCTTTACGAGAGCAAAGACGGCAGGGTCGCACACCTCGTGGCTTACCAGATCGATGCGAACCTTGCCGGCCTGAGCAAAAAGCAAAAGCAGGCCGTGATGATCGAGGCCCGCGACGCCGTGCCCAAGGCCTTTACGGGCAAGTTGCTCGCGGACAAGGAAATCGACCTGGACGGCCATCCGGGGCGCGAATTCAAAATCACGATACCCCAACTCAAAGCCGAATATCGTTCCCGCATGTGCATCGTGGGCGACCGGCTTTACCAGGTCGTCCTCGTGGGTGGCCGGGAAATAACGGAGAGTAAGGAAGCCGATGCCTTCCTGAACTCGTTCAAGCTGCTTCAAGAAAAGAAGTGATCTGAACCAGCACGGAGCGACAACGGGGAGGCCCTGGAAGAACTCACCAGGCGCTGTTCCGCCGCCGCCGCTGATCGAGGGGGCGAAAGGCGAGCCGAAGAAGTGACGCCCGGCCACCGCCCTTGTCGAAGCGGAGTCCTGCCATGCGCTATCTCGACCTGACCCTGGCGACGCCGGCCGAGAACCTGGCCCTCGATGAGGCACTGCTCCTGGAGGCGGAGGAGGGCGCCGGCGAGGTGCTGCGCGTCTGGGAATGGCCGGCCCTGGTGGTGGTGCTTGGCTCCGGTTGCCAGCTGGCGGAGAACGTGAACGAGGCCGCGTGCCTGGCCGATGGCGTGCCGATCCTGCGACGCGGCAGCGGCGGCGGCACGGTCCTGTGGGGACCGGGCTGCCTGCTCTTCAGTCTGATCCTGCGTTATGACCGCGATCCGACCCTGACCGAGATCCGGCCCTCGTATCGCTACGTCCTGGAGCGCGTCGGCCAGGCGGTCGGCCTGCCGGGCGTCGGCCAGGAGGGGATCAGCGACCTGACCCTTGAGGGACGGAAATTCTCCGGCAATGCCCAGCAGCGCAAACGCGACGTGCTGCTGCACCACGGCACGCTGCTGTACGGCTTCGACCTGGCTGGCGTGGGCCGCTATCTGAAGCCACCGCCGCGCCAGCCCGACTATCGCCGGCAGCGCCCACATCAGGAGTTCCTGGTCACTCTGCCGCTCTTGGCGGGGGAACTGAAGCAGCGGCTGCGAACGGTGTGGGAAGCGGATCGGGAGCAAGCGATCTGGCCGCGGGAGCTGGTGATGCGGCTGTGCCAGGAACGCTATGGCCGGGCGGAATGGACGCGAAGACGGTGAAGGGGGACTCGACCGTGGCAGCGCCCAAGGAACGGTCGGCCGAGTCCCACAGCGTCAGAATATGCTTTGGACAGGCCCCTCGGACTGCGGTATGCTGGGCCAAGGGTGGTCGGAAAGAAGCCCTGGCATCCGGCAGGGCAAAGCGTTCACGAAGGAGGTCGCTTCAGATGGTTACTTCCAAGATCAGTCTGCTCAGGCTCAGGGCAGTCACGTTGCTCCTTCTGCTCGCCCTGGCAGAAACCGTTGTGCCCCTTTCCTCCACAGGGCTGGCTGCTGCGGAACCGCCCAGGGAGTCGAAACCAGCCGACGAGATCACAACACTTCTCAAGGCTCAGCTCACTCTGGCTCAGAAGGGTTACGCCAGCGCGGTCGAATTGCTGACACGAACCGAGAAGGTTGGCGAGCGCCTTGTCTGGTCCGGAAAGCCGGAGGATGTCTACCGCTGGTCGGTGAGCTGGCTCCAGGCCCAGCGCGAGCTGAGTCCCAACAAGGAAGAGCAGGTCGCCGCTCTGGAAGCCCACCTCAAGCGGATGACCGAGCTGCACAAGCGGATCGAGCAACTGACCAGTGACGTCTTACCGCGCCAGGCAGTACTCGAGGTCGAGCGCTATCGTCTGGAGGCACAGCTCTGGCTGGCCAAGGCGAAACCCGAGCGTCCCACCTTTCGACTGATCCAGCCGCAGGTGCGAAACATCTCCCGAACCGTCGGCCAGCCGGGCTTCGTCGAAGCTTACGAGCGGACCTCGATCGTTCCGAAGGTGACCGGCTACATCGAGAAGTGGAATGTGGACATCGGCGACCGGGTCAAGAAGGGCGACGTGCTGGCCACACTCTTCGTGCCCGAACTGCGCGAGGACTGGGAGACGAAAAAGGCTCAGGTCAAGCGTGCCCAGGAGCGAGTTGAGCTGGCCAAGCAAACGGTGAAGGTGAGGCAAGCCGACGTCAAGGCCGCCCAGGCGCACCTTGCGGAGGCCCGGGCGCCGCTGAAGTCGGGCGCCCCGCGCGGGCTGCGGCCGAGGCGGCCATTGCGAAGGCGGAGGCGGAACTGCTCGCCAAACAGGCCGCCGTGGTCCAGGGCGAGATCGCCGTCAAGGTCGCCAGCGCCGACCTGGAGGTGGCCAGGAGCGATGCCAGGCGGCTGGAGGCCTGGGTCGGCTACCTGACGCTGACCGCGCCCTACGACGGCATCATCGTGGCCCGCAATGCCAATACCGGTGACCTCGTATCGACCGACATGGCCAAGCCGATCTACGTAGTCGATCGTACGGATGTGGTCCGCGTCTTCATCGATATCCCTGAGCAGGACGCCAACTTCGTCCAGACCGGGACCAAGGCGACCGTGCTGGTCCGGGCGTATCGGGACCAGCCGATTGTGGCCACCGTCACCCGCACCTCCTGGGCCCTCAACGTCAAGAGCCGGACCCTCCGTGCCGAGATCGACCTGCCCAACCCTGGCGACAAGATCCTCCCTGGGATGTACGCCTATGGCAAGGTGCTCATCGAACGCCCCCGCGTCCGGGCCCTGCCGGTCAGCGCCATCGACAAGCGCGGCGACCAGACCTTCTGCTGGCGCTACGACAACGGCCGCGCGGTGCGGACGGAAGTCCAGACGAGCGTCAGTGACGGCGAGTGGATCGAGGTCACCAATCGCCGGGCCCCGGAATCCGGTGCTGAGGATCGCTGGGTGCCGATCAACGGCTCGGAACAGGTGCTTGTCGGCGACCTGTCGAGCCTCACCGACGGCAAACCGGTCAAGGTCCCCAAGCCCCAGGCGCCTTGACGCGCTGGCGTTGGCTTGCGGTCGTACCTCGGATCCTTTGAGTTTTGCCAATGAAGAAGGGGAAGGCGAGCGGCGCGGCGTCAGCCCGCCGGTGAGAGGCTGCTACCGGCGGGCTGACGCCGCGCCGCTCGCCACTCAGCTAGTGGTTCTCAGCCCCATCTGCGTGCCACTCAAGCATGTGTTGGTACAATGTCGCCCCCAACCGAAGGACGTTCCACGACTCAGAAACACAGGAAGGAGGCCTGGCTCGATGCCAGCCCTCCTTCCGCCTTCTCGCCATCTTGCTCAGATCCACGGACCTGGATGCGGCCTCGGTGTTACTTCTTGCGCACCAGCTTCATCTGGCACTTCATCCCCTCGAGCGGCTTGCCGTTCTCCCAGGCAACGCCGGAGAACTCATAGTGGTCGTCATCGATGAAGGTGATCGTCCCTTCGTGCATGTGCTTGTCCTTCGCCGGGTCCAGGTTGGTGCCGCCGGCAAACTTGAAGTGAATCTGATTGGAAGGTGACTTCGGATCCGCCTTCATGCGCGGCTGGTTGCCCAGCATGCAGTAGTGCGTCATCACCAGGTCCTTGCCGTCGGTGTGGTACACGGACACCATCTCCTTCGGCGTCCCGGGAAACAGCGTTTCCCAGACGGCGCTGCCGCCCGCGGTCACCTTGATCACCGACACCACCTGATCGGTCGGCTTGCCGTCCTTGTCGGCCGCCACCCAGGTGCCCGCCAGCTTCTTCATCTTCTCCAGACCGGGGTTCGGCGGAGCGGACTCCTTGTTGTTGGTCTTGTCCTCGCCAGAGGCTCCGACCGTGAGAGTCAACAGCATCAGCACGCCGAACCAGATTCGCTTGGTCATCGCATTTCTCCCATGGGAGTTTGAGGGTGAGGCCTCCCACGCCTCGCTGGGACAGGTGAGATTGTGCCTGGGGTCTCGAAATGGGACAAGGTCAGTTGTCCGGCTACAATGGCACTGTGCGTGGAAAGCGAACTGGGCTCGCCAGCCGCATCGGACAAGGAGAATCCGCCATGTCATCCCACCGAATCCCGCCCGGCCCACCCGGCAACTTCCTTCTGGGCCATCTCCTCTCCTACGTGAGCGATCCGCTCGGCTTTGTGACCCGCTCGGTCCGCCATTACGGCGACGTCTGCAGGCTGCGCCTGCCGGGCCTATCGATTTACGTCCTCTCGCATCCGGAGCAGATCGAACACGTCCTGCGCAACCACCATCGCGGCTTTTCCAAGGACCAGCTGACGCAGGGAATCTCCAGCCTGGTCGGCCGGGGTCTCTTGACCAGCGAGGGGGACTTCTGGAAACAGCAACGCCAGCTGGCCCAGCCGGCCTTTCAGGGCAAACTGATCCAGTCTTACGGCTCGATCATGGTGGACCTCACAGCCCAGATGCTGCGGCACTGGCAGCCCGGGCAGGTGCAGAATCTGAGCCGGGACCTGTCGCGCCTGGCCCTGGCAATCATTGGCCGGGCCCTTTTCGACGAGGACCTCACGGCCGACACCGCGACGATCGAAAGTGCCCTGGGCCATGCAACCGACTGGTTCCTTAGCCCCTTCAGCCTGCCAGGCGTCCCATCCTGGCTGCCGGTGCCCGGGGCCTGGCGCTTCCAGAGGGCCGTCAGCGATCTCGATCGCATCGTTTATGGCATCATCCGCCGGCACCGGGAAAAGCCGCGTGAGAAAGACCTGCTCTTGTCCCGGCTGCTCGCTTTCCGCGACAGTGCGGGCAATCCCCTGACCGACCAGCAAGTCCGCGACGAGGTCATCACCTTGCTGCTGGCCGGCCATGAAACCACGGCGCTGGCCCTGGGCTTCGCCTTTCACCTGCTGGCCAGGCATCCTGAATGCGAAGCCCGTGTGGCCGCGGAGGTCGAGGAGGTCATGGGCGATCGGTTGCCGACTGTAGCCGACGTCCCGCGCTTGCGTTACACCGAGTGGGTGATCCGGGAGACCATGCGGCTCTACCCGCCGGCCTGGAGCATTGCCCGGGAGGCGATCAGCGACTGTGAGATTTCTGGCTTTCACGTTCCCCGCGGCACTCAGCTGTGGCTGCTGCAATGGGTTGTTCACCGCGACCCGCGCTGGTACGATCAACCGGAAACCTTCCGCCCCGAACGCTGGGACGGCGATCTGATCCACCGCATCGCCCGGGGTGCATATTTCCCCTTTGGCGATGGTCCGCGCATCTGCATCGGCAATTACTTCGCCATGCAGGAAGCGATCCTGATCCTGGCGACAGTGGTGCAGCGGTTCCGGCTTGTGCTGCTCAGCGATCGGCCCCTGAAGCTGCTGCCCTCCGTGACGCTGAGAGCCCGGGGCGGCATTCGGCTTCGCGTGCAAGGACGCCGGCCAACAACCTCGACAAGAAAGGAGTCGCACGATGCGCATCTCGTTCGACATTGACGATACGATCGTTTGCCATCCCGACGTGCCGACGGAGCAATTCGTTCCGTGGCTGTGGCGCTGGTGGTATCCCGAGCGCGTCCGCCAGGGTACGCGCGACGTGATGCAGCAGCTGGTACAGCGCGGCTGCCAGCTATGGGTCTACACCACCTCGTACCGCGAGCCGCGCTATCTGCGCGGCTGGTTCCGCAGCTTCGGCATCCGGCTGTACGACGTGGTCAACCAGGATCGGCACGAGCGTGTCATCGGTCGCTATGGACCGTCCAAGTTCCCGGCGGCGTTTGGCATTGACCTGCACGTCGATGATTCCGAGGGGGTGGCCGAGGAAGGACGCAAACATGGGTTCTCCGTGCTGGTGGTTCGGCCTCAAGACCCGGAATGGACGAAGCGAATCCTGGAAGTGGTCGATGCCCGGCTGGGGCATCGCTCGGTAACGGGGACACAAAGCGGCAAGTGCTGATTGTGGGGAGGTAGGGGACGCTGCCGAGAAACCACCGCTGAGACCGCCACACCGCCAACAACGCTTTTGCTTGGCGGTGTCGCCAGGAGATGCCCCGGCGTGTCCGTGCTTGCCCCACCGATGACAAAAAAGCGACACCGCCAACACGCCACCAGCACACGCCTTCGCTTCTGGGCCTCTTCTGGCTCTTCCCCAAAGCCCTGATGGTCAGCAACTTTTTCAATATTCTGTTGTTTGGGACGAAGAACGAAACACAGGCTTCCGTTGTCCTTCCTGGAGTCGCTCCCATGTCCTGGCTCGCAAGCTGCTCGAAACTGGTCCGGAAATACGGCAAAGCGGCCAAGGTTGTTGTCTCAGGCGTGCTGAACGTGGTCGCCCCCGGCAGCGGCACCCTCCTCCACCTGGCCGATGCAGTCCTCGACCAAACCGAGGAGGTTCTCGACGCCGCCCAGGACCTTTCCGAGACCAGTCAGCGCGAGCGCTGGGAAGCGGAGATGCTGGTCCGGATGGGCCAGAGCGAGGCGGAAATGCAGCGCCTCGGCCAGCTGCTCGAATGCCTCCTGGGGCCGCTGGCGGTCCTGTGCGACAAGGCCAGTCGCCTTCGCCGACCAGGCCGAGGACCTGCCCGACATCATTGGCCGAACCCTCGCCGCCAATCCGGCCCTGTCGGAGGCGCTGCACGGCATCGAGGGCATCAAGTTCCAGTTCGACGCCTTCCACGCCGACCTGCGCCGCGTGGCCCAGAACCAGGCGGACGCCATTCCCGTCTACGAACGCATGAACCGGGTGGCCGACTACTTCGACGAGTTGTGGACCGCCGGCATCAAGCCCCGCGATTTCGTCCAGTTCCGTCCACGGCCAGCGCGAAGTGATCGGCAAGATCGAGCAAGGGAAGACCGCCGGTCTGGACGAAGTGCTGCTGGAAATGCGCACGGCCGACCCCGAAGGCGGCGAGCGTCTGCGTCCTGGAGGCGGCTGCCGCTACCCGCGACGGCGACTACCCCGCCGCCCAGCGTGCCCTGCAACCGCCGTCCGGCTGCGTCCGCACGACGCCGGCCTGGCGGAACTGTCACAGCGGGTGACCGTGCTGGCCACGCCGCGTCACCGGCCGAAGCCCAGTCCGCCTGGCCCGCACCGATTCCGCCGGCGGCTCGCCTGCAACCGGGCGACACGCTGGGCGGCTGGTTGCTGGAAGCACGCCTGGGAGCGGGCGGCTGGGGCCAGGTGTTCAAGGCCAGCTCGCGAGGGCAAGACCCGGGCCATCAAGGTGATGCACCCCGAGTATGCCACCGACCAGGCTTTCGTCGAGCGCTTCACGAAGGAGATCGAAGCCCTGATGCGGCTTGCCTCGCCATGCAAACCTGGTGCGTGTCGAGAGCTTCGGCTTCTGCACCACCCGGCAGACGCTCTATCTGCTCATGGAGTACCTCGACGGCCCCACGCTGGAGTCCTCCCTCGCCTCCAAGGGACCTCTTACCGAGGGGCAGGTGCGCAAGGTCTTCCCGGACCTGGTCGAAGGACTGGCGCGAGCGCACTCGGCGGGGATCGTGCATCGGGACATCAAGCCGAGCAACCTGATCTTCCGGCGAAGCGATCAGCGGCTGGTGCTGGTGGATTTCGGGCTGGCGGTGGGCGTGGAGGACTTCGGCCGGACCAAGGTTGGCGGCATCTCGATCCAGTTCGCGGCCCCGGAGCAGCACTTCGGCGATCCGGCGACCCAGGCCAGCGACGTCTTCAGCCTGTGTGCCGTCATCCATTACGCCCTGAACTATGACAAGCCGGAGCTGCGCAAGCCGCACTGTTTCACCCCGAGCCTGGCCCCGGAGTCGTTGCGGGAGGTGCTGGTTGCCGGGTTGCGGTCGAACGCCCGGGAACGGCTGCAAGATGCCGGACAGTTGCTCGATGCGCTGATCCCTGCCCGCTGCCAGGAGTTGTGCCCCAGTCCGACGTCGGGCCGACAGCCAATCCGGTCACGGAGTTCGCCCGCGGCAAGACTGTAACACGATAGAACGAACTGGGGATGAAGTTCACGCGGCGTGCCGCCAGGGAACAACTGGCTAGGCGGTGGCGGACGGCAAGCCAGGGACCAAGGAATTCGCACTTGCGCTGGGGTTGTGGTCACAAGGAGGAGTGTGGTGCGGCGTCTACCTGGTGACGCAAGCCGAGTGGCAGACCGTCATGGGCAACAACCCAGCTCATTTCAGCGGCAACCCGCAATTTCCAGTCGAGATCCGTCTCGTGGAACGACGTGCAAGAGTTTCTGAAGAAACTGAATGCCCGGCTTCCGAAGAAGTGGACTGTGCTATCGCTTGCCGACCGAAGGAGGAGTGGGAATTCATCTGTCGAGGAGGACCAGCTTCTCAAAGCCAGAGCGCCGACCACTTCTACTTCGCGCGGTCGAAGACCGACCTCACCCCTGCCGCAACGAATAACTTGTCCTCCACTCAGGCCAACTTCGATGGCAACCGCCCGCGGGCTTCGCAGTCAAGGGACCGTACCTGGAGCAGCCATGCGAGGTGGGGTTGTATTTCCCGAATCCGTTGGGTATCTACGACATGCACGGCAATGTCTGGGAGTGGACTTCCTCCGAGGAAGGGCTCGAGCCGGGTGATCCGGGGCGGGTGCTGGAGCACCCTGGCGCGTACTGCACGGCGGCGTACCGCGACTGGTGCCAGCCGATTTTCCGCAGCAACCGCGTGGGCTTCCGCATCCTCGCAGTTCAATCGGTCTAAGCAAGCCAGAGCGGAGCTTGAAGCGCAGGCGGTTTGCACCTTGACGCCGGTGCAGCAGTGCGGGAGGATGGCCAGGGACAATCCGAGGTGCTGCCGTGCCAGAAAGACAATCCGAAGCTGTGCTGACGCTTGCCGAAGCCGCTGCCTATCTCCGCGTGCCCGAGCCAGAGTTGTTGCGCCTCGCCGAGCAACGGGAAATTCCCGCGCAACGGATTGGGGGTGAGTGGCGGTTGCTCAAGCGCGGGCTCGATCACTGGCTCGTTTATGGGCCACGCATCTTCCGGGACTACCCACCCTGGTTCATCGACCATCCCATTCTGGATGAACTGTTGGTTGCCCTTGAGCGAAGACTGCTTCAGCGAATCGGTCCCGAGAAACCGCAGCGTGGCTCGAAGAAGAGCGTCCGGGAAGCCATCGGCGTCTTCAAGAACAACAGCGACAGGGATGAAGTGCTCGCCAACCTTGCCGCGATCCGAATAGGAGCGGCGCAAGGGGCAGAGGAATGACCATCCTTGCCGCAAACGCTCAGGCGGCGGGAGGAGCGAGGACCCGCTCGAAGTCAGCGGGCGAGGGCGTCAAGGCCGCTTGTCGCAGCCAGTCACTCAGTTGCCGGACGTCCGTGTTCTTGTCCAGGGCCGAGCGAACCCCCTCCGGCACGGCCACTTCGGGGAACCGCGCGAGCAGCACGCTCACCACCGCTGCCCGCGCGTTGGTCAAAGCACCTTTTTCGATGCCCTCCTCAAAAGCCTCCTTGCGCCACTCACGCACGACCTCGGATTCGCGCACGTTGAATCCCCCCAATCCGGTTTTCCAGAGTTCCTTGCGGCCGGCCAGATCGGCGAAAACCAGCGCCAGAGCCACGTAATCGGCACGCAGATGCAACTGCTGCTGCCGCAGCGCCAGGTCGCGCCAGCGGCGGACGACCTCCGGCTGATCGGCACCCGCCATTAAAGGCAGCCAGACCAAAATGCACAAGCCGAGTTCCCCGCGCTCGATGCGGTTCAGGGTCTGCTCGGCGCTCTCCTGACGCACGTTCTTGACGAGGAACGTGCAAGCAACGCCCGGCCCTTGCCCGGGCGCCAGCACCGAGGCGGGCTGGCCAGCGTCGCCGGCCGAGGGCGCCCTGGCGGTTTTCTTGAGGGGGACGGGCCAGTGGACGATGTGGCTCAACTCGCCCTCGCTGAGGTTGAGGATCACGCCCATCATCTGGAAAGGATCGCGGCCATCGAAGCGCAGCAGGTTGTGCAGCAGCCCCAGGTAGATCAGCATCCAGACGGCCATGCCAGGCAGAGGCTGGCCCTGCGCCTCAATCAGACAGGCCCACGGCGGTTGCGTGCCGCCGCGTGAACGCAACCCCGCCACGCAGTCGCAGCGCAACTGCGGCACGCCCGGCGGTGGCGACAACTGCGTTTGCAGCCAGCCGAAGAACGTCAAGTCCTCGTCCACTTCTTCCAGCAACCACTGCAACTGCTTCTGGGGCTCCACCTCGTGGAGGGCATGCCGTTCCGCATCGTCGAAGTCCGCCATGGCTTCCTCCCGCTGCCGCTCGACTTGGGCAGCAATCACCACGCTGTCCTCACTGATCCGAGTCGGGGGAAATGGGAGAAAGAGATGGACTTGCCTTCACTTCCCCTGTGCCTCCTTCCAGATCGGGCCGTACACCTCCTTGTCGAACGGTGGGCAGCCTGTCGCGAACTGCCCCAACTCGTTGTGCTTGCTGCGCATCAGCGCGGTGCAGTAGCTAAAAGTCCGGCAGATCCGCTTGCGGTCCAGCTTGCCCGTCTCCTGCAACAGCCGGGCAAAGTCCGGCATCGGCAAAGCCGCCCGGCCCACGCCGACGAACGTGATCCGGCCATCGGAGACGTTCGCAGCCGCCGCTTGAAAGAGGAACTCCTGCAAATAGCTGTAGCCGCTGCCCACGATCGGCAGCTTCGGAAACGCCTGCTGCACCTGCGCCGCCAGGCGGAAGTGGCGATCGACGCCGATCAGCGGATGCTCGGGCGTCTGGTAGCCATCCGGCGGCGGATACTCGAAGGGACGGATGACGTGTGGGCTGGCGTAGGGATTGCCCATGCTGACGTTCACCAGGGCCACGCCCAGCCGGGCCATTTCGCCGATCCAGGCCAGCGGCTCGGTCAGGTCGGGCTGGAACGGGTCGGACTCGCTGGTGCCCCAGGCGCAGAGGACCGGCGTCTGCCAGGAGCAGGGCTCGCCCTCGTCGCTGTCGGCCTTCATCCGGTAGGGGATCGAGTCAAAGACGTTCAGCCGGGTGGCCAGCACCAGGCCGGGGACCTCGGAGCGGAGTCGCTCGAACACCGTCCGGGCCAGCCGGGTGCGGTTCTCCAGGCTGCCGCCGAACGGGCCCGGCCGCGTTTTCGCCGCCAGCAGCTCGTTGAGCAGGTAGCGGTGGCACTGCTTCAGGTCAATGAACTGAAAGCCGATCCGATACGCCAGCTTCGCCGCCTCGACGTAATGGTCAATCAAGTGACGGAGATAATCGTCGTCCAGCAGCGGATACCCGTCCGAGGCCATCTTACCAGTGGAGCGATCCACCGTGGTTCGCGGATCAAGGATCGGATCATGGACGGCCAGCAGGGGGCGACGGTAACTGTAGCGGCCGGAGTGGGTCAGCTGGAGGCCAACTACCAGATCGCTGTCGTCGCCCAGACCCTCGCGGTGGGCCAGCCGGCAGCCCTTCAGCATCTGCTCCAGGGCCGGGGCCGTCTGCTCGCTGACGAGCAGCTGGCGCGGATTGGCCCGACCTTCCTCGATCACCGCGGCGGCCTCGCCCCAGATCAGCTTGGCTCCGCCTGCACCGAAGCGGCGATAGCGGCGAAAGGTCAGCTCGTCCGGGGTACCGTCCCGGGTGCCGTCGCAGCCTTCCATCGGCTGGATGCACAGGGCATTGCCCGCTTTCAGAGGACCGATCGCCACGGGCCGGAAGAGAGGCGCCAGGTCGTCCTGGAAACGCAGGTCCAGACCCAGGCGCTGACATTCCGCCTGCAACTCGTCCAGGGAGTGAAACTTGAAGAAGCGTGCCACAATTGCTGTTTCCGAAACGGAAGCCGGATCACCCACCAGTGTTGGTCATAGCAAAAGGTCTCTTCTTCGTCCCCGCCAGGGTTCGCGTTCGGGTGTCCCCGTGGATGTTGGCGAGCGGCGCGGCGTAAGCCCGCCGGTATCAGCCGCAGCAGCACCGGCGGGCTTACGCCGCGCCGCTCGCCAACATCCACAAGGACACCCTTCGCGTTCTTCCGCCTGGAGAAAGTGGAACGTCTGGGGGCTTTGTTCTTGTACCCGATCTGCGAGCGCGGTACGCTCAACCAAAACCCGAAGTGGATTCGGGCTCACTTTCTCACCTCCTTAACTCGCGGGAGGCCCTGTGAGCATTCTGTCCGCGCTGGAGTCTGGAGCAGGGGCCGTTCCCCCCACGAAACCCTCCGCGCCGCCCCGACCGCCGGCCCCCCCTTCCGGCAGTCCCCCGAAAACCGTTCCCAAGCCGGCACCTCGCCCTGGACCCGGCAAGCAGCATTATCCCCCTTCCTGGAGCAGCACGTCAGCCAGGCTCTCGCACAGCGGCAGCCCACAGCGCGATTGGAAGCCCATGAACATCGGACTCGGATTCGCCTCCAGGAAGACGTAGCGTCCCTCGGGTGAGCGCCGCAGGTCGATGCCGGTCCAGAGCAGATCCAGGGCCCGGGCCGTTTCCAGGCACCAGCCCGCGACCTCGGCCGGCAGGTCGTGCGGCACGATCACCGGCTCACTGTCGTCGCGGAAGTCCAGCGACTCGGTGCGGACCTCGCAGGCCAGCACCCGCTTGCCGGCCACGAAAACGCGGATGTTCGTCCCGGGAATCTCCTCCTGGATCGTCACCGGAGCGTACTTCAGGTTGTCCAGGTTCTCATCGCTCAGATGTTCCGGGGTCAGTTGGCGCGTGTGCGCTCCGCCCTGGACCGGCTTGAAGATGCAGCGCGCATGCCTGGCTGCGAAGTCGCGCACCTCGGCGGGATCGTTGCTCAGCAGGGTCGCCGGGATGGGCACGCCCAGGCGGGCAACAATGGCCAGCTGCACAGGCTTGGTCTGGTGCAGGTGGTAGGCACGCCAGCCGTTGACCCAGCGGGCAGGCAGCTGGATCAGCAGCGACTCGAACAGGCCCCGCGAATCGTTGCTGGCAATGTATGCCTGTTCGGGATCGGCGATCTCGGGCGGCTGCACCAGGTTGTAGCAGCGCCAGTAGACCGAGCGGACCTGGTCGAGCGGCAAGCGCCGGCCGGTCGGGAAGTGCAGCGTGCCCTGCTCGGTGCTTGGGTTGTAGGAAACTTGCAATGCAGTGGGAAACCAGCGACTGTCGATAAGCTCGACGTCGGCCCCCCGAGTTCGTAGAAATTCCAGAACGTGGCAGGCGTGGGTGTCGTCCATGCCACCCAGAATGAGAACGGCCATTGGTCCCTCGCTTTGGTCAGTGTTCCCGGCACTCGCGCCGGGAGCGGAGGAAAAACTTCCGATTCCGTCAAACTCCTGGCGGCTTGATCCGTCTATACAGCGTATCCCGTCCCGAACCGGTTGGCTCGGGGAGGGGGGAATTGTTTTACTCGGCCCAAAGATCCAGAACTACAGTCAGTCTCTCTTCCAGAGTACAGGAGAATGGCAATGCGACATCCCTTTGATGGTTTGAACGGTCCTGCCGGCGAGCAGCCGAGCCGGCGGTCGGCCCTCGGCGCGCTGGCCGGCACGGCAGCCGGGCTGCTCGGTCTGGGCGGCGTGGCGGCGGCCCAGCAGAAGGTGCAGATTCAGGTTCAGGTGGCTCCTCCGGTGCAGATCACGACTCTGGCCATCGGTGAAGAAGGCGGCCCGATGACCAAGGCGGTCAACGAGGCCGGCGGCCCGGCACCGGCCCTGGTGACGACCGAACCGTTCGGCGAGGAAGCCGGCAAGGTGGTCAGCCGGGCGGTCCCCGGGCTGGAAGACGGCGTCAAGCCGGCGGCCCCGGTGACCGAGGCCAGGAAGGAAGCGGGCGGAGCTGGCGGCGTGACTACCCAGGCCGTCGGCGAGGAAGGCGGCGTGTTGCCGACCCAGGCGATCAACGAGCAGGGCGGCCCGACCACCAAGGCCCTCAATGAGGAAGGTGCCCGGGCGACCACCAACGCCATCAACGAGGAAGGCGCCATTGCCACCACCCGCGCCGTTGGGGAGGAAGCCGGCCGGGTCACGGCGGCCCTGCGCGAGGGCGGCCTCACCCGGGCCCTGAATGAAACCGGCGGGCCGATCGTTCCGGTGCAGCCCAACACCACCAACCTCACCGAGGAGCAGATGCAGGCGCAGTTCAAGGAACTGACCGACAAGGACGCCGCCAGGGGCGTCCAGGCCTGCGCCGTCCTGTATGGGTCCAAGAACGTGGTCAAGTTCCTGGAGAAGAACCTCACCGTCGAGAAGTATCGGCTGCCCCAGGCCGGTGCCGACATGGTGGCCAAACTGATCGCCAATCTCGACTCCGACGACTTCGGCATCCGGGAGAAGGCCGAGGCGGACCTGGCCAAACTGGGGCCGGCGGTGTCGGCCGCCCTGGAAAAGGCGATCAAGCAGAGCAAATCGGCCGAGCAGATGATGCGGCTGCAGCGGCTGCTCGAGGCCTCCAAGAACCCCGCCCACCTGACCCAGGCCAAACGCGGTCTGGAAGTGCTGGTGGCCCTGCGCACCGACGAGGCCAAGGAACTGCTGCGGAAACTGTCCCGGGGCAAGGCCGAGGAGTGGCTGACCCAGATGGCCCGGGCGGCGCTGGATCGGGCCGCGAAGTGAGTGCGACCCCTGCCGGCTTGCCCGGCAGGTGAAGGAGGTCACCAGCTAGAAGAGAAGGCGCAAGAATGTTTTTTCTTGCTGTCTTTTCTAGCCTTTGACCTCCTTCACCTGCCGGGCAAGCCGGCAGGGGTCGAATCTGTCAAACCCTCAACTCACAAGGGCGACGTGAATCGGGAGTTTATCGGTGAAGGTTGCCGAGCTGACCGCCTACCACGTCCGCATTCCGCTGCGCCGCGCCATCCGCCACGCCTCCCACAAGCGAACCGAAACCGACAACCTCCTGATCCGCTGTGTGCTGGAGGACGGCACCGAGGGCTTCGGCGAAGGCGTCCCCCGCGATTACGTCACCGGCGAAACCATCGACTCGGCCCTGGCCCTGCTCCAGTCCTCGGCCCTGAAGGATCAGCTGGAACCGCTCGCCGACTTTGCCGCCGCCGTTGCCCTGGCGGAGCAGATCCGGCTGAATCCCGTCCCCGGCGATGCCCGCGGCTGCCAGGGCAACGCCGCTCGCTGTGCCCTGGAACTGGCCATGTTAGACGCGTCCGGCAAACACTTCGGCATTCCGCTCGGCGAGGTGGTTCCGCTGGTGGCTCCCGAGTTGCACCAGCCCCAGCAGACAATCCGTTACAGCGGCATCGTTACTTCCGCAAAAGGCGTCAAACTCCGCCTGGTTTCCCTGGCGCAACGGCTCTTTGGGTTCCGGCAGGTGAAGGTCAAGGTCGGCATTGCCGGCCAGGACGACGTGAAGCGCCTCCGCCTTTGCCGGGGCTGGTTTGGCAGGTCGGTCGATTTGCGCGTGGACGCCAACGAAGCCTGGAGTGCGGCTGACGCGGTGCAGCGCATCCGCGAGCTGGAGCCGTTCGGCATCACCTCGGTGGAGCAGCCGGTTGCTCACGACCAGGTTGGTGTGCTGCGCGAGGTCCGCAAGCAAGTTCAAACACCGCTGATGCTGGACGAGTCGCTGTGCAGCCGGCTCGATGCCGAGCGAGCCATCGCCGAGCAGACCTGCGACCTGTTCAACCTGCGCCTGTCCAAGTGTGGCGGCTTCATTCCGTCGCTGCGGCTCGCCCAGCTGGCCCGGGAAAATGGGCTGGGTTGTCAGCTGGGCTGCCAGGTCGGCGAAACGGCGATCCTGTCAGCGGCGGGCCGGCACTTCGCCACCCGGGTCGGCGGGCTGCGCTACCTGGAGGGTTCCTACGACCGCCACTTGGTGCGCGAGGCCCTGGCCACGCACGACGTCTCCTTCGGCTGGGGTGGCCGCGCCCAGGCCCTGGCCGGACCGGGCCTGGGCGTCACCATCGACCCGGCCGCTCTGGAGCGGGTCACGGTCCGCAAGGTGCGCTTGCTCTGACCTTGTTACACTTTGTTACGTACCGACCTGTTGGTTCCCCCTGGCAGCCTCCTCTATACTGAGGGAGAGCGTCCTGTTCCCGGTTCCACTCGGAGCCAGGGGCGCTGTTCTGGTCGTTGCCTTTCCTGATCCTGACACAGGAGGTATCCTCGCATGTCACGCAAAGGGATGGTGTCTCTGGTTGGTCTGCTGGCTCTCATCTTCCTCGTCCGGGCGGACGAGCGCAAACCGGCCGAGCCGGCCAAACCTGCCCAGCCGGCCTACCGTCTTTCCGGGCCCTACGTCCACGGCAACCTGACCCTCTTCCTGATTCACGGCGAGAGCCAGCTCAAGGGTCGAAAGATCCTCACCCTGGACGAGGCCCTGGAGCAAAAGAAGGTCATCGTCCACGAAACCAAGAACGTCCAGCAACTGTCGGTCGAGAACGTCTCGCCGGATCACGACGTGTTCATCGCCGCGGGCGACATCGTCAAGGGCGGCGATCAGGATCGGGTGCTGGCCTTTGACCTGATTGTGCCGGCGAAGTCGGGCAAGATGCCGGTGGCCTCCTTCTGTGTCGAGCATGGGCGATGGAGCCAACGCGGCGGCGAAGAGAACAAGAGCTTTGGCAGTTCCAAGGACCAGATCGCCACCAAGGAACTCAAACTGGCCAACCGAGCTGCTGCCGATCAAAGCCAGGTATGGAAGCGCGTGGCCATGGCCCAGAAGCAGATCTCCGACAACCTGGGAACCAAGGTCCAGGACGGCAAGTCCGAGTCTAGCCTGCAGCTGTCTCTGGAAAACAAGAAGCTGGTGGAGACAGTCTTCGAGTACGCCAAGAAGCTGGCTCCGGTGGTCGAAGGCCAGAAGGACGTCATTGGCTTCGCCTTCGCCATCAACGGCCAGATGAACAGCACCGATGTCTACGCTTCCAGCGAGCTGTTCCTCAAACTCTGGCCCAAGCTGCTCAAGGCCAGCTGCGTCGAGGCGGTGGCCGAGATGAAGAAGGACAAGACCTTCCCGGCCGTCACCGCCGAGCAGGTCAAGGCCTTCCTGGCCGAGGCCGCCAAGGGCAAGAAGACCGAGAAGGACGTCAACGCCCGGCTCAAACAGATCCAGTGCGACGCTCCCCGGTGCGTCCAGTTTGAAACGCAGGACCGCGGACAGAAGGGGGTTTCGCTGCGGCAGAACACCATTGCCAAATGATCCCCGCAGCACCAACGGCGAGCGGGGGTTCGCGCCCCCGCTCGCCTTTTCGACCGTCCTTTCCTTTCCATTTCTTAATCTTCCCCATCCTCACCAGACTGACGTACGCTCTGTTCTCAACAATCCGAGGAAGCCAGGCGGGTTCGCACCGGATTTGGGCGAAACGAATGATCGGGTCACGCCTGACCGATCCCGCTGGCCGATTCTAAGGGAGGAAGTCGGGCCAGAGGAGGCCCGGTGCGGTGGGGAAGCGTGCATCGAACCCAGGTCGGAAGGACCGGCCGCGGCTTGCCCCATCCCGACAACAAGGTTGCAACCATGATCCAGCTCACGGTTCGCTCTCAGACGACCACCACGGAGGAGGCGTGCGGCCTCTGTGGCCAGATGCTGACCCTGGAGCCGGGCAACCAGCTGGTGCTGGTCGAGACCGGGGCTCCCGTGTGTGCGGAGTGCGGTCGCAAGCACGCTCCCTCCCTGGACGCCCTGGTGCAGCTGGCCAGCACGGCCGAGCGCGTCGGCAAGATCGGCCGGCACACGGTCTTTCCACCCCTGTCGGCCCTGCTGGACCTGGCCAGCGCCGCCGAGAAATACACCGCCGCCCGCAGCGATGGGCCAGCTCCGCCGCCCCCGCCACCCCAGCAGCCACCGCAGCCAGCAGGATCTTGAATCCCACCCTGCGTGCCATTGCCTCGATCTCGTACAATCATCCCGGGCCTGCTCTTGCGGGTTGATTGCCTCGTGTTCGATGGGGTGCCGCATGGTGGAAACAACGCGCTTGCTTCGCGATCTGGTGTCGATCCCCAGTATCAATCCGATGGGCCGGGCCCTCCAGGGACCGGAAATCCACGAGACCCGGATCACCGCCTACCTGGAAGAGTTCTTTCGCGGCCTCGGCGTTCGCTTCCTCCGCCAGAACGTCGCACCCGGCCGCGACAACATCCTCGCCATTCACGAACCGCCCGGAGCCACCGCCACCCTGATCCTGGAAGCGCACCAGGACACGGTGCCGACCGACGGCATGACCATCGATCCGTTCGGGGCCCGCGTCGAGAACGGCCGGCTCTACGGTCGGGGCGCCTGTGACATCAAGGGCGGCATGGCCGCCATGCTGACGGCGTTTGCCCGCTGCGTCCACGACAATCGGCCCGGGGGCAACCGTCTGATCATGCTCTGCGCGGTCGATGAGGAACACACCTTTCTCGGCATCCAGAAGTTTGTCACCGAGGGGCTTTACCGCAGCTATCCCGGCCGGGTCTGGGCGGTGGTGGCCGAGCCGACCCTGCTGCGCATCGTCAAGGCGCACAAGGGCGTCGCCCGCTGGCACGTCTTCACCTCCGGCCGATCGTGCCACAGTTCCCGGCCCGAACAGGGCATCAACGCCATCTACCACATGGCCGCGCTGCTGCCGGCGGTCCAGCGCTATGCCGAGGAGTTGCAGAGGAAGCAGGTCGATCCGGTGCTGGGGCCGGCGACCCTGAGTGTCGGCCGGATCGAGGGCGGCAGCAGCGTCAACACGGTGCCTGATCGCTGCCGGATCGAGATCGATCGCCGGCTGATCCCGGGCGAGGCGGGCCGGTCGGCCCTGGATCAGTTCAGCGCCTACCTGCGGCAGCATGCCCCCGCGGGAGTGCCTTACACCTGTTCCGACCTGTGGCTTAACTGTCCGGCCTTGAGTGCGGACGGCTCGGGGGAGTTGGTGCAGCGACTGGGCCAGGCCATCGACAGCGTGCTCGGTTCGCACCAGGTGGAGGTGGTGCCTTATGGGACGGACGCCTCGACCCTCGCCCTGGCAGGGGTGCCGAGCGTGGTCTTCGGCCCCGGGGACATTGCCCGGGCGCATACCTGCGATGAGTGGGTGCCGCTGGAGGAAGTGGAGCAGGCCAGCGAGATTCTGTATCAGCTGGCGCGGGGGGAAGGATGATTGGGCGGAGGATGGTCGGGTGTTGTTGTTTGGTGCGACTCAACCGCCAGTTTCCCAGGGCGCTGCCCTGGGCTATCCTGTTGCGCCCCTTCGGGGCGGAAGACCAGCTGTTTTTTGCCCCGAAGGGGCGCAACAGGATAGCCCAGGGCAGCGCCCTGGGTTGAGGGCGAGCCGGCCTTTCTCATTGTGAGTCGCAATAAACCACAACCCAGCGGACGGCAGGTGTACGATGAAGGTCCTGGTGATTGGCAAGGGCGGCCGGGAACACGCCCTGGTCTGGAAGCTGGCCCAGTCGCCGCGGGTCGAGCGCGTCTTCTGCGCTCCCGGCAACGCGGGGACGGCCGTGGACGGGGTCAACGTCCCCATCGAGGTCAACGAGTTCGACAAGCTGGTCCGCTTTGCCCGCAAGGAGGACGTGTGCCTGACCGTGGTTGGTCCGGAGGGGCCGCTGGCGGAAGGGATTGTCGATCATTTCCAGAAGGAGGGCCTGCGCATCTTCGGTCCGACGAAAGCGGCGGCCCGGATCGAAGCCAGCAAGATCTTCGCCAAGACGCTGATGCGCCACGCCGACGTGCCCACGGCCGACTTCCGCATCTTCGACCATCCGGAGCCGGCCCGGCAATACCTCTACAGCCGGGAGAACGTGGTCCTGCCCACCGGCCAGCAGTTTCATGGACCTTTCCGCGCCAGGGACGTCGAGATCATTGACGGGCAGCGCTACTTCCTGGCTCCCAACGGCCGGCGCTACCTGATCGGCACCGCCGAGCCGGTGGTGGTCAAGGCCGACGGCCTGGCAGCCGGCAAGGGTGTTGTTGTTTGCTCCACAACCGAGGAAGCGGTACTCGCGGTCGAGCGCATCATGACCCGTGAGGAATTTGGGCGAACGGCCGGCCGGCAGATCCTGATCGAGCGGCGGCTGGAGGGTCAGGAGCTGAGCCTGCTGGCCCTGGTCGCGGGCCGGACCATCGTGCCGCTGCCGCCAACCCAGGACCACAAGGCCGTCTTCGACGGCGACCAGGGCCCGAACACCGGCGGCATGGGCGCGTATTGCCCCGCTCCGCTCGGTACGCCGGAATTGCTGGACCGGGTGGACCGGGACGTGTTCGTGCCGATCGTCCACGCGATGAAGCGCGGCCGATTTCCCTTCCGGGGTGTCCTCTACGCGGGCCTGATGGTCACGAACAAGCGGCCGCAGGTGCTGGAGTTCAACTGCCGCTTCGGCGACCCGGAGGCCCAGCCGCTGCTGATGCGCTTACGCACCGACTTGCTGGACCTTCTCGAAGCGGTGGTCGATGACCGGCTCGACGAGATGGAAGGCAAGCTGGACTGGGACCCGCGGCCCGCCGTGTGCGTGGTGCTGAGCAGCAAGGGCTACCCGGGCCATTACGAGGTCGGCTACCCCATCGAAGGTCTCGAGGCGGCGGCTCAGCTGCCGGACGTGAAGGTCTTCCACGCCGGCACCCGCCTGGACCGGAACGCGGTGCTGACCGACGGCGGCCGGGTGCTGGGAGTGACCGCCCTGGGCGACACGCTGGCCGACGCCCAGCGGCGGGTCTATGAGGCGGTCGATCGCATCCACTTCGGCGGCATGCACTTCCGCCGGGACATCGCCAGCAAGGCCCTGGACAGGACGCCGGGCCTGGAAAAGGTGCCTGGAACGAATGGCACTGTCTAACGCACCAGCAATCCAAACTTAGACTTACGGCGGCACAATTGCCAATTTAACTATCCGCTATTTGTGTTAATCAATGCCAACGCTCCTTTGCTGCTGTTGGTTCCTGGCTTGTTTTTCTTCGGCACGCATTCCACTGCTGTGCGCGGACTTCGGGCGGAGCAAACGGCGAGCGTTTGCTTTACCCGGTCTTCATGCTCCTGGCCACTCCCTTACCACCTCCGTTCGCTGCATTATTAAGCCAGCCTCTTGGTCTGCTGGTTCACGCCTGACCTGATAACTCGTCGTGCGCCTCCTGGCGGGGCTTCGTGAGCAGTCGATGCGGTTTGCCACGCCGTTTCATCGCACGCGGTTCACAGCGACCCGGACGGTCACCCACTTCCTCTGTTCCCAATGCCCTTGCGGTTTCCGGCATCGCAATGGCTGTTCTGCCCGCAGGATGGGCAACTCACGGTTTCGATCGCTCCAGGATGAGCAGCATCTGGGAAGGCTCAGCCTTCGTCTTGAATTCGGAAGGTCTTGCCTTCCCATCGTGCTGCCAGCAAATCTTCAGCTGCTTGCCTTCCACGGCATAGATTCCCAGCATCCGTTGCTCAGCGCCCTCGTCCTTGAAGATGAAATCGATTCTCTTGGGGCTTGCCTTCGGGTCCTGCTCGTACCGCGCCTCGATCGGCACGCCTTCGACGTTGAACTTGCTCTCCACGATGTTGAGCGGGGACAGAACGATCACGTCGTCTCTGACCGTGACCTTGAACTTGCGGACGATGTCCGCGGGCGGTCGTTGCCCGCAATACTCAATCCCGACCGCTACCCAATCCCCCTGGACGGACTTCGGGAGCGGTTGGGGCTTCTCCACAGCGATCAAGGAAGCCGCATCGAGCAGGCTAAAGAAAATCGCCGCGGTGCAACAATGCGTCATACTGCCTCTCCGCATGAGATGGTCCTCCATCGCCGAACCAGGGGCTGCACCCGACCGGCCGGATCGTCTTTGTGTGTTTCCCAGGCGAGCGCCGGCCGGCTGGTGAGCCGGGGGTTCGCCTTTCTCACGCCAGCGCCGCGGCCGGCATGCGTGCGACTGGATCGGTTCGGCCAGTGGGCGCAGAGCCGCGACCGCTCACTCCACGTCCCACACAACGACCTTCCGCCGCTCGCCTGCCGCCGCGGCCGTCATGCCGTCCGGGTGGAAGGCAACGGTGCGTACCTTGCCGATCTCCCAGTCGAACACCGCCCGCTCCCGCAGCGTTTCCGTGTCGTGGAAGCGGACAGTGCCGTCGTGGCTGGCGGTGGCACCACCATCGTTGCTGTCTCCTCGCCGCTTGAACTTGTGATTTAGCCTGACCGACCGGTCACGACATTCTGGCCGGTCAGCATATTTCCGCCGGTCTCGCTATCAAGGCGCCGGTCAGCCGATTGCGTCCCGGTCACTCTATCACGGTTCACCCCGCAATGCCATTTGTTTTTGCTTTTCGGAAGGAGGCGACGCACGCACTGGCCCGGGTGGGCGTCTGCTGGCCCGGTGACGGCCCCGGCCGGAAAACCGCGGACGGACCTTGTGACCTGCAAAGAACTCGACCATAATCGAGGAGATGCTTCCCCCATCTCCCCAAGGAGCGTTCCCCATGTTTGCCCTGTTCCAGCTGTCTCCGATTGAAATCTTGATCCTGCTTGGCGGCTTGCTCTGCCTGGGATTGGGCGCCGGTCTTGTCGGCCTGGTACTCTACCTGGTGCTGCGCAAGCGACCAGAGGATCAGCGAGACTGACCCGGCCGAAAAAGAAAAGTTCCAGGAGTCGATTCGCACAATCTCTCTGAGCGAGTCAACCCGCGAGTTACTGCCCAACCTGTTCGTCCACGCGGCGACGGGCCCACAAAGCGTGACACCACAAGGGAACGAAGCCTGTCCGGTGTGGGAAGTAGGACGGGCTTCCCAGCCCGTCCGGCCGGCCTGGGAAGGCCGGCCTACGTTTTGAAGTAGGACGGGCTTCCCAGTAGCGAGGTGTCCGGCCGGCCTGGGAAGGCTGGCCTACTTCGATTTTTCCGAACGCGCTACTCCTGAATGTCCCCTTGTCCTGCTCCGGCGTATTCGATAACCTGCGCTGCCTCAGCTCGGTGATGATGCGAGCCCTCTCCTTTCGGGCGTCCTCGCGGTCGGACGGGGGCAGGCCCGCCGGGGCACGCCCCCGAAACAAACGGCTCCGCAGGTACTGCTCGGCGATGAAGTCTCGCTCCCACTGGCGTCGCACCGCATCCAGGGACGTCCCCTGCGCGGAGGAAAGCTCTCAGTTGCTCGTCCTTCAGCCCGGTGCTTCTCTTGACGGTTTCCACCCACTGCCGATCGAACTCGTTCGCGGCGACCTCTTGGAGCTTTTTCGGCATGTTGGCGTTACCAACTTTATTGAGGGCCGTAAAGGCTCCCTGCACGATCACTTCGCGCTCGATCACGCGGTCGAGGGTCTTCCTCCAGACGGCCGTGATGCGCCGGGAGCGGTCAAGCGCGGTCAGGTTATGGGCGTCGGGCAGGGATAAGTAAGCGGCGGCGTACACCTCTTCGGCGAGAATGGCCTCCCCGTTGACCGTGGCAGCGATCCGCGGGGAGTGCGTGGGGGCAAGTTCCCGTGGCCGCGCGGACTCGCGGGCGGCAGCGGGCCTGGAGTCCCGCTCCTGCGGCCGTTGCCCGTACAGGCTGAGGCCGGCTCCGGCAACACCCACGGCCAGAAGCAGCGCTACCACCTTCGCCCTCGTCACGAGCATAGCTTTTCCTCCTTGCGCCAGGGCAGCCGTCGCCGGGCCGGCACCTGTGGCGATCGCGTGGTCCGCTGCCGCCGTTGCAGCCTGGGCCGTTGCAACCAGAAGCGACCCGGGCGGGACTGCTGACGCCCCATTGCCGGACAGCGCCCCAGCGAGTGCGGCCGCCGACAGGGCCACCCCACGGCTGGCCAGCCGAGCGCGGAGCCTGCGTCGCGCCAGGGCAAGGCGCGTGGCGACCGTGCCTCGGGGCCAGCCCAGATCTCGGGCGGCTTCACTGACCGTCCGCCCCTCAAGGTAGCAGAGGACAAACGGAACCCGGCAGGACTCGGGGAGGGAGGCCACCGCTTCATCCAGCACCGGCCGCAGATCCCGCCAAACGACCTCGTCCGGGTGTTCAACCGTCGTGGGCCTCGTTGCCGCGGCCTCCCGTTCGCACACCCACCTTCGGGCCGCCCGGCTCCGGGCCTTGAGGGCCAGCCGTGCGGCGACACCGTGGAGCCACGGGCCGAGCGACTCGGGACGCCGGAGTGAGCCTGCTTGCTGCGCCAGGGCAACGAACGTCGCCTGGAAGGCGTCCTCCGCGTCGTGCCAGTCGCGAAGCACTCGCCGGCAGACGCCCAGCACCAACGGGCCATGCCGCCTCAGCAAAGCCGCGAAGGCGCTCTCGTCCTGCTGGCCGGCAAAGCGCTCCAAAAGCTGGCTGTCAGACAATTCCGCCGAGGCAAGCGTGACGGCGAGTCGGCGTACGTAGCAGATGGCGGGGTTTTTCTCCGCGGTCGTCATTCCTTGATACCTCCTTGGCTGCACTGGCGTCCTTGTATTAGTGCCGCGAGGGTGGCCGCCGTTTTCTGGTATTTCTTCGCGTAAGCCAGGATGGCCTCGGTCAGCTTCAGCAACTCGTCCGGCAGCGCTCTCAGCCGGCGCAGGGCGGGCTTTCCCCGAACCGCTGAGTATACGGCCAGCTGGCCGCATATCAAGGCCTGCTGCGCACCCGCTTGTGCCAGGCTCACGACAGCAAATTGACCGGCACAGAGAGCAGCAGTGTATTCGTGAGGCTGCTGTCGGAGGTGTCGGTGAGCGTCAGATACCAGCTCCCGGAGACGTTCAACCCCGCCACGCTGATCGTCGCCTTGCCGTTCACAAAGGAAATGACGCCCGGCGTCGGCGGTAGGGCGCTGCTGCTGGGGCCGCTGAAACTGTACTGGACAGTTCCTGAGTAGCCCGCCGACAGATTTCCGGCCTGGTCCAGGGCCAGGACAGTGATCGTGAACGGTTGCCCGCGGGTGACTGTCGGGTAGCTGATCTGGAAATGCGTCGTCGCTCCCGCCACGTTGGCCAGGGTAAACGGGCTGGCCAGGGAGACACCGGCGACCGTGGCGGCGACGCCGTAGGAGCCGAGGACCTTGTTGGCGCTGACGGCGATGCTCGCTTGACCTGTACTGTCCGTGGTGGCTGTGTTGCCGTTGACGAACGTCACGCTGGCGCCTGTCGCTGGGGCGCTGAAAGTGACTGTCACTCCCTGAACGGGATTGCCGGAGCGATCCAGCACCACGACCGTCAGCAGCTGCCCGGCTGTCGAATTGACCGTGATCTGCTGACCGTTGCCCGAGACGATCGCGATGCTCGCCGGAGGTTGGTGGACGACATCGGCGTTGCTGACGCCGCTAATCAGCGTATTGGGATCCGTCACGGTTACCGTCTGCGGACCGGTGCTCTGGAACGTCGCCAGGAAGGAACCATGCCCGCTGGCGACCAGAGTGGCGTCAGCCGTTCCTAACACCACCCCGGCGGCCGTGTCCGAACTGCTGAGCTGGACGGCGCGATTTTCGCTCGTCGCCACGTTGCCGACCGCATCCAGCGCCGTGACTGTGAAGGACCCTGCGACCCCCGCCGTGGCCGTGGAAGGCCCGCTTACCAGGAAGGACGCCGCGGCGCCGGGAATGACGGTAAGCGAAGCCGATCCGGTGATGGTGCTGGTCACATCGTCCTGGACCGTTAGCTTCTGAGTGCCTGCCTTGATCAGGGTGACGCTGCCCGGGAAGGTACTGACGCCGTTGTCCCCGCCCATGAACTGGTAGTTGGTCGGCAGCGACGGGAAGAAGCCGTTCAGTCCCGGATCGGTCGTCGAGAACTGAACTGTGCCCACGTAACCTGTTGCGACGTTGCCGTAGGCGTCCAGGGCGGTCACGGTGATCGAGAAGGGCGTCCCGGCCGTGGCCGACAGGGGGACGCCGCTCAAGCTGAAATGGGTCGCTGCCTGCGGCGTGTTGGTCAGAGCGAAGTTGCCCCGCGTTGCTCCCGAGGCGGTTGCGGTAACGTTGTAGCTGCCCGCGCTGGCATTGGCCGTCAGCGTCTTGGTGCTGGCATAGCCGGTGACGTTGGTGACTGCTGTGAAGCCGCCGCTGACCGTCGTGGCGCTGGCCCCGGTGGCCGGCACGCTGAAGGTGACGGTGACGCCCGGAACGCCATTGCCATACCTGTCCGTTACCTGGATAGTCAGAGGCGAGGCGAACGACTGCTTCACCGAGGCGATCTGGTTGTTGCCTGCCGTCGCGGTGACAAGCGAGGCCGTGCTCGGCTTGACGGTGATCGGCGACTTGGTGGTCCCGGTGGTCAGCGGAGGGTTCGTGACGTCCGTGGCCGTGATTGTCTGGTTGGCTGCCGTGACCAGGGTGACCAGGCCACCGGAAGTCGCTGTGAAGGTATGCACTCCATTGTCCTTGCCAGAACCGAACCCGGTGAATACGTAGTCTTGCAAAGCGTTGCCGGGCAACACCACGCCGCTTCCGGTATCCGTGGACGTGAAATGAATCGTGCCAGTGTAGTTTGGAGTCACGTTGCCGAACGGGTCCACGGCTGTGACCGTGATGGAGAACGGAGTGCCCGCGGTAGCCGTTGTCGGGGCGCTGACGACGAAGGAAGCCGTTGCCGCCGGGACGTTGCTCAGGCTGAAACTGGCCTTGGTAGTCACCACGGTCACGGCAGCGGTGACGGTGTAAGCGCCGACCAGAGTGTTCGCAGTCAAGGTCTTGCTGGCGTGGCCCGTGCTGTCCGTCGTCGCCGTGGTGCCGACGGCCAGTGCAGCGCTGGCGCCGCTGGTCGGTGCCGCGAAAGTAACGGTCACACCGGGGACGACGTTGCCAAACTTGTCCATCACCAGGACAGTGAGAGGCAAGCCGAAGCTCAGGCCTGCCGTGGCGCTCTGGCTGTTGCCCCCCGTGACTTTGACACTGGCAGCAGTGGCGGGGTTCACCGTGAGCGAGTTGCTGCCGGCCACGGAAGGATTGACGGTGTCCGTGGCCACGAGGGACATCGAGCCGGCCGTCTCGAAGGTGACGGTGAAGGTCCCCACGCCGTTCACCAGAGTGCTGTTGACGGGCAGGATGGCCTTACCGTCGCTGGAGGTGAAGTGGACCGTGCCGTTGTAGTTCGTCGCGGTGGTGCCGTTGGCTTTCTCCGCGGTCACCTTGATGGTTGTGATCGCTGTCCCGGCCGTGGCGGTGCTTGGGACCGACACGACGAATTGGGTGGCGGTGAGCGAATTGATGCTGGCCTGGCCCTTGATGGTGCTGCTGGTCGAGTCCGTGGCCGTGATGGTTTGGACGCTGGCCGTATTGAGAGTCGCGCTGAAGGTGCCCACGCCGTGGCTCAAGGAACTGTTGCCAGGAAGGGTTGCCTTGGTATCGCTGCTGGTGAATTTCACTGTGCCGGCGTAACTGGAGGCCGTGTTGCTGAAGGCATCCTGGGCCGTGACCGTGAAGTTGAAGGAAGTGCCCAGCTGCTGCGAGGCCGGCGCTGCGATGCTGAAGTGCGTGGCCACGTTCGGGCTGACGGCGATGGCGTTGGAAGCGATGGAACTGACGCCGCTGGCGTTCGTGCTGAACAGAATGTTCATGTTTTCGGCGACGTCATAGGACAGGCCGCTGAAGGTGGCCACGCCGTTGGACAGAGTCACGGTCAAGTTGCTGCCCTGCAAGGAGGCTGTGCCGAGATTGCCCCGGGCCGCCGTCACCGTGTGCGAGCTGTCGCTGATAAGATTGCCGAAGGGATCCTCTTCCTTGACCACCGGCTGGGTGGTAAAGTTCACCCCTGCCGTCGCCGTGTTCGATGGCGCGGTCGTCACCACCAACTGGCTTGCGGCGGCAGGCGTCACCGTGACGGAGTCGCTGCCGCTGAGCGTTCCGTCGTTGGCAGAAATGGTTTGCGGACCAGCAGTCTTGAGTGTGCCGCTGAATACGTGCATGCCGTTGTCCGCCCAGGCGCCGCCCGTGGTGAACGTATAGCTGGTGGTGGGGCTGAACGTCGCCTGGGGGTCGCTGCTCTCGAAGGAAACTGTACCCGTATAGCCAGTGGCCACGTTGCCGTAGGTGTCATACGCCGTGACCGTGAAGCTGTGCGTCGCGCCTGCAGTCGTTCCGGTTGGGAACCCGGAAACGACCAGGCTGCTCGCTCCTGCCGGATTGATGACAAAGCTCGAGGAGGGAACTTGACTCAGAGGGCCGCTCTTGGCGTCCAGGGTGTAGGTGCCGGCCGTGTTGATTGAGAGGTTGCTGAAGGTGGCCACGCCGGCGTGGACCGTCGCCGTGAGCATGCCGTTGAGACTGGTGCTGGGACCGCTGTTGATGGCCACGGTCACCTGGTCGGAGTTGTCCCCTGTCAGCACGTTGTTGTACTTGTCCAGGATTTCCACCGTCACCGCTGGAGTGATCGGGTTGCTGGGCCCCGCAGTGGTGTTCGTTGGTTGCTGCCCGAAGGTCAGGTGGTCTGCCCCTGCCGGACTGATGACAAAGCTCGAGGAGGGAACTTGACTCAGAGTGCCGCTGTTGGCGTCCAGGGTGTAGGTGCCGGCGGTGTTGAGCGACAGGTCGCTGAAGGTGGCCACGCCGCCGCTGACTGTTTCGGTCAGGGTGCCGTTGAGACTGGTGCTGGGACCGCTGTTGACGGCCACGGTGACGTGGTCGGAGTTGTCCCCAGTCAGCACGTTGTTGTACTTGTCCAGGATCTCCACCGTCACCGCTGGAGTGATCGGATTGCTGGGTCCTGCCGTGGCGTTCGTCGGCTGCTGGACGAAGGCCAGATGGTCCGCCGCCGCCGGGTTGATGACAAAGCTGGCCGAGTTGACCTGGCTCAGGAGTGTCAGAGTGGAACTGTTAGCGTTCAGGGTATAAGCGCCAGCGGTATTGAGCGACAGGTCGCTGAAGGTGGCCACGCCGCCGCTGACCGTCGCCGTCAGTGTGCCGTTGAGATTGGTACTGGGACCAGTGTTGATGCCCACGGTCACGCGGTCGGTGTTGTCTCCTGTCAGCACGTTGTTGAACGCATCGAGGATCTCGACCGTCACGGCCGGACTGATTGGATTGCTGGGTCCTGCCGTGGTGTTGGTCGGCTGCTGCCCGTACTTCAGGTGATCCGCCGCTGCCGGGCTGATGACAAAGCTAGTGGAGTTGACCTGAGTCAGCAGGGGCAGAGTGCCGCTCTTGGCATCCAATGCGTAGGTGCCGGCGGTGTTGAGCGACAGGTCGCTGAAGGTGGCCACGCCGCTGCTGACCGTTTCGGTCAGCATGCCGTTGAGACTGGTGCTGGGACCGCTGTTGACGGCCACGGTGACGTGGTCGGAGTTGTCTCCTGTCAGCACGTTGTTGTACTTGTCCAGGATCTCCACCGTCACCGCAGGACTGATCGGATTGCTGGGTCCTGCGGTAGTGTTCGTCGGTTGCTGGACGAAGGCCAGGTGATCTGCCGCCGCCGGGCTGACGACAAAGCCGGCGGAGTTGACCTGAGTCAGCAGGGGCAGAGTGCCGCTCTTGGCATCCAATACGTAGGTGCCGGCCGTGTTGAGCGACAGGTCGCTGAAGGTGGCCACGCCGCTGCTGACCGTCGCCGTGAGTGTGCCGTTAAGACTGGTGCTGGGACCGCTGTTGATGGCCACGGTGACCTGGTCGGAGTTGTCCCCTGTCAGCACGTTGTTGTACTTGTCCAGGATCTCCACCGTCACCGCTGGAGTGATCGGATTGCTGGGACCTGCCGTGGTGTTGGTCGGCTGCTGGACGAAGGCCAGATGGTCCGCCGCCGCCGGGCTGATGACAAAGCTCGAAGAGAGGACCTGGCTCAGAGAGCCGCTGTTGGCGTCCAGAATGTAGGTGCCGGCGGTGTTGAGCGACAGGTCGCTGAAGGTGGCCACGCCGGCGTGGACCGTCGCCGTGAGCATGCCGTTGAGACTGGTGCTGGGACCGCTGTTGATGGCCACGGTGACCTGATCGGAGTTGTCCCCTGTCAGCACGTTGTTGTACTTGTCCAGGATCTCCACCGTCACCGCTGGGTTGATCGGGTTGCTGGGTCCCGCCGTGGTGTTCGTTGGTTGCTGCCCAAAGGTCAGGTGGTCCGCCGCTGCCGGACTGATGACAAAGCTCGACGACGGGACTTGACTCAGAGAGCCGCTGTTGGCGTCCAGGGTGTAGGTGCCGGCGGTGTTGAGCGACAGGTCGCTGAAGGTGGCCACGCCGCTGCTGACCGTCGCCGTGAGTGTGCCGTTAAGACTGGTGCTGGGACCGCTGTTGACGGCCAGGGTGACCTGGTCGGAACTGTCCCCTGTCAGCACGTTGTTGTACTTGTCCAGGATCTCCACTGTCACCGCTGGAGTGATCGGATTGCTGGGGCCTGCCGTGGCGTTCGTTGGCTGCTGGACAAAGGCCAGATGGTCCGCCGCCGCCGGGCTGATGACAACACTGGCGGAATTGACCTGAGCCAAGGAGCCGCTGTTGGCGTCCAGGGTGTAGGTACCGGCCGTGTTGAGCGACAGGTCGCTGAAGGTGGCCACGCCGCTGCTGACCGTTTCGGTCAGCATGCCGTTGAGACTGGTGCTGGGACCGCTGTTGACGGCCACGGTGACGTGGTCGGAGTTGTCTCCTGTCAGCACGTTGTTGTACTTGTCCAGGATCTCCACTGTCACTGCAGGACTGATCGGATTGCTGGGTCCTGCGGTAGTGTTCGTCGGTTGCTGGACGAAGGCCAGGTGATCTGCCGCCGCCGGGCTGACGACAAAGCCGGCGGAGTTGACCTGAGTCAGCAGGGGCAGAGTGCCGCTCTTGGCATCCAATACGTAGGTGCCGGCGGTGTTGAGCGACAGGTCGCTGAAGGTGGCCACGCCGCTGCTGACCGTTTCGGTCAGGGTGCCGTTGAGACTGGTGCTGGGACCAGTGCTGACGGCCACGGTGATCTGATCGGAGTTGTCCCCTGTCAGCACGTTGTTGTACTTGTCCAGGATCTCCACCGTCACCGCTGGAGTGATCGGATTGCTGGGGCCTGCCGTGGTGTTGGTCGGCTGCTGGACAAAGGCCAGATGGTCCGCCGCCGCCGGGCTGATGACAAAGCTCGAAGAGTTCACCTGAGTCAAGGAGTCGCCGTTGGCGTCCAGAGTGTAGGTGCCGGCGGTGTTGAGCGACAGGTCGCTGAAGGTGGCCACGCCACCGTGGACCGTCTCGGTCAGGGTGCCGTTGAGACTGGTGCCGGGACCGCTGTTGATGGCCACGGTGACCTGGTCGGAGTTGTCCCCTGTCAGCACGTTGTTGTACTTGTCCAGGATCTCCACTGTCACCGCTGGAGTGATCGGATTGCTGGGCCCCGCAGTGGTGTTCGTCGGTTGCTGGACGAAGGCCAGGTGATCTGCCGCCGCCGGGCTGATGACAAAGCTCGAAGAGTTCACCTGAGCCAAGGAGCCGCTGTTGGCGTCCAGAGTGTAGGTGCCGACGGTGTTGAGCGACAGGTCGCTGAAGGTGGCCACGCCACCGTGGACCGTCTCGGTCAGGGTGCCGTTGAGACTGGTGCTGGGACCACTGTTGACGGCCACAGTGACCTGGTCGGAGTTGTCCCCTGTCAGCACGTTGTTGTACTTGTCCAGGATCTCCACTGTCACCGCTGGAGTGATCGGATTGCTGGGGCCTGCACTGGTGTTCGTCGGTTGCTGGACGAAGGCCAGGTGATCTGCCGCCGCCGGGCTGATGACAAAGCTGGTGGAATTGACCTGAGTCAGCAGGGGCAGAGTGCCGCTCTTGGCATCCAAAGTGTAGGTGCCGGCCGTGTTGAGCGACAGGTCGCTGAAGGTGGCCACACCGCTGCTGACTGTTTCGGTCAGCGTGCCACTGAGACTGGTGCTAGGACCGCTGTTGATGGCCACGGTGACGTGGTCGGAGTTGTCTCCTGTCAGCACGTTGTTGTACTTGTCCAGGATCTCCACCGTCACTGCTGGATTGACCGGATTGCTGGGTCCTGCCGTGGTGTTCGTCGGCTGCTGTATGAAGGCCAGATGGTCCGGTGTTGCTGCCGGGCTCACTTGAACGGATTCGGGGACGGAGGCGATTTGACTCATGGGCGCCGTATCCGTGGCCGTGATCGACTCCGCGCCTGCCGTCTTGAGGATGCCCTGGAAGGTGTGCTGGCCTAGATCCGTGCTGGTAAATTGGTAGGTCGATGGGGCAAAGTTGGCCTGGGCGTCGCTGCTGCCGATCATGACCGTGCCGATGTAGCCGGTGGCCACGTTGCCGAAGCTATCCTCGGCGGTGACTGTGAAGTTGTAGTACTGCGCGCCTGCGACGGTGGTGTTCGGGAAACCCATCACGACCAGGCTTGCAGCGCCGGCCGGGTTCACCTGGACGCTCTGGCTGCCGGCTTGCGCCGGAACGCCATCGTTGACAGTAATGGACCGGGTTCCTGCGGTGTAGAGTGTGGCGGTGAAAGTATGGATCCCGTTGTCGAAGCCAGTGCCTGTGCCGGAGCCGGTAAACACGTACGGTTCGGGCAGGTTGGCCTTCGCGTCGCTGCTGCTGAAGGAAATCGAACCCACGTAGTCAGGGACCGCGTTGCCGAATTGATCCTCGGCAGTGACCGTGAAGGTTTGCGGCAATCCGGCAGTCGTGGGGTTCGGGAACCCGGTCAAGGCGAGGTGGTCGAATGAGGCATTGGTAACGGTGATGCCGGTCTCACTGGCGCTATTGGAACCGTCGCTCACGCTAATGGATTGCAGCCCGGCGGTCTTGAGGATGGCGCCCAGCACAAACGTATGGACCCCGTTGTCGAAGCCGGCGCCACTGGTGAACGTATAAGCCGCGGGCAGGCCAGCCTGGATGTCGCTGCTGGTGAATGTGACTGTACCCGTGTAACCGAGGGCCACGCCGCCCGTGCTGTTCTCGGCTGTGACTGTGATAGTTTGCGCGACACCGGCCACAGTGGTCGCGGGGAAGCCGCTCAGGACCAGTTGGCTGGCCCCAGTGATGACAACGATGCCGCTCTGCGTTCCAGTAATCGTGGAGTTGTTGAAATCCACGGCGGTGATCGACTGAGGACCACCTGTCACGAGCGTGGCGCCGAGGCCCTGCGACACGCCGGCATCGCCAGTGGTGAAGGTGTAGGAAATGGGGCCAGGATTGCTGTTGCCGTTGAAAGTGGCCAGGCTGTCGCTGCTCATCAGCGTGACCAGGCCTCGGTAGCCGGTGGCCACGTTGCCGTAGGGGTCATAGGCAGTGACCGTGAAGGCTTCGTCCGCGCCCGAAGTGGTCGGGTTGGGGTAACCAGACACGCTCAGGGTGCTGGCCGCCGCCGGGGTCACCTGAATGCCGCTCTGACTGGCAATGAAGCCGCTGCCCAGATCGGTGGCCGTGATCGATTGCGTGCCTGCCGTGGTCAGCGTGGCGCCCAGCATAAACGTATGGGCCCCGTTATCGAAGCCGCTGCCGGTGCCGCTGGTGAACGTGTAATTCATGGGCAGGAGCGTTTGCGGGTTGTTGTCGCTGCTGCTGAAGCTCACTGTGCCAGTGTAACTGGTGGCGTTGTTGCCAAACGCATCCTTGGCGGTGACCGTGAACGATTGCGCCACTCCGGCCGTGGTCGCCGGGAACCCCGAGACGACCAGCTTGCTGGGCGACGCCGGATTCACCGTGATGTTGGTGTCCTGGCCGCTGATGCCATTCGTTGGATCCAGGCCTGTGTCCGTGGCCATGATCGTCTGGGTTACGGCCTTATCGAGCGTGGCATTGAAGGTATGGACTCCTTTGTCGCCGCTGGTGAACAGGTAGGACGCCGGGGCAAAGGTCGCCTGGCCGGCGCTGCTGGTCAATGTGACCGTTCCGGTGTAGGTGGGTACGACGTTGTTGAATTGATCCTCGGCGGTGACCGTGAACGATTGCGTTGCTCCCGCCGTGGTCGAGGTCGGGAAACCCGTGACGACCAGCTTGCTGGCCGCTGCCGGGTTGATGACAAAGCTCGCGGAGTTGACCTGGTTCAGGGAGCCGCTGGTGGCGTCCAGGGTATAGGTGCCGGCGGTGTTGAGCGACAGGGTGCTGAAGCTGGCCACACCATGGTTGACCGTCGCTGTCAGCGTGCCGTTGAGGTTGCTGCTGGGACCACTGTTGACGGCCACGGTCACCTGATCGGAGTTGTCTCCAGCCAGCACGTTGTTGAACTGGTCGAGGATCTCGACTGTCACCGCAGGACTGATGGGGTTGGTAGGACCTGCGGTAGTGTTGGTCGGCTGCTGGACGAAGGCCAGGTGGTCGGCCCCTGCCGGACTGATGACAAAGCTCGTGGAGTTGATCTGGCTCAGCAGGGGCAGGGTGCCGCTGTTGGCGTCCAGGGTATAGGTGCCGGCGGTGTTGAGCGACAGGTTGCTGAAGGTGACCACGCCGCCGCTGACCGTCGCTGTCAGCGCGCCGTTGAGGCTGCTGCTGGGACCGCTGTTGATGGCCACGGTCACCTGATCGGCGTTGTCTCCGGTCAGCTGGTTGTTGAATTTGTCGAAGATTCCGACCGTCACCGCAGGTGTGATGGGGTTGCTGGGACCTGCCGTGGTGTTGGTCGGCTGCTGGACGAAGGCCAGGTGGTCGGCCCCTGCCGGACTGATGACAAAGCTCGTGGAATTGACCTGGTGCAGCAGGGGCAAGGTGGAACTGGTGGCGTCCAGGGTATAGATACCGGCGGTGTTGAGCGACAGGTTGCTGAAGCTGGCCACACCATGGTTGACCGTCGCTGTCAGCGTGCCGTTGAGACTGGTGGTGGGACCAGTGTTGACGGCCACGGTCACCTGATCGGAGTTGTCTCCGGTCAGCACGTTGTTGAATTGGTCGAAGATCTCGACTGTCACCGGAGGAGTGATGAGGTTGCTGGGACCTGCGGTAGTGTTGGTCGGCTGCTGGACGAAGGCCAGGTGGTCGGCCCCTGCTGGACTGACGACAAAGCTCGCGGAGTTGACTTGACCCAGGGAACCGCTGGTGGCGTCCAGGGTATAGGTGCCGGCGGTGCTGAGCGACAGGGTGCTGAAGCTGGCCACGCCGCTGCTGACCGTCGCTGTCAGCATGCCGTTGAGGCTGCTGCTGGGACCGCTGTTGACGGCCACGCTCACCTGATCGGAGCTGTCACCCATCAACAGGTTGCCGAACTGGTCATAGATGCCAACCGTCACCGCCGGACTGATGGGGTTGGTGTTACTTGCCGTGGTATTGGTCGGCTGCTGAACGAAGGCCAGGTGGTCATTCGTGAGGGACGGGCTCACCTGGATGCCGCTCTCGCTGCCGGTGAGGCTGGGGGCGAGGGTGATGGTCGAACCGGAGGGAGTCAGTGAGTTGCTGGCCACGGTGATCGCGGTCGGTTTGCTCACGGCACTGGAGAACGTGATGGTGAACGGGCCAGTCCCCGACACCGACACGTTGCCGGTGCCCACGTTCAAGAGGCCCGCCAGCGCGTTCTGAATGTTGGTCGCCAGGGTGCTGCCGCTGGGGTCCCAGTTGATGGGACCGGCGGGTTGACCGTTGAAGGTCAGGGTGAACGACCCGCCGGTGATGCCGCTGCCCAGCGTGAGGGTTTGCACGTCGGTGGACGACGCCGTGATCGACCAGGTGCCTGCTGTCTTCAGGGTCGCAATGAAAGAATGGACGCCGGCATCAGTGGGCTTATAGGTGTAAAGGGCCGGATAAACAGCCTGGGGATCGGTGCTCGAGAACGTGACCGTGCCCGTGTAACCGGTTGCCACGTTGTTAAACGCATCCAGGGCTGTGACGGTATAAATCTGGGTGTCTCCCGCGGTGTTCGAGAGCGGGAAGCCGGCCACGACCAGGCTGTTGGCTGCCGCCGGGCTGACCACAACGTTGTTGGACGTGGCGGTGAACGAGCCGGCGGTGGTCGTGAACCCAATGTTCATGGTTTCGGCCTTGTCGTAGAACAGGCCGCTGAAGGCGGCCACACCGTTCACGAGCGTCACGGTCAGAGTACTGGGTAATTGCAGGCTGGCGCTGCCCAGGGTGCCCGTGGCCGCCGTCACCGTGTTCGTGCTATCACTGACGACGTTGCCGAATTGATCCTCCTCTTTGACCACTGGCTGAGTCGAGAAGAGCACGCCCGCGGTTGCCGTGCTGGACGGTTGCTGCGTGAGCACCAGTTGACTGGCCGCTGCCGGGTTGATGACAAAGCTCGCGGAGTTGACCTGGTTCAGGGAGCCACTGTTGGCATCCAGGGTATAGGTGCCGGCGGTGGTGAGCGACAGGGTGCTGAAGGTGGCCACGCCGCCGCTGACTGTCACTGTCGGCGTACCGTTGAGGCTGCTGCTGGGACCGCCGTTGACGGCCACGGTCACCCGGTCGGCGTTGTCTCCGGTCAGCGGGTTGTTGTATTTGTCGAGGATCTCGACCGTCACCGCAGGAGTGATGGGGTTGCTGGGACCTGCCGTGGTGTCGGTCGGCTGCTGGACGAAGGCCAGGTGGTCGGCCGCTGCCGGGTTGATGACAAAGCTCGCGGAGTTGACCTGGTTCAGAGAGCCACTGTTGGCATCCAGGGTATAGGTGCCGGCGGTGGTGAGCAACAGGTTGCTGAAGGTGGCCACGCCGCCGCTGACAGTGACCGTGGTCATGCTGCCCGCCGTGAAGACGCCGCTGGGGCCGCTGTTAATCGCCAGCGTGACCTGTATCGCCGATGTCTCCCGTCAACAGGTTGCCGAACTGGTCGTAGATGCCAACCGTTACCGCAGGACTGATGGGGGTGCTGTTACTGGCCGTGGTGTTGGTCGGTTGCTGGACGAAGGCCAGGTGGTCCGCCGCTGCCGGACTGACGACGAAACTCGTGGAGTTGACCTGGCTCAGCAAGGGCAGGGTGCCGCTGGAGGCGTCCAGGGTATAGGTGCCGGCGGTGTTGAGCAACAGGTCGCTGAAGGTGGCGATGCCGCCACCGACGGTGACTGTGGTCGTGCTGCCTGCCGTGAACACGCCGCCGCTGGGGCCGCTGTTAATCGCCAGCGTGACTCGATCGCCGTTATCTCCCGTCAACTGGTTGCCGAACTGGTCGTAGATGCCAACCGTTACCGCAGGACTGATGGGGGTGGTGTTACTGGCCGTGGTGTTGGTCGGCTGCTGGACGAAGGCCAGGTGATCCGCCCCTGCCGGGTTGATGACAAAGCTGGTGGAGTTAGCCTGGCTGAGGGAGCCGCTGTTGGCGTCCAGGGTATAGGTGCCGGCGGTGTTGAGCGACAGGGTGCTGAAGCTGGCCACGCCGTGGTTGACCGTCGCTGCCAGCGTGCCGTTGAGGCTGGTGCTGGGACCGCTGTTGACGGCCACGGTCACCTGATCGGAGCTGTCTCCAGTCAGCACGTTGTTGTACTTGTCCAGGATCGCGACCGTTACCGCAGGACTGATGTGGTTGGTGGGACCTGCCGTGGTGTTGGTCGGCTGCTGGACGAAGCCCAGGTGGTCGGCCCCTGCCGGACTGATGACAAAGCTCGCGGAGTTGACCTGGCTGAGGGAGCCGCTGGTGGCGTCCAGGGTATAGGTGCCGGCGGTGGTGAGCAACAGGTTGCTGAGGGTGGCGATGCCGCCACCGACGGTGACCGTGGTCGTGCTGCCCGCCGTGAACACGCCGCCGCTGGGGCCGCTGTTGATCGCCAGCGTGACCGTATCGACGATGTCTCCCGTCAACAGGTTGCCGAACTGGTCGTAGATGCCAACCGTTACCGCCGGACTGATGGGGGTGCTGTTACTGGCCGTGGCGTTGGTCGGCTGCTGGACGAAGGCCAGGTGGTCGGCCCCTGCTGGACTGACGACAAAGCTCGAGGAGTTGACCTGGCTCAGCAGGGGCAAGGTGGAACTGGTGGTGTCCAGAGTATAAGTGCCAGCGGTGGTGAGCAACAGGTTGCTGAAAGTAGCCTTGCCCCCGCTGACGGTGACTGTGGTCGTACTGCCCGCCGTGAACACGCCGCCGCTGGGGCCACTGTTAATCGCCAGCGTGACTTTATCGCCGTTGTCTCCCGTCAACAGGTTGGCGAACTGGTCGTAGATGCCAACCGTTACCGCAGGAGTGATGGGGGTGGTGTTACTGGCCGTGGCGTTGGTCGGCTGCTGGACGAAGGCCAGGTGGTCCGCCGCTGCCGGGTTGACGACGAAACTGGAGGAGGTCACCAGGGGCAGGTCCAGATAAGGCTGGGTGCTGCTGGTCGCGGCCAGCACGTACGTGCCGGCGGTGGTGAGCAACAGGTTGCTGAAGCTGGCCACGCCGCCGCTGACGGTGACCGTGGTCGTGCTGCCCACCGAGAACACGCCGCTGGGGCCGCTGTTGATCGCCAGCGTGACCGTATCGACGTTGTCTCCCGTCAACAGGTTGCCGGACTGGTCGTAGATGCCAACCGTTACTGCAGGACTGATGGGGGTGGTGTTACTTGCCGTGGTGTTGATCGGCGGCTGCTGGATAAAGCGCAGGTGGTCAGTCAAGATGGTGACGGTCACACTGGTGCCTGTGTACTTGAGGGACTCCGTGAAGTTATAGGGGTTATTCAGGAGGTTGACGGTGGTAAAGGTTCCCGACTGGCTGCCGTCCTTGATGAAGGTGATCGGGCCGCCGGGGGCGGTCAGACCGTTGAGGTCCAGGTTCAAGGTTGAACTTCCGCCCAGCGTCAAAGCGCCACTCAAGTTGAGCTGGTCGTAATTGATCCCGGCCGTGGCGTAGCCATCCACCTGGATGTTCAGGCTGGCGCCGCTGGCACTGCTGAAATCGGCCGACGTGCCGCTGAGGATGCCATAGGTGGAAGCCGGTTCGCCCGGAGCGACGATGCCGCCCTGGATCGATTGCGTGCTCGTGCTGCCGTTACCGGACAGGACCGCCCCGGCGCTGACGATGATTTGGATGCCAGAGGCCAGGGTGATGGTCGATCCAGATGGGGCGAGCACGTTGCTGGCCACCGTGATCAGGTTCGGGTTGGCCACAGAGTTGCCAAACGTGATCGTGAACGGACCGGTCCCCGTGACCGACACGTTGCCGGCGCCGACGTTCGGCAGCGCCGCCAGCGCGGTCTGAATGCTGGTCGCGAGGGTGCTGCCGCTGGCGTTCCAGTTGATGGCGGGGGTAGTGGTTTGACCGTTGAAGGTCAGGGCAAACGACCCGCCAGTGATGCCGCTGCCAAGCGTGAGGGTTTGCACGGTGATCGGCTGTACCCCATCGATCGAGACGGCGCCCACGCTCACCGTGGTCGGGCCAGTGTACGTGTTGTTGTTGGTGAACTGGATCGTGCCGCCGTTGACCGTGGTGATGCCGGCGGGGCTTGGACCGTTGCTGACGAGGGCGTTGATGACCATGTCGTTGCCCACCACGCCCTGCTGCACGTTGAAGTTGCGTGTGCTGCCGCCCAGCGACAGGCTGCCGTTGATCGTGGCCGGCGTCTGGTTGGCCAGGCTGGCGTTGCCGGTGACGTTGCCGCCGAGGGTCAGCGTGCCCGTGCCGGTGTTCACTGTGCCGCTGGTCATGGCGAGCGAGCCGATCTTGTCCGAACTGCCATTGAGATCCAGCAAGCCGGTATTGAAGATGGTGACGGCCGACGACGCTGCAATCTCCTGAATGCTGGAAGCCGGTGTGATGCTGGATCCGGATGGAGTCAGTGCATTACTGGCCACGAGCAGCATGTTCGGTTCAAAGACTGCGTTCGTGAAGGTAATGGTGAACGGACCAGTGCCCGTGACTGCCACGTTTCCAGTACCCACGTTGGAGAGCGCCGCCAGCGCGGTCTGAATGTTGCCGGCCAGGGTGCTGCCCGTCGCGCTCCAGTTGATGCTGTTGGTGGTTTGACCGTTGAACGTGAGGGTGAACGATCCGCCCGTGATGCCGCTCCCCAGCGTAAGGGTTTGCGTGGGTGCATACACGCGAACCACGTCCCCCTTGTTGCCGTCGTTCGAGGCCACGGTGACTGTCGGCGATCCTGAGGACGCGGTGAGCGTGTTGCTGGCCACCATGATCACGTTCGGATTGGTCACGGCGCTGCTGAAGGTGATGGTGTAAGGGCCAGTCCCCGTCACCGACACATTCGTCCCGATCAGCTGGGGGCCGCCGTTGAGCGGCAGGGCCGCCAGCGCCGTCTGGATCGCGCTGGCCGTTAGGCTGCTCCCGCTGATGAGGCCGGTGGTTTGGCCGTTGAACGCCAGCGTAAAGGACCCAGCGCTGATGGCGCCGCCCAGCGTCAAGGTTTGCACGGGGGCATAGATCGCGTTGGTGTTGCCGAAGCCGTCGCCGACCGTCAGGCCGGCCGGGACCGCCACGCCGCCTGAATCGTCAAGAACCAACGTGCCGGCGTTGACGGTCGTGGCGCCGGTGTACGTGTTGGCTGACGTACCGTCCAGAATCAGCGTGCCCGGACCGCCCTTGGTGAGAGCGAAGGCGCCCGAGATCACGGCCGAGATGGCCAAACCTGGGACCGTGCCGCTGGCGCCACCGTCTTCGACGTTTACCGTCGTGGCTGCGTTCAGCAGCAGCTTGCCAGAAATGGTCCCTGTGGTGGCACCCTCCGCGATCCCGGTGATGGCGCCAGTCGTTTCCAACGTGTTCGTTCCCGTCGCGACGGCGCCCCCCCGCACGTCAAGGGTCGAGTTGATCTGGGTCGCCGTCGAGCCGCTGACATTGAGCGTGCCGTTGCCGTTGACAATTACCGGCTCGCCTGCGGCAACGGTGCCCCATTGGTTGAAGTTGGTCTTTACGTTGACTGCCGTCGTGTGGCTGAAATCGCCGATCACCAGCGGGCCTTCCGAATCGTTTACGGCGGCCGTCTTGGCGTAAACCAAAGTTCCTTCGTCCACGATCGTCGGTTCGGTGTAGGTGTTGGCAGTCGCGCCGGCGAAAGTGAGCGTTCCTGCTCCGATCTTGGTAACCACGAACCCGCTCGCCGTTGTGCCCACAGTCAATGCGTTGCTGATGGTCAATTCGTTCCCGGCCGCGGCGCCGGCCCCGGGGAACACGTTGATGGTGTTGTAGCCCTCGCCGACCGCGGTGCGGGCCAGGGCGAAAGCCGTGCCGGATATGGTCGAAGGAATGGCGCTGGGCTCGGCGACGATTTCGTCTTCGACATTCTGTGAGACCATGTACATCGTACCGCCGTTGAGGATGAAGCCGCCGACGGCGTCGCCCGTGCCGGCAGTTCCCAGAGAGCCTTCCTGTCCAATGGTCAAGATGCCGGTGTTGTTGATGACCGTGGTCGTGTTGTTCGGCATGTTGTTGGCATTATCGACCACGTTGGCCTGGGTGCCGACCTGGCCGTTGCCGACGATCAGCAAATCGCCCTGGCCGGAGTTGAGGGCGCTGCCGGCGGTGACAGTGCCCCAGGCATCGTCACCGCCCGAGCCGATGGCGAGAGTGCCGTTGATGACATTGGTGACGCTTGTATAAGTGTTCTTGACGAGGCCAAAGGCGAGCGTTGTCGAGGGAGTCGCCAGGTTGACGGTAAGGTCGCCGACGCCGCTGATGATGCCGACGAGGCCCAGGCCGTTGGCGCCAGCAAATGTAACCGCGCCGGCGCCGGCATCCAGAGCGATGGGATTGACGATGGTGAAGTTTTGGACCGTGGCGGTTCCTGCAACCGTCGAGGCGGCGAGGCCGCTCGTGGGGTCGGAATAGGTGAACGTCGTTGCCGAGGGCGTGGTCAGGATCGTAAACGTGCCATTGTAGCCGGCTGCTGTCACTCCGGCGATCACCACCGTTTCGCCGATGCCAAAATTGTGCGCGGCAGATGTCGTCGCGGTCACGATGTTGCCCGCCTCGGTGAGCCCGGCCGCCGTGGTCGTGGCCGCGGTGGTCCCCGTGGCCGCCTGGATGGTGCCGCCGTAAATGTTGACCTGGTCGGCGACGGCGCCGAAGGCAGTGTTACTGCCAACGATTGTTGTTCCCGAATCCACGCTGACGATGCCGGTTTCCGCGTCGGCGCCTGACAAGCCGAGCGTGCCGCTGCCGCCTATGGTGAGCCCGTTAGACGCCGCCGCTACCGAGCCGGTCATGCCGTCGTTGATCGTCAGGGCGCCCGTCTTGCCGCTGGTTTTTGCTGTGTAAAGGACGCCTTCGACGGCGCCCAGGGCGATAACGGTGCTGGAGGAGAAGTTGTTGCCGGTGTTGCCGGTATCCACGGCGACCACTTCGTCTGCTCCTGCCGATAAGGTCAACGCGAAAGCGCCGCTGATGGTGATGCCATCGCCGACAATCAGCACGGCGTTGGCCGATTCGGCTGCGGTCAAGGTGGTGTTTGCCGTGACGACATAGTTTGTTGTGGCCACCCCACCGGCGGCAGGCAGAGCGGTAAAGGCGGTGAGCGCGGCGATGCCGTTGGCGCCGTAGGTGGCGATGTTGATGCCTGCGGCGTCCTCTGTCGTGTTGGCATCCTGCGTGATCGCGCCTTTGAGGACGGAGTTGGTCAACGTCGGCGCCGTCGTGAACAGAACTGCGTTCGTCGCCGTGCCCAGGGTCTGACTGCTGCCGGCGACGAATGTGACCAGGCCTCCGCCATTGCGAGTGAGGCTTGCAAAGGTGAGGGCCACGGAGCCGCCCGTTCCCGCGGTGGTCTGGATGGTCGAGTTGCCGGCGTTGAGCGTGAGGGCGCCGAGCTTCTGCGGCATGGCCGCGCCGGCGAAGCCAAGCAGGTTGAAGGCGCCGCCGGCGAGAGTCAAGGTGGCGGCTGTGTTGATGCGGCTGGAAATACTCGTGCCGGAGCTATCCTCGGTGAAGGTCGCGCCGGGGTTGACCGTGATTCCGCTCGTGCCGATCAGCTGACCGCCTCCATTGATTGTCATCGTCCCCTGGTTGACCGTGGTCGTACCGGTGTAGGTGGCCGGTGCTTGCAGGACCAAGGTGCCGGACCCGAGGGTCGGTGTCACCTGGGAGACGACCGCAGCCGAGCCGGTGCTCGCCGCGGCCAGGCCGGTGGTCGGATCGTAGAAGGTGAAGGTTGTCGCGGACGGAACGGTGCCGATTTCGTAGGTGCCGTTGTATCCGGCGGCGACGCCGGTGAGCGTGACGTACTGGCCCGGCAGGAAACCATGGGCGGCCGAGGTAGTGATCGTCACGGTGTTGGTCGCTTCGCTGGCCGACGACACTGTGGCCGCTCCGGAGAGGGTCAGACTGGCGCCATTGAACGACACGACCGGCGTGGCCGCGCCGTCGGCGTTGACGCTGATGTTCTGGAATGTGATCGTAATGGCGCTGAGGCTGGTGCCGTTAACCACCGGGTTGTAAACGCCGAAGATGGCGCTGGGCAAGCCGTTGAGGGCGGTCTGGATGTTGCTGACGAGAGTGGCCGGGGTGGAACTCCAGCTAATGGCGCTGGTCGTGGCGCCGTTGATTGTCAGTGTGAAGGTGCCGCCGGTGATCTCGGCCGGGTTGGGGAAGTTGATCGTCTGGACGTCGTTCATCGTGGCTTCGTAGCTTGCCGTGCTGGCGTAGCCCTTGGTGAGGTTGCCGGGGCCAGTGATGAAGCCCGTCAAAATGAGCGGGGTGCTTGGGTTGATGGCGTTGATGAAACTGGTGGTGCCCGAGGCCAGGAAGATGTTGTTGGAGATCGTGCGCGAGGAAACACCGTCGTCCTGGAGCGCGCCGCCGTTCAGAATCACCTGTCCGGTGCCGAGGGCCGTGGGGCTGCCGACGATGAGGGTTCCGACGTTCCCGAGCACACCGGCGCCGGCGGTCACTGTAACGCCTCCGGTCCAGGATGTATTCGTGCCGCTGAGCAGCATGGCGCCGACACCGGTCTTGACCAGGGATCCCGAGCCGCTGATGTTTCCGGAGACAGTGAAGTTAAAGGCGGCAGTGACCTGCACTGTATTGCTGCCCTGGAGTGTGACCGGGCCAGCAAGAGTGATGTTGCCCCCCGCGCCGGCGGTGGTGCTCGCGGGACCAGCGACAATCGTGCTGGCGTTGATCAGATTGATCGCGTTGTGCAGCGTGATGGCGTTGGCCGTCAAATCGGGGACGTTGGTGGCAGCCGCCTGGAGGATGCCGCCGGTGAGGTTGACGGTATTGGTGCCCAGCGGGCCATTGGTCACGTTGCCACTCGTGCCGGTATCGCTCGAAGTCACCAGGAGGTTGCCGCCGCCGAGATTGGTGCCGCCGGTATATGTGTTGTTCGGGTTCTGCATGGCCAGGGCGCCGGCGAGCAGGTTGAGCGAACCGCTGCCGCTGACGACGCCGCTGAACGCCGTCGCGCCAAAGGCGTTGGCGTCGGCGGTGATCTGGTTGTTTCCCGTCAGCGTGATCGGGCCGGCCAGGAAAAAGCGGTCCACGGAGTTGGCGAAGGTCACCACGCTGTTAGTAAAGTTAATCGCGTTGCCGAGGGTGAAATAGCTGAACTGGCTGGCGCCGGGGACAGCCTGGGTGTTGGCCATGGTGCCGCCGGTCAGCGTCACCGGGCTGTTGCCCAGGACAAGTGCGTTTGCCAGAGTCAAGACGCTGGGGCCATTGTAGAAGGTGCCGCCCGTGTAGTTATTCCCGGTCGCACTGTTGAGCGTCAAGCCGGCCGTGGCCGGCGTGTTGGTTGGGGTGGCGATCGTGACGCCGCCGCTGCCGCTGAGGACGCTGCTGATGGTTTGCTGGACATTCCCGACGGTGTTCGTGACAATGATGCCTTCCGACGAGCCGAAATCCAGTGTCCCGCCAGTCATGTTGGTTGTGCTCGCCGTCAGGTCGGTCGTGACGAAACCACCGCTGGCGATGTTCAGCGTGAAGTTGTTCTGCGTCACCACGTTGTTGCCGACGATCAGCAGAGAGTTGATCACCTTGTTGCTGGCCAGCGTTTCGCCCGTCGTCAGCCGGACGTTGCTGGTGGGGCCGGCGATGTCGATCGAGGTCACGTAATTCGTGTAGGCGGCAATGCCGGTGGTCCCAGAGGTGGCGAAGTCCAGAGGCGCGACGCCGAGCGATGTCACGGTGGCATACGGGAGGATGCCGTTGACCAGCCCGGAATCGCCGACAAAGCTATTGAAGAGGATCTGGTTGCTGGAACTGCCCAGGTTCTGGTTGAGGCCGGCCACTGCTGTGCCCGCGGGGCCGCTCGCAGTGAAGGATACAGTTGCGCCTTCGACCCGGTTCAGACTGACGCTGGTGAGCGACGCCAGGGCCCCTTGCCCCGAGCCGCTTTGCGAGAAGATGGTTGATTGCCCCGAGTTCAGGGTGATCGGACCGACCGTTTCCGCCGACAGCGCCCCGGCCGTGTTGTTGCCCAGCAAGCCGAACGTGCCGCCGTTGAGGGTGATGGGAATCGAGGTGTTGAGCCGGCTCAGGAGGTTGTACGAAGCGCTGTCGTCCAGTGTCAGTGTGGTGCCCACGTTCACGGACACGCCGGAGCTGCTTTGCACGTTGCCGACGGCGTTGACGGTCAGGGTGCCGGAGTTCACGGTGATGGCCCCCGTCTGGGTGTCGGTGCCGGCAATGGCGATCGTGCCCGTGCTGATGCCGACCTTGGTGAGCCCACCCGCACCGCTGATGGCGCCCGTGAGGGTGAAGACCGCGGCCGCCGTGTTGTTGAGGGTGGCGTCCGAGGCGTTCATGATGAAGTTGCCGGTCCAGGTGCTGGCGAAGGCGGTGGTGTTCTCAAAGGCCCCGGTGCCGTAGAGCAGGGTGGAAAGCGTCAGACCCATGCCCGTGCCGCCCGTGCCGCTGCCGCCTGGACCCGAGCCGTTGATCACGACCTGTTTGCTCACAAAGGTGGTCGCGGCCGCGGGGCTGACTTGCAGGGTGGCGCCAGCGGCGACCACGGCGCTGCCCGTCGGCATTCCGAGAGTCGATGCCGTTGTCTCGGCCGCCACCGTGGTGAGCTGCACGATGCCGGCGTTGACGTTGGTCTGGCCGACGTACGTGTTGTTCAAGCCAGCCAGGACCAGCGTACCGTTGCCTGCTTTGGTGAGATCGCAGGCCCCGCTCACGTTGCCGCTGACCGTCAACTGACCGGCATCCACCTGGATTGTGCTGGAAGCGTTCAGGGTGACGAGGCCGTTGGTGCTCAGCACGTTGGTGCCGAGGACGCTCTCCAGGGTCCCGCCGACGAGGGTGATCTGCTTCCCCACCGTGATGCCGCCCAGCAACTGGAGTGTCGCGTTGGGGCCGACCAGCGCTCCGGCCGGCGAGTTGAGAACGACGGGGGCGGTGGTGCCGCTGCTGACGTTGCCCGCCACCGCGGTGCTGGCGCCCTGACCCAGAGCGGTGCTGTTCTGGATGTTGACGACGCCGCTGGCGATGTTGGCCAGGCCGGTAAAGGTGTTCGCGCCGGTCAGGGTCAGGACTGCCGAACTCCCGGAGGTGGTCAGGGTCAGCACGTAGGCGGGGTTGATCGCCGCATCCTGAATGACCCCCGCGATCAAGGTCCCGCCTGTGTTGGCGACGTTAATCGTGTTGTTCGCGCCACCGAGACTCACCGTACCTGACAAGATGATAGCACTCGAAGCCGTCGGGCTACCGAAGGTGACGGCGCTGTTGTTCAAGGTGACGGGGTTATTCAAATTGACAGGAATGGTCGCCTGGAGCGTGCCGCCGGCCAGATTGAGCGTGCCGCTGGCCGGAGCATTGTTGGCGCCCAGGCTCAGCGTGCCGCCGTTGAGGTTCGTGGCCCCGGTTACCGTGTTGGAGCTGTTGAGGGCCAGTTTCCCGCCTCCGGAGACGGTCAGGCCATTCGTGCCGCTGATGGCGCCGCTGGCCGTTAGCGTGCCGTTGTTCGTGGTGAAGATGCCTTCCGTTGCTCCAAACGCAACAGGAGCGGAGATTGTGTTGCCGGTGGTCGTGCCGCCGCTGCTGGCCACGCCGCCGGCGCCGATTGTGAGTGCAGCGCCGCTAATCGTGATACCATTGCCGACGATCAGGAGCGCATTGACCGATTCGGCAGTAGTGATCGTGGTATTGGCAGTGGCAATGTAGGTCGTCGTGGCGAGGGCGCCGGAGACGGGCAGGGTTGCGTAAGTGGTCTGGGCGACTACGTTGTTGCCGCTCAAGGTGGCCAGGTTGTAGCCGCCGTTTGCCAAGTTTGCATCCGTCGTGGTAGCGCCCGCGATAATCGGGTCGGTAGTGCCGCTGAGCGCAGGCGCGGCGGTGAAGACGATCTGGTTGGTAGTTGTATTGAGGGTCTGGCCGCTGCCGGCGGTGAAGTTGACGGTAGCGCCTGCGTTGCGTGTCAGGCTCGCAAACGTCAGCGAGGTGTTCTGACCGTTGTTGGCGACGTTGACCGTTGAGCTGCCGCTGGTCAGAGTGAGGGCACCCAGAGTCTGGGCGGTTGTCGCACTGGTGTTGCCCAGCAAGTTCAACGTGCCGCCGCCCAGGGAGATGGGCGCCGACGAGTTGATCTGGCTGCTGCTGTTGACGCTGGTGTTGTCCAGCGTGACGGTGCCGCCGCTGTTGATGGTCAAAGCGGCAGCGCCCGCAACGGTGGTGGAATCCGACACGCGGACGACGTTGACGGAAGCGTTCAAAGGTCCCGAATTGATGATCGTCATCGTTGGCTCGGGCAGTCCGGCCAGGGCGCCAGTGAACGTCACCGTGAAATACTGGTTGACAGTGCCACTGGTCGCCAGAGGGGTGACCGTGACGTTGTTGGCGCCGATGCCGGGCAGGGCCTGGAGGGCGGCCTGGATGGCTGCGGCATTGGTAGCGGGAGGCAGGGTCGCCGTTCCCGCCACTGTCGAAGCGGCAAGGCCCGAGGTGGGATCGGTATAAGTGAAGGTAGTGGCGCTCGGCACGGTAAGGATCGTGTAAGTGCCGTTGTAAGCAGCATTGGTCACGCCGGAAATCACGACTTGTTCGCCGACCACCAAGTTATGATTCGCGCTGGTCGTGATCGTGACTGTATTGGTCGCCTCAGTGGCGGCACCCACCGCAATGATTCCGCCACCAATGGGTATGGGGGCCGTCGTTTGGCCGTTGAAACTGAGTTGGAAGGTGCCGCCGACAACCTTGGTCAGCGAAATGGTCTGCACAGCGTTGGCCGCAGCGATGTTGGGCAGAGCGCCGTTGCCGCTCAGGGTCATCTTACCGGAGTTGACCGTCACCTGCCCGGACAGGGAAAGGGGCGCGGCCACGACCAGGTTGCCGGTCGTGCCGGCATAGGTGGTTCCTCCCGCGACCACGGTCTGGTTGGTCAAGGTCAAGGCCGACGAGCCGGCGAAGTCGTTGTTGATCGTGGTCGTGTTGTTGACTGACAGGGTGGTATTGCCGCTCAGGAAGTTCAGGCCCGCGAGGTTGATGGCGTTGCCCGTCAGCACGACCGGCAGCGGGCCGCCCGCCAGCGCCACCTGGTTGTTCAGTGTCATGGTGCTGCCGGCCGTGTTGTTGAACACGCCGTTGGAGAGGAACACCGGACCGCTGCCCAGCGCGTTGCTGCTGCCCGCACTAAGTGTGCCCGCCGTTCCCAGAGCCAATGTGAGGACGTTGGAGGGGATAGCCACCTCCTGGCCGTTGGTATCCGGTCCGGAGTAGGAAATCAGATTGGAGGCGCCGCCGGCATTCTGGCTCATCCGGTCCTGGATGGTGTGCAGTCCGGCCGCCAGGGTCACCGCCACACCCGTGACGGTGCTATTGGTGCTATCGTTGTTGATGACCACGTTGCCGTCAATGAGCAAGGTCAAGCCATCGTCATTGGTGGTGTAGAACGTGTAGGTTCCTGGGATGGTGATGTTCACGTAGCCGTTTTCCAGCATGGCCACGGTCGTGACGGCCACGCCGGCCGGCAGCGCGGCCGGGCGCCTGGCGCCCCACCGATTCCGGTGGCCGCGGCGCTGGCGCTGAGTCCGCTGCCATTGGTGGGATAATTGATCGACGGGTCGATGCGCGTGGCCGTCGGTGTCCCATTGAAAGTCGGGCTGGCGAGCGCGTTCGTGTCGGCTGTGGCAGTTTCGCCGCTGTAGAAACTGGCAACAAGTCCGCCGGCGCTGGAGTTGAGGATCGTGCCGCCCGCGTAAGTGTTGCTGCCGTTCAGCACCAGGTTGCCGGGACCGGCCACCGTCAGACCGCCGGGGCCGCTCACGTTGCCGCTGAACGTCGAAGTGTTCAAGACGGTGAGAAGCAAGTTGACCAGCGGCAGGTTTAACAGAGAGGGCGGCGTGAGGCTGAGGAACACCTGCGTCAGCAGGGCGACGCCGCTGAAAATGAAGTTGGCATTGCTGCTGCTGCCCGTGCCCATGGCGGTGTAGCTGCTGCCGCCCAGCGTGAAGTTGCCGTTGAGAACGAGGTTGTTGGACAGCGTCAAGCCGCCGGCTTCCGCGAACAGGCTGCCGGTCGTCAGAATCAGCGTCCCGGTGCCGAACGCATTGCTGCTCGCAGCCACCACGCTGGGGCCGGTCAGGTAGGTGTTGCCGGAATAACTCGAGTTATTGCCCGAAATGACCACGGCGCTCGCGCCGGTCTGGTTCAGGTAGCCGTCGCCCGCTCCAGCGAGGAGCAGGCTGCCGGCCCCGCTAATGTTGCCCGACAGGGTTGTCAGGGCCGTATTGGTGACGGCGAGCGTGTTGGCGAAGATGTCGGCCGCCATGTTGGTGTCGGTCAGGGTGATCGGCCCGCTGAACGTGAGGTTGTTGCTGCCGCTGATAGTGACGCTGCTGTTATTCAGGGCGACCGGGTTGCTGAGGGTCACCGCGGCGGCGGCCTGGAGGGTGCCGTCGATCAGTGTCAGCGTGCCGCTGCCAAGGGCTGTGTTGTTGCCAATCAGCAGCACTCCGCCGGCAAGCCAGGTCCCGCCTGTGTAGCTGTTGGGGTTGCCGATCTGCAGAATGCCGTTGCCGGCGCCGATACTGCCTGCGGCGGCTGGACTGGCGACAGTCAGGCCGCCGCTGCCGGTGATCGTGCTGTTGATGGTCATGGTATCGCCGGCAACCGTGGTCAGGATGGCCGGCTGCGTGCCGAAGGCCAACGTCCCGCCCAGGATGTTGCTGGCGCCGGTGACTGTCGCCACGGCGCCGCTGGCGATCGTCAAGGTATAGCCAGCCTCGCCGACGCCGCCGTTGATCATCAGCAGGGCGTTGATGGTTGTGTCGCCTGTGAGCGATTGGGGGCCCGAGAGTTTGACGGTGTCGCCCGGCTGGGCGCCGACGATCGAGGACACGTAGCCGGTGAAGTTCGTGACAGTGTTGATCGTCGTGTTGTAGGTGGCGAAATCGGTGGAGTTCACCATGGCATAAGGCAGGATGCCGCCGTTGTCGCCGGTCGTCGCTGGTGGGGTCGAGAAGGTCAGCCGATTGGCGCCGGTGCCCACGGCAACGGTTCCGCCCGCGTTGCCAAGGATGTTGACCGTGCCGCCCGGGCTGCGAGCCAGGCTGGTCGACGTCAGCGCCGAGACAGTGCCGGAGACCGGGGCCGTGGCGTAACCGACCTGGATGGTGGACTGGCCCGGGCCGAGCGTGATCGTGCCGATCTGCTGGCCGTTGCTCAGGGGCGCCGAGCCCACGCCGGGATTGGCGATGAAGTTGAATGTTCCGGCGTTGAGGGTCAAGGGTGTAGTAGGTTTGTGAGTCACCGGGTCGAAAGCGGTGATGCGGTTCGCGAAGGAGGCACTGACCGTGGCATTGCTGTTGTCCAGCGTCAGGGTGGCGCCGGGGTTGACGATGATGCCCGACGTGTTCAGGATCGTGCCGCCGCCCTGGGTGAGGCTGCCCTGCAATTGCAGGGTGCCGCCGTTGACCACGGTGTTCCCGGTGTAGGTGCTGTTGGCCAGCAGGTTCAACGTCCCGGCGCCGACCTTGACCAGGTCGGCAGCGCCGCTGATGATCCCATCCAGGTTGGCCACCCCTGCGGTAACTCCGATGGTGGTCCCGGGGTTCAGGATGATGTTGCCGTCATAGGTCGTGGCCTGGTTGAAGAGAAGGGCGCCGGCGAGATTGAAGCCCGCGTAACCCGTGCCGCTGAGGTTCAGCATGTATGCCCCAAACTGCCCGGCAGCATTGTTGACGAACAGGGTCGCGCCGTTCTGAACAGTGGTCACGGCCGCGGCTGAACCCAGTGCAAAGGCGGACGCCGTGATCTCCACGATCCCGTTGCTGAGGACGTTCCCGCCGAAATAAGTGTTGGCCTGTGTAAGGAGCAGGAGTCCGCCGCCGACCTTGGTGAGCATCCCGGGGCCGCTCATCACGGCGCCCTGCTGCAATTCCCCGGCATCGACGCCGAGCGTGGCGCTGCCGTTGAGCGCGGTGAGGCCACTGAAGACATTCGTGCCAAAGACGTTTTCCAGAGCCCCGTTGCCACTGACGCCGGAGCCGTACAGGAAGAGCGGCCGGTTCATGGTAAAGCCGCCCAGGTTGGCCGCGCCTTGGAGTTGAAGAGCAGCCCCGCTGGCAACGACAACATTGGCACTGGTCCCCAGGCCCGAGGCGCTCTGGACGTTGAGGGCGCCACCGATGACCGTGGTCTGGCCGGTGTACGTGCTTGCCGTCCCGGCCGTGTCCGTCAGGTACAAGGTTCCGGCGCCGAGTTTGCTCAGGTTTCCTGCCGTGGCGCCGTTGACAATCTGGCCGGCCAGATTGGTTCCCCCTGTGTTGCTGACCGTGATCAGGTTGTTGGCGCCGTTCAGCGTGATGGCGCTGGCTGCGGCACTGTTGAAGAGAATGGGATTGGCGCCAGCGAATGTCACCACGCTGTTGTTGAACGTGAGCGGGTTGGCCAGAATGAGAGCCGTGTTCGCCGGGTAGGAGGAGGCGGCCTGGAACGTGCCGCCGATCAGCGTCAGGGTGTTCGCGGCCGGGATGGAGTTGATGGTTCCCACACCGAGCGTGCCTCCCGCCAGCGTCACGCCGCCGGTGAGCGACGGGTTGACCGCGCTGAGCGTGAGAGTACCAGCCCCGCCGACCGTCAAACCGGCCGTTCCGCTGACAGTGCTGGAAACCGTCATGCTGGAACCGCTGTTACCGAGGAAAAGTCCTTCCACCCCACCCAGGGCCAGAGTGGGCACGGACACCATGTTGCCTGTGCCTGTGCTGGCTACCGCGCCGGTGGTCAGTGTCAGGATACTGCCGCTGTTGCCGCTGACCGTGATGCCGCTGCCGACGATGAGGAGTGCGTTGACCGACTCGCTGGCGGTCAGCGCGGTCGAGGCGGTTGCGATGTAGTTGGTGGCGGCGCCGGCGCCCGAGGCCGGCAGCGCGGTGTAGGTTGTCTGGGCGACGACGCCATTGGCGCCATAGTTAGCGAGGTTGAAGCCGGTCGTGTTGCCCGCGAATGTGGTCGCATCCGTCGTGGTGGCGCCCTGAAGGATGCCGTTGGTAAGCGTGGGCGCGGTGGGTGCGGTCGTAAAAACGACCTTGGGAGAACCGCCAAGGGTCTGCCCCACCCCGGCGGTGAAGTTGACAGTGGCTCCCGCGTTGCGGACCAAGCTCCCAAAGGTAAGGTTGGCGGTCTGGCCTGTGCCATTGGAGACGTAGACCGTCGAGTTGCCGCTCCCAAGCGTCAGCGCCCCAGTGAACGTCTGGCTGGAGGCAGCCGTGCTGCTGCCGAGGAAGTTGATGGCGCCGCCGTTCAGCGTGACAGGGGAGGCCGCAAGAATGCGAGTGGTATTGTTGGTGGTAGTGTTGTCTAACGTCAGAGCGCCACTGGTGTTCACCGTCACACCGGTAATGGCGCTCAGGTTGCCGCCGCCGCTCAGAGTCAGCGAGCCGCCGTTGATGGTGATGGTGCTGGTCGATGAGTCGGTGTTCGTGAGAATCAGGTTGCCGATAGCTGTCAAACTCCCACTCACAGTGGGGAGCGGAGTGTTCGAGAGTACCACCGGAACGTTGCCGCTAACAGCTCCAGTGAGAGTGACCAGAGTGTTAAGCAGCAACACCGGACTGTTCGACGCGGTAACAGCACCGGCTAGCGTGATGGCGCTGCCAGTGAACGCAACAGTTGCCGGGCTGGTGCCATTCAAGGTGACGGGGCCAGCGCCGAGTTGTGTCAGCGGTGCGTTGGCCTGCAAGACGCCGGCCGTCAGCGTAATGCCGCCCGTGCCCAGGGCAGTCGTGGGGGCGTTGACGCCGGAAACATTGTTGCCCACTATCAGCGTGCCAGCGCCCGTCGCGGCTCCCGCGTTCAGGATCGTTCCACCCGAATAAAGATTGGGGTTGAACAACGTCAGGCTGCCGGTGCCGGCGGCAGTCAACGCCCTGCTGCCGCCGCTTTCGGTAATGGCTCCGGAAATCGTCAGGCCAGCCGTGTCGTTCACGGTGAGCTGGCTGCTGTTCAGCAGGGTAACAGTCCCGGTGAGGTTGATCGCGTTTGTGCCACTGACAACCGTGGTGCCGTTGACCAGCACCGGATTGGTGATTGAAGCAGCGCCAGAGTTGGAGAGGACCGTGCCGCCCGTGAGGCTCAATGGCCCGATACCCAGCGCATTGCTCCCGGTAACGATCAGTGTACCGTTGCTAATCGTCGTGCCGCCAGTAAAGGTGTTCGTTCCCTGGAGCTGGACGATCCCGGCAGCCGTGTTAAAAATCACAGCGCCGCCCGAACCGTTAACGCCGTCGCTTAGCCCCGAGAACGAAGTAATTCCGGTGTTGGAAACCGCGATGGTGTTGCTGCCGATCAGGTTGACCTGTCCCGTGAAGCTGACGTTGAACCCCTGGCCGCTGTTGCCGATGGTGAACGTGACGTTGGACAAGTTGATCGTGTTGTTGACTGCGAGAGCAGTCGTCGCGTCGAGCGTGCCTCCTCCAATCAGCAAAGATCCTGCGCCGAGTGCGAGATTCGTACCGAGCTGAAGCGTTCCACCTGTCAGAATCGTCCCACCTGTGTAGGTGTTGGCGTTGTTGAGGAAAACTGAGTTCCCGCCGGCTACCACGGCCAGGGACCCTGAACCACTGACGACGCCCTCAAAGAGAGCATTGTTGGTCGCTGTCAGGTAGCTGTTGCCAACAAGGGTAATTGGTCCGGTGAAGACAGAGTTCTGCCCGCCTGCAAACGTGACTGCTCCGTTGAGGTTAACGGGGTTGCTGTAAACCTGCTGACCGCCGTTGGGGTTAAATGAGCCGCCGACAAGAGTAATCGGGCCAATGCCAAAATTGCCGGCGCCGTTATTCGCGGCATTCCCGCTGATCACTGTTCCGCTGTTGAGCGTCGTCCCGCCCGAATAGGTGTTCGGCGTGGTGCTCAGGAAGACCGAATTGCTCCCGGCGATTACCAGGCTGCCAGTCCCGTTGATCGGGCCGTTAAAGTTCGTGTTGCCGGTCCCCTGGGCGTTCTGGAAAAGGATCGTTTCCCCACTCAGGTTGAATGGGTCGCCGCCCGTGCCCGCTCCGAGGCTCACTGTGTTAGACGAGTTAGTGCTGCTGCTGCTGCTCAAGGTCAGGATCGCGCCGGAGGCGATGCTCAGCGAACCAGTCGGATTGATCTGGGAGTTGTCGGTGGTTGCAGCGGCGTTGTTGCCCAGGTTGGTGTTGGCGAACACCAGGGCGCCGATCGTCTGGTTAGCGCTCGCAGTGATGGTGACTGCGGTGCCGGTGCTGTTGTTGGTCGTCACTTTCACGATGTCGGCCGCGCCGCCATTTAACGTTGTCGAGGTCGTCGCCGTGGGAATCGCCTGAACGAGGTAATTCTGGAAGGCAGTGATGCCGGTGGAGCCGTAAGTCGCAAAGTCGCCCGTGTTGGCGCCGCCGTTGACCTCAGCGTACTGGAGGATGTTACCCTGGTTGCCAACGAACTGCAACGGAGTGGTCGTACTCGGAGTTGCCGACAGGTTGCTGAACAGGACCTGGCTGGAAACTCCCGTCGGGTTGAGCATGAACAGCGAGCCGCCCGTGACGCCCGTCGGGGTCAACGTGATCGGCAGGGTTGAGCCGGCGAGTTGGTTCACGAGCGAGATGGCAATCGTATTCGCATTTGGCGCCGTCACCTGGAAATTGCTGTCGCCGTTAGCATTGGTGCCGTTGATGCCGGACCCAACGTTGGTGAGCGCGCCAAGCGCCGACTGGATCGCTACCGCCAGGGACAGGGGGGTGAGAACGGCGGTTCCCCCCACCGTCGAAGCTGCGATGGCTGCCGTGGCATCCGTATAGGTAAACTGTGTGGCACTGGCGCTGGTGACTGTGGCGGTGATGTTGTAAGTCGCGGGGGTCATCCCGGCGATGGTTATCTGTTGACCGACGGAGAAGCTATTCGGCGCGACGATGGTCACCGTATTGCCTGACTCGGACGCTCCGGTGGCGGGAATCGTAGCCGCCAGGGGAATGGCAGCCGTAGTCCGGCCGTTGTAAGTCAACGTAAAGGTGCCAGTGGCGAGCCCTGCGAGGGTGTTCAGGTTGAGGTAGTTGTTGGCCACGCCAAGCGGCGCAACGTTACTTGCGCCGCCGACGAAGTTGACAGTCGCGCCAGGGTTGCGATTCAGGCCGGCGCTGGTCAGCACGGAAGTCGCGCCCGCGGCTGGCACTGCGGTGTAACCGGAGTTGATGGTGGACTGGCCGCTGGCCAGCGTGATGGTGCCGACTGACTGGCTCGACGAGACGCCGGCGACGTTCATCGCCAGGAAGTTCAGAGTACCGGTGTTCAACGTGATCGGGGCTGTGGCGCTGATGCGGCTGGTGTTGTTGATCTGCGTGTTGTCCAGCGTCAGTGTGCTGTTCTGGTTGATCGTGAAGCCGCTCGAGCCTGTCGCTGTCCCGAGCAGGTTCAGGACGAGTGTCCCGCCGGTGAAGGTGCCATTGATCGCGGCGCCGCTGATGGTGGTCGTGCCGGTATAGGCGTTGGTGTTGGACAGGGTCAGGGTGCCCGCGTTGACGGAGACGTTGCCGGTGAACGTGTTCGCGGCCAGGAGCGTGACGCCGCCGAGACCGACCTTGGTCAGGTCGGTGCCGCTGACGACGCCACTGAGCGTGAGCGTAAAGGTGTTCGCCGCACCGACTGTCGTGCCGGAGTTCAGGGTGACGTTGCCGGTCCAGGAGGCGCTGGCGACAACGGCGACGAGAGCGCCTTCACCCAGTGCGCCGCTCTGGGTGGCGGTATTGCCGAAGCCCGTGCCGTTGAGCGTCAACTGCTTACCGCCGACCGTGACCTGGATCTGGAGACTGGCGCCGCTGCTGACCGTGACGCTGCCGCTGACCAGGCCGAGGCCGGTGGCGTTCTGGACGTTGGCAATGCCGTTGGAGACAGTGATGTTGCCGGCAATGGTGCTGGCCGCGTTGAAGACCACCGTGCCCGCGCCAAGCTTGGTGAGGTTGGCGATGCCGCCGAGCGCACCAGTGTCGGTCAGCGTAGTGCCCGCGTCGGCGGCAATGCTGCTGTTGCTTTGCAGGGTGATCGCCGTACTCAAGGTGACATTGCCGCTGCCGGCAAGGATGCGCAGGGCGCCGGAGCCGTCCGGGCCGTTGCCGTTGAGGACCAGGGCTTTGGGAACGGTCGCAGTGGCTGCCAGGATCTGGACCGCAGCCCCGTTGGCAACAACGGCGGCGGTCGCCGCCGTGCCCATCGGCGTGGTCGTGACGCCTTGCACCTGAATAATGCCGGCATTGATAAACGTCAGGCTGGTATAGGTGTTAGCGTTGTTGGCCAGCACCAACGTTCCAGGTCCCGCCTTGGTCAGAATACCGGCGCCGGAGATCACACCATCGAATGCGGTCACCGCCGTGTTGGACGCCGTCAGCGTGTCGTTTGTGCCGTTAAGCGCGATGCCGCCGCTGAAGAGCAGCGGGTTGCTGCCGCCAAGTGTGACGTTGCTGTTGCTCAGGGTAACGGCGTTGGTGATCAGGACGCCGCCGGCTGGACTTGCCTGCAGGCCGCCGCTGACCAGGGTGATCGTGCCTGAGCCAATCGCCGTCGTCGTGCCCAGGTTCAAGGTTGCCCCGGTCAAGGCGGTCGCGCCAGCGGCGAAGTTGTTGGTGGAGGGAAGGTTGACGACGCCAGCGCCTGCCAGGGTCAGGTTGGTCCCGGACAGCTGCGTGCCATCCGTCAGCGGGTTGATGCTCACGCTCGAGCCGGAGCTGGTGTTGATGATCGCTTCGCCCAGGGCCAGCGTGCCGCCGCCCTCCACGTTCAGCGTGAACGCGCCGTTGACGAACACTGCCCCGCTGGTCACCGTCAAGGTCACGCCGGGGTTGATGATCAGCGTGCTGTTGCCGTTCACCAGCAGCGAGTTAACGGTCTGATTGGCCGTCACCGTCGTGCTGCCTGTCCCCGGCAGGTTGACGTTCGCTGTCGCGGCCGCCCCACTGAGACTGACATAGCTGCCGCCGGAGGCTGCGTACGATTCGATGCTGGTCCCGGCAACGTAGGTGGCGAAATCGCTGCCGTTAACCGTGGCATAAGGGATCACCACGCCCGAGCCCGGCGAAGTGCTGAAGGTGACCAGCGTGGTAGTTCCCAGGTTGCTAGCGCTGAAGTTCAGCGTGCCGCCCGAGCCCGCAGCCCGGGTCAGGGTCGTGCCCGCCAGGGTCAGAGTGCCACCGCCCTGGGGGGTGAGGATCACCGTCGAATTGCCGGCTCCCAGGGTGATGGCGCCGATGGACTCGGAGGTGTTGCCGCTGTTGCCCTTGATTTGCAGCGTGCCGCCGTTGAGAGTGAAGGCGCCGGGGATGCGAGCGTTATTGTTCGTGCTGGTGTTGTCCAGGACCAGCGTCCCGCCCTGATTGAGGGTGACGGCAGAGCCAGCCGCCAGCGTGCCGTTGCCGCTGAGGGTCAGTGAGCCGCCGCTGATGACGGTGGCTCCGGTGTAGGTGTTGGCAGCGGTGAAGGTCACGTTGCCACCGAGCAGAGTGAAGGAGATGGCCGCACTCAAGACGCCGTTGAACGTGGTGTTCGTCAGTGCCTGGACCGTTGGGGCGCCGGCCAGAGTCACGTTGCCGTTCAAGACCACTGGGTTGCTGCCACTAAAGATGAGTATGGTGCCTGCAGCGCCATTAAGCGATACCGCGTTCGGCACGGCAAAGGCCCCACCGACCTGGAAGTAGCCGGTGGTCAAGGTCAAGGTGCCCGTGCCCAGAGCATAGCCCAAGCCAGTGCTGCTGCCGGCGACAAGGGTCCCCAGCGGCACGGTGTTCGTGGAGGCGTTCAGTGTCGTGCCGCCGTCGTAAAAGTTGTTGCTGTTACTCAGAGTCAGCGTGCCGACGCCGTTGACGGTCAGGGCCCGGCCGGTGTTGCCCTGTCCGACCAGGCCGCTAAAGGTGGTTGCGTTGTTTACGGCCAGGGTGACGGCACCGAGCATGATGGTCGTACCACTGAACGTCAGAGGGTTGCTTCCGGTGAAGGTCACTGCCGCCGCGCCGGTCAAGGCTACCATGTTGGTGATGGTCGTCGCCGCATTGCCCACCAGGGTGCCTCCGCCAAGCAAGACGGTGCCGCTGCTGACCCCCCCCGCGTCGCCGAGGAGGATGGTGCCAGCGGTGACATAGGTGCCGCCCGTGTACACATTGGAGGAAAGCTGCAAGTTACCGGTACTGCCGGCGGTGAGCAGGGCGCCGAAGCCGGTGACGTTGGTCAGGATGGTGATACCCGTGTTGGTGGACGCCACGGTGCCGGCGCCGAGCAGGGTCACGGCGCTCAGCGTGATGGTGTTGCTGCCGCTGATTGTCGCCGTCGTGTTCGGGATGAGCACGGCGTTGCTGAGAGTAAGATTGTAGAGCGAATTCAGGGCGCCGCCGGCGAAGGTCACCGTGCCGCTGCCCAGTGAGGCGGGGCTGCCGAGAGAGAGTGTGCCGCCGGCGAGGATCGTGCCGCCGCTGTAAGTGTTGGTGCTGATCAGCGTCAGCGAGCCGCCGCCACTGGTGGTCGTGATCGCGCCCGTGCCACTCACAGTGCCGCTGGCGGTCACTGTCGAGGTCGTATCGATGAACGCGTTGCCGCTCAACGTGACCGGCCCGGTCATGAGGAAGGCGTTATTGTTGCCGTTGCCGCCAAGGGACACTGCCCCCGTGATCGTGAGGGGGTTGGCGATCGTGATGCCCGCGGTATTGCTCGCGATCGCACCGCCATTGATCGTGATCGTTCCCGCTCCTGCCTGGTTGTTGGTATTGAAGAGCACTTGCTGGGTGCTGTTGATGACCAGGCCGCCCGTGAACGTGTTGGCGCCAGCGGCCGAGTTGAGGTAAAGCCGATTATTCCCGGAGATGACCAGGCTGCCGCTGCCGATGATGGTCGCGTCGATCTCGGTCCACTGGTTGCCGGCCGAGTTGCCGTAATTCTGGAAGAGGATCGTTTCCGTGGAGAGGTTGATCGTCCCGCCCGTGACGATGACGCGCGTGGCATTGTTGCCGTTGGACATGAAGGCCCCGCTGGCGATGTTCAGCGTGAAGCCGGTTATGGTTGTGGTGAAGCCGGCCGTGGTGCCGGCGTCGAGCAGCAGAGCGCCGACCGTCACGTTTTGCGTGAACGTCGTGGCGGCGTTCAGCCTGACCAGGTAGTTGGGTCCCGCGGCGTTCAAGAGCGCCACCGTGTTCGCGACGTAGTAATTGGCCAGGGGGAGCGCCATGAAGCCGGTGCTGGCGCCGGACACGTAGGCCATGGCGAAGTCGCCCGTGGTCAGCGCGGTGTTCCCGGCCACGGGGGCGCCGGCGCCGACCTGGGCGTAGGGCAGGATCTGGCTGGCGGTTGTGCCGTTGGTCCCGGAGTAGAGTGCGGCCGTCAAGGAGGCAGTGGTCTTGAAGAGGATCTGGTTGGTGGACTGATCCAGCGGCAGGTAGTTGGTCGTCGTGGTGTTCGCGTTGATGCTGAGCGTGGCTCCCGTGCTGCGGCTCAAGCCGGCAAAGTTCAGCACGGAGGTGGCGCCGGCCATCTGGGCGGCCGTGTACCCGGCGTTGATAATCGACAGGCCGCTCTGGAGAGTGACCGTGCCCAGCGATTCGGCGGCGGGGACGTTGGTTGCATTGTTGGCCAGGAAGGTGATCCCGGTGCTGACGGCGGTGCCGCCCAGACCGCCGCCATTGAGCGTCAGGTTGGGCTTGGCGCTGCCGTTGTTGAGCCGGCCGGACCCGACCGTGCTGGTGCCGACGATGTTCACCACGGTATTGTCGAGGGTCAAGGTGCCGCCCGGCGCCAGCGCGATCGCGCTCGTGGCCAGGGTGCCGAAGAGATTCAGCGTGAGGCCGCCGGCGGTGAAGGTGCCATTGACGGCCATGCCGCTCACCGTGGTAGCCCCCGTGGTGGCATTCGTGTTGGAAAGCGTGAGCGTCCCGCCCAGGACCGTGGTCGCACCGCTGTAGGTATTGATGTTGACCAGCGTGACCGCCCCGGCGCCGACCTTGGTCAGGTCGGTGCCGCTGACGACGCCGGTCACGTTCAGCGTGGTGCCGTTGGCCGCGCCGATCAGGGTGCCGGTGTTAGCGGCGCTGAGCAGCGGGATGGTGCCGGTCGTCAGTCCAACGGTCCCGGTCAGGGTGATGGAGCCGGTCCAGGTATTGGTGTTGGCCTGGTTGACCAGGGCCCCCTGTCCCAGGGCGCCGCTGTTACCGAAGCCGGTGCCGTTGAGGGTGACCGATTTGCCCACGACCGTGATGCCGCCCTGGACCTGAAGGGTGGCGCCGCTGACAACCGTGACGGTGCCGCCCACACTGCTGGTCAGACCCAGGCCCGAGCCGTTCTGGACGTTCAGGACGCCGGTGCTGACGATGGTGTTGCCGGTGTAGGTGTTGATCGCGTTGAGCACCACGGTGCCTTGACCCACCTTGGTCAGATCGCCTGCGCCGCTGACGATGCCTGTCACAGTCAAGGTCAATGACGGATCCACGCCAATGGAGGTGGCCGTGTTCAGCAGAATGTTGCCGGAATAGGTGGAATTGGTACTGCCGGCCAGGAAGCGCAGGGCGCCTGTCCCATCTGTCCCCGTGCCATTGAGGACCAGGGGCCTGACGACGCCGCCGAGCCCCGCGCCGAGGACCTGAACACTGGCGCCGCTGGCCACCACGGTCGCTGCTGTCGCTGGGCCCAGGCCAGTGGAAGCGTTGATCTGGATGATGCCGGCATTGACAAAGGTCACGCCGGAGTTGGTATTGTTGTTGCCAACCAAGACTAACGTTCCGGCACCGGTCTTGGTCAAGATCGCACTGCCGCCAACAATGTTGTTGAAGTAGATTGGAGCGGTGTTCGTGACGTTGACCGTGTCGTTGGTCCCATTCAGCGTCAAGGTGCTGCTGTTAGCGTTGGTGCCGAAGATGAGTGGGTTGGTTCCGCCCAGGGTGACGGTGCTGTTGCTAAGGATGACGTTGTTGGGCAGCAACAGGCCGCTGGTCGAAGTGGTCGTCAGCGTGCCCCTGACAAGCGTCAGCGACCCTGTGCCGATGGCGGCTGCCGCCCCCAGGTTCAGCGTGGCGCCGGCTAGTGTCGTGGTGCCCGCGCCGAAACTGTTTGCCCCTGGCAGGTTTACGGTGCCACTGCCGGCCAGCGTCAAATTAGTGCCAGTGAGCGTGGTGCCGTCCGAAGCGACACTGACGTTACTGCCGCTGCCGGTGGTGATGATGGCTTCGCTTCCCAGGGCCAGAGTCCCGCCGCCGTTGATGGTCAGAGTGGTCCCTGGGGTGACGAGGAGCCCGCCGCTGCTGACCGTCAGGGTCACGCCAGCGTTGATCGTCAGCGTGGCGTTGCCGGACACCAGCAGCGCGTTGATGGACTTACTGGCCGTGACCGTATCGTTGCCAGCGAGGTTAACGTTGGCTGCGGCGGCAGCTCCGCTGACGGTCGGCGCATAGGCCGCGCCGACGCCGGTGTAGGCGACAATGCCACTGGACCCGTTGTAAGTCGCGAAGTCTGTGCCGTTGACCGTGGCATAAGGCAGCAGACCCGTTCCGCCGGGCTGCGCCGTCCCGGTCAATGTCGGTGTGGCAGTGAAGATGATCTGGTTGCTGCTGCCCAGGTTGGCGCCGCTGAAGTTCAGAGCGCCGCCAGAGCCTGCTGCCCGCGTCAGACTGGCGAACGTCAGAGTAACGGTCTTGCCTGAACCTGGAGTGGAGCCAATTGTCGAAGCGCCGGCGCCCAGGGTAACTCCGGCGAGGGTTTGCGTCGAGGCGGCGCTGCCATTGCCCAGGTAATTGAACGTGCCGCCGTTGAGTGTCAGAGTAGCGGTGGCTGCGACCCGATTGGCGTTGTTGGAGGTGGTGTTGTCCAGCGTCAGCGTGCCGCCCTGGTTGAGGACCAGGTTGGAAGGTCCGGACAGGGCCCCATTGGTCCCACTTACCGTCAGGGTGCCGCCGCTGACGGTGGTAGCTCCGGTGTAGGTGTTGTTCTCCGTCAGAGTCAGGCTGCCGCTCTCGAGCGTGAGGGAACCGGCGCCGCTGACGATGCCGTTGAGAGTCGTGGGCTGCGTGGCCCGGATGGTCGCCGCATTGGTCAAGGTAGCTAACCCATTGAAGGTGAGTGGGTTAGAACCATTGAATACGAGGAGACTGCCGGCAGCGCCGTTGAGAGCCAGAGGATTGGCCAGGGTGAAATTGCCGCTGGCCTGGAGATTGCCGCTGGTCAGGGTGAGGGGACCCGTGCCCAGGACAGAGGCGCTGCCGACGATCAGAGTGCCCAGCGGAGCATTGGCGGTGGACGCATTCAGGATCGTCCCGCCCGGGTAGGTGTTGCTGGCATTACTCAGTGTCAGCGTGCCAAACCCGGCAATACCCAGCGGGTTCCCGGTATTGCCCGAAATGACGCCGGAGAGTGTCGTGTTGTTGTTGACCGTGAGGGTCAAGGTGCCGACGCCGGCGGGACTGGTCAGTGTTGTCCCCCCGCTCAGCGTAATGGGGTTGTTTCCCCCGAAGGCCACGGAGCCATTGATGGTCAGGGGGTTGGACAGCGTAACCGCGGCGCTGGCAGCCAGGGTGCCGCCGGTCAGCGTTAGCGGGGTTAGCGAGTTGGTGCTCAGGGCGCCGCTGGAACCTACGACGAGGGTGCCGCCGAGCAGGGTCGTGCCGGCCGTAGGTCCACCGTAATTGTTACTGTTGTTGGACAGCACCAGGGTGCCGGTACTCGCTGCCGTCACCGTCAGGCCGCCACCGCCGGTGACCTGACCGGAGAAGATGGTTCCGCCGGTATTGGTGACCGTGATTGGGGTGACGCCGGACAGGGTGGTCGTGCCGCTGAAGGTCAGCGGCGTGTTGCCGCCGAATGTCACTGCCACATTGCCCTGGCCGTTGTTCAGAATCACGGGGTTGGTCACCGTGGTCGCGATGCCCGCCTGGACGGTCCCGGTGATGAGGTACACCTTCCCTGTGCCCAGACCCGTGGGATTGCCAATGCTCAGCGTGCCGGAGTCCAGAGTTGTGCCGGCGCTGTAGGTGTCGGCGGCGTTGAGCTGCACGGTGCCGCCACCGGCGAGAGTCAGGGCCGAACCGCTGATAACGCCGTCATAGACGGCAGTGGCGGCAGCGTTGGTGTTGAGGATTCCTTCCTGCCCCACCGCCAGCGAAGCGGTGATCGTGTCGGACCCGCCCGTGACGAGCACCGCTCCGGGGTTGCCGGAGATTCCTGCGCCCACGGTCAATGGGCCGCCGCCGAGGGTTAAATTGATACCGGTGATGATGAGGGAGTTGACCGTCTGTCCACCCACGGGCGCGAAGTCGCTGGCGGACTCCACCACGTTGGCGTTGGGATTGCCAGCCGCCGCGGCCAGCGAGGTGAAGTACAATGAATCGGTACTCTGGAGGGCCGAGAGGCCGGTCTGGCCGTCCAGGCCATACGAGGCGAAGATCGAGCCGCCGACCGTGGCGTAGGGCAGGATGTTATTGGTCAAGGTGGGCGCGGTGCTGAAGAGGATGTCGTCATTGCCCGATCCGAGCGCCCCGCCGCCACCGGCAACGAAGTTGACCGTCGCAAGGGGAAGTCCCGAGGAAGCGGGAGATCGAGACAGGCTGCTTGCATTCAGGGTCAGAGTGGTGCTGCCGGCACTGAGATTCATGTTCACGGTGGAGAAGCCGCTCTGCACCGCAATAACGTTAATCGACTCGGAAATGCTGTTGTTGGCGGTGCTGGTGCCGTTGAGAGTGAACGTGCCGCCATCCAGGTTGAGGTTCGCGTTCGAGTTCAGGCGGCCGGACTGGGTGGTGTCATCAATCAACAGTGTGCCGCCAGGGTTGACTGTATAGGTGGACACGCTCGTCAGTGCGCCAGTGCCGGTGACTTTGAGCGTTCCCCCGCTGACGGCGACGCCTCCCGTAAACGTCTCGGCGGCGGTCAGAGACACCGTCCCGGACCCGGTCGTCGTTAAGTTCCACCCGTTTCCGGCGTCGTCGATGGTGCCCGCGAACGTGGCCACGTTGGCCGCATTGGTCACGGTGATCGTGTCCGTGCCCGCCAAGAAACCCAGTCCACTGAACGTGATGGCGTTGGCACCACCGATGGTAAGGCCGCCCCCATTGCCGAACGTGAAGTTGTTGGCCACGGTGATTCCCGCGGCCACGCTGGTCTGGAGTGTACCGGAGTTGATCGTCAGGGCGCTGGCAGCGCCGCCGAGGGAGCCGGCGTTGCCCAGGACGACGGTGGCGCCGCTCAAGATCGTCGATTGGGCATTGTCGGTAATGGCATTGGAGATGGTAAGTGTTTGGTTACCGGCCAGGACCAGCTTATCCGTGGAGAGGGTGGTTGCCACCGTGGGAGCGGCCCCGGACAGGGTGACGCCGGCACTGTCCGTGAAGGTCAGGGTGTTGGTGCCGTTGAGCGTGATGGCCGTGGCGCCCGTGGCGCTGAAACTGAAGGCATTGGTGCCGCCCAGGGTCACCCCGCCGCCCGCGCTGAAGGTCAGAGCATTGCCCAGGGCCACGCCAGCGACGCTGGCCTGGATACTGCCGCTGGTCAACGTCAGTCCACCGGTGCCGAGGGCGGTGTTATTGCCCACGTTGAGGGTGGCGCCGTTGAGGATCGTGGTGTTGCTGTCGGTATTGGCGTTGGGCAGGTTGAGCATGCCGCTGCCGGCGAAGGTCAGCGTGTCGGTGGGCGCCGTATTGCCGACGTTGCCGGTGAGCGTGGCGGCGGCCGTGCTATTGATCGTCAGGGTGTCCGAGCCGTTCAGAGTCATCGCGCCGATGGTGAGCGGCTGCGTGCCTTGAATGGTCGCGGCGCCGTTGCTGGTAAAGGCAATGGGGGCGGTGATGCTGTCCACCCCGGAATTGGTGAACGCCTGGCCCACGTCGAAGATGGCGGCGCCGGACGTGTTCTGCAGGGTGAGAACGTTCGCCCCGCTGGCGTTGATGGTGACGTTGGCGCTGGTGCCGAAATCGATTTCGCCCACGGTGATGGCCGTGTTGACCGATGCCGTCGTCTGCGTCGCCGCATAAGTCCCGGTAAACCGGGCCACGTCGCCCACGGCGTTCGGGAACGTCCCCAAGCCGGAGATCAGGCTCCAGTTGCCCGGGTCGTTCCAGTTGACCGAGCTGGCCCCGGTCCACTGGTAGACCGATGGCATGGTCCGGTCCTCCAGTAACTGAAGGCAGGGTGCGAAGAGCACCTTTCTGCGATAAGTCTTGTCGTGCCGACGCAGTTCGGGAAGGACAAAACGCAGGTTGAGCAGCTTGCGGATCCAGGTGCGAAACCAGTTAAATGGCCTCATGAGGGAGCGTTCCTTGGATTTTGCGTCACGGAACAATACTTCGATACCGCCAATAGTGTCAAGCGCAGGACCCCCCGGGGAATTCGCGCGTTCAGAAGAGACGCGTCTCCTGAATCACGATCCCATTCGTTGAGTCTCAGCACCAGGGATTCCTGTTCCTGTCACCGGAGGCTGCTATCCACAGCCTTTTCTTTGACCAGAGGGCAACGTCCAGGAACCTGCAAACAGGGAACTGATGCCTGAAGTGTGAAGTGAAGACCGTTGGGCTTTCTTCGTTTCACCACCAAGAACAAGGCCTGGCGCAGTTCCTTGTGTGTCACAGGACCTGGAGAGGTCGCACCATTCGCCAAGCAGCGCAAGACGCCCACGGCGCCCCGCGCTGTGATGGACCAACCACGAGCCCCTCCAGTTGAAAGGGGGTGGCTGTCGCGTCATCCGGACGACAAGAATAAGAGACAGAGAACTCCGTCAAGGGTCCGCAGCGTGCCGGACCCGGGTCGCGCCGAAGTGAATGGAATCCACTTGCCCCACCTGCCGAGGTGGGAAGAAGAGGGTAACTATACCGGATTCGCTCTTTCATCGCTGGTGGTGGCCGAGCGAATCAGGAACACTCGAAGATCGCATGAATCCCATGCATTTCGCTTGAGGTAGCCTCTGCGGAACTTCTGTTTCTCCGTTGTCGCATGGTCATGCATGCAGTGAAGCGGTCGTTTCAAACACCTGGCGGAAGGCCGCACAACCTGAGGAGGCCATTCTCCACGCGCCAGGTCGGTCTTTTATTAACCCCACAAAGAAGACAAGGTTTCGCTTTTTCGTGCGGGGAAAGCATCGTTGCCTTCTCAGCCACCGTTTGAACGAAACCAGAGGAATTGCATCTTCCACTTCCTTACTTGCAAAATGCTAGTGCTTGTGACCGGGTGGAAAAAAATCGAGCGGCAACCTGGACTGAAGAAGCGATCCCTGCCGGCTTTTCCGGCAGGGATCGCTTCTTCAGTCCAGGTTGCCGCCGCGGAAAGCACAACCCTGCCTTCTCAGTAGCGGAACTCCAGCCCACAGGTGAGGGCCTGCACCCAGAAGGCACTTTCGCCGAAGTGAAAGACCGGGTTGGCCGGCCCGGTCACGGTGCCAAAGGCTGCCGACAAGGGAATCTGACCGGCGTTGACGTAGGGATCGATTTGCGCTCCAGGCCGAACAACGTGATTCCAGAGAAGGAACGAATAGCCGCCGCGCACCCGGAGATGCCGGGTGAGGTTGTACCCCAGGTTGACGCCCACCTCGGGCACGACGCCGAACACCGTGCGCGTGTAGTGCCCGATGTTGGACGGCTGGGCCAGGATGCCGCCGGGAACCACCTGATTCCCCGCGGCCGTTGCCGCGTTGGAAACGCCATCAATCGCAACTTGCTGATTGGTGACGCCCACCGCCACCTTGCCGTACGCGCTGATGGAATAGAGGTCCTCTTCGAGAGCGAACCGGCCGCCCAGTTGCGTGCCCACGAATTGATTGGCGGTCCCAAAGCGATCCTGATCGCCCAGAGTGGCCGGCCCAGCCACAGGCATGCCCTCGAACAGCACCGTGAGGGGTGGCGGGAGCTGGCGCTGGTCCTGAATCGTCAGGTTCTCGGTGAGGTCCAGGAACCGAAGCCCGGCAAGGGCATCGGCATGAAAGCGGCGCCCGCCATAGACGTGATAGCGTCCGTTCAGCTCCACCCCGAACAACTCCGACCAGGAATTGATCGTGGTGCTGCCGGTAAGGGGAGGCCCCCCTCCGGTAAGGCTGCTCGGGGCGGAGACGAGAATCGACTGGTTCTCCTGGGCAGCGGTGTTGAAAAAGGGACGAGCAATGAGCGGATTGCCCGTGCCGTCGGAAGCGACCTGGGAATGCACCTGGGTCATGGGGAGGATCAGCCCAGCCAGCTCCAGGGAAAAACGGTTGTCCTCGTCGAGAAAGAGGCCCCCTTGCAGGCGGGCCCCGGAAATCAGACCGTAGCTGATCTTGTCGCCAAACAGGACGGCCGTGCCTGGCTGGCCGATCGCTCCCGGGTGGGCATCGAGTTGGCGAGCCCACGGTGACCAGGGGCACCCCCAGGGGCCCCGGGCGGATCCACGCCAGGGCATAATCGGCGTTGACCCAGAAGGATTCCTTCAGTTCCCGAGGAAACGAATCGTTGCCCAGACTGCCAAACCAGTCATGAAACGGACCGGCAAACCAGTCGCACGCTTTCGCCAGCAAGTCAGGAGGTTTGTTGGAAGGATCGATCGACGTCGGCCTCGGTGCCGGCTCCGCAACCACTTTGGGAGGCAGAGGGAGGGCCGAGGCACCCCAGGCGGGAATGGAATTGTCCGGACCCGAGACGACCTTGATCGGGGGAGCGGAAACGGGTGGGGCCGTGGCGCTCTGGGGTTGCGGGGCATTCGGTTTGCTGGGCGGGCGGACTGGGGTGGCGGCGGTAACCGGGACCTTGACCTGGTTGCTGGTTGGAGGGGGTGCGCTGGAAGGAGGTTGGGGAGAGGGATAGTATCCCGGAACTGGTGGCCCCCATACCTGGGGAGCGGCGTAATATCCCGCGTAACCGTAATATCCGGGATAGCCCTGGGCATAACCCGGATAATTTCCGCCCGAATAAGAGTAGGCCGGCCACTGCTGTGCGCAGGCGACCTGCACTCCACCGAGAAATGCCAAGGTACAAAGCAACTCCATTCGCATGCTGCACCTGAATCTCGTGTTGAGAGCACGCGGGAAACCGCATCCATTGCTTCACGCGTTGCCTCGATTGGTTTTTCTATCGGCAGCGACGAGATAAACGATTGTGCCCCCCCGGAAGGAAATCACCGCGCAAGCCGGGAGCAACCCTGACCAATCGTCAAGAATCCTTTCCTCGCGCCAACAGTCACCGGCGCTCATCTCGAACCGGTCAGGTTTCCCGATCGGGTGCTTGACGAGAGAAAGGTATAACGGTATTTTACGATCTCTGGGGAAATCACCTTGCCATCGGCGAGACGGACGGTGATGCGGGCCTGGCCTTCGTGGGTTTGGCGGGGTAAGAGGAAGGTACTGCTAACTTGCGTCAGGCCAAGCACTTCAATCGAGTGGGCGCTACTGGATTCGAACCAGTGACTTCTACCGTGTGAGGATAGCACTCTAGCCGCTGAGTTAAGCGCCCATTGCTTGCCGATCTCGCGACCCTCCCTTCCAGGCCCCGGGAGGTTCACTGGCATGGTAGCGGAGGGCCGCGCGATCGGCAAGCGCTGTTTGTGTCACGCCTTGGGCGGGGCGGTGATCGAGTTGGGGGCGTCCTCGAACTTGGGAGCGGTGGTGATCCGCTGCGGTGGCCGGGGGGCCTCCAGGCTCGGCAGCTCCTGCCGCGGCGCCATCGCCGACGACGTGTCCACCTCATCCTCCAGGCCCTTCAGACCCTTCTTGAACTCCACGATCCCCTTGCCCAGGTACTTGCCCACCTCCGGCAGCTTGCGGCCAAAGAGGATGACACCCAGGCCGAGGATGATCAGGATTTCCATGGGCGACAGGTTGAGCCAGGCCAGAACGTTCATGGTGATTCCCTCGAATGGTTTGATGTCGGTGTTTCAGGATCAAATCTTCCATCTTCCTGTCGAGTCGCCCCTCAGTATACCAACCCGGGTGGCGCAGCGACAAGGAAACCTTCGCAAGACGGCGTGGGCCCAATCGTTCGGGCAGCAGCAGGGAACCCTAACCCGTGTCCGGAATTCGCTGCGGTCGGTGAAGCGGAATGGGTCTGGAACCAGGTGGGACAATCAGCACCCCGGTCCATACAGGCATACCCCTACCAGTCACGTGCATTCTCCTGCAACATGGTGGAAAGGTGGAAGCGTATTGGGAGGGGTCGGAACAACGACGCCCTGCGGGGTATCCAGCCGTGTGGACATTGGAATTGTACCAGCCCCCGCGCCTCCTTGACAAGGAGCAAAATCGGAAAAATCTTCCCCGGACCAACCGCAACGCCTGCCGCACTGCTCTTGCTGGCTCACCCGTTGGCGACCGCATTCCCTTTGCGTATGCTGGAGAAGAGAAAGCAACCGTGTTCCTTCTTCCGGGGGTTCCTCATGTTCCGGTTGGCCGGTCTGTTCCTGCTGTCCGCGGCGTTCCTCACCGTCTCCACCCTGGGTGCCGCGCCAGCGCCCAAAGTGCCGTATTACCCGCTCAGCATCGGCACGACCTGGACCTACAAGACCGGGGAGGGCAACCACTTCGTGATGAAGGTCACCAAGGAGGAAAAGGTCGGCGACGTCCCCTGCATGCGCATCGACCTGCTGGAGGGCAAGCCCCTCAAGGAAGTGGGCCATGAGATGATCTCCGTGACCAGCGACGGCGTCTATCGCAACGCCTTCAGCAGCGCCGTCCCGGACAAGCCGGTCCGCATCCTGAAACTGCCGCTCAAGGCGGGGGACAGCTGGACCATCGACGGCAAGGCCCTGGGCGATCCCTTCAAGGGCAAGTTCACCGTCGGCGAGGAGAGGCAAATCGAGGTGCCTGCCGGCAAGTACAAGGCCTTCCCGATCACCTCCGAGGACCTCGACGCCAGCGGCCTGCTGGCGAGCACGACCAGTTGGTATGCCAGGGACGTGGGCCTGATCAAGCAGGAAATCAAGATCAACACGCTGAAACTGGTCATCGAGCTGGAGAAGTTCGAGGCGGGGAAGTGACCCGATCCGTTAGCCGCTTGCGGCTTCAGCGCACTGCGCAACTCCGCTAAGGCGCAAGCGGCTTCTGGTGTCACCTGTGGACAATCAGCCGGACCGTGACCGGCAAATGATCGCTGCAACCCCGTTCGCTCAGAGGAATCTTCTCCCGCTCCGTACCGAACCGCAGCGGCGCCTTGCGGCGATCCACCAGGTTCTCGCCCCGGGTTACCACCTCGGCGCTGTCCACCAGGCACTGCCAGCCTTCCCGGTCCAGCAACCCCGGCGACATCACGATCTGATCGAAGAAGTACGGCCGGCCCCGATAGACGTGTGTGGCCCCCTCGCGCTTGCCCAGTTTCTCAATCTCCTCCCAGCGCTTGCCAAACAGGCTGAATAGTTGCGGTTGAGTTCCGCCCATCCGCACCCTGGCCGGATCGCTGACGGCGTGCAGGTGCTCCACAACACTGGGATCGCTGGGGTTGTCGTTGAAGTCACCGCAAATCAGCAGATCGACCTTGGGATCGCTGCGGGCCAGGCCCTTGTATTCGTCGTAAATCAGGTCGGCGTAGCGCTTACGGCCTTCGCCCTTCTCGTCGGAGACGCGGGAGGTCCAGTGCGTCGCCAGCAGGGTCAGGTCTCGGCCCTCGACGCGGAGGCGCATCTCCAGGATTCGCAGCCGCCGGCCCAGGAGGCGCGGCGTGCCGGCCACGGGCAAGCGGGTGATGACCGCCGTGGCGATGCTCCGGCCGCCCTGGGGATCCTTGAAAAGCACCTGCTTGTAGTGCAGGGCCTTGTCCGGGAGTTTGCGGTTGATGGCCTCCGCCAGCAGCTCGGCGGCACGCTGGCTTTCCACCTCCGCCACCGCCAGGATGTCCGGTCCCCGACCGCCGTTGAGCCCGGCCAGGACAGTGGCCAGGTTGGCGTACTTCTGCTTGCGGGCCTTGTCGTCGCGGGCAAACCACTGATCGAAGCCCTTGTCCGGCTCGTTGGGCCAGCCGTTGACCTTGTCGTCAAAGAGGTTCTCCACGTTCCAGAAGCAGAACAGGTAACCCGCCATCTTCGGCTGCGCTTCCGCTGTGGAAAGCAGGATCCGATCCACTATCAGTCCGGACAGACCCAGCATGAGGAACAGTCCGGCGACGAGCAGGACCAAGCCTCGACGTGGCATTCCCATGGGACAACCTCCTCGGTTGGGACCTTTTGATGTGCGGCGAGAATCGCCGTTACCTTTGTATGGTTCCCCGCCGGGAAAGAAACAGTTGCCCTTGCACCAGAGCGGCGGCTCGCTACAATCCGCCGCGCTGTCACAAGCCCGAAGCGCCAGCGCCGGGACGTGAGGACGACCCCGGCGCTGGCGCTTCGGGCTTGTGTCCGAGCAAGGAGAGCCAAGATGAAGAACGGACCGCTGGTCTGGCTGCTGATCGGGGTGATCCTGGGCGGAGCGGGCGTGGTCCTGCTGCTGGGCCGGACTCCCCAGGTCCAGGCGATGAATGACCGCGTTGCCGACCACATCCTCTGCACCGGAGCAGTCATGGTGATTCCGCACGTTCCCACCGACGGCGTCTGGCTGCTCGACTACAAGGCCGGCAAGCTGCTGGGCACCGTGATCGACCGCACGCGGGGCAAGATCATCGGCTGGGCCGAGGTCGATCTGGTGTCCGAGTTTGAACTGCCGCCGGGCGGGGACGTCCATTTCATGATGACCACCGGCATGGTCACGGAAGGGCAGGCCGCCCTCTATGTTTGCGAGATCAACTCCGGGAAGTTCGGCATTTACACAATGGGCATGCGCCTGGACAAGCAGCAAGGCGTGGTCATCAAACGCCATGACCTGGCCTACTTCCGGCCCAAGGGGCTGGTCGGACAGCTCAAAGCCCCGTGAACGGGTAAACTTCCTCGGGCAGATCTTTCCTTGACGCACCCCACGCAGGCAGGCGATAATCAACACGCTCACCCAGGATTGACCCCGCCACCGAGGCTGTCCCATGCGTGCCTGCCTGCCTTGCCTGCCCATCCTCCTCCTGCTGCCGGCCTCCACTCCCGCGGAGGAGGCTGGCCGGGAACTCTTCGAGAAGAAGGTCAGGCCTGTGTTGGTGGCGCACTGCTATCGCTGCCACTCCACCGAGGCCAAACAGCGCAAGGGTGGTCTGCTGGTGGATAGTCGGGAAGGAATGCGCAAGGGCGGCGACTCCGGACCAGCCGTCGTCCCCGGCGACACGGAGAGCCTGCTGCTCAAGGCCGTTCGGCAAAGCGGCGATCTGAAGATGCCGCCGAAAGGCAAGCTGCCGGACGCGGTCATCGCCGACTTCGAGGCCTGGGTCCGGCTCGGCGCTCCCGATCCACGCGATCGGCCCACGCCCGCCCTGACCGCCGGCAACTGGGACGAGATCCTGCGCACGCGCCGGACGTGGTGGAGTCTCCAGCCGGTGCGCAAACCGCCGGTCCCGGCCGTGAAGGGGTCCAGCTGGTCGGCCCATCCCACGGATCGCTTTCTGCTGGCCGCCCTGGAAGCGAAGGGCCTGACACCCGTGGCGGACGCCGATCCTCGCACCCTGGTGCGCCGGCTCAGCCTGGTCCTGACCGGGCTGCCACCGTCTCCAGAGGAGGTGGAAGCGTTTGTCCGCGATCGCTCACCCGACGCTTATGAGAAGCTGGTCGATCGCTTGCTGGCCAGTCCGCACCATGGCGAACGCTGGGCTCGCCACTGGATGGACGTGGTCCGCTTCACGGAGACGCACGGCAACGAGTGGAACTACGAGGTCCATCACGCCTGGCGTTACCGCGACTACCTGATCCGGGCCTTCAACGCGGACGTGCCTTACGACCAGTTCATCCGCGAACACGTTGCCGGCGACCTGCTGCCCCGACCGCGCTGGAACAAGGACGATCGCTTCAACGAATCGGTGATTGGCACCGCGTTCTACCGCTTCGGCGAGGTCAACCACGACGATTGCATCGACCTGCCCCAGATCGGCTACGACGTCGCCGACAATCAGATCGACACGCTGACCAAGGCGTTCCAGGCCACGACCGTCGCCTGCGCCCGCTGTCACGATCACAAGATCGACGCCGTTTCCATGAAGGACTATTACGCTCTGCTGGGGATCTTGCGCAGCTCGCGCCTGGTCAGCCATACGATTGACGCTCCCGAGGTCAACGCCCGACCGATGGAGCGGCTGGCCCAGCTCAAGGAACAAATCCGCACGGAGATCGCCAAATGCTGGCAGGAGGATGCCGCTGCCCTGGCCCGCGACCCGGCCCGGCTGGAGCGCCGGCTGAGCGTGCTCAAGCAGGACAAGCTGCCTCTGGAAGATCCGCTGAACCCGCTGGCTGCGCTCAGCCGGTGCGATGAGAAGACACTGCCGCAAGCGTGGCGCGACCTGGCCGGTCGCTGGAGCAAGGAGGAACGCGAACGGGCCGAGTTCAACCGGACCCGGTTCCGCACCCTGGCTGATTTCACGACCGGTTTCGCCGACTGGCAAGTGGGAGGGCACGGGCTGAAACAAGGGGCGGCCCAGGCAGGCGAGTTCGTCCTCGCCAGCGATGGCGACACGCTGGTCAAGGCAGTGCTGCCAGCCGGCTGCTTTACGCATCGTCTGTCGGAGCGATTGAACGGCACCCTGCGCTCACCGGCGCTGGCCGGCGCCAAGCACGTCAGCTTGCTGGTGTGCGGCGAGCACAGCGCTGCCGTCCGGCTGGTGTCCAACAACTGCCAGCTCAATTATCGCAACTACCGGGCCCTGACCAGTCCCGAGCTGCGCTGGGTCACCTTCAGCATGCCTCCAGACGCAGCAGGTCTGCGGCCCTATGCCGAGCTGATGACCATGCTCGACAACCCGAAGTTCCCCGATCAGCTGAGCGGCCTGGGCGGCGACAGGGCCAACTACCGCATCCCGTGGGAGCAGGCCGCGGCCGATCCGCGCTCGTACTGGGGCATTGTCCGGGCGGTGATCCACGATGATCCGCAGCCACCGAAGCCCGAGCTGGGCCATCTCCGCCCGCTATTCGCCGACCCGGCGCCGACCGACTGGACGGGCGTGGCCGGGCGCTTCGCCGCCGTGGCCGAGGCCGCCATCCGGGCCTGGGCCAGCAACCGAGCGACCGACAGCGATGCGCTCTGGCTGGACGTCCTGGTGCGACGCGGATTGCTGGGCAATAGCGTTCGGCTGACGCCCCGACTGGAACAGCTGGTCCGGGAGTATCGCGCCGCCGAAAAGGAGCTGGCGCTGCCGCGCATCGTGCCGGGCCTGGCCGACTTCGGTCCCGGGTTCGAGCAGCCGGTCTTCGAGCGTGGCGATTGCCTCCGTCCCGGCATGAAGGTGCCGCGCCGCTACCTGGAAGTGCTGACACCAGCTTCGGCGGGCACGTCGGCGGGCAGTGGCCGGCTGATGCTGGCCGAGACGATCGCCAGCAAGGCCAATCCCCTCACAGCCCGGGTCATGGTCAATCGCGTCTGGCATCACCTGTTCGGCACCGGCCTGGTCCGCACCACCGACGATTTTGGCCGGGTCGGCGACCTGCCGTCGCATCCAGAATTGCTCGACCATCTTGCGGCCCGGTTTGTCGAGGAGGGCTGGTCGATCAAACGGCTGATCCGCTCGCTGGTGCTGACGCGGACCTTCCGCCTGTCGAGCCGACCCGATCCGAAAGGTGCCGAGACCGATCCGCAAAATCGCTTCCTCGCTCACTACCCGGCCCGCCGCCTGGAAGCCGAGGCGGTGCGCGACTCGATCCTGGCCGTCTCCGGCCGGCTGGACCGGACCCTCTTTGGACCGAGCGTCCATCCCTACCGCGATAGGGCCAACCCGGACCGCCGGCTGTTTCCGGGGCCGCTGGACGGCAACGGCCGGCGCAGCATCTACATGCGCAACAACCTGATGGAGAGCCCGCATTTCCTGGGCGTCTTCAACTTCCCCGGCGGCAAGGTCGCCCAGGGCCGGCGCGACGTGACCAACGTCCCCGCCCAGGCCCTGGCCCTGCTCAACGACCCCTTTGTCCATCAGCAGGCTGAATTCTGGGCGGGCCGAGTGGTCGCTCGCTCCGACAGCCTTCGTGAGCGGATCGATTGGCTCTTCCGCACGGCGCTGGGCCGGCCCGCCAGCCCGCACGAGCAGCAGCGCTTCGAGCAAGCCGCCCGGCAACTGGCGGAGCTGCATCAGGTTCCCGCCGACGGCATCCTCAAGAGCCGGGAAGTCTGGAAGGACCTGGCGCACACCATGTTCAACCTCAAGGAATTCCTCTACGTCCCCTGAACGCCGCCCGAGGATCGTAAGATGTCCCTGCATCCCCCCTGCCCCGGTCGATTCAGCCCTGGCCCGACGCGCCGGCACCTGCTTCGCTCCTCCGCCAATGGCTTCGGTCTGCTGGCCCTGTCTGCCTTGATGGGCGAGCGCGCCTATTCCGACAGTCCCAGATTGCCGCACTTCAAGCCGCGCTGCAAGAACGTGATCTTCTGCTTCATGGACGGCGGGGTGTCGCACGTGGACAGCTTCGATCCCAAGCCGAAGCTCGCTGAACTCGACGGCAAGGAGGTCGGCAACGTCGCCAATCCGACCGCCAACAAGAACCGCAAATGGCTGCAAAGCCCCTGGAAGTTCAAACAGTACGGCCGGAGCGGATTGCCAATCAGCGAGCTGTTCCCACACCTGGCGTCGTGCGCCGACGACCTGGCCGTGATCCGCTCGATGAAGGCGGACCTGCCGCTGCACTCGACCGGCGTGCTGCTGCTGCACACCGGCTCCAACAACGCCGGTCGGCCCAGCCTGGGCTCGTGGGTGACCTACGGCCTGGGCAGCGTCAACCGCAACCTGCCCGGCTTCGTGGTGCTGAACTTTGACGTGGTCCCCTGCGGCGGGCTGGAGAACTTCTCCAGCGGCTTCCTGCCAGCGAGCTACCAGGCGAGCATCTTCCGGGCCGACGGAGAGCCCATCGCCAACATCCAGCCGGGCGACCGCGACCGCCGGGTGCAGCGGGCCAAGCTTGACCTGCTTCGCCTGCAAGATCAGGACTTCGCCCGGTCGCTGGGCGGCGATGACGCGGTCGAGTCGGCCATCCGCAACTACGAGATGGCCTACCGGATGCAATCGCTGGTCCCCGACGTCCTCGACCTGGCCAAGGAAAGTAACAGAACCAAAGCGCTCTACGGCATCGATTCCAGCGACGAGCCGAAACGCCTCTATGGCGTCCAGTGCCTGCGGGCCCGGCGGTTGGTCGAGTCGGGAGTGCGCTTCGTGCAGGTCAACTGCCCCGGCCTGGCGGGCAGCAACGGCACCTGGGATCAGCACGGCAACCTCAAGAAAGGCCATGAACGCAACGCCGGCGTCACCGATCAGGCCATTGCCGGCTTGCTCAAGGACCTGAAGGTCCGCGGTCTGCTGGACGAGACGCTGGTGGTCTGGGCCGGCGAGTTCGGCCGGACGCCGCACTCGGCGGGACGCGATGGCCGGGACCATCACCCCGAGGGCTTCAGCGTCTGGCTGGCCGGCGGCGGCGTCCAGGGCGGCATCGCGTATGGAGCGACGGACGAGATGGGGATGCACGCGGTCGAGAAGGTCTGCACCATCCACGACCTGCACGCCACCATCCTGCACTTGCTCGGGCTGGACCACGAACGGCTGACCTACCGCTTCAGCGGCCGGGACTTCCGGCTGACCGACGTGCATGGTAACGTCCTCAAGGGGATCGCAGGTTGACCGCGACCACTTCCAGGGGGTGCGTTGCCTGCCGCAGGATTTGAGGGAAGATCGGATCGACGAATCCCTGCCGGCTGGCCTCGTCCCAGTCGAGCCCCGCCGGGAGCGTGACCGACTTGAGCAGGACCAGCCGTTGGGCTCGCAACACCACGGCGGCCCGGGCGGCCACGCTGTCGCTGGTCGCGGACCAGGTGTGCGGCAACAGGATTTGCCCGGTGCGGCGCTCGTCGGCCTCGATGAAGGCGTGGCTGTCGAGAATCCGCCACCTTGCGGGGGAGGGTTGGGGTGAGAACACATTCGCCTCCGGCAACAGGCAGGCCAGAAAGTGGGCGTTGAGCGACAGTGCCCGCAGGGCCAAGCCGGATGAGCCCGTTCCTCGCCCAACCCGTGGCGGGCGTCCAGATCGCGAATGACGTCGGCGATCACTCCGCCTCCCGGCACCAGCAGCACGTCGACGTCGGCCGGCACAGTCCCGGCCAAGAAGCGACGCAACCGCTCCGCCAGGTCGGGCAGGTCGTAGAGACTGCCTCCCACCTTCACGATCCAGAGACCTTGGATTGACACGTTCGCACCTTGAGGCGACTGGTTCAACCAACTCAGCAAGAGGGGCGGTCCGTTTCGGCTGCGTCAGGACCCAGGGAAACGAATATCGGCTCCATAACAAGCAATGGGGCAAACGCTTAGGTCGATTCGTTTCCGCTACCCCCCCCACACCCCCCACCGGTGGGAAACGAAGCTGCGCCCCCGCTTACGACTTTCCGAGGAGCAAATCCACTACCCAGCAGCCGCGCACGTGGTCGCCGCCGCGGCGGCAGTGGGCGAGGATGTCGGCGTTGTCACAACCGGCGTCTTCGAGGGCGTCGGCCAAGACTGATAGACAGTCGGAATCAAGCAATCCTGGAGGCAGGTGGCGTTGGTCGTAACTGGCCCGTGCCAACCGTGCCAGCGTTCCGCCAGCCGAAAGCCACATCGGGTTGAGTGGAACCGGTCGAAATAGCAAAGGGCCAACCAGCTCTCGCAACAGAGAAGCATGCTCGCCGCCCTCGGTTTCAAGGGCATATCGAATGTGCCATGACGTATCTTCCGCAGCATAGATCCACGCATCACGGCGAAACGCATCGGCTGTTATCCGCGCATACACCGGCCTTGGCTGCGGCGATTGCTGCCTCAGATTCTGCCTGAGTCCTCGACCCCGCAAAGACATCGTGAATGGCCGCGTTCGCAGCAGCAATCGCAGATGCCAGCATTTCTTGGTAGACCTCTCCTTCGATAAATTGTTCCGCGGTTTCGATCGCCTTCCGACTCCGGTCATCGACCAGCAATCTCCAGATCCGCCGACAGCAGGCGCAAACGAATAGTCGCATCTTTCGATCGCTGGCCTTACCGAGCAGCTGTTCCAGCATTGGTTTCGGATCGCTGCACACCAGCCATTGCGCTTCCGTCATGGTCCGGCTCCGCCCCCGTACACGGTTTCTTCCTTTCACTGCCACAAACGCAACCACCTTGGGAAATGACGCAGGGATTTGTCAAGATGTCATTGCGTTGCCGCCGTTGCCAGGCGCCAGGGTCCGAGAGAACACAATGGACAGCGCCCCACGCAGAGGATATGATAACTCAACACACCGATACCTTCTCCCCATTGTTTGGGGATTCTCTGCATCGGCCAGCTGTTCGGTCCAGGTGCCGACGGCTCGCCCCGAGCCAGGACGACCATGCTGCCGCTCTCCTTCCAGATTCGGCCTTCAAGGGCAGTCGTCTTCCTCTTCCTTTCTCCTCGTGAGCTTTGGCGCACGCGCCGGCGCTCAATCCGCCGGCACGGTCCCAGCGGCCGAATGGCGTGAGTATCAGCGAACGGTGCAGCCGTTTTTCGCCAAACACTGCTTTGCCTGCCACACCGACAAGAAACGCGGTGACGTTCGCCTGGATCAGTTCACCGACGAGAAAGCCCTGGCCAGCGGCTTGCCGGCCATTGAGAAGGCCCTGGGCGTCCTCCGCCAGCGCAGCATGCCACCGAAGGGCCGGCCTCAGCCAAGCCACGAGGACGTCAAACCGGTGATCGCCTGGCTGGAAGCCCACGTGGCCCGCATCGACCGCGAGCTGGCAGCCGAGCCGGGCCGGGCCGTGATCCGGCGGCTGAACCGAACGGAGTACGTCAATTCGGTGCGCGACCTGCTCGGCGTGGTCTTGCGGCCGGGCGACGACTTTCCTCCCGACGTTCCGGGCAACGGCTTTGATACCAACGGCGGCACCCTCTCCGTGTCCCCGGCCCTGGTGGACAAGTACCTGGCGGCGGCCGAGAAGGCAGCGCGGACCGCCCTGTTCGGCGTGGCGCCGATGAAACCGGAGCGCATGGCGCATCAACCGTTTTTCACCGCGGACGCCTTCTCCAAGAACCAGGCGGTCAAGTTCGATTACGACGAGACTGGCATGAGCTTGCCCAGCGCCCTCCACGTCGTGCAGTGGTTCCCCGCCGACGGCGAGTATCGGCTCCGCGGCATCCTGCGTGGCGTCCGGCCTCCCGGCTCCAATCCGGTGGAGCTGGGGTTCTGGATCGATGGCAAGCTGGTCCATCAGACCAAGATCCCGGTGCCGACAACGATCGAAGCCGGCCGGCGGCCCGGCGAAATGAACGGCCTGTGGGCGGAGTTTCGCACGCCGATCAAGGCCGGCGAGCACTGGTTGTCGGTCACCTTGCTGCGTACGTACGAGGGGCTGCCTCCCGCTTACAAGGGCCCCAAACCGGCGAAGACGGAGGAAGGCATCTCCAAGGCGACCGACGCCTTTTTCCCGATGTATCTGGACGTTGTTGGACCTTACGGACAAGCGAAGGGCCCCTCCTCGGATTCGTTGAAGAAGATCTTCCCTGATGGCCCCATCAAGGAACCTCGCGATGCCTCGCAGGCCCTGAAGATCCTGGCGAACCTGGCGCGGCGAGCCTATCGCCGGCCCGTCTCCGACAAGGAGGTCGATGACCTGGTCAAGCTGGTCCAGATGGTGCAGAAGGAAGGCGATTCCTTTGAAGAGGGGTTGTGCCTGGCAATTCAACGAATCCTGATCTCGCCGCATTTCCTGTTCCGGGTTGAGACCCCACAGCTCACTCAACACCAGCTGGCGACGAGGCTTTCCTTCTTCCTGTGGAGCAGCGTCCCCGACGACGAGCTGCTGCGCTGTGCCGATGAGGGCAAGTTGCGTCAGCCGGAGGTGCTGGAAGCCCAGGTGCGGCGGTTGCTCAAGGACGACAGAGCGCTGGCCCTGGTCGAGAACTTTGGCGGGCAATGGCTCCAGACCCGCGCCCTGGAATCGCACGTCCCGGACCGCGCGAAGTTCCCGGAGTTTACCGACTACACGCGCATGTCAATGAAGCAGGAGACGGACCTGTTCTTCGCCCACGTCCTCCGGGCGGATCGGCCGATCCTGGACTTCCTCGATGCCGACTACACCTTCCTGAACCAGCGGCTGGCCGAGTTTTACCAGGTTCCCGGGGTCAAGGGCCACGAGTTCCGCAAGGTCGATTTGAGAGGAACGCAGCGGGGCGGGATCCTGACCCAGGCCAGCGTCCTGACCGTGTCCTCGTACGCCAACCGCACGTCGCCGGTCCTGCGCGGCAAGTGGATTCTCGAAAACCTTCTCAATGCGCCGCCGCCTCCGCCGCCGGCCAACGTGCCGGCCCTGGAGGAACAGCATCTGGGCAAAACGATGTCCCTGCGCGAGCAGCTGGAAAAGCACCGGGCCAATCCGACCTGTGCCTCCTGCCACAGCCGCCTGGACCCGCTGGGCTTCGCCCTGGAAAACTTCGACGCGATCGGCAGGTGGCGCGAGAAAGACGGCACTCTGCCAATCGATACGGCGGGAAGCCTGCCGGACGGACGGTCCTTCAAGGGATACAAAGACCTTCGGACGATCCTGAAGGCTGACCCGGGTGCCTTCACCGAGTGCCTGGCCGAGAAGATGCTGATTTACGCTCTGGGACGAGGTCTGGAGCGTAGCGATCGAAAAGCGGTGAAAGCCATCGCCGAGCGCGTGGCCCGGGATGGCTACCGCTTCTCCAGTCTGGTGCTGGAGATCGCCCGCAGCGCACCGTTCCAGATGAAGCGAGAAAGCCGGGAGTCAGCGATGATCCTCACCCGGAAACACCTGTCGCGGCGAACGTTGCTGCAGGGTGCGCGGCGCCGTCATCGGTCTGCCGCTGCTGGACGCCATGATCCCTGCGCTGGGGTGGGCTGACGGCGCCAACCGAGTGCCACCGTTGCGGCTGTGCTTTGTCTACGTCCCCAACGGCATGGTCATGCAGAACTGGACGCCGGCCGCGACTGGGAAAACCTTCGCGTTCACGCCCATCCTCAAGCCGCTGGAGCGGTTTCGGGAGCAGACGCTGGTCCTGTCCGGTCTGATGTGTCACAACGCCAACGCCCTGGGTTCCGGCCCGGGAGACCATGCCCGCGCCTCCGCCAGCTTCTTGACGGGAGCCCATCCCCGCGAATCCGGCTCCGACATCCATGCGGGAGTTTCCGCGGACCAGATCGGCCGCCGAGGCGGTCGGCCAGCACACCCGGCTGCGCTCGCTGGAGCTGGGTCTGGAAGACACGCGCATGGTGGGCCTGTGCGACGGCAAGTACAGCTGCGCCTACACCAGCAGCCTCAGCTGGCGCACGCCCACGACGCCGCTGGCGCCCCTGACCAATCCGCGGCACGTCTTCGAGCGCCTGTTCGGCAATGCGAGATCCGACCCTGCCTCCGGCAACCGCCGCCCGGCGGGCCCGCTTCCAGAAGAGCATCCTCGATGGTGCCATCGAGGAAACGCAGCGCCTCACGTCAAGCGTGGGCCCCGCGGACCGGCACAAGATCGACGAATACCTGTCCTCGATCCGGGAGATTGAACGCGGCATCGAGCGCTTCCAGCAAGCGGACTCGAAGCCTCGGGCTGCGCTCGAACGGCCAGCGGGGACTCCGGCGGATTACGCGGAACACAGTCGGTTGACGTATCAGTTGCTGGCCCTGGCGTTTCAGGCCGACTTGACGCGGATCAGCACCCTGATGGTCGGCCGGGAATCGAGCATCCGCAGTTACGATCAGATCGGCATCCCCGAATCGCATCATCAGCTGTCGCACCACAAAAATGATCCGGCGACCCTCGCCAAGCTGACCCGGATTCAAACGTACCACCTGGGCTTCTTTGCCGAGTTCATCGCCCGGCTCCAGTCCATGCGGGAAGGCGAGGGCACGGTGCTGGATCGGTCGATGATCGTTTACGGCGCCGGGATCTCCGATAGCAATCGGCACGTTCACGAGGACCTGCCCATCCTTGTCCTCGGCAAGGGGAATGGCACCCTGAAGACCGGACAGCACGTGGCTTACCGGACCAACACTCCTGTGACGAACCTCCACCTGGCGTTACTGCACCGCCTGAACGTCCGGCCGGGACGCCTTGGCGACAGCACCGGGCTGCTGGAGTGTTGAGAGTCCCTGGAGCCGCGAACCGAAAGGGCGAGCGGCGCGGCGTCAGCCCGCCGGTGGAGGTGTTGAGGCTTCCACCGGCGGGCTGACGCCGCGCCGCTCGCCCTTTCGATTCCAGAGTCCTGGATTCTACTTGCCGCTCCCAGGCAGCGGCCGCGGGGTGCCGGCCGTCTTACCGCTGTCTCCCTGGACCTTCAGCCATGCAGCTAGCTCGGCCGAAAGCTTCCGCAGCGTATCCGCGTATTTCGGGTCGCCAGCCAGGTTCTTCGTCTCGTGCGGATCGGCACCAAGATCGTACAGTTCCTCCTTCGGCCGCTGGTGATACCGCTTGACGATCGCCGCAGCCGCCGGATCTGTTTTGGCAGCCTCCTCCCAGGACTTCCAGTAATATCCGCCGTCCCTGGCCTGGGCCCGGTCGATGTGGGTGGTGTGTTCCCACTCCGGGCGGAGATTGCGGACGTACTTGAATTCGCGCGTCCGCACCGACCGGATTGGAAAGACGTTCATGTCGCCGTCGTTGGTGTGCGTGGTGAAGATCCGGTCGCGGTGGCTGGTCGTCTTTCCCCGCAGCAGGCCCAGGAACGACTTGCCGTCGATGTCCTGGCGGAACGGTCCCACCGGCAATCTCGATCAAGGTGGGGAGCAGGTCAATCGACTGCACCATCGCGTCCGACGTCGTTCCCGGCTGGATCACTCCCGGCCATTCCACCAGGAGCGGCACACGAATTCCGGCGTCGTAGAGGTTCCACTTCCCGAACGGCCACTGGGCCCCATGATCGCTGCTGTAAACGAACACGGCGTCCTTGCCCAGTTCCTTGCGGGCCAGGGTTCGGATCTCACCCAGCAGAGCGTCCGCCCTGCTCACGCCGCTGTAATAGCGGCAGCGGAAGAGGCGCGTTTCCGGCGTGTCCACGAACGTCGGCGGCAGCTGGACCGTCTTTGGATCGTACCCGGCATTCTCCGGCCAGGGGACGTGCGGATCGTTGGTCCCAACGAACAGACAGAGCGGCTTGCTCTTGTTCCGCTTGCTCAGGAACTCCGCGACAAACGCCGCAGTGTGCCGGCGGTCGAGATGGTCAAACCCGTGTCGCTCCGCGTCCTTGGGACCGTGAGCGACCTTGCCGAACGCGGCCGTCTCGTAGCCGAGCTTGCGAAGGACCTCGGGCAGGGACGCGATTCCGTCTCGCTTGAAGGTGTGATTCGACTCGGCTCCGTTGCGGGCCGGCATCAACCCGGTGAGCATTGCCGCCCGGCTCGGGGCGCAGCTCGGCGACGCAACGAAGGCGTGGGTGAAGCGACACCCGGCGTCGGCCAGCTTTTGCATTTCCGGAGTGCGAACGTCCGTCGCTCCGTAGGGAGTCGAGTCGCGTTGCCCGTGATCGTCACTGAGGAACACGACCAGGTTCGGCTTGTTCACGCCGGCGGAGGCGTCCTTCTTCTTGCCAACGACTCCGGGCTGTTGAGGCAACCCAACTCGCTTCGCCCAGACGGCGTACTTCGCGGACAATTCCTTCACAACCTCCGGGTGTTTGTCGGCGACGTTGTGCAGCTCGACGCGGTCGGCGGACACGTCATACAGTTCCCACTTCCCCGGTTCGAGATTGACCAGCTTCCATTTCCCCTCGCGAACGGCCCCATGCCCTTCATGCTCGAAGTACAGAGTCCGAACCGCGTCCTGTTCGTTGCGAAACGCGGAGACGAAACTCCGGCCCTCGCAGGGGAGGACCTTGGTCCCATTCCGCTCCGCCGGATACGCCGCTCCGGCAAGTTCCAGACAGGTGGGCATCACGTCGTGGACGTGGAGCGGCCGGGGATCGATTTCGCCGGCCCGTTTGATCCCGGCCGGCCAGTGGGCGATGCCGGGCGTCCCGATGCCGCCTTCGTGGGTGTAGTGCTTGTAGAGCCGCCACGGCGTGTTGCAGGCGTTCGCCCAGCCGCTGCCGTAACTGATGTAACTGTCCGGCCCGCCGACCTTCTTCAGGTCGTCCCCCTTGTGGAGCACGTTGGTCGGCCCGCTGCGGCCGTCGAACCCGAACGGGTCCCACTCGGCGCACGCCCCGTTGTCTGACAGGAACAGGATCAGGGTGTTGTCGAACTGCCCTCGCTCCTTCAGAGCGGCGACCACGCGGCCGACGTTCTGGTCAAGGCGATCGATCATGGCCGCGTAGACGGCCATGCGCCGGGCCAGGTCGATCTGGCGGTCGGCCGGCAGTGAATCCCACGCCGGATTCTCCTTGTCGCGGTATCGGCTCTCGCGGTTGAACTGATTGCCCGGCACAAGGCTCCGTCGGAGTCAGGACCATGTCCCGGGGCACAAGCCCGAGTTCCTTCTGGCGGGCGAACCGCCGTTCGCGGATCCTGTCCCAGCCATCGGCGTAGACTTTCTCGTACCGGGCAACGTCGGCCTCCGGCGCGTGCAGCGGGAAGTGCGGGGCGTTGAACGCCAGGTAGAAGAACCAAGGCTGACCGGCCTTGGCCGCATCGGCGAGGAAGTCCAGAGCATAGTCGCCGAACACGTCTGTGGAGTAGAACCCGCCCGGCGGATAGGCCCGCTTCGGCCGGCCTGCCGGCAACCGGGAGTATGGCTTCTCGTTCCAGAAGGTGTCAAAGCCGCCGAGCAGGCCGTAATACTCGTCGAAGCCGCGCATCACCGGGTTGGACTTCTGCCCATTGAGGTGCCACTTGCCGACCATGTAAGTCCGATACCCGGCCGGCTTGAGGGCCTCGGGAATGGTGACGCAGTGCGCGGGCAGCATACCCGACAGGTTCGGGAAGCCGGCCTGGTGCGGATGCAAGCCGGTCAGGAGCGAGGCCCGGGTCGGACTGCACCGGGCGGAGTTGTAGAGCTGCGTGAAGCGCAGCCCATTCTTCGCCAGGGCGTCCAGGTTCGGAGTGCGGACCTCGCCGCCGTAACAGCCGAGGTCGGACCACCCCATGTCGTCCGCGAGGATCAGCAGGATGTTCGGCTTGCCGGGCCGGTCCGCGGCCAGGACCTGACCCGGGAGAAGCAAAAGAAGGGCGAAGAGCAACTGCATCGCTTTCATGGTTCAACCTCTGGCCGCGGGACCGGCTTCAGTCCTTGTCGGCCGTCTTGACGTAATCCTTGGGCAGAGTCGCACGCCACTTCTCGATCTTCGCCTTGAGTTCCTTGACGACTTCCGGATTCTTCGCGGCCAGGTTCTTGCTCTCGCTCGGATCGACCGACAGATCGTACAGCTCGATCTCGCCCTGCTTGCGGTTGGGATCGATCATCTTCCAGTTGCCGACGCGGATGCCGATCTCGCTGCGGACGTTGTTGGTCTTCCAGAACAGGGGTTTGGTGCGTTCCTGATCCTTGCCAAACCAGACCCGCGACACGTCCTCGCCGTCGAAGTCGTCGGCTATCTTGATGCCGGTGATGCTGCACAGTGTCGGCAGCCAGTCGATGGCGCCGATGTTGGATTTGCTGTTGACCTTGTTGGCGGGGACGTGGCCGGGCCAGCGAAGGATGAACGGCACGCGCACGCCGCCCTCGTACGTGTTGTGCTTGCCGCCGCGATGTTCGCCGGCGTAGCCCATCAGGTTCATTTGCAGGTCCAGACGCTTCTGCCGCTCGGCCGGCGTGAGGGCCGCCGCCTTGCCCGGCAAGCGCCCTTCCGGCGCCCCTGGTCGCTGCTGAAGACCACGATCGTGTTTTCCCGCAGGCCCAGGTCGTCGAGCTTCTTCAGCAGCCGGCCGACGCTATCGTCCAGCGAGGAAACGTCCGCGAGATAGCGGCGCATCCGCTCGCTCACGTCCCCGCCGTTCTTCCGGACCCAGTCGAACTTCGCCTGCATGTACGGGGAGAAATCGGTTTCCTTCACGGTCAGGTCCTTGAACCGGTCCACCAGCCCTTGAGGCGGGTTGACCGGGAAGTGCGTCACGTGCCCCCAGACGTTGACGTAGAAGGGGCCGGTCTTGTTCTTCTCGATGAACTTGATGGCGGCGTCGTAAATGTTGGCGTCCCGACCACGCGGGTCTTGCCTTTGACGGGCCTTGTCCTCGCCGTCATCGACGTTGATGGCGTCGATCCCATACGTCCCCGGCGTCTGCTTGTCGCCGATGTGCCACTTGCCGAAATGCCCGGTGGCGTAACCCTGTTTCTTCAGCAGCTCCGTGATCGTGATGCGCTTGCCGAACCCGGCGTTGGCCGGGTACTCGCGGAACGTGGCCGGGAACTTGCTGGTCATGAACCCGGTCCGGCTCGGGCAGCAGGTGACGCCGGTCACGTTGAACTGGGTAAACCGAGTGCCCTCGGAGGCGAGCTTGTCGAGGTTCGGGGTGCGGGCATACGGATGCCCGTAGCACTTCAGGTCGCCGTAACCGAGGTCGTCCGCAAGGAGGAAGACGATGTTCGGCTTGCTCTCCGCAGCCGCCAGAGACTGGATGGGGAGAAGCACAAGGAGGGCAACGAAACCAAGCAGCGTTCTCATGGCAAGGTCCCTGTCAGGCCGTCGGAGACGAAGGCGCAATCCACTATCACGCCAGCAGGGATATAAACCACGAACACGCTCCCGAGTTCCGTGAGGGGCCATCGCATCTCTTGCATTAGCCGAACAGGTCCAGGAGCGGCTGCCCGGTGGTGATGGGACGCGAGACGCCGTCCTTGCCCAAACGCAGGTCCAGCGGCACGCCCAGGGCGTGGTAAATCGTGGCCCCGAGGTCCTGCGGACGCACCGGCCTGTCCTTGACGTAAGCCCCGATCTTGTCGGACGCGCCGTAGACCATGCCGCCGCGAATCCCGGCCCCGGCCAGGAGGGCGGAATAGCAATCCGGCCAGTGGAGCCGGCCCGGCTGCGCCCTGCGTGTTGATCTTCGGCGACCGCCCGAACTCGCCGATGACCACCACCAGCGTCCTCTCCAGCAGGCCGCGCAGGTGAAGGTCCTCCAGCAGCGCCGAGAGCGCCTCGTCGAGGCGCGGCAAGCACCAGCCCATGCCGTACGAGCCGTTGCCGAAGGCGTTGCCCATGCCCATGTGGCCGCCGTGCATGTCCCAGCTGGAGCTGCCGGCCGGCCGCCTCCACTCCGCTCGGGGCCGGGCCCGTCCAGCCATTGACGGTGACGAAGCCGACTCCCGCCTCGACCAGCCGGCGTGCCAGCAGCAGGTTCTGCCCCAGGGGATGCCGGCCGTAGCGGTCGCGCACGGCCGCCGGCTCGCGTTCCAGGTCGAACGCCTGCCGGCCCGCGGTCCCCGTCGTCAGCTCGAAGGCCCGCTGGTGGACGTCCTGCCATTCCTTCTTGACGCGATTGTCCTCGCCGTCGGGAGGATTCAGGTCGTCCAGCAATCGGCGGCGGCCCTGCAACCGATCCGGCTCCGCCGGCGTGAACAGGTCGGGCGCCTTGAAGCCAGGCGTACTCGGATTGTTGGCAGCCGAGCCGACGAACAGCGGACCGTGGTGAGCGCCAAGGAAGCCGCCCGTGCCGATGTTCGGAGCGCAGAAGACGGGATCGCCGACGCACTTGATCAGCCAGACGTAGGAAGCGACGTTGCGCTGGCTGGGTCGCACCTTGGCCAGCACGGAGCCGATGTAAGGGGCGTCGGCGGGGGCTTCGGCCTGGCCGCTCAGGCAGTGGTGCATGGCATCGAAATGGTTGCTGATGTTGCCGACGTGCGTCATCGACCGGATCAGGGCGAAATGCCGGGTCAACGTGGCCAGGCGCACGTGCAGCTCGCTGAGGCGCATCCCGGGGACGGTCGTGGCAATCGGCTTGTATGGGCCGCGGATGCCGTCCGGGGCATCGGGCTTCAGGTCCCAGGTGTCGAGGTGGCTGGGTCCGCCGCACAGCAAGACGAAGATGCACGACCGCTCGGCCGCGCTGCCGCGGAGACCTTGCTTGCCATCGACCCCTGCGGCGACCATGCCCGGCATGGCCAGGTGCAGGGCGCCGAGCCCGCCAGCCTGGAGAAGCCGGCGGCGCGAGAGCAGGGTGGAGGGGGGCCGCCTGGAGGTCGGTGATTGGCTCATGGTCTCATCCCCGGAAGGCGGGCGGGTCGGCGGTGAGTTGGCGGCGTCCGTCAGACGCTCCACCTGAGAGGGTAGCCGATGCCAGGGAACTTGTCCACGACAAAAGGAGCGAACCGTCACGGATTATGGGGAGGAAGGAGACGGCGAGACAGAAGCGCTGAAGCCGCCACACCGCCAACGGCGACAAAATGCTGGCGGTCTGGCCAGGAGATGCCCCGGTGTGTCACTGAACGCCCCACGCGATGACAAAAAAGCGACCCCGCCACCGCGCCACCATCACACGCTGTCTCTTCGGGACCTCTCTTGCCCCTTCTCGCACAGAACCGCCGAGCCGCGCACGCAGCGCAGCGGAGTAAGCGGTTGTCGGTGAGACCGCTTACTCCGCTGCGCTGCGTGCGCTCGGCGGTTCAGGCATCCAGTCTGCCGAACCGCCGAAGTTCCTTCACGGTTTGAGCGGCGGATACACCGCATATCCCGACACGTTGACCGGAAACTGGTACACCGTCTTCCCCGCGGTCACGTACAGGGTCTTGCGCTCGGGTCCGCCGAAGGCCAGGTTGGTGATGAGGTCCTCCGGAATTGGGATGCGGCCCAGCAGCTTGCCCTCCGGAGCAATGACGTAGACGCCCGCCGGAACCTCCAGCGATTCCCCCGCGTTGCCGCGCGGCTTGTTGATGCCGGCCGCCACCCACAAGTTCCCTTTCAGGTCCACGCGCATGCCGTCGCCGCCGCGGGCCTTGCCGAAATCGTAGACCAGCCGCTGCTTCGACAGCGACCCATCGTCCGCCAGGTCGAACGCCCAGATCTTGCGATTGCCGCCCACCTTGGGATGACTGTCGATCACGTACAGCGTCTTGCTGTCCGGCGTCACGGCGATGCCGTTGGGCCGATCGATCTCCTTCTGCGTGAGCATCCGCGTGACCTTGCCCGGGCCGTCGATGCGATAGACGCCTTCGACGTCCATCTCCAGATCGCCGCGGTCGCCGTAACGCGGGTCGGTGAACCAGATGCGGCCCTTGCCATCGACGCAGCAGTCGTTCGGGCTGTTGTAGCGCTTGCCTTCGTACTTCTCGGTCAGGACGGTGATTTCGCCGGTCTTCATGTCGGTGCGGACCATGCGCCGGCGGCCGATCCCTTGCTCGCCGCCCTCGCAGCTGATGAGCCGGCCCTGGGCGTCGAAGCAGTTGCCGTTGGTACGGCCGCTGTCGGCGCGGAAGGTGGTGACGGTGCCCTTCGGGTCTCGTTTCAGGATGCGATTGCCGGCGATGTCGCTGAAGAAGAGGTTGCCCGCCGCATCGCAGGCCGGCCCTTCGAGGAAGCAGACCACGGCCGCCGGGGCGGCCGCGACGTCTTTCGCGACCAGCCCCTCCGGCGGGGGCACGCGCGATAGATCCTGGGCGGCGGCCTCAGTCCAGGCAGGACCAGCAGTCGTGCCAATCAGCAGCAGAGCAAAGCCACCCCTCATCCACCTTCGCACCATGGCAAACCTCCTCAAGGTAACAAGTCCTTTCCGTTACTTGTACACCGGGAGCACACACAGCGGTAGCCCCAAACCGCGGCACGGTTGAAACCCGGGAATGTGAGGCCGGAATGGGTTGCATTGCGCCGGCGACACACACACGGCCGCGGCAGGCACGCCAGGCAGTCTTGCTCGAATGTCGGCCTTCAAGGCTTGGCCGGCCCGCGGATCGACCGTTCGAGGGCTTGCTGGGCCTGCCGGGTCATGTACGCGGTGGGTTCGCCCTCCGCCAGCCGCTTCAGCAAACCCCAGAGTTTCCGTCGAGCCGATGCGTTCCAGCACGGCCACTGCCCGGCTGGCGGCGCCTCGCTGGGGAGAGGCCTGTTCCGGCTGGATCTCCTCCAGCAGTTGCTCGACCTGCCGTTTCAGATCGGCGGTTGGCTGTCCCTCCAGCACGACCCGCAAGGCGGGTCTGGCGGCACTCCCGAATTGCAGCAAGTCCCGCCGGGCTCGGTCCCAGCGTGCAAACGCATCGTGTTCCAGTTCGCGGAGCAACCGCTTCAGTTTCTCCCGGTCCACCGGCGCGACCGGCTGGAGTTTGCACTGCAACAGCGGCAGTGCTTGCTCCGGGATCTGCACCAGCCGCCAGAGGGCTTCCTGTCCGCAGGGAGCGTCCGTTCCAGACAGATCACGCCAGAGAGCCTCGGGGTCGGCCGGGGCCGGGTCAATGCGTGGTCTCGGGAAGCACTTGGGCCAGGTCGTGTCCCACAGCAAGACCGTGCGGTCCCCGGCGGTTGTGGCCAGCGTTCGGCCGTCGGGGGAAAAGGACATGCTCGTTATCCACTCCTCGTGACCCCGCAGAAGGCCAACCGGACGGCGACGGACCAGGTCGTGAACCCATACTTCCTTGCCAGCGGAGACCACGAGATGCCGGCTGTCGGGAGCAAACGCCAGGCAAACGTGGACCCCGCCCGGATGGCAAACCCAAACTTCCTGACCCGTGGCGGTTTCCCAGCAAGGAGACGTCCGAGCCTTCGCTCCGCCAGCGGTTCACGGCCAGCAGCCGGCCATCCTCCGAGAAGGCCACAGAGTCCATCCTGCTGGTCTGCTCCTGGAACTGAGCCCAGAGGGTCCCTTCCGGCAACTGGCGGAGCCGCAGTCGGCAGAACTTGCGTTTCTCCTGGTCTTCTCGTTCCTCCACGGTGGCGACCAGGCGAGCCTCCGCCGAAACGGCCATCGCATACTCTGGCTCCCTGGGTTTCCAGCCAGGCAGCTTCGCGGTGGTTTTGACATCCCAGCTTTCAAGGTGACCCTTTCCGCCGATGGCGGTCACTTGCCCGCCAGCGCGGGAGTAGCAGACAGCATTCGGCCAATGCTCCCAGTAGTCCCAGGGATCGATAGACATGGGAGGTCGGCCGGCCAGCATCTGGCCCGAGTCACATTGCCAACAATCCATCTGACCCGTAGCCCCCAGCGCAGCCAGACGGTCACCCTGCGGGGAGAACGCCAGAGCAACCGATTTGGCGGCAGGATCGGCCAGGCGGACCAGCTCCTTGCCGGAATCAGCCTGCAAAATGCGGACACTGCGACCAGCACGGCCAACGGCGAGCCGACGACTGTCGGCGGACCACGCCGGCGCAGTGACGTCCTCGCTTGGTCCTGAGGGAGTGAGAGCGGCAGGAGCCTTTTCAGGACCGCGAGGTTCCCCAAGCCGCCAAAGTTCAACGGACACTCGGTGTTCTTTTGGTATCATCGCTGCGACCCGGCCATCAGCGGACAGGTCATGAAGGCGAGCCTTGCCGGGAATGGTGAACAGCTTCCGGCCCCTGGCGACGTCCCAAACCTCGCTTGTTCCCCATGGCTCGCCCACCGCCACAACCTGGCCTGCTCGCGAAGAGAACGTCACGCCACGACCCCTCCAGGGCAAGCAACTGCTTGTCAGAAACGAAGTCAACGATTGCCAACGGCTTACCTTCTTCCTGGATGGCCCAATGTCGGCCATCTGCTGAAAGACCGGCAATACGCCCTCGAACCGGCCGATTCTGAAGACAGCGACCACTCGAGGCGTCCGAGACGCACAATTCATCGGGTTCCTTGTCCTGCCCCTTCCCGCAGAGGATCAACTGCTTGCCGTCCGCCGAGAAGGCCAGAAAGGCATTGAAGAAGCGTTTCTCTCCCAGGCTCTCGTGCAGCGGCTGCTTTGTCTCCAGGTCCCAGACCTGCAGGGCCGGCCACTGCTTGCCGGTGGACTTGAGGGGATTGCTGGCCAAAGCCAGGAATCGGCCATCCGCGGAAAACGCCACGGCCGCGAGATCGCGGATCCTGCAGGAGATCCGCTGTGTTCGTTGGCCTGTTCTCAGGTTCCAGATCGACAATCCCCATTCGGACACCGCGGCCAGCAACCGACCATCCGGGGAGAAGAGGATTGCCTTGCGATCAGAAAAAGAGCCGCGATTCCGAAAGGCACGATCCGGTTCGGCTCCGATCAGCCCTCGCAAGGGTCGGCCAACGGCAGTATCCCACAGCTGGACATCACCTGGTTGCCTGGTTTCAGACGAGCTGCTCACCGCCAGGACGCTCCCATCAGGAGACAGAGCATACTGCCCTCTGTAGTTCTCTGGAAAGATGGGCTTCCCCCCAATGCGGGCCCTGGCGCGGGAGGCAATGGCTGGTGCCCTTCAGCCGGGAGCGCCGGAGGCTCCGCACGCGGCTCTTCCTTGAGCTGTTCCAGGTCCCATTTCAGGAGAGTGTCGTTGTACCCTGCGGTGAGCAGCCAGCGGCTGGAAGCGTCAAAGACGGCATCGCTCAGGCGCACCTGCTCGGCGGACAACCGCCAGCGGAGCCGGCCTGTCCGCACCTCCCAGATCAGCAGGGAGCGGTCCTGTCCCCGCGCGGCAACCCGCTGGCCGTCCGGCGACAACGCCACCGTCGCCCAGTCGCTATTGTGCCGATCAAGCCAGGCCAGCCGCTTCCAGGAGCTGACTTCCCAGACAGCCACGAAGCCATCCCCTCCCGTCGTGGCCAGTTGCTTGCCATCGGCGGAGAAGGAAAAACCGGAAACGACAAAGCCGCCGTGAGCCAGCCAGGAGCGAGTCTCCTTGCCCGTGGTCGTGTCCCAGACGCGCAGCCGGCCAGACTCGTCGCCTGCCAGGAACAGTTTGCCGTCCGGCGAGAAACAGCCGGTGGAAGGGTAGCCAACCTCTGCCTGCCACTGCCAGACCGTCTTGCCGCTGGCCGTCTCGACCAGGCATACCTGGCCCGCGGACAACGAGCAGGCTGCCAGTTTGCCGTCCGGAGAAACAGCGAGGAAGCTGGGTACAACCCACTCCCCAACGGGCCACACCAGTTGAGCCGGGGACTCATTGCCAGGCAAGTTCCACAGCTTGTGTCCAGTGGCCGGGTCCCAGAAGCAGCTGGGGCCTCCATCCCGGGCTGTTTTCTGGCACGCGGTGGCGACCACGCGACCGTCGGCAGACAGGGCCACGGCCGAGAAGGCTCCTTTCTCGGCTGTCCAGCGGCGCAATGGTTTCAGCGTGTCTTTCGCCGCGAGGGTCAGCACGCCGGCGCTGTCCACAAAAGCGACAACCTTCCCGTTCCTGGTAAAAGAAACAGAAGGACGCACGCAGTCAGGCAAGCCAATGGGCACGTCCTCAGGTCCGCGGAGCTTGCCCGACGGCATGTCCCACAACCGGATTCGTCCATTCCGGCCTCCACCCGCCAGGACCTTGCCATCCGGAGAAAAAACCCGCGGGCCCGAGCCGAGACCCCGATCGTCGGGAAACGGCAGCTGGCAGAAACGGACTGCATCGATCAGTCGGTGTTCGCTGCCATCGCTGTGCCTCTCGTGGAGACTCGATACCATCAAGGCGCCATCGGGAGAACTCGCGAGAAGCCCCTCATCCGCGAAAAGCTTCATTTCAGGCAATCTGACTTCCTCTTCTCCCGTCTTGAGGTTCCGGCGGCGGAGCGTGCCCGTGCTTCCCAGAGTAACAAGCCCCCGATCATGCGGAGAGAAGGCGACTCCAACAGCGCCCATGTCCTGTCGCCACAGTCTTTTCCCGGCCTGGAGATCCCAGAGATCAGTTGTTGCCTGCGAACAGGTCGCCAGGAGCCGGCCGTCTCTGGAGACGCAGCCTTTCAGGTGGTTAAATCGCTGCGGGGCCTCTCGCTGGTCGGGGAAGAGGGTCACGGGCCGACCCGTCGCCAGGTCCCAGCACCCCACACAATCTCCGATGCTGAGCAAGCGATCCGGTTCCTGGAGAAACACGAGGACTTGGGGCCGGAATGGGTTGGACCAGCTATCAAACAGATCCCCGAATGAGTTGGGCCAGCGATCAAGCAGATTTCCCTTGCCCGGGTCCCAAACGGCAATCTCCGAGTCTCCGGAGGAGGCAAGCCGGCGGCCATCAGCCGAGAAGGCCAGAGCATCAACCCTCCGACCATGCCGCAGCGAGCGCAGCTTTCGGCCCGAACTGACGTCCCACATGCAGACAAGGCCCTCGCTGCCTCCGGAGGCGAGAACCTTGCCATCCGGAGAGAACGCCAGCGCGGCGATCTCCCCTGGATGTTGCCACCGGACCGAGCCCAACCGGGCGACCGCGCCCGGAGGAAGTGGATCGTCGTGGGAATCCGTTCGCTCCCGCTCCTGCGCCGGGAGGGGAATGCTCACCAGGAGCATCAGGCCGGTCAGCGCCAGACCGAATCGAATGACGGGCATCCTGCCTTCTCCTTTGCAAAGGGGCCTTCTCGAGATCGCGGCGCCGCCTGAATCACTTTCAGCCAGCGTCCCGGCCGCTTCACCCCACCCTGGCTTCATACTCATAGACCACCTTCCCCTCCACGTCGCGATGCCGGAAGGTGAGCGTCTTTCCCCGAGCCGTCACCGACAGGAAGCCGCCCTTGACCCGATGGAAGCGATGGTAGTCCTTGTTCTCTCCCGGCGTGCCGCCGGCGTGCTTGTCGCTGGCCGCCCCGACGGAGAACTCGTGCAAACCCGTCCCCGGATGCACCGAATGATACTGCCAGTGCCGGTCGCCGCACACCACAAAACACCGGCCGGGGACGTTGTCCTTGAGCCAGAGGCGGGCCTCGTCTCCCTCATGCTGGAAGCCGGCGTTGGAGTGGTTGTCTTTCTTGTTGAGCCGATCCGGTCCGACCAGCGGCGTGGGGCTGACGATCACCTTCCAGACGGCGTCGCTCTCCTTCAGGGTGCGGAACAGCCAGGCCTTTTGTTCCTTGCCCCAGATGGTCTTCTCCGGTCCGTCTTTCATCGTGTTCGGCGAGCGGAAATCCCGGCCGTCGGTCAAGTACACCTGCAGGAACTTGCCCCAGCGGAAGGTGCGGTAGATCGAGTCGCCCAGCGGCGCCTGCTGCCGGAAGATGCGCTGCCCCTCCGCGAAGGTCAGGTCGCCCAGCTTCTGACCGGCCCAGGAATCGTCCTTCAGCGTGTCATGATCGTCCTTCTCCCAGTAGCTGGCCACGGTGCGGAGCAGCTCCACGTGGCGCGGCAGGCTATACATGCGCTGCCAGTGGTAGCGGGCCAGGGCCGGGGTGCGGGCGACGGGGCGCTCGCTGTCGTAGTACACGTTGTCCCCGGTGAAGACGACAAACCGCGGGTCGAGCGCCCGGATGGCGGGATAGATCTGGAACCCCTCGGCGTGGTCGAGGTCCGCGTACATCTGGCAGGTAACCACGGCAAAGGTGACTTCGGTCTCGGCGTCCGGCTTCGGAGCGGTGCGGAACAACCCAACGAGCGATCCGTGGGGAGACTTCGCCGGGTCCGTTGTATCCACGGCGTAATGGACGATGGCGTCGGGGGACAGCCCGGCGAGGGCGAACTGGTGAGCGAAGTCCGTCTTCTCGCTGACCTCAACCCAGGCGGTCGTTTTGGCGTCCGCGAGGTCCGGCTTGGTGCCGTAACGCACCCGAATGCGTCCCGGGGCTCCGGGACAGGCGCCCTGGAGTTGAGTGACCTCCGCGTCCGTCGGAGATGCCTCGTCTTTGCCTGGTCTGCCGGCGACCTTGGCCCCCTCGGCGTTCCGGGCACTGCTGGCCGTGAGTCGAGTCCAGACGATGGCCGAGGCGTCGGTGACTTCGCCAACCTTGACTCCGGAGGCCTGATGCGGCCCGGCCGGATCGGCAGCCAGCCCGGCCGTGGCGGTCGCGGCGATGGCCGCCCCGGAGGCCAGGAACTCTCGACGCGACAATTCGCTCTGTCGCGAGTGCATGACGTTCCTCACTCTGCCTTCTCCTTTGCAACGGAACCATCTCGGGATCGCTCGGAAATGCGATGGTACGTCAGTTGGTACAGCCCCGCACCATCAGCTCAGCAGCCCGTCAATCTTCTGCCCGATCACGAGCGCATGGGGCCGGCCGGTCTGGTCGTGGATGATGGTGTCCGGCGGGACGCCCAGCAGGTGGTAGATCGTGGCCGCCATGTCCCGGGGATCGTGGGGGTGAGAAGTCGGATAGGCGGCCAGCTTGTCGGACGAGCCGTAGACCACGCCCTGCCCCACGCCGCCGCCCGCCAGGGCGATCGAGTAAACCCACGGCCAGTGGTCCCGGCCGGCGTTCGCGTTGATTTTCGGGGTGCGGCCGAACTCCGCGTTGGCCACCACCAGCGTCTGCCCGAGCAGGCCGCGCTCGTCCAGGTCGGCCACCAGCGCCGCGAACGCCTGGTCGAAGGTCGGGCACAGCGATTGCCTCATCTGGCCAAAGTGCTTGCTGTGCGTGTCCCACGAGCCCACCGGCGTCAGGCAGTAGCTGACGTTGATCATCGGCACCCCGGCCTCGGCCAGCCGGCGGGCCAGCAAACAGCACTGACCAAACTGCGTTCGGCCATAGCGCTCGCGCACCGCCGGCGGCTCGGCGGCCAGATCGAAGGCCTTGCTCGTGGCCTGCGAGCGGAGCAGGCTGAACGCCCGCTGCTGATGATCGTCCAGACTGCGGGCCTCGGCGACCTGGTCGAGCAGCTGCCGCTGGCTGTCGATCTCCTTCAGCAGTCCCTGGCGATCGCGCAGCCGGGATACGGACAGTTCCGGGTTGGGGGTCACCGCTCCAATGCGCACGGTTTCGGCGAGCAGGTCCTGGTCGATGGTCAGCGGGCTGTGGCGTGTACCCAGGAAGCCGGGAAGCTGACCGTGCAGGACGGTGCCGTTGTTGCGTCGCATCAGGGGACCGATCTGCACCCACGGCGGCAGCGGACCGGGCTTGCGCAGCGAAGCCAGCACGGCCCCGAAGGGAGGGAAGTCGGTCGGCGCGGGCGGGAAGTCGCCGCGGCTTTCCACGCTGGGCGGGTGGGCGTGGCCGGTCAGGGCCGGCAAGCTGGCCTGGACGTGGTTGGCGTTGGCGTGGCTCAGCGAGCGGATGATCGCCAGCCGGTGGAGGAGCCGGGCCGAGCGCGGCAACAGCTCGCTGATCTGCACTCCCGGCACGCTGGTGGCGATGGCCCCGAACTCGCCTCGCTCCGGTGTGGGGCCGGCCGGCTTGGGGTCCCAGGTCTCCTGCTGCGCGTGACCGCCGTGCAGGTACAGCATGATGACCGATCGAGCCCGGCCAAACGTTCCCCGGGCCCGCGGACGCGCCTCCGCCCAGGCACGGAACAGGTCCGGCAGCAGCAGGCCCATCCCGGTGAGCGCACCTACCCGGAGGAGCTGACGCCGATGCGGGCGAGGACGGAAGGAAACGTCTTCACGTCCTCGGGCGACACTGGTGGGGTGAGTCATGCTGAATCCTCAATCGGTGTGCCGGGCCGGCCTGGCCCGGCACGCCATCGGCTCCTTACTTGCCCGTCGGCCTGTCCGGTGGCCGGGGCCGCAGGGCTCCCGTTTCGATCAGCCTCTCCCATTCCTTGACGGCTGCATTGCGATCCCGTTCGGGCCAGGCCGGATCGTACCTGCGGCAACTTGGACCTCTCGTCACTGGTAGCCCAGGCTGGACTCCCTGCGAGTACCGGAGCAGGTCCCAGAAGGCCAGCTGGCGGAGGGCCGGCTTGCTGTTGTTCATCAGCACCACCAGTTCCTCCAGGTGTTCCTTGGTCCGCTCGTCACTGTTGAGCCCGAACAGCAGTTTCAGGATGCGGTCGGCCTCCGTTGGGGTGAACTTCCGGCCGTCCAGCAACAGTCCCGTCGGCTCCTTGCTGCTGCTGTCGTACAGCTTCTTGATCTGCTCGGGGCCACGGTTGAGCCAGTGCCGGATGGCAAAGATGGCGGTGGTGCGGTCCAGGAGCGTCCCCTCGGCATCCTCGGACAGCACGTCGAAGAGCTTGGCCACCTTGTCAATGGCGCTGAACCCATCGATGCACAGCAGTCTCAGGCCCTGGTCGCTCGATGGTCGTCTGCCCTCCTCCAGCACGGTATCTACCGGCTTATCCTCGGTCATCATCTTGTCCAGCAGGACCATGGCCCCCTGCATCGCCGTGCCCTGCTTGATCATCGCATCGAGGAAGTTCAGTTGGTACTGGATTCCCATGGCATCCTCGGGCTTGCGATTGGGCAGCTCCGCTTTCAGTTCGCGGACTGCCAGTTTCCAGTCGGTCAGGGGCAGGTCCTTGTTCCAGACCGGCGGCGCCTGGGGAATCGGTTTGCCATTGCCGTCCTTGATGGACTCGGCCGTTGGCGGCTTGCCGCTTTGATTGTCCCACTGCACCAACGAGTTGCCCGGCTGCGCTTCGAGCTTGATCTGGTGATAGGTGTCCCGCGTCAGGGTCGCCTTGCCCTTGAGAACGCACAGGTACATTGCGGTGATGGGCGGCGCGCCGGCGCGCCACTCGTCGTCCTCGCTGTATTTCCGCAGCAGGTCCAGGCCGATCTCGGTATTGTCTTCCGTCAAGGTCAGGTCCCAGACCTCCTCCCCGAACCGCACGCGCACCTTCGCCGGTCCCCTCTCCACCGGTTTGCTCCTGTTGCTGACGTAGAGCCGGCCGCGGAGCAGTTCCACGTCCGCGTCGAAATCCTTGTTCTGGTACAGGACCACGGCGCTGTCGAACAGCAGGTCCATCCCCTCATGGATTGAGAACTGCGTCACGTGCCCACGCAGGGTCAGCCGGACCCGGGAGTCGAGCAGGATTTCGCTGAGGAAGGCCGGCAAGCTGACCAGCGGCGTCATCGTCTCAACGTGGTTGCCGGGCTTCACCCGTTTCCAGCCCTTGGGCCGCTCCTGCGGCACCACAAGGATGCTGGGTGCTTTCGTCATCGCCGCTTCGTAAATGCCAATGCGGGTGCGCTCCTTGCTCGGCGGGTCCGGCCGTTTCCTGGGCTGGGGCTGCACCGGATCGGTCATGGGATTCGTCTTGGGCTCGGTTTTGGGCTCGGTCTTGGTGTCGGTTTTCGGGTCGGTCTTGGGCTCAGTCTTGGTGTCGGTTTTCGGGTCGGTCTTGGGCTCGGTCTTGGTATCGGTCTTGGGGTCCTGGACGACCGGCTTGGTGATTTTCTCCGGGTCCGGCGGAATGACCTGCGAATCCTGATCGCCCTTCTTAGGAGTGTTCTGAGCGATAGAGGGCTTGTTCCTGTGCGGAGGAGATACGCTGTTCATCAGGGCGTAGCCGATGCCCAGCAGCAGGAACAGCCCGGCCACGGGCAGCACCCAGCGCAGCCAGGGGCGGGACTTGCGATAGCCGGGCGGGATCAGCAGCCCGTCCTCGTGGTCGTCTTCCCACTCGTCGGTGCGTGCGGTGGTGCGGCGATTGCTGGCCTTGCGGGAAATGGCCTCCCGGCCATGAACCAGTTCGTACATCCGTTCCTTGGCCGTGGGCGGCACCAGGGCCGGCTGACCCAGGATCAGGGTCAGGATCTGGTGGCAGGCGGCAATCTCGGCCAGGTGAACGTCCGACTCCAGCGAGGTCTTCTCCAGGTCGGAAACCTGGTCGGGCGGCAGCACGCTGTCGAGGTACTCGGCCACGGTGTTGGGGTCAAAGGCCCCGGGGCCGGTGGCCGGCGGCGTGGTCAGCCGCCGCCGCCGGGTGATCTGCCGGATGCGGGCGATCAGCTCCTGGGCCGCATCGCTTTCCGCCACCCGCTGGCCGAACTGCTTGATCTCGGCCGCGTCCATCTGATCGTCCAGGTAGGCCAGCAGCGTCCGCAAGGTTAAGCGCATGGTCGGTTCCTTTTCTGCTCGGGGGCGACGAGGGCTTACCCTTATTAGTGGGACCGCGGCCGGCTTTTCGTTCACGGAGCGCGGAAAATTCTTTTTTCCAGTGCTTGTCGCCGGCTCGGGGGTTGTGTTACTGTGGACGCCGAAGAGAGCAACGAACCCCCTTTCCAGGGTGCCGCATGGACAATCAAACCACCGTGGACCAGCTCTGCCAGCAACACCAGCTGACGCCCCGGCAGCTGGCCGAACGCAGCAACCTCGACGAGCAGCGCGTCCTGGCCATCGTCCTGGGCCGCTGGACGCCCAGCCCGGCCGAGCGCGACAGCATCGCCGCGGTCTTCGGTCTGACCCGCGATCAGATCGTCTGGGGCCACGTGACGCCGATCCAGCACATCTACGGTTCCGGTCCCGCCTGAACCGGGTCACATGACCCGGTCGTGGGCCCACGGATAGCGCCGGCCCGTGCCGAACTCCTTGTATTCGGCCTCGATCGGCTCGTGGATCGTTTCCGGGTTGAAGGCCGTGTTGATGCTCTGCAGCAGGGGAATGACGTCGGGGTCGGGGTAGCCGATGCCGCGCATCTCGAAGCAGTCCTTGTTCACGTCAATGACGAGAAGGCGATCCTTCCAGACGCGCACCCGGTAGCAGGGAGCGCAGCTCGGAGCGGGTGCGCTTCAGGAACTCCAGGGCGGCGTCGAGGCCGCCGGGAGTGTAGTCGTGGGTGGCAAGGGGTGTTCGCATGGAAAATCCGAAATCCGAAATCCGAAAGCCATTGAACCACGGATGACACGGATAACACGGATAAATGTCTTTGTCTTTATCCGTGTTATCCGTGTCATCCGTGGTTCAATGGATTTCGGATGTTACCGCAGCCCGGCCAGTTCCTGCAGCAGCCGCCAGTTCTCCAGCCGGTCCTGCTTGGCCAGCAGCAGCGTTTCCGACGGATTGCCGTCCTTGTCGAAGTGCTTGGCGAAGCGGCCTTCGCTGCGGGCGAAGTCGATGAACGTCACCTCTTCCTTGGTCTTGGGATTGACGTACCAGTCCTCCTTGACCGCCGGGTTGCCTTGCAGCGACAGCCGTTCCTTGATCTTCTCGCCCTTGCGCGGATCGTAGATCAGGATCGGGAAGGCCCGGCGTATCGACCGCCAGGCGGGCCTGTTCGCCGGCCATGTTGTCGGCCACGCCGTGCTCCGGCTGGCAGGTCGTGTAGCAGCAGATGATGGCCGGGCCGTCGAACTCCAGCGCCCCCAGCACCGCCTTGTAGAAGTGGTTGACGTGGGCGCAGGTCGTCTGGGCCACGTAGGTCCGCGGGTGCATCATGGCGATCTGGGCGATCTCCTTGCGGCGTTCCTGCTTGCCGCCCACGCGCCTTGCCGTGAACGCTCATCTTGGTGTTCTGGCCGGTGAAGGTGCGACGTGGACGCCTGGCCGCCGGTGTTGGAGTAGACCTGCGTGTCGAGGACGAACACCTTGATGTTCATGCCGCTAGGCCAGCAGCCGCGACAGCGACTGGAAGCCGATGTCGAACATGGCGCCGTCGCCGCCGATGCACCAGATCGGCTTGTCCTGCCAGCCCATCTGGTCCCAGCGCATCCGCACGCCGATGGCGTCGGCCGGGGCGTTCTCGAACAGCGAATTGGTCCAGGGCACCAGGTAGGGATTGTACGGATAGGTCGAGGTGTACACCGTGTTGCAGCCGGTGGCGGCCACGATGCCCCACTGGTCGCCGTACTTCGAGCCGGTGGCGGCGCACATCATGCGCAGGGCCGTGCCTTCGCCGCAGCCGGCACAGGAGCCGGCCCCGCCGACGTAGACGTGCGTCTGCTCCTTGAGCATCATGTCGATCAGCAGGCTGTCGCTGATGTACTTGTTGTTGCTGGGACCGATGTTCTTGAAGTAGCGATGGCTCTTGCGCGACTGGGTCATCACCTCGTCGGTCTTCTGGATCATCTTCAGAGCGTCGTCGTCGCAGACGGTGACGCACTCGGCGCAGCCCTTGCACTTGGACGGGTCGATGATGATCTGGAACATGCCGCCGTCGCCGACCTTCTTCTTGCCGGCGTCGTAATACTTCTTGGTCTTCGACCACTGCGCCCGGAACATCTCGCGGTCTGCTTCGGGAATGGTCAGGAGCTTCTGCTTCCAACTCCTGTTCTCGGCCAGCACCTTGCCCAGGATGGCGGTGTCGGGGCACTCGGTGACGCAATCCATGCAGCCGGTGCAGTTCTCGGGGATGTACTCGGGGATCTCCGGGGCGATGTTGCTGAAGTCGCGCAGAGTGGCGGTGCCGGCCGGGACCAGCGAGCGGGCCAGGGGCAGGTCGGCCGGCAGGTCCTTCTCGGCGTAGCCTTCCTCGTAGCCGCGGATGATGCGCTCGTTGAAGTCGACCACGTCCAGGACCGGCAGGCTGACCAGCTTGTAGCCGGAATCGACGAGGGTGCCGTAGCTGTTGTTATTGAACGGGTCGCGTTCGGTGGCCTCGTTCATCGACGGGGCCTGGACTGTCCCATTGGTCGCAATCATGGATGTATGTCTCCGTAGGTCAGGCTTTCCAGCCTGACGTTTTCATCTGCTGTCAGGCTGGAAAGCCTGACCTACTGTTTGTGATCAGCACGTCTCAACAATCTCACGCGGAATCGCCTGCATCGTACTGTAGCCCCGCTTGACGCAGTCCAGGTTGTCCTGCACGACGCGGTCGCCGCGCTTGCCGAAGTATTTGCGCAGGGCCTTCTCGACGCCGTCGTAGACCTGGTCGTCGGACATGTTGGCGTCCTTGATGTAGGGCGTCAGCTTCAGGAACGCGCCGAGCAGGACGATGCCCTGCATGCGCATCTGCAGGTCGGCTTCCGATGCGACTTCGCGAGCAATCTTGACCATGTCGCAGAAGTACACGCGGACGTTGTTGTCGCGAATCCAGCGGCGGTTCTCGGCCGGGAAACGCTTCCAGACCTCGGCCGGGTCGGTGTACGGCGACTGCATGAAGATGGCGCCGCCGGGAACCAGGCCCTTGAGCGTCAGCGGGCTGAGGATGGCCGTCGGATCGTTGATGCACAGCAGATCCACCTGCTCCAGCTCGCAGTGCATGTTGATGTGCGAGTCGGCGATGGTCAGGTAATACGTCGTCGGCAGGCCCTTCTTCTCGGAGCCGTACTTGGGATAGGCCTGGACGTCCTTGCCGAAGACGTTGCCGGCGATGGTGGCGATGACCTTGTTGGTCGTCACCGAGCCGAAGCCGCCGACCGAGTGGCCGCGCATCGAGAAGCCGGCGGGCGGACGCAGATCGGGGTCCTCGCTCATCTTGAGGGCCAAGCGGATGAGTCGATGCCCAGGCAGAAGAAGTCCCGGCCCTCGTCGATCATGTTCTCGAAAGCGGCGATCAGGTCGCCCGGCCGAACGTCCCGGCTGCCCAGGCCGGCGGCGCCACTGTAAACGCGGGGTATTCGCTCGATCTGTTCCTGGCCGTTCTGGCCGTTCATGGCGTCGCAGAATGCCGCCTTGATCTCGCGGGTCAGGTGGTTGCCCGCCGTCGAAAGCGGGATCGTCCATCCGCTCCAGGACCGTGAAGGCCCGGCAATGCCGCAGGGCCGAGACGATCTGCCGGGCCGGGAAGGGCCGGAAGACAAAGACCGTCAGACAGCCGGCGTCGATCCCCTTGTCGCGGAGATAATCGACCGTCGCCCTGGCCGTCTCCATGTAGCAGCCCATGCCGACAATGACGTAATCGGCGTCCTCGCAGCGATACGCCTCGACGAAGCCGTAGCGCCGGCCGGTCTTGCGATAGAACTCCTCGAAGGCATCCTCCAGGACCGGCTCGACCCGGTCGTAGTACCAGCGCTGGGCGATCTTGCCCTTCATGTAACTAGTCCTGGTTCTGGACCACGCCGGACATCAGCGGGTTGGCCGGGTCCATCAGGTTGATCAGCTTCGTCCTTGGGATCGCCGATGAACTCCTTCATGAACTCCGGTTCCAGCAGCCGGACCGTCTCGACGGTGTGGGTGGTCAGGAAGCCGTCCTGGGACGTTGAAGAACGGCGTGTGCGATGCCTCGGCGGCGCGCCGGCAGATCAGACAGAAGTCGCCGGCCTCCTGGGCGTTGCGGCCGAAGAGCATGCCCCAGCCGCAGTCGGCCACCGACATCAGGTCGTCGTGGCCGGCGTGGACGTTGAGGCCCTGGCTGGTCAGGGCGCGGGCGCCGATGTTCATGACGACCGGCAGCCGTTTGCCGGAGATGGTGTACAGCACCTCCTTCATCAGCACCAGGCCCTGGCCGGAGGTGAAGTTGGTGACCCGGCCGCCGGCGACGGCAAAGCCCTCGCAGACGGTGGCGGCGGAGTGCTCGCTTTCCGGCTCGAAGAACATCAGCGGGTCGCCCCACAGGTTCTTCTGCCCGTTCATGACGGCGGCGTTGAAGCCGCCGCCCATCGTGGTCGAGCTGGTGATGGGATAAGCGCCCGCGGCCTGGCTTATCTGCGTCTCGACGTGAACGACGGCCTCGGCGCCGTCGCAGGTGGTGGGGATTCCCGGATACTGGAAGCGCGTTTCCACCGGGCCCGGGCTCGATTCAGGAATGCGAGTTGGTCCTCGCAGCGTTGCGGTACTCATGAAGTCCTCTCTTCCAGACGATCAAGAATGGCCCGGCGGCAGCTGGTCCAGCCTGGTCCGGGCCCCGTGGATTGCAGTCCTCACGCGGAGCGTGAGGGGATTGCCTCACGCGGAGCGTGAGGACTACAATTTACCGGCGGAATGTCGGATGTTCGCGCCGGAACAGCAAGCAAAGCGAATACGGATCCTCCTCCGAGGGGAAGCCGCTCGGGGGACGGGACAGGCCCGGTTCGCCCGCCGCCCAGCGCAGCAGGTCGCCGGTCAGCTCATAGAGGCAGCGAGCCACCTTGCCCTTGTGCTTGCCGGGCCCCTCGTCGATGCGCATCTCCATGAGGCGCGGCTTCTCGCTCAGGTCCAGCTCGAAGGTGCCCATGTACAGGGTGCCGTCAAGGAAGCGGACCGTGAACAGGTTGCCGGCGATGAGCAGCTCGGCGGGACGCTGGCCGGCAATCGCGATCCAGACCCCTTGCAGTCGGGACAGGTCGTTCTTGGATTGCCGCAGGGACGCGAAATAGGCGGACGGAGTCGCGGACATGGAACCTTTCCTTCTTCCAGGATCGGGAATGGAAAATCAGCACAGGGATGAACCCTGGTGGTCTGCGTGCGGTCCGGGTGTTCTGTCGGAGTCAGAGAGACGGATCCTGGACTCCGGCGCCGGGCCGATCGTTGTGCCCACGTTGGCGGTTGACAGCGGGGGGACCGATCTGCCGCCGGCGGCGTTCCGCGCCGGCCGGCGGACAGCGTCCACACACTCTTCTCGTTGCGCACGAATGGAATAGCCACCCTGAAAGACGGGAGGGCTCGGAGAGCGGTCTCGGCAGCAAGGCAGCGATTCATGAATTGCATTATACCCGACCGGCCGGCATCCGCAATGAAATAGTGGATTTCGTGAGGAGAGTTCTGCGCTGGGCCGCTGCCGCTCCTCACCAATCGACCACGGAGCCATCGTCGGCGTCGTATTCCTCGCGGTTCTTCCAGTCGTGGTTGATCTTGTCCGCCAGGGCGTTCTCGTCCAGCTCGATGCCCAGGCCCGGCCCGGTCGGCAGGTCGAGGTAGCCCTTGTTCAGCGTGAACGGCTTCTTGAGGTAGCCCTCGCCGAGCGTGACCTGTTCCTGGCACAGGAAGTTGGGGATGGACGCGGCCAGTTGGACGCCAGCGGCCAGGGCGATCGGGCCCAGCGGATTGTGGGGCGCGATGGCGGCGTAGTAGGCCTCGGCCATGCCGGCGATCAGCCGGCATTCGGTGATGCCGCCCGCGTGGCAGAGGTCGGGCTGCAGGATCGTGGCCGCCTTCTTCTCCAGCACCTCGCGAAAGCCCCACTTGGTGAAGACGCGCTCCCCCGTTGCGATCGGCAGATGGGTTCCGCGGGCGATCTCGGCCATGACGTCGTGGTTCTGGCACTGGCAGGGCTCCTCGATGAACATGGGCGAATACGGCTCCAGGGCCTTGATCAGCACCTTGGCGTACGCCGGGCTGATGGCCCCGTGGAAGTCGATGGCCAGGTCCACGTCGTCGCCGGCAGCCTTGCGCAGCTCGGCGAACTTCTCGACCGCATAGCGCACCTCGGCCGGCGTCTCGACGTAGTGAGCCGGCCGGCGTTTGGCGGGGCCGGTCTTGAAGGCGGTGAAGCCGCGTTTGACGCCCTCCTTGATCGCCTCGGGAGTGCGGGCGTGGGCGTAGACGCGGATGCGCCGCCGGGTCGGACCGCCGAGGAGTTCGTAGACGGGCACGCCGAGGGCCTTGCCCTTGATGTCCCACAGGGCCATGTCGATGCCGCTGAGGGCGCTGGTGAGGATGGGACCGCCGCGGTAGAAGGCATGGCGATAGATGGCCTGCCAGTGATGCACCACCTGCCGGGGGTCCTTGCCGACCAGGTAGGGCTCGACCTCCTTGACCGCCTCGGCGCAGGTCCTGGCTCGCCCCTCCAGGATCGGCTCGCCCAGACCGACGATGCCGGCGTTGGTGTGGACCTTGAGGAACAGCCAGCGCGGCTTGACCAGGAAAGTTTCCAGCTTGGTGATCTTGAGCCCGTCCTTGGGAGCAATGGGCGCGTCGGCCAGGGCCTCTTCGAGGGCGACCAGGCCGAGGCCGGCGACGCCGGTTGCCAGGATGGCGCGACGGGAAACGGAATCGGACGAGCCGGGAGTGGGGTCGGTCATGGAAGGACCTCTTTGGTAAGAGTTCGGCGGATGGTGGAAGCCTGACGCTGATTGTTGCAGCACAAGGGCGGGCGTCAAGGAGAAAAGGGAGGAAGTGCGAAGAAAAGGCAAGGCGAACGGCGCAGCGTCAGCCCGCCGGTGAGAGGCCCTTCACCGGCGGGCTGACGCCGCGCCGCTCGCCTTGCCGTGGACCATTCACCGGCCGGAGATTTTCTCCAAGGCCTCTGCCGCGGCATCTCCTGCCCACGTCTTGCTGTTCTTGAGCAGCTGAAGGGTGGGGATAGCGGCTTTGGCATCGGGGCCAATCTCGCCCAGGGCGAAGATCGCGGCCTCTCGAACTGTCTCGTCGTCGTCCTTCAAGGCCTGAGCGAGCCAGGGAACCGCATCCCTGGCGTTGGGACCAATGGCAGCCAGGGCCTCTGCCGCCGCTTGCCGGATTTCCTCGTCCGGGTCCTGGAGCAGCTTGGCGAGCGTTGGGACCGCTGCCTTCGCATCCGGACCGATCCCACCCAGCGCTTCGATGGTCGCTCGGCGGACTCCATCGTCGCTGGCACCGTTCAGGGCCTGAACGAGGGCGGGAACGGAGGTCCTGGCGCCAGGGCCAATTGCACCCAGGGCCTCGGCGGCGGCCGTCCGAACCTCGGTGTCCTTGTCTTGCAGCGCTTCGAGCAAGGCCGGAACGGCTGGCCTGGCGCTTGACCCAAGGTTCCCCAGCGCGACCACGATCGCATACCGGACTTCCTCGTTGTCGCTGCGGAGCGCTTGAATCATGGCGGGGAGGGCCTTCTTGCCGGCCGGCCCAAGATTCTCCAGGGCCTGAGCCGACGCCACGCACACGTTCGCGTCCGTGTCCTTGAGCGCGTCACCCAGATCGGGAGCAGCTGACACGGCCGCCGGACCAAGAGCGCCAAGGGCCAGGGCCGCGGCCTTGCGGACCCTGGCGTTCGTGTCCTTCCTCAGAACGTCCATCAGCTCCGGAACAAGCGATTTGGCCGTGGGCCCCAGCACGTGAATCGCGGTGACAACAGCCAGACGCACTTCAACCTTCGGATCCTGGAGGCTGGTCCCAAGGGCAGGGACGGCGGGCCTGGCAGCCGAGCCAAAACTGGACAGGGCAACGGCGGCCTTGATCCGAACAGACGGATCGGCATCTTTCAATCCCTCGACCCACTCCGGCAGAGGCTTGTTTGGGATGACGTCGTCATTGCCGCCTCCCAGGGTGCTGCCAATGACGCCTCTGTACTTCGAGAACAGAACCGTTCCGACTGAGAAGATGGCACAAGTCGCCACAATCAACAAGACCCTGCGCATCACGGATCGACTCCTGGTTCCGCGGTTCTGTTCCGGCAACGCCGCTTATCGATGATGCCCGCCGCCACCGTGGAACTGCGAGGCTGGTTGGTGGATGACCGGCTGATGATGTTGCTGGATGGCCGGCTGGTGCTGGATCGGCTGATGTTGCTGGATGGCCGGCTGGAACTGGGCCGGCCGCTGCTGGTGGGCGGCCTGGTGCTGGACCGGCCCCTGTTGCTGAGCGGCCTGGTGTTGCGTGGGCCGGTGCTGGTGGGCGATCTGTTCCTGCCAGGAGGGCTGATGCACGACGACGGCCTGGTGCTGGGCCGCACCGTGTTGCTGGGCGGGCTGGTGCTTGACGAGCTGGTGTTGCGGGGTGGCCTGGTGCTGGGTGGCCTGGTGCTGCTTGGCGGCCTGGTGCTGCTGAGTAGCCTGGTGTTGCTGAGTGGCCTGGAGAGTGGGCTGGGGCTTCATCTGCTCTTGATGGCGAGCGAGGTCCCGGTCATTTTGGAAGTGCGGTTGGGTCTTTCCGTGGTTCTCTCTGGCCGCGTAAAGTTCATGTCGGTCTCTGTTCCACGCCCGTTGGTTCTGGCTGATCCAGCGGTTGAACTGAGCGAGATGTCCTGTCCAACGATTGAACTGAGCGAAATGCCTGGCCCAGCGATTGAACTGGGCGAAGCGGCGCTGGGCCTGGGAGTCCCGGTGATGATGCCTGTCGAAATGTCGTCTCCAGTAGCGACGCCACTCCCAGGATGGAGTCGAGTTCGACGAACTGCTGAGAGAAGAGTTCGCCGAACCGGCTTGACTCGGCGAACTGCTGGCCGAGGAGTTCGCCGACCCGGATTGATTCGAGGAACTGCCGGGCGAAGAGTTTGCAGACCCGGATTGATTCGCCCGATCAGCACCGGAAGTCACCCTGGACTTGAAACCGGAATCGCGAAGCGTTTGTGCAGTTGCCGTTGCCAGATCATAGAACCGGCTGGTTGAATGAAACTTCCACGCATCCTGGTTCGTTGGCCGAACCTGCACGTGATAGCGGGTGAGGTCGGCACGAAGTTCAGAGACGAGAGGGGACAAAAAGAACGCCACCAGACCGAACAACAGATGTTTCATCAGTCGGCTCCTTCTCCAAAAAGTGAATGGACCACGACCCAGTCATGGATTGCATGGCTGCGGTTGGAGAACTGAAAAGGGGCGGTATGGCAGGAGATACCAGGCGGTTTGACCGTGTCCCTTTGGTATCTGGCACCGACTACCGAGGGTTGGGTCTGCTGAATTGCCAAAAGACGAATCGAGCGCCCATCCTACCTCAACCGTAGAACAGGTTGATTCCGTTGTCAAATCGCGTCTCCGCGGAATGACGACGGCATGCGGAATTCTTCAAGTTCCGTTGCCGGCTGGTCGATGACAGACCTTGCAGGGGATTGTGCCAGAATCCGGATGGCTGGTTAAGTTGGTCGAGTCCCGCGTAGCTGTTCCTCCCCCTTGAGCTGAGCAGCAACGTCTGAGCCGCAGCAGCAAAACGTCAGGCGACCACTGCCCGTCAGCGGGAACCGCGCATTGCTGGCGGATGGACAGACCTGCTTCTCCGGTAGGAGAACCGCTTCTCCGGACCCACGCCAGCGGCAGTTTGCCGCTGGAAGAGGTATCCGGATTTCTGCTCCGGCCAACCCGCTCGGCCCGCTCGCAAGAGCGGGCCGATTGTGTTTGGCCGCGCCTCTCACGAACCCCCTGGACCTGTCGGCGGAGCAAACTGCTCTTCGAGGCGTTCCAGCTCGGCCAGTTCTTCCGGACTGGCCAGACCTTGTCGGACCTTGCGGCTCAGTTCAGCAAGCCGGCTCACGCGCTGTTCCGCCTGGTCGGCCCGCTGCTGCTGGCCTTGTCGCTCCTCTTCCAGCTGCTCGAAGGTGAGGAAGGGCCTGCCGTTGGGATGGTAGACGACCATTTCCGGCCCCGTCAGATCGAAGCGAATGCCCAGCTTCTTGCTGACAAAACTCTTGCCGAAGCGCTCGCGGGTCAGCAGTTGCGTCCGACGCAGGTAGACCAGCAGCCGACCTGTGTCCGGATCGTAGACGTAGTATTCCTCGACCCCGTGGCGATCGTAGAAGTCGAGCTTGTCGGCCATTTCAATGGCTGTGTTGCTGGGCGAGAGGATCTCGAAAGCGACTGTGGCGGGGATGTTGTCCTCTTCCCATTGCCGGTAAGAGCTGCGGTCGCCTTTGGGTCGGCCCAGCACCACGAACACGTCCGGGGCGATGCGCTCGTTCGGGCCTCCCTCAACCGGATACCAGAAATGATCGGCGGCCACGAAGACGTCGGCGCGGTTGCGGAACAGGGCCAGTAGATTGCCGAACAGCACGACGATCCAGCGCGCCTGTTTGGTGTTGTCGGCCATGGGCTTGCCATCGCTTTCCGGGTAGACGACCGATCCCGAAAGTGTCCGTTGCCACAGCTGAATCATTGGAACCCTCCTTCAACCAAGGGCCCAAGAATAGCACTCGTGCATCGCGGTTGCAATCGCTTTCGGAACTCCATCACCGCTGGCCACCTTCTTCCGGCGCCGCGACCTGGCGAAAAGTCAGCGAATAACGCACCGACTGGACCGGTACGACCTGGTGCTGATAGGCCCAGCGTGCCGGTCCCCGCATCACGTACAGCGAGCCCAGCCCGGCCAGCACCTCGAAGGCGACTTCCTCGGCGCCGTTGGGCCGGAACTGCAAACAGCCCTCGCCGCCCAGGCTCACGGCCATGATCACCTCGGCAAAGCGCGGCGCATCGGTGTGCCAGCCAATGCCGGCGTTCTCGGGATAATGCGTCACGATGCACTGGTTGAACCGCGTTCCGGGCGGGCAGTGCGGCAAGCCCTTCTCGATCAGCGCGGCCAGGAAGTCCGGCAGCGGCGCTGCCGGGTCGAGCTTCCGGCCGGTGGAGACGTAGGCGTAACCGAACTGAGCGTACCCGCGCTTCAGCCGCTGGCCGCGAAAGACGTCGTGTTCGTAGTGCAGCTCCTGCAGCCGTCGCAGCAGCTCGCGCTGCTCCTCGCCGGTGAGGAAGGCAGGGACGTACGAAAACCCCTCGGGAGAAGCAGTCATGACGTGTTGGCTCTCCGTGATCGTCAGGGATTCAGGACCCGGTCGCCCAGGCGGGTGACCTTCTCCGGTCCGATGATGATGGGCGTCCCCTCCTTGCCCGTGGCCTTCCAGCCGGTTTCCTCGTGCCAGACCTTCAGTCGCCACTTTCCGACAGGCGCATTGCGGATCTCGAAGCGGCCGTCCGCATCGGTGATGGTGAAATACGGATGATCGAACACCCAGACGAAGCCTCTCATCCACTGGTGGATGCTGCAGCTGACGAAGTACGGTATCCGGCCGGCTTTCAGGTCATCGACGACCTTCTCGCTCCCCGGAGCAAGAAGAAGGTTGACTCCGAAGTTCTCCCTCAACCTGTCCATCTTCAGGGTGTGGCAAACAACGTCGCGGTCTTTCACGATCAGGCCCTGACCTTCGCGCAGGGCCAGCACGTGAGGGACGTACCGGCACCCCGTTTGTTCCAGGACAAGGCGTTTGGTCCGGATCGCATGCAGGAACGGATGCGTCGGCAGAGGCCGGGCCGGCTCGCCAGGCTCGGGCAGCAGCCAGACCATGACCCAGCGCACGCCGCGGTTCTTCGGATGAACCACCAACTCGTCGGAGAAAATCGGCCCGTTCTGCAAACAGCAATCCTTGTCCTTGTTGACGTTGACACGCCGGGGCTGCGGAATCGGCTCGCCTTGCCAGACAATCCGGCCGCGCAGATCGCTCCACTCGACGGCGGTCCCCTGGGGGCTGGTGGGCCCACTTCCAGGAGTTGTCGTAACGACAAGAAGCCCCAGCAGGAAAGCGAGGAACGCTGCCAGGGAAACGAACCGAGGTTTCATGGTCCCCTCCGCGGCACGGGGCGATACTCATTGAGGAAGAATGGGTTTCCTGAGTCGGTGTGAATTGTATACCACTGTTCACGCTTTCGCAATAACCCTGTTTGGTTTTGCTGATGAGCCTGGGAAGCGATCACTCCACGAAGCCGGCCAGCTCCTGACGCACACGCTTGAGGACCCGGCTCTTGGCCAGGAGGACGGAGTTGAGCGACAGACCCAGCGCTGCGGCCACCTGGGCGGCCGGCTCCCCTTCGAGGACGTGGCGCTGAAAGGCCTGCCAGGTCGCCGGGGCGAAATCCTTCTGGACTCGGCGCAGCAACGAGGCGGCGACGTGGTCGTCATGCTCGCGGTCCCACAGCCGGCTCAGGTCGCTCTCGGGCGACTCCAGTTCGTCCAGCTGCCGCAGGAAATCGCTGTCGCCGGTAGCGACTGGCCGGCGCTGCCGGCCGCGGAAGTAATCGCGGATGCGGTGGACGAGGATGATGCGCAGCCAGACCCGGAAGGCGCCCTGGCCCCGGCGCTCGAACGCCGCCGACCTCACGGAAGACGACCAGCAGCACCTCCTGCACCAGGTCGTCGCCGTCGGACGACGGCACCCCGGCCCGCGCCATCCAGACGCGGAGCAGGGGCTGATACAGGTCGTGGAGCAGTCGCCAGTCGGCATCGGTCGGTGTGCCGGCGAGGCGTTCCAGCAGACTGACGGAGGTTTCCATCTGTCAGATCGCCTCCCCGTTGGCGTCGGCACGTGGGATGTTATAGACCCGGCGGGTGAAGTCGGGCAACTCGAAGTCTTCCCCTGGCTTGACCGTCTGTGACCGTTCGCACTCGCGGCAGCACCACTTGTTGAGGCGCTCCCCGGGCGTCCTGGGCTTGCAATGGCCTCCCTCCGCGGTGCCCGGATCGGCCGGGGCCTCTCCCAACTCGCCGTCGGCCAGGAAGGCATAATCGTCCTCGTCGGTGGCCGACATCTGCACCCGGGGCCGGCTGTTGATGCCCCAGGCCTTGTCACAGCGGGCGTCACAGACCAGGACCATCTCGTGACGGAAGTAAAGGATCGGTTTGGCAATCATGGCGTTCCTGCCAGCTTGGGTCATGCGCTTATCCCTCTTGCAAGATACCCGCTGCAGTCCCTTCCGTCTGCACGAAAGGGCGATACTCCCGAATCGGGGCGAGCCCGGGCTGGAACCTCGTTTTCTCTTGCTCCTGTCCGAAAGTTCAGGTAAGATGAGGTAAGTTGAGGAACAATCATTCACCACCATTGGCCTGAGAGGAGACGCATCATGTTGGCGTTGGTTCTCTGCGACGTTTATGATCCAAAGCCTGGAACGGTAGCGGTCGGGGTAACCGTTCGAGATACGACCAACCAGCCGACCCATCTCGAAATCCAGCGCGATTTCGTGACTCACCGGCATGGCAAGACCTGGCTTCCCATCGGGACGGTCTACCGGGACAAGGAAAAGGGCGTCGCCCTCATTGAGTTTCCCGTGGAAGCGGACTCGGGGCGCATCGGATCTGGGTGCCGCTGGCTTCTCTGCTGGAGCCCAACGGAGATCCCGCATGATTCCTTCCGACCGGGAGACCAAGCTGGCGTTGCGGCGCGACTTTATCCGCATCACCCCACCTCCTTCCGACAGGGCCTTCTCCTCCATGTCGGTGGATCTCACCCTCCACGAGAAAATCTCCGTCTGGCTCGCGCAACAACCCGAAACAGTCGCGCCAGTTCTGGTCTACCCAGCGCGGCCGAATTTCGACTTGTTCAATTTGTTCGCCGAACACGGCACCGACTTCATCCTTTCGTCCGAGGGGTTCATCCTGAAGCCGGGTGCATTTGTCCTTGGATGGACGGAGGAGCAAATTCGCCTGCCCCACACGTCGCGCCTGGCAGGCCGGGTGGAGGGGCGCAGCAGCCTGGCCCGGCTTGGCGTTGGCGTCCACGTCACGGCGCCCACGATTCACGCCGGGTTTGGCGCCACCGACGATCCTCAATACCCAGGCACCCGCATTCGTCTGGAGATCTGGAATTGTGGGCCGCTGCACGTCTGCCTCGAAAAAGGGATGAAGATCTGCCAGCTGATCCTCGAAGAAGTCCACGGCACACCGGAGAAGGGCTACGAAGGAGCCTTCGCCACGCAAGCACCGGAAGTTGTGCCGACCGTGCCGACGACTTCGGAGCCAACACCACGGAAACGGCGTCGGCGTTGAGCCATGCGCTCCGAAGACTGACGGAGGTTTCCACGAGCGCCGCCTCCGTGGGTTAGGGCTTTTCCTTCGCCGCAGGTGGGTCGGGGAGCCTCCACAGGCGCACGGTCATGTCATTGCTGCCGGAGAGGGCGTAATGGTCATCGGGGGAAAAAGCACAAGACCCAAGAATCTGATCCCCGGAACCGCGTGCCACCCCGAATTTCTCGAAACAGTGCAGTTCCTTGCCCGTCTCCACCTCCCACAACCGCATGGTCCCATCTTCACCGCCAGAAAGGGCCCGGCGGCCGTCGGGGGAGAAGGCCACGCTCAAATCCTTCGTCTGGCCTTTGAATTCACGCATCTGCTTGCCGGTCTTCACGTCCCACAGAGGAGAAGCCGGGGGCTGCCGGCCTGGCCATTGGAAAGCAGGAAACGACCGTCGGGGGAACACACGACCTTGTTGCTGCCTTCCGAAGGATCGCACTTGCTTGCCCGTTTCCACATCCCATAAGCGGATGTCCGTGCTGGCCAAGGCAGCCGTCTCCCGTCGGGGGAAAAGGCCACGGCGAGGACCCGCTTCTCGTGCCCGACGAACCGGCGGGTCTCCCCACCGGTGTTGGTGTCCCACAGCCGCACCGTCCTATCAGTTACCCTCGAGAGGATATGGCGACCGTCGGGCGAAAAGGCCACGCTAGGGCTTCTCTCCCGTTGCCCGCCAAACTCGCGGACCAGCTTGCCCCTCGCGACGTCCCATAGCCGCACCCCGTCGTTACTCGCGGCGAGACGCCGACGGCCGTCGGGGGAAAAGGCGACGCTTCGACCTCGACGCTGCGGCCGACGAAATGGCGGACTCCTTTGCCAGTGGCTACGTCCCACAGGCGGATGGTTCCATCCGGCTTGGGCCAGCCAGTCCCCGACAGAATGGAGCGGCCGTCGGGCGAGAAAGCCGCGCTCCAACCGCCCCCTCGTGCCCCAGAAACCGCCGTACCTCGCCGACCTTCTCCGCCGGCGTTCCTTTCAATCCGTTCGATCTTCGCCAGCACCGTCTCGCCGCGCGTCAGCGTCGCCTTGTCGATGTTCAGTTTCAGCCCCTTGTGGCCCCCCTTCAACTCCAGTTCGTAGACGCCGGAGCGGAGAGCCAGCGGATCTGCTTGTCCGTCTTCGTGTCGATGATGTCGACCAGCTTGCCGCCCTTGCTTGATGACCACCTCGACATCGTCACTCTCGGTCGTGATGACCAGTTCGCCCTTGTCGGTCTGGATGCGGTAGACGGCCAACCCCGCGACCAGGACGCCCAGCAACAGGAAGGCAGCGACCAGCAGCCTGCGAAGCGGGTGTCGTGGCTTGCTGCGTCTGCTTGCCCGAAGCAAACGGCTCCAGCGCCGCGGCCACCTCGCCGGGAGTCTGATAGCGGTCCTGCGGGCGCTTGGCGAGCATCCGCGCCACGACGCGGGCCAGCTCCGGCGGCACGTCCGGGCGCGTCCTGGCGGAGGGACGGCAGCGGCTGCTCGCGATGGGCCAGGATCTTGAGCACCGGCGTCGCGGCCGGGTACGGGACGCGGCCGGTCAGCAAGAACCAGAGCGTGCAGCCCAGGCTGTAAACGTCGGCGCGGATGTCGGCGCTGCGGGCGTCAGCGGCCTGCTCGGGGGCCATGAAATCCGGCGTGCCCATGACGACGTTGGTGTCGGTCAGCCCGTCGCCCCGCTCCGCCGTCAGCACGGCCAGGCCGAAATCGAGGACCTTGACCGTCCCGTCGGAGCAGCGGATCAGGTTGCCGGGCTTGACGTCGCGGTGGACCATGCCGCGCTCGTGGGCGTGCTGCAACCCCAGGGCCGCCTGGCGGATGCAGTCGCAGGCCTCGGCCACCGGCAGCGGACCACGCTCCTTGACCAGCTGGGCCAGGCTGACGCCCTCGACGTATTCCATCACCAGGAAGTGCAGTCGCCGGCGTTCTCCGCATCGTAGGCGGTGACGATGTTGGCGTGGGACAGCCGGGCGGCGGCCCGCATCTCCCGGCGGAAACGCTCGACCGCGGCGGGGTCGGCGGTGAAGACGCGGTTGATCACCTTCAGCGCCACGGGCCGCTGCATGACGCGATGCTCGGCCTGGTAGACGGCTGCCCATGCCGCCCTCGCCCAGCAGACGCACGATGCGATAGCGCTCCTGCCAGGCCAGCTCCGGCGGCACGAACCCCACGGTCTGGGAGTCGTTCCCCCGAGCCGGCGAGCCGGAAGCAGGAGAATGCGGTGCCGGGACCGCGACCGGAACCGGGGGCGGCGTCGAGGCCTGTCCCATCTCTCGCGAAACGGTGTCCACCTGCCCGCCAGTCTGGGAATGTGCGCGGCGCAGCAAGCCGACCAGGCCATCGCCAGGGACGGCCGCGACACGCTCCTGGCAGACCGGGCACTCCGCCAGGTGCTCTTCCACGGTGGCGAATCCAGGGGAGTCCAGCGTGCCCAGCGCGAACCTTTCCAACTCGGCGGCACTCGGATGCAATTCCGCAACGGCCATCGGTCTTCTCCTGGGGACACGAAAGAGGCTTCTCTATTTCGAGAAGTGCCGCAGCGGACGATTCCTGTCACGAATCCGGACGGAAGAAAGTAGGACGGGCTTCCTAGCCCGTCCAGCCGGCCTGGGAAGGCCGGCCTGCGTCAATCGCTCCGAACGCTCTTCGCCGGCTACTTGAACAGGCGCGGCAGGAAGTCGCCCAGGTACTGCCGCCAGACGCTCCAGCGATGCGCCCCCCCCGTCTCGTGGTACTCGTGCTTGATCCCCATGTCCTTGAGCGCCGCCACCAGCTCCTGTTTGCGCTTCAGGCCCCCGTCCTCCTTGCCCATACCCAGCCAGAACAGCTTCAGCCGCTCGTTGACCTGGTCCTTCTTCGACCGCAGCACCGCGACGACCGGATCGTCCGGCTGAATGGCCCCGCTGAAGGCGCCAATCCAGCCAAACTTGTCCGTGTGCCCCAGCCCGACCGTCAGGGCCTGGGCGCTGCCCATCGACAGGCCGGCGATGGCCCGTCCCGCGGCATCGGTCCGCACCCGGTAGCTGGACTCGACCAGCGGGATGACGTTCTCCAGCAGGTCCTTCTCGAAGGCACGGCGAATCTCTTGCCGGGTCTTCTCATCGGTGGACCCCGCGGGCCGTTCCCGGACGTGGCCGTCCGGCATGACGATCAGCATGGGCACCGCCTTGCCCTCGGCGATCAGGTTGTCCGCGATGACGTTGGCCCGGCCGATGAGCATCCAGTGCGAGTCGTTGTCGCCGCTGCCGTGCAGCAGGTACAGCACCGGGTATTTGCGCTCCGTCTCCTTGCCGTAGCCGGGCGGAGTGTAGACGTGCAGCCGGCGTCGGCTGCCGCTGGCGCTGGAGTCGTACCAGTGGATGGATACGGTCCCGTGCGGCACGTCGCGCCACTCGTCGATGCGCGGTTTCCCCTTGGGTCCGGGGACCTCGACAAAGCCCCGACTGCCCTTGCGGTTGCCGAAGACGTTGGTGCTGGACGGGTCGGTCATGGAAACGCCATCGACGTTGAAGGTGTAATCGTAGATGCCCGGGGCCAGCGGCCCGACGGTGACGGACCAGACGCCGTCCTCGCCCTTGATCAGGGCGGTCGAGGCTGTTTTGAGGGTCGGCTGCATCTCGCCGCTGTTGACGGTGACCTTCTCGGCCTTGGGGGCGGCCAGCCGGAAGGTGACCTTGCCGTCAGCGTGGACCTCGGGGGAAACAAGCGTTCGGCCTTTGGGCTGGCCGTGGCTCGATTGGGGACAGGAAAGCAGCAGGGCCAGGAGAAACAGGCCGGCCATTCCGCGAGGCAGTCGCATGGGTGGTCTCCTCAATGGGGTTCGGTGGGATGGACTCGGTTGATGATACGCCAATCACCGTCTGTAGGGAACGCCCTCCGTGGCGTTCCGGTCCGACAAGGAACGCCACGGAGGGCGTTCCCTACAGCCTTGGTTGGCCTTCCACCGTCCCGGCGACGGCGGTACACTCTGCCAGCCCCCAGGCCCGGGAGATCCTGCGCATGGAAGCATCCTCGCCGCGTGTTGTGCTGGTGCATGATTGGCTGACCGGGATGCGCGGCGGCGAGAAATGCCTGGAAGTCCTCTGCCAGCGCTGGCCGCAGGCCCAGCTGCGGACCCTCATCCATCGCAAGGGGACCGTCTCCCCCGCCATCGAGGCGTTGCAGCCCCGGGCCAGTCTGTTGCAGGCCATCCCGGGCATCTTCCGTCTGTATCGCTATTTCCTGCCGCTGTTCCCGGCCATGGTGAGCAGCTGGCGTCTGCCCGAGTGCGACCTGGTGGTCAGCTTCAGTCACTGCGTTGCCAAGTCAGTCCGGCCGCCGCTGGCCGGGGATCGGCCGGTCCCTCACGTCTGTTACTGCTTCACGCCGATGCGCTATGCCTGGCACATGAAGCAGGCCTACTTCGGCGCGGGCCGGGCCCGCGGCCTGAAGGCCCGGATGGTCGATTGGCTCCTGGAACGGATGCGGCGCTGGGACCGGGAGACGAGCAGCAGGGTTAGCCATTTCATCGCCATCAGCAAGACCGTGCAGCAGCGCATCGCCGAGTGCTATGGCCGGCAAAGCGTGGTCATCTATCCGCCCGTGGACACCGACTTTTACTGTCCCACACCCCTGCCGCGCGAGGACTATTACCTGATTGTCTCGGCCTTCGCCCCCTACAAACGGCTCGACCTGGCCATCGAGGTTTGCAATCGGCTCGGGCGGCAGCTGCTCATCATCGGCACCGGGCAGGACGAGGCTCGCCTCAGGTCCCTGGCCGGCCCGACCGTGACCTTCCTCGGCTGGCAGCCCGACGCCGTCATCCGCGACCAGATGCGCCGCTGCCGGGCCCTGCTCTTTCCGGGCGAGGAGGATTTCGGCATCGTGCCGCTGGAGGCGCACGGCTGCGGCGCTCCCGTCATCGCCCTGGGCAAGGGCGGGGCCACGGAAACCGTCGTGCCACCCGGGACCGGACGCGAGCCGACCGGGAACTGGTTCGCCGAGCCGACCGCCGACTGCCTGGCCGACGCCATCCTGGGCTTCGAGGCCCGGGCCGGCGACTTCAACCCCGCCGCCGCCCGCCGGCAGGCGCTCCTCTTCAATCGGGCTCGATTCGCTCACGAACTCTTCACGTTTCTCGACCGCGTTCTGCTGGAAGGACGTTCAGACCGAAAGGTGGCCTGATCCTTCCCGCTCTTCCCTGATCGGACCGGAAACTCCGCCAGGGAAGGTCATAAATCCAAAATCAGCAATTCCTTACAATCATCGAACTCGCAACTCCCTCCTGGAGTTCGCAGAACAGACCAACCAGATAGTTAGTGAAAATAGACAATATAGGAATGTAAAGTTGTCTAGAAAAAATCGGAAGATTGGGAAATTTACTGTTGCAATTCTCGTTCATTTCTGACAATCTCTTAAATCAGTGTCAGTCTTCCCAAACTACCCAATATTCCAATTTCGGAGGGGAAGGAACAAAATGAAGAAGATGTTGATGTTCGCGATCGGGGCGGTTGTCGCCCTGGCGCAGCCAGTTCAGGCGAGCTGGATGTCGTGTGGCCAGGTGTGCGCGCCCTGCTACACGACCTGCTACGTGGACCAGCAGGTGACCTGCTACAAGACGGTCACCAAGGAAGTCGAGGTTCCGGTTACCGTGAACAAGATGATCGCCAAGGTCGTCGAGCAGCCGTACACCTACTACGAGTGCCAGCCGATCACCACCCAGCAGAAGGTGAAGCAGATCGAGTACGTGACGGTCGCCAAGCCGATGACCTACAAGTACTACGAGTGCATGCCGGTCACCACCCAGCAGAAGGTGAAGCAGATCGAGTACGTGACGGTCGCCAAGCCGGTGACCTACAAGTACTACGAGTGCCAGCCGATCACCACCCAGCAGAAGGTGAAGCAGATCGAGTACGTGACGGTCGCCAAGCCGATGACCTACAAGTACTACGAGTGCCAGCCGATCACCACCCAGCAGAAGGGGACCGAGACCTATTACGAAACGATGGCCAGGGAGATCACCGAGAACGTCACGACTTGTAACTGGGTGTCCAGCTGCGTCTGCGATCCCTGTACCGGCTGTCAGCGCGTTGTCTGCACTCCGGTCCAATCCGTCGTCCCGTGCAAGCGCATCATCCACGAGTGCGTCGCGAAGACTCGCGACGTGGTCTACAACGTGGTGAGCTACAAGCACGTCGAGAAGACCGGTACCTATATGGTCCACGAGTGCGTTCCGCACGAGAAGGAAGTCGTCGTCAACGTGATGAGCTACAAGCAGGTCGAGAAGACCGGCACCTATATGGTCCACGAGTGCGTTCCGCACGAGAAGGAAGTCGTCGTCAACGTGATGAGCTACAAGCACGTTGAGAAGACCGGCACCTACGTGGTCCACGAGTGCGTTCCGCACGAGAAGGAAGTCGTCGTCAACGTGGTCAGCTACAAGCAGGTCGAGAAGAAGGGCGTCAGCAAGTACACCGTTTACGAGTGCAAACCCGAGACGGTCATGACCAAGCAATTGCAGTGCGAGGTTGTGCCGTACGTGACCACGATCAAGGTCCCGGTGTGTATGCCGGTGTGCCACTGAGATTGAAGTGACTACCACCTCCGGCTGGCCCGGTCCTGGGGAAACCTGGGGCCGGGCTTGTGCGTTTTTGTATGGGCCTGGGACGCTGCCCTCGACATCTGGGGCGATGCCCCAGGCTATCGTGTTGCGCCCCGAAGGGGCGGAAGACAGGACGCTCGGGTTCTGGTCACGTTCAGCGTTCCCTGGTAGGATACCCCTGGGAGGTGGGATCTGTGAGCCGACGTTTCCGGGCCCGCGAGGTGGCCCTGCAGCTGCTGTATCAGCACGACCTCAACCCGGGTCTGCCCCGGGAAGCGATCGAGGAGTTCGTGCGCGAACGGCTGCGTGACAGCGACCTGCATCCCTTCACCCTGTCGCTCTACGATGGCGTCCTGAGCCAGCAAACGGAGATCGACCAGCAGCTGTCGGCCGCGGCCGAGAACTGGCGGCTGGCCCGCATGGCCGCGGTCGATCGCAATGTCCTGCGCCTGGGCGGCTACGAGCTGCTGCACACTCCGGAGACGCCGGCGCGGGTCACCCTGGACGAGGCCATCGAGCTGGCCCGCCGCTATGGCTCGGCCAATTCACCGGCGTTTGTCAACGGCGTCCTCGACCGCTTGCTCCGCAACCTCCCTCAATCGACCTGATCCATGCCGGCCGGCCAACCGTTCACCCGTCTTTGCCAGACCCTGGCGCAGAGCCCCCTGCGGGACCGGGCCGACCTGCATCTGCACACCACCTGCAGCGACGGCACTTACACTCCCGAGCAGGTGGTCCGCCTGGCGGCCCGGGCGGGCCTGGCCGCCGTCGCCATCACCGACCACGACACGCTCGCCGCCCTGCCCCGGGCCTGCCAGGCCGCGGCCGGCACCGGCCTCGAGGTCATCAGCGCCGTCGAGATCACCACGGAGCATCACGGCCGGGAACTGCACTTGCTCGCCTACTTCGTCGCCGAGGATGACACGCCACTTAACGATGCCCTGGCCTGGGTGCGCCGGCAGCGGATCGAGCGCTTCCAGGCGATGCTCGACCGGCTGCGCCAGCTCGGTGTGGACCTGCCCTGGCAGCCGACCGAGGCAACGCCCGACGCCCTGGGCCGGCGTTACCTGGCCGAACTGCTGGTCCAGGCAGGCCGGGTCGGTTCGGTGCGTGAAGCGTTTGCCCGTTATCTAAAAGACGGCGGCCCCTGCGTCGTTCCGGAGGCCAGTCGGCGCCGGCTGGCCGTTGCCGAGGCGGTCCGTCTGGTGCGGCAGGCGGGTGGCGTTCCCTGCTGGGCCCATCCCGGGCCAGCCGCCGACTGGCCGGCCCTGGTCGAACTGGCGGGGCTCGGCCTGGGAGCGGTCGAGGTCGATTATCCCGAGGTGCGCAAATCCCGGCTGCAGGAGCTGCGGCGCTGGGCGGGGCAGCTGCACCTGGCCGTCACCGGAGGCAGTGACTGCCACGGCCCAGGACGGCGCGAGATCGGCTGCTGCAGCGTGTCTGCGGGGGAGCTGGAGACCCTGCGGCAGCTGGCTCGAAGAGGAAACAGCAAAGATCGCGTAGCAGACCGCGAGCCTTTGCAGTAACCTACCAGGGGTGTGGCCAGCAAAGGCGAAGGGAGGCTCGTTCATGAAATCGCCATTTCCGGGGATGGACCCGTACATCGAGGCGTGTGGTCTGTGGGAGGATTTCCATAGCCATCTGATCGAGAAGATTCACGACCTGCTCGCCGCGACTGTCCCCGAACATTACATCGTGCGAACCGGCGAACGTGCCTATGTCGTCCTGGCCGAAACAGAGGGCAAGGATGAACACAGCTTCCAGACCGACGTGGGCGTCACGACACGAACGCCTCCACCGCCGAAATCCGCACAGGGCGAGGTCGCCCTGGAGGAACCGGCAACGGAAGGCGAACCGCTAACCTTGCGTGCCCAGATCGCAACCGAATACCGGGAAACCTTCATTGAAATCTACGAGCTGCGCCTGGAGCGGCGACTGATCACCTGCGTGGAGGTTCTGTCCCCTTCCAATAAACGGGAGGATTCGCTGGGATGGGAGCAATACCTGCGCAAACGCCAGGGCTTGCTCCTGGGCACGGCCAGTCTGGTCGAGATCGACCTGCTGCGCGGCGGCCAGCGGCTGCCGATGGTCGATCCCTGGCCCCGGTGTCCGTACACCCTGCTGGTTGCCCGGCGCGAACGGGCGCCCTACTGCCGGGTCTGGCCGGCCTACTACCATCGACCGCTGCCGGCCATCCCGGTGCCGCTGTCCAAACCGGATCCGGACGTCTCGGTGGATCTCCAGCCGCTGGTCGAGGCCATTTATGCCCGGTCGCGCTATGACCGCGACATCGACTACACCCGGCCGCTCGCGCCGCTGCAGCCCGAGGAGGTCGCGTGGTTTCAGCAGATCCAGCCTCCGGCGTCCTCTCCCGCTTCCGGGGAAGCGCCCAAATGAAGCCCTGTCTTTTCCTGCTGCTCTGATCCCACCAGAAAAGAAGTTCCATCCGACCGGTTGACAGCTTCAGCGTCCATTGATATTACAAAACTCAGAATAGTAATACGGCGAAGCTGCGACCTGCTGGGCCAGCAAGCTCCCCGAGCGCAGGATGCGCGGCGTCCTTGTTCGCCTGGACTCTCCGAGGACTCCTGTCATGCTGACCAGGCACTCTCCACGCAGGATCGGCTTCACGCTGATCGAGCTGCTGGTGGTGATCGCCATCATCGCCATCCTCATCGGCCTGCTGCTGCCGGCCGTCCAGAAGGTCCGCGAGGCCGCCGCCCGGGCGAAGTGCCAGAACAACGAGAAACAGCTCATCCTGGCGATCCACAACTACGTGGGGGCCAACGACTCCATGCTGCCGCCGGCCAACTTCAATCAGGTAGTCAACCCACAGACCGGCAACACTGCCCAGGGCAGTGCCTTTTACGCCTTGCTGCCATACTGCGAACAGAGTGTGGTCTTCAATCAATACACCCAGGACATCCCGAACCCCGGCTATCTGGGGGTCCAGTACACGCCGCTGGCGGTCCACTCCTGCCCATCGGATCCGACCGTCATGAACGGGATCGGGACCGTTGCCCCCAATTACGCTACCGGCAACTACTCCTTGAACTGTGCTGTCTGGGGTGCCAATGGTACGTTTAACCTGCTGAGTGTCCCGCCACCCTACCGGATTGAGACCATTCCCGACGGGTCATCGAATACCATTGCCATAGTCGAGGCATCCGGTTGTTTTCCGGGCTTTCCTGCCATCGATCCGACGACTGGGCTTCCCAATAGTTTTATGACCTGGTGGTTTCCGGCGTACCCGAATACCATTGGGCCTTACTGGCCCGACCCGGACCAGTTGCCTGGCCAGGAGAATTATACGGGGTCCTACGTATTACCGCAGATCGGCATCAGCCCCATGAACGCCAACCCCAACCTGGCGCAGTGCTATCACAACGTCATGAACCTGGCCCTGATGGACGGCAGCGTCCGCACGATTTCCGCGAGTTTGACTCAGACGACCTGGACCAACGCCCTGAATCCCGCCGACGGCAACCCGCCTGGTGCCGGCTGGTAAGGTTCTTTCTCCTCTCTCTGGACGAGCCGCCGGGTTTATCCAAGCGGTTTTTCCGCCGGGATAAACCCGGCGGCTTGTCAGCGGAGTGGGGAGAGTTTTCAAGTCTCTTCGGTCTGCACCAGCCGCAACCCAATCGGCAGCGCGTCGCCCAGCATCTGGCCCTGTTCCTCGCGCTCCAGCTCGCTCACTTCCTCGACCATTCGCTTCCAGTGTTCGGGCACGTTGAGCGAGCGCAGCACGGTCAGCACCGCGGTCCGGTGGCTGTCGCTGACGTCCAGGGCTCGCTGTCCAGTACGGCGGGCCAGCTGGGCCAGGCAGAAGGCCCAGCCCAGCCGTTCGCTGTCGTTGCCCGGCTGGAACCCCAGGATCGCGTCGAGCCAGCCCTCGACCACCTGATGATGCACCACCGCGTTGAGCGGGCCGTAAATCAGGGCGCGTGCTCCCAACCGGGTCAGGGCCCAGAAGCCATACGTCGGCGCCGGGCTGCGCCGCAGCGGCTTGAGCAGACTCGCGCCCAGTGCCTCCTTGTGCTTGACGTCGATCCGTTCCAGGCTGGCCACCGCGCCACATCTCGGCCAGCTCGTTCAGGTTCGGCTTGACGATCACCTTGCCCTTCGTTGGGAGCAGCGTCGGGCGGAGCCGATCGAACAGGGCCTGCTGCAAGGTGGCGTTGAGGCCGCCGGCCAGGCGCCGCCACATGATCCAGTAATCGGCCCCGACCTCCGGAATGCGGGCGGCGGCCGCCTTGGCGGCCGCGTCGCGCGGCGGGGCGGCGAGCATCTTCCACAGCTGCTCCACCCGGTAGCGGTCCATTGGGTCGCCGAAGCCGGGTCGCAGACACCAGCCGACCAGGTGATACCAGCGCGTCTGGTGGGCCGGCGAGCGTTTCCGACCGTCGGCAACCTCGGCCAGGAAGTCCCACAGCCGCCGGCACAGTCCCGTGGGCCACTCGGAGCGCGACGCCTCCAGGGCGGTTTCCAGGGCCCGCGTCAACTCGTTGGGAGTTGGCGAAGGCGCGCTGGCCGCGAACACCTCGCGGATCAGCCGGGCTGCCTCCTGGACCTGGTGCTCCGGCCAGACGTCCGTGACGCCCTGCTTCGCTTCCGGCTCCTCCGCTTCCTCCCGCGACGGCGGCGGCGCGACCAGCTCGCGGATGTTGAACTCCAGCCGCCAGCGGTTGTCGCCTTCGCGGGAGACGCAGGACAGCTCCAGGGTGCCGATGGCCGTGGAACGGGCCGCCAGTGTCACCGGGACCGTGCGGGTGCCGCTCCGCTTGCCGCCGCGCAGGAACGTGTGCAGGGCCGGCAGCTCCAGCAGCTGCTCCGGCTGCAAGCGCAGCACCTGGCCCGGCTGATCGTCGCCGCGCATCGTCGAGGTGTAGAGGGGAAACCGCACCGGCTGGCCCAGCTGCAATTCCAGTTCCGGCCTGTCCAGCACCAGCTCCTTCTCCTCCTCCAGGTGGCGCGGCACGACACAGACCACGGAAAGGGCGGTTTGCGAGGGCTCGGCGATGCCGACGTAGTAGGAGCGAGCGATGCCGCCGCCGATGCGTTTGCCGCCGCTGTGGCGGAGGTAGGCGTAGTAAGCGGCCCCCCAGGCGACGGCCAGGTCGAGCGAGGGGTTGGTCAGCACCAGCGGCTGCCAGGGCTGCTCGGGGCGATCGTACCAGGAGTGCATCACCTCCAGCAGGCGATCACGCAGCGACTGCGGGGTGAAGACGCCGCCGTTGAACAGGATCGCCTGCACCGGCTGGGAGGGCGAGGCTCCTGCCGAGCCGGCAGCGCCAGCGACCGGAGCTGACTGTTGCTTGAGGAACTGCGCCAGGTGCCGTGTGATGGCCGGGTCGCTGACGTACGGCAGGCCCATCTCATGCAGGCCGGTGCGACCGCCGCGCTGCACCTCGGCTTCGGGCGGCACCTGCGGGAAGAAGCCGTCAAACAGCACTTGCCGGACCATGTCGCCGGTCAGCTGGGTGCTGAGAGTGCCGGCGATGACCGCCCGGCCGCGGCCGACCACGGTGACCGGCTGGCTGGCCGGCGGATTGGGGCCGAGCAAAACTTCCTTGGCCTGCCGGCACGCCTGGGTGAGCAGACCGTAGCCGACGGCGTCGAGCCGGCCGACGGGCAGGCGGGTCTCGACGAACTTGGCCAGGGCCAGGTCCATGTTGTCGCCGCCCAGCAAAAGATGTTCCCCGACCGCCTGAGCGGACAAAGCCGATGTCGCCGTGCTGCTCGACCGCCTCGATCAGGCTGAAGTCGCTTGTGCCGCCGCCGACGTCCACCACCAGGCAGCGCGACCCCGGCCTGAGCCCGGCCAGCTCAGGCGGCGGCGCCGACACCAGCCAGCAGTAGAAGGCGGCCTGCGGCTCCTCCAGCAGAACAATGTTTTGCAGCCCCGCATGGCGGGCCGCCTCGACGGTCAGGTTGCGGGCCACGTCATCGAACGAGGCCGGCACGGTCAGCACCACGTCCTGCTTTTCCAGCCGGGCGTCGGGGTCGCTGCCGGCCATGACGGCATTCCAGCTCTCGACCAGGTGGCGGAGGTAGCGGGCCGACGCCTCGACCGGCGACAGCCGCGGCACGTCCGGCGGGGCGCTCCAGGGGAGCAGGCCGGCCGAGCGATCGACGCCGCCGTGGCAGAGCCAGGACTTGGCCGAGGACACCAGCCGGCCGGGCACCTTGCTGCCGTGGTTGCGGGCGAACTCGCCGACGGCGAAGGCCCGCTGCGGGTCCCAGGGCAGGGCGGTGGCCCCGGGCGGCAGGTCGTGCGGGCCTGGCAGGTAGAGGAACGAGGGGAGCAACGGCCGCTCCTTGACCTCGCCGGGAGCGACCAGCTGCGGCACGGGGAAGGGCCGGATCTGGACCGGCCCGCCGGGCCGGTGCGACTTCAGGTCGAGGTAGGCCAGGGCGCTGTTGGTCGTGCCCAGGTCGATGCCGATCAGAAAGCGAGCCATGCGTTGCGGTCCGTGGTGAGGGAAGGGCCCGGAGCGCGGCGAAACAGCGATCCCGGTCCGGATTGCACCCTGGAAGCGGCGGCTCAACGGGAGGGCTGCTCGGCCGGGCTGAACCGGAGTACGGACGAGGAGGACACCGCCACACCGCCAACAGCGCCCGCTGGTTGGCGGTGTGGTTGTGACACTGCAAGTGCAATTTTTTCAAGCACTTGCGCTGCTGTCACAACCGACCTCGCCACCGCGTCAGCATCACACGGGGTCCCGTTCCGGCAGCATCGGTCGCTTCCGGCTCTCCCGTGAAAACGCAGGTGCTGTCCCCGGTTGGCCACCGCTTCTCCTGCAATGATAGTCGGCATGGGGCGGGGGGAGCAATCCAGATACGAAGCAGGGGTAGGGTACTCTTGCAGATCAGGGGGCAAGTTGAGTTTGCTTGGCCCTTGAGCCAACCTCCTGCGGCCCAAAGACTCCGGCATTACGGCTCGTTCGGAAGACAAACTGGTGACACGCCGTTCTGACCGTGGTATGCTGATCTGAGCTTTGATCACTGTCTGGGCGTGAACCAAGTCCCGAACTTGATAGGCTTCGGAGTCGAAGGAGGTATCTGTGTCGCGAATTGCCCGTGGGCCGAAGTTCGTCCAGTTCTTTGACCCTGTACTGAAGGCGCTGAAACAGCTCGGTGGCTCCGCCCGGCCCGGCGAAGTCGTTGAGGCTGTTGCTCGTCTGAAAAACGTCACTGAAGCTCAGCGGCAGGAGGTGCTGCAGAGCGGTGCCCTTCGGTTCGACAACCAAATCGCCTTCGTCCGGCAGTATCTGGTCTGGGCTGGCTACCTGGATTCCTCAAAGCGTGGCGTATGGACCCTCACCGAGAAGGGGCTCGCATCTCCGGGCCTGACGGAGGCAGAGGCGCTGCGCTTGTACAAGGAGCAACATGCCTTGCATTCCTCGCCAAAGCAGAGGGATGAGACCGAGAGCAACGAGGACGAAGACGAGCCCAGCTCGGCAGAATTGCCCGAAAGTTACAAAGAACAACTGCTGGGCGTGCTTCGGCAATTGCCGCCAAACGGGTTTGAGCGGCTTTGTCAGCGCCTGTTGCGGGAGTCGGGTTTCGAGCAGGTGCAGGTGACCGGACGTAGCGGTGACGGAGGCATTGACGGTATTGGTATTGTAAAGGTGAACGCCTTCGTGACGTTCAAGGTGCTTTTCCAGTGTAAAAGGTTTGCGGGCGGAGTGAGCACCGGCCACGTACGAGACTTCCGCGGGGCCATGCAGGGGCGCACTGACAAAGGAATCATCTTGACGACCGGGACTTTCACCAAAGACGCGCAGTCCGAAGCGGTGCGAGATGGCGTGCCCCCGATCGAGTTGGTAGACGGTGAGCAGTTGGTAGCACTGTTTGAGCAGTTGGAACTGGGACTGCTGCCTCGCAAAACCTACGATGTCGATACAGCGTTCTTTGAGCAGTTTCGCGGGACGGCCTGACAAGCAGCCACAGTGAACTAACCATGCGAAAGTACGCCTTTTAACTCACCCCAGCTGGGATGAAAGCACAGCCGGAGCCTGCAGAAAACTCGCCTTGTCGCCGCTCTGACACGGACCGATAATGAGGTGTTGCTGCGGAGAGCAGGCATTCAGGGAGAAAGGGGACGCATGTCAATAATACGGATTGATTGATTCGTATTATTGACATGCGTCCCCATTTCGTTCTGGAGTGGCGGGGCGGCGTTTGTTTGGGGTTGGCATAATCCAGCCCCTCGGTGATCAGGCAGAATGGCGCGGTGGTGTGGTTGGGATGGGACAGCGACAGGTTCTCATCGGTGGCCCAGGTCGCGGAGACGTGGTCGAGCAGGATCTTTGCCATCTCGGCGGCGGGTTGCTGGACGACCTTGCCCCGCTCTTTTTTCTTCTCTTCGAGCTTCTTTTGGGCTTGCGGGTCAAGGCCCGGCTTGTCGCCGGCGGCTGGCTTCACGTGTGGCTTGACCATGACCGAGTCGCCGGAGTCGCCCTCCGCGACGAAGCCGCGCCGCACCCGCAAGTGGCGGACGATGACGTCGCTGGCCCGGATGACCAGGCAGCCGTTCTTCAGGCAGATGCCTTCCCCGGGAGCCGTCTGGCCGGCAATGGTGACGTGGGGCTGGTCGAGGACGACCCGGCCGGACTGCCCGGCCTTGTCCCCCACTCAGGTCGATGGCGCCGGACACCGTGAAGACCACGATCCGGTGGGGCCGGCTGACCGCGTCCACGAGACTGCCGGGGCCGCTCAGGTTGAGGTTGGTGACCCGGTAGACCGCGCCCGCTCGGCCGCCGGTCGTCCAGGCACCGGCGCCCGCCGCACCCGGAAAGGCGAGGACCTTGCTGGGGGGTGCTTGCTCCGCTCCCTGGCCGGGGAGACTGACCAGCACGGCCGACAGAAGGACAACGATGGACGCGGCGGCTTTCAGGAGGCGTTCCTCCTCCTGACCGGAGGTCGGATTTCGGAGAAGAACCGGATGCGAGATTCAACCCAGCCAGACAGGGAAAGGTCCGCGGGTGTGGTCCAGTGCCCTCCCGCAGCCCCCTTGCAGGCCGCGGTCACAAAGCGTCGGCAAATTGCTGGCTCGTCAGCCAAACAGGGGACTGGATTACGGTCCTGCGAGCTGATCGACTTCGATGGCCTCGACGCCAACGCGGCTTGCTTTGGTTTGATGTGACCGACGCGCGATGATGACACCCCGGCATACCGGGACGGAAAAGGGCCGACGACGGTACAGTTCTTGCCACTCCGACAGATCAAGCCTCTACTGTCCAGGGCTAGCATAAAGGCAGGGCGGCTACAATCCAGCGTGCCAGATAACCGAGTTCAGAAGCAGGACAGCATGCCACCGGATGTGGCAGGTGCAACGAGGGACCAGCATGGAAACCATCAAAGACATCGCCCAAATCATCTTCTATCTGTCCCTGAGCGTTTCAGGGCCACTGGCGGTGTACGAATATCTCAAATCGAGGAGGACGGAGAGGCTGGCTCAAGAGTTCGAGGTGTTCAACGAACTCGACAACCGGCTTTTCGAGTACCAGAAACTCGCCCTCATGCACCCCGATCTGGACATCCTCGACTTGCCGGGCAAGAACCGTCCTTCGGGGGCGGATAAGAAGCAAAAGCAGGAGTTGATCGCCCACGCCATGCTGTTCTCGCTGTTTGAACGGGCATATCTGATGTTCAAGAACCAGACTACCTTGTTCAAGGACAAGCAATGGTCGGGCTGGAAACTGTTCCTTGACGACTTGTTACACCGGGAGAGCGTTCAAGCCGCATGGCAACTGAGCAAGCACACTTTCGACACGGATTATCAATCGTTCATGGACGGCAAAATCCGTAAGGTCGCCGCCCTTGGGTCGCCGGAAGCGTCTCCGGGCCGATGAGGAGTCTCTTCGTGTCCGAAGAAACGAAGTCGGTGGCCGCAGACCGCCTCTTCGTGAGGCAGATGGCCGCTGGCCCCTGTTTCCGTGAGCTTTGGATAACTCAAGGAAACAAGGGCCAGTGAGGTCATAGGATCGATCTACCTTGGGCGATGAACCGCACGACGGCGATGAGGATGCAGGCCCCAACGAAAGCGACGACGATGCTGCCGATCAGGGCGTATTCGGCATGGACGAACGATCCGAACAGCAAGCCGCCGAGGAACGCCCCGATCAAGCCGACGATGATGTCGCCAACGATCCCATAACCGCTCCCCTTCATGACCTTCCCGGCCAGAAAGCCCGCAATGAGGCCCACGATCAACCAGGCGATGATGCCGCCCGGTTCCAAGTAAACGTCTGCGAGAATCGACATGATCTTGCTCCTTTGTCCGGCAAGGCACAGAGGCAAGGTTCCCGTCTCCGAACGTCAGAGGACGGGCGGCTTCTGTGTCCTTGGCCGGTCAGTGAACTGTCCGATAAGGCGAAGGACGGCATATTTAGCCGCACCCGGATACACGGCGGGCCACGTGACCCGCCGTCGTTGTTGCCGGACACCTTGGTCGCTCAGTTACTTGCGCTCGACCATCACGGCCTTGAGGGTCATCGTGTCTCTATTCGTTTCCACGACGATCAGAGTTTTGTCCCCGATCTTGATGTTCCCGACGTTAACATCTTTCTTGTTGAGGCGTACATTGCCGTCGCCCCAACCGAAGGTCAAGTCCGTCCCGCCAGCGTCAGTGAAGGAGAGTAGCTTCTTGCCAGTGTCGTAGCCCTTGAAAGTGCCGTGCATCAACTTCCAGTTCTTGCTGTTACCTTCCTGGACCAGAATGTAATGGGCCGTCCAGGTAAACGTACCCTTGTCGTAACAAACATTCACGGTGTCGTTTTCTTTCAAGTCGCTCGCAGTCTCCTTTCCGCCACGATTGATCACGACGTCGTTGCCGAGCTTGATCGTCCAGTCCTTGCCACCGGCATCGGTCAAGACAAACTCCTTCTTGTCGGTGTGGACGGCCTTGACTTTGCCGGAGGAGATGGCTTCGGCGGCTGACGCTATACCACCCAGCAGAACGATAGCCACCATCGCACCGACACACTTCGAGAAACTGTTCATTCTGTAACTCCTTTTCTGGAACCCTGTGCTTCCATCACCCTCCACCGTGAAGGGCCGATCCCGGCGTCCGATCCACTCGTGGTGGATCAGTCCTGGGTGCTGCTCACAGATGCAGCGGTCCCTGGATTAGTCTCGGTACACGAACAAAAAAGTCGATGTATTGGAACATGTCTCCTTGGAAAGCAACCCGCTTTCACACTTGGCTCCCGAGCCGGTCGCAGGAGCGGCCCGTCTCAGCAGTCGTTCTACGGCTAAATTCGACTCTCTCAGCTTCAGACAGCACGAAACAATGAACACGATCAGCACCATCCTGGTAACCTAGATCCGGCGAGCTGCGGTCCTTCCAGCCAGATGAGATGAGCAATGAACGGATGCTGGGCCGACCAATTCTGACAATTCCAGAGACATGGGCTTGTGAAATGGGGCCAATGGGTCTATGATGCAATTGTTCTTGGACCTTAGTGCCGAGCATTCATGGCCGTGATGACTTCGCAGTTGTCCTTCCATTTGCCTTTCTCTCGTTCCAGGTCACAAGATACTTGAAGCACTTTCATGCAATTGTGGTCATCGTCGATCTCCTAACTTCTTTCCCTTTTTCGCCGCCCCGCTGACAAACCGCCTGGCCCGCTTTACGGCCGGACGATCCACTAGCAAGGCGAAGGCCATCCCCGGAATTGGTATTCCAACATCACAGGGATGCCTTCCCGGTCATCCCCATCGGGTTGGTAAACCGGCATCACAGGGATGCCCTCACGGTCCTCACCATCGGGTCAGAACTGCTCCACGTGGGGCTTCGTCCGGTGGACAGTCAAGGACCGTCCCTGGAACACGGCTCCGTCCAGGCCAGCAACGGCCTGGTCGCCCCCCTCGCTCATCTCGACATAGCCAAAGCCACGAGACTCGCTGGTCTCTGGGTTCGTGACTACCAAGGCCCGGACCACAGGCCCGTAGGGGCTGAACACCTGGGTGAGATCACCGGCGGTTGTGTGGAAGGGGAGGTTTCCAACGTACAGATTCTTATTCATGGTCATCCTTCGGGGCTCGCAGGCCTCCTGCAACAGGTGAGAACGTCACCTCATGCTTGTCCCCGATGGGGACAAGAGAGGCCAGTGCTGTCTAGCGACAAGGCTTGACGTTCTCAGGGAGCTGCGAGGGCAAAGGATGCGCAGAGAGAAAGGCAAACGAAGAAGCGGCAGTCTCGTTCAGGATCTTTGGGCGGGCACTTACTCGCCACACACTCTCAGTATACCAAGTCGCAAGAGGAGATGTGAGGCTCTTTTCCTCCCTACAATCGATGAATGGACCTAACTCCTCTGTGGAAGAGGACATAAAACTTCGACATTCCTGGGAATGCCCTGGAGATAGGAAATCGATTGAAGCGTTTGGAACGGCTGGAAATGAACCGAATCAGCGTCGGACCCAGGACCGTCGAGCTGCTGGTTGGCTGGCCCGGTCTCCGGCGGCTGCGACATCTGACGCTCTCCTTCAACGGCCTTACCGATTCTGTCATGGAACCGCTGCGATGTTACCTCGGCCTTCGGCTCTGTTACTGACAGTTCGCTCGGGTTGAGGTTCGATTGCCTCGAGGAAAGTGGCAACTCTTGCGCGCTGAGGTCCGACACGCCGAAGCAATCTGGGGCGGAGGGGCAGCCGCCTCCCCACCGGCAACCCAAAGCCGCCTCCTCACCACGACTCTGAGCCGTGGTCGCTCTCACCCAGGTTCTTCCGGTGTTGGGCCTGGCCCGGGTTCCTCTGCATTGGATTTCGTCCTGCCTGTACGCTTGTTATCCTTGACCCGTGAACGGTTGCGGTCAAACAAACGGCCAACAAGCCACCCGGTTTATCCCGGCGGTTTTTTCCGGGCCTGGCAGACGGTCGTGGTGTCTGCCAGCAGCTCGGATAGAATCCTTGGCGTGAGGAGTGGCAGACCCCCGATCGAGAAGGTCAAATGGAAGCGTGGACTGTTGTCTGCGTTTCCCTCACGACAGGAGGACTCCCCATGCCGGCCATCCAGAAGAGCGAGGCCGTTGAGAAACTCGCCCAGGCCGTCGTTTCGGCCTCCTGCGAGGATCTCGCGGACATCTACGCGGAATTGTTCCCAGCCAAGCCGCGTCTGCGGCCAGCTGACGCCGAGAAGCATCGACAGGAGATCGCCGATTACGTCCGCAAGAGGATGGAGCCCGAGGAAATGGTCGATCTCTGGCACGTGGTCTTTCTAGCCCACCGGAACGTCTACTATGATGACGCGGATGGGCTGCTATGCTACAGCCAGGAGGAGCCGTGGTACGCCGGAAGGTGACGGCCCCTCGCCTGGGCCTCACTGGAGACGGCCGTGCCAGCCACCGCCTTCGCTCACTTCCAAGAGGACATCTCCCGGTGGACGGCGTCCTGGGCCGCAACAAGGGACTCGGTTTCTGATTGGTATGGCAGCGGCAGGAGCGCGAGGTGTATCGTGGGCGGCGAGAAAGGAGGCTGAGCTGTGTCGGAAACAGGCGAGGAAGTGGTTCGCCGGTTGCAAGCAAGAGAGACGGAGCAAATCCGCCAGCAGGTCTCTTCCTGTCCGTTCCCGCCTCGCGACGTGCCGACGGTCCCTTACGTGGCACTGGCCGAGGCGCCGCTCGATAGCCCCATCGCCACGGAGTGGAACTTCTACCGCTGTCACGTCGGTCGCCTTCTCGCCGAAGGCAACCAGGGCAGGTGGGTACTCATCAAGGGCGAGCGGATCGTCGGCATCTGGGACACGTTTGAGGAGGCGAAGGCAGCCCAGGCTTCCCTGGTGCAGCCGGTCTTGCTCAAGCAAATCCTCGAGCGCGAGCCCTTGCTCCGGATTGGGTACAACCGTCCATGCCCCAGTTGACCTTCCCCATCGTGCCCGACGGCCTCGTGGTTGACGTCCTGGTGAACCTGGAGCCCGTTCCCGAATACCCTGGCAGATGGCAGGCAGGCACGAAAATGACGCCGTGTGGCACTCGTCCGACAACTCCATGCACGTTCTGGCCTGTCCGCCAACCCGAAACAATTGGCAGGCAGGGCAGGCAGGCCGGGCGTGGCCTTACCCGCGCCTGGTCGCTGCAACCTTGCTGCGGCTCCTGGCCGTTCGGCCATCGCCATCTGTTGCTCTCCTCGGCAGGTCGCACGCCATGATCCGCGAAGTCCGGAGAGGGATTGCCGATGACCACCATCCGCGAGGTTGTGACTGCGATCCAGACCCGGCGGAGCGAGCTTCCCCCTGGTCGGGCCCTGCTGGCCCTCAGCGGCATCGACGGCAGCGGCAAGGGCAATCCAGCTACGCTCCGGGAGCGGGACGCTCGTGCCGATCAGGATCCTCTCGGGACGCTTGCGCGGGAAAATGTTGTGCCGACCTGCAGTCTGTGAGACTCTTAATGATAGGCAACCAACCCCCAGCGGGAGAACCACGATCATGGCAAACGGACAGGTTTCTACTCTCCTGCGGCACCTCCGCACCCTGGTTGGGGCCGGCCACGACAACCTGATGGATCATGAGCTTCTCCAGCGCTTCGTCTCCCGGCGCGAGGAAGCGGCCTTCGAGGCCCTGGTGCGGCGGCTCGGTCCGCTGGTGCTGGGCGTGTGCCGGCGCGTTCTCCGCCATGAACACGACGCCGAGGATGCCTTCCAGGCCACCTTCCTGGTGCTGGCCCGGAAAGCGGGCTCGATCCGCCGGCAGGAGTCCCTGGTCGGTTTCTTGTCCAGGGTCGCTTATCACATCGCGCTCGAAGCGCAGGCCCGCGCCTGCAAACGCCACACTCAGGAAAGACAGGCTGCGGCCATGCCACACGCAGATCCTCACGCCGACATCCACTGGGCGGAGCTGCGCCAGGTACTCGACCAGGAGCTGCAGCGGTTGCCGGTCAACTACCGGGTGCCGCTCCTGCTCTGTTACCTGGAAGGCAGGACACGCGATGAGGCAGCGCGGGAAATCGGTTGCAGCGTGGACACGGTCAAGGGGCGGCTGGAGCGCGGCCGGGAGCTGCTGCGCCAGCGGCTGACGCGGCGCGGCCTGTCGCTGTCCACGGCCCTCCTGGGCACCGCCCTGACGCAACAGGCCACGTCGGCGATCCCGGCAGCGCTGGAGGCGGCCACGGTCGAAGGCGCCCTGCGGTTCACGGCGGGGACTGGGGCGGCTGGCCCGGCGGCTGCACTGGCGCACGGCGCCCTGCGATCCCTGTTCCTGACCAGGCTCAAACTCGGGGCCGTGCTGGTGTTGACGCTGAGCGTCCTCGCGGTCGGGGCGAGCCTCTTCCACCCGGGGTTCGCGGCCGGTCAACCGCAAGCGAAGCGACCGGACGAGCCCCGACCGGGAGTCAGGAGTCAGGAGTCAGGAATCAGGAATCAGGAGTCAGGAGTCAGGAAGCCGGTTGCGAACGCCGACCTGTACGGCGATCCGTTGCCGGCCGGGGCCCTGCTCCGGCTGGGAACGGTCCGGCTGCGCCACGGAGACCGCATTTACTCCCTTGCCTATTCTCCCGACAACAAGACCCTGGCCTCGGCGAGCGTGGACAAAACCATTCGCCTCTGGGACGTGGCCACGGGCAAGGAGGTCCGGCGGATTCCGGTCCAGGGCTACCCCTGCGCCGTCGCCTTTGCCCCGGACGGCAAGACCGTGGTCTCGGGGTTCGACTCCGGGTTGCTGCAGACGTGGGACGCGGCCACGGGCAAAGAGCTGCGGCAGCTCGGCAAGCCTGGGGCCAAGGTGGAGGCGGTCACTTATTCTCCGGATGGCACCCTCCTGGCCGCGGGCGGCCGCGACAAGAGGATCCGCCTGTGGGAGCTGGCCACCGGCAAGGAACGCTCCCTCGTCAGTCCAGCGGAGGTCTATGCCGTGGCTTTCTCTCCCGACGGCAAGCACCTGGCCTCGGGGGGACCGGACGGCGTGGCCCTGCTGTGGGAGGCGGCCACGGGCAAACAGGTCGCCCAGCTCGGCACGCAAGGGATGGTCGGAGCGGTTGCTTTCTCTCCCGACGGCAAGACGTTGGCCGTGGGCAGCGCTGACAAGGCGATCCATCTGTGGGACCTGGCCACGGGGAAAACCAGCCGACAACTTCAAGGATGTCAAAGCTGGGTCAGGGGCGTGGCCTTCACGCCCGACGGCAAGAGCCTGGTCTCGTCGGGATCGTACGACGACAGCACAGTCCGCGTCTGGGACCTGGCCACGGGGAAGGAGCTGCAGAAGCTCCGGTGCGAACCAGGCGACTGCGAGGTCCTCGCTCTTGCCAGCGACGGCAAGACCGTGGCTGTGGCAGGCTCCACGAACCTGGTTCGCCTCTGGGAAGTCGCCACGGGCAAGGAACTCCACCGGCCCCAGGGACACCTGGACTCCGTTACCGCCTTTGCCTTTGCCCCCGACGGCAAGACCCTGGCCTCCCTGGCGACCTCCGATCACGTACGCCTCTGGGACTCGGCCAGCGGCAAGGAAATCCGCACGCTCGGGGGGAAGGGCAGAAGAAGCATGAGCCTGGCCTTTGCTCCGGACGGCAAGACGGTGGCGGCAGCGGACTTTACTCAAAACGTGATCCGGATCTGCGATACCACCACGGGGCAAGAGCTGAGGAAGCTGCCGGGGCATGAGCGCGACCCGCCCTGGGCGGTGGCCTTTTCTCCGGACGGCAAGCTCCTGGCCTACGGCGGCCTGGCCGGCCTGGTCCAGCTGTGGGACGCGACCACGGGCCAGCAGGTACGGCAGCTGCGCCAACCGCACGCGGGCCTGTCCACCGTCGTCGCTTTTGCTCCCGACGGTCAGACGCTGGCCGCGGGCGGGCTGGCCAACTCGGTTCAGGTGTGGGCCGTTGCCACGGGCAAGGAGCTTGCCCGCTTCAACGGCACCAGCCCCAGTAACGCGATCGCCTTTTCTCCCGACGGCCAGACCCTGGCAGCCGCTGAGTCGGATGGGAGCCTCCGTCTCTGGGACCTGGCCGGAGGAAAAGAACGCCTCTCGTGCAAGCCCCAGAACCCGGCGCTTCGTTGCGTGGCCTTCTCCCCGGACGGCCGGACCGTGGTCTCGGGATGCGACGACCACAGCGTGGTCCTCTGGGAGGCGGCGACCGGCCAGGAGCTGGTCCGCTTCGTCGGGCATCAAGGCTACGTTTGGTCCGTGGCTTTCTCCCCCGACGGTCGGGCCGTGGTCTCGGCAAGTTACGATACCACCGGGCTGGTCTGGGACGTGACCGGCCGGCTCAAGCAGGGACGGCTGGAGGCGGTGGAGCTGACGCCGCACGAGCTGGAGACCTTGTGGACGCACCTGTCCGGGACGCATGCTCCCCGGGCCCATCGGGCCCTGTGGACGCTGGCGGCAGCGCCGAAACAAACCCTGCCGTTCCTGCAAGCACGCCTGCTGGCGCCCTCGGCGGACGCCAGGCGGACCGCCCGGCTGCTGCTCGAGCTGGACGACGATGCGTTCGAGGTACGGGAGAAAGCGAGCCGCGAACTGGCGGCGCTGGGCAGATTGGCCGAGCCCGCCCTCCGCAAGGCACTGCAAGGGAAGCCCTCGCCCGAGGTCCGCCAGCGCGTGCAAGCGCTGCTGGACAACCTCGGCGCGACCGCGTCCTGGAGGCACGTACGGGTGGCGTCGGTGCTGGAGCAGATCGGCACGCCGGAGGCACGGCGGCTTCTGGAGTCCCTGGTCCAGGACGCCGCCGAGGCCGAGCTGAGGCAAGAAGCGAAGGCCGCGCTCAAGCGCCTGGGCAAGCAGGCGGCGGGGCGGCAGCGCAGGTAGTTCCTTGCCCGTCACCACGTCCCACAGCCGGACCGAATTATGCTGGCCCCAGCCGCCCGAGGCCAGCAGTTTGCCGTCGCCGGAGAACCGCAAGGCCCGCAGGCTATCCTCATGGCCACGCAAGGTGTGCAGCAGCCGGCCGCTGCCGGCGTCCCACAGGTGGACGAGATGCTGCGTTTTGCGAAAGTCCCGGTCGTCCCGGAGCGTCGATCCCGTCGCCACGACCTTGCCGTTGGGCGAGAAGGCAGCGGCGTTGCCGTAGCCGGGTTGCCCCTCCAGGAACCGCTTCGCCTTCCGTTCCGGCTCCCACAACAGGGCGCCCCTGGGAGAGCGGGTCGCCCAGGGAGTCGGTGCGCGGCTTGATCGCGGGCGGCTCACCACGAACGGCATTGTTCCCGAATGGGGCAAGAAGGCTGAACCAGAAAGCAACGAGGAGGCGCTTGGACATGGGAGCCTACCTTTCAGGGAAAAGGGAAGACCTCTCGAAAGCATACTGATTTGCCGAGCGGATGCCAGGGAACGGCAAAGGCTGCAACTGGACCAAATCCCAGAGTTAGAGAGGGTCTCCCGGCTCCCTTGCCTTTCCACCACTGAACGTTCGATCTGTACGAAGGACGATCAGCCTGGTTGATTGCTGACCAGCCTTTGGGTGCCTTTCAGGTCGCGCACAACTCTCCGAGGAGGAGCCCAGCCGGTAAACCCCAGTTTCCTCGGTCTGGGTTCCCTCCCCAGGGCGATTCGATGATCTCAGTCCACTGTCCGGTGGTGGGTATTTTCTCCCCTGCCATCCTGGGCAACTGACGCAATTCGCGGTCACGACGGGGGAAAAAGTCGCCGTCACTGTCCGATGATGGAGACTTTTTCCCCAGTCATCCTGGGACAACTCGCGAACTTGCGTGAGAAGGGAAGCGGCGCTCAAGCGTTGAACGGATTGGCGGCACGCGAGTTGCAACCATTCTGGGGGAAAAATCCCCAGCGAGTGACAAAATGGGGAAAAAAGGGGTTTACCGGATGGGCTCCTCACCGCTAAAGTAATCAATTGCGCGACATGAGCGGCAACCAGACGCAGGGAGCGAAAACTCGATGAAGACCTTCTCACGAATCCTGACCATCATCCTGACACTGATTTCCCTCTCCCAACCTGCTTGCCAGATGTACAAGGAGCAGCCCCACGAGGAGTCCCACCGTAAGATCGTGGTCACCAGCCCCAAGGCCAAGGACGTCATCCTCACCCAGCCCTACGTCTGCCAGATCCACTCGCAGGTCCACATCGAGGTGCGTGCCCTGCAAAGCGGGTATCTCAATAAGATCGCAGTCCAGGAGGGGCAGAAGGTGAAAAAGGGCGACTTGATGTTCATGATCTTCCCTGTTCTTTACGAGACAAGGCTGAAAGCTGAGCAGGCCGAGGCCAAGGTCGCGCGACTGGAGTACGAGTACGCCAAGCAGTTGCTCGCCAAGACGGTGATCTCTGAGAATGAGGTGCTTCTGCTCCAGGCCAAAATGGAAAAGGCCCAGGCCAAGGCGGACCAGGCGCAGGCCGAATTGAAATTTTGCAGCGTCGAAGCACCTTTCGACGGCATCGTCGACGTACTGCACAAGCAGCTGGGCAGCCTGATCAAGGAAAATGACATCCTCACGACCCTGTCCGATAACAGCGTGATGTGGGTTTATTTCAACGTACCCGAGAAACAATACCTCGAATACATGGCCGGCCCGGGTGAGGAGAAGTACATGGAAGGCATTGGTCAGGTCAAGGACGATCGGCGAATCGAGCTCGTGCTGGCGAGCGGCAGCAAGTTCCCGCAGCCGGCAAAAGCGGTGCGAATCGAGGCCAAATTCAACAACGAGACCGGGAACATCAAATTCCGCGCGGATTTTGAGAACGTGTACGTCGGGGATTCTGAGAACCGGAAAGGCCTGCTGCGTCAAGGTCAGACCGGCACCGTGCTGATCCACCGAACGTTGAAGAACGCCATGGTCATCCCCCAGCGAGCGACTTTCGAGCTCCTCGACAAGCGGTACGTTTACGTCGTCGGCGAGGATCAGGTGGTGCATCAACGCCTGATCACCATCCAGCACGAGCTGGAGGACATTTTTGTCATCAAGAGCGGACTGGACGTGAAAGACAAGATCGTTTTGGAGGGGGGCTGGCAGCTTCACGAGGGCGACAAGGTGGAATACGAGTTTTGTACGCCGGAAGAAGCTCTTTCGCACCAAAAAAATCCCGCGGAATAGCAACCGCTTGCCGACGTTCTCGCTACCGAACACAACGAGCTGATTGCCGAACCATGTTCACGAAAATCCTCTACCGGCCGGCACTGGCGATTGTCATCTCAATCCTCCTCTTGTTCCTGGGGGGATTGGGGATCAAGACCCTTCCGATCGCACAGTTCCCCGACATCGCGCCGCCGACCGTGATGGTTTCCATTTCTTATCCCGGCGCCAGCGCCAACGTCCTGGTCGAATCGGTTCTGATTCCGTTGGAGCAATCCATCAACGGCGTCCAGAACATGCGTTACATGTCCTCCTCCGCCACCAGTGCCGGTGAGGCAGCGATCATCATCTACTTCGAGCCGGGCACGGACCCCAACATCAATGTCGTGCTTGTGCAAAACCGGGTCAACATCGTGCAGTTCCAGCTCCCGCCCCTGGTGGTGCGGGAGGGGATCCTCGTCAGCCAGGTCGTGCCGAGCATGCTGATGTACGTGAACATTTACAGCACGGACCCAAACGCCGACCAGAAGGCCCTTTTCAACTTCGCCAACGTTTACGTCATGCCGCGGCTCAAGCGGATCCACGGCATGGGGATCCCGAGGAATCTCGGCAACCGCATCTTCGCGATGCGGGTCTGGCTGAATCCCGACCGCATGCGCGCCTACAGGGTGTCCGCCGAGGATGTCATGACGGCTCTGCGGGAACAGAGCATGATTGGTTCGCCCGGACGATTCGGCCAGGCCACAGGGAAGACGTCGCAATCCAAAGAGTACGTACTTACGTACATCGGGCACTTCAACAAACCCGAGCAGTATGGAAATATCATTCTCAGGGCCAATCCTGGTGCTGAGATCTTGCGGCTCAAGGACGTCTGCGGCGCAAAGGACGTCAACGGCCGCGAGACTCCCCCCGTCGAATTGGGTCCACAGTTCTTCGACATTTACTCGGACATCAATGGGCATCCCGCGGCATCCATCGTTCTCAAGCAGGCTCCCGGCTCCAACGCCGCCGAGGTCATCGAGGAGATCAAGAGGGAACTCAAGCAGATCGAGAAGGAATCCTTCCCTCCCGGCATGCACTACGAATTCGCGTACGACGTCTCCAAATTCGTGGATGCCTCCATCGAGAAGGTGCTCCATACCCTGCTCGAGGCGTTCATTTTGGTGTCGCTGGTGGTCTACATGTTTCTCGGGGATTTGCGGTCCACGCTGATCCCGACCCTGGCGGTCCCGGTCTCCCTGATCGGGACCTTCTTTGTCCTGAAGTTGTTCGGTCTGTCGATCAACCTGATCACGCTCTTCGCGATGGTGCTGGCGATCGGGGTCGTGGTGGACGATGCCATCGTGGTGGTCGAAGCGGTGCATGCCAAGATGGCCGAGAAGCATCTGTCGCCCTATCGGGCGACCATGGAGGTCCTTCACGAGATCAGCGGCGCCATCATCGCCATCACCCTGGTGATGACAGCGGTCTTCATTCCGGTGACTTTCATCCCCGGGCCGGTCGGCACCTTCTACCGCCAGTTCGGCATCACCATGGCCACGTCCATCATTCTCTCCGGTCTGGTGGCGCTGACGCTGACGCCCGTGCTCTGTGCGATGATTCTCAAGCCCCACAGCCACACCGACAGCCATACGAACCATGTGAAAAAGCGGACCAACCCCCTGCTTATTGTGCTGTATGTTGTTGTCGGGTTGGTGGTCCTGGGGGGAATAACGTGGCTGGCGATTCATTTGTGGAACCTGTGGGGCTTGCTGTTCATTCTGGTGCCCTTTCTGCGGGGTCCTTTTGACCGCGCTGTCGAGATGGTCACGCGCGGTTATGCCGGGATCCTGCGGCGGATCGTCACACGCCGGGCGCTGACCATGGCCGTCGTCGGGGGCTTTGCCGCCGGCATTGTTGCTGTCAACATGAAGCTCGCGACGGGTTTTATCCCGGGCGAGGACCAGGGCCTCATCTACGCGGTCCTCCAGACGCCTCCGGGCTCCACGCTCGAGTACACCAACTCCAAATCCCAGGAGCTCGAGGAGATCGCCAGAAAGGTCGAAGAAGTCACCTCCGTCACCTCGCTGGCCGGCTACGAGGTCCTGACCGAGGGCCGGGGCTCGAACGCGGGGACCTGTATCATCAACCTGAAAGCCTGGGACGAGCGCAAGCGGACCGCGCGCCAGATCATTGAGGAGCTCGAAGAAAAATGCAGTCGGATGAGCAACGTGACGCTCGAGTTCTTTGAACCGCCCGCGGTCCCCGGCTTTGGTACCGCCGGGGGTATCTCCATGCTCGTCCTCGACAAGACGTTCTCCGCGAATTACGCCCGGCTCGGAGCAGTGACCGACAAGTTCATGGCCGCCCTGAAAAAACGGAACGAGGTGACGAACCTGTTCACCTTCTACAACGCCAACTACCCGCAGTACGACCTGATCATCAACAACGACGTGGCCATGCAGAAGGGCGTGTCGATCAAGAAAGCGATGGACAACCTCAACATCGTCATTGGCAGCACCTGGGAGCAGGGATTCATTCGCTTCAACCAGTTCTACAAGGTCTTCGTCCAGGCCGCGCCGAAGTTCCGGCGCTTCCCGCAGGACCTGGACAACCTCTTCGTCGATAACGACAAGGGGGAACCGGTCCCCTACTCCGCGTTCATGACGCCCGTCAAGAAGCAGGGCTTGAATGAGATCACCCGGTATAACCTGTACACCTCCGCCTCCATTCAATGCGCGCCGGCTTCTGGCTACAGCACCGGGCAAGCCATCCAGGCGATCAAGGAGGTCGCCGCCGAGACGCTGCCGCGCGGTTTCGACATCGGCTGGGGAGGTCTCTCTTACGACGAGTCCAGAAAGGGGAACGAGTCGGTTTACATCTTCCTGATTGTCGTCGCCTTCGTCTATCTCGTCCTGGTCGGGCAATACGAGAGTTTTATCCTGCCGCTGGCCGTGATCCTGTCGCTGCCGGTCGGGATCTTCGGCTCCTTCCTGTTCCTGAAGGTCATGGGGTTGGCCAACGACGTCTACGCCCAGATTGGTCTGGTCATGCTGGTCGGTCTGCTCGGCAAGAACGCGATCCTGATCGTCGAATTCGCGGTGCAGCGGCGCCGGGAAGGCCTGCCCCTCCACGAGGCAGGCATCGAAGGAGGCAAATTGCGCTTCCGGCCGATTCAGATGACCTCCTTCGCCTTCATCGCCGGTCTCATTCCGCTGGTCGTTGCTACCGGCGCCGGGGCGATCGGCAATCGCACCATTGGCACCACGGGAGTCGGCGGGATGCTCGTGGGCACCGTGATCGGAGTCCTGATCATTCCCGGCCTTTATTACTTGTGCGGCAAGCTGGCCGACGGGCGCAAACTCCTCAAGGATGAGGTGGATGAACCTCTCAGTGAGGTTGCCGAACACAAAGAATTCGAGGCGCTTCCGGAGGCGACGGCCGGCGACATCGAGGGTCTGCTGGAATACCTCGACGCCCACGGCGGTCAGGCCGATGTCTCCCAAATCGCCGCCGACATGGGCCGCGACTTCGGCCATCTCCTCAACGTGGCCAAGGCCGCCGAGCTGCTCGATTTCGTCACCATGACGCGCCGCCAGGTCGCGCTCGACCACGAGGGCCGTCGCTTCGTCAAGGCGAGCCGCGCGGATCGCAAAGCCATCTGGCGTGAGCGCATCCTTCAGTTGCAGCTGTTCCGCGTGACCCAGGAGATGCTCCGCCGTGAGGGCGGGCACATCGACAGCGACATGGTGCAGGAAACCCTGATCCTCAACCTGCCCCAGGAGAACTACGAAAAGGGGTTCGCCACCTTCGTCAACTGGGCGCGCTACGGCGACCTGTTCGCCTACGACGAGACGAAAGGGCAGATCTCGATGCAGTGAGCTGGTCACGGCCTGCCCCCAGAGCGATCACTTGCCGAGCCGCGCACGCAGCGCAGCGGAGTAAGCGGCCCTGCGGGCTGCCGCGGGCCGCTTACTCCGCTGCGCTGCGTGCGCGGCTCGGTAGCTGCAACCCCTCACCGCCAAATTCGAGAGGGACACCCGAACGGTCATTTTGGTCTTGCACGGTCGTGCCCAGTTGCTATCCTCACGCTCCATTCCAGGGGGGCGAAGAGATGGCCTTTCGCGCAATCTGTGTTGCTTTGCTGCTCTCCAGCCTGCCAATCGCGGGATGCGGGACAGTTGCAAACCTGGTCAAGCCGGGTTGTGAGGGTGGGAAGACCCCTTTCGGCGGAGTGAGCAAAGACGTGTCGTGTATTAAGATGGCGGCAAACGGAGAATGTTGCTTCAGGACACCCCCCGAGTCGGAGTCGGCGCAACGTCCACAGGTGGGACTCATGCTGCTCTGCGCCGCGGACCTGCCGCTCAGTCTTCTCGGCGATGTTGTGACGTGGCCTTACGTGGTGACGTACTGCTACGTAAATCAGCCAACCCCTGTCCCACCTGTGCCACAGGTTCCTGCCCCACCGCCACAGGCAGCAATTCCTCCTCCATTGACACAGGAAATGACCGAGGGCTATTCGGCCTCGAACATCGCTTCGGCCTGGGGACAGGCGATAGGACTGCCCGCGCTCTGGCAGCCCGGCTGGATGGCCGAAATGATGAAGAGCAAGAAGGCCACTTATCCGTAAGTGCATGCTCAAGCCGTTCAGCCCACCTCTGTCACTCATCCCCTCCCGGAACTGCCTCCTCCACCCAACCGCTCACAATGCCGGCTTAAGGTCTGTTCCAGAAGCCGCTTGCGGCTTAGCGCACCAGCGGGCTTGCGCTAAGCCGCAAGCGGCTTCTGGACACGCCACCTGCTATTGCGTTTTCTGCTCTCAGAGTGTAACGTCCCGCCACCCTATTCTTATCAGGCATAAAGTCTAATGATCCGGTGCTCAGGTGCTTGATCGACGAGGCACTGACCGGCAATCGGGAGCTGAAGATCCTGGCTCAGGACGTCCAGGGCGCCTATTCCTTGTTTGGTGGGATTGCCGACAAGCACAAACTCCTCTCCAAGGATGAGGGGCATGAACCTTTCGGGAAGATTGTTGAACACCAGGCATGCGAAGCACGTGATTGCGAGCGCGATCACGTGCAGCTTGCTGCTGCTCCTGCCGGCCTGTGGAATCCCCCCTCTCCGTCAGGCGGAGCCGGGACCAGGCCTGCCGGGCAGCTACCAGGCAGGCTTCCCTGGAGCCGACAGCCTGGAAAACTCCTCTCAGGTCCCGATCGAAGATTTTTTCAATGACCCGCTGCTTAACCGCTTGATCTGCCAGGCACTGGTCGGCAACCAGGAGCTGAAGATCCTGGCTCAGGACGTCCAGATCGCCAGCAACGTGGTCCTGGGGCGGTCAGGGGCGTACCTTCCCTTCGTCTCGCTCGGGCTGGCGCGGGGGTGGAGAGATACAGCCAGTTCACTGCTTTGGGCGCCGCCGAGAAAGACCTCGAATATCTCCCCGGCAAGCACTTTCCCGAGCTGCTGGGCAATTTCCTGGTGGCCGCCGACATCTCCTGGGAGCTGGACATCTGGAGGATGCTGCGGAATCTCCGGGACTCGGCCAAGCTGCGCTTCCTCGCCACCAATGAGGGGCGGAACTACGTCGTGACCCGTCTGGTCGCGGAGGTTGCCGAGAGTTATTACGGGCTTCTGGCGCTGGACAAACGGATTGAGAACCTGGATCAAATTATCGCGCTTCAGCAGGCTAGCCTCAGCAAGACCATGGTCTTGAAGCAATTTGGCCGCAGCACCGAGCTGCCTGTCCAGCGTTTCCGGGCCGAGATCCGCAGTAACCAGAGCCAAAGGCTGATCACCAGGCAGGCGATCATCGAGCTCGAGAACCGGATCAACTTTCTCGTCGGTCGCCTCCCGCAGCCTGTCGAACGCATGAATGTGGCTTCCACGGCTCAGAACGTCACTTCGGCTTTAACCGTCGCTTCGGCCATGGGACAGGCTGGAGGCCTGCCTTATCTCTGGCAGCCTGGCTGGGTGGCCGAAACGCTTCGGCCAGTGGCCGAAACGCTTCGGCCAAGGGACAATTACTACGATCTGAACCTGCATGCGCTGAACGTCGGAGTGCCCGCGCAGCTGCTTGCGAATCGACCCGACATCCGCCAGGCCGAGCGCGAGCTGGAGGCTGCCGGGCTCGACGTGAAGGCGGCCCGGGCCCGCTTCTTTCCTCAGCTGGCCATCGCCGGCCCCCTTGGCCCCAATGGGCCGTACAGTCCCGTTGGTTTCCAGGCCTTCAACCCAAAATATCTGTTCTGGACTCCGGAAGCCTTGCTTGTCAACACCTCTGCTGACATGATCACGCCGTTGGTCAACAAGAAAGCGATCCAGGCCGACTACAAAACCGCGAACGCCACGCAATTGCGGAACGTCTACAACTACCAGCGCGTCATCCTCAACGCCTACACCGAGGTTGTCAACCGCGTGTCCAAGGTGGAGTACTACCGCAACAGCATCGAGGTCAGGAAGCAGCAGGTGGAAGCGCTCAATGCCTCAGTCACAATTGCCACCGACCTTTTTAATTATGGCCGCTCCACGTACGTTGACGTGCTCTTCGCCCAGCGTGACCTCTGGGAGGCGAGACTGCTCTTGATCGAAACCAAACAGCAGCAGCTGTCTGCCGTCGTGGGCGTCTATCAAGCCCTCGGCGGCGGTTTGTTTGGGTGCGGCTGCCCTGCTCCACCAAGACTCCCTCAAGCCGGTCCCAGCCTCGCCCAATCCCCGCAAGGAGGAAGCGGTCGGTCCGGGTATGAACAGCTCCAGGTTCCCCCACGGCCTGAGCAGCCCCCCGCACCAGTCAAACCACCCGAGCAGCCCCGCGGCCCCAACACCGCCCTGCCCGATCCGCTCCTCGAACTCGGCACGCTCCTTCCTCCGCTGGGCTCGACGCCGTAGGAGAAAAGCGGCGATCGTGGTAGGGCTGCTCGTCCTGCTGGTCGGCGACATCGTGGCCGGCGCTGGGTGAAGACCTGCCCGCCTGCTACTGCAAACGAAGTCCTCCGGGTCGAACAGCTTAAACGGCCAGCCACCGGTCTGTTCGTTCGACCACTCCCGCTCGTCTTGTTACTGTCCCGCATTACAACCCGAAACCAGGAGGATACCATGTCATTGCGAGACGCTTATAAGTTCGCTGCCGGCCTGGCGCTGGCCGCTCTGCTGGTCGCCGCGACCGGTGGCTTGCGTGGGGATGAAAAGCCGAAACCAGCGCCCAAAAAGGACGACGGCAAGCAGCCCAATCCCCTCCAGGCCCTCCAGGAGGCCTTCAAAAAGGGGGTGACGGTCACAAGCGTGGAGCCAAAGGACCTCCCCAAGGAGATCACCGAGGCCGCCGCCAAGAATGCTCCCGGGGCGGCCATCAAGAAGAGCCAGAAGCAGGAGATCCGGCACACGCTGAAATACGTCGCCTTCGACAAGCCCAGGGTGCAGTCGTACCAGGTAACGGTCGTCAAGGACGGCAAGCGCTCGCGGGTGCAGGTGTCGCCCGATGGCAAGCATGTGAACGTGCGGGCGATCGCGGACAAGGAGCCGGTCAAAGACAAGAAGGAACCGCCGGCCGAGGGCAAGAAAGAGATCGAAATCCCTCAGAAGGCCAGCAAGGCCGTCAAGGCCATCAAGGAGCTGTATCCCGACGCGGTCGTCATCCAGATCACCACGGAAGTGTACCAGGACCCGAGCGGCACCGTGGACGTGCTGACCTATGAGATCGAGTTCCTCCACAAGGGGACCAAACGCGAGATGGTCGCCTCTCCGGAAGGCGTCATTCCCCACCTGTGGAAGGCGATCGCCGAGAAGGACCTCCCCAAAGCGGTCGCGGACGCCCTGGCCAAGGAAGTCCCCGGCGGCAAGGTCGAGAGCGTTGCGCAATTCGAGATCCGGGCTGGCCTGCAGTTTCGCCGCTGAAGGAGCCGCGCGTGGTCTACCAGCTGGAGCTGGAAAAGGACGGCAAGCCGAGCAGGCTCAACCTGCGCGCCGATGGCACCAAGGTGCCGGCTCCGGTCCGGCCCGGCCAGAATCGTGCCTACCTGGGCCTGAGCTTCGAGAAAGACACCACCACCGTCTCTCAGGTGAGCAAAGACAGTCCGGCCGAGCGGGCGGGTCTCAAGACAGGCGACAAGGTTCTGGCGCTGGGAGAGACCAAGATCGGCAAAGTGGCCGATCTGATCAAGGTGCTTCAGGGGCTCAAACCCGGTGCCGAGGTCAAGCTCCAGCTCCAGCGCGGCGACCAGAGCCTCACCGTCTCCGTGAAGCTGGGGTCGCCTCCCGGTCAGTGATTGACCCCCACGCCGGTCGCTTCAGCCGCCACGCAGGAAGCCGAGGATGCGCTGCCAGCAGCTCTGGCGCTCGGTCTGGAGCTGGGCAATGCGCTGGCTGATCCAGCCGTGAATGTTCACGTCCGTGCCGGCCTCTCCCTTGCTTGCGGGCTCGGTCCCGGCGGGGGAGGGAGCCGTCCCGTCGCTCGCGCTCTGGGCTTGTGGGCAGGGAGGTCCGGGGAGCTCGGGGAAGGGAGTCAGGCCGGTAGGGAACGCACTCCGTGGCGTTCCGGTCGCTCGGCTGCACGCCTCCGTTCGCTCCGGGCTGCACGCCTGCGTGCAGGCACGCAGGAGGGCCAGCCTGCGCTTCGGCCGGCTGCGGACCGCTCGCTTCCTTGCTCTCCGCGGCAGGCGTGGCCGGGCTCGGAGGGGCTTGCGACGGGACGCGGTTGCTCCGGAGCTGCGCCTCCAGGCGGTTCAGCTCCTCGGTGGCGTTGCGGAACAGACGCAGTTCCTCGCGGACCAGGGAGGCCTGTTCCTGGTGCATCGAGGTGAGCATCTGAACCACCATCACCATGGTCTGCTGGAACTGGTCGAACATCTGCTGCTGCAAGGTCTGGAAGTGCTGCATCAGCGGGACCAGCAGGTTCGGCTCATTCCCTGCCGCCAAGGCCGTGGGCGGTGTGAGCAACCCCGGTTGTGGCACGGTCTCCCGACCGTGCCACGCCCCGCCGCGCAGCACCAGGGGAGGATTGGCGGCGAGGTCCACCGGTCCCGCCGGGTACGTGTGTGGGGTGGGAGCCGCCCCCACGGCTGGCCGCTGATAGTTGATGCGCAGGAAAAAAGTACCAATCTGCAGCGTGTCGCCCTCCTCCAGCCGAGCCAGGCCAATCAGCTCGCCACGCAGCCGGGTCCCCATCCGGCTCCGCAGATCGACCACCCAGACGCCCCGGGGGGTAGCCACCAGGCTGCAGTGAACCCGGGAGACGGACGTGTCGCGCAGCCGCACCCGACACCGGGCCGAGCTGCCGACCAGGGCCAGCAGACGATTCATGCGCCAGCGGCCGATCCGCTTGGTGCCGAGGTAGAAATCAATCGAGGCCAGCAAGGCAGGCTCGGTTTCCGGCAGCTCCTTCAGCGGGTCGCCGCTGGGAACCGGGTGGGTGGGCGAAGCCGGGGGCGGAGGAGCCTGGAGCTGGAGCTGGTAAGGGCCCACGGCCAGGTTTTGACCGGGATCGATCCAGGTGGCATGCCTCCGGATGCCGTCCAGGCTCAGGCCAGTCCTGCTTTCCAGATCGACCGCAAAGAGCCTGCTCCCCAGGACCTGCAGATAAGCGTGGCGCTGGCTGACGGCGACGTCGTCCAGCTGCAGGGTCATCCCTGTCTTCCGCCCGACCAGGGCCCAGGGCTGAGCCAGCTGGTGCTGCCGCGGAGGCTGGCCCACTGCCGAGACAGAGAACTCCAGCGGCCCGGTCAGGGCGCAGTCCGCCGCAAACAGGTCTCGCTGGGAGGAACTCATAAGCAATCCGTTTGGAACGGGTTCATGACGCTTCACCATACACTTCGCTGCACGGGGTTGGCAACACTTCTCCTCCTGGCACAGGTGCATCGCTCCGGCTGCGGCAAGGGGCGGGCAAGAGCAGTCGTTTGTTGCTCCAGCTGCGTTTGTGAACTACGGTACTCGTAGTAAGTCTTTGATTGACAGCAGCTTGAAATCGGCAATTGATGCCGGGAACGAGAATTGAGCTGACAGCGGAAACGGTCGCGTCCGCTTCTGCGGTGGTTCAGCCCTTTCCCGTCAGCGAAAGGGGGAATGGCCCTGTGAGCATCCAGACTCCGAACGACCTGCTCCGGCTGGGTTCCGTGGCCCCCGACGTTGCCAGCGCCACCAATGAGCGCGTGCGCATCCGGGCCACCTACCAAAAGCGGGCTCGCATCCTCCGCAATCAATTTGTCACCATCCTCGACGCCGCGGACACCAAAACGGTGTTCCTGGGGCGTTTGCTGGGCGGCCCCTTCTTTTCCGGGCCGGCGGAGGGCAACGGCGAGATCCTGGCCGAGGTGGAGATCCAGGGCGAACTGGTCGGCAACCACACCCACGACACCAACAACCGCCCCGCCGCAGGCTCCGCGGTCTTTGAACTGCCCGCCGATGCCGTGCGCTCCATGCTCGGACTGGAAGGCGACATGGTGCTGGGACACCTGCTCGGCCGGCCGGACATTGGCGTGAGCTTGCAGAGCAATAACAAGGACGTGCTGCCGCGCAACGTCGGCATCTTCGGCACGGTCGGGGCCGGCAAGTCGAACTCGGTCCAGGTGCTGATCGAGGAAGCCGCTGCCCACGGCTGGGCCGTCGTCGTCCTCGACCTGGAGGCCGAGTACGTCGACATGGACAGGCCCAGCACGCAAACGCATCTCTTCGAGCGCCTGGCCCATTTCGGCCGGCAACCGCAAGGACTGGCCGACCTTCACGTTTACTACCCGGTCGGCTGCAAGAGCGATCGCGCCGGCAGCGAGCCGTTCACCCTGCGCATGGCGGACTTCGACAGCAGCATCACCATGGAGCTGCTGCAAACGACCCTGGGAGAGAGGAACGCCCTGCTGGACTGCATCGATCATTTCCTGTCGCGGTTTCAATCGCGCACGCCGACCAACGACATGGAACGGCTGTACGAGCTGCTCGACGCCTCGCCCCAGGCGAAGCTCCCCTTTACCTTGCCGTTCCTGTGCAGCCGGGCCCAGGAACGCTCGACGCGGACCACCGAGTCGGTCGATTACATCGGCCTGGGAACGAAGCTCCAGGCGCTGGTCCACTCCGGCGTCTTCGATCAACCCAGGATGGGCGGGCTGAACCCGGCCGTGATGCTCAAGCCCGGGCGGGTCAGCGTCATCGACGTCAGCGTGGCCAACGATACCGTCAAGAACCTGGTGACGGCCGACCTGCTGCGCAAGGCGTTTGCCTACAAGCTGGCCCACGACGATGCCCCGCCGACGCTGCTGGTCATCGAGGAAGCGCATTCGTTCATGAATCGCGAAAAGATCCACACCACCCAGGCCACCATGCAAATGCTTCGCAACGTGACGCGCCGTGGCCGAAAGCGCTGGCTCTCGGTGACCTTCGTCAGCCAGCAGCCCGGGCACCTGCCGCCGGAGATTTTCGAGCTGTGCAACATTCGCATCGTGCATACCCTGCGCAGCTTGCACAACCTGGACACGCTGATCGCGACCACCGGCGACATCACCCAGGAGATGTGGGCCCACTGCCCCTTGCTGGGCACGGGCGAAGCGATCGTCAGCACACCACAGTTCCGCCATTCAGTGGTGGTGTCGATGCGCCCGGCCATGAGCAGCCGGCGATTTGTGCGCTAAACCCGAGTCAGTATGAGAAGCGGCGAATCGCCCCGCCATTCCGAGGGAGTTCAGTTGGTGGACTTCCCGGCGGGTCCGAGAGCCTTCCGAGTCCCAGGTCGTGTCGCAGACACCTTCCGGCGCAAGCAAAGGGACAGCCCGGCCAACCACCGGGCTGCCCCTTTCTTTCTTACCACCAGCCATCCGGATCAACCAAGCAGCTTCCGGGCATCAGCCACGCCCGGAGCGGGATTGCCATACTCGCTGCTGGTCACCCGGGTCAGGGCGATCAGGTGCCGCCAGCGGAAGCTCGGCCGGACCGTGGCGAACTCTTCGCTGGCCGTCCGGTAGTACTTCTCCGCGTGCAGCGAGCCATCCTCGCTGACCGCGAAGCGCAGCAGCAGGTTGAACAGTGCCTTCGCATCGTGCCCTTCCGAGCCGTAGCGCGAGGCCACGGCGCAGATGCGCCGCTGGTCCTTGGCCTTGATCGCTTCCTCTGCCAACTTGAGCAGCACGGCCGGATCCTTCTGGCACACCGGCTCCAGGTCAGCCGCGTGCGGCAGCATCTCCTTCATCTGGCCGCCGGTCTGGCCGCCGTTGGCCCTGGTCTGGCCCGCGGTGTGGAAGCCGCCGGCGATCAGGCTGGCGAAGGTGTTGCGGGCGTTGCTGACGCGAGCAATGTGTCTCCAGGCGTTGGCCGAGTCGGAGGCGTGGACGCCCACCGAATCGCCGTGGACGCTGCCGATCGGCTTTTGACCGCCGATCTGTTTGTTCCGGCCGGTGTCGGCTAGCACCAGGCGGGCGCAGGCGATCGAGATGGCTTCGCCAACCACCTCGGGAGAGAAGCCCTCCGACAGGGCCGCCGCCACCGCCTCGGCGGCCTCTTCCCGCTTGCCGTCATATACCGTCTGGCTCAGCTTCTCCACCCAGCCGTCGTCACCTGTCTTCGTGCCCGGCTTCTTCTCCATCAGCCGGTACTTCTCCATCAGTTTGGGCAGGAGCGTGCGGAAGTTGTTGCCGCCACCTTCCGAGCAGCAGAAGTGGACCGACTGGCGGAGCAGGGTGCGGGCATGTTCCGGGCCGGTGAAGTCCATCGTCTCCCAGGAGCGCCAGGCCAGCACCACGCGATGGACGTCCAGGGAGTCGTGGACAAGCTCCTGCAGATCGTTGTAGCCGTCCTGCAGCGAATCCTTTGCGGTCGCCAGGAAGAGCCGGTCGGCCTCCTCCAGCCGCCGGGCCCGGCTCGCCTCCAGCAGCAGTTTGCCGGCCGGCTGATCGCCCTTCAGCACGGCGGGCTCTATCGCCGGCAGCCGGTCCGGGTGCTTGCCTGGGCCGCTGTGCATTGTCCGGGCGTTGCGGTGCAGCACCTTGATGACCGGCAGGGCCCGCTCCTTCTCCGGCAGTTGCTGGGCCATGGCGAACGAGGGCGCCAGGGCCATGAAGGTGTGGTAGCCATCGTAATCGTGACCGCCGAAGGCGTGGGCATTGCACAGGGCCCCCGCGGCCACCAGCTGGCGCAGGGTGACTGCCTTCCTTGAGCTTCTCGACCAGGGCCGGCACCAGCTTGGGCACCGGGGTTTCCTGAAGCAAGGCGACCAGGCGGTCCAGCCCTTCGGGCGCCTTGCGTGCCGGCTCCTCGCCCAGGGCACGGCTGGCCAGACCCATGTCGGCCGCCAGCCCGGAACCGACCAGGGCCACCAGCATCCCCTGGCCGACCTCCTCCAGAAACTCTCGACGACTGCGCGTATCCACGTGTGGACCTCCAAGGAGAGAAAGAGGGTATCTCGAAACAGCTTATCCTTCAGGACGGAGGAGCGTTACGTGAACGCCGCGCCGTGCGGGGGCGATCCCCTCATTCTCTTTCCCTGGAGGGTGGCACGTCTGTGTCCCCCACGCCCAGGCGCCGCGCTTTCTTTCGCCGAGACACCTCTTCGCGGAGAATGGCAAGGTCCTCCGGCGCGGCAATGCCGAGCCGGACCCGGTTGCCCTGGACGGCGACCACGGTGATTGTCACCGAGCAGCCCGGGATGACGATCTGTTCGCCACGCTTCCGATTGAGGATGAGCACGTCAGTCCCTCCTTGAATGAGTCTCCCTTGCCTGTTCCATTCGTTCCGATCACGGCAGCAGACGTTGCTTCGCACCAGCGCGGTTGCCATTCACGGAAGGCAGGTGCGGCTGGCGTTTGGCGCGGGCCAGCTCCCGCTCGGCGTAGGCATCCAGTGCGGCGACAAAGTCGCGGGCCGCGCGGATGCGGTAAAGCCACACCCCACCAAGCACCGCCGTCAGCGTCAGCAGGCCGACCACCAGCCACCACGGCACGAAGGCGCTCTGCGCCTGCCACAACCCCAATCCTGCCGCCCCGCCTGTCGCCAGGAGCGCCACCGGGCCCGCCCAGGAAGCCGGCCGCGGCTGAGCGCTCTCGTTGCTCTTCATGAAAGCACCGCCTTCTCTGTGAGTGGGTACTTACCCACCAAGCGCCGAAAAAAATCACGGTTCGAGCAGGCGCAGGGCCCTGGGGTTGTACCAGCGCCGGATCGCCTCGTCCGTCAGGCCCATGCCGCGGAGGGCGAACCAGACGGCCTGCTCGACCAGCTCCTTGCGCGAGAGGCCATAGTCCAGGACCGGCGTCGCCGGCCGCAAGCGAATGCGGATCATGACGACGACGTGCTCAAAGAACCAGCTCGCCAGGCGCGGCTGCACCGGTGAGGCGACCGCCTCCCCCGCGGCGATCGCCGCCCGGAGGCACTCCTCGACCTTGGCGATCCAGCCAGCGCCGATCCGCTCCAGGAAGAACCGTGCAAACTCCCCATCCTCCGACAGGCTGCGCAGCATCGTGCGATGCTGGATGTCCCGCTCCTCCTCGTCCGGCCCGCCTCCCTCAATCAGGTGAGTGCTGAACCAGTGGACCAGGAGCACCAGGGTCGATGCCGACGGCTCCAGCGCCTTGAGCCGATCGACGACCGGGGAGTCCTTGGCGGGGCAGCAGGCGAGCAGCATGGCCGAGTACAGCGCCTCCTTGTTGGGGAAGTGCTTGAACAGCAGCGCCTCGGACACCCCCGCCGCCTCCGCCAGCGCGCGCGTAGTGGTGCCGTGGAAGCCCTTGTCGGCAAACAGCCGCCGCACCGCTTTGATGATGGCCGCGCGACGTTCTTCACTAGATAACTTCGACATTGGCGACTTCATATTTAGCTCAACCCTATGTGTCCATGAGTGAGTATATACTCACTCACCAGGCGGGTCAAGCGTTTTCCCGGAGTGGATTGCCTGTTCGGCAGGCGGCTCGTACAACGTCCCTGCTTGCTTCTCTCAGGAGGAGAGCCGGAGGGCCAGGTCTAGCTCCGGTGCCTTGCACCAAGGGCGATGATGCGTCGCCCGAGCGTTTGCCTACCCAAGCAACACAAGGAAGGCTGTTTCAGCCCCGCTTCCGACCGGTGGCCACCGACGTCGGCGGCGGTCTGAGCCAATCTCGCCAGCCGTGATACCGCCGCTGACGTCGGTGGCCACCGGTCGGCGGGTCCGAGAGCCTTCCGTGTCCCAGGTCAGTGCTGTAGACGTCCTCCGGCACAAGCAAGGGGCAGCCCGCCAGTCGGCGGGCTGCCCCGACTCATTCTCGGCCAGGTGAGAGGGCAGGCGAACAGCGGTGTGGTGAAGGCACGAGGAGCGAGGGGCAGAGATGAACTTCAAGGATCTCAACCTTGGAACCGTCTTCAAGGTGATCAATCACCCGACCATCGTCATTCGCCCGGACCGGCTCTGGCTCAAGGAGTTGCCCACCCGAGCCCGACTCGTGTCCGACCATCCAGGCACGCGAACTCTCACGACTCTCGAATTGTTTGGAGCCACCGTCGAGGTCGTTGAACCGGTTGACGCCGCTCCGATCCGCCGGCTGGGCGACATGCTCATCCTCAAGGGCGGCGAGGTCCTCCTGACCCGCCTGCCCCCGGTGAACATCGTCCGCTGCACGCCCGGGGAGAAGTTCACCGAGTTTGTCCTGAGCGGCACCTCGTTTTCGGCGAGCGAAACCGCGGCCATGACTCCGGATACAGCGGTGCCATTCAGCATTGGCCGGGGGGCTCAGGCCCTGGGACAGCGCGGCAGCAGTTCCATGATCTTCACCTACCGGGGCCGGGTCTACGCCCGGGCCACCTGCCACGAGGTCACCGGCAAGACCTCGCGCGGCAGCTACAAACGCTTCGTCACGGTCGATGGCGTGAAGCGGCTGGCCATTGCCGGTATGCTGACGGTGCCGGACGACGGCGCGTTGTACGACATCATCCAGGACCAGTTCGGACCGGGGTAGCCCTCAGGAAATCTCCTTGCCATTTCCGCCCGACCTGATAGATTCACCTCCGGTCAACGGACACGCGATCGAGATGGCGAAGCCGGTGCGAGTCCGGCGCTGTCCCGCAACTGTAACCGGAGCCGCTGCTCTGGAAGCCAGGTCGATCAGCTCGATCACGCTCCGCCGGAACCTCGCGGTCAGGGTACGGGAGCAGGGTCTGCGAACGCCGAATCGAGTCCTCGTTGTACCGGGACTCCCTTTCTTCCGGCTTGTTCCACCATTCCCTTTCCCCAAAACCCTCGCCGCCGAGCCCTGAGCCTGACGTTGCAACCGAGAAAGGAGATCGGCCGGATGTGGAACCTGCACGAAATGCTTATCGCGGATGAGATCGTCTTTTGCGGTCTGATGCTGTTCGCCGGAATCATCACCGGGGCCGTCGTCCGCTTCCTGGTCGGTCTGCGGGGAAGGAAGGTGACGCCATGATGCTCCTGGCCCATCATCTGGAGGCCCATCACGTCCCGGTGCTGGCGGCCCTGTTTGCCGCCGGCTTTTACGTCGGCTGGCAGCTGCTCTCGCGCTGGCTGACCCGGACGCCACGGTAGGGACCATGCCACGCAAACTGCGTAACCGCATCGTTCGGCTGGATGGCAAACCGATCCATCTGGTCGCCAAACGGGCGCACCTGATGGTCTGCGCCAAGGGCTGCTGCTGCGGCCATACCGAGCGCGGCCTTGCAGCAGTGCCGATCGATTTCTACAAACAGGAGTACAAAAGACGCAAGATCCGCAAACTGGTCCAGCTGACCATGAGCGGCTGTCTGGGTCCATGTCCTCTGTCCAACGTGGTGCTGCTGTTCTTCGATGGCCAGCCGATCTGGTTCCAGTCGATCAACGGCGAGCCGCAGGTCCGGGCGATCTTCGATTACGTGGATCGAATGCTGGTGGCCGACGGCTACCTGCCGCCGCCGGCCGAGCTGGCCGACTACGTCTTCACCTACTACGCCTGGACAGATGCCGGCGAGCGGCGCGGCGTCAGCCCGCCGGTAACAGCATCCACCGGCGGGCTGACGCCGCGCCGCTCGCCGGCAACCCTGGCGCCTCCTGACAGCATCCTCTTCCTCACGCACGCCGATACGGATTTGCTTCTGCTGCGCGATGCTCTGAGTCGGCTGCCCGCTGAGTTTCCCGCGATCCGGGCCTTGAGCCTGGGCAAGCTCGCCACCGAGGAGCACCTGGCCGCCGCCCTGACCTGTCCGAATTCGACCGACCGCATCGTGATCGCCAGGCTGCTGGGTGGTCTGCAAAGCGTGCCGGGATTCCGCCGGCTACTGGAATCCGCCCAGGAGCGGGGCCAGCACCTGCTCGTTGTCAGCGGGACAAACAGCCCCGATCCCGAGCTGACCGCTGCTTCAACCGTGTCGCCCGCCGTCGCCCACGAGGCCGCCGCTTACTTCCAGGCCGGAGGTGCGGAGAACCTGGTTCAGCTGCTCCGCTTCCTGGCCGATCATCTTCTGCTGAGCGGGTTCGGATACGAATCTCCCGCTGAACAGCCACAGCATGGCATCTACCACCCGGACCTGCCGCGCTCGGCCACGGTCGGCGACTTCCTGGCCCATCGCAACCCAGCGTGGCCGACCGTGGGCATCCTCTTTTACCGCTCGCACTGGATAAGCGGCAACCTGGCCTTCATCGACTCCCTGGTGCGGGAGCTGGAGGCCCGCAAGGTCAACGCCTTGCCGGTGTTCACCTCCTCGCTGAAGGATGCCGGCGCGGACGGGCGCTGGCCTGCTGCGCTTGAGCTTTTCTTCTCCGGCGAAAGCCGCCTCGTTGACGTGCTGGTGACAACCGTCTCCTTTGCCCTGGGCGAGGTGCAAGCCGATGGTCCGACTCCGGCGGGCTGGTCGGTCAATGTTTTCGCTGCCCTCGGCGTGCCGGTGCTGCAAGCAATCTGTGCCGGCACCGCACGCTGGCAGTGGGAAGCATCGCAGCGCGGCCTCAGCCCGCTCGACACCGCCATGAACGTCGCCCTGCCCGAGTTCGATGGCCGGATCATCACCGTGCCCGTCTCCTTCAAGGAGACGCTCCCGGGAGGTTCCGCGGGCCAGGCGCTGGACGCAGTTCATTACGAGCCGGTGGCGGACCGCGTTTCGCAGGTGGCGGGACTCGCGTTGCGCTTCGCCGAGCTGCGTCGCAAGCCGAACCATGAGAAACGTGTCGCCTTTGTCCTCACCAACTCTCCCGGCAAGGCGGCCCGCATCGGCAACGCGGTGGGACTGGATGCGCCCGCTTCGCTGCTGCGCATCCTGACCGCGATGCAGGAGGCCGGGTATGACGTGGGCCCGCTTCCGCCGGACGGCGATACGCTTATCCAGACACTGATCGATCGCTGCTCCTACGACGAGACGCTCCTGACTGCGGAGCAACTGGCTCAGGCGGTGGTCCGTATCCCCGCGTCCAAGTATCAGCAGTGGTTTGAGGAATTGCCGGAAGGTCAGCGACGCCTCATGACCGCCCAGTGGGGACCGCCTCCGGGCGAGGCCTACGTCCACGACGGCCACATCGCCCTGGCCGGGCTTGAGCTGGGCAACGCCTTCGTTCTGCTGCAACCGCCGCGGGGTTACGGGATGGACCCCAACGCCATCTACCACCAGCCCGACCTGCCGCCGCCGCACCATTACTACGCCCTGTACCGCTGGCTGCGCGACGACTGGCGCGCCGACGCCATCGTCCACGTCGGCAAGCATGGCACGCTCGAATGGCTGCCCGGAAAGAGCGTTGGACTCTCGGCGGACTGTTTTCCCGACAGCTTCCTCGGCGACGTGCCTCTGTTCTACCCCTTCATCCTGAACGACCCCGGCGAGGGCGCCCAGGCCAAGCGCCGCGGCCATGCCGTCATCATCGACCATCTAACGCCGCCGCTGACCACCGCGGATGCGTACGATGAGCTGGCCCAGCTGATGCAGCTGGTGGACGAGTATTACCAGGTCGAACTGCTCGATCCATCGAAGTTGCCGCTGTTGCAGCAGCAGATCTGGGAGCTGATCCGCTCGGCGCACCTGGAGGAGGATCTGAAGTATCTGATGCAGAAGGGCGAAGGCCACACGCATGAGTGGGACGATGCCGTCACATCCGACGGCACGCCGGTCACGCTGGCCCAGATGCGCGGCATGGAAGTGTCGCACCTGATCCAGGAGTTAGATGGCTACCTCTGCGAGCTGGCAGGGGCACAGATCCGCGATGGCTTGCACATCCTGGGACAGGTGCCCGAGGGTGAGCAGCTGGTGGGATTGCTCCAAGCGCTGACGCGCATTCCCAATCTGAATGTTCCCAGTTTGCGTGAGGCCGTGGCCGGGCTGTTTGGTCTTAGCTTAGATATGCTGCTAGCAGAACGAGGTCAGCCGCTTGACGTGGTCCCTCCGGAGTTGGTGCGCCTCGCCGACCGCCCGCTGGTCAGCAGGGCGGACGCATTGGAAACAATCGACGAACTCTGTCTGCATCTGCTGCAACTGTTAGAGCAGCGGAACTTCCAGACGGAATCAGTCGATGCCGTTGTCGCGGCCCTTGGGGCGTTCGGAAGCAAGGGCGAGCGGCGCGGCGTCAGCCCACCGGTAGAAGGCTTTACCGGCGGGCTGACGCCGCGCCGCTCGCCCTTGCTTGCGTCTGTGCTGGCGTTCGTCTGCGAGCGGCTGGTTCCAACCTTGCGGCAAACGACGGATGAGATCACCAACCTCCTCGCCGGGCTGGAGGGCCGGTACGTCCCGGCTGGCCCGAGCGGAGCCCCGACTCGCGGCATGGCCCACGTCCTTCCGACGGGCCGGAACTTCTACGCGGTTGATCCGCGTGCCCTGCCCTCGGCGGCCGCCTGGCAGGTGGGGCAGGAGCTGGCCCGCGAGGTGCTCGACCGCTACCGCCGGGAGTCGGGCAGTTATCCCGAAACGGTCGGGATCAGCGTCTGGGGGACCAGCAGCATGCGGACGCATGGCGACGACGTCGCCGAGGTGCTCGCCCTCCTTGGCGTGCGGCCCGTCTGGCAGAAGGAGAACCGGCGCGTTCTGGGAGTCGAGGTCATTCCCTTGGAGGAGATGGGGCGGCCGCGGATTGACGTGACCATTCGCATCAGCGGCTTCTTCCGCGACGCTTTCCCGCACCTGATCAAGCTGCTCGACGAGGCCGTGCAAGCGGTCGCAGTTCGCGATGAGCCCATCGAACAGAACTTTGTCCGCAAGCATTACCTCGCCGATCTCGCGGCCAACGTCGCGGCCGGCCTTCCGGATGCGGAACGCCAGGCCCGCTATCGAATCTTCGGCTCCAAGCCCGGTGCCTACGGAGCCGGGCTGCTGCCGCTGATCGATGAGCGTAACTGGCGCGATGACGCCGATTTCGCCGAGACCTACGTCAACTGGGGCGGCTATGCCTACGCGGCTGACGCCCAGGGTGTCGAGGCCCGCGAGACCTTTCGCCGGCGGCTCGCGGAGGTGCAAGTCGCTCTGCACAACCAGGACAACCGCGAGCACGACATCTTCGACAGCGACGATTATTTCCAGTTCCACGGCGGCATGATCGCGACCATCCGCGCCCTGACCGGTCGGCAGCCGAGCCATTACTTTGGCGACACCCACGACCCCGCCCATCCCGCCGTCCGCGATCTGAAGCAGGAGACACTGCGTGTTTTCCGGTCGCGCGTGGCCAACCCCAAGTGGCTGGAGGGCATTACCCGGCACGGTTACAAGGGCGGGCTGGAGATGGCGGCCACGGTCGATTACCTGTTCGGCTACGACGCGACGGCCGGGGTCGCGGAGGATTGGATGTACGAGCAGCTGGCCAGCGCCTACGCTCTGAATCCGGCGATGCAGGAGTTCTTCGCCCGCAGCAATCCGTGGGCGCTGCACGCCATTACCGAGCGTTTGCTGGAAGCGGCCCAGCGGGGTCTGTGGGAGCAACCCGAGCCGGAAACCCTGGCTGCGCTGAATGACACCCTGATGTCCAGCGAGGCGATGCTGGAAGCCCGCGGGGAATGTCGTCCCGTGGCGGCGCCAGAAAGCAGGTGAGTCCGTGGACTATCCCTTCACCGCACTGGTCGGACAGGAGCAGCTAAAGACAGCGCTGCTCCTGAACGCCATTTACCCGGCCATCGGCGGCGTGCTGATCCGGGGCGAGAAGGGCACGGCCAAGAGCACCGCCGCCCGGTCGCTGGCGGCACTGCTGCCGGGCTTGCGCGTTGTGGAGGGATGTTCCTTCCGCTGCGGTCCGGATGAGCCGTGGGCCGAGTGCCCGCATTGCACCACGGCAACCGAGCGGCGCACGGCGGAAGTTCCGGTGCCGTTCGTCGATCTGCCGCTTGGAGCAACGGAGGACCGCGTTCTGGGCACGCTCGACTTCGAGAGTGCCTTGCGCGAAGGCCGGCGGCGCTTCCAACCGGGCCTGCTGGCCAGCGCTCATCGGGGCGTGCTGTACGTTGACGAGGTGAACCTGCTGCCCGATCACCTTGTGGACGTGCTGCTGGATAGCGCCGCGATGGGGGTCAACACGGTGCAGCGCGAGAGCGTCTCGGTCACGCATCCAGCGCGGTTCCTGCTGATCGGCACCATGAATCCCGAAGAGGGCGAACTGCGGCCGCAGCTGCTCGACCGCTTCGGCCTGGTCGTGGAAGTCACCGGGCCGCGAGAGCCGACGGTTCGGGCTGAGATCGTCCGCCGCCGGCTGGCGTTCGAGGCCGATCCCGCAGGGTTCGCCGCGACGTGGTCGATGGAGCAGAGCAGCCTGCGCGAACGGATCGCCGCTGCCCGCGACTATCTTCCCCGGGTCGCCCTGGCCGAGGGGTTGTTGACGCTCATCAGCCAGCTTTGCTGCGAGTTTGACGTGGCCGGCCTGCGAGCGGATCTTGCCTTGCACAAGGCAGCGCGAGCCCTGGCGGCCTTCCACAGCCGAACGGAGGTCAACCTGGAGGACGTGCGCGCCGCCGCGGAACTGGTGCTTCCCCACCGCCGGAAGCGCAAGCCGTTCGAGCAACCGCAGATGAGCCAGGAACAGTTGACCCAGCGCCTGAATGCCTGGCAGCAGGAGCAAAGCGCGGACGATGCCACCGGGGAAGGATCAGCCGAGCAGACGTTCCAGCCGACCGCCCCTGCCAGCATGCGACGGATCGAAGTTGCCGCACCGGACAGCAATGGCCAGGCACGGCAAGGCCGACGCAATCCGACGGCGACCGGGGAGCGGGGACGATTCGTTCGGGCGATCCCGGATGCAAAAGCAACCGACCTTGCTCTCGGTGCGACCGTTCGCGCCGCGGCTGGGCGGGGTGCATGGGCGAATGGCCAGCTTGAGGTAGCAGAGGCAGACCTGCACCGCAAGGAGCGAGCCGGGCGCGTCGGGACGCTGCTGCTGTTCGTCGTGGACGCTTCGGGTTCAATGGCGGCCCGGCGGCGAATGGAACTGGTCAAGGGAACCGTCTGCACGCTGCTGCGGAGCGCCTACTGCCAGCGCGACGAGGTTGGCGTCATCGCTTTTCGTGGGCCCCAGGCGGAGGTGCTGCTGGCGCCAACGGCGAGCGTGGAGCTGGCCGAGCAGGCCCTGCGCGTGCTGCCCACCGGCGGACGCACGCCGCTGGCGCACGCCCTTGTCCTGGCGGGAGAGGTTGCGTCTCGGGCACGGCAGACGAATCGGGAACTGCCGATCCTGCTGGTCCTGCTCAGCGACGGTCGGGCCAACGTGCCGCTGCCGGGAACCACCGCTGATCCTTGGCAGCAGGCCCTACGCGCGGCGGCGGAACTGGCCGTGGCGAAGCTCCCGGCGCTGGTGCTGGACACGGACACCAGCTTTGTGCGCCTGGGTCGGGTGCAGGAACTGGCGCGGGTGTTGGCGGCTTCGTGTCTACCTCTGGAAGAGTTGTCGGCGGAGACATTGCTTCTCAAGGTGCAGGAATCGTAGGGTGGGCCGAGCGTAGCGAGGCCCACCAGGCGGGACGGTGGGCCTCGCTACGCTCGGACCACCCTACGGGGCAACTGGTGACTTGGGCGTTGAAAGGATCATCCGCATGGCTTCTCGGCTCGTGATCGCGGGAACGCAGAGCGGCGTCGGCAAGACCACGATCACCGTGGGGCTGATCGCCGCCCTGCGCCAGCGCGGCCTGAGCGTGCAGCCGTTCAAGGTCGGTCCCGATTACATCGACCCCAGCTATCACGCCCTCGCGGCCGGCCGGCCCTGCCGCAATCTCGACACCTGGATGGTGCCGCCGGAGCGCGTGCGGGACTTGTTCCACCGGGCCGCCGGGACCAGTGACATTGCGGTCATCGAAGGCGTGATGGGGCTTTACGACGGCTCGGAATATGACGGCGCGTGCGGCAGCACCGCCGAGGTGGCGAAACTACTTGATGCACCTGTCGTTCTGGTGCTGGACGCGGGCAAGATGGCGCGGAGCGCGGGAGCGCTGGCGCTGGGGTATCAGCGGTACGACGAGGATTTGCGACTTGCCGGGTTCATCCTCAATCGCGTGGCCGGGGAGAGCCACGGTCAGGGAGTCACGCTGGCCGTGGAGCGAGCGACTGGACTGCCCGTCCTTGGTTGCTTGCCGCGTGAGGGGCAATTGCAGATCCCGGAGCGGCACCTGGGACTGATCCCGACCGCCGAGCCTGGACGCTGGGAGGAGTTCACACGGGTCGCAGGCGCCGCAGTCGCCCGGCATTTGGATCTGGAGCACCTGCTAGCACTCGTCCGAAGCGATGAGTTGGCTTCGGAAGTCATCCCACCCGTGACACGGAGGGTTCACCAAACGGTAATCGCCCTGGCACGCGATGAGGCGTTCCATTTCACCTATGAGGACAACCTGGACCTGCTCCGCGAAGCCGGTGCGGAGATCAGATGTTTCAGCCCCCTGCAAGATGAGGCGCTGCCGCCTGGGACGGCCGGCGTCATCCTCAGCGGCGGTTTCCCGGAGGTCCACGCCGGCCGGCTCTCGGCGAACCGGGCCATGCACGCGGCCCTGCGGGCCGCTCATCAGCAGGGGCAGCCGATCTGCGCCGAATGCGGCGGACTGATGTACCTGACCGAGGCGATTCGCGACCACCAGGGACACTCCCATCCGATGGTCGGCCTGCTGCCGGGCCGCAGCGTGATGAGCGGTCGGTTGACACTTGGCTATCGTGTCGCCCGATCGGCGGGCCCCTCCTGGTTTCTAGGCGAGGGGGAGACAGTGCGCGGACACGAATTCCACTATTCCAGCTGGGAAGGCCGGCCTCAGGACCTGCCGCCGGCTTACTTCCTCCTGCCGCGATCTGGAATCGGAGAAGCTCGACCCGAGGGGGCTCGCCTGGGCAACCTGTGGGCGTCTTACGTCCACGTCCACTTTGGAGCCAAGCCGGAGCTGGCGGGTAGGTTCGTCGAGGTGTGCCGGCAGAAGAGTGTCGAGAGGTGTGCGGTGAGTCTCACCCTGGAGCAGCAACCGGAGCAACGCTCTCTCCCGCCGTTCCTGGGGTGAGGTCGTCCGCGGCTGTGCCGCTGGATTTCCTGGCAGCGTTTCAGTTCCTGACAGTCGTTCCGCCTCTGGTCCGGCGTCCGTGGACGCCCGGGGAATTGGGTCGGGCTGTCGGCTGGTTCGCCCTGGTCGGCGTTTTGCTCGGCGGCGTCCTGGCGGGATCAGAATGGGGCCTTGGACTGCTGTTCCCGCCAGGTGTCACGGCGGCGCTGGTGCTGGGCGTTTGGATTTTGGCCACGGGAGCGCTGCACCTGGACGGCTTCCTTGACGCTTGCGACGGCCTCTTCGGGGGTCAGACGGCTGAGGCCCGGCTGCGCATCATGCGTGATGAGCGCGTGGGAGCATTCGCGGTTATTGGCGGCGTCTTGCTGCTTCTGCTGAAGTACGCCAGCCTTGCCGCGCTGGCGGGCCGAACCGTCGCGCTGATCGTGGCCCCTGCCGTGGCTCGCTGGGGAATGGCCCTGGCCGTGGTTGCCTTCCCCTACGCTCGGCCGGAGGGAACCGGACGCTGGCTCAAGGACAACGCCGGCTGGCGGCAGGCGAGCCTGGCCACTGTCACGGCTATTGTGACCGCCACCGTCCTCGCCCAGTGGCGCGGGCTGATCGTGGTTGCTCTGGCGGCGGTAACCACGGTGATCGTGGCCGGCTTCGTCCTGCGCCGGCTTCCCGGCTTGACCGGAGACGTTTACGGGGCCTTGTGCGAGCTGTTGGAGGTCGTTGCCCTGCTGGCGTTCGTTGCGGGGGAGAAGCCATGAAACCGCTCGACGCAGTGGCCTCTGTCCACGGCTCGCTCGATTACCGCGAGCTATACCGGCTCGGCTTGCGTCCGGAGGCGGTGCTGGACTTTAGCGCCAACGTCAATCCTTTTGGTCCCTCGCCTCTGGTGCGTGAGGCGCTGGTCCAGGTGCCGCTCGATCAGTATCCGGACCGCGATTGTCTGAAACTGACGGCGACGCTGGCAGAGTCGCTGGGAGTCTCCCCGGAGCGCATCCTCCCCGGCAACGGCGCCTCGGAGCTGATCTGGCTGGCGGCGCTGGCGTTCGTCTCCCCTGGCAGCCGGGTACTGGTCATCGGGCCCACTTTCTGCGAGTATGCCAGAGCGGCAGCACTTATGGGGGCACCCGTTTCCTCCTGGAATGCGCGGAGGAAACGGGCTTTGCTCCGGACCTGGCTGAGATCGCCGTCTGTCTGGAAGCCCAGCATCCCCAGGTGGTCTTCCTGTGCAATCCAAACAACCCCACCGGCGCGGTGCTGCCGGTGGAAGCAATCGAGACCTGGGCCCGGCACCACCCGCGGAGTCTGTTCGTCGTGGACGAGGCCTATCTGCCGTTCGCTGCTGATATCGATTCCGCGCTGGCGATCCGCGGAGAAAACGTCCTGGTACTGCGGTCCATGACCAAGGACTTCGGTTTGGCTGGATTACGCCTGGGCTATGCGATCGGTGAGGAGAAGGTGATCGAACGGTTGCGCCGCATTCAGCCTCCGTGGAGCGTCAACGCCCTGGCCCAGGCCGCCGGGGTCGCCGCCTTGCGCGATCCAACGCACCGGCAGCGCTCCCTGGAGGTGCTGCTTCAGGCCAAGCAGGAGCTAACGGCCGGGCTGACCCGGCTGGGCCTGACGCCGGTCCCCTCGGCCGCGCACTTCTTCCTGGTGCGCGTTGGCGATGGCAGTGGCTTCCGGTTGTCACTCCTGCGGCGTGGAGTGCTGGTCCGCGATTGCTCCTCTTTCGGGTTGCCGGCTCACGTCCGCATTGCCACACGCCGGCCGGAAGAGAACGAACGCCTCCTGTCCGTGATCCGGGAGGGAACTTGACCATGCGTCTGCTGCTGGCTCCTCATGCACCGACAGACTGGAACGCCGAGGGACGCTTCCAGGGACACAGTGGGACACCGCTGAGCCTGGCCGGGCTGCGCCAGGCGGAATTGCTGGCGCGCCGGCTGGAGGATGAGCCGCTGGACGAAATTCACGTCAGCGACCTGCGCCGGGCCTGGGAAACCGCCGTGGCCGTCGCCGTGCCCTATCGGGTCCATCTGCGCACGGAGCGGCGGCTCCGCGAGCTGGATTTCGGCGCCTGGGAAGGTCTGACTTACGGCGAGATCCGCGAGATCGACGCCGACCGACTGAAGGCCTGGGAGGCGGACATGCTGGGCACGGCACCACCCGGGGGCGAAACGCTCACCCAGCTCGCGGAACGGGTCGGCAGTTATTTCAGCAGCCTGACCGCCGAGATGGAGTCGGAGCAGACAGTGCTGGCGGTGGCCCATCGTGGTTCGCTCCAGGTCCTGCTGTGCCTGGCTCTCGGTTTGTCGCCCAGGGCCCGCTGGCAGTTTCAAATGGAGCCCGCCTCACTCTCCGAACTGGACCTCTATCCGGAAGGAGCGATCCTGTCGCGCCTCAACGACACGCATCATCTGCGGGAGGTGGTGGTCCATGCCGGCTAGGGTGCTGATGGTGCAGGGGACCAGCTCCTCTGCGGGCAAGAGCCTGCTGACGGCGGCGCTGTGCCGGATCTTCGCCCGCAAGGGGCTGCGCGTGCGGCCGTTCAAGGCCCAGAACATGTCGAACAACGCGGCCGTCTGCGCCGACGGTGCCGAGATCGGCCGGGCCCAGGCCGTGCAGGCCGCCGCCGCCGGGGTCGAGCCGACCGCCGACATGAACCCGGTCCTGCTCAAGCCGGAGGCAGACTCGCGCTCGCAGGTGATCGTGCTGGGCCGGCCGTGGCGCACCTTGCAGGCCGGTAGCTATTATCGCCGCAAGGAGGAGCTGTGGCCGATCGTCACGGCGGCGCTGGATCGGCTTCGCTCGGCCGCGGACCTGGTCGTGATCGAGGGAGCGGGCAGCCCGGTTGAGCTGAACCTGCACGCGCTGGACATCGTCAACATGGCCGTGGCCCGCTACGCCCAGGCACCGGTGCTGCTGGTCGGCGACATCGACCGGGGCGGCATCTTCGCCCAGATGCTGGGGACGCTCTGGCTGCTGACGCCCGAGGAACGCGGGCTGGTGCGCGGGCTGATCGTGAACAAGTTCCGCGGCGTCCCGGCCCTCTTCGCCGAGGGTGTCCGCATTCTGGAGGAGCGCGGCGGCGTCCCGGTCCTGGGCGTGGTGCCGTACCTTCCCGCGCTGGCACTTCCCGAAGAGGACTCGGTCGCACTAGACAGCGAGGAGCCACGGACGTCGGCGACGATTGACGTTGCGGTGATCCGTCTGCCGCACGTGGCCAACTTCGATGACTTCGATCCCTCTGCGAGCCGAACCCGGCGTCGGTCTCCGCTACGTTCAATCGCCGGACGAACTGGGCAGGCCACACGCCATCATCTTGCCAGGAACAAAGAGCACGATCGCCGACCTGGGCTGGCTGCGAGCAACGGGATTGGCCGATGCGATCCGGACCCGTGCGGAGTGGGGGACGTCGGTTGTCGGCATCTGCGGCGGCTACCAGATGCTGGGACAGAGAATCCGCGACAAACACCGCTTTGAATCAGCCATAGGCACGGCGCAACGGGCTGGAACTGCTACCGGTCGAGACAACCTTTGAAAAAGCCAAGGCGACCTTTCAGGCCCGGGCGCGAGTCCTCGGCGGACCGGGCTGGATGGCGGCGGCAGCCGGTCAGGAGTTGGAGGGCTACGAGATCCACGCGGGGCAAACGGTGAGCAGCCGGCCCTGGCTGCAAATCATTCGTCGCAACGGAGCGGCGGCCGACATTCCCGACGGAGCGGTCAGCACCGATGGCCGAATCTGGGGCTGTTATTTGCACGGCCTCTTCGCCAACCCTGCGCTGCGCCGGGCCTGGCTGGCGAGGCTGGAGCCCGGCTGGGCGGTAGGACGGATTGCCAATCCGTCCCACGTCGGACCCCGTTCCCTGGACCTGGCGCTGGACCGATTGGCTGACGCCGTTGAGGCGGCCCTGGACATGCAGAAGCTGACGGCAATCGTGGGGTGAGGTGCGAGATGGAACCGGACGAAGCCGAGCTGCACCGGCAGCGGATGATGCGGCAGAAAGAAGCCTTCGAGGCTCGCAAAGCGCGGGCCACCCAGGAGAAGGGCCTGCTCATCGTCCATACCGGAGCGGGCAAGGGCAAGACCACGGCGGCGCTGGGGCTGGCGTTCCGGGCACTGGGCCAGGGAATGCGTGTCGGCATCGTGCAGTTCATCAAGGGGGCGATGGCCACTGGTGAAGCCGCTCTCGCGGTGCGCCTGGCCCCCGCGCTGGAAATGCACGTGATGGGCGACGGCTTCACCTGGAACACGCAGGACCGCGACCAGGACATGGCCTCCGCGCGCAAGGCGTGGGACAGGGCGGTGTCCCTGCTGCGCGATGAATCGTTCGACCTGGTCATCCTGGACGAGCTGAACGTGGTGCTGAAGCACGAGTACCTGCCTCTGGAGGAAGTCCTCGCGGAGCTGCGCGGCAAGCGGCCGATGCTTCACGTGGTCGTCACCGGCCGCAACGCCCGGGACGAGCTGATCGATCTGGCCGACCTGGTGACGGAGATGAAGCTGATCAAGCATCCCTATCGGTCGGGAATCAAGGCACAGAAGGGCATCGAGTTTTGAAGGGACCTCTCTCATGCAACCAGCAGTTTGCTTCGTCGGACACGGCAGCCGGGACCCGGACGGCACGCGGGAGTTCCTCCGGCTGGTGGACCTGTTCCGCGCCCACGACCTGGAGCGGATCGTCGAGTGCGGTTTCCTGGAGTTCGCCCGGCCAGTGATCGGCGAGGGCATCGAGCGCTGTGTCGCTCGCGGAGCGGAAACGATCGCCGTGCTGCCGGGGATGCTGATGGCGGCCGGGCACGCCAAGAACGACATCCCCAGCGAGATCCACGAAGCCCGGCGGCGTTACCCCAACGTCCGCTTTCACTACGGCCGGCACCTGCACCTGCACGCCAAGATCATCGAGCTGTGCCGCATCCGCCTGGAAGAGGCCGAGCGCACCAGCAAACCCGACGGAGCGGAAGGACACGGTGCTGCTGGTCGTCGGCCGGGGCAGCAGCGATCCGGACGCCAACGCCGACGTCTGCAAGCTGGCCCGCATGCTCGCCGAGGGGATGGGCTATGGCTGGAACGCGGCGTGCTACATCGGCGTGACGACGCCGCTGCTGCCGGAGGCGCTGGAACGCTGCCGCCGGCTGGGGTTTGCTCGCGTCCTGGTCTTTCCGTTCTTCCTGTTTACCGGGGTGCTGGAGAAACGCATCCGTCAGCAGACACTGGAGTTCGGGAAGCAGCATCCGGAGACGGAGTTCCTCTGTGCTGGCTATCTCGACGCCCATCCGCTGCTTTACGAAGTGTTCGCGGAACGGGCTGAGGAAGCGATTCACGGCAGCCCGAACATGAACTGCGAGCTGTGCAAATATCGGGTCCACTTGCCCGGCTTCGAGCAGGCGGTGGGCCAGCCGCAGGTCGGGCATCATCACCACGTGCGCGGCATCGGCCAGGATGGGGACCACCACCATCATCACCACGACCACAGCCATCCGCACCAGCACTGAGAGTCGGTTCCCCCAGCCGCTTGCGGCTTAGCGCCACCCCGCGGTGGCGCTAAGCCGCAAGCGGCTGGGGGAACCGACACTGACGGAGCAGCCATGACGAAGCAGAGTCTCGGCCTTTTTTATGGGGTGGGCGTCGGCCCCGGTGATCCGGAGCTGATCACGCGCAAGGCGGAGCGCATCCTCCGTGCGGTCGATTGGATCTTCTTGCCGGCGGGGAGTGGCAGCAGCGGCAGCTTTGTCCGACGGATCGTCGGGCCGCTCGGTCTGCCGGAGAGCAAGTTCCGGTCGGTGACTCTGTGCATGTCCCGCGATCGGACCGCGAACGGCGACACGTACGCCAGCGCCGCGGCGGCCATTGTGGAGGAGCTGCGTCAGGGAAAGTCAGCCGCGTGGATCACCGAGGGCGACCCGCTGTTTTACAGTACGTTTCTGCATCTGTACGAGCAGCTGTGCCGTTATCCGGAGGTGCGGGTCGAGATCGTCCCGGGAGTGACATCGGCGAGCGCCGCGGCGGCGCGAGCCGGAGTTCCGGTGGCCCGGCTGGATGAGCGGGTGGCGGTGGTCCCGGCTGCGTATGGGCTGCGGCGCTTGCCCGCGCTGCTCGAGGAATTCGCCACAGTGTTCTTGCTCAAGGTCCACAGTGTTTTTGATCAACTGCTAACGGAGCTGACGTCTGTGTCCGGCCCAATCCAGGTCGTGTACCTGGAGCAAGTCGGGACACCGGCGGAGCGGATCGTGACGGACCTGGAATCGCTGCGAGGGCAGGAGTTGCCGTACTTCTCGCTGGTGATTCTGCGGCGGGACAGATAGGGCGAGCGGCGCGGCGTAAGCCCGCCGGTGGAAGGTACTTACCGGCGGGCTGACGCCGCGCCGCTCGCCTGGAGGAGCAACAGTGAGCGGACAGGGCCGGCTGTTCGTGGTTGGGCTGGGGCCGGGCGACCGCTCGGCAATGACCGGGCAGGCCCTGGAGGCGCTCCGGCAAGCCGAAGTCGTCATCGGCTATGACGGCTATTTCACCTGGGTCCGCGATCTGGTTGCGGGCAAGGAGTGTCTGGCCCTGCCCTTGACCCAGGAGACGGAGCGAGCCCGCTTGGCGGTGGACCGGCTGCGGGAGGGGCGAATCGTGTGCGTGATTTCCAGCGGCGATCCAGGCGTCTACGGCATGGCGAGCCTGGTCCTGGAGTGCCTGGGAAACGAGGGCCAGGAGGAAGTGGTCGTGGTCCCCGGCGTCTCGGCCGTGAACGCGGCGGCGGCCCTGCTCGGAGCCCCGCTCGGCCATGACTTCGCCGTCGTCAGCCTCAGCGATCTGCTTACTCCGTGGGAGCTGATCGAACGACGGCTGCGAGCCGCGGCGGAGGCGGACTTTGTGCTGGCGCTGCTGAACCCGAAGAGCCGGCGGCGCGACTGGCAGTACCGGCGTGCCCAGGAGATCTTGCTCAGCAGTCGCTCGCCGGAAACGTGTGTCGGCGTCGTGCGAAATGCGTATCGGCCGGGCCAGGCGGTGGAGATGACCACCCTCGCCGGCATGACCGCGGCCGTCGTGGACATGTTCACGACGGTGATCGTCGGCAGTTCCCAGACGCGACGGTTCGGCAATGCCATCGTCACACCCCGAGGGTACGCGCTGCCGGTGGAGGAATGAGATGAGGGCGGTCCATCCCGACGACATCTTGACGGAGAGCTTCCGCATCATCGAAGCGGAGGTCGGCGTTCATTCCTTCGGGCCGCTGGAATGGCCGATTGTGCGGCGCATGATCCACGCTTCCGGTGACCTGGAACTGGGCCGGCTGGTGTGCTTCAGCCCGGGTGCCGCCGCCGCGGGAGTGCAGGCGTTCCGAGAAGGTGTCCCGATCGTTACCGACGTGCGCATGCTCGCCGTCGGCATTCAGGCCCCGGTGCGGGAGGCATTGGGCGTTGGCTTGCATTGCTTCCTGGACGCTCCCGAGGTGTCACGCGAAGTGCCTGGATTAACCCGCTGTGCCCGCGCGATGGAACAGGCGGTCGCCACTTTGCCGGAGGCGATCTTTGTGGTCGGGAACGCCCCGACGGCCCTGTCCGCCCTGGGTGCCGCAGTCCGCCGAGGTGCTGCCCGGCCACGGCTGATCCTGGCGATGCCGGTCGGCTTTGTCGGCGTCATCGAGAGCAAGGAAGAGGCCCTGGCCTTACCGGTGCCGATCATGGCGGTGCGCGGACGGAGAGGTGGCAGCGCCGTCGCGGCCGCGGCGGTCAACGCCTTGCTGCTGCTCGCCCGGGAGGGGCCGTCATGAGTGGACACCCCCTTGTCGTTGCCGGCATCGGCCACGATGGTCCAGCGGGACTGTCCCCGGAGGCTCGCGCCAATGTCGAGGCGGCGCGAATCCTGGCGGGTGGTCGCCGGCATCTCGACTTCTTTCCCGAGTGGCGGGGCGAAACCGTTGTTCTGGTCAGCGACGTGCCGGGATTCGTCCGCACGATCCAGGAGCGATATCGCCGGCACAAGACGGTTGTGCTGGCCTCGGGCGATCCGCTCTTCTACGGGATCGGCCGGGCCCTGCTAGAGGCCATCCCCCGAGAGGATTTGATCTTCCTGCCGCAGGTCACCTCGGTGCAGCTGGCGTTCGCCCGCATCAAGGAAACCTGGCACGACGCACGGGTGGTCAGCCTGCATGGCCGGCCCCTGGAGTCGCTGGTAGCGGCCATCCAGACCCGAGCGCCGAAGATCGCGGTGCTGACCGACGCCACGAACCACCCTGCGGCCATCGCGGACTTGCTGTGTCTGCTGGGTGCCGCCGGCGAGTACGGCCTCTGGGTCTGCGAGAACCTGGGTGGGAGCGACGAGCGGATCTCGCGCTTCGCTCCTGGTTGCTTGCACGAGCAGACATTCTCTCCCCTGAATGTCGTCGTTCTCCTCCGCGAGGCGAGCCCGGCGCCTGCGGTCACCGACCTGCCGCTCCTGGGTATTCCAGAGTCAATCCTCCTCCAGCAGACGACGTCGCGCGGGATGGTGACCCGTCGAGAAGTCCGGCTGCTGGCACTGTGCTATCTGGAGTTGCGGCCCGACGACATCCTCTGGGACGTGGGCGCCGGCACCGGGTCCGTGTCGCTGGAAGCGGCCCGGCTCTCGTCCCGGCTCAAGGTCTGGGCGGTCGAGCGCGATGCGACCGCCTTCGTCCGGCTGGAGGCCAACGTGGCGCGGTTCGGTGCGGGACAGGTCCGCGCTCTCCGGACGGAAGCGCCGGAGGGCCTGGAGGAATTGCCGGACCCCGACGCGGTTTTCATCGGCGGCAGCGGCGGCCGGCTGGCGGAAATCCTCGGGGCGGTCACGGCCCGGCTCAGGCCCGGCGGGCGGATCGTCCTCAGCTGCATCACGCTGGAGACTTTCTCGCGCGGCTGGGAGAGCTTGCGTGAGCTTGGCCTGGAACCCGAGGCGACCTCCGTGCAGCTGGCCCACTCCCGGCCGCTGGGCCAGTGGCACAGCCTGGAGCCCGAGCATCCGATCATGATTGTGCGAGCCCGGAAACGATGAACTCCTCTTCAACGATTGCCCTGGTCGCGGTCACCCGGCGCGGCGTGGAACAGGCACGCCTGCTTCGGCAGAGGCTGCGCAGTGGCGAGGTTCACCGGCCGGATCGCTACGGTCCCGCGGAACACGGCTGGGAAACGACCTTTGACGGTGCGCTGTCGGAGCGAGTTGCGGAACTGTTTCGCCGCTGCGGGCAGATCGTCTTCTTCCTCGCCGCGGGGGCCGTCACCCGGTTGATCGCCCCCTGTCTCGGCTCCAAGGAAACCGACCCCGGCGTGCTGGCCGTGGACGAGGCGGGGCAGTTCGTCATTCCCTTGCTCTCGGGGCACAAGGGCGGTGCCAACGCCTTCGCACGCACCGTGGCCGGCTGTCTTGGAGCGACGCCGGTCATTACCACGGCTTCGGACGTGGTCGGCGGTCTAAGTTTGGATCTGCTCGAAGACGCCTTCGGCTGGACGGCCTCACCTCGGGATCGATTCAAACCAGCGGCCCGGGCCTTGGTGGATGGCGAGCCCGTGGCTACCATCCAGGAGATCGGGGCGCCAGGTTCCTGGCTAGACCAGATGGACTTGCCAACGAACGTGACAGCGGTGCGAGACGCCGAACGCCTGGTGGGGCAATCGTTCGCTCACGTCCTGTGGATCACTGATCGCCTGGTGGAGGATTACCACGGCATCGCGGAGGAGCGCATCCTCTGGTATCGGCCGAAGAGCCTGGTGCTGGGCGTTGGGTGCGAGCGCGGCATTTCAGCGGCCGCTTTGGAAGACGGGCTGGATCGCTTTCTCGCGGAGCATCGGTTCTGCCGGGACAGCATCGGCACCCTGGCCAGCGTTGCCCTGAAAGCCGACGAACAGGGCCTTGTGGATCTGGCCGCACGCCACGGCTGGCAAACGCATTTCTACTCCGCCGAGGAACTGGCTGCGGTTGCCGGAACGCCGAACCCCTCTGAGGTCGTGGCTCGGTGCGTGGGGACGCCCGGCGTGGCCGAGCCGGCGGCCCTGCTGGCGGCGGGTGCGGCTCGTCTCCTGGTGGAGAAGCAGGTCGTGAGTTCGCCGCACGGCCCGCAGCGCATGACCTTCGCCCTGGCCCGGCTGGCGCGGCACGGTCGGAGCGTCGCCAGAGCAAGGTCGTGTTCGTTGGCGCCGGCCCCGGCGACCCCGACCTGCTCACACTGAAGGGCCGTCGCATTCTGGCTCAGGCCGAGGTGGTCGTTTATGCCGGCTCGCTGGTCCCCGAGGAAGTGCTGTGGCATTGCCCCGCCAACGCGGTGCTGCACAACTCCGCCTCCCTGACGCTTGAAGAGGTGATGGACCGCCTGACCACCGCCGTCCGCGCCGGCAAGCGCGTGGTCCGCCTTCATTCCGGCGATACCAGTCTGTACAGCGCGATTCAGGAGCAAATGACCCTGCTGGACGAGGCCGGCATCGGCTATGAGGTCATTCCGGGCATCAGCTCCTTCCAGGCGGCGGCGGCAGCATTGAACGCCGAGTTGACCTTACCCGAGGTGGTGCAAACCGTCATCCTTACCCGGGCCGAAGGACAGACGCCGATGCCGTCGGGAGAGGCACTCGCGGACCTGGCCCGGCATCGGGCGACGCTCTGCATTTTCCTCAGCGCCCGGCTGGTGGAATCGGTGCAGGAACAGCTCCTGACGGCGTATCCGCCGGAGACGCCGACCGCGATCCTGCACCGCGTTTCCTGGCCGGATGAGAAGATCATCCTGACGGACCTCCGCAGTCTTGCCGAGGAGGTCCGGCAGCACAACCTGACGCGGACAACGCTGATCCTGGTGGGCATCGGCGGTCGGCGGGAGACAGAACCGCTCCCGGCTTTACGATCGCAACCACGGACACCTATTTCGGGCGCGCAGTCGTGACGAAACGCATCCTTCTGCTTGACGGCACCTCCGAGGGACCGCCGCTGGCGCGAGCGCTGCTGGCGGCCGGCTTCGCGGTCCGTGGCCACCGTGACTCGCGAGGAGGCGAGGCAGAACCTCTATGGCCCGCTGCTCTCCGTCGTGCAGCGTCGAGGCTCGCGGCTTCACGGAAGAGAGCCTGAGCGACTTCCTCGCCCGAGGAGAAGCGGACATTGTGCTGGACGCCACGCATCCCTTCGCCGTCCGGATCACGCGGTTAGCCCAGGCGGTCTGTCTCCGGCTGGGTGTGCCCTACGTCCGCTATGAGCGGCCTGACTGGGAGCCGCCGCCGGGAACCCGGCTGGTCGATTCGTTCGCGGAGGCGGCGGAGTTGCTGCCGGCGCTCGGCTCCCGTGTCCTGCTGACCATCGGGGCCAAGCAGCTCAAGCACTTCGCTCCGTTGCAAGACCGGTTGCAGCTGATGGCACGCATCTTGCCGTGCGTACTGTCGCTCCAGCAAGCCCTGGCCGTGGGGTTCACGCCGGATCGGCTGCTGTGTCTGCGGCCGCCGTTCTCGCGCGAGTTCAACCGGGCGACCCTGAAGGAGTACCGGATCGACGCGCTGGTCACCAAGGCCTCGGGCGCGAGGGCGGTGTCGAAGAAAAGGTGCTGGCCGCTGGCGACCTTGGGATCAAGGTGGTCATGATCCGCCGGCCGGAAGCGGGAGACGCGATCAGCGTGCCAAGCATTGAGGCGGCCGTGCAGGCGTGTCTCAATCAAGCAGGCGGAGGGTGAGCGATGGCTGCGGATCGCGAGAACCTGCGCTCAGGGTACACGACGGGAGCCTGTGCGGCCGCCGCGTCGAAGGGGGCACTGTTGGCTCTGATCCAGCAGCGGTCTTTTGCGGATGTGGCGATCCGCCTGCCCGCCGGCCAGACGGTGACCTTCGCCCTCCACACCTGCACCTTCACGGAGCCGGAGGGTCGGGCCAGCGTGATCAAGGATGCAGGCGACGACCCGGACGTGACGCACCTGGCGGAGATTTGCTCGCGGGTAACCTGGGAGAGCGGGCCCGACATTGTCTTCCGGCGCGGTGTGGGTGTCGGCCTGGTCACGAAGAAGGGGCTACCGGTGCCCGTGGGCGAGCCGGCCATTAACCCGGCTCCGCGCAAGCTGATCGCGGACACGGTCCAGGAAGTCCTGGCCGAACACAGCCTGGCCGATCGCGGAGTCGCCGTGGAGATTTCCGTGCCCAAAGGCGAGGAGCTGGCGAAAAAGACGTTCAACCCGCGCCTGGGCATCGTGGGCGGCATCTCGATCCTCGGCACGACGCGGGATTGTCGTGCCCTATTCGACGGCCGCCTGGCTGGCCAGCGTCACCCAGGAGATTGACGTGGCCGTGGCGGGAGGCGTCAAGGAACTGGTCCTGACCGTGGGCGCCCGCGGCGAACGCCTGGCCCGGCAACGCTTCCCACTGCCGGAGGATGCGTTCGTGCAGATCGGCCCGTTTTTCGGCGACGCTTTGAGGCACTGCGCCCGGGTGGGGATCGAGAAGGTCAAGTTGGTCGCGATGATTGGGAAGCTGGCCAAGTTCGCTGCCGGGAGCGAATCGGTCCACAGTACCAGCAGCAGCCAGGACTTCGCGTTCCTGGCCGAGCTGGCCCGGTTGGTCGGAGCCGATGCCGCTCTCACCGGGCAGATCACCCGGGCGAACACCGCTCAGGAGGTTTCGGAGCTGGTGAGCAGCCGGGGATTGCAAGGGTTCCATCGCCTGCTGTGCAAGCGGGCGTGGGAATTCGCCGCCACGATTGTGGGCGCGGCACTTGCACTCGAAGTGTATCTGACGGGTCAGGAGGGGGAGATCCTGGGACAGTATGGGAGCTAGCGCCGATGGAGAGCGAACTCAACTCGACGATTACCGAGATGGAGCGCGAGGCCGTCTACAAGGTGATGCGCCAGCGCCGCGACGTCCGGCGCTTCGTCCCTGATCCGATCCCCGATGCAGTCCTGCGGCGCATCCTGGAAATGGCCCATCTGGCCCCTTCGGTCGGGTTCATGCAGCCGTGGAACTTCCTGCTCATCACGTCCACGGAGGTCCGCCGGCAGGTCAAAGCGCTTTTCGAGCAGGCCAATGCCCGGGAGCTGACGCGGATTGAGGACCCCCAGAGGAGCGACCTCTATGCGAGCTTGAAGCTGGAGGGCATCCTGGAAGCGCCGCTGAACCTGGCCGTGACCTGCGACGGCCGGCGGGACGCCCCCTTTGTGCTGGGCCGGGCCCCGATGCCGGAAACGGACCTGTTCAGCACTTGCCTGGCGATCCAGAACCTGTGGCTGGCGGCACGGGCCGAGGGTGTCGGCGTCGGCTGGGTGAGCATCCTGGACCGGCAGGCGGTCGAGGAGTTGCTGCGACTGCCGCCGGGAGTGCAGCTGGTCGCGTACCTCTGTGTCGGCTATCCAACGGAGTTCCGCCCCAGGCCGATGCTGGAGGAAGTCGGCTGGAAACAGCGGCAGCCACTCGCGGAGCTGGTCTTTGAGGATCAATGGGGGACGCGGTCGCGGTTGTTCGGCTAACCGGGAAGAGGGCGTCTCACCGGCTACCACAACAACCGGACCGGGTACTGCTGGAAAATCGGGTCCGCAGTAACCAGCTCTGCACCCTCCACGGTGGCCTGAGCTACCAGGAGCCGATCGAAGGGATCTTTGTGAGCTGGCGGTAGGCCGTGAACGGCCAGGGTGTGTGGCAACGTCACGGAAAGAACTTGCAAGCCGTTCGCCTGTTGCTGTGCGACAATGTCCGGCAGAGGCAGACGAAGCGTCAGTTTTCCCAATTGGGATTTGATGACGATCTCCCAGATGCTCACAACGCTGAACCAAACCGTGTTGGCAGGATCGCGCAGGGCTGCCAGGGCCGGAGCGGAGATTTTGCCGGGATCGCTGTCCCACCAGATAAAAACGTGCGTGTCCAGCAGGAGCTTCATGGCTGGCCAGTCCAGAAATCATCGGGGAGGGGCGCGTCGAAGTCGGGGGCTGTCTGGATCGCGCCGGCGTGCAAACCCGGCACACGGGGCGCCGGCCCCGCATAGGGAACCAGTCGGGCGCAGGGGGTGGCGCCGTCGATCAAGAGAACTTCCCCCCCCGAAGACACGATCGCGAGGACCTCTCCAAGGCGGGCAGGCAACTCGCGGACGTCAAGAATCGTAGACATCGCCAACCTCCTTCAACCGGTATTGTATACCCCCTTCTCAGCGCGAGGCAGGGCAGCCCGCCCGACCTCTCCTTTTGCCAGGATAGCGTTCCCTTACTTTCCCTTCGCCGGGCTGCTATACTCGAATCCTGTGGTCCTTGTCATGCCAGCGCCGATCACCCGCGGGAGACATCGCCGTGGCCCCCTTCCGCTTCCTTTATTGCACAGTCCTTTGCGGCCTGCTGCTTGTGTGCCCGATCAGTGCCGCGGAGCCAGGTGGCGACGAGCAGGTCCTGAAGTCCGTCGGCTTCGCCAGTGGTGGCCCGTCGCTGCTGGAGTTCTTCCGCAAACAGACGGCCAGCGAAGCCACCCGAAAGCGGGCCCAAGCGCTGATCCGGCAACTGGGGGACGATGACTTCAGCGTCCGTGAGAAGGCGGCGGCTGATCTGGTGGCCCTCGGCCCGGTGTCGTTGCCGCTCTTGCGTGAAGCGCTACGATCATCCGACCTCGAGGTTGGCCAGCGGGCGCGCGAATGCCTGGAGCAGATCCAGACGAAATTCACTCCCGCTGTCCTGGCCTCAGCCGTCCGGTTGCTGGCGAACCACAAACCGGCCGGCACCGCCGAGGTCTTGCTGGCCTTCCTTCCCGGTATCGATGACGACTTCGTGAAGGAAGAGGTGCTGGCGACCCTGACCGCGGTCGCCAGCAAAGACGGCAAGTTAGATCCGACCCTGGCCGCATCCCTGACGGCCGACTCGCCCGCCCGCCGGGCTGCTGCCGCGATCACGCTCTGCCGTGTCGGCGACGTTGCCCATCGTCCCGCGGTACGGAAGCTCCTCCAGGATGCCGATGCCCAGGTGCGTCTCGGGGTGGCCACTGCCCTGGCACTCACGGGCGAGCGCGCGGCAGTGCCTGTCCTGATCGAATTGCTCGGCGAGTTGCCGGCGGAGCAGTGCTGGCAGGCCGAGGACTTGCTCTATCGGCTGGCCGGAGCAACGGCCCCTGCGGTTCCGAACAGCAATGATCCCGCATTGCAGCGGAAGTACCGGGACGCCTGGCGGGCCTGGTGGCGCGAACACGAGGCGCGGGTGGACATGACCCAGCTGCAAGGGATGCAGCGGCCGCTGGGCTACCTCCTCATCGTCGAACTCGACCGCCACCGCGTGGTCGAGCTGGACCGTCAGGGCAAGGAGCGCTGGCACGTTGCCGGCCTGGAGAGTCCGCTTGACGCCGAGGTCCTGCCAGGCCAGCGAATCCTGGTTGCCGAGCACAATAGCCGGCGCGTGACCGAACGCAACCTCAAAGGCGACGTCCTGTGGGAGAAGAAGCTGCCCCACGCACCCTGCCACGCTCAGCGTCTGCCCAACGGCTTCACGTTCATCGTCACTTCCAGGCAGATCCTGGAAGTGGACCGGACCGGCAAACAGGAACGTGTCCTCTATAGCCCGCAAACGAACATCATCACCGCACGGCGCTTGCCCAGTGGCCGGATCGGCTGCGTCCTGAGCGGCGGCACCTACGTCGAGCTGGATCCCAGCGGCAAGGAGCGGAAGCGCTTCGCCGTTGGCGAAGGGGTCTTCACTACCAACTCGCTGACAGTCCTGCCCAACAACCACCTGCTCGTTGTCTCTTATGGCGGGCATACCATTCAGGAGTACGACTCCGCCGGCACCAGTGTCTGGAAAGCGAGCATGGATCGGCCCCTGTGTGCTGTGCGCTTGCCGGGCGGCAACACCCTGGTTTCCAGCCAGGGCATGGTGCTGGTGGAGTTCGACCGCACGGGCAAGGAAGTGAGCCGGCGCAAGGCCGACGGTCACCCGTGCCAGATCCGCTATCGTTGAAGGGAAAGAAGATGCTGCGACTCCACGGACACCGCGGCAAGGTCCGCGGTCTTGCATTCTCACCGGACAGCCGGCGACTGGCAACCATCGCCGGGCGCGAGGGGAGAATCTCTTTGTGGGAGCTGCCCGGCGGCGGCCGGACCCTGACGCCCGGCGATTCGCGGGAGGTGCAGGCCCTGACCTTCAGCCCCGACGGCGCCAGCGTGGTCTTTGCCTCCGGCCGCTACCTCTGCCGCTGGGACATTGCCGCGGGCGCCGTTGAGGAGAAGTGGCTCCGGGCCGCGAATTATTGCCACGATCTGGCCTTCGCACCGGATGGGTCCCTTGTGGCGGCGACCTGTTACCATCGTTACGGCGCCGCCGACTGTTTCCGCGTGGACCTGTTTCCGATCCGCGAACAGGCGAAGAAAACCTGGCTGGTCGGAGACTACTGCGCACCAACTTGCCTGGCCTTCTCGCCGGACGGCCGCTTCCTGGCCGCCGGCAGCGAGTGCCGTCAGGTCCGGCTCTGGAGCATGAAGGAGAAGGCAAGAGCCGTCGCGTGGAAGTGCGACGCGGCAGTGCAGTCCCTCGCCTTCTCGCCTAACGGGAACGTCGTCGCCGTCGCGGCTGGCCGCGGGTTGACGCTCAACAACACCAGCACCCACAAACCGTGCGGCGAGCTGACCGGCCACGGCGGGATGGTCCAGGCCCTGAGCTTCTCCCCCGACGGCACGCTGCTGTCGGCCGGCGACGATGGCATCGCCCGGCTGTGGGACGTAGCCGCCGGGCGCGAGCGCGCCGCCTTCAACTGGGAGGTGGGACCGGTGGAGGTGGCGGCCTTCTCCCCCGACGGCATGCTCGCGGCGGTCGGCGGCAAGAGCGGACTGGTGGTCTGGAACGTGGACTGAAGGACGCACCGACCGGGCGTTCCAAGATCGTGGCGGCGAGAGATTGCATGGATTGCCTTGCGCCCCGACACACACAACACTGCGTCTGGCGTCCACCCAGTCGCCGGGTGGAACAGACCAGGCCGGAGGGGACCGGGGTGAAGCCGACCGAAGCCAGTTTCCGCCAGGAGTGTCTGAGGCACGTCGAGGACGCGACGCCCTGGCTGGTTTTTTCCGATTGGCTGGAGGAGGACGGCCAGTTCGCCCTGGCCGCTGCTTACCGCCAGCGACGCTTCCGCAACACGGTTGGCATGGAACTGCAGCTCATTCCGGCAGGTGCGTTCTGGATGGGAGGCGGTGGCGGCCAGACGGGCAACCGGCAGGTGGTGATCGAGCGCGACTTCTACCTGGGCGCGTATGAGGTCACGCAGAAGGAGTGGCGGCTGGTCATGAAGGACACCGAGATTGCTAGCCCAAGCGTGTTCCTGGGGGATAAGCGGCCGGTGGAGAACGTGTCCTGGGACGATGCTCAGGAGTTCATCAACCGGCTGAACGAACTGGAAGGCAAGAGTGGCTGGCTGCATCGCTTGCCGCTGGAATCAGAATGGGAATATGCCTGTCGCGGAGGACCTTCTTCAAAAGAAGAATGCTCCTGCCACTTCTACTTCCAGCAACCCACCAACGATCTCTCGGCGGACCAGGCGTGTTTCAATGGCCGCTTCCCAGCTGGCAACGGCAAGAAAGGGAAGCCCCGGAGGTGTACGATCAGGGTGGGGAATTTCGAGCCGAACCGTTTGGGACTGTACGACATGCATGGCAACGTCTTGGAGTGGTGCCAGGACATCTTTGAGGGCTCCCGACGCGTGGTCCGGGGCGGCGGCTGGGACTGCGACGCCATCTACTGCCGGGCGAGCGTCCGCGACGGCCGCGAGCCGGTGAGCCGGTACGACAACCTCGGCATGCGGCTGGCCCGAGTTCCGTCCGGTCCTTGAGCAAGTTCAGGGAAGCGGAGCCTGGAAAGGCCGACGGCCAACCGTGCCAGATCCGCTATTGCTGAAGGAGACGACGATGCTGACGCTCCAGGGACATCGCGGCAAGGTTCGCTGTCTGGCGTTCTCGCCGGACAGCCGGCGCCTGGCGAGCATCGCCGGGCGCGAGAAAAGGATCTCCCTGTGGGAGCTGCCCGGCGGCGGCCGGGCCCTGTCGCCCGTCGATTCGCGGAGGGTGGAGGGCCTGGCCTTCAGCCCCGATGGCGCCAGCATCTTCTTTGCCTCCGACTGCCACGTCGGCCGCTGGGACGTTGCTTCGGGCGCCGTTGAGGAGAAGTGGGGCCAGGCCGCGGGCTACTGCCTCCGTCTGGCCATTGCCCCCGATGGGTCCCTCCTGGCTGCGGTCTGTTACCAGCCCATGAAGGGCGGCCTCTACGGCGTGGACCTGTTTCCGCTGCTCGAACAGGCGAAGAAAACCTGGCTGGTCGGAAGGCACGACCAGCCGAAATGTCTGGCCTTCTCCCCGGACGGCCGCTTCCTGGCCGTCGGCGACGGCGGCCGTGAAATCCGGCTCTGGAGCATGAAGGAGAAGGCAAGAGCCGAGGTATGGAAGTGCAATTGGATGGTGCAGTCCCTCGCCTTCTCGCCCAAGGGGAACGTCGTCGCCGTCGCTGGCGGCAGCAGGGTGACGCTGTACGACGCCAGCACCCACAATCCCTGCGGCGAGCTGACGGGCCACGCCGGATTGGTGTTTGCCGTCAGCTTTTCCCCCGATGGCACGCTGCTGTCGGCCGGCGAGGACGGTACGGCTCGACTGTGGGACGTGACCGCCGGGCGCGAGCGCGCCGCCTTCAACTGGGAGGTAGGGCCGGTGAGCGTGGCGGCCTTCTCCCCCGACGGCATGCTCGCGGCGGTCGGCGGCCAGAGCGGCCTGGTGGTCTGGAACGTGGACTGAAGGACGCACCGACCGGTCGTTCCAAAGTCGTGGCGGCGAGGGATTGCATCGATTGCATTGCGCCCCGACACACACAACACTGCGTCTGGCGTCCACCCATTCGCCGGGTGGAACAGACCAGGCCGGAGGCGACCGGGGTGAAGCCGATCGAAGCCAGTTTCCGCCAGGAGTGTCTGAGGCACGTCGATGATCCAACTCCCTGGCTGGTCTTTTCCGATTGGCTGGAGGAGGACGGCCAGCTCGCCCTGGCCGCTGCTTACCGCAATCGACGCTTCCGCAACAGCATTGGCATGGAACTGGTCCTCATTCCGGCAGGTTCGTTCTGGATGGGAGGCGGTGGCGGCCAGGCGGGCGAGCGGCAGGTGGAGATCGAGCGCGACTTCTACCTGGGCAGGTATGAGGTCACGCAGCAGGAGTGGCGGCTGGTCATGAAGGACACTGAGATTGCCAGCCCGAGCTATTTCCAGGGGGATGAGCTGCCGGTGGAGAACGTGTCCTGGGATGATTCTCAGGAGTTCATTAACCGGCTGAACGGACTGGAAGGCAAGAGCGGCTGGCTGTATCGCTTGCCGCTGGAAACGGAATGGGAATATGCCTGTCGCGGAGGGGCTGCTTCCAAAGAAGAATGCTCCTTCCACTTCTACTTCCAGCAACCCACCGACGATCTCTCGGCGAACCAGGCGAATTTCGACGGCCGCCCCGCTGGCAGCGGCAAGAAAGGGAAGTTTCGGGGGCGTACGACCAAGGTGGGGAGTTTCGAGCCGAACCGTCTGGGGCTCTACGACATGCACGGCAACGTCTGGGAATGGTGCCAGGACATCTTCCAGGGCTCCCAGCGCGTGTTCCGGGGCGGCAGCTGGTTCAGCGACGCCGAGCGCTGCCGGGCGGGCTACCGCCTCGGCTCCGAGCCGGCGACCCGGCGCATGGACCTCGGTCTGCGGCTGGCCCGAGTTCCATCCGGTTCTTGAGCAAGTTCGGGGAAGCGCAGCCTGGAGCGGAGCGGTCAGGACAGGTTGGCATTGCCGTTGTCAAGAAATAGGTTGCATTGCGCTGCGACACGCACACGCACGGACCGGTCTGGCAGGCTGGGAGCGCCAGATCGGGGAACCCAGCAACTTTCCCTGCTGCCAGTCGGCGAGCAGGACGCTACCATTCCAGAATGAACTCATTTGGCGTCTCTTCCCTGGAGTAACCATGAAGCAACTGTTCCTTTCCCTCCTCATTCCGCTCTTCCTGGCGTTCGGCGTCCAGGCCGAGAGCCCGCGAAAACTGAACCTCCTGCTCATCACCGCGGACGACATGAACGCGGATTCGTCCGGATGGATGGGCGATAAGCTCGGCGCGACGCCGAACCTCGATGCGTTCGCGAAGACGGCCCATCGCTTCGTCAACAACCACGTCACGGCTCCCATTTGTCAGCCGTGCCGGGAAGCCCTGCTGACCGGCCGCGTCCCTCACCGTTCCGGCGGGCTGGGCTTCAACCCCATCCGCAAGGACGTGCCCACCCTCGTCGAGGTCATGCGCGATGCCGGCTATTACACGGCCGCCATCGCCAAGGTCGTTCACATGGCCCCGGCCGAGAAGTTCCCCTGGGACAGTACCGGCACTCAGGACCTGGGCAAGTCGCCGGTCCGCTTTCAGGAGAAGTTCCGCGAGATGCTGGCCGCCGCGAAGGCCGGCAACAAGCCCTTCTTCATCAACGCCAACATTTGCGATCCGCACCGGCCGTTCATCGGCGCCCCGGCCAAGAAGATGATCGACGGCCCCACGACCGGCGTCCGCATCTACAAGCCCGAGGAAGTCACCGTGCCGGCGTTCCTCGAAGACCTCCCCAGGGTTCGCGAGGAGGTCGCCCAGTACTACAGCAGCGTCAATCGCTTTGACCGCACCTTCGGTCTCATCCTGGACGAGCTGAAGGCGGCCGGCCGCGAGAACGATACCGTAATCGTCTTCATGTCGGATCACGGCATGTCATTTCCGTTCTCGAAGGCCACCGTGTACCGCAACGGCACCTGGTCGCCCGTGCCCATTCGCATTCCCGGCATGGGCAAAGCGCAGGAACGGCCGGAGTTCGTCAGTAGCGTGGATCTGATGCCCTCGGTGATCGAGCTGCTTGGCCTGAAAGCTCCGGACGGCATGGACGGCCGCTCCTGGCTGCCGCTCCTGAAGGGCCAGACGCAAGCGGACCGCGATTTCGTCATCACTCACGTCAACACGGTGAGCAGCGGCAAATCCTTTGCGCAGCGGTGCATCCGCACGAAAGACCGCTCGCTGATGTTCCACGGCTGGGTCGGCGGGCCCAACCCATTCCGCGTCGAGGCGATGAGCGGCTTGAGCTTTGCCGCGATGAACGCCTCGGAAGACCCGAAAATCCAGGGGCGAGTGAAGCAGCTGGTCGTGGGGGAAACGCTGCAGCTCTTCGACACCGGCGCCGATCCCAGCGAACGCAAGAACATCATCCGCGATCCGAAATATGCTCGCGACCTGGCCGACCTGAGCCAGAAGCTGCTCGCTCACATGAAGAAGACCAACGACCCACAGACGGCGGCCTTCCAGGCCGCGCTGGACAAGAAATAGCACACCCACTCCAAGGAGACACCCATGAGCACCAGCGACCGTCCCCAACCCTCCGACCCCGTTCCCTCTGCCAGTCGCCGGGAATTCCTCCACCACGCCGCGGGCCTGGCCGCCGGGGTGGCCGCGATCTCCCCGGCAACGGCGGCCGACAGCAAAGCCGCTCCCCAGCTGCTGCCGACGATCAAGCTCGGACCGCACACCGTCACCCGCATGATCCTCGGCGGCAATCCGGTTTACGGACACTCGCATTTCAACCGGCTCTTCAGCAAGCACATGACCGACTGGCACACGCCGGAGCGCGTGCAGCAGCTCCTCCAGCGTGCCGAGCAGGCGGGCATCAACACCTGGCAGAACAGCTACACCGAGCGGACCATGCAAGACCTCGACCGCTACCGCGAGGCGGGCGGCAAGATGCACTGGCTCTGTCTGGGCAAGACCGACTGGGACGAGAAGCCGCACCTGATCGACGAGGCCGCCAAGCGCAAACCCCTCGGCATCGCTCCCCACGGCGGCCTGGGCGAACGGCTGCACCGCGAGGGCAAGCTGACCGTTCTGACCGACCTGCTCAAGCGCATTCGCGACCGGGGCGTGCTGGTCGGCCTGTCCACGCACAACCCGGACCTGCTGGCCCTGGCGGAGGAGAAGAACTGGGACATCGATTACTACATGTGCTGTCTGTATTACCTGACCCGGCCGAAGGAGGAGTTCAAGAAACTGCTCGGCACCGACCTGCCGCTCGGCGAGATCTACCTGCCGTCGGACCCGCCGCGCATGTTCAAGATGATCCAGGCGACGAAGAAGCCGTGCCTGGCGTTCAAGGTGCTGGCCGCCGGCCGGCGCGTGAGCAGCAACGCCGAGATCCGCAAGGCCTTCGAGACCGCGCTGAGCAGCATCAAGCCGGGCGATGCGATGATCGTCGGCATGTATCAGCAATTCGGCGACCAGGTGGGCGAGAACGTGGCCCTGGTGCGCGAGCTGTGCAAGAAAGGGTGATGGCCCACAACAACCGAGCCGCGCACGCAGCGCAGCGGAGTAAGCGGCCTCCGGGAGTACGCCAGGCCGCTTACTCCGCTGCGCTGCGTGCGCGGCTCGGCAGCCGGCTGTTCTCTTGCGGTTCAGGTCCACGTTGTTTAGTGTAGGTGGGACGGCAATGCTGGAGGGGTGGCAGAGTGGCCGATTGCATCGGTCTTGAAAACCGACAACATCGAAAGATGTTCGAGGGTTCGAATCCCTCCCCCTCCGCTTTTTCCCGGAAGCCCTGACTAATCGTGCCGGACACAGAGGGCCAGCAATCCACCCGCAAACATCGTCAGAGCCATCGCCGGCAAACCAAGCCAGCCGAACAGCGGCGGGCCGAGCAGACCGCCGACGTTGGCGACCGAGTTAATCAGGGCAATGCCCCCGGCTGCCGCCGCCCCGCTCAGGAACGAGCTGGGCAGGGTCCAGAAGATCGGCAGCATGCTCATCATCCCGGTTTGGGCCAGACAGTAGCCTGACAGAAACAGCCAGGGCGTCGGGGCCACGGCACACAGCCCCCAGCCCGAGGCTGCGAGGATAGCTGAAAAGGCCAGGTGCCCGCGCCGCTCTCCCGTTCGGTCCGAATGGATTCCCAGAAGCGTCATGCCGAGCACCGCACATCCCTGAGGGACGGTCAGGAGCAGACCGATCTGGAAATAGCTGGCTCCCTCGAACCGCGCCTTGAGCAGATCGGGGAAGTTGGAGCCGCCCGCATTCGAGCCGATCGCGACCGTGAAGTATATGGCGATCAGCAGCCAGACCCGCCAATCAATCAGCGCCAGCAGCAGGTTGGACTCCGAACGCTGCGGACGGGATTGTTCCTCCTGCTGAATCCGGTCGGCAAGCCAGTCACGTTCCTGCGGGCTCAGCCAGCGTGCCTGCCGGGGACCGTCGGGCAAGAACAGCAGCACCACGAAACCGAGCAGCACCGAGGGCAGCCCTTCGAGCAGAAACAGCCACTGCCAGCCTTTCAATCCCAGGGTTCCATGCAGGGTGTCCAGGATTGCTCCGGAGACTGGGTAGCCCACGAGACCGGCAATCGGGCTCGCGGCCATGAAAAAGGCCATCATCCGCGCCCGCTCCCGGGGCAGGAACCAGGATGTCAAGTACAGGACGATGCCGGGAAAGAAACCGGCCTCGGCAACGCCAAGCAGAATGCGGGCCGCGTAGAAGCTCCACGGTCCGGTCACCGCCAGCGTTGCGCAGGACACCAGGCCCCAGCTGATCAGGATACGGGCGATCCAGCGGCGAGCGCCGATGCGAAGCAGCAGCAGGTTGGCCGGCACCTCGAACAACACGTAGCCAACGTAGAAGATGCCATAGCCCCAGTTGAAGGCGTTGTCGCCGATGTCCAGGTCTCGCTTCATGGTCAGCCGGGCGAAACCCACGTTCGTCCGGTCGAGGATGTTGAACAGGTACAGCACGCACAGGAATGGGATCAGCCGCCAGGCGACCTTGCGCGTCAGGCCATCGAGGCGAGGCGGACCGCTCCGGCTGGTAGGGGTAGCAACGATGGCGCTGTCACGGTCGGACATGGCTCCCTCGCCTGGGGCCAGATCAGGGGATCAACCACGGAGCCGGTTGTTCGAGGTATCTCCGCACGGTGTCGAGAAAGCGTCCGGCCGGGGCGCCGTCCACCACGCGATGGTCGAAGGTCAGGCTGAGCGTCACCTGGTCGCGCGGCACGATCCGGTCCTCAATCACCGCCGGTTCACGCACGATCCGGCCGATGCCCAGCACGGCACACTGCGGCAACGACAGGATCGGCGTGAACGCATCCACGCCAAACAGTCCCAGGTTGCTGACCGTGAAGGTGGCATCCCGCATTTGCTCGGGGGCCAGCTGGCGTGCATGGGCCCGGACGATCAGCTCTCGCAGCTGGGCCTGCACCTGCCGTAACGTCAGCCGATCCACGTCCCGCAGCACCGGCGCGACCAGGCCCGCCTCGATGTCAATCGCGACGGCGAGGTCGATCCGCTGCGGCACGAACAGGCCGTCCTCGCGCCACTGAGCCTGCAACAGCGGATGTTGTCCCAGCGCGGCGGCGGTCAGCTTCACGATCAGGTCGGTATATCCCGGCACGTCCTCCGCAGTCCCGGCGGCGCTCTTGAACTGGTTCCGCAAGCCGACGAGGTTGGTCGCGTCGGCCTTCGTTGTCAGGGTCACCGGGGCTGCCTGGGTGACGCCGGCCAGCATCCGCACGGCGATGAGCTTGCGATGGGTGGTGTGCGGGATGAGCCGGCCCTGAGGTTCCGCTGGCGCGGCCGCACGGACGTCGCGCTCTCGGATGCGGCCATTGCGTCCGCTGCCTTGCAAGCCCGACCAGTCGATGCCCAGTTCCCGGGCCACGCGGCGGGCCCGGGGCGAAATGGCCACGCCCGAACCCCTCCCCCAACCCCTCCCCGAAGCGGGGAGGGGAGCAAGAGGCCCGCTGCCTCGCTCCCCCTCCCCGAAGCGGGGAGGGGGCTGGGGGGAGGGGTTTGGGCAGGGCTTCTCCGGCTCCCCTTCGGCGGCCAGGTAGGCGAGGATTTGCCCGACCTTGACCTTGTCGCGGAGCTTGGGACTGTCCGGTGTCAGCCGCAGCAAGCCCGCGTCGATGGCCTCGATGGTGACTGTCGCCTTGTCGCTCTCCAGCACGAACAGACCGTCGCCCAGCTTGACCGGATCGCCGTCGTGCTTGAGCCACTCGACGAAGGTGCCCTCGTCCATCGACCAGTCGAGCCGGGGTACAGTGATGGGAATGGCCACGGGTCACTCCTGGAGCAGGGCCCGAATCGCTTGCTCGATGTCTTCGCTTTGAGGAACGACGGCTTTTTCCAGCGTGGGACTGTAAGGCGTCGGCGTGAACGCCCCGTGCAGCCGGCGGATCGGGGCGTCCAGGTCGTCGAAGCCCGCGTCGATCACCCGGGCCGCCACTTCGGCGCCGAGGCCGAACGGAGCAAAGGCCTCGTCCACGATCAGCAGCCGGCCCGTCTTGTGGACCGATTCCAGGATGGTGTCGCTGTCCAGCGGCGAGACGGTGCGCGGATCAATCACCTCGACCGAGATGCCCTGACCGGCCAGACGCTCGCAGACCTCCAAGGTGCGGCGCACCATCAAGGCCAGGGCGACCACGGTCAAGTCCCGGCCTTCGCGCACCACGGCGGCCTTGCCGAAATCGATCTCGTGGTCGCCGCGCGGCACCAGCCCCTTGGTCCCGAGCAGCTCGCGATGCTCCAGGAAGAGGACCGGATCGTCACAGCGGAGGCGCTCGCCGCAGCAGGCCAGCGGCATCGGCCGGCGTCGAGGGCACGACCACGCGCAGGCCGGGGAAGTGAGCGAACGTCGGATAGTAGTTGCCGGAGTGGTGCGTCGCCGCCGAGTGACCGATGCCGATGCAGCCGCGCAGCAGCAGCGGCATCCGGATTCGTCCGCTCGACATGTACTGCATCTTGCCGATCTGGTTGAGGACTTCGCCGACCGCGTCAAGCAGGAAGTCGGCGAACATGAAATCGACCACGGGCCGGGTGCCGGTCATGGCCGCGCCGCACGCCAGCCCCACGAAACCGCGCTCGCAGATCGGCGTGTCGCAGAGCCGTTCCGGTCCGAACCGGTCGTACAGCCCGGCGGTCGTCTTGAAATTGCCGCCGCGTTTGCCGATGCCTTCGCCCAGAACGAAGATCTTGGGATTGCGCGCCATTTCCTCGGACAGGACTTCGAGAGTGGCCTGCATGAAGGTCAGTTCGCGCTGGGAGCCTTCTCCGGACCGGGATGGCGGATTCTGTCGGGTCGGCAGGTTCGGCGTAGACGTGGTCTGTCGCCGTCGCCGGATCGGGCCAGGGGCTTGTTTCCGCGAACTGGTGCGCTTCCTGGACGAGGGTGGCGATCTCCCTGTCGATCGCATCCAGAGCGGTCGCGATTGACGCCCCGATGTCATCCTCCAGCAGCCGTTGCCGGAGGCCCTTGATGGGACAGCGCGTCTTCCACTCCTCGACTTCTTCCCGGGTGCGATAGGTGAAGTCGCCCATCCCCTCGGCATGGGCCCGGGTGCGGTAGGTCTTGCACTCCAGCAGCGTCGGTCCGCCGCCGGAGCGGGCTCGCCGCACCGCTTCGCCGGCCAGACGGGAGATCGCCGCGACGTCGTTGCCGTCCACTTCGCAGCCCGGCAGGCCGTACGCCGCCCCCCGGCTGGCCACGCTGGGATTGCCGGAGGCGTATTGAAAGGGCACCTCCGTGGCGAACTGGTTGTTCTCGCAGACAAACAGGACCGGCAACTTCCAGATCGCCGCCAGGTTCAAGCCTTCGTGGAAGGCGCCGTTGTTGACCGCCCCGTCGCCGAAGAAGGCGACGGCCACGTTGCCGCTCCGCAGCAGCTTGAAGCTGTATCCCGCCCCGGCCGCCTGGAGGATGCACGGCCCGACGATGCCGCTGGTGCCCATCAGGCCGATTTCCGGGGCGAACAGGTGCATGCTGCCGCCCCGGCCGCGCGAACAGCCGGTGGCCCGGCCGTACAGCTCCGCCATCAGCTCGCGCGGCGGCAGGCCCTGGGCCAGGGCGTGCCCGTGGCCGCGGTGCGTGCTGAAGACCACGTCCTCCGGGCGGAGCTGAGCGCAGACGCCCACGGCGATGGCCTCCTGGCCGACGTAAGTGTGACAGGCGCCGTGAATCAGGCCGCGCTGATGCGAGCGCGCCAGCTGCTCCTCGCACTGGCGGATCAGCACCATCTGGCGATAGAACTGAAGCAGCAGGGTCTGCCCTGGCCTGGTCTGGAGTTGCGTCACCGTGTCACCCTGTCCGGAATTGAGCCGCCCGCGTTCAGGGCCAGGTTGCCGCCATCCATCGGGATCAGCGCCCCGGTGATCCACGCCGACGCATCCGAGGCCAGGAACACCGCCAGCCCCTTGATGTCGTCCGGCTGGCCGAACCGGCCAATGGGGATGCCGCTGAGGAACTTCGCCCGCAACGACGGGTCCGCGGCCATCCGCGCTTCCAGCCCCGGATTGACCACCTGGGCCGGCAGGATGGCGTTGACGCGCACCCCCCGGCCACTCCATTCCGTGCTCAGTTCCCGGGTCATCTGGACCACGGCTCCCATCGCCATGCTGTATGCCACGTGGCCGCGCCCCAGTGCCGTGATGCTGGCCAGCGAGCCGATGTTGACGATGCTGCCCCGGCCGGCCTGGAGCATGCGCCGGCCGGCCTCCTGGCAGCAGCAGAACCGGCCCAGGACCAGGTTGCGCCAGGTCTGCTCGACGGCCTCCAGCGCGATCTCTTCCGGCCGGCCCAGGAGGGCGTCGCCGGCCACGTTGCCCAGGAAGTCGATCCGGCCAAAGACCCGGTCCAGCTCGGCGAACAGCGCCCGGATCTGCACCGGCTCGGACACGTCGCAGGTGACCGGCACCGCCTTGCGTCCCAGCCGGCTGATCTGCTCGGCCGTTTTCTGCAAGCCCGCCGTGTTGCGATCGGCCAGAAGGAGGTCCGCCCCGTACTCGGCCAGCGCCTGTGCCATGGCGCGGCCAAGCCCCTGGGCCGCCCCCGAAACGAGAGCGACCCGGCCCTGAAGATCGAACAGGTTACTGGACATGGCATCCCATCGTTCTCAGTTCTCCGTTACGCCTCCGGGCTCGCCGGAACGGAGAACTATTCCAGCAGAGGCGCACAGGGGGGACAGGGCGGCATCCCCGGCAGTTCGGGTGGCTCGGGCAACACCAGGGTCTCGGAAGAAGCGAGCAGCAGGCGCAGCTGGGCCATGACAAGCTGGGCGCGGTCCAGGACGGCCGGTGGCGAGTCCGCGGGCGTGGTTTCACACCCCCAGAGCAGTTCCTGGCAGGCCCAGCGGTCCAGGGGCGTGCCCACGGGACAGAAGAGAGGGTAGCCGTCCGGCTTTTGATTGCACCAGCGAATGAGCGCCAGGGCCTGCCGCAACTCGATCCGGCCTTGCAGCAGTTCGCCTCGGATGTGAACCTTGGCGGTGATGCGCCAGTGCCGGACCGTTTGCATCCGTTCCAGGGCCTGGTCGCCCTCCTCGATCTCCTGCCAGACGTCCCAGGGGAACAGCGCGCGACAAGGACCGCCCAGCCAGAACCAGAACGGGATGGCCACGACGAGCACGGTGACCGACAGGACAGCCAGCTGCCGGAACGGCGAGACCAGGGACGGCATGGGCATGTGGCAGGGCTCCTCGAGGTAGCTTCGGGCGGCGCTGGAGTTCCACGGCGCGCTGGTTCTGCTCTGGGGCGCGCGTTGCATCTCCTCAAGAATCAGCTTCGACACCTTCTCCGTGGGATCTCCTCTTAATGTAATAACGGCAAAGGGTACGTGCAAGTACGCTCCGTGCAGAACGCCAGGGCAGAGTCATCCTGGCTGGTGGAGCGTTGGCCTGGTAGGGAATGCCCTCTGTGGTGTTCCGGCGGAAAAAAGAACACCTCCGGGAACAAGTTCCCGGAGGTTTCAGGCGAAGCCGGATGGTTTCAATCGTTTCAATCCGCCCCGGGTGGGCCCCCGGGAAACACAAGGGCGAAGGCGATGGGGCGAAGGCGATGGGCGAAACGACAAAGGAGTCAACCGGCCTCGGTCCTGGGCGTGAGCGAAAGGGCGAGGGCGAAGGCGACTCCGAACCCTGTTGACTCCTTTGCCGTGGTGAGGGCGACATTGTTAAAAGCAGCCGCCGTGCCAAACGTGTCAGTTATTCGGAGATTATTCGCAAGTGATTGGTGGGATGGCAGTTACGAATTGGCATGCAACCAGCCTGTCCCGGCATGGTCAGCCAGCGAGCGCCGGGTTTCTGGACAGGGCGCCTGAAAAGCCGACAGAGCTATCCCTTGCCCGACCCATTCCCCGGGCGTAAAACAGCCAGGAGAGCGGCCGGCTGCACGGAGGTAGCGATGCTGCGGCGTTACGCCGTGGAAGGTTTGTGCCCGACACGCGGAGAACTCCGCGAACTTGCTCGAGCGCCGAATCGTTCGCTTACCTGGAGGTCAGTAGCTCGGCAGCCGGCCGCTCGCTTTACCCACCGCCGCAAGGAAACCCCGCCGGATGAGCAACCGTCCCCTGATTGTCGTCACCGACCACCTGGCCGAAGCCGGCGTCGAGCGTCCGATCCTCGATGCCGTCGCCGACCTCAAGGTGCTGCAAACCACCGACGAGGCCGACGTGGTCCGCCACGCCCCCCAGGCCGACGTGCTGCTGGTCTTTCACGACATCCGGCTCACGGAGCGCTGCATCGGACAGATGCCCCGCTGCAAGGGGATCATCCGCTGTGGCGTCGGCTTCGACAACATCGACATTACCGCGGCGGGCCGGCGCGGCATCGTGGTCTGCAACGTCCCCGACTACGGCACCGAGGAGGTGGCCGACCATGCTCTGATGATGCTCCTGGCCGGCGCCCGGCGACTGCTCCCCTGCGACCAGGACATCCGCTCGGGCAAGTGGTGGGTCGAGAGCATCTTCGGGGCGCCGCGCCTGCGCGGCCGGACGCTCGGCATCATCGGCTGCGGCCGGATCGGCTCGGCGATGGTCCTGCGCGCGAAGGCGCTCGGCCTGCGTGTGGTGATCTGCGATCCGTACAAGCCGGATGGGATTGAGAAGGCCCTCGGCGTCGAGCGCTGTTCCCGGTTGGAGGAACTGCTGCCGCAGTGCCACTTCGTCAGCTTGCACTGCCCACTGACGGCGGAGACGCATCACATCCTCAATGCTCGCACCCTGGCCCTGCTGCCAAAGGGAGCCTACGTCGTCAACACCGCTCGCGGCGGCTGCATCGATCTGGTTGCGTTGCGTCAGGCGCTCGACTCGGGACAGATCGCGCACGCTTCCCTGGACGTGGTCGAACGGGAGCCGCTCGACGACGAGGGCATTCGCCGACACCCGCGCGTGTTGCTGACGCCGCACGTCGCGTTCTACTCCGTCGAGGGCTTCCAGGAGATGCGGACCAAGGGGGCCATCGAGGCTCGCCGGATGATCCAGGGCGACCCGGTCCGCAACCCGGTCAACCTGCACTTGCTGACCAACCCACGGGCGGTGGTGCCGCAGCCGCTGTGATCTTTCTTCGGAACGGTGCGTGAAGAAAAAGCCGAACTCAGGACGAGATTCGATCCACAAGCATGACGTACACCTTGCGATCTGCTTCATCCACGCTGAATAGCACTGACAAGGGCGGAACAAACAGAATCCGCTCGCCCAGATCGCGGGATTCGCCACGGCTCTGCGGGTCGCGCTGAAGCAGCCGATCAATCTCATCAGCAGCCTCAGCGATGGCGTTGCGATCAGGCCCTTGAGTCCACAGGTCGGCAAGTCGCGCCTCGGCCCGCTGCTGCCATAGGACTGTGAAAATCATTTGCGGCCCAGGTCCTTCCAGATTTCTGCCAGGGGACGCCCGCCAGTCTGTTGCCTGGCCTGCTCGACCTGCTCATCCGTGAACTGAGAACGGACGAACTGCCGCATCAGCTCCTGGTAGAGTTTTTGCGGCAGAAAGTGGCCCAGCGTCTGGCCGGAGGCGTCGCACACCTCCACTGGCGCTTTCAGCCCGTTTAGCAGGATCTGGGTCTGGGTATCCAGGACGATCTTGCTCATGGGATTCCTCGCTGCCTAAGGGAACAATCGCGTCGTGCCTGCCATCTTACCGCGAAAAGCCCAGGAAAGCGACTCTTCATCCCCGGAACGCCAGTGAGCGCTGTAGGGAACGCCCTCCGTGGCGTTCCGCACGCCGGAACGCCACGGAGGGCGTTCCCTACAGCGGTTCACTTCTTCAGCATCTCATCATGCCTCATGCCGCTGGGCGGATTGTCCGCCTTGTGGCAGTTCGCCAGCGCCGTCTTCGCCCCCGCGTGCTGCTCGGCGTCGTTGTCCTCCCACTCGATGCTCACCGCCCCATCGAAGCCGACCCGGTTCAGCTCGATGAAGATCTCCTCCAGACTGTTGGCGTCGCGCTGGGTGCCGGCGGTGACGAAGTTCCAGCCGTTGGACCAGTGCCCCATCGGCCGATGACCGCCCAGCCGGCCAGCCCGGCAATGCTCCCGGGCCACCCACACACCCTTGACGTGAGCGCAGTGGATGCGCTCGCCGAACTCGCGGATGAACTGGATCACCGACACGTTCTGCCATTCCAGGTGCGAGCCGTCGAGGTTGAAGCCGACCACGCTGCCGTAGCCCGCCTTGTCCATCGCCTTGAGGTAATCGCCGGCCGACTCCAGGTCGCCCATCGCCCGCTCGCTGGGATGGCACTCCAGGTCGAAGGTGACGCCGTACTGCTTGCACAGGTCCAGCACCGGGCCGAAGCGCTCGACCAGCAGTTCCAGGCTCACCTCGCGCACGTCGGGGATCTTGTGGCCGCCGATGTCGCCCGGCAGCGGCGGGAAGAGGAACCAGTGGCTCCAGCAGTGGGCCGGCGAGCCGACGAAGCCGGGCACGGCGACCTTGCGGTTCTGCAGCTTGCTCAGGTGGCCGGCCAGGCGGACGATCGCCTTCATGTCGCGCAGGGCCTGCTCGTGGATCAGCTTGCCGACCTCCGGCGGGACGAAATAGGGATCGGTCCGCGGCGGCTTGTTGCCCTTGGATCGCCAGGATTTGTAGGCTTCCACCGCCTCGCCGCCGACGAACTGGAGCGTCTTGGCGCTGGGCTCGTCGCCCAGGGCCTGCCCTTGCAGGTGCGAGGCGACGGTGAAGATCTCCAGCTGGTGCCGGCGGGCCAGGTCCACGCGCTCCCGGGCATAGGCGGCGGCCCCGGCGTCGTCGTTGCAGCGGCCCAGCTCCAGCTCCCAGCTGGCCTCTTCCCAGCCGTCGAAGCCGGTCTCCGCCAGGAACTTCAGCCAGTCGTTCATCGGCACGCCGCCGAACTGGCCACGCACCAGGCCGATCTGGTGAAACGAATGTTTGCCAAAGCGATGTTCGGAAGTCTGTTTGAAGCCCATGTGGCTCGTCCTTTCCTCGTGAAGGCCAATCGGGGTGACGCTGCCGTGACTATATTCCGCTGCCCGGCAACCGCAAGGAGAAAGGCAAAAATCGGGTACTCCTCTCGACTTTGGCGTGGTCGCCGAGCCGCGCACGCAGCGCAGCGGAGTAAGCGGTCCTGCGGGCTCCCGGACCGCTTACTCCGCTGCGCTGCGTGCGCGGCTCGGCGACCATGCCTCAATAGATGTAGCGAATGCTGAGATAGCCGCTCAGTTCCTTGTCGTTGCCGCCGTCCAGGTCGAGCATGTCCTCGGTCCCCAGGCGAAACTCCAGACGCGGAACCTGGACAAACGGCCGCACGGCGATGCCGCTGTCGGTGGACAGGAGCTTCAGCGTCCAGGACTTGGTGGCGATGAGCTGATCGTCGGTATACAGGTAGCAGCGCTCGCCCCACAGGTCGAAAGTCAGGTAGGCGCGCACAAAGGGCCCCGGTTTGAAGTCCAGGCCTTCGCCGTCCACCATGTCCTTGGTAGGGTAGTAGCCGGCGCTGACAAAGGTGGCCCGGGCGATGTCGAAGGCAGCAGTGCCCAGGTCCGCATAGGTGGAGCCGAGATAATAGCGGTTCTCCAGACCGACGCCGTCGGTGAAGCCGGTCGGGGCCACGGTCGAGTCGCCCCGGTTGAGGTTGTTGAACGAATAGGCAAAGATGCGGGCCTCCAGCATGCCGTAGTAGTTCCAGGCCACTCCGCCAGTGAAATCGAACTCGCGCTTGCTGAAGTCAAAGATCCCCTGCGAGCCGTTGGTGATTCCCGGGGCCGCTTTCTGTCCCCAGAAGCGGCTGTCGAGGAACAGGTACACCCTCTTCCGCCGCCACAGCCAGAGGTTGAAGCTGGAATCGAGCGAAAACAGCTGCTTGAACTCGACACCGTTGGAGGCGACGTGATCGCCGAAAAAATAGCCGCGGATCCCGATCAGACCAAAGACCGGCGGCCCATCCAGGGAGCCATCTTCTCGGGCCCCGACGGAAGCGGCGTCCCCTGGGCTGGGAATGGGCGAAACCGGAGCAAGCGCGGTGGCCGGGGGCGGCAGCGGCTGAGCCGGAGGCCCTGGCAAGGGCTCGGGGGCCTGACCGCGAACGGAGAGGGTCACAAGAAGACAGACCAATCCCGCGACGCGGAACGCCGCGCCAATCCGTGGGGTGCGCATGCGCTACCTCTTCAATCCAGGAAGCCGATTGCTCGGATCGAAAGGCGAGCCGGATTCGGGGGCTTGTCGTGGACGAGGTATACGGTCCACCGCCAGCGGGTGCAAGAGCAAGATTCGTCCTCGCCGGTCAAGTTATCGCCTCCCGGGGATGGCCGCCTCCAGGGGTCGCCCGGAGCGGAGCGGCTGGCCGGCCTGGACGGCCAGCCGGCCAAGCTCCGCGCACCGGCGGTACTCTCGCTCGGCGATGGCCCGCCGGCGGGCCTGCACAAGATGGTCCTCCGCCGCGAGGAAATCGGCGACCAGGGGCCGGACGTTGGTGTAGCGTCCCGTGTACCCCGGCCCCGGATGGATGTCGGCCGCGATCCGCCCATGCTTCGAGCGGGAGTGCAGGTTGGCGACGACGAGCCGAGATCCCTCCTCCAGGTCGTGCTGGGCCGTCAGGTATTTCGGGAAGCGGAGCAGGAAGACGGCATCCATCTCATCGCAATAGGTCGCCACCACCGGCGGCGACTTGCGCAGCACCACCGCGGCCCGCCCGTCGCCCCAGCGGAGGAAGGCCGAGGTGCGAGCGATGAGCTGGCCGCGGTCGTCCAGGGACAGCCGGCCGAGGAGGCGGCCCGCCAGACCCCGCAGCCCGAACAGTTCCGGGTGCAGCCGGGCGAACCGAGCCGGACAGCAGGAAGCCCCGAGCGGGTCGGAGCAACCGGACACCCCGGGGTCGTTGGGGTTCTCCAGCCACCACGTCTCCTGCTCGAACAGGGCTTCGTAGTGCGAGGAGAAGACGCTGCCGCGGAAATGGCCCGTGTCGCTGGTCTTGACAGCGAGGAGGATGCCCCGGCTGGTGAAGGTCAGCGTCGAGGCGTCCTCGGGGTCAGCCACGGTGATGGCCCAGCTGCTCCGGTCACGGCGGAACAGCAACGCCAGCCCCGGCCGCCAGCCCCAGCTCGCACGAGAGGTCCGGAGCCACCGACTTGCCGAGGGCGTCAGCCGGATCAGAACCTCCTCAGTCGCGGCCATCCTGCCCTCCTTTTCTGTTCCAAGACATCTTCTCCCCGAGTCGTTCCCTGGCCCCAAACACCAGGGTAGGCAGCGGCCGTGGTCCCGAACAGGGCAACCAGCCCGGCTGGATCCCGGAAAGGTCGCTGGTCCTTCGGGCAGCTTGCCATTGCATGGCAACCAGGCACAATACCCTTCAGAACCAGCCGGAAGCACGCGGGAGATTGGCGCGGAAACGGAAGCGAACAAGCCGGGAACAAGAAGGAACCATGCCAAGGGGGTCAAGCATGCCGGAACAACCGACCCTGGAGCAGTTCGCCGGGTGTCTGCTGGGCCTGGCCGTGGGCGACGCGGTCGGGGCCCCGTTCGAGGGGCTGCCCGCCGACAACGTCTTCTGGGGCTACGGGACCGGCCGCGACCTGCTCGCCGTCCCACCCGGGGAAACCCTTCGCTACACCGACGACACCGAGATGATGATCGGTGTGGCCCAGACCCTGGCGGATTGTGGCCGGACCGTTGAGGAGCCGCTGTGCCAGGCGTTCGCGGCCAACTACCACCCGGAGCGGGGCTACGGCCAAGGGGCCCGCCGCGTCCTGGAGGCGATGGCCGCGGGCGGCGACTGGCGGGCAATCGCGGCCAACCACTTCCCCGGCGGGTCGTTCGGCAACGGGGCGGCCATGCGGGTCGCCCCCGTCGGCCTGCTGTTCTGCCACGACCTGGACCGGGTGCTGGAGGAGGCCCGGCTGTCGGCCCTGCCGACGCACGTCCACCCGCTGGGGATCGAGGGGGCCCAGTTGCTGGCCGTCGCGGTCGCCCTGGCCCTGCGTCCCGGTCCGCTGGACCGCAGGGCCTTCTTCCGGGAACTGCGGCGGCGTGCCCGGAGCGAGGAGTTCCGCTGGGCCCTCTCGGCGGCGGCCCGGCTGCGGCGGGGCGATTCGGTCCACTTCCTGGGCAGCAGCCTGGAGGCGCACCGCTCGGTTGTCACCGCCATCGCCTGCTTCGCCCTGACGCCGGACCACTACCAGGACGCGGTGGCCCGGGTCATCGGACTGGGCGACGACACCGACACGCTGGCGGCCATGACCGGCGCCCTGTGCGGGGCGCGTCTGGGTCTGGCCGGCATCCCGGCCCGGCTGGTCGCCGGCCTGGAGGATGGCCCGCTGGGACGCTCGCACGTCGAGGACCTGGCGGCCCGGCTGCACCAGCGTCACCGTCTGGCTGCACCGTCTGGCTGATAGCAGACACCATGCGGATTGGATAGAATTGCAGATGTGCTGAGAGGGACAACCCGCCACAACAGACGTCTTGGATCCCAGAGCGGGAAGGGCTGCACCATGACAACTCCGACGATTACCGTCGAGGCCACGCTCCAACCGGACGGCGTAACTCTGCATCTGGAGAAGAAGGTCGCCTTGCCGCCCGGTCGGGTCACCGTGATCGTGCAGTCCTCGGAGTCGGTGTCTGGGCCGACCATGCTGGAGGTGCTGGATCGCATCCACCGGGACCAGCAGCAGCGGGGCCACAGACCGATGACGGAGGAGGAGATGGCCGCGGAAATCGCCCAGATGTGCGGCGAACCATGACTGAGGGAGTCTGCCATGTCCGGTGGGGCCGCCACGTCGTGGATCTGTTGGCCGGAAGGAGTTGCGGATGAGCGACCTGGTCCCCATTGCGGCCCACAAGCACTCAAGCCGCCACCGGTCGGAGCTGCAGGCCAGCGAGTCCTGCGGCTGCTTCTATTGCCTGGCGATCTTCAAGCCTTCTGCCATCGAAAGATGGTTGAACGAAGGGGACGGCACGGCCCTTTGCCCGAAGTGCGGGATCGACTCCATCATCAGATCAGCTTCGGGCTACCCGATTACCCACGAGTTCCTGGAACAGATGCGCTGCTACTGGTTCTGAACGGCGGCCCCGAGGGAACACGCCATGATCCGGTGGCTAACGGGTAAGATCAGGCGGTGGCGGATGAGAATGCTCAAGCCCTTTGGCGCAATCGCGGCGGGCAGCTTGCGGCTCAGCCTGGGCGATCGGAACCCCCGTGTCGGACAGGCGTTGGCCGACGCCTTCGCGGACGCCGAGGCGGTGGAAGTGGTCGAGGGCAACCTCCTGGACCTGGACTGCGATGGGATCGTCAGCCCGGCCAACAGCTTCGGCGACATGGGCGGCGGCATCGACAAGGCCATCGACGACCTGCACAAGGGAAAGGCCCAGGAGGCCGTGATGGCCGCCATCGCCGGGCGGTTCTTCGGCGAGCTGCCGGTCGGCATGGCCCTGGTCGTGGAGCTGCCGGGCCCGCGGTTCCCCTTTGTGGTGGCGGCCCCGACCATGCGGATCCCAGGCAGTGTCGTCGGCACGATCAACGCCTACCTGGCGCTGCGGGCCGCCCTGGTCGCGGTCCTGCGGCACAACCAGGGGAGCGGCCGGCCTTGCCGCAGCCTGGCGGTGCCGGGCTTGGGCACGGGTGTCGGTGGACTGCACCCCGGCGAGGCTGCCGAGCAGATGAAGGTGGCTTACGACAGCGTGGTCGGCGGTCGCTGGCGGCAGGTCATCTCCCCGGTCCAGGCTCCCTATGCGTTGCGGAGGCACAGGACATGACGACCCTTCAGCAGCTGTGGAATCGGCTCCACCAGATCCGCTCCCTGTCGTTCCTTGCCAGCAGCGGTGCAGCTACCGGCTGGAACGGCCGGGGTGTCGGCACGGTCGAGGTCCGGCACGCCGGTGAATGGTCGATGACCTGGCATGAGCAGGGATCCTGGCGGCCGCTGGGCAGCGAACGGGACATCGGCTTCCACAACGTCTACCGCTGGACGTTGGTCGGTGACCGGTTGAGGCTGGAGCACCTTCGCCTCGGGGAGTCCGACCCCGTCCACCTGTTCGACCTGACCCCGGCCGGCGAGCGGGAGTGGCGGCCGGCCGCGCCGCACCTGTGCCGCCAGGACTGCTACGCGGCGGTGCTTCTCGTCCACGAGGACGGCATCAGCCTGCGCTGGTCTGTCGAGGGGCCGCGAAAGAAAGAGACGATCGAGTACGCTTATCGGTAGGGCCTGCCTCAGAACCGCCAGGAGTAAAGAACAAGGCGGCCCTTGTTGGGGCTGGCATTTCCGGTATCATTGATTTACTGATTCTCCCACCATTTTCCCGGAGTTCTTGCAATTCTCTGGGAGCGTTACCCGGCCGAGCTGAAGGACGCCAACAAGAAGCTCGGCTTCCCCACCCACCGCCAGAGCGATGCGTTTTCGCCCCGGCGACTCTACCTGTGGATTCTCCAGTTGATGGGCAAGTACCAGGAGGCAAGCGGTCACCAGCTATCCAGCCACGACTTCCGCCGGGCGGCATTCACGCGGGCGGCGGAGGACGTTCATCCGAAGCGGGCGGCAGTGGCGTTCGACGTGACGCTGGAAACGATGCTGCGGTACTACACCGCCACGGAGAAGCAGAAGACCTCCGACGAGGTACTCGGCGGCCTGATGGGCAAGCTGCTGCCGAAGAAGCGCCCGGAAGTGGAAGACTGACCGGCCTACCCGCCCCACACTTTCTCCACACTTTTGCCCCCGGTCAGCCGGGGGTTTTTCTATTCCCGGACCCCGAAATGGTCACAGAATGGCCACATCGGCTCCACACTTTTCGGCCTTTCCCACCATCCTTTTTCTGAAAAGTGTGGGGAAAGTGTGGAGATCCCCGTGCAGGCCAGTCCGGGCAAAGAACAAGGCCCGCCGTAACTCTTTGTCACAGCAGGCCTTGCGTCGAGCTGGGGAACTAGGATTTGAACCTAGACGAACTGATCCAGAGTCAGTTGTGCTACCGTTACACTATTCCCCAGAAAGTGTTGAGGTTCTTACCGGCCCCGACCTTCTCTCCACGAATTCTAGCGGTGGCCCGGTCGTCTGTCCAGATTGATTGAAGCCTGCGTTCCCAGCCCTGTCAACCCACGAGTCCGGGGAAACGTTTCTCCTCGGCCGGGCGATTTTTTCGGTTTTCCCCTTCCCAAGCAGGCGGGACGCCTGGAACAATCATCTCTACCGAGAAACCTCGTCTCTCAATCCTTCGCAGGAGGTAGCCGGTGCGTCTGCTGTTGCCAACGTTGATCCTGGCAGTCTGCGATGCCAGCGGAATGCCCCCGCCCAGGACGTTCCCGGCCAGCCCTGGTTCCTCCGCCCGCGCCAGCAAACGCGGGTGCCCACCTTTCAAGATCCCGCCAGGCAGAAATGGGTGCGCAACCCCATCGACGCTTTCATCCTGCAGCGACTGGACCGGGCCGGCTTGCAGCCGGCGCCGCAAGCCGATCGCGCCACGCTGATCCGCCGGGTCACCTTCGACCTCACCGGGCTGCCGCCCTCGCCGGAAGAGGTCGCCGCCTTCTGCGCCGATCCGGCCCCGGACGCCTATGAGAAGCTGATCGACCGCCTGCTGAACAGCGCCGCGCTACGGCGAACGCTGGGGCCGGCACTGGTTGGACGTGGTCCGCTACGCGGAAACCGAGGGGTTCGAGTACGATCGGCTGCGGCCTGGTGCCTGGCGGTATCGCGATTACGTCATCAAGGCGTTCAACGACGACAAGTCGTTCGATCGCTTTGTCCTGGAACAGCTGGCCGGCGACGAGATCGATCCGGGCAATCACGAGTGTCAGGTGGCCGCCGGCTTTCACCGGCTCGGGCCGATCCGCCGCAACGCCGGCAACAAGAAAGTGGCCATGAGCCGTAACGAGGTCCTCACGGAAATGACCGACGCCCTCGGCGCCGTCTTCCTGGGAATGACCCTCGGCTGTGCCCGCTGCCACGATCACAAGTTCGACGATGTCCCCCAGAAGGACTATTACCGCCTCCAGGCGTTCCTCGCGGCGAGTCACGAATACAACCTCGTCCTCGCCGACGACAAGACCCAGAAGGAGTGGACGGCACGCACCGAGAAGATCCAGGCCGAGATCCAGCGGCTTCAGAAGCAGATCGCGGCACGCAAGGACGTGTCGAAACACCAACTCCAGGAGAAGCTCGCCGAGTTGCGGCGCTCTCTTCCGGAACCGCTGCCGACCATCAGCACCGTGCATAACGTCTCAAAGGAACGCACGCCGATCCACGTCCTGAAGCGCGGCGACCCGGAGCGCGAGGGTGTCCTGGTCGGGCCCCGGCCGCCGGGCCTCTTTCTTTCGGACGACGCGCCCGAGTTCGCCGCCAACGTGGCCAATCCACGAACTCAGCTGGCCCGCTTCTTCACCGACCCGGCCCATCCGCTGACCGCTCGTGTCTGGGTCAATCGCGTCTGGCAGTACCATTTCGGCCGCGGCCTCGTGGCCACGCCCAACGATTTCGGGGCCAACGGCGCTCCGCCGACCCACCCGGAGCTGCTCGACTACCTCGCGGAAACGTTCGTCCGCTCCGGTCAGCGGCTCAAACCGCTCCAGCGGCTGATTCTCCTCAGCAGCACCTATCAGGAATCCTCGACCCCGGCCAACCCCGCGGCGGTCCGGCGAATCGATCCCGACAACAAGCTCCTCAGCAGGTTCCCGCGCCGCCGGTTGACCGCCGAGGAAGTTCGTGACACCATGCTCGCCGTCTCCGGCCGGCTCAACCGCAAGCAAGGAGGCCCATCCATCGTCGTCCCCGTCGAAGCGGATCTGGTAAAGCTGCTTTACGATCCCTCGCAATGGCAGGTCACGCCCGACGAGAAGGAACACGACCGTCGCTCCGTTTACCTGCTCGCCAAGCGGAACTTGCAACTGCCGTTCTTCCAGACCTTCGATCAAGGGGACGCCCAGGTCAGCTGCCCCCGCCGGGAGTCCAGCACGCATCCGCTGCAGGCCCTGGAACTGCTCAACGGCAGGCTCTCCAATCAGATGGCCGAGTCCTTCGCCGAGCGCCTGGTGCGCGAGTGCGGCGCCAGACCGGCCTGCCCAGGTGGAGCGTGCCTTCCGGCTGGCGGTGGGCCGGCCGGCGACGGCACAGGAAACGGAGATCGCGCTGGCCTTCCTGCGGCGGCAGCCCCTGAAGGAGTTCTGCCTGGCCCTGTTCAACCTCAATGCCTTCCTCTACGTGGATTGACCTGCCATGAGCCTTTTCCCACCTCCTACCCGGCGAGCCCTGCTCCGTGATGCGTTCTGCGGCTTTGGCAGCCTGGCACTGGCATCGCTGCTGCACCAGGAAGAAGCACGCGCCAACCCGCTGGCCCCCAAAAGCCCGCATCGGCCCGGTGCCCGAGCCCGGGCGGTCATCTTCCTGTTCATGGCTGGCGGACCCAGCCACCTGGAAACCTTCGATCCCAAGCCGCTGCTCAACCGGCTCCACGGACAGCCGCGGCCGGCCGAGTTCGGCGAGGCCAAGTACCAGTTCATCCAGAAGGATGCCCGCCTCCTGGCCAGTGCCCGCAAGTTCCGCAAGCACGGCAAGAGCGGCATCGAGGTGTCGGACCTGTTTCCGCACCTGGCTCGCTGGATCGACGAGATGGCCGTGGTCCGTTCCTGCCACGGCGACATGGTCGTTCACTCCGCCGCCCAGTACGAGCTGTTCACCGGCCGGGTCATGCCAGGCTTCCCCAGCATGGGCTCGTGGGTCCTCTACGGACTGGGGACGGAGAGTCAGTCGCTGCCGGGCTACGTGGTCATGCCCGACCCGCACGGGGCCCTGGAGGCCGGGCAGCCGATGTACGCCAACGGCTTCCTGCCCGCCGTCTACCAGCCGACGATGTTCCGCGGCGGCACTCGACCGGTCAGGAACCTGGACCTGCCTGAGGGAACCACCCCGGAGCAGCGGAAGGAGACGCTCGACCTCATTCGCCGGCTCAACCAGGCCAATCCCGCCCGACAGGACGAGGAGGCCGAGTCGCGCATCGAGGCCTATGAGCGGGCCTTCCGCATGCAAATGGAGGCGCCGAGGTCTTCGACCTGTCCCGGGAAACGAAGGAAACCCTTGACCTGTATGGCATTGGCGTCGAGCCGACCCACGATTACGGTCGGCGCTGCCTGCTGGCCCGGCGGCTGGTCGAGAAAGGCGTTCGCTTCCAGGTGGTGGTGTCGGGAGGCGGAGCGGGCAACCTGCAATGGGACGCCCACAGCGACATCGAAGAGAACCATACGCGGATGGCGGCCCAGACCGATCGGCCGATCGCGGGGCTCCTGGCGGACCTGAAACGGCGCGGCCTGCTCGATACCACGCTGGTCCTCTGGGGCGGCGAGTTCGGCCGATCGCCCGAGGCCCAGGGCGGCAAGGGGCGGGACCACCACAACCTCGGTTTCACGATGTGGCTGGCCGGCGGCGGCATCAAGGGAGGCACGGTCGTCGGCGCGACCGACGGCATCGGGCTGCGGGCGGTCGAGGATCGCTACCACCTGCGCGACGTTCACACCACCATCCTGCACCAGTTGGGGCTCGATCAGGACGAGCTGAGCTACCTGCACCTGGGCGCAAGGAGCGCTTGACGCTGGTACAGGGGAAGATCATCAAGAAGATTGTTTGAGGCGGATTCATGAACAGACTCATTCCTGCTCCGTGTGGCCCTCCTCGTCCTGTTTGCCCTCCCGGCCGTGACACCGGCCGCGGACACCCGGCCCAGCAAGCCCAACGTGCTGCTCATCGCCATCGACGACCTCAACGACTGGATCGGCTGTCTCGCCAGCCATCCGCAAGTCAAAACGCCAAACATGGATCGCCTCGCCAAGCGCGGCACACTGTTCACCAACGCCCACTGCCAGGCCCCGCTGTGCAATCCCTCGCGGACCAGCTTCCTGACCGGGCTGCGTCCCTCGACCACCGGCGTCTACGCCCTCAATCCCTGGTTCCGCACCGCTCCCGGTCTGAAGGACCGCGTCAGCCTGCCGCAGCACTTCGCGGCCAACGGCTACGCCACGCTGACCACGGGCAAGGTCTGGCACGACGCCTATCCGCCCAAGGATGGACGGGCCAACGGCGTCGAGTTCACCGTCTGGGGCCACCACGGCGGCTTCCAGCCCCGGCCAGCGAAGAAGTTCGTCGAGACGCCGGATAAGATCGCCTTGATGGACTGGGGCGTCTTCCCGCCGCACGACGAGGACCAGGACGACTGGAAGGTCGCGGACTGGGCCATCGCCCAGCTGAAGGAGCCGCCGAAAAAGCCGTTCTTCCTCTCGGTCGGCTTTCGCCATCCGCACGTTCCCTGCTATGCCTCCCAGAAGTGGTTCGACCTCTATCCGGACGACACGCTGCAGATGCCAGTGGTCAAGGAGGATGATCGCGACGACACGCCGCGGTTCTCGTGGTATCTGCACTGGAAGCTGCCCGAGCCGAGGCTGGCCTGGCTGAAGCAGGCTGGGCAGTGGCGGCCCCTGGTGCGGGCTTACCTGGCGAGCATCAGCTTTGTCGATTCGCAGGTCGGCCGGGTGCTGGACGCCCTGGAGGCCAGCGGCCAGGCCGACCGGACCGTGGTGGTGCTGCTCTCGGACCACGGCTGGCATCTGGGCGAGAAGGGCATCACCGGCAAGAACACCCTCTGGGAGCGCTCGACCCGGGTGCCGCTAATCTTCGCCGGGCCCGGCGTCACGGCTGGAGCAAAGTGCGATCGTCCCGCCGAGCTGCTCGACGTTTACCCGACCCTGGCCGAGCTGTGCGGTCTGCCTGCCCGGGAAGGGCTGGAGGGGCACAGCCTGATGCCGCAGCTGAAGGACGCCCGGGCCCCAAGGGACTGGCCCGCTATCACCACGCATGGACCGAACAATCATTCCGTCCGCACCGAGCAGTGGCGGTATGTCCGCTATGCCGACGGCTCGGAGGAGCTGTACGACCGGAGCCGCGATCCCAATGAGTGGACCAACCTGGCGTCTGAAGCGAAGTACGCGGCGACCAAACGGGACCTGGCCCGCTGGCTGCCCGGGAAGAACGTGTCTCCCGTGCCCGGCAGCTCCACCCGGCTGATCGAAATCCGCGACGGCACCCCGTACTGGGAGGGGAAGCCGATCGCTCCGGACGATAAGATTCCGTGAGGAGTTTGCTTCTCTCCCAACAGCAAGGCGAGCGGCGCGGCGTCAGCCCGCCGGTAGAAGCCTCGCACCGGCGGGCTGACGCCGCGCCGCTCGCCTTGCTGTTGGGGCCCCTAAACATCTGAGGAGCCCAACCATGTCAGACGCCGAGACGTTTGCCGATTTGCTGCGGCGCGTCCGAGCCGGAGACGAACAGGCGGCGACCGAGCTGGTGCGCCAGTACGAGCCGCTGATCCGCCGGGAGGTCCGGGTGCGGCTGAGCGATCCGGGACTGTGCCGGCTGCTCGATTCGATGGACATCTGCCAGTCGGTGATGGCCAGCTTCTTCCTGCGGGCGGCCGCAGGTCAGTTCGACCTGGACCAGCCCGATCACCTGGTCCGGCTGCTGATCGGCATGGCCCGCAACAAGCTGGCCTCGGCCGCCCGGCAGCAGCACGCCCAGCGCCGCGACAACCGCCGGACCGCCTCGACCCCGGTCGATGAGGTCGAGCAGACCGCCGGCATCGACCCGGCTCGACTGGTCGCCGGGCAGGACCTGCTCCAGGAGGTCCGCAAGCGTCTCAGCGCGGAGGAACGGGACCTGGCCGACCGGCGCGTGCAGGGACAGGAGTGGCCGGCCATCGCGGCCGAGATGGGCGGCACCGCCGAGGGCCGGCGCAAGCAGCTGGCCCGAGCCCTGGACCGTGTGGCGAACCAGCTGGGCCTGGAAGAGGAGGAGCTGGGATCATGCTGACCGAACCGACTCTGCTCCAATCCACGCCGACTCTGGCCGGCGAGCCGGACCTGGCCCAGCAATTCCGCGCTCTCTGCACCGGCCACGGACCGACCCCCGACGTTCGCGACTTTGTGCGCCAGGCCGGCACGCTCAGCCCACGGCAACTCGTCGCCATCCTCTGTGTGGACCTGCGCCAGTGCTGGCAGCGCGGCGAAACGGTCCGGGCCGAGACATACCTTGCCGACTTCCCCATCCTGGAGCAGAATCCTGACTCCTTTCTCGATCTGGTCTACACGGAGGTCCTCCTTCAGGAGCAAAGCGGGGCGGCCCTGAACCTGGAGGACTACCGGCAGCGGTTTCCGCAACTGTTTGAGCGTCTGAAGGAGCAGGTGGAGTTTGGGCAGACGTTGCGGCAGCAGGCAGAACAGGAAGCGTCGGCTACCCCGAACGTGCCGGGCTACGAAATCCTGCAGCGGCTGGGCGAGGGAGGCGTGGGCGTCGTCTACCGTGCCCGGCAGTGCAGCCTGGGTAGGGAAGTCGCCCTGAAAATGCTCAAGGAAGCTCCCGGAGACCGGGCCCAGCAAATGGAACGCTTCCAGCGCGAAGCGGCCACCATCGCCCGGCTGAAGCACCCCAACATCGTTCAGATTCACGAGATCGGCGAGCATCACGGCCTTCCCTTCCTCTGCCTGGAGTACGTCGCCGGAGGCACCCTGGCCGAGCGTCTTCGGAAGGGGCCCCTGCCGCCCCGCGAGGCAGCCACGCTGGTCCAGGCGCTGGCCCAGACCATGCACTCGGTGCATCAGGAAGGGATCATCCATCGCGACCTCAAGCCGGGCAACGTCCTGCTGACTGCGGACGGCGTGCCGCGGATCACTGACTTTGGCCTGGCCCGCCTGCTGGACTCCCAGAGCGAGCTGACCCAGACGGGCTTCGTCCTCGGCACGCCCAGCTACATGGCTCCGGAGCAGGCGGCGGGCAAGGTCCACGAGATCGGGCCGGCCACCGACGTTTATGCGCTGGGGGCCATCCTCTACGAACTGCTCACCGGCCGACCCCCGTTCGTCGGGGCTACCGTCCTGGAGACGCTGGAGCAGGTGCGGACTCTTGACCCGGTCTCTCCCATCTCCTTGCAGCCGCGGGTGCCCCGGGACCTGGAGACCATTTGCCTGAAGTGCCTGGAGAAGGAAGCGCGGCGGCGTTATCCCTCGGCCGAGGCGCTGGCGCGGGACCTGCAATGTTTCCTCGCGGGTGAGCCCATCAGCGCCCGCAGCGTGACGGCGCTGGAACGGCTGACCCGGGCGGTCGCCTACAGCGGCTGGCACGTCTCCCTGCGCTCCCAGAGCCTGGCCTTGCTCCTGCTCGCCCCGATTCCGGTTGCGGTGCAGGTGGTCCTGCTGCTGCTCTTTGGCAGCTGGCCCTCCTTTCCGGTGATCTGCGTCGTCCTGACCATCCTGCCCTCGTTCCTGCTCCTGTCTTTCCTTCTGTGGCGGCTCTCGGAAGCGCTGGGCAAAGCGCCCGGGGCTACCGCCGTTATGTCTGGTCGCTGATGCTGACACGCATCGCCGGCTGGCTCTTGGTCCCGGTCATCGTGGCGCTGATGCGTCCCGGCCGGGACCCGACCGAGTTCTTCCTGGTCTTCCCGCTCTGGCTCTTTCTGGCGGGCAACTTTTACTTCATGGTGGGCAGCGAGGGAGGCATCGGTTACCCGCTGGCGCTGCTGCACTACGCCGCGGCCGTGCTGGTGACCCAGGTCCCTTACTGGAGCCCCCTGATCGTGGCCATCCTGGCCAGCACCGGCATGTTGCTGGACGCCCTCTATCTGCGGTCCCTGCGCGAATGACCGAAGGCGACCAGCCCTGAGCGTTGCCCCAGGTATCCCGGAAGGGTGCCTTTCTCCCACCTTGCGCGGCTTGCACGGATTCAATCCGCCGGGCCGGCTCGGGTTTTCCTGAAAGCAGAAAGATGCTAAAGGGCCCGCCTCGGGACGGATGGTCCGTTTGCCAGTCCACGGGAACCGGCTGAATGAAACGCTCTCCCCTTCTAATGGTCCTGGGCCTGGCGTGCCTGGGCTTGATCCTCTGGGGCTGTGACCAGTCCACCACGGAGCGCAATCAGGAGCTGAGCCAGCTGCGCAAGCAGGTCGAGGAGCTGAGCACCCGGCTGGAGCAGCAGTCGGCCGTGCTGCACCGGGCCCTGGGCAAGGTGATCCCGGTGCAAATCCCCGACGAGGCGCTGACTCGCCTCAAGGCGCTGGAAGCCCACTTCGACAAGCCGGAAGGCTGGCCAGGCTCGGCAACCCAGGCCGAGGTGCTGCGCCGGGAACTGGATTGCCTGGTCAAGCAGCATCTGCCGCCCTGGGCGGAAGAGGAGCTGCTGCCCCGGCTGAACGTCCTCCGCTGGCACGTCCGAGCCGTCTGGCTGCTGCGGCAGCAGGCGGGAGCGGCCGTCGAGCTGGCCCAGGACATGGGCGAGGAGCTGCGCAGCCTGCTGGCCGCCGCTCCCGAAGGTTGCTCGGCCGATCTGGTCCGCGAGGTCGGCCGGCAGCGCGAAACGCTGCGGAAACAGGCCGAGCAGCATCGCCGGGTCTGGGCCCTGCGCCAGGCCGACCTGGCCCTGCAGGGCAAGGTCGAGCTGCTGAGCGCTCTGGAGGCGCTGCACGGTCTGACCTCGCCCGAGGTGGAAGAGAAACGCGGGCAGCTGCGGCATCGCTGGCTGGACGTGGAAACGGAGAAGAAGCTGACCCTGCTGCAGCACAGCCTCGAAGGGGCCTGCCGGCTGCCGGGCGAGGCCATACAGCAAGCGGCCCTGCTCAAGGTGCAGGACGCCATTGCCGGGCTGATGCTAGACCTGGAGCTGGAAAAGCCAGCCCGGAGCGAGATGCGGAAAAGGGCCCACGATCTGCTGGAGAAGTGCGAGGCCCAGGTCAGGGGCCTGCAGCACAAGCAGCGGCTGGTCCAGGACGCGAAGTGGCACGCCTACCAGAAATGGGCCCTGGAGATGATCCTGGCGTTTGACGGCGATCATGGCTGGTACTACGACTGCGCCCTGCCGCGCATCCAGGAACAGCTGCGCTCCTTCAAGCATCCCGCCGGGGACATCCCCGAGTGGCCGCTGTTCAAGTGCTTCCCCTCCACCAAGCAGCTCCTGCACGAGAAACTGGGCGTGGACCTGTCGTACGTCGTGGCCGCGGAGGTGCCGGCCGGCACTCAGCGGGAGATCTTCAGCAAGGCATGGGCGCTGCGCGGCTGGTGCAAGGACATCGACATCGAGCTGGCCTACCGCACCACCCGCGACGGCATGGTCACGTATCTGCTGCCCATCAATCCCAACCTGCTCGATCCGCCGCTGGCCTGTCTGTACAACAAGGCCTTTCAGAAAGGCTGGAACAAGCTGGAAGGACGCGAGGACCAGCTGTTCGTCGGCCAGCAGGCCGCGCTGGTGCCGCGCCGGGGGTTGGATTAGGCGTCGGGCGAACCGGCTGCGTTAGCTGCCGGGTAGACCCGGCCACCCGGCAGCTAACGCAGCCGGTTCGCCAGGCCGAAGGAGCCACCGATGTCTCGTTCTCCCCGCGCCATCGTTCTCCTTGCCGTCCTGCTCTTCCCGGCCTTGCTGGCGGGCGGAGATTCGCTCCTCCCGTCCCTGGAGGATGAGCCGCCCCTCGCTCCTCCCCCTCCCCCGTACGCACCCATCCGGACCGCACGAGAACAGCAAACCCTGCTGGCCGAACTTGGCGCTGGACCCTGGCCCGGAGGAGCAAGTCCCTCGGCCGAGCAGCGGATCGAGCGGGCCCTGCATCGCAAAGGAGCCGACCCACGCCAGCCCTCTCCGACAGGGCTGTCTCCGGAAATGATCCGCCAGCTGCAAACTGAACTGGCCCTGTTCCACGATCGCCGGCTCAATCTGGTCCAGGTACGGGCCTGGACCGAATCGGTGCAGGCCCGGCTGCGGCAGAGCAGCGACAGCGGGCCCCGCGTGTCCCGGCTGTCTGTGGACGTCGCCCTGCCGTTCGGTTCCTTCGCCCCGCCGCCGAGCAGCTCGCCGGGACTGGACCGGTTTCTGGAAGACATCGCCCAGGGGATGGCCCGGGATTTACAAGTTTTGGCCGGCAAGGTCGGGACTCCCGAGGAGGAGCTGTTTGCCGTGGGCAAGACCAGCACGCAAGCGGTGCTGCTGGGCTTGCTGGCAGCCGACAGCAGCCGCAGCCTGGTCGTCGGCATTGCTCCGGCGACGGCGGGCGGGCCAGTGTTGTCGGCGGTGGGTCAGTGGACCGGGCCGGTCGGCCTCAGCGCGCTGGCGGCCTACGAGGGGTTCGCGTTCTGGCAATGGCAGTGCGGCTACATGACCGATCGGGCCTTTACCCGCAACCAGGTGCATTTCGTGGGCGGCCTGGCGGGCGGAGCGGCCGGCGGCTGGGCGGGCGCCAAGGCCGGCGCCATCGCCGGCGGCTTCATTGGCGCGATCTTCGGCCCGGCGGGCGTGCCCATTGGCGTTGCCGTCGGCGCCACCGTCGGCGCCGTGAGCGGCGGTGCCATTGTCAGCACGATGGGCTCCCGGCTGTCGCTGCAGGGCATTCACTCGGTCTTCCAGTTCCAGGATCGCAAGAGGGAGGCGGAGTATCTGCGGTTCCTGAAGCAGCACTATGGCGTGCCGTGATGGCTGCGAGCTGGAAAGCCCTTACCGGCGGGTTAACAGCAAGGCGAGCGGCGCGGCGTCAGCCCGCCGGTGCAGGGCTTTATACCGGCGGGCTGACGCCGCGCCGCTCGCCTTGCTGTTCGTGCCTCTTATCCTTTGGCGTTCAGCGGAATCGAGGAGTCCTCAGCCACGTTGATCCAGATGTGGACGTGGGGCGTGCCGCGGAAGTACCACACGAACGCCGGTCCTTCCAGCCGCCAGTTGTCCCACTCGCCATCGTCGCCGAGGTCGCCTTCCTTGTAGAAGGCCAGGCTGCACTTGTCGAGCCCGCCGTACTTCTTCAGGCACTCCGTCACCTTGTCGCGGTCCTCCTGGCGATACGGCGCCAGCAAGCTAGTCAGCACCGTCAGCACCGCTGACTTCTGGTCCTTGCTCATGTCCGCAACCAGCAGTCCCGGGAACTTGCCGTCCTTGCCGCGGAAGCCGACCGCGGCCTCCGCCGGCCGGCGCGACACCAGCGCCTTCTCCTGCTGCTTGCCGTCGAGGATGGTGTACACCTTGTTGGCCAGCAAGGCCTGGTGCCAGAAGATGTTGTCCGGGTGATGGACCTTCTCCGTGAAACCGCTGGCGGCGTGCCCGTGGAAGATCGGCCCACCCAGCGCCACCCCCTGCTCGCTGTCGCCGTCGGCCCGGATCGTCATGTGCCGGCCGGTCATCACGAACTGGAACTTGCCGCTGCCCGGCTTGCCGAAGATGGCGATGCTCTGCTGATGCCCGAAGTCGCCGTTTGAATCGTCCTTGAGCTGCTTGAGGAGCTTCTTGTGCCACTCGGGATTGAACACGCCCTTGAAGATCTCGTAGATCAGGTCGCGCTGTTCGCGGGTGTAGAAGGGACTATCCACCGACTTTTTGGTGATCTGCCAGTTGTTGGAGACGTGGGTCCGGAGCAGCCCCCGTGCGTCCTTGTAATCCCAGTCGAAGCAGACCGCCTTCTTCTGCTCGTCGCTCAGCTTCTCATACAGCGTCTTGACCAGCTTCTCCGCCGTCGAATCCGGTGTCGGAGCTGCCTCGAGCTTCGGCACCGCCCACAGCGGCAGCGCGCCGGCAACGGCTGTTGCTCCCAGCGTGGCGAGGAACCCACGCCGGTCCACGTGGTTGACCTCCACGCGATCGCCGCAATCCGGACACGTCACCTTGTTGCTTTCCATCGTAATCTCCCTTGTCGTTGGTGTATGTTTCCCTTGGGGAAGGGCTCACTTCTTTCGGGAACGATCGTGGCAGGCCTCGCAGCCGCGGTAGGCGGCCTTCAGGGCAACCTTGGCTGCAGCGAGGTCTTTGGCCTTGGCCTTGTCGGCGGCGGCGAGGGCCGACGAGCGGACCTCCTGACAGAACTGCCGCCATTGGGCGTCAGCGCGGGCGTATTGATAGGCGTTCACCTCCTCGGCGAGAGCACCGGCCAGCCCCTCCAGTTCCTCCGGAGTGCGCGCGGTTTTGGCATCGCTGTAGGCCCCATCCATCAGCCTCATCCACGTCGCGGTCGATCCGGCCGGCTTGAAGTCCTTTCCGGAGCCGGGGCTGCCAGACGGGGTCTTCGCCAGCTCGTCCAGGAGCCGGCGGCACTCCTTGACCAGGCGCGAGCACTCGCCTGCGTCCTTGTTCCTGGCCGCGCTCGTCAGGTGGGAACAGGCGTTTGCCAGCTCGCGCGTTTTCGCCCGCCAGGCTGGTTCACTTCCCTGGTGGCCATGGAGGTGGGCCAGACTCGCCAATCCCTGGGAACTCTGGACGGCGGAGGTGAAGTCCTTGTCGTCGATCCAGTTCTCTATCACCTTGAGTTCCAGGTGCAGAGCGGCCTGGAGCGCGGCTGGCGGAGTCACCGGAGAGTACCCCTTCTCCGTGGGCTCGGCCAGCAGGCAGGTGCCGAGCATCCCCAGGATAAGGACACTCCCTCCACGGGTTCGCCACCGTCGCATGCTCCTCTCCTTGCGTGTCTGGCCGCGGATCTTCCCAACCTTCAGACGCTGCAGTCGCGCACACTCTTCACTGTCGAGGGTCACTGTACGTCTTTAAACACCGGGCGGCAAATCGAGTTGCAGGCTCGTCAAAGGAGTTCGGCGATGGGTTCGCCTTCCTGGAGGATGGGAATGGGCCGGCCTGTCCGATCGTGGTAGACGTGGGTGACGGCAATGCCAAACCGGTGGTAGATCGTGGCCAGCAGGCAATTGCTGTTCATCGCCCGCCGCTTCGGCTCCTCCCCGCGGGCGTTGGTGCTGCCGACAACCTGGCCCATCTTCAGGCCGCCACCCGCGAGCAGCACGCTCATGGCTCGCGGCCAGTGGTCCCGGCCTGGCCGGCGGCTGGCGTCCTGGTGTTCGATGCGCGGGGTCCGGCCGAACTCCCCACAAAAGAGGAACAGCACGTGCCGATCCAGGCCGCGCTGGTACAGGTCCTCGATCAGCGCCGACACGGCGTGATCGAAGAACGGCAGCTTTGCCTGGTAGGCCTTGAAGATGTCGGAGTTGACCGAATGGTCGTCCCAGTTGCTGGTACGGCCGATCTCCGGTCGCAGACGGAAACCGGCCTGGCACTGCACAAAGCGAACGCCGGCCTCGACCAGTCGGCGGGCGGTCAGCAGGCTCTTGCCCCAATGGGTGTCGCCGTAGCGGGCCCGCGTCCGGGGATGCTCGCGCGACAGGTCAAACGCCGCCCGCGTCCGGGGGCCGGCGAGAATCTCCACCGCTTGCTTCTGGAAGCCATCGAACGCCGTCAGCGGCTCCGGCCGGTCCAGCATCCGCGGCAGGGCGTCCAGCGACCGCAGCAGTGCGTGCCGTCGGCGCAGCGTGAGCGTGGCGTCCGAGGCAAGGAGCAAGCTCGCCTGACCCTCCGGAGTCAGGTACAGGGGCACCGGATCGTAGGTATTGTTGCCGGTGGACGAGAGGGGATTGGGACCCGGCATGAAGGGAGCGCAGGCGGGGCCCAGGTAGCCGGGGCCGCCGCCATAGAACTTGGTGTTGCCGACGTACAGCGGCACTTCCCCGGCCTGGTGCGCGAACTGCCTGGCGACAATGGAGCCGACGTCCGGGTATTCCGCGTTCTGGAGGTTGGCCGCGATCGAGGGATAGCCGGTCAGGAACCGATGTGTGCCGCCGGAGTGCTCGGCTCGGTTGTGGTGCAGACTGCGGACCAGCGCGAACTTGTCGGCCATCTTCGCCAGGGTCGGCAACAGTTCGTTGATTTCCAGGCCCGGCACGTTGGTGCGCGTGGGCCGGAACGGGCCACGGATCTCGGCCGGGGCGTCCGGCTTGAGGTCGAAGGTGTCCAGGTGGCTGGGCCCGCCGTTGGCCCAGAACAGGATCACCGAGAAGTCCTTGCTGAGCCTGCCCGGCCGGGGGCGCGAGTTTCCTCGGCGGCGAACAGGCGGGCCAGGGTGGGTTCAAGGCCAGTCACCAGCGCACCCAGACTCAGACCGCCGATTTTGAGCCAGGTACGGCGGTCCAGCGGTCCAGAGCAGGAGGCGGATGCGTGCCTGGTTACCATGCAGTCCTCACGGTTGGCCATTCTTTGCCACGATAATGCTTCCGGCTGCTGCCGACAAGGGAAACTCCGACCAGTCTTTGGACGCGATTGCTTCCAGGCGAGCGTGGTCAGGACAGCGCGTCAGGCGCAGGTGGACGATCGGCAGCGGACGCGGTAGAATCACAAAGCCCTGTGATTTCAGCGGTTTCCGCTGAAAAACAAGGCTCTGGGAGTGTTTGCACTACTGGTGTGGGCCCTGGTCTTCAAAACCAGTGGGGGGTTTGACAAAGGCTCTCGGTGGGTTCGATTCCCATACACTCCCGTCCTCGCTCCTTCCACGGTCCCTGCTTCCCACAATCCAGGTGAGCGGACCAGGAATTTGCTTGTCTTCTCTCCCGATTTACTGTACCTGGTAGAGAAAGGGCCTGTTGCCCAGCAGGCCTCCCCGCTGACAGCCTACCACCCGAGGAGCCTTCCTCAAGGGATTCCTGCCTGACCTGCCTGGTCCTCGAAGGAGACGGCTTGTTTTCGTAGCCTCCGGTTCGGAAAACGGATTGAAACAACCTCCACTTGAGGTCAAGCGATGTTTACTCTTTCTGCTCCAGCGGCCCTCCGCAGCCGGCGTGACTTCCTTCGGATCGGCAGCCTGGCCTTGGGAGGGCTGGGCCTTTCCGATCTGTTCGCCTGGCGGGCGCGAGCCGGGGACTCCGGCCGGCTGACGACCGACAAGGCCGTGGTCTTCCTCTTCCTCCAGGGCGGACCTTCGCAGATCGAGACCTTTGATCCCAAGATGACCGCGCCCGACACGGTCCGGGCCATCTTCGGGGAAGTGCAGACCACGCTACCCGGCATCACCTTCGGGGCCACCTTCCCGAAACTGGCCGCTCTCGCCAACCGCATCGCGGTGGTGCGCTCGTTCGCCTCCAACAACGGCGATCACCAGAACTACGTCTCCGTGGCCGGCGGCAACCCGCTCAAGACGCCGATGGGGAGCCTTTATGCCCGCGTCGCCGGGCCCAACGACCCCCGGACGGGCATTCCCAGTAACACGATCGTTACCCCGGAAGCGGTCGCGCCTGACCTCAAGCTGCCCGGGAACTTCGAGACCCAGGCGCTCCAGAAGCTGATCGCCGCCAGCACCAACCTCGGGGCGAACTATGCCTTCTTCGATCCATCCGGCGGCGGCCAGCTGCGCCGCAACCTGGAGCTGAAACTGCCGCGCGACCGCTTCGACGAACGGCGGGAACTGCTCCGGCAGCTCGACACCTTCCGACGCCGGGTGGAAGAGACGCATGCCCTGGACGACGCTTCGGTCTACGAGCAGCGGGCCTACGAGGTGATTGTTCGCGGCATCGCCCATGCGTTCGATCTGTCGAAGGAGGATCCGAAGACGGTCGAGCGCTACGACACCAGCAAACTCTTCGATCTGGCCGAGGTCAACAAATGGGGCGACATGCGGCGCTCGTCGAACTTGCTGGGCAAGCAGATGCTGCTGGCCCGCCGGCTGGTCGAGGCCGGCTGCGGTTTTGTGACGGTCATGGACGCCGGCTGGGACATGCACTCCAACGGCAACAGTCCCAAGGGGCTGGGCGGCATGAAGTGGCTGGGTCCGCAGGTCGATCATGCCGTGGCGGCCTTCCTGGAGGACGTCAAGCAGCGCGGACTGAGCGAGAAGGTCCTGCTGGTCGTCACCGGCGAGATGGGCCGGACGCCGAAGATCAACAAGAACGGCGGTCGCGACCACTGGAGCAATCTGACGCCCCTGCTCCTGGCCGGCGGTGGCCTGAAGATGGGGCAGGTGATCGGCCGGTCCGACGCCCAGGCCGGCGCCCCGGCGACGGAGAAGTACGGGCCCGCGAATTTGCTCGCCACCGTGATGCAGACGGTCCTCGACGTCGGCCAGGTGCGTCTGGCACGCGACGTGCCCAGCAACGTCCTCAACGTCCTCGGTGCGGACAGGCCGATCACGCCGCTGTTTTGACGAGCAGCGGGGTTTATCCCCGCCGTCCGAAGACCGCCGGGATAAACCCGGCGGCTCGTCGGGGTCAGGTTCGATTGTTACTCAGGGGGGAAACCATGCTGTCGTTCTTTGCCAACGAACACGTGCGCCACTGCCAGGGCCTCACGCGCCGGGAATTGCTGCGCGTCGGCAGCCTCGCCCTCGGCAGCCTGTCGCTGCCCGGCCTGCTCGCTTCTCGGGCGCAAGCGGCTACCGCACGGAACGTGTTCCAGGACAGGTCCGTCGTGCTGCTGTTCCTGGTGGGTGGACCGCCGCAGATCGAGACGTTCGATCCCAAGCAGAACGTGCCGGAGAACAATCGCAGCTGCACCGGCGAGGTGAAAACCCGGCTGCCCGGCGTCTCCTTTGGCGGCACCTTCCCCAAGATGGCGGCCCTGGCCGATCGACTGGCGGTCGTCCGCTCCTTCGGCAGCGGCGACGGCGGCCATAACCAGCTGCCGGTCATCACCGGCAACAACCGCCTCAAGTCACCGATGGGAGCGCTCGTCTCCCGGGCCCTGGGCAGCATGAACCCGCGCACCGGAGTGCCGACCAACCTGGTCCTCGTTCCCGAGTCGATCCAGCCGGACCTGAAGCTGAACAATCCCACGGGCCCGTTTACCTACGATTACGTCCTCAAGAACTACGTCCCCGCCGGCGGGGTCGGCAGCAGTTACGAGGCCTTCCTGCCCGCGGGCGGGGCCACGCTCCTGAAAAACCTGGAAATGCGGCTGCCGCGCGAGCAATTCGACGACCGCCGGCGCCTGCTCGGGCAGCTGGACTCGCTCAAGCGCCGGCTGGAACAGACCCGGGAGCTGGAGGCTCTCGACGGTTTCCAGCAGCAGGCCTACGACGTCCTCCTCAAGGGCGTCGCCGATGCGTTCGACCTGTCGAAGGAAGATCCGAAGACGATCGCGAAGTACGACACCAGCCACCTGTTCAACATGGACGACTACCACAAGGGAGGCAAGAATTACAACAAGCTGGTCAACCAGTCGCGGGTCTCGAACCTGCTGGGCAAGCAGATGCTGCTGGCCCGCCGGCTGTGCGAGGCGGGGGCTGGCTTCGTCACCGTCCTCGATTCCTGCTGGGATTTCCACGCTGACGGCAACAACCCCGGAGTGCCGGCCGGCATGGCGTTCCTCGGGCCGCAGCTCGATCACGCCGTCGCGGCCTTCCTCGAAGACCTCCAGGAGCGCGGCCTGTCGGACAAGGTCCTGCTGATCATCACCGGCGAGATGGGCCGTTCGCCGACCAAGGGCAAGAACGGCGGCACCGGCCACCATGCCGACCTGACGCCGCTGGTGCTGGCCGGCGGCGGTCTGAAGATGGGCCAGGTCGTCGGTCAGTCCGACGCCCAGGGGAGAAAGGCGGTCACCAGGCCCTACCGGCCGCAGCACCTGCTGGCCACTGTGCTGCACACGCTCTTCAATGCGAGCGAGGTGCGCATCACTCCCTCGGCCCTGCCAGCCGCGATTGCCGAACTGATCAACACCGGCGAGCCGATTGCCGAACTGTTCTGACTCTCCGTCTGCCCGACTACCCTGCCGACTTTTCCTGCCACCGAAGACGATGAAGGAGCAAGCCGCGTGAAACCTCACACTTCCTTCCGAATGGCCGCTCTCGTCACCGGGACGCTGTCCCTCCTGGCACTCGCTCACCCAGCGCTGGCAGCACCGGAGCCGAAAGGGCTGGGCGACCCCGGCAAGCTCCAGTCCATCGCTGTCGAGACAGGCCGAACCGCGGAGGGACGCTTCGTCCTGATTGGCCCGGACTCCTCGCAGCAGTTGCTCGTCACGGGCACGTACTCGTCCGGCCCGGTCCGCGATCTGACCCGGCAGGCACGCTATGCCAGCGCTCCCGCCGGCATCGTGGCGATCGACTCCAGCGGGGTGGTGACGCCGCTCCGGGACGGCAAGGCGGAAATCACGGCAGAAGTGGCGGGCGCTGCGCCGGCCCGGGTCGGCGTGACCGTGAGGGAGTTCGCGGACGAACCGCGGGTCAGTTTCGCCAACCAGGTGGTGCCGGTCTTCACCAAGCTGGGCTGCAACACGGGCGGCTGCCACGGCAAGGCCTCGGGGCAGAACGGTTTCAAGCTGTCGCTGTTCGGCTTCGAGCCGGCCGAGGATTATGAATACGTCGTCAAGGAAGGGCGCGGCCGGCGCATTGCCGTGTCCGCCCCGGAACACAGTCTGCTGCTGCTCAAGGCGACCGGTCAGGTCGCCCACGGCGGCGGCAAGCGTCTGGAGAAAAGGTCGCCGTCTTACGCCCTGCTGCGGCGCTGGATTCGCCAGGGAACGCCGAACGATCCCGCTGATTCGCCAACGGTGCGGCGGATCGAGGTGCTGCCGCGCAGTCGCATCCTGGAGCGCAACGGCACTCAGCAGATCCTCGTGGTCGCTCATCTGGGCGACGGCTCGACAGTGGACGTGACCCGCCTGACCCAGTTCGAGGCCAATCAGACGGAGATGGCCGTGGCATCGCCGGCCGGCCTCGTGACTGCCCGGGAGGTCCCCGGCAGCGTGGCGATCATGGCCCGCTTCCAGTCTCACGTTGACGTCCTGCGGGTCAGTGTTCCTCTGGGCGCTCCGGTCGCCAACCTCCCGCCGGCTCGCAATTTCATCGACAAGCTGGTCTTCAAGCAATTGAAGGAGCTAGGGTTGCCTCCGTCGGCGTTGTGCGACGATGGCACCTTCCTGCGGCGTGTGACCATTGACGTTGCCGGGCGACTGCCGACCAGGGAAGAAACACAGCAGTTCCTCGGCGACAGCGATCCGAAGAAGTACGACAAGCTGGTCGATCGTCTCCTGGCCAGCGGCGATTACGCCGACTACTTCGCCAGCAAGTGGAGCGCCGTGCTGCGCAACCGGCGTCCTTCCGACAAGGACGACCCCAAACCGACCGCTGCCTTTCATGCCTGGATTCGCGACAGCCTGGAGAAGAACAAACCGTTCGACCAGTTTGTGCGTGCGATCCTGACCGCGGAGGGCGAGATGGGTGCGGCCCCGCCCCTGGTCTGGTATCGCGAGGTCAAGGAGCCGACGGCACAGCTGGAGGACGTCGCCCAGCTGTTCCTGGGCCAGCGCATCCAGTGCGCGCGCTGCCATCACCACCCGCTGGAGAAATGGAGCCAGCAGGACTATTACGGGCTGGCCGCCTTCTTCTCGCGTCTGGAGATCAAGGACGCGGTGCCGGTGAAGAAGGGCAAGAAGGGCCAGCCGGACACGCCGGCCGAGCCGTTCCGCGTCTCGTTCAAGCCCGGCAAGGCCGAGATGCTGCACCCGCGAACCAACCGCCCGGTCAAGCCCGCGGGCCTCGGCGGGCCGGAACTGGAGATCCCGCCCGACGCCGACCCCCGGCACAAGCTGGCGGACTGGCTGACCGCGAAGGACAACCCGTACTTCGCCCGGGCGCTGGTCAATCGCTACTGGAAGCACTTCCTGGGACGCGGTCTGGTCGATCCCGAGGACGACCTGCGCGTGACCAACCCGGCCAGCAATCCCGAATTGCTTGACGCCCTGGCGAAACATTTCGTGGCCCACAACCACGATCTCAAGGAACTGGTACGGACCATCTGCACCTCACAGGTCTACCGCCTCAGCGTCGAGCCGAACGCCCACAACGCCCGCGACAGGCAGAACTTCTCCCGCTTCCTGCCGCGACGCCTCCAGGCCGAGGTGCTGCTCGACGCCATCGATACCGTCACCGGCTCGAAGACGGCGTTCAAGGGCGTGCCGGCAACGACCCGGGCGGTTCAGCTTCCGGACAACCAGTTCGAGTCGTACTTCCTCAGCGCCTTCGGTCGGCCCGACTCGGCCAGCGCCTGCGAATGCGAGCGCAGCAGCGACAGCAGCCTTGCCCAGGCCCTGCACCTGTTCAACTCCGAGGAGCTGCTGGAGAAGATCAGCGGCCGGAAGGTCGTTTCGGCGGCCCAGCAACCGGCCGACCCCAAGGGGAAGAAGCCGCAGCCCAAAGCGCCCGTCAACACCGGGCCGATTGGCGGACGCATCAAGGAGCTGCTGGCGGACAGGCGTCCCGATCAGGAGAAGATCGAGGACCTCTACCTGATGGCCCTGTCGCGCAAGCCGACCCCGGAAGAAACCAACACCTTACTGGCCCACGTCCGCAAGAAGAGCGATCCGCAGGGGGCCTACGAGGACATCCTCTGGGCGTTGATCAACACCAAGGAGTTCCTCTACAACCATTGAGAGTCGGTTGCGAAGGGAACCTTCGTGCGGGTCAAAACTGGGCCTTGCCGCCCGGTTTCAATCGAGCACGGGGTAGTGCGTTCGGGTACATCGGACGAACGAGCAGCATTTGGAGAAATCCTTCAGGCGGTCTGCGCCGACGTAAGCGCACGCGGACCGCAAGCCGCCCATGACCTGCCGCAGCACCTGAGCCACGGGGCCCTTGTAGGGCATCTGCACGCATTTGCCCTCGGCGGCGCTGTAATCCTTGACGCCTCCATGATGCTTCTCCTGGGCCTCGACGCTGGACATGCCGTAGAACTTCAGGGACTGCTTCCGGCCATCGACCATCACCCAGTCCCCCTGACACTCATCGGTCCCGGCGATCATGCCTCCCAGCATCACGAAGTCCGCTCCCGCTCCGAAGGCCTTGGCCACGTCGCCCGGCCTCCGGCAGCCGCCGTCGGCGCAGATGTGCCCCTTGTTGCCGTGGGCCGCGTCGGCACACTCCAGGATCGCGGACAGTTGCGGGTAGCCCACGCCCGTCATCTCCCGGGTCGTACAGACGCTGCCCGGACCAATCCCGACCTTCACGATGTCGGCACCGCCTCCGATCAGCAGTTCCTGCACCATTTCCGGCGTCGCCACGTTGCCCGCCAGAAGGACCGCCCAGGGACACAATTCCCGGACCTGTTTGACCCGATCCACAAAGAATTTGGTGTAGCCGTTGGCCGCATCGACGCAGATCAGGCGGGCCCTGTCGCCCGCCTTCTGGACAAACAGCTTTAGCTTGTCAAAGTCCTCATCCCGGATGCCGAGCGTGTAAAAGGTGGAGATGCTCGCCGGGTTCCGGGTAAAGAAATCGATCAGCTGATCCAGGGGGTAATGTTTCTGGAGACAGGTCAGCGCGTGCAGCTCATGCAGCGCCTGCGCCATCGTTGTCGTCCCAACCGTGTCGATATTCGAGGCCAAGATGGGAACGCCTGACCAATCTGCCGCGGGCGTTGCATTGTGAAAAGAGTAGCTCCGCTCCAGATCCACACTGGCCCGGCTGGGAGCCACGGACCTCTTGGGACGAATCAAGACGTCGTCAAAATCCAGCTTCAGTTCCGTTTCGACTCGCATGGTCGCTTCCCCTCGTCCGTTTCTTTTTCTGGAACCAGCTGGTCAAAGTGCCAAGAGACCCAATAATCCAAGCAACTGGGCCGCCGGGCCTGGCAGCAACCAAACGGTCGGGCAGAGGCCGCTCAGTCTTCCAGGCCCAGGTCCTTCAGGGACTTCGCGGTCAGCAAAGCGCGGCCAGTCTCCTTGATTTTCTCCAGGGGCCACTCCGCCACACGTTGCCGAACCCTGTTGCTCAACCCAGGGAACTTCGCCTCCAGCAGATCAAGCAAGAACTCACGTTTCCCTCGCTCTTCGCCTTCTTCCGACCAGGTTTTGACCATACCACGGACTCCTTCATGTTGCGGTTGCTGCAAGAGGGAGTATAGCTCAATGCGCTGGTCCTCTTCCAGGGGAGCATAGGCCTGGACGCACTCGCACAGCAACATTTTTCGCCCTGGCATCTCTGGTCCAGTGACGATGCGGTCCAGTGCCTCGACAGCTGCCTGCGCTCGCCGCTGTCTGGGCCAGCGCATCAGCGCCGACAAGGCGATTCCCAGCGGATTGTCCTGGCCGAGGTACTCCTGACCGTTCAGACCGGGCAGCCCGACGTAATCGTACTCGAAGTGCAGAGGTTTCCGGTTCAGGACGCGGACCTCATAGACGTCCTTGCCCCGGCCCTCCAAGCCGACACGCAGGTACACTCCAATCGGCAGGACGTTCAGGCCGTGTTCTTCGGTCAAGAAGTTGAAGTAGCGGTACATCCGTTTGCGGAACGGCACGACGGTGTCGGCCGACTCGATCTCGACGTGAAACAGAATCGCGTCCAAAGCCGGACAATCGGGGCCGAGGCTGACTGCCGAGGCCAAGAGCGGCACTCGAACCAGCAGATCAATGGTCATAGTCTCGCCCTCCCGAACCCAGGGATAAATCTCCTGATGCAGCCACTCGACTCGGGACAGGTCCAGGTGAGGGAAGAGTTCCGGGAAGAACAGAGCGAGAAACTCCGCCAGGAACTCCCGCAGCAGCACTTTGAATCGTTGATCGTGTTCCACTTCAGTCCCTCCGACAAGACTAACTGGAGAACTGCTGGTCAACTTATTCAGGCTCCTCGCACCTTGCCATTCTTTCCGACGTGCCAGGAGCCGCCAGCAGGAGCTAGCCAGCCAGTCCCCGAATACCCTGTCAACTGGCAGGCAGGGAGCAATCCGACGCCCACGGTCATTCGTCTGACAAGTGCAGGCTCCTTCCGGCATCTGCCACCGAGGGGAAAAACTGGCAGACAGCCTGGCAGAGCGTCGTTACAAAAAAGTTACCCACAACCGCAGCCATTTGTGCGACAATGACCCCAAAGGCAAGGTCCACCCTGGTCCCGAAGACAGAAGGAGAAGTCCGCATGGCCCGAACATCCACCCAACCGCATCGCCGCTTTCCCCAGGGCCGGAGGGCCTCCCTCGCTCTGGCGGCCGGAGCCCTGTTGCTGCTGACGACCCCGCTGCAGGCCGGGCCGATCTTCGTGCCCGGACAACTGGAGGACGGCAAGTTCGTTCCCGCGGCAGGTCCCACGACCGGCTACTCTGTGCGCTACAGCACGGCGAACGTCACGGTCGATGAGGGCTCGACCGGGAAGGACCAGGGACGGGCGCGCGTGCAGATCGAGGAGATCATCGACGGCCCCGAGAAGGAGGTCCTGGCGGTCGGCCTGATTCCTCTGCCCGAAGGGTACGACGGCGACGGCTTCCGCGTGACCCTGACGACGCCGGCGGATGGGTTGGATACGCGCGAGGCGGTGCTGGCTGCCACCTTCCTGCCGGCGCGGAAGGCCCGGGAGACGTACGAAGCAATCGCCCGGGCGCTGGCTCGGCCAAGCTGCTGGCCCTCAGCGGTCGGCCGGCCCTGCTCCTGCCCCGGGTGAACCTCAAGGGCAAGGTCAAGGTGACCGTCAACGCGCTCCTGCCCATCAACCGGGCCGACGGCATCTCCTGGTTGAGCTGCCCCATGCCCGCCGCCTCCTGGACGCGCGGGCCCGTGGAACGCCTGGCCCTGACCGTGTCGCTCCGCACCAAAGAGCCGCTCCGCACCATCTTCAGCCCCACGCACAACGCCACCATCACCCGCAAGGGTCTGTCGGAAGCCACTGCCACCGTCCGGGCCGAGCGCTGGGCCGGGATGGACGACTTCCGCCTGTTCTGGGTCGCTGACAAGGACGACCTCGGACTGCGCGTGCTGAGCTACCGGGGCCAGGGCAAGGAGGATGGCTTCTTCATGCTCCTGGGTAACCCCACCGGGGCCGCCGTTGAAAAGGTGGTCGAGAAGGACGTGATCTTTGTGCTGGACACCAGCGGCTCCATGCGCGGCGAGAAGATCGAGCAGGCCCGCTCGGCCATCGAGTATTGCCTGGATCACCTCAACAAAGGCGATCGCTTCAACATCATCACCTTCGGCACAACTGTGAGCAATTTCCGCGACGACCTGGTCGCTCTGTCGCCGGCCACCCTCGCCGCTGGTCGGGAGTTCATCGACAACGTGGTGGCCAATGGCCGGACCAACATCAGCGGCGCCCTGGAGAAGGCCCTGGCAAGCAAGGCGGCCCCAGCGCGCGAGGGTGGCGAGACCCGGCCGCGCATCATGATGTTCCTCACTGACGGCGCCCCGACCGCGGGCGAACTGGTTCCCGAGAAGATCATCGAGCAGGTCAAGAAGGCCAACACCAGCGGCACCAAGATCTTTGTCATGGGCGTCGGCCATGACGTCAACGCCCACCTGCTGGACCGGATTGCCGAGGAGGCCGATGGTTTGAGCGAGTACGTCGCTCCCCGGGAAGAACTCGACGCCAAGATCGCCGCTCTCTACGATCGTCTCTCCCACCCGGTGCTGTCCGGCGTCAAGGTTTCCTTCGGCGACCTGGCCACGCAGTCGGTGCTGCCGCCGAAACTGCCGGTGCTGTTCAAGGGCAGCGAGATCATGATGGTCGGCCGCTACAAGGAGGGCGGCAAGCACACCTTCACCATCTCAGGCAATCTGTCCGGCAAGCCGGCGAAATACACCTGCGCGGTCGATCTGCCGAAGACGGCGAGCGACCCGACCAACGAGTTCCTGGCGCCGCTGTGGGCGGCCCGGCAGATCGGCTATCTGCTCCAGCAGATCCGCCTGCACGGGGAGGACAAGGAACTGATCGCGGAGGTCGTGCGCCTGAGCCGGCAATACGGCATCGTCACCGAGTTCACGGCCTTTGTGGCCATGGGAGGAGGCGCTGGCAAGAGCAAGGACGCGCTGGTCCAGGAAGCCCTGGGACGCATCGCCCCGGCCCGGGCCGAGAAGGCGGGGCAGTGGGCCGTCAACCAGGCGGCCAACGACAAGGCCCTGCAAAAGCGGGCCGTCGCCAGCAATGAGGCCAACGTCTATCGCGATCGCCGGGGCAACGTGACGGCGGCGCAGAACGTCAGCCAGATCGGCCGGCGGGCCTTCTATCTCCACAACGGCCAGTGGTGCGACTCCGAGGAGATCGGGAAACGCAAGACCCGGGTCGTCAAGTTCCTCAGCCCGGAGTACTTCGGGCTGCTCCGCACCGACCCGACCTTCGCCCGGGCCCAGCAGCTTGGGTGGGCCCTGTCGATCAACGTCGGTGAGGAACGCATCGTCATCGAGAAGGATGGCAAGCAGCAAGATGAGAGCCTGCGCGTCCAACCGCAACCGGAGGAGATCAACCCGTTCCAGAACCAGGTTCCGGGCGGCCTCCAGAAGCGGATTCAGGACCGGCCGCAGTTGCCGATCAAGCCGGGACTCCCGGTGCCGCCCAACCAGATCCAGAAGCGGCAGCTGCCGCGGTAACCCAAGCCCCAGGGCAGCGCCCTGGGCTATCGTGTTGCGCCCCTTCGGGGCGGAAAACCAGGTCTTCCGCCCCGAAGGGGCGCAACACGATAGCCCAGGGCAGCGCCCTGGGTTGAAACGGAGATCCATTCATGAAGCACATACTCGCCGCTCTGCTGGTCGCGTTCTCCGCCCTGCTGCTGGTGCAGGGCCAGGAGCCGCCGGCCCTGAAGCGATTGCAACAACCGGTCCCACCCGGCCGACCGGTCCAGCTGGAGCAGCTCAACCAGTTCCGCCCCGGCCGAGGCCTGGGTGGCAACGCCGGCCGGCCTGGCATCCATGAGCCGTTCACGCCCCCGGTGACGGCCGCCAAGATCCGCACGGCCATCGACGACGCGGTCTTCTACCTCCGCAGCCTCCAGACTCCGCAAGGAATGATCGGCGACGAAGGCACAACAACACTGGCCACGCTGACCCTGCTGGCCGCCGGCGCCGACCCCGCGGCCGACGATGGCCTGCGCAAGTCGCTGGACTGGCTCGCCAAGCAGAACCCCAACAACACTTACGTACGCGGTCTGCGGGCCAACGTCTGGGAGTATGCCCTGCGCAAGCTCCCCGACGACGCCCGCTTCCGCAAGCTGCTCAAGGAGGACTACGACTGGCTGCTGGCTGCCTTGGGGAAACGGGAGGGCTGGCGCTACAACATGCAATCGACCGACTGGGACAACTCCTGCACGCAGTACGGCGTGCTGGGGATCTGGGCGGCGGCCCGGGCCGGGCACGATCCGGGCGAGAAGTTCTGGGCCACGCTTTCCAAGCATTTCCGCGGCTGCCAGAGTCCCGATGGCGGCTGGAGCTACGTGGTCGGCGGCTCTTCGCCGAACATGGCCACCGCGGGTCTGGCCAGCCTGTTCCTGGTCTTCGACAGCTATCACGGCAAGACGCCTTACAGCAAGGACAAACCGCGCGCCCTCGCGACCGGCGACGCTGCCGAGGTCCTCAAATCGATCGAGCGCGGCATGGAATGGCTGGGGAAGACCAAGGGCGGCAAGGAAGACGGCTACTACCTGTATGGCATCGAGCGGACCGGAGTGGCCAGCGGCCGGAAGCTGATCGGCGGTGAGGACTGGTTCGCCCGGGGCGCCCTGGCCATCCTCCAGCACCAGCAGCGGGACGGCTCCATCCCCCTGGGCAGCTGGGGCGGCGTGGTGGGCAGCACCTCCTTCTGCACGCTCTTCCTGGTCTACGGCGGCGCTCCGGTGGCCATCAACAAGCTGCAGTTCGGCAAGGACCAGGACTGGAACCTCAACCCGCGCGACCTGGCCAACCTGAGCAAGGCCCTCTGGGCCGCCTACGAGCGGCCGATCAACTGGCAGATTGTCGGCATTGATGCCCCCGCTGCCGAGATCGAGGCCCCGATTCTGTTTCTGTCCGGCTCGAAGAAGTGGGCTTACACCGAGGCGGAAATGCTCAAGCTGCGCGAGTACGTCGAGCGCGGCGGCACCATCCTGGCCGAGCCGAGCGATCACAGCGAGGCCTTCGCCGCCTGCATGGAACGGCTGCTGAAGGACCTTTACCCGCCGCAGTCCTACCCGGACGTTCGCCTGGAACCGCTCCCCGCCGAGCATCCGATTTACACGGTCATCAAGCATGACTGGAAGAAGCGGCCGAAGCTGCGCGGGGCGAGCAACGGCTCGCGCACCTTCTTCTTGCTCTCCGACGAGTACCTGTCCGGCGACTGGCAGGCCAACCGCGAGGAGAGCGATGCCTTCCAGCTGGCAATGAACCTGCTGTTCTATGCCACCGACCTTGGAGAGCTGGAAGGCAAGTTCAGCACCATCCTCCCGGCGACGCCGCCCGCCAAGGTCCGGGAAGGCGGCCTGACGGTGGCGCGCGTCCATTACGCTGGCACGAAGGAGCACCCTCAAGATTGGGAGGCGGCCGCCCAGTGCTGGCAAAAGCTGGGGCAGCTGGCCAAACACGTGACCGGCCGGACCCTCAAGGAAGCGAAGCCGGTGACCCTGGGCAAGGATTCGCTGGCGGGAGTGCGTCTGCTGCACCTGACCGGTCGCACGGTGGCGACGCTCACCGAGGCCGAGGCCGTTGCCCTGAAAAAGTTCGTGGAGGCCGGCGGCACGGTGCTGGTGGACCCGCACGCTGGTTCCCCGGCCTTTGCCAAGGCAATGCGCCAGCAGCTGAAAGAGCTCTTCGGTCCCATGAAGCCGCTGACCGCCGAGCCCAACCTGGCCGAGGGACGCTTCGAGGGCGGCGTGGACCTGACGACCGGCGTCGGTTACACCTTGCCGGCCCGGCAGCTGATCCGCGGCCGGGGCGAGAAGCCCGAGGGGCAGAAGCTCCTGGTGGTGCTGGTCAAGGGCCGGCCGGCGGTGATCTTCTCGGAGTTCGACCTGGTCGCGTCCGGGGCGGGCATCGCCAACTACAAGGCCCTGGCCTACAAGCCGGACTCGGCACGGAAGGTCCTCGGGAACCTGGTCGGCTTCCTGACGCTGGAGTGAGTCGCCGCAGGTCAGGAATGGGGACCACGGATGCAGCCGTTTCATCCGTGGTCCTGTCTTCGAGCAACTCTCTGTTCGTCCGGAGCGCCAGGGTCACCATTCGTCCTCGGCCTCTCCGAAGCGAGCCTTCCATTCGCTCACAACGTCGGGACTGAGATCTTCCGTCGAGATGGTCAACCGCTCCAGGCTGGCCAGGCGCGTGGACCGGACCAGGGCACGCACCCCCACGTCGCCGATGGGGTTGAGTTGCAGGTCGAGCCGACGCAGTTTTGTCAGGTAGGGGGAATCGGCCAGAGCGCAGGCGCCGGCGTCGGTGATGGTTTCGTTGCTCCCCCACAGGTTCAGCTCAGTGCAGTTCGCCAGCGCCGGGCATTCGGCCAGGGCGCGGACGCCGCTGTCACCGACGAAGTTGAGCTGGAGTTCCAGGCGCTCGACAGAGCCCAACCAGGGCGCCCGGGTCAGCGCCGCCGCGCCAGCGCCGGTCAGGTTGTTACTCTCCAGCTGCAGCCGGCGCAGCCGGGTGAGGTGTGGCGTAGCGGCCAGGAGTTCGGCGCTGGGATCACCCAGGTAGTTACAGGTGAACTGGAAGTCCTCCAGGTGAGCGACGCGCGGCGAGGCGAGCAGCGCTCGCAAACCGGCCAGGGTGATGCCCTGATTGGTGCCGAGGTCCAGTTCGATGAGCCCGGCCAGCAGGGCGGACTCCGCCAGGGCTCGCAGGCCAGCGTCGGTCAGTCGGTTGTAGCTCACGTCCAGGACACGTAAGCTGGGGAAAGCCTCCGAGCGTGCCAGGGCCGTGAGCCCCTCACTGCCAATGTCGTTCCAGGTCAGGTCCAGGTGGCGCAGCAGGCGAAAGGAGCTGGAGCGAGCCAGGGCTTCAGCCCCTTCTGCCCCGATGTCGTTCCATCCCAAATCCAGCTGGAGCAGACCGGACAGTCCTCCGGCGCTGGCCAGCGCCCGAGCCCCCTTCGCACCGAAGTGGCAGTCCCGGAGGACCAACTCGGTGAGCCCGCTCAAATGCGGCGACGAGGCGAGGGCGGCCACTCCCACAGCGCTGATCCCAGCCCAGCGGTTGTCCAGGACCTTCAGCCTGCCCAGGTGAGCGGCCTGTGCCAGGGCTTGCAAACCCCGGTCGGTCAACCCCTTGCCTTGCAAGACCAGACGCGCTAACCGGGAGAAGGCCGGGGAAGCCGTCACCAGTTCCGCGATCCTGTCGCCCTGCTTGCTGGTCAGGTCGAGTCTGGCGGGCTCCGTCAGGTGAGGGCCCGCGGTCAGCAGCGCGAGTCCCTTTTCGGTGGCATCGGCGAAGGTCAGCTCCTCGACCCAGGCGAACGCCTCCGAGGTCATCGCACTTGCCAGGGCTTTGAGCTGGGTCTGAGTGCTTCCGGCACGAACGCGGAGCAGGCCGCGACTCCACTCGAAGGCCTCGCCACCGCGTTCCAGCGGCCCCAACCAGGCGGACTGATGGGTCTGCTCCAGTTCACGCACGTGCTGGTCACCCTGCGGAGTGGGCGGGGCCAGTTGCAGACGGATCAGTTCGGCGCGAGCCCGGTCGCTCTCGGTGCCGTTCTCCTCCAGCCAGTCAGCCAGGACCAGGCGCACCGCATCGTCGCCAGGCTGCTCCTTGCAGGCACGCAGTAAGGCAAGCAGTTCGGGTCGGGGTGCGGTCTCTTTCGGTGGTCGCTTGCGTCCGCTCATGCTGCTCTCCCGGAAGTGAAAGGGAGAGTTGTTTTATGGAGCGGACGGTGCCGGGCAATGAGCCGCCTCGTGCGGCACGACGCGGAGCCGCGCACGCAGCGCAGCGGAGTAAGCGGTCCACAGCAACCGCTTACTCCGCTGCGCTGCGCGCGCGGCTCCGACAAACGCTTTGTCACGCCGGCGGTTTGTCCAGATCAATCACGATTTCCTGGCTCTTTGAAGAGATGTCGAAGACAAACGGTGTGTCCGGCAGATCGTAGGCCCCCTCGAAAAGGTCCTTCTTCTTCCTTTCGTGAGAGACCGTGATCCGATATTTGCCTCGTGGAATCCCCGCGAGGTCGGCACCGAGTGCCTTGAAGGTTCCCTTGCCGTTGTCGTACGCGGCAATGTAGCACGTCTTGGGATCAGAACCGTCCTCCATGACCGGAACAAACGTCACGCGAACAAAGTCGTCTTCCGGCACGGTGAAGGGTGATCCCCCCTTGAGGATTCGCCCCTTGACGTTCATTTTCTGGTTGCCGCAGCCGGCGATGAACACAGCACAGAAAGCGGCAACCAGGGCCAGCCTGCAAGGTTTCATGATCCGACTCCCTCGCGTGAATTAGTAGCTGTTGCTGGAGATGGTGTAGCCGTCTCCCTTGGAGACCAATTCACACCAGGTGACCTGATCGACCGTATTCTGGAGGAAGTGGACGCTACCATCCACGAAGCAGACGTTAACGCCGCCAATGTGCATGCTGCGCGATTGGCCGGAGGTCATCAGCGTGTTGCCGTAGCACCCCATGCCATCCACGGAGCCCTGGGTCGGATTGGCATATTTGGAAGTGCAGAACTGCAGCTCGTCGCCGAAGCTGTACTTGCCGGCGGCGCTGGCATCGCCAAGCCTGTTGTTCGGCGTTGGGTTGGTGGCATCCCGACCGGCATTGACGATGCTGGAGCTGGGGACGCCCAGGGCCCAGACGCCACGCGGGTCCAGGGCGGTTTTGCCACTCCGCAGCTCCGCGACCATGATGGTGTTCGACGTGCCGTCGGTAACATCCGTGATCTTCGCTCCATAGTCGCCGGCCATGACGGGGCTGGCAATCATGGTAACGCCGAGGACCTTGTTGCTCAGTGTCCGCCCCCAGGCCATGTGATCGTAATCCTGGAAAGCCGCGGTGGCGCCATAGTTGCCGCGTGCCCAACCGCCTGCGGGCGGGTTCGACGCCGGGTCGGTGTACGGGTTGACGTTATTCGGGTCGGAAGGACACAGGAAGGTCTTGATTCTGGCACTGCCAACCACGCGCCAGCTATTGTTCACGCTGCCGTAGGCCGGGATCACCTTGTCCGTGATGGCGATGCCCGGATAAGAAGTGGGGTTGGCCTGCTGGTAGAGCGCGGTCTGTTCGATGTAGGGCAGAAGCAGGACCGCCCAGTTTGGTCCGAACGGGACCTGCAGTTGCAGGTACGAATCCTCGTCCCCATCCTGCGCCCTGATACCAGGGAATCTGAGAGGCGGGCGGCAGGCTGCCGTTGGCGCTCTCGTAGGTATTCAGGGCCAGGCCGATTTGTTTGATGTTGTTGGCGCACTGGGTGCGTGCCGCCGCCTCGCGGACCTTCTGGACGGCGGGCAGCAGCAGACCGATCAGGATGGCGATGATGGCGATCACCACGAGCAACTCGATCAGGGTGAAAGCACGCCGCCACGACGATGGGGAGATCTGGGTTTTCATCGCAGGTGTACTCCAAACGAGTGAGGGTGGAACAATGAGGAGGAATATCCCTTCCCATCGTGTTCGCATGATGTACGCGATGTGAATAATTCATGAATTGTCGGCAGATCAGAGGATCGGCAAGTCTGCGGAAGAAGTGGTTGCAGACCGATCCAGGAAGAGCAAGTCGTTGCTGGATTTGCTGTTGCGCCGTCTGTCCTCTTTATCCTGCAAACAAATAAAGCCGCCGGGATAAACCCGGCGGCTCGTCGGCGAAGAGGACAGAACCAGCGCTCCCTCATTTTCCGGTGACTTCCAGCACGATCGGTTTGGCCTCCGCCCGGTTGGCGGGAGTGTAATACTCGTAGGCCACCGTCGCCGGCGTCTTCGCCTTGATCGGATACTTCGGCTTGAGCACGTACTCGAAGCTCAGATTGTCGCCCGGCTTGACGTCGCCCAGGTAGAGGATCACCTGCCGGCTGGTGACGCTAAACTTCTTGACGCGCTTGGCCGCCACCATCTCGGCGAACTCGCCGCCATCGACCGTGAAGCCCGGCGGCACGCCCAGCTCCAGCATCACCATGCTGGTCGGCTCCTTGCCGTTGTAGCGCAGCGTCGCCTTCGCCCTGAGCAGGTCCGCCGTACTCAGCTTGGTGCGGTCGTACTCGACCGTGGTTTCCAGCAGCGACTTCTCCGCCTTCGGTTCCGGCCAGTTCTCGTAATGACGGGCCACGATCTGGTACGTGAGGTTGGTCTCGCCCTTGACGTCGATGACCACCTCGTGCTTGCCCGAGTCGCGCGTGTGCTCCTTCAGGTCGAAGAGTTGGAGCAGCTCGGCGTTGGTCTCGTTCACCTCACCCTTGTGGACCGGCTTGCCGTCCACGAGGATGGTGAACTCGGCATTGCCCTTGAACTGCTGGCCGCCCGACGCCGCGATCAGGGCCTTCAGCGCCAGGATGGTCGCTTGAGTGCTGCCCCAGGTGCCGGACGCATTCTTGCTCTTGGTCAGATACACCAGCGCCTTGTTGACGTCGTTGGGGAACTGGCCGCTCTTGAGCATGGCCAGCACCGCCAGCGCGGTCGTCTCGACCGTCATGCTGTCGCCGCGAGCATAGGACAGCGAATGGCCGCCGGCCGGGAAGCTGACCGCCTGCCACTCGTTGTGAGCGACTTGCTTGCTCTGCAGCTTCCGCAGCAGCTTTTGCAGTGCGTCGAAGGTGCTGTCGTCCTTGGAGTCCCACGACGCCAGGGCGTTGGCGGCCAGGGCCAGGATGTAAGCGTTCTCCTGGGTCTTGGCGTGATCGCGGATATACGCGATCGACTTGTTCAGCTCGGGCGTCTTCAGCCCGCTGTCCAGCAGTGCCCCGACGACGTAGCTGGTCAGCAGCAGTTTCGGATCGCCCATGCGCTCGATGCTCTCGCCGTGGGTGGCCCCGATCTTCGACCAGGTGCCGTCCGCCGCCATCTGCTTCATCAGCCATTTCTGGGTCCGCTCGATCACGCCGCGGTCCACGGGGTAGACCTTCGACATGTCGTTGAACTCCTGCAGGCCGTAGGCACTCAGCCAGATCAGGGGTTCGCCGCTGCCCCACCAGTCGAAGCCGCCGCCGGGCCGCTCGAACGTCAGCAGCCGCTGATAGCCGGCACTGAGGTAGGTTTCCGCCTTCAGCAGCATGGCTGGCGAGGTCTGCTTCGTCCTCTTGATGTAATTCACCACCAGGACGTTGGGATAGGCCGACGACGAGGTCTGCTCGAAGCAGCCGCCCGGCATCCGCAGCATCCCTTCCATGCCCTCCATCACCTGGGCAAAGACGCCGGGATAAACCTTGACCAGCAGCTTTGAGGCGGTGGCCGCCTAGCGAACAACTGATGGCAGTTGGAAAGGCACCAGGACACTTCGTCGTCAACCTGACCGCTGACAAGACGTCAGTAGCTACGCAGCAAATTGGGATCATCTGGTCGAAAAATGACCATGCTGGCAGTCCAACGACCACCACAGTCGGCGTAGAAATAATTGGAAAAACGGAAAAGGCTGCGAAACTTTCAAGCGACCGAGTGTTTAGGGATGGTATCGCTTGAAAGAGCGGCTGCCTTATCGTGAAGGCGGCCGCATGGGATTCGAGGGGTTGCCATTCAACCCTGAATCTCGGACTTGACTCCATTCTCCAAGAGGTGCATCATGTTGTTTCGATTGCGGTATATGGCCGCAGTTCTGGTGTTCGTGGCTGCCAACACTTGGGTTGCGCCCGCTCTCGCCCAAGACCCAGGTAAGATCGAGTGGGACGCGGGTTTTCCCAAGACGTCCGAGACCACTCTCAAGGGCATCACTGTGAAAGGCAAGGTGAAGCTCAACGCAGGTTGGGCAGCGGCGAAAAAGGTCGTCGTCAAATACTGGGTCAGCGGCAAGGCGATTGAGTCTCGCCCCCAGAACCTTGTTGACGGTGTCTTTGGCCCGCTTGATATCGTTACTGAGGCCCGCATGACGGTATACAACGTCATCGTCGAAATCGTGGTGGATGATGAGGAGACGGACCCGGCGAAGAAGCTTGGACCAAAGACGCTCGTCACTGAACCAAAGACAGCGAAGTCAAAGTAGGAATATTTCCATCGAGGTGTGGGCCGCAATACTCTCGTTGTCCGTGAGGAGGTGGTGGATGGGGAGTGTTCAGCACTCCCCATCCACCACCGATGAGTACAAATCAATCGAGAAAGGTGATACGGATGCCTTCAACCCTATCTTTCCGACGCGGTTTCACATTACTGGAGCTGGTGATAGTGATTGGGGTCATCGGCATTCTGATTGCGCTTCTGCTCGTTGCCGTCATGCAGGCGCGGGAGGCGGCTGCCAGGATACAAAGTAGCAACAATCTCCATCAGATTATCCTTGGCATCCATAATTATGCAGAGGCGCATCAGCAAAGCTTGCCCTCCATTGACGGAAGCGTGGAAGGCCCGAACCCGGGAGAATCGCTCTTCCAAGCGCTGTTGCCCTTTGTCGAGCAACAGATACCCCGCAAGGTTTGGGATCCTATCAAGCTGTTTATCAGTCCGGCGGACCCGACCGCAACCGAAGGCAATGAGCAAATCGGCGGTGTATGCAGCTATGCCGCGAATGCCGAAGTCTTCCAAGGGGAACCAAACCTCTTGACTACCTTTCGTGATGGGACTTCAACGACCATCGCTTTCGCCGAACACTATGCGTATGGCTGCGGTGGGTTCTACTTTCCCTACTGGGATTTCTATCCACCTTCGACACCCCGCCATCGCGCTACTTTTTCGGACTTTACAGATGTCTATCCAATAACAGCGGGTGATCCCCCCGTCACGAAGCCAAGCCGCCTAGGAAAAACCTTTCAAGTAGCCCCCTCGCTGCGGGAGTGTTACCCCCTTGTGGCGCAGACTCCGCACCGCAGTGGTATGCTTGTCGCTCTTGCCGATGGCAGCGTCCGCACCTTGGCACCCAATATGTCTCCGACGACGTATTGGGCTGCTGTGACTCCAGCTGCTGGTGATACGCTGGGGAGCGATTGGTGACGCCTCAGCAGAGAATTGTCATTTCGCAAAGGCGAGGGAAGAGCTAGCTCGGATTGCGCACCGAAAGGTGTTGCTTTGCCCAGATTGCCATAATTGGCTTGGTTTGGTAATCTGGGCAACCGAAAACAGGGCGGTGCGCAATCCGGGCTAGGGCCATCGCCCACCCCTCCTCTCTACTACCTCCGCGCCGTCCGCAGGGCATATCGCTCTCCCTCGGCCTGGGCCTTTCCGCTTTCCTGCATCAGACGTGATGCCGCGACGCTGCCAAGGCGCTGAAGCACTCGGCGCACGGGCAATCATGCCAGTCAGGCTCATGAGACGAAACAGTTCAGCCGAGGCGGACCAGAGCGTTGCCCTTGTTCAGCGGCTGACCCACGAAGTAATCGGGCAGCTTGATCTCGACTTTCGCATGGCCGCGCTCGTCGGTCTTGCCCTTCCAGGTGGCGAACTCCTTGAAGGCCACGTCAAAGGTGCTGGCCTTGACCTCGACCTGCCCGCCGGCCACCGGCTTGCCGAAGAAGTAATCGACCTGCAGATCGGCGTTGACCGTCTCTTTCGGAGCGTAGAAGCGCTTGTCGGACTTGACCTCGGTCTTGAACTTGGGCAGGACGTAAGTCTTGACGGTGACGGTCTTGTTCGACTGAACGTCACCCATCTGGGTCTTGATCTGATAATCGCCCTGGTTGACCTCGCTGGCCAGGGTGAAGTCCACGCTGGCGATACCGTGCTCGCTGGTGCTGAGCTGTTTCTTGAAGACCTTGTTGCCCTTGCCATCCTCGATCTCGAAGGTGAGGGCCGCGTTGCCGACCGGGCTCAGGTCATGCGCTTGCAGGGCCAGGGCACGCAGGTGCATGGTCTGGCCGGGCTGATACAGCGGCTTGTCGCTGGTCAGCAGGATGCGCGGGGCCGACTTCACTTTGATGTCGCGCTGGAGGGTTTCCTCGCCCAGCGGCGAGCGCGTCACCACCTCCAGCTTGTAGTCGCCCGGAGGCAGCTTCGGCACCGGAACCTCCAGGGCGGCGATACCGGTCTTGCCGGTTTGTCCCTGGAACAGCGGCGTGCTCTTGCCGGTTTTGTCCTTCAGATTCACCTGGACAGCAGCATGCGGCAGGGTGATCGTCTCGCTGAGCGACTTGACGCCGTGGACCTCGCAGCGGACAGCGGTGGTGCTGCCGGCGAACAGCTCCTGGCTGGCCGACAGGGCCGTCTCGTGCGGCTTGATCAGCAGGATGTTGCGCAGCGGCACCTCGACCGGCTGGTTGTCCAGGGTGCAGCGGACAGTGACCTTGTCGGCGCTGGCGGGCGCGGGCAGCTCGAAGCGCTCGCTGGAGCCCTCGCTGGCGAAGGTGATCTTGCGTTCCGTCTTGTGCAAGCTCTTGCCCTCGGCGAGCAATTTGAGGGTCACCTGACCCTCCTTGCGGCCCTCGGAGGCAGCGGGCAGATGAACCGTGAGCAGCAGTTGGTCCTTGGTCTGGAAGCCGGCGGTCGCCCGGGCGGGCAGCGGCCCGGCCTGAGCTTGTTGCGAGGGATGCTGGGTCATGAGCAGCATGGCCGCCCCCGCCAGCAGCCCGCCAAGCAGGCCCAGCGGCACCCAGGGAAAGTACCAGCGCGAGGTCGGGGACCGGGACATGCGAATCTCCTTTTGGTTGCGAGCGCAATGAACTCTCAACTATCCAGACGAGGATCAGGGGCGATTGGTTGGCGGGAATCTGCAAAGGGCGCCCCTCTCGATTTTGGCAAAGCTGCCGGTCCGCCTCCGCAGTTGTCCGAGCCGCGCACGCAGCGCAGCGGAGTAAGCGGCCCCGCGGGCTTCCGGAGGGCCGCTTACTCCGCTGCGCTGCGTGCGCGGCTCGGCGGGATTGGGCAGAGCTGTCACACGTTGTCGGGATTGATTCCCATCAGCCGCAATTGTTCCGCCAGCCGATCGCCGCGTTGCTTCTCGCGCTCGGCATCCTTGAGGGCGGTCTGGGCCATGCGCTCTTGCTGTTCCAGGGCGGCGGAGATTTCCTCGAAACTCCGGAAACGCTCGCCATCGGGCCGGTAGACCACCAGGTGCGGGCCGGTGCGGTCGAAGCGAATCCCCATGCGCGGGCTGACCCATTCGCGCGTGATCCGGACCCGGCGCAGCACGTCGCGCTTGCGGCGATAGATCGCCAGCTGGTCGTTGGCCAGGTTGTAGAGGTAATACTCCTCGATGCCGTGATCGCGGTAGAAAACGAAGCGCTCGATGACCTCCTTGGCATCTTCGTCCGGCTCCTGCACGTCGAAGACGACCTGAGCCGGGACGTTGCCTTCCTCCCACTGCCGGTAGGCCGAGCGCTCTTTCCGGGGCCGGCCGAAGACAACCATGATGTCCGGGTCCAGGTGGACGTCGGGCGTCGCTTCCAGGGGATGCCAGGGCAGATGGCTGGCGACGGCGACGTCCTTGGCCTCGTGGAACAGCGCGAGGAGGTTGGTGTAGAAGAACACAATCCAGCGGAACTGCTTGAAGGTGTCGATCATACGGTTGTATCCCGGTCGATGGTTCAAGGGAAGCGTTCACCGGTTCCAACGCAGCGGAAACCGAGGCAGCGGCCCCGGGCCAGCGGGGGTCGGCCCCGGCGGTAGCCACACTCCGCAAGCCGGGCGGGACCGACCCAGCTGCCGCCGCGCTCGCTGCGAATGCCCGTCGGCTCGGTTCTGCTTCGAGGAGTCGAGCCCGGACGATACCAGTCCCGGCACCATTGCCAGACGTTACCTGCCACGTGGTGCAGACCAAAGGGCGACATCCCCAGCCGAGCACAGACGTCGGCGGCCGGCAGGGAGTCCGCGGTGTAGTGCTGGCCCCGCTGATGCTGACCGAACCACAGCAGCTCCGGCGCTGGCTCGGCATCTCCCCAGGGATAGCGTTGCGGCTCTGGTCCCCGGGCGGCGTACTCCCACTCCAGTTCGGAGGGCAGACACAGGTCGCCGGCCGGCGGTGGCGGAGCATTGACCCGCATCGCAGACAGCTCAGAGGGGATTATCCCGTCGCCCCGGTAGTACCGCCAGTCAAAGCGATGGGCCCACAGGGAATAAGCGGCCGCGCCGTACCACGAAACCAGGATCATCGGTTGCCGCTCGGTCCCGAACAGTGGGGACCACCAGGTCCGCGAAACCCACCAGCCGCCTTGCTTCAGACCAAAATGCGCCCCGCAGTGGTCGTCCCTGGTCGTACCGCACCACTCGAGGAGGATGTTGGCCGGCACGGTCCCGATCGAATTGAGGAACCGGGCAAACGCCCGGTTGGACACCGGCTCGGCATCGGCAAGGAACGACGATACCGCCACCCGCTCCGGCCGGGTTTCGTCGCTGCTGCTGGGCGTCACGTTGGCCGCCGGCAGCTCGATGCAGCGCATGCCGTCGGTGCCGCGGCGACATTCCATCCTGCCGTTGCGATTGGTCCCCAGGGGCTGGTAGAGAGGACCATTGAGCCAGTCCCACTCGGAAGCCCAGCCGCCCAGCTGCAAGAAGGGAGCACGCTCGGGAACCGGAACGGTCGCCGGCTGCGGTTTCCTGGGAGGCAGGGGGGCTGTGGCCCTGCGCTGTTCGATGACCAGGGCCATTTCCCGGATCGTTATCGTCCGCGTCCTGGTAAAGACGTTCTGCCACCACTCATCTGGAAGCGATACCTGGAACTCCTCTTCCAGTCGCATCACCAACTCGATGATGTCCAGGCTGTCTGCGATTCCCACTACGTCAAGGAAGGGATCCTCTGGACGAAGCTGGTGCGAATCGAGGTTCAGGCAGTCGCACATCACCTCGATGAGTCGCCACTCCAACTCCCAGGAGGCCGGCTGCGGAATGGAAGTGTTCGTCGGCGTCATGGCTGATTCCCTCCCCATCGGTTTCCCCTTCGACTTGCACGAATGTGCCAATTCGCGCAAGTTCCCACAGGATAGCCCGTAATTCAGAGCCTGGCAATCGTTTTCAAGCAAACGGACGATCTTGTTAGCCGCGACGCGGAGCGCAGCGGAGCGCGGCAGCTCCCCACCCACGGAGTCCCCCCGCGCTCCGCTGCGCTGCGCTCCGCGTCGCGGCTAACGGATCTGTTTCCGGCCTGGCGTTGTCAGCTCTCCGCCTCGTTCAAGCGCCGGACCCAATCCTCGATCTTCTCCCGCGGCAGCTGCAGCGGCTTGACCTCCTCGCACGGCCTGCCGTGCCGCGCGTTTTGATACTCCGCCACGATCTGCTGGCCCTGGCAGATCTCCCGGTACACCGTTGGAACTTGCGGCTCCGGCAGTGGACCGACGATCTCCCGGCCGATCTTCTGCCCGGCCTGGTCGCGCACCCAGCGATGCTGCACCCGGTTGTGCGGCAGCTTGTTCCGCCACCGCTCCCAGGCGGCGATCTTCTTGAGGCCCTCCCAGTAGGCCCGGTGCAGCCGCCGCAGCTAGGTGAAGGTCTGGAAGTCACAGGGATGATACCCCCACCGGCTCTGGAACGTTTGCATGGTCGATTCCTCCCTTAAAGAGGCACACCGGGGCCTTGATCTGTCACGCTGGCCAGCCGCGGCCCCCTGCGGCCGGCCGGGATCCAGTAAGCGGTACTTGCGAAAATGCCGGCGCAGCTTGTCCGTGATGGGTGCCGTGGCAAAGGCGGTCAGCTGATTGGCGAGGTCCGGTTCGACGAACTCCCGGCAGGGAATGCCTGCTTGCCGGGCCAGGCGAAGCGCTTGACGCAGCGCAGTTTCATCGGGAACGGAGCAGACGACGAGATGGGGGTGAACGGAAAACCGAGAAGGGAAGGAGGTCGCTGCCTCCAGGACGGCATGACACGCCTGAACGATCTGCTGGGCACTGGACAGGTCCTTGCGGACCAGCACGTAGAGATGGGAAATCTAGTGAGCCACGAGACGCCTCCACGCATGACGAGGGGTTTGGTCCCTCTGGTACTGCCCCCGACAGGACTCGAACCCGCACTGACGGGAGTTTAGAGCTCCCCGCTCTGCCGTTGAGCTACGGGGGCTGACCGGAGATAATACGCAAGCACCCTGTTGAGATTGTAGGCGGTGCCGGAAAAAGGGCAACTCGGAATTGTGCCTTCGCTCAGCTCGAGGGGCGAAGGATTGCCCCCGGCTCACCTTGCCCTTTCCTGCCGTTTCCGACTATCCTGTCCTGAGAGTCCTTTCCCGTTCCTCCTGGGTGAATGCACCATGAACAAGGACCAGGTCGCGGCCATTCTCTCGGAAATTGGCACCCTGCTGGAGCTGCAAGGGGAGAACAGTTTCCGCTGTAACGCCTACCATCACGCCGCCCGGACGATCGAGCAGCTGGAGTCGGACCTGGGCGAGGTCGTCGCCCAGAACAAGCTCGGCGACATCCGCGGCATCGGCGAGACCCTCAAGGAAAAGATCACGACGCTGGTGACCACCGGCGCGCTGCCCTATTACGAGGACCTGAAAAAGAAAACCCCGGCAGGGCTGCTGGAGATGCTCCGCATCGCCAGCCTCGGTCCCAAGAAGGTCAAGGCCCTCTACGACCACCTGCACGTCGATGACCTGGACAAGCTCCGGACCGCCTGCGAAGCGGGTGACGTGGCCAAGCTCAAGGGCTTCGGGGCCAAGACCCAGCAGAAGATCCTGGAAGGGATCGAGTTCCTCAAGGTGATGGGCGACCGGGTGCGCATTGACCAGGCCCTCCCCATTGCGATGAGTCTGCTGGAAGGAATGCGTGGGGCCCCGGGCGTGATCCGGATGGAACTGTGCGGCAGCCTGCGCCGCCGCAAGGAGACCATCAAGGACATCGACATCCTGATCAGCTCCGACAATCCGCAACCGCTGATGGAGCGTTTTGTCAAGCTCCCTGGAGTCGTGCAGATCATCGGCCAGGGCGACACCAAGTCGAGCGTGGTGGTCAGCGGCGAGGCGTTCGGCTCCAAGATCGTCATGAACGCCGATTTGCGGATCGTGCGGGATGAGCATTTCCCCTTTGCTTTGATGTACTTCACCGGCAGCAAGGAACACAACGTGGTCCTCCGGCAGCGGGCCATTTCCCTGGGTCTGAAGCTCAACGAGTACGAACTGGCCGGGCCGGGTCATCGCGCCTCGTGCAAGGACGAGGCCGACGTTTACAAGGCCCTGGGCATGGCCTACGTCCCGCCGGAGATGCGTGAGGACACCGGCGAAGTCGATGCCGCTCTGCACCACGAGGTGCCGCACCTGGTCGAGGTCCGCGACATCCAGGGTGTCTTTCACAACCACACGGTGGCCAGCGACGGCGCCAACACCCTGGAGGAAATGGCCGAGGCCGCCCGGGCCCTTGGCCTCAAGTACCTGGGGCTGGCCGATCACTCCCAGTCGCTGACCATCGCCAACGGGCTGAGCCCGGACCGTGTCCGCCGGCAGCTGGCGGAAATCGATGCGCTGAACCACCGGCTCAAGGGCATCCAGCTGTTCAAGGGAGTGGAGTGCGACATCCTCCAGGACGGCACCCTGGACTACGACGATGAACTGCTCGATTCGCTGGACTACGTGGTGGCCAGCGTTCACAGTCATTTCAAACAGACCCGGGAAGAGATGACCGCCCGGATCATCCGCGCCATCCGTCACCCCGCCGTTACCATGCTCGGCCACGCGACCGGCCGGCTGCTGCTCAAGCGCGACGGCTACCAGGTGGACCTGGAAGCGGTGCTGCAGGCCGCGGCGGAAACCGGCACCATGATCGAGATCAACGCCCACCCGCAGCGGCTCGACCTGGACTGGGTCCACTGCAAACGGGCCCGGGCCCTGGGAGTACCGCTGGTGATCAACCCGGACGCCCACAATACGCACGATCTGGCGCTTTATCGGTACGGGATCGACGTGGCTCGCCGGGGCTGGCTCACGGCAGAGGACGTCTTCAATACCCGGTCCACCGATCAGGTTCGCTCATTGCTCAAGGAACTCAAGGACCGGAAGAAAGCCAGGCATAGCAGGTAGGCAAGCCCGAACACCCGGCGGAAGTTCCGGGAGGCGTTAGCCCCCGCCACCCAGGGCGATGCCCTGGGCTATCGTGTTGCGCCCCTTCGGGGCGGAAGACAACCAGCCCCGAAGGGGCGCAACACGATAGCCCAGGGCATCGCCCTGGGAACAGGCGAGGGCGGTCACTGGTTTCTCAGCCTCAATAACAAAGCAGCCCCTCCCGGATCTTTTGCCAGACCCTGCTGCCCTGCTGCCGCCGGAGCGCCGTTTTTGCTTGACTCACGCTGCGATCAGTCTACGATGAACAGAGTTCGCTGCCTTGCCGTTGTGCCGTGAACGGCGTATCCGCGCTCTCCTGCCAGGCTCTCCCCCTGACGGAGGGGGCCACCAGGCCCCTTTCGCTTCGCCGCCGCTCGCCACAACTTTTTTCCCGCGAAGGAGAAGATCGATGGTTCGTTTCCTGGCCGGCTCCCTGCTGCTTGCTGCTCTGGTCCTGCCGCTCCGGGCGGGCGAGTTCAACAAGAAGCTGAGCGTCGGCGACAAGGTCCCCGCATACGCCGACCTGGAAGGCACCGACGGCAAGAAGCACAGCCTGAGCGACCTCAAAGACAAGGACGTGGTCGTCCTGGTCGTCACCTGCAACCACTGCCCCTGGGCCGTCGCTTACGAAGACCGCATCATCGACCTGGCCAAAAAATACACCGCCAAGCCCGACAGCAAGGTCGGCCTCGTCGCCCTCAGCGTCAGCAACCTGGACGAGGACAAACTGCCGGAGATGAAGAAGCGGGCCAAGGAGAAGAAGTTCTCCTTCGCCTACGTTCACGACCCCAGCCAGAAGATCGGCCGGTCCCTGGGCGTGGTCCGGACGCCCCAGTTCTTTGTCCTGAACAAGGATCGCCAGATCGTTTACATGGGCGCCATGGACGACGATGCGGACAAGCCGACGGTCAACTACGTCGATCTGGCCGTCAAGGCCGCCCTCAAAGGCGAAAAACCCGGCAAAACCGAAACCCGGCCCACCGGTTGTCCGATCGAGTATCAGAGCAAGGAATAAGCGGGCGGCACGTGATTTGCGAAAAGGATTTGACCTGTGCCGGCCGAAGGGTTTATGCTTGGAAGACGCAAGGATGCGGCCCGTGACGCCGCGTGTCGTCGGGCGGTTACGCTCTTCCAGGAGATTGTTGGGCCATGAAACGCGTTTTTCGAGTCGGAAGCGTCGGGATGGTGTTGATAGGTTTAGCCGGCTTGATCGTCCTTTCTACGGAGAGCGGCTCGGCCGCGCCCGATCCCGCGCCCAAAGAGGCGGGGGTGGAGCTGAAGGTGGTCAAGTACCCGGGCCTGGTCGAGGCGGTGAAGGCCCACCGCGGCAAGGTGGTGGCGGTTGACGTCTGGGCGACCTGGTGTCTTCCTTGTGTCAAGCATTTTCCCCACCTGGTTGAGCTGCACGAAAAGCACAAGGGGCAGGGTTTGGTCTGTATGTCGGTGAGCCTGGACATGGCTATCCCCGGAACAACCCTGGGGGTAGCCAAGGAGAAAGCCGAGAAGTTCTTGATCAGCAAGAAGGCCGCCTTCCCCAATTTTTTGCTGGAAGAGCCCACCGCCGTCCTGAAGAATCAATGGGACACGGGTGGACCGCCGGTCTGGTTTGTGTTTGATCGCCAGGGCCGCAGGGCCGGTAAGTATACGAGTGACAACGACAAACCCATACCGTATGAAGAGATTGACAAATTGATCGTCCAGCTCCTTCAAGCCCCACAGTGAGGCAGGGAGAAAAGCATCCGGATCGAGTTTCCTTCGGTCGCCAGGCCGGGGACAGACTGAAACGAAACCTTGAACGACAGGAGAGTAACGCGATGACACTGCGGAAGTTGTCCCTGTCAGCCCTGGCCATCTCGGCCATGCTGCTGAGCGGGTTCTCCGTGAGGGCGGCCGACGCCCCGAAGAAGCCGGCCAAGGAGCTGGTTTCCTTCGGTACGCTTCAGTCCCCCACTCTGGAGGCCGCCCGGGCCCAGGCCCTGGAGTGGTTCAAGAAGGCCGGCAAGACCGATGCCGCCAGCATCCAGAAGTTCGACGCCATCTGGGCCAGCAAGGATCGCAGCCTGCTGGAGAAGGCGACCGCAACCATCGTCCTCGGCGACGCCAGCGCCGCCAAGCTGCTGGCCGAGGTTCGCGACACGAAGAACGCCGCTCCCACCAGCGTTCCCTCGATCCTGAAGGACACCAAGGTCGATCCGTTCCTGCGGGCCAACCTCGGTCTGGCCTATGCTCGTGAGCTGGCCAACCGCCGGGTCTTCGACGAGTGCCTGGAGGCCCTCAAGGCCGTCAAGGCCGAGCAGGTCATCGATCCGGCGCCTACTTCTTCACCCGCGCCGTGGCCGAACACACCCTCATGATGCGCAGGGAAGCCGACGAGTCCGTCGGCCGGCTGCTGGACGACGTCACCGACGCTCCCGAGCGCTATCGCGCCGTGGCCGCCCTGATGCTCTACGACATGCTGACCTGGCAGGACAACGACCTGGGCTGGATCGCTCGCAAGATGAGCGTGATCAAGGACCGGCTCGACCTGACCCGCGGCGGCAAGAAGACGCAGCAGTATCAGAAGGAAGTGCTGGTCCGGCTCGACGAGATGATCAAGGAGCTGGAGAACAAGCAGAAACAGGGCTCGGGCAGCAACAGCGGCTCCTGCCCGCCTGGCGCTCCGTCCCAGGGCGGCGGCCCGCCCAATGGCAACACGCCCAGCAGCCCCGCCGGCGACAGCCAGATCCCGAACGCTCCTCCTGGCAAGGGCGTCGTCGATCCCAAGCGGCAGAAGGAGATTGTCGAGAACTGGGGCAAGAACAAGGACAAGGAACGGGCGGACGCCATGGTCGAGGTCACCCGCACCCTGCCCGCCCAGTATCGTGAGGCCATCGAGACCTATCTGAAGCGCATCAGCTCCCGCAGCGCGGAAGAGGGTGGCAAGTAGTTTGCCAAGCGGTTTGTCCGAGCCGCGCACGAAGCGCAGCGGAGTAAGCGGTTCTGCCGAAACCGCTTACTCCGCTTCGCTTCGTGCGCGGCTCGGTGCATTTTCACTGCACCCGCGGCATCATCCGCGGCCCCTCCGCCGCCGCGTTCGGCTGCTGCCCCTGCGTGAACAGCAGCAACCCCAATCCCTCGGTCCGCAGGTTCTCCTCCGGCGCCTCGGCCGGCAGCGACCAGGCTTGCACTCCCTCGCCCGGCACCACCCGGATCGCGTTGAACGCCCACGCTTTGCCCGGGGTCACCGCATCGCCGGTCAGCGCGGAGAGCGGAATGGCCAGCTCCACCGCCCAGCAGCACGACTCGGTTTGCATGCCGACGTACCACCGCGGGTCCCAGGTGCGATCGCCCCAGCAGTCCTCCAGCAAACAGCCGCGCTGATCGACCTGGAGATGGAAGCAGGTCGAGTAATCGCGGTCCAGGTCGAACACCAGGCTTACCCGGTCCTGATCGCGCAGGTCCACGTCGTGCAGCCGGGGCTTCCGCTGCGGTTTCGACTGGTTCGGCGGGTGGAAGCAGCGCACGCCGACGTAGAGGTTCTCCCGGTCGCAGGCCAGCCGGACCTCGGTGGGATACTGCTCTGCGGTCTTGCCGCCGGCGTCGGTCAGCTTGATGGGCTGAGGTGCCTGCCAGCAGCTGTCGTCCAGCTTGCCGTCCAGGTGAGGCCGGGTCAGCACCGCCGGGCATTGCAGCACTGGGCCCGGCGGCGGTCCGGTCCGGTTCAGCAGCCAAAGTTCGGCCTGGGCGGCTCGCTTCCAGGGCCCCTCGGGCAACGCCGCGGCCAGCTGGCCATAGCGCTTGCGAGGCGTGTCGAAATCGCCCAGGTTCCGCCGGGCCGACAGCACACAGAACTCGATGGCCGGGTCACGCGTAAAGAGCGGACCGAAGGCGGCCAGATCCTTCTCCAGGCGCTCGCAGCTCTGATACCACTGGCGGGTCTCGGCCTTGTTGGTCAGGATGGCCAGTTGTTGGGCCTGTCGGGTCTCGAACTGAGGCGGCTGGAAGGTTGCAGGACCCTGCTCACCCTGTAGGGAACGCCCTCCGTGGCGTTCCGCTGGCCCCGGAACGCCACGGAGGGCGTTCCCTACAACCGGCGCGAGGGATTGCTGGCCGATGACCAGGAACTGGCCCATTTCGTGACGCCGGCGCGCTTCGCTGCTGCTGTTGTGCTTGAGCAGCCAGCGGTAGGCGTCTGGGGCCAGCGGATGAGCCGGGAAGCGGTCCAGCAGCAGCAGAAACGTCTCCCGGGCCAGGGCCCACTGACCCATCCGGGCATACTGCAAGGCCACGCCGTGGATGGCCCGGCCGGCCTGGTCCAGGTCCATGTCGGCCACCATCGGACCCAGCTGGGCCAGCAGCGCCTCGGGTTTGGCCAGGCCGCTGGGCGTTTCCGAGAACGCACGCAGGTTGGCCCGCTGCCGGATCGCCTTCTGCTGCTCCGGCGTCAGCTCCGCGACGGGCTGCAATGGCCGACGCGCCAGACCCCCGTGAGCCAGGTCGATCCCTTGCATCAGGTACTTGTGTTCGGCGGTCCCGTCGGCACCGAGCAGAAAGCGGAAGAACCGCTGGGCCGGCGGCGTGCTGTACGCCTCCAGCAAGGAAAAGGCCGGGCCCACAAACTCCTGAACGCTGCTCGCCAGCACGGGGCTCACAGCCGTCAGGTCCAGGCTGACGCTGGCAGTCTTCGCGTCGGTTCCCAGAGCATACGCCTTGGTCGGCCGCCACGGCGACAGGCCGAGGTTGTTGACCTGCTCGGGAAAGGCTTTCGGATCGCCCGCCTGCTCCAGCGCCACCCGCATCGCCTCGACCAGCAGACCGTCGGCAGTCGAGCCGGTTACTTGCTCGGAAGGACAATCGGTAATCACCAGGCTGGGACGCCAGATGCGCAGGGCCAGCACCAGCTGCCGCAGCAGCTGGTCTTGCGGATTGTCCTCGCCGAGGAACTGGCTCCAGCTCTTGAGCAGGTCCTTCTCGCTGCCGCGTGCCACGTGCGAGCTGAGCGGGAACTGCCAGAGCATCTCGCCGCAAACCCCGCCCGCCTGGCGCACGGCACTGTGAAAGCGCATCCCTTCGGTGGTCCGGGCCGGGCTGGACGTAGCACTGTCCGGAGCGGTGACGCGCACGGCCGCGGTCAGGTAGCCGTCCTGGGCCCCGAGGTGGGTGATCGTCTCCAGCGGCACGCCGGCCGACCGGGCATGCAGCAGCAGGGCCGCCACCCGCTCGCCGCCGCGCTTCTGCACTCGCCAGCTCTTGCCGCCATCCGCGGTCACCAGGATCGTGCCCAGTTCGCCGCAGGCCCAGCCCTGATGCTCGTTGATGAAGAAGACGCTATTCAGCGGCACCGACTGCCGGGTTGGCAGCAGTTCCCAGTGGTCGCCACTATCCTTGCTGTGCAGCACCACGCTGCCGGGCCGGCCGACCGCCCAGAAATGGCTGCCGACGCCGTGAACCGCATACAGGTCCAGGTTGGCCTGGTACTCCGGCGGCATCTGGAACGGGTGCCACTCTTCCTTGCCCGACGAACGATCGCAGACCAGGATCAGCCCGCCCTGGCCGACCGCAACGCCCCGGTTGCCGACGAAGTGGACGCCGCGCAGACTCCGGCCGCCGAGGACGTCGCTGTCTTTCACCAGCACGCGGTTCGGCTGGGCGGTGGCCATCCGGTTCCAGGCGCCGGCCAGGACCGCGGTTCCCTGCTCCGTGACGGCGGCCCCGTACCAGGAGGAACAGCGCGGTCCGGGAACGGCCTTCCAGTCCGCCCCACTGTCGTCGGTGGAGTAGGTCCCCGTGGGGTGATGGTCCGACCCATCACCGGCCAGGTAGCCCACTTTCTCGTTGGCAAAGCGGACCACGTTCAAGCCCGGCAGGGTATTGGCCAGGACGCGCTGCCATTTGCAGCCATCCTCGGTACACAGCAGGACACCTGTGCTGCCGCCTCCAGGCAGCTCTTCCCGGCCGACAACCCAGCCGAAAGTGAGGTTCAGGAAGGCAATCGAGCGCAGCGAGGCGTTGACGCCCGTGGACTGCCGTTCCCAGATCTGGCCGCCATCGATGGTATGCCAGATCACCCCCTCGTCGCCAACGGCCCAGCCTTCCCTGCCATCGACAAACTGGATCGCATTGAGGGAGGCATCGTCGAAATGTTGCAGTTCGGCCGCGGGGAGCCGGGCCGGCAGGGCCAGAAGCAGAACAAGCAGCGCACATACTCGGGGTCGCATGACAGGTCCTCCTGAGGGGCCCGCTCGCCACGGATCGCGGCACGCGGCGGCGGCAAGGGGAATAGCGACCCGGCAGGCCGGAATCAAGGGGAGGTGCTGGAACCGCCGGTGAAGCGGAAGAGCGCCCAGAGCAATTCGTACAGGGCCAGGAAGACCAGCGAGGTGATCCAGAGAAAGAACACCAGCTGCCAGGTCCAGCGTGTCTGGGCCGGCGGGGCAGCGGGCGGTGCCGGCGGCTCCTTGCTCGGAGCCGTGGACGCAGCCGCAGGCGTACTCGGGGCGGAGGCTGGGGAGGCCGGCTCCGGTCGTTCGCCCGGGTGTCGAATGCCATCGCGGGGTTGTTGCGTACTCACGGGAACGGGTCACCCTTGTGGGTTCGTTGTACTTCGGATTACCGGGCCCGCATCGCTTCCAGGACTTTCTGCATCACCTGCCGATCCTGCTTGATGGCAATGTGATCCAGCTCCATCTCGATCAATTTGGCGGCCCCCTTGAGCATGGCGCTGCGAGCGGTGACCACGCCGTCGCCGTTGAGAACCTCCTCGGGCAGCTGCATCTCGTCCACCAGGCGCTGGCCGGATTCCTTCAGCCATTCCGACTCGAAGCGGCCAAAGACCTGTTCGCGCAGCAGCTTCCTCAGGCCCACGAAGGCGACCCGCAAACCGATGGCCTTGCCGAACGGCAGACAGCGGCCGTAGAAGATCTGGTATTTCGCCGCCCGGGCCGGGTCGTGACCCAGGAAGCGGAGAAACAGGCTGTCCGGCTGGAGATCGTAACTGACCTGGCCACGTCCCTCGGGCAGGGTTTCCGCGATGGCCGCGGGCAGGCCCAACCGCAGAGCGCCGGCAAACACGGACACGTCCACCAGGAACTTGAGCGAGGTCATGGCCGAGCCCAGGTGCGGCGTGGCCAGGAAGTAGGCGCCGGCAAACTTGCCCTGGAGCTTCTCGGCGTAATAGCGGAAGATCAGCCCGCCGGCGCTGTGGCAGATGAACGTCGCCTTCTCGGGAGCGGCCACGACGCGGAGCAATTCCCGGCCCAGGAACAGGCCGTTGCGGGCCAGGCTGTCGTTGTTGGGAAAGCGGAACACCAGCAACGGCCGGCTGGCCGTCTCCTTCTCCTCGCGGAAGAAGTCCATGAAGTCCTTGAACGTCCCGTTGTCGCCGCGCAGCCCGTGCAGGAAGATGATCGGCTCGCAGTCGGCCTTGATCGAGCCGCTGCCGCAGCGGGTCAGCTCGCCCGTGCCCGGCTGGCACAGGAACAGACCATGTTCCTTCTCGCTTTCGACGATGCCGTCGCGCTCCATGAACAGCCGTTTCAGCCGCCGCAGCGGCTCGGGCTCGTCGGACAGGTAGTAGCCCACGACCGAGGCCACCGCTTCCTTTTTGGGACGGTAGTCCTTATCGAGCAGGCGCGGGTCGTTGACCACGGCCACCAAACGCAGCGCGTCCAGGGGGCTGTCCAGGTCAAACTTGCAATTGCGGCACAATTGCCAGGCGAACAGGTCCGCCTCGTAATGCTGGGCCCGCGAGTAGAGGAAATACGTTAGCGGCCCGGACAGGTGAACGCACGTCTCCAGGGCCTTGGCCAGCACCTTGTGATCCACGTCCGGCTTGTTGGGCTTTTGCAGCTCCTCCTGCAAGCGCTTCAGCTGCCAGCCGCGCCGGCAATGGCCCAGACCGACGTGCCCCAGTTGCCGGGCCAGCATCAGGGCCAGGGCCGGCTCGCCGCGCCGGGGGTCTTGAAGCAGGCGATCCAGCATCCCGCGCGTCACAAAGACCTGGCCGCCTCCAGGGGTGAACGCCCCGAGCTTCGGCTCGTCCAGGATGGTCAGCCGATAGGTGAACTCCGGCGGTTTCAGATGAGCCGGCAACTCTTTGAGGAGCCTGTCCCAAACGCGCTTGGCCGCTTCGGGCGTCGGCAGCACCCTGGTCTGTTTGACGATCCGGGCGCAGTTCCGCCTCGGACAGTTTGGCCTCGTCACGGGCGGGCAGGGTGGTCTGGCTGAGCAGGAACGCGGTGGCGTTGCCGGCCAGGTTGACCGTGTCCTGTCCGACCGTTTCCATCTCCTGCTCGGCCGCCACCCGGTCGAGCCGGGTACGGACCTCGGGAGTGAAGGCCTTCAGACCGGGAGCCGCTTCTGGCACGTCGGCGCTGAGCCGACCCACAGAAGAGGTGAGGACCAGGAGCGCGACGGCCAAAGTCATCCGAGAGAGTCGGTGGAGCATGGACAGGCAGCCTCCAGGACCAGAGAGAATGAGTGCGACGCTCTGCTTACATAATCGCCTCCAAGGGCCGGCCGGTCAAGTTGGAGAACAAACGGAGGGGTCGCGGCCAAGCGCCGCTCAGCCCCGCGAAGGTCCATCCACCTTGCGGCGCAGCCGGACGAAGCCCTCATCGTGGTAGGTGAGCAGCACGGCGCCGGCGCTGGCATGGCGCTCGAACAGCTTCGGGATGAAATGCTCTTCATCGGGCCAGGGGTAAGCGAAAATCACGTCAAAATCGGCGGGGTCCAGCCCCAGCTCCCTCCAGCCGCTTTGCCCCTCCGTGCTGAGCCAGGAAAAGCCCGAACCGGCGGCCTGCCGCACCTTGCTGCCGGCCGGGAGGAAACTGCCCTGAATGAATTCGACAGGCAAGCCGAAATCGTCGGCCAGCTGCTGGGCGGCTTCCACCAGTTCCCGTTCGATCTCGATGCCGCAAGCGTCGAAGTCAAGCATGGCGGCCAGACAGGCCACCACTCCAAAACCGCTGCCCCATTCGCAAAACAGGCTGCCGCGGGCGGCGCCGCAGGTCAGGCCGCGCAACGCGGTGTAGGTTTGCGGAAAGTCGCTGGGCACGAAGCCGGGGACCCGGCAGTCGAGCCGGAACCGCTCGATGCGTCGATCGGCTTCGCGCAAAAAGGCACGCACGTCAGCCGGCAGGGGGGCCTCGTCGGCCGGCCGGCGCAAATCCTTCAGGGGCATCGCCGCTCCCTTTCCCTGTCAAGGTCCCGCACTGGAAGTTACTTGGACCGGACCTTGGGGATTGAGTGGATGTGGTCGCGGGTAAACGTCACCAGCGAGCCGGCGTGCAAGTTGGCCGGGCTGGCCACGGTCGGGTCCTTGAGCAGCTTGCCGCGAAAGACGGTGCCGTGAATGCTGGTGATCCGCACCGTGACGGTCTCGCCGGGGGAGCGATTGGGCGTCAGAATGGTCAGCTTGACGTGATCGCCCTCGCGCAGCCGATCTATCTCTTCCCGAAGCTCACAATCATCAATGCCCTCGCGCCGCCGCAGTTCTTCGATGTTTTCGATCTCGACCGAGTGATGCATGGCATTCTCCTTGGTTCCGGTGAGGACGATCACGATCCGGCTCAGGCTGGCAGAGATTGGATTACGGGAGCGGGTGAGGTACGCCTGCGAAGCCTGGGAAACTGATCGGGATGGCCTTCCAGGGTATTCTACAGGAGGGAAGAAGGTTTGGCCACCGGATTCGCGCGGGAACTCATGCTCTCCAGCACTTGGACGTTCGCCCGCTCCCTCCCTGATTTATCGTTTCGCGCGGAGGTGGTCCGCGCGAAACGATAAATCAGGGAGGGAGCGGGCGCGTTCCTTACCCGCTGATCAGGTGCAACGACCGCCCCGTCTGCCAGTGATCCTCTTTGCGGATCACCTCGTTGTAGAGCGTGTCCCGTTCGACCGGGACCCGGCCGGCCTCCTCGATCAGCCGGCGAATCTCGGTAACCGTCAGCTCCTGCGGCGAATCGGACCCGGCGTCGTGGTAGATCTTCTCGTGGACCACGGTGCCGTCCAGGTCGTCGGCTCCGAAGCTCAGGGCAATCTGGGCGGTCTTGATGCCGAGCATCACCCAGTAGGCCTTGACGTGCGGGAAATTGTCGAGCATCAGCCGGCTGACCGCCATCGTCTTGAGGTCCATCAAGCCGGTCGCCTTGGGTACGTGAGACAGCCTGGTGTTGTCAGGATGGAAGGCCAGCGGGATAAACGTCTGAAACCCACCTGTCTCGTCCTGCAGCTCGCGCAGCCGGATCAGGTGGTCGATGCGATGGGGGGTTTGCTCGATGTGGCCATAGAGCATGGTGGCGTTGGAGCGCAGGCCGAGTTTGTGGGCGGCCCGGTGGATGGCGAGCCACTGTTCGGCGTCGGCCTTGTGTTCGCAAATCTTGTCGCGCACCTCGGGATGGAAGATCTCCGCGCCGCCGCCCGGCAGGCTGCCCAGGCCCGCCTCCTTGAACTCGGCCAGCAGATCCTCGATGGTCCGGCCGGTCAGCCGCATGAACCAGTCCCATTCAACGGCGGTGTACGCTTTCAGGTGCAGCCGGGGATGGGACTTGTGGATGATGCGGATGACGTTCAGATACCACTCGAAGGGCAGCTGATGGTGCAGACCGCCGACGATGTGCAGCTCGGTGGCACCCCGGCGCTCGGCCTCGGCGGCGCGCTCCAGGACCTGCTCGTCGGTCATGACGTAGCCTTTTGGGCTTTTCAGGTCGGCTCGGAAGGCGCAGAAGGTACAGCGATAGACGCAGACGTTGGTCGGGTTGAGGTGGGTGTTGACGTTGTAGTAGGTGAAATTGCCGTTCTTGCGCTGGCGGACCAGATTGGCCAGGTCGCCCAGGGTGAACAGGTCGGCCTGGTCGCAGAGGAAGACGCCGTCGTCGAACGACAGCCGCTGACCGGCCTCGACCTTTTCGCGGATGACCGCCAGGCGGGCTTGTGGATTCAGTTCGAGCATGGTCCGTCCTTTCATCGCTTTCGACCACGTTCCTTGTTACCAACCGCAAACCAGGCCGGCCATTAACGCGGCCCACCGGCTCCCCGGCGACGTGGGAGCCCGAAGACGGTCAAGGGAGTCCTGCTTTCCGGGCCGCTTCCGGATCAATTCTCGTCAGGGCCTCGGCGACAGCGGCTCGAAGCAGCCGATCCTCAGCTCGCAGCAGATCGAGCAGCAAGGGAACAGCAGAGCGGGCCTCTGGTCCAATCCGTCCCAGGGCGCGAACGGCCATGAAGCGCACGTTGGAGAGCGTTTCGTGCAGTTGCGCGTCAGAGAGCGCTTCCCGGTTGCTGATCTCCGCCGCGGTCAAGACGTCGCGGAGGACGGTGATCGCTTGCCGATCCTTGCTGAAGTGCCACAACGCCTCGGCTGCACAAATGCGGGCTCGTACGTGGGGATGCGACAGGCACTTGCGAGCCACAGTCTGAGCTTCGGGATCTTTCTCGATCCGCGACAGGCCCAGAGCGGCCAGGGCTCGCACGTAGCCGATCGGGTGCTTGAGCTTCATTCGCAAAGCAGTCATGGCCGGCTTGCTTTCCTTGCCCAGCAAGCCAACGGCCTCGGTCGCGGCGGAGACGACGTGGTCCTCCTCGACCTTCGCATCGAGAATGGCCAGGAGCGCGGGAAGGGCCTGCTGTGCTTTGGATCCAATCCTTCCCAGCGCCTCGGCTGCGTTCGAGCGCACCCGGGAGTCGTCGTCCCACAGGGCACGAACCAGGGCCGGGACCGCCCGGACCGCGCCCTCCCCGGACGGGAGACCGAGTACGACCGCGGCCGTGGAGCGCACCGTGGCGTCCCCGTCTTGCAGCATGGACGCGAGGAGCCGGCAAGTTTCTTCCTTCCGTGTGATCGTCCAGAGAGCATTGGCTGCTTCGACTCGGACGACCGGATGCGGATCCCGGATCGCTTTCTCCAGCGCGGGAACAGTCTCCCGCGCCTCTGGCCCGCGCAGACCGAGCGTGGTGGCCGCCCAGCGCCGGAGGGTCGGGTTGTCATCGTTGAGCAGGCGGACCAGCTCATCCAGCCCCTCTTTTTTCTTCGCGACGTCCCACAGGGCCGTGGCCGCGACACCGCGAACAAACGGCTCCTTGTCCTTCAGCGTTGCTGTCAGGTCGGCCACGGCCGGACTCGCCTCTTTTCCCATCTGCCCCAGAACCTGGCACGCCAGGTTGCGCACGTCGGCGTTGGGATCCTTCAGCAACGAACGCACGGCCGGGAGGACCTTGACTGGCGGCGGAACCACGTCACGCACCTGAAACAGGGTCTGCAAGTGGCCGGCGGTGGAATCTGGACCCAGTTCCGCGGTCAGGGCATCCAGGGCCCGAGGGCTGCGGTTGACACACCAGAGCAAATCCGCCGCCGCCAGGCGCGACTGGCCCCGCAGATCCGGGAGGTGTTTTTCCAGGAATGGCCCCACCTCCGGAGATCGGCCAATCAACCACAGGGCGCGAGCGGTTTCCAGCTGCTCGCTCGGTCGGGTCCTTTCCTTGAGCCGGGTCAGCAGAGCCGGCAGAGCCGGCCGGGCAGTGGATCCCATTGCAGCCAGGGCTTTTGTCGCAGCCGACCGGATCGCAGCATTGTCGTCCCGAAGCAAGTCGCGAAGAGCGGGGACGGCGTCAGCCGCCGCTGGACCCAATGAGCGCAGATGCTCCAGGGCCAGCACCCGCGAAGGATGATCCTTGCCGGTCAGCCACTCGCTCAGGGTGGGGAGGTAGCGTGCAGGATCCACTTCCAGTCCGCCCAGCGCGTGCAGAGCCGCCGAGCGGACCAGTTCGTCCCTGTCAGCCAATGCTTCGAGGATTGCGGACGCCGCCTCATGGGCCCGGACGGTATTCAGGGCTCGAAGGGCGAAAGACCGGCACAGGACGATCTCATCGTGGAGCAGGTGTTTCAAGGAAGGAGCCGCCGGTCGGCCGTGGATTCCCAGGCCGGTGAAGGACCAGGCGGCCACGGCGCGGATGCGCGGATTGTCATCCCAGAGGGCTCGGGTCAGAGCTGGGACGGCCCCCGGCCCCAGCTGCTGCAAGGGGCCCAGGCTCTCCATTTGGCCGGTTGCCAGCCGCTGCTGCGCGATCCTGAGCAGGTCCGGAACGGTGGCGCGGGTTTGCTCAAACAGGCGACCGAGAATCTGGGCCGCCTGTTCGCGTTCCTCGGCCTTGGGACTGTTGAGCTGGGCGATCCAGCCGCTCAACTTCTTGCCCTCGTAAATCGGCTCCGGCTTGTCGTCGGCCCAGCCGGGGACGGCCAGCACCAGGAACAAGATGCCGGAGGGGAGCAGGCGGTGCAACGTCGAACTCATCTCTTCTCCCTGCTATTTCGGCCGCCAGCCATACGTGCCGACGTTCTCCATCAGTTTCCGTTGATTCTGACCATCCGCGTCCATGATCCACAGGGCCGTGGGCTGGCCCTCGGCCGTGCGGGTGAAGAGCAGCTTCTTACCGTCGGCCGACCAGCGGGCGATGAAGTTCCGGTCGGTGCTGGTCAGCTTCTTGTAATTCTTGCCGTCGGCGTCGCAAACGACAATCTGCGGCGCGTCCTCGATCCAGTCGGTGTAGGCCAGCTTCTTGCCGTCGGGCGACCAGGCCGGGAAGACGTTGCCCCACGGGTTCGGGCTGGAAGGCAGCTGCGTGACGTTGCCGCCGTCGGCGTCCATGACGTACACCAGGAAGCTGCCCTGCTTGCGGACCGAGGTGAAGGCGATCTTCTTGCCATCGGGCGACCACTGAGCGTCGAGCCCGCCGCCGTTGGTCAGGTTGACCTCGTTTTTGCCGTCGGCGTCGATCCGAAACGTCTCGTACAGGGCCGGGCCATAGCGCGAGAAGGTCAGGCGATTGCCCGCCGGCGACCAGGCCGGCTGCCGGCTGGCGAACTGGCCATCGCTGGTCAGCTGCTTGACGTTCTTGCCGTCGGCATTGATCAGGCAGACCTGGTCAATGCCGTCCTTGTTGCAGACGTGGGCGATCCGAGTCCCATCCGGCGACCAGCGCGGCGAGGAACAGCTCGTCTTCTCCTTCGTCAGCTGGCGAACCGCGCCATCGAGCGTTAGCAGCCAGAGGTTGCTGCTCCCGTCCCGGTCGGAGACAAAGACGATCCTTTTCCCATCGGGCGACCAGACCGGGTCGGTGTCGCTGGCCTTGTTGTTGGTGAGATTTTTGGTGTCGCCGTTGTCGGGATTGAGGAGGAAGACCTCCCAGTTGCCGGTCTGGTTGGACGAGACCAGCAGCAGGTTGCGCGGTTGCGGCACCGGGGCGGCCGAGGGCTCGCCAGGCAGTAGCAGGATAGCTGCGAGCAAGGGCAGCAGGGAACAGAGAAAGCGGAACATGGGTGAAGGCTCCTTTCTCAGGACACGGAGGTCAGTACAGAAAGGTTCAGAACTCTCCTGTACCACGTTTTGACCACCAGGGCAAGGAGGCACCGCCATCGATGACCAGCGTGCTGCCGGTGACGTAATCGGACGCGGGATCGACCAGGAACAGGATGCCGCGGGCGACCTCCTCCGGTTTGGCCAGCCGGCCCCAGGGCAGGGCGGCCCCGGCCTGTTGCAGCACCTCCTCGGTGAAGAACTTCCGTTCGCCGGGGGTGTCGGTCCAGCCCGGATAGATGATGTTGACGCGAACCCGGTGCTTGACCAGCTCCAGGGCCGCCGTCCGGGCCATCTGATCGAGGGCCGCCTTGGCCATGTTGTAAGCCATTGAGGAGGGAATGGCGGTTTTGGCATGGCCGGAGCTGACCACGACCATGCTGCCGCCCTGGCCCTGGCGGATCATGGCGTTGGCCGAGGCGCGCAGTCCATGAAAGGCACCCCACATGGTCACGTCGATGGTCCGGCGAAAGCCGGCCATGTCCGCCTTCCAGAACAATTCCCGGTCGCTGTAGACGGCGTTGGAAACAAAGATGTCTAGGTGGCCCAGTTCCTTCACGACGCGCTCCACCATCGCCTCGACGGCGGGCTGGTCGGCGACGTCCACCTGGCAGAGCAACGCCTTGCGTCCCAGGGCCCGGACTTGCCCGGCGAGTTCCTCGGCCGACTCGGGCCAGGTTAAGTAATTGATGGCCACGTCCGCCCCGTTCTGGGCCATTGTCAGGGCGGTCGCTCGCCCGATGCCCGCCGATGCTCCTGTTACCAGTGCCACCTTGCCCGCTAGAATCATGGCAACCCCCAAATGCTCAATTCTTCAATGGCCAACGAACACGGCGAGTCCCAGCAGCTGGCCCACAGCCCTGGCCGATAGACATTCAGCTGACTGGCAACGGTAGTCATATGAGCGGCTCTCAAGAAGAGAACCAGGGAATCCGTGGCTCCCCAGGCGTGACCTGTGATATACTAACCGGGCCGAGGCGCGATCCCAGAGCCATTCCGCGAGAAGACGCCGGCAGTCGGCGCAGTGTTGGCCGAGTTCCGCAAAACCCCAAACATCGGCCCGATTCGTGCGTGAAGTCGAGGTCAAAGATTTGAAGCCGATCCAGGGGGCGGCCCACAGTACGCCCCGTCCTGGGCTCCAGAAACTGACCGACGCGGAACTGCTCCAGTCGGTGCGCAACCTGGCCCGAGGAGACTTCCTGACCGAGAACACCGACACGGGAACCCTGGTGGACGGCAATGGCCGGGCTCACGAACTGCTCCGCCGGGCGGCTGATCCCGGCAGCAGCATCAAGCCGGACACCAAGGTGCCCGTGGCCCCGTATACTCCTGACCTGTCCATGTTCCCTGATCTGGATTGACCCATGCACACAACCAAGAAGACTGCTCTCGAACTTGTTCACCGCCTCCTGTTCCGCGCCCTCATCGAGATGCGAGCGCAAGGTCACGAGCAAAAGAACAAAATGGTCTTCCACCTTGCGGATCTGTTCCACAATGCCGTCCTGGACATGGAAGCCGCAGCCCAGGGCAAGTGTTCCTACGACGAAGTCCTCCGGCAGTTGGAAGAGAAGGCCAGAGAGAAGAGCTGCGAGCGGTGGCTCCATTCGGCCCTCACGGAAATCGAGAGCCAGCCGACCAGTCCGGACGCCTGAGTTCCTGTGGCGGCCTTTGCAGGCCAATGCCCACCGAACGGTTGAGGTTGTCAAGAACCGTGCTGCCAACTTCCGCGAATGCTTCTGCCCTGCCCCCCTGGCTCTGGCCCCGGGCCGCGTACGTCCACGTTCCGTTCTGCGCCCATCACTGCGGGTACTGCGATTTCGCCATCGCCGTCGGCCAGGACTCGGCCATCGAGCTGTACCTTGAAGCCCTGGAAGCGGAACTGGCCACGCTCGGGTCGCCGCAGCCGGTCGAGACGCTGTTCATCGGCGGCGGCACGCCCACGCATCTCGGCGTGGCGGCGTTGCAGCAGCTCTTGCAGTCGGTGCGGCGCTGGCTGCCGCTCCGGGCCAGCGGGGAATTCTCGATTGAAGCGAATCCGGGCACCCTGCATCCGGACAAGATCGCGGTGCTGGCCGATCATGGCGTCACGCGGATCAGTCTGGGAGCGCAGTCGTTTCAGCCCCGGCTGCTGCGCGTGCTGGAGCGGGACCATTCTCCCGAAGACGTGCCCCGGGCGGTCGAGAACGTCCGGCGGCGGATTCCGCAGGTATCGCTTGACCTGATCTTCGCCGTGCCCGGGCAGACGGTCAGCGAATGGGAGGATGACCTGGCCCGGGCACTGGCCCTGGGGCCCGAACACGTATCGACCTACGGCCTGACCTACGAGAAGGGGACGCCGTTGTGGAAGCAGCGGCAGCACGGTCAGGTCAAGGCGCTGGAGGAGGAAACCGAGCTGCGTCTTTACCAGGTCGCCATTGACACGCTGGAGTCGGCAGGGTTCGAGCATTACGAGATTTCCAACCATGCGCGCCGGCAATCGAGCGGCCCGACGAATCGCAGCCGGCACAACCAGGTTTACTGGGCCAACCATGCCTATTTCGGCTTCGGCATGGGAGCGGCCAGATACGTCCTGGGCCGGCGGGAGCTGAACACTCGCAACCTCGACACTTACCTGCGCAAGGTCCTCTCGGGCGAGAGCCCGGTGTTTCAGTCCGAGGAACTGGAGCCGTGGGAGCGAGCGCGGGAGACGATGGCGGTGCAACTGCGGCGGGCCGAGGGGATCGATCGGGCCGCGTTCCGCGAGCAGACCGGCCATTCGCTGGACGAGGTTGCCGGGGCCGCTCTGGAGCATCTGGTGGAGCTGGGTTTGCTGCACAATGAGCGTCGGGGAGCCTGGTTGACGCGGTCGGGGAAATACGTGGCGGATGCGGTAATCGAGCGGCTGCTGCGCGGCAGATGAGGCGTTGCTGTGGTTTTCCTCTTGGCGAAACCGCGGCCTGTGGAGATAGTATCAAGGACATTGTCCGGCCGCGGGCGGTTCGAGCCGTTGCCGCGCCGGGCCCAACCTGGTTGATCGAGGAAAGAACATGGACCTGTTTCGCCATCGGAGGCAGGCGGCTCTGGTGCTGGCCGGCCTGGCTTTGCTTTGCTTGTCGGCCCCTGCGTCCGCTCAGCCCAAGACGTCCGAATCGAAGGTCAAGATCACCGGCGCAGCCAGCAAGCCTGACGCCGACGGCAAGCAGCTGGTCACGCTCACCTTGACAATCGAGAAGGGCTGGCACCTGTACGCCAACCCGGTCGGCAATCAGGATTTCGCCGATGCCCAGACCAGCGTGGCCATCAAGGCCAGCCAGCCGCTGAAAGAGGTCAAGATCGACTATCCGGCCGGGAAGGTCGAGAAGGACAAGACGCTTGGCAACTTCAACGTGTACGAGGGCACGGTGGTCATCAAGGGCCATCTTCGCCGGACCGCGGGCGACAATAGCCCGCTGGAAGTCAGCGTCAAGTTGCAGGCCTGCAGCGACAAGAACTGCCTGTTGCCGGGCACCGCCAAGCTCACGGTGAAGTGAACCTCTGTCTGTTCGAGGAGAAAACATGGTCCTGTTTCGCCATCCCGTACAGTCCTTGCGGTTGCTCACCCGGAAGACTCCCTGGCTGCTGCTCGCCGTCCTGGCCCTGGTTTGCCGACCGGACTTGGCCCTGGCTCAGGACAAAGGGTCCGACTCGAAGGTCAAGGTCACCGGCACAGCCAGCAAGCCCGACGCCGACGGCAAGCAAGTCGTCACGCTCACAGTGGTCATCGAGAAGGATTGGCACCTCTACGCCAACCCGGTCGGCAACAAGGACATCGAAGAGAGCAAGACCGCCGTTTCCATCAAGGCCGGCCAGCCGCTGAAGGACGTGAAGGTCGAGTACCCGGCCGGGAAGCTGGTGAAGGATATGACGCTGGGCGATTACAAAGTTTACGAGGGCACGGTGGTCATCAAAAGCCAGGTCAGGCGGACTGCGGGAGACACCAGCCCCCTGGAAGTCAGCGTCCAGGTCAATGCCTGTAACGACAAACTGATGCGGTGCCTGCTTCCCGGCACGGTCAAGCTGACGGTGAAATAGGCCGGAGCGCAGGCTAAAGCCTGCGGCTACTGCTTCGCTTCGTGGGTCAGGATCGGCCCCCTGACCCACACAACCCACACCCACCCAACCACCCCCAGGAACGCACCCATGTTTCGACTCCTCCGCCTCGGTTCCCTTCTGCTGGTTCTGGCCGCCCTGCCGCCTCTGCTGGCCGCCGACGACAAGGCCGACAAGCCCAAGGGCAAGCCCAACCGGCTGGCCCGCGAGACCAGCCCCTATCTCTTGCAGCACGCCCACAACCCGGTAGACTGGTTCCCCTGGGGCCCCGAGGCGTTCGAGAAAGCGAAGAAGGAAAACAAGCTGGTCTTTCTCTCCATCGGCTATAGCTCCTGCCACTGGTGCCACGTCATGGAGAAGGAGTCCTTCGCCAACGAGGAAGTGGCGAAGATCCTCAACAAGCACTTTGTCTGCATCAAGGTCGATCGCGAGGAACGGCCCGACATCGACAACGTCTACATGACCGCCCTCACCGAGGGTCTGCGCCGCTCCGGCGGCTGGCCGCTGTCGATGTTCCTGACCGCCGACGGCAAGCCCATCGAGGGCGGCACGTACTGGCCGCGCGAGGATAAGGAAATTGATGGCGAGAAGGTCCGCGGCTTCAAGACGCTGCTGACGGTCCTGAGCGACATCTACCGCGACAAGCCCAAGGAGATCCAGGAGCAGGCCAACCGGCTGGCCACCGCCACGGCCGAGCACCTGGCCCGCAGCCCGCGGCATTCCCTTGATCGAGCTGGACCGCGACCTGGTCACCGCGGCCGTCGATGAAGTCAAGGAACACCATGACTCCGTTCATGGCGGCTTCGGCAGTGCCGTGCGTCAGTTCCGGGGGGCCAAGTTCCCGATGCCGTCCTACCTGACGCTGCTGCTGAACGAGGGCATCCGGACCAAGAACAAGCAGCTCAAGGACATCGTCTTCTTCACACTCGACCGGATGGCCCAGGGCGGCATCTACGACCAGCTAGGCGGCGGCTTCCACCGCTATTCGCACCGAGCGCACCTGGACCGTTCCGCACTTCGAGAAGATGCTCTACGACAACGCCCAGCTGTGCGAGCTTTACGCCGCGGCCTACGCCGAGACCAAGAAGCCGCTTTACAAGCGCGTCCTGCAACAAACGCTGGCCTTTGTCGAGCGCGAGCTGACCTCGCCGGAGGGGGCCTACTACTCGGCCCTGGACGCCGACAGCGAGGGCGAGGAAGGCAAGTTCTACGTCTGGACGGCCAAGGAAGTCGATGCGGTGCTGGCCGGACAGGAATCCCTGGAGCTGTTCAAGAAGGTCTACGGCCTGGACGAGCCGGCCAATTTCGAGTCGAAGTTCCACATCCTGGTGCTGAAGAAGTCGCTGGCGGAGCAGGCCAATGAACGGAAGCTGACCGAGGAAGAGCTGGACCGTCAGCTGAGTCCCTTACGGCAGAGACTGTTCGAGGTCCGTGCCAAGCGTCCTCGGCCGTTCCTGGACACCAAGGTGCTGACCGGCTGGAACGGCCAGATGATCGCCGGCGCCGCCCGGGCCGGACAGGCCCTGGGCGACAGGAAGGCCATCGCCTCCGCCGTCCGGGCCGCGGACTTCGTCCTGAAGAAACTCAAGACCAAGGACGGCCGGCTGCTGCGGACCTACGGAGCCGCTCCCGGACAGAAGGCGGAGGCCCGGCTCAACGGCTACCTCGACGATTATGCCTACCTGGTGCATGGTCTGCTGACGCTGCACGACGTGACCGGAGAGGCACGCTTCCTGGATGAGGCGAAGAAGCTGACCGACGTCATGGTCAAGCTGCACGCCGACGAAGATCGGGGCGGCTTCTACTACACCTCGAACGATCACGAGAAGCTGTTTGCCCGCTCTCGGGACCAGTACGACGGGGCCCAGCCGGCCGGCAACAGCCTGGCGGCGCGGAACCTGGTCCGGCTGTGGATCAAGACGAAGGATGAGCGCTATCAGAAGCTGGCGGAAAAGACAATCAAGTCGCTGACCGGCCCGCTCAAGAGTAACCCGACCAGCCTGTCGATGCTGGCCGACGCTCTGGCGATTTACCTGGAGGCGAAGAAGAACTGACGCCGGGACGAGCGGCGGGGTTTATCCCCGCCGTCTGGACCACCGGGATAAACCCGGTGGCTCGTCTCTCCGGAGGAATCCCATGCCTTCGCCATTTCCGGGAATGAATCCTTACCTGGAGCAGAACGATGTCTGGGAGGATTTCCATGGCAGCTTCATCAATCACGCTCGGGACGTTCTGATGGAATTGGTAGGGGCGCACTACTTCGTCAAGATTGTCCCGCTCGCGGTTCCGCTTCATTTGGCACCGTTGGCCGTCGATGTCGAGATCCTCTGCTCTCTGGAGATCCATGATCGCAGATTGCGCCGAGTGGTTACCGTGCTGGAGCTGCTCAGCCCGACCAACAAGGCATCCGGACCTGATCGTGATGACTATTTGCGGAAGCGAAACCTGCTCCTGATGAGCCCTGTCAATCTCGTCGAGATCGACCTCCGCCGGGGTGGGGAGCGTCCCAGCCCACCCGTCTTGCCTGCCTGCGATTACTACGCGATGGTTGCTCGTGCCCAGGATTGGCCGCAAGCAGGCTTCTGGCCCATCGGCCTTCGAGAGCGGCTCCCGGTCATCCCCATCCCGGTGAGTCCGCCTGACCCTGAGGTGCCGCTCGATCTGCAAGAACTGCTGCATCGCGTCTATGATGCGGCTGGATACAAGCGCTACGTCTATTCCGACAAGCCTCACCCCGCCCTTCGGCCGGCGGATGCCGAGTGGGCCGAGCAGATCGCCCGGCAACAGACGGCCGCCGGGGAATGATGGCCCTGCCGCAGCCCCCGGGTTCCGCCGCTCGGCCGCAACCCGGGGCTCCTTGCGGCCTCGGCACCTCCTCCATACACCTATCCCGGAACACCACCAGCTCTCATTCGGAAAAAGCCATCGCTCCCCTGTCACATTCCGCGCTGAACGGGGGGTAGATGGGTGGAGGAAAGCCATGCCCGAGGTGAAACCCGATTCGGTGCAGACGCACGACCTGCTGGAGCAGGTCCAGAGCGGCGACCGGCAGGCGCTGGATCGCTTGCTGACTCGCTATCGGCCCGACCTGCAATCGTTCATCGACTTCCACCTCGACGCGGGGTTGCGGGCCCGGGTGGACCCGTCGGACGTCGTGCAGGAGGCCCAGCTGGAGGTGGTGCGGCGGATGGACGATTTTCTCAGACGCCGGCCGATGCCCTTTCACCTTTGGGTCCGCAAGACCGCCTACGAACGGCTGCTGAAGCTGCGCCGCGACCACCGCCAGCGGGTTCGCCGCTCCGTGGATCGTGAGGTGCCGCTGCCGGAGCGCTCGTCGCTGCTGCTGGCCCGACCGTTCGTCAGCCGGGGCCCCTCGCCCAGCCGCCAGGCCGAGGCCCGCGAGTTCGCCGAGCGCCTCAGCCGGGCCGTGGCCGAACTGTCGGAGGCGGACCAGGAAATCCTGCTGATGCGGCACGCGGAGGAACTGCCCTACGAGGAGATCGCGTGCCTGCTGGAGATCGAGCTGGCCGCCGCCCGCAAGCGGTACGGCCGTGCCCTGATCCGGCTGCAAAAGGTGCTGAGCGACCACGGCCTGCTGGAGGAGCCGTCGTGAGGGCCGCAAGCCGGCCACGGAGTTCTGCCGTCAGACCGGCGCGTATCGGGTCAGCCCGGGCACGCGGTCGAAGTCGGTGTCGCTGCTGGCGATCTTGTTCAAGCCGTGCGCCTGCATCAGCGCCACGATAATGGCGTCATTGGTCAGCAGACCTTCCTGCTGGCAGAGCGCCACGGCCGCGACCAGGATGGCCGAAGTGATGGTCAGGATTTGAAGCTGACTTCGGGCGATCTGCTCCACCGCTTGGCGGAACAAGCTCAGCTTGCGGACTTCGTGGGGGTTCGTGCGGAGACGGTTGCCGATGCCTGGGATGGGCCAGTTCAGGGTCCGGTGTGCTTCCACGGTCATGAGCCGGTGGCAAACTTCGCTGACGACGTGGGTGGAAGCGAACCCCACCAGGTCCTGGTTATCAATGCGCAGAATCAGCTGCTGGCAAAGCGTTCCCCATTGGGGGTGAGGCTCAAAGAGGTGGATCAGCGTGTTGGCGTCCACGAACAGGGCATCCCCTGTCGCCAGCTGGGCAAAGGTCATGGTTCCTCCTTGGGTGGCGGGTAGTCCAGTTCAGGGTCCATCGCGAAGTAATCGGCTTCTTCCACTGTCCCTTGAAATCCCATGATCCCGTAGGCATCGGCCAGCCTGCTCACGTACGGCTGCACGATGAGCTGGACTTTCTCGTGTTCCTTGAGCGGCAACGGTTCCGTGGGCTTGAGGACACCGTTTTCGTAGATCGCCTCGAAAGTAATGGCCATTGCAGAATCTCCCGGAACAAAGAGAACTCAGCGATCCCTGCATTGTATCCCCGCTCGCCAGTTCGGATAAGGCCGGCACCGCTGGCTGCTTGCAATGGCGGTCCAGCCATGTTACACCTGAACCGAAACCCGTGGATCTTCTTTGCGGAAAACGCGCTCGCCCCTGTCACGTTCGGCGCGGAACGGGGGGTAGATGGGTGGAGGAAGGTCACGCCCGAGGTCACGGCTGCTGGAGAGAACGCCATGAGTGAGGCATCGGTGCAGCAACAGGTGTCGCTGGAATCGCTGGTCGCCCAGGTCGCCGACGAGTTCCTGGAACGGCAACGGCAGGGCGAGCAGCCCAACGTCGAGGAATACGCCGCTCGCTTCCCGCACGCCGCCGAACTCCTGCGCAAGGTGCTGGCGTCGCTCAACGTCCTCGACCTGTCGCGGATCGGCGGGGCTGCCGAAGTGGGGCCCGAAGGGGCAGTGACCGGCACGCTGGGCGACTTTCGCATTCTCCGGGAGATTGGCCGGGGCGGCATGGGTGTGGTGTACGAGGCGGAGCAAATCTCGCTGGACCGGCGGGTGGCGTTGAAGGTGCTGCCGTTCGCGGCCATGCTCGATCCGCGTCAGCTGCAACGCTTCCAGAACGAGGCGCGGGCGGCGGCCTGTCTGCACCACACCAACATCGTGCCGGTGTTCTCCGTGGGCTGCGAGCGGGGCATCCATTTCTACGCCATGCAGTTGATCGACGGCCAGCCGCTCAGCGAGGTGATCCGGCAGTTGCGGCAGACGGAGAAACAAGGGGCAGCGGTCCCAGGAGAGGAGCGGACCACCCCCTATCCGGCTCCGCACGAGGGGATCACGGCCAGCCAAACAGTTCAGGCAATGGACGTCACTCCGCTGACCGGAGAAGGCAAGCGAGGCCGGGACTACTTCCGCCGCGTGGCGGAGATTGGAGTACAGGCCGCGGAGGCGCTGGACCACGCCCATCAAGTGGGCATCGTTCACCGCGACGTCAAGCCTGCCAACCTGCTGCTGGACCGGCGCGGTCAGGTGTGGGTGACCGACTTCGGGCTGGCCCACGTGCAGCACGGCGAAGCCAGCTTGACAATGACCGGCGACCTGGTGGGAACGCTGCGCTACATGAGCCCCGAGCAGGCCCTGGCCAAGCGCGTGCCCATCGATCATTGCACCGACGTTTATTCGCTGGGAGCTACTCTGTACGAGCTGCTGACGCTGCGGCCGGTGTTCGAGGGCAAGGATCGGCAGGAGATCCTGCGGCAAATCGCCTTCGAGGAACCTGCTCCGCCACGCCAAAGGAATAAGGCCATCCCGGCGGAGCTGGAAACCATCGTGCTGAAAGCGGTGGAGAAGAACTCCGCGGAGCGCTACGCCGCAGCGCAGGAACTGGCCGATGATCTGAGGCGATTTCTCCAGGACGAGCCGATCCGGGCTCGGCGGCCCACCTGCCTCCAGGTAGTGACGAAGTGGGCGCGACGGCATCAGCCGGTGGTGTGGGCAACAACAGGCGTCATTCTGCTGACCCTTGTTCTGGTCGGGGGCAACTGGCTGTGGTCCGCACAGAAACAGGCAGCGGAGGAACGGGAAGTTGGTTCGATCCTGAATCACGTGAAGGAACTCCAGAAGCAAAGAAAGAAGGCGGAAGCCCTGGCAGCAGCCCGGCGAGCTGTCTCTCTGCTGCCAGGAAGGACGATTAACCGAACCCTGCAACAGCAAGTGCGTGAGCGTCATGCCGACCTGGATATGGACGCCAAGTTGGAGAGGATCCGTATCTTCCCGGTAACCGTGAAAGGGGAGAAACTTGATTATGGCAAGCTGGACCCTATCTATGAGCATGCGTTTCGGGAGTTTGGCATTGATGTGATCGCATTGCCTCAAGAGGAAGCGGTAGAGCGCATCCAGAGAACGAGCATCTCTCTGGAACTGGCCGCGGCACTCACCGATTGGGCCTGGGCCCAGGGACAAGCGCGAGGGAAGGAGGACGCCGGGTGGAAACAATTGCTGGCCCTGGCCCGCGCTGTCGATCCCGACCCCTGGCGAACCAAGGTACGCAATGCTCTGGAACGATTGGATGAGACCAGACTGAAGGAGCTGGCTGCCTCGGAAGATCTGAATGATTTGCCCCCCTCGACGTTGTATCTTCTGGGAGTATCCTTGGGGAAAATCGATGCCATTGAAGAAGCGGTGGCCTTGCTCCGCCAGGCGCAGAAGCAGTCCCCGGGAGACTTCTGGATCAACCACAGTCTCGCTTACTTTCTGTCCAAAATGAGGCCTCCCCGATGGCAAGAATCCATACGCTTTTTTACGGTCGCCCTGGCCCTTCGTCCTATCGATCCAGCCAATCATTGCAATCTGGCGTTGACTCTCCTGGATAATGAGGCAGTCGAAGAGGGAGAAGAAGTGATCCTCAAGGCCCTTGAGCTTGATCCCAATTACTACGAGGCCCAGGCGGCCCTGGGCCTTTTCCTTGAGAAACGGGGTCGAGGAGGAGAAGCCGAGAAGCAGTACCGAAGGGCCATCCAAATGGATCCCAGGCGGGTCACGGCCCATTTCTATCTGGGCGACTTCCTGTTCAATCAGGGCCGGCTTGCAGAGGCAGCGAAAGAATACCGCCGTGGCATCCAAATTGATCCCGGGGAGGCCCATGGTCATCATTGGTTGGGTAGGATCCTCTTCGAGCAGGGAGAGTTGGAGGAGGCCGAGAAGGCGTATGGCGCGGCCATCCGAGTCAACCCCAAGGAAGCCTTTGCCTCCAACAACGAGCTGGGAAATGTCTTTCTGAAGCAGCGCCGGTTTGACAAGGCTGCCGAGGCGTACCGCGCGGCCATCCGGCTCGATCCGCTGGTCGCACACCCCTGCAGCAATCTGGGGGCGGTGCTGTTCAAGCAGGGGCAGTTCAAGGAGGCGGAGGCGGCCTTCAGAAAGGCAACCGAGGTCGAGCCGCGCTGGGACCAAGGCCACCTGGACTTAGCCCACTTCCTGTACAGCCGGCGCCGGCTGCAAGAGGCCAAACTGGAATATGAACAAACCATCAAACTCAACCCCAACATCCCCAGGGCCCACAACAACCTGGGCGGCGTCCTGGCTGAACTGGGCCAGCCCAAGGAAGCCGAGGAGCATTACAACAAGGCAATCGCAATCGACCCCAAGTTCATCCGGCCCCGCTACGCACTGGCCAGGCTCCTGGAAAAACAAGGTCGGACAAAGGAGGCGGAGGACAAGTACCACCAAATTCTGACGTTGCTTCCTCCCACGGACCCCCTGCGATCAGAGGTTTTCCAATCGCTGTTGCGCTGTCAACGTCTGCGGGCCAGTCCAAAAGCAGGGCAAAACGACCCGCCCACAACTCCACGCCCCGAGGAGAAGAAGTAAGCCGAGTGGGAAGAGGCGGAAATTGGAACGGACACAGTTAGACACGCGAAGCACGACACGTACCGCCTCATGGCCCGGTGCGCTGCCACGGTCATCAGTCGGTGGCAGACTTCGCTGACGACGTGGGTGGAAGTGAATCCCACCAGGTCCTGGTTGTCGATGCGCTGAATCAGCTGCTGGCAAAGCGCTCCCCATTGGGGATGAGGCTCAAAGAGGTGGATCAGCGTGTTGGCGTCCAGGAACAGGGTATCACCCGTCGCCAGGTGGGCAAAGGTCATGGTTCCTCCGCGGGCGGGGGGTAGTCCAGCTCGGGGTCCATCGCGAAGAAATCGGCTTCTTCCACGGTCCCCTGAAATCCCATGATCCCATAGGAGTCGGCCAGCTTGCTGACGTACGGATGCACGATGAGCTGAACTTTCTCGTGTTCCTTGAGCGGCAATCGCTCCGTGGGCTTGAGGACGCCGTTTTCGTACACGGCTTCGACGGTAATAGCCATTGCGGGATCTCCAGGAACCAAGGGCCCTCGGCGATCCTTGCATTGTATCCCCGCCTGCTGGCCCGAGTAAGGCCAGCAACGGCCAGGGGACTGGAGACAAGGAGAAAAGGCGGCCAGTGAGCCTCGCCGCCGAGCGTAAGTCTCACCGGCCTCGGCACGCCCCGGCGCTCGGTCTGCGCGCCGGCAGCAGTGCATCGCCATTGTACCGCAGGCCGCCCCTGACGAAGGAGATCTCCCCATGTGGCCGACGCTTCTGAACCTGTGGCGCACGGTATCCAGCAAGGGTCCGCAGAAGAGCGGCCCACGCCGGCGTCCCGTCATCCGTCCCCGCCTCGAAGTGCTGGAAGACCGGGCCGTCCCGGCATCCCTCGACTGGTCCACCTACTTTCATGGCAACGTCTATGCCACCACCGCGGACGGTGCGGGCAACGTCTACGTCACCGGCTCCGCCGACTCCAGCTTGCCAACCACGCCTGGGGCGTTCCAGACCAGCGGCTCCGGGACCTTCGTGGCCAAGCTGAACGCCGCGGGCGCCCTGGTCTACGCCACCTACCTCGGCAATGGCCCGCTTTCGAGTGGCAACGGCGCCTCGGGCGTTTCCGGCAGCGGCATCGCCGTGGACAGCGCCGGCGATGCCTGCGTCACCGGCCTGGCCAGCTCCTCCTTCCCGACCACGGCCAACGCCCTGTCCGGCGCCTACCAGTCCACCGGCCCTTACGGCTGGGAAGGCTTCGCCACGGTCCTCAATCCAACGGGCTCCGGGCTGCTCTACTCCACGTACCTCCCTGGAGTCACGGCGACCAGCACAAGCGTTGGCTACGGCACTCCGGGCGGAGCCATCGCCGTTGACGCGGCGGGCAATGCCTACCTGACAGGCACTGCCATCGCGGGCCTGATCACGACTCCGGGCGCCTTCCAGCCAAGTTTCCCGGGATCCGCTCCCGGGGCCGCGTTCTTCGCGGAAATCGACCCCAATCTGTCCGGCTCGGCCTCGCTGGTTTACTCCAGTTACCTCGGCGGCTCCGCGTCCATCCAGAAAGGGACCGGCATTGCCGTGGACAGCAACGGCAATGCCTACGTGACTGGTTGGACTCGAAGCAGCAACTTCCCGACAACAGCGGGCGCCTTCCAGACGACGTTAACCGGCAGCTCCAATACCTTCATATCCAAGTTCAACCCATCACTGTCCGGCTCGGCGTCGCTGGTCTATTCCACCTTGCTGGGCGGCATCGGCTGGAATAACGGCTTCACGCCGCAGAGCGACTCGATCAATGGCGGCTTCGGAACGGGTCCGGGCATTGCCGTGGACTCGGCCGGCGATGCCTACGTGGTGGGCGGAACCTCCTCGACCAACTTCCCCACAACTCCGGGCGCCTTCCAGACCGCGTTCGGCGGTCGCGATGCGAATAACGTCGATGGCGATGCCTTTGTGACCAAGCTCAACGCCGCCGGATCGGCCCTGGTGTACTCCACCTACCTGGGCGGCAATGGCGCGGACGATGCCACCAGCATCGCCGTGGACAGCTCCGGCAACGCCACCGTGACCGGCTGGACCAACTCCACGAACTTCCCCACCGTCAACCCGCTCCAGCCAACAAAGACCCAGGGGGCAGGCGCCTTCGGCTACCTGAACCTGGACACGTTTGTGACCACCCTGAACGCCGCCGGCTCGGGACTGCTCTTCTCCACCTACCTCGGCGGCACGGGCGACGATTCCGGCTGGGGAATCGCCGAGGATCCCTCGGGCAACGTCTACGTGAATGGGACCACCAACTCGACCAATTTCCCCACCACGCCCGGCGCCTTGCAGACGACGCCCGGCAGCGGCTTCGTCTCCAAGATCAACCCCGCACCGTCCGGCTCCTTCAGCGTCACCGGTTTCCCCTCGTCCACGACCGCAGGCGTGGCCGGCTCCATCACGGTCACCGCCCTCGATCCCAGCGGCAACGTCCTGACCGGCTACACCGGCACCGTCCACTTCACCAGCTCCGATCCCCAGGCCGGCCTGCCCGCCGACTATACCTTCACCGCCGCCGACAACGGCTCGCATACCTTCAGCGTCACGCTGAAAACGGCCGGCGTCGAGTCGATCACAGCCAGCGATGGGAGCAACGGCTTGCTCGGCTCGGAAACCGGCATCACGGTCAACCCGGCGGCGGCGAGTCACTTCAGCATCAGCGCCCCGGCCTCGGTCCACCACGGGACGGCCTTCACCCTGACCGTCACGGCGCTGGACCCCTACGGCAACGTCGCCACCGGCTACACCGGCACGATCAAGTTCACAAGCACGGACAGCACGGCCACGCTGCCGCCGAACTGCACCTTCACGGCGGCCAATGCCGGCGTCCAAACCTTTGTCAATCAGACCATCCTGCGGAAGCGGGGGACGCAGACTGTCACCGTCACCGACACGCTGTTCAGCTCGCTGACCGGCAGTGACAGCATCAGCGTCACCTGAGCGAGGCAGGGCAGGACGGCAACAAGCGGTTGCGGGGCGAAGGGTGTCTTCGCCCTGCAACTGCCGGTTCAATTCTTCTGCTGTACCAGCCAGATGTTGCGATACTGCACCGGATGCCCGTGATCCTGCAGCAGGATCGGCCCCGCCTTGCAGACGTCGCCGCCCAGGCCGGAGGTCGTGTTGTCGCTGGTGACCATCACCTTGTCGTGAATCTTGACCCCGTTTTGCGTGACGCTCATGACCGCCCATTCCTTGCGCTTGCCATCCTCGCATTTGGGAGCGGTGAACTCGATGTCGTAGCTCTGCCAGATCGTCGGCGCCTTGCAAGCGTTGACCGTGGGCGCCGCGATGTTGTAGATCGCCCCGCAGTCGTTCTTGCCGCTTTTCAGGCCATAGCTGTCCAGCACCTGCACCTCGTAGCGCCCTTGCAGATAGACGCCGCTGTTGCCGCGACCCTGGCCCTGCCCCTTCGGCTCGTAGGGCACGCGGAACTCGACGTGCAGCAGGAACTTGCCGCCGAACTTCTCCTTGGTCATGCTGTCGCCGCCCTTGACCTGCATGGCCCCGCCCTCGACCAGCTGGAAGCCGGTCGGCGTTTTGCCGTCCTTCTTGACCCAGTTGGCCAGGCTCTTCTCCGTGCCGTCGAACAGCACCACCGCACCCGAGGGCGGCGGCTCGCTCTTGACGTTCACCTTGTCCTCGGGCTTGAGGATCTTCAGATCGCTGATGTCGCCGTACTGCGCCCAGGCCCCGGCCAGGCCGAAAACCAGGAGCAACGCCAGACTCACCCACGTCCCACGCATGGTTGCCAATCTCCTCTCGTCAAAGTTGCCGTGAGCGTTACCTGTTTCTCTTCATAGTTTTTCTTGCTACCTCCGGCGAGCGCGGTTACCTTGAGCATGTTGGCGAATTTCCTCCCCATAATAGGAGAGGGGAGAACTGTGGACGGGATACTGCCATGACCGAGCCTTCCGGACACGAGGAACTGCTGCCGCAGGGTGGCGGTCCGGCCCTCTCCGGACCGACCCATGCGTCGGAGTTCCCGCGCGCCCACAGTCACTGTCTGCCGGGCATCGTGGAAAGCCTGGGCGATGGCCTGATCGTGGCCGACAGCGAGGGGCGGATGGTGTTCCTCAATCCCGCGGCCGAGCGCATCCTCGGTCTGGGCCAGGTCGATTTGCCGGCCAGCGAATGGCCGCGGCATTACGGCATCTATTACCCCGATTCGGAGACGCATTACCCTGCCAGCGAGCTGGCCCTGGCACGAGCCATTCGCGGCGAGGAGACCAACCAGGTCGAAGTGCTGATCCGCAACAGCCGGGTGCCCGAGGGCCGCACCATCAGCGTCACCGGCCGGCCCCTCCGCGACGAGCAGGGTCAGGTTCGCGGCGGCGTCATTGTCTTCCGCGACGTCACGGAAAAGAAGAAAGCCGAGGAGGAGCTGCGCAAGGCCCGCCAGGCGGCCGAGGAGGCCAACCAGGCCAAGAGCGAGTTCCTGGCCAACGTCAGCCACGAGGTGCGAACGCCGCTCAACGGCATCCTCGGCTTGACCGAGCTGACCCTGGAAACGCCTCTGACGCCGGTCCAGCGCGACTACCTGCAAATGGTCCGCTCCTCGACCCACAGTCTGCTGGCGGTCCTCAACGACCTGCTCGATTTCTCCAAGATCGAGGCCGGCAAGCTGGAGCTGACGCCGGAGCCGTTCGACCTGCGGGCCCGGCTGGCCGAGATGCTCAAGCCGTTTGCCGTGCGGGCCTACGAAAAAGGGTTCGAGTTCACCTATCACGTCGATAACGACGTGCCCGACCGGCTGATCGGCGACTGGGGCCGGCTGCGGCAGGTGCTGGTCAACCTGATCGGCAACGCCCTCAAGTTCACCGAGCATGGGGAAGTCTACGTCCATGCGGCGCTGGGCGAAAGCAGCAAGGCTTCCAGTTCGCCGTCGATCGCCTTGCATTTCTCCGTGTCCGACACGGGCATTGGCGTGCCGGCCGACAAGCAGCAGGCGATCTTCCATCCGTTCGTGCAGGTGGACGGCACCACCAGCCGAAAGTACGGCGGCACCGGGCTTGGACTGGCGATCTGCCAGCGGCTGGCGTCCCTCATGGGGGGCCGGCTGTGGCTGGAGAGCACGCCGGGACAGGGCAGCACCTTTCATTTCGAGGCCCGGCTGCCGCTGGGCGATCCGAAGGACACAGCGCCCGAAATCGGGTCCCAGCCGGACCTGGCCGGAGTCCCGGTCGTCGTAATCGAGTCGCACCCACGCCGTCGCGCTTTCCTGGCGGAGCTTCTCACCGAGTGGGGAGCGCAGGCCAAGGTCTGCCCGAGCGTCGCGGAGTTGCTGAACGTTTCTCCCCTCACCTCCAACCCCTCTCCCCAGCGGGGAGAGGGGAGACTGGCGCTGGCCCCGGCCATCATCGATTTGCGCCTGGTGACCGATGAGCAGTTCCAGCGGGTTCGGGAACAACGGCCGGTGGTGCTGATTTACTCCCCGGTCGATCATCGTGACGTGCCGCGCTCCGGGTCCGGGAAAAAGGATGCGGTGGCGCGCATCACCCGGCCCATTGTCCGGGCCGAGCTTCTCCGGGCGTTGCGGCAGGTGCTCCGGAAGGCGGGCCACGTTCCGAGCCTGGATCAGGCGCGGGACGGCGAGCCGGGAGCGTCAGCGACCGGAGCGCTCTCTCCGGTCGCTGACGCTCCCGGCTCGCTCTCCCAGGCCCGACCCTTGCAGGTGCTGGTGGCCGAGGACCATCGGGTCAACCAGGTGCTGATGGTCAACCTGCTGCGCAAGCAGGGCCATGCGGTCACCCTGGCCGGCAACGGTCGCGAGGCCGTCGAGGCCTGTGCCCAGCAGCAGTTCGACGTCATCCTGATGGACGTGCAGATGCCCGAGATGGACGGACTGCAAGCGACCGCGGCCATTCGCGCCCAGGAGCAGCGGAGGGGGTCACGAAGACACGTGCCGATCGTCGCCCTGACAGCCCATGCCATGACGGGTGATCGCGAACGCTGTTTGCAGGCGGGCATGGACGCCTACCTGGCCAAGCCGGTCGATCAGCAGCACCTGGCCCAGGTGCTGGCCCAGGTGACGGGGACTATTGCCCCAGGTAGGCCGGCCTTCCCAGGCCGGCCAGACGGGCTGGGAAGCCCGTCCTGCGGCGAAGACCACCCGACCGAGTCAGCCAACGGCGCGGAACTGACGCTGGACCTGGATACGGCGCTGACTTCGGTGGGCGGCGATCGCGGGTTGCTGGCCGAGCTGGCCGGTCTGTTCCTGACCGAAATGGGACCCTGGCTGTCGCAGCTGCATCAAGCTTTGGGCCGGGGGGATCTGGCCTGTGTGGGTCGATTGGCGCATACCATCAAAGGGGCCGCGGGCACGCTCGGCGCCCCGGCGGTCCGGGCCAGTGCTCTGCAGCTGGAGCAGTCGGCCCGGTCGGGAGATCGGGCCGGCAGCGTGGCTGCTCTGCGAGAACTGGAACGCAACCTTGTTTGCCTGGAGCCAACCTTGCGCGCCCTGGGGCAAACACACACAAGCCCGGAGCGCTAGCGACGGGACCGTCCCGGCGCTGGCGCTTCGGGCTTGTAAGTGACTTCTTCTGTGGAGACCTCCTCATGACTTCCCTAGCTGTAGGCAATGATCCGGCCGGCGTAGGGACCAGGACCGTACTGATCGTGGACGATTCCGTCATCGATCGGCACCTGGCCGACGCCATCGTCAAGAAGCTGGAAGGCTGGAAAGCGCAGTTTGCCAGCAACGGAGTCGAGGCCCTGGAATCGATCAAGAACCAGATGCCCGACCTGGTGCTGACTGACATGCTCATGCCCGAGATGGATGGCCTGGAGCTGGTCCAGGCCATCCGCAACCAGTATCCGCTGCTGCCGGTGATCCTGATGACGGCGCACGGCAGCGAGGACATCGCCATCCTGGCCCTGCAGCGCGGGGCCGCCAGCTACGTGCCCAAGAAGAGCCTGGCACGCGACCTGGCCGAGACCATCGAGCAGGTCATGAGCGTGGCCCAGAGCAACTCCAGCAAGCAGCGCGTCATGGAGAGCCTGACGCGCTACCAGGTCGAGTTTATCCTGGACAACGACGTGGCCCTGATCCCGCCGGTGGTCAGCTACCTGGAAGAGTGCGTGGTCAAGATGAAGCTGTCCGAGCAGGCGGGCCTGATCCTGCTGGGCGTCGCCCTGCACGAGGCCCTGACCAACGCCATCTTCCACGGCAACCTGGAGCTGAGTTCCTCGATCAAGGAGCAGGACGAGAAGCGCTTTTACTCGCTGGCCGAGGAGCGCCGCCAGCAGTCGCCCTACCGCGATCGCCGGGTCTTCGTGAACACGACGCTGACGCGCGACCAGATCCAGTTCGCCGTCCGCGACGAGGGCCCCGGCTTCGACCCCTCGACCCTGCCCGACCCGACCGACCCGAGCAACCTGGAGCGCGTCAGCGGCCGGGGTCTGCTGCTGATCCAGACGTTCATGGACCACGTCACGCACAATGCCAAAGGCAACGAAATCACCATGATCAAGAAGCAAAGCTGAACCTGGCGCGTGTCCTGTCTTTCGCCCCGAAGGGGCGCAACAAGATAGCCTGGGGCAACGCCCCAGGTGTCGGGCGCGTGTCCTGTCTTTCGCCCCGAAGGGGCGCAACAGGATAGCCTGGGGCAACGCCCCAGGTGTCGGGCATCGCCTTGGGTCTTTACCGAATGCCGTTCATCCTGTCGAGGTCGCTGCCATGATCCGCGTGGGAGTGCGTTTCCTTTTCCTGGCTCTGCCGCTGGCTGTCTGGTTGCCGGAGTGCCGCGGCGCCGACGAATACAAGCACGGGCCCGATTCAATGGAGCAGGCGGGCGTGCCCCGGGGGAAGGTCGAGAAACACACCTGGCGCAGCGAGATTTTTCCGGGCACTGTGCGCGACTGGTGGATCTACGTGCCGGCCCAGTACGACCCCGCAAAGCCGGCCTGCCTCATGGTCTTCCAGGACGGCGGCGGCTACCAGGACGTCAAGCGCGACTTCCGCGTGCCGATCGTCTTCGACAACCTGATCCACAAGAAGCAGATGCCGGTGACCATCGCTGTCTTCATCAACCCGGGCACGGTCCCGCCGACCGAGCCGGGCCAGAAAGGTCGGAGCAACCGCAGCTTCGAGTATGACACGGTGTCGGACCAGTACGTCCGCTTCCTGGAAAAGGAGATCCTGCCGGAAGTAAGCAAGCGCTGCAACCTGCGTCAGGACGCGGCCGGCCGGGCCATTTGCGGCATCAGCTCGGGCGGCATCTGTGCCTTCACGGCGGCGTGGGAACGGCCGGACCTGTTCGGCAAGGTCCTGAGCCACGTCGGCAGCTTCACCAACATTCGCGGCGGCGACGTCTATCCCGGCCTGATCCGCAAGACGGAGCGGAAGCCGATCAAGGTGTTTCTCCAGGACGGCTCGAAGGACCTGGACAACCTGCACGGCAGCTGGCCGCTGGCCAACCAGCAGATGGCCGCGGCCCTGAAATTCGTCGGCTACGAATACAAGTTCGAGTTCGGCACCGAGGGCCACAACGGCAAACACGGCGGCGCGATCCTGCCGGAATCGCTGATCTGGTTGTGGAGCGATCAGGTGGCCGGGGCCTCGACCTCGAAGGAGCAGAAGCGATGAAACGGAGCGCCATTGTGGCTTGCGTGCTGCTGATCCTGGCGTGCCCTTTCCGTGAGGGAGGGGAGGCCAGAGGCCAGGACATTCCGCTGACCAGGATCCTGGCGCCGGGGGAAGGGTGGAAGCCGCTAGGAAAGAAGGATTTCTTTGCCATTGGCGGGCTGGCGACGGATGCCAAGGGGTTGGTCTACGTTTCTGATCCGGCCCTCAAGCAGATTGTTCGCGTGGATCTGGATGGCAAGACCGAAGTGTTCGCGACCCTGTCCGCGTTGGTGGACGGCCTGGCCTTTGACAAGGAGGGTCGGCTCTACGGCTGCCAGCCGAGGAAGGGACGGATTGTCCGGATCGAATCGCCGGACAAGGAAATCCCCGTGGCCGAGGGTCTGAAGGAAGTGCAGGGCCTGGTGGTGACCAAGGCAGGGACCATCTACTGCACGGTTCCTGGCGAGCGAGCAGTGTATTTCGTGAGCGGAGAGAACAAACGCAAACTGACCCTCGAGCAAGCAGGACTCCTCCGCAGTCTGGTGTTGTGGCCGGACCAGGGGACGCTGGTGGTGTCTGACGTCGTAGGCTCGGCCCTGTGGGCGTTTCGGATTCAGAAGGACGGCACGCTGGTGGATGGGGAGCCGTATTATCCGCTGCGCATGCGGGCCTCGGAGCCCAGCGGAGCCGACGCCATGACGATCGACGCGGGCGGACTGGTCTATGCCACCAGCGGGGAGGGCTTACAGATCTTCGACCCAACGGGCCGGCTGTGCGGGGTCTGCACCAGGCCCAGCCGGCGGGCGCAGGTTGCCGTGACCTTTGCTGGTCCCGAACGGGACAGACTGGTTCTGGCCTGTGGTGGCAAGTTGTACGTGCGGAAGATGCTGACAAAGGGGGTCAAGTGAACCCGGACCCAGCTTTCCCTCCGTATGCGTTTGTGCCGGGCCGGTTCCCTCACCCGAACAACGATCCGAAGGGCCACTCGTTCGGGAAACAGCCCGAGCCGGTTTCGCCGCTGGACCCGCAGCGGTGGCAGGAGTGCCGCGAATACCTGCGGGGGTTGGAACTGTTCAACGCGGGCTATTACTGGGAGGCGCACGAAGCCTGGGAAGCGCTGTGGCACGCCGCTGGCCGCAAAGGAACCACGGCGACGTTTCTCAAGGGACTGATCCGGCTGGCCGCGGCGGGCGTCAAGGTGCGCGAGGGCATCCCGCGAGGGGTCGTCAGTCACGCCGGGGCCGCAGCCGACTTCTTCCGTAGGACGGCCTTCCCAGGCCGTCCAGACGCGACCCGCTATTGCGGTCTTCTCCTTGCGGACCTGATCCGCAACGCCGCCGAAGCAGCCGCGACTCCCGCCAGGCCGGCAAGTGGTCCCTTGCCTGCCGTGGAAATTGTCTTTCCCTTTGGATTGCAGCCGCTGCCCGCTCCGGAGGAGTGAAGGGGCGGGAGATCCGTCGCACGGAAAAAATCCCTGGCGGGCGCATGCGCCTGCGCTCCTTTTCCGCTTTTCTTACAGAGGACGCCCATGAGCCCCTCTCCGGAAGACCAGACGCCCAATCTGGAGCAGTTCCGCGATTACCTGCGTTTGCTCGGCCGGCTGCACCTGGACAGGCAATTGCAGGGCAAGATCGATCTGTCGGGGGTTGTCCAGGAGACGCTCCTGGAAGCGCACCAGGCGCTCGAAGGGTTCCGCGGGCGCAGCGACGCCGAGGTCCTGGCCTGGCTGCGCACGGCGTTCGCGCGCAACCTGGCCGACGAGATCGATCGGCTCCGGGCCCAGAAACGCGACGTCGCCCGGGAGCAATCGCTGCAGCAGGTGCTGGAGCAATCGTCCCAGCGCCTGGAGGCCTGGCTCGTGGCCGAGCAGTCGTCGCCCAGTGAAGCGGCCCAGCGTCAGGAGCAGGCCGTCCGACTCGCCGCGGCGCTGGCGCAGCTGCCGGAGAAACAGCAGCAGGCCGTGGAGCTGCGCCATCTGAAAGGCCTGTCCCTGGCGGAAGTCGCCGCCCAGATGGGCAGCACGAAAACGGCCGTGGTCGGGTTGCTGCACCGTGGCGTCGAGAGGTTACGCAAACTGCTCGAACCGACAGACAAGGAGTGAGGGATGGACAGCACCCCAGCATCTGCATCGGAGCGCGAGCAGCGCTTTCAGGAGGTGGTCACCGCCTACCTCGACGACCTGGAGGCGGGCCGGGCCGAGGACCTCCAGGTCCTGCTCGGACGGCACCCCGACCTGGCCGAGGACATCGCCCGCTTTCTCGCCGACCAGGAGCAAATCCACCGCCTGGCGGCGCCGCTCCGCGACCTGCCCGGTGGCCGCGACGCTGGCGAGGCGGCCAACCTCGCAGGCGGGACGCTGGGTGACTTCCGCATTGTCCGCGAGATCGGCCGCGGCGGCATGGGCGTCGTCTACGAGGCGGAGCAGATGTCCCTGAACCGGCGGGTGGCGCTGAAGGTGCTGCCGCTGGCGGGGCTGTTTGATCCCCGCCACTTGCAGCGGTTCCGCAACGAGGCGCAGACGGCCGCCTGCCTGCACCATCCCAACGTCGTGCCGGTCTTCGCGGTCGGCAGCGAGCGCGGCGTTCACTACTACGCCATGCAGCTGATCGAGGGCCAGACCCTGGCAGCCGTGATCCAGGAGCTGGGCCAGGGTCGGCAGGAGGAACCACCCTCCCCGGAGGCCCCAACGCCGCTCGCCGCGGCAGCCAGCACGGTGCCGCTGCCCGCGCTGACGGCGGGAAGTTCGACCCGGTCCCCGGCCTTTTTCCGAACCGTGGCCGAACTGGGAGTGCAAGCCGCCGAGGCGCTGGACTACGCTCACCAGATGGGGGTGGTACATCGGGACGTCAAGCCCTCGAACTTGCTGCTGGACGGGCGCGGCAACCTGTGGGTGACCGATTTCGGCCTGGCCCAGGTGCAGAGCGACACCCGGCTCACGCTGACCGGCGATCTGGTAGGAACGCTGCGTTACATGAGCCCCGAGCAAGCCCTGGCCAAGCGGGGCGTGATCGACCACCGCAGCGACGTTTACTCGCTGGGGGCGACGCTGTACGAGCTGCTGACGCTGGAGCCGGCCTTCGCCGGCCAGGACCGTCAGGAATTGTTGCGGCAGATCGCTTTCGAGGAGCCGCAGCCTCCCCGGCGGCTGAACAAGGCCATCCCCCAGGAACTGGAAACGATTGTGCTGAAGGCGCTGGAGAAGAATCCGGCGGAGCGCTACGGCACAGCCCAAGAGTTGGCCGACGATCTGCGGCGTTTCCTGGAGGACCGACCGATTCAGGCCCGGCGGCCCACGTGGCGGCAGTTGGCGATCAGGTGGGCGCGGCGGCACAAGTCAGCCGTATGGGCCGGAGCAGTCGTCTTCCTTCTGGCGGCTGTCCTGGTTGGCGGCGCCTGGGGCTGGCGAACCCTGGAGGGGATGGCGGCGGACGCCCAGGCCCGGCGACTGCTCCAGGATCTCGACCGTCTGCAGGCGGAGGGCAGGCTCCCGCAGGCGGTGTCGGCCATCGAGGCGGGCCAGACGCTGGCTGCTGGAAGCATGGTTAACCCAAGTCTCCGGCAGCGCCTTCGGGAAAGGCAGGCGGACCTGGACCTGGCGGACCGGTTGCAAGAGATCCGACTCAAGCCGAGCGACTCCATCGACGCCACCCTTGCCATCGACCAGCAGGCCACTGCCTACGAGGAAGCGTTCAGGGAATTCGGCATCGACGTGCTTCGCCTGCCATCGACGGACGCAGCCCAGCGTCTCCAGGCAACGAGCGTTCGGGTCGAGTTAGCGGCGGCCCTGGACGACTGGGCGATCATGGGGCTCGCGTGGCGGCCGAAAGAGTCCCCGAAGTGGAAGGCCCTGCTGGCCCTGGCCCGAGTTGCGGACTCAGATGAGCGACGCAACCGCCTGCGCGATGCCCTGGAGCCGCCGGGACCACGAGGCCCTTGCCGACCTGGCCAGGTCGGAAACAGCTATCCAGATGCCGGCGACCAGCCTGCACTTGCTTGGATTGGTCCTTTGGTACGTGGGCGGCGGCGAAGAAGCTGTCGCACTTCTCCGCAAAGCGCAGGCACAGCATCCGAGCGATTTCTGGCTCACCTGGACCCTGGCATACTACCTCACCAAAACGACGCCCCCTAACTCCCACGAGGCCGTTCGCTTCTTCACGGCGGCGCTGGCCCTGCGACCCCGGAGTCCCAGGGTTTACCTGAATCTGGGCCATGCCCTCCGCGCATCCGGTGCCAGGGAGGAAGCAGTCCTCAACTTTCGCAAAGCGATCCACCTCCAGCCCGACTTCGTTCTCGCTTACACGAACATGGCTTCTACCCTGCGCGATCTGGGCAAACCCGCTGAGGCCGAGGAGGTCTGCCGCCAGGCGATTGCCGTGCTCCCCAATGCCGCGCTAGCTTACAACACCCTGGGCGCCATCTTGGCTCCTCAGGGGAAACTCGCCGATGCGGAGGCCGCCTTTCGCGAGGCCATTCGCCTCAAGCCCAATCACGCCCCGGCATACAGCAACCTGGGCAACGCCTTGCGGATGCAGCGGAAATCGAAGGCGGCCGAGGAGGTTTGTCGGAAGGCGATCGACCTGGAGCCGGAACTGGTCGAAGGCCATTTCAACTTGGGCTTCGTTCTGCAGGATCAGAAGAGATGGCCAGAGGCGGAGAGGGCGTTCCGCGCAGTGACCGATCGCGAGCCCGACAACGTCCGGCGCAGAGAAAAGTGGGGTTTATGCTGCTGTATCAGGGGAAACTATCCGAGGCGGAAGCCGCTTTCCGCAAGGTGACGACGCTCGCGCTCATTGACGCCAACGATTATCTCAACCTGGGCTCTGTCCTGCAAAAGCAGGGGAAGCATCCCGAGGCGGTGGAAATCTTCCAGAAGGCGATTACACGCGAGCCGAAGTACGGGCGGGCTTACGTACACCTGGGTGAAGCCCTTTGGTTGCAGCGGAAGCTGCCCGAGGCGGAAAAAGCCTACCGTCAGGCGCTCGGCCTTGAGCCGGATCTGGCTGAGGCCCACTGCAACCTGGGGCTGGTGCTGCTCTACCAGGGGCGTTTTGCGGAGGCGACCCGGGAAATGACGCGCGGCCAGGAACTCGGCTCACTCCGGCCCGGCTGGCGGAACCCTCAGGCGGAATTCCTGCGCATGGCCAGGCGCCTGGCCGAACTGGACGCCCGGTTGCACCGGTTCCTCAAGGGGGAGGCGCAGCCGGCGGATGCCGAGAGCGCCAGCTCCTGGCCTGGCTCTGCATCAAGCACAAGCAGCTCAATGCCGCCGCCGCTCGCTGGTATCGCGAGGCCTTCGCCCTCCAGCCAAGTCTCGCCGAGAACCTGTCCGCTGGACACCGTTACGGCGCTGCTTGCGCCGCCGCACTGGCCGGCTGCGGACAGGGCAAGGACGCGGGCAGCCTCGGCGACGTGGAACGCACCCTGCTGCGCCAGCAGGCCCTGGACTGGCTGCGAGCTGACCTGACCGCGTGGCAGAACCTGCTGGAGAAGTCCAGGGAGAAGACGGCCCCCATCGTGCGGCAGAAACTGCAGCACTGGCTGAAGGACGACGACTTCAACGGCGTGCGCGGTCCGGATGCCCTGGCCCGGTTGCCGCAGGCCGAACGGGAGGCCTGGCAGCAACTCTGGGCCGATGTCGAGATGACTCTGGCCAAGACCCCGGAAGGAAAAAGCGTTCCCTCAACGGTTCCCCTCGGGAAGGGAAAGGAGTAACCGACAGAGACAATGCGGCCGGTACGTCTGGGCCGCCAAGCAAGACACGCACCGGCCCTGCGACGCCCGGACGCTCGGTCTGCGCGCCCAGGATGGAGGAGAACTCAAACCGGCGCGTCAGCGCGTAATCCCCGGCACGCGGTCGAAGTCAGCGTCATTGCTGGCGAGGTTGATCAGACCGTTCGCCTGCATCAGCGCCACGGTGACCGCATCAATGATCAGGAGACCGGACTGCTGGCTGATGCCAACCGCCGTGACGATCAGCCCAGGAGTGGCTGTCAACACCTGGACCTTCGACCGGCTAATGGTTTCGACGGCGCTGCGGAAGATGGAAAGGGCTGGGAAATGGGCAGGATTCTGTTTCAATCTCTGGATGACTTTCCCGGCCGACCAACCAAAGCGGGTTCGCGCTTCCAGGGTCGTCAAACGATGCGCCACTTCACAGAGAATGGACGTCGACGTGTAGCCCGCCAGTTCCTGGCGCTCGATCCGCTCCAGGAACTGGGTACAGGCCGAACCGAGAACGGGGTCCGGCGCGAAGTGGTAGACGAAGACGTTGGCATCGACGAAGACGGCGTCGCCGCGATTGAGACTCGCGAGATTCATGGGCTCGCCTCCGGGTCGAGTTCCGGATCCAGGGCGAACTGCTCCAGTTCCTCGTGGCTGCCTTGCCAGCCGAGCATCCCGGCCGTCGCCTGGACCCAGTTCTCCGCCGGTTCGATGGTGACGCGGACTTTCTCGTGTTCCTTCAGTGGCAGTGGACCTGTGGGCTTGAGGACGCCGTTTTCGTAGATCGCTTCAACGGTCAGCGGCATGGAGGACGCTCCTTGACAGAAGACCAATGGGCTCACGCTCATTGTATCCGACGAGAGAGGCTGGATCACAGAGGACAGGCACAGGAACGGAAGAAACGCGGCCGGTGCGTCTCCGCCGCCAAGCAAGACACGCACCGGCCCTGCAACGCCCGGATGCTCGGTCTGCGCGCCCGGTTCGTTCGCACTCCCATTGTACCGCAGGCCACACCAGCAAGGGAGATGTCGTACCATGTGGTTCTCACTTTCCTCCAAAGCTCGACGGAAGACCTCCGATCCCATCCGGCGTCAGCCCCTGGCCAGCCGCCTGGTGCTGGAACTCCTCGAGGATCGCTGCCTGCTCAGTGCCCCGGCCCTCGGCTTCTCCAGCTACCTGCCCGGGACCGCTTACGGCACCGCCGTGGACAGCGCCGGCGACACCTACGTCACCGGCTTCGCCGGCAACGGCAGCGCGTTCGTCTGCAAGGTGAATCCCACCGGGACTGCGCTGGATTACTCCACCAATCTGGGATCGGGTTGGGCGATGGGCCTGAGCATTGCGGTGGATAGCGCCGGGGATGCCTGCGTCATGGGGCTCTGCGGCAACAGTTTCCCTACCACGGCCAACGCGGCCTTTCCGACGACCTCAACCGCGCATAACGCATTCCTGGCCGTCCTGAACCCGACCGGCTCGGGGCTGCTCTACTCAACCTACCTCCCCAACGGCCAGGGCAATTCGATCGTGGGGTACGGGAAGAACGGGGGGATCGCCGTGGACAGCGCCGGCAACGCCTACGTCACCGGCGAGGCCTTCGCCGGCTTCCCCACGACCGCCAACGCCTACCAGACCACCCTGTCGGGCAGCAGCGATGCCTTCTTCACCGAGATCAACCCCCACCTGTCCGGCTCGGCGTCGCTGGTTTACTCCACCCTCCTGGGTGGCTCCGGTATCGATGCCGGGACCGGCATCGCCCTGGACGGCTCTGGCAACGTGTACGTTACCGGGGACACCACGTCAAGCAATTTCCCGACAACAGCCGGCGCGTTCCAGCGGACCTACGGCGGCAGCAGCGGCACCGGCGCTGACGGGGACGCCTTTGTGGCCAAGCTCAACCCGGCCCTGAGCGGGTCCGCCTCGCTGGTCTACTCGACCTATCTCGGCGGCAGCGGCGGCGACGGCTACGTGTCGGACCTCGAAGGCGACGCCATCAATGACACCACCCAGAAAGACGGCCCCGCCATCGCGGTGGACAGCGCGGGCGACGCCTACGTCGCCGGGGCGACCAGCTCGACCAACTTCCCCACCACCGCGGGGGCCTTGCAGGCGACCTACCATCCAGGGAAGGGCAAGTTTCAGAATCCCACCGCTGCTTTCGTGACCGAGTTCAACCCCACCGGCAGTGCGCTGGTCTCCTCCACCTACCTCGGCGGCAGCGGCAGCAGTGACAAGTCCGGCGCTACCGGCATCGCCCTGGACGCGGAGGGCAACGCCTACGTGACCGGCTGCACTCGGTCCACGACGTTCCCGCTGGTTAACCCGCTCCAATCCCAGAAAGCGAGCGGCAATGACAGCTATGGCAGCCCCAACGCCGACGTCTTCGTGTCCACGCTGAACGCCACGGGCTCCGCCCTGCTTTTCTCCACCTACCTGGGTGGCTCGGGCGACGATTATGGCGACAGCATTGCCGTCAACGCGGCCGGTGACACCTTCGTGTCCGGCCGGTCGGTGGCCCCCACGTCCCCCAACTTCCCTACGACCCCGGGCGCTTTCCAGATGACGCCTGGACCAGGCTTCGTGTTCATGATCGATCCGCCGGTCAGCGGCGCCCAGATCACTGCGGCGGCCAGCCAGGCAGACAACAACGTCGTCCAGGCTCTCTTGCAGCGATCCCACCCCGGGAACGCTTGACGGCAAGGACCAGCGGCCCGCGTCTGCGGGCCGCTGGCACTCCCACGGGGTCGGTGGACTTCTTCGACACCACGACCGGGACCGACCTGGGCACGGTCCCCCTGTCCGGCGGCAGCGCCAGTCTGACCACGGCGAAGCTGGCAGCGGGCGTGAACGCCATCACGGCAATCTACTCCGGCGACAGCACCTTCCTGGCCAGCAGCAACGCCGTGCCGCTGCTCCAGCAGGCCAGCGCCGGCATTATCCTGCTCGATGCCACGGGTCAGGGGGCACTCACCGACACCGGTAACGGCAACGTCGATGTGAAGGGCGGCTCGATTGTCGTCAATTCCAGCAGCTCGGCCGCCGTAGTCGTGTCCGGCAACGGCAACATCACCGCCCCGCTGCTCGACGTCAACGGCGGCATCTCCTCGACGGGCAGCGGCAAGGTCGTCGGTCAGGTCCAGAACGGCTCGGCAGCCGATCCTCTGGCCTCCCTGGCTGCCCCCGACCCCAGCAGCCTGACGGTGCAAAGCACGAGCCGGCTGTCCATCAGCGGCAACCAGACCGTGACACTGAACCCCGGTGTCTACGTCGGCGGCATCCAGATCAGCGACAACGCCCAGGTCACGCTCAAGCCCGGCATCTACTATCTGCAAGGCGGCGGCTTCTCGGTCAGCGGCAGCGGCAGCGTCACCGACCTGGGCAAGGGCGTGCTGCTCTACAACGCGCCCACCAGCAGCGCCGACACGATCTCGTTGACCGGCAACGGCAAGGTGACCCTCAGTCCGATGGCCAGCGGTCCCTACCAGGGCATAACCCTCTTCCAGGACCGGAGTTCCACCGCCCCGATCACCATCACGGGCAACGGCAACCTGGACATCACCGGTGCCATCTATGCCGCCCATGCTTTGCTCAACGTCACCGCCAACGCCAACGTCGATGCCCAGGGCAATCCCCTGGACTCGGTCGGCCTGGCACTGATCGTCTACGACCTGAAGATCTCGGGCAACGGCGATTTCTCAGTGACTGTACCCTCGGGATCGTGAAACCGTTCGGGGGCCAGCGGGTGCCAACAAGGACACCTTGTCAGCACGATGAGCTGGTCCCCGAATACCCTGGCACGTGGCGGGCAGGCAAGGAAATGACGCCCTCTGGCACTCGTCCGACAGCGACCGACTCCTTCTGGCCTCTCTGCCATGCCCGGCAAGTTGGCAGGCATGGCAGAGAGGCCGGCGCTGTTCTGCCTTGACATCTTCTCGGCCCTCTCCCTGAGTTACAACCCTTGCCGCCTGCGGAGATTGTCTTGCTCTTTGTGTCGCGGGAGTGAATCGCTTGGCTGTACCCTGGAAACCAACCAAGATCCAGATCGCCGCCGCGGCCGGCACGAATCCTCCTGGGTTCATTGGCCTGATGCCTATTTCCCGGGCGGCAGCGCGGGCCGGTCCCAGTCGCGGAGCTGACGCTGCAGGTCGTCGTGGCTCAGGGGCCGGCGCGGGATGCGGAAGAAATGCTCGGCCAGCAGGGCCACGGTGGACTGCGTCGCCTGCACCCGGTTGACCTCCATCTCCATCCGCCGCAGCCAGTAGGGCACGTCCAGGCCAACGCCGGTGGGCGTTGCCGTGAACGGCTCAATCTCCTTTTGCAGCCGCTCGAAGGGTGACGGTGTGACGGCCAGCTGGGAGGAGCCCGGAGCCGCGTGCTGGACGTAGGCGATCGACGCCTCGATCAGGGCACAGATGCGGTCCAGGGCCAGCGGCTTGACAAAGCGCTCGTTGAGCCGATCCGAGATGGTGCTGAGGCGGACCCCCCGGGCCCGCTCCAGCAGGGCCAGCTGCTCCAGGTGATGCTCCGCCACCTCGCGGGTCAGCTGGGCCAGGGACCGCTCCCACAGCACCGCCGCCGCCGGCCGGCCCCGCCGGGCCAGCACCTCGTGGGCCAGCACCAAAGGCCGGAACTGCCAGGCATGCCGCTCATAGGCGGCCTTCAGCCGCAGCATCTCCAGCAAGACGTACAGGTTCTCGCCATAGTCGGACTGCGTCGTCGTGGTGTTGTAATCCTTGTATTCCTCATAGTTTTCCACGATCGCCTGGAGGACCACCTCCAGCCAGCGCACGGCATCGGAACGGCGGACGGTGCGGTCCAGGTCGTCCAGGAGCCGGATCGGATGCAGCGGATCCGGATTGTCGTGGAGGTCGTCGAGATAGTTGCTGACGCCCCGGTGCAGGATGCCGCGCAGGTTGCCCAGGGTCATGAAGCGCGAGTGAAACAGATCGGCGCCGTAGCGCTGCACGAATTCTTGCAGCTTTCGCCAATCCGTCTCGCTGCCGATGGTTTCCAGGACCGACAGCTGCAAGGTCCGGCTATGGTCGATCCACAGTTTCAGGAACGGTTCGGTCAGCCGTTCCAGGATCTCGACCAGGTGCGCATCCGAGGCCTCCTCCCCAGTCCAGGTCTCGGCGGACTCGATCACGCTCTCGATGGTCGCCTGGAACGCGGCCTGGAAAAAGTGGTTGAACTCGGTCACGCCGCGACCCTGGGGCGGCTGGGCCTGCTCCATGGCCCGGGCGGTGTGAAGCAAGGTGAAGGTCTCGCGCAGCAGTCCGAGCCGGGGCAGGTTGGCCAGCAGCGAGCGCAGCACGGTCTGAGCGGTCCGCACGCGCAGGATGCGGCGTGGATGTCCCCCCTCGGTCAGCGGGGTGAACAGCAGCTGTTCCTCCTGGAAGCGCTCAGTGAACGCCATCAGGGCGGCCCCGGCGGCATCGCTGTCGCCCTGAAACAGGGCCTGTTCCAGCTGAATCGCGGCTGGCTCCCAGGCGGGGCCCGCCTCGGCGCCCGGGTCTGCTCCGCGTGGGTGGTCGAGCAAGAACCGAGGGCTCCCTTGAGGGCGCCCACGGCCAGGGTCACGTCCAGGCAGGCGCTGAGGGTCGTGAACAGCAGCCGTTCCTTGACCACGCGCCGGCGATCGAACTCGACCAGCGACTCGTAGTCGCCGGCCGGGGCCGGCAACGGATGAGCGTGGATGGCGTCGAGCAGGTGCAGCAGCTGCATCGAACGCTGCCGGGCACTGCTGAGCCAGGAAGCCAGCGTGTCCGCCAGGTGGACGTCCCTTTCGGGAGGGCGCGGCTGCTGCCGAGCCTTGCCTGGAGCGGATTGCGAGCCAAGGGTGCCCAGGAAGCGGGCCGCCACCTGCCACAGCCGGGCCAGCGTGGCCAGGAACCGCAGCCGTTTCTCCAGCCGTTCCGACTGCTCCTCCAGCTCGAAATCCTTCCGCGGTCCTCCCTCCGCCACCGAGGATTCCTCGTTGTCGTCCGTCGTATCCTGGTACGTCACGTCCTCGTAAGCGGCCTCGAACAGGTCTTCCTCCTTCTCTTCCTCCTCGTCCTGGTCGGTTTCCAGGGCCGGCACCTGCCAGTATTCCTCGGCGTTGGCTTCCAGGTAATCGAAGAACTTACAGACCAAGTCGCGGCGCTGCTCTCGCGGATCACCGTAGGACGGCTCTCCAGAGCCGTCCGGACGGCTCTGGAGAGCCGTCCTACTACTTTCCTTCGCCGGCTGGGTTAGCGCCAGCATCCAGCGCAAGGCCAGCGTGTGATACGACGCGGTGCCGTCTTCGAGGGGAGCCTGCTCCACCTGGCCAATCCAGCTGGTCAGCAGGGCCAGGGCGGCACGGAAATCGCCCTTGTGCAGCAGCGTGTCGATGACCAGGGCATAGGCCCGCGGCGAGCGAAAGCGATCGACGTGCTTGCGCCAGAAGGCCAGGTCGGCGGGCGTCTCGCCGCGCTGGTGCCAGTGGGCCAGGGCCTGGGCGACGTTGCGGATCGAGCGAGCAATCTCGCCGCCCTGGACCCGGCGAATGTCGCTGACCTCGTAGGTGGCAAACTGGTCCCACCAGCCGGCCAGCCGTTCCAGGTCGCCCTGGAGCCGGCCGATCAGCTCGGTCTGGCCCATCGCCGCCGCCTCGCAGATCACCCGGGCGTACAGGTTGAAGGTCTGCTCGATCACCTGCACCAGTTCGTCCAGCCGGGGATCGCGCAGGCTGTCCTCTCGCGCCGACGACAGCGGAAACAGCCCCTGGAACCCCAGGATGTTCCACGGATCGGCAAAGGCGCCGCAGGCGATGCCGCGCTGCAAACAGCTCCTCAATCTCCGGCAAGCGCTTGCCAGCGTCGGCCAGCCGGCCCTGTTCGACCTCCAGCTGTCCGGTGGTGAGCAGGCTCAGGACGGCGCTGAGCATCCGGCCCGAGACCGAGGGAATCCGCCCGGCCTCCCGCTGGCTGGCTTCCGGATAACCCATCGCGGCGTACAGCACCGACAGATGCCGCTGCTGCATTTGCAGAGCGCGGTGCCGGGCCAGGTAGGCGTTGAGGTGCTGGCGGGCGCCGCCGAAGGGCTGGCGCGTCAGGTTCTGTTCGTCGCGCAGCCGGGCGGCATGCTGCGCCGGCAAGCGCGGCAAGAGCTGCTCGTAAAAGGCGTCGCGGTAGCGGGCGATGCGGGGCAGCAGCGTGGCCAGGCTCACCGAGGAATCGTGAGCCCCCGGTCCGCTGCCGGTGACGCCGACCGCCATCAGGATCGTACCCGCCAGCACGGCCGCGGCCTCGGCCAGCCACTCCGAGCGCGGTCCGCCCCGGCCCGTCGGCTCGGTGGCATTGACCCGGTCGAGCAGGCCGTCGAGAGTGATCTTGCGGACCACGTAGCGCCGATAGCGACCGCTGTTGTCCAGGTGATGCGGGTCCCATTCGCCGAAGACGTAATTGGGCCGGCGGTTGACCGGATGGCCGTGGTCGTAGGCGCGGACGTCAACGGCCAGCTCGTCCAGGAGGTTGAGGTCGAACTGTGCCTCGGCCAGCAGGCCGGGGTTGGCGCCGCGGAGGATTTCGAGGGCCTGGCCGATGATCTCCTGATACGGTCCACAGCTGACGCCGGCACCGCGCAGGAACAGTGGCACGGGGCGATGGCGTTCGTGTTCGTAGGGTTCGCCTTGCGGCCGAGTTTCCAGCAGGGCCACGGGGCGGTAGCCGACGTAATCGTTGAGCCGGGCCAGGATGGCAGCCTCGGCGGCCGGCGTGCTCAGGTCGCCCTCCCGGGCACGATGGGCCAGGACCGCCTCGAAGACCCGGACCAGGAAGAACGGCAGATACAGCTGTTCGTCGGAGAGATGGGCCAGCAGATCGGCGTGATGGCGCCGGTAGGCGTCCAGCAGACGGGGGAAAGCCGCCAGAACCTGCTCGGCCTGGGCGACGTCGCGGAAAGCGGCGCTGGTGCCGCGCAGCCGGTCCAGCCCCTGGGTCAGCCAGGCGTGCAAGCGCTGCCAGGGACGGGGCTCGCCTTGCCTGAGCAGCCAGGCGCAGGCCTCGTTGAGGTTCTTCTGCCAGCGCGGATCAGAGCGGCCATCGGAGAAGTTCAGATAGCCCAGCAGGGCCGAGACCGGGACCTCCTGATCCAGCGAGGTTTCACGCACGTCCACGAACAGGCTCCTCTCATCCGCTGACGACAACTCCCTCCATGAAGCATACAGGAGCCGACGCCTGACCGCTAGCGGAGCTAACAGACCGGGGAAGTTGGGCAAGGGGCGCGGCCGCTGCTGGCCCTGTTTGCGAGCTAAACCGGATGCAAGGACCGCGACCGCCTGATGAATGCGTCGCCATCGAATTCCAGGGAGAAGGGATCAAGGCGCACCGACGCAGAGGGCAATCGCGGCGGCGATGTCGTCGAGCTGCTGACTCGTCACCTCACCCAGGTTCTTTACGAAACGCTTCTCGGACACCGATTTCACCTGGAAGGCGTCGGCCCCCGAATCCTTGCTCAATCCGTTTGCCGCGGAAGCGGGGATCGGGATGAGCCAGGAGGCGTTGGCGTAGTGCGGTTTCCAATCCGTCATCGGGACGACAATCTGAAGGGGCAGCCGGCCGATGCCCGCGACCGAAACGACGACGGCAGGTCGGACCTTGCGCATCTCAGCCCCGACGGTGAGGTCGAAGTTGACCAGCCAGACCTCACCGCGTTTCGGAGTCGGAGCTATCGACATACAGATCCTCGTCGCCGAAGGCCTCGAAATCGGTCAGATCGGAGTTGTTCCGATACTCGTCCACGAGGGCCATCGCCTGCTCCGCCAGGATGGCGTCGCGCTCGGCGGGAGCGAGTTTGCGCAGCTCCGCCGCCGTCCAGCGCTTGTCCGGGCGCCCGGACTTGCTGGAGCGGATGTCGGTTGCAACGAGTCGATGAACGCAAGCACCTGGGGCCAAAGCTCGGGCGGCAAGCGTCGCAGCGCAGCCGTGATCGTTTGCTCGGTGACAGGGATCGCGGACATGGCGATGCTCCTTTCGTTTCACCCATTCTACAAGCCGGCAGCATCGGCGAGCAAGCTGGGAGGCAAGCTGACGCACGCTGAGGAAGAACGGCGTCTCCCGCGGCAAAGCACGACCGGGAACTTCAACAAACAAAGAGACTTGAGCAAAGGAAGTGGGAGGCAGCATTCGCCCCCGCCCGGCTTGCCCGGGCGGAGCGGGGTTTGACGACCAGACGAGTCGAGGCGCCGCCCCTTTCTGGTCGTCAAACCCCGCTCCGCCCGGGCAAGCCGGGCGGGGGCGAAGAAGCGGGGCCGGTGCCCACTTTCTTTGCTACAGTCTCAAAGAATGATAGAATACTCGCACCGCTCGCACCACAACCTCGAAGGAGCCTGGCGTCATGCGCTCTCCCACGCTCGGTTTGACTTTCCTGTTCACCCTCTGCCTCGCCGTGACCAGCCCCGCGGCGGAAAAGCCGCTGATCCTCGATCTCTGGCCCGACAAGGTCCCTGGCGAGAAGGGCGACGTGGGCCCGGAGAAGCTCACCGGAGCGAAGAGCAGCCGGCAAGTGACCGACGTCAGCAAACCGACCCTCACCATTTACCGTCCCGCGAAGGACAAGGACATCGGCGTGGCGGTCGTCATCGCTCCGGGCGGCGGCTATCGCATGCTGGCCTGGGACCACGAAGGCGAGGACGTCGCGGCCTGGCTCAACTCGCTCGGCATCACCGGGGCATTGCTCAAGTATCGGGTGCCGCGCCGTCCGGACAATCCCAACGCCGCCCTCCAGGATGCCCAGCGCGCCCTCAGCATCGTGCGCGGCAAGGCGAAGGAGTGGAACATTCAACCAAACCGCATCGGCATGCTCGGCTTCTCCGCCGGCGGCCATCTGGCCGCTCACGCCGCCACTAACTTCGACAAGCGTTCCTATGAGCCCATTGACGCCGCCGACAAGGAGAGTTGCCGGCCGGACTTCGCCGTGATCATCTACCCCGGCGGCGTCGTGGACCAGAGCAAGGAGAAGTTGCGGCCGGACATCCGAGTCTCCAAGGAGACGCCGCCGACGTTCCTCGCTCAATCCAACGATGATCGGGTCGGCCCCGAAAACAGCGTTGTCCTGTATCTGGCTCTGAAGAAGGCCGGGGTGCCAGCTGAGTTGCACGTATTCGCCAGCGGTGGCCACGGCTACGGGATGCGGCCGAGCAAGAATCCCGCTTCCGAATGGCCGAAACGCTGCGAAGAATGGCTGCGCACGCAGAAGGTGCTGCAGCTGGCGACGGAAAAATGAAAAGGGGTGTCGGAGAAAAGAGAACGTCGCCAGGAGTGCTCTCCGTGTTCAACATCGGCTACTTCAAGGGCCAACCCACCGACTACGTGTTCAAGTATGCTTCCGGGCGCCTGGTCAAGGAGGGGCCTGGCCTCGCCTTCTACTATCTCAAGCACAACACGCAAATCGTCGCTGTGCCGATCGGCAGCACCGACGTCAACTTCGTGTTCAACGAACTGACCAACAATTTCCAGGCCGTCACCCTTCAGGGACAACTGACCTACCGGATCGTGGACCCCAAAAAAGCGACCGCGGCGCTCAACTTCGCCATCAACCCCCAGCAAGGGAGTTACCTCAGCGACGACCCCGTCAAGTTGGCCGGCCGACTGAGCAACATCATCCAGATCGCCACGCACAGCGAAATTCAGAAACGCACCCTGGAAGAGACCCTCCGCGACGCTCAGGCGATCTCGACCCTGATCCTGGCTCAGCTGCGGCAACAGCCGGGGGAGCTGCAAACCTTGGGGGTGGAATTGTTGAGCGTCTATTTCCTGTCTACCTGTCCCACGCCGGAAGTGGCCAAGGCACTGGAAGCGGAATACCGCGAAACGTTGCTGCGCAAGGCGGACGAGGCGATTTACGCACGCCGCGCCTCAGCCATTGAGGAGGAGCACAAGCTCCGGGCAAAGCAGCTCGACAGCGACAAGACCATCGAGGAACAACGCCGGGCTTTGATCGTGCTGCAAGGGGAGAACGCGCGCCAGGAGGCCGAGGGCCGTGGCCGGGCTCTCGAACTGGAAGCGCAGTTCCGTGCCAGGGCCGCCGAGCTGGAACTCGCCGTCTACAGGACGTTGGAATCGCGCCATCTCCTCGCCTATGCGATGAAGGAGCTGGGCCAGAACGCGGGCAAGATCGGCAACCTGACCATCACCACCGAGATGCTGGCCGCCCTGTTGAACGGGACCGCGGGAGGGCAATAAAGCATGCGTTCCGCCTCCCAGATCATCGTCATTACCCAGAAGACCGCCCTCGAGGAGCTGATCGAGCGCTACAACACGCGCGAACAGGCCCGCTTCTACCTGGAGCACGCCGGGGCGGCGTTCGAGCCTTACCAGTCGGCCCATGACGCCTACGTCGCGGCCTTGAATCAGCTCCGGGCAGCGCTGCCCAGCGGCGTGCGTTCCCAGTTCGTCGAGCGGTCGTTTCTGCCCAATTTCGTGTTCGGCGACAACGACCTCGTCGCGGCACTGGGCCGGGATGGCCTGGTGGTCAATACCGCCAAGTACCTCAACGGGCAACTGCTGATCGGTTTCAATCCCGACCCGCAACGCATCGATGGCGTCCTGGTGCGCTGCCGGGTGAGCCAGGCCAACGCCACGTTCCGCCAGGCTCTCGCTGGCACGGCGATCACCAGGGAGGTCACGATGGCCAAGGCCGCCATGAACGATGGCCAGACCTTGTACGCGGTCAACGACCTGTTCATCGGCCAGCGCACGCAACTATCCGCCTACTATCGCTTGAACTGGCGCGGCCAGCAGGAGGATCACTGCTCCTGCGGCATTATCGTTGCGACGGGGGCCGGCTCGACCGGCTGGCTGCGCGGCATTCTGGCGGGGGCGGCCGGCATTTTCCAGGCCCTGGCGCCCCAGGTGGACGTGGAAGCCGTGCGCCAGGGTTACGCCTTCGACTGGGGGGCGGATTACTTGACGTTCAACGTGCGCGAGCCGTTCGTCACCAAGGTCACGCAGGCCGAGGTGGTGTTTGGGCAAATCGTCCAGGGCGAGGAGATGGTGGTCACGTCGCACATGCCGCACCATGGCGTGATCTTCAGCGACGGCATCGAGGCGGACTACCTGGAATTCAATAGCGGCCGCATCGCCCGCATCGGCGTCGCCGACAAGAAAGTCCACCTGGTCATGCCTGCCTCCGAAGAACCACCAACTACCGTTTGGAGTCACCGCACCATGCCAAAGAAAAGTGGCTAAACCTGGAACCGATTGAAACCAGGAGTTGGAAGGGACGTCGTAGGGTGGGCCGAGCGTCAGCGAGGCCCACCACGCGGCCGGTGGGCCTATCGCTACGACCTTTCTCCCGGTTTCGATCGCATCGTGGTTTAGAGGAGCGTCAGTTCCGTTTTCTCCCCTTCGGGCCAACGCCAATCCCATGAACGACCTCACGCCCCTCCTGTCGGCCGTCGAGCAAGGCGATCCGCACGCCGCCGAGCAGTTGCTGCCGCTGGTCTATGCCGAGTTGCGCCAACTCGCGGCGCAGCTGTTGTCCAGCGAGAAACCGGGCCAGACGTTACAGGCCACGGCACTGGTTCATGAGGTTTACTTGCGTCTGGTCGGTACGCAGGAAGCACATCCCTACCGCGACCGCAGCCATTTCTTCGCGACGGCGGCAGCGGCCATGCGCCGTCTTCTCATCGATAACGCCCGCCGCAAGCAAACGCGGAAACGCGGCGGCGGCCTGCACCAGCAACCGCTCGACGCGGTGGCCGCCCCGCAGCGGGACGACGAGTTGCTCGCCCTCGACGAGGCCCTGCAACAGCTGGCGGCAAAGGACCCACAGAAGGCCCGGCTGGTCGAGCTGCGCTACTTTGCCGGGCTGACGAGCGAGCAGGCGGCAGCGGTGCTGGGCATTTCACCAACCACGGCGGACCGTTACTGGGCCTACGCCCGCGCCTGGCTCCAGTCGGCCGTCCGCGGTGGCTGACGCGGACAATCTTGAACATTTCCGAAATCGGTGGTGCTTTTCCGTCTCCTTTCACGCTATTCTCGGTAAGAAGCTCTGCCAAAACCCCTCCCCCAACCCCTCCCCGAAGCGGGGAGGGGAGAAAAGAGCCCGCGATTGCTGTCTTGCTCCCCCTCCCCGCTTCGGGGAGGGGGCTGGGGGGAGGGGTTTTGGCAGAGCCTCAAAGCACGGCTCGCGCCCTCATTCGGAGTAGCGCCATGACCGAAGAAACCTTGTTTCACCTGGCTCAGCAACAGCCGGCCGCCGAGCGCCCCGCTTTCCTGGATCGGATGTGCGGCGACGACCACGCCTTGCGCCAGCGCGTCGCGGCGCTGCTTCACCTCGCTGACAACCCCGGCGACTTCCTCGGTGAGCCGCCGGTGCAACTGGAAGCGACCGTGGATGCTCAGTCCCTGGAAGGTCCAGGCTGCCGGATCGGGCCGTACAAGCTGTTGCAGCAGATCGGCGAGGGCGGCATGGGCACCGTCTTCATGGCCGAGCAGCAAGAACCCGTCCGCCGCCTGGTGGCCGTCAAGGTCATCAAGCCCGGCATGGATTCGCACCAGGTGATCGCCCGCTTCGAGGCAGAACGCCAGGCGCTGGCGCTGATGGATCATCCCAACATCGCCCGGGTGCTCGACGCTGGCACCACCGACTCGGGTCGGCCGTACTTCGTCATGGAACTGGTCAAGGGTGTGCCGCTCCTCAACTACTGCGACGAACATAAGCTGTCGCCCCGGCAGCGTTTGGAACTGTTCGTGCCGATCTGCCGGGCGGTGCAGCACGCGCATCAGAAGGGGGTCATCCACCGCGACCTCAAGCCGTCCAACGTGCTGGTGGCGCTGTACGACGGCAAACCAGTGCCCAAGGTGATCGACTTCGGCGTCGCCAAGGCGGCCGGCCAGAAGTTGACCGACAAGACGCTGTTCACGGCCTTCGGCGGCGTGGTCGGCACGCTGGAGTACATGAGCCCCGAACAAGCGGAACTGAACCAACTCGACGTGGACACCCGCGCCGACATTTATTCGCTGGGGGTGCTGCTGTACGAACTGCTGACCGGGACGACACCTCTGGATCGCAAGCGGCTGCGCACGGTGGCGCTGCTGGAGAGCTTGCGGCTGATCCGGGAAGAGGAGCCGGCCAGGCCGAGCACGTGGCTGAGCACGGCGGCGGGGGCAGCGGTCGCGGCCAATCGTGGACTGGAACCCAAGAAACTGAGCGGTCTGGTGCGTGGCGACCTGGACTGGATCGTGATGAAGTGTCTGGAGAAAGAGCGCGACCGGCGGTATGAAACGGCCAACGGCCTGGCGTCGGACGTGCAGCGTTACCTGGCGGATGAACCAGTGCTGGCAAGTCCGCCCTCAGCGCTGTACAGGCTGCGCAAGTTTGCCCGGCGGCACAAGACCGGGCTGCGGACGACGGCGGCCGTGCTGCTGGTGGTGCTGCTGGCAGTCGGCGGCGGTTGCTGGGTGCTGTGGGACCGGGCGGCGCAGCAGGTGGCACGGCGGCTGGAGCAGGCGGAGCGCAGCGCCGAGACGGAGCGTGCAGTGACTGTGGCGTTGGCAAGGACGGCGCAGCTGGCCGAGCAAGCCCGACAGATGCCCAGCGCGACCAGCGGGGAAGCAGCGGCCGTCCTGATCACGTGGCGGCAGGCCGACGACACGCTGGCCCAGGCGGAGGCAGCCCTGACCACGGGGGCGGCTGACGAGGGTCTGCGGCAGCGCGTGGCGGCAACGCGTGCGCAGCTGGAGCGTGGTTGGGCGCGCGCCCTGCGGAAGGAGAAGCTGTTCCGTAACCTGGACGAGGCGCGGATGGCACGCTCGGTGTGGGTTCAGACTCATTTTGACCATGCGGGTGCGGCGACGAAATATGCGGCGGCGTTCGCGGCCTGCGGCCTGGAGGTGGCTGGGGGAGGCACGGACGAGCTGGCACGGCGAATTCGCGCCGAGGAGCCGGACATCCGTGACGCTTTGATTGTCGCTCTGGACGACTGGGCCGACACCGCGGCGTCGGCGCGGACGGGGTGGTCGGCGACAGAATTACGGGCCTTGGCACAGGCGGCGGACACGGATGCCTGGCGGCAGCGGTATCGCGCCGCCGTGAGCGCCAGGAATCGGGCGGCCCTGCGCGACTTGAGCGCCGAGGCGAGACGGTCCTCCTTGCCGCCGTCCAGTCTGGTCCTGCTGGCAAGGAGTCTGGTTAGCGCGGGCGAGCACAACGAGGCGCTGGTTGTGCTGCGTTGGGGCCGCAGCCGCCATCCCACGGATTTCTGGCTGCATTTTGAGCTGGGAGCCGTCCTGAACGTGAGCAAGGGCAGACCTCCGGAGGAGGTCGAAGAAGCGATCGGCTGTTACCTTGCTGCGTTGGCACTGCGTCCAGCGGCCAGTGCCGTCCACAATAACCTCGGCTTCGCTCTGCGAGCCAAGGACCAGTTGGACGAGGCGCTCGCCGAATTCCGCCAGGCCATCGCCATCGACCCCAAGTTTGCGGCGGCCCATGACCAACTCGGTTGGACGCTCCACCTGCAGGGAAAGGCGGACGAGGCCATCACCCCCTGCCGAAAGGCGGTCGAACTGCAACCCAAGGAGGCCAATTTCCACAATAGCCTGGGTTGTGCCTTGAAGGATCAAGGCAAGCTGGACGAGGCCATCGCCGAATTCCGCCAGGCCATTAAACTCGCCCCCACGTTCGCGCACGCTCACGGAAACCTCGACCACGCTCTGAAGGCCAAGAAGTTGGACGAACTCATTGCCGAACTCAAGAAGGCCATCGAGTACGACCCCAAGAACCCGCAGCGCTACGATCACCTTGGCAGCGCTCTCCAGACCAAAAAGCAATGGGACCAGGCGGGCGCTGCCTTCAGCGAGTCGCTGGCGCTGAAGGAGGATGCCTTCGTGCGGCTGAAACGTGGCCAGGTTTACGGGGTGCAAGGCCGCTGGGAGCAGGCCGCCGCCGACTTTGCCCGGGCGTTCGAGCTCCAGCCGCCCGAAAACCCCTGGCTCTGGCAGGACCACGCCCTCTTGCGTCTCCAGGTCGGTGACGCGAAGGGCTATCAGCAGATCTGTACCGAGATGGTGAAACGCTTCGGTAACAGCGACGCCAGCGAGTATGTACGCCTCGTGCCTGCGACCTGTGTGCTTGCCCCGAATGCTCTCGACGAGGCCGCGCGCGTCGTGGCCTTGGCCGAGCGGCGCCAGGCCAAGCTTGGCCCATCCTTCTACGTCTACTTTATACTCGGTCTGGCCTACTACCGGGCTGGTCAGGATGAGCAGGCGGTCGCCGCCCTTGACAAGGGCCGGCAACTGGATCCCACCAGCGATCGTAGCGTGTTGAACTGGCTGACGCTGGCGATAGTACATCACCGCCTCGGCCACGCGGGCGAGGCACACCAGTGGCTGGACAAGGCCGAGCGCTGGATCGAGCAAACGTTGCGGCAGACCCCGCCCGCGGCAGGGGAAGTTGCGCCGCCGGGCTGGGACTGGTGGGACTGGTTGAAGGCTCAGCTCCTCCGCCGCGAGGCCAGGGCGCTGCTCAATCAGGATCAATCGCCTCCGCCAAAGTGACAGAGGGCGCTGGCCGCTGCGCTTGATTCTGAAAATCGGCAGGCGGCACCGGCCCTTTTCGGCGCCGGGCGAGTACAATAGGCAGGAACTCGCAATCCGTGAGAGGATGTGGACGAATGAACCTGCGTTCCCTGGTCGTGGGCGTCTGCGCACTGATCGCTGCTTTTGGTTTCTTCGCTACGGCCCGCAACTCCGGCGCCCTTCCCGCGTCCGAGGCAGTGGCCAAGTCCCAACCGCCCACGTTCACGAAAGACGTCGTTCCCTTCCTGGCGAAGCATTGCTACGCCTGTCACGGCAACGGCAAGAAACGCGGCGACCTTACTCTGGACAAGTACAAGGACGACGAGTCGCTCCAGAAGGATCGCAAGGTGTGGGAAAACGTCCTGCAAATGCTGGGCAGCGGCGCGATGCCGCCGAAGGAACGGAAACGGCCTGACAAAGCGGCGATTGCCGCGGTGCTGCGGGACATCGAGGGCATTCTCGCCAACGTCGATTGCACCAAACCGCGCAACCCCGGTCGCGTCACGCTCCGCCGGCTCAATCGCACCGAGTACAACAACACCATCCGCGATCTGGCCGGTATCGATTTCAAACCCGCGGCCGACTTCCCCAACGACGACGTCGGCTACGGCTTCGACAACGTCGGCGACGTCCTCTCCCTGTCGCCGCTGCTGCTGGAAAAATACCTCGCCGCTGCGGAAAGCATCGTCGAGAGGGCCATCGTCATCGCCGACACGCCGAAGCCGGTCAAGACCACGCTCAACGGCATCCGGTTTTTCCCCCGGACAGGCGGCGGCGAGAACCGGCGCGGCTTCGGGAAGGTCCTCTACGCCCAGGCCGATCTCTATGGAGAGGGCTACTGCGACGAGGGCGATTACGTGATCCGTGTCGAGGCGTTCGGCCAGCAGCTCGGCGACGAACCGGTGCGGGCGACGGTGCGCGTCGGCGACACGAAGAAGGAATTCAAGGTGACCGCTACCGTGTCGGCTCCCCAGGTGCTGGAGTTGAAGGTCAAACTCAAGGCGGGAACGAGACGGGTGGTCGTCTCGTTCCTCAACCCCTTCACCGATCCCAAGATCGCGGACAGGAGCAAGAACCAGCGGCTGCTCGTGGTTCGCGACATCGTGGTCGATGGACCCTACAACGCTCCCGCTCCGAAGCTGCCGGAGAGCCACCTGCGGATCATGGCCCACAAGCCCAATCAGAAGGAGCGCGAGGCTGCCCGGGAAATCCTGACCCGTTTCGCCACTAGCGCTTTCCGCCGGCCGGTGAAAGCCGAGGAGGTCGATCGCTTCCTGAAGCTGTACGACAAGGCCGAGAAAAGCGGCGAGCGCTTCGAGAATCGCATTCGCCTGGCTCTGAGCGGCGTTCTTGTCTCGCCGCACTTCCTGTTCCGCGTCGAACTCGACCCGGCTGATGCAAAGGCCGGCACGGTCTACGCGATCAGCGAATGGGAGCTGGCGAGCCGGCTGTCGTACTTCCTTTGGAGCAGCATGCCGGACGACGAACTGTTCGCCCTGGCGGCGAAGGGGGAGCTGCGCAAGAACCTGGACGCCCAGGTCAAGCGCATGCTCAAGGACGCGAAGTCCGCCGCCTTTGTGCAGAATTTCGCCGGGCAGTGGCTGACCCTTCGCAAGCTGGCGGAAGTGAACCCCGACCCGAAGGTCTTTCCCAGCTTCGACGAGGAGCTGCGCTCCGCCATGCACCGCGAGACGGAGATGTTCTTTGACGCGATCCTGCGCGAAGACCGCAGCATCCTCGATTTGCTTGACGCCGACTTCAGCTTTGTCAACGAGCGTCTGGCGAAGCACTACGGCATCGCGGGCGTTTCGGGCAATTCGTTTCGCCGGGTCAAGCTGCCGCCGCGGCGCGGCGGCATTCTGACGCAGGCCAGCATCCTGACGCTGACGTCCAACTCGACGCGCACCGCCCCGGTCAAGCGCGGCAAGTTTGTGCTGGATCAGGTCCTCAACACGCCTCCGCCCCCACCGCCGCCGGACGTGCCGAACTTGCCGCTGGAGAAGGAACTGACCGGCTCCCTGCGCAAGATCATGGAACAGCACCGCGAGAACCCGGTGTGCGCCTCCTGCCATCAGCGCATGGACCCGATCGGTTTCGCCTTCGAGAACTTCGACGCCATCGGCCGCTGGCGCGAGAAGGACGGCAAGTTCCCCATCGATCCGTCCGGCGTCTTGCCGGATGGCAAGACTTTCCAGGGGCCGGACGGACTGAAAGCGATCCTCAAGGGGAAAAAAGAGGTTTTCAGTCGCTGCCTGACGGAAAAAGTGTTAACCTATGCTCTGGGCCGGGGCCTGGAACATTACGATCAGTGCGCCGTGGACAAAGTCCTGCGGGCACTGGACAAAAACGACTATCGGTTCTCCATCCTGCTGCTGGAAGCGGTCAAGAGTGAGCCCTTCCAGATGAGGACCGCGACGGGGAGAAGACCATGACCTTTCACGGCGGACGGATCACGCGACGGACGGTCCTGCGTGGCCTTGGTGGGACGGTGATGAGTCTCCCGTTCCTGGAGGCGATGCTGCCGGCCGCTGCCGCGGTCGAGGCGGCCAAGGCGCCGCCGAGACGAATGGCGTTCCTTTACGTCCCCATCGGCGCTGCACATGGCCAACTGGACGCCGAAAGCCGAAGGCGCCGACTTTGAGCTGCTCCCACGCTGGAGCCGCTGGCCCCTTACCGGAAGGAACTGCTGGTCCTGAGCGGCCTGACCTGCGACAAGGCCCGGCCCAACGGCGACGGCGCCGGCGATCATGCCCGGGCGGGCGGCGCCTGGCTGACCGGCTGCCAGCCTCGGAAAACCGCCGGGGCTAACTTCCAGGCCGGCATTTCCGTCGATCAGGTGGCCGCCCGTCATCTGGGCGATGCCACCCGGCTGCCGTCGCTGGAACTGGGCATCGAACGCTACCGCGGCGCCGGCAACTGTGACAGCGGCTATTCCTGTGTCTACGAACACACGGTCGCCTGGCGCTCGCCTACCTCACCGCTGCCGACGGAGGTCAATCCCAAACTGGTGTTCGAGCGCCTCTTCTCGGCCCGGTCCAACGACCCCGACCGGCTCAAGCGCAACGCCCTGCGGGCCAGTGTCCTCGACACGGTGCTGGAGGACGCCCGCACCCTGGAGAAGGAACTGGGTGGGGCCGACAAGCAGAAGCTGGATCAGTACCTGTCCTGCGTGCGCGAACTGGAGGTACGCATCGCACGGGCGGAAAAGCTGCCTCCGGTACAGCCGCCGGTCGGGACGGTTCAGCCCCAGATCGTGCCGGCCAGTTACCAGGAACACTGCCGATTGGTGTGCGACCTGCTGGTGCTGGCCTTTCAGACTGATGTGACGCGCGTGGCCACCTTCATGCTGGCCCGGGAGGGGAGCGAGATCCAGTATCGCAACCTCGGCATCACCGAGGGCCATCACGAATGCACCCACCACCGCGGCAGCAAAGCCTTGATCGAGAAGGTCTGCAAGATCAACCGCTTCCACGTCGAGCAGCTGGCCTACCTGCTCGGCAGGCTGCAGGCGGTCAAGGAAGGTGCGGGGACGCTGCTGGACAGCAGCATGATCGTCTACGGCAGCGCCATCGAAGACGGTAACTTCCACACGCACACCGACTGCCCGACCCTGCTGGCCGGCAAGGGCGGCGGTTCGATCAAGACGGGCCGGCACCTCCGCTATCCGCAGGAGACGCCGGTGACCAACCTGTGGCTGGCCCTGCTGGAGCGCATGGGCGCCCGCACGGAGAAGCTGGGCGACAGCACGGGGGTGCTGCAGGGGCTGGCGTGACCCGCCGAGCCGCGCACGCAGCGCAGCGGAGTAAGCGGTCCGGGGGCCCGCAAGACCGCTTACTCCGCTGCGCTGCGTGCGCGGCTCGGCAGGAGCTAGCGCGTCTGCACCACCTCCGCCCATTGCAGCGGTCCAGGAGTGATCACGGCCGGCTTGCTCGGCGTCTCGGTCTGGATGGCCAGCCCCAGGAGGATCTGCTGCCCCTGCGACTTCGCCGGCCCCGCGACCAGCACCCACCGCGAAGGCTGCCCTGGCCCCTCGGGCCGATGCACGTGCTGCCCAAACGTCGGGGCGAACCCCTGCTGGCTCAGTTGCGGCGGCCAGACACCAATCCGCGGCCGATCCTGCTTGAGGATGTCGCCCAGGCCAGGCACCAGTCCCGCCAGCAGGGCCTCCGCCTGGTCGGCGTCCAGGGGCCGTTTGCCGACGGGAGCGACCACGACCAGACGCAGCCGGCCGGTGACGCCCTGGACCAGCAACTGCCTCGGACCGGCGGGCGGGGGCGGCGGAAAGGCGCCGAGGTTCTCGTCGAGGGTCGCTGCCGGCTGGGCCTTTTTCTTGCCGCCCGAGAGCCAGACCACGACGACGACCAGGAACAGGACCGCCACGGCGCCGCCACCGTACACCAGCGGCTTGTTCTCCAGCCACGAGGAGGGCAACGGCCCGGCCGGCACGTCCGCGAACAGCCACGGAATCAGCTGAAGATCCATGATTACCTCCCTTGACTCACGGAAACCCGCACGAGTAACCGTTACCCTGTATAATGGTGAGCGAATCGCCCCCGAGGTTCAAGTGTTGAGAAAGGAACTTTGATGCTTGCCATGCTGGCCTTCGCCGCCCTGGCCGCCGACCCCGCAGACTGGCAGAAAGCCGAGTCGGCCCATTTGCACAACGTCAAGCAGGTGACCCGGGACTTTGTCCGCGCCGGCGAGGGGTACTTCTCGCCCGATGGCAAGACCATCATCTTCCAGGCCGAGGAAAAAGACACCGGCAATCCCTTTTACCAGATCTTCACCATGGACCTGGCATCGGGCCGAACCCAGCCGCGTCAGCCCCGGACCCGGCAAATGTACCTGTGCCTACTTCTCGCCCGACGGCAAGAAGATCATCTTCTCCAGCAGCCATCTCGACCTGGACGCCAAGTCCAAGCAGGAAGCGGAGTACCGGAAGCGCGAGGAGGACCGCAAGGCCGGCGTGCGGCCCCGGTACAGGTGGGACTTTGATCCGCACATGGACATCTTCGAGGCCAACCTCGACGGGTCCGGTTTGCGCCGCCTGACCGACGCCAAGGGCTACGACGCCGAGGCCAGCTATTCGCCGGATGGCAAGCACATTGTTTTCTGCTCCAACCGCGGCGGCGAGAAGAACCTGGAGCTGTACGTCATGGACAGCGACGGCAAGAACGTCCGCAAGCTGACCAACGCTCCCGGCTGCTACAACGGCGGTCCCTTCTTCTCGCCGGACGGCAAACGTGTCATCTTCCGCAGCGACCGCAAGGAGAAGGACAAGCTCCAACTCTACGTCATCAACGTCGATGGCACCGGCGAGCGTGCCCTGACCGACGACCCCAACTGGGTGCAGTGGGGCCCCTACTGGTACAAGGACAGCAAGCACGTGATTTACGCCGGCGCCGACCACAGCAATCCGCTCGTGCGGCCCAACTACGACCTGTACTGGTTGAACGTGGAAACCGGCAAGAAGACGCGCATCACCTACGCTCCGGGAGCGGACGTGCTGCCGGTCTTCAGTCCCGATTACAAGAAGCTGATGTGGACTTCAACCCGCGATGGCCGCCAGCCGTCCCAGCTGTACCTGGCGGATTTCACGCCGCCGAAGGACGAATGAGCAGGGCACGTTCCGGGGCGGGCTCCTTGCCGAGTCCGCCCCGGCCCATAAACCATCACCAGCGGCTAGCTGCTGGAGGTAGCTATGCTGCGGCGTTACGCCGTGGAAGGTCTATGCCTGCCTTGTCTGAGAGTCCGGCTCGCATAACAACAGCGAGGGACGCTCGCTTCGATGGAGGTCAGTAGCTCGGCAGCCGGCCGCTCTTTTCAGGCTCGGTTACTTCCTCTCTTTGGCTGCCCTGGCCTTCGCTCGCTCCAGTTCAATCTCTGCTTCCAGACGCATCGCTTTGAACTGGAGGACGGCGGCCCCCGACACCCTTGCGGACTTCGTCAACTCTTCAGCAAGCTTCTCGGATTCCTTCCACTTGTCCACGAAGTTCTTCAAGATCGTGACGCGCTCCGACTCCTTCTCAGCAGCATCCAGTTTCGCCTTCAGCAGCATCCGTCTTGCATCGATTACCTCAGCACCCGTTGCCCGCGCGAATGTGTACAGGTCGCTGACACATTCTGACAGCTTCTTCAAGGTGGCAATCCGCTCCTTCTGGAGTTCCTTGATCTTCCCCTCTTTGGCTTCCTTGGGCTTCGCTCGCTCCAGTTCAATCTCTGCTTCGCGACGCATCGCTCTGAACGTGAGGACGGGGACCACCGTCACCCTTGCGAACTGAAACAGCATTTCAGCCCGCTCCTCGTATTGCTTCCACGTGTCCACGGCGTTCTTCCAGATCGTGATGCGATCCGACTCCTTCTCAGCAGCCTCCAGTTCCGCCTTCAGAAGCATCCGCACTGCTTCGATTACCTCAGAATACCGTACCCTCGCGAGCTGAAACTGTTTGCTGGCTGCGTTTACCACCTGCACCAAGGTGGCAATCCGCTCCTTCTGGAGGTCCTTGATCTTCCGCTCTTTGGCTTCCTTGCCCTTCGCTCGCTCCAGATCAATCTCTGCTTCCAGACGCATCGCTTTGAACGTGAGGACGGCGGCCTCCGTCACCCTTGCGACCTGCTTCCGCTTCTCAGCAGCATCCAGTTCCACCTTCAGAAGCTGCCGTCTTGCTTCGATTAGCCCAACATACTCTGCCCTCCCGGCCTGGAACAGTTTGCTGGCTACTTCTGCCACCGCCTCCAAGGTGGCAATCCGCTCCTTCTGCTCCTTCTGGAGTTCCTTTACCTTCTTCTCGGATTCCTTCCACGTGTCCACGGTCTTCTTCAAGATCGTGATGCGCTCCGACTCCTTCTCAGCAGCATCCAGTTCCGCCTTCAGAAGCTGCCGTCTTGCTTCGATTAGCTCAACATACTTTGCCCTCCCAGCCTGGAACAGTTTGCTGGCTACTTCTGCCACCGCCTTCAAGGTGGCAATCCGCTCCTTCTGGAGTTCCTTGATCTTCCTGGCTGACTGGTCGGCTTCCTTCTTCTGGGCTTTGGTGGAAGGCACGGGGGCAATGAACAGGGTCAGCAGCAGCACAAGGGCGACAAGAGGCCAGCGTTTCATGGTTCGACTCTCCTGGGAGAAGGAACAGGCTTGCCGTATCCTCCATCGCCCCTTCTGGCCTGTCAAGGGAAAACCCCCTGGCGGCCGTCGCGTGGCGTCGCGGCGCCACCACTCGGATTCGGTCATCGCCATACCTCTGGCCTCCGATGAACCAGAAAGTGAAGTTGATTGTCTTTGTTGTCGAAACGGAAGTCAACGCGTACAAGAGACTGGCGACAAGGACGCTCGTCTCAACTTCTCTTTCCGGAGGAAATGAAAGTGACCGACATCAGCTACCTCAAGGGTGACGCGACCTGTCCCCAGGCCAAGGGTGTGAAAATCATCGCCCACGTGTGCAACGATCGAGGAGGTTGGGGCAAAGGCTTCGTCCTCGCCATCTCCCGGCGCTGGCCGGAGCCGGAAGAGGCCTACCGGCAATGGTACGGCACCAGGAACAAGAACGACTTCGGCATCGGCGCGGTCCAGTTCGTTCAGGTCGAGGAGTACGTCTGGGTCGCCAACATGGTCGCCCAGCACGGCATGATGGGCAGCAGCAGGACCCCGCCCATCCGCTACGAGGCGGTCGAGGAATGCCTCGCCAGGGTCGCCCAGAAGGCCCAGGAACTCGGGGCCAGCGTCCACCTGCCTCGAATCGGCTGCGGCCTGGCTGGCGGCAAGTGGGAACTGATTGAGCCGCTCATCAAGAAGACGCTTTGCGAGAAGGACGTGCCGGTGACGGTCTACGACTTCTGAGCCGGGACCCGCTTCAGGAGTGCCGGGCGGCCAGCGAGCGATGAATCAGATCGACCAGGCCGTTGATGGTCCGCAGGCCGCCCAGCTCCGCCCGGGGGAGTTTGACCTTCAGCACCTGCATCGTGCGGGAGACGACCTCGACGACGTCAAGGCTGCTCAGGTCGTAATCCTTCATCGACCGAGCCGGATCAATCTCCCCGGGGTCAAGACCTTCCCCAGCCTCTGCGACGTGCTTGAGCACCACGGCAAGGATCTCGTCACGATTCATTCTTGCCTCCTGCTCCCGGTGGGATCACTCGCTGTAACGGCGGACGACGCTGACACAGTTGAGACCGCCAAACCCGAAGGCGTTCTTCAGCAGACACTTAACCGGATGAGGCACCGGACCGGCCCTGCAAACGTCCAGGTCGATCTCGGGGTCAAGTTCGTCCACGTTGATCGATGGATGCAGGACGCCGGCACGCATCTGGAGAATGGCCGCGATCAGCTCGACCACGGCGGCCGCCGAGCAGGTGTGTCCCAGCATCGACTTGGTCGCGTTGACCTTGAGGCGAGAGGCATGCCGGCCGAAAACCTCCTTGAGGGCGTTGACTTCGATGAGGTCGCCCGCCGGGGTCGAGGTGGCGTGCATGCTGACGTAATCGATCTGCTCGGGGCGCAGGCCGCTCTCCTTCAGGGCCTGCCGCATCACCCGGACCTGGCCTTTCAGGTCCGGCCGGGGCAGATGGTCCCCGTTAGCACCGGCGGCCACGGCCAGTACCTCTGCATAGATCCGGGCCCCACGTCGGCGTGCGACTGCGAGGTCTTCCAGCACCAGGGCCCCCGCACCATGAGCCGGCACGAAGCCATTGCGGCGCACGTCGAAGGGCCGGCTTGCCCTGGCGGGCTCGTCGTCAAACGTGCCGAAGGACGCGGCTCCCATCAGCGTCAGGGCATGGACCTCCACCGGTGAGAAGTCGAGGGCGGGTCCAATCACCAGCACCGCCTCCTGATCGTGGTGGCGGATCTCGTCGAGGGCCGCACGCATGGCAAGGTTACCGCTGGCACAGGCCGCCCCCGCTGTGTAGGCTGGGCCCAGCGCTTGCAGCAGCTCCGAGACGCAGCCGGCCTGGTCGGTGTCGGGGTAATGCACCCCGAACAGGCCGTCGATCAGGTCCGGCTCCTCCAGGAACTGCCGGGCGTTGCGGTGGACGTAACCCGAGTGGAGATTGTGGCCGCCGACGATCACGCCCATCCGCTCCGGCTCGGGCGGCGGCACAGGCAGGCTCGCGTCCAGCCAGGCGTCCGCCGCCACCAGGAGGGTGAGTTGCGTGGACCAGGGTGCGCGGGAACACAATCGGCGAAGCCGGCGGAACGTCTCGGCGGGCAGTTTCCCCTCCAGAGAGGCAACGCGGGCGCTGACGTCGTAGTCCGACAGGTCGGCGCCGACCTTGCTGTAAACGGGCTCCCCGGCGAAGCACCGCCAGCGCGACAGGGCGGATTTCCCGGCGAGAAGAGCCGTGAGAAAGCCATCCAGTGTGTCGCCCAGCGGCGTGTTGACGGACATGCCGGTGATGACAACTCGTTTCCTCGCCATGACGACCCTCCTGGATGATCGGGGCCATTGTATGGAGCCCGACTTGCTTTCGTAGCGGCAGCGTTGGGTGGGCCGATCGAGGTCGGCTTGTCCGTCGCCGACGTCGCGCATACACCAGCCAGGAGCGGCCGGCTGTTCGGAGGTAGCGTCTGCTGCGGCGTTACGCCGTGGAAGGTCGTTGGTCCGCCAGAGCAACGTGGCCCGGCTCATCAGAGTGGTCTCCATGAGCTACGGTCCAACTGGAGGTGAGTAGCTCGGCAGCCGGCCGCTCTCTCCTGCTCCGGCGGCCCTTCACGGGTGTTGCTTTCCTGGCGCGGGAACCCATGAACGAAAGGAAGGCGTTCATGTCTGCTTGCCTGGCTCTGGCGCTGGCCCTGGCCGCGATGCCTGGGGATGCCGACGAGAAGGCCCTGGCCGATGCGGGTTGCAAGACCGATGGCCCCGGGCTCATCGCCTTCCTGAAAGGGCTCACTCCCACCGTCGCGGGAGCGTGACCGTCTGAAGGAATGGGTGCGGCAGCTGGGCGACGAATCGTTTGCCAGCCGGGAAAAGGCCAGCAAGGCCCTCAGTGATGCGAGCCCCGTGGCCGTGCCGCTGCTGCGGGCCGCCCTCTCCGGCAGCGACGCCGAGGTGGTCCGGCGAGCCACGGCCTGCCTGGAAGAGATCGACCGGACTCCGCATCCTGCAGCGACTGGCCGCGGCCCTGCGCCTTCTGGCTCTGCGCAAGCCGGCGGGCGCGGACCAGGCCCTGCTCGAGTACGTCGCCTGGGCCGAGGAGGATGGCCCATCCGACGACGTGCTGGCGGCCCTGCTGGCAGTCGGGTTGAAGGACGCCGCGCCGACGCCGGCAGTGCGGACCGCCCTGGCGGACAGGTCCGCTGCATGCCGTGCCGGGGCGGCCTACGTCGTGGGGAAAGCGGCGAGCGAGCACCGCAAGGCCCTGGCGGCTCTGCTGACCGACTCCTCGGACTTTGTGCGCTTCCATGCGGCCGCAGCCCTGCTCGTCGGCGGCGACAGGCAAGCGGTGCCGGTGCTGATCGACGCTGCTGGCGATGGCTCCCTTTCCCTGGCCCTGCGTGCCCAGGAGTTGCTCCTGATCGCGGCCGGCGACTCGGCTCCCTCTGTCAGTCTCGGCAGCGACGCCGAGGCTCGCCGGACGTGTTCAGCAAGCCTGGCGGAAGTGGTGGGCCGACAAGGGCGCCAAACTCGATCTGACCCGGGTGCGCTTCGAGAACGTGCCGCTGGGCTGGACGGTAATTTGCGAATGGGAGAAGCACGGCGATGGACCGGGCCACGTACGAGCCTTTGGCAGGGACGGCAAGCAACTCTGGCACGTGGGTGGCGTCGATTCGCCCCATGATGTCCGATTGCTGCCCGGCGGCCGAGTGCTGGTCGCGGAGTTCTGGCCGAAGAAGGTCACCGAACGCGACCGGACGGGCAAGGTGCTCTGGGAGAAGACGCTTACCAACCACCCGGTCAGTTGTCAGCGCCTGCCCAATGGGAACACGTTCGTCGCCATCTCCGATGCCCTACTGGAACTGTCTCCCGCTGGGAAGGAAGTTTATCGCATCGCCTGGAAAGAGGGCAGGATCTACGACGCCGAGAATTTGCCCGACGGCAGTATCGTCTGCATCGACATCAACGGCACGGTCATGGAGTACGATAGCAACCTCAAGGAAGTGCGCCGTTTCAAGCCGAGTCGTTACGCCGAGGGGGCGGCGTTTTGGGCTGGCGTCCAGAAGCTTGCCGATGGGAAGTACCTGCTGTCACTGACGGGCAGCAAACGAGTGGTCGAAACGGACGCGACGGGCAAGATCCTGTGGGAGACAGCAGTCAAGGATCCTACCTGGGCCACCCGATTGTCCAACGGTCACACGCTGATAACCAGCACCGACCGCAAGTGCGTCGTTGAACTAGACGCTGCGGGCAAGGAAGTGTGGAAAGTGCCTGTCCAGCATCGGCTGTTCCGGGCGCGGCGGTACTGAGGCCAGAAATCCTCTCTGGCCCCTTGCACTTGTCCTCCCGGCCGCTTATCCTCTCTCGTGCAGCACCAATCGCGGGACACAGGCGCCAGGTGCGCTTTCATGCAGGATTGCATCCCATGCTCACGGACCCAGGGATTCACACCGAGGACGAGCGCGACTTGCTGGCGCGAGCAGCCGGCTGGCCGGGATGCGCTTGCTTGGCCGAGGCGACGCACGCGGCCCTGGCTCGCCTGGCCTCCGAGCAAGGGATGGATTTCGCCACGGCCCTCCTCTACGACCGGCTCTGCCGGTCGGACCAGCATGGCCCCTTCATCCACCGCATCAACGAGCTTCTGAGCCAGCCTCGGGAGGGCGAGGCTCCTGCCGAGCCAAAACAGATGGACGTGCTGCTCGCGGTCGCGCCCGGAGCCTACTACCGGGAGCTGCCGGCGACGGGGCGGACGGCCGGCTCTTGCGGCAGCGCGTTGCCGCTTACGGCTGCCGTACCGCCGTGATTCCCACCGCGAGCATGGGCACCACGGCCGAGAATGGCCGGATCATCCGCGACTGGCTTGCCGAGCATTCCCACGAGAAGAATCCTGCTCGCCTCGCTAAGCAAGGGCGCCGCCGACGTCAAGGCCGCCCTCGCCCATCCGGATGCGGCGAGGCGTTTCGGCCAGTCGTCGCCTGGCTCAACCTCAGCGGCATGGTCCAGTGGGACGCCGATCGCCAACTGGATTGTGCGCGGCACCGCTGATCCGCCTGGGCTTCCGGGCCCTGTGCTGGTGGAAGGGGCTCGATTTCAACGTGACCCGGCAGCTGGAATGGGGCCCGGGATCGGGGCTGGACTATCCGCTGGTGCTGCCGCCACACGTCCTGCTGATCAGCGTGGTCGGCTTTCCGCTCCAGGAGCATTTCACCAGCGCCGTGCTGCGCGGCTTCCAGCGCCGCATCGCCCACCTGGGGCCCAACGACGGCCTCATCCCACTGGCGGACGTTGGCTCGCTCCCCGGTCTGGTCTATCCGGTCTGGGGAGCGGACCACAACCTGCGGCCGGCCTGGGACATTCGCCGGCTGGTCGCGGCCCTGGCCCATTACCTGGCCGAGACGCTCAACCTCTGGGCTCGCCACGCGGAGGAGGCGCCATGCCCGACACCGTCCTGATCGTGACCGGCGGCCTGATCACGTCGCAGGAGAAATCCCTGTTCTCCGCCGTGCGCAAGTGCTGGGAGCAGTTCGCCCAGGCCCGGCATGCCTGGCTCGATCTCAAGGTCAAGCTCACCATGGCCGAGCCGCTCGTGGCCGGCGTCTGCGAGCAACTGCAATCGCTGCTGCGCCCGGGCGAGACCCGGCAGACGGTGCGGAACTACTTCGCCAATGCCGTCGAGACCAGCACGCCGCCGCTCACGGAAGTGGTCCTCGCGACCCTCGCGGAGAAGGCCGGCTTGCCGTACAAGTGCATGAGCCTCGACACGCTGTTCACCGATCCCGCCGAGGCCGAACGGCTGCTGGCCCGGACCAACTGTGTCTTCCTCTCGACGACGTACCTGCACGACCTCAGCGAACTGGAGGTGGTCGTGCAGCGGCTCAAGCGGCCGCACAATCGCATCGTCGCCGGCGGGGCGCTGATGGGCGTGCTGTCGGGCCGCTGGGGCGGGTTGCCGGGGATTGACGTGGTCGCGGTCGGGTACGGCGAAATGCTGGTGGACGCGCTCGCGGACTGGCTGCGCTCCGGCTGCCGGGAGCTGAACCCGCCGGAGCGGGGCCGGATCGAGCGTGGAGAGCATTCCTGGTTTTTGTACAGCGGCGTGCCGGCCGGGCGGAGCCTGGACGACCTGGTCACGCCCGACTGGGGCCTGGCCCAGCGCGATCATCAGTGGCGTTTCCGGATGATCTACTACGAGAGCGTCCGCGGCTGTCCCTATCGCTGCAACTTCTGCAACTATCCTTACCTCTTTGACGACAAGGTTTTCCGCTGCAAGAGCGCTCGCAAGATGGCCGACGACTGGTCGCACTACGTCGAGACGCTGGGCAGTGGAGTACGTCATCTGCCTGGACTCGCTGTTCACGATTCCCGCGAGAGCGGCTGATCGAGTTCTGCCACTTGCTGATCGAGCGCCGGCTACCAGTCAAATGGGTTTGCTACGCCCGGGCCGACGACCTGGCCGACGAACGGATCGTGGCCCTGATGAAGGAGGCGGGGGCCCATCAGGTACAGATCGGCATTGAATCGGGCGATCCGCAGTCTGCTCGAGAACATGAACAAGTCCTGCACCGTCGAGGCCAACCGGCAGGCCCTGGCCAACTGCCGGCGGCACGGCCTGACCACCGTCGTCAGCCTGATCGTCGGCTTTCCCGGCGAAACCGCGGCCTCCCTGGAGCGAACGTACCGCTTCCTCGAAGAGACGCCGCCGGACTTCTACTTCCTCGCCACCTTCAGCACCCGCGTGGCCGGAGTGCCGCTGTTGGAGCCGGAGAACAGCCAGCGCTTCTTGCTGGAGGTGATGCCGAACCTCTACAGCATGGCCCCGTACTGGCGGCACCGGACCATGTCGTGCGACGAGGTCGGCAACCACGTTCGGAGTCTCGATCAGCGGATCATGCGCAACCGCGTCGCGCTCAATGGGGCCCTGTTCTATCGGGGGATGCTGAATTACGCCCCGTCCCAGCGGGATGCGCTCCTGGAACATCAGCAGCGCGTGGCCGAGAAGCATTCCCTGGTGCGTGGGATCTTCGACCTGGTGCATCATTGGGTCGATCGCCGGCTGCGGCGCGACGTGGCCCGGCATTTCGCCGCCAGAAACGGAGGGGCCAGCTGATGAATCCGCTCCGCTATCTCCGAGATGGCTGCCGCTGGTTGGTCAATCCCTATGGGCTGCTGGACGAAGCCCGGCGGCGGTATGGACTGACGTTTCGCATCCGCTTGCCGGTGCTGGGCGACGTGCTGATGACCGGCGATCCCCGCTTGATCGCGGAGATTGTGCATCACAAGGACCTCGATGCCGGCAAGGCCGTGACCGCGCTGCGAGCCATTCTCGGCAGTCGCTCCCTGATCATGCTCGACGGCGAGGCCCACGCGGCCCGGCATCAGATGATCGCTCCGCTGTTCCGAGGCGACGCCCTGCACGCTTACGACGAGCTGACGGTGCGGCAGACGCGGGCCGTAGTCGCCGGACTTCCTCGCGGCAAGACGTTCTCGATGTATCCGGTGCTGCAACGGATCACGCGGAAGGTCATGGCGGCCGCCATGTTCGGCGAGGCCAGCGGCGTCGCCGGAGTCGCGGAAGCGACGGTCGAGCTGTTCCTGAATTCGTTCCGCAACCCGCTCATTCTCTTTTCGCCGCTGCTGCGCGTGGACTTCGGCTCGTGGAGTCCCTGGGGCCGAGCGGTCCGCAATCGCCAGCAACTGTGCGACCTGATCCGTCAGCAGATCCGCCACGGAACGAAATCTGGGGGCCGCGAAACCATTCTCGCCCGGCTCACGGCGGCGGCCGAGTGGGGCGGTCTGTGCGAGGAAGACGTGGTCGAGGAGGTGCTGAGCCTGCTGCTGTTCGGCCATGACACGGCGGCCGCGACCATGGCCTGGGCGTTCGCCCACGTCTACGGTGACCGCAACCTGGTGGAGCAGATCCGCGAGGAGAAGGACAGCCCCGAAGCGCAGCCGCTGCTCCTGGCCTGCATCAAGGAGAGCATGCGTCTGTGTCCGGTCGTGGTGCATCTGTCGCGAACCACGACGGCGGATTTTCGCCTCGGCGATTTCGAGGTGCGCCGCGGCCAGAAAGTGATCCCCTGCACCTACCTGGCCCAGCACAATCCGGAGGTGTTTCCGGACCCGAATGCGTTTCGACCGGAGCGGTTCCAGAGCGGCCAGCGCTACGAGCATGCGTTCTTCCCATTCGGCTTCAGTGGCCGGACCTGCGTGGGCAAGCCGTTCGCGATGCGACAGATGCAGCTGGTCCTCGGGACCGCCGTGCGTTCGGCGAGCCTGGAACTGGCTCCGCGATACCGGCCAACGCCGACGCGACGGCTGGTGCTGATCGTGCCGCGGAATGGAACATTGATGCGGATCCCTGCGGGCTCCCGTGGGTGCGCTGCGCGACCCACGGCTGAGTTATGCAACCCCTTCGGGGTAGAAAACAGACCCGCGTTGTCCACCAACCCCGAAGGGGTTGCATAACCCAGCCGTGGGTCGCGCAGCGCACCCACGGATACTGCCACGACCCACGGGAACATTGTGATTGGTGTTGCCATGATCCCTCTCCCTCAAACGCCTCCGACTCCCGAAAAGGCCGAGCGGGTGATTCCGACCTTCGGCGTCCCCGACTACGGCCCAACGCCGCCGGACATGCCGATCCCGGATCGTCTCAACCTGTTCCTCGTGGCCCTGGTCTTTTCCGGCTGTGTGGCCTTGCTCTGGCTCGGCTCGCAACTGACGGCGTGGTACAGCGTTCTGCTGGTGGGTATCGCCTTTTCTTACCTGATGCTCACCAACTACGCCCTGCTGCACGAGGCGTCGCACGGCAACCTGCAGTCCAACGCTCGTCTCAATTACCTGTCAGGCGTCATCACGGGCCTACTCTTTCCCATCCCATTCCGGCTGATGCGCACCACGCACCAGAACCACCACAATCACAATCGCACCGACCATGAGATGTTCGACCTGTACTATCCGTCGGACAATCGCTTCCTGAAGTTCTGGCAATGGTACAACCTCTTGTGCGGCATGTTCTGGCCGCTGATCCCGATTGGTTCGGTGCTGTTCGCTCTGTTTCCCGGAATCCTCCGCTGGCAGATGCTGCGCGGAGCGAATCCCGGCTCGCGGCATCGCCATCGTGGCCAACCTGGAGCGTTCTGCCATCTGGGCGATGCGTCTGGAACTGCTGCTGATCGTGGCGTTTTTCGCCGCCGCTGTTCTGGCTGCTGAGTCTGTCCTGGCTCAACACGCTGATCCTGTACGGTTGCTTTTCGTTCAACTGGTCCACCCGGCAGTACGTCGGCCATGCCTTCTCGCCGCGCGACGTGGTCGAGGGGGCCTGGAACCTGCGGCAGTCGTCGTGGATGTCCTGGCTGCTGTTGCATGGCGAATGGGACCTGAACCACCACCGCCGTCCTGACGTGCCCTGGTACTATCTGCCCCGGCTGTCGCCGCCGGACGAGCCGCGGCTGAGCTACTGGAAACAGTACTGGCGACAGTGGCTGGGGCCGCGGCCGTGTCGGGAGCCGGCCCCGCAACCCCGGACCCCGTCGCGGAGTATCTCTTGACGAATGGCCTCGCTGGTCCTGCTCTCCCAACCGAAGGAGGTAGTCATGTTGCTGCGAATCGTCTTTGGCAAAGCCCTGCTCCTTGTCCTGTGCGCCAGCCTCTCCCTCGCCGTGGCCGATGGGGAACAACCCTCGACCGCGGACAAGAAAGACAAGGCCGAGGAGAAGGAAGCCCCCGTGCATGCCAAACTGCGGGAACTCCGCGCTGGAGTCGTCAAGGCCGTCAATGCTCAGAAAATCGATGACCTGATGGAGTATCTGCACCCCAACATTGTTGCCGTGTGGCAAGATGGGACGATTTCGCGTGGACACAAGGGCGTCAAGGAGTATTACGAGAAACACCTCGGCGGCCCTGATAGCACGTTGGTGAGCTACACGATCGACGAACCGAAGATTCCAGAGTTGAGCATCCCCTACGGCGACAACACAGCGATCTCCTGGGGCACCATGACCAGCCATTTCAAGTTCCGCTCCGGCAGGACGTTCGACCTTAACGGTCCCTGGAGCGTTACCATGGTCAATGACAAGGGCAAGTGGCAGATCGCTTCGGTTCATGCCTCGGCGCCGCTGTTCGACAACCCACTGCTGACCGCGGCCAGCAACACCCTGTACTGGGGCTGCGGTGTTGCCGGCGTGATTGGGCTGTTCGCGGGCGTGCTGCTGATGGCGGCGTTTGGACGGAGAAAGCCAGCATGATCGTAACCCTGGTGTTTCCGTCCGTGGGGCGAAAGGAGAACACGCCCTACGTCCGGGCCTGGCAGATGCAGCCGCTGTCGATGGCCCTCCTGGCCAGCCTGACGCCGGCCGACGTGGAAGTGCGCTTCCACGACGACCGCATGGAGGAGATTCCGTTCGACGAAGAGACCGACCTGGTGGCCATGAGCGTGGAGACGTTCACCGCCCTGCGTGCGTACAAGATCGCCCGCCAGTATCGGGCCCGCGGCGTGCCGGTGGTCCTGGGGGCTACCACGTCACCTTGCTGCCGGAGGAGGCCCAGCAGGAAGCCGACGCCATCATCGTCGGCGACGCGGAGCCGGTCTGGCGGCAGGTGCTGGACGACGCCCGCCGGGGCCAGCTCCAGCCGGTCTACGACGGCCAGGGCCGGCGCTCCCTGGCCGGGCTTCGTCCCCGGAGGGAAATCTTCGCCGGTAAACCGTACCTGAACATCACCCTGGTGGAGTTCGCCCGCGGCTGCAATTTCAAGTGCGACTTCTGCTCCATCACCGCGTTTCACCACGCCGCCCAGAACCATCGGCCCGCAAGGGACGTGGCCGCCGAGATGGAGGCGACCGGCAGCCGGCGCTTCTTCATCGTGGACGACAACATCGTCAGCCAGCCGCTGCGGGCCCGCGAGCTGTGCCGGGAGCTGATCCCCCTGCGGATCAGCTGGGTCGGCCAGGCCAGCATCCACATCGCCCAGGACGAGGAACTGCTGGAACTGCTGGTCAAGAGCGGCTGCCGGGGCCTGCTGATCGGCATGGAATCGCTCGACCCGGCCAACCTCCGCGACATGGGCAAGAGCTGGAACCTGGCTGGCGGCAGCTATGCCGAGAGCCTGGCTCGCTTCCGGGTTCACGGCCTGGCGGTCTACGGCACCTTCGTCTTTGGCTACGACAACGACGACCGCCGGGTGATCCGCCGCAGCGTCGAGTTTGCCCGCGAACACAAGCTGTTCCTGGCCGCGTTCAACCACCTGATCCCGTTTCCCGGGACGCCGCTCTATCACCGCCTGGAGGCGGAGGGCCGGCTGCTCAAGAAGAAGTGGTGGCTGGACCCGGAGAGCCGGGTCGGCGACGTGTCGTTTCAGCCGCGGAAGATGGCGCCGGAGGAGCTGAAGGAAGCCTGCCTGGAGGCCCGGCAGCAGTTCTACAGCTGGGGCTCGCTCTGGCAGCGCCTGTGGGATCGCCGGGCCAATGGCCGCTCGCCGCTGATGCTAGCCCTGTACCTGGGACTGAACTTGCAGGCCCACTTTGACATCGATCGCCGGCAAGGGCTGCGGTTGGGGGCAGGACTCGCGGAGTGGACGACCGCCGATGAGCCGATTCCAGTTTGAGCTGGCAGGACCAGCCGACGACAGCGACCTGCGAAGCGTCCTGGCCAGGACTCCCATGGCCGGCCGGATCAGCGTTTGCTTTCAGCGCGAGCCCAGCTGGTTCGACGCGGCCGTGGTCGATGGCTTTCAGCGCCAGGTCGTCGCCTGCCGGGACACGGAGACGGGGCGGATCATCGGCTATGGCTGCCGCTCGATCCGGCGGCTGCACGTCAACGGGCAACCGGCATCGGTCGGTTACCTGAGCAGTCTGCGGCTGCTGCCGGAGTACCGCAATCGCGGCCTGATCGCCCGGGGATATGCGTTCTTTCGCAAGCTGCACGAGGATGGGCAGACGCCGTTCTACCTGACCACCATCGCCCGGGACAACCGCATGGCGGTCGAGGTACTGACCTCGGGTCGGGCGGGGTTGCCGACGTATCATCCGGCGGGATGGTATCACACGCTGGCGATTCCGCTCCCACGCCGTTCCGGAGCGGCGCCGAAAGCTGGTCCGGTTGAAGTCAGAGCAGCCAGTGTGGAGACGCTGGGCTGCCTGGTCGAGTTTCTGAACCGGGAGGGGAAGCGGCGACAGTTCTTTCCATGCTGGCGAGAGGAAGACTTTTTCAATCCGCAAGGTCTGCTGCGAGACCTGGCACCCGAGCGGATCTTGCAGGCGTGGCGTGGTGGCAAGCTGGTCGGCTGCATCGCGGGGTGGGACCAGCATGCGTTTCGCCAGAGCGTGATCCACTCCTACGCAGGGTGGGTTGCCCTGAGCCGACCGCTCTACAATGTCTGGGCCTGGGTGCGGGGGCTGCCGGGCCTGCCAGTGGCGGGGACGACGCTCCGCTACCTGACGGCTGCCCTCGTGGTCGTGGCCGAGGATGATCCCGAGGTGTTTGTCGGCTTGCTGGAGGCGCTGCGTCGGCAAGCGGCGGGAGGGCCGTGGTCGTACTTGCTGCTGGGATTGCACGAGCGCGATCCGCTGCTGCGGACGGCCTGGCGGTTTCAGACGACGTGCTACTCGGCAGGCCTGTACCTGGTTTGCTGGCCCGCCGGAGAGGCGCAACGTGCCGCGCTGGACGACCGGCCACCGTACCTGGAGCTGGGGAGCTTGTGACCGACTGTTCCGAAACCCCTCTCTCTACCCGACGCGGGAAGAGTGCAGTACATTCGACGACCCCTGCCGGCTTGCCCGGCAGGTGAAGGAGGTCGCTGGCTAGAGGAAGAGCGAAAGGAAAAAGTATATTGCTTCGCGTCTTCTAGCCTTTGACCTCCTTCACCTGCCGGGCAAGCCGGCAGGGGTCGAAAAGTCGTGAAGGAGCCGCCATGAGACTTTCCGGTCGTCTGGTCGTCGTGGAGGAAATCACGCCCTGGCAGCGGCAGGCCATGTTCGCCTTGATGGATCGGCACTATGCCGGCGTTGAACGCGACCGCTTTGAGCGCGACCTGGACGAGAAGCACTGGGTGATCCTGCTCAGCGATCGGAGCAGCGGCGAGCTGTGCGGCTTCTCAACGCAGCGCCTGCTTCAGACCGAGGTTGCGGGCCGATCGATCCAGGTGCTGTTTTCGGGCGACACCATCATCGACCGGGAACACTGGGGCGACCCGGCCCTCGCTCACGTTTGGGGCCGGCTGACCCTGGCCCTGATCGACGCCCATCCTGAGAAGGAGACGTACTGGTTCCTGATCTCTCAGGGGTACAAGACCTATCGCTTCCTTCCGGTCTTCTTCCGCGAATACTTTCCGCGTCCGGACGTTCCAACGCTGCCCCGGTTCCAGGCGATCATCGACGTCCTTGGCCGGTCGCGCTATCCCGACGCCTACGATCCCATACCGGGAGTGATCCGGGCGGGCCCAGGCCAGTACCGGCTGCGTGAGGGGATCGCCGACGTCACGTCGGAGCGCCTGCAAGATCCGCACGTCCGCTTTTTCCTGGCGCGCAACCCGGGGCACGTCCGGGGAGACGAGCTGTGCTGCCTGGCCCCCCTGACGCGCGACAATTACACCCGGGCCGCCTGGCGGGTCATCGGGCCAGAGCGTGTCCCGAAAGCGGTGCTGCCGTGAGCCTGGCCTCCTGGCTCAACACCGCCTGGATGCTGAGCGGCTGCCTGGAACGGTTCCGCCTCGAATCCGCTTGCCGGAACCTGGCCGCGACTCAGGCCCGGCTGCTGCAAGGCATCCTCCAGGCCAACCGCGATACCGAGTTCGGACGCGCCCATCGGTTCGACGCGATCTGCGATCCCCGCTCCTATCAGCAGAGTGTGCCTCTGTCCGATCCGGAGAGCCTGGCCGCCGCGGTGCAACGCATCGCCGCCGGGGAACAGCGTGTCCTGACCCACGAGCCCGTCCAGTTGCTGGAGCCGACCAGCGGCACCGTCTCCAGCGAGAAACTGATCCCCTGCACGGCCGGCCTGCGCCGCCAGTTCCAGCGCGGCGTCTCGGCCTGGATCGCGGACCTGTTCTGGCACCGCCCCGCACTCCGCCAGGGACGGGCTTACTGGTCCATCTCTCCGGCATTGGGACCGCCCCGGCGCAGCCCCGGCGGACTGCCGATCGGCTTCAGCGAAGATGCTGAGTATCTGGGGCTGATCGAGCGGCTGTTCCTGCGCCGGCTTCTGGTGGTCCCCGGATGGGTCAGCCGGATGTCGGATCTGACCAGCTTCCGCTACACCACGCTCCTGGCTCTGCTCGCAGCCGAGGACCTGACGCTGATCTCGATCTGGAACCCCACCTTCCTGATCGCGCTGCTGGCGCCATTTTCGGAGTGGCAGGATCAACTTTGTCATGACCTGCGGACCGGAAAGCCACCCTGGCTGCGTCCCGACCCGGCGCGGGCGGAGCGCATCGCCCGGATCTGCCGCCAAGGCGGAACCTCGGCGGAAACCTGGGCCCAACTCTGGCCTCGCCTGCGTCTCATCAGCTGCTGGGCCGATGCCGCCGCCGGCGTCTTTCTGCCGGAACTGCGGCGGCACTTCCCCACCGTCGAGATCCAGCCCAAGGGACTGCTGGCCACCGAGGGCTTTGTCTCGCTGCCCCTGGTCAACCAGCCCGCGCCGGTCCTGGCCGCACGCTGTCATTTCTTTGAGTTCCAGGAAGAGGATGGCCAGACCATCCGGCTGGCTCACGAACTGGAGCGCGGCGGCAAGTATCGCGTCATCCTGACCACCGCGGGGGGGCTTTATCGCTATCCGCTCCGGGATGAGGTCGCCATCGTCGGCCATTCCCATCAGGCCCCCTTGCTGCGCTTTGTCGGCAAAGCGGACCGGATCAGCGATCTGGTGGGCGAGAAGCTGGCGGAGCCTCACGTCCGGCAGGTCGTGGAGCGCCTGGGGCCGCTGCAACGTCTCCCGGTTCGCTTTGTGCTGCTGGTTCCCGTTCCTGGCTGTCCTCCGGGATACCGGCTCTATCTCCAGATTCTGTCTCCGCTAACGGACGAGGAACTTCAGTCACTGCAACAGGAATTGCAAGCGGGGCTGGAAGAGAACCCGTATTACCGCCATGCCAGCGGCGTCGGCCAGCTGAAGCCGGTCGAGGTCGCCTTGCTGGACCCGGCACAGGAGCCAGGTTGGCTGCTCTATCAGCGGCACTTGCTGGCTCGTGGCCGGAAGTGGGGCGACATCAAGCCGGCGGTACTGGATCAGGGCACGGATTGGCCGGGGGTGTTTGAGCCGCTCTTGCTGGTTCGACCCGGGGACAGTAGCAGAAGCGATACCCGGCCCAGGCCAGAGCCAGCCCGCTGATCACGTCCACCAGGTGATGCTGATGCGTCAGCAGCGTGGCCAGGGCGATCAGGCCCGCCCAGCCGGCCAGGAGGGTTTTGCCCACCCCCCGGCACCGCCTGGCATAGGCGGCAAGCACCACACAGCTCAGGGCGACGTGGAGTGAGGGAGCCATGTTGTACTGCAAGACCACCTGGCGATTGATGGCAAACAGGTCCGACCAGGCCCCTGGATCAGCCGGAGGGTAAGCGGGCTCGCCCGGCACCAGAACAAAGCCAACCCCGGCAACAGCCGTTACCAGGAACAGGGTCCGAGTCAAGGTGCGCAACTCCGCCCGGCTGCGCAGGATAAACGGGGCGAGAGTGAACGCCAGGCTGAGAGACTGATAGGCCAGGATGAAGGCCGGGACAAAGGGGATTGCCAGCTCCCACGGCAAGTGAAGGGGAACGCGGAAGGTGTGCTGTCCGGTCAGGTAGTTCGCCCCGTGGTAGATCAAGATCCACCACAGGCCCTGGGCCAGGCTCAGGAGCAGGGCCTCGCCAAGCAGGCCCCAGCCCGGCCAGGCGAGAAACGGCGGACGCGACAACATCGCCGGCAGCGTTCTCCAGGAACAGGTCGGATCTCGATCAGCGTCCCTGCTATGATATGCCGAGCCCTGGTCCACAAGGCGGATTTCTCCGGCTGACCTCTGGAGGGACCGGCTGTCGATTCGGTACAATCAGCAGAGGACATGATTCCCTTGATCCAACACCGGGAAAGACCGTCATGATCAGCACCATTCCCGAGGCGTTCGAGCAGGCCATCCGCGAGGAGCCGGACGGCCTCGTCCATCGATTGATCTATGCCGACTGGCTGCAGGACACGGACGATCCGGTGCTGTCGGCCCGGGCCGAGTTTATCCGCTTGCAGTGCGACCTGGAGCAGATGGACCCCGACGATCCGCGCTGGCCGGCCACGCAACGGCGGGAGCAGGAGCTGCGCGAGCAGTTTGGCCGGACCTGGGCCGGCCCGGTCAAGGCCCTGGTGCGCAGCTACGAGTTCCGCCGCGGCTTTGTCGAGACTGTCCGGCTCGACGCGGTGGCGTTCCTGCGGCACGCCGACCGGCTCTTCGAGCTGGCCCCCATCGCCGAGGTCGAGTTGTCCGCCCGGTCGGCCAACCTGCCCGCGCTGACCGTTTCGCCCCATCTGAGCCGGGTGACTGCCCTGGAGCTGGATTGCTCCGGGGCGTCGGAAGGCGTCCTGCTGCGTTTCTTCGATTCCGGGTTGCAGGGCCTGACCAGTCTCCGCGCTCGCGGCCTCTCGGCGATGCTGGCGCCGACCGTGGCCAACCCTCATTCCCTGGTCCGGCTGGAGACGCTGGACCTCTCCTTCAACGCCCTGGGCCCGGAAGGGATCGAAAGGTTGAGCGACTCGGCCCGGCTGCCGGTCTTGCGCACCCTGCTGCTCAACTATTGCCAGCTGGGGAACGCCGGCGTGGAACTGCTGGCCTCTTCACCCTTGCTGGATCAGCTGACCGCGCTGGACCTGCGCAGCAACAGCATCACCTTCACGGGCGCCTCGGCCCTGGCTCGCTCCTTGCGAAGCCGGCGGCTGGAAGTCCTCTGGCTGGGCTTCAACGTCATCCAGGATGCCGGCCTGACCGCGCTGGCGGAGAGCGTTCGCTTGCCGGCGCTGAAGCGGCTCTACGTCGGCAGCAACGGCCTGTCCGGGCCCGGCGTCGAGGTGCTGGCACGGTCTGCCGTATTGGGTCAGCTCACGCATCTCGACCTGGATTACAACAGCCTCAGCGCCGCCAGCCTGGAGGCGCTGGCCCGCTCGACGAACTTGCAGCGAATGCAGACGCTGTATCTGCGCTGCGGCCAGGCGCTGACGCCGCGGGTGCGGGAGACGCTGCGGCAGAGGCTGGGCAAGCGAGTTGTGCAGTTTTGATGGGGTGCGATTGTTGAAAACAAGGAAGGGAACCGATGTCCGTGGACCAGGCTTTCCTCGACGACATCATCGAGCATCCCGACGATGACACGCCCCGGCTGATCTTCGCCGACTGGCTGGACGATCAGGGCGACCCGGCCAGCGCGGCCCGGGCGGAGCTGATCCGGGTGCAGTGCCGGCTGGCGGCCAATCCGGGCATGACTGGGGCTCGGGGGCTGTTCCAGCGCCAGCAGGCAATTCTGGCTGAATACGAGGAACAGTGGGTACGCGACATCGGTGTTCCTCTCGCGGAATGGACTTTCGAGAGAGGTTTTGTTGCCAGGGTCCGAATGGACGCTTCCATTCTGCTTGAGGATGCAGGGTTCTTCTGCCGGCGAGTTCCGGTGCAGCATCTCAAACTCTTCTGGACGGAGACACAACCGAACAAGATACCAGAAGATTTGCAGCGGTTGCGTACCTTCCCGGCACGGCGCAATCTGATCTCCCTGGAAATGCCGCACCAGCTGCTTCCCAGTGCCGCGGTGGAGGCTCTGGCCTCCTGGGATGAGCTCACGCGCCTCCAGGTTCTCGACCTCTCGCGCAACCTGATCGGCGATGCGGGAATCCGTGCCCTCGTTTACTCGTCCCTGTTTACGCAATTGGTCATTCTGAATCTGAGCCACAACGAGATCACGGCTCGGAGCGTCCGGCAACTGATCAATTGCGTGGAAACGCTGGAAGCCGCAGGGATCACTCCGCGGCTGAGGACGTTGATCCTCTCCAGCCAGCCCCTGAGCAGAAGTGCCTGCCGCAGTATTTGGGATCATCCTTACCTGTCTCGAGTCGTGCGTCTCGTTTGACCTGGTTCCCGATACCCGATCCCCGCCAGCAGTTCCGGCGTCAGCACGAACGGCCCCGGTGGGATCGCCTCCAGCCGGAACAGCGGGACCAGCTCCCGAGCGCTGATCGGCTCCCTGCCCTCAATCCACCCGCACGACCACGCCAGCAGCCCCAGCAGCGCCTCCGCCTTCACTCCCGCCTGACGCAGGGCCGAGAGCCGAGTGTCGCCGTGGCGCTTGGCCAGCCGCCGGCCATCGGGGCCGACCACCAGCGGCACGTGGCTGAAGCGCGGCGGCGTGAGCCTCAGCGCCTGATACAGCAGCAGTTGCCGCGGCGTTGACGGAACCAGGTCGTCGCCGCGAATCACCTCGGTCACGCCCTGGGCCGCGTCATCGACCACCACCGCCAGCTGGTAGGCCGGCGTTGCCGGCGTCTGGCCTCGGGGGGACTTCCAGACCACGAAATCGCCACCCAGTGCTCGCAGGTCAAGCTGGGTCAATCCGCGAAAGCAGTCCTCAAAGGATGGCGATTCTCCCGTCAGCCGGAAACGCCAGCAATAGGGTTGTTCTCCCAGGTCCGCGGCGGCCACCCGTCGGCCGGCGCAGGTGCCCGGGTAGATCGGCCCTTCGTGTTCCAGGTGGGGGCGCTGCTGGCGCTCTCCACGTCGGAGCGCGTGCAGGTGCAAGGATACACCAGTTCCTGTTCCTGGAGCCGAGTCAGCGCATCGCGGTACAGCTCCAGCCGTTCGGTCTGGACGATCGGTCCTTCGTCCCAGTCCAGGCCGAGCCAGCGCAGGTCCTCGGCCGCCTGGTCGGCGGCCCCGGCTTTGACGCGCGGCGAGTCGATGTCCTCGATGCGCAGCACCACCCGGCCGCCGGCCTGGCGGGCCGACAGCCAGGCGATCAGGTAAGTGCGGGCATTGCCGACGTGCTGCGCCCCGGTCGGCGACGGAGCGAGCCGGCCCACGGTGGGGACGGCGGCCATCAAGGAGCGGCCCCCGGCATCTTGCGCGGAGAACGCCGTTGAGGAAGCGCAGCATGGCCTGGACGGTGGGTTCGCTGGGCCGATTGAACTGGAACAGGATGGTGTTGTGGTTCCCGCCGGCGATCATGCACAATTCCGAGGAACAATCCGCCATGCGCAACGCCTCGTGGAACTCCCTGGCCATCCCCGAAAGTCCGGGCAGGTCTCGCTCGGCGTGCATCACCAGGAACGGCGGCAGTCCCTTGCGGACGTGGTTCAGGGGCGCGGCCTGCATCCGCACTTCCCTGTCCTCGCCAAAGGCAAGCTGGAAGGGATTCACGACGTAGAGCGTCTCCAGCATCAGAGGCGAAAGGGCGGACACGACCGCGTTGTGGCCGGAGACCTGGACCACCTGGCCGACCAGAGACTCGGCGATCTTGCGCCACTCCTCGGTCGTGGGAATGCGGTAAATGCCGCTGATGGCGATGACGCCCCGCACCGCGGCCCGGTCGCGCTCGGTCAGCTTCAGTTCCTTGTCCTGGAAGAAGCTGGGATCGACGGCCAGCAGGGAGACGAGATGGGCCCCGGCGGAGTGGCCGGCCAGAACGATGCGGTCGGGGTCGCCGCCATACTCCCGGACGTGCCGGCGGACCCAGGCAAAGGCCCGGGCCACGTCGCGGGCATGCTCCGGATGCCGAACCTTTGGCGACAGCCGATAGTTGACCATCACCGCCACAACCCCATGCCGGGCCAGCGTCCGGCCCACGTTGCGATACCGGCCGAAGAGGTTCTTGTCGCCAATCGTCCAGCCGCCGCCGTGCGCCATCAGCACCACGGGCAGACCCCGGGCCTCCCGCGGCGCGAACACGTCCAGGGTCTGCAATTCGTCGGCGTCCGCATAGGCGATGTCGACTTTTTCCAGGAGGGCCCGGTTGCCCGGCTTGCCCCGATTGCCGTCGGGGACGGCCTCCTCGGACCGGAGCGAACCCGGCAGCAGCAGGGCCAGCAGCAACGTCGCTTGCAGGGCCAGGCAGCCCCGAAGACCAGACAATGGGAGAATCGTTCTCATGGAGCAAACCCCTGTTTCAAGAAACCGGTATGCGACGGATTCCACACCGATTATACCCGGCGCGAACCGCATTGTTTCCAGAGCAACTGAACGGAACCCTACCTCGGAAGAATCCTTATTTCTCCTTGCGTGCCCGTGCCTGTTTCTCGACCTCGGCCCACGCCATTCGCACAGCCGCCGCGTCCATGACCACAATGTCCGGCTCCAGGTTCTCGAAGTTGCTCAACACCTCATGGGGGGTTTGCTGAGGGCGAAGAGTCGTGGCGATGCCGGCGAATTGCCCGGCGGCGTTGAAGACCGGGCAGCCCAGATGGCGCAGGGTGGAGGTGTCCAGCACGGCCAGCTTCCCCGCGTGGTCGGCGATGGCTGCCACCGAGCAAAGGCTCACGGCCGGCTGGCGACGCAGCAGGCGCGTGAGTGGATACAGGAGAATCACCGGGTCCGCTGGCCGCAGGGCCCGCTGCTCATCGAGAGACAGATGAGGGACCTTGTCTCGTTTCTCCATCGGTTTGAGAAAGGCCAGATCGCGAGCCGAGTCGCGTCCCAGCAACTGGGCCGCCACCTCCTGGCCGTCGGCGAAGCGAATCCGGGCCCCCTGACGCTCGAATTCGGTCTTGATGGCTTCCTGGCCCAGTGGCACGATGGCCAGGCCCGGAAGGAAATCGAGGGCGGACGCCGAGATCACAACCAGTCCCTCGGCGCTCACGACCGTCCCGGCGACCTCAACCGGATGTTCCGTCTTGTGGACTTCCTTCTTCTCGATCAGGGTCCGATGCACCACGGTCATTTTCACCGTGACCAGCACGTTACCCTGCTGGGTGAGGACGAGGGTGGCCCGTTCGCGGAATTTCGGCTCCTCTGCTGGGGATAGCAGGGGAAAGGCCCCAAGGACCAGCAGCACCAGAAAGCCTTGTTTCATGAGTCATGCCTCCGGGCGAGCCGGTGAGACCTGCATCAAGGGAGACGACGGAGGTTGGGAAAGCAAGCTGTGATCAGCACCATCTTGAGCCGAACACCGGGCAGAGGGATGCCGGCCCCCAGCGGACCGTCGCCGATCAGGTACGGCGGCGGGGAATTGCCCGTACCCACGATCTGGCTTTTGAGGCACAGGTAATGCTGGCTGAGGCGGTTGTGATGCACCTGGCAAAACACCGGTGGCAGGGCGATTCGCCGGATTGTACCCGAAGGGCCCGGCACCAGCCTTTCCAGATAGATGGTGACGTACATCGCCCGGCCAAGGTCCTGGAGCGTGGCGCGGTAGCCTGGGAGACCGGCATCCTTCAAGGCCATCAAATCCTTGGGGTTGAGCGCTCCACCCACCGCACCGACGACGGATTGGGGTGGGAACAAGGTCCGGATTTGCACGTCGTCATCGTAATGGATGGCATAAATCACCTCGATCTTGTGCAGGGTCCAGGGATTTGCCTGGACTGGCGTGGACAGGCCGCTGAGAAGGACCAAGGCCAGGCAGAGGGACCTGGGAAAGCGGTTCATCAATGTCCCCTCCTTTGGTGGATGGGTCAAGGGAAAAGGGTGTGGTCGTGGGGCGAGGTGGGTGCGATCTTGCTTGTGAACGGTCGTGGACGCCATTCGCTGCCTGACCTGATCCCGGATGGGTGTTTTCCAGGATCTCCGCTTCGCTGATGAGAATTGAGTTTACCATCGGGAAGAAGTGAGTGCAATGGTTGCCCTTTGTCTTCTCATTCTTTTTTTTCGAGCTGAAGCTCCAGGTTGCTCCAGGGAATCGGGCCGGGAAGTACGAGAGGGCCCTTCCCGTTGCTGGCAAGATGGGGACTTCACAAAAGACGATCGGTTTGCACGAAATGGAGCTGTCATTCCTGCGGTGAGGGCGGAAGCCTCGCCCGGGACCGGTCTTGCGATCGAATTTCTCTCGGATTCGGCCGACCCGTGAGTTATCGTTATTCCCTATCCCGGTTGCGAACCACTCGCAAAACCAACCGGGACAGCCTCCTCTTCAAGACCGAACGCCATTCTGGGGGACTCCGACAATGACACAAGGGCTAATTGCCATCGACGAGGAAGCAAAGCTGTACCTGACCCAATGGGGTCATGGCCACGACCAGCGCTTCGCGGACCTGTTCCGGAAGGCGTGGCAGCGGCTGCCCGCGACAACCCGATCCTTGCTGACGCGATACTGGGAACACCAGGGACATGCACACGGCCTGGTGTGTGGGGACAGCCATCCCGCCGGGCCGTACCGCAGCAGTCCGCGAATTGAACTGGTGAGCGGCTGGCAGGATCGGGACGTCATCGTCCCGTCCGAGGACCCGAACTGGGGGCCGGGGTCGGCCGGGGAAGTCTTTGCCTGTGGCTATTTACTCCGGTTCCGGGCCTCTTGCATCGACTGGATGTCGCCGGAGAGCGTCCAGGACGTGGTCGCGCTGCAACTGGCGCACTGCTGGCAGTATGCGGACAGCATCCTGAATGGGGTTCGCCGCTGGTGGGACCCTGCAACGCTGGAGACGGAGGCCGTCGCCGTCGCGAAGTCCTGGGGTTTCAATCCGGAATCGGCCGGCCAGGTCTTCACACTGGACAAGCGAGCCATGGCGTGGTAGCCCGCCGGGCTTTCCAGGTAGGGTTTCTTCGGTCTGGTCGCTCAATAGGCGTGGTTCAGTCGCCGAGAAGCCAGCGAACAGTGACTTGCGGCAATCAGCAAGCCAATGCTTGCGACCCAGACGTAGTAACCCACCCAGGTGAATTCCAAATAGACAAGGGCGAGGGCGGCGAAAAGGGCCGCCGTGATAGCAGCGCAGCGGGCGGCCCGCACCTTTCCTGCTGCAAAGAGGATTGCTCCCGCCCAGAAGGCGGGGTTGGCGAGCCAGATGGCAAACAGGTAGACGCCCCCCTGCCACAATCCACTGAAACATCCAAGAAAGGATTGGTAGCCGTACAGCCGATAGTCGGCTTGCAGGACACGCGTTTTGACCGACAGAAGCAAGAAGGAAGCCGGGTAGCACACCAGGCTCAAGGCATAGAGAATCTTGACCATGACATCACCTCCGGTCGGGAGGATAACGTCTCCGGGCATCGGGTCAATCGGAAAGTTCACGGTCGGGTGTCCCTCTGGAAGGCGACCGGCAGCAACAACTCTCCCCTCTCCCACAAGGGGAGAGGGCAGTTTTCCTGGCCCTCACTCGCCTTCGAGCTGCTGCAGCCGCTCCCGCAGCAGCGAGCAGCGCTGCAGCGTGTCCTGCCGCTGCACCGCCATCTCCAGGGCCTTGCGCGAGCCGACCAGCACCACCAGCTGCTTGCCGCGGGTCACGCCCGTGTACAGCAGGTTCCGCTGCAGCATCAAGAAATGCTGAGTGTGCAGCGGAATCACCACCGCCGGGTACTCCGCACCCTGGCTTTTGTGGACAGTCATCGAGTAGGCCAGCGAGAGTTCGTCCAGCTCGCCAAAATCGTAGCAGACCTCCCGGCCCTCGAAATCCACGACGACCTCGCGCTCCGTCTCGGTGATGGCGGTGATCCGGCCGATGTCGCCGTTGAAGACCTCCTTGGTGTAGTTGTTCTGGGTCTGCAGCACCTTGTCGCCGACGCGGAACTTCCAGCCGAAACGCTCGATCTCGGCCTTGGTCGGGGCCGGCGGGTTGAGGACGTTTTGCAGGTGCTGGTTGAGGGCCTCGGCGCCCAGGGCCGAGCGGTGCATCGGCGTCAGCACCTGGACGTCGCGGAAGGGGTCCAGGCCAAACCGGGCCGGGATGCGCTTCTGCACCATCGTCACCAGGCGATCGACGATCACGTCCGGCGACTCGGCCTCGACAAAGTAAAAGTCCCCCTGCCCGGCCGGGGCTGACCCGGGCGGCTTGCCCTCGTTGACGGCGTGAGCCGCTCGCACGATCCAGCTGGCCTCGGCCTGGCGAAAGATCCGCGTCAGCCGGGCCACCGGCACCGTCTTTGACTCGATGATGTCCCGCAGCACGCGCCCAGGGCCAACCGACGGCAACTGATCGACGTCGCCGACCAGGATCAGGCAGGCGTGGGCCGGCACCGCCCGCAAGAGCTGGTACATCAGCGACACGTCCACCATCGACGTTTCATCGACCACCAGCAGGTCGCAGTCCAGCAGCGTGCTGGAATCGCGCTTGAAACCGCCGATGGACGGGTCGAACTCCAGCAAGCGGTGAATGGTCTTCGCTTCGCGGCCCGTGGTCTCGCTCAACCGCTTGGCCGCCCGGCCGGTCGGAGCGCAAAGGGCAATGCGCTGGCGGCGGGCGGTGAAGATTTCGACAATCCCTTTCACCAGGGTACTCTTGCCGACTCCCGGGCCACCTGTGATGACAAGCACCTTGTTCCGGGTCGCCTCGCGGATGGCGTCGCGCTGTGAAGGGGCCAGCTCCAGGCCGATCTTCTGCTCGACGGAGGCGATGGCCTGGTCCAGGTTGAGGTTCGGCAGCGGATGCTCGCCCTGGGCCAGCCGGGTCAGACCGCGGGCGATGCCCAGCTCCGACAGAAACAGCGGCTTCAGGTAGAGGAGCGGCTCAGTCCGCCCGCGGCTCGCGGACCACGTCGCCGGCAGTTCGCTCCTGCTCCACGGCCTCGCGGAGAATCTCGCGTGGGATGCTCTCCACGACCTCGCGCAGCCGGTCCGGCAGGGCGCCCTCCAGGATTGCCGATTCGGGATAAGCGACGTGCCCTTCGCTGCTCAGCTCCTGGAGGATGAAACGCAGGGCGGCCCGCGCACGCAGAGGGGAGTGCCGCTCGATGCCGAGGCGGGCGGCCAGCTCGTCGGCGGTCTTGAAGCCGACGCCCCAGATGTCGGTAGCCAGCCGATAGGGATTGGCCCGCACCAGATCAATGGCCTGGTCGCCGTAGGTCTTGTAGATCCGCACCGCCCGCTGGGTGCCGATGCCGTGCGACTGGAGGAAGACCATGATGCCGCGGACGGCCTTCTGTTCCTGCCAGCTCTCGCGGATGCGCTGGATGCGCTTGGGGCCGATCCCCTTGACCTCGCGCAGGAACGACGGGCTCTCGTCGATGATCGCCAGGGTGCGGTCGCCGAAGGTCTGGACGATCTTGCGAGCGTAGACAGGACCGATGCCCTTGACCAGGCCGGAGGCGAGGTATTTCTCGATGCCCTCGACGCTGGCGGGCGGCCGGCACTGGAGCTGCTCGGCCTTGAACTGCTCGCCGTGGTCGCGGTCGATGGTCCAGCTGCCGACGGCGTCCACGTGCTCGCCGGCGACCACGGTGGCCAGGGCGCCGACCACGGTCACAGGGCCACGCCGAGCCCGGGTCAGGACGCGCAGCACCGCAAAACCCGTTTCCGGATTGTGATAGGTGACCCGCTCGATGGTTCCCGTCAGTGTCTCTGCCATGCCCGCATTCTACACGGCGAGGGACCCCAACGGGATGCCAGTAGCGTCACTGGGGATATACTGAGTCTGCTGGCTCGTTGTCTCGACCGGACGCGGAACGCTCTTGCCTGCGAGGGCTGCCATGTCGATGCTCGAAGGGTTGCCGGTGCTGCCGCAGGAGTACCTGCCTCTGGTGTCCCGTTTTGAGAAAGAACCGCCATCGGGCCCAGCAGTCACGGCCATCGCTCATTGCCTGGCCCAGGTGCAGAACGCCCAGCAGCCCGAACTGTTTCAGCACCTGCTGCACGCCCAGCTCCAGCGCTGCCGGCAGCAAGGAGCGTGCCCGACACCCGAGGAGTACTGCCAGCACTTCCCGCAGTTCGCCGACCAGATCAATCACGTCTTCGCGCTGGTACAGGGCCTCACGACTCTTGATTCCCCGGCCGCGCCCGTCAAGCAAGGTTCCTCGGCCACGGCTCCCCAGGTTCCCGGTTACGAGATCCTGGGCGAGCTGGGCAAGGGCGGCATGGGCATCGTCTACAAGGCCCGGCAGCTGCGCCTGCAGCGGATCGTCGCGCTCAAGATGATTCGTGCGGGCGAAGGGGCCGACCCCGTGACCCTGGAGCGCTTTCAGGCCGAGGCGCAAGCGCTGGCCCGCTTGCAGCATCCGCACGTCGTGCAGGTCTTCGAGCGCGGCGAGCATCAGGGGATGCCGTTCATCGCCCTGGAATACTGTCCGGCCGGCAGCCTGGCGGAGTACCTGAAGACGGCGGTCCTGGACGATCGGCAGAAGGCGGGGCTGGTCGAGATCCTGGCCCAGGCCGTGGCGGCGGCGCATCAGATGGGGCTGATCCACCGCGACCTCAAGCCGGCCAACGTGCTGCTGACGGTCGATCCAACGGGAACGCTGCCCCAGGCGGTGCAGTCGCCGCCGCTGCCCGGTCTGGTGCCCAAGATCACCGACTTCGGACTGGCCAAGCTGCTGGATAGCGACACGGGTCAGACCCGGACCGGCCAGATCATGGGCACGCCCGCTTACATGGCCCCGGAGCAAGCGTCGGGCAGGGTCCAGGAGATCGGCCCGGCCACCGATGTCTGGGCCCTGGGGGTGATCCTGTACGAGCTGCTCACGGGCCAGCTGCCCTTCAAGGGAGCCAGCCCGCAGGAAACCCTGGGGCTGATCTGCACGCGAGAGCCGGAATCCCCGTCACGGCTGTGCAAGGGGACGGCACGCGATCTGGAGACAATCTGTCTGAAATGCCTCCAGAAAGAGCCGGAGGACCGCTACTTCAGCGCGGTCGCCCTGGCGGACGACCTGGAACGCTTTCAGAAGGGGGAACCGATCAAGGCCCGGCCTGTTCCTGCGTGGGAGCAGGTCTGGCGCTGGGCCCGGCGAACCGCGCCCTGGCCGGGGCCCTGGGAGGCCTGCTGCTGAGCCTGGTTGCCGGTCTTGCCGTCACGGCCTGGTATGCGAAGAAGGCCACGGACAACGCCGCCCAGGCCAACGAGGCGGCCAGGAAAGCGGGGCTCGCCGAGCGCGAGGCCCTGCGCCAGTCGGCGGAGGCGATCCTGCAGCGGGCCCTGAGGTTGTGCGAGCAGGGCGAGGTGGGCACGGGGCTGTTGTGGTTGGCTCGGGGATACCAGACGGCGCACCAGGCCGGCGATCCGCAGCTGGAGCGCGGCTACCTGTGGAACCTCACCACCTGGCGCAACCAGCACCCCACGCTGGAGGTGATGATGCCTCACCCCGACGAGGTCACGGCCGCGACTTGGGCGGTTCCAGAAAAATAACTATCCCAGACACACCCTCGGGGGGATGTCAACGAACCATTTCTCCAGGCCGGGGAGTCGTTGCACTTGCGTTTCCAACCCGCTTGGGACCTGCTCCCGGAACCAAAGGACGAACAGGAGCTTGCCATCCAAATCCTCGCTGCGATAGCCGATTGCCACTTTTTCCTGAAAGATTGGGATGGATGTCGCAATGCAGTGCAACACGCCTTCCGGTGTGGAGCCAGCGTGGATAATCCCTTCTTTCGGCTGCGACTTGGCCAGAGCCTTTATGAGTTGGGCGACGAGCGGGAGGCGGCCAACTGGCTTGTACCAGTCTACCTCACTGAAGGCAGAACACCGTTCCAAGGAGAAGATCCAAAGTACCTGGAGTTCTTCCGAAGCAAACTCAGGCCCCCAAAGGGTGGTTGGCCAGAAGGATGGTAGCAAGCAGCGCCGAATCACCAGTTCAGCCCCGCCGAGAGCCGCTGACGATCGCTGCCATCCCGACGGCGGGGCCTAACAGAGAGAACGCTCGTGTTGCGAAGCGAACCCGTTCCTGTCCCCTGTGCCCGACAAGGAGAGGCCATGCGGACCTTACTCCAGTTTGTGTTTCTTGTGACGGTCCCCATCCTGATGCTGGTTACCGCCACGGCGGACGCCGGAGCCGACCTTCGCGAACCGCTGTGGGCGGCCGTCCGAAATGGTGACGCCAAGGCGGTCCAGGCCCTGCTCGACAAGGGGGCTGACGTCAACGCCAAAAACGAGATCGGCATCACCGCCCTCTGGATCGCCGCCAGCAATGGCAAAGCGAACGTCGTTGAGGTGCTCCTCGAACGCGGGGCCGACGTCAACGCCCGCGATGGCATCTGGTATCAAACGCCTCTGAGTCTCGCCCTGGGCGCGTTTGGTGGCGACGGCAACGCGGACATCGTCAAGCGACTGCTCAAGGCCGGGGCCAAGGACCTGGACGCGGCCGCGATGACCGCCGCCCGCGGCAAAGTCGCCCTGCTGCAACAGGTCCTCGACACCGGCAAGGTCAAGCAGGACGCCCTCGACGCCGCCCTGTTCGCCGCCCCGGAGAGTCGCAAGGAAGTCCGCGCGGCGCTGAAGAAGGCCGGAGCGAAGCCGCTGCCGCCCGCGGACCCGAAGGACCGCCTGAAGTGGGCCGCGCTCGCCGGCACCTACGAGAACGACCACGCCTCAACCCTGACGATCAAGGTCGCCGAGGTCGGACTCGTCAGCGGCAGCACTCCCTACCGGCCGACCGGCCCGAACACCTTCGTCACAATCGGCAATGAAAACCTGACCCTCACGTTCGAGCGGCAGGGGGACAAGGTCGCCAAGGTTATCAGCCGGCGCTTCACCGCCGAGACCTACTACTTCCCCGCCAGGCCCGTGGCCAGACCGACTGCGCCCCCGAAAGAGGGCGACGTCGCGGTCGCCGTTCCGGCGAACTGGCCGCAATTCCGTGGGCCAGCCGCGACGGGGGTGGCCGATGGCCAGCACCCGCCAATCATTTGGGACGTCAAGAAGGGCACGAACGTGCGCTGGAAGACACCGATCCCCGGCCTGGGGCACTCCGGCCCCGTCGTCTGGGGCGACCGCGTGTTTGTGACGACCGCAGTCAGCAGCGGCGACCCCGACCCGAAGGTCCGCACCGGCAACTACGGCGACGTTGAGTCCGTCGCTGACAGCAGCGAGCACACCTGGCACGTGCTCTGCCTGGACCGCGACTCCGGCAAGGTCCTGTGGACGCGGACGGCATACAAGGGCGTGCCGAAGATCAAGCGGCACCTCAAGGGTAGTCAGGCCAACTGCACCCCGGCGACCGATGGCAAGCGGCTGGTCGCCTGCTTCGGCTCGGAGGGGCTGTACTGCTACGACTTCGAGGGCAAGCTGCTCTGGAAGCGCGACCTGAGCACGATCGACTCCAGCTTCGCCATCGATCGCCAGTACGAGTGGGGCTTCGGCAGCTCGCCGGTGCTGCACGACGGGCTGGTCATCCTGCAATTCGACCTGAGCCGGGACTCGTTCATCGCCGCGTACAAGATGGAGGACGGCGCGCGGGTGTGGTCCACGCCGCGCGACGAGATCCCGTCGTGGAGCACGCCGACGGTCTGGAAGAACTCGAAGCGGACCGAGATCGTGACCAATGCCGCCCAGTACGCCCGTGGCTACGACCCGGCGACGGGCAAGGAACTGTGGCGGCTGGCGAAGAAGTCCGAGATCACCATCCCGACGCCCGTACCCGGCGACGACCTGATCTTCGTCGTGAGCGGCAACCGCCCGATCCAGCCGATCTTCGCGATCAAGCCGGGCGCGACCGGCGACATCTCCCTGAAAGAAGGGGAGACGAGCAACGCGCACGTCGCCTGGGGCAAGATGCGCGGCGGGCCGTACATGCCGACGCCGATCGTCTACGGGCCGCACCTGTACGTCTGCTCGAACGCCGGGGTGGTGACGTGCTACGAGGCGCGGACAGGCGAGGTGGTGTACCGCGAGCGGATCGGCGGGACCAGTTACACGGCCTCGCCGGTGGCGGCCAACGGCCACTTGTACTTCGTCTCGGAGCAGGGCCAGGTGCGGGTGGTGAAGGCGGGTGCGCAGTTCGAGCTGCTGGCGGTCAACGACCTGGGTGACACGTGCATGGCACCGCCGGCGATCTCCGGAGGGGCGCTGTTCGTGCGCAGCCAGCATTACCTCTTCGCCCTGGGGCGGAAACAGGCCAGCAAGTGACGGCCAGGGGAATGCAGAGGGGCGATTGGCGGCAAGGCGACACGATTATGCCCACGCTTCAAGATGAGCAGCCCCCGTTTGATCGGGCCGTTTGCGACGCGATGGTCGCAAGTACGCCGGACACCTGGAACGTTATCGTGTTGATTTTGGAACGCCCAAAAGGGACGATGGAAGTCGGGACGCTTACGCACTCAATCCGGAGTCCGGAAGGGTTTCCCCCTGTTTGGCCGGATGCCTCGCTGTACGACGCGACGTACAGACTGGACGAATTGTTCCAGCGACACGGTGCCATCTTCTCTCGGGCTGTTTACCGAGTTGAGTTGTTGCCGGACTCGTGGCGCTACACAGCCGAGTTCGAGTACGAGTAAGCTCCAGGGTGCGGCTTCCAGACACCCTAAGCGCCGGGGCCATGCTACCCGGGTACGGAGCCGGGGTTGAAAGAATCAAGTGAATCCTTCTACCCGGAGTACCCAGAATGAGACGCAGCGTTGCGTGTGTGCTGCTGCTCGCCGTGCTGCTGGCCCGGCCGGCGTGGGCGGCAGACGAACCCAAGGCCCCGAAGACGGGCGGCACTTTTGAAGTCGAGGTCCACAAGGACATCCCCTACGTCGAGGGCAAGGACGTGGACGAGCGGCAGAAGCTCGACCTGTACCTGCCCAGGGGGGCCAAGGACTACCCGACCCTGTTCTTCATCCACGGCGGCGGCTGGACGCGCGGCTCGCGGTCGGGCTTTGGCCGGCTTGGCAGCACCTTCGCCCGCAATGGCGTGGCCTTTGTCTCGTCCGGCTACCGCCTTTCCCCCAAGGTGAAGCACCCCGCCCACGTACAGGACGTGGCCAAGGGCTTCGCCTGGACAGTGGCCAACATCGGCAAGCATGGCGGCAACCCGGGCATGATCTTCGTCAGCGGCCACTCGGCCGGCGGCCACCTGGCGGCCCTGCTGGCCACCGATGAGGGCTACCTCAAGGCCGAGAAGCTCTCGCTGAGCAACGTCAAGGGCGTCATCCCGGTCAGCGGCGTCTTCGTCGTCTCCCCGCGCATGAAGAACGTCTTCGGCGACGACGCGGAGGTCTGCAAGAAGGCGTCGCCGCAGACCCACGCCCGCGCGGGCTTGCCGCCGTTCCTGATCCTCTACGGCGACAGCGAGATCGCGGGCCTGGGCCGGCAGGCGGAGGCGTTCGCGCCGGTCCTGAAAGAGAAGAAGGTCGAGGCGACCATCGTCAAGGGGAAGGACCGCAACCACGGCACCATCGTGATGAAGATGTCCGCCGAGGATGACCCCGCCACGCAGGCCGTGCTGGAGTTCATCGCCAGGCACTCGAACCTGAAGCTGACGCCAAAGGAGGCGAAATAGACTCGCCAGGAGATCACCATGCTGAAGAGCCAATGGGCCGGGCGAGTCCTGCGCCCGGCCGGGGCGGCGCTGCTTGCTCTGGTCCTGCTGGCCCCTGCGCCGTCGTTCGGCCAGGGTGCGGGCCGGCAGCCCGATTTCATTCCCTCCGGCTACGATGACTACCAGGCCATGCTGGATCAGCTCGGCATCAAGAAAATGCGCAAGGGGCGCGATGGGCGGGGCAAGGACACGTCCGCCGAGGCCACCGCGAACCCCTACAAGGACGGCATGCCCGACCTGATGACCTTCAAGGATGGAACGAAAGTCAAGACGGCCGACCAGTGGCCGAAGCGGCGCGCGGAAATCGTCGAGGACTTTGAACGCGAGCTCTATGGCCGGATACCGAAGAACGTCCCCAAGGTGACCTGGGAAGTCACCAACACCGCCGAAGGTGAAAGCGGCGGCGTTGCCACCGTCACGAAGACGCTGGTGGGCCACGTCGATAACAGCAGGTTTCCAAAGATCAAGGTTGACGCTCAGGCGCGGTTCACCGTGCCCAAAAATGCCGCGGGCAAGGTGCCGATCATCATTCAGTTCGGGTTCGGCGGCCGGGGAGGGGCGAACTCGTGGACGCAGCAGGCGCTCGACAAGGGCTGGGGCCACGGCACGATCAACCCCAGCAGCATTCAGGGAGACAACAATCGGTTACGCGAAGGCATTGTCGGCCTGACCAACAAGGGCGAGCCGCGCAGCCCCGAGGACTGGGGGGCGTTGCGCCTGGGCCTGGGGAGTGAGCCGGCTGATTGATTACTTTGAGTCCAACCAAGATTCCGGGGTCGATCCGGCCAAGGTGTGCATCACCGGCGTGTCGCGCTACGGCAAGGCGGCCCTGGTCACGACGGCGTTTGACACGCGCATCGCGGCGGGGTTCGTCGCCTCCTCCGGGGCCGGCGGCGCCAAGCTGTTTCGCCGCGACTTCGGTGAGCTGCTGGAGAACCTGGCCGGTCGCGGCGAGTATCACTGGATGGCCAGCAACTTTCTGAAGTACGCGGCCGACGAGGGCAAGTCCGGCAAGAAAACGGCGGCCGACTTGCCGGTGGACCAGCACGAACTGATCGCCCTGTGCGCCCCCCGCCTCTGCTTCATCAGCTACGGCGTTCCCGAGAAGGGTGACCCGAACTGGGTCGATGCCCACGGCAGTTTCATGGCCGGAGTGCTGGCGGGCCCGGCCTATCGGCTCCTCGGCAAGAAGGACCTGGGCACGCCAGGGGATTACCTGACCGACAAGATGCCCGCCGTCAACATGCTCATCGGCGGCGAACTGGCCTGGCGGCAACACGACCGCGGCCACACCAACGGGCCCAATTTCCCGGCGTTCTACGAGTGGGCCGGCCGGTACGTCTCCACGCCGGGGCTGAACAAGAAGAAGTAAAAGGCTGGCGGACAACACCCTTTTCTCCCCTCTCCCCTTGCGGGAGAGGGTTGGGGAGAGGTTGGTTTGCTGATTTATCGTTTCGCGCTGGGCTGAGTGAGCGCGAAACGATAAATCCGAAGAAACCCCCAAGGGAGCCGGACCCTGTTCGTGAAGAAGAGTTGCAGTCATGGCAGACCCAAAAGAGGTGCCGTTTGTCTTCCCCGACGTCGCAGGTCAGAAGATCCTGATCCAGGGCCTGGGCGGTGGGTGCGACGTCATAACCGCTTTCGCGCTTTCCAAACTCCTGGAGAGTGGCCAGTCCCAGGGAGTCGTTTACGCCAACACCAAGACAGGCGACGTGGGATCGGTCGAACACGTCAGCCCACACGTACTGCGGGTGTCCGGCCCGATGATCGAAGCAAGCCGCCGAGTGAAGGGCCGTGGCAAGGCCTGGATCGACCATAGTGTTCCCCGCAAACCCAACGGGAGCCCCTGGATCGTCTTGCTGGAGGACGAGGTTGCGGAGCGCGAGCTTGTCGGCGAGATCCAGTCCCTGGGGTTCGATCTTCTTGTCGGAGTCGATACCGGCGGGGACTCGATTGCCAGCAAGGGAGGCAGGGGACACCTGGGGCGGGACCAGCGAATGCTTGGCGTGCTCCGCCGGATCGGCCTGCCCTTGCTGCATGTCGTCGTCGCGCCCGGAAGCGATGGCGAAACGTCCTGCGAAGATCTCTCGGCTGCATTCGCGGAGCATGAGGCCGACGGCCGTTACCGGGGCTGTTTTCCGCTCGACCCCATGCTTCCTATCTTCAGAGCCTTCCGCGAGTCCCTGAGTCCCATCCGGACTCCCCAGATCATTCTCGCGGCCGCCGAGGATCGACTTGCTCGCACCAGTAATGGGCGGGTTGTTGTGCCGCGCGGCCGCAAACCAGCGGTCCCAAAAGACTGGCTGACGAGAGGATTCGTCTTTGCCCCCTGAGAGGCAGTCAACGGGTTACGCTCCGCGCCCAGGAAGCTGCCGCACTCCCGTACCGGTCATGCGGCAGCGATGAGGTCGCTTGCTCCTTGCGTGGCGGTCGATTCCAGCGTAAAATCGGTGCTGTTGGCCGCAACACGACGGAGGGAAGAATGGAGCCCAGCACCACGACTGCACCCGATGAACAGCTGCCCGACCGGATCCGCGATTACTTCGGCTTTCGCAAGTTTCGCCCCGGCCAGGCCGAGGCCGTCAACTCGGCCCTCCAGGGGCGCGACACCCTCGTCGTCATGCCGACCGGCTCCGGCAAGAGCCTTTGCTTCCAGCTGATCGCGCTGGCCCTGGAAGGGATCACCGTCGTCGTCAGCCCGCTCATCTCGCTGATGAAAGACCAGGTCGATACCCTCCTCGACAACGGCGTCTGGGCTGTGGGCATCAATGGCACGCTCACTCCCCTTCAGCAACTCGAAGCCGCGTCGGACATCGCGCTGGGCCGGGCCGCCATCGTCTACGCCACGCCCGAGCGCCTCGCCGATCCCCGCGTTCCGCGCAACTGCTCAAGACCCGGAAAGTCGAGCTGTTCGTCGTCGATGAGGCTCACTGTGTCAGTCAGTGGGGCCACGACTTTCGCCCCGACTACCTGGCCTTGCGCGAGGCCATCGACGACCTGGGCAGGCCGCCCATCATGGCCCTGACGGCCACGGCCACCCCCGACGTCATCGAGGACATCCTCGCCCAGCTGGCCATGCCCGAGGCCGAGGTCGTCCACACCGGCTTCTACCGCGCCAACCTGGAGCTGAACGTCGTCCAGACCCGAGGGCGAAGCGGACAAGCGGGCCCGGCTGCTGGAGCATCTCCTGAAGACCGAGGGGACCGGCATTATCTACTCCGCCACGGTCAAGGCCGTCGAGGAGCTGACCGCCTTCCTGAAGTCCGCGGGGCTGCGGGTGGATGGCTACCACGGCCGGCTCTCGGCCCGTCGCCGCGCGGAGGCCCAGGACCGCTTCATGGCTGACGAATTCAAGGCCCTGATAGCGACCAATGCCTTTGGCCTGGGGATCGACAAGCCGGACATCCGTTTTGTCCTGCATTACCACGTGCCGGCCACGACCGAGGCGTTTTATCAGGAATTCGGTCGCGCCGGCCGGGACGGCGACCGAGCCTGCGGGGCGCTGCTGTACGACCCGGAGGACCGCAAACTGCTGCGGTTTTTCCAGACCAAGAGTTACCCTGACGGCGACGATCTGTTCAACGCCCATCACACCCTGAAGCTGCTGCACCCGCGCCCGGAACCGCCGACGCTGCCGGAGATCCTGGCCATCTCGCCATTGTCGGCGGCGCGGATGAAGGTGTGCCTGTCGCTGTTCACCGCGCGGGGCATTGTCCGCTACGAGACGGGCGGGCGCTACCGCCTGCTCTGCCCGGACATCAGCCGCGACGACCTGGCGCGGTCGGGCAGCTCCTACCGCGACCGCCAGGAGCGCGACCTGCGCAAGCATCAGGAGATGGTCCACTACGCGGAGGGCCGCGGCTGCCGCTGGCAGACCTTGCTGACCTATTTCGGCGGCGAAGGCTTGCCGGACGAGCGCTGCGGCCACTGCGACCACTGCAAGGGGTGGGCGGCGTTCCAGGGCTTCAGGAGTCAGGAGTCAGGGGTCAGGAGTCAGGGGTCAGGAAGACAGTCTTCTGATTCCTGACTCCTGACTCCTGACTCCTGGCCCGGCAGCAGAGCGGCCACGTCGCTCTAGCACAGCAAGGGCTGTAACAGGCGAGGTTGGTAGACGTCCGTCAGACGCTCGTCCCGGCCGTGATGCTGGTAGGTGACCCGGGCGTGATCCAGGCCGAGCAAGTGCAGCAGGGTGGCGTGCAGGTCCGCCGTGCTGCAGCGATCGGTGACGGCCCGGTAGCCGAAATCATCGGTGGCCCCATAGCTCTGCCCGCCCTTGATGCCACCGCCGGCCAGCCAGACGCTGAAGCCATACGGGTGGTGATCGCGTCCATCCTTGTTCTGGGCCGCGGGCGTCCGGCCGAACTCGCCGCCCCAGAAAACCAGCGTCGAGTCCAGCAGGCCCCGCTGCTTCAAATCGGTCAGGAGCCCCGCCACCGGCAGATCGGTCTGCTCGCACACACGCCGGGTGGTGACGGAATTGTTGTTGTGGGTGTCCCAGGGCTGGCCGCTCATGAAGATCTGCACAAAGCGAACTCCGCGCTCGACCAGCCGGCGGGCCATCAAGCAGCGGCTGCCGTAAGCCCGGGTGATCGGGTTGTCCAGACCATAGAGCTTCTGAACCAGGGCCGGTTCGCGGGAGACGTCGAGGGCGTCGGTGGCGGCCAGCTGCATCCGGGCGGCCAGCTCAAAGCTGGCAATGCGGGCGTCCAGCTCCAGTTCCTCGGGGTGCCGGTCCTTGTGGTCGCCGTTCAGCTCGGCCAGCAATTGCAGCCGGCCTGCTTCCACGTCGGCGGGCCGGGGCGTCCGCGGTTTGAGGTTCAGGACCGGCATTCCCTCCGAGCGGAACGGCGTGCCCTGGTAGAGCGGCGGCAACCAGCCGCTGGACCAGTTGCGAATGCCGTCCACCGGCAGGCCGCGTGGATCGGGCAGCACCACGTAGGCCGGCAGGTTCTGGTTGACGGTGCCCAGGGCGTAGGCCACCCAAGAGCCGACCGTCGGCCGGCCCGCGACGATCAGGCCGGTGTGCATCATCCACAGCGCCTGCTCGTGATTGCGGTGCTGCGTGAACATGGAGCGAATGACCGCGATGTCGTCGGCGTGACGAGCGGTGTGCTGCAGCGGTTCGGCGAACTCCAGTCCCGATTGTCCGGAACGGGCGAACTTGTACGGGCTCTTGAGCAGGTTGCCGGTCAACTTCTCGTCGTCGGCGACCTCGGCGGGCGGCGGTTTGCCATCGTACTTGTCGAGCAGGGGCTTGGGGTCGAGCAGGTCCACGTGGCTGGGCCCGCCGTGCATGAACAGCTGGATCACCGCCCGGGCCCGGGCCGGAAAATGCGGGGGGCGGGGCTTGAGGTCGTGGACCGTCGCCGCGGGCGCCTGGTTTGTTCCCAGAAGCTGACTCAGGACCAGGCCGCCAAAACCGCCGCCCAGGCGGGACAGCACTTCACGGCGCGACGGAGCGGATACAAGAGCTGGCATGGGTTGGGATCTCCGGTCTCAGTCCACGTAGGCAAACTCATTGCTGTTCAGCAGCATCTGGCACAGGTCCGTCAGCGCCTTGCGCGTGGCGCTGGCCCGGTCCATCCCCCTGTGACGCTCGGTCTGCTGCTCCATGAACGTCTTCAGTACCTCCCGTTCCCGCGCCGTCGCAGCCCGCCCATACGCCCAGAAAAGGGCCTGGCCGGCCGGGTCGTCGGGCTTCTCCTTCAGGACCCGGCCGGCAAACGCCTCGGCCTGCTGCACCAGGAAATCGCTGTTGAGCAAGGTCAGGGCCTGCGCCGCCACGGTGGAGGTGCCGCGGCGCGTGCAGTTGGTTTCCAGGACCGGCTGGTCGAAGACCTGCAGCAGAGTCAACGGCTGGGAGCGGCGCACTTGCAGATAGATTGACCGCCGCAAGCCGTAAGGACCGCCCTGAACGGTGACCTCGCCGTCGGGCTTACGGGCCATGAGGATCGGCTGGCCAAACAGGTGCGGCTGCAGGGTGCCGCTGACCTGAAGGATGCTGTCGCGCAGCGCCTCCGCCTCCAGCCGCCGCAACCGCTGCCGCCACAGCAGCCGGTTCTCCGGATCCACCTTGCGGGCCTGGTCGTGCAGGCCCGGCCGGAGTACCGAGGTCTGGCGGTAGGCGCTCGAGGTCAGAATGAGCCGGTGCAGCTTCTTGAGGCTCCAGCCCCGGGCCACGAACTCGGTGGCGAGATAGTCCAGCAATTCGGGATGGCTGGGAGGGCTCCCGGTCCGGCCGAAGTTGTCGGGTGTGCTGACCAGCCCCTCGCCGAAGTGCTGCAGCCAGACGCGGTTGACCAGGACGCGCGCGGTCAAGGGGTGTTCCGGCTGCGTCAGCCATTCCGCGAAGGCCAGCCGGCGTTTGCTGGTCCGGGCCTCCTTCGTCGGCGGCGTCCACGCAAACGGTCGCGGCGTGGCCAGCACCGACAGGACGCCGGGCATCACTTCCATCCCGGGGTTGAGATAATCGCCGCGCCGGAGCAAATGGGTCTTGACCTCGCCAGGCAGGTCGTACAGGGAGCGAATCTCAGCATACTGCCTGACCCGGGCCTGCTCCGCCTTGAGGGAGGCTTGCAGCGGCTTGCGCTTGGCTTTGTAATCGGGATAGCTTTTGTCCAGAATGCCGTTCAGGCTGGCGGCGGGCGGGCGCAGTTCGTTCTGGAACTTGCTCGCCAGGTACTTCTGGACCTCGTTGCGCTGAGCGGGGGCGGTCGCGAGGGCCTTTTGTACGTCGGCCCGGATCGCCTCGGGGATGGCGTTCAGGCGATCGGTGAAGAGACGCTCGGCAAAGGTCGTCTGCAGCTGCTTGAGCTGGGTCGTGAGGGCCGCGATGGCGTCGTCGTGCTGTTTCTTCTCCTGGAGCTGGCTGCTGGTAGCCTCCAGCAGCCGGCGCTCGACCTGCGGCACCCACTGCGACGGCCGGTAGGCACTCATGAAGATGGCCTGGAGACGGTAATACTCGGTCTGGGGGATCGGGTCATACTTGTGACTGTGGCAGCGGGCGCACTGGACCGTCAGTCCCAGCAGGCCCGACGCGACGATCTTGACCGTGTCGTCCAGCGTCTGGAAGTAGTAGCCGGGAGCGTCCTTGATCTTCACAAAATCGGGCCGGCTGGTGTCGGAGGCACAGCGCAGATAGCCGGTGGCAATCAGCCCCTCGACCACCTCGGGCGGCAGCTCCTTCTGTGTCTGGTAGGCGGTCCAGTAGTCGGTCAGTTCGTCGCCGGCGATCTGTTCCTTGAGGAAGCGGTCATAGGGCTTGTCCTGGTTGAAGGCCCGGATGACGTAATCCCGGTAACGCCAGGCCGCGGAGCGAACGTAGTCGGCGTCGAGGATCCCCTCGGAGTCGGCGTAGCCGGCCAGGTCGAGCCAGTGCCGGGCCCAGCGCTCCGCCGTAGGCCGGCGAGGCCAGCAAGCGATCCACCAGCTTCTCGCAGGCGTCCGGGGCCGGATCGGTGACAAAGGCCTCGACCTCGGCGGGCGAGGGCGGCAGACCGGTCAGGTCCAGGGCCAGGCGGCGGATGAGCGTCTGCCGGTCCGCCTCGGGGGAGAGGCCCAGGCCCTTCTTTGCCAGCGCTGCCAGGATGAAGGCATCAACGGCATTCCGGACGCGCTGCGTCTGCCGGACGGCAGGCACGGCCGGGCGGACCGGAGGCCGAAAGGCCCAGAACTGCCGATCCGCGTCGGTCACCTGCCGCTCGACCACGGGGCGCGGCGCAACGGCTGGCTCGGGAGCGCTGGTGCGGGCGCCGCTATCGATCCAGAGCTTGAGCAGTCCCTTCTCGGCAGCGGTCAGCTTGGTCTTGCCCGGCGGCATCTTGTCGCCGGCGATCATAATCCAGAGGCGGCTTTTCTCGGCCGAACCGGGCAGCAGAGCAGGCCCCGTCTCGCCGCCCTGAACGATGGCAGAGCGGGTACGCAGGTCCAGGGCCGCTTTCTGCGTCTCGGCCCCGTGGCAGCGCAGGCATTTGGCCTGCAAGAGGGGCAGGACGTCTTTCTCGAACAGCGGCGCGGAGGGTGTGGTTTGAGCCAGGGCCGCAGGGCTGTCCAACCCAAGGGGCAGAGCCAGACAGAGGTGCAAAAGCAGCAGACGGCGGTACATACCGGACGGACTCCTGGCCCCAAGGTGGGATGAACAGCAGCGGGGGCGCGGCAATTCACACTATCATGGCCGGGACCGGAGCGGGAGGCAAGGGAAAAGTTGCGCACCTTGTCAGGGGGGCAACCCCCCGCGCTCCGCTCCGCGTCGCGGCTATTGCGGCTCAGGAAGGAAAAGACCGCCTCGGCCTATGACCCAGGGCGATGCCCTGGGCTATCGTGTTGCGCCCCTTCGGGGCGGAAAACCAGGTCTTTCGCCCCGAAGGGGCGCAACACGATAGCCCAGGGCATCGCCCTGGGGACCAGCGAAGGACGTTTGTTTTCTGAGCCGCAATAACCAATGGGGACGGGCGCTCACGCCGTCCCACCCACACCCAGACCCAGGGCGCTGCCCTGGGCTATCGTGTTGCGCCCCTTCGGGGCGGAAAACCAGGTCTTTCGCCCCGAAGGGGCGCAACACGATAGCCCAGGGCATCGCCCTGGGGACCAGCGAAGGACGTTTGTTTTCTGAGCCGCAATAACCAATGGAGACGGCGCTCACGCCATCCCACCCACACCCAGCTTGAGGCTCACTTCCCGGCGTGCCTGGCGCAGCAGCACCAGCACCGATTTCAGCTCTTCCTTGCCGGACCTCAAGGCGATCTGCACGCAATCGTCGAGGACCTCCTCCAGCTGTTCCAGGTCCCGGGCCATGGCGCGGGAAAGGCGCGCCGGGGTCGGCGGACTTTGCTCGGCGGGTTCTTCCCGCGCCTTGTTCCCCGTCGTGATTCCTTTCTCCTTGCGAATCTGGCTCTTGATGTTGTTCAGGACGCCTTTGATCGGAGCTGGCACCGCATCATGACCGGGATGATCCTTGAGCCAGTGGTCATAGATCCGGTCGTTTTTCCGGTCCTTGAGGAGCTTTGGTTTTTGAGTGAATAGCTTCCGGAAATAGCCCGAGGGGCTCATTTCCGCGACGGCCGAACTTGTTGCCGATGAACTTCCTTCGGAGGAACCGTTGTTGCTTCCTTCCATCGCCGTGGTTTCGCCCGCGGCTGCCGTTGCCGCATTTCTCTTTCGACCCATCGGTTAGCGCCTCCAAGATGAGAAGAAGTTGTTGCGCATCCAGAAAACGATCGTGCTATTGTAGCTAGCTTCCAATGAGTTCGACAACGAGGAGGAATGGATTTTCCTGATTTCGGTTCAATGAGGATCCAACGTCTTCGCAGAGGAGTCCGCGGAGCGCGGCGTGAGAATGGCGAGCCGGGCCGACAGGGCGCGGCGCAGCCGGCCCGACCAGGTATCGGCATAAGCAATGGGAGCAGCCGGCCGGCGCCGCCGCTCCAGGAAGTCAACCACCGCCGGCACCCAGCGATCACAGGGAAGAAAGAACAGGATCAGCAGCACCAGGTTGGCATGGAAACCCCAGCGAAAGACACTGATGGCGCCAACGTGGAAGCCAATCAGCATCAGACCGATCACCGGCCGGCACCAGCGAGAAACAATGGCAAGAAACCCTCCCGTTTCACCGATCAGCGTCACCACCTGCAACAGCCAGGCGATCCAGCGATGTTCGAGGATCAGCGGAGTGAAGGGGGAGCCCTTGTCACCAAAGAGGTTGGTCCACAATTGCAGCGACACTCCGTTGGCCCAGCCAACTCCGCTGGTCAGCAACTTCATCAGTCCGGAGAGACCATAAAGCATCCCCAGAGTGAAAACCCCCAGCGCATGCACCCAGCGCGGATAGAGGGCCGAGGTCCAGAATCGGCCCTCGGCCAGGGCGGTGCGGATCTCAGCGCCGCAGCAGTGATACCAGAGCGCGTGCAGCAGAAGCATCATGTTGGTGGCGTGGGCCACGTGAGTCACCTGCGTGGCGTTCTCCACGTACAGGGCAACCACTCCAGTGAAGGACAGACTGGTCAACCACCCCGACCAGGGAATCCACACTTGCGCCAACCAGAGCAAACTGCCGCACACGAACGTCCCGGCCAGGATCAGGATGCTGACACGGCTCAGAAGAAACGCATCGGGCAGGCAAGAGAGGACGGTAGCAGGACCGGTGCGCGAGCCGAGATCACTGAGCGGCCCCCTCCAGTTCCAGACGAAATACGCGCACAAAGGTTGAGCGCAGATCAGCAGCAACCAGAGCGTGAGTTGCCCGAAGTGAGGCCTGGAGCGCTCGCCCAGCCAGTTCCAGTCATGCCAGCGAATCATGGTTGCGTCTTCCCTTGATAGGCTGGATTCTCCACGCGCCAGCGCTGCGTCCTGTCCTCGATCACACCAACTTTCTGCCCATCCAGATCGCCAATCACTTGCCGCACCACGTCCACGTAAGGCAGGTCCGGCCGGGCTCGCAACCGTTGCTGAAGATGAGCCGTTACCTCGTCCCGAGGAGGAACCGTGCCGAATGTGTCCACCGTCGTCGGCGGAACAAAACCAACACCGGACCCGATGGGATTGCCCCAGTAATTGCGATGCAGCCCCAGCGCCGGGATGGGCTCACCGAAGACCTGCACCAGGCCGTTGCCATCGGGCCGCTCCAGGTGCAGCTCCCTTCCATCCGGCCCATAAACGTGATACTCACAATAGGACTGAGGCCTGTCCGCAAACATTGGCGCCCGGCTGAACGGATAGAGATCGACGATCAGCACCGGGATCAGCAGATTGAGCAGGACAAACACGCCGATGGCAAGCAGTTCCTTGCGGCCCCTGGCAGAATGAATCCAGTCAGCGGAGGTAGGAGAAGAGGAAACGCAATCCATGACTCACCGGATCAAACTTTCCTGCCGAGAAACACGTAATACGGGGCCTTCAGTCCCAGCAAGTAAGGGACCTTGCCGAGCCCCTCGATGAGCTTGACCGTCTGGAAGCGATGCTGCAAATAATTCAGCTGGTCAGGCGACAGGAACACGTTGTCCCAGCCAAACCACATCGGCCAGAAGAAACGCTGAAAGGCCGAATGTTTCTTGCGTCCGCTCCCCGGCCATTTGTGGGCGATATAAAAATCGGCCACGCCGATCATTCCGCCCGGCTTGAGCAGAGTGCAGGCATGTTCCAGCACTTGCAGCCAGGTGGGCATCATCGTCAGCGAGTAGGAGAACGTAATCAGGTCCACCGGCCCCGATTCCGGCTGATACGTTGTGGCGTCGGCCTGCATGGTGTAAACATTGGTCCAGCCATTGCGCTCAATGCGTTCCTGAGCAGTGCGTAACAGAGAGGGGCACAGATCAACCACGTGCAAACTTTGCAGTAAGGAGAGGCGATCGGCAATACATTCGATGTTGCTGCCGGTGCCGCCGCCCATGTCCAGCATGCGATCACCCGGACGGACCTCCAGGCCGCGCATCATTTCCTCGCGGCCGTGCAGCAATCGCTTGCGGAAAGCGTCGTAGGCAGCGGCCTGCTTGCTGTAAAACGCCTCAAGCCGGTCGGCGTGGCTGTCGCCCTTGACCCGGGTGAAGGCCAGGTGATACAGCACGCGCAGATCGGAAGTCAGACTCATGGTGTCGAGGTCTCCATTAGAAAAAGGCCGAGGCCTCTCCCACCCAGGGCGATGCCCTGGGCTATCCTGTTGCGCCCCTTCGGGGCGATGGTCTTCCGCCCCGAAGGGGCGCAACAGGATAGCCCAGGGCATCGCCCTGGGTCAGGGGCCGAGGCGGACTTTCTCTTTCTGAGCCGCATTCAACAATTACCCCGGCAGATCAGCAATCATGAAACTGCCGTAGGTGTGTACCCGGTCGATCTTGTGCAATTCGTTGCTGAGGTCGGGATTGTAACGCAGCAGCTGGCCCAACTCAGTGCGGCGCTGGCGATAGTTCACGTTCAGATGGTCGAGGTAATCGACGCGGAGGCCGGCGCTGCGGAAGATGGCCCGGGCGTTGGGTCGGGCGGCGTTGAGGATACTGTTCCACTCATCGACCAGTCCCTGCGGGTTGTTGAAACTCATCCAGTCCATGTGATCCAGCAGCACGAACTTGGAGATGCCCGGCTCGGTGCGGCGCAGGAAGTCCGTGACCGTGGCGGTGTGGATCTTCAGCCGGGGCAGCAGTTGCCGCAAACGCTCGAAGTTGTCGCGCTTGAGATATTCCGGACAGCAATCGGCTGAGTAATGGCCCTGCATGTAGACGCGCCAGAAATAATTGGTCCGCAGCGGCAATTCCAGCAGCACCGCTTCCAGAGCGTCGCGGATGAACTGACCGATGCCGCCGGGGTACTGGTTGGTGATTTGATCGCGCTGCGGCCAGGGCACGCCGGCCAGGCTCAGGGTGAAACTGCGCGACAGGAACCAGCGGAACCAGGGCTTCCAGAGCCGCTGGCGGATGGAGCTGGTGTAGATCTCGCGCTGCTCGTCCACGGTGTTGGCGGCCAGCAATTGCTCGATCGGTTTGCGCAGCCGTTGCAGCACCTGAGCATTGACCAGGGCCAGCTTGGCCAGCAGGCCCGAGGTGCCGCGGTAAAAGAAACTCCGCCGCCAGCCCCGGCCGAGAAAGAACGAGACGTGCCGGTCCCAGTAACGGCGGGCAAAGGGCGAAAGATGATCGCGGATCGCCTCGACGTACGTCTGGCGGGCGTAACGAGCATGACCGTTGCCGAACAGATCGAAAAAGGAGTTGTAATCCAGCTCCCGGATGCAGACTGTTTTCAGCTCCAGCAGGGCGTTCTGGATGGGATTGACGTCAACCGCGTTGACCTCCGCGACTCCGGTGAGCAGATAATCGAGGGCGTTGCAGCCGGCGCTGGTGATGACCATGACGCGGTCGTCGGGCTGGAAGTTCAGCGCCACGCGGTCCAGGGCGGGGTCCTCCCAGCAGGTGTTGTAGACCAGGTTGCGCGAGTGGACCGCCTTGAAAAGGCGGGTGTTGAGCTTTTCCCGGGCGGTGGTCGTGTGGATCATGCGGGGTGGTTCCCGAAGAGGTAGGAGGTCATGGTCCGTATCGAAACCCATTGGGGGAAGACTTACCCAGCATTTCCCCAAAGTAGCCCTCACGCTCCGCGTGAGGAAATGCCCTCACGCGGAGCGTGAGGGCTACTTTAGGGAAATGTGCCTTATCCTCTCAACCGGCCTGGCCGATGACCGGTCCCTGCATGCGGGAAACGTCGCTCCCCGGAGCGCTCCCCCCGGAGCGATCCAGAGGCGGCGGACAGTTCCACTGCGGCGGCGGCCCCTGGAGCAGCATCTGGTCGAGCAGACCCTGGATTCCCGAGGCCAGGCGCTGCATCAGCGGATCCGGCTCCGCCTTGCCCGCCTTCTCGGCCGACAGCGCACGAACGTCGATGGCCGGGCCGATGGCCACCACGGCCCCGGTCGGCACCACTGGCTGTTCCGGGGAGTCGTAGACCGTCTCCTCGATGCGCTGGACTGTCTCCATCAACCGTTCCAGGCTGAAGCAGCTCGTCAGGTACTCCAGCGAATGGCCGTTCAGGTTCTCCGCCAGCAGCAAGCGATCCAGGGCCTGGCGGGGTTCGGTCGAGCGCGCCGGATCGTCTCCGATGTCGGTCAGCTGCTTGACCAGGCGCAGCCGGGCCCGGCGAATGCGCTCCAGCAGCCGGACGTTCGCCTCCTTGCTGGCCGGCTGTCCCTCGACGCTGCTGACCAGACCGTCGGCCAGGTTGCGGATGCGCTCTTCCAGGTGGCCGGTGCGGGGTTCGCCAAACAGCTCGATCTCCTTGATGGCGACCAGGGCAGTGCCCAGCTTCTCCAGGCGCGGCAGGAAATCGAGCTGCCGTTGCGGCTGCCAGCCCAGCCGGGCCTCCAGCTGGTCCAGCCGCTGCCGCAGGATCGGCCGGGGATCTTCCAGGGCCCAGTACTTGATGGCCACCGGATGAACGACAATGGGCCGATCCGACTGCTTGACCGCTTGCCGGGTCATCAGCGTCAGGCCCTCCTGGAGCGGCCCGAGCCGATCGTTCTGCCGAAACCAGGTGCCCTCCGGAAAAATCACAATCGGCCGGCTCCCCTCGGCCAGCAAAGTGCCCGTGGTGCGGATGGCCTCGCGGTCCGCTCCCTCGCGGAGGATGCTGTAGCCGCCCATCCGGCGAATCCACCAGCCGGTGACCCGACTGACCTTGAACAGGTGATAGGAGACGACATAGAAGAAATATTGCTCCGTGGCAACGCTGAGCATGCCCAGGACCATCGGGTCGGCCGAGCGGCAATGGTTGCAGGCCAGCAGGATGCCGGCCTTTTGCCGCAGCGATTGCTGAAACTGTTCCAGGCCCTGGAACTGCCACTGCCGGACTTTCTCCAGGCGGCGCAACCGACGGGGGACAATGTGCCGGGCCACCCGACACCAGAGAGTGCTGTGGTAGGGAGGAATAAAGCGGTAAGGCTCGATAAAGTAACGTTGCACCAAGGGTGGCTCTCTCGGTTCGGGGCTGCTCTTCGCGATTCCTTTCCCGAATTATCACGATGACATCCGGCCGGCTCGGGAGCAACCGTTTTTTCCTCAAAAAGCGAAAAAAAGTCCCCCCGGCTCACGGAGCGAACAGCCAGTTCCCCTCCGGACCACGCCGCAGGGGACAGACCTCCACGATGGCTTCCCGGTTGATCGGACCGAGAACGTGAGGAAAGCGTTCCGCTCCGACGGCCTCATCTTTAACTGGACTCGTCAGACGCTCAACATCGATCGCCAGGACCAGCAAATCCGCAACGTCGGGGTAAAAGAGATTGGCGGTCCGTGCCAGCTGATCGGCGTTGGAGCAGTGAATGAACCCCTCGGTCGCCAGCGATTCGGCGGAATAGGAAGCAGCGGGACATTGCTCCCAGGTTGCTCTCGAAAGCAGATGGTAGATTCGCCGCACGTTCCCTGACCTCCCATGCCAGTGGGACTTGCGGATAACGTATGAGAAGGGAGTGAAACGGCGAGCGGTTAAGGCCATCAATCCGGTTTAGGTCGGCCGACGCCCGAGGCCAGCAGCGCGGTCAACCGCTGCCGGACTTCCGGCTGGTTGGGCTGCACCTCCAGGGCGTGCTCGTAAAGTGAAACGGAGCGGTCGGCCCGGTTGATTGTCTCCAACAGCTCGGCCAGCGCGACATTGGCGCGAACGTCGTCCGGGTTTAGCATCACGGCTGTCTGATAGGACGATTGGGCCATGTCCAGGTTGCCCAGCTGACTGTAGAACCAGCCACGTTCGACGTAAGCGGACGAGTTCGCCGGCTGGCGAGCCACCCAGTCCTCGATCATTTGTTTGGCTTCGGCCCCTTTGTGCTGGCGCACCAGGGACACGTCCAGGGCGTGCCGGCACTCGGCGTGGTTTGGGCTGAGGGCGAGACAGTCGTTGTAGGCTTTCTCCGACCGGTCGAATTGCCCCATGCGATCGTAACACTGGCCGAGGTTGTAAAGCAGGTTCGGATCGCTCGGCTTGAGGGTCAGCGCGGCCTGGAAGGTCTCCCGGGCGTGGGGATAGTCGCCCTGGCGAAAGAGGAGCACGCCATCCTCGTTGTATTCACGCACCCGCTCCGGCAGGGTCTCGGCGCAGCCGAAACCCAGCAAGGCCAGGCACGTCAGCCAGTGAGGATGCCGCATCGCCACAACCTCCCACCCGGCTATAGCCGCGGGGGGGGCAAAAGGAAAGGCGAAAAAAGGCTGAACGCCCGTGGTGTCGCTCGGCCTTGCTCTGGGGACCGGTGGTTGCTCAACCTTCGGTGGAAGATGGCTTCGGTAGCTGGGCTCGCAACCGGGCCAACTCTGCCTCCAGCTGGCTTGCTCTCTGCTGGGACTGCGTCAGGTCTTGCTTGAGCTGATCCACCTGGCCTGTGAGCTGATCGTTCTCTCGCTTGAGCCGATCCATCTCCCGCTTGAGCTGATCCATCTGCAAGAGAAGATCGCCCGGCAGAGGCAACAGCTCGCCCCGGAACCAGAAGCGCACCCAGCCATCAAGCAGGCCCAGTTCCAGCTCCAGCTCCGGAATACTGACACGACCCTGCTCATTGGGCACGACCGTGACATAGCGTGTGCCGTTGTGGTGGAACAGGACCATTTCCTCCGATTCCGGCACGAACAGCAGGTAATAGGGGACTTTCAGCTCTTTCTCGTACTTCTCGCGGTTGTCCTCGTAATCCTTGCGTTTGCTGCTCTTGGAGACGTATTCCAGCATCCAGAAGGGAGGAACCGGCTGCCAGGGAACGTCATAGCTTCCCTCCACCTCGATCTCTTCGTCGTGGACCACCACCATGTTGTCCGGCACGACCTGGCCCGGCTTCTTGCGGCGGCGCAGGGGATACTGCACCAGCAGTTCGTTGAAGCACTGGATGTCGGGCCGGCGTATCCGAACCAGGGCCATGCTGGCCAGGGTAATCTCTCGCTGCGTCGCCTGGGTCCTTCCTTCCATGAAATGCTCCGGAGGCAGGCTCTTGAGATATTCCTGCGCTGCTTCGTAATAGCGAATCCGCAACAGCGGCAAGGGGGTTGGAGATGACATGCGCAGTCTCCCGGAATTGTGAGTCCACCCGGAAGTCTATCGCCAATCCTGTTCCCGAGTAAAGGCCAGCCCTGTTGGGAGCGGAAAGTCGAAACCGGAGCGGCCGGATGGAAATAAGCGAACCCAATCCCCCGAATTGCCGATCTTTGGGAAGATGGGCGAAGACGCCGGGGTTCCGCCTTGAGTTCCCGGGAGCGTCCTGTTATAGACTGGGTTGAACCTGGAAAATGGGAGAGTCACGGATGAAATGCCTGGTCACCGGTGCCGCGGGATTTATCGGCTCGCATCTCTGTGAGCAGCTGCTCCTGGCCGGCCATACGGTCGTTGGTCTCGACGCCTTTATCCCCTATTACCCTCGTTCGCTCAAGGAAGGCAATCTCGCCGGCTTGCGTGGCCGGCCCGGATTCTCCTTCTTGCCGCTGGACCTGCGCACGGACCGGCTCGATCGCGCGGTAGAGGGAGTCGAGGCAGTCTTTCACCTGGCGGCGATGCCGGGCCTGACCCGCAGCTGGACCGACTTCGACCTGTACGAAAGCTGCAACGTCACCGCCACTCAGCGTCTGCTGGAAGCGCTCGCTCCGTTCACGGAGCTGGTCCGCTTCCTTTATGCGTCCACGTCCTCGGTCTACGGCCGCTACGGCAGCGGCGACGAGACCCTGCCGACCCGGCCCATCTCGCCCTACGGGGCCACCAAGCTGGCGGGCGAGAACCTGTGCCGGGCCTACGCCGAGGAGCGCGGTCTGCCCCTGGTGGTGCTGCGCTATTTCTCGGTCTACGGTCCCCGGCAACGGCCTGACATGGGCTACCACCGCTTCATCCAGGCGCTGCTCACCGGCCTGCCGGTGACCATCTACGGCGACGGCCAGCAGAGCCGGGGCAACACCTACGTCGAGGATTGTGCGACGGCGACGATGGCAGCCCTGCAAGGGATGGTCGGCGAGGTCTACAATGTGGGTGGCGGCGAGACGGCGACGGTGTGGGAGATCCTGCACCGGCTGGAACGGCTGACCGGCCGGCGTGCCCAGGTGCGTCACGAAGCGAGCCGGGCCGGCGACCAGCGCGTCACCGGGGCCGACACCACCAAGCTGCTGCGCCACCTCGGCTGGCAGCCGCGCACCGGGCTGGACGAAGGGCTGGCACGCCAGGTGGAATGGCAACAGAAGCAGATCCTGCGACAGGCCGCCTGAGCGCGATACCATCGCCTCGGCGAGCGGCGCGGCGTCAGCCCGCCGGTGCTGGACTGGGCCAGTACCGGCGGGCTGACGCCGCGCCGCTCGCCTGGCGGCCAGGGAGAGCGACATCGTGGACGAGTACCTGCGCCTGACCGTGCTATCGCGACCCGGGGAAAGCCAGGCTGATTTCGCGGCCCGCCTCAGCCGCTTCTGGACTCACCTGCTCCGGCAGCGCCAGAACGATTTCGAGAAGGTCTACGCCGAGACCACCGCGTTCGAGGCAAAGGACCAGCGCTGGAACCGGCAGTACCTGATCGAAGAGGACGTGAGCGGCGTTCTGGAGCAGGAGCTGGCCGCCGCCGGGTTGGACTGTGAGCCGATCGATCGTGAGGACCTCTACTCACGGTATGAGGCCGTTCCACCCGAGTGGATGCAGATCGAGCATTGAGAGCAATTCGCCTTGTTTGCCGGGATCGGTTCTTGTTACCCTGCCCGCTCTATTGCGAACACGTACCATTCTCAAAGGCAGGGATGCACCATGCGGTTGTTCCTCAGCGCGGGCGAGCCCAGCGGCGACCTTCACGGCGGCAACCTGATCCGGTCCCTGCGCCGGCTCTGCCCGGAAATGGAATGTGCCGGTCTGGGCGGCGATCGGATGACCGAGGCCGGCTGCGATTTGCTCTATCCGCTGGCGCAGCATCCCTTCATCGGTGCCATCCGCGTCCTGGGCAGCGTGCCCTTTTTCATCCGCTTGCTCTACCGGATCGATCACTACCTCCGCACGCGCCGGCCTCAAGCCGTGGTGCTGATCGACAACCCGGGCCTGAACTGGTGGGTGGCCCGGGTGGCGCGGATCGGCGCATTCCCGTTTACTATTTCGTCGCACCGCAAATCTGGGGCTGGGCCCAGTGGCGCGTCCGCAAGATGCGTGCCCTGGTCGATCACGTCCTCTGTACGCTCCCCTTCGAGGAGAGCTGGTTTCGCAAACACAAGGTGCCGGTCAGCTACATCGGCCATCCCTATTTCGACGAACTCCCCCGGCAGCGGCTGGACCAGGTGTTCCTGAAGGCCCAGCGGGAACGGCCGGGAACGATTGTCGGCCTGCTGCCCGGGTCGCGCCGCCAGGAGCTGGAGTGCTGTGTGCCGTCCCTGCTGCGCGCGGCCCAACTGATCCACCAGCGCCGGCCCAACGTCCGCTTCCTGGTCGCCTGTTACAAGTCCGCTCACGAGCGCGAGATCAAGGCCCAGGTCCGGACCCTGCCGGTGCCGATCGAAGTCCACTCGGGTCGAACGCCCGAGATCATCAACCTGGCGCACTCCTGCCTGGCGGTCTCCGGCTCGGTGGGTCTGGAACTGCTCTACCAGAAACGACCTTCCGTGGTCATGTACCGACAGACCCGGTTCAACCTGTTTTTGGCCTTTTGCCTGAAGAAGTCGAAGCACATCAGCATCGTCAACCTGCTGGCCGGCCGGGAACTGTATCCGGAACATCTGTCCCACGAGTGCCGGGCTCCCCAGATGGCCGAGCAGGTCCTGCACTGGTTGACGAACCGCTCGGATTACGAGGCGCTGCGAGAAGAACTGAGCGAGCTGTGTAATCGGGTGGCGATCCCCGGCGCCTGCGACCGGGCGGCTGAGTTCCTGATGGCTCGGCTCGGGGCCGTGCCGGGCCGGATTCGGCATGCGGCCTGAAAGTTCCCATCCTTGTAGGCCGGTCTTCCCAGGCCGGCCGGACGGGCTGGGAAGCCCGTCCTACAAACTGCTTTGGATAGTTGTCACCACTGAATGCCAACCGTACCCAGGATGTTCAGGTCCATGATGTCGCTGCCGTTCTGCCTTTGCAAAACGTCGGTCCAGGTATAGCCCCATTCCGCCCGGAAGCCTGCAATGAACAAATGGTGGCTGAAAGGAATGACCACGTCGGTGTGCCAGCCGACGTAGGTGCCGGCAATAGTGTCGGTCAGGTGCCGCAGCAGGGCGTTGTCGATCTGGAGCTTGTTGATGTCCACCTTCATCGTACCGTAGCGACCGCCGGCATCCACGCCCATGCGCCAGCTTTTCTTGCTGCAATCGTCGGCATTGCCCCAGAAATACCATTCCTTGCCGCCGCCCAGATCGACGTAGGTCCGGTTCATGTGCTTGACGGCAATCTCCTCGACCGGCACGACGATGCCCGCGGTGTTGGTGCGGATGTTGTACAGCGTGATGGGTGTGTTGATAGCATTGATGTTGTTGAAAATCGTGGTGACCCCCAGATCAACCGTCCAGGCCTGGTCCCGCGTTTTGTTGTAGAAGATCGATCGGAAGCCGCCATCGAGTTGCCAGCCGGTCTCCCCTAGCCGACCGAAGAAGTTGCCGCTGATCGGCGAGGAAGCACCAACGCGGGTGTAGATTTCGTGGCCAATCGGTCCGTCGCAGCCCATCGGGCCGATGCAATCAGGACAGCGCGGATAGCGAATCCAGGGCGATGGGACCGGTTCAAAGCCTTCGGGCTCGGTCGGCCAGTTTGGCGCCCCGGGACCAGGGGGGTTGGTGTTGATCGTGGCCGGGTTCTTGGAGAGCGGCGGGGGCGACCCGGATGGTATGCCCGACTGACCGCCCGAGGAATAATCCTGGCCGCGTGCCACCCCCAGGCCGAGGAGGACCACCATCACGCTGCTCAGGGAGAACCTCATTCCGCTCATGCTGTCCTCGCCTTCCCCAGGAGTCAGGAGTCAGGGGTCAGGAGTCAGGAGCCAGAAAGATGGTCTTACTGACCCCTGACTCCTGACTCCTGACCGTGAACCCCTCTCCGGGTAATCACTCTATTCTTCGGACGCGCACTGTGCCGGAGTTAACAGATTTTCCGGTTGCAGCGGTTGGAGCGAGGGAATCGAGACGCGACGTACGTTGAGCCCATTGTCCGGACCAGGTAACATGAAACCATTGAGGCAAGCCGCGACGTTCAGGGAACCAGAGGCCCATGAATAGCTACGAATTGCGCGATCTGGACGAGGCCCGGCAATTTCTCCTGCAGGGGCTCTGGTGGCAGCGCGTGGTGCCGCCCAGCAAGGGCAACGTCAAGGAGGCCCTGGAGTGGGCCATGGAGATCGCCTCCAGCGGCAACCCCTTGCCGCCCATCGGTTTTGTCGCCGACCTGGGACACGTGGCCTTTGGCCTGGACTGGGAGGGACGGGAGAACCGGCAGGCGGTCGCGATTCCCTCCTTGCCGATCAACCAGGTCCGCACCTACGAGGACCACGTCCTGGGCAAGATCTACAGCGACTGGACCTTCGCCCGCTGCAGCGACGCCCTGCGCCGCTACCAGGGCCGGGACCGGGCCAAGGGACTGGCCTTCCTGATCAACCAGCTGCGCGAGCGGGCCCAGTTCCCCGGCGTCGAGCTGGCGCCCGGCGTGATCAAGCAGGCCCTGGACAGTTCTCCCGAAGAGGTCCTCGCTCAGGGCTACGAGTCGCTGCGCCAGGACGGCGTCCAGCCGGTGCTGGTCGATCTGTACGAGGCCCTGATCCAGGCGTCCCGGCGCACCGCCGAAGCCCTGGGACAGGAGGACATCTTCGAGCTGGAGCACCGCACCGCCCTGGACGACTTCGGTCAGCGCCTGGCCCTGCGTCAGGTCTTGCGGGCGGCCAGCGCTCTGGAGGCCACTCTGCCCCGGCACCGGATTCGGCCCCTGGCCCGGCGGATGGAAGTGCCCACGCGCATCCTGGACGAGGACACCTACCCCGTTGGCGGCTTCACCTCCCTCTCGACCCGCGGAACCATCGAGAGCCTGCTGCACTCCCAGCTGGCCTACATGGAGACGGAGAAGGCCGTCCAGCCGGACCTGTTCGACATCAAGTTTGTCCGCGACGAGCTGCTCTACTATTCCCGCGACGAGAACCAGTTCCTCCGTCGCCGCCGTACTTTTGTCCTGGCCCTGGCGTCCGACCTGGTTTCCACGCGCTTCAAGGACAGCGACCTTCCCTACCAGCGCGGCGTGCTGCTGCTGGCCTTGCTGTACGTGATCGTTCAGAAGCTGATCGAGTGGCTGAACACCGATGCCCTGTCATTCCAGATCGTCCTGCTGGGTCCGGCCGAGGGGACCGAAGTGCTGGCCGCGGAGAAGGGTCTGCTGGAAACACTGCTGCGCGAGGAGATCGCCACCGGCACCGTCCGCATCCTGCGTCTGCCTCCCGAGCGACTGGCCGGCCAGTGTGCCTCCTGGGCCCGGCGGAGCATGTGCCACTGCCTGACCGTGGGAACGCGGGCCATTCCCCTCGAGGCCGAAGATACCGCGGTCACGCAACTGCAGATCGATGGTCCCCGCCCCGCCCTGGGGGATGACTTTGGGGACGTGACGGAACTGGAGGGAGAAGATCCCTTCGACAGCTGGAGCGAGGCGCTGAAGCAGATCTTGCGGCGCTGGATTTGATCCTGTCCGAGCCGCGCACGCAGCGCAGCGGAGTAAGCGGCCTGGGAGCCTGCAGGGCCGCTTACTCCGCTGCGCTGCGTGCGCGGCTCGGACCAATCTTGGCCGTGGTTATCTTCGTTTCCTGATCAGCCCGAGTTTCTCCGGGTCGGCTCCGGCCCGGGTGTCATGGACCCCGATCAGCGTGCCCCTGGGGATCGCAAACAGCTCCAGCGCCCAGGGTTTGCGGAGCTTCTCATCCTGATACTTGATCGAAGTCCCATCAAGGATGGCTGTCTGGGCCTTGTGTGTGGGATAACGCCAGACGCTGCTCCAGGCCCCGCGCGGCTGGACCTGCTCGGGGACGGCCTTGTCGCTGGCCACGAGGTAGTGGAGGTGGGGATCGAGGAGATCGCCGGCCCCTTGCCAGATCAGCTGCCCCTGGGCAAAGGCCGTGCCCTGAGCCAGAAGGACGCCCGGCTTGCCCCCGGCGAACGGAGCCAGGAAGGCACATTCCCGCGTCTGCACGATCACCGGATCGGTGGGCACCAGCTGGCCCGGGAGTTCCTTGAGGAAGAAGCAAGCCTGCCGGGCCCCCAGGGTGGTCCGGTCCAGTGCCAGCTGGGTGTTGGCCTGTCCCCTGGCGTCCGGGCCAGGATCAAGGGTCAAAGCGTTGTTGCCGGCGACGAGCAACGACTGGTGCGTCCGCAGCCGCAGGCCGCTGCCGATCAGGCGGACAACGTCCTGGCTGGAAAGCAGGATCGATTCGCTGACCTGAATTTCCCGCACTTTCTCCGGGCTGGTCTCTCCCGAGCCGTCGCAGGCGATCAGCCCCTTGAAGGTCGTCGGAATAAAGGCCTGAGGACCGATCAGCCGACAGCGGAACAGTTTCAGGTTGCCCTTGCGGAGGCGAATGGCCCAGGCCGGCACGTCCGTGGCAAAATCATTCTGCGGCAGCCGCAGATCGACGTTGGTCATCTCCAGATTGCCTTCCTCGAGGTCGATCAGGGCCTCGGTCCGCGGCCGTTCCTCACGCTTCAGGTTGAACACCAGGGGTCGGGCCTGTTCGCGCGGTTTGGGTTCCTCGGGCGGATCGACGTAAATGACCAGGCTGGTCCCGCGCGGAATGCGGATCGGACTGAAGTCATACTCCCCCGTCCCGATCAGATGGAGGACGACACGCGGGCCAAAGGGCATTTCTTGCTGCTTTTTCAGCAGATGCTGACCCAGATCAAAGCCGCGGTTATTCGTGGGGGAAAGCATCAGCGTTTCGCCGGCGTACTTGCCCTCCGCCATCTCCTCGACCGGCGGGTCAGGTCGGAGCAGTACTTCCAGTCCGGGCTCCGGGCGCTCCTGGATCAGGGCCACCCAGTTGTCGCGCGTGGGCGGCAGCTGGGTCAGGTCGCAGCCCAGCAGTTTGTCGGGGTTGAAGCTGCTGGCAAAGCAAACCAGCGGGGCATCGTTGGTCCGGAACGCCCGGGCAGATTTGTCCGCCAGTTCATGGAAGGGAGTGGCCGGCCAGGTTTCGCGGCGGACCACGTCGCCGTCGGGGCGATCCCACAGCTTGCGCCAGTCCGAGACCGCGGTGGCGGCGATGGTCCGGGATTGTTTGGGTTCGCTGAGCAGAGTCTCCCAGCCGGTGCAGAGGCAGTTGACCGCGTTCCATTTCATCCGGCTGACGTCGCCGGTGACCTGGAGCAGTTCGCCGCCGGGCTTGAGGCTGGACCGGCTCAGCAAGGAGTCCCAGGCCAGGACGTGCAGGGCCGGCTTCTGATCGATCGGTGTCGCGGGCCGGACGGCGAGCAGGTTCTCGCCACAGACCAGGGTGGAGCGAACCAGCCGCAAGTGGGACGGGAGTGCATCCGTGGCCTGGACCTTGAGCAGGGTCGGCTGGCCGCCAACGATCAGGCTGTCTTCGAGCAGCACTTCACTTTGGTGGGCCTGGCTGTCCAGGACCGAGAGGGTGCTGCCGCGGACGTAACTGTCGCTGATGCGGCAATGGACCGGCAGGCGCGGACCGCCGATCAGCCGGACCAGGGTGACGCCCTTGCCGGCCGGGTCGGAGAGGGAGCTGGAGAAGGTACAGCCGCGCACGGTCAGGTCGCCCTCGGTCGCACGCAGCAGGGTAATCGAACCAGGCGCGACTGCCCGGGGCCAGGCGAGGACCACTTCCAGGCCTTCCAGGATCAGACCGCCCTTGTCCACTGCCAGGAAACAAAAATCGACGCTCTCGCTCTTCTTCCCTTGCTTCTTCAAAGCGTCGATTCTCTGCTGCACGTCCCAGATCAGGAGTGGTCGGTGGCCCTTGCCCGCCCGCAGGTGGATGCGCTTGCCTTCGCTGCTGGCACCCACGTCGTAAATCGGCCCGTTGTCGCAAATCTCGATGATCGCCCCCTCCTTCGGGACCGCGTCCCAGGCCGCCTGCAGCGTGGTGTACGTCCGGGGCTGACCGTCCGGGGCCCGCACGACACGCAGCACCGGAGCGTTGGCCGGCAACGCCGGGACCTTGGTCCAGGGCCCCTCGATCTCCTTGAGGAGGTTCGGGAAATCAGGAGGCTGCGCGGGAGTGTACAGGACAGGGAAGGCTGCTGGCGGTGGTTTAACGGGCGGGACCTTGACCGTGGGCGGGTTCGGGTCGCTGGACGGATTCTTCACTGTGGACGGATTCTTGCCCCCGGGTGTGTTCTTGTCCACAGGCTGTTTCGTTGGCTCCTCGACCGGCTTTTCCACCGGGGGATTCGGCTCCACGGGGTCCTTGGCGGGCTGCGTGGCCGCTGCCTGGTCCGGGATTTTGAGCTTGCCCTTGGTTGGGCCCGTGATGGCCGCGACGATCAGGACCAGAAACAGCAGCAGGGCCGAGCCACCACCGGCGATGAGCAGCAACGAAGGGCCTTTCGGTTTCTTCTTCTTGGGTTCTTCTTCTGGCTCCGATTCGAGTTCCGGCTTGGTCTTGCGGCCTTCCTTTTTCTCGACCATGGTCGAGCTGGAGGGCGGCCGGCGTGGACTTCCGGATCGCGGTTTGCCGATTTCGGTGCTGCGCGGCCTTGGCTCCTTTTCCTCGGCCACCGTGTCGCGATGGCTGGAGTCCAGGCCTGGCTCCTCGGACACGTCCGAGGTTGGTTCCTCCAGCAGATCGACCGGCAGCTCGGCAGCAGACTCGCTCTTCCCGGCACCTGCTTCGCCCTCTCGCTCGCCCCCGGCCTTGAGGGTCAGCAGGGCCGCCAGCAGTTCGCTGGGATCCTGATACCGGTCCGCCGGGTCCTTGGCCAGCAGTTTGTTCAGCACCGCTCGCAGTTCGCGGGAGATGCGCGGATTGATCTTGCGCACGTCCGGCGGGGCGTCCATCATGTGCTTGCAGAGCCGTTCGGCCAGGCCGCCCTCGGGGAAGGGAGGCTGGCCGGTCAGCATGTGAAACCAGGTACAGCCCAGCGAGTAGAGATCGCTGCGGATGTCGGCCTTGCCGCTGTCCCGGGCCTGTTCGGGGGCGATGTAATCGACCGTGCCGACGGTAGTGCCGGCCCGCGTCACGCGGAACTCCTCCGTCTGCACTTCGCGGGCCAGGCCCAGGTCGGTCAGCTTGACCACCAGCTGAGAGTTCTTGCGGGTCAGCAGGAAGTTGGACGGCTTGATGTCGCGGTGGATGATGTTGTTGGCGTGGGCGTGTTCCAGGGCCCGGGTCGCCTGGATCATGATTTTCAGCGTGTCTTTCGGCGACAGACCCTTCTTCTTGGTGATGAACTCGTGCAGGTCGATGCCGTCCACGAACTCCATGGCGATGTAGTAGGTGCCGTTGCTCTCACCGAACTCGTAAATGCTGACAATGTTTTCGTGCTTGAGCTTGGCCGCGTTGCGTGCCTCGCGCTGAAAGCGCACCAGCATGGCTGGCTTGGCCGCCATGTCGGGAGTCAGCACCTTGAGGGCAACCTCGCGGTCCTCCTCGGTGTCCCGAGCGCGATAGACGGCGCCCATGCCGCCGGTGGCGACGTGCTTCAGGATCTCGTATTTGCCGATCCGCACGCTTTTCCGCGATTCAGTCGAGGGAGTCTCGGACGCCATGGTATTTCCCGTGTTGCGGCTCCCGGACGCTGGGGCGTGGCCTGAGTGAACGGACCCTGGATGCGCACGCGATTATACCCTTGCCGGCACACCGGCGTCAACTTTCCCAAAGCCCCTGATCATTTCGTGTCCAGTTCCTTGCGCAGAATCTGTTCGTGGACCCGTGCCACGTCGCCCATGTAGTGACCGATCCGGTACTTGCCGGCCGCTTCGGTCAGATGGCCGAGGGCTTTCTTCTTGTCGCCCAGGATGTCGTGGTAGATGCCGAGATAGAGGTGAGCGTAAAACAGCTGCTGCCGGCGCAGGTTGGCGTCAACCTTACCGGCCTCGGCCGCGGCCAGCACTTCCTCCGGCTTCCGCTGACCCTTGAACAGCTCGTAGACCTCGGTCATCGGCACCCGCCGATCCTTGCCGATTTTCAGGACCTGGCCCCGGGCCTTCTCGACTCCGACCACGCGGGCGTTGCAGATAAAGTGCCAGACGGCGTTCTCGACGTCGTTGGTGTCCACCTTCTCGTAGCCCTCGAACTGCTTCTTGCCGTCCTCGAAGCGGCCCAGGTAGTAAAGCGAGATGCCGCGCTTCCAGTGACCGTTCCTGGCCTCCGGCCGCAGCTCCAGGAAGCGGTCAAAATCCTCGACTGACTCCTTGATCTTGCCCAGCTTGAATTGCACGCTGCCGCGGTGGTCATACGTGGCGGCATTCTTCGGATCGATCGAGATCGCCTTGGTGAGCAACGCGAGGGCCTCCTTGAAGTCGCCCTTCACCTCGGCGTCCCTGGCCTGCTGAACCAGCTCCTTGAACTTGTCCTTGTCCGGTTGCTCGGCCAGTGCTGCCGCTTGTACCAGACAGGCAACGATCACGACCACGGACACCATGCGAAAGCCGTTCATGCGGCAGACCCCAGAGTTGGCTCTTATCAGTTTCGCCACACCCCCGATGATGGCACGCAAACGCTCGGCCCGCAAGACCCCAGGTCAGCGGCGGACAAAAAGGACGTACGCTCCCAGGCGGCGATCGAAACGGTAATGATCCAGCATCGCTTGCGTGACCCGCGGTCCGAACGAGTAATCGGGGCACAACGACTCCCCCGGCCGATCGATCCGACCAAGCAGAACGAGGACGTCGAAATCCTGTTGGCGAATGCGCTCGGCCAGGGCGGCATCGTCGATCTTACCGGTCCGGGCGAGAATCTCGAAGTTGAAGGCGTCGAGCACCACAGGCCGCTGATCGCGCAGCACGGGGATGGTCGGGGCCTCGGCCAGCAACCGGGCGTTGGCCGGGATGGCCTCCTCGACCTGACGTTTGGTGATCAGGCCGTCGCCTTCCTTGGCCTGCCAGAAGGCAATGTGCGGCCCGACGCCGAGAAGCAGCACCAGCAGGGCAGCGGCCGATGCCAGGGGTTGCAGCAGGCGCTCCAGGCCAGCCCAAGCGGAGGCCGGCCGCGCAGGCGTGACCTGCGTTGGAGCGCACGCAGGCGTGCGGGCCGGTGCCGTTACGATCCGGGCCAGAAGCAGCACACCGGCGGTTTCCAGCTCCACGAGATGGTTGTCGGCCGTGCCGCGCGACGTGAACACGACCAGGGTGAAGAACAGCGCGGTCAGGAAATACCAGTCCCAGCGGCACCAGTGGAACCGTCCGGCGCGAACGAGCAGTCCCACCGCCAGGAGCGGCAGCACGACGGCAAACCCCACGCTGAGACCGAGCGCCGCACGCATCTGAAAGGGGGCCTGCAGGACACTGCTCCAGCCGGAGCCGCCATCGGCCAGCGCCCGCAAGTTCATCAGGAAGCGGCCCTGGCTCAACCCATCGACCAGGGCCAAAGCCGACAGGCCGAGGACCGTACAGGCCAGTACCAGGCAAAGGCACTGCCGGCGATCCCGGAGCAGCAGGAAGAAGAAGGCAGCGGCCGGTGCTGCCAGGGAACTGAACTTGGTCAAGAGCGCCAGCACGAAGAGCAGAGCGGCCCCGACCGTCCGTCCCCGGGTCGGCTCCCGCCCAAGGACTACCAGACCCCAGACGGACAGGCCCGCCGCCAGGGCATCGGCCTGCGGCAGCAGGACCGCGGCGATTCCCTGGGGAATGGCCAGGACCAGAGCGGCCAGGGGGACCTCGGTCCAGCGGCTGCTCAGCTGCCGGATGGCCGTGGCCACGCCGCTGACCAGCACGACCATCGACAGCAGCGCGGCCAGTTTGGCGGCCACCAGGTAGTCCGGCGTGAGGTGGGCCAGGCCCGCGATCAGGCTGAAGAACAGGGGCACGTACCGTGTCCCGCCGTAGAAGTCACCGTCCTGCAAGGGAGGGTAGAACGTGCCGGTATTCAGATACCGCGCCAGTGCCATCCAGATCCCGGGTCCCTGGTGAGCGGCGTAGAGGTCATTGACGTGCATCAGGCTCAGCAGGACCACGTCTCCAGTCAGCAGCAGGGCCAGCACCCACAGGGGCCAGCGAAAGATCGCGCCAGGAGAAGCCATCAGCCGCAAACCTCGATCGGGAAGCAAAGGCAGACCATCGCGGTTTCATTGTATCAGGCGGTTTCAGGAGAACGGTTGGTCCCCGTTCCCTTCAGCCCGTTTCGCCGCTCGGGTTTGCTCTTCGCCGGATCGCAACTTATGGTTGAGCGAGGTCAGCCCCGCGAGTGAGGAGCCTGTTCGATGTTGGCAAACCCAGAGCGAACACCTTTGGGGTACTGGTCGGGAGTCATCCTGGGCTTACTCGCCTTCACCTGCTGCGAGATCCGCGTCCTCCGTCTCATCGGCAATGAGCAGCACGGACTCGACGAAAGCATCGCGATCACGACAGGGCACGCAGAATGGGCGGCGTATCAAAACCGAATCGCCGGACCTTACGCGGTGCTTCTGGTCTCGAGGCTTACAGGCCGGTCCTATGCGAAATGTTATCATGCCCTGACAGACTTGTTACTCTTCGTCGCGAATGCCTGCGCGTTCGTCCTGGTCCGGCGCCGGGAGCGAAGCACCAGCGCAGGGTGGAGTGCCGCGTTCGTCAACGCCGGTCTTTTTTTGGTGTTTCAGGACAACCTCAACCTGTACCTCTGGGACTGCGTGGATGCGGTCACCATGCTTTTTTTCGCCTATGGCATTGTTACTGGTGCGTCGTTGTGGTTTTTTGTGGTTGTTTACCTGGTTGAGTTGACGAACCGGGAAGCTGCCCAGTTTGTCGCCCTGTGGATCGTTCTCCTGGGGGCTCAGGACCTTGTCCGGCCAGCAACGCGCCAGGCGATCTGGCACGCGCCAAGTCAGCTCGCCCTCGGGTTGGTGCTGCTGGCCTTCGCATCCTGGTGGGTCGCCTTCCTTCGCACGCACCTCCTGCGGAGCGAGCCCGGAGAGACGAGCAGAGGGGTGGCCCTGCTCTGGGGACAGCACTATCGACTCCCCAGCAACCTGCGGGAACTTCAGCATCCCGTGGATCTGAATACCGCCCTGGTCTGGTTAATCTTGCTCTTCCTTGGGATCCTCTTTTGCCGTGCCGTCCCCGTGCTGGGACGGCGGGCCGTGCCGCTGGCTCTGCTGCTTTTGGCCATGCTTTTGGCCACCTTTCTGTTTGCGCTGGTGATCGAGGCCCGCGTGTGGATCACGTTCATCCCGTTCCTGTTATTCCTGTGGCGGGCGCAGGGGAAAGAAGGAACTGCTTATTGCCTGGCACGAAAGGAGACCAGGCAGGACGGCGCTGGCCAGCTGGCCGGGCCAGGGAAGCACAATGGGAATCTGTGAACTATAGTTGCGCAGCCGGATTCACTTCCGGCCCGATGGAACCGCCCTTACCCTGGGGCCCCGAGAACGCACGCCATGCTGACTGCACAGCTTGACACGCCTGCCCCGAAATCGGTGGAGCCGCCGCTGTGCGTCGATCTGGACGGAACGCTCATTGCCGGCGACCTGCTCTGGGAAGCGCTGCTGGCCCTGCTCCGGCAGCGGCCCTGGTGGCTGCTGCTGCTGCCTGTCTGGCTGCTGCGCGGCAAGTCCCATCTCAAGGAGCAGTTGGCCTGTCGCGTCCACCTCGCGGTCGAGGCGTTGCCCTATCGGCCCGAGGTCCTCGACCTGATCCGGCGCGCGAAGGCGGCCGGCCGGCGCATCGTCCTGGCCACGGCCAGCAACTACCGCTTTGCCATGGCGGTGGCCGATTATCTGCAATTGTTCGACGAAGTGCTGGCCAGCGACAGCACCCACAACCTCAAGGGGCAGGCCAAGCTGGCCGCGGTGCAGGACCGCTGCACCGGCCAGCGCTTCGACTACGTGGGCGACTCCGAGGCCGATCTCCCTTTGTGGGCGGCCGCCCGGCAGGCCTACGTTGTTCACCCGAGCAGACGCCTGCTGGAGAAAGCCCAGGCCGTGTGCAGGGGCGCCGGCAGGCCGGCGGCCAGCCAACACCCCTGGGAGCAACGGACGGCTCCCGGTCGCGGAGCCTGCTCCGGTTGCTTCGGCCGCACCAGTGGGCCAAGAACCTGCTGCTTTTCGTCCCTCTGTTCGCCGCTCACCAGGTGACCGACCTGTCCCGCCTCGGCACGGTGGTGCTGGCGTTTGTCGCCTTCAGCCTGTGTGCCTCGGCGGTCTACGTTCTGAACGATCTGACCGACCTGGAGGCCGACCGCCAGCACCCGACCAAGCGTTATCGCCCCCTCGCTTCCGGAGCGGTGTCAATCCAGGCGGGGTTGACCCTGTTTGTGCTGCTTCTGGCCTGCAGCCTGAGCCTGTCGCTGGGTTTGCTGCCCCTGGCGTTCTCCGGGCTGCTGCTGCTCTATCTGCTGCTGACCACCGCCTACTCGCTGCACCTGAAGCGCGAGCCGGTACTCGACATTTTCGTTCTGGCCGGCCTGTACACCGCCCGGATTGTCGTGGGAGGGGTCGTGGCCAGTGTGCCGGTGTCCAACTGGTTGATGGCCTTCTCCATCTTTTTCTTCCTCAGCCTGGCCCTGGCCAAGCGCTACGCCGAACTGGCCCGGGCCGCCGCCGAGCAGGCCAGGGACGTGCCGCGGCGCGGCTACCTCGTCGAAGATCTGGGACTGATCCAGAGCATGGGACCGGCCTGCGGCTTCATGGCGGTCCTGACCCTGTGCCTGTACATTAACAACCCGGACGTGCTGCGTCTCTACAACTCGCCCCACTTGTTATGGCTGATCTGCCTGATCCTGTTCTACTGGATCACGCGCATCTGGTTCCTGGCCCGGCGCCGGGTCCTGAGCGAGGACCCGGTCATCTTCGCCATCAAGGACCCGGTCAGCTACCTGGCCGGAGGAGGCATGCTCGGCATCCTGCTGCTGGCGTCCTCCTGACCGCCCAAAGCGGAGGCCGGCCTGCCGGCCGGAGCGCACGCAGGCCCGCGTCGGGCACGCCCTCGTCTTTTGGGGATTCCCATGATTCCTTTCGTCACACAGACTCTGGCGGGCTGGGGGAACTATCCGCGCGAGTCCGCGGCCCTGTACCAGCCCGAAGCGACCCGGGACCTGGCCGGCATCCTGGCCCGCCGCGAGCAATCCAGCTACTGCAGTTTTGGCCTCGGTCGCAGCTACGGTGACGCGGCGATCAACCGGGACGGCGGCGTCGTCTGTCAGCAGCGTCTCAACCGGCTGCTCCACTGGGACCCGTGCGAGGAGGTGCTGGAGTGTGAAACCGGTGCCTCCTATCAGGACATCCTCGATAGTTTCCTCCCGCGCGGCTACGTCGTGCCGGTGACCCCCGGCACCAAGTTCGTGACCATCGGCGGTGCCATCGCCGCGGACGTGCATGGCAAGAACCATCACCGCGATGGCTCCTTCGCGGAGTTCCTGGTCAGCTTCCAGCTGCTGACGGCCTCGGGTCAGGTGCTTACCTGTTCGCGCACGCAAAACGCCGAGCTGTTCTGGGCCACCGTGGGCGGCATGGGTTTGACGGGAATGATCCTCACGGCCCGGTTGCGCCTGAAGCGCGTCGAATCGACCTGGCTCGGTGTCGAATACCGCAAGGCCGCCAATCTCGACCAGGCCCTGGAACTGTTCGGAACCGCCGACCCGGCACGATATTCCGTCGCCTGGATCGACTGCCTGGCCAGCGGTCCCGCCCTCGGCCGCTCCGTGCTGATGCGCGGCGACTACCTCCCGGTCCGGGAACTGCCCTCCCGGCTGCGGTCAGCGCCGCTCCAACTCCCACCGCGCCGGCCCAAAACCGTGCCCTTCGCGTTCCCCGGCTGGGTGCTGAACGCATTTTCGGTTCGCGCCTTCAATGAGCTGTATTACCGCCGTCACCCGGAGGGCTATCAGGTTGTCGATAGCGAGTCCTTCTTCTATCCCCTCGACTCGATCGGGCACTGGAACCGGATTTATGGGCAGCGCGGCTTCGTTCAGTATCAGATGGTGATCCCCCACGCCGAGAGCCGCTCGGCCCTGGTGCAGATGCTGGAGAAGATCAGCCAGTCGGGCCGGGCGTCCTTCCTGGCGGTGCTCAAGACGTTTGGCCCGGGGAACCAGGGGCTGCTCTCGTTCCCCACGGCGGGAACCACGCTGGCGCTGGATTTGCCCTTCACCGGTCATCCTCTGTTGCAGTTGCTGGACGAGCTGGACCGGATCGTGCTGAACCACGGCGGCCGGGTCTACCTGGCCAAGGATGCCCGCCTGGCCCGGTCGCATTTCGAGGCGATGTATCCCCGGGTCGAGGAGTTCCGGCGCCTCAAGCAGCAGATCGATCCGGATGGGGTGTTCTGTTCGTCGCTGGCACGCCGGCTGGGGCTCGCCTCGAAGGAAGGGCACAGGGCAGGAGAGAGTCACCAGTGAATCGATCTGTCCTGATCCTTGGAGCGACCTCGGGCATTGCCCGCGCGGTCTGCCACGGTCTGGCCCGGGAGAAATACGATCTGGTGCTTGCCGGCCGGGACCTGGAGGAGCTGCACAAGATCGCCGCCGACCTGAACCTGCGTCATGGGGTCCGGACCGAGGTGCTGCGCTACGATGCTCTGGACTTCGCGTCCGTGCCGGCCTTCTTTCAGGAAAGCGTCAAGGCGGCAGGGGGCTCCCTTCAGGGCGTGGTTCTTTGCCACGGCTACCTGGCTCCCCAGGCGACGGCGCAGCAGAACTTCGAGGAGGCCCGGCGGATGATCGACGTCAATTACACTTCGGCCGTGGCGGTGCTGGAGCAGGCCGCCGCTTACCTGGAGACTCAGAAGAGCGGCTTCCTTTGTGCCATCTCGTCCGTGGCGGGCGACCGCGGCCGGCAGAGCAATTACCTGTACGGATCAACCAAGGCGGCCCTGAACGTCTACCTGGAAGGCCTGCGTGTCCGAATGGCCAAGGTCGGTGTGTCAGTCACCACGGTCAAACCGGGCTTTGTCGATACGCGGATGACGCGCGGCATGAAGGGCCTGTTCCTGGTGGCCCAGCCGGAGCGCGTGGCCCGCGACATCTGCCGGGCCATCCGCCGCGGCCGGGCCGTCGTCTACACGCCGTGGTTCTGGTGGGGGATCATGACCATCATCCGCAGCATCCCGGACTTTCTGTTCAAGCGGATGAAACTCTGAGGGAGCACGCTCTGACCGGCAGGACTGAAGTAGGACGGGCTTCCCAGCCCGTCCGGCCAGCCTGGGAAGGCCGGCCTACCTCAATTCTTCCGAACGCACTACCAAAAATCCTGTCTGACCTTGGTCACCAGAATCGTGCCCCATTGTAACACCAGCACTGCTAAGACCGTCTTCGCCGACCAGCACTGCGCCGGAGGTAGGGGTGCGCTCCGGTCAGCAGGCTGACCTCCGCTTGCGCGCTGGCCGCGACAATGACCACACTGGGAGTCAGAAAAAGCCAGAGCCTCATGACCTCCCCCTTGGTCTTGCCAAACAGAATCAGGAAGCCAAACCCAAACACCACCACCAGGGGGAACAGCGTGGCAGCGTCCAGGTCGCGCCTCGCCAGGGCTCGCCGGATCGACCGGACACAACCCAGACCAAAGAGAAGTGCCACGGGAAGGCCCAGCCACACCACGTATTCGGCGGAGTTGAGAAAACCAAAATAGGCCAGGGTGTCGAGCCGGTTGTCCCACCCCTTCCAGTTGCGGTGGAAGGTCGTCGCATGGTGGTACAGAGACACCAGGTGGTAGCCGAAGGTGAATTGAAAGAAAAACCATCCGGCCAGGAAGCCGCACAGAGTGAGAGCACTTGACAGACAAACGGCTTTGACCTTTGCCAGGCGCGCTTCTTGCGTTTCGAGAATGCTCATCAGGGCAATGCCGGCGATGAAGAGCAGGATAAGTCCAAGTGCGAAGCTAAAGTAACACGCCAGGTAGGCCGTGACCCCGGCCAACAGGGCCGCCCAGGGGACGTTACCCCGGAAGCCGTGCATGGCCAGCGCGAGGGGGATAGAGAAGAACAGCGGATAAAAGACCTGATCCGCGTGCAGCGTGGCCAGGGTAACCGAGAGAGTGAAGACGTAGAAGAGGCACGCCAAAACGGCCGTCTGGCTGTCGTGGAGGCGGTAGGCGACCCAGCCAATGGGGAGCAGCACCAGGTAACTGAGCCACGGCCACACCAGACTGGCGAACGTCCGCAGCCGGTTCAGCTTCTCCTCCGGGGAGGTCTCGCCCTGGCCCCAATTGCTCAGCTTGGCGGAAACGACGTACAGCAGGAGCTGGCCCGGCGGCTTGGAATGGGCGAAGGTGCCGAGCTTCCCTTCCTGCAGCCATTGCTCGTAATGCCGCATGACTTCCAGGGCCGACTCGTCGTATTGCACGGCGATGGTGGCGAACTCGGCGTGTCCGGAGTGGACCATGCGATCTCGCAAGCCATCGAGCCCTCGGCCTTCCAGGTAGGCGAAGCCGAACTGATTGACGAGCCCGATGCCGAAGACACCACCGATGCGGAGGGCTGGCGCGAAGGGCGCCTTCCACAGCAAGGCGCCGAGCACCGGCATCAAGCCGAGGAAGACCAGCAGCCACCAGGACGCGATCGGTTTGTCGGTGAACGGCCAGAACCACCCGGGAAGGTTTTGCAGCAACGGAACCCGAAACAGGAACAACCCCCAGTGAGCCAGGGTGCAAAGCAACAGAAGGGCCAGCAGCCTCTGCTCCCGGGCTTCGTCCTGTGTCTTGCTTTCCAGGGGGCACTTGTCGGTATCGGACACGGATCGTCCGCCCCTTCCAATCCCGTTCAGGCCGGGAACAGATTCCGATTGGCAATGACCGGGTTCCAGGGTCGAATCTCCACGTGCAGGAAGATGCCGGCCTCGTAAAACGGATCGCCCTGCACCAGCTTCTCGGCCTCCTCGCGCGTCCCGGCCTCGTAGACGATCAGGGCACCGGAATCATCGGTGAATGGACCCGAGACGGCGAGCTTGCCCTGCTCTTTCAATTCGGCCAGATACTGCCGGTGCTTGGGCCGGATCGTCTGGATCTTGTTCGGGTCCTTGGCGTACTGAATGATGGCGGCAAACTTCATGATGGAAACCTCGCGTTCTTTCTGTTATCGCTGTTCGCGCACGTTGAACTCCAGCTTCCAGCGCTGCTGGTTGTCGCGGCTGAGGCACCACAGCTCCAGAGTGCCAATCTCGGTGACCTTGGTTTGCAGATGGACCGGCACCGTCTGTCCGGTCTTGTCCGGCGATTCCAGCGTCGTGGTCAGCGGGCTCAGCTCGTCGATGCCCTCCTCCCACTCCTCCACCATCGTCCCGACCGTGTCGGCGCGGCGCGTGGTCGATCCCAGGAAGCGGAACTCGGCCGGTTCGCCCACGATCAGGCCGAACTCCTGGTCCGGCAAGTTGATCTGCGTGCCTTCCTCCATGCCGAACGGAGCGACGCACAGCGCCTTGATCGGCGGCCGGGCCCCGGGCACGGCGGGCAGGGCTGTCTCAATGCCGACGTAGTAGACCCGGGCTGTGCCGCCGCGGATGCGCACACCCCGGCCACGCCGCACCAGCCCGTAATAGGCCGCCCCACGGGCGACCGCCCGGTCCATGTCGGGGTTGTGCAGCACCTTGACGTTGTGTCCCGTCGCGCCCCACTCGTTGACCACCTCGGTCACGCGGGTCCGCAGCGGCTCGGCCTTGAAGACGCCGCCATTGAACAGGATCGCCGATGGAGCAGAGGAATGGCCCTGGGATTGCGTTTGCCGGGTCAAGAAGTAGGCCAGGTGCCGGCTGACGGCCGGGTCGCTGGCGTAGGGCAGACCCAGTTCCTGCAGACCGCCGGCCCGCTGGCGCATGGGCTGGGCGTCCCCGGGGCAGTGCGGGAAGAACCCATCGACCAGGACGCGCTCCATTTCCTCACGCGACAGCTCGCCCTTGATGGTGCCGGCGATCACCTTGCTGCTCCGGCCCAGCACGGTCACGGGAGTGCTGTCCAGGTTTGTCTCCAGGAACAGCCGTTCCTTGGCGGCCCGGCAGGCATGCCACAGCATCAGCATCTGTCCCTGGTCCAGCTTGTTGCCGCGCTCCGCGAACTTGCGGGACATCACGTGCGCCAGGGCCAGGTCCATGTTGTCGCCGCCCAGCAGGATGTGGTCGCCGACCGCCACCCGGGTCAGGACCATCTGGCCGTTGTCGTCACCCACGGAGATCAGCGTCAGGTCCGTGGTGCCGCCGCCCACGTCGCAGATCATCACCGATTCGCCGACCTTCACCTGCTTGCGCCAATCGACGTCACTCTTTGTCGAATCGATCCAGGCGTAGAAGGCCGCCTGCGGTTCCTCCAGCAAGGTCAGATGCTCGAACCCCGCCGCCCGGGCCGCCTCGACGGTCAGTTCGCGTGCCACCGCGTCGAAGCTGGCCGGCACCGTCAGCACAATGTCCTGCTGTTCCAGCCGATTCTCGGCGTGATCGCCGGTCATCTGCTGGTTCCAGGCCTCGGCCAGGTGCCGCAGGTACATCGTGCTGGCCTGGACCGGCGACACGCGCCGGCCGCCCTCGGCGCCTTCCACGGCAGGACCCCTGCATTGCGGTCGATGCCGGGATGACACAACCAGGACTTGGCCGAGTTGACCAGCCGAGTGGGCACCAGACTGCCTTGCTGCCGGGCAAACTCGCCCACGGCATAGTCCCTGTTCTTGTCCCAGGGCAGCTGGAGCGTCCCGGCCGGCAATTCGTTGGGACCCGGCAGATACAGGTACGAGGGCAGCAGCGTCCGCGGCTCGACCACGCCGGCCTGCACCACCTGGGGAATCGGCAGGTCGATCGGCCGCTGTTCGTCCTCCGGGGCACCGGTGTCCACGTAGGCCAGGGCACAGTTGGTCGTTCCCAGGTCAATCCCGACCACGAAACGCGACGCGGTCATGGCGAATGTCTCCTCCAGCAGCAGTAGGTCAGGCTTTCCAGCCTGACGTTGCCGAGCTTGTCAGGCTGGAAAGCCTGACCTACGAATTATGGCAACTCCACCTCGGCCTGGGCAACGACAAACTCGTCAACGCCTGCCGCCGGCGTGGGCAGCTTGAATTCCTTGACGCGCCAGCCGTGATGCACCAGCCGGCCGCGGAAGGGCGGCTGGCCGGTCACGTTGCCCGTCAGGCGGATCGCCGAGGGATCGAAGCCTGCCCCGACTTCGACGGTCTGCCCTTCCTCGCCAGGGAGGATCGGCTCCAGCACCAGCCGATCCTTGATGACGGCCTGAGTCTTGCGGTGCAGTTCCTTGACTCCCTCGCCAATCTGCTCCGCGGTGGCCCCGCTGATGTCCTCCAGGAAGAAGTCGAGCACCCGGCCCTCGCGCTGCAGCAGCGCCAGCAACCGCAGGGCCTCGCCGGAGCGCTTCGGAGGCGGAGGCGGCGGAGGCGGCTTCAGCAGGTCCTGAGCCTTGGCGGCAAAGGCCGGATCGCGCAGGACGCGGAAGGACAGCCGGATGGCCGGCCACATGCGCGACAGGTCGCCCTTGCTGACGATCAGCACCACCAGGAAACGGAGAATCAGCACGGCAACCAGCGTCAGGACCACAACCACCCACGGTTCCGTCATCGACAACACTCCTGCACGGGGCGACGTCGGCGGCGTTCGTTCTCTCTGTCCCTCTTTATATGGACTTGCAGCCGGATCGTGATCGCTCGGCCACCGGAAAGTGCCTGAATCGGGGAACCGCTGAACTGGCTTGTATCAGTCGCCTGACCGGATAGAATCAAGCCCTTGAGGGGTCCACTGCCGCAAGCGAAGGAGATTTTCATGGGTCAGCGCGAACGACACCCCACCGGTCTGTACGTCCTGTTCTTCACCGAGATGTGGGAGCGGTTCGGCTTCTACTCGATGCTGGCCATGTTCACCCTGTACCTGCGCAACGAGAAGCAGGGCTTCGGCTGGACCCAGGCGCAGGCCACGACGCTCTATTCCAATTATCTGATGTTCGTTTATGCCAGCCCGCTGATCGGCGGCTGGATCGCCGACAAGAAGCTGGGCTACCGCAACTCGGTGCTGCTGGGCGGACTCATCCTCATGGTCGGCTATTTCCTGCTGTCGTTCCACTCCATCGAGATGGTCTACGCCGCCCTGGTCTGTCTGGTGATCGGCAACGGCTTCTTCAAGCCCAACGTCTCGGCGATGGTCGGCCATCTCTATCCGGAAGGGAGTGTCCTCAAGGACCGGGCGTACAACATCTTCTACATGGGCATCAACGTCGGCGCCCTGCTGGCCCCGATCAACGCCGAGATCTGGGTGGACAGGATCGGCTTCAACTGGGCCTTCGCCATCGCCGGCTTCAGCATGATCCTCTCCGTGGTCATCCTCTGGATCTTCAAGCACCACGTCGAGGCGCCCGGACGCGGGAACTGGACCAGCTTCCCCTGGAGCACCTTGGGGATTTCTGGATCAACGACGGCTCCCTGGCCAGACTCCGCGAAAAGGGCGTGCCCGGCACGGTGCTGAATCTGCTGGAGAGCAAGGACGAACAGGGACAGCATCTGATCAAGGACAGGAAGTTCGCCGGTGACGGCGTGTCGTCAGGAAAGCAGAAACTGACCGAGGCCCTCCACAGCGTCCTCAGTGCCGAACAGGCATCCCAGTACAGCGGGCAAATCCTTGAGCAGGCGGCTTCGGCGCCGGCTCAACCCGGCAGCGCGGCACCGGCCGCGGTGCCGCCCCCGGTACGCCGGCTCAATCCAATCGATCTCGTGCCCGACGGCACGCGCATCGGAGCCCTGATCGTGATCTTCCTGATCGTGATCGTCTTCTGGATGATCTTCCACCAGAACGGCTCGACGCTCACCTACTGGGCGGACGACAATACCAACTGGAAGGTTTCGGGCATTATCTCCAATGCCATCAATCCGTTCTGGGTGGTGACGCTGACCTTCCCGCTGGTCTGGTTCTGGCGCTGGCTGGACAGCAAGGGCCTGGAGCCCTCGACCCCGACCAAGATGGCCCTGGGCATGGTGCTGACCACGGTGTCGTTTTGCATCCTCTACTCGGCGGCCCGGATCGGTGAGACAAGTGAGCCGCCGGCGGGTGCCTACGCCACCGGGGATTTCCGGGTCACCGAGCGGGCCCTGGGCTTTCTGAAGGCCGATGGCGTTCCCGAGGAAGACGTCAAAAAGCTGGATGAGACCAAGGATGCCGCTGGCAAGTTCATCGTCAAGGGCAGGAAGTTCAGCACCGATGATTCGTTCAAGGAATACCTGGAGACCATCAAGCAGGACCTGAAGTCGCAGGGCGTCTCGGGCGAGGACTGGAAACTGGTCGAGAAAGCGGAGTTCGACAAGGGACTCCTCGAGTACGAGGTTCACGGCGAGCAGCCAGGCGTGCCACCGAAACAATTCTCGAAGGCGCTCAAGGAGCTGGTCGCGGACTTGAAGAAACAAGGGCTCTCCGACAAGGTCGCCGGCAAGATCCTCTCGTACCAGGACAAGAGCTTCACGGGAGAGGCCAAGCTGCTCCGTGCCGTGGAGCGGGTGCTGGGGCCGGAGCGCACGTCCCGGGACAGGGCCGACCTGTTGCGGCGTGCCTATCTCTTCAAACTCTCCCCCTTCTGGCTCATTCTTGCCTACGCCGTGGTGACGCTGGCCGAGCTGATGCTGTCGCCGATGGGCCTGTCGCTGGTGTCCAAGGTGGCCCCGGTGCGGATGCGCGGCCTGATGATGGGCGGCTGGTTCGTGGCCACAGCGGTCGGCAACAAGCTGACCATGATCGGCGTCTTCTGGGACCGCTGGCTGCAATCCAGCTTCTTCGCCCTGCTCGCCGGCCTGGCCCTGGTGACGGCGCTGGTCCTGTTCGCCCTGCTCAGACCGCTCAAGAAAGCGATGCCGGGAGTCTGATCGCATGGACATCGAACACTTCGCGCTGAACGTCCCCGACCCGGTCGCCCTGGCGGACTGGTACGTCCGCCACCTGGGAATGCGAGTCCTGCGCCAGCTCGATTCCGGGCCAAGGACTCGCTTCCTGGCCGACCAGGCAGGCCGGAGCGTTGTCGAGGTTTACCATCAGACGAAGGCTGCTGTGCCAGACTATTTCGCACTGGACCCGCTGGTGCTGCACATCGCCTTTCGCGTGGACGACGTTGCCGTCACCCGGCAGCGGCTCCTGGACGCCGGGGCGACAGCAGCGGGCGAGGTCGTCACCACGGAGACGGGTGACGTGATGACCTTTGTGCGCGACCCCTGGGGCGTGGCCATCCAGCTCGTCAAGCGAGCCCGGCCTCTCATTCCGGCGGAATGACGAGTGTGAGAAGGATCCGGACGCCCTGCCATTCATGGTGGGGCATGCGGGGGAGGCTTGAGCAATTGGTTGTTCGCAAGTTTTGGTGTCCCGATGGATTCCAACGTCCTCAAAACGCTTTGCGGGTTCGCAGCTGGGGAAATCCAGCCCGTTGCTTTTTGCGACCGGCTCTACGCCGATCCGGCGTTTGAGTCCTCGCTTGCAGACGATCCGAAACTCGAACCGGCCTACGTCCAAGGCAGCACGTACCGATTCCTTCTCGAATGTGATTTTGACGATCCTGGTGGTATTTTGGATGCGCATGGGGCCGTTTGCGATTACTTGGATCGCCATGGCTACAAATACAAGAAAACCGGTGAGTACGCCGACTTTTATGACCTGGTGCTTCAAGCGTCTCCGGAATGGCTGTCCGGTGGCGCAGATCCGAAGTACGTGAAGGATCGCATCATGCCCGATGCGAGGGATCGCACCGGACATGAATTGCGAATGTGGCTTGAGGAGCAGCTTCTAGAGAAATACCGCTACCTCTCCAAGCCGCCTGAGTGGAATCAGAGTCCGTGTTGGCCGCATGGCGCGGAAGGGCCAATGGTGTTCCTGGGGCAAATTGAGGTCAATGGTTATTTCCACGACGCCGGCACGGTCTACGTTTTTCACGATCCGGCATCTGGACAATGCGAAACTATCATTCAATGTTTCTAGGTCGCCCTGGTGGGAGCCGCCGGCGAACCACTCTATGGCCTCGGAAATCAACAGGCAGACTACCCCGCGGAAGGTCTATTGACTCTTCCTGGTCGTGACAACCGGAACGCCTGCCGCACGCTCGTCTGCTGCGCCGCGACTTTACTGGTCGTTGTTGATCCTGTATCTGACGGCAGTGGCCGGTTCTGGTGGATGGCGCGGCCGGGAATTGTGGTCTTGTTGGGGAGTCTGATGCGTCTTGCTTCCGCCAGTCGCGTGGGCAGCTCTCTGTAAAAGTCCCAGCGAGGGAAGCTGGCCCTTGAAGGAAGGTCTCCGACGAAGGGCCTTTCGCACCACTCGCCAGGCTGGTCGAGGGGCTGCTCCCTTGCTGGTGGATTGATGATGCCTTGCAATCAAGTGCAAGTGCAATGTCAGCAGTTGACTCGGCTCAATGTTTCTGGCCGACTGCGTGACTCCGCGCCGCCGCTATCTGCTCCAGGTGCAGCTGCTCGGGGTGGAGTGGTCGAGACGCCGGCCACCATCCGTAACTTTCTGCTGGCCGTCCGGGCGTCCGGTCTGGTAGGGTAATAGCACGTCCGTTTCCGCAACACTGAACTGATCCGCTCTCATGACACGCTTCAAATCCTGGACCTTGACCGACGTTTCCAGCGACATCTGGCTGGACAGCTTCGCCGTGGGCAATGACAGCCTGCATTTGCCGACCAGCCATGACTGGCTGATCCGCAAGCGCACCCTGCGCGGCGGTCTGCGCGACGGCGTGGACCTGATCGAGGTCCACAATGGGGCGCTCTCCTTCTCGATCCTGCCGACGCGCGGCATGGGTCTGTGGCGCGGCGAGTATCGCGGCCTGCACCTGGGCTGGCGCAGTCCCGTGACGGGTCCGGTCCATCCCAAGCACGTGCCGCTCAGCGAGCGGGCCGGCCTGGGCTTCTTGTACGGCTTCGACGAATGGGTGTGCCGCTGCGGCCTCGCCTCCAACGGTCCTCCCGGCGAGGACGTCTGGACCGACGAGCACGGCAACGCGCATCGGACCCAGCTGACGCTGCACGGCCGGGTCAGCAACTTGCCCGCCAGCCAGGTCGAGGCCCGGGTCAGTCTCGATCCGCCGTATGAGCTGAGCGTCCTGGGCGTGGTGGAGGAGTCGGCCCTGTTCTCGCCCCAACTGCGGCTGACGGCGACCTGCACCACCGTTCCTGGCTCGAACCGGCTGGTGATCCACGACCTGGTCGAGAATCGCTCGGCCCAGCCGGCCGAGCTGGAGCTGCTGTACCACTGCAACATGGGCCCACCGTTCCTGGAGGCCGGCGGCCGGGTGCTGGTCCCCACCCGTGAGCTGGCTCCGCGTGACGCCCGCGCCGCCGAGGGGATCGACACGTATGACACCTACGGACCGCCCTCCGTCGGCTACCGCGAGCAGGTGTACTTCTACCATCCGCAGAGCGAGCCGCGCGGCCAGACCCTGGCCGTCCTGGTCAACGCCGCCGCGGATCGCTGTGTGGTGGTGCGTTTCAGCACCGAGGAGCTGCCCTGCTTCACCCTCTGGAAGAACACCGGGGCGGTGGAGGACGGCTACGTCACCGGCCTGGAGCCGGCGACCAGCTATCCGAACTTCAAGGGCTTCGAGCGCCAGCAACGGCGGGTCCGGGTGCTGCCTCCGGGCGGCCGCTGGGAGGGCCGGCTGGTGATCGAGGTCCACGACACCCATGCAGGAGTGACCGCCGTACTGACCGAGGTCGCGCGGATTCAGGCTCATGCCAAAACTACGATTCACCGCACCCCCCAGCCGCGCTTCTCGCCGGCGGGATGATCCGAACCGCTTCACGGAGACACAACCATGAACCGCATGCTTGCCGGACTCTTGCTGCTGGGCTGCTCCTTCGCCCTCGCCGTCGAGGACGAGTCGCGTCCCAGGGCCAATCACTTGACACCCAAGGAGATCGCCGAGGGCTGGATTCTGCTGTTCGACGGCGAGAGTACCTTTGGCTGGCGTTCGCCCAACGACTCGAAGTGGACCGTGGCTGACGGCATGCTGGCGCCGCAGGCCGGCAAGCTGGGGCAGCTAACCACAACCACGGCGTTTCTGGAGTATGAGTTGTCGGTGGACTTCCTCCATCGTGCAGGCCCCTCCAAGGTCTGGATCTCGGTGGGAGAGCAAGGCAAGGATAAGGAGGAGTCGAATGGCAAGATCCTCCTGGCCCAGACCCCGTTCGGCGGCAATAACTGGACCAGGCTGACGGTTCACGTTCGCGCCGGGGAAGTTTCCAACCCTCGCTTCGAGTCAATCAGTGGGCTGGTCCGGTTCGCCACATCGACAGCCCGCCCCCCCAGGAAAGCCATGCCTTCGGAGGTGAAGCCCTATCCCATCACCCTCTCGGGAAACGAGGTGATCTTCAAGAACGTCAAGCTCAAACCGCTGGGCACCAAACCTCTGTTCAACGGCAAGGACCTGAGCGGCTGGAAGGAGCATCCCGGCAAGAAATCCAAGTTCGCGGTCACTGACGGTCTTCTGACCATCAAGAACGGCCCCGGCGATTTGCAGTCGGAAGGCAGCTGGAGCGATTTCCTGCTTCAGCTGGAGTGTCGCACCAACGGCAAGAACCTCAACAGCGGCGTCTTCTTCCGCTGCCGGCCGGGTGAGTATCAGCAGGGCTATGAGGCCCAGATCCACAACGGTTTCCTCGACCAGCCGACCAAGGAATACACCATCGAGGAATACGATCCCAAAACCAACGATCTGAAGGACAAGCGTAAGATCAAGTCGGCGGCGATGGATTACGGCACCGGAGCGATCTACCGGCGCATCCCCGCGCAAGCAGGCGGCGAAAGATCAGGAGTGGTTTACGATGACCGTGGTGGCCGAGGGCCGGCATCTGGCCACCTGGGTCAACGGCGTGCAGACGGTGGACTGGACCGACAATCGGCCGCTCAAGGACAACGCCCGCAACGGCTGCCGGCTGGAGGCGGGTCCGATCAGCCTCCAGGGACACGATCCGACCACCGACCTGAGCTTCCGCAACATCCGGCTGGCGGACCTGAGCGTTCGCAAAGGCAACGATCGCTGACGAACTCTTTCAGCAAATGGAGAAACCATGCGTCCCATCGCGCTGCTGCTCACGCTCGCCTGTGGTCAGGTCGCCTCTGGACAGGCGCCCTTGCTGATCGAGGTCCGTGTTCCGGGATTCCCTTCGCGGACCATTGAGCAAACCGTGCTGACGCCGTTGGAACAACGGCTCAGTGGCAGGGAGGCGATCCGTCGCCTGCATGGCCTGGCTCTCGATGACCGCTGTCTCCTCCGGCTGGATCTGGCCAAAGACGCCGACCCCGAACTCGTCGGTCTCCTGGTGCAAAACCGCATTGCCCTGGCCAGGAAGACCTTGCCGCCTTCCTGTGCCGCGGAGGTCTCGCCGCAGGTCGATGACGCATTGCTGCTGATCACCTTGGAACCGGCAGACCACGTGACCTTGCCCGATGTCAGTCTGTTGGGGGACAAGCTGCTCTGGCCGAAATTGGCAAACGCGCCTGGCGTTGCGCACGTGCGGGTCGTTGGGGCTACCGAACAACGGCTTCGCATCGTGCTGGACCCAGAAAAACTGAGGGCGCACAACCTGTCCCTCTCGGGAACCGTGGCTGCCGTTCAGGGCTCCCTGAAGGACCTCGATGATTTGACCATCATGGGTGAACGAGTAACGGTGAAGAAAACGGAGACGGCTCGCCAGTTTGAGAACATCCCGCTGAAGCCAGGACAAAACATTTATCTTCGCGACGTCGCATCGGTGAAGCTGGCGGACGAAGCGCGAGAGGATGCCAGGATCTCTCTGCGAAAGGGTAAAGACCTGAGTACACGGCGGGTTGTCTGCGTTCTCGTGCATTTGTCGCCGGGAAAGCTCAATCTACTTACCGAACAAGGCCTGGAGAAGATCCTCGGGAAGCTGCGAAGCATCCTGCCGGCCGGCGTCCACTGCGAGGGCCAGCTGCTCCAGGCCGACACCACGACGATTGTCATCCGTTGGCCGGACACAGCGGGCGTTGTGCGGCGGTCGGCACAGGCCGCGGCGAACGCCATGCTGGAGCTGCCGCAAGTACGCAAGGTGTCCTGGACCGTGCAACCCGGTGACAGCGAGGCGATTTATTGGGTCACGGCCGACAACGGCAAGAAAGCGGACCTGGACAGGGCCCTGCGTGCGAAACTGGCCCAGATCAAAGGGGCCAGCAGTCGGGTAGGCGCCTTGTATTCCCCCCTCTTTCCCTGGCCCGGCCAGGGCTCGCAAGTCGTGGCCCGCTTGCGTGCAGGCCATTCACGGTCTAATCGCTGTTGCTACTGGGTCTGCCTCTGCGTTGTCTTTTGCTTGGCTTTCTTCTGGTCATCGAGTAATCGAGCCGTAGAAAGATGTGGGCTTGTGTCTTTGATCCGCTGCGTCTTCTGCTTCGTTGGCTTGCGTTGGGCTTTCTTAATGGATTTCATGTTGATTTTTCCAGCCCATTCCCGGAGACAAGCTGCCAGCTCTTTGGGCAACAACTGAGCAAATGGTGTCCAACAGTGTGCCGGCAGCGCGATCATCATTCCTGCATAAACGACAGCCCATTCCAACGCCATGTAGTAACCCGACACTTCGTTGGCTACCTTCTCTTCGCCATGCACCGAACGCAACGCTGCCTTCAGAACTGCCAGCACGTTGTACGCCACCACTGCAACACAGAAGGCAAACAAGGCTGCCTTGGGATAGCCCAACGTGTTCACTTCACATTGCAACGCCATCGTCAATTCGTGAAATGCTCTTTCGATCGTCCACCGTTTCAAGTACAGACTCGCCACTACGGCTGCTGAAGCTACCTCGGCCGGCAAGTTAGTGAGAATCTCGACCTCCACATCGCCGTCTTCGGTCGGCTGTTTCAAACGGACACGCACCAAGCGTGCTTCTAACACAGCCTCCCCGTCACGACAGATCTGCACCGCTTGCTCGCTGACCCAGCCCGTATCCGTCTCAATCTCTTTGCCAAATTGACCTTGTGGCTGGACTGTCAAATTGCCGTGGCGGCGTACGACAAAGGCAGCATCACGCTGGGCAACGCCACACAGAAAGTCCACGGTGCAAAAATTGCGGTCCTCAATCCAGACGTCGTTTGCTTCAACCAAGGGCAAGAGTTGCTCTAACAAGGCGCGTTCCTGGGCATGCGCATCCTCGCAGGGAATGATGTCGGTAATCAGCATCAAGGCGGGATCCAGAACAACCAAACTCTGTCCGGGGAGCGGGCCAGCACTGTGGCCGCGTGTCGCCTGCAACCGCTTCTGAGTCGCAGCGAGATGGTTGCCATCCACAATGCGGACGCGGTAACCAGGCAAGAGCGGTTGGCAGGCTCCGGCCAGCTCCTGAATGACCGGTTGGCAACGCGCAGCCGTGAAGCGGACCAGCTCAGCTGACACACGCAGTTCAATATGCTGCAGTTTCTCGTAGACACTCTTGAGAGTAACAGGAATCTGGTCGCTCAAACGCTTGTAGGCCGACTGCACGTGAGGGACCGTGCCACCGACAACCAAGCCCATCAACTCGACGATCGTCGAAAAGTGCAACTCACGAGTGTAACCTTGCTGGGCGGTACGCTCGAACAGGTCATCCAGGGCTCCGGCTGGTAGAACGTTTTCCAGGGTCGCCCGCGCCATCACGCTGAGAGGGCTTTGGTTGACAAACCGCTCAAACACCGGATCCAAAATCATGGCTGCTTCCTCGCCTCGGTATTGCCAAGTCGTTTTCAGCAGCTATCTTATAACCTGGCCGCCTCACCGTGAATGGCCTGCCCGCTTGCGTGGCAAAGATTTCGGGAAACTGCAAGAAACGGCCGAGCTGTTGTGCCAACGGCTCAGGAAGACCGCCGGCATCGTTGACGTCGATCGTTTACCCAGGATGCGGCCGGAGGCAACCATCGAAATCGATTGGGAAAAAGCGGGCCTCTCGTTTGCGACCAGGCTTGACGTTGCCAGAGCGCTCACGGCCTTCAACGAGATCGAACTGCCCATTTCCGGAACTCACGGGCACGTCACGATTGAAGGCCCAAAGCTCAAACTCATAACCCTCAAGGATCTGGAGGTGCTGCCGCTCCCCTCCGTCAACCCGCTTGTGAACCTGATGATCCGTGACGTTGCCAAGGTCAGCGTGACCAGCGCCCCCAGCGGGCGCATCCCGCACGAGGACGGCCAACCGTGCGTCATCGTGTTCGCCAACCTGGAAGGCCGAACTCTGGAACAGGCCCGCACCGACCTTCGACGCATTACCGAGGACCTGGCGGACACAGGGGTCAAGATCGAGGTAGAATGAGGGACCTCAGCGGCCGACGCCGGAGAGGACGAAGCCAGCCCAGTCGGCCACTGGCTCAGCGTTATTCGTTACGCTTCGCAGGCCAGTCATTTGTGGCACAGTGCGAATGGGGAGTGCAACAGAGAGATAGAGAACAAGAGGGACGTGCGGGTCGTTTTGGCCGTTTCGCCGCGCTCACTCCCGCTTCGCGGAGCCTGCTGCCCGGTTCCTTGCCAGGCGCTCGTCCACCAGGGCGACGATCTCGTCCAGCGTGTTGGACTGAAGTCCGTGCTGGTGAGCGATCTGCCGGACCAGGTGATCGACCCTCTCGATGTGTTCGGCCCCGCCGAAAAGGGCCCGCGCCGCGGAAGAAGGTCTGGCCAGCCCCTCGGCCGCCTTGGCGTACTTCTCGAAGGGGACCCGGTCGCTGTCCTCGGCGCCCAGGCGCGCACAGAGGTCCCACACCCAGTCGTAGATTTCCCGGGACCTGTCGAGGTTCGCGTGGACCGCATCCTTGATGGGCACCATTTCGTCCCGGCGAATGCAGCGGTAGTTGCCGGCCAGCAGCATCGGCCATTTGGCCAGCGGCACGAACAGGGAGTCGTGCATCTTGAGTTTCACCGGGATTTCGATGGGCCCGCTGCCGGGGTCGAACCGGGCTTGCTCGACGTCGGCCTCGAGAGTGCGCAGCAGAGTGTTCGGCTCCTCGGCCGCGAAGCCTGCCACCTTGAAATTGGTTGCCAGACCCACCTGGAGCACGTTCCTGGGCTGATCCGGCAAGCGAAAGGCCTGGGGATCGGGACTTACCAGCGTGGTCAGTGCAGGATCGAACCCGTCCCAGACGTCAGGGGCCGCATAGCAGGAGCGGAGCATTTCCACCCTCAGTCCGGGAATGCGCTTGAGGTAGGGAAGCGGCGGCATGTTCATGAGCGCCAGGCAGGGCCGGTGCGTTCGGGCCACCCGGGCCATCAGTTCCCGGACCCCTGGCGCCCCGTACTGGGCCTCCTGCATGGCGAGCACGACCAGGTCGAACGCTGCCCGGATCGACCTCCTCCGGAGTGGTCGCGGTCAGCGAGCCCGGCAGTTGCTTCGACGCGACGTCCAGCAGCGTCTCCCGCCCTTTGATCGGAAAGCGCACCACGGTCCCTTCCCGGTTAATCAGCTCGGCGGTGGGCCGGGTGCAGACCAGGGAAACGTGGTGCCCGGCCAGCAACAGCTTGGTGCCGAACAACGAGCCGTAGGAGGCCCCCAGGATGAGTACGTTGGATTTCACGATTGGAGTCCCCATTTCAGACCGCAACCTGCCGGACGTTCGTGGGCCTGGGTCGATCAGACCCTCCGGGCGATCTCTTCCAGGCTCACCAGCCTGGCCCGGTCGCCGGCCTTGCGGACCACGTCCACGATCAGCTCGACGGCCCGGAACTGCGGATCGACCAGGTAAAGACACGAGGGATGCCCCAGAAAATCGAACGTCGCCCCGTTGTCGATCACCCAGTTCAGCGCTCGCCGCAGCGCCTCCAGGAACCAGTCCAGCTTCCAGCGTCCCGTCCGGAAGGCGTTGATGTCGCTCACCGGCGACATCGGCACTTCCACCAGTCCCTTGGGATACCTGAAGGGCTGCGCCTCCGCCTGGGCCTTGACGATGCTATCGAACACCTCCGCGGTCGGCTCTTTCCCGGCCGGGGACATCTTGTGGGCCGGGTACTTGCAGCTGGCCCAGCGAAAACCCAGGTCCAGGAGCAGCTGCTGAAGGTCCGGCCGATCGAGCAGTCCCCGGGCGAAGCCGCCCGGTGTGCGAAAGCCCGCCGCGGTGATGCCCGCGCGGGTCTTCAGCGCCGTGCTTGCCAGGCGAATGTTGTCGCGAATGACCTCGGCCGGCTGCTTGCCCTCGATCAGCCAGGGACAGCGCTGAAAGCGATACTGAATGTCCTGCAGCCGGGTGGCCAGGACGTTGACGTGATCGTAGGTGTGATTGCCGATCAGATGCCCGGCCCGTGCCAGGTCCTTCAGCCAATCGACGTCCTCCTGCTCCAGGGTCTGGCCGACGGCGAAGCAGTGCAGCACTCCACCCTGGTCCTTGATCCGCCGGGCCGCCTCGGTGGTGTAGCGCTTGCTGGCGGCGTTGAGGTTGCCCTTCTCGTAATCCCAGTGGGTGTCTTCCCAGGTGGGGAAGTTCCGGCTCATCTCCAGGTCGAAGGTGATGGCTACCAGGGCCTGCTTGCGCTCACCAAGCCGACTCCCCAGGGCCGCTGCTCCTCCAACGGCGGCCAGGGCCGCCGTGGCGAGAAAAGTGCGTCGTGATGGCGAGACAGGCGCTGTCATGGTTTCATCTCCACTGAGCCGCGCACGCAGCGCAGCGGAGTAAGCGGGATGCAAGAGGCCGCTTACTCCGCTGCGCTGCGTGCGCGGCTCGGATTGTTGTCGTCGGTTTCTCGGCATGCTCTTACCGCCGGGGTAAACCCGGCGGCTCGTGTTTCAAATGCTTGTGCAGAAACGCAAACGTGCCCACCCCGTGGATCACGTGCGGTCCGTCAAAGAACTCGATGGCCGTGCGCTCCGCCAATCCCAGCCGGACGTACAGGCGGCGCACCCGCGCATACTCCGCCGCCACCCACTCGTCCGGAGCGACCGTGTCGCCGTGGCCGCGCTCCACCATGAAGGGCCGGGGAGCGATCAGGCCGGCCAGGTCGCTGTAGTTGAAGGTGTTGGCCAGGTTCCATTCGTGGACCTCGTAGGTCCGATGGAACGGGTAGCTGTACTTGTGATGGACGCTGGCCTTCTTCAGGGCCATGTCGTTGAACTCGGCGGAATTGATCGCGAGAGCGTATCCGGGGAGCAGCGCTCCCAGCCGCTGCGCCGAGAAACCGCCATAGGAGAGCCCATAAAACCCGATCCGCGAACCATCGACGAAGGGCAGCCGGCCAAGCCAGTCCAGCAGCTGCTCATGCTGGGCCACGACCACGGCGAAGAGAGTTTTTTTGAGCGGATAGGCCAGCCGTTGCAACTGCCGGAAGCGGTCCCCGCCGCGGTAGTAGTGGTGCGGCGCGAACACCACGAAGCCACGCTCCGCCAGACGGGCCGCGAACGCCTTGTAGACGGCGTGAGCCTGACTTTTCGGGTCGTCGTTGATGACGTCTGCCGGCACGCCTTCCAGTCCGTGCTGGCAGACGACCACCGGACGTTTCTCGCCCGGTTTCAGGTCCCTGGGCACCAGCAGATAGCCCCACAGGAACACGTCGGGATAGACGTTGAGCAGCACTTCGTGGCCAATCCACCGATCACGTTCCAGGATCTTCCGGGAACGTGGATTGCAGCCCAGACGGGGATTTGCGAATCGGCCGATCACTTCCTCGGCGAGGTACTGGCGATAATAGACGCAGGACTTTTCCCACTCCGCGACGGTCGAAGGTTTGGCCTTGTTCCAGAAGGCCTGTCGCGTCTCGGGGGAACGGCGCAGCAGCAGCTGGGTGTGTTCGACCAGTTGCCGGACCTGGCGTTCCTGGCGAAGGGTCGGATCGAAGTTGGGGCGCAGATCGCGAAGGGGCTCGCCGGCAGGGACCTGGGCCTGATCGGGCCGGCCCAGCGCCCGCAGGAACGAGCGCAAGGCTGGTTCGGTCCCGGCGTTGCCCGGAGTTTCCGGCGCGACAAGCTCGACAGTCGGTCGGGCCGGGCCCTTTTCGGGGAAGAGAGCGAGTACACGCTGCACTTCCCGGCGCACCGCCGCAAGGGCTGGAGTGCGGATTCGGCCCGGGGCGGCCTGGTTCAGTCGGCCCGGCCGGGCCGGCGGCGGACCTTCGACCTGGGGAGCCCGGCTGTGTTCGAGGATCAGCGGCCGCGGAGCGATCAGGCTGGCAATCTCCGCGTCGCCGAACTCGGTCAGCAGGCCAAACACGTTGCGATAGATCGGCTCCTGATGCAGTTGCTCGCGCTCCTCGAAATACCCGCTGACCAGGGTTGCAGCGATGTTCGGCTCAAGCGCCGCGCTGCAGAAGGCGATCAGCCCGCCTTCGCCGTAGCCGGCCACGCCGATGGGTTTGTCGCGGTCGCTCTTGCGGAACCAGTCCACCACGGCCAGCACCTTCTGCACCTCGTAGCCGATGACGTGCCGGCCCAGCTCAAAGGCGGGACGATAGATCCATTCCCGATGCGGAATGTTGGTCATCCAGATCGTCGGCTCCCCGGACCAGGTGTCCTTGCGGTCGATCAGGGTCGGAAGGACGACCTGGCAGCCGTTCTCGGCCAGGTGCCGGGCCCACTGCGCTTCCGGCGGCAGCCCGGCGCCAGGCCGGCGATCATCTCGGGAGTCTGATCGGCGTCGGGCAAGGCTACGACGTGGGCCACGGTTCGCTCCGTGGGTGTCAGCAGCAAGCCTTCGCCCTCGACTCCTTCGAGGACCGGCCAGCGCACGGCATGCACGGTGAAATGCTTGGTTTTACAGATCACCGCGGGCGTCGCCGTGCCGCTGACGTACTCCAGCTCGCGGATGGGCAGTCGCTCATCGACCACGCCCAGCATGCGCCGCAAGTGGTCGCGGTTGGGCGCGACCGAGCGCTCGTAGGCAGCGCGGGAAGAGTGGTCGCGGTTCCAGAACTGCTGTCGGCGGCCAACCGTGGCGGCCGTCTGGGCCTGGAGGAACTTCTCGATGCCGGAGAGTTGCAAGGCGGAGAAATCGCCCGTCTGAGTCAGCGGCTTGGTGCCGGGAAGGGACCCGGGTTCAGCGGACCATGCAGGAGTCGCGATCCACAGAAGGAGAAACGGGAATAACCGCATGGTTGGTTTCCTTGCCAGGAGCGAAGTCCGAAAAGCGGTAGGAGAGCGGCAGGCGCGGGCCGCCCTTCCAGGTCGTTGTACGACGCCGAGGAAGTGTTGCCCATCTGTTCGGTGGCTTGACGGCTGGATATGTCAAACCATTGCTGGCCGATACCAGTCCTGCCTGTTCGGTTTCCGTTGCGTGAGGTACACCATGAAACTCTCCGTTCGCATCTTCCTCCTGGCGTTCCTGTTCCTGGCAGTCTCTTCGGTCCTGGCATTACAGGACAAAAAAGATCCACCGAAGAAACCCGCGGACGTTTTCACCAATCCCGCTGAGGCCGGTCCCGACTTCAAGGTCCAGGGCGAGTATGAGGGCGAAATCACCGGCAAGGGAAAACTCGGTGCCCAGGTGGTCGCGCTGGGTGGTGGGAAGTTCGACGTTTATTTCCTGACGGGCGGGTTGCCTGGCGCTGGCTGGGACGGCAAGGGCCGCACCAGGGCGGAAGCCAGGACCGAGGACGGCAAGACGTCGCTCACCGGCAAGGACTGGAGCGGCACCATCGCCGGCGGCACGCTTCAGGGCAAGGGGCCCGAGGGGGCCGAGTTTATGCTGAAGCGGGTGGAACGCAAGAGCAAGACGCTGGGGGAGAAGCCTCCGCAGGGCGCACTGATCCTGTTCGATGGCACCAGCGCCGACGAGTGGAAGGGCGGCAAGATCGTCGAGGAGAACTTGCTCAACTGCGGCACCACCAGCGCCAAGGGCATCGGTGCCGGCAAGCTGCACGTGGAGTTCCGGACTCCGTTCCAGCCGAAGGCCCGCGGTCAGGGTCGCGGCAATAGCGGGGTCTACGTCCAGGGTTCCGAGATTCAGGTGCTGGACAGTTTCGGCCTGACAGGCGCCAACAACGAGTGCGGTGCCTTCTACGGCAAGCAGAAGCCGGCCGTCAACATGTGCCTGCCGCCGCTGTCCTGGCAGACCTACGACGTGGAGATCCAGGAAAAGGACGGCAACGTGGTCGCGACCGTCTGGCACAACGGCGTCCCTGTCCACGAGAACTTCGTTCTCAAGAAGGGACCGATCAAACCCACGAAGATCGACCTGCAGGACCACGGCAACCCAGTCGTCTACCGCAACATCTGGTTTGTGGAGAAGAAATGACCAGCGAGGCGAGCCCAGGGGGTGTCAGCCCCCTGGGCTCGCCTTCCTGATCCTGGGCTGTCTCCGTCACTCGATAGCAACCAGCCGGCTGGAAACTCAGAAGTTCGACCATCCATTGGCCGCTTTGTCCCGGAGGAAGTTATGTTGCGATCCGGCCTTCTCTCTCTGAGCCTCGTCCTCGTGACCGCGTTTCTGGCCCTGGCGGCCCCCGCCCCGGCGCCGCCGACAGCTCCGAAGGAACTCCTGGAGAAGCGCCTCGAGGCGGCCCAGAAGGTGTACAAGGACATCCAGCTCCGGATCCGAACCGGCCAGGGCCAGCCGTCCGATCTGTTCGGCTGGTCGGAACGCTGGCTTGAGGCGGAATTGGCCCTGGCGGACAAGAAGGGCGACCGCGTCAAAGCGCTCAGAGATCATCTCGATCGGACCCGCGAGGTCGAGAGCCTGGTGGGCGCCTTCGCCAGGGCAGGACGAGCGCGGCAGGGCGATGCCGACGCAGCGACCTACTTCCGCCTGGAGGCGGAGATCCGCCTCCACAAGGAAGGGGTGGCACCTCACCCGGCGAAAGAGGAGAAGGGTAAGCCAGACAACAAGTAAGCACTGTTCGTGCAGGCTGCCGGGGCATCGCTCCGAAATGGCAGATGAGGGGTTGTTTTCACAACCCCTCACCTCGGTCGATCACAACCTTTTGCTGGAATCGCTTACTTGCCGACTTCCAGCTTGATTCGGTTCACGTCTTGCATCCGGATCCGTTCCTCGGAGTTCTTCGTCCGGAGGGTAATCCAGGTGCCGTCCTGGTGGACCAGGATGCCGGTGATCTTCTCTCCGTCCTTCAAGGTAACGGTGGCTGTCCGCGGCGTCACAGTCTCGGAGGAAGCCGCAACCACGCCGCTGGGGCGGACGTTGCCAAGGTTGGCCCGGGCGTTTTCATAATTGCGAAGGGCGGTGGCGGCGGTTTCCGGGTTGGCCTGGCGGGCCATCTCCGACACCATCGCACGCTTGAACTGACCCTCGTCGCCGATGCCGTTGGCCAGGCTCTGATTGGTCTCACTGGACTGCTGGAGAGTCACCTGATTGCCGGAGTAACCCGAGTAGGGGTAAGCCCCAGGGAATCCCCACCAGCCGCCGTTGGAGGTCAGGAAAGGCGTGCCGTAGGGGGACGGCTGACCCTGGCCGACACCGCTGTAAGTGGCCGAGCTGCTCGTCCTGTCGTTGATCGAGAGGCCGTAGAGCTTGCGCTGGACCTCGCGACGGCGTGCTTCCATCTGCGACTCGGTGTTGACGTACTGCTGCTTCAGGGACTGCAGCGAATCGTTGAGGGTCATCTGGTTCTCGGCCTGTTCCAGCTGCTTCAGGGCGGTTTGTTCGGCAGGCGAACTGCCCGGGGCGAAGTAGTGAACGGTCCGCGTGGCGCCGTTGTAAATCACCATCTTGTGGAGGCCAGGGTCCGTCTGGACGGGGGCAGGGGACTGGGCCAGGGCCACGCTCGGCAGCCCGACCAGGGTCAACGCCAGACCCGCTCCAAGCAGACCGCGACTCATGAGACTCCGACCGGCGACTTTCAGGTTCTGCAGCCACTGACTCATGGCTCTCTCCTCTGTTCTCGGTTGTCAATCGTTTTCGTGTTGCTCTTGTTCCGGTTCTGGTAAGCCTGGCGAGATTGGCGGGCCGCAGGGGACAGAATAACAATTCTCTTTGCTCGGCGGTTCCCGGATTGTTACCATGTCCGCAGGGCGACGAGGGTGGCTGGCGGGCAGCTGGCTCCTCTCCGGGTGTCGCGTACCGGGGGTCTCTCCATGCAGAACGTCCTCACCTTGATCCTGGGCGGCGGCCGGGGCGCCCGGCTCTACCCCTTGACCAAACATCGCAGCGAACCGGCCGTGCCGCTGGCCGGCAAGTATCGGCTCATTGACGTGCCCATCAGCAATTGCCTCAACAGCGGGCTCAACAGGATCTACGTCCTGACCCAGTATCTCAGCGTCAGCCTGCACCGGCACCTGGCGCACACCTACAAGATCGAGCCGTTCAGCCAGGGCTTTATCGAGGTCCTGGCCGCCCAGCAAACCAACGAAACCTCCCTCTGGTATCAGGGCACCGCCGACGCCCTGCGGCAGAACCTGCGCTACGTCGCCGAGGCGGGCAGCCACGATGTCCTGGTGCTGTCCGGCGACCAGGTGTATCGGATGGATTTCGAGCAGATGGTCATGGAACATCGGCACAGCCAGGCGGACGTGACCATGGCGGTCACGCCGGTCCGGCCCGAGCGCTGTGCTCACCTGGGCATCGTCAAGGTGGACGACGAGCTGCGCGTCCGCTACCTGTGCGAGAAGCCGCGGACGATGGAGGACCTGGCCCGGGTCCATACCGCTCCCGAGTGGCTGGCCCGGCGCTGTCACGCAATCCCCGGGCGGGAGTACCTGGCCAACATGGGCATCTACCTCTTCCGCGCCTCGGCCCTGGCCAGGCTCCTGGAGGAGTACCCGACCGCCCTGGACCTGGTCCACGAGGTGCTGATCCCAATCCTGGCCCAGCGGCCCATACGGGCCCATCTGTTTGCCGGCTGGTGGGAGGACCTGGGCACCATCCACTCCTACCACGAGGCCCACCTGGCCCTGGCCAGCGATCGGCCGCCGTTTGACTTCCACAGTCCCGAGGGGGTCATTTACACGCGCATGCGCAACCTGCCCGCCTCCCGCATCCAGGCGGCCCACGTCGAGCATTCCCTGATCGCCGACGGCTGCGAGGTCCAGCCAGGCAGCCGGCTGGAGCGCTCGGTGGTTGGGGTCCGCAGCCGGATCGGCCCGCGCGTGCAACTGCGCGAGACGGTGCTGAATGGGGCTGACCAGTACGAGGGCCCGGAGCAACTCGCGGAGAACCATCGACTGGGCCGGCCCGCCGTCGGCGTTGGCGAGGGCTCGGTCGTGGTCCGGGCCATCATCGACAAGGATTGCCGCATCGGCCGCAACGTGCAGATTGTCAATCGCCGCCAGGTGCAGCACGAGGACGGCGATTGCTACGTCATCCGCGACGGCATCGTGGTGATTCCCAACGGCGAGGTGGTGCCGGATGGCACGGTGATCTGAGGGAGGAGAAAAACGAACCAGCCCAGGGGGTTGGCCCCCGGGCTGGTTGCTCTGGCCAAGCGCCGGCTTACTTCTTGGTCTTGATCTCGACTTTCTTGACGGTGATCTTGTCCCCGTCCTTGTCGTAAGTGATGGTCACTTCCTGCTTGTCGGCCGCTGCATCCTTGAGGGCCTTGCCTCGATCCTTCCCGGTGACTACGCTGCCATCCACGGATACCGTGGCATCCTTGGTCAGCATGTACTCCTTATCCGCAACCGTGAGAACTCCTTTCTTGTAGCTCATCACCTTGCCCTTGGTTTCCGCGGCCAGAATGATGCCCGTGAAGAGCACCAGCACGACCAGGATGCCGAGAATCTTGCGCAGCATGGGGATACTCCTTGTAGTTCCCGAACATGGATTGTCGGTCGGCTTCACACCCTATGAAGTTGACCGAGGTTTCTCCGGTTGCCGACGATTAGTCTGCCTGAATCAACCCTGTTTTACAGGAAAGGTTTCGAGTTGGCCACAAGAAGACGATGAATTTTTCGAGATGAGGAGCGACCGGGCCGAGCCAGCAGGCGTAGCCGCAGGCGGCTCGCCTGCTGGCTTGGCCCGCTGCAAGCCAGCAGGCGAGCCGCCTGCGGCTACGCGACGCCCTGCAAATGAAAGGCCGCGTTCAGGGTCGCGACCGAGGTCTGTTCGCCCGCGCGGACGACCACGGAGATGCCGCAGCTGTCCAGCGTCACCTGCCGGGCCTGGTCGGGACCGAGGCCGAGCAGCCCGGCGAGGTAGATGCGGTTGACCGCGTGATGGGCCACGACCAGGACCGCCTCGCCGCGGTGACTGCGGAGCAGTTCCTCGATGACCGGAGCAGTGCGCTGCTGGACCAGGGCAAAGGTTTCGCCGCCGGGGAAGCCGAAGCGGGCGGGGTTGGCGTGGAAGCGCTGGTAGCTTGCCGGGTCATGGCGGCGGATGGTGGGCCAGTCCAGCCCCTCCCATTGGCCCAGGTCGCACTCGGTCAGCCCGGCCAGCGGCTGGGGGGTCAGACCATGCGGGTCGGCGACGATGGCCGCCGTCTGCACGGCCCGGAGCAGAGGACTGCAATAGCAGTGGTCGATGGGCCGGATGGCGAGGAAATCGCGGGTGGCCTCGGCCTGGCGGACGCCCAGCGAGGCCAGGGGCGGATTGTGCCGCCGGCCTTGCAGTCGGGCCGGCCGGGCCATGCTGCCCTCGGTCACCCCGTGCCGGATCAGGTACAGCACCGTTTTCTCGTCCGTGCTTGTCCGCATCCGCCCTCTCTCCCACGCCGGCGAATTGACCTGGATTGCCCAGTCCTCTTGAAAAAGACCGGCCGATCATGCCCGGCCCGGCGGGAAAATGCAAGAGCGGTCAGGAGGGGTTGCGGCTCAGCAAGCCAACGTCCGACGAGCCCGGTCCGCCCCGCCATGAATGGCGGGGCTGCACGTGAGCACAAAGCCCGATCAAGAGATCGTCCAGCTTTCAGGTGTAGTCTCCGCAATGACTTACGCCAACGCGGTAAACAGAAAAGGGGTGAATCACTGCAATGACGGGTGTATAACCGTCCGTCTGTTGCAGGAGTTCACCCATGTCCATTCTGCAGTCCACGTGTGGCCGTGGCCGCGCTGCGCGAACGATTTCCTTTACTGGACCTTCGCTATCGTAAGGCGACCGACGCGGGTTTGAAGGAACTACAGAAGGCGTTACCCGGTCGTTAGATCCGCTGCAGCCACCCCGTCCCCATCACATCGTTCCCGCTACCCCCCGATGAGGCGTCCTAGCGAGAATCAGACTCCGCAGGCCTCTGCCTGCGGAGTCTCATCCTGGCCAAGCAGCGATAAATTGCTGGATCAAGAAAGCATGACCACATCCTTCGAGACGGTGGACAAGACCTAGCGCGCGTCGGTCCGACACACCGATGCACTTTCCGGTGCATCGTGCGACTCCGTATCGTCCGTCCCATCCCCCCCTCGGTTACTTCAGCTCCTCCTTCAGCCGGCGCACGATGGTCCGCAGCACCTTGATCCGGGCCCACTCCTTGTTGTTGGCCTCCACCAGCACCCACGGGGCCGAGTCCACGCTGGTCTTCTCGATCATGTCGCAGGCCGCAGCCTCGTAGGAGTCCCACTTGCTCCGGTTGCGCCAGTCCTCCCCCGTCAGCTTGTACTGCTTGTACGGCGTTGTCTCGCGTTGCTTGAAGCGGTTCAGCTGCTCCTCGGCCGAGAGGGCCAGCCAGAACTTCAGCACAATGATCCCACTGTCGGTCAGCTGCTCCTCGAAGCCGTTGATCTCCGAATAGGCCCGCTGCCACGCCGTTTCGCTGCAAAAGCCCTCGATCCGCTCCACCAGCACCCGGCCATACCAGGAGCGATCGTAGAGGGTCACCCGGCCCAGCAGCGGCAGGTGCCGCCAGAACCGCCACAGGTAGGGGTGCGCTTTCTCCTCGTCGGTGGGCGCCGCCACCGAGATCACCTGGTAATCGCGCGCGTCCATCGCCGAGATCAGCCGGCGAATCGTGCCGCCCTTGCCGGCCGCGTCCGGCCCCTCGAACACCAGGATCAGCGACCGCTGCCGCTCCCGCAGCTCGCGGACCAACCGGTTCAGCTTGGCCAGCCCCTTTCGCAGCTTGCGCTTGTACTCGTCGGGCTCCAGCTTCAGACTCAGGTCGAGCTGGTTGAGGACGTTGCGCGCCGCCGGGTGCAGGACCAGCGGCTGCGGTTTGGGCGCGGCCGACTCCTTCCGGGCCTGCTCCACCCGGGCCCGCAGGGACTGGAGCAGCGTCCGGGCCACCGTCAGGTTGCGATAGCAGGAGTCCGTGGCTTCCACAATGGTCCAGGGGGCCTCGGCAATGTTCGTGCGCCGCAGCAGATGCTCGCTGATCCGCCGGAACTCGTCGTAGTGCTTCAGCTGCTTCCGCTCCTCGCGGGTCACGCGCCAGCGTTCCTCCGGGTCGGCCTGCAACTTCCGCAGCCGTTTCTTCTGTGCGGCCCGGGACAGGTGCAGCCAGAACTTGAGTTGCAGGACGTTTTCCTGGGCCAGCATGCGCTCGAAGGCAGCCACGTGTTCGGCCGCCTGCTCCAGCTGCTCCAGACTGAGCCGGCCCGCGACGCAGTCCAGGATCGGCGTTGTTTCCCAGGCCCCGAAGAAGATGCCGATCCGCCCAACAGGAGGCAGCAGTCTCCAGAAACGCCACATCCGCGGCCGTTGCCGTTCCTCGTCGGTCGGCTCGTGCAAGGCGTGCGTCTGGATGCCGCGGGCGTCCAACCACTCCAGCAGCAGATTGACCAGCTCGGATTTGCCCGCTCCGCCCATCCCGGCCACGGTGATGACGACGGAGAAATGCGACGTCGCCAGCTCTTTCTGGGCCGCCAGCAGGTCGGACCGGAGCTGCACCGATTCCGTCTTGTAGGTGGTCTTGTCGATCTTGTTGCCGACTTCCGCACTTTCAAACATCGTTGTCAGTCTTGAGTTAGCAGTTGTCAGTGAAGGAGTCGCGAGTATTCTACCGACAATGGGCACCTATGTCACAGGAGTATCCATCATGGCACCCCGGAATCGATTGCCCCGCAGGCGTCTGCTCCTTCCGGCCGCGCTTCTGCTCCTCCTGACCATGTCGGTGGGCATGCTGCTTTCCCAGGACCCCGCGAAGCCGAAACTTCCGGGCAACGCCACCAAGGACACGCCCGCTCTGTCTCCCGAGGACGGCCTGAAGTCCATGCGGCCCCGGCCCGGCTTCCGCGTCGAACAGGTCGCGGCGGAGCCGCTGGTCATGGACCCGGTCGCCTTCGACTGGGGCCCCGATGGCCGGCTCTGGGTCGTCGAGATGGCCGATTACCCCCTTGGACTGGACGACCGCGGCAAGCCCGGCGGTCGCATCCGGGTGCTGGAAGACACCAAGGGCACCGGCAAGTACGACAAATCGACCCTGTTCATGGACAACGTCCCCTTCCCGACGGACGTCATGGCCTGGGGCAAGGGCGTCCTGGTCACGGCGGCGCCCGACGTCTTTTACGCCGAGGACACCGACGGCGACGGCAAGTATGACGTCAAGCGCGTCCTGTTCACCGGCTTCAAGGAAGGCAACCAGCAGCACCGCATCAATGGCCTGCGCTGGGGCCTGGACAACTGGGTTTACCTGGCCAACGGCGACAGCGGCGGCAAGGTCCGCTCCGTCAAGACGGACCAGGTGCTGGACATTGCCGGCCGGGATTTGCGGATCCGACCCGACAGCGGCGAGATGGACGTCGAAAGCGGCCAGGCCCAGTACGGCCGCAACCGCGACGACTGGGACAACTGGTTCGGCTGCAACAACTCCAATCCGCTCTGGCATTACGTCCTTCCCGACCGTTATCTGCGCAGGAACGCCTTCGTGACCCCGCCGCCGGTCCGGCAGACGCTGATCCCGAATCAGGCGATATTCCCGCGCTCCAAGGTGATCAGTCACTGGGAGGGCTACCGCCCGCCCGGGCCAGGCAAGGTGAACCTGTTCACCTCGGCGTGCAGCAGCATGGTTTATCGAGACGATCTGTTCGGCCCCGAATTCGAGAACAACGTCTTTGTCAGCGAGCCGGTCCACAACCTGATCCACCGGCAGGTGCTGAAACCGGCCGGGGTCAGCTTCTCCGCTCATCGCGCCGCCGACGAGAGCGACCGTGAGTTCCTGGCCTCCACCGACAGCTGGTTCCGACCCACGACCCTCCGCACCGGGCCGGACGGCGCTCTGTGGGTGGCCGACACGTACCGCTTCGTCATCGAGCATCCGCAATGGATCGACAAGGGGATCCTCAAAACGCTCGACTTGCGAGCCGGCCACGACAAGGGCCGCCTCTACCGGATCTTCCCAGAAAACAAGAAACCGCGACCGATTCCCAACCTCCTCCGGCTGGACGCAGCGGCACTGGTTGCCGCGCTCGATTCCCCCAATGGCTGGCAGCGGGACACGGTGCAGCGTCTGCTCATCGAAAAGGGAGAGCGCACGGCGGTGGAGCCGCTCGCCCGGCTGGCCACCGGTTCGCCCCGATCGCTGGCCCGGGTGCATGCTCTGTGTGCCCTCGACGGCATGAAGGCCCTCACTCCGGACCTGGTGAACAAGGCGTTGAGCGATCCCCACCCGGGTGTTCGCCGGCAGGCGGTGCGCCTCGCCGAGACTCGGTTGGAGCAAGCGCCGAATTGCTGGGCGCGCTGCTGCCGTTGTGCCAGGATGCGGACGCCCCGGTTCGTCTCCAGGTCGCCTTCACGCTGGGTTTCTGCCGGGATGTTCGCGCCGGGCAGGCGCTGGCCGACCTGGCCGCACGCCATCCGAAAGACGTTTACCTCAACGCCGCCGTCGTCAGCTCCCTGAACAGAGGCAACTTACGCACGGTGCTGACGGCCGTTGTCGAGCGCATCCGCCAGGGCAAGACACCGCTGCTGATGGGACCGCTGGTGCAGACGGCCGTGGGACTGGGCGATTCCTCCGCCCTGGAAGGACTCCTTGACCAGGTCGCCCAGCCCGTGAAAGAGCGCTTCGCTCCCTGGCAAATGAGTACGCTCGCCGCCGTCCTGGAGGGATTGCAGCGGAACGAGCCGCGCGCGACAAGCTGCTGACCCCGCAGCGGCGGGAACGCCTGACGCGCCTTCAGACTCAGGCCCGCACTGCCGCCGCGGACGGCAAGGCCCCCCTGGAAGAACGCCTGGCCGCCTTGACACTGCTTGGACGCGACACCGACAAGCTGGCGGAGGACACGCGCATCCTGATCGGCCTGCTTGGACCGACAAACCTCCTGGAATTGCAGTCCGCTGCGCTGACGGAGCTGGGACGCCTGGACGTCAAGCGCGTCTCCGGGCCGCTGCTTGCATCCTGGTCCGCATACACTCCCCAGGTGCGCTCCGGGGCCCTGGACCTGCTCCTGAGCCGGCAAGCCGGCATCGACGTGCTGCTGACCGCCCTGGAAAAGAAGAGCCTCCCGGTCAACCAGCTGGACGCCACGCGCCGGGACCGGCTGCTCAACCACAAGCAACCCGCGATCCGTGATCGGGCGAAGAAGCTCCTCAGCGCGGCCAGCAGTCCGACCCGGCAGCAAGTGCTGGCCCGGTATCAGGAGGCCCTGAGCCTGACCGGCGACCCGGCCCGCGGCAAGACCGCCTTCGCCCAGCGCTGTGCCTCCTGCCACCAGCTGGAGGGCGTCGGCCACAAGGTGGGTGCCGACCTGGCCGGCTCCCGGGACAAGTCGCCGCGCGCCCTGCTGACGGCCATCCTCGATCCCAACCAGGCGGTGGAAGCCCGTTACAACAGCTACGTCGCCGTGACCCGGGAGGGGCGCTCCGTCACCGGCGTCCTGACGGCCGAGACCAGCACCAGTGTCACGCTGGCAGGCTTGCAGGGCAAGGAGGAAGTGCTGCTCCGCCGCGACCTGGAGGAGCTGCAAAACACCGGCAAATCGTTCATGCCGGAGGGACTGGAACAGGACCTGTCGCCGCGGGGGATGGCGGACCTGCTCGCTTACCTGGCCGCGGCGACGACGCCGAGGAAGCCGCCGGCGCCAGGAGGCAGGCGGTGAGGCCACGCCACCGCTTCACTCCTCCGGCGTGGACGGGGCGGAAGCGGGAAGCTTTCGAGCCCTACCGGGAGTACCACATCAGGCCTGTGGCCTGCGAACAGTTGGACTGGCTGGCTGACAATCCCCTGTACACCAAACGCTTCGCCTTCTTCGTCGGCCGGCGCTGTCGCCAGACACCGATCAAGGAAGTAGCCGAAGAACTCCGCCTCGATTGGTATGCCGTCAAGGAGCTGGACAAGCAGTACGTGCGCGAACAACTGCGCCGGGCCGGCAACCCCGCTCCCCGGGTCATCGGCATCGACGAGATTGCCATCGCCAAGGGACACCAGTATCGCATTGTGGTCAGCGACCTGGAACGTGGCCGACCGATCTGGTTCGGCGGCCAGGATCGCTCCGAAGCAAGCCTCGACGAGTTCTTCACCTGGCTGGGCCCGAAAAAATGCGGCAAGATTCGTCTGGCGGTCATGGATACGTGGCAGGCGTTCCGCAACTCGACCCTCAAGAAGGGCAACGCCCCACAAGCCACGATCCTGTACGACAAGAAACAACCCGTCCAGACTCCTGTGAACTGGAATGATCTGGAGTTTCTATGAGCGATGGAAGCGCCGACATGTTGGCCAGGATTAGCGAGACGCATCCGCCTCCATCGCCGACCACGACTCCGCCGACTCCGACTCCGTCCTTGCTGGATGAGGCATTCTCGCCTCTGTGTCGCTTGACCGTCCGGCAGTCATCTCTGCGCTCATTCCTCCGCGCTCTCCTCGCCCCCCAAGTCGCTGCCGCGGGTCAGTTCCCGCAGCAGCACCGTGGCGTAGCTGCCGGCCGGCAACGTGAAGCTCAGCCGCACGCCCTCGCTATCGACGGCGGCGGTCAGGTCGTCGAGATACACCACGCAATAGCGGCGCGTTCCCGACAGCAGCTTGCCGAAGCCCTGAAACGCCGTCCGGGTCAGCCCGGCGTCTTTCAGCACCTGCTCCTCTCGCTCCGCCGCCTCGGCCCGGGTCTGTGGGTGCATCTTCTTGCCGAACATCGGCCCGGCCGGGATGATCTCGCGGGCGTCGCAGCGGGCCTGTTCGCGCTGCAGTCCTCCACGGTGAACATGCCGCCGAACGGCCATTTCGCCATCACGTCGCCCAGCTAGCACGCGCCGCAGCAGCCCGTCGGTCAGGCGGCGGGCCAGGTAGTGGTTGAACAGGGCCGACTGCCCGGCCGACAGGCTCAGCTTGCGCAGGAACGGATTGCGCACGTTCGTCCGGGCCTCGCCGCGCAGCAGAGCCCAGGCCCAACAGCACCGTCTCGCCGTCGCGGCCGAACCGCTGCGGACCGTAGAAGTTCGGCAAACCCTCGCCGCGAATGCGGGCCAGCAGCGGCTCCAGCAGCGTGCCCGCCTCCGGGACGACCTCGCGGACCAGGATGCGAAAGCGATTGCCGTGCAGATGGCCGGGCCGCAGCTTGTTGCCGTGCCGGCTCACCCGCAGCAAGCGAATGCCGTCTCCCTCCACCTGGCTCAACCTCGGCTCGACGCCGGCCGGGACCGAAACCATCTGCCGGGTGACCGCGTGCCGGTCCTTCAGCCCCGCCGTGCCGATCTCGCCCGCGGGAATGCCCAGCTGCTGGGCGAGCTGCCGGCGGAAATACTCCGCTCCCATGCCGCGTTTCTCGATCCAGAGATAGAGGTAATCGCCCGCGCCGCTGGGTTGGTAAGCGGGGATCTCCTCGACCTCGAAATCCTCGGGCACCATCTTGATGCGGCCGCCGATGCCCGGCAGGCCGGCGGTCAGAAGGGGCGGCGGAGTCAGCGGATCGAATGGCATGGCGACACTCCCAGTTGGTCACTCCTGGTTGGGTGAGGACGTTCCCTCATCCTTCCGATGCAATCGCGTCTGGTCAAGCTCTTTCCGCGCCGTATCCTGACTCTGGAACCCGCAATTCCCCAAGAGGGCCAGCCATGTTCTCTCTCGTTTCCTTGAGCCTGTTCGTGGTGTCCGCTCCGCTCCCCGCCCCTGATGCTCCGAAAGGGCCGCCGCCGCGGATCGAGGTGGTGCAGATGGAAAAGGACGGCCGGCCCGTCCTGATCCGCAACGTGACAACGTATCAGCAAGTGCAGAAAGAGATCACCGTCAACGTAGGAGGCCGGGTGGAAAAACGAGTCGTCACGGAGGCAGTTCCGGTGACCGTCCAGACCGTGGTTGCTCTCGACGACAAGGCGGTCCAGGTCTTTGGCGCGGACGGCAAGCGCGTGGTCCCGGGCGAGGTGCGGAAACGCTTGAACCGCCCCACTGCGGTCTTCGTCTCCTCGGACGACAAGCCGATCGACCCGTTCTTTCTGAAGCTCCTGCGCGACGGGAGCTATTGCGTGGTTGCTCCCGAATGGAACCGGGCGCCCAAGGTTGAGTCGATCGCGGCTCCCCTCCCGCCCCAGCCAAAGCCGAAGCCGTGACCACCGCAAGCATCCCCACACCGCGTCTGTCCGAGCGCCTCAGCAGCGCCCGGAGCGCCCAGCAGGACTGGGAGAAGCGCAGCGTCCGCCAGCGGCTCCAGCCGGTGCGGGCCCTGCGCCACCTCCTTGTCTCCGAGTGCGATGCGCTCTGTGCGGCCGTGGCCCGTGACCTGGGGAAGTGCAGCGAGGAAACCATCGCCGGTGACATCCTGCCGCTGGCCGCTGGCTGTCGCTTCCTGGAACGCCAGGCCCAGCGCTTGCTCGCTCCGCGGTCGGTGTCCACCTGGCTGCGGCCGCTGTGGCTGTGGGGCCAGCACGACACCGTCTATCGCCGGCCGCGCGGCGTGGTCGCGATCATCGGCACCTGGAACTTCCCACTGTTCCTCAACGGCGTGCAGCTGGTCCAGGCCCTGACCGCGGGCAACAGCGTCCTGTGGAAGCCTTCCGAGGTGAGCCCCGGCAGCGCCCTGCTGCTGCACACGCTGCTGCTGCGGGCGGGCTATCCGCCGAACCTGGTGCAGCTCCTGGAAGCGACCCGCGAGGCCGGGGCCGCCCTTGTCGATGCGGACGTGAACCACGTTGTCTTCACCGGCTCCGCCAGCACGGGCAGACGGGTCGCCAGCCACCTCGCCGAGCGCCTGGTCAGTTCCACGCTGGAACTGTCCGGTTGCGATGCCCTGTTTGTCCTCGATGATGCCGACCTCGACCTGGCCGCCCGGGCCGCATGGTTTGGGGTGCTGCTCAACCGTGGCCAGACGTGTCTGGCCGTGCGCCGGGTCTTCGTGCCCCGGTCGCTGCACGATCCGTTCTGCGAGCGGCTGCGGCAACTTTCGGCCACCGCCACCCCCTGCACCCTGGCGCTGGAAGCGCAGGTGCAGCAGGCGGAACGGCTGGTCCAGTCCGCGCTGGCCGAGGGTGGCCGATTGCTCACACCGCCCCGACCGAAGTCGGCCAATGGCCGGACCGACACGTTCCAGCCCGCCATCGTCGCCGAGGCGCAGCCGGAGATGGCCCTGTGCCGGGAAGCAGCGTTTGCCCCGGTCATGGCGGTGCTGCCCTGCGATTCGCTGGAACATGCTCTGGCCCTGGACAGTCGCTGCAGCTATGGCCTCGGTGCATCCATCTTCACCCGGAGCCCGGCCCGTGCCCGCGAACTGGCGGCCCGCCTGCGGACCGGCGTCGTGACCGTCAACGACGTGATTGTCCCGACCGCTCACCCGGCCACGCCCTTCGGAGGACAGGGCGACAGCGGCTGGGGCGTCACGCAGGGCGCCGAGGGACTGCTGGCGATGACCGTACCCCAGGTGCTGAGCGTGCGCGCGGGCAAGTTCCGGCCGCACTATGACATGACCGGGCCGAAAGGCCCTGCCGCGCAAGGAGAGCTGCTGCGTGCCACGCTGCAATGCAGCCATGCGGGCACTTTCGGGCAGCGCTGGCGCGGCTGGATGCGGTTGGTGCGGGCGCTGTGGAAGGGAAGCTGAGTTTGACTTTTGCCCTATTGTGGAGTGCGGCAGTGCTTTGCTCTGCCGCTTTTGTTTCTGGTGTTTTGTCTCTGGTTTTTTTCGTGGAGTGCAAAGCAGAAGAAACAAGCAGAAACAAAAGCGGCAGAGCAAAGCACTGCCGCACTCCACAGGAAAAACAAGAGAAACGAGGAAAACGTGGCAGCCAGCGTTTTCGAGCGCGTGCAGGAAAAGTTACAGCAGGCGGGCGTTGCCTTCACGGTGACCCGGCATGCGCCGGTCTACACCAGCGAGGAAGCGGCGGCCATCCGCGGCGTGCCGCTGTCCAGCGGAGCCAAGGCCCTGGTGGTCAAGGCGGGGGAGGCGTTTTGCTTGCTGGTGGTGCCGGCGGACCGCAAGCTGGACAGCAAGAAGGCCCGGGCCAACCTCGGCGTCAAGGCACTGCGGTTCGCCAGCCGGGAGGAGGTCGAGCAGCTGACCGGCCTGCAACCGGGCTCCATCCCGCCCTTTGGCAGCCTGTTCGGCCTGGCGACCCACTGCGATCCGGCCCTCAGTGCAAATCCTTCCATCAACTTCAACGCCGGCGACCACAGCATCTCCGTGGCCATGACCTGCGCCGACTACCTCGCGGTGGAACGGCCCCGGCTGCTGGAGATGACTTGAGCAGAGCGGCAAGTGGCTGCTACTCTTTCGGCCTCTCGGCAACCAGGGAATAGAAGTGGTCCTCGGCGTACTTCTTCTGGGCCTCCTTGACATCCTTCAGGGCCGGTGTCTCCAGCGCCCGGGCCGCGTCGAGTTCGGCCCTGATCTGTTGCCACTTCACCCCCCGCTGGAGCTTCGGATCTTCGAGAATGGTCACCACTTGATTCAAATGCTTGTTGACAATGGTGTCCTCGGCGACGAGGAATTTCTGGTAGGCCTCCAGCAGTGCCGGCGCATTCGGGGAAGTCCGGGTCGGCAGCAGCCCCGGATTGTAATCCTTCTTCAGCTGGGCCACCTCCTGTTCGGCTTCCTTGGTCAGCGCCTTGACTTTCTCGATGAGAGCCGGGTCCAGGTTTGGCCCGGGACTCAGCAGGGTCAGCAGTTCGCCGTACAACTTCAAGGCAATGCCATTCAGCTTCTTGTTCGCGTCTGCCATCCGCTCGGGAAAGGTGATCCGGTTGGGAGGAATGCTGCAGCCCACTCCGACAAGGAGCAGGACCAGCAGCGCCAGCCGCCAGGGATAATGACCGCGCTTCATGTTCAGGTCCTTGTTACTCCGGTACGAACTCATAGCCTGCAATCACGTCTTCCTGATTGAAGACCGTCAACCCCCAGACCCCCGCACCGAGGGCCGCGAGCTGGAACAGCGACAAGAGACTATTCACCACCCAGGCCGCATAGTAGGCATCGATGACCACGCGCAGGACGAAGCCCAGCAGCATGCCGACGTCGGCACAGAAGCCACCGATGGTGAGCGGCATCATGACCATGATCGAGGCGGCGATGCCCCACCCCCGCGATTCCAGGTTCTGGGCCTTGACCGCGCCCAGCATGGCCGTGCCGGAAAACAGGGCGCACAGGACGAACACGAAGAAGATGAGCAGGATTTGCACGGTCGCGAACTCGCCCAACTGGCCCATGTTGATGCCAAAGAGCAGCATCACGGCCTCTTGGTTCGGGTCGGGCAGCTTTTCCCCCTTCGCGAGCTTAGCGAGGATTTCCTTGACCTTTTCCATGTCCAGGGGTTCCGCCTGGGCGCCTCCCCCTTGGTAGCCGACCGAGGTGCCGTTGACGCTGCCCAGGCCATCGGCGATCTCCAGGATCGGCCGGGGCTTTTCTTTGATGCCCACGTCGCCCGTGGTCACCGGCAGCACGATGGGGATCAGCAGCGCCACGATCAGCACGACCCAGCCAAAGAAGCCGATGGAGGAAATCATGATGAGGAAGTTGGTCGGCTGCATCACCGCCGCCTGGGCCGGGCCGCGCAGGTCGCGGATCGACGTGTCCGGGGCGTAGTTGATCTTGACCTTGTTCTCCTCCGCGGGCTCGTTCTCCTGAACGACGCCGTAGGTCATGTCCGGGGCCGGCCCGGCCGGCTTGTCCGGTTTGCTCTCGGCCTTGTCCGGCTTGCCGGTCCCTTTCTTGGGGGAAACCTTGTCGCTGCTTTTCTTGGCCGGGGCGGGCGACTTGGACTTGGCCTTGGCGTTGCTCGCGGGAGCTTCGGCCGGGACTTTGAAGACGGCCTCGCACTTGGGACATTTGAGCGACTTGCCCGGCGCCACCGGCTTGCTCAGTTTCAGCACCTTGTCACACTCGGGACAGGTGATTGTGGTGCCCGCCATTTGCTTGCCCTCGCCCCACCCGGCCCCCCGGGTTGCGCTGCGCTCCACCCGGGGCTTTAGTCCCAAAACCAGGAGTAAAGGAGTAAAGCCCCGGGTGGAGCGCAGCGCAACCCGGGGATTGAGATTCCCCTTCCAACGATGTTACCGCATCAAAGGACTTTCTGCCAGACGCTGATGGTCGCCTTTTGTCCCAAAACGCGAACGGCCAGGCGCCGCAGCGACTTCCAGTCCACCGGCCGGACTGCTTCCTGCAGGACGTTCCCGGCGCTGACCAGCAGCACCGCTCGCCCGCCCGGCTTCAGCACCCGGTCATACTCCTTTACGATCGCCCGGTAGAGTGGTTCGATCGCCTCCGGGTCGCTCAACTGCTTTCCAAAGGGCGGATTGCTGATGATCCGATCCACCGAGGCATCCGCCAGCGGCAGCCGGCGGGCGTCCCAGCGCACCAGTTCGGTCGAGCCCAGCCGCCGCAAGTTGACGGCCGCGGAGCGCACGGCCTGCTGTTCCACGTCTCCGCCCCAGACCGGGCCGCTGGGATTGCGAAAGCGCTGCCGCAGCACCAGAAGTTCCGCCAGGATGGTGCCGACGCCGCACATCGGATCGAGAACGCTGTGGTTAGGCCTGGCCTCCGCCAGGCGGACCATCGCCGCGGCCAGCGTCGGCCGCAGCGAGGCGGGCCGATGCTCCAGCTTGTAGGTGCGATGCCGCATGGTCCGGTCCGACAGCCGCAGCCCGCACAGGGCGGTCGCTTCCTGGATGGTCAGCCAGACCTCCACCGAGGCGTTCTCCTCGGCCAGCTTCCAGCTGGCCGGCAGCTTGCCGGCCAGTCCCTGACCCAGGGCCTTGCGGGCGTCCCGGCGCAGATAGCCGTGCTGCCCCTCCATCTGCGTCACCATCCAGAAGGTCGGTTTCCCCTTGGGCCGGGGCCGGATCGCGTGATGGATGCGCAGCAGCTGGTCCCAGTTCGGCTCGCGGGCCGTCCAGCGGCGGATCCGTTCCAGGTCCTCGGCCCGATAGGTGAGCTGATCGCTGCCCCAGGCCAGCAGGAACACGTCCTCGACTGTCCGCAGGTCCAGGACGGCGTTGGTGATTTCCTCCAGCCGAAAGACCACAAAGCCCGGGCCGGTCTTCTTGATCTCGCCTCCCAGTTCCTGGACGATCTCCTCGCCGGCCACCTCTTCCAGACCGGGATGAACCATGGCATAGCAGGGCGGCAGGGTCTCGGCTCGTCCGGCAGGCATGGCTGAGGTCTCTTCTCTTGCGTCGCTGGTCGATCTGGTTACAATAGCAAATCCCGACCCGCCGATCAGGACGGAAACTACGAGCCGGCGGGTTTATCCCGCCGGGACAAGCCTGGCGGCTCGTTACCTGCGGGAGTTCTGAACGCGAACGTTCGTACGTCAACGGAGATCGCTGCATGGCGGAAATGATGCTGATTGATCTGAAATCGCTGCTGCTGGAACGCGAAGATTGTGATGCCGGCACAGTCCAGCAGTTGCGCAATGGTCTGGCCCAGGGGGGCCCCCAGTACCGCACCCTGCGCGACGTGACCGAGAGTCTGAAGAAGAAGCTGGAAGCCGCCACCCCGGCCACGGCCAAGAAGTGGCACCTCAAGCTGGGCATCGCCTCCTTCTTCCTGGGCTACACGCTGCAGGCCATCGAGCATTTGCGGCAGGCCGAGAGCGCCCTGGCCAACTTCTACCTGGGCCGGGCCCTGGTGTCGCGCCAGGAATACGACGACGCCCTCAAGGCCTTCGAGCGTGCTGAGAAGAGCGGCTACAACCCCAGCCAGGTGCAACTGCAGCGGGCCGGCATTTATCGCCTCAAGGGCGAAACCGACCAGGCCCGGACCTTGCTCACCAAGCTCGAGGACCAGAGCAAGCACAACCCGGAGTATCACTACCAGCTGGCCATGCTCTCCCTGGCCGACCCCAAGCAAGCCGAATACGATCGGGTGGCCGGCATCAAGTCGCTGGAACGGGCCATCGAGCTGGACCCCGGCCATACCAACGCCCTGTTCCAGCTGGCCCACGCCAACGACCTGGCCGGCAACGATGACGAGGCCATTGCCTTTTACGAGCGCTGTCTGAAGTATCCGCCGGTCCACGTCGGCACGCTCAAGAACCTGGGTATCCTCTACGAGGACCACGAAAAATACGACAAGGCGGTCGAGTGCTTTCGCCGGGTGCTGTCCAGCAACCCCGCCGACGAGGAGGCCCGGCTGTTCCAGAAGGACGCCCAGGCGTCCCTGAACATGTACTACAACCCCGACGACGAGCGGAACACCACTCAGTTCAGTCAGGTGCTGGAGATCCCCGTCACCGACTTCGAGCTGTCGGTGCGCAGCCGGAACTGTCTGAAGAAGATGAACATTCGCACGCTGGGCGACCTGACCCGGGTCAGCGAGCAGCAATTGCTGAGCAGCAAGAACTTCGGCGAGACCTCGCTCAACGAGATCAAGGACATGCTCTCGTCCAAGGGCCTGCGGCTGGGGCAATCGCTGGAGCCGGGCGCTCAGCCGGAGCTGCGCTACCGCCCGCCGCAACAGTTGAGCGAGCAGGAACAGGCGGTGCTGAACAAATCGGTGTCCGACCTGAACCTGTCCGTCCGGGCCCGCAAGTGCATGAACCGGCTGGGGATCAACACCTTCGGCGAGCTGGTGCAGCGCACTCCGGACGAGCTGCTGGAGTCCAAGAACTTCGGGCAGACCTCACTGAACGAGGTGCGCGAGAAACTGAGCCAGTATGGGCTAAGATTGCGAGGGGAGTAAGCATCTGTTGTCCCAGCCGCTTGCGGCTTAGCGCAACTGTTGTGCTAAGGCGGTTTGAGGATAATTGTTGGTCCGCCCTCCTTCCCGTGGGTGCGCTGCGCGACCCACGGCTGGGATATGCAACCCCTTCGGGGTAGAAAACAGGGCTCGCGTTGTCTTCCTACCCCGAAGGGGTTGCATAACTCAGCCGTGGGTCGCGCAGCGCACCCACGGGGACTGTGGCCCAACCTTTTTCCCGATACCGCCTAAGCCGCAAGCGGCTGTTGGTACAGTCTCTCACTCGAACAGCTTGCTAATCGACTCATTGAGGTGGATGCGCTTGATGGCATCGGCCAGCAACGGCGCCACGCTCAGGATGCGGATGTTGGGCAATTGCTTTTGCGGCGGCAGCGGAATGCTGTCGGTCAGCACCAGCTCCTTCAGCGGCGCGGCGCGCAGCCGCTCGATGGCGGGGCCGCACAGGATCCCGTGGGTGGCGCAGGCCAGGATCTCGCGGGCCCCGTGCCGGTGGGCCACGCTGGCGGCGCCGACAACACTGCCGGCGGTCGAGATCATGTCGTCGAAGATCACCACGGTCTTGCCTTCCAGCGGTGGGCCAATCAGGTTGGCCGAATCGATCCCGGTCGGGCTGATCCGCCGCTTGTCCACGATGGAGAGCGAGCCGCCCAGCTTCTTCTGATAGGAGAGGGCCTTCTTGATGCTGCCCTCGTCGGGGCTGAGGACCACGAAATCGCGCTGGGGAATGTTCAGGGAGCGGACGTACTCGTTGATCACCGGGCTGGCCTGCAAGTGATCGACGGGGATGTCAAAGAACCCCTGGATCTGGGCGGCGTGCAGGTCCAGACACAGGACGCGGGTGGCCCCGGCCGTGGTCAGCAGGTCGGCCACCAGCTTGGCGGTGATCGGCACCCGGCCCACGTCCTTGCGGTCCTGGCGGGCGTAGCCGTAATAGGGCAGCACCACGGTGATCCGGGCCGGGCTGGCCCGCTTGAAGCTGTCGATGATGACCAGCAGCTCCATCAGGTTCTCGTTGACCGGCGGACAGGTCGGCTGGACGATGAAGACGTCCCGGCCGCGGACGTCCTCCTCGATGCGGACGGAGGTTTCGCCGTCGGGGAAATTGCCCACGGTCATCTTGCCGAGCGCATCGCCCAGGTGCCGGCAAATCTTGTCGGCCAGCGGCAGGTTGGCCCGCCCGGTGAAGACCTTCAGCTTGTGGTTGTTCATGGTCACGCCAGCAGGTAATCGCGAGCCGGCCGCGTCCGAGCAGCCTCCACGAGGTTCACCAGCCGGCATTGTCCGTCCGCGCCGGCCTCGCTGTCCCGGCAACGTTGGCGGGAGAGGAGACGCGCATTATGAAGTGCCCATGAAGGGGTTGTCAACCATGCAGTTGAGAAATTCGACCCCTGCCGGCTTGTCCGGCAGGTGAAGGAGGTCAAAAGCTAGAGAAGTCTTGAAAAAGAAAGGATTTCTTTTCTTTGCCCAAACAGGCTAGCCGCTGACCTCCTTCACCTGCCGGACAAGCCGGCAGGGGTCGTTTTCGGGTTACCCCACCACCTGCCCCACCTGCAGCCGGGCAAACTTCACCAGTTTCAACCCCGCCCCGCTCAGCAGAGCGCCCACGGTCTTGGTGTCGTCCCGCACGAAGGGCTGCTCGACCAGGACGTTCTCGGCGAACCACGTCTTGAGTTTGCCCTCGGCGATCTTCTCGATGATGTTGGTCGGCTTGCTGGCGTTCTTGGGGTCTTCCCGGATCTGCGCCTGGGCGATCTCCTTTTCCTGCGCGATACGCTCGGCCGGCACTTCTTCCCGGTTGCCGACCAGCGGATTCTTGGCAGTCACGTGCATACACACGTCGCGCAGCAATTGCGGGTCAACGTTGGGGCCTTCGACCTGGAGCAGTACGCCGGTCATGCCGTCGTGGTGGACGTAGCTGCCCAGCTGGCCCGTCAGGCGGACAAAGCGCACCGGCTTCATGTTCTCGCGGATGATGCCGATCACCTCGCCGATGCGGTCGTTGACCGTTTTGCCCGGAGCGTCGGCCAGGGGCTGGGTCAGCAACTCCTGAACCGAGCCAGGGGTTTTGAGGGCCACCTGCCTGGCCAGGTCGGTGACCAGGGCGACGAACTGCTCGCTCTTGGCCACTGGGGCCGACTCGCAGCGCACCTCGATGATGGCGCCCACCTTCTTGACCGGGTCGATCCAGACGCCGATCCGGCCCTCGGCTGTTTCCTTGTCGCCGCGCTTGGCCTGGATGGCGGCGTTCTTCTTGCGCAGCTCCTCGACGGCCTTTTCAATGTCGCCCTTGGCCGCAATCAGGGCTTCCTTGCAATCCATCATTGGTGCATTGGTGCGGTCGCGCAACCGCTTGACCGTTGCAGCGGTAATCTCCATGACAGAGTCACTCCTCGCAACAAAGTAGTCGAAACCGATTTTGATCCTGTGGACATGATAGCAGGCGGGGTGCAAACGAGCGAGGGGCGTCGGCCCGGAAGGAGTTTGCGAGACTCTCCGGAGCGACGCCCCTCCCACGGTGCCGGCCCCCGGCCGGCACCCCTCAGACTTATTCGACGCCGGCGGAAGCGGGTCGGGCGCCCTCGGCCCGGCCATGCGCCTGGCCATCCCGGCGGGGCGGTCGGCCCGCGGGCGTGTCGGGGGGCAAGGCGGCGCGGCCCTCGGCCACGGAGTCGGCCAGCTTGGTCAGGATCAGCTCGATGGAGCGGATGCTGTCGTCGTTGCCCGGGATGGGCAGATCGACCTCATCGGGATCGCTGTCGGTATCGATCAGGGCGACGGTGGCCACACCCATGCGATGGGCTTCCTTCACGGCAATGTGCTCGCGGCGCGGGTCGACCACGACCATGGCGTCGGGCAAGCGGTTCATGTTGCGGATGCCGGTCAGGTTGCGCTGGATCTTGCTCAGTTCGCGATTGAGGGTGGCGACCATCTTTTTGCTGTAGCCGCGGATCGGCGCGTTGTCGGGCGCCTTGACCAGGTCGAGCTTGCCCGCTTCGTTGACCATGTTCTTCATGTAGGCGGGCAGGTCGATCTTTTCCGGATTCTCGCCGGGCGGCAGCCACATGGCCTCCAGCTCCTTGAGCCGGTTGAGCCGATCGCGAATGGTGCGGAAGTTGGTCAAGGTGCCGCCCAGCCAGCGTTCGCTGACGAAGGGCATGTTGCAGCGGCGGGCTTCGCGTTCGACCGGCTCCTTGCTCTGGCGCTTGGTGCCGACGAAGAGGACCAGGCTGCCCTGGCTGCCCACCTTGGCCAGGAACTTGTGGGCCCGGAGCAGGCCCCGGACCGTCTCACGCAGATCGATGATGTGGATCAGGTTGCGCTTGCCGTAGATGTACGGCCGCATCTTGGGGTTCCAGCGGCTGGCCCTGTGTCCGAAATGGACGCCGGCCTCGATCAAGTCTTTTACCTGGACAATGGCCACGCACTGCCCTCCTGCCTTTCGGCACTGGAAAAGGAAACCATGGAACGCCTCCAACTGGACACGGTGTTCATGACGTAGTACCCCCTGACACGTGGGTGAAGAAGGTCAGCATAGCAATCCCGAACAAGGGGGTCAAATTGTTTTCAGCGAAAAACGTCCCCGGCAGGTTGGGCAGGCGTGGAATAATCGGACCTGGGGCGGCACGACCCGGCCCGGCAGCAAAAAACATCTCACCGCGCCGTTGCCGCCGAATGCTCTTACTTCGCCTTCTCCGCCCGTCCCTTGACAATCTGGCTCAACAGGTCCGCCCGGTCTCCCGGCAGCCGTTCCAGCCGGGGGTATTTCAGTCCGTCGTGGTAATCGAGGTTGTGAGTGCGGTAGAACTCGCCGTTCTCCAGCAGCAATTCCATCTTGCCGCCGGTTTTGGTGCCCGCCACGGCCGCCGTCAGCCGTTCCGGCGACCAGCGCCGGCCGTTGACCGCAATCAACTTCATCCCGGGGCCGATGCTCGCCCGGTCCGCCGGCTTGCCCGGGACAATGTCCACCACGACCCCTTCCGCCGACAGCCGCAGGCCCAGCGTGCTGGTCAGATCGAGCTGCTTCGAGGTCTTCCGCCGGCCCGCCTGCATCTCGGACGGCTTTTCGGAGTAGCCGAGCTTCCAGCCGGTCAGCGTCAGCCCTTCCAGCGGCGCCTGGTCGTTCACCGCTGCCACGCGGCGCTGGAGATGGCCTTTCCAGTCATGAGCGACGACGCTGTTCAGGGCGTCGGCCAGTTCGTCGAAGGTGTACGGCTTGACCGTGGGCGGTCCGCTGCCGCCGCCAAAGAAGGAGCGGCAGAAGTCGTCCAGCGACTTCTTGCCGCCGGATTGCTGCCGGATCAGGGCATCGACTTCCAGCCAGAGCAGGACGCCCTCGGGGTAGAAATCCACCGAGCGCCGCCAGGACTGCCAGGTCGAGGGAGCGTCGAACAGGATGGCGGAGGCGATGGCCGTGTCCTCCAGCGAGCGCCACGAGCGGCCCTTGTGGTTGCTCATGTTCTCGGCCACCCCGGCCAGGTAATCGCGGGCGTTCTCCGGGGTCCACAGCCCGCAGCGGGCGGTCAGCACCACGGTGTAATAGCTGGTCAGCCCCTCGTAGACCCACAGCAGCTTGGTCCGGTGCGGCTGCTGATAGTCGGGGACAATCATGTCGGCCGGCCGGCGATGTTTGCCGTTCCAGGAGTGGAAATACTCGTGCGGCAGCAGCCCGGCCGTCAGCCGGTGCAGCACCGGATCGATCAGGGCATTTTCCATCAAGCGGTTGTCGCTGCTTTCGTGGTGCTCCAGGCCCGAGCCGCGAAAGCGGTCGCTGAGGGCCAGCAGCAAACGATAGGAGCGGTAGTGGGTGGAGCCGAACAGGGCCTGGGCCTCGGCGATCAGCCGATCGTAACAGGCTTTCTGTTCCGGCTTCAGTTCCAGCCCGGCCTCGCTGTCGCAGGCCACGACCAGATAGCACCGGGGCTCCTTGTCGGGACCGAGGGGGATTTCCTTGAGGTACTGGCCGCACAGGACCGGCGAATCGATCAGCGTCTCCAGCGAAACGGGATCGAAATGGGTGCGGTTACCATCCTTGAAGACGCTGACCAGAGCGGTGCCGACTTTCCAGCCCTCGGGCAGACGCAAGCTCGGCTTCCAGGTCGAACGGAGGGCGTCGGGCCGTTTGGGATAAAGCAGGACCTGGTTCCAGTTGACCACGCCCAGGCGCGGCGTGCCGACCGTGGAGGACGAGGCGCCGCCTGTGGGAGAGCCCAGCAGGTCCAGCGACACTTCCACCGTCTCCGCGCCCGCGGGGACCTTGCAGTGGATGGCGTAGAGGTCTTCCTCGTCGCGGCGCCAGTTGAGGGTTTTGTCGCCCGCCTTGACCTTCACGCCGGCGAGGTCGGCGATCGGGCCGCTGGGACGGTGATTGCCGGGAATCCACTTGGGATACAGGAGGGTCAGCGGGCCGGGCTGGACCGGAATCACCAGCCGGGCGTGGACCAGGTTCCGGGAAATCTCGGAGGCATCGACCTCCAGGGTGATCGGTCGAGGCCGCGGCTCGGCCGCGACGGCGTGGAGAGGCAACAGCAGGGAGAGGACGGCCAGCCACTTCAGCGAAGCAGTCGGCAGGGTCGGGGACATGATGAGGCTCCAGGGGCCGGGGTGCGGGCGGGAAACGGGCTTTGGTCAGATTACGAGCCCCTCCGAGAAAGGCGAGCCGGGAGCGTCAGCTCCCGGATTCTCCGACGAATCGCAAGAATCCGGGAGCTGACGCTCCCGGCTCGCCTTGAAGTTGGACAAGGTCGAGTTCGCAAGCTAGGCTTGCATGGCAGATTGTCCATCGCAAACTGGGGCCGTTCCTGAGGTAGGGTTCGATGCCATGGGTCTAATACGGGAGTCTAATGCGGAGCCGTTGCCCGGTTACCGGCTGATCGAGCCTTTGGGCAGCGGCGGCTTTGGCGAAGCCTGGAAGTGCGAGGCGCCGGGCGGGCTGTTCAAGGCCATCAAGTTCGTCTATGGCAATCTCAACTCGCTGGACCTGGACAGCGCCCGGGCCGAGCAGGAGAAGACGGCCCTGGAGCGCATCAAGCAGGTGCGCCATCCCTTCGTGCTGTCGATGGACCGCATCGACATTGTCGATGGCGAGCTGATCATCGTCATGGACCTGGCCGACAAGAGCCTGCACGACCTGTTCGAGGAGTGCCTGTCCCAGGGTCTGCGCGGCATCCCGGCCCAGGACCTGTGGGGCTACGTCCGAGACGCCGCCGAGGCGCTGGACCATCTCAACGAGAAGCACCACCTGCAGCACCTGGACATCAAGCCGCGCAACCTGTTCCTGGTGTCCGACCGGGTCAAGGTGGCCGACTTCGGCCTGGTCAAGAACCTGGAGCGCTCCAGCAGCAACAGCGTGCTGGGCGGCGTGACGCCGCTGTATGCCGCCCCGGAGACCTTCACCGGCAAGATCAGCCAGCACAGCGATCAGTACAGCCTGGCCATCGTGTACACCGAGCTGCTCACCGGGCAGCGGCCCTTCAACGGCAAGAACCCCCGGGCCCTGGCCCAGCAGCACATCAACGACCAGCCCGAGCTGCGGATGCTGCCCGAGGGCGAGCGCCCGGTGGTCGGCCGGGCCCTGTCCAAGGACCCAAGCAAACGCTTCCCCAACTGCCTGGCCTTCGTTCGCAGCCTGCATCAGGCCCGCATGCCCACCATGCCGCAGACCCTGCTCCGCGAGGACCGGGACGGGAATCGGCCGAGGTCCCTCGATACGATGGAAGACCTGCTGATGCAGCAGCTCCCCGGCGACGGGGTCGAGCGCGTCAGCCTGGACCAGGCGCCCGACTGTCTGCAGGAGCTGTCGGACAAGGAAGTGTCCGAACTGGGTCTGACCATGGCCTTGCCGGATACGGGGGCGCTTCGGCCGACCCTGCTGATCGGGGTGGGCAGCCTGGGCCGGCGGGCCCTGATGGAGCTGCGCTGCCGGCTGCTGGATCGCTTTGGCGACCTGGACAAGGTGCCGTTGTTCCGCTTCCTCTACGTGGACACCGACGCCGATGCGCTCAAGCAATCGCAGCGCGTGGCTCCCGAGCTGGCCTTCAAGAGCCAGGAAATCTACCAGCTGCCCTTGCAGCCGGTGTCGCACTACCGCCGCCGGCAGCTGGACCAGATCCACGACTGGCTGCCGCGCGAAAAGCTGTACACCATGCCGCGTTCCCTCAAGACGCAGGGCTCGCGGGCCCTGGGGCGGTTGGCCTTCTGCGACAACTATCAGCGGCTGATGGCCCGGCTGCGGCGCGACCTGCAGCTGGCCCTGCATCCCGACTCGCTCTATCAGACCGTCAGTCAAACCGGCCTGGCCCTGCGGGACAACGTGCCGCGCGTCTACGTGATCGGCTGCGCCTCGGGTGGGGCCAGCGGCTACCTGGTCGATCTTGGCTACGCGGTCCGGCGCATCTTCCAGGTGCTCCGCCAGCCGGAGGGCACGGTCACCAGCGTGCTGCTCTGCGGCGCCCCCGACGACCCGGCCACGCCCCGCGAGGAGCAGGCCAACGCCTACGCCACCCTGACCGAGCTGAACCACTTTGCCGACCCCACCATCCCCTTTTCCGCCCAGTACAGCGCCGATGGCCTCCGGGTCAGCAACGAGGGCCCGGCCTTCGACAGCACCTATTTGCTGACCTTCAGCCATCGCACCGCCGAGAGCCGGCAGACCACGATGGCCCACCTGGGCTCGTACCTGTTCCACGAGATGACGACGCCGCTGGGGATGCGTCTGGAGAAGATCCGGCTCAAACCGGCCCCGGCGGACTGTCTGCCCTTCCGCAGCCTGGGCACGTACGGCGTCTGGTTCCCGCGCGGCCTGCTGCTGCGGACAGCCGCTCAGAGGGCCATTCGTCGGGTGGTCGAGGACTGGGAGGCGACCGGCGATCCGACGGCCGCGATGGAACTGGAGGCGGCCCAGGCCCGGGTGCTGTCCGATCCGGAACTGCTTCCCGAGTCGCTGATCACGCGGATCAGTCTGCTCGCCAGCTCGCACCTGGAATCTGCTCCGGGCGAGCTGCTGACGCGGATGCTGGCCTCGCTGGAGGAGCAATCGCAGAAGTCGGTGGCCCACGACGACCCCGGCTCCTGGGCCCACCAGGCCGTGGCGCGGATCCAGGATTGGTTGGGCAACGGCCTGCAGTCGCTGAGCGGCCCGATCAAGGAGTCCCGCAGCACGGGCCTGGCCGTCGGTCTGCGCAAGAGCAAGCTGACCCGGGCCCTGGAACTGGCCGCCAACGAGCTGGCCGAGGTCTGGGAGCGTCGGCTGCTGGAGACGGTCACGGTCCTGATGGAACATCCCGGCCGGCGCTGTGCCGTGGGCGACGACGCCCTGTCCCGCTTCATTCAGCATTGCATGGACGCCGCGACGGCCCTGTCCAATCGCTTGCAGCAGAAACTGAACCTGACGCAGACCGCCCACAACAACCTGCAGAGCGCCCTGGAGGCGTGCATTCACGGCTCCAGCGGTTTCAGCTGGTTTGGCGGCCGGGCGCGTCGGCTGCTGCGCGTCTTCATGGACCACCTGGCCGCATTTGCCCGCCAGTGTCTGGCCGACGACCTGGCCTCGGCCGTGCTGCAATTCTTCGGCAGCCTGCGCGGCCGGCTCAACGATCGGCTGCGCGACATGACCTTTGTCCGGCAGCGGTTGCGGCACCTGCAGGAGGTCCTCGAAGGCGTCCAGGCCTCCGAGGAGCCTGACGCGGCCAGCGGCGTGGACCTGTCGCCCAGCCCCAACTCCCTGGTGTCGCCGGAGTCGTACTGGGAATCGATCCGCGAATCGACCACTGCCCGGGTGGTGTTGCCGGGCCGGATGGAGGACCTGAACCAGGCGGCCGTGGCCTTCCTGGCGACACTGAACGCCGACCACTGGGTGCAGCTGGATCAGACCCTGCAGGACCAGGTGCTGGCGCAGTGCGGCGGCCTGTTCAAGACCTGCCTGGGGTCGATCGACTTGCAGCGCAACCTGGTGCCGGCCCTGCTCAACCACTCCATCACCCTGCTGGGCACCCTGCTGCCGGTGACGGACGTTGCCGAGGTGGAGCTGACGGTCACCGAATCGGACGAGGGCAACCTGGGGGCCCGCATTCGCTCCTACCACGAGCAGGCTGCCCCGATCATGGGCGCCGTCCCGGTCGCGTGCGCCGCGGGCCAACCCGCCGTGCGCCAAACGCTGGGCAAGGGCGCGGAACCGCCCCGGACGCCGAGCAACCAGCACTCCTTCTTGCTCGTACCCGGCAGCAACTCGGGCAAGTCCTATGCGACCGAAGCCCAGCGCGTCCTGGAGGGCCTGCACGTGGTCAACGTGCCCGCCCAGGCCGATCTGATGTTCTGCCGGGAGCTGGACCATCTCCGCCGCGAGGACGTGGAGCGCCTGTTCCAGGCCTGCCGGGCCGCCTACGAGGAGGCGGTCACCCTGCCCAGCACGTCGCCGCACAGCCGCTTCGATTTCACGGACTGGGCGCCGCTGGATCCGTGAACAACCAGGGAATCAGCGCGGAAGCCCAGGACCGCCAAGAAAGCCACATTGCCAACGGCGCCCGGCCTGTTGGCGGTGTGGCAGGGAGCGTCGAAGCGTGTCCGAGTTTGCCTGACGGGTGACAGTTAGACCGACACCGCCAGCACGCCACCATCTCACGGTGTCACGCACGGGCACGCATCCTGCACCAACCAGCTGTATTGGACTTGCAGACGAAAGTAGCGCCAAGCTGGCGGTGTCTGGCGATCCGTGCTATGCTGACGCGCCGATCGGGTATCGGCACGGTGACATCCACGGAGGAAAGCGATGCGGACGTTTCAGTACAGCGATGCGAAGTCCCACAAGTTCTGGAACATCGCGGTGAGCGGCAACAGCTTCACCGTGACTTACGGCAAGGTCGGCTCCGCCGGGCAGAGCCACACCAAGACATTCGTCAGCCCCGAGAAAGCCCAGGCCGAGGCTGACAAGCTCATCCGTGAGAAGCGCAAGAAAGGCTACGTCGAAACGACCCCGAGAGCGTCCGCACCGGAGGCCGAGGCGTTCGAGCGGGCCCTGGCGGAAGACCCGCATGACCTGGCGGGGCGGTGCGCCTACGCCGACTTCCTGGCCGAGCGTGGCGATCCCCGCGGCGAGTTCATCCAGGTGCAGATCGCCCTCGAAGACGAAAGCCGCCCCGCAGCCGAGCGGAGGCAATTGCAAGCGCGGGAGAAAGAGTTGCTTGAGGCGCGCGAGCGGGACTGGCTGGGGATCTTGACTCCGCATCTGCTTGATCACGATCCCGGCGCCCGGAAGCCGGGTACGTTGCATCGCTGGCGGCGCGGGTTCCTCACCGAGTTGACGGCTGATTGTCTCACGGTCGCGCTGGCCCAGGCGCTAGCGGACGCGCCGGCAATGAGGTTTCTGGAAAAGCTGCACGTCGCCAGCACGACCAGTTACCTCAGTACTTTGCGGGAGAGGGAACCACCACCGCGCCGTGTTCCCGGACCACAAGAGTACCGCAGGAGAGATGAGTGGCTTGAGTTGCTCGGCGCCCCTCTTCTCCGAAGTTTGCGTGTCTTCCAGATGGGGGACGCCGACGGCGAGCCCCCAGAGGACGGCTGGAGGGGCAACTACACCTACGCGCCGGAATCGAGCGTCTCATCGCTGAAATGGATCGGATTGAGGAACTTCACTTGCTGTGCAAGGAATACGACAGCAGGACCCTGTTCGGGCTGCCGAACCTGACCAACCTCCGCGTGCTGCGGATGTACGCGCTCGGAGAGCCGCACTACCAGGACCAAGAGGAGATCGCACTGGACGTACTGGCCGCCAACCCGGCGCTGGGCAAGCTCACCCACCTGATGCTTCACCCGCACTTCTCGAACTACCAGTCGTTCATCCCCCTCGGTCGCGTGGCCCCCGTATTCCGCTCGCCGCACCTGAAGAGTCTGAAGCACCTGCAACTGCGACTCTCAAGCATGGGCGACGAGGGCGTCCGCGAGATCGTGGTCTCTGGCACCCTCAAGCGTCTGAAGTGGCTGGACCTGCGGCACGGCTGCATCACCGACGAGGGTGCCCGCCTGTTCGCCGCCTGCCCCGACACAAGGAACCTGGAACGGCTCGACCTGTCGCGCAACGCCGTCTCTGCTGCCGGGCTCAACGCGCTGCGCCAGGCCGACGTGAACGCGGTGGCCAACAACCCCCTGACCGAACAGGAACTGGCGACCCAGGAGTATCTGCGTGAAGGCGACTTCGAGTGAGCGATGCCGACGCCGGGCTGCGAATGCGTGAGTCTGCTGCACTTGGCGTGAACCGCCTGCGGACTTTGAGCCTGTTCCGAGCCTGCCGGGCCACGTATGAGGAGGCGGTCACCCTGCCCAGCACGTCCCCGCACAGCCGCTTCGATTTCACGGACTGGGCGCCGCTGGATCCATAAGATCTCACCACAGAGGGCACAGAGGACACAGAGAAGATGAAGAAGAATGGCTTTTGTCTTCTCAGTGCCCTCTGTGCCCTCTGTGGTGAGAACTGGTGGACCTCCAGGGAGCCAAATAACCATGAACTACCCTTACCGATTTGGTTTGCTGCTGCTCGGACTTCTCCCGGCGCTGTGTGAGAGTGCGCCAGGCCCAAACTGCGGTATGACCGAGGACCAGGCGGCGCAGACCGTCAAGAGCGAATCCTTTGACACAGACCCAGGCTGGGAGGGCCACAACAACCGTCTCCGGCCCCGGGTCCTGCCGACCATCACTCAGGACTTTGGTTACAGCAGCGACACCCATTTCGCCAGCAAGGCCCGGGGGGAGATCGGCGGCAAGGTCGTTCGCTGCGCGACGCCGACCTATTACGCCGCCCGGGTGGCCGGCAAGACCCTCGACGACAAGCTCACCGCTTCCGGGACGTTCGCGCTGCGGGGCGCTGCCGGCAGCAGTGGCGTCTTCTTCGGCTGGTTCAACTCCGAGCAGCCGGACGGCGGCGGCCGGCCGGTGCAGTCCCTGGGACTGGATTTCGACGGCGAACCGTCCGGGGCCCGGCTGGCGGTGCGGATGATCAACCGCACCAACAAGAGCTGCGGTACGTTCGTGACGCCCTTCATTCCCGGCAAGTTCCGGCCCACGCCGCTCCGGCTGGACGGCACCCGCTACAGCTGGACGCTGACCTACGACCCCCAGGCCAACGACGGGCTCGGCCGGTTCCAGTTCACCATCCAGAGCCACGGCACCCAACCGGAGCCGCTCGCGGCCAGCCGCTTGCCGGCCGACTTCCCCGAGGCCCACCGGAAGGAGGCCCTGAAGCGCTTCCCCAATACGACAACCTTCTCCGTCGATCTCCCCGCCGGCTTCCGGAAGGATTCTGCCACGTTCAACCGCTTCGGCTTGCTCAACATGACGAAGCCGGGCAACGCCATGACCATCTGGTTCGGCGACCTCCGGCACGATGGCATCACCGAGGATCTGACGAAGGACCCCGGTTGGGTTGGCTCGCACAACCGGGCCAAGCTGGAACACGTCCCCGTGGGGGCGCACAACTTTGGCTTCAGCCCGAAGACCAGCTTCGCCGGCGGCAAGCCTGGCGAGCTGGGAGGCGACCTCTGGCGCAGCGGCAAGTACGCCTACTACGCCGACCGGATCGGCCCGCTGACGCTCGACGATCGGCTCGAAGCGAGCGGCAAGGTGGTGCTGCTCGTGGGCGCTCCCGATTCCGACGTCTACCTTGGGTGGTTCAGCAGCGCTAACAAGGAGAAACCCCCGGCCGCGTCAGGGAATTTCCTCGGCGTTCACGTGGGCGGGCCGACGCGCATCGGACACTATTTCCACCCAGCGTTCGCGACGGCTCGGGGCACCCGCGGCCTGGCCGACAAGGGGCCTGTGCTGACGCCCCGGAAGGTCTTTGACTGGTCGCTGGTGTACGACCCGGCAGCCAACGACGGCAACGGCGCGATTCGAGTGACGCTGGGCCAGGAGACGGTAACGCTGGCCCTGAGGAAGGGCCTGAAGGCAGAGGGGGCCCGGTTCGACCGCTTCGGCCTGTTCAATTCCAACGTGGGCGGTCAGCTGGTGCGCATCTACCTCGATGATTTGAAATACACGACGGGCGGTCCACGGCCGGAGCGGTAAACCATCATCCACGGAACCAGGCAATGCGGACGTTTCAATACAGCGACGCCAAGTCTCACAAGTTCTGGAACATCGCGGTGAGTGGCAGCAGCTTCACCGTGACTTACGGCAAGGTCGGCTCCGCCGGGCAGAGCAAGACCAAGAGCTTCCCCACCCCCGAGAAAGCCCAGGCGGAGGCCGACAAGCTGATCCGCCAGAAGCTCAAGAAAGGTTACGTCGAAACGACGCCGAGAGCGCCTGCCGCGGAGGCCGAGGCGTTCGAGCGGGCCCTGGCTGAGGATCCGCACGATCTGGCTGGCCGGTGTGCCTACGCCGACTTCCTGGCCGAGCGTGGCGATCCTCGCGGCGAGTTCATGCAGGTGCAGATCGCCCTCGAAGACGAGAGCCGACCCGCAACCGAGCGGAGGAAACTGCAAGCACGGGAGAAAGAACTGCTTGCGGCGCACGAGCGGGACTGGCTGGGAATCCTGGCCCCGCACCTGCTCGATCCCGCTCCGGCTGACCAGCCGAAACCGGGTACGGTGCATCGCTGGCGGCGCGGGTTCCTGACCGAGCTGAAGGTGGATTGTCTCACGATCGCACTGGCACAGGCGCTCGCCGACGCACCCGCGGTGCGGTTTCTGGACAGGTTGCACGTCGTCAGCACGGCCTATTTCCTGGTTATGCAGGACGACGTGACACCGCGCCGTGTCCCTGGAATACTCCACTGGGACCGGGGATACGACGAGTGGCAAGAGCTGCTTGGCGCCCCGCTCCTCCGAAGTTTGCGCATCTTTCAGATGGGCGACATTGAGGGTGAACCGCCGGAGGAGGGGTGGATGGACAATCACACCTACGCGCTGAGATCGAGCGCCTCATTGCCGAGATGACACGGATTGAGGAACTTCACTTGCTGTGTAAGAGTTACAACAGCGCGGCTCTGTTCGCATTGCCGAACCTGACCAACCTCCGCGTGCTGCGGATGTACGCACTCGGTGATCCGAACCACGAAAGGGAGGATAAGATCGCCCTGGGCGTTCTGGCGGAGAACCCGGCGCTTGGCAAGCTCACCCACCTCATGCTTCACCCGCACTATGCGTATGATCGGTCAACCATCCCACTTGGCCGCGTGGCCCCCGTATTCCATTCGCCGCATCTGAAGAGTCTGAAGCACCTGCAACTGCGCCTGTCGAGCATGGGCGACGAGGGTGTCCGCGAGATTGTGGCCTCCGGCATCCTGAAGCGGCTGAAGTGGCTGGACCTGCGGCACGGCTGCATCACCGACGAGGGCGCTCGCCTGTTCGCGGCTTGCCCCGACGCACGGAACCTGGAACGGCTCGACCTGTCGCGTAATGCTGTTTCCGCTGCCGGACTGAACGCGCTGCGGCAGGCCGGCGTCAATGCGGTGGCCAACAACCCCCTGACCGAACAGGAGCTGGCGAACCAGGAGTACCTGCACGAAGGGGACTTCGAGTAGCCGATGCCGACGCCGGGCTGCGGAAGGTCGTGGAGCGTCTGCTCCCGGCGTTTCTCTTTTGGGCAAGACGCGGCATAATCCTCTCTGTCTTCACTCCAATACCCTGGATGAACCATGGCGCAGACTGTCACCGTCACCCTTCCCAGCGAGTCTCTAGTCATGGCGGGGCTACACTTCGCGTCACTTCTCCGCTACCTGAAGGTAACCCCGCAAGAACTTGACCCCTTTGGGGACGGCGTGCATCGCATCCATGTCCGACCAGCCCTCGTACACCAGGCAGACGAAGCCCTTGTATTTGACCCCGCGGAGGATCTTGAAGATCCGGTCGTAGTCGAGCCATTCTTCCTTGCCGGTGCGCAGTCGATAGAGCTTGGCCCGGACGAACACCGCCAGCGGCGCGGTCTTCTCAATCGACTGGTAAACGTCGTGCTTGCGCGGGTCTTCGGGTTGAGCGCCGCCGGCCCCCAGAGATCCAAGGTACTGCCCCGTATCAAGGATGTGCGAGCACCAGGGGTGATCGACTTCCTTGAGCAGCCGGACCACGTCCGCGCCGGTGCTGGTGACGTTGTTGTGATTGTGGTTCTGCAGTCCCACCACCACTCCCGTCTTCTCGCCATAAACCGCCGCCTGCTTGAGACCCTCGACGGTCCGCTTCCAGACGGCCTCGCGGGTCTGACCGCCGCGGACGTAGCCCGCGAACAGCCGGACGACCGGAGCCCCGAGAAACTGGGCCGCATCGATCCCCTCGCGGACCTGCTTCTGGACCGCCTCCTGTTCTTGCGGAGGCCGGCCAAAATCGTTGCTGACGCCAAGACAGGCAATGCTCAGGCCACGCTCCAGGCAGGTCTTCTTGATCTTCCTGAGGTGGTCGCGGTCCAGCGAACGCAGGGAACTCACGTTGAAATCGACGCCGTCCAGCTCCAGCATCGAGCAGAGGTCGATGAACTTCAGGTCGTCCATCTGTTTGGCGGCGAACTCGGGCTTGAAGCTCAGCGACAGACAGCAGAGGCGCTTCATGGCAAGACTCCAGGGCTCAACCATTCACGGGGATCAGGCAAAAGGCCACAGTTTCAGGGCGGTGCCGCCGAGGAGCCAGCGTTTGTCCTCGGCGGTCAGGAAGGCGATCTCGTCGCGGTAGAGGGCCAACGCCCTGGCATAGCCACAGTACTTCTCCACCAGCGGCCAGTCGGTGCCCCACATCAGGCGTTGCGGACCATACTGGCCGTGAAGGCGTTTCACCTGGTCATGGGTGTCTCGATAAGGGTACTTCGCGCGCGACAGCGACCAGAGGTGGCTGACCTTGACGAACACCCTCGGGTATTTCGCCAGGGCCAGCAGTTTCTTCAGCTCGTCAGGCTTGTCAATCGGACAGTCGGCCATGTGGTCGATGCAAACGTCCAGGCCATCCTTGTGCCGTTCGACGAGCCTGTCCACGTCGGCGAGCCGGGAGCTGGGACAGAGAATGCAGAGGGGGATTTTCAGCTCGGCGGCCCGGCCGAGGATCCGATCCATCCGGGCCCGGTCGTTGATCCAATCTCCCGACGCATCTGCGGCCGGGCTCAGGCGCACGCCGTGGAAGCCGTAGTCGCGGACCCAGCGCTCCAGGTCGGCGACCGCGCTGTCGGCGGTCGGATCGACCCGACAGACGCCCATGAACTTGTCGCGGTGGGCCTTGATGGTGTCGCCGGCATAGCGGCAATCCCAGCGATAGTGGATGACGTGAACGATCACCGTTTTCTCGACGCCGTTGACCTTCATCAGCTGGAGCAGCGTTTCGGGCAAGGCATCTTCCTTCGGCGGGTTGGCGACCTCCTTCGGCCAGGGATAGCGCTTGTCGTTTTTCCAGACGTGGACGTGCGGGTCCACGATCCGCAGAGCGGGTGGTTCCGCGTTCATGGGATGGGCCTCGGAGGCGATTCCGAACACCGCGGCCGTGCCTGCAGCGGTCTGGAGGAACTGACGCCGTGAAGGGGAGGGGACGCTGGACATCGTGATGGCTCCACAAGGGGGAACTGGAACTTCGTTATACCGGGGCAACGGGCTGGCCACAAGAAGAATGTGGGGACTATCTGGTTTCTGCCACTCTGCCTGCCGTGTCTGCCAATTTTGCTGGGGCGGCCGACAGGCCAGAGCGTGCCCCGTGTTGTCGGACGGGCGACACGGAGGGTCATTTTCCTGTCTGCCTGCCATCCGCCAGGGTATTCGGGCAAGGCGGACCGACTGCCGGACTGGTGTATAACACAAGCAGGCTGTGATCGTCGTTCCGGCCAAGGCTATGAGGTTTGCGGAGCCTGGTGAGAACCCTTCTGAGGCCGTCGGGCAGCCGGTCGGGGCAGATCGGGCATCTGCTCCAACAGCCAACCCAGCGCCTCTCGCTGTTTCTTGCCGAAGAACCGCTCCGCTGCCGTCGTTCCGTCCTCGCGCCGCGTTACGTAATTATGCACCGCCGTCAGAGCCTTCAGCTTCCCTTCACTCAGCCGACTGTGACCGTGCTGGAACAACGCCAGGCGTCCATTGCGACCCTCCACGCACGAACTCGATCTCTGAAACAGCCCAACCACTTCCCGGCCCACTCGTTCCACTTCTTGCCGTTGGGCTTGCTCCAATTGCCCCAAGGCTGCCGACGCCCAGGCTTCTTGCCACAGGCGCTCTCCCAGACTCTGTTGCCGCCGACGATCTTCTGGTGTCCGGCCCCGCCGCGCCATCTGTTGCCAGTAAAGACCCGGCAACAGTTTCTCGTACACTTGCTTCTCGGCCTCCGCCGACAAGTGCAGACGCTCCAGCCGCTGCCGCGCCACACTCCAGAACCAGGACAGGCTCGCGACCAGCGTCACCAGCCAAATCCTTGCCTGGTCCAGCGCCTCTTGCACTTTGGTTCCCAGACCTGCGGCCTGGCTCAGTTGCTCCGCAGTGGCCAGACGTTGTCCCAGACGCTTCTCGACTTGCGCTGCCGTGACCGGCACACCCGTCTTGGGGTCGAACGGATGGTACTCGTCAGCCAGGCCACGTACCGCCTGCCGGGCCTGCTCTTTGCGGTCCGCACACACCTTGCATTGTTCGGCTGCCCTGTTCGCATCGGCCTGGGTGAGTTCAACCCTCCAGGTGTAGTCCAGGGGCCGGCCTGGCCGGGCTGGCTCTTGCTGCGTCCGTTGCTGCTCGTCGCGCCAGTACTGGGCTAAGTTCGCCGCTTCCTGCAACTGCTTGTCTGCTGACGCGAGCTGGCGTCGCAAGGCCCCAGCAAAGGACGCGCCAGGTCGCGCAGGCCATGAAACAACTCGGGCAGATGCTGGCTGTGCAAGTGCTTGGTGGCGCAGGCGATCAGCCCGCGCGCCTCGTCGCTGGTCAGCAGCACCACCTGAGCGTTGAGCCCGGCCAGGCCCCGGTTGATGGCCTCGGCCCAGGTCTTGGCATCGCGTTGGGGCTGATACTCCTCGACCAGGATAAAATCGGCGACGGGCTCGATGGCGACCAGGCAAGGACTCGGGCCGTGGAAGTTTTCGTCGGCGATCAGGGCGATGAGCCGTGGTAACATTCCTTGGGCCAGCAGGGTCCGCTCCTGGTCGGCGAAGGCGCTGAGTCGTTCCTCCAGGCACAGACCCAGGGCATGCAGGGCGCCATAAGAAGAGGCGACGAAGCCGTCCAGGTTGGTCAAGCGGAGGAAGGCGGTCAACAAGCGGAGACCGCAGGCCCCCTGAAGGTGGAAGACGAGGAAGAGAGCCAGGACGAGACGACGCAACAAGTGCTGTCCAGCAGCCAAGCGGAGGAAAGCGACGAGTTGGGGGTCAAGCCCCTCGGGGTCGTCCTGGCGTAACCAGTCACCAAGGGTAGAGCGTGGGATGTCGTGGCTGCGTGCGTAATCCCTCTGGGACGAGGCGGGGTTATGAGCGAAGTGGTCAAAAGCCTTGGCGGCATCGGCGCGGTGCCAGCGGCGCGCGTCTGTGCGAGTCTGGGTCGGTTCGGTAGAGTGAAAGAGAGTCATGGCTCGGATCTCTGGGTGTGTTGTGGTAAAGACACCGTAGGGAGACGAGCCATGCTCGTGAAGGGGCCAAGCGAAACGCGCACCGCTACCTGTTCGCAAGATCAGTTTTCCTCCCTATCAAGGGGTTATTGGCCGGAACGACGATCACAGCCAACGCCATACAAAAGCCGAACAAGGCAGCCTTGGGATAGTTCAGCCCGGGGTTCTCGCACGTCAAGGCCTCAGTCAACACAAGGAACAACGTCTCAATCAGCCAACGCTTGCGGTACAGTTCGGCCAACCGCAAGGCGTCGATCTTGTCGTCCCACAGGTTGCTCAGCAGCGCGATCTCTGTCTCGCCGTCCCTTGTCGGTTGGTCCAAATGCACCACGATACGACGCAGGAACAGGATGTTGCCACTGCCATCCTCCAACCGCACCGTCTGCTCAAAGACCGCGCCAGTCTCCGTGCGTCCGACGTAATGCAATTTCCCGATAGCATGCCAGGACAAGCCCTTGTGTTCACGCACCAGGAAGTAGGCCTGTTTGTTGTCGATTCCAAAGAGGAAACCGCTGGTGCAGAAATTGCGATCCTCAATCCAGGCCTCGCCAGCCTGCACGGTTTGCAGGACAGCAGGCAGCAAAGAGCGTTCCTGTGCATGACCGTCCTCACAGGGGAAGACATCGACAGCCAACATCAGAGCGGGGTCCAGGACCACCAAGGACTTGCCCGGCAGCAGTGCGGCGCGAGTGTGACGTGACTCCTGGAGGCGGTGGTCCGTGCCAGCCAAGGCGTTGCCATCGAGGATTTTGACCGTGTAGCCAGGCAGCAAGGCCGGCAAGGCTCCGCCCAGAGCATGGATGACACGGCCCAGTTGGCTAGCCGTAGAGCGGACCAACTCAGCCGCGACGTTGGGTTCGACGCCTTGAAGTTTGTTGTAGAGCGAGGTGACCGAAACTGGAAACCAATCCTGATGGTCTTGATAAACGGCGTGAGGGGTCTTGTAGACGCCACAGGCTACCAAGGTCATGGTGTCCACCACAGTCGAGAATAACAATTCGCGAGTATATTGCTGTTCGGCAGTGCGTTCAAACAACTCATTGATCGGGTCAGGGTGAAAAATGTTCTCCAGGATTCCTTGCAGCATCACGCTCAGAGGGCTCCCTTTGACAAACCGAGTGAACACCTGGTCGAACAACATGGCAACCTCCTGTGACAACCGGCCTGGGCACTCCTGTTCAGCATACGACCGGGCCCACAGACGCCAAGGGAAGGCTCCCGGGGGCTGCCCGCTAACCAGTTCTTGCCATAAGTCATTTGATGGCTAGGATCTTCAGTCACCTTGAAAGCCCTGCTCGTACCCCCTGGGCCGGTGTCTGCCTGGACGCCGGCTCCGGGCATTTCCTTTCCCCAGGGAAACCGCCCATGCAATGGCATCCGATCTTCGCTCACCTGCTGCGTCCCCTGGTGGAGGACCACTTCCAGGTCGAGACCGGCATGCCGGTCGGCGAGGCGCCGCGGGAAGCGGACATCGTGCTGCTGCGGCGTACTTCCGAGCAGCCGCTGCCGTACCAGGGTCTGTGGCGTTTCTTGACGTGCTGGAACGTGCTGGAGTTCAAGGACCCGACGGTCGATCCCCGGCTGCGCGACCTGGACCTGGTGGTCGAGCTGGGCCTGGGCATCGACCGCCGGCTCAACCAGGAGCGGACCAGTCAGAAACTCGACCTGCTGCCCGAGGACGACGTGTCGTTCTGGTATCTGGCCAAACACCTCGGCAAGCGGTTCCTCAAGGAGGCGAGACGGAAGCTGGGCAAGGTCACGGTCGTGACGGACGGAGTGTGGCGTTGCGAGGTCCTGCAGCGCCTGCTATACCTGGTGAGTATCGACAATGTCGCCATCGAGCCGGACAGCGTGCCGATGCACCTGCTCAATCAAGAAACGGCCGAGGCGAGTTTGGCTGTGACCCGGGTCGTGATCCAGCAACCCGGATTCTGGGAGCGATACAGTTCCTGGTTGGCCTTCATGCACCCGGAATTGTGGGAGGAGGTTCAACGAATGGCCAGAGCAAACGGGATTGAGCCCACCTTGGATCTGCATGCCCTCTTTAATCTGGTCGGGTACAAACAAGTCATCGATCAGCTGGGCCTGAAGCGAGTCGTAAGTGAGGTCGGCGTCGATCAGGTTGTAAAGGAAATCGGCGTCACCGAATACCTGGCGCGAGCGGGCGCCGATCCCGAAGCCGAGAGACTGATCCAGGAGTGGGTTGCCTCCCGATGTACCCCCGAGCGGTGGCAAGAATTGGCGGCCCTGACACGCCAGCCCGGCAAAGCCAATGGTGCCCAGAACAACTGAGAAGCAATCGCCGCCAGCCGGTCCCGAATCCCTTGGCGGGTGGCAGGCAGACACGCTGTTGGCACCCAAAGAGCCTGACTGGACACGCACGGGCACGGTCTGGCTCTCTGCCACCGGCGGGAAAAAGTGGCGGGCAGACCGGGCACTTGGCAGACAGCAGCCCGGCAAGAACCGACGCGAGCTGAGTTGTGTGTGTCAGGGCGCAATGCAACCAATTTACCACGTCCGGCCCGGACCGCCCCGCCATGAATGGCGGGGCTAGACGCCAGCAGAAAGCCCGGTAAACCGGGCTGACAGACCGGGGCGGGCGCCCTGCAGCCTCTTTAGAGATCGTCCAGCTTTCAAGACCCATTGGGACAAGGGGTTGCAACCGCAGCCCCTTGCTGTTGTTTGCGGCGGAGGCTGTCCAGCGCTGCCAGATCGTGAGCCAGCACTGTTAGCCCCACCTGCGCATCCGCTCGCCTCAACCCGCGTCCAGACAATCTCCTCAGCCCTCGGTGTCCTTTCATGTCAGCGTTCGCCAACTCCACCGTTTGCTTCCTCAACTTGTACAGTTGCTTGGCTTCCGCGCTTTGCATCCGTTGTCGCAACTGTTCGATCTGCTCCTCGTACTCGCTGCGGCTGATCGTCCGGGGCCCCTTGCCTGGCGTGCATCGCGAGGGGGCCCCGATGCAACTGCATCGGGGCCCCCTCGCGAAAAGTGCTCTTCCCAAAACCACGTCCTGACGCTATACGCCCCCTCATCAATTGGACGCGAGAGCCGCGGCCAAGACGCAGCCAAACAGCCGAACTCTGCTGGGTGCTGGCTTTTGCGGGAAAGTCTGCACTACCCACCCTCCTGGGTAGAGGCGTATCGCTCGCTGGACCAAGTGGTTTTTGGGTCGGCCACTCCAGTGGGTGCTTCACAGTAGAGTTCATGTCGGACCGGGAGCCGGGACTTTGTGCCCGGCTCCCGGGGAATCACTGTCGCTCACGAAGAGCCTCCGGGCCCGTGCGCTCCCGCCAGCGGGAGCGCACAGCCCGGAGGCTTTCAGGTTTCTGGATTTTTTTCTTTTTTTCTCTCGCCGCCCCGCCACGAAGTCATACAATCGGGCGTCATCCTGCCTAGCAGTGTGGCATTTCGCTTCATCCTCAGCAAGCCCCTGGCTCTGTCCCTTTCGCTCCCTGGCTCTGCATGCCGGTAATTTCCAACTTGACAGGTATTTTACCGATCTTCTTTTCCCTGAAAGAGTTACAGCAGAAGAAGTTGTTGGCCAACCGCCGCCCAAGGGGGGAAGCCGTGCCAGTGAGCAGGAAAAGTTTGCCCCGGCGGAAAAACTGGCACGGAAATTGCCCTAATTGGTTCTGTGTATAAAGCCGGCCTCGCATCGTCCAGGGGCAATCTGGTAAAATTTCAAAAGCAGGCCAGGGAAGAGCACACAAAGTAAGAAAAGTTGTCCGCCCTGGCCGGCAAAATGCGATGAACTTGGTGGATTCACTGAAACGAGGAGGTTTGTGAGCTACGCTAGTACTAGAAGGGGTTGCAGGACAGCTCATCCCTGAATTACCGGGGATCACTTTTATGGATGCACCTTCGTCGTACTCGACCCACGGTTTTCCCCTTCCTTCTCCGACGTAACCCACGACCCGAAGGGCCTGGTTCTTTTTGAGGCTTGAGCGAAACGCGGTCTGGTCCGCGCCCTCTGAGGGTCCGCGCGCCTCTCCGTGGGAGGGTGAATGGTCATGATCCCGCTCGATTATGCATTGGCGGTGGCATTGCTGGCGACCCCGGCGGAATCGCTGGATCTGACTGGGGTCTCGGAACGTTTCGTGACAGTCCGGCCGACGTTGCAGGCGCTGGCCATTGACTGGGAGGTCCTCGATCCGCGCGAAGTGCGTTACGTGCTGATGCGCTCCGATGATTTCTCCGGAGACTTGAAGCTGCTGCGGCGGCGCTACCAGGAACTGGCCGATGCGCCGCCGCTTCAGGACCAGATGCGCTTCCCCGATCGGGCCCTGATCAACGAGCTGCTGTCGTTCAACCGGGCCTATCGGCAGCACCTGGACAATCGGCAAGCGCTGGAGCTGACCTACTGGTGGGAACTGCGCGAGGTCCTGCAAGAGGTGGATCGGCTCTACACCATCTGGGACACGATTCGCGATGCCCGCTGCGACTACTATTACGTCACGGTTCGCCGGCAGGCCCTGAAGAAAGTCAAGGAGATGCTCGGCGACGAGGCGTATTATAGCGGTCAGTTGCCGCCGCACGTACCGGTCTGGCGTTTTGCCCGGATCGATTGAGTCAGGGAACGTCAACCTGGATCTCATTGCCGACGACCTGGACCTTGCAGGCAATGACGTTGCTCCGCGCGGGCGGACAGAGATGGGCCCCACTGCTCAGGCTGAAGCGTACCCCGTGACCAAAGCCGGCAAGTGAGACGTCTCACTTGCCGGCTTTTTTTTCCAGGAAATCCAACGGCGGCCGGCGGGAAAAGGGATGCGTGAGCAGGCGAAAGCCGTTGCGCCAGTGCCAGAGCATGCTGGAGTCATTCCCCAGCAGAAAGGTACTGGCCAGTTCGCGATAGCCCAGTTGGAGCAGGGCCCGACCGGCAGCGTCAAGCAAGGCGGTGCCGACTCCCCGGCTGACCAGGAAGCCATGCACGAAGATCCAGGTCAGGTGGGGCCGACCCTGCCGTCGTTCGATCAGGTCCGGTGGGACGGGTTCGTTCCAGACGTAGCTATCCAGGTCGGTGGGGTCGCCGCCCGGGACCAGGGTAATCAGGATGGCCCCGATGGCCCGGTTGCCCTCAGGGCGGAAGGCCTGGAAGCAGGCCGCTTCGAGCAGCGGTCCATCGCTTCCGGTGCGGGTGCGTTCCAGACATTGCCGGGCTGCCTCCGCCCGCTGCTGATCGTCCAGGGCGCTGAACGGCTCCCGATAGTGGAACGCGGCCGAGAACAGCCCGGCCAGGTCGTCCCAGTCCGAGGCTTCCAGGGGACGCACCGACACGTGCGGATCGATCCAGTCGAGCGGTCCCGCTTCCAGGACGGAGAGATCCAGCAAGGCGTGATAGAACCGCGGCCGGGGACTGATCCACGCCTGGCCGTCGAAATACTCGTACTTGTAGGCCGGGTTGCGCGGCAACTGATGGAACTGCTCGATGGAGATCGGTAGCTGGATCGGACGCATCCACTCGTCGCACATGTTGTCGCTCCCACGGCTCGTTGCCTTTCCCTTTCCAGTATAGCTGAGCGCCACGCCCTTCACTTGCCCCTCGAATTCTTTTGCGGACCCACCACCCTCTTGTCCGCTTCGAGATCAAAGGTAAACAGCGCCCGTTCGCTGGCCCGGTAGCAGCGTTGGCCCAGCGTGTCGTGTTCTTCCACCAACCAGAGTTCCCGCGGGGAAGACCGGCCCCAGATGACGCCGCTGGCCGACAGGGCCCGAACGCGAGCGACAGCTCCCTTGAGTTGCACGTGGTCAATCTGCAACGCCACCGTTTGCCCGGCCGGCAGCTGAAAGGCGTAAGCCCTGTCCGGCCTCTCCGGTCCGGCCGGCTGCCAGGTCCACTGCCCGGTGGTCTCGGACCGGGTCAGCACCTGCACCCAGAAACGGACCGGTTCCCCCATCCCATTGCGGACCGCCAGATCGCGTTCGTGCTGTCGGCCTTCGACTTCGACTCCGGGCAGCAAGCGTTCGATCAGCCCGGCCAGCGTGTCAAACAGGTAATCCCGGGCCGGCAGACAGGAGCCGTGGTCCAGCTCCGGCAGGACAATCCGGGCGCGCGGGCGAGCGCTGCCATCCAGCAAACCCACGAACCGCACCACCCCCACCCGCACGTCGGAGGAGTGCTGGCGGCGAAACCAGCCCGTCCGTACTGGATTGACGTTGCACTGGAAGCCGCTGCTGGTGATGACAAACGCCAGCACGCCATCTGGCTGGGTCGTGCCTGGAAGTGCTCCGAGCGGACTTTCGCAGGCCGCGCTGACCGCATGCTCACAGCTCAGGTGCAGCCGGGTGATCGTCCTGGGACGGAGGGCTTCTCCTTCCCGGCAGTTGTTGCCCGCCTGGCAAATCCCTTGAATCAGCCGGTCCAGCGTGCGGTCCATCGCGCCGCCGTTGATCGCCGCCACCACCGGCTCCAGCCGGTTGTCGATCTGCTTCTCCCGTTCGGCCTGCTCTTGCAGGTGCTTCCTCTTGTCGGCGTCAAGCAGAACAATCAGCTCCCGTTCCAGGATCTCCAGGAAACCCGAGAGCGAGCGCGGAACGGGCCGCTCCACCTCGGCCAGCCACTTGCCCGCTTTCACCCTGGACAGCAAGCCCCAGCCGATCAGGTTCTTCCGGCCGCAGGCCAGGTCCGCCAGGCGGCCGTCGGCTTCCTTGCAGCCGCAACACGCTCGCTCCAGCCCGACCCGGTGGAAGGCCCTGCAAACGCCGCCACGCAGATGCTGCTCGACCTGGGACAGCAACTGGCCGCCTTCCTTCTCCAGCTCGGCCACTGCTCCCAGCAAGTTGTCGTAAAGAGCGGTCAAACTCGCCTTCAGTTCTTGCCGCAGTCGGGGCATGGTCAGCTGATCCAGATGATCCAGCCGAAAGTTCACCTTGACGCCGAGTGCCTGGGCGGTGACCTCGACGCTCGGCCGGGGGGCCGACACGGCATGGATCGACACGGAGGCCATCACCTTCAGCACCTCCAGATCGACCTCGACTTCCATGTCGGCGTCCAGTTCCAGCTGCCGGAAACCAGGCGCGAAGCGGGCAGTCACGCTGGCAGGGACGGCCAGGGCCAGAAGCCGGCAGTTCTCGCTGGCCATCAGCGTCCCCTGTCCGGTGAAGGGCAAAAGCAGACTTACCTGTCCACTGACAGCGCTGGCCAGAGACGCGGAGCCCTGGGCTTGAATCCCTTCCTTGTTCATCTCAAAGGACAGGTCGGCCTTGAGCAGTTCGCCGGTCGGCGCTGCGTTTCCCTGCGGATCGGGAATCCGCAACCGGCCGGCCACTCCGTTTTGAGTGAAGGTGCCCTCGACCTGGCCCAGCGCCTCGCGGCGCGCCAGCATCAGCCGGCCGGCAAAGCGTATCTCTGGCGAACGAGCCAGAAGCGTAAGCGACGGTGGACCGTCGCTTACGCTTCTGGCTCGTTGAGACAGGCCCAGGCGGATGGTCACTTCCAGCGCCAGCCCCTCCTTGCCGCCCAGCGCCGGGGCCAGGTAGGTTTGCAGCTGGATCGGTTCGGTGCGGTCTTTCGGCCGCAGCTCCAGCTTGACGCCATCGAGGACCAATCCGGTCATCCCGAGCGGGATCGGACGCTCAATGCTCGCGGTCAGCGGGCCGTCCAGTTCAATCTTGCCGCTGGAGGCAACCGTGACTCCGGCTTCCAGCCCGAGCAGTTCCTCCGGCGCGATCCCCATAGCCCCGCCGACGTTCACGATGATCCGAAAGCTGACGCTCCCGGCCGAGTCGCCCTGGAAGCCGCTGAACCGCGGTTCCTTGACGCGGATCGGCACGCCCAGCTCCGGGATTTCCTCACCCAGCCGGGTCAGACCTTTCTCGGCCAGGACTTGAAGCCCCGACGTGTCGATGCGCATGCGGGCCGGGTCCAGGACCGGCTCAGGCAGGTCGCCGGAGCGCGGGCGGAAGTACACACCATGAGCTTTCAATTCCAGACCCAGGGCCGGGTAACTCAGTGTGATGGCCAGGTCGGCGGTGGGAGAGAAAAGCGAGCGGGAGAAATCCGGTTGGGCCAGGGTGAAGCGAACCGGTCCCACGGTGATGGGGCGACCGAGGAATCGCTTGCCCAGCTCGCTGTCGAGGAGGGCGATCAGGTAGCGTGCGGGCTTCTCGACCGTCTCGATAGCCTGGGCGGCCCGGGCCAGCGGCTCGGCGTCAATTTCGCCTTGCGGTGATGCCGAGGCGAGCGGCGCATTGCCCAGACCAATCAGGTTCTGCAGGGGGGGAGAAGTCCTGGAAATGACACGCGCCAGACAGATTACCCGATCTGCCACGGCTGGATCGGAGGCCCGTCCCGCCTGGAGATCGCCGCGCACGGTTGCGATGACCTCACTCCAGCCTTCCAGCTGGGGCACAACGATGAGGACTTCGCGGGCCAGTCGTGGGTCGAGTTGAGGGAGCAACTCCAGGGCCTCGGCGGACAGCAACGGCAGATCCTGGGCGGGCGCCTGGCCTGTGGCCAGCGCAAGCAGCGCCAGGGAGAGAAAGGTCCTCCAGACCACGTGGACCTCCTGTTTTGCCGCGAGGGGATAGCCGTCTCGTGCGCGCGGGACCATACCGAAATGTCCCGGCCCTGTCCAGACACTTTCCACGGCAGCCGCTAAGATATTCTGGCATCTCCTTTGCACGATCCCACTCCAACACCAGGCACGGAGAGAAGGTCATGACCAAAGCGAAAGCGAGCCGAGAGCCAGAGACGGAAGCACCTGAGGAATACAATCGGAAGCGCACGTCCTTCCAGACTCCAGAGCCACGGGCCGAGGCCGCGGCTTTTCACGCCCGGCCGATCTTCGTGGTGCAGGAGCATCACGCCTCGCATTTGCACTACGACTTTCGGCTGGAGGCCGACGGCGTCCTCAAAAGCTGGGCCATCCCGAAAGGGCCCTCGCTGGATCCGAAACAGAAGCGCCTGGCGGTCCACGTCGAGGACCATCCGCTCGCCTACGCCACGTTCGCCGGCACCATCCCGGAGGGGCAGTACGGGGCCGGCACCGTCGCCATCTGGGACCACGGCACCTACGAGAACCTTCTTCCCAATCAGACGGTCACCGAGGGGATTGACGCCGGCAGACTTGAGTTTCGGCTCTTGGGCGAGCGATTGAAGGGACGGTTCGCCCTGGTGCGAATGAAGGGAAAAGAGCGCGGCAAGGAGAACTGGCTGCTGATCAAAGCACAGGACGAGTTCACCCAGGCCGAGGACCCGCCTGCCAAAGCGACTCCACCCAAGCGGAAAGGCCGGCCCGCCAGGACTGCCACGGTCCGCTCATCCGACACTCCCCCCGCTGACGTTCAGCTGACAAGCGGCACCAGGGTGATCTATCCCGACGTGGCTGTCACCAAGAGCGAGGTCTTCGAGTTCTATCGCCAGATCGCGCCCTGGCTGCTGCCGTTCCTGAAGGATCGGCCCATGACTCTGGAGCGCATGCCCGAGGGAGTGGGGCCCGGCAAGAAGCAGTTCTGGCAGAAGAACATTCCCGATTCGTACCCATCCTGGATACCGCGGATCGAACTGACCAGCGAGACCGGCAAGCCGGTCCGCTATGCCCTGGTCAACGACGTCAGCACGCTGCTCTACCTCGTCAACCAGGGGACGCTAACCTTCCATCCCTGGTTGTCGCGAACGGCTCATCTCGATCGACCCGATTTCGTCCTGTTCGATCTGGACCCGGGCCCGACCACGTTTGCCGACGCCTGCACCGTCGCACGCCGGCTGCGGCAGGGCCTGCAACAGGAGGGGCACGAGGCCGCCCTCAAGACGTCCGGCAAATCCGGATTGCACCTGCTGGTCCCCTGGCGCGAGGAGGGTGATTTCGACAAGAGCCGGGCGTGGGCGATGGCGATGGCCGAGCGCGTGGTCAAGGCACTGCCGGACCTGGCCACCGTGGAGATTCGCAAGGCCAAGCGCGGCCAGCGGCTTTACCTGGACGTGCAGCAGAATGCCCGCGGCAAGCACGTGGTGCCGCCGTACGTGCTGCGAACGGTGCCGGGGCGCCGGTTTCGATGCCGCTGGAGTGGGAGGAGCTGCGCGACGATCTCGACCCGAAGGACTTCAACCTGCGCACGGTCCTCCCGCTCCTGAAGCGCCGGAAAGCGGATCCTCTGGCCCCATTGCTGGATCGGCAGGGAGACTGAGCCGAGGAGGATCACACTTCTCTGTAAACCGAAGAGGATGTCTGTGCCGATAGAATGGACGTGAAGCATTGCGGTTTCTGCTGCACCCTGCTCCACGTCCACGTCCGCCAGGTCGTTTGCCCTCCAGTCGGGCAAGACCAAAGAGGAAGTCAAATGCGGCGCTTGATCTCGTGCAGCGTCCTGGTCTTTGCGCTCGTCTGGTTGACTGGTTCAGCCGAGACTCACGCCCAGGTCAAGGTCGCCGACGACGTGATCCTGCTGACGAAAGGGCAAAGCAAGAAGGAGCAACTCCGCACCCATGAACATTTGACACCACTGGGTGCAGGCCAGAGCCCCTTTCCGAACAGTCCCGGGGCAGGACTCCCCACCCTGGGCGAAGGCCCGAGCATCCGGCCCCTGCCCGGCGTTCTGTCCGCCGCTGCCGCCCCTCCCGGCGGGAATTTCGGTGCGGGCCCGCCACTCCGGATTGTCACCCCATCCCAGCTTCCCGCCGGCCAGGTGCCCCTGTACGGCTCCCTGGAGCTGCCCGCCGAAGAGGATGAGGGACCGCCCAACGGTCTGACCCTGGACGTGGCCATTGATCGGCTCGTGCAGGCGAATTATGACCTGCTCACCAAATTCCAGGAAATCCCCAAGGCCGATGCCGACATCCTGTCCGCGGGCCTCCGGCTCAACCCGGTCCTCTTCGCCAGCGCCGATACCCTCCCTTACGGGAATTACTCCGCACAGCGTCCCGGAGCGGCCAGCTATGAGGCCACGCTCATCCAGCCCATTGACCTGAACCAGAAACGCCAGCATCGCATTTGCCTTGCCAGGCGAGCCCGCGACGTGCTGGAGGCGCAGTACCAGAACGCGGTCCGGCTCCAGATTGACAATCTTTACACCGCCTTCGTGGACGTCCTGGAAGCACGCGAGATCGTCCGTGCCATGCGGACCAGCTTGAAGGGGCTCGCCGACGTGGTCAAGACAACCCGGGAGCTGGCCCAGAAGGGGTTGCAGCCCCGCACCGACATTGATCGAGCCTTGATCCAGCAGCAGAGCGCCGAGGTCGCCCTCCAGGGCGCGGAAGCGACGCTGGCCCAGGCAAAGCGAAATCTGGCCACGCTCCTGGCGGTCCCTCCTGAGCAGGCCGACTGCCTGGAGGTGCGGGGCACGCTCCGCGACAGGATGGCGCCGCCGCCTTGCAATGCGGAGCTGATCCGCTTCGCCACTGCGGCCCGGCCGGACCTGATGGCCTACCGCCTCGGCGTGGAGCGGGCGGGGGCCGCCGTCAAGCTGGCCGAGGCCGAGGCCGTGGAGGACGTCTTCCTGTTCTACAACCCCTGCACGTACACCGACTATCAGCCGCAGGGCAAACAGAGCGCGACCTCCTGCGGTGTCGGCGTCCTGATCCCCCTGCCGATCTTCAACCGCAACCAGGGGACCATTCGCCGGGCCAAAATCAACGTCGCCCAGACCCAGATCGAGCTGGAAGGGCTGGAGCGGGAAGTGGCCAACGAAGTGCAGCGGGCGGCCGCGGACTGCGCCGTTTCACATGCCGCGGTGCAGCGGTACGACCAGGAGATTCTCGCCACGGCCCGGAACTTGCGCGACCAGGAATACAAGCTCTTCACCACTGGACAGGAGGGGCTTCTGGCCTACTTGAACACCCAGAGGCAGTACAACGAGGTCGTGCGCCAGTACCTGGAAACTCTGGTGCGGCATCGACGCCATCTGCTTCGGATCAACACAGCGGTCGGCCAGCGAATCGTGCCCTGATCGGCCCCTGACCCCGAAGTCCGGACGGAGGTCTCCTTGGAGTATGACCTTGTGCGAATTGACAGGATTGCAAGAGGGACGATAATGGGTGGGTGGTATCTGGGTCCTTTGAGGTGACGTTGCCTTGCGGAGCGTGCTTCTGCTCCTGGCCAGCTGGCCGCTGCTCATGCCGCCCGGCTTCTGTATTTGCAAGCTGGCGGCATTCTGCACTGGTACAGAATCCGCGGTTGCGTCCCGGGGCGGAGCCGCCAGGGAAGAGGCGCCGCCGAACGAGTGCTGCTGCTGTCATCACGCCGACTCCGGTTCCGCCGTGAGCCCAGGTCATCACGACACAAACGACTCACGATCTGATCCCACACCTCCGGAATGTCCGGAAAACTCCCACCTGCCAATCTGTCCTGCCCACCCGGCGTGGGACACCGTACGGAACGCGGTCCCTCTCGCCCCGACCGAGCTGCAACCTGCCGATGGTCTGTCGGCCCAATTCCTTCTCGCTGGGTCGATCTCGTTGACCTGTGGGACGTCATCGCCTGCGCCCGATGGGATTGCCTGGTTTGTTCCAGCCCCCCCACGATTCATTCTCTGCTGCGCCTTTCGCTGCTAACCCCTTGCCACGCGCCGGCAGGCCCAGACCAGGCAGCGTCCTCCCTGGAATGGCCTGACTCCGGCCTGTCACGCTGCTGCTTTCGTCGCCAATACCGCATCGATGGCCCTGCGTCCCTCCCGCTGCCAATTGCCAGTGGGATTGGAGACCCGACCCGTGGGAGATCGCCATGAATGAGAATTCGGCTGGCGTCAACGTCCTTGAACCGCCTTCCATTGCCTCCAGAGAGAAGAGCCAAGAGTCGAGAGACGAGAGCCGATCGTGGTCTGGCTCTCGACTCTCGACTCTTGGCTCTTGGCTCTTGCTCGCGGCCCTGGGTGGATTGGCCTTCTGGGGGCACCACACCGGCTGGACCATGCCCTCCTTCGCCGCCCTGATCGGCAGCGAGACCAGGGAGAAGGACGATTGGTGCCGTGAGCATGGGGTGCCGGAATCGCGGTGCGTCGAATGCGACTCCGACCTGCTCCCCCGGGGCAAGGACCACGGTTGGTGCTCCAAGCACGGCATCCCGAACTGTCCTTTCGAGCACCCGGAAGTGGCTCAGCTGAAGCAGGTCCCCAAGATCACCCCGGCCGACCTGGAGCGGGCGGAGCGGGCGCTCGCGTTCTTGCCACGGCCCGAGAACAACAGCAAGTGCAAGCTGCACCACCGCCGCATCCAGTTCGCTTCCCAGGAGGCCGTCGAGAAGGTCGGTATCGAGGTGTTCCCGGTCTGGCGTGCTCCGATTGTCGAGGCTGTCAAGGCGAACGGGGAGATCACCTACGACCAGACGCGCGTGGCCCGGCTCTCGGCCCGCGTCCCCGGCACGGTCTGGGCGGTCCCCAAACAGGTCGGCGACCCGGTGCGGTGCGGCGACGTGCTGGCCCTGGTGGATGCCGCCGAGGTCGGCAAGGCCAAGGCGGAGTTCCTGCAAGCGGTCGCCCAGGTCCGGCTGCGGGGCAAGACCTGCGAGAGCCTCCGCTCCGTCGGCACGGCGATCGCCGAGCAGCGCGTCCGCGAGGCGGAGACAGCTCTTAGCGAGGCCCAGATCCGGCTCCTGGGGGCGCAGCAGGCAATGGTCAACCTCGGGCTGCCGGTGGACGCCGAGGCGATGAAGGACCTCTCCGAGAAACTGATCGCCGCCCGCATCCAGTTCCTCGGGCTGCCGGAATCGACTTACCAGTCGCTCGACCCGAAGACCACGACGGCCAACCTCCTTCCGGTCAAGGCTCCCCTGGATGGCGTGGTGGTGGCCCGCGAGGTGGTGGCCGGGGAAGTGGTGGACGTGACCAGGGTGCTGTTCGTGGTCGCCGACACGCGGCATACGTGGCTGACCCTGAACCTTCGGCAGGAGGACACGAAACGACTGGCGCATGGGCCAGACCGTCCGCTTCCGCACGAATGGGGACTCGGAGGAGGTGCAGGGCGCCGTCGCCTGGATCAGCACCAGCGTGGACGAGAAAACCCGCCTGGTGAAGGTGCGGGCCGACCTCGCCAACCCGGAGGGCCGGCTGCGGGCCTGCACCTTTGGGCAGGGGCAGGTGATCCTGCGCGAGGAGAAGGACGCCATTGTCGTGCCCAACGAGGCAGTCCACTGGGAGGGCTGCTGCCACGTCGTCTTCGTGCGCGACAAGAACTTCCTGGAGAAGGACGCGCCCAAGGTCTTCCACGTGCGCAAGGTCCGGATCGGCGTCAAGGACGCCGACAATACCGAGGTGATTGCCGGCGTGCTGCCGGGCGAACTGGTGGCGACCAAGGGCAGCGGCACCCTGCGTGCCGAGCTGCTCAAGAACAACCTCGGCGAGGGCTGAGCGTGCGGCCACTAAGCAGCCCGGTCGGGCTGCCTGACGAGTGAGATCGTGCCAGGCAAGGGGCAAGGTTACGAGAGGGTGTTCCGTGCTCAATTGGATTATCGACTTTTCCCTGAGGCACCGCTTCCTGGTCATCCTGCTGGCGCTGGCCGGCGCGGTGGGCGGCGCGGTGTCCCTGCGTTACCTGGACATCGACGCCTTCCCTGACACCACCCCGGTCCAGGTGCAGATCAACACCGTGGCGCCCGTCCCTGGCCCCAGAGGAGGTCGAGCAGCAGATCACCTTCCCCATCGAGCAGGTCCTCAGCGGCCTGCCCGGCCTGGTGCAGCTGCGTTCCGTCTCGAAGTTCGGCCTGTCGCAGGTGGTCATCACCTTCGAGGACGGCACCAACATCTACTTCGCCCGCCAGGTCGTCAACGAGCGCCTCGGGACTGTGGAGCTGCCGGCCGGAATCGAGCGGCCGAAGATGGGGCCGGTGGCCACTGGCCTGGGCGAGGTCTTCCACTATGTCGTCACCTGAAAGGGGTGGACATCTCCAAGCTCCCCAAGAAGCAGCGGGAGGAGAGGCTCCAGTACCTGCGCACCATCCACGACTGGGTCATCAAGCCGAAGCTGCGGACGGTGCAGCGGCGTGGCCGAGGTCAACTCCTGGGGCGGCTTCGAGAAGCAGTACCAGGTGCGCATCGACCCCGACCGGCTCATCAAGCATGGCCTGACCTTCGACCAGGTGACCGAGGCCGTCGCAGCAGAACAACAAGAACGTCGGCGGCGGCAACATCCGCCAGAACAGCCAGATGCTCCTGGTCCACGGCCTGGGCCGCACGGTCAACGTGGACCAGATCGGCAACATTGTCGTGACCGCCCGGGACGGCGTGCCGATCCGCGTTCGGGACGTGGCCGACGTGGAGGTCGGCCACGAGATTCGCCGTGGGGCGGTGACTGCCGATGGCGAGGGAGAGACGGTGCTCGGTCTGGGCTTCATGCTCATGGGCGAGAACAGCCACGTCGTCACCCGCGCCATGAAAAAGAAGATGGACGAGATCCGGGAGACACTGCCCTCCGACGTGGAGGTCCAGACCGTCTACGACCGCACGGAGCTGGTCGATCACGTCATCCACACGGTGCGCAACAACCTGTTCGAGGGCGGCCTGCTGGTCGTCGCGGTCCTGTTCCTGTTCCTGGGCAACCTGCGGGCGGCGGGCATCGTGGCCCTGGCCATCCCGCTGTCGATGCTGTTCGCCTTCGCCGGCATGTGGCGGTTCGGCATCGCGGCCAGCCTGCTGAGCCTGGGGGCCATCGACTTCGGCATGGTGGTCGATAGCTCGGTGGTCATGGTCGAGAACTGCGTCCGCCACGTGGCCCACGGCGAGCCGACAAGCGGAGCAAGCTGGAAGTCGTCCGCGATGCCGCCGTGGAGGTTCGCAAGCCGACCCTGTTCGGCGAGCTGATCATCATGATCGTGTACCTGCCGATCCTCACCCTGGAGGGGATCGAGGGCAAGCTGTTCCGGCCGATGGCGCTGACGGTGATCTTCGCCCTGGCTGGCTCGATGGTCCTGTCCATGACCCTCATGCCGGTGCTGGCGAGCCTGCTCCTGCCGCGACGATCGAGGAGCGGGAGCCGCTGCTCATGCGCCTGGCCCACCGCATCCACACCCCGATCCTGCGGCTGTGCATGGAGCACAAGGTGCCTGGTCATCGGCATCGCGCTGTGCGTGCTCGTGGTCGCCTTCGGCCTGATCGCCCCGAACCTCGGCTCCGAGTTCGTGCCGCGTCTGTCCGAAGGGGCCATCGCCATCAACGTCGTGCGCCTGGCCGGCACCGACCTGGACGAGTCGATCCGCATGAACACCCGATGGAGAAGGCCATCCTGGCCGCCTTCCCCGACGAGGTGCAGCACGTCTGGAGCCGGATCGGCACCGCGGAGATCGCCACCGACCCGATGGGGGTCGAGCTGACCGACCTGTTCATCACCCTCAAGCCCCGCGACCGCTGGAAGAAGGCCCAGCACCCAGGCGCGAGCTGACCGAGCTGATCGAGAAGGAAGTCCGCGACCATGCCGGGGCAGAGCTCGCTTTCTCCCAGCCGATCGAGCTGCGGATCAACGAGATGATCTCCGGCGTCCGGGCGGACCTGGCCGTGAAACTCTTCGGCGACGACCTCGAAGTCCTGAAGACCAAGGCGGGAGAGATCGAGAAGGTCCTCAAGGGCATCCGACGGCAGCGCCGACGTGAACGCCGAGCAGGTCACCGGCCAACCGGTCCTCCAGATCCAGATCAACCAGGACGAGATCGCCCGCTACGGCGTGCCGGCCAAGTCGGTGCTGGACCTGGTCGAGTCGATCGGCAGCAAGCCGCTGGGAGAGGTCGTGGAGGGCCAGCTCCGCTTCCCCCTGGTGGTTCGGTTGCCCGAGAAGTTCCGGGCCAGCCCAGAGACCATCGGGGCCATTCTGGTATCCACTCCGAGAGGGGAACACATACCGCTCTCCCGGCTGGCGACCATCCAGGTCGTCGAGGGACCGTCCACCATCACGCGGGAATGGGGCCAGCGGCGCATCACCGTGACCGCCAACGTTCGGGGCCGCGACATGGGCAGTTTCGTGGCGGAGGCCCAGCAGAAGATCAAGGCGGAGGTGCCGCTGCCGCCGGGCCGCTACCACCTCGAATGGGGCGGCCAGTTCGAGCACTACCAGAGCGCTCGCAACCGGCTGCTGATCGTTGTCCCGCTAGCCGTGGCCCTGATCCTCACGCTGCTGTACCTGACCTACCACAACGTCGTGGACGCCCTGCGCGTCTTCACCGGCGTGCCGTTGGGCTGGGTTGGCGGGATCATCGCCCTGTGGCTGCGGGACATGCCCTTCTCCATCTCCGCCGCCATCGGTTTCATCGCCATGTCCGGCGTGGCGGTGCTCGACGACATGATCCTGGTGTCATACGTCCGCCAGCTGCGGGCCCGGGGGATGCCGCGCGACGAGGCGGTGCGGCAGGCCGCCGTGACCCGGCTGCGGCCGGTGCTGATGACGACGCTGGTGGCCAGCCTCGGCTTCCTGCCGATGGCGTTCAGCACCGGCATGGGGGCCGAGGTGCAGCGGCCACTGGCCACGGTGGTCATCGGCGGCGTCATCAGCGCCATGATCATGTCGCTGCTGGTCATTCGGGTGCTGTACGTGTTGTTCGACTCGGTCGCACACGGGGCCGAGTGGTTGCTGATGCGCTGGTTCGGCTTGCGACCGGAGCAACTGAGCTGGCTGTTCGGAGAACACGGAGAAGAGGAACTTGGAAGGGCCGAGGAAATCTCGCGGAATGGGACCGCGGAGCATTCGGCCCGGTTTTCAGAGCAAGTACACACTTGAGGAGGAACCATGCGGTTCAAGTTTTTGCAGGTGGGGAGCTTCCTGTCGCTAGCGGCGTTCGTGGTGCTGCTGAGCGGCTGCGGCCAGGGGGACAACAAGTCCGCTCAGGTCAAGGAGAAGGACGCGAAGGGCAAGCCGTCCCCGGTTGCCCAGGCCAAATCGGGGCAGGACCACAGCGGTTGGTGGTGCGACGAGCACGGCGTCCCGGAGGCCGAGTGCAGCATGTGCAGTGCCAACGTTGCGGCGGAGTTCAAGAAGAAGGGCGACTGGTGCGAGAAGCACGACCGGGCCAGGTCCCAGTGCTTCATCTGCGACCCGAGCCTGGAGGCCAAGTTCGCCGCCCGCTACGAGGCCAAGTACGGCAAGAAGCCGCCCGTGCCGGAGGAAAACAGGCCCAGGCAGGACGACAAGAAGTGATGGCCTGACCGCGTGCTTCACCGGGCGCCTCAGAGCGGATCTCTCTTCCACGGAAACCGAAGTCCGTCTAAGCCAAACGATCCGCGCCTGCCGATAACACCTGTAGTCTGACTCTGCTCTGGCAAAGCCATCCGAGTCTGCTAGAGTGCCAACACTGAAAGGGAATGGAGTCTCCCTGTAACCGCCTTGCCCAGAGGCTGATGACTCCTACCAGGCCGGTCCCCGGCGGGTAGGAGCAGTGCGCTGCGAGCAACCCCGCCGACCCCGGCGGGGTTTTCTCGTTTCTGAATCCAACGCAACCGCATGACGCGGCGAAGCGCGCGGCGTTCAAGGGAGCAAGCAAGTGCAGCACCACCATCACGACATTCCCAGCTTGCCAGCCCGGTCGGGAGGCGCGATCTGGTTCCTCGGCCTGGCCGGGGCGGTCCTGGCCGGCAGTCTCGTTCAGGCCGATCCAATCCTCCCCCCCACGGTGGACGGCTGTCTCCCGATTCAATCGCTGGCTCCGGGGTGCGTGCCGTTCCCGGACGCGCCCGACGCACGGGGACCCGCGGTCGGGCAAGAATCCGCGTGCTGCATCGGGACAGCAGGAAAGCGGCTTTAGCTGGACGAAGGTGCCGCCCTTGCAGCTGCCGTTGCAGCGGCCGGGTTTCTTCTTCCTTCCTCCGACCGGACCCGGGTATTACTCCTTCCGCGATTTCCTCACGAGACACCTGGCAGGAAGGACTGCCGACGTACCCTCTGCCGCCCTACAGTTCCAATCCCTATCCCTTCTTTGAAGCGAACTACCGCTACCTGGACGATCCCAACAACACGCAGTTCGATTTCTTCGACCCCATCAAGCGAATGCACCTGGGCCCCGACTGGCTCCTGTCGCTGGGTGGGGAAGAGCGGCTGCGGTACATGAACGAACTGGACGATGCCCGCATCACCAACGTCTCCAATCCGCATCTGCTCGATCGGACGCGCCTCTACGGAGACCTCTGGTATCGGGACATCTTCCGGGTCTACGTCGAGGGGATCGACGCCCAGACGACCCCGCAACGCCTGCCGCCGCTGTCCATCGACGTCGATCACCTGGACTTCTGGAACCTGTTCATCGACTGGAAGGTCTGGGATTTCGACGGCAAGCCGGTGTACCTGCGAGCCGGTCGGCAGAACCTCTATTTCGGCTCGCAGCGTCTGGTGTCACCGTCGGACTGGTCGAACATCCCGCGGACCTTCCAGGGCGTGCGAGGCATTTACCAGGGGGACAGATGGAGTGTGGATGCGTTCTGGGTCAATCCGGTGAACATCAACCCGACCGGCCTGGATTCGCCCGACCGCAACCAGAACTTCGCGGGGCTCTGGTCCACCTATCGGCCGCGCCAGGGGCAGAGCGTGGACCTGTACTATCTCTTTCTGAGCCAGGCCCTGCCGGTGGCCAAGGGCCAGGACGGCGTCCGGGGCGGCTTCGACGTGAGTACCTGGGGCAGCCGGTATTCTGGCGACTTCAGCAATTGGCTCTGGGATTTTGAAGGCATGTTCCAGATGGGCAACTGGTCCAACCAGGGCATCTGTGCGGGTGCAGCCACCACCGGTCTGGGGTATTGTTTCGCGAACGCGCCCCTGAACCCCAATTTCTGGACGTACTTCGATTATGCTTCCGGCGACCCCCATCCGGGCCAGGGGAACACGCACCAAACCTTCAACCAGCTTTTCCCCTGGGGCCACACATACTTCGGCTACCTGGACCTGGTCGGCCGGCAAAACATCATTGATCCGAACATGCAGCTGACCCTCAATCCCACCCGCTGGATCCTCCTGGGCTTGCAGGGGCACTTCTTCTACCTCGCCAGCCCCCGCGACGCCCTGTACAACGCTTCCGGGCAGCCTCTGTACAGCGATCCCACCGGGCGGTCTGGCACTCACGTCGGCGACGAGATCGATTTCTACTCCAACATTCACCTTTCCATGCACCAGGACCTGCTCATTGGGTATTCCCACTTGTTCCCGGGGGAATTCCTGGGGCATGCGGGAGTCACCTCGGAGCCGGACCTGTTTTACGTGCAGTACAGCTTCAAGTGGTGAGCCCCCAAAGCCGCTTGCGGCTTAGCGCAACCGTCGGCCCCGCTAAGCCGCAAGCGGCTATTCAAACAGACTCGAAAGCTTATTTCCCGGGCGGGTCGATCTTGTCGCCGACCTTCTTGCCTTCCAGGCGTTTGTCGTTCGGGAAGGTGGTCAGCACCAGGCCCTTGAAGCGAACTTCCTGGGGCACCTTGTTGGAGTGCAGTTGCAGGCCCAGCGGCCCCTCCTTGATGTGCGTCGGGCTCCGGGTCGCGCCAGTCGAGCACCAGGACGCCGTTGACCACCAGACGGATCCGGTTGCCCTGGGCGAAGATCTCCATGTCGTTCCACTCGTGCTGCTTGCCGGCCTTTTTTTCCGGCTGCGTGTCCACCCGCATGGCAGGCCCGCCAGCCCGGCCATACAGGTCCCAGAGCCCCCAGCCGCTGGGGAACATGACCAGGTGGCCGGCGTAGGTGTAGGGGTCCTTTTGCTCGGGAGCGATCCGGCCCCACAGGGCCACGCCGGAGTGCATCTCCGACTCGACCAGTTTGGCCGAGAACTTCAGATGGAAGTCCGTGAACTTGCGTTTGGTCAGCAGATAGGTCGAAACCTTCACTTCCTTGGTGTTCTTGCCGACGATGACGCCGTCCTGCACCGACCAGAGATCGGCATGCCCTTCCCAGCCATCGAGGTTCTTCCCATTGAACAATTCCAGTTTCTCGGATTTGCCTTGCCGGGGCGGCACCACCGGGGCCTCCTTGTCGGCGGCGAGAACGGGACTGGCCAGCAAGACGGCCAGAAGCACGAACAGTCGTTTCATGGCAGGTTCCCTCAACTGTGGTAAATGGACAGCAGCCAGAGAAGAAGCATAGGCGGCTGCTTGCTGAATCGCAATAGCCCCCGTGCCGGCTAGATCTCGGTGACGTGCGGGTCCCCCCGGCGGTCCTTGCGGCGAGCCGTCTCCTCGACGTCCTTCCAGATCCGTTCGGCTGTGTCCTGCTTCTCCTCGCCGCGCCGGTAATAGCTGATCAGCTGAAAGATCAAGGGCAAGGGCCCATCGTAAATGTCCAGGATGGGGATGACGGCCCCGGCCACCTTGACGTGGATGCCGCCCTGGGCGTAATTGGCCTGCATGGTCCCCGAATGGGCGGAGGAGTTCGCCCAGCTGGCGTTGATCATTTTGACGTTGCGCACCTCGTCCCAGCGGAGCTGGCCGGTCAGGGGGCCCTGGACCAGGGCCAGGCCATCGGGGCTGATCACCAGGCTGGCCTGACGCAGCTTCTTGTTGCTGATGCGGTAGGCACCTGGCACCAACCACAACACTCCCCAAAGGATCGTTCCCATGATGACCAGGGCCAACCCCACTGCCCACCAGCCTTCCTCGCGCAGGGCCAGGCCGCAGCCAAACCAGACGACGCCCACCAGGGCCACGGTCAGGAAAAAGAAGCGGACATTCCTGGCAGACACGGAAGACGAATGGAAATAGGAGCGGGTCTTGAAGGCGTGGACACGCTCCGGACCGTAGGCTTTCTGCTTGTGCCGGAAGTAATCGCGTAACTCCGAGCTTGGTTCCCCGCGGGTCTTGCGGTTCTCGCAGCGCTGGTAGAGGAACAGAAAGACCTGGTCGGCCGGGACGTTGAGCCCGCTCGGGATCACGACAGGTCCCTGGGGGGTGATGATCTCGATGGGATAGTATTTCTTCCCCTTGCTGAAGGGATTGGGATTCCGGCCCCAGCCCCGGACGCTCTCGATTTCCTCGTAGCCGATGGTGCGGGGCGGATGCTCGATCTCCAGTCCGCTCTCGGTGAAAGAGGCGACAAAGTGTCCTGGCCGGCTCAAGGCCAGGGTGGCCGCCAGCACCAGCGGCCCTGCCGCACCCACGGCCAGGTCCCGAAGCTGAAAGACCAGGGCCAGGCCGAGCATGAGCAGGCCCAGGATCAGGAACACGATGGCCCCAATCGACATCCGGGGCCTGGCCTCGATGCTCTGGCCGATCATGGCGGATCCTCCCAAGCCACTGCTCTCAGATGGCGGGTTCCGCTTCCAGCTCCGCCTGTTCCCGGCGTTCCTTCTCGTAGGCAATGGCCGCTCCGATGGCCTTGGCCAGACAGACCACGAAAATGATCTTGAGGACCATCCCTTGATACCAGTGTTCGGGGTCGAAAATGAAGTCGGTGAGGACCACCAGACTGAAGATCACCAGGCCGGCCGTCGTTGCGATGACCGGGATTTTCTTGATCAGCGCCGCCAACACGAAAAAGACCACCCCGACCCCCACGTAGAGAGCCAGGACGGCCGTGAAGACGGCTACCGCCGCATCGAGCGCTCCGGGAAGGAGCACCTGTCCAGGAGGCACCATTTTTTCAAGGGCTTCGCGGGGTGTCATGAAGTGGAAGCCTTGCTTAAAATCGATGAGTGGAACGGCCTGCATGATGATGATGATCACGCCAATCGCGATCAGAATGCCGCGGGCCTGGTTCAACTGGCTGCCGCGGGCTTTTTGCGCCAGGCTGCCGAGCTTCGGTCCTTGTGCCGGGAAATCATCGTCTGCTTCCTCGGTCTGCCTGGCGCGGGCTTACTTGCGGAGATGTCGCTCCTGAGTTCTTTCAGACGGTCGTCGTCGGAAGGTAACATGGAGTGTGGTATCCTGGGTCAGGGTGCTGCATCAAGGAAGAGGGTGGCCGGGTTAACGTCCCCAAGGCCACCCAACGGTAGTGCAATTGTAGGAGAAGGAACAGCCCGCTACCAGCCCCGGTTCGCGTTTCGATTCGATCGGGCTCGCCTATGACCCTGGCAGGAAAGAAGCACACAAGCCCGGAGCGCAAGCGACGGGACGCTCCCTCCCTGCGGCGATGCTGTCCCGTCGCTTGCGCTCCGGGCTTGTGTGCTTCTTTCCTGCCGGAGGATTAGGCCTCTTCCTTGCCTCCTCGGATGCCGTACTTCTCCAGCGCCGCGAACAGGCTGCCCTCAAACGCCAGCGCCCGCGCCGCCGTCTCGACGCTCACCTCCAGTGCCGCCAGCGGCTCTTCCTCCTTCAAGCCCAGCCCCTCGCGCAGCGTCAGCGCCAGGTAATGCTTCTCCCGCGGCGTGAAATAGGTGAAGGCCAGTCGCAGCGACGGCAGCGCCGCCAGGAACTTCTCGTCGCCGTAGCCGTTGACTGTCTCGTTGATGCTCAGCACCAGGTCGCGCTGCCGCTGCACCTGCTCGCGGGCCAGGGCGAACAGGCCCGTCAGGAAGTCGCCCAGCTGATCCGGGTCGGCAAAGCGCTTCAGCGTGCGCCGTACCTGCTCGCCATCGGACGCCCCCAGCGACCACAACGCGCCCACCGCCGCTCCTCGCAACTGCGGCGTCTGGGCCATGTCGTCGGCCGCCCGGCCCAGGATTGCGAGCAGCTCTTCCCGATTCAGCCCCAGCGACGCCGCACACCGGTCGAACACCTCGCACAGCGTGCGAACGCCCTCGATCAGCTCCTTGTCGCGGCCGCTGACCTTGCCCAGGCTTTCCAGCAACCACAAGCTCCGGTTGAACGTCTCGGCCAGCAGTCCGCCGATGGACGGCAGGCCGGCCGTCTCCAGGACCAGGTCGTAGCGGTAGAGATAGAGCAGATGCGCCAGGGCCCGCACCACCGAGAAGAAATCGCCGTCTCCGCGGATACGCTCCTGGAGGCGGTCGAGGAACTCCGCGGCCTGTTCGGTGAGTCCGGCCAGGGCGGCGTCGAGCAGCAGAAGGGCTGCGGCGGCGGCATCGCGTTCCTGCTGGCCGAGATGTTCGGTCAGCCGGGCCGACGCGGCCTCGGCCAGGGTCGGACCATAGCGGGCCGCCTCGATGCAGCGGGCGTCGAAATCCGGACTCCAGCTCAGCCGCCAGCGCTCCCACACTCGCGACAGGTCGTCGCGCGTGCTGAGGTCGGTCCCGGCAGTGCGCTCGCAGCCGCTGACGTCCAGCAGCCGCAGCCGATGCAGCACCCGGCTGCGCGGCCTGGCCTCGGCCTCGTCCAGGTCCAGGTAGAGGTCGCGGGAACCGGCCGGGACTTGCAGGTCGTGCCGGGTCAGCTGCTCCTGGATGTCCTGCACCAGCGGCGGCAAGAGAGTCCCCTGCGCCAGCAGGCCGCGCTCCCCGCCACGCAGCACCTCGTGAATCACCTCCAGCAGCGGATGCGTGCCCGCCGTCGCCAGTTCCTCCTTGATCAGAGCGGCGGTCAAGCCGTCCACCAGGTCGGTGCGCCAGACCAGCGGATGACCGCGCAGGGCCGCCAGGCCCCGGGCGGTCGTCTCGGCGGCGATCAGGTCGGCCGAGCTGATCGCCTGGTTGCGCTGCCGCAGCCGGGCAGTGATCTGCTCCAGCAAGACGCGGAAGGTTTCTTGCGGGGGGTGTCCCTGGGGAAGTTGGCGAGCGGCGCGGCGTAAGCCCGCCGGTAACGGCCGCAGCAGCACCGGCGGGCTTACGCCGCGCCGCTCGCCAACTTCCCCAGGGACACCCTCTTGCGGATCGGCCTGGCGGTCTTGCCAGAGCTGGTGGTAAAAGCCCGGGTTGGGCATGCCCGCTTCGTACCCCATCAGGGCGTCCAGCCGCTCGAACGAGTACGGCGTCAGGGCCAGGCCGCGCTCCTCGCCTTCCTCCGGAGGACGCGGCACGTGGGCGTCCGGCTCGACCAGTCCCAGGAACTCCGGTCGCTGACGCTCCCGGCTCGCCAGGCGGGCGTGCAAGGCGATGCTGTGATAGCCGCCCGTGACCACCACCACCGGACCGCCACGCTCGGCCAGGCTGGCGCGGACCTGGGCGGCCATGAACGCCTCGCGCTGCCGATCCACCAGGCTCCCCGGACCATCCAGCAATCGCATCGGGCCGCACAGCAGATGGCAGCGCTCCAGGTAGCCCTCGACAGTCAGCGTCGGGTCCAGCTCGAACAGGGTGTCCCAGAGGGTATTGAAGTCATCGACGCCCAGTTTCCGGCACAGCTGCGGTACGTACCGGCTGCGCGTGAACTCGGCGTCGGCGTAGCGATTGGCCGTGACGTCGCGCTGGACGGCCAGGTCGGCCCAGGGCAGGTCGATGAACCGGACCTGGGCGCCCAGCTCGCGTCCGGCCAGCAACGCCTGCCACTCCGGCGAATGCTCACACAGCGGATAATAGGCCCCGCGGCCAAAACTCCCCTCTCCCCGCTGGGGAGAGGGGTTGGGGGTGAGGGGGTTGGCTTTGCCGCCGAGGCGGACGTAGGAATAAATGGCCAGCGGCAGCCGGTGCGGCAGGAACAGCTCGTGGAGGCGATCATTGTAGTCAGCGGGTCCTTCGATCAGGATGGAGCGCGGCTTGAGTTCGCGGCACAGGTTCCGGACCAGCCGGGCGGCGGCGGGGCTGTGGTGCCGGACGGGAAAGAAGATCACGGGGGCCGACAGGTCGCACAGCATAGTAGTTCTCAGTTCTGAGTTGTCAGTTCCGGCGAGCCCGGGGGCTGACGCCCCCGGGCTCGCCGGAACTGACAACTCAGAACTATTTTAGCCGCGGCGGCTCGGTGGGATCAATCACCGGCGTCGCACCGGGATCGAAGTGGAACTCGGCCTGGCAGCGCGCTGGCGACAGTTCCGGGTTGAACACCGGGGTGCGCAGCTCCATTTCCGCCAGCAGTTGGGGCCCCGTCTCGTCCGTCCGGGCCGGGGCCAGCCATTCCACGCGGCAGGGCCAGCTGGTCTGGCAATCCAGCCAGAGCCGGCACTGGTTGGGAACGGTGTCGGGCCAGGGTTTGTTCGGGGGAGCCAACCGGTCGGCCCAGTCGGACTTCCAGGTGCCCGTCAGCAGATGACATTCCTTGCCGGTCAGGAGGACCTTCTCCCGCGCCACCCAGACCATTTGCTGATGAAGGTTCAGCAGCAGCGGATAGACGCCGTGGAATTGCCGATGCTGGTCGGTGACTTCCAGGTTCGGGGAGTCCTTTCCCTGCGAAACAGCCGCGGGAGGCGCTTTTACCACAGGAGTGCGGCGGACTTCCTGCCAGCTGGTCCCCCGTTGTGGCACGGTCTCCCGACCGTGCCACTCGGTGCGCATGCCCTGCCAGAGATGGCGGCCGTCGCAGACCTGAAGCAGCGTGCCGGTCCGGTTTCCGACCTGGGTGCGCAGTTCCAGGCGAAACAGGGAATCACGCCCAAGCAGATAGCGTCCCTCGGCCTCGAAGGCCAGCTCGCCCATCCGGACGCGCTGCCAGAGGCGCGTTTCCAGGGCGGTCAAGGTGGGTGCTTCCAGGGCGCGCAGGGCCCGCAGCAGGAACTGGCCGGCCACGGGATCAGGCGTGCCCGGTTCGCGCGCTTCCGCGGACCGGCTGGACGTGGGCCGGCCCTGGAGGAACGGATGGCCGTGCAGCACCCCCATCAGCACCAGCAGGCCGAGGGCGGCCAGCAACAGCAGGGGCAAGGTTCGTTTGAAGGACATGGGAAGCTCGATTGACGTAACTAACTGAAAACACAGGACTTGTAACGATTGTCGAGAATCCATTGCACCCTACCTTGCACCCTACGTTGATAACCCGTAGAATGCAGGTAGTTCACTCAATCCACGCAAGACGGAGATTCTGAAGATGCCACGCAAGCCTCAAGTCGGTTACTTCGCCAGCCGGAACGCCTATTACACAAAGGTTGCTGGGGTGCAATACAAACTGGCTGCCGGGCCAGACGACAGTCCCCACGGACCGACATACATTGCTGCCCTTGAGGAGTTCCGGAAGATCCTGGACAAGAGCAAGGTGGACACGGCAGGAGACGCGAACACGGTGCGAACCATCTTCCACGCATACCTTGACGCCTGCACGGGCAACAAGCGAGACAGCACGATGGACATAAAGCAGCGGATGCTCAAGGTGTTCGTGGATCGCCACGGAGACTTGCCGGTCAGCCAGGTCAAGCCCTTCCACGTTGAGCAAGTGATTGCCGAGATGCGGAAGGAACGGGTCAAGGGCAAGCGTACCCTGGTCTGGGGCGAGAGTCAGGGTGGCATCTTCGTCATGCAACTGAAGGCGGCTTTCAATTGGGCCATCAAGGCGGAAGTGATTACTCGCAACCCGTTGAAGAGTGTGGCAACGCCGCATGCCAGGAGCCGGGCGCGGGAACGCATTGTCAGACCTGAAGAGTTCAAGACCATTCTCGACAGTCTGAAAAGCCCATGCCGCCGGTGTCTCCGCCGTCTGGTGATTGCTCTGGAGAACTGCGGTGCGCGACCGGGGGAACTGTGCAACGCCACGGTCGGAGACTTCAACCCCGGCATCGGGGCCCTTGTTTACTACGCTGACGACAAGCGCCGCGAGGATGAGTTCCGCCACAAGACCGCCGGTAAGGGAAAGGATCGCGTGGTTTACTTCACCGGCGAAGTCCTTGACATGGTCAAGGAACTGTGCGAGGGCAAGAAGCCCGGCGATTTGCTGTTCCCGAACAACAAGGGCAAGAAGTATTCGCGGGTCGATCTTGTGAACCGGTTCCGCGCCATCCGCAAGCGGACGGGGCTGCCGCACGTTGTTCCGTATTGCTTCCGCCACACCCTGGCAACGCGCTGGCTGGAAGCCGGCAAGCCGGTCGAAGCCCTGGCGGAACTGCTGGGCAACACCCCGGCCACCATCCACAAACACTACTCCCACCTATGCCGTTCTCACGCAACGCTCCGAGGGATGCTCGAAGAGTTCCGCAAGGAGAAGTGAGCTCCCCAGCAAACGGCAACACCCTCCAATCCGGAGGGTGTTTTGCTTTTGCCGCCGGGCCGATCAGGCGAACCAGTCCCGACCGCTCAACCGCAGCTTGCCGATCCGCTTCGGGACCGTGGGCTTGACCGGCGGCGGTTTCCCCATCGCCTGGCGCTCGAGGTATTCCGCCAGGGCCGACTCACTGACCCTGACCGCTCCCGCGATCTTGACCCCTGCCAGTTCGCCCTTGTCCAGGAGCTTCCTGACCGTCTTGTGACTGACCGCCAGGCGAGCGGCCACTTCGTTCACCGTCAGGTGTTGCTCAATCATGGTTCTCCTTCTCCTCGGCGACCGGGGCCGGCTCGGGTTGCAGCTGCTCCACCGTCTCGCACGTAAACCGCCAGGCCCTCAGCAGCCCCTTCAGGACGCGACGTAGCCTGATGATTGCCGGCGTGTCGCTGGGCTCGCTCCGGATGGTCAACCGGAAGCGTTTGCCGGCCGAGTCGCTCATTACCGTGCTGGTGCTTTCCTCTGGCGGGCTATCGTCAGGCGGTTCGTCCGTGAGCGTGACGCCCACGTCCAGCAACCGCTGACGCAGCGCTGGCCACGCCTGGCGTTCGCAGAACCACCTGCCATGATCGGGCAGCCAGCCCCCGGCCGGTCCTGGGTCTCCTGGTTTTCTCAGCCCGCGCAGGGTCGTCTTGAGCAGGTTGACCAGTTTCGGGTTGTACTGGAATTCCATGCCGACGACCGTGTCCTTGCCTCGCCGAGAGGCGAAAGGCTGGAAAGCGGTCAGGCGGATCGTTACCATCGGCTCCTCTCTTCTGAACTCGGTCTGCCTTTACTTGCCAAGCTCCCCCGCGCCTAAGGCGGAGGTTCTTGGCAAGTGTGGCAAGTAACGGACGCAACCAATCGTCGCATAACACCTTGGATTACTTGCCAAACACTTGCCAAGGTCAAGCGGTGGCGTCGCTTGGCAAGTGATCGTCCGGGGTCCCTGCCGAGGGCGATTCCGGACCAGTTTCCCCCCGGGCAGTGAACACCAGGAACTTCTTCTTGCCGATCTGGTGCTGCCGAATGCACCCGGCCAGTTTGAGGGTGTCGCGTGCCCGGTAGAGGGTGCGTTCCGCGTGGCCGGCCTCCACGCCGGCGGCAATGAGCGGCCCTACCTGACACCCGTCTTCGCCGGCCTCCCGCACCCGCTGCAACATCCAGGCTTCAGCTTTCTGCTGGGCGGCCGTCTGCTCGGGTTCCTCTTCAGGCGGTGCCTCGATCGCCTCCCAGAGGCAGTATTCCGCTCGCCACTGAAGATGCAGGGTTTGCTCCTCGACGTCCCGGCCCGCGAGGTTCAGCGTCGCCCGTGGATCGGCGCGACGGCGGCGCAGCACTGCCGTCGCATCAGCGGCCCCGGCAAGCCCCTGCGAGCCCATCAGCTCGTCTTGCCAGTCCTCGGCCGCGCCCTTCCGGCAGTGGGCAATGAGGAGGATGGCGCAGTGGTAAGCGTCAGCCAGGGCTTTCACTGCCACGGCGGCGTTGTAGTCTTCCTCGTAGCTTTCAGCCCCGCCCTTGGATCGCCGCTGTGGACGGAACAGGGGCCAGGTGTCGATGACCACCAGCCGCACGTTCTTGCTCTCCTCCAGGCTCTCGTGCAGGAAGGCGAGTCCCTCCTTGTCTTGCCGGGGCCAGCGACAGGAAAAGGTCAGACCAGTTGGCGCAGGTCCGGGTTGGCTGCCGAGCAGCTTGCGCAGGCGGTCTTGCAGCCGCCGCTGGCCATCCTCCAGGGCCAGGTAAAGCACTGGCCCCTGCTCGATGCCGCTGACGCCCAGGGCGTAGCCACCGGTGGCCACGGCGATCGCCAGGTTCAGGGCTAGCCAGCTTTTGCCGAGCTTCGGCTTGCCGCCCAGCACGGCAAGCCCCTCGGGGAGAATGCCCGGGACCGCCCAGCGTGGCTGAGGCAGGTCCATCGTCAGCAGGTCGGCGGCCGAGAAGATTTCCACGGCGGGCCGTGCCGGCTTCCCGGAAGACGGCGTGGCAGTCTGCTGTCCAGGGGTGTCGGCACTGCTGCCAACGTGCTGGCCTTTGCCCTTGTGCAAAGGCGGGTCGTAATGCTCCGGACCTGGATCGCCGATCGCCTGCTTGAACTCCTGCCACCCCTTACCCTGACAGGAGTTGTGGAAGCACTTCGCCCCGAGCGTGCCATCCGCATGCTGGAAGATTGCCGTGTCCTTACCGCCGTGCTCGGGAATGAACGGGCAGCCGGCGAGGCGGTAGCGATCCCGGCCGTCCGGGCCCACGTCGCGACTGAAACCGACGCCCCGATCCGTCAGCCAGCGGGCCACGTCCAGGCGAGAATAGGCACTGCCATTGGCCGAGGCTGCACTTCCGTTCTTGCTGGGCTCCTGCCGTGACGCAGCTGGCTTTGCGGCCTCGGCCGGGGCCTCGTTGGCCAGTTCCAGCAGCAGTTCGGCCTGCACCACTTCCACTGGCGCGGGGATCTCCAGCACTCGCGCCCAGCGATGGGGCCTGTCCTCTGTGGAGTCGCCCTTGCGTGCCATCGTGCCGTACAATTTCCAGATTCGCGCCGGATTGCCGACAGTCGTGTCCACCTTGACCTGATCGTTGTCGAATTTGGACGCCAAGGCTTTCAAGCAGCGATGGATCAGGCCATCGTCTTCGGCCGGCAGGTCAACCCTGTAGAGCAGATGGCCGCCGTTGCCGCTGTCGGCCAGGATCGGGGCCGGCCAACCGGCGTTCTCCCGGAGGTAATCGCTGATGCGGAGGACGGTGCGATGGGCCAGCTCCTTCTCCACGGCGGAGCTGCCGATCCCTGCCGGGCGCGCCGGGTCACCATCCACGAGCAACCAGCGACGGTGGAGGACGTCCTTGTCGCTGGTGGTTTTGCCCTTGTCCGCGACCTTGGTCTTGTTGTTGGCGCGGGCCAGCAGGGCGGGGTTAACAGGGTTGGGCGTCAGGTAGACGCCCTCGGCCTGCCTGGTAAACCGTAAAGCCTCTTCAGCCAGTTGCTGGAGGTGGTCGTAATCAAAGTAGCCGGATCGGGTCTGCGGGTACGATCGCTCCCGCCATCCCAGGATGCGTAATTCGACCACGGACCCCGGCTCGATCAGCACATGCAGCCACTGCACTATCTGATCGACTGTTGGGTCCAGGTGTTTTGCTCCGGGCGAGCCGTTGCCAGGCGTCGGCTTCTGTGTCATAATCACGTCCGTAGTGTCTTTCCTGGGCCGGTTTCCGAGTTGTAGCGGAGGCCGGCCCAACCTATTCCAGGTGGACGCGCGGCCCTACCAGTCCTATTTCCACGGTATGGCACGCATCGCCGTTGCAATCCTTCAGGCGGTATTCCTCGGCCAGTTCCGACAAGCGCAGCAGCCGGCGCAGCAGCTGCACCTCGCGCAGAGCATCTCCCAGGCGATGCCTCACGGAGGGCACCGATGGGACTACGTCGAGCAATAGGTGGTTAATGCTCATGAGACTGTTCCTCCTGCGGGCGACCAGGAGAACCAGCCTAACAGACGAAACTGGAAAAAATGAAAAGTGAGGGGCGATTGCGGGAAAAACAGCAGGATTCCCCGGGTTTTTCTCAAAGTTGCGCGCCGGAGACCCGCTGTTAGTTTGGCTGCATCACGCGGACAAGCAGACCAGACATTTTCCGCCGAATCCCCTTCTGACGAGGCGCACCTTCAGCTGGGCCTTGGCGTTCCTGATGGTGGTAGGCCGGCAGCCGTTCTTTTCGCAGTGGCTGCGGAGGGCCTCTGGCTCCTTGGGGCCGGCAGCGAGGTACTCGCGGATCAGACTCACACACTCCTCTACCGTGGGGGGTTTGTCTGCGGGAGACGGTTCGCAAGGGGTAGACTGCCGCTTCCTCGGCTGCTCTGCGGCCGGGGCGGTTTTCTCCGTCCGCTCCACCAGGGCCACCCGGCCGTACTTTCTGCCGACCTTGAGGGGGGACTTTCCGATTAGCAGCTTGTTGCTGAGTGCGCAGCACAGCCCGCGCAGCCTGTTGCTGTATGTGGCCTGTTGTTTCTTGGTCAGCCGGCTGTATGCGTCCAGGGGCCAGACGTGCCAGATCACCGTCGATTCCCACAGGCCGGCAAGCTCCCATTCCTCCGGGCCGTCCTGTGGCTCCGGGCGTCCCTCTGCTCTCAGGAGACGGTACAGCCGCTCCTCGAGCGGGGTCAGTTTCAGCCGCCGACATTCTTCCGCGATCATCGCTTTTCCCGCCGCGGTCTCCTCCACGCGATCGAGGCTGGCTGCGGCTTCCACGGCGTCTCGTTCGGCGGCGATCAGTTCGCGGATGTCGGCTAGTTCCCGGTCGGTCAGGGCGACCTTCTCGACTGCACAACAACACCCGTACTCGTCGGGTGTCAGGAAGTAATCCAACTCCTCCGCGGTAAGGTACTCTTGCAGCTGCCTGCGCGCTACTGGGCTCGGGACCAGGCGGGCCAGGAGATCGGCCCGCGGGCCAGTTTCGGCCCACAAAGGGGTAGACATGGGGTGCTGCTCCTATGAGGACGACCGGCCGTCCGTCCCGGTCCTCACGACGGGACAGACGGCGGCCAGGATACATTGACGTGGACCGGCGCGGTCGCGACACGTTGCTGGTCCACGGAATGATTATGGCAGAGACGAAGACAGAGGCAACGTCTGTTGTCGATCTGGGCGTCAGGAACCCGGCAGGGTCGAAACGTGACTTGTGTTAACCCGGATGTTCGTGTTTGATGAGAAGAGAGCCTTCCCGCCCTCCCTTCCCATTCCCAGCCGCCGGGAAGCTACGGCAATCAGGACGTGGCCACGGCCGGGAACCTTGTGACGCAGAGGTGAGACTCAATGAGACCATTTGAGACTCCTGGGAGCAATTCATGGCCGGTGCGGCGAAGCTGACGGCGAATCAGGAGCGTCTGATTGCCGCGCTGCTGACCGAGAAAACGCAGCTGGAAGCCGCCCAGAAAGTCGGCATCTCCAAGGCGACCCTGTATCGCTGGCTGGCGCAGCCTGAGTTTCTGGCCGCATACCGCGATGCTCGCCGCGGCCTGGTCGAGACGGCCCTGGGACAGTTGCAGGGGATCGCCGGCAAGTCCGTCGAGGCCCTGGAGCGGAACCTGACCTGCAAGAACCCGGCGGTTGAGGTTCGGGCGGCGCTGGGCGTGCTGGCGCAGGCTGTCAAGGCCGTGGAGCTGACGGACCTGGTGGAACAGGTCGAAGAGTTGAGGGCGCTAATCAAGGGCGGGGACGATGTCAGTCCTAACGACACAGCTGAGCCGGTTGCAAATCCTGGCGAAGGCGTGGGCGAAGCGGGACCGCAAAGTCCTGGACTTGCTGCGTCTGGACCCGGCACGGATCATGCGAGCAGCGGGACAGCGGCCGGACCCGTGGCAGGAGACGATCCTGACCTCGACGGCACAGCGGACATTGATCCTCTGTTCCCGCCAGGCAGGTAAAAGCACCGTCGCCGCCGCCCTGGCCGTCAGCGAGGCCCTGACGAAACCCGGCAGCCTGATCTTGCTCCTGAGCCCCTCGGAACGGCAATCCGCCGAGCTTGCGGCCAAAGTGTTCGACTTCTACGATGCCATCGGCGAACCCGTGCCGGCGAGGAAGCGAACCGAGTTGCAGCTGCACCTGATCAATCGCAGCAGGATCATAGCCTTGCCGGAAAATGAGCGAACCATCCGAGGATATTCGGGAGCAAAACTCCTGTTGGTGGACGAAGCGAGCAGAGTCAGCGACGCGCTGTACTTCGCGATTCGCCCCATGCTGGCCGTGAGCCGGGGGCGGTTGATCGGCATGTCAACGCCGTGGGGAAAACGGGGCTGGTTCTACGAGGCGTGGATCAGCCAGCAGCGTTGGCAGCGAACCAGGATAACCGCCTACGATTGTCCGCGAATCCCGAGGGATTACCTGGAAGAGGAACGGCAGGCAATGCCCGACTACGTTTTCAAAAGTGAGTTCCTCTGTTGCTTCGAGGATGCGATCGATTGCGTCTTCCGGCAAGAATACATCGACCGTGCCATGAGTGACGACGTTGTGCCCCTCTTCCCTGGAGCGTGACTATGCCTTTTCTGTCGGGACTGGACCTGGCCCAGACCAGCGATTTCAGCGCCCTGGCCACGGTGGAGCAGACCATCGTCGATGACAACAAGCACACGTACCAGTGCCGCCACCTGGAGCGATTCAAGCTCGGCACCTCGTACGTGAAGATCGTGGACAGTGTCGCCAGCCGCTTCGACTCTGGGCCGTTGCAGGGAACGACTCTTGGCGTCGATCAGACAGGCGTCGGCCGTCCTGTGGTTGATCTGATGCGTTATCGCCCTGGGGCCGGCTGGGACCTCAAGCCGGTTACCATCACGGCCGGGCATCAGATGACGGTTGAACCTGACGGGTCGATCCACGTCCCGAAGAAGGACCTGATTGATGCGCTGCTCGTGGTGTACGAGGCTGATCGGATCAAGATGGCCCGGAGCCTGACGCACGCCAGCACGATCAAGAAGGAACTGGCGACCTTCAAGCGGAAGATTACGCTCGCCGGCAACACCGCCTTTGAGGCGTGGCGAGATTCAGACAAGGACGATCTCGTCCTTGCTCTCGCCATTGCCGTCTGGTTGGGGGAGCGGTTCCCGGTAATCCCCTGGAACGTCCCTGATCTGCCAGAGTCCCGGACCATCGGCGGCGTCCCAAACGATGCCTGGGACACAAACAGCTTAGGCTTTGGACCTTCAGACGACGACCCCGACGGTGGTGGTCGCTACGGCAGAGATTTCAAGGGCTTTTGACAACGACGACATTGGGAAAGCCAGCGACGTGACGCTATCGCTTCTGCGGATACCCCATCCAGGGCTTTCAAGGTGACTGAAGATCCTAGCCATCAAATGACTTATGGCAAGAACTGGTTAGCGGGCAGCCCCCGGGAGCCTTCCCTTGGCGTCTGTGGGCCCGGTCGTATGCTGAACAGGAGTGCCCAGGCCGGTTGTCACAGGAGGTTGCCATGTTGTTCGACCAGGTGTTCACTCGGTTTGTCAAAGGGAGCCCTCTGAGCGTGATGCTGCAAGGAATCCTGGAGAACATTTTTCACCCTGACCCGATCAATGAGTTGTTTGAACGCACTGCCGAACAGCAATATACTCGCGAATTGTTATTCTCGACTGTGGTGGACACCATGACCTTGGTAGCCTGTGGCGTCTACAAGACCCCTCACGCCGTTTATCAAGACCATCAGGATTGGTTTCCAGTTTCGGTCACCTCGCTCTACAACAAACTTCAAGGCGTCGAACCCAACGTCGCGGCTGAGTTGGTCCGCTCTACGGCTAGCCAACTGGGCCGTGTCATCCATGCTCTGGGCGGAGCCTTGCCGGCCTTGCTGCCTGGCTACACGGTCAAAATCCTCGATGGCAACGCCTTGGCTGGCACGGACCACCGCCTCCAGGAGTCACGTCACACTAGCGCCGCACTGCTGCCGGGCAAGTCCTTGGTGGTCCTGGACCCCGCTCTGATGTTGGCTGTCGATGTCTTCCCCTGTGAGGACGGTCATGCACAGGAACGCTCTTTGCTGCCTGCTGTCCTGCAAACCGTGCAGGCTGGCGAGGCCTGGATTGAGGATCGCAATTTCTGCACCAGCGGTTTCCTCTTTGGAATCGACAACAAACAGGCCTACTTCCTGGTGCGTGAACACAAGGGCTTGTCCTGGCATGCTATCGGGAAATTGCATTACGTCGGACGCACGGAGACTGGCGCGGTCTTTGAGCAGACGGTGCGGTTGGAGGATGGCAGTGGCAACATCCTGTTCCTGCGTCGTATCGTGGTGCATTTGGACCAACCGACAAGGGACGGCGAGACAGAGATCGCGCTGCTGAGCAACCTGTGGGACGACAAGATCGACGCCTTGCGGTTGGCCGAACTGTACCGCAAGCGTTGGCTGATTGAGACGTTGTTCCTTGTGTTGACTGAGGCCTTGACGTGCGAGAACCCCGGGCTGAACTATCCCAAGGCTGCCTTGTTCGGCTTTTGTATGGCGTTGTTGGCCTATAACGTATTGTCGTTGGTCAAGGCTGCTTTGCGTGTGGTGCATGGCGGACAACTCATTGAGCAAACCCTGTCGTTATATTATGTCGTCACTTCTGTGAGTCGTGATTATCACGGTATGATGATTGCCATTGTTGAGGAGCAATGGACTTCTTTCCGTAACTGTAGCGCCGCCGAACTTGCGGTACTGTTGCGTCAGTTGGCGGCACACGTTGATCTGGCTCGCTACACCAAGCATCCACGCGGACCTAAGAAACCGCCTCCCAAACGTACCTATGATCCCGAACATCCTCACGTCTCAACCGCAAAAGTGTTGCAGCAAAGACAACAACAGAAGAGGCCGGGACAGCCGCAGAAGGCACCTTGAAAGCCCTGATACCCCATCCAAGGAGAAAAGCCAATGTTCTTGATGGTGCGCCGGCAAGAGTCGGGCGGATCAATACGCCAGGTTGGATGGCGTCGGAGGATTGCCTCAATATCTTCAACAACGTCTCGCTGAAATTGAATCAGATCAAGTTCGCGCCTTGAGATTTTCTGTTCTGCATCAATAACCTCCAATCGGTGCGGGTTCTGACGCATGAGTCTTACCTTGTCATTCTTAGCCTCCTGCACTATTTCAGCCAGTCTAGCCATTCCTTGAAGGATGTGTCGTAACTTCTCTTCATCGACTTCGGACGTGTGATACCACCAGATACCAGCGCCAATAGCAATGATGAGCAGAAACCCAGCGGCGATCAGAACAGCAAGAATCCAAGGAAACTGGTTTGTTCTTGCCCCGCGGTTCTGCGGCCGGCGACTGATTGGCGTCAAGATCACTTCGTCTTCCTTGAAGTCGAACGGATCTTCTTCCGTCTGACTGCCGCGGATCAGGAAGTCTTTCTGACAGCCAGAGCATCGACGGGTCTTGTCCTTACCGTCGGCGGTTGTCGTTCGCGATGTGCCGCAATGAGGGCAATGAACGACAATCGTAGACATGGGTTCACTTTCCTCTTCATCGTGGCCAGCCGACTATTTGGCAGCGTTGAACTGCCTTTCATACCAGTCGAAAATCTCCAAACGCAGCAGCAGATGCCGTTCTGTAAAGGAGAGCGCTTTGAGACCAGATTGTTCCACTTGGTCGGCCAGTCGGTCCACTTGCTTTAGTTCATCCAGAGTAAACGAATCGAACACGTCTGGATTTAGCGATGAGAAGCGCTTGGACAATCGAGACCATGCTTGCAGTTTCGACCGGTAAGCGGCTGAAACCAAAGGGCGGTAATCCGAACCGATCGGAGTTGAAGCCATCAGTTCAATCATTTTGACATCCAACTTGGCGACTGTCTCAAGCTCCCATTTCAGTTTCAACGCTGCGAAGGCGCACGGCATTATCGCACGCAGCGAGGCGCGAATCGAAATACCACTAGTGGTTGTCGGAATGCGATCAACACTGGTAGGTCGTTCGATAAACTCTCGGGCCAACAAAAGCGCTACCTTGTATTCTTGTTCGGTCATCAGTTCTGGCCTGAATGGTTCCTTCGGTCGATCATGGGCAATCTTCCGAGCGGCAAAGAGTTCCGCGTTTGCCATTTCCCTCCAGGCTTGATCGGCATTCTTGGCAGGAACTGCCGGATTCGGCGGCTTGCTCTTTGGGGGTGGCTGCTTCACAGGCGTAGCGGCAGGCCGAGGAGTCGTGGCGGGTTGTAACGAGACTTCCTTTTCCTTGACCCCGCCGGCCAACTTATCGGCGACCGGCTGGTGAGTGATGAGAACGCCCACAACAATCCCCAGCGTCACGGTCAGTAAACCGAAGACACTCGCGAGGGCCCAGGGCAGCGCCGACGTCCTGGTCAGCGGGCGTCGGCGTTGCGGCTGCTCTTCCTGTTCTGCCAACCTGTCGGGAATGAAATCGAACGCCCCAACCGGATCGGCCTCCGGTTGAACCGTCCGGGTTGGCACAGTGAAAGGTTCGTAACACGCAGGGCACTTCCGCTGCTGGCCGGCCAGGTTGGCCGGAACCTTGATGGTCCTGTTGCAGTGCGGGCAGCGTATGGCGGGCATTGCTTCTACCCTCAACCGGGCTGCGCCCTCCGCCAACCGTGCGGGTAGATAGCACGCGCTGGCAAAGGGCCGCGCCGGTCATGACTCCGGCGGTCCCAACCCAGTCATCATCCACGGCGACACGGGCAACCGCAAGAGAAATCCCGGGTGGGCGTCCCTCTTGTGTGGGCGTCTGGCAACTTGGTGGAATCTTTGTACACAAAAGAGCAGAGGAGCGTTTTGTCGAAAAATCCACCCGCCGTGTCCGAGGAACGACCATGAAGGAAGCACTCCCCGCTGCTGAGGAAGCTGTACTTTGCGCAACTTCCTCACATTTTTCGGCCACTCAGCCGTTCGTCCCAGATGTCCTTTGCGGTAGCGGCAGGTGCCTGAATGCGTCCTGGCGGGTGGACAAAGGCCGGCTCCCTGAACACGATAACCCTTGCTCAGAGATTTCCGTGTCAAGGAGCCTGCTATGCTATTGTCTCGACTCCCCGCCTTGGTGGCCAGCACCTTCCTCCACCTGGCCCACTGGCTGGACTGCCGAAGCGCCGCTCGCCTTCCCGTCCTCCTGCTGGGCATCCTCTTTGCCGACGGACGCCGTACCGTCACCTCCTGGTTCCGCCCTGCCGGGATCCAAGACGACTTCCGCCCTCACTACGCCCTCGTCTGCGCCGTCGGCCAGCAGTTCGACCACCTGGCCATCAGCCTGGTGCTCGCGGTCAAGCCCTTGCTGGGCCCCAAACGCTTGCTGCTGGGCATCGATGATACGCCGACGGCACGCTGGGGCCCCGAGGTTGAGGGCGCTGGCCTGCATCACAATCCCAGCCCTGGCCCCGCAGACGAGAACTACGTCTACGGCCACAACTGGGTCGTCCTGGCCGCCCTGGGCCAGCACCCAGAGTGCGGCACCCTGGCCTTGCCCTTGCAGGCGCAGCTCTACATCCGCCAGACCGATGTGGCCAAACTGCCTCCCGACCGCCGCCGGCCCTTCCACACCAAATTGGAGTTGGCCGCCCAGCAGCTGCACTGGGTCAAACCCTGGGTGGACAGCCAGTTCGAGGAACACTGGGTGGTGGTCGATGGCGGTTACTCCAAAAAGCCGTTCCTGAAGCCGGCGCGGCAGGCCGGCTTCATCGTGGTGGGCCGACTGCGCAAGGACGCGGCCCTGTGGTCGCTACCTTTGCCCAAGAAGCCGAGCCAGCCTGGGCCGGCGGCAACCTACGGCAAGGAACGCTACTCGTTGGCCAAGCGGGCGGGGCAGACGCAGGGTTGGCAACAGATCGAGTGCGTGCAGTACGGGCAGAGGGTGACCAAGACCATCAAGACGTTCCTGGCGACCTGGCATCCCGCAGAAGGTGTGATTCGTGTGGTGCTGGTCAAGGAGGACAACGGCTGGCTGCCGTTGTTCTGCACCAAGCCGGAGGCGACGGCACAGCAGGTGTTGGAGGCGGCCGCTGACCGCAATGCGTTGGAGCAAATGAACAAGGATGTCAAGGAGGTGTGGGGCGCCGGTCAGCAGCAGGTGCGCAACGTCCACAGCAACGAGGGGTGCTTCAACCTGAATCTGTGGCTGTACAGTGTGGTGGAGACGTGGGCGTGGGACAAACCCCAGGAGCAGGTGGTGGACCGCAGCGCCAGCCCGTGGGACAAGGAGCCAAGGAGGGCATCGCATGCGGACAAACGTAAGGCGTTGCAGCGTGAGGTGCTGCGTCAAGAAATCACAGCGGTTCTGTCGGAGCCGCCCAACCCGCAGAGATACCGCGAGCTGGCGGAGCAGTTACTGGCGCTGGCGGTCTGAGAGCGGTTGGTTGGCATCCAGAGCGGTTCGGGGGGCAGAGCGGGCCGTGTTTTGCCGGGCGTGCCGGGCTCAGGACCGGCAGCGCAGGGGCTCCTCGTTGGACAGCGCCTATCGGAGACTTCCCGGATCGGTTATTGGGTCGGTGAGGAAGTCGCGCAAAGTACAGGAGGAAGCACAAGCCCACGAACTGGCCCAGGCCATTGCCCAAGCGGCCGCCGACGAGTTTCTCCAGATGGCGCGCACCCTGGTTGCTAGCGATCGTTGCTCCCTTTTTGGAGCCACCGAATTCAAGATCCGCGACATCCTCCTGCGCGTCGGCGCCAAGACCTATCAAGAGTTCCTCGCTCAAAAAAAAACGGCTACGAAGGCTCCAGCGTGACTTGCCCCGACTGCGACCGCGCCGCCCCCTTCCACGATGACCCCCCGCGCACCCTCGTCAGCCTGTTCGGTCCGATCCGCTACCGGCGTGCCTACTATTACTGCCGCCGCTGTGGCAAGGGCCAATGCCCCTTCGACCAGCACGCGGGCATCCCCTCTCATCAACTCACCCCGGCCGTCGAGCGTTTGGCCAGTCTCGCTGGCGCCGTTGCTGCCAGCTTCGACAAGGGGGCCGAACTGCTGGAGGAAATGAGCGGCGTGGACTTGTCCGAATCAACCGTCGAACGCACCACCGAGGATGTCGGTGCGCGCATCGCGGCCCAACTGGCGGCGGGCGTTACGGTCGGTCCCCGGGTGGACTGGACCTGGCGGCATGATGCTCAAGGGCGAACGGTGGCCTACGCCAGCATCGACGCCACCGGCACGCGCGCAGCAAGGTCCCAAGGGCCAAGCGGCCGAGGGTCGGATGGCCTACGTCGGCAGCATCTTCAACCCGGTTCCGACCCAGCAGTGGGTCGAACCTGTCCCCGACGCCAAGCGGCAACAGCTGCAAGCACGCTACCTGGCCGGACTGTACGCCCTGGAAGACATGGGACCGCTGCTGCGTCAGTTGGCGGCTCGGGTGGGGATGGAGCAGGCCCATACGTGGATCGTTCTGACCGACGGCGGCTCGGGCCTGGAGGAGTTCGCGCGGAAGAACTTCAACCGGCCGGACCTGGTGGTGATCTTGGACTTCTATCACGCGGCCAGCTATCTGGAAAAGCTGGCCAAAGCGCTGCACCCGCAGGAGCAGGAGAAAGCCAAGGGCCAGGCCGAGCAGTGGTGCAGCCTGCTGAAGGCAGAAGGAGGAGCCCTGACGTTGGAGGTGTTACGGCAGTGGGATTGGCCGGCCCGCAAGTCGGCAGGGTTGCGGGAGCAGCTGGCAGAGGTGCTGATGTACTTCGAGAACAATCTGCACCGGATGGAATACCCCGAGTATCAGGCGGAGGGCTGGCAGATTGGCAGTGGGGTGATCGAGAGCGCTTGCAAGACGGTGGTGGGGCAGAGGCTCAAGGGAGCGGGCATGCGCTGGGGAGAAGCCGGGCGCATGCCCTCTGTCACGTCCGCGCCCTCTATCGCAGCGAGAAGGGTCAATGGGAGGATTTTTGGGACCGCCGGTTCTCTGAACCATTTGTTCAGCAAGCAGCCTGACGCCTACACGTCCCTCTTCGCATTCTGCAATCCCGTCCGTGTCTTCTCAGCAGATCCGGTCGAGAACCGCCTCCCCTTCCAGGTCGAAACCACCATCAAGCGGTGGCCGCGTCTGGTAGGGAAACCGCGCGTAGAACTTTTCCGGGCTCAAGTGCCGGCGCTCATACCATTCGGTGCAGATCAGGGCCGGCTGGCCCGGCTGCCGGTTCTCGACGCGCTCAAGGGCCAGCTCAATCCGCTTGCCGGTCAGCACGTCGCGCCGCCAGAGGAACTGGTAGCCGTGGCCGCGGAGTTGCAGCGGGTGGCGGTCAAGCTGGCGCTGGTGGAGGAGAGGGTGGCGCAGAGCGGTCCCGGGGCCGTCCAATGTTGAGGCCCCGGTTACGCCCGAGAAGCGAACCCAGTAAACCTGTACAGTAGTTCTATGGTAAATGGCATGCTTTTTGATGTAAAGTAATGGTGAGTAACAGACGTGAACGGAAGATAGCAGAAGCGAGAAGCATCGAGAGGCACAGAGAAGCACCTGGGGATGATTCGCTCAAGCCGCCCTCACCAGGATGGGAGGATTGAATCGTGACAGCAACAACCGAGATTGTGAGCCGCGGCGTTCTGCGGCCTGATGGCATCAACATTCAACTGGACCAGAAAGCTGAATTGCCGCCTGGCCCAATGGAAATCGTGCTGCGCCCATTGAACCCAGCCTTATCGAGACGATGCGCGAAATCAATGAGCGGCAGAAAGCCCGTGGGTTTCAAGGCCGACCAGGAGACGAGCTTGAGAGAGAGCTTGCCGAAGAGCGCGCCAAGGACGAAGAGCGCTTCAGGAAGATTCACTCCCAGACGACTAACCCGCTCCCTGAGTGACGCTCCATGCTGGTCTACCTGGACACCATGATCGTCGTGTACTACGTCGAGGGTGTTCCTCCTTTCAAAACCAGAGCCCAGACGCACATAGCCAACCTGCTGACTGCGGGCGACCAGCTCGCGGTCAGCTCACTTTCCCGGCAAGAATGCCGAATGAAGCCGATCCGCACCGGCAATTCCACGCTGCTGGCCGAATACGATCGGTTTCTGACCAATCCATCCCTTGTACGCCTCTCTCTTCCAAATCCCGTCTTTGAACTGGCAACACTCATTCAGGCGCAGAACGGTTTTCGCCTCGCTGATAGCTTGCATCTTGCTGCGGCAATTGAGGGCATGTGCGACGTCTTCCTCACCAATGACACACAGTTGCAGCGTTTTACGGGCATCACCGTGTCGATGCTTCCGTGATTCCCCGCCATTTCGCTCCCCACGCCCCGCCAGCCCCTCCCCCGCCGCAACCACCCCATCGCTTCAGTTCCTGCCCCCCGGCCTTCCTCAAATTGCCTGCACCGCTACGCACCCTACCCGCACCCTACCCTGGGAAAAGTGGGGTAAACCGGGGTAAAAGAGAGCGACCTGGATTGTCTCAAGTTAACGCAAGTTGTTTAATTTCAATAACTTAAGGATTGTGATATGGACGAATGCTCTTGAAGGACATGGGCAACCTTTTCTGGATTTAACGAAAGTTCCGCCTGCGGGCGAGCCGATTGAATCAAAGCCTCCTGGTGTGGACCGCCCCTGGGGCGCGGTGTTTATAGCGAGGGCTCGGCCAGGACAAAAGAGGAATCCGGGAAAGGAAGACGGGTATGAAGAAAAACCTCGAGATCGGGCTGCTTGTGGCGTGCCTGCTGCAGGGCAGCTGGAGTGGGCCCGCTCTGGCCGGGCCCTTCATGGCTTCGTACTGGTCAAAAGGGTGTCCCGATGGCTGCAGTGTGGGCCTGCGGGAGTCCACCGGCGTTCCCGGCCTGGTCGGGCCCTGGGGCCAGCCCGTGGACCCGGCGTTTCCTTACAACGCCAGTCCGCCCAGCGGCGAGGTGGCCGCCCGGGCCATGCTGCAACAGAGCGTCCCTTACGACCTGCAGTTCATGATGGCCCAGGAAGCGGCCCGCCAGGGCAGCTTGCCGGGAAGCATGGGGATGGGCGGTCCCGGGGGGATGCCCATGATGAACAGCTCGCCGGTCATGGGCGGAGGGCTTCCCGGCACCTCGCCTACCCCGGCCGGTCTGCCGTCGTTGCCGGCGGGCGTGGTCGGTGCCTACTCGATGCCGGGCGGCGGGGTCGTCCAGGCCGGCGGGCAAGGGTACGGGGACGACGGGGGACTGCTGCTGACCCAGGGCAAGACCCTGGCCCCGAAGGTGAGCGCCCTCTCCGCCCCCTTCCCGGTACAGCGCACCGAGGTTCGCTTTGCCGCGCCAGCCGGCATGAAGATCAGCTGGTTCACCACGCAAGCCGACGGCAAACAGGGGTTCGGTCCGCAAAGTCTGGAAGCTCCGGGCCGGTACAACTTCCTGCAGGCAGCCATCTATCGGCTCAAACTGAGCGACGTCCCCAATCGCCCCGGCGTCGAGTTGTATCCGACCCTGGAAGTGGTGCCGGGCAACAGCAAGACGTCCACCTTCCTGGCTCACAGTGCCGTGCCGGTGAACTTCAGCGACGAGGATTTCGACCAGGTGGCCTCGGGCAACATGGTGGTGAAGGTGATCTACCTGCCCGATCCGGGCTTCCAGGAGCTGGCGACCACCGGCCTGGCCGAGGTCAACTCGGCCCAGCTGGAGCCGGGCACCGATCCGATCCAGGAGGCCCAGCGGCGCGGCAGCATTCTGCTGGTGGTCCGGCTGGGCAACATCGACCTGGAGGCGGCCAATACTCCGCCCATGGATGCCCCGGGAGCCGGCCGGATGCCAATGGGCGCCCCGCCGGCCGGTCAGATCCTGAACATGCAGCCCAACCTGGCCAACGGCCCGCCGCGGATGGTGCCCTACGGAGCGATGCCCAATCCGAACGCCCGGCCGCCGAGCAACTTCCCCTATCCGACGGTGCCGAACTTCAATCCGGTGCCGCTGCCGCAGCAACCGGCCAATCCGCAGGGGAACACGACCAACCGCTTCGCTCCGGGAATGATGCCGCCGAACCAGGGCTATCCGCCGCAATTCCCGCCCGGCTACCCGGTTTCCACGCCCGGTGGTCCCCTCCCGTCGTATGCCCCGGCTCCTTCGGCACCGCTTCGCCGGCTCCGAGCGTGCCGCCGGGTCAATTCAACCCCGGCGTGAGCTTGCCGCCGCTCCAGGGTAACCCGGGCAGTCTGCCCTCGGCTCCGCCGAGTTTCCCGCCCACGCCGCGGCCGACTCTGCCACCGGGCACGCCAGTTGGTCGGAGCATCGCTCCGAACGGATTGCAACCGGCGGGGCCCCTGGCTCCGGTCCAGAACTTCGTCAGCGGCAATCCGCAAGCGGGCCCCCAGAGCCAGCTGACCCCGCCGCCACCTGTTTCCCCCTTCCAGCAGACCGGGGCCCTGGGGCCGTTCGGCACAGTTCCGCCGGGCGGAAGGTGATCGCTCTCTGCACGACCCCTGCCGGCTTGCCCGGCAGGTGAAGCAGGTCACCAGCTAGAAAAGAAGAAGAGAAACCGTTCTTTTCCCTTCTCTTCTAGCTGGTGACCTGCTTCACCTGCCGGGCAAGCCGGCAGGGGTCGGCGGAGGAACCCGCTCTCCCCCAATCCGTGCCTGTTGGGAATTGCCTTTTGGAGAAGACGCGCCATGACCATCCGATCCTGTCTGCTACTGGCCGTGGTGGTTCTGTTGCCGGCCTGGCTCCTGGCGCAGCCGTTTCCGCCGCCGCTTCCCGAGCCGGTCAATGGCACGGCACCGCTGCTGTACGTCCGCATTCTGGGTCCAGCAGGATTGGAGGCCACGCTCTATCGCGGCAGCGAAAAGGGGTCGCCATTCCCGACTCCCGTGACCGTGGGCTTGCGGCCCGGTTACGTCTACCGGCTCGAGCTGACCAACCTGCCCGATCGGCCCGGGTTCAGCCTCTTTCCCTCCATCGAGGTGATCGGCACCTTGCGGCTGCCGCCCAGGATCCAGTCCCGCAAATACCCCGCGCCGCTGTACTTGACCGAGGAAGACATCGACGTGGCCCTGCGCGGCGGCATGGTGACCAAGGTCGTTTACCTGGAGCATCCCGAGAAGGCCATCCCGGAACAGAGCGACCCCAACAACCCCTCGGAGACGACCATCCCTGCATCGCGCAATGCACTGGAAGAGGCCCGCGAGATCGGTCGGCCGGTGATGATCGTGCGCCTGGGCGGCCGGGAAATGACGCCGGAGGAACTGGAGGCCCAGGCTGTCCCGGGGACCGTACTGCTCCCGGGCGAGACCACACTACCCTGGCCGCGTCGTCCGCCCTCTCTCGCTCCGGTCACCTGGCTGTGGTACGACCCTCTCCTTGGTCCGCGTCATCCGGAGGAGGAGTATCTGCACAACGGCGGCCTCAATCCCAACCGGGACACCGGCACCGGCCAGGGCATGGCTCCGGGACTGGACCACCAGGGCCAGCTCCAGGGATTGCATGCCGAGGATGCCGTGGCCGAGTACACCACCCAGGCCGGCCAGCGGCACCTGGTCGTTTCCAACCGGGTCTGCCTGATTGTGCCGCGGTTCGCGGCGCTGCGGCAGGAAATCCCCCTGGGGGGGTATGAGAGCGTGACCGGCTTGATCCATCGTGGCAGCACGTACGGCCTCGACGTCACGCACGGCCGACTGCCGCTGCTGGCTGCCACGGGCCGCGAGATGCTGTCCGGGTTGCATTCCCGGTCCCGGCCGAGCGGGCAGTCGGCGACCATCGGGCTGCTGCGCCAGGTGAGCTTCCAGGCCCTGGCCGGCGACAAGATTTACCTGGGACTGGGCGAGGCCCTGGGAACTCAGGCATTCCTTCGCTTGACCGAGGTGGAGCGCACGCGCCTGACCCGTCAGGTGGAACTGGCCCGGGCCCTCAGCCAGAGCGAGCGCGTCAGCAGCTTCCAGGACGTGATCGGAACCAGCATCGTCGCCCACGTGGTCGGCACGGCGGAGGTGGTCCGGGCCACGGTCGAGCCGCGCGAGGTCATGTCCATCTGTCTGAAGGAGCCGCCACACACCCCGGACAAGCCGCTGGTGCTGATCAAGTGGGCCGACCGGGAGGCCGCCCAGGTTGGCGACGTGGTCACGTTCTTCCTGCGCTACAGCGCCCAGGGCAGCCTGCCGCTGAGCGACGTGGCCATCACCGACAGCCTGTCCACCCGGCTGGAGTACGTGACCGGCAGTGCCCAGTCCAATCGGCCCGCCGTCTTCACGCTCCAGGAGAACGAGGCCGGCTCGCAGGTGCTGCGCTGGGAGATCAGCGGCAAGCTCCAGCCCGGCGAGAGCGGCGTGGTCCGCTTCGAGGCCCGAGTGCGGTGAGTTAGCCGCGACGCGGAGCCGCGCAGCGGCGCAGCGGAGCGCGTTCGTGGCTGCCAACGCGCTCCGCTGCGCCGCTGCGCGGCTCCGCGTCGCGGCTAACCAACATCACACCATCCCCCCGGTTGCAGCACCACTGGCTCGGCCTGGGTCTCCTTGCGGACGCGCTCGGCCCAGGCATTGGCGTTCTGCTTGATCAGGTCGAAGGTGTTGTAGTGGATCGGCAGCACCTTTTTCGGCCCGATCAGCTTGACCGCACGCAGCGCATCGTCAGGCCCCATCGTATAATTGTCGCCGATGGGCAGTGCGGCCAGGTCGATGCCTTCCTCGCCGATCAGCTTCATGTCGCCGAACAGGCCGGTGTCGGCGGCGTCGTAGACCTTGACCCCGTCCGTGAAGGTCAGCAGGAAGCCGCACGGGTTGCCGCCGTTGGCGCCGTCGGGCAGGACCGAGCCGTGAAAGGCCAGCGTCAGCTTGACCCGGCCAAAGGGGAAGGTGTGGGCGCCGCCGTGCTGCATGCCGTGGACGTTCTTGACGCCCTTGGACTGCAGCCAGAGAAAGATCTCGTAGTTGGCAATCACCGTGGCGTTGGTCCGCCGGGCAATGTCGATCGTATCACCCACGTGGTCGCCGTGGCCGTGCGACACCAGGATGAAGTCAGCCGGGACCTTGTCGGCCGTGGTCGCGGCCAGCGGGTTGCCGGTCAGGAACGGATCGATCAGGACGTTGATTTTCGTGCCGGCGGTGTGTTCCAGCAGCAGACAGGAATGCCCCAGCCAGCAAAGTCGAGTTGCCATGATGCAGTCTCCGGAGTATTGACAGGGATTGGCGCCCAGGGAGCCGTCTCGGCCCCCTGTTGACTGATTACGAATCCTTGAGGAAAGTGTGAAGCAAGCGGGCCATTTCTCGGGTAGAGTTATCAGCGTGCAGTAAGCCGGGAGCTAACCTGTTTCCTCCGGGGGTGCTGGAACCAATGATGCCGCCAGGCGCTGGACACGAACAGAACAAGATCGCCAATCCAACCAACCCGGCCGGGACCAATTCCTCCGGGCGAATGGGAAAGCCCGCTCCGACACGCGGCTCGCTAACCCTGGGGTTCCTGGCGGTCCTGGCAGTCCTGGGCCTATCCGGGTATCTGGGCATGGGCTGGTTCCTGTCCTCGCGCCAGGCGGCGGATCGATTCGAGGCCCGTCTGAGCGAATCGCTGGGTGTACCTGTCCGCGTGGAAGGAGCCACTATCGGCTGGACGGATGGCACCCAGCTGACCGGCCTCGAGGTTTCCGAAGCTGGCGAAACCCACCAGGGAAGGACCTGGTTGACGGTCCCCAGAGCCCGGCTGGACCTGGCCGCCCTGGACTTCTTGCGCGGCGGCAAAGGCCCCAGCGAGGTCGAACTGGAAGGAGCGGTCATCCAGCTCCGTTTCGATGCCGACGGCAAGCTGCTCACCCGCCTCCCCCGGCCACGCGGAGGAGCCGACGTGCCCCGCCTGCACTTGACCGGCAGCCGGATCACCTTGCTCCAGGAGGGTCGGGAACCGCTCGCTCTTTCAGGACTGCAAGGCGACATCGAATCCCGCGCTGGGGCCCTGATCCTCACGGCAACGGTGGACGATCCGGAGCAGGGGAAATGGGACGTGCGCGGAAGTCTGAACACAACGACCCACGAGGCCGAGCTGCATCTGCTCACCGATCGAACCGTGGTGGACCGGGATCGGTTGGAGAAACTCCCCTTTGTTTCCCCGAACGTCTGGAGGCACGTCCGGATCGACTCGGGGACGACGAGCGTCGATCTGACCCTGAACTTCCACCTGGACGACCCGGGGGTCCATTACCACCTGCAACTGGGTCCCGAACAGACCCGGCTGCACGTCTCGTCGATCCAGCTGGACGCCGAGAAGGTCTCCGGCCGGGTGCGGGTCGAAGATGGCCAGGTCACTCTCGACAAGGTCCAGGGGCAGACGGCCTCCGGGCGGATCAGCACCTCGGGCGACCTCAACTTCCGCGACCCCAATTATCGGATGAAGTTCCAGATGGAAGTGCAGCGGGTGCAGCTCCGCGAATTGCCGCGCGCCTGGAACTTGCCCGCGGGGGTTTCCGGCCGGCTCACCGGCAAGGCCCAGCTGCTTGTCACGGTCGAGGAGGGACAGGTGTGGACGGTCGGCGACGGCGCCGGGGCGATCGATTGGCCTCGCCCCTTCGGCATGTCCTTGCTCCCGAACATTCCCCTCCGAATGCACGCGGACGGCCAGAAGTTCCATTTCGCCGTTCAACTGCCCATCCCCTCCAAATTGCCTGTCGAATGTGTTAGCCCGAAGCGCTAGCGAGGGACTCCAATTTGCTTTCTGAGAGTCTACCCTCAGTGGATCAGAAATCCCCTGTGATCTGGTCGCCGCCGGCCCGGCGGCGGCTCTATCTGATGCGGCACGGATCGGTCGATTATTTCGATCCGTCAGGTCGGCCTCTGCGTCCCGAAGGCGTGACGCTCAACGCCGAGGGCCGAGAACAGGCCGAGGCGGCGAACCGCTTGCTGAGCAACGTGCCGCTCGACCGGGTCGTCACCAGCGGGCTTCCCCGCAGCGTCGAGACCGCCCGGCTGGTCGTTGCTCCCCGGCCGCTGCCGCTGGAGGTCCGTTCCGACCTGCGTGAAATCGAGACAGGCAAGCTGGCGGGCCTGGGTGATCCGACCAGCCCACAGGCCGAGCACGCATTCGTCCGGGCCTTGCATCCGGAGCTGAAGCCGGACGACCGCTTCCTGGGCGGCGAGACGTTCGGGTCGCTGCAGCAGCGGGTCTGGCTGTGCTTGCAGCAATTGCTCGCGGAAGCCGGCTGGAAGCATCTGCTGCTTGTCGCTCATGGCGTGGTCAACCTGACCATCCTGAGCTGGATGCTGGGCGCGGAGTGGAAGGGGCTGGGAACTCTGGAGCAGGAGAATGGCTGCATCAACGTCATCGACGTTGATCCCGACGGCCGGTTCCTGGTCCAGGCCGTGAACGTCACGCCGCTCAATCCGCTCAAGGTCGGGATGCAGCTCACCACGATGGAGAGACTGTATCTCCAGTATCGACGCTCTTCCCCCGGTTGACGGACCTGGTCACGGGAGTTGTGGGTTAACACCCCCGCTCGCCTTGTGCCTCTCAGTGACTTCCGGCCTTCCAGCGATCCCTGTTCGCATCGTAAATCTCCCGGCAGATTCGTGGGATGTCGCAGGTGAGCTTCCAGGTGGGGTAATGGCTCGCGAACTTGCGCACGTCGCTGATCCACCAGACGTGGTCCCCGACCCGGCTGGTCTCGGAGTAACTCCATTGGAGCTTGCGACCGGTGATCTCCTCACAGCAGCGGATGGCCTCCAGCATGGAGCAGTTGCTGAAGCGGCTGCCCCCCATGTTGTAGACCTCGCCTGGCCGGGGAGCGCGGAAGAACTGATCAAACGCCTGGATCAGGTCGGCGCTGTGAATGTTGTCGCGCACCTGCTTGCCCTTGTAGCCGTGGACCACGTAGGGAGTGCCGGTGCTGGTGCATTTCATCAGGTAGGCGAGGAAGCCGTGCAGCTGCGTACCGGAATGGTTCGGGCCAGTCAGGCAGCCGCCCCGGAAACAGCCGGTCGCCAGGCCGAAGTAGCGGCCGTACTCCTGCACCATCACGTCGGCGGCCACCTTGGAGGCCCCGAACACGCTGTGCAGCGTCTGGTCGATCGACATGTCCTCGGCGATGCCGGGGGCGTAAGCGTGCCCGGGATCAATCTCCCAGCGCGTCTCCTGTTCGATCAGAGGAAGCCGATTGGGCGTGTCGCCATAAACCTTGTTGGTCGAGGTGAAGAGGAACACGGCCTGGGGACAGTGCTGCCGGGTGGCCTCCAGCACGTTCAGAGTGCCGACGGCGTTGACGCCGAAATCGACCTGGGGATCGCGCGCGGCCCAGTCGTGCGAGGGCTGGGCGGCGGTATGCACGACCAGGGCAATGCTCCGGCCACAATCCCGGAAGACCTCGCGCAGGGCAACGTCGTTGCGGATGTCCAGGCTGCGATGGCGGTAGGCCGGGCCCAGCTCCTGCTGCAACTTCTGCCGCTGCCAGGTGGTGGACGCCTCCGAACCGAAGAACTGAGCGCGCATGTCGTTGTCGATGCCGACAACGTCCATCCCCTGCCCGGCAAAATAACGGGCTGCTTCCGAGCCAATCAGGCCGGCAGACCCGGTGATCAAGGCAATGCTCATTGACTGACCTCCACCGATTGCGAACGCGGTTGCGGGCAGGAACGCGGCAGGAACGTTCCCGACAAATGGATAATAGTGCAACGCTCTTTCGGTTTCGTCAACTCCAGCCAGGCGACTTCCTGTCGAGCGGGTGACGGTGATTCGCAAGACGGCCAACTGCGGCCAGGTGCCGATCATCGTGGACCTGGCGGTGGCGCTCCTGCTCAAGGAGCGTCATCCTCTTCAGGGCTGATAATCGTGATGGCCTTTTCCACGACCTCTTCAAGGAACCCTCCCGGGGAGCCGCAGAGAAATTCCGCGTTGCGTTTCCGCCAGAGGACAATTACTTTTCCCGATCGCCTGACCAACTGTTGCTGGTGACAGCCAACTTGGTGCAGTGGGTGAAGTCGCTGGCACACAAGCGCCCAGGGTAGTGGACCTGGGCGAAGAAGACCTCCTTGGGGGAGCCCTCCCACCGTTGGCAGCGGCGTTGCAGGGTGCGCAACTGGCCGGCGGCGAAACGGCCCGGGAAACGTCGTTGCAGGTCGGCGAAGAGGGTCTTGGCCTCCAGTTCGGGGTTGAGCCGAAGCAGGTCCAGGATGTCGGGCCAGACTTCGGCAAAGGAATCGGTTCGGGTTCGCCAGTTCCTGTCCGTGCGTTTGACCTCGCTAGGGAGCTTGCCCAGGCGGCGATACTTGCGAGCGGTCTTGGGGTCCATGCCGCCCTTGAGGGCAGCCCGTTCCTTGCCGGTGCCTTGCTGCTCCAGGCGGAGCTTCCGCACTTGCGGATCGGTAATCATCGACAACCTCCTTGTCAGGAGGCCCGATGATGACCACCGGCCGCCAAATCGGGAATTCTCATTGTCGCTGAAGGGCTGCGGCGTCAGATCGGATCGGGCATTCTAGTTGTCGTCGGCCGGGCATTCTAGTTGTCGTTCATCCTGGGTCCGCGGTCTTCCTCCACGGCGCATTGCTCTCCCAAAGGGGCTCGTTCTCACGAAGCCGGCGGCTGCTCCCCCTCGCCTGTGGGAGGCGTCTTCCCTTCCTCGTCTTCCTTCTGCGCGCTTCCCAGAAGGCGGCCAGTTCCCCAAACGTGTTCAGCGGGGTTGCTCCGGCCAGGGCGTCCTGCGACAGGTTCGCCTTGGGCGGCTGCCGGCGCTGCGGCTTGCGTTGCTGCTGCTGCTGCGGCGGGGTCCGTGCTGGCTGCTCCGCCGGGGTCTGGGACTGAGCGCCCTGCTCAGTCTGCTGGGCCTGGGCGGGAGGCGTCTCCGCGGGGGGAGTGCCCGCCTGAGGCGCGGGCTGCCCCTGACCGTGCGGACCCTGCCCGCGGCCTTTTTGCCGGTCCTGCATGCCCAGGGCCGTCTGACCGCGCGGCGGCAGCCGCCGGCCGGCCTGCGGCGGGCCTCCTCCTTCGCGGCGCTGACCGGGAGGCGGGCCTTCTCGACGCTGACCGCGCGGCGGCCCTCCGCCTTCGCGGCGCTGTCCAGGAGGCGGGCCTTCCCGACGCCCACCCTGGTGCGGCGGTCCCCCTTCGCGGGCCTGCTGTCCTGGAGGCGGCCCTTCGCGCCGCTGGCCGCGGGGCGGTCCGCCCTCGCGGCGCTGCCCCTGCGGCTCCCGCGGCCGACGCTCGATCGGCCGGCGCTCGGTGCCGGGCGAGATCATCGTCAGCGAGACACGCCGGCGCTCCTTGTCCACCGACAGCACCCAGACGGTCACCACGTCGCCCACCGTGACCACGTCGTAGGGGCTCTTGACGTAGCGGTTGGCCATCTGGCTGATGTGGACCAGGCCGCTGTCCTTCAGGCCAATGTCCATGAACGCCCCGAAATCGACCACGTTCAGCACCGACCCCTTCAGCTCCATGCCCGGCTGGAGGTCTTCCAACTTGAGCACGCCTTTCTTGAAGATCGGCGGCGGCAGGTCCTCGCGCGGGTCCCGGCCCGGACGGGCCAGCGAATCGATGAGGTCCCGGACCGTCGGCAGGCCAACCTGCAGCCGATTGGCGACCTCCTCGGGCGAAACCGCCTTCAGCTTGGTGCGCAGCTCGTCCAGCTGCTCCTTGTGGGCCAGGGCCTCGGGGCCATAGCCAAGCTCCGCCAGCAGTTGCCGGGCGGCGGCGTAGCTCTCGGGGTGAATCCAGGTGGCGTCCAGCGGGTTGTCGCCGTTGGCGATCTTGAGGAACCCGGCCGCCTGCACAAAGCGCTTCTCGCCAATGTCGGAAACTTGCAGCAACTGCTCGAGATTGCGGAAGGGTCCGTTCGTCTTGCGGTGCTCGACAACGCTGTGGGCCGCCAGCGAGTTCAGACCGGAGACGTAGCGCAGTAGCGGCACGCTGGCGGTGTTCAGATCGACGCCCACCGTGTTGACGCACGATTCAATCACGCCCTCCAGCGACTCCTTGAGCTGCTTGAGATTGAGGTCGTGCTGATACAGGCCGACGCCGATGTGCTGCGGATCGATCTTGACCAGCTCGCTCAGCGGGTCTTGCAAGCGCCGGCCGATCGAGATGGTGCCGCGCAGAGTGGCGTCGAACTGGGGGAACTCCTCCTTGGCCACCGGACTGGCCGAGTAGACGCTGGCCCCGGCCTCGTTGACGATGACGTACGCCAGGTCAGCCGGTGCTTCCGGCAGGTGAGCCAGCACCACCGTGGGGTCGGGCGGGGGTGGCGGCGGCGCCGGCGGAGGTGGCGGGGGCGCCTGCACGCCTGCGTGCGCTCCGTCGGGCCTGCCCGACAGGTCGGGCAGAGGGCCAGCCTGCGCTTCGGCCGCGGCCTCGGGTGCCGGCGTGGGGGCGATCTCGGAAGGAGCGGGGACGCTTTCGCCGCTGGCCGGGGCCTCCACCACAAGCGGAACAGGAGCCGGTTCCTCGGCCGCGACCGGAGCGGACGCTTCCACGACCGGAGCAGGCGGTGGCTCGGGGACCGGAGGAGGCGCTTCCGCGGCGGCGGGAACGGCCGCGCTGGGGGCCACGGCGCCGCTGCGGCGTGCGTCCAGGCTGGAAATCAGCTCGCCGACCAGTTCCTCCGTCTCCCGGCAGGCGGTGCCGTTGCCGATGGCGATCACGCTGGTCTGGTGCTTGCGGACCAGCTCTTCCAGCTTGAGCCGGGCATCGTGGGCTTTCTTCTGCGGCGGATGCGGGAAGATGACCCCTTCCTCCAGCAGGTTGCCGTGCTCGTCGAGGGCGGCCACCTTGCAGCCGGTGCGAAAGCCCGGATCGATGGCCAGGATCCGCTTGCCGTGCAGCGGCGGCGCCAGCAGCTTGCTGCGCAGGTTCCGCGCGAAAACGTCGATGGCATGCCCCTCGGCCTTCTGGGTCAGCTCCCGGCGGATCTCCCGCTCCAGGCTGGGGACCAGCAAGCGCGACAGGGCGTCGGCGGTGACCCTCTGCAGGAACTCCTTGTGCGGATGGGCCTGGAGGGCCGCCGTCCGCTGCGCGATCAGCTCCTGCATCCGGTGGGGGTGGTTTGGATGCGGGTGCGCATGGGCATGGGGGGCCGGGGCCGAATCCTCGGACCGCACGCCTGCGTGCGCTCCGGCCGGCAGGCCGGCCTCCGCTTCGACCGCCGGCCCACCGGTGCCGTTTGGCGGCGGCTCCTGCGCCGGCACGGCAGGCTTGTGGTCGGGCAACGGCAGCGGCAGACGCTCCAGGGCGACGCGCAGGCCCAGCTCCTCGTCCCAGACCAGCTTGACCGTCAGCACGTTTTCCTTCTCGCCGCGATTGATGGCCAGGATGCGGTGCGGCGGCACGTGGCGCAGCGGCTCGGTGAACTGGAAGTAGTCCTTGTAATCCAGGCCCTGGCCCTCGGCCACCTTGTCGCTCTTGGCCGTGGTCAGCTTGCCCGTGTCCCACAGCACGTTGCGCAGCGTCCCGCGGATGTCGGCCGTCTCCGCGATCAGCTCCGCCAGGACGTGCCCGGCCCCGGTCAGGACGTCGTCCGGGGTATTCAGCTCCTTTTCCGGGTTGAGCATGCCGGCCAGCACCTCGGCCAGGTTGGCGACCGCCGGGTCGCTGTTCCAGATGGCCAGCGCCAGCGGCTCCAGTCCCTTCTCCCGCGCCGTGGTGGCCAGGGTCCGCTTCTTGGGCTTGTAGGGCAAATACAGATCCTCGAGCCGCTTGGGAGAGTCGGCCGACAAAATGGCCGCCCGCAACTCGTCGGTCAGTTTGCCCTGGCCCTCGATGCTGCGCAGGATGGTCTGCTTGCGCTCGGCCAGGTGGCGCAGCTGGCCGATGCGTTCCTGGATAATGCGCAGCACTTCCTCGTCCAGCCCGCCGGTGCGTTCCTTGCGGTAGCGGGTGATGAAGGGAATGGTGTTGCCCTCGTCCAGAAGCTGGACCACGGCCTCGACCTGGACCTTGCGGATTTGCAAGTCCTGGGCAATCCGCGAAAGGTCAAGATTCTTGAACTCCGCCGGAGCGGTTTGAGTTGTCTGCATGGGAGCGTTTCATGGCCTCCGTGGTTAGTTCGGAGGATCGTGCGTCAGTGCGGCCACGGCACGGTTGTCGTGGCAATTAACAGAGCGTTTCGCGCCCTCCGTTGTTCTGGTCCGGCTTCCTGCTCTTCCTTCCGGGAAAGGGCCTCGACGTCGATGCCAAGGAGAACGCCTCGTTGCAGGCCAGGTTGACACGCAGGGGGACATTCTGTTCTGATCGGGGTAATCTAGATTGAATCGGGGGTCTCTGTCAAGATTGGTGTCCGGTTCCTTCTGTTAAGTTTTCAAGGAAAGCAAAGATTTTCAGGCGAAAAGGCGTTCGGGACAACCTGAATTGTCCCCAGTTTTCCCAGTGTCCCCCAATTGTCACTGTTCCTGACCGCGAATCTTCGCCTGGAAATAGGCCAGGGTTCGTTTCAGTCCCTCGTGCCGGTCGATTTTCGGCTCCCAGCCGAGCAGGGTCCGGGCCCGGGTGATGTCGGGCCGGCGCACCTTCGGATCGTCCTGCGGCAGCGGCTTGAAGACGATCTGGCTTTTGCTGCCGGAGAGCTTCAGGATCTCCTCGGCGAACTCCAGGATGGTGATCTCGCTGGGATTGCCGATGTTGACTGGTTCGTGATAGCTGGCGAACAGCAACTTCTCGATCCCATTCACCATGTCATCGACGTAGCAGAAACTGCGGGTTTGTGTGCCCTTGCCGTAGACCGTCAACGGCTCGCCGCGCAAGGCCTGGCCCATGAAATTGGGCAAAACTCGGCCATCGTCGAGACGCATGCAGGATCCATAGCAATTGAAGATCCGAATTATCCCTGTATTGACGCCATGCGTTCTGTGGTAGGCCATGGTAATGGCTTCGGCAAACCGCTTGCTTTCGTCGTAGCAACCCCTTATCCCAATTGGGTTTACGTTGCCCCAATAATCCTCTTTCTGAGGGTGGATTTCCGGGTCCCCGTAGACCTCGCTGGTGCTGGCCAGCAGGAACCGCGATCCTTTTAGCTTGGCCAGCCCGAGCGTGTTGTGCGTGCCCAGCGAGCCGACCTTGAGCGTCTGGATTGGGTATTGCAGGTAATCGACCGGACTGGCGAGCGACGCGAAGTGCAGCACGTTGTCCACCGGACCGTCGATTTCCAGCGGATGCGAGATGTCGTGGCGGATAAAGGCAAAGCAATCATTCTTGCGCAAGGGCTCGACGTTGCTCAGCGACCCGGTAATCAGGTTATCAACGCAGATCACCTCGTGGCCGCGCTCCAGAAAGCGCTGGCAGAGGTGAGAACCGATGAAGCCCGCTCCGCCCGTGATGACCGTTCGCATTTCGGATTCCCTAGCCCCAACGGGTGGAACGCAGCGCAACCCGGGGCCGCTGGAACGAGAGTCTCAGGGATTGCCAGCCGCCCCCGCCATGCCCCGATTGCCCGCCATCCCGGCCATCCCGGCCATGCCCTGGTTGCCGGCCATGCCGCCGGGCTGGCCGCCCATCATCCCCGGTTGCCCCTGCGCCCGGCCGGTGGCGGTTGTCCGGGGGGCCCGATCTTGAGCGGCGCCATCGGCACTTGATTGGGCTTGGTTCCCTCGGGGTAGCTGCTGAAGTCCAGGTAGAGCAAGATGCAGCCGGCGACCTGGGCCAGCAGCGCGATCAGCAGCAGCCCCACGTAGACGTCGTTGCGGGGTTTCCCTTTGGGGGCGTCGGAGTCGGAACCGATGGGCCGGGTTCCGCGTGCGCGGACAGTCGAGGGCATGATTACCTCGCTCCATTCAGAAACGGTGCCTGCTCAGTCGGTCAGCCAGATCAGCCACCCAGGATCCGACTGGCCACATTGTCTCCCGGCTTGATCACGTCCAGCATCCGGCCCAGGGGTTGGGCCACCGCTTCGTTCGGGGTCACCTCGATGATCCGAACCCGGCCCAGATACTTGCTCTGTGAGGGGTTGTTGCGGTTGATGCGGAACACTTCCATCGTGTGGCCGCGCAGCAGACCGGAATCGCTGCCCAGGGTGATCTTGACCAGGCCGCTGTTGTCGGTCGCCTTGATCAGCCCATCGATCTTCTCCGCAGGCGGGTTGTAGTCGGGCTTGGTGACGGTCGTCGCCGAACCGCTGGCCCGCAGCCGGGCCATGTCGCGGGCCATCTCCTGCAACTGATACTCCAGCCGGCGATTGATCTCCAGCGTCGTGCGAGCGCTGATCTCCGCCGCCGTGGTCCGCTGCAGCAGGACGTTCTTCTCCTTGAGCAGCTCGAAGTTCTTGGTCCGCTCCGCGGTGAGGGCGGCCAGGTTCTGCTCGGCCTCTTTTTGCCGCCGTTCCACCTCAGTCTTGCGGGCGTCGGACAGGGCTTCCGCATCGAGTGTTTTCTTCTTCTCCTGCACCAGCGAGTCCTGGAGTGTCCTGTTGACGGTCTGCTGATCCAGGAGGTGAGCCACGACCCGGTCGTGGTCGGCTTTCATCTTGGCGAGTTGGGCATCGTAGTCCTTGATCAGTTCGCCTTTTTCGTTCTTGTAGGAATCGGCGACGGCACGATCCACCTTGCGGAAATCAGTCTCGCGCTTGAGCAAACTGGCGTAGTTGACGCGGGCCGCGTAAAGGAACACGACCAGGCCCAAGATGAGGCAGCTGAAGATCAGAACAATGAAGACCAGAATCTTGCCGACAATCGTCATGATCCATCCCCCTGACCGGCACGACAACCAGACCGCATGGGCCTGCTCCTCGTCCGAATGGATTGCGATCCCGGTCCGCCGTTCCATCCCCCTGGCGAACGGGAGCCTATATGGCAAGGACGAAAGCGAATGTCAACCGCAGTTGGTCGGTCGCGTTCGTCCCCTCGCCCTAGTTCTTGCCCAGCCCCGCTAGCTGGGCCGCCCTTGCCTTCTTCAGTTCCTCCAGACGATCCTCCATCTGCCGCTTGCGTTTGAGCAACAACTCCGCCTCCACGTAGGTGTTGATCAAGGGCCGTCTGACCAGCTCCAGCTCGTTCTTGACCTCCTCGCCGCGGACCCGCTCCTCCTTCAGCCGGGTGTGAAGCCCCTTGGCCCCCTTGACTGGGTAATCGTCCAGCAGCATCTCGGTCAGTTTCGTGTCTTCCTTGACCAGGGCATCGAGCTTTTTCAGTTGCATGTCCAGGGCATCAAAGAAACCCTTCTCTACTTTATCATACGCAGCCAGGCTGAGAAGGTCCTTGCCAAAGCGGTCCTTGGCTGGAACCATCTTGGGCCGGCCGGAGTTGGCGTCATCGGGAACAAGCTGGAACTTGTCGTCGAGCGCGACTTCCCGCATCACGGTGGGTTTGCCCATCATGTCATCCCCCGCGGTGAGCAGAAGCTGGATCTCGGTCCTGTACCAGTCCCGGTTGGCCAGCCGGCCGTCCAGGTGTTGTGGCACCGTCCCCACTTCCAGGACGGTCAAGCCTTCATGTGACTTGCGCCAGCTGGCCTCGGAACCGGGAATCCGGTTCCAGAGGTCGGTGACCCTGGCGACCCGGGCCCGCAATTCCCCCTCGGGGCTGCCGTCCTTGCTCGGGTTGTTGGACCAGTCCATGCGGGCAAGGTACGCAACGATGGCCACGATCATCAGCATCACGCTCAGGGCCAGGTTGAGCAGGACCAGGATCTTGCCGAACATCGTCATGGGATGGAACTCCCGTTGGGGACCATTTCTGTAGGGAACGCCCTCCGTGGCGTTCCGCGTGGGACCGGAACGCCACGGAGGGCGTTCCCTACAGGCTTTGAAACCATTTCGGTTAGCGCACTCGTTCTTCCATCTGGTTGAGCTGGCGCTGGTATTCCTGATTGAGCCGGGTGGCGTCGCGGACCTCGAGGCGGATCTTGAACAGCTGCGTTTCCAGCCTGGTCAGGTCCGCCAGCCGGTCGGCCGTCTCCTTGCGGACCTTGTCCAGCTCCGCGACGTAGTAATCCACGTCCACCTGGCGGCGCTTGACCACGTCCTTCGCTGCCTCGACTGCATCGATGTTGCGTTTCAGCAGAGCGTCCAGGTAGCCGATTCGGCCGGCCCGGTCCTTGAGCTGCTCCACCAGGTCCCGATGGACCAGGGCAAAGTTCTCGTGCTCCCGCTTGATGTCGGCGGTCACCTCGTTGATCATGTCCTGGTACAGTCTGGCCTGCTGTTCGATCTCCTGCCCCAGCGTCTCCAGACCGACGACGTTGATGACCCGCTTGTAATCCGGATCTTCCCAGATTCGCGCTGGCCTGGGCTGGTTGCTGGCCCGAGGCGCGACCTCGACCAGGTTAAAGAGCAGGCGTGCGACCGCCTTTTTCTGGTCGTCGGGCGAGGTCTGCACCCTCAGGCTGGGGCTGGCTGGGCCCTGGGCCGGCTTCGACCGGTCAATGACCTTGCCATCTCTGGCGGCCTCGAAATGTTCATAAAACCGGGCCTTGAGCTTGTCGTACAGCGATCGGAGCAAATCGTCATAAACGCTGTCAAAGAGTTCCTCGAAGGTCTTCGCCTGATCGTTGCGGACGTCCCGGAGGAAGCTGGTTTCATCAAACTTGCTGGCCGCCTCGGCGAACGTCTTGCCGCCGCCGGTGGGCAAAATCCCCAGGAATAGCTTGACAATCGGCCTCTTGTCGGGCCCGCCCTCAAAGGGCCTCTTGTCGAGCCCGCCCTGAACGGCTTCGAGGTAATGCTGCTCAAAGGGCCGTTTCAGCTTGTCGCCCTCGGGCCCGCCCACTTCCTGGGCACGCTCTTCCGTTTTCTTCATGGCGTTCAGCCCGAGCTTGAACGCCTGCTGCAGGGCCGTTTTCAGGGCCTTGGCCTTCTCCTCGGTAGCCAGGTTGGCGCGGATCAGGATCAGTTCCTCGCGTTCCTCGAAATGGGTCGCCAGCGGCAGCAGGTACTGGCAAAACAGCACGACGTGCCTGGCCTTGTTGTCGGCGACTTTCTGCAGCTCGCCCTCGAACACCTGCTGGACGCGCTGGACTTCCATGACCTGGGTGTTGACCGGGTTCTGGGGAAACAGGTCCTTGAGTCTCTGGTTGGGCTGTTTCGGATCGCCCACGAGTTCCGCTTGCGGCTGCTCCTTGTCGGTGAGGAGCTTGTCATTGAGGGGCAAGCCATAACTCAGCAGGTCGTGCCGGTAGTTGGCTTCCCTCCAGCTTTCCTTCCGGGCCAGGTCCATCGAGGCCAGGACAAGGAAAGTCGTTACGCCCAGAATGTTCAGAAAGGCCAGGACCTTGCCGAGGATTGTCATGGAGCATCACCTGTTGACATGGCCTTCAGGGCAGATGGGTCGCAGCTGCCAACCTATGGATTGTGACTGATTCCGGTCAGCATTGCCAGGGAAAATTGATCAAATCCTGGAGGAATCTGGTCCGGCCTTGCTTCCCGCCTGCTCAAGCCCGGCAGAGAGCGCGGACCGGGTTTTCCCGGCCGACGTGACGCGCCCGGCAGAGGCGCTACGAGGCGATTTGCCGGCCAGTTCGCGCTTTTCGAGTTTTTTGCCATGCTTTCATGCCGGAAAGGAGTTAGAATTAGCATGAAGCGGTCGGAATTGCTCCGGCCGATGGTCGGAGTCGAGGAGACCTCGGCAATGGCGCTGGAGACGTCGCGAGAACCGATGCTGCGAACCATCGGGGCCTATGGAGATCTGGAAAAGATCGCCGAGGGCGGCATGGGCGCCATCTTCAAGGGCCGGCACCTCGAGACGGGCCAGGTGGTGGCCATCAAGATCATGCCCAGCCACATGGCCAGCAACCCGATCCTGCTGAAGCGCTTCGAGCAGGAGTTCCGGGCGGCCAGCAGGCTTGATCATCCCAACATCGTCCGGGCCCTGGATTACGACGACAAGGGGTCGATGCCCTACCTGGTGATGGAGTACGTGGACGGCGAATCGCTGGGCCAGCGCCTGGAGCGGGTGGGCCGGGTCCCCGAAAGCGAGGCCATTCGCATCATTGCCCAGGTGGCCCAGGGGCTGCACCGGGCCCACAAGATGAACCTGGTGCATCGCGACGTCAAGCCGGACAACATCCTGATCACCCAGGACGGCGTCGCCAAGCTGGCCGACCTCGGCCTGGTCAAGGAGGCCGAAACCGACCTGAACCTGACCAAGACCGGCCGCGGTCTGGGCACGCCGCACTTCATGGCCCCCGAGCAGTTCCGCAACGCCAAGAACGCCGACATCCGCTGCGACATCTACAGCCTCGGGGCCACCCTGTACCAGATGGTGACCGGCGAATTGCCCTTTCGCTCCAACGGTCCGCTCGACGCCTGGATGAAGAAGGTGAACAATGAGCTGGTCCCGCCGCGCCAGCTGGCGCCCAACGCCATCAGCGAGCGCGTGGAATGGGCCATTCTCCGCGCCATGAACCCCGACCCGGAAGTTCGGCCCTCCTCGTGCCGGGAATTCGTCGAGGACCTGACCGGCCACAGCACCCGACGGGTCCCCACGCACGACGTGGCCAACGCCACCGTGGACTTGTGGTATTTGGTGTACAAGGACGAGGTGGGCGTCACTCACACGGTCAAGGGCACTGCCACCGCCATCCGGCGTTCGCTCAAGGAAGGTCTGCTGGGGGATGCGAGCAACGTCCGGGCCAGCAAGACCAAGAGCGGCCCCTTCGAGCAGTTGCGGGGTTACCCGGAGTTCCGCGATCTGGTGATCAACCCCTCAGCCATGCCGACCCCTTCCGGTCAGCCGTCCGTGCCGCACCTCAAACCCTCGTCCAGCGGCCGGATTGCCTCGCCGGGCCCGAAGTCAGTCCCCCTTGTGGACCGCGCCGCCAACCCGGACCGCTCGCGCCGGGCCGCTCAGGTCCGCGCCACGCCGACCAATCCCACCCCCGACCAGGAAGGGCCGCTCGGGCCGCACGTGCCTTTGAAGCCAAACGAGGACGACTTCCTTGGTGGGAGTGACTGGATCAAGTGGGGGCTGATGCTGCTTCTGGCGCTGGGCAGCGCCTTCACGGCGTTCTACTTCCTGCAGGGGGGCAAGTGATCGAGTTCTTGGTTAGCCGCGATGCGGAGCGGAGCGCGGGGCCCCCGTCTCCGTGGGTGCGCTGCGCGACCCACGGCTGGGCTGTGGAACCCCTTCGGGGTAGAAAACAGGGCTGCTGTTGTCTTCCTCCCCCGAAGGGGTTGCATAACCCAGCCGTGGGTCGCGCAGCGCACCCACGGGACAGGACAGGAGGTCGGACCAACGCTTTTCCTCAAATCCCTAAACCCGCCCTCAATCGCGTTGTGACGTTCGCACCCGCGTCTCGGGCCCGGCCGGGGGAGCTGCTGGTGTCGGGAGCGGTTGTGCAGCGGGCGGCGGTTCCGGCCTCGGGCGGTCCCCAAACCACTGGATGACGCAGAAGAACACCGGCGTCAGGAAGATGCCGAACAGCGTCACGCCCAGCATGCCCCAGAAGACCGCCGTGCCCAGTGAGCGCCGCATCTCCGCCCCGGCACCTCCGGCGATCACCAGCGGCACCACACCGAAGATGAAGGCGAACGAGGTCATCAGGATCGGCCGCAGCCGCAGCCGGGCCGCTTCCAGGGTCGCTTGCCGCCTCGCACGCCTGCGTGCGCCTGCCTGGCCGGCAGGCCGGCCTCCGCTTTGGACGCCGGACTCGTGCTGCTGCTTGGCGAACTCCACGATCAGGATGCTGTTCTTGCTCGCCAACCCCACCAGCACCACAAAACCGATCTGCGCGAAGATGGTCACTTCCATGCCGAACGTCTCCAGGCCCGCGACGGAGCAGAGCAGGCACATCGGCACGACCAGGATCACCGCCAGCGGCAGCTTCCAGCTCTCGTACTGGGCCGCCAGCACCAGGAACACGAACACCACCGCCAGAGCGAAGACGTACAAGGCCGTATTGCCGGCCTCCAGCTGAAGGTAGGTCAACTCGGTCCATTCCGACGCCATCGACCGCGGCATCTCGCTATCGGCAATCTCGTTGACCAGGGCCACGGCCTGGCCGGAGCTGACGTCCCGGCGTGGTCATGCCGGTGATGGCCGTGGCCGAGTACGTGTTGTAGCGCATCACCAGGACCGGGCCGCTGGTGTCGCGCACGCTCAGGACCGTGGCCAGGCGGATCATCTTCCCCTGGTTGCTGCGGACCTGCAACTGGAGGATCTCGGGGACCCGAGCGCGGAAGCGCGGGTCGGCCTGGAGGTTGACCTGCCAGGTCCGGCCGAACTCGTTGAAGTTGTTGACGTAGTAGCTGCCCAGGTAGACCTGCAGCGTGCTGAACAGGTCGCTGATCTGAACCCCCAGGGCCAGGCACTTGGTCCGGTCAATCTCCAGGTACAAGAAGGGCGTGTTGGCCCGCGAGCTGTTGAACAGCCCTTGCAGCCCGGACGTCCGGTTGCCCCGGGCCGCGATCTGATCGCTGACCCGCTGCAGGTCGCCCAGGCCGAGGTTGCCGCGGTCCTCGACGATCAGTTTGAAGCCGCCGGTCGTGCCCAGCCCCTCGATCGGCGGCGGACCAAACACCGCCACGACGGCCCCCCGCACCTCCTCCTGACAGCGCCGCTGAATCTCGGCGGCAATTTCGCCGGCGGTCAGGCCGCGCCGCTTCGAGAACTCCTTGAGCAGGACGTACGTGGAGCCGAGATTGGGCGCGTTGGCGTTCAGGATCATCGACTGTCCGGCGACGCCAACGGTGTGATCGACTCCTGGCGTCTGGCGGGCCACCGTCTCGATCCGGGCCATCAGCGCTTCGGTCCGCTCCAGCGAGGCGGAATCGGGCAGTTGCACGTTGAGCAGCAGATAGCCCTTGTCCTGCTGGGGGATGAACCCCTTGGGGATGGCGTTGAATTCCCACCAGGTCAGCATCAGCAGACCGCCGTAAATCAGCAGGGCCACCAGGCTGATCCGGAGCAGCCCGCCGACCAGGCGGACGTACAGGGCCGTGCTGGCCTCGAAAACCACGTTGAACAGGCGAAAGAACCAGCCCAGCAGCATGTCGATAATCCAGGTCAACGGGTCACGATGGCTGCCCTTCGGCTTGAGGAGGATCGCCGCCAGGGCGGGACTGAGTGTCAGCGAGTTGAACGCCGAGATCAGCGTCGAGACGGCAATGGTCACCGCGAACTGGCGAAAGAACTGGCCGCTGACGCCGCCCAGGAAGGCACACGGCATGAACACGGCACACAGGACGAGGGCGACCGCGATCACCGGCCCGGTCACCTCTTGCATGGCATTGCGCGCCGCCGCGCGCGGCGCCGCTCCGTGTTCCAGCCAGCGCTCGACGTTCTCGACGACGACGATGGCATCGTCCACGACGATGCCGATGGCCAGCACCAGGCCAAAGAGCGACAGGTTGTTCAGCGAGTAGCCCAGGGCGGCCATGACGGCGAAGGTGCCGATGATCGCCACCGGCACCGCCACCAGCGGAATCAGTGCTGCCCGCCAGTTTTGCAGGAAGACCAGCACCACGACGGCCACCAGCAGCACGGCGTCGCGGAGGGTGTAGAAGACCTCGTTGATCGACTCGCGAATGAACGGCGTGATGTCATAAACGATCCGGTAATCCAGCCCCTGGGGGAACCGCGTTTTCAGCACCTTCATCTTCCGGTCCACGCCGCTGGCGGTCTGCAGGGCATTGGAGCCAGGCAGCTGGTAGATGGACATGGCCACGGACGGCTGGCCGTCCAGGGTGCAGGTCTGGTTGTATTGCTGCGCGCCCAGCTCGACCCGGGCCACGTCGCGCAGCCGGACGATGCCGGTGGTCTGCGGGACTGGTCCCTGGGCGGTCGTGGCGGCCTGACCGGTCATGGCGGCCTGACCGCTGGCGTTGCCTCCCCCGGCTGACGCCGGGGGGGTGCCGGGCGGCGGCTTGCCCGGGCTGGCCTTGAGGATGATCTCGGCGAATTGCTCCGGGGTGGTGAGCCGGCCCAGCGTGTTGATGGTCAGCTGAAATTGCGTCCCCTTCGGAGCCGGCTCCTGACCGATCTGCCCGGCGGCGACCTGCAAGTTCTGCTGGGCGATGGCTGTCACCACGTCCATGGCGCTGAGGTTGAGAGCGGCCAGCTTGTCCGGGTCGAGCCAGGCCCGCAGGCTGTAGTTCCGCTGCCCCAGGTAGGTGATGCCGGCGACCCCATCCAGCCGGGCCACCTCGTCCTTGAGGTAAATCGTCGCATAGTTGCTCAGGAAGGTGCTGTCATAGCGGCCGTCCGGCGAGAACAGGTTGACCATCAGCAGCGTGCTGGGCGACATCTTCTTGACGCTGATGCCCTCGGTGAGCACCAGCGGCGGAATTACTGGTTGAGCCAGCGAGACACGGTTTTGCACCAGCACCTGGGCCATGTCCGAGTCCATGCCCAGCTTGAACGTCACCGTCAGCTTGTAAGTGCCATCGTTGGTGGACTGCGACGACATGTACAGCATGCCCTCGACGCCGCTGACCTGCTCCTCGATCGGAGCGGCCACGACGTCGCGCACGGTCTCGGCGTTACGCCCGGATACAGGGCCGTCACCAGCACCGTTGGCGGCGTCACGTCGGGGTACTGCGCCACCGGCAACGTGAACACGGCCACGCCGCCGGCCAGCACGAAGACGATCGACAGCACCGAGGCAAAGATTGGCCGATCGATGAAGAAGTGCGAGATCACTTCGGGTTCCTCCGGAATTCCCCACGGACAAGAATTCAACCACGGATGACACGGATAGCACGGATAAAAACAATACCAAATGCCTTTGTGTTATCCGTGTTATCCGTGTCATCCGTGGTTGAATTCTTGTCCGTGGGGAATTCTTCCAATCCGGCGATGTACCCCCCGGACCACTAGCACGGCCACGGTCCCCACGCACGCCCCGATCCCCAGGCCCCACCCCAGCCGTACGTAGCCAACCGCCACCAGCAGCAGGCCGAACGCCAGCCCCGCGATCGCGCCCGCCAGGGCGGAACCGACCCACTGGGCCAGGGCCGACTGGAACAGCCGGGCCTCGCTGAATCCCTGGATGACGTAGAAGAACACGGGGGTCAGGAAGATGCCGAACAGGGTCACGCCCAGCATGCCCCAGAAGACCGCAATGCCCAGCGACCGCCGCATCTCCGCCCCGGCGCCCTCGGCGATCACCAGCGGCACCACGCCCAGGATGAAGGCGAACGAGGTCATCAGGATCGGCCGTAACCGCAGCCGGGACGCTTCCCGCGTGGCCTCGGAGCGCGGCTGGCCCTCTTCGTGCAACTGCCGGGCGAACTCGACGATCAGGATACTGTTCTTGCAGGCCAGGCCGACCAGCACCACCAGGCCGATCTGCACAAAGATGTTCACGTCCACGTGCTGGAGCAGCACTCCGCCCACCGAGCAGAGCAGACACAACGGCACCACCAGGATCACCGCCAGCGGCAGCGACCAGCTTTCGTACAGCGCCGACAACGCCAGGAACACGCACACCACCGCCAGGGCGAACACGTAAATGGCCGTGTTGCCGGCCCGGATCTGCATGAACATCAGCTCGGTCCAGTCTGCTTTCATGGACAGCGGGAGCAATTCCTCCGCCAGCTTGTCGATGTCCGCGATGACGTCGCCCGACGACACGCCGGGCTCCAGATTGCCGGTGATCGGGGCGGCGGTGTGCAGGTTGTAACGGGTAATCATGACCGGACCGCCGATCTCGCGAGCCTTGCCCAGGGTGCCCATCATGACCATCTGTCCCTGGCTGTTGCGGACCTGGAGCAGGTTGATGTCCTCCACCCGGCAGGTGTACTTGCCGTCGGCCTGGATGGTGACCTGCCAGTGCCGGCCGAACTCGTTGAAGCTGTTGACGTACAGCGAGCCCAGGTAGATCTCCAGCGTCTGACGGGCATCGAGAGACCCAACCCCCAGCGAGGCGGCCTTGTCCCAATTGACGTCCAGGAACAACTGCGGGGTGTTGGACCGAAACTGGGCGGAGACTCCGGACAGACCGGGCTGCCTCTTCAGCTTGCGGGTCAGCTTGTCGGTCTGCTCCTGCAAGGCGTCCAGGCCAAGGCCGGCCCTGTCCTCGACCATCAGCTTGAAGCCGCCGGCCACGCTCAGCCCCGGGATGGGCGGCGCTCCGAAGATCAGCACCTCGGCCTCCTTGACCTGCTCGCGCCAGGCTTGCCGCAGCCGGTCCATGATCGCGGTGTCGCGCAGGTCCGGGGTCCGACGCTTCTCGAACGGGTCGAGGACGACGAACATCGAGGCAAAGTTGGAGCTGTTGGCCGACTGCACGAAAGACATGCCCGCGATGGTGACCGTGTGTGCCACCCCCGGCGTGTTCAGGGTGATCCGTTCCACCTCTGCAAGCACCTCCCGGGTGCGCTGGAGCGACGCCGCGTCGGGCAGCTGGACGTTGACGATCACCCGGCCCTGGTCCTGCTGCGGAACGAAGCCGGTCGGGGCCCGCTGGAAGATCCACCAGGTCAGCACCAGCAGGACCGCGTAGACAAGCAGGACGGCCAGGTTGACCCGCAGCAGCCCGCCCACCACCCGGGCATAGCCCGCAGTGCCCGCGTCGAAGGCCCGGTTGAACAACCAGAACACCCAGCCGAGCAGTGTGTCCAGCATCCAGGTGAATGGATCGCGGCGCGTCCCCCGTGGCTTGAGCAAGATGGCGGCCAGGGCCGGGCTCAGGGTCAGCGAGTTGATGGCCGAGAAGACCGTGGAGACCGAGATGGTCACCGCGAACTGACGGAAGAACCGGCCGGTGATGCCGCTGATGAACGCGCACGGCACAAACACGGCACACAGCACCAGGGCCACGGCGATGATCGGGCCGGTCACCTCGTCCATCGCCCGGCGCGTCGCCTCCCGCACGCCTGCGTGCGCTCCCGTGCCTGCACGGCCAGCCAGGGCTGGAGGGCCGGCCTGCGCTTCAGACAGGCCGTGGGCCAGCCAGCGCTCCACGTTCTCGACGACGACAATGGCGTCGTCCACCACGATGCCGATGGCCAGCACCAGGCCAAAGAGCGAGATGTTGTTCAGGCTGAAGCCGACCGCGGCCGGAGACCGCGAAAGTACCGATGATCGCCACCGGCACCGCGACCATGGGAATGATCACCGCCCGCCAGCTCTGCAAAAAGAGCAGTACCACCAGGCCGACCAGCACCACGGCCTCGAACAGCGTGTGAACCACGTCATCGACCGACTCGCGGATGAACGGCGTGATGTCGTAGCCGATCCGGTAGTCCACGTCCGCGGGAAAGCGCCTGGACAGCTCCCGCATCTTCGCCTTGACCCGATCGGAAACATCCAGGGCATTGGTCCCCGGAAGCTGGAAGACCGCCAGCCCCACGGACGGCAACCCGTCGAAGGTGCAAGCCTGGGTGTACTGCTGCGCTCCCAGCTCAACGCGGGCCACGTCGCGCAGCCGGACAATGGCGGCTGCCGGCGGTCCCGGTCCTCGGCCCATGGTCGTGGCGCTGATGGCCCCGTTGCTCTCTGCCGTCGTGGTGGAGTTGATCGACAGGCCGGGCAGGCTGCCGCTCGTCGCCGAGCCGGTCGCCCCACCCATCGCTCCACCCGTGGTCGTTCCCCCGCCGGGGGTGGTGCCGCCGCCTCCCGTGCTGCCGCCGCCGCTGGAGCTGACGCCGCTCAGGGGCGTGCCGGGAGTCGTGGCCGGGCGGAGCGTGCTGAGCAGGGCGGCGTTGCGGCCGGGCACGCCGCTGCTGTTCAGGCTGCTGCTGGTGCCGTTGCTGGTCAGGTTGCCACTGGTGCCGCTGCTGGTCAGCGGGCCCAGCGGGCTGGTGCCCGGGGACGGACTGGAACTGGTCGGGTTGGGCAGACCGAATTCGGCGGGCGGCGGTGCCAGGATGGTGGTCGGAGGCGGGTTGGCCTGAACTTGACAGACCTTGACGATGATGTCGCCGAACTGCTCCGGATCGGTGAGCCGGCCCAGGGTGTTGATCGGCACGTCAAACGCCTGGCCTCGTGGGGCCGGCGGCTGCCCGAGCCGGCCGGCAGGGGCGTCCAGGTTCTGATTGCGGATACTGCTGGCCACGTCGATGGCCGTCAGGTTCTCCGGACGCCAGCTTCCGCGGATCGAGCCAGGCACGGATGCTGTAATCGCGCTCGCCCAGGACGTGGACGTCCGACACGCCATCCACCCGGAGGATTTCATCCTTGACGTTGATGGTGGCGAAGTTGCTCAGGTAAAGGTCGTCATATCGGCCGTGGGGCGAGATGAAGTTGACGACCATCAAGATGTCGGGCGTCTTCTTGCGGATGGTGATGCCCTGGTTCTGCACCTCGGTCGGCAGTTGCGGCATGGCCAGGGCGACCCGGTTCTGCACCATGACCAGGGCCGTGTTCAGATCGACCCCGACCTCGAAGGTGACCGTGAGCACGTACGAGCCATCGGTGCCCATCTGCGAGGACAGGTAGAGCATGCCCTCGACGCCATTGACCTCTTGCTCGATCGGCGCCGCCACCGTGTCGGCCACCACCTGCGGGCTGGCTCCCGGGTAGGTGATGGCCACCTGCACCGACGGCGGCGTGATCTGCGGATACTGCGCGATCGGCAGCGTCAGCAGCGCAATCCCGCCGGTCAGCAGGATGACCAGCGACAGCACCGTCGCGAAGATCGGCCGATCGATGAAGAACCGTGCAATCATCGCGGCTGCCCCTCACGGCTTGGCCTTGCCGGCCTGCTGCATCACGCCCGCTGGCGGCAGCGGTTTGGCCCCAACTGGCGCGGCAACCGGGTTGTTCAGCGTCGGCATCTGCACCTGATCGGTGTGGATGGTCATGCCCGGGCGGACTTGCTGCAAGCCGCCCACGACAACCCAGTCGTCCGGGGTGAGGCCGCTGCTGATGACGCGCAGGCCGTCGGGCTGAAGGGCCCCAGTGGTGACCCGGCGATACTGGACCGTGTTGTCGGCGCCCAGGACGCAGACGTACTTCAAACCCTGGTCCGAACCGATGGCCCGGTCGATGACCAGCAGGGCCGGATGGGGCGTGCCGATCGGCAGCCGGATGCGCACGAACATCCCGGCCGACAGCAGCCGGGTGCCCGGCGACACGGCGATCCGGTCCGCGGCCCAGCCCAGCAGCCCGGTCAGGGACGGTCGGGCCACCTGGCCGACTCCCGAGGCCACGTCCGCGACTTCTCGGGGTTTGGGATTGGGAAAGACGCCGCGCAGGGTGAGGCTGCCGGTGGTCGGATTGACCTGGTTGTTCGCGAAGTTGATGCGCCCCAGGTGCGGATAGCCCGTCTCGCCCTGCAAGCCCATCAGCACCGGGATGACGCCGTCCTCGGGCAGCTTGATCTTGCCCTCGTTGATCGCCTCGCGGATGCGCAGCAGGGTCGGCTCATCCATGTCGAAGTAGGCGTACGTGGGATCGAGGGAGACCACGGTGGTGAGCAGGGTCTGGTCCTGATTGACCAGGTTGCCGACCGTCAGGTAGTAGCGGCTGACCTTGCCGTCGATGGGCGAGGTGACCTGGCAAAAGCTGAGGTTGAGCCGATAGACCTCGGTGCTGGCCTGGTAGGCCTTGACCCGGGCGATGGCCTCGTCCACCATGGCCTGATCCTGATCGAGCTGCTGCGGGCTGACGCCGCCGGGCACCGCGCGGGCCACGGCCTCGTCGCGCGCCAGGGTGGCTCGGGCCAGCCGCAGCGACGCCTTGTTCAGGTCCACCTGGGCGAGGGCCTGGTCCAGCTGCGCCTGATACGGCCGGGGATCGATCTCGAAGAGCAGTTCCCCCTTCTTGACCTCGGCTCCTTCCTTGAACGGCGTTTGCGTCAGATAGCCGGTCACCCGGGGACGAACGTCCACGGACTGGACCGCATCGGTCCGGCCGGTGAAGTCCACGTAGTCGGTGACTTGCCGCTCGACCGGCCTGCTGACCGGGATCACGGGCGGCTGAGAGGGGGCGACCTGCGGTTGTTTGTGTCCGCACCCGGCGAGGAACCCCGCCAGGAGCAGACCGAACGACTTCCAGGCGGCAACAGATCGAGACATACCGGCATGGCCCCCATCGCTTTCCCTGATTGGTTCCTGGCCCATGGCCGTCATTCATTGCCGGGAACAGGTGGTTGTGTCAATGCAGCTATTGTGCCAGCCACCACTCAGGAAAGGATGAAGGATGAAGGATGAAGGATGAGTCAGAACGTCTTGATTCATCCTTCATCCTTCATCCTTTCCTGAGTACAATGCCCTCGGAACTCCGCAGTCCCAATCGGAGAGGACGTCTTCATGCACGTGATGTTCCTGCACCCCAATTTCCCCGCTCAGTTTGGGCTGATCGCCCAGCACCTGGCCACCAAGCTGGGCTGGCAATGCACTTTCGTCACTTCCATCGACACCACGCACCTGACTCTGCCCTTCACACACATCAACTACCGGATCGCCGAGGGGCCACAGCCGAAGATCTTTTACAACCCCGACAACGTCGGCGCCCTGTTCCAGCACATGGAGGCCATCTATCGGGGGCTGCGCGGCACACCCCAGATCAAGCCCGACCTGGTGGTCGGCCACATGTCCTACGGGAGCATGCTGTATCTGCGCAACCTCTACAACTGCCCCTTTGTCGGCTACTTCGAGCTGCTGCCGCCGCCCTTCTGGGGCCCCGAGCTGATCCTGCGCAAGGAGTTTCCGCCGCCCGAAGGGGTTCGGCTGTTCAACGCCAACTACCATGTCTTCACCGAGCTGCACCTGCACTACTGCGACGCCGGCTACACGCCGACGCACTACCAGCTCTCGACCTGCCCTCCGGAATGGCGGCACAAGCTGCGGGTGATCTTCGACGGCGTCGATTGCAACCTGTTCCAGCCCCGCCCCCGGCCGACGCAGTTTCGCGGGCTGTCGATCGGTCCGGACACCAGGGTGGTCACCTACGTCTCGCGGGGCCTGGAGTCGGCCCGCGGCTTCGACATCTTCATGAAGGTGGCCAAACGGATCTGCAAGGCCCGCAAGGACGTCATCTTTCTGATCGCCGGCAACGACCGCACCAACTACGGTCACGAAAAGCACCACATCGGGAACCAGACCTTCAAGGAGTACGTCCTCCGCCAGGACAACTACGACCTGAGCCGGTTCCACTTCCTGGGTCTGATCCCGACTCCCGACCTGGCGGTGCTGTATAACCTGAGCAACCTGCACGTTTACCTGACGGTGCCCTACGTCCTGTCGTGGTCGCTGGTGCAGGCGATGGCGTCGGGCTGTCCGATCCTGGGCTCGGCCACGGCCCCGCTTCAGGAAGCGATCACGCACAACGAGCAGGGCCTGCTGGCGGACTTCTACGACGTGGAAATGCTGACCGAGCACGCCCTGACCCTGCTGGACCATCCCGAGGAGGCGCAGCGCCTGGGCGAAGGGGCCCGGCAGCGCGTCCTGGAACGCTACGAACTGGTTCACTGCATCAATCAGCTGGTCGATTACTTCCAGAGTTTTCACAAGAAAGAGACCCGATCACCGGAAACGATTCAGGAAGCGCCGCCCAAAGATCAGGGGCCACTGCAACTATGAACGCCAACGGGAAAATCGCGCTGATCACAGGAGCGGGCTCCGGCATCGGCCGGGCGACCGCTCGCGCTCTGCTGGCGGCCGGCTACTCGGTCGTCCTGGCCGGACGGCGCCTCGACAAACTGGAGCAGACCGCCGCCGAGGCGTCGGCCGCGCCTGGCCAGGCGCTCCCGGTCGCCGCCGACGTGACCGACCCCGCGTCCGTGAAGGCCCTCTTCGAGAGGGTCCGGCAGACCTTTGGCCGGCTCGATCTGCTGTTCAACAACGCCGGCAGCGGTGCCCCGGCGATTCCCTTCGAGGACCTGACGTTCGAGCAATGGCGGCGGGTCATCGACGTCAACCTCACCGGTGCGTTCCTGTGCGCTCAGGAGACCTTCCGGCTGATGAAGCAGCAAACCCCGCGGGGCGGACGGATCATCAACAACGGCTCCCTCTCGGCGTACGTTCCCCGGCCTAACTCCGCGCCGTACACGGCCAGCAAGCACGCGATCACCGGGCTGACCCGGTCGCTGGCCCTGGATGGACGGAAGTACGACATCGCCTGCGGCCAGATCGACATTGGTAACGCCGAGACGGAAATGACCGCCAAGATGAAACAGGGCGTGCTGCAAGCCAGCGGCGAGAAGGCCGTCGAACCGACGATGGACGTGCAGCACGTGGCAAATGCCGTGGTTTACGTGGCGGGTCTGCCCCTGGACGCCAACGTGCTGTTTCTGACGGTGATGGCCACGGGGATGCCGTTCGTCGGCCGCGGCTGAGCCACGGCAGTGCAGCACGCTCCCATGCTCTGCTGTCAAGGCGAGCTTTCCTGGCTGGAGGGCAATCTCTTTTCTCAGACGAAGGTGCGCCTGACGTTACAAACCCAGCAGGATGCGCAAGTTTTTCTCCACTTCCGCCATTGTCCTGGCCGTTACACTTCCCCAAGGGGTCTTGTCCAGACGGTCCTTGCTAATTGTCCGCAACTGATCGCAGAGGATGACGCTTGGTGTCTTCAGTCCTCCCTCGGGTGGATCAACGGGGACGTGTGCCGGGATGTTCTTTGACTTCTTCAGCTTCGAGGTCAGCGGCACGACCATTACCAGCCCTGACAAACCGCCGTTGAAGGCGTCGTCACTCACGATCAAAGCGGGCCGTCGGCCTGCCTGCTCATGTCCTCGCCCCGTCCCCAGATCGACCAGCCAGATTTCCCCACGGATTGGATCGGCCATTTCTTTTCCCCGATACTCGGAGGAGGTCCTTTCACGTCAGCGATCATGCGACCTGGGGAGCAGGTGGGGGTTCGGAGGGGAAAGGAGCGGGTTATTGGGGACGTTCGCTCAATCGAGAGTTTCCTCAGGGTTCAAGCAACGGCCGTCCTCTGACCAGCGTTCGTCCGAGTCCAGACCGTCCATCAGGGTTGCATCCCACTGCTTGCGTTCGGCCAGATGTTCGGCCCATGCTTCCGGGTCCGCCTTCAGCGCGGCGTAGCCGGCGTTCAGCTCCTCGAAGAACACCTTGCGGCGGTAGCTGTCGAGGGCCTTGTCAAGCACATCCATCGTGGTCTGGCCAGTCCGCTCGGCCAGCTCCTTCAAGATTTGGTGTGACGCTTCGCTAATGGGAACAGTTGGTGTGGACATGATTTCAGGCCCTCTCTTGTGTACCCACCAGTATATCAGACGGGACACGATCGCAGACAGGCCAGGTTCGGGGAGCCGGCCACGCGATGGTATCCTCTCACATCCCATGACGTATCGCCAGGGCCCGAGAGCGGAGGTCTCTCCGACCGCCGATGTCTCTGTCGCGGTTGTGGTTTCGGGGATTGCCGTTAGCCGCGACGCGGAGCCGCGAGCGTAGCGAGCGGCGCAGCGGAGCGCGGTCGCTTCCGCGCGGCAAAACCGATGTCCGAATTAACGGCAAAACCCAATGTCCGGTGGTTGAGCGGCCTGCGGCTACGCCTACTGGCTGGCTCCCTCTCTGGATGGCAGCTCATCCTGTCAGCGCGGCTGACGCACCAGCAGGCGGATCAGGGGATGTTGGCTGGGATGCCGGCGGTTTCGGAGTCGGCCCGATCGAGAAGCTGACGCACGCCCTGCTCGCCGTGGACCGGCCGCTCGATCTGGTGGCGATCGCCGGACGCAAGCAGGAGGTCAAGAAGCGGCTGGAGTGGTCAGGGCGAAGCGAGGGTCAGCCTGCCGACCAGAGCGCACCCAGAGCTTCCACAGCCCCCGCGACCCAAAGCGTTCCTCCTCTTGTGGCACATCAGCCCGCCAGGATCGATAGGCTCCGGGGATCTGGGCAGGATAGCTGTCTGCCAGGTCTGCCGGCCACTTTGTTGGGCGTGGCGGACACGACGGAAGCAGTCCGTGATGGTCCCAGGGATGCCAGCAAGAGGCATTTCGCTGCGTGCCTGCCAGTCGCCAGGGTATTCGGGAGGGGCTGGCTGAGTGCTCCACGATGGCTTGCGCTGCCATACTTCAAGGAATTCGCTGGGTTAGTTGATTACGAAGCATTCTCCTTTCCACGTAAGGCCCTCATCGGAGGTCAGTCTTGGCTGCGTGACCGCTGAGGCCGCATTGGGCTTGCGAAAAAGTCGCGGAAAACTGGCGACGTGGGATCCGATCCGTGCTATGCTGACCGAGAAGTTGCGCGACACGAGATCGCTTGAATGAGTGAGGCGAAAGTCTCTGAGCTAGCCGGTTGTCCGCACGCTCGGAACCGCTATCACCGACCGATGGAGTTCTCCCATGTCCTGGCTCAAGACTGCATGTGGTGTCGTGGTCCGCTGGGGGAAGCCTGCTCGCTTCGCGGTCCGGCATGTCATCTCCGCCGCGGTGCCTGGTGGCTCGCTCATCGCCGACGCCGTGGACAAGGTGCTGGAGTGCGTGCAGGAAACGGCCGAAGACCAGGAGCAAGCCGACGCCCGGATTCGCTCCCAGCTGAGCGACCAGGAGCTGCAACAGATTGCCGGCATTCTTTCGGAGTGCAACGGACAGCTGGCGGGCCTCATGCAGCAGCTCGTCGCCCTGGACGGCTTGCCGGATGCTGCGGACCGCATTATCCGCCTGCAGCGGGCCACCGAAGAACGCATTCAGGCCGGCTTCGCCAACCTCGCCCGCTTCGCCGAACAGTTGGCCGAGCGCAATCACGTCCGCGGCGATGAGGCGCGGAAACTGACCGTGTCCATCACCAACGAGAAGGAGCGGGAAGTCCTGCGCAAACTGCGGGACGAATACCGCAAACTGCCTCCCGAGCAACAGAACGTCGAATCGCTAACCCTGCTCGCCGATAGCCTCAGCGCCGCCGGGCAGTTCAGCCAGGCTCAGGAGATGCACGCCGAGGCCGCGCACCGCGCTGCTGCCGAGAATAAGAGCCTCGCCGCCAAGAACCACTACCAGAGATACCGCGACGCCTGCGAGCTGGGCCAATGGCCGGAGGCCCTCGCCGCGCTGCTGGAGGCCGCGCGCCTCGACCCCGCCTACCGGCCGTTCTCGCTCGTCCAGTATGTGCCGAAGACGATCCTGGGTGCCGGCGGTTTCGGCACCGTGCTGCGGTGCGAGGATCGCTACGCCATCGCGGAGGAGCGCGCCGTCGCCGTCAAGACGCTGCACACGGCAGACCTGGCGCGAGGTCCACGAGGTTTTTGCCGAGGCCCACATCATCAAGACGCTGAAGCACCCGGCCATCATCGGCGTCCGTGCCTGGGGCTGTTTCGACGACGACGAAGCCCGCCCATTCATCGTCATGGAGTATTTCGAGGGCGACAGCCTGGCGAAGCACCTGCGACAGCACGGCAAACTGCAGCCCGGCGAGGCCGTGGCGATCGCGCGGCAAGTGGCTTCCGCCATGAGCGCGGCCCACAAGGCGCGGGTGTATCACCGTGACCTGAAACCAGATAATATCCTCGTCCGCCGGGTTCCTTCTCCTCACGCGCTCTCGGGGAGAGAGGTTGGGAGTGAGGGGGATCGCTGGGAGGTGCGGGTCATTGACTTCGGCCTGGCCGTGCGCCAGCAGACCGCCGGCAAGAGCATCCTGTGTCCCCCGGACGCTCGCTCCGCCAGCGACCGGAGTTACGCCGGCACCTTCAAGTACGCCCCGCCGGAGCAGAAGAACGAGGTGGACCCCATCAGCGGCAAGATCGAGAAAGTCGGCCCGTATTCCGATGTCTACACCTTCGGCAAGACCTTCTGCGAGGCCCTTTTCGGCACGACGGCGCCGAAAGGCTTTCATTACGACAAGCTGCCCGAGAACTATCAGCCTCTGCGCGATCTGCTGGAGCGCTGCACCGCTGACGCCGTTGAAGAACGCTTTGCGGACTTCGGCGAGGTTCTCGCGAAACTCGATGCGCTTGACCCACGCCCTTGGGAAGGCGAGCGGAGTCCGCACTCGGGTCCAGCGAAAGCGTCGGGGGAGGAAGCCAAAGACGAGACGCCGGGAACTCACTCGTCGGTGCCGGCCACGCTCACATCGGTAGAGCAGGCAGCGTTGCGGGATTTGTTAGACAAGTCCCCTCGCTTTTTCATCTGCAACACGAACCGCCGGCATTCAAGCGTTGAAGACATGATGCGGCAAAGGAAATACGCCGCTGCGTGGGAAACGTTCGCGTGGCCTGCGCACATGCAACAGGTGAGAGAGGGCGATGCGATCTTCATGTGGGGAAAGGGCGCGGGTATCATCGCCATTGGCCGAGCAACTGGGAGGTGCGAAACCTTGGCGGGGACCGATCCCGACAGGATCAGAAGTCCTGAGGAACATCCGAAGCCAGAATGGCGAATCCCTGTCGAATGGCTGATTTGGGTGGAAGACCGCAATGCCTGTCCCTGTGATGAGATGGGTAATTGCAGCTTTAAGAATGTAAGCAAGGAGGGCTACCGTGAACTGCGTGATCGGGTTCGCAAGCATTTCAAAGTCTTCACCCCAGCTGGTGAAGACCAGCTGGGGTGAAGACTTTGCCAAGGCAACGAATGAGGTTGCGGCTACAGCGGGCATAAAGCCGGAGATGGTCCGCCACTACGGATACCTCCTCGCAGCGGAGGGCCTGGTCGAAGTGAGTCAAGCAGACAACGTGAAAGGTTATGTCTTTTTCCTCACCCCAGCCGGATGAAGGCGCGACCGGTTCTCTCCGAATAGTGAACGCAGTTGTTCAGACGAATCCCGAGCGAACAAGGGAGTCCCAGCATGCCGCTGTTCGATCACTTCCGCCCGCCGGTGGAAAACGACTTGCCCTGGGATTCGTTGCATTCCGGCTGGGCAAGTCAAATTGCCGTTGTGTTGAATCAGCGCTGGCTGACACGCGACTTCATCGCGCTGGAGCATACCCACGTTGGACCGCACGTCGAGATAGACGTTGGCGCCTTCGAGCGACCGATACCTCCAGTCCCTCCCAGCACCAGCAACGGCGGCGTGGCGACCTTGCCTGAAGTCTACGCTCCGCCCCGGGCGCTGACGGCTATCCCTGCTGTCTTTCCGGATCGGTTCGAGGTTCGCGTTTTCTCCAGACCATACGGGCGACAACTGGTCGGGGCCATCGAACTCGTCAGTCCCGGCAACAAGGATCGTGAGGAAGAGCGCCAGGCGTTCGTCGCCAAGTGCGCCAACTACCTCCAGCAAGGAGTCAGTGTCGTTGTGATTGACGTGGTCACCAACCGCCGGGCCAACCTCCACAACGAACTGCTGCATTTTCTGAACGCCCCGGCCGGCCGATTGCCCGATGACGTCTCTCTGTACGCGGCGGCCTATCGGCCGGTCCTGCGCGATCAGACCCCGCAGATCGACGTCTGGGCCGAGCGTTGCAGCGTCGCCTCCGTGTTGCCGACCATGCCGCTGCGGCTGACCGGCGATCTCTTTGTCCCGGTGGAGTTCGAGGCCACCTACGTGGAAACCTGCCGGCAACGCCGGCTCATCGCCTAGCGATCGGACGGAACGTGCCAGATAGGGAAGCCGTGTGGTGCGGCACGTTGGCAATGTCGGGATAACTGACACTCACCAGGCCATCCTGGACAGGCAGGGACGCTCTCTGACAACATTGCCAGGTTTCGGCGCCGTTGGCATGGTGGCATTCTCAGCAGTTCTATCTCCGCGGAGCCTCACTCCCCACAATCCGTCACGGTCGGGATCCTCAACCGCGCCGGGCCGACCGTCGATGGACGAGGATCAGCTGTTGGCAGAGGAAGATTTTCCCCAGGGCGCGGTCTGTGTCCGCTACCCGCGGCAACCGGCCGGCTCACGTCGGCGTCCCGACGCGCACCAGGTAGCCGTCCCGGCAGACGATCAGCAGCTCGCCGGTGGGCGGGCTGAAGAAGCAGCCGCAGGCCCCGCCCAGGTTGATTGCGGTGCTGCTGACCACTTCCAGCCGCCGGCGGTGGACGTACAACCAGTCGATGCCGCCCTCGTGGATGGCGGCCAGGCGCTGGGGGCTGATCTGCGTCGCGCCCAGATACCCCTCGGTCTTGCTGATCGCCGAGGTTTGCAGCTCCAGCCGGTTGGCGTCTTCCACCAGCAGCCGGGACCACAACAGCCGGCCGTCCTCCGCACCGACGCGAACCACCTCGACCTGCATCCCCTCGCCCACCCGGGAGGTGCGGAAGGTCTGGCTCGCCAGCAGGCCGGGCCGCGGTCGGGCGATCCAGCCCAGCGGCGCTCCCACCAGCCGATAGGACGGCACCCAGCACAGCGCCGCCGCTTGCTCGTTGAACAGCAGCAGCCGATTCCATTCCGGCGTCGGCACCGGCAGCACCCCTTCCAGGTCCGGAAAGTCTTCACGCTCCTCGGCGCCCGTCCGGCCCACCGGCAAGGGGTTGGCGCCGTGGAGGACGACCAGGCCGTCCTGCCACCAGACCACGCCGCGGGGCTCGCTGCCGACAAAGACCAGCGGCGACAGCTGGGCCCCCGGTCCAGGCCCGGTCAGGGCTTTTCGCGTCAGCAGCGGCGAATAACGACTTTCCCCCACGTAGAGATAGGTGGCCAGCTCATAGCAGGCTTGGTCTCCCAGGGACAGCGCCAGCAGCATCCGCGCTTTGGGGTCCGTCGCCAGCGAGCAGACCGAGCCCGTCAGCGCCGGCAGAGAGTGCAGGGCACCGTGCATCGGGTCGAAGCAGCAGAGCGTCCCGTCCGCGAAGGCGACGAACAGCTGGCCGTTGTTCCCGGCCACGCAGGCGGCCTGGACAGTGCCATAATGGAGCCGGGTCTGGATGATGGCTCGCTTGCCCGCTGGTCTGCTGGCCACCTTGCGGGTCGGCAACGAGGCGCGCCAGGCGGCCTCGGCGTCGCTGACCTGGGGGGCAGACCACAGGCCGGACTGGCCGAACAGGGTCGAAACCAGGTTGCCGGGGCTGCTCTCGACCTGGGCCCGGGAACGCAGCCGGGCGGCCAGACCCAGCAGGGCTTTGTCCCGCAGCCGGTCGCGCACCCCGGCCAGGTTCGGCCGATCCGCGAGACGGACCACCTCGGTGAAGAAGGAGGAACAATCGTTTTCGCTGCCGTGCTGTTCTAGATAGCGCGTCGCCTCGTCTACCACGGTCAGGAAATACGCGGTCGCCTTTCCCTCGGCCAGAAGCCGGACCAGGCGGTGCAAGCAGGGCAGCGGACTGCCGCTGGGACGCTGGTTCCAGCCGGCCCAGAAGCAGGCCTCGGCTGTCTCAGTCCGGTGCAGCTTCTCCAGGGCCAGGTTGCCGGCCGCCAGGAAGACCTCGCTCTGAAGCAGCTGCTCCAGAGCTTGCTCGTACTCGCGCACCGCTTGCTGTTCGTCACCAATCCGCCGCAGCAGGTCGCCGGCCAGGACGTGCTGCTTCCGCTGCCGGTAGAGCTGCACCGCTCGATCAAACTCTCCCGCGGCCTCGAAGGAGCGGGCGGCGGCCAGGACGTCTTGCACCTTTTCGAGATAGAGAATGGCGGCATCGTGGTGCAGTCCGCCGCGTGACAGCGCGTCGGCGGCCAGGCGGTAGTCGCGCAGCAGCTTGCCGTAGATGAAGGCCGCCCGCCGGTAATCGCCGCGAGCCGTGGCCGCTTCCGCTGCCTTGCGGTACTCGGCCGCCAACTGGGCCTGGACGTCGAGCCCAACCGTCCACAGGCCCCCGGGGCCCGCGCCGCCGAGAATGTTGCCGAGCGAGTAGCTGGTGTTGTGCGTCGGCAAGCTGGAGTCCCCGGTCGGCTGATTGCCCCGGCCGCCCCCCTCGCCGAAGGGCAGGGCCCGGCGCAGGGCCTCTTCCAGCTTGCCCTCCTGGAACTTCCGCAGCAGGGCACGCAGGGCCGCCTCCTGCCGACCCCGGGCGCTGTCGCTGATGGCCTGGAGCATCTGCCGGGCCGCGTCCGCCATCTGACTGCCGAGCTGGGCCAGCCGTTTCCAGCCGAGCTTCCGACCCAGCCAGCTCAGTCCCTGACCAAGCCCCTGCCGGATGGAAGCGCGGGCCCGACCGGCGGGGCCAACCTTCGGCGGCTCCGGCTCCTCGACGCCGATGTCCTCGCCTCCTGTCGAGAAGACCGTCTCCGGGGAGTCGTCGGGCCGATCCAGCAGCACCTGCGACAGCCGGTCCGCGAGCAGCGGCGGCTCAGGCAAGGGTCGCCAGGGACCCAGCGGCAATCGGCGGGCCGCGACAAACCGCGACAGGGGCACGGATCGATCCGGCTCGAAGGCAAGGGCTTGCCCGCACGGCAGGAAGACCAATCCGCGCTTCTGGACCAGGGCCGACGCCTCGTCGGGGAACAGGGTCGGCCGCAGCTCGGCGGCCACGGGCAGGAACAGGTTCGGGGCCCGCTGCCGCAGCCGGACCACTCCGGGAAACAGGTGCGTGACTGACTGCGGCAGGCGGATCAGGAAGCCGCCGGCCACCTCGTGGATTGTCGGCGGCGAGCCGCCGGCAAGCGGCCCGATCTGAGCGAGCAGACTCAGCACGTCCGCCGGGTCGCTGCTGAGGAGCAGCAGGCCGGAGGCCGGCTCGGTCGCGGCGGAGCCTGCGAGACGGAGCGAAAATGGCGTCTTCATGGCCTCGGTGTCTCTCCCGCGTTCCAGGCGTCCAGCAGGGCCTGGCCAATGATTCCCGCCGCATCCTCGTCGGGTCGGCGTCCCAGCAGCGCCTCGGAGCCGTAGCAGGTGCCGTCCGGGAGCCAGGCGGCGAACTGGTCCTGGAAGGCGAAACAGGCGGCGATCAGCGAGCCCTCGCGATCAAAGAAAAAGACCTGGCCAAAGCGATCGACCACCACGGTCAGGTTGCTCCGGCCGACTTGCGAAAACCGCCAGGGGTCGTAAGCGCAGCTCGAGGGCATCCCCCGGACGTTCTCCCGGGCCGCGATCATGCCGTGCGCCAGGGGGCTGAGATTGGGCGGAAGCAGGTCCTGGAGGCGGACGCCCTGTTTCTGGATCACGTGAATCAGGACCCCCTCGTCCCAGCGGAGGTGAATGGTGCTCGGATCCTTGGTGTGGATCGCCAGCCGAAGCGCAGGCCGGCCTGCCGGCCGGAGCGCACGCAGGCGTGCGAGGCCAGCGCGACCAGCGGCACCACGTGAAAACCGCCCTGGGCTGTGGTCCACGGAGCGCCCACCCTTTCGCCCACCGTACACGCTTGCACCTGCATTGGGTTGATCTGGCGAGCCAGGAGCCGCCCATCGTCCGACAGGACGTGGGCCCAATGGTCGCACGGTTGGGTATATTCTCCGAGGTACACGCCGTCAGGAAGACGGTAGAGATGCAGCCGGACGTTCGCTCTGGGATTACCGACTGGCACGACCGCCAGCACCAAGGTGGAGCCGGCGAATTGAGCCCGGATTGCCTGCCAGCCGCTCAGGGCCGGATGGCCGTCTTCCTCCGGGGTAAACTGCCGGCGGCCAAGCTCCGGCACAAAGACGTCGATCCGCCCCGTGCGTTCGTCCAGTTCAACCCAGCCGTGGTCCAGGGCCTCCGGCGCGGAGCTGGTCACCTCCAGATAAGGAGGCTGCTGCGGATAACGCAACGCCTTCCGCACCGCCTCGAAAGCCCTGCCCTTCTGATCCGCCCGCGTCAGACCCGGTTCGCCTGCCAGGTCCCAGGCTTGCCTTGGCGCCGTTTCGTGCAGCACGACGCAGTGCAACTCCCGATCGTACATCCAGCGGACCACGTCGCTTGTCGCGGTCGAGCGGATCTCTGTCTTGGCGAGGAGGACCCGGGCCCGGCAGCGCCGCTCACGCAGGTCGTAATGCACCGCGACCAGGTTGCCCCCCAGGACGCCCGCCACGACAAAGCCCCCCACCACGCCAAGCACGGCCTGGACGTCGCGCACCACCTCGCCGCCGATCATCCCGCGCGGCCAGACCTCGGAGTGCGAGCCGTCGGTCCTCCAGGCGTGCAGCATCCCCTGGGCGGTCGCCGTCAGCAGCCATTCGCCCGAGTGATCAAAGGCAAACAGCACCTGTCCCTTCGGATCGTTTTCCACGCCGAAGCGGAAGGGATAGCCGATTGGCTCGACGTCGCCCTGCCAGCTTCGCGGGTCCATCCGCTTCGGTCGCGGGGGACGTGGGGCCTCGGAGCTTCGCTCGCTCCTCGGCTCCAGGTCCACCTGGAACCGCGATCGGACCAGTGGAACGCCGCTCCGCAGCTCGCTCAGCTGAACCTGGCCGTGATTGTCCACGGTCAGCGCGAACAACCGGCAATCGGGCCGCAGCCGGCGCGCGGCCGCGGCCAGGTCGGCCTCGTCGAGGTTGAACGGATGCGTCAGCAGCACCACGTCGCGCGGCCGGCCCGGCTCCTCTTGCAGGGCTCGCTCCAGGGCCAGGGCGGGGTTCGCGGTCAGGTCGCTGGCCTGCACCAGGCCGGCCAGCTGCTCGGAGGCCAGCTTCAGCGGGTCGTGCAAGACGCCGTCGCCGGAGGTTGAGCCGATCAGCAGCGGCAGCCCGCGACGCTGGGCCAGCTGGCCAAACGCCAGCAGCGCCGCGGTCAGCACCAGCCGGACGCTGCCCCAGGTGCGGACTCCCTGGTCGAGCAGGAGTGCCAGTTCCTCGCGGGTCTGGACCTGCGGCTCCTCCCGGCGATAGTAGAGCAGCTCGCGTTCGGCGTAGCGGCGGACAAACTCCAGTTCGTCGAGGGCGAACTGACCGGGCAGGATCTGTTCGGGCTGACCGCGGGTGCCGACGTCGGCGTAGCCACCCAGCGGCAGTTCCGGCGCACCCATGCGGCGCGGCGGCAAGCTGAGCGCGCTGACCATCTGGGCCACGAACGGGATGGCAGGGGCCAGACGTTCCTGCTGGGCCAGTTCGGTGAGGACCTCACGCAGCGAGCGCGGCTGGTCCCTGGAACGATTCCTTTCAACGTCCAGGGCTTCGACGAGGCGAGCGGGGGAGTCCTTCAGCAACCCCCGGCCGTGCCAGAACCAGTGCAGCACTTCCTTGTCGTCATAGCCAGTCAGCGCCTCGCGTACGTGTTCGGTAAAGGCCTTTGGAGTCAGGGGCGGTTCCTCTCCCTGGTGGCGGTGCGGCAGCAATTCGGGGGCGGTGCTGAATGAAGGGAGGATCACGCGGCGCCAGATTTCCTGGCTGGAAGGTGGTTCGGGAGCGCTGGGGATCTCGCGGCAAAGGACCGCGCAGAAGACCGCAGCATTGCGACAGATGCGAGCGCCGATTCCGAAAGACCGGTGGAGCCGGTTCAGTGGGTCGGCCGGGTCGGGCCTCGGCCGGCGCAGCAGGTCGAGCAGATGCAGCACCAGGCCGAAGTTCGGCAACGGCCGCCGCTGGGCGAAGCCCTCCAGGAAGCTGACGATCTCGCCGCGGAACGCGAACGTGCTGCCGTCCTCGTAGGTGATGACGTCGCCGTCGGCCGACCAGCGCAGCCCGCCCAGGGCCCGGCCATACGCCGCGGGGATGCACAGATACTCGTCAACCTTGTCCATCGGGCGGTGTCTCCGGAGAACCGTCGCTGACGCGAGGCCAGCCTGCCGGCCACCCTTGGCCTCGTTGGGCCAGGCGGACCCCGGCCCGACTCAGCGGCGCGAACGCCTCGGCCGGGATGACTTCCATCCCCTCGGAATGGACAAGAGCGATCTCGTCCGACTTCAACGGCCAGGGCGGACGCCAGCATCGCTTCCGGCAGGAGCGGTTCCGGCCTGAATCCCAGCGGCGTCAAGATTCGCTCTCCCCAGAAGCGTGTTCCATCGGCGACGGGCAACGGCGTGCCGCGCACCAGGACGCGATCTTCACACCAGGCCGCCGTCAGGCCGGCGATTTGCCGGCTCGTCGCCAGCTCGATCCAGCCGGCCAGGTCCGTCAGCGCGCAGAGCAGGGCCGTCGCGGGCCGGGGCCTCTCGTCCCGGACCAGATGCAAAGTCAGCGGCGCGAATTCGGCTGGGCTCGCAGGTGTCGGTTCAATGGGAGCCGGCACCAGCAGGCGAGCCAGGGACGAGCTGTCTGTCTCGGGCGGCACCCTGAACACCGGCAGGCGCTGGCCGGGCCGATGCCAGAGCCCGTCCCGCTGCTCGAACAGCTCGACACCCGGAACCGGCAGCAGGATCGCGGTTACCTCATCGCGGCCCGGCGGCCAGCGCAACCAGAGCCGGTCGTCCCGGACCCAGCAGCGGAGGTCCTCGTTGGTGCGCAGGGAGGCCAGGAGGGGAAGGGCCGACAGGGGCAGACAGGCACAGCAGACGTCGATGAGGTGGCTCATTGGGTGGGTTGACTCTTCGATGGGGTCCGCAAGGCACCCAGGGCGATGCCCTGGGCTATCATGTTACGCCCCTTCGGGGCGAAAGACAACAGCCCCGAAGGGGCGTAACATGATAGCCCAGGGCATCGCCCTGGGGCCAGACGGAAGACGGCACAGCCGCGTTCAGCCGACCTTGGTCGGCACCTGCTCCGCCTTGAGGTGGATCTTGCCGTTGCGGTGGCCGTGGACCTCGCCGGGCCGGGTCGGCAGCGGAAAGACGGGCCGGTTCCGCCGAAGCACCTCCTCGAACAGAGCGACCAGTTCCGCATCGAGACCGCCGCCCTGGGCGGTCTCGCGCAGCAGCTGCACACAGGCTTCGTGCGGCATGCGCGACCGATAGGGCCGATCACTGGCCAGACTGTCGTAGACGTCGGCCACGGACAGGATCCGGACCAGCAGCGGAATGTCGTCGCCCTTGAGGCCGTCGGGGTAACCCTGGCCATCGAGCCGTTCGTGGTGGGAACGGATCAGCGGCACGGCGTCGCGGACCGTGAGCAGCGGTTCGACGATGTGGGCCCCGGTGATGGTGTGTTCCTTGATGGTGCTGTATTCCTCGGCGGTCAGCGGACCAGCCTTGTCGAGGATGGCGTCGGGAATGCTGATCTTGCCGATGTCGTGCAGCAGGGCGCCCTTGCTCAGGACCTCGTGGTCCTCGTGCGGCAAACCCAGGGCCGTGGCCAGGGCCAGGGCGTAGGCCCGGACGCGCTCCGAATGGCCGTGCGTGAACGGGCTCTTGGCCTCGACCGTCCGGGCCAGGGCAAAGACCACGGACTCGGCCGAATCGCGTTCTTCCACCAGCCGTTTGATGCGCAGCAGCGAGCGACAGCGGGTGGTCACTTCGACCAGGTGGAACGGCTTGGTAAGGAAGTCGTCGGCGCCGTACTCCCAGGCGTCCAGCTTGTTCTGGAACTCGCTCTGGGCGGTGACGATGATGATCGGGATCAGGCGGGTTTCCGGAGACGATTTCAGCCGCTTGCACACCGCGTCGCCGGAGAGGTAGGGCAGATCGAGATCGAGCAGGATCAGATCGGGGACGCGCTGGCTTACGCCGCGCGATGGCTTCCAGACCATCGCGGGCGATGGTGACCTCATAGCCTTCGGCCGCCAGCACCTGTTTGAGCAACAGGGCAATGCTGGGGTTGTCGTCCACCACCAAGATGCGGTGGGCGATTTCTTCCGCCGCGGCGATCAAGGTGCGAGCCCTCCCTGAAGTGGCGCGATGGGCGGTCCGAACTAGCCTAATGGAAACACTAAACTCCAAAAGTGCGAAAGTCAAGGGTTGCGCGGATTGCGCCGACAATTCCGGCGCCGGCGCTGGACGACGGCTGGCCGCCTGGGTGGGCGAGTCATCCAGCACCAGGCGCCCATGCCGAAATGTCAGCAGCGGTCCAAAAGAGCCAGCCAACCCTTCCCGAATACCCTGGCGGGCGGCAGGCAGACACGAAAATGACGCTTCGTGGCATTCCTCCGTCAACGACCGGCTCTTTCGGGCCTCTCCGCCAAGTTCAAACAAATGGCAGGCTGGCAGACTGGGACGAGCCAGCAGGCGAGCCGCCTGCGGCTGCGCCTGCTGGCCCCGCCTTGTTCCCAATTGCGTCTCGTCGGCCTACTCCCCCAGGACCGTCACCTTCACGGCCGCCTTCTGATCCAGCGCCAGCCGCACCATCGCTTCCCTGTCCACGCGAATGTCCGCCAGCTTGACGGGGATGCCGTAGACCTCGGTGACGATCTGTGTTTGCTTGGTCACGGGGAAGGTCCGGTCCTCGCCGTCGCCGCCCTTCTTGACGTTAACGGTCAGCGTGATGGTCCCCTTGCCCGCATCAACCCCCTTCACCACCCCACGAAAGGACGGCCCTTCGGCCCTGATGGTCCCGATCAGCTGGCTCCGGTCGGGCGACAGCTTCCCCGAGATCACGGTGCCGTCGATCAGGTCCGCGAGCTTGATTTCCCTGTCATTCTCGGCCAGAACGCGGACCCCTTTGGCCACGTTGTAAGTCTGCTCGGGTCCCTTACCGGCCAGCAAGGTGACCTGATTGGCGCCGGCGTTCCCTTTGACAACCCCGGACAGTTGTGGCGCTGCAACGTAAACGCTCACAACCTTCTGGTCCAGGGACAGCTTGACGCTCACCCGTGCTTCCACAGGGATGTCGGTGAGCTTGCCTTCCTTGCCGCCGGCGAACTTGCCCTCCCTGCCGTCGTCGATCGTGATCCTGGCATCCTTGCTCATCTCCAGGGTATGGTCCACACTTGGCTCGCCCTTCGAGCCGGTGGTGAGGGTGATCGTCCTTTTGTCGCTGTCCACGGCTTTCAGGACGCCATCCAGGTTGCGGCCCTCGGCGGAGAGGGCGACAACTTCCTTGCCGTCCAGGCTCAATCTCAGGCTTACCAGGGCCCCAACCGGCAGGTTGGCGAGTTTGCTTTCCTTGAGCGAAGACTTGTCGCCCTTGCCGTCATTGATCGTAATCTTTGCGTCCTTGCCGATCTCGAAGGTCCGGTCGCCCTCCTTGCCGCCGATAGTCAGGGTGCGCTTGCCGGCATCGATCGCGCTCGACGACGCCCGTGACACTCTGTCCCTGGGCCAGAATGCTGCCCACCGCCTTCTGGTCGCCGGACAGCTTCACGGTCACCAGGGCGCCGGGTTTCAGGTCAGCGATCTTGTCGCGTTTGGATCCCGCCCTTCCTGTCGAAGCCCTTCTTGTCGAAGCCGGTGCTGATGGCGATGCGGGTGTTCGGGCCCACGGTGAAGGTCTTCTCGCCGCCCGGTTCGACCTTGGTGGCCTGGCTGAGCACGGTAAGGCGGTTGTTGCCGGGGTCCAACGCTTTCAGAGTCCCCTGAATGGTCGGCCCCTCGGCCCAGATGGCAACGACTTCCTCCGGATCGGAGGAAAGCCGCAGCGTGACGGAGGCCCCCTCGCTCAGGTCGGTGAGCTTGCCTTCGGTGAAGCCAAGCCGGTCGCCGGTGCCGTCGTCGAGAAAGACCCGGGCGTTCGCGACCACCGGGAAGGTCCTGGCCCCGAACCGCTCCTTGCTCGCGCTGGCGATGGTGATGGTGTTCGGGCCGGCTGCTCTGATGATGCCACTCACTTCCGTGGTCGTCCTCGGCCCGGCCTCCTTGGCCTTCTGAGGAGCTATCCTTTCTCCCGGGTCGGCCTTCCTTGCCGGCTTTTCCGCCAGCGCCTGGTGGGTAAGCCACCCTCCGCCGGCAACAACAATCGCCATCACCAGCGCGCCCACTGCGAAGTAGAACCTGGTCAGCAACATGGTTTTCATCACTCCTTCCGTCAGGGCGGCAACCTCGGTTGAAATCACACCACCGGCTCCCGTTTGCCCGATGGCCACTTGCGTGGCGGCGCTCACCGTGGCCAGGACCAGCGGTCCCGGCACGGCGGCCGACGCGGCATTGCGAGATAGGACCACCGCCACCGCTCCGCCGGAAAGCGTCAAGCCGTGGCGGGTCAGGCGTTTGGCCAGCAGCCTCCGGGCCGTCGTCAACCGGCCCGACAGGGTCCCCTCCGGCAACGCGAGCTGCTCGGCCGCTTCCCGGCGCGTCCGGCCTTCCAGATCGCACAGGATCACCGGCACGCGGTATTTATCGGGCAGGCGGTTCAGTTCCCGGTCGAGGACCGGTCGGATCTCCTGCCAGTCGGCCTCCGGTTCGACCACGGGCTGGGGCATTGCTTCCACCTGCCTCTCTTTGCGACGCCGCCGGGCGGCCGCTGCTTTCGCCTTCAGGGCCGTGCGATAGGCCACGCCATAGAGGAAGTTGCCCAGCAGACCAGGCGTTTGCAGAGACGCCGCCTTGCGGACCAGGACCAGAAACGTGGCCTGGAACGCATCCTCGGCGTCGGCGGCGTTGCCGGCCACGCGCGAGGCTACGCCCAGGACCATCGGGCCGTGCCGCCGCACCAGCGACTCAAACGCGGCCTCGTCCCGCCGGGTGATGAAGCACTCCAGCAGTTGCTCGTCGCTCAGACCCGCTCCGTCCCGCATCAGGACGGCCCGGCGCAGCTGGTAGCTGGCCTCGTTCAGTTGACTCGTCGCCATGTCCGATACCCCTGGGCAGCGTTTCCTTCTTCTGGTACTGCCCTGACGGGGGGAAACGCGCCGATCTTTTTTCAAGAAACGTGGTGCAGGCTTATCTTATCCGCTCCGGGCATTGCGGAGAACGTACTTGACGCAGGAGGGCATGTCTGCTCTCCTGAATCCTGGGTCGGAAGTGCGATCCTTTTGCGAGGCCAGACATGAATCAACGCTTTACCGACCGCGCCCGCAAAGTGATGCGGCTCGCCCATCAGGAAGCGCAGCGATTCGGCCACGACTACATTGGCACCGAACACATTCTTCTGGGATTGGTCATTGAAGGAGCCGGTGTTGCCGCGAGTGTCCTGAAAAACTTGAACATCGATCTGACTGCCCTCCGTCTGGAAGTCGAGAGATTTGTCCAGCCCAGTCTCGACCTGGTGAGCGGATCGAAGATGCAACAGACCCCACGCGCCAAGAAGGTCATCGAGCATGCCATCCAGGAGGCCCACAGCTTCTACCACAACTACGTCGGCACGGAGCATCTGCTGCTGGGACTGTTGCGCGAGGAGGGGGTCGCAGCCCAGGTTCTGAAGAACCTCGGACTTCAACCGCAAGACGTCCGCAGGGAGGTGTTGCACCTGATCGGGCTGGGTAGCGGTCCTGCTTCAGAACCTTCGGACGCGCGATTGCATGGCTTGCCTGCAAAGGAATTCCCTGGCGAGATCAGCCAGGGCTTGAAGGAACTGGAAACGCAGATCGAACTCCTCAACCAGGCAAAGGAAGCCGCAGTTAGTCGAGGGGACTTCGAGACAGCTGCCCGCCTGCGGGACCAGGCCCACACAATTGCGCAAACAAGGAGACACAGTCTTCTCCAATGGCTAGAGAGGCACCGTCCGAATCCAGCCTGGCTCACGTGGAATTCGGGCACGGTAGCGAGCATGGTCCGGGTGATCGACAAGGAGCGCCGCTGGCAAGATTTGCCGATCCTGGCGGACGCCCTGGAAGAAGCGGGTTGTACGGATCGAGAAATGCTCGACCACTGCCGCCTCCCAGGAGAGCATCTCTTCGGTTGCTGGGTCGTCGCTCTGTTGCTGGACAGCTTGTGACTCCCAACCCTCCCCCGCAAGGGGGAGGGAGTTTTGGCCGCGAGCGCTTACTTCCCGGTCGCCTTCGCCTCCAGCCGCTTCTCCGCCTGGGTCCGGGCCTGGTAGTTGAACCGCCCGATTCGCTGCAACTCCTTCTCGGCCGACTCCAGCTCCGCCCTGGCCGCCTGGATGCGTTTCACTTCCCGCTCGGCCGCTGCTTCGACCTCGGGCGTCAGGAAATCATGCCGGCCGACCAGCACGCGGACCACGTCGTCCGGCTTCGGATCGATGGTCAGCGGCAGCAGTTCGTCCGTCCGCGTCCGCGGCACCAGGTACAGCAAGCGCGTGCCGGCCTCGCCGAACCAGGCCGTTTCCCACGTCTTGACCATCGCCCGGGCCTCCTTCTCGTACAACCCCGCGCTGGTCAGCGTCTTGGCCAAGATCTCCGCCAGCTCGGCCTGGGTTTTGCCGGTCTTCGGCAGCGTTGCCGGTGCTTCCTCTCCGGCGTCGAGGTCACCCAGCGTCTTGAAGGCAAGGGTGCCGTCGTGGACCCGGATCAGCACCAGCCCGCCGACCCGGCCGCCGGAGCCGTTCTTGACGCGGACCTTGCCCTCCCCCAGGGCGAGTACGGTGACCGGCGGCGGGAAGGTGCCGACACCGCGATAGAACAGGAACTTCTCCCGCTGGACGATGGCACCACCGCGGAGGTTCGGGTCGCCCAGATTGTTGGGCATCAGCCATTCGGTTTGCAGCGGCACGGCGTCCGTCTGGCGGGCCTGGTAGTAGCGGTTTTCTTGCTTCTCCTCCCTGGGGAAGCGGACCGTCTCACCGGCGAGCAGCCGGAAGTCCCAGCGCATGCTCTGGCCCATCGCCCTCGGCTCCTTGCCCTTGTGGACCGGCGGCGCCGCCGCGAAGGGATACCATTCGGTGATCCAACCCTGGGGAAAGTCCACCCGGACGCTGGCGCTGGGGCCGGTCTGTGTAGAAGTACATCACCGGCGTCTCCATGCTCACCGTGCCGTTGGCGGCGAGCCGGGCCGCTTTGGAGGTCTCATCCTCCTGGTAGTAAACGAACGGCGGCAGGTCGCTGTTGTTGGGATAGAAGCCGACGGCAACGCCATCCGAGCCGGAGAAGCTGGTGAACGTGCCCCACTCGTGGACGACCAGGTGACGCGGCGGCTCCACGACGGCCGGGGCCACTGCACCGGGCTTGCCGGTGTCGGCGCCCTGTCCGGAACCGAGGAACAGCCAACCGGCAACCGCAATCGCCAGCACAGCACAACCAGCAACCAGAGCTTTCATGATCCACCCTCCGCGACAAAGAGAAACGGAACTCCCCGCTTTCTTGACTGTAACGGCTGGCGGAGCAAAGAAAAGTTGTTTATTCTTGTTCTCATCAACGAAATTATTGGCATTGTCAGAGGAGACACTCATGGCCGTGGACCGCTCGCTCTCGACAGATCAGGTCGCCGCGTTCGTGGAGCTGGCCCGCGCCGGCAGTCTGCGTGAGGCGGCCCAGACGCTGCACGTCACCGAGCAGGGCGTCCGCAACCGCTTGCTGACGCTGGAGCAGCGCCTCGGCGTTTCGCTGTACCGCAAGGCCCGGGGACCGCGCCGCGGTACGCTGCTGACCGAAGCCGGCCGGCGTTTTTTGCCGCACGCCATCGCCTTCCTGGATCATGCCCGCGACCTGTTCGAGATCTGCACCGGCACCGCCGACCCGCACGAGATCCACGTTGCCGCCACGCAATACCTGATCCTCTACGTCCTCATTGACGCGGTGGGCCGCTTCCACCAGGCGTTTCCGAACATCCGCGTCCGCCTCAGCAACCACACCGAGCAGGAGATCGAGGAGGAACTGGTCCGCAACCCCGAACTGGCCCTGGGCGTGGCGGCCCCCTACGAGACGCCGCCGGAGCTGACCTACCGCCACCTGTTCTCGATGGGCTGGAGCCTGATCACGCCGGCCCGCCATCCGCTGCTGCGCCGCAAACGGCTGGACCTGGAAGACCTGTGCTATCAGCAGCTGATCCTGTTCGAGCGCGGCTCGACCGGCCGGCAGCACGTCATGGAGGCGTTTCACGGACGCGGCCTGTCGCCGCGCGTTGAGATGGAGACGACCAACACGGAGATTGCCGTGCGGATGGTCGAGGCGGGGCTGGGCGTGTCAATTGTGCCGCTGCTGCCCAACGGGGCCGTGACCCGCGGCCGGCGCGTCGGCATTCGCTCCCTGGGCAGCGCGATCCGGCCCATTCACTCCGGCATCCTGACCCGCCGCAGCGACGTTCTGTCAGCCGCCAGCCAGGCGTTCATTCAGTTCTTGACGCCGGAAAGCTGATGGTTTACGTGAGAAGGGAAAAGAGAGCGGCCGCCGCCGAGCTACTGACCTCGCCGGGCACTCAGGACCATGAATGCCTGCTTTATGAGGGTGGTTTCCCCTGCTGGGGATGTCGTCCTTCCACGGCGTATCGCCGCAGTCAACGCTACCTCCGGGCAGCGGCTCGCTCTCCGGGTGATGGGGGGACTACGGTTTCTTCTTCTGCTGGGCCTTTTCCTTGGCCAGCTGCACCAGCATTTCCTCGTATTCCTTTATGTACTTCTCCGGGTCCTTGCGGAACTCCTGCCGGCAGCTGTTGCAGCAGACGTAATACGTCTTGCCCTTGTAGGTTATCACCGTCTCCGGCGGCCCGTAGCTGACCACGCAGAGCGGTCCGACCTCGTCGCTGGTCTCGACCAAGGGCTTGCCTTCCTTGGTGGCGCCAACCAGGTAGACCTTGCGGAACAGAGTCCGGTCCTCCGGGTGGACCTCGTAATGATACAGAAAGCGGTTGTCCTGCACGAGGGAAATGACCAGGCGTTGCGTTTCCTTCGTCTTCTCGTCGCGGCGCTCCAGCAGGAGCCGGTGATCCTTCAGCGGGCCGGTGAAGATGACGGTCTGCTTTTCGGCGGTTGTCAGCGTCAGCTGGAATTGGTCCTTGTCGGGGAGGTAACGCAGGGTGCCTTCGGTGAAGGTCTTGCCCTTGGTGAAGGAGACCTTGAGCCAGGCGTCCTTGTCCTGGAACTGCCACTCCCAGCAGATGGTCTCTTCCCAGGTGCCCTTCCGCTTCTGCTCCAGGCTCCCTTCCGGCGTGCCGAGGGCGTGCCAGGCGCCGATCAGGACGTTGAAGGGCCGCAGCGCCTCGCGCGGGGAACGCTTCGGGGGTTGCTCAGCCGAGTATCCTGGCTGGGAGAGAAGCAGCAGGAACACGAGCGCCAGGACCGTCGCTGCAGGTCGCATGAGTTGTTCCTCGTTTTAGCTCCAAAAGCCGCTTGCGGCTTAGCGATCCTCGCGAGGAGCGCTAAGCCGCAAGCGGCTTTTGGGAGAATCCGCCGTCACGCAAACAGCTCCTTGACCACCTTGGCCCCCTTGTCCACGATGCGGTGGGGGCGGCCGTTCTTGGAGATGATCTGCTTGTTGGCGTCGATGCCCAGCACCTGGCAAACCGTGGCCATGAAGTCCACCACGTTGATCGGCCGCTCCGCAACGGTGCCGCCGCGGGTATCGGTCTTGCCGATGACCTGGCCCGTCTTGATGCCGGCCCCGCCCATCACCGCGCTCCAGGCGCGGGCGTAGTGGTTCTGACCCTTGCCCGGCGACCGGCCGAACTCGCCCATCCAGATCACCAGCGTGCTGTCCAGCAGACCGCGTTCCTTCAGCTCCTTGACCAGCGTGCCCATTCCCGGGTCCAGCTGGGCGCTGAGCCGCTGCACCGGCTGGTTCGCTCCCTGGTGCGTGTCCCAGCCGCCCAGCGACACTTCCACAAACGGCACCCCATTCTCGATCAGCCGCCGGGCCAGCAGGCAGCCCTGACCGAAGCCGCCCCGGCCATAGGCCGAGCGCACCGACTCCGGCTCCTGGTTGAGGTCGAACGCCTTGGCCTTGGCCGAGTGCATCAGCTGCACGGCCTTCTGATAGCCCTTGTGGTGGGCCTCGATCGACGTGGCCTTATATTCGCCCAGGAAGCTGCGATCCAGCTCCTCCAGCAGGCTCGCCCGCTCGTCCAGCTCGCTCTGCTCGGTGAGCGGCTTGAGGTTCTCGACGCCCCGGCTGGGATCGATCACGTTGAGGGCGGCATGGCGCGGGCCGAGGTAGCCGGGACTCATGCCGCCGCCGGCGACCGACACGAAGTTGGGCAGCTCCGCGTCGAGATTGCCGATCTCGGCGGAGACGATCGAGCCCAGGCTCGGATAGGTGGTGCCGCCCAGGCCGCTGCGGTAGCCGGTGTGCATCAGGTAGCGGGCGGTCTGGTGATTGGCGTCGCCGGTGGACATGCTCCGCAGGATGGTCAGGTTCTTCATCTGCTCGGCAATCTTCGGCAGGTGTTCGCTGATCTCGATGCCGGGCACAGCAGTCTTGATGGCCTTGTACTCGCTGCCGTCCTTGAGGTCGAACGTGTGCGACTGGGCGGGGCCGCCGTTCATCCACAGCAGGATGCACGACTTGTGCTTGCCGCCTTGCCGGGCCGTCTCGGCCGCCCGGCCGGCCAGCACGCCAAACCAGTTGGACACCGACGCCCCCAGCACCCCGGCCGCGCTCAGCCGGAGCAGGTCACGCCGCGTCATCTCGGTCCTGTCAGAACGAAACATCGTCATGTCTCCTTGGCTCGTCTGGTAATTCGCAGGGTCAACGCACGCAGACAAACTCGGCACTGTTGAGCAGCACCCAGAGGACGCCACGGTAGCCGGCTTTCGGCTCTTCCTTTTTGGCGACGTAGGCAGCCAGTTTCTTGACCTCGGCCTCGGTCGGCCGGCGCGAGAGCGTGTTCAGGAACAGCGCCTCGATCACCTTCTCGGTGCTGGCCCCCTCCTTGACCATCCTGTCGATGACCGCCCCTCCCTGGTTGAAGGACTGGGAGTTCATCAGGCGGAGATATTGCGGTACGCCGAAACTCATCTCGGTCGGGTCGCCGCCGTCTTCGCGGGTGCTGAAGAAGGTGACGAACGCCGCCCGGGGACTGCCGCCGCCAAAACCGGGGAAGCCGCCGCCGAAGCCTCGGCCCCTGCCGCCCGTCGAAGAGCGCAGATCGCTGACACCCAGGCCCAGGCAGAGCGAATCGTACAGCACGTCGGGACTCATGATCTTGACGGCCTGATGGCTGAACAGCTGGGTGTCCTGTTCGTTGTCCTTCAGCGGCTTGCTGGTCCGCTGATAGGCCTTGCTGTTGCAGATGATGCGGACCAGGCGCTTCAGGTCATGGCCCGAGGCCCGGAACTCGTCGGCCAGGAGCTTGAGCAACTCGGGGTGCGAGGCCGGGTTGTCGTCGTGCATGTCGTCGATGGGGTTGACGAAGCCCCGGGCGAAGAAGTGGGCCCACAGGCGGTTGACCGCCGCCGGGGCGAAGTATTTGTTGCGCTCCGAGACGAGCCAATCGGCGAAGACGGGCCGATAGGGGCCCTTGTCCTCGAGCTTGGGCTCCTCTTCCAGGAAGAACTTGGCCTTGACCACCTTGCCGGTCCGCCGGCGCGGATCGGTGGCATCGGGGATCTCGACCTTGGCCCCCGTGACCGTGGGCCCGCGACCGAAACCCCCGAAGCCGCCGGGCCGCCGGCCGCCGCCCGCCACGGCCGCTCCTTCGCTGATACTGATGGGCGTGTTCATGCCGCCCACCTGGCCGCCTGTCGAGCGCGTCTGACTGAAGAAGGCGACCACGCCCCAGAAGTCGGTCTGCTTCCAGTCGCGGATGAAGGCGTGATTGTGGCACTCGGCGCACTGCAGCTGGATGCCCATGAACAGGTTGGCCGTGGTGCCGACCACCTTGCTCCGGGAGAGGTTGTTCATGTCGCGGTGGGCTGCGTAGAAGGTCGCGGGCGGGTTCTCATCGACCTGGCCCTCGGAGGTAAGCAGGTCGCGGACGATCTTGTCCCAGCCGCGATTGTCGTTGAACGATTTGGCCAGCCAGCTTCGGAAGGGAGCCGTGTTCAGTCCGCGGACGTTATTGTCGCGCTTGACGATCAGGTTGCTCCAGATGATCCCGAAGTGCTGACCGTAGTTCGGGCTGGCCAGCAGCTCGTCGATCAGCTTCTGCCGCTTGTGCGGGTCCTTGCTGTCCAGGAACGCGGCCGCCTGCTCGGCCGTGGGGATGCGGCCGGTGAGGTCGAGGTAGACCCGGCGCAGGAACTCCGCGTCGGAGGCAACCGGTGAAGCGGGCACTTTCTCCTGGGCGAGACGCTGCTCAAGGGCGCGATCGACGGCGGTACTGACCGCCGCCGGGTCACGCGGTTGAGGGGCCTTCGCCCCGGGCTCGGCCGCCCGGGAGAGACTGGCTCCCGGGAACAGGCAACAGCCCAGGATGACACTCCAAACAACTCTCATCAAGGCAACCTCCTCCGGGCTCGTGAAGGGATCTGTGTTGTTGGGATCATTCCGTCAAGAGATTCAACCCCGCTGGCGGGAATTGGACTCGCCCACCGGCAGCAGCGCAACGAAAAAGGCCCGCCCTGCCATTCCGAGGGTGTCCAGCTTTCGCCCAGCGGCACGAAAATCGAGACAGAGCAGGAACGGCTTGGCCGGCGGACCCTGGTCTGCCTCTTGCCGGCTGCGAGCCGATTGCCTATTACTACAGCGCTGCGCACGAATGCTGATTCAGCGCAACCCTTTGTCGCCGCAAGCTTTCGCCTGCGTCTTTTGGAACAGACTCACAACCATTGAGACATGGCCACCACTCCTACCACTTCCCCAACCCGAACGTCCGCGCCGATTCGATCTGTCCAGCCGGGGGGCGGACTGTGCCTGTCCCTGGAGCTGCTCTGGGGCCGCTGCCGGCGGGCCTGGCTGCGCTGCTTCTTTCCCGGTTACGTCCGGAGAATGGCCGAGAAGCGACAGGGGCAGTGTCCCGGTTGCCCTCACGACATTATCGACCCCCGCGATCTGAAGCTCGTTCGCAACGTCTGCGGCCACTGGTTCTACCCCGAGGACGACTGCTTCGCCTGGCGCGGCCGGCTGCGCCTGGCCCGGGCCGGGCTGGCCGAGCTGGTCTGCTTCAGCCTGCTCTTTCTGGTCCTCAGCCTGGTCCTGATTGCTCTGGGCCTGTGGGTCCAGCCGCTCTGGTATGCGGGGCTGACCGTGGTCGCCTTGCTGTGGGGTTTTGTCATCTCCTTCTTCCGCGACCCCGAACGGGTCATTCCCACCGACCCGGCCGCCCTGGTGAGCCCGGCCGATGGCACGGTCACCCACGTCGAGGAGGTGGACGATCCGGATTTCGCCACTCTGGCCGGTGCGGACGCCGGCGGCCGGGTGCTGCGCATCAGCATCTTTCTGTCCGTGTTCAACGTCCACGTCAACCGGGTGCCGCGCACCGGCCGGGTCGTCGGGCTCCACTATTACCCGGGGGCCTTCCACGACGCCCGCAACAAGGATTGTCACGCGGTCAATGAACAGTTCTGGATCGACCTGATCGATCAGGCCACGGCCAGCCCGATCCGCGTCAAGCAAATCGCCGGCGCCATCGCCCGACGCATTGTTTGCTGGTTGAAGCCGGACGAATCCGTCCAGGCCGGCCAGCGCCTGGGCATGATCAAGTTCGGTTCGCGGACCGACCTTCTCTTGCCCGTCAGCGCGGTGGCGGAAGTCCTGGTCAAGGTCGGCGAGCCGGTCAAGGGCGGCAGCACCGTTCTGCTGCGCGTGCGTTGAAAGCGCTTGACATCCGTCTGCCCCGGTACGTATTGAAACAGGGAAGGACGAATGGTTCCCGCTGCCAAAGTAGATCCCCCATGGCCGACGAAACCCCCTCTCAGGACCTGGTGACGCCCCGGTTGCGGGTCCTGCAGATCATCACTGGTGCCCTGATTACCGGAGTCATGGCGTTCCTGGCGGTGGTCCTGCTGGTCCAGCAGCAGGGCCAGGCGCCCGTCCCGGGGCCACAGACCCCGCTGATTTCCCTGATGGCGGCCGGGGGGTTCGTGGGCATCTTTGGCGTTTGGCTGGTCTTGCCGCCGACCCTTGTCCGACAAGGACTGGTCCCGATTGCTCGACATCCTTCCCAATCGGCCGCGGAAACTGTCGGGTTGCTGGCCCTGAAGCAGACTGTGCAAATCGTCTCCTCCGCCATGCTTGAAGGGTGCGCCTTCTTTAATCTGGTCGCCTTTCTGGTGGAGAGACAAACTTACACTCTGGGAATTGCCCTGGCCTGCGTGCTGCTGATGCTGGTCACGTTTCCCACTCAGGGCCGCTTCCAGCAATGGCTGCTGGAACAGCAGGAGCGCCTGCAGAACCTGCGCCTCCCGGACTGACCATTCTCCCCTTGGGATTCCCGCCCTTGTCGATCCCAGCCAAACCAGGGATAATCAACCCACGCGCCCCCGAGAACGATCCTCGCCCCAGGGAATCGTGTCATGATCCAATCCGCCTTGAAGGCCGCCGTGGAACGACTGCTGCCCCGCGTCCAGATGCCGGCCCAGTACTGCGGCGGCGAGCTGAACAGCGTGGTCAAGGACCATCGCACGGTGCGCGGCCGACTGTGTCTGTGCTTCCCCGACACCTACGCGCTGGGCACCAGCCATCACGGCTTGCAGGTGCTGTACACGATCATGAACGACGATCCGCAATGGGCCTGCGAGCGAGCCTTCACACCGTGGATCGACTTCGAGGCCGAGCTGCGCCAGGCGGGTTTGCCGCTGTACGGCCTGGAAACAAGCACGCCGCTGAAGGACTTCGACCTGATCGGCTTCAGCCTGCAATACGAGATCTGCTACAGCAACGTCCTGACCATGCTCGACCTGGGCGGCATCCCGCTGCACAGCAAGGACCGCACCCGGGAGCATCCCCTGGTGATCGCCGGCGGCCCGGGGGCCCAGAACCCGGAGCTGCTCGCTCCCTTCATCGACGTGTTCGTGATCGGCGACGGCGAGGAGAGCCTGCCGTGGATCATGGACCGGTGGATGACGCTGAAAGAGCAGGGCACGAAATCGCGGGCCGACATGATCGCCGAGATTGTCGGCAGCGCAACCTGGGCTTATGCTCCGGCGTTCTATGAGCCGGAGTACCACGCCGACGGCACCATCGCGGCCATGAACCGCACCCGCTCCGACGTGCCGCGCGAGGTGCTGGCCTGCACCATCAGCAAGGATTTCGACGACATCCCGCTGCCGAAGCGGCCGATCGTCTCGTTTGTGCAGACGCCGCACGACCGCATCGCCATCGAGATCATGCGCGGCTGCCCGTGGCAGTGCCGCTTCTGCCAGTCCACGGTAATCAAGCGACCGCTGCGGGTGCGCTCGGTCGAAACCATCGTCCAGGCGGCGCTGGACAGTTACCGCAACACCGGCTACGACGAGATCAGCATGCTGAGCCTGAGTACCAGCGATTATCCGTACTTTGAGGAGTTGGTCCGGCGAATGTACGAGGTGTTCGGCCCTCTGGGCGTGAACGTGTCGCTGCCGAGTCTGCGGATCAACAACCAGCTGCGTTCGGTGCCCCGGCTGATGGCCGGGGCCCGCAAGAGCGGCCTGACTCTGGCACCCGAGGTGGCCCGCGATGACATGCGCGAGCAGATCCGCAAGAAGATCAAGAACGACGACCTGTACGAGGGCTGCCGGGAGGCGTTCGCCAACGGCTGGCAGAAGGTCAAGCTCTACTTCCTGTGCGGACTGCCGGGCGAGCGGCTGGTGGACCTGGACGGCATCGTCGAGATGGCCGAGCAGATCGCCGTGATCAGCAAGGAGGTCACGGGCCGCTACCGCGAGGTGACGGCGTCGGTGTCGAACTTCGTACCCAAGCCGCACACGCCGTACCAGTGGACCGGGATGGCCACGCGGGAGTATCTGCGGCAGGCGGGGCAGCATCTGCGCAGCCACTGCAAGATCCGCTCGGTGAAGATCAAGCAGCACGACATCGAGACGAGCCTGCTGGAAGGAATCCTGACACGCGGCGACCGCCGGGTGGCGGCGGCCCTGGAGGAAGCGTGGCGGCGCGGGGCCCGGCTGGACGGCTGGCGCGAATGCTTCAAGCCGCAGCTGTGGTGGCAGACCTTCGCTGACCTGGGGATCAACGTGGAGTGGTATTCGCAGCGGAATCGGCCGCTGACCGAGATGCTGCCGTGGGACCACGTCAACGTCAAGAAGGGGCGGGAGTATCTGGAGAAGGAACAGACACGCAGCCTGCTCCAGTTGCAAGTGATGGCGGATGCGAAGTGAGGCTGTGTCCCTCAATTTAGCCACCACAGGCTCAAATGGGGGGCAACATGATCTCGTGTTCACTCAACATGGGTTGTAGCTCATCCCCGCCTCCCCTGAACGAGCATGGCTCGCCTCCCTATGGTGACTCTGCCAGGAGACACCCAATCTAGCCGCCGACCTGAGGCGGTGCTACAATAACTCACGATGGAAAGGAGGGGTCGCATGAACTGGTTTCGCGGACTCTTGCTGGCTGTGACGTTGTTCCACTTCCTGATGGGACAGACATCCCGTGTTCAAGCGTGCCCTTCCTGTGCGGATGCCGTGCCCGAATCGACCGGTGCGGAGGAAGAGGACCGCGCTCGTGAAGGCCAGGCGTACAACTCGAGTATCTATCTCATGGTGTCGGTGCCGTACCTGCTGCTCGGCAGTGTGGGCTTCCTGGTCTACCGCGGTCTGAAGCGGCGGTCGCTGGTGGAGCAGCTGGCCAGCACCAGCGGGCAGTCGGACGGCGAAAGGAGGCCCGCATGTTCGACTCTCTCTCGCGTCGAGGTTTCCTGAATCGCTCCGTCCAGGCCGGGGCCCTCGCCGGCCTGGGCAGCTTCGCCTTTCTGGATCAGATGCCCCACGTCTCTGCCGCCGACGTTGCCGCCCCCGTTGTTCCGCTCTGCTCCGACATTGAGCCGCTGGTTCGGCTGGTCGAGGATTCGCCCCGAGAAAAGCTGGTCGAAACCATTGCCGGCAAGATCCGCCAAGGAACCAGCTACCAGGAGGTCCTCAGCGCCGTGATGCTGGCCGGCGTTCGCAGCATTCGGCCGAGGCCGGTCGGCTTCGAGTTCCACTGCGTCCTGGTGGTCAACTCCGCCCACCTGGCCAGCCTGGCCAGCAATGACCGCGACCGCTGGCTGCCCCTGCTGTGGGCCGTGGATAACTTCAAACGCTCCCAGGAGACCAAGAAGAACACCAGGAAAGACAGCTGGAAGATGCCGGCCCTCGATTCGTCGCGTCTGCCCTCCGCGACGGCGGCCCGGCAGCGTTTCAGCGAAGCGATGGACAGCTGGGACGTGGAAGCGGCCGACCGGGCCGCCGCGGCGCTGGCCCGCTCCTCCAGTGCCGGTGAGGTCTACGAACTGCTCTGGCGTTATGGGGCGCGCGACTTCCGCGACATCGGCCACAAGGCGATCTACGCCGCCAACTCCTGGCGGACCTTGCAGACCATCGGCTGGCGCCACGCGGAGCCGATCGTGCGTTCCCTGGCCTACGCCATGCTCGACCACGGCAGCAGCGACAATCCCGCCAAACACGACTACGACGAAGATCGGCCCTGGCGCGAGAACCTCAATCGGGTCAAGAAGATCCCCGCCGGCTGGCAGGAGAACAAGCGGGTTCCCGAGGCCGGCAAGGAAGTGCTTCGCGACCTGCGCAGCATGTCCCCCGCGGAGGCCTGCGAGGAAGTGGTCAAGCTGCTGGGCACCGTTCACCCCGATAACGTCTGGGACGGCCTGTTCCTGCAAGCGGGCGAATTGCTGATGCGCCAGCCGGGCATTGTCGGTCTGCACTGCGTCACCAGCATCAACGCGCTGCACTTCGCCTATGAAACCACGGCCAGCGACGACACCCGGCGGATGGTGCTGCTCCAGGGGGCGGCGTTCCTGGCGCTGTTCCGCAAGTTCATGGTCAGGAGCGGCAAGCTCAGTGAAGACGCGCTCGACCAGCTGGAAACGTATGATTTGAAAGACGATCCCAAAGAGCAAATCGAGGCGATTTTCGCGTTGATCCCGAAGGACCGCCTCAAAGCCGCCCGGAAGACGCTCTCCCTGGTGCAGCAGCAGCCGGCCCAGGCCGAGCCGCTGCTGGCCGCGGCGCGGCGGCTGGTGTTCGCCAAGGGCAGCGACTCGCACGACTACAAGTTCTCCAGCGCCGCCCTGGAGGATTACTACACCGTCAACTCGAAGCTGCGGCCGTATTACCTGGCCTCCAGCATGTTCCACCTCCGCGGCGCCGGGGATCGCGACAACGACCTGATCAAACGGGCCCGCGAGGCCCTGAAGCCGGCCTGAGATTGGTTTGAAGTACCCACGTGGCCTCTCCAGGTGACGGGTGAACGCTGTTCACACGCCACCCGGAGAGGCCATCGCACCAGACTGAAATAAGGGTTCTCGATGGGTCCAGGGGCAGCGATACCGTCAATGTTGTGTTCGTTGGTCGCGGCAATGCTGATCGGCTGTCTGATCGGCGCCGTGATCCTGCGTGCGGCCTGTTGGTTCTACAACAAGATGGCGGGAAGTCCGAGCCCGCCCTTACGACCCCGCGAGTTCGGGGACGATTACGAACCGCCGGCCGGGCTGGGAAAAGGCGCCGGCCCGGGGATTCAGGAAGTTCCGGATCAGGGCTACCACCCTTCCATTGAGGACATCCGGAAGCCGGAATACGAATCGTTCGTTTCTCCCTCCGGCGTCCCTGAACCGACGTTCGGTCAGGCGTTCGCCATTGTCCTGGTCGCCTACCTGATCAACCTCGTGATTTCCGTTGCAATCAACTTCGCCCTGGCTGGCGCGGCGGGTGGCCCTGCAATGGTCCAGGGCCCCCGGCTGGGGGGCGGAATCCCTTCCACCAGTCTGCTGTCCAGCCTGATCCTGCTGCCCATCTCGGTCCTGGTCCAGGGGGGGATCATTTCGGCCATGCTGCCGACCAGTTTCGGCAAGGGGTTGCTGGTCGCCCTGATCTGTGTTGCCATCGGCATCGTCATCGCCTTGATCCTGGGTGCGGTAATCTTTGCCGTGATATTCGCTCTCCACACCCTTCGGTAAAGAGGCCGGCCGCTGATTGTGGTGCCCGAACGCTGCGTGAGTTAGGTTATGTCTCATCAGATCGTGGTCCCTGCGTTAGCGACTCTGCTGATCCTGGTCTCGCCACTGGTGGTGGTCGCTGTCCAGTGTTTGGCCTGCTGGATTTTCAACAAGCTGGCGGAGCTGCTGTTTCCGCCGCCGCGGCCATCGATTGGTTGGCCCCGGCCGGAACGGAAAAAAAGAGGAGCCCACCACGTCCAGGAGGGGACGGACCCAAAAGGCCGGGTCGCGGTTGCGGAAGCAGTGCAACCGGAAACCCGCTCACCGGCTGACGCCGGGGTCCCACAGCCGACCTTCATCCAGGCATTCACCATTGTCCTGGTAGCGACGATCCTCAATCTGGTTGTCTCGGTCGCCGTCAACTTCGCCATCCTCAAATGGGGATCGGCCCGCCTGCCGGCAAGCGAACGACTGGTCCGGATCTTCACGCCCACCCCGGTTTTCGCCTGGATCATGCTCCCCATAGCTGTCCTTCTCCACGGTGGGATCATCGCCGCGCTGCTGCCGACCAGCTTCGGCAAGGGGCTCCTGGTTGCCCTGCTCTGCTGCGCGATCAGTGCCGTTCTCTACTTGGTCCTGATCGTGTGTGCCGTCCTGGTGCATCTCGTCCTCGGTGTGCCCAGCTTGTAGCGGCTGCGTCGCACCACTGCAGCACGGCTTCCTCTGGATGAAGAAGCTGCCAGCGCCTCAACCCGCAGGGTCATCACGGCGGAGGCGGTGAAGCAGGCGGTTGATACGGCCAGGTAATCGCATCCAGCCAGTCCTCCAGTCGCTGCTGACCAAATAGCCGGCCTGATCTTGATGGCTGCGAATAGATGATGTTCGCTGCTGCCAGGGGAGGAGTGCCAACGTTGGTAATCGGGTTAAAGCCCGTCGAACTCTGCACATCGATCGAAAACTTGTCGATGTTGCGACCAGTGGTCATCGCATGGCGTGCAAACGCGCGAAGCAGCATCAAGGCGGGAACGACGTGATTAAACCAATCTTCGGTCGCGTGTTGGCCGTGCAACTTCGGATAGCGATAGGCCGTATTGCCCAGATGCTCCCAGCCCAGGCGCTCAAAGAAGCCGCGAATTCGATTCAATTCACCCGACGTTGGCCCCTGAATGTCAAACGTCACTGTGATTGGCACAGCAGGCTCCTGGAAGAGATGCAGCGCGCTCCCTGGTGTTCAAAAGCCGCCAACGTGATGCACTTCTTTTTGTCCCTGGGCCTTTGACCATTCCCTGGTCAGACTCGACAACAAGTCAGCCACCCAGTCGCCATCCTCTGCAGCTTGAGGACCGACGTACTCATTGCCTGCCTGGAACGTCTCGTAACGCATCTGGATGTCCGGCGTGGATTCTTGAAAGCCTCCGGACGGTTGATCCTTCGGCACCTTGGATGATCCTGACCTCTCCGGCCTTCGTGACCCAGAGGACGTGATGGCCCGCAGAATCGTTGCATTGTCGGAGAAGTTCGCAGCTCCTGTCGGTTGGCTTGGCGTTGAGGTTCATTCCCGTCTCCCCCACGTGTCGGCGTTGTCATCCGACTCGGCCAGATACTCCAGGTCTTCCAGGCTGCCCTTCCACTGGATAAGCTCCGCAAGCTGTTTGGCCGCCCCGCCTGTTGGATGGATCGTAATGGTCACCTTCTGCCCCTCGGACAAGGGCAGCTCGCGGGGCAGCTTGAGGGTGCCGTGTTCGTAGACCGCTTCAATTTCCAGACCGTGCATGGTGTGTCCTCCATCGACTATCCTTGTGCAGTATACCAGACGCTCACCCCCGCCGCACCGCCTCCAGCGGGTCCAGGCGTGCCGCCCGCACGGCCGGCAGCCACGCCGAGGCCAGCGCCAAACCGAAGGCCGCGACCCCACAGACCCCGGCCGCGAGCGGATGCAGGCCAAACGCGATCGGGTTGCCGAACAGACGCTCCGATCCCCGATTGATCATCCACGCCAGCCCCAGCCCGGCCAGCACGCCGGGCACGATGCCGCAGGCCGACAGCAGCACCGTTTGCAGCAGCACCAGCCGGCGCAGGCCGCCGCGCAGCATCCCCACCAGGCGCAGCAGTCCCAGTTCCCGGCCCTGCTCCAGGACGTTCATGGTCAGCGTGTTGACGATGCCGAAACTGCAAAGGACAAAGCTGATGGCCAGCAGCAGATAGACGCCGCCGCGAAAACTCTGCGTGGTCGTGTTGATGATCCCGCCCAGCTCCTTGAAGGAGTGCAGCAGCAGACCGCCCGAATCGCTCAGAGCGTGCAGTTCCCGGCCCACCGATTCCACCGCATCCGGGGCAGTGGCGATCATCAGGGCGTCGATCCGGTCATTGCCGAAGGCACGCAGACCAAACTCCCGCTCGATCAGGATCACCTGCCCGCCGAAGAGGTACTCGTTGACCACAGCCGCGATCCGGAACCGCCGGGTCCGCTCGTTGTAACCCAGTTCGATCTCGTCTCCCGGTTCCAGGCCCAGCTGCTGGGCCACGGGATTGCCCAGGACCACCTCGCCCGCCAGCAGCCGCGCGGCGCACCTCGGCCGGGTCGCCGTCGCGCAGGTTCAGGGGCAGTTGTGGATACGGCCCGATCTGGCGCGTGACCAGCACGGCGGACTGGTCGCCGGCGTTGACGCCCAGCACGCCAATCCGATCGACCCGGGTGACTCCCTCCAGCTCCTCGATCTGCCGGGCCAGTGATTCCGGCAGGGCCGGCGTGGGGCTGCCGTCGTCGGAAGGCATCATGGCCCGGAGGAAGTACTGGACCTGATAGCACTTGTGATACCAGGCATCGATGCCGTGCATCATGTTCAGGCTGGTGTTGTTCACCGCCACGCCGGCCGCGGTGGCCATGAACAGGATTCCCGCCGCCAGGGCATTCCGCGCCCGGGCCGGGTCACCTGGCCCGCGGCCAGGACCACCTCCTGCCCCAGAAGGGGACGCAAGAACGCGGCCAGCCCCGTGGACACGGGGCCCAGCCAGAGCCGGACCAGCAGCATGGAGGAACCCAGGGCCAAGAGCGCCGCCGGAGTGAACCAGCTGGGCGGCAATCGGCCGGCCATGCTGCCCATCAGGCCCGACAGGGCCAGCCCGGTTAGCACGAGGCCGCTCAGAACCTCCAGACGCCAGGTCGGGGGCTGGCTTCCCTGGGCCTGGCGCAGCGATTCCAGCGGCGCGATCCGGGCCGCCCGCCGCATCGGCCACAGGGCGGCCAGCAAGGTCAGCACCGGACCGGTCACCGCGCCCGCCAGCAGGCCCCAGGTCAGGCCCGCGTCGGCGCCGTGGTTCGTCTGGAGGGCCTGGCCGGTCGCCCGGGTCAGCAGGCCGCCGCCCAGCCAGCCCAGCGGCAGACCCAGGGTCGTTCCCACAAGGGCAATCGGAACCGTCGCCAGCAGCACCAGCCGGCGGGCTTGCCGGGTGGTCATGCCGACCAGCCGCAGCAGGGCGAAGGAGCCACGCTGTTCCTGAAGCGAGATCAGGAAGGTGTTGAGCAGGATGAAGCCGGCCGCCAGCACGGCCAGGCCGCCGGCCAGGATCAGGGAATAGTCGATGGTGTGCTGCGTCGAGAGGGCCAGCCGATCCCGCACGGCCGGCGGCCGGGCCACCAGAGGCCCCGGCAGCGACCGCGACAGCTCCTCGATCACCTCCTGGGTCGAACGGCTGCCGTCCAGCACGCAGCGGACGGCGTCGATCTGGTTCTCGCTGCGAAAGAGCCGCTGCAGGTCGGGCAGGGACAGCAGCAAGGAAGTGCTCTCTCTCGCGGTCGCCACACCCTCCGGAAGGTACAGACCCACCACCTGGAGGCGTTTGATCAGCCGCCCGCTCCGCGCCCCCTCGCTGCCGATGATCCGGATCGTCTGACCGGTTGTGATGCCCAGCCGGCGGGCCGAGTCGCGATCGACCAGCACCTCCGGCTCGGTGGGTTTGTCGGATTCGGCCGGCGGTTGCAGATTGCGTCCCTGGACAATGGCATATTGCCGGACCTGGGGATCGGTCTGGGGATCGATCCCCAGCAAGTAAAGCTGGAGCCGATTGGGTCTGGCGAAGAGGGTGGAGCCCTGGAGCAGATACGGCGAGGCGACGCGGATGCCCTTTGTGGACCGGGCCAGGTCAAGATACGCGCTGGTCAAACCGGCCGCCGCCGCGGGCGACGATTTCCAGATCGGCCCGGCCGGAAAAGAGGGCGGACTGCTGCCGATGGCTCTCGCGGGTGGAGGCGACCGCCTGGACGACGGCCACGACCGCGGCCACGGCGGCGGTTACGCTCAGGACAGTCAGGCCGGTCCGGACCATCCGGGTCCGGAACTGGTGCAGGGTGAGGGACCACAGAGGAGACATCAGTTGGCTCCAGGGGTCAGGAGTCAGGGGTCAGGAGTCAGCAAGACGGTCTTCCCTGACTCCTGACTCCTGACTCCTGACTCCTGACTGACGACCTTGCCATCCTGGAGGCGCACGGTCCGGGTGGCCCGCTCGGCCAGCTGCGGATCGTGCGTGACCAGGACGACCGTTTGCTGGGGCGTGCTCTGGGTCAACTCGGCCAGCAGGTCGGCGATCTTGCCGGCGGCGACGCTGTCGAGGTTGCCGGTCGGTTCGTCGGCCAGCAGCACGGCCGGCTCGATGACCAGGGCGCGGGCGATGGCCACGCGCTGCTGTTCGCCACCGGACAGGGTACTGGGAAGATGGTCCAGCCGGGCCGAGAGACAGACGCGCTCCAGGACCAGCCGGGCCCGTTCCCGAGCCCGGGCTCGTGGCACGCCGTCCAGCAGCAGGGGCAGGGCGACGTTCTCCAGGGCCGACAGGCCCGGCAGCAGGTGGAACGCCTGAAAGATCAGCCCAATGCGCCGGCGGCGCATGAGGGTGCGCTCGTTGTCGTTCATCTCGGCCAGGTTTTTCCCCTCCAGCAGCACCGCGCCGCTGGTGGGAGTCTCGACGCCGGCAAGGACGTGCAGCAGGGTACTCTTGCCCGAGCCGGACGCACCGACGATGGCCAGCAACTCGCCGCGATGGACTTGCAGGTCGATGCCGCGCAAGGCATAGACTGCCACGGCGGCAGGACCGAAGACACGGGTCAGATTGCGGACTTCCAGGATAGGGGACATCGTGCTTTCCCAGAGCAGACGCTGACCAAGAATCCTGGCTGGTAACGGTTAGTGTAGCATTTTCAAAGCGGAGAGATCAAGTCCCTGATGAATCCGCTATTTCCGTTTGTCGTTCTCCAAAGCCTTGCGAACCGCCTTGACGGTACTTTCGGCGCGGAAGTCGATGATCTTCTTGCCCCACTCGATGGTCTTCTCGGCGGGAGCCAGGTCTACTCCGTTGATCCGGAACTTGCCGGCCGCGATGCGCTGTTTCATGCGCACCGTGGCCGGATCGACCACCATCATCTGGGCGGTGATGGCGAAATCGTCGTGCAGTCCTTCATCGACCTGCTTGATCCCCTGCTGCCGCAGCCAGCGATCGACGGCCGGGTAGTCGTAGTATTCGGCGATGAAATTGACCCGGGTCGGCCGATCCTTCCACTTCTCGTTGAGCCGGTCGGCAACTGCTTTCATTCCCTTCTGATTGCCGCCGCTGTCGCCAATGAGGAGGATGCGCTGGAAGCCGTGGACCTGGAGGCTGGCGCAAATGTCGGTCAGCAGCCGCTCGTAGGTGTCCTCGCTGAGGCTGATGGTGCCGGGGTATTTCATGTGCTCGGTCGGCGGCTCGATCTGGCCCTCGGGCACGAAGGCGACGATGGGCGCCACCAGGGTGTTGCCCAGCTTGCGGGCGATGGCCTCGGAGGTCGCCCGGAGGATGTAATTGTGCTTGCCGGTGGCCAGGTACGGGCCGTTCTGCTCGACGCCGCCGGTGGGCACCAGCGCGGTCGTCTTGCCGGCCTTGAGGGCGTCGCGCACCTCCATCCAGGTCATTTCCTCGATGAAGAGCGTGTCGAGCGCCTCGATCGGCCGGGCGGCGTTGGGATCGGGTTTGATTGCCGAGGGCTGAGCTGCCAGCAAGCTCACTGCCAGCAAGCCAATTGCGATGCCAGAGGTGCGGATCATACGGTTTCCTTTCGCGCAAGTCAGGACGGAGGGTGTTGGACCAGGGGCGGGACAAACTCGCTGGAGCGCATTGTGCGGGAAGTGCGGAAGGAAGGCAAGGTTGTTAGCCGTGACGCGGAGCGCAGCGCAGCGGAGCGCGGCCGTCCCCACCCGATGGGGTCTGGCCGCGCTCCGCTGCGCTGCGCTCCGCGTCGCGGCTAACGACTTCAGAGGGCTCGAAACAGCGCCAGACCGAGGACGAGCAAAACCACGAAGATGGCGACGAAGATAAAGAACAGCACCTTGGCGATCTCCGCGGCCCCGGCGGCAACGCCTCCGAAGCCGAAGATCGCGGCAATGATCGAAATGACCAGGAACAGAAACGCCCACTTCAAAAGCCCAGACATGGCAGCCTCCCTCTGTGTTACCTGAATGGGCGACTTTACTGCTTGAGCAACACAGACGCAAATAGGATGCCAGGATCGAAGGGCGCACGTTTCAGCCCTTGTACGTGAGGACCCGCCCCCAAAGGCTCTTGGTCCCCCAGATGCCGGAGCGCAGGCATTCCAGCTGGACGATCTGGCTGTGGTCCACGAACAGGTTGACCTCTGGTCCGTAGTTCTTGACGTACCAGGCGAACACCTCCGGGTCGGCCGCCTCGAACATCACCTTCTCCAGCCCCAGGGCGTTGACGATGCGGGCCACCACGTCGGTCCGCCAGGTGTGGACGTTTTCCGTGATCCCCTCCGACTCGATCATGATCTGGTAGGCCCCGGCGTCCAGGAAGCGGCGGGCCTGGGCGATGGGCCAGTCGGGGTCGCGGGTCCCTTCCGCCTCCAGCTCCGCGGCCGCGGTCGCTCCTCCGGCGCCGAACTGGATGCCGACCTCCGGCTTGGCCTTCAGACCCATTTTCTGGACCGCTTCGACAAGACGCAACAGGTCGTCCGATGGCACCGTAATAAAGCCGGCCGATATTTCGACGATGTCAAAGCCCAGCTCCCGGCATTCGCCGAAGTAGCGCTGCACGGCCTGGGCCCCCTGGCCGAGCACGTGCTCGATGAAACCGCCGGTCGAGACCAGCACGTTGTGGTCGTGGCAGAGGTCAATCAACTCCCGGACGGCCTGTCTCGGCATCAGGGAGAAGGAACCGCCGGCGAACTTGAGCGCGTCCACCCAGGCGCCCATCGTGTCCAGCACGTCCTCGAGATAGTGTTTCCCCATGGGCGTGTAATAGGGGCCGCGGATCTCGGTCACGCCCCGCTGACGCGGCTTGGCGGCACGCTCGTTGATTCTCAGAAACGCGAAGGCCCGGTCACCGGACTGGGGAAGAGATTTGCTCATGGTTGGCACCTTGGTTGGATGAGCTTTCTGCAGTCTGGACCTGGGCGAGCAACCGGCAGAGATCGGCAACCGGAATGGTCTCCAGGTTGGCGACCGCCGCGACAATCTCCTTCCGCAGGGGGGCCTCGGCCACTCCAGGCGTACTCGGCTGCCGCCAGGACCGCCCCCAGGTTATCGCTGGGATGACAGGTTTCGCCCGGGGCGAGATAGGAGTCGTTGAAATCCAGGTAACGCACCAGCGCACTGTTGTAAAAGGCGGCCCGGTCGGGGGCCGTCCGTCCTCCGCCGATCAGGGTACAGCGCCCGGCGCCGCCAAAATCGTCGATCTGCGTTCGGATCAGGCGCAGGGGAGGACTGCCGACTGCCCCGATGGCGCAGCCGAGCGCGTCGAGGACACGGAGTTTCAGTTGCCGGCGGGCTGCCTCGGAAAGCTCCTCATAGGATGCTCGCACCGCGAAGGCAGCCAGCTGTTCCGCACGTGTCATGCTTCTTATTCCCGCTGGTGACAAGGAGCAAAGCATGTGCCAGGAAGATACCGGTGCGGATCAGATTCTCTCACCAGCCCACGGCTTTGAAGATCAGGATCAAGCCCGTCCAGCAAATGCAGACGATGGCCCCAAGCAGCCCGATCATGGAGAAGAACAGACCCCAGCCCCTGGTCCAGAAATAGAACGGGTCAAGCCCAGCCGGGCGGGGGAACAAATAGCCGATGCCGGAAAAGAACACCAGGACACCGAGCCCGATGGGAAAGATCAGCTGCTGCCAGGGCGGCACGGTGAGCTGGTCAAAGGCATAGGCCAGGCCCAGAAACCACGGCACCAGGTACAGCGAGCCGAAGTGAACCGCCCGGTTGTCCCGGAAGTTCGCTTTCAGGCTGGATTTCGGATTCAGATCGATGATCGTCCAGATAATGCCAGTCACAACAACGGCGATGACGTGGAGCCCGGCCAGGACAAAGTACAGCGCCTTCATACAAGGATCGCCCCCTGAAGAATCGTTCATGCCCACGGGCAAATCGATCGCCATGTTGACAGGATCACGGATTGGAAGCAACGGCCGTTTTGCACAGGGCGGCGATGAAGTGGTCGCGCTCGCTCAGGGATAAGCTCCCTCACGACGACGCTTTCTTTCTTTGGAGTGCGGCGGCTTGACGCCGCAACCGTTCGCGCCGAACTCTGGCGTCGAGGCGATCTGTCTTTCTTGGCGTTGCCTGGACCCGACACTGCATTCGTTTTCCCTGCGTTTGGCGTTCTGAGCAAAGAAAGAAAGCGGCGTCGAGCCGCCGCACTCCAAAGAAAGAAAGCGGCTACCTGCCGCCGGGGCGTCCCTGGCCTTGAGAATGAGAACTCCTTTTCGCAGTGGGGAGTAGCGCAGTTCCTGTCCCCACCGGCTGGGACGGCGCCGGCGACAGCCCGGGGCAACCTGAGCAGTAGCTACTCCACCGCGCATCTCCTGAGCCTTGAGCAAGTTAAGCTCCTCTCTCGTGCTTCGGTCGAGGCCGGGCACGTGATTTGCAAACGAAACCGGGACAAGGAATTCGCAATCGCCTCTTCCCGGCACCTGACCAGGAGGGGTCCATGCCCCAGATCTTCCACCCCGGAAGCAACACCCTCGCTCGCCTGAGCCTCCTCGGTGCGCCCTGGCGCTGGCCCTGTTGCTGTGGCTCTGTCTAATCCTGGTCCGCTCCTCTTATGGCACCGGCGCCGGCGTGATTCGCGAGCAACCGGTGCCGTTCAGCCATCAGCACCACGTCGGCGTCCTCGGCATCGATTGCCGCTACTGCCACACGTCCGTCGAGCGCGGGCCCAATGCCGGTCTGCCGCCCACGGAAACCTGCATGAATTGCCATTCGCAGATGTGGGTCGGCAGCGAGATGCTCGCCCCGGTGCGCCAGAGCTACCGCGACAACACGCCCCTCCACTGGAACCGCGTCTACAACCTACCCGGCTTCGTTTACTTCGACCACAGCATTCACGTCCACAAGGGGGTCGGCTGCTCGACGTGTCACGGCCAGGTCGATGAGATGCCGCTGCTGTATCAGAAGCCTTCTTTGCTGATGGGCTGGTGCCTGGACTGCCATCGCAACCCGGGGCCCAACCTCCGGGACCAGGCGGACGTGTTCAGCATGAAATGGCGACCGCCGGCGAACCAGAACGAGGTCGGGCGGGAGCTGGCGAAGAAATACAAGATCCGCGATACCCATTACCTCACTACCTGCACTGTTTGCCACCGATGAACACCCGCAAAGACCTTGGTCCCCAGCTCGCCGCCCACCAGGAACGGCTCGGCGCAGCTACCGGGAAGCAGTACTGGCGGACCCTGGAAGACCTGGCCGAGACCGAGGCCTTTCAGGAGCTGGTGAAGCAGGAGTTTCCGGAACAGGCCGACGTTTGGCCCGATTCCCTGAGCCGCCGCCGCTTCCTGACGCTGATGGGGGCGTCGCTGGCCCTGGCGGGGTTAAGCGGCTGCTCGGTGCGGCCCGCACCGTCGGTGACCATGGTGCCGCGCGTCCGGGCGCCCGAGGAAGCCCTTCCAGGACTGCCGCTGTTCTACGCCACCGCCATGACAGTGAGCGGCGCCGCGGTCGGGCTGCTGGTCGAAAGCCATGCGGGCCGGCCAACCAAGATCGAAGGCAATCCCGACCACCCCGCCAGCCTCGGGGCCACCGATCCCTTCCACCAGGCATCCGTCCTGACGTTTTACGACCCGGACCGCTCCAAGACGGTGACCCACCTCGGCCAGACGACCACCTGGGACCAGGTGATCGCGGCTTTGCGCGGAGCTGGAAAAGCAGCGCGAAAGCAAGGGGGCCCGCTTCCGCATCCTGACCGAGACGGTCGTATCGCCAACGCTGGGCCGGCAATTGCAGGACCTCTTGAAGGAGTTCCCCGAGGCGAAATGGCACCAGTATGAACCCCTGGCACCCGACAACAGCCATCGCGGCACGGTGCTGGCCCTGGGCGAGGCGGTCAACACGATTTACGACTTCCGCAAGGCCGACGTGGTCCTTTCCCTGGACGCCAATTTCCTCAGCTGCCAGCCCGGAAGCATTCGCTATGCCGCGGATTTCATGGCCGGCCGAACTGTCCGCACCACCGAGGCCGAGGCCAAGGCGGGGAAGGCGCGGATGAATCGGCTCTACGTGGTGGAGCCCAGCGTGACCAATGCCGGAGCGAAAGCGGACCACCGGCTGCCGCTGCGTGCCAGCCAGATCGAAGGGTTTGCCCGGGCCCTGGCCGCTCAGCTGGGCGTCCAGGCGGCGGGGAAAGGCGATGCCGACGGTCACGAGAAATGGATCGCCGCCGTCGCCCGCGACCTGGAACGCCATCGCGGCCGGAGTCTCATCCTCGCCGGAGAGCGCCAGCCGCCCGCGGTTCATCTGCTGGCCCACGTCCTCAACCAGCGCCTCGGCAACGTTGGGCAGACGCTCCTGCACACCGATCCCATTGCGATCCGGCCCGTGGATCAGACGGCCTCGCTGCGCGAGCTGGTGGACGACATGGACTCGGAGCGGGTGGACCTGCTGCTGATCCTGGGCGGCAACCCCGTTTACAACGCCCCGGCAGACTTCCACTTTGGCGAGCACCTCAAGAAAGTGAAGCTCCGCTGCCATCTAAGCCTCTACCAGGATGAGACCTCCCGCCTCTGCCAGTGGCACGTCCCCGAGGCCCACTTCCTCGAAGCCTGGAGCGATACCCGGGCCCATGACGGCACCGTGTCGATTGTCCAGCCGCTGATCGAGCCACTCTACCAAGGACGATCAGCCCATGAGCTGCTCTCCGGTCTAACAGGTGAGCTGACCACTCCGGCTTACGACACGGTCCGCGAAACCTGGCGCAACCACTGGAAGGACAAGGAAAAGGAGTTCGACCGGCTCTGGCAAACGGCCCTGCACGATGGCGTGATTGCCGGCACCAAGTACCCAACCCGCTCCGTGCCTCTGAAGGCGGGCTGGGAGAAACACCTCGAAGGAGGGGCCACAGCCGGCGCGTCAGGCTATGAGATCGTCTTCGAGCCGGACCCGACCATTTACGATGGCCGCTTTGCCAACAATGGTTGGCTGCAGGAGTTGCCCAAGCCGTTCACCAAACTCACCTGGGACAACGCGGCCATCATGAGCCCAAACACCGCGAAGGAGCTGAAGGTCGGCATCGGCGGCTATGCCCACGGCGGCGAGCACGGCGGCTACCATCCCAACGTCGTCGAACTGAAGCTCGGCGACGCCGTGGTCAAGGCGAACGTCTGGGTCATGCCCGGTCACGTGGATGGTGCGATCACTGTGTCGCTGGGATATGGCCGGGAGGCGGCCGGCAAGGTCGGCGGGAACTCGGAACACACCGTTGGTTTCAACGCCTACAAGCTGCGGACTTCGGATCAGCTCTGGTTCGCATCCAAGCTTGGAGTTCGCAAGACGCTGGAAATCGGCACACTGGCCTGCACGCAGCAGCACCATCTCATGGAGAGACGGGAGCCGGTTCGCGTCGCCACCCTCAAGGATTACTTTGCAGATCCCCAGTTCGTGCATCGGCAAGAGAAGGAAGAAGAGGAAGCCCAGACCCAGCGGGGCGTCCGCCTGCCGCTGACGATGTACGACGAGTGGCCTTACCACGAACACAAGTGGGGCATGGCCATCGACCTGACCGCCTGCATCGGCTGCAACGCCTGCGTGGTCGCCTGCCAGGCGGAGAACAACATCCCCGTCGTGGGCAAGGAGCAGGTCGCGGCCGGTCGGGAAATGCACTGGCTGCGAATCGATCGCTACGTATCCGGCACCTATGAGCAACCCACCGAGTTCCACTTCCAGCCGGTGCCGTGCCAGCACTGCGAGAACGCGCCGTGCGAGTACGTCTGCCCCGTCGAGGCCACGGTCCACAGCGCCGAAGGTCTCAACGACATGGTCTATCAGCGCTGTGTCGGCACCCGGTTCTGTTCCAACAACTGCCCTTACAAGGTCCGCCGTTTCAACTTCTTCTTCTACGCCGATTACACCACCGAGACGCAGAAGATGCAGTACAACCCCGACGTGACGGTTCGCTCGCGCGGGGTCATGGAGAAGTGCTCCTACTGCGTGCAGCGGATTCGCCGGGCCGAGATCGATTCGCAGGTGGAGAAGCGCTCCATCGCCGATGGCGAGGTGCTGACGGCCTGCCAGGCCGCCTGTCCCACCAAGGCGATCGTCTTCGGAGACATTAACGATCGCGACAGCATGGTCCGCCAGTGGAAGGATTCCACGCTGAACTATTCACTGCTGGCCAACCTGAACACCAGGCCGCGCACGACTTACCTGGGCGCCCTGCGGAACCCCAACCCGGAGCTGGAGGAGCAGTGACATGACCACGCAAACGTCTCCGCCAGCCGACCAGCAGCAACCCCCTCCTCCCGGGGTGGAGCCGCCGTACGCCCCGACTGGACAGACGTTTCGCTCGGTCACCGACAAGATCGCTTCCATCGTCCTGACGCGCCGCACGCCCCTTGGCTGGCTGGTCTTTTTCGCGTTCAGCACCCTGCTGACACTGATGTTCGCCTGGGTGGTCATCTACCTGCTGGTGCTGGGCGTCGGCATCTGGGGCATCGACATCCCGGTGGCCTGGGGCTTTGCCATCACCTCTTTTGTGTGGTGGATCGGAATTGGTCATGCCGGCACGCTGATCTCGGCCATCCTGCTGCTGATGCACCAGAAGTGGCGGACCTCGATCAACCGCCTGGCGGAGGCCATGACCATCTTCGCCGTCATGTGTGCCGGCCTGTTCCCCTTGCTGCACCTGGGCCGGCCGTGGTTCTTCTACTGGCTGCTGCCTTATCCGGACACGATGGGACTCTGGCCTCAGTTCCGCAGTGCCCTGGTCTGGGACGTGTTCGCCGTCAGCACCTATTTCACCATCTCGCTGCTGTTCTGGTACATGGGCATGATCCCCGACCTGGCCACGCTCCGCGACCGGGCGAAAACCCGGCGGAGCCAGCTGATCTACGGCGTGCTGGCGATGGGCTGGCGCAACTCGGCCCGGCACTGGGTCCGCTACGAGTCGGCTTACCTGATCCTGGGCGGCCTGGCGACGCCGCTGGTGGTGTCGGTCCACTCGGTCGTTAGCTCTGACTTTGCCATCGCCAACGTCCCGGGCTGGCACGAGACGGTCTTTCCCCCTTACTTCGTCGCGGGAGCGATCTTCTCCGGTTTCGCCATGGTGCTGGTGCTGGCCATCATGCTCCGTTACGCCTACGGTCTGGAGAACTTCTTCACCACCAACCACATGGAGGTGATGGGCAAGGTCCTCCTGGCGACCAGCTGGCTGACTTCTTACGGCTACTTCAGCGAGCAGTTCATGGCGTGGTACGGCGGCGACGAGCCCGAGGCTTACGTCTATCTCAACCGCCTGATTGGCGTGGGACAGTATGCCTGGATCACCTGGACCGTTTTCGCCTGCAACGTTCTGGCGCCCCAGCTCCTCTGGTGGCGGTCGATGCGCCGCAGTCAAACGGCGCTGTTCATCGTGTCCATCCTGGTGCTGATCGGCATGTGGTTCGAGCGCTACGTGATCATCCTCACCAGCTTGCACCGCGATTTCCTGCCGTCGTCGTGGGGCATGTTCCAGCCAACGCCGTGGGACTTCATGACCTTCTTCGGCTCCATTGGCGTCTTTGGCGTTCTGTTTCTGCTGTTCATCCGGTTGCTGCCCATGATCTCGATCTCCGAGATGCGGGCGCTGCTGCCCGGAGCGCACGGCCACGAGGAGGGACGATGAAGCCGCGCACACCCATTTACGGTTTGCTGGCCGAGTTCCAGAAGCCCGAGGAAGTCCTGCAAGCGACGCGCCAGGCCCGCCTGGCCGGCTACAAGGACATCGATGCCTTTGCCCCTTACCCGGTCGAAGGGCTCGGCGAAGAGCTGGGGATGAAGCACACGCGCATGCCCTTCGTGGTCCTGGTGGCGGGCATCACGGGGGCGGTGGTCGGCTTCTTCATGCAGTATTACTCGATGGCCGTCAACTACCCGTTCAACGTCGGCGGCCGGCCGACCAACAGCTGGCCGGTGTTCATTCCGATCACCTTCGAGCTGCTGGTTCTGGTCGCTGGCTTCTCCGCCCTGATCGGCATGCTGGTCCTGAATGGCTTGCCCAGGCCGCACCACCCGCTGTTCAACGTGCCGCAGTTCGCCCGGGCCAGCCAGGATCGCTTTTTCCTGTGCATCGAGGCCACCGACCCCAAGTTCGACCGCTCGGCGACGCGCGATTTCCTCGCGGGGCTGGCAGCGATGGAAGTGCTGGAGGTGCCGCATTGATACGTGGCGAGCGGGGGGTGTTAACCCCCTGGCTTGGACAAACAGGGGGTTAACACCCCCCGCTCGCCACGCAGACGAGGAACCGCCAATGAAGACCACCCACAAGCGCCTGATCCTCCGCCGGCTGTTGCCCCTGTTCCTCTGTCTGCTGCCGGCCTGCCAGCAGAAGATGGCTGTCCAGCCCAGTCTCCGCCCCGATCATCCCAGCTCATTCTTTGGCAACGGCCAGGCGGCCCAGCCGCCGGTCCAGGGAACGGTGGCGCGCGGCCATTTGCGGGTAGATCAGCACCTCTTTGGTGAGACGGGTGATCGCCGGGCGGCCCCGCGAAACCTGGCCGTGGCCCTCGTCGGTGCCGGCAGCGGTCCGTCCCTGAGCTTCCTCGCGGTGGCGGCCGGCGGCACGGGTAACTCGGCCCTGGGAAGTGAGTCTTCCTCGATCGACACCTTTCCCTTTGCAGTCACCCTTGACGTGCTGAAACACGGACAGAACCGATTCATGATCTACTGCGTCGTTTGCCACGACGCTCTCGGCACCGGCCGCGGCAAGATCGTGGAGCGCGGTTACACCCGGCCGCCGTCTTACCACATCGATCGGCTGCGGCAGGCTCCCGTCGGCCATTTCTTTGAAGTGATCAGCAAGGGATATGGCTCGATGCCGTCCTACGGCAGCCAGGTCCCGCCGCGGGACCGCTGGGCGATCGTCGCCTACGTGCGGGCCTTGCAGGCCAGCCAGCACTTCCCGGTCGAGCGCTTGCCGGCCGACCTCCGCGCGGAGTGGGACGAGCAGCGCCAGAATGAGGGAGGACAACCCTGATGAGCAGTCTCCCCGCCGACCAGGTCCGCTCGGCCAACACACTCTCTCCCCAGCAGCGGGAGCAGCTGGAGCGGGTGCAGTGGGTCAGCCTCGGCGTCGGGGTGGTGGCGCTGATCGTCTGCATCATTGGCGGGATCTTCACTCCGGAGCAGTTCTTCGCCACCTACCTGGTTTGCTACCTGTTCGCCCTGGCCCTGGCGCACGGCTGTTTCATCACCCTGATGATCTACTACCTGACCGGCGGCGCCTGGGGCTTCCTGGTGCGGCGGATCTTCGAGGCCGGCATGCGGACGCTGCCGTTGCTGGCAGTGCTGTTCATCCCGATCGGCCTGGGTACGGGTTATCTGTACCTGTGGGCCCAGCCGGAGAAGGTGCAGGCCCTGGAAAGCCTGCGGCACAAGGCGGTGTATCTCAACGTGCCGTTCTTCTGGGGCCGGGCCGCCCTCTATTTCTCCCTCTGGATTGGTAATGCGTACCTCCTCAGCCGCTGGTCGAAACAGCAGAGTCAGACGGACGATCCGGAACTCGCCATCCAGCTCGCCGGGAAAATGGGCCTGGTGAGCGGCATCGGCCTGATCGTCTTCGGCATCAGCATCACTTTCGCCGCTGTCGATTGGGTGATGTCGCTGCAACCGGCCTTTCGCTCGACCATTTTCGGGCCTCTGTTCGGTGTCGGCGAAATGCTCACCGGCTTTGCCTGGTCGCTGATCGTGCTGTGCTGGCTGATCGAACGCTCGCCGCTCAGCCGCCTGGTGTCGGTGGAAGCCCTCAACGACCTGGGCAGCCTGCTGTTCACCTTCCTGATCATCTGGGCGTACATGGTCTTTTTCCAGTTCATGCTGATCTGGATCGCCAATCTCCCTTACGACAGCCTGTGGATCCTGACGCGGTCGCGCGGCGGCTGGTGGGTGGTGGAATGGCTCCTGTTCGTGTTCCATTTCGTCGTGCCCTTCTTCTGCCTGCTGATGCGGCCCATCAAGCGCAACCCGCGCTGGCTGGCGGCGGTGGCCGGCCTGCTGCTGTTCATGCAGCTGGTTTACCTCTACTACCAGGTGCTGCCGGCCTTCGAGATCACGCGCTTCTGGGTCCACTGGATGGACTTTGTGGCGCCGCTGGGCGTTGGTGGACTGTGGCTGGCGAATTTCGTCTGGGACCTGAAACAGGGGCCGGTTTTCCCCGGCCACGATCCCAACCAGAAAGCGGCACTGCACTACCATCAGCTGGACGTCGAGCATCGCGTTCGCGAGGAGGAGCTGCACCATGCCTGACGAAATCCCTCAGACCGATGGCCAGCTTGAGCATCCCTCGGTGCGCAGCGAGAAGAGCGACGCCAGCTTTAACTGGGTTCTGGGGCTGATCCTGGGCACGATCGCCTTTTTCGGACTGATGTATTACCTGGTAATGGTGTTCTTCGTCGGCGAGGAGAGACTTCTTGCCAGCCGGAGAAAATCAGGCTTTCCCCTGGCGCCCACGCCCTCGCGCGCTCTGCCCAGCAAGCCGCATCTGGAGCCGCTGGACCGACTGGAGAAGATCACCAGCTCCGACGTTTACCTGCGCGAAGAGGAAAAGCTGAAAATCCTGGAGAGCCTGGGCCCGACCTCGGAATCGGGGTACGTCCACGTACCCATTGACCGGGCCATGCGGCTGCTGGCCGATCATCTGCCGGTCCGCAAGGAGCCTGCCGATCAGCAAGAACTGCAGCGGCGGCAGAACGGGCTGGTGGATCATGGCGAGTCCAATTCCGGACGCCTGTTCAAGAGGAGGAACCCGGCATGGTTCGGAGAATGAGCAAGACAACCCCTCCCACCAACCCCCTCCCCGAAACGGGGAGGGGGAGCAAGACAAGGTGTGTGTGTGCGCCGGCGCAATGCAATCCATCGGCGTCCTGGCTCCCCTCCCCGTTTCGGGGAGGGGTTGGGGGAGGGGTTTTGGCGCTGCTGCTATGCGGCCTCGGTGCCGTCCGGGGTGAGCCCTCCTTGCCGGCCTCGCTCCGCGACGTGGGCTTTGACCAGAAGCTGGACGCCCAGGTGCCGCTGGACCTGGTGTTCAAGGACGAGACCGGGCGAACGGTCCGGCTGGGCGACTATTTCGGCAGCAAGCCGGTCATCCTGAACCTGGCCTATTTCCGCTGCCCCATGCTGTGCGACCAGGTGATGAACGGCATGGTGCGGGCCATGCTCGACATGCCGCTCGACGTGGGCAAGGACTTCAACGTGGTGACGGTGAGCTTCGATCCACGCGAGACGCCGGAGATGGCGGCGGCCAAGCGCGAAACGTACCTGAGCCGCTATGGCCATGAGCGGGCCGGCGACGGCTGGCATTTCCTGACCGGCGACGAGGAGGCGATCAAACGCCTGACCAGCTCGGTCGGCTTCCGCTACAGCTACGACGCCCGCAACGACCAGTTTGCTCACGCCAGCGGGATTGTCGTGCTGACGCCGGAAGGGAAGGTGTCGCGATATTTCTACGACGTCCGCTTTTCCGCTCGTGACCTCCGGCTCGGCCTGGTGGAAGCGTCCAGCAACAAGATCGGCTCGGCGGTGGAGCAGATCCTGCTGTTCTGTTTCCACTACGACCCCATCGAGGGCAAGTACGGCCCGGCGGTGATGCGCTTTGTCCGGGTGGGAGGGATCTTGACCGTGCTTGCCATCGGCGTTTTTGTCGTGGCCCTGGTGCGGGGAGATCGGCGGCGGCGTCTTTCTCCACAATCCCCGGAGGAGAAGTCCAAGGTAACGACCCCTGCCGGCTTGCCCGGCAGGTGAAGGAGGTCACCAGCTAGAGCGATACGGAGCAAGAACTGGTTTTCTTTCATTCTTTTCTAGCCAGAGACCTCCTTCACCTGCCGGGCAAGCCGGCAGGGGTCGGAAAAGAACAGTACCCACGGAGTGACCCATGCTGGCCGAGATCATCTGGTTCCCGAAGGAAGGATCGACCACGGCGCACCACGTGGACAATCTGCTGATCGGCCTGGTGACCGTCACCGGAGCGGTCGGTCTGCTGGTGGCGGTGCTGCTGATCTACTTCGCCGTCAAGTATCGCCGCCGTCCGGGAACCCCGACGCCGGGGCCGATGCCCGGTTCCGTTCCCCTCGAGCTGTTCTGGACCCTGACTCCCCTGGCGATCTTCATGGTTTTCTTTGTCTGGGGAGCGAAGGTCTACTTCGCGGCCTACCGACCTCCCGACGACGCCCTGGTGATCTACGGCATCGGCAAGCAATGGATGTGGAAGTTCCAGCAGCCGGGCGGACAGCGGGAGATCAACGCCCTGCACGTTCAGGTCGGCCGGCCGGTCCAGTTGCTGCTCACCTCCGAGGACGTGATCCACAGCTTTTTTGTTCCCGACTTCCGGGTTCATCAGGACGTGCTGCCCGGACGCTACACCTCCGTCTGGTTCGAGGCAACAAGGCCCGGCTCCTATCACCTGTTCTGCTCGCAGTATTGCGGCACCAGCCATGCCCGCATGATCGGCGAGGTCATTGCCCTGGACCAGGCCGAATACGGACGCTGGCTGGAAGAAACCGCAGAGGGTTCGCTGGGACTGCAAGGGCGGAAGGTCTTCCTCAAGTACCGCTGCATCAGCTGCCACAGCGCCGACGAGAACGCCCGGGCCCCAGTGCTGGAGGAGCTGTTCCGCAAGATGGTTACCCTGCGCGACGGAAGCAAGGTCCGGGCCGACGAGAATTACATCAAGCAGCACATCCTGACGCCAGGGAAGACGGTCGTGATTGGGTACGAGAACATCATGCCGACGTTCCAGGGACAGGTCTCGTTGGAAGAGATCAACCAACTGATCGCCTTCATCAAGGGTTTGCGGAAGGGCGAGACGCCGCGGCGCGTCGAGTCGTTCCCGCCGCCCGTGACCACGCCTGCCATTAACCCGTAGCGACGGGCGGCTCGCCTGTCGCAAAACCAACGACAGGCGAGCCGCCTGTCGCTACGATCGGAGACACCGAAACGATGAGCACGGCCTTCCTGGAAACCCGGCAACTGCCTCCGCCGCCTCCACCGCCGCCCGAGGAGCCTCGGGAGACGTACCTCAACGTGGCTCATGGAGTGCTGTCGTGGCTGCTGACCAAGGACCACAAGCGGATTGCCATCCTCTACCTGTTGACCGTGACGGTGATGTTCTTCATCGGCGGCGTGGCCATCACCATCGTCCGGCTTAACCTGATGACCCCGGAAGGCGGTCTGGTCTCGGCCGACGACTACAACCGGCTGTTCACCATCCACGGCGTGGTCATGGTCTTCTTCTTCCTGGTGCCGGTGGTGCCGACGGTGCTGGGCAACTTCTGCATCCCGCTGATGATCGGGGCCAAGGACCTGGCCTTTCCGCGGATCAACCTGGCCAGCTGGTATCTGTTCACCTTCGCCGGCGCCTGGGCCCTGTTCGCCATGATCGCCGGCGGCGTCGATACCGGCTGGACCTTCTACACGCCTTACAGCTCGCAGTCGTCGCATTACAACGTCGTGCTGGTGCTGATCGGCATTGTGATCTCGGGGTTCTCGTCGATCTTCACGGGGCTGAACTTCATCGTCACCATCCACCGCATGCGGGCCCCGGGACTGACCTGGTGGCGGCTGCCGCTGTTCGTCTGGACCATCTATGCCACCAGCTTCATCTTCCTCCTGGCCGTGCCGGTGCTGGCCATGGCGCTGATCCTGGTCATCCTCGAACGTCTGCTGCACATTGGCGTTTTCGACCCGGCCCTGGGCGGCGATCCGGTGCTGTTCCAGCATCTGTTCTGGTTTTATTCGCACCCCGCTGTTTACATCATGATCCTGCCCGGCATGGGCATCGTCAGCGAGGTCATTCCCTGTTTCGCTCGCAAGAACCTGTTTGGCTACACAGCCATTGCCCTGGCGAGCTTCGGCATTGCGTGCCTTGGCTTCCTGGTCTGGGCCCATCACATGTTCGTGGCCGGCATCTCGATGTACTCGGCCATGATCTTCTCGATGCTCAGCTACCTGGTAGCGGTCCCCTCCGCGATCAAGGTGTTCAACTGGACGGCGACACTGTACAAGGGCTCGGTGTCCCTGGAGGCGCCGATGCTCTACGCGCTGGGCTTCGTTTGCCTGTTCACGGCCGGTGGGCTGACCGGCCTGTTCCTGGCCTGTCTGGGGATGGACATGCACGTCCACGACACCTATTTCGTCGTCGGTCATTTCCACTTCATCATGGTCGGCGGCATGGTGCTGGCCTACATGGCCGGTTTGCATTACTGGTGGCCGAAGATAACGGGCCGGCTCTACAGCGAGTGGTGGTCCCGGTTGGCGGCCATCATCATTTTCGTTGGGTTCTTCTTTACCTTCCTGCCGCATTACATCCTGGGTTACGCGGGCATGCCCCGGCGTTATCACCGCTATGCTCCCGAGTTCCAGGTGTGGAACGTGATGTCGTCGGCGGGCGCTTCGATCCTGGCGGTAGGTTACGTCCTGCCGCTGTGTTACCTGATGCACTCGCTGTGGTACGGCAAGCCGGCCGGGCCCAATCCCTGGGCGCGACCGGACTGGAATGGCAGACGCCGTCGCCGCCGCCGACCCACAATTTCCCGGAGACGCCCGTGGTGGTTCGTGGTCCTTACGAATACCACCTGGAGAAAGCGCAAAATGAACTCTGAACCCACCCTCTTGACGCCCGAGGAGCGCGACGAGCTGGAGCTGACGGCCCTGGTGCGTCATCGACTCGAAGACCAGTTCAGTAACCTGGAGCAGCAGCACGAATGCTCGGCCCTGGGAATGTGGGTCTTCCTGGCCACCGAGGTGATGTTCTTCGGCACCCTGTTCGCCTGTGTCGGCGTCTATCGCACAATGTATCCCGAAGCGTTCGAGATGGGGAGCGCGAAGCTCAACTGGATGGTCGGGGCCATCAACACGCTTGTCCTGCTGACCAGCAGTCTGACAATGGTCCTTGCGGTGCATTATGCCAAGCTCGGCCGGAACCGGGCCGTGGTCAACTGTCTGGGACTGACGATTCTGCTCGGCTGCTGTTTTCTGGTGCTGAAGGGGTTCGAGTACTGGACCGATTACCGGGACAACCTCATTCCCGGATGGCGCTTCGAGGATTCGGAGTGGACACAAGCGGGCCTGAGTGAGGCTGACGTTCCGCACGTCAAACTGTTCCTGCTGCTGTACTGGATCATGACCGGCTTTCACGCCCTGCACGTGACCATCGGCATCGGCGTGATGATCGTCCTGCTGCTGCTGGCCCGGCGGGGCATGTTCACACCGACTTACTACTCGCCGGTGGACGTGGCCGGTCTTTACTGGCACTTTGTGGACATCGTGTGGATCTTCCTGTTACCGATGCTGTATCTGCTGGGAACGCATCATCTCTCGAACATTCACGTACTGTGAAGGAGGCCGTCATGGCAGAGCGGACGATTTCCACCGGCACCTACGTCATCGTCTGGATTGTCCTGGTGATGCTGACGATCCTGACGGTCAGCGTCTCCTTTTTCCCTGTTGGGGGTCATCTGGCACATTGTCATTGGGTTGCTGATCGGGACCTGCAAGGCGACCCTGGTTGTATCTGTTCTTCATGCACGCGCTGCTCAGTCCTCGGCTGACGTGGGCAGTCATCGTGGTCTCGTGCTTCTGGCTGGGGATCTTACTGGTGCTGACGCTGACGGATTATTTCACCCGGGGCATGGTGCCCTTCATGCCCGGGCACTGACGGCCGGGATGACGGCGGAAGGGAGCTGCTCATGAGTTCAAAAGCGGACGTCGAGAACGCCTGGGTCGCATTTGGAATGAGTTCGATTGTGCTTGCCGTGATCGGAGCGATCCTGTTCTTCCTGCCGATCCTGGGAGCGCCGATCAGCGGCATCGCGTTGGGTTTTGGCATCGCTGGATTGATCGCCTCGCCCTTCACCAAAGGTGCGAGTCTGCGCTGGAGCCTGGGAGGCATCGCCGCCTCGATGCTGGCGCTGGGCCTGAACATCCTCATCATCTGCGCACCGAGCGGCTACGAACCCGATCGCAAAGTACCGACAATGTGGCATGCGGTTCCCGACAAGCCTTTTGTGGCACCGCCGGCAACGTATTAGAAAATGTTCCAGCAGCCGCTTGCGGCTTAGCGCAACAGCGTGTTGCGCTAAGCCGCAAGCGGCTGCTGGAACAGTCTCTCACGCAAACACTTCCGTCCCCTTCAGGGCCGGCTGAGGGAACTCGGCCTCACACCGAAGACAGCACTCGCGATCCTGTGGCACCGCGTGTTCGCAGGCCGGACACGACTCCAGCACCGGCCAGGTCCGGCCAAAGCGGAAGGCGACCCAACCGGGAAGACCGAGGAACAGGACAAAGAGTGTCCAGACGACACGCTCTGTCCCGCCGACTCCGTAGCGCACCTGGCGACGGTAGCACAGCCCGGCGAACAGGACGGCGATTGCCTGCGCGATCAGGAGACTGGGCCAGAACTCTCTCAGCGCCCGGCTCAGTGCCTCCGGGTACGTTGTCGCCACGCCCTGCTCCAGCAGCGTCCCCGGCCGCTCGCTGGCAACGATTCCGCCAAGCACCACAGGGGCGGGAACCAATACTCCGGAGAGATGCCGCATCCACCTCTCGGCGGGGTGACGGAGAGTCACGTCCGCTTCCGAGAAGCGGCCGTCCGGCCTGACCCAGAAGATCCGGCAGTGGTGCTCCGTGCTCAGGAAATCGTTCGGTCCGCGTTCGTACATCAAGGCTTCCCCGGTGCGGGTTTCGGCGAAGTCGAAATCCCGGTCGCGCAGCACTTCAGGGATGCAGTAGCGTTTCAGCTCCTCGCCGCCCTCGTCGCACCACAGCACCGCGGCGTCGGTCCGGACGAGGAGATGATGCGGCGTGCCCCGAATTGGATCCGTGATGCCGAGGCCGATCATTGCGGAGCGCAGCTCCTGCTCGTCCCGGGCCAGGTGGACTGTGCGGTCGTGGAGGTTGACGTGGTAGATCTCCCCCCGGCGGCCGAGGACGTAAGCATCCCAGGGAGAGACGCAGCCACGTGGCGCCCGGCCCCTGGCTTCCTGCGGGTAATCCGTGGGTCTGCGGCCGCCCTGTCCCAGAATGGAGGCTCGAGGCCCCGAGGCGATGCCGTTGCAGGGAAAATGCTCGCTCGCGGGCAACGCCCCTTCCCTGAACCCCGCTGTGCCCAGAAAGCCGATCCGGGTTCGGCTCTGACTGTCGTACCCGACGAAGTAGCCGGAGCCGTAGGCGCGGCCATCGGCCACGAAGTACCAGTAGCCGGCCGGCTCCTGGCCGTCTGTCAAGGCGTGCAGTCGCTGCTCCCAGGAAACGTCCCTGGCTTCGTCCTTCGCGGGTCGAGCCGGCAACCGGGCCCACCAGGTGATGCTCTCGACCTCCGGTTCCGCAACGGGGTTGCCCTCCAGGTCGCGATAGCGGCGGGGCCCGTGGGGATTGACCTCCTGGAGCAGAGCCGTGCCGTCCGCGTAGAAGTGCAGATGCTCACCGGCAGGGGCCGTCCCCGTTACCTGGGCGCCGATCCCGACAGCCCACAGACTCAGCAGACTCCAGACTACGACTGCCCCACCGGCCAGGATCGTGGCCAGCACCAGGGACGGTATCAGTCCTTGTTTTGTCATGCTTGACACCCTCCTATGCGTAATCCCTTACGCGGGCCACGAAACAGATACTGCTCACGAACATCCCGGCCAGCACCAGAGTCAGGGGGAAAGCAAGCGTCCACCAGCGCAGGTTGCCCACCACAATCAGCAGCGTTACCGAGGCGATCAGCGGCAGCAATCGCGTGCCGAACCAGCGCACTTTCCGAATGCCGCTCAGGAAGGCCCCCAGGTACAGCAGCGAGGTCAGCAGGAGCCAACGCCAGGCCCCTGCCGTCATGGACCACTCGAACGGACTGGGATGCCGGCCGGGCAACGCTGCCCACGAACCGTAAACGAGGATCGGCACGGCGGAGCAGAGGAAGAACACGGTCAGCCCCGTGGCCAGCTTGGTCAGGAAGATCGCCTCGCGGTTCAGCGGCCGGTGCAAAAGGAACAGGTAGGTTCCCCGACACGACTCCACGATCGATTGCCGGAATCCCAGCGCGATCGCGAAGAGGACCGACACAAACCCGAAGAACACGAAGAACCCCTCGCCGGTGAACGGCACCTCGGTCGTGCCGTGCGGCATGCCAGGAATCCACTCGAACACCTTCGCACCCATCAGACTCAGCACCAGGGCCAGGTAGCCGCCCAGGGCGGCGATGGCGATGCCGAAGACCTCACGCAGCTCCTTGAACGCCAACGCTTTCATGCGCTTCTCCTCCTGAAAAGTCCTCCTGTCCGCGACCGCCAATCGGCAGCGACCGCCGCGGGCCGCGCGTGTACTCGATGAATGCGTCTTCGAGGTTCAACTCCGCCACCTCGACCCGGCTGGGCCCCAGCGACTCGACGAACGTCCGCTGTTGCGGACCGTAGCCGACAAACACCAGTTCCCAGCGTGTCCCAACACGCCAGCCGCTCAGCAGTCCCGGGCACTCCAGCAGCATCGGCGGCTCGCGGCCGAACTCCGCCACCACTTTCCGCACCGAGCGCTTGAAATGCTCGGCCGGGCAATCGACGCGCAGCACGCCATCGACCATCACTCCCACACGGTCGGCCACTCGCTCCACGTCGCCCAGGACGTGCGAACTAAAGAGGATGGTCCGGCCGCGACGCTGGATGATCTGAATCATCGACTCCAGGAAATCGCGCCGTGTGTTAGTGTCCAGACCTAACGTTGGATCGTCGAGGATGAGCAGCTCCGGATCGGGTGCGATGGCCAAGGTCAGCGACACCTGGGCGCGCTGGCCCTTGGATAGCTGGCTGATCTTCGTTCGCGGCGATAGGGCGAAATGGTCGAGGATCTGATAAGCCAGCTCGCGGTCCGCATTGGGATAGAACGAGGTCGTGAAAGCGACGGCCTGGCCGATCGTCATCCAGGTGTAGAGCGGATGGCCCTCGGCCAGGTAGGCGATCCGGGCACGGGTCTGAGAGGTGAGTGTTGTCACGTCCGCGCCGAGAAGCTCGATCCGTCCATGATCGGGCCGGACCATGCCGGTGAGCATCTTCAGCGTGGTGGATTTGCCCGCGCCGTTGCGGCCCAGCAGACCGTAGACGGTCCCACGAGCCACACACAGCTCCAGGCTGTTGACCACCTTCCGGCGACCGTAGTACTTGGTCAGCCGATGGGTCCTGATCGCGTCGTCCATGACGTCCTGCCTCCTTTCAGGCTACTTTTCCCGCGTTCCACTGGAACTGCTGCACGCGGCGGCGGACCAGTGCCAGCACCTCCTCGGCGGAGTAGCCGAGGTGGACCGCCTGGGTCAGCCAGAGATCGAGCTGTTCGGTCAGCCGGCGGTCGCGCGCGGCTCGGGTGAGGTCGTTGCGCGGCTGGGCCACGTAGATGCCGCGGCCGGGCCGGCTGACCAGCAGACCCTCGCGCTCCAGTTCGGTGTAAGCGCGGGCCACGGTGTTCGGATTGATGACCAGATCGCGCGACAGCTGCCGCACGGATGGCAGGCTTGCCTCGGGTTGCAGTTCGCCCCGGGCAATCGCTTCGCGGATCTGCTGGGCCAGCTGCTGATACAACGGCAGCCGGCTTGCGGTATCGACGTGAAAGGTCATGCCTTTCCCTCCAACTGTGTGAAGACTCTTAATACAGCTGCCGTGGAAACGCAAGACCAACTGGACCCCAAGGCCGCTTGCGGCTTAGCGCACCCGCACGGAGCGCCAAGCCGCAAGCGGCCTCGGGAACAGACTCCCAGCGGGAATTCCCTGGCTCGCTGCCGGGCTGGGCGGTATACTGAACCTCGATCCGATCCGCACCCGAGTGCTGTTTGCCACGTGAGGTTGTCGCCATGGCCTGGCCCCGCTCCGCCGATTACTTTGAGGCAATCCAGAACCCGGAATACTGCTTCGACGATGCGGAACTGCGTCGGGGACAGCCGACCCTGGACCTTCTGGGCATGCCTCGCTTGTGTTCGGGCAATTTCGCTGACGTTTATCAGTTGAGCGACAGCAACCAGCGGCCCTGGGCGGTCAAGTGCTTTACCCGGGAACGCGAAGTCGCCGTCTTGCAGCGACGCTATCAGTCGATCAGCGTTCATCTGGAGCAGGCCAAGCTGCCGTGCATGGTGGAGTTCCGCTTCCTGGAGCAAGGCATTCGCATCCGGGGCAGCTGGTATCCCATCGTCAAGATGCGCTGGGTAGAAGGCAGCACCCTGGAGACGTTCGTCAAGGCCCACCTGGACAGGCCGAAGACCATCAAGGCCCTGGCCGACCTGTGGGTCCGGCTGGCTCGCACGCTGCGGCAGGCGGATGTCACTCACGCCGACCTGCAGCACGGCAACGTGCTGCTGATCGCCCGGGAGCAGGGCGAAAAGGTGTCGCTGCGGCTGGTCGATTACGATGGCATGTTCCTGCCGGCCCTGGCCCAGAGTGCCTCGGGGGAAGAGGGCCATCCCAACTACCAGCATCCGCAGAGGTTCCGCGAACACGTCTACAGCGCCGAGGTTGATCGCTTCTCGCACCTGGTCATCTTCTGTGCGTTGCGGTGCCTGGCGGCGGCGGGTCGGCCGTTGTGGGACCGGTTCGGCGACGACGACCGCATGCTCTTTGGGAAAAAGGACTTCGAGGCCCCCGGCCAGTCCGCAGTGTTTCAGGAGCTGTGGGCCAGCAGTGGTCCGAATGAGCGGGCTCTCGTCGGGCAGCTCATTCTGGCCAGCCAGGGGCCTCTGGACCAGGTCCCGTTGCTGGAGGACCTGGCCGGCAACGGGCACGTGCGGGCGTTGACCTCGGCCCAGGAGATGCAAATCCAGTCGTTGCTCCGGGTTAGCCGAGAGGGCCGCAAGTCACCGCCCCCTCTTCCTCCTCAGCCGACATCGGAACCTCCTGCTCGGATAATGGCGGTGCCGGGTCGGTTGACCGAGCAGCCTTCTTCGGTTCGCCTCCCCGCTCCTGAGGAGCCGCGGCCCTTCTTGGGAGTGCAGACGGTCCTGGCCCGGGCCCCCTGGCTGCGCTGGGCCCTTCCTCTTGTTGGGCTGGTCCTTGTCCTCGGCGTCTGCTTCGCCGTGCTGTCCAGCGAGTCCAACGCCAGGCGATCGACTCCCGTGGTCAGCAATACGCGGAAGGACGAGCAAAAGGAAAAGGCAGAGGACAAGAAGGACAACACGCAAAAGGAAAAGGCAGAGGACAAGAAGGACAACACGCAAAAGGAAAAGGAAACGCCGCCAGGGAAGGAGACAAACGCGCCCTCCAGCAAGCCCAAGGACGAGCCGAAGACACGTCCACCGTCCGAGATCCAGCCGGAGCCGCCGAGCAAGGAGCGCGTCCCTGCGGGCATCTACGAAGCGGCGCTGATGAAAACCCCCAGCATCCTGGTGGCCCAGGAGCGACCAAAGGTCTGGAAACGGTTGAAGTCCGGCAGTCCCATCTACACGGCGGAGACCCTGGTCAGCCTGCCCGGCTTCCTCAGCGAGGTCCGGCTCGACTCCGGGGTGCGGCTCACGCTGCGCGGCCACGTCTCCCAATTCTCGATTCATCCGCTCATGGACTACCTGCTGGAAAGCGCCATCGTCCTGCACCAGACCAAGGATTTCGACGCCGACCTGACGCTGTTGCGTGGCCGGATCTACGTGAGCAATAGCAGCAAGCCGGTCGAGTCTAGACCGGCGAAGGTGCGCGTTCGCTTCAGCGACCAGGTCTGGGACCTGACCTTGACGGAAGCCAATACCGAGATCGGCCTGGACCTGCTGCGGCATTACACCGCCGACGGCAACTGGCGTGCAGGCGAGGCGCCGCAGACCGAAGTGTACCTGTGCGTACTCAAGGGCAAGGCCAGCCTGACGCGGGACAGCTATCACCAAAGCAGCCTCGAAGCGCCACCGGGGAACGCGCTGCTGGAGTGGAACAATCAGCGCGGCACTGATCCAATTCCCGAGTTCGTTCTGGACGAGAAGGGCAACCGGGGCACTCAGGTGCCGCCGATCTGGAACAAGGACTTACCGCTGACTGATTGGAGACAGCAAGTCCGTGCCCTGAAAGAGCTGCTGCCCACCCTGAAGCCCGAGGATGCCACGGGAGTCCAGGCGCGGCTGGCCTTCCTCGAAGCGATGGTCAGGCAGGGCACGGCGCATCCAGGGAGCCATGAGCGAGCTGAGCAAGAACATGACCGAGCCGGTCCACGTCGCCCTCGTGGAGGGCGTCCGGCCCTCGCGCGACCAGGGGCACAGGCTGCTGTGCATCTATGCCCTGGGCGCTCTCGACGAGGTGGGCAAGCTCTTTGACGTGCTGTCCCTCGATCACGAGGGAGCGATCCTGGACCGCAACACGGCCACCTTTGTCCTGAGGAGCTGGATCAGCCGAAGCCCCGAACGGGGCCACTTGCTGTACAGCGAGAGGGACAGAACGGGCCTGTTACTCGCAGGGCGGCGGTTCACGCCAGTGGAGGCTGAACTCATCCTGACACTGCTGCACGATTTCAGCCGCGAGGAACGGAGTCGCAAGGAAACCTTCGACCTCCTGGTGCTGCAGCTGAACAACCACAAGCTGGCCATCCGCCAGCTGGCCTTCTGGCACCTAATCCGCTTGGCGCAGGGAATCCCGGCCGACAAACTGCCGAAATACGAACCCGCCTGGCCCCAACCGCGGCGCGAAGCCGCCGTCAAGGAATGGGAAAAGCTGCTCGAAACGGGCGAACTGCCGCCCAGACTGAAGGGAAAGCAGTGATAACTGTTTAGCCGCTGCGCGGCTCCGCGTCGCGGCTAACGCAGGAGCGGCTGCGGTTCGCGAACGTGCCCCCGAAACCTGGCGACGGCGACCCAATCCGTGGTATGCTGACACGCCAATGAGCAAAGGGGAATTGGTCACCAACGGAGCCAGGCAATGCGGACGTTTCAGTACAGCGATGCCAAGTCGCACAAATTCTGGAACATCGAAGTGAGCGACACCAGCTTCACCGTGACTTACGGCCAGGTCGGCTCCTCTGGGGAAACCCAGACGACGAACTTCCTCTTCCCCGAGATGGCTCAGGCCGAGGCCGATAAACTGATCCTGGAGAAGCTCAACAACGGCTACGTCGAAACCATGCCACGACAGCCCGCTACCCAGGCCGAAGCGTTCGAGGACGCGATCCGGGCCAATCCGCGGGACCTGGCGACGGTCTGCGCCTACGCCGACTTCCTGGCCGAGCGCGGCGATCCGCGCGGCGAGTTCATGCAGGTCCAGATCGCTCTGGAGAACGAGTCGCTCCCGAAGGCCGAACGCGACGCTCTGAAGAAGCAGGAAGCGGACTTGCTCAAGAAGCACGAGCGAGACTGGCTCGGCCCCCTGGCCGAGTTCACCATCGACGCCGAGCCGGTCCTGTTCTACGAGAGAGGCAAGCGGGGAACACGAGCCCCGGTCGCCCACCGATTCACGCGCGGCCTGCTGACCCGGCTGGAGTTCCATGACCTGACCGTCGCGGAGGCCCGTGCGCTGGTCCGGGCGCCCAGGCCCGGTTTCTTCGTGAACTCGTCGTTGAAGACGTGCAAATCGAGACTCCCACCGGAACCACGGTGGAGTACGTCCATTCGTACTATGAGCCGGGGCCGGACGTGCCGGCGGCCCTCGAACCGTGCGATGCTCCCGGGCTGCATCCCTTGTGCCGGTGCCCTCACCTGGGCGGCGTCCGTGTTTTCCAGCTCGGTGAGCAGGTGATCCAGCCCGACGGCTCCGAGGTGGGTTCCAACTGCCACACCCCCGGCATGCTGGCGCACCAACTGGTTAAACAGATGCCGGCGCTGGAGGAATTGTACCTGCTTGCTGACGAGGTAGACGCCCACAAGCTCTTTTCCCTGTCGATGCCGAACCTGCGCATCCTCCAGTTTTATCACGGCAAACGTTACCCGCTCGACCACCTGACAGGCAACCCATCGCTGACCAACCTAACCACTCTCCTGTGCCATCCGCATGCGATCGATTACAACGACGTGGAAGCGGGAGCCTACATCCGCCTGGAACATCTTCGGGCGATCTGCCGGTCGCCGCACCTGAAGAACCTCACAAACCTCCGACTGCGGCTGACCGACTTCGGCGATGCCGGTGCTAGGGAGCTGGTCGAATCCGGCATCCTGAAGCGGCTCAAGATCCTCGACCTGCAAGGCGGCTGCATCACCGACGCGGGAGCCCAGATGCTCGCCGGCTGTCCAGATCTGAAGAAACTCGACTTCCTCAACCTGAGCCGCAATGCCCTCACCGACGCTGGCGTGAAGGCGATCACGGCAACCGGCATGAAGGCCAACCTGTCCTCCCAGCACAACGACGAGGCGGGAGAATTCGGCGGCGGGGACATTCCCGAGTACCTGTTCGAGGGCGACATCGAGTAGCCAATACCGTGTCGGTCTGTGGAAGCCTGAGCGTGCTTCGCCTGACATGAACTGACTGGAGGAAAGGTCCCGATGACCGAAGCGGAATGGGACACCAGCACGAACCCGCAACCGATGCTCGATTTCCTCTCCGGTCAGGCGACCGAGCGGAAGCTGCGGCAGTTTGCGGTCACTTGCTGTCGTCGGGTGTGGCATCTGCTCCCACAACCCAGAGCGAAGTTTCGCCGCGTGCTGCAACGCACTTGCCGCGTTGCGTGGGACACGCAGCCCGACCCGGCCCGCGCAAGACTCTACCTGGCGGCCGCTGCTTCCTGTGCCGCGTTTGCCGCGGCAGCCGCCGAGAACGTCGGCGGCGACGCGGAAGCCTACGCCGTCCACGCGGTGTACGCGGCCAGCGCCCTGACAGGCTCCGGCTATGCCGACGAGGAGGCAATGGTCTGGTCTGTGGCAGCGGATGCGGCAGCGGCCGACGAAGCCACCGAATCCACGGCGGAGCGGGCCGCGCAAGCAGACCTGATGCGGAAGGTGTTTCGCAATCCGTTCCGCAACAAGGAAGGCAAGACCCAAGACTAACAGCCCGGGTGCCGGGGGACTGTCCCGTTAGCCGCGACGCGGAGCGCAGCGCAGCGGAGCGCGGCCTGCCACCGTTGGGTGGAGAGCTGCCGCGCTCCGCTGCGCTGCGCTCCGCGTCGCGGCTAACGACGAGCGCCTGAGATTCGCGAAAAAGCGGCCGAACCTGGCGACGTGGGGCCCAATCCCTGCTATGCTGAAACGCCGATCAGCAGTTGGGAATCGGTCACCAACGGAGGCAGGCGATGCGGACCTTTCAGTATCGAGACGCGAAGTCTCACAAGTTCTGGAACATCGCGGTGAGCGGCAGCAGCTTCACCGTCACTTTCGGCAAGGTCGGCTCCGCTGGGCAGAGCCAGACCAAGGCCTTCACCAGCCCAGAGAAGTCCCAGGCCGAGGCCGACAAGCTGATCCGGGAAAAGCTCAAAAAGGGCTACGTCGAAACGACCCCGAGCCGGCCCGCCTCCCAGGCCGAGGCGTTCGAGGACGCGATTCGTGTCAATCCGCACGACCTGGCGACGGTCTGTGCTTACGCCGACTATCTCGCCGAGCAGGGCGATCCGCGCGGCGAGTTCATGCAGGTCCAGATTGCACTGGAGAACGAGTCGCTCCCGGCTACCGAGCGGAAGAAACTGCACGCCCGGGAACGGGCCTTGCTCAAGAAGGACGAAAAGGAGTGGGTCGGCGACTGGGCGGATTTGTTCGGGGCCCCGATCGAAACCGAAGGCCGCGGCCAGATCAACCATACCGGCGGGCGGAAGTATGAGTTCAAGCGCGGCCTGCTCACCACGGTCCACTTCGGCGAACTGACCGTGGCCGCCGCCCGGGCCTTCGTCAAGGCTCCGCAGACCCGGCTGGTCCGGGAGCTTTTCATCGGCATCCACGACTATGAAGAGGAGTTCGAGCCTGGCCCGGACATCCCCGCGGACGTCGATCCGTATGACAACTCTCCGGGCGAGCATGTCCTCCTCCGCTGGCCCTATCTTCGAAACGTCCACCGCTTCCAGTTTGGCTGGGTGTCCGACGAGGTCTACGACGACTTCTGCAACTTCCAGTGCCACCTGTATGGCAACCACCTGTACGATTTCGTCAAACAGATGCCGGACGTGGAGGAACTGCTCGTGTTCGCCCACTTCCTCGAATCCGACAAGCTCGTCACCCTGCCGATGCCCAATCTGCGAGTGCTGCAACTCTACCACGGCTGGAGTTATCCGCTGGAGAAGCTGGCGAAGAACTCGACCCTGATGAACCTGACGCACTTGCTCTGTCACCCGCACGCGCTGGAGCCCGGTAATCGTCCCTCCATCGGTCTATCGCAGTTGAAGGCTGTATGCCGGTCGCCGCACCTGACGAAGCTCACGCATCTCCGGCTGCGGCTGACGGATTTCGGCGACCAGGGGCGAAAGAGATAGTCGAGTCCGGCATCCTGAAACGGCTCAAGGTACTGGACTTGCGGCACGGCTGCATCACCGACGCGGGAGCCCAGCTGCTGGCCAATTGCCCGAATTTGCGAAACCTGGAGCGATTGGATCTCTCCCGAAATGCTCTGACTGAAGCTGGGATGGACTGCGCTGCGAGCGACGAAGGTTCTCGTGGATCTCGAATATCAACATGGCCTGTACGGCGAAGGTGAAGTGCGGGAATATCTCTACGAAGGGGATTACGAGTAACTGATGCCGACGCCGCGCTACGTGCTGATCGCCAACCCCGGGACGAAGCGGTGCGAGACGTACCGCCGGGAATTGCTTGCGTTCTGGGCCGCCCGTGGTGTGACGCCGGAGGTCGAGCTGGTTCCGTGGGCAGAGCTGGTGCCGCGCGACGGGAGCCTCGACGGCCTGGCCGCGTTCGACCGCCCGGCAGTGGTGCGGCTGGAATCGCCGGGCAAGGACGATCGCGTCACCCGGCTGCTGCTGGAGTCCGGCGCCCGCGACGATCCCGCCGAGCCGGCGTGCGACTGGCGGACGCTGGAGATTCCGAAGGGCCTGCTGGTCCGGCCGGGGCTGTGGTATCGCGGCTTCCGGCGGGTGCTGCGCGGCCTGCGGCGGGCGTTCGACGCTCGGCCGCATCTGACGCCGACCGCCTGTCCGCTGGCCGTCGCCGAGATGTTCGACAAGACGGCGACGGCGGCGAAACTGCACGCCGCCGGGGTGCCGGTGCCGAACTGGTTGGCCAACCCGCAGGCCGTGTACGCGGAACTGGACGAGGCGGGCCGAGGGTGGCGGACGGTTTATCTGAAGCTGAACACCGGCTCGTCGGCGACTGGGATCATCGCCATGCGCTCGGATGGGACGCGGTTTCACGGCACCACGACGCTCGCCGAGATCGATGGCCGCTTCTTCAATTCGCGCCGGCTCCTGCACCTGACCGGTGAGCCGCTCGAACGGGCCGCCGAGTTCCTCCTCACCGAAGGTGCCTTCGCTCAGCAAGGTATCCCGATGGCCCAGATCGATGGGCAGAACTTCGACGTCCGCGTGGTGTGTATCCACGGCCGGCCCGCGGCCTCGATCTTCCGGCTCAGTTCCAGCCCGATGACCAACCTGCACCTCGGCGGCCGGCGCGGCGACTTCAGGCAATGCCGGGCGCTCGATTCCGACCCGCGACTGGCTCGACGCCCTCGACCACTGCGCCGAGGCGGCAGCGTGCTTTGACTCGGCCATCGCCGGCATTGACCTGGTCTTCGAGCGCGGCTTCGGCCGGCACTGCGTGCTGGAGGTGAACGCCTTCGGCGATTTCTTCCCCAGGTGGGCGGACAACCAGGGGCAATCGGTGCATGCCCTGGAGATCCAGGAAACGGCCCGGAACTTTGGGTGATTGGAACAGACGCTAGCGCGGCTGCGGCAGAATGTCCGGCTCCACCTGGTACGCATCCGCCAGCTTGTTCATCTGGTTGAACAGCCCGACCACCGCCAGGACTTCGCCCAGGCCCTCTTCGTCCAGTCCCAGCTTCAGCACCGCCGCCGTGTGGCTGTTGATGCAGTAGCGGCACGAGTTGGTCGCCGACACCGCCAGGGCGATGATCTCCTTGGTCAGCAGGTCAATCTTCTTGCCCGGCTTCATGATCGCCTTGAGCCGGGTCCAGCACAGCTGCAGATGCTCCGGGTTGGTCGCCAGGGCCCGCCAGACGTTCGGGACGAAGTTGATTTTCTTTGTCGCCTTGATGTCCGCAAACACTTGCTGAACGATCGGGTCAGGGCAATTCTCGGGAACAAGCTGGACGGTTGCCATGACAAACAGCTCCTCTGTGCAAAGGTTGACGTGGTAAGCACTTGCTGCACGGAGTGGGCCCCATTCCCGTGCAGAGCTTTGTTATCTTACCAGACCGGCCACCCTCGGCCAAACCTCCCCGGCCTGAGCCAGCAAGCCGGCATCCGGTCGCTTGTTACCGAAACGTTGCGCAGCGATCGGCTCGCTTCGGGTAGAATCCCCACATGCTGGGGAGAATCTCTCGAAAAGCGCGGAGGGAATGCCGATGAAGTCCAGATTGTGGTGGACCGGTTTGTGCAGTGGCCTGGCCGGATCGGTTCTGCTGGCCGGGGCCCTGGCATTGGCCCAGGAGCGGCAAGCACCTGCCGGTCCTGCAGGTAAGCCAGCCGCCAAGGAGCTGGACCGGGGCAAGAAAGACATCGAAAACCCGACCGAAAGGCTGGTTGCCAAAACCGCCGCCCCGGCCGACGACAACCCCAAGGTCCAGCCGGGCAAGGTCAACTGGCATCCGGACCTGGACACAGCGTGCCAGGCGGCGAGGAAGTCCGGCAAGCCGGTGCTGGTCTTTCACATGATGGGCCGGCTTGATGATCGCTTCTGCTGAACGAACGCCCGACTTGCGAGGACCGTGTTGTTCTCCCGGGATGACGTCAGCACCTTCGTCAACGCCAATTTCGAGCCCGTCTGGGTCAGCGTGCGGCCCGTGCCGATCATCAAGATCGACTTCGGCAACGGCCGGGTGCTGACGCGGACGCTGCATGGCAACATCCTGACTTCCGTGTGCAGTGCCGATGGCCTGCTGCTGGACTCCTTGCCCGGAATCTATACTCCCGAGGCGTATCTCGACCAGCTCGATCAACTGCGGCTGCTCGCGGCCGGCTTCGGCAAGCTGCCGGAGAAGACCAACGCCGCCTGGCTGGCCCTCCACCACACCAGGGCCGCCAAGGCCCTCCAGGCCGGCCAACCTCCGCAACGCTTTGGCGCTGCCGCGGCAGCCGGCAAGCCAAACCCGGCGGCCAAGGTCCCGCCCCGCAGGGACCGCGGCAAGGGACGGATCGAGTTGCCGACGGAGGCCGTGCTGGCTCGGGCCCGAGTGCCAGTTGTGCCGCCGGAAATCCTGGCCGCCCGGCAGGCCGCGCAGCCCGCACCGCCAGCAGTGGAAGGGTGGAAGGAACTCTTCCAGGACACGCAGGTGAACGAAACCCAGCGGCGGCTGCAAATTCATCAGATGCTGGCGAAGAGCGGGCCGGTGCGCCCTGACAAGGTGCTCAGGCCGATTTACAAGGACGTGCTGCACGCCGATCTCGATGACCCGTACCTTGGGCTTGGCAAGACGCTGTTCGAGAACTACCCGTTTGCCGGGGAGGATGCGGCACGATAAAGAGAACAGGGGCGCTGCTCTCAACACCTGGGGCGTCGCCCCAGGCTATCGTGTTGCGCCCCTTCGGGGCTGGTTTTCCGGCCGCTGCACCGGGAAATCGCACAGCGGCACGCTCTCGCTGGGCTCGGCCAGGATCTCGGCCAGCGTCGTCTCACCAAACGCTTTTTCCACGCTGGCCAGAGCATTGTCCAGCCGCTTGTGCAGCGGGCACAGCCGGATGCCGTGCGCCGCCAGCCCCAGCGGACACTCCCGGATGCGCCGGATCGGATCGACCGCCTGCACCACCTCCAGGATGGTCAGGTTCTCCGGTGCCCGGGCCAGGACCACGCCGCCGCCCAGGCCGCGCTGCGACCGGACAATCTGGTGCTGGGTCAGCTTTTGCAGCACCTTCGCCAGGTAGGCTTGCTTGACCCGAGTCGCCTGGGCAATCTCCCCTGTCGTGCGGTAATCCGGCGCCTGTCCCGCCAGGTAAACCACCGCACGCAAGGCGTATTCGACTGTTTGCGAGAACATCCCCTCTTCCCCCGTTTGCTTGCTCAGGTGGCCTCGCCGGCCGTGGCGGCTGGCTTCTTCCTGGACTTCGGGCAAGGCCGGCGGCTGCAATGGGCCTGGTTGCCGGGTCGCGGTCACGAACGTCTTCAGCGCCTGGGCCAGTCGTTCGCTCCAGTCCAGGAAATGCTGGATCACGTTGTTCATCTCGGTGCGGTCGTCCGGCTTGACGTACAGCTGGGGCAGCCGCTCTGGGTCTTCGAGGTGCGGCTGCACCGGCAGCAGGAACGACCAGTCCAGGGTGCGCAGGCACCATTCGATGCCATCGTTGACGCGCAGGCCCGCACAGGCATAGTCGCGCACCTGCTCCGCCTGGCCGTGGAGCAGCGGCAGCAGGCTGTGCCCGTGGCAGGGCAGCGGCGGCAGACCGAACAGCTCGGCCAGCGTCGGGGCCAGATCGACGTTCTGCGTCAGGGCGAGAACGCGCCGACCGGCCTCGGCCCGGTCCGGCAGGCGAATCAGCAGCGGCAGGTGCAGCACCTCCTCGTGCAGCCAGGGCCGGACCGGGCCGACGACGCCATGCTCCCCCAGGGCCTGGCCGCAGTCGGACAGGACGATCACCGTCGTTTCCTCGTCCAGGTCCAGGTCCGCCAGCGTCTCCAGCAGCTGGGCCAGGCCCGCATCCAGATAGCTGATGGCGGCCGCATAGCTGGTCTGCAAGCACAGATAGATCTCATCGTCGTCCAGATCGATCGGCCCGGGCTGCGGATCGTTCATGGGGACCAGCGGCTCGAATTCCTCGAGCAGGTCGTCCTCCTCCAGCTCTTCGTCCTCTTCCTCCGGCGGCTCCTCCTCGGTGAAATACGGTTCCACGAAGTCGGCCGGCGTCTCCCAGGGAGGCAGCAAGGTGGCCAGCTCGACCCAGAGCAGGAAGCTGTCTTGCTCGGCCAGCTTTTCCAGACACTCCTGGGCCTCGTCCAGGGTGGCCTCCAGCGGCGTGTCGTCGCTGCCCGGCGTCACCTGGCGCACCTCGCTCCAGCCCTCGGCGAAACCGGCCGGACAGACCCGGCTATCGTCCAGGATCAGGCAGGTGGGAATCCCTTGCTCACCGAGTAAGCGAATCACGTCCCCCGAAGCGGCATACTCCACCGGCTCGGGCGTGGGCAGGTCGTAGCGGCCGGTCCGCCAGGCCCGACGGGCACCCTGGGGACTGGCGGCATCGGCCAGGTGCCAGTCGAAGACGACCCCCTCGGCGGCCAGGCCGTCCAGTGCCGGGGTGTCGATCCAGTCGCTGCCGTAGCAGCCCAGGGCAGTGGCTTGCAGCCCACGGACCACGACCACCAGGACTCTTGCTTGGGACAAACTCATCGGGCCTCGTCTCTCCGCGCGGTTGGGATTCGTTCCTTGTGAATGATTATATCAGGAGAGGACACCAGGTCGCGCGTCTTACCCCACTCGCCCCGCCAGCGCTTCTCCAGTCACGCTCCGTTTCCTGATCGCATCAGACCAGCCAGGCACTCGTTACGTATCTGTTACAGCATTCCCGGGTGGGGCCGGGTACAATGCACTGCGGCCTGGCGAAGCCCCATCGGCCAATCGAAACCGCCGGGTCGCTCGTCATAGATGGGGCAGCTTCTCACCCCTCGGATACGTGGGAGACGTTCATGCAGCGCATGTCTCGACGGCACGTGTTGACGGCAGGACTGGCCACGCTGGGCGTCGGCGGTCTGGTCCTGCGCAGGGCGCTGAGCCGACCCCGCAGGCGGGCCAGCTGGGCGATTACGGCCGATTCCTGGCCCAGGATCGCGTGCCCGGCCGGCCCGCGCCGGCCGCACCCCAGGCGGCGATGCTCAAGCCGACCGAGGACTGCATCCTCGGGCCCTATCACCGTCCCGGCGCTCCCTTCCGGGCCAAGGTCACGCCGCCCCTGGCGGCCGGCACCGTGATGCTGATCCGCGGCCGGGTCTGGGGCGCCGACACCCGCAAGCCCCTGGCCGGGGGCCGGCTGGACGTCTGGCAGGCCAACCACGAAGGACGCTACGACAACGACGACCCACGCAATCCGCCGAAGGCGGACGTCTTCCTCAACCGGGCCCGGCTGATCGCCGACGAGTCGGGGGCCTACGAGTTCGAGACTGTCCATCCCGGCCCCTACAAGATCGGCCCGGAGGCCTGGCGACCAAGCCACGTCCATTACTGGATCAGCCATCCCGGCTACAAGCCGCTGGTCACCCAGCTGTTCTTCAAGGGCGATCCGCACAACAAGACCGACGAGTTTATCAAGGAATCGCTGATCATCGAGTTACAGAAACAAATGGTCGGCAAGGCCAGCTACGAGTTCGGCGTCTTCGACATCGTGCTGGCCCCGGCGAAGTGAAACCTCAACAGGAAAAAGGAGAACGCGATGCTCCGTCCGCTGCCTCTGCTGGCGACCCTGGGACTGGCGATCCTCGTGGCAATGCCCGGCCTCCAGGCCGAAGAGAAGGCCCCGGTCAAGGGCCAGCCGATCGACGTGGTCATCTGTCTGGACGTGTCCGGCAGCATGAATGGGCTCATTGCCTCGGCCAAGCTCAAGCTGTGGGACATCGTCAACGACCTGGCCCGCATCAAGCCAACACCCGACCTGCGCGTGGCGTTGTACAGTTACGGCCACACCAGCTATGACGCGAAAGCCGGCTGGGTCCGCAAGGAACTGGACCTGACCACCGACCTCGACGAGCTGTACAAGAAGCTCAACGGCCTGACCACCAATGGCGGCACGGAGTACGTCACCCGCGTTTGCAAGGACGCGCTGTCGCAGCAGAAGTGGTCGAAGGAAAAGAACGCGATGAAGCTGATCTTCGTCTGCGGCAACGAACCGGCTAACCAGGACCCGGTGGTCACCCTCAAGCAGGCCGCCGACCTGGCCATCGAGATGGACGTGGTCGTCAATCCGATCTATTGCGGTCCCGCCGCCGGCCGGGACGCCCAGTCGTGGAAGGACTACGCCGCCCTGTGCAAGGGCCGCTTCGTCAACATCGACCAGAACCGCGGCACCGTGGCCATCGCCACCCCCTTCGACAAGGAACTGGCCGAACTGAGCGGCAAGCTCAACACCACCTACATTGCCTATGGTCGGGAGGGCAAGGAGAAGGCCGCCAACCAGGTCGCCCAGGACGCCAACGCCGCCAAGCTGCCGGGGGCCGCTCCCGCCCGGGCCGCGTCCAAGGCCGGCGGACTGTATCGCAACAGCAGCTGGGACCTGGTTGATAAGCTGAAGGAAGATCCCAAGTTCGACGTCAAGAAGCTCAAGGAAGAGGAGCTGTGCGAGGAGATGAAGAAGCTGAAGCCCGAAGAGCGCGAGGCCTTCCTCAAGAAGAAGCTGGCCGAGCGCGAGTCGATGCAGAAGCAGATCCTGTCGCTCAACGCCAAGCGCGACAATTACATCCGCGAGGAGACCAAGAAGAACCCCAACGCCGCCGACAAGGCCTTTGACGAGGCCGTCAAGGGGGCCCTGCGCGACCAGGCCAAGCAGAAGGGGATCAAGATTCCGGAGTGAGAGCCGCAACCCGGTTAGCCGCGACGCGGAGCGGCGCAGCCGCGCAGCGGAGCGCGGGGGTGGTCGCCAGCGCGCTCCGCTGCGCGGCTGCGCCGCTCCGCGTCGCGGCTAACCAAGTCAAACCCCTCGAACGAGGTTCCCATGACATCCGCTCACGTGGTGGTGATCGAGGACGAGTCGGCCATTCGCCGGGGCATCGCCGACGCCTTGCGGGCCTCGGGCTACGACGTCACCGAGGCCGGCGACGGCATCAAGGGCCTGGCCGAGGCCAGCAAGCCCGGCGTCGATCTGGTGCTGCTGGACCTGATGCTGCCCCGCAAGGACGGCCTGGACGTGCTGGTCGATCTGCGCCGCGGCCGGCCGGGCTTGCCCGTGATCATCCTCACGGCCCGCGGCACCGAGGACGATCGGGTCCGTGGACTGAAGATGGGAGCGGACGATTACGTGGTCAAGCCGTTCTCGGCCAGGGAACTGCTCGCCCGGGTGGAAGCCGTCCTGCGGCGGTCCGTGGGGCGTCCCATCGACGGCCAGGGTGTCCGCCTGGGACGGGCGGTCATCGACCTGGAACGGCGCGAGGTGTGCTGGTCCGAACAGGAGCGGGCCGAACTGTCGGAGACGGAAAGCGCCATCCTCGCCTTCCTGGTCGTTCACCGCAAGCGCGCCGTTTCCCGCGAGGAACTGCTGACGCGCATCTGGGGCATCGAGCCGCAGGGCCTGGAGACGCGGACCATCGACATGCACATCGCCCGGCTGCGGACCAAGCTGCGCGATCCGTCCGGCCGAGCGTGCCCCGAGGCCATCCTGACCGTTCGCGCCCACGGCTACATGGCCAGCCCGGACTTGCTGCCGCTGTCGCCTGCTTCCCTGTCGAGTTAACACCATGAAAGAGTGGCTGCGAGGCCCGCGCGGCGGGCTGCTGTCGTTCCTGATCATCAGCGGCCTGGTCGTCGGCGGGCTGGGCTGGGCCACCGCCGCCGCCCTGCGCCTGGAGCAGGAACAGCTGGCCCAGCGCCGCCAGGCCAAGGACGACGACAACCTGCGCATCGCCATGTGGCGGCTCGATGGCCGGATCACGCCGATCCTGGCCCGCGAGCAGAGCCGGCCTTTCGACCACTACAGCACCATCTTCGCGCCGCCGCTGGTGTTCAACAACGAGGGGGCCTGCATGACGGCCGGCACTGTGCTGGAGCTGTCGCCGCTGCTCAGCGCTGACCTGCCGGACTGGATGCTGCTGCATTTCCAGATCAACACCCGGGGCTGGGAATCGCCGCAGGTGCCTTCGCCCGAACTGATTCGCCAGCTGCGCGATGCCAAGCTGCGGCAGTTCCTCTGCTGCACGCAGGATCCCAAGGGGGCTCCCGTATCGACGCCGGCTCTGCCCAACGTCACCTCCGATCGGAAGCGGCTGCTGAACGACCTGAAGGGCCGCTTGCCGGCGCAAGAGCTGCTGGCCCTGGCCCGCCAGCGCACCGAACCGGCCACCCTGCGCGACACCACCCTGCTCTACACCGGGAACGCCAGCGGGGGCCAGCAGCCCGCTCCGGTTCCGCCGCCGATTCCTCCGAGCGATACGCAAACGCTCAATCAGCCCACGCAGACCGTGCCCAGCTCCCAGCCGCCGATCCCACCGAATTTCCCGGCACAACAGACGGCCAATCTCCCAGACCTCGGGCAGCGGCAGCAAATGCCTTATGGCATGGGGGGATTCAACCAGCAGAAAGAGGTCGGGCAGAACTCCGCCAACTCGCTCAACAACGATTCCCGCATCCGCAATTTCTACTCCCAGCAGGGGATGGACAACCCCAAGGATAACTCCCGGCGTCTGCCGCGCAGCCAGGTGACGAGGTCCACCGAAGAGAACGGGGCCCAGTGGTTGGCCAAGGCCCCTCCGCCAGTCAAGGAAATCCTTCCTCGGCCGGGCAAGAAGGAGGCGGCCAGTTCCGAGACGGAAGTCAATCTCAGCCCGATGGTCCCGGTCTGGGCCGAGGCGGGCCCGGGCGAGGAGCCGCGACTGCTGCTGTTGCGGATGGTGCGGATCGAGGACAAGGAAATCTGCCAGGGGATCATCCTGGCCGCGGATCGGCTCCGGCCGATGCTGCTGGAGGTCGTGACCGACCTGTTCCCCGAAGCCGACCTGGTCCCGGAGCGGGACCTGCTTCCGGAAGATCCGAACCGCACCATGAGCGCCCTTCCCTTCAAGCTCGAAACCGGGTCGGCCCAGGCCCCGGCCGATCCCGGCTGGACGCCTCTGCGCGTCGGTCTGAGCCTGGCCTGGGCGGCTGCCGGCATCGCCCTGCTGGCCACGTACCTGGGCGGCGCCTCGCTGCTGGACCTGTCGGAGCGGCGCATCCGCTTTGTCTCCGCCGTCACCCACGAGCTGCGCACGCCGCTGACCACCCTCCGGCTCTACCTGGACATGCTCCTGGGAGGAATGGTCCGCGACGAAAAGCAGCGCGAGGAGTACCTGCACACCCTCAACGCCGAGGCGGACCGGCTCAATCGGCTGGTCGGCAACGTACTGGACTTCTCCCGGCTGGAGAAGCAGCGGCCCCAGCTGAACTGGACCCAGGCGACCGTGGCCGAGCTGCTCACCCAGGTCCAATCGACCTGGCAGGGCCGCTGCCAGGACGCCGGCAAGACGCTCCAGGTGGAAATGCAGCTGCCGCCGGAAACCGCACTGCGGACCGACCCGGCCCTGGTGCAGCAGGTGCTGGCCAACCTGCTCGACAATGCCTGCAAGTACAGCCGGGGTGCGGAAGACTGCCGGCTGTGGCTGCGCGTCCGCCAGGAGCAGGGTCGGGTGGTGTTCGAGGTCGAGGATCGCGGACCCGGAGTGGCGCCGGCGGAACGGCGGTCGATCTTCCGCGCCTTCCGCCGCGGCCGAACGGCAGACGTGACCGGAGGCGTGGGCCTGGGCCTGGCCCTGGCTCAGCGCTGGGCCAGGCTGCTGGGCGGCCGGCTCGCCTTGCGGGCCACGGGGCCGGAGGGCGGGGCCTGCTTTCAGCTGTGGCTTCCGGGGTGAGGTTTGGGTATCATTCCGGCAAGGAAGCGAATGACGTGGGACGGATGGCGAATCCGTCCTACTATTCCTGGCGGAGGGAGCCCCCGTGGAAATTCAAACATTCTTTCTCGCAATGGAAGTGCAGCACCAGGCGCCCGGCGACTACACGACCATCACCTCCTGCGTGAGTCAGTTTTCGCCGTCCAATGGTCGGTTCCCGTTTCAGATCCGACTGCCTTACCTGATGCTCCTCCGCCGGGCCAGCAAGCAGGGCGAGGAAACAATTTCTCTCAAGTTCAACTTGATTAACGCAGACGGCCAAAACATGGGCAAGCCGGCCAACACTCGCGCGACCGGCCAGTTTCCCGCCGGCCATAAATTCCTGGCCTTGGCGGGGCACATTCTCTTCGCATTTCCCGCTCCAGGAGACTACCGGCTGGACATTACTGCCGACGAGGAGATGTCGGCCAGCCTCTACAGCTACGATCTGGAAATCGGACCGGGGCCCGGTGAAACTTCAATGGGTCCACGGTCCAGAACCGTGGTTATGGCTTGCCGCCGCATTCCCCGTCCGCGTCAATCAGGTTGCTTCAATGGGTCCACGGCCCAACGGCTGTGGTTATGCTGCGATCCAGTATTCACACGAGGGCTTTGGAAGGCAAGATCCGCGCGGACAAGTGGCCCGGGTGAGGATGCCTTCTCATGCTCACCTCGGGCCGTGACTGTTGCAACGCTGCGGAACCTGCAAAGCGAGTCAGGCCGGATTGCACATTCAAGTGTATGGGGGAGCAGGAAACGTCAACTGCTGCCACCCAATGCCGTCTTTGCCGAAGCCCAACTCCTGGACAGGTTCCGCCACGAACGATTTGACGTATCGACTGGCACACCTCCTTGATTGGTAACCTCGACTTGTCCAAAACAACAGCCGCGATCCTACCTCCGACGGAATTGGCCTGTCAAGCGAAAATGAGCTTTTTGAGACTTTTTTTCCGATAGCAAACCAAGTGCCGATTCGCGGAGGAAAAAGCGACCCCGGGTTGCGCTGCGCTCCACCCGGGGCTCTATTCCCGAAAGCAGGAGTAAAGCCCCGGGTGGAGCGCAGCGCAACCCGGGGTCGCAACCCGGGGGCTCACGCCTTGCCGCCGGCAACGCTGTCTCGTTTCCCCAGCAAGCCGTTCACCAGGCGCAGCAGGGTGTCGGGGTCCACTGGCTTGGTGAGGTGGTAGTTGAATCCGGCCTCCTGAGATTTGCGGCGATCCTCTTCCTGGCCGTAGCCGGTCAGGGCGGCCAGCACGGTCCGGGCGAAGCGCGGCTGCTGCCGCAAGCGGCAGGCGACCTCGTGGCCGTTCATGCCGGGCAGGCCAATGTCCAGCACGATGATTTCCGGCTCGAAGACCTCGGCGGCTTGCAGCGCGTCCGGACCGGTATGCGCCACCCGGACTTCATGGCCACACATCTTCACCAGCATGGCCACGCTCTCGGCCGCGTCCACGTTGTCATCGACGACCAGGACGCGCCGGCTGTGCCGCGACCGGGCCGGCTGACTCGGGCGGCTGGACTCCTCCGCCCTGGGCCCTTCTTTCAAGACCGGCAGCCGGATCGTGAACTCACTGCCCTGCCCGACTCCCTTGCTGTGGACCGTCACGCTGCCGCCGTGCATCTGGACCAGCTTGCGCACCACCGTCAAACCAATGCCCAGGCCTCCCTGGGACCGTTCCAGGGAGCGGTCGCCCTGCACGAACAGATCGAAAACGTGGGACAGCAGGTCGGGACGGATGCCGACCCCCTCGTCCTTGACCCGCAGCAGCACCTCGTTTCCTTGCCGCTCGGCACTCAGCCAGACCCGGCCGGAATGCTGCGAGTACTTGGCAGCGTTGTGCAGCAGGTTGCCGACCACCTGCGTCAGCCGGGTCAGGTCCGCTTCCAGGCGCACCGGCTCGGCCGGCAGCGACACGAGCAGCTGCTGTCCCTGGCTGTCGAGGATCGGCTGGGCCGTCTCCACGGCCCGGGCCACGACGGTGGCCAGGTCGATCGCTTCCTTGCGCAGTTCGATCTTGCCACGCATGATCCGCGACACGTCCAGCAGATCGTCCACGAGCCGGACCATGGTGTGGACCTGCCGTTCGGTCATCTCCCGGGCCTGCTCGACGACGGCGGGCGTGGCAGACGGCATCTTCATGATTTGCAAGGCATTGCGGATCGGCGCCAGCGGGTTGCGCAGTTCGTGGGCCAGCATGGCCAGGAACTCGTCCTTGCGCCGGCTGGCCTCGCGCAGCTCGCTGTACAGCTGGGCATTCTCGATGGCGATGCTGGCCCGGTTGGCCAGGTCCACGGCCAGGCGGAGGTCAGCCGGGCCATAGCGGCGGCCCGACTCGGCGGTCGCGAAGGAGAGGACGCCCAGCGTTTCCCCCCGAACCTGGATGGCCACGCACAGCCAGGACACCAGCCCCAGCTCGAGGATGGCACGCCGGTGCTGTTCGTCCTGGCCGGCGGCGAGCAGCACCTCCTCGGGGATCTCCGGAATCAGCTCGGGTTGCCCGGTCCGCAGGACGTGGTACGGTCCCTTCTCCGCCTTGGGGTCCGGGGGCCAGCGGCGGTGCAGTTCCCGGGCCATCTCGACCTTGGACGGGTCCACGTGCGCCACCGCCAGCCGGCGCAGGCGACCTGTCGGCGCCAGCAGGCCGGCGTCGGGCTCCTTCATGTCCACCCCACACCAGTCGGCGAACCAGGGGACGGCCAGGGTGGCCAGCTTTTGCAGAGTGGTTTCGTAATCGATCACGCGAGCCAGGGTGGCGCTGGCCTCGGCCAGGAAGCGGGACGATTCCTCGGCACGCTTCTGCTCGTCGATGTTGGTGCTGGTGCCGTACCAGCGAATGATGCGCCCGCTTTCATCCCGACCGGGGACGGCGCGGGCCAGGTGCCAACGGTAGACGCCGGCTTTGCGGTCCAGGATGCGCAGCTCGATCTGGAAGGGCGTCTCGGTCTGCAACGCTTGCTGCCACCTCTCCGAGGCCTGGTTCAGGTCGTCGGGATGGATGACGGACTTCAGCTCCTCGGCAAGTGGCTGATTCCGGACGGGCAGGCCCGTCAGCTCATGCCAGCGCTGATTGAGGTATTCGGTCTGGCCCTCGGGCGTGGTCGTCCAGACGATGGGAGGCATGGAGTCGGCCAGCTGGCGGAAGCGCTGCTCGCTGGCACGCAGGGCAAACTCCGCCTGTTTGCGCACCGTGATGTCGCAGCAGACGCCGGTGACACGGTCGGGAGACCGTGCCACAACGGCGGGCTTCTCCTCGCTGCGCTCGGCTGACGCCGTTGTGGCACGGTCTCCCGACCGTGTCACCGGCGCGTCAGCGCCGGTGCCGCGTTCTCCGTCGCTGACGCTTCCGGCTCGTTGCTCTTTGTCGCCAAAGCGTGGCTCGGCACGGTCAACCACCCACAGGGTCCGGCCATCCAGGGTGCGGATGCGGAACTCGATTTCGTAAGAAGTTCCGGAATGGACGGCCCCGGCAATGGCGGACTCGACCCGTTCTCGGTCCTCGGGATGGACCTGCTGCAAGAACTCCTCAATGGGACCAGTTTGCAGGCCCAGGATGGAGGTCGCGTTCTCGGAGCGCACACAAATGCCGGTGGTCAGGTCCCAATCCCAGGCAATCATGCGAGCGGCATTGAGGGCAAAGCGGAGCCGTTCCTCATTCTCCTGGATGGCGCGGCGGGCGGCCTCTTCTTCCAGAAGACGCCGGGCGTTCTCCTCGGCCTGGCGGCGGGCGGTGACGTCCTGGGTGATCTTGGAGAAGCCGCGGACGTGGCCGGCAACGTCGCGCAAGGCCGTCAGGACCACGCTGGCCCAGAACCGCGAGCCGTCCTTGCGCACCCGCCAGCTTTCCTCCTCGTATTTGCCGGAGGCCACGGCCAGCCGCAGTTCCCGCTCCGGTCGGCCGGCCTCGACGTCTTCCGCGGGATAGAAGCACGAAAAACTCCGGCCCAGGACCTCCTCGGCGCGATAGCCGGTGATCCGCTCCGCGCCGGGGTTCCAGGTGAGGACGCGGCCGGTGGGGTCGAGCATGAAGAGGGCAACGTCGGTCGTCCCCTCGACCAGCAGGCGCAGCAGCTCGCCCTGGCGTTTGACCTGCTGCTTCTGCTCGTACAGATCGACCAGGCCGGCCACCTTGGCGCGCAGGATTTCCGGCACCAGCGGCTTGAGCAGGTAATCGACGGCACCCAGACTGTACGCTTTCTTGACCGGGAACTGCTCGGTTTCGTAAGCCGACAGGAAGATAATGGGCGTATGGCGGGAGGTTTTCTGGCTGCGGATCAACCGGGCCGTCTCGAAGCCGTCCAGCGTCGGCATCAGCACGTCGAGCAGGACCAGGGCAAACTCGTCCTGCTGGAGCAGACGCAGGGCCTCCTCGCCGGAGTGGGCTTCGACAAGGACGTAGCCCATGCCGTCGAGGATGGCCCGCAGGACCACCAGGTTGGCCGGCTGATCGTCCACGAGCAAGACGCGGACCGGGCCATCGGGCTTGTCCACCTCGCCGTGCCGGCTCTCCGGGGGAAGGTTCGACCCCAGTGTCGCCTCGGATGGGATCACGGAAGGCATCGCTGACTTCCCTCGGGTGGTGCGTGGCGGAACCGCAAGTATTCCCTGGCATCGGACACAAATGTCTCCGATTCAACGTCAGTCATTTTACCGGACCCGGGGACAATCCGCTACCCATCACTCCGCCAGAGGCCCCGGCGATTACCGGCCGCGTTTCCTTCCCTGGACCAGGCGCAGGAAGTCGCGCATCAGCAGCGCTTCGGAGGAAACGCCCCGGTCGGCCAGCCATTGTTCGATCGCTTCCGGAGTCAAGTCCCGGAGTTTGAGCTGACCCTGCCCGCCGATGACCCGGCACCAGTAGGAGCGCGTGTCCGGCGTCAGCAGGACCTTGTGCCAGGCCGGCAGGGCGTCCAGGGTGGGTTGCACCTCCGGATTGTCCGAGTCCAGCATGCGGGCCAGCATCAGGGCCTGCCAGAGGGTGTCGATCAGCCCGACCAGGGCGAAGTCGTCCTCGACCGGGGCCGCACAGCACAGACTGGCGACGCCGGCAGCCGTCTTCACCTGAGGGTAGCCACGAAGCCCTTCGAGAGATCCGTCGCACAGGGTGCAGTTGCGAAAGGTGAACGTCCCGCCCCAGCGCTGGTTCTCCCCGGCCCGCTGGAGCAGGTCCTGCAAGGGGCCCGACAGGTCGAGTTCCTCGTCCTGGAGCCAATCGAGCATTTTCTGGGCCCAGCGGACCAGGCACAGGGCCGAGGGCTTCCACAGCGGCCGGTTCCTCGGCTCAAACAGCTGGTCGCGGCCGGCTTGCAGGAGCAGCGCCAGGGCCGAGATTTCCTGGCCGGTGCCGCCCAGGGCCTGCGCTTGATTCAGGGCCGAGCGCAGGGGCGGAGGGACGTTGGCGTTCTCGGGGGGATGCCAGATGTCGGTCGTGGCCAGTTTGGGCTTGCTGGCGGGAGCAGCCGGAACGGCGGGGCCGGCGGCGATCCCTGTTTCGGGGCTGGAGGGTTCCGAGGGTTCGTCCTCGATCTCGTAGAGGACCGGCCCACCTTCGGGTTCGGGGATCTCGATGCGGCCCTGGCACTGGGGACAGTTGGCGAACTCGCCGCTGCTGTCCGCGGATGCTTTGAGACGGAAGTCGCAGTGCTTGCAGCGGAAAAAGAATGGCCTCTTCATTGACTCTCCTCTGTTTCTGTCTCCGCCTGCTCCCTCTGCCATTCCATGCCGGGCGCCGCACGCCGGGGCGCGCAGCCGGCAGGCAGGTCCTCCAGCTCCCCCACGCTCGGATCGCGCTTCACGATCTCCATCAGGGAAACGATCATCATGTCCTTCATCGACACCGGATCGCCCGTCAAGAATTGCCAGTTGCCATCGTCCTTGTCGTGGGTGACGTGGAGGATCGGCTGCCCTTCGTGGATGACCTGTCGCGTGGTGATCGCAACCTGGTTGGGCGGGCCCGGAAAAAGCCAGCCCTCGGTCAGGCTGCCGGCTGGTCCCAGGATGCGCTGCGCCTGGAAGAAGCGGGAATCGTACTCCGGCTCCCAGGGAAAGAGGCCCTGCTTGTCCGGCCAGACGCACTGAAGCAGAGGAAACCCCGAGCCGCGATAGAACCAGCGGGCATAGCCGACATACTTGCGATACCAGCGCGGATCGACCTCGACGAACGCCAGGGGAAAGCCCTCGGCAAACTCGTCGCTGCGGTCGCCTCCCTGGAAGCGCCGGCCGGCCCGGATGGCGTCGCCGATGTTGTTGATGAACTGCTGGGCCGTGGTCATTCGCAGGCCCATGATCAGGATTTCCGGATGATTGAGCGTGTGGAAGATGCCCAGCGAGTAGGCGAAGTCAGGCCCTTCTTCATGCGCTTCAATGCCCAGGACCGACCAGCCCACGCGCTCGACGTCGGCGAGCAGCTTGCGGTCGAGATCGTCCTCCGGAGTTGGCAACTGACGCTCGGACATGGTTGGGCCGCTCCCGGTTGAATGGGGAATGGGAGTTCGCACGTGTGTTCCCGTACGTCCAGTAGAACACGACGGCGCGGCAGCGTCAACAGCGGCGCGAACTGGGCAGGTCCGCCGAGCCGCGCACGCAGCGCAGCGGAGTAAGCGGCCTGGGAGCCCGCAGGGCCGCTCACTCCGCTGCGCTGCGTGCGCGGCTCGGCAGCCGCGATCCGACCTCCCATACGCGGATGGTCCGGTCCGGGTCCGTGGTGGCAAAGCGGAGCCGGCCAGCGCTGGTGAACCCCAGCCAGCAAACGACAAGGCGTTTGCCGCGGTGGAGAGTCTGCCCCCGGCCGGTCGGCAGATCGATCAACCGCAGGTCCTCGTTGCCGGTGAATTCCTTCCAGTCGAGCAGCGCCAGCTGCTTGCCGTCAGGCCCAAAGACCAGCTCCGTGACGTGCCCGAACGGTCCCTCAAGGCGGGCCCGCTCCCGGCCCGTGGTCGTGTCCCAGAGTTTGACCTCTCCGTGCCAGCGGTTCTGCTCGTCAGTGCGGTTGCTTGCAGCCGCCAGGGTCTTGCCGTCGGGGCTGAAGGCGGTCACCTTGACCGCGCCGCGATGCTCCGACAGGATGAGCCGTTCCTTGCCCGTGACCACGTCCCAGAGGTCGATCTCCGGGTAGTTCGGTGCCGCCAGCGTTCGCAGGTCCGGGCTGAAGGTCGTGCGGCCACCGTTGCGGACGAGGACCTCGACCGAAGAAACCTTGGTGGCCGACGGGACGTGCCAGCTCCAGACCCGCTTTCGGTTCGTTGCCGCCAGCATCTTGCCGTCCTGGCTGAACGCCAGCAGGGCCACCCCGTGATCGACCGGGAAGGCTGCCAGTTCCTTTCGGGTTGCGATCTCCCAGAGCCACACCCGATCCCTCGCGGCAGCGGCCAGTCGCTTGCCGTCGGGGCTGAAGGCGAAAGCGTTCGGAGCCTCCAACGTCTCCAGGAGCGTACCGATCTCCCTGCCGGTCGCCACGTCCAGGAGCTTCAGTTTCCAGTGGTCTCTACCTCGCCAGAGGCTCGCCAGCATCTTCCCGTCCTGGCTGAACACCAGGTGGTATGGGCCGGCTTCATTCCCAGGGATGACGGCGATTTCCTTCCGTTCCTGGGCGGGAGCCGCGGCGTTCCAGGCACAGGACGCCGCGACGGCCAGCAGCACCGCGCATCGATTCATGGCATTCTCCTTTCACCGCTTCGGACCGCGTTTCGCCAGCCGGTCCAGGGCTGCCCGGGCCTGGCGTGCCAGGGTCGCACCCTCCGGACCCTTCGCCAGTTCCGCAAGGACACGCCGGGCCTCGGCCGTGCCGATGTGTTCCAGTACGCCCACGGCGCGGGAGACGGCCGCCGGGTGGAGAGAGTCGATCCCAACGTCTTCCCTGAGGAGCTGTCGGACTTCCTTCTCCCGCGAAGCGGCCAGCGTTTCCAGCACGCTCTCGACTCGCCGTCGCACTTCGATGGGTGGAGAGGCGGTGAGAACCAGGCACAGGGCAAACTCCGCGTTCCGGGCGTCGGTCCCCAGCTGCCGGGACGCTTCTTCCCGCGTCTCGAAACTGTCGCTGTCAAGGTTGGCGATGAGCCGGGCGTACGGCGCTTCGCGTGCAGCGGCCCGGCGCAGTTGCTCCGCCAGGAAGGAGGTCGCTTCGGGAGTGGTGGCCAGGGCCCTGGCCGCCTGCTCTGCTCTCTCGTTTGCCGCCAGCTGGTTCCACAGGCCGAGCCGGCGGGCCCGCGGCACGTCCCAGAGCAGCACCGTCGTATCCCAACTGCCCGACGCCAGCGTCTTGCCATCCGGTGTGAACGCCAGGGACACCGCGTAGCCCGAGTGCCCGCGCAGGCCGATCAGCCGTTTCCCGGTCTCCACGTCCCACAGGTGAATCGTGGCATCCCCATCGCTAAACGCCAGGACCTTGCCATCGGGGGACAAGGCAAAGGCTTCCGTCCCGGCCGACCGGAAGGGAACCGGGAAGGAGCGAAGCACCCGCCCCTCGACAACGTCCCAGATGCGGGCCTCGGCGGCTAGGCCCTCGCCTCTTCGAGGCAACGGGTTGATGGTCAGCACCTTCTTGCCCCCGGCCAGGATGGCCACGAGGTAACCCCGGGGGAATGGCTCAGCCGAATTGCCGAGGTCACGCACCTTCGCCCCATCTTCAGTCCGATGCAGCGCGATCCGGCCGCCAGAGCCGTCAGCGACGAGGAAGGACTTGCCGTCCGGAGAGAACGCGAAGCGTTTCACACCATCGCTGACGCGCAGTTGTTGCAGGCGTTTTCCCGACCCCACGTCCCAGATCCGGACCCGTGCGTCCCACCCGGAGGAGAGAAGCGTTTTGCCGTCCGGAGAAAACGTCATGGTGTGGACACCGCCGAGGTGGCCGAACCACTCCCGCAACAAACGCCCCTTCGCGGGATCCCAGACGTGGATGCGGCGTTCCTGATCCGCCTTGCCGTTGGAGCCCTCCCCTGAAACGACGACCTTGCCATCGGGGGACCAGGCGATGGACGTGACCCAGCCGTGGTGATCCGGGAAGACGTGGCGCGGTTTGGCGGTCGCGAGGTCCCAGACGATCAGAGTGTGGTCCTCGTCTCCGCCGGAAGCCAGGGTCTTGCCATCGGGAGCGAACGCCAGGCTGATGACCGCCCCCCGATGCCCCGGGAAGTGGTGCAGCGGCTGGCCGGTGGCGACGTCCCAGATGATGACGGTGTGGTCCCGGCTGCCGGAGACGAGCCGCTTGCCGTCGGGCGAGAAGGCGAGGGCCGGGATCAGCCAGCTGCCGTGCCCGGTCAAGTGGCGGATGAGCTTGCCGCTGGCCACGTCCCACAGGCGGATGGTGTTGCCGGTTCCCGTGGCCAGTGTCCGGCCATCGGGGGAGAAGGCGATGCAGGCGCTCCCTTCCGCGACAACCCGGACCTCCCGGCCGGTGGCCACGTCCCAGAGCCGAAGGTCGTCGCCCCCTGCCGACGCCAGGGATATGCCATCGGGAGAGAACGTGACGGAGTCAACCCAGTTGGTGTGGCCCTTCAGCTGATGCCGTTCCTTGCCGGTGACCACGTCCCAGAGGCGGACCACGTTGTCTTGACCGCCCGTGGCCAGCGTCCGGCCATCGGGCGAAACGGCGACGGAGAGAAGCGCCCCGCTCTTTTCGAGCCGGAGCAGGGGCTTGCCGGTTGCGACGTCGAGGAGCACCAGCTTGTCACCGTGGTCGGTGAGAGCCAGGAGTTTGCGGTCGGCAGAGAAGGCGGCCACGGGGGTGGAGAAGTATGCGTCCCTCAGAGGAGAGGCCGTCCTCGTCCGGATCGTGCCCGTCTCAACGTCCCAGCCAGTGACGGCGCCGTCATGGTTGACGGCCAGCAGGGTCTTTCCGTCCGGAGAGAAGGCCACGATCTGCGCCCTCAGCTTCCCCCGGAAGCGTTCCAGCTCCCGGCCGGTGGCAACGTCCCAGACCTTGGCGTCCCAGGTCGCCGCTGAAGCTACCAGCTTGCCGTCGGGCGAGAAGGCGACGGAGTTGACCTCGCCATCGTGCCGCAGCCGGAGAGTGCCGAGCCGGGCGATCGGCCCCACCGGCAGCGGGTCGCCGGCAAGGTCCACGCGGACCCTGGCGGGCTGAGGTTTCCGGGGCAGTTCCTGGGCCCAGCCTGCTGGGGTCAGGACGAGGCCGACGAGGAGCAGCCATCTCCACAGGTGGGACGCAAACATGGAGGTTCTCCCTGTGCTGCTTGACTTCTTCGAGGGTCCTGTCTTCAAAGACGCGAGACTTCGATAGATCTGACAGTGAATCCTCTCCGGGAGGAAGGGCGCTGGCCGCTTCCCGGAACGCCAATCTCTCCTCAGACACGAATTCACTCGGAGCGGTCGCTTCTTCCCAAGAGAAGATCTAGCAGCCAGCAACCCCGCACGTGTTCGTCTCCGGAGCGGCAATGGTTCAGAAGGGCGGGGTGGGAGCAGCCAGCGTCTTCCAAGGCGTCGGCAAGGATAGCGAGGCGATTGCTGTCAAGAGCCCCCGCGGGAAGGTTGCGATCGTCGTAGGCAGTTCGCGCCAGCGAAAGAACGGTTGGCGTGAGCCGGTCGCCTGTGATGGTCATGGGCTGGAATGGATTGCCGACAATCTCCTTCAAGAGTCGGGCCTGGCATGCTGCCGCCTGTTCTCTGTCCTTTGCATCGGACCTGCGACAATCCAGCCTTGCTTTGAAACCTGCTGTCTCCCGGATTGTCCAGTTGGCAGCATCGATGGCGTTCTTGGCGACAAGCGGGTGCCACCCGAATCCAAACCCACCGGGAAGCGGTGGACCACGCCTTACTCCCTCTTCCGCCCAAAACTCGGCATAATCCAGCAACTGAGTGCTTTCCAGGTCTTCTTCGCCGTCCTCGTCTGCTAGCGCATGCCACCAAAGACGCCAGAAGGCACAGGCAAAGAGCCGTAATTTCCGGTCCGTCGCTTTCCCTCGGACCCACTCCAACAGCTTGCGAGGATCATCACAGGATAGCCACCGCGCACTATCCATTCAGTTACTCCTTCTACTTTGCCTCTGCTCTAACATCCCATCTCACACCCCACTCGCCCATCGCAGCCACAGCGTTGCCACCGCATCGCTTGGCATACGCCAGTCCCCGCGTGGCGACAGGCTGATCGATCCAACCTTGGGTCCATCCGGCAGACACGAGCGCTTGAACTGGTTGCCGAAGAAGCGCCGCACGAACACTTGCAGCCAGCGTCTCACTTCCTGCGGCACATAATTCTGCGTAAATGCCGCCTGGCCCGCGAGATACAGGATCTTCTCTGGCGGTGCGCCGTAGCGGAGGAAATGGAAAAGGAAGAAATCGTGCAGCTCGTAAGGGCCGATCGTCCCCTCCGTGGCCTGGAGCACCTGCCCATCCGGCCCGATTGGCAGCAACTCCGGCGAGATCAGCGTATCGACAATGTCCAGCAGCGTCCGCCGGGCTTCGCCCTCGAATTCGTGCCTGGCGGCCCAATCGACCAGGAACTTCACCAGCGTCTTGGGAATGCTGCTGTTGGGGTTGTACATACTCATGTGATCGGCGTTGTAGGTACACCAGCCAAGGGCCAGCTCCGACACGTCGCCTGTGCCAATCACGAAACCGTTGTTCATCAGCAGACTGGTCCGCATCCGGGCCTGGACGTTCTCGAAGACCAGGTCCTCGCGGCGGTCGGGCGGCACCTTACACAGACGCACGCTCAACTCCTCCACGGTCAGCCCTTCGAGGGGGATGCCGAACGGTTTGTGACCCAACGCCTTCATCTCCTCCAGGCAAAGCGTGCGAATGTCGATCTCGCGCCAGGAGATGCCCAGGTGCTGCATCAGGGCGCGGGCGTTGGCCAGTGTCCGGCCGGTGGTGCCGAAGCCGGGCAGGGTCAGCGCCTTGATGCGTTCGCACGGCACCTGCAGCAGGTCCATCGTCTTGCAGGCGACCAGCAGGGCCAGCGTCGAGTCAAGTCCGCCGGAGATGCCGATGGAGACGGGTGGCTTGCCGATGTGTTCCAGCCGCTTGGCCAGGCCGGCCACCTGCGTCTGGAAGATCTCCTCGCAGCGCTCGTGCAAATGCTGCTGGTCCTGCGGCACAAAGGGGTGCGCGTCCACGGACCGACGCAGGCGATGCAGCGGACTGTTCGTGTCTGTGCGATCGACTGGACAGTCAGGACCAAGCTGGAAGTCGATCCGCTCGAAGCGGCGGGCGAGGCCGGGATAGAGGTGGGCATCGCCGAAGCTGTTGGTGCGCATCCGATCGACGCGGAGCCGGTCCAGGTCGAGGTCGGCCGTCAGCAGCGTCGGCTGCCGCTGGAAGCGCTTCGACTCGGCGAGCAGGACGCCGTTCTCGGCGATCAGGCAATGGCCGCCGAAGACCACGTCCGTGGTCGATTCCCAGACGCCGCAGGAAGCGTAGACGTAACCGGCAATGCACCGGGCCGACTGGTTCGCCACCAGTTGCCGGCGATAGCCGGCCTTGCCGATGGTCTCGTTGCTGGCCGAGAGGTTCAGCAGCAAGGTGGCGCCGGCCAGCGCCTGGGCCGAACTGGGCGGGATCGGCACCCACAGGTCCTCGCAAATCTCGACGCCGATGGTCAGGCCCTCGAAGTCGATGGGATTGAACAGCCGATCGGTGCCGAAGGGGACGAGCTGATCGCCGAGGCGCACGACCTGACTGCGGGCGTTGGCGGCGGGGGCGAACCAGCGCTCCTCGTAAAACTCCTTGTAGTTGGGCAGGAACGACTTGGGGACCACTCCCAGCACCCGGCCGCGGTGCAGGACCGCGGCACAGTTGAAGACCTGGTCATCGACCACCAGCGGCAGACCAATCACCGCGACGCCGGAATAGACCGAGCGCGTCCTCGTCCGCACTTGCTCCAGGGCTTCCAGGGCACCATGCTGCAAGCAGGTGTGATGGAACAGGTCGGCACAGGTGTAGCCGGTCAGGGCCAGCTCGGGAAAGACCACGACGGCCACGGCTTCGCTCTCCGCCTGGGTCAGCAAGCGGACGATCTGCTCAGCGTTGAAACTGCAATCGGCCACGCGCAGCACGGGACTGGCAGCGGCCACACGCAGAAAGCCAAAATGGGACATTTTCAGTAAATCCGAAATCCGACCCTGAAATCTGATATCCTCGATCCTCACGAAAAAGAGCAAGAGGAAGATGAAGAGGAAGAGTAGGAAGAGGATGAAGAGAAAGAGCAAGAGCAAGAGTAGGACGCGCTGGGGCTGACCTTCTTACTCTTACTCGTAATCCTGCTCTTAATCCTCTTCCTACTCTTCCTCTTCATCTTCCTCTTTCTCTACTTCTTGAAGATTTCCGAGTGCAGCGAGGAGTCACCGCCGCCGGGCCCGGTAGACCTGCATCCCCGCCCGGTGTTCCCAGACGATCTTTCCCGTGCGATCCAGCTCGGTCACCTGGTTGTTCTCGTAGTTGGCCACCAGGACGTGTCCATTGGTCAGGTGCGAGGCCGTACTGATTCCGGGCGCCCTCGCTTGCCAGAGGATTTTCCCGCTGGTGTCCATCTCCACTACCTGGTTGGCGTTGGGCTGGGCAATCAGCAGCCGGCCGTTGACCGCCACGTCGATGCCGCCGAGATAATTCTGGTTGCGGCCGCTTTGAAACGTCTTCAAGACCTTGCCGGCAGCGGAGAGCTGGACACACCGGCCAAACCGGTCCAGGCACCAGTTTGTACCATCACGCGACCGGTACGCCCCTTGCAGGCCCTGGTAACTGTGGCTCCAGACCGTCCGGCCGGAGCGATCCACCTCGAGCAGTTCCGTGGTGGTGGCGATGAAGGTGTTGCCATTGGCCAGGCGCTGGACGTTCATCGGGTTCCCTTCCAGCCCGTCCTTGTGCCACAGGATGTTGCCCTTGAAGTCGCGCTCGGTCACCCGGTTGGCTCGATACTCCGCGATCAGGACACGGTTGCCGAGCAGCACCTGGGCATCCATCGGGAATTGCAGCCCGGCAATGAGCCAGCGCTGCTTGCCCTCCCGGTCCAGCTCCAGGACCTTGCCATTGTCGCTCCCCTCGACCAGCAGAGTGAGACCCAGCGGCCGGGGCGGCTGGTCGAGGACCATCAGGTCGATCTTCGAGCCCGCTTCCTTCCACCAGCCGACCCAGCTGTCGCGCTGTTTGCGCCGCCCGGCCGTGCCCTCGGCCGACTCGAGCTTGGGCGGGTTGTCGCCGGCGAGGTGGTAGAGGAGCCCCTCCACCTCGCCGGTCCACTCGGATGGCTCCTCGGCCAGGGAATCGATCAGGACCGGAATGGCGCTCCGGTCCCGCTTGTAGGCCAGGGCCAGGGCGACGCGCAGCCGGACGCGCTGGTCGGCGTCCCACATCAGTTTCCGCACGGCCGCCCGCTGTTCCAGGGCGGCCGACTCCAGGATCGCCTCGGCGGCGGCGACCCGGCGCAGCGGCATCCTGTCCTCCAGCGCCCGAGTCAAGGCGGGCTCCAGCCGGCCGTCGCGCACGGCCAGGTTGGCCAGGGCCTTGTGCGCTTCGGCGCTCATGCCCTCGTTGTCGGCAAAGGGGAGGAAGTCCAGCAGCGTCTCCAGGGCGCCCGGCGGCCGGCGCAGGGCCAGCAAGCGGGCGGCGGCCCCGGGCAAGGACTTGCCGCCCCGCTCCGCGATCTCGCGCAGACACTCCTCGGCCCGCCGGGCCCGCTCCAGGTCCGTGCCCCGGACGGCCTCGCGCAGCAGCGGCAGGGCCAGCACGCCCACCTCGATCAGCTCGGCCCCGGCCCGCTGGCGAACCTCGAAACTCTCGTGCCCCAGCTTCTCGATCAGGGCGGTCACCTGCTGCTCCTGGGCGGGGCTCAAGGTACGGCGGCGAAACGCGGCCAGCAGGGCCGAGCCGTCCGTGTTGCGCCACCAGCTGGCCCAGGCGTCCCGGCGAATGCGGCGGGTGATGGCGTCGTCGCCGGCCGGGGGGTTCGGCGCCCAGTCGCCCGCCAGCCGCTGCAGCAGCTCCTCGATCGGCCTGTCCCACGGCGGGCCAACCTCGGCCAGCAAATCGATCAGCACCGGCACCGCTTCGGTGTCCTCGGCCTCGACCAGGGCCAGGGCCACGCGCAGGCGCACCACCGGCTCCGCATCGCGCAACAGCTTGCGCACCGTTTGCCGCACTGCCGGCTGGTCCTTGCGGCCCAGGGCAGCACCGGCCGCCGCCCGCCGCAGCGGCACCGGATCTTCCAGGGCCTGGAGCAATGCGGGACAGGGTTTGCCCTCGGTCCAGGCCAGGGCGGCCAGAGCGGCGGCGACCTCATCGACGACACTGCTGTTGTCGGCCGTCGGCAGATAGGCCAGCAGCGCTTCCACAGCCCCGGCCGGCTTGCGGAGCGCCAGCAAGCGGGCCGCGGCAGCCGGCACGGCCGCGGTCCCCTCGCCTTCAATCACCTGCAAGCAGCGCCGGGCCCGCCCGGCCACTTCCGGGTCGGTCAGCTCGTTCAGCGCCCGCCGCAACGCCGGCAACGCCGCCGCGCCGCGCCCCACCAGGGCCTGGGTGGCGCGAACGCGGACCGCCGGGTCGGGGTCGGCCAGGTGCTTGATCGCCTCGGCCAGCCCGGCCAAGTCGCTGTCCTGCCGGGCCCGCTGCCGGAAAAACTCCACCAGCACGGGCCCTTCGGCCGACAGGCCCACGGCGCGGAGCTTCTTCTCGTCCTGCTTGACCTCGTCGGGAACGTCGGACTCCCCGCGTCCCACGGACACAAACCCCACGGCCAAAAGGAGAACGGCCGACACCGACGCTGCTGCGATGCGCATGGAAAAAGCACTCCTTGCAACCGACAGGAAGAAAGACACCATCCTGATCCTAACAGCCCGGCCCGGCACTGCCAAGCATTCGTCGTCCTCCGCCGGTTTTGGTGGAGTTGAGCGCAAGAAACGTTCAGCAATTCCACGTGGTTCGTTCACAATTGACACGCTTGCCCAAAAGTGCCAAAGTGACCACGAACTAGAGCAATCCGGCCACCTGGAACAGATGAAGGCGGCAGATCGATTGTGGAGGGACCCATGCCGCTTACCTTGGGATGGCACGACGTCGCGTTGCGTCTTTTGCTGACGGTTGTGGCGAGCGTCTTGCTTGGGATCAACCGTTCCGAGCGCGGCCGGGCGGCGGGACTGCGCACGACGGTGCTGGTATGCCTGGCCGCCTCGGTGTCCATGATCCAGGCCAACCTGCTCATGCCCACTCAGGGCAAAACGCCCGATTCGTTTGTCGTACTCGACCTGATGCGTTTGCCGCTGGGCATCCTGACGGGGATGGGCTTTATCGGTGCCGGGGCCATTCTGCGCCGGGGCAACGTGGTCATCGGCGTCACGACCGCGGCCACGCTGTGGCTGGTCACGGTCATCGGCCTGTGCCTGGGCGGCGGCCAGCTCGTTCTGGGCACGGTGGCGACGGGGCTGGCGCTGATCGTGCTGTGGGGACTGCGCCAGCTGGAAGCGCTGCTGGCGCAGGAGCACCGGGCCACGCTGGTTCTGCGGGCCAGGGCGGATGGCCCGACGGAAGAGGAAATCCAGTCCAGTCTCCGGGCGGCGGGATACGGGGTGGTCTCCTGGGGAGTGGCCCACAAGGGTCGAGGAGAGGCCCGCTCCCGGACCCTGCGCTGCGGGGTGCGGTGGCAGTGCCGGGAAAGCGACGTCCGGCCACCGGCTTTTCTAGAAGAGCTGTCTCAGCGGCCGGGTGTGCTGAAGGTGCAGTGGAAGGAATGAGGGCAGCGGCCGGGACCAATGGCGGCGCAGCGCAATGGCAGGAGTTCACCGGGGCTGAGGAACTGCTCACCACGGCTCAGCTCGATCCGTCCGGCAGGTGAGCCGATTGGTTTGGAGTCCTGGTTTCGAGGAGTTCTTATCGGACGTACGGGTACGGGCGGGAGACAAGGAGCGCTTTACAACAAGTTTCTGATTTGACAGGCAACCAGGCGGCGAAGGCTCGCGGTTTCGAGTGCTTTCGCCAAGGTCAAGACCGGTGCAAGTACACCAGGGCCGAAGTCGAGAGAGAACAAACCCGAACCAGGTGTTGCACGTGACGGGCCAACTGAGGTTAATCGGACACGCCCAGGTCAGTGGCCCGCAGCAGAGCTAGGTTGTTCGGGTCACCGTAACCATTTCGCCGCGACCGGCGCTTCTTCAGGACACCGCGCTCAAGGATGCTGGCTAAGACAAGTCGACGCCGGAGACACTGACGACGGCCTGCCACGCGGCTTCCTGGTTGGCGCGATCGTGAAAGTGCGGGTGGCGCATCGCCTCAATTGGGCCTGTGAGCTTCTTCGGCGCCGAGGCGAAGAATTGGCCCGAGACGTCGGTTCCGAACTCCGAGGCCTGGAGATACCGGCGAGCTGCGGTCTCCGGCGTCTGGGACATGCCGGGGATGAGCTTCACGAGTGGAATCATCACCCACTTCATGACCGGCCCAAGGTTTCGCACCGCCTTGGTGTCGGGCGCGCTACCGGGCGAGACGGCGTACACGGCCATGCCGGAGGGTAGCCGCCGCGCCAGCGCCGCCGCCCACCAAGCAACGATGAGCTTCGCGTCGGCATACGTCCGGTTGGGCTCGTACTTCACGTTCGGCCCGTTGCGCACCAGGGCTTCAACAGCGGCGGTTCGGTCACCCTGGTGGTGTTTGGCCGCGAAGGCTGCCACGTCGGTGTAGCTGAACATGGGTACGTCCCCTCGGGCAGGTTCCGCGCCGGCGATAACAATCCGCGCGTTGGGGCTCAGCATGTTGGCGCGGAGCAACCCGGCAGTCAGTTGATGATGGCCGATCAGCGGGGCCTGAGCCGCCTCGACGCCCGCCGCAGTGAGCACGCGCTTCTTGCCTGGGACCATCCCTGCATTTAGCAGTAGGAAATCGACCGGCCGACCTCGCTTGACGAGCTCGGCGAGGGCGGATTGAACGCTGGTCGGCGCGTCCAGATCCAGCTCCAGCGGCGTGAAGACCTGTATTTTGGTCTCAGCCGCGAGCTGAGCGGCCGTTTCCTGAGCCCGAGCCAGGCTGCGCCCGGTGACGATGATCTCACGCCAGCCCTCTCCGGCAAGAGTGCGGGCTGCCGCATAACCGAGCCCGGAGGTGGTGCCGGTGACGAGAGCGATCGAATGTTCCATGTGCGTCTCCGTGGCGAAGGGGGAAGGTCGAGTCGTGAGGCCCCGCGAGGCCAGGGCCGGCTTGCTAATTTTGAACTGTTCGGTTATATATTGGTGCGATGGGCATTGTCAAGGAGTTTTGAACTAAATGTTTCAAAATGCCGGTAGGCCGCGTGGACGGCCGCGCAGCTTCGACGAGAGGGACGCGCTGGAAAAGGCGACCCAGGTATTCTGGTCGAAGGGCTACGACGGAGTGACGATCGACGATCTCGTCGCCGGGATGGGCGTGGGACGGCCGAGCCTGTATTCCGTCTTCGGAGACAAGCGGACGTTGTTCTTGCGCGTCCTTAGGGCGTACGCAGAGACGAAAGGCGCTCTCGCTGCGAAGGCACTCCTCTCGCCGCGTACTCTTCGCGACTCGCTCGCCGCCTTCCTGAGGCAGGCCGTAGAAACTGCGACCGAGGAAGGATCCGCCCCGGGATGTCTTCTCGGGTGCGTCGCGCCGCTTGTGAACGACGCTGAGGTCCGACAGTTCCTACAGAACGCGGCCGCTCACGCCGTAGGGCTAGTGGAACGTCGTTTCCGGGACGCGATCAGCGCGGGCGAAATCCCGTCCGACTTTCCTGTGGCCGTCCGCGCAAGCCAGCTCATTGATTTTGCTCGTGGCCTTACCATGCGTGCGCGGATAGGCACGCCGCGCAAGACGCTTCTCAGGGATGCCGAGGAAGCGGCCGACCTGGTGCTCCTGTCGCGGCGTGGAAATGCGGCGCCAGAACGTTGATGCCGGATGTGTGAAGGTTGCAGCGTAGCGCTCATGGGTCTCCTGCTCGACACGATCCCCGATTGAAAAGAAAAGGGGACTCGGACTTATTTCTTGACCCGAACCAGGCGTTGCACGTGACGGGCCAACTACAGCTGCAACTTAACATGGAGTCGAGCGGCCCGCACGTGAACTTGGTTGTTCGCGCGAAGCCTGCCGGTGGGCCTCGCTGCGCTCGGACCACCCTACGGCTCCTGGTCTGGACTGGTTCAGGGAGTCTGGATCGGAGGGCCCGCGGCGGGACCTGGGGAGGGCACGGCTTCGCAGCAGGGCAAGTTCGAGCCGTCGCCAGCCAGAAGCTGGGCCGGCTGACCCAGGGCCCGGTAGAGCCGGAACTGGGCCCGATTGCTGTCGGCGATGGCGGTGTAGTAACTGGCGTACGACTGAGCCAACGCCTGCACTGCCTGCAGCACTTCCTGCGGGCGGGCCACCGTCAGCACCAGTTCGCCGGCCCGGCGCGTCTGGCCAAGGGCGGTCAGGTTCTTCTCGTACGAGTCCAGCGCCTGCTTCACCATGCGCTCCCCGACTTCCACGCGCCGGGCCGCCTGCACGGCCTGGGCGTGAGCCTGGACGACCTCGGCCGTGACCCGGTCCTGGGTGCGGAGCAGCTCCAGGATCGCCACCCGATGGTCTGAGGCGCGCTGCCTGGCCCGGGCGACGTTGCCGAAACCGAGGTTGTCCAGCTGCCAGAGCAGCTGCACGTCGAAATCCTCGCGCAGCCCGGTGTTGCTCAGGTTGCCGTTGGTGCCGCCGCCAAAGAAGGTGGCTCCCAGGGTGCCCGTCACCGGGGTGGACCAGCCACGCAGCAGGACGTAGGGGATCAGAGGCCGATACTTCTCCTGACGCAGGAGCGTCAGGGCGGCCTGGACCTGAGCCTGGTTGGACGCCAGTTCGGGCCGATGGGTCAGGGCCACGGCGACCAGGTCCTCGACCCCTTTCTTGAGATCGATCAGAAAGATTTGCAGATGGGGTGGTTCCAGCGGTTGGACCTCGGCGGTCCTGACGTCCAGCCGGAGGATGCGGGCCAGGTCGGCGCTGGCCACCTGCCAGCGTTCCCGGGCCAGCAGCTCGGTCTCCCGCCGACGTTCCAGCTCCGCCTCGGCCCGGGGAATCTCCAGGGGTGGGACCACTCCCTCGGCCAGCTTCCGCACCCGGCGGACCAGGTCTTCCGCCTTGCGGGTGGCGTCCACGGCCCCGGCCAGTTCGCCACGCGCTTGCTCGACGGCGAAATAGGCATCGGTCACGGCCACCATCGTGTTATTGTTGGCGGCCTCCAGGTCCGCCTCGCGTGCGGCCAGGGTCTGCTTGGCCGCCAGCGGGCTGAAGATGGCATCGGTAAGGGAAAAGACCGCCCCATTGAGGATTCCCGAGCCCAGGCCGAACATCCAGCTGCCACGGCTGGCGTTGGACACGGTGCCGTCCGCGTTCTGGATGGGGCCATCATGGCGGTTGTAATCGCCGCCGATCGTGACGGTGGGCAGCCAGGCCGCCCTGGCCAGGTCCAGCGCCGCCAGGGCGCCGCGGATCCGCTCGGCCGCCAGCTGCACGTCGATGGGCCGGCTGCCGGCCAGGTGCAGTGCTGTCGGCAAGTTGATCGGCAGCACCTCGGCGCAGGGTTCCGGAGGGGGAGAGGCCAGCTGGACGCTGCCCTCTCTCTGTTCGCTCCCGGGGATCGTGGCGATCTGCAACGGCTGGGCGAGACAGATGGATGGGAAAGCCCAGAGGATCAGGAGGCGCGGAACGTATCGCAGCATACTGGTCCTTTCCACGAAGACACGGGGCAGCCGCATCGTCAGTATCGGCAAACTCGATCCGGACCCTCGATGTGAAAGCTCGATGAGTCCCCCGAAAGGGCCGCGATCCGACAAGCGTCCTTCACGTATTCTTAACCAATTCCTCACAATCCGCCGGGCTCCCTCCTCTATAATCCACAGTTGGGTCAATCGGTCCTTCCGCGACAGGAGCCGTTGGATGCGTTGGCGGATGGTGCTGCTTCTGCTTTTCCTCTTGTGTCTGGGGGTGGCGACCGCCCTGGCGGAAGTGGTCAAGGTGGACCCGAAGATCCCCGCGTACCGGGCGACGACAGGAGTTTCGGGATCGATCAAGAGCGTCGGCTCGGAGACGATGAACAACCAGATGGCCCTGTGGTCGGAAGGATTCCGCAAGGTCTACCCGAGTGTCAACGTGGAGATCGAGGGCAAGGGCTCCGGGACGGCGCCGCCGGCGCTGATCGAGGGGTCGGCCCAGTTCAGTCCGATGAGCCGGACGCTGAAGCAGGTCGAAATCGACAAGTTCGAGGAGAAGTTCGGCTACCCGCCGCTGGCCCTGCCGACCAGCCTTGACCTGCTGGCCGTCTACGTCCACCGCGACAACCCGATCCAGGGCCTCACTCTGGCCCAGCTGGACGCCATCTTCTCCCGCAACCGCAAACGGGGTCTGGACGAGGACATCACCACCTGGGGAGCGCTGGGCCTGAAAGGCGAGTGGGCCGACAAGCCGATCAGCGTCTACGGCCGGAACTCGGCCTCGGGCACGTACAGTTTCTTCAAGGAGGTGGTGCTGCGCAACGGCGATTACAAGGACCGCGTCAAGGAACAGCCCGGCAGCGGGGCGGTGGTGCAGAGCATCGGCAGCGACCGCTACGGCATCGGTTACAGTGGCATCGGTTTCAAGACGGCCGACGTTCGGGCCGTGCCTCTGGCCCGCACCAGCAAGAGCAAGTGCATCGAGCCCACCATCGCCGCCGTCGAGGCGGGCGATTACCCCCTGTCGCGCTTCCTCTACCTGGTTGTCAACCACAAGCCCGGCAGTCCGCTGGACCCGCTGCGACGGGAGTTCCTCAAGTACGTGTTCAGCCAGGAAGGCCAGAACGACGTCATCAAGGATGGCTATTATCCGCTTCCGATTTCCCTCCGCAACCAGGTGTTGCAGTCGGTTGGCATTGTCGAATGAATCCCAGCGATCCCTTCTCTGGTCGGACAAGGAAGCGCGGCTCCAGCCGGCTCGTCAAGCTGACCGACTTGCTGGCCCGGCTGCTGATCACGGTGGGCGGCATCGGGACCATCCTGGCCGTCACCGGGGTCTGTGTCTTCCTGATCTGGGTGGTCCTGCCCCTGTTCCAGGGGGCCTCGGTTTCGGGCCCGCGCCAGCTGACCGAGGGCGTGGCAGGGCTGCGGGAGCAGCCGGTGCGCGAGGGCGTGGACGAGCACCTGACGATGGGGTGGGGCCTGTTCCAGGATGGCAGCCTGGCCACGTTCCGGCTGGACAATGGCCGGCTGCTGGACCGCTTCGGGCCGCGGGGCCTGTACCGGGGCGCGGACCTCTCGGCCTGGTCGGCCCCCGATCACGGCCCGGACCTGGCCCTGGGTTTCGCCGACGGCACGGTGCAGCTGAGCCATGTTGGCTTCAAGTCGCGCCTGCTGGAGGAAAAGGAGATCACCGCCGAGCTTCGGGCCCTGAAACCGGGCAAGGTGCTTGTCTGGAACACAAGCCCGGAGCAGAAGCGACGGGGTGATCCCGGCGCTGGCGCTTCGGGCTTGTGTCAGGCCCTGCCGAATGGTCAGTATCGCCTGAAGACCCTCTCGGTGGCGTTCGACGACCCCATCAAGCCCGCTTCTCCCTCCCCCGTGCGAAAAATCGATCTGACCCCGGAACCCAGCCCCGAAGGGGTGTCATGTCCCACCTTCATCGTCGCCAGCCTGACTGCGGATGGTATCCTCCGAACCCGCTCGGTTGCCAGGCGGCACGGTGCCGCGGCCAGCAAGAGCGGCGAACTGAAACTTCCCGATCCGATGGGACCCGGATCGGCCGGCTGGCTGCTGCTCTCCGGGGAAGGGGACAATGCCTATCTGCTCGGGGAGAGTGGCCGCTTGCTGCGGATCGACACGCGCGAGGTCGAGGAGCCCAGAATCCTGGAGGAGCTGGACCTGCTGTCCGATTCCCCCAAGATCCAGGTGACCGCGGCCCAGTTCTTGATTGGCCGGGAGACGCTGCTGGTCGGCGATTCCACGGGCCGAATCCGGGCCTGGTTCCGGGCGCGAAGCCGCGAAGGGCGAGCCCCGGACAAACACACCCTGGTGGCCGCACACACCTTCGCCGGCCACGGGGTCGCGGTGACGGCGCTGGCGGCCTCGGCGCAGTCGCGGCTGGTCGCGGCCGGTTACGCCGATGGCCGGGTCCGGCTGCTCCACGTGACCAGCGAACAGCAGCTGGCGGAGGTCCGGACCGAACCGGGCGTTCCCGTCCGCCGGGTGCTGTTCCCACCGCGAGACAACGCCTTGCTGGCCCAGGCCGGGACGGGGTGCTGGCTGTGGCAGGTCAAGCCCGGATACCCGGAAGTGACCTTGCGGACGCTGTTCCGGCCGATCTGGTATGAGGGCTATGACAGGCCCGAACACGTCTGGCAATCGACGGGCGGAGCGGGTGCCGAGCCCAAGTATGGTTTCTGGCCGCTGGTCTTTGGCACGCTCAAGGCGACGTTCTACTCGCTGCTGCTGGGCGTGCCGCTGGCCCTGCTGGCGGCCATTTACACCAGCGAGTTCTTGCATCCGCGGACCCGGGCAGTGGTCAAGCCGGCTATCGAGATGATGGCCAGCTTGCCCAGCGTGGTCCTGGGTTTCCTGGCCGGCCTGATCCTGGCCCCGTTCGTCGATCGGCTGCTGCCGGCCGTGCTGGCTGGTTTCCTCACCCTGCCGGGGTGCTTTTTGCTGGGGGCCTATCTCTGGCAACTGCTGCCCGAGAAGTGGACCTTGCGGTTGCAGCGGTTCCATTTCGGCTTCCTGTGCCTGGTCCTGCCGCTGGGCGTGCTGGCGGCCCCGGCCCTGGGCTGGCTGGTGGAATGGCTGCTGTTTGCCGGCGACCTGAAAGGTTGGCTCAACAACCGCAGCCGGGGCAGCGCTCTGCCCGGCTGGTTCCTGCTGCTGCTGCCGGTCGCGACCCTGCTGGTCCTCTTCCTGGCCGAGCTCGGCGCTCAGTTCCGCGCTGCGGCTCTGGACCCGCGGCTGGGGCCGGCTGGCCGTGGCCAGCGTTGACCTGGCCAAGTTCCTGGGTCTGGCGGTCGCGGTCTGTCTGCTGTCGCTGGCCGCGGCGGGGCTGCTGACCCTGGTGCGGCTCGATCCGCGCGATTCCTTCCTGGGTCTGTACGACCAGCGCAATGCCCTGGTGGTCGGCTTCATGATGGGTTTTGCCATCATCCCGATCGTCTATACTCTGGCCGAGGATGCCCTGGCGGTGGTGCCCCAGACGCTGCGCTCGGCCTCGCTGGGCTGTGGGGCGACGCCCTGGCAGACGGCGGTGCGCGTCATCGTCCCAACAGCTCTGAGCGGCTTATTCTCTGCGGTGATGATCGGCCTGGGCCGGGCCGTGGGGGAGACGATGATCGTGCTGATGGCCGCCGGCAATACGCCTCTGCTGGAGCTGAACGTCTTCAACGGTTTCCGCACCCTGTCCGCCAACCTGGCCACCGAGCTGCCGGACGCCGTGCGCGACAGCGGCCATTACCGGACCCTGTTCCTGGCCGCGCTGTTGCTGTTTGCCATCACGTTCGTGCTCAACACCGTGGCGGAGGTGGTTCGCCTCCGATTCCGCCGGAGGGCGTACCAGCTATGACCATGCCACCCGCACCGGGACTCCCCTCCAAGGCCCGCAGCTCGCTCCTGGCCCACGGTCAGCCGCTGGTGTTCTTGACCGGCGGCGCCCTGGCCACGTGCGTGGTCATGATCGCCGGTTTGCTGCTGCTGGTGGTCATTCAGGGGGTCGCCACCTTCTGGCCCCAGCCGGTGGTCGAGGTCACCTTGCGCGACGGCAAGACCTGGGTCATGGGAGAGATTGTTCGCGAGGAGTCAGCAGAGGCGAGCCGGGGGCGTGAGCCCCCGGATTCCGCCGAATCCGGGGGCTCACGCCCCCGGCTCGCCGCGCCCTCCCAGCGGCGGCTGTTCCGCAAGGGCAACTTCGACGTTGACCGCGAATCGCATCGCTGGGTTGACGACGCCAGCGTTGCCAGCGAGGAGCGGCCGAAGTGGGCCCTGGTGGTCGAGCGGCTGACCACCGACGGCCGATTTTACGGCATCCTCCAGGGCTTCCGGAAGGACGGCGAAGAGGTGACGACCGACCCGGCCGAGGCCTGGGCGCTGTACCAGAAGCATCACCCGGCCGTGCTGCGGACTGTCCGGCAGCGCGAGAAGATCGGCCGGGACGACATCGGCCAGATCAATCGGCGCGTGGAAAAGGCCCGCCTGGCGGCCGCTCAGGCAGAACTGGATCAGGGCCGGCCCACGGAGGCCGCGGAGGCCGCCCGGAAGGCGGGGCAGGAAACGATCGAGGCGACGGCCGCGGAGGCCCGGGGCTATGAGGAACAGATCGCCGCGCTGAACCGAGAAAACAAGCGCTATCAGCTGGTGCTGGCCACCGCCCAGGGGGAAACCCGCATCCTGGACCTGGGCGACATTGACCGGGCGTATCCGGCCAATCAGCTGTCGTCCTGGCAGAAACTGGGCATTTACCTGTCCCGCTGGTGGGAATTTGTCAGCGCCGAGCCGCGCAACAGCAACCGCGAGGGCGGCATCTTCCCGGCCCTGTGGGGCACCACGGTCATGACCATCCTGATGTCGCTGGCGGTGGTGCCGTTTGGGGTGCTGGCAGCGCTGTATTTGCGGGAGTATGCCAAAAGCGGGTTCATAATCAGCCTGGTGCGGATCAGCATCAACAACCTGGCGGGGGTGCCCAGCATCGTTTTTGGGGTCTTCGGACTGGGATTCTTCTGTTACATTGTGGGCGGCGACCTGATCGATCCGCTGTTCTTCCAGGCCCGCAAGGCGGCCGGCGGCGAGGACAACGCCACCTACGGCAAGGGCGGCCTGCTCTGGGCCTCCCTGACGCTGGCCCTGCTGACCCTGCCGGTGGTCATCGTGGCGACGGAGGAGGCCCTGGCAGCGGTGCCGCGGTCGATGCGCGAGGGCTCTTACGCTTGCGGCGCCAGCAAGTGGCAGACGATCTGGCGGATCGTGCTGCCGCGAGCGCTGCCGGGCATCCTGACGGGGATGATCCTGGCGATGGCCCGGGGAGCGGGTGAGGTCGCACCGCTGATGCTGGTCGGCGCCAAGAACCTCGCCCAGGATTTGCCGGTGGACACGGTCTTTCCGTTTGTCCACCCGGACCGGAGTTTCATGCACCTGGGCTTCCACGTCTACGACGTGGGCCTGCAAAACCCCGATAGCGAGGCGGCCCGGCCGATGGTGTTCACGACCACCCTGCTGCTGATCTTCCTGATATTCGCTCTTAACCTGGCCGCCATGCGGATTCGCGCACGCCTGCGCCGACGCCATCAGGTAGGCCATTTCTGAGAGGGATGGGCTCGTTCATGGATGCTGCCGCCTTGCAAAGGACCCAGGCTCCCGGCGACGTCAGCCCGGCGGGACCGGCCGTGCCGCCGGGCGCGGAACGGATCGACGGCCAGGTCCAGGCGATCCTCCGCGGCGAGAAGACGGAAACCTGGACCCACGCCGCCCTGGCCGGCGAAACCGCCGTGGTGGACGTCGAGCAGTTCAACCTCTGGTACGGCCCCAAGCAGGCCCTGTTCGACATCACCTTGAAGATCCCCCAGGGCAAGATCACCGCTTTGATCGGTCCGTCCGGCTGCGGCAAGTCCACGCTGCTGCGCTCGGTCAACCGCCTCAATGACCTGGTCGATGGCGTCCGCTCCCAGGGCGACATGCGCCTGAACGGCGATTCGATCTACGGCAAGGCGGTGGACGTGATCCAGCTGCGCAAGCGGATGGGGATGGTCTTCCAGAAACCGAACCCGTTTCCGATGAGCATTTACGAGAACGTCGTCTATCCCTTGCGGATCGACGGCATCCGCGATCGGCGCATCCTGGCCGAGGTCTGCGAGCGCAGTTTGCGGGGTGCGGCGCTGTGGGACGAAGTCAAGGACCGCTTGCACGAAAGCGGCCTGACGCTCTCGGGCGGCCAGCAGCAGCGGCTGTGCATTGCCCGGGCCATCGCCAGCGAGCCGGAGGTGCTGCTGCTGGACGAGCCCTGCTCGGCCCTGGATCCGATCGCCACGGGCAAGATCGAGGACCTGATCCTGGAGCTGAAGGGGGACTATTCCGTCCTGATCGTGACGCACAACATGCAGCAGGCGGGCCGGACCAGCGACTACGTGGCGTTCATGTACATGGGCCACGTGATCGAGTACGGGCCGACCAACGTGCTGTTCACCAATCCCAAGGTGAAGGACACGCAGGACTACATCACGGGACGATTTGGATAACGTTTTTCTCCCCACTCCCCCGCGTGTTAGCCCGACGCGCCAGCGAGGGTCTTGGTTTGTCCCTCGCTGGCGCGTCGGGCTAACACAGCGGGGAGAGGGGAGAATGAGGGAGCGATGGCCAAACACCTGCAGCGTGACCTGGACAATCTGCAGCGCGAGCTCCTGACGGAGGCGTCGCTGGTGGAGGAGGCGATCAACAAGGCGGTGCGGGCGTTGCAGAACCGCGACGTGGCCCTGGCCCGCGAGGTGATCGCCGGCGATGGGCAGATCGATCAGGAAGAAAACCACGTCGAGGAAGCGGCCCTGAAGACGCTGGCGCTGCATCAGCCGGTGGCCATCGACCTGCGCCGCATCGCCGCCGCGATGAAGATCAACACCGACCTGGAGCGCATGGCCGACCTGGCCGAGGACATCGCCGAGCGCGTGGTCCACCTGGCCAGCCTGCCGCCCATTCACATCCCCGAAAAGCTGCAAGCCATGACCGACCTGACGACCTCGATGGTCCGCCAGAGCCTGGACGCCTTCGTCAACCTGGACACGCGCGCCGCTCGCCGGGTCTGCCGGCTGGACGACGAGGTGGACCGCCTCAACCACGACATCATCGCGGAGCTGGTGCCGCTGATGCAAAGCGCGCCGGACAAGGTCGAGCCGGGCCTGTCGCTGTTCTCGGCCACCCGCCACCTGGAGCGCATCGCCGACCATGCGACCAACATCGCGGAGGACGTCGTGTACCTGGTTGAGGGCGAGATTGTCCGCCACCGGCCGGCGGCGGTGGAGGGGAAGGATTGACGAGGCCGTTTGCATGACCCCCGAAGAAGCGTTCCTCAGCGACGTGAGTTCCTGGCCGATCTACGCCGACTGGCTGGAGGAGCAGGGCCAGCCCCAGCGGGCCGCCCTCTTCCGCCAGCCGCGCTTGCGCAACAGCCTGGGCATGGACCTGGTGCTGGTCCCCCGCGGCACGTTCTGGATGGGCGGTGGGGGCGGCAAACCCGGCGACCGCGCGGTCGCCATTGCGCACGACTTCTACCTGGGCGCTGACCCGGTCACCCAGGAGCAATGGCTGATGCTGATGGGCCCCAACCCGAGCTGGTTTTCCCGCGAGGGGCGGGGCCAGGACAGGGTCCGGGACATTGCCGAGGCAGAGCTGGCACAATTCCCGGTCGAAAGCGTCTCCTGGAAGGATTGCCAGGAGTTCCTCGCCAGGCTCAACGCCCGGGAAAAAACGGCTGGTGGCTGGACGTACCGCTTGCCGACCGAGGCGGAGTGGGAGTATTCCTGTCGAGGAGGGCCTGTTTTCAAGGAAGACTGTGCCTTCCACTTCTACCTGGCCGCACCCAGCAACGATCTTTCCTCCAGCGCAGCGAACTTCAACGGCAAGCATCCGGCGGGGAAGGGCAATAAGGGCCCGTACCTGGCCCGTCCTACGCGGGTGGGTTCGTACCAGCCGAATCGTCTGGGGCTGTATGACATGCACGGGAACGTCTGGGAGTGGTGTGAGGATCTCTACGACGCAGGCCCTTCCCGGGTGAGCCGGGGCGGCAGCTGGCGCGGCTACGGCTCCAGCTGCCTGGCGTCGGACCGCGGCAGGGGCGCGCCCGTCGGACCGGCACGGCATCCTGGGGCTCCGGCTGGCCCGAGTTCCTACCAAGTAAGGTCAGGTCGAGCGGAGCCTGAAGCGGAGGTCGCAGGGAGGGAACGGAACGTAGGCGGAGCCGGAGTGTAGTCTCCTCCCTCAATCCGTCGCCGGGCACCCCGCCTCCAGATACGCCTGCAAGAAGATCTGTGCCGCCACCCGGTCGCGCCGGGCCTTCCGCTGCTTGTGCGTCAGGCCCGCCGCCCACAGGGCCGATTCCGCCTCCACCGTCGTGAAGCGCTCGTCCCAGTACGCCACCGGCAAACCCGTCGTCTTCCCCAGCCACTTGCCGAACGCGCGCGCCTCGGCGGCCTTCGCGCCTTCGCGTCCATCGGTGTGCATCGGCAGCCCGACCACCAGCCCGACGACGCCTTCTTCCTGGATCAGTTCCCGGAAATGCTGGGCGTCGCGCTCCGTGCCGCGGCGGGTCCACGTCTCCAGCGGAAACGCGATCTTGCGGTCCGGATCGCTGATGGCCAGGCCAATCCGCACCTGGCCGAGGTCCACGCCCAGCAGCTTGCCCGCGCTCACAGGTAATGCTCCAGTCCGCGTTTCTTCAGCTCCTCGACCAGCTTGCGGATGCTGCTCTCGTCGCGCTTGTCGGCCACCAGCGTGACCGGGCCGTCCTGGACGATGAGCAGATGATCGACGCCGATGGTGGCAATCAGCTTGCCGGGGTCGGCGACAATGATACACCGATCCGTCTCGACGCCGCAGTGGGTACCGAGCACCGTGTTGCCGGCGGCGTCCTGCGGGTTCATCCGCTCCAGGGCCAGCCAGCTGCCGACGTCGTCCCAGCGGAACGGGGCCTGCACCACCAGCACCCGGCCGGCCTTGCCCATCTCCTGCATCACGGCATAGTCGATGCTGGTCTTCTGCATCGCCGGATATTCGCGGGCCAGCACACTCTGCCGCTCAGCCGAGTCCCAGGCCTTGGCGATCCGCAGGGCAGCGGCGTGCAGGGCCGGGCAGTGCTCTTGCAGGGCATCCAGGATCGTCGCCGCCTTCCAGAGGAAAATGCCGCTGTTCCAGAAATACTGACCCGAGGCAAAGTATTGCTCGGCCAGTTCGAGCTTGGGTTTCTCCTGAAACTGCTGGACCCGGAACACGGTGATGCCCTGCCGGCAAGCGATCTCCTGCCCCCGGTGTACGTATCCGTAGCCGATCGAGGCGAACGCCGGCGGAATGCCGAAGGTGATCAGTGACGCCGGGTGCTCCTCGACCATCTGCCCGGCGACCTGGACTGCCCGCCTAAACTCCTGCATCGGCTCGATGACGTGGTCAGCCGGGGTCACCAGGATACTGGCGCGGGGATCCTGGCGAGCGATGATGGCGGCCCCGACGGCGACACAAGGGGCCGTGTCCCGGCCGCAGGGCTCGCCGATGACGTGGTCCGGCGGCAAGCCGGGCAGTTGCCGGGCTGTTTCCTCCCGGTAACTCTCGGCCGTGATGACCCAGGTCCGCTCGGGCGGCACCTGCGCCTCGATCCGGTCGTGGGCCAGCTGAATCAGAGTCCGGTCGCCGCTCAGCGCCAGGAACTGCTTGGGACGCTGCTGCCGGCTGCGCGGCCAGAAGCGTGTGCCTCCGCCTCCCGCCATGATCAACGTGTGGAGCATACCGCTTCCCTTCGTGGAATCGATTCGCCAATGACTCGATGCAGCTTACCACGTAGAGGCGGCGGCTGTCGTCTCCAGCTGAAGCGCCTGGGGGAAAACGTCCCGTCACCGACGCCCAGATCTCGCAGAACCGCCGGAACCTGTCGTACCGGCTGACACCTTTCTGGTCTGACCCTTTCCTGGTTCCTGGTCTTTCCTGGTCCCCTTTCTGCTCCAGAGGGGAGCTCCGGTGGGCCCATCTCCCTTCAAGGACGGGAGGCCGGCTGCGGCGACAGGGTGAACCCCTCATAGCCCTTCGCCGCGACCTCCGCGCACTTCTCCCGGTAGGCGCCGACTCCGCCGAGGTAGGGCATGAGGGTGCGCGGCTTGCCAGGGACGTTCGCGCCCACGTACCAGGAGTCGGCCAGGGGGAAGACCGTGAGGTTGCCGACCTCGTTGACGTGCGCGACCCATGCGTCCTCCGCCTCGGCCGTTGCCTCGACGCGCCCGAGCCCCCTGGTCCGCAGGTAGGCGAGGCAATCCACGATCCAGTCCACGTGCTGCTCGATGGAGACGACCATGTTGCTGATCACGGAGGGGCTGCCGGGCCCGGTGACGGTGAAGAGGTTCGGGAAGCCGGCGACGGCGAGGCCAAGGTAGGCGCGGGCCCGAGGCCCACTTCTGCCGGAGCGTCTCTCCCTCCCTCCCGCGGAGGTCGATCTTCAGCAGCGCACCCGTCATCGCGTCGAATCCGGTGGCGAACACGATGCTGTCCAGCGCGTACTCGGCATCCCGCGTCCGAATGCCCCGGAGGGTGACGCCCTCGATCGGCGCTTTCCTGAGATCGACGAGGGTGACATTGTCGCGATTATACGTGGCGTAGTAGTCGGTATCGACGCAGAGGCGTTTGGTGGCGACGGGGTAACCCTGCGGCGACAGAACTTCGGCAACGGCCGGCTTGCGGACGGTATTCCGGATTCGGGCCCGCAAGAACTCGGCGGCCGTGTCGTTCGCGTCCTTGCTGGTCAGGAGGTCCGCGTAGGTCGCCGCGAAGCCGAGTCCGCCACGGGCCCAACTCGCCTCGTACTCCCGCTGCCGCTCCTCGACGGTCGCTTCCAGGGCCGACGCCTCGTTGCCCGGGGCCACGAAGCCCAGGCGCGACTCCCGGGCCTGGCGGCGGAACTCGGCGTAGCAAGCTTTTACCCGGCGCTCGTAGTCCGGGTCCATCGGTGTGTTCCAGGCGGGGACGCTGAAGCTCGGCGTCCGCTGGAAGACGTAAAGGTGGGCGGCCTGCCGGGCGATGAGCGGGATGGACTGGATGGCGGACGAGCCCGTGCCAACGACGCCGACCCGCTGGCCGGTGAAATCGACGCCCTCGTGCGGCCAGTGCCCCGTGTGATACCACCGGCCCGAGAACCCCGCAAGGCCCGGGAAGTCGGGCACCTGCGCGGCGGACAGGCAGCCGGTCGCCAGGACGCAGAACCGCGCCGACACCTGGTCGCCCTGGTCCGTCTGGACGTCCCAGCGGTTCGTCCCTTCGTCGAAGCCCGCGGCCGTGACGCGCGTGCCGAGTTGGATGTCGCGCCGCAGGTCAAAGCGGTCAGCGACGTGTTCGAGATACCTCAGGATTTCCGGCTGGGAGGCGTAGCGCTCGGTCCACCGCCACTCCTGCTGGAGTTCGTCCGAGAACGAGTAGGAGTAGTCCAGGCTCTCGATGTCGCAGCGGGCGCCCGGATACCGATTCCAGTACCAGGTGCCGCCGACGCCGTTGCCCGCCTCGTAGGCCCGCGCCGAGAGACCGAGGCCGCGAAGGCGGTGAAGCACGTACAGGCCAGCGAACCCGGCGCCGACGACGACCACGTCCCATTGTTGCACTGTTGCCATCGCCCTTCCTCCTGTTGGCCCGCACGAAGGAGAAGGGACTCCTTCAAGAATTGAGTCGTGCCACCGAACATTGCAGCTCAACAAACCGAGTTCGCCTGGCCGATCTGCTCCGGAACATTGTTCAGCTTACAGATCTACGATGCCTCTGTTCCGCCTTTCGTCTGCAGACCCAGCCGAGATCGCAGGAATGCGCCGATCCTGGAGATCGCCTCATCGGACTCCGGAACACGTCCCGCGCCGAGCTGGAAGACGTGTTGCATCTCGGGGAAGACCTCCAGCATCACATCGACACCAACTTTCTGCGCCGCGCTGGCAACCCTCCTGGCGTCATCGAGGAGGGTTTCATGGCCACCTTCCTGAAGATACAGGGGACTAACCCGGTGAAGTCCGCGTGAATCGGTGCAACCAGCGGGTCCTTTGCATCGTGGCCGTTGAGAAACAGCGTGGCCATGCCGAGAAGCCCCGGGCGCTGCACCATCACGTCGTGTTCCGCATTGGTCACCATGGTTCCCCCGGTCGCTTCCAGGTCCGCCCAGGGCGAGAGGGGCGCCGCCGCAGCCGGGAGCGGTGTGCCAGCGTCGCGTAAGGCGATCAGGGTGGCCAGCGTCAGCCCACCGCCGGCTGAGTCGCCCGCGATCGCCAGGTGCGCGGGTTCCCACCCCTGCTCGAGCAGCCACCGGTAGGCCGTCGTCGAATCATGGAGGGGTGCCGGGTGCGGGTACTCAGGAGCCAGCCGGTAGTCCACGCTGAGTACCCGACAACCGACCGCTTTGGCGATGTGACCTGTGAAATGCTTGTAGGAGTGCGCTTCGCCGATCACGTAGCCGCCGCCGTGCAAGTACTGGATAACACGATCTTTGGCTCCGCCGTCCGGGTCAGCCCAGATGGCAGGGACTCCCCCGGCGTCAACCTCGGTCCAGGCGGACCACGTCGGTCTCGTCGCTGGTTTGCAGCAGTTTCACATCCGCAATCGCGTCGAGAATCGGACGCTCGACGCCGGCTTCGGCCGGGTGGTCGGTGACGACAATCAGGGGACGGTTGCTCATCCGGCGGGGTCTCCGTGCAGGGGAGGGAACACTCGTCCTCTATAGGAGGGGGCGGGGAGCGCGGCAAGAGGAGCTGCTGGGGTTGCTGGGCCAACGCATCGTCCGGGATAGCAGTTACGCTCCGAGGTAGGCCTCGAGCACCTGCCGAAATTGCCCGACGTCCCCGAAGCGCTCCTCTGGACTGCGGGCTAACGCCTTGCCAATGGCCCGGGCCAGAGGAGCCGGGAGGTCGCCACGCAACTGCTCCACAGGCGTGGGGGACTGGCTCAGGATTTGCAGGAGCAGGTCGGTCGGATTCGTGGCAGCCGGATAGAGCGTCTGGCCGGTCAGCAAGTAATAAAGGGTTGCCGCGGCGGCATACTGGTCTGCAGTAGGCCTGACCGTCCGAAAGTCGCGGACCTGTTCCGGAGGCATGTACTGGGGCGTTCCGCCGGCCGTCCCCGTCAGGGTCAGTCCGCTCAGCGGCGAGGCCTGGTAGGTGCGGGCCAGGCCAAAGTCGGCCAGTTTGACCATCTCCGCTCCGCCTGTCTCGACCACCAGCACATTCCTGGGCTTGATGTCGCGGTGGACAAATCCCCGATCGTGGGCGTAGGCCAGCGCTTCCAGCAACTGGCACACCAGGCGCACGGCCCGGCCGACCGGAAATACCCCGCGAATCCTCCGGCGCAGGTCCGCAAGGTTCTGGCCCGGCACGAACTCCATCGCCAGAAACAGCAGGTCGCTCGCCTGGCCCATCTCCAGGAAGGAGACGATGTGCGGATGTTGCAACTGCTTGAGGATCTCGGCCTCTCGGAGAAAGCGCGCCACGACCGCCTCATCCGGAGCCACGGCAGGCCGGATGGTCTTGAGGGCCAGCAACTGGTTGTCCCGGGTTCGCTGCGCCTTGTAGACAACGCCCATTCCTCCCTCGCCCAGTTTCTCCAGGATCACATAGCCGGGGAGGAGAGGCGCCGGGGCAGGTTGTGCTGGAGGGCAAGACACCGTCACGGGAAGAGGCTCGGCGCTCTCTGATCCATCCGCTACAGGAACGGCCTGGGCAGGCAGCGACCGGGCCTGGGGCAGTTGCTTCTGGGGTGTCTGCAGGGAGACGCCCAGCCGGGTCTGGCCAGCCTGAATCTCATCCCCGTCGTGGAGGTCTCGTGGCCGATCGCTTCTTTCCCCATTGACCAAGGTCCCATTCCGGCTGCGCAGATCGGTCAGGCGGCACAGAGGCGGATTGATCTCCACCAGGAAGTGGACGCGGGAAAAGTACGGATCGTCCGGCAGCGAGAAATGAGTCTCGGGCGAACGGCCCACCAGGAACAGATCGTGATTCTCGAAGGAGAAGACCTTTCCCCGGTTGGGACCTTCGGTTACCGTCAGAGTCACACGCATGCTGGGCTCGGGGAAAACAAGGGGATGCTGCTTTCCAGTAGATCGTACTCGGCCCCAGTTGCCGGAGCAAGGGCGAAGGGCTCTCATTCGTGTGTCCGCGAACGGCAGCAGGGCCCGGCGGATGTGGCGGTGGTTTCGAGCCGCGTCAACGGTCCGGCGATGCCGATGGCTTCATTGGCGGCACATCCCAGAGCTTCACGGTCTTATCATGACTGGCGCTGGCGAGGCGTTTGCCATCGGGGCTGAAGCTCACGCAGCTGACCAGGAGGAAGTGGCCCTTGAGGGAGAGTACTTCCTGGCCGGTCTGCGCGTCCCAGAGCTTCACCGTCTTATCGTCGCTGGCGGTGGCGAGGCGTTTGCCATCGGGGCTAAAACTGACACTGTTGACGCTATCTGAGTGTCCCCTGAGCGAGAGAATTGTCTGGCCCGTCAGAGCATTCCAGAGTTTCACCGTCTTGTCCTCGCTGGCGGTGGCGATGCATTTGCCATCGGGGCTGAACGCTACGCTGGTGACCTCTCTTGAGTGCCCCTTGAGGGAGAGGGTCTCCTGGCCCGTCTGCGTATCCCAGACCTTTACCTCTCCCTGAAGGATGCGCAACCGGGACTCATCCCAGACTCCGCTCGTGTTGGCGATGCGTTTGCCATCAGGGCTGAAGCAGACGCTGGTGACACGGACTTCGCGGCCTTTGAGGGAGAGGGCTTCCTGGCCGGTCTGTGCATCCCACACCTTCACCGTCCCATCCTGGCTCGCGGTGGCGATGCGTTTGCCGTCGGGACTGAAGGCCACTGAGTCGCCCTTGAGGGAGAGGGCTTCCTGGCCGGTCTGTGTATCCCAAACCTTCACCGTCCCATCCTGGCTCGCGGTGGCGATGCGTTTGCCGTCGGGGCTGATGCTGACGCTGGTAACTGCTCTGATGAGCCTCCCGAAAATAAGCCCCTTGAGAGAGAATACTTCTTGGCCGGTCTGCGCATCCCACATCTTCACCTCTCCAAAATCGCTAAGTACCCCGCTGGCACTGACAATGCGTTTGCCATTGGAGCTGAACTCCACGCTGGTAACCCCGTCTGAGTGGGCCTCGAGGGAGATGGCTTCTGGGCCGGTCTGCGCATCCCACACCTTCACCTCTCCCTGAACGTGGCGCTTCTGCTTCTCGTCCCAGGCCCTGCCGCCGCTGGCGAGGCGTTTGCCGTCGGGGCTGAAGACCAGGCGAGTCTCGGCTGAGAACCCCTGAAGGGAAAGCGTTTCCTGACCGGTCTGGGCATCCCAGACCTTCACTGTCCGGTCGTCGCTGGCGCTGACGATGCGTTTGCCGTCGGGGGTAAACACCAAGGAGACCGTTCTTGAATGGCCCCTGAGGGAGAGAGTTTCCTGACCGGTCTGGGCATCCCAGACTTTCACCTCTCCCTGAATGAAACGCAACCGCTCCATATCAAAGACTCCGCTGGCGCTGGCGATGCGTTTGCCATCGGGGCTGAATGCTACGCTGGTGACGATACCTGAGTGCCCCTTGAGGGAGAGGGCTTCCTGGCCGGTCTGCGTATCCCAGACCTTCACCTCTACCTGAACGTAGCTTCTGCTTCTGGTCCCAGGCACTGTCGCCGCTGGCGATGCGGTTGCCGTCGGGGCTGAACCCCACGCTGGTAAACCCGTTTGAGGGAGCCTTGAAAGAGAACGTCTCCTGCCCGCTCCGCCATCCCAGACCTTCACCTCTACCTGAGCGACGCTTCTGCTTATCATCCCAGACCGCTGGCACTGGCGATTCGTTTGCCGTCGGGATTGAAGCAGACACTGGTGACCCTGCCTGAGTGGCCCTTAGGGAGAGTGCTTCCTGGCCGGTCTGCACATCCCAGACCTTCACTTCTCCCTCAATGTACCGATTCTGCTTATCATCCCAGACCGCGCTGGCACTGGCGATTCGTTTGCCGTCGGGACTGAAGCAGACACTGGTGACCCTGCCTGAGTAGCCCTTGAGTGAGGCAGTCTCCTGGCCCGTTCGCGCATCCCAGACCTTGACCGTCTTGTCGTCGCTGGCGGTGGCGATCTGTTTGCCGTCGGGGCTGAATGCCACGCTGGTGACTTCGTCTGCGTGGCCCTTCAGGGAGAGAACCTCTGGTCCTGTTTGGGCGTCCCAGACCTTCACCGTCCAGTCCTCACTGGCGCTGGCGAGGCGTTTGCCGTCAGGGCTGAAACTGACGCTGGTGACCACATCTGCGTGGCCCCTGAGGGAGAAGGCTTCCTGACCGGTCTGTGCATCCCACACCTTCACTTCTCCAGCACTGAAGCGCGCTCCACTGGCGGCAGCGATGCGTTTGCCATCGGGGCTGAACGCCACGCTGGTGACTTTGTTTGAGTGGCCTTTGAGCGAGAGTGCTTCCTGGCCGGTCTGTGCGTCCCAGACCTTCACCGTCTGATCGATGCTGGCGGTGGCGATGCGTTTGCCATCGGGGCTGAACGCCACGCTGGTGACTTCGCCTGTGTGGCCCTTGAGCGAGAGGTCTTCTTGGCCGGTTTGAGCATCCCAGACCTTGACCATCTTACCCTCACCGGCGCTGGCGAGCCTTTTACCATCGGGGCTGAAACTGACGCAAGTGACAATGCCCGAGTGACCTTTGAGTAACAGTTCTTCCTGGCCCGTCTGCGCGTTCCACACCGTGACTGTCTTGTTCTCGCTGCCGCTGGCGAGGCGTTTGCCGTCGGGGCTGAACGCTACGCTTGTGTGCCCCTTGATGGAGAGAAGCTCCTGGCCCGTCTGCACATTCCAGACCTTTACCCCCACCCCTCCTGACGTAGCACTGGCGAGCCGCTTGCCATCGGGACTGAAACTGACGCTGACCACCCTGCCCGAGTGCCCCTTGAGAGAGAGAATCTCCTGTCCGGTCTGTGTATCCCATAGCTTGACCGTCTCGTCGAAACTGGCACTGGCAAGGGATTTACCGTCCGGGCTAAAGCTGATGCTCATCACATAGTCTGAATGGCCTTTGAAGGATCGACAGCGGCGCTCGCACCAGTTGTCGGCAAAGCCCCATTCCCAACCGCGCAGGTCCCACGGTAACGAATCCAGAACGCCGCGCGCTCCGGTGATGTCGTTCTGCTCGATCATTGGCAAGGCTCGCCGCAAGTCGTTGACATACAGTGTGGTCCGGTACTGTCTCACTTTTTCCTCTTGCTGCTTCTCCTTTTCCTGTTGCTCCATCTTGAATTGCTCCAATGCTTCGGTCTTCGCCTGAGTTTCGGTGTTGAGCTTTCCGACTATTTCCTTCAACCGTTCGTTCAGCCACCGCTGCGAAGCATCGCTGACCGCGAGGACCACCACCGTCGTCACCAGCAGCCCCACCGCCGCCAGGATCGCCCCTGCCAACCTCGGCTCCCGTCGCCCCCACTTCACCATGCGCTCCCGCATCGCCAGGAGTCGTGCCTTGACCGGCTCGCCGTCCAGGAAGCGGCGGAGGTCATCGCCCAGCTCCTGGCAAGTGGCATAGCGCCTCTTCGGGTCCTTCTCCAGGCACTTCAGGCAAATGGCCTCCAGGTCGCGGGGCACTCGCGGGTTCACTGTGCGCAGCCGGGGAACCGGCTCGTTTTCATGCAGTAAGCGGTAGTGGTCCCAGGAACTGGCCGCGAAGGGCAACCGCCCGGCAAGCAGTTCGTACAGGGTGCAACCAAGGCTGTACTGGTCGCTGGCGGGGACTACAACTCCGTCGAACTGTTCCAGCGGCATGTACGGCGGCGTCCCGGACGCCTTCTGCTTCGGCTTGGCTGCCTGACCCTCCTCGTGCGGCGCCGCCAGGCCGAAATCCATCAGCAGCGGCTCGCCCTGCTCGTCCAGCATGATGTTGGCCGGCTTGACGTCCCGGTGGACGATTTTCTGCCGGTGGGCATAAGCCAGCGCCTCCGCGACCTTGCGCACCAGCTGGACCGTGGTCCGAAAGTCAAGCGTGTGCCCTGGCGGCAGTTCCCGTAACCGTTTGTCCAGCGACTGTCCCTCGATATAGGCGCTGGCGATGTAGTAGTGCGTCTCTTCCGGGTCGGCCTGCTTCTCGCGGTACTCGCCGGAGTCGAAGACTTGCACGATGTTCGGATGACGAAACCTGGCCGCCGCTCTGGCCTCATCCAGGAATCGTTGCATCCGCTTGCTGTCGCTTCTCCTGTCGGGACGCGACACCTTGAGGGCCACGCGCCGATCCAGCCGGGTATCGTGAGCCAGGTAGACCCGCCCAAAGCCTCCTTCGCCCAGGAAGTCGAGGATCTGGTAGCGGCCGATCGACGACGGCGCATCAACCGGCAGACGAGGCGACCGGGCACCGGGCGGGGCCGGCGGTGGTTGCCGCGTGAGTGGATCGGGCGCCAGCGTTTGTGGGGATGCGTCTGCTAGTAGGTCCGGGCCTGGGGTGCCTGCCGAAGGCAAGTCGAGCGTGACCGCAGGAGGCCCATTGTTCCGCTGGGGAGGGAGCACCGGCAGGTCCAGCGTCACCGCCGGGTGATCCTCCGGCAAATCCAGGTTGACGGCCGGAACCTGCGCCGGCTGCACCTGGATGAGCTTGCCACAACAAGGACAGAGGAAGTGGTACGGCTGTTCCGCGGCTGGCAGCGGCAGTGGTTTCCGGCAATCGGGATGCGGGCAGGTCAGGGATTCAGCCATGAGCGGGCTCCTCGCGGCAAGGATCAGCCTGGACGGTTGCTGCAAGTATTATGAGCCGGGCTACCCCATTCTGCAAGAAGAAACTTCCCGCCGGTCTCCTTGGGGTCTGGCAAAAGATCTGGGAGGTGCCGAACCGTTAGCCGCGACGCGCAGCGGAGCGCGGCAGATCGCCACCCAACGGGGACTCCCCGCGCTCCGCTGCGCTGCGCTCCGCGTCGCGGCTAACGGGTTCCCGGAACCTTTGCCAGACCCGTCTCCTTGCGTCGGCTGGCGATTGCCGGTTCCAGCGCGCCTTGTTTCCCGCGTGGTGTGCTTTGACAAAAGAGGAGGCAAGGCGGGGCGGCCCAAGCTGAGGGGAGCTGGCACGGAAAGGCACGGAGGGAGGTCGTCTGGTGGGCCCTCCCGAATACCCTGGCCGGTGGCAGGCAGACAGCGAAATGTCCCTTGCTGGCAGCCGTGGGACCATCACGGACTGCGACTGGCGTGTCAGCCACCCCCAGCAATGTGGCCGGCAGGGCAGGCAGACCGGAACCGACCGGCCCCCACCAAGCCAACGTCTCAGGGAAGGACGTTGGGTGGGCCTCGCTGCTCGGCTCACCACGCCCGCTCACTCGAAGTAGCGTGGCCCATCAATCGTTGGCGGCTGTTTCAGCCGGTTGGCCAGTTCTTGGGCGTCCAGTGCCAGCAGCGGGCTGATCTCCAGGGCCACCGTGGCATTGCCGGACTTGTCGTGCGGCACGGCAGCGCCGGTAGCTTTCAGCCAGGTCGCGGCCAGGTTGCTGATGGCCTGGGCGACCGCCTGCGGCGAGTCGGCCCCGGTGGCGTTCTTCAGCGGCGCAAACTCCTCTTCCCGCGTCGTTTCCACCAGCAGCCAGCGCTCGGCCTGTGGCAGCACGTCGAAGATGAACGTCTCGAATTTCAGGGCGTTCTCGCGCTCGGGCTGCACCAGCTTGCCCGAATCGTCCAGGTAAGGCACTTTCTTGCGGGCCAGGTGGAAGGGCAGTTTCCCCTGGCCCTGGGTCATGCGCTCAAGGAAATCGCGGTCGAACACGTGAATGGCCGGGTTGCCCGCCCACAGCCGCAGCCGGCCGTTCTCGTCCGTCTGGCGGGCCAGTTGCTCCGGCAGGTCCGAATACTCGATCATCGAGCAACGACCATCGACCTGGACGAAGTTGCCCATCTTGTCGGTCGGGCCCAGCTTGGCGACGACCTTGCTCGAAACCTCGGAGCGATGTTCCAGGTGCTGACCCACGAAGGTCGGGTCGGCGATCTTGACCAGCGGGTTATCGACCTGGAAATAAAACACCGTGTCAATGCCGCGCTGCCGCATCATTTCCAGCAGGCCGCCGCGCTGCAGGGCCGTGAGCGTGCCGCCGTGGCCGTCCGGGCCGAGGAACAGCCGGCCCGGCGCTTCCAGCAAGAGTCGCCCCGTGGCCAGGTCCAGGGCGGGCATCGTGCCCTGGCAAAAGAACAAGACCTCGTCCTCGGGCAGACCGAAGAACTTCTGCTCCTGGAAGTAACTCCGCGTCTCGGCGTCGGTGGCGGGGCTGGTCATGACCAGGTACGGCAGCGAGGCGTTGTAGCGGTGCCGCAGGGCCAGCACCTTCTCGCCGTGGATCTGGAACAGGGTTTTGCCGCTGACCGGCCCCACGGCGAACATGCCCTTGGGCTGATCGAAGCCGAGCCGGCTGCCCTGCCCTCCGGCGACCACCAGGGCGGCCACCCGGCCTGTGCGCAGGGCTTGCTCGCCGGTCTGGCGGTAACGGTCGTTGTCCGGAGACAGCATCGGCAGCACCGGCACGGGTTTGATCTGATCGCCGGCAGGGACCGGATAACTTTTCTGGTGGTGGTACAGTTGCTGCAATTGCTCCAGGTCAATTCCCTGCAATTGCTCGACCAGGCCGCGCTGCTCGCTCTCGGAGAGCTGATCCCAGAAACGCACCACGTGTTCCTGGTGAAAGTGGCGGAGTCGCTGAAGCAGATCGTTGGGGATGTTCATGGGAGTCTCTCAAAACTCGAACTGCAGGCCATCGTAGGCCATCTCGACGCCGGGCGGCAATTGCCTGTTGTGAACGTCGTAATCGAGATCGTGACTCATGTGGGTCAGGTAAGCCCGCTCCGGACGGAGCTGGGCGATCACGTCCAGGGCCTCGTCCAGGCCAAAGTGAGCGGGGTGCGGCTTGTGCCGCAGCGCGTCCAGCACCAGCACGCGCACTCCTTTGAGCCGTTCCATGCTCGCCCGCGGAATCTGGTTGACGTCGGTGCAATAGGCGACGTCGTCGATCCGGAAACCGAACACGTCAAAATGAGCGTGAATCAGCGGGATCGGGACGACAGTCTCGCTCGAGGACCGTGAACGGTTCGCTGGTGATGCGGTGGAAAGCGACCTTGGGCACGAAGCCGGCGCTGAGTTCCTCGGCGGCGGGGCCGAAAGCGTAGGAAAAGCTGGAGCGGATCTTGCCCTCGACCTCGGCGGTGCAATAAACCGGTACGGCCCCGCCCAGCAGCCGGGGAATGGCCCGCAGATCGTCGAAGCCGAACAGGTGATCGGCATGATAGTGCGTGTACAGGACGGCATGGACGACGCCGACCCGCTGGCGGAGCAATTGCAGCCGCAGCTCGGGCGGCGTGTCGATCAGGATGTTGCCGGCCGAGGTGGCAATCAGCACGGCGGTGCGGTAGCGGTGGTTGCGGGGGTTGGTCGAACGGCAGACGGCGCAATCGCAGCCGATCATGGGCACGCCCACCGACGTGCCGGTGCCCAGAAACGTGAACAGTCGCGGTGCGGGCATCGGGCTCCCTGTCGTGCTGGAGTTCGTTAGCGGGCGGCGGGCTTTCCGCGAATCATTGTAGCAAAGTCGGTGCCGAACCGCTGGCATTCCGGGCGGTTCAGGAATCCGTGAAGCGGATGCTGGTCCCTGGGGATGGGGGTTGTTATAATTTTGCCAGCCAGGAAACCGTCGTGAGGATCAACGACCCCACGGAGCTGGCAGCCGGCCTGTCCGCGCCTCCGCCAACCAACCCGCGGATGGGCCGGATGCGACCCCACGGACGGGTTGCTCCGGCAGGAGGTCCGACACACCAGGGGAGAGACGAGACGATGCCAAGCCCATTACCCGGAATGGATCCCTTTCTGGAAGAAGAGTCCCTCTGGCCCGCCTTCCAGCATCAGCTCGTGCTGAGCTTGTACCAGGTGCTGCTGCCCGGCCTGGTCGATCGCTACCGAGCCCGCATTTCGCAGCGCCAGTACGTCACCGAACAGGCCCTGTTCACCTCGATCATTCGCGAGGAGCACCAGGAAGATTACATTGAGGTCCGTCAGCGCTGCGACGGCCGGCTGGTCACGCTCGTGGAAGTGGTCAGCCCGGCCAACAAGACCACCACCGCCGGCCGGGCCATCTACCTCGAAAAGCGCAAGGAGGGCCGCAACGCCAACGCCAGCCTGGTCGAGATCGACCTGGTGGTGCAGGGGCAGCCGACCCTCGAGTATTCGCGCGACGGCCTGCCCGACTGGGACTACGCCGTCACCGTGACCCGCTCGACGCAGCAAGAACGTTACGAGATCTACACTGCCACGCTCCAGAAACGGCTGCCGCGCTTCCGCCTGCCGCTGGCGGCCGACGACCGCGATACGGTGCTGGACCTGCACAACGTCTTCACGCGTTGCTACGACCAGGGCGGCTTCGCCAGCCGCATCAACTACCAGAAAGATCCTCCCATCGCGCTGAACGACGAGGATCGGCAGTGGCTCGACGACGTGCTGCGGCAGGCGAAGCTGCGGTAGGAGCTGGTGGTAGTTGGAACGTGGTCACGACCCCTGCCGGCTTGCCCGGCAGGTGAAGCAGGTCATTGGCTAGAAGGATTGGCTGAGAAGAAGGAAGAAGGCGTCCTTCCGCCCCGCACCCTCTAGCTGGCGACCTGCTTCACCTGCCGGGCTTGCCCGGCAGGTGAAGCAGGTCATTGGCTAGAAGGATTGGCTGAGAAGAAGGAAGAAGGCGTCCTTGCGCCCCGCACCCTCTAGCTGGCGACCTCCTTCACCTGCCGGGCAAGCCGGCAGGGGTCGAACGAATGGCACCCCGCTCATGGGCCAGACCCGCCCGCAACCTCCGGTCCTGCTCGTTGTGGCCGCATTCAGCCGGCACGAGCCGACCCTGCGCTGGGCGGAGGAGCAACTGCTGTCCCTCTTCGGGCCGATCGCCCTGACCAGCCCGCCCTACCTCTTCACCCAGACCGGGTATTATCAGCAGAGCATGGGGCCCGACCTGCGGAAACACTTTCTGGTGTTCGAGGACCTGGTGGCCCCCGATTGCCTTCCCGAGGCCAAGCAGCGCACCAACGCCCTGGAGGTGGACCTGGCACGGCAGGGTTTGTATCCCGAAGAGAGGCCGCTGAACCTCGATCCGGGCATCCTGTCGCTGGGCAAGTTCCAGCTGGCCACGACCAAGGACCAGGCCCATCGGATCTATCTGCGGGACGGCATTTTCGCCGAGGTGACGCTGCGCTTCCAGGCCGGCGAATGGGAGCCCTGGCCGTGGACCTACGCCGACTACCGCGAGCCGTACGTGCGTAACTTCCTGCGGCAGGCCCGCGACTACTATCGGGAGCGCCTGCGTCAGTCGGCCCGAGAAGACACCAACTGAAGGAGTCCTGCCACGTCGCGCCGTCGCAAGCGAGGGGCCGCCGCCACCGAGCCCATCCCGGATCCCGAAACCGGTGTCGCTCCCGACTCGTCGGCGGAGCTGCTGCGCCGCCTCCTGCTGGCCGCGGCGGTCGCCCTGCTCGTCGCCCGACCGGTGGTGCCCGGCGAGGATCCCGGCCAGACCGCGGCCCTGATCGAGCCCTCGGGCCTGGTGCTGACCCAGTTCTTCCTGGCCCTGGGCGCGGGCTGGTTTTGCTGGCGGCTGTGGGCCGACGTCCGCCGCTGGATCGGCGGCCTGATCGACCTGGCCCTGCTGCTGATCGTGGGTTTGCTGTTCCTCAGCGCCGCCCTGGCCGCCGCGTACAAGCATCCGGCCTTCTTGATCGCCTGGGATTGGCTCGGCTTCCTGGCGGCGTTTACCGTCGTCCGGCAACTGGCCGTCAAGCGGCGGGACCAGATCGGACTTTGCAGCGCCCTGCTGGCCGCCGGGGTGATGATCGCGGCGGACGGCCTCTCCCAGGCCCGGCTGGTTCGCGCGGAACCTCCCCGCCCCGCTAGCGTGGCACGGTCTCCCGACCGTGCCACAACGCTGCGGGATTCGCAGCCCCTGCTCGAACAAACGCAGCGCCGTGCCGCTCACGCAACCTTCACCTCGGCATCGAGTTATGCTTCGTTCCTGCTGCTGGTCTTTCCCGGCCTGGTCGCCGCGGCGGTGGTCACCTTCCTGCGCCGCGGCAAGTGGCGGTTCGTTTTCCTGGCAGCCGGGGCCGGCGTGGTGCTGCTGGCCCTGATCTCCTGCAGGCCGGACCGGAGTCTGAACTTCCGCAGCTGGGGCAATGCCTGGCAAACAACGGTGACCATGCTGGAGGACTCATCCTGGCTCGGCGTTGGTCCCGGCAACTTTGGCCGGGAGTATCCGCGCTATCTCCAGCCCGGCGATGGCGGCCCCCTCGCCGATGCTCCGAACCTGTTCCTCGACCTGGCCAGCGCCGGAGGCCTGGTCGCTGCCCTGCTTCTGTTCCTCGCTGTGCTTGCGTTCGTGGTCGCTCTCCTGCGCCGGCCGGCGGCGATGCCTGATGCCGACGCGGCCAGCTCGCCCGACGGAGTCAATTCACCCAAGGCCGGGAAACCGTCGAAGGAACCGTTGCCCTGGGAGTTTTACTTTGGCGGCATGGTTGGCCTGCTGCTGGGGTTGCTGCTGCGTCTGGAGAGGAACTGGAACGACGCCGAGGTCTGGAACGAGGGCGTCCGGGCCCTGGTGCGTTCGGGGGTGTGGTACGTCGCGTTCGCCGTGCTGGAGGGGGTCGCCTGGACGCCACGGGCGTTGACCTGGGGCCTGGGGGCCGGCGTCCTGGCCCTGCTGCTGTGCCTCTTCTTGGTGCCGGGAATCGGCTATCCATCCCTGGCCATTCCTCTCTGGGTGGCGGCTGCCCTGGCGCTGAACTCGGTCTCGACCAGACCGAACTCCCTGGTCAGTCCGCAGCGCATCGGACTGGCGCTTTTCGTGCCGGTTGTGGTCTGCATGCCGCTCATCTATTTCCTGGCGGTGCTGTCGCCGACGGCCAGCAGCAGCGGCAACGTTCGCCTGGCGGTGAAGCGCGGCGAACTCTACTTCAAGGAGATCAATCTTCCTGAAAAAGAACAGTGGCGCAGCCGGCAGCAGTGGTTTCCAGTGGTGACTCGAAACATTGTCGAGCCTCTGGAGCAGGCCGCGAGGGACGATCCCGGCAACGCCCAGGTGCTGGAGTTGCTGGCGTGGTGGAACGGGCAGCTGTGGCGGCTCCAGACCATCAATCTTCAGCTGAGACAGAAAGGAATCCACTACGCCAAGGAGGCCCGGAAGCTCGATCCGCATGGTCGCGAGTCCTATCTTGTCGAGGTGCAGCTGCGGCGGCTGTATACGCGCATCGCGGCCCCGCCGGCCACGGCCGGGGTAGCGCTGGGCCTGCCCTACGAAATCTGGCGCATTCGGGTTGGAGTCACCCGAGAGAAACTACCCAAGCTGGAAGAAGATGCCCGCAAGGAGTACGCTTTTGCAGCCGAGGCGCTCACCAGGCTGATTGCCCACGATCCCACCGACCCGGAGCTGCACTACCAGGCGGCCGATTGCTGGTTCCGGGCCCAGAAGTGGGACAAGATGCGCGCCGAGGCCCGCAAGGCGCAGGAGCTGAACCAGCCCCCGCGCCGCTTGACCGACCCGCAGCAAGAGCAGATCCGGGCCTGGCTGGCGACCGGCCCGGGCGGCTGACCCTTGCGTCCCGGCCTCTCACCCGATAGGATCTTTGGAATGAAATGAGGACACCATCATGCACTGAGGTCCAGCCAGCGCTCCAGGGAAACCACCCCTTCTCGCAAAGGAAGGTCCTGGCCCAGGGGACAATCGCGCCGAGGGCGCTGGGTTGTGCCGATCTTGCGGACGGGACGGGGTTGCTTCCGGGGTTCGCGGGGCAGCACGGCTTGCGGAAGGTCCTGGCTTGGAAAGGTGCTGGTCATGGAACTTCCTCGTTGAGGGGACGAAAAAAGGCACCGATCCCGACTTGCAAGGGGGCCACACAGGGAAGACCGTCGGGACCGGCGCCAGGTTCAGGCTCGCCATCGTGATTGTAGGCATCAGGGTCAGCGACCGATGGGTCGCACCAGAAAAAAGCACCAGGTCGTCCGCGAACCCGGGCAAACTTTGCCGGTTCCGTGACGCGGTCAAGCCCTGGCAGTGATGTTGCATGAGAGCACGCGTGATGCCGGTGTCCCAGGAACGGCGGCGCCGCATCGAGGAACTGAGCCAATCTCAGGCGGAGGCTGGCTCGTAGTTGGCAGGAGGCCAAGCACCCTGTATAATTCTGTTCAGAGTCGATCCGCGGCAGTCAGGTGCGGCTGTCTTCTCGAGCCCGGAGAAGAGGAGGAAGTCCCGGCCCCTAACGGGACGGACGGTCTGGAACTTGCAGGACGAGTTCCGCGTCAAAACCTCAAGTGGAATCGACCGCTCCTTCTGGAGGAACACCATCCATGGCGCGTCGCAGCGCCGAATCGACGTTGAATGGGAAAGTAACGTCCACCCGTCGTTCCGATCGTTTTTTGGCCGGTCTCAGGGAAGTGGCCTCAGTAACCTTCGTTTCCCACGTTAACCCCGACCCCGATAGCCTGGGCAGCATGCTGGGCCTGGCGCATCTGGTGGAAACCTGCCTGGGCAAACCGACCCGTCTGACCCGCGACGGCCTGATCAGCCGGGCCGAGAACCGGGCCATGGTGGACCTGCTCGACCTCGACCTGGAACCCATCGAGGACCACGTCTGGAAGCCGGGCGAAGCCGTGGTCATGGTGGACAGCCAGCCCAACACCGGCCGGCACAACCTGCCCGCCGACGCTCCGCTCTACGCCGTCATCGATCATCACGACACGCCCGGCGACGTGGATGACGTTCCTTTCGTGGACGTCCGCCGCTCGCTGGGGGCCACCTGTTCGCTGGTCACCAGCTACCTGATGGAGCAGAGCGTGGAGCTGCCCTCCCGGCTGGCCACGGGCTTGCTCTACGGCATCGAGACCGAACTGAGCGGCTATCCCCGCGAGGCGTCCTCGCTGGACGACAGTGCCTTGCTCTACCTGTATCCGCTGGCCAACAAGGACCTGCTGGCCCGCATCCGCAACGCCCGGCTGCCGCACAGCTATTTCGAGACGGTGATCCAGGCGCTGCAAAGCTCGTTCGTCTACGATCGGCTGATCATCAGCTGGGTGAACGAGTTGCCCGCCCCGGAACTGGCGGCCGAGGTGGTCGATTTGCTGATCCGCTTCGAGGAGGTCGATTGGGCCGTCTGCGCCGGCGTCTGGGAGGACAAGCTGATCCTGTCCATGCGCTCGGTGGCGGAGGACGCCAGGGCCGGCGAGATCATCAAGGACGTGGTCAACGGCATGGGCCGAGCCGGCGGCCACGACCGCCGGGCTGGCGGCATCATCCCGCTGCCCGGCACCTCCGAAAAAGCGATCGCCGAGGTCCAGAGCGAGTTCCGCCGCCGGCTGCTGCGCGCCCTGCACATCGACGAGTGCCGCGGCCGACGCCTGGTGCGCCGCTGCGAGCTGCTGCAGAACTTGCAGTGAGAAAGACTCGTTTGAGCGCCCGCGGCAGTGCCGAGCCGCGCACGCTCGCAGGAGAAAGACCTCCAGAGAAGGTTCCGTCCGAAACGGACAGAATCGGAACTTGGAGGTCACTTTTTGCGCCGAGCAGAGCGGGGCGGAAATCCATGTTTCTCCCGTGCCGGCGAAAAGCTGGACGGTCTCCTGCGTGCCCGGCTCGGCCAGCCTGCCAAAATCCAGAGGCACACCCAACGAGAAAAGCAGCGCAGGAGTGGAAAACGAGTCACGTTTTCTGTCCGGGCGTGGGTTATTCTGGGGGATGGACCCGGGTTGAGGCGGTGCCTCTTCCTCCCCTCTCCCCAGCAGGGAGAGGGGAGAAAGCGCGGAGGAGCGATTCATGGCCGGTGACCAGGCGGAACTGGACGCCTTGTTCCGGGAGTATCGTCCGCGGTTGTTTGCCTGGCTGGCACGGCGGATTCCCTGGCCGCTGCGCCGCCGGCTGGACCCGGAGGACATTCTCCAGGAGGCGTTCGTGCTGGCCCTGCGCAAATGGCCGGAGGACTCTGCCGGCCCGGTCACGGTCTCCGCCAAGGTGTGGATCTACACCATTGTCCGCGATTGTTTCTTCCAGCAGTGGCTGCGGCACACCCGCGATTGCCGGGACCATCGCAAGGACGAACCCTGGCCCGACCATTCCTCCGTGATCCAGGAACTGGGCCAGGCTGGCTCGGCGACCACGCCCAGCGCTGCCGCCGTGCGAACGGAAGAACGGCAGCGGGTCCTGGAGGTCATTCAAACGCTGTCCCCGGCCGACCGTGAGCTGCTGGAATGGCGCTTGTGGGAGGGCTTTTCGCACGCGGAGGTGGCGGTGGTGCTCCGCATCGACGAGGACGCCGCCCGGCAGCGATACTATCGGGCCTTCCGCCGCTTCAGCGCCTTGTGGCAGCAGGCCAATCGCAGTGGGAAGACGACATGAGCGAGGCAACCAACGGCCAGGCACGCGAAGCCTTGCTGGATCAGTTCTTGCAGCAGTACGAGCAGGCCGAGGATCCGGCCCTGGTCCTGAGCCGCTGCTGTGCGAGCCATCCACAGCTGGCTGAGGAATTCACCGCCCTGGCCGAATCGCACCGAATCCTGGCCCGGGTCCAGCCGGACCCGGAGCCGGCTTTCCCGGCCCGACTGGGCGATTTCCGCATTGTGCGCAAGATCGGCTGGGGCGGCATGGGAGACGTCTACGAGGCCGTGCAGGAGCCGTTCGAGCGGCGGGTGGCCGTCAAGACCATCCGTCCCGGCCAGGTTTCCCCCTCGGTGCGGGTGCGGTTCCTGCGCGAACAGCAGGTGCTGGCCGGGCTGCACCAGACCCACATCGTGCCGATCTTCGCGGCCGGTTGCGTGGGCGAGACCCATTACTTCGCCATGCCGTACCTGCACGGCGTTTCCCTGCGGGACGTCCTGTACGATCTGCGAGCCGAATGTACTTCTCCGCAGCCTGCCGGTGTCCCCACGGCTGCCCCGGCCCTGGGGGGGCCGCACCGCTCCACGGCTTACTTCCAGGCGGTGGCTGCCCTGATGGCCGATGCCGCCGAGGCGCTGGCCCATGCTCACGAACGAGGGATTGTTCATCGGGACCTGAAGCCGGCCAACCTCATGATCGATGCGGAGGGCCACCTCTGGATCCTGGACTTTGGACTGGCCGGCTACCTTGGCGGAGAGCCCGCGCAGCTCGATCCCGGCGAGCCGGCAACGGCCCCCGGCGACCTTACCAATCACAGCGGCACGCCGGGAACGCTCGATTACATGGCCCCCGAACAACTCGATGGCCGGGCCGACAATCGCACGGACGTCTGGGGCCTGGGGACGGTCCTGTACGAGCTGCTGACCCTCCACCGCGCCCATGAGGGCGTGCCACCGATTCCCGGCCCGGGCGCTGTTGCCCGGCGGCGTGAGGAAGTGCGGCAACCGCTGACCCCGCCGCGGCGGCTGGTCCACGAGGTGCCGCGCGACCTGGAGGCGATCTGCGAACGAAGTCTGTCCACCGATCCGGAGAAACGCTATCCCTCGGCCCAGGCCTTGGCCGAGGACCTGCGCCGGTTCCTGCGTGGCGACGAGACCCGCGCCCGACGCTGGGACCCGGCCGAGCGGCTGTGGCGCTGGTGCCGGCGCTATCCGACCCGCGTCGGACTCATGGCCCTGACGGCCCTGCTGCTGGCCGTGGCCGCCCTGGCCGGGTCCACCTGGCAAGTCCGGGCCAGCAACGCCCGGAACGCCGAGAAACTGGCCGGGTCGGTGGCCGTCCAGTTCGAGCTGGTCAAGCAGGCCGTCTCGATCACCGCCCAGCAACAAAAGCTCCGCGACCTGCTGATCCGCTTCCCGGCGGATCCGGAGCATTACCGGGGGGCCTTGCGCGAATTGCTGGGCGTTGCCCAGACGGACTTCAATCAGTGGTTCGCCTGGTCCGGCCAGGAGCCGCTGGTCAACCTGCTGGTCTTCAGCCCCGAGGGCGTTCTTCTGGCGGATTCGTTGCTGGAGAACCGGGCGTCGGAAGGCAAGGACTACAGGAACCGCGATTACGTGGTCAGCCTGTCCCGGCTGCCGGACCGCGGGGCCGTCTACGTCTCGCGGGTCTACGTCTCCTATCTGGATAACAAGTACAAGCTGGCGGTCATCACCCGGGTCTGGGACGGCGACCGCTGTCTGGGCCTGCTGGCGGCGACCATTCCGATCGCTGCCCGACTTGGTGGTCCTGGACCTGAAAGACGAGCCGGCCGGGGCCGGTCTCGTTTGCCCGATGGACTGGACCTACCCGGAAAGGCACAAAGTTCCGGCCGAGCAGCAGCACGAGTTCACGTACGTCCTGCACCGCGACAACGCCACTCCCGGCCGAGCGCCGAAATGGGTCGGCGACAGGGCAACCGCTCTGCTGCACGATCTGACCCGGGCCGAGGAGCGTGCCCGGCGGACCGATTCCTGGTCGGGCGCCGGCCGGTTCGCCGATTATGCGCGCGTCGGCGACACGGAGTTCGTGGCCGTGGTCGAGCAGCCCTATCCCTGGCCGATCTCGTTCCTGCTGAAGGGAAGCGGGCTTGCTCTGTCCCTGATTCTGCTGCTGTTCGGCCTCTCTTTCCTGATGCCGGGCGTCCTGCGCTGGCATCCCTTTACTCGAAAGGCTCGCCATGCTGAATGAACTGACACACCTGTCGCTGGGGGCCTGGGTTCTCATCCTGGTTGCGGGGATCATAATCCTGAGGACCGTCGCGTCCTTCTGGTGGAAGCTCCGCAAGGCCGAGATGGAGTTCGCCTTCAAGAGGGAACTGCTGGAGCACGGCTATCCGGCCGCCGACATCGAGCGCTTGACCCGGAGGCGGAAGTCCCGGCGTCGCAAGGTGCTGGGGGCTACCGCGACAGCCCCAGTCTTGACCGAGCCAGCGCAACCGCTCCCCGTCGAGGACTTCGGCAGCTGGTACAGCCAGCGCTTCGGGAAGTTTCCATTGCTCGCTCACGTCTGGCTGTGGCTCCTGTACGGCTACCTGTGGATTCCGCTCTGGTACGCTGTCACCCGGGCTCGCTCCGGCGCCGTGGCCTGCGGCGAAAAGCCATCGACCCGAATCCTGGCCATTTGCGGGGGAGTGGCGCTCGTTTTCGCGGGTCTCTTCGGCGGCATCTCGCTGGTGGTGTGGACTGCTCATTCCTCCTCGGATTCGCAGCGGCGGCTGCAGGTTGGCATCGGCGGTTTTCAGGTGCAGGTGAGCGACGTGGAGCGCCAGCAAAAGCAGGCCCTGCGGCCGACCGCACCCGAGAGCGCGGCCGTCACGGCCGCTTCCGCGACGGTCCTGTCATCGGCCACAATGGCAGCGGCACCCGGTGGCTGGCCGGGTGGAGCGTTCCTGCTGGCGACGTCGCTGCACTCTTCGCACGGATCGATTCCAGGCCGCCGCTGAGTCATTGGGAACCACCGAATGGGCAGAGCATTTAGGCCGAAATCTCTTTTCTTGGAAAAAATGTGTTGCTTTGGTTGCACTCGCGAAAAACGTGTTCTAGGTTTATAGTGTTCAGCGAGTGATGCAAGTCACTCAACTGAATATCCCAGAGAGCGGTGATAAACTCGCCGTCCTCGACAAAGGCAAACCCGTCGTGAGGCGGGGACGCAAAGCTATGGGCTCTTGACCGTCCGAGGGGGGACGGTTTAAGGCTGCCAGGCTACCGAAGGGATGGACGGGACCCGTAAGTATGTCTGGTCGTCCGGGTGTCCGCAAGGACACCCGGACATATTTCTTTTTCCAGACGGCACATCCATTCGCAATCAAGTCCAACGTTTCTTCGAGCCGATCAAGGATTGTGGTCGATTGTGTCCTGACCTTGCCGTCAAGGCGTCTGCTGCTGATCGGCACCGGGGATTGTCCGATGAAGACCATCATGCCGTCTGCTGGGGTGGTGTTGCTGCTCTCCCTTGCCGTCAGGCCCGCTCTTGCGGCTCCCTGTGCGATCACCGAGGCCGAGCTGAACCGACTCTGTGCCGCCGAACTGGAGCAGTTGTTCGCGGGTGGCAAGGTCGGTGCGATGCCGGTCGGACCGGTTCGAGGGCGCGTGTTGCTGGTGACCAGCGCCCCGAATCCCCGGTTACGGGCTCAGCTGATGAACGCGGTCTGGAAGGGCAAGGTCTTTTGTCCCGACGGCAGCTTTACCAACCAGTGGCTCGGCTTCCAGGCGGTGCCCTCCCACGCGATCATTGCGCCAAGCTGGTTTGACGACCAGCCGTGCTTTGTCCTGGAATATCCGCCCGGCTCGCCGGTGTTCGCCAATACCCGCGACGAGTTTCGAGAAATCGCTCCGGGGCTGTTCCTGGGCCGGTTCTACCAGCGCTGCCCCTGTCCGAAGTTGCAAGGGTATTTCGTGCTGTGGTGCGAGCCGGCCTGCAAGTAGTTCAGCGCTGGCCGCGGCGAAGGGAACGGGCACGGCCTCACTCGGGGTCGCTGTCCGAGATGGAGACCATGCACGCACCGGACTCCTCGGCTTCGTCGTAACCAAGCAGCAGGTCCTCGGGAATGTCGGACCGGCCACACGGTCGCTTCTCATGGATCGCCGTCAGGGTCCAACCCTTTTCCCGGATTGCTTCCGCTGCCGCTTTGAGGGCCGCTTGCTCGCGCACTCCCGTCCAGAAACTCGGGTCGAAGACGTCCTCTCCTTCCTGGCAGATCGAGTCCGCACCGAGGAAGTAATGCACCTCGCCCGTTCGGGCCGGTGATCCCCAGCTGGCGGTTGCCGTCACCCAGAAGACCGGATACCGGGGACAGACGTGAGAAACGACGACGATCCCGTCCAGCTGGGCTTGCTCGAACCGCTCACGCCTTTCCGGGTCGTCCTCGTAATCCTCCAGCCGGCAGACGGCGGGCCCTTCCCATTGTTCGAGGATCAGGTGGAGTTCTTTCAGTTCTTCCTCGAAGATTTCCACGGCCTTTGCCCTGGATTCAGCGCGGACCCAGACGTTGACCACCTCAAAGCCAATGCGCTCCCGATCGGGATGGTCCGGCCCAGGCGTCCCTTCGCAGCGGAAGAAATAGGTCCGGCCGATGGGAAGGCGGCCCCGGGAAAACTCCGCACCCGGTTCCCAGCGCAGGCCTGCGTCAGCGGCGGCAGGTTCTCGAGCTGAGCCAGCGTCCTGTCCGCCTCGATGAGCTTTTCCAGGGTTATGGGCCGCAGTTTCTCTCCGACGTGCTCGATGCTGGGGTACAGCTCAAGTTCGCCGTTCTTGGGACGGTGCGCGTACCCGACCCACTGGTCGCCGCTCACAATCAAGGGATGGACGCGAACCGTGTGCATGGTGTCGAATGATCAAACTCTGTTGCTAAAGTTCCATTTTCTCCCAGCGAAAATCCGAACGCCAGGACTGATCGCCCCGGCGGTATTTCAGGAAAGCGGATAGAACGCGATCCAGAGAGATCGGCCCATCCACCGCCTGAAAGTGCGCGTTCAAGGAGCCGTCCTGATACTCCAGTACGTACTCATAGGGCGGCTCCTTCTGTTCCGCGCACTGTACGTAGCTGCCTGGTTCGAGGGAGAGGATGGCGAACTCCTCCCCCTCAACGTGGGAGAGAATGTCCTCATCCGTCGCCCCGTGGATGATCCGGCCCGATTCCAGCTCCAGGTCCATCGGTGCCTCGCGCCAAAGGACTCTTTGATCGAACACCAACCTCCACAACTTGTCCGGCACCACCGCCTCAGCGCACCACCTGCCGCCCGCCATCGTAACAGATAGCCAGCTGCCGCTCCGCAACAAAATCCCAGTCGAGGCGGTGCGGCGGCTCCAGCAAGTGCCGGTAGGCCACCGCCATCTGCCGGGCCGCCTCGCCGAACGGGACGCCGCCGAACCCGGTCCCCAGCGCCGGGAAAGCCGCGATCTCGATTTTCTGCTCGGCCGTCTGATTGTGGGCCTGGATGGCCAGCAGCGCCGCCCACGTTGCCGCGTACACCTTGTCCGTCCCTTCGATGCTTCCCGGCACTCGCATCGTCGGAGCATGCACCAGGAACGGCAGCGTCGGATCCCCGGTCGGTAGGACGAACGCGGTCCCGACCGGCTGCTCTCCAAAGAACTGATCCATGATGCGGTGCTGCACGCGCTGCATCAGTTCCTCGCCGAAGCGGCGCACCACTGCCGCATCGATCCCGGCCGTCATGATCCCGAAGGCGTTGCCGGCGGTCACGAAGCAGTCGTGCGGCTCCAGGTCCTCGAACCGGCCGCGGATCACGCGCACTCGTGGCAGCCCGGCGAAGCGCTGGCGGAACGCCGCGCACATCGCCTCGTCAGGATGGACCAGCCACAGACCTTCGAGCATCCGCGCCTCCTCTCCTGTTCAGCGCAGCGACCGCGGCAGCACGTCGCTTCAATCCTCTTCCGGGGGCGGGCCGCGCTTGACCAGCCGGCGTACGTAGCCGACGAAGGACTTCGCCAAAGGGCCGATCGCTTCCGTCTCGTCCGCGAACCCGGTGGCCATCGGTGGGTCGTCGCCGGCGTTGAGGCGGACACCGTACGTACCGCCGCTGTGTCCGTGCATTGCGATCGCAAAGTACGGCTCTCCTCCCCACCGGCAAAGGCAGGGCTCATCCTCGATGGCCGCGAAGAAGTAATCTTGCTCGTAAGGGTCCAGGGATTGGAGGCAGACGACCAGTTCGGGAGTCACGTAGAATTCCCGAACCGCGGCGGGCAGGGTCACTCCCAGACGTTGCTCGAAGCGCTCCGGCCCACCCGGAGTCCAGAGGTCCGCCAGCCATCCCGGAACTTGCCCGCGCCACTCCGCGTACTCCGGACGGTCGAGGTAACCTCGCGATCGGGCCAGTTGCAGCACTTTCTCGAACACCAGGTAACTCCGTTGCGGTTCCGGGGTTGAGGGCCGCCAGCTCCTGGGGCAGAGGCCAGAAAGAAATGACCCTGACACGAAGGCGATTGTATCACCCCTCCGCGCACTGCGCCAAGCGTCGCTCGATCAGTTCACGGTCGAAGGGGGAAGTCGTGTTCCGCCAGGCCGCTTCGAGGTGCTGCCGGGCACGGGCCAGGTCGCCGGCACGGCGGTAGAACTCGCCCAGCGTCGCATCGAAGAGGTGATAGCGGTGCAGCGCCGGATCTTGGCCCGCTTCGTCCAGCGCCCGGATGCCCGCCTGCGGACCGTCGAGCTGGGCCACGACGATTGCCTGGTTGAGCAGGTACACTGGCGAACGATGCAGCAGCAGCAGGGCGTCGTAGAGACGCAGGATCGCCCGCCAGTCGGTCTCGGCATAGCTCTTCGCCGTGCAGTGATGGCAGGCGATCGCCGCTTCGAGATGGAATGGCGAAATGACCGTCCCCTCGGCCGACCTGGCGAGATACTCCCGCGCACTCTGGATCAACTGCTGGTCCCACTTGCCGCGGTCTTGCTCTTCCATCAGCAAGACGGCGCCGCGCTGATCGAGCCGGGCCTCCAGGCGGGCGCCGTGGAATAGCATCAGGGCCATGAGCGCATGCGTGGCCGGCGTGGCAAAGCGCGGGTGACAGCAGAGCAGGTGACAGAGCCTGGCCGACTCCTCGCAGAGATCGGCCCGGATGGCCGTTTCACCCTCGGACGAGCTGTAGCCCTCGTTGAAGAAGAGGTACAGCACCTGATGCACACTGTCCAGCCGCTGCGCCAGCTCACCGGCGGCGGGCGGCTCCAGCGTGATCTGCTGCTCGACCAGGTCGCGTGTCGCACGCTGCAGTCGCTTCTTGACCGTCTCCTCGGTAACGAGCAGGGCTCGGGCGATTTCCGAGTTGCCGAAGCCGCACAGGGCCTTCAGGGTCAGGGCCAGCTGGTTCTCGCGGGCCAGCCGGGGATGGCAGCAGGCAAACATCATCCGCAGCTGGCTGTCCTCGATCTCCGAGTCGAGAAACTGTTCGTCCAGGCGCTCTTCGCAGCCTGGGCGAGCAGCAGCCCACTCCCCCAGCACCCGCTGGCCGATCTGGTCGCGCCGCAAGGCGTCCAGTACCTTGTTGCGGGCGACGCGATGGACCCACCCCGACGGATTGTCGGGTGCGCCGCGGACTTGCCACGCTTCCAGGGCGTCCAGGAGCGTGGCTTGAACCATGTCCTCGACAAGGTCGAAGTTGCGGAAGCCGAAGATCCGGGTCAGGACGGACACCAGCCGCCCCGCCTCATGGCGGAAGAAATGCTCCACGAGCGGGGCGACCGGTGCCGGCTGATCCGATGGCATCGTTCCTCAGCGCTTCGGAGTGAAAGAGGTAGGCCGGGCTTCCCAGCCCGGCCAGCCTTGCGGCCGGCCTGGGAAGGCCGGCCTACGTCATTTGTTCCGATCGCTTTCAGCGCTTCGGCGTGGTAAAGCCGGCCAGGAGGCGAATCTCGACCGAGCAGCCGACCCGCAGCAAGACCGGACAGCCCTTGGCCAGCTCCGCGGCGGCATCGATGCTGTCGGCCTGGACAAGCGAATAGCCGCCGACCACCTCCTTGGCTTCCACGAACGGTCCGTCCGTGACGACCTTGCGGGCGTTCACCGTTCGTCCTTCCTGAGTGAGCCCGTCGCCCGGGTCGAGCAGCCAGCCTTTCTGCAACCCCTCGTTGATCCAGACGTTCCATTTCTGCAGGAGCTGCTGCATCTCCTCGGGCGCCAGCGTTGCGGCGTCCTTGCCACGGCGGTAGATAAACAGGAATTTGGCCACGTGCGTGTTCCTTTCGCGTCAGAGGCCCGGCAGCGAACCGCACCATGCAGCCCGCCTGCCGCTTCCATGACGAATGAAACCGGCCCACGGGGACAACGTTCCGTGAATCGGGCGCGGATTTATTTGGTCGTGATCAACTCGTCCGTTTTCGGAGCGATCTCAATGCGAACGTCCTTGTATTCGTCGAACAACCCCTTGTTGTGCATTTGCCAGGCGATCGGCCCCGCCTTGCCCGCTTCCGCCAGCTGGTAACGCAGCACCTCCACCGCTTTCGCCCCGACCGGCTGGGCGACCGCCATGCGCGCCGTTCCGGTGGTCGCATCGACCAGCATCTCGACCTGGCACCACTCCTTCGGGTTGAACTTCGGATGCGGCAGCGCCTTGAACTCCTTGCCGCCGTTGTTGTGTCCGGGTCGATAGTCCCAGTGGCCGCCGTTGGGAGGCTGGAACTGGATGCCGGCGAGGGCGTCCAGGCCCTTCTCGCCTTTCGCCGGGCGGGTGCAAAAGATCAGCACGCAGGCCTGGTGGTCCGGTTTGCCCGAGACGTGCCGCATGGTGAACACGAGCCGACATTTGCTGTAATCGTCCTTCGTGTAGATCACGCCCCGGCCCGCGCCCTTGCTGGCCATGGCCCCGTCCTTGACTTCCCACGAGTCCGCGGGGATCTGAATCCAGCCCTCGAGGGTCTTGCCATCGAAGATCGGTTTGGTCAGCTTGACCACCGCCTCGGGGAGAGCTGCAGCCGGCGTTTCTTTCCTGGCTGGGTGGACAACGCTGTCGCTGGTGCCCACCGCGCCAGAGAGGAGTGCCACCGCACCGATCATCGCGACCGTCACCGGATACCACGGAATTCTCATCGATTCGTCTCCTGAAGAATGGCCGTTCGGCTGACCTGTCCCGGGGAAACCGCGCTCCCGGTTGCACCACTTGTTATAGTCGGAATCGACCCGGTATCGTTCAGATCTCCTCCAGGTCCAATCTGCCCGGTTCCCGGCGCGGCCGGTCAGCCGTGCGCAGCGGCGGCCGGCTGCCGGCGACGAGCAGATACCCGGCGGTGTAGGCCAGGCCCGCCAGCGGCAGAGTGAACAGGAGGCCGACGCCCAGAAGCAACAGGCCGGCGAAAGCCAGCAAACCCAGCAGGACCCAGACGCCCAGCAGACCCAGCACGTGGCCCTCGCTCAGTTGCCAGCTTCCCTTGATGGCCTCCAGAGCGTTGCAATCGCGATCGACGATCAGCAGCACGCTGAAGCAGGTCGTCCGGAGCATGACGTACGTGGTGAGCAAGACAATGGGCACGCTGCCGCACACCAGCAGCAGCCAGGGATTCAGCCGGGGCGGCGCCTGAGCGACCAGCACCACCAGGACCACGAACGGCAGCAGGCAGCCGACGAAGATCAGCAGCGTCAGAACGAAGTTGGCGATCAGGGCGCCGTACCAGTTGAAGCCCGCGAAAAAGTCCGCGAACGTCCACGACTGGCCCTTCAGCTGGGCCAGGTAGACCACGGTGAAACCGGCTTGCAGGGCCGGCTCAAGGCAGAAGCGAAACAAAATGCCCCCACACGGGACCATACTGGCAGCCACGCCCATCAGGAACGACAGCACCAGGTAACCCACGGCCGGCCCGATGACCGGTCCATAGTGGGCCCCGGCGTAAGCGAACCACTGGCCCAGCTCGAGGCGGTACGCGCTCGACAGTCCACGCAACCCCAGCCCCCGGCCAGCCCCGGGTCCGTAACGCGAGCGCTCCTGATCCTCGTCCCAGTCCTCGTCCGGGAAGTCGAATCCGGCTCGTTCGCCCTGCTGGCCCGCGGGCGGAGCGGCCGGTGTGTCGGCGATGCGGTCATCCCCACTGCCGAGCGGTCGAAGCTGGGGAGGAACTGGGGCGGGGATGGGATCGACCTCGGCCGGCACGGGAGGCTGGCCCGGTCCCCGAGTGGGCGGCACGACCAGGCCCAGAAAGGGGTCTTCCTTCGGAGCCGTGAAGGTGCTTTTACACGACGGACACTGCACCAGCTGGCCGAGCAGGTCCCCGGGAAGCCGCAGCTGGCGGCGACAGAACGGACACGCGACCACACGCGCCACAAGCAGACCCTCTGGCGGGTTATTGCGGCTCAGGAAGGAACAGGCCGACACCCCTGCCACCCAGGGCGATGCCCTGGGCTATCGTGTTGCGCCCCTTCGGGGCTGTTGGCTTTCGCCCCGAAGGGGCGCAACACGATAGCCCAGGGCATCGCCCTGGGTCAGGGTCTACGCGGCTCACGTGTGCAGCACGTCCCCGAAGCGCTTCTGCAAGAGCTTTTCCCCCTCCGAGGTCAGCTTCGCATCCTGGATCCAGAGACGTTCCAGGTTCTTCAGGACCGTCGAGGCGGCCAGGGCCTTGGCGCCGGCGAGGCCGACGTCGTTGTTGCACAGGTCCAGCTCCTTCAGCCCCTTGAGGTGCTGCGACAGCGTCAGTGCCTTGACACCCGCCCCGCCAATTTTGTTCTCCCGCAGGGTCAGTTTTTTCACTCCGGCCAGTCCGGGCCAGCCGGCCAGGGCGGTGGCCCCGGCGTCCCCGATCTTGTTGTACGAAAGCGTCAGCTCCTCCAGCTGCTTGATCACCTCCCACGCCGCCAGGGCTTGCGCTCCGGCATCGTCGATCTCGTTAGACGACAGGTCCAGGATTTTCAGCAGCCCCGGATGGGGTGAGCTGGCCAGGACGCGCAGGCCGGCCCCGCCGAGCTTGTTGTCGGTGAGTTTCAGCGTCGTCAGCCGGGCCAGGTTCGCGGACTTGGCCAGGGCCCCGGCCCCCTCCGGGCCGATGTCGTTGCGGCTGAGGTCGAGCGTGGTCAACCGCTTCAGCACCGGCGAGCCGGCAACGGCCTGCGCTCCAATCGCCCCCAGTTGGTTGTCGTCCAGGGCCAGCGTTTCCAGCAGCTTCAGGTGCGGCGAGGCGGCCAGTGCCTTCGCTCCCCCCGCGCCGATCATGTTGGCCCCGAGGTTGAGGCCGACCAGCCGGGCCAGGTTGGCGGACTTGGCCAGGGCGATGGCCCCCGCCTCCTCGATCTCGCAGCCGCGCAGCTCCAGCACGCGGAGCTTCTTCAGGGTGGTCGATTTCGCCAGCAGGTCGGCCCCTTGTGGTCCGATCTTGTTGTAGCCGAAATCCAGGTCGGTCAGGTTCACCAGGTTGGGCGACGAGACGAGCGCCTCCCAATCGACCAGGGTCAGCAGCATCGAGGACATCCGCAGCACGCCGATCTGCTTCAGTTGCGGCACCTTCACGATGGCCGGGACGTCGGGGTCGAAGGTGGTGTCCTTCCAGCCGCCGACGCCCGGCTCCACCCGCACCTTGTGGAACTCCAGGATGCGCAGCCCCGGCGCCGCCGCGAACAGCTGCTCGGCCCGGCCGGGCAGGATGCCGTTCAGGTCAAGCACAATCTCGTCAATGACGCCGTGGTGCATCCACCCTTCGGGGTAGAAATACTCCATCACCTTCGGCTCCAGCCGGAGCCGGCGCAGCGGCTGGAACCAGGCCTTGCCATGCGTGTTCAGCAGGGTGTTCCGGCGTTCCGACATCTCCTCGTGGCGCTCATCGGTTTCGGGAAGGGCCTCCAGCTCGTTCTCGAGGCGGATGAACTCGCCCATCGGATCATGCTTTTTCTCCAGCATCCTGGCCAGTTCCAGGCGGGGCTCCGGGTTCTCCGGGTCGAGTGCGGTTTTCTCGAAGGCCTTGCGCTCCTCCGGCGACCAGGTTTTGCCGCCGCCGAAGAGCCCCTTGGCAAACAAGCGCGTGCCGCCCAGCACCAGGCCCAGGACCACCACGCCGCCGCCCAGCAGACCGCCGCCGAGCGTCGAATCGGCGGCAACCAGCCGGCTGCCGCTCGCGATCGCTCCCAGCGGCACGGCCATCAGGATCGCCAGCACGAACAGGCCCAGGTTGGTGAGGACTCCCTCCGGAGGCAGGCCGGAGGCGCGGTTCACCTGCCAGCGGAACACCAGATAGACGCCCAGGGTCATGAAGATCATGCCGAGCACCCGCAGGATCCAAACGAGCATCTGATTGCCCGCCTGAGCCGATTCCAGCATGCTCTTCGCCTCATGTTCCCCGGTTTTGATCAGATCGACCGGCGACCGGCCCTCGGGAGCGTAAGGCTCAAAGGTCGCCTGATTCTGCTGGGCCAGGATGCTGACGGGCTGGAAGCTGGACACCTTGTAGCGGATGCGGACGTCGCCGATCTGCGGGTTTTCGGGGGTGCCAAATCCCACGAACAGCTGGCCGTCCGGGGTGATCTTGGCTCGGTCCTTGACTTCTTCGGGAAGCATGGCCAGCATCTCCGGGGTCACCGGCAGGTCCGTGTCCGGGGACAGCTTCTCGACTTGGCCCTTCGTCAGCGTGAAGGGACCGACCGTGACGGCCTGGTTGGGGATTTTGGCGATGTCCTCGTAGGGCTTCTTGGCTGGGTTGATTTTCTTTTTATCGTAAAAGGAGTTTGAGTTCGCGGGTTTCTCCTTGGACCAGATCTTGTCGTAGTCATACGTGACCTTGGTTTCCTTCTTCTCCTTCTTTTCCTTCTTGTTCTCTTTCCACTGATACGTCTCGCCCACCCGGCTCAGAATGAGGGCATCAACCGCGATGTTGAGATCCGGGTCGCTCACCTTCCTGGTCGAGGTGGCCTTCCCGACCAGGTGGACGAGCTTGCCGTTGTTGGCCGGGTCCACGGCATCGGCCTTGATGGTCTTCACGTCGCCGCCCGCCTGTTCCAGGGCAGCGGCGGCTCGGATGGCATTGTCTTCGCTCAAGTAAACGCACGCGCCTGCGGCGAGGACCAGCACGACGCCCAGCAGGGCGCCGAGAGCGAGGACGAAGGACGAGTTCAGCACACGACTCATGAAGGAATCTCCGGACATGGGTGTGACCTCCTGGGTGAGAGAGAATGACAACAGTCTCCGAATGTGGAAGATCATAACCGGACGGAGTCGCCATTGAAAGGGCCGCAGGTCATCCCGGCGCGAAAAAGTCGTGACCGGCCTGCGCTCCCAGAAAACGCCAGAAATGAGTGACAAAGGCCCGTCAAGTCCGGTACACTGGTGGTTGTGATCCCGCCGCGGCTGCACCCGCCCTCCGGAGGCAACGACTGCCGATGCGTCCTTCCCGCCTGCTGGCTCTGATAGCTCTCTGTTGCCTGGCCTTCCTGACCGCGCGGGTTCCGCCCACGCTGGCAGCGGAGGGTGCCGGCTCACCGGAGCAGATTGAGTTCTTTGAAAAAAAGATCCGTCCCCTTTTTGTCGAAGCCTGCTACAAGTGCCACTCGGAACTGGCCAAGAAGCTCAAGGGCGGTCTGCGCGTCGATGGCCGGGAGTTGCTGCTCAAGGGAGGCGACAGCGGGCCGGCCCTGGTGCCGGGTCAGCCGGAGAAAAGCAAACTGATCGAGGCCGTCCGCTACGGCAACGTGGACCTGCGCATGCCGCCGCGGGGCAAGCTGTCCGACAGTGCCATCGCCGACCTGACCGCCTGGGTCAAGATGGGCGCGCCCTGGCCTGGAAACCAGGCCGCGACCACGCTTACCAAAGAGACCTTTGACCTGCACAAGCGCAGGCGCGAGCACTGGGCCTGGCAGCCGGTCCGGCCCACACCGCCGCCCGCGGTCAAGGATGCGACCTGGCCGCGCACGCCGAGCGATCGCTTCCTGCTGGCCCGGCTGGAGGAGAAGGGGTTGCACCCCGCCCCCGAGGCCGACCGGCGGACGCTGCTGCGGCGCGTCACCTTTGACCTGATCGGACTGCCGCCGACCCCGGAGGAGATTGACGCTTTCCTCAAGGAAGCGGACGCCAGGCCGCAAGCGGCGTACGAGAAGGTGGTGGATCGGCTGCTGGCGTCGCCGCACTTCGGCGAGCGCTGGGCCCGCCACTGGCTCGACCTGGTGCGCTACGGCGAGACCCGCGGCCACGAGTTCGACCCGGTCCTGCCCAACGCCTACCAGTACCGCGATTACGTCATCCGGGCCTTCAACGCCGACGTTCCCTACAACCAGCTGGTGCTGGAGCACCTGGCCGGCGACCTGCTGGAGAAGCCCCGGCTGCATCCGACCGCAGGCTGCAACGAGTCGATCCTCGGCACCGGTTTCTGGCTGCTGGGCGAGGAGGTCCACTCGCCGGTGGACGTCTGCCTCGACCAGGCCGACCGCTTCGACAACCGCATCGACGTCTTCGGTAAGACCTTTCTGGCTTTGACCGTCAGCTGTACTCGCTGTCACGATCACAAGTTCGACGCCATCTCGACCAGGGATTATTACTCGCTGTTCGCCTTCCTGGAAAGCAGCAACTATCGGCTCGTTCGCTTCGACGGCTGGGAGCAGAACCGCAAGGTCGCCGCCGACCTGGAACGGCTCCAGCAGCGCTGCCAGGCTCAGTTCAGGCCGGCGCTGGCCCGGCGGCTGAAGCCGACCGCGGATCGGCTGGCCGATTACCTGCTGGCTGCCTGCGAGGCCTTGCGGAGCCGGCCGGCGCTGCTCGAAGTGCGGGCGCACGGCAGCAAGGAGGGCGTGCGGGCCGCAACCTTCGGGCCGCTGGATCGCCAGCACCTGGATCGGATCGCCGCAAAGCGGAAACTGCAAGCGGACTTGCTCGCGGCCTGGACGGCGGAGACGATCAACGCCGGCCGCGATCCGCAGCATTTCCTGTATCCCTGGGCCCACGTGACCGCGGACCATCCCGAGGGACTCAAGCCCCTGGTTGCGGAACTGAAACAGCAGCAAACGCAGGCCGAGCAGGCATTGCAGCGGCTGGAGGTCGTGGTGGATTACAGTCGCAGCCGGCCGGAGGACTGGCTGCCGGACGACGTCAGCTTCGGCGCCACCCCGCACCGGGCGGGCGAGATCCAGCTCAACGGCGACAGGGTGCGGTTGGTTGAGCGGAGCGCGGCCGAGTACGATCGCTTCTGGGATGGCCTGGCCGTGGCGCCCGGAACGCAGAACGAGCCTGGCAAGCTGGGCAATCGCGGCGTGCGTGCCGGGCGCACCCTGCGCACGCCCACCTTCACGATCGGGCCGGGTCCGGTCCATTACCTGGTGCGCGGCAATGGTTTCGCTTACGCGGCGGTCAGCAACCACGTCATGATCGAGGGGCCGCTGCACAGCCAGCTGGTCCTGCCACTCCAGGCCGGACCCGGCTATCGCTGGATCAGCCACAACCTGAGCGCCTACAAGGGCTTGCGGACGCACGTTGAATTCACCGCGGCCGCCGGCAGCGACTTTGCCGTGGCGCTGGTCGTCCAGGCCCCGGCGACCCCGACCGTGGTCGATCGGCTCGCGCCGCGCTTGCTCCAGATCCTGAGTGAGCAGGCCAGCTCGGCGGAGGCGCTGGCTCGCGGCTACCGGCAGCTGCTGAACGAGCCGCTCCAGGCCAGCGACAGCGAACGCGCGGAGTACGCCCGGCTGGTCAACTTCCTGCTGCAGCGGCCCGATTTGCTGGGCGAGCCGGATTCCGGCAAGGAGCTGGAGTCCCTGGCCCAGGCCTGTCGGAAAGAGCAGCAAGACCTGCTCGGCCAGGTTCGCCGGGAGTCGCGGCTGGCGCTGGCGCTTCAGGACGGCAACGGCGTCGGCGGCCACGTGTTCATCCGCGGCTCGCACAAGGCCCCGGGCGAAGCGGTGCAGCGGCGCTTCCTCGAAGCCCTGGCCGGCAAGGAGCGGCTGCCCGGTCCCGGCAGCGGCCGGCTGGAGCTGGCCCGGCTGACCGTCGATCCGGCCAGGAATCCGTTCATTAGCCGAGTGATCGTCAACCGCATCTGGCATCACCTCTTCGGCGTCGGCCTCGTTCCCTCGGTCGATAACTTCGGCTTCCTGGGCGAGGCCCCGAGCCACCCGGAGCTGCTCGACTTCCTGGCCGATCGCTTTGTCCGTGAGGGCTGGTCGATCAAGAAGACGATCCGCGAACTGGTCCTTTCCAGCGCCTACCGCATGGCCAGCAAGGAAGCCCCGGCCATCGCGGAGCAACTCGACCCGCAAGACCGCCTGCTGCACCGGATGCGCGTCCGGCGGCTGGAGGGCGAGGCGATCCGCGACAGCTTGCTGGCCATCTCCGGCCGGCTGGACCGGACGCTGGCCGGCCCCTCGGTGCCGATCTACCTGACGCCGTTCCTGGAGGGCCGCGGCCGGCCGGCCAGCGGGCCGCTCGACGGCAACGGCCGGCGCAGCATCTACCTGGCGGTGACGCGCAACTTCCTGTCGCCGCTGATGCTCGCCTTCGACACGCCGATCCCGTTCTCGACGGTCGGCCGACGCACCGTGTCCAACGTCCCCGCCCAGGCCCTGATCCTGCTCAACGATCCGTTCGTGCATCAGCAGACGGAGCTGTGGGGCAAGAAGATCGCCGCCAGGCCGGGGACGCCGGGCGAGCGCATCGAGCGGACGTACCTGGAGGCGTTCGGCCGGCCTTGCAGCGAAGCCGAGCGGCAGGCGTGCCTCGCCTTCCTCCAGCAGCAGGCGCAGTTGCACAAGGTTGCGGCGGATCAGCCGGCGCCGTGGATTGACCTGGCGCATACCCTGATCAACGTCAAGGAGTTCATTTATTTGCATTGATTTGGAGACACGCCGACGTGTCCGACCCCTGCCGGCTTGCCCGGCAGGTGAAGCAGGTCCCTGGCTAGAACGGAAGGCAGAAAAACGCTTTTCCTTATCATTTCTAGCCAGTGACCTGCTTCACCTGCCGGGCAAGCCGGCAGGGGTCGAGTGCGGAGCTGTCTCCCGCGAGATTGAGACCACCCCCCATGCACCACCCCCGCCTTCTCCCTGCTCCGCTGACCCGCCGCGAGATGCTGCTGCGCTGCGGCAACGGCTTCGGCGCCGTCGCCCTCGCCGCGCTGCTCGCGGAGGACGCCGCTGGCTCAACCACGCCGGTCCGGCACCACCCCGCGAAAGCCCGCAACGTCATTTTCCTCTACATGGACGGCGGGCCGTCGCAGGTCGATACCTTCGACCGCAAGCCGCTGCTGGAGAAGCACCACGGCAAGGACCCGCACTCGATCTTCAAGGTCGAGCCGACCCAGTTCAACAACGTCGGCAAGGTGATGGCCTCGCCGTGGAAGTTCAAGAAGTACGGCCAGAGCGGCATCGAGGTCAGCGACCTGTTCCCCCACGTGGCCGGGCTCGTCGATGAGCTGGCGGTGGTGCGCTCGATGACCTCGAAGTTCCCCGAACACACCAGCGCCAACTACTTCCTGCACACCGGCTCGGGCGTGCAGGGCCGGCCCAGCATGGGGGCCTGGACCAGCTACGGCCTGGGCAGCCTGAACAAAAACCTGCCCGGCTTCATCGTCCTCAACGGCGGCCTGATCCCGCCGGGCGGCCTGGACAATTTCAACAGCGGCTTCCTCCCGGCCGCGTTCCAGGGGTCGGTCTTCCGTCCCAGCAATCCGCCCGTGGCCAACATCGACCGCCGCGAGCCGACCGACCAGCTCCAGCGCGGCAAGCTCGACCTGCTCAAGCGGCTCGACCGGCTCGGCCAGGAACGGCACGGGCCCAGCGACGAGATCGAATCGGCCATCGCCAATTACGAGACGGCCTACCGCATGCAGACCGCCGTGCCCGAGCTGATGGACGTCAAGGGCGAAACCGAGGCCACCCGCAAGCTGTACGGGCTGGACAGCAAGTATGGTCCGACGCGCATCTTCGCGACCGAATGCCTGATCGCCCGCCGGCTGGTGGAGCGCGGGGCCCGCTTCGTGGAATTGACCTGTCCCAACGTCGGCGCCGATCGCTGGGACCAGCACGGCGGCCTGCGCGCCGGACACGAGAACAACGCCCGGGCGGTCGATCAGCCGATCGCGGCCCTGCTCCGGGACCTGAAGGCGCGCGGCCTGCTGTCGTCAACGCTGGTGGTCTGGGCCGGCGAGTTTGGCCGGACGCCGTTCGCCCAGGGCAGCGACGGTCGGGACCACAACCCGTTCGGCTTCACCCTCTGGCTGGCCGGCGGCGGCATCAAGGGCGGCACCGTCCACGGCGCCACCGACGAGTGGGGCTACAAGGCGGTCGAGAACAAACTGGAGATCCACGATCTGCACGCTACCATGCTGCACCTGCTGGGCGTCGATCACAAACGGCTGACGTTCCGCTTCGGCGGCCGCGACATGCGGCTGACCGACGTGCATGGCGAGGTGATCAAGGAGGTCCTGGCCTGAGAGGACGCGAACGGAGCCTGTTCCGTCCCCGAGCAGTTTCGACAAGAAACAACACCAAGGGCCGTGATGGTTCTGGACCATCACGGCCCTTTGAGTTCGGCAGCTCTGGGATCTTGTTCTCAGAACCCCAGCGGGACTGCGACCAGGCTGGTTGGGTTAAACCCAGCGATGAGGTTGGCAGTCAAAGAAGTCGGGCAGTTGTGAACGGAACCATCCATGAACACGCATTGAATCCCGGAAACCGAAAACATGTTGGCGGCCGCGTTGGCCGGGGTGCTGGTGAGGGTCACAGTGTTGAGCGTGGTCGTCAAGCACGACACGAGATTGGTGACAACGCGGGGGGTAGCCCCGGCGGTCGCCTCGGCGGCACCGACGCTATTCGACGACCCGCGGTTGTTCCAGGTGGCCGGGAACGTACATTGCGTGAAGCCAAAACTGAACCAGTTCGGAATGCTGTAGCTGCAATAGGTAACCGGCACCGCCGCCGCGCCGCCGGCCTGGAACTTGTTGTTGACGTCGAGGGGAGCGACGAACGTCTTGTAGTTGCTCTCCATGTACGGCAGTAGACCGACGAAGAACGTGTTGGAAACCGCGGCGGAGGAGGTCGATGGCACCTGACCGTTGAGTGCCGAGGCGTAGTTCTGCATGGCCAGGCCAATCTGCTTGAGGTTGTTCTGCGACTGGCTGCGTGCGGCGGCTTCACGAACCTTCTGGACGGCAGGCAGCAGCAGGCCAATCAGGATGGCAATGATAGCGATCACCACCAGAAGTTCGATCAGGGTGAAACCGGCGCGGTTTCGACGGAACAAGGTGCGGTTCACTGGATCAGATCCTTTCACAAAAAAAACAACAAAGGAAACGGTCCTGTTTTGGGAAGCAAAACAAGGAACCAGGAAACACGAAACAAGCACCACGGAACGGCTGTACAGAAACAGGACGTCCGTGGGGGGATGACGGTTTCTGCCCTGTTCCATCATGAATGATGAGGTCAGTGGTGATGGAGCAGGTTGAGCAATCCGTTGGCATCAAGAATCAACTGTGAACGCGACAAATGAATCCATACCGTCTTTTGGCCATCCTAGGGCCCCTGGGAGGTGTCTGTCAAGAAAAAAAAGAAAAAAAACCTCATTGCGCAGAAATGCGGCTCCCGTCGATCAGATTCGGATTGAATCTGACCGAGGTGCCCGGCGAGGCTGGCAAGGGAATCTGAAGTACGAGGGTGAGAAAGAACCTCACCCCCTGGTCCCCCTCCCCACTTTGGGGAGGGGCAACAGCCTGCTTTTTTCTCTCCCACTTCGGGGAAAGACCAGGATGGGGTTCTTTCCCAGATCCTGGATCATCTACCTGGCGAATCGCTATTGCCGTGGGCATTGGGGCGAAAGAACACAGTTTCTTCCTCGATCTCCCTCCATTCTCAGTACCGGCACGGCCCTTTGGGCTCGGCAGCTCTGGGATCTTGTTCTCAGAACCCCAGCGGGACTGCGACCAGGCTGGTTGGGTTCAACCCAGCGATGAGGTTGGCAGTCAAAGAAGTCGGGCAGTTGTGAACGGAACCATCCATGAACACGCATTGAATCCCGGAAACCGAAAACATGTTGGCAGCACCGTTGGCCGGGGTGCTGGTGAGGGTCACGGTGTTGAGCGTGGTCGTCAAGCACGACACGAGACCGGTGACCCTGCGGTTGCCCGCACTCCCGGCGGTCGCTTCGGCGGCACCGATGCTGTTCGACGACCCGCGGGCGTTCCAGGTGGCCGGGAACGTGCATTGCGTGTAGCCAAAACTGTACCAGGCCGGAATGCTGTAGCTGCAATAGGTAACCGGCACCGCCACCCCCGCCGCCGCCTGGAACTTGTTGTTGACGTCGAGGGGAGCGACGAACGTCTTGTAGTTGCTCTCCATGTACGGCAGTAGACCGACGAAGAACGTGGTAGAAGTCGCAAGGTTGGTGGTCAGCGGCAACTGGCCGGACAGTGCCGAGGCGTAGTTCTGCATGGCCAGGCCAATCTGCTTGAGGTTGTTCTGGGACTGGCTGCGTGCGGCGGCTTCACGAACCTTCTGGACGGCAGGCAGCAGCAGGCCGATCAGGATGGCAATGATAGCGATCACCACCAGAAGTTCGATCAGGGTGAAACCGGCGCGGTTTCGACGGAACAAGGTGCGATTCACTGGATCTGGTCCTTTCCCACAAAGACGAACATAGGAGTAAATTCCCGTTTCGCCGGTTACGGCGAAGGACAGGAAGAACAGCGCGAATGTCACGCGAGGTTATCTGCTGATAGTTTCCCCCGTGCCGTGAAAAGCGAATCAATGTTCCGGTAAGTATGATAATAGATGCGATTCTCATGCCCAATGAATGATTAGTCATGAAAAAGTGAACAATTTCTGAGAGCGTGAGCATCGGGAATCCAGCGTAGGATTTGACGAGGAAATGACTTGCGGTTCGACTTGTCGGGACGAGACACGCCAGTTCCCGAGGAGCATTCAGGAAAACGCGATGCGAAACGGGCGAGAGGCAGGAGGCATCTGGCGAAAAAATCCCCCAAGTGCAGTTCGGTTTTCGACCAATCGGTCAAGAATTGACCACAACTCGGCAGGTCTGGTGCCAAGGCGACCGGCAACAATAATGCTCCCCTCTCCCCACTGGGGGAGAGGGGTCGGCGGTGAGGGGTTTGGGACTGCCCCGCAGCCAGCCTGACCCCCGACCCCTCTCCCCCAGTGGGGAGAGGGGAAAAGACCTGCCGATCACCGACAACCGAAACAGAGCAGGCGGATCGACCCGACTCGACTCCGTCTCGCTACCGGGAATGTGCGAATCGCTCTTGCCGTGGGCATTGGTGCGAAAGAACACAGTTTCTTCTTCGATCTCCCTCCATTCTCAGAACCCCAGCTGGACTATGGCCACGTTATTTGGGTTCAACGCAGCGGTGAAATTTCCAACCAAAGAAGTCGGGCAATTATGAACGGAACCATCCATGAGCACGCATTGAATCCCGGAAACCGAAAACATGTTGGCGGCCGCGTTGGACGGGGTGCCATTTTTCACCATGACGGTGGAAGTGGTCGTCAAGCACGCCACGAGATTGGTGACCCTGCGGGAAGTCGCGGTCGCTTCCGCGGCACCGATGCTATTTGACGACCCGCGGTTGTTCCAGGTGGCCGGAAACGTGCATTGCGTGTAGCCAAAATTGTACCAGGCCGGAATGCTGTAGCTGCAATAGGTAACCGGCACCGCCGCCGCCCCCGACGCCTGGAACTTGTTGTTGACGTCGAGGGGAGCGACGAACGTCTTGTAGTTGCTCTCCATGTACGGCAGCAGAAAGGTGAAGAACTTGTTGGCAACACCAGCGTTGGTGGTCGGCGGCAACTGGCCGGTCAGTGCCGAGGCGTAGTTCTGCATGGCCAGGCCAATCTGCTTGAGGTTGTTCTGCGACTGGCTGCGTGCGGCGGCTTCACGGACCTTCTGGACGGCAGGCAGCAGCAGGCCGATCAGGATGGCAATGATGGCAATGACGACCAGCAACTCGATCAGGGTGAAACCGGCGCGGTTTCGACGGAACAAGGTGCGGTTCACTGGATCTGGTCCTTTCCCACAAAGACAAACAACGGAATCAATTCCTGTTTCGCTCGACCCAGCGAGCGACAGGAAACGGAGGCAACGCATCAAACACGGGCAACCGCTTGGCGCACGGTCGTTCCCGTGGTCTTGAACCACGCTTCAACGTTCCGGAAGGATCGATCAAAGAGATCGCGAGCAGTCGTACAAGAAATGCGATTATCATTCCAAATAAATGAAAAATCATTAGAAAAACGAAAGGTCCCAGTGTTCTGCCGGCGATTGCAAGTCACAACTTCTTGTCATTAAATTAGTTGTGATTCTACTTGTGGCAACAAGGAATGGGCTGCTGGAGGAACGTTGGCGAAGACATCATGATAATTAATGAAGGAGGCTGCCGAACATTTGGTCGCGGACTACCCACAGTGGGAATTTGTTTTTACGCAAACGGTCAATTGTTGACCAGATCCAGGAGGTCTGGGCCGGCAGGCAGACCTCCTGAAATTGATCGTTTGATGGAACAGTCAACTGGGCCGGTTGCGGGCGTGGTGCCAGTCTGCATAAGAGGTACTAAAGAATGAAGTAGGACGGGCTTTGCTTCGGGTGCTGGTAGAACAGCAGGGTCAGAGGCCGGCCGCGGACCTCCTCGATCGAGTAACCAAACATGCGCTGGGCGGCCCGGTTGAAGCTTTCGATGGCTCCCAGTTGATTGACGGTGATGATCCCCTCGGCGGCCACCTCCAGGATGGTGCGGTTGCGCGATTCGCTCTCTTCCAGTTTCTGGGTGCGATTCTGGATTTCCTGGCCCATGTTCTGGAAGGCCTGGGCCAGCACGCCGACCTCACCGCGGTCCTGGAGTGGCAGCGAGACCGAGTAGTCGCCCCGGGCAAAGTGCCGGATTGCTTTGGTGATCTTTTTTCAGCGGCCGGACGATCCACCAGGAAAGCCCCAGGGTGGCGCCAGCGCAGAGCGGGATCGCCCAGAAGAAGGAACGCCACAGGACGCTCAGTTGCCGGTCAATGTCCCAGGCCAGCCCCTCGCGTGAGGTGGCCATCGCCAGCTTGAAGTAGCGCGGCGGCTGGGACGAATGGGGCGAGGAGAACCGCAACCGGCAGCAGTAGACCGCGTACTCGTTCTTGGCCAGGATGGGCGATTTGCTCAGGTGGGGGCGGAACTGACGCAGCAGGTCCACTCCCGCCTGCTCCAGTTGCCGGCGGTCCTGACCGCGCAGCACGATCTCGAAGGTGTCCCGGGGGACCTCGGCCTCGTCGCTGCCGCGGATCGCCTCGACGGCCTGGTTCGCCTTGAGGAACAGCCCCACGCGCTCGTCCACCTTCACGGGAACGCGATTGAAACCGAGGTCCGGCTGCCGATGGGGATGAACCAGCAGGTTGTTGTCCTCATCGAGCAGATAGGGAAGGTAGCGTCCCGAATTGGCCAGCTGCACGGCCAGCGGGCGAAAATCGAGGGTGAGGATCAGAAACCCATCCGCACCCTCGTGTCCCCCCCAGTTTTCTCGCGCAGCCGGACAACCGTTTGCAGGACGAACACGGGCCTCGAATCAGAGCCTTGCGCTTCCAGTTCCACGGCCCGATGGACCCGGGAGAAAGCGAGGGAATCCACCGGAATGGGTTTGGTGCTGTCCACTTCCAGCAGGAACTCCAGGTCCGCAGGCAGTTCGTACAGCGGCCATTTTTCGGAGGCCGGGCCCCGAGGAACCTCCCCTCGGGCCGGATCGTTCCGCGCCTTCCGTTGGGTCCGGATCAACTCACGAAAGACAGAGGCCTTCTGGGCTGGCGGCGCGAGCAATCGCTCGGCGATGACGCTGAGTTCCCAGACGTTGCTGGGGCTTGCGGTCCGAGCCAGCAACGAGGCATCCTGCACGGAATCGCCAATCGGGTCGCGCTTGATGAGCTGGACTTGCAAGTAGTTCGGATGCTGCTTCAGCAGCCAACCTCTGGCGATCCAGGATAGCAAAAGTCGTGAGGACCACCGCTTCTCTTGCCATCACAATTCCCTCTGGGATAAGAAACGGACCTGCCAGGACAAACCGGACACTGCTGCCGCTTTTTTCTTTTCTCTGCCCGGATGGGGTAGGCTGGTGGTCCCATCCGAGTAAACGAAAACCCCTGTCAGGATAATGCAAGAAAGGCCAGCCGGGAGGACAGTCTTCGGAGCGCCAGCCCGGTTTGCTGACGGAGTTACGGGGACAGGGGACGTGAAGATCGGCAGTCGTCAGGGACCTCCGCTGGTGCTGGTTGCCAGCAGTTCACAGCTGCGCAACACCGCGCGCACGGCTGCGGCCGCCGAAGTTCCCTTGCGCTGCTGCGCCTGTTCCAGCGTGGCTCCCGGCCCGATGATGCCCATGCCGATCGGTTTGTGGTGCTTGAGCTGCAGCTGCACGAGAGCGCCGTGGACGACGTGCCCCATGACCTCGCCGTGCAAGGTTTCGCCGCGTTCGACGTACCCCAGGACAACAAGGGCATGGACGTCCTCCTGGGCCAGCTGCACGTCCGCCAGGAGCGGGATTTCGTAGGACCCCGTGACGCGGACGACGCGCACCAACTCGGCCCCGACCGCACTCAGCTCCTTCCGCGCTGTTTCGATCATTGTCTCGATCAGTTCCTGATGAAATTCCGCCGCCACGATCACGATCCGTTTGCTGCCCGAAGCCGTCATTCCGTGCCCTCACTCTCGATCTGACCATGTTCCTGGGCCAGGGAGCGAACCGGTGAACCCGGGGAATGGGAAGCTGGGAAGGCCCGTCTGGGGCCAGCGGAGAGGGCGGGATTCGAACCCGCGGTGGAGTTGCCCCCACACAGCATTTCCAGTGCTGCACCTTCGGCCGCTCGGTCACCTCTCCGGATCGTTCTAACTTCTTATTTGAATCATCCTTGCGTTAATCATCCTCCAGCTACTTTTTGTCAAAAACCGGATTGTCAAAACTTTTGTCAAAACTCGGGTGGCTCCCCTGGGAGCCAGGGTGCGGCATTTTGTCAAAATCTGTCAACCGCTTCCCGCATTCAAGGTAGCCGAGGGGCAGCGGGTTGGCAATGGCGCGCAGTGGAGAATCGTACTGCCCACCCTCTCCTCCTGTCCACCCTCATGAATGTGGTCCGCGGGAGCCCGGCGAACAGCCGGCCGCACGAGTATGGCGGATCTGGACGGCGGTGCGGTAGGTGGAATGCCTATCTGTATGGCGGATCTGACCGTACTGCGTATTGTAGCTGTGGCTTCTCAATGTTACGGGGGTGGACCATGGGACCCATCGTCGAAATCTTGTCGGCCCTGTCATCGTCGGTCGCTGGCCTCGTGGGCGCTGGCGTCTCTGTTGCCCCCTGGTTGGTGAGTTACTTGCGCTCACGAACCCGGGAGAAACGCACCGCCGAGGTTCTCAAATTCCTTCACGACCTGGGATGCGCCAGCGAGACAGAAGTCCAGAAACTGGTGAAGGACTGGCAACCGAAGGAATCCGTCGCTCCGGGGGTGCGCGACGAATTGGCCCAGTTGTTGAGCAACCTGGTTCGGGCGCGCGCTTCCACACCACCCAGGGGACACCGCTCAGCAGCTACCTGCGCTGTCGAGCGCCTGATCGAGCGGCTCCTGGCCAACTTGCAGCCAAAGCGGCGTGCCGGTCAGCCGGTGGGTCCCGGGCGAATCGCCTGGATTCTGGAGCGGTTTCTGGGCATGGGATCGTTCGGCGAGGTCTGGCTCGGCCGAAACCAGAGGCACCCCGATCCCAGGGCCTTCAAGTTTTGCACCGTTCCTGGAGCGAAGGAGTGGCTGGACCGGGAAGGCTCGGCCCTTTACGAGGTGAAGAAGTATCTGACCGGTTGCCCCAATGTCATCGAATACATCGACATCGCCATGGACGGCGTGCAGTTCCCCTACCTGGTCCTGGAGTACGTGCCCGGCGGGTCACTGGAGGACTGGATTCTGACCCCGAAGGCCGACCGACCGGTACTTGATGTCACGGAGTTGATGACGGGCATCGCCCGGGGGCTCGCAGCCGCTCACAGCCACAAGATCTACCACCGCGACCTCAAGCCGGCCAACGTGCTGCTCACCTCTGGCCCGGACCCCGATCCAAAGATCGCCGACTTCGGCCTCAGCCGCGTAGAGACAGAGCGGGCCGATGGCTCATCGGCGTCGGTCTCCCGCGCTGTGGTCGTCGGCACCCGGATGTACCTGCCGCCCGAGGCGGCAGATCCCTACGAGCCGCGGACTGCGGCCCAGGACGATGTGTTCGCTTTCGGGGTGATCTGGTATCAAGTGCTGACAGGCCGGATCGAGAGACCGCCCTACGACTTTGCCGACCGGCTGCAAAAGGAAGGGGTAGACTCGCGGACGGTCAGGCTCCTGTCCCGGTGCCTGGCCTACCCGGTCCGACGTTTCCCGGACGCCAGAGAGCTGCTCGAAACGCTGGAAGAGAACCCCATCCCGGAGGCCTGGGTGCCACCGGAAGGGTGTTTCGATGTCGGCCCTCTGGCTCGGGAGTATCTGGCCGGCCTGTCCTGAGCGGACCGATCATCCGAACCGCAAGGCTCGCTCCAGATCGGCCTTGCTGACCAGCGGACTTTGCAGCCGGATAAGGCCCCCGCCCTTGCGCCAGAAGAGGTCCCCCCTGCCCAGTAGGTAGGCCGCATCCGGTTGCTCCAGGATCAAGTTCGAGTCCTTCTCGCCGATCACTCGCAGGCTGATGCGCCCTGGTAGGTTACTCCGCAACAGTGGGGTGACGACTCTGGCCTCCGGGCGCTGGGTCCTCAGGACCAGATGAATCCCGGCGGCTCGGGCCTTGGCGCCCAGGCGCGTGAGCAGGGCTTCCAGTTCTTTCTTGCTGCCGCGTTCGGCCATCAGGTCGGCGAACTCGTCGAAGACCACGACCCAGCGCGGCAAGGCACCACCCCCGGCTAACTCCCCAACGATTGCATCCGCCGGGCAATCAGTTCGGTGCCTTGAGTCGGATTGATCTGGTCGAGTTTCCACTCTTTCGTTCGATCAAGGAAGGCGGCATAGACGTTTTGGCTCTTCAGTTGGCCCCATTCGTCGCTGATACAACCCAGCACGAGGACGAGGTTCGGAACCTCCTGCAGCCACGCCATCAGGGCGGCAGTCAGGCCCGGAAAGCATGCTGTGTCCTTCTTCAACAGCCATTCGAGCTGGTCAAGGCAGACCAGCAAGGGTGTGTTCACTTGCTGGAGCAGGGTCGCGACGGTTCGCAGAACCGCTGTGGCATCCGGGGAGGGATCGGTGAGCAAGAGTTCCCGCCGTCGGTCCTCATTCAAGCTTCCCTCTTCGCCCCGGAGCCAGGTCCAAGCATCATTGCTGGCCGGCGAGAGCCCGAGGGCCAAGGCCCGAACCGCCCCCGCAGACAGGGCTGGGAGCCGCCTGCGCACCGATTCTGCCAGGCTCTGGTAGGGAGCGAGTTCCTGGACGGGGCCCAGCAATTCCAGCACAGCGGTCGGATCGCTCTCCAATCGCTGGCGGATTGGCCGGCACTTCGCCTTGAGGGCATCTGGGAGTTGGTCGAAATAAGCAGCGAAGGAAGGAGCCAGGAGCCGGGCCAACTGCAGTTGCAGCGAAGCCATTGGCTTGCCGGAGGCGTCAAAGAGGGTGTCAATGACCCTCCACCGGACTTGCTCCACCGGCGGCACCCGGGCTGGGTCGGTGGTCATCGGCACGTGGACGAACTGGACATGGTTCCCCTGCCTGTGGCAGACCCGACCGAACAGGTGTGTCTTGCCGTAGCCACTGGGGCCGAAGACTGCGTGGATCTTGCGGCCACTGGTCACGCTCGGGTTAGCCCTGACCGTATCCACTTCTCGGTTGAGGGCGTCCGAAATTGCTCCTCCTACGGAGGCGACGTCCCAGTCCTGGAGGAACGCCGCGGCCTGGTCCATCCGGTCATCTTGAAAAGGGCGGTCAACGCGCGGCGGGCTCATGGGCGGCCTCCAGGTAGAAAAGCGTTTCTCCGATGCCAGGGATCGCCGCCTGGAGCTGCTCCACCGATGCCTTCGACTGGTCGGTGATCGGGACAAGCCGGAACTGGCTGGCATGGCGCAGCTGAATGATGGCCGAATCGAAGGTGTCATGCCGAGCGGCCCGCTCGCCCAGTCGCTTCTTGACCTCGGCCCGCACTTCGTGGATGGGGACCATGCCGGTGACGGTATGTTGCTCGCGCAGCAGTTCCTGAAACGCAGACAGGATCGCATGCTCTAGTTCCGCCTGGTCTAGCGAGCGGTCTCCGGGCTCGGAGCCATGCGGTGCGAACTGCTTGCCGACTTCCCGTGCAGCTTCGAGCAAGGCGGCTAGAGCGTCGCCCTTCAGCCGGAACTCCCGATCCTTTGGGAAGTCCATGTTCGCCAGTTTGATCCTTCCGGCCTGGGTGATGGCGTACCGCGCAATGCGGCCTTCCCCCGACCTTGCCAGCAGGCCTTGGGCGGCCAGTTCCATGCAGAGGTGCCGGGCGGTGGCAACGTTGAGGTCCAACTCTTGTCGGGCGCGGTCGCTGATGTGGTCGCTGATTTCTGCTTCAGCCAGGGACTGTTCGGGGCCTTTGAGTACCTCGAAGAGCAGGAGTGCGGTCCGATGCGCCTGTATCTGGTCATTGCTCGGCGGGATGATTCTGCCACGACCAGGGACTGGGTACACTCCCAGCGTGGTGAGGTGCGCCGAGCCGGCCTCCGTGAGAGTGTACGCGACTGTTCGTTTGCTCGACTGTTTCCGCAGGTGGCCGTGAGCCTCACAGCGGTCGAGCAGAGCAATGGCGGATTGTGGGGTGAGCCCTTGAGATCGGGCGGCCCTCGTGCCCAGCTTTCGCTTCAGCTCCCCTTGCGTCAACCGATGCTCCGGTGCGGCAAAGAGCATCTGGAGGAGGAACGCCAGCTGCGGTTGATCTTCTGGTGCGGACGGGAGGGGTTCCGTCAGCTGGGCGGTTGCTTCAGGGGCCATCTGGGCATCCGGCATGGTACACTCCTGGTCATTGTGCCTCGTTGATAGCGCGGCGAGGGAAGCAACGAATGGAGATTGGAGCGCAGCGGAGACTGATCGACCTGGCCAAGCTCCATCTCCACACCGTTATTCTTGTGCCAGCGTTTCGTGAATAGTGTACGGGTTGCCTGGTCACAACGCCAGCTTCGGGAACGGACCCTCATCCCGGACGACTGGCACCACGACCGGCTCCGCCGCCGCGGGAGAAGAAGTGAGCAGGGGAGGGCATTCCGCGGCAGGGGAGTTCCCGCCCGGGAGGAAGTCGGTTTGGTCGTGCTTTGAAGAGAGCGCCACGGCATGGCCTGCCGCAGACGAAAGCCGCCGAGATCGCCGGTCGGCATGGGGCACGCATGAGTTTCTTGGGCGCGGAGCGTAAGGCCCGCAGCCGCCAGGCCGAGGCAAACGGTCAGGCGGCTTTGACCCTGAAGAGTTGTTTGGTGCAGCCTGGTGGCTGACACCCACAGAGAGAAAGTCGCGGCGCAGCAGACGAGCATGAGGCGAACGTTCCGGTTGTCACGACCAAGAAGAGTCAATAGACCTTCCGCGGGGATAGTTTGTCTATTGACTTCCGAGGCCATAGAGTGGTTCGGCCCTTCCGTGCGGATCCTGCGGGTCGCCATCTCATTCTCGAACCTTCAGCTTATCGACTGGTGCCTTGAGATAGTACGTGAACGCGCCGAGCAGGTCGCCCTCCGTGGCGTTCGCGTGACAGTCCAGACAATCCGCCCTCGCGCGGATCGCGCCGAACATCCGCGTCGGCGCCTCCCGTGTCCACACGAGTTCCTCGCCGCGGCGCACGGCGTCGAGGCCGCGGCGCTCGAACTCGTCGAGCGGCCGGCGTTTCGCTTGCCGGGCTAGTACCGGCGTCGCCATCTCGTCGAGTACGTACACCGACGGCTGATAGTCGGTCAGCAGGCTGACGAGTTCGACGCGATCGACGACCCGCGACGAAACCCAAACGCCGCGATCGTTCTTACTGATCATCATGCGCCAGAACCCGAAACCCGACTGGCTCTCGAACAACGCAACCGTGAGGTCGTGGAGGCGGTGCGGTCCGGAGAACGGGTCGGCGTCTTTCGGGGCCGGTTCGACCGAACGGCACGAGGTCGGCGGCATCGGCTCGGCGGTTTTGGGGTGCGGCCGCGTGCCAAAGCCATTCCATCCCTTCAACACTTCCTCGTAGTTCATGCCGTTCTCACGCTTTGGATCGCCGACGGGCCGTTCTGCTCGCCGGCTCCGCTCCGTTTTGCGAATGTCGTCAAGCGGACCCGCGGGCACAATCGGGTCGTGGGGCGAATCGGCGAACTCCGTCGGGTCGTCGAACGAATCGGCGAACCCCGTCGGCTCCTGAGGCAGGTCGATTCGCGCGATCGGTCGGCAATTCCGATCGACGGAGAAAATCCCGATGGCAGCCACGACGGCCAGAAGTGCGAGGTGCCGAAACCCGGACATGCGAGCATCCTTTCATGAGAAACGCCGGCTGAACCGGTGAGTAGCCTGACCGGGGCCAGCCGACGGTTGGCACTCTCGGTCAACTTTACATCGTCCTACGTCGCCCCTTCCCGGTCAAGACCCTTCACCTCGAAATCCCAACTACCCTACACGGAGTCGGGTGGCATATGGTCCCCTCGAAACGCTCTTGCTCGTGGCCGCAGATCCTGGTACGGATGCTCCACCGGAAGCCGAAAGGCGATTCTGGTCTGCCGGTCCGGGGTGATGCCTCTCCTTGAGTCCGCTCCGGGCCGGTCCCTTCGATTACCCAAACGGATGACGGGCTCTCGAAGGACAAGCTCAACAGAGCGAACGGCAGGGGGCTATGCCTACAACTTTTCTGATCCTCCCGCATTGTGGGGAGGGCGTGGTCAGCGGCGGTAACTGTCGAGGAGCATACCAAGAAGTTTTCTCGGCGTCTGGACGTTGTCAGTCCAGGCGGAAGGCAACGCGGAGCCCGAAGCCGTCGTGGCGTTCCGACGGCGCAATCCTGCCACGAAACCCGGCGCGAGAGTACCTCGGGCCGTCACACCACGCGCCGCCGCGCAGGACACAGTTTGCCTTTTCGCCATCTTTTTTCATGCTCTCGGGATCTTTGTTGCTAACGATGTCCTTGTAAAGGCGATACTGGTCGGCACACCACTCTGCCACGTTGCCGTGCATGTCATACAGCCCGAAAGCGTTGGGCCGGAAGCTTCGCACCGGAGCCGTGAAGGCGTGCCCGTCGTCCCCCTTGATGCTGGCCGCTATCTTCGTCGCCTTGCGGAAGGACTCATCGGCCAGGTTCGCGTAAAGCGGCAAGTCCTTCTCGTCGTCGCCGAAGTGAAAGCTCGTCTGCGTGCCGCCCCGACAAGCCCGCTCCCACTCCGCCTCGGTCGGTAGCCGCGTCGCCCTGCCGCTCTTCTTGGCGAGCCAGTCGCAGAACGCCTTCGCGTCGTTCCAGCTCACGCAGACCACCGGGTGTTCGTCCGTTTGTTTGAAGCCCAGCGACTTCCAGTTGCAGCGCTTGTCCTTCAGCCATTTCCTCTTGTCGGCGTCCCAGCCGTCAGTGCCGTCGCCCTTCTCGGCCTCGGTCTGGTAGCCGGTGTCGGCGACGAAGGCGCGGAACTGGCCGACCGTAACCTCGGTCTTGCCGAGCCAGTAGTCCCTGGTGATCTCCACCTCGTGCTCGATCTCGACGTCCTCGCGGTACTTCTCCCCCTTGGGGGAGCCCATCGTGAACTTGCCCTTGGGTATCCGGGCAAACTCCATCTCGAACCGATGGCCCTTCACCACCAGCTTGATCCACCTCGGGTCGTCCTTCTTGTCGGCAGCTCGAGGAGCGTCGGCGAGCAGGCCCATCACGATGGGGAAGCAGCACAGCAGAGAGGGCGACAGCAACCGGCGCACGGAGCAGAAGCGCGGCATTGATTATCTCCTGAGCACTGAACGGAGCGAGACATTATCCCAACAGTTGTTATCTTACTCAATCCGGACGACCTTGTTCTCAACAATTGGTTCCGAGGTGGCGCGCTGCGCCCAGGGGTCAAGGATGGCTGCTGACAGAATTCCGCCCACGACATCATTGCACTTTGGGCTCCCTTCCGGGTAACATTGTCAGAGATGACCCCGTAGAACCGGGCAAGATCGACAAACCGCCAAGCGGCGGAGGCAAGCCATGAAGACATCCTGGATCGTGTTGCTTGGATTGGCCCTGGCGGCGCTGGCCCCGGCCGGCATGAGGTCCGCGGCCTGGCTGCGACAGCGGCCCAAGCCCGTGGACCCGGCGATGGCCAGGGCCGGCGAGGTGCTGTTCAAGCACGTCTGGACACCGGGCGATCCGTTGGCAGGCGGCGGCGACGGTGTCGGCCCCGTTTTCAATGCCAGCTCGTGCGTCGCCTGCCATTTCCAAAACGGGCCGGGCGGCAGCGGCGAGGAGATGCAAAACGTCACCACCTACACCATCCGCCCGCTCCGCGACGGCGACAGGCCGCGCGAGGGTGTGGTGCATGCCGAATCGATCTGGTCCCAGGGTGAGACGCTTGCGAATGTCCATCCCGCGCTGCCCCCCATCTCCAATCCAGGCCTCGAGACGCTGATCCCCATGCCCGGCAGGACGCCGACCGGCGGCTTGATCCGCTTCCCACCCGGCGTCCAGGTCGCGCAACTCAACACCCCCGCACTCTTCGGGGACAAGTTGATCGATGAGATTCCCGACCGCGTCATCATCGCCAACGAGCGCCGGCAGCGCTTGAAGTGGGGCCTGGCTCCCGCTGACGCCGACGCCGCTCCGGTGGGCCGGGCCTCGCGCCTGGCCAACGGCCGGATCGGCAAGTTTGGCTGGAAGGGACAGACCACCACGCTCGCGGCCTTCGTGCAAGCCGCTTGCGCCAACGAACTCGGGCTGGGAAACCCCAGCCAGGCCCAACCCCGGCCGATGAACCTACCCGACTACCAGCCCCCCGGCCTCGACCTGACCGCGGAGCAGTGCGATCAGCTGACGGCCTTCGTCGCCGCGCTGCCCCGGCCGGTGGAACGGATCCCGGAGGAAGCCGGGGCCGCCGTCCAGGTGACGGCGGGCAAAAAGATTTTCCACGCCCTGGGCTGCGCGGATTGCCACACTCCGGATCTCGGCTCAGTCCCAGGCCTCTACAGCGACCTGCTGCTCCATCCCATGAGCCAGGAGATGCAGGCGGGCGGAGCTTACTACGAGATCGTCGTGCCGATCCCGGACCTCGTCGTGGATGGGCCGTCGCCGCGCGAGTGGCGGACGCCGCCGCTCTGGGGCGTCGCGGACTCCGCGCCTACCTGCACGACGGCCGGGCCGCCACGCTCGAGGAAGCCGTCCGGCTGCACGGCGGCCAGGGCTTGCGGTCGTCCCAGCGCTTCCAGCGCCAGCCCTGCCGAGCAAGGCCAGCTCATCGCCTTCCTCAAGACACTGCGGGCGCCGCCAAGGGAAGTCGCCAAGGAGTAAGCACCGCCGGGCTGTCGCGCCGACAAGGCGGCGGGGGTGAACCACGCCGCTCGCCTGGAAGCGTCCATTAAAAGAGTTCTGGTCATGGCCATCACTTTCGTTTGCCCCTGCGGCAAGCACCTGCGGGCCCGCGACGAACTTGCCTCCCGGCGGATTCTCTGCCCGGGCTGCGACAGTCCCGTCACGGTTCCGGCGCTCGATGCACCTGTCTCGGAAACGGAGAACGGGCCGGCACCCGTTCGCAATCGTCCCCGCGTCGAAAGGCCAAACGCCGAACCGACCGGCCCGATCTTCTTTCTCGTTCGTTCCTCCCGGGGCGACCCGAACCGGGTCTCGGATGGCACGTGGGTGCCGCTGGACGACAAGCACAAGCTGCCGTCGGCCGAGCACGCACGCCGGCGCAGGGGGCAGGCACGGCGGCAAATCGTCTGGCACCTCGAGACGAACTGGTTGCAGTGTCTCCTCTACCCATTCCGCGCCTGGCCGTTGGTGGTGGGTCTGGGGGCCGGCCTGGGGATGTTCGCTTCCCAAGCGGCCACGTACCTGGCGCAACTCTCCGAACGGATGGCAGAAGACGGCGCGAGCTGGACCGTGCTGATCGGCCTGCTCGGGCTCGGGACTGTTTGCTACACGATTGGATTTCTCGATTGCGTCCTTGGATCGGCCGCGGCCGGAGAGTACCGGCACATTCGCTGGCCGGCGTTGTCCGCGGGCCTCGTGTTGCGCAGTTGCCTGACCTGGCTGCTCTGCTTCTTCGCCGGGCCGGTGCTGTTCGCGGGCGCGGCTTTCGCCTACTGGTTTCACGGCGGCGATCCCGACCTGGGAGATCAATTGATTCTGGGTGAATTGAGCGCTGCGGCCGCCAGTTACTGGCTGCTCGCCCTCTTGGCCACCGCGGAGAGCCGGCGTGTCATCGCGGGCCCGCAGGCTGTCGCCGCCCTGTTCCGGCGGTTGGGCGTGGGGTCTTGCACGCTGCTGCTGGCCGCACTGACACTGGCGTTCTTTGTCGGCCGCTTCGCCAGCAACGCTCTGGAAGAGTATCACCGCAGCTGGTTTTCCGGCGGCTTTCGTCTGGGCTGCGCGGGTGTCGCCGGCGTTTATCTGGCCGTGTTTTTCCTGCGCTACCTCGGCATTCGTGCTTTTCACACGCGGCCCGCGGCGCCAGGCGAACAGCCGGCGTAAGCCCCTGCATGCACGCAACTTGACGGTCCTGCACCCAATCCGTTATGAACCGCTGACGGTGCCAGCGCCGACCGGAGTGGCGTGGAGCGCATTGCCTCGGTCGCCGGTACGGAATCCAAAGGTCGCCCACCTCAAAGGGTATAATGGCGGCCCAACCCCATACTTTGCCCGAATGCGTGCGTCGGTCACATCAGACAGCGGTGTGTCCGACCGCCGCGCGCAAATGACTGAAGGTGGCTTCGTAATCGGCGCGCATGTGGGCCCATTCTCGGCACCGAAGTTGGACCCACACCAATCTGAGGGCAAGGCGTCGTGCGGGCCGTCCGCCAGCCGCCAGGACTTGCGGCCTGGACGGCGGCCCCCTCGGCGCGGTGATCGCTGGCTTCCTGGAGGCCGTTGAGCGCGGGGAGAAGCCCGACCGCGCCGCGATCCTGGCCGCCCACCCGCAGCTGGCCGCCGAGCTGGCCGCGTACTTCGCCGACCTGGACCGGATCGACCGGCTCGCCGCCCCGCTGCGGCTGGCCGACCCCGGGCAGACAGCCGCCTTCGACACCGCCTCCTTCCTGCCGCCGACCGTCCGCTATTTCGGCGACTACGGACTGCTCGAGGAGATCGCCCGCGGGGCATGGGGGTCGTGTACAGGACCCGGCAGACGTCCCTCAACCGAACCGTCGCCCTGAAAAGGATCGTGGCCGGAGAGCTGGCGTCGGCGGCCGATGTCGAGCGGTTCAAGCACGAAGCTCAGGCGGCCGCGAACCTCGACCACCCGAACGTGCTGCCGATCTCCGAGGTCGGCGAGCACGCCGGCCGGCAGTACTTTACCATGAAGCTGGTCCCCGGCGGGAGCCTCGCCGATCGGCCCGGCCCGGCCGACCCGCGGGCCGCGGCCGGGCTCGTGGCGGCGGTCGCCCGGGCGGTCCACTTCGCCCACCAGCGCGGCATCCTCCACCGCGACCTGGCCGATCGGACGCTGAACCCGGCCGCCGACCCTGACCTGGCGGCGGTGGCGCTGAAATGTCTGGCGAAGGACCCGGCGGCGCGGTATGCCAGCGCCGCCGAGCTGGCCGACGACCTCGACCGCTGGCTGGCCGGCCAGCCGACGCGGGCTCGTCCCCCGTCCGCGGCCCGGCTGGCGGCCCGGTGGCTGCGGCGCAACGCGGCGGCGGTCACGTGCGTGGTCGCGGTCGGCGTGACCTGGGGGCTGCTGAGCGGATTGCTCGGCTGCGCCATCGACGTGTCGCGAATCGACCGGTGGCGGTCGCTCCGGTTGTTGATCGAGGGGGAGAGCTGGTTCAACCCGCTCGGGTGGGCCTACCGCCTCCAGCTCGACCCGGTCGTGCGGTGGGCCGTGATTGGGGCCGCGGCCGCCGTCGGGCTGCTCGCCGCGTGGGAATGGGTTCACGCAGAGCCGGCCCCAGACCCTGGCGGGCCGCACGCACGTGAGCAAGGTCGCTCGCTTCGCTCTGACCGAGCGGGCCCCAGCCGAACTTGACCTCCCGGAATCCCTGGCTGACCAGCGTCCGCCGCTTTACCCAGGATGTCCCAAAGGGCAATCTCGACGCCGCTCATCGCCTGGATCACGGCGCCCTGCCGGCCAAAGAAGATCGAGCCCTCGTACATCCGTTGCACGAGCCGATCGATCTCGAAGGGATCGCAGCCGATCACGCACTCCGCCAGGCCGCGACAGATCTTGTGCGACAGGGGAGGGTCGATGATCGCCTTGGCCGCCAGCGCCGACGAGTCCGCCTCGCCCACGCCGATCAGGCCATCGTCGGTATGGACCTTCACACCCAGCGTTTCCTGGCTGCCGTCGCAACGCTCGTTGACTTCGGGCAGGCGCAGAGGAATGGCTTCCGCGTGCGTGATTTTCATGGCTGATGACTTTCAGTCGCGGCTCCGGGGAATTGGTCGGATCGCTGCCTGGCCCGGAGGCCTGGGGAACACCAGATTCCGGAGGCCCTTTTCCATTTCCCGTGCCTGCGCGGGCGTTAACTGGAGCAGGCCCAGCACTTCCCGTAACCGGTCGGGAATGGGAATCTGGGTGCGCCCCGGCGGCAGGTTGAGAATGGCCAGGGAGGGAGCTCCCGCCAGTCCCAGGGGGAACTGGGACGCGGCGTGGAGCCGACAGCGGCCCATCTGATTGGCGGACAACCATTCCAGGGGCCCGACCGCCCCCTGGTATCCCTTTGCCGAGTCGCCATCCACGCGCCACACCAGCGTTTCCAGCCCGCCGGTTCTCGGCTCGACCAGGAGAGCATAGCGCAACACCATCGGATGGTGCCCGCCGTCGCGGTGCAGCAACGTCGGATCGTCAAAGACTGCCAGGGTGTTGGACCTGGCCCGGATCTGGATCGATGGCCAACGCTTTTCGTGGTGGGCCAGGGTCATCCAGCCAAAGAACCCCAGGTCTGCTCGCAGCTTGCTGCGGGTTGAGGTAGACAGGATCGTGTCCTGGCCCGCGATGCTGGTCCCGGCGCCGGTGGCCAGGTCCGCGAGACGGTGGCGCGGCCCGGCCGCTCCCGGGACGACTTCGACCCGGGCCAGGATGGCCGTGAAAATGGCGCCCACGCCATCCAGCAGCCCCGACGGCAATCCATCCACAGCGCCGGCCTCAACCTTGAAGCGCGTCTTGAGGACCAGGTTCGACCAGTCCGGAGGAGGACGATCGCCCACGACCGTCCCCGGCGGGATCAAGCCGATCGGCTGTGGGGTGATGTCCACGGAGAAGTTGTCGTCCTCTGCCTCGGGGCCCTGTGTCTGGTCCCGCGGTAATTCGGCCAGGGGTCGGGAGGCATCCGGGGCCGGGGCGTATCGTTCAGGGTCGGCGAGGCCCGCCGCCCACAGGCCAGCCAGGACCCCCAGAAGGATTCGGGAACGGAACAACAGGAAGAAACTGCTGCCGACCAGCGCCCCCGCCAGCGTGCCCAGCAAGCCCGCGGGCACGGCGAAACCGGGCCCGCGCAGACCGAAACTCAGGCCGAGGACTGCCCCGAAGACGCCGCCGCCCAGTCCGCGGACCAGGGCCCTGTCCTGCCAGCCGGACACGCCGACAAGGAGCAAACCGAAGAGCAGGCCCAGCACCCCGCCGATCAGTCCGCCCTCCCACCCCGTGGGAGCGTGAGGGGTCATCGGATTATGGATGCCCACCACGGCACCGACCAGCGCCATCACCAGCCCCGCGCCAAGGACCAAAGCCACGCCAGTCCAGATCCGCTTTTTCATGAAGGGCCACTCCGGAAGTCAGAAGTCAGAAGGATGAAGGATGAATCAAGACAGTACGCGGTCTTTGTATTGATTCATCCTTCATCCTTCTGACTTCATCCTTGCCAAGGAGACCTTGCCCCATCCCTGCGTCCAGGCGTGAGGGGGCAAGCAAAGGGACAACCGATCACTTATTCCCAGCATTCCGATTCGCCCGGCCGGGAAGGCCGGGGAAATGCCTCCGTTATTCTTGAAGATGGGGGATTTCCCTGCTATAAACAACCTGTTCTCAGGTCGTAATTCGAGAACAAGCACCGAACGACGAATTACGAATTACGAACTACGAACTGTGAGGAAAGGTGAAGACGGTGTCAGCTCTCGAGACCCCGGCCGCGCAGACGCCTGCGCTCCATCCCGATCCGCCGCGGGAACGAGCCGCGGAGCGACCGCCCAGCAAGGGCCCTGGGATCAGGGTGCTGCTCCTTGGCGTCGCAGCCGGGTTTGTCGCGGGGGGCTTGATCACCCGCTGCGTGTCGTTCTGGCCAGGCGTTTCGGTGAGTTCGTCGCGCCAGGAATCCTCTTCCCGGCAGTTACCTTCCGATCTTCCGGTGGTCGCCCTGGGCCGGCTGGAGCCGGAGGGCGGCGTCATCCAGATTGGCGGGCCTCCGGGAGACCGTCTGAGCCGCATTCTCGTGAAAGAAGGCGAGGACGTCGAGGAGGGCCAGGAACTGGTCTACCTGCAGAGTTACTCGGATCGGCTGGCCGAGAAGAACCTTGCGGACAGCCAGCTCCAGGAGGCGATCGCCCGCAGAGAGGCTCTGAAGGAAAGCGGCGAAATGCTGGTCGAGCAAGCGCGGATCCGCATCACACAGATCAACAAGGAGTACCCGTTTGTCGAAAAGTCCCTGGAAGCGAAAGTGCGTCTGCTGAAGGCCCAACTGGAAACCGCGAACAAGGAAATGGCCCGGCTGAAAGCCTCCAGCCCCGATGCCGTTTCGCCCCAGCAACTCAACCTGCAGCACTTTGCCGTCCGCCAGGCGGAGGAGGAGTTGATCGCTGCTCAGGCGAGCCGGGACAAGATGCAAACGGAGCAGCCGCTCAACCTCCAGGCTGCCCAGACGCAGCTCCGGATTGCGCAGGCCGACCTCGCCCGGTCCCAGCTCCAGGGGCCTATCGACTCACTGAAGCAAGCGGTCGCGGTCGCTCAATCCCGCTACCAGCACTCGATCATCCAGGCGCCGCGCCGGCCAGGTCCTCAAGGTGCTTGGGCATCCAGGAGAGATCTGTGCCGGTCCCATTCTCCAGCTCGCCAACATCCGGGAAATGCTGGCGATCGCCGAGGTCTATGAGACCGACCGCAGCCGCCTCCAGGAGGGGTGCAAGGCCACGATCACCAGCCCGGCCTTGCCCCACGAGCTGACCGGTGCCGTCCGTTCCATCGGCCGCGTCCTGGCCAAGAACCAGATCTTCGACCTGAACCCAATGGCTGATGCCGACCGCCGGGTCGTGGAAGTCAAGATCCGCCTCGACACGAACGTCAGCGCCGCTGACTACATCCACATGCAAGTGACCGTGAAAATCAGTCATTAGTCATTAGTCACTGGTCATTAGCGGCTAGTGACTATTGACTAATGACCAGTGACTAATGACTAATGACGAACCTGGCCTGGCTGCAATTGATTCATCAGCGCAAGCGCACTGCTGTCGCCGTGGTCGGAGTGACCTTCTCGATCGTCCTCATGTTCATGCAACTGGGCTTTTATGGGGCCGTCGAGGACACCTCGACCCTCCTGTACAACAAGCTCGATTTCGACCTGCTCCTGACGTCGCCTTCCTACGTCAGCCTGATCCAGCCCAGGACCTTTCCGCGGAAACAGTTGTATCGAGCCCTGGCGCTGAAGGAAGTGGCGGCAACCGTCCCGGTCTACGTTGACTTCAATCTCTGGCGGAGCCGCGATCCGGACCCCAACAGGCGGTTGCGGCGGCGAATCCTGATTGCTGGGGTCCAGCTCGCCGACAAGGTCTTTCGCTTCCCCGAACTCGAAGAGGTCTTGCCCCGGCTGCAACGGCCGGACACCGGACTGATGGACCGGATTTCCCGGGACATCCTCGGCCCCCGCGAACCGGGAGTCGTGACCGAAGTGGGCCTGGTCAACATCGAGGTGGTCGGTCAGTTCACGCTGGGCCAGGGCCTGGGAGCCGACGGTCTGCTGATCGTGAGCGAGCAAACGTTCGCGCACCTCTTCGGCCGGCCGTTGAGCCAGGTGTCGCTCGGATTGATCCGGCTGCGGGACGGCGCGGATCCCGCGGCCGTGGCGGAACAGTTGCGCGGCCTGCTCCCCCAGGACGTTCAGGTCCTCACACGCGCCGAGCTTGTCGCCCGGGAACAGCATTACTGGGTCCGCACCACGTCGGTCGGCATCATGTTCCGCTTCGGAGTGTTCGTGGCGGTGATCGCCGGCATGGTCTTCATCTACCAGGTGATTTCCAGCGACGTCCGCAATCATTACGTGGAGTATGCCACCCTGAAAGCCATCGGCTATCGCCGCCGCTTCCTTTCCCGGGTGATCATGCACCAGGCCCTGATCCTGGCCGGACTGGGCTACACCCTGGGCCTGAGCGTGTCCCTGGTCCTGTACGAGGTCGTCGAGCGGGCTGCTCTGATCCCGATGTCCATGAATCCGGGCCGGTTGCTCCTGGTGCTTCTGCTGGCGATCGGTTTCTGTTCCTTCTCGGGTCTGCTATGCTTGCGGAAGGTCCATCAGGCCGACCCCGCGGACTTGTTCTGACAAGGCTGAAGGATGAAGAAGATTGAACCACAGAGACACAGAGACACAGAGAAAACCGTTACCTGGTCTGTCTTCTCTGTGTCTCTGTGTCTCTGTGGTTCAATCTTCTGCCTTCATCCTTTCGGACGAACTCCCCTGGCCTGGCTCAATTTGATCCATGAGAAACGGCGCCTGGCCGTTTCCCTGGCCGGCATCTGTTTTGCCGTGCTGCTCATGTTCATGGAATACGGGTTCTGGCAAGCCCTGTTCGACAGTGGCGTCGAGGTGATCCGCCAGCTCGACGCCGACCTGATCCTGACGAGCAAGAGCCGGTTCGCCCTGGTCGCCAACCAGCAGTTTCCGCGCAGCCGGCTCCTCCAGGCGCAAGCGGTCCCGGGCGTGCAATCGGCCTACCCTCTCTACCTCGAATACTACCAGTCCGAGTGGAAGAACCCCGACGCAGTCCCCCCCGAGAATACCCCACTGCGTTCCCTGCGCGTCCTGGCGTTCGACCCGGCCCATAACCTGCTGCGCATCCCCGAAGTCCAGGCCCAGATCGACAGGCTGCGCCTGCCTGACGCGGCCCTCCTGGATTGGCGGTCCCGGAGGGATTATGGCCAGCTCAGCCCGGGGACGGAGCGGGAGCTGGCTGGTCGAAGGATTCGCGTGGTGGGGACGTTCCCGCTCGGCGCCGATTTCACGACCAACGGCAACGCCATCGTGAGCGAAGTCACCTTTGCCGGGCTCTTTCCGGACCGGGCCACTCTGCCTGTGGGCGCTCTTGAGCCCCTGCCTGGCGAGAAGCAAGAAGGGGCGGACGCTGAAGCACAATGGCGGAGCAATCCACTCCGAGCGGTGGACGTCGGTCTCGTCAAGCTGGCCGCCCATGCCGACGCCGCGGCCGTGAAGTCGGCCCTGCGGTCGGCTCTCCCCGACGATGTGGCGGTCCTCACTCTGGAGGAGTTTGTCGAGCAAGAAAAGGACTTCTGGGGGAACACGACTCCCATCGGCTTCGTCTTCGGGCTCGGAATGGTGATGGGTTTCATCATCGGGGCCGGCATTTGCTACCAGATCCTGTCCTCGGACGTGGGGGACCACCAGGCCGAGTATGCCACTCTGAAGGCCATCGGCTACCGGAACCGCCACCTGACCTGGGTGATTCTTCAGGAGGCCCTGCTGCTGGCGGTACTCGGCTTTCTCCCGGGTATCGCTCTGGGCTGGTTGCTCTACGCGGCCGTGGCCGGCTGGACCGGGCTGCCCATGCGTCTGACACTGGCTCGCAGCCTGCTGATCCTGGTCTTGACCCTTTTGATGTGCGCCCTTTCGGGGGTCATCGCCCTGCGCAAGGTGCATACGGCCGATCCGGCGGAGGTGTTCTGATGTCGGAAAATCCGAAATCCGAAAATCGAAATCCGAAAGAAGAGTCCGGGGCTTCTGTTTCGGATTTCGGATTTCGGATTTCGGATTTACAAGCACAGCAAGCGGAGCCGATCATCACCGTGAGCCGGCTGAATCACTGGTTTGGCGAGGGGAAGACCAGCAGCCGGGTGGTGTGCGACCTGGACCTGGAAGTCCGGCCGGGACAGCTCGTCATCTTGACCGGGCCCAACGGCGCCGGCAAGACGACCTTGCTCACCCTCATCGGCGCCCTGCGGTCCATCCAGGAGGGGACGGTACGGGTTCAGGGACGGGATTTGAAAGGACTGGACCCCGAGGCACTCGCGGAGGTGCGCGAGGACATCGGGTTCATCTTCCAGGCCCACAATTTGTTCGCGTCCCTGACGGCCTTTCAGACCGTCATGATGGCTCTCGACATGAAACCGAAGCCGCGCGAAGAAAAGCGCCGGCGGGCGACGGAGATCTTGACCCAACTGGGGCTTGGCAATCACCTCCACAATAAACCGGCCGCTCTTTCCGGGGGACAGAAGCAGCGGGTGGCCATCGCCCGGGCCCTGGCCAACCGTCCCCGGCTTATCCTGGCGGACGAACCGACCGCGGCGCTGGACCGTCAATCGAGCCGGGACGTCGTCACTTTCTTGCAGAAACTGGCCCGCGAGGAAGGCTGCACCACCCTGATGGTCTCCCATGAGCCCCGGCTCTTCGACGTGGCCGACCGCATTATCAACATGGAGGCCGGCCGGATCACCTCGGACGTCCTGACCCAGCACTCGCTGACGGCCCGCGACTTGCTTGCCCGCTATCCCGATTTTGCCTCGCTGACTCCGGAGGTCCTTGCCGACGTGGCAGCGGGGGTCCGGGAGGAATCGCATCCCGCCGGTTCGATCATCTTCCACCAGGGGGAGGAGGGGAGCCGGTTCTACGTGATCGGCCAAGGGACGGTGGACATCCTGGTGCGGGAGGCGGGGACCGAGAAGCTGCTGGGGACGTTGAAGGCAGGCGACTACTTCGGCCAGACGTCCCTCCTGACGGGAAAAAAGCGGGCCGCGACGGCGCGGGCCCGAGAAGACGTGGCGCTGTACGCGCTCGACAAGGCAGCCTTTCACGCCGCCCTCGAGGCGCGAAGTGCGACCGGGTTGTGAGGAATCGACTTGCAGTTTCCGTCCGCATTCCCTCGTCATTCGTGATTAATCATGAGGAGGGGAAAGGTGCTGGCTTCTTTCCTCCATGATTCGGAGAGCAGTGTATGCGAAAACTGGAGTCCTGGATACCGGTGGTCTTGAGCCGTCGTGTCGGGCGGAAGCCGGTGGCCCTGCGGATCGAGGAGCGCGACCTCGTCCTATTCCGCACCGCGGGCGGTCAGGTGGGCGTACTCCCTGACGTCTGCCCCCACAGAGGAATGAGCCTCAGCAAGGGTCGCGTTGCGGGCGAGCGCCTCATCTGCCCCTACCACGGCTGGAACTTCGGCCCCAGCGGCGAGGGGCAAAGCCCGGCCAACCCCAAGCTCTGCGTCCAGACCGAGGCCCTGGAGGTGGCCGAGCGCTACGGCGCTGTGTGGGTCAAGGAGCGCGGCCGGGAGGCAGCCATCCCCGACCTGAATTTCCCGGGCTTCAACATCCTGAACGTTCAGGACTACCACTTCAACGCCTCGGTCGAGGTTCTGGTGGACAATTTCAGCGAGATCGAGCACACCGCCACCGCCCACTGGGTCTTCGGCTACGATCCCAGGCAGGTGGGCACGGTCCGGAACGAAACCACCGTGACCGACGAATGCGTCAGCGTCGCCTCCTCGGGCCCGCAGAAGCACATTCCCTGGTGGATGCGGCCCGGTACGAGCGCCCGCACCGGCGACACCTTTGAAGTCCGCCAGACCGTCTACTACGACCCTCTGCATGCTGTGTACGAATGGTGGTGGGTCGATCCTGCCACCGGCCGAGAGCGGAACGATCACTTCAAGGAACTCGCGTTCTTCCACCGTCTTGGCCCCCGGCAGTCGATGCTGTTTACCTTCTACCTGTGGAACCGTCCGAACACCGGGCTCCTCGGCTTCAACCGCCTGTCCCGATTCATCGCCAGCAAAATCGTTAGTTATGAGATCGAACTCGACCGCCGGCTGCTGGCGAACGTCCACGACGACGCCCCAGGCCAGGCCAGGCGTCTGGGCCGCTTCGACCGCGTGGTGACCGAGACCCGCAAGCGTCTGGCACAGGAGCCGAAGGAGGATCCGCCGGAGGAACCAAGAAGTCTCGGCCGGGAATAGTTGGCAGTTGGCAGTTGGCAGTTGTCAGATCAGAAAAAGAAGGCTTTGTCTTTGAACTGCCAACTGCCAACTGCCAACTACTCCCGGCCGACGCGCAGGCCAGCGCCGCACGATCTCGCAGGCCGCCAGGGGCAACAGCCAACTGCTCCAGGCCGCGATGCCTACCTACGCTCCGGGATTGGCAACCGAATCCTTCGACATGACTTATTGCCGCCTTGTGCTGATGCACCTGAAGCGGCCGCTGGAGGCCTTGCTGGTACAGGAATGCCTGGCGACCCCGGAAGAAGTGCAGGAAGTCGAGCAGGACATGGCGCGGGTGGCGGCGGACGAGACGACACTTCTCGGATTGCCGCTCACGGTGCAGGTCTGGGCCGTGAAGTAAGCCATGCGCTTGTTTCTCCTTGGTTCGACTTCTGCCTATTTTTGGAGTGCGGCAGTGCTTTGCTCTGCCGCTTTTGTTTTTCTTGTTTCTCCTGTTTTGTCTGTGGAGTGAGAAAACAGAGGAAAAACGAGACCTTAGCAAAGTTAGTGCAGAGGGTCGGCAAGGGAGTGTGCAGCAGGAAGCGTTTCCAGGGTATCGACGCGGCTGGGTCGGTTTCTGTGCCGGGGAGGGGTGGCCGATTTGCACAGCAACTTGCACAGAAACCGCAGGTCAGCGGAGTGCCTCCGGCCGGGCCACTGCACTCACTTTGCTAAAGTCTCGGAAAAACAGCAGAAACAAAAGCGGCAGAGCAAAGCACTGCCGCACTCCACAAAAAGGCAAAACTCGAACTGATGAAGTGATCGCGCCTGCGTTCCTCCCTTCTCACAGGACCGGCAAGGCGAAACTTCTCACGTTGCCCAGTGGAAACTCGGCGCGTGTCTTCAGGCAGGTAGCAGTGTGTTCGGGCGGCAGAGGGACAAAGCCGGCCCGCAAAAAGAGCAGGCGGGGGTGGGCGGCGAAGCCCGGGACCAGGGCCAGAGCCAACCCGTCGCTGGCCATTCGGGCCAGGCCGGCACGCAGCAGGCGCTCGCCCCCGGCTCCTTCCAGGAAGAGCAGACCGCTCATTCCCACCGGCAGCTCACCCCGGCCCAGGAGTTCCAGACGGAAGTAGTTTAGCAGGCCGGTGATTCGGCCCCTGGTCTCGGCCACGAGAGTGCGGGCGACGCCCTCGAACTGAAACTGCCGCTGGAGTTCCGTGGGGCTCCAGAGGACTGTGAGGTCCTGCCTGCGTCGGGCGGGCTCGAGGATTGCCTGGCACTGGGCCAGGTCGGCCTGTTCCAGGGGGCGCTGTCCTGTGCCGGGGGGACGGCACGGACGCCCTTGCACAGCGCTGACCAGACGAGCGGCAAGGCGTTCGTGCCAGTGAGGCGCCCAGCGAGCCACCCGCCCGGCGTCCAGCACACGGGCCCATTGGTTGACGCGCCCAAGCAAAACCACCCGGTCGGGGGTCGCCCGGCGCATCCCTTCCCAGAACTGAAGGCCCAGAGCTTTTCGGTCACGGTAGGTCAGGCCGATCAGGAACGCCCGGCCGTCGGCCTCGTGCTGCCGGCACATGGAGCCCACCAGGCGCGGCCCCACCATCTTCCGCCGGTAGTCCGGGTGGACCGTCAGCATACTGGCCAGCGAGCCTTCGACCTCCCGACCGTGCAGGGAAAAGCGGTGCGGCCTGGCGAAGAAGACGCCGACCAGACGCCCCCCATCATAGGCTGCCAGGCGGTAGTTGGGTTGCTCGGGATGGTCGCCAAAGAGCTGCCAGGTCAGGAAAGCCTCGTCCCACAGCGGCACCGAGATGGTGCCCGCGTAATCGCCGCGCCACACCTCTCGCATCAACGCGGCGGCTTCGCGTGCCGTCTCTCCGAAGGGTCGGACCTCGATCATGAGTAGTTGTCAGTTGTCAGTTGTCAGTTGTCAGTTGTCAGTAACAAGACCGTTGTCTCTCATTCTTCTCTGACAACTGCCAACTGACAACTATTTCGGGCAGTGCCTAAGACACAGATCGACCATGGCCCGGACGCTGGCGTAGTTCTCCGGCTGCAACTCCTCAGGGGGGATGTCGGCCTGGAAAGTCCGCAGGAGCGAGGCGTTGATGGCGAGGACCTTCATGGAGTCGAGGAGCCCGGAGTCGAGTACCCGGGTGTCCTCGTCAATGCCGAGCCGTCCCTGGGGGTCGAGAAACTTCAGCAGGTGAGCGCGCACTCGATCAGGAGAAAGGGCCATACACTTCCGCTCTCGGCCGGCAGGACAGGCGGGCTTGATACCCGAACCACCGAATGGGGTGTTGTTGGGAACGATTCCTGTTTCCATCATTCGGCTTCCACGCAGGCAAGTCAAGTCTCGGAGGTCCGGGTGTCCGGGCAGTCCGCGCTCCATCTGCTTACTTTTCTCCCCTGTTTTGTCCGCTTCCTGTTACGATTCCGAATAAGCCTACTAGCCCGGTGTGTAGAATCCGGGTGTGTGGCGATCAAACAAGAAGGATGTCGCAGCGCCAGGACACGGATTCCAAACCATTCATGGCCCTCGCTTCGAAGCAGGGAGAAGAGAATTCCTGATGGTCCCCTTGTTTCCTCTGACGCCGGATTGCGACACCCTGGTCGAACTTCTGCGGCACAGGGCCAGCCAGGCCCCGGACAGGTTAGCCTTTTCCTTCCTCACCGACCCGGACACGGTCAAGGAGGCCCTCACCTACGCGGAACTCGATCACCGAGCCCGCACTATCGCCGCCGCCCTTCAGTCGCGGGGGCTGGCTGGCGAGCGCCTTGCTCCTGTGCCCGCCCGGCCTTGACTACGTCGCCGCCTTCTTCGGCTGCCTCTACGCCGGCGTCGTCGCGGTTCCGGTCTACCCTCCGCGCCGCGCCCGCGGCCTGGACCGCCTGCACGCTGTTGTCGCCGATGCCCGGGCCGCGGCCGTCGTCGCTCCCCCCGCGGTCGCCGACGCCACTCGCCCCCTGGACCAGCGTTTGCAGCTCGGCAGCCCGCCACTGCACTGGGTGATCCTGAATGAGGAGGGCTCCGGCGCATCATCCTGGCGCGAGCCGGCCCTGACCGGCGACGACCTCGCCGTGCTCCAGTACACGTCCGGTTCCACGACCACGCCGCGCGGCGTGATGCTCACCCACGCCAATCTGCTGCACAACTCGCACGCGATTGCTCGCAACCTGGAATCCACGTCGGACAGTTGTGGCGTCATCTGGCTCCCCCCCTACCATGACATGGGCCTGGTGGGCGGCATTCTCCAGCCGGTCTTCGCCGGCTTCCCCTGCTCCCTGATGTCTCCCACAACGGTCTTCAGCGATCCGCTGGCCTGGCTCCGGGCCGTCTCCCGGCGCCGCGCCACCAACAGCGGCGGACCCAACTTCGCCTACGAACTCTGTCTGCGCAAGATCACCGCCGAGCAGCGTGCCGGTCTCGACCTGAGCTGCTGGAAGGTCGCTTTCACGGGTGCCGAGCCCGTCCGCGCCGAGACCCTGGACCGTTTCGCCGAGACCTTTGCCCCTCAGGGCTTCCGCCGTGAGGCTTTCTACCCCTGCTACGGCCTCGCCGAGGCGACGCTCCTCGTCACGGGCGGGCGGGTGAGCGAGCCCCCTGTCACGCTGTCCGCGGACAGGCTCGCGCTGGAGGCCAACAAGGTAGTCCCCGCCCCAACTGGAGCCCAGACCTCCCAGGTCCTGGTGGGATGCGGGGAGTCTCTCGGCGACCAGCAAGTCCTCATCGTGCATCCCGAGAAGCGGACGGTGTGCCCGCCCGATGAGATCGGCGAGATCTGGGTCGCCGGCCCGAGCGTCGCCCAGGGGTACTGGGGCCGGCCGGACCTGACGGAACAGACCTTCCGCGCCCACCGAGCCGACACAGGCGCCGGGCCCTTCCTCCGGACCGGCGACCTTGGCTTTCTCCGCGACGGCGAGCTCTTCGTCACCGCCCGGCTCAAGGACCTCATCGTCCTCAACGGCCGAAACTACTGGCCGGAGGACCTGGAGGCCACCGCCTCTGGGGCGAGCCCGTCCTTTCTCGCCAGCGCTGCCTTCACTGCCCCCGCCGGCGATGGGATGGTCATCGTCCTCGAAGTCGTGCGTGGGGTCCCGGAGGAGGACCTTCCGGGGTTGGCGGCCCGGGCACGCCAGGTCGTCGTCGAACACCAGCAGGCGCCGGTGCGGGCGGTGGTCCTGCTGCGGGCCTCGTCCTTGCCGCGCACCTCCAGCGGGAAATTGCAGCGGCATGCCTGCCGGGGCCGTTTCCCTGAGGGCCTGCCGGGCGAGCTGTACCGCTGGGAGGCGCTGGGCGCGGACCAGCCGGCCGCGGTGAAGGGGTCCCCGCCTGCGGGGAATCATCCTCAGGCCGCTGCCATCGAGGGCTGGCTGCGGGAGCGCGTTGCCGGCCTCCTGGGAGTTCCGGAAGAGGAGATCGACCGCCATCAGCCATTCACCTCTTATGGCCTCGATTCGGGGCAGGGGGTTCTGCTGGCGGCTGAACTCGAGGCCTGGCTGGGGCAGGCACTTTCGCCGACGCTCATCTGGTCGCACCCCACCATTGCCGAGTTGACCCGCCATCTTCAAAAGGATGAAGGCGGAAGGATGAAGGATGAAGAAAGACAGGCAGCCTCTGATTCATCCTTCATCCTTCATCCTTCATCCTTTCAGATTGCCATCATCGGCCTGGCCGGGCGCTTCCCCGGTTCGCTCGACCTGGATGGTTTCGCGGCGCTGCTGGAACAGGGCAAGCCGGCCATCAGCGAGTTCCCGACCGACCGGCCCGCCCTGTGGGCGAGCTACGACCCCGACCCCCAGGCGCCCGGGAAGACATACAGCAAATGGGGCGGCTTCCTCACCGGGGTCGATCAGTTCGACCCGCTGTTCTTCCGCGTCTCGCCACGCGAGGCGGCGGTGATGGACCCGCAGCAGCGCCTGCTCCTGGAGGTGGCCTGGGAGTGCCTCGAAAGCGCCGGCTACGCCGGCGACCGTCTGGCGGGCAGCGACACCGGGGTGTTCGTCGGCGGCAGCGAGGGCCATTACGCTCACCGTTTCCTGACGATGCCCGAACGGCTCGAGGGGTTCTGCGGGACGGGGGGCGCCGGTGCCCTGCTGTCCAACCGGCTGTCTTACCTGCTCGACCTGCACGGGCCCAGCTTGACCCTGGACACGGCCTGCTCCTCGAGCCTGGTGGCCCTGCACCTGGCGGCGGAGTCCCTGCGCCGGGGTGAGTGCTCGACTGGCCCTGGTAGGCGGAGTCAACCTGCTCCTGAGCCGCGAGCCCTTCATCGTCTTTAGCAAGGGGCGGATGCTGTCCCCTGAAGGCCGCTGCAAAACCTTCTCCGCCAATGCCGACGGCTACGTCCGCGGCGAGGGGGCCGTGGTCCTGCTGCTCAAGCCGCTCGACCAGGCCCTGAGCGATGGCGACAACGTCCTCGCCGTCCTGCGCGGCACGGCGGTCAACCAGGACGGCCGAACCAACGGCCTCAGCGCTCCGAACCCGGCCGCGCAGGTGGCTCGTCCTGCGCCGCTGCTACCAGGCCGCGGGCATCGACCCGGCCACGGTCACGCTGCTGGAGAGCCACGGCACCGGGACTCTGCTGGGCGACCAGATCGAGTGGGAGGCGCTGGGGGCCGTGTTCGCGGGTGCCAGGCCGCAGTCCTGCGCCCTGGCTGCGACCAAGACGCTGGTGGGCCACCTGGAGTACGCGGCCGGACTGGTCGGCGTGGCGTCGGCCGTCCTGGCGCTGAGGCGTCGGCGCCTGCCGGCCAGCCTGTGCCTCAAGTCCCCGTCCCCGCGCCTGGACTTCGCGAGTTCGCCATTCTACGCCAGCGATCGGCCCCGTTCCTGGGTCAGCGACGGCCCACGCCGGGCCGGGGTCAGCGCCTTCGGGTTTGGCGGCGCCAACGCTCACGCCGTCCTCGAAGAGGCCCTGGCGCCGGACCCCCGGACGCGAACTCCGGCGCCCGAGTCGCTCCTGTGTCTTTCGGCGCGGACCGAGGGAGGGCTGCGCAAGCTCGCGGCGCGGTTCGCCGACCACCAGCGGCAGATTCCCGACCTCGACCTGCACGACGTCTGCCACAGCGCCAACGGCGGCCGCTTTCTCTGGCCTCACCGCCTGGCCTTGCTGGCAACCTCCACGGTCCAGCTCGCCGACGACCTGGCCGCCTTCGCGGCCGGGGCGACCGTGGGCCGACCTTGCTGGAGCGGCGTGGTGCAGTCCACACCCATGCCGCTGCCCCGGGAAGAACTGGCGGCCATGCTTGCCACCGTCGCTAACGCTTCCGGCTCGTGTGGGGGGACGTGGGCGGAACTGCTGGCGGCACTGGGCGAGCGCTTTGCCCGTGGCGTGTCCTTTGACTGGGGGACCGTGGCCGAGGGCCGGGGCTGGCGGCGCGTGGCCTTGCCACCGTCCCCCCTGGAGCGGCAACGGTACTGGATCGACGAACGGCCCGTTCCCCAGGCGGTGAGGCGGCACGGTCAGGAGACTGCGCCACAGCAGGAAGCCGGGCAAGTGCTGGACCTCCAACATCACCCCCTGCTGCGCGCCCACGAAGTCCACGGTCGCGCTGTTGTCCCCGCCGCGTTCTGGATCGATCTGGCCCTGGCTGGCAGGGAAGGCCGATTGCTCGACGTGAGGTTTCCCCTCCCGCTCGTTCTGCCAACGGACGGCCCGGCGCGGGTACGCCTGGTCCGTGCCAAGGAAAGCGAGGGCGCAGGCTTCCGTGCCCTGGGCGCGACTGCCACGGACACCTGGACGGAACACTGCACGGGAAGGAGGGCCGACATCCCCGCCGAACTGCCCGCGCAGGTGGACATTGCCGCCCTGGGCGCCCGACTGTCCGGGGAGGTGGACCGGGCGGCGTTCTACGACGCCTTTCGCCAGCTCGGGCTGTCCTACGGCGAGGAATTGCGTACCGTGAGGGAGATGCGCTTCGCCGGCCCCGAGGGGCTGGCGAACCTCGAAACGGTCTCGGGCGGAGCCGGGAGCTACCTTCCTTCCGCCCTGATGGACGGGTCGCTCCAGGCGCTAGCGCGCTGGCCTTCCTGGCCACAGGGTCCCGGCCCACCTCCCTTTATTTGCCTCTGGCGATCGCCGAAGTGACCGTATTCAGCCCGGTGCGCAACCGGGTCCTGTGTCGGCTGACGGTCGCCGGGCCGGGCACGGCGCCGGCGGACGAGATCCGGGGCGACGTTCAGTTCCTCGAAGACGGCGAGGTCCTGGCCGAGCTGCGCTCTGTCCTGCTGCGGCGCTTGCTGCCCCAGCCGCCTCTTCCGAAGGATGAAGGTGGAAGGATCAAGGAGGAAAAGGAATCCTCTCTGGCCTCGCTGGGCGAACTTCAAACGCGGGCCCGGGAGTTCCTGATTGCCGAGGTGGCACGTGCGCTGGCTCTGTCCCCCGCCGACATCGATCCGCAGACGAACTTCATGGACCTGGGCTTCGACTCGCTGCTGGCGCTGCAGGTGCAGCAGGTCGTGGAGACCGCCACTGAGGTCACTCTGCCGCCCACGGTCCTGTTTGAACACTCGTCGATCGAGCGTCTTTCGGCCCACCTCGCCGAGAAATACGGCGAGGCCATCCGGCGCCATCTCGGCTCGGCCGGTCCCGCACCGGCCTCGGTCTTGCCGCCTCGGGTGGCGGCAGAAGAAGCGGCAGGTCGCAAGCTCGTAGCGGAAGTCGCCAGACTTCCGCCACAGCCCGGCGGAAGTCTGGCGACTTCCGCTACGAGCTTGCTGCCACCCGCTAACGACCTGGCGGTGATCGGGCTGGCCTGCCGCTTTCCGGGAGCGGCCACGCCCGAGCAGTTCTGGGACAACCTCCGTGCTGGGCGCGTGCTGCTCGGCGAGCCGCCCGCGGATCGCGGCAACTGGGGCCCCGGGATGCGCGGCGGCTATCTCGCCGACGTCTGGGACTTCGACGCGGGCTTTTTCGGGCTGAATGAGGAAGAGGTCCGGCAGATGGACCCGCAGCAGCGCCTCCTGCTCGAGGTGGCCTGGGAGGCGATCGAGCGGGCCGGCCTGCACCCGGCGCAACTTCGGGGGCAACGGGTCGGCGTTTTCGTCGCGGCTGCCACCCAGGACCACATTCACCTTCTCCAGCGCTCCGGGCTGCGCCCGGATCGCGCCGGCTGAGCGGCAACGCCCTGTCGCTTCTGGCGAACCGTATTTCTTACCTCTTCGACTTCACCGCTCCCAGCCTGACCCTCGATACGGCCTGCTCGTCGGCGCTGGTGGCGCTGCATCTGGCCGCCCAGAGCATCCGCGCGGGCGACTCCGACCTCGCCCTGGTGGCCGGCGTCAACCTCATCCTCCAGCCGGACAACACACGCATGCTGCGCGAGGCCGGGCTGCTGTCTCCCGACGGCGCCTGCCGAGCGTTCGACGCCTCGGCCTCGGGTTACGCCCGCAGCGAGGGTGTCGCGGCCCTGCTGCTTCAGCCGCGGGTCGCCGCCGAACGCACCGGCGACTCCCGTCTGGGCTCTGGTCAAGGGCTTGGCCGTCAACCACGACGGCCACCGCAAGGCGGGGCTGGTCGCCGCCAGCCCGGCAGGCATCGCCGCCGTGGTGGGCAAGGCCTACCGCGACTCCGGCATCAGCCCGGCGAGCGTCGGCTACATCGAGGCGCACGGCACCGGCACATTGCTGGGAGATGCTCTTGAGATCGTGGGGCTCACCGAGGCCTTCCGTCCGTTCGGCGTGCCGTCGGGAGCCTGTGGACTGGGATCGGTCAAGGCGCTGATGGGCCATGCCGAGGCCGCCGCCGGCCTGGGCAGTCTGTTCTCCGCGATCCTGGCCCTTCGCCACGGAGTCGTGGCACCCACCCTCGACGTGCGCCAGCCGAATCCCCAGGCGCCCCTGGAGGGCTCACCCTTCTTCCTGGCCGACCGCCTGCGCCCCTGGCCCACGACCGGTGGGCCGCGCCGGGCCGGCGTCAACGGTTTCGGCCTGGGTGGAACCAACGCGCACGTCATCCTGGAGGCAGGACCTGCCCCGGCCGATCCGAGCCCCCCGCGTCCGATCTCGGTGCTGGCCCTGGCCGCTCCCACGGAGGCTGGCCTGCGCCGTATGGTGGATCGCTACCAGCTCGCTCTCGGGGGGGAGGGCACCGACGTCACCGACCTCTGCGCCACCGCCACCGCCGCCTGCCAGCCGGAAGTGTACCGGGCGGCCCTGGTGTTCCGTGGCCGCGACCACCTGAGTGACAAGCTCCTGCTCCTCCATCACTTCTGGGGCGACTGGGTCCGGCTGCGGCCTTCGGCGATCTTCTGTACCGGCCCCGAGCGCGCTGCCGGCGAACTGGCACGCCGGCTCGCCGCTCTCCCGGGCAGCGTCCGTCAGGCCTTTCGCCGCTGCTGCCAGTCCTTGCCGCCCGGCATGAGCCTGACCTCCGAGAACGGCTCGACCGAGGGCCGGCCCCTGGACGATCTCGCCACGCAGGCGCTGTTCGAGGCGCTGGCCGAGTGTTTCACGGCTGGTGGGATCGTCGATTGGACCCTGCTCGCGGAGGGCCAGCCGCGCCGCCGCGTGCCGCTCCCGACTTACCCATTCGAGCGCCGCACTTACCGGATAGACGTCCCCGCCCCCGCGCCCTCTCTCGCGGCGAAGACCGAGGACCTGGCCGAGGTCAGTGCGGAACTCACGCACCTCTGGAAGAAGGCCCTGGAGGTCGAGGAAGTCGATCCCGACGAGTCGTTTTTCAATCTGGGCGGCACCTCACTTCGGGCGCTCCCGTTGCAGGCCAGCCTGCGCGAGCGGTTCGGAGTCGATCTCGAAATGGCCGATCTGTTCGCTCACAGCACCCTGCGAGACCTGGCCCGGCTGATCGCCGAGCGGAGGTCGGCGAGTGGCGCAACCACCTCCCCCCCATCCCCCGCACCGAAGCGGCGAGCGGGTGATGAGACGCCTTCGCTCGACTCTCCGCAAACTCCCCCGCTGCCCGCCCCCGCGCTGGTCGAAGCGGACTTGCCCGGGGCGGAGGCGGGCACCTTCGCCCAACACTCCCGACCGCTGCTGATGGAGAGGTTGGCGGCGCTGCGCCTGGACCGGGCCTACGTCCGGGCGAGAGGGGACTACCTCTTCTACCGGAGGGGCGAGGAGGAAGTTCGCGTCCTCGACCTCGTGGGCGGGTACGGCTCGACGCTCTTCGGCCACAACCACCCCGACCTTGTCGCCCGCGCCCGGGCTGTCCTTGATGCGAACGTCCCGGTCCACGTCCAGGGTTCCGACCGCCGCTTCAGCGGTGAACTGGCCCGAGAACTCTCGCGCCGGGTCGGGGAGTACACCGGTCGCTCCTACGTCACGACGTTCGCCAGCACGGGGGCTGAGGTGATCGAGGTCGCGATCAAGCACGCGCAGCTGGAGTTTCAGGTCCGGGTGGAGCAGCACCAGCGTCAGGGGCTCAAGGCCTTCGCCCGGCTGCTGCACGCCCAGGGCCACGCTCCTCTTGCACCTGGCCTGCGCGAGCAGCTGGCAGCCGCCGGCGTTGCGGCGGACGACCTGGCGACTGCTCACGCGGCGCTGGAGGAGCGCAACGCCCCTCTCCGCAACAGGCGTCCGGCGTTCCTGGCGCTGCGGCGTGCGTTTCATGGCAAGACCAGCGGCGCCGGTCTCCTGAGCTACAACCCTGATTTCCGAATGGGAAAAGAAGACGGAGAAGGCCTCGGCGTGGTTCGGGTGGACACCGAGGACCTGCACAGCCTGCGCGAGGCGGTGGCCCGCGAGGCTCACGTCCTGACCGAACTCGCCGAGACCGATCGCGGCGAGGCTTGCCTGGTGCAGCGGCCCTGGTGCCTGATCGCGGGGGCCTTCGTCGAGCCGATCCAGGGTGAGGGCGGCGTTCGGCTCCTCTCCCCGGACCTGCTGGCCGAGCTGCGCCTGCTGGCCGACCAGCACGGCTTCCCCATCATCGTGGATGAGGTGCAGAGCGGCATGGGGCGGTGTGGGACCTTCACGGCGGCCGAGGCCGCCGGGCTGCGCGGCGATTACTACGCCCTGGGCAAAAGCCTGGGCGGCGGCCTCGCCAAGATCGCCGCCCTGCTCGTCGATCGCGAGCGCTACGTCCCGGCGCTGTGCGCGCTGCACACCTCAACCTTCGCCGACGACGATCCCTCCGCGCTCATCGCCCTGCGCGCCCTGGAGGTCCTCGACCGCGACGGACTGATCGCCCGCGCCGCCGCCCGCGGCGCCGACCTGCTCGCTCGCCTGCGGGCGCTGGCCCGGGCCTTCCCCGAAGTGATCGCCGACGTGCGCGGCCGGGGTTGCCTGCTGGGGCTGGAGCTGGCCGACCCCTCGGGCTCGCCCTCCGCGCTGATGCGGCACGCCGGGCCCTACCTTGGCATGCTCGCCGCCGGCTACCTGCTCGCGGAACACGACCTGCGGGTGATGCCGACCACGTCTGCCCCCAGCACGCTCCGGCTGGAGCCGTCCGCGTACCTCACGGACGCCGACGTGGAGCATTGTCTGGCCGCCCTCACTCAGCTTTGCACCATCATCCGGCACGCCAACGCCGGCCGACTCATCCGCCACCTCGTTTCCCCCGAGGAACGGCTCCCTCAGGCCCCGGTGGCTGACTTCCGCAACCAGGCAGCCCAGGCGCACGATGAACCGGGTCCGGGCGAGCCGCGCATCGCGTTCCTCACTTACTTTGTCGAGACGGCCGACCTTGCCTGGTGGGACCCGTCGCTGGCTGAGATCCCCCGCGAGTGGCACGAGGAGATCATCCGCGGCCTGGGCCGGGTCAGCGAGCCCAGCACCTTCGCGCGGACTCGAGTGCGGTCAGCGACGGGCCGATCCGTCCTGGTGGAGCTGATGGGGTTCATGATCAACAGCGACATGCTCGAGCAGGGCATTCGGGACGATGACCTCGGCTGGCTGCGCGAGAAGATCGACGAGGCCGTGCAGTCAGCCGTCGAGCAGGGTGTTTGCGCGATTGGCTTCGGGGGCTACCTGTCGATCCTCACCCACAATGCCACCCGGGCGGCGCGCCCGACGTCGCCCTGACGACCGGGAACGCCCTGACAGTCGCCACCGGCCTGGAGCTGGTGCGCGGCGGTTGCCGGCAGCGCGGGATCGACCTGGGGACGGCTCGCGTCGGTGTGGTTGGGGCTTACGGCAACATCGCCTCCACCTACGCGCGCTGCATCGCGGAGGAGGCGGCGGCGATCCTGCTGGTGGGCCGCCCCGGGTCGCAGGCGCGGCTGTACGAGCTGGCCGCCCTCCTCGTCGAGGACGCCTGGACGCGCATCACCTCCGAACCGGAGCAGCGGCTCACCGGCCTGACCCAGGTGCTGGCGCGGACCGAGGCCGTCCGCCGACGACAGGCGGGGGAGACCGGGGCGGCGCTTTATCGACAATTGCTGGCCGAGATGGGCGAGTCTTTTCCCGTGCGCGTGGCCGACGACCTGGAGCAACTGTCCGGGTGCCAGGTGATCTTCAGCGCATCGAGTTCGGCACGACCGCTGATCTACCCGGAGCATCTGGGAACAGGGCCGGTGGTGATTTGCGACATCGGGGTGCCGCCAGACGTGGCAGGGGAGGTGGCCCAGCTCCGGCCCGACGTCCTGGTGATCGGCGGTGGGGCAGTCCGTCTGCCGCTCGGCCAGGCGCCCGGGCTGTGTGGCCGGCACCTGCCTCCAGATACCGTGTTCAGCTGCCTGGGCGAGACGATCCTACTCGGGCTGAGCGGCTGGAAAGGGCACTTCTCGTTCGGATCGATCCGCCGCGAGGACGTCTCCACCATTGCCCAGCTGGCGCGGGAGCATGGGCTGACGCCTTCCTCAAAAGGGATGAAGGATGAGGGATGAAAACAGAACAGCCAGCTTCGGTCATGTTTCATCCCTCATCCCTCATCCCTCATCCCTCATCCCTTCCGGAGGTGGTGCTCGTGTGCGGAGCCGGGGCTGCCGGCAGTGCCGCGGCCCTGGCGGCCGCCAGAGCCGGCGCCCCTGTCTGCCTGATCGAGGCCTCCGCCGGGCCGGGCGGCACCGTCGCCAACTGCCTGATCCATACCCTGGGCGGGCTGTACGACTCGGCCGGCGAGTTGCTCCACAGCGGGCTCGTCGCCGAGCTGGTTCACGCCCTGTCGCGGGAAGGGCCAGCCACCCGGCGGCGTCTGGGGCGGACGTGGGTACTGAACGTCTGCCCGGACAGCTACCACGCCGTGCTCAGGCGCTGGCTGGCGACGCAACCCAATCTGGAACTGCTCGCCAGCGCCCGCGTCATCCGGCTGGTGGTGGATGACCGGAGGATCGCGGAGGCCCACGTCGTCCAGGAGGGCCGGGAGCTGCGCCTGCGCACGGCCGCCCTCATCGACGCCACGGGCACGGGCGAGGTGGTTCGCCTCCTGGGCCCCTCGTTCCTCCAATGTCCTGGCCAGGCTGTCGCGGGCGGCCTGATCCTCTGCCTTCGCGGTGTGGCACCGGGAGCGCTGGCCTTCCCGCGAGGCGTGGGGCTCGTGCAGGGTCTGCGGGCCGCCGCCGCTGCCGGGGGCTTGCCGCCCGCCTGCGCCCACGCCTGGTTGGACAGCGGTGTCCGCGACGACGAGGTCTACGTCAAATTGTTCGTCCCTCTGCCCGAGGATTGGCGGCAGAAGCAGGAGGCAATCAGCCGGGCCGCCCACCAGGACGGGGAGGCAGTCGTGGCTCATCTGCGGCGCTTGCCTGAATTCCGCGAGGCCTGGGTGGAGAAGGTCGGCCAGCTGGGAGTGCGCGAAGGAGGTCGAATTCGCGGCGAGTACTGTCTGACCCGGGAGGACGTGCTCCAGGGGCGGAAGTTCGCCGACGCCGCCTGCCGTTGCGCCTGGCCGATCGAGCTGTGGGGCGAGCAGGGGGTGTCCCTGGAGTATCTGCCCACCCACTACGAGGTCCCGCTGCGGGCCTTGAAGTTGGAGGGACTGTCCAACCTCTGGGCGGTGGGGAAGTGTCTGTCGGCCGACGTCTGGGCCCAGGCGTCGGCCCGGGTGGTCGGCTGCTGCTGGGCGATGGGGCAGGCCGTCGGGCAAGTGGTTGCGGGAGGGTGTTCGCATGGCGATCAATCTCTATGACGTGTTTCACCAGACGGCTCAGGCCCAGCCCGATCAGGCCGCCCTTCTCGGTCCGTGCCCGGAGGAGGTACTGTCCTACAGTGCCCTCGACCAGGCCATCCTTCAGGCCAGCGCCCGCCTGGCGAGCGCGGGGTGGGCCCTGGCGCCTGCGTCGGGCTGCACGCACGCAGTGGGCCTTCCTACATCGTGGCCACCTATGCCGCCTGGCACCGCGGCGCCTGTGTCGTGCCCGTCCCGGTCGAACTGGCGGACCCCGAGAAGGCCACCGTCCTTCGGACCGTCGCTCTCGATTATGTCATCTCGCCAGTGGACACCGCCGACTTCATCGCTCCTCACCTGCATGGCCCTCCCGTCCAGCTCTGGCCAGGGACGGCGGTGCATCCCGTCACGCCCCTGCGCTCGCGCCCGCCGGGACTCGCCTCGGTCAATGCCGCCTTCGTCCGTTTCACGTCCGGAACCACGGCGGCGGCCAAGGGTGTGGTCCTGTCGCACGAGACGATTCACGAGCGCATCCACGCCGCCAACGAGGGCCTGCGGCTGGGGCCGAACGACCGCGTGGTGTGGCTGCTGTCGATGGCCTACCATTTCGCGGTTTCCATTGTCTCTTATCTCTCCTTTGGGGCCGGCATTATCCTGTCGCCCAACAACTTCGCCGGCACCATCCTGGCCTCCGCCCGCCGCCACGGGGGAACGGTGGTTTACGGCTCGCCGGCCCACTACGCCTGGCTGGCCGCTGCTCCGGCCCAAGCGCAGGCCGGCCTGCCGGCCGGAGCGCACGCAGGCGTGCGGCCCTGGCCCGAACTGCGCCTGCCAGTCTCGACCACGGCCGCCATCGACCGGGCCACGGCCGAGGCGTTCAGGGCCCGGTTCGGCGTGGCCGTGGTGCAGGCCCTCGGGATCATCGAGGTCGGGCTGCCGTTCCTCAACCTGGCTCACGCCGAGCAGCGGCCCGAGGCGGTCGGGCAGGTGCTCCCGGCCTATGAATTGTGTCTTGAGGATGTCGGCCTGGGACCTGCGGCCCGCGCGGTCCTGCTGCGCGGCCCGGGGCTGGTGGACGCCTATTACGATCCGTGGAAACCGCGCTCCGCCATCCTGCAGGGCGGCTGGTTCCGCACCGGCGACGTCGCCGAGATGGGGGCCGACGGCTGTCTGGTCCTGCGCGGGCGACTCGAAGAGGTTATCAACGTTCTGGGCATGAAGTTCTTTCCCCAGGAGGTGGAGGCCGTGCTGGCGGCGCACCCCGCCGTCGAGTGCGCCCGTGCGTTCGCCCGGCCCGACCAGTGCCTGGGCGAGGTTCCCCACGCCCAGGTCGTGCTTCGCTCTGGCCTGACACCGCCGGAGGAAGGTGAACTGCTGGCGCACTGCCGGAAGGAACTGGCGCCATTCAAAGTCCCGGAGTCTGTCGAGGTTGTCCAGGCTCTGCCGCGCACGGCGAGCGGAAAGATCCTCCACCGTCCCGTCACCCTGGTCGAGGATCGATGAGGACGGTTTCTGGCAGTGGTCAGTTGTAAGTCCAGAAGAGCGGTGGCAAGGAACTGGCGCAGCACCCTTGGCTCCGAGCGCCACAACTGACAACTGACAACTGGCAACTGACCACTGCTCCAGCGGATGAGGGTTCGACTCCCTCCGCGGTCCACTGTTCGTGAATGGCCAGGTGGTGGAACAGACAGACACGCGGTCGTCAGAAGGCCGTGCCCGCCGTGGCGTGAGGGTTCAACTCCCTCCCTGGTCACTGGTTGGTGAGCGATGGTGTTTGTGGTGTACTGGCGAGTTGCCAAGCAGACCGGGCGATAGCACCTGCTGAACCGGGTCGAGGCGTTGTGCGCGGCGGTCACATCAGACCTCGGCCAGTGGTTCGTTGCGTTGGCGTGCTAGCGCCTGCGAGTCTTTCTGGATTCGCTCGAACATAGTCGAATCTCGGGAATGGGGGAAGAACACGGAGACTATTCGACTCCGAGACGCAAGATGATCTGCAGGTTACCGGACAGCTCGTAGCGAACGATGCTATCGAAATGAGGAAGACCCGCGCTCGGAGGATGCTGTTCCCCCCGCCCCGTTCCTGATAGAGTGTCCTCGGTGTGCCGGGTGGCAAGCCGCATCCCGAGTGCGTGTTTCCGAGGGTCCGCTCCATGAACCGGTTTCTGTTCCTCCGCTTTTGCCTCGCGGTATTCCTGGGCGCATTGCTGGTTCAGCCGGCTGCTCAAGCCGGTAAGCCGGCCGGGTGGAAGATCGAGAAGGCGGCAACGTACCTGGACAACCGCGCGAAGGCCTGGTTCGAGTTCTCCTCGGCCGACCGTGGGGAGGGGGCGACGAAGACGTCTTGTATCAGCTGCCACACGTTGTTCCCGTACGCTCTAGCTCGGCCGGTCCTCCGCAAATTGGCGGGCAACAACACTCCGACGGATTACGAGAAGAAGCTGATCGACCAGACCAGGAAGCGGGTCGAGGCGTGGGCGGAACTGGATGCCCCGACGTTCGGCCTGCTTTACGCCTTCAGCGACCAGAAGAAGAAAGAGTCACGGGGGACAGAGGCGATCCTGAATGCCGTCATCCTCAGCTTTGATGACAGTTACCAGGGGCGGATGACCCCGAGCGACGCCACCAAACGAGCGTTCGACAACCTCTGGAAGGTTCAGATCCAAGCCGGCGGCGACAAGGGGGCCTGGGATTGGCTTGACTTCCGACTGGAGCCGTGGGAATCGAAAGGGGCGCGGTACTTCGGGGCCGCGCTGGCCGCCGTCGCCGTTGCTTCCGCCCCGGGATACTACAAAGCGAGCGCCGAAAGGGTGCTAGACGGGAAGGTCGAGCTGCTTCGAGGCTACCTCAAAGGGAAGTTCGCTGAGCAAAACTTATTCAACCGCGCCTGGGCCCTCTGGGCAGCGAGCAAGCTCGATGGAGTGCTTACGCTGGCAGAGCGGAAACAAGTCCTCAGCCAGTTGCTGGCCAAGCAGCTGGACGATGGCGGCTGGAGTCTGCCTTCCTTGGGCGCCTTCGTCCGCAGCGATGGAACGCCGCAAGATACGTCTTGCGATGCGTACGCCACCGGGGTCATTCTTCATATCCTGCAGACGGCCGGCGTGGCAAAGGACGACCCGAAGGTGGCAAAAGGCCTGTCATGGCTGCGGACCCACCAAGCGGACACCGGCGAGTGGCCAGGCGTTTCGGTCAATAAGAAGCGAAATCCATCAAGCCACGTCGGCAAGTTCATGTCCGACGCCGCCACGGCCTACGCGATCCTCGCGCTCGGCCATTGACCCTCTCTGGCCCAGGGGAGACTGTGGCACAACGGTCCAGTCTGTCGAGCGGAGGTTCGGATGGCAGCGGCAAACGCTGCCGGCGACCTGGCCGGATGACACGCTCGACAGCGCCCGGTCGATAATGCGTTCAACCAGGGTGGCCCGACGCTCGATCACCGAGAGGCGTTCGAGATGAGGAAGGGGTGAGTCCAGCAGCACCGCCTCGTGCGACAGCCACCCCCTCGCTCCGACGGCCCAGGGCTACTTCGTCTTGGTCGTCTGCTTTTCGACTTGCTCAGCGAGCGCCTTCAAGTCGAGCTGTTGCCCCTTCTTCGGGAACGGGTGCGACAGCAGCCACCACTCCTCGGTGAACGACGCCGACTCGCCGGGCTTCAGCCGCTCCCGCGGGCCGATCGGTTCGAGTTCGATCCGTGGGCCGGGAGGATACCACACCGAGAGCGTGAGGCCGGCCGCCTCGTTGTACACGCGGTCGGGGTAGGTTGGGAACCGCTTGACGAACAGTGTGTCGTTCGGCAGGACGTACCCGAGCCACCCGGCGTAGGTGTCGAATCCCAGTTTCGGTTTCCGCGGCGGGGCCAGGATTTCGAGGAACTCGTCCCGCTCGCGGATGCGGTCGTCGGTCGCCTTGACGTTGATGACGGCGCTGTCCTCGTACATCGCGTACTTGCTCGGGTATCGGCTCGGCCGGTCGCCAAGCGGGATCACGCAGATGCCGCCCCCCGGCGAGAACGACCGGCCCCAGTGGCACACCTCCCGCGTTGTCTTCGAGATGTTGAGCATCGTTTGCTGGCACGACAAGCCCACGAACTTGTCGTGGGCGACCAGGCGGAACTCCCGCACCAGTTGAATCCCGGCGTCTTCGCGGGGACTCGTCAGCTTCACGGCTTTCGTCTTCGTGATCTCGGCGGTCCACTCGCCGGACCAGGCCTTCGGGTGCGAGACCACGATCAGTTCCGGCCCGTAATCGAACCGACCGGCCGTGATCGGTCCCGGCTTCCCCGGCTTCCAGTTTTTCTCGGCCTCATCGAAGTACATCGCGTCGGCGCCGTCAACCGAGAATTCCAGTACTCGCCCACCAGCCTGCGGGCAGAGGACGGCCCGCGTCTTCCCGAGTTTGAGTTCGATGGTCTGCGTGTAGCCGTGTGACGTGACGACACGGGCGGTCGGCTCCTCGGCAGGCGATTTCGCGGCCGGCCCCCACAGCGTGACCAACAGGGCGACGAGTGGCAATCGCGCGGACATATCAATTCTCCATGATTAGGGAAGAGTATCCCTAACCAGACTCCGGGCCGACCTGAAAGTCAAGGTCAAGCCTGGCTGAGTTTTAGGGACAGACCTTCACGAAACTCGAAAAGAAGGCCGGCCAACCACTTACGACAAGTGGTACGCGCCGGAGCCGGCGGCCAATCGGAAGGAGCGGCTTTCGACGTGGCAAGAAGCACCTCGTCCCACGAACCACCTTTCGCAAGATCGCGGCGACCAGCGACTGCGTGCAGCCCGCCATGGATGCCCCGGCGTGGCCAGGGTGTGATAGGCTATCCGGGAAGGCTTGCCGTCCGTAATGAGGTCGCTAAATGGCATTCCCTGGTTCCTCTCTGAGGTAGTGGCCCTGGATTCGCACATCGATGCGCTTTTCGAGGTTCGCACCTTCAAGGAGGTAGCGCGCTGCACCAACGGGCAGTGGCTGGCCTGGGTCGAGAACGTGCCCGCCAAGGACCCCAACAAGCCGTTCCTGCCGGCTCTGTTCCTGGCCGACCTCCGCGCTGGCAGGGAAGCCCAACGACGGCTGCAAACCGCCGACGGCAAGGGCCCCATTGATGGGCACGACCTCGCCTGGTCCCCCGATAGTCGGCGTCTGGCATTTCTATCCGACTCCGGTACGCCAGATCAACAGCAGCTCTTCGTCGGAGACATCGAATCAGGCACGGTCAAGAAGGTGACCAAGGTCGCCGGTCAGCTGGCCAGGCCGGCCTTTGCACCTGGCGGCGAAGAGGTCGCTTTCCTGTTCACCGAGAACGCCCTGCAGGCCAACGGTCCAACCGAGCCGGGCAGACCTGCGGTTGGCGTGATCGGTGAAAAAGTGTCTGAACAGCGCCTCAGCGTGGTCAACCTGGCTACGGGCAAGATCCGGCACCTGTCGCCTGCCGACCATTACGTTTACGAATACGACTGGTCTCCCGACGGCAAGTTGCTGGTAGCCACCGCCGCCCCCGGCGACGGCGCCAACAACTGGTACGTTGCCAAATTGATGACGCTCACAGCCGACACGGGCCACCGACAAACGCTCCTTGAGCCCAGGATGCAAATCGCCGTGCCGCGCTGGTCGCCTGATGGCCAGACCATCGCCTTCATCGGCGGTCTGATGAGTGACGAGGGGGGTAACCGGCGGCGACGTCTACACCATCCCGGCCCGCGGCGGCGCGAAGGTTCTGCTGGTCGAGAAGGCACCGTTTGCTGGCGGTATCATCACCAGCGTCGGCCTCCCCTACTTCGATGGCATCGCCGACATCAAGGAGAAACGCATCGTCGTCCGCGGCATCGCACTGGAACTGCTGGTAAAGACGGGTGTCTGCAAACCCGACGCCACGCACCTGGCCAAACACAACCCGACCATCCCAAATACATTCCAGTTCAAGGTCATCCTCGATCAACTGCTCCGGCAACACCGCGCGAACCTGACGGTGCTGTTCAACTCGTTCGCCTGTGAGGCGATCACTGCCGGCGGACGCATCAAGGCTGTGACGGTGGCGAACAAGGATGGCCTCGTGAGCATCGAGCCGGGCATCGTGATCGACTGCACCGGTGACGCGGACGTCGCCGCCTGGGCCGGGGTGCCGTTCGAGCAGAACGCGGAGGTTCAGCCACCAGGGCTTTCAAGGTGACTGAAGATCCTAGCCATCAAATGACTTATGGCAAGAACTGGTTAGCGGGCAGCCCCCGGGAGCCTTCCCTTGGCGTCTGTGGGCCCGGTCGTATGCTGAACAGGAGTGCCCAGGCCGGTTGTCACAGGAGGTTGCCATGTTGTTCGACCAGGTGTTCACTCGGTTTGTCAAAGGGAGCCCTCTGAGCGTGATGCTGCAAGGAATCCTGGAGAACATTTTTCACCCTGACCCGATCAATGAGTTGTTTGAACGCACTGCCGAACAGCAATATACTCGCGAATTGTTATTCTCGACTGTGGTGGACACCATGACCTTGGTAGCCTGTGGCGTCTACAAGACCCCTCACGCCGTTTATCAAGACCATCAGGATTGGTTTCCAGTTTCGGTCACCTCGCTCTACAACAAACTTCAAGGCGTCGAACCCAACGTCGCGGCTGAGTTGGTCCGCTCTACGGCTAGCCAACTGGGCCGTGTCATCCATGCTCTGGGCGGAGCCTTGCCGGCCTTGCTGCCTGGCTACACGGTCAAAATCCTCGATGGCAACGCCTTGGCTGGCACGGACCACCGCCTCCAGGAGTCACGTCACACTAGCGCCGCACTGCTGCCGGGCAAGTCCTTGGTGGTCCTGGACCCCGCTCTGATGTTGGCTGTCGATGTCTTCCCCTGTGAGGACGGTCATGCACAGGAACGCTCTTTGCTGCCTGCTGTCCTGCAAACCGTGCAGGCTGGCGAGGCCTGGATTGAGGATCGCAATTTCTGCACCAGCGGTTTCCTCTTTGGAATCGACAACAAACAGGCCTACTTCCTGGTGCGTGAACACAAGGGCTTGTCCTGGCATGCTATCGGGAAATTGCATTACGTCGGACGCACGGAGACTGGCGCGGTCTTTGAGCAGACGGTGCGGTTGGAGGATGGCAGTGGCAACATCCTGTTCCTGCGTCGTATCGTGGTGCATTTGGACCAACCGACAAGGGACGGCGAGACAGAGATCGCGCTGCTGAGCAACCTGTGGGACGACAAGATCGATGCCTTGCGGTTGGCCGAACTGTACCGCAAGCGTTGGCTGATTGAGACGTTGTTCCTTGTGTTGACTGAGGCCTTGACGTGCGAGAACCCCGGGCTGAACTATCCCAAGGCTGCCTTGTTCGGCTTTTGTATGGCGTTGTTGGCCTATAACGTATTGTCGTTGGTCAAGGCTGCTTTGCGTGTGGTGCATGGCGGACAACTCATTGAGCAAACCCTGTCGTTATATTATGTCGTCACTTCTGTGAGTCGTGATTATCACGGTATGATGATTGCCATTGTTGAGGAGCAATGGACTTCTTTCCGTAACTGTAGCGCCGCCGAACTTGCGGTACTGTTGCGTCAGTTGGCGGCACACGTTGATCTGGCTCGCTACACCAAGCATCCACGCGGACCTAAGAAACCGCCTCCCAAACGTACCTATGATCCCGAACATCCTCACGTCTCAACCGCAAAAGTGTTGCAGCAAAGACAACAACAGAAGAGGCCGGGACAGCCGCAGAAGGCACCTTGAAAGCCCAGGGGGTGCGAGCGATCGGGTCACTCGATGATGGCGTAGTAGGGCACGACGTTCGGATCCTGCCGGACGTCGTACTTGATCCACGGGCCGGGATTGCCGCGGCTGATGACAGAGACCCCCTTAGCGTGGCTCTTGAAGAAGGTGGCGGAAAGGCCCGCGGAGAGAACCACGGTTTCCTCATTGGCCGTGTTTGGCTCGAAGACCACGGTCATGCCCTGAGCGAGCGTGATCGTTCTTCCCGTATTGGGGTTTGTGACTTGCGGGGTGCCGGTGAAGGCGTTGGCAGTCACGTAATTGGGGCCGTTGGCCGGGATGGTGACCGCGTTGGCGCTTGTGAAGGTCGCCGTACCGGTGGCAGTCAGCTGCGTTCGGTCAACGATGGCGAACATGCGATGGCGAATGACGCGTCCCTGCGAGGCACCGATCTCGGCCCCCAGCTGCGGCGGTGTATTGAAGTTGTTGCCGGTGCCGAGGAAGCCGTTACTTGGCGTGTTGGTTACCTGGAAGAAGCCGACCGTTAACCAGACAGCGAAAACGTTGCTCCGCGTGGTCGTGTTGTTGAGCAGCTTGTTGTGGATTTCATACAGCTGGTAGGGGTTCGTTGGAGTGGTGCCGCCGGTGAACAGAGTGGTTGTGTTCATCAGCTGACTGTTTTGTGTGCTGGTGATTCCCCTGCCGACCGAACTGATCGCATCACCACCCGTCGCGGGACCGACGCCAAAAGGCCAGTAGGGGACGGATGCGGCAGTCGGAGTCTGGTTTCCAATGACCAGACCGGGCAAATAGGTCGTGGTCAGTTGTGGTGCGTTGGAGGTGTACCAGTTCCCCGGTTGGGGGTCGGCAATGGCCTGGAGGATTGTTTGGTCCGGCGCGGTGTTGAGGTTGATCCGGCCAGGGATTCGTCCTCCCGCAACCAAACCATTCATCCGCGGTGCCACGTCCACCAGTTCAAAAAAGCGTGATAAGCGGGTCAGTCCATTCGGAGGAACCACGCCCGGAGTACCGAGCCAGGGGGTGAGGTGCTGTTGCGGAGTGCCGGCGGGGCGCTCAAACAACTGCGTCAACTCGTGGGGCTTGCAGTAGGGGACGCCGAGCAACTCCGCCTTGCTGATCAGCGACCGGTCGAGGTGAACCAGCCAATCATAAGATGCTGGCGCATTGTCGTTGATCTTTCCGAAGGTGTGCAGGGGGCCAGTCCCGCTTGTTTGCGGAGCAAGGATGTTGCCTGTCCACGGTTGTTTCCTGCCCTGCGAGGCAAACGTTCTGAAACCAGTGGCCGCGGCCGCAACTGCTGTGGCGTCGGTCGTCTTGATGCCATCGACGTAATCTACTGTGACGTAGGGATTGTAGAGAGGACTGGTTATGGTTGTGTTCAGCGGCAGGCAGGGATTGAGAAGACGCTGAAGCAAGAGGGTATAGGTTGTGGTGGGATTGACAATGGTAGGATGGGAGGTGGAAGCAGTGGGATTGGACGCGGGGATACTCAGCTGGGCAATTGTATCGTTTGTTCTCGCGACGACGGTGGCCGGTCTCTCCACAACCGCGTAACCTGGTGCTGTCGGCCCCAGGACGTAGTAAGAGGAAGGATTGATGGGAACCGTTCCTAAAGGTGAGATCGCGGAAGGGAGAAACATCGTCAGCGAAACTCCTGTTGCTGCCGGCGAGTTCGCCGTTGCGTCCTGCGAAATCGTGATCGACGTTGGCGAACTGAACCCGGTAATCGTCGTTGGTGGTACGTTTGGAATTCCAGTACCTGTGACTGTCATCCCGACGTAGAGGTTATTTGTCGATGCCAGGCCGGTGATCGTGTTGCCGTTCCTGGTCGTGTGTCCTGTCAATACAAGACTCGGCAAAGTGCCCAACACATTGTGTTGGTTCTGGAGTTGGGTTGCCACGTTCACGGGAGCGTTCTGGTTGTTGATGATCAACAGTTGGTAAATCGAAGAATTGACGTAAGCCGTGGTATCCGTCGAGTAGGTGGGGTTGTCGGTGATGTTATTGGGTGCAGTGCCGTAACTGGCGGTGGTGGGGAATGGGTTGTACAACTCGACCCAGAAGTTGGCGTTGAAGGAGCCAGTCCACGTACCACTATTTGCGGTGTAATTGCCAGTGCCACTGGATCCGGTGAGAGAGAACCCGGTCGCTGTGACGTTACTGATGCTCCAGAAGCCGTTGGCGCCAGTGTTCCCCAGGACGCCCTTGATCTCGACCATTTGTCCTGAGACAAGGCCGGTTGTGCTCGCGGTCGTGGTAATGACAATGGGAGAGGTGTTGCTGGCCCCTGTAATCCGGAAACTCGGTGCGGCAGCATAGGTATCGAATTGAGCGTAGACCTCGTTGATCACCAGCCGCGGCGTCTCGAGGCCATAGACCCAGGCCGACAGGTCCGTGAACGCCAGTGCATCGTTTGCACGAGTGGCTGTCGCATTCTGCGAGATCGTGATCGAAGTGGCCGAGTTGACCGCGACAATCGTTGTATTGGCTGGAATCGACGCTCCAGTGACTGTCATCCCGACAAACAAGCTGCTGGTATTGTTTGCCCCGGTGAACGTGATCGTGTTGCTGTTCCTCATCACGTGGCCCGTTACACTGATGGTGGTGTTCGGGTCCCAGTTGAAAGCGGTGCTGTAGTCGTCCGCGTCAATGTAGTCCACGATGTTCACAGCTACCTGGGCCAGGTAGCGGAGGGCGTCCTTCTGTTGCTGCTTGGTCGTAACCGTTGCGGGCAAGGCATCGACTGCGGCAGGAGCGAGAGCGCCGGTTGCTTGCTGGAGAGCGGTGAAAATGTCAGTGGCCAGTTTTTGCCGATCCAGGATTGCATTCTGTGCAGTCGTCAGGTTTGCTCCGGTCCAGGGTGTTGTCGTTGTGGCCACCGGATAATCCTGGAGCGTGCGATTGAGGTTGATCTTCCCCAGAGCAGATAGTAAAGATCGCCACGTCCCCTGCTGGAACTCGGTCGAACCAGGAAGATTCGCGTATGCCTGCTGCAATGCTGCCAGGGTATTCGTCGTGAAAGCAGGATTGGTAATCGGGGCCTGGATGATCGACGGTGGATACGTGGTCGTATTGAGCACGAACGGACTGGCCGTATAGTCCCAGACGTAGGGAATGAACCCACCCCGATCAAGGTCACAGCTCAGGGTGGTGAGCAGGTTCCGCAGCTGGGGTGAATTGGTGAAACTCGTCGGACACAGACGCATCAGGTCCGAGGAAAGGAACTCCGCATTGGTGCTGCCATGTCGCATGAGTGCGGCCATGTCGGACAGGGGGAGCAGCCGATTTCTTCCCGAAAACGGGGCCAGGGGGTTGTAGGCCAGCGGATGGTTAATGATCGTGCCATTCGCGGCGGTGTAAATTTCAAGCGGGGAAGCTCCCTGGCCGTATCCTTGACCTTGACCTGGCGTCGTGGGCTGGAAGCTGGGAAACGCCGACGCACCGCTTGGGGCGGCATACACCTGGGTCGCACCGCCGGCGCCCGCATGGCCCGGATCGACAACCCCATTGTAATCCACGGGCGCCCAGGCACGTGGATGGGGTGAGAAGGCGGGGAAACTCGTCGCGTAGGGCTGGCCCGCGTAGCCATACCGGCCAAGGACCCGAGCGCTGGTGTTGACGCCGCCGTTGATGGTTGTATTCGGATTGCCCAGGAAGATGTTTTGCCACTCGTTGGTCTGGAAGGCCAGTTTACTCAGATTGACTTCCGAGGGTCCCCAATTCTGGTTGCCGGCGTGTGAATGAGGGGTTGTGGTGGTATTGCGAATGTTGCCATGAACGTTGACGTTGATCCGGCCGTCCAGATCCAGGATCAGCGGCGCTACCAGCATCTTGTATTGCTGCCCGTTGGGAGCGGTGATGACCGGAGCGCCAATGTCAATCCAGATACTGTCGTTGCCACCCAGAGCGCCGTCGAGGTTCTTGACGTCACCGCCTGGGCCGCCTGCACTGCCTGCGTCGGTTGGCAGTGGGAAGTTGGGATGTTTGTATTGCGTTGGTCGAAGAGTGAGGTATGTGCCGGCTTGATTGGTCCAGTTCGGATTGCTGCCATTCACCGCGCCGAAAAGCCAAGGCCGGTGGAACGAGGGACAGACAACCTGACCATTGCTGGGATTGATAACGGCCAGGAGTACGTTGTTATTGTCCGGGTAGGTGCAAGGGACCGCGCCACAGACATAATAGGAACCCCGTGCCGTGGCAGCGTCAGTTGCGGCTTTGAGACGTTCCGGATCGCGACGAAATCCATCCGCCTGATAATAATAATAGTTGATCATCATGTCGTCGGTGCCCGTTCGAAACGAACCCGGCACGGCGGTGTTGGTATATCTCAATCGGCCAACACCGTTGTACGCAGCGTCATTGGGGGAGTAAGACGTGGGACTCGCGGGGTTGTGGTTCCAGCCGTACATGTTGCGGGCCAGGCTGTGGCCGCGCAGCGAGGAGTAGATGCCTGAGTTGTCGTCATTGACGTCGTAGATCAGCTGGCCCATGACGTAGGAGAGGGCGGCCTCCGGGTCAATGTTCGGAACCAGGATGTTTTCCGCGATTTTCGCGTTGTTGGACGCCAGGGCGATGGCGTCCGACAGGTAAACGAAGGTGATGCCGATGACGGTGAACATCGTCAGCATCGCCAGCACCACCAACAAGATCATTCCCCGCCGGTCGGTCTTCACGTGACGGTTGCTCAACATGGCTTGTTCTCTCTCGTTACCCAATCCGGAAACTTCCGGACATGGTGGAAAGCAGCACTGTTCGCCTGGGCAATAGTATCCTTGAACGCGGCAACTCCCGCGAGTCGCCACGGCATAGCCTGGTTCCGGGCCTTGTTCAGCGGCGAAAGGTCAAGCCGGCAAGCCTGACCTGTAAAGGGTCCACCTCACAGATCCTGGACAATCGTCATCTGACGTGTCTGGAAGGTTTTGTAATCGTAGACCCGCAAGACAATCTGAATCGCTCTGACCGTCAGTACAGACCCCGCTGCATTCGCGTACAGCGGGATAGAATGCGTCGTTCCTCTCGTGGCCCAGGTTGTTGAATAATCGCTGTAATTCTCCGAGGTTCGGAGGTTCTGGCTCCAGGTGTCGAAGACGAAGGGGCCGTTCGCAGCAAAGAAGTTCGGATTGCCGTTTCGGTATGGAACGAGTACGGCGTCGTTCAGAGGAGTGAAAGCCGAGCCAGCAGCACTCACCAGGCCGGTGCCGGTGGACAGAGCAAAGTATGGCCGAACCTCGAACGAAAGAACGTCAGTCACGAGCACGTCAGCACCGTCATACAACAATCCCAGGGCCGTGCCCGCCGCATATTGCTGCGCCATCGTTGGATAGTTCGTGGTGCCGGCCGCGAAAGTGCCAGCCGGAGCGTTTGGATTCATGCCGAAGCGGCGATAGGGGAGCGTGACGTCCACGGAACTGTTAAAACTGCCCGCAGTGGTGGCTGGGGCGGTGGTGTACGGAGCCGCGGGCGAGAAAATGCTAACCTCGGGGTACTGAGTCGCGTTGGCCGCGTCTGCATAGCGGGCACTCGAAGTGTCAGGCAGCAGCAAGCGCTGCCGACGATAAAGGGCATAAAGCGGCTGAGGATTGGCCCCATCCGTCTGGTCGCCGGTTGCCTGCAAGAAATAGGCAACCTCGGCCCACTGGCTGGTAAAGATGGATGGCGAGTCCTGGTAACGATTCAGCGGCTGGAATCCAGCTGCGACGTTCCAGGTCGTCAGGGGAGACGTGGTTGGAATGGACGCCGTGAAGAAGTCGCTGCGCTGCACGCCGCGGAGCTTCACGGTAAAGTGCAGCGCGTGGTTGGTGGCCCGGTACGACGGCAGCCCATCCAGGTCATACCCTTCCAGCCAGTAGGTCGCATTGGGATTGTTGGTGGTGACCGGGGCGGTGTTCTGGTAAATCCGGAAGAACCCCTCCTGCGGTGGACCATTGATCCAGAAACTGGGATCGCTAAGCCGTTTTTTACGCTCGAAATGGTCCGTCGAAAGGTCCCGACGGATGATGCTGGAGGCGGAGCGCAGCTTCTCAGCCAGATCGCCCATCCCCTTGAGGAGACGGAAGCTGTTCGAGGCCGTGGCAAAGGCATCAGCCAGGATGGCCATGATGAACACAACCAGCGCCAGGGCCACGAGCAATTCGACAATCGTGAAACCCGTGCGGCGGACCAGGCGACCTGCTCCGTGCCTTGAGCCGGGAAAGAAGCTCACCACGTTCGACCTCTTCAGAAGTGTCATGGCTGCCACCCAAACCCTTTCTCGATGACCTCGACCACGTTCTCCATCACAAGGACGTGGGTGACGGCCGCTTTCAAAGGAATCTGCGTTTCCAGGTGGTATGCCCCCGTGGTCGCATCCTGGACCACGCTGACCACCCGGTAGAACTGGGCCGTTTTGGCATCCAGGATCCAGCCCGTCTTGCGAATGGCGGGGGTTTGCCCTACCGCCAGCGTGATCGTTGTCGTGTTGTAGGCTCCAGCGGTGACGGTCAGGGCATCCTCCCCACCGGCCACCTGGATGCTGCGGCCCTTGTAGATCACGATCGACATGTCAGAGAAATAGTCGTACGTCTTCGACTGGGTGACCGTGGCCCCGGCAAAGGGCCGACGCAGCATGTAACACCAGGTGTAATAGCCAGCGGGCTTGACAACACCTCCGCTTCCGGCGGCACCATCCACGGTGCCATCCGCCAAAAAATCAAGGTCATCCGTCAAGCTAAACCACTGCTGAAACGGACTGGGCCAGATGGCGGGACTGACTCCCACGCGCGGAATGGTGCCTGCGACGGTCCCATCGGTTACCGTGGTACTGCCCAGCTGGTTGTACCAGGGATCGACGTAAATGGCGTTCTTGGTGCCGAACACCGTGTCAAGCGGTGTGTTCGCTCCCCCGTACAAGAAGAAAGCGTTGTGCCGCAGGTCCATGGCATTGGCGATGGCGCCACCGTTGGCGGCCGCCTGGGCGATGCGATCGTCCGTCATGGCCCGGCCGTAATTCATGATGCCCAGGGGAAAGAGCGTCATGATGGCCAGCAAGCCAATGCCCATGACGAAGATGGCTACCAGGACTTCTACCAGGGTCAGGCCGGCTCGGTGCTTCATGGACTGCAATCTCCAGGCAGAAGGACTCACATTCCCGAGGAACGTCCATTGCGAGCGAAGGCATACGGATCGCTCCCAGTTGAATCCACGTCGTAGACGCCGATCGCCCCGGTCCGCGTGCGGATGGTGACAAGGACGGGGGGGACCGAATTGCTCGGGTTTCGGACCCACAGACAAATCATGCTGTTGGCGGCAGCCGGCCCAATCACGGAGCCAGAGGGAGCAAAGACGATCTCATAACAGGTTTGCCCGCCGATCGTCCGCGCCGGCGGCAGGCCGATGCTGGCCCCACTGGAATTGGTATCAATCAGGGTCCCGGCATTGGGATCGATGCTTGCCTGCTCGGCGGTGTTGCCGGGCATGAGCAGATTGTCTTCTCCCAGGATTCGCCGGGGCTGCCGGATGATGCGGAAGGGCAAGTTGTTACTGGTGTTGGGACCATTCAGAGAAACGGCCGTGGGCGTGGAAGTACCAAGGGTGAGAGCGCTGCCACTCGTCAGAGAAGCAATCGGATACACCAGGCCGGAAGAGTTGAACTCGATGTAATCTCCAGTCTGCACCGAAGCGAGATCATCCGCACTGTTCGCATCCGAAAGCGCGCCATTGCCAAGCAAGGTTGTCCCGGCCGGAAGTTGGAAAGTCACACTTGGGGTCCCGGCACTGAGACAGGTGCCTCCAGCCGGAGTGAAATCATCCGGCTGCTGAATCATCTGCAGCGTGTTGACGAATGTGCCGCTGGTGACAACCAACCGCACGCCAGTCGGCCGACCGTCCCGCCGCGCCTGCTGCTTGGTAAGGAGCAGCACGCCCTGCACCCGATCAGCCGCATCGACCATCGTCCTGCTGCTGAAACTGGGAAAGAACAGGTATCCCAGCGCGGCGATCAGCGAAATGATGGTTATGACAACCAGCAATTCGATGAGGGTGAACCCCAGCCGATCCTGTCTTGTTTCGAGGTGGAGCATGGAGTCCTCACTTGCTGGGAAGGTCATCGCCAGCCGGTGTTACCTTGTTCTGGGTCGCCGCTGCGGGGTTGGTCGTCACGTTCACCACAGCGAACGTGCTCTGGAATATTTTGTCCTTCCCTGCGGAGACGAGGATGGTGGCCAGCTGGGGCAAGTTCCCATTCGACGACGTTGATCCAACGAACGCGAAATGGTAGGGCTCTCCCCAGGCATCGACCAGGGCCGGGACTGGTTTCGTCCCTCCATTGATGGTGAACGTCCTGATGTTGGAAGAGCCCAGCTGGTCGGCGCTGTAACTTGTGCCGCCAACGCCGCGACTCAGGGCCATCAGCAAAAGGATCGAGGACTCCAGCGCCGCATTGTTATTGACCGCGGGGCTTGAACTGGTGATCGAGGTCGTGATCCCCAGGTCCGCAAGTTGTTTCTGGAAGTAAAGGTCCACGTTGTTGTACGGTGCCTGCAAAGCGGTCGGCGTTAACGCTTTCGCGAAGGTCCGAGGAAACGCCTGCTCCTGGCGGAGGACGATCCAGGCCGCCCGATCCTGATCGTTGATGCCTGAGTATCCCGGAAACGCGCTGGGCATGACTTCACTTTGCGCCTGATTCCTCACTGCCTTCCACACGTTGTCCACTTTGCCCTGGAAGTTTGAGAGCATGGTCTTCGTGGTGCTGACCTGCGTGCTGCCGATCGCCGCCCAGTACACAGAAAAGCCAATCCCCAACAACAGGGCGATGATGCTGATGACGATCAGCAATTCCACCAGGGTGAAGGCCTGCCGGGTTTGGCGGTTGCCCATCATCCGCTGATTGTACATGATCAGGCACTCCTCTCAGTTCTGGGGTGTTGCCAGCCGGCCCTTCTGGAAGTTGGCGAGATTGTCGGCATCGGCGCCTGTTGCGCCCGTTCTCGGCAATAGTCCCCCCGAGCCGAACGCATGGTCCAGCCCTGCGGAGATGATCTGGAAGCCCTTGGGATTCGCGTACTGAGGGGTCGCACCGACCGTTGTGAGGTAATACGGTGCCAAACCCAATGATGGACAATCCGAGGTATAGTCGTTGCTGTATTTCCCTGAGCTGAAGTAGGCATAGGGTTGCACGCCAAAACCGTCGTGGTAGACCATGAAGTTATTGCTGGGATCCCGCTTCAGTCGAGCCGACTGAAAGGGAAACCAGGGCCCTCGTTGTTGCTTGGTATTCTGGGGCGTCGCTGCCGGATTGGATCCTGGCGTGAAACCGAGCATCGTCGCGCCACTGGCAGAAGGTATTCCTCCTGTCCACAACACCAGGCAATGCTGTCCTTGCAGGGTCGCGGGCGTTGCGGAAATGCTTCCATCGCCGTTCCAATCAATCCCAGCAATGCCCCCCGGGGCTGTCGATGGCTTCAAATTGATGCTCCGTGCAAACACCCGATTCAGGGTTTGAACGGTCGATTGATATTGAGGCAGCACCTGAGTGGCTGCTGCATCTGAGTAATAGTGGTTGTTCTCCAGCAACACCAGCGTGCTTGGGAGATAGTTGGCACCATCCCCGAATTCTTTCTGAGCGGCCCCCATGGCCGTGACAAAGTTGCCGATCTCGAACACGGTCACGGCTTCCGGACCTCGGTTCATCGCATAAATGATCCCTCCCACAAGGAGGCCCACGAGGATCGCGATGATGGCGATGACCATGATCAACTCGATCAGCGTGAAGCCGCCCCGCCGCGTCTGCGTTCGCAAGTGATTCATCTTCATGGGACCACACTCCTTTCTTACTTGCTCAGGCCTTCCAGCAGTTTGATCATGGGCAGGAACATGGCGATGACGATGGTGCCGACGATGCCGCCGAGGATCACGATCATGATCGGCTCCAGCAGGCTGATCAGGCTCTCCACCATCACGTCCACTTCCTCGTCGTACACGTCCGCGATCTTGTACAGCATCGTGTCCAGGTCGCCGGTTTCCTCGCCGACGTCGATCATGTTGATCACCATGTCGTCCACCAGCCGGCTCTCCTTGAGCGGCTGGGCGATCGTGTCGCCCTCGCGGATCGACTCGTAGACACGCTGGTACATGCGCTCAAAGACCATGTTGCCGCACGTCTCTTTCACGATGGCCAGCGCCTCCAGGATCGGCACGCCGGAGCCGACCAGCGTGCCCAGCGTTCGCACCGTCCGGGCCACCACCGTTTTCTCGATCAGCTTGCCTATGATCGGGATCCACAGATACGTCCGGTCCAGGGCGTAGGCACCGCTCTTGTTCAGCCGGATCAGCTTGATCAAGAGCCAGATGGCCATCGGGAACAGCGGCAGCACGTACCAGTAAGACGAGAACCAGCGCGAGACGTCGATCAGCATCTCCGTCAGCTGCGGCAGCTTCATGTTGAAGTCCTTGAAGATCTTCTCGAACTTCGGGATGATGCAGACCATGATGAAGGTCAGGATGGACACGGCCACCGTGATGACCACGCACGGATAGACCATGGCGCCGGTGATCTTGCGTTTAAGGCTCTGCGCCTTCTCCTTGAACTCGGCCAGGCGGCGGAGAATCACTTCGAGGGCACCGCCGGCCTCGCCGGCCTTGACCATGTTGACGTACAGCCGGTCAAAGCACTTGGGATGCTTGGCGAAGGCCTCGCTCAGGGTCGAGCCCGACTCGACGTCCTCGACCACGTCGATGAGCGCGTTCTTGAGCACGCCAGGCTTCATCTGCCCTTCCAGGATGCGCAGACTGCGCAGCACCGGCAGACCGGCGTCCTGCAGGGTCGAGAACTGGCGGGTGAAGGTACACAGCATCTTCTGCGAGACGCCGCCGATGGTGAAGGATTGGCCCTTCCTCTTGCCGCCCTTCTTGGCGCCTTTCTTGCCCTTCTTGGCGCTGGCTACTTCGGTGATCTTGGTGATGAAGTAGCCCATCTGCTTGATTTTTTGCTGGGCTTCTTCCTCATTGGAGGCCTCGACGGAGTCCTTGACCTCACCACCGCTGCTGTCCATCGCCTCGTACTTGAAGGTTGGCATGGCGCCCTCACAGTCTCCGCACGGTCACAAAAGGGTCCGGGAACAAACCGGACCGGGAAAAAAGAATCGCAGGCAAACGCTGTTGTTCTTTCGACCCCTGCCGGCTTGCCCGGCAGGTGAAGGAGGTCACTGGCTAGATTTGCGGAAAAGAAAAACGTTTATTGCGCCTCATCGCTCTAGCCCGAGACCTCCTTCACCTGCCGGGCAAGCCGGCAGGGGTCGAAAAAACCAAATCACACGTCCTCCACCACGGTCTCGCGCACCACTTCCTCGATGCTGGTCAGACCGTTGTAAATCCCGGCCAGGCCCGACTCGCGCAGGGACCGCATGCCCCACTTCTTGACAGCGTTGCCCAGCTCCTCGGTCGAGACGCCCGCGGAAATCAGGTCGCGCACCTCGTCGGTGACCACCAGCAGCTCGTGAATGCCCATGCGGCCCTTGTGGCCGGTGTTGTTGCAGCGCTCGCAGCCCTTGCCGTAAAAGAAGGTCTTGCCCTTGACGTCCTCGGGAGTCAGGTTCAGCTCCATCAGCATTTCCCGGCTGGGGTCGAACTGCGTCTTGCAGTCCAGACAGATGCGCCGCACCAGCCGCTGGGCCAGGATCGCCTCCAGCGTGGCCGTGATCAGATACGGCTCCAGCCCCATGTCCCGCAAGCGCGTGATCGTGCTGGGGGCGTCGTTGGTGTGCAGGGTGCTGAACACCATGTGGCCGGTCAGGGCGGCCTGCACGGCAATCTGCGCCGTCTCCAGGTCGCGGATCTCGCCCACCAGGATCTTATCGGGGTCTTGCCTCAGGATGCTGCGCAATGCGGCCGCGAAGGTCATGCCGATGTCGTGGTTGATCGGCACCTGGACGATGCCGTCAATCTCGTACTCCACCGGGTCCTCGGTGGTGATCAGCTTGTCGGTGATGACGTTCAGCTCATTCAGGGCCGAGTACAGCGTGGTGGTCTTGCCCGAGCCGGTCGGGCCGGTCACCAGCACGATGCCGTTGGGCTTCTGGATCAGGGCCCGGAAGGTCTCCAGCGTGTCGGGAGGCATGCCGACCTTGTTCAGGTCCAGCGACACCACCGTCCGGTCCAGCACCCGCACCACGGCGCTCTCGCCGAACATCGTCGGCAAGGTGCTGACGCGCATGTCCACCGGGTGGCCGCCGACGTTCAGCTCGATGCGGCCGTCCTGCGGCAAACGCCGCTCGGAAATGTCCAGGTTGGACATGACCTTGATGCGGCTGGCAATGGCCGTGGCCAGGTGGCGCGGCGGCGGCACCAGCTCGTACAGGATGCCGTCCGCGCGATAGCGCAGCTTGTACTCTTCCTCGAACGGCTCAAAGTGAATGTCGCTGGCCTTGTCCTTGATGGCCAGCAGGAACACCATGTTGATCAGCTTGCGCACCGGGGCGGCCTCGGCCATCTCGGTCAGGTCGGACAGGTCGATGCTGCTCTCCCGGCCCCTGCCGCCCAGGGTCTGGTCGGCCTCCATCTCGGTGATCAGATCGACAATGCTTTGCTCTTCCTTGCCCTGATAGCACCTGGCCAGCGTTTCCTCGATGGCCGCCTGCGTGGTCAGGTTGGCGACGACCTCGCTGATGGACAGGAAGTTCCGCAGGTCGTCCAGGCCGGGCAGGTTGTTGACGTCGCCGATGGCGACCGTCAGCACCTTGTCCTTGAAGGTGAGCGGCACCACCTTGTAGACGCCGGCCATGGTCTCATTGACCTGCTGCAGGGCCTCCGGCGTGGGTTTCAGCTCGGTGGGGGAAATCACCTTCAGACCGTGCAGTTCGCCCAGGGCCTGAAGTAGCTGGTCCTCGGTGATCAGACCGCGGGAAACGGCCACCTCGCCGATGGAGCGGTTGGTTTCCTTGGCCTCACCGCTGAGGTCCCAGATCTGGTCTTCCTCAATGAAACCGAGGTCCTGCAGCACCTGCTCGATCTTGCGCTTGCCCGTGCTTCGTTCCCTGGGGGCGGCCTTCTTGGCCGGCGGAGCGGACTTGGCCGGGGGCTTGGCGGCCGGCCTGGCCGGGGTCTGCCCGGCGGGGGCCTGGCCCGCGGGGGCCGGTGGTTTGGCGGCACCGGCCGTAGGCGGAGCCGAGCCGCCGGGCCGGGTCACCTGCCCGGCGGGTTTCTGCGGAGCAGCTCCCTGTCCCGTGGGCTTGGGAGGAGGGCCATTGCCCGGAGCAGCCGGCCGGGGCGCCTGGCCGGCGGGTTTCTGCGGCGGCGTGCCGGAGGCAGCCGGCTTGGCCGGCGGCGTGCCGGAAGCAGCTGGCTTGGCCGGCGGCGTGCCGGAGCCGGCGGCGGGTTTCTGGATTCCCGCCGGCGGCGGGGTCCCTGGTTTCCGAGGAGGAAGATCGCTTGGTGTGGCCATGTTCGCCTGTCTGGTTCCTGGGGTCTTGCTTCGACACGCTGCGACGGGTGGCGTGAGCCGGGCAACTCGCGGCTCACCCTTCGATAACCCACTTCTCTGGTTCGACGTTGGAGCGTTTTGCCAGCTCCGTTACCGACGGCGGCGCTGCGGCCGGTCTTCTTCGTCGTCCTCCTCGTCCTCGTCCTCGTCCTCGTCGTCCTCGTAATCCTCGTCCATGTCTTCGCCGCGCTCGGCGGCGGCAAACTTGGCAGCCAGGTCAGCGGGGCGCTGGGCCCGCATCAGGCACTCTTCCTTGTCCACCAGGCCGTTCTGCCAGTGCTTGAACAGGTGCTCGTCCAGCAGGAACATGCCGTGGGCCCGGCCGGTCTGGATGCTGGAGTCGATGCGGTAGGTCTTGTTTTCGCGGATCAGGTTGGCGATGGCCGGCGTCACCACCATCATCTCGTAGGCGGCGATGACGCCTTCGGGCTTCTTGGGCATGAGCGTTTGCGACAGCACGCCGATCAGGGCGGTCGAGAGCTGAGTGCGGATCTGGTCCTGGGCCTCCTGGGGAAAGACGTCGATGATCCGGTTGACCGTGGACGAGGCACTGTTGGTGTGCAGGGTGCCGAACACCACGTGGCCGGTCTCGGCCGCCTCGATGGCGGCGTGGATCGTTTCCAGGTCGCGCATTTCGCCCACGAGGATGATGTCGGGGTCCATCCGCAGGGCCCGGCGAATGCCCTCCTTGAACGACGGTACGTCGGTGCCGATCTCGCGCTGGTTGAACAGCGATTTCTTGTGCTTGTGGTAGTACTCGATCGGGTCTTCCAGGGTGATGACGTGCTTGTCGTAGTTGTCGTTGATGAAGTTCAGCATGCTGGCCAGGCTGGTCGTCTTGCCCGAGCCGGTCGGCCCGGTCACCAGCAGCAGACCACGCGGCCGGGTGATCATCCGCTTGATGGCGTCGGGCATGCCGATCTGCTCGAACGACAGGAACTGGCTGGGGATGCGCCGGCAGACGATGCCGATGTTGCCGCGCTGCTTGAAGATGGCCACGCGGAACCGGTAGCCATCGACAAACTCGATGGCGAAGTCGGTGCCGCCGTGCTCCTGCAGTTCCTGCTGGCAGCGGTCCGGCGTGATGCTCTTCATCAGGCCCACGGTGTCGTCGGAGTCCAGGACCTTGGTGTCCAGCTTCTTCATCCGGCCGTGGTGCCGGATCACCGGCGACTGGCCCACCGTGATGTGCAAATCACTCGCCTTCAGGCCAATGACCGTGTGCAGCAGTTTGTCAATCTGTACCGTGGTGCCGGCCACAAAGCGCCCCTCAAACGAAGCAACTCAAGGAGATGCCTTCCTTAACGCCATTATGTCAACTTGGCCGGGCCGATCAATCGACCCGAGCCAATTTTGTTGCAAGATTTCCCTTCGAGGAGCGAATAAGGGAATTCAGGGGCGCCAGTGCAGGGGCTGGAACTGATCCCCGCCGGCCCACAGCGCTCCACCCCCACCCCGGGTTGCGCTGCGCTCCACCCCCACCCCGGGTTGCGCTGCGCTCCACCCGGGGCTTTACTCCCGAAAACGGAATAAAGCCCCGGGTGGAGCGCAGCGCAACCCGGGGTGACGAACCGGGGCGTCTCTTCCGGGGACGCCGAATTCCAGATGCCGAATGGTGCGCTCACTCAATGTTGTGATGGCAAATGCTCAGCACTTCCTCCAGGGTGGTCATGCCCTTAAGTGCTTTGGCAATACCATCTTCCAGCAGCATCTTCATGCCGTTGGCCCGGGCCGTGCGCCGCAGCTGCTGGGCTGGCTCGCCCTTGAAAGTCATCTCGCGCAGCGCACTGGTCATGCGCAGCAGCTCGTAGATGCCCCGCCGGCCGCGGTAGCCAGTGTGGTTGCAGTGGCCACAGCCCCGGCCACGCATGAACGTCCCCGTCTTGATCTGCTCGGGAGTCAACCCGGCCCCCGTGATCTCGGCCTTGGTCGGTTCGTCGGGGGCCTTGCACTTGGGGCAGACCAGCCGTACCAGACGCTGGGCCATGATGGCAATGACGCTGGAGGCAACCAGGAACGGCTGCACCCCGATGTCGCACAATCTTGTAATAGCAGAGGGCGCGTTGTTCGTGTGGAGGGTGCTGAAAACCAGGTGTCCAGTCAAAGAGGCCTGAATGGCAATCTCGGCCGTCTCATGGTCGCGGATTTCGCCGACCAGGATGATGTTGGGGGCCTGCCGCAACATGGCCCGGATGATGCGCGCGAAGTCCAGCCCGATTTGATGTTTCACCTCCACCTGATTGATGCCGGGCAGGTAATACTCGACCGGATCCTCGGCGGTGATGATCTTGCGGTCCGGCCGGTTCAGTTCGTTCATGGCGGCGTACAGCGTGGTGGTCTTGCCGGAGCCGGTCGGGCCGGTGACCAGGAAGATGCCGTTGGGCCGTTTGATGATCTGCTGGAAGCGGGCGTAGTCCTCCTCGCCGAAGCCCAGTTCCTTGATGCTCACCTGGATGTTGCTGCGGTCCAGGATGCGCATGACGCACGATTGTCCGTTGCAGGTCGGCAGCATGGAGACGCGCAGGTCATAGTGCTTGCCGTTGATGTTGGTCTTGATCCGGCCGTCCTGGGTGCGGCGCTTCTCGGCGATGTCCATCGAGGCCATGATCTTCAGACGGGAGAGGATGGGGGCCAGCAGCCGGCGGGGCGGACTGTCGCGCTCGACCAGGATGCCGTCGATCCGGTAGCGGATGCGGACCCGGTCGTGGAAGGGCTCGACGTGGATGTCGCTGGCCCGCAGCGAGACCGCTTCCGAGATGACCAGGTTGACCAGCTTGATGATCGGGGCCTCGTTGCTGTCGTCCACGGGGCCGCTGCCGCCCATCGACTCGGTTTCGGTGAAGTCGATGGCGGTGTCGGTGAACTCGGCCAGCATGGAGTCCACCGATTCGGTTTCGGACTGGCCATAGTGGCGGTTGATGGCCTCGACGATCTGGTCGCGGGGGGCCAGCACCGGCTGGATGTCCTTGTTGAGGATGAAGGTCAGCTTGTCCACCGTGCCGAAGTCGGACGGGTCGCTGATGGCGATGCGCAGGGCCCCGTTCTCGTGGGCCAGCGGCAGGATGATGTTTTCCCGAGCCACCGACTCGGGGACCATTTCCACCACGGCCGCCGGCACCTGCGTCTCGGTCAGGGTGACGAACTGCATGCCGTGGAACTCGGCGATGGCCGCCATGATCTGGTCCTGCGTGGCGTAGTCCATCTTGAGGAGCACGTCCTGCAGTTTCTGACCCTGGCCCAGCGCCACCGAGCGCGCTTCTTCCAGCTGATCGGGGGAGAGGATCTGCTGCTTGACCAGGATTTCCGAGAAGTCGCCACGAGATTTGGCCATGTTTGCGCACTCCGGGTATGATCACTGCTGACATGACAGGGGCGTGAGGGTTCAGCTCACTTCAGTATGGCAGGTTCGGGTTTCTTTGCAAGGAAAAAATGCCGCGCCGCGCCACGCGCCATCTGCCGAGCCGCGCACGCAGCGCAGCGGAGTAAGCGGTTGCCGCCGGGCCGCTTACTCCGCTGCGCTGCGTGCGCGGCTCGGACAAACCCTTGCCGAGCCGCGCACGCAGCGCAGCGGAGTAAGCGGTTGCCGCCGGGCCGCTTACTCCGCTGCGCTGCGTGCGCGGCTCGGGCGCTCCACCGAGGGACGTCACCCGTTGATGTTCCAGGTGTACGTCTTGAAGTCCCCGAGGATGGTCTTGGGGCCCCATTTGTCCAGGTCCTCGTTGCCATAGCCTTCCAGGACGGTGGGGTTCCATTTGTGTTCGATCATGCACCAGCGGCTTTCGCCCGGCGGCACCTGCATCTTCAGGCGGCCATTGACGGTGACGTCGATGTACTGGGTGGTGTAATTGTTGACGATCAGCTTGCGTGGCCCGGTCGGTTCCTGGTTCATCTCGATTTGCCGTTTTTCGTTTTGGGCAAATTGCTTGGCCTGGTCAATGTCCTGCTGGAGGAGCGTGGCCTCGCCCTGGGCGTTGGTGATCTGGTAGTTCATTGCCAGCATGGCTCTCAGCTCCGCCACGTCCCGGCGCAGCCGGGCCAGCTGGACGGCCTCCTTGTAGAGCTTGGTGGAAGTGAGGGTCGCCTGCTTGCCGCTGACCTTCTCGGCCACGGCCAGCTCGCTGGCGGCATGTCCCAGGGAAACCGGATCGCTCTGCCTGCGGGCCGAGTCAATCCGGGCGCCAAGCGTCCCCAGCGAGGGGTAAGGCAGCCCAAGCTCCTTCTTGAAATTGACGCCGGCCGCCAGCTTGCGCTTCTCCGGCCTGGAGTCGATCACTTGCTTGTCCTTCGGCTTGGGTTCGTCTTTCGCGTCCTGGCCGACCGAAAGCGGCACCACGAAAGAGAGCAGCCCGAGGAACGTCGCGGGAAAGGTGAAACGTTGCACACTCATGAAAAGCTCCTTATGGGTTGAGGTCGGACCGCTTTCAGTCCCACCCCTTGACGTCCTCGATGAAGTGGAGCACGTCGTTGCGCCGCTTCTCGAACAGGGCAAACAGGATCAAGATGCTCGCCCCGAGGACGATGCCCGAGGCCCACCAGACCCAGGTCTGGGCCCGATCCACGGCCGCATGCCAGATCTGCGCCAGCACCACCAGGAACAGGAAGACCACCCCTGACAGCAGGAACGCACGCACCCGCAGCAGGATGCCTCCCAGCACGCCCAGGATCGACAGCACCGCCAGGCTCACCGGCAACAGCACCGAATTGCCCAGCCCCAGGATAAACATATCCGCCGTCGAGGAGACGTAAATCAGCAGCAGGCCCAGGTAGCGCACTCCCTGGCTCTGCCCATCCGTCAATCGGGAGCGGTTCAGGTGCTCGGCGGCCAGCAGGATCAAGCCGAGCGGGATCAACCACAGCTGCGGATGCAGCAGGAAGCTCAACCCCGCCACGTTGGCATAGACGACCCACAGGCCAAAGTTGGCGGCCAGGGCGGCCAGCAGGGCAAAGAGCGACGACCGCCGCAGGATCGCCACCAGCGTGTACAAAGCGCCCAGCAGGAACCAGAGCAGGGCGTGCATCTGGAAGCTGGCCGGCAGCCGATCCAGGTAACGAAACAGCGGCTGGAAGCCTGGAATGACGTTTTCCAGGGTCCGCAGCTGAGAGACCGGCCGCAGCAGGAACGCAACCAGCGGCAGCAGCGGCAGAAACAGCCCGGTCTGCTGCATCGGTTTGGCCAGCACCGGCAAGCCGCGCTTCTGGAACAGCTCGGCCAGGCCGACCCCGGCAAAGCCGAGAAGCATTAGTATCAGGGCCCAGTTTTCGCCGATCCACCCCGGGAAGATGTCGGGCACGTTCAGCCGCAGATGAAGCAGCAGCAGGACCAGGAACACCTCCGCGGCCCAGACGCACTTCACCTTGCCTGCCGGGCTCAGCGCGAACGGGTTCCACTCCCGGGCGACCGCGACGGCCAGCGTACCCACCAGCATTGCAGCCAGCAGAATGCCCACCAGCAGCGCACCGGGCCAGGCCAGCGGCACGCGCCGGGTCACCGGGTCGTAGAGGAAGAACTCCTGCACCAGCAGGCCGAGCAGAACCACCAGCGCCAGCACGGCCAGCACAGCCCCTTGCTGGCGGCTGCTGACCGCCCAGGGGCTCTGTCGAGGCACGCGCCCGGCCAGGCCGGAGCGGTAAAGGAGCGTGAACAGGGTCAGCACGAACAGCAGCAGCACGTTGCGGTGCAACCACAAGGGATGGACCTGTGGACCGAGCCAGGCACAGCCCAGTTCAAGGACAGAGAGCAAACCAAGTGCCAGAGTGATCTGGCGGGGGACGCTGTCGTTGGTGAGGATAGTGTCCCACGGATTGTTTTGATTTATCGTTTCGCGCTGACCCGGGTGAGTGCGAAACGATAAATCAGAACAAGCGGACCTGCACGCGGTCATGGTCAGGCCCGTCAGAGTGAGCAGGGCCACCGCCGCCGGTCCGGCCAGGCGCTCGATCGCCGTGGGAAAGTCCAGACACAAGAACAGGCTCAGACCGAGAACGAGCGTGCCCAGCAGTGTCTGTCCGGGCAGGAACCAGGGAGTCAGCCTGGAGTCGGTGCGTTCTGGCATCCGCAGCCAGCGCCGCAGCCAGGCGCCGCGCGGGGCCAGCCAGACGACCGCCGCGGTCGCCGCCAGGTAGCAGGCCAGCAGCGGCGTCGCCACCGCCGCCAGTTCGCGCGGGGTGAGGATCAGTCCGTGAAGGACCAGCCCCAGGAACAGCAGTCCGAGGACGTAAAGCGGAGCGAGGGGAAGTCCCCACAAGCTCGCCTCGGCGTCCCAGAAGCACAGGACCGTCGCGATCAGGGTTGCGGCCAGGGCGAACCAGGCCAGCGGTCCCGCGACGTGGATCGCCGCACCGGTCAGGTCCCCGGCCAGTCCGGTCAGGACCAGCAGTGCCAGCAAATGCACCGCAACCAGCGCGGCGCTGTGGACGAAGGGGACCCAGCTGCCGCGCAGATCGATGGGTCGATCCAGCCGGCGCAGCTTCAGCTCCAGGAGCGACCAGCCGGCGGAGCCCAGGCCGAGACAGATGGTCTGGAGGTACAGCAAGCGGGACAGCTGACCCGGCTCCGATGCGACCGCGCCCCACCCCGCCCATTCGGAGGCAAGCCAGCTGCGCCAGAGCAGATACCCCGAAACGTTGAGCAGCAGACCCGAGACGTAAACCAGCCAGGGCCGGCGCGACCAGACCGCATCCGCGCCCAGAAGCACGCTCACCGCCAGCGGGGCCGCACAGGACCAGGATGAGCGCGCCGGGTCCAGCAGCGATTCGCCGAGCGCCAGCAGGACCACGAGCAGGCCGAAACCCTCGACCCAGAGCCGGGTCGGCGCGACCGGGAAGAGCTGACCGAGCTGCTGGGCCGTCCAGCGCCGGCCCTCGTCGCTCAAGAAAATGGGGCCGAACCGCGACAGCTCCGCTCCCGCCCAGCCGCACGTGAGGAAGACCAGGCCGACCAGGGCCCAGGCCAGCGACAGCACGTGGAAGGCGAGCCAGCCGTCCACGTCCCACCGCGCCGCGGTGCAAGCGGCCGCGATCCCGAGCAAGAGCCCACCGACGCCGAGGACGTGGATGGTCCGCCAGCCCGAGCCTGGTATCCGCGTGAACCAGATGGCGAGGGCCAGGGAGCAGAGCAGGGCGAGCCAGCCGGCGAGGTTCCCTGTCTGAAGGAGGAACTCGTGCAGCTCCTTCGGTAAGGTGACGGCCGGTCGCGACAGTACGCAAACCAGTGTCACCAGCGTAACGCCCACGCAGCCGAGCAGCCCCAGGCTCACCTGCCACGCCAGAAGCAGCAGATCGCGCCACCGGCCGGTTGTCAGCCAGGCCAGGCCCCACACCGTAATGCCGAGAATGCCCAGCTGAAGGAGGAACGCGGTTTTTGCCCCGGTGATCCCCTGGCCGCCGATCACCACGCTCAGGGCATAACCGCCCATCAGGGTGATGGTGAGCAGATACCCGGCAGCACTGACGTATCCTGCCAGGTCCTCGCGCACCCCGTGACCGACCAGGGCGAAGGTCAGGAGCAGGAGCGGAACCACCATCGAGGCGGTCCAGCCCATCCGCCCGAACAGGGAGCCGGCGTCCGGGCCGACCGGCTGCTGGCCGAGAAACCCCAGGATCGCGACCCACCACGTCAGCGCCAGGACCGGCAGCCCCGCGCCCAGCAGCAGCAGCGACCGCACCCAGGAAGGAACATTCTGCACGAAGCAGGCCACGTTGATCCCCAGCACCTCGCAGCAGCGCCAGAGCGGCCGGCGGGCCCACAGGAGGGCGGACTGTGCGAGGAAGCTCAGCGCCAGGCCCCAGCGCAGCGCCGACGCCACGGCCAGCTCCCCACGGTAGGCAAGGCTCGCCAGGAGCGGCACGCTCAGACCGAGAATGACCGCACCAAGCACACATTCGTGCGCGAAGCTTCCCCAGAGTTCCACCGTGAGCGCCAGGCCGAGGATTCCCAGCAACACCCAGCCCTGGCCGAGGGCGAACGCACCCGGGGAGGCGGCGACAAGGTCGGTGAGCTGGGTTGCGTGTTCGCGGACGATCTCCGGAATGACGGCCCCCAGGACAAGGAGAATCTGGCCGACGACCAGGATCGCAAGGACGCACCAATCGACCGTCCGAAAGTTCGGTTCGAGCAGAACTCGGGCTCCCGGACCCCAGCGGATCGCTCGCCGCAAGACGGACCAGGCCAGGGTCAGGATCGCCAAACCCAGGGTGTAGGCCTGCAAACTGCGCGGTTGCAGCAGCGCAGCTTCGTGATTGCCGAGCCATTCTTGATTGTGCAGCCAGGCGCTGACGCCCAGAAGGAGCGCCGCGGTCAGCGACTCCCTGGAACACCTGGAACAGCCGGGGGGACCCCTCGCTCCAGGAGATGACCAGCCACAAGGCCGCGAGCCACAACGCACACAAGCAGCAGCCCGGCAACCAGGACCACTCCACGGTCAGGACCAGCGCCAGGATCGCCAGGCCCGATGCTATCTTGCCCGCGACCCAGAAGGGATCAGCAAACAACCGGTCACGCAGGGTCCGAGCCAGCAGCAGGCTGGCCGCCAGGAGCCCGCTGGCCTCGGTCAGCAGCGTCAGCAGGGCCAGGCGCGCTCCCGACAGCTCCGGGTTGAGCCAGCGCAGTGTGAACGCGGTCGCTCCCAGGAGGATCACCGGACCGGCGAAACTGAGCGGCACTGATCCGCCAGCGCAGGTTCACCACCAAGCAACCCAGGCCACACGTGGCGAAGACGAGCGCGGCCCGTTCGGGTTCGGTCCTCCCTGCCATGCCAACCAGCAGGAGCGCCAGCCCGGCCGAGACGCCACTGCCCACCAGATGATACAGGGCGTCCAACCGCAGCCGGCAGCGGACTCCCAGCTCCGCTGTCAGTGCCAGGCCGACCGCCAGCATGGTCAGCAGACTGCCGCTGGACGGCGACCCGGCCAGGTCAAGCCAGCGTCTGCCAGGATCGTCCACGGTCGCGCTCAGGTTGCCGGCCAGGCCATGAAACGCGGTCAGGGCAGCGATCGCCAGGCAAACCAGGGCGGGAACGTGCGCCTGGGGAAGGTGATAGCGCACAGCCACGACGGTGAAAGCCACGGCGTTCACCGTGCCAATCACGATCAGGCCGTCCGTTCGCGGCCAGGTCAGCGCCAGGGCCCCGAGCAGGATCAGCACCCCGATCAGCGTTGTGGCCGTCCCCACCAGGCGGGCCACGCCCGGCGATAGGCCGCGCTGCACCGCATCGGTTTCCGGCTGGACCGGCTCCTTTTCCAGCATCCGATGGACCAGCGCCTCCGGTGATCAGCAGCGGCATGCCGGCCAGGGCAATTGGCATGGCCAAGTGCCGCAGGGCGGTCAGGGTGTCCTCGCTCCGGTAAACGAGAAAGCCCAGGGCCACCACCCCCGCGAATGTCGCCTGGCCGAGGAAAAGGAACAGCGCGTTGGCGGTCGTCCCCTCCAGCCGGTCGCGCCGTGCCAGCGGCAGCAGCACCGCCCCCAGGGCCAGCACCTGACAGAGCGCCGGCACAAAGGCCAGGGCCAGGAATGGCCCCGAAGTCGAGCCCGGTTGGAGCCAGCGCGGCACCAGGAGCTGACTGGCCGCGCTGCCCATCACGGCCAGGGTCAAGAAGCCCGCGGGGTTTCCCAGGATCGCCGGTAAGACGCCGCTGACCAGGATGCGCGCCGCCAGCAGCACCAGCAAGGCGAACACCAGCAGCGAGGTGATCTCGATGGCCAGGCCGGCGGCGTCTTGCCCCTGATCGCGCGACAGCCCCGCGACCACCAGAAAATCAAGCGGGGTCAGCAGGGTGGCAATCACCAGCAGCCCTCGGCTGGTCGATTCCAGTTTCCAGTGCCGCAGCGTGTAGTGTCCGGCTCCAAAGAGCCCGGCCGTGATGGTCGCAATGATCAGGAAGGGGAAATAGGGGATCTGTTCCAGCGCCTGCCACAGGCTGATGACCAGGGCGATCGAGCAGCCCACGATCAGCAGGCCGCCGACCAGTTCGCCCCAGAGGATGTTGCGTTCCTCCATGAACCCGGCCAGCAGCTCGCTCAGCGACCGCCGGGGTAGTGCGGGCTCCTGGGCGGCCGGCGCGGCACGCACCACCTGGAGCGGTGCAGCCGGTTCGTGCAGCTGCGGCAGTTCCTGGTCCTCGCCCGGCGGCAAGGACTCCAGCAGGGCGTGGATCTCCCGGCGTTCCCCTTCATTGCGAGCGGCGTCCAGCGCCCAGTTGAGGAACCAGCGTGCATGACCGGGGAGACGTTCCGCGGCGGCCAGGCGGCTGGCCTCCACGGCGGCGGCCACGGCTTCCGGGGACTGGGGATGAGTTCGCACCAGCAGCCGGGCAACGGTCAGGACGCGGGCGACCCAGTGAATGGAACGCAGCAGCCGGGTCAGGTGGAGCAGGGAGCCCGGCGACAGGCTCGCCAGCTCGTCCGGCTCCAGCTGGCGGAACCAATCCAGGGCCTGCTCGCGCCGGCTGGCCGGCAGGTTCTCGACGTTCTCGCAGTTGCCGAGCAGCCGTTCCAGCTGATGCCAGATAGGCTCGCCCGGCAGCGGCTCCGCCTGGGCCCAGGGAACAGGCGCGGGCTCGGCCGCGGGAACCGGCCGTTTCCGCTTGACCAGCTCCGTCTGGCGCTCCTCGAGCAGCTGGTAGATCCGCTCGGCGACGGCCGAATCCAGGGCCTCCTTTTGCACCAGCGCCTGGATTTGCCGGGTGGTGATTTCCAGCTCGCGAAGTTCGACGGCGACCGGACTGTGCGGATCGAGGCCGCAGGAAGGACACGCTACGCGCACGCCGGTCATAGGTTGTGTTACAGCGGACGCAGGTCCGTCGCGGCGAAGGCCGATCGTGCCGCCGGGGCTCGGCAGGAGCCTCACCCTCCCGGGCCACGGCTCGGAAGAACACGGCGAACAGCAGCCAGAGAGCGTGGCCGATCACGGCAATCAGGGCGACAGTCAGCGTCAGAATACCGCAGGTCGCGCATGCGTCCATGAAAGCTCACTCCCGTCCAGGGGCCGCGGACACGGGATGGAATCGAGACGGGTAGGCCTTGCGGTGAGTGTACCAGGTCGCCAGGCAACAAGCCAGGCAGCCCCGGGCGGGACGCCCTTCGGGGCGTGCAGGACTTTTTTTCGGTCATTGCTCCCGGTTGTGTCGTCTGGTAATCTGGGGGAAGCAACTTGCAACGTTCTCGCGCATCCAGCAACGGGGATTGTGCCATGCCAATCAAGACTGCCTGTCCGCGCTGTGCCAAGGCTTACAATCTGGCCGACAGCCTGTCGGGAAAACAGGTTCGGTGCAAGAGCTGCGACACGCCCTTTTACGTCAACGGCGGCGAGGAAGAAGAGGCCTTCGCCTGCGAACTGGCCGACGAGGAGTCACCCCGCAAGCGCTCCAGGCCATCGGCCCGGGACGAGCGCGACGACGAGGACGGTCGGCCGCGCCGCCGCAAGAAGGACCAAGACGAGGAGGAAGCCGAAGCGCCTCGATCTCGCAAGAAACGCAAGAGCAAGTCCAGCATGGGGCTGGTGATCGGCCTGGTGGCGGGCGGCGGCGGCTTGCTGCTCATCATCCTGATCGTGGCCCTGGTCCTGATCCTGGGGGGAAGCTCGTTCAGCGTCGAGAACTTCAAAAAGATCAGGGCGGGCATGACGGAGCAAGAAGTGATCGCCCTGGTCGGCCGGCCCGATCAGACCCTCGACATGGGAGGGTTTGGCATCAAATCCAAGTCGCTGATCTGGCGGAACCGGCACGGCGACTTCACGGTTTCCATGCTCAACGGCAAGGTGCTCACGGCAGTCTCGGTGGGGAAGAACGGCAACATGGGAATCAACATGGGAGGAGGCGATTTTCCGCAGGTCAACTTCCCCAACAACCCCATGCCGGGAATGCAGAAGCAAGACTGGAACAAGCTGCAGATCGGCATGACGGAACAGCAGGTCATCGCCCTGTTTGGCCAGCCTGCCAATAATCAGACCTTGGAAGGGATTCACGTCATCCACGCCAACGTCACGCAACAGGAAGTCATGGGCCCCAACGGCAGGACCAAACCGGTCAAGAAGTTCACCTATTTCGGGGGGATCGGTGACTCGCCGTTCGTTTACGTCACCTTCGTGGACGGCAAGGTGTTCAAGATCAAGAAATAAGACCGGCAGACAACAATTCCCTTGGCGGGGACGGCGCCGACCCGCATTGGCCGAGCCGCGCACGCAGCGCAGCGGAGTAAGCGGTCTTCCTGCAGGCCGCTTACTCCGCTGCGCTGCGTGCGCGGCTCGGCGGGAACACCAAAATCGAGAGACTTCCTCTTTCCAGACCGCTCTGGACATTCCCGGCCAGGTCGCTATGGTGCGGTCCCCTCTGGCCCAGGGAGGGAAGGAAGGAGGGACCAAACCTTGGCCACGGCTCAAATTGAACTGCCCCAGCTGGCCGCGGGGCCGGATGCCGCCGGAACGCCGCAGAGGGCGTTCCCTACCCGACTGCTCCGCCGCTGGACCCTGGCACTGCTGTTTCTCGGCATCCTCTGGCGCGTGACGCGCTATCTGCTCCGCTTCCCCTTCTGGGGCGACGAATCCTTCATCTGCCTGAACATGATCGATCAGAGCTATCTGGGTTTGACAGGCCAGCTGCGTTGCAGCCAGGTGGCCCCGATCCTCTTTCTGTGGGGCGAGCTGACGGCCTTTCTGACGCTGGGCACGTCGGAGCTGGCCATGCGTCTGGTCCCGTTCCTGGCCGGCATGACCGGTCTGCTGCTGTTCTGGCGGCTGGCCTGCCGGGCCCTGCCGCCGCTGGCCAGCACCCTGGCCGTGGGCTTCCTGGCCGTGGCCATCTGGCCCGTGTCGATGTGTACCAACATCAAGCCCTACTCGCTCGACCTGTGCATGTCCACCTTGCTCCTGCTGCTGGCGGTGGAGTATCTGCGCCAGCCCCGGCAACTGCGCTGGCTTGTCCTGCTGACCCTGGCCGTCCCGGTTGCCCTGCTTGCCTCCTACCCGACTGTGTTCGTGGCCGGCTCGATCAGCGCCGTCCTGCTGCCGGCGGTCTGGAAACAACCCTCCTGGAAGACGCGGGGCTGGTTCGCCGGTTACAACCTGCTGCTGCTGGCCGGCTTCCTCGGCAGCTATCTGCTGGTGGGCATGTCGCAGCTGGACCGCAAGACCGGCTCGGTCAACGACTTCCTGCAATCGTACTGGGCCCACGGCTTTCCGCCGAGCCGGCCGCTGGACTTCCTCTCCTGGCTGGCGATGATCCATTCCAGCCGGTTGTTCGCCTATCCGATCGGCGGCGATTACGGCCTCAGCTTGCCGCAGTTCCTCCTGTTCGCGGGTGGCCTGGTCTGGCTGTGGCGGACAGGGCAGCGCTCGCTGGTGCTGATCTGCGCCGGCCCCTTTGTCCTGGGTTTGCTCGCCGCCTTCCTGCATCGCTATCCCTACGGCGGCTGCTGCCGGCTGTCGCAGCACGTCGCCCCGATCATCTGCCTGGCGGCCGGCGCCGGCCTGGCAGCCCTCATTGGCCGACTGCGAACCGTCACCCAGCAACAGGGAGCCATGAACCTGGCCGGCAGCCTGTTTGTCGTGGTCGGCGTCATCTGCTTGCTGATCGACGTCCTCTATCCGTATCGCGGCGACTGTGACGTGTGGGCGCGCGGCATCATCCGGCACGTCGTCAGGCAGTGTGGTCCCAATGACCACATCGTGGTCCTCAACAACGAGGCGCAGGTGGACGTGGTCTTTCGCTGGGAACTGGCCCGGTTCTGCGAGCAAGGCGGCCAGCTGAGCTGGAGCGGGCAGGTGCATCCCGACACCGTCCAGCAGACCACGGGTCAGATCTGGGTGCTGAAGATGGACGGCTCGCCGCGCGGCTTTGAGGTGATCGAGCCGCAGCTGACACAAACGCACCGGACCTGGCTGCTCGCCAACCGCATTCCCTACGCGGTCCTGCCGCGCAAGAAGAAGGACCCGCCGCGGCGCTGCGAGGTCTGCCGCTGGGTCAGCCCCGGGACGAAGGGAGTGCCGGCCGACCTGTCGGCCGTGTCGTGCTGGCCGTGAGAGAGCGAGCCGGCTGATTCCCCCTGGTGTGGGGATCCGAGATGGTTGAGCGGAGGATGGAGAAGATCGGGAAAATACCTCCGTTTTTCCTTGACAGGCTTTTCGCCTCACCCTAAACTGAATGCGTGTTTTGTGTGACCAACACGGCAAACTGCATAAAATGGGTGAGATTATGGGGCTGTTTACCACCATCCGGCGGTTCGGTCTGCAATCCTTGGGTGGCATTCTCACCTGCTTGCTGCTGCTCCCCTTGCCGGTCCTGGCTTACACAATCACCTGGCCAACGGGTGCTTTCACGACGGACTCTTCCAACGTCAGTCTGAATCAGGCTCCGGCTGGCGCCAACGCATTACAGATGCAGACCCCGAGTGCTTTCACGGTCACACAGGGGACAACCCAAACGGCAACGGGGCAGGGGATGGTGGCGGGCAGCGCCGGCGAAATGCTCAGCGCAAAACTGAATCTGGGTGCCATTGTGGGACCCGGGGGTGGGAACGGTCTGACGGTGCCCGCGAATGGCACCCTGACGGTAGCGGTCACCGTGACCCTTGCAAACAACTCCACGGAGTCGCTATTCAGGACACTTGGTCCTGGCATGCCGGCGAACGGCATTTCGCTCACGTCAAACGGCACGAACACCGGCAGCACCGAACTGGCCCTGGACGGAAGTGCAGACAAGATAACGGTCACGTTTACGTTCGCGTCGTCGAGTGGCACCGTGCTCTTCCAGTACCAGCCAGCGACGACGTCCAATCTGGTTTTCGGCAACTGAAATGGCACTCCCATTCATCCGGGGGTGTATCGAAGTTGTCCTCTGCGCCCTTGTCTTCCTTTCCCCCTGGGGTTTTGCAGCCAGCGAGCCGATCTTCGAGTACTGGCTGGACCTGGGTCTGGCGGTCCTGCTGGCCCTGTGGGGCGTGCAAATCCTGCTGGTCCGGCGCTTCACCTGGGTCAAGTGCCCCGTGGTGTTGTGTCTGGCTGGACTTCTCTGGCTTGGCGTCTGGCAGCTGGTTCCCCTTTCTCACTCCACCCTGACATTCCTGTCGCCGGCAACGGCCAGGCTTTACGAGAAACTTCTCCCACAGGAACACGAACAGGTTGCCGCACCGCCAGCCGCGGACCCGCCAACCCGGGTCGCGGGCAATGCGCTTTCGGTGTACCCCGGCGCGACCCGCCGGGAGCTGTTTCGGCTCCTGGCCGTGGTGCTGGTCTTTGCCCTGGTGCGCAATACCATCGCCTCGAAGGCCTCTCTCCGCCGGCTGTTCCTTGTCCTGGTCATCAATGGCACCCTGCTGGCCTTGTTCTCGATCATTCAGTTCTACTCCAGCCCACCCAAGGTCATCTACTGGAGCGTGAAGACTCAGGGGACGGTCTTCGGCCCGTTCCTGGCCCGTGCTCATTATCCGTTCTACGTGAACGTTTGCATCGGTGCGGGCCTTGGACTGCTGATCGCCCAGCGACAACGGCAGCACAGCAAGGAGACGTCACAGCTTCGTTCCCGGCGGAACCCGTTCGTAGACGAGGGTTGGAGCTGGCATGACCTGCTGGAAAAGCCAGCCGAGCTGTGGCTTCTTTGTGCCCTGGCCGTCATGGTCGTGAGTGTGCTCCTCTCCCTTTCCCGGGGCGGCTTCCTGGCCCTGCTGGCCGGTTTTCTGGTGCTGCTCCTGCTGAACCCGCCCCGGATTTCAAAGCTGAACTGGATCCTGCCGACGGCGGTGCTGGGCGCCCTGACCCTTGCCCTGCTCGGCTGGCTGGGCATGGATCAGGTCGAGAAGCGGCTGGCGACCGTGACCAGTGGGCAGGCCCTGGCGACGAACCGACTGCCGATGTGGCGGGACAGCCTGCGATTGTTCCCGGATTTTCCGGTCTGGGGGAGCGGCGCCGGGACCTTTCAATACGTCGAGCCGCTGGCGCGCACGGCGGACCCCCACCAGGTCGTCAATGAGCATGCCCACAATGAGTTCCTGGAGGCCCTGATCGAAGGCGGGGTCATCCGGCTGGGCCTGACCCTCCTGCTGCTGGGACTGATCGGGACCCTGGGGGTGCGGGCGGTGCGGCACAACGCCGGGCATTCCGCGGCAGGGCTGGCTCTGGGGGGACTGTTCGGTTTCACCGCTCTGGTTGTCCACAGCATGGGCGACTTCGGCATCCACCTTCCGGCGATTGCGCTTCTGGCGGCGGTCCTTTCCGCCCAGATCGTCTCTCTCGGCCTGGCCTCCTCTGCCACGGCCAGGAAAGGAAAGGACACCCGGCCGCCCAGCGAGCCGGCAACCTACGCCTTTGGGGGGGTGGCTCCCTACCTGGGGGCCGTCGTTCTGCTGGCCCTGGGGCTGATGATCTCCGTCGAGGGCTGGCGGGGATACTGGGCTGCGGCTTACCGTGCCGTGGCCCGAGGACTCAGCGAGGTCCGAGACGTGCAAGCCGCCGAGGCGCGCGTCTACAACCTGGAGCGGGCCGTCCGGCTGGCGCCCGACCACGTCCGGATTCGCAACGACCTGGCACAGGCTCACCTGGACGCTTATCAGATGCGCCTGCTGGCCTTGCACGACAGCTGGGCCTTTGCCGCCGTGACGGAGCTGGTTGTCAGTCCGCTCTCGGCCTGTCCCGAGGCGGGCATGGCCGACCTGCAACTGGCCCTCTGGTTCCGGCTGGTGGGCCAGGCAGGCCAGGAGCCGCTCTTCCCCCAGGCCATGGCCGCGGCGCGGCGCGACCACCTGTTGCCGGCCCTGCAGCAGTTCGTCCTGGCCCGCGATACCTGTCCGCTGCTGCCCCAACCGCAGATCATGATCGCTTCCAACCAGCCCTCCTTTCTCCGGGCCCAGCCGCGAACCGCTTATCTCGACCGGGCCCGGTTGCTGGTCACCAATGACCCGACCCTCTACTACCTGTTTGGACTGGAGGAATACCTGGACGGCAAGACGGAGGCTGCCTGTCAGCACTGGCGGCGCACGCTCGAGCTGGCTCCCTCCCGGTTGCCGGGGATTCTGGAACCGCTGCGCCAGCGATTGCCCGGCGGAGCCTTCTTTGAACAACTCTTCCCCGACAATCCCGAGTTGCTCCTGGCGGGCGGCGCTCGAGCTGGCCAGCTGGGGACAGCCGGACGAGGTGGTTCGTCCTCTCTGGGAGAAGGCGCTCCGCCTGGCCCAGGAGCGGCATTCTCCTGCCGAAGCGGCAGACCTGGAGTTGCAGGCCCAACTGCTGCGTGTGCTCGGCAAGCCGGCGGCAGCCATTGCCGCTTACCAGGAAGCCCTGCGTCTGGCCCCCCAGCAGGTTTCCTGGCGCTACGACCTGGCCCAGCTGCTGCTGCGGCAGAAGGAATACCGAAAGGCCCAGGCCGAATTGGAGACCCTGCTGGCTTTGCAGCCCGATCACGTTGCTGCCGCAAACCTCCTCCGACAGCTCCGAAGCGGGCCCAAGGTCCCCAGGTGACAGGGACCTGTCTGGCCGGAGGACGTCTCCCGAGGGGAAACAACTCGACCCCAGCAAGCCGTTGGTTGGCTGTGCCGGGGTCGAAACCAACTCGCGAACCGTCCCTGCCACGGCCGCTCCAGGCAGGGCTGCTGCCCTGCTCGGCCTGGCGGTCAAAAGTCGAAGTAGAACGGCTGGATGATCGTAAAGCCAAAATTGTTGAACACGTTGTTGCCCGGGGCCTGACTGACGACGCTGCCCGTGATCGCTCCTGGGCCAACCAGTGTCAGCGTATCGGAGCCGGTGCCAAAGTGCATGTTGACGTTGTAGATGCTCGACGCGCTTGGGTCCACAAAGAAGACCGAATCTGGACCATTCCCATCGGTATAGGTCACGGTCCCCGTTGGGGGAATGAGGAAAAGCGTGGAGTTACCATTCGGTGCCAGGCTGTTTCCGAGGGTAATGGTAATGTTGCCGAAGACCGTGGCATTTGCCGTGATCTGGTTGTCGCCGTTCCCCCCGGTGACGCTCAGGTTCCCGTAGAGGACAAAGCCAGTGGATTGCGACGTGAAGGTGTTCGTGTCGCTGCCGGTCGCATTGCCGAGCTGCACGTTCATGTTCCCTGTAACGACAACTCCCTGATCGACGAAAACTTCAACAACGCCGCTTGTATGGTTGATCGTCACCGACCCGTTGAAGGAGGTAGGCAGGTGGGCGCCGGTGAACTGACCCAGGGTGACAGTATCGGAGCCATTCCCCAGGTTCAAGTTCGTGCTGTTGTTGACGGTGACAAACCCCACATCGACCGTGGCGGAACTGGAGCCGACGGAGACGTTGACATTCCCGTTAATCGTCAACGGAATGCTGCTGCTCCCGAAGCCGGTCCCAGGGTTGCCCACGTTGATCGTGTCGAAATTGCCCAGGTTGGGATCATTGATAGTGAGGCCTCCATTGATCACGTCGGCCGAACTCAACGTCTGATTGGTGATGTTGACGTTGGGCACGTTGGTGATCGACAGGCCTCTGCCAACGGTGGTCGCCGCGGTACTGGAACTTCCCGACCCGAAGTTCAGCGTGCTCTGGTTCCCCGTACTGATCACCTGGACGCTGCCCCCGAAGCGAATGGCAGTGGTCCCCGCACTGTTCAGGTTGATCGAATCCACCCCGGTCCCGGTAATCAGGGTCGTGTTCCCCCCGATGCCACCCGCACCGCCGGTGCTCTGGATGGTGAGCGTGTCGTTGCCGGTGCCGCTGTTGATCAGCAGGTTCCCGGTGTAGGTCTTGCCGTCGAGATCAACGGTGATCGAGTCGGCTCCGCTGCCGCCCGTGATGTCAAGGTTCGCAACAGGGCCATAGGTGCCGACTGGTTTGCCATTGTCCGTTACCTGGAACGTGTTCGCGCTGCTTTGCGTCACTGTGAGGTTCAAGCCGCTTTCGCCTGGGCTCGGGCTGATGAGCAGGGTGCCAGAGACGAAGTGGGCGGTTGCTGGCACCAGGCGGTCTTCCAGCTGCTCCAGAGACAAAACAATGCGACGCTTGCGAGTCATGGACGCAACTCCAAATGAGGGTTGGGAAGATTGTTGTCAGTGTCTCTTTCGGACCCTGAGTGAGTACGTTTCCTTGCAACCATCACCATAGTAACTTTTTCCTAACTTACCAGGTCTCTTTACAAGAACAATCCCTTTCGTATGTTTTCCCCAACCCCCCAGACATTTCGGCAAGAACAATCGATTCAGCTGGACTAATCGGAAAAACCATCGCATCCCGTTGGGGCTTTTCGATTCCCGACTTCTTGCCGATAATGGTTCTGGCGGTTGCCCGGAGCAAGCAACTTGCCAGCAAGGAAACGGGAGAGTTCCCAAGAAAGGAGCCGTATGAGGGTCCTGGTCACCGGGGGGGCGGGGTTCATCGGCAGTCACCTGGTCGAGCAACTGCTTCAGGAAGCGGACGTCACCCTGGTCCGGGTGGTCGATAACTATTGCACGGGGGCAGTGCGGAACCTCGAACCGTTCCTCAGGCGGATCGACCTGGTCGAAGGCGATCTGCTGGACGACAAGGTGCGCGAGCGGGCCCTGGACGGCATCGACGTGGTCTTTCACGAGGCCGCCATTCCCAGTGTGCCGCGCTCGGTCGAGGACCCGGTCGGGGCCCACCGCAACGGGGCCCACGCCACCCTGCTGCTGCTGGACGGCGCCCGCCGGGCCGGCGTCCGCCGGCTGGTGTTCGCCTCGTCCTCGTCGGCCTACGGCGACACGCCCCGGCTGCCCAAGCAAGAGGGGATGCTGCCGAACCCGCTCTCTCCCTACGCCGCCACCAAGGTGGCCTGCGAGCAGTACCTGCGTGCCTTCGCCCACTGCTACCCGCTGGATACCGTGGCCCTGCGCTATTTCAACGTCTTCGGACCGCGGCAGAACCCTTCCTCGCCGTACAGCGGGGTGATTGCCCGCTTCTGCCTGGCCTTCTGCCGGGGCGACCCGCTCACCATCTACGGCGACGGCGAGCAGAGCCGGGATTTCACCTGCGTCGCCAACGTCGTCCGGGCCAACCTGCTGGCCGCACGCCACCCCGGGCCGCTGAAGGGGGACGTGTTCAACGTCGGTGCAGGGCAGCGGACCTCGCTGAACGGGTTGCTGGCTCTGTTTAACCAGATCACCGGACAGCAGCGCCAGGCCACCTACCTGCCGGCGCGGTCGGGAGACGTGCGCCATTCCCTGGCGGACATCGAGCGGGCCCGGTCGGTGCTCGGCTATCAACCGGCCGTGTCGCTCCAGGAGGGACTGGTGCAAACGCTGGCCTGGTATCGGCAGGACCTTGCGGGCCAGGCCGGCGGTGCAGGACCGTGAGGATGCCAGACCGACCCCTTCCCCAACCGCTCGGCATTACCGGCGTGTTCTTCGTCACGGTCTGCCCGGTTTGGCTGGATTTTCACGCGGAGACAGGACGAAGGTGAAACGGGAGGGTATAATTGGCAGGCTCCTCTCGCTACGATGAAAGAAGAGGAAGCGATTCCTCCTGTCGCGCTGTCTCGCACGCGCTCCGCTGCGCGTCGCCGCTAACCAGGTAACACCCATGGCTACCGACATTCGTCTGAAAGAAGCGCTGCCCGAGATCACGGAAACGATCGTCGGCACCTACACCGAGTGCAGCCGGACCAGCCACCTGGGCCACAAGCCGCTGCCCAGCCGGGAGATCCTCGGCGAGGTGATCTGCGACCTGATGGACATCCTCTACCCCGGCTACTGGCGGCGGCAGAACCTGCACATCGGCAACGTCGAGTACCACGTCGGCGATCTGATCGACGGCCTGCACGACAAGCTGACCCAGCAGATCACCCGGGCCCTGCGGCACGAGCAGGATTGCATTCCCATGAACGCCCGCGGCGGCGTCGATTGCGAGGGCCTGGCCCAGCAGAAGGCCATCGAGTTCCTGCGGCGGCTGCCCGACATCCGGCTGATCCTGGAGCAGGACGTGCAAGCGGCCTTCGAGGGCGACCCGGCCGCCAAGAACTATCACGAGGTCATCTTCTGCTATCCCGGCCTGGAAGCGGTGTCGATCTACCGGCTGGCCCACGAAATACTCCTGCTTGGCGTGCCGCTGATCCCCCGGATGATGACCGAACACGCCCACTCCAAGACCGGCGTGGACATTCATCCCGGGGCTCGCATCGGTCCAGGCTTCTTCATCGACCACGGCACCGGCGTTGTCATTGGCGAGACCTGCGACATCGGCACCAACGTCAAGCTCTACCAGGGCGTGACGCTGGGCGCTCTGTCCTTCCCGCGCGATGCCTCCGGCAACATCATCCGCGGCCGGAAACGCCATCCGACCCTGGAAGATGACGTGGTGGTGTACGCCAACGCCACCATCCTCGGCGGCGATACGGTGATCGGCCATCATGCCGTGATCGGCTCCAGCGTCTGGCTGACGCACAGCGTCGCGCCGCAAACCATCGTGTCGCTGGAGAAGCCGTCGCTGCGCATGAAGGGCCCGCCCAGGACGGATAGCAATGGGTTGAGCTACGAGATCTGACCACTCCCCCGCGTGTTAGCCCGACGCGCCAGCGAGGGAAAACCCAAGAACCTCGCTGGCGCGTCGGGCTAACACGCGGGGGAGTGGGGTGCCCAACCGTCATGGACACTCAGCTGCTCGAAGTCGATCCGCAATCGCCTCAGCCAGATCGTATCGAGCGTGCTGCCGCCGTCTTGCGTCAGGGCGGGCTTGTGGCCTTTCCCACCGAGACAGTGTACGGTCTGGGAGCCAATGCCCTCGATCCGCACGCCGTTGCCGGGATCTTCCTGGCGAAGGGCCGGCCCGCCAACAACCCGCTGATCGTCCACCTGGCCGACGCCGCCGACGTTCCGACCGTTGCAGCCGACTGGCCCGACCGCGCCCGTCTGCTGGCCGAGCGCTTCTGGCCCGGCCCACTGACCCTCGTCCTTCCCCGGCGCGACCTTGTTCCCGACACCGTGACTGCGAACGGCCCCACGGTGGCTGTCCGTGTGCCTGCCCATCCGGTGGCCCGGGCCTTGATCCGTGCGACGAGGCTGCCCATCGCGGCACCCAGCGCCAATCGCTCCGGCATGCTGTCGCCGACCCGGGCTGAGCACGTGCTGCGCGGTCTTGCCGGCCGGGTCCATCTCATCCTCGACGCCGGACCCACACCAGGCGGCATCGAGTCCACCGTCCTTGACCTGACCTGCACTCCTCCGCGACTGCTCCGTCCGGGGCTGATCGCCCGGAGCGACCTGGAAGCGGTGATCGGCCCAATCGTGCTGCCGGAGCTTCTCACGTACGGAGAGGCCGCTCTTCCCTCCCCGGGTCTGCTTTCCCGCCACTATGCCCCGCGAACGCCGCTGGAGTGTGTGCGGGACGGACCGGGGCAGGTGCGCTCCCTGTCGGCTGCGGGCCTTCGGGTTGGGTTGCTCCATCTCGGCGAGCCCCCGGCGGATCTTGAAACCGCAGCCATCCCTGTCCTGGCCTTGCCCGCCGACCCGGCCGGTTACGCGGCCGGGCTTTACTCCGCCCTGCACGTGCTGGACGATGCCGGCCTGGAGCGCATCCTCGTGACTCTTCCCCCCGATTCCGCAGACTGGCTGGCCGTGCTGGATCGGCTGCGCCGGGCGGCCCACTGATCGGTCTTCCTTGCCTTCGCAACCTTGCTGAACCACGGCCGGGGCTTGGGCCGATAGACAGGGGGTGGATTGCCTGGTCCACGTCAGGAGCCCAGCACGCGGATTCTCGGAGGAGCAAATGGGATTCTTCACTGGCCGGAGCAGCTTTGTTCGCTTTCGAGTGAAAGGCCCGTCGCCGCGGCTGTTCGGACCGGAACACCTGGAGCGGCTGGACGCCTGCGCCATCGGCAAGCAAAAGGTGGCTTCCCCGGACGGCATCGAGGTCGGCTGGACCGCGGGCGACCACGTCCTGGATCGGACCTTCAGCCTGGAAAAGAACATTGTCAACGACACCCTGCACTTCAGCCTGCGGGTGGACGTCAACAAGCTGCCTTCGGACCTGCTGCGCGCCTACCTCCAGGAGGAGTTGCAGGCCATGACGGCAGCCAATCCAGGCCGCCGGCCCAGCGTCAAGCAGCGCCGCGAGGCCAAGGCCAACGCCCTGCAGCGGCTGGAAGCGGAAGCGAAGGACGGCCGTTTCCTGCGCCGCAAGGTGTTTCCGATCCTGTGGGATGCTCCATCGAACGAGCTGCTAGTGGGCACGACCTCGGCGGGGGCCCTCGATCGGCTGCACGCGCTGTTCGAGCAAACCTTCGGCCAGGGTTTCGAGCCGCTGGGCGCCGGCCGGCTGGCCTTCCAGCTGGCCCAGACCCGGGGTCAGATGCGCCAGGTCGACGACGCCCGGCCGTCGCCCTTTGTTCCAGGGCAGTCGCCAACCGAGATGGCCTGGCTGCCCGACGAGGGCAGCCGGGATTTCCTGGGCAACGAGTATCTGCTCTGGCTCTGGTACGTCCTCGACGTGGAGGGCGACACGGTCACTCTGTCGGACGGCGGCGAGGTGGCGCTGATGCTGTCGCGCACCCTGGTGCTGGAGTGTCCGCGCGGCACGCACGGCCGGGAGACGATCAGCAGCGAAAGTCCCACCCGGCTGCCGGAGGCGCGCAAGGCCATCCAGGCAGGCCGCTTGCCGCGCAAGGTCGGCATGACATTGGTCCGGCACGAGCAGCAATACGACCTGACGCTGCAGGCCGAGACCCTGGCGATCAGCGGGGCCAAGCTGCCCGCCCCCGAGGCCTCCGAGGACCGGGCCCGGCTTGAGGAACGCATGACCCAGGTCAGGCACTTGCTGGAAACGCTCGATCTGCTCTACGACGCCTTCTGTCAGCGGCGGTGCAGCGAGAACTGGACCCGCGAGCTGAACCGGATGCAGCGCTGGCTCCAGGGAGAGGTGCGCAGCCGGGTGTCCGCCACGGGATGAGCGCGGCGGACCACGCCTGGGGCGTTGCCCGCAACACCTGGGGCGTTGCCGCAACACTGGGCGTTGCCCCAGGCTATCCTGTTGCGCCCCTTCGGGGCGAAAGACAGGGTTTTCAGCCCCGAAGGGGCGCAACACGATAGCCTGGGGCAACGCCCCAGGTGTTGAGAGAACCCAGATGTCGAGGATTGGCGATCTCCAGTTGCGCACCACCAGCAATCGCAACTGCTCGCGCAGGGACCGCATGGCCGCTTCATCGTAACGTCCCTGGCGTATCCGCTCGCACAGCTCCACGTTGGCCCGATACACTTCTTGCTGAAGTAGTGGTCCGTGCTGGTCGCGCCCGACCGGCTGACCGAGAATCTGCTCCAGCAACCGGGCCTCCTCCTCCAGCAGCGCCTCGGCAACCGGCAACTCCCGCTCGACAATCCCCAGGACGTGCGCAGCCACCAGGGTCTGGAAGCGCAGCCGGGGGTCGGTCAGGCCCGGCTGTAACTCCTTCTCCAGAAAGTGCCGGACCGCCTGGATCAGCTCCAGACTCGTTGGTCGATCCATCATGGAGACTTTCCTCCGGCTCCCGCTTCCGCCTGTTCGATCAGCTCAAGCAACTCCAGTTCCATCTCGGCGGTCCGCCGGCCGAGGCTGGCCAGCTCAATGCTCGGTGCCTGTCCCGACAGGTGCCGGTTCGCCTGGGCAATGCAGCCGACCGCCCAGCGCAGATTGCCCACGATTTCCCAGAAGCGCAGGCCGGAGCGCGAAACCTTTCGGCCGCTCCGCCGCTCGTAAACGTCGAGGAACTCGTCGAGCCCGGCCAGGCCGCCCAGGGGAAGCCCGTCCTGGCCAAAGCGCCAGGAGCGGACGCAGGGCCAGGCCAGGTCCTCCAGCGGATCGCCCACGTGGGCGAACTCCCAGTCGAAGACGCCGACCAGTCCCTCGGGGCCGACCATCAGATTGCCGACCCGGAAATCGCCATGCACGAGCGTCGGCGGCGTCTGGTCGCAGCGATTCCGGGAGATGGTGCAGCAGCCAGTGAATGGCCAGGTGGAGGACCGGATGCGGCTCGCCCAGCGTCTGCAGTTGCACGGCCAGCTGCTCCACGGCATGCATGGGCGGGCGACTGCTGCAGCGGCGGTCGGGGAAGAAAATCGAGACCCGCCTGGATTGGGTCGATGTGGTGGATCAGGACCAGCTGCTCGGCCATCTGCCGCGGCAGCATCGCACGGGCCCGGGCCAGGCCCGGCTCGCGCACCACGCGCCGGCCCACCGATTCGCCCTCCAGGCGGTCCATCAGGAAGAAGGGGACACCCAGCACGGCCGGATCGGCACAGAGCCAGCGCGGCCGGGGCACCAGCACGCCGGCGGCGTGGGCCGCTTGCAGGACGCGAAATTCCTGCTCCCGGCTCAGGGCCTGCTCGGCGATGACTCCGCCCAGGTCGCGCCGCAGTACGAGCCGTTGCGGACCTGCCTCCGGGCCGGAGAGGACTTCCGCGTCCACGGCCCAGGTGTCCCGGCTGGCGCCGCCGGTCAATTGCCGCAAGTGCGTCAGACGCACGGAGGACCGAGTCTGTTCCGCCAGAAAGCCTTCCAGCCGGGCCGCCCAATCCGGTAAGCCGGTCATCGCGGGGCACCTCCCGCCGCTTGGTGGATACGGCAATCGTCGGCCGATTGCCATGCTTCTTTCCTATCCGACGCGGCCAGGATGGACACGTTCTCAACGCAGTTGCCGAGCCGCGCACGCAGCGCAGCGGAGTAAGCGGCCCTGCGGAGCTCCGCGGACCGCTTACTCCGCTGCGCTGCGTGCGCGGCTCGGGCTCCCAGGATCCGGAGGAACACCCAGGCGAGCACATTCGCTCTTTTCCCTCCGCGGGGCGGAAGCTACAATTTTCCAAAATCAAGTCCCCGCTTGCCTGCACTGTTCTGGTAGTGAGTAGGATGCGACCGGGGGTCAGGAGGGCTCATGCCACCCAGACGGCTCGATTTGCTCCTGGAAACTGCCGGACCGCTGTTGCGGCGCGATCCGCGTCCAGACACGGAACTGCTGGCCTGCTTCCTTGACGAGGGCGACGAGAACGCCTTCGAGGCGCTGCTCGAGCGCCACGGGGGAGCGGTGCGCGCGGCCTGTCGGTGCTGGCTGCGCTGCCCGGCCGACGTCGATGACGCCGCCCAGGCCACCTTCCTCGTCCTGGTCCGCCGGGCCCACTCGATCCGCAACCGGGCCGTCCTCGGCCGCTGGCTGTATCGCGTCGCCAGCAACGTGGCCCGCCGGCTCTGGCAGCAGCAACGACGCTACTTGCCCGTGCCCGAGGAGGTGCCAGGCCGCGAACTGGCCGGCGACGAGGGTCTGCGCGACTTGCTGGCGGAGGAGATGGCCCGGCTGCCGGAGAAGTATCGGCTGCCGGTGCAGCTCTGCTACGCGGCCGGACTGACGACGGCGGAAGCGGCCCAGCGCCTGGGCTGGCCGAAAGGGACCGTGCTGACGCGCCTGGCCTGGGCCCGCCAGCGTCTCCAGCAGTCCCTGACCCGCCGCGGCGTGACGCCGGTTGTCTTTGCCGGGTTGCTGGGCACAATGGCGGCCCCGGCCGTCAAGGGCGAGTGGCTGCGTGCCACGGCCCGGGCCGCCCTCAAGGCCCTGGCCGGCGAGTCCCTGGATGCGATTGGTGTTCCCGAACAAACGATTACCCTGGCCAAAGGAGTGGTGCGAGCCATGTTCCAAGAGCGACTGAAGTACCTGGCCCTGGTGGTATTGCTGGCCATCGGCCTGACCGGGTTGACCCTCCATCGCTGGGCGACGGCCGCGGACGGTCCCGAGAAGGGCCGGCGTGCGGGCAACGTCGGCGACCGCAACCGGGAGGAAGCGGACCTCGAATGCGCCCGAGGCCGAGCCGGGGAAGGAGCCCGGCGAACCGGCCGCTCGTCCGGCACCGAACAAGGCGACCCCACGCCGGCGGGAAGCGGTGATCCGCTTGCCGGCCGGCACCTTTGTCAAGGAAGTCGAAGCCCAGCCCTACGGCTCCGGCCGGCTGACGTGGACCTACGAGGAGGAGCGCGTCCTCGGTCTGATCGAGGGCTCGGTGATGGGCTTCGAGTTTGAAGTGGCCACCGAGGCGGAGTACTCGCTCAGCAGCACCGGCACCATCTACGGCATCCTCACCGGTGTCCGCCTCAACCACGTCAAGGTCCCCGACGGCGAGAAATACGCGGAACTGAAGCCCTATCTGGGACTCTGGTCCGCTGTCGAACCGCTCTTCACCGAGACGCTGACGGACCTGCCGTTCAGCTACCGCTTCCGGGTGCAAGACGACCGGCTGGTGATCAGCAACTTCCGCATCCTTCTCGCCGGGCCAAACCCGCTGGGCAAACTGGGGCCGCTGACCAGCAACGGCGCGAAGGACCTGTATGGCTTTCTGCTGTACTTCCAGGGCCTGGGGACCGCTCTGGAAGGCACCTACACTGCTTTCGACCCCAAGGAGAAACCCGCCCCGGGCAAGCGGCCGCCGTTTGCGAAACCCATGAACCGGGTCAATCCGAAGTCGAGCCGGTAAGATCCACGAACAGAAAAGGCGAGCGGCGCGGCGTCAGCCCGCCGGTATTGCACGTGTTACCGGCGGGCTGACGCCGCGCCGCTCGCCAAACAGTTACAGCCGGTAAGTGAGGTCCTCAGACGTCCTTGGGAATCCGATAGCGGGCCAGGACGACGGTCACGTTGTCCTTGCCTCCGTTTCGGAGGGCCAGCTCGACGAGGGCGTTGCAGGCGTCGTCCGCGGACGTCGAGCTGGCGAGGATTGCGGCGATGGCCGGGTCGTCCACGCACCCCGTCAGCCCATCGGTGCAAAGGAGCAGCTGGTCCTCGCTGTCCAGCGTCAGGTGCTGGACCTCCGGTTCGCTTCGTGTCTTGCCCCCACCGAGAGCGTTGGTGAGGACGTGGCGGAGCCAGTGCGTCGCCGTTTCCTCCTGACGGATGGCGCCCTGGTCCGCGAGGGACTGGGCCAGGGTCTGATCGTGCGTTAATTGCAGGAGCTGCTGCTTCCGCAGAAGGTAGGCCCGCGAATCGCCGACGTGGGTCAGGATGAGATCGCGGCCGAGGCTCAGGGCCACGGTCATGGTCGTCCCCATGCCGCTCAAGCCAGGGTTGTTTTCGCTTTGCTCGCACAAGACGGCATCGATCCGGCGGTAGCGGTCCACCATCCGCTGGATAATCTCCTCCGTTTGCCACTGCCCGGTGCGCATGACCCAGTCGGAGGTGTTCAGCGCCAGGTTAACCAGGGTGCTGATGGCCAGCCGGCTGGCAACCTCGCCGGCCGCGCTTCCTCCCATGCCGTCGGCCACGACCATGCCGTAGCCGACCTCGCCGAAGTGATCCGGGACCTGTCCCTCGGGCAGGTTGGTCAGCAGCGTTTTCAGGGTCCGCTCGGTGCGGGCGATGAGGAAATGGTCCTCATTGTTGGAGCGAACGTTTCCCTGGTGGGACCGGCCAGCCAGGTCCACTTCAACCCGGGACGAAATGGCTGCCGGGGGATGCACGTCGCTGCTCCTCGACGGCAGATACTCGTCCGTGTCCCGTGCGTCTGCAGGTTTCATTGTTCCCTCCTTTGCAGAGAACGCCCATCACGGCGTTCCCTGCACCCGGTCCGGAGTAATCTTCAGCAGCTCACCCAGCCGGCGATAGTCGGCCAGCCAGTCGCCGGCGGTCTGGGAGCCGGCCCAGGCTTGCTCTTCCTGCGGCACCCGAAGGCTTTTGCCGACCTCGAACCAGACGTTTTGCGGCACCCACAGATCGACCTCGAAGGGCATGCTCTGGGCCAGCTCGACCCCCTGGGCCAGGGCGCGCAGCGGCTCCAGCTGTTCGGAGGCCCCGCGCCAGCGCTCCGCAAACCGTCGGAGCATCTGGCCGAAGCGATAGCCCAGCTCGCCCCTCGGCAGCTCGACGCCCCAGCCGGTGGCCTCTTGCACCAGCTTGCGGACGTGGTCGAGGTTGGGGCTGTCTTCCTCGAAGGCCCAGCGCAGGTCGGTGTTGAACAGCAGGTCGGCCGTCAGCTGGTAGGGCCGGGGCAGCGGCGCCTGGACGTGCCGCAGGAAGCGCATGATCGGCAGATGCTGTTCGTAGACCCGGCCGAAGGTGTCGCGGATCTCCGCCAGGTTGGTCCGCAGCACGCGCTGCAGCACCCGCCGCTGCTCATCGCGGAACAGCGACTCCAGCGAATAGGTGGACTCGCCGAAATGGCGATCCAGCAGCCGGACCAGCGTCGGCACGTCCACGCGCTCGAAGGCCCGGGCAAAGTCGCCGACCAGCTCGTGATAGGACTCCACGTCCTTGAAGCTGGCGACGCCGCCGTTGACGTTGTGGTCGCCGAAGTGGATCGCGCCCGAGGTGTACTGGGCGCTTTCGCCGGTAATCAGGGAGGTCAGGTGGACCCGTCCCAGCTTCAGCCGCACCTTGCCGGCTTCCTGGCTGTGGGCCTCTTCCCGCTCGGCCTCGTAGCAGAACATCCGGACCTTCTCGGGATACTCCTCGAACAGCGACGACACCGCGTAATGGGCCGTGATCCGGTGCGAATCGACGCGCATGGGCCGGATCATCTTTTCGTAGACGACCCGGCCATTGCCGTGTTCCGGCAGGTTGCTGGGCGCCTCCTCCAGGCGCTGCAGGAACGGCTCCTGCAGGTTAACGCCGAGGACTTCCTCCGCCAGGTGCAGGGCCCGGCCGGCGTAGGCCAGGACCTGCGTCGTTTCCAGACCGCTGATCTCGTCGAAGAACCAGCCGCAGCTGGTGTACGTCAGCTGGGTCTGCCGCTGCAGTTCCAGCAGTTTGCGGGCACGGATTTGCTCCGCCGGCGTCAGGGGTTTGCGGCCATGCTGAGCGAGGAAGCGTTTCCAGGAATCGGTCGAGCGCTCCAGAATGACGTCCACGTAGCCGTCCCGGGCCTGCCAGGGATCGCGGAACAGTTTGCTGGCGGCCTCGTGATAGCGCGGCGCCAGGCTGTCGCGGAGGAAGTCGAGGGCGGCCCGCAGCGGACCGCGCCACTGCTGCCGCCAACCGGGCCGGCCCGAGTTACAGCCGCAGTCGCTGCGCCAGCGCTCGATGCCGTGAGCACAGCTCCAGGAAGAGTTCTCGATGATCTCCACTTCCCACTGCGGCGGATGCCGTTCGAGCATCTCGCCGTAGTTGGTCAGCCGGGCCAGCTGGTTGGACTCGATGAAGTGCAGCGCGTAGGCCAGGGCCATGTCGCCGTGGACGGCGTGGTGCCCGTACGATTCGCCGTCGGTGGCGACGTGGACCAGCTGCGGGCCCTCTTGATCGGTGAAGGCCGACATCAGCCGCTGGGCCAGGGTTTCGCCCTTTCTCAGGACGCCCTCGAAGGCCACCGCCCGCGAGATGGGGCCGTCGTAGAAGAACAGGGCGATCGATCGGCCCGACGGCAGTTTCTGGAGATAGGGCACTTTCGGATCGATGGTGCCGCCGGTCACGTCGGTCCATTCCTCCCCAGCTCGGAACTCGGAACTCGGAGCGCGGAGCTGTTCTTGCTTGTGCGTTTTGCGCTCCGCGCTCCGAGTTCCGAGTTCCGAGATCGGGCGGACCCGGCCGGCCTGATAGGGCGACAAAATGGTGAAGCGAATGCCCTCCTGGGCCAGGACTTCGAGCGTTTCCAGGTCCACGGCGGTCTCGGCCAACCAGAGGCCTTCGGGCCGCCGGCCAAAGCGGTGCTGGAAATCGCGGATGCCCCAGCGGACCTGGGTTTCCTTGTCGGCCCGGTTGGCCAGGGGCAGGATGACGTGGTTGTAAACCTGGGCCAGGGCGGAGCCGTGCCCGGAGAAGCGTTCCCGGCTCTGCTGATCGGCCTGCAAGATCAGCCGGTAGACCTCGGGCGCCTGATCCTGGAGCCAGGCCAGCAAGGTGGGCCCGAAGTTGAAACTGATCGAGGCATAGTTATTGACCAGCTGGCGAATCCGGCCCGCGCCGTCGAGGATGCGGGCCACGGCGTTGGGGGCGTAGCACTCGGCCGTGATGCGCTCGTTCCAGTCGTGGTAGGGATGAGCGGAGTCCTGCAGTTCGACCACCTCAAGCCAGGGATTCTCGCGCGGGGGTTGGTAGAAATGTCCGTGAATGCAGACGTAGCGTTCCATCATGGTCCCTTCAGCAGCCGGCCTGGGGTCTTCATCCGACGAGCCTCCTTCCGTGAAGATGTTGTAGCCCGGTCTGGCAATCCGTCCAGGCGAAGTGCTGACGGCCAATCACAACCTCCGCCAACGTCCCATCCGTTGCATTCCCCCGCGTCATTGCGTACAACTACGGCTTGCCAAACGGCAGTTTCCCTTCGCCACGCGGTTTGGGTTTGCCATAACCGCCGACCTTGTCGTAGGCGCGGACGTAATCGACGACCATCTCCGCCGGGAAGGAGGTCGTCCGGTCCGGGTTGCCCGGAAACTTCCCGCCCACCGCCAGGTTCATGACCACGCAGAACGGCTGATCGAACGGGGCCGGCCAGGGGTTCAGATCGGCCTCCTGGGTCGGTTTGGCTCCCTGGCCCCGAGCGGTCTTGCTGCTGCTCCACCAGAACGACTGGGTCGAGTAAACGTGCCCATCCACGGACCAGCGCATGACGCCCGGCTCCCACTCCAGCGCGTAGACGTGAAAGTCCGCGATGGTGCCGTCCTTCGGCAGGGTGTAATCCTTGCTCGCCTGCGCATTTCCCGGCCAGCGGGAGCCGAAATGGAGGGTGCCCAGCACCTTGTTCGGCTGGTGCCCCCGGGCCTCCATCACGTCGATTTCCCCGGACGCCGCCCAGCCGCCATACTTCTCCTCCTGCGGCAGCATCCACAGAGCTGGCCAGAGGCCCTTGCCGGTCGGCAGCTTGGCTCGGAACTCGATCTTGCCGTACTTCATCGCGAACAGAGAGGTGCCGTCGCGCTTGCGGGTTTTCATGCGGACGGAGGTGTAACCACAGTTGTGGAGCGATTCCTTCAGGGCCCGTACGTGGAGCATACCGTCCTTGACAAAGGCATTCTCCGGCTCACGGGTGTAGTACTGCAACTCGCCGTTGCCCCAGCCGCTGATCCAGGCGTTGGCCTCGTAGTTGAAGAAGCCGTTGCCAATGTCGAAGTCCCACCTGGTCCTGTCAATCTCCTTGCCGTCGAACTCGTCGCTCCAGACCAGCTTCCACCCCGGAGCGGCCGGCTCTGCTGCCCGGTGCGTGCCGATCACGGCAAGGCCAAGGGCCAGACCTGCGAGCAAGACGAACAACGACCAGCGCTTGCGGCTCATGCTTGTTTCTCCGTCTGGGAAAGGTCCGGTAAGGTGTTTCCAATCCGACTCATCCTGCAAGGGCTTGTACGCTCATCCCAGTCGGCTCCGCTGCCGGGCTTCGCTGTACGTTTCTTCCAGGTCCACGGGCACGACGCCAGCGTTCCGGAGCCCCAAGGGCAGCAGCGGCAAAGGCTCGCCCAGCACCAGGAGCCGCGGCCAGAGTTCAATCTGGTCCCCGGTCGGTTGGCGCGAGGGGCGATAAGCGACCGCGTACGTCGTCTCGGCAGGTGTCAGCAACAAGGGTTCGCCAGACCCCAGCAAGCCGATTAACTCATTGTGCAGGTTCGCTAACCGATTGGTCACAATGTCCACAATGATCAAGCCGATGCCGCGTGTCAGATAGCTGACGCACTTGGCCGTGAAGGCGCGGCGCGTCTCCGGACGGTCCTTGTTGCCGGGACTGACCAGTTCCACAGCCCCCACCAGAGTCGCCCCGGTGACCGTCGCAAAGACTTGAACTTCGATCTCGTCGGGAAACACCGTGGGGATGATCAGGTTGGTTGCCGGTGGCGCCCACGCGGAAGTCAACGTGACTGTCGCCCCGCGGCTTCCTGCTGTCGCGTTTGACTCGTCGAGCGTCGCGACATCGACTTCGACCTGACTGCCGACGTGGACTTGCATGTCGGCATAATACTCGTCGGCAAGGATGTCCCGATTGAGCTTCTCGACCAGCGCGGCCGCCCAGAGGCCGTGAAACCCTTCGCAACTGCGGCGTTCGCTGATTGGCGGATGAAAATGATCCAGTAACGGCATGGCTTCATCCCTCTTTGCTTTTCGCAACGCTTACAGCCCACGACGCCAGCAGATAGTACACCGGGTAATATAGCGACGCCATCGCCAGCTGGCGCGTCAGCCGGTCCGGACCTGTGCCGCTGTCCGGTTCGGTCAGCAGCCGCCAGAAAATCCAGGCCAGCAGCCCCATCCAGGGCACGGCCAGCAGAGTCGAGATCCGGTTCAGCAGGCCGCGCTGGCTGGGGTAGAGGTAGCGGCTGGGAACGAAGGTGAGCAGGGCCAGGCCCAGCAGCAGGACCACGTTCACCCAGGGCGGCCACTGCATCAACCAGAGGTAGAAGGCCACCAGGTTCCAGTACGAGGGGAAGCCGAGGAAATAGCCGTCCGCGGTCTTGGCATTCACCTGCGAGAAGCCGTAGGCGCTGGCAAACAGGGGCAGAAGCAGCACCCATTCCCAGCCCGCGGGAAACACGGCCGCCCGGACCTGCCAGAGCAGCAGCAGCGGCAGGAACACGTAGGTGAGGAAATCGATCAGGTCATCCAGCCGCCGGCCGTCGAAGCCGGGGAGGACTTCCTTGATCCGCACGGCACGGGCCAGGGTGCCGTCGGTAGCGTCGATCAGCGTGGCGATCAGCATCAGCACGAAGACGCCGGCGATTGAGGCCGGGTTGCCGCGCAGGATCAGCACGGCCATCCCGGCCGCGCACAACAGCCCCAGAGCGGTGTAGAAGTGGACACACCAGGCCAGCACCCGCCGCCAGCGCAACGCGGCGGCGGTGGCCGGCGGAGAGGGGCTCTTGGAGATCATGGACTGTCTCGATCAGCGCCATCGGCCGCGATCACCTTGCGCAGCCGATGGAACAGAACGACCAACCAGATGGTCAGGCCCAGACTGGCGACGAACATCCCACACAGGACGAACACGCCCACAATCTGATCCTGGGCCGGCGCCTGGGCGAGGAAAATCACCAGCGCGACCGCCGCCAGGACAAGGAGGACCATGAGGACCGTGGACACGATAAACCAGGCGATGAAACCGGTGCCCAGGGAATTGCTGCCAAAGTGGCGGGCAACGCCGCGCAGGTAGAGGAAGAACAGCAGCGTCGCGGCAAAGGCCAGCAGCAGACCCAGGCAAATGGGGATGCCCACGAGAATGAGTTCCTCGGGGTCCGGCTCTCTCATGCCCGCCAGGGCGGCCACGACCCCGGCGGCAACCAGGCCGACAAAGATGACGGCACCCGACACCAGCGTCAGCACCAGCGCCCAGATGCCCAGGGCCCGCAAACCGGAACCCCGCGGCGGCAGCACTGCCAGGATCATGCCGACGAGCACGACCACCACCGTCGCCAGCTGGGCCAACCCCATCAGCACTCCCAGGGCAGTGGCGGCATCATTCAGCTGGGGATAGAGCTGCATCACGTTCGGGATGATGCTCAGGCCCTGAGTCACCAGGTTGCCGACTGTCCCCCAGATCAGCACGCCCAGACCGGCACGGACCCGGGACCAGTCGCCACCCTTGCGAACGTCCAAGTAGGCATCGTCCGGCTCCCGCCAGCGCCGCCGTTCCTCGGCCGGCTCCGTCTCGTCCTCGTCCCGGAAGAGGGGCCGGCTCCGGATTGGCGAGGGCAGCCTCTCCAGGCAGACGCCGCAGCGTCCGTCGTGGGCCTCGTCCCGGGTCAGAGGCGCCCCACACGAGGGGCAGGTCATGGTGGCCATGGCACACCTTTTCACGGCGTCAAGCGAACTGTCTTTCCACCGCCCGCAACACCTTTCAGGATAACCACTCCCCAGGCGTTGACAAGCAGCCGCTGGCAAGAGTTTGCCTTCTTCCCTTCGGCCCGTAGAACGGAAGGAATTCCGTTTCCTGGCCGGCGGCTGGTGTGTCCTCATGAACAAAACTCCTTCCCTGCCCGCTTTGGTCGTTCAGCCGACGCGCGTCCGCTGGCTGATCTTTGTCCTGGCCTGTATCACCAGCTTCCTGCTTTACCTGCACCGCTACTCGTGGGGGGTGATCAAGGTCCGGCTCGCCAAGCAGGACCTGGTGTCCGTGGAGGAGTCGGGGTGGCTCGACGCTGTTTTTTCGCTGACCTATGCGAGCGGGCAAGTTCCGATCGGCCTGGCCAGCGATCTGGTGGGGCCTCGGTTGCTGTTGAGTCTGAGCGTGGTCCTCTGGACGAGCATGCTGGTAATGATTGCTTTGGTGGCCAGTTTCTCGCTGTGGGCGACCGCCCTGGGCTTGTTCGGGATTGGTCAAGCAGGCACCTACCCGATTCTGGGGAAACTGACCAGGGAATGGTTCCCGCTCCGGGTGCGGACCAGCGTCCAGGGAACGATCACAGCCATGGGGCGGGTTGGCGGCGGAGCAGCGTCGATTCTCTTGTTGACCATTCTCATGACGCGGCTTGGATTCACCTGGCGGCATGCCCTGCTCCTGATCGCGATGCCTGGGTTGCTGCTTGCTGCCGTTCTCTGGGTGGTCGTCCGGGGCCGACCGGAGGAGCATCCGGGAGTCAATGCGGCCGAGCAGCACTTGATCGAAGCAGGCTCTCCTCTTCGCGGCCCTGCGGGAGCCGTGCCGTTCCGTCCCCGCAGGGAGGGGATGGCAACATTCGTGATGCTGCTCGTCTACTCCTTTGTCAGTACCTTTGCGGACCAGCTCTACCCGAACTGGATACCCCTCTACCTGGATCGGGGACGTGGCCTGACCGAAGTGGAGGTGGGTTTGTTCACGCCGCTGCCACTGTTGGGAGGAGCGCTAGGGGGAATCGCAGGCGGCTTGCTCAACGACGCCCTGCTGCGCTGGACCGGCAACCGCCGCTGGGCACGCAGCGGCGTTGCCTTCACCGGCAAGAGCCTGGCCGCCGTACTGCTGGTTCTGAGCTTACTGGTGCCGGACGGCCGATGGGCAATGGTCGTGCTGCTGTTCTGCAAGTTCTTCGCTGACTGGAGTCAACCAAGCCAATGGGGCACGGCCACCGACATCGGCGGTCGCGCCTCGGCGACGGTCTTCGCCTTTGCCAACACGGCGGGCAACCTCGGTGGAGTCGTGGCCGGCCCAGTCCTGGGCCGCCTGGCGAAGTATAACTGGGAAGTGATGTTCCTCTGCGTGGCTGGCGTCTACGTCGCTGCGGCCGTATCGTGGCTGTTCATCGACTGCACCCGCAAACTGATCGACTGACCCTGCGAGCGCTTCCATGCCATCCCTTCCGGACCTGGCCCCGGCCGACCTCGATGCCCTGGAAGCGAGCGTCCAGGGTGTCATCGATCAGAAGCGCATTGGCCGGCCGGTCTTTGTCCGCTATACCCTGCTGGGATCGCTGCGGCCGGAAGAGCTGCCCGCTTTGCTGTCGCGCATGCTGGACGCCGCCCGGCGCTGGCTGAACCAGCCCCTCGCCCGGGTCCACGCGGTCGGGTCGCCGGACAGCGGCCAGGTGAGTGTGGCGGCTCGCACCCAGGGGGGTGCAACCGCGCTGCTCTCCGCCGGCTGCACCCGGGGCCCAGGAGACGTCATCGACGTGATGATCCTCGGCGACCACGGCGCCATCTTCCACGACGCCTCCGGTCGCTGCGCTCCCCAATCCGAAATCCGAAGTCCGAAATCCGAAACAGCTTCGGAGTTCCCGCGCAGCGGGGAGGATTATCCACGCTACGGAATTCTCCTGGTCGCCGGCTGCCACACCCATCAGGAGCTGTACGCCCCTGCCTTCGCCGCCGATCCGCGCTGCCACCTGGTCGCTCTCACCGACGAGTTGACCATCGATGACCGGACACGCTGTCTCAACGAGGCCCTGGCACGGAAGTTCGGCGTGCCCTGCGTGGCGGACCTGGACGAGGCGCTGCGGAATCCGAAGATCGACGTGGTCAGCGTCTGCGCTCCGCCGGAGCGGCGCGGCCGGATCGCCCTGCGCTGTGCGGCGGCCGGCAAGCACCTGTACCTGGACAAGCCGCTGGTCCCCCGGCTGAGCGAGGCCGATGCCCTGGTCGCGGCGGTCAAGAAGTTCGGCATTCGCAGTCAGATGTTCAGCTTCATCCATCAGCCGTGGGCGGCCCACGGCAAGCGTCTGCTGGCGAAGCAACGCCTGGGCGAGCTGCGGGCGGTCCACGCGGATGCCTTCTTCGCCAAGGGCCAGGCGGGCACGGCCCAGCCCGGCAAACCCCGGCGTGAGGAGTACCCACCCGAGCGGCAGCAGCAGATCAGGAGCAAGCGCGAATGGGACAACGTCGGCGTTTACCCGGTCACGCTGATCCACTTCTTGACCGGCAAGAAGTTCCAGACGGTCCACGGGATCACGGCCAACTACTTCTTCCGCGAGCATCAGCGGGACGACGTGGAGGATTTCGGTCTGCTGTGCGGTACACTGGAGGGTGGTATCCCGGTCACGATCACTGCTGGGCGGTGCGGCTGGACCAGCCATCCCGCCGCGGGGCCGAACCGGGTGATCCTGGTGGGCAGCGAGCAGACCGTGATCCTCGACGCCAATCGGCCCCGGTTGGAGGTGTTCACCGATGAACCGCCCTGGACGCCGCCGCGGCCTCACCCCGAGGATCCGATGGCCTTCTGGGCCAGCACGCAGGAAGAGGTGGGCAGCAAACCGAAGCGGACCTGGGTGCCGGCCGGGGAACCCGCGAGGAGCGACGTGAGTTTCTTCCTCGACTGTCTGGATGCTGGCAAGGACAGCCCGATGTCCGTGATCGAGGCGGCCCACGCCACCGAGGTCCTCCTGGCGACGTATCTGTCGGCCAGCAGCGGAGAAGTGGTGTCGCTGCCGTTGCCTCGTTAATCCGGCCTTCCCAGGCAGGCCGGGCTGGAGAATCCGGGGGCTCACGCCCCCGGCTCGCCGGCTCCCGGAGATGACGTCATGCTGGACATTCGACCCGAGCCGGCCGAGGCCCTGAGCGGCCGGCGGCCCGTGGTGGCGCTGGAATCGACGCTGATCGCGCACGGTCTGCCCTGGCCGGTGAACCTGGAAACGGCCCGGTCGGCGGAAGCCGCCGTGCGGGCTGAGGGAGCCGTCCCGGCCACCATCGCCGTCTGGCGGGGCCGGCCCACCATCGGGTTGACGGATGCGGAGCTGGAGCAGCTGGCCCTGCCGCCGGCCAGGCGGGGCGAGGTGCGCAAGGCCGGCCGGCGGGACCTGGCGGCGGCCATCGCCGACGGGGCCACGGCGGCGACCACCGTTTCCAGCACCACCTACCTGGCCTGCAAGGCGGGGATTCGCGTCTTTGCCACCGGCGGCATTGGCGGCGTTCATCCCGCCACGGACGGACCACCCTTCGACGTCTCCGCCGACCTGACCGAGCTGGCGCGCACCCCGGTGGCCGTCGTCTGTGCCGGGGCCAAGAGCATCCTTGACCTGGCCAGCACGCTGGAGGTCCTCGAAACGCTTTCCGTTCCCGTGGTCGGGTTTGGCACGTCGGAGTTTCCCGCGTTCTACCTGCGGAGCAGCGGTTTGCCGGTGAGTTCGCGCGTGGATTCGGCGGAGCAGGCGGCCCGGCTGCTGCACGGCCACTGGGCCCTGGACGGTGCGGGCGTGGTGATCGCTCAGCCCTTGCCGGCGGAACTGGCACTCGATCCCCAGGAATTCGCCCGCGCCCTGGCGGAGGCCGAGCAGGAGGCAGCCGAGGCCCGGGTGCGTGGGCCGGAGCGAACGCCGTTCCTGCTGGCCCGCCTGGCAATCCTCACCGAGGGCAAAACCTTGCGTGCCAACCAGGCCCTGATCGTCGCCAACGCCCGGCTGGCGGCCCGGATTGCCGTCGCTTTCTCCGAGGGATGACCCATGCGCGTGCTGGCCATCGGTGACATTCACGGCTGCTTGCGAGCCCTGGACACTCTGCTGTCGGCCATCGCGCTGCAGTCGGATGACGTGCTGGTCACCCTCGGCGACTACGTGGACCGGGGGCCGGACAGCAAGGGCGTCCTCGATCGGCTGATCGAGCTGAATGCCACCGGCCAATTGATCGCCCTGCGCGGCAACCACGATGAGCTGATGATCCAGGCCCGCATCGGGCTGGAGCAGCGCATGTGGCTCACGTGCGGCGGGAAAAACACCCTCGCCTCCTACGGCATCCCTCACCTGGACGACGAGCAGCTCGGCAAAGTCCCGGACAGCCACTGGCACTTCCTCGAAAAGGTCTGCCGGGACTATTACGAAACCAGGACGCATTTCTTCGTTCACGGCACCGTCTACCCTGACGTCCCGCTCGCCGAGCAGCCGACTCACGTCCTTTACTGGGAGAAGCTGTTCATCTGGGACTGCCGGCCGCACGTCTCGGGCAAGATCATGGTCTGCGGACACACAAAGCAAGCGGAAGGCAAACCTCTCAACCTGGGGCACACCATCTGTATCGACACCGGGGCGTACGAGCCGACCGGCTTCCTGACCTGCCTGGACGTGCAGACGGGCCTGTACTGGCAGGCCAACCAGCAGGGACAGCTGCGCACCGGCTGGGTGCAGGATTGCGGCCTGGACGATCGGCAGTAGGGGCACCCGGGCGTTCACTTCGTCTTGACCGGCGCGGACCTGGAGTAGAACCCAGCGCTCGCAGTCAAGGCAACCGGGAGCGCACGGACAGGGACATGCCGACCGTCAGTCGCGGCCGCGGGAGCGCGTTCGTCGGCCGGCCGGGAAGAGGAGAACCGAACCGTGAAGAGGAAATGGACTGTTCTCATGGGCGCGCTGGCCCTGGCGGTGGCCATTGGGATCAGCGGCCTGGGCCGGGCCCAGCCCCCAGCGCCGGGTGGCGGCCCGCATACCCGGATCGCGTTGATCAACCTGGCCCAGGTGTTCAAGGGTTACCACAAGGTGACCACCTACGCCAACGAAAACAAGAAAGTGCTGGAGCCGTATCAGGAGCAGGCCAAGAAGATCCAGGCCCAGATCGAAGCCTGGGCCAAGGAACGCGACAAGGCCGATCAGCCGATGAGCGAACGCGAAAAGGCTGAGAAGGCCCGCAAGGCCTACGAACGGCAGCTGCAGGACCTCGCGGAAGAGGCCAAGGGCGTCTACACCAAGAAGAACGAGGAGCAGATGCTCATCGTCTACAAGGAGGTGATGGATGCCGCCCATCGGCTCGCTCAGTCGCAGGGCTACGAGCTGGTGATGCATTTCAACGACGTGCCCCCCAACATGCCGGAATACTGGAGCGCGGGCAACGTCGGCGCAAGATCCAGGCCGGGGCCTGCATTCCCATGTACGTTGCTCCCGGCATGGAAATCACCCAGGCGGTGATCGACTACCTCAACGGTCCCAATCGTGCCGTCAATAATCGGACGCAGTGATCGGAGCCGGAAGCCAGAGCGCGGAACGCAGGACGGATTGGCAATCCGTCCGACGTTCCGCGCTCCGAATTCCGCCTGCCTGCTGCTGAAAGGAAGGTCAACCGTGACCAGGCTCTGCTTCCGCGCCCAGCGGACGATCGGCCGGCCGGCTGAAGTGGTCGGCACGGGGTTCCTGACCGGAGCCACCGTTCGCTTACGCTTTCTGCCGGCCCCCCCAAACACTGGCATCCTGTTCCAGCGCAGCGATCTGAAGCCGGTATCCCGCATCTCCGCTCACGTCGAGAACGTCATCGGCACGGACCGGCGCACCACCCTCGGCTGCCAGGGCGCCCAGGTCAGTCTGGTCGAGCACGTCCTGGCCGCCCTGGCGGGTCTGCGCATCGACAACTGTGTGGTGGACGTCAACGCGCCCGAGCCGCCGGGCCTGGATGGGTCCAGCCAGGCTTTCGTCGAGGCGCTGAACCAGGTCGGGACCTGCGTCCAGCCGGCACGCCGGCCGGTGTGGATCATCGATGAAACCGTTGCCGTCAGCCAGGGCAACGCCAGTCTGGCCATCCATCCCGTGGAAGGCAATGACCTGGTGATCAGCTACTTCCTCGACTACGGACGGACCTCGCCCATTGTCCGCCAGGTGTGGACAGGGCCCATCACGCCATCGAGCTTTGCCCAGGAACTGGCCTGCTGCCGGACCTTCCTGCTGGAGGCGGAGGCCTATGCCCTGGCTGCGCAGGGGCTGGGCTCGCAGACCACCATGGCCGATTTGCTGGTGTTCGGTCCGCGGGGCCCGATCGACAACCGGCTGCGCTGCGCCAACGAGCCGGCCCGGCACAAGGCCCTGGACCTGGTGGGCGACCTGTCGCTGCTGGGCATCGACCTGGTCGGCCACGTCACCGCCGTCCGCTCCGGGCACCCGCACAATGCGACCCTGGTGCGGGCCCTGCAGCGCCAGCTGCGGCCGGCGAACGGTCGCACGGAACGACTGGCGGCCTGAAGAGCGAACCCTCCTTGACGAGCCGCCGGGTTTATCCCGGCGGAAAAGACCGCCGGGATAAACCCGGCGGCTCGTAGCCGTCGAGTGGGATTGGAAAGGAACCCTATGAAGCGCTGCGCCTGGCCGTTGTGGGTGTCGGGCACCTGGGCAAGGAACACGCCCGCATCCTGTCGTCCCTGCCCGACGTCGAGCTGGTGGGTGTGGTCGATCGCAACCTGAACCAGGCCAACCAGATCGCCCAGCGCTGCCAGACTCAGGCGTACCAGGAACATCAGTCGCTGCTGCAACAGGTGGATGCCGCGGTGATCGTGGTGCCGACCACGCACCATCACGCCGTCGCCTGTGATTTCCTGGACCACGGCATCCCCTTGCTGGTGGAAAAACCTCTGGCCTCCACGCTGGAGGAGGCCGACGACCTGCTGGAACGCTCCCGAGAGCAGGGCACCCTGCTCCAGGTCGGTCACGTCGAACGCTTCAATCCCGCCTTCGTGGAATTCGAGCGCCGTCCGCTCCAGCCCAAGTTCATCAGCTGTGAACGGCTGGGCGGCTTCTCGGGACGCTCCACCGACGTGGGCGTGGTCCTGGACCTGATGATCCACGATCTCGACCTGGTGCTGGCCCTGGTGCGCTCGCCGGTGCGTTCGGTGGAGGCGCTGGGACTGACCTTGCTGGGCGGCCATGAAGACCTGGCCCAGGCTCGGGTGACCTTCGAGTGCGGCTGCGTGGCCCAGTTCAGTGCGAGCCGGGTCCATCCGGCACCCTCACGGCGGATGCAGGTCTGGGCCCCCGAAGGCTTTGCCGGGATCGACTTTGCCGCCCGCCGGCTGACCCTGATGCAGGCCGCCCCGCATTTGCGTCAGGGCTGGCTCGATTCACGCCGGCTCGACCCGGCAACGCTGGCCAGCCTCAAGGGCGAGCTGTTTGGCCGACACGTCCAGGTTCACGAGCTGGCCCTGGAGGGGGTCGATCAGCTGACCTGTTGAGCTGAAAGAGTTCCTCCACTCTGTCCGCAGCGGCGCCCGGCCGCGCGTCGATGGCGAGGCGGGCCGGGATGCCATCGCCCTGGCGACCGCCGTGCTCGACAGCCTGCACCAGCATCGCTGGGAAGGGACGGAGGATGGCCCGGCCGGTCCCAATCAGCTGCCCCGGCCGATTGGCCAACTGTTCGAGACGACCACTCCCGACCAGCAAGCAGCGTAAGTCGCCTCGCTCCCAGGGCATTCGTAATTTAACCACGGATGACACGGATAACACGGATAAAGCCAATGGCCATTTTATCCGTGTTATCCGTGTCATCCGTGGTTAAATTACGAATGACGAATTGCAAAGTGATGCGATTGCCGCTGTTGATCACGGGTATCACGGGTGTGGCGGGATACCATGCGCTGTTTGATTTCCTGCAGCGCCATCCGGGTCAGGTGCTGGGCATCCGGCCGACGAAGACCTGGCAGATGGTCGGTCCCGGCGTGGTCCCGATGGACACCGAGGACGAGGAAGGGCTGCTCGGTCTGTTCCGGCAACACGGCTTCCGCTCGGTGCTGAACACCACCGGCAACTGTGCCCTGAAGTCGTGTGAGCTGGACCCGGAGATGGCCTGGCGGACCAACGTCCTCAGCGCGGCCAACGTCTCGCGTCTGGCGTGCCGGTTTGGCGCTCGTCTGGTACACTGCTCCTCCGACCTGGTCTTTTCCGGTCTGAAGGGCCAGCCCTACTCCGAGGACGATCCGACCGACCCGGTCACCGTCTACGGCAAGACCATGGTCGAGGGCGAGCGAGTCGTCGCGGCCACGGACCCCTCGGCCGCCATCCTGCGCATCTCGCTGCCGATGGGCCCCAGCTTCAACCACCATGCCGGGGCCATCGACTGGATTCAGTCGCGCTTCCGCAATCATCGGCCGGCCACGCTCTACTTCGACGAGGTCCGCTGCCCCACCTACGTCGCCGACCTGAGCCGGGTTTGTGAGCTGCTGCTGGACATGGACGCGGCCGGCCTGTTCCACGCCGGCGGCCCGCGGGGCATCACCCTTTACCAGATTGCGCAGGTGATCAACCGTGTGGGCGGTTACGATCCGCACCTGCTCAAGGGCATTCCCCGCCGCGAGGCCGGCCCGATTCCTCCCCGGGCCGGCGATTGCCGGATGGACAGCGGCAAGCTGACCCGCCTTCTGGGCCACGTGCCGTTTCAGCCCTGGCCGCTGGGCGAGGATCTCGTACCGACTGATCGCGGCTGGCACTTCCACCGACCCGCCGAGGAGCGCAACGGGCTGGAGCGCTGCGCGAACGGCTGTACCAGTATCCGGCTGGCCTCACGTCGGCTCCGGCGACTTGTGAAGGTTCCATGATCGGGCTATGATGCTTGCAGTAGGTCAGGCTTTCCAGCCTGACAAGCAAGCGTCAGGCTGGAAAGCCTGACCTACCCGAGAGGATGGAAACATGCGTCAACTGGTAACTGCCACGCTGCTCGCTCTGGTGCTGGTCGCCCGGCCGGCAGGTGCTTACGTGGAAGCTCCGCATACGCTGGGGTTCGTCGTCAAGGATTCGACCAACGTCGTCCTGATGCAGGTGACCAAGGTCAACAAGGAAAAGGGCCTGATCGTCTTCCGCAAGCTGGAGGACCTCAAGGGCAAACACCCGCAGGACGAGGTCAAGCACAACATCGGCAAGCGCGGCTTCCATCCGCGCGAGTGGCAGAACGTCATGAACTGGGCTCAGGAGGGCAAGGTGGCCATCTTCTACCACAATGGCCAGGCCAGCGAGACCTGCATGGGCACGTACTGGTATCAGTGCTACAAGGAAGGCGACTGGTGGGGCATGTCGCACGCCGAGCCGTTCCTGCTGCGCACCTTTCACGGCGACATCGACAAGCTCGCCACGGCCACGAAGGAGATCCTCAAGAACCAGGAAGTGATCGTCACCGCCCTGATGGACGGCAACAAGAACGACCTGCACCTGCGCAAGGGCAAGCTGATCCGGATGAAGGCCGGCTTCAAACGGCTGGACTGGAACCACAAGCGCGACTTTGTCGGCTTCGGCGGCGACGGCGACGAGGTGGAAGAGTTCCGCACCATCACCCTGCTGGCCGAGAGCAGTCCCGGCTGGCGTTTCGTTCCGGTGCGGACGGCCGGCAACGTCGGCGACAGCTGGCGCAAGCCCGATTTCAACGATCAGAAATGGCGCTCCGGCAAGGCCCCCATCGGCTACGGCGAGGAAGAGTTGACCAAGCGGCAAGGGACGGTGATCACGGAAGTCGGTCAGCCGTTCTATTTTCGGCGGACGGTTGAGGTGGCCAGCGACCTGCTGACGCAGAAGAGCGTGAGCTTCTGGCTGCGGGTGGCCAGCGACGACTCGGCCGACGTCTGGATCAACGGCCAGCTGGCCGACTCGGAGCCGGCCGACACCGATCACGAGTTCGCCTACTGGAACCGCGAGGTCGAGCTGCCGGCCAAGCTGCTCAAGGCGGGCCGCAACGTGATCGCTGTCGTGGTCCGCAACAAGCCGAAGAGTTCCGACCTGTATCTCGACATGGAAATCACTGCCCAGATCCCCATTCCACGCCCGCCGCGCAAGGTAGTCTCAAATCCCAACCCAAGCAACCCGGGGACCAAGACCACTCCCGCAGGGGACCCGCTCAAACCGGCGGTGGGCGATCCCAAGAACCCGTCCCGGCTGACCGTGGACCGGGGCCGCAAGGCGGTGATCGTCCCCGGCCGGGTGGCCCCGCGCAAGTTGCCGAACCTCAACGAAATCTATCCGCTGGAGGTGGTGGCCACTTACCCGGCGCCACGCGGCCAGAAGGCCCACGAGACGATCGTGAGCTTCACCGACATCCGGCCCAGCGAGATCCACAAGGCCCTGCAGTCGCTGGGCCTGAAACCAGGCAAACCGGCCCGCGGGGAAGCGGGCGCGGCCAGCGGTCCGGAGGTGCGGCTGCTGCTGGAGTTTCCCGGCAGCGACGGCAAGACTCAGACCGTGCCGATCGAAAAGCTGATGGTCGATCGCCGTTCCGGCAAGCCGCTGCCGCCCCTGCGCTGGGTTTTCACCGGCTCGGTCCAGAAACAGCCCGACCCGGAGAAGGACGAGAAAGTCTACGGGGCCGACCTGACCGGCACGCTGATCGCCCTGTTCCCGGTCACCGACGAAACGGTCTTCCAGAGCAGCCTGACCATGAAGGACGAAGGGCTGTTCAAACTGGAGGTGGGCAAGGGACTGCTGCCAAAGGAGGGCACGCCGGTCAAGCTGATCATCGAGGTGAAGTAACGGCATTCCCGCCTTGGTTAGCCGCGACGCGGAGCGGCGCAGCAGAGCGCGTGCGCCAGACGCGCTCCGCTGCGCCGCTCCTCGTCGCGGCTCTTGCGGCTCAGGAAGAGAATGTCCGCGGCCCCAGATCCCCAGGGCGATGCCCTGGGCTATCGTGTTGCGCCCCTTCGGGGCGAAAGACCTGGTTTTCCGCCCCGAAGGGGCGCAACAGGATAGCCCAGGGCATCGCCCTGGGTTGGGGGCGCAGGGGACTTTCTCTTTTTCAGCCCCAGATCCCCAGGGCGATGCCCTGGGCTATCGTGTTGCGCCCCTTCGGGGCGAAAGACCTGGTTTTCCGCCCCGAAGGGGCGCAACAGGATAGCCCAGGGCATCGCCCTGGGTTGGGGGCGCAGGGGACTTTCTCTTTTTCAGTCGCAATAACTCCACCGCAGCACAATCACCTGGTTGACCGCCCACAGGGGATGACCTATCTTTTCGCAGTCCCCACTCCTTGCGTTCCGAGGGACTTGCCGATTCACCCCTTTGAGCGAGGCGATCATGTCCAGACGCTCGGGTTCTGCGGAGCAGGAAGCCAGGTCTTTCCGCATCGAGATGCGGACTGTGGTGCGTCGGCCAATCTTGCAGCGATGCTTCGTGCATCCCATCAAGAATCCTGATCCTCAAGCATGGCGGTGTGTCGCCTGCAACGTTTCCGCCACGGGCATCGCGCTCACCTTACCAGTTCGGTTACCGGAAGGGACGGTGCTGGCCATTCATGCGTGGGATCTGCCCGGCGCCTGTCCGCTTCAGGCGCGCATCATCCAGGCCAAGCAGGTCGAGACGTTCTGGTTTACCGGCTGCGAATTGCTCAGGCGGCTGACTGATCCCGAATTGCGCGCCTGGTGCAGCGGACCGCTCGATTGGGTTGCGGAACACAAGCAGTAACTCTTCCTCACGCCAGCGATCCCAATCAAGTGAAGACCACGAACAGCAAGGCGAGCGGCGCGGCGTCAGCCCGCCGGTGATACCTTCACCGGCGGGCTGACGCCGCGCCGCTCGCCCTTCTGTTCGTGCCTCCAAGCAAACCCAGAGGCGAGCGAAGGTCCGCAGACCGCGCTCGCCTCTGTCTCTCCTACAGCTGAAGCGTGAGACCCAGGAGCAGCAGGTTGACGTTGACGGCCGTTTCCTGGCTCGCCTGGCTGGTGTTGCCCGCCAGGTTGGTTTCAGTCACCTTGAAGTTTATGATGCTCAGGAGCAGTGCATTCTCGGTGTAGGTAAACGTCCAGCTCCCGGCACTGTTCACCTTGGCTGTCCCGACCGGTCTGCTGCCTCCCGCGTAGACGTTGATGGTGGTGCCGGGGTCAGCCGTGCCGGAGAGGATGATTTGCCGGCCGTTCGTGACGCTGGCCAAGGCGCTCTGGATGGTGGGCGGATTGGGCGGTTGCGTGCTGACGATGAACCGGATGGCGTTTGAGCTGGCGCTGGCCACGCCATTGCCGGCGACCGCGACCGCGGTGAAGTTGTAGATGCCGTCTTGCAGGTGTGGCGTGGTAAAGGACCAGTTGCCGCTGCTGTTGGCGGTGGTGTACCCGACGTACGTCGTGTTGTTGAACAGCTCGACGTAACTGTTGGCCGGAGCAGTGCCGGAAATGGTCGGCGTCGGCGAGTTGGTGTAGCAGGCGGCCAGGTTGCCGGCGTTTGGCGTGGTGGTCAGTCCGGTCGAGTAGCCGCTGTAGGCCGGGCTGAGGGCGGTCACAGTGGGACTGGCGGGAGCCGCGTAGCCGGCGACGTTGAACGCCGGGGAGATCGCGCTCGACGTTGCCCCCCGCATCGACGGCCTGGACGGTGAAGGCGTTGTTGCTGCCCGACTGCAGCGCCAGGCCGGCGAAGCTGAAGCTCCAGTTGCCCTGCGCGTCGGCCGTGGTGCTGCCGACCTGCTGGCCGTTGAGGAACACGTTGACCGTGTCGCCCACCGGCGCCGTGCCGAGGAGGGTCTGCGACGGTGGGGCCACCGGGGGCATGCCGTTGCCGGGACTGCTGGCGGCCTGCAACCCGGTGATGGCCGGCGTGGCTGGCGTCGAAAGGTCGATGGTGGCGCTGAAGCCTTGCGAGGTCGGGCTGGTGCCCGCGGCGACAACCTCGTTGGCGCTGAACGAGTAGGTTCCCGCGCTCAGCGGCGCGGAGTCATCGTCGTAGAAGAAGTGGCCGGTGTTGTCCGCGACGACCGAGCCGAGGAAGATGGGGGAGCCGCCGCTGGACTGATACAGGTTTACCGTCGCGTTGGCGTCGGCGAGGCCGCCAATGCTGATCGTGCTGGTGTTGGCGACGTTGGCGAAGACGGTGGGAGCGGAGCCGGTATCCGGCGCAATGCCCAGAATCACGGGCGTGTTGACCGCCGACGAGGTGACCAGGAACACGTAAGGTGTGGACGCCGGCCCGGTGGTGCCGGCCACCGTCATACTGGTAGCCGTGACCGTATGGACGCCGCTGGACAGGGCGCTGGGCAGGGTGAAACTCCAGCTCCCCGTGCTGTCCGCCGTGGTCGAGTAAGCGGCGCCCGACTGCGCGACCACCAGCTTGCCGTCCACGTAGACCGAGATGGCGTCGTTTCTGCCCGCCGTCCCGGACACGACAGGCGTCGTGACGTTACTGAAGACCAGCGGCGCACCGGTGGCAGGGTCGTTTACCGAGACAGTTGCGCGCTGGGCGTCGAAGTGTCAATGATCACCTGGCCCGGAGAGGACAGGTTGCTCTGGATGCCGGAATAGTTATCGACCGCCGCGGCGTAGAACGTGTAATCTCCGGAAGTCAGCGGGGCGCCCGTGTAGGTCCAGCTCCACTGGTTCTGATTGTTGACCTGGGTAGCGCCGACGTATTGCAGGCCGTTGCTGGTCTGCTGGTAGATCTCCACGACGTTGCCGGCCGGGGCGGAGCCGACCAGGGCGATGCTGGGCGTGTTGGTAATGTTGTCGGAGCTGCTCGTGCCGTTGTCCGGTGTGATGCCGGTGATGACCGGCACACTGTCGAGGTAGCTGTCGCCGGCGGCGTGGTCGTCGGCGACGCCGCCGCCGCCCGTGCGGGGGTTGCCCGCCGCAACCTCCACGCTGGGCGAGGCTTCCACCGGCGTCGTCCCGGAGCCGAAGTTTAATCCCAGGGCGTAATCACCCGTGCTGAACGCGGTCGTATCGGCCCCCTGCACCTTGACGTAAAACTTTTCGCCTGCTGTCACCCCACTGACCTTCACGTCCAGGGTCGAGCCCTGATACTTGTTCAGTCCGTTGGTGCTGCCCAGGACCGTGGTGCCGTTGGAAGCGTAGACGGTCACCTTGGGCGTGAGCAAGCTCAGTCCCTGGCTCTGCACCTGGACCGTCATCGAGCTGCTGCTCCCGGACGGAGCGGTGAAGGTGAACCAGTCTGTCTGGGAGGTGGCGGCCAGGTCCAGGTTGGGGTCGAGGGCAGTCAGCGAAGAACTGATGAGCGCGTTCACGTTCGTCGCCGCCGAAGCGGACTGGCCAACGCCGTCGGAGCTGCGGGCGGTGTTGTTGCTGTAAACGTTGCGGATGCCGGCAATGTCGTCGCTGGTCAGGGCGTTCTTGATCCCCGTGTAGCTGGCATACATGACCGAACTGGTGCTGGCGCTGCTTTCCCCCAGCCCCAACGCATGACCGATCTCATGAGCGGCGACGGTGAACAGGTCGTAGGTCGAGCCGATGTTGAAGGTCTGGCCCGTGTTGAAGGCCACGTCGCCGGCGATGGAATAGTTATCGACCTGGGGCGGGTAGCAGGTATTGGCCAGGGTGGAGTTGCCGAAGGCATAGCCGCCGATGCGGATGTCGCCGAAACCGGGGTCGCCCTGCTCGTAGTTGCCCGAGCCGCTGGGTGCGCCGTCGTCGGCGACGACGGTGAAGTTGAGGTTGGTCTGCTGCGCCCACACCTGGGCCGCCTTGAGGATGATGTTCTCCCAGGCCGCCGGCGAGCCGAACTTGGCGTCGAAAGTGCTGAACAGGTTGCTGGTGATCGTGGAACCGGAGGCCGTACTCAGCTGCGTGCCGTCGGGCACGAAGCTGATGGTGATCAGTTGCTGATTCTGCCAGGCGCCGCCTGACACTGAGTAAGGCACCAGCCGCTCCTCGAGCTGTTCGAGGGCGACCGCCGCTCGCTTTGTCGATTTGCTTTGCTTGTTGCCGGCTAACCGGAAAAGAGAAACGAAACGGGATGACCAGCTCACGTTGGGGGCTCCTCTACGTGTCCAGGTGCGAACCATGGGATACTGCTGCCGTAGCAGTAAGACAGTAGGAACCCTTTCGGCGGCCTGGCAACCGTGACAGCTCCCTGGGAGCTGCGTTAGGTCCATGGCTTTGCGTCGCCATCTTTCGATGGGTTTGCCGTTTCGAGGATTGGGTGAGCGGCTTCGTTGAGGGAAATGCCAGCTCGGTGCGGGGGGAGGCCGATCCCAGGGTTTACCCTGGGACGGGTGGGATGCCCGTGTTGTTTCTAACAGTAGATCACCAGTTGTCCGCTGTCAAGTCTAAAAAAAAGTGACGCTGTGAAGGGGTTGCCTTTGGCCTCGTTCCGGCATATGGTTGGATACTCTCCGTTGGCTGATTGCCCGTTAATCAGACCCAAGGACCTGTCTCTAAGACAGTTGCTCAAAATTCATGCGACACCAAACAGCTCCTGGGTGGCCGCGCCAGCACCAGATTCGGAGGCAGCTCCGTTTCCGCCCCATGCTGGAAATCCTGGAAGATCGTCTGCTGCTTAGCGCCCCGGTTTGGCCGGACTGGGTGGTCGCGCAACCATCTCAACCGGCCATCGCCACGCTGGACGTGGCCCAGACACTGAACTTTGTCTACAATCCAGGGACCGACACTCCGGCGCAGGCGGCCGGCGCAGCTGGGAGCATCGTCAACAGCGTCGGCGGTGGTGGAGTTAACTGGTACAGCTTCACGCTGGACCAGGCAAGCGACGTGCAGCTGGCCAGCTTTGACGTTGCCGGAGGGACTCACCTGAACAGCGTGGTCTCGCTGTTCCAGACCGAGGCATTCAACCCGTTCTATTCCCTGAGTGATACGGCGCCGCCGTTCGAGCCGCAGCAGTACCGCATGCTGGACCAGGTTGAAACCACGTCCGCCACAACGCCGGGCTCGATCGAGCGGCAGCTCGCCGCGGGAACCTATTACGTGGCCGTGAGCGGCGCCGGCGACGAGTATTTCAATCCGTACCTGGCGGACAGCGGCTACGCCGGCAGCACGGGGGATTACCAGCTGCTGGTCACGGCCCAGCCGCTGCCGATCCAGCCGGCGGATGGGCCAGCCGTCCTGGCGGTCGATCCAGGACTGGCGACCGATCCTAACAGTGTTCCGGTCCTGACGGGCTCGCCGCTGGCCATCGCTGTCGATTTCAGCAGTCCCATCGACCCGACAACGGTGTCGCTGCTGCAGCCGGGAAGCAGCTACCCGGCCGACCCGCCGCCAAGCGTTCAGCTGACCTTCAATCCAACAGGCCAGTTCGGCGACGGCGACGATGCCCCGGTGTTTCTCAATGGCTTCAACTACGCCCCCGACATCATGGAGCTGCAGCTGCAGCTCGCCGCTCCTCTGGGCCCAGGCTATTATCAGCTGACTCTGGCAGGCAACCCCGGCCCGAATTTCAATCCGGTTATCACGGACCCCACCGATACCATCAACCTCGGTCAGAACTCGGCCAATCCTGAAGGTCAGGATTTCACGAGTTCCTTCGAGGTCGTCGGCAGCGCCGGCCCCCACGACACGGCCGCGACCGCATACCCGCTGGGAGACATCACGCAAGCCGGACTGGTTCAGGCGTCCGGCGCCATCGGCGACAATCCGGCCTACAATCCGTTCTCGTCCTCCCCGAACCTGAGTAACCCGGCTGCGCAGGTTAATACGTACAACTTCCAGATCAGCGGCGCCGGCCAGTATGAATTCGGGGCGGAGGTCTTTGCCGGGCGCATCGGCTCGACTCTGCAGCCGGCCCTCAGTCTGTTTCGTTATGATCCGAGCGACTCCGCCAACCCCTTGCAGTTTCTCGCCTCCAATGAAGGCACGAGCAACACCACCCTGTCGAGCAATGGCCAGTTCGAGCCGCTGTTCACCGACCCGGTGTTAGACGTCGGACTGACCGCGGGTGACTATTACGTCGCTGTGTCTTCGGCGGGGAACATGCCGGACTTCAACGGCAACGCACCGGGAACGAACGGCGTTTTCGATCCCACGGTGAGTTACAGCGGCGCGAATGGTTCGTCCACCGGGAACTACGTCCTCAATCTGCTGGTGCAGCCCGCGGCCCCGGCACCGCACGTCGTGTCCACCAGTATCGAGGCATCTGCCACGCTGACGTCTCCTCCAACGCAGCTGACCGTTGACTTCGACAGTTACGTGAACGTCGTGCCCCTGGCCAACGCGGCCTTCGCGGCCTCGGCGGTCGATACCGTTTCCGGGGTTTATTTCCTCGGCTCGGACGGGCAGACGTATTATCCGAGGCTGGAGTCCTACGATTACTCGACCAACCAGGCCACCTTCTTGCTGCTCGATCGCCTGCCCAACGGCCCCACGCAGTTGGTCCTTTCGGGCGCCGGCGGCCTGGCCGGCCACGGCGGCACCCCCCTGGCCGGCAACGATCCCTCCGGCGACTGCGTCGTCCCCTTTACCATCGCTGATCCCCACAACCCGGCCGATCCGCTGAACCGCACTGGGCTGCCCGCGGGCGGCTACCCCATTACGGCCGAGGACCTGGGCGTTCTGTTCCCGCATGAAGTGGAAAGCGGCGTGACCGTGACCGGCACGCTGGCGGCTGCGCCGGCCGGCTCGATGCCCGCCACCGAAACCTACACGCTCCAGCAGCTGGAGCTGCAGCAATACCAGATCACCTTGACCGGTCCACCCGCCGACACCGGCACTCCCAACACTTCCGCCGGCAACCTGCAGCTGACGGTCACCAATACGACGTTGGGGCCCGTGACGCCGCTGTTCGGCAATGATCCGACCTCGTTTTCGGCCAATCTGGTTCCAGGTACTTATACCATCCAGATCAGCTGGGGCTCGTCGGACAACCCGTCGCCCGGCCCGTATCAGCTCCAGATCACGATGCTGTTCACGCAGGACAATCCACCACCGCTGTCCATCGGGGCGACGCCGGTCTTGCAGATTCGCCTGGCCAGCAATCCGCCGCCAGCTTCTCCCATTCTGGGACCAGAGTCCGTGATCCCGGCTGCGCACCTGACGAGCAGCACGCCTGCCGGCAGCCAGGAACTTCCGAGCGGCAACAACCTGTTCGCGCTGGCCGCCCTGGACAATCTGGCCCTGAGCTTGCGAGCCGGTCCTCTTGGCGGTGTGACCAGCCTTGCCGCCGCTCCAGGGACGACCGCGTCGTCAGCCGTGCAGGTCAAGGGACTGACCAGCGTCCCCGCCTCCCTTGCCGCCAACTCGATCCTGTCGGGTTCGGAGGACCTCTCTGCCTTGCTCGTGGTGGTTACCACCGGACTCGGTGATCCTTCCCTGGATGCCACACTGGGGACCGTGAACGTTCTCTGGGCATCCGGGAAAAAGTGGCTTGCCACGTGGAGCAGCTGGATCAAGCCCTTGCCGGGCCCGGAATCCCTGGCTCAACGTCCGATTCAGGCGGAAGCCTTGTCAGTGCCGCCTCTTGACGTACAGAACGAGCTTCCCGGCGATCCGAAAGCCCTGGTCAAGCGCGGCCCCTTGCAGGAAGGAGCGGCTTCTGCTGCTTCCTATCCGCTGGCAGCAGCAGAGCCCCCCCCAGCAAACTCAGGAGATGATGCGGGCCGCTCCGGAACCAGCCAGCCGGGCCGTGCGTTCCCCTGGGTGGGTGTCCTTGTCAGCACGGCCCTGGCGGTGTTCTTGCTCGGTAAGAGGGCCTTCCATGCAGCGGAGTTGCTCTGCTCCCTGAGCCGGCGAAAGCCAGCGGAGCAGAAACGCCCCGTTGATCTGATCGGCTAGTGGCCCGGGGAGCCTGGCAATGAGCTTGCAATCCAACGTCCCAATCCCTCCAACAACGATCGTCGTGGCAGCGCTCGCCGGCGAGGGGCGCGACGTGGCCGGCATCCGCACCCTGAAACGCTCTCTCCTTGCCCAGCTTGACCCCGGATCACCGGACCAGGAAGGTGTTACGCCCGAGCAGCTGCTGGCCCAGTGGCCCACCGACCCCAGGACGGACGAGGACGCGGCCAGGCTGATTTATCAGGACTATCGCCGCCGGCAGCAGCAGGACCCCGATACGAGCCTCCAGGAGTATCAGGACCGCTTCCCCGAACACGAGGAGTCTCTGGCCAGCCTTGCCCGGCAGCACTCGGAGTACAGGTCCCTGGGCTCCGAGGGCAGCAGCACCTCGTTCTCCTTGCCCCAGGTCGGAGACAGCCTGTTCGGCTTTCGTCTGATCCACGAGCTGGGTCGGGGCTCTTTCGCCGTGGTTTTCCTGGCCCTGCAAGACGACCTGGCCTGCCGGCCGGTGGTGCTGAAGGTGTCCAACGTCGAGGGCGACGAGCCCCAGACGATGGCCCTGCTGCAGCACACGCACATTGTCCCCATTCACTCGGTGCATGAAAACCGCAAGGCCGGTCTGCGCACGCTCTGCATGCCGTACTTCGGCGGCAACAGCCTGTCCGCGGTCCTGAAGCAAGCCGGGGTGGGAAGCATCGCCGTTCGTTCGGGAGAAGAGCTGGTCCGCGCCCTGCAAGCCGTTCAGGCGCCCGTGCCCCCCAGCGAGCCCGGCAGCGGCCAGACGAGCCCGGGCGATCCCAAGGTGCTGACCCTGCTGCGAGGCTACTCTTACCCCCAGGCGGCGGCGTGGATCGTGGCCCGACTGGCGGAAGCGCTGCAGCACTCCCACAGCCGCGGCGTGCTGCACCGGGACATCAAGCCCTCCAACGTCCTGCTGGGCAGCGACGGCCAGCCAATGCTGCTCGATTTCAACCTGGCCCAGGTGACGCGGGGTGAGCAGGTCAAGGGCGTCCTGGGCGGCACCATCAACTACATGGCTCCGGAGCATCTGCGCTCCCTGGCGGCCAACGACCTGGCCGTGGCTCGCCAGGTCGATCATCGCGCGGACATTTACTCCCTGGGCGTGGTCCTCTTCGAGACCCTGGTCGGACGGGGCCCCTTCGGAGCGTACGGCAGCTGCACGCCGCTGCCCCTTCTGGTCGAAGCGATGGCGACCGAACGGGGTCAAGCAGCCCCTTCGCTGCGGCGAGTCCTTCCCGACGCTCCCTGGGACCTCGAGAGCATCCTCGGCAAGTGCCTCGCTCCGAACCCGGCTGATCGCTATCAGCAAGCCGAGCATCTGGCCGAGGACCTGCAGCGGTTCCTGGAAGATCGGCCGCTGTGCTACGCGCCGAGCGGAGTCTGCGGAATCGCTGGCGGAAGTGGTGCCGGCGTCATCCACGCCTGGCCACGGCGGGGAGCGTCAGCATGGTGGCTGTCCTGCTGCTGACCACCCTGGGGGCCGCCCTGATCGGCTCATGGCATTTGCTGGCCGAGACTCAGCTCGCAGCTCGGCCAGACCCAGGAGCAACCTGGATCGGGCCCAGGCGCAGGAGCGCAAGCGCGACTTTCGAGCAGGAACGATTCGCGCGTTGTGCCTGGTGAACACGACCACTGATGGGCGGGACCAGCTCGAGGCGGGCCGGCGGCAGTGCGAGACCACCCTGGGGCTCTACCAGGTCCTGCAGCGCGACGACTGGCAGCGGCAGCCCGCCTGGATCTACCTGGAGGAAGCGGATCGTCAGCAGCTGGCCGAGGACGTGCGCGAGCTATTGCTGCTGCTGGCCTGGGTCCACGTGGAGCAAGCTCCCGGCGACAACGCGGCCCTTGGACGGGCCCTCGCCCTGCTGGACCGCTGCGAGGCCGTCGCGGGTCTGGAGCCGCTCCGGGCGCTGTGGGAAGACCGGGCCCAGTATCTGGAGCGCCTGGGCCAGAAGGAGCAGGCACGGGTCGCGCGCTCGAAGGCCGAGGAGCTGCCTCCCACGACCGCTCGGGACCATTACCTGCTGGCCCTCTCCTTCGCCCGGCACGAGCGCCGGGTCGATGCGATCTCCGAGCTGAACGCGGCCCTCCGTCTCAACCCCGACCACTACTGGTCGCGGGTGCAGCGCGGCATCTGCTACCGGGAACGAGGCGAGAAGATCCTGGCCATTACGGACTTCAGTCATTGCGTGGGCCTGCAGCCGAGCTTTGCCTGGGGCCATTACAACCTCGGCTGCGTTCTCGACCAGGCCGGCAAGCACGAGCAAGCGATTGCCTGCTACACCACCGCGCTGGACCTCGACAAGGATTTTGCGCTGGCCCACTTCAATCGGGCAATGTCCTGGCTCGACCTCCAGCAATACCCGGCAGTCCTGAGCGATCTCGACGAGGCGGCGCGGCTGGGGCGGGACGATGCCCTGCTCCATCTGTGGCCGCGGGGAGGCACTGGAGGTGCTGGGGCAGCCCCGGGCGGCGGACAACGCCTTTGCTTTGGCACTGGGCAAGCTGCCGACGCTGCCGCCGGGCAAGCAGGAAACGCTCTGGCTGCGGTATGGCTTCGCCACGTACCGGCGACTGCCCGACAAGGCGGCCAGGGCCTTCGGAGAGGTGCTGCAGAAACAGCCGCACCACCCCGAGGCCCTGTACGGCAAGGCCATGCTGCTGGTGGAGCAGAAGAAGGAGGCCGAGGCGATCACATGCTACGATGAGGCCCTCGCCTGGCACCCGTTCTTTGTGGCCGCCCGCCGGTCGCGTGCCATTCTGCTGGCCCGGCAAGGCAAGTTCACCAGGGCCCGGGAAGAGGCCGATCGCTGTCTGCTGCAGGAGCCCAGCTCCGGACGTACCCGCTACGTTGTTGCTTGCGTCCTGGCCCTCTGGGCAGCCAGCACCCCCAACCCGGGCGCACGCCGGGAGCTGGAAGATCAGGCCCTTGAGTTCCTCACGACCGCCTCCCAGCGGGGACATAGCCTTGCCGGAGCCGCGGCGGACCCCGATCTTGCTGCCCTGCGACACCGGCTTCGGTGACGGGGTGACAATGACAATAAAGGAACACTAATCCACGCTAATCTTCGCTAATCGAAGGAAGGCAATTCGTGTTTCGATTAGCGAAGATTAGCGTGGATTAGTGTTCCTTTATTGTCATTGTCACCCCGTCATCTTCACTCCACCCGCACCGACTCGACCTTGATCTTGCCCATGGCCCGGACCACGGGCAGCAGCGGGGCCAGCGTTTGCGTATCGCTCCAGCTGTGGTCGGTGATTTTCAGGTGGCCGGGGCCGATGCCGCCCTGGCCCAGGGTAGCGTCCAGCGACAGCCACTGGCCCTTGAGCCACACTTCCGTCCACAGGTGGAAGCCCAGGAAGGGGCCGTGCCTGGGATGCTCGACGTAGACCAGACCCAGGGCCGTGCGCGACGGGATGCCGGCCGCCCGGCACAGGGCGGCGGTGAGCATGCCGTGCTGCCGGCAGTCCCCCTTGAGGTCGCGGGCAATCTGGCTCGCCTTCACGTAGCCGACTCCCGAATCGCCCGTCATGTTCTGCCGGACCCACTTCTCGATCCGCAGCGCCTTCTTCCACGCATCGGTTTCGTCGCCCACGATCCGCGCTGCCCGTTCCTTGATGACGTCGCTGTCGCTGTCCAGGAAGAAACTGCTCTTGAGGAACTCCGCGTTGGCCTCGCCGGGCTTCTCCGTCACGTCCTGGTTCTTGAGTGCCTTGACCTCCAGGTCGATGGTGCTGCCGGTCTTGCTCAGCACGCGCTGGCGGGCATCCTGGCTGAAGACGGTCGCCGGGTTGGGATCGTCTTTCACCGTGATGCGGTAGACGATCGCCTTGGCGTCGCGGAAGCCTTCAATGGGTTTTGCGAGTTTGACCAGGTTGTTGAGACCGTAGTCGGGCATCAGATGAGGAGCGACGCCCTCCTGCTTCGCCAGGGCCTCGGTGGTGCGGTAAAGGATGATCGCGCCGATGCCCGGCACGTCCATCTGGGAGCGCAGCGGCTCGTAATTGGAGTCCAGCCAGTAGGTCTGTTTTGGCAGTTCGACCTCGGTCGCGCCCACCTTGATCTTCCCCATCTGCAGCTCGGCGCGGAGCAGTTTCTTCGTGATCCGCTCCACGCTCGGCTTCGGGGCGTTGGGGTTGGCGACGTCGAGAATGTCTACTTCCTCGGTGTCCTTCGTGTCGAGCTTGGCCTTGATCGGACTCCACAGGGTCGGCTCGAAGACGAGGACTTCCAGGCTGTCGCCCGGCTTGAGCTTGCGCTTCCGGGGCAGATCGTACAGCTGGATCATGCTCAGCGCCTCGCCGTCCCAGGGTCGGGGCGGCAGCTGTTTGGCGCCGATCTGGAGATGCAGCTGGCCTCCCTTGACCACGCCCTTGACCTCCTGCGGCTTGCCCTTGTCCAGGTGCTGGGTCATGAAGACTTCGAGGATCTTGCCGTCGGCCGTCTCCACGTCGCCGGCTTCCACGCGCAGGTTGACGACGCCGCCGTAGCGCTTGATGATCAGGTTCTGTTCCAGGGTGGCGGTAAGCACCTTTTGACCATCGCGTTCGTCCTGGCGGACGGTGTAATGGACGTAACCGGCCCGGACGCCTTCGCAGTAGGCGGCATCCCAGGTTTCCTTGACGAACTTGCTCGTCTTGTCCTGGTCCTGGCCGGGGGGGATCTTGCCCGTCTTGTCCTGGGCCGGGCCGGGGGCGATCAGCAGCAACAGGCTCAAACTGAGCAGGGATTTGTACATGGTCTCTCCAGGGCAACGCCCGCAACAACGGACGCCTCCAGGCGTCCCGGTCCGAGGTTATCATACCGCCGTCGCCGGGCGGAACCTATCCCTCCTTGCGCACGCCGGCCGGCGTCGGTTCGACCTCTTGCAGCCCGACGCCCGGATCGCTACAATTTCTCGATTCAACCACGTGGTCCAAAAGCGCAGGCTAAAGCCTGCGGCTACGAGAGAGCAACATGCACATTCGCAAGAACGACGTTGTGATCGTCACCACGGGCGACGACAAGGGCAAACGCGGCCGGGTGCTGTCCGTCAATCCGGAGAAGAAGAAGATTGTGGTCGAAGGCGTCAACCGCGTCTACAAGCACGTCCGGCCCAATCAGCGCAACCGCCAGGGCGGCCGGCTGTCCAAGGAAATGCCGATCGACGCTTCCAACGTGATGCTGATCGATCCGCAAACCAATCAGCCGACGCGGGTCGGCGTCCGCTACCTGCCTGACGGCGCCAAGGAGCTGTACGCCAAGAAGAGCGGTGCCACCATCCGCCGGATGGCTCCGCCGAAGAAGTCCTACGCCCGGAAAGCGTGAGGCGAGCCCCGGCAGCGTTGCCGGGGCCGAATCGAAGCCGCAAGCGAAGGAACAGGCCGACGATGCGCAAGATCAAGAACGTTCGGGGCCGGGAAATCCTGGACAGCCGGGGGAACCCCACCCTCGAGGTGGACGTCACCGTCGAGGACGGCAGCCGGGGCCGGGCGGCCGTGCCCAGCGGCGCCAGCACCGGGGCCCACGAGGCGCTGGAGTTGCGCGATGGCGACAAGGCACGCTATCTCGGCAAGGGCGCCCTCAAGGCGGTCCAGAACGTCAACCACGTCATCGGTCCCCGGCTGATCGGTCACGACGTCCACGACCAGGTCGCCCTGGATCGGCTGATGCTGGAGCTGGACGGCACCCCGAACAAGGGCAAGCTCGGCGCCAACGCCATGCTCGGCGTCTCCCTGGCCGCCGCCCACGCCGCCGCGCGCTCGGTCGGCCTGCCGCTGTACCGCTACCTGGGCGGCACCAATGCCAAGTTCCTGCCGGTGCCGATGATGAACGTCATCAACGGCGGCAAGCACGCCGACAACAACATCGACTTCCAGGAATTCATGATCATGCCGCTGGGCGCGCCGACCTTCCGCGACGCCCTGCGCATGGGGGCCGAGGTCTTCCACCACCTCAAGAAGGTGCTGCACGATCGCCATCTCAGCACCACGGTCGGCGACGAGGGCGGCTTCGCTCCCGACCTCAAGAGCAGCGACGAGGCCCTGGAAGTGCTGTCCCGGGCGGTCGAGTCGGCCGGCTACAAGCTGGGCGAGCAGGTCGTCTTCGCCCTGGACCCGGCGACGACGGAGCTTTACGACGAGGCCAAGAAGAAGGGCAAGACCGGCTACTGCTTCTTCAAGAGCAACCCCGACCGGATCGCGTCGTCGGACGAGCTGATCGACCTGTGGAAGAAGCTATGCGAGCGCTGGCCGATCCGCTCCATCGAGGACGGCCTGGCCGAGGACGACTGGACAGGCTGGCAGAAGCTGACGCGCGAACTGGGCGGGCGGGTCCAGCTGGTCGGCGACGACCTGTTCGTGACCAACACGCAGCGCCTGCAGCGCGGCATCAAGGAGAGCGCGGCCAACAGCATCCTGATCAAGGTCAACCAGATCGGCACGCTGACCGAGACGCTGGACGCCATCGAACTGGCGCGGCGCAACGGGTTCACCACGATCATCAGCCACCGCAGCGGCGAAACCGAGGACGCGACCATCGCCGACATTGCCGTGGCCACCAACGCCGGCCAGATCAAGACCGGCTCCGCCAGCCGGACCGACCGCATCGCCAAGTACAACCAGCTGCTGCGCATCGAGGAAGACCTGGGCCCGGCCGCCCGTTATGCCCAGGAGCTGTGGCCCGCCTCCCGACGCTGAGAGCCAGCGGACACAACCCACAAGTCCGCAGTTGATGACAATGGAGCCGCCGTCACTGCGGTTTGCTGACGGTGGCTGTCGTTGGGACACCAACGGCATCATTGTGAAGATTGTGTGAAACGACTCCTGACACCTTTTCCACCCTCATGGCTGGCCTCAGCAGTGCAAACACGGACCGCCTTCAGTGCAGCCGTCGCGGTTTCGATCGCAAGGACAAGTCCCCGTCTTGACCCGCATTGGACAGGAACGCTATAGCACCCAGCCGGTGAGAACGTGGTCAAGTCCAGGGAAGGCGGCCATGAAAAAGAACTGGTTGAGGTTGACGATCGGAGCCATTGCGATTGTCGGGTTGGCCGCCAATCTGCTGATCCACGTCTATCCCATCTCTTGGGGTGGCAAGGGCAACGCAGGGTTACGCCAGCCGGAAGTGCTTCCAGGGCCAGCTCTTCAGGAGTGGAAGCAAATCTGGTCAGCCAATTTGCCCAGGCCGGAGCTGATCGCACCAGCAGCAGCGGTTCCCCCGACCACGCCGGAAATCGTCCCGGCTGCTCTGCGTTCGTCTGTCGATGCGTCGCCGGTCGAGGCCAAGCTGGAGCAGATTGTGCGGAACCTGGAGCAGATCGAGAAGCGGATCGAGCGAATGGAAGCGCGGCTGGCGAGGCAATTTCCGACCCTGCCGGAGGAGCCTGTCGCAGACGTTATTACGCCGGCACGAAAGATCGTCACACAAGCCCGAAGCGCCAGCGCCGGGATGCAGCATCCCTGGTGCGAAGCCGTCCCGGCGCTGGCGCTTCGGGCTTGTGTGCTTCTTTCGTGCCGACGTAATATTTCGCCCCCGGCGTCTGACAATGCCGTGCAAGTTGGTCCCGTTCCCTTTGTGACCCCCAACGCCGGCCGCGACTCCGAAAGATACTGCAAGACGATCCGCGTGCCGATGTTTCAGAACCGCACCTGCTACCGCGGGATGGAGACTCAGTTAACTGAGGAGATCATCAGACAGATTGAACAGAAGAGCCCGTACAAGGTGGTGGAAGGAGATGCTGACCTGGAATTGATGGGCAAGATACTCAATGTGAAGAAGAACGTGGACCTGGAGAACCCGAGCGCGGGCGTCCGCGACATGACGGTAACGGTCGAGGTGGTGTTCAAGGATCTGCACACCGGGGAACTCCTGTTCAAGGAGCCGAAGCATCCGAATGTCGCCTCGATGCTGGCAGCGGCATCGGGCGGAGTGGATGCCAAGGAGAGCGCCATTTGGGAGTATCGGAACAATGATGCTCACAATCCACAGACGAAGGTAGTTCCCTCCAGCGAGGAGTTGCCGAAGCCGACAGCCGGCGGAATCATTCTTCGCAACGCGGGCAATTACATCCCGGAACTCGGCCAGTCGATCACCACGGCCGAGCAGAAAGCGATCAACGCCGTCGCCGTGCAGGTTGTCAATGCGCTGGAAAAACCCTGGTAAACACGGGCACGTACTCACAACGCCCAACAATGAGGTGAATGGATGCATCGTAACCGGTTCCGATGGTCTTGTTTCTGGGGCACGTTGCTTGCTTTGCTCGTGAGTGGCCTCACGCGAGCCGAGGCCCAGGAGAAAGCAGAGCAGCAAGTCCAGTTGCGTGCGGCAGCCCCGCCGTCCGGCCCTTCCCCAACCGTGTCTCCCAGGAATGCTCCCACGCGCTCGGGTGAATCCAAGCTGGAGCAGATCCTGCAAAAGCTGGAGCAGATCGAGAAGAAGCTGGACGCGTTGGAGAAACGACAGGTGAGATCGAAACCCTGGCTTCCCACACTGAGCTTGTTCCACGCCGATCCGCCCCCGCGGATCAAGCAGATGCTTGTTGAGAGTGAGGCTCTGCAAAAAGTGCAGGAAGAATGGGAGCGGATCTGGTTCACCGATCACCCGTCGCACCTGACACCGTTTCGCACCGATGGAACAGTTGCACCATCCCCCGTTTCTGAGAAGCAGACTCAGGGCGCTGGCGAAGAAGGAGAACGGTGCAAGAAAAGTGAAAAGCAGAAGTCTGGGATTGACGTGGAATCCCTCAACACGCTGATCCGGCAGGTGGTCCCAACGGCCAAAGTGGTTGTGATCCCCACGCCAAACAACGCCATCATCCTTACAGGGTCTGTGACCCGCGCCGAGGATGTCAACATTATCCGGAAGATCGTGCAGAGTGTTGGCGGCGTCCAGGTGATCGATGCGATGCGGGTCGAGGAAAAGCCGCCGACTCCGGGCAAGAACAAGGAAGGCCGTTCACCGCAGGCGGTAATTGGAGGCGCTCTCGGTACACTCGTTGGCGCGGCTGCGGGACGCCCTCTGGAGGGGGCCGCGATCGGGACCGGCATCGGCGGCCCGATCGGCGGCGTCAACGGAGCTGCCCAGGAGATTCATGATCGCCAGGGGACTCCGGGAAGGAAGGCAGCCCAGCAGCGCGGCTATGAAGAACTCTCGGAAGTGGCCAAGATGCATCAGGTCGGAGTCAGCGATGCGGTGATTATCCAGCACGTTCTCACCTCTGGAGCGATTTTCAACCTCACGGCGGACCAGATCGTCTGGCTCAAGCAGCAAGGCATATCGGAAGCAATTATCCAGGTAATGAATACCACACGGCACAAGTCTTCCACGCCATGAACCCAGTCCGTGCCGTGTCTTGAACGGCGGGTGTCACTGTTTCGACAGATCGGCTCCTTCTCCTTTACGATGAGGGGATTAAATGCTCCGCACGTATCTTCTCCGGCAGGGGTTCGCTCTGGGCACACTGCTTGCCATTCTCGTGAGCGGACTCTCGCTGGCCTGGGCCGAGCAAGGCGTCCCTCGTGGGAGTGCCCTGATCGTTCCCATCGGTGGAACGGTTCGGCTGCAAATGCAATCGAAGAAGCCCATCAAGACCGTCGATAACCCCAAGGACAGCGTGATCAACATCCGAACTGTCGTCGGCGACCCGACCACGGTATTGATCATCGGCCAGCAGCCCGACGTCACGCGCATCGAGTTGACGGACAGCGACGATCAGAAGGAAACGTACGAGGTCATTGTCCAGCTGGACGTGGAGTACCTGAAAACGCAGATCCGGCGCGCCGTGCCGACGGCCAACGTCACTCCCATTCCATCGTCAAACAACGCCATCATCCTGACGGGCACGGTGGCCGGAGCCGAGGACATCGGTGTGATTCGCCGGGTAGCCCAGTGCCTCGGAGCTGTCCAGGTCATCGACGCCATGCGCGTCGGCGGCGTCAAGCAGGTGCATCTGGACGTCGTCGTCCTCTCAGTCAACCAGAACCGGACCGGGTTCAGCGGAAGCGACGCCATTACCTTCAAGACGATTCTTGATGCGATCTATCCCAGAGGGCGATTTCGAGACAATCCGGACATCAACTGGACAAGCGGCCCTGTTGACTCTCCCTTTCAGTTCGCTGTGGTGAACAACGGTCCGAGACTGCTCGACCACGTGGAAGTTCTGAAAAAGTTAGGCGTTGTCAAATGCATAGCTCAACCGAGTTTGGTGACCCTGAGCGGTCGGCCGGCCACCTTCCTCGTTGGCGGCGATCAGGCGGTGCCCGTGGTCGGCGGCATTGGTGGTGCGACAGGCGTTTCTTTCGAGCCGTTCGGCGCCCAGGTGATTTTCCTGCCAATCGTCCTCGGCAATGGCAAGATCCACATGGAAATTGCACCATCGATTACGGCCCTGGACCCACAATTCGGAACGATCCTGACGGGAGCGGGAGTCATTCCCGGCCGAAGCCGAACCTGCGCCAACACCACGGTTCAGTTGGAACCGGATCAGACCTTCTTGATTGGCGGCCTGACTCAGTGCGATTTCTCGATGGACGCCCGCTGGAGTTTCCTCGAAGGAGTGCCCTTTGTCGGGGCCCTGTTGCGCACCTGGATCATGCAAGCCCAGGCCGAAGACATGCTGATCCTTGTGACTCCCCACGTTGTCGATTCGGAGGATTGTCAGCAGGTCACACGAACTCCTCCTGAGCCCGAATCAGGCATCATCCGCACGTCTATCCCGGCCTACAAAACCAGCCCGTCGTTGGACATCGTCCTCTGTGCCCACAGCGAGAAGGAAAAGCCCAAGGCGACTGTCGAGGCCAAGATCGAAGAGGTCCTGCGGAAACTGGAGCAAATCGAGAAGCGGCTGGACGAACGGCGGAAACCACCGGAAGAGAACCGGTGCCCAAAGGGGGACAAGCCGCCGGAGGGGACTGAGTAATCCCTCTCTGGCCCTGGCTTGGCCTTGCCCAATCCGGAAAAGGACCATCCAGGCCACCTGACACCGTTTCGCACCGATGGAGCAGTTGCTCCCTGACCGTTCGTTGCTCTATCCCCGGCACCACGGGGGCTGACGCCCCCGGGCTCGCCAACATCCGAAGGGATACACGACCCCGAATACCCTGGCAGATGGCAGGCAGGCAGCCAAATGGCGCTCTGTGGCACTCCTCCGTCAGCTCCAGGCTCCTTCTGGCCTCTCCGCCACGTCTCACTCCGTTGGCAGGCTGGCAGACGGCCGGCGGCAATCTCACAATCCGGGGTGAAGGCCTCGGCCGCTTGCGCGGCAGAATAAGCCAGGGAGCGACACCGTGTGATGCGGCACGTTGGCAATGTCGATCTAACTGACATTCACGGGGCAAACTTGGACAGGCACAGACGCTCTCTGACATCATTGCCAGCCTTCGGCGCCGTTGGCAATGTGGCATCACGTTTCACCCTGTCGCTAACGTTTTTCCGCTCTCAACCTGTTACTGGACACTGGCGTTTTACTTCCCCGTTTGCCATCGCAAATTGATCGTTTGTTCACTCGGGGAGATTGATGCCGGTCGTTGCGGTTTGGACGAGAAGGGGTCGCCGGGCTAAAACGGCAGCAGGTCAGCAAACCTCTGCCTCTTTTCAGCCGGAGACCCCATGATCGCCATCGTACAGCGTTCCGCAGCCTTTGTCACCTTCGTTGGCCTCCTGGGCCTGACTTTGTCCGCGCCGCAACGTCAGCATCTGGAACGCTTCGGCGATCTCCTCGTCGCGGCACCACGACGCAAGACGTTGGCGCAACTGGCCGCTCTGGAGTTTCCGGGTGTTGGTCCCAGCAATTTGGCCGACTTCTTCCGCATTCGTCCCTGGGATCCCGACGACTTGCGTTGCCGATGTCCCAGAGGAATCAATACTCATCAAAGTGGCGGTTGCCTCGCCAATGTCCAGCAGGGCAAAAGCCGACCTGAGGTGATCGGAGGAAACCGCGGCTGGAGCGCGTCGTGTTCTTGAGGAGCACTTGGGACGACTTGCTGGGTGGAATTCCCCCGGCTGGCGGGGGCTTTTCGCCCACCTTGCCGGCGGGTTCAGGGAGTGGTTGGCAGCACCACGCGGAAAGTGGCTCCTTTCTCCGGGCCCAAGCGTCAGGCATTGCTGGACCTGCACCAGAATGGGATCGACTTCCTTGGGAGGCGGCTACACTCTGCTGATCAGCACCGTGGCCAGCGAGCCCAGAAACAGCAGCAGCACCGCGACCACTTGCAGGCGGACGCCGAATGTCCCTGACACAACCCGACCCTCCCAGGGATGCTTTTTCAGAGTCTGTTTCAAAAGCCGCTTGCGGCTTAGCGCCACGGCTGGTTGCGCTAAGCCGCAAGCGGCTTTTGGAACAACCCCTCGAGCAAACTCTGTACACTCGCAACCCCGCGTTCCGGCGACCTGGCATTTGATTTGCTATCACGATTGCCACTGTTGTTCGACCTCCCGGCAAGAGGAGACTGGTGATGGGTGAGTGGTTCTGGCTGACGGTGATGCTGTTCACGCTGACTTACGCGGGCCTGGCCCTGGGCAAGGTGCCGGGGCTGCGCATGGACCGCGCGGGCATCGCCCTGGTCGGCGCGACCCTGATGCTGGTCACCGGCATGCTGACGCTGGACCAGGCTTTCAGCCTGAAGTCGGTCGATTACCGGACCTTGCTGCTGCTGTTCGGCATGATGGTCGTGGTCGCGTTCCTACGGCTGTCCGGTTTTTTCCAGGTGCTGACCTCCTGGTGCCTGGAACGCATCCGCACTCCCCGTGGGCTGCTGGCCGTGACCGTCGCTCTGTCGGGCCTGCTGTCGGCCTTCCTGATCAACGACGTGGTCTGCGTGGCCCTGACGCCGCTGGTGCTGCACCTGGCCCGGCGGCTGAAGTTCGACCCGGTGCCGCACCTGATCGCACTGGCGACGGCAGCCAACGTCGGCTCGACCGGGACCATCACCGGCAATCCGCAGAACATCTACATCGGCTCCCACTCGGGGATCGCCTACCTGCGCTTCGCGGCGCGTCTGATGCCGGTCGCCCTCATCGGGCTGGCGCTGAACTACGCGGTCGTTGCCTGGGTCTATCGCCGCCGGTTGACGCCCTTCAAGTTCAAGGAGAAGGAGTCAAACGGAATGGAGTCCCTGGCTGCGAGGGGCAATGGCGAAAGCGACGAGGCACCGCAAAGCCGGGCCCATTCGTGGTTGCGAGCCAAGAGCGTGACGGTGGCCCTGGGAGCGGTGGTGCTGTTCTGCGTGGGGCTGCCGCTGGAACTGGTGGCCCTGGGGGCAGCAGCGATCTTGCTGGCGGGCCGGGTCAAGCCGGAAAAGATTTACGCCCAGGTCGATTGGGGCGTGCTGGTGATGTTCACCGGCCTGTTCGTGGTCGTTCACGCCTTTCAGCTCCACGTGGTCAAGCTCTGGCACGTCGCGGAGTGGAGTTGGCTGCTGGCCCGGCCGGTGGACCTGCTCAGCCTGGTGTCGGCGGCCCTGTCCAACGTGGTCAGCAACGTGCCGGCCGTGCTGCTGCTGGACCCGGTCCTTCAGGCCATTCCCCACGCCTCGCAGGAAACCGCCTGGCTGGCCCTGGCGATGTCCAGCACCCTGGCGGGCAACCTGACCGTGCTGGGCTCGGTGGCCAACCTGATCGTGGTCGAGAACGCCCGCCGCGAGGGCGTGGCCATTTCCTTCTGGGATTATTGCAAGGTCGGCATCCCCCTGACGCTGCTGACCTTGCTTGTGGGCATCGCCTGGCTGCAGTTCGTCCACTACTGACGCCTCACCGGGCCGCCGGGAGAATCACCCGGAAGGTTGCACCGGGCCCTCCGCCCTCGACCTCGATCTTGCCCCCGTGCTGGAGGACGAACTCCCGGCAGAGGGCCAGGCCCAAACCCGTTCCTTCCGGGCGGGTCGTGAAGAAGGGCTCGAACAATCGCTTCCGAACGTCCGGCGGAACGCCAGGCCCCGTATCGGTAAAACAAATCTCCACCACGTGCTGCTGCGGCTCATGCCGGGTGCGGCAGCAGAGCTTTCCTCCCTGGGGCATGGCTTGCAACGCATTGGTCGCGAGGTTCAGGAACACCTGACGCAGGGCGCTGGCTGAGCCGCGGACGATCGGCAAACCCGGGTCGAAGTCACGCTCGATGCGGACGCTCTGGCTGCCGGCCTGGGCTTCGAGCAAGTTCAGCGTCTCCGTCAGCACCGAGTTGACCAGGACCGGCTGACGCTCCTCGCTGTCGCCCACCCGGGCAAAGAGCAGCAGCCGGCTGACGATCTCGTTGAGCCGGTCAACGCCCTGGATAACGGCGTGGATCGATTCCGGCGTGCGAGCCGTGTCCGGGAGCCGTTCCCAGAGCTGGACCGTGGAGCGGATGCCGGCCAGCGGGTTCCGCACTTCGTGGGCGACCCCGGCCAGCAGCTTGCCCAGCACGGCCAGATGCTCCGCCCTCTGAGCGGCCCGCAGCCGCAAGGCGTCGTAACGCCGGACGAGGTAGAAGACGCAGCTGACCAGCACCACGGCCAAACCTTCGGTGACCAGGTTCGACAGGATGGCCGTGCGGTAGCTGCGGACTGATTCCTCCGCACGGTGCTGCAACAGGTCACGCTCCACCTGCTGCATGCGGGCCACGACTTGCCGCACCGCGTCCATCTGCTGCTTGCCCTGGCCCGTGCGGACCTCCTCCTGAGTCGCTTTGAAATCCTTCGTCCTCTTGAGGGCGGTGATGGTCCGGCCGAGTTCGTCCAATTTGGCTGCCACCTGCTGGTCGAGCTGCGCCAGACGCTCGCGCTGACCGGGATTGTCGGAGGTGAGGTCCTTCAGCCCTTCGAGTTCATCGTGGACCCGCTCCACCGCCTCGTGATAGGGCTGGAGATAACTATCTTCCTGCGTGATGATGAACCCCCGCTGTCCGGTCTCGGCGTCCTTGAGGGTGGACAGGACGGCCTCCAAAAGACTTATCACCCGGTGGGTATGGTCCACCATTCGGTCGGCATCGACCAGCTGCCGGGTGTTCCAGTACGAAAGGCCGGCGCTGACGACCAGGAGAGTGAGCGTCAGTGCGAAGCCGATGGTGGCGATGGTCCCCGTGTTGCGATTCATGGTCCCTCTCCGGCGCAGTGCCCTCGTCGCCGACGCTATTGATGAGGAGGGCGAACTGCATGCCACTGCCTGCAATCAGATTATGAGTGCGGCGACCGCCAACGGGACCAATCAGGAGTGCAGTGCGTGCAGTCCTTCTCCAGAGCCGGGGCGCGTTGGGCGGAAATCCCCCCATGCTGGGAGACTTCCGCTCAACCCATTCTTGAAACGCCAGCGGTCCTGCCGGCAATTCCTGCGGTTTGCAGTTCGGCATCTGATTTGCCAGGGCACTGGTTCGAGTTAACCTCTCCCGGGCCGACATGGGGTAGATGCTCTTGAACCTTGTGAGGAATGAGCAACGTGGATTGGCGTAATCGCATCGGGTTGTACGGCTGTTATTTCTGTGGCATGGCGGGAATCGGCTTCATCTTGCCGTTCCTGCCGAAGTTCCTCAAAGAGGGAGGACTGTCCAACGAGGCCATCAGTGTGGTCTGGACGCTGGCGGCCCTGTCGAGCCTGGCCCAGTTCCCCATCGGGATCTGGTCCGATCGCCTGGGACGGTGCAAGCCGTTCCTGGTGGTTGCGCAGGTGCTGCTGACCCTGGTGACGATCTTGCTGATCCGGGTCGAGGGTGTGGCCTGGCTGGGGTTGCTGGCGATCCTGTTCGCGGAGAACGGGATCTGCCGGGCGACGATCGAAAGCCTGGCGGGGGCGGAGGCGACCCGGCTGGCGCCCCCGGGAGGAGTGGCCCGGGCCCTGGCGGCGCTGCGGTTCTGGCGGCCCGTCGCCATCGTGACGGTGGCCCTGGGTGGAGGCCTTGTGGCCGAGCGCATGGGGATCGCCGCGCTGCTGCCGCCGCTGGCGGCGCTTCAAGGTCTTGGGGTGGTCTTCGCCCTGCTGGTCCACGAAAAAGGACTCACCACGGAGAGCACAGAGAACACAGAGGAAGAACATAAACAACAACGGTCTTGCTCTGTGTCCTCTGTGTCCTCTGTGGTGAAGTCTGTTGAGGAGCGCGGCAAGGGACTGCGCGACTCGCTGCTGTGGGCGTTTGTCCTGGCCATGGTCCTGTTCCACGTGGCCAACTCGCCTCCGGGGGCGTACCTTGGCGTCTTCCTGGACGAGGACCTGCATGCCCCCGTCAACTTCCTTTCCTCCTCTTTTGTCGTGAGCATGGTCGCCTGGATGTTGGCCGTCACCGTGGTGGGCCGTCTGGCCGACCGTGTCGGCCGCCGGCCCCTGCTGATCCTGGGCTGGGTGGTGATGACGGTCCGGCTGGTCCTGCTGAGCATTGTGGACAATCCCTGGCAAGTGCTGGCCATTCAGATCCTCGACGGCCTGGCCCAGGCGCTGTTCGCCATCCTGGCCGCGACCTGGGTCATGGATCGGCTTCTCGACCCCGCCCGGGCCGGGGAGGCCCAGGTGCTGGTCGGTTGCTCCCTGGTGCTCGGCTCGGCGCTGGGGCCGGCGCTGGCCGGGATGGTGGTTGGCTCCCTGGGCTACCGGGGCCTGTTCGGGCTGCTGGCGGGCATCGGAGCGGCGGCGACGCTGCTTGTCGTGGCGCTGATCCCTGAAACGCTCACAAAGCCGAGTTCGGAGATCAGCGGCAGGGCGCAAGCCCTCCAGTCACCAGAGGGCTTGCGCCCTGCCGCTGATCTCCGACCGTTGACCTCGGGGACACCGGACTCCTGAAGGCAGAAGGGGAAGGACGCATGCGTGTCCTGCTCGGCGTCCGGGTCCAGGCGTTCCTGGTCGTGGCCCTGTTCCTGGCCGCGCTGGCCACCCTGCTCTTCACCAGCGCCTCGGCCTGGCTGATCCCGCAGCGCGAGGTGCAGATCCGTGACAGCGTCCGCGCGGCCGCCCTGCGGCTGGCCGAGGCGGTCCGGAAAGCCGTGCCCGAGAGCAAGCCCCTGTCTTTGGACCTGCACAATGAACTGGCGGCGGTCACGGCCAAAACCCTGGTCGATTTCCCGGGGATCGAAGGGGGCTTTTTTCTTGCGGAGGAAGTGGGGCGGTTCGCGGGTTTCGCCTTTCCAACGGACCCGCATCCGCCGCCCGACCGGAAAGGAAAAGCACGCCGAGACCCACCTCCCAAGGAGAAACAATACGTCGAGGACATGGTCCGGGAGAGCCTGACCCGGCCGGCAGGTCAGCCGCTGGTCCGGAGCTTCGACGTCGGCCCGGTGGGCAACCGGATTGTTGTGGCCACCGAACCGGTCGGGTCCACCCGGCCGGCCCGGCTGGTGGTCTGGGTGATGATGCGCGTCCACAGTCTGGACCCCCAGTTCGATCAGGCGAATCGCTATCGGCTGTCGGTTGGGCTTGCGTTGGGGGGCATCCTGCTGGCCCTGGTGCTGACTGCCAACCTGGGCTGGAGCCTGCGGCGCGAGCGGAGTCAGCGAGAGCAGTTGCGGGAAGAGCTGCGCCGGGCGGAACACCTGGCCTCGCTGGGACGGATGCTGGCCGGCGTCGCTCACGAGGTCCGCAACCCCCTGGCCGGCATCCGCTCCAGCTTGCAGCTGTGGCAGCGCCTTCCCGACCTGGCCCGCAACTCCGCCCCCCTCGAAGCCGTCCTGCGGGCCGTGGATCGGCTGGACGGCCTGGTGAGCCGGCTGCTCTATTTTGCCCGCGGCGGACAGGACGACCGGCATCCGGTGGACCTCAATGGGGTGGTCGGGGAGGCCCTGGAACTGGTTCGTGCTCAGGCGGTGGAACTGGAGGTCATTGTCGAGGCCGACCTGACTCCGCACCTGCCGCGCGTGGCCGGGTCACCGCAGGCCCTGCAGCAGGTGGTCCTGAACCTGTTTGCCAACGCCTTGCAGGCCATGAGCGACGGGAGAGGGAAATCGTCCCCCGACAACCTGTCTCGGAAGGACAAGCGGCAAAACTGCTTGCGCTGCCGCACGCGGTTCCTGCCGGCCAGCAACCGCATCGAGCTTCTGGTGAGCGACACCGGCCCGGGTGTTCCCCCAGCGGCCCGGCCGCATCTCTTCGAGCCCTTCTTTACCACCCGGCCGGAAGGCACCGGCCTGGGACTGGCCCTGTGCCGGGAGATCGTCCAGCAGCACGGCGGGACCATCGAGTTGCTTGATCCTGGACCCGGAGCCGTCTTCGGCATCTTGCTTCCATCCATTGCCCCCACCTAAAATCGTCATTCATCGTTCGTCATTCGTGCCCGGACTCTCTTCCCGAATGACGAAGGACGAAGGACGGAGGCCGTTGTGAACCAGATTCCCTACCGGGCGACCATCCTGGTCGCCGATGACGATGCGACCATCCGCACCAACCTGGCGCTCTTTCTGCGCTCGGAGGGCTACGTGGTCCGGGAGGCAGCAGATGGCGAGCAGGCCGTTCGGGCGCTGCAAGACCCGGCCATCGCGCTCGCCCTTCTTGACCTGCGCATGCCGAAGCTGGACGGCATGGAAGTGCTGCGCCGGCACGCCTTGCGTCTGGAAGAAACTCCGGTGATTGTCGTGACCGCTTTCGGCGGCAGCAAGCCGGCCATCGAGGCGATGAAGCTGGGCGCGTACGACTACCTGACCAAGCCGTTTGACCTCGATGAGGTGCTGTTTTCCGTGCGGCGGGCCCTGACCCAGCGGGCCCTGGCGGCCCAGGTGGAAGCTCTGTCCGCCACACCTCCGGAGGAGCCGGACGAGGAACTGGTGGGCCGGAGCCCTGCCATGCTCCAGGTCTTCAAGCTGATCGGCCGGGTGGCGGCGACCCTGGAGCCGGTACTGATCCTGGGCGAGAGCGGCACCGGCAAGGAACTGGTGGCCAACGCCATTCACCGCAATTCCGCCCGGGCGGAGCAACCCTTCGTCAAGGTCAACAGCGCCACGCTCAGCCCGACGCTGCTGGAGAGCGACCTGTTCGGCCATGAGCGGGGGGCCTTCACCGGGGCGGTCGCCCAGCGGCGCGGCCGGTTCGAGCAGGCCGATCACGGGACGCTGTTCCTGGACGAGATTGGCGAGCTGGACGTTGATCTCCAGGCCAAGCTGCTCCGGGTGCTGCAAACCGGCCAGTTCGAGCGCGTCGGCGGCGACCGGACCTTGCGGGCCGACGTGCGGCTGATCGCGGCCACCAACAGGGACCTGAAAGCGGACCTCGCGGAAGGGCGGTTCCGCGAAGACCTTTATTACCGCCTCAACGTGGTGCCGATCGAGCTGCCGCCGTTACGGCAGCGGCGGGAGGACATCCCGCTGCTGGCCGACCACGTCCTGCGCCGCCTGGCTGCCAAGTATCGCTGGCCGCATCTGTCGCTGGCGCCGCGAGCCCTGGCCCACCTGGTCGAACGCCCCTGGCCCGGCAACGTGCGCGAAATGCAAAACGTGCTGGCCCGGGCGGCGATCCTGACCCGGGGACAGGTCATCGGGGTCGAGGACCTCGAGCTGGTTCCCACCGCTCCCGAGCCTGCCGCAGCGCCCCCGATGGCCGGGTCGCTGCAACTGCGCGACATCCTTGGGGAGACGGAAAAGCGCGTTATTCGCCAGGCCCTGGAGCAGGAGAACTGGAACCGCACGCGGGCGGCCCAGGTGCTTGGAATCAGCCGGCGACAACTCTTTGACAAGATCCGCCAGTACGGTCTGCAACAGTAGCCCGCAAGGACCGGTCACGTGGGCAGAGATCCCCCGGACGATGGGGGCTTTTCGCCCAGCTCTCCCGGCGTCAGAGATCAGAGATGTTAGCCCGACGCGCAAGCAAGGGTCAGAAACTACGGTTTTTCTGACCCTTGCTTGCGCGTCGGGCTAACATCTTCTGAACGGCACCTTCCTTGCATTAGGCCGGGCCGGACGGCTCAGGCCGCCACCGGTTCGCGACCCCACCGGACCGGGAACCAATTCACGTTCTGGTGTATTCCAAGGAGACGCCAATGGTCCGACGATGGTTGCTGCTGCCGATGCTGGCCGGCATGCTGATCTTTGTCTCGATGAATGAGCCGGGCGCCGCTCAGGGCCGACCGCCCAAGGACAAGAAGGACAAGAAAGGCGAGGACAAGGCGGGCAAGGACCTGAACAAGGCCTACGACACGCTCAACGAAGTGAGCCAGGCCCAGGCTGCGGCGAGGGAAAAACTGCCGCGCGACCTGGCTCGACTGCTCGAGCAGGGCCAGGATTTTTACCGCCGCGGCCGGCGGTGCTACGAAGACAACGACACCTTCCGTGCCGGGGAGTTCGCCAAGGCGGCCAATGACGGCGGACGTGGCTTGAGGCACTGGCAGAGGGCCAATTCGACCGCCACGTCCGGCATCCCGGCTCCGCCACCGGACCTGGGACCAAAAGGACCGCCCAGGACGGGAGGCCCGGCCGAGCCCTGGGAGGGCGCCCGGCGCAATTGCAGCGAGCGCGGGACCGTCTCACCGAGATGGAACCGCTGATCAAGGAAGGTCCGGGGACGCAATTCCTGGATGCCAGCCGGGACCTCTACCAGAAGGCCCGCCGCGCCTACCAGGACAAGGACTATGCTCGGGCGGCGGAGCTGGCCAAGGGAGCCGAAGCCTGGACCCACGTCGGCGAGCACCTCCAGCGTGCGGGTGTGGGCCTCGGAGGACCGCCGGAACGGCTCCCCGCCAAACCGACCGAAAAGCCGCCGCCTCCGCCGCCTCCTGAAGAGTGAGCTGGCCAGGGAAACGAACTGGAATCGCAAGCACTCCTTCCGAAAGCGGTATCCGGCATCCTGACCCATCCGGATACCGCTTCTCCTTCCAGGATCCAAAGACCACTCGAAACCGGACTCGGTGGGAAGCATGTCGGAAAAGGGAAGCCGAAGGCTGCCTGAGGGGCTACTCTAGTCAAGGAGAAACGGGGCTGCTCTGCCCACCTTTTCTGCCATGCCGAACAGGGAGGCGGTTTTTTTGCATTTATCGGGACCTCTCGCGGCACTAGAGAGAACAATGATGCGACACGCGCCACTGACCCAGTTCATTCGCCATCTGCAGGTAATGTCTGTGCCGGAGGGCGAAACCAGCGATGGCCAACTCCTGGTGCGGTTTGCCACCGACCGGGACGAGAGTGCTTTCGTGATGATCCTGCGCCGGCACGGCCCCATGGTCCTTGGAGTTTGTCGCCGAATCCTGGGGGACGAGCAGGACGCGGAAGATGCGTTTCAGCAAACGTTCGTGATCCTTGCCCGGGAAGCGGCGTTCCTGCGCAAGCCGGAATCGGTGGGGAGCTGGCTTCACGGCGTCGCTTATCGTGTTGCCTCCAGGGCCCGGGCAGCCCGGGCCCAGCGGCGTCTCCAGGAACGGCGCGCTGCCCGGCCGGCCGCGGAGCGGTGCCCTCCGGCCGCTGCGGTGGATGCGCAGGACTTCTGGCAGTTTTTCGATGACGAGTTGAACCGTCTGCCGGAGAAGTATCGGGCGGTCGTGGTGCTGTGCTGCCTGGAAGGGAAGACGCACGAGTTGGCAGCACGCGAGTTAGGGTGGCCATCGGGTTCGGTTTCGCGGCGTCTGGGGCGTGCCCGCGAGATCTTGCGGGGCCGGCTCACGCGGCGGGGCTTCACGATCCCAGTTGCGTGGTTGATCCTGGACGTATCAACCCGCGCGCTGGCGGTCCCGGCACCCCTGACAGCGACGGTGCTCCAGGCGGCTCTGGGTGCGGCCCCTGCCGGAACAGGTGTTGTCCTGGGGATGTGGGTTGTGGGCGGGATGGCTGCGGCCAAGCTCACTCTGGTTGGGACGGCAGTGCTGGTCACGTGCCTTGCCGGCTACGCCACAGGCGTGTTCCACTCCTCTTCCGCGAGCGGAACGACAGCGCGGAACCAGGATGCGGTGGAGCTTGCCCTGGCGGTTCCTGCCCGGGACAGACCGCAGGGCCCCAGGCCCCAGCAGGAATTGAAGAGGGAAGGTATGGAGGACGAGAAGAACGCCTCCAGCAACAAGAAGACCGACAAGGAGGTGACGAAGGTCAGGAACAAGAACGAAGACAACAACGACGAGCATGAGGCACAAGGCAAGGAGGACGATGACGACAAAGAAAAGAAGGCGAAGAGCAAAAAGCTCGCGAAGAAGGAAAAGGGGAAATGAGTCGCCGGATGAGTGGGAGAGTTGTGGTCCGGCAGGGAATGGTTGGTTACTTGATTCCATCCTGGGAGAATACCATGCGTATCGTGTTGGGAGTGATTGCCGCTCTTGGACTGCTGAACTTGAGCGTGCCCGCACGGGCGGCAGAGCCGAAAAGCCAGCCAGCGCGGACTGGTGGGGCTGTCAGTTTTCAGAAAGACATCGCGTCGATCCTGACCCGGAACTGCTCCTCCTGTCACGGGGAGGCAAAGAGGAAGGGCGGCCTGCGGATCGATTCACTGGAAGCGATCCTGGAAGGCGGCAATTCGGGCCCCGCGATTGTGCCTGGGAAGGGAAGCAAAAGTCTCCTGGTGAGGAAGAGCGACGAAGACGATCCAACGCCACACAAAGGCAGGACGCTGACGGCCGACCAGCTTGCTCTTCTGAAGAGCTGGATCGACCAGGGCGCCAGAGCAACCGACGTCGAGGCCAAGCCAAAGAAGGGCAAGGGTTCTGAGGTTCTCGTCAAGGCTCCGCCGAAAGGCAAGGCAAAGGAAGGTCCCACGGAGGAGAAGGTTGAGCCCAAGGGCAAGAAGAACAAGCAGGGCAACAACGAAGAGAACGAGGACGAAGACAACAAGCCCAAGGGCAAGGCCGCCGAGGCCCCATCGAAGGGGAAGGCCGCACCCAAGGGCAAGGCTGCCGAGGCTCCATCGAAGGGCAAGCCTGAACCCAAGGGCAAGAAGAACAAGCAGGGCAACAACGAAGAGAACGAGGACGAAGACAACAAGCCCAAGGGCAAGGCCGCCGAGGCCCCATCGAAGGGCAAAGCCGCACCCAAGGGCAAGGCTGCCGAGGCCCCATCGAAGGGCAAAGCCGCACCCAAGGGCAAGGCCGCCGAGGCTCCGTCGAAAGGCAAGCCTGAACCCAAGGGCAAGAAAAACAAGCAGGGCAACAACGAAGAGAACGAGGACGAAGACAACAAGGCCAAGCCCAAGGGCAAGGCTGCTGAAGCCCCCTCGAAGGGCAAAGCCGCACCCAAGGGTAAGGCCGCTGAAGCCCCGTCGAAGGGCAAGGCTGCCGAAGCTCCCTCGAAAGGCAAGGCGGAGCCCAAGGGCAAAAAGAAGAACAAGGAAGACGACAACGAAGAGAATGAGGTAGAACGATAACCAGCAGCCATGAGGCTCACCCACACCGGGGGCGGACCTCGCCTGCCCCTGGCGTGGCTTGATTTGCGGGATCATCCTCGCGGTCCACCCCCAGCCGGGGGACAGCTTCCGCCACGGTCCGGAAGAGCTTGCCATGAAGCAACTTCTCAGCTTGCTTGTCCTGACGTGCCTGCCGGTTCCTCTCTGGGCCTACGTGGATGCGTCTCCCTCGCTTGGTCGAATCCTGAAGGACTCGACGTATATCACCGTGCTCCAGGTGGAGAAGGTCAGCAAGGACAAACGGGTCATCGTCTGGAAAAAGGTAGCTGACCTCAAGGGCCGGCAAGCCGGGGACCAGGTCAAGCATCAGCTCACCGACGGGCTGCATCTGCGGGAACCGAAACAAATCCTCGACTGGGCCGAACCCGGCAAGACCGCGGTCTGTTTCCACAACGGCAAGGTCGCCCAGGTCTGCCTGGGCGGTTACTGGTACGAATGCACGGCTCACGTCGAGCCGTGGTGGACGATGACGCGCGGGATGCCCGAACTCTCCCTGGTGTATTTTGGCTCTGCCCGCAAGCTCCAGGCCGCGGTCAAGGCCATGCTGGCGGGCAAGGAAACCACGATCACCGCGATCACGCACGGCTCGGGCGGCTTCCGCGGCTATGACGCTGTCATCTACAAGGAACTGCTGCGCGGCCAGGCCCACCCGATCTGGCGCATCCGGGCCAGCCTGAAGATGCCGGACAACGTCTATCACGTCGGCAGCGATCCGAAGTTCGTCATCGGCCTGGGTGCCGGCACTTCTGAAGACGTTCCGCCCCTGATCAAGGCCCTCAAGCAGAAGGACAGCCAGGCCAGGGCCGAGGCCGCCGACGAACTGGGACTGATCGGCCCGCCGGCAAAAGAAGCAGTGCCGGCCCTGGAAAAGGCCCTGCGAGACTCCGACTGGCTCGTGAAAATCAGCTCAGCCGAGGCCCTCACGCGGATCGCGGGCGAACACCAGGCCGCGCTCGCCGTCCTGATCGAGGCGTTGCAGGCATCCCGAGCGAACGTCCGCCGGGCCGCCGGCGAGGCCCTGGGCAATAGCAGCCGGGCTGCTCGCTCGGCGGTGCCGGCCCTCGCCGCCACGCTGAAGGATGCCGACCCGGACGTGCGCTGGTCGGCGGCAGCCGCCCTGGGCCGGATTGGCCCGCCTGCAAAGTCCGCGGTCCCGGCCCTGGTCGAGGCGCTGCAAGACCCGGCCATTCGCGGCATGGCTGCCGATGCTCTGGGAGCAGTCGGAGCCGAAGCCCGCTCGGCTGTTCCTGCCCTGGTCCGGCTGCTCCGGGTCGGCGACAAGGGGGCACGGTGGACCGCGGCCCTGGCCCTGGTGCGCATCGGCGGTCCCGGCTCGGGAGCCGCCACCCCCGTGCTGGTCGAGGCACTCAAGAACAGGGACTCCCGGGCACGCTGGGACGCCCTCTTTTGTTTGCAGAAACTGGGACCGGAGGCGCGAGCGGCCGTGCCGGCGCTCCTGGAGGCGCTGCGCGACGAAGATCCTTACCACCGCGAACTGGCCATCTGGACCCTGGGAAAGATCGGCCCCGAGGCCCGCGCCGCCGTGCCGGCCCTCCTGAAGGCACTGCGCGACGACGCCGGGGACATTCGGCTGCGGGCCTCGGTGGCCCTGTCCCAGGTTGGCCCCGAGGCGGTGCCGGCCCTGGTCCGGGCCCTCCAGGACAGGGACAAGGACGTGCGCTACTGGGTCGCCTACTCCCTGGAACGACTTGGCCGGCAAGCACACTCTGCCGTGCCGGCCCTGGTCGAGGCGCTGAAGGATGACGATGCGGACGTGCGCGGCGCGGCCGCCAGTGCCCTGGGTGCCATTGGTCCCGAGGCCCGAACGGCAGCCGGCCCCTTGACTCGTGTCCTGAAAGACGGTGATCCCAAGGTGGCTGTGCTGGCGGCGGAAGCACTCTGGCGGCTGACAGCGACCGCGGAACCGGCGCTGCGGACGCTGGAGAACGCGCTGCGGCACAAACGTTCTTCTGTTCGCAGGGAAGCCGCCGAGGCGCTGGGGCGTCTGAGTACCGAAGCCAGAGTGGCACTCCCGTCGCTGCGGCGTTTGCTGGAGGACAGCAGCCCCACAGTCCGGCTGGCCGCGGCGGAAGCGTTCTGGCGGGTGAGCAACAAGGCCGAGGAAGTTGTGCCCGTCCTCAGCGCAGCGCTGAAGGAAGACGATGCGGATGACCGCCGGCACGCGGCAGAAGTCCTGGGCCGGATTGGTCCTGCCGCACAACAAGCGACACGCGCTCTGCTGCTCGCCTTGCGGGACAGGGAGGCCGCCGTTCGCAAGGCCGTTGCCGGGGCCCTCAGAAAGATTGACGCCAGAGCAGCCAGCCAGGCCGGCGTCTACTGATCAGAGGTCAGAAGAGACGGTTTTTCTGACCTCCGACCTCGGATCTCTGAGTTTCTTCTGCTTTTCCCAGCGCCACCACCACGGTGATTGATACAATGGCGTGTCAAGCCCACGTACTCTAGCAGGTCGCAGGAGCCGCGTTCATGAAGCCGCGTCTTGCCCGGAACCAGCCCCAACCATTCGCCCGCACAGGGTCCTGGCTGTTCCGCTGGCTGTTGCTTGTGCTGCTGGCCGCGTTCCTGACCGGTTCAGCCCATGAACAGGCCGGAGGGGCTTTCCAGGGAGGGAGTCCCAGTACGCCTGACAAGAAAGCACCCGCCGCTCCACCGCAGCCCGCTGCCAGGGGGCTGGAGAGCTTCAAACTGCCCACCGACGCCATCGTCCTTGTCTGCGAACAGGTCACGGACGCCATGCGGCTGCTGCCGAAGTTCGTGGTCCTCTCTCCGGAGAAGTTCAAGGAGATGCAGGACGAGATCGACCGGCTGCGGGCTCGGTTGCGTCCGGATCGGCCTCAGCCTCCCGGGTTCTGCAAGATCGAAGGCAAGGTCGAGGGGGCCCAGGTCCATCTGGACGTCACTTACGACGTTCGCACTGAGCGGCCCGAGACCGTGGTGGCGCTGGGGTGCAAACAGGCCAAGATGAGCGGCCTGCCCCCGGACAATGCCAATCCCCTGGTCAAGTACACCGAGACGGACGGCTACACCGTCCAGATCGAGAAAGCGGGCACGCACCGGCTGACCTACCGCTACGTGATGGGCCTGTCCGTGCTGGGATCCACGCGGTCGTCCCTGGAGCTGGACCTGCCCCGGTCGGCGGGGTCCACTCTGAAACTGCACGTGCCGGGAGAGGTCAAGGAGCTGCGCATCAACGACCAGCCGCTGGACAAAACGCTGACCTGGAAGAACGGCGTCCTGGAGGGGCCCGGCGTACCGGACCGGCTGGTGCTGACCTGGAAGGGATCGACCGCTCTGGCGGGCGGCTCCACCGTCCTCAGCGCCGAGAGCAAGATCAAGGTCCAGATAGAGAAACAGCGGCTGCACACCGAGGCCCAGCTTCAGCTCAAGGTGGTCGGCGGCTCGACGCGCCGCTTCTGCTTGCTGGTTCCTCCCGGCGCTCAGTTGACCCTGGCCAGCGCCGACGAGGAGAAGCTGACCGTCGAGACCCAGGAGCTGGCGGGGGCGTCGCTGCGCATCCTGCGTCTGAAGGAGGCCACGACCGCGCCGTTGACGGTTACGGTCGTGGCCCCGGTGCGGTCGGCCTTGCCAAAAGCCGGCACGCGCCTGGCCATCGGGCCCTTCGCCCTGCTCGGGGCCACCCGGCAGACGGGCACCATCGTCCTGGTCAATAACGCACCTCACCTCCAGGTCCAGCCCCATCGGCCCGCGGTCACCACGCCGCGGGCCCCAACCTCCGAGGAGACCAAACTCGGTCCGCAGGTGCGGGCCTTCAGCTACGAACTGCCGCCGCTGAGTGAAACGCCTCCGTTCCTCGACAAGGGCGGCGACCCGGCCACGCTGAACCTCCTGGAACTGGAAGGCGAAACCACCCGCGGCCGGCTGGAGACGCGGGTGAGCCACAGCCTGCACCTGCCCCGCAAGGAGGCAGCGGGCGAGAAACGCTTCTGGCAGATCGCCACCACGCTGGAAGTCAAGCTGCTCCAGCCCGGGGCCGGGCTGCTGGAAGTGCAGTTGCCGGCCGACTGGGTCTTTGTGCCGCCGGAAGGCCGGCTGCCCGATCCGGTCACGGAGATCCACCTGGACGAGCCCCGGCAGGTGATCCAGGTCCGGCTGCTTCCCGACAGCTGGAAGCCGTTCCAGCTGGTGCTGCGAGCCCGCTCCAGCCGGCCGGTGGACGACAGCGACGAGGACAGGCTGTCCTTGCCGCGTCCCCTGGGAACGGCCCTGGTGGGCGGCTTCCTGGTGACGGCCACCGTCCCGGAAGAACTGGAACTGCTGCCGCCGCAGCGCAGCAACACCCACCTGGAGCTGACCCAGCCCCAGCAGAGCCCCCAGGAGCAAACCTGGAGGCTCGATCCGACCGCGGACCGGACGCCCGAGCAGATCGAGCTGGCCTGGGGACCCTACCGGCCGCGCGTCTGGGCCAAGTCGGTGATTGACCTGGAGCTGATCGGCCCCCGGGCCCAGATCCAGCAGGAACTGCGGCTGCTCTATCCACGAACGCCGGCGGACAAGACGAAGATTGCACTGCGCGTGCCAGCCGAGGTCCGGCTGGGCGTGATCGAGGGCGGCACCCTGCTGCCCGACCTGTCGGGCAGGCCCTCGGGACCTCCGGGGGCCTCGACGCGGCAGGTCGAGCTGGCCCTCCCCGAACGCAATCGGCCCCAGCAGGAAGTCAAGCTGGTGCTGCGGTATTTCCTCAAACTTCCTGATCCCGCTGAAGCGCAGGCCGGCCTGCCGGCCGGAGCGCACGCAGGCGTGCGGCCCGACGATCCGCCCGTCAAGCTGGGGCTGGTCACGGCCCAGGACAGCACTTGCGGCGAAACCTGGGTGCGTCTCTGGAGCGCTCCGGGTCTGCTGCCGGGCCTGGCTGACGACGACTGGGCGATCAAGGAGATCCAGGAGGTCAAGGGGAACCCCCGGCTGCCTTTCCTGGTCCTGCTGTCGCAGAAACCGGAAGGGGAGCTGACTCTCCGGCTGGCCGGCTCGGGAACGGCCAGCAAGATCACCGTGCTGATCGAGCGGGCCCTGGTTCGGGTGCAGGTGGTCGAGGGGATTGGCCAGTTCTACCGGGCCAGCTACCGTCTGGCCCGGCTGAACAGTGGTCGGATCGACGTGGAGCTGCCGGCCCCGGCCGCCACGCTGCACCTGCGCATCCGGCTGGACGGCAAGGAAGTCACTCCACAGATCCACGACGATCCCGACATCCCCGAGGGCGAGGGCCGGCTGGCCCGGCTCACGCTCGACTCGCTGGTCAAGCCGGACTCCATCCTCGACATTTCCTATCAGCTGCCGCCGGCCGGCCTGACCGGTCGGGGCGGCTTGCTGCAGACGGTACTGCTGCCGCCGATCGTGCGTGGAGCGCCACACCGGGTGCTGACGCGCTGGCAGGTACACGTGCCGGGCGGGTGGGTCGTTCTCGGTCCGGAGGGCGGTCCCGGCTCGGAGCGGACCTGGGGCCGGCGCGGGTTGCTGCTGGCCTCCCGGCTGGCGATCACCGCCAGTGACCTGGACCGCTGGCTGGTTGGGCCGGACGGGGTGCTGCCGGCCAACCGCGACCTGACCGGCGAGGAGGCGGACTGGCCGACGACGCCGTCGCTGACCTGCTGGCGGGGCGGACCGGAGCCGCTGGCGGTGGTGCATCTGCCGCAGCAGGCCTGGTTGCTGTTCTGCTCGCTGTTCGTGCTGCTGCTGGGGCTGCTGGTCGGCTTCCTGGCACGCGGGTCGGCCAAGGAAGCGCTCAGCCCGATCCGGATCGGACTGGCCCTGGCCTTGCTCGGCCTGGTCACGGTCGTCACGGGGGTCTTCTGGCCGGGCTTGCTGGCGCTGATCCTGTACGGCTGCCAGCCGGGCCTGGTGGTGCTGGTGCTGATCGTCCTGGGGCAGTGGCTGCTGCACGAACGGCGGCGGCGGCAGCTGGTGTTCCTGCCCAGCTTCAGCCGGCGGGGCGGCTCCTCGCTCAACCAGGGCCACAAGACCGCCTCCTCGCGGCGTGGAGCGAACGGCCTGGCTCCCCCTCCCGCCAATCCGGCGGCGAGCGGGTCGGGTCGGCCCGGCGCCCGCTCCAGCGAGCAGCCATCCACCATCGACGAGCCCCGGCCTGTTTGAGGGAGCGTGATGTTACGTACCGATCGGCTTCGCTTCGCGATCCTGGGACTCCTGGCGGTGGTCCTGCCCGCCGATTTATCGTTTCGCGTTCCCCTGATTGCCGGCGAACGCGAAACGATCAATCAACCCCCCGAGTCGCCGGTCCCGCTTCGCTGGATCCTGATCAATCCCGATCGGTTGCCCCAGGAGCTGGAGCGCGTCAAGCAAGGGACACTGGTTCAGCTGGCACGCAGCGATTTCGAGGAGCAGCTGCGTCAGGCCGGCAATGCGGTGCAAGCTCAGAAGAACCCGCCCCGTCTCACCGAGGGCCGCTACCAGGCGGTGCTGGCCGATTCCGCCCTGGTCGGGGTCGGCCAGTGGCACGTCCTTCACGTCGCCAATCAGCCCGCCCTGATGCCATTGCCCTCGTTCAACCTCTCCCTGCGCCGGCAGGTGACCGCACACAAGCCCGAAGCGCCAGCGCCGGGACAGGTCATCCATCCCGGCGCTGGCGCTTCGGGCTTGTGTCCAGCCGCCCTGGGGGAGCTGGGCAAGTCGCCGGCCCTGCTGCTGGAGGAGGCGGGAACGCACCGGATCGACCTGGAGTGGTCGCTTCGAGGGGACACCCGGCCGGACGGCTTGCACTTCGAGCTGAAAGTGCCCTCCAGCCCCATCGCGGCACTGGAACTTTATCTGCCTGCAGGCTGGCAGGTCAGCTTGCCGGAGGGCGGCCTGGTCACCGGACCGCAACCGCTCCGCCGCGAAGTGCTGCCGGCGGCGCTGCAGACCCTGGTTCAGTCCGAGAAACCGCTCGCCCCGGCCGTTCCCGGCGGCTCCCGGCTGTGGACGATCCACCTGGGCGGTGTGTCGCGTCTGCCGCTGATCCTCCGGCCCTCGGACCGGCCCGGGCCGACCCGCGTGGTGGTCCAGCGGCAGCAGTCCACCCAGACGCTTTATCCCGACGCTCTGGAAGCCAAATATGAGCTGGACCTGGAAGTCCAGACCCGCAGCGTCTCCGAGCTGATCTGCGAATGCGATCCGGGCCTGCGTCCTTACGCGGTGTCGCTGGCCAACCTCGACACCTGGGAGGTCCGTCGAGGACCGAACCCGGAGTCTCCCTCCTTGCTGGTCCTCAAGCTGAAGGAGCCGATTCACGAGGGCTCGCTGCGGGTCTCCTGTCTGGCTCCGCTGCGGAGCGTGGCCAAAGGGGGCCCGCCTGGGCCTGCGTTCCCCTGGACCAGCCCGGGGCTGCGCCTGCAAGGGGGAATCCCGCGTGGCGAGACGCTGATCCTTCGGCTGCACCCGGAGCTGCGCCTGACCAGCTGGGAGCCCGGTGGATTTCGGCTGATCGACACCCAGACCGAGATCGAGGCGGACCAGAAGGTTTCCTGGCAGCGTCTCCGGCTGGTGGGCGGCGGCATCCTGCTCCCGGCGGGCAAGCAACCGCAGCGGCCCACCGCCGCGCTGCAAGCCCACGCGGTCGAGTATCGGGCCCGGCAGCTGGCCTGGTGGCAGCCTGGACCGACCCGGTCCAGTCTCACGTTGCAGATCCACTACGAGGCCAGTGTCGGCCAGCTGTTCGATTTGCCGGTCCAGCTGCCGGCGGGCTGGGAAATCGATCGGGTCGAGATGAGCCCGCCGGGTCTGCTGAGCGGCTGGCGTTTGTTCCGTGACCGGTCGCTGCTGCTGGTCGAGCTGCAGAAACCCCTCTGTCCGCAGGACCAGGCCCGCGGCGGCCCGGCCATGCGGACCGGGACCTTGACTGTCGGCCTGACTGCTCCCGCGGTCAAACTGCCGGCCGTCGGCCGCAAAACGCTTCCCTTTCCCGAGTCCATCCCGCTGGGGGCCCGGTTCCGCGAGGGGGCACTGGGCCTGTCGATCGATCCGGCCTTTCAGGCGGCGGAGCAGCGGACCGCACTGACCCCTGCACAGCCCCAGGAAGAGGGACCGTGGAAGAGCCAGCTGCCGGCCCCTTATTTCGCGTACCGCCAGCAAGTCCCGAAGGGAACGCTGGTGCTCCAGCGCCGTCCGGTGCAACTGCGTGTCTCGGCCACGACCGACGTGCAGCTCTCGGCCGGTCCGCTGGCCTTGCAGACGCAGCTGGAAATCGAAGTGGAGGCCGGGACCACCGAGAGCCTGGAAGTGCGGGCCTCGGCTCCCTCCGGTGGCTGGGACTTCCGCTCGCTGACGCCGGGAATCCAGCTGGTCCGGACGGAGCTGCTGACCGAGCCCGAGACAGCCAGGGCCGCCGGTCTGCTGGCCGCGCTGACGCCGGCCAGCCGGGCCGGCCCGTTGCTGGCCGCGTCCCGGCTGCCGCTCCTTGCTCCGGGGCCCTGCTGGCGAATCACCTTCAGCCGGCCGTTACGACCCCAGGACCGGGTGGTGCTGCAGGCTTCGGCCGCGGTTCCGCACTCCCACGTTCCCCTGCTCCAGGTTCCCGGGGCGCGCCGGCTGGAAGGGGAAGTCCGGCTGCGCCTGTCCCAGGGCGATCGGTTTGACGTGCGGACGCACGGTTTGCAAGAAGTCTCCGCTCCGCCGACGGCGCTGGAGGGCCGGCCCCTCTGGCGGGTGTTTCGGCTCGGTCCCGCTCCGGCCACGCTGGATCTGGTGCGCTTCCTCCCGGAGCAAGGCGCGGAAGCGCCGGCCAGAAACGGCGTCCTGTCACGGACCCAGCTGGTCAGCTCACTGGGACCGGACGGTACACTTCAGCATCAGTTCCGCTTCTGCCTGACCGGCTGGAGCCAGGCCACCTTGCCGGTCTGGCTGCCGCCGGGGGCCCGCCTTCTGGCCGCCCGCGTCGATGGCCGCTGGCTGGACCAGTTGCCCACCGAGGAACCGGCGGACGACCAGCCGCTGCAATTGCCGGTGCCCAGATCCTCCGGCGGTCCCGAAGGAGAAAGCCGATCGCAGAACTTTGAGATCGTCTACCTGACCGATGTCGCGCCCTGGTGGCTGTGGTCCCGGCTGGAATCGGCGGAGCCGAAGCTGCCGCTGGACCCGATCAACCTGCAGCGGCGCTTCTCTTTGCCGGCCGGCATCCAGCCCGCCGGGCAGCAAGGGGCGGAGAGCCAGGCATCCGCCGGGAACGATCACGCACGGCATTCTCGGACTGCTGGCCTGCTGGCTTGGTCTGGAGTCCGGTGGGAGGAAGGCTCTCCTGAGCCTGCCCGACGGCTCAGGAGAGCCGTCCTACTCCGGGATCGAAGTGCAGGCTGGCGACAGCCTGGTGGTCGTCCGGGGTCGGGCCCTGCTGGGGCTGGCCTGGCTGCTGTCGGCGAGCCTGGTGCTGATGCTGGTCGGCTGGCCCTGGAAGACGGCCCTGCGCCAGCGGGGGTTCCTGTTCGTCTGGCTGGCCCTGGCCGGCCTGGGCTGGTTCTGGCTGTCCGCCCCGCTGCAGATCGTGGCCGCCTGGCCGCTGCTGCTGGGCCTGGTCTCGGCCGTCGTCTGGTACGGTGTCTTTCTCGTCCGCCGGCCCGCCCTGGTCCGCAAACCGCGCGATCCGCGTTCGACCCAGATCAGGCCGGCCGGCTCGCTGGACGGCAGTTCCGATCCCGCGGCTAGGCCGGACGCAACCGGCCCGGCTGTTCCCTCCTCGGCCTCCTGGGCGCGGCCGGGCTGCTGCTGGCCCTGGCCGGCTGGTGCTGGGGAGACGGCAAGCCGGCCGCGGCTCCGACCGCTCCCTACCCGGTCTATCTCTTGCCGCGGATCGGCGAGCAACCGGCCGAGTCCAGCGTCCTGGTCCCGCCCGAATTGCTGGAACAGTTGCGCGAGCTGAAGCGCTCCGCGGTCCCGGGCGAGACCGGCGATTCCCGACTGGCCCTGGTGCTGGAGGCCCGCTACGAAGGCAAGCTGGTGGAGATTGACAGGAAGAGTTTCGCCCAGTTCGACGCGGTCTTTCAGGTGCTGTCCCTGTCCGACGAGGCCACGGCCAATCTGGCCCTGGAAGGCCCCCTGACCGGGCCCATCCTGCTCGACGGTGCCCTGGCGACCCTGGCCGATCGGCCGGCGACCGGCCATGCCGTCAAGGTCCCACGCAAGGGCCGCCACAAGATCGAGCTGCAGTTCCGGCTGCCGATCAACTCCTCCGTGAGCGGCACGGCCGAGGACCGGGGCATCCCGCTGAACCTGCCGCGCGTGCCCGCCAGCCGGCTCCGCTTTCATGGGCCGGCCGGTGCGGTGGCCCTGCATGCCCAGGGCTGCCAGGGCTGGCAACGGCTGCTCCCGGGCGAAGCAGGCAAGATCGGGCCCACGCTGGAGGTCGATCTGGGTCGGCCGGCCGGGCTGGTGCAGCTGGCCTGGTATCAGGAAAGCGGCCCGGACAATCGGCCCGCACGGGTTCAGTTCCAGGAAGCGTACCTGTGGGAGCTGCACGGCGAGGCCAACACTCTGACCGGCCTGGTCCACTACCGCATCACCCGGGGGACCGTGCAGTCGCTGCCGCTGGACGTGCCGGGCGACCTGGAGCTGCGCAACGCCGAGGCGTTCCGCGTCCGGCGTGCGGTGGGACCGGACATGGTCCAGCGTCCGGCCCTGGAGCAGATCAACGACGGCAGTGTGCGCCTGCGGGGCTGGCGTCCGGAGGGCGGCACGGTACACCTGGATTTCCAGGGGCCGGTGACCGGCGACCTGGTCGTCGCCCTGGAGCTGATTCCGCGCCGGGCCCTGCCGATGGCGTTCGCGCTGCCGCTGCCGGCGCCCCGGGGTGAGCTGCTGCCGGGTGTCAGCTATCTCGCTTACCGCGCCGTCGGGCTGGACGCGCACCGGCAGAGCACGCTGCGGCTGACCGGCATCCAGCCGGCCGAGTTCGCTCCCTTCTGGCCGGCCGTGTCCAGGCCCCAGGCGACGGCCCTGCAGTACTGCTGCAGTTTCCGCCGGGAGCCCGGCAAACCGCCGGTGCTGGTGGTGCGTCTGGGCTGGCCGGTCCCGAACGTGCAGGTCAGCCAGGAGATCCAGGTGCGCGTGGGCTCGGCCCAGGCGGAGCTGAAGGCCACGGCGGAACTGACCGAGCAGCCCGGAACGCCCGGCGGCTCCCCGAGCAAGTGCCTGAACCTGATCGAGTGGCACCTCCAGGGCCCCAGCTGGGTCGTCGCCGGGGTCACCGGGCCTGAGGTGCGGCGCTGGAGCCAGTCGGGCCAGCGGCTGCTGATCTGGCTGGAGCATTCCTCGGCCGCGACCAGGCTGGAGCTGACCGGCTGGCTGTCCCTTGCCGACGAGCCGGGAACTAGCGGGCCGATGCGCCGGCAGGGCAAGTTCGATCTGCCCACTTTGCGGCTGGTGCCGGCCCGGACCCAGAAGACCACCGTGCGCGTGCAGGCCGAGCCCGGCGTCCGGCTGCTTCCGGGAGGCCTGCGGAACCTGCGCCCGGTTGCCGCCCAGGCGTCGGCCGTCAGCCCGGAACTGGTTTACCAGACTCAGAACATCGCCTATGGGGCCAGTTTCCAGGCCCTGCCGGCCCCGGATAGCGGTCTGACCGCCGGGGCGGTGCGGGTGCTGACGCTGGTGGAGGAGCAGGATCAGCAGCTGGTCTTCAGCAGCAGCCTGGTCTACCGCCTGCCGGCCGGGGACAGGCGGACGGTGCAGGTGCGCTGCGCGACTGGTATGGCGACAAGGTCGAGCTGCATGGGGCGCAATTGCCGGCCGGGTCGGTGCGCGAGCGGCGGTCGAGCCGGGGCGATCGGCTCTGGAGCGTCGAGCTGCCGGCCGGCGACCGGCTGCAGACGCTGACGCTGCGCGGGCAGATGCCGCTGGCGGAAGTGGGGCAAGGGGTCTGGCTGCCGGAGGTGAGCGTGCAAGGGTTGACCCGGCAGCAGAGCTGGCTGGCGGTGGCCGGCAAGGGGCTGGTCGCCACGGGGGCACGGGGTCTGGCGTTGCAGCCGAACCTGGCCGCGACGCTGGCGGCCTGGCGGTCCGCCGGGCTGGCGGACAGCTCGGCGCGGGAGGCCGAACGGCTGCGGCGCTCGGGCGGCAAGTTGTGGAAGGTCACTTCGGACGCCTGGGGCCTGCGCGTGGGGCCGGCGGCGGGGACAGTATCCGAAACTCCGATGCTGCGGGTGCCGCTGGCGGAGCAGCAGTCGGCCGTGGTGGACGGTCAGCGCTGGTTGCACGAGGCCAGCTGGTGGGTGGAGCAGACCGGGCCGGCGGGGCGGTCGGGAGGAGGCCTGACGGTGACTCTGCCCGCAGCCGGGAAGGTGCTGGCGGCGGCCGTCGCTGGTCTGGAAATGCATCCGGTGCAGCTGGACTCGCGCACTCTCTGGCTGCCGCTGGTGGGGATGGGCGGACCCCAGCAAGTCCGGCTGCGCTGGCAATACGCCCCCGAGGAGGAACGCTTCGATCGGCCCAACCTTGCCGTGCCGCTCCTGCAAGGCGCCCGGCCGGCGAAAACGCTGTGGACGGTGGTGGTGCCGCCGGGCTACACCCTCCGGGACCTCGGCAACGTCAGCTTGCGGAGTGGGCCGGCGCGCATGGCCCGGCTGGAGCTGGAGCGGGCCGCGGTGCAAGAGGCCCTCCTTGCTTCGTTCGCCGGGAAGAACAGCGAGGCCGACCGCCTGGCCCGGAAGTGTACTCTGGACCGGCTCGGCCGCTACTGCCGGCTTGCTGAGAAGCAGCTGGAGCGAGCCGAAGGGCCTGTTGAGAAGGGGCCCGACGGGCAGACGCTGTCGGAGTGGTTGGCCGCGCTCCAGGTCCGGGTTCGGTCGGAGGGACGGGAGAACAAGCCGGAAGCAACCGAGGCCCCTCTGCCGGCGTTCGATCCGGAGCCCTTCCAGGCCGGCATTGCCCACGCGGGAACGTCGCGCCTGGAACAGGCACTCCCGAACGTGGTCCTCGTTTCCGAGAGGAGCCGGGAGGGCCAGCGGGCCCTGGCGGCCTCGGGGGAGTGGCTGGCCCTGCTGGCGGTCGCCTGGGCGCTGACGCTGGTGCCGTTCCTGCCGACGCTGGCCCGGCTTTTGTGGCCGGAGCAACTGCTGCTGCTGGGAGCCGGCCTCTGGCTGGCGGGAGTCGCGCTGCTTGCGGTGCTGGGAGTGCTGGCACTGGGACTGCTGGCCCGGGTGGGGTTGCTGTTGCGTGCGTGGCGGCATTAGCAGTTGTGCAGATGCGATGCGGAGACAGGTTGAGACTTTCGCCATGAAATCCCCATTACTCTCTCGGGCCGCGCTTACGCTCCTTGTCTGCATTCTTCCCCTCCCCGCGCTTCCATCCGCAGTTGCCGCGGATGCTGATGCCCTGGACAAGGTCCTGAGTGACTGGACCAAACGCCGGAATGCCCTGCGCTCCATGCGTTGGGTCCTCGCTGGCAAGGTCCTCTTTCCGAAAGGTGCCCTGACAGACCATCCCTCGGCGCCTCCTGAATTGCAGCACAAAACGATTCCCCCGGAAGATCATGCGTTCGAGTCAAGGACTACCTGGCTGTTCGACTACGAGAAAGGCCGAATCCGCAAGGAGATTGTGGAGGACGTGTTCGACCCCAGGAAAGGCACGTTTTCTCTAATGCGGAACATTTTTCTCTTTGACGAGGCCACGAAGAAAACCCGGCATTACGTTGCCAGAGCCGGCGCGACGCTTGCGGAGGATCGAACGCCGAAGATCCAAACCTCTACCAACGCCAACAAAATTGATTGCAGCTTGACGGATTATCCGGTCTTTCTCGGTCAGCACAACGTCTTTCCCTTCATCCGCATCATCACCGGCCTGGGCTCGCTCCCTGTTGAGGTCCGCCCTCCCATCCAACCGGAACTATTTGCCAACCAGGGGAACAGAACAATCCAGAACAGGAGTTGTTTGGTCGTTAGACTGTTTGGCAGACTCTCCGACTCGGAGTGTGACGAGCTATGGATCGACACCGCTTCGGACAATCGCGTCGTGCGGGCAGACTCCTACGTCACGCACCCTCAGTTGTTTGGACGAACAGAGATTGAGTATGCCGCCGGCAAACGGTTCCCCGTGGATTGGACCACGACGGTCTACACTCCCTCGCGATCAATCCTGAGGAGCGATCTTGTCCGCGTTGAAGAAGCCAGCGCGGACGTCGCGATTGATTCAGGTGCTTTTGAGCCGACGTTTCCTCCGGGAACAGAACCTCTGCCACCCGATGCCACGATCCAGACGGAGCCGGCCGAAGAGCGGAGAGTCGATCCGACCCGGCAATGGTTCCTGCGCTGGCTGCCCGGTCTGGTGCTTGGCGTCCTGGTCCTGAGCGTGGCCGGCTGGCTGCGCTGGCGGCGTGCCCGCCCCGCTTGAGGTCGTCCCGACAGCAAGCAGCTCTAATCCCCGGTGACGACGAAGAACCCACCCAACAGGGACAGCCCATGAGACCGTCGGGGGTATCACGGTCTGCGGGATTGTTCCAGTCCGCCGACGGTCCATGCCGACTCCCGAGATGAACTGCTGGAACAGATCACCAGCAGGGAAGCTCGATTGGCGAAGCAGGTGACGGCGCCAGGCGACCTACTCCATGTCGCCCGAATACAGATACTCGTCGCTGCCGACTTCGTGCTGGCTCTCCAGGCCTACGTTGATGCCCAGCCCGCCCAGAAGCGCGACCCCCTCCTCGCTGATCTGATTGTCGGCCAGGTTGAGCAGTTCCAGGTTGCGCACGTCGGGGCATTCAGCGAGCGTACGCGCGCCCGCGTCGGTGATGCAACCGTGGCGAAGGTCGAGAACCGTCAGGCGCTTGAGGATGCCGCTCTTGACGATCTGTTTACAGCCCTTGTCGCCCAGGTCGCTGGCGCGCAGCAGCAGCTTCCGCAACGCCGGGAAGTGCGGCGAACGCAACAGCGCTGCCACCTGCTCGCCGGGCAGGTAGCTGCCTTCTTCCGAGAACGCCGGGTGAAGGGACAGTTCCTCCAGGGCCGGCATGCCGGGGTTCTTCGCCAGGGTCTGCAGTGGGTAGGCTCCCGCCTCGTGATAGACCAGCAGGCGCTTCAGGTACGGCAGCCGCATCTCGAAGAGCTGGTCGAGCCCGGCATTCTTCGCCAGCACGTGCAATTCCTCGATGCGCGGGGTGCGCTCCAGCAGGCCGACCAGGCCGCGCGCCGAACAGTGCCCGCTGTCGTACCTCTCGTCTTCGGGGTTGACCGGCTCGCCGACGTGCAGTGTGCGCAGGTGAGGCAGGAACGCTGCCGGGTACAGCACGCACAGGGCCGAAAAATCTTCGTCCTGCTCCGGCACGTTGTCCGACGGCTCCGTCTCTTCCTCCCCGGCCTCGTATGCATAGTTGTGGTGGACTTCGAGTTTGTGCAGGAAGCGAGCCGCGGGGCAGCGCACCAACGCGCGAGCCACTTCGAGGTTGAACCACCACAGGCACAGTTCGTCGAGGCCGCCGCGTGCCCAGCGGCAGGAATTGACCGTGCCGGCATCGAGCTGGTGCTGCGTCGGCTTCTCGTCGAGCAGCGGCATGGCCAGGTCGCCGAGCCACTCACGCTGGCCGCGTTCGAGCAGGTTCTTCTCGCGCCGCCGCAGGGCGGATCGCTCCGCAGGCAAGCGCGTCTCGTCTTCCAGCGCGAGTTGCACCTGCATCAGTTCGCCGCGCGGGTCGCCCTGTTCGGCGAGGTGGTCGGCGTAGGCCATCCAGGACGCGAGGTCGTCAGGGTTGGCATCGATGGCCGACTCCAGCACCTCTTTCAGATCGCGCGTCATGGCAGCGCTCCTGGCAGTGAAGGGGACTGACGGTGTTGTAGGAAGTGGGGCGACGTTCCGCCTCCGACAACCGCTCATTGCTGGCGTATGTTGCGTGGCGGCTTGTTCCTCAATCCTTCGTGGGACTTGCGCTGCGCCTACCGTAACAGGATTGCGCCGTCGAGCCGTAACAACAATGTCGGCCTCCGTCCGGCGAGGACTTTCCGCTGAGCCGCTTTACCTCAGAGCTTTGATGTCTTTCATGAGCAGATAGAGACAGAACGGATCGCCTGGCGAGGGCTCGAAGCCAAACCGCTGATAAAAGGCCCTGGCCCCCTCGTCCTTGGCGTGGACCAGCACCGCACGACAGCCGACGATGTCCGCCGCCTGGACGGAGCGCAGCAGAGCATCCTTTAACAGACCGGCGCCCAGACCCTTGCCCTTCTCCCGGGAATCCACCGCCAGGCGAGCGAGCAGAATCACGCGGACGGGGTGAGCCGCCAATCCCTTGGCCACTCGCGCCGGGGTTTCCTCCCGCCGCACAGACCCGGCGGCCAGGGTGTAATAGCCGACCACGCGCTCCCCACGGGTCGCCGCGTAGGTGCGCGCCGATTGGCTCCGCTGGTTTTGCAGAGCGAACTTCTTCAGATAGTCGTTCAGGGCCGGCACGCCGCAGTCGAACTCGGAAACGTCGTGCCTTGCCTCGAGCAGGACCGGGCTACGGAGCGGCAGGCTGTCCTTGTCCATCGAAGACGCTCGCTTCCGTGAGCAGTTTCTGGAGAGCGGGGATTGGCCGCGGTGGACTGTCCAGGGCCTTGCAAAAGGCTTCCCACTCGGCCGGCGGCATGACGAGGTCCACCTGTTCCGCGAGGACCTCCTGGGCGGCCTCGCAAGCGCGTTCCAGCATGAAATTGCTCAGGCTGGTTTGACGCAACCGGGCGGCGCGGGCGAGCAGGGCCTTCTGCTCCGGCCGCAGTCGAAGCTGCACGGTGGTCGTCTTTGCCGAGGGCGGGGTTTTTCGCGTGGTTTTCCGCACAGGGGACCTTCCTTTCTCTTCAGCGTCACTCTACCATCCTGTCCATACAATGTCCATACATCCTGTGGGCCTACAGCTCGCGCGGGCTCTCCTGGCAATGCGGAAAACCATGTAGAATGTTCCCCTGCGCCCCTTGCATCCACCGGCCCGAGACAGCATACTATCGTTCAGCCCGCATGCGAAATCTCCCTGCGAGTCAACGTCATGGAACGCCTTGAAAACACCCCGGCGTGGTTGCTGCGACCGCTGCCGCTCAACACGCAGTCGGACGCCCAGCGGCTGCAACAGATCGACATCCTGGGTGCCAGGCTGCCGGGCAGCCTGGCCGACCTGCACAAGCTGCTCAGCACCCTCCAGGCCCAGAACACCTACGATGACGCGGTCAACCGCGCCGTCGGCCACGTCTGGAGCAAGCTGGAGCAGTTTTACGTCTCCCCCAACGAGCGCGATCGGCTGAACTTGCTGGAGTTCGCCCGCGAGCATCTGGTCGAGCAGGCCCAGGCCCGGATCTACCGCCGGCTGGCGAAGGACCCGTCGATCCACGTCCGCCGGCGCATTCACCGCGAGATCACCAAGGCCCGCCTGCCCGAGGTGGCCCTGCCGCGCGACAAGGACGGCGCCTGGGACTCGACCGGTTGGAGCCACGGCACCCAGGGCCAGCCGCTGTCACGCCATCCCCAGGGCCGGCGCGTGCAGCAGAAACTGGGCCTGCCCGAGATCACCAATGGGGCCGAGCTGCGGGAGGTGCTCGGCATTCGCTCCAGCAAGCAGCTCGGCTGGCTGCTGCTGGCCAGCGATGCCGAGGACGGCCCCTACGTCAGTTTCACCATACCCAAGCGCGACGGCACCGAACGCACCATCTGCGCTCCGAAGAAGCAATTGCGCTGGGTGCAGCGGCAGATCCTCGACAAGGTGCTGGCCAAGATCGAGCCGCACGACGCCGCTCACGGCTTCCGCGAGGGCCGCTCGACCGTGACCAACGCCACGCCGCACCTGGGGGCCCAGCTGCTGCTCAAGTTCGACCTGACCGACTTCTTCCCGACCATCCACTATTACCGGGTGGTCGGCCTGTTTGCCCGACTGGGCTACAGCGTCGGCGACGCCCGCTTTCGCGGCAACGACGACGCCCAGTCCATCGCTCCGATCCTGGCCCGGCTCTGCTGCTGGACGCCCGATCCCCAGAAATGGCGCAACGCCCTGGTGCCGCAGGGGGCCCCGACCTCGCCGGCCCTGTCCAACCTGGTCTGTCGCCGGCTCGACGCCCGGCTCAGCGGCCTGGCCACGCGCAACAACGGCGTCTACACGCGCTACGCCGACGACCTGACCTTCAGCTTCAAGAATAAGGAGCTGAACGTCGGCCGCTTCCGCTGGTGGGTGGATCAGATCTGCCATCAGGAGGGGTTCTTCGTCAACCAGCGCAAGTTCCGCGTCATCCGGGGATCGCAGCGGCAGGTGGTAACCGGCATCGTGGTCAATGACGAGCTGCGGATACCGCGCGACGAACGGCGGCGGTTCCGGGCCATCCTGCACAACTGCCGGAAGCTTGGCGTCGAATCGCAGGGTCGGGGCCATCCGCGCTTCGGCGACTACCTGCGCGGCTTCGCCAGCTACGTCCACATGGTCCACCCCGAGGAGGGGACGGAACTGCTGCGTGAGATCGAGGCATTGCTGGGACCGGAGAAGGAGGCATAGCCCATGAGCGCAAGCAAGGCGAACGATCGGACCGACACGCTGCTGGCCGAGTTGAAGGGTCTGAGCAGCGAGGCCAACGCCGGCCAGCGGGTGCGGCGGGCGTGGGAGATCGCCCTGGAGGCGGTGGGCGATCCCGACCTCGGCGTGCTGATCGATTACGCGGTGGACAACGGCCTGGTCCAGCCGCTGCCGGCCGGCAAGCCGAGTTGGCGAGCCGGTCCCGCGCCGGTGCAATCCTGGATCAATCCCATCGATGGCTCGGAAATGATCTGGATTCCTCCCGGACCGTTCTGGGTCGGCGACCAGCGCAACCGCAAGCGGGTCGAGGCGCCCGGCTTCTCGCTGGCCCGCCATCCGGTGACCAACGCCCAGTTTGCCCGCTTCCTGGAGCAGACCGAGTACGTGCCGCCGGACGGTCATCCCGATCCCGAGCTGTTCCTGTCGCACTGGGAGGATGACGCGATCCCGGCGAAAGCGGAGTCCTCGCCGGTGGTCTGGGTGTCATACGTCGATGCCCTGCACTACTGCCGCTGGGCGGGCCTGACGCTGCCGACGGAATGGCACTGGGAGAAGGCGGCGCGCGGTCCGGAGGGCCGGCTCTATCCGTGGGGCGGCAAGGTCCCGCAAGCTCGCGACAAGCCGCGCCTGGCCCAGCTGTACGGAGACAAAACGTGCCCGGTCGGCAGCTTCCCGCAGACGCGGACGCCCTACGGCTGCGAGGACATGATCGGCAACGTGTCGGAGTGGTGCCAGTACACCAAGAATGACGATCCCGCCCAGGTTCCCGCTCCCTGGCCGACCGTCCCGAAGATCAAGGCGGACCCGGATATGCCCCGGTGCGCGGCAGCTGCTTCCTGCGGCGAGCGCCGAAGCGGATGGTCAGCAGCCATCGGCGCAAGCTGTCGATCATCCGGCGGAACTTCTGGACCGGCTTCCGGCCGGCGTTTTATCCGGGCTGGCGGCCGGGAAGTTGAGGTTTCGTCGGAGCCGCGCACGCAGCGCAGCGGAGTAAGCGGCCCTTGGCAACCGCTTACTCCGCTGCGCTGCGTGCGCGGCTCCGACAGCCCGTTCTCACGGCAGCCGCGCCAGGGCCCCTCGTGCCGTGCGCGTCAGGTACGCCGACTCCACGCCGCTCGCCAGGTCGGCCAGGATGCGCCGCGCTTCGCCAGAGCCGATGCGCTCCAGCACGGGTATCGCTCGCAGATCGCGCAGCGCCGCCGCCTCGGGCAGCCGCGGCGTCCCCAGCTCGGTCAGGATCTCTTCGATCAGGCGTTTCTGCTCCGCCGACGGCTTGCCCTGCAAGGCTCCGCGCAAGCCGGGTTCGGCAGGCAGCCCCAGCTCCTTCAAGCGCTTCACCGCCTCCTGGCGCTTGTCGTAGGAGTCGTTGTCGAGGGCCTCGATCAACCGGCGCACCTGGTCGGCAGGCGCCGGCCGGACCGGCTTCAGGCGTTCGCGGAGGAACGGTAACGTCCCGGCGTTTCCGTCGGCAAGCCGCCAGACAGCCCGCCAGGCCCGGGCCGCGTCCGGACTCGCCAGATCGGTCCAGAGGTCCTCGAATGCCCTGGCGGTCAGCGGTTCAGCCTGTGACGGTGGCAACGGCAGGTCCCACAGGAGAATGCTGCTGTCGGGATGTCCGGTGGCGAGCCGGCGACCGTCCGGCGTGAAGGCCAGACACCCCGCGAAACTGCCGGCTGTCCTGCTGCTGCGCACCTGTTCGGGCATGGGCCGGCGCACAACGACCTTGCCCGCGAGCGCGTCCCACAGCTGAATGCCGTTCAGGTCGTTGGTGACGACAAAGCGCGTGTTCGGGTGGAAGGCCGGCTGCGCGACCCACGACTTTGGCTTCAGGTGAGCGATCTTCTTGCCCGTGGCGGCTTCCCAAACGCCCAGGCCGTCCGCGGAGACGTAGGTTTGGCCGTCCTTCTGAGTCTCCTTGCTGAGCCCGCCGACGATCAAGGCGCCATCGGCCGAAAAGCCCAGCGGCTCTCCCTGGCCGACGTGCTTCGCTCCTTCCAGCTGACCGATTTTCAGGCCCGACGCCACGTCAATGAAAACCCCATCGGACAGGAAAGTCCGTCCGTCCGGCGAGAGGGCCCGCGAGCCGCTGCTGGCCACCGGATGCACAACCCTCAGCTTGCCCGTCTTCAGGTCCCAGGTGGCAACTTTGTGGGTAGGTTCCGGGGGACTGTCGCCGACGGCGAAGCTGAATCCTTCCGCGCCGAACAACCCCACGGCCTGGGCCCCGTCGGGGCTGATGCGCAGCTGATAGACCCGGCGCTCGATCTTCCCCACGTTCGCGTCCAGGCAGCGTGATCGACGTGACGTTCTTTCCGGTTGACGCATCCCACAACTGGATGCGTTCCTCACTTCCGGCAGAAATCACCCAGCGACCGTCCGGACTCATGTCCAGGGCGGTCACGCCGGCCCTGGCCCAGCGCCAGACGCGCACCGGCCGCCAGGCTTCGTGTCCGCGCCAGACGAAAAGCGGTTTGCCGGTCGAGACGTCCCAGAGGCGAACAGTCCCATCCGTCGAGCCGGAAGTCAGCCGTTTGCCGTCGGCCGAGAAGGCAACCGCGACCACCTCGCCGACGTGCCCTTGCTCGAAGTTGTCGGTCCAGAGCGGCTTGCCCGTGGCCAGGTCCCAGCGCTGTAAGGAGCCATTGTTGGTAACGAGAGTCTTGCCATCGGGGGCGATCAGGAACTCCTCGCCGGCACCGCTCAGCGTGCGCAGATCCTTGCCCGCCACCCAGTCCCAGACGATCACGCCGCCGGCCGTCGAGACAAACAGCAGCCGGCCATCCGGCGTGAGGCCGAGTCGGTTCTCCCACTTCAGCGGGGGCAACTTCGCCGCCGGCACCGGTTTTCCGGTGGCGAGATCGACCAGCGGGGAGCGGGCGATGGTGCTGAGGACCTTGCCGTCCGGCGTGAAGGCCATCGAGCTGGGCGTGAACTCTTTGTTTTGCCATACACGCTGACCAGTGGCGAGGTCCCAGCAGGACATGCCCTCGTAGATTGACATGAATGAGGCGAGGAGTCGCTTGCTGTTGGGAGTGAAGACCAGCTGATCGCTGCCGGCGTTCACGCGGACCTCCTGGGCAAAGACCTCCTTGCCGCTGTCCAGCTCCCAGACGCGGAGGTAGTGGCGGTCACCGGCGTTCCCGGTCGCCGCGACTTTCTTGCCGTCCGGCGAGAACGCGACCGGCATGAGGGAGCCAGCCCCCTTGATCGTCAGCTTGCGTACCTGCTTGCTCGTCGCCACGTCCCAGAGAAGCATCGACCCTTGCTCGAATCCGTCGGTGACGAGCCAGCGGCCATCGGCCGAGAGATACGCATGATCCCACGGTTGCGTGTCCAGCGCACGGGTCTCACGCAGTTTGCCCGTGTCCGCGTTCCAGACGTGAACGTATTTGCCGCCGCGGAAGCCAATGATCGACTTGCCGTCAGGAGTCAGCGCCAGGTGCGCCCCCACGGCCCGGCGTTGCAGCGTGCCCAGGCGCATCACCGCCCCATCGGGCAGAGGGTCGCCGTGCAGATCGACACGTTTGGCGGGAGGCGCGGGCTCCTGACCTGCTTGGTTCGCCGCCAAGGTAACGGGTGGCTCATTCTCCTTCGGGACTCCGGGGCGTTGTGCCAGCATTCCAACCCCACCGCCGGCGAGAACAACGAGCAGCACCAGGGCGCAGACCAGGCGCAGCTTCCCGACGCCAAGCAAGGGAAACGCGCCCGGCAACAGGGCGAGCGCAGCCGGGGAGCCGCCACTGCCTCTCACTGCCGCCTGCAGCGTGGACTGGACCAGGGCAGAAGGCGCGGCAAGCACCGAGCCGGCGAGGAGCGCAGGTCCGGCCAGCACGGCGGGGAGCGTCAAGCCGCGCTGCACAAGCCGGGTCCGCAGCCGATTGCGTCCGCGTTCCAGCCGGCCTTTCAGCGAACCGGGAGAGCAGCCGAGCTGCCGGGCTGCTTCTTCCTGGGACAGACCCTCCAGGCAACAAAGGAACACCGGCCCGCGGTAGGCCTCCGGGAGGGCCTGGAGTTCTTCGTCGAACACGGCCAGGAACTCCCGGGCGGTCAGTTCGTCGAGCGGAGTCGGCGGCAAGGCGGGGCGAGCCAGCGTCTCCCGCTGGCGGCTGCGGAGCACGGTACGGCGGGCCCGCACGGCCAGGCGGAAGGCGACCCCGTGCAGCCAGCAAGATAGCGACTCGGCCCGACGGATCGTCACCGCACGCCGGGCCAGGGTGAGGAACGTGGCCTGGAACACGTCCTCGGCGGTCTGGTGATCGCCGACAACGCGCCGGGCCACGTTCAGCACCAGCGATCCATGGCGCCGCAGCAAGACCGCGAAGGCGTCGCTGTCCCGCGTTTCGGTGTAACGCTGGAGCAGCTGGCCGTCGCTCTGGCCTTCCTGGGACTGCTGGTACAGCAACGAACGCAGGTCGTCGAGCGGAACGTGCAACGTCGGATTCACGGCAAGGACCCTCCTTTTGCGAGTATAGAGGCCCGCTGCCGGAAAATCGCACGGGTGCGTTGGGAAAAGTTCCTCTGGAAGCGCTTACCACGGCACGCCGGCCCGTGGGTCCTGCGGATTACGGCGGGCGAACTCCTCGATCAGGTCCCGGCTGCGCTCGTCGATCCCGCTGGGCGCCACAATCTTGATCTCGACGTACTGATCGCCGCCCTTGATGCCCTTGCCGCGCAGCCGCAGCCGGGCGCCGCTGGACGTGCCGGGCGGCACCTTGACCGTCAGTTGCGTTCCCTCCAGCGTGGGCACGTCGATCTTGCCGCCGAGGACAGCCTCGGCCACGCTGATCGGCACCTCCACCACCAGGTTGTTCCCCTCGCGCCGGAAGTAGGGGTGCGGCTCGATCTTCAGCTTGAGCAGCAGATCGCTGCCCTCGGGCCCCTGGCCGGCCAGGCGGAGCTTCTTGCCGTCCTCGACCCCGGCCGGCACCTTGACTTCCAGCTGCCGGCCATCGACCGTGAGCGTGACCGTATCTCCCAGGGCGGCGGTCTTGAACGGAATGGCCACCTCCGCCTCGGCCTCGGCCGGCGGGGCCGGCCGCCGGCCGCGCCCCGCCGGCGCTGATTGAACAGATCGCCCGTATCAAAGTCGCCGCCCATGCCACCCATCCCACCCATGCCGCCAAACTGGCGCAGGATGCTTTCGAGGTCAGCGGGGTCGATCTGCACGCCAGGGCTGCCGGGACCGCCGGCGCCCCAGTTGAAACCTCCGCCACCGCCGCCGGGCATTCCCTGGGGGCCGGCGAAGCCGAAGCGGTCGTATTGCTCGCGCTTGGTCTTGTCGCTGAGTACGTCGTAGGCGGCCTGCACCTCCTTGAAGCGCGCCTCGGCCTGCTTGTCGCCGGGGTTGCGGTCGGGATGGTTTTCGCGGGCCAGTTTGCGGTAGGCCTTCTTGATCTCCGCCTCCGAGGCGGTCTTCGGCACGCCCAGCACCTCGTAGTAATCGCGTGGCATGGTGGTTCTTGTTCGCGTTCGGAGACAATCGGGGCCCGCCGAGCCGCGCACGCAGCGCAGCGGAGTAAGCGGTCTGGGAGCCCGCAGGGCCGCTTACTCCGCTGCGCTGCGTGCGCGGCTCGGGCGCTGCGTGCGCGGCTCGGCGACCTTTCCAAGATTGTATCCCGCCGCCACCCCGCCCAGCCAGCCCGAAGCGCCGCCGCGGGACCGGAAAGTCCGCTCAGCCCGCTTGGGTCGCGCAGCCGGGCACCCTCGCTTGATTTGTCCTCCCCATCACACTACAATCACAAAGGGATTCAGGGTTGGCCACCTTCTCTCTCCCCGAACACACCACTTGAACCCTTGAACCGTCCTGGACAACGTGGCACAGATTGATACACCTCCCAGGACGGGCCGCGTATACTGAATCCAGGGGCAGCCCTCCGGTCCGCCGGAGGCGAAGACGACAGAGACGACATCCAAGTTCTGCTCCCCACACCCCCTCGGCGACTCTCCCAGGCCGGGCGGACGGGGATTGTCGGAGACGTCTAGAATGTATGAACGCTTCACAGACCGCGCTCGTAAGGTGATGCAGCTGGCCAATCAAGAGGCGCAGCGCTTCAACCACGAGTACATTGGCACCGAGCACATCCTGCTGGGCCTGGTCAAGGAAGGCTCCGGGGTCGCAGCCAACGTCCTGAAAAATCTGGACATTGACCTGCGCAAGATCCGGCTGGAGGTCGAGAAGATCGTCCAGACCGGGCCGGACATGGTCACCATGGGCAAGCTGCCCCACACGCCCCGGGCCAAGAAGGTGATCGAGTATTCGATCGAGGAAGCTCGGAACCTCAACCACAACTACGTCGGCACCGAGCACTTGCTGCTGGGCCTGCTCCGCGAGCAGGAAGGCGTGGCGGCCCAGGTGCTGATGAACCTCGGGCTGAAGTTGGAAGACGTCCGCGAGGAAGTCCTGAACTTACTGGGGCACAACATGGCCACTGAAGAAAGCGGTACTCCTGGCGAAAGCCGGCAGCAAAAGCAGGGCAAGTCCAAGACTCCCGCTCTGGACAGTTTTGGACGCGATCTGACCGAACTGGCCCGGCAGAACAAGCTCGACCCGGTCATTGGCCGGCAAAACGAGATCGAGCGCGTCATCCAGGTGCTGTCGCGGCGCACCAAGAACAACCCGGTGCTGCTGGGCGAGGCCGGCGTCGGCAAGACGGCCATCGTCGAGGGCCTGGCCCAGCTGGTGGTGGACAGCAACGTGCCCGAGCTGCTCCGCGATCGCCGCATCGTCGTGCTCGACCTGGCCATGATGGTGGCCGGCACCAAGTATCGCGGCCAGTTCGAGGAACGCATCAAGGCCGTCATGAACGAGGTCCGTCGCGCCAAGAACACCATCCTGTTCATCGACGAGCTGCACACCCTGGTCGGCGCCGGCGGCGCCGAGGGTGCCATCGACGCCTCCAACGTCCTCAAGCCGGCCCTGGCGCGCGGCGAGATCCAGTGCATCGGCGCCACCACCCTCGACGAGTACCGCAAGTACATCGAGAAGGACGGCGCTCTCGAGCGCCGCTTCCAGCAAATCATTGTGAACCCGCCCAGCAAAGACGAGACCGTCGAGATCCTCAAGGGTCTGCGCGATCGCTACGAGGCCCATCACCGCGTACAGATCAAGGACGAGGCCCTGCTGGCCGCCGTCGAGCTGTCGGACCGGTACATCACCGGCCGGTGCCTGCCCGACAAGGCCATCGACGTGATCGACGAGGCCGGGGCGCGCGTCCGGCTCAAGGCGATGACCCGGCCGCCGGACCTGAAGGACATCGACGGCCAGATCGAGGGGCTCAACCAGGAGAAGGAGTCGGCGGTCGCCGAGCAGGACTTCGAGAAGGCGGCCCATCTGCGCGACCAGGCCGACAAGCTCAAGAAGAAGAAGGAAACCATCACCCGCGAGTGGCGCGAGAAGTCGAAGGAAATCGACGGCGTGGTGGATGAGGAAGTGGTACGCGAGGTCGTCGGCAAGATGACCGGTGTGCCCTTGACCCGGATCAACAAGGACGAGACGGCCCGGCTGCTGACGATGGAAGACGAGATGCACAAGACCGTGATCAGCCAGCACGAGGCGATCACGGCCATCGCCAAGGCGGTGCGCAAGAGCCGGTCCGGCCTGAAGGACCCGAAACGGCCGATCGGCAGCTTCATCTTCGCCGGCCCCACCGGCGTCGGCAAGACGCTGCTGGCCAAGAAGCTGGCCGCGTTCATGTTCGGCGACGAGAACGCCCTGGTGCAGATCGACATGTCCGAGTACATGGAGAAGCACAACGTCAGCCGGCTGATCGGTGCTCCTCCGGGCTACATCGGTTATGAAGAGGGCGGCCAGCTGACCGAGAAGATCCGCCGCCGGCCCTACAGCGTCATCCTGCTCGACGAGATCGAGAAGGCGCACCCCGACGTCTGGAACATGCTGCTGCAAATCATGGAAGAAGGCCGCCTGACCGACAACGTCGGCCGGACGATCGACTTCAAGAACAGCATCCTGATCATGACGACCAACATCGGGGCCACGGAGATCACGGCCAAGGTGCCCTTCGGTTTGGATAGATACCGGGTCCAGAACACGGAAACCAACTACACCGAGATGAAGACCAAGCTCAAGGCCGAGATGGAGAAGAACTTCCGGCCGGAGTTCCTCAACCGGGTGGATGACATCATCGTCTTCCGCGGTCTGACCAAGGAGAACCTCAAGTCCATCATCGACATCGAACTGATGAAGGTGTACAAGCGGCTGGAGGAAAAGGGCCTGACCCTGGTGATGACCGACACCGCCAAGGACCTGCTGATCGAGAAGGGCACCAACCTCGAATACGGTGCCCGGCCCCTGCGTCGGACCATCGAGCACTTCCTCGAAGACCCGCTCGCCGAGGAGCTGCTGCGTGGCACCTTCGAGGGCAAGGACACGATCACCGTCACCGTTCGCAAGGACACCGAGCCCGGTGTCGAGGACCGGCTGGAGTTCGAGGCTACGGTCACCCACCCCGAGCGGATGGGGACCGCCGCCAGCATCACCGCTGCCGCTCCGGGCGGCGGCAGCTCCGGCATCACCACCGAACCAAAGCGGTGAGTGACGCGGAGCCGGGAAATAACACAGGGGGCCGACCCGATTGGGTCGGCCCCTTTTAGTTGCGCTATCCCCACCGCCATGAATCGCGGGTCATTCGTTCGGATCGAGGAGGAAGATCTGGTCCTTGCCATTTCGATCCGGGTCTTCCGGGGGCGGCCGGGTCCCGAATCCCCTGGCAGGTGGCAGATGCAACGTTCAAAGTCAAGGGGCGTTTGGCGTGATAACGCCCGTTTTTCCGTTGTGTTCGCATGGTGTTTCCGGGTTCGAGGGTTCTTGGCTGTTTGTCGTCTGCCGATTGCCTTTGGCCGCTGACCTTCCGTCCGCTCCACGGGTTCCCTTTACGGGTTCCTCTTCTCTGTGCCGGGCGTTTGTGGCAGAGCGATGCCCAGCGTCTGCGCCAGGTCCTGCGCCGCCTCGTACAACGGCAAGCCACGCACCGCCGACCACAAGTCCAGCACATTGCCGTGCGCCCCGCAGCCGGCGTGGAAACACTGGAAGACGCCCTTGTCCAGGTGGACCGAGAAGGAGCGGTGCCGCCGCTGCTGGCTGTCATGGATGGGGCACGGACCACGTCGCTGCGGGTCTGGCCCAGACAACCGCTCCAACCAGTCCAACGCACGCAATGCCGCTGTCATGCTCACCTGCGCACGCAGCGCCGCATAATCGATACTCCCCCTACCCGCTGCACCCTCGGCCCCTGCTCTGGGCTCGGCTGGCACCGCAGTTGCCTTGCCCGGTGGCGGCTCTTGCGGTATCGTGGCTTTAGCTGCTGTGACCACTGTCTGTGCAGGACTTCCTTGCTGCTTGTGGCCAGCAGCTTGCTCCGCTACCACTCCTTCTTCGGCCGTGCTGACTGCGGCCTCCTGGGTCGATCCCGATTGGCCTGGCAGCGCTGGCTCGACGCTTGCTTGTGGCGTTGCTGTCCCTGCCCAGGGATAGTAGTCTGGATCAAACGGCTGGCCGGTCCGCCAGATGGCGTGAACCAGGTGCAGCAGCTTCCGCATGCAGTGGCCCACCACCACATCCCCACGGACACCCCGCCCATGCAAGCGCTGGTGCAAGGCACGCACCGCCGGGTTCCAGCGGATGGCCGACAACGCCGCTTGCCAGAGGTGTTTGCGTACCAAGTCATTGCCCTTGCGTGACATGCGTTGCTGCCTGCCCGTCTTGGGTGTACCGTCCCGGTCGCAGCCGGAGGCCTCCTCCTCCGGAAAGATGCCGAAGTAACCGACCAGGCGGTCCGGCGTGGCGAACAGCTTGATGTCCACCACGGTGGCAGTCAGCACAGCGGCCGTGGCTGGACCGATCCCAGGGATCGATTCCAGATGGTTGGGCACGGGCAGTTGCCGGTAGGTGCTGGTCATCAACTGGTGCAGTTGCTCTTCCTGGGCCAGGCAGTCAGCCAACTGCCCGACCAGTTGCCTGACCAGTTGCTCGGCCACGGCACCAGTGCAACTGGCCACGCTGCTGCGTGCCGCCTGCCGCAGTGCCTGGGCCAACTCGGCAGAAACATGGGGCAGAGCGCTCAAGGTATTCAAGTGGGCACGCCCCAGTTGTGCCGGTGTCGGATAGCGCTGCAGCAGGCCCAAGACCCACTGCGCTTGCAGGTCCTTGGCCAGGGTGGCCAACTCGGGGAAGACACGCGCCAGCAGGTTGTGCAATTGATTGGTCAGCCGGGTGCTCTGCCGCACTTGCGTTTGCAGTCGAGCCACGATCTCACGCAGTTGCTGCAGAGCCTGAGGCCGCTCTGGCACCGCTGCGGGCAGCTCGCGCACGGCGAAACGGGCAGCGCAGAGGCTCTCGACGGGGTCGGCCTTGCGTTTGGGGAAAAGGGCCTTTCGGTAGCTGGCATTGCGTCCCGGTTCGCCGACGCTGAGGGTGCTGTTGCCAGGCAAGGTCCGCAGGAAGGCCTCGAGGTTGGCGGCATATTGGCCGGCCACGTCGAGGCGGATGTGGAAATGGACGTCGGGCCAGCGGCGGCGCAGGTCGTCGAACTGAGCGGCGACGCGGTCGTAGCCAGCGCGGGACTCGGGGAAATCAAAGGGCGGGCAGGCCGGTTGCAAGTCGGCCCGCAAGAAGGTGACGTGGTGACCGTAGCGTGCGGTGTCGAAGCCGACGCCGATCAGGGTAGCGGAGCCAGAGTTCAGGGTGGACATCAGGGTGTTCCTCATTCAAGAGCGTGTAACGTCGCTGGCCAGGCGCGAGAGTCCTCCGGTGGAGCTTCGTACAGGAAGATCCTTGTGATGAACGGTCCAGCCGTAAGATGCAACGAGTTCTCAGACGAAGGTCGGAGGGGTCAATCTGCCACAAGCGGTCGAACCGCAGGCAGGAAAAAGATCTCCTCGCGACTGCCCAACAGACTCAGTCTGCCATGACGGAGTCCGTTGGTGAAAGAGCAGAAAACGCTTTGAGCCAAGAAGTCCGGTTGTAGGGCTCGTTACGATCGTAAGGACCATGCCAACAAGCACGATCGGTACGGCAGCGAACCTTGACTCGGTCTGGCTGATGGCCTTCAATTCGATCATACAAGGCAGGCAGGAAAATGCCACCCCCTGGCACTCGTCCGTCGCTGACAGTCCCCTTCGGGCCTCTCGGCCATCAGAGCAACTTTGGCAAGCAGGGCAGGCAGACCCCTGGCCTGACCATCCCTGCGGGCCTGGTGCTGTCGAAAAAATCAGGAATGACACTGGACAACCACAACGGAGTCTGTTAGTGTTACCTGGGTCGCCATATTAGTCGAGACTAAGAAAATCGATTCGTCAAAACTATTGTTCGGCTCAAGGAGACACTAATGAACCGGACCTCCTCCCGCCTGGCCTTCACGCTGATCGAATTGCTGGTAGTCATTGCCATCATCGCCATCTTGATTGGTCTGCTGCTGCCGGCGGTCCAGAAGGTCCGCGAGGCGGCCAGCCTGGCCCAGTGCCAGAACAACCTCAAGCAGCTCGGCATCGGCTGCCACAACTTCCACAGCGTCTTCGGGTACTTTGAGAGCGACAACTCCGCGACCGCTCCGCCGTATCCGTATCCGAACACCTGCTGGATCCTGCAAACGCTGCCCTACCTGGAACAGCAAAACGAGGTGCAGACGGTGACCGGCGGCGGCAACGGGACTCTCCAGGGAAACGGCGAGAACGGCAACGCCGGCGGGACCGGGTCGCTCATCGCCGTCAACAACGGCAACGTGCTGATCAAACTCTTGCTCTGTCCCAGTCGCGGCATTCGCGGCAATGGGCTCGCCGATTACAACTACGTGCAGCAAAGCACCGCCGTCCTCTATGGTGCCCCGGTGGGCGTTTCCCTGACGGCCATCAGCAACGCCAGCGGTTCCTCCAACACGGCCATGGTGGGGCACCTCGCCTGCAATCCGCAGGACTACCCCAACGGTCCGACGCCCTGGTACGACTGCATCCAGCCGCTCAACGCCCAGAGCATCCCGGACAGCCAGGTCCCCGCGGGACAGTTTGACAAGTCCTTCGGCTCGCCCCATCCGGCCGGCAACGGGGTACTGCTGGCGGACGGCCACGTGCGCGTGATCGACAATGGCTGGCTCACGGCCAACCAGTCGGTCTGGAACTGGCAGAACACCACGCCCCTTCAGGTTCCCTGAATCCCATGGACGAGACGCTCCAGCCACCCGCGCTGCCCACCCGTTCGCCGCCCGGCCGCCGCTTCTCGATGGGTTTGACCGGGATTGCCTTGCTGCTGCTCCTGCTGGCCGGGCTCGGTCTGCTTCTGGGACGGACGGCCCCGGATCAGCCCATTCCGATTCCCAAGGAAGATGGCCTGGCTCGGATCGCGCGCGAGTATCTGCCCGGAAACGCGGTCCCCTCCCCGGCCGGCTCGCTCCAGCAGGTCCTCGACGTGCCGGATCTGATCCCCAGCCATCACCACCCGCTGCTCGGCCGGCTGGCACCGGACTTTGCACTCACCGACCCTGACGGCAAGGTATGGAGCCTCAAGGGCTTGCGGGCCGACGGTCCGGTGGTGCTGATCTTCTACTATGGCTACTCCTGCGATCATTGCGTCCGGCAGCTCTTTGACGTCAACAGGGACCTGCCGCTCTTCCGCGAGGTGGGTGCGCAGGTGGTCGCCCTCAGCAGCCGACCCTCCCGAGCGGACCCGGCAACGGTACGAGGAATACGGCCCGTTCGGCTTTCCGGTCCTTTCGGACCCGGAAAACAAGGTGGCACGTGGCTACCAGGTGTTCCGGGGGGACCTCCTCCGCCACGGCACGTTTCTCATCGATCGGGAGGGCACGGTCCGGTGGGTCAACGTCGGCGACGCACCGTTGCGGCGCAATCCCGCCTTGCTCTGCCAGCTGGCCCGGATGACAGGCCGCTGAACGAGTTTCCGGACCCCGGCATTTTCGGAAAAATCCTTGCCAGCGCTCTCCTTGGAGTGGTAACTTGAGTTTCCTCGAGGTTTGTTGTTTGACAGCGGTTCGCTCCTGTTTCTCTCCCGGCGCGTCCGAATGGCCATCACCGTTGAATGTCCGCACTGTGGCGATCTGCTGGGCTTGAACGACTTCCTGCCCGGCAAGGGGGCGGTCTGCCCCCGCTGCCGCAACCGGGTCACTCCCGCTGACCTGAAGAAGACGGCCCCGGAACCTGCCGAGGCTGAACCGGAGGACGGCGACCCGCCTGCGCCGGGTCAAGAAAGCAAAGCAATCTTCAGCAGACAAAGAGACGGCCATTCAAGAGGAACCGGTCCCGAAGGAAGCGTCCCCGGTGCCGCCCACCGAGGTCGAGGAGCCGGAAGAGGAGGAACCGGCTTCCGTACCGGCGGCCTCCACCGGCCGGCTGCTGAAGCGCGTGGACCCCCAGACGGCGGGTGCCCTGTGCGCCTTCTCGCTGGCGCTGCTGATGGCCGCCATCCCCACTCTGGCCGTGCTGGCCAAACCGCTGAGCGCCCTGGGGCTGGTGCTGGCCCTGGGGGGAGGTCTGTTGCCGGGTTTGTGGAGACAGACCAGCGTGACCCTTCCCCTGGTCGTGGCCGGCCTGTGCCTGGCCGCATTGCTGTTCGTGGGCCGCTGGCCCCGCCTGAGCGAGCCGCCGCCTCGGCCCGTGACCATCCCCATCGGCAAGGCCGGGATGGTGGCCAATGAGTCTTACAGGGCCGGCGACTGGGTCGATGCCAGCAAGTCGGCCTTGCGGCAAAACGATCTGCGCGTCGAAATCCTCTCCGTCCAGGTCGGCGGCGTCCCCATGCAGGACAGTAAACAGAAAGAGGCCAAGCCGACCTGCTCCAGGGACAAGCATCTGATCATCACGCTGCGGGTTTCCTACGAGGGCGCGCTCTATCGCCAGTTCACCTACGACCCCTGGTCCAATCGAAAGGATTCGCCCAGCAAGCACCCTCCGACCCTGACCGACAACACGGGGGAGACGTACACCCAGGAAGCCTTTGACCCTGGCCCCCTCCAGATCGTGGGCCGGGGCGACAAGAATTTCCTGACGCCAGGCTACCAGGTGAAGGAAGTGCTGATCTACCCGCCCCCTTCCGGCAAGCCCGAGTCCCTCCGTCTGGAGCTGCCGGCTGCGGTCTTCGGCCTGAAGGGCACGTTCCGCTTTCAGATCCCACGTGACATGATTCAAGAGAGCCCACTGGGCGAGCCGACACCGAAGGAGACACCATGACCGCACTCAGGCGAAGGGCGTCGCAACCGCACGTGTACCAGGGCCGGCCTGGCTTCACCCTGGTGGAGCTGCTGGTGGTCATCGCCATCATCGCCATCCTCATGGGTCTGCTCCTGCCCGCCGTCCAGAACGCCCGCGAGGCTGGCAGCCGGGCCTCCTGCATGAACAACCTCAAGCAGATTGGACTGGCCATCCGCTTGTACGAAAACGCCAACGGCAAGCTCCCCCCCAGCCGGATCAGCGACGTGCATGCCTCCTGGGCCGTGCTGATTCTCCCCTACCTGGAACAGACAATCCTCTTCCAGCAATGGGACCTGAATGCGAGTTATTACGACCAGACGGACTCCGCCCGGCTGACCCCGGTGCCGATCTATTTCTGTCCCTCCCGCCGGACCATGCTCACCGATCCTCGCTTCAGCCTGGCGGGCGACGTGTTCGACGATCCTCCGCCGGGGGTGCAAACGCCCGGGGCCCTGGGAGATTATGGCGTCTGCACCGGCACCGATAACTGCGATGGGGTCGATTGCGTTGGCCAGGTCAACGGCGCCTTTCGCAGCCAGCTGGACCTTGGTCTCCGCCCGCTGCCTGCCGTGCGGCTCACCGACATTACCGACGGCCTGAGCAATACCATCTTCGCCGGCGAGAAACACGTGCAGTTCGGCAAATTCGGCTGGGGCCAGCTGGACTGTTCGATCTACAACGGCGACTACTGGGTCTGCTCCAGTCGCTCCGGCGGCCCCAATTACGGCATCTCCCAGGACATCCACGACGCCACCGTCGGCTTCGGCAGCTATCACCCCGCGGTCGTGAACTTCGTCTTCGGCGACGGCCACGGCCACACGCATCTCCAAGACCATCGACCCGATGGTCCTGGCCTTGCTTTGCAACGTCAGCGATGGGCAGCCGCCGCCCACGAATTATTGAGCCGCTTGTGCGGGTGACTCATTTTGTTTATTGCTCTCAGCAAGAAAAAGACCGGTTCGCCGCCCACCCAGGGCGATGCCCTGGGCTATCCTGTTGCGCCCCTTCGGGGCGGAAGCCAACCGCCCCGAAGGGGCGCAACAGTCAGGGGCCCCTGCCACCCAGGGCGATGCCCTGGGCTATCGTGTTGCGCCCCTTCGGGGCGGAAAACCTTGTCTTTCGCCCCGAAGGGGCACAACACGATAGCCCAGGGCATCGCCCTGGGGGCAAGCGCGGACCTTCCTTGCCACAGCTGCAATAACCGCGACGCGCAACCAAGCACGTTCGAGAAAAACCTGTCACGTCCTGTAAGGTTTTCCTCTCTGGCCGCCAATCCCTTTCAGGGCCGGAAGCCTTCCTTCCTTGTTCCTTCCTTGAAAGGGTCGCCACGCAATGACTCGCCGATCTCTCTCTGGCATCTGCTGCGTCGGTTTGCTGCTGGCGGGACTCGCTGGCTGCAATCCGAAGAAAACTCAGGTGATCTCCACCGATACACCAGTGATCCCGGTCAGCAAGCCGGTGGAGCGTGAGGTCACCGACTTCGTGGATTTCACGGGCCGGACCGATGCGGTCCAGGCAGTGGACGTCCGCGCGCGGGCCACAGGCTTTCTGATCCGGACGCCGTTCAAGGAGGGGGCCGAGGTCAAGGAGGGCGACCTGCTGTGCGAGATCGACCCGCGCCCCTACCAGGCGCAGCTGGGCCAGGCCCTCGCTCAGGTGGAACTCAACAAGGCGTCGCTGCGGGTGGCGCGGACCAACCTGGCGCGCGACCAGGCCGTGGCCCGCGCGGTGAGCGGCGGCGTCAGCCAGCAGCAGATCGATCAGGACCAGGCCCTGGTGGACGAGGCCATCGCCCGGCTCAATGCCTACGAGGAAAGCACCAAGATTTACCGGCTCAACCTCGATTTCTGCAAGGTCGCGTCGCCCATCAGCGGCCAGGTCAGCCGCTATTACCTGACGGCCGGCAACATGGTCAACCAGGACCAGACGCTGCTGACCACGGTGGTCTCTCTCAATCCTATGTATGCCTACTTCGACATGGACGAGCCGACGCTGATGCGCGTGCGGTTGGCCATCAACCAGGGCAACAACCTGGTGCGGATGGGCTTGCAGGGCGAGGACGTCTTTCCCCACCAGGGCACGATCAACTTCTACAACAACCAGGTCAATCCGACCACCGGCAGTATCTCGGTGCGCGGCCTGTTCGACAATCCCCGGGTGCGTGAGCCAGTGGAGGTTGCCTCGACCGTGGGACATGCCTGCGGTTGCTGCCCGACCTGGCTGGTGGGCCTGGCGGCCGAGCGCAAGGTCACGCCGCCCGGGCCCCGGCTGCTGGCGCCCGGCATGTTCGTGCGCATCCGCATGACGATCGGCCGGCCGCACCAGGCCCTGCTGGTCATTGATCGAGCCATCGCCTCCGATCAGGGACTGAAGTACGTCTACGTGCTGGACTCGGAGGGCAAGGCCCAGTATCGCCGCATCAAGACCGGCTCCCTTCAGGAAGACGGCCTGCGCGTCATCACGGAGGGACTGCAGCCGGACGACTGGATCATTGTCGGCGCCTTGCAGCAGGTCCGGCCCAAGATGGTCATCAAGCCGGATCGAGTGCAGATGCCGGTGATCAAGAGCAGTGACGAGGACAGGTGATCGATTGTTTCGACCCCTTACGACCCCTGCCGGCTTGCCCGGCAGGTGAAGGAGGTCGAGAGCTAGAGAGGTGCGGAGCAACAACTGTTTTCTCTCCCTCCCTTCTAGCTGGTGACCTGCTTCACCTGCCGGGCAAGCCGGCAGGGGTCGTAAGGGCCCACCCTCAGCCCCGAAGCAGGGAGAGGGGAGAAAGAGAGCCCCAATCCCTCGGTGGGAGTGTCCATGATCTCGCGGTTTTTTATCGATCGGCCGATCTTCGCCACGGTGCTGTCGGTGCTGATCACGCTGATCGGCGGGATCGCCCTGGCGTTCCTGCCGGTGGCCCAGTATCCCCGGATCACGCCGCCGAGCATCGTGGTGCAGATCAGCTATCCCGGCGCCAGCAGCCAGGTGGTGGCGGACACGGTGGCGGCCCCGATCGAGCAGCAGGTCAATGGCATCGAGCACGTGCTGTACGTGACCTCGCAGATGAGCAACGACGGCACCTACTCGCTGACGGCCACCTTCGACATCGGCACCGATCTGAAGACGGCCCTGGTCATGGTGCAGAACCGCGTCGCCCTGGCCATGCCCCAGCTGCCCACCGAGGTCCGGCAGCAGGGCATCACCATCCGCAAGAAAACACCCGATCAGCTGATGATCGTCAGCTTCTACTCACCGGACGGCCGCTATGACGACATCTATCTGAGCAACTTTGCCACCATCAACGTCAAGGATGAGCTGCTCCGGGTGCCGGGGGTCTCGGACATCAACGTCTTCGGCCAGCGCGACTACAGCGTCCGGGCCTGGCTCGACCCGCAGAAGCTGGCGTCCCGGAATCTCACAGCCATCGACGTGGCCACGGCGATCCGCAACCAGAACCTCGATGCGCCGGCCGGCCAGGTTGGCCGACCACCGGCGACCGGAGAACAGTCCTTCCAGTTGCCGATCACCACCCTGGGCCGGCTCACCGACCCCGAGCAGTTCGGCGAGATCATTGTCAAGGTCGATCAGGGCCGGGTGGTCACGCCGGCCGCCAGCGGCTCGAGACGGACCAGCAACAGTCCAGGGGCGCCGGCAGGCCGGCGGGGCCCTCGACGAGCCCGATGCCAAACCTCCCCCTGCCAACCACCCCGGCCGCCAATGCCGCCCCGGCTCCCGGCACGGGTCCCAATGCCTCCCTGATCAGCACGCTCCGGCCTCCCCTGGGTCAGGAGTCCGCCGGCGTGCCTGGACTGTCGGCCAGCGCCAGCACTGACGGCATCGCCAATGCCGGCGGCGGCAGCGTGGCCAGCGGCGGCGACACCACGGGCGGCAGCGTGGCCATCGGCACGCCTCCTTCGGCCAGCGTGAGCGCGACGCTGACCGGCCTGTCCGTCGCCGGCGGCACGGCCGCCAACTCCGCGGGCAGCGGCATCCTCAGCGGCGAGACCCTGGGCCGGGGGCCGGGCCGACCCTCGGCCAGCATCGTCCGCCTCAAGGACGTGGCCCGCATCGAGCTGGGCGCGCAGAACTACAACCAGTCCATGACCTTCGACGGCTATCCCGCCGTGGGCCTGAGCCTCTACCAGCTGCCCGGCACCAACGCCCTGGACGTGGCCGACGCCGTCCGGGACAAGATGGAAGAGCTGAAGGCCAAGTCCAACTGGCCCGATGGCGTCGAATACGACACGGCCTACGACACCACGCCGTTCATCCGCGAGTCGATCCAGGACGTGCTGCACACCCTGCTGGAGGCCGTGGTGCTGGTCGGTGCCGTGGTGCTGCTGTTCCTGCAAGACTGGCGGGCCATGATCCTGCCCATGATCGACGTGCCGGTGTCCATCATTGGCACCTTCGCTGTCATGGCCGTGCTCGGCGCCGCCGGCGATCACTGGAACATCTCCTGGCTGAACTTCAGTCTGAACAACATCTCGCTCTTTGGCCTGGTGCTGGCCATCGGCATCGTGGTGGACGACGCCATTGTGGTGCTGGAAAACGTCGAGCGGCTGATCGCCACGGGGCTCGATCCGCGCACGGCCACCATCAAGGCGATGGAAGAGGTGACCGGGCCGATCATCGCGGTGACCGTGGTGCTGTGTGCCGTGTTCGTGCCCTGTGCCTTCATTGGCGGCGTCACCGGCCAGTTCTTCCGCCAGTTCGCGGTGACCATCGCCACGTCCATGGTGATCTCGGCCATCAACGCCGTCACCATGACCCCGTCGCGGGCGGTCATGATCTTCAAGACCGACCCGGCCGGCAAGAGCCACGAGCATCAGCGCGAGGCCCTGCCCTGGTGGATCTTCATCGCGGTGGGCGGCATTGTCACCTGCGAGCTGGGGCCGCGCTACCTGTTCCAGTATCTGGGCCTGCCCGGCTCCGCCAACCCCGAGGAGGCCCGGGAGATTGCCCGCCGGCTGTCCTGGTCCGTCAGCGCCTGGTATTTCGCTCCGGGCGGCCTGGTTGGGGGCGTGCTGGGCTGGTTCATCATCCGACCGGTAAACTACGTCCTGAGCGTGTTCTTCCGGGCGTTCAACCGTGCCTTCAACATGATGGCCGGCGTTTACGGTGGCACCGTGGGACTGAGCATGCGTCTGAGCATGCTGGTGCTGCTGCTCTACGTTGGCCTGATCGGGCTGACCTGGTGGACGTTCCAGAAGGCGCCGACCGGTTTCCTGCCGCAGCAGGACCAGGGCCGGCTCATCGTCAACGTCCAGCTGCCCGACTCGGCCTCGCTGGAACGGACCAAGGCCGCGATCAAGGAGGTCATCAAGGTGGCCCGCGCGACCAAGGGGGTCCGGCACGTGGTGGCCATCGCCGGCCTGTCGTTCCTGCTGCAAGCCAACAGTCCCAACTTCGGCTCGATGTTCATTGTCCTGGACCCGTTCGACAGCCGGCAAAAGCCGGGGCTGCACGCCGACGACCTCATGAAGAAGTTACGCGCGGGCTGGTCGAAAATCAAGGATTGCCAGGTCACGGTGTACGGGGGCTCGCCGATCCCGGGCCTGGGGACGGCGGGCGGCTTCAAGCTGGCCGTCGAGGATCGCGGCGGCATGGGACCGGAAGCCTTGCAGCACCACACCGACGAGCTGGTTCGCAAGCTCCGCAAGCAGTTGCCCGGCCTGAGCAGCGTGGCCACCCAGTTCCGCTCCAACACGCCGCAGCTGTACCTGGACATCGACCGCAGCAAGGTCGCCTCCCTGGGCGTGTCGCTGGACGACGTCAATCAGACGCTGGGCATTTACCTCGGCTCGCTGTACGTCAACAGCTTCAACGAGTTTGGCCGGCACTGGCAGGTGACCGTCCAGGCCGAGGGCGGATACCGCAACCGCATGGAGGCCATCAACTTCTACAAGGTGCGCAACAAGCAGGGCCAGATGGTGCCGCTGGGCACGCTGGTCCGCCTCAAGGAGATCAACGGTCCGCTGACCATCACGCGCTTCAACCTGTACCGGGCCGCGGCGATGAACGGCAACATCGCCACCGGCTACAGCAGCGGCGACGCCATCAAGGACATCGAGCGGATCGCCAGCGACTCGCTGCCGCTGTCGATGAAGGCGGACTGGACCGAGCTGATGTTCCTCCAGAAGCGAGTCGGCAACATGGCCTTCTATATCTTCCTGCTGGCCATCATGAGCGTGTTCCTGGCGTTGTCGGCCCTGTACGAGAGCTGGGCGCTGCCGCTGGCCGTGATCCTGGTGGTGCCCATGTGCTTGCTCTGCTCGGTGTCCGGCGTGCTGTGGACCAACCGGGACGTCAACGTCTTTGTGCAGATCGGCCTGATCGTGCTGGTCGGACTGGCCTGCAAGAACGCCATCCTGATCGTCGAGTACGCCAAGCAGCTGCACCACGAGGGCCGCTCGTGCTTCGAGGCGACCAAGGAAGCGTCCCGGCTGCGGCTGCGGCCGATCCTGATGACCTCGTTCGCCTTCATCTTCGGCGTGGTGCCGCTGATGGTCGCCTCGGGCGCCGGAGCGGAGATGCGGCGGTCGCTGGGCATCGCGGTCTTCTGGGGCATGCTGGGCGTGACGCTGTTCGGCATCTTCCTGACCCCCGTGTTCTTCTACGTCATTCAGGGGCTGGAAGAGAACCGGCTGTTCTCGGGTGTCGGCACCCAGCGCTACGTCAGCTGTGGGGTGGGCGGCTGCCTGGGAGCGCTGGTTGGCTTGCTGCTGGGCAAGCTGGGCCTGGTGCCGCTGGTGGCGGCGATGGGCGTTTGCGGGGCCATTGGAGTGATCGCGTTCCTGACGGGGTTTGAGCTGCGGCGCAAGATGACACCCGGGAGGAGACGTCGCCCGGGAGGGGGAAGCTTTCTCCGAGCCGAGCCGTGAGCGGCTCGCTTGCTGGTGGACCCGGCGCGGCTGGTACGGGTCTGCTGGCAAGCGGCCGTTCGTGGTTCGGCGGGAGGCACGCCCGTTAGCCACCCTTCGCAGAAGGGTGTTTTGTTAGCCGACGTGGTGCAAGAGGAGTCTTGGTAGCCCACCAGCCCCTGCACCCTTCTGCGAAGGGTGGCTAACAAAACACCCTTCTGCGAAGGGTGGCTAACGGAGTTAGGTATCCGATTCCAATACCAGTAAGGATCGCAAGCGGTGTTCACACGCTTTTTCATCGACCGACCGATCTTCGCTACCGTGATTTCGGTGGTCTTCGTCCTTGCCGGCGGCGTGGCGGTGTTCACCCTCCCGGTGGCGCAGTACCCCGAGGTGACTCCGCCCACGGTGCTGGTGTCGGCCCTGTATCCCGGAGCCAACGCCCAGGTGGTGCGCGACACGGTGGCGGCCCCGATCGAGGAGCAGGTCAGCGGCGTCGAGGGCATGATGTACATGTCCTCGCGCTGTACCAATGACGGCGCTTACAGCCTGACGGTCACGTTCGCCCTGGGCACGGACTCGGACATGGCCCAGGTGCTGGTGCAAAACCGGGTCGCGCTGGCCTTGCCGGTCATTCCCGCGCTGGTGCAGAACGAGGGCATCACCGTCAAGAAGATGTCGCCCAACACCCTCATGATCGTCAACCTGATCTCGCCTATTGGCCGGTACGATAGCCTTTGGCTCAGCAACTATGCGACGATCTACGTCAAGGACGAGCTGGGCCGGCTCAACGGCGTGGCCGGCATCACTTATCTGGGCCAGCGCGACTACAGCCTGCGGGCCTGGCTCGACCCGGACAAGCTGGCCGCCCTCAACCTCAGCGCCATGGACGTGGTGGTCGCCATCGCCCAGCAAAACGCCCAGGTGGCCACGGGGCAGATCGGCCAGCAGCCGGTGCCACGCGGGCAGCAATTCCAATTGACCATCAACACGCTGGGCCGGCTGACCACGCCGGACCAGTTTGAAGACATCATCGTCAAGTCCGCCCAGGGCAACTCGATCCCGCAGCCGACGTCCAGCGCCGCCATGAGCGACACGGGATCGCAAACCACCCAGAACTCCATGCTCAACAGTCAGGGTGGGACCAGTGCCCAGGTCGGCCCCGTGGCCCAATCGACCGGCATCGTCCGGCTGCGTGACGTGGCCAAGGTGGAGCGCGGCTCGCAGCAGTACGACCAATCCTGCACACTGGACGGCAAACCCTCGGTGGCCCTGTCCATCTACCAGCTGCCCGGCGCCAATGCTCTGGAGACCGCCAGTAACGTCTACACCAAGATGCGGGAGCTGAAGACGCGCTTTCCCGATGGGCTGGATTTCAAGATCGTCTACGACACCACGCCGTTCATCCGCGAGTCAGTCAACGAGGTCTTCAACACCCTCCGCGACGCGGTGATCCTGGTGGCCATTGTGGTGCTGGTGTTCCTCCAGGACTGGCGGGCCATGATCCTGCCGATGATCGACGTGCCCGTGTCGCTGATCGGCACCTTCGCGGTCATGGCGGCGATGGGCTTCACGCTGAACAACCTGACGCTGTTCGGCCTGGTGCTGGCTATCGGCATCGTCGTGGACGATGCCATCGTGGTCCTGGAAAACATCGAGCGACTGATCGCCACCGGCCTGGACGCGCGGACGGCGACGATCAAGGCGATGGAGGAAATCACCGGCCCGGTGCTGGCCATCACCCTGGTGCTCAGTTCGGTGTTCCTGCCATGCTGCTTCCTGGGCGGCGTCAGCGGCCAGTTCTTCCGCCAGTTCGCGGTGACCATCTCGGTCTCGACGATCATCTCGGCCGTCAACGCCTTGACCATGACGCCGTCGCGGGCCGTCATGATCTTCAAGCACGATGCCGGCGGCCACGGACCGAAGCGCGAGGCGGTGCCGTGGTGGATCTTCGGCATCCTGGGCGGCATCGCCACCACGTACCTGGTGCCGAAGCTGCTTGGGGACTACCTCGTCCAGCTGGGCTTGCCCAGCAAGGAGGCCCTGGAAGCGATCGGGCATGGCGGCGACCTGCCAGAGTGGATGCCGTGGGCGGTGAGTACCCTGTATTTCACGCCGGGCTTGCTGCTCGGCCTGCTGCTCGGCTTGCTGATCATCCGGCCGATGAACGCCGTGCTGGGCCTCTTCTTTCGGGCCTTCAACTGGGGCTTCGACAAGATGACGGTCGGCTATGGCCGGGTGGTCGGCGGAGTGGTCCGGGTGAGCACAATGGTGCTGGTGATCTACGCCGGCCTGCTGGTGCTGACCTGGGTGCAGTTCCAGCGCGTGCCCACGGGCTTCATCCCGCAGCAGGACAAGGGCTATCTGCTGCTCAACGTGCAGCTCCCCGACTCGGCCTCGGTGGAGCGGACCCAGAGGATGATGGCTCGCATCGGCGAGCTGGCCAGGGACACGCCGGGCGTCGAGCACACGGTCGGCATCTCGGGTCAGTCGATGATCCTCAACGCCAACGCTCCCAACCTCGGCTCGATGTACGTACTGCTGAAGGAGTTCTCGCAGCGGCGCGGCCCGGACCTGACCGCCGAGGCCATCGCCGAGAAGATCCAGCAGCGCTGCCAGGAGAAGGTGCGTGGGGCCCTTGTCAAGGCGTTTGGCGCTCCGCCGATCGACGGCCTGGGCACGACCGGCGGCTTCAAGCTGATCGTCGAGGATCGCGGCAACCTTGGCCTGGACCAGCTGCAGCAGGTCTGCGACGAGATTGTCCGCAAGGGCAGCAACCCGAAGAAAACGCCGGAGCTGCAGGGCATGTTCAGCAGCTCGGGGGCGAACACGCCCTGGCTGTACCTGGAGATCAACCGGACCAAGTGCATGGTCCTGGGCGTGCAGATCGCTGATCTGTTCAGCACGCTGCAGGTCTACCTGGGCAGCTACTACGTCAACAACTTCAACGAGTTTGGCCGAACCTGGCAAGTGAACCTGCAGGCCGACCCGCGTTTTCGCCGCGGCGTCCAGGAGATCAAGCGGCTCCAGGTGCGCAACAATCAGGGGCAGATGATCCGCCTGGGCACCCTGCTGAGCGTGCGTGACGTCAGCGGCCCGGTGATGGTGATGCGCTACAACATGTACTCGGCCGCCGCCATTACCGCCGACGCGGGGCCAGGCACCGGTTCAGCGCAGACCGTCGCGAAACTCCAGGAGATTGCCGAGCAGAACCTGCCGCGCTCGATGGCCACGGATTGGACCGACCTGGCCTATCTGCAACTGCAAGCGGGCAATTCGGCGATGTATTTCTTCGCCCTGGCGGTGGTGTTCGTGTTCCTGGTGCTGGCGGCGCAGTACGAAAGCTGGAAATTGCCGCTCGCCGTGATCCTGGTGGTGCCGATGTGCCTGTTCTGCTCGGTGGTGGGCGTGCAGCTGGCCGGCATGGAAATCACCATCTTCACGCAGATCGGCTTCGTGGTGCTGGTCGGATTGGCCAGCAAGAACGCCATCCTGATCGTCGAGTTCGCCAAGCAGCAGCAGGAGGCCGGCGTACCGCTGCGGCAGGCGGTCATGGAGGCATCCCGGCTGCGGCTTACGGCCGATCCTGATGACCTCGTTCGCGTTCATCTTCGGCGTGGTGCCGCTGGTGATTGCCGAGGGTGCCGGGGCCGAGATGCGGCGCTCGCTGGGCACGGCGGTGTTCGCGGGCATGCTGGGTGTGACGCTGTTCGGTATCTTCCTGACGCCGGTGTTCTACTTCGTCATCCAGTGGTTCGGCGACACCAGGCCAAAGGAAACCCCCGAGACACTTCACCGAATCGAGCCGAACGGAACTGCAGACGGGTCGCCAGCAGGCTCGCATCCGCCGGTCTGTCCACCGATCCTGACCCAAGGGCCCAAGGCCGGCGTGCAGCCGTCGCTGAGGCATTGAGGACCACGAACAAGGCGAGCGGCGCGGCGTCAGCCCGCCGGTGGAGGGGCCTCCACCGGCGGGCTGACGCCGCGCCGCTCGCCTTGCCGTTGGGCATCGCCCAGCAGGGGCCTGGCCGATAGACTATCGCTGGTTGAGCATTCGGCCCCCTGCTGGAGTAACAGAAATGGAACGTCCTTGCACCCGTCGCGATCTGCTTTGTGCCGGCGCCGGTCTGGTCGCCTCCTGTTTCGTGCTGGAATCTCCCCCAAGCTGCCTTGCCGAAGCTGCCCCGCCCGAGGGGTTTCGGCCGTTGTTTGACGGCAAAACCCTCAAGGGCTGGACTGCCAAGCCGCGCCCGCAGGGTGGCAAGCCGCCGAAGGACGCTGGGTCGGGCAATGGCGAATCATTCTACGAGCGATCGCTGAAGAGTCGCGGCCGCTGGACCGTCAAGGATGGGGTCATCATTGGCGAGCAAGATCCGCCCGGTTCGGGACTCGGGGGCTACCTCGTGTCCGACGAAGCCTTCGGCGACTTTGAGCTGCTGATTGACGCCAAGCCGGACTGGTCCGTGGACACGGGAGTCCTGGTGCGGACCACGCCGGCGGGCAACGTCGGCTACCAGATCCTCATTGACCATCGCAGGGACGGCGGCATCGGTGGTTTCTATGGCAATGGCCTGGGTGGTTTTCACGCGCTGCCCTATTCCTTCACGGCAGTCCTCGACGACAAGGGCCGGCCGATCGGCTTGAAGGAGTCGGACCCCAAGACGTCCTTCAAGCCGGTGACCGAGGAAAACCGCCGGCTGCTGGCCTACGCCGCTCCGGTGAAGGAGTTCCTGAAGGTGTGGAAGTTCGGCGACTGGAACACCTTCAAGATTCGCTGCGAAGGCGAGCTTCCCCATCTGACGACCTGGATCAACGGCACCAAGATCTGCGAGCTGGACACGGCCAGGATGGAGCATCCCGGCTTCAACAAGAAAGCGGTGGTGGAGCTGCTTGGCCGGCGCGGGCGCGTCTCGCTTGAGGTCCACAGCAACGGTCCGAAGGACGCTCTGGGGAAAGATCGCTGGGCCAAGGGGGCTGTGTGCCGGTGGCGAAACGTCTTTGTGAAGCCACTCGGGAAGTAACGCAGAGGGTTTCCGTATGGACAAGACTCTTGCAGATGAGCTTCGACGGAGGTTCATCGATGGGGCGACTCCATCGGAACTCATGCACTTGATTGCAACGCACCACAAGGATGACAGGTGCCTCCATTTCATCATTGGAGATTACTTCCGGGAAGCGTTTGGGATACCCTTACTGCGGAATGTCGTTCCAGACAAGGATTATGCTCCTGACCTCCACCATGCGCACTTTAATCGAGACGTTGTCCCTGAGATGGTCCAGAGAATTGGTGCCTGGAATGACGTAAACCTGGACGGTTCCTGGTTGAATGGCTTGTCTGTTCATTCGGTACGTGAACACGTCGTGCGACTCAAAGACATTCGGATTGAGGAGCTGGAGAGAGTGTGGGGTGACTTGAATGAAAAAGAGAAGCTGTTCATCCTTCGGAAAATAGCTTTCATCAATTATGATTGGGAAGTGATCAAAGCGCTTTCATTGCTGACGGAGAGGTTACAGCAGAAAATTGTCGAGTTGGGAGGCCAATTGAGGAAAGCTTCCCAGGGATTGGAGTCCTGTAACCCCGCGGAGTGAGAAACCGAGAGGACGCCATTCAATGCCCCCAACCCTTGTGATCCGTCCGGCCACCGAGCAGGACGTTCCCCTCATCCTGGCATTCATCCGGGAACTGGCCGACTTCGAGCAACTGCTGCATGCCGTGGTCGCCACCGAGGATCGGCTCCGGCAAACGCTGTTCGGGCCCAGGCCGGCCGCCGAGGTGCTGCTGGCCGAACGGGATGGCGAACCGGTTGGTTATGCTCTGTTCTTCTCGACCTATTCGACCTTCCTCGCCCAGTCCGGGATCTACCTCGAAGACCTGTACGTCCGGCCGCAGGTCCGCGGTCGGGGCGTTGGACGCGCGTTGCTGGCCCAGGTTGCTCATTTGGCCTGCGCGAGAGGATGCGGCCGGCTGGAGTGGTCGGTGCTGAACTGGAACGAGCGCGCGATTCGCTTCTATCAGAACCTGGGAGCCCGGCCGCTGAACGATTGGACCGTTTACCGGCTGACCGGAGAGGCCCTCGACCAGTTTGCGGGGGAGGGGCTCCCTGTTGAGGGGTAGGTCTGGGGTTGCGTCAGGAAAACCGCTACAATACAAAGATGTTCGGATGCAGCGTGGCGTAACGTCCACAAAGGGGGGAATTGGAGATGCTGCAGATCAAACAAGGGCAGGCGGCGCGGAATTGCCGGGGGATGACCCGGCGAACCGCGTTGCAGGCGGGGTTCCTGAGCGTGCTGGGCCTGGGCTTGCCCGACCTGCTGCGGTTGCGGGCCGAAGGAGCGGCCGGCAGCGACGACAAGGCGGTGATCCTGATCTGGCTGGACGGCGGGCCCAGCCACATCGAAACCTACGATCCCAAGCCGGATGCCCCGGCCGAGTATCGCGGCCCCTTCGGCACCATCCAGACCCGCGTGCCCGGCATCCGCCTGTGCGAACTGGTCCCCGAACACGCCCGGCTGGCCGACAAGCTGGTCTTTGTCCGCTCGCTGCACCACGACAACGGCGATCACTTTGCCGCCGCTCACTGGATGCTCACCGGCCGGTTCGGCTCCAGCGCGGTCAACCTGCCGCAGAAATATCCGTCGGTCGGCTCCTACGTCGCCCGGGTCAAGGGGAGCAACCAGCCCGGCTTGCCCGCCTACGTCGGTTTGCCGGCCGCCCAGAGTATCTATCTCTTCCCCGGATACATGGGGGCCGCCTACCTCGGCGGGGCCTACAACCCCTTCGACGTGGATAAGACCTCCAAGTACCTGGCCGCCACTCAGGCAATCCACATCGGGACGCCCAAGTGGCTGGGTCAGCTGAGCAAGGAATCGGCCGAGAACGCCAGGGGACGCAAGGACCTGCTGGCCTCGTTCGACGGTCTGCGCCGCGACGTGGATAACAGCGGCCTGGTCGATTCGATGGACAAGTACCAGCAGCAGGCCCTCGACATGGTGCTGGGAACGCGGGCCCGGACTGCCTTCGATCTGGACAAGGAAGATCCCAAGCTGTCGGACCGCTACGGCCGGGGACCGTGGGCACGCTACACGCTGATGGCCCGCCGGCTGGTCGAGGCGGGCGTCAGCTTTGTGACGGTGGACATGCCGCACTGGGACGATCACTCCAACATCAAGGACGGCCACGGCCGCAAGGTGCCGGTGGTCGATCGCGCCGTCGGCGGGCTGATCGACGATTTGAGCGAGCGCGGCCTGCTCGATCGCGTCCTGGTGCTGGTGATGGGCGAGTTTAGCCGGACTCCGCGTCTTAATACAGGACAGCCGGGCATTCCGATCCCGGGCCGGGACCACTGGGGCAACGCCATCTCGGTGATGATGGCCGGCGGCGGCCTCAAGGGCGGCCAGGTTGTCGGCAGGACCAACGCCAAGGGCGAGCATCCCGTGGAGCGGGCGCTCAAGCCGGCCGACGTGCTGGCCACGGTCTATCACGTGCTCGGCATTGACCCGCAGCAGAGTTTCAAGGATCATTCCGGCCGGCCCATTCCGATCCTGGACGAGGGCAAGCCCATCGAGGAAATCGTGTAAGTCAGAGGCCAGAGGAACATCATCGGAACACTAATCCACGCTAATCCACACTAATCGGAATACTGGTTTCCTTCCTTCGATTAGCGAAGATTAGCGCGGATTAGTGTTCCGATTGTGTTCCCCTGACCTCTGACCTCTGAGAGGAAACGCATGGTCTTTCGCGCCATCTTCGAGAAGATCAAGGCCGGGCTGGCCCGGACTCGCGATCTGTTTGCCAGCATTGCCTCGCTGTTCCGGCTGCGGGGCAAGGTAGACAAGGATTTCCTCACCGAGCTGGAACGCCGGCTCTACCTGGCTGACGTCGGCGTCAGCGCCACCTCCGCCATCGTCGATCGAGTCCGGCAATCGTTCCTCGACAAGGAGATCACCGGCGACGTGGAGACCTTTGTCAAGGCCCAGCTGCGCGAGCTGTTGCCGGTCGAGGGCTCCGGGCTGCACTGGGCCCAGTCGCCGCCGACGGTGGTGCTTGTGGCCGGCGTCAACGGCTCCGGCAAGACCACCAGCATCGCCAAGCTGGCCCATCGCTTCCAGTCCGAGGGCAAGAAGGTGATGGTGGCCGCCTGCGATACGTTCCGCGCCGCCGCCGTCGAGCAGCTGACCATCTGGTGCCAGCGGATCGGCTGCGAGATCGTCAAGAACAAGCAAGGGAGCGACCCCGCCGCGGTGGCGCATGACGCCTGCGAGAGCGCCGTGGCCCGCAAGTTCGACGTCCTGATCGTGGACACGGCCGGCCGGCTGCACACGCAGAGCCATCTGATGCGCGAGCTGGAGAAGATCCTGCGCGAGCTGGGGCGAAAGATCCCTGGTGCGCCGCACGAGGTGCTGCTGGTGCTGGACGCCACCACGGGCCAGAACGCTATCGCCCAGGCCGAGCAGTTCCAGAAGTCGGTCCGCTGCACTGGCATCGTCCTGTCCAAGCTGGACGGCACGGCCAAGGGTGGGGCCATCTTCGCCATCAAGCAGAAGCTGGGTCTGCCGGTCAAGTTCATCGGCGTCGGCGAGAAGCTGGAGGATCTGGAGCCGTTCGACCCTGAAACTTACGTCGAGGCGCTGTTCAGCTAACCGGGAGGGCGAGGCTCCTGCCGAGCCAAACATCAGGCTCGGCGGGAGCCTCGCCCTCCCATGTCGCAGGAAGGCCCGCTGATGGATGCTGTCTGTCTGGTGACCGGCGGGGCCGGCTTTATCGGCTCGCACCTGGTCGAGACACTGGTTTCCGAGGGTCGCCGGGTGCGCGTGCTGGACAATTTCAGTACCGGCCTCAAGTCCAACCTGGATGGTCTGACTCCTGCTCCCGAGGTGATCGAGGGAGACGTGGCGGATCCGGCGCTGGTCGCCCGCGCCATGGAGGGGGTCGAGCTGGTCTTTCACCTGGCGGCCCAGGCGTCGGTCCAGCGCAGCATCGAAGATCCGGGCAGCACCCATCGCGTCTGCGCCACGGGCACGCTCAACGTCCTCGATTCGGCTCGCCGGCAGGGCGTTCGCCGGGTGGTCTACGCGGGCAGCAGCAGCGCCTACGGTGTGCCCAGCGGCCCGGTGCAGACCGAGCAGGAGCCGCTCCGGCCGCTGTCTCCCTACGCTGCCGCCAAGCTGGCCGGGGAGCTGTACGCCCAGGCCTTTGCCGTCAGCTATGGCCTGGAGACGGTCCGGCTGCGGTTCTTCAACGTCTTCGGGCCCCGGCAGCGGGCAGACAGTCCCTATTCCGGCGTCATCGCCCTGTTTGTCGCTGCCCTGTCGTCGGGCAAGACGCCGACCGTCTTCGGCGACGGCCTGCAAACGCGCGATTTCGTCGCGGTCGCCGACGTTGTCCAGGCCCTGCTCAAGGCGGCCTCGGTCCCGGGCATCGCCGGGCAGGTCTACAACGTCGGCACCGGCCGGCAGATCACGCTGCTCGACCTGCTGGCGGCGCTGAATCAGCAGCTGGAAACGCAAGTTACACCTCAATTCGCCCCGCCGCGTGCGGGGGACATCCGCCATTCCTGTGCCGACATCTCACGAGCCCGGCGGGAACTGGGCTACGAGCCGACCGTGTCCTTCGAGGAGGGATTGGCCCGGACGCTTCGGTGGTATCGCGGGTAAACCTTGGCGTCGCCTGTAACACCTGGGGCGTTGCCCCAGGCTATCGTGTTGCGCCCCTTCGGGGCGGAAAACCATGCCTTTCGCCCCGAAGGGGCGCAACAGAATAGCCTGGGGCAACGCCCCAGGTGTCGGGCACGTGTCCTGTCTTTCGCCCCGAAGGGGCGCAACAGTGTTGCAGACAACGCCCCAGGTACGCTCCGGCACCTGAATTGCTCTTGTCTGTACTCACGAGATGGTTATAGCAGCGTTCCTTCCTGACGAACGGAGGTGTCAGGAACGTGGCCCCCGAGGAGGGAACCGCTCCATGACCCAGGTGGAATGGCGAAGTTGCAAGGATCCCGGCCAGATGCTCACCTGGCTGGCTGGCCGCGCCAGCGACCGCAAGCTGCGGCTGTTCGCCTGTGCCTGCTGCCGGCGCATCTGGCACTTGCTGGGCGAGGAACCGAGCCGGCGCGCGGTGCAGACGGCCGAGGAGTTCGCCGACGGCCAGGGCAGCCCGGAACAGCTGGCCCGGGCCCGGACTGATGCCCGGCAGGTGACCTGGGACGCCATCCAGCGCGTCCGTACGGAATGGTCGCTGCCGCGCGTCAACGATTGCGCCCGCGTGGCGTGGGTGGCGGTCTGGGCGGCCTGCGCGGCTGAGGAAACCGCCGAGGCCCGCATCTGGAGCGAGGAGCAGCCCCGGCACGGCTATCCCAGCAGCGGCTCTTGCCTGCCGCTGCGCACGGCCCAGGTGGTGTCCTGGGCCCGGACGGTGGCGGTGGAACAGGGACTGGACCGGCACCGGACCAGCGGCGAGCAGGAAGAGACGTATCAGTGCCAGCTGCTCCGCGACTTGTTCGAGGGCGTCGTCCAGCCGATCACGATCCAGCCGGAGTGGCTGGAATGGCAGTCGGGCCTGGTCGTCCGGCTGGCCCGGGTGCTGCACGACGAGGGCCGCTTCGACGAATTGCCGGTGCTGGCCGACGCACTGGAAGACGCCGGCTGCGACGATGCTCGCTTGCTGGAGCATCTGCGCAGTGATGGTCCACACGCCAGGGGTTGCTGGGCACTGGATGCCTTGCTGCAAAAGAACTGAGGACCCAGGATAATGAATCCGACGCTTCTTGAACGCGGAACGCGGAATGCGGAACGCGGAACTAAGAATGGTCTTTCGCTCCGCACTCCGAGTTCCAGGCTCCGAGTTCGGGCGGGCTGGGCCCTGTTGGGTCTGGTGCTGCTGCTCAACAGCGGCTGCCTGGGAGCCGCCATCGTGGCCGGTGGCGCTGCGGCGGCCGGCGCTGGCGCTGGCACCTATTTCTGGGTGCGTGCCCCCCTTTACCTTGATTACTCGGTCGATTTGCAACGGGCCTACCTGGCCGTTCAGGCGGCCATGACCGAAATGAAACTGCCGGTGCTCCGGCGTGACCTGGCGCCGGAACAAGGGAAGATTACCCTCGAAACGCGCTTGGCAGACGGCACCACGACCACGATCTACCTGACCACGATGGGCAAACCTATCCCTGCGGATGGCATTGTGACTCGAATCGCGGTGCGCGTTGGCTTGTTTAACCGCGATGAGGAGAGTGCCAAGCGAATTCTGGACGACATCGGCAAGTACCTGGCACCGCCTGGCCCGGTGCCGATCCCGTCGGCACCGATCAGTGCCGCCCCTCCGCCCGCGGTTCCGACCAATGGTCCTCTCAGGCCGGTGGCCGTGACGTCTCAGCCGGAGACAGGCCCGCCGCCCCTGCAGACCCTGCAGAAGTAGCGGTTGGGAGTTCTTCTCCATGCTCCAGCCTTCGCGCTCTCTGATCGGCCTTGACGTTGGCGGTGCCAACCTCAAGGCCGTTCATCTTTCCGGGCCCGCCTGCACCCTCGCCTTTCCGCTCTGGCGGCAGCCCGACCGCCTGGCCGACGCCCTTGCTGATCTGCTGCCCCGGCTTCCGCCCGCCGAGGAGCTTGCCGTCACCATGACCGGTGAGCTGTGCGATTGTTTCGAGAGCAAGCGGCAGGGCGTGCTGACCATCCTGGCCGCGGTCGAGCGCGTGGCCGCGGGCCGACCGGTCCACGTCTGGCTCACCGATGGCCGGCTGGTGGGCCTGGACGCGGCCCGGACCCAGCCGCTGCTGGCGGCGGCCGGCAACTGGCTGGCCCTGGCCACCTGGACGGGCCGGCTCGCTCCTTCCGGCTCGGCCCTGCTGCTCGATACCGGATCGACCACCTCGGACGTCGTTCCCCTCGTCAATGGCAAGCCTGTTCCCGTGGGCCGGACCGACCCGGAACGACTGCGCAGCGGGGAGCTGGTTTACACCGGAGCGACGCGGACCCCGCTCTGCGCTCTGCTGGGCGGAGAAGGCGCCGCGGAGCTGTTCGCGACCATGCTCGACGTTTACCTGGTGCTGGAAGACCTTCCCGAACAGCCCGACCGCTGCGACACGGCCGACGGCCGACCAGCGACCAATGCCTGCGCTCACAGCCGGTTGGCGCGGATGCTTGGGGCCGACCTGGAGAGCAGCACTGCTTCGGAGCGTCTCGACCTGGCCTGGCGGATGGCCGCTCGGCAGACGAGCTTGCTGGCCAGTGCGATCCGGACTGTGAGCGCCCGCCTACCAGGTCCGCCGGAAACGGTGATCCTGGCCGGCTCCGGCTCGTTCCTGGCGAAGCGAGCGTGGCGGGAAGCGGCCGGAGCTGTGGACATGCGCATCGTCCGGCTGGAGGAGCAGCTGGGCCAGGAACGCTCCACCGCGGCCTGTGCTTATGCTCTGGCTGTGCTTGCGGCGGAGACAATTACTTCCGCACGCTGAGCAGGATGGCCGGGCTGGAATAGCTCACCTTGACCACGAAATTGATCGATACGTGACACAGCACGCTGATCGGCACGTTCTCCGCCGGGGCCGCGTCCGGAGCGGCTCGCAAAACAATGTGCCCCTTGCTGGTGGTTCCCAGCAGGGTCTTGCACTTGCCCTCCACGATGGTCACGCCGGGCGGCAGCGGATTGCCGAACACCCGACCCAGGTGACGCAGCAGCACGTCCAGTGACACCCCCTTGTCATAACCCTGCCGCCGATGGATGGTCACGTCCAGCCGCACTTCCTGTCCCGGCTTCAGCACGACTTCCTTCGGCGTCACCTCCACCGAGAGAATGTCCGATGGATCGGTGACGCCGACCACGTGCGTGTTCACGGGGAAGACGCCCCGGCCGCCGCCGGGGAAGTAGATCTCCTGCTGCGCTGTCGCGCGGCGTTCCAGCTTCCGCTCCTTGCCGTCCATCGTCACTGTGGCCCGGCCGATGACGTCGATGCTGGCCGCGTCAGCGCCGGCGTTAGCCGCCGCGGTCAGGACCAGCACTCCCTGGGTCATGTTGGCCGGGATTGTCAGCGGGTTGACCGCCACGCCCTTCGGCAGCCCCTTGACTTCGACCTGAACGGGCTCGGCGAAGCCGTTGAGCCGGTTGACCTGGACAAACCAGGTCGTGCTTGTCCCCGGTCCGATCATCGCCTTGTCGCCGTCGCAGGTCAGGGCGAAGTCCGGCTGCGCCCAATCGGCCTCAAGGAAATAGACGAAGCTCGGTCCACCCTTGCCGTTCAGGTCGCGGATGCGGAGGACGTAATCGCCGTCGGCCGGGGGAGTGAACACCAGGGCCGAGTCCTTGCCGTTGGCGTCGTCGTTGCCGGCCAGCACGGTCCCCTTGCCGTCAAGCACTTCCAGCATCGAATCGAGCTGAGAGGTCAGCAGCGTGCCGAACCGTCGGGCGTGGACTTCGAGCCGCACCGCCTTGCCCTTGGTGCCCTTGAAAACGAAGTGGTCCAGGTCGCGCGGCTTGCCGATCCGGCCGTTGATGCCGCAGGGGATGGTCACACGCTGGGCCGTCTGTGGGGTGTCATTCGGCTCCACCTCCAGCACCTGCGGCAACGCACTCACCAGGAACGGGACCGGATCGGTCTTGCTGTCACCCAGGTCCAGCCGCACCTCTTGCAGGCCGAGCGTCGTCGGTGCTACCAGGGCGACCTTCGGCTGTTTCAGGGCGAGTGAACCGACCCCTTCCACTTCCAGTCTCTGGCCGGGATTGGCGGCCAGGGGGTAGAGGTGTGTTGCCTGGGGGCGATCGCTGATCTTCAGAGCGTAGACCCAGCGCGGATCGCCGTCGTACTTGGAGTCGCGGACCTGGATCAGGTAATCGCCGCTCTTGCGGAAGGTGAAAGTCAGCTGCGGATCGGCGAAGTAGAAGTCATCGTTGGCCGCCAGTTCGTGCCCTTCCACGTCGGACAGAGTGAGCATTGGGTCGGCGTGCTTTTGCAGGTCGTGGATCTTGTCCTGGATGCGGGCGCAGAGGACCTCGAAGGTGAAGGTCTGTCCTTCCTGGGCATGGAAGCGGAAGTAATCGACGTCCTCGGCAACCTCGATCCGTCCATGCACGACGCAGGGAAACTGGACCGGATTGGCCTGCTGCGGTGTGTTATTGTTGCCGGACTCCAGCACCACGGGGACGTCACAGACCAGCAATTGGCCGACGCTGGAGACGCCCAGCGCGGAGGCGATGCGGAACTCGCGCACGCCCGGCTCGGCGTCGGCAGCGACGGTGATCTTGAGCTTGCAACTGCGAACCGGCGGCAGGGCCCCGGCGGCCGGGCGCGGCGTGGCCCCGACCACCTCGGCGGTGATGCCCGTGCCCTCGAACAGGGCCTTGTAGGCCCCGGCGAAGTTCATCTGGCCCTCCACCGTGGCCTCGACCGTCTTGCCGCGCTGCACCGCCACCGGCGTGACGTGGGTGATCATCGGATACGACGTCTGGGCCGAGGTCGTCGCGGCCAGAAGCAGCAGCACCGGGAGAGAGCAAAGGATACGCATGGCGTTTCTCGGTTACTTGGTGAACGTCGGCGTGGTGATGCTTCCGCCCTTGAGCGCCTTTCCCACCAGTGCCGGCGATTGCAGGGTCTTCCACACGGTCGGGGCCGGCAACTGTGACTTACCCATGAACCATTGTCCCTGGGCGATCAGTTCCGGACTGCCGGTCGCAGGGCCTTCGGGAGTCAGGACCAAGAAATCGAAGCGGTCACCGTGCGGCGGCAGGGCCAGCAGGGTTGCAAGTTGCCGGCCGGTGGCGGTGTCCCACAGGCGGACCAGGCCATCGAAGCTGCCCGAGGCGGCGCGCTTGCCCGCCGGGTCAAGAGCGGTGGCGTAGACCATCGAAGAAACCGCCATCGTCCGGAGCAACTTGCCGCTGGTGCCGTCCCACAGCCGCAGCGTGCCGTCGCTGCCGGCTGAGAGCAGCAGCTTGCCGTCCTTGCTGAAGGTCAATTCGTTGACGCCGACCGCATGGCCGGTGGTCGAGCGAATGCGCTCGCCGGTCTTGCTGTTCCACCACGACAGGCCCGGCTCCTCGCCGGAGGCGACGACGGTGCCATCCGGACTCACCGCCACGGCCAGGACGTCCCGGTCGCGGTCGCTGAAGGTGAACCGGCTCTTGGCAGTGGCCGGGTCCACCAACTTCACGGAGCGATCCTTGCCGCCCGAGACCAAGAACTGGCCGCCCGGTCCCCAGGCCACGGCATTGACGAAATCGGAATGGCCGGTCAGCGTCTGCTCGTGCTTGAGCGTGGCGACGTTCCAGATCCGCACCGTCCGGTCGTAACTGGCCGAAGCCAGCGTCTTGCCGTCAGGACTGAAGGCGACCGAGGCCACCACGTCGTCATGGCCGGACAGTACCGCGAGCAGTTTCCAGTCACTGGTCTGGTAGATGCGCAGGTCGCCCTTCGCGGACGGTTGCCCGCCGGCCACCGCCAGCAGCTTGCCGTCGGGGCTGAAGCGGATGTCGTTGACCGCGGCCAGCACGTTGGTCAGCACCTTGATCGGCCGGCCCTCTTGCAGGTCCCACAGCGTCACCCGCCCATAAGCTCCCGCCGCCAGCAGCCGGCCATCGGGGCTGAAGACGACGGCAGGCACGGGGGCCAGCGGACCGACGCGAAGACTGAGCCGCAGCGCAGAGCCGGTTCCCGGAGCGAAGACTCCCGCCTGGGGAATGGCGGTCGTGGCCAGGGCCACCTCCAGTTTGCGTGTGCGTGCCGGAGTCGTTGGGCTGGTTGTCACGACGGTTTCGCTTTCGGGTCTGGTCCCCTCCTTGGCACCGGAGTCCACCCAGCGGCGCAGCAGGGCGATCTTTTCCGGCGACAGCGGCTTGAGCCCCAGCGGCATCCGTTTCTCCTCGTCGGGAGTCACGAGAAGCTGGATCAGCAGGCTCTGGTCGCTCTTGCCGGCGTGAAGCAGCGGTTTCTTGGCACTCTTGACCACCGCCTCGTAGGTGTCCAGGAGCAGGCCGCCGGAAACCTCCGGCTCCTCCAGGTTGCGTTTGTTGTGACAGACCGTGCAGTGCTTGCGCAGAACGGGACGGACATCCTGCCAGTACGTCGGCTCCGCCGCGGAAGAAGAATTAACCACGGATAACACGGATAAGAAAACAATACAAGAACGAAGGCCGGCCGCTGGAAACTTGCTCATACTCGCTCTTTCGACCTCTTCTTCCTTTTCTTTTATCCGTGTTATCCGTGTTATCCGTGGTTGATGTTTTTCTCAGTGGTTGAACTGGAACTCGCGGGAGTTAATCAGCACCCAGAGCAGGTCCACGGCTCCCTCCTTGACCGAGGAGGCCTTGCTGATCCACTGCTGATCGCGTTCCCTTTCCGTCGGCGTTGGCCGGCGGGACAGCGTGGCCAGGTACAGTTCCTCGATCAGGGCCGGCGCTGGCGTCTTCGCCTTGAGCAGGGCCTCGATCCGGCCTGTCGGGGCCTCGATCTTGCGATTGAGGAAGTCGCCGTTGAGCAGGTGCAGCGCCTGGGCGATGTTGGGCTGGCTGGTGCGTTCGCACTCGCAGGTGATTTGCCTGGCGGGCCGGCCGAACACGTCCATGAGGAAGGATCGCACCTTGGTGTCCGGCAGTTGGATGGCCCGCGTGCCCAGCGGCAGCCCCTGGTATTTCTCCTGGGTGCCGGTCACGAAGTCCAGTGCGTCGGCGAGCTGCTCCGCCGTCAGCCGCTTGCGGACGTAGCGACTGTGATAGACGTTGGCAGCGTCGGCCTTGTTGCCGGGACTCACCTGCGAACTGAGCTGGTAAGCCCGCGAGCGGAAGATGGTCCGCAGCAGGTGTTTGAGATCGAACTTGTTGTCGGCGAAGTCGCTGGCCAGGGCGTCCAGCAGGGCGGGGATGCTGGCGGGGTTGGTGGCCCGCATGTCATCGACCGGCTCGACCAGGCCCCGGCCCATCACGTACGACCAGAAGCGATTGACCAGGTTGCGAGCAAAGAACGGGTTGTTCTTCGCCGTCAGCCACTCCGCCAGCTTGCGGCGGCGGTCGAACGGATCGTCCACGTCGCCGCCGTCCAGCGGATGCGGCTTGACCACGCCGCCCTTGCGTGGGTGGGTCTGCTCGCCGCTGGGCCGGATGAACACCACCGTCTCGCGGCCAAACAGGCCGAATTCCTGGCTGTTCTTGGTCCCCAGCCGGACAAAGAACGCCGCCATGCCGTAGTAATCGTCCTGCGTCCATTTCTCGAAGGGGTGTGTGTGGCAGCGAGCGCACTGGATGCGGACGCCGAGGAACAGCTGGGTCGTGTTTTCGGACCAGTCCAGCGGGTTGCGGGAGCTGAGGTAGAAGTTGGCCGGCCCCTCGGTGAAGGTGCTGCCCTCGGCGGTGATGATGTCGCGGACCATCTCATCGACCGGCTTGCTGTCGCGCAGACAGCCGCGCACCCAGTTGTGGAAGCTCCACATGCCCTTCTCGTTGAGCAGGTCGCGGTTGATGCGGAGCAGGTCGCCCCACTTCAGGGCCCAGTAATCGACGAACTCCGGCCGGGCCAGCACGCGCTCGATGAGCTTGTCGCGCTTGTCGGGGCTGGTGTCGGCGAGGAAGTCGCGCACTTCCTTCGGCGTGGGCAGGGTGCCGATGGCGTCGAGCATCAGCCGGCGCAGGAACTCCTCGTCGCTGCACCGCGGCGACGGCGTCAGACCCATCTCCTTCCACTTGGCTTCGAGCAACCGATCAACCACGGATGGAGTTGATTTATCGTTTCGCGTTCGGTGGGGATCCGGCTGAGCGCGAACCGATAAATCGGCGTACGGCAGTGTCGCCTGCATGACGGTGGCCTGCCCCAGGAAGCGCACCATGACGTGAGCCGCGCCGCGATCGCGGGCCGTGACCAGGCCGTTCTTCGTCACCGCTGCCACGCCGTCGTTGAGGGCGTCGAACTGGGCGGTCGGCGTGACGTCCTCGACCCGGCCGTCGCTCCAGGTCGCTCGGACGAGGACCTGCTGCTGCTCGCCGGGGACCATCACCCGCCGGGCCGGCCAGACTTCCACTTTCGTCACCTTCGGATCGCGGAGGGTCGGGGCCGGGGCGCCATCCTCCAGCCAGCGCTTGAACGTCTCGTATTCCCGCGACCGGCTGCCGAAGCGCTCGCCGCCGGCGTGCTCCAGGGCCAGCGTCGGCTTGAGCAGCAGGATGCTGCGGTCCGGATCGGACAGGACCACGCGCCGGCCCTCGGCGCTCTGGACGATCTGGCCGTGGTCGAAGAGCGGATCGAAGCCGAGCAGGCTGAGCCGGAAGCCGCCCCGGCCCAGGGCGGCCCCGTGGCAGGCTCCCTGGTTGCAGCCGGTGCGGGTCAGGATAGGCAGCACCTCCCGGCTGAACGACACCGGCGTCTCGTCCTTCATTCCCTTGACAGTCACCGTGACCTTGACCGTCTGCCCCTGGACGATGGCGACGATCTCGGCCTTGCCGTTGGCCACGGGACGGACGATTCCCTGGGCGTCCACCGTGGCAATCTTCTCGGCGGAGCTGCGATAGCTGGCCTGGCGGGTCAATTCCCAGCTGCGGCCGTCGGCGTAATCGCCCAGCAAGCCGAGCCGTTGTTCCGCCCGCGTTCCGTCCAGCACAACCGAGGTCGGAAAGACGGTGACAGAGCGAAGGGCGGCTTTCGGAGGCTCGGCCTGAGGTGCGGACGCGGCAGGGGCGTAGGCCCGCGAAACGCTGACGGCGCCGAGAACGAGAATGGCGGCAAACAAGCGAGGATGGCGAGGCATGGCAACAAACCTCGGAAGCACGGCGGGAGCAATCAGGGACCGACGCGCGGTCTCCCCGCGTCGTGTGGGGTAAGCAGGTGTATGGTGACGGAAAAGGGGGCGACAGTCAAGGAAAAGTTTCCTGGTTTGCCCTGCTCCCGTCGCCATTCGTGTCTTCGCCAATCCCGGTTTCCTTGAATTAACCCCGGAAACCGGCACGGTAGGGTTTTCCAATCCCGTCCTTACTTTGTTGTTATCTTCGCAACGTTCTCCTTTCAATCATCCGATAGAAAAAGCAGCCTCCGGGTCTGAGCGATCACACGATCCGTTCCGCTCGAAGGGATGAAAGGAGCCACGCACGATGGAACGATTCAGCTGGTTAATCCGGATCTTCCTCCTGGCCCTGCTGCTCCCAGGGTCGATGGCGTCGGTCAGTCGTGCCCAGTCCCCGCCCGGGCAGCCGGTCGCGTCAGCCCCGGCCCCGCTGGCGATCGAGACCGCACTGGCCTCCCCGGATCGCCTCCAGATCCACACGGTGGCGGCGGTGTCCGCGCCGGCCACCGAGGACTTGCCCCTGGGGCTGAAGAGCCCACCGATCGAAACCACCGACGTCCCCTTGCCGATCAACCTGGCTGCCGCCTTGAAGCTGGCCGACGACCGGCCCCTGATCGTGACCTTCGCCCAGTCCCGGGTCTGGGTGGCCGAGGCACAACTGCAGCACGCCGCACTGCTCTGGGTCCCCGAACTCGACCTGTCCTGTGTCTATTACCGGCACGATGGGGTCGGCCCGGATTTCTTCCGGGGCACCAACGGCGGCAGTCCGCCCGGCGTCTTTAACATCAACAGTCAATCCGTCCCCATTCGCCAGAACTTCAACTGGTTTCAGGCCGGCGGCGGCCTGTACGCGGTTGGCAACCCGACCGATTACATCTTCACTCCCCTGGCCGCCAAGCAGGTCCTGAACTCTCGCAAGGCCGACATCCAAACCGCCAAGAACGACGCGTTGCTGGAGACCGCCCGGGCCTACTTCACCGTCCACGAGTACCGGGGACGGTATGCCGGTGCTCTCGACGTGGTCGAGCGGGGCGGCAAGCTGGTCGAGCGGATCACGGAACTGGCCAAGGAGCTGGTTCCCAGGGTCGAGATCGACCGTGCCAGGCGGCTGCTGGCCGACCTGCAGCAGCGTGCCGTCTCCGCACGCGAAGCGTGGCGTGTGTCCAGCGCCGACCTCACCATGGTCCTGCGGCTGGACCCGCGTGCGGTCGTCATCCCGCTGGAACACGATCATCTCCAGCTCACCCTGATCGATCCCGCCAAACCGCTGGACGAGCTGATGCCGATCGGCCTGACCAACCGTCCCGAGCTGGCCTCGCAGCAGGCGCTCGTCCAGGCAGCGCTGGTGCGCATCCGCCAGGAGAAGCTCCGGCCGTTCATCCCCATGATCATCATCACCGGCTTTCAGTCCCCCGGAAACATGAGAAATCAAATCACCATCTTCGGCACCGGCCCGAACGCCAGCCTGGATCAGTGGAGTTTCCGTGACGACTTCAGCGGCCAGCTCGCCTGGCAACTGGATGGCTTTGGTTTCGGCAACCTGGCGCTGATCAAGCAGCGGCGCGGCGAGCAGTCGCAGGCCATCCGGGACCTGTTCCGGATTCAGGACGAGATCGCCGCCGAGGTGACCCGGAGCCAGGCGAACCTGCATTCCGCCGCGGTCCGGGTGGTCCAGGCCGAGCGCTCGTTGCGGGAGGCCATCATCACCTACAACGGCAACTACGAGGGCCTGCGCCAGACCACCCGGCTGGGCAACGTCCTGGTGCAGGTCTACCGGCCGCAGGAAGCCGTCGCCGCCCTGCTCCATTTGGCGGACTCCTACGACGAATACTTCTCCACGGTGGCCGACTACAACCGGGCGCAGTTCGAGATGTTCCACGCCCTGGGCTATCCCGCGGCGGAACTGGAGTGCCACCAGCCTCCGGGCGAGGCGGCGCCGGTGGACACGGCGCGGCCGGGTTATCTGCCCCCCGTGGGCGCCGGGCCTCCGCCGGCAACTCGCTAACACCTGGTAGAATCGCTGCTTTCGCCCTTAACCTTCGTTCCGGAATTGCCCGAATAAAAGGATGGCCTCCGAACCGTGACCGCGAATCGCAGCCGGCTCGGAGAGATGGAAGGAGCTGCACAAGATGGAACGATTCAGCAGATTATACCTGATTCTGCTCGCCTCCCTGTTTCTCTCGGGTTTGGGGCCCGGGCCCGGCCGGGCCCAGTGTCCTCCGGGGATGCTGCCGCCCCCGCAGGAGACCGGGCCCGTCATCGCGACGCCGCCCCCGTCCCTGCCGATGCCGATTGGAACGCCCCTTCCCGTGGAGTCGATGCCGGAGAAGTCGTCTTCCTCAGGCGCTTCCGCTTCGGGCGCGTACTCTCCAGGCTCGTCCTCATCGGGCGCGTCTCCCTCGGTTGGCGCATCGGTCGGCGAGCAGCAGCCCACGCTGCTGAATTTCCCGCCGCTGGAATGCACCGACGTGCAATTGCCGATCAACCTGGCTTCCGCCTTGCGCCTGGCCGACGCCCAGCCGCTAGTGGTGGTCGGCGCCCAGGCCTCCGTGTGGGTGGCCGAGGCCCAGCTGCAGCATGCCGCTCTGCTCTGGGTGCCGCAGCTCAACCTGGGCCAGGATTATATCCGGCACGACGGCTTCGGCCCGGACTTTAACCTGGGCGTCAACACCGCGGCTCGCCCCCTGAACAACAACGTCAACTTTTGGTATGCCGGTGCCGGCATGATCATGAACGTCGCCATGACCGACGCCATCTTTGAGCCGCTGGCCGCCAAGCAGGTCCTGGTCGCCCGGAAGTTTGACGTGCAGACCGGCAAGAACGACGCGCTGATGGAGACCGCCCGGGCCTACTTCACCGTCCACCAGTATCGGGGCATGTACGCCGGCGCCCTTGACTGCGTCGAGCGGGGCGGCAAGCTGGTCGAGCGGATTCAGGAACTGTCCAAGGAGCTTGTTCCCAGGGTGGAGGTCGATCGTGCCAGGCGGCTGCTGGCCGACCTGCAGGCGCGTGCCGCCTCGTCACGCGAAGGCTGGCGTGTCGCCAGTGCCGACCTGACCCTGGTGCTGCGGCTGGACCCGCGGGCGGTTGTCGTCCCGCTGGAGCACGATCATCTCCAGCTTACCCTGGTCGATCCCGGCCGCTGTCTGGACGACCTGATCCCCATCGGCCTGACCAACCGTCCCGAGCTGGCCTCGCAGCAGGCCCTTGTCCAGGCGGCCCTGGTCCGGATTCGTCAGGAGAAAATGCGGATGCTCACGCCCAGCCTGCTGCTCAACGGTTTCCAGACCCCCCAGGAATTGCTCCAGGCCGGTGCCATGGGCATCGGCAGTGGCGGCAAAGTAAGCAACTGGAGTTTCCGCGATGACTTCAGCCCTCAGGTGCTGTGGCAGTTTGATGAAATGGGACTTGGGAACCTGGCGCGGATCAAGGAGCAGCGTGGCATGCAGTCCCAGAACATCGTCATGCTCTTCCGGCAGCAGGACCGGGTCGCGGCGGAGGTGACCCGGTCCCAGGCGCGGCTGCAGTCGGCCGCAGTCCGGGTCGTCCAGGCCGAGCGGTCGTTGCGGGAGGCCATCATCACCTACAACGGCAACTACGAGGGCCTGCGCCAGACCACCCGGCTGGGCAACGTCCTGGTCCAGGTCTATCGGCCGCAGGAAGCGGTCATTGCCCTGGAACATTTGCGCGACTCCTACGACGAGTATTTCATGACGGTGGCCGACTACAACCGGGCGCAGTTCGAGCTGTTCCACGCCCTGGGCTATCCCGCCCAGGAGTTGGCCTGCCACCGCCCGCCGGGCGATCTCGCCCCGGTGGACACGAGCCGGCCGGGCTACCTGCCCAAAGTGGGCGTCGGGCCACCCCCGGCGACCCGCTGACACGACAGCGCGGCGGGGCAATCGCCCCAAGGTACGCCCAGACCCCAAAAGGAAGAAGAGCAGGCGAAGGGCCCGATGGCCTTCGCCTGCTCTTCTTCCTTTTGGGTCTGGACGTGTTTGGTAGCGGCCGGCAGGTACGGAAAGTGCAGCGGCTCCGCCGGCCAAAATCCAGAGGGACACCCGCAGCCCCAACAACGCGACGACCTCGCGGATCAGTCTGATCCGCGAGGTCGTCGCGCCGTCGTGAAGTCTCTGGCGATCTCAGTCGCTGGCAGCAGCAAAGCGGCCGTGTCAGCGTGTGGGAGGAGGCATGCTGCCGTACTTCTTGCTCGGGGTCTCGCCTTCCTTCTTGTCGGACGTGCCGCCCTCCTTCTTGTCAGATACCGCCGGGCCGGGGAGTGGAGGAGGAGCAAAGCCGCCAGGTCCGCAGTTGCCCTTGATCATGTCGATGAAGTCCGCAGGAGCGCCCTCCGGGGAAGGGTGCGAGAAACCCATGCCGCCCAGGTGCAGCAGGCTCTCCTCGTCGTGCCGGGCGCCGGTGTAGACGCCGTAGGTGCCCAGAATGGCGCCAGCCCCGCAGCCAGGGGGCGGCGGAGGAGGACAGCAGGGGGCGAAGGGGTTCGGGCAGTTTTTGAACCGGGGGCTCCAGCGCGTGTAGCCGCGGTAATACGGGACGAGAAACTCGTTGCCGTGCCAGTCCGTACTGTACCACCGCTTGCACACCGGGATGACCGGCGAGTAATAGGGAAAGTACAGGACCTTCACGTGGGGCAAGACGACGGGTGCGTTGTCCGGGCAGCATTCCTGGCCGTTGGCCGGTGCCCGCAGGGACAGCGTTGCCGCAACGGCACTCGAGCCGAGAAGAAGCGAGAGTCGCCGGAACATAGAGATCCTCTCTTTGTGTGTCGAAGAGATAAGGAGACACCATCATTATTTATCGGCAGGACGCTGGCGGACGTGGAACATTTGGCGAGGACAGCGCCGTTGTCTTTCCCGGCCTAAGCAGGAAGCACGGGAGAGTTGAACCCCTCTTCCCATCCGGCAAGAGAAACAGGATGAGGAGAGGGGTTTGGGAACCCAGGTTCGGGCCTGATCAATGGGACGTGTCAGGTGGAGTCTTCGGTCCCTGGTCAACGTCGGGAGTGTGGTGCTTTTCTTCAGACACCGGTTGAATTGGCCGCGGCCTGCTGATTCATTCGTTCCGACGCTCTTGGCCGGCCCAGCGCGAAACGATGAATCGAAGCCAACCCCTCACCTCCAATCCCTTTCCCCGCTGAAGGATGACCTTTCAGCGGGGCAGGGCGGTTGGTTTCCGTGGCACCTGCCCACCGTTTGTGCCCTGGTGCTGTTCACCGGTTGGCGGTGGCGACAACCCCGGCTGCACGGTCGGGGAGACGTGTTCTGACGGTGGGGGTGCGGGTGCGGCTGCTGGCAGCGGGACGGGAGTTGAGGACGGGCCGGGTCCGTTGGAATCCAGGTCCGCTGGCAGCGGCGATAGCTCACGCCACTCGCCGACCAGCTGCTTGTCGGGTTGATGAGGAAGTGGCGGCGCTGGCTGCACGGCTGGAACAATCTCCTTGCCGGTTTCGTCCACGTGAGCGTAGACCAGCGGGTCGTAGTGGTGCTCTTGGGATCGTCGGGATAGATCGACGCCGATTGCGCAACCTGCCGGCCGATCACCACCGCGAAGATGGAGGGCAGCACCAGCAAGGTGGCGAAGGTGGACATGACCAGGCCGCCGATGACCGCCAGCCCCAGCGGGGCCTGCATCTGGCTGCCCTTCTCCAGCGCCAGCGCCATCGGCACCATGCCCACCGTCATGGCACAGGCCGTCATCAGGATCGGCCGCACCCGTTCGCCGGCACCAAGGATGGCGGCCTCGACCGAGGACTTGCCTGACCTCCAGTGCTCATTCATGAACGAGACCAGCATGACCGAGTTGGACACGGAGACGCCCAGGCACATGATCGAACCCATGAACGACTCGATGTTCAGTCCGGTGTGGGTGAAGTAAAGGATGACGGCGATGCCGGCCAGCACGCCCGGCACGGCGGCAACCGCGATCAGGGACAGCCGCGGCGACTCGAAATACGCCGTCAGCAGCACGAAGATCACGAAGACGGCGACAGCCAGGCCGATACCCAGGGCCTTGAACATGGCGACCATCGGGGGCAACTGCCCCATGGTCTCCACGGTGACACCGCGAGGCGGCTTGTTGGGCCGGGTGGCACCTTCCAGGAAGTCGCCGGTGACGGTGTTCTGCCAGCCCTGCTTCCCCTTGGGGCCCTGGGCCGGCGCCCACGTGTTCTCGTTGACCCTTTTCAGGGCCTGCTCGACCTGGGTGGAGGCCCGACCCATGTCGGAGCCCTCGACGTTGGCCGTCACCGTCAGGTAGCGCTGCGACATGTTGCGGTCCACCTCGCCGGGACGCACACCCTTGCGGATAGTGGCCACGTCGCGGACCTTCAGGTTGACCAGCTCGTTGACGGGCTGCAGCGGCAAGATCTCCACGTCTTCCGCTTTTTCGACGCGGAGGACCGGCAACTGGACCTGGACCAGGTAGTCGAAGCCGGTCTTGCTGTCCACCCAGTAGTTGAGGTTGGTGAACCGCGTCGAGGAGGTCGCCATCACCAGGGCACTCTTCACGTCATCGACCACGGCGCCGCTCAGGCCGGCCTTCTCGCGGTCGATGGTGACCTCGATGGTCGGGTAGTCGAGCATCTGCTCCAGCTGGACGTCGCGCAGACAGGGAATCTGTTTCATTTCGGCGGCAATCCGGAGCGCGTGTTGCCGGACCAGCTTCAGATCGGTGCCGACCACGCGGACGGAAGTGGGGGTCAAGGAGCCGAAGCTCATCACCGAGGTGACGATGTCACCCGGCTCGAAGCCGAAACTCGCCAGCCCGGCTTGCCTGACCGCTTCGTCGCGGGAAAGACCGCCCTTCTCCAGCCGCCTGGCCAGCCAGGGGAGGAGACGCTCGGGGAGGACCTTGCGGAGCCGTTCGCGGAACTCCGCCAGCTTGACTCCACTCGTTTCGGTCAAGGCGACGCGCAGCTGGCCGTCGTCGGGCCCGCGCATGAACAGCACCATGTTGTCGATGCCGAAGTTCGGGGCCACCTGGCCGACGTAGCCCATGGTGATCTCGACGTTTTCGGGCTTGACCTCACGCTCGATTTCCTCCAGACACTTGACGGCCAGCTCCCGGGTCAGCTCAAAGTTGGTGCCGGGCGGCGGCCGGAAGCGCAGCACGAATTGCCCCGAATCGATCGGCGGGAACAGCTCGGTGCCCAGCTGTGTTCCCAGCACCCAGAGGAGCAGGGCACACGCCCCGACGTAGGCCGGCACCACCCACCAGCGCAGCCGGACGAACCAGGCCACCAGCTTGCCATACCCCTGGAACAGCCGCTCAAACAGTCCTGGCTTGTGCTGGTCTCCCTGGCCATGCTCCCCCCGGTGCTTGAGCAGGGCCACGCACAGGATCGGAACGAACGTGCAGGAAAGCAGATACGCCGCGATCATGGCGAAGCCGACCGCCAGAGTGAGCGGCATGAACAGCGCGCGGAGCGGATCGCCCATGATAAACGCCGGCACAAACACCGACAGGATGCACAGCAAGGCCAGCAGGATCGGCACGGCGGTGGCGTTGCTGGCGTGCAGCACCGCCGAGGCCACGTTCTTGGTCCGGCCCAGCTGCACGTGAACGTTCTCGATGGTCACCGTGGACATGTCCACCAGGATGCCGATGGCCAGGGCCATGCCGCCCAGCGACATGATGTTGATCGTGTTGCCGGTGGCATAAAGCCCTAACAAGGCGCCGAGCAGGGCCAGGGGGATGTTGGACACAACCACGATCACGCTGCGCAGGTCGCCCAGGAACAGCAAGATCATCAGGCCCGTCAGGCCGGCACCGATCAGACCTTCGGTCGCCACGCTCTTGACCGCGGCCACCACGGTGGGCGATTCGTCGAACTCGAAGTTAATGGAAACGTCCTCGGGCACCTTCTCGCGGAAGATCGGCAGCGCCTTGTGGATGTCATCCACGACAGTCAAGGTCGAACCGGTGTCCTTCTTGATGATCGGCAGATAGACCGACTTCTTGCCGTTGACCAGGGCGTAGCCGTAAGTGATGTCGGTGTCGTCCTTGATGGTCGCCACGTCGCGCAGATAGACGTTGTGCCCCAGTTTGAGGGGGATGGCGCCCATGTCCTTCTTGATGTTCCGGTCCACCGTGGCGTTGTTGGCCACCATGGGCATCCCATCCTTGACGTAGATGTTGCCCGCCGGGATGATGGTGTTGCCTTGTTCCAGGGCCTTGGTAACATCCTGGGGTCTCAGGTTGTAGGTGAGCAATTTGTGCGGATCGACGGTGACGACGATGGAGCGCATGTTGGGACCGAAGGGCGAAATGGCCACCGTGCCTGGAACGTATTTCTGCACCAGCGGCCGGATCACGTTCTGGGCCAGGTCGCCCAGCATGCCCAGCGACGTTTTCTTGCTCTCAAAGACGAGGTAACCAACAGGGACGCTGCCGGCGTCCATGCGCATGATCATGGGCGGCAAGGTGCCCTTGGGCATCCAGGACATGGCCCGGTTGGACATGGCCACTACCTGGGCCATCGCCTGACCCATGTCGGTGCCGGGGAAGAACGACAGCCGGCACAGGGCCACCTGCTGGATGTTGCGCGTGTCGATGTCCGCGATGCCATCGACGTACTGGAAATACAGTTCCAGCTGGTTGACGATGAAGCCCTCGACTTGCTCGGGGCTCATGCCCATGTAATCGAGGAAGACGTAGATCTTCGGCGTGTTCAGAGGTGGAAAGATGTCCACCCGCATCTTGTCATAGGCGAGGACGCCGCCACTGATCAGACCCACCACCAGCATGAGGGTGGTGATCGGGTGCCTCATGGCGAAGACGGTCGGATTCATACGTAGCCACCTTCCAAGCGCGGCCCCTATGCCCTGGGCCGATCCATATTTGAGTGGCCGGTCCGTCCGGCCAGGGAATGGCCGAAATGGTTGTTCACTTGGTCAGGCTTGACAATACTGTCAAAGTCGATCTGCCCGATTGAATTGATTACTCGGGAATGCTTCCTGAATGGACGGGCTGAAAACAAGTCTGTCCAGTGGGTAATCAAACCGGGCAACGTGAATCGAGTGCAACGACCAATCGTCCTGATTGGACGTTAGACCCAATTGTGGATTCTAACAGATTGGAGCCGATTGAATACTGGACAGGTGTTTTTCTTGAAAAAAAGTGGCGAAGTTCCTCACACAAGCCCGAAACGCTAGCGAGGGAAGACGTTACGCCTCGCTGGCACTTCTGGCTTGTGCAGGTTTGTCCGCGAACTCTAACGGGGCGGGTGGTGTGAAAGACGGCTCAGAAGGGCCGTCCTTCGACACCTGTTGGGACAAGACCAGGAGACTGTGACAAAACACCCCCTGACCCCCTCCCAACTTCAGGGAGGGAGAGTAAGATAGCAAGCCCAGTGTGCAGTTACGCCTTCAGGCGGTTTGGGGGCGAAGACCGGCTCAAGCCGGTACTGCGAACACACCCTCTGACTCCCTCCGCTTCGGGATGGGAGCCAGAGGGGTTTGGAAACCACGGCTAACAAACCCTGTAGGACGGCTCTCCCGAGCCGTCCAGACGGCTCGGGAGAGCCGTCCTACGGCGTTTGGAAACCACGGCTAGTCGGCGGCTGGCGCCCGACTATCCGTTTTGGCCTTGGCCACCTCGTTCTTGGCTGGTGCGTTCGAGCAAGCGACTGGGCCGCCGTCGGTGAGGATCGACAGGTCCTCGGCCACGATCACCTGTTCAGAGCCGTCGATCGGGGTCCAGGGATCAGCGCCGTTGGGTGCGGGTGGCAGCTGGCGGTTGGTGACCTCGATCCATTCGCCATCGCTGATGCCCGTCTGGACTTCGGTCTTGATCGCCTTGCCGTTGTCGTACTTCCAGAAGTAGGTTTTCTCGCCAATGTAGGTCATGGCCTTCACCGGCAGGGCCCGCGCGCGGGGCGCTCGATGATGACCTTGCCAAAGGCGTACATGCCCGGGAGGATCTGGCTGCCCTTGTTCGGCAGATCGATCTCGGCCCGGAGCGTTCGGCTCTTGACGTTGAGGGCCCAGGAGGTGCGCGTGACGGTGCCGTGAATCGGTTCGTCCCGATAGGCCCGCGCCAGCACGGTGGCCGGCGTGCCGTCGCCCTTGCCCAGCGCGGATTCGCCGTGGATGAAGTTCGCGTCCTGTTCCGGAACGTCCACGAAGACCCGGACGACGTCCGTGCGATCAATCACGTAGATTGGGGCCGAAGTCCCACTGGGCGACAGGTGCGGCGCCCGCGCCATGGTCGTGGGATCGCCCTGGGCGGGCGAGACGTAGTCGCCGGTGTTGGCATTGCGGGCCACGATGATGCCGTCGTAGGGCGCCTGCAGCGTCAGGTAGCCGACCCAGGCCTCTAGCCGCTTGGCGTCGCTTATGGCCACCTGCAAGTCCCTTGCGGCGACCTTGACGCTGACCTCATCCTGGGCCTCGGTGGCCTTCTTGGAAAGCAGTTCCGCTTCCGCCTTCAGGATGGTCGCCTTGGCCGTGTCTCTCGAAGCGGTGCTGGAGCGCAGCTGGTTTTCCGATTCCAGGAGGATCTGCGCATCGACGATCCCCTTGGCAACCAGGCCGCGCAGCCGCTTGCATTCCACGTCCCAGCGATCCACCTGGGATTGGTACTGGTCCAGGATCGCCTTGGCCTCCTGCAAGTGGGCCTCGGCCGCCTGGACGTCGGCCTTGGCCACTTCAACGATCTTGCGCGCCAGATCGACCTTTTCCCGGTCCAGCTCGACCGTGGCCTTCTTCGTCTCCCAGTCCTCGCGCAGCTCAGGCACGAAGAGGATGGCCAGCGTCTGGCCCTTCTTGACCTTGTCGCCAATGTCCACGAACCACTTCTCGATGTAGCCGGTCACCTTCGGATAGATCGAGGTGCGCTCGTAACTCTCGATGAAGCTCGGTTGTCCAACGATCCGCGTGATCGTTCGAGTGGCCGGCTGGATGAGATCGACCGAGGGCGGCTCCGCGACGCTCTTGACCTCTTTCTCGTGTTTGGCACAGCCCGGGGCGACGACGGTAACCAGGCCCAAACACACGAGGGACCACCAGGAACGGCCGATACGTTTGCAAAGTGAAAGGGCACGGTACATCTCAAGGATCTCCAGGTAAAGGGCGCGAATAACTTCCCCGCCACGTGGCGGGCATCAGGACTTTCAGGCACAAGCCTCTTCTCCGCCAGCCCCGCTCGCTCCGACCCATTGGGACGGGGCGAGCGGTGAACTGGCCGGGTGAGGCTCGGCAGAGCGTTTCAGAGGCTGCGGAGAGTTCAGCCTCCAGGCGGTGACTGCTCGGGCGGCCGGCCGGGATCGTGGCTCCGGTCACCGCCTGCCGGTCGCGTCGGGTCCACCGGGTCCGCCGGGTCCGTCCGGGGAGCGCCCTTCTGACCCGCGTGTCCCCTCCGGCGTGTCGGCCGGGGGCCCCTGGCCGGGTCCCTCGAGATCGAGGGTTGCCGGCAGAGGAGACAGCTCGCGCCACTCCCCGATCAGGTGATCATCCGGGTGATGCGGATGCGACACGGGTGCATGGCCGGCCGGAGGAGGAAGCTCATGGCCGGTGTCGTCCGTGTGAGCGTAGACCAGCGGGTCGTAGTAGGTGCTTTCCGGATCGTCCGGGTAGATCGACGGCGAGCGCGACACCTTTCCTCCAATCACCACCGCGAAGACGGAGGGCAGCACCAGCAAGGTGGCGAAGGTGGACATCACCAGGCCGCCGATGACCGCCAGGCCGAGCGGGGCCTGCATCTGGCTGCCCTTCTCCAGGGCCAGGGCCATCGGCACCATGCCCACCGTCATCGCACAGGCCGTCATCAGGATCGGCCGTAGCCGTTCGCCGGCACCAAGGATGGCCGATTGGACCGAGGGCTTGCCGGCCCGCCAGTGCTCGTTCATGAACGTGACCAGCATGACGGAGTTGGACACCGAGACGCCCAGACACATGATCGAGCCCATGAACGATTCGATGTTCAGACCCGTGTGGGTGCAGTAGAGGATGGTGGCGATGCCAGCCAGCACGCCCGGCACGGCGCCGATCGAGATCAGGGCCAGCCGCGGCGACTCGAAGTAGGCCGTCAGCAGCACGAAGATCACGAAGACGGCGACGACCAGACCAATGCCCAGGGCCAGGAACATGGCTTGCATCGGGGGCAGCTGGCCCATGGTTTCCACGGTGACGCCACGAGGCGGCTTGTTCGGCGGGGTCGCACCACCTTTGAAGAAGTCGCTGGTGACGTTGTTCTGCCAGCCCTGCTCCCCATTGGGGCCCTGGGCCGGTGACCACTGGCTCTCGTTGACCCTTTTCAGGGCCTCCTCGACCTGAGTGGAGGCCCGACCCATGTCGGAGTGCTCGACGTTGGCGGTCACCGTCAGGTAACGCTGCGACATGTTGCGATCGATCTCGCCAGCCCGCACACCCTTACGGACCTCGGCCACGTCGCGAATCTTCAGATCGACCAGCGGGTTGACCGATTTCAGCGGCAAGATCTCGACGTCTTCCGCTTTTCCGACGCGGAGGGCCGGCAGCTGAATCTGGACCAGGTAATCGAAGCCGGTCTTGGTGTCCACCCAGTAGTTGAGGTTGGTGAACCGGGTCGAAGAGGTCGCCATGACCAGGGCGTGCTTCACGTCCTCGACCGTGGCGCTGCTCAGGCCGGCCTTCTCGCGGTCGATGTTGACCTCGACGGTCGGATAGTCGAGCTGCTGTTCAATCTGCACGTCGCGGAGACAGGGGATCTTCCTCATCTCGGCAACGATCTTTTCGGTGTGCTGCCGGACCAGCTTCAGATCGGGACCGACCAGGCGAACCGCGATCGGCGTCATGGAGCCGAAGCTCATCACCGAGGTAACGATGTCGCCCGGCTCGAACCCGAAGGTACACAATTTGGCTTGCTTTTGTGCATTGGAGCTGGACATGCCTCCCTTCACCAGTCTCTGGGTCATCCACGGGACAATCCGCTCGGGGAGGACCTTGCGGAGATGCTCGCGAAACTCCACCAGCTTGATCTTACACGTTTCCTTGAAGGCGACGCGCAGCTGGCCGTCGTCAGGCCCCCGCATGAACAGCACCATGTTGTTGATGCCGAAGTTCGGGGCCACCTGGCCGACGTAGCCCATGGTGATGTCGATGTTCTCGGCCCCGGCCTCTTTCTCAATCTCCTGCAAACATTTCAAGGCCATCTCACGGGTCAGATCGAAGTTCGAGCCGGGGGGCGGCCGAAAACGCAGCACGAATTGCCCCGAATCGATCTGCGGAAACAGTTCGGTGCCCACTTCCATTCCCAGAAACACCAGGATCAGGGCACAGGCGCCCAGGTAGGCCGGCACTATCAGCCAGCGGGCGTGAACGAACCAGGACACCAGCTTGCCATACCCTTTGAGCATCCGATCGAACAGTCCTTTTTTCTCCTCGCCGTGGCTGTGACCCATGTGTTTCAGCAGGTAAACGCACAGGATCGGCACGAACGTGCTGGAGAGCAGGTACGACGAGATCATGGCGAAGCCGACGCCCAGGGTCAGGGGCATGAACAGCGAGCGGAGCGGGTCGCCCATGATGAACGCCGGGATAAACACCGACAGGATACAGAGCAAGGCCAGAAGCCGCGGCACAGCCGTCGCATTGCTGGCGTGCAGCACCGACGTGGCCACGTTCTTGGTATGGCCCATCTGCACGTGGACGTTCTCGATGGTCACCGTGGCCTCGTCCACGAGGATGCCGATGGCCAGGGCCATGCCGCCCAGCGACATGATGTTGATCGTGTTGCCCGTCACGTACAGCCCGAACAGGGCGCCGAGCAGGGCCAGGGGGATGTTGGACACCACCACGATCACGCTGCGCAGGTCGCCCAGGAACAGCAAGATCATCAGGCCCGTCAGGCCGGCGCCGATCAGACCTTCGGTCGCCACGCTCTCGACGGCGGCCACCACGGTCGGCGATTCGTCGAACTCGAAGTCGATGGAAACGTCCTTGGGCACCTTCTCGCGGAAGATCGGCAGCGCCTTGTGGATGTCGGCGACCACGGTCAAGGTCGAGCCGGTGTCCTTCTTGATGATGGGCAGATAGACCGACTTCTTGCCGTTGACCAGGGCATGGCCGTAAGTGATGTCCACGTCGTCCTTGATGGTCGCCACGTCGCGCAGATAGACGTTCTGTCCCAGTTTCAGCGGGATGGCACCCATCTCCTTGAGGTTTCTTTCTACCGTGGCGTTGTTGGCCACCATGGGCATCAAGTCGTGGACGTAGATGTTGCCCGCCGGGATGATGGTGTTCCCCTTGGCCAGGGCCTCGAGGATTTGCTGCGGGTCCAGGTTGTACGTCAGGAGCTTGTGCGGATCGACGGTGACGACGATGGAGCGCATGTTGGGACCGAAGGGCGAAATGGCCACCGTGCCCGGAACGTATTTCTGCACCAGCGGCCGGATCACGTTCTGGGCCAGGTCGCCCAGGAGTCCCAGAGACGTTTCCTTGCTCTCAAAGACGAGGTAACCGACCGGGACGCTGCCATCGTCCATGCGCATGATCATGGGCGGCAGAGTGCCCTTGGGCATCCAGGACATGGCCCGGTTGGACATGGCCACTACCTGGGCCATCGCCTGACCCATGTCCGTGCCGGGGAAGAACTTCAGCCGGCACAGGGCCACCTGCTGGATGTTGCGCGTGTCGATGTCCTGGATGCCATCGACGTACTGGAAATATAGTTCCAGCTGGTTGACGATGAAGCCCTCGATCTGATCGGGGCTCATGCCCATGTAATCGAGGAAGACGTAGATCTTCGGCGTGTTCAGCGACGGGAAAATGTCCACGCGCATCTTGCTGTAGGCGAGCCCGCCGCCAGCAATCAGACCCACCACCAGCATGAGCGTGGTGATTGGGTGTTTCATGGCGAATACAGTTGGATTCATTCTTTTCCTCGCTCCAAGCACAACCCCGTGACGACGATAGCTATAAGTGCGACGACCTGTTGCCGTTTACGTGGCGGGTCAACCTGGCACTGCGTTGCGACACCAATCTTCATCATTCCGTCCGCTGACCGGCCTTCCTACCTAACAGAGTTGTAAGCAAACACAGGTGGGGTAAGTGTACCATCCAGTTGAGCTGTCAACTGTTTGGTACAAGAACGTTCGATCCACATGCTTACGCATTGAATCGACTCCTCACAACAGAGGATGCATGACTCCAGGTTGCGGTTCAATGGTGTAGCAACGGTCGTGCCAGAGGGAAACCACGACTGGATTGCAACAGAAACGTAATCTTTCTCAGGGAATCTCGGGGGGTCTGCACCGGCTCCGAGCGACAAGGGGGTGGTGGCGCGGTCAATCGCTCCTCAGTCCAACGGGGATTTTTTCCCCGAGGATGGGAAAGTGGGGTAGTGTTTGCGGATTGCGCTCCCTGTGCGCTTTTCAGGGTTGCAGGGGGATAGGGCTGCAACCGGGCAAGGTTATGGTAAAGGTCGTGCCCTTGCCCGGCGTGCTGGCCACCGTGATGGTGCCGTGGTGCGCTGACACGATCGCCTGACAAATGCTTAACCCCAGACCGATCCCGCCGCCCGGTTTCTTCGGCCCATGGGATTTCTTTCCCTGGTAGAACCGCTCAAAGAGGTGCGGCAGGTCCTCCGGCGTGACGCCGATTCCGGTATCCGCCACCGTGAGGGTCCCTTCCTGGGTTTTCTCGTGCAGTTGCAATTCCAGCGTGATGACCCCGCCGGCGGGCGTGAATTTGATGGCATTGTCGAGCAGGTTGTTCACCACCTGCCACAGCCGCTGGCCATCTCCCTGAAGCACCACCGGGGCGAGCTTGCCGACCTTGATTTCCACCTGGGCCGACTCGGCCAGGATTTGAAACAGTTCCAGGGACTTGAGGACCACCTGATCCAGGCGGACTGGCTCGTGCCGGGTGCAGAGCAATTCCGCATCGCTTTCCGCCAGCAGCAGGAGCTTGTTCACCATGCTCGCCATGGCGCTGCACTTTTCGAGCAATTCCAGCAGCAGTTCCTTATATTCCTCGGAGGACCGGTCGGCGTTCAGTGCCAGTTCCAGGGTTACCTGGAAGGCCGTCAAGGGCGAACGTAACTCGTGGGCGACGTTGGCGGTGAATTCCCGGTTTTGCTGGAGGAACCCGGCAATGCGATCCAGGAAGCCGTTGATGGTCTGGGCCAGCTGATCCAGTTCGTCCCGCGTGCCGCGCAGCGGCAACCGCTCGTGCAGATTGATCGGTTTGAGTTCCGCGGTCTTTTTGACGATGCCGGCCAGAGGTTTGGTGGCCCGACCCGCCAGGACGTAGCCCGCCAGGGGATAAAAGAAGGCGATGGCAATGCCAACCAGGACCATCGCCCTGGTGATCCGCTCCAGGATCTGGTCGGCCCACGTCTCGCTCGCTCCCAGGCGCAGCAGGACCGGCGCCGATCCGGAAGGGGTCACGCGCTGCTGAAGGACGTGGTAGCCGCCCACCAGCCGCGGGGAGGTGAATTCGGTCCGGGGGTCAGGCTCCGGGTGCAGCTGGGGCGTATGCACGCTGGACCAAAGAAGTTCCCCCCGCTCGTCGAAAAGCTGGAGGAACAGTCGTCGTCGGGGATGCGCCAGGCCTGGCGATTCAGACGCTCGTACAGCTGGGCCCGGTCCGTTCCCCTTTCCTCGATCTCCGCCAGGACGGTGGTCCGTTCCTCGACGAGGAACTCGTCGAGCAGGCGCAGGAGCGTTTGCTTGATGGCCTGGTGGAGGAAAAACAGCGAGACAACCAGGAGGAACAGGACCACACAGGTGTACCAGAGAGTCAAGCGAAACCGCAGGCTCCCTGTCAGCCGTTTAAGAACTCCGCAGGACATAACCTCGACCCCGAACAGTCTGAATGAGGGAGTGTTCGAAGCCGCGATCGATCTTGGCGCGCAGGCGGTTGACGTGGACGTCGATGACGTAGCTGTGGCCTTCCGAACTGGCATCCCACAGATGCTCGAACAGCATTTGCCGGGTGACCAGCTGGTCGGCGTGCTTCATCAGGAACTCGACCAGGCGATACTCGGTCGGGGAGAGATCGACCGTGACGCCGGACCGGGTCAGCCTGCGGGTGGCCCGGTCAATGGTCACCTTGCCCACGGTGATGACAGGCGAAGGGCGGTCCTGGTAGCGCCGGCAGATGGCCTGAATCCGGGCCATCAGTTCGTCCACCGAGAACGGCTTGACCAGGTAATCGTCAGCCCCGGCCTTCAGGCCCACGGTCCGATCGTCCACCGACCCCAGCGCCGTCAGGACAATCACGGGAATACCGATCTGCTCGCTGCGCAAGGTCCGGAGGGTCTCCAGCCCACCCCGGCCGGGAAGCAGCAGATCCAGGATCACCACGTCGTATTTCTGGCTGCACGCCAGTTCCAGACCTTTGTCCCCATCGGCCGCCCAGACGCACTCGATGCCGGCTTCGCGGAACCATTGCCGGAGCGGTCTCGCGATGGCCGGGTCGTCTTCGATGATCAGCACGTTCATCCCATGGCGTCCTCCCGCCATCCTCGCAATCGCTTCTTCTCCAGTGGATTGTAAGGGGAAGTGCAAGTTACCGCAAAAGGAGTTCCTTTCACCTAACGAGAAAGTAATGATTGTCGCCAGGCCACTTGCCGCGAACCGGAACCGGCTGCCGAGATCAGCCACCCTTTGTCGCACCGGTCTTTGTTGAGTCTGCCCAGGCGCCCTCGCCATTCCAGGACCAGTTGCGATAAACTGGATACGGAGGAACGCCAGGACAGCCTGCAGGAGGATGCCGACGTGACAGCAGCCAAACCATCGGGGACCGCAACCTTGCCACCGCTCGAAAACGGCGACCATCTCGATCAGCAGACGTTTCACGCCCGCTACCAGGCCATGCCGGAGGACTGCCGTGCGGAACTGATCGGAGGGATTGTGTTCATGCCATCACCACAAAAGATGCCGCACAGCAAAGCACAGCAACTGGTCATCCGCTGGCTGGACGAGTACACCGAGGCCACGCCGGGAACCGATGCGCTGGTGAACAATACCCAGATCCTGGGGCCGGAGAGTGAACCGGAACCCGATGCCTGCCTGTTCATTACCCCCGAGGCCGGCGGCAAAGTCTTCGTGGACGAGAACGATTACCTGAATGGAGCCCCGGAATTGATCGTGGAAGTCAGTTCGTCCAGCGAGTCGATCGACTTGCATCAGAAGAAGCAGGATTACCAGAAAGCCGGCGTGCGCGAGTACGTTGTGCTCGCGTTACGCATGCAGCAGGTGTTCTGGTTTGTCCTCCAGCGCGGCAAGTTAAAGGAAGTCCCGCTCCCCGCTGACGGCTTCTTTCGTTCGCGGATCTTTCCTGGGCTGTGGCTGGACGCGGAAGCCATGCTGCGCAACCAACGCCAAGGGGTGCTGTCGGCCCTCAAGCAGGGTCTGGCGACCCCCGAACACTCGGCCTTCGTGACCAGGCTGCGGAAGCAAGGGGCTGGCAAGTGAGGAGGGGTTCCTCGGTTCTTGCCAAACAGGCCGAAATCGTGGGCCGGATTGACAATCCGGCCTACCCGGGAGGTCCCATCCATGCCGTCTCTGACTGCTGACGAGGTCCATCGCCTGCTCCGGGAAGCGGCCACCACCGGTGACGAGGCTGGCCTGGTCGCGCTCTGCCAGGCCCATCGCGAGCTGATTGTGCAGCACTTTCCGCACTGGCGCACGCTTCCAGCCGCGATCCGTTCGCAACCGGAGCAGGCCGAAGGCTACGTCCAGGCCATGATCGCCATTGCTCGCGTGTTCGAGCAGCGGCTGGGTGATCCGGGTCTGCTCCAGCTGCTGACCGGATCGCCGCGGGACAATCCGCTGGTCCGCTGGCAGCAGGGTCTCGACACGGCCCAGAAGGCGATGGCCGAACTCCGCTACCAGGAGACCAGCCGCGATCTGGAGCAACTGCTGGACGAGGTTCGCGACCTGCGTGGCAGCGGGGCCGACACCTATCTGCCGGTGACGTACGGCATGCTCGGCGAATGTTTCTTCCAGAGCGGCCAGGCCGACAGGGCCGTGGGCCCGACCGAGCAAGCCCTGCAAGGCTGCCGCCGTGTCCGCGACCGGGAGGGCGTGACCACTTACCTCGGCAACCTCTACGAGATCCACCGTTATCGCGGCGCGGCCCAGCGAGCGGCCGACGCGGCCGAGGAACTCTCCGAGGAACTGGCCCGGCAAGGCCAATCCGAAGAGGCGGAACGCTACCGCAAGCAGGCGCTGCTGGTCCGCAAGGGCGAGCCGCTCAACCGGGTGATCGTCAACCTGGACGGCAAGCGGCTGGAACTGGACGAAGTGCTGGCCGGCAAGCCCGGGCGGGTTCAGTTTGCCTTCGAGCGCAACCGGCTGACACTGCGGCCGGCCACGGTCTGGACCGGCGAGGGCGAGAAGCAGGCCGGCCAGGGCCGCTTCGAGGCCGCCCTGAAGCTGTTCCAGCAGGCCGCCGACGCCGACCCGTATGACCCGCAGTGCCGCTACCAGGCCGGTCTGACGCTGCTCTACCTGGGCCGCTGCGCCGAGGCGGTGGCGGCTTACGACGGCACCGAGGAGCGCGCCCGGGCTGGTTCCATTGCCGCGCCAACGGCTGGCTGGCCCGGCAGATGCAGCAGGGCAAGATAAGTCAGGAGGTCTTTCAGCTCTGGCACGTCGCCGAGGACGGCCCGCTCAACCCCGGCCAGAAGCTCAACGTGGTGGAGCGGGCCTTGAAGCTGTGTCCCGACCTGGCGCTGCTGCACCATCTGAAGGGCAAGGGCCTGCGGGCCTTGAACCAGGGCCCTGCCGCGGAAGCCGCCTATCGCGAAGGGCTGCGGCACGCCCAGGAGCCCGACATTCAGACCCGGCTGCTGGTGGATCTGGGGGGTGTGGTCGACGATCCAGCGGAACGACGCCGGCTCCTGGAGCAGGCGGTGCAGCTCAACGGCAACCTGCTCACCGCGGTCATGGCGCGGATTGTCCTGGCGTTTGAATAACAGCGCGACCGGCGGGCTGACGCCGCGCCGCTCGCCAACATCCAAAGGGACACCCTACCCGACAATTCGACTTGCCTGGATTCGGGAAGAGTGGTATCTCCGGTTCAAACTGCTTGCTTGATCTGTCTGTCGCGGAAGGAGCCGCTGATGACACGCTGCCTCCTCGGGGTGCTGCTCAGTCTCGGGGTCGGCGCAGGAACCAGCCTGGCGCAAAACCCGCCGCTTGCCCCCTGGACCCTGACGCCGCCGGGCACGGTCACGCTCCCGATGACGCTGCCGGCGGACGGCACTCCGGCGCGCCCCAATCCCGACGACGGTCCGATCTGGATCTTGCCCCCGAGCCAGACCGCCCCGCTCCTCACGGTCAGCGCCGAATACCTGATGTGGTGGGTAAGCAAGGCCCCTTTGCCCGTGCCCCTGGTCGTCACCGGCTCGCCCACGGACCCCGTCCCCGGGGCCCTCGGTCAGCCCGGCACCAAGATCCTCTATGGCGGCAACGGGGTCGATTACGGGCTCCTGTCCGGCATGCGTTACGACGCCACGCTGTGGCTCGACCCGGACAGCCGGGTTGGCCTCACGGGCAACTTTTTCCAGCTGGAGGGCCGCACGGCAACCTTTATCGCGGCCGGAAACAAAACGGGGCAGCCGTTCCTCGCCGAACCGTACACCAGCGCGATCACCGGCGCCAGAACGTCTTCCTCATCTCGCAGAACTTCTCCAAACCGGCCACAACCACCCGGCTGACCGGCGGCGTGGACATAACCAACACCAATCGGCTGTGGGGATGGGAGAGCGGTGGCACTTTCAGCCTGGTCCGCAGTCAGGCCTGGTCGTTCGCCTTGCTGGGCGGTTTTCGTCAGCTCGACCTGCATGAAGAGTTCACCAACTTCGTCGAAACCGCCAACCTGGCGGGTGGCAAAACGGCCCGCATCGGTCCCGTCCTGATCCCGGGGAACCATTTCGTCGTCAGTTACGACCATTTCGACACGCGCAACCAGTTCAACGGCGGTCAGCTGGGCGGCCGCTTCGACTATCGCTGGGGGATGCTCTCGTTCAACCTGACCTGCAAGCTCGCGATGGGCAACGTGAGCGAAGTGCTGACCATCGGCGGCGTCACCTACACCAACGCTCCCATCGGCAGCCAGGTGGCCGCGGGCGGCATTTATGCTCAGACCAGCAACATCGGCCAATACGTACACAACGCTTTCGCCGTGGTCCCCGAGTTCAATCCAAACCTGGGCTTCGATCTGGCCTGCTGGCTGCGGGCCCGTGTCGGCTACACCTTTCTGTATTGCAGCAACGTGATTCGCCCGGGCGATCAGATCGACCCGGTCCTCAACACCAACCTGGTGCCGATCAGCAGCCGCTACGGCACCCCGGGCGGACCGGAAAGACCGACTGTCTTCCTCAAGGAAAACGGCTTCTGGGCCCAGGGACTTAACTTCGGGCTGGAGGTGGCGTTCTGACAGCCCCTGGGAACGTCAAACCCCTGTCCTCGTACACCTCCGATTGCCCAGCTCCCACGTTGTCCGCAGGCACTCCAGGACCGGCCGCTGCAGCGCCTCAAGTCGGCCGAAGCGTTCCAAGTACACCGGGACGTGGAAGTGGACCCGCCAACTCGCCCGTTGCCGGGCTCTTTCCTGCTGCTGGGGCGGAAGCAAAAGCCTTGACGTGGAAGCGATGGCGCGGGAGGATGCGCTTGTTCATCGGCGTGCGAAGAGAGCTGTGGATCAATCGCCGTGTTCGAGAACCAGCAGCTCGGCGGATCTGACGGAGAACTGCTGATGTGGCGTACACGCAATTGTCAACGCGGTGGCATCGTGGTGCTACTCTGCTGCCTGGCTCTGCCGGGTATCAATGCAATCGCCGGGGATAACCCCTGGGGTTGGTTTGTGGACAAGGGTGGCCCCGTCTGGTCTGCGAACATTGCCGAAGCGAAGCGGCGCGGCGTCCTGATCACGCCATTGACAGCCGAGCCTGGAATGTTAAAGGTCTCGGGCCGTGAGATCAAAGTCCGAGAAGCATGGATCGAGAAACGGTTCAACGTTGTGTTTGAGAAAGGAAAAGGCCGAAAGAAGGTCGAGGATGGTTACAGCCTCGTGTTCATCGTGTCGGGCGAGAGGAACGTCCTCGAAGAAGAAGGTGCCTGTTTTTACTTGGAAGGGAAAGGGTGGGGCTTCACGTACGGCTTTTTGGACGATGGCGCGATGCTCAACGTAGAGCGGCTTGAGAAGGAAGACGTGTCCAAGGTTCGAGTCATCTTGAGAACCAAGGAGAAAAGCCAGACGCCATTGACCCTTTGCTTCAAACGTCTGGCAGGTCCGAAGTAGGACGAAAGGAAAGGAGATGGATGTCGAATCATACGCTTTTCCAATTCGTGTGATATGACATCCGTCCCCTTTGTTGGCCAACATAGGCATGTCCCTACAGAGGTACGACCTGCAACGTGAGAGTCAAAGTCGCAGGATCAAAGGAGCGAAAGTTATCATGAAATCGAACTCTTTGTGGCGGAAGAGTGTGACCCAAGAGTTACCCTGTCTCAATGAAATGATGAGATACGTTCTCCTCGGCTTGTTCGTCCTGGCCTGCTGCCTCACGCCCCTCACCGGATCTGACGCGGCAGAGGAAAAGCCCGTGGTGCGTCCCTCGCCCGAAGCCCCAGCTTTTGCTTGTCTGCACGAAGGTTCGGTTTACTGCTTCAAGGTCAAGGAACGCGATAGCTGGAAGAAAACGCACGCCCCTCTCCGCAACGAGCTATGGATGGCGAGACTCACCGCAGAGGGAGAACCAGCCAGGCGTCGCGTATTCGCCCTTGTTCCCGTGGATGAGAGTGTCCTTCCCCGCTGGCGCATCAGCCAGGGGTGTTTGTGGGTTGCCGGACGACCGGCGAGCACTATGGTGTGGTTCGATCGAATTCCGCTTGATCGGCTTGAGAAGCCTGATGGGAATGAGGCATTGTTCCACACGTGGACTCTTGAACCTGTTTATGAATTGGCGCAGCGGGATCTCTTTCGACTTCTCAAGGAAACCCTCGTCGAGGGCAAGACAGAAAGTCTACCGAAAGATGACGTCGGTTTCCCTCAGAGCCGGACGCTCTGGGATGCGCATTATGACCTAGTGCCTGAAGGCAAAACGGGGCTGGTGGTTCTCATGGCCTGGAAGAAAGAGATCCAGGTCTGGCGCGGCACCATTTTCCCCTCGGACACCCTGGAGAAACGAGACCTGAAGTGGGCTAACGCCGTCAAGCATGTGCCGACGGAAGAACTACCCAAGAGCCCCCTTCCTCTGGAAAATCACCCGGTACTGCGTGTCCGCACGGAGATCAACGAGCCCTTCCGTGCCTTCCAGGACGAAACGCATTACTTTTTCGCAACGACCTCGGGCAAGCTCTACGCTTGCCGCTGCACCGGCGACAAGCAGAAGACCGAATTTGTCTGGAACGACTCGCAGCGGCCCATCCAGGTGGTCTTCACCGACAACGCCAGCAACAAGACCTACGCCTTCACCGCCGCCCCCAAGGCACCCGACAAGGACAAACCCGCAGTCTATTTCGAGTTGGCGGCGAAAGTGCAGCCGGTCCCCTACGACCCGCAGCGTCTGCCCAAGGCCAAGCCGGACGATCCGCTGACCACCATGCTGGGCTATGCTCGCATCTTGCTCCGCGACAAGAAAGTCCAGCTTCCCAAGTAAAGCAATGCGACAGAAAACACGGATAAGCTCCAAAAGCCAGCTCATTCCGGCTCCAGTTGCTCCTGGAACCACGTCAGCTCCTGAGCAATTCCCGCCGCCAGGTTGGGCTGGCGCAGTTCCTCCGGCAGCACGCTCCAGGCATACGTCTCGACCTCGTACACCTCCGGGTTGCCCAGCTCCCGCGTCGTCCGCAGGCACTCCAGGATCGGCGCCTGCAGCGCCTCCAGCCGGCCGAAGCGCTGCAAGTACACCGGGACGTGGAAATGAACCCGCCACTCGCCCGTTGCCGGTCCCTTCCCCGCTGCTGCCAGCGCCAATGGCAGGTCCTCGTAGAACTCGGCGGTCGCACCCGGCGCGGGCCGCACGCTGGTCTGGTGCAGGTAGCGGTCCTCGTTGAACTCGGCCAGCTGACGCAGGGCCGCGCCGCGCTCGGCGGGCGGCAGCCGATTCAGATCTGCCCCCACTGCGGAGGAGACCTGCACCTTGCCCACGCCGATTCCCGCCTGATGATAGCGGTGCAGCACGTCCGCCTGTTCCTCGAACATCACGGCCGCATGGCAAACGTCGTGGCAGACCTGCACGTAACGGCGGATCACCTTCTCGTCGCGTTCCGGAAGCAGACACCACTCGAAGAACCTGACGACATCCTCGCTGCGCTGCAGCACGCAGCCCGGCTCCGGCTCCAGGCACAGGCAGATGAAGCGCCCGGTCTGCTGCTCCAGCCGGGCCAGCTCCGCGGCACAGCGGGCCAGCTGCTCCGCCGCCCGGGCCAGCACAGCGGGGTCCGGACGAGGCTCATTCCAGGCGATCGGCAGCGTGGAGATGCTGCCGGCGCGGCCCGGTTTCAGCAGGCCGTCGAGGATGCGGACCAGGTCGAGCGTGTATTCCAGCCGGGCCGGCTCCTCCCAGGTGGGATGATACACCTGCTGCTTGACCACGCGCTGATGGAAGTCGCCGTAGGGGAAGCCGTTGAGTGTGAACGGCTCCAGACCGTTCTGGTCGAGCCACTCCGCCCACGGTTGCAAGCCCTCCCGGAGCAACTGCCGGGCCGAAGAGGCCGACAGCCACAGGCCAATGCCGAGCTTGCCCTTCGGGTTGAAGCGTTGCCGGACCGCCAGTGCGTAGCGCTCCAGGTTGGCCCGGGTCTGGGCCAGGTCGGCCCCGGCATGGACGTTGGTGCAATAACCGAAAACGGCGCTCATGGTTGACCCTTCCTTTACAGCAATTGCTCGATGGCCCGGCAGGCGTCGCGGAAGCGGCGCTCCCAGTCGCCGCTCAGTTTCACGCAGGGCCGGCCCCGGTTCCGCAGCGCCCGCTCGCACAGAGCGTGGAAATCGTGCCGGTTCTCGGGCAGATAGCGGAGCGGGTCGGGGACCCAGGGCACGTCCACGTCGGTCAGCAAATAGAGATCATACGTCCGCCGCTCCGCCTCGTCGCGAATCCACTGCGGGCACGAACCATAGAGGACGTCGCTCCAGATGGTCGTGGTCAGCACGTCGGTATCGCAGATCAGCACCCGGTTGGCGGCGCGTGCCAGGGCCTCCTCCGAGGCGATCTGGCCGCGGGCGATGCGCGGAATGTCGTCGGGCGAGAGATCGTTGTTCTGGGCCTCCTGCAAGGTGCGGGCGTATTCCGGCACCGCCACCGTCTGGAAATGCTCCGCGAGCTGCTGGGTCAGCGTACTCTTGCCGGTCGATTCGGGTCCGAAGACACAGACGCGCTTGACAAAGTAGGGCCGGACACAGCGCGGCAGATACTGCCAGTTGCCCAGCGGATCGCGGCGGACCGCGGTGCCGCTGACCGGCATCACGCCCCGGGCCCGATCGACCGGAACAAAGCGGGCAGACAGCACCTCGGCCAGCTTCCAGCCGTAATCTTCCGAGGCAAACACAAAGTCGGGCCGGCCCGGCAAGACGCGCATCAGGCTGTCGTGCCAGATGCGCCAGAAGTCGGGATGCTCCTTCGGCTCCTGCGGATTCTCGTCGGTGAGGTGGACCACGTTGACGTCAGGGAACAGCTCGCGCATCCAGCGAAAACGCAGCTCGCCGGGGATCGGCTCGGCGCGCAGGGTGCCGACGACCACGGTCAGCTGCGCAACGTAGTTGCGGGCGAACTCGACCAGGTAGACGTGCCCCAGGTGCGGCGGCATGAATTTGCCGAGGACCATCCCGGTTGTCGGTCGTTCAGTCATGTCCCATCCGCGAAGATGCGAGCCAGGTAAGTCCGCAGCAGCGTCCGGTCCGGCGGCGGACACGCAATCCCCGAGCCAGCCAGCCCGGCGTGGGTATTGTCCATCGCAAACTCCGTCCCGGTCGCCTGGAACAGGTCGAGCGTGCGATAGTGGGCAAAGGCCGCCGACGGATCGCCGAGGGCCCGACATAGGGCCAGGTACGCGGCCGACGTATCGGGGCTGGGGTTGTCACTTGCCCGGAGCAGCGCCCGACTGCGGAACTCCGCTTCCGGCAAGCGCTGGATGGGCAGCCCGAAGTCCAGCAGCGCGGCGACCAGTTCGCCCAGAGTCAGGCTGACCGCGTTGGCGACGTGGAAGGTCCGCAATCCCTCCGCTGGCGAGCGGAGCGACAACCAGCTCATCGCGGCGGCGGCATAATCCACCGGAGTCGCGTCCACCTTCAGGGTATCACCCGGAACGTCCGGCACACAGCCCAGAGCGGCGATCCCCCGGCAAAAGAGGCTCAGGAAATCGGTGGCGGAGCAATGGCCCGTCTTGCTGTCGCCGGTGATCAGGCCCAGCCGATAGATTGCGATGGGGCCGATCGCGGCAGCCGACTGCCGCACCAAGACCTCGGCCGCCCACTTGGTTTGAGCGTAACCGCCGTGGACGATCTTCGTCTGTTCCAGGTCGTCTGACTCCTCCAGCCGGCCCGCGTTGCGGTCGGTGGCAACAAAAACGGAGAGTGTGGAGGCGTAAAGGAGCCGTTTGGGCCGGCCGGCAGCGGCCAGGCGGAGGATCGCTCGGGTTCCCTCGACATTACTGAGAGCAAGGGCGGAATAGGGCAGCACCATGTTGACGTGCGCGGCACAGTGATGGATCGTGTCCACGGTCGCGGCCAGTTCCCGCCAGCGCGCAGGAGCCAGTCCAAGGTCCGGTTTCTCCAGATTGCCAGGGACGGCGACAATTCGGACCAGCTGCGCGGGGGAGAGAGGCATCTCGTGACTGTGGAGGGCGGTCAGGATGCGCTGTCGGCCGCTCGCCTCATCCTCGGCTCGAACAAGACAGTGGATCTCAGCATTGGTGCGCTGGAGCAGTTCGCCGAGCAAGCGAGCGCCAAGGAAGCCGGTCGCGCCGGTCAGCAGGATGGTACGGGGCGGCTCACTGGGAGGGCGAGGCTCCTGCCGAGCCTGCGTTTCCGGCTCGGCAGGAGCCTCGCCCTCCCGTCTTGGGCGCAACTGGTCGGCGCTCATCGCCACCGTATCGCCCCTCTCCCCTTGAAGCAGTTGCCCGAGGGGTTGATCGAGCAGTAGTGCAGTGGGAGACACGAGCAGTCCACGCACCGCCGCGGCCGTGGCCGTCTCCAGGGCCGTCAGCGAATCCCCGCCCAGTTCGACAAACCGAGCGGCCAGGTCCACCGGGCCAGTCCCCAGAACCTGAGCGAGCGCGTCGGCAAGCAAGCGCGTCCCCGGTCAGCGAAGAGGAAACATCGCTCGGACTGCTCAGCTCCCGCATTGCCAGGTTCGCCAGATCGACCTTGCCATGCGCGTTGAGCGGCAGCCGTGACAGGAACTCAAAGCGCTGAGGGAGCATCCAGCGCGGCAACGACCGGGCCAGATGCTGCCGGAGACCCTGGACGGAAGGAGTGCTGCTGCCACGTCGGGCGACCACGAACGCTGTCAATCCCTTGTGCGATTGTCTGCCCAGGGGCCGTTTGACCACCGCCGCCTGCTGGATCTGGGGATGCGTCAGCAGCTGGGCCTCGATCTCTTCCGGCTCGATCAGCAGGCCGCGAATCTTGACCTGCCGATCCACCCGGCCGAGGAACTGGTATTCGCCATCGGAGCGAAGGGCGACCTTGTCCCCCGTGCGATAGAGCCGTTCTCCTTCGTGGACGATGAACTTGCGGGCGGACAGCTCGGGCCGGTTGAGATAGCCCCGGGCCAGCCCGAACCCGCCGATGCACAGCTCCCCCGGCGTTCCTTGAGGAACGGCAACGCCGCTCTCGTCGAGGATGCGATAGGCGACGTTGGGAATGGGCCGGCCCAGCAGAGGAGCATCCCAGGTGTTGGGATCGCACAGGCAGAGGCTGGTGCAGACCGTGGCCTCGGTGGGACCGTAGACGTTGACCACGCGGACACGCCGGGCCCAGCGTCGCACCACCTCGGGCGGGCAGGGCTCGCCGCCAATGATGACCGTCTCCAGGCATGCAGGCAAAGTCTCCGGATCGAGCAGTGGCAGCACGGCGGGCGGAATGTCCACGTGCGTGATCTGCCGGATGCGCAATAGTTCGATCAGGTCCGGTCCGGGACGCAGCCGTTCCGGAGGCTCGATGCACAGGGTCGCTCCGGAAAGCAGGGCCGTGCCAACGTCAGAGATGGAGGCGTCGAAGCTGGTCGAGAGGTAGAACAGAGCCCGGCTTCCAGGCCGCAGACCGAATAGAGGAACCTGGGCGTCGAGCAAGTTGACGATGCCTCGGTGTTCGATCAGGACGCCCTTGGGTGTACCGGTGGAGCCCGAGGTGTAGATGACGTAGGCGAGGCGCGCGGGGTCTAACGGGACGGTGGGAATGTCTGCGGAGCAGGGCAATTGGATGTCGCGCTGACCGACCATCACCGTCATTCCCGAATCCTGAGCGATGAACTCCCGCCGTTGGGCGGGCAGCGTTGGGTCCAACGGTACGAAGGCACCGCCAGCGTACCAGGATCCAAGCAGAGCGATGACATACGCCGCCGATTTCTCCAGACAGAGACCAACTACCTTTTCAGGTCCAATCCCCTGTTCGCGGAGAGCTGCCCCGAATCGGATCGCCCTCGCTTCCAACTCAGCGTAAGTGAGAGCGTCTGTCCCATCACTCAGGATGGCCACTCGATCAGCGTGGGCCCTGACCGTGGCCGCGAAGCGCTCAAGGAACGCACTCACGATTGGCCCTCCGGACCTGACGGCATTCGGTAATGGCGCAGTGCCGAACCGGTGGAGGCATTGTCAACGTCGGCAGCACCCTTCCCCTCGGCGTGGTCTCGCAGGTGGACCGTGCGAAAGTCGAGACTGAAGCGCGTTTGCCCGGAACTGTTGGGCCTGGTCTGATGGAGATGTGCGGCGGAAAACAGCAGCACCTCACCGGCCCGGCAAGCGAAACCGAGGCGGGCCTGGTCAGCGAGCGGTTGCGTGGGTGAGGGGTAGACAGCTGATTGGCACTGCATGTTCTGCCAGCCGACCCGGCTCACCCAGTCATCGTGGTCAAAGCCTGCTGACGAATTGGCCATGGACCGAGCGAAGCAGTCGGGGTAAAAGACGAAGGTTTCCTCTTCCGTCAGATCGTGCAGCGGCAGCCACCAGTTGATCTGGGCCCGCGGGTTCGCGTACCAGGTGTCGCGGTGAGCCGAGTAGGCCGGGGCCGCCGCCGGGTTCAGGTGGCCGTCATGCAGGACCGCACGCAGCCGGAGGACGTCGATGGCGTTCTCCTTGGGGACGAAACCAACCGCGGTCAGCAGGTTGTCGGTGAGTTGCGCAAACTGGGGCTCACGGGCCAGACGCTGCCGGACCGCACCGAGGCGGTGGAAGAATTCCTCGGCAGGAAGACGGAACTGGGCCTGCCGGATGGGAAGGCCCAGGGATTCTTCGAGCAGGGAGAGGACCGCCTGAAGCAAAGCCCGTGAGGCAGGGTTGGCGCGAAGGAGAAAGATGCCGCCCTGGTAAAGAGCGGTACGGCAATCGGAACAAGGAGCCGGGACAGTCGTCTGGATCATGCTCTTTCTTACCCGATCTGGCACGCGGAACGAAGATCGGCTAACCCAGTCACCGCGGCACGGTCAGGAACCGCAGCAGGTCCGTCTCCAGGTCCAGCACCGCCACGGTGAACTCCGCCGCGCGGTGCAGTGCCCCCGGGTTGATGCGTCGCGTCGGTCCGGCTCGGAAATCGGCGGCGACGTGCGAATGGCCCGAGAGCAGGTAATCCGGACGCGCCGCCAGCAGCCGGCGAACGTCCGAGTGCATGTGACCATGCACCACCGCGATCCGTTTGCCCGCCAGCGTGACGTCGCCGCCCCAGCCCAGGTAAACGCCGCCAACGTCCTCGATCGCCCGTCGCAGAGCAGGCACGTTGTCGTCGTCGTTGTTGCCGAGGACGAAGTAACTCGGCAGCACACCGCACGCGGCCACGACCTCTGTGTCCGTCATGTCGCCGCAGTGGATCAGCACCTCGGATCCTTCAGCGCGCAACAATAGCACCGCGGCCTCTGTCCGCGCCAGCTGGTTGTGTGTGTCCGAAATAATCCCAATGCGCATTCCAACTCCTCGATCACCGCGTTATCTTTTCCGTGCAACGCAAATACAGCGGGGGCTGTCCATTCCCAGCGGTTCACCCTGGATTGATCCCAACGGTGTCACTTCCACAAATCCACAGGAGCGCAGCATCTCGCCGAGCGTGTGCGGTAAGTACGTCCGAGTCTCGGCCTGCCGCTGAGTGCGCCGGCCGTCGGGCGTCAGGAACGTCCAGTGTTGCAGGCCCATTCCCCGGAGCCAGTCGTAGCTGGCCTCGCGCAGCACCAGCACTTCCCCGGCCGGGGTTGCGTAACGCTGCGTCAGGCAAGCCTGGAAGTGCCGCAGCACGCAAGCCAGGTTGATCGTGTCCACGGCAAACAGGCCCTCCGGCCGGAGCGACTCGAAGACACGCCGGAACATCAGGACGTTGCGCTGATCGTCCTCCACGTAGCCGAAGCTGGTGTACCAGTTGATCGCCGCATCGCATGGCTCCGGAGCGACAAACGCGAAGGCATCGCCGACGTGAAAGTCGGCGTCCAGCCCTTCGGCACGGGCGGCGACAGTGGCCCGCTGGACGTAGCTGACGCACTGATCGACGCCGACCACCTTCAGTCCTCGGCGGGCCAGCGGCAGGCTCAATCCGCCGACGCCGCAGCACTGGTCGAACACCACGCAGCCCGGCTTCAGTTGCAACCGCTCCATAAGGAAATCGACAGTAGCCGGCACGGTGGTGTCATGGGTCCGGGCCAGGACCAGGTCGGCGTAGAGGTCGTCGAAGAACGATTGCCACCATTCACTGGCTGCGGTCGGCTCACTCATCCGTTTCCCTCTCCCAGGTGCAGACGCTCTTGCAGCAAACAGGCGGTCAGGGCGGTCATCAGCACCGGATCGAACGCCAGCTGGTCGGACGGGCTCATTGCCGGCAAGCGGTCGAGCAAGGTCAGCACTTTTCCTTGATCGAAGAAGGGCTGGCTGGCAAAGGCCCGACTGTGCAGGACGTCCGCGACAAAGGTCCGTGTCGTCGGATTGTGGAAGCGGCACAGCGGCGGGGCCGTGAAGGCGTGTTTCTGCCGACGGTAGACCGTCTCCGTCAGCACGGGACGAACCGCCTGTCGCAACAGATGTTTCTCGACGCCGTCGCGGACCTTTAGACTCAGTGGGACCTGACGGGTCAGCTCGAACAGGACGTGATCGAGAAACGGTAAGCGTCCCTCCAACCCATGAGCCATCTCGGCACCGTCGCCCAGCGTCCGCAGTACGTAGTTGGCCAGCGCCAGTTTCGACCACAAATACAGTGACTGGTCCACCCGGTGCCGGCCGAGCAACTGGCCAGGAACGTCGATGCCGTCGAGCAGCAAGCGGTAGCAGTCGCGGTCGCGGAAGCGGTCCAGGAAGGCATTAGCCAGGAGCATCCGAAAGCGTAGTCCCATCGACGCCTTGGCTCGCAAGAAGCTCGGCACAAAGCCGAGCCGCTGCTGCACCGCGTCCAGCGGCAAGCCGGGACCGTGAGCCAGCTGGATTCCCGCCATGATCGCGTTGCTGGCGTACAAGTGGGCCAGGCCCTCCACTGCAGTCTCTGCCCCGCCGGCCAGCAGCAGGTCCTGACGCAGATGAGGATAGCCCGCCAGGATCTCGTCGGAGCCTTCGCCGGTCAGCACCACCTTGAAGCCGGCCCGGCGGATTGCCTGACTCAAGAGATACTTTGCCGGCAAATGTCCGTTGATCGCCAGTCCCTCGCTGAAGAACACGGCATCGGACAGACTCTCGACCAGGTCAGTCTGGCGAACCAGGATCGGATGCAACTTTGCTCCGACGTGCCGGGCCGTCTCCTCGGCAATGGCCAGCTCGTCGTAGTCGCCGGCCTCGAAGCTGACGGTGAAACAGTGCGGCGGCGCCGGAGCATGGTTGGCAGCCAGCCCAACGAGAGCGCTGGAATCGACCCCACCGCTGAGATGGAAACAGACAGGAACGTCGGCTCGCAATCGCAGGCGCACCGCTTCATCGAGGCGCTCGAGGAACTCGGCAGTTAGCTCCGGCTCGGCGCTCGTGGAACGGTGTTCTCCTTCGCGTGGACAGTCGAAGTCCCAGTAACGGTGCGTTTCCACCCGGCCGTCGTGGGCCAGCAAGTAATGGCCGGGCCGCAGCTGGGCGATCCCCTCGAACAGCGTTCGTTCCGGAGGCGGATATTGCAGAGAGACCGAGTGAAAGAAGGCGCTGTGATCCCACTCGGCCGGGATTCCCAGGGCAAACAGCGCCTTGGCCTCCGACGCCAGGGCGAGCTTTCCCGGTCGGACCGCGCAGCAGAGCGGCTTGATGCCAAAGCGATCCCGGGCCGCGAGGAGCATTCGCTGGCGCTGGTCCCACAGCAGCAGGGCGAACTCGCCCCGCAGCCGCTGCAAACATCCCACACCCCACTCCTCGTAGAGGTGCAGGGCGATCTCACTGTCGCTGCGCGTGCGGAAACGGTGGCCCCGGCGTTCCAGGTCGCGGCGGACTTCCTCGAAGCCGTAAAACTCGCCGTGGACGCTGACGACCACCTGGCCGTCCTCGCTGCTGATCGGCTGCGCTCCGGTTTGCAGGTCGATGATGCTCAACCGGGTGTGTCCCAGTGCGACGGAGCGATCCTCCGACAGCCAGGTTCCCTCCCCGTCAGGGCCACGGTGCCGCAGAGCAGCCAGAGCGGGCTGGAGGGTTTCCGGTCCCAGGGGCTTCCGCCAGGACACCAGGCCGACAATGCCACACATCACTGGTCCGCCGGTAAGAAGAAGAACTTGCACTGCTCGCCCTGCCGGGCCAGATCGAATACGTGTTCCCAGGCACTCAGCGGGTTGAGCGGGCCAACCATGTCCATGAGGTGCAGCCGGCCCTCGGCCAGCAGTTGCAGGGCCTGAGCAAACGAGCCGTGATGGACCGTGCGGAAGGTCAGCTCCTTGGGAATGGCCGAGAGCAGATCAAGCGCGGTCGGCCAGGGCTGCCGGCTCTTGAGGACAATCGTCCCCAGCGGCCGGACCGCCCGGATCATCTCCGCAACAGTCTCTGCGGAAGCGAAGGTTTCGATCGCGAAATCGCAGCAATCGGCCGGCAGAGGCGCTCTCTCGGGATCATGAATGGCGATCCGCTTGAAGCCGTGAACGCGCAGCACCTGGAGGAGAAGCTGAGAAAAGCGATTTTTTCCGTAAATCAATCCGCTCTGGTCGGGATCGAGCCCGGCGTTCAGCACGCCCAGTGCCGCCGTCACCGGCTCGGCCAAGGCGGCGGCCTGGAAGGAGAGGCCCTCAGGGATCGGGTAGACGAACCGGGCCGGCACCGCCACGAACTCCGCGAAAGCGCCGTCCCGATCGACGCCAAGCACGCTCCGGCGCTGGCAGACCCGCTCCAGGCCGCGCCGGCAATAGTCGCAGACGCCGCAGGAGAGGATTGGCATCACGGCCACGCGCTGCCCGGCCTGGACGTTGGATACGCTCGGTCCGATCTCCTCAATGGTGCCGGAGAATTCGTGTCCGAGGATCAACGGGGTCCGGGAAGGAATCTTCCCATCGGCAACGTAGAGGTCCGTGCGGCAGAGCCCGGCGACTTCGACGTGGACAAGGACCTCGTCGGCTCGCGGCACTGGACAGGGCACAGAGCAAAGCGACACGGACCGAGCGTCTTTGACGAGGGCGCGCATCAGGCTCATCCTATTTTGGAGTGCGGCAGTAGCTTTGCTCTGCCGCTTTTGTTTGGCCTTTTGGTTTTGGCTTTCCCTTTTGCCTTTTTACGCCCACAGCCCAAGAAACAAAGACCAAAAGCAGAAACAAAAGCGGCAGAGCAAAGCTGCTGCCGCACTCCAAAGAAAAAAACACCAGAAACAAAAGCGGCAGAGGCAAAGCCACTGCCGCACTCCACAAGAGGGCTCGAGTCGAACTCAGGAAAGCAGCCAATGTTTCTCCGTGGTCCAACCCAGGAATTGACGGCTCGCGAGTCCTTCCCTGGTCGCTTCCTCCGGCGGCAGCCCTTGTAACGCCCGGCGGAGTCCCGTCAGCGCAGGCTGGAAGCGTGCCTGGAACTCATTGCTCTGCTTCCCCAGGTGGTCCGCAGCCCAGACCAGGAACGCCTCGCCGGCATTTTCCGGCGCCAGGGCCAGGAAGAAGATCATCTGCCGCCAGGCATAGGCCATGTTCTTGACCGACTGAAGCAGGGCCTTCCACGTGCCGCTCTTCTGCTGGTGGCGCCGACAGATCCACTGGAAGCAGCGGCGGGCCAGCTCTTCCAGGACGGGCTGAAGCGTCTCCCCCAGACCGAGGGCGCCAAACAGCACCGCCAGGTTGTGCGTGGTCAGAATCTGCTCCTGCTCGATGATCTTGCCATTGCGTGCCACAGACCAGCGATTCGAGGAAAGCTCTCCCGCCCTTTCCATGCAGAGCTGGACAAAGGCTTGCGACGTGCCCTTCGCGGAGCGTGACGATTTGACGTCGTCAATCTGCCGCACCTGGGCATAGGAGATTGCGTAATAGCGTTCGTAGAGTGACCCTTCGAGCAGCTCGCCGGCGGCCTGTGCGGCACGCAGGAACTTCTCGGCGAATGCGCCCATGAAGATGTCGGCCGCCACCTCTTCCACAAGAGGCAGACCGAGCCGCGCACTTTTGGCCAGCGCCTGGATTTCCTGGAGGAGCTTGTTCGGCAGGATCTGTTGAGGGAATGCCGTCACGGCCAGGACAACTACCTGCTCCAGTGTCTGCCGGGCCAGTGCCTTCACGGTCAGGTCATCCTCTCGGTGAGCGTTGCAGGCCGCAACCCAGGGCAGTTCCTCGAACTTGACCTGGCTCTCCAGGTTCAGCAGCAACAAGGACCGCCGCCGGCGAAACGCCTGGTAGATGGCGCCGTAGAGTCGGCGCAGGGCAGGATCGGCGAAACTGGCCGAGCGGACCTGCGCGGTGATCTGGGGGGTAACGCGGGCCAGCACTTCTCCTGACGGAATGGCCCCCATCTCGACCAGGATCTCCACCGGAGCGGTCAGGCAGCGCCGGACCTTGTCGCCGAGGGGCTCGGTCAGGGATTGACCGGAGGGCACTTCGTAGCAGATGGCCTCATCCTCGCTCACCGGGGCCAGGACCTCCTCCAGGGAGTCCAGGCCGTCCTCTTGCGGGAGTCGGGACAACCGAGCGACAAGGACCGGGGCCAGATCCGCTCGGGTCGTGCAAGTCGCCTGCCGCGCCTGAAGCTGTCGGAGTTCCTGGCAGCGCGCCGAACCGGGGAGCCCGCGCTTGGTGGCGATGCCTGCCAGGATCAAGCGGATCATACCCACGTCCCTGCCCGTCAGCTGACCCGGCTTGCGGGTGCAGGTCTGGAGGTGGCGGCGCAGCAAAGCGAAGTTCTCGGCCGGATGCTCCGGTTTGCCGCACAGCGAATGGCGCTTCCGCTGCTGGCGGTACTCCTTCAGAAAGGCGCGAGCCCGTGCGACCCAGCCCTCGGGGTAGTGCTGACACGGCCAGCCTCCCTCAATGAAGAACTTTCCTGCCGCCGTCCGCAAGGGTTTGCCGTCCGGCCCGGTTTGCAGGGTGGGAGGAGGACCCTCGAGTGTCTCAAGGAACAGTTCAACGATGCGGTCGAAGAGCGGCGTCCAGACCTGGATGGCTTCTCGCTGCGCCTGGACCACTTTGGGAACCTTGATCTCCTTCAGGGCCTGAACCGTCTGCCCGACTGTCTGAAGATGAACGAGAGAACTGACCGTCAGCGGGCGGGGATCAGGGACGGGGTAGAATCGGAGCCTGGACAGGAAGGGGCCAATCTGGTCGAGCAGTTCCCTGGCTTGATCCGGCCGGTCCTGCTGGAGCAGCCAACTGACGACCAGCAAGGCGCCCTCTTCCGGGACCGTGATCCGGTAACAGCCGCTCACCAGCATCCGCTGCAACTCGGCGATTCCTTCGTCCCCCAGGAAGTAACTGTTGAGGGCCGACCGTGATGGGACGGAGGGGGCGATGGAGAGTCGAGCGAGCAACTCCGTCTCATGGGGCTGAAGAGCGCCTCCGGCGAGGAGTTCGCCCGTCGCGAATCCTCCGTGGGCGACCTCGAGCGTGGCCCACGGAGGCGTGCCCCCGACAGGGGTTCGTGAGCCGACCTGGAGGACACCGGAGAGCATCCCCTCGAAAATCTTGGTCCACTTCTCGATCTTCTTGCCAGCGCGGGTATGGGTGGCGGCGTCTTCGTGCGCTTGACTGGTCGTGAGTGCTTTCGCGAGGTGACCGATGGCGTAAGCTGGATTGGCCTTCATTTTCGTCTCCGCGATGTTCTGGGGATCGGTCTTCGGAGTTGTTCACCAGACACCTGACGCGGGCCGGAGGTTCAGCATTGTCCCGAACACCAGGGAGACGATTCAACCAAACAAAGCCGCGATCGGCCGGCTCACTCCCGTCCGCGCCGGATGCCCCGGATGACGACGGGTTCTAGCGGCACGTCGTGGAGGCCGCCCTTCGCGCCGGTGGCCACCTGGGCGATCCGGTCCACCACGTCCATCCCTTCAATGACCTCGCCGAAGACGCAGTAACCCGGCCGCTCCTGCTGCGCATCCAGCTGGACGTTGTCCTTCAGGTTGACGTAGAACTGGCTGGTGCCGCTGTCGGGATCGGCCGCCCGGGCCACGGCGATGGTTCCCCGGCGGTTGCTCAGGCCGTTGCTCGATTCATTCTTGACCGGCGGCCGGCCCGGTTTCATCTTCAGCTCGCTGTCGAGACCGCCTCCCTGGATGACGAAGCCGGGGATGACCCGGTGAAAGACGGTGCCCTTGTAAAAGCCGTCATCGACGTAGCGCAGGAAGTTGGCCACGGAGAGCGGGGCCTTGTCGGCAAGGAGCCGGACGCGGATCAGGCCGTGATTGGTGTCGATGGTGACCACGTCGGTCTGACGCAGTTTCTCCGGCAAGGGAGTCGCCTGGCTGGTGGAGCCGGCCAGGAACAGACCAAGAACGGCGAGCAGGAACGGCACCGGTTTCATCGCCAGCACTCCAGCGGCAAGACAGGGAGGCACCCGACGCGCACTTCCTTCACCGTAACGCCTGGCCGGCCGGCCGGCAAGCCCCGCTGCTTCCGGGAACTGGGCTGGGGCGCGACCTCTTGAAGAATGCGTCGAGTCCAGTGTGGGACCTGACCGATAAGGAAGGATGTACAGGGAGAAGGATTCTCATAGAGGTGCTGCACATGCGCATGGCCGGTGTCCGTCTCGCTTTCTGGATCGCGGCCCTGCTCGTGCCGGCAGCGGGCCTTCCGGTCGGGGCCCAGGAGAACGACTGGGTGACCGACTACACCTGGGCGCGGTCGCTGGCCGCCTCCACGGGCCGGCCGCTGCTGGTGTGCGTCGGCGGGCCGGGCTGTGTGGAGTGCCTGCGCCTGCACGCCACCACCTTCCGCGATCCGAGCATCGCCGCGACCATCGCCCGCAACTTCGTCGCCGTCAAGCTCGACGCCCAGAAGGATGCCCGGATCGTGGGGGCCCTGGGCGTGACCAGCCTGCCGGTCGTGGTCCTGGCCGCACCGGATGGGATCATCCTGCATTCCCTGAGCGGCTACGTCGATGCTCCGGCGATGACCCGCCACGTGGAGCTGGCACTGACCCGGTTGCAGCAGTACCGCCTCGGCATCCGGCCCGGTGCGGAAGCGTCTGCTCGGTCCACGACCGCTGCCAGCGGCCCGCAAACCAGCCAATCGTATTACCCCCCGGCAGCCGCGGCGCCTTTCCCGCCGGCGTACGGCTATGGCTCGCCCTACGGGGGCTGGCCGAGTTCGGGAGCGGGGACGTGGTCCAACTCCTACCTGTCGAGCTTCCCCGATTACTGGGGCACGCAACGGCGCTGCTGACGGCACTGAGCCAGGCGACCCCGGTCGGGGTCAATGGCAGCCGGATAGCTTGAGTTTACCCCTTTACGATTCCCAGTTGCTGGAGCAGCTGCCGGCGCTTGGGCCTCGTTCTCCGGGGTGCATTTCTCACCCTTTCTTCTTGCGCAGACGGTCCAGGGCCTCTGGATGCACGTACTCTGGTTCTTACGGAACTGGGCCCGGCGTCCAGACAGAGATGGTGTCATTGGCGAAATCGATCTCGACTCGCAAGCCGCCACGCCGCAATGCTCGAATCCCGATCAGCGGCCGGTTGAACTCCGGATCAGGGATCGTGGGCACGTCCTGAAAGGGCAGACCACGTTGCAAGGGGATGCGGTAGGGTTGGTTCGCCAATGCCGGGACGTTGCTCACCAACCACAAGTCGGCCTGACGTGCCGGGACGCTGGTCTTGCCACCCACCACGGCGGTGATAGCCACCGGGTTGGCCAGGCGGTTCTGCGCCGGGTCCAGTCCAGCCTGGATCAGGTGATGTCGCCAGGCGTAGCCTTCCCCGCGATTGCCGGTGTCCAACGCCCAATCCCGTGGGATGGACCCTGGGGGCAGCGCAAGAAGATTTGGCTCGGCAAGCACGATCGGGAGGACGATCGTCCAGTACGCAAGCGGCGGCGTGCGGGTTCGGTCTTCCCAGAAATGGAAGGGCAAGCGGTCAATGAAAAGCGGCATCTGAACTCCTTTTCAGAGTCCGTTCAATCGAAAGCCATCGGTCCGGTGAGCAGTTCGTCTTCTGGTGCTGCAATTTCAAAGAGGACGACCTCATCCAGAAGCAGCCGTTGCTGACGGCACGTTTCGTATAGCTCACCGCTATGGCGAGCGATGGCAATCTGACGGTCGCCGTGGTAGGCGACCCAGCAGCCGAGGTGTTGGTGAATCAACTGCGGGAGGTCGCGCGTGAACCTCTCCCGAGCCTGCTCCTTCAGTCGATGCAGATCAGGGATCGGGGCTGTTCGCCTTTCATTCGCCATGACAATCCTCCCCGCGAGAGCACTGGACCCTCCTTCCGTCACTCTACCAGACCAGCAGCGCACCTGCATCGGCAACATTCTGCCAATCTTGTTGCCATGATCTGCGTTGCATCCCACGGTGCGGGCAAGAAAAATATGGCGAAAGTCGCTACCGGTCTTGATTGGCCATAGTTTCGCCGTATGATGAGAACATGAACACCTTGCAGCAGGCGGCGGCCATCATCCGCCGCGCCGAGGAAGACCTGCGGCCGCTCCTTGCCCAGGCGGCCGAGAGTGGTCTCTACGACGATGTCCTGGCGCTGACCGCCAGCGCCAGGCAACTGCAACGGATTCTGGGCGATCTGGAAGGCCACGCTGTTCCCGAAATGCCGGCGCCAGCAGATGCTGCCGTGACGGCTCCGGTTGGCGCCGTGAATGCCGGTGTCCGGCCAGCGCCAGCAAACAGGCTGAGAGCAGGATCCCATGCCGTTACGGGCAAGACTCGGCGACCGGGGAGGAAGGCAGTCCGGGCTGCACCGGCTCCCAGGAAAAGCAGGGGCGTCCCCGAGGGCTACCCCCGGTTCTTCCGGGAGGGGAACGTCCTGGTCAAGCTCGGCTGGTCGAGGACCGAAAAGGCCCCTTACGAACACAAGGCCCCGCGCAAGCTGGTCGATTTGCTGGCGGACGCCGTGGGCAACGCCGGTCGGGGCGGACGGCGCTTCACCACCGAGGAAGTCCTGCATCTGGAGGACCCGAAGGAGGGATCCGAGTTGCCCGGTTACCAGGTGTATCTGGCCCTGGCCTGGCTGCGGATCGAAGGGCTGGTCGTGCAGCATGGGCGCCAGGGTTACTCCCTGCCTCCAGGGATTGATCTGCCACGGGCGGTCGAGGAACACTGGCAGCGCTTGCCGGAACGCTGAAGCCGGGTTCGTGTTCGCGAGTTTCCGAGAGGAGATGCGTGATGGCGGAGTGGTCGTATCAGCAACAGCAACCCGGACTCACCTACCGTGATCCGATCAGCGGCGAGTTCTTCTCGACCGAAGCGATAAGTAACAGCGCGGAGGCGCTGTCGCGTGAGGGGTTGCAAAACACGCTTGACGCCCGCATCCCCGGGCAACGGGCTCGCGTCCGGATCTTTCTCTCCGGCCCGACCGGAGCTGCCGCCGCCGACGTGGCGCCCTTTTTCCAGGGAGCGTGGCCCCATCTGCAAGCCCGGGGCAATGGACTGCGCGAGATCCCGGCCGAGAACAGCGCCTGCCCGTTCCTGGTCTTCGAGGACTTCGGCACGACCGGACTGGAAGGCGACCCGACCCAGTGGCACCCGATGGAGGGTTTCCGCAATGGGTTCTTCACCTTCTTTCGCGGAGGGCCACTCGGATAAGACCGAAGGCGAGCGGGGACGCTGGGGCGTCGGCAAGACCGTCTTCCCCGCGCCAGCCAGATCAGCTCCTACTTTGGATTGACCATTCGCGGAGACGGCCGGCAACTGCTCATGGGCCGGTCCATCCTGAAATCGCATGCCGTGGACCGCGTTCGCTACCTGCCGGATGGTTATTTCGGGATCGAGCGACCCGAGGATCACCTTGTTCTTCCGGTGGAAGATTCTGCCATCCTGGAGCAGTTTCGCAAGGTGTTCCGGTTGCAGCGAACGAACGAGCCGGGTTTGTCGCTGGTGGTTCCCTGGTACTGCCACGAGGAGATCACTCCCCGATCCCTCCTGGAGTCGATCCTGCGAGGGTATTTCTATCCCATCCTCGCTGGGGATCTGGAAGTCGAGATCGAGACGCCAGGTGCGCGCTCCTTACTGAACTTGGAGACGCTGCTCCAGAGGGTTCGGGGGCTGGGGCCGGACCTTGCCTGGATGATTCCGCTGATCGAACTGGCAATCTGGGGCCGACAGACGGTAGCGACCGGCGAATCACTGGTCCTGGGACGGCCCGAGCCGATCGGCGCACTCCGCTGGACCCCGGAGATGAATCTCCCCGGCCACCGCCGCGACAATCAACCGCCGACTGGAGGCGGGTGAACGCATTGCGATCCGGGTTCCCATGCCGGTGCGCGAGAAGGGAAAAGTCCTGGTGTGGTCGCACTTCGACGTTTTCCTGGTCCGCGATGGTGAGGATCGAGGCAAGCCGTTTTTTGTGCGCGAAGGGATCATTATCTCCGACATCCGATCCTTTCTGAGTCGGGGCGTCCGGTCGCTGGTCATTGTCGAGGACAGGCCCCTCGCGGGTATGCTTGGCGATTCCGAGAACCCGGCCCATACGCAATGGCAGAAGGACTCACGCAACTACAAGAACAAGTATACCTACGGAGAAGGGAACATCCGTTTTGTAGTCAATAGCGTCTCGGAGATCATCCGGCTGGTGAACGAGGGCCGGGAGGAAATGGATCGTTCGCTCCTGGTGGACCTTTTCTCTCTGCCAGCCAGAGCAGCGGAACAGCCTGGTGTTCGGACGCGAAACCAGACGCCAACTCACCAGGAGCCGGGGCCTGGCGAGCCGCCGCCCGGAGAACCGCCGCCACCGCCGCCTCGAATGTTCCGGATCGATCGCACGGCCGGTGGTTTCAGTGTCTTGCCCGGATCGCCAGAGGTCGCCCCGCCCACCGGCTTCGAGGTGAAAGTGGCCTATGACGTCCGCAGGGCGCTCCCCTGAAACGCTATAACCCGGCTGATTTTGCTCTGCTGAAAAAGCCGATCCAGCTCGGAGACGATACGGATGGCGTCACTGTCCTGACGTCGAACGAGAATCGGATGCTTGTGCGATCGACCGGCCCGCGTTCCGGTTATCGGTCTGCGGCTTTGATGAAAACCGTGATCTTTACGTCCAGGTCCGGGCGAGGGAGGTGCTGGAAGATGCCGATCAGTCGCATTAACCATACCGGACGGCGTCGGATTCGCCGCGAACATGTCAACATTGAAGTGCGCGAGGAACCCGGTCGGCCGTGTTCCTTCGAGGCACGATTTCAGCTGCAAGGATATCGGCTGCCGCCGAGCGCCAGGGTCATGGTGGAGGCGTACCGTCAAAGCCTCTCGCGACGCTTTGATTTTGGTACGGTGGGAGCATTTGTCCCACCCGTGGACCGGAGTCTGGCAGAATTCGGAACGATCGACGGTGTGCTTTTCCGTGTCAAGATTGCCCAGGTAGGCGGGGAGCGGGATGGCTTGCTGCTCGCCGAGGCCGACAAGATTCCGATCCGGAGGCGGGAAGACGCAGAGGAGCAGCGTGATCCGCTGCTTCCCGTCCAGCCGGCTGACTTGGGAGCGTTGGTGTACCGGGTGGATCTCCAGAGTCTCCAGCCGGTCCTGCTCGTCAATCGAGACATTGGCGACTGGCAAGCCGCGGCACGCGCACCGGTGTTTCAATCGCTGGTGTATCCTGCGGCGCTGCGGGAGATCTTGAACCGAATTGTCCGGATTGAAGAACACACCGACACGGAGGATCCAGACGACTGGCGGAGTCGGTGGCTTCGCTTTGCTGCTGACCTTCCCGGAGTGGGAAAGGTGCCGGCCCAGGAAGATCTTGATCGCTGGGACGACTGGATCGAAATTGCGGTGGCAGCATTTGCTCGCCGGTTCCAGACGATGCAGCAGTTCACGGCATTCTGGCAGAGGGGGGCCCACTGATGCCGCCGCTGAGGCGATTGAACGACAATGGCATGGCCCGGATGGCGGGGTTCCTGGATTCGCTAGCCGGGGATGCTCCGCAAGGTGTTCCGCGAGATCCTCACCCATCCGGAAACCTCGCAACCGCTTCCCGAGCAGGTCGAGGTTGAGTTGCAAACCTTCAGTTCCCGGTTTGCCGCGGCCGAGTACCTGCATCGGTGCTTGCAGGGAATGCGGATCGCCGAACCGGAACGAGACGTTGGCCTCTGGGCATGGCTGGCACTGTTCTACTTCGATGAAGTCTGCCCGATCAGTGCAGGAAACCGACGACGTGTAGGTGAACGCGCCCGGTACATTCCCGATGTGAACAACTTCCAGCGATACTACCGCCACCTGATTGCTGGCCCCTATCTCATCCTCCGGGCACACCGGGACCAGCCAGATCGGGCCATGGCACTGCTCTGCGGCCCTGTGGACAAGCCGGGCGACGTTGTCGAGCAGTTTGCTTCACGCCAGGAACTGGTAACCAGCCCGACAGTCATGAGCAGCATCACTCGGCTCTACTACGACCCGCAGACAGGCCAGTTACGGCGTGGAGCAGGCGGACGGGGACGGGGGAGCAGCAGGCGGCTTGCAGACATCCTGAACCAGCTGGATGTGACATGGGATCTGTCCGGAATGAGTCCCGAGCGGTTCTCGAGATGCTGCCCCGGGAATTCGATCGCTTTCGACCCGTTCCCGTGAATGCTGCCAGTGCGTGAACAGACAGGCGGAACCTCGATACCACAACAGCACAAGCCAGCAAACCAGAGGAGAACCCAGCTGATGACATCTACCTGGAAGCATGAACGGTTCAGCAAAAATGGTGGAGTGGGAGCGCACGGTCTGCGACGGACCCTGTCGGCGAGTGGGCTGAAGGAAGCCCATCGCCTCGGCAGAGAGTTGCCCCAGAATTCCAAGGACGCAGTTCGATCAGACAATGGAAAGGTCACGATGACCTTCCAACTCCGGCAAATCACCGGAAAGGAGAGGGATGAACTGATCGGGCTACTCGCCCTCGAACAATTAAAGACGAGGCAAGAACTCGGTTTCGGGCAACTGTGAGATCCCCTTTCACTGCTTTACATTGAGGACTTCGGAACCCGAGGGCTCAGTGGTATCGAGGATGGCGATGTAGAGCGCATTCCGGAAACTGATCGGTATGTCGGTCTCGCGCTGAATTTCGGCGATGCATCGGAGGACGCTGCTGGCGGAGGCACCTTCGGCTTTGGCAAGACAGTGTCCTGGAATGCCAGCAGGCAGGGAGTCGTTGTCTTTCATTCTCGGTTTGAACCGGATGATCGCTCCAAGCACGCATACACCCGGCTGATTGCCTGTGGTCTGTTTCGATCTCATCCTAAGGAGGAAGACGTTATACCGGACGTGCATTCCTGGGGGCAGAAAGCGATGTCCCCGATCACACGCCTCCTTGGACCAACGACGAGGCAGATTGTCTCGCGGACAAACTCGGATTCACACCACGGCCAAGTGACGACAACAAGGGCCTGTCCATCTTGGTAGTCGATTCAATCTTTGATAGTGAGGCCAAATTGGCGGCGATCCGGGAAGGAATCGAGCGGTACTATTGGCCCAGCATCATCGAGGGGACAATCGAGGTTCGCTTCTTCAATGAAGACCAAGAACTGCCCCAGCCTGACCCTGAAGCGAATCCGGCCCTGAAGCCCTACATCGAGGCGTACCGCCGTGCCCGCAGCGTCTTGAGCGGCGCCACCTTGGCGGACCGGCCCGGATACTGGCAAGGCGCGTCCGTCAAGATCAGGAGCGGCTGGGAGCCCTTGCCCTGAGCATCGTTCCCGATGACCAAGTTCCGGACGAAGAGGAAGATGAAGCGGAGAATCCCGAGGAGGAAGGTCGGAAAGATCGCCTGGTCGATTCGATTTCGCTCATTCGGAAGCCGCGGATGGTGATCCATTATCATTCACCCTATGAGCGATCCCGGGGCATTCACTTTCTGGGCGTCTTCATTGCCGAAGATTCCCTCAACAAGACCCTGGCCAGGTCAGAGCCTCCAGCCCACAACTACTGGGATCACAATGCCGACGAACTGCTTCCCGGGCAGAAAGATCAGATCAAGGCGGTCTTCTCCGAAATCAAGAGGCACGTCAAGGAATTCCTCGCCCGTCAGCGGCAAAGGGATGTCGAGCAAACGGATGGATGTCCGCTGCTGGATAGGGAACTCGCCAATCTGTTCAGGTTGCCCGATCGCGGTGAAATTGCGACCAATCGCAATCCTGGCAACGCCCCAGGAAAAGGCCAGGGTAATGGAACAGGCGACACATCCCGGCGGAAAGGAACAGGGAAAAAGAAGACGCCTTCCTGCCGAATTGTCTGGGATACCCCTCCGCATCCTGCTCAGGATGCTGATGGCAACCAAATCGTTGAGGGAACTCTTCGACTGGAAGTTGAGAACATGACCATCCGCCAAGAGGCTGAGGAAACCATTGCCATGGCCAGGTGGGTTCAGATCGACGTGAGCAGCCACATCGTCGTGGAGCACGGTCAGCATGACGACAAAGGTGAAGAATCGCCTCCGGAGGTATACTTGGTGGCAGACTCCCCTGGTGTGGAAGTGATTTGTCGTGGGCGGACAGGCCGTGGGCTGATCCAACTGCCGGATGCTGGCCGCTCCTGGTCATTCACCGTCGAACTTCTCCCATCAGTCACCCCGAGCAGACAGTGGATCTGGTGGAATCCGTGTCGTTCCTGCAACGCAAGCCAAACCGCAAGAAAGCGGGGAGCCAATCATGATCGCTTATCCGTACAGACGCAATGATGGCCCGCTGGGACAGACCGCCGTCCGGGTTGCCGGACAGCAAACGGACTGGGACCATCAGCAGGTCAAGATTCAGCTTCCACCTCGTATCGCTGGAGAACGTCTTGCCCTGGAAGCCAGGCTCGTTGCTGATACTGCGCTTGTCCTTCAGGAGAAACTACTCACCGGTCGCCACGATCTTATCCTCACGACTGTTCTGCGGTGTGGAGAGACTCGCTGGTCCCAGGTGATTGACAGCCGCGTGATGCCCTGCAACACAAATCGGCCTCCCCTGCAAGAAAACATCACGATTCCGGTCGATCTGAATCGTGTCAGGGGCAAGTTTCATCTGGCGATCTCCCTCTGTCTCGGAGCGGATCGCAACAGAGGCAAGGATCTCCAGGCCTGGAAGAAGTTGCACGTTCTTCGCTGAAAAGCGATTTACCATCCTCCCTGGAGGCACGGGTGGGAGAATCACGGAATGGGTGTCTTTTAGCGAGAAAGGGCTTCCGCCAGGAGTTTCCTGCTTACATCTGAAGGATAATGATCTCGACCAGCCAGCGAGTTCTATCCGTTTGTGGCTGAACAAGGACAGTGACCCTTTGCGCAGACTCCTTTCCAGTACTGCACTCCCACAACCGGAGATCCGCATTGCCAATGGAATTGCCATCCGATTTATCCAGGCAAACTTTCTGAAGGATCTGCTCCTTCTTGCGTTCTTCACCCCGGAGAAAGATTGTCCACTATCTGATGAGGAAGCAATCGATAGCTGCTGGGACACGGTGTTCCGCGCATGCCGGTTCGTTTTTCCTGATTCCTGGGACGAGGAGCATCAACTCGAGAGTTTCCGGAAGATCTGCGAACAATACAGCAAGCAACCTGAACTGATTGGGACACATACGCACCAAGCCTTGGGTCTGCTTGGACTGCTGGACAGTTACCGGATTCTGAAAGGCCAGGAGAAAACATGAAGCTGCCCATCATCACTAACGCGAAGAGAGTCCTGCGGAGCTGGGAAGAAGGCAACCCTGTCGATCCTGAACACTCGGTATCAGGAGAGGGTGACGAACTGGACCGGCACGTTATCCCGGGTTTGCTCGCAGAACTGCGGGCTCTGATCCGGCGACTGCGCCCGAATCGTGACGGGAAGATTGAGTTTGACCAGCAAGCTGCCTCTCTGCTCGGACAAAGGCTTGAGATCCCTCCAGCTGATGCAGCGGACAAACGGTTCTGGCAACGGCTTTCCATTACCCAGGCGAGCGACATTGTTGAGTGGCGCTGGGGGAAACAGCCAGCAAGCATCCCTCGAAACCGTTGGCTTGGGGGTGTCAAAGACACTTTTCGCCGTCTCTGGCTGCGTGCGCAGCTGGTCCGTCGAGATAACAGCCCACCGGAACTTCGTTTCCATCTGGCCACGCGAGGGGATGAGGATTACTGGGTTGGCATCATCGAGAGGCTTATCAGTGAATGCCGTGAACTGGTCTGTATTCTGACGGAGCAGTTCTTTCCGGAAGGAAATGAATCCGCTCAGTCAACACAGCGGATGGAACACTACAGAAGAACGATCATGCGACTCCGTCAGATTCGCCCCTGCCGGGTTTTCGAGGCCATGACTCGATCTGAGTTGGAAGCGATGGTCAGGGAAGTGATGGCTGTCACACGGCCAGCAGATGCTGCTCCCCGAGGTCAAAAGTCAGGTTCCCGGAAGGGTCGGAGAACCACTTCCAGACCCACAAGAAGGGGACGAGGCAAGAATCGCAGGTCTGGGTGACGGCCCGGGAAGAGCATTAACCCCTCAATCCCTCCTGTAAAGGGTTGCTCTCGATCGTTTCCTGGGCAGGCTCACGAGAAAATTCGCCCCACGTCTCCGGCCATCCGTCAACAAGACGATTGACCCGCCGTGCAGCTCCACGAGTCGGCGGGCAATCGTCAGCCCCATTCCGCGTCCACCCTCCTTGCGGGTGAAAAGCGGTTCAAAGATTGCCTCTGCCAGCTCGAAAGGAACACCGGGGCCATTGTCCGAGAAGATCATCTCGCAACAGTCCTCCGTTCCCTTCAAGGTAATGCGAATTCGAGGATCTTCCTCTTGGTTACGCAACCAATCCAGGGAATTGGCAGTCAGGATCTGCAAGATGCCGTAAAAGGTTTCCGGCCGCATCTCACTCCGGAGAACCTCGCTGTCCTCTTTCTCTATTTTTGCATTGACCTCATTTGCTTCCAGGAACGGCTCGATCATTTCAAGGTAATTCTCGACCTCTGCCGCAAGATCAATCGCGCGACGCCGATCACCCTCACCGGAAGCAGCTTGCAGGAGATGGCAGTGTTCGCCAATGCGGATCAAAGTCCCTGTCAAAATGGTCAGACTGTCATCCAGCCCCGAGATTGTCTGCTTGACCAGGAGTTTCTTCAACTCCAGTAATTCTTGTTCTGCCACACGAGCTTCCATCGCGAGCTGAGGAATCACGCTTGCAGCCATCTGGCCGAGGACCGCTACCTTCGCGTACCCCTCGATTAGCTGTCGTTTCGCAAGCTCCTCCTGCGAGGCTTGCTTCTGCAAGTCCCGATGAATCCGGCGAAGTTCAGAAGCGTTCGCCCGATCCAGATTCCCGGCCAGCCGGTCGAGAGCATCGAGTCCCGTGCAATCGCCATTCCGGGAAGTTCGTTCAACTGGCAAAGAAAGAGCCGGGTGACGGATGCTCTGCCGTTCTGCCTCGATTGCCTGGAGAACGAAAACAATCAGCCTGCGAAGATCCTCCAGAGCCTGGTTGTGCATCAAGCCTTCCCGGTTGGTCTGATCTTTCAGGTTCGGGTTGCGGTCACGGCTGATCTCGATGAATCCGATGATCTGATTGTTGCTCAGCTTTTCGACCGGATTGTTCACCCGTCGCTGATCCAACCGCAACCAGTCATCATGCGGCTCACCGTACGGCCAGACTCGAAAACCGTCACGGTAAATGCTGATCCCTGTCCATTCCTTCAACCAGGCCCGGACTTCCATCCGCGGGCCGATCCGGGCCAGGGCCTCTCCTTCCAGATCGAATGCATAGAGGCGGATGCGCACCGGCCCGCAAGTCAACTCTCCATTCCCGTTCCAGCGCTGCGACGATGGTCTCTCGATTGCTCAGGCCGATGTCGATGGTCTGCACACCATCGAAGGTGGCCTCGAGTCCGATAAGGAGCTTTCTGAAGAAAATCGGCTCTCAACTCCCCCGAGTATTCCGGGAACTCGTCGGACTGGATGTGAATGGTAAACGAGTCCTTGTCCCGAAACGGTGAAAGCAGCCTTGAGAGACGGAGGGATAGCCTCCGGAACATGCGCTCGGTCCACGGAGAGCGAAGACCAGTCATACGAAGGAGAGTCCCCCTCGGGGATCTCCCTCGCTGTCCGGACCTCCCAGCGATTCTGCACCTCGGATAGCATCAGGCCATCGGCATCAAATTGATCCCAGTCCACGACTGCAGTGACTTCGTCGGCCTTCCCAGGCTGGCGCGATATGATCTCCAGCCGCCGGGCCAGCTTGTCCGCTGCAAAACGGCCGACTCCTTTCTCTCCAAGCACTCGCCTGCCGCGTGGTGTCACCTGTGCCCTGAGCCAATCTTGGAACTGGCAGCGGGTTCCATCCATTTGCCCAAGAAGGTATCCAGGTCCATCCCTCCACCATCATCACGCACCTCGATCGTACCATCCGCACCCGTGACCCGGGAAAACGCCAGGATCACGGTTCTGGCGTCCGCGTCGTGCGCGTTCTTCACCAGTTCGCTGATCGCAACCACCTCGTCACTGATCAACTCCTCACCGATCAGTTTGAGCAGGCGAGCGCGGGGCTGAAAAGCAATCAGCCCGGTTTTGTGCTGGACGGTCACACCATCAGCTCCTTTCCAGGGCACGGCGGAAGCTGCGTGCAAGGGCCTCGGCAAGCACAGGCGGCACAGCATTGCCGAGCTGGATCCACTGTTCGGACGGCGAACCGCAGAACACGAAGCCATCATGGAACGATTGAACGCGAGCCGCTTCGCGGAAACTCAACGAACGGACCTGGGTCGGATGGATATAGCCGTTTCCGTCCTTGGCCAGGTGAGCCACGATGGTCTTGCACGGGCGATCACCCCGCAGGCGGGCGTACTTGTCGTCAAACACGTCACGGCGGTAACGCATCAGATCCGGTCGGTTGTGTTCTTCCAGGGCATGGATACTGTCCTCACCGGGCCGCAGCAATGAGTAAAGTTCCAGGTCGCTGGAATTGTGGTAGCGGACCGTGTGTTGATAGAGAATCCGTGACGAACGGATTATTCCGAACTTAGTCAGGTAACGGCGGAACCGGGCATCCTGTGTCAAATCCGGGAGATCGCGGCAATCGAGGGATACGCCGGAACCTGGGCCGCGTTCCGGAAGGTCGAAGATTGCTTCCTGAAGACTGATGGACGGCAACGCATCGATGTCGAGATCGGGCCGTCTGACGTCCTGATACTCCTCGGCTGGCCTGGCCGGCATGATCGGCAAACTTGATGCAACCAGGAAATAGCGAATCCGCTCCTGCGGCACTCCAAACGCCGCCGCATTGAGACGCCAGACCTCGGTGCGGTACTTCCCCTTTTCCTCCAGCATCCGGGCAGCTGCTTGCAGGAACGACAGGTCCTCCCGCTTCGCTGACTGCATGCCCGGGACGTTCTCCATCAGGATCAGGGCCGGACGCAGTTCCAGGGCAGCAGCTACCATGAAATCGAAAAGGTAGTTCCTCTCATCCTCATCCGGCCGATACCCGGTCCGGGTTTTCTTGGAGCGAAAGCCCACGGAGGAGAATCCTTGACAGGGCGGCGACCCGGCCAGCACGTCGAGTTTCCGTCCGCCGAGCAATCGCTTCAAGGCGCCCGCCGGGAGCCGGCGAATGTCCTGGTGGAGGACGTGGTCGTCCGGCACTCCTGGATGGTTGAGCCGGTAGGTGCGGACGGCCATGACATCGATCTCGACCGCTCCCAGAACGCGATACCCGGCCCGGAGGAACCCTTCCGACATCCCTCCGGCCCCGGCGAACAGATCGATCACCGTCGGCTGATCCAGGGCGGCCACGCGGACCGCCTCTTCCTTGCGGAAATAGGCGCAGAAGTTCCGCAATTCGCACTCCCCGCACAGGGGGCGGATCTTGCGACAGACCGCCCGGCCATGCTCGACCAGGTTGACGTGCAGCGAGTAGCGGAGGTTAGGCGGGATCAGATCGGCCAGGACACGCTGTAGCTGCTTGTGATCCAGCCCGGCCAGGTTCAGGCCCAGCTCGCGGTACAGACCCAGCCGGGCCAGACCCCGGCCGGCGTGCGTGTCCGCGGGGAAGACCGGCCGGCCAAACGAGTACATCATGATGCAGTAGGCCGACTTCCGCTCGATCTCGGGCAGGCTGCGCAGGAACGCCTCCAGCAGGTCGTCCGGCCAGTCCCGGGCCGGCTCCAGGGAACAGCGACCGAACGTGTCACGCAGCCGGGTCATCGCTCCCAGCAGACTCTCGGTCTTCTTGCTCACCAGGCCGCCTGAATAGACCAGCCGCTCCACCTCCGCGCGGGGAACGGTCAGGATCTCATCCCAGCTGGCAAAGCGGTCCTTGAGCAGCCGATAGCTCTTCTGATAGGCTTCCTCCCGCGTCTTGCGTGCCAGGATGATGTAGACCAGCTCGTCGGTGGGGTCCTTCTTGTTGCCCAGGTCCGGGGTGCCGTCCAGGACCGCCAGGATGCGAGCAACCTCCCGCAGGTAGACGATCCCCGCATCGAGCCGGGCGGCGAGCGTCTCCGGGTCCAGGTCCGGGGCGAGGCGGAAGCGGGTGGGGTCTGCGCGGATCTGCTCCAGCAGGCGCCGGCGCCAGGCGGCCACCTCGGGAGGAAAGGCCCGGATGCGGTTGAGGAAATCGCGCCGCTCGCTGGGGTGCGGCGTCCAGCCGGACAGGTCGGGAGCGACCGGAGAAACGTCTTCCTCCCCGGTGGGCTCCGGGATAGGAGCGGCTGTCGTCTCGGGTGCATTGGGTTGTTCTTTCCGTTTTCGCGAGCGTGCCATCGGCCCCACCATCTGGAAGATCAATCACCGGGCGATTTGCTGACGCCTGCGGTCATTCCTTGACACGGCAAGGAGGGCCGGCTGCTCTGTCCGGTTGTCCGGATTGTCTTATGATTCCCGGTTTCCGAGTCCACGCCAGCGGTGATAAATCTCTTACCCATCACGGACATTGGGGAAGTGCCAAACAAGGACCAGAAGAGACGGCGTGTGATAGTGGCGTGTTGGCGGTGTCGCTTTTTTGTCATTGGTGGGGCAAGCACAGACACGCCGGGGCTTCTCCTGACATCACCGCCAAGAAAAAGCGCCGTTGGCGATGTGGCGGTCTCGGCGGTCGGTCGCCTCACTGCGTTTGCACCACACCTGCTTTCTTCAGCGACCAGACGCGCATGGTCCCGGGTGCCGGCTCGCGGGCCACGAAGTCCCGGCCCAGGGCCTTGCGCAGGGCAATCTCCTCCGTGGCCAGGGCGACGAAGTCGTCCGTCTCGGCCAGCACCAGCGGCTTGAAGCCGAAGCGGTCCTTGACGTAAGCCAGGCTGTCGCCGCTGGCCGCCAGGTAGCTGAACGAGCCGTCGAAGTCGTCCAGGGACGAGCGCAGGGCGTCGGTCAGCGACAGGCCGGCGGCCATCCGGTCGCGCAGGTAGACGCCGATGATCTCCGAGTCGTTCTCGGTGAAGAAGCGGTAGCCGCGCTGCTCGTAGCGGCGGCGGAGCTTGTGATAGTTGGTCACGTGGCCGTTGTGGACGGTCGCCAGGTCGGGCACGCCGTGGGCCCAGAACGGCTGCGAATGGCTCAGGTCCACCCGGCTCTCGGTGGACAGCCGGGTGTGGCCGATGCCGTGCGTGCCGGGCCGGCTGCCGATGCCGTAACTTTGCTCAAGCTGGTCGGGCGTGCCGACCTGCTTGAAGATCTCAAGCTGCCGGCCCATGCTCACCACCTCGATGCCGGGCACCCGCCGGAGCAGATGTTCCTCCAGCAGAGGCGCCGCCAGGGGGCTCTGCACTTCCACCCGGAGATAGGCGCCGCGTGCCTGAGCCTGCAGGACCGTGGCCCGTTCTTGCAGTGCGGAGCGCACCGCGGAGAGAACGTCAAGCGGTTGCGTCCCTTCCCGCGCCGGCTCCGCGGTCTGGCAGACCTGCAGGATCCAGTGCGACTGCGGCGGGCCAAACAGGGCGACGCCGGCCGAGTCGGGGCCGCGGCAGCCAAGGGCCTGGAGCATGGTCAGGAGCGTCTGGCCCAGGGGCCGGGTGCCGCCACGACGGTCGAGAAAACCTACAATGCCACACATGGTCGGTTCCTTGGTGAGTCAAGAGTTCGCAGCGATTATACGGAATCAGGACACTGGATACAGCCACCCCCCATGCTCGCGGAAAGGAAAGTTGTGGACCGCTCTCAGCTCAAAAGTCAACTGCACCTGGATGGCATCGAGTACCTGCTGGTTCAGTTCGTCGATCTGCACGGCTCGCCCAAGGTGAAGATGGTGCCGGCCTCGTGCCTGGAAGCCGTGACGGCCACGGGGGCGGGCTTCGCCGGCGGGGCCGTCTGGGGCATGGGCCAGAACGCCAGCTCCCACGACATGATGGCCCGCATCGACCCGGCCAGCTACACCCCGGTGCCCTGGAAGGTCGGCCTGGCACGCTTCGCCGCCGACCTGTACGTCGATGACCAGCCTTTTCCGTATTGCCCGCGCGTCAATCTGAAGCGCGTCCTGGCGGAGGTGCGGCGGGCGGGATACCTCTTCAACGTCGGCATCGAGCCGGAGCATTTCCTGGTGCAGCGGACGCCGGATGGCCGGATCGTGCCGTGGGACCCGGCCGGGGTCGATACCCTGGCCAAACCTTGCTACGACTTCAAGGGCCTGGCCGCTGCCTGCGATTACCTGACCGAGATGAACGACGCCCTGCGCAAGCTCGGCTGGGGCGTCTACCAGTCCGACCACGAGGACGCCAACGGCCAGTATGAGATCAACTACCACTACGCCGACGCGCTGACCTCGGCCGATCGCTTCCTGTTCTTCAAGATGCTCGCCAGCGAGGTGGCTCGTAAACATGGGGCCATCGTCACCTTCATGGCCAAGCCGTTCGCCGACCGGACCGGCAGCGGTGCGCATATGCACTACCATCTCGCCGACGCGGAGACAGGCCGGAACCTGTTCGCGTCGGACAACGACCAGCGCAGTCTGGGCCTGTCGCAGACGGCGTATCACTTCCTGGGCGGCGTGCTGGCCCATGCACGGGCCCTGTGCGCGGTCACCTCGCCGACGGTCAACTGCTACAAGCGATTGCAGATCGGCGCCGGGCTGACCGGCACCCGCTCCGGCTTCACCTGGACGCCGGCGTTTATCACCTATGGCGACAACAACCGCACGCAGATGATCCGCACCCCCGACGCCGGCCACGTCGAGGATCGGACCGTCTCGTCGGCGTTCAATCCCTACCTGTCGTTCGCGGCCTATCTTGCCGCCGGGCTGGACGGCATTCGCCGCAAGCTCGACCCGGGCGAGCCCAATCGGGACAATGCCTATGCTCTGGGTCTGGAGGAGATGGCCCGCCGCGGCGTGCGGCTGCTGCCGCAGACCCTGACTGAGGCCCTGGACGAGCTGGAACGCGACGAGGTTATCAAGGCGGGGCTGGGACCGATCGCGAACGAGTTCATTCGTCTGAAGCGGGCGGAATGGCAGGAGTACCATCGGCAGATCAGTCCGTGGGAGATCGAGCGCTTTCTGACAATGCTGTGAGGTTCCCATGAGCGTTCCCCATTATGATGCGATTGTGGTCGGCGTCGGCGGCATGGGCTCGGCGACGGTGTACGAACTGGCCCGCCGGGGTCGGCGTGTGCTGGGCCTGGAGCAGCATACGCTCGGCCACGACCAGGGCAGCTCCCACGGCCAGACGCGCATCATCCGCCAGGCCTATTATGAGCATCCCGCCTACGTCCCCCTGGTAAAGCGTGCCTTCGAGCGCTGGTACGACCTGGAACAACGCTGCGGCAAGCATCTGCTCACCTCGTGCCCCTGTCTGAGCATCGGTAAGCCCGACGGCGAATTGCTGGCCGGGGTCCGCGAATCGGCGGCGACGCATTCCCTGGCGGTGGACCACCTGACCCCCTACGAGCTGAAGCGACGCTTCCCCACCTTTCGCCTGGCGGAGGATTACCACGGCATTCTGGAACACACAGCGGGGTTCCTCTACGTCGAGGAGTGCGTGCTGGCTCACGTCCAGGCGGCCCGCGAGCTGAGGGCCGACATCCGCGCCGAGGAGCCGGTCACTTCCTGGGAGGCGACCGCGGGCGGGGTCGAGGTCCGGACCAACCGGGGTCGCTACGTGGCCGACCGTCTCATCCTGACGGCCGGGCCGTGGAACCCGGCGCTGCTGGCGGACTGGGGCCGCTGCTTGACGGTCATGCGCCAGGTCGCCTTCTGGTTCGAGACCAGCCGGCCTGAGCTGTTCCGTCGCGATCGGTTCCCGCTCTTTTGCTGCGATACGCCGGAAGGGTTCTACTACGGCTTCCCCATGATCAACGCCCTCGGCCCCAAGGTGGCTCGCCACTACGGCGCTCCCGAGGTTCGCTCGCCAGCCCAGATCGAGCGCACCGTTTCCCTGAACGACGAGGAGACGGTTCGCCGTTTCCTGCGCAACCATCTGCCAGCCGTGGACGGCCGACGGCAGCGGGCTTCGGTCTGCCTTTACACGCTGACGCCTGACCGCCATTTCGTGCTGGACGTGTACCCCACTCACCCAAACGTCGTGCTGGCGGCCGGCTTCTCTGGGCATGGCTTCAAGTTCGCCTCGGTGGTCGGCGAGATCCTGGCCGACCTGGCCGAGAAAGGCCGCACTGACTGGGCCATCGACCTGTTCCGGCTGCGCCGGTTTGACACGCTGAGTGATCGCTGAGGGACCTGCATGCCGTTCCGTCTGCTCAAGTTTGGCTTCAGCCGCACTTACCCCGAGCCGCGCATGTTCCGCGCTCCGGAGCGGCTCAAGGACGAGTACGACGTGGTCATCATCGGCGGCGGCGGGCACGGCCTGGCCGCCGCGCACCACCTGGCGACCGACCACGGCATCACCAACGTCGCCGTCCTTGAGCAGGGCTACCTCGGCGGCGGCGGCACCGGCCGCAACACGTCCATCATCCGCTCCAACTACCTTACTCCCGAGGGCGCCCGCTTCTACCAGGCCAGCCTGGAACTGTGGCAGGACCTGTCGCGGACGCTGGACTTCAATCTCTTCTATTCCGAGCGCGGCCATTTCACCCTGGCCCATTCCAGCGCCTCGCTGCGCACGCAGCGCTGGCGGGCGGAGGTCAACAAGACGCTTGGCATCAACAGCGAGGTCGTCGGCCCTGACTTTATCCAGAAGTGCGTCCCCGAGATGGACCTGACCTGCGGCGGCCATCAGCCGGGCGTGGTCGGCGCTCTCTACCACCCGCCCGGGGCCATCGCCCGGCACGACGCCGTCGCCTGGGCCTACGCCCGGGCGGCAGACCGCAAGGGTGTCGAGATCCACCAGCAAACGCGCGTCACCGGCATCGAGGTGCGCGACGGGGCTGTGGCCGGCGTCCATACCTCGAAGGGCTTTGTCAAGACGCGCAAGGTGCTGTCGGCGGTGGCCGGCTGGACCACGCACGTCACGCAGATGGTCGGCCTGCGAACGCCGCTGGTCATTTACCCGCTGCAGGCGTTCGTCACCGAGCCGCTGAAGCCGTGGCTGAACCACATCGTCGTCTCGGCCAGCCTGCACGTCTACGTCAGCCAGTCGTCGCGCGGCGAGCTGATCACCGGGGCGTCGCTGGACCCCTACGAGCTGATCTCGCAGCGCTCGACGCTGGACTTCGCCGAGGGACTGAGCGGCCACCTGCTGGACCTGTTCCCGTGCCTGGGCGACGTGAAGGTGCTGCGGCAGTGGGCCGGCCTGTCGGACATGACGCCCGACTTCTCGCCGATCATGGGCACGACGCCGGTGCGCGGCTTCTACCTGGACGCCGGCTGGGGCACCTGGGGCTTCAAGGCCACGCCCATCTGCGGCAAGACGATGGCCCACACGGTCGCCAAGGACGACAACCACGAACTGATCCGGGCGTTCAACCTGGCGCGGTTCCGCCAGTTCCGGCTGGTCGGCGAGAAGGGGGCGGCCTCGGTGGGGCATTAGCGAGCGGTCTGCCTGCCCTGCCTGCCAAGTTGTGGTGCTTGGCTCAGAGGCCAGAAGGGGCCCAATGCTGTCGGAGGGGTGTCCGAGAGCGTCACTTTTCTGTCTGCCTTGTATGATCGAATTGAAGGCCATCAGCCAGACCGAGTCAAGGTTCGCTGCCGTACCGATCGTGCTTGTTGGCATGGTCCTTACGATCGTAACGAGCCCTACAACCGGACTTCTTGGCTCAAAGCGTTTTCTGCTCTTTCACCAACGGACTCCGTCATGGCAGACTGAGTCTGTTGGGCAGTCGCGAGGAGATCTTTTTCCTGCCTGCGGTTCGACCGCTTGTGGCAGATTGACCCCTCCGACCTTCGTCTGAGAACTCGTTGCATCTTACGGCTGGACCGTTCATCACAAGGATCTTCCTGTACGAAGCTCCACCGGAGGACTCTCGCGCCTGGCCAGCGACGTTACACGCTCTTGAATGAGGAACACCCTGATGTCCACCCTGAACTCTGGCTCCGCTACCCTGATCGGCGTCGGCTTCGACACCGCACGCTACGGTCACCACGTCACCTTCTTGCGGGCCGACTTGCAACCGGCCTGCCCGCCCTTTGATTTCCCCGAGTCCCGCGCTGGCTACGACCGCGTCGCCGCTCAGTTCGACGACCTGCGCCGCCGCTGGCCCGACGTCCATTTCCACATCCGCCTCGACGTGGCCGGCCAATATGCCGCCAACCTCGAGGCCTTCCTGCGGACCTTGCCTGGCAACAGCACCCTCAGCGTCGGCGAACCGGGACGCAATGCCAGCTACCGAAAGGCCCTTTTCCCCAAACGCAAGGCCGACCCCGTCGAGAGCCTCTGCGCTGCCCGTTTCGCCGTGCGCGAGCTGCCCGCAGCGGTGCCAGAGCGGCCTCAGGCTCTGCAGCAACTGCGTGAGATCGTGGCTCGACTGCAAACGCAAGTGCGGCAGAGCACCCGGCTGACCAATCAATTGCACAACCTGCTGGCGCGTGTCTTCCCCGAGTTGGCCACCCTGGCCAAGGACCTGCAAGCGCAGTGGGTCTTGGGCCTGCTGCAGCGCTATCCGACACCGGCACAACTGGGGCGTGCCCACTTGAATACCTTGAGCGCTCTGCCCCATGTTTCTGCCGAGTTGGCCCAGGCACTGCGGCAGGCGGCACGCAGCAGCGTGGCCAGTTGCACTGGTGCCGTGGCCGAGCAACTGGTCAGGCAACTGGTCGGGCAGTTGGCTGACTGCCTGGCCCAGGAAGAGCAACTGCACCAGTTGATGACCAGCACCTACCGGCAACTGCCCGTGCCCAACCATCTGGAATCGATCCCTGGGATCGGTCCAGCCACGGCCGCTGTGCTGACTGCCACCGTGGTGGACATCAAGCTGTTCGCCACGCCGGACCGCCTGGTCGGTTACTTCGGCATCTTTCCGGAGGAGGAGGCCTCCGGCTGCGACCGGGACGGTACACCCAAGACGGGCAGGCAGCAACGCATGTCACGCAAGGGCAATGACTTGGTACGCAAACACCTCTGGCAAGCGGCGTTGTCGGCCATCCGCTGGAACCCGGCGGTGCGTGCCTTGCACCAGCGCTTGCATGGGCGGGGTGTCCGTGGGGATGTGGTGGTGGGCCACTGCATGCGGAAGCTGCTGCACCTGGTTCACGCCATCTGGCGGACCGGCCAGCCGTTTGATCCAGACTACTATCCCTGGGCAGGGACAGCAACGCCACAAGCAAGCGTCGAGCCAGCGCTGCCAGGCCAATCGGGATCGACCCAGGAGGCCGCAGTCAGCACGGCCGAAGAAGGAGTGGTAGCGGAGCAAGCTGCTGGCCACAAGCAGCAAGGAAGTCCTGCACAGACAGTGGTCACAGCAGCTAAAGCCACGATACCGCAAGAGCCGCCACCGGGCAAGGCAACTGCGGTGCCAGCCGAGCCCAGAGCAGGGGCCGAGGGTGCAGCGGGTAGGGGGAGTATCGATTATGCGGCGCTGCGTGCGCAGGTGAGCATGACAGCGGCATTGCGTGCGTTGGACTGGTTGGAGCGGTTGTCTGGGCCAGACCCGCAGCGACGTGGTCCGTGCCCCATCCATGACAGCCAGCAGCGGCGGCACCGCTCCTTCTCGGTCCACCTGGACAAGGGCGTCTTCCAGTGTTTCCACGCCGGCTGCGGGGCGCACGGCAATGTGCTGGACTTGTGGTCGGCGGTGCGTGGCTTGCCGTTGTACGAGGCGGCGCAGGACCTGGCGCAGACGCTGGGCATCGCTCTGCCACAAACGCCCGGCACAGAGAAGAGGAACCCGTAAAGGGAACCCGTGGAGCGGACGGAAGGTCAGCGGCCAAAGGCAATCGGCAGACGACAAACAGCCAAGAACCCTCGAACCCGGAAACACCATGCGAACACAACGGAAAAACGGGCGTTATCACGCCAAACGCCCCTTGACTTTGAACGTTGCATCTGCCACGTGCCAGGGTATTCGGGGCCTGACGGACTGGCCCCTTCCGACTGCTCCTGGGATCAGCAACACAGGAGCTGGTTCAAATGAGGTCGAGCCGATGACCGAGACGGAATGGCTGGAGTGCCTGGACCCGCAGACAATGCTGCTGTTTATCCGGGACAACGTGAGTGAGCGCAAAATGCGCCTGTTTGCCCTCGCCTGCTGCCGACGAATTGGGGACCGAATCACGGACCCAAGATGCCGTGCGGCGGTTGAGTTCGCTGAACGCTTTGTCGAGGTGGGTGTAGCGCGGCGCCGGGGGCGGCCCGCGGTGGAGAAAGCCGCACGGCAAGCCTGCCAGGAGGCGGATGCGGCCGGTTACCACTCAATAGGCCAACCTGACCACGCTGCGTGCCTGATTGACGTAAACGCCTTCCACGCCGCCCTCGCCACCCTGGAAGGGTCAAGCTGGTTCGCGGCACACCTGGCCAGTGGATTCAGCGCAAATGCCGTTGGCTGGGAAAGGATTCGCGACACGAAGCCGGATTCACCTGACCTGGACTCTGGTGCCAAGGAAGGAGAACTCCACCAGCAGATACCGCTTCTCCGGGACATCTTCGGCAATCCTTTCCGCCCATTGCCTCTCATCTCCGCAACGGTTCTTGCCTGGAACAATGGAGCAATCCCGAAATTCGCTGGGAGCGTTTACCAAGAGGGAGCGTTCGACCAGCTTCCCGTTCTGGCTGACGCCCTCGAAGATGCTGGATGCACGGATGCTCAGATCCTCGAACACTGTCGCGGATCAGGACCCCACGTGCGCGGCTGCCACGTACTCGATGCGCTGCTTGGCAAATTGTGAAACGCCTGGTCGATCCGATTCGGATCCCAGTGGTTTCTGGTTCCATCTTCCTTGCTCGCAGTGCTGGAGGTAAAATCTCCCCAGGAAGCTGGCGCATCAAGGGACCATCTTTGCCGGAGACCCAACCATGTCGAACGGGACGTCAGCACAGCCGGATGAACGAGAAAAGACCTTCACCGATGAAGTGCTGGATGATCGGCTTGCGGCCATCTTGCGAAGAAAAACGCCTGCCCAGCGATTGGCGATGGCTTTCGGGATGTGGCGCTTCGCCCAGCAAATGATCCGCGCCGGTCTTGTCGCGGAACACCCGGAATGGACCGAGGAACAGATCACCCGGCAGGTCGCCCGGAGAATGTCGCATGGAGCCAGCGGATCTCCTGAAATACCTGGTCGAAACATTCGAGTGCCTGCACGTTTTGGAGAATGAGAGAGGACGGTTGCGGCAATGACCGAGGCAGAATGGCTGAGGGCCGCGGACCCCAAGCCAATGTTCACGTTTCTGCAGAAGGACCGGCGGAAATCACGCTGCCGTGGTGGAAAGCGACGGCTGCGACTGTTCGCCTGCGCCTGCGTTCGTGGGATCTGGGAACTGCTGCGTCAACCCGGAAGCCGGCAAGCGCTGTATTATGGCGAGCGTTTCGCCGAGGGGCTGGCAACGGATCAAGACCTGGCGACGGCCAAGACGGCGGCAAGGCGGGCCCTGGCCGCCGAAGGTCCGGAAATCCGGCGGGCGGGATACTGGTGGCAGGCGGCTGAGGCGGCCACACATCTCGTGGCCAGGCGATTCGACGGCGGCGACCATGAGTCGGTGGCCCACGCAGCAGGCTCGGCAGCAATCGCGTGGGCTAACTTCCGTGCCCACTCACTTGCCGAACAACCCCGACCGGGCATTGAAGCAGACAAGAAGATGCGACAGATGCTTCACGTCGAATGGCTCCGCGACATTTTCGGCAACCCCTTCCGCCCCCTCGTTCTCAATCCGTCCTTGCTCACGCCAAACATCCAATCGCTCGCTCAAGCCGCCTGTGAGAATCGCCTCCTGACCACGGGGGAACTGGAGCGGGACCGGCTTGCCGTCCTCGCCGACGCCCTCGAAGAGGCGGGCTGCGCCGATGACGCCGTACTCGGACACCTCCGAGGCCCCGGCTCTCACGTTCGCGGCTGCCACGTACTGGATGCCCTGCTCGGCAAATCGTGAATCGCCTGATGGTGATTCAACTGCGCACAAAGCCACGTCGGGATCTGTCCTCACGCCTGGTGCTATTGGTCGGCCGGGACGTACGGGATCAGCCCCTTCTCGAAGGCCGCGACCTGGGCCTCACGCGGGGCGTGGCGAATGTCCATCAAGAACCCATTGACGCTCAGCATCCAGATCAGCGGGTTGTCGTCCACCCGGCTCGGCAGCGTCCAGGCCGGGTCGAAGCGCCGCAGCTTGAACATCTCCCGGATTGCTTTCGCCTTCGAGGCCCCACTCGCCGGAGACACCCCGAATCCCGCATCGACGTCGGTCATCTTCAGGTGCGGTTCCTGCGTCCTGTCATCCAGGAAGTTCACGAAGCCGATGCTGCGGACGATGCCGCTGGCCCAGGTGCTTGGGGTCCCCTGGAGCAAGGGCGAGGGACGTTTGCGACCCAGTTTCTCGGCCAGACGACGACACAGGACCGCGTACTCCTCGTTGAGATGCTCCCGGCAGAACTGGTCGATCAGGCCGACGACGGCTGTCACAACCTCTGTGGTTTTCTCTTTCGTGGGCACGGTCGGCCGGGGTTTTGCTTTCGCTTTCGTTTTGGCGGGTGCGGGCCTGGCCGACAGCGGCAGGGAAGTGACGATGCCGTGCCACTCCTTGGCTTCCTTGAAACTTTCATTCAGCGAACGCCGGATGCCGGGGCCGAAGGAAATGCGGTACAGATTCAGCAGGCCGTCGAAAACGATCTGGTCCTTGAACGGCAGCAGAACCGTATCCGTCAGGACCGGCAAGTAAGGACCGACCAGGTCCTCGAACGGGCGCGTGAGAGCCAGAACGCCGTAAGCGATGGCTTCCTTCTCGGCGGAAAGGAACACGGTGTACTTCTTCAGCTCGCGGAATACGTAGAATTTCCCGGCAACCAGGTTCTTCCAGGAACGCACAATCTCCAACTCCTCGGCGGGCAGGTGGGCCGGGTTTTCCTCGACAAAGGCGTCGATCAGGTGGGTGTTGGCTGAGAGCGCGTCCCGCACCTTGAGCCGGAGAGCCGGCGCCAGCCCGGCGTAGGCTTCCGGCGTCGCAACGGGGTCGGGAAGCACCTGGAGTCGCTGATTGACGAAACACATCAGGGTGGAATGCAGCTTGAAGAACAGCGCCGCATCCCGCAGGTCGAGCAACATGATCGATCCCCTCTCGTGAAGATGCTTTGCTTCCGCTCACTCCTTCTACGCACGTTTCCTTGAATCCTGGATGCGGAGGCATGACCTGAAAGCCATGATAGCAAATGCCGATCGGCCGCGGCACAAGGAAATACGAGGATTTGATCGAAAAAGAGTGGCCTGAAACAAACGCAGCTGTCAAATGTCGGCTGGGCAGGGAAAGACCACTTCAGGAGTAATCGGGGCGAGTTTACGCCCCGGCGGTGGGGATTGGCCTCTTCATGATCTCCACAACCTCTCCATAGATGCCGTCCGAAACGTCGTCGGGTGTGTCGTGTTCGATGTCTTCGCCTTTACCGAGCTTGCTCGTCCACTTGCCGCTGGGCAACTGTCGGGCAGCATGGGTGTACAGCAAACGGGAGCCGTAGAGCGCCACCTTGGTGAAACCCGGCTCAAGAGTCGCGTCCCTCGCACAGCTCTTGTACCCGAGCGCCCGGAAGGCCGCTTCCAGTGCCCCCAGGCCGAAGTCATCCTCCGGCCAATCCTCCGGTAACCAATAGTCCCCCGCCTGCCACCAATTCTCGGTGTCGCCGGCTGCCCACGCGACGCAGTTGTAGTCGGTCGTGGCCGGGCTGGTGATGCGGTGGTTGCCTGGGGTCAAGCGCGGGAAATCACTGGCCCAACTCATGCGGCGAGGAATCCTTTCTCCTTGCCCCAGGCGATCCAGGCCTCGGCCATCTGACGAACCTTACCGGCGGCCTGTCGCGGGACCGGATTCTCTTGCGTGATCATTTCCAGGGCCCAGAACCACTGATCCGGTTCACGCTGCAACTCCTCCAGGATCAGCGGCACGGCCAGTTCGCCCATGCCAATGATCTGCTGGTACGGTTTGAGCATCGCCATCTGGGCGACGTTCGACACGTGCCGGGACTTTTCCTTCCACTGCGCGGCGAGCCGTTGGAAACGCTCCCGGGCGTTCTCCCCGGAAGCCCTGGCGGTTGTGGCTGGGATCGTCGTGCATGCCTCCTGTTTCGGTCAGCAGCGGGTTGAAGCCCGGAATCTTTCCGGATGAGATCGTCGTCCGCGGGATCGTCCCAGCCTCGCCCAATGGGTTTCAAGGTGCGACGCACCAGTTCGTAGATCTCCCGGCGAATGAGGAGGTATTCCTGGCCCGTCCGGGGATCAACGGCCACCGGCGGCTGCTGCGGACCGTCCAGGGCCTGCAACTGGTCATCTCGGAGTTCGATCATGACTTCCTCCCTTTTCCGCATCGTACCAGGGGGAAGAACGGGTGAGCAAGGGCGAGTCCAGGCCTTGAACGCTTTGGGGGCTGCTGGCACAGTTCTTGGTTCAATCTTCCACGTAAGCACGACCGCAGGTACAATCATCCCAGGATGCCAGCAGCAGGAGCAGCAAGTGACCATCTTTGCCGGAGACTCGACCATGCCGAACAGGCCGCCGGCACAACCGGATTCGTCGCTGTTCGATCTTGGACATCAGGGTGACGTGGATCGGACGCAGATCGCGCAGCGGTTGCGGTTGACGCCGACCCAACGATTGCGGCAGCATGAATCCTGGCGACTCTTCGTAAAGGAGGCGTTGCGACGTGCAGAACTTCATCGAGTTGACCCAGCCGTTCAACCTGTCGCGGTTCCAGCAGTTCCGGCTGGTCGATGAGAAGGGGGCGGCCTCGGGGGGCATTGAGGCACGCTACCAGAACCGCCACCACGGCTTGGGCAGACCTTCCTCCATCGGAACCTTGCCATGCGGAGTGCGCCGATGGATGGCCTCCCAGAGTTCGCGGAAGCCGATCATGGCCTGGTTTTTCTCGAATTCCGTGAGCCTGAAGAGATCGTAGGCCTCGACTTCCTTGATCTGCTTGTCGAATCGAACGATGATCCAATGGTTCGGACAGTCCGTGACACAGATGCTTTCAGGGCTGTATCTCCGGTTGAAATCCCGGAAGCCGATCCGGTCAATGATGCCCCACAGCTCCGCCATTTCCGCCCTTGAAAGCCGGGCCTCATAACGCAGCAGCTCACGGTCAAACAGCCCGCCGGGATCCCAGACGCCGACCTCTTGACGGAGCCACCGATTGCAACCAATGAAGACCCGCCAGTAGGTCAGGTCCGAGGTGAACCCGGGCATAAACTCGGCAGCGATCACATCCGAGCCGGTCCTGCGCACGGCGCTGCCCGAGGAGAATCGAAACATTTGAAGCTCTCCCGTATTTCCAGGTCAATCGTACTCGGCTGTGGATCGATCAGGCAAGTCCGCGCAGGAATCGCGACTTGTAGACAGAGAATGATGCTCATCCTAAGATCCTGCGTAGGAGAGCGGGCCGGATCGTGGCCGGCACGTTTCGCTGCTGCTCGGAGTTTGCTCCATGAAGATCATCCCCTGCCCGATCAACGGCCTGCGTCCGGCCCAGGAGTTCGCCTTCGGCGGCGAACTGCGTCAGATGCCCGACCCGGCCATAGCCACTGACGAGGAGTGGGCCGACTACGTCTTCAACCGCTCCGGCGAGCCGGGCGTCAAGCGCGAGTGGTGGCATCACGTCCCCAGCGGCACCTGGTTCATCGCCGAACGCGACAACCGCACCGATCAGTTCCTGCGAACCTACCTGTTTGACAGACTCCTCCGCGATGAATAACCGCTTGCCAGTACGTCAGGGTGAATGGATCGACCGCAGCCGGCCCATCGAGTTCCGCTTCGAGGGCCGAACCTACCAGGGTTTCCACGGCGACGTCCTGACCAGCGCCCTCTGGGCCAACGGCGTCCGGCTGCTGGGACGCAGTTTCAAGTACCATCGGCCCCGCGGCGTCTACAGCCTGGCCAACTGCGACGTCAACGTCCTGGTCGAGGACGGCACGCGCACCAACATTCGCGGTGACGTGCTGCCGCTCGTGCCGGGCCTGGACGTGCGCTCGGTCAACACGGTAGGCGGCCTGGCCCGCGACTGGATGCGCTTCGTCGAGTGGTTCAGCGCCTTCTTGCCGGTCGGCTTCTACTACAAGGACTTTTACAAGCCGCGCTGGCTGTTCCCCTTCTTTGAGAGGCAGATGCGCAAGGCGGCGGGCCTGGGGCGGATCAACCGGGCCAGCCGGGCGGAGCCGACGCCCAAGGATTATGCGACCTGCGACCTCCTCGTTGTCGGCGCTGGCCCCGCGGGGCTGTCGGCCGCCATCGCTGCCGCACGGCTTGGAGTGCGGGTCCTCCTCGTGGACGAGCAGCCGCACCCTGGCGGCAGCTTGCACTGGCAACACGCCAACGAGCCGCCGGGTTTATCCCGGCGGTCCCCGGGCCGAGATCTGATCGGTCAGGCTCGAACGCTCCCCAACCTGGAGGTTTGCTGCAACACCCAGGCAGCCGGCTGGTACGCCGACAATTGGATTGCTCTGGTGGACGAGCGCCATTTGACCAAGCTGCGGGCGCGGGCGGTCGTGGTCGCCGCTGGCTGCATTGAGCAACCAGCCGTGTTCGCCAACAACGACCTGCCGGGAGTAATGCTCGGCTCGGCCGCCCAGCGGTTGCTCCACCTCTACCGGGTCAAACCGTGTGACCGCTGCGTCGTGCTGGCCGGCAATGCCGAAGCCTACGCCTGTGCCCTGGAACTGCACGAGGCCGGGGTCAAGGTCCTCGCCATCGCCGAACCGCGTCCGGTAAGTCATGAGTTGGGCGAGCTAGGCCGGCGGGCCGCTTCTGCTCGCATCAAGGTCTACTACAACCAGACCGTTTCTGAAGCGATTCCCGGGTCCGGCAAGGCGAGCGTCAAGGGAGCGATCCTCCATCCTGTGGGACAGGGCGGACAGACAACACCGTTCCGAATCGATTGCGACGGCATCGTCCTGAGCGTCGGCTGGGCCCCCAACGCCGACCTGCTTTACCAGGCCGGCGCACGCTTCCGATACAACCCGAGCGTTGAGCAGTTCGTCCCCGAAACTCTGCCGGCCGGCGTGTTCGCAGCGGGACGGGTCAACGGCGTCTTTGACCTGGACGCCCAACTCGCCGATGGCCGACGGGCGGGACTGGAGGCGGCCCGCTTCCTGGGGCACGACGCGGGCCCGCTTCCCGAGCGTCCGGTCCATCATGGCTTGCCGCCGAGCCACCCTTACCCGATCTTCCCGCACGCAAAGAAGAAGTGCTTCGTCGATCTCGACGAGGACATTCACCTGGCCGATTTCGTCAACGCCCACCAGGAGGGCTACGACAACATCGAGCTGCTCAAGCGCTACTCGACCGTCGGCATGGGGCCCAGCCAGGGGAAGCTGGCCAACATGAACGCGGTCCGCATCCTGGCCCGGCTTAACGGCCGATCAGTCGAGGAGACTGGAACGACCACCTCGCGCCCCTTTCACCATCCGGTGCCGATGGCCCTGCTTGCTGGGCGGCGCTTCCACCCGGTGCGGCGCACGCCCATGCACGACTGGCACACCGCCGCTGGGGCCGTCTTCACCCACGTCGGCGCCTGGCTGAGGCCGGAGTACTACCCCGTGGCGGGACGAGAACGAGAGGATTGCATCTTCGACGAGGCCCTCAACGTCCGCCGGGCCGTCGGCCTGATCGACATTGGCACTCTCGGCAAAATCGAGGTCAACGGCCCCGACGCGGCGGCCTTCCTGGAGCGCGTCTATACTGGCCGCTTTGCCCGCCTCCAGCCCGGCCGGCTCGCCTATGCCGTCGCCAGTGACGAGTCCGGCGTGCTGATCGAGGACGGCCTGGTCGCGCGTCTGGCGGAGGATCGCTTTTACGTCACCGCGACCACGACCGGCGTGGCCGCCTTCTTCCAGGAGATGCAGCGCTGGGCCATCGTCTGGGGCCTGAACGTCGTGCTGGTCAACGCCACCGGCGCCTGGTCGGCCCTGAACCTGGCCGGGCCGCGAGCCCGTGACGTCCTCGCGGGCTTGACCGACGTTGATCTCGCCCCGACCGCCTTTCCTTATCTCTCGGTGCGCGAGGGCACGGTCGCCGGGGTCCGGGCGCGTTTGCTGCGCGTCGGTTTCGTCGGCGAGCTGGGGTACGAGATCCACGTCCCGGCCGGGCAAGCCTACGCCGTCTGGTCGGCGCTGATGGACGCTGGCCGGCAGCACGGCATCCGCCCGTTCGGCGTCGAGGCCCAGCGCCTGCTGCGTCTGGAGAAGGGGCACATCATCATCGGGCAGGACACCGACGCCTTGACCAATCCGTTCGAGGTGGACCTGGAATGGGCTCTGGGCAAGACAAAGCCCTTCTTCGTCGGCCAGCGCAGTCTGGTCATCGTCAAGAAGCAGCCGCTGACGCGCCGCCTGGTCGGCATTGTCTTGCCGGCAGGCTTCGCCGGCCCCTGGCCGGAGGAGTGCCACCTCGTGATGGATGGCGACGCCATCGCCGGCCGGGTCACCAGCATCGCCCGGTGCTCGACGCTTGGCCATCCGCTCGGCCTGGCATTTGTCCAGCCCGACCTGGCCGAGCCGGGCCGGCGCATCACGATCAAGGTGGAGGGCGGCCGGCTGATCACGGCTGAGGTCGCCCGTCTCCCCTTTTACGATCCGGACAATCAACGCCAGCAAGGGTGAAGGACATGCCAGCTCCGCCGAACCGCAGCCCGATTCACGCAATTGCGGAAACGCCCTCGCGGGTCGCAACGGTCTCCCTCCGTGACCTGAGTACCCGGCCGAAACTGGGTGTGAAGGGGCCCGGCGCCGCGACGTGGTTGAAGCAACAGGGGATCGAACTTCCGACCGAGACTTACGATACCCGTTCCTTGAAGGATGGCGGCCTGATCGCCCGCCTGGGATCGGCGGATTTCTTTCTGGAAGGCGCCGGCGAGGAGGAAGTCTCTCGCCTGTCGGCCGAGTTGTCTCGCGGACCGGCCCAGGTCTATCGCGTCGAGCGCCAGGATGCCGGCTTCCTTCTGGCGGGCGGCCGCTCCCTGGACGTGCTGGCCCAGCTGTGCAGCATGGACTTCCGCACCGCCCTGCCGCGCCGGCTGATCCTGACACGGGCCGGCGGAATCAATTGCGCGATCCTGCTGGACCCAATGGGAGAAGAGCCGGCGTTCCGGCTCTGGCTCGATTACACCTTCGGCGTCAGTTTCTGGGAGTCGCTGGTTCAGATCGCCGAAGATCTCACCACAGAGACACAGAGGCACAGAGAAGACAACAACGGAACACTAATCCGCGCTAATCTTCGCTAATCGAAGGAAGGAAACCCGCATTTCGATTAGTGGAGATTAGCGCGGATTAGTGTTCCGAGCAATGATTCCTTTTGTTGTCTTCTCTGTGCCTCTGTGTCTCTGTGGTGAGATCTTCTTCACTGTCGGCCGCACAGCAGCGACAGCACCGCCATGCGCACCAGCAGGCCGTTGGTCACCTGCTGCAAGATCGCGCTGTGCGGGCCGTCGGCCACCTCGGGCGTCAACTCCACGCCGCGGTTGATCGGTCCAGGGGCGAGCAGCAGAATGTCCGGCTTGGCCTTCTTCAGCCGTTCCTTGTGCATGCCGAACAGGCGGAAATACTCCTGGAGGGAAGGGAACAATCCACCGCGCTGCCGCTCGAACTGGATGCGCAGCACGTTGACCACGTCGCAGCGCGGCAGGATGTCGTCCAGGCGATAGGCCACCTCGACGCCCAGCTTGCTCACCAGCGGCGGAATCAGCGTCGGCGGCCCGCAGACGATCACCCGGGCGCCCAGTTTCAGCAGGCCATGAATGTTGCTGCGGGCGACGCGACTGTGGGCGATGTCCCCCACCAGGCCGACCGTCAGCCCCTCGACCCGGCCCTTGATCTGGCGGATGGTGAAGATGTCGAGCAGCCCCTGGGTCGGATGCTCGTGGGCCCCGTCGCCGGCGTTGAGGACGCTGCAGTGCAGGTGCTGGGACAGCAAGTGCGGCGCTCCGGGGACCGAATGGCGGACCACGACGGCGTCGATGCCCAGCGCCTCGATGTTGCGGGCGGTGTCGATGAAGCTCTCGCCCTTGCTGGTGCTGGAGCCGGTCGTGGTAAAGTCGATGGTGTCGGCCCCGAGCTGCTTGGCGGCCCGGCCAAAACTGATCCGCGTCCGCGTGGACGGCTCGAAGAACAGGTTGACCACCACCTTGCCCTTGAGGTCTTGCCGATGGACCCGCTGCTGCGTCTGCTGCTCGGCAAATTCCTCGGCCAGGGCGAAGATCGTCTCAATTTCCTCCCGGCTCAGCTCTTCCAGCCCCAACAAATGTCGTCGGGTCCAGGTGCGGATGCGACCGTCCAGCTCCTGCCGTGTGCTTGCCATCGTTGCCTCGCTCGCCAGATGCTCCTTTGAGGGCTGGCGGAAGGATAGCCGGTCGAGGGGCACGCGACAAGTCGAAGGTGCCTGGAAATAAGTGGTAACCGTTCACGAGCCGAGGGCGACAAGCGCACAGAAAGGCATCGAACTGCGAAGATACTGCCGATGTGCGTCGGTCTGATGTGACCGACGCGCGTAACGCAGCGACCCTCGGGACACCGGATCGATCGATCCGCTACGAATGACGGAGATTGCTGCTGAACCGCTGCGGTCCGCTTCTCCTGGCATGCACGGTCGAATGTCCGCTAACTTCCGTCAGACTGGAGCGTGGCGCTCGCAGCGCCGTTATCACATCGCACCGTTCGGCCGGCTTACTCCGCCAGCCACCTGCCGGCCGTAAACAGCCCGCCGGCCAGCAGGATGGTGCCCGGCAGGGTGAACACCCACGCCAGGAGAATCTTCCAGCAGGTCGCGCCCTGGACGCCACTGCCATTGGCGGCCATCGTCCCGGCCACGCCGCTCGTTAGGATCTGGGTCGTGCTCACCGGCGCGTGGGCCAGGTCAGCCCCCAGGATGGTCGCCGCGGCCACCACCTCCGCGGCCGCACCTTGGGCGTACGTGAGGTGAGTCTTGCCGATCTTCTCCGCTACCGTGATCACGATCCGCTTGTAGCCGATCATCGTCCCGAGCCCCTGAGCCAGCGCCACCCCGGTCACGACCCAGAGGGGCACGAACTCGATCGCTCCGGAAAGCACCTGTCGATCGGACTCTCGGTCGCGCAAGACTGGGTCGGCCTGGACATCCCGCGCCAGCCGGAACAGGGCCTGGCGGACCTCCCAGCGCTCCGCCGCCGGCAGCTCGGCGAACGATTCGACCCCAGCCAGCCGCTGCTCCAGGTAGAGCAAGTCGTCCTCCGGAACCTGCGCAGCCTGCTCGCCGGCTTCCCGCAGCCGGGCGAGGGCGGCCTTGACCGGCTGCACCTTTTGCGGGTGGTGCGGGTCGAGGGCGTAATACGTGGGCATGAAGCCGATCAGCACGAGCAGGATGAGTCCCATCCCCTTTTGGCCGTCGTTGGACCCGTGGGCGAGGCTCACGCTGCCGCACGTGCCGATCAGCACCCAGCGCACCCATCTCGGCGGCCGGTCATCTCCCTCCGGCGGAACGTACAGCCGCGGTTCGCGCAGGGTCCGCTTCATAGCGAGCAGCAGCAGACCGGCCAGGCCGAACCCGATCAGGGGCGAGACGAGCAGGGCCAGCCCGACCTCGCCGGCCTTGGCCCAGTTGACTCCGGCGAAGCCCCTCCCGGCGTACAGGCTGTTCGCCAGGCCGACGCCGAGGATCGACCCGATCAGCGTATGCGAGCTGCTGATCGGGATGCCCACATACCACGTCCCGAGGTTCCAGATGACGCCGGCCAGGAGGAGCGACAGTACCATGACCAGGGCGGCGGCCGAGTTCGCCTCGATGAGCAGATCGACCGGCAGCAGGTTGACGATGCTGAACGCGACCGCTGTCCCGCCGAGGAGGACGCCCAGGAAGTTCATCACCCCGGAGTAGGCCGCCGCCGGGGTCGCCTTCATCGTCCGGGTGTAGATCACGGTGGTGACGGCGTTGGCGGTGTCGTGAAAGCCGTTGATGAACTCGAACCCGAACGCTACGAGCAGGGCGCCGATGAGGAACAGAACCTGCCCAGCTGGCAGGGCCGAGACAGCTATCGCAAACGACATCGCTGCGCCTCCGGAGCGTTGCTTGTGCCCTCCGCTAAGGTAATTCGCCGACCCCGTGTGAGTCTGCGGCCGGGGACTACATTTCACCGAATCTTCACGGGTGGGAAGCCGAGTAGCCGCCACTGGCAGTGCTCCGGTCCGACACACCGCGGTCTGATGTGACCTCAGCATCGAACATCATGACACAAAAGTGCTTCGGTGGTCGGGACCGAAGCACGATGCAGAATTGGGTGTAGCCGCCGACCCCGGCGAGCGCAGCGGGTATGGCCGCCCCGACTCCCCCGCAGTCCACCACGGATAACGCCTTCAGCCGGACTGAACGTCAAGCTCTGCCGCGTTGGGGCCAGGGAGCCGTTGAGCATGGAGTCCCGACTTGGCCCCAACGTCGGCAGGAGCGGTTGGTTCGAGCTGGCCTCCAGAATCACATGGGTTGATCGATCCAGCCCGCCACCCCTTGAGCCGCCTGCGCGGACTCTGCCCTTCCTGCCTGTGGCTCTCGCATGCCGAACTTTGGGAGCGAGACGGTGGCCAACGCTGGCAGCAACCACTCCGGACAGACTAGAAACGACAACCCGTCCGGCAAGGAGGTCGGCGGGGGCTCGTCGAGTTCGATCCCAATGAGCACGCGCCTTTCTTGCCAAGGACGGAGGAAGCTCTCGGTTTCCGACCGCGGACGGCTCAGCAGTCCCTTGTCGAGGACGAAGCCCAAAAAGCAGGGTTGCTGCCTGAGCAGGCCGATGTACTGTGGCGTCAGCGTCGAAAGCGTCACTTTCTCCAGCAAGAGAAATCCCATCGGACTGGCCCGTATCCACCAATGCCATTGCCCTTGCCCGGCGAGGACCAGATTGTAGCCAACTCGCCTTCGTGCGGCTGCGTACTCCCGTGAATCCGGCAGGTCTTGCATTCCTCGGAGAAACAGCGGCTTCTGATTGACAAGGACACGGCCGGACCCCATCTCGATCACCCGGAAACCGAGATCGAATCCCGACACCTCGCAGCGTCGTTCATCTTGCCACAACTCAACCACGACTCGGTAGAGTAAGGGATTCTCGGTCTCCCAGAAGCCTGGGTTCGGAATCGCAGTTCGTGCAATCAGGGCCATCTGCCCTTCCACGTTGTGCCTTACTGACCGCAGCGGCGACACAACTTCGGTAGTCTCTGCGAAAAGGCAGCGAGGCCCCACGATTCGCCCACGCACCTCCGTCCCCGGCGTAACTTTTTCAACGACAACGTTCAACCAGATGTCCGCTGCCACTGCCGAAACGGTCAGCTTGCAGAGTTCAACCCCTTTCAGCCGGTTGCTGGTACTTTCCTGCTGGGAGGCCCAGCCGTATGCCTGCTCGACATCCGCGTTCATAGCGGCCTTCTCCCTCGCCTTGAGCGCTGCGTGGGTGCTCGAAGGATAAAGCTCACCCTGCCCGGCCCGCACAGTGAGCTACACGTCACGGAACGCCTACACGCGGGCCAGGTCAGGTGCAGCACCGGGTTCGGCCGATCGCGCTGCGGCGGTGAGCGTGAGCCGGTGCAACTCTACTAACCTTGTCTCATCCATTCGGGGCGGCCGGAGGTATCCGCCCGCCATCACGAACGCGACCGGCAGCTCCCGTTCCCGGCACCAATCAAACACCAATTCCTCTCGCGCCCGGAGGTGCTGATCCGTGATTCCGGCCAAGGCCCCTTCGGGACAGTCCTCGTGCGGGTCCACGCCCGCGTTGTAGAGGCACAGCCCGAACCGACGAGTCTGTGCCTCCCGGAGCCGTGTTGCAATGGTCGGCAAGTAGTCCGCGACGTTCACGACGATGTCGAGCGTTGTTCGCTCGCCTGGCTCGTACAGGTCGAACCGATCGACCGAGACATCCACCTGCCAAATGTGAGGATTTCCAGCGATGATCCCGTAGGTGCCACCCCCGCAGTGGGCATCCAGATCCAGGATCAAAACATCCCCTGCCCCAGCAGCCAGAGCGCTGTTGGCAGCGATGGCGAGCCCATTGAATGTGCAGTATCCGCAGCCTTGGTCCCGTCGCGCGTGATGCAGGCCACTCGAGAGGGAGCCGGCTATTCCGTCTTGCATCGCTCGGAGCGCCGCAGCCACGGCGCCGCCATTCGATGCCAGGACCATCGGCCACAGGCCAGGATCCCAGTCCAGTTCCTGGGATTGAGCAAGGCTCCGCGGCTCACCTGTTCGCATGGCCCGGATGTACTCGATGTCATGCGCTGTCAGGAGGTCTTCCTCCCTGAGCGGAGGGGGCTGTTCCAGGATAATGCCTGGAATCGGCGCTGCTATCAGGGAATCGGCGATCCACCGGGCCTTCCGAGTCGTGGGGAAAGCATAGCCCGCGGCACCGTAGGACGGGTCGTAATAGACAACCACCATCGGGATTCCCTCGATTCATGCTTCCGAGCGGCAGACATCGCCGCCGAACGCAAAGGATTCTATCCGAACTGCCGATCCGGCTTGGCGGACGGTCGCGGTGTCTGCCGGCAGTTCGGATAGAATCCTTTGCGATACCCAGCCAGCATAGCACGGCGACCATTCTCCGCAAGTGGCGCTGAAATCGGCCACGCAGCTCACGCTGCGGGAACGAGGCGGCTGGCACATACTTCCGCCCGGCGCGGCCGGTCTGCGGAGTTGCTCGCTCCGGTCCCATCGACCTCCGCGCAAGCCCAGGTCGCCAGCGCGCAGAGGTCCGACACGCCGAAGCAGTTTGGAGCGAAGTGTCCGACAGTGCCCGCGCTTGGCGGCTCACATGCTTCCCGACGGAACCTTTGGCTTTGTCGGCGTCCGAAATGGGTGCCGCGATTCACTGCTTCCTGGCTGGAGACTTTCCCGAACAACGAAGACGTCTGTCCTGCTCACCATTGACCCGGAGCCGTCCTCGCTCCGCCCGGTTTCTTCCGACGCTGGCACGGCCGGTGTTGGATTTTCGCCCTTCTGCACGCTTGTCATCCTCAGCTCGTGAACGGTTACTCGCCCCTCACCGACGCTCCAGCTCGGCCGTCAGCTCCTTCACGGCACGCTCAGTGGCGGAGACGGCCTGAGCAAGTGCGACGTTGTCGGGTGCCAGGGCCGCGGCCGCCTTGAGCTGGGTGAGCGCCTCCGTCGTGGCCTTCAGCACCGCTTCCTTTCCTTCTCCGGCAGTCTGGGTGCCACCGTTGGAGGAGGCGCCGGACACCTTGCCGAGGGTTTTCTCGGCTGACCGCACCGCGTCGTTGGCGGCTGCCAGCGCCTTCCGGGCGGCGGCAAGGTCCTTCTGCAGGTCAGCCAATGATGGCGCCCGGGCCGGAGACGAAGGCCGCAGCGTCGGGGTCGGCACAGGGATCACGTCGGCGACAGCTGGTTTCGAGGCGACTGGCACGTGCAGCTTCACGGACTGGCCGCCGTTGGCAGGCCACACGCGCACCTCTCCGGACCAGTCTCCGGACAAGACCGTCTTCGCTTCCGGACCAATTCCCACGCGGAGGACAAGGTCGCTGGCGGGCCCCAGGTCCGCGATGGGTTTGCCGTTCCCATCCCAGAGCTTCACCCGGTTGTCCCGGCCGCCCGTCGCCAGAGTGCCGCCGGGATGGAAGTCTGCACCCAGAACGCCGCCGGGGTGGGCTTCCCACTTCGCGGAGTCCACCCCAGTGTGCATGTCCCAGACGCGGACGGTGCCGTCCTCGCTCGCCGAGGCGAAGGCGTTCGAGTCGGCCCGCCAGGCGATACCGGTGACGGCCTTCGTGTGGCCGCGCAGGGTCAGGAACTCCTTGCCCGATTTCGCCTCCCAGACGTAAAGACCGCCAAAGCGGTCGCCGGCCGCTACCAGCAACCCCTCGGGACTGAAGCCGACGGACAGCACCCAGTCGGTCGGTTTACGGAAGGCGTGGAGCTGCTTGCCATCGGCAGTCGAGAAGACCTTCACCACCCGGCCCGGACCCCCGAGGACCACCTTGGAGCGATCCGCAGTGACGTCGGCGGCGAGGACCACGTCGGCCTCGTCGCCGACCTCGAAAGCGCGTCGCCAGGTCGCGGTGTCGAAGCCAACCACCTTGCCGGACTGCCCGCCGACTCCGCCGCCGACGAGCAGCATCCGGCCGTCGCGCGAGAAACGCAGGACGTGGACCTCCCCTTCGGGGAAGGACAGGGCACCCAGCGGCTCCGTGGCCGGCAAGCGGAACAGAAGCACCTGCTGGCGGCTGGACACCGCAACGAGCGGCGCGGTGGGACTGACCGCCAGCGCCGTGATTGGCGTCGCGCGGGGGAGCGGCTGGGCCTTGACCAGGCCGCCCGCCGGGGCGGCGCTCGGGGAAGTGCCGGCCTTGTCCTTCAATCCGCCGTCGATCCAGGCCCGGATCACGTCAAGCTGGCCCTGCGGGATCTTGGGCTTGCCCGGCGGCATCTTCGGGTCTTCAAGGTGGGCCGGCAGCGCGTAGAGCAAGCTCGCCTCGGACTTGCCCGCCACCACCACCTGGCCCGAGGTGCCTCCCTCGCGCACCGCGGTCAGGGTGGACAGATCCAGTCCGCCGCGCGGTTTGTCCCCGTTATGGCAGCCGATGCAGTGCTGTTTGAAGATCGGCTTGACGTCCTTCTCGAACGTGACCGGATCGGCGGCGGACGCAACGCCAGGTAAGATAGCGAGGAGTGCGAGCAGTCGAATGGTCGGCATGAGGGCCCTCGGAATAAGCCGGCTGGAACAATTAATCAATGGTTGAACAGGAACTCATTCGAGTTCAGCAGTGCCCAGAAGAGGTCTTCCAGGTCCTGTTTCGGGTCGGCCGCCCGGCCCAACTTGGCAGCGATGCGCCCGGCCTCGGCCGGCGTCGGTTTGCGGCACAGACAGCGGACGTACAGCTCCTCCGCCACCACCGACGGGTCCTTCTTCTCGGCCAGCAGCCGTTCGACCACCTTGCCCTCGACGATCTTCCCCGTCGTCGTCTCGCCGTTGAGCAGGTGCAGCGCCTGCGACAGCGTCGGGGCGGTCTTCACCTCGCAGGTGCAGGCGGTCGCCCGCGTCGATCGGCCGAAGGTCGTCAGGAAGTAGTTCGGCGTCCGGCCGTCCGGCAGATGCACCGCCCGGCTGCCGGGCGGCATTCCGGGGAACTCGTTGGTCGTTTCCGTCACCTGCGTGATGCAGTCGAGCAGCACCTCGGCCCGCGGCCGGCGCACCGCCTGGCGGGAGAAGTTCCGCTCGTCCCAGCGGTTGGTGTCGTTGCGTCGAGTGGCCAGCTGGTAGGTCCGGCTGTTGCAGACGTCGCGGGCCAGCTTGGCCACGTCGAAGCGGTACTCGACGGCCTTCTGGCCCAGCACGGCGAGCAGCTCCGGGTTGCTCGGCGGGTTACTGACGCGCACGTCGTCCACCGGCTCGACAATCCCCCGGCCGAAGAAGTGGGCCCAGACGAGATTGCCGAAGTTGCGGGCGAACAGCGGATTGTCGGGGCTGGCCAGCCAGCGGGCGAGGACTGCCCGATAGTCCTGGCCGCTGGGGATCTCCGGAGCGGAGCCGGCCAGGAACTTCGGGCGGACGATGCGATTGCCCAGCGGATGCCGCATTTCGCCGCTACCGGCGTTGTACACCGTCAGTTCGCGCGGGTCCTGGGCGTTCTTGTAGCCGATCTGGCTGAAGAAGGCCGCGAAGCCGTAGTAATCGTTCATCGTCCAGCGGTCGAACGGATGGTTGTGGCACTGGGCACACTGGATGCGCGTGCCGAGGAACACCTGGGCCACGTTCTCCGCCAGCAGCTGCGGGCTGGTCTCGGTCTGGAAGTAGTTGACGGCCGGGTTCTCGAACGTCCCGCCCGCGGCCGGGAGCAGCTCGGACACGATCCGGTCCAGCGTCGCCCCGGCCCGCACCCGGTCGCGCAGCCAGCGGTCGTAGAAGTGCAGCCCCTTGGGGCTGATGCCGTTGACCGTGCGGATTTGCAGCAGTTCCGCCCACTTCATCACCCACAGATCGCGGAACTCCTCACGCTGCAGCAAAGCGTCCACCAGTTTGGCGCGTTTCTTCGGGTCGGGGTCGGCCAGGAACCGGGCCCGCTCAACCGGCGTCGGCAGCAGCCCGATCAGGTCCACGCAGACCCGCCGCAGGAACACCTCATCGGTGCAGACCTCGGCCGGGACCAGGTGCATCTTGTCCAGCTTGGCCTGGACCAGCGTGTCCAGGTAATTGAACGCGGGGGTCGGCGTGGCGGCGAACGGCGTCCCGGGGCGGACGATCACCGCCGTGCCCGCGGTGAACTCGTCAAAGCGGGCCAGGATGAACGCTTCGCCCGCTCCGGTTCCGGTGATGGTGCCGTCCTCCGCCACGGTGGCGGCGCTGTCGTTGTTGCCCACGAACACGGTGAAGCGCGTCACGTCGCGGTCAGTGCCGTCGGAATACTTCGCGCGGACGACCATGCGCTGGGTGTCTCCCTTGGCCGCGAAGACGACCTCGCGGGGGAAGACCTCGAGCTGGATCGGCCGGGCCACGCCGGGCGGATCCTTCGGAGCGCCGGACTCCAGCCAGCGGACAAGCAGCAGATAGCCTTCGCTGCCGGGCTCCAGTCGCCGGCCGCCGGTGTGCGGCACCTTGCCGGTGGCCTTGTTCACCAGCAGGCAGTCCTCCGGAGCCGCCAGGTTGATGCGCCGGCCACTCAGCTCGCGGGTGAGGCGGAAGTGATCGCCGGCGGGATCGTAGCCGAACAGCGACAGCCGGAAGCCGTCCTTGCCGGAGCCGGCACCGTGGCATTTGCCGCTGTTGCAGCCGGCCCGCGTCAGCACCGGCAGCACGTCGTTGCGGAAGCGGAGCGGCCCGGCCTCCTTCGCCTTGCGGACGCGGACCGGCACGGTCGCGGAGCGCCCGGAGTACTGCACGCGCAGGGTCGCGTCCCCATCGGCGCTGGGGGCGACGAAACCGTTGGTGACCGTGGCAATCGGCCGATCGAAGGTCATCTCGGCGGCGGTCACGTCGCGCGTGCTGCCGTCGGCGAACTCGGCCTGAACGACGAGGCCCTGCCGATCGCGGGCGCCGGTCAACTCGACCGCAGCGGGCAGTACGCGGATGCGGACCGGAGCCGGCCCGGCGGCCTGGGCCGAGGGGACACAAGCCCGAAGCGCCAGCGCCGGGAAGAGCAGGGCGGTCAAGACGAGGGTGGCGGCAAAACGCATGGTTCGGACCTCCTCACGCTTCAGGGTTCCCGTTCCCGTGGGTGCGCTGCGCGACCCACGGCTGGGATATGCAACCCCTTCGGGGTAGAAAACCGGTCTCCCGTTGTCTTCCTACCCCGAAGGGGTTGCATATCCCAGCCGTGGGTCGCGCAGCGCACCCACGGGAACTATTTCCGTTCGCTCCGGCGCAGACGTTCCAGCGGGCTCAGCGGTTTCCCGGAGGCATCGCTTTTCACGGTGCCCGGCGGCTGGACCACCAGGCTCCCGCCTCGGCCGACCCGATAGACCACCCTCTGCTCGCCGACCTTCCCGGCCAGCTCGCACACCAGGGTTTGATGCTCGCCCGGTGGAGTCCGGGCATCGACCGCGACCGTGAACTCGACGCGCCGGGCGCCTGGCTTCAGCTCAACCCGGCTGGCCGTGGCCCGCGGCGGCAGGCCCTCCAGAGTAGCGGTGAACGCATCCGCCAGCGGGCTAGCGTCATCGAGCTGGCAGGTCACCTTCACCGTCTTGCCCTGCTCAACGACGGCCGGCTCGAAGCGGCCGGTCAATGGCGGCGGTCCCACCTTCACGGCGAGGAGCTGCGACACCACTGGCAGCACTCCTTCGGCCACGCGCCGCGGCTTCCGGCGGGTGTTCCCAGCACCGGCGACCAGCGGATCGCGCCGGGATCGAGCTGGACCCTCGGGTTTCACCTCGACCGCCAGCCGCCAGTCGCCAACCTCCGCCGACGGGTGCGCGATCAGCGTCACCACCGCCTCCGCTTTCTCCGGCGGGATGACCACCTTTGTGGGCGCCTCGACGCCCGGAGGAAGACACGGGAACGAAACCTCGACCGGCTCCGTGAAGTCCTTTACCCGCGTCACCTTCACGGTCAGGTCCAGCGTGCCGTCCACCGCGAACGGGCAGCGCGGCGGGACCACCGCGACGGAGAGCGGCCCCTCCTCAGCCACAACGACGGCCAGGCGGGAAAGTGTCACTTTCTGGAAGGAGGAGTCGCCGGGTCCCGGGATCAGGTTCACCTCCTGGCGAAAGCTGCCGTGAACCGGCTTTCGCTCGTCACCCCCGAGCCCCTTCACCTCGATCAAGCGCCCGCCAACGGGGGCGTCCGCCGCGGCCTCGAACAAGACGGGCACCAGATACTCGCCCGCCGGGATCGTGCCGACGATGGCCTTCACGCCGGCCGGCAGATCGCCAAGTGTGAGCTTGACCGGGCCTTCAAAGCCATCGCGGCGGACGCCGAGGTAGGTCAGCACGCGGTTCCCCCGCGGAACGGCGATGGCCTGGCGATCCTGGGACTTACGCACCGGGGCAGGGAGGAACACCGTCAGCCCGACCCGGGGCCGATCCAGCTCGACGCGGTAGAGGAACGCCGGGCCGCCGCCCTTCTTCTTGTCGGCGATGCGCACCACGTGGTCGCCGTCCGCCGGAATGGTGACACGAACCCGGCTGTCATGCGTCTCGTCGTCGTCATTGGCGGCAAGCACCGCTCCAGCCGGATCAAGGATGGCGACGACCGTGTCGAGCGGAGATCCGATTCGGAACGCGAACGCCTGCACGTCGATCACGTCTCCCTTGGCGGCCCGAAAGCGGAAGTGGTCCACGTCACCGGGCCGGGCAATGACCCCGTTGAACGCGACCGGCCAGCCGTGCGAGCTGGGCGTCGCCTGCTGTGGAGCGTCATTCGGTTCGACCTCGATCACGTTGGGGAACGGCGAGACGCGAAACGGGTTGGGTGTCGGGGCGGCGACCGTGTCGTCCGTCGGGTAGAACGCGAAGCCGTCGGCGGACGCCGGCAGTTTCACGGTCTGGGTCCGCTCGCCGGCCGCGTCTCCGAGCAGCTGGACCTGGACCACCGTGCCGGCCTGGCCGCCAGGTGGGAAGACGGCAACCGGCCGTGCGAACGTACCAAGGTGGAGGACGTACCGGCTGGCATCGCCACCCCCGTTGTTTGTCTCGCGGACCTGGACGGTGTAGACGCCATCGTCCGGGGCCAGGAGCGTCAGGAAGGGATCCTGACGGAACAGTGGGGTGTCATCGACTGTGGCAAGCTCCCGGCCGTCCGCGCCGAGGACGGTGAGGACCGTGTCCGTCAGCTCGCCACCGAGGCGGACCGCCTCGACTTCCGCCGCGAGCCGCTGCCCCTTCTTCAGGCGGACCGCGAAGCAATCGATGCCGCCCGACTCGATCACCCCGGCGACACTCACGTTGAGCGGTACCTGCTGGGCCTGGCGGGGGGTGTCGTTGGGCTCCTTCTCCGCGATGACGGGAAACGGCGTGACGCGGACAGTCCGCACCTCGGACGCGCCGCCTCGGGTCCGCAGCCGGAAGGAGTAGGTGCCCAGCCGGCAATCCGGCGCGGCCCGGAGCGTGGCCGTCACCTGGCTCGCCGATGCGACGGCCAGCCGGGTGCAGACGACGCCCGGTTCGTAGAGCAGCAGCTCCTCGGCTCCCGTCAGGCGGGCGCCGGTCAGGGTCAGGGTGAACTCGGTCCCCCGCTGGCCGACGCCGGGGGCGACCGACTCGACAGTCGGCGGCCCGGCCTCGGCGGCCAGGGGAAAGAGCAGGACTGCAACGAGGGGGAGCGCGGAGCGCATCATGGGTGAGTCCTCACCGATCGGGGGCACGCAACGGCCCCCGGGGCAATGGGTTACGCGAGCAGGCCCTTGACCACCTGGCCGTTGGTGACGATCTGCTGGGGTCGATTGCCTGGCGACATCAGATCCTTCTTCGCATCGATGCCAAGCAGGTGGTAGACGGTGTGGGCGTAGTCCTCGACGGAGAGCGGCGTCTTTGCCGGCTCGGCGGCCAGGGCGTCGCTGGCCCCATAGACCTGGCCGCGCTTGACCCCACCGCCGGCCAGCACGATGCTGAAGACCCGGGGCCAGTGGTCCCGGCCGCCGCCGGCGTTGATCTTCGGCGTCCGACCGAACTCGCTGTTGACGACCACCAGCGTGCTGTCCAGCAGGCCGCGCTGGTCCAGGTCCGTGATCAGCCCCGCGAAGGCGATGTCGAGCAGCGGCATCTGGTTCTGGATGCCGTTGTAGTGGAAGGCGTGCGTGTCCCAGGCCCCGAAGGTCACGGTGACGAAGCGAGCCCCGGCCTCGATCAGCCGGCGCGATCAGGAAGCGGGCCGCGCTCTTGTTGCGGAAGGCCAGCGGGCCGGTCAACCCGGTCAGGCCATACAACTCCTTGGTCTTTTCCGTCTCGCCCTTGAGGCTGAACGCCTCCCGCGCCGTCGGCGAGCTGAGCAAGCCGTAAGCCCGCTGGTAGAACGTGTCCATCGTTGCCAGGGCGTCGTCCTTTTCCAGGCTGGCGAAGTGGTCGTCCACCAGCTGCTTCCACTCCTTGCGGGAGGCGAAGCGGGCATCATCCACGCCCTCCGGCAGGCTCAGGTCGCGGACGGCGAAGCCGGGCCGGCCAGGGTCCGCGCCAAGTGCGAAGGGGCCGTAGGCGCTGCTCAGGTAGCCATTGCTGAGATAGCGGCTGCCGGCGTTCGGCACCACGACGTAAGGAGGCATGTCGCGGCGCGGGCCCAGCTCGTGGGCCGTGACGCTTCCCAGGCTCGGGTAGACCAGGGCCGGGCTGGGCCGATAGCCGGTGAACATGCTGTGTTCGCCGCGGCTGTGATCCACCTCGGTGTGGCTCATGCTCCGCACCACGGTCAGGCGGTCGGCGATGGCTGCGGTCTTTGGCAAGTGTTCGCTGAAGCGCACTCCGGGCAGCTTTGTCTGGACCGTTCCCAGGATACCGCGATACTCGGCGGGGGCGTCCGGTTTCGGGTCGAAGCTATCCACGTGGGCGAAGCCGCCCTGCAAATAAACGTGGATTACCGATTTGGCCTTCGCCTCGACCGGGCGGGCCGGGTCGGCGGCGCGAGCGGCTTCGAGCTTCAGCAACGAGCCGAGGGTCAGTCCCAGGCCGCCGAGCCAGCCGGCGTACAGGAAGTCCCGCCGGGTCGGACGGGCGAAATGGGCCGGGTCGGCATACCAGGTTCCCGGTTGCGGATTCTGCATGGCAATTCCTCCGAGTGGTTGTTCCGCGGATCACTTCCGGGGCGGACTGAACTCGACGAGCAGGCGCGGACGCTGCTTGACGTCCTCGAATTCCGAGGTGTAAAAGTCCCAGCCGTTGGGGCCGGTGTTGATGAATACCCAGCCGTGGTTGGCCGCGCCGTTGACCCACGCCTGCACGGTGTCGGTCACCTCGAAGACAATTTCCGACGAGCTGGCCGAGATCTTGCCGAAGGTGAAGCTGTCCTTCTGCGCCGACGCCTCCAGCCCGTCAGCGGTGACCCCGGCGACCAGGCTGTTCCAGGTGCTGGTTCGCTTCCACGGCACAAGCATCCGGTGCAGGTGGACGGTATCTCCGGGGTCGAAGGCACTGACGACCAGCCGGGCGCTGTGAATCCTCGCCCGGGCTGGGATCTGGCCGGGGCTGGCACCGACGATTCCCTCAAAGCGGACAAGGACCTGGCTCTCGCCCCCGTCATTGTCGGCGTCGCTGCTGGCGTTGGGATTGCCTTCCAGGCAGGTGTTGGGAGCGACCGCCCAGATTTCGAGATCGACTGTCCCGGCATAGCCGTTGACGCCCTGCTGGAAGGAGATCGACTGCTTGTCGGCCGGGGCATCGCCCTTCGGCCCGGCAATGGCCGCGAGGACCAGGAACAGGCTACTGGCGAGAGCGAACTTCCGCATCGGAACCTCCGGGTTCGAGAAAGGCCGGACGAGTCCGAGACAGGCTATCACGCCGCGATTTCGATTCCAACACCGCTCCGGAAGATTAACTCAATCTTCTCCGGATCGTCACGTCTCGGGATTGAGCGGCTCGTTTCGGGAGCGTGTGGGGCCAGAGAGACGAATTCCGTCGCCCTAACGTGAATCAGGTAAATCCCTTGGGTCGATTCGTCTCTGCTACCCCCCTCACACCCCCCCAACCCTCCCCGCTTCGGGGAGGGGAGCAAAGGGCCGCCATTTGCTGTCCTGTTCCCCCTCTCCGCTTCGGGGAGCGGCTTGCGGCAGGATAGCCGGTAGACGGGGGGCACGACATGAAGATTCCGGGCACTTTCTCACGGGCCACCTTCTCCTCCAGGTCCGCGGCTATCCCCAAAGGCCGGTTTCAGGCGGGCTCGGCCAGCAGGGCATCGATCTGTCCGGTCACTTTCTTGTAACCGTCGTCGCCGAGTTCGCCCTCCCACCGGTAGCGGACGTTCCCGGCCTTGTCCACGAGGTAGATGCTCGGCCAGAAATGGTTGCCCCACGCCTTCCAGTTGGCCCCCTCGTTGTCCACCGCGACGGCGAACGTGAGTTTGTTCTTGGCCAGCCGGTCCTTGATCCGGTCCACATCCTTTTCGGCGTTGAACTCCGGGGTGTGGATGCCAACAATTAACAGTTCCTTGTTGTCCTTGTAGCGTTCCGTCCAGGCTCGGTAGTGTGGGTAATTGTGGATGCAGTTGATGCACCCGTTCGTAAAGAAGTGGACGACCACCACCTTCCCTTTCTGGTCGGCGAGCAAGAGCGGCTTGGAGTTCAACCACTCCGTTACCCCGGTGAACTCCGGGGCGGGACTCGTCTGGGTGGTCTGGTCAGCAGCAGTCCCGCTGCCGGACTTCGGATCGCGGCCCCAACCCCGGCCGAGTAGAAACCAGACCCCGCAGGCCAACGCGAACACAACCAAAACAACTGTTGCTTTTGTCTTCATCGACGTTCTCCAAAGGTGAAGTGGAAACCGCGTTCGGGACGAGATCCGTCTCGTGTTCGATCCATTAGATGCCGCCGGCGTGCTCCGAGTTACTCTCGGTCCAGCATCACAGCCCTGCATACCAGTCGTACCCCCGCTCGGCCCAGTAGTCAGCCGGCCGATCGTCCTGGAACCGCACCCGGCTCAGCCATTTGATGTTCTTGATCCCGTACTTGACGGTGATGATGAGCCGCAGCGGTCCGCCGTGACTGCCGGGCAGTGGCTCCCCGTTCAGCCGATCGCACAACAGCGTCTGCGGGTGGATAGCGCTGGGCGTGTCCAGGCCGACGTAGTATTCCCCATCCGGGGTAGTCAGGGCCACGTACGGGTGCCAGTCGCCTCTGGCCCGGCGGCCCAGCCCGTGTGCGGCCGCGAAGTCGAGAAGCCGCACCCCGCCCCAGGTGGCCGCCTGGCTCCAACCTTCGATGCACTTCAGTTCGGTCGTCATCTCGACCCGGGGAAGTCCCGCCAGGTCGGCCAGACGGAACTCCCGGTCCGCAATCCCGGGCTGGGAAACGGTCAGCAACCACGTCGCTGGTGTCGCGTTGGCGGGCCAGCCGTTCCGACCGTTCACCTTCGGCTCGCCGGCCACGGTCGCGGGGAATTCGGGTGCCAGCCGGCCGTTCGAGTAGATCCCACCCCAGACCCGCTCATTGAACCGATGGAGCCACCGGAGCGGCCACGGGATGCCATCGGCCTCGGACCGGGACCGCAGCCACAACCAGCCGAGCAACCCGGCCGTGGCGGCAACCCCACCCCGGAGGAATCCGCGGCGCAGGTGTCGCCGCATCTGCTGCTCAGCGCTCTCGGGCGGTGGCTTGACTGCCGGCGTGAGCGGATCAGGGGGCGGCGATTCGGACGGGTTCGGCAGGGACATTGGTCTTGGCCTCCCCGGTGACCGGGACAAGTTCGTACCCGGTCACCATGCCTCGGAAGTTGTTCCACCCGGCACGCACTACCTGGGTGACGTGGACGACGAAGAACAACACGTACCCGATGGTCAGGACGAAGTGTTCCAGCCTCGCGGCCTGGTAACCGCCGAGCAACCCCGTCAGCCACGCCAGCTGCGTCGGCTTGTAGATGGCCAGCCCGGTGACGAGCGATCCGGCTCCCATGAGTACCACCCCACTGTAAGCCAGCTTCTGGGCGGCGTTGTATTTGCCCGGCGGCAAGGGCTGCTTGCGGAGCTTCAGGTCGTGAAGGACTACCTGGAACGCTTCCACCAGTGTCCACCGGGTCGGCCGGAACTCCCGCCAGTGCCCGGACACGACCGTGTAGCTGACGTAGAGTACGCCGTTGACCGCGAACAGCCACGCGAAGGCGAAGTGGTACGCCATCCCGGTGGCCAGCCCGCTCTCCAGGTTGAGCCACCGGTAAAACCAGTCCGGGAAGAACTTGACAAGGACCACTCCGCCGACCGCGATCGCGTAGGGGTCGTAAGCCCAGTAGATGAGCAGTCCACTCCAGACCATGACCGCCAGAACCGGGACGTTGATCCAATGGAAGTACCGAACGGCCCTGTCGTGTTTGTGTTCCAGCCGGGTCATGGCCTGCCTCACGAGAAAGATGCCCGTGGGTGCGCTGCGCGACCCACGGCTGGGATCTGCAACCCCTTCGGGGTTGGTAGACAACGAGCCCTGTTTTCTACCCCGAAGGGGTTGCAGATCCCAGCCGTGGGTCGCGCAGCGCACCCACGGGCATCTGTTGGAACAGACTCTTACTTGTTCTCAGCGCCCATCTTGTTGTCTTTGCCGTCCCCCATCTTGCCGCCGGACATCTTGTCCTTTCCATCTCCCATCCTGTCCCCGGACATCTTGTCCCTCCCGTCCCCCATCTTGCCGCCGGACATCCTGTCTCCGCCTTTCTCCTCCATTTTCTCGGAAGACGAGGACGGCCCGCCGCACCCGGAGAGGGAGCCGACAGCGATCCCGATTGCGACGACCACCACTCCGACCAACATCGTCCGCATGAGCTTCTTCATGGGTTCTCCTGCCAGAGGAATAGGACAGGTGCAACTGCCTCGGCGACAGTACCCAGGCCGAATCGCTTCTGTCCTTACATTACTAAGCGTGGCGGGCCTCACCCCATGGCGTATAATCGTCCCCGAGGCACCGCCATCCGGCCGAGGGGTTGCGCGATGAGCGACGAACACACCACCACCGTTGTCCAGCGCTACCTGGACGGGCTGGCCAAGGATTTACCCGCCGAGCCGCTCGTCCGGGGCATGCTGGAACGGGCCGTTTGCCGGCTGCACCTGCTATGCGCCACGCTGCTGCACAGGAGTTATCCGCGTTTGACACTTCCGCCGTTGAACTTGCAGGCAGACGAATTGCTCAGCGCCGTGGCGGAACGGTTGCTCAAGGCCTTGCGCGAAGCCCGCCCCCGGACCGTGCGCCAGTTCTTCGCGCTGGCCAACCAGCACGTGCACTGGGAACTCAATGACCTGGCCCGACGCTTAGATGAACGGCCAGCCATCGAGGAATTGCGCGAGGGTCTGGTGCCCGCGCCGGCCAGCAGTGACTCCGGACTGACCCCGGTCGGCCGCCGGGTCCTGGAGGCGATCGAGGACCTGCCGGAGGACGAGCGCGAAGTGTTTGACCTGGTGAGGGTCCAGGGGATGCCGCAGACCGAGGTCGCCCAGCTGCTCGGCGTCTCGACCGTGACGGTGAAGCGGCGCTTGAATCGCGGTCTGCGGCTCCTGACGGAGAAACTGGGCGACCTTCGCCCGGGTGAAAAGCCGACCGACTCGAACCAGGCGTAAACCGGCGAGGAGCCGAGCCATGAGCGACGAAGCACGGGTCCAGCAACTGCTCGACGAGATCCTCGATACCGAGCGGACGCCGGAAGAGGTCTGCGGCACTTGCCCTGAACTGCTGCCGGAGATTCGCCGACGCTGGCAGCAGATGCAGATCGTCAAGGCGGAAGTCGAGGCGCTGTTCCCGCTGCCGCCCGACACGGGCGCCGATGCTCCGTCATCCCCGCACCCAGGCGCGAGCCTGCCGTGCATCCCGGGCTATGAAGTGGAGGCTGTGCTCGGCCACGGCGGCATGGGCGTTGTCTACAAAGCCCGACACCTGCGGCTCAACCGCCCCGTGGCGCTCAAGATGCTGCTCGCCGGCGCCTACGCGGGGCCACGTGACCTACTGCGGTTTCAGAGCGAAGCGCAGGCCGTGGCGGCCCTGCGGCACCCGAACGTCGTGCAGGTCTACGACGTGGGCGACCACGAGGGTCGGCCGTACTTCACCATGGAGTTCATCGAGGGAGGCAGCCTGGCCCAGAAGTTGGCGGGCACGCCTCAGCCGGCCCGCCAGGCCGCCGCGGTTGTGGCAGCGCTGGCCGAGGGCGTGGGGGTCCTGCATCAGGCCGGCATCGTGCATCGCGACCTGAAGCCGGCCAACGTCCTGCTGACCGCGGACGGCACGCCCAGGATCAGCGACTTCGGTCTGGCCCGACGCCTGGAACCTGGCCCGGGGCTGACCCTGAGCGGCACCACGGTGGGGACGCCGAGTTACATGGCCCCGGAACAAGCCCAGGGCAAGACGCTCGCGCTGGGACCGCCCACGGACATTTACGCATTGGGAGCGATCCTGTACGAACTGCTGACGGGAAGGCCGCCGTTTCGGGCGGAGACGGCAGCGGCAACGGTGCAGCAGGTGATTTCCCAGGATCCGGTGGCTCCGTCCCGGCTCAACGCCAGGGTGCCGCGCGACCTGGAGACCATTTGCCTGAAGTGCTTGCACAAGGACCCGGGGCGTCGCTACGCCAGCGCGACGGCACTGGCGGACGACCTCCGCTGCTTTCTGGGTGGTGAAGCCATCGCGGCACGACCCGAGGGCCGGCTGGAGCGCCTGGCCAGGGGGATGCGGCGCCGCCCGACCCTGGTGGTGGGTCTGACAGCAAGCGTGGTGCTTGCGACCGCCCTGGTCGGCGGTTGGTTGTGGTTGAGCTGGGAGCGGGCAGCAACCGCGCTGGCCACGGAGCAATTAGAGCGCGTGAACCAGGCCCGTCGCGACCAGGAGTTCGTGGCCCGGCTGGACGCCATCCGTCTGAATCGTGCGGCCGTGGTCGATGGCAACTTTGACAAGCGTTTCAACAAGGCACAGGCGGACAGGGAGTACGAGGTTGCCTTCCACGAGGCCGGGTTGGCAGAGGTCCACGACGACGTGGAGGTCGCGGCGGCGCGGGTGGAGGCATCGAACATTCGCCAGGCGCTGGTGGACGCATTGGACGACTGGGCCGCCTGCGTCAGAACCGCCTCCGATCAGCGCCGGCAGGGCTGGCTGCTGGAGTTGGCCCGACGTGCAGACCGAGATGCCACGGGTTTGCGCGACCGCCTCCGCGATCCGGCAGTACGGCGGAATCGGGCGGCGCTGACTGAATTGGCCGGGACCGCGCTGGCCGCGAAAGCGTCGGTGCAACTCCTGGTGGTGTTCGGGGAACGGTTGCGGGATGCCGGCGGTGACGCGATTCCATTTCTGACGCGGGTGCAACAGGAGCATCCCGGCGACTTCTGGGCGAACTTCATCCTGGGCGATGCGCTGTGGGCGAACAATCCGGGGGAGGCGATTCGATACTACCAGGCGGCGCTGGCGGTTCGCCCAGGAGCGGCGGTCGCCCACAACAATCTCGGCCGGGCCCTGGCACTGAACGCTCGACTGGACGAGGCCAGCGCCCATTTTCAGCAGGCCCTCCGGATCGACCCCACGTTTGCTCATGCCTACTCCAACCTCGGCAACGTCTTGAGGGCCAAGGGCCGGCCTGCCGAGGCCCTCCAGAACTACCACCTGGCCGTCCGCCATGGTCCCAAGGAGCCCAGCGCCCATTCCAACCTCGGTGTCGCCCTGATCGAAGCGGCTCGGCCGAACGAGGCCCTCAGCCACTTCCGAGAGGCCATTCGGCTCGACCCCAAGCATGCCGCGGCCCACACCGGTCTCGGCAGGATCCTGCAAGAAAAGGGCCTGCTGGACGAGGCGATCGAGCACTATCGCGAGGCGGTCCGCATCTACCCCGGAAACCCCCCTGGCCACGTAAACCTCGCCAACAGCCTGAGAGCCAGGGGCCGGTTGGCCGAGGCCCTCGCTTCCGATCGCGAAGCCCTCCGCCTCGACCCCAAGGATGTCCTGGCCCATACCGGCCTGGGCAACACCCTGAAAGAAATGAGCCGGTTGGCCGAGGCCGGCGCTTCTTATCGCGAGGCCCTCCGCCTCAACCCCAGGCATGCCCCGGCCCATACCGGCCTCGGCATCGTCCTGAATGAAACGGGCCGGTTGGCGGAGGCCATTGACCACTATCGGCAGGCCGCCGACCTGGACCCCTGGAAGGCCAAGGCCCACTACAACCTCGCCCTCGCCCTGGCACACAACAGCCAGCTGGACGAGGCCATCGCCCAGTTCGAGCAGGCTCTCCGAATCGATCCCAAGCTGGCCGAGGCCCACGGGGCGCTGGGCCTGGCGCTGCTGGGGCTGGGGCACTTTGGCGAAGCAAAGGGTGCGCTCCGGCGCTGTCTCGACCTGCTCCCCCCGACCGACAAGCGTCGAGCAGTCCTCGAGCAACAGGTGCAGGCGTGCGACCGCTGGCTGGCGCTCGAGGCCCGTCTCCCCGCCATCCTGCAAGGCAAGGACAAGCCCGCCGACGGCACCGAAACCTTCCAGTTCGGCGAACTCTGCCGGCTCAAGAAGCAACACGTCGCCGCCGTGCGCCTGTTCGCCGATGCCTTCGCCAGGAAACCCCAGCTGGTCGAGGAACCTCGCAACGGCAAGCGCTACAACGCCGCTCGCGCGGCCGCCCTCGCCGGCTGCGGTCGCGGTGAGGACGGGGCCGGGCTCGGCGACGCGAAGCGGGCTCGCTGGCGAGCCCAGGCGCGCGATTGGCTCCATGCTGACCTGGCTTTATGGGTCAAGATGGCCGGCGGCCCCGTGGCGGGTCGTGTCCTGGTCCGCAAGGCGTTGAACCATTGGCGGACCGACCCCGCCCTGGCCGGGTTGCGCGAACCGGGTGCGCTGGAGAAGTTGCCCGCGGAGGAACGACAGAAATGTCTCGCCCTCTGGAGTGAGGTTGACGCGGTGCTCAATGGCCCCCAGCAAGACCAGGTAAGCATTGCCGGATTCGGGAATCATTCGTTCCTTCAAGTCCGCTTGTCTCCCGGAGACCGCGCCATATTCTGAGAGAAGTCATTTGTCCTCGACCGGTACGTCGAGGTTTCTTTTTGACCGACTTCGTGAAAAAAGTCACGAAGTCGGTCGCACGGCTGCGTGCAGGCAGCCGGAAGGGGTTCGAGATGGATTTCAATCTCAGCACCTACTATCCGATCTTGATCTACGTGGTGGTCGTCCTGGGGTTCGCGGTGTCGGCGCTGCTGGTGTCGCATTACGTTGGGCCCAGGAAACGGCCCACGGAAGTGAAGCTGATGCCCTACGAGTCAGGCATGGACCCGATCGGCGACACCCGGCAGCGGTTTGACGTCAAGTTCTACCTGATCGCCATCCTGTTCCTGGTCTTCGACGTCGAGTTGCTGTTCCTGTATCCGTGGGCGGCGGCCTACCAGGAGGGGACGATCACCACTCCGGAGTTCAGCACCGTGGTGTTCGTGGAGGTCCTGGCCTTCCTGGCCACCGTGGTCGTGGCCTACGTGTACGCCTGGCGGAAGGGGGTGTTCTCGTGGCGCTAGACAACCTGGGCGACAACTTCCTGGTGACCCAGCTCAACTACGTCGCCAACCTGGCGCGGAAGCACAGCCTCTGGCCGATGCCGTTCGCGACCGCCTGCTGCGGCATCGAGCTGATGGCCACCGGCGCCTCGCGCCACGACATCGCTCGCTTCGGCTCCGAGGCCATGCGCTTCACCCCCCGGCAATGTGACCTGATGATTGTCGCCGGCCGGGTGGTGATGAAGATGCTGCCGGTCCTGCAGCGGATCTGGCTGCAAATGCCGGAGCCGAAGTGGTGCATCTCGATGGGGGCCTGCGCCTCCAGCGGCGGCGTCTTCGACACCTACGCGGTGGTGCAGGGCATCGACCGCTTTCTGCCGGTGGACGTGTACGTTCCGGGCTGTCCCCCCGGCCGGAGCAGTTGCTCCAGTCGGTCATCGATTTGCAGGACAAGATCACCCGGACCGGCACGCTGCGCGGCAAGGAATTCGACCGGAACAGCTACGAGGGGCCCAGGCCGCTGGCCCTGGAGCTGCCCCTGGCCGAGCAGACGGTCGCCCCGGCGAACTTTGCCAGTGCCACGCCCTTGCGGAATTAATGGTAGTCATCACGCTCCGCGTGATGGTTTCATCACGCGGAGCGTGATGTCTACTCTTTGCGGAGTTAATGGATTGGCCATGCAATACGACGAGATCCTCACCCGCCTGCGCGAGCGTTTCGGCCCCGACGGCTTCACCACGTCGGAGTTCCGCGACAACCGCCGGCTCCTGGTCGCCCCGGCCCAGCTTTACCCCATGCTGGAGTTCCTCAAGCAGAGCTGCGGCTTCGACATGCTGGCGGAAATGTCCGCGGCCGACTACTTGCAGTACCCCAACGCGAAGGACCGTTACGGGGTCTGGTACGTCATGCTTAACACCACCACGGGCGTCCGGCTGATCGTCAAGACGTTCGTCAACGATCCCGACCCGCTGCTGCCGTCGGTCTTTTCCCTGTGGAAGGGGGCCGACTGGATGGAGCGCGAGGTGTACGACATGTACGGGATCATCTTCGACGGCCATCCGGATCTGCGGCGAATCCTGATGCCGGACGAATTCACCGCGTTTCCGCTGCGGAAGGACTATCCGATGCGCGGCCGGGGTGAGCGGCACAACTTCGCTCCCCTGACCCGGGCTGAAAGCTGAGGTCTGCCAATGCCATTGCAACTGGCCGATGCGATTGCTCCGCCGGAAGGGATCGACAAGGAGTATCTCTGGACGCTCAATTTCGGTCCGCAGCACCCGGCCACGCACACAACCCTGCGCCTGATCCTGACCCTGGACGGCGAAACCGTGGTCAAGGCGGTGCCGGACATCGGCTTTTTGCACAGCGGCTTCGAGAAGCTGGGCGAGCACCTGGACTACAACCAGTACGTCACCATCGTGGACCGGATGAATTACATCTCGCCGGTGGCCAACGAGATTTCCTGGCACCACGTGGTCGAGAAACTGCTGGGCATCGAGCTGACGCCGCGGACCAGGTATCTGCGGACCATCTTCGCCGAGCTGATGCGGATTCACGATCACCTGCTGGCCTGCGGGGCGGCGGCGCTTGACCTGGGCGGCTTCACGGCGTTCCTGTACGCCTTCAACCAGAAAGAGAAGATCTACGACATCTGCGAGACGGCCTCCGGCCAGCGGTTCCACCCGAGTTACACTCGGGTCGGCGGCCTGATGCGCGACGTGGACGATGACTGGATCGCCAAGGTGCGGGCCTTTGTCCGCGACTTCCCGAAGGCCCACGCCGACGTCTGCCGGCTGCTCAACCGCAACCGCATCTTCATTGACCGGACGAAGGACATCGGCGTGCTGTCCAGGGAAGAGGCGATCAACCTCAGCTGCACCGGCCCGGTGGCCCGGGCCAGCGGCGTGGTCCGCGACCTGCGCAAGGATGAGCCGTACCTGGCCTACAAGGACTTCGATTTCAAGGTCATCTGCGCGAGGGAGGGCGACTGCCTGGCCCGCTACCTGGTACGCATGGACGAGATGCTGGAAAGTCTGCGCATCATCCACCAGGCGATCGAGAACTTGCCGCCGGGGCCGGTCAACGTCGATGCGGACAGCAAGGCGGTGCTGCCGCACCAGATGTCGGTCTATCGCAGCATCGAGGGGCTGATCCACCACTTTGAGCTGATCATGACCAACCGGCAATGGCAGACGCCGGTGGAGGAGTGCTACGGCGCCACCGAGTCGCCCAACGGCGAGCTGGGCTTTTACGTCGTGGCCGACGGCAGCGGCACCGCCTACCGGGCCCGCACCCGGCCGCCGTCGTTCATCCACTTCGCCATCTTCCCGTACCTGATCGTGGGGCATCAGCTGTCCGACGTGGTGGCGGTGCTGGGCAGTCTGAACATCATCGCCGCGGAGCTGGACCGATGACGACACACTCCAAGCCGCTGGAAGCCATCGAGCCATTGACCGCCGAGGAGCAGGCCCGGCTGGAGGCGCTGCGGCCGAAAATCCAGGAATATCTGTCGCACTACCCCAGCAAGCAGGCGGTGACCTTGCCCGCGCTGCACGTGGTCCAGGATGAGCTGCGGTACGTCCCGCCGCAGGCCATCGAGATGATCGCCGAGATGCTCGATCTGAGTCCGGGCGAAGTGCTGGACACGATGAGCTTCTACAACTTCTTCCGCGAGAGGAAGTCGGAGAAGCTCGGCAAAACCAGGCTGTGGGTGTGCCGCAGCCTGGCGTGCATGCTGCGTGGCGGGGAGGAGACGCTGCTCCTGGTGTGTCAGAAGCTGAACGTCAAGCCGGGCGGCACCAGCAGCGACGGTAAGATCACGGTGGAGTTCGCCGAGTGCATCGGCATGTGCGAGGGGGCGCCGGCGGTGCTGATCAACGATGCGGGGCTCGGCGGCATCACGGCGGACAAGGTGGAGACGCTGCTGGGTGAGTTACGGCGGTGACTTCGGTTAGCCGCGACGCGGAGCGAGGAACGAGCGCAGCGGAGCGCGTTCGCAGCCTCGAAAACCGCGCTCCGCTCCGCCGCTACGCGGCTCCGCGTCGCGGCTAACAGGTCGGGGTGGGTGGTAATCCCAGGGAGAGTCAGACGTGCCATTTGAACCCGTATTGCTGCGAAACGTCAACGTTCCCGACTCGCATCGCCTGAGCGTCTACAAGAGCCGGGGCGGCTACCGCGCGCTGGAGAAGGCCCTCAACGAGATGACGCCGGGCCAGGTGGTGGACGCCGTGAAAGCCTCCGGCCTGCGTGGTCGCGGCGGCGCCGGCTTCCCCACCGGGTTGAAATGGACCTTCCTTCCCAAGGACCATCCCGGTCCGATCTACGTGTGCATCAACGCCGACGAGAGCGAGCCCTGCACTTACGTCAACCGGGTCCAGATGGAGAAGGACCCGCACATGGTCCTGGAGGGGATCATCCTCTCCTGCTACGCCGTCAAGGCGACCACGGCTTACGTCTACGTCCGCTACGAGTATGGCCCCGCGTACCGGCGGATGGAGGAGGCGGTGCAGGAAGCGTACAACGCCGGGCTGCTGGGCCGGAAGATCCTGGGCAAGGACTTCAACCTCGACGTGTACATGCACCGTGGCGCGGGAGCCTACATCTGCGGCGAGGAGACGGGGCTGATCGAGAGCCTGGAAGGCAAGCGGGCCTGGCCGCGGATCAAGCCGCCGTTCCCGGCCGTGGAAGGCGTGTTCCGCAAGCCGACCATCGTCAACAACATCGAGACGGTGGCCAACGTGCCGCACATCATCGAGCGCGGCGTCGAGTGGTTCAAGTCGATCGGCATCCCGGCCGACCCGAAGAACCCGCGCGATGCGGGCAGCTACGGGCCGAAGCTGTATTGCATCAGCGGCCACGTCAACAAGCCGTGCGTGGTCGAGCTGCCGCTGGGGATCTCGGTGCGCGACCTGATCGACAAGCACGGCGGCGGCATCTGGAAGGGACGCAAGGCGAAGGGCTGCATCCCGGGCGGCATCAGCATGGGCCTGATGACCGAGAAGGAGTTTGACACGCTGCTGGACTTCGCCGGGCCGGGCAAGGTCGGCTGTCTGGGACTGGGCACGGGGGCGGTGACGGTCTTCGACGAGGAGACAAGCATCGTTGACGTTCTGTACAATGTCTGTCGGTTCTTCGACCACGAGTCGTGCGGCCAGTGTACTCCCTGCCGGGAGGGCACCGGCTGGATGCTGAAGATCATGGAGCGCTTCCGGGCCGGCCAGGGCCGGCTGGAGGACCTGCAAATCCTCGAGGAAGTGGGCGACCGAATCGGCATCATGCCGGGCACGACCATCTGCGGCCTGGCCGACGGCGCCGGCTGGCCGGTCAAGAACGCGGTCCGCAAGTTCCGCCCCGAGCTGGAACAATACGTCAAGAGCGGCGTCCAGCGCCAGCCGCTGCAACTGATGGGAGCGCACTGATTCCGTATACCGTTTTGGAGGGATCGGACGATGAGATCACGTCATGCCATTCGCCTGAGTGTCCTGGTGCTGCTGGGAGTGCTGATCGTGCCGGCGGCCGGCTGCAAGAAGATCACCGAGGCCAAAACCGACCAGCGGCCGACGGTGGGCGGCGGCCTCGGCATCGCCATGCCGGACCAGGTCAACCCAACGCCTCAGCCGCAACCGCAACCGCAGCCGCAGCCACAACCCCAGCCTCAGCAGCAGACGTACATTGACAAAACAAAGAACTTCGGGATTCCTCGGCCGGATTTGCTGACGCAGTCGCGGGTCTATTTGCGTGAGATCGCTTTGGCCTACAAGATCAGCTCGGCCGGAGGCCCCATCAATGGGCCGAAGGAACTGGGGACCCTCGATAAATTCTTGAAGGATCCTGTCGGCAGGCCGTACGTGATCTGCTACGGCGTCGATGTCAGCAACATGCCCGGCAACACGTTGATCGCCTGGGAGGCAGGGCCCGATAGTGCCGGCAATCGCCGGGTTGTTACTCTGAACGCAGAAGTTAGCAACATCTCCGAGGCGGATTTCGCCAAGGCTCCGAAGGCGAAGAAGTGAGCTTGCTCCTCATCGTGGCACGGCCAAACGACTGTGCCACGATGATTGGTTCTCACATTGACCGCGGTCACGCCGATTGTGAGGGTCGTCGGCCAGACGGTCTGGATCGGAGTTCAGGCCCCTCACCGGCTGATCCGCAACCCTGGCCCCTTGAGCAGCGTGTCCACTTCCTCGCGCGTGATCCAGTTGAAGTCGCCCGGGATGGAGTGCTTGATGGCGCTGGCCGCGACTCCGTAATCGAGCCCCTTTTGCAGGTCGCCGTCGAGCAAGCCGTGGATCAGCCCGGCGGCGAACGAATCGCCGGCGCCCAGCCGATCGACAATCTCGACCTCGTAACTCCGCGTCCGGTAGAGCTTGCCCTCTTGCCAGGCGATGGCCGTCCAGGTGTTCTTCCACACCAGCGGGTTCTCGCGCAGGGTGATGGCCACGCTCTGGAGCGGGAACCGTCGCGCCGTCTGGGCGGCCACCTCTTCGTAATCCTTGCCGGTGATGCCGAAAACCCGTTCGGTGTCCTCCTCAGTGGTGATCAGCACGTCGCAGTAAGACATCAGCTCGCTCATCACCTGGCCGGCCGCGGCCTGGCTCCAGAGCTTGGCCCGATAGTTGAGGTCGATGCTGGTGCTAACTCCAGCCTTGCGGGCTGCTTGCAGCGCCTCGCGGGTCGTCTCGGCGGCGGTGGCGCTCAGCGCCGGCGTGATGCCCGTGACGTGGAACCACTTGACGCCGGCAAACACTCTGTCCCACGTGACCATGCCCGGCTTGATGCCGGCGATGGCTGCCCCCTTGCGGTCATAGAGGACGCTGCTGGCCCGCGGAGCCGCCCCAAATTCCAGGAAGTACACGCCGACGCGATCGTCCCTGGTCCAGACAACGTGGTCCGTCGAGACGCCGGCCTCGCGGGCCTGGTTGGCGATCAGCCGGCCTAGCGGATTGTCGGTCAGGCGCGACACCCACCCGGCCGACCGACCCAGCCGGGCGACGCCGACGGCCGTGTTCAGCTCCGCACCGCCCACCTGCACGTCGAGGCTGCGGGCCTGCTCCAGGCGGCGAAAGTTCGGCGGACTGAGGCGAACCATCGCCTCGCCAAAGGTAATCACGTCAGGCACGGTTGAAGCCTCACATTGTAGCCATCACGCTCCGCGTGATGCAACCATCACGCGGAGCGTGATGGCTACTTTTCACGGGTTTGTTTCACGATGGCGACGTACTGCCGGGCCAGGTCGCGGATGCGGTCGAAGTCGCGCTCGGCCACCGCCCTGGGCTCGACCAGCTGGCTGCCGATGCCCAGGCAGCAGGCCCCCGCCTTGAGGAACTCGACCGCCGTCTTCAGATCGACGCCGCCGGTCGGCATCACCCGGACCTGCGGCAAGGGGCCGCGCAGCGCCTTGAAGAAGACCGGCCCCAGCACGTCGGCCGGGAACACCTTGACAATGTCCGCTCCCGCCTCCCAGGCCGTCAGGATCTCCGTCGGCGTGAAGGCCCCCGGCATCACCAGCTTGTCGTAGCGCTGGCACAGCCGGATCACGTCCAGGTTCACCGTCGGCGCCACCAGGTACTCGGCCCCGGCCAGCAGGGCCGCTCGGGCCGTTTCCGGATCGAGGATGGTCCCGGCCCCCAGCAGCAGCCGCTCCCCGAGGGTTTGCCGGACCTGGCGCAGCACCTCCAGGGCCCCGGGCACGGTCATGGTGATTTCGACCACGGTGACGCCGCCGTCGGCCAGGGCCCGGCAGACCTCGACCAGTTGCTGGCTGTCGGGCGAGCGCACCACGGCCACGATGCCGCTTTCGAGGACCTGACGCAGCTGGGTTTCCTTGCTCATGGATCGGCCACCGCGGGGAGGGATGTTGTCCGTGCCGCTATTGTGCGGGATGCGGGCCCTAGCGGCAACGATAAATCAATCCTTGTGCGGGTGCCAATCCCGGAGTAGGCTTCCCTTACAGACGAAGTCCGCCTCGGGATGCTGTTGGGGTATGACGTGTCGATAAGTATTGCTGTTCCCGTGCCCGCCACCGTTGACCGCCGCTTGCTCGCTGGTCTGGCCTGGGTTGCCGCCCTGGTGGCCGTCTACTCCTTCCGCACCGCGGATGCCGATCTGTGGGGCCACCTCTGCTACGGCCGGTTGTTCCTCGAAAACGGCGGCCGAATCGTGGCCGACCCCTTCGCCTACACCTCCGAGGGCCGGCAGTGGTCCACCCATGAATACCTTGCCCAGATGGCCCTGGCCCAGGCTTACCTCTGGTTCGGTCCCGCTGGCCTGATCGGTCTGAAATGCGTGCTGGGCGCCCTGGCCGTCCTCTGCCTGTATGGCTGTCTGCGCACCGTCAGCAACGATCCGCGGATCTGGGCGCCGCTGCTGATGCTGACTTCGCAAAGCCTCTGCCGCTGGTATCAGTTCCGTCCGCAGCTGTTCACCTACGTCCTGTTTGCCTGGTTCGTCCTGACCCTGTACCGCTATCTGCTCGTCGGCTCCCGCCAAATCTGGGTCCTGCCGCTGCTGATGCCGCTCTGGGTCAACTTGCACGGCGGCTTCCTGGCGGGCATCGGTGCCGTCGGCCTGGCCCTGGCCGGCCACGTCCTGCAAGCGTACAACCGGGACGGGCTGCGAGTGCGTTCCCTTTGGCGAGCGGCCTGGCCGCTGGCGCTGGTGCTGCTCGGCTGCTTCGCCGGCAGCCTGCTCAATCCGCTGGGCTGGCGACTCTGGCCGTATCTGGCCACGGAGTTCGGTCACAAGGACAATGGCAAGTACTTGCAGGAATGGCAGCCCGTCTCCATCCAGGAGCAGCCGTGGACGGCGGCGCTGCTCGGTCTGCTGCTGGCGTTGCTGGTGCTGCTGACCGTCCTGGCCCAGCTGAAGGCGAAACGGATCGCCGATCTGGCACCGTGGCAGTGGCTGCTCGGCTGCCTGCCGCTGACTGTGATGGCCCTGCAATCGCAGCGGCACGTACCCATCCTGACCATCTGGGCCACCCCGGTGCTTGGATTGCTGGCCCAGGCCGCCGCTGTGGGATGGGAAGGTCGGCCTCTGTGGGAGCGGACCTGGTTGGGCGTCAGTGGCTCGATTGCCATTGCGACCGTGCTGATGTTTTATGCGGTCCTGAGTGATCCTCTGCCGCGCATTTCGACCGCCGGGGCGCTGGGCAAGACCACTCCGGACGGAGTGGTGAGCGTGATGCGCGCACTCAAATGTCGAGGCAATCTCTATACCCCGCTGTGGTGGGGTTCGTATTTCACCTGGGAACTGTCGGAGCGCATCAAGGTGTCAATGGATGGCCGCAACGTGACGCTGTTCGCTCCGGAGGACGTGACGGACAACTTGAAGTTCTACCTCGAGCCGGATGCGGACCTCAAAATCCCGTTCAAGAAGGATCCCGTCCTTCCCCATTACCTCGTGGTCCCTGCCGACTCGCCGGTGCTGTCCCGTCTCCAGGAAGACGAGCGCTGGATTCGTGTGTATGAAGACGCTCAGGCGAGTCTGTTTGAAACTCGGGAAGCGGAGCGGAGCGGACGATAGTTCCGCACTTCCCGTTTCAAGGTCCGAATTCAACTCACCCCAAGCCCCTCCGGCATCTCCGCTTGCTGCCGAAACGCGGCGGGGCTGAGCGCTCCCCCAGGCGTCTGCACCTGGCCGCCGCCCGCCTCGGCGAAGGCCCACGTCAGGGCGTTCCACGCTTGCCGCATGGTCAGGTCCGCGTTGCCCCAGATGACCAGGGTGACCTGACCTTCACCGCGACGCAGCGTGACCATGCCGCTCGGCGTGCCCACGCGCAGTTCGTGCCAGTGGTCCGCCGGCTCCTCGTCAGGAAACGCCAGCTGGCCGTCGATCATGCGCATTTGCAAGGCAAAGCCTTTTCCCGCCAGCAGGTCGCGCACGGCGGGCCAGGAGGGAACCGGCTTGCCGGCGAAGGTCACTGTTTGATCCATGCCCATGAGCGGTCTCCGTGGTCAAATCCCAAACAGGGTCCGGGCGTTCTCCTCAAAGATCAGCGGATGATATGCCTGCGGAATGGCCCGGGCGATGAACGCCCGATAGACCCCCAGCGGCACCAGCGGCCAGTCGCTGCCGTAGAGGAAGCGGTTGGGCCGTTCCGCATAGCGAAACGCACGCTGCAGCCCGGACATCAGGTCGAGCAGCAATTCCTGCCGCTCCTCGTCGAGGGGCGTCTCCTCGGCCGGCTCGCTGCCGTCCAGCCCGGCGAAGCTCTCCCGCGAGCCGACCACCAGTCCCGAAAGGTCCGTCCAGGTGTTCAGGTTCTTGTATACCACCTCGGCCGCGTCAATCATCCACGGGTTGCCCAGGTGCGCGATCACGAACTTGACCCGGGGATGGTCCACGGCCACGTCGTCCACCAGCAGCGGATGCGCCAGCCGCACCTTGGCATAGGGAGAATAGGTGTCGCCCGTGTGGAAATAGACGGGCAGCTTGAAGCGCTCGGCCAGTTCGTAGTAGGGGCGATACCCGGGATGGTCGGGCGGGAAATGGAGGTAACCCAGGTAAACCTTGAGGGCGCGAACCGGGCCGGACGCGCCACCCGACCGGCCTTGCTGGAGGACTTTTTCGACCCGGTGCAGATGTTCCGGATCGGAGCGGAGCGGGTTGCAGACGCCGACGGCGTGCAGACCGGGAACCAGGCGGGCGATGGCGAGCGTGCCATTGATGCCGAGAGGATCGTCGTCGAGTCCGCCGGCGGCGCCCATGGCCAGGGCGGCGGTAATGCCGGCGTGCTGCATCTCCTGACGCAGCACCGAGGCCACGGCCTCGGCGGACTGGTCCAGCACGGGATTGAGGGAGCCGACCCCCGGCAGATTGGGACGAACCACGTGCAGATGAGCGTCAATCACTGTCGCGGCGCTCCTCTTCTTCTCCCCTCTCCGCTGGTTAGCTGGTTAGCCCGAAGCGCCAGCGAGGGAGTCCGTTGTTCCCTCGCTGGCGCTTCGGGCTAACCAGCCTCGTCGGTTCATTCCTCGAAAAGGGCCACGCTGGCGGTAAAGCCGTGCAGGAAGTTCTGGCCGCCGACCGGGCCCAGCTCGCCCTGGGCGAAGAAACCCGCCAGCGGAATGGGGCCGGCCTCGGCGCGGATCACCGACGCATCGTGGTCGGGCTGCGGAAACAGCCGCGTGCCCCGGCCGTTGCAGCTGAACAGCAGGGCCGCCCCGGGTTTCTTGTCGTGGGCGTGCAGGTCCAGCTGGAGCAAGGCGTGCAGGTCCTCGTCGGCCGTGGCCGCGTCGCGAACGTGGAACTGCACCGTCTGGCCGACGCGCACCCGGTCGGTGACGTACAGGGCCCCCGTCTGCCGGTCCAGCTGCATCACGTTGCGCACCAGGAAGTCGCCGCGCTGAAACAGATCCTGGTACTCGTTGATGACCCGGCCGACGTGCAGTCCCTGCTGCATCAGGCGCTGTTCCTGAGGAGTGAGGCCTTGCCACAACTCTCGCAGCATTTCCAGGGGAGATCGGCCACCCAGCTCCTGGATGCAGGTGTCCTCCGCCCGGGTGATGACCAGCGGCCGACCCACCGGCCGGCACCCCTGCGATACGATGGAGCGCAGCCCCAGGGCCCCTTGCAGCACCACCCCGACCGCGCCCTGATCGCGCACCTGACTGCCGAACAGGAATCGGGTCTGGCCCGCGCTCCGGATGCCGCTGGCCATGCCGCCCAGGACGCGCAAGCCCGGCGCGTCCTCGTTGATCTGCTGCAGGAACAGGTCCACCGGAAAGGTGAACGGATCGCCCAGCAGCAGCACCGCCGTGTCCAATGCCCTGGCCCCGACCAGTTCATCCGGCCAGCCCAGCAAGCTGGCCCCCTCGGAGGTCCGCTCCAGGACCAGGTGGAAGGGCGTCATTTCCACGCGCCGCGGCCAGCGAGCTGCCCAGACGCTCAGGGCCGGGCTCTGCTCCACCTCGCGCTCGTTGCCGATGATCGTCTCGCCGACGCATCCCAGCAAGCAGCCAGGCTTTAACCGCCGTTGCAGCTCCTCGGCCAGTTTCTGGGCTGAGGGGAGATGGTGCGGCGAGAAGAACGCCAGAACCAGGGCCGGCGCCTCGGAGAAGAACGGGCCAATGGTGGAGCAGACCTCGTCCAGGGCCCCAGAGGTGAGCGACGCTTGTGAGAGAGCAGCGGCGAAAGGCATGATCAATCCTCAAGGATGAAGGATGAAGGATGAAGGATGAATCAAGACGTTCTGCTTCATCCTTCATCCTTCATTCTTCATCCTTTGTCATAACGTCCGCTCAAAGATCGGAAAGCTCCCCTGGCGGGTGAAATACTGTTTGTAGAACCGCATCAGGTGCGGCACGTCCGAGGGCACCTGGGCGCCGAGCGTTTCCACGTCGGTCGTTTCCAGCTTGTGGGCGGCATAGCCGAGCAGGTCCAGGGCCAGGGGATTGACGTCCGGCGTATCGGCGATCAGGACGCTGAACAGGCCATTGATCCGTTTGGTGGTCAATCCCTCGGTGCCAAAGGCGCCCAGGCGGAAGCAAGGCATCATGGCATCGACCTGGCGCGGATGAGCGTAGGCGGGGTTGGCCACGATGATTCCCAGGGCGACCGGCTGCCCGTGCGTCTTGCCGCGCAGCACGAAGACGGAATCGGGTGAGAAGTACTCGTTGTCCAGCAAATACCGCTCCAGCTCCTGCGTCACGTGAACGCGCAGCAGACCTGGGCAGAGGTTGAGCAGGATCGGCAGGTCGGCCTGGCCCAGCGGCGCCAGCGGCAGCAGCGGCCGGGCCGCCGGGGTCGGCATCTCGGCGAGGTCCATCACCCAGTTGACCATCTCGCGGGCCTGGAGGAAGCCCTGCCGCAGGAAGAAATCGCGGATGGTGGGCCAGTCGTTGCGGTAGGCCGACCAGACCTTGATCAGGCCGCGCTGCCTCATCTCGGTCAGGGCCCGCTCCAGCAGCGGCTCAGCCAGGGCCTCGCACCCCTTACGGGTCCAGGGATGGCTGACCCGGCCGGTGGCGTGAAACGTGACGTATCCCATTGGCTTGTTGTTGACCAGGGCGAAGAACCGCGCCTTGGGGTCGAAATCAGCGGCCCGGGTGCGGCGGCGCACCTCGTCGAGAGTGGCCGGCTTGAACTTCGGCAGATCGGCGGCGGCCTCGTTGTAAATGCTCACCTGGGCGAGATCGTCGCCCACCTGGAAGGTGCGGATGGTCATGGTTGCTCCCCCCTCGCTCCGGCGTTCGGCTCCGTTCCCTGTCCCGGTCTACCAGCCAATGGGCGCCGACCTGTGAACAGGGCCACGGAATTACGGTTGCTCTCACAGGCGTTCCCCATCGTAGGACGGGCTTCCCAGCCCGTCCAGGACGGGCTGGGAAGCCCGTCTTACGCGGCCTGGACGAAGAGTCCGCATTCTCTGCAAAGGTAGCATATGCTGCGCGGACGGCAATCGCCAGCGCCGCGCACCGGAATCCGGCCAGGAAGGGGCGGCAACCGCCGGCCCGGTTGGCTACAATGGGAGTATGTCGCATTGCTTGAAGGAGTTCCCGATCCATGTCGCAGAAGTTTCTGACCGCGTTGCTGATCCTGGCCGGAGTCCTGTCCAGAACTTCCAAATCTCCGGGCGCTGACGCTCCCAGCGTGCCGAGTGCCGAGCGGGGCAAGAAGGCCCTTCTGGAGAAGAGCTACATCCCCGCCAGCATGACGCTGCCGGGCTACGAAAAGGTCTGGAAGCAATGGGGCCTGGACAAGAAGCCGGCCCCGGAAGCGTTTGCCCGGCTGTTCCGCGAGCGCTACGGGCTGCACGTCGCCCCGTACCCCAACAACGGTTACCCGATGGGTCTCCGCGAGGCGCCGCTGCCGTTCGGCCTGGGCAAGGGGGTGGGCCAGGACTGCCTGATCTGTCACGGCGGCTCCATTGCCGGCAAGAGCTGCGTCGGCCTGGGCAACGCCTCGCTGGACTACCAGGCCTTCCACGAGGAAACCTCGGCCGCCGACGGCCGGCCGCGCAAGCCGCCGTTCACCTTCAGCAACGTCCGCGGCACCAGCGAGGCGGGCGGCATGGCGGTCTTCCTGCTGGGCTACCGCGAGCCCAACCTGGGGCTCCGCCTGAGCCGGCTGGACCTGGACCTGCAGGACGACCTGTGCGAGGACGTGCCGGCCTGGTGGCTGCTGAAAAAGAAGAAGACGATGTACCACGCCGGCGGCGCCGACACGCGCTCGATCCGCTCGCTGATGCAGTTCATGATGAGCCCGGTCAATCCGCCGACCGCCTTCGACGACGCCGAGGCCGACTTTGCCGACCTCCGGGCCTACCTGCTGACGCTGGAGCCGCCGAAATATCCGCTGCCGATCGACCAGGAGCTGGCGAACAAGGGGCAAACCCTGTTCCAGGACAACTGCTCTCGCTGCCACGGCACCTACGGCGCCCAGTGGACCTATCCCAACAAGATCATCCCGCTGGACGAGATCGGCACCGACCGGCGGCGGTTCGACGGCATCACGCGGAAGTTCGGCGAGTATTACAACAAGAGCTGGTTTGCCCAGGGCGGCACCGCGTACACGCCGAAGGGCTACCCTGCCCTCGAGTGCAAGGGCTACCAGGCCCCGCCGCTGGACGGCGTCTGGGCCACGGCGCCGTACCTGCACAATGGCTCGGTGCCCACGGTGTATCACGTGCTGAACTCGAAGGCCCGGCCGCGGATCTTCACGCGCTCCTACCGCACCGACCTGGATGCCTACGATTCGCGCCACCTGGGCTGGAAGGTGGAGGTGCTGAAGGAGGCGCCAGCGACGGGCAAGCTGCCGCCGATCGAGGCACGCAAGATCTACGACACGCGCAAGTCGGGTCGGGGCAACGGCGGCCACGTGTTCGGCGACGACCTGACCGAGGCGGAACGCATGGCGGTCATTGAGTATCTCAAGACGCTTTAGCGGAGGTCCCAGACCAGCCCGGTGGCGTCGGACGACGCGGACACCAGGGTGCGCCCGCCGGGGCCGATGGCCACACACCGGACCGGCCCACGGTGCCCCTTGAGGACCTGCCCCGGTCGGCCGCTGGATGCGTCCCACGTGCGGATCACGTGGTCCCAGCCGCCCGTGACCAGCGTTCGGCCGTCCGGGGTGAACGTCACGGAACCCACGCCGGCCACATGCCCTTCCAGCGTGCGGAGCAGTTTCCGCGTCCCGGCCTCCCAGAGGCGGACCGTCCCATCCCAGCCCCCTGTGGCCAGCGTCTTGCCATCCGGGGAGAAGCCCACCGTCAGCACGTAGCCGGGATCGCCGGCCATAACGCCCATCGGCTTGCCGGTCGCCGTCTCCCACAAGCGGAGGGTTCGGTCGGCGCCGCCGCTGGCCAGTGTTTGGCCGTCCGGGGAGAAGGCCACCGACCAGACGTCGCCGGTGTGCCCTTCGAGCTTGTGGAGCAGCTTGCCCGTCGCCGGGTCCCACAGCCGCACGGTGCGATCGAAGCTGGCCGAGGCGAGCGTCTTGCCGTCGGGGGCGAACGCCACGCAGCGAACGCGCAGCTCGTGTCCCTCCAGCAGCGCCGTCTGCCGGCCTGAGGTCACGTCCCACAGACGCAGGGTGTTGTCCGCGCTGCCCGAGGCAAGGGTCTTGCCGTCCGGTGCGAACGCGACCGAGAGGACCGCATCCTTGTGGCCGTCGAGCTTGAGCAGTTGCCGGCCTGACGCACTATCCCAGACGCGGACGGAGCGGTCGTTGCCGCCCGTCGCCACGCACTTGCCGTCCGGCGACAGGGCACTGGCCCAGACGGTCCCCCGGTGTGCCGCCAGCAGGCCGATCTCGGTGCCGCTCGCCACGTCCCACAGACGCACGGTCCGGTCCCAGCCGGCCGAGGCGGCGGTTTTGCCGTCCGGCGCGAACGCCACCGCCGCAACCGTGTCCGCGTGCCCCTCCCAGAGGGCGACCTGCTTGCCGTTCGCCACGTTCCACAGCCGGATCGTCCGGTCGCCGCTGCCGGAGAGCAGCGTCTTGCCGTCGGGCGAAAACGCGACCGAGAAGACGTTCCCCTGGTGCCCGGGGAATTTCCGCACCCTGGTCTGAGGGGCGTCGGGCTCCCACACACCCGGAGTGCGATAGTCGCCCTGTCCGGTGGCGAGCAGCTTGCCGTCCGGAGAATAGACCAGGGTCGAGACGTCGTAGTAGATCACGAACTCGCGGAGCTTCTTGCCGGTCGCGGCGTCCCAGGTCCGCACGGTGGCGTCGTTGCTTGTGGTCGCGATCGTCTTGCCGTCCGGAGAGAAGGCGATTGCCAGGATGTCCGGGCCGTCCTTGTCGAGTTTGTGCAGCGCTTCACCGGTGGTGACGTCCCAGAACCGGACCTTCTCGCCGCTCGCTCCATTGCGGCCGCGGGCCCCGGCGGCCACGACCTTGCCGTCCGGGGAAAACGCCAGGCGGATCACCTCGCTGGTCGGCCCCGAGAGGGTGTGGAGCAGCTTGCCGGTCGCCACGTCCCACAACCGGACCGTCTTCTCCCAGCCGCCGGCCGCGAGGAGCTTGCCGTCCGGGGAGAACGCGACCGCCTCGACCTTGCTGCCGGCGGCGAACTCCCGCGTAGGCTGCTTGCTCGCCACGTCCCACAGGCGGACGACGTTGTCGCCGCCGCCGGTGGCCAGCGTCTTGCCGTCCGGGGAGAAGGCGAGCGACGTCACCCAGCCGTCGTGCCAGAAGCGCACGGTGCCGAGCCGGACCCGAGCCCCGGCAGGCAGGGCATCCCCGTACAGGTCCACCGGCTCGGCGGCGGCCGCTGGTGCGGCCAGGAACAGCAACAGCAAGGTCACACGCATGACAATCGTCCCATTTTCTGTCCGAGCCGCGCACGCAGCGGAGTAAGCGGCCCGAAGAAGCCGCTTACTCCGCTGCGCTGCGTGCGCGGCTCGGCCCTGCTAAGCAAGCCCGGTGATCGTCCCGGTACTGGAGCCGAACCGGTCCATTTCCAGCCCAAACCGCTGGAGCACGTTGACGTACAGGTTGCACAGCGAGGTGTTGTGTACCGGGTCGAAGGCCAGGTGCTGGCCGTGCTTGAAGCCGCCGCCGGCCAGCAGGACCGGCAGGTTCGTCACCCGGTGGCCGCCGCTGTGCATGTGGCTGCCCACCAGCACCATCGTCCGGTCCAGCAGCGTCTCCCCCTCCTCCTTCGTGGCCTTCAGCTTGGCCAGGAAGTCGCGCAGGGCCAGGAACTTGTCGGAATCCACGATTGCCAGCTGGCGGATCTTCTCCGGGTCCATGCCGTTGTGCGACAGGTTGTGGTGGTCGTAGGTCACGCCCTCCAGTGGTGGGATACCCCAGTGGACGAACATGGTGGTGAACAGCCGAGTCGAGTCGGTCTGGAAGGCCAGGTGCATGAGGTCGTAGTAAAGCCGCATCTTGGCACTGCCGTTGTTTCCTATTACGCTAGTCTATCCTGTCCGGGACGGTCCCGGCGGTCTCCCTGGCTGGACATTTGGTTGCAGGAGACAAGCCGATCCGGCCGGGAAAGCCCCTGGCGGGCCCGTGGCGCAGGCGCGGCGGGGTTGCCGGTCGAATGGCCGGTCCGCTGGCCGCGGCGGTCCTGTGGGCCGGCTCGTGGGCCGCGGAGGGGGAATCGACGGAAGGCGGTCAGGAGAGCGGTCAGGGGACAGGGAGGGGACCGGGATCGCGGCCAGGGGCTCGGATGGTTCGGGCGGAGTCACTTCCAGAGTTACCTCCAGAGACAGACACACCCCCCCCTGCGCACCGCACGGCCTCAAGCCCCTGTCAGAGGGGGGCTTGACAGGGGCTTGACAGGCACTTTGACAGGCACTCTGACAGGGACTCAAAGCCTGGATTTCAGGGCAAACGAGCGAGATTACCCGAGTGCCTGTCAAGGAAACCGTGAGACGGAGAGACGGGCCGGAATCTCGACTTCGTGTCAGATGGAGACATTCTCTCAACGCGAGCACTTCCCGGCCAGCTTTCTCCGTCTCACGGTTTCTCTGACAGGCACTCGCTCTTTTGCTCGCTTTTGGCCTGAAATCCAGGCTTTTGAGTCCCTGTCAGAGTGCCTGTCAAAGTGCCTGTCAAGCCCCTGTCAGACAGGGAACGGACAGGGAGCATCCTCTGGAAGCGACCAGACCGACTTGCTGGCTTGCTGCTGCGGGTCCACTTCTTGCTTGACACGGAGCTTCCGGGCCGCTCGGCGGACGGTCGAATCGCTGATGTGATGCCACTTCATCAGCTTGAAGACCTCCTTGGCCTCCATGCTCTTGCCCTTGAGCCAGTTCCAAAGCAAGAGCATGGCCTCTTTCAGCTGTCCACGCTCCTCCGGCTTCAGGGGGATGCCGAATTCTTCCTCCGTCTGCCGATCCGCCGGGCCCTTGAGTCGGAAGAGCGGCGGTTGCTTCGCGCGGGGTTCCAGCTCGTACAGGTAGGACGGCGGCTTCTTGCCAATCTGGTACTTGTACGGCTTGAGGATGCCGTTCTCCCGGCTTCCCTCTTCCAGCTCCATCAGCCAGATGACGGTCGGGGTAATGAAATACTCCCGGCTGTCGGGCATGACGTTGTCCGCAATCTTGCCCCGATGCCGGACTCCGATGAATGGCACCTTGATGGCATCCGCAATTTCGGGCATCGCCAGAAGGTTCTTGCGAATCCGATCGGGTTCGGTGTTCTTCAAACCCTCTTCCATGTAGTCCATGAAGGGATCGGCATAGATCAAGTCCGCTCCGTGTTCCTTGCCGATCCGGATAATCTCCGCCTTGTCATGGCGGAAGATCCACCCAGGCTCATCCATGATGAGGACGTTGTCCAGAGCAACCCCGCTGGCCTCAAGGTGAGCAAGCAGCTGGCCTTCAATCGAGCGCTCGTATCCTGGGAAAATCATCGGTCGCTGGGCACGCGCGACAGCAGCAGCAAGCCAGCTGGTCTTGCCCACGTCCGGATACCCCGTCACAACATGGAACTCGCCCGAGCAAAGAACGGGGACCAGAAGAAATCCGGGTCACGCCGCTTGAAGGTCGAAGCAAGCCGGCCAGTGCGCCGCGGCTTCGGTTGCTCCTGGCCGGCCTTCCCGTCGCTGCCGTTGTTCCCGCTCTCCTCGCTCGTGCCCGGTCCCCCCGAAGGTAAATCACAGGGGGTGTGGGTTGCTGGCATCCCTCGCGGGCTTCCGTTGCTGTCTGGGAAAGCAGAGGCAACAACGTCCTCCCGCGAGGGGTTTTCCACGCTCGCCTCTTCGTCCGGCCCCTGCAACACACCCCCCTGTGATTTACTCTTCGGCAGGCGCCCGGAGGAGTATGTAGGACTCTCCCGGTTGCTCGCCGACTTGCGCCGACTCCCTCCGGGCGGGATGAAAGTCGGGTCGTAGCCACCGCTCACCTTGGCATCCGCCTTCGCGATTGCAGCTTGCAAGGCGTTGTCCACGTAGCGGTGCAGCTCGAACTGCTTGCTCGCACGGAACATGCGTTCGACCTGCGCCAGCCGATGATTGCTCCACCAGACCAGATGGCAGATGAGTGACATGCCGCTGTCACTGTGCGTCTGGTTCGGTTGCATGCCGCCTTCCCACAGCTCGCGGATCTCCTGGCCGACGGATTCGTTCTCGAACATCCGCCGCAAGAGGTCACTGTCGGCAATCTCTCCCTCAGAGGTCTCTGATTGACAACGCGGTGTCATCTTCGGGGCAGGCTCCGGGGGGAAGTGCTTGGCCATCAGCGCTTCGACCTGTTCGGCCCGGCACTTGATCTCGGCTGGCGTCCCTTCGAGGAGATGCCCGGTCAGTGTGACGCAACCGCTCTCGCTCTTGACTCCAAGCCATCCTTGCTCCACATACTTGCCGGTACTCCTGGCCCAGCAGAGAACACGCAAGCCCGTGCCGGAAGGGGAAAGTGACACCGCACTGTCAATCATGCGGACGACGGCATGGGCATCGGGGGAAGTGATCTCTCCCGTGGCGTTGAGGCACTTATCCAGGTCAATCCCCACAAGGATCAGGTCCGGCTCGTCGGGATGCGGACAGGGGAAGGCGAAACTGATGCCGTCGTAGCAGCCCTTTGCCAGCACTTGGCAGGCTTCCTCGAACGTCCCCCAGTTGGGGGGCTTGTTCCAGCCCTTCTTCCGGCCCGTCTTCGGGCTGTACTGGTGCTTGGCCCACTTGCCGGGCTTGCTGCCTTCGGGCGGTTCCCAGACGTACTTCCACACCAGCAAGTTGCGGCAGCGCTTGATGATTGGCGGGATGCCATCGGCCTTCACGGTTAGGGGGACGGGCTTGCTACTCGGCTTGTCGTTCTGGGTTGCTTTGCGTACCATGAATGTCTCCTACGCCATGCTGGGCGACAGGTTAAAGAGACAGGGGGCCAGGCGCGGCCCCCTGTTTCGCTTTCACTCCTGTGACAACTCGTTGTCAACCGTTTGGTTGGTCGCGTACTCGGCCTCGCTGAGCATGCCGGCGATGAAGTCTTTCACTGGGCCGGCCGGGAGGTAGTTGGCATAAACCCACGCGGCCATAACCATCTCCTTCGGAAAGACCTCTCTGTTGGGGTAGCGGCAGCTGGTCGGGGGGACGATCCGGAAGTTCATGGCATACATGGGCCGGCGGCTTGTCGCGCCGATGCCGATTGGGGTCTCATCCATGATGCTTTCTCCTTGACCCGTTCGCGCCGGCCAGCCCGGAGTCGGCCAGCGCTGCCTTCACCTTGGCCACAGCATGCCATTGAATCCGTCCGTTCAGCCGGACCGGCTCGGGGATGCGTCCTTCCTTGACCCATCGATAGATTTTCTTTTTGTTGACCCGGAGTTGCTTGGCCAGGGTTGCCGTCTGCACGCGCCGCTGGCCGTCTGGAAAGGTCACTACTAACCCGGACATAATGGGTCTCCTACGTTGTGCTGGTGAGTTAGTGTTCTCCTTGACCAGCGAGTCAGGAGAACAAGCGCTAACTGAACACCCTAGCAACATCATGAACGTCTTGTCCAGCGAATTTCTGGCCACTTGCCGTTTGCAAGGTGTAGCGCGGGAAGAGGTTGGAGAGGAGCCGGGCTCGTTTTGTTGACCGGGCCCGGCGAGCAACTGATCGAAGAGGGGCCGGGCCCGTTTCGTGGACCGGGCCCGGGAAGAAGTGAAACCGCCGCGGCAGCGCTGCCGCGGAACTTGCCCTATCTGGTTGTCTGCAAGAGGTAGAGCAGGAAGCTCTCCATGAATGGCACGTTCTCCTTGTCATGCCAGTCGGCGGGGTGGCCGGCATCCGGTCCGCTCGCCGATCGGGGCCAGGACCATTCCTCCCAACCGCCCTTGCGGTGGTTCCCCGCGGCCCGGTAGTGGATCAGGTAATCGCGGGTTCCTCCCTCCTTGAAGTGCATCCGCACCGCGGCCAGCTTTCGCACCCCGTGGCGCACGATCAAGACCCATACCTTGTCCAGAATGTCACCAAGGCGGGTCCGGAGTCGCGACCGGGAGCGCTCGTCTTGTGCCAGGTTCAGCAAGCTCTTGACCTCCGCCCATGCAGCACTCTTCGGGTTCGCAATCCGGGCCCTCTCCTCATCCTCCGCGGCCCGCGCCGCCCGCAGCTTCGCCTTGGCGTTGCGGATGCTGTTCACCAGGTCGCGGACGGCTTCCTCGCTCTCGCCTTCGGCCTCCTCGAAAACCCGCACTTGCTGTTCCAATTGGATTCGCTTGGTGGTCAGGGCTTGCAGGTTGTTCGGCGGCTCTTCCGGCAAGACCTCTTCGGGCTTGATCTCCCGCAGAAACTTCAGCATGGCCGGCTCGAAAACGTCATCGTGAGGCAAGGAGATACACGCGGCCCCCTTCCCCTTCGCTGCGGCCGGTCTCGCGCGAATCCGGGCTTGGTTCGGCGGTTGCCCGTGTGTCTGCCAGGCAATGTGCATGGGGCCCTGAGTGCGAGCATCCATGAGCAGACCGGTGAACAGCTGAGCGACCTTTTCCCCGCGCCGTCCTGGCCGGTTCCTCCGGCCATTCAGGGCCCTCTGGGCGGCTTGCCAGGTCTCCTCGGAGACGATTTCTTCGTAGTATTTGGTCCACAATTCGGCACCAGCCGTGGCCCCCTTTTTTCCAGGAAACTCGCCGCGGACCATGCGGCCTCGGAGGATCTTCCGGACGTACTGCATGTTCCACTTGCCGGAGCGGGCCCAGCATGCCTCTCCGTCGATGTTCAGCTGCTTGACGATCAAGTCCACCCCGTAGCCATCAATGCACAGCTGGAACATCTTCCGAATCATCCTGGCCCGCTCGGGGATTGCTTTGAACGGCCAGCTGGTCGGGTCGATCCATTCCGGCACGCGATGGGTAAGAGGCTCTTTGCCCTCGCTGGCCCGTTGGATCTTCGACTCCCAGACGTTGCCGTTGCGGACGTGCTTGCCCACGCTCTCGGAATGGCCGCGCCTCTGTTCCAGCAGGGTCGGGAGAACGTCCTCTAAGTCGTCGTCGGCGGTCAGCAGATATTCCCGCGGCCAGAGGGTCAGGATGCGGATGCCGGTATCCAGAATGCGGCCCATCAGCCCCACTGCCTTCCAGAACTTTCCCCGGGTTAGCCTGTCGATGTTCTCAACCACAAGCACGCGATCGGTGGGAATGCGGCCCTCTTCCACTTCGGACAGGAACCGTGCCAGGTCTCCCTTCTCCGCGTTCTTGTGGAGGAAGGCGCTTACCCCCTTGTCTCGAAACTGCCAGGTCGGATCGACCGAACTGCCGGTCCTCTGGCAGTAAGCCATCAGAAAGCTGTCTTGCCGCCGAAAGCTGTCTCCGTCCTCCTGGGAAGGGTCGCTGAAACGCCAGTAGGGAATGAGGATGTCCATGCTTGCTTCTCCTGGAAAGGGGCGATTCCGGCATCATAGCATAGACTAGCGTAAAGGGCAACAACGTCCTGCCGTTGTTCGGTGTATCCTTGGGCTGTGGCATTGTCACCTTGGGCTTGGGCTTCTTCGCCCACTCCTCGGCGGCGACCAAACGCTGCTCCACCTCGCGGACGGCGTCGAAGTACTCGTCCAGCTTGTCGCGGTCGCCGGGTCCGATTTTCCGCTCCAGTGATTTGGCCTGGTCGCGGACCACGTCGAGGACGCTCTGTCCCTGCTTCAGGCGGCGCGTTTGTGTCTCGACCTCTTTTGGGGTGCCGTCCAGGAACAGCTGGGCGTACAGCCGCGAGGGGCTGTTGGCGCCGGCGGTGGCGACGCCGACTCCGTTCGGGCTGACCGACAGGGTGGAACTCAGCGAGATAAACGGATAGCGCGTCTGCGCGCCGATTTTGCGGGCCACCAGTTGGTCGAGCGAGACGGTGTTGCGAAACCCGGCCCGGCCGACGCCCTGCGCCCCGGTCAGGAAGGCGATGTCGGCCCCGTGCCCGCCGGCCGAGTCCATCCCAGGGTTCGACAGGCCGGAGAAGACGGTGAAGTCGTTGCGGAAATCCTTGAGGACCTCGAGGTAGCGGCTGGGCTTGTAGTTCTTGCCCGTCTCGGTGGGGAAGAAGTAATCGGGGTGCAGGCTCAGGTCGTAGCACATGGCCACCATGCGCCGGCGCGGCAGCCCGGCCGTGCGCTGGAGGGCGTATCCCGGCGGGGTCATCGCATCCAGCCACGGCAGCGCCAGGGCCACGCCCGCCCCGCGAAGAAACGTCCGCCGCGATAGTACCCTGGTCATCTCGGTTCTCCGGCAGTAAGCTGGTTAGCCCGACGCGCCAGCGAGGGTTTCTAACCAGCGGGATCACGGTACGGTAAACAATCGACTCTGAACAACGTCGTGGATCAGCGACCGCAGCCCGTAGCCGCGTTCCCGGCCGCGGGCGACAATCTCGTCCACCACGGCCCGGTCGGCGTAGTGCAGCCCGCGACCGGTGCCGTAAATCAGCAGCTTTTCCGTCAGGCAGCGGGCCAGCTGGTCCTTATCCTCCAGCAGCAGCTTCTTCAGCCCATCGACGTTCTGGAACGCCCGGCCGTCGGCCAGCTCGTAGGCCGCCTCCACCCGCGGCCCCTGCTTCGACATGGCCAGGTTCGGCCCCTTCAGGATTCGGTACTGCTCACGCCACCCTCCGGCAACGTCGAAGTTCTCCAGCGCGAAGCCGGGCGGGTCGATCTTGAGATGGCACGAGGCGCAGGACGCGACCTTGCGGTGAGCGTCAAGCTGCTCGCGGATGGTCTTCGCACCGCGGAGGTCCGGCTCGACGGCCCCGGCGTTGGGCGGCGGCGGGTCGGGCGGCCGGCCGACAATGTTCCGCAGCACCCACACGCCGCGGTGGACCGGGTGCGTGTAGCTGCCGTTGGCCGTCACCTTGAGTATGGCCGCCATCGTCAGGATGCCGCCCCGGTGGCTTTCCGGCGGCACAGCAACCCGACGCATCGTCGGCCCCCTCACGCCGGCGATCCCATAGTGGGTCGCCAGGCGCTCGTTGAGGAAGGTGAAGTCGGACGCGACGACATTCGTCACACTCAGGTCGCGCCGCAGCATTTCCTCGAAGTACAGCTGGACCTCCTTGACCATCGCCGTTTGCAGCGCGGTGTCGAATTCCGGGTAGAGCTTCGGGTCCGGGGTGGTGGCGTCGATGTTGCGCAAATCGAGCCACTGGGCCAGGAAAGTGCGGACGAACCCGGCCGACTTCGGGTGGTTCAGCAGCCGTTCGACCTGGGCCCGCATCGTGGCCGGCTGCCGCAGCTCCCCCGCGGCTGCGACGCGCAGCAACTCCTCGTCGGGCAGCGTGTTCCACAGGAAATACGACAACCGGGAGGCCAGCGCGAAGTCGTCCGGTTCGCCGCGCTTCTCCTGGAAGAACAGGAAGTGCGGCGAGCAGAGGATGGCCTTGCAGCCGACGCGCATCGCCTCCTCGAAGCTGTTCTTCTTGTCGGCCAGGTGCTGCTTCACCAGGGCCAGCACTGGCTCGATTTCCTTCGGCGCCACCGGCCGGCGATAGGCCCGGCGCATGAAGTCGGTCAGCAGCCGCTCGGCGTCAGTTGGCGGGTCGCGGGGCTGCACGGTGAGGATGCGCGAGCCCCGCATCACGGGCGCGAGGGGCAGGTCGCCGAACAGCCGCTTGTGGCTGGTCGGCGGCCAGGAGTCGTAGAGCGGCCCCTCGATCTCCACCCACTGCACGCCGACGCCGGGGCCGGGACGGTCCGCCGGGTTGGGCACCCGCTGCAGGTACTTCAGCGTCGGCGTACCGAACACGACGTACGAGCCCTTCTTCAGCGTGGTGACGAACTCGATCACCCCCGGCACGTCCGGCGGGGCCTCGTAGTAACCGATCACCCGGTCGCCGGCCACGTGCCGCATGCGGACGTACAGCTCGACGGGCTTCTCGGGGCTCTTGTAGGTGAAGACCGACGCCCGCACCCGGTAACGGCCATCTTCGGGGATGGGATTGCGGTGCGGATAGAACTCGAGCCGGCCGAACCCGACCGCGGCCTCCTCCAGCTCCAGCAGTGCGCCGTGCTGGCGGATCGAGTACTGCGTCAGCGCCTCGAGCCCGCTCGTGCGCTGCTTGATGCCGGCCGGCCGGGGCCGATTCACGATGGCGGCGTCAAGGGCCGCGTCGGCCGCGTCGAGGTAGGTTTCCAGCTGGGCGGACGACAGGCTGAGTGCCGACCCGACGTTGTCGAAGCCGAAGGCCCGGGTGTCCGGCGGCAGGCGGTCCCGCAACTCCAGGTCGATGTCGAGCAGGTCGCGGACCGTGTTCTCGTACTGCACGCGGTTGAGCCGGCGAAGCACCAGCGAGCCAGCCGGCGGCTGAGTCTTCCGGTCCGCCGCGAGCAGGTTGTCGTGCAAGAAGGTGACGGCTTGCCTGGTGTCCGCTTCGGGTGGCCGCGTCCGGGTCTTCGGCGGCATGTCGCCGGCCCGCAGCCGGTCAAGGACCTTCAGCCAGGGACGGGCCTTCTCGGGGTCGGCGAAATCGGGCGGCAGGGTGTCGAGCCGCAGCCCGGCCTTGGCCGTGTCGGGGCCGTGGCAGCCGATGCAGTGCTGTTGCAGGAATGGCCGGATCCCAGCGGCGGCAGGGGTCTTTCCCGGTTCGGCGGCAAGGCGGCCCAAAAGCAGGAAGGCGAAGCAGACCGCGAGCACCCCGACGATCAGGCGGCGAACACAAGCGCGGTGGTTCCGAGTGAGGGCCATGAGTCAGTCTCGTCGGACGTACGGCCAGTGGGCAGGGAGTGCCGGCTGTTGGGGGCAGGTTTCGGTGGCACGGTCGGGAGACCGTGCCACAACGCGTCAATTGTAGTCGGCTGCGGAGACGCTGTCCAGCGGCCGCGGCTCGTCCATTGCAGACCCCCTTGACTTCCCTCCCTCAAATTCTGAAACAACCGGATCCTCTTGGCCAGGAACTGCTGCCATGCAGAGATCGATTTCAGATCGGGCCTGGCGCTGCTGCAGGTCTGATCCACGATTCGCCTGGCTCTACTCCGACCGCCCGGAAGACCAGGCCCCATAGCCGATCAATTGCATCCAAACCAGTAACTCAAGCAGAACAATCACTTGCGCCTGTCTTGTGGAATTGGCACAACGTTTGCCCCAAATCAGAATCGGTTGGACCGCAACAAAAGGAGGCATGGAATTATGTTACTTCAGGACTCCTTGATCTGTCTATTGCTGTTGTACGTCGCTGCGCTGGTCCTGGCCATCGACTGGAGTGTTTGTTTCGACAAGGAGGACAGGAACGCGGGACACGAAGCGCTGTTCAAACACAACGTCTGCGACCGCGAGGGCAACTCGCGCCGGCCCCTTCCACCGCTGCGAGGAAGAACACTGCTCACCTTTGGGAATCTGGAGGCTTCCTGGTTTGCTGAACACGCTGCCCGCTTCGCACAAGCAATCCGGCGGATCCGAATCTCTTGCCTAAGTGCTGCGCTGCATTGAGGGCGGCGAAGAGGAGGAAGGCAATCCCAGCAGTTTCCCCAACTGATTTGGGGAAATGAAAAGGGCTTACAGCACCAATTGCCGTAAGCCCTTTCGCTGCCAGTGTGCCGGAGACAGGACTTGAACCTGCACTCCCTTTACGGGAACCAGGCCCTCAACCTGGCTTGAGTGCCAGATGGTGATAGTGCCCTGGTGTTGGTGTAATGCTGCAAGTTTTGAAAGAACAACGGCTTACAACTTGTAAGCGCTTCGGTGATATTGTACTCACGCACTGGTCATATTGCCAGTATCTTTACCAATTTTTTACCATTTTCTTTGCCAATGGTAAAGTCGGTCATGCTACTCGCTGCCATCCGCTGTTCTGTCGATCCGGTGGTTGCGAACGGTGTCCCCAATCGTCCCCACGGCTGGGTTTCCTTCCCCGGCGATGCCAGGACTGGTAACATAGCCGACAGGTGGTCTCGCCGCTCGCCGGGAAGCGAGGGAACGATGGCGAAGAACGGCGAGTGGGGCGGCGTCCTCAACGTCGGCGGCGAGACCAGCAAGGTGGAGACCATCGTCCCGGCGGAGGCATTCGGCGAACTATGGCCGTTCGCACCGCCGCCTGGCTGGCCCGAAGACGGGCAATGAGAAGGGGACCTATGCCAACCATCCTCACCGACAGAGTCTACCGCAAGGGCGAGGGAAAGCCCCGCGTCATGCGTTTCCGCATCACCTGGCCCGAGGACGCCACGCTCCAGGATGACTCGGAGAAGCGGCGGCTGTCGAAGCTGTTCGTTCTGGAAATCCGGAACGATCAGGACGAGACAACCCCCTGGGAGCAGCTCGGCTCCTACGCCGACAAGGGGCAGGCGCAGGACGCAGCAGTGGCCGAGGCTGGTCATCCGATCAAGGATTTCGCCTGGCACACGGCCGAAGAGGAGCGTGCGAAGCAGGAGGCCGAGTTGCAAGCCCTCAAGGACAACCTGGCCCAGAAGGAGATCCAGGTTCAGGACGACCGCAACGCGCACCTGAAGACGACGCTCAACCGGGCCATTGGCGAACTGAAGCAGGAGATTACACGGAAGACCGCCGAGATCTACGGACCGGATTGACGAACGTTCCCTCAAGTATCAGGGACATCGTGCCAGCGTTCACGGAGCGGATCTCCTGGTTTCCCCGGAAGACGATTCCCCTGACCAGGACAGCGTTTGCATCTTCACCAAATCTTCGCGCTAAACTTCCGTCCAGTACACCAAATCCCGCCTCTGGCCCTGGTATAATGAGGATGGGCTGGTGCAGGAATTGCTCACTGCGGAAGGCCCCACGCTGAGACAACCGTATCGACTGCCGCCTTCCTCTGCTGCAACCCCCAAAGACGGCTCAATCGAGTTCCGCGGTATCTGCCTCCAGCGCCTTGCGTGGTCCACCCATCGTTTTTGAATCGTGGAGGGTGCATGACGATCAAAGAGCGTTTCGAGCGGTTCACCCGGCGGATCAAGCCGACCGAGGAGCATTTCCAGGTGGCGAACCGGCAGACCAAGCACATGATTGACGAGCTGCACAACAAGGTTGCCAAGGACGGCAGTTTCACGCTGGAGAAGATCCTGCGAGCGGGCTCGAACGCCAAGCACACGTCGCTCCGCAAGACCGATGAGAACCGTTTCGATGTCGATTTGGGGGCGTATTACTCGGGCCGCGGGGCGACCAAGGAGCGGCTCGGTTCACTGTTGGAGTTTGCGCGCGACTGCCTGATCGACATTTACCACCAGAAGGGTAAAGGCGACTTCCAGATTCTGGAAAGCGCGGTGCGGGTGAAGTTCGTCAGCGGCATCAAACTGTGGGTCGATGTGGCCCCGATTATCAAGGACGAGACGCTGCAGGTTGAGAATGCGGGATGGATTCCCCGCAAGGACAAATGGCGGTTAACCTCCGTGACGTGCCACAACAAATTCGTCGAACGGCGGAACATCCAGAGCAAGGGCGTTTCCGGGCCGGTGCATTTCAATCGCCTGGTCCGGATGCTGAAATGGTGGAACAACCTGCAGGGCGACCTGGTGCAGCCCTCGATCTTCTGCGAGCTGATCGCCGCGGCGGCGTTCGCGGAAACCGGGGTGACGGGCGAGTGGCAATCCAGCCTGCGGCAAATCTTCAACTTCTTGCGCCGCCACCAGCTGCGCGAGCCGATCGTTTTCGGCGACTACTACGATCCTCGTACCGTGACGCTGCCCAGCGACGCGGTGATCGTGCTCGACTCAGTGAACGCCACGAACAACGTGACCCGCGACTGGACGGCCGTGAAGCGCGAGCAATTCCTGGACCGTGTCGAGGAAGCGTATGATGCGATGATCGACGCGCGCGTCGCCGAGAATGCCGGAGACGAGGATTCGGCTGTGGATCATTGGTGCCGGGTGTTCGGTGATGCCTTCCGGGATCTATCCGAAGATGAGGAGAATTAGTTGATGGCTTCGACCCAAACACGGGCGGGCACCCAGACGGGCACGCTCAGTAAAATCGTCTACGTGGCAAGGAAGATCGAGGCCGATCTCCTCAACATCATCGACACCTACGGATGCGCCAGGGAGCAGTGGGCCATCGACGTGATGCACGATGTCCGCGAGTTGATGGACGAGGAAGTGATCGAGCGCATCTACCTGGTCTGGACGCGGCCTGGGACCAACGAGGTTCTGGATGCCTATTCGTACCGGGTCATCATCGGCGGCTTGGGGCTGGCGGACGACCGCTCCGGCAACATCCGGTACCGCCCCGAACTGGCCGGTGCCACCTTCAATTTGCGCGTCCATTACAAGCAGCGGTGGTGGGATCTGCAACCCGAGGACAAGGCGGACATCCAGCGGCGTCTGACACTGCCCTGGGGGCCGGCTGGCTGGCTGGATTACAGCAAGGGGACGTGGACGAGCGACCGGACCTACTCCAAGGATGGCTTTGGCGTGGCCCGCGAGCGGTTCGTGCGTTGAGGGGCCGTATGGTTGCGATTCAGATGACGGGCAGCGCCGGTGAGCCGATGGGTGCCTTGCGGGCTGGCGCCGACGAGATCATCGCCGAGGCTGAACAGCACGCGCGCGACCACAACCTCTCGAAGAGGCGGTGCTTCCCGCTCATCTTGCGTCAGCATGTGGAAGCGGCCGGCTGCACGGTAAGCGACACCGACCTGGCGGCCGGCGTCGAACAGCTCGAAGCCGTCCGGGGCGGCGATGGACCTGACTTCATCCGGATTCGGGTATCGCCTGATCCAACCGGCGGCGCTGGTAAGGCACAGGGGCAGAAGATGTCAGCGAAATCAACCGGCGTGCAGGCGTCCCGTTTTTTCGAGGCCGAACGTGTCTACCCGAACCCCGATGCGCGGGCCTGGTATGACCGGCTGGTCGGGCTCGGCGAGCACAAGCAGCGCCTGCTGCTTGAGCTGGAACTGCTCCTGTATCCCGACCGGCTGGCGGAGTGGAGCCGGAAGCACCACGGCAAGGAGATTCGCGCCTGCCGGATCATGGCAAGCCGCGCGCCGCTGGTGCTGCTGGAGGGAGACGTTGGTTGCGGCAAAACCGTGTTGGCGGAAACGGTCGGCGACCCGCTGACCGAGAGGGCCGGAGGCAAGGTCTACCTGCTCAAGGTGAATACCCAGGTCCGCGGCACCGGCATGGTGGGGGAGATGACGGACCTGATCGTCCAGGCCTTCACGCTGGCGGAAGCGCGGGCCGACGCGCTGAAGGGCGCGCCGCTTCTGTTGCTGATCGACGAGGCGGACGCCCTCGCCGCGAGGCGAGTGGACCAGCACATGCACCACGAGGACAAGGCCGGGCTCAACACCCTGTTGCAGCGGGTCGATGGTCTTCGCCTGGGCGGCCGTCGCATTGCGGTCATGTTCATCACCAACCGCCCCGACGCGCTCGATCCGGCCATCCGGCGGCGCGCGGCGCTCCGGTTATCGTTCACGCGGCCGGACGACGACGTGCGGGCCGAGCTGTTCCGCCAGTCCATCCCCGAGGTCGAGTTGACCGCCAAGCAGATCCGCGAGCTGGTCGCCGCGACCGGTGCAGAGGCGCAAAAGCAGTATGGCGCCACCTTCACCTCGTCGGACATCACTGACCGCGTGGTGCCGGCTGCGCTGCGAGAGGCCTATGCCGCCGGCCGGCCGCTGTCGGCGGCCGATATTATTCAGCAGGCGCGCGAGCTGGAGCCGACGCCACTGATGCAGGGGACCGAGACCAATGGCGATTGAGAAAGAGTGCTTTATCTCGATCGATGTCGAGACGTCGGGGCCGATTCCGGGCGACTACAGCATGCTGTCACTCGGGGCGTGCCCTGTCGGGCGAAAGGACGAGGGGTTCTACGTCGAGATCAAGCCCTTGAACGACAACGCCGTGCCAGACGCCTTGAAGGTCACCGGCTTCGACCTGGCCAAACTGGCTGAGACAGGTGAGTGCCCCGAGCACGCCGTGGCGAAATTGCGCGACTGGGTCAAGCAAGTCAGCTGGACTGCGAAGCCGGTCTTCGTGGGGTTCAACGCGGGCTTCGACTGGTCCTTCGTGAACTGGTACTTCATCCACTTCCTGGGCGAGAACCCGTTCGGTTTCGCACCGCTGGACGTCAAATCGTACTACATGGGGCTGGTCGGTTGCGGTTGGGAGGAAACGAAGTCGAGCCGCATCCGGCCGGAGTTCCAGCCCGCACAGCCCGGCGATCACAATGCCCTCGCGGACGCCCGCGCACAGGCCGAGATGTTCGAGAAGATGCGGCGGCCGGGAGGTCGCCCTGAACGAGGTGAATGACATGATCCCCAACGGTTACGATCCGATCACCTTGAACCACTGGCTTTGGTTCAAGTACCAGTGCCACGAATGCTCGCCCGCGGATTTCCAGCGCCTCTTCGAGAACATCATCAAGTGCGCGAAGCCCGAGTTCATGCAGATCAGGCCTTACGGCAACATCGGCGACCGGAAATGCGACGGGCTGTTCCACGCCGAGGGTACGGTGTTTCAGGTCTACTCGCCCGACGATCTAAAGCAGGCGGACCTGCAAAAGAAGATCAAAGAGGATTGCGGCGGCGCGGTGAAGCACTGGAAGAAGACGCTGAAGAACTGGGTTTTCGTCTACAACGCGCGGCGCGGTCTTCCGCCTGACATCCCCGGCGCGCTCGACGGACAGCGAAAAAAGCACCCGAAGCTGAACATCGACCACATGAGCAGTGACAAGCTGTGGGAGATGGCGCGGGCGCTGACAGTGCAGCAGCGTGCGGAAGTTCTCGGCGCCCCGGCCGGATACGAGCACTTGTTCTTTGCTCCCGGCGCGAGCGAGCAGGACATTGACCAGGCTGTGGGCAACGGGCGGTTCGTACTGGTGCAGGACCTGATGTCGCCGATCAACCTGCGCGACGTCGCCACGGCAATGGCACCGGCCCGGCCGTTCGGCGCGCCGCTGTGGGTGCGGCCCACCGTGGGGGATTTGCCGTGGGCTGCCGCGTAAGCGTCCGCCGAACCGCAGGCAGGGATGGGAAGACGGAGGAGACGTTCGGGATGCACCAAGAGCTTGCCCAGGCATGACGGTGCTGGTGGGCAGCCGCGCGGTCCAACGGTTCGCCGGGACGAACTCCGGACGGGCAGCGGCGGACGTGTCCTTCTTGGCTTGGCGGGCAGGGCGGCCTGGACCGCGGCACGCTCAGCCGCTGTCCACGACCGCTTCGCTGGCGCGCCGTTGCGCCGCCGCCCAGCGGTCCGGCAGCAGTTCTGGCAGTTGCTCCGCTGCACAGCTCGGCAAACGCTGCAGCACGTCACGCAAGTAGCGCCACGGCTCGATCCCCAGACGCTTGCACGTCTGCACCAGGCTGTACAGCACCGCTGCCGTCTCCCCGCCGCCATCGCTGCCAAAGAACAAGTAGTTCTTACGGCCAACCGCCACCGCGCAGGCGCCTTCCGCCGCGTTGTTGTCAATCGCCAAATACCCTTGGGTCGTATAACGCTCCAGGGCCTGCCATTGGTTCAAGGCATAAGTGATGGCTTCGCCCATTGGACTCTTCGGCAGCACTCCGCCTCGTTCTTGCTCCAACCATTGTCTTAGCGACGTCAGCAGTGGCACACTCTCTTCCTGACGCAACCGCTGCCGCAGCTGCCAACTCTCTGCCAACGACAACCCCGCATCCTCACTCTGCTGGGTCGCTTTCTTCTCCACGGCATACAACTGGCGAATCACTCCTAACACGTAGGACGCCCGCGCCGCGTCTGTCGTCTGCGCCTCGAAGAACTTCCGCCGCACGTGCGCCCAACAACCGACTTCCACGATCTTGCCGCCGGCATACAGTTGGTCGTAGCCGCTGTAAGCATCGGCTTGCAAGAAGCCCTGGTAGCCTTTCAGGAAGTCCTGGGGCCGTTCTTGCTTGCGATCGGGACTGTAATCATAGACGGTGTAGGGATGGTCCGTGTCGCCCAGGTAGACCCAGACACGACCCTGATGGCTGGCACGCACGCCACGGCTCTGGACTGTCACTGGAGTGTCATCGCTCCCGATCACCTGAGACTTCTTGATGTCGCTGTGCAGCAACTCATAGAGCGGCCGCACCAGGTCAGCCGACTGCTTCAGCCAGTCGCACAGCGTGCTGCGTTTCAGCGGCACTCCCTGCCGCGCGAAGATCTGTTCTTGCCGATACAGCGGCAGGTGATCGCCAAACTTGCTGAGGATGACGTGAGCCAGCAGCCCGGGCGCCGCCAGGCAGCGTGGCACTCCCTCCAGCGGCAGGGGTGCCGTGCTCAGCGTCACGACAAGCACGACGCCGGGCTGGAACAAAACGGGGTCCGCTGTTGCAGTGGCCCCAGCAGTGGTTGCTGCCGTCGGGCCGGACCCCGCGGCGGCCGGCTCAGACACCGTGGCCGGTGGCGGCTCGCTTTGCTCGGACAGCTGCCGGCGCCGTTGCTCACAGCCAACACACGCATACTTCAGGCGGACGTTTTCGATGACAAAGATCGACTGCGGCACGCAATCGTATTGCTCGCTGACTTCTTCGCCAATGACCACGCGGGGCAGACCACAGCAACTGCAGCAACGCTCCGCTTCCGTTAGCTCATGCAGCCGACGCTGCCGAGGCAAGTGTTGGGGAGGCCGCTGCCGGCCGTGCTTGTGGCGCCGCTTGGCTTTGGCTGGTTTGCTCTCGTCTGGTCCTGTTGGACCGTCTCCGTTGGCTGCCGCCGCATCCGGTTGCGTAAACAGAGACAATTGGCTGGGGTCGAATCGTTCGCTGCGTGGACCATAGAGACGACGCAGCAGCTGGTCCAGGCGGACTTGGATTTGGCTCAGCTCCCGCTGGCGTGCCGCCAGGGCTCCGAGCAACTCCTCGATCATCCGTTTGAGGACGGCGGGATCGTCAGGCAAGTGCTGGACGTCTAAAGCCGCGGTTGTGGTGGTCGTGGCAGTACTCATACTTAGACATCATAGCAGCCGGCGACGTGTTTTTCGTCGCCATTTGGAAAACAGCTTGCAACTTAAGTGTGCTGAAGACAATCTGTAGCAATCAGGGAAAGTGAGCCACTGCTTGCTGGTCGGCGAATGAGTTGGTCTGAAGTGCTGAGGGCCTCCCGCAGGAGGCCCTCCTGAGAGAAAAGTGGACTTAGAGCGTCGTTGCCGGCCGCTGGTAGCGGTGACGGCGTTCGACCTTTTCCAACACGACCCCGTCTAACAGCATGGTCAGCTCGGCAGCGCGGACCTCCAGTTGTCCAGTCTGCCCAGTTGGTGCGGTCGGAAAACGAAAGACGCCTTCTTCCAACCGCTTGTACCAGATGGCATAGCCGTCTTGCTGCCAGCTGAGGATCTTGAGGCGGTCGCCGCGTCGATTGCGAAAGACGAACCAGTCACCGGAGAGGGGATCGTCGCCCAGCCCCTGGCTGACCAGGGCCGCCAGCCCGTCAAACGATTTGCGGCAATCGACGGCGGCCAGGCAGAGAAAAATGCGTCCGGGTGGTGTCAGGGGGAGCATGGCCTCTCCTCCAGGACAGCCAGCAGAGTACGCAAGGAGGCGGCATCGAAGCCTGGCCCAACGAACAGGCGTCGGCCGTTGCCCAGGACGACTTCGAGGCTCGGCGTGGCGGCGGTAGGTTCGGGGGTGACGTGCAGGGGGACGAAGGTAACAGGGTCTGAGGCCGGGTGCTGGCAGGCGTCGGTGTCGCGTTGGGCCAACGTTCGCCGCCAGCAATAAAAGGACGCCTCGGCCAGCTGGTGGCGGCGGCAGTAGGCGCGGATGGACAGACCACTGACGAGCCAACGTTCGAGGTGGGAGACGCCAGAAACGCTCCTTGTCCGGATCACGAGATCGACCGGCAGACATACGAGATACCTCCAGAGCATGGGTCGGGCGAAACATGCTCGGAGCATACCCGGCGCTGCAACAGTGGTTTTTACCGGACGCTTACATAAAAGGACGCCTCGGCCAGCTGGTGGCGGCGGCAGTAGGCGCGGATGGACAGACCACTGACGAGCCAACGTTCGAGGTGGGAGCGCCAGAAACGCTCCTTGTCCGGATCACGAGATCGACCGGCAGACATACGAGATACCTCCAGAGCATGGGTCGGGCGAAACATGCTCGGAGCATACCCGGCGCTGCAACAGTGGTTTTTACCGGACGCTTACGCTGCCGCCGCCGCTGAACAAGCCGAGATCGTCGAGGAAGCGATCCAGCGCAGCCGCGATCTGCTGCCGAGGTTTGCGGTCTTCAGCCTCGCGCAGATCCCGCTGGCCATTCACCTGGGTTTCGTGCTTTCGGACAGGGTCGAGGTCGATTGCTACCAGTACGACCGCGAGCGAAAAACGTGGCGCTGGCTCGAAGATGGGGCCACGAACGTGGGTTCGGACATCCAGGTGAAAGGTGTCCCGGTCAAGAAGGTGAACAAAACGGGGGACGTGGTCATTCGCGTTTCACTGAGCGCGACGATCGCACCGGAGGACACGCGGGCCATCGTGCCGGGGGTAATCGAGATCGACCTGTCTGTACAGAAGTCGGATGTGATGTGGCTGCGTTCGGGTGCCCAACTCAGTGCCCTTGGCACGACGTTCCGGGAGGCGCTGCGGGGGATACGGGATCACGTGCCCGATTGCCAGCGGATTCACCTGTTCTATGCCGGTCCGACCGGAGGCGCGGTCACAATCGGCCAGCAGATCAACCCGCGGATGAACCCCCCGGTCGAGACGTATGAGTATTCTCGCCAGTGGACCCCGCGTTACCGCCGGGCATTGACGCTCGGGGAAGCTCGTGCTTGAACGAGAGACGTCAGGCTGCGAGCCCAAGTTGAATGCGCAGGGCCATGTCAACGCCGTGCATCTCGTGCGGGGAAAGAAACCCCAGGCGCTCGGTGAGCCGCTCCTTGCTCACGGTCATGATCTGGTCCGCCATCGCCTTCGATTCCCTGCCTTCGACCGTGACCTTCGCCTCACAGGGGTAGAGCTTATCGGTCTTGCTGGAGAGCGGCACAACCTGGACGCGGTTGGCGTGATGGTTGGCGGCGTCGTTGCTGACAATGACTGCGGGCCGGGTTTTCCGTACCTCGCCTCCGGAGCTTCCCGCGAAGCTCACCCACCAGACTTCACCACGTCGCATCGGACCCGTCGCCAGCCAGGGATTCGCACCATTCTTCCGCCTCGGCGTCGCGGGCCTGGTCGGCGGACATCTCCGCATACGCAGCTGCCAGACCCTCGGTCACGACAAAAGGACGGGCCAAATCTTCGAGGAATTTTCCGATGTTACCCCGTCCGATGATGGCGTGAAGGCCATCATAGACTCGGTCATCGATGGAAATGGTCAGTTTCTTGGTCATGGGCGTGTCTTTACGTCTGTTTATACGTAAAGACTGCCACAAGTCGGGTACTGGTGTCAACCTTTTAATTGCACGGCGCATACCTAGCCGGTGGTCAGGGGGCCGGCAGTGAGTACGGAAGAATGAGGTTAATACCGTAGCAGTCCCAAGTTCAGCCTTTGAAAACATCACGATTCTCCGGGATCGCCAGGCGCATCTTGCCGCTCATCTTGCGTCAGCACGTGGAAGCGGCCGGCTGCACGATAAGCGACACGGAGCGGAAAAAATCCTCGATGTGCTTCAACGGCATCTCCAGTGCCTCGCTCGCAATCTGGCTGGGGTTGCTCCCCGGGCGTGAGCAGCTTGATTTCAGTAATTCGTTGCCTTCCTCATATTACTGGTCTTTAAGTGGAGTAACCAAGTATTGACCTATCATTGCATTTGAGTAATACAATGTTCCCGGTGAGGCAATAAACTTCTGCAGACAACCCTGTATATAAGGATCAGTGTCATAGCCAGGCCAATAATACAATGAAGGGGATTGTAATAGTTGTTTGGCTATTTTCTCAACCAGACTGAGCTGTATGGAAGAATTGTTGGGTTCGACTGCAGAGATGGGATAAAAACCAGATCCATCTGCTGCGCCCTGTTGTCCATCTGCTGCGCCCTGTTGTGTTTGTTTTCTATCATCAAGTACGAGAACGCCTACCTGCACCCCAGGCGCTGATTTGACAACTTGTACGTTTCCCCAGCAGGCCATCGCATTGGCGGAGAAGCATGTGGAAAGCAATGCGGCGGCGAGAAGCGTTGAGGTGGTTTTCATTGGTTTACTCCTTCTACGAAAGACTGCTGATAATGGTTAACCTTTATGTTAATCTTGACATAAAGACGCTAACAAATGGTTAACAAGCAGAATCATCGCTGGCACTGGAGTTAAGCGGACAGCAAGTGGGTGAGGTCGAATGAGACATGCGCATCGTGCGGTTGCATCCGACTGTCCGCAGGGACAGGCAAAGAAGACGGCAGCAGTCTGATCTGGCCGTCAGGGGCCTTCAAACTCCTCATCATCAACGCGGAACTGTTCAGCGTGCGCACGCGCACTGCTCTCCTCTCGCCTAGCCCATTCGCCAATCCAGTGGCAGCGATGGGTGCGGAATTGATGTGCCAGCTGCGCGAACTGCTCCTATTGCCCGCTAAGGTTCCCCCATTCCCCTTCGTGGGGGCCTGAGCCGGCACAGAACTCCCGAAACACCCGGTCATCCTGCCAAAAACGCTCCAGCATCCACTCGGTTAGCTCCGGAACGCATGGCTCTCCTTCCCGAATCGCGGGTGACGGAAGAAGTCGCGCTAATACCCGTGCGCCAGACGCTTGCGAAGGCGTCGAGCATGGCCTGCCCCGGCCCGTGTTTCTTCCTCTGGGAGTGACAGCACCAGAACCCCTCAAGGACAATCTGGCCCAGAAGGAGATCAAGGTTCAGGACGACCGCAACGCGAAAGGAGGAGGAAACTTGATACTATCGAGGATGGAGGGTTGGAGCCCGAGCCAAAGCAGCATCAAGTGCGTCGAAAATATCGCGGGGGGTGCCTTCCAGAATACCGTGCTTCCCAATGCCGAGGATGACCAGCATCCTCTCGAACAGCACTTCCTTGCCAGCATCCCAAGAATCCGGGTTCTCATACACCAGGATCGTTGTGGACTGATCCGAGTTACGTTGGATGGTGGCTACGATGTCATAGGGTTTGAAGCCATAACGTGCAGCTAATTCGTTAGCCTTGTTCAGTATCGCAATGTCGCAGTTAGTTAGCATGGATAGTGTGCCTCCTGGCAGATTACCAATGACACTACCAATCATTTATTGCCAGAGTGTTAATCTCACGCATCTTGCCCTAATCTTTGTCGTCTTCCCACTGGACCCGTCCCACTTACAGCTGAGGAACTTTCATAAGCTCTTTTTCCATAGCCTCACGAAAAAGTGTAAGATAATAGACTTCCAATGAACACTCACGGTGTTCCTCTTATTGTTGTCGTTTTAGTTGTTGTTGTCCCAGATGTAACATTCACAGTGATCGTGTTGCTGAGGCCGTTCGCATAGTTGGTAGTGTCGCAGAGGTAATCGACAACAATAATGTGGCTGCCTGACGTTAGGCTGGAGGTGGGGAATGTAGCCTTGCCGCCGACCAAAGTTTCGGTATCGAGCAGTGTGGCGCCATCGCCATCGTCGAAATAGACGGTGCCAGTAGGCGTGCCCGATCCTGATGAGGAGGTCAGCGTAACCGTAAAGGTGACGGGCTTGCCTACCGCCACTGAAGTGGCGCTGGACGTGAGCTTGATCGTAGCGGGAGCCTGGTTGACAATCTGAGTGACCGAGGAAGTGGCACTGCTGCTCGCGAAGGTGCTGTTGCCATTGTACACTGCGCCAAGGACGTGGTTGCCCGCCGTCAAGGTGGAGATGGATAAGGTAGCCTTGCCACTGGATAACGTGCCGTTGCCCAACGCCGTGTCTCCATCATAGAACGTGACAGTGCCGGTGGGCTTGACAGACCCCGATTGGGCTGTGACTGTGGCCGTGAGGGTGACGGCATGGTTCCACACAGATGGATTGGTGCTGGAGCTGAGCGAGACAGTAGCTATGGCTCCGGTTATAACATCCTGAACGATCGCACTGCTGGTGCTGGTGCTGAAGTTGCTATCGCCGCTGTAAGTAGCTGTGATACTGTAACTGCCCGCCAACATGCTGGAAGTGCTACAGGTAGCCGTGCCGCCGGACAAGGTGCCGGTGCATAGCAGATCGCCGTCGTTATCCTGCACATTGACAGTGCCGGTGGCCGTAGCAGGGCTGACCTTAGCCGTAAAGGTGACGGACTGGCCCACACTCGCTCCACTGGCGCTGGTGGTAAGCGTGGTCGTGCTGCTGGCCTGGTTGACCGTCAGTGTCTGCTGCACCTGGGGAGCCGCACTGTAATTGCTGTTGCCGGCCTGGTTGGCATCGATGACGATGCTGCCTGCGCCAGTCACGGTCAGAGTATTGCCGCTGATGCTGCCGCTGCAGGTGCTGCTGGGGTCAATGCTGAATGTCACCGAGAGGCCGGAGGAGACGCTGGCACTGAGAGCGACAGTCGTCTTGTTGGGGACAAAGGTAATCGGCGATGTCGGGGCGGTGAAGGTAATCGTCTGGGTGGTCTTGCTGACCGTCAGCGATTGCTGCACCTGGGGGGCTGCACTGTAATTGCTGTTGCCGGCCTGGTTAGCATCAAGGACCAAGGTGCCGATGCCGGTCACGGTTAGAGTATTGCCGCTGATGCTGCCGCTGCCGGTGCTGCTGGCATCGATACTGAATACGACCGGGTTGCCTGAACCACCGCCGGTCGCGCTGAGTTTGACGGTCTCGTTAGAAGCGAAGGCAATCGGCGAGGTCGGGGCGGTGAAGGTGATCTGCTGGGCGGCCGTGACCACCAGCGTCTGCTGCACCTGGGGAGCCGCATTGTAACTGCTGTTGCCGGCCTGGTTGGCGTCAATGATGAAATTGCCCGCGCTGGTTACGGTCAGAGTGTTGCCGCTAATGCTGCCGGTGCCAGTGCTCTTGGGATCGATGCTGAATACGATCGGCTTGCCCGAAGTACCGCCGGTCGCGTTGAGGTTGACGGTCTCGTTAGGGGTGAAAGTGATGGGCGAGGCCGGGGCCGTGAAGGTGATGCTCTGGTTGGCTGGGGTGACGGTCAGCGTCCGCTGTACCTGGGGAGCTGCACTGTAAGTGCTGCTGCCGGACTGGTTGGCATCAAGGACGATGCTGCCCGCGCCAGTCACTGTCAGAGTGTTGCCGCTGATGCTGCCGCTGCCGGTGCTGCTGGGGTCGATGCTGAATACGACCGGGTTGCCCGAAGCGCCGCCGGTCGCGCTAAGGTTGACGGTCTCGTTAGAAGCGAACGCGATCGGCGATGTCGGGGTGGTGAAGGTGATGGTCTGCGCGGTCAGAGGGCCTTGGACGACCAGCGTTTCCTGTACCTGGGGGGCCGCATTGTAATTGCTGTCGCCCTTCTGGTTGACATTAATGACGAAGGTGCCGGGTCCGTTCGGAATCAGATAGGTGCTGCTGCCGCCAGCTCCTGTGCTGCTGCCCATGCCGGTGCTGCCGGTGCTGCTGGGGTCGATACTGTATGTCACCGGAAGGCCGGAACTGGCGCTGGCATTGAGAGTGATATTCTGGTTAGGAACGAAGGTGATCGGAGAGGTCTGAGCGGTGACGGAGATGGTCTGCGCGACCTTGGTAACAGTCAGCGTCTGCTGTACCTGGGGGGCCGCACTGTAATTGTTGTTGCCGGCCTGGTTGGCATCAAGGACGAAGGTGCCGGCGTGGATCACGGTCAGAGTAGTGCCGTTGATGGTGCCGGCGCCACTGCTGCCGGGGTCGATACTGAATGCCACCGTGAGGCCGGAGGAGGCGCTGGCACTGAGGTTAACAGTCGCGTTAGGAGAGTAGGGTATCGACGACGGGCTCGGGGCGGTGAAGGTGATGGTCTGCGGTTGGGTGACCACTACCGACTGCTGCACCTGGGTGGCCGCGCTGTAATTGGTGTTGCCGGCTTGGTTAGCGTCGATGACCAGGGTGCCGGCACCCGTTACGGTCAGAGTGTTGCCGCTAATGCTGCCTTTACCGGTGCTGCTGGCATCAATGCTGAATACGACCGGGTTGCCCGAAGCGCCGCCTGTTGCGCTGAGGTTGACGGTTTCGTTAGGAGTGAAGGGTATAGGCGAGTTCGGAGGGGTGAAGGAGATGGTCTGCGTGGTTTGGGTGACGGTTATGGCCGCCGTGGCCGCGGGGGGCGTGACGTAAAAAACCGAACTACCATGAAGACTCCAGTTGGATGGCGTGAATGTCGCGCTCACGGTATACGTTCCGACGGGGAGTACGGTACTCGCCGTGACTGGCCCCGCGCTTGTAGTGTAGGTAAAGGAGCCGGAAACGGGGTAAATGGTTTGGGGGTCGGTGGCGGTGGCATTCAACGCGGCACCCAAGTTATTGCCGTAGGGGAGGGAGGTCGGTGGAGTCCAGGCAACGGTCGGAGTGGACGACGGCACGACGTTTATCATCATGTCATTACCATCATCATGAATATTCGTCGCACTATTTGATCCTAAGTAAAAGGTGTCTCCCTCGTATTTGGCTTCAATATAAAGTATGCCCAATGGCGGGACAACCTGTGTAGTTGCATGTGCAGTGCCCGCTCCATCCGACACATCCGACACCAATTGCTGTGTAGCCAGCACCTTGTTATTATTAGACGGATCGAAAAAAGTGACCGTGCCACTGGGAGCACTCGGATGATAATTCTCCTGGTCGTCGTTGTAGACGACGGCGGTGACGGTGAGGGGCACGCCTTGTCCCCATTGAATCGGTGTTTGAGCTAACTCAATACTGGAGTAGTATTCCCTTGCCCAGGCATTCCCAGCGGTCATCGTGCAGGCCATGATGATCCCTGCGAGGGCATATCCCATCTTCTTTGCTAACATCCTCATAACGGCTCTCTTTCCTTGCTTCGATCTTTGATTCCGTGGTTATTAGTGGTTGGCAATAACCACCCTCCTGGCAGGTTAAAAACCGTGATGTATTTATTAACTTTATACCTATTTAAGTTAATTTTGTATTAACTGCAATTAATATTTTTCATTTTGAGACAATCGGCACATGGGGCGGTGTCTTTAAGATTGATTCAGATGCAAGAGTATCATGGTCTTATGACGCTTTTATTACAATCCAAGGTTCTTTTATGACATTTTGATGACAAATCGTTTTCGTCACTCATGCGGAAAAGAGTCTGGTAATGATTGCCGACACATTCAGGACGATTTCTAAGTGATTGACTGACAATTAGACCGTTCGGCCCAGGAATGATCGCCGGGTGGTCATAAACGGCTTGCTCAGGAGGTCCAGGAGTTGGTTCTCCGTCCATTTGCCCTGATTCCACCGCTTGGAGCGCAATTCATTGACGTGGGGAAAGCCGCGTTCCGCGAGCCAGTCGTGCAGGATCAGCTGGGTCGAGCGATCTTCCACAGCCGCACTTAACAGCGGAACAAAGCCCGGTTCGGCGTGGATGTGCATCGTCGCGTAGCGGTTTCCTGCTTCGATGGCTTCCTCCTGCCTCGTGCGAAGGCATTGCAAAGACGCCTGATGGTTTGCAACCGACTCCCGATAGGCTTGAGGGCGGTCACGAAAATATCCGTTCAACGCGGGGGCCTGGACGGCATGCACTGATCCGGGAACGATGGCGTTCGCCAATTCCCAAGGACCGCCAGGGCCAATGATCTGCCCACGATGGGCTGTGACGTTCCCGGCCGGATCGGCTATCAGCCAGCTGCCCACACCGGAGCGACCCACTGGACCATCAGCGAAGCGAAAGACATGGATCAGTTGCGCGGCCAGCCTGCCGCTGGTCAGTGCCCGGAAGGCAATCCGCCTGGCAGTTTGCTGATGCACGCGACGGCTGGGCTCGTTGGAGAGATTGGCGTCGGTATGAAACCGCTCCTGAAGGACCGTCTGGATCGGCGGTTCGGTCATCGGAATCGATGCCTCCAAAGCATGGGAGAACAGAACTTGATTCAGGTTACCGCCCTGGGCCTTCTCATTCAACGCGAGATGGATGGAATGCTCACCCACGGAAGCTCAATGAAGAAAAGGTGAGGGGTACGTCATCCGGCGTCACGCTTGCCCTTCCCTTCGCCTCATACATTTGGCCTTCTGGCGGTTCAGGAGTTCGCTGAGCCGAATGACGTCGCCGTGCTCCGCGGGAAGTTGCCTTCGGCCCAGCCGAAAGTAGAGATCCATCGCGAGGATGAATTCATCGCGGACCCAGTCAGCATTACGCATCATAGGTTTTCCTCAAAGGGTGGCTGGGAGCTCGCTCCGTGATTTGGCATCAACCGGCAAGCTGCTTCAGCTTCGTCACAGCGTTGATAATGTACTCGGCGGCGCGGTCTACCTCTTCGGCTGTCGTGAAACGCCCGATTCCCATGCGGATGCTTCCCCGTGCGAGATCATCGCTTATTCCGAGCGCCTGAGCACATGGCTCGGCTCGAAGCTCCCTGCCGCGCATGAGGAGCCTTGACTTACGGCGACATCTTTCAGGCAGTGGATGAAGACGTCGCCGTCAATCCCTTGAAAGCCGATATTCAGTAATCCCGGCAGGTTATTGGTGGGATGCCCGTGAACGACAACGCCGGAAATCTCAGACGTAATTCGCTCAAGAAGCCTCTTACGCAACGCGCGCAGCCTCAATGGCTCCGTTGCAAGGTGTCCGAGTGCAAGCTCACAAGCAACGCCAAGACCTACTACGTTCGGAACCGCTACCGTTCCCGAGCGAAAACCTCCTTCCTGCCCACCGCCGTAGACAATCGGTTCAAGCCGAACGGGGGGATTTTTACTTCGGACGTACAGAGCCCCCACGCCCTTCGGGCCATACATTTTGTGACCCGAAATACTGAGCAAGTCCACGCCGAGGTCTTCAACATCGAATGGAATCTTGCCGAGCGCCTGCACAGCATCGCTGTGAAACACGACGCCATGTTCCTGGCAAAGCTGTCCGATGTCTCGAATCGGCTGAACTGTCCCGACCTCGTTGTTTGCGGCCATCACACTCACAAGGATGGTCCTCTCGGTGATGACTTGTGCCACAGCGTTTGCGGTAGTAAATCCGGTTCCATCCACAGGAAGGTACGTTATCCTCATGCCTTCGCGTTCAAGTTGCTTGCATGGATTGAGGACCGCCTTGTGCTCGATGACGGTCGTGATAACATGGTCGCCCCTGCCGCGATTCGCACGAGCGAATCCCAGAATGGCCAGGTTGTTGCTCTCCGTCGCACCGGAGGTGAAGAGAATCTCCTTTGCCTCGCTGCCTATGAGATGCGCCACTTGCGCTCTCGCCCGTTCGACTGCTCGCGTCGCTTCAAGACCGTAATCATGAGCGGTGTTTGAAGGATTTCCGAACTTCGTTGTGAAGTAAGGAAGCATCGCATCAAGGACCGCCGGGTCAAGCGGGGTCGTCGAGTTGTTATCCAGATAGATCATGCTAACCTTCGTCACAGCTATACTCGATCGTTGTGTGAGCCGTTCTAGCGTCGTTTGTCACTTAGGCTGCACGATTTCCGGATAACGCGCCAGCACATCTGGATGTCGGCGTAACCGTTGTTCTATCTCCAGGCGGGTCCACCAGTCGATATGCCAACCGAGGCGTTGGCGTAGTCGGTCCAGGTGAGTGATGAGCGCACCGCTTATCTCCGAGGAAACTGCGAGGAAGTACCCCGCCGCATCGTGAAACTCTACGGTGTCGCGGATGTCTTGCACCTTTCCCTTGCCCACCGATGCGCTGCTTGCCTTGCATTGAACTACGATACGCGCAGGTTGTTGAGGCAGCGTTTGATAGACTGCATTCGTGTCCGTAGGGGGCACGACCCAATCTGCGAGAGATCCGTCCGCCGTCCCGTTCCCGCGTCACCCCGGCGCGTCGGACGCGGACAACGTTGGGCTCAAGGCCCAGGAGTTCGCAAATCATTGCCTCGAACGCGCCGTCGGGGACGGCCGCCGTCCAAGAGAACCTGGTCGGCGGAAAAAGGAGGTCGGATTCGACCTGATACCTCCCGCGGACGCGATCCCTTTCAATCTCGAAGGCTGCGCGACCGCATTCGCGAAAGAGGGCGACGATATGTCCGGTCCCGAAGAAGAGGACGCGGTTGTCGAAGACCACGCATGGGAGTTCCTTCCCCCGAGCAGTTTCCCCGAGAGCTCGAAGCACCCGTGCCGCGCGTTCCATGACGCCATAGGAAACGAAGTGGCGTGATTCACCGTCCAGCACGAGACGGCCGCGGACGCCCTCGACGATGTTTGGGCACCGGCCCGGGATTAGTCCGCACCAGCTTTCCACAAATCGTGGTGCTCGGAGTACAGCCACCCCGCTCCGGTACATGAAGAAGTATGACCAATCGGGGCATAAACGCCGTGAGTAGTTCACGCTCGCTTTAGTGTCGCCGCGCCGGAGGCCGCCCAAGATAGCCTTGGCCCACGGCCCGGCCGCATCGTAGCTGTAGCCCGTGTCGTCAAGGTGGCCCTGCCCATTGATATGGGCCGGATGCGTGCAAACCGCAAACGTATCCCAACATTGACAGGCAAGAGCAAGCAGGGCGCACGCCCGTTGAACACCGTCTTCGTCGAGCGATAGCCCAGGCGGATGAGGCTGTGGAAACGTCAGCATCACGCAGGACATCTCAGATTTTGAACAATACCCGGGATCGTAGAGGAAGTTGGAGGAAAGGCCCATTTTTTCCCAGACCTGGAGGGCAAACGACAACGCATTCGTGTCGTGAATATCGGTCCGTTCGCCCTCGTAGTCCCAGGACGTTGTTTTCACCCAGGCCAGGATGTCGAGACGCTTAGTCTCCACTCGGACGTCAAAGCGGATAGCAATGTGTGATTTCGGAGACTCCACCACTGCAGAGGGGCATTCCGCAGTGCCAAAGTTTTCCGGAAAGTCGAAGCCGAGTGATTGTCCGAACTGGATAAGGCGGCGTAGAAGATCGCTGGGCGGCCACCACTCGACCGTATGCACAGTGTCGGCCACGGGTCATCCACCTCCGTTCCGCTGCTGGGCCAGGGTGACCACCTGCTCGATGAATTCCGGTTCCACAAGGGGAACCTGGGCATAGGTAAGGCCCGTGTTACCTTCGAGCTTGGCCAGAAGATGGCCGTGCCCGAGCAAGCGCTCGGCGCCGGGTTCGCCCAAAGCAATCTCCGACGTGCCCTCGGAATCTACCTTGAGGATAAGCCGATTTCCCAGGTTCGCCCGGAGCTGCATCGGCATCACGTTCGCATCCGGTCGCTGGGCGGCAAACACCAGATAAATGCCGGCAGCGCGGGCCTTGACACCCAGCCGGGCGACGGTGGCGGTGACTTCCTCCTTATAGTCCTCGACCAGCATCCATTCCGCGAACTCGTCATGGACTACCCAGATGATCGGCATGCGGTCTGGCTCGGGGACTTTTCGGTTAAAGGCGGCCAGGTTCTGTACCCGCGCCGCCCGAAGGCGTCCGTAGCGGGCGTCCATCTCTGTGACAAGCGTGCTCAGGCGCGCGGACGATTCGGCCTGTTCAACAATGAGTTGTCCCTCTAGGTGGGGAAGGCCCTCAAAGGCAAAATAATCAACCCCTTGTTTCGGGTCAATGAGGATGATTCTTGCCTGTTTGGGAGTGTTTGTTGCGGCAACGGCAAGGATGATGTTTTGCATCAGGACGGACTTGCCGCTCCCCGTTGAGCCGGCAACGAGCGTGTGCGGTGCGTGTCGGGTGCCTGGTGTCAGGAGGAGGAGTTCCCCATCATCTTCCCTTACTCCAATGAGGAGGTTCTGGTTCCCCCATTCGCCAGACGGTTGCCAGCGCGACCAGACTTCCTCGGTGCGAATGACCTCGCGGGTGGGTCTTGCCACTCCGATGGTAACCGCCCCCGCCTCGGGACGAACAGACACAGCATTCAGGCCATAGGTCGTAAGAAGCTCGGACCGCCGCCGCTGCACTTGTTCGACCGTGAGGTTTGCGCTCCCCGCAAACTTGAGGAGTCCACAGTTCGGAGTAAGTGTGGCCTGAAGGAGCCGAGCCTGAAGGTGAAACTGCTGAAGCGCGTGCTTTGCTGTGGCTTCAGTTTTGCGAAGCCACTCTTTGGAGTCCGCGTCTTCACTTCCTTTCGCACCTGATCGAAGGAGAGCGGAAATTCCAGGGAACGCCCATTGGGAAACGACTCCCGTGCCGGGGACGGTCTTCTCGATCTTGCCCGTTCCTTCCCCAGAACCCGTCTCAGGGGTCGCATCGGAGGCGACAGCACCTGAATTGCCCCCACGGGGAGGATCGGGAGGCAGGTGTTCGGGAGGGGGGCTGGGGGGCGAGTCATCGTCGCTACTGTTATTTTTCCGCCCCTTCCGTTTCGGAGGGACAAACGGTTCCCGGTCCGTCGGCCGCCGGAAGTTCAGCCCACCCCAGATGTCTTCGCCGGAAACCCGGCGCCTCACCGGAAGCGGGTCCTCTCCCCGGAAATAGCGAAGGGTAAGGTCCCGGAGATCGCTCCGGCCGAAGACCTCCTGGTAACCATCTTCAAGGTCGGTGACACGGCAGAATGCCGAGCATTCGGCAGCCTCAGTCGGGTCGGAGACGAAAACGTGAGAGTAGCCGCGGACCGCAATTTCGCATGCTCCTTCACGGATAGCCCTCCGCCAGTCGGAGAGGTTCATCCGGGCGTTCGCGGGGAACTGCACGCCGTCCAGGATGAGGTCCGAGAGCCGGGCGAGCCAGAGCTCCCGGTCGAGTCTCTGGGGCGAGCCAAAGACGGCCTCGTGAATCCGCTTCATCGTGTCTCGCAGCTGCTTTTGTGACTCCTTTCGCTTCGCTGCTACGGCCGAAGAATCGATATACTTCGACTCGGTGATGAGGACTGCAAGGCGGAACTGACCCCCGGCAGCGATTTCCGGGCTGAGAGCCAATACGTCTGCGATTTGCTCTTCGCGTTGTCCGAGCCAGTCCGCGTAGTCGTCCAGGCAATACCAGCCGTACAACCGGTCGAGTCCAAGTTCGTGCCGCAGCAGGTAGCGGCTGAGAACTATCCCCATGAGCTCGCTCGCGTTTCGCCCCCGCTTCGCGGCCCGGAGCACGATGTCACCAGAAACATCGTTTGCGTCCTGGATGAACCGGTCGGCAAGCGCCCGGTGCTCTTCCTCAGTAAGTCCCAAATTCAAGTCCTTGACCCGGAGAAGCACCATCGACGCCAGGAGGCCGAGAGGCGCATTGGACGAGATAACGACATTCCGGCCTTGTGTCGCAGACTGCTTGTAGCGGATGACGCGCACGTTTTGATTGAGCAGTTGCCTGCGGTCCAGCAATTCGTCGTAATTTACGACCCAGTTCCCCAGATTGTGCGTCTCCTCGAAGATGCGCGCCGTGCGCGGGTCGCGGAAGTCGAGCTGACGGGCGGGGAGAAGCCGCTTCTCCTCCACCTCATCCCAGTCACCCTTGAGGAAAGTGGTTAGGGCCGTAAGAAATGACCACCCCTCGCAGCTTTGCACCGGGCAGCACAGGTACACGACCGACTTCATGTCGTCCCGGGCGGCGGGCCTTCGCCTGGACCAGCGCGCGGGGACGAGCTGGTCCAGTTCGATCGGCGGCGCGTTCTCCTGGAACCACTCCACGCGGGCGTGCCGGGCGATGACGTCCTGCGAGAAGACGATGTCAAACGGACAGCCATCTTTCGGATCGGGAGGGGGTGCCTGATCGGCGATGATGCAAATGCGAAGCCTTGCCATGAAGTCCTGAGTTGCCTCGCTTGCGTTAAAGGCGTCGGCGTCGGAATCGGTGGTCTCGACGATCGCCTTGTAGAGATCCCGGAGGCGGGGTGCGTCCGAGTGCCGAAGAAGAATCTGGCAGCGAACGTCTTCCTCGTCCTCGTAAAGCTGTCCGATCCTGTCCACGACGGCCTGCGGGAGCCTCGCTGAATCGCAGTTGTACAGAACAACCGACATATTCGCCTGCTCGTGGGGGTGGAGCGCTGAAGTAGCGCTCGACGAGATCCTTGACGCAGTTTGAGCCATCGGTCGGGTTCTCGTTGGTGTCGTCGGTGCCTTCCGCACCCAGGACGGGGGATTCGTGGAGGCTGTAGTCGGAGACGCAATCGGTCAGGACCAGAAGTTCCGGGCGGTTCTCCTGCCAGCCCAGGACGACCTCCGGGTAGAACGGGTGGGCGAGTTCCTGGGCCAGGTCCTTGAAGAAGAGCCGGGTATCGCCGAAGAACACCTCCTCGGCGGTGAGGAGCCGGCGCACCAGATTGGCGACGAGATGGGCTTTCCGGTGAATTGCGGCAAGACGAAGCGGGTGCCAGGGGGTGACGACGGCGGTAGCCGAGCCGCCATCAACGAGCACACACCCAATCTGGAGAAGCGGGCGGAGAAGGAGTTCGCGATTTCTGTCCCCCTTTGCCCGGCGGGTCACGGCATCAAGGAGGTCTGTGTAAGCGCGTAGCTGGGTGAGAATGGCCTCCTGGCCTGGTCCCGCCGTCGGGAATGCAGAGATGGCAGCTCCGTATGCCGCTTCAAAGGCGGCAAACCTGGCCTCAAGTTCGACCGCCAAATCGTCGGTGAGGAAGCGGTGCGTCCGGGCTTCCTTGAGGTTCCCTCGCCAGGTGAAGGCAATGTCGTGCGTTCGCCGGTAGAGTGCGACAAAAGAGCCGCGGTCCCGGCCAAAAGTGGGCACGAAAGTCCGCACGTTTGACAGGTCAACGGTCTGAGCGCGGGCCTTCGCGCCCAACGACTCGCGGCTTGCCCGGCAGAAGACGAGCGGGTGCTCTTCCAGGCGCGACCAGTCGTCTGAGAACTCGCTGGTGACAGTGTTCGGATTGAATTTCCAAATGAGCTGGGTCGTGTATGACTGCGATCCTCCGGCAAGAAGCTCGACTTCGAGTTCAAGCACGAACTTGAGTTGGAGCGCGGCTTTTGCCAGCGAGTGGTTGAGCGGGGCGCGGCCCTGTGTGCGCCAAGTCTCGACGAGGGCGGGGAAGTCAAAAAGCTGCCCTACGTTCCAGGTGACCCGCTCGCCGAAAAGCGTGCGGAGCCCGGCGTAGCGCCTTGCAAAGTAGAGTCCCGCATCGACGTTGAGTTCACGAAGATCCCGCTTCGTCGCCCGGTCGCAGCGGACCTTGAGTCGCCTTTTTGCCCCTGCGTCGCCCTGGTTGAACAGGGATTCCATCGAGGCGGCCAGGCCGGCCAGGAAGTCGTCAGCCTCGCGGGGCTTTCCGAAGACGAACCGGTCCCAGGCTGACTTGAGTTTCCGGTCCTCCTTGAACTCATTGCGGTGCGCCTCATAAAAAGCATTATCCTCCTCGGTCGCCTCGGTTGTGGACCGGCCGACAAGGAGGAGGAGGTAGTCTCGTTCTTCGACCGTGAGGAGTTCGGGCTCCCGCTCATCGAAGAAGTGAACCGTTTCCTGGGCCAGGTTGAATTTCTCCCGCTTGACGCCGTCGAAGAGGGGTTTTATCTCTTCCCACTCGCACTCGGAAAGCCGCGCGGCGGCATCGTGCCAGCCGCTGGGGGCGTGGATGAAAGCCTGAATGATCGGATGGTGCCCTTCGGGAATGGCGTCTTTCGCCTTCTCGAAAGAGTTTTTGAGCTCCTCCTCGCTAAGGAAGAGCGGAGCCGGCGTTTGCTTGAGCAGGTAGCAGCTCCTGTTACGAGCCACGAAATTGTACTGGGCTTTCCACGCCGACGCATGGCCGCGAGACGCCTCCTTCACCCGGTTTGAAAAGACGGTATCGCGCGGAAAGCGGAGCGCCGGGAGCGCAGCGCCGAGGGCGTTCAGGACAGGGAGGCCGTCTGCGAGCACGGCTTCGCGGGTCTTCAGGATGTAACCCGCAAGACGCTCCAGGGAGACGACGCGAAGCTCCTGCAAACCGGTAATGGCCTTTTCCCACCACCGGGCGTGGACATCCGACAGGTTCAGCCCGTCTCCTGCAATGCGAACCCAGAGCGCCGGGTGCTCCTGAAGTTCAGGTGCGCCGATGCGGATGAATTCTTTTAGCGACTGCTCCTCATCGTCGCCGGTGTTTGCGACAAGCAGCACTGGCTTATCGAGCGTGGCATTGCGGAAGTAGGTTGCCGGGTAGGTGGTAAGAACGTCGTCAGGGAGGCCGTAACCAGCGACAAAGTGCGCCGGGAGCTTGAGCGCGACCTTCCCGGCCAGCGTGGGATTGGCGAGAATCTGCCGGGCGATGGCCGCCGTCTGTTCGGCGGTAAGGCAGTCAATGATATAGCGTGCCGTGCCCTCTTGAGCGCCCCGGTCACCACCCCGGTCGTCCGCGAGTTCGTCTTCCAGATAGAGGGTTACGACCTTTCCGATGAGGTCCGAGACGTTCATACCAACCTCCGCTCAAAGGGGTTCTGGACGTAAGCGCATGCGTCAGAAAGCCTGCGGAGGACGCCCAGGCTCCCCAGCCGTTGTTCAAGCCGGTGGGCATTTGCCTGAAATGCCTTCTTATCAAACTGTTCCCGGTCGAGGACTTGTTCTGCCTCCCGGTCGCCGAAGACAAAGCCATAGCGATCGAACACGCGGGCCAGGAACTCCTTGAATTCCATGCGCCGTTCTACATTTGCGAAGATGAGAGCCTTCAGAAGAGCATCGGTGGGGGCGTAGCGGAGTTTGTTCGTGCCCCGCTTCGAGACCAAGCCTATGTCCCGTCCGTAGCTCCGGTGGACGTTTGCGACGTGCCGGCGGTGGCGATCAGCGGCGACGCGCCGGAGCTTGTCAAAGAGAGCCTCCGGGTCGTTACACCCTTCATAATCCTGCGGCTCCTGCGGCCAGCGGACGCGCGAGTCAAGAAGCTCTCGGGCTTGAATCAGCGCCCTGGCTGCGCTGCTATCTGCTGCCACTCTGCGGTATCACTTACCTTGCATCGCAGATAGGCGTCCACCGCCCGCGGTGGAAGGAGATTATTCTCCTGGTAACTCAAGAACGAAAGTTCCCGAACGAGCGTCTTCTTCGGCGCAACGATTTCGCAGACGAATGACACCCGGCGCGGGTTGTCGCACCACTCGGCCGAAACGGCCAGCTGGTAAAGGACAATATGAAGGGCAGCCAAGGTCACAAGATGGGGGAAGGCGTCGAAGCCGGGGAGGTCGAGTTCGAGCAGGTGGAGCCAGTCCTGGCCTATCCCCTCGAACGTGGGATGTTCGCGGTACGGGAGGTAACTGTTCCGCCGCTGCTCCCTATGCTCGTCCCCACCCGGCTGGAAGAGAGCGAGGAGCCTGTTCCATCGGTTATTGCCGACGCAATAGCGCTCGAAGTGGACCCGGAGCCGCTCGGCATGACTGGACCGGCTGAGCATCAGGTAGAGCAGTTCGCCGGTCCGGCCGAAGTTAATGTAGTCCCGCCTCGCGTCCCCCTGCTTGTCGATGATCGTGTCTTCGTAGACGGCGTTGGTGCCGAAGGGGAAGATGAAGCGGGAACTCCAGCGCCGGTTCGTGTCATTCTCGACTCCGGCTCCCCGGAGCATGCCGACCAGATCGGTGAACTGGCGGAACGACTGAAAGCGGGGGGTGAGGTAAGAAAAATCCGGGGCATGAACACCCTTCGCATGGTCGTTCATCCACAGCACCCACTCCGTCCAGGCGGTCTTGCTATCGGGGTGGCGCTCGGCGATCCGGAAGAGCACCTCGTTGTTAAAGAGGATGTTCCGAAGGTGCATCCGCTTAAACGGCTCATAGAGGAGCGTGTTGTAGCCGCCCTGTTCACAAAAGAGCTGCCCCTGTCGGTGGCAGGCCATTGCGACGTTCAGAAACTCCAGGAAGAGCAGCCAAGGGCTCTCCGAATCCCAAAGCCTATGGCCCCAAATCTGCTCATCGACCCACAGCTGGTCTTCCATGTGGCCGTGACGGGAAGGCGGGGGGAGCATCGACGCCGGCTCAGCCATTGGCCACCTCCACGACAGCGTCCAGAGGGTTCCCGGCCTCATCAAGGCTCAGGAGCCTGAAACTGAGTGCGCCCTCTGCGTCATCAGCACCTTCGAGCCGGCGCCGGTCGGTAAGACGTGCCAGGAGTTTGCACTTGAAGGCGAGCATGTCTTCGTAGCACTCCCGTGAAAAGCTCCCGGGGAGAGCCCCCTCTGCCACTCGGCTCAAGAATTCAAAGCGCGTGAGGTTAAGCGGTAGCTCCGCCCTGGTTTCCGGCGCGAATTGAACGACGAGCACCGGCTTTTCTCCCGAGAGGATCAATTCAACCCGTTCGTGGAGGCGCGGCGCGACGGGGATTCGGTCCTCCAGCACCTGGCTGACTTTCGCCGTGGAAAAGGAAAGGCTCGTTGCGAGGAGCAGCTCTCGGTCGGTGTTAACGAGGAGGCCAATGAAGACACGGTTTAGGCCCTTTACCAGCCGGGCCAGAATTTGCCGCTCGGGCCGGCCACCGGATCGGAGTACCTTCAGAATCTTCGCCAGGTATTCACCGGCATATTTGAAGACAGTGAGTTCCCAGAGCGAAAGCTCGACCTCCTGGTCCTCCGGGATTTTGAAAAACAGGCCGCGGCGCTGGCTCACCAGGAGGTCGAGAAACGCCCGGCTGTCTTCTCCTTCCGCTCCCTCAACGTACGTCCGCTGGGCGGCGTAGTAGCTTGCGTCCGCCCCGTAGAAGGTGTCTGCTTTGAGCAGCCGGTCGAAGTAGGGGCTCAGGTTTTCGTCTGCCTCCCCGAAGATCAGGATGTTGTCGGCACGGTTTGAGGTCTCGTGGCCAATGCGAAAACGGTTCAGAAACTCGAATACCTCAAGCGACTCCCGCCGGGTGTCACTCAGGTTTCCTCCGAAGATGTTGTTAAAGAGGCTCGCCTTGGCGACAGTTCCCGCCCGGATGACCGCCGGGACATCTGACGCCTGCATCAGGCGGTCTTTTGCGGCTGGGTGTCCCAGGACAGCGTTTGCGAGGAGAAGCAAGAGCCTGCGGATGGGGACGTGAAGGTCGTTGCAGTCACAGAGTTCAAAAAGCGCCCGGAGCCGGCCCCGGACGAGCGGCGTTTGAAGGAACTCATAATTGTGCCTGATCGGGCAACGGGGGCCGAAGAATTCCCCTTCTCCGCCAGCTTCGCGGTAACAATCCTGCCAGCCTTCGTGGCCGAGCACCGCATCCAGGGCAAGATCAAAAAGCATCCGGCATGGAATGCGGCTCAGGTTGAAGAACTTGAGCGGCACGCCTTCGCCTTCCCTGCGGTCGTCCACGAGAAGGGTTTCCACCAAGGACCGAACACGGCAAACCTCGGGCGTTCCGGGAAGGCGATGGAGCGTTTCCATCAGCTGGCCGTCGTTTGCGGCGATGAGAAAAACCTCGTCGGCCGACGAGTCCACCAGCTTCGCGCAAAGTGAGGAGAGAAACTGTACCTTGTCCGTGTAGCGCCCATGTGGATCAATAGCGGGAAGCGCCGTGAGGTCGCGGATGACGTGAACCGTGACCGTTCGTCCCCCTAATTCCACAGCGCGAATATGGTATACGTCGTCTTTCGCCCAGTCAGCCTCACCGCCGCCGAAACCGCTCCAAATCTTTCCGCAAAGGTGGCTTTTCCCGTCCCCAGCCGTGCCGGTGAGGATCGCCGACTGCGGCCGTTCGGCTCCCTGGCGAAAAAGTGCCAGTACCTCGGCCTCAACGGGATGCGCAAAGGCAAGCGGCCGGATGCCAACCCTGCGGGCCGACTTCCGGATGTGCTCGTCGTACATGTTGTCGTTCCGCGGAATGGGTCCATATTGGCGTAGAAAGCGGACCCACCTCTCGCCAAGGCTCAGCGTCATTGGCACTCTCGAAGTATGGGAAGAGGCGCTTGCGACGGTCTTCCCCTCCGTCAGGGTTCAAGCTGGTCTCGATTAAACATGGCAAATCAAGCAGCCGTCTTTCTCCCCTTCGTCGTCCTGGTCGTCAGCACCCAGAATATGGAGCAACAGGCGGCTCTTCGGCTGTTTCTTTGCACGATCCTGGTTCTCCTCCCATTTGCGCTTGATTTCTTCCACTCGCTCAGGCTTCTCAAGCTCGACAAGGGGCTCGTCACCGCTCCAATAGAACGGGTTCCCGTTTCCATTGTTGGCAACATACTCAAGCCGTTTCGCTTCCTCGAACATGTCGGGATACTTTTCTTTCAGCCGGACCCACTCGATCTTCTGTTGATAGAAACAAAAGTAGCAACCCGACCGCGTGCGCCCCCAATCGGTGTATTTCGGGAGACCTAAGCCACTGTCTTCCAGGATGCGGATGATGTCGCGGCGGACTTTGCCGTCCTCCTTGAAGGGGTAAACCGGAGTGATGTTCGGCTTGTGGCTAATGTACCCTTCCCGTTTCTCGTCTGCTCGAATGGCAACGTAGTTGAAAACGGGATCGTCACCGACATACTGCTCGAAGGGTTTCAGTTTGAGCATCTTCGTACACCACCGGCGGTGGTTGGACGGGATCATCCCGCCGAAAACAACCAGCCAGTGCTCAAAGCTCTTATCAGGCGTGGTCTTCGTGATTTTTTTCCCGAGCGTTGCTTCCAGGAGTTCCAGGTATTCATAAGTCTCGGGAAGCTCCTTGAACGTGTCGTGGAAGATGTATTCCATTTCCGGCACGCGGTCGCGCATGTAAATGGCAAGAGCAGCGCTGTCTTTGCCACCAGAGAGACTCAGGATATGGCGTGTAGGCTTAGTCATTTGCTTTCTCCGCACCTGGCGCATTCCTCTCCGCTGGACCCGGAACACTGTCCGTAGAGACATCGTCGAGTCTCAGGTTTAAGACTATCGGCGGATTCTCGGTGTAAGCGCCCTTAAACTTCCGGTCGCGGTAGACCAGGAACAGCTTCGGGTTTACTTCGGTAACCCCTGATGGCGTGGGCAGGGGACTCGGCACCTTGGCGAGCGGAACCCATTCCTGGCTCATCTGCCTGAGTTGGCGAACCTTCTCAAGCTTTCCTTCGACGCCCTTGGCTTTTCCTTCAGCCGCTTTGATTTGGGCCTTGAGTTTCTTTTTTTCGCCTGCATCGGCCGCATTGGTCTCGGCCTGTTGCGCGGCCAGTGCCTCTTTCAAGTGACGCTCGTGGGTGCGCTCGCATCGGCCCTTCACAACATCTAGGTCGGCCACGATCTTCCCGATGCAATCGACGGTCAGGACAAACAAGTCTTCGTCCTCGTCCTTGTCTGCCTTCCGGCGACGCATGATCCAGGCCCCCGCAGTGATCGACTCACCCAGCAGTTCGCAGTTTCCGTCTTCGCCCTCGCAGTACACTTCCACGTCGGCGTGCCGGTAGGTTGGGGGACGTATTGGCATCCCGGGCCGCATTACGTGCATCGCGAAGGCCTGCTGCACCTCAAGCGCGTAGGGTAGAGCAAGCCGCGCCTTTCGGGTATACCCGCCCTGCTTCAGCCACTCCCAGACCGTGCCGTACTCTTTTGACATGACATGCCGGTGGTCCCAAAGGATGCGATGGGGTTTCCCGTCGTGCTTGAAGAGCTCCGTCCTTACCAATCCGGAGGTGTCGAGTTCCTCGTGCCTTTGCAGAGTGCCACGGATGAGAAGGACTGGCCGTTCTTTGGGGAACCCCCGCTTCTGGCCCGGCGCATATGCCAAGTCACAGGGGGCGTTAATCACCATGAGCACTTCGAGGCTCCGTTCCTTAAAAAACATGTCCCCCGTTTGCAGCAGAGGCTCCGGGCTCCCTTCGGGCGATCGCGGGTGAGCACCGACTTCTTCCACACCCGGTTCCGTCAGGGCGAACCGGTAAATCTCGGCGAGCTGCGGAGACGGTGGACCTTGGCTCGGGGTGAAATTCTCGAAGGACATCGCGTCGAGTATCTTCTGCTGCTGGAGCACTTTGGGTTGGTCGTGGAGAAGGTAGGCGAACAACGATTTGTAGAGCCAGAGCATGTAGTCCCCGAGCGGATGGCCTTCTGGCTGAAGGCTCAACCACTGGATGTTCGCGTAATCCTCGAATCCGAGGGCGCGGAGGCGGCGGATAAAATCCTCGGCTGCACTTCGCACCCCGGCTTCCAGCGCCTCAGCGAAATGCTGAATCTCATGGCGCGTCGGCATGCCGACCGCCCAAACAGCCAGGTGTAGGTAGAGCTTTTCTTTGTCTCTCAGATCCTTCTTCTGGACGAACCCGAAGAGTCCGCCCAGAAGCTTTGATGTCTCGCGGAAGGTCTCCTTCCCCGCATCCGCCTCGGGACTCGACGACATGAGAACAATAAATGGCTTATCGGCGTCGTCGGGGACGCGCCGGTAAATCTCCTCTGCCTTCGCGGTCGCGGCGAGCACGGCGTTGCTGTCGTTCCCCTGTCCCAGGAAGTAGTCGAGGAAGACGAGTTTCGTAGGCTCGGCCGGCAACTCCTCATCGCTCCCCAACTCGACCACGCGGCGAAGCCCCGCGTTCTCAAGATGCTCGCGCAAGGCCCGAAGCATGGCGAGCTTCTCCAGTTTTAGCGAGAAGAGGTGCTGCTTGCATACCGGAGCGAGCTTACCTGGCTTCTCAAGCTGGTCGTAGAGCTGCTTCAGGACGGGGTCGCGCATATCCAGCTGGTCTTTGACATCAGGGGCGATGCTCTTCAGTTCTGCAAGGAGATCCTGGTTGCGCAGGACGCGGTCCCAGAACACGGGGATCGCGTCCTGTAAGGACTCCCGCGTCGGCGGGTCGTAGGCGTCGTCGATGATGGCGGCCACCTCGATCCCGCACGACTTCAGGTGCGCCGCGACCGGGTGTGCGGCCGGCTGGGGGGCTGCATCGGTCATTTGTCTTTCACTCCTAGCGTCAGGACAAACGTGTTCAGCCGGTCCTTATGCACGGTTCTCTCATCGGAGAGGGTGAGGGCAGCATTATGGTAGGTGGCGATCTCGCGCGCGATGTAAAGGCCCAGCCCCTTTCCTTCGCCGGGCGGTTTCGAGGTCACAAACGGCTGAAAGATCTCCTCCTTGCGCTCCGGGTCAACACCCGGGCCATTGTCCGTGACGGATAGCTCGCTGGACTTCGGTTTGATGACCACGTCGATTCGCGGTTTGAATGCCCTGTCGAGCTTCTTCTGCTGCTTGAGCCAGTAGACCGAGTTGCTGAGGAGGTTCTCCATGACCTGCACGATCATCCCTTTGACCATCCGCACGCTGAAGCCGCCCTTGGGGCGGTGGGGCTCGACCTTCACCGAAGAAGTAATCCCGTGCCGCTGGAACTGGGCCTCGTGGGAAGCCAGAATCTGTTCCACCCAGGCGATGAGGTCGAACGACTCCTTGACTTGCCGGGCGGCGGTGCCGAGCGGGTCGAGAATTTTCAGCCGCTTCTGAAGTGTGGTGAGCTGGGCCTGAAGCGTTGCCAGGAGAGAACTCGTATCCGCGTCGATGGAGGCCATGTCAGCCTCTGCAAGCGTCGCGAGCGTGTGCTCGGTCGCGCGGTTCAACTCGTGCGCCACGATCTCCACCATCATCCCAAGCCCGGCCAGATGCACCACTTGCGAGCGGCCTTTCTCAAAGGACTCCGCGAGTTCTTCCGCCTCCTCCATCAGGGTGTCGATCGTATGAACCGACTCCTCAAGTGGCCGGATGAGGGCTGTCTCTTTTTTCAGGGCCGGGAACCTCTCAAGCAGCAGGCGGACATTCTCGTCCATCCGCCGGCCCTCGGCCTCCACCCGCTCGTGAAGGTTCTCGAAGGTCACCGACATGCGCGCTTGGATATCTTCGTCCACAGCGTTGATGAAGGTGCGGAAGCGGGCCTCCAGGACGTGTGTGAGCAGGGAAACCAGGGCCTTTTTTTCATCGCAGTCGCGCAGGCCCTCGCGGCTCGTCTGGTCGGTGAGGGCCGGGTTACGCCGACTGCTGATGTCTACCTTGCCGATGATCTGCTTCCGGTTGACCTTGTAGCCGGCGGAAGCGAAGGCCTTGCGGTCCAGGTCCAGCCAGTCGTCGTCCGGGCTCCCATACGGCTTGACGCGGAAACCGTCGCGGAACACCATGAGTCCGCCTGACCAGCGGTTGACAAGTTGCTGGACTCGACGCTTGTCCCCAATGCCCTCGATTTCCTTCATGATCCGGCGGTTGAACCAGTAGAACCAGACCTTGAACGGGCCAAGTGACCTCAGCGTCTCAGGGTCGGTATCCGTAACGCTCGCTAACTCCGCGAGGGGCAGTCGAAAGGTCTTCTCCCGCGCCCGGAGGGTGTAGTGGATCTTCCCGGCAAGTTCGGCGTCTTCCTTTCCGACCGTAAACTCCGCCTGAACGTAGGCGTGGGCGTTCTCGAAGAGGACCTCATCAAATCGCGGGATGACGACCGTCTGGTCATTGAAGCGAAGCGAGATCGGAAACCGGGGCTTTCGCTCGAACGGGTCCGTGAACCGGCTGAACTCTTCGACGGCGATCTGCTCAAGCATGTCCTTGTTCCAGCGGGACTTAAGTGCCGTGATGCGAACCCGCGTCCCGCTCTTGCCGAGCTCCTTCTCCAGCCCGTGGATCGGCTTGATGACGACCTCCTCCAAGAGGGCGTCGGAGTCATGGGAAAACTGCCGCCAGTCGATGGCAAGCAGATTCCAGTGATCCTCGTCTTTCGTGGCCGTCTTCACCTCAAGCCGCCACCCCAGACGCATCACCGAAAGCCGCCCCAACCCCTTCTCACCCAGGATCGGCCGCTCTTCGTCCTGCGTCGCTTCCGCTTCCTCGCGCCGCTTACGTTCGACGAGCCGTGCGCGAGTGCCGATCGTCAGGTAGACCTCGGTCAAGTGGTTGCGGTCCATGCCGCTGCCGGTGTCGGCAATGTCGATGCAGTTCGCTTCCTCCAGGGCTTGAACGAGTTGCTCCCATGTCCGGGCCTGAGCGATCGCGTGCCTGACCTCCTGGCCGTGGGGCGCTCTGACATCGACCGACTGGCCGGCCGCCTCCTTGAGTCTGGTGAAAGGTTCACTCCTCGCCCCGGCGGCAGTATCCAGGACGATCTCGGCGAGTGCTGTCCGCAGGTGCGCTTGACAGACCTCGTGGGGCATGCAGACCATGACATCGACATCGGCACGCGGCGAGCCGGCGTCGAAGGCGTTTTTTACAAGCTCATAAAACGCGACCGCATCGGAGCTGATGAGTTCAGCACCGAGCTGGAGGATCGTCCGTGCTGTTACCCGAAACGGCATGAAAACAGCCTTTTTATCACGCCTCTGGACGACCAAGGGCGAGCCGGCTCCTGATTGCCCGTGTCGCCGCGACCAATCCGACCCGGCCCTCCTTGGCGAGAAGCTTCGCCACAGCCGATTCAATTTCAGCTGCCCGTGCATCTTCTGCCCCTTCCAGGTATACCACCTGCTCGACCTCTGTACCATCTTGGCAGGTGATGGCGACGCGCATGGCGTGGCTGCTTCCTGCGACGAAGACCGTGCTCTCGACCCGGCGGAACTGGCGCGCTAGGCGTGCGAGTTCATCCCGGAAGAACGCCGCGTCGCCGTCAAGCCACTTTCCAGGCGGCTTCGAGCAAAGCAAACTGCCGATGGACTCGACCCATTCGCGATCGGGGAGGGTGCGGTCATGCAGCCTGAGACAAAGCGTCTTGAGCCGCGGCTCCGAGACGGACACGAGCACCCGCTCCGCCGCGCTCGACAGGGCCGACCGGGCTTCCTCGGTGTCGCCGGGTCGCTCAAATGCGGCATGGATGTCAGCGAGCATACGGCGGAGAAGTTCAGGATAGAGGTTCCCAAGCTCGTCAAGGGAAGCCCGAAGCCTCTCCACGAATCGTTTCACTCGATTCGGGCTCGGCTCGTCGTCACTCTCAAACGGCTCAAGCCCCAGAGCCTCCGGAAGCTGGCGGAAAAGGAGAGTCGCGGGTTCTTCGGCATTCGTAAGCGCGGCCCGAATGGCCGCCGCATCGGGAGATAGAGCAGCCGTCCGATGGGCGTAGTGGGGAAGGTCGTTCGCAAATGTGAACAGCGGCTTCACAACATCGAGAATATCTATGCCGTCTTGCTTTTTTCCTGGATTTATGCCCGAAAGAGCTTCTCGAAGACAACGGCGCGAACCCCGCCAATCCTGCAATACTGGATTTCAAACGATTCCGTGGCCTTCGTAAGCCGTTGAAATTCATACCCCGTGACTTCACGGAGAAAACGCCCATTCTCGTAGAACGCCACGTCCCGTTCGTGAATGGCTGCGAAGACCGCCAGGAGGAGTGGCGCGAGTCCGTCCCTGAGACCAAAAGGCGGACGACGAAGCTCCGCGAACAGGTCCACAACCTTGACCCGCCCTCCACGACGTGCCTCCAATACCTCCAGGATGCGAGCGAGGAGAGGACGGACATTACTTGGGTCGTCACCTGCCAGCGGCTCTGCGATTCGCCACACTCCATCTTCTTCACGATGGAGACCCGCCGCGTGAAGCACCGAGAGGTACATGGACATTTCAGGCGGCTTTTTTGCCGAATCCATGCCAAGGAGCGGTTCGCCCGGGGTGCTGAGAATCTGCTCGATGAGGCGCAACCGGGCGGCGGCGGCGGCCGAACTCAGCGAATGGCGATTCACGAGTTCATTTCGGAACAGGGGAGCGTTATCGAAAACCTTGTCACAGACGGTGGAAAGGCGTTCAAGTAACTCTCTCCCGCCGTGAATCGAAGCCGGCTTTCCGCGGTAGAACCATTGCAGGTCGGTTTTTTCACCGAACTGTCGAATCCCGATATAGGTCCGCACGCGCTTTTCAAGAACCTGCCTCGCGGCGGCGAGCTGCCGGGAAACCTCTTCCTGAGCGAATTCGTCGTGGGCCAGTTCCGGGATGTTTCGTCCGACCCACTCCCAGCGCTGCACCTCGGCAAGTAGGCTTGCAAGCCCGCGGAGCGGTTGCGGCACGGCTACAAGGACTTGGTGTTGATTCCGGAGGGAAGGCCCTTGAGCGAACGAGATAGCCGTTTCTCGTTCCGCTGGTGTCTCGCAGAGTGCCACAAGAATCTGGCCGTCCGCTCCCTGGGGGCCGCGCTCCAAGAGCGCCGGAAGGTCGGCTGGAGGAGCATATTCGACGGCAAAGTGTCTGAGGTTTCCGGTCTCGATATAGTGCCGGCGGGCGACAAGCGGGCGGGTCTCCAGGTCGGACTGGATGGCCGCGCCGACCCGTGAAGACGTGGGAACCGCCTTTAACGCTTCCTGGTACGCTCGCTCAAGGTTCACGCTGGTGTGCGGCCAGAGGCAGTAGCCTCCGGCTGCCCCCCGGAAATAAAGGACAACCTTCCCCCGCTGCAAATCGCGGAGTGTGGATTTCATGCGTTTGTTTGCTCCGGCTTCGGTGCCAGAAACGGCGAGCGAGACCGCCTCTTCAGTCGCAAGATGGTGCGGGGAGTCAATAAGATTCAGCACCGCGACCGTTTTCAGCACTTCGAGCCCCGCTTCGTCGTCCCGAGGGTAGCTCTCAACGACCGATTCGATCTGGTTCCAATGGCTCCGGTAGCTCTGGATGGCAAGCCGATGGCCAAACGCCGCCCGGGCGTAGTCGTAGAGGTTGTGAATTCGATAGAACCTTCCGGCTGCGGCCGGTTGCCTCGCGAAGACCTGGAGGGCGTGCGGCTCGTCAGAGAGGAGAAAGCTGTAGAGTGATCGCTCGTTCTGACCGAACCGGCTGAACAATCGCACAAGAACAGGAATGAGGGTGGGGTGGAGTGGATAAAGGCCTGGTGCAATGGCAGTAAGTGCTTCACGTCCGGCCTCGGGTCCATACCATCCCAGATCGAGGGCTCGCGTCATGTCCCGAGCGAGTTCCTTTGCCGCTCCAGGAGGGAGCATCGCAAGGCGAACGTTCAGCGCATTGGCAACGAGCGTCGATGCCTGTTCGAGCGGTTGGTCGAACAGGATTTCTTCAAAGCGACCGGCAACCTTTTCCCATTCCTTCTGGGCTGGCTGCGATAGCTGCTCGGCGTAGGCCTGAAAGCCTTGGTGGAGGAGCCCTATCACAACGAACGGCGCCTCTCGGCTTCGGGCCGCGGCCTCAGCAAGGGTTTGAAGGAAGTAGATGTCTTGCCGCTCGGGGTGAATCGCGGCGTACTCAAGGAACTTTCCGAGTTCGTCCAGCACCAGGAGGACACCTGATGCTTTTTCGTTTTCGCGAAGATACGAAGCGGCCTCGCTGAGGAGGCTTATTGCGACGTCTGCGCTTTCCTGTTCCGGCTTGCGGGCGGCTGCCCTTGCCTTCTCGACAATCTGCGGCGGCCGGCCCCGCGGACAAATCTCTTCAAGCGCCGGGTTAGCGCTGCAAGGATTGCCGTTCCGATGTGGGACCGCGACCCCGTAACGAGAACCGGAAGAAGATTCGGTCGCTTGACGCCTAGTCCACGAAAATCGACTGACCGCCGGAGGTCAACTGGCAGGCCGGTATCATCGCCTCCGAACAAGTGGGCCAAGGCCAGGGCGAAGGACGATTTGCCTGTCCCGAAATCGCCGGTCAACCGCCAGGCCCGCTGGGAGGAACGCGGGGCAAGCCCGCCCGCGAGCCGCTCGAATCCGGTCTTGGCGGACGGTGTAAGGACATACCCCTTTAGGGCATCCGGGTCATAAAAGTCGCGCTCAAGCTGCGCGGAGCGGACAAAGCGATTCCTCACCTGAAACAAATCGGCGATTCTGGTTTTCAGCATGGGGCGGCCACCTCGTAGATCGCGCGGAGCAGGTCGTGGTTGTCTGTCTTTCCCTGGAAGAGTTGTTGTTGTGCCGCAGACTCGCGATAGCGGAAAATACCGCCCGACTCGATTTCGATGGCTTCGAGACGGCGTCGAACATCGCCCTCCGAAAGCTTGAAGACCTGACCCGGACTGCCATGCCCAAACGCCACATCCCGGAACGTGAGTGTCTTTTCGCTCGCTCTGCGGCTTCTCCAATACTCGTCAAGGCAATAGACGAACAACTCCGGGGTGACCCCAGGTTTCTCCTCGCGGCGGAAGGCGTAAATTGGCTCCCGTTTTCCGGACTGGTCGATCCGGCGTTCTCCGACGGGTTGAATGAGTTCAAGTTCAACGAGCGGGCAATCCAGGTTGTCCTCTTGTATGTCGCCCTTTCGACTTCGCGTTGGGACGTAAGTGTGGAGAAAGGTCTCAAAATGCTGCTCCAGAGTAACGTCGGAAAGCGTCCGCTCCTGCTTCTCGGCTTCCTTCCTGAAGGCACGAAGAACGGAAGACCTGCTGAACTCAGGCTCTTGCCAGAGATTGAGCAGGTAGTCCCACGCGAATAATGGATCGGTTGCCTGGCTGGAGAGGTTCCAATGAATAAGCCAGAGAGTGCGGGTGTCCTCCAGGAAAGGGTCATGTCCTTTTCTGCCGAAGACCGCTCGTCCGAATGGGGTGATCTCGTAGCCCCCCGCGCGTCGTGGGGCCGCGATGCCTGCGGCCTGGGTCCAGAACCGGATAGAACGAACCATGTTTTTCCCGACGCCAAGGCCGATCATGGCCTCCTCTTCCTTGGCAAACGCTTCCGCGTCTGCCGCAAGTGCGGCGTAGGCTTTCGGGAGCCAAGCGTAACGGCACGGAAACGTCTCGTGCCCGGAGAATCGAAAAGTCATGGCAGACCCTGTGATGTATGGCTGCCTGCGCACGGGCGCGAGCAACAAGGTACATGCGTGCCGCCTTTGAAGGCAGGCTCAGGACGTCGGTGGCCCAGTGGTCGATGACAGAAGAAGCCCAATCGTTTCCACCGCTTGTTCCCGAAAGCGGAGCGACGGGCGCGCAGGGACAAGGTACGAGCCGGTCACTGGGTCTCCTGCTTGGCGTAATCAAGAAGCCGAAGGGCGCGTTCCGGGTGCCGTTCAATGAACTCCTTGACGGCTTCTTGCAGAACGCGAGCAATCGACAAATTGCTTTCAGCCGCCATGTCCTCAAGAATCGATTTCTGCTCGGTGGTCACCGGAACAGAAAAGCGGCTCATCTCTTGCCTTCGCCTTGGCATGGCTCACAACCACTCGGGGCCGAATACCTTGCGTCTTGCCGCAACTTGCAGCATTTTGCATCAGGATACCACGGTCGTGCGCCAATTCAAGGGTATTCGTTGATAAACGCTCAAAAGAGACGAGGCGAATTGGCGGTCTGTGCGGGCAGGACAGGGGGAGATGGGCTGGATGTGCATGCCTTTGCTGACTGAAAGATGCGAGCACGGTCTTTCATGGACCCGCTTCTTCGGTCCGTCGTGCCGGCTGCGGAAAGTATCAGGAACTCGACAGCGTGTTGCGAGGCGTCGGCCAGGCTTCGCTGCGTGATCGCGGGTGCATGGGCGGTCAATACTCCTCCGGCAACAGCACCGTCGTCCCGCCCCCTCGATCCAGAGAGGTGATGACCCAGAGCCTTATCCGGCGGTTGGTCTGGTATCCGCTCATGATCTTGTCCCGGCGGTTCACCAGATTGCTCTTGTTGATCTTCGCGTCGTCCTCGGTCGCTTCCCAGCCACGCCGGCGCTCGTCCTCGGTCAGTTCGGTTTGGTCACAGACCCCGAACGTGCCCCAGTCGCCCCGCACATGCCGCGTGAGGAATGTCCAGACGTGCTCTCCCGAATCCGCGAGGGCCGCGACCGCGCCGCGCGTGATGGTGATTTTGCCCAGCGGAAAGCGGCCGGCGCTGTCCTCTTGGTACAGAGCCATTACGACCCCGCCACCCTCGATGGTCTGCCGGTCGGCGCAGGACACGCATAGGCACCCCACAACCTCAGCCCCGGCAAACACTCCGACGGCTTCCACCGTCACAGGCTTGCCGCAGCAGACGCACTTACCACCCATAGTCATCACCTGTTTCCTCTCAAATTACCACAACCTTGACGATACCAGACCGCTCGGCACCGGCTCAAGGCCAGCAGCAGCCGCAGTCGTGGGTCGTGACCGGCCTCCTGTTCATTCCTTGCGGCGACGTTCCGGCTCACCGGAAAGTACCGCAGAAATTCAGGGGAGAGACCGATGGACTGGTCGCGTCTGTGTGTCCTGGTCATCGACGAGGATCACGGTGGGCTTGGTCCGCCGTCTTTGCATCGCCGCTCCATCGCAAGGCGTTCCTGGAAAGGCATATCGGGCTTGCTGGATGATTTCTTCTCGTTACCGCTGCCGCCCCCGCCGCGCAACCGCCGCCGCGGCGTTTCGGGCCGTCCGCTGGACGTAGGGCTCGCCGTTTTCCTGGGCCTTGCTGCTCTCCTCCAACAGCCGGGCGGCGGTTTCCTCGACGCCCCAGCCCCAATCGATGGCGGTCATGCACCAGGTAAAATCCGCCCGGCTGATGTCGGGTCGGCCGCCCTCTTGGGCCGGTGGCGCATTCTCGACGCAACGCCGGTAGTCCGGCCATCTCCGGGGGCCGACGCGCCGGGTGAAACCACGGGCCGGGGGCGAAACGGGCTCCGTCCTCTCCGGGGGTGCCGCCAGGCCGAGGGCCTCCAGCCTGTCCTTGGTCACGACCAGGCCGGGGCTGGTGTAGACCGTCTCCACACGGGGAAACGCGGGTGCGTACTTCGCCTTGAAATTCAGGCTGCCGCTGACGCGGGTGGCCCCCGATGCAGCCGGGTCGGCTCCGGCTCCCTTCTTCAGCCGCCGCGCGAAGTCGGCATCCGCCTCGTCCACGGCGACCCATGCCTGATAGTTGCCGGGGCTGGTGCAGAGGATCAGGAACGATGCGGGTTTCACGCGCTCCGCAGCTGCGGCATCAAGATCGTCGAGTTGGACGAGCGTGGCCCGGTCGGTTCGCGGCCGGACGATCATGTTGTGCTGGAGCGCCACTGCGTCGAGAAGCATCTGGTCCAGCGCCGGGCGTAGCCCCTCGATGGTGTGGCCGGGGTGGAACCCGACCTTGTCGCCGGCAGCGTCGGTAAGGGTGAGGTCGAAGCCGTGCGCCCCGACACTGGCGAAGGCGTCGAGCATGGCCTGCGCCTGCCCTCCTGGCGACGCTGAGGCGGAAACTGTTTCCGTCCGGCGGCGGATACGGGCGGTGACGGGTTCCTCGGCGGTGGAGTGCTTCTGGCGGGCACGCTGCGGCGTGGCCTCGATGCTGTGGGCGGCCTTGAGCGTTTTGATCTTGTCGGCAGTCTCGGAAACGCTCGGCGCCTTCCTCGTTGTCTGGCTGATGGGCCGCGCCGGAAAGCCCGGCCTTGAGTTGGTCACGCAAGGCGGTCAGTTCGGACAGGTAGGCATCAAGAGTGAATGGCGTGCCCAGCCGTGCCTGGTAATCGCGAAGCTGGGACTCGGCGATAGCGAGGTCTTGCCGGACACGGTCGCATTCGGGGCCGTAGGCGTTGGCCAGGCGTTCCAGGGCGTTGAGAACGGCACGCGGTCCGTGATGATCGCGTGACAACGTGTCCTGGCGGGTCGTCGCTCCTTCGAGATACACCTCGGGTGAGAAATTGCGGGTTGAGAACCATGCCGAATCGCAGGCCGCGATAGATGCCGAGCGGAAACGCGTTGCTTCTGCGTGACCCTTTCCGGCAAGCGGTCGCAGTGGCATCGCCGAGGGCGGCCTGCACATCGTCCCGCGAGTACGCCCGGTTGCCAATGGTAACCCGGTCGTCGGCATGGGCCGTGGCTGTGGCCTTGTCGGCGGTCAGGTGGGTCAACCGCTCCGACAGCCGGCCGATGGTTCCCGGCAAATCCCGCACGCTACGCCGGGCGACGTATTGCTCGTCCAGGTGGTTCTTTTTGAGCAGGTTGAGCCGTTGCAGTTCGGCGTCGGCCTCGGCCAGGGTCAGGACCGCCGGGTTGCCCGAGGCAATGGCCTTGACCTCGGCGTAGGAGAGTTCCTGGCCGCCAATGTCCTCGGCACGCCGTGGCGGCGTTATCGCCGGTGATGACCTGGCCGATGAACCGGGCCTTGGTCTCTAACGCCTGCCACATATAGGCGTCGAATGACCCTTCGGTGACGTAGCGGTAGATCGCCACTTCCTCGTTCTCGTTTCCCTGGCGCAGGATGCGGCCATCGCGTTGCTCGACCTCGGCCGGCTTCCACGGGGCGTCAAGGTGATGCAAGGCGACGAGGCGTTTCTGGACGTTGGTGCCGGTGCCCATTTTCTGGGTGCTGCCGATCAGCACGCGCACCGAACCTTGCCTCACCTTCTCGAAGAGGGCCTGTTTCTTGGCGTCGGATTCGGCGTCGCCGATGGCGGCGATCTGCTCGGCCGGAACGCCGGCAGCGATGAGTTTTTTGATGATGTCCTCGTAGGGCGAATACCCCCAGGCAGTCGGGTTGACCCCCATGTCGGCGAAGATCATCTGCGTGCCGCGTGTCGCAGCGGTGCGGTTCCAGGTGGCCGTGACGTTTTCCACTAACCGATTGATCTTCGATTCCGGGAAATCGGGAGCCGTGGCCGACAGCATCCGTGCGTCGGTGGCGAGCTTGCGTCCGTCGGTGGTGATGGCCAGGGCGTTGTCTTCCCTGCGGATCGACTTTTTGCGAGCGCAGCCGCTCGTAGCGTTCCACCAGCTCCTGCTGGAGGCCGTGCTGTTCTTCGGACATCGGGCAGGCGACGACGATGGGCTTGCCGCCTTCCAAGGCGGGTCGGGGCAGGTTCAGCATCTCGGCCGTCTGCACGTCGGAGAATGCCCGGAACATCTGCTGGAGTTCCGGCAGGTTGGTGAAGCGGGCGAACCGGCTGCGTGGCCGGAGTCCCGCACCGTCGGGGGAAATTTCCATCGTGTCGATGACTTCGCCGAAGGTGGCCGCCCAGGCGTCGAAATGCTCCAGCCCCCGGCTCCGCAGCCCCTCGGGGTCGAGGAATCGTTGGATGTGTACATCTCGACCATCGTGTTGGAAATCGGCGTGCCGGTGGCGAACGTCACCCCATGCCCGGCATGTTGCTCGCCCAGGTAACGGGCTTTCATATACACGTCGAAGGCCCGTTCGCGAGCCGCCGGTCTGGATGCCGGCGACGCGATCCATCTTGGTGGGCGTCTCCAGGTTCTTGAAATAATGCGCCTCGTCGATGAAGACGTGATCGACCCCAAGTTCGTCGAACACCAGCCCGTCATCCTTCTTATCCTCGGCGAGCAGGTTCTTCAGGCGTTCCGCCCTGCGCCGCCTTCTGCTTCTCGATGGTCTTGATGAGATTGCGGCCGGCTCCCTTCGCGCCTGCGTGTTCGCGCAGCAACTCGTCATATTCGGCGATCTGCTCCCGGAGGAATTTCTCCTGGTAGTCGCGGCTACATGCCGATGCGCTCGAAGCTGCTGTGGGTGACGATAATGCCATCCCACTCGCCGCTGGCGATCTTGGCGGTTAAGAACTTGCGGCGGTCGCGGGTCAGGTCCTCCTTGGCGGCGACGAGCAGCTTGGCGTTGGGATAAAGCTGCATGAACTCGCGGGAAAACTGCTCCAGCAGGTGGTTGGGGACCACGTACATCGGCTTCTTGATGAGGCCGGCCTGCTTCATCTTCATGCCGGTGGCGGCCATCGTGAAGGTCTTGCCCGCGCCGACCGCGTGGGCCAGCAGCGTGTTGCCGGAACTCATGCCGCGCCACACCGCGTCGTTTTGGTGGGGCCGGAGCGCGATGGCCTGGTTCATTCCGGGAAAGTCGAGATGGGACCCGTCGAACAGGCGGGGACGCAGGTTGTTGTAGGTATCGTTGTAGATCCGCACCAATCGTTCCGTGCGGTCAGGATCGCTGAAAACCCAGGAGCGGAACTTCTCCTTGATGAGCTTCTGCTTCTCGCGTGCGGCCATCGTCGCTTCCTGGTTGACCACCCGCTCCTCGCGGTCGCCGGCCATGACCGTGTCGTAGAGGGTCGGCGATTTCATGTTGAGCGCCAGTTCCAGCAGCCAGGTGCCGTTGGCGCGTGACGTGCCGAACTCGGACGTGGCGGCCACGGACGCTTTCGCGGCGTAGCCAGCGTCAAGGCTCCAGACGGCATCCTTTTTCAGGTGGGCGACCGGCACCGCGGAGGGATCGACATGGAAGAGGTCGCCGGAGAAGGCTTGAATGTCCCGTTCAGGTATCCACGGTGCGCCGAGATTGGCGTCGATGTCGCCGGGTAGCACGTCTTCGGGTTGAACGCTTCGCAATGCGTTCACGTTACGGGCGAATTGCGGGCCGGCGCCTTCGGCGGCTGCGAGCTTGGCGCGGACATTGCCGGATAGGTAGGCGTCGGCGGTTTGCCAGGTTCTGGACTGCGGGTCGGGAAAGATCAGATCGCCCAACTCGGCGACAATCTGTGATTTCGTCTTGCCGTAGAGGGTGCCAATAAACGGCAGATCGACCGCGCCGCGCTGGTTGAGGGACACCAGCAACCCTTCCTCGGCGCTGGCTACCTTCGTGATGGGCGGGGTCTTGCCGACCACGTCCTTGGTCATGATGGCGGCCTTGGCCGCATTTCCCGTGACCTCGTCGTAATCCTCCAGCGACATGACCAGCATCGCGTCCGGATCTTCCTTGAACTTGACGATGTTGGGCATCCGGCGGATGACGGTGCCGTCGGCGGTCTCGCCGAACGTGGTCTTGTTGATGGGGCCATAGGTTCGGGCGAAGCTGTCGTAGGCCGTATTGAGATCGCCCCGCGCGTCGCGGCGGTGCGACTCGGGCCAGCCCTCGTTCTGCGATTGCAGGACGCGGCGGGCGCGGTCACGCAGGCCCACCAGGGCGGCCAGGCGCTTGCCGATCAGCGTGCCGTCCGCCTTCAGCGTCGTGCCGCCATAGACGACGGGCACTCCCTGGCCATCTTGCAGTTGGTGGATGACCCTATTATCGCCGATGAAGAAGCTGCCTTCATCGATGTGGCGGTCGGGCGGCGGGGGTGTAAAGGTTAATCCCCGCCGTATGGCGGGGTCCGGTTCAACCCCGTCATTTGACGGAGTGCTTACCGGACCCCGCAATGAATGCGGGGTGAGACGCTGGATCGCGGCGCGGAGCTGCTCGCCCAGATCGCCGCTGCCGGTGACGCTGTAGCCCTCGCCTCCGTAGAGCGTGTCTTTGCGTGTCCAGGTGCCCAGGACCATATCCGGGTGGTGGTGAAAATACGTGTTGATCCCGACTTCCGCGCCCTCGATTGCAAGCGGTGTGACGCCCAGCCAGTCGGGATCGGCGTGGTGTTCGGCCTCGCCGGTTGCGCGTTTGCGAAGAAAGAGGATGTCGGTGACTACGGCGGTGCCTTCGCGCTTGAAGGCGTCGGAGGGCAGGCGGATCGCGCCTACGAAGTCGGCTTTCGACGCCAGGGTCTCGCGAACGCCGGCATTTTGCTTGTCGAGCGTGTAATGCGATGTGACCAGGGCAAGCACGCCGCCGGGCTTCAGCGCGTCAACCGACTTGGCGATGAAAAAATCGTGCAGTGACAGTTTCTGCCCGTGATAGTCGAGCTTCACGTCGGCGAAGGGCACGTTGCCGATCGCGGCGTCGATCTCGGGCAGGCGCGTGTCGCGGAAATTCTCGATGCGGATGTCCGCTCCGGGGTGGAGCGCTTTGGCGATCCGCCCCGAGATGGCATCCATTTCGATGCCGATAAATCGTGTCCCCGGCTGCCCGTGGCTCATGAAATTACCGATGCCGCACCCTGGCTCCAGGATCGTGGCGTTGGCGGGCACGCCGAGGCGGCTGATGGCCTCGTGGATCGAAGCGATGACGGTAGGCGAGGTGTAGAAGGCGGTGAAGGTGGTGCGCTTGGCGCTGTCGTATTCGGCGGGCGTTAGCAGCGTCTTCAGCTCCTCGCCGAGCGCCTGCCAGCCGGCGTCCTTGTAAGTGCCGCTGACGGGATCGGGGAATAGCGAGAGGGCGACGGGACCGAAGCCGGCGAAACGGGCAAGCGTTTGCTTCTCTTCCTGCGTGGCCGGCCGCTGCTCCTGCTCGATGGTCTGGACGGTGCGGATGGCGGCGAGGATGTCGCGGGCCTTTCCTTTTCCGCCGCTGGCAATGGAGATGCCCGCGGTAGAACCCGTTTCTTGCAAGGGCGGGGATGGCCTATCCGGGGATGTGACGGCGTCGCCGGAAGGTACAGGCGGAGAAACTGGACGTGGAGCCGGCTCTTGCGCCGGATCGTCGGAAGGAGGCGTTTCGGGCGGAAGATCGAACAGGCTGCGTTGTCGTCGCGATCCCGTTACTTGCGCGACGAAGGATTTCGGACGAACGCTATTGCCTGGTCGAGCGAAAGATCCTCTGTCTCGTCCGGCGGAGACGCGGGCGGCAAACGATCCTCCAATTCCTTGAGCGCCATCTCCAGGGCCTCGCTCGCGATCTGGCTCGGGTCTCTGCCCGGATTCGCCTCCGAGAGGCTGGTCTTCCAGGCCAGGTGCGAGTCCCTCAGCTCCCTGGCGTAGCTCTCCAGAGTCGGCAGCAGCCGGCGTGTCTTCCGTAGCTGTTCGTGCAACTCCGCTCGTTGTTGCAGGAGTTCGAGGACTATGGTCTTGTACTGCATGGTGGTCTCCTTCGGTTGAATAGGATACAGGTTTTTGCTGTTCGGTCGAATCGTCAAAGCCGGTTGGGAAAAGAGAGGGCTGGTCACTCGATGGTGGTTTCTTGCGCATGGTCAGGGACACCCTTCAATCGCGTGTTCCCGACTCGCGGGGGAGCTGGAAGGGTGCGGAGGGTCTTCAGCCGTCAGAGGATTCCGCTTCGATTGCCCTGCATACCGTGCCGCTTGTTCCTGGTCACTGCGGGGGCTGCCGGGCATAACTACCTCGACCGGCCCCGGTTGCAGACCGAGGCCCCGAACGTATCTCTCATGACCGGGCTTGCGGCGGCTGCCCTGACAATCACGAGGACGCCAAAATGGAGAATCATCGCCGGGCGCTCATTATTACAATGCTTCGGCATCATCCGGGCCTGGGGGCCAAGGTCGTGAAGATTGCAGGGTGAGGGAACGGTCATGGGTCGCCTCGGTAACGGGCTTCTGGTTAGAAGGGTACTTCCTGGCTGGGTTCGATCCCCTTCTCCAGCCGGATCATCAGACGCACCTCCTGATAAAGCTGTTCCGCTTTGATGCGGGTGCTCATGGCGGATTCAGGCATCACCGGGTGTGCCCATATCCTGTCCACCGGGTTCCACCTGTATCCGGACTCCTTCATATGGTCGATGATCTCCTGGCTCGGCTTCTCCTCAAACTTGATTGCCATCTGGCGGTCCCGCTTGCTCTCGAAGAGGCGGACGCCAGCAAGGTTGTCTTTGGCGATGCCGAAGGGATCGGGGGCGGATACCCATTTCTTTTGTCCGACCCTGTCGGCGAAACTCGGGCCGTCTGCCTTGGCGTCGGCTGTCGGCGGTTCAGTGACCGCTATTGTGGTTTCTGTTTCATTTTCTGTTGATTTTTCATCTGGTGTGCGTTTACGTGACATGTGAACCTCCTTGTCGATGGAGGGGGAATGATTAGCCCCCATTAAGGAAGATATTAACACATTTGTAAGTGGCTGCGCAATAGGCTGGCTGCGGCTTTGCGCGTTTTATGATGCAAAAAAGTGAGTGTTTCTGCGGCTCTCAAGGCCAAGGCTATGCGCAAAGCCGCAGTTTTGCTGGTTTCATAAGAGGCGCGGATGACAACCTGGCATGGGGCAGATAGGCTCTTGTATAGAGCACGCGCGATGCTTGCTACCTTCAAGGGCATGGTTGGCGTCCTGCTCCATCGGCAGCATCTGCTTCACCGTTCATTAACCATTTTCTGCGATGCTTTTGGGTAACCAACCTATCATCGCAAGGGGCTATGGCCACGACCGACGACGAGCAGCAGAGTCTTCTGGACGCAATCCGCATTCAGCCCGAGGCCGACGACCTGCGGTTGATTTATGCCGACTTGCTGCAACAACACGACAATCCCTCGATCGTAGCCCTGGGTGAATTCATCCGCACCGAAATCTACCTGGCGAGAAGCAGTATGCCTAGCCCCAGCGGAAGAGGCGATGTTTCACTCGATCAGGAGAAACGGCAAGCGTTGGAGCGCCGCGCCAACGAGTTGCTCGAACAACACCGCCAGGAATGGGAAGCGCCGCTGCGGGAAGCGGGAGTAAGAGAGGTGATCCGCTACGAGCGGGGGCTGGCCGCGGTGTCCCTGCCCCTGAGCACGTTCCTGGAGCACCATGAGACCCTGCTTGCATCGCCCATGCTTGCCGGGGTGGAGGCCTACCCGGACAACCTGAGAAATCAAAGCACCGCCGCGTGTCTTTCGGCCATCCGGGGCCTGGCGGATCATCCCCGGCTCGCTGGCCTCACCTCCCTCAACCTGGGAGGCAACTGGCTCGGCGACCGTGGACAAGCGGCGGCTGCGATGACGGCGCTGGGGCAGTGCGAAAACCTGTCGGGCCTGACCTCCCTCAACCTGGGAGACAACTGGCTCGGCGACCGTGGACAAGCGGTGGCGGTGCTGGAGGCGCTGGGGCAGTGCAACAACCTGTTTCAGCTCACCTCCCTCAACCTTGGAGACAACTGGCTCGGCGAAGAGGGACAAGCGACGGCGGCGATGCAGGCGCTGGCGGCCTGCACTAACCTGTCACACCTCACCACCCTGGACCTGGCATACAACTGGCTCGGCCGCGAGGGACAAGCGGCGGCGGCGATGACGGCGCTGGGTGGCTGCACCAACCTGTCAAACCTCACCTCGCTCAATCTGGGAGGCAACGGGCTCGGCGACGAAGGGCAAGCGGTAGCGGCGCTGGAGGCGCTCGCGGCATGCACCAATCTGTCGCGCCTTACCTTACTCAACCTGGGAAGCAACTGGCTCGGCGAAGAGGGACAAGCGACGGCGGCGATGCGAGCGCTGGGGCAGTGCGGACAGTTCAAGTCGTTGCGAACGCTGGATCTGAGCGATAACGAAATCTACACAGCAGAGGACGTGCAACCCCTGTGCGATGCCATCCTCGCGAATCGCTTCCCGGCCATCGAGCGTGTGCGAATCAGCGATGAAGTCGGCCAGGAAGCCCAACAGGCAGTGGACCGGGCCATCGAGCAACACCGCACCCATGCGGCACTGGCCCGCCGTAACACCACCGGAGGCCAGGGAGCAGGCCGATGAACCCATTCACCATCCGCACCCGCACCTACTCCAGCAAGGAGCCCATCAATGCCCGCATCCGGCGGCAGAAGAGGTTTCTCGGGCAGTTTGCTGCAAGCGCTTGCACTCGGTCGGCCGCCGCCTGCCCATTGCCCCGGTAATCCGAGAAGGCGGCCCCGCATGCAAGGCGCTTACGGCAATTGGGGGGCATTGTCGGCAATCCAGGCTGGCTGGAACCGTTCCAGCCAGCCTATGCAGAGCATAGGGGAGATGCCTGCTCTCAATGTTGCTATGTCGAACTTCCAAAACTGCCTGGTTGTTACGTCAGGGAAACGTGCGTTTCTGATGGTTCTTGGAAGGCTGCGGATTGCCGGTTCCGGCATCTGGTGGCGGAACGGGCAAACCCCCGCTCGCCAATAGCGGTGGTCGCGTTGACCAGGTGGGGATAATGCAGCCGAGCTTCGGCATAACCAGCGCTCGGACACGATGATGGTGATACCGATATTTTCTCGCGTTGGGCTAAGCCAGCGCGAGGGGGAATGCGGTCAAGAACGTAGGGAGTGGGGAGGCCGGTCATCACGCGGAGGCGGTCGCCTTCTTCGTAGTGAGGTTCTTGAGGTTGACGCGCTTGGACAGGCCGGGCTCATTCCATTCGATGTCCGCCAGGATGATGCCCGAGTCGAGGTGATGCAGGGCCTTTACTTTGCCCTGTGCGGACGCCATGTTGTTGGGGTATTGGTTCTGGCGATCCAGGAAGCTGTCGGTGTAGGCGACGGTGTCGCCGACTTGAATGGCGTGAGCCGTTTTGGACTTGTTGGACACGTTGGGGGTCTGGAGTGCTGTTTCGCATCGGTATAGCCTGCGAGCCTGGCGATGTCAATGATAGGGACCGTCGCTACCGGGGCCGCTCCACTAGGTTCTTCTCGGCGAGTGCCTGCTCGTAAAGCTCGTATGCCCGGCGGCGGGTGGCCTCTGGGTCAGGCCAGTCCCGCCGGGCGTTGGCCTGCTCCAGGAAGGCCACGAGGGCACAGCTAAGGAACATGTCGTCGAGGATGTCGTCGTCGGTCACGGTGGCTATGCCTTGTCGTCTGTTCCGGCGATGAATACCTCCATATCGCCGTAGAAGCGACCGTCCCACCGAATCATGTCATCATGCTTGTCCAGCCAGACCTCGGTGGTGCCACACTCGCCGTGGATGCGGAAAGTGCAGCAGTAGGTATGGATGTAGCAGGAGAGTGGGCCGAAGGTAGGACCGACAAAGCCCCAATCGTCCATTTCCTGACCGGGATCGGTCCGGCCATGATACAGCCGCAGGAACATCTTGCCGGGCGCGAGGGGCGTGCCCTTCGGGACCAGGAGTGGTGTTTGAACCTCGTTATCAGTCATGATGCCCTCCCTGGTGCATTGGCTACCTCTTCTCCAGCAGCCGCGATTGCGGCTCGTGCCAGCGCGAGGGCATGGTGCAGGTTCTCCCATTTCCATTCGCGGCACTCTTCGGCCATCTTGTCCGCCTCGATGAAAGCTCGAATCGCGATAAGCATTTCTGCGGAGGCTTTCCGCTCACGCTCGCACTCGAAGTCAATGGTTACGGAGCGTTGGTATTCGTCGTCGCCGGCCTCCTGTCCGCCTGTCTCGGCCTCATAGTGGCAGCGAGCACGGTCGAGGGCGTCGTCGAAGTCGTAGTTGTTGCGGTCGCTCCAGTGCATCAGATCGGCGAGCAGGTCGCCGAGGGCGTCTTCATCATCTGTGCCCGTTTCCGCCATGAAGGTCGCCAGGGCGACCGCTGCCCATTTGGCTCGGTCGCCGTTCATGCCTTCTGGGTCGGGCGGCAGTTGCTGCTGGGTGGAATTTGTTGTAATGCCATTAGTCATGGTCTCTACTCCTGTTTGAGGTTGAGGGAAGGGGAGATCGTGAAGCAATCGGTATCCGCTCCTGGATTCCATTGGGAAGCACCTCAACGATCCAAGAATGTTGTTCCAGGTCGGAATACAGCAGGTTTGCCCGGCGCTCGGCCTCCTTACAGTTCCTTGCTTTGATGTCTACATCTATGCTGATGCGGTAGTGTCTCATGGTTGGTACTCCTTTCGGTTGGTGGTTACGGGCGTTGAAAAATGGCACAGACGTCGTGCAGGCCGGGGATGAAGGACGACCGATAGACCTTCTTGCCGCTGCTGGCTCCGTGGCTGAATCGGATGATGTCAGTACAGCATTGTCGGAGTCCGGCCTCGAAGGCGAGGCGTTTCGTGTGCCAGGTAAGACACACGAAACCTTCCTGCCTGTCGCAGTAGTCACCCATCAGAATGGCCAGCTTTCCACTTGGCACCAACGACCCGGCGCAGTTTTCGATCAGCAGGCGGTAGCGGTCAAGAAATGCCTCCAACGTCGGGGTGCGGGAGAGGCACCTTGGGTCTTGCGTGTAGAGCTTCTGTTTGTAATAGGGTGGGTGAATCCACGCGAACTCGAAGCACTCGCGGGGAAACTGCGTCGCGTCGCAGGCGTCCACGCCCTGGTGCAAGTCGCTGGAGTGGCAGTAGATGCCGAGTTCCTTGCACACATCAGCACAGGTCCCTGACCCGGTTAGCGGATCAAAGACTGATTTCGGCTGGTAGAACCGCAACAGGTCCTTTATGAGGTTGCCGCCGCAGTTGCCAGGATAGCCACGGTCGCCGTACGGTCCGGCCTCGTCGTTGTGGTACAGGCTCGTCAGGTCCGGCACCGGGCTGCCGGTAATCGGAGACCGAGGCAGCTTGGCGTATTGCACGCGGTCGCGTTTTGGCCTCTCTGGGCCAGTCGCTGTGGGAACGGGCTGGAAGAAGGGGTTGATGGATTGCATGGTCAGGCTCCTTTCGTTCCACGCTTTGAATACGGCATGGCTTGGTTGATACGCTCGTGAATCCCTTCACGGAACTGGCGCATGATCTCCTCCCCGGTGCAGGGCCACCAGCAGGTCAATCCGTGAGTGAAGGTTCGCAAGGGGTTTGCTTTCGCACGTTTCACCGCCGCAAGGTACGCCGCGAGGGAAACGCGCTTGTCGATCGCTGGCAAATCGATGGTTCGCATGGCGGTTACTCCTCCTCGGCTTGCCGGTTTGCTTCCGCCACGTCCTCATCCCAGACGCTCAGCATGTCGATGGGTGCGTCCCAATCCTTGGGGTACACGTCGATGAGCAGCCCGTCGCCGGTGCGGATGATGACGATCCGATGCGTCCCGTCCACTTCCACCGAGGCCCGGTCGGACAAATCGGCTAGAGGATGCTGGAAAGTGAATGTCGTCATGGTTACGCTCCCTTCTTGTACGATTTGGACTCTTCAGCAAAGTGCATCCGGGAGGTGCCGCAGAACTCGTCGAATGGTTCACCGAATCCTTCGCACCAGTGCATGGCGTCGGTCAGCAGATCGACCAGGTTCTCCCGCTCGTCGCCCGTACCGTAGCTGGCAATGATGTGGCCAACCTTCGTCGGGCGCGCTTGCCGCTTGTGCGGGTAGAGATTCTCCGCCACCAGCCGGATAGTCTCCAGCATGGGATCATTGAGACGGTCGTATTCGATGGCATGAAGTACCTCCCACGCTTGCTCCTCGGTGAGATCGGGACGCTGATCTTTAACGTGTCCGATGTCCCAGACGATGCCGATGGCTTGGTGATCGGCGAGAAGTTCATGGATGTCCACGTCAACGGTGTGCATCAGGCAAGGTTGGCCGTACTTGCGGACATTCTCGATGGCTTGCTCCACTTCGCTGATGATGTCGTCGATTGCAGCTTCCAGCGGGTCGTTCAGTTCGATGTCTAGTGTGTAGGTCATGGTCATTCTCCTTTCGTTTGATAATTGCTGATCGCCTGGCGCAGCTGAGGTTCGTACTTGTCACCCCGCCAGGAATTGCTGCCAAAGGCGATGTCGCCGACGGCCAGCTTGTCCACGTCCAGGACGGCGCAGTTGTGCGGTTCCTCGAAGACGATGCCCACTTTGCGGCTGCCTTCATCCCCACCATCCTCGAACAAGACGACATGGAAGGGCGCGCCGCAGATTCCATTGCGGTGACAGGCTACAGCAATGATGTGCTTGATCTTCATGGCCGTACCTCCTGCGCTGATAGCATTTCCGTTTCCAGGGCCTCATCGCAGGTATGGATCAGTTCGCCGTTGTTCCAGTTTGCTTTGGCATCGTCAGCGTTCTCCGCTTCCACCTCCCAGATTTCGAGGACTTTGGCTGCGACTTTGACGTGATAGGTTGTCATGTGCTCCTCCTATGCCACGTCATCGAACGCCCGGACGTGCCGCGGACCGTGGAGGTTGAGTTCCTGCACGATCAATCGGGCAATTTCTTCCGCATCCTCTTCTTCGCCTTCCACACCGTCCCAGAAATGGATGCTGTCGATGATCCCGCTGGTCTGCGTGTCGAAGATGTCAAACGTGTCGTCGCAGCCGTCGCGGTCGCGGGAGTAGGCGTATCGTGGTGCTTGCTGTGTTGTCATGGTCTGGTTCCTTTCAGGTGATGGGGCGAGCCGAAGCCCGCCCCTGGTTGATTACTGGCGTTCCTTCGGCTGGGTGAGGATGATCTTGCCTCCGGTGGGGACCACTTCGAGCTGGATGCTGACGTAGCCGTCCTGTCTCCAGGCTGAGCCGACTTCGGTCCAGTAGCTGGTGTCGCCTGCACCGTCGCGTACCATGTTCACCTCGAAGCTGGGCTTGCGAACGGGCGACCCATAGCTGATCGCCGTGGGTTTCTCGTCCTTGCCCATGTCCACGAGGACGATCTGGCCGGACAGGGGCGTTGCGTCGTAGAGGACTGAGACGCCGCCGTTCTTGAGGTTGAACCCTACCCCGATGCGGGTGTATTTCGGCCCGGCGTTTTCTGCCTGCGTGCGGACGGCGTAGGCGATGAAATCGGGGCGTTTCCTGGTCGTGGTTTCATTCTGTGACATATGCTTTCTCCTTCTTGTTTAGGCCCCGCCTATCGGGGCCGATGACACCCTTCCAGAACGGGCCTGGCTTTTGGTGCAAGGGAAAAATTGGGGGGACCGCATCGCGGGGGAACCGATTTTTTCCTTGGCATAGCAAACGCCAAAAGACTTGCCCGTTCACTGTGTCCATCGGCCCTGTTGCGGGGCATGGCTGAAGAAGGAGGATGCGTCCAAGGAATGAACAGCATCCTGGAAAACGCTTGAGATGAGGGCAAAGGCGTATGCAAGGCGGGAGTGAGGGGGATACCGCTGGGGGGTAGGGTACTTTCACAAGGCGACGCGCTTCTGAATGGCAGGCCGCGCGGCAGCATTGGACAAGTTACTGGTGCGAATGAATGGCAGACAGTGGTGAGGCACCTGGCGGTGACAAAGCGGATCAGGAAAGGGGCCGGCCTGGTGCCCGACTTGGAATGACACGGTGCGGACGATCTCCTCCCCTTCGAGGCTTCGCAATTCTGGCCGGCTTTCACGACATCGCCGTGAAACCAGGTGTCCGCCAAGCGTCTGCGAGGACCATCCCAAACAACGCCCAGCGGTCTAACTCAGCCCAGAGTTGCCTGGTGACATTTCGGTGGCGAAGCGGTGATATTTGGACAAGAGGAAGCCTCGCAAACTTAGGCTGGCTGCGGTGGAGCACATTATCGTTAAGATTTCGTTAATGAAATTGTGCTACTGTAAAATTAGGCATGATCCGTATCACGCAACAGGATAATGCTTCGGCCGCCAAACGCTATTACGCGACGGCGGACTATTACAGCGAAGGACAGGAACTGGTCGGCTCCTGGGGCGGCAAAGGTGCGGCCCGGCTCGGGCTGGAAGGGACGGTAGACAAATTCTCCTTTGAGCGGTTGTGCGACAATCTCGACCCACGGACCGGAACACCGCTGACGGTGCGAACGCGCACCGAGCGGAGGGTGGGTTACGATTTCACGTTCTCGGTGCCGAAGTCGGTCTCGCTGCTCTACGCCATGAGCGGCGACCAGGGCATCCTTGATGCGTTTCGCGGGGCGGTCGATGAGACGATGCGCGAGATCGAAGCGGAGATGAAAACCCGCGTCCGCATGGGACGGCAAGGACGAAGACCGCACCACCGGCAACATGGTCTGGGCGGAATTCATCCACACCACGTCCCGGCCTGTGGACGGCCTCCCCGACCCGCATTTGCACGCCCATGTCTTCGTGTTCAACACGACCTGGGACGAGGAGGAACACCGCTGGAAAGCCGGCCAGTTTGCAGATATTAAGCGGGATTCCCCGTACTTCCAGGCGGCATTCCGGGTCCGGCTGGCGAACCGGATTCAGGATCTGGGCTTCGGGGTTGAGCGGAAGCGCGACGATTTCGAGATCGCGGGGATACCGGCGGATGTGCTCAAACGATTTTCGCGGCGCACGGCCCTGATCGAGAAAGTGGCCGAGGAGAAAGGCATCACCGACCCTAAGCGCAAGGACGAACTCGGGGCCGAGACCCGCGAAAAGAAGGGCTCCGCGCTCAGTTGGGAACGCTTACGCAAGGAATGGAACGCTCGCCTGACCGGCAAGGAGCGCGATGCGCTGGCGGCGGTTCACCGTCGCGAGCGTGTTGCTGCCAGGCCGGAACGTGGCGAGGGAGTGGCGGTCGATCACGCCATCGAGCATAGTTTCGTGCGCGAGGCGGTGGTGCCGGAACGCAAGCTGCTCACCGAAGCCCTGAAACGGGGCATTGGCTCCGTCACCGTCGAGGGCGTTTCGCGCGAGATGGGCCAGCGGCCTCTCATCCGAAGTGATGCCGCCGGACGCAAAATGGCGACGACGAAAGAGATGCTGGCCCTGGAATCGCGGCTGATCGACTTCGCCCGCCAGGGCCGTGGGCGATTCCGCCCGTTGGGGAACCCGGACCGGCCCTGCTCCCGCGATTGGTTCAACGATGGGCAAAAGGCGGCCGTCCGCCATGTACTCGGTTCCCGCGACCGGGTGATGATTATTCGCGGTGTCGCCGGAACGGGCAAGACAACGCTCGAACAGGAAATCCGTGAAGCCCTGGCCGAGGCCGGGCGTCCGGTGGTCGCTGTGGCCCAGTCGGTGAAGGCCAGCCGCGAAGTGCTGCGGCAGGAAGCCGGTTTCTCCAATGCCGACACTGTCGCCAGGTTTCTGAAGGACGAGAAGATGCAGGAAGCGGCCAGAGGCGGCGTCATCCTTGTCGATGAGGCCAGCTTGCTCGGCACCCGGGACATGGGCAAGATGTTTGAAGTAGCCGAAGCCGTCGGCGCTCGTGTGATCCTCGTCGGCGATCGCCGTCAGCACCGGAGTGTCGCCGCTGGCGAGCCGCTCAGGCTGCTGGAGGAGAAGGCAGGGCTGCGAGCGGCCGAGGTGACGGACATTCTTCGCCAGCAGGGTGACTACAAGAAAGCGGCACAGGCGTTGAGCGAGGGACGGACCGAGGAGGCATTCGAGGAGCTGGACAAGCTGGGCTGGATCAAGCAGGTAGAGGATGGACAGCGCGACAAGCAACTGGCCACGGCCTATCTGGCGGCCGTTGCTGAAACAAAACGGGGCGGCCTGGCCAAGTCCGCCCTCGTCGTCTCGCCGACGCATGCCGAAGGCGACCGGATCACGCAAGCGATTCGCGACGGGCTGAAGGCCCAGGGCAAGATCGGTGAGGAACGCCTGGTTGACGCATGGACTCCCGCTCACCTGACGGACGCTCAGAAAACGGACCCCACCGAATATGAGGCGGGATACCTGCTTCAGTTTCACCAGAACGCGCCCGGCTACAAGAAAGGATCGCGACTGATCGTGGGCGAAGGGGGCAAGCCCCCGACGCAGCTTGCCAAGCGGTTTGAGGCGTACCGGCCGACGCGGATCGCCCTGGCCGTCGGGGACCGCGTCCGCGTCACAGCGAGGGGCAAGACGAAAGACGGCAAGCATCAACTCAGCAACGGCTCTCTCCTGAATGTCCAGGGATTCACCAAGCGTGGCGACATTATCGTCGATCACGGCTGGGTCATCGCGCGGGAGTTCGGCCATTTGACGCACGGGTATGTTGTGACCAGCCACGCCAGCCAGGGCGCGACGGTGGACAAGGTCTTCATCGGGATTTCCGTAAGCGTCCGCCGAACCGCAGGCAGGGATGGGAAGACGGAGGAGACGTTCGGGATGCACCAAGAGCTTGCCCAGGCATGACGGTGCTGGTGGGCAGCCGCGCGGTCCAACGGTTCGCCGGGACGAACTCCGGACGGGCAGCGGCGGACGTGTCCTTCTTGGCTTGGCGGGCAGGGCGGCCTGGACCGCGGCACGCTCAGCCGCTGTCCACGACCGCTTCGCTGGCGCGCCGTTGCGCCGCCGCCCAGCGGTCCGGCAGCAGTTCTGGCAGTTGCTCCGCTGCACAGCTCGGCAAACGCTGCAGCACGTCACGCAAGTAGCGCCACGGCTCGATCCCCAGACGCTTGCACGTCTGCACCAGGCTGTACAGCACCGCTGCCGTCTCCCCGCCGCCATCGCTGCCAAAGAACAAGTAGTTCTTACGGCCAACCGCCACCGCGCGCAGGGCGCCTTCCGCCGCGTTGTTGTCAATCGCCAAATACCCTTGGGTCGTATAACGCTCCAGGGCCTGCCATTGGTTCAAGGCATAAGTGATGGCTTCGCCCATTGGACTCTTCGGCAGCACTCCGCCTCGTTCTTGCTCCAACCATTGTCTTAGCGACGTCAGCAGTGGCACACTCTCTTCCTGACGCAACCGCTGCCGCAGCTGCCAACTCTCTGCCAACGACAACCCCGCATCCTCACTCTGCTGGGTCGCTTTCTTCTCCACGGCATACAACTGGCGAATCACTCCTAACACGTAGGACGCCCGCGCCGCGTCTGTCGTCTGCGCCTCGAAGAACTTCCGCCGCACGTGCGCCCAACAACCGACTTCCACGATCTTGCCGCCGGCATACAGTTGGTCGTAGCCGCTGTAAGCATCGGCTTGCAAGAAGCCCTGGTAGCCTTTCAGGAAGTCCTGGGGCCGTTCTTGCTTGCGATCGGGACTGTAATCATAGACGGTGTAGGGATGGTCCGTGTCGCCCAGGTAGACCCAGACACGACCCTGATGGCTGGCACGCACGCCACGGCTCTGGACTGTCACTGGAGTGTCATCGCTCCCGATCACCTGAGACTTCTTGATGTCGCTGTGCAGCAACTCATAGAGCGGCCGCACCAGGTCAGCCGACTGCTTCAGCCAGTCGCACAGCGTGCTGCGTTTCAGCGGCACTCCCTGCCGCGCGAAGATCTGTTCTTGCCGATACAGCGGCAGGTGATCGCCAAACTTGCTGAGGATGACGTGAGCCAGCAGCCCGGGCGCCGCCAGGCAGCGTGGCACTCCCTCCAGCGGCAGGGGTGCCGTGCTCAGCGTCACGACAAGCACGACGCCGGGCTGGAACAAAACGGGGTCCGCTGTTGCAGTGGCCCCAGCAGTGGTTGCTGCCGTCGGGCCGGACCCCGCGGCGGCCGGCTCAGACACCGTGGCCGGTGGCGGCTCGCTTTGCTCGGACAGCTGCCGGCGCCGTTGCTCACAGCCAACACACGCATACTTCAGGCGGACGTTTTCGATGACAAAGATCGACTGCGGCACGCAATCGTATTGCTCGCTGACTTCTTCGCCAATGACCACGCGGGGCAGACCACAGCAACTGCAGCAACGCTCCGCTTCCGTTAGCTCATGCAGCCGACGCTGCCGAGGCAAGTGTTGGGGAGGCCGCTGCCGGCCGTGCTTGTGGCGCCGCTTGGCTTTGGCTGGTTTGCTCTCGTCTGGTCCTGTTGGACCGTCTCCGTTGGCTGCCGCCGCATCCGGTTGCGTAAACAGAGACAATTGGCTGGGGTCGAATCGTTCGCTGCGTGGACCATAGAGACGACGCAGCAGCTGGTCCAGGCGGACTTGGATTTGGCTCAGCTCCCGCTGGCGTGCCGCCAGGGCTCCGAGCAACTCCTCGATCATCCGTTTGAGGACGGCGGGATCGTCAGGCAAGTGCTGGACGTCTAAAGCCGCGGTTGTGGTGGTCGTGGCAGTACTCATACTTAGACATCATAGCAGCCGGCGACGTGTTTTTCGTCGCCATTTGGAAAACAGCTTGCAACTTAAGTGTGCTGAAGACAATCTGTAGCAATCAGGGAAAGTGAGCCACTGCTTGCTGGTCGGCGAATGAGTTGGTCTGAAGTGCTGAGGGCCTCCCGCAGGAGGCCCTCCTGAGAGAAAAGTGGACTTAGAGCGTCGTTGCCGGCCGCTGGTAGCGGTGACGGCGTTCGACCTTTTCCAACACGACCCCGTCTAACAGCATGGTCAGCTCGGCAGCGCGGACCTCCAGTTGTCCAGTCTGCCCAGTTGGTGCGGTCGGAAAACGAAAGACGCCTTCTTCCAACCGCTTGTACCAGATGGCATAGCCGTCTTGCTGCCAGCTGAGGATCTTGAGGCGGTCGCCGCGTCGATTGCGAAAGACGAACCAGTCACCGGAGAGGGGATCGTCGCCCAGCCCCTGGCTGACCAGGGCCGCCAGCCCGTCAAACGATTTGCGGCAATCGACGGCGGCCAGGCAGAGAAAAATGCGTCCGGGTGGTGTCAGGGGGAGCATGGCCTCTCCTCCAGGACAGCCAGCAGAGTACGCAAGGAGGCGGCATCGAAGCCTGGCCCAACGAACAGGCGTCGGCCGTTGCCCAGGACGACTTCGAGGCTCGGCGTGGCGGCGGTAGGTTCGGGGGTGACGTGCAGGGGGACGAAGGTAACAGGGTCTGAGGCCGGGTGCTGGCAGGCGTCGGTGTCGCGTTGGGCCAACGTTCGCCGCCAGCAATAAAAGGACGCCTCGGCCAGCTGGTGGCGGCGGCAGTAGGCGCGGATGGACAGACCACTGACGAGCCAACGTTCGAGGTGGGAGCGCCAGAAACGCTCCTTGTCCGGATCACGAGATCGACCGGCAGACATACGAGATACCTCCAGAGCATGGGTCGGGCGAAACATGCTCGGAGCATACCCGGCGCTGCAACAGTGGTTTTTACCGGACGCTTACACTAATCCGCAGGATGTTGGCAGCTCCCAGGATGTCCGTTTCCTGGAGGACACCGATCGCCATGCACTCGAAGAGGCTGGTATGGCGCGCGTAGGGCAGGGCCCAAGGAATCTCCACCTGATGGACGCCGTGGTCTGGGCAGCAGACACGGGGGATGCGTGCATGGACAAAGGTCAGGAACTGGCAGCTATCCAGATGCCGCCAGACGCGCGACTCGGTGTGATCGTAAAGGGGAAGTTGGCTCTTGCACTGCGGACAGGCAAAACGCACCCCCTCGGCATGGCCAAGCCAGACATCGACCCGTTGCTCGGACGAGGCAAGTTCCACCCGCGTCACCGACCAAGGCGATTGCAAACCCAGCAAGTGGTGATAGAGTTCGATGTCGCGCATGGCCCTGAACCTCCTTCAGAGCCCATTGTAGCCGAATCTGTTACCCACAGAATTCCCGGATGAACCCTTTTTTCTTTGGGGGGATGAGATGAAAGACAAGCTGCCAATAATCCCGGTTGTCGAAACCCCGATGTCAGGCATGGACCCGAAAGATCATGGCCACCAGACCTGGGCTGACCTGTTCAAGGAAATGCAACAAGACGAAGCAGCTGGGAAGCGTGAGGACGCACACTGGTACGGGAAGGAAGCCTTCCAGAAGATCCTCGCCGGGAAGACCGACGCTCTTGAACCGGAACCGGCCAAGGGCAAAGAACAAGACAAACAAATCGACAGATGAGAGGTGGACTATGACGGTTGAGGAGAGGCTGGAGAAAATCGAAGAGATGCTCGTCATCCTGGTCGAGCGGCAGACGGTCAAGGACTTCTACGAAATCGAGGAGTTCTCCAGGCTCGTCGCCAAATCCTGCTTCACCTGCCGGGAATGGTGCCGCCTCGGTCGTATCCGCGCTGAGAAGAAGCTGTCGGGGCGCGGGGCCTATGCCCGCTGGGTCGTGCCCCACGCCGAGTTGCTGCGGTATCAGAGGGAAGGGTTGCTTCCTATTTCTACTGTGCGAGTTTATCCTAGCCGTTGGGCGTCGTTTTGGCTAGAGTTTCCTTCAGGTTTTTCTGAAGGAGTGTTGGCATGTCCACGATTCTGGAGCATCCCACAGCCCAAGCCTTGCTTGAGCAGACCGACGTCGCCCCCGAGACCGTGAACTCTTGTTCCCGGCGCCTCACGACCTTTATTCAACGCTACCTCCCCTGCTTCTACCGCAAGGAGCAGCGTTGCCATGCCGACACCATCCTGCGCGGCAAACTCACCGGCCTGCAACGCAAAACCACCGAACCGATTGCCACTCAGGCACACGAAAAACGCCGGCCCCTGCAACTCTTTGTCGGCGCCGGACTGTGGAGTGACGACGCTGTCACCGCCGAGTTGCGCCGCCACGTCCACACGGAGATTGCTGACCCCCAGGGCGTCCTGATCCTGGATCCCTCCGGCGTGGCCAAGAAAGGTACCCAGTCCTGCGGCGTGCAAAGGCAGTGGTGCGGTAACCTCGGCAAGGTCGAGAACTGCCAGGTCGGCGTTTTCCTCGGCTATGCTGCCCCTCGGGGCAAGGCTCTCCTGGCGGCTCGCCTGTTCTTGCCCCAGGAGCGGGCTGCCGACCAGGAACACCGCACCAAGACCTATGTTCCCAAGGAGGTCACTTACCAGGAGAAATGGCGGATCGGCCTGGACTTGGTGCGTGGACCGGGACGCGAGTTGCCCCACGCCTGGATCGTCGGCGACGATGAGTTTGGCCGGGCCAGCGAGTTGCGGGCCTGGTTGCGTTTCGACCACGAACGCTACGCCCTGGATGTGCCCTGCAACACCCAGGTCCGGGACCTGAGCAGACGGCGACCTGCCAGCCGACCGGGTGGCGCCGAGCGGTTGCCCGAGTGGGAGAGTGTGGCGGCCTGGGCCGCCCGGCAACCCAAGAAGCGTAGGCGTTACTTCACGATCCGGGACGGGGAAAAGGGGCCGCTGCGTGTCAAGGCAGTGCAGCAGTGGGTGCAGACCAGGGACGAGGATGGCCGCCCCGGAACCCGGGAACGGTTGGTGGTGATCCAAAGCGTGGAGAAGAACCCAAGAACCTGGTATGTCTTGAGCAACGCACCCAAGGAGATCCCGTTGGTGGCCATCGTGGGAGCACGCGGGGAGCGGCACCGGATCGAGCAATTGTTCCAGGAGGGCAAACAAGAGGTGGGCTTGGGGCACTACGAAGTGCGCAGTTGGACCGGGTGGCACCATCACATGACCCTGACGTTGCTGGCGTTGTGGTTTCTGCAACTGGAGCGACTCCAGGTTGGGAAAAAAAAATCCGGGTCTGACGGTGGCGTTGATTCGGCAGATCTTCACGATGTTGCTCCAGCGGCCACGGCCGAGTGCGCGTGACATCGCCGAGACAGTGAGCAAGGTGCTGCGGCGCACGGAGGAAGCGCGGATCTATCATTGGCATCAGAAAACAGGAAGGTTCCCGCCGCCGCGTCCCAAGCTGGGGTTCGCCCCGAAACATCCGTACCCACGGAAATGAAATCGCACAGTAGAACTATTCAAAGACCCGGCTGATCGCCTCCTGCTGCGTCGAGGGGTATCCGCCGCTGCAAGAACGCCGCGGGACTCGGGCGAAAAGCGAGAGTCGTGACAGGGCGGCTGCGTTGATACCTGTTGCTGCAGGAATCCTCTGCGAAATACTCAGGTGGGGGCGATTGCCCCTGTATTTCGCTTAGCTGCACCTACGATCTGCGCTTGGGGAGCATTAGTTTGCGAGGCGGCACGTGATATTCCCAGGGTTCCGCCGAGAGCCTCACGGGCACGTTCTATGCGCTCGGCATTCTGTGCTTCAATCACTTTGTCAGCATCAACCTTTGTTATTTTGAGCTTCTCCACCCCTCGTTCTACCACTTTTTCCGCTATGGCAATTTTTACGTCGCTCTTAGACTCAATGATAGCCCCATTTGACATGGTGATACGGGTATAGCCATCTTCTGTTTTATCGAGCTTAATGCCTTCCAATTCTTTCTTGTTGAATAGCAGCACCAAAGGTTTATCCAGCGTATCCAATTTCACTGTGGCGCCGGCATTTACATCTTTCACTACATCATGCCCTCTTGCATGGACAGGGCCTTGAGCTTGGATAGTAAGGGTATCATTGTCTTTAAGTCCCGCCTTTTCAAAACCGTAAACCTGCACTCCATCAGAGTGAACCACCACTCCATCGTAAACATTATCCCCAGTAGGATAGCGCATAAGATTCAATTCACGTCCGCCGGGAGAAAGCTTGACTTTGCCACGGCTATCATTAGTGCCTATTATGTGATCGTGTACATTTGGTGCGTTGGAAACCGTTCCTAAACCCCTGACATGCTCCAGTACGGTTTTCAGTTTGGTTACCTCCGGTTTCGTTGTGTTCGGCGTGCCAACAGTTATACCGGCATCTTTGAGTGCCTTGCCAGCCTTACCAGTATCCTGGTTGGATGCCGAAGGTATTCTAGGCGCTGCGGACGGGGAATTAACTTCTTGCGCAGGGGACGCGATCATCGGTCGCTTCGGCGCTGGCGTTGCTGGAGCAAGGGTTACGGCAGGCTTGGCGAGCTTGGCATTGTGTTCTTCGTTGGCTTCCTTTTTTGCCAGATAATCGCTAACCATAATGGCTTTGCCGGTTAAGTTGCCGCGTGCATCCACCACAGCGATAACGACATCCTTAGGATTAGTTTTATCATAGGGGTTATTTTCAGAAAAAACGGTGGAATAATTACCCTTTTCGTCTTTTACACCAACCCATATGCCTTTAGCGAAGGTGCCTATCTCCAGCTTTTCCAGTTCACTCTCCCTTACCTGCAATACCAGCCTGCCCTTCTCGTCTGGCGTTGAGATCGTCCGGTATCGCTCAATAGCCCCCTCTTTTAACGTTTGCGTGTACATTACACCATGCTCGGAAGCATGCGTCGCATCGTGGAACCTGACATGTTGATCGCCAGACCGTGGTAAGGACATTTCCGCAGGACAATCTTGTCCCAGATATATGGGAACAACCAATCCGGCTTTAATGCCATCCACTTCCCCTTTGCCTTCCTTATCGTTTTCCTTAAAAACACCGGCCACATCCACCGGTTTTCTGCCCGGCTCCGGCGCTGGGGCGGCTGTTACGGTAGGCGCGGATGCCACTGCTTCTTGCTCCACTTTTATTCTGGCTTCTTCTTCCGCCGCTTTGGCCGCCTGCTCATCAGCCATCTCTTGCAATGACCTTTCTTGAATAATGGCTGTCGGCCTGCCGTTAGCATCAACGTCTACCACTGCAATGGACGCATCCATATCGGATGTATAGATATTTCTATCCTTGTCCAGACTGATGCGGAAATATGGGGCATCCCATTGCTCAGGAGTCACTTTGAGTTGGTCTTTTATTTTAGCGTACTCTTCCTTGGCGACAAAGAAGGTCGTTTTATCCTTTCTTCCATTTCGGTTGATTTCCTTGTAACGGATAAGCCCTTCGCTTACTTTATTTGCGGTGCCTGTGGGGTTATTCATGGCATCAGCAAGCGAAAACATTGACTCTTGCGGAAGGGGAGGTGCAGGCGGCGCGGCTGGCGGCACGGAAGCCGTCACTGCGGGCGCAGGTGGCGTTGGGGCGGTTGTTACAGCGGGTGTTGGCGGTTCGACGCCTGCTGTCCGGGCTGCGAAGACTTCATCGACTCTAGCCTTATCCATTCTCAATATATGCACCGCAACGTCTTTGCAATCCTGCTCTATCTGTGCGGGAGTAATGGGTGCGGGGGGCTTTGCATATTTTAGAGAAAGCCAGCGGTCGCCAAAATGTTCTGCCGCTATGCGATAGTGCTCGTCAAACTTACCCGGGACATCTCCGACAGCCCTATTGATACCAGCAAGCGCATTCAACCTCTCCATCGCTTCATAGTATTTTTTGTAACCGGCAGGTGTATTGGCATTCCCTGCTTTGCGCATCTCCGCTACCGCGTCTCTCAATAGGGAGCTGTATGCAACATTCTGTTCTTTTAGCTCATTTTTAGCTTCTTTGATGAGTAATTCTAACGAGTCATACGGGGATCTTGGATTGTTGGTTGGCGAAGAAACCACAGGCGCGCCGGCGGAAGGGCTAGCTGACGCAACGGGTGGTATTGGCGGTGAAACGATTGGAGGCACAGGAGGGGTAGCCGGTGCAGCGGGTGGTTTCGCAGCAACAGGGGGTACAGGCGGCGCAGCAGGTGGTTTCGCGGCGGCAGGGGGCGCGGGAGTGATAGGTGCCGGATTGTCTGCTGATGGAACATCAGCCGTAATCGTTACATCGACGGACGGTGTAGCGGTGACAGGTTTAGCCGTTATTAACTTCTTAAGCTCTTTCAGAACATCCTGTGGAACGGCCGTTCCGTCAGGCATTATCGGAGGGCCATCGCCTTGCCCAAGCAATTCTTTCGCAAGCTCTTCGGTAAACGTTTTGGTAAACTGGTCTTTCATCGGAGCAGTCAATGCATCCTTCGCTACTAGCACACCTTTTTTTGTCAGATGTATAACCGCTTTTTTCCAGGCTTTTTCTGCAGCGAGTCCTATAAAGCCCTTGGCTCCTGCGCTTCCACCCCCCGGTATAAATGACGATCCTAAAGTGACCCAATCTCCTGCAGTCGCTTCTCCCGCGAGCACGTTTTTCCAATGATCATTATTGAAACCATCAATAGCCTTCATCCCCGGATAAAAAGATGTGCGTAATAAATCTGTCCAGGCAGCAGTGCCTATGCTGAATAATCCAGTAGTACCTCCTGCTACGACAGTGCTTGTAACGGCTCCAAGTGTCCCGCCTCCCACTGCTAGCGAAGCCCCCGCACCGGCGGCGGCAACTGCGGGTGCTGCCAGCACGGCAACAGCGATCCCAACGGTGGCTACCATTGTTCCTTCGACTGCTGTAGCGGCGGTTCCAAGAGTGCCATTCTGAACGTAAACGGTAACGGCAGCGCCATTAACGCCCACCACATCATATGTGCGCTTTTTCAGTTTTTTCAACAACTCCTGCTTCTCTAGCGGCGTATGGTTTTTGAAGGCATCCGGTTTTGCTTTGAGTTGCTCGATAGTCTCATTCAGTTTTGCCACTGTATTGTCGAGATATTCATAAACGTGTCTGTCGCCGCGAAAAAGAAATCCAGTGAGCGATTGCCTTGTAAATTGCGTACTCTCAACCTGTAATTCAAGCAGCTTGATGACTTGTGTACGAAATTCTTCGTGGTCGCCACTTTTAATACTATCATCTGCCGCCTTTGTTATGGTTCTTGTTTTTTTAATGCTTGACTCTTGGGCGGCACTGTTTTTTGCCCCAATGGAATCTTTGCTCTCGGACCAGTTTCTAAAGCCTTCAGGGATACCGTTAAAAAAGGTACCGGTATCATCAGCACCAGCTAATGCAGCTTTAACAGAAGCTTTTCTAACACGATCAAGAGACTTGGCCGGTTCTACGAACCAACGTTGCCAGAATGAAGGTTGGTCTTCATCAGCCATATATTTCCCGTGGTATAGCTTCAAAGGTTAACACATGAACCTATCATATCATGATCAATTATAATGAATTATTAAGATATGTTTGCGGATTGGTTACAGTTTGGTGACGGGCCATTGTAGCAAACGATGTGCAATATACTGGATTATCTGATATTATTCGCTTATTCTCGTCGGTCCGGTCAACCACGCGAGTTGAAGTGCATCCCTCCCGCTGGCAAGACAACCCCGACTTTCTGCGTACCTGCGATATCGTGTTCGGTAGTCTTGATGGGTTCGCCGAGCGTCGAGAACTCGAAGCCTGCACGCGATCAATGCGTGGTCCTGTCTTTCTCATCTATCGAGGGAACATCGGGACGCTCCAGCCTGACAATCGCCTCCTGTATGTCCCGAAGGTGTGTTCTCGTTACCCGCTCGAAATGATCGGTGAACCTACTTTCCACCCAGCATTGAAATGCGGTGCGAAGACCCAAACCTCGCGGGGCGGATGCAAGGCATCCGCCGGGGTTCGACCGGCCGGATGTCTTGCATTCACTGTAAGAGTTTGACTGCGGTGTCCATGTCACTTATCGCATCCATCACTCGAACACGCCCTTGATCGCCTCTTGCTGCGTCGAGGGGTACAGGTGCCGGTATCGCTTCGACGTGGCCTCGTTCATGTGGCCGGCCCACTCCTGCACCAGCCGCTGATCCACGCCCTTGCTGGCACATGCCGAAATGAAGCTGTGCCGCAGCGTGTGAAGCCCCCGCATCCCCTCCCACTTCGTTCCCGCCAGCACGCGCTTGAAATGGTCATGCACCTCATTGCGGGTCAGCGCCGCCTGGCCGGGCTGTTCCCGGTTCTTCACCGTCGCCATCCGGCCCTTCAGGGAGGACGGGCGTTTCTTGTCGTTCTGGTGGCCGGTGGTGCGGCTTCGTTTCTTGCTCCGGGCGATCGTGCCGGCATGGCAGAACAGAGCCGGCCCGCCGGGGTGGACCGCCAGCCATTCCTTCAGCACTTCCTTGAGGAAGGGGGTCAGCGGCACGCGCCGGGTGGTCCGCTGGCCTCAGGTTCGCTTCTTCTCTCGCACCAGCACCGTATTGCCGGTGAAATCCACGTCCGCTGCCAGCGCCCGCATGATCTCCGACCGCCTTGCCCCGGTGTGGGCGGCAAAGCAGAACAACGGGTGAATCCACGGGTGCGGAGCCTTGCCCTTGACGTGGGCGAGCAGTTCGGTCAGCTCGCTGGCTTGCAGGTAGAGTGCCTCCCACAACGTGTCCGGGTCGCCGCCGGCTGCAAGCTGCCGCTCGATCTCGGCCATCGTCATGAACGGCGGCTTCTCGTCGGCCTTGGGGTAGCGCAGGCCACGGTTCGGGAACTTGCCGGAGGTCAGGCCCATCGGCTCGCCCCAGTTCCAGGCGGCCCGCAGGGTGGCGACCTCCTTGCGGATGGTGACGGGCGACACCTTCGCCTTGGCCCGGTGGCCGACATACTCCTGAAGCCTACTGAGCGACAGTTCGCCGAGGGGGGAACCGTCGCCGAGGACGCGGCAGAAGTGGCGTAGGTGCAGCTTGCAGGTGTCGAGGCTGTTGGCCTCGATGGTGCCGTTGCCGTGGGTGGAGAGATAGCGGTCTTGCAGGTGGCCGAGGGTGACGACCTGACGCGGGGCATCGGCCAGCGTCGGCCCGGTGTCCGGCGGCTTGCCGTCATGCTCGATGAAGGTGACGATGTCGGTGCCCTCGGGCAGCACCAGCAGCTGCTGCTTGAGCCGCATGAGCAGGTAATCGACCTGCCGGGCCTTGTTCTCGGCTTCGTCCTTCTCGACTTTGCCAATGGTAAAGGCTGTGCAGTTTGCCGTGGTGGCAGAACAGGATTCGGTAACTGCCGTTTCGCTCTTGCAGAGACGCCATGATTCGGCCCTCCGCAGCATCACGCCAACATCAGGTAAACCCCTTTACCAAAATTTTACCAAGCGGCTGGCAAAAAGCACAGGGCAAGAGGCCCGGATTCGCCGTAACCCCTTGCCCTGTATTGAGTGCCGGAGACAGGACTTGAACCTGCACTCCCTTTACGGGAACCAGGCCCTCAACCTGGCGTGTCTGCCAATTCCACCACTCCGGCTCAACTTTCTATTAAGGTACGCCTTCCCCACCCTGGAAATCAAGTCCCCACCGCCCACTTTTTTTGCTCAGGGCGCTTGCTGGTACGTGATCTCGCACAGCCGGCCCAGGGCCCGGCCCTCGCGGGTGGTCTCGACGCCGCGCGGCAGGACCACGTTGTTGACGAAAAAGGCGAACGCCAGTTGCCGGCCGCTCTTCGTGGTCAGATACCCGGCCAGGGCCTTGCTCCGCAGCAAGATCCGGTCGTTGAGCAGATCGACGTCGGTGTACGTCCCTGTCTTGGCCTGCACCTTGCCCTTGGCCGGGCTGTTCTTGCCAACCACCTCCGCCAGGGTGCCGTCCACGCCCAGCACCGGCAGGGCATCCCGGTAAACAGCGAAGTCGGGCCGGCTGCTCATCGCCCGCAGCAGCTGTACCGTTGCCCGCGGCGACACCTTGTCGGCGTTGCCGCCGCCGGCCCCGCTCTCCAGGGAGATCGTTTCCACGGGCACGCCCAGCTCCGCCAGCGTCCGGCCCTGCAGCCGCATGCCGTCTGCAAGGGAGTGCTTGCCGTTCTTGACGGCCAGCAGCAGCGGCAGCGTGCTGGCGTGCAGGTTGTGGCTGACCTTGAGGATCACCTTGAGCGATTCACCCAGCGGCGGCGACTGGAAGCTGGCCACCCGCGGCAAGCGTGCCAGCCGCTCCGGGGCCGGCAGCAGCTCCCGCGGCTCCCGCCCCGCCCTGGCGTGGACCTTGATCCCCTCGCCTGTCAATGCCTCGATGAACAGCGCCCGCGCGAAGCGGGCCGGATCGGGCACCGCGAAGATCCGCACCACCGGCTTGCTTCCAAACGGGACCTGCCCTGTTACCTTGATCTTGCGGCCGTCCGGCGACTCGATCCGGATCCTCGGCCGCAGCAGCACCAGGACCGTGTGAACGTCCGCGTCCAGCCGAAAAAACTTGGTGCCTGGCACCATCTTCACCTCGGCCGGTTCACCGACAGCGACCCCCGGCGTGATGACCAGGTCAACCACGTTGTCGTTGACCATGATCGGCGTCAGCAGGTCCGGCCCGCTGCCGCTGCCGCGCTCCCGGTTGAAAAGCCGATCGTCGATCAGCACTTCGCCATCGACCTCCTGGATCCCGACCGTCTTCACCTGGCGAGCCAGGTCTTTCAGCCCGGCCAGAGGATCGGTTGGAGTCAGTTCAGCGCCCGAAGCGAGCCAGTTGGCGTAGGTGTGGTCGTGGTTGCGGAAGGTCAGCTTGCCGGCCGAGTCGGTGCGGCCGCCCAGCGTCAGGTCGCCGCCGGCCACCAGGATCAGGTCGCCGGCCAGCCGGCCCTCGACCACGTTGCCGCGCCGACGGACCGTCGTCTCGAACCGACAATCCGCCCCCAGCGCCGCCAGGGCGGCCGCACAGGTGTAGAGCTTGGTGACCGACGCCGGGGCGAACAGCTGGTCCGCGTTGCGCTCCAGGATCGGCTCGCCCGTCTTCAGGTCCACCGCCAGCAGCCCCCAGCGCACCGTGCGATACTCGGGGGCGCTGGTCAGAGCTTCGATCTGCTTTTCCAGTTCACCGGCGTGGGCCGGACTCGGCCAAGCCACGCCGGCAACGATCAGCAGACCCAGTAGACCGGACACGAAAGAACGAGCGGCCATGGAGTCTCCTTGTCTTTGCACTGAACGCCAGCGACATTACGCCGGGAACCAATCCTGGGGCATTGTACAGGAGACGTCCGCCAAGGTCTGCTCAGCTCTTGCGCGAGAAGGAGACTCTTTTTGCCCGCTGCTGCTGCCGCAACCGGCAGACCAGCGGCTCTTGCGGCTCAGGAAAGCAATGTCCGGATGCCCAGCCGCCCCGCCATGAATGGCGGGGCTCTACGCCAGCAGAAAGCCCCATGAATGGGGCTGCAAGCCAGGCCCCAGATTGCAGCCCGGTTTACCGGGCTTTCTGCTGGCGTGTAGCCCCGCCATTCATGGCGGGGCGGGCCGGGACCCTGCAGGACATTGGCTTCCTGAGTCGCAATAACCTGGGGCCGTTGTCAGGAAAAGCACCCGATGAGGGGGCCGTGGGATCATCGCCCCAGCACCTGAACTTCCATCGGCTGCAAGGTCACGCGCAGGACGCGCAGGGGCCCGCTGCCGATCGAGCCGTCCACCTCGTGGACGATGACGGTCCCCGTCTGGCGGACCGCGCCGGGACTGGTTGAAGCAGCCTTGTTGCTGTAGAGAATCTTGAACTGGGCTCCCACCTCGTTCAACGCAATCTCGACGATGACGTCCACGCTCTGCTCGGTGCCCGGATCGACATTCGTGTTGGCGACAACGACGACTTCCTCGTCGTTGAGGATTCGTGAAAAGGCGAGCACGCCGGTCTGCGTCGTCGGCACAGCGAAGGTCGTGCCATCCGTGGCGGCCGAGGTTGGCCGGAAGTAGAAACGGCCATACCGCAGCGTGGGACGCTGGCCGCGGACCTGGGCGAGCTGCTGGACGTGCTTGTAAAAGAAACTGTTCTGGTCGAATCCCGGACCACCCCACAGAGCTTCCCGGACTGCCTCGTCCCTCGTGAGATCGTGGCCGTGCAACCCTTGTTCGGTCCCGTAGTAAAGGCAGGGAACGCCTGGAAGAGAGTAGAGGCAGGCCAGCCCCAGGGTCACCTGGTCATCGAAGTTCCTCTGGCCTGTCGGATCGACGTAGCGGATGCGCTCTTTGAGATCGTGGTTGTCCAGGAAGGTGACGAAGAATCGAGTTGCATCGCCGTGCGAGCTAAGAACGTTCTGCTCGACCTCCTTGCGATACTGGTACATCCCCACAAGCGTTTGCGGGGCCGCCAACCCCTTGCTCACGGGCTTGAGGGTGAAGCAGAGCGGGAAGTCGAGCGCGGCATCGACGCCCACGAGGTCGCCCGTGTCTTGTTGCGTGTTACGGCCGATGAAGCGAGCAATGTCCGCTTCGGACGTGCTATCGAGCACCTCCCCGAAGGTAAAGAAGTTCTTCTTGCCGATACTCAGGGAGAACTCACGAATCGCGTTGCCGAAGGTCTGTTGCAGGTTCCCCTTGAGGAACCTCAGGGTATCAATGCGAAAGGCATCGACGTCAAAGCGGGCAATCACGTACTGGTAGGCACGGATGAGGAACCGCTGCAGGTCGCGGTCGGCCGTGAGCAGCTGCTTGAGCGTGGCAAAATCGCCGACGGTGTCATCCCCGCCGCTGGCAGCAACCCCCTGCCGCCGGAAGAAGGCGTTCTGTTGCAGCTCCGAGGGCCAGACCAAGGCATCGCGCGAAGGGTTCGGAATGTTCTCGATCGCGGTCCAGCCAGGTTGCGGGACACCGTTTTGATCGCGCCAGAAGATGGGTTGAGCCGTGCCGTGGAAGCTCGCCTCGTGGCCGCCGGTCGTCTGGCACAAGCTGTCCCCCGGATCACACTGGTACGTGAAGACGTCGCCGGTATGATTCAGGACGATGTCGAAGATCACGTACAGTCCCTTGGCGTGGGCCGCATCGACCAGGGCGCGAAGCTCATCGTCGGCCTTCCCGGGATCGTCAGCAAACCGCGGCTCGGCAGTAAGAAAGTCGTGGATGCCATAGCCATGATAGGTGTTGTCGAAGCGGAGATTGCGCAGCACGGGACTGAGCCAGATGGCCCCGGCCCCGAGCTGCTGGACGTAATCCAGCTGCTGCTTCACTCCCGAAAAGCTGCCGCCCTGAAAGTCGTTGAAGGCCGGGTCATCGAACGGCAGGTGCCTGGGCGGCCGTGCAGGGTTGTTGAAGCGATCCACCAGCAGGAAATAGATCGGCAGGTCTCGCCAATCGGCCGGAGAGGGAAAGGGGCCGTCGGCCTGGCCGCTCCTGGCCTTGGCCTGATCGAGGATGTCCTGAAAGTCGGCGGCAAAGAGTGAAGTCGGCATTGTGTCTCTTTGGCCTTCGCGACCGCAAGCCAGCGGTCGCCCTGCTTGACTCACGTTTCCGTGAACTGATGCGGGCAGCTGACGTCCCGCCCCGCGAATAACTCGTGATACGCGGAATCTTGCCTTTCCTTGCGCGATCGTTCGCTTTTCTTCAGTCGTGAGCAAAGCGCAACGGTCCCGCCGTTCTCTTTCCACGACGAAAAGACGATCAAGGGAGAGAAACGCTGCTTACTTCAAGTACCGATCCAGAAACGCCACCATCTTGGGATAGGCGTCCAGCCGGTTCTTCAGCTTGGCCAGCCCGTGGCCCTCGTCCTCGTAGCGGAGATACTCCACCGGGACGTTGCGCTTCTTCAGGGCCGCGACGATCTGCTCCGCCTCCTCGATCGGCACGCGCGGGTCGTTGGCCCCGTGGATGACCATCATCGGGCAGCGGATCTTGTCCACGTGCTTGATCGGACTGATCTTCTCGAAGAACTCCCGATGCTCGCGCAGGTTGCCGTACTCCGCCTCGCGGTAGGCCCGGCGATAGGCCCCCGTCTTCTCCAGGAAGGTGACGAAGTTGCAGATGCCGACCACGTCGATCCCCGCCGCCCACAGATCGGGATAGTGCGTCACCTGGGCCAGCACCATGAAGCCGCCATAGCTGCCGCCGTAGACGGCCAGCCGCTTGGGATCGGCCTTCTTCTGGTCGCGCAGCCAGTAGGCGGCGTGAGCGAGGTCGGCGACCGAATCCATCCGTTTGGTGGTGTTGTCGAGGTTCATGTAAGCGGTGCCGTAGCCGCTGGAGCCGCGGACGTTGGGAGCGAGGACGCCATAGCCGGCCTGGCAGAAATACTGGATAAGCGAGTTGAACCCGGCCCGCGTCTGGCTCTCCGGTCCGCCGTGCGGATAGACGATCACCGGCGGCAATCGGCCGTCCTTGGGCGGCATGGTCGGCGGATAGAACCAGGCGGGGATCATTCGCCCATCGAAGGTCTTGTACTTGATCAGCTCCGGCTCAACAAACTCCGAGAAGGGCAGCCCCGCCCGGCTGGAGAAGGTCAGCTGCCGGATCTTGCCGTCGTGCAGTTCCGGCCGCATGATCCAGACGTCGGAGTTGAAGCGCGGGCCGCTGAAGACCACGGCCAGGCCCAGCCCGTCCGGGGAAAACTCCACCTGATCGACCACGCCCAATCCGGGGAGCTTCACCGCGTCCTTGGGCTTCTGGCCGTTCAGCCGCAGCTCGGACCTGCCCTCGACGTTCAGGAGGACGGACAACTTGTCTTTCTTCCCAAAGGGCGAGACAGCGACCGACTCGACCTCATGGTCCGGCGTCAGCAGGTAGGCCAGCTTTCCGGACGCGACCTCAATCACCGCCAGGCCAGCCAGGTCGTGGTCCTCCGCCGTGCTGGTGCAGTAGATCTTCTGGCTGTCCGCCGACCAGCGGGGATGGTGGTACTGAGCGTCCCCCTTGTGCGGCGTCAGGTGCCGGCTCTGCCCGCTGGCCACGTCGAGGACGTACAGGTCCTGGTTGAAATTGGATTCGGCCCGCCGTACCAGCAGGCCCTTGCCGTCGGGCGACCAGCTGACTGCATGGTAGGAGCCGCCGGGGCCTTTCGCCAGCAGCCGGGCCGCGGTGCCGTCCAGCTTCTGGACGTAAATGTCGAAGCGGCTGGGGTCTTCCCGGTTGCTGGTGAACGCGAACGCCTCGCCGTCCGGGCTCCAGCCGCCGAAGGTGTGGATGGCCTTCGGGGCCTTGCTCAGATCGATGCTGGTCCAGCCCTCGCCGAGGCCGTGGTCGGATCGGCCCAGGCCGCGGAGCCAGTACAGCTGGGTGCGCTCGTTGCCGCCGGTGTCCATGCTGTAGATCAGCTGGTGCCGGACCGGGTTGTAATGGACGCTGCGCACCGGCTCGCGGGTGAAGGTCAGCTGCACCGGCCAGCCGCCCTCGACCGGCACCTGCCAGACCTGGGAGACGCCCGTGACGTTGCTCAGGAAGGCGACAAACCGGCCATCAGGCGAGAAGGTCGGAGCCGAGGCCGAGCGGATGTTGAGGAAGCGATCGATGTCGAAGCGGGTAGCCATGCGGTAATCCTTTCACCGAGAATGCGGGACCGGCCTTCGGGGAGCGAATTGCGATCACTGGCAGAGAACTCAAGCCGATCCGGATATGATCAAGTGTATTCAGATCGGTCCGGTTCGACCGCTGGGTTGCCGGACGTCCACGGCTCAGGCGCTCTCCGGTTGCCGCTTGGCCTCCAGACGCCGTGTCAGTTCCGCCAGGCTTGGCCCTCGCTGGGGGAGAGCCGCCTGACGCTCGATTTCCGCCTGCGTGCCCTTCAGGTACTGCTCGACTTCCGCCTGGTTCTCCAGGTAAAACGCGATGACCTTGTGAATCAGGGCCTGGGCGCCGAGGGATAGGCGGCCGCAAGCGTCTCCGCAACATGGCCGTCCTGGTAATCTTTAATGACGTGATACAGCGTGATCCGGTGGCCAGTCAGGAAGATTTCCCCACGGCCGTCGAAGCGCAAGAAATCAGGCAGAGTCACGTGTGATTCTCCTGGCTATCCACTATCGACGCCTCGAACAGCACCAGCCCAAGGCGGTACACCGGGGCCAGGGTCCTGCCTGGCTCGAACGCGCGGTCGATCAATTCGGCGAACGACCGTGCTTGGGAACTGTGCCCTTGCTCGATCAGGCCGAGGGCATCGCACAGGTTGCACCAGGCCCGGACGCCCTGGTGCGGCTCCTGGCGGTGAACGACCACCGCAATGGGGATGCCGTCCCGGCACCCTTCCTCGACGCTCAGCAAGCGCTCGGGAAACGCTTCCAGGAGGACCAGGCGCAAGCGGGTCTCGGCGGTCGTGGACAGCGGAACCTCCCTCGGCGGCGCCGGCCGGGTGCGACTGACCGGGTACTCGACCTGGGCCAGCGGAGGAACCCCTTCCCGCAGCAACAGCCGACCGCGGAAGCTGCCTCCGTGCGGCAGCACCGCACCCTTCCACTCCAGCAGCCAGTCGGGGGCCGCAGCCTGTCCGAACTCGGCGGGGGGTTTGTGGACGCGCTTCGGGCCCGGAGGCGTCGCGCCGAACAGAGTCCGAAGGAACCTCCACACGCGACGCCTCCAGGTCCGAAGCCAGTGGGAACAAAATCAGTCCTTCAGCTCACGGACGTAAATGTTCTTGAACCACAGCGGATCGTTGTGGTGCTGCAGCTCGATCGGCCCCGTGGCGGGCAGCGGCTTGCCCTTGTCCCAGTAGTTGGCCAGCGGCGCATCGTCCACCACCAGTTCGCCGTTGAGGTAGACCGTGACCTTGTCGCCCTTCATGAGGATCCGGAAGTGGTTCCACTCGCCGACCGGTTTGTCCGCCTTCTTCAGCGGCATCTTGCCCTTGCTGTCTTTCGGGTTGTTCCACAGGCCACCCGAGCCGGAACCCTTGTCCGCGCCCTTGGCGCCCGAGGTCCGGTCGGAATCCCAGATCTGCACCTGCGGCTGGCCGCGCAGGTAGATGCCGCTGTCGCCCTCCGCCGCGATCTTCCAGTCGATCAGCAGCTCGAAATTACCGTAGTCCTTGACCGTCTGCAAACTGGTGCCCTTGCCGTCGTAGGTCAGGATGCCGTCCTTGACCGTCCAGTGGCCCTGGATCTTGTCGTTGCTTTTCTTCTGAAGCTCCGCCAGCTCCTCGGGCTTCTTGGTGGCCCGTTCCTTCATGGTGACCACGCCCTTCCAGTTGGTCAGGTCCTTGCCGTTGAACAGGGCGGTGAACCCCTCCGGCGGCTTGTTGTCGCTGGGGCCGGCCCTGTCCTGGGTGTCCGCCGCTCGGACGGAAACGACCAGGGCCAGGAAGAGCGAAAGGGAGGCGATGGGAAGGAAGCGGTTCATGATTGCGTTCTCCTTGTGGGATTGCCAGGCGACGTTCCGTGAGTCGGGCCTTCGCGAACTCCTATCAAGTGTATTCAGAGCGTTCCGCTTGTCCCACTTTGGTGTTTGAGCAAGAACTGGGTTCGGGAGCGGCCCCGACGTTCCGTTGCCAGGAGCCGGTGCGCTGCCGGTAGACGTCGGCCCAGACCAGCATTTGCTCCACCGAGAGCGGGGAGGGCTTCCGGCTGCTGCGCCGTTTGCGGCGTTTTTGCTGCTGGATCTTTTGCCAGAATGGGGTTGCCATGATTGTCTCGCGGAGTCAGTCGCGCATCGATCAGATCCAGCATTCGGAGAGGAGACTCTTCTGGAAATCTGGCGTTCCGTCCCGCGGTTCCCTACTCTGACTTCAGAGATTGCCCGAGGAAACAGCCATGCACGATCACGCCGCCATCCGCGAACTGCTGGAGGAAGCCAATCGGTTGCCCGAGTCCTCGGCCAAGCTGGCCCTCCTGGAAGAGGCGGTCCGCCTGGCCGACCTGCACCAGGACGTGGCGCTGGGCATCGCGGCACGCCAGCCACTGATGTGGACCGCGCGCACCCTGCTCCGCGGCGACGTCCTGGCGGCCGCGTTCGTCTGGAGCCTGGCCCAGTACGATCGCGAGCCGAGGCTCTTCGCCGGCCGGAACCTGCTGACCGAACAGCACTGGGTCATCGGCCAGCTGTCGAACATCCCCGACATCAGCCGGGCCACCCTGGATGACATGCTCGCCGACTTCGGCGCCGGCTGGAGGCGGCCGGCTTCTCGCGCCGCCAGGTCTGGTACACCCAGCGCTCCATCGCGGCTGACCTGGGCGACCTGGAGCTGGCCCGCACGGCCAACCAGGAGATCCGGAAGTACCCGCCCGACGCCCTGAGTCCCGGTCACTTCTGGGACCTGGCGGAAGAGCTGGAAGCAGAGCTGTTCGTCGGCAACGAGGAGCAGGCCCTGCGGCTCGCCAAACCCTTCCTCGAAGACCGCTGCTTCGAGCGCGGCAAGTCCGACCAGATTTGCGCTTACTTGCTGCTGCCCCTGCTGCGCCGCGGCCAGCTGGAGCAGGCGACCCGGCTGCACAGCCGCTGCAAGCGGTCGTACCACCCCGAGCGCTGCTATTACTGGTGGTTCGGCGAGCTGATCAAGTTCTCGGCCCTGACCGGCGACCCGATGAGCCGCCGGGTTTATCCCGGCGGTCCTTCGGCGGTCCGCCTGTATGCGGAGTGCCAGCGGGCCATCCAGCCGTTCACCGACCCGCTCACGCGCCTGCATTTCACCCTGGACGCGATCGTGCTTTTCGATCGGCTGATCGCGGCCGGCAAGGAGGACCTCGTCCTGCGCCTGCCGGATCACGTGCCGGTGGCTCACCAGGGCGGCCATTATGCCGTTGCCGCCCTGCGCGACTGGCTGGGTCGGGAGGCGCGCGACCTGGCCGAACGCTTCGACGCCCGCAACGGCAACTCGCATTTCCGCGACCAGATGCAGCAGCGGAGCGATCTGCAGCGCTGGGCAATGCCGATGAATTGAAGACGTGTCGCACGTGCTTTCCTACAATACCCAGGTCCGAACGATTGATCGTTTCGCGCTCGCCCGGCTGAGCGCGAAACGATCAATCGTTACCAGCCCAGTCGCGGTGAGGGCCAGGAGAAGGTCGATGCAATTGACAGTCCGCGAGGTGAGTCAATTCCTCAACGTTTCGCAAGCCACGGTAACTCGGTGGATCAAGCAGCGGGGCCTGCCGGCCCACAACGTCAATGGCCAGTTCCATTTCAACCGCTCCGAACTGCTGGAGTGGGCCACGGCCAACCAGATCAAGGTGTCGCTGGAGATGTTCAGCCACCTGGAAAGCGACGATGAGCCGGTGCCCAGCCTGGCGGAAGCCCTGCAGGCCGGCGGCATCCACCACGCACTCAAGGGGACCACCAAGGACCAGGCGCTGCGGGCCCTGATCGGCGTGCTGCCGCTGCCGCCGGGCATTGATCGCGAGGTGCTGCTGCGTCTCTTCCTGGCCCGCGAGGCCTCCGCCAGCACCGGCATCGGCGGCGGCATCGCCTTGCCGCACGTCCGCAATCCCATCGTCCTGCACGTCGAGAGCCCGCTGGTGATCCTCGCCTACCTGGAGCGGGCCATCGATTTCGGGGCCCTCGACGGCCAGCCCGTCCGGGTGCTGTTTTCGCTGATCTGCCCGACCATTCGCAGCCATCTGCAGACTATCTCCCGGCTGTCGTTCGCCTTGCACGATCCGAGGTTCCGGGAGCTGGTGCTGAGTGAGGCCCGCCAGGAGGGGATCTTGCAAGAGCTTCGCCGCGTCGAGTCGGCCCTGGTGGCGCCGACTGTAGGCCGGCTTTCCCAAGCCGGCCAGCCGGCCTGGGAAGGCCGGGCTACTGGAAAGGCGGCGCAGTAGATGGACGCCATCGCTCCGGTCGATCTGGTGCTCTGGGGACTGATCGTCGCGGCCTGCAGCGGTTTGCCCGGTCTGTTCTTCCGTCGCGACTCGCTGGGCGGCCAGTGGCTGACCACGTTCCTGGCCGTGCTGGGGGCCGGTCTTGGGCTGGCCGGCTGTGGCTGGTTCTGGGCTACCGGCGACGATCGATCGATCATTGAGCCGTGGTGCCTGCCCGGTGCCGAGTTTCGCATCGCCGTGGATGGTCTGTCGGCTTTCTTCCTGGTGCCGGTCTTCCTGATCTCGCTGCTGGGCAACGTCTACGGACTGAGCTACTGGAAGCAGACGGAACATCCGGACAATGGCCGGAAGCTGCGTCTGTTTTATGGCGGCCTGACCGCCGGCATGGCGCTCTTGGTGATTGCCCGCAACAGCATCCTGTTCCTGTTCGGCTGGGAGATCATGGCGCTGTCGGCCTTCTTCCTGGTGACCACGGAAGAAGAGAAGGAGGAGGCCCGCGACGCCGGCTGGCTCTACTTCGTCGCGGCCCACGTGTCGGTCCTGTGCCTGTTCGCGCTGTTCGCCTTGCTGCGGATGGTCAGCGGCTCGTACACCTTGGTGCCGCTGGAAGCGGACAGGCTGACGCCCGGACTCACGGCGGCGATCTTCGTCCTGGCTCTGATCGGCTTCGGACTGAAGGCCGGGATCATGCCGCTGCACGTCTGGCTGCCCAGCTCGCACGCCATCGCCCCCAGTCACGTGTCGGCGATCCTGTCCGGCGTCATCCTCAAGATGGGCGTTTACGGCCTGGTGCGCATCACCTCCCTGATGCCGGCGCCGCCCGTGGCCTGGGGCGCCATTATCCTGGGCCTGGGCACGATCTCCGGCGTCCTGGGCGTTGCCTTCGCCATCGGCCAGCACGACCTGAAACGGCTGCTGGCCTATCACAGCATCGAGAACGTCGGCATCATCGTCATGGGTCTTGGGCTGGCCCTGATCGGCCGGTCCCTGCATCGCACCGACTGGGTCCTCCTCGGACTGGGCGGCAGCTTGCTGCACGTCTGGAACCATGCGCTGTTCAAGGCGCTGCTGTTCCTCGAGCGCCGGCTCGGTCATCCATGCGACCCACACCCGCGAGATCGACCACCTCGGCGGCCTGGGCAAGGCGATGCCGTGGACCTCGCTGGGCTTCCTGGTCGGCGCCGTGGCCATCTGCGGGCTGCCGCCGCTGAACGGCTTTGTCAGTGAGTTCCTCATCTATCTGGGCCTGTTCGGCACCCTGCTTCCGAGACAGCCCCAGGAGGTGCCGTTGCTCGGTGCCGCATTTGCCGCCCCGGCGCTGGCCCTGATCGGGGCACTGGCCGTCGCCTGCTTCGTCAAGGTTTATGGAGCCGTCTTCCTGGGCTCGGCACGCTCGGCCCACAGCGAGCATGCGCACGAGTCGCCGCCGAGCATGCTGGGACCGATGGGCGTCCTGGTCGCGTGCTGCTTTTTCATTGGGCTGGCTCCGCTCCTGGTGGTCCCGGCCCTCATCCGGGGCGTCTCCGTCTGGGCGGGGGAGCCGGACCTGAGCGCGCTGGGGACGCAGCTTGCCCGGCTGGCGCCGCTCGGCTGGATCACGGGCATGGGTCTGCTGCTGGTCGGCGGTCTGGCTCTGGGAGGGCTCGCGCTGTGGCTGCGGCTGCGGAGCAGCGTCGTGGACAAGGGACCGACCTGGGGCTGCGGCTACGCGGCACCGACGGCGCGGATGCAGTACACCTCGTCGTCGTTCGCCCAGATGCTGGTGGACCTGTTTGGTTGGGCGCTGCGGCCGCGCAGTCACAAGCCGAAGAACCTGCCGCTGTTTCCGCAAAAGACCACCTTCCACAGCGAGGTGCCCGATACCGTGCTGGACGAGGCGGTGCTGCCGAGCTTCCGTTTCGGGGCCTGGCTGTTCGGCCTGTTCCGGGTGTTCCAGCAAGGGAGCATTCAGACCTACCTGCTGTATTTGTTTGTCGCCCTGATTGCCCTGCTCCTGTGGCGGTAGAAGACGGTGATGAACACGATCCTTGACAAGACCATCCACGTTCTGCTGGCGCTGACCCTGCCGCCGCTGCTGCTGGGAGTGATCAACAAGACCAAGGCCCTGTTCGCCGGGAGGGTCGGGCCGCCGCTGCTGCAGCCGTACTACGACCTCCTCAAGCTGATTCGGAAAGGGTCGGTCTTCAGCACTACCACCAGCTGGGTGTTCAAGGCCGGACCGGTCGTCGGACTGGTAACCGCTGTTCTCGCGCTGCTGCTGGTTCCGCTCATTCCGCTGCGTGATACCGCGTCCGACAGCCTGACGGTGGGATCGAGCGCCCCCATCTCCTTCACCGGCGACCTGATCCTGCTGGCGTACCTGCTGGCCCTGAGCCGCTTCTTCACCGCCTCGGCCGCCCTGGACACCGGAAGCGCCTTCGAGGGCATGGGGGCGGCCCGCGAGGTCACCTTCGCCTGCCTGGCGGAGCCGGCCTTCTTCCTGGGGCTGCTGGTCCTGGCCAAGCTCTCCAGCTCACTGCAGCTGGCGACCATGCTCGGGACCACGTTGGGGAAGGAGTGGATCAGCCACGGGGCCTCGCTGGCGCTGGTGCTGCTCAGCTGGTTCATCGTCTTGCTGGTCGAGAATTGCCGGGTCCCCTTCGACGATCCGAACACGCACCTGGAACTGACCATGATCCACGAAGTCATGGTCCTCGACCACAGCGGTCCGGCCTTCGGCATGATCCTGTACGGGGCGGCCCTGAAGTTCTTCCTGTTCGGCGCTCTGCTGGTTCGACTGGCGGTCCCGGTGGCCACGGGCGCGCCGTGGATCGACTGGCCCATCTTTGTCGGCGGAATCCTGGTGGTTGCCGTCCTGACCGGCATGGTGGAATCGTCGATGGCCCGCCTGCGGCTGACGCACGTGCCGATCCTGCTGGTCGCCGCCTGCCTGCTGTCGGCGTTTGGCGTCATCCTGCTGATGAGGTGAACCATGACACAAGCCCGGAGCGCAAGCGACGGGACCAGCGCCGGGACGGTCCCGTCGCTTGCGCTCCGGGCTTGTAGGAGGTGAACTGTGACCCAGGTCCTTGAGCCCCTGCTGATCCTGGTGCTGGCCCTGAATTTCTTCGCCCTGGGCGTGAGCCGGATTCGAGCCGTCATCAACGCGGTCGCCCTCCAGGGAATCCTGCTGGGGATGCTGCCCCTGTTCGTGCATAGCAACCTTGAGCTGCGCGGCCTCGGTCTGGTGGTCAGCACCATTGTGCTGAAAGGCTTCATCATCCCGGCGTTCCTGGTCCACGCCATGCGCGAGGCGGCCATTCAGCACGAAGTCACGCCGGTGGTGAGCTACGTAACTTCCCTGCTGCTCGGAGCAGTCGGCACGGCCCTGGCGATGGTGTTCGCCTCCACGCTCCCCCTGGAGGAGCAGCACACCAACTTACAGCTGATTCCGACCGCGCTGGCGACCCTGTGGACCGGCATCCTGATGCTGACCACGCGCCGCAAGGCGATCATGCTGGTGCTGGGTTACCTGCTGCTGGAGAACGGGATTTACCTGTTTGGCCTGCTGCTGTTGGAGGCGATGCCTCTGCTCGTCGAGGTCGGCGTGCTGCTCGATCTGTTCACGGCGGTGTTCGTGATGGGGATCATCATCCACCACATCAGCCGGGAGTTCGCTTCGACCAGCACCGAGCAACTGACCAGGCTGAAGGAATAGCGCCCCGCGCCCCGGGTTGCGCCGCTCGTTCCTCGCGGCTCCACCCGGGGCTTTACTCCTTTGCCTTCGGGAATAAAGCCCCGGGTGGAGCGCAGCGCAACCCGGGGACGGGACCAAGGAAAGCGAGTTCGCGATGATCTACCTGCTGATCCTGTTCCCCCTGGCGATGGCCGCGGTGACGTTCGCACTGCCGTCCAATCGCTGGCGGCCCTGGCTGGTGCCGGTCGGAGGGCTGGGGCAGCTGGGCCTGGTCGTGGCCGCTGTCTTCGGCCAAAGTGGGGATTCCGCTCCCCTGTCGGAGAGCTGGTTGAGCCTGGACGCGCTGGCCAAAGTCGTCCTGACTTTCCTCAGCGTCCTGTTCTTTCTCTGTGCCCTGTACACTCCCGCCTACCTCCGCCTTCGTTCCGACCGGCCCAACCGGGTCTTTTGTGCCATTTTGCTGGTGGTGCTGTCGATGATGACGCTGGTGGTGCTGTCGCATCACCTGGGCCTGATGTGGGTGGCGATGGAAGCGACGACGCTCGCCTGTGGTCCCTTGCTTTATTTCAACCACAACCCCCGCTCGCTGGAGGCGACCTGGAAGTATCTCCTGGTCGGCTCGGTTGGCATCGCCCTGGCCCTGCTCGGCTCCTTCTGCCTCGCCTACTCGTCCCTGAAGGCCGTTCCGGGAGGAACGTTGTACTTGGACAAGCTCATCAAGGTGGAGGTGGCACCCCACCTGTCCGCGCCCTGGCTCCATGCGGCGTTCGTGCTGCTGTTCGTCGGCTACGGCACCAAGATGGGCCTGGCGCCCATGCACACCTGGAAGCCCGACGCCTACGGCGAGGCGCCCGGCGTCGTCGGCACCCTGCTGGCCGCGGGGGTCACCAGTTGCGCCTTCCTGGCCATCCTGCGGGTCTACCAGATTTGCGGCGCCGGACAGGAAGCGGCGTCCGCTCGCCGGATCATGATTGTCATTGGACTGCTGTCGATGGCGGTCGGCGCCGTGTTCATGGTCCGGCAGCGCGACTTCAAACGGCTGCTTGCCTATTCCAGCGTCGAACACATGGGCATCCTGGTGCTGGGCATTGGCATCGGCGGCCTGGCGATCTACGGCGCGTTGCTGCATCTGATCAACAATGGGTTGACCAAGGGGGTGCTGTTCCTGTCGGCCGGCAACATCCACCGGGCGTACGGCAGCAAGGTCACGGACGAGGTGCGGGGGGCGTTGCAGCGCGTGCCGTTCTCCGGAGCCATGTTCCTGATCGGTTTCCTGGCGATCACCGGCTCGCCGCCGTTCGGCCCTTTTGTCAGCGAGTTCACGATCGTTAGCGCAGCCCTGAAACAGGGCCATTTCGTCGCCGGCGGCCTGTTCCTGCTGCTGCTGGGCGTGGCGTTTGTCGGCATCGGCTCCACGGTGCTGACCGTCGTTCAGGGTAAGCCGTCGGAAGCGCCGGACATCAATGGCTACCACGACAGCGTCAGCACCGGGGCGCCGATCCTGCTGCTGCTCCTGCTGGTGCTGCTTCTGGGCCTGTGCATTCCGCCGCCGCTGGACGCGCTGCTGTCCAGTGCCGCCGATCTGATCCCGGGGGTGAAACAATGAACGGGACCAACTTTGCCGTGCTGCGTACCGGGCAGACGATCCCTCGGGATCAGATCCCGCGAATGTCCTTCGCCGATTTCCGCGAGGCCCTCCTGGTCGGCGTGGAGCGCGGTCAGCGTGTCTCCGCCCTGTTCGGCGACAATCCGGAACCGACAGGGAACGTGGCTCTTTACGCGGTCCTCGCTGATCCCGCCCGGGCCCAGCTGCGCGTGGGGATGACGACGCTGACTTCGGATCGCTTTCCGTCGCTGACGCTGGACTGTCCCCCGGTCCATCTCTTCGAGCGCGAGATCGCCGAGCAGTACGGCGTCTGTCCCGAAGGGCATCCCTGGTTCAAGCCGGTGCGCTTCCACGCCTCCTACCGGCCCGGCCACGATGCCTGGGGCCGGGACACCAGCAAAACGCCTGTGGTCGGCGTCACCGACTTTTACCGGGTGGAAGGCGAGGAGGTCCACGAGGTCGCGGTCGGTCCGGTCCACGCCGGCATCATCGAGCCGGGGCATTTCCGCTTCCAGTGCCACGGCGAGGAGGTCTTCCACCTGGAAATCTCGCTTGGCTACCAGCATCGCGGCGCGGAGCGGACGCTGATCGGCGGCCCGAACCCGCGTTCCATTCACACCGTGGAGACGGTGGCGGGCGACACGTCCATCGGTCACGCCCTGGCCCATTGCCAGGCGCTGGAGGCCCTGGCCGGCTGCGAGGTCCCCATCCGGGCGCAGGTGCTGCGCGGCATCGCCCTGGAGCTGGAGCGTCTGGCCAACCACACCGGCGACCTGGGGGCCCTGGCCAACGACGTCGCGTTCCTGCCGACGGCCTCCTACTGCGGCCGGATTCGCGGCGACTTCCTGAACCTGACGGCCCTGCTGTGCGGCAACCGCTTCGGCCGGGACCTGGTCCGACCGGGCCGGGTGCTGTTCGACCTCGATGATCGCCGCAAACAGCAGTTCCTGGAACGGCTGGAGTCGGCCTACCGCGACGTGGAGAACGCGGCCGAGCTGCTCTGGAACGCGACCTCGGTGCAGGCCCGCTTCGATGGGACGGGGCCGGTTGCCCGCGACGCCTGCCTGGCACTGGGCATGGTCGGCCCAGCGGCACGGGCTTGCGGGGTGGAGTGCGACGTGCGCCAGGACTTCCCGTCCGGGATCTTTCGCTTCGCCCAGGTTCCTGTTTCCACGTGGACGACGGGGGACGTCTTTGCCCGCGCCTACGTCCGCTGGCTGGAGATCCAGCGCTCGGTGGCGTTCATCCGCAGCCAGCTGCAGGAGCTACCCGATGGGCCGATCCGCACTGCTTTCCCGGAACGCCACGGAGGGCGTTCCCTACAGCCCGAGGGGCTGGCCGTCTCCCTGGTCGAGGGCTGGCGCGGCGAGATCTGCCACGTGGTGCTGACCGACGCCCAGGGACAGTTTGCACGGTACAAGATCGTCGATCCGTCCTTCCACAACTGGACCGGGCTGGCCCTGGCCCTGCGGAACCAGCAGATTTCCGACTTCCCGCTGTGTAACAAGAGCTTCAACCTCTCGTACTGCGGGTATGATTTGTGAAGAAAGTGAACCACGGATGACACGGATAACACGGATAAAATCAAAAGACCGTTTTTCTCTTATCTGTGTTATCCGTGTCATCCGTGGTCAAAATGCCTTTGAGGAGCGGCCATGCTGCAAGTTTCCCTGGCTCGCCTGAAGCAAGGGCACCGCACGACCTCGTATCCCGCCGAGACGCCGCCGCTGCCGGACCGCTTCCGCGGCCTGCCCGTGGTAGACGCCTCGAAGTGCCCGGACGGCTGCCGGGCCTGCGTCGAAGCGTGTCCGACCAGGGCCATCACCAGCGACGGCACGCGGATGCGGCTGGACCTGGGCCGCTGTCTGTTCTGCACCGATTGCGTCGAAGCCTGTCCGGAAGGTGCGATCCGCTACACCCAGGATCACCGCCTGGCGACCCGGAGCCGCGAAGAGCTGACCCTGACGGGCCAGGAGCTGAAACGAGCCGAGGCGCTGGAGGAGAAGTCGCGGCGGCTCTTCGGCCGCTCGCTGAAGCTGCGTCAGGTGAGCGCCGCCGGCTGCAATGCCTGCGAGGCGGACCTGAACGTGCTGGGCACGGTGGTCTTCGACCTGGGCCGGTTCGGGATTCAGTTCGTCGCCTCGCCGCGTCACGCCGACGGCGTCGTGGTCACCGGCCCGGTCAGCGAGAACATGCGCACGGCCCTGCTGGACACCTACGCCGCGGTGCCGGCCCCCAAGCTGGTCATCGCCGTGGGGGCGTGCGCCATCAGCGGCGGACCGTACCTGGACAACCCCGAGGTCCACAATGGAGCAGGCTCACAGTTGCCGGTGGACCTGTTCATCCCGGGGTGCCCGCCGCATCCGCTGACCATCCTCGACGGGCTCCTGCGGCTGCTGGGCCGGCTGGAAGAGAGGCCGAGGAATTGAACCCCTCGTCACCAATGACCGCACCAGGCCATCAGGGACCCCGTTTGCCCACACCAGCCGCCAGGCGTCGTGCGGCGGCCCGGGCATTGCCGGCCAGCCAGATGTGCGGCGACTCCCGGGCAAGGTCCTCCAGGACCCGTCGGGCCTCCGGCGTGGCTACCGTCTCCAGCACCTCGACCGCTCGCAAAAGCTGAACCCACTCTCCGGAGGGTGGAGTCTCCGCGAACAGGAGCAATATCTTCCGGGCGCGATGGCGGAGCTCCACGGAGGCGCCGAGCAGCAAGGCGTGCTGCAGCGCCGGCTCCACGCACTTGCCGAGCTTCCGCAAGGCCTGGTCCGCCTGGTCGCGAACCTCGAACGCCTCGTCGTCCAGCTCCGCAACCAGCTGGGCCAGGCGTTTGGCCTCGGCCGGGGCGACGCGCAGCAGCGGACGAAGGGCGCTCACGGCCTGGCCCGGCGAACGGGCCAGTCTGTGGACGGCGCGATACCCACGGGACGCATCCGCGCTGCCCAGGTCCCGCAGGAGACCTTCGAGTTCCGCCGCCGTCAACTCCACCAGTTTCTCCGGGACACTGCGCCAGCGCTCCAGGTCCCAGACGAGCGCCGTGCCGTCGTTGCCGCCCGAGACAAGCCGGCTGCCGTCCGGAGAAAAATCGAGCGCCCAGGCCGAACCAGCGTGATGCAGCCGCAGAGACTTGCCCGTCGCCAGCTCGTGGACCAGCACGCGCCCGTCCGCTGTCGGGACTGCCAGAAGGGTGCCGTTGGGAGAAAAGGTCAGCTTCAAACCACAGACGTCTCCCAGAGGAATCCGCAGTCGTTCCTGGCCGCTGAAGACCTCGACCAAGTGCAGCACGACGTTCTGACTCGATTGGCCATTCTCCACCCAGACCAGCATCCGGCCATCCGGAGTGAGGGTCATCTCGCCGGCCAGCCAGCGCGTTTCCGTCAGCAGTTTCTCAACGCGGACGTTGCCGCTGTGGTTGGAATCGAAGGCCAGCCGGGCGGCAATCAGTCGGCCATCCTGCGAAGGAAGCAGCGAAGCGACGAGTTCGTCCGGGTGGCGGGAATCCGGCCGCTCCTTCCCGCCGGCGACGTTCCAGCGGCGGCGATTCTGGTTCCGGTCGAACGTGAGCAGCGTCTCCCGGTCGGTGAAGACCAGATGGTCGATGATGCCCTCGTGCCGGGGCAAGACGTGCAGGACCTTGCCTGTGCTCGCCTCCCACAGCCAGACCCGGTGATCGTCGAAGGTTGTCGCCGCCACGACCTTGCTGTCCGGAGCAAACGCCACGCTGGTACAGATGACCGGTTGCCGGGCGGAACGCCACAGCTCGCGCCCGTCGGCCGTCCACAGACGGACTGTCCCATCCTTGCTCGCCGTGGCAATCGTTCGGCCGTCCGGCGCGAAGGCCACGTCCCACAGAGCCGCGTCATGCCCAGCCGTTCCCGAGAGCCGAAGCCCCCGGGCCGCGTCCACGAGGCGAAGCTGCCGATCCGCTGCATAGGCAAACAGCTTGCCGTCCGGGGAAAACACGGCTGGACCCACTTCGCCCCGAAAGCTGGTCGGCCGATCCAGTTGCCGGATCCGCTTGCCGGTCTCCAGGTCGGCAAGGACGATCGCGCCGTCGCGCATCTCGGCAAAGACGCGGCCATCGAGGCCAATGGTTCCCCAGGCGCTCTCGATGGCGATCCCGCCGCAGCGCTTCCCGGCCGCGAGGTCCCAGAACTTGAGCTCCTTCCAGGCCATGCCGACCAGCTTCTTGCCATCGGCTGCAAAGGCGAGCGAGTGAATCTGGCTTGAGTAGCCGTCCGGATCATCCACGAGCAGCTTTCCGGACGCCAGATCCCAGACCTGGACGCCCGAGGGATGGAATTCCGACCGGCCGGCCAGCTGCTTGCCGTCTGCCGAGAAGACGAGCAATCGGGCTTTCCCCGGCCAGGGCAGTTCGCGCACCACCTTGCCGGTCCTCGACTCGCAAAGGCGCACAATCCCCTGGCATCCCGCGGCGAACCGGTTGCCGTCGGGGGAAAAGGCAACGCTCCGGCAGTCCCCCGGATGGTCGAAGCGGCGCAGCTCCTTGCCCGTCGCCGGATCGAACAGGAGGAGCGCGTGGTTGCTTGCCACGAGGAGCCCCTTGCCGTCCGGGGAGAAAGCGAAGACCGCCCTGGGCTGGAACGTGTCTCCGAAGCGGCGCAGTTCCTTGCCGTTCGCCAGGTCGAACAGGCGAACGGTCCTGTCCTCGCAACCGACTGCCAGGGTCTTGCCGTCCGGCGCGAACGCCAGTTGCTGGATCGTGGCCGGGCAGCCCCACCGCGTCGTGCCCAGGCGTGCCAGGGCGCCATCCGGCAACGCGTCGCCGGCGCGGTCTGTCGCCCGGGCAGGGGGATCAGCGAGCAGTCGGGGCTGACAGGCGAGGTGGGCGAGGAGCAGCACGCATCCGAGCCGGAGGAGCATGCAAGAGTCCTTTCTAAATGTGAGGCGACTCCGAAGTTGTCTCGGGCATCATTCTACCACGTCAAACAATCCCCGCACCACCTCCACCGAAACCTGTTCCAGGCTCGGCACGACGATATCGGCCCCGGCCTTCCGGAGCGACTCGGCCGGATGATGCCCGACGAAGGTGACGGCGATGCACTTCATCCCCCCATTGCGGGCTGCCTCGACACCGGCGACGGCGTCCTCCAGCACCACACAGCGAGCGGGCGGAAGCCCCAATCGCTCCGCGGCCACGAGGAACACCTGGGGATCGGGTTTGCCGCGCTGGGTGTCCTCGCTCGAAACCACCGCCGCGAAATAGCGTGCCAGCTCAGTCAGTTGCAGGATCAGGTCGAGATTGGCCCGTGGAGGCGCTGGAGCCGATGGCCTGCCGGAAGCCGGCCCGGTGCAGCTCCTCCAGAAGCGCGACCACCCCGGGCAGCGGCGTGACGCCGGAGCGGGCGGCGTCCCGGTACAGCACCTCCTTGCGATCGCCGATGTCGGCGATTTCCTTGTCGCTGAAGCGATCGCCAAAGAGGTAGCGAATGATCTCGGGATTGCGTCGCCCGAAGGTGGCGGCGAAGTCGGCGCGGGAGAAGGGCCGGCCCAGCTCCTGGCAGACCTTTTCCCAGGCCAGGAAGTGCAGTTCGGCCGTGTCTACCAGGGTGCCGTCCATGTCCCAGATGGCCCCGAAGGGGGCGGATGCGGTGCTGGCCAAGGTGTGTCTCCTTGCTGCTGCGTGAAAGAAAACCGGCGGGTAAACGATGGTCCGATGGCACGCGGTGGGGCCGACCGCTTACAGGGCAGGATAGGAACCAGGCCGCAGGTGTGGACAGGTTCCGCGGGCCACGGGCGGAAACCGGGGCCAGCTGACTGCCTGCCAGTGCCTGCCACTTTTTTTCGCGGTTGGCAGATGCCGGAAGGAGGCGGTAGCTGTCGGAGGAGTGCCAGGGAGTGCCGGTTGTGTCTCTGCCTGCCATCTGACAGGGTGTTCGGGAACGTGGCGGGCTGGCACCTTTGGTCAATTCCTGGTATCCTCTCGACGAGGAATTGTAGTACCCTGAGCGGGAGCAGGCGATGTTTCTCCGTGTCGCAGAGACCCCAGATTTCAAGCCCCAGCTAATCGCGACCGACCCGGACAACGAGACGATCGAACGCACGGTTCGTGGTCTGCTCTGGCGGGACCTCACGTTTGTGACTCTCAGCGTCGATGAGGACTATCTTCTGGAAGGCAACGGCACTGGCAGACTGGAAGACGGCTTTGCTGTTCGGTGCGTCGTGAAGGGCTCGGAACACGTTTCTCCAAGCACTTTGGACAGTCTGGACATGCTCGTGTTGGTATTACGTTCCTACCGCGAGGGCAACGAAGACTGGACGCGCTTGGTTGAGTGGGAGGACGATTTGTGGGAGAACGTCACTCAGGGCAGAGGCCGGGCGCGTGGTTCCAGTATTCTCATCCGGCTCGAACCGAGAGAATTGGATAACCCTGACCTCGACATTCGCTACGAGATGCCGGACCTGATCGCGGAGCGGAGCCAGGGCTCGTTAACCCGGACGGGTATGACTATGCGAGGGAAGGCCGAGAACCAGGATGCAGCGCGCTGGTGCTGTTTCTCTGGGCTGAGGAGTTGAAGCCAGCGCTGGACTGTATCTTGTCGGTGATCCAGAACGACCGGGTGCTGGGCAACGACCTGCGGAAGGGGGCGACAGTTGCTGTGGCGACCCTGCAAGGGGACCGGGTGGTCTATCCACCGAACTTCCAAGGACGGTTCGTCCGGTAGCGAAATAGTGTGCCAGCGATTTCCTTGTCGCTTTGCGCTCCGGGTGGCGCACCTGGCAAGACAGCGACGATAACTGAGCAGCAATCGCCCTTGTTCTGATTGTGTCAATCGTGCGCGATTTGCCAATTGCCAGAAGACGTCCTGAGTTTCCCAAGAACGACAGGCACCGATAGCAAACGGCTGCAACGGTGGCTTACCTGTCACCAACTGCATGGCCAGACCTTGCAGAAGGAACGCATCGGGATTCCCCAAAGTAGTCTGTGACCAACGTACAGGGATGGTGTAAGCTGGTCTGTTGCAGACAAGGCTCGGAGAGCGTGGAGGTTCCGATGGGGCAAGTATCCCTGCAGGACTTTGTCGAGCGAGGTGTCTTTGGTCCCATCGTGAAGGGGAGCCCCCAGGCGGAGGTCGAGCAGGCGTTTGGCAAGGCGGAGAAACGAAAGGGGCGGAATGCCTGGGTGTACGGCTTTGTCGAGATCCGGTTCGGTCCCTCGGATCGGTTGGTGGAAGGGGTACACGTGGGGTGCTGGCCCAACCCAAAAGGCTGGGGCGGACTGAACCTCGACCCCTGGATCATCCGCGATGAACTGAGCCTTGCGGAGTTTCTGGGCGAGTTGGACAAGGTCGGACTGTCTTACTCAACGGTGCGTGCCCCCCAATCCCGTTTGACCGTGGTCGTTCTCTCGTCGGGATTGTACGTGGGGTTCATCCAGCTGTCCTCCGAAGGGCCGCCAACGGTGTTGTGGTTGTCCAGCTGGGTCTTTCCCGTGTTGCGCCAGCACCTGAAACGAGGGACTCATGACGGATGAAGCCGGATTGCTGCAAGCGATCCTCAACGCGCCGGATGACGCTACCCTCCGCCTGGTCTACGCCGATTGGCTGGAGGAGCGTGGCGATCCCAGGGGCGAATACCTGCGCTGCCAATGCGCCTGCGCGTACCTGAAGCCGGCGGACCCGAGACTCGCCACATTGTTGCAGCGCGAGGAGGAGCTGCGGCAGCAGCATCCGGCCGTGATCCTGCCGTGGCAGCGACGCTTGCTCCTGGCCCGGATCAAGAAACTCCTCGAAGGTCAGGTGCATGACCTGGATGGAAAGGGAAGGAATGAGAGGAGGCCCAGTTACACTCCCCAGCCGTGCTTGACTGAGCAGGAGATCACGGCCTGGGAAGCAGCCAATGGCGTGTCTCTTCCCGAAGAGTACCGACTCTTCCTACTTGAGATCGGCAATGGGGGCTGGATGCCGGGGGAATACTGTGACTTTGAAGTCGAGGCTCTCGGGACCAGCCCGGAGAATCCCGCACTGCAAGAGCCGTTCCCGATCACGAAGGAGCGACTACGCGAGCGTTGCTCGCAGCTCGCGGCCGCTCGCCTGGACAATCCGTTGAACCCCTACCCGCATTTCCTCCCCGAGCTGGACGACTATCGGGATAACCGGGAAACGGAGTGCCAGCCACCCGGTTGCCTGGCAGTCGCGAGTTATCCCAGTTCTGATAGAGTCTCTCTGGTCGTCACCGGCGAGCTGCACGGCAGCGTTTGGTGTGAAGTTGGCGGTTGGCGACCAGAGTTCAGCCAGCAGGGGGAACAACTCGATTTTCTTAGCTGGTTCGCGGACGTGCTTCTGGATCTGTGGAAGTCGTAGGCCACGGTATGGACGTAACCGTTCGGCAGCGAGGAGACGGCCACCAGGCGGATGCGACAAACCGAGACAATGACGATGCCGTTGCCTGACTGCAACCGTTGCTCGATTTGCCGTGCGGCGCTCTGGGTCCCGGACTCTGAGGTCATCGGTCAAAGGAGCTGCCCGCGCTGCGGCGCGGAACTCTGGTCGCTCGCAGGCTCGGAAGGCACGCTGTTCTTCGTGCGACGAGCCGGCCAATCCAAACTCCGCTTTCTCGCCGCCCTCCTGGCCCCGCTGGAAGGATTGTCGGTCGAGGAGCTGGAAGTTGGGTTGCAGAGCGCTGATCGTCTGGACCTGGTGGAGCTTGTCCTGGAGGTGGAAGAGGCATTGAGGTCAGGCCGCTGCGTGAGCGGATAAGGATCGCGGAGGACGAGGACTCGTGAACTGGCTCGCGCAAGTCTTTCTGTCGAAGCCCGACATCGAGGCTTCGCTGCGGCGGGCGTCGAAACGTCTTTAGGCGCGAGTCGGAAGGGGACAAGCGATGAACGTCGAGATTCGCGTTGGGAACATCCTGGACGTGGCCGCCGACGTGCTGATCTCGACGGCGAACCCGTGGTTCCAGATGACGGGCGGCGTCAACCTCGGCATCATGGTGCGGCCCAAGGGCGAGCTGGTCTTTGAAGAACTCCAGCAGTACCTGCGCGGCCTGGGAAGGTCGCACGTCGATCCGGGAACGGTGGTCTGCACGGGTCCAGGCTCGCTGCCGGTGAAGAAGATCCTGCACGCGGTGGCCATCGACCGCTCTTACGATTCCTCGGTCGAGCTTGTGGCCCAGACCATTGTCCGTGCCCTGGAAATGGCTCGCGATCTTGATGCGCGAACCGTCACGCTCCCGGCCCTGGCCACGGGGTTTGGGCCATTGTCGATGGAGGATTTCGCTGCCGCCCTCCGGCAAGCGATGGAGCGTGACTGGAGCCCGGTGGAGACGCTGATTGTCGTGCTCAAGCAAGAAGAAGATGCAGACAGAGTCTGTCGGGCGATTCAATGAAGTCGTCCCTTCAAGCTGTCGAGAACACGGTGAAAAACAATGGCTCTGAGCCCTGTGCCGTGATAGGCTAAACCGGGACGTAAGCGAGAACGATGACCGTGATAGGCGGCTGAGCCGTGCTATCCATCCCGGCCGTGATAGGCATTGAGCCGTGATCCGTGGCTAGCCGGACGAAGACTCGGCTGTTCGGCCTCAGGAGGGCGAGCGGTGGATCGGTTCGAGGTGACACTGTACCCGCCACTCGCTGAGTGCCCGCCGGAGCGGCGGCCATTCCGACTGGCGCTCATCGCCATCAACGGGCGGCCGCTGCTCGAGCTGGTCAGGGCGGCCGAGGAGCCGTGGGCGCGGGCGGAGTACCTGGCGCGGCTACCCGAGTTTGAGAATCCCGACGAGTTCCGATTCGAGCCGGGCGACTACCACTACCTGTCCGCAGCGTGCCTGTTGCCCCCGAGCCGGGAACTCCTGGGCCAACCGCGCGATCCGGGGTTCGTGTTGGAGCCGGACGATCCTCGCCGGACCAAAGCAACAGTTCTGGGTTGCACCTGTGGGATCACTCAGTGCTGGTTCCTGCAGGTCCGGGTGGAAGTGCTGCCGGACGCAGTCGTCTGGTCCGAGTTCGGGCAGTTCCACCGCCCGCACTGGCGTTACGACCTGGGGCCGTTTATCTTCGACCGCAGGCAGTATGAGTCGCAGTTGGGTCAAGAGGCCGAATCGTATCCAGACGCGACAGCAGCGCGGCCACGCGACTGTTGACTTGCCGAATACACAGTCGCGCCCGCGTGAGCCCGCTGGGGAGCTTGCTGTTCGGCAAAGGAGACGCGACGGATGGCGGAGATCCCTGGCTTCTCGAACTTCTCCAGTTGCTTGGACACGACGCTGTCGCGGCGGCAGGTCGCCGGGATATTCGAGGCGCACAGCTGGCAGGTTCTGGAGCCGGACGACTGGGACCACCTGGAGGTCCACTGCTCGTGGGCCGAACTGGTCATCGAGGGGCGTCGCCAATCCTGCTGCACGGCCCGGTCGCTGACGTGGAGACCAACGCCGAGCGAGTGCTTGCCCTGCTGGAGCGGGCCGGGGTCGCCTTCACCGCCGAGTGCTACAGCCCGGACGACGAACTGCTGCGGGAGTGGAAAGTGGGCTGCACCTGACAGCGACGGCTTCCGCAAGAGTACGAAGGAGCAGGCGGATGACAAGACTTATCGACCGCCCGGAAGAACGCTGGCAGCGGAGCAAGAATCCGTACACGCTGGCTCAACTCGCGAAGCAGCGCGGGGTCGAGGATCCGCGCAAGTTCCGGCTTGTCGCGGCGGCGCTCATCCGGCGGGTCTGGTCGAAGCTCAACGCGGAGCAGCGGCAAGCGCTGGAAGTCGTCGAACGGTATGCGGACGGCAAGGCCAGTTACACCGAGATGCGGGTTGCCGTCCAGGGGATGCGAATTCCCGGTTACCGCTCGCAACCCTTGCTTGTCGAGGCAGCCCGCCGAGATGCCTGGTCCGCTCTTGCAGAAGCGATGGGAACGCTGCTCGGGGTCCTGTGGAGCGGCGCACCGAACGACCTCGAAGAGGAGTGCAGCTTCGTCCTTGGGAGCAGCTGGATCAAGAAGGACGAATGGCGGCAGGAGTGCGCCACGTTCTGCCACGTCGTGCGCGATTCCTTCGCCAACGTCTTCCAGCCCGTCTCGATCCTTCCGCTCTGGCGGACCTCGACGGTGCAGGCGTTGGCCCAGGCCGCTTACGAACAGCGCGAGTTGCCCGCGGGGACCCTGGAGTCAAGCCGCCTTGCCGTGCTGGCGGATGCCCTTGAGGAAGCCGGCTGCGACGACGAAGTCATCCTCGGGCATCTGCGCGGACCTGGACCGCACGTTTCGGGCTGCTGGCTGATCGACCTCGTGCTCGCCCTGGAGTCACGTCAACGCTGAACCACCCGATCGTTCTGCGCAGCGGAGGGATGATTGAATGGCGGATGATGCCTGTTTCGTATGCTTCCGCTCCGGACGGTGCGACCTCGAGGGCGCGGCGAAGGCCCTCGCCTGCTGCCAGCTCGCAGTGGAGCGATGCGGCGACGAGTTGGCCGTCAGCTACCCAGCCGGCCCGATCCTCCGGATTGCCTGCGCTGCGGATGACTACGTTGCCGAGGAGAACGCGGACATCGCCCGGGAAAACCCGGCTGCGGCCGCTCTGCTCCCGTGCGATGTCCGGTTCGAGATCCTGATCGACGACCTGGACGCGGCCCTGCAGGAGTACAGAACACTGTTCACTGTGCAAGAAGCGCTGCAGGAGGCGACCGGGGGTTTCCTGTTCAACACCTGGAACGGGCTGTTCCCCGGGTTGTGAGCGAGCTTGCAGCGCTCAGACGCCGAAAAGGGCAGGGCCGGGAGCACAACAGCCTTCTTTCTCCCCTCTCCCCTTGTGGGAGAGGGGTTGGGGGTGAGGGGTTGGATCGGGTACGATGGAGTGACCACCGTTCGCAACCCCTCACCCCCAACCTCTCTCCTTGTGGGAGAGGGGAGAAAGACAAGCATGGATCCGGAAACGATCCTGATCGTGGATGACGAGGCCCCGGTCCGGCAAACCTTCCGGGAGTGGTTGGAGAGCGCCAACCTGGGCTGTCGCATCCTGTCCGCCGGCGACGCCGAGTCGGCCCTGCTGGAGGCCAACCAGCAGGTGATCGACCTGGCCATCCTGGACTGGAACCTGGGAGCGGGCAACGACGGTCTTCGTTTGCTGGAGGACCTGACGCTGTTCAATCCCGACGTCGTGGCCATCCTGGTCACGGGCTTTGCCCACCAGGCCACACCGCTGGACGCCATGCGCATGGGCGTGCGCGATTACCTCGACAAGAACCAGGACCTCAACCGGGCCACGTTCCTCCAGGCCGTTCGCCGGCAACTCGACCGCATCCGGCCGGCCCGGCGTGAGCAGAAACTGCACCAGCAGCTGATCGCCTTCCGGTCGGCCGTCGAGAAGGTGCTGCCCCTGGTCCAGACCGCGACCGCTCTCAACGACCCGGTGCCGCTGCCCTCGGCCATCGCCCACCTGTTCCGCTTTCTGATGCGGACCACCGGAGCCAGCGACGGCGTCCTGCTGGCCCGCCGCTACGATCCCGAGCAGAAACCGGCCGAGGTCTGCCGGGTCTATGGCTCCTCCGGACAACTGCTGGCCTGTGAGCCGATCCCTTTCGCTCAGTCCCTGGCCGGCAGCGTCTCCAGCGTGCAGCGCTCCTGTATCCTGGCCGACCTGCAGCGCAGCGACGGCAGTTTCCAGCTGCAGCCGTTCGAGCGCGACCGGCATTCGCTGCTGGCGGTGCCGCTGACGGTCGCTCCGGGGCTGGTCGTGGTGCTGGAGTTGTTCGACAAGGTTGATGCGCGTGGTCAACTGGTCCCGACCGGGTTCACCGAGCAGGACAGGCAAAGCGCGGACACCGTTGCCGACCTGGCCGTCGAGATGCTGCGTCAGGCCCTTGGAGAACGGCAAACGCAGCGTGTCCTGTTTGACGCCGTGGCCGCCGCCCTGGGGGCCAGCGAATCGATGGCCCGGTCGCTGCAGCAGGGACAGGTCCCCCGACCGGACGAGCCGCCGCCGCCGGCCGTGCTGGAGCAACTGCGCGAGGGGTTCCGCGGCAGCCAGCAGCCCGCCCATGCCGAGGAGACCATCCGGCTGGCCGAGGCGGTGCGGCAAATGGCGGTCCGCCACGGTCCCGCGGGGGTCCGCCACTGCATCCGCGTCGTGGAGAGCCTCCAGGAGCTGCTGGACGAGGTCACGGGAATCGAGGCGAGCCAGGAGGCGCGTCCGTGAGCGAGGTCCCGACCGAGCCCTCCGTGCCCCGGAACGTCTTCGAGGAAGTGCTTGCTCTGCTGGCCCCGGAGCGGCTGTTGCACGATCCCCGCGCCACCGGTGAAGGGGTTCGCGTCTGCATCCTCGACAGCGGCGTCGAGCGCCTCCGTCCTCGAAGGGCGGTTTCGCCAGCGCGGCCAGGAACTGCTGCCGATCGAAGGGGCGGTGTTTACTCCCGACCGGACCGAGCCATTGCCTTACGCTGGCCAGCAGAGCGCCCCCCATGGCACCACGGTCGCAGACATCATCCTGAGCCTGGCCCCGCGCGTGCTGCTGTTCTCGGCCGACGTCTTTGGTCCGCGCGGTTCCTGCGAGGTAGAGATCGTTTGCCGGGCCCTGCGCTGGGCCCTGGACGTCTGGCACTGCAAGGTGATCAACCTGTCGCTGGGAGTGCCCGAGCAGCACTTGCAGCAGTTGCCGCGCCGGCAGCAGCTGCAGCGCGTCATCGAGGAGGCGTATTTCCGGGACGTGGTGGTCGTGGCGGCGGCCCACAACGAGCATCCGCTGACGCGCAGCTACCCGGCGGTGTTCGCGCCGCCGCTGCTGTCGGTGGACCGCGGCCCATTCACCGATCCGCTCCACTTTGCCTACCAGCTGCGCGAGCAGATCGAGTTCCAGGCGAAAAGCGTTGGCTACCTGGGCCCCTTCGCCCAGGAGCCGGCCACCAGCTGGGCCGCTCCCCATCTGACCGGCATCGTCGCCCGGCTGCTGTCGCTGCGCCCGGAGCTGAAACCGTTCGAGATCAAGACGCTGCTGTACTGGATGGCGCAGGCGCGGAAGACGCTGTAGGGAACGCCCTCCGTGGCGTTCCGGTCCCACGCGGAACGCGCTGTAGGGAACGCCCTCCGTGGCGTTCCGTGGGGCGTGGCGTTCCGCGTGGGACCGGAACGCCACGGAGGGCGTTCCCTACAGCGCCGCAAGCGGCTTCGGAAACCGACCCTCACTGCCGAAAGACCGTCCTGGGAGCGGCGGCAACGTCCAGCTCCAGCCGGCCCTTTTCCAGGTGCAAGATGCGCTCCGCATGAGAGGCCGCCTGGGGATCGTGGGTGACCATCAGGATCGTTTTCCGCAGGCCCTTCTGCAATTCCACCAGCAGCGCGAGAATCTCATCCGCCGAGCGCGAATCCAGGTCGCCGGTCGGCTCGTCGGCCACGATCAGCGTTGGATCGGTGACGATGGCCCGGGCGATGCCGACCCGCTGCTGCTGGCCGCCGGAGAGCTGGCCGGGGCGATGGCGGAGACGGTCGGAGAGCCCCACCAGGTCCAGGGCCGTCAGCACTTGCCGTTTCCGCTGTTTGGCCGACAACGGCAGCAGCAGCAAGGGCAATTCCACGTTCTCGTACGCGGTCAGCACCGGCAGCAGATGATAGAACTGGAACACGAAACCGACGTGCCGGGTCCGCCAGCGGGCGAGCTGGCCCTCGCTCATGCCGCTGATCAGCTGGTCGCCGACGTGGATCGCGCCGCTGGTGGGCTTGTCCAGCCCGGCGATCAGGTTCAGCAGCGTCGTCTTGCCCGAGCCGGAGGGGCCCATCAGGGCCAGGAACTCGCCGGCCGGCACGTCCAGGGTGAGGTTGCTGAGGACGTCGATCTGCTCACTGCCGCGCCGGAAGGACTTGTGCAGGTCGTTGACGCGAACGATCGCTGGCGCGGTCATCAGGCCCTCCCCAAAGTTACTTCGCTCCCGGCTTCTTGAAAAAGACGCTCACGCCCATCTCCGGCTTGAGGTAGACCCCGGCTTCCTCCGGTGGGATCTTGACCCGCACCCGGACCGCAATGGCGCCCTTGGAACGCAGCGCGGTCGGCATGATCCGGGAAACGTAGCCGTCGCAGCCTTCGGGATGCGCCTTCAGGAACGGCTCGAAATTCTGATATGCCTCGGGGACCACTGTACAGGGCATGCCCTTGACCACCCGGGCAATGTTCCGCTGCTGGATTTCCAGGTCGATCTCCAGGTCGGTCAGGTCGGCCATCTCGCACAGGCTGGCCGACAGGCCATTGGAGAACGCCGAGGGATTGACCAGGTTGCCGCGCTCGGCTTTTTTGGTCAAGATGGTGCCGGTGACGGGGGCGCGGATCTCGGTATTGGCCAGCCGCCACTCCGCCTTGGCCAGCTCGGCCCGGGACCGCTCCACCAGCGCCCGGGCGGCGTCCACGTCGGGGGTCCAGGCGCCGGCCTTGAGCAACGCCAGCTCCGCCTTGCGCGTCGCCAGCTGATGCTCGGCGACTTGCAGGGCCTGCCGTTTCTGGATCAGCTCTTCCTCGTTGACCGCGCGCTGACTGAACAGCCGTTCGGCCCGACGTAACTGATCGCGCTTGTCGATCACGCTGGCCTCGAACTCGCTGACCTTGGCCTGGCTGGGCGGAACTTCTTCGGGCCGGGGCAGCATTTGCAATCGCTTGAGCTGGGCCTCCAGGTTCCGCAAGTTGGCCAGACACTGATCGCGGTCGGACCGGTACTCGACGTCTTCGAGACGGGCCAGCAGATCGCCTTCCTTGAACTGCTTGCCCTCTTCCAGGTTGGCATCGAGCCAGACCAGGATGCCGCTCACCTTGGGGCTGACCAGGATCTGATGCACCGGCACCACGTAACCCTTGGACTCCAGGACCACGCTCCCCGCGGCCTCGGGGGCCTTGCTGGAAGCCGGTCGCCAGGTAACTGGACGGCACGGTGCTGCCGGCCTCCGGCTGCGAGACGGCCGCGGGGTCGCCGGGAGCGGCCGGGGAAAGCCGATAGGTGCGGTAGCCGAAGGCCAGCGTGGTGGCCAGCAAGATGCCGCACAGACCCCAGGCCAGCACCAGGTGGACCGGAGTCGCTCCCCGGCCGGAACTGCCGGGCTCTCCCAGACGCAGCGAGCGCACCCGCTCGCCCAGGTTGCCCCGGTTGTCCGGGGCTTGCGTTCCGTTGGCCGCTTGTTCCAGACGATTCATCGGACCTCCCGGATCGATGGGGCTGGCATCCTTACTTGCTCTTCTCCTTGTAGGGCACCCGACACGTCTTGATCTTCTCCCCCTGGGGGTAGGCTTGCGTGGGCGCCCTCAAGGGCACCGCAGTGACGACGCAACCGTACGCGAACGCCCCACCCAGGATCAGGGCAATCAAGGTGCTGTTGAGTTTGATACCTCGAGGAAGGCCCGGACGATTCAGGACGTCGGCGAGCAACAGCACGGTCAGCATGGTAAACACCGCGACACTCTGCTGGGGAGCGGTCCCCAACTCGAACAGGCCCAGGGGGCATTCCAGCTTGCCCGTCTTCTCCAGGTAGACGTGAAACCCGGTCAGGCCCAGCCCGGCCACGGTCAGCGGCAGGGCCAGCAGGCTGAGTGCCACCCGGTTGTTGGCCCCGGTGGTCAGGCCCAGGAACAGCACGCCGGCCAGGGCCATCATGAAGGCCCGCTCGTAATAGCAGAGGCGCAGGCTTCCAGGTGCATGCCCAGGCTCAACCAGAGGCTGCCCGCCGTGCCGGCCAGGGCAAGCAGCAACGCCACCCAGGTGACACCCTGGGAAGGCAAGGGTTCATGGGGTTGGAATGTGCTCACGTGAGGTTTCGCAGGCGGAAGCCCGCGGCTCCAGGTCGTTACAGAATCTCCAGGTTCAGGTTAGCGAACACAAGCGGTCCGTGTCCATGCCGGCTCACTTTTTTCCCGGCCGGCGCGCGGCGAAGAACTCACCGAGCACCGCGGCGCAGCGCTCGGCCAGGACGCCGCTGATCACCTGACAGCGGTGATTGAGACGCGGATCGGACGTGATCGAGTACAGGGTATGGCAGGCCCCGGCCTTGGGGTCGGTGCAGCCGTAAACGACCATGGGGATGCGCGCCTGGACGATGGCCCCGGCGCACATCGGACACGGTTCCAGGGTGCAGTACAGGATGCAGTCCTCCAGCCGCCAGGAGCGCAGGGCCAGGGCCGCCTGGGTGATGGCGATCATCTCGGCATGCGCGGTCGGGTCGATCAATTGCTCGCGCTGGTTGTGGGCCCGGGCGATGACGCCCCGATCCCGCGACACAATCACCGCGCCGACCGGTACTTCCCCCTCGGCCGCGGCCAGGTACGCCTCCTCCAGGGCCATTTCCAGGTGCAGCAGGTGAAAGGGATGGCGGGGATCGGTCAGCAGCAGGTCGATGGCGTCGGAATCCAAGGCGGCTCCCAAGGAATAGCTGGACGAGCGCTTTTCTTTTGATTTATCGTTTCGCGCTCGCCCGGCCCAGCGGTAAACGATAAATCACGCCGCCGCGCTGAGCGGCAGTTGACTCGCCAGCAGCACGGGCTTGTGCAGGGTGGCGACGAAGTAGAGCCGGCCCAGTTCCGGGCTGATCCGTTCCAGCATCCAGTCCACGACAATGGCCGCCTGGCGCAGACGCGGGGCGAAGGAGAAATAGTCGGGGTTCTCAAAGCGCTTGACGCCGGTCAGTTCCAGACCGCAGCCCCGGGCCAGCTGGCCCAGCCTGGCAGAGGTGTTCAGCCGGTAATGCGTCGGGAAGGTATCGTGGCAGTCTCGACCGTAAAAGCGGCGGACCATTCTCTGGATCAGGTGGTGCGGCAGCACGCTGGCCATCCGGCTGAGGAAAGTCACGTAATGCATCGCGTTGATGCTGAGCGAGACAAAGAACCCGCCCGGCCGCAGCAAGCGCTGGATCTCGGCCAGGAAGCGTGCGGGATTGCGGACGTGCTCCAGGACCCAGCTGGAGCCGATCACGTCAAACGACTCGTCCGCAAAGGGGGCCCTGCCGCTGGGGTCCAGGGGTCGGAACCAGTCGCCGTGGCACAGGTAGGGATGGCGGAGCAGATCGACGCCCCACACCTGACGCTGGGCGGAGCGGTAGGGGGCCAGGGCGGTGTTGCTGCCGCAACCGAAGTCGAGTACCTGGCGGGCGTCGATCAGGCGGGAGTGCAGTTCCTGGTGATAGCCGTCCAGGGCGTTGGAACTCTGGCCGGGAAAGAAACGGGAGTAGAACGCATCCATCCCTGACCTCGCAAGGAGAAAGGGCAAGCCGGCCAACAGACCGAGATGACTGGGAGGCGGCTGGACCGCCTCCTTGGCCGAGAGAGCCATCTAGCGTCCGGGCGTCGCGGCGTAAAGCCCGAATTCGCTGAGCCGCGCTGCGTGCGCGGCTCGGACTTTTGCTCGCCTGGGTTTTTTCGACCTGGCGTGATAGGTTTGGAAGGTTGGCGTGTACAAACAGGGGGACGCCTTCCGGCGAGGACCAATGGCCGAGATTCCTCCCACCCGTGCCAGCCTGCTGCTGCGCCTGCGCGACCCGCGCGACCAGGCTGCCTGGTCGGAGTTCGTCGATCTGTACGCCCCGCTGATTTACAACTACGCCCGCAAGCAAGGACTGCAGGACGCCGACGCGGTCGATCTATCCCAGGACGTCCTCAGTGCCGTGGCCGGGGCCATCGGCCAGCTGGACTACGACCCCGGTCGCGGCTCCTTCCGCAACTGGTTGTTCACGGTCGTCTGGCGGAAGCTGCTGAACTGGCGCCGGGCCCAGAAAACCAGGCTGCGCGGCAGCGGCGACAGCGACATCCATCAACTCCTGGAGCAATGCCCGGTGCCGCTGGGGGAGCAAGAGGAGTGGCAGACGGAATGGCAGCGGCGGGTGTTTGCCTGGGCCTGTGAGCAGGTCCGCAAGGACGTCACCGAGGCCACCTGGCAGGCCTTCTGGCGGACTGCCGTGGCCGGCGAGCCCGGCAAGCAGGTAGCGGCCGAGTTGGGTTTGAGCGTCGCTGCGGTCTATCTCGCCCGCAGCCGGGTCGTCGCCCGGTTGAAGGTCCTCGTTCAATCCGTGCCGGAGCCCTGAGACAGAATCAGGAGACTCACGATGTCCCGACCGCTTGACTGCCCAGACCTGGAGTGCTGGCAGACCCTGGTTGACGAGCAGGCGTCGCCGGCCGAGCGGGAACGGATTGAGCGCCACCTGGAGACCTGTCCGGCCTGTCAGAAGCGCCTTGACCAGTTCGAGGAGCTGGGCGACGAATTGCGGGGCCTGGCCCGGCAGGTCGGCGACCCGACCGTGGCCCCGACCGACCCGACCCTGTCGGAGTTCCTGGACCGGCTGCACGAGCGCAAGCCCCTGGAGCGGCCTCCCGCCGAGCCGATCGATCTGTATTTTCTGCGGCCGAGCGACCGGCCGGACCTCCTGGGTCTGCTCGGCGATTACGAGGTGCAGGAAGTGATCGGTCAGGGCGGCATGGGTGTGGTGCTGAAGGCGTTCGAGCCGGCGCTGTGCCGGCTGGTGGCCATCAAGGTGCTGTCCCCCGCCCTGGCCGGCAGTGCCACCGCACGCCGGCGCTTTACCCGCGAAGCCCAGGCCGCGGCCGCCGTCTGTCATGACCACGTGGTCGCGGTTCACGGCGTTCACGAGACGGAGGGACTGCCCTACCTGGTGATGCAGTACGTGGCCGGCGAATCGGTGCAGAACCGGCTCGATCGCTGCGGGCCTCTGGAGGTGGAGGAGATTGTCCGCATCGGTCTGCAGACGGCCCAGGGACTGGCCGCTGCTCATGGTCAGGGGCTGATTCACCGCGACGTCAAACCGGCCAATCTGCTCCTGGAAGGCGAGCCGGGAGCGTTAGCGACCGGAGAAAACGCTCCGGTCGCTAACGCTCCCGGCTCGCCCCGCGTCAAGATCACCGACTTCGGCCTGGCTCGCATGGTCGATGACGTCGGTCTAACCCGGACCGGCGAGGTGGCCGGCACTCCCGAATACATGGCCCCCGAGCAGGCCCGCGGCGAGCCCATCGACCACCGCGCCGACCTGTTCAGCCTCGGCAGCGTCCTCTACGCCTGCTGTACCGGCGTGCCGCCCTTCCAGGGCTCCACGACCGTGGCCGTGCTGCGCAAGGTGAGTGAAGAGACGCCGGCGCCGATCCATGCCCTCAATCCGGCCGTCCCGGCCTGGCTGGAGGCTCTGATTGGCCGGCTGCTGGTCAAGGATCCAGCTGAGCGCTTTCAGAGCGCGGCTGAGGTCGCCACCCTGCTGGAGGCGTACCTGGCCCACTTGAGCCAGCCAGAGACAATCCCTGCCCCGCCTCCCATCGAAGTCCCGAAATCAGCCAGGCCGCCTTCCCGGTCAAGCGGCAACCCGGCGCTGGCCCTCATCCTGCTTGCGTCCCTGGGGCTGGTGGCGCTCTTTGCTTTCCTGCTGGGAGCGCCTGCTCTCGACGATCCGGCCAAGCCCCGTCTCGCCCCGGTCTTGCCCGGCGACAAGATGGACGTCTGGAGCATCGTGATCACCCCCGATGGCAAGCACCTGGCCGCCAGCGCGGGTCTGTGGGACCAGCCGGGCGAGATCGGCGTCTGGAACCTGGAGACGCTGCAGCCGGTGCAGCGCTTTACCGAAGGACTGGGTGTCGCCTCCATCGCCCTGTCTCCCGATGGCAAGCTGCTAGCCTCGGGGAGCTGGAATGGGCACGTGCGCATTTATGATTGGTCGGCCGGCAAGCAGGTATGCGACATCCCGGTCTCGGGTATTGCCCGGGTCGCCTTCTCGCCCGCTGGGCAGCTCCTGGCCACGGCCACCGAAGACCAGACCGTCCAGCTGTGGGACTTGCGGGGCAAGCTGGTGGCGGAGCTGGAGGGCGACCTGTTTCGCTTCCACTGTGTGGCCTTCTCGCCGGACGGCAAACGGCTGCTGGCCGGCGGCGGCGACTGGAAGCCGGGAGGCATTGCCCAGGTCACCATCTGGGACGTGGCCAGCAGAAAGCAAGTGCTGAAGCTCACGGGACATCAGGGCCCGGTCCTGGCCATCGCGTGTTCTCCCGACGGCAAGACCATCGCCACCGGCAGCGTGGATCGAACCGTCCGGCTGTGGGACGCCGGCTCGGGCAAACCCCTCAAGACCCTCCCTGGCCACGGCGGTCTGGTGGAAGGAATGGTCTTCCTGGCCGATGGGGCAACCCTGGTCAGCGGCAGCATGGATCGCACCGTCCGCTTCTGGGACGTCAAGAGCGGCATGGAAAAGGACCGCCTTTCCTTGCCGCGCGGCGTCCGCGCGGTGTGTTTGACGCCGGACGAGAAAACTCTGGTCGTCGGCGGCTGCAAGAAAACGCTCAAGCTCTTCACCACGGCGGACAGGCAAGAAAAGGCCGTCCTGTGGGATGGGACCGGATCGGGGCCGCTGGCGATGGATCATTTCCCCGTCGCGTCGCCAACGCAGGTCCGCAAGAGGAGCTGGCTGAAAATGCTGGCGCTGCTCGGCCTGGGTTTCGGCTTCCTGATGTCGCTGACTTTCGCTATCCAGCGTCTCCGGCAGAGGCCCCGGAGCGCCCGGCCGGCTGCGACTTCTCTTGCCTTCCCTTGTTTGGAATGCGGCAAGAACCTCAAGGTCCGGGCTGAACTGGCCGGGAAAAAAGTGAAGTGTCCCAAATGCCGCAAACCGACGCCAGTTCCTTCCAGCGCGGACCTCGGAACTGGGAGTGTGGAGCCGCTGACGGATTTCGCTCCGCGTTCCGCGTTCCGCGTTCCGCGTTCCGCACTGATCGCTTTCCTGGTTGCGGGAGTGTTGGCGATCCTCATCCCGGTCGTCCTCTGGGTCTCTGCCTCCAAGGAGCCTTACGTCAGCCAGCTGGAACTGCTCGCGCTGCGGGTCCGGAATCAAAAAACCGACACCATCGACGCCCGGCCCTATCCCACGGTCACCGACCGGGACCTGGACGTGCTGCGTGACCTGCCCAACCTGAAAAGCTTGAACCTGGACCACACAGGCGTCACCGACAAGGGATTGAAGGAGGTGGCGAAGGTCACGAGCCTGGTCTCGCTGTCGCTGACCAACACCCAGGTTACCGACAGCGGCCTGGCCGAACTCAGCCCCTTGACGGCTCTGGAAGGCCTTCGTCTCGACAAGCTGCCGATCACGGACAAGGGTCTGGCTCATTTGAGCGCCTTTCCCAAGCTCCGGAGCCTCTCCCTTTACCAGACCACGATCTCGGACGACGGCCTGGCGCACCTGAAGCAGCTCACGGCCCTGGAGCATCTCAGCCTGGACGAGACACAGATCGGGGACGAGGGATTACGTCATCTGAGCCAGTGCAGCAACCTGAAAGTCCTGAAGGTGTGGCGGACCCACGTGACTCCCGTAGGAATCGAGCAATTGCGGAAGGCCCTGCCCGGGCTGAAGGTCACCAAGTAAGCGGTCAGACGGGGACCTCACCGTGAATAAAAGGCGATGACCGCCTGGACCGCCCGGTGCCACAGGGCCAGTCGGGCCTCGCGCTCCGCGGCCGGCAGCCTCGGCTCGAACCGCCGGCCCTCCCCGGCCAGCCGGCGCAGTTCCTCGGGCCCCGACCACAAACCCGCCTGCAAGCCGGCAAGGAAGGCAGCGCCCAGGGCCGTCGCCTCGCTCTGGGCGGCCAGGAAGACCGGGAGCCCCAACACGTCGGCCTGCGCTTGCAGGAACCACTGATTGCGGGCCATGCCGCCATCGACGCGCAGCTCCTTCAGCGGCGTGCCGGCGTCCTGGACCGCGGCGGCGATCAGGTCGGCCACCTGGAAGGCCACTCCCTCCAGCGTCGCCCGGCCCAGGTCGGCGGCGGTGGTGCCGCGCGTCAGGCCGAACAGCACTCCCCGGGCATCGGGGATCCAGTGCGGCGCTCCCAGGCCGACAAAGCCGGGAACGAAGATCACCGGCTGCTGAGGGTCCGACCGCCGGGCCATCTCCTCCACCGCCGAGGCGTTCTCCAGCACCTTCAAACCATCGCGCAGCCACTGCACCGCGGCCCCGGCGACAAAGACGCTCCCTTCCAGGGCATACTGCACCGGCCCCGCGCCGCTGGCGGCGATGGTGGTCAGGAGCCGGTGCTGCGACAGCGTGGGCGCTTCGCCCAGGTGCTGCAAGAAAAACGCTCCGGTGCCGTAAGTACACTTGGCCTCGCCCGGCTGAAACGCGCACTGTCCGAACAGGGCCGCCTGCTGATCGCCCGCCACGCCGCGGATCGGCACGCCATCAGGCAACCCTGGGCCCGCGGCGGTCACCCCATAATCGGCACTGCTGGCCCGGACCTCGGGAAGAAGGGCGGGAGGAACGTCGAAGTAACGGCACAGGTCGTCATCCCAGGCGGCGTTCTGGAGGTTGAGCAACAGGGTGCGTGAGGCGTTGGAGCGATCGGTAGCGTGGACCTTGCCGCCGGTCAGACGCCAGATCAGGAAGCTATCGATGGTGCCGCAGGCCAGCTGCCCCGCCTGGGCCCGGTGCCGCCAGGAGGCGTCCTGCGCCAGCATCCAGTTGATCTTGGTGGCCGAGAAGTACGGATCGAGGACCAGGCCGGTCCGCTGGTGGATGCCCGGCTCGTCCGCCTGGCGTTCCCGGCAGAAGTCGGCGGTCCGCCGGTCCTGCCAGACAATGGCCCGGCCCAGCGGCTGGCCCGTGGCCCGGTCCCAAAGGACCGTGGTTTCGCGCTGGTTGGTCAGGCCAATCGCCAGCAGCTGCTCGGGGTTGATCCGGGCCGACTCCAGGGCCCTGGGCACGACGACGCGGACCGAGTCCCAGATCTCCTCGGCATCGTGTTCGACCCAGCCGGGCCGGGGATAGTGCTGCGTCAGTTCCCGGGCACTGCTGCCCAGGCAACGGCCGGTCGAATCATAGACCAGCGCCCGCGTGCTGGTCGTGCCCTGATCGATGGCCAGGATGTGGGTGGACGCCATGCAAAGGACCCCCGTGCAATGCGAACCGGGCGCGCTGGTAGCAGGATAGACCACCCCGGGTTCCGGATCAAGCACGGCTGCACCTGAGTTTCATCCGCCGATCTTCGCCACCGACGCCCCGACTTTGCTCGGCAGCGGCTGGGACATCGTCGCGACGTGGAGGGTTGCAGGACGGTTGGCAGACGGGTAAGGTATGAGTATGAACACTGTAGCCGAAATCGAAGAAGCCATCCGTACCCTGAGCCCCCAAGAGCTTGCGACCCTGCGGGACTGGTTCGCTGCCTTCGACGCCGAGCGGTGGGACCACCAGTTGGAGCAAGACGTGGCCGCGGGCCGGCTGGACAAACTGGCGGGGGAGGCGCTGCGCGACCTGAGCGCGGGCGCTGCACCGACCGATGAAGCACCGCACCAGCCCACGTTTCCGGGCCTGCTACAACGCTCTGCCCGCCGAAGTGCGGCAGTTGGCGGATCGCTGCCATGCGCAGTTGTGCGCGGATCCGCGGCATCCATCCCTGCACTTCAAGAAGGTGGGGCCGTTCTGGTCAGTGCGCGTGGGGCTGCACTACCGGGCCTTGGGGGTCGAGAGCGGTTCGGACGTCATCTGGGTTTGGATCGGATCGCACGCTGAGTACGACAGGCTCATTGAAGGCCTCGTGAGCCGAAACAGGCACTGCTGCCCAGGCAACGGCCGGTCGCGTCGCAGACCAGCGCTCGTGTACTGGTCGTTCCCTGATCGATGGCCAGAACAAGGGTGGACGCCATGCAAAGGACTCCCGTGTAATGCGAACCGGGCGCGCTGGTAGCAGGATAGACCACCCCGCGTCCCGGATCAAGCACGGCTGCCCTTTAGCTTCAGATGAGGAGGCCAATCTGGGATACCTCCAGGAAGACGACGGCGCTGGCGAGGACAGGACCGTTTCTCCTTGTCCTTGGTCAGAAGCCCCTTTATGATGGGTTTGAATTGGGAAGAGCCTTATCTGGCGAATAAATGAGTTCAACCAACAGAGGGCTTCGGGGATGGAGTGGCCGACGGTCGAAGACCCGGTGTTTGGCCGGCTCCGGTGGTACGCCGATGGCAAGTTCTACGGCGGCGAGATTCTCCTGTCCGACGGCTCTGAGTTGCTCGTCAGCTTCGACCCCGAGGACGGTGAGCCGGGCAACGATCTCGCCGCTCTTCTGACCGCGATGCTGCCGGCTGCCCGTGAGGCACTGCGGTGGGTGCTGGCCAACGACGAGCGAGTCCGCCGGCTAGCCGCCGAGCGGTTTACCGACGCCTACAACCGCAGTGCCCGCGACCCCCACGAGGATCCAGAACCGATCACGCCGGAGAAGTTCGCCGGCCGCATCCGACTCGGGTCAGCGTGGTTCTACCTGGACGGCCATGTGGAACTGGGGTACGACGACGCTGACATGTTCGGCGGGCACGCCATCCATGCCCGATGCGAGCCGGTGATCGGCCGAATCGTCGTGGGTCGGTGAGGTGGTCGGGACGCCCCAGGCGGTTGAGCAACCGTGATAGTCGGAACAGCAACCGAGTAATCGGGTTTCCTAATCCGGAGAATAAATGAGTTCGGCGAGGGAGGGCGCACCGAATGGCGGAAGCTCATGAACTGCCGGTGCCCGACGAAGCGCACGACGCAGGCGCAGCGCACGAGTTGGTCCGCGGCTGGCTTATCGACAACCGGCTGGTGTGCAGTCTCTTTCCGACCGCCTTTGAGAACCCGGCGGTCTGGGGCGTGCTACTGGCCGATGTGGCGCACCACATTGCCAGCGCCCTTGTGGAGTCCGAGGGGGCCAACCGGGGGGCAGTGCTGGCCGCGATTCGCCGGGCGTTCGAGGTGGAGATGCGGACACCGACTGACGAACATACCGGTGGTTTCGTCGAGCCAGAGGAGCCGGAGCAGTCGTAGCGCCGAACCAGGTGTTCCAGCAGCCCGCCCACGCGAATGAGTCTTGCCAAATTCACTGCCGTGCCCGCGTGAGCCGGCAGCTGAACTGGACGTTCAGCGAAGAGGAGTCGCGATGTCAGACCCTGATCTCAGCGCGGGTGTGCCACCTCCGGAGTCGTCTGCCCGCTCTGGGGGCCGCCCCAGGGTGGGAATCCGAGCCAAGACCATCGCTGCCGTTTTTGCCATGATCGGTGCCGGCGTTGGGTACGGGTTGGGGCGGGATCTGAGTTCGGGTTGGAACGGCTTCTGGTGCATCGCGTTGGGCTTCGGCCTCGGCTCGTTCGCCGGGCTTGTTGTGACCCAAGGCGATGAGCGGGGGAGCATCGTGGGGGCCTTCCTGGGTTCGGTGTTCCTGGCCACCCTTTGGCTCTGCCTGGGAGAAGTCGCTGGCGCGGCCCTCGGGGGTATTTGCCGGGCGATCTTCGGGGCGGCCCTTGGCCTCACCCTTGTCGCCGCAATGATCTGCGATTGAAGGAGTCCGGTGTTTCCCCAGCAGGGGATTCCGCATACGAGGAGCAATGTCGCTGCCGGTTGCGAACCTCCGCTTGCTGATCGACGAACCGGAAGGTTTTGCGGCCATCCAGGGAAGTGAGGTGTTCATGGCGAAGTCCAGCACGGACCTGCCGCATGACTTCGCGGACCGGATGATGCGCGAGACGCTGTCGCAGCCGGCCAACCTGCGCGAACTGGTAGGCCGGGTGATCCCCGACCTGGCGCCGCAGCTGGATTTTCCCAAGATGAAGCCGGTGCCGCGGACCTTCCTGCTGGACGATTACCGGGAACGCGAATCGGACCTGCTCTTCGAGATCCCCTTCCTGGAAGCGCCGGGCCGCCTGCCGCTGCTTTTGTGCCTGCTGCTGGAGCATCAGAGCAGCGTGGACGACGTCATGCCGCTGCGGCTGCTGCTGTACGCGGTGCTGTACTGGGAGCGGCAATGGCGGCAGTGGGCCAGCGACCACCAACGCGGCCAGCGGCTGAGATTGACACCGGTTGTGCCCATCCTGTTCTATACAGGGAACCAGCCCTGGGACGGCAGCCGCTCCCTGGCCGACCTGTTCGAGGCCGATCGGTCAATCCAGGCGTTTGTACCGCAGTGGCCGACCTGGCTGTGCGACCTGACCCAGTTTGACCCGGCCGAGTTGGTGCAGCGGCCCGAGGCGCTCTGGCAAGCGCTGGCCGTGGTGCGAGGCGAGCAGGCTGAACGTGATGCGTTCTTCGCCCTCTTTCAGCAGGCGCTGCAGCGGCTGGAGCCGGTGGCCGGAATCGACCGACCACGCTGGGATCAGTTGCAGAGGCTGGTGCTTTACTGGACTTACTATCGGCGCTCCAAAGCAGACCGACTGCAAGCGCTGAACCTGGCCCTTTCCACACAGGCAGGCGTGTTGCTGCGACAGGAGATCGATGACATGACCAAGCAACTCGAAATGAGCTACGAACAGGAACTTATCCTTGAATCGAAAAAGAAGGGGCGTGAGGAAGCGACAACGGAAATGGTCGATCAGCAGCGAGAAATCTTGCGTGGATTGATCAAGGAGCGGTTTACAACGATTCCCGAAGCCGTCCTTCAACGGATTGTGGCTGCGGACAAGGCCAAACTGGACACTGCACTCAAACAGATTCTTCGGGTTCATTCCCCAGAAGAACTACCCTTGTGACGCTTGATCCGTCTTGTTCCCTCATCAGGTTGAAGCCATGACCCAGCAACGTGAATTGACCGACCTGCAGCAAAGGATCCTCAACGCGAGGAAAAAAGCGCGTGCGGAGGCAGAGGAGGAAATGGCCAAGGGAAATCGCGAATTCTTGCTCGCGCTGCTCCAGCATCGGTTTCCAACGATTTCGGACAAGGTCCAACAACGGATCGCTGCTGCGAGTTGGTCCAGACTGCTAAACGCAATCGGAGAGGTCTTTGAGGTATCCTCTCCGGAGGAGCTACCCCTGTAACGCTTCCTCAAGGCTGCTTCATTCGCCGGTCGGAGTTTTCACCCGGAGTCTGCCTCATGCTGCCGAAACCCGCGTCGCTTCGCCTGCTGGCCTTGGTCCTACTCCTGCTTCAGGCCCCCGCGCTTCGTGCCGAGCTGCGTTCCCTGGAGATCCTCCGCCGCGAGCCCTTTGTCGGCGGCATGGCCTTCGGCGACGTCGGCCCTTACGAGAAGATCACCGCCATCGCCCACTTCGCGGTCGATCCCAACCACCCGCGCAACAAGCAGATCGTCGATCTCTCCCTGGCGCCGCGCAACCGCGACGGCAAGGTCGAGTTCGAGTCCGACGTCTGCATCCTGGCGCCGAAAGACCCGGCCCGAGGCAATGGGGCGATCCTCTACGACGTGAACAACCGCGGCAACAAGCTCGCCCTGGGCATGTTCAACAGCGCCCCGGGCAGCAACAATCCGACCACGGCCGAACATGCCGGCAACGGCTTTCTCTTCCGCCGCGGCTACACGGTCGTCTGGTGCGGCTGGATCGGTGAGCTGCTGCCGGGCAACAATCGGCTGCTGCTTCGGGCACCGATCGCCCAGCAGGACGGCAAGCCCATCCGGGGCCTGGTCCGCTTCGAGACTGGCTCCGACACGGAGGCGAAGTCGCTGCCGCTGTCACGCCGCGAAGGCCACGGCAGCTATCCGCCCACCGCCGGGGCCGAGGCCAAAGGCGTACTCACCTACCGCATGCGCGAGACCGACGAGCGCGTCCTCATTCCCAACGGTCAGTGGTCGCTGGAACGGCGGCCCGTCCCGAAATCGACCGGTGTTCCGGGGACGCTCGGCCAGGTCCGGCTGCACCTGGCCGGCGGCTTTCGGCCGGGCTATCTCTATGAACTGATCTGCGAGTGTGAGGGACCGATCGTCCAGGGGCTGGGTCATGCCGCCGTGCGCGACCTGATCTCGTTCCTGAAACACGACACCAGCCCACGCCATCCCCTGCGGCGCTCCGATGGCAAGGCACCGCTCAACCGCGCTCACGGCTTCGGCGTGTCGCAGAGTGGCCGCTGCCTGCGCCATTTCCTCTACCAGAACTTCAACGTCGATGAACAGGGCCGCAAGGTGTTCGATGGCCTGATGCCGCACGTCGCCGGCGGCGGCCTGGGGTTCTTCAACCATCGCTTTGCCCAGCCTACCCGCCACAACGCCCAGCACGAGGAGCACCTTTACCCCACCGACGTCTTCCCCTTCACCTACGGCGACAGCACCAATCCCTCCACGAAGAAGACCGACGGCATCCTCCACCGCACCCGGGCTGACGATCCGCTGTGCCTGCCCAGGGTGATGCACACCCAGAGCGCGGCCGAGTACTGGCACCGCAGCGGCTCGCTGGTCCACACCGACCCCCTGGGCGAAAATGACGCGGTCATTCCCGGCGAGGTGCGCATCTACGCCTTCGGCGGCACCCAGCACGGACCGGCCGCCAATCCCCCAGGCCGGAGCATCGGCGACAACCTGCTCAACCCGGCTGATTACAAGCCCTTCCTGCGCGCCCTCCTTGATGCCCTCGACAACTGGGCGGTCAACGACAAGGCCCCGCCGGCCAGCGTTTATCCGCGTCTGGACAGCAGCACCCTCACCGGCTGGAAGCAGGCCGACGCCCGCTTCCCCTCCTTGCCGGGAATCCGCTATCCGAGTGTGATCCAGCAGCCGCACTGCCTGGACCTCGGCCCGGAGTTCGAGAGCAAGGGGATCATCACCGTCAATCCGCCCCGAAAGCTCGGCGATTACCGGGTGCGCGTGGCCCGCTGCGACCAGGACGGCAACGAGCTGGGCATGCTGCGCTTGCCCGAGGTGACCGTTCCCCTGGCCACGTACACCGGCTGGAACCTGCGCCGCCGGGACGTCGGGGCCGAGGCCATGCTGGTCAGCCTGGCCGGGTCGTATCTGCCCTTCCCTCGGACCAGGGCCGAGCGAAGCGCGACCGGCGACCCCAGGCGGTCGATCGAGGAACGCTACGGCAGCTTCGAGGAGTATCGGAAGCGCTTTGCCGAGGCGTGCCACGCTCTCCAGAAAGAACGCTACCTGCTGACCGAGGACGTGGAACGCCTCCAGGCCAGCCGGGACAAGGTCCGGACAATGTTCGAGCCGGGAAAGAAGGATTGACAAGGGGCTGTTCCAGGAAGCGCAGGCCAAGGGTGTTTGCTCGGCTCAGTCCTGGCCACTACTTCCCGCCGAGGACCTTGTCGAACAGCTTGTACGCCGCCTCGCGCATCTCCGGCGGGAAGTCGTGGGCGCAGTCCGGATGTTCAACCTTCAGCCGCTCCTCGTGACCGTACAGCTTGAAGATCGGCCGGGCGGCGGCCGCGATCCGGTCCACGCTGTCGGCCCGGAAGTTCGAGTCCTTCTTCGGAGCGATGATGAAAACGTGCCGGGGGGCCAGCGCTCCGATCATCTCGTGAAAGTCGAACGGGATGTCCGCGAGCCGGCCCTTGTAGTCCGCCAGCCTCGGCATGTAGCGTGTCTGGCACCAGCCCTTTTCCGGCTGCCAGTTCTTCTCGTCGCCGTTGTAGTAGTCGAGATACGAGTCGAGCCCGCAGCTCGACACGATCACCTTGAGCCGGTCGTCGAACACGGCGGTGTAGACCGAGTTGTGACCGCCGAGCGAGTGACCGATTGTCCCCATCTTCGAGCCGTCCACGAACGGCAGCGACGCCAGCAGGTCCAGGCCGCGCTTGTTGTCCCAGACGGCCTTCAGCGTCCCGCTCTTCCAGCCGAGCTTCTTGAGGTCGGGTTGGTATTTGGCGAGCAGCGGGTAGTTCGGCGCCAGCGTGACGTAGCCGCGTTCGGCCAGTTCCTTCGCATAGGCTCGGTTCGGGCGGTTGCCCAGGCCGACGACCGTGCCGTGGCCGACGACGTTGTCCGTGCCATGCAGACAGAGGATGGCCGGCACGCGCTTCTTGTTCTTGAGCAAGTCCTTGGGGATGAGCAGATAGGCCGGCACGCGCGAGCCCGGCTCCGAGGCGTAGGTGATGAGCCGGCGGACGTAGGTTCCGCAATCGACCTCCTCCTCGGTCTTCACGTCGAGCGGACACGGGGCCTTGTTGTCGGGGAGTTTCCCCATCACGGATTCCATGCCGCGGACGATCTCGGCCCGGCGTTTGGCCCAGTCCGCGACCGTCTTCACGGGGGCGGGTTTGCCGTCCGTTCCGCGGTAGACGAGCAGGTTGTCGCGCGGCAACCGGGGCGTCGGGTCAGCAGCCGTTATGACTCCCCCATCCAGGCAGCAGAGCCCAGCGAGGAGGGCAAGGGCTAGCACAGTGTTTCGCATGAGACTTTCACCCCCTTGTTCCGGTTGAAGTCGTGTCGCTGCCCTCTATCGTACCGCTCGCGCCGCTGCCGTGCGAGACGTTCCTTGAGCAGGGATGGACCGGAGCCGCCTCGGTTCTCCTTGCGGTGATGCTCGCTTCCGCCAGGGAAAGCGGGTAAGATGTCGGCAGGAACGATGAAATCCCGGCGCCGCGGACGATGACGCCGCGGCGCCGACGCGAACTGCCGCACGTGAACTGAGGAGGGAGAGATGGGCAAACCAAGGCGGATGACTGCCGCGGATTGGGACCATTGCGCCTACCCCGGCTCAATGCTCCCCCACCTGCGCACGGGGAGTGCCCGCAAGCTCCGCCTCTTCGTCTGCGCCTGCTTTCGCCATGTCTGGCCTCTGCTGGCCGACTCCCGCAGTCGCCAGGCAGTGGAGGCCGCCGAACAATGGGCCGATGGGCTGCTGGGCGCCAGGGACCTGTCTCAAGCCCACAAGGCGGCGGAGGAGGCGGCACGGGAACGGGCGAGCAGGCCGTGGAGCAACTATTATGCTGCGCGGGGGGCCAAGCAGGTCGCCCTGCCGAGGAAGGATTGGGTCGTGAACACGGCCTGGTGTGCGCGTCAAGCGGTCGCCTCCCGCCAGGCGGAAGAGCAGCACCAATGCCACCTCCTGCGGGACATCTTCGGCAACCCGCTTCGTCCCCTGCCGGCCGTGGCGCCTTCTCTGCTCACCTGGCAGAACGCCACCATCCCAGGTCTCGCCCTGGCGGCCTATGAGGAACGGAAGTTGCCGGACGGCACCCTGGACAGGGACCGCCTCGCGGTCCTCGCTGATGCCCTTGAAGAAGCGGGCTGCACCGAGGCCGAGCTTCTGGCCCACCTGCGTTCGCCCGGACCTCACGTGCGGGGCTGCTTCGCCGTGGATGCAGTCCTGGGCAAAAGTTGAGAGGATGCCCGGCGATGGAAGTTCAACCAGACCAGAGCCGTTGAACCTCTCCTTCCCGGGGCTCACGGACTCGGTGGCAACATCACGTCAGGAGCGCTGCTTCTCTTCAACTCCGAGACCATCGCTTTTCGCAGTGTTTCCAGGCGTTTCGCATGCTTCGACTCGCCGATCAGGTTCTTCAGTTCCTCCGGATCGGAGCCGAGGTCGTAGAGTTCCTCGGACACGCCGGGCTGGAGGTAATGGACGTACTTCCAGCCATTGTGGACCACCGCCACGTACCACGGCACTTTCTGGTAGATGGCCTCCTTCGGATTCTCCTTGAGGACCTTCGCCACGTCGTCGCCGAAGTGGTGTCCGGTGTACTCGTACAGACACGGATACGGCCATTCCGCCGCGGGATTCTTGAGCAGCGGCGTGATGTCGCGGCCGTGCATGCCGGCTGGCGGCTTGACCCCGGTAATCCCGAAGATGGCGGCAACCAGGTCCGGAGCGTTGGGGGTTTGCTTGCACACCTTCCCGGCGGCGACGGTCCCGGGCATGGAGACGATCAGCGGCGAGCGGTAGCTGGCGTCGTACGGGGCGATCTTCATCCGCAGCCCATGCTCGCCCATCGCGAAGCCCTGGTCGGCGGTGTAAATCACCAGCGTGTTCTCCAGCTGTCCGGTCTCCTTCAGGGCGGTCAGCAACGCGGCGACACCCTCGTCCACGGCCGGCACACACTCGTTGACCTGCCGCACCCAGTCCGTGTAGCCGGTCCCCTTGCCGCCGGCCTCGTCGCCCACTTTCTCGCCGCTCTTACCGGCGACGACCTTGCCGTCGGCGGCCTTCCGCCAGGCCAGCGTGTTCTTCAGGTAGTCGGGCTTGCCGGGCCAGGGGCCGAGCAGGTCGGCGGGCTCGGGAACCTTCGCGTCTCGATACAGTCCCTTGTGCCGGGCCGCGGGCTTGGACGGGCCGTGGATGCTGCCGTAGCACAGCCAGAGGAACCACGGCTTGTCCTTGTCGCGCGTTGCGCCCTTGACGTACTCGACGGCCCACTTGGTGTAGTTGTCCGCCGGGTAGCCGTCCTGCCATCTCTCCTCGCCGTTGAACGCCAGCAGTTCCTTCTCGTAATACGCCCCGGCGTTGTCCGGGTGCTTCGGCCGGTTCCAGACGATCTGGTAGTCCCAGTCCCGGCCGAAGCCGGCGTCGGTGCCGGTGTGCCACTTGCCGATCTGGGCCGTGTGATAGCCGTTCTTGCGGAACAGGGCCGGCCAGAACGGACACTGCTTCGGATCGTAGGTGCTGCCGGGGTATTCGCCTTCCATCCGCATGGATTGGACGGCGTGCGGGTGATGGCCCGTCAGGATCGAAGCCCGGGACGGCATGCACCATGCTGCCGAGGTACGCGCCGTGGAAGCGCACGCCGGACTTCGCCAGCGCGTCGATGTCGGGTGTCTTGACCCACGGCCACGACTCGGGGTAGCAGCCAACGGTCTTGTAGGATTGGTCGTCGGCGTAGATCAGGAGAATGTTTGGCCTCTTTGTTGGCTCGGCGGCGTGAACCACCGGGGCCAGCACCAGGCACGCAAGCAGGGACGAGAATCGCATGATTTGCTCTCCAAATCGTTTTGTTGGCCCACCGCACACCCCGGGTTGCGCCACGATCCCAAACGGCTCGGGTGGGGTCGCGATCCCCACGAATCCCCGGGTTGCGCTGCGCTCCACCCGGGGCTTTACTCCTTTTGCCTTTGGGGAATAGAGCCCCGGGTGGAGCGCAGCGCAACCCGGGGTGTCCGTGGCGACCGGGTCCATCACTTCGGACGGGCTCGCCCGTCGGTGAACGGCGGCGACTCAAAGCGGCAATCCTTTTCCACGACCCGAGGATCGCCAGCATCCGTGAGGATCTTCATCAACTGCCCGGCAAGGCGTTTTCGCACCGTCTCGAACTTGGGATCGGCCGCCAGATTCTTCATCTGGTCGGGGTCGCTCTTCAGATCGTATAACTCTTCCGCCGGTCGTTTGGCGAAGGCATAGTCGTAGTACGACTTCCACTTCTCGTCATGCCGGTGGGCGACGAGCCACGCCTTGGTCGGGCTGGCGTCCATGTCGGAGAACGCCACCATCGTGTCATTCTCCAACGCTTTCGCAGCCGGTGCCGAATCCGCCGTCACGCCGCCGGGGTCTCCCAGCGGATAGCGATCCGGAGCGAAGTTGCGGACGTACAGATAGTCCTGCGTCCGCAGCGCCCGCTGCGGGTAAGGCTTGTTGCCGGCGCGGGCGTCGGCGACGTGTCTCTCGCGGCCGGTGACGACCCAGGTTCGCTCCGGGTCCACTTGCCCGTCTTTCTTCGAGGTGAGGACCGGCCAGAGGGACTTGCCGTTCATCCCGTCCGGGAGCTTGACGCCGCCGGCCTCCAGGAACGTCGGCGCCAGGTCCATCAGATTCGTGAAGTCGTCCACCACCCGGCCGCCCGGCACACCCGGCCCCGCAGCAACCAGGGCGACCCGCGTGCCGAAGTCATAGAGGTTGCACTTGCCGCCCGGGAAACCAGGGGGGCCGTGGTCGCCGCTGATGACCACCAGAGTGCGGTCAAGCTCGCCGGCGTCCTTGAGCTGTTTGAGCAGGACTCCCACGCAGGCGTCGAACGCCTGGGCCTCGCCGAGGTAGTCGGCGAAATCTTCCCGCACCTCGGGCACGTCCGGAAGGAATTTCGGCAGCTTGCCCTTCAGCTGGTCCGGGTCGATGTTCCAGAGCGCCTTTCCGGAGCCTTTTACCCACTTGCGATGGACGTTGGTGGGACCGAACCAGAAGCAGAACGGCTTCTTCGGATCGCGGGATTTCAGGAACGCATCGAAGTTTCCTTGCACCTGCCGATACAGTTCCGCCTTGGCCTGATCGACCGATTTCCCACCGGCAACCGCTTTCGTGACGTAGTCGGAGAACTTGTTGAACGCGCCTCCGGCTTTCTGGAAGGCGTAGCGCTGTTCGCCGAACGGGGCATCGACCGGCACGCCGGGGCTCCAGACCTTGGCGATCTTGCCGATGTCGTAGCCGCTGTCGCGCAGGAGCAGGGGGAACGTCGGGATCTTCGCATCCCAGACCGCTCCATTGAGGATTGCCCCCCGGCCGGTGTTGAAGAAGTACCGGCCGCTGAGCAGCGAGCTGCGGCAGGGGGTACACGACGGGGCCGGGACGAAGGCGTTGCGGAAGAGGACGCCGCGAGCCGCCACCGCATCGACGTTCGGCGTCTTGATGACGCTGTTGGGCGATGGTCGCGTGTCGAGGGCCCGGTACGCCGAGGCATACCGGCCCCAGTCGTCGGCGAAGCAGAAGAGGATGTTCGGCCGCTCCGCCGCGGTCGCGGCAGGACAGGCGGCGGAGAAAAGGAATAGGGCAAGGAGAGAGAATCGGTTCATGGTGATACCTGAGGATCCGTGTGTGTTGCAGGCGGCTGTTACCAATTCTAAACAAGTGTTCACATAACGAAGCCCTGCGCCGCGCCAAGGGGCTCCGCCCCTTGAACCCCGCCGATAAAGCCATCCCACTCCGCCCGCTCCGCCTTCCGCTGCGGTACGAAGGGAGGCGACTGCACTCCGGCTCCGCCTCCGTTCCGGCGCCTCCCTTCGACCTCCGCTCCAGGCTGCGCTTCCCGGAACTGGCTCAAGAACCGGACGGAACTCGGGCCAGGCGAAGTCCGAGGTAGTTGAACCGGTACGCCGGCTCGTCGCCGAAGCGGAAGCTCGCCTGGCAGCCCTCGGCGTTGAGGTACCAGCTGCCGCCCCGGACCACGCGCTGGGAGCCCCCACCGAAGAGATCCTGGCACCACTCCCAGACGTTGCCGTGCATGTCGAAGAGCCCCAAACGGTTCGGCTTGTACGAGCCGACCTTCGTGGGTCGTCCGACATAAGGCCCTTTGCCACCGTTCCCAAAGGGGTAGTTGCCGTGGAAATTAGACTGAGTGGACGAGAGATCGTTACTGGGTTGGTCCAGATAGAAATGGAAAGAACATTCCTGCTTTGAAGCAGCCCCTTCTCGACAAGAGTATTCCCACTCGGCCTCGGTCGGCAAGCGGTACGTCCATCCACTATCCCGCTCGCGTTCATTCAGCCGCTGGAGGAACTCCTGTGCGTCCTCCCACGAGACACGCTCCACCGGCAACTGCTGCAACTCAGCATCTGAAAGCGATGCCACATCCTGCCTGCCATCCCCGTCCCGTGAAAACCAGGCCGGATTGCTGCCCATCACCTCGTGCCACTGCTGCTGGGTGACGGGGTAGACGCCCAGGTAGAAGTCGCGCTCGATCACCACTTGCCGCTCGCCCGGTTTGCCGCCGCCGCCACCCATCCAGAAGCTCCCTGCCGGTATCAACGCCAGCTCCATGCCGATGCTGTTGGTCACCCGGCGCGGCAGCTCCCCTGGCCGCAGACGCTCCCGTTGCCGCCGCCAGTCCGCCAGCCGGTGCAGGCAGTCCGGCGTCAGGGGGTTGCCGTGCAGCTCCAGTCCGGCCAGGCGCTCCAGCAAGGACGAAGCGAGCAGCAGCCGGGCCCCCGTATCCGTCACGGTGTTATTGCGCAGGTCCAGAAAGCGCAGTTGCCGGGCCAGGGGCGATTCCAGCAGCCGGGCCACGGACACGTCGGTCAGGGCATTGTTCGCCAGGCCCAGCCAACGCAGCCCCACCGCCTGCCGCTGGCCAAACAACGGTTCCAGGTCGGCGTCGCTCAGTCCCCCGCCATCCAGGTCCAGCCCCGCCAGCAGCGGCAGCGCTGGCGAACGCAGGAGGGCTGGCAGATGGCGGGCCGGACGCTTCAGCCAGACGCGCTCGACCCAGGCCCGCTCCAGCAGCTCCCGGGCCTGCCCCGCGAAGGCCCGGCCGACAAAGCGCCGCGCCTCCAGGGTGGCACAGACCAGACCACGCTCAAAGCCGCAGCTCAGACAGAAATCAGGCAGCGCCCCCAGCCAGTCGGCCCGATGCGCTTGCAGCAGCTGCCGCTGCCGATCTTCCAGCGCGGCCCGCTCCGCGGCCGTGGTCCGGCCGTTCAGCAGGCACTGCACGCGCAGCAGCTCACCCCGGGCCGCCAGGAGGGGATCGGACTGTTCCTGCAGCCAGTCCGCGAAGATCAACCGCGGCGTGTCGTCCACGGGATCGTCCCGCAGCGACTGCAAGAAGCTCCGCAAGGCGGTCATACGCTGCCTTTCCTCTGGCCAGGTGCGGTCACGGCAGGACCGGCACTGGATTGGCAGTTGTTGTAGCATTGGCCTGGGAAACCGCCAGCGGGAATGATCGCTCCGGTAAGATTACCCCGTGCCGCGTGTTGATGGGAGAGAAGACCCGGCACCGAACGGAAGGAACGAGCCATGACCCTGTCAAGACGGAACCTCGGCGTGGGACTGCTTCTGGGTACGCTGCTGCTTTGCAGCTCCCGCCCGACTGCCGGCCAAGAGGAGAAATCCGCGGCCGTTTAATCCGACCAAGCTGGAGGGCAAGACCATCCGGCCGGCCAACCCCAACGATGTTCTGCTTCTGGGCGTGGCCAGCCGGAGCGCCCTGTACAAGGCCCGGAAGGGGGGCGGACTGACGGTGGAACAGGCCAGCCTGGCCGTGGTTACCGCTCTGGCTTACCAGAACAAGAAGTATGACGAGGCCTATCGTTACGTCACGCGGTTGCTGCTCATGCTCCAGGGAGAGAAGCTGGGAGAAGCGACGGAACTGGCCACGTCGCTTGACTTTCGCACCGACCGCAAGTTGCTGGCTCCGGGAGACCCCATCAACGTCGTCATCGAGCCTTTGTTCAGTCTTCCCGGAAAACTCTCACCGGCTTATGCGGTTCGTCTCTCGCTCCGCTCCAGCAAGGGCGAAAAGATCCGCGACCTGGCCAAACTCGAAGTCCCGGACCTGAAGCCAATCAAGCACTCCATCGCCACCGACAAGCTGGAACCGGGCCGCTATCAGGTCGGCTACGAACTGGTCGGCGCGGATGGCAAGACGCTGGCCCACTGTTCCCGGGATTTCCAGGTGGATCGAGAGTTCAAGCCGAAACTGGAGGCCCTGAAGAAACAGGCGGAGCGTCTGAAGGAGCAGCAACTTGCCGGCAAGGGGCCACGCCAGAAGGCCGCGGTGGAGACGGTGGCCTTTGTGGCCGACATCCTGGATCGGGCGACCCGGCAGTACGTGGCGCCGATGCTCCGCAACTGCTCGCCAATGACGACCAGGCTGGGCATCCTCACCCTGACGCAATACGACAGCGACCTGTTCGACCTGGAGCGCGACCTGACCACGGCCAGCCAGCTGGCCGAGGAACTGCTGGCGGGCAAAGATCCGCTGGCCAGCCGCACGGGGCACCTGCGCCTGGCCTACCTCTCTTCGGTCGATAACACGTACCAGCCTTTCCGCGTCTACGTCCCGAAGGACTGTAAGCCTGGCAAGGAATGTCCCCTGATCGTCGGCCTGCACGGGGCCACGGGAGACGAGAACACCTATATGGACCGCTACCTGGAACGCGGCACGCGCAAGCCGCTGTTCTCCAAGCTGGCCGAGGAGCGCGGCTACCTGCTGGTGACTCCCAACGGCCGGGGTGCCTTTGGCCTCTACGTGGACAGGAGCGAGAAGGACGTGCTGGACGTGCTGGAGCGGGTCAAGTCCATCTATTCGGTCAACCCGAAACAGGTGTTCCTGACGGGCCACTCGATGGGAGGCTCCGGGACGTGGCTGCTGGGTTTCAAGCACAGTCAACTGTTCGCCGCCCTGGCCCCGGTGGCCGGCCAGCCACCACCCCGACAGGAGATCCCCTTCGCCAAAGCCCCGGAGAAGCCCGTGCTGTTCTTTGCCGGCACACGCGATACCCTTGTCCCTCCCGAGGTCACCCGACCTCTGGCGGAAAAGGCGAAAAAGGAACTCAAGCACTTCAAATACGTCGAGACAGCAGACGATCACTTTGTCATCGGCATTACCACCATGCCCGCGATCTTCGATTTTTTCGACGCGCACAGAGGGAAAAAGTGAACCGTCTTTCTCTCCTCTGCCAGCGAAGGGAATTGCCAGGGGTCCGGTTTTTCGCGATTTCGGTTGACCGTCTCACGGAGGCGGGATACAATCCTCACGGTGGATGGGGGACCAGATACCTTCATCTTGCGAGTCCAGCCATGCAACTGATCAACATTAACCCGACCTCGATGCACGAGATCTATCTGTGTCTCGTTGTGTCTAATGGTGCGGGCGTCTGACTTCCCTTTTCCTCGGTCCATCCCTCAAACTTTCCCAGGACGACGTCGCCGCGTGCGAGGTGTTAGACCTCACGTGCATGCCCGCGCTCCGTCGCCAACCGTCACCGCAATCCTCCCGAAACTCGGGCAGATTGCATCTGCCGGATTGCAGAATGCGTTGCATCCCGGCCGCCTGGCCGAGGGCCAGCGCAATCGGACTGCGCCGTAACTCTCGGTCCGGCAAGGGAATAGTGCCCGGACACGTGTCCGCGCTTTCCCGTGGCATGCGCGTTGCGAATGAGGGGCTGGCCTACCCAGCAACAACACCAGGGCCAGCCTGAGACGTGAAAGGACGTCACGGCAGAAAGGAGCGATTACCCATGCGCGGTTCCGCGTTCTTCGCCACCGTCTCGGTGGTGTGTGTGACAGTATGCGCCGGCTGCGGCTCCAACGGGCTCTATCCGGTGTCCGGCAAGGTGCTCTGCAACGGCGAACCCGCCGTCGGAGCAACGGTCACGTTCCTTCGCAAGGACGCCACAAATCGGTTTGAAGACCTGATCCCCCAGGGAGTCGTCGGCCAGGACGGGACGTTTTCGCTCGCTGGCCCGACAGGTCCAGGCGCCGCACCGGGAGAGTACGTCGTCCTGGTCGAGTGGAAGGAAGGGGCCGGCAAGGCGCTCGGACGAAGTCCCGGCCTGAACGCCCCGGACCGGCTCCAGCACCGCTATCTCGATCCCAACAACCCGTTGCTGACGGCCACGGTCGAACCCAAACCAAACCAGCTCGCCCCCTTTGAAGTGAAATGACCCGGCCGACACGACCAGCGTCCGGCGACATCCTTGACCATTTAGATTTCGGAGGTGTTACACGTGAACTCCCTGCCACTCCATCCGCGCCGTGCCTTTACCCTGATCGAACTGTTGGTCGTGATTGCCATCATCGCCATCCTGATCGGTCTGCTCCTGCCCGCCGTCCAGAAAGTGCGCGAGGCCGCGGCCCGCAGCACCTGCCAGAACAACCTCAAACAGATCGGACTGGCCATTCACAACTACAATTCCAGCCAGGGGATGCTGCCGGCCGCCTACACCCTGCTGCAATCCCCCGACCCGGACCCGAATGCCCGGTTCGCCGGCAAGCTGGTCGGCCTGTCGCTCCATGCCAACTTGCTCCCTTACATCGAGCAAGAGGTGCTTTACGCCCGACTGAACCCCAACGTGTCGGAATTCGACACGGTGAACATTCCTCCCAACGGCCCACACTCGGGAGCCAACCTGGCCTACGCCCAGGTTGTGAAGACTTACCTGTGTCCGTCGGACCCGGCCAAGCAGACCCTGGACTATTACAATGCCTGCTGGGGCCCTTACGGGAACGGTGGCGGAGCAGCCTGCTTCCCGGGTGGCGGAACCGGATCGAACCTGAACCCGCCGCCGGGCCAGATGTGGGCCCGCTCCGACTACTTCCCCATCGCCGGCATCCACGACGGCCTGACCAACCTCCTCGGGCTGCGCTCGCAATACCCCGGCAGTACTCAGATGGCCGGCACTCTGAATGATCCGCAGTACCCCGGTGGGGGACCATTCCCCATCACCTCGGTCACCGACGGGACGTCGAACACCATCTTCATGTCCGAGAGCGGCGGCAAGCCGGTCGGCTACAACCGCATCCGGCAGATCTACAACTCGGAAGTGGACGGCCTGCCCGCGGATGGCAGCATCGAACCCGTTTCCAGTGCCGGCGGAGCGTGGGGCGACATGTTCTGCTACTCCGCCCTGGCCGGGGCCCAGTGCAACAGCAGCGGCCAGCGTCTCGGCACCTGCATGATCAACTACACCAGCAACAACGAGATCTATTCGTGGCACGTCGGAGGCGCCAACGCACTGTTCGGGGACGGCTCGGTCCGGTTCCTTCAGGAGACCACCCCGGCCACCGTCATCATCGCGCTGGTGACCCGGTCCGGCGGCGAGGTCATCACCGCGGGGTATTGAGGCTTGCAAGTCCCCGTGGGTGGCGCAGCGCACCCGCGGGGATCCCCTTGCACCTGTTAGTCGGAAAGGACACCTGTGAGCCGCACTCGACTGACTCTGGGTCTGGTCGTTGGAACGGTTGTCGCGGCGACCGTTGCAATCGCATTGCTTTGGATCGCTGGCCCATCTGCCCCACTCAGCAATCGCAACAACTCCTCGACCTCTGGAGATTCAGACGTCGATGAGGAGGATACGGACCTCGCAACGGAAAGCCCCCCTCTGACGTTTGCCACTCAGGTCGCACCACTTCTGAGGCGTTACTGCACCGACTGTCACGGAGTGGGCAAGGCCAAAGGGGGATTCTCTCTGACCGCGCACCTGGACGAGGCTTCGCCAAGTATCGCCCCAGACGCCTGGGATCGCGTTGCCAGAGTGATCCGCTCCGGGCAGATGCCCCCGGCCGGGCGACCGCGTCCGGAGCCGACAGAACTGGCAACGCTCACAGTATGGCTCGATCAGACCGCAGCCCGCTTTCGCAACCCCGGTCGGGTGACGCTGCGGCGACTGAACCGGGCCGAATACAACAACACCATCCGCGACCTGGTCGGCGTCACGTTCCAGCCCGCCGACGACTTCCCCGCTGACGATTCCGGCGACGGTTTTGACACCCTTGGAGACGTGCTGTCCGTCTCCCCGACCCTGATCGAGAAATACCTGACCGCCGCGGAGACCGTGGTCGAGGCCGTTGCCGCGGATGCCAACCTCTGGCACCGCCTCCGCACCCCGCCGGTCGAGGATCACGTCCCCTACGTCCTCCGCGGGGCCCCGCCGCAGCGAGACAACGCCGTCAAGGGAAACCGTGTTGAGACGAATGTCCATGCGGCCGAGATCGACCGTGCCTACTTTGCGCTGCAGGCGTTCGCCGACCGAGCCTACCGCCGGCCCATCACCCACTCCGAGATGGCCCGACTGATGCGGTTTGTCGAAGCCGCTCTGAACAACGGGGAAGCGGCCGACGCCGGGCTCAAACTGGCCTTCAAGGCGATCCTCGTTTCCCCGCACTTCCTGTTCCGGGTCGAACCTGATCTGCCTCCGGGCCCCGATCCCGACCGGCCACTGACGGACTTTGAGCTGGCTTCGCGATTGTCGTACTTCCTCTGGAGCAGCATGCCGGACGACGAACTGATCCGGCTCGCCGCTGCTGGGAAACTCCACGCCCCCAGCACGCTCGCGGCCCAGGTGCGGCGGATGCTGCGGAATCCCAAATCGCGCGCCCTGGCCGAGAACTTCGCCGGTCAGTGGCTCCAGACCCGGGCCCTGACCGAGGTCACCCGCGACCCGGCCCGCTTTCCCGAGTTTGACGCGGACCTGCTCCGGGCCATGCGGCAAGAGACCGAGCTGTTCTTCGACCACGTCGTTCGGGAGGACCGGAGTATCCTCGAATTGCTGAGCGCCGATTACACCTTCGTCAACGAGCGTCTGGCCCACCACTACGGAATCGGCGGGGTGACCGGTGCCGACTTCCGGCGCGTGAGCCTGGCTGGTACGAACCGGAGGGGCGTACTCACGCACGCCAGTGTCCTGACCGTCACATCCGGACCGACGCGAACGTCCCCGGTCAAGCGGGGCAAATGGGTGCTGGAAAACCTGCTCGGTACGCCGGCGCCGCCACCGCCTCCCGGAGTGGACACGCTCCAGGACGACCGTGGCGGGAAACCGGCGACTCTCCGCGAGCAGCTGGACCGGCATCGCTCCCGGGCCGAGTGCGCGTCCTGTCACGCCCGGCTCGATCCTCTGGGGTACGGCCTGGAGAATTTCGACGCGGTCGGAGCGTGGCGGGACCGGGACGCGGACCACCCGATCGATCCATCCGGCACGCTTCCCGACGGCCGGGCCTTCCGCGGTGCCGACGAACTGATTGCTCTCCTCGCCGAACGGCCCGAAGTCTTCAGCCGCTGCCTGACACAACAGCTCCTGACTTATGCTCTCGGCCGAAGCCTGGGACCGGCCGACCGCCCCGTGATTGATCGCATTGTCCGCTCCGCCATCCGGAACGGGTCCCGGTTCAGCAGCTTGGCAATCGCGCTGGTCCGAAGCGACCCGTTCCGGAAACGGAGCGTCCGACCGGAGGACACTCGATGAAACACCGACAGATCACACGCCGGACGGCCCTCCGTGGGATGGGCGTATCAATCGCACTTCCCTTCCTGGAGTCGCTGGTCCAGCACTCCTCGGGAGCCGAGACGGCCGGCCAACCGCTGCGGCTGGCGTTCGTCTACGCCCCCAACGGCAAGCACTTGCCCGACTGGACCCCCACGACCGAGGGAGTCGGCTTCGAGTTGCCGCCGACGCTGAGGCCGCTCGAAAAAGTGCGGACGTCCGTCAGCGTCCTGTCCGGGCTTGCCCAGCGGACCGCCGACCCGGGACCGGACGGCCCCGGCGACCACGCCCGGGCAATGGCCACCTTCCTGACCGGGGTCCGGCCGCACAAAACGTCCGGCTCCGACGTTCGCGTTGGGCCGTCGGTCGATCAGGTCGCGGCCGCGGTCCTTGGCCAGGCCACGCGCTTCCCTTCCCTGGAGGTGGGTTGCGAGGGCGGCAAATCGGCCGGAACCTGTGACAACGGCTACAGTTGCGCTTACCAGACCAATCTGTCCTGGCGAACCGCATCGACCCCAATGCCCAAGGAGGTTGATCCCCGGGTGGTTTTCGAGCGGCTGTTTGGAGACCGCCTCCGGCCCGACGCCGACGCGACCCAGGCCAGGCGAGAGCGAGAACGCCGAAGCGTGCTGGACTTCGTGGCGGAGGACGCCCGTGCCCTGAGCGGGCAGTTGAGTGGGAGCGACCGCCGGAAACTCGACGAGTATCTGATGGCGGTACGGGAGGTGGAAGCCCGAATCCATCGGGCCCAGCCGGCGGTCAAGATCGGGAAGGAGCAGCTGGTCCGTCCGACCGGGGTTCCGGAGGAATACCGGGAACACGCCCGTCTGCTGGCCGAGCTGGTCGCCCTCGCCTTTCAGACGGACCTGACCCGGGTGGCCACGTTCGTGCTAGGCAATGACGGCAGCAACCGGAGCTACCGGGAGGTGGGAGTGCCGGAGGGGCACCACGACCTGTCTCACCACGGCGGCGACCCGGCCAGGCACGACAAGCTGCGGATCCTCAACCGTCTCCACGTCAGTCAGTTCGCGTATCTGCTGGAACGGTTGCAGTCCATCCCGGAAGAGGGTGGCACTCTGCTGGATCGGTGCGTTGTTGTGTACGGTTCGGGGATCAGCGACGGCGACCGGCACAACCACGACAACCTGCCGATCCTGTTGGCCGGCGGCGCGATCCTGGGCGGCCGCCACGTCCGCCACCCGGCCGGCACGCCGCTGTGCAATCTGTTCCTGTCGCTGCTGGACCTGGTCGGGGTCCGCGCCGATCGCTTTGGCGATAGCACCGGGCAGCTCCCGGGACTCAAGGAGTAAGTTCAACTTTGCCCTTTGTGGAGTGCGGCAGTAGCTTTGCTCTGCCGCTTTTGTTTCTCCTGTTTTTCGTTTCTTCTTTTGGTCTTTGTTTCTTGGACTTTTAGCGGAACAAAGGAAAAAGCCAAAAACAAAAAGCCAAACAAAAGCGGCAGAGCAATGCTACTGCCGCACTCCACAAAGGGCAGAAGTCGAACTGAGTTGGACGCGCAGGCTGCGGTGGATCACCTGCACCTTGCCTTCACCGTCTTGAATGGTCAGGAAAATGGTGTGCCAGCCGGCCTCGACCGGCGTGAAGGTCAACTCGGGCCGAGGGGTGGTCCACGTCCAACCCACTTGCTGGATCGTCTGGCCGCTGCCGTTCCGCACCTGCCAGCTGAAGCACGGCGGCCCCTCGACGGCGGCTCCCGTGGTGCCGGCACGAAACGAAACCTCCTGGCCGACCACGGCCGACGCGGGGCCGAGAATCCGGGGCGCGAACACGGCCACCGGCCACGCCGCCACGTTGCGGTGCATCCCCGTCTCGTCCTCAACGTCCACTGTCACCTGGTACAGTCCCGCCTCCGCGTAGGTGTGCATGAGCAAACCGCTCAGACGCTGAAGTTCCTCCGCGTAGTAAACGCGATCGTGGCCGTCGCCCCAGTGCAGGACGTACCGACCCTCCGCGCCGAGGATCGGACGCAGATCCACGACGCAGGGCGTCCCTGGACTGAAAAGGATCGGTTCGCTGCCGGACAGAGGGACAGCTTGCGGTTCCGGTGCGGGCGTCGGCTCGGGCGTGCCCACTTCCGGGGTCGGCTGAGGAACGGGCCCTGGTTCCGCTGCCGGGGGAAGGAGTGCGGGGACAACAGCGGCCGGCTCGGCTGCCACGCTCTCCGCTGCGGGCGCTGGCTCCGGCTCTGGAGGTCGGGCAACAGTGAGGTACTCGATCATCGGGCTCAGCGCCGGCTCGATGTCGTTGGCGTCCATGCGGATCTGCCACTCATCGACGTTGCGGCCGAACGCGAACACGGCCCGGGTTACGATATTCCAGGCGGTTGCCGAAGACGACCAGGGCCACCCGGCTGAGAACGCGCAGCGCGTAACTCCAATGCCCAATGTCGTTGCTCGAAACGTTGATGGGGACGCCGTCCTTCAGGTCCGCGCCGACCTGAATCGCCACGCTGTCGGGCCCGGACTCCTTGCCCACAAAGACGTTGTTCTCGATCGTCCAGTCGCTCGTCCTGGCACCGGCAAGGTCAATCCCGCAGGTGACGTTGACCAGGCGGTTGTGCCGGATGCGAACCCGGGTAGCGCCCGCGTGGAGACGCCGACCGAAGGAACACCGGGCACGCCCGCGATGACGAATCCCTCGATGGTCACCCCCTGGGCTTGCTCATCCAGGACGAACCCCGGCCCGGCCGGCGAGCGGGAGCAATCGATCACGGGCGCCTGGCCGCCGGGCCCCGGCTGCTGCCCGGTGCCCACGTCCCCGACCAGCCGGACCGGCCGCTCGATCCGCACGCCGCCCGCATAGGTGCCCGGGGCCACCAGGACCACTCCGCCCGGGGCCACGGCGACCAGAGCCGCCTGAAACGTCGCGAAGGCACTGATGCCGATCCGCTGACCACCGGGCTGCACCACGGTAAACGGGGGATAGCAGGAGCTGTCGGCCCAGGCCGCATTGACGTGGACCAGTTCGGGAGAGAGGGAGAAATCTTCCGTGGGGGTTTGAGCTGTTTGGGCCAGCAGCCGGGAACCGGGACTGGCAACGGGAAAACCATCCTGCCAGACGGTGTCCTGAGGAGACGGTGCGGGAACGTGAGGAGACTGGCTCCATAGTTCCTCCGCCATTTGGTCGATCTTGTTGCGCACCAGCAGGGCCGCTCCTCTTTCGATGAGCCGTCTCACTTTCCCGGTGGTCTTACCGCACTCAGGCAACACCTTTTCGGAATGCCTGTCAATCTCAGTTCCGCCCAGGCCGAAGCGCAGGCCGGCCTGCCGGCCGGAGCGCACGCAGGCGTGCGCCTCCGAACTGGGCCCGATCGTTGCGTGGAACCTGCCAACAAATTCTCATCGGTCCCCGGAGCAGACCGCTTGAGGAAATCGCGCCTCCCCATACAACAAACCAGGCACTGGACTATACCTGAAGCGTAAAGGGGCCTGCCGCCATGACCCATGCCTGGCACGATGTGACGCCTGGCGAACGTCTGCCGACCGAGTTCACCGCCGTGATCGAGATCCCGATGGGATCAAGCGTCAAGTACGAGCTGGACAAGGAAACCGGCCTGCTCCGGCTGGACCGCATCCTCTATTCCGCGGTGTTCTACCCGGCCAACTACGGTTTCATTCCGCAGACCCTGGCCGAGGACGATGATCCAATCGACGTGCTGGTGATGTGCCAGGAGCCGGTGGCGCCGCTGACGCTGGTCCAGGCCCGGGCCATCGGGCTGATGACGATGATGGACAGCGGCAAGAAGGACCACAAGATCCTGGCCGTGGCCCTCCACGATCCGGAATACAACCAGTTCCGGGAGGCGACGGAGTTGCCGGCCCACCGCCTGACCATGCTGCGGCGGTTCTTCCAGGATTACAAGACCCTGGAGGGCAAGGCCGTCGAGGTCGATGAGATGGAGCCGGCCAAGGCCAGCGTGTCCGTCATCGAGGACGCCCTGGCCCGCTACAGCACCCAGCGCCGCAAGGGCTTCAAATATCCGGGGGCAGCGGGCCTGCCCCCGAAGTGAATTTCACGCGCTCGGGTCTTCCGTCTCCCTTCCCAGGGGCGGTACAGGAGCGGGAGCAGGGCGTACACCATCCCAGAAGGAGAAGCACCCCGAGCCCAGCCTGCGAACCATGCCAGGTGGGTCCAGGCACCACTGGTAACCACGCACCAGGGGGTTGGCCAGCAGGACCTGCTGAGCCGCCTCGGTGTTGGCCTGCTGGGCCCAGACCGCTCCCCCGAGCGCGTGCTCCCGGGCGACGGCCGCACCACCCGAGGCCGCATGCCAGGCCACGGCCGCCCCGCCACAAGCGGTGTCCCAGGCCACGGCGAAGCCGCCACAGGCCTGCCAGCCGATGGCCCCGCCCCCGAGCGCGATGCGCGCCCACGCCCAGGCCGCCCAGAGCCAGCTCCGCCCAGCGCCAGACCGCCCACCGCCACCAGGCCGATGGCGATGCCGCCGAAACTCACCACGCCGATGGCCCGGCCGCCAATCGCGATGAAGCCAACCGCCTCGTCGCCGATGGCGATCCAGCCACAGGCGCAACGGGGCCGACCTGGCCTGACCCGGTGCCGCTGGGCGCATCAGGTCGCTGACGTTGACGTCCAGCAGCGGCAAGCCGAACAACGTTGCCCGGCTGCGAAAGACCAGGCCGTGATAACGGCCGGCCCCTTGCCGCAATGGCGGTCTCGTTCGGTTCCGCGTGGCGGGGGTCTGCGCGGAGGCGGTTCCCCTCCCGGCGCAGAAAAGAGCTCTCACCGCGGCGTAACAGCCGAACGTCAACCATCCAGCCAAACCAGAAGATCAGGTAGGACCGCCCCGCCAGGAACCCGGGAAAGGCCAGCATCGGCACATCAGCGCAGCGGTGAAAAGGACGGACACCAGCAGCATTCGGCGTCCTGAACGCAAGATGGCTTCGCGCTCGCGGCGGGTCGGAGCGGCATCCGCGGCCATGCGGGTGCCGAGCCAGCCGCCCAGGAGGCCGAACAACGCCCGGACAGACCGCCCAGGAGTCCAGCCACCATGCCCGCCTTGAGCGGCGCGGCGGCCAGCGCGGACGATCCTACCCCCGAACCGGCCAGGGCCGTCTTGGCCCCGGTCGAAATGGCGGTCAGGCCCGCCAGGACGGCCACGGTGAAGGGGCGTCCGGGCCGGCTGCGGCGCAAGGTGCCTTCCACCAGGCCGGCCACTCGTTCCCGGAGCATCTCCCGGCCCCGCGACAGCCGTTGCTTGACCGCGTCCACGCTGAGGTCCAGAGCTGCCGCGACCTCGGCCACCGACTGCTCCTCGCGGTAGAAGAGGATCAGCGGCTCGCGATAGGATTCCGGGATCTGTTCCAGGGTTTCCCACACCAGGGCTTCCTCTTCGCGCGACACCGCTTCCTCGACCGGCCCCGGAATGGGCGCGGACAGCTCCGGTGCAGCGTCGAGGGGTGCGGCGGCCTCAGCCGCCCGCGCTGCCCGTCGCCGGGCGTTGTTGCCGAGGTTCCGGGCAATGCCGCACAGCCAGGCACGCAGGGAGTTCGGTTGCAGAAGCGATTCCCGTTCGCGCCAGGCGGTCCAGAAGGTCTCCTGGGCCACGTCCTCGCTCAGCGCCAGATCGCCACAGCGGCTGTAGGCCACGGAACACACCGCGGCCTGGTGCCGCCGCACCAGGACCTCAAAGGCCGGCACGCTCCCTTGACGCACCAGCTGCCAGAGGTCAGCGTCGGGCTCATGCTCGGTGATGGGGGAAACGGTCATGTTCTTTCTCCGCGAGAAGGCTTTCCGCAAGAGAGTGGCGTCAGCAGGGGCAAAAGTGACAGCGATCGCGCCGCTTTGTAGAATCAAGGATGGATTGGCCCCCATTGCCCCTGGAACGATTCTGCGTGACTTCTACCTGGACCGCGATTGACCTGGCCGGCAAATCGGCCGACGTCTACGACCTGGCTCCCTCCTCCGCGGGGCCGCGCTTTGGCGTCCTGTTCCTCCACGCCTACGACGCCCGTTCCCTGCGCGATCAGCCGGACTTCAACCGCTTCCTCGCCGAGTTCCGCCTGGCCTGTGTCTGTCCGCACGCTCCCCATACCTGGTGGGCTGACCGGATCTGTCCGCCGTTTGACCTTCAGCTGACGGCAGAGCGATACCTGCTCCAGAGTGTGGTGCCGTACTTCCAGCAGCGCTGGGGGCTCGGCACGCGCTCGCTGGGGCTGCTGGGAATCAGCATGGGAGGCCAGGGTGCGCTGCGGCTGGGCTTCAAGTATCCGGACACGTTCGCCGTGGTCGCAGCCCTGGCGTCCGCCATCGAGTATCACGAGCTGTACGGGCAGGGGCTGCCCCTGGATGAGATGTACGACAGCAAGGAGCAGTGCCGGCAGGACACGGCCCCGATGCACGTTCAGCCCAACCGCTATCCGCCCCATCTCTTCTTCGCCTGCGATCCGGACGACGTCCACTGGCATCAGGGCAACGATCGGCTGCACGAGAAGCTGAGCGCCCTGGGGGTCGAACACGAGTGCGACCTGACCACCCGGGCGGGCGGCCATACCTGGGCGTACTTCAACCACCAGGCGGAGCGGTCGCTTCGCTTTCTTCAGACCGGTCTGGACATGCAGAGCCGGCGCTTGCTGTGAGGGCCCATGCGCGTTTCGCTGCTGGTCACCTGTCTGGGCGACGCCCTCTTCCCCGAGGTCGGCGTGGCCACGGTCCGGCTGCTGCGTCGGCTGGGCGTCGAGGTCGATTTCCCCACCGCCCAGACCTGCTGCGGTCAGCCGCACTTCAACAGCGGCTACCACGACGACGCCCGCGACCTGGCCCGCCATCTGCTCCGCACCTTTGCCGGCGAGCAAAGGGTGGTCACGCCCTCGGGCTCCTGTGCCGCCATGGTCAAGCTGGAGTATCCGGAGCTGTTTCACGACGATCCGGTCTGGCATCGGCGTGCGCTGGACCTGTCGGCCCGCATCCACGAGCTGAGCGATTTCCTGGTCAACGTGCTGCACCTGGAGGACGTCGGGGCCCGGTTCGAGGGCCGGGTGACCTATCACATGGCCTGCCATCTGCGCGGCCTGGGTCTGCTGACGGAGCCGGAACGGTTGCTGAAGCGCGTGCGGGGACTGGAGTACGTGCCGCTGGAGCGGGCGGACGAGTGCTGCGGCTTCGGCGGCTCGTTCTCGGTGCGCTATCCTGGCATCAGCGGAGCGATGGTACTCGACAAGGCTTCATTCATCGAGCAGGCCGGCGTGCAGGCCGTGGTGGCGACGGATGCGGGCTGCCTGATGAACATCGCGGGCTGCCTGCGGCGGCGCGGCAGCCCGGTCCAGGCCCTGCACCTGGCCGAGCTGTTGGCGAAAACCTGAAGCGCCGTCAGTCGTCGTAATCGGGAACAGGCCGGCGCCGCCGTGGCCGGCTGGCCCGGTTGCTCCCCCGGGAACCGCCTCCGCTGGAGGCACGGATGGCGAAGATGATCCCGACCACCAGGCCGACAATGACAATGAGGGAGCCCATAATCATCCCGACCACCTTGCCCGCCTGGTAGGAGCTCATCGGGCTGGAGGCAGGCAGGTTGGGTCGAACAATCGGATTGGGATTGTTGGCCCCCGCCTGGTGCGGAGGAGCCACACCGACGATCCGGATGCCGCAACCGGGACAGACGTTCGGAGTCGCACCGCCCTGGGGCACCTCGATGATCTTGCCGCAGGTGTTGCACTGATACCGATCGACAAAGACCACTGGGTTGGGATTGAACGGTGGGGGATTCACCTGGGGCGGCTTGAACGGCTGGGGCATCGTCGGGGGCGGCTGGATCACGGGCGGCTTGAACGGCTGGGGGAATTGTGGCTGCGGCATGCCCACGGGCGGTTGGGGAAAGCGTGGGGGCTGCGGTTGGGGGAACCCTCCCGGCCGGGGCTGTCCCCCGAATGGCTGCCGACCAGGCTGGGCGCTGACAATTCCCCAGCCGACAAGGGCTGCCGATAACACCAGCGCCAGAATCAGGGCCGGACGAACGGTTGCGGGGGACATGGCGAGGTTACCTCGGTGGAAGGAATCAGGAATGGTCCTACGATACCCGAGAGGAGAACGGCCGTCAACCAGCGCAGCGGAAAAAGTTCCGCAGGGGAGAGCCAGGGGCCGATCATGATCGATCACGCACGCCAGGAACACCACGATTTCCTCAATGCCGCGGCCCACGCCCTGGCGGACCAGCCGCTGCAAGCCGCCCTGGTCCGGCTGACCAGCACGCTGCTGGCCGGCAACCGCCGCAGCCTGGGCAACCTGGCCGACAGCAGCCAGCTGCGCGACCACGCCAAGCGCATCAAGGAACACACCCTGGCCCATCTCGATCAGTACCTCGAACAGCTGGACGCTTCCATCCGCAAGAACGGCGGCCAGGTCCACTACGCGGCCAGCGCCGAGGACGCCCGGCGGATCGTGGTCGAGATTGCCCGCAAGGCCGGCTGTCAGCGGGCGGTCAAATCCAAGTCCATGACCACCGAGGAGGTGCATCTCAACTCGGCCCTGGAGACAGCCGGGCTGGAGGTGGTCGAGACCGATTTCGGCGAGTTCATCATCCAGCTGGCCGGCGAGCGGCCCTCGCACCTGGTGGCCCCGGCGGTCCACCACACCCGCGAGAGCATCGCCCGCATCCTGTCGAAGCACGTCGGCGAACCGCTCCCCGACGATCCCGCGAGCCTGGCGAAGGTGGGCCGGCGCGTGCTGCGCGAGAAGTTCGCCCGTGCCGACCTGGGGATCACCGGGGCCAACTTCGCCGTGGCCGAGACGGGGACCATTGTGCTGATCTCCAACGAGGGCAACGCCCGGCTGACCACGACCTGCCCGCGCGTCCACGTGGCGCTGATGGGCCTGGAAAAGGTCATCCCCCGACTTGATCGACCTGCCGGTCTTCCTCAAGCTGCTGGCCCGGGCCGCCACCGGCCAAACGCTCTCGGTCTACACCACCCTGATCAGCGGGCCGCGCCGGCCCGGCGACGCGGACGGTCCCGATGAATTCCACCTGGTCGTCCTGGACAATGGCCGCTCGCGCGTGCTGGCCACGCCGTTCCGCGAGAGCTTGCAGTGCATCCGCTGCGGTGCCTGTCTCAACGCCTGCCCGGTCTACCGGCGCATCGGCGGCCATGCCTATGGCGGCGTCTACTCGGGGCCGATCGGCAGCATCCTGACGCCGCTGTACGACAGCGTCGAGGAGAACCCCCATTTGCCGCATGCGTCATCGCTGTGCGGCGCCTGTCAGGCGGCCTGCCCGGTGAAGATCAACATCCCGCACATGCTGATCGGCCTGCGCGAGATGCAGCACCACTCCGGCAAGCAGCGGCACGCCCCCCGGCTGGAACGGCTGGCGTACTGGGCCTGGAAGGAAGTCCTGCGCCGGCCGTGGCTGTATCGGGTGGTGTTGCGTCTGGCCCGCTGGGTGCTGCGGCCGCTGGCCCGCGAGGGGTGGTTGAAGCGCCTGCCGGGACCGGGGAGCGGCTGGACGGCGGCCAGGGACTTTCCCGCGCCGGCAAGGCAATCGTTCCGGGACCTGTGGCGGAATATGAAGGCGTGAGGGGTCAAGTGCGAGTGCAGAAGCGGCTTGGCGTCCGTTCAACCACTTGCAGATCGCCCTGGAAAGAGGTCGTGAAGAGTTGGAGAAAACCCGCTGACCGTCACGGATTTTGGGTAGGGAGTGGACGCCGAGACACCGCTGCTCAGGATGCCACACCGCCAACGGCGTTTTTTGCCTGGCGGTGTTCCAGGAAGCGACGGTGCGTGTCTGTGGTTGCCCCACGGATGACAAAAAAGCGACATTGCCACCACGCCACCAGCACACGCCTTCTCTTCTGGACCTCTCCTGGCACTTCCCCAAAATCCGTGATGGTCAGCAAACCCGTATAGCCCAGCAATGGTTGATTCAGAGGCAACGGAGGCATCCTCAAACCCACAGGCCATGAACGTGAAGTAACAGATAGGTGCCCCGAACGGCGCCAGGGTCGCTCAGGGCAGGGGCGGCGCTGACCGAACTGGCATTGCATTGTGAAGATTGTGTGAATCGACTTGCGTCCCCTTTCCGGTTCCCTTTCCGGTTCGGTTCAAGAAAAGGGAAAAAGTGGCGTTGGGCGGCGAGGCGTGGTATGCTGCTCGTCGGGGTGAGACAGAACAAAACCGTGATAGACAGCCGAGCCGTGCTATCCAGCCGGGCCATGATAGGCAACCGAGCCTGAATAGGCAACCAAGCCGTGATATGCGGCTGGCCGGTTGTATACTCAGCAGTTCGGCTGTTCTGCACCTTCGCGGAGGTTCCCGTCCATGTCACTATTTCACACGAATAGCCGTGGGCCCGATGAGACGGCTATCGCCCGTGCCGTTTCGCAGGCTACTTCTCTCGCCCAGCAAGCAGGGCACAACACCTGCCGTATCGCAGTTCACACCAAGGACTCCTTTTTGAAAGGGGTGTTCTCAGCAGTCTATGGGGCTGCCTTCGTGAAAGCTGTCACGGAGAGCGGTAGGGGCACCCTTCAAGGATGTCAGTTTTACCTGACCACAGAAAAGATCACGCCATCGGTCCCAGCCAACAGCCCAATCATCGCAGTGCATGTAAACACCGCTTGGCTGGAGTCGTTGATCACTGGTCGCGGCCAAGCGGCCGTCATCTACCTACCGTGGACGTCCGATGAACTGCAAGCATGTATAGCAACTCACCCCAACTCGCAGGAGGTGTAATGGCTTGAATAAGAGTTCAACCTCTAGACAAAGGAGGAGCGTCATGATGCGGTATGTGGTAGTCCTTTCGCTCGTGTGCTGTGTGTGCAACACAGCTACGGCGGACGACATTCCGGTCAAATGGACCATCGACAAGCCAGAAGGCTTGAAGGTGAATGCCTTCGTCGCGAAGAACAAGCTGCCGCCTGGGGCTACGATCAAGGTTCGGGTAATCGAGACGACTGGAGAGATCGGTTTTCTGCTCGACATCACTCCCAAATTCGCCAAGGAAGCCGGAGACACTTTCCAAGGAAAAGTGGGACCCGAGGGGAAGTTGTTCATCGGTGGTGGCGTAGAGGTGCTTCCCGACACGGTCGATGGAGACAAACTCGTCTTCAAGAGTGGGAAGAAGAAGCTCGTTCTCGAGGTGAAGGTCTCGGATTGATCAGAACACTGCAAGCTGGCTCGGCTACGGTTCAGCCAGGGGCCTTGCCGGGGCAACCCAGCAGCCCAGCAACGACTACAGCAGTTTTTGCTTGCAGGGGACGTATGCGCCTGGTAAGGTGCAATTCAGCAGTTCCGGGCAGGACGACCAAGTGGGGTGCAGCAGAGGTGACCAAGCCGAATGAGCGGATTCAGCGGACAAGCCGCGCCACCCTGCCCGTGTGGGATTCCGCAGTTGCGGCGCGGTCTGCAGCTGATCCTGGGCGTTTGGCGGCAGGGAACCCTACCTGGCAGCCATCCATGAAGATGCGGAGCGCTATTCCACTGTACCAACTGGCCGGGATAATTCGCTCCTCCCAGATGCTGCCCTTCGTGGTGAACTAAAGACTCAAACGGGGAGTGCAACGATGGCAGATCAGTGGTATGTGGCACGGAATAAGGAGCGGTTTGGACCATTGTCTACGTCGCAGTTGCGCCAGATGGCCAAAGCCGGTCAACTCACTCGAGACGAAATGGTGCTCCGGGTTGGCGATCAGAAATGGTGCCCCGCAGATACCGTGGAGAACCTCTTTCCGGCCGGGTCGGTCGTGCAAGGAGACGTGCGGTTGACACGTTCGAGCCCACTTCAAGGCCGCCATGTCCTCGTCGGTAGTGCGGTGTTCGCTGTGATTCTCTTCATCACAGTGTGGCTCGTCCTTTCTTCCGCTGTCGGAAGGAAGCCCCCCCCTCCTTCGGTGGCCGAAGCGGGGACTACCTCCGACAGCCCAGTGAAACATGAGCAGACACCGACACCACATACACCTCCGACGACTCCCCCGTCCCGAACTCCCGAATCGCCGCCCATTGCACCAGCAATCCTTGGCTCCGCGAACGATGCGGCACTACCTTCAGCGAGAGAAAGCCCGCCACCTCCTCCCCCAAGCAAAGAAGGGCCAACCTCGTCGTTGCCGGAGGTGCAAGGCCACAAGCCGTTGAAACTGTCTGCCCGCGATCAGGATGGCTCCAGGAACCGCATGTCGCACGACGGATCTGTACGCTCTGTTGCTTTCAGTCCGGATGGGAAGATCCTGGCCTCGGGGAGCGAAGACAAGACGATCAAACTGTGGGATGTACAGACCGGCAGAGAGCAGACTACTCTCCAGGGCCGTACAGACTGGGTGTATTCCGTGGCTTTCAGTCCGGATGGCAAGACCCTGGCCTCTGGGAGCAAAGACAAGACGATCAAACTGTGGGATGTACAGACCGGCAGAGAGCAGACTACTCTCCAGGGCCACACAGACTGGGTGTACTCCGTGGCTTTCAGTCCGGATGGCAAGACCCTGGCCTCTGGGAGCAAAGACAAGACGATCAAACTGTGGGATGTACAGACCGGCAGGGAGCAGACTACTCTCCAGGGCCACACAGACTGGGTGTACTCCGTGGCTTTCAGTCCGGATGGCAAGACCCTGGCCTCGGGGAGCGAAGACAGGACGATCAATCTGTGGGATGTGCAGAGCGGCAAGGAGCAGAACATTTTCCAGGACCACACAGACTGGGTGTACTCCGTGGCTTTCAGTCCAGATGGCAAGACCCTGACCTCGGGGAGTAGGGGCAACACGATCAAGCTGTGGGACGTGCAAACCGGCAAGGAATTGGCCATACTCAAAGGGCATTCGGACAGGGTGTACACCATTGCTTTCAGTCCGGACGGCAAGACCCTCGCATCAGGGAGCGATGACACAACGATCAAGCTGTGGGATGTGCAGACTGGCAGGGAGCAGAACACTCTCCAGGGCCACACAGACTGGGTGTATTCCGTGGCTTTCAGTCCGGATGGCAAGACCCTGGCCTCTGGGAGCAAAGACAAGACGATCAAACTGTGGGACTTGAAGATGGTCAAGGAACTGAGAACGGCGGTGGTCGCTCAGGAGAAAAAGCAAACCAGGGAGGAGTTCGTGAAGTCGCTTGCACCCGAAGTTACGGACGGGGTTCGGAGGGAAGAGTTCCTCAAGAAGAATCCAGAAGCCAAACTGACGACAGACAAGCCAGCCGAGAACTTCAAGGAGTACATTTGGGGTGATAAACTCGCTCAGCAACACGTCGCATTTTACCGCGACAAACTGATACTCCAGCGATTCGTGGTGATTTGCATAAGCAGGGCTGATGCGGAAAAGGAGGTCGAGAAGCTAGATAAACGGCTTGGCAAACCTGACTCGGAGGTCATTCCACCTTCGGAGAAGAATATGATCTTACGACATCTCTGGAGCGTCAAGGAACTCGGGTTCTCTGTCTCATGTGGCATAAAGACCGGGGCTCTGAAGGACGAGACCCCCATTTACTACTATGAGCAAACCGTCGTAAACATGAAGGCGGTCCGTGCTGCAATCGACGAGGACACAAAGTTTGAGCATTACGGCCTCGCGATAAGCTATCCCAAGGGCTGGACCGTCAAAGCCGAAGACAAGGGAGCATTCAAGCGCATCACGGCTGATAAAGACACTAACACGAGCATCACTTTTATGCTCTTCGCTCCAAGTGTTGATCCGAAAGTGTTCGCGGCTGATCTGCGCAACAGGTTCAAGATGGGGCGCGAGGGCAAGGTGATTAAGGAAAACGCCAAGCCTGTAAAGCGGACAATTCTCGGATCGGAGAGAGAGGGGCGGACGATGGAAATCGAGATTACCGAAGATGCGAAGGTTACATTGGAGTATCATGCCTTCCGGACGCCGAAGTATACGATTGGCGTGCTCCTGATTACGCATTCGCTCGACCTAGATGGGAAAAAGGCAGTTGATATGATCGTGAATTCCTTAGAGGAATCGAAGAAATAAGCAATTCAAGTGACACTCTCCTCCCGCGTGAGCCGACTTCTGAGTTGGTTCGTTCAGCCGCGGAGACAACGGTGGCCGCAGAAGACCAATGGAGCGATGCAATGATGCCAAATCCAGCGAATCACCACCACAGGAAGGAACTTGTTGATCAGGTCCACGCGATGCTGGAGGAGGCGTTCCCCGGCGACTGGAGTGACCGGTGCCCAGATGTGGCCTGCCATGCAATCGCTGTACTCAAGGAGTATGGGCTGACAGGTTTCCGGATCGCAGCGGGCCGGGTCGAAGACGCCGGAACTAACCAGCCAGTAGTTCTGTTCGCGGGCACATACACTGGCACGGGGAAGAGCGAGTACCACACATGGGTGGTTGGCCCTTCCGGGGAAACGTTAGACTTCTCCGTTGTGCCGACGAGATATGGAGCGGAGTATCTATGGGAGCCACACGAGCCCGTGCCGAAGCTGAAGTACATCGAGATTCCCGCAACTACACAGGCTGTGACGACGCAGTTGGCGAAACGATATAGTGGAAAATGTACCTGAAGCTGGACGGAGATGCCCCAAGCTAAGGCGCATGCGCCGAACACGGCGCTGGACAATAAAACACAATAAAACGGGACACATCTCAAACCATACGAATCCTGGATTCGTATGGTTTGAGATGTGTCCCGTTATTCCGCCACCCGTTATTCCGCCATTGCTATTTGCGCCGCGCTCGTCTGCGAGCATGCCAGGAGCCTTCCCGGAGCTACGCCTGAACCGACCAACGCGTCGGCCCCGCAATGGCACGGCAGCGATTGTGGTGGTATAATGCGGCAGCCTCTTTCGGAGGATGCCGTATGAACCTGACGCCTGAACACTTGCTTGTTGCGGTGCTGCCCCTCCCGGACGAGGACCGCTTCGAGGTTGCCGAGGCACTGCTCGCCTCGCTGCGGCCAGCGGACCAGTCGCCTCGGGACGAGTCGTGGCGCGAGGTCATCCGCAAACGTTCGGCCGAGCTGCGTTCCGGGCAGGTCCGCGGCATCCCCTGGAAGCAGATCAAGGCCGAAGCCTTTCGTTGACGTCTCAACCAGCCGGATGGAGTGAAGCGATGCAAGTCAAGTTGTCGGAGCGGGTCAAGACCTTCCTGAACACTCTCAGCGGTGATGATCGGGAAAGAGTTTACACCTGGTTTGATTACCTCCGGAACTGGGAAGAGGACGCCTTTGTCCGATCACACTCGGTCAAGCTGGACGTGCCCGGGCAGTCCGTGTACTTGTTCCGCACAAGCACCGAAGTCCACATATTCTATACCCTGGACCTGCAGAGCAAAACCATCGACGTGATCGACATCGCAACAAAGGACACGATCCTCTCTTCTGGCAGTGTTCCGACAGGAGGATCATGATGGCCAAGGATTTCACGGAGGTTGCGTTCAACCCTGTGCAGTTCAAAAAAGAGCTGGATCAGCTCCGTGACCTCCTGAACTCGAAGAAGATCCTCAACGAGCGAGAGATTCAGGAGTTATTCAAGGCATCTTTGCATCTCACCGCCTACTTCGGGACCACGTTCGGGAACATCGGTGTTGCCAGGCAAGTCGCCTACGAATTTCAGATCATGGGTGATTACGGAGCGGACATCGTCTTCGGTAATCGGGAGAAGCAGTTCTGTTTCGTGGAGCTTGAAAACGGCGATCCGGATGCTGTGCTGGAACGGGTCGGCAAGAAATCGACGAAAGAGTGGTCAAGACGCTTTGAACATGGATTCAGCCAGATCGTTGACTGGTTTTGCCATCTGGATGATTTCAAGAAAACCGACCGATTTCACAGGAACTTCGGTTACGGCCATATCGATTTCGTGGGGCTTCTGCTGATTGGCAGGAATGAAGGGTTAGATGCCGACGATATCCGCAGGCTGCGGTGGAGGACACACAATGTCATCGTCAACTCTCATCCAGTGGTCTGCATGACGTATGACGATCTCTACAAAGAATTCAAGGAGGGATACGAGCGTTATTCGGCAGCGTTTACGGTCCAGACGGCTCCGCCAGTGACCATGCCAGCACCTGCGCCGGCACCCCCCTCCCCGAAGGGAGATACTCCTGGGGAAGATCCTCCGACGCCAAAGGGCACAGCGTAGAAGTTGCAAAACCTGTTGTCCTGCCGCAGCTCGATGTCACACGAATGCCAAAGGTGAGAATAAGGTGCCAGGAGACGCTCACGCCCGAGGAGTTTGCCAGGCGCTACGGCTGGACGAATGACCCCGATCGGATGCGCCTGATGCCCGGTGAGCCCGGACCCGGGAGGCTCCGGGAATGGCGGTTGCCGGGGACCGTCCATCGCCTGGCCATCACCACCGACGGCCGCTACCTGTTCACCGCCAACCACAACGGCGACGTCTACGTCCTCCGTCTGGCCCCACCGCCGTAGCCCACGTGTCCGGGGCGAGACGGCTATGCGTGCCGCATCCAGACGCAGGAGTCAACGGCGCTCCGCTCGCCCCGAACGCAGTGCCAGCAGCTCCCCCAGCGCATCCATCGTCAGCAGTCCCACGATCTTGCCGTCTTGCACCACCGGCAGGGCCTGGTAACTGCAATTCTGGAAATGCTCCAGCACGTCCTGCAGAGTCTCGGCCGGGTTGGCGGTCGGATAATCGCGGCGCATGACCGTGGCGACGGGGACCGTCTCCCCCTGGCGGGCCAGGGCCGTCAGCAGGTCGCCCCGCGGCAGCATGCCGACCAGGCGACCCTCCTCCTCGACCGGGAAATCGTGCGGAAACCCGGCCAGGACGTGCCGCGTGGCCACGGCCAGGGTGTCGTCCGGCCGGAGGGTGCGGAAGTCGCGGATCATCGTCTGGCCGACCCGAAGCGTGGCCAGCGGCAACAATTGCTGGGACAGGCTGGCCTCGTGAGCAGCGCCGATCCAGACGCACAGGGCCAAAAACAGCAGCAAGGCGTGGCCGGTCAGCAAACCGACAAAGCCGGCCAGCAGGGCCAGGCCCTGACCCACGGCGGCCGCGGTCAGGGTGCCCTCGCCCGGATGGCCCTGGCCCGCCAGCAGCGCCCGCAGCACCCGGCCGCCGTCCAGCGGCAGCCCCGGCAGCAGATTGCTGCCGGCCAGGGCCACGTTGACCCAGAACACCCGGGTCAGGAAATCGCCGGCAGCCAGGAGGCGGCCCCCCAGATTCGCGGCATTCTCCAGGGCCAGCCCACCCAGGAAGAGCCCCGCCAGCAGCAAGTTCACCGCCGGTCCCGCCAGGGCCACGACCACCTCCTGGCGTACACCCGGCAAGGGCCGATCCAGCCGGGCTATGCCGCCCAGAGGCAGCAGCGTGATCTCCCGGGTCCAGCTGCCGTACCGGGCCGCGGCCAGGAGATGACCCAACTCGTGCAGCACCAGCAGGGCGACCACCACCAGGGCGAACAATCCCTCCTGAAGGGCCTTCCACCAGCGCTGTTCCGCCGGGTTTTCCAGCAACCGCGACAGGACTTCCCAGCCCAGCAGCAGCAGGAACGCGCCATGAATCGCCAGGCTCACGTTCCCGATGCGGACAATCCGCAACGACCACTTCACGGCTGCCTCCTTGTTTGGCGGAGCAGAGAACGCCTTGCTGCAATGGTCGTGCCCGGGACCACAACCGGCAAGGGAACCTGGGAGGCCCACGCCGGATTGCTCCGAGAGCAAATGCCACCTGGGAGTGGACAGCGGGCGCGATCTGTGGTATGTTGCTCTTTAGTTTGTGTTTTGATGACACGATATGAGTTCAAGGAGCCATCCCATGAGCGACACCCGGCAGGTCATTCATTTTTACAGCACCACGGGCGAACACGGCTGTTTCTCGAATTTCTCCCGGCATCCGATCCAGCTGAAGGGCAAGCGCTGGCCGACTTCCGAGCATTATTTTCAAGCGCAGAAGTTTGCCGGCACCGAACACGAGGAGGCGGTCCGGCGCTGCAAGACGGCGCGGGAAGCGGCCAACCTGGGCCGCTCGCGCAAGCTGCCGCTGCGGCGCGATTGGGAAAGCGTCAAGGACCAGGTCATGCTCGAAGCCGTCCGGGCGAAATTCACCCAGCACGACGACCTGCGTGCCATCCTGGTGGGCACCGGGGAGGCCCTGCTGGTCGAACACACGGCCAACGATTCCTACTGGGCCGATGGCGGCGACGGCAGTGGCCGCAACCGCCTGGGTCAGATCCTGATGCAGGTTCGCGAGGAATTGCGCCAGGAGCAGGAGTTGGGGAGGCATCGCGTCCCGAATTGACTCAGGGCCGCGGCGGCTTGCCCCCGCGTGGGCCGAACCGGTCCGGTCCCCTTTCGGCTTGCCCGTTTGCTGGCGGCCTCCCGGGTGATGCCCAGGATCTGGGCCGTTTCGTTGTTGCCCAGTTCCTCGAAGTGCCGCAGCGCCAGGACTTCCCGGTCCAGCGGGTCCATCTCGTCCAGGGCAGCCCGGAGCCGGGCCTGCAACTCGTGCTTGATCGCGGCCTGGCTCGGCGAGGTCATCTGACTGACCAGCTGCCCTGCCATCGATTCGGGTGAGGCGAACGGCCCGCCCGCCTCCGGCAAGGGAACCTCCATCTCCACGCTGCGACTCTGGGCCCCGAGGTCGGCGCGCTGTATCATCTGCATGCGCTGCACCGCGAGGAAGCGTAGCCAAACGTAGATCGGCACCGCGGGGTCCGCGAGATACTCCGGGATGCGCCGGGCCATGTCCAGGAACGTCTCCTGGAGAACGTCATCGGCCGACACCCGGCTGGCCAGCCGACGATCGAGACGGACGCACAGCATCCGCCAGAGCCGATCCCGGTAGAGCATGAACAGCGCCCCGAGGGCCTGGCTGTCTCCCTCACAAAGGCGGTCGAGCAGGGCCGTGGCGCTCTCGGCGATGCCCATCCCGGCACTCCCTCTGAAGCTGATACTGCCGGGACCATCCCGGCGGGGACAGGGTTTGCCGTACATTCTACACGGCGGAAGCAGCGGCTAGCGAGCCGGGCAGGCAGCGATCCCACGGCAACCTGGAGGGTTTTTCCCAATCCGTGAAGGGTTCCCGGGACAAATACGGATAACCCATTCAGAGGGACGACAATCCATCGGTCGCCGTCTCGCCACGCCGTCGGGAAATCAATGGCTGGCCGCCGGGGCGTCCGGTATACTGAAGCTCGATCTGATCCGCATTTTCATGCTGAAAGGAAGAGCTTCCATGTCGTCCACGGGATCGATCACGCGCCTGGTCAACCAGTTGCAACTGGGGGAGCGTGAGATCGCGCAGGCTCTGTGGGAACGCTATTTCCGCCGGCTCATCGGCCTGGCCCGCAAGAAACTGGGTAACCTGCCGCGTGGAACGGCCGACGAGGAAGACGTGGCCCTGAGCGCCTTCGACAGCTTCTGTCGTGCGGCCGAGCTGGGCCGCTTTCCTCGACTTGCTGACCGGGACGATCTCTGGCAAGTGCTGGTTCTGATCACCGCACGCAAGGCGTGTGACCTGCGGGAGTATGAGGGCCGGGACAAGCGCGACTGGCGCAAGGTCCAGCAAGAGGCCGAGCACAGTGGTGAATCGAGCTGGCGTGGCTCGGCCCTGTCCGGGGTGTTGAGCCGGGAACCAGACCCGGCTTTCGCGGCTGAGGTGGCCGAGCAGAGCCGCAACCTGCTCGCCGAACTGGGTGACGAGGACTCCTCATCGTCGTCGTAATCGCGCCGGCTGAAGGGAAAGCAGAAAAAGAGCGACAGCAGGCCGTCAAGGCCGAAGAACAGGCAGAGGACGAGCGGCAGCAGGCGGTCAAGGACAAGGAAGCGGCTGAGATCGTGCGCCGCATTGCCAGCGACGAACGCCAGAAAGCAGGTGAGGAGAAACGAAAAGCCGAAGAGGCCCGCCGCCTGGCTGAAAAACAGCGTGATCGGGCGGAATTCCTGGTCTACGCGGGGCAGATCCGGCTGGCGCAGCAGGAGTGGCAACATGGCGATGCCGCGCTGGCGTGGCATCACCTGGAGTCGTGCCAGCGGAACCTGCGCGGCTGGGAACACAACTACCTCTTCGCCCTGTTCACCAAAAACACCTTCCAGGGGCCCACGTTCGCGGTCCGCTCTGTGGCGTACAGCCCCGATGGCAAACGCATCGTCTCCGGCAGCTGGGTCACCACGCTGAAGGTCTGGGATGCCAGCAAGGAAGCAAAACCTTGATCCTGGTAATGCCGCCTGTGTCCTTGTTCCGCAACCAAGGGAAGAGCAACCAACTGTTATGCCTCCAGTTTCCTTCTTCAGTCCTTCTCGGGCCATGTTCAGGGGGCCAGGAACTGTCCGGAGAAGCCATGAAGCCAGGTCCCGAACACTCTGGCAGATGGCAGGCACGCAGAAAAATGACGCCCTGTGGCACTCGTCCGACAGATACCGGCTCTTTCTGGCCTCTCGGCCATGCTCCAATCCGGTGGCAGGGAGGCTGGCAGAACGTGGCCTGCGCGCTCCGCAACGCCCACGGCTCTGCGCGGAGGAAGCGGTCCTGCCGCGGGCCGCTTCCTCCGCTACGTGCCCGGCGCGGATAGTCCGCGCCCGCCTCCGATGAAAAAAACGACTTCGCCTGTCCCGCCCGGGCCGGTCCTGACAGTATCAGCTTCAGAGAGGCATTCGCTCCAACCACGAACAGGGAACCTGACCGATGCCATTGTTCCATCCATCGCCGAGCCGCCGCCATGTGCTGCGCGGGGCCTGGCCCTCGGGGCCGTGGCGTTGCTGACTCCCGGCGTCTTTGCCGAGGAGCTGGCCCGCACGCCGGCCATGACCGAAGGCCCGTTCTACCCGCCCAAACTGCCGCTGGACACCGACAACGACCTGATCATCATCAACGACTCGATCACGCCGGCCGTCGGCGAGATCACTCACCTGACCGGCCGGGTGCTGAGCAGCAGCGGCGAGCCGATCAACAACGCCGTCGTCGAGATCTGGCAGTGCGACGCCAAACAGGTGTACCTCGCCCAGGGCGCCCAGGGCGGCCGGCACGACACCAACTTCCAGGGCTTCGGGCGCTTCACCACCGGCTCGACCGGCGAGTACTACTTCCGCACCATCAAGCCGGTGCCCTACCCCGGCCGGACGCCGCACGTCCATTTCAAGATCAAGAAGGGCGGCAAGGAACTGCTGACCACGCAGCTGTTCATCAACGGCCATCCGCATAACCGGACCGACGGGGTCTTCCGCGGCATCCGCGATCCGCTGGCCCGCGAACTGGTCCTCGTCGATTTCAAGCCGGTCAAGGAATCGAAGATCGGCGAGCTGTCAGCTCAGTTCGACATCGTGGTCGGCTTCACTCCGGCAGAAGGGGCCGAGCGCCGCCGGAGATAACCCGTTTCCCTGCTTATGTCCTGCTCAACCCTGATGGAGATGACTGTACCATGCGAAACGTGACGCGAACTCTGCTGGCGCTGGTCGGCGCGGCGGTCCTGCTTTCCCAGGCGGCGGCACAACCGCCGGGCCGCAGACCCGGAGAAGACCAGGGCAAATAACCAGGCAGAGATGCCGGCGCCTCGTCCCTCGTGACGCGGATGATGGCGTTCGACAAGAACAAGGACGGCAAGCTGACCCGGAGCGAGATCACCGACCAGCGGCTGCTCGGGCTGTTTAACCGGGCCGACACCAACAAGGACGGCGTGGTCACCAGGGAGGAACTGACGGCCCTGGCAGCGAAGATGGAAGCGGATGGCGGCCCCGGCGGTCCGGGTGGCCCCGGCGGCCGTGGCCCGGGCGGCCCGGGCGGTCCGGGTGGGCGTGGTCCTGGCGAACCGCCTCCCCAGCCCGACAGGTGACCTTCTTGTTTCGCCGCGACGCGGAGCCGCGCGGCGGAGCGCGTCCCCCGCTCACGCGGGAGGCTCGCCACGCGCTCCGCTGCGCGGCTCCGCGTCGCGGCTATTACGGCGCAGGAAGAAAAAGACCGACGCTCCTCCCACCCAGGGCGATGCCCTGGGCTATTCTGTTGCGCCCCTTCGGGGCGGAAGACACGGTTTTCCGCCCCGAAGGGGCGCAACAGAATAGCCCAGGGCATCGCCCTGGGGGAGGGCATCGCCCTGGGTCAGGGCCAAGGCTATTCTGTTGCGCCCCTTCGGGGCGGAAGACACGGTTTTCCGCCCCGAAGGGGCGCAACAGAATAGCCCAGGGCATCGCCCTGGGGGAGGGCATCGCCCTGGGGGAGGGCATCGCCCTGGGGGAGGGCATCGCCCTGGGGGAGGGCATCGCCCTGGGTCAGGGGCCAAGGCTTTCTCTTTCTGAGCCGCAATAAACAGGTTCCCGGAACCTTTGCCAGATCCGAATGGCCCTTCGGCGATGCGGACTGATTGGCCGGGCGCTGCCGAACAGGTACGATGGCGAGGTGGGACGCAGTAACCTCACCCGCTGGAGTCCGCATCGTGAGCAGCGACCGGGAACGCTTTCTGGATCGGGTCCGCCGGGCGGTGGCCGAGGGCAATCGGGCAGGCACGGCCGCTCCCTTGCCGGACAGGGGAACGGTCGGCTACCAGGGCGCGGGGGCCGATCCGCTGGCTCGGTTTCGTGCCGAACTGACGGCCGCGGGAGGACAGGCCCACGTTGTCCCGGATCGGTCCGGCGTGCTGAGGGTGCTGCTGCCGCTGGTCCGTGAGCGAGCAGTCCGCAAGGTGCTGCTTGGACGGGAGCGTTTCCTCGATTCGCTTGACCTGGCTGATTCGTTGCGCGCTGAGGGAGTGCAAGTCGTTCGCGTGGACGAGCTGAACGACGCCGGCAGGCACGAGCAATTCTTTACCGCGGACCTGGGCCTGTCGGGGGTCGATTACCTGGTGGCTGAGACGGGGAGCGTCGCCCTGGGCAGCCGGCCCGAGCAGCCGCGCTCGCTCAGCTTGCTGCCGCCGATCCACGTGGCCGTGGCCCATCGCGGACAGATCGTGGCGGACCTGTTCGACCTGTTCGAGGGCCGGCTGGGAGCGGATCAGGATGGGTTGCCGGCGTCTCTGTCGCTGATCACCGGCCCGAGCAAGACGGGCGACATCGAGCTGCGCCTGGTGACGGGCGTTCATGGACCGGGCGAGATTCACGTCATCGTGGTCGATGCGGTTTGCTGAGGCGTGCCACGGACCGGCCAGCAATCAGCGCCCGACAAGGTCGCGCACCTTGATCAGGTAGAAAATGAACCAGATCAGCATGATGAGCCTCAGGAGGAGGCTCACGCAGGCCAGGGTCATCGCCACGTCAAAGGCGCCGCTGGCCAAACCGCCGAAGCCACCGGCTCCGCCAACCACCGCAGCGCGGCCCACCGTCGCGATCACTGCCATGACCAGCATCATCACGTCAAACACAAAGCAGAGCGCGATGCCAATCAGCAGTGCGATCGCCCCGGCGGCCAGACGACGATCCTTGTGAGCCAGGCACACGGCTCGCAAAAAGAAAACGAAGACGATGCCGGCCGCCACGTACATCAGCGAGCCCCCTTCGGACATTCCGGGGAACAGGATGCCGAGGATGGGAAGGAAGACCGAGGCGACGACCGTAAAGAAGGCCAGGCCGGTCAACGCCATGGTGATGATGGCCAGGATTCGAGCCCCGTGCCGGGGCGACGCCCAGAGACAGAAGAACTGGCCGATCACGGTCAGGACCGTGGTCAGGAACCCCACCAGGAGCATGGCGAAGCCCACAAACACAATTCCGGGAAGGAACCGGGCACAGCCCATGATGATCAGCGCCAGAAAGCACAAACCACCGCCGCCGAAGGCAATCTTGATGGCCAGCACCATCAAGTCCAGGCCGCGGTAGACCGTGTTCCAGTTCGTTTCCCAGCCGCTCTGCTTGCCTGGCTTCTTCTCGCCGGGGTAGTCGTCCTCCTCTTCGTCGTCGTAATCGCGCCGGCGCTTGCGGCGAGGCCGATCGTCTTCATCCTCATCCTCATCCCGCCGGCGCTTGCCGCGGGGCCGATCGTCTTCATCCTCATCCCGCCGGCGCTTGCCGCGCCGCCGACTGGTCGTCACACCCTCCTCGATCTCCTCGATTTCCTCAATCTCTTCGATCTCCTCAATCTCCTCGATCTCTTCAATCTCCTCGATCTCCTCTTCCTCGTCGGGGAACACCTCGACCGTCTCGGGGGCAGGTTTCTTCTGGACAGACGCGGCGACGGGCTTGGCGGGAGCGGGGTCCGGAGCGAGCTGCGGTTCCGGCCCGAGGTCGAGGTTGGGGACAACCGAGATCGGGATGGGAGTGCCGCAGCCGGGACACTTCGCGGTCTTGCCGATCAAAGCGTCGGGCGCCTTGAGCTTGGTTTTGCACTTGGGACAGACAACGGATACCGGCATGGGCAAGACCTCAACAAGAGTCACTTGGTCGTCCCCAGTTGTGGAGACAGAAACTGGAGGGAACGCTCGAGGACCGCATAGGCGGCCCGCGGTCGGGCCAGACGGGCAACGTTCTGGCGCAGCTGGGCCAGGCGGGCGGGATCTTCCAGCAGGGCGTTGACCTTGTAGGTCAGCGTCGGCGTGTTGTTGGCCTTGATCGCCGCCCCGTTTTCGAGCAGGTAATCGCTGTTGCGCGTCTCCTGACCCGGGATGGGGTTGACAATGACCATCACCGCCCCGCGGGCCAGCGTCTCCGACGTGGTCAGGCCGCCCGGCTTGGACACCACCAGGTCGGCCACGTTCAACCATTCGTCCATCTGATCGGTGAAGCCAATCACCTTGACCCGGTGTCGCGGCTGCCCGTTGCCGCCGTTGCCGGACATCCCCGCCGTCAGCTTCTCCAGCCGCTTCTTGACCTCCTGATTGCGTCCGGCGATCACCACCAGGTCGATCGGCCGTTCCACCGTCAGCAAGGCGCGCGTCAGTTTCTCGATCGGGCCGACTCCGAAGCCGCCGGCCAGCTGCAAGACGATCGGCCGCTCACCGCCCAGGCCCAGACGCGACAGACAATCCTGCCGGAGTTTGGGCTTGCTGAACAGCGGATCGATGGGGATGCCGGTGACGCTCACGTCGGTGCTGGGAATGCCCCAGGACTGCAAATAGCGGGCCCCCTCCGGCGTGGCCGTGAAGTAATGCTCGCACGGCTGATTGACCCAGAGCCGGTGCGTCTCGAAGTCGGTGGTGACGGTGACCTGCGGCACCTTCAGCTTGTCCTGCTTGCGCAGCGAGGCGATGATCTCCGCGGGCAGGAAATGAGTGTTGATGACCAGGTCCCACGCTTCGCCTTGCAGCAGCCGGATGAAGGAGCGGAGGTTCAGCTTCTCCAGGGCCAGCCGCAGCCGATCGCCGCGGTTCTTGCCCGACCGGCTGGGCTGGTCGAGCAGGTCATAGAAGTAGCCCAGGACGTGCGGTGTGTGGTTGACCAGGTCGAGATAGGCCTTGCCGTACAGCCGGCGAAACAGGGCGTTGGTCAGCTCCAGCACGTCCTGGTTACGGACCTCGGCCGTGGGCACCATTTCGCGCAGGGCCGACTCGACGGCCTGGGCCGCCCGGACGTGGCCGGCCCCCACCGAGGCGGACAGGATCAGGATACGAGGCGAACGGGTCATGGAGTCTTCCTGCTCGGGTTGCTTTGGTCATTTCAATGAGTGTATCCGATTCCGGCCCGGCACAACAGGTCCGTCGGTCGCGGCGGTGCCCTCGGGGAGTAGCCGAGCCGCGCACGCAGCGCAGCGGAGTAAGCGGCCCGGGAGCCCGCAGGGCCGCTTACTCCGCTGCGCTGCGTGCGCGGCTCGGCAAATCGAGACGGGCGCCCAGGTTGTTTGCCGGAACCGCTGGCATTGGACCAAGAAATAGCTACGATAGGAAGATCCCCCTGGTGGCCTGAAGGTTCACTGCCGAACACCAACGAGACGCTTCCATGAGTCCGACCGATCCCACACAGCTGACACCCCCCGCCAGCACTCCCCCCACCATCACCGCTACCCCCTCGGCCGTCCCGTCCCCGGCGCCGGCCACGACGTTCTCCGGCCGGACCGGCTGGGCCAGTCTGCTCGACCTGAACGGCTATCACTGGTTCGTCTTTGTCGTGGCCGCCCTGGGCTGGCTGGCGGACTGCATGGATCAGCAGCTGTTTGTGCTGGCCAGGGAAAATGCCCTGATGGATCTGCTGAAGACCAACTACGACGATTCCCGCGATGGCCACTCTCGGCGGCTATGCGACTTCCATCTTCCTGATGGGCTGGGCCACGGGAGGTCTGGCGTTTGGCATCATGGGCGACGTGTTTGGCCGGGTGCGGACCATGATGCTGACCATCCTGCTGTACTCGATCTTTACCGGGCTCAGTGCTCTTTCGGTCGGCGTGACCGACTTCATGGTCTACCGCTTCCTGACCGGTCTTGGGGTCGGCGGCGAATTTGCCGTGGGGGTTGCCTTGCTGGCCGAAACCATGCCCGCCAACGCCCGCCCGTTCACTCTTGGTCTCCTGCAGGCCTTTTCGGCTCTGGGCAACGTGACGGCCGCCTTTCTGTACATGTGGTTTGGCCAGATGGAGCAGGCCGGCGTCTTCGAGAACAAAACCTTCCTGGGCTGGTCAATCGCTCCCGTGGCGCGTGCTGTTCCTGATCGGCATGGTCCCCGCCCTGATTGCCGTGCTGGTGCGCGGCCGGTTGCGGGAACCAGAACGCTGGACGGCCGCGGTGGCTTCGCAATCGATCCGGGAGCGTCTGGGGACGTTTCCCCAGACTGTTTGCCGATTACCGCTGGCGCAAGAACGCCTTGCTTGGGTTGCTGCTGGCCTTCGCCGGCGTTGTCGGTCTGTGGGGCATCGGCTTTTTCAGTCCCCGACTTACCGGACTGGTGCTCAGGCCGACCCTGGAAGCCGAGGGGCTCACTGGCTCGGCCCTGAAAGGCGAACTGAAGATCTGGAGCGCCTGGACCTCCGTGATGATCAACATCGGAGCGTTTCTTGGGTATGTTCAGCTTTAGCTGGCTGACCAGTTACACGGGGCGGCGACCCGCTTTCACGATCGCCTTTCTGATGGCCATGGTGGTGACCGCCGTGGTTTTCATGAACTTGCAAACGCGCAGCGACATCTTCTGGATGATCCCCATCATGGGCTTCTTCCAGCTGGCCCTGTTTGGTGGCTACGCGATCTACCTCCCCGAGCTGTTCCCCACCCGGCTCCGCAGTACGGGCACCTCGTTCTGCTACAACATTGGCCGCTTTGTCGCCGCCCTCGGCCCAGCGGCTCTGGGTCTGCTAATCACGCGGGTGTTCACCCCGGAACACGGCTACAAGGAGGGCATGCGGCAGGCCGGCATGGTGATGTGTTCGGTGTTCCTGCTGGGCCTGGTCGCCGTCTGGTTCCTCCCGGAAACCAGGGGCAAGCCGTTGCCGGAATGACGCGCATCGATACAACGTCCCCCCGGTGGCCGGGAAGTGGTTCCAGGAGGTTTCGCGATGACGGTTGCAGCGCCCGAGTGGCTCACCCTGCGGCGATGTGAACTGCACGTCAGCCAGAACGGCCATTCGTGGACGGTCTATCTGAACGGCGAACCGCAGTACACCCTGGTTCCGGTGCCGGCCGGCGGCCGGTACAGTTGCAACGTGACCCAGACCAACAACGGCAAGCGGCTCGACACGGGCGGCGTCCATGCCACCCTGGAAGAGGCCGCCCGCGGCGGTCTGGAGGACCTCCGCAAGGCCCTGGGGTGGTGAACCCGGTCCCGTCGATACCCCTCAATCCAGTGAGACGGTGATGACTCGGTTGCTGGGAATTATTATCCTGGTCGCGGCGCTGTACGGCGTCCTGTTCCTGTCACACGAGGGTGCCAGGAGTAGCAAAACCCTGGGGTCGTTGACACGGGACCAGGCATTCCGCGCCGTGCTGACGATGGGTGCGGCCGTGGTCATCATCGCTGGCGGCATCGACCTGTCGCTCGGGTCCGTCGTGGCCCTGGGGGCTGTACTGTTCGCTGGGTTAATGAGCCTGGGCTGTCCGCCGTTGGCGGCGGTGGTCGCTGTTCTGGGAGTGGGGCTGCTGATCGGGCTGATCCACGGACTGATGATTACCAAGCTGCAACTGCAGCCGTTCCTTGTGACGCTGTGCAGTCTGTTCATTTACCGGGGTTTGGCTCGGTTCCTGTCCTTCAGCCAGGACGTGGGGGTGAACACAGCCACCGAGGCGCACATCGAAAACGAGAGCTTCCGGGAGCAGCTCGCATGGGTGCTGTGGCTGGCCAAGGACGGCAGTGTGGGCAATGTGCCGGCGCTGCTGCTGTTCGTGCTGGGCATCGCCGCCTTGCTGGCCGTGCTGCTGCACGCTACCGTCTACGGCCGTTACACGTATGCTATTGGCAGCAATGAACAGGCCGTGCGCTACGCGGGCATTCCGACCGACCGCTACAAGATCCTGACCTATGCGATCGGCTCGTTTCTCGCAGCGATGGGAGGGGTGCTGGAACTGCTGCGAGAGGGCACTGCATCCGCGGCCAATTGCGGCATGTCCTACGAGTTGTACGCCATCGCCGGCGCGGTGATGGGCGGCTGCAGCCTGCGGGGCGGCCAGGGCAACGTGCTGGGCATCCTGCTGGGAGCGACCGTGCTGCCGCTGCTGAGTCGCATCGCGTTGTTCCTCCAAGTGAAGGACAGCCTGAAAGACATCGTCATCGGCCTGGCCATGCTGGTCGGCACCCTCGGCGACGAACTGCTCAAACGCCGATCCGCCCGCCGCTAGAGCCTGCTGCAAGGGACAGTGGTTGCCGTTCTGTCCGCTCTGTGCTACCGGCCTTTTGGCATCCTTTTTGCCTTTTACCGACTGGCCAGAGTTAGCAGACCGGATATTACCATCATGGATACGCAACCAAAGTCTTCCCAGGAACTGTTCCTGGAGGCCGAAGAAGCTCACCGCCAGGCCGATCTGACCATTGGCCTGGGCGAAAGCATCTTGCAGAAGGCCAGGGAAGTCAAGCAACGGCTTGCCAGACAGTTTCGCCGGACGGCGGGCGAAACCCAGGAGCCGGTGGAAGCAGCCCAGGAATGAACCAGAGGAGGAGGCCCTGCGCCACGGCCGAGTCCGCCGTGGCGCGTTCGGAAGAGAGAAGAGGGGCACTCAGAATAGCGCACAACAATTCTCAGCTGGGTCTGGACCCGGCCCGTCCTGTTCATGTCCTTCCGTACAGGTACTCGCTGAGCAGGAAGATGGTCTGCTCCTGATCGGCGGTCAGGTAAGCGTTGAGGTCGCCGATCGAGACGAGCCCCACCACGCGGTTATCGACCAGGACCGGCAGGTGGCGAATCCGGCGATCGCGCATGGCCCCGCGTGCCTCTTCGAGGGTGGTTTCCGGCGAGCAGCAGACCACCTCGGCGGTCATGACCTCGCGCACGGTCGTTCGCGCCGGATCGCGTTCCTGGGCGACAACACGCTTGAGCACGTCGCGCTCCGAGAACATGCCGATCAGCTGGCCCTGTTCAAGGACGAGTACGGCACCGACCTGGTGTTCCGTCATGAACAGGGACGCCTGGAAGACCGTCGCTTCCGGCCCGATGGACCAGATCTGCGAACCCTTCCGTTGCAGAATGTCGCGCACCCGAGCCATACCCTCGCTCCTGTTCTGGCCGACAGATGACGATTGCCACCCGAAAGTTCGGCCTGGTATCGAGATGGGGTCATTTCACGACCATTTGATAGAATAACAATCCGGATCGTGAATGCAATCAAAATCTTCACGGTTTCTCAGTCGTTCTGGTCGCGGGCCGTTCGGGTGGGCAGGATGCAATGGACAAAAGGCAACGGATTGACGCGATCTCTCCCGAGCAACAACTCGCTCACCCGTTTGGCAATCTGCTGCGTGGAGCGTTCCCTTTCTGGCTGACCCTGCGGGCCCGGCAGCTGGGCTATCTGCCCCTGGAACTGTGCGACCGCTTGCGTGGCCGGTCCAGCCCGCTGCGGCCGCCGCGCTGGCTGCGGAGCCTGGTGGGCGATGGCGACTTCGACACCGTGGGGCAGCGTTTCCTGAACCACTTCCGCGACCTGGCCGCGCTGCAACCCGACGGGGCAGTCCTGGACGTCGGCTGCGGCAGCGGTCGCCTGGCCCTGCCGCTGACGGGCTATCTGACGGAGCCGGGCAGCTATCACGGCTTCGACCTGATCCGCCCGGCGATCCGCTGGTGCCTGCGTCACGTGACCAGGGCTTTTCCCCATTTCCGCTTCACGCACGCCGACGTCCGCCACACGCTCTACAATCCCGGCGGACGCTGGCCGGCCCGCGATTACACATTCCCTTATCCAGAGCGGGCGTTCGATTTGGTGGTCGTCGCCTCGGTCTTCACCCACCTGCTCCCGGAGGAAGTGCGGCACTACTTGCAAGAAGTGTGCCGCGTCCTGAAGCCCGGAGGCCGCTGCCTGGCGACGTTCTTCCTGCTCAACGCCGATTCGCTGGCCCGGATGGCTGCTCCCGGCAGCCGGTTTCACTTCCAGGAGGGTGCCGGTGGGTACTGGACCAGGACGCCGGGAAAGCCCGAGGCCGCGGTCGCCTACCGCGAGGAGGACGTGGGTGCGTTTCTGGAAGGTGCCGGCCTGGAGGTATGCGAGCCGATCCACTACGGAAGCTGGTGCGGCCGGGAACAGGCCCGCGATGGGCAGGACCTGGTGCTGTTCCGCCGAAGCGACAATCAGGGCAAGCGCCGTCTCTGACAGGCCGTGGTGCAGGTTCCCTCCAGATCGATGGGCAGGCAGATCTCCGCGTTCAGAGCCAGGGGCAGGACCGGCAGCGGTTGCCCGACGTTCAAGACCACCGTCCAGACCTCCAGCTGTTCGGCGCCAGCGCGGACGATGGGCCGGTAGGCGACGGCGTAGAGCGCGGTCTCGGCCGGAAGGGCCGCTTGCGGTCCGTGACCAAGGAGGAGCATCATCTCATCCCTCGTTGGGGACGGGTCTCCCGACCCGTCCCCAATGGGCGACCGGCCGACCCGCGGCCGACTCCCCGAAGCGTCCCCTGGCCGGCTGCGACGACAGCGCCTTCCTGGCCCAGGAAAACGCCTCCTGGCTCGCCTACCTCAAGGAGGTCATGGACAGCAACCGTCCCGATCCGCAAGCCGGCTCGGCCGCTCCCGGTGATCCGTGACAGGTGCTGCCGCAGCAGGGCAGAGCGTGACAGCCCACCGTCACCAATCGGCTGAAAAACGGCAAGGACTCTGGTCAGCGCTTCGGCTTCTTGTCCTGGGCTTGCAGACGCGCACACCGCTCCAACTGGCGCACGGCACTCGGATGCAGTGGGTGCTGGGGCGTAATCAAAGCCAGGCAGCGGCGCGTCGTGGCCTCGGCGTCACTGAAGCGTCCCAGGTCCAGCAACACCGTTCCGAGGTTGTAACGCGGCTGCGGCAGGTTGGGTCTGAGTTGAATGGCCTTGTCATAGGCGGCCTGGGCCCCTTCCAGGTCCTTCCTGGCATACAGGAGAAGACCGAGGTTGTTGTGGGCCTCCCCATAGTTGGGCTTGAGCTGGATGGCCTTCTGGAAGGCAGCGATGGCCCCCGGCTGGTCCCCGCTGTCTCGAAGCGCGCTCCCCAGGTTGTAGAAGGCATCGGCATAGTTAGGATTGAGCTGGCTGGCCTTCTGGAAGGCAGCGATGGCCCCTTGCAGGTTCCTCTGCCCAACCAGAGCAACGCCCAGATCGAAACTGGCCTTGGCCTCGTCCAGACGGAGCCGCGCGTTCACTTCGCGAAACTGCCTCTGGGCGTTGTCGGCTAGCCGGCGAGCGAAGTCCGCCCCCTGCAGGAGTGCGTCGGCTAGTTCGCGAGCATCGTCCGCCTCTTGCCGGGCGGCCTCGGCTTTGGCTCCGGCGAGACGGAGTCTGCCGTTCAGGTCGCGAACCTGTTTCTGGGCGGTGTCGGCTTGCTGGCGAGCGGCGTCGGCTTGCTGGCGAGCGGCGTCCGCCTCTTGGCGTGCGGCCTCGGCTTGCTTCTGGGCGGCCGTACCCATCTCCTGAAGCTGGGCTGCCTGAGCCGCTCGGTCGGCTTGCCAGGCCGCCCTTTCCGCGAGGACCCAGACCCCGCCGCCAACTGCGGCCGTCAGGGCCGCAAGAACAGTCGCCGCCAGCATCCACTGGGTTCGCCGCCGCCGGCGTTGCTCGGAGGTCCGCTGCTTCTCGGCGTTCCGCAGCAGATCGCACAGTTCCGCGTCCAGCAGCGAGCGGATCAGTGCTTCGTGTCCGGGAAAGCGCCGGACGTACTCGTCGGAAGTCGGTCGCTGGCCCCGCAGGGTGCGGTAGTAGAGTTCCAGCCCGAGCAGCTCACGCAAGAGCGGCTCGCGCAGGCTGTCCGGAACGCCCTCCAGCTGGTCCTCCAGACGGGGCCTCTCGCCCGCCTGCCAGGCACGCTCAAAACCCAGGCAGCGGCTATCGAGCAACTCCTCCAGGGACAGGGTTTCCGGAGGGCATTTACTTGGGGGCTTCATGGACGGCTCCTGGTCCTGACACTTGTTACGGCTGTTCTCCCGACAAGCCGCAAGCGGCTACGGTGCCAGCTCTTTCACCTGGCTCCAGAACTGCTGCCAGTTCGTTCGCTCCTCCTCCGGCAGCTTGCTCAGCGGTTGGGGCTCGCGCACTGCCGCGAGATTGGGGTCTCTCTGCCAGAAGGCCAGCGTCCCGCGGGCCAAGGCCGCCTGCGGTCCTTTGGTTTCCAGGTCCTTGCGGAGTTCCGCAAGGTCGGCCTGCAGCCAGGCCAGTGCTTGTTGCCGCGCTCGGCGCGCTGGGCTTCGGTGTGGGCGTCCCTGTCCCGGCCCTGACCGACTCCGGCCCGGATCGCCGTGCTCGCCGCCTTGTAGCGATGCCGGGCCTTGCGGTCCGCGGCCAGGTCGGGCTTCTCGGCGAAGGCCTCGCTGTAGAGCCGGGCAGCGGTCGCGTAGCGCTGCTGATAGGGCAGCTGGCACAGCTCCGCCAGGCCGACCCGTTCCGCAGCGTCCGCCGGTTTGGCTTCCTCCTTGAGGATGGCTGCGAGCTTCTTGTCCAGGGCTTGCAGACGCTCACACCGCTCCACCTGGCGCAAGGCCAGCTGATGCAGCGGCTGCTGGGGCGGAAGCAATTCCAGGGTGCGGCGGGTCGTGGCCTCGGCGTCACCGAAGCGGCCCAGGTCCAGCAGCACGGTTCCCAGGTTGTAGTGCGGGTGAGGCAAGGTGGGCTTGCTTTGAATGGCCTTGTCGTAGGCGGCCTGGGCCCCTTCCAGGTCCTTCCGGGCGTACAGGAGAAGACCGAGGTTGTTGTGGGCCTCCCCATAGTTGGGCTTGAGCTGGATGGCCTTCTGGAAAGCCGCAATGGCACCCGACTGGTCCCCGCTGTCCCGAAGAGCATTCCCCAGGCCGTAGTGGGCCTCCGCATGGGTGGGATTGAGCTGGATGGCCTTCTGGTAGGCAGTGACAGCCCCTCTCGGGTTCTTCTGGCCGGACAGCGTACCGCCCAGATCGTAACTGGTTTTTGCTCCGGCAAGACGGAGCCTGCCGATCAGGTCGCGAACCTGCTTCTGGGCGGTGTCGGCTTGCTGGCGAGCGGCGTCGGCCTGCAGGCGAGCGGCCTCCGCTTGCTGCCGGACCACGGCGGCTTGCTGGCGAGCGGCGTCCGCCTCTTGGCGTGCGGCCTCGGCTTGCTGCTGGGCGGCCGCAACAAGCTTCTGAAGCTGTGCCGCCTGAGCCGCTCGGTCGGCTTGCCAGGCCGCTCTTTCCACCACGATCCAGACCCCGCCGCCAACAGCGGCCGTCAGGGCCGCAAGGACAGTCCCCACCACCAACCACTGGGCACGCCGCCGTTTGCGTTGCTCCGAGGCCCGCTGCTTCTCGGCCTCCCGCAGCCGCTCGCGCAGCTCGCTGACAGAATCCCCGATCAGGTCCCCGCGGCCCGGACGCGGCGCTGGCTTGCGCTCCCGGCGTGCCGTGATTGCGTGGGGGCCGGCACCATCCACCTCCCCAGGGACGTAAGCCTGGGTACTCGCCATGTCCTCGGACGCCGGCTGCCCAGGGCCGCCCAGCAGCGAGCGGATCAGTGCTTCGTGTCCGGGAAAGCGCCGGACATACTCGTCGGGGGTCGGTCGGTCGCCCCTCTGGGTGCGGTGGTAGATCTCCAGCCCGAGCAGCTCGCGCAAGAGCGGCTCGCGCATGCTGTCCGCGAACGCCCTCCAGCTGGTCCTCCAGACGGGGCCTCTCGCCTGCCTGCCAGGCGCGCTCAAAGCGCAGGCAACGGCTATCGATCAAATCCTCCAGGGATAGGGTCTCATGGGAACCTTGACTTGGGGGCTTCATGGGTGTCCTCGGTGCTTTTGGGTTGGTCCCCTTGCGGTTCCTTCTCCCGTCATTTGCGGATGCAGTGCAACCGGCGCACGAACGCCACAAGAACATCAAACCATTGTACGGCGATTTCCTCGTTCGTGAAACCTTCTTTCCCAACCCACATTCCGGCCGGACCAGCGGTCGAACCGTGAACAAAAGACAAAGGACTCACCACAGAGGACACAGAGGGCACAGAGAAGACAACAAAGGAACACTAATCAACACTAATCCACACTAATCGGAATGTGGTTCTCCTGACTTCGATTAGCGAAGATTAGCGCCGATTAGTGTTCCTTTGTTGTCTTCTCTGTGTCCTCTGTGTCCTCTGTGGTGAGTCCTTTGTCCAGCGGCTATCTGACTACTCCGGGGCCTCGACCGTCACCGCCATCACCACCGGGGCGGTGTCGTCGGGGCCCTTGACGAACTCGACCTGCTTGATCGTCTCCGCCCGGCCGGGCTGCACCGTCAGGTAACGGATCTGTTTGCCGCGCAAGTTGAAGGCGAATTTCGAGCCCGGCACGTCTACCCGCCGGATGTAATCCGCGAAGTGGTCGCCGTTCTTGAGCGGGTGGTCCTCCGTCTTGTCATCGGCGTAGTGCAGGCGAACAATCATCGACACCGAACCTTTGGGACCGTAGGGGAAGCCCCAGCCGCTGACGCCGCTCAGCAGGTGGATCGTCTTGACCCTGGCGTTGCAATCCAGCTTCACCGACTTCGGCATCTTCGGCGGGATGCTGCCCAGCGGCCCGTAAAGCAGGATGACGTTCCTGGTCCGATCGCCGTTGGGGTCAATCAGGTTGAACGGCACGCCCTCGAAGGTCTTCGGCTTCCAGTCGTCAAACACCAACCGTTCGCCAGGGGCATTCTCGCTGTAAAACATCCCCTTGGTGCTGACCACGGTGGCGGCCTTCTCCAGCGGCAGCGTCAGGTACTTGCCGCGCTGCGTCAGGAACTCCAGCAGATCGACCAGTTCCTTGCGTTTGACCTGCTTCTCGAAGCCCTCCGGCATCAGCGACTTCGGCGAGGCTTGCAGCTCCTCGACGTCGGCACGCAGGAGGGTCTGCTTCTTGCCCTCGGCGTCGAACAGCTCGATCGCGGTCCGCGACTCGGCAGCCAGCAGGCCGGTGATGGTTCGCCCCGTCTTCAGAGTCACCACGTAAGTGCGGAAGTTGGCCTCGACACTGCGGCTGGGGTCAAGGATGTCAGTGAGCAGATGCTCCTTGGGATGGACCGCCATGCCGGTCAGGTCCGGACCAATGCGGGTGCCCTCGCCGCCGTGGACGTGGCACTTGGCGCACTGGTTCTTGAACACCAGCTTGCCCGCGGCCGGGTCGCCCTTCTCCCTGGTGATCGGCAATAGCTCTTCAAGGACCTTCTGCCGGTTCGGATCGGGCAGCGCGCCGCCCCGACTGAGCAGCCCACGGGCCTTGAAGCGAATGTCGCGGTTGGGGTGGTCCGCCAGCGCCTGCTTCTGATCCAGCGCCAGCTCCGACAGCTGGACCTTGCCCTTGTCCAGGGCTGTCAGCAAGTCCTTCGTCCACTCCGGTCGGCTGAGGACCACGCGAATGCCGGCCGAGCGCGGCGCCGGGCTGAACCCGGACAGGCGCTCCAGGATCATCCGGCCCACGTCCGGCGACTCGATTACCCGCAGCGCGTCAAGGAAGCCGGCCGCCAGGTCGGGGGGCGTGGACGGCGTGACCAGGTCGAGCAGGGTCGTCACGGTTTCCTTGCCGGGGGTTCCGTGACCGACCAGCTCGCGAGCCGCGGCCAGCCGGTCCTCGGCTTGCAGCGAGTCGTTTTTGACCCGGGCGAGCAGCATGGCCACCGCCTCCGCCGCGTACTTCTCGAACTTCTTGCTGCCCCACGCCGTCGCCAGGCGGATCAGCGTACCGCGCCGCTCCGGCGGCAGCCGGCCAAACAGTTGCTCCAGGCTCGCGTCCAGCTTCTCGTCAATCTTGACCGCCTTGCCCGAGGGCCAGCCCTTCGCCAGTCCGCGGACCACGGCGTCGGCCACCTTCGGGTCCGCCGTGGCCAACGCCGCCAGGACGCTTCCGACCGACTCGACCGGACCGCCACGGGCATAATGCTCGGCGACGATCGCGGTCACGTCCAGCAGTTTCGGAGTTGGCTCCTTGCTAGCGCTCAGGGCCTTGAGGAACGTCTCACTGTTGCTGGCAGCGGCACAGGTCGCCGCGTCGGGAATCCAGCGATCCTCGGCGTTGCGCGGCTCGCTCAGCACGGCCACGATCGCTTCGCCGGCCTCGCGGGTCGCCGGCTGATCCGCCAGGGCCAGCAGCGCCTGCAGCCGGACGTGCGGGTCGGCGTCCTTGGTCAGCCCGGTCTGGAGGATGGCCGCGACCGACTTCTGCGAGCGAGGCAGCACCTGCACGGCGTTGCGGCGAACACCCGCGGAGTTGTGCCGCAGGGCCGCCACGGCGGCAGCGGTCGCCTCGGCGTTCTTGCCGTCCAGCGCCCCCAGACCGTGCAGCGTCCACAGGGCGTGAATCACGCCGACGTTCAGGCCGATCGCATCGACCTTCGCATCGCGAGCCAGCTCGATCAGCGCCGGCAGCACGTCGGTCTTGCCGCGCTCGACCAGCAGGCGCTGGGCGTGGCGCCGCCAGAACAGATTGTCGCTGGCTAGCGTCTGGACAAGTTTCGCGTGGGTTGCATCGGCCAGGGTGAAGCCGGCCTTCTTTTCCTTCGGAGCGTCCTTCCCCTCGTAGACAACCCGGTAGATGCGGCCATACTTTTTGTCGCGGAGGTCCGACTCGTAAGCCGCCCCCTTGCCGGTCGTGAAGCCGGCCGGCGTCGGGTTGTGCTGGACGATGTAGTTGTACCAGTCGATCACCCAGACGTTGCCGTCGGGGCCGACTTCCGCCATGATCGGGGCGGTCCACTCGTCCTCGCTGGCGAACAGGTTGAAGGAGTTGGTCGAGCGGAATCGGCTCCCCTCGCGCCGCAGGACGAACGTGCCGACCAGGTGGCCGGTCGGCTCGCTGACGAAGGCGGTGCGGTTCCAGTACTCGCTGGGGGTAGTCTGCGGGCCGTGTACAGGGAGTGCCCGGCGGCGGCGGTGTAGCCGCCGTGCTGATCGACCTGGCGGACCTTCTCGGTGATGGGCTTGAACAGGTGCGTGTCCGCGATCATCTGCAACACCAGCGACGGCGTCCAGCCGCGGACCGCCTCGTAATAGCGGTTCGGGATCGGCATGAAGACGCTGGGGTTGCGGTTGGCGGTCGAGCCGAAGACCAGACCCTCCTCGCTCAGACCCAGGCCCCAGGTGTTGTTGTCGGTGGAGCGGAGGAACTCCATCTTCGAGGCGTCCGGCTTGAAGCGGTAGAAGCCCTGGCGGAACGCCACCGTCTCGCCGCCGACCCGCAGCTGGGAAAAGTTGTACCCCTGCATGCCCCAGATCCAGTTGTCCAGCCCGTACTGCATGTTGCTGCAGCAGCCGTGCGTGTCGCGCATCGACCAGGTGCCGAACAGCACTTCGCGCACGTCGGCCTTGCCGTCGCCGTCGGTGTCCTTGAGGAAGACCGTCTGTCCCGCGTCATAGACAATGACGCCGCCGCGAGAGAAGAGGATGCTTGTCGGGATGCTCAGCTTCTCGGCGAAGACCGTGACCTTGTCCGCCTTGCCGTCGCCATCGGTGTCCTCGCAGACGACGATGCGGTCGTGCCCCTCGGTGGGCCGCTGCAGTTGATTGGGGTAGTCGTAGGTCATGGCGACCCACAACCGGCCGCGCTCGTCCCAGTTCATGCAGATCGGCTTGCCGCCGCCCAGTTCCTTCTCCGAGGCGAACAGCTCGATGCGGAACCCCTTGGGGACGACCGCGTGCTTCATCGACTCCTCGGGCGGCAGCGGCAACTGCATCGTGGTGAGCGGCTGCCCCTGGCCGCCGCGCGGCCGATAGTTGGGGATCTTTCGACCAACCTCGACGTACTCGAACGGCTTGAGGCCCTTCGGCAGCGGCGTCATCTCCGGGACTGGAAAGGGCACGTCAAAGGGCGAGAGCGCGGCGGACTTCTCCGGCAGGTCAGCGGATACAGCGACCGGCTCGTGCCGCGTGGCCCAGCGGATGCCGCGCTCGACCAGTTGCTGGAAGCCGGGATTGCCCCAGGTGCGCTGATCGTGACCCCAGGCGGTGTAGAAGATGCGTCCCTTGCCCTGGGTGCGGACCCACGTCCACGGCTCGCGATCCTTGCCATCGCCGCGATACTCCAGGACGATGCGGTCCTTCTCGTTGTGCTTGGTGTGGACGTAAGTCTCGTCCCAGCTCTCGAAGCCCTTGAACCCCTTCATGATGGGATGATCCGGCTGGGCCACGTTGGTGCGGAAGGTGCCGGTGCCGTGGCTCTTGAACTGGGCCCCGACCAGAGCAATGTACTTTGGCGAATTGAGGAAGCAGAACGAGGCACAATGCAGCGGGATGAAGCCCTTGCCGCCCTCGACGAACTCCAGCAGCGCCTTCTCCTGCTCGAGCGAGATGCGAGTGGTGTTGGCGTAGATCAGCAGGCCGTCGTAGCCGGCGAGGAGTTTCGCGTTGAGGGACTCGACCTTGTCGGTGTAGGTGAGGTCGATGCCGCGTTTCTCCAGCACGGGCTGGAGTTGCTTGAAGCGCTCCAGGGGGCGGTGATGCCCGTTGTCTCCGAGGAAGAGGATTTTGATGGGGGCCGGCTGGTCCGCGGCGGAGGCGGACGCGGCCACGACAAACGCGACGGCCAGAGTCAGAAGACGAGTCATGGGTTGATTCCTATGTCCTGGGAGGGATCCGGGAACTTTCCGATCGCTCTCGGCTATTATCGCGCATTCGTCCCCAGTCGTCACTCCGGAATATTCGAATCGCGGACGGAACCGGTTTTTTCGGGAGGGCCTGGCTCACTGCCTCCCGCGCTATTGCGGCATCCTTGACAAGGCGATAAGCTAGCGCAGCCAGCAGCGCCGCTTCTCAACGCCACAAACCAAAGGCGTACTCAAGTTCTATCTAACCCCTTGGTTGGGGCAGGAGGGCCAGTTCATGCGCAAGAAATCTCCACGCCGCGGGAGCTTCCAGGACTACATTGCCGAGGTCCTCAAGAATGCTGTGTATGAAAAGGGCGAGCAACTCGAGGTGATCGTGGCCGAGGCACCCGATTTGCCTGGCTGCTTGACGCAAGGTGCCACTTTCGAGGAGGCCCGCGCGAACCTCGTGGACGCCATCGAGGTTTGGCTGCTATCCGGATTGCGTAGCGGCGAGGATCCGCCGGTGGTCAATGGCTGCCGTTTGGCCGTTACCATGGCGCCGAGGAGGCCTGCGCATGCCCAGTCTCAACCCCGTAGCAAGACGTGAGTTGGTGCGTAAATTGAAGGGATTCGGTTTTGAAGGGCCCTTCCCTGGAGGAAAGCACCAGTGGATGCGCCGCGGCGGTTTGCGCCTTACGATTCCCAATCCCCACGGGGGCGCTATCGATCCCGGGCTCATTCGGCGAATCCTTCGTCAGGCCAATATCACGGTTGATGAATGGATGAACGCCTGAAGTGCATGGAAAGGCAGGAGACGAGCAAGGAATTCCCCTTCGGCCAGGCGAATGAGGGTCTTTCATGCTTCAGTGCTGTGTCGGCGGCAGCTAGCCGCAGAACCCGGCGCTTGATGGTCAGAATGGAGAGCGCATGACGAAACCCGAGTGGCTCACGTCCATTGATCCCGCTCGCATGATTCAATGGCTGGAGAAACAAGGCTTCCTCGATCCGCTGTGGGATTTCGCCCTCGCCTGTTGCCATCGCGTCTGGGACAAACTGCCAGGCGAGGCGTTCCGCGGAGTGGTCAAGCATGCGGAGCAGATTGGCAGCCGCGACATTGACGATGCCTTGAGTGAGGCCCGCAGGGAGATCAGCAGGTTGCAGCGGCGCCTGCTGCGAGCATCCAATCCAGAGGAGGAATCGAGGCTGAACCGAAAACTGGGGTTTGGCAAAGTAGTCATGGCCTTTGAGCAGCAAGACTGTGCCAGTGTCGCGCGGACGATCAGTGAAGACTTGATAGCATGGAGCAAAGAAGCAGAACAAGAACGGAGTCTCCAGGCAGAATTGCTCCGGAAGTTGGTCCCGGACCCATCTCTGCCAATGAGCCGAGACGAAGACTGACGTGAGCCGGACAAGACCGGAGCGGAGGCGCTGGCTACAATGTCCGCTGACCCTGGGAAATCCTCGGAGTGTACGGCTGAAAGGAAGAGTAACCAATGACCAGACAGGCATGGTGGTTCGCACTGGTTTACGCAGGGACGCTGGGACTCGCGGCCCAGGCCGTTGAGATCCCCGAAAAACAGCGCAAGGCCATCGACAAGGGGCTGGAGTGGCTTGCGAAAGCCCAGGCCGCCGACGGCCATTGGGCCGCGTTCGGCGACCGGAATTCGACGAACCTGACCGCCCGGGCCGGCCTGGTCCTGCTCATGGAAGGAAGCACCACGAGCCAGGGCAAGTATCGCGACCAGCTCCGCAAGGCCGTGGACTGGTTGGTGGAGCGCAGCCAGAACAACGGCCTGGTGTGCAACGTCAACAACCGCTTTGAGGCCAGGAATTACGTGGAAGGCCACGGTTTCGCCATGCTCTTCCTGGCGTCGGTCTGCCTTCAGGAGGAAGACGCCGAGCGGCGCAAGAAGCTCGAGCAAGTCCTCACTCGCGCCGTCGATTTCTGCGGCAAGGCGCAGACGGACCTGGGCGGCTGGGGCTTCGTGTCGGCGAAAGAGGGCGGCGGACTCGACGTGGGCGACATGACGGCGACGCAGATGCAGGGGCTGCGAGCTTGCCAAAACGCTGGCATTCCCGGGACCGGGCCCATCCTCGACAAGGCCGTCAAGTATCTGGAGAAATGCACCACGCCACGGGGTGGAGTGATGTTTTCCCTCGCTGCGAGAGGCTCGACCGACGAACGAACCAACCTGACCGCCGCGGCTCTGGTTTGCAGCTTCAGCGCCGGCCAGTACGACTCCGACCTGGTCAAGAAGTGGATCGCGTTCTGCAGGTTCAACATCCCTGCGAACGTCAATCAGAACGACCCCTTTGGCTACACGCGCTACTACTATGCCCAGGCCTTGCACGTCCTGGGCGACAATGGCTTTGAGCGGCTCTTCCCCAAATCCAGGCCGGCCGAACGCCTGACCTGGAGCAAGTACAAGTCGAACATCCTGGACCAGTTGATCGCCAGCCAGGGACAGGACGGCAACTGGGGCCCTGGGAACGAGACTCTCCTCTTGACCACGGTGAACCTGACCCTCCTCCAGCTCAATGCCACGACGCTGCCGATTTACCGGCGCACGGCCCCGAAGGAGGATGCGCCGAAGTTGATCAAGAATCTGAACGACAAGGATGCCAGGGTCCGCCTGGAAGCGGCCGAGGGCCTTGCCCACATCGGCGCCTTGAAGCCGATTCACGCCAGGGAGGGTGTAGGCCCGCTTTGTGACGTTGCTCGGAAAGACACCGACGCGCAGGTCCGGGCCGCAGCCGCCAGTACCCTGGGAGAGCTTCGCCTGGAGCCCGAAAAGGTCGTTCCGGTCCTTTGCCAGGTCGTCAAGGAAGACAAGGATAGTGCAGTCCAGCTGGCGGGCATCAATGCCCTCGGCTCTTTCGGCCGCGCCGCCCGGGCGGCCCGTCCCATTCTGCTTCAGGCAGAGGCCAGGACACTCGAGGAGTTGCGAAACCGGACCGGAGACGCCAAAACCCGGCAGCTGACAGAATCCAAGTACCAGAGCATCAAAAACGCGCTCAACCGCATTGGCGCCAAGAACTGAACACGTTTTCGGGAGGGGAAGACCAGTGCGAGCCGTCTCCACCATCGTGGTCCTGTCAGTCCTGACCCTCGGCCTGCTCCCTTTCGCCTTGCCGGGTTTCATCGGCGAGGCCAGCGCCGTCGAGCCCGCCCGCGCCAAATCCGGAGCGCCAGCCGTTACTGCTCCGCCCGAGTCCTTCTTCGAGAAGTTCCGCCAGCGCGACCGGGAGGCGGCCCGCAGCTTCTGCAAGTAGCACCTCGACGTGAAGGGCCTCTCCGTCGCGGCCGCAGGCGAGGTGGCGGACGAGGCCCTGCAGCGCACCCACGAGATCGTCACCCGCATGCTGGCGGGCCGGCCCGACATCCTGGAAGCGATGGCGAAGAACGGCACCCGGCTGATCGTCAGCGGCAAGGACCAGGTTTACACCGACATGCCCGAGTTTACTCTGGTGGAGGAGACGTTGGCCTACCAGGGACACGTCGATTGGCGGATCAAGAGGTAACGTTGGAGGACATCTTCTGGAATCCCCTTGACAGGCTATCCTTGTGTTCGTGAAGATACAACGGCTGTCCGCGACGACTCCCCCTCTCGGACGCGTTGACACCACTGTGCCGCCCATTCCGGCCGTGTTCGGACGAGGATTGAGATACCATGCCCATCGCCGCCGAGCAAGGCTCCGAACCGATTCCCGGCTACCGGTTGATCCAGCGACTGGGTGCCGGCGGTTTTGGAGAAGTGTGGAAATCGACCGCCCCGGGAGGTCTGACCAAGGCCATCAAGATCGTTTACGGTCAGATGAACGAGAGCCGGGCCGACCAGGAAATCAAGGCCCTGCGGCGGGTCAAGGACGTTCGCCATCCCTTCCTGCTCTCCCTGGAACGCTTCGAGGTCATCAGCTCGCAGCTCTTGATCGTGATGGAGCTGGCCGACAGCAGCTTGCTGGACCGTTACCTGGCCTGCAAGAAGGAAGGGATGCGCGGCATCCCTCGCAACGAGCTGCTGGGCTACCTCCGCGATGCGGCCGACGCGCTGGATTACATGAGCGAGCGCTTCGGTCTGCAGCACCTGGACATCAAACCGCAAAACCTCTTGCTGGTCGCCGAGCGCATCAAGATCGCCGATTTTGGCCAGGTCAAGGACTTGCAGAGCACCTCGGCGACGGCGACCGGCGGACTGACGCCGGTCTATGCGCCGCCGGAACTGTTTGATGCCCGCATCAGTCGCTTCTGCGATCAGTACAGCCTGGCGATTGTCTACCAGGAGCTGCTGACGGGTGTTCGGCCCTTCCCCGGCACGACGGCGCTGCAGCTGGCGTCGCAGCACACCAACAGCCCGCCGCTGCTGGATCCGCTGTCGCGGGCCGATCGACCCGTGATCGGCCGGGCCCTGTCCAAGGTCTCGGACAAGCGCTTCCCGACCTGCCGGGCCATGGTGGATGCCTTGCTCTGGGCCTCGGGAGGGACCTCGAGCTTTCAGCTCTCGCTGGAGGGCGAGGTCAAACAGGCAAAACCCACCGGTCCGGCAACGGTCCGCACGCCCCGAGCGCAGGCTGGCCTGCCGGCCGGAGCGCACGCAGGCGTGCAAGGGTCGGATTTTGAATTTCAGCTTCCGGATTTGTCCGCGCGGGAGGGCGCGGCTGGTCCCGCGCCGGTGGACGAGTCGATCCTCAAGCGGATCACCGAGGCCGGCGACGAAGAGGCCCTGGTGGCAACGCCGCAGGAGCCCAGCACCAACCTGGTCAGCCGGCTGCGCGTGCCGCCGCGGGCGCCGGGCGGGGGCATTCAGCTTCGGCCCACGCTGTTCCTGGGCGTCGGGGGCCTGGCGGGCCGACTCTTGCGCCGCTTGAAGCAGCGGCTGCGGACAGTCCTGGGCGAGCTGCGTTCGGCGCCGATCCTCCGCGTGCTGTACCTGGACACCGACAAGAAGGCCCTGCAGCACGCGCGCTCCGAGGACAGTGCATTGCCCGGGACGCCCCTGGACGACAGCGAACTGCTCCTGACTCCGCTGCGTGCGCCAGAGGACTACCGGGAACAGTCCGAGGAACTGCTCCGCTGGCTCGATCGCCGCTGGCTTTACGGCATTCCCCGGTCGCTGCTGACGGACCACATCCGGGCCCTGGGCCGGCTCGCCCTGGTGGACAACCGCAGCGCCGTCCTGGAGCGGCTCCGCGACGTGCTGCAGAAGCTGTCCAGCCCGGAGGCACGCAAGGCCACCGCGGACGCCACCGACCTGAGCCTGCGCACCGAGGAGCCCCGGGTGTTCCTCATTGCCTCCATTTGCGGCGGCACCGGCGGCGGCATGCTGCTGGACCTGGCCTTCACGGTCCGGCAGATCCTGACCAGCCTGCGCCTGTCCGACAAGGGCGTCTGCGGCATGCTGCTGTTCGTCACCGACCCCAGGCCGGCCGAGAGGGAACTGGGTCGGGTCAACGCCTGCGCCACCCTCATGGAGCTGCTCCACGCTCACCAGGCAGGAGTTCCGAGTTCCGAGTTCCGAGTTCCGAGTTCGGACTCGGAACTCGGAACTGGGAACTCGGAACTCGGAACTGGCTCTGAGCTAATGGAAGAGTGCTACCTGATCAACCTGGGCGATCCCCTGCAAGAGTCCGAGGCGGACTCGGCCACGGACCTGCTGGCCGAGTATCTCTCGTTCGACAGCACCTTCGGCGGGGCCTTCCTGGACTCCTACCGGCGGGATACGCACACAGAAGGCGGCGCGACCCGGGAACCGGTGCTGCGGACCTTCGGACTCGATCGGCTCATGACCCCCAGCCACCTGCTGGGCCACCTGGTCGCCAATCGCTGCTGCCTCCAGCTGGTCAACACCTGGCGGGGCAATCTGGCGGGCGGGCAGGAGCACGTCGTCAGTCCGCCCGAGGAGCCGACGGACAAGCCCCCGTGGTGGCAGGAACTCAACGAGAGGGAGCTGGTGAAGCAGTTCTGGTCGGCCAGGCCTCTGGGTCCGGATCCGACCTGGTCTTTCACCAAAATGCTGCTTGGGGGCGAACCGGCCGGACACCCGGCCGCTGACGCAGCCGCCGCCGGGTTGGGGCACGGTCTCCTGACCGTGCCCCAACCCGAAGGGGCACTGTCAGGAGACCGTGCCCCAACCCGCGGAACCGAGGAAGAGAGCCCGCCGCCCCAGCAAGGGCAGTCAGCCCAGGCCGCTGAAGCGCAGGCCGGCCTGCCGGCCGGAACGGCCGAAGGCCCGCGGGCCCACTACCAGGCGGCGCTCTTGCAGGTTGACAAACTGCTGGGCAACGGCGAAGAAACGGAAGCAGCGGGCGCCGGCAGGCCGGCGTCGCGCGGAGCGGAAGAAAGAACCGAGCTGGGCGCTGGGCGTTCCGCGCTCGAGGAGGCCCTTTCCGAACTGAGCGCGACCACCAGCGAGCACCTCAGCGATTCGATCCTGGTCTGGCTGCTGGAGCAGGGAGCGAACTCCCGCTGCGACCTGTCCGTTGCCGACCGGGCCGCACGCGGGCTGCTGCAGCGCCTGCAAGCAACGACCGAGTCCGTCCGCGCCCGCCGGGCCGAGGCGACCGGGCAGCGCGGCGTGTTGCGGCCGAAGCTGGAAGAGGCATCGGCCTCGAAGGGGGGCGGCCTGATCTCCTGGCTGGGGATCGGGGGCCGGCAGACGAGCCCGAATGACCTGGACCAGCTCTTTCTGGCGTACTGTCACTCCCGCTGGAGCGAGGTCGCCCTTCAGTGCGTCCTGGACGTGCTCGGGGCCGTCACCGGACTGGTCATGGAATTTATTCAGGAGACGGCTGGGTGCCGGAAGAAACTGGCGAACCTGGCAGCGGCGTTTGGGCAGCAGCTCAGCAGTCTGCACGGGGCCGCAGGTTCTGCACGCCGGCACACAGGCACGCAGGAGGTCCTGCCCAATACCACGGTGCTGCTGCCGGGCCACGCCACGGACCTGACGGGGGCCTCCGAGGCGCTTTTCAAGGGCCTGACTCCGGAAATGATCAGCAAATTCAAGGAGACGATCTGGACCAAGGTCGTGCAGCCCCACGGGGGGCTGTGGCAACTGCTGACGAACAAGCAGTATCAGGCGGCCGCCCTGCAGGAGGAACTGTGCCGGCGGGCCTGGCCGACCGCCGTCGAGGCGCTGCGGGGCGTCGATGCCGCCACGCTGTTTCTGGAATCGACCGGCGCCCACGCCGGGCCTGCCCGAGCTTCCGGGCAGGTTGGAGGCACCCCCGAAGCGGAGGCCGGCCTGCCGGCCGGAGCGCACGCAGGCGTGCGTGACTCCGGGAGCTCGCTGGAAGCGGCCCGCGCGCTGCGTCCCCACGTCCAGGCGGCAGCCCCGCGGTTGCGCGTCTCCGAGAGCTGGGTGCGGCTGGTGGCCGCCCTGCCAGCCAGTCCGGGTGGAGACATGGTCAAGAAACTGCTCAGTGCCGCCCAGAGCGACCTGCCAATGACCCTGCTGGAGTCCGATGGCGACGTCCTGCTGGTTCAGGAGGCCGCCAACCTCCCGCTGCGAGCCGTCGTCGAGTCGGTTACGCGAGGCGAACCGGCTTACCTGGAAACGGCCCGGCGCGTGGTGACGAGGATTGACGTGCCGTGGTCGTTCTAAGTGTTTGGTGTTTAGTGTTTGGTGTTTGGTGCAGAAGGAACTGTCTCCACGCCAAACACTAAACACCAAACACAAATGAAGTCAGATCGGCGCCGGTCGGCCGAAGAGGTAGCCCTGGCCGAACTGGCAGCCGAGGTTGTGGCAGACCTGTGCCTCTTCCACGGTTTCGATGCCCTCGGCGATCAGCTTGATGCCGCGGTGGCGAATCAGCTCAGCGACGCTGCGGACGATGTCTTGCCGGGAGGCCTGGGCGTGGATGTTGCGAATCAGGCTCATGTCCAGTTTGACGTAATCGGGTGGGGAATCGACCAGCTCCAGCAAGCGGGACTGGCCGACGCCGTAATCGTCAAAGGCCAGCTCGATCTGGTTGGCTTTCAAGGCCGCGCGGAGCCTGCGCAGGCGGCCCAGGTCGGTGATGGCGTCTTCGTGGACCTCCAGCACCATCCGCGCATGCTTGCCCAGCTGCCTCTGGCAGGCAACGAGCTGGTCCAGCAGGTCCTTTTGTTTGATCTCCTCGGGATGGATGTTGCAAAACAGGGCAGAACCCTCTGGCAGGCCGTTGGCCTGGCTGACGGCGACCTTGCGGAAGGTCTGACTGAGCGGGACCGCCTGGCCGCACTTCTCGGCCAGGCGAAACAGGGCCAGCGGATGGGGTTTGAGTTCCTTGTGATTGCCCCGTCCCAGGGCCTCGTAGCCGAGGGTCTTCTTGTCGCGGAGGTCCACGATGGGCTGGAAAACGGTGTGGACCTGGGCCTTCGCGATCATCTCGCTGAGCCACTCGGCGGAGCGGAGGATGCTGGTGTGTACCTGGCAGGTCAGCGGATCGGTGATGAACTCGGGACCGACAGACGATGCCGTCGTCGGTCCGCGTCGCCGGGCGGCAGATAGCCGAAACGGAATTCGAGGTGGGCGACGTGGATGATGTCGCCGTCGGTCAAGAGGGCGCTGCTGTCCTGCGATGCGCGTGCCGTTGAGGAAGGTGCCATTGCGGCTGCCCAGGTCGCGCAGGTACAAGCGCCCCTCGGACAGGAAGATCTCGGTGTGCTCGCGGGACACCTTCGGGGTCCGGAGCACCCAGCTGGCCGTCTCGCAGCGGCCAATCTTGAACGGAAAGCGCTCCAGCACGATCCGGTGGGAGCCCGAGCCTTCCCCGGCATGATGCTCAAGATAGGGCAAAGCGGAAGCGGAGGACGGCAGAGCACCCACGGGTACTTGGAGTTGCTTGCTCACGTGCAGCTCCCTTCGGTAAAGTAAGTGGCGACGGCCAGGTCAAAGTACTCCGGCTTGAGCAAAAATTTCCGGCCGGTGTAAGCACAGTAGTTGCGGATTTGCAGGAGCAGGTCCCGCGGATGACAGCGCCGCAAGGGCCGCTGCGCCGGGCGATAGTGCTTGGCCAGCAGGTACTCGACCACCTCCGGGTCGTAGGGACAGCCCAGGGCGAGGGCCTGCTTGCGAAAGAGCAGGTGGAACTCGGCCGGCTCGGGGTCGGGGACGAGGACCTTGTAGGGGATGCGGCGCAAGAAGGCCTCGTCCACCAGGTCCTTGGGGTCGAGATTGGTGGAGAACAGGATCAGCTGGTCGAAGGGCACCTGGATCTTCTTGCCGCTGGACAGGGTCAAGAAGTCATAGCGCTTTTCCAGGGGCACAATCCAGCGATTGAGCAGTTCCACCGGATTGATGCGCTGTCTTCCGAAGTCGTCGATGAGCAGCGAGCCGCCGTTGCTCTTGAGCTGCAAGGGGGCTTCGCTGACGTTGCTCCGGCCGTTGTGGCGGATCTCCAGGCTGTCCAGGGTCAGCTCGCCGCCGACGATGACGGTGGGCCGGCGGACGCGAATCCAGCGGTTGTCGTGGGACTCCTGCGCGCAAGATGCGGGAGCCGGTGCTGGCAACGACCTTGTGGTAGGCGGGGTCGAACAGCTTGATGATCTCGCCCTCGCACAGGAGCACCCGGGGCAACCAGATTTCCTTGCCGAAACAGAGGGTGATGCGCTCGGCCAGGGTGGTCTTGCCGTTGCCGGGAGCACCGTAGAGAAACAGGCCGGCGCCGGAGTTGACGGCCGGGCCGATCCGGTCCAGGATCTCCGGCTGGACGGAGATGTCCTGGAAGGCGGCCTGCAGCTGTTCCCTCTGACAGGCCTCGGCCTTGATGGTCTGGGCCTCGACCGAGGTGACGTAGTCGGGCAGCGGCACCGGGGCCGCCCCGACGTAGGCGCAGGCGTCGAGCAGCTGCTGGGCGAACTCGCGCCCCTGGTCGGTGAGGGCGTAGATGAAATCGTTCAGGGGCGCGCTGCCGCGGTTGAGCAGCAGTTGCCGGCCCCGCAGCTTGAGATAACGCGGTTCCAGAAGCCCAAAGGGTAAACAGAGGTGATCGGCCAGCGTCCGGCCGCTGGCGTTGCCCAGCGCGGCCAGTTGCTTGCACACCAGGGAATCGACCAGGACCTCACTCAGGCCTGCTTCGTCCAGGCTGTGGGGTTCCGCGGGCTGAAACCCACCATCGGCCAGAAGCGCGGAAACTCTGCCAAGCTCTTGCTGCAGACGCGGAGCAACCATCGGACGGGGATCCTTTCTCAAAGGCACGACTCGGCAGGCAGGCCGCTCTGGACTGAGCGAACACCCGGCAAGCGCTGACCGCTTGGCCTGGATGAGCCCCGAAACGGCGTTGTTTCAGGATCGCTGAGGGGGTAGGTGGCCGTCCTGGAGTTTCGGGCGATCACAATCACGTGAGGCCTTCGCAAAGCCTCTCCTCATTGAGAACTGGTGTTCCCGCTCGCGCCAGTTCAGACGGACTCGAGAGGTTTCCCAACACTGGGACCTTTCGGAGACTTCGGGGGCCCGAACCGGCGAGCTTATCTGCTCGCTGAAGTATAGAACAGGAAATTCCTCCAGGGCAAAAAAAAGCCACCCCAGCGACCGCGACACGGTCCCGCCGCTGCCCGGTGCATAGAATGAAGAATGGGTCCCTGGTTTGTCTTTCCGAACGGAGGAAGGATGGCACCCTTACTGGAGGCACAGTCATGCGTCATGCCGTGGTCATCGAGGCGGTCCGAACCCCCATCGCCCGGGCGCATCCGGAAAAGGGCTGGTTCCGCGACGTCCGGGCCGACGACCTGTCGGCCGATCTGATGAAGGCCCTGCTGGAGCGCGTCAGCGTGCCGGCCTCGGCCGTCGAGGACGTGCTCTGGGGCTGCGTCAAACAGCAAAACGAGCAGGGTTTCAACATCGCCCGCATGTCCGCCCTGGTGGCCGGTCTGCCCATTGAAACCGCTGGCGCCACGATCAACCGGCTGTGCGGCTCCAGCTTGCAGGCCATCAACCAGGCGGCCCAGAGCATCGCCGCCAACTGCGAGGACGTGCAGATCGCCGGCGGCGTCGAGCACATGCAGCACGTACCGATGGAACTCGGCTTCGACGCCACGCCGCGCCTCTGGTATCGGCACAGCCCCGCCACGATGAACATGGGGCTGACGGCCGAGAACCTGGCGATGCGGTATCGGATCAGCCGGAAGGAGCAGGATGAGTTCGCCCTGCGCAGCCATCAGAAGGCAGCCCAGGCGACCGACAGCGGCGCCTTTGCCCGCGAGATCATCCCTACCTGGGGCCGGGACGAGGACGGCCGCAAGAAGGTCTTCCAGCACGATCAGTGCATCCGCCGGGACACCACCCTGGAGGCGCTGGGCGCCCTCAAGCCGGCATTCATGCCCGAGGGCGGCACGGTCACGGCCGGCAATTCCAGCCCGCTCAACGTCGGCGCCGCCGCCCTGCTGCTGATGTCGGAGGAGCGTGCCCGGGAACTGGGCCTCAAGCCCAAGGTGCGCGTCCGGGCCATGGCCGTGGCCGGCGTCGATCCGTCGGTGATGGGCATTGGTCCGGTGCCGGCCACGCTCAAGGCGCTGGAGCGAGCCAGGCTGAAGCTGGAGGACATCGACCTGATCGAGCTGAACGAGGCGTTCGCCGCCCAGTCGCTGGCGGTGCTGAAGCTGCTCAAGGCGAACCCGGAGAAGGTCAACGTCCGCGGCGGGGCCATCGCCATCGGTCATCCGCTGGGCGGCAGCGGGGCGCGGATCTCGACGACGCTGATCCATGCGATGATGGACCGCAAGGCGAAGTTCGGACTGGCGACCATGTGCATCGGGGTGGGGCAGGGGATTGCCACGATCTACGAGGCGGTGGAGTGACCGAAGCCTGGGCTACTGCTGCCGCTTGCGTTTCTTTTTCCGCGTGGTCCGCTCCTCAGAACGAGCGACCCGTGCGAAGATGCGGGCCAGCGGCAGCCGAAGCCCGGGCAGCAGTTCTCGTCCCTCAAGCGTCTGATCTTCCGTCAGCAGCGACATCTCTTCGGGAGACGTGAAGTCCTGGACGGTCCGATTCTTCGGATTGACAAACCAGACACGACTCGCCCCCGCAAGGAAATACTCGCGGAGCTTGCGGCTCATTTCTTTGCGTGTGTTGCCTTTGCTCAGGACCTCAATGGCCAGGTCAGGGGCCAAGCCAAGGATTGGCTGCTCAGGGACGATACCTCGATGAGGCAGCCGATCCCAACTGACAAAGGAAAGATCCGGCACACGAACCAGCCCCGGCATCAAACGGGTTGCCCCGTCAGCGCCGGCAATCAAACCCAGGTCGTTGCTATCAAGGAAAGTCTGAAGCAAATGGCCAATCCAGCACGCCAGCGCCGATTCGGGAAACCCCATGATCTTCTCCACCAGCACGCCATCGACCAGCTCGTAGATCTTGTCCTTGCGATCGTTAAGGCGGATCAGGTCCTTCTCGGTGGCTTTGCCTGGGGTGGGAGTCGCCCGAATCCGGCCGGGATCGATCCCGCCCATTTGCTCCAGGATGTCAGCTAGCGTCTCAAAACGGATGGAGGTTGATGCGCGCGACACAGAGCCTCTCCTTCCCAAGGATCTACAGTCGTCTCCAATCGTCCTCGGAATGAGAGACGTTGTCCAGCCCAACTGATCCTGTGAGATGGGCCCTCTCCAGCAATTCTCAGGGTTTGGGGGGAGTTTGCTTCGTCAGTCGAACCAGTACGGCCTCCGCTTCCCGCGTCAGCGGATCATCCTTCTCGCCCCCCGCAAGTTGCCGCAGTAACTCCCGCGTCTGCTCTGTGTTCAGGTCCTCCAGCACCCGCAGGGCCCGAAGGGCTTGTAAGCGCTCCGGAGCCAGTTCCCTCCCATTCAGCCTCTCCACCAGCACCTCCAATCGGCGGCGTGCTTCGAGCGAACCCGGGTTGGCCAGCGCCTTGCGAAGCGCAGGGCCGGCCGATTCGCCGAGTCCTTGCAGCTCCTTGTCGGCGTTCTCGCGCACCGTGAAGTCATCGTCATCGAGTTCTCGGATCAGCCGTTCCAGCCGTGCATTGTCGATGGGCGTCGCCCGTGCGGGCCGGAGGCGTTCCTGCAAAAAGGGCACGACCTTCTTGGGAGCTACCGCCGACAGCGTCAGGGCAGCCTGGAACGCCTTGCCCGCGTTGGCGTCGGCGAGTTCACGCCATTTGCCTTCCAGCTCCCCGGCCGTCAGCTCCAACGGCTTGCGCTCCGGGCTCACCGCAACCGGGCCCAGGTCCCAGACCACGGCCGTGGTGTCGTGGCCGGCCGAGGCCACGCTGCGGCCCGTGGGCGAGTAGGCCACGCCCCAGACCCAGCCTTTGTGCTTGCCGAAACGGCGGATCTCCTGGCCGGTCCGCGTCTCCCAGAGGTGGACCGTGTCATCATGGCTGGCCGTCACAAGAGTGCGGCCGTCCGGGGCGAAGGCCAGCTTGGTGACGCCATTCTTGTGCCCCTCCAGACGGTGGACTTCCTTGCTCGTGGCCACCTCCCACAGACGGGCCGTGCCATCGTCGCCGCCGCTGGCCAGCAGCCGGCCGTCCGGCGAGTAGGCGACCGTGTAAACACATTTGGGATGTCCGTCCCAGTGGCGAAGCTCCCTGCCGGAGGCGACGTCCCAAAGGCGGATGGTCCCTTCGTTGTCGCCGCCCGAGGCGATGGTCTTGCCGTCCGGGGAGAAGGCGATACCGTAGGGCACCCGGGGATGGGCGCGGAAGAGGTGAATCTGCTTGCCGGTCGCCACGTCCCACAGGCCGATCTTCTCGTCAAAATCGCTCGCCAGGATGGTCTTGCCGTTTGGGGAGAAGACAGCCATCCGCAGGTCCTTCAGGTGCTTGCCAATGCGCCGGACTTCCTTGCCGGTGGCCACGTCCCAGAGGATCACACTTGGGCTTTCGCCCGCCGAGGCCAGCAGCTTGCCATCCGGCGAGAACGCGACGGTGCGGATGAACCCCTTGTGTCCCTCGAAGCGCCGCACCTCCTTGCCGGTTTCCAGGTCCCAAAGCCGGATGGTCAGGTCGCCGCCCGCCGTGGCGAGCAGCTTGCCGTCCGGAGAATACTTGACGCAGGCAACCCCGGAGGCGTGCCGGGCGATGACGCGATCTCCCTTGCCCAGCTCCAGCGATGGCGGGAGCTGGTCCGGCGGTGCTGGCGGGGGCTTGCGCTGCGCTTCGCAGGGAGACACGCACGTGGGCAGGATCAGAACAACGGTCCACAGTCTCGCGTCCACGATCTGCCTCCGAGAAGAATTGAACCACGGATGACACGGATAACACGGATAAAGAAATGCCTTTTGACTTTATCCGTGTTATCCGTGTCATCCGTGGTTCAATTACGAATTACGAAACCGGGTAGAACCCCTTCCCCGCCGACGCCAACTTCTGCATCTGCTCTGTGGGCTGGAAGCGCGGTCCCAGCGGAGCGTACTTTTCCATCTTCGCCAGGATGGCCGGCAGGCCCACGCTGTCGGCCCAGCGCAGCATCCCTCCCCGGAACGGGGGGAAGCCGATGCCCAGGATCAACCCCATGTCCACGTCTCCCGGATCGCGCACGATTCCCTCCATCAGGATCCGGCTCGCCTCGGCCAGCATCGGCAGGAACAGCCGATCCGTGATCTCCTCCATGCTCAGGGTGCGCTTGCCCGTCCGGACCTTCGCCAGGATCATCTCCAGCGCTGGATCATCGCTGCCGCGCGGCCCCTTGGCGTAGGAGTAGAAGCCGGCCCCGGTCTTCTGGCCCAGCCGGCCGGCCGCGACCAGTTCGCCCAGGATGCGCGGGTGCTTGACTCGATCGGGAAACGCCGCTGCGATGACCTGCCCGGCGTAATGCGACGTATCGATGCCGACCACGTCGTTCAGCGTGATCGGCCCCATCGGCATGCCGAATGCCGTTGCCGCCTTATCGACGTCCCGCGGCGTCGCTCCCTCCTCGAGCATCAGCAGCGACTCGTTCATGTAGGGGAACAAGATACGGTTCACCAGGAACCCCGGACAATCGCGGACGACGATCGGCGTCTTGCCGATCTTCTTGGCCAGGGCTACCAGCGTCACAACCGTCTGGTCGCTGGTCTTCGCCCCGCGGATCACCTCCACCAGCTGCATCCGATCGACCGGGTTGAAGAAGTGCATGCCCGCGAAGTTCTCGGGCTGGGCCAGCGACTGGGCCATCCGCGTGATGGAAATGGTCGAGGTATTCGACGCCAGGATGGTCCCCGGCCGCACGATCTTCTGCAGCTCGCCGAACAGCTTCACCTTGGCCTGCTCGTTCTCGACGATGGCCTCGATAACCACGTCGCGGTCGGCCAGGGCGCTGGTGGTCAGCGAGGTGCTGAGCCGGGCCAGGGCGTTGGCCATGTCCAGAGGGGTCGCCCGGCCAATCTCGATCCGGCTCTGGATCACCCGGGTAATGGCGGTGACTCCCTTCTCCACGGCGACCGGCACACTATCGAGCATCAGAGTCGGGATGCCGCGGCGAACGTGGGCCCCGGCGATGCCCGAGCCCATGATGCCGGCACCAACCACGCCCACCAGGTTGACCGGCCTGGGCTCGATCCTGGGATCGGGGACGCCCGTGTCCTTCTGGAGCCGGCCGGTCAGGAAGAAGATGGCGATCAGGTTGCGCGAGATCGGACTGCCGAGCAGCGGCACAAAGGCCTCGGTCTCGGCCTTCAGCCCCTCTTCCAGCGGCGAGTTGCAGCCGCGGCGAATGGCCTCCACGGCCGCCAGCGGGGCCGGGAAGTGACCGCCGGTCTTGGCGAGAACCTGGGCCTTCATAACCGTCATTGAGAAGCCCAGCTGCTCCTCGCTCAGGCCGGCCGGCTGTTTCTTCTTCTGCCGGGCCTTCTTCCAATCGCCGGAGGCGTGAGACCATTCCAGCAGACGCACCCCCTCTTCAACCAGCCTCTCGGCCGGCACCACGTCGAAGACCAGGCCGATCTGCAAGGCCCGCTCGGGTTTGGCCGGCTCGCCGGTGCAGATCATCTCGGCGGCCAGCGACGGGCCGATCAGACGGGACAGCCGCTGTGTGCCGCCCCAGCCGGGAATCAGGCCGACCTTGACCTCGGGCAAGCCCAGCTCGGTCTTTGGGTTGTTGCTGGCCAGCCGATAGTCCATGCCCATCGCCACTTCCAGGCCGCCGCCCATGCAGGCCCCATCGATGACAGCCACGGTCGGGTACGGCAGGTTCTCGAAGGCGGCGATCAGGTCCAGGCCGCGCTTGACCGCCTTGCGGGTCGATTCCGGATCGGGACGAGCGCTGCCGAACTCCTTGAGGTCTGCACCAGCGATAAACATGCCCGGCTTGCCGCTGCGGAGGATCAGGCCGCGCAGGCCCTGCCGGGCGGCCAGCTGAGCCGCGGCGGCTTCCAGCTCGCCCTGGACGGCCTGGCCGAGGGTGTTGGCCCGGCTGCCCGGCTGATCCAGGGTCAAGATCGCGATGGGGCCTTGAAACTCCAGTTTGACGGCTGACGAAGTGGGAGTTTGCACGGTTGCTGCCTTCCTGATCGGGGGTGCCGGGCGAAAGGTACACCGTTGAGTGTATCCCAATCGCTTTCCGATGCCAAATCGCTCAGCCCTCCAGGCCCTTTGGCCCAACTGCGTGACAAGGTGACAGAAGACGGCGGCGTTGCTTCTTCTGTCACCTTGTCACCTTGTCATTCGAGGTCTGCAGCCGTTTGCTGACAGGGATTTGTTCCGCCAGGTTCATTTTACCTGGGTTCCGTGGCGGCGCGTGGGGGAGGCTGCGACACAACACGCCGCAGCCTCCCCCACGCGCCGCCGCGAAGTAAAATGAACCTGGCGGAAAAAAGCCCTGTTACCAAACAGGTGTTCTAACGGCTGGCCGACGCCCTTTCCAGCGCCAGCCGACGCCTGGCGGCAGGTCGGCCTCGTCGGCGCTGTTTAACCAGCGCGGGCCAAACGACCCGGCAAATCCCGGCAAACCCGCTTGATCCGCACTTGCAATCCACCTACGATGAACAGTTGCCCCCTTTCCCTATGGACACAGGTGGATCACTCATGGCGGAGCTGGAGCGTCTGAACAAGTTCCTGGCGCATGCCGGCGTCGGCTCCCGGCGGCATTGCGAGGAGCTGATCCTGCGCGGCCGGGTGGCGGTGGCGGGCCAGGTGGTCCGCGAGCTGGGCACGCGCATCGATCCCGAATCGCAGGAAGTGTGCGTCGATGGCACACCCCTGCACCACGAACGGCCCACGTACTGGCTGGTGAACAAGCCGCGCGGCTACATTTGCAGTAACCACGACCCGGCCGGTCGGCCCCTGGCCATCGACCTGGTGCCCCACGTCCTCCAGCGCGTCTACACCGTCGGCCGGCTCGACGAGGACAGCGAGGGATTGCTGCTGCTCACCAATGACGGCGACCTGGCCAATCGGCTGATGCACCCGCGCTTCGGCGTCGAGAAGACCTACCTGGTCCAGGTGGCCGGCAAGCCGACGAAGGCGGACCTGCAGCAGCTCCTCGACGGCGTCTGGCTGAGCGATGGCCACGTCAAGGCCAAACGGATCAAACGGCTCAAGACGCAAGGCGACAGCACCTGGATGGAGATCGTCCTCAACGAGGGCAAGAACCGCGAAGTGCGGCGGATGCTGGCCCGCTTGCAGCACAAGGTCATGCGACTGAAACGCATCGCCCTGGGTCCGATCGTGCTGGGCCGGCTGCGTTCGGGCAAGTCGCGCCCGGTCAAGGGCCCCGACCTGGAACGGCTCAAACGGTTCGGGCAACGCCCCGCACACAAGCCCGGAGCGCTGGCGACGGGAGGCTCCGAACGCAAAGGGCAGCAGAAGGCATGACAGCGCTAATCCATGCCGCCGTCCCGGTGCTGGAGAACGTCCGGCTGGCCCGGGACACTTACCGCATCCGCCTGGCGCAGCCGGAACTGGCAGCCGCGATCCGGCCGGGCCAGTTCCTGATGCTCCGGCTGCCCGGCTCCAGCGATCCGCTCCTGGGTCGGCCCTTTGCCCTGTACGACACGGTTCTCGACAGCCAGGGCAAACCGAGCGCCCTTGACGTCGTGTACCTCGTGGTCGGCAAGGTGACGGGTCTGCTGGCCCGGATGACGGCGGACGAGCGGGTCGAGATCTGGGGACCGCTGGGCAATGGCTTTCCCGAGCTGGAGCCGAAGGACCACGTCGCCCTGGTGGCGGGCGGCATCGGGCAGACGCCCTTCCTGGCCTGCGTGCGCGAACTGCTCGGGACACGCGGCTACGGCGGTCAGCCGGGCCGGCGCAAGGCCCAGCGGGTCTCGTTGTTCTACGGGGTGCGCAGCGCGGACCTGGCGGCCGGCGTCGAGGACTTCCGCCAGGCCGGAGCGGAGGTCCACCTGTCCAGCGACGATGGCAGCATCGGTTTCACGGGGTATGTCACGCAATTGCTGCGGCAGCATCCTCGGCCCGATCACCTGCTTGGCTGCGGACCGGAGCCGATGCTGCACGCCCTGGCGGAGGTAGCCCGCTTCTGGCAGACGCCCTGCCACGTCTCGCTGGAGACGCCGATGGCCTGCGGTTTGGGGATTTGCTTCAGCTGTGTAACGAAGATGCGGACCGATTCGGGCTGGGATTATCGCCGGGTCTGTGTCGAGGGACCGATCTTCGATGCCGGATGTCTGGTATGGGACTGACGTAGGACGGCTCTCCCGAGCCGTCCTACGGTCGCATTGTTTCACCGAGGTGTATCGTGGCGCACAAACCGAACAAGGACCAGAAACGCAAGAAGAAGCTGGCCGAGCGCAAGAAGAAAGCCGGCAGCGAGGTCACTCCCTACGAGGGCAACAAGTACCGCGTACCGCCCTATCTCGATTTCCTGATGGCGGCCGAGATGGGCATTCACGAAGCCGACGTCATCTCCGACCGCGAGATTACCGACCGTGACGTCAAGCACCACCTGGAAGAACTGGTGCGCGAGCTGCGCGGCGAGAGACGCCGCAAGGTCGAGGGCGAGGGGGAGGAGAAGGCGCTCGAACACGTGGTGATTGCACGCATCCGGGACCACTGGCAGAGCAAGCGGGACTCCGTGATGTTTCGTCCCACCGACAGCGACCTGGCCGGCGTCCTGCGGACCATCATCGACTCGCTCAACGTGCGGACACACATGACACCGGGTGGTCGCGGCTACCTGGATTACATCGAGGGCTTTCTCGGCGAACTCGGTTTCACGGCGCGAAAGGCGTCCCCGGAGGAGCTAGAAAACCTGGAGGTGGTGGAAGACCCGGACGAGGCCAACCTGTGGGAAGCGGGGTCTCAATGGATCGTCGATGGCGATCCAACGGCCCGGCCGGGGTTCCTGAGACTGGCCAGCAAGTGCGTCGAGGAGGGCAAGCTGGACATGGTGCGCGACGTCTTCCTCGACCTGCAGGACGAAACCACGGACCCCGACCTGATCCAGCAGCTGCGCAATGCGCAGCGGCGCATCTGCGGCTCGACCTGGACCTCGCCGGAATAGCCCGGCAACAATGGTCGAGGGAGGCGGCCTGCATTGGCGGTCTGCTTCCCTTATTGTCAAGGAGGATTCTCCATGCTTGGCCGTCTGCATTGTCAGATCCTTTTCCTTTGCGTTTGCCTGGCAGCCGCTGGCCTCCTCCGCGCCGAAGAGCCGGGAAAGGCCGGCCCGAAGCCGGGCGAGGCAGCGAAACAGGCTCGCACCGACCTCTTCGGCGACCCCCTGCCGGAGGGGGCCATCGCTCGCCTGGGCTCGGTCCGCTGGCGTGCGGATGGCAGCCTCACTTCCCTCCGCTACTCGAGTGACGGCAAGACGCTGCTGCTCTTTGGCGGCATCCCGGGTGACATTGTTGCCTTTACCCAAACTCGAATCCTCCACATCCTTGATGCGTCCAATGGCAAGTCTCTTCGTCGGCTGACGGCGACCCTGACCGCCAGCATCCTGCGAGGCGGCGAGCACGTGGACCCAGCCCGCTGGGCGATCTCGCCGAACAGCCAGTTCCTGGCCCGTAGGGGTTCCACGGCGCAAGGGATACGAGGGATTCTCGTTCAGGAGCTGGCCACCGGCCGAACGATCTTTGAGATCGGGGACGACCGAAGTCACTTCACCTACCTGCGTTTCACTCCGGACAGTCGGCTGCTCGCTGCAGTCGGAACCCGCCTCAAAGAAGATTACCTGCCCGTTGCCATTCGCCTCTGGGACGTCGCCGCGTGCAAGGAAGTCGGAACGCTCGCTGGGGAGGCCGGCAAGGACGCCTTTCGGCCGCTGTTATTCACCATCTCCGCGGACGGCCGATTCCTTGCCGCGTCGGGCAGCGAGGCCGACCAGAAATGCGTTGTCCGCGTCTGGGACTTGCCAGGGCGGAAGTTCTTGTGGAAAGAGGCTGAAAAAACCGAGTCGTTCCCGTTCGCCCTTGCGGTGGCGCCTCCCCTGGCGTTTTCGCCCGACGGCAAATGGATTGCGATGGTGCGCGGCAACCGACTCCAACTCCGCGAAGCCGCCACCGGCAAGCTCCTCCGCACCCTGACCGATTTTCCTGGCCTGTGCAGCGGCCTGGTCTTCACTCCCGACGGCAAACGGCTTGCCGTCGATTTCCGGGGCAAGCTGCGGTTGTGGCAGACCGCCGGCGGAGACGTGCTGGTTCTGCCGGATCGAGAGGTCAATGCGTTTGTGTTCGCGCCGGATGGTCAGACCCTGGCGGTCCTGAGCCAGGGCGCATCCTGCGTGTGATCGCTGCCGACTCCGGCAAGGAGGTCCACCGGTGGGAAGGGGAGTTCGCCTTCTCGCGATTGGAGGACGAGGCGTTCCACGCGGCCGAGCAAGGGGCAGGCTGGCCCATCGCGTTTGCTCCCGACGGCAAGACGCTGGCGGCAGCCTCTGAACGCGGCCCCGTGCGCCGCTGGTCACTGAGGACCGGCAAAGAGTTGCTCGCTCCCGGAGGCAACGAGGCTCCTGCCCGAACACTTACCGTTTCCCCGGATGGCAGGCTTCTCGCGGCGGGAGGTCGCGAGGGGGTTACGCTCTGGGAGCCTGCCACGGGCAAGCTGGTCCGGCGGCTGGCCCGGCCGCCTCTTCTCCCCTGGCCGGTCAATCCGAAATGGCCGGCGCCCCTTTCCTCCGCGATCCTGTTTACGCGGGACGGGCAACGGCTCGCGGCGGGCTGGCTCGACGGCGCGGTGACGGTCTGGGACGTCGCCAGCGGCAAGACGCTCTGGTGCGACCGCAAGCATGAGGAGCCCGTTCTTTGTCTGGCCTTCACGGCCGGGGAGAAGAAACTGGTTTCCGGAGCCGGCCATCAGCTTATCCGCTGGGACCTCTCCTCGGGCCGACAAACGCAGAACTGGTTTCTGCCCAATCCCGACAAGGATCAGCGCCAGACGTTGACCGCGTTCTCTCCCGGCCCCTGGTTGGCGGTGGCATCGAGGGATCCGAAGAATGCGCAGCTGTGGGAGCTGGCAACCGGCAAAATGCGTGGCGAACTGAAGCAGGACGTGAGGTGGCTACGTTTCTCCCCGGATGGGCGGTACTTGCTGGGGATTGGCGGGGCTCGCCTGGTCCTGGCCGACCCGGCGACCGGGAAGGAAGTTCGTCACCTTGTTCTGGACTACGAATTGGTGGGAACAGCGTTCTCACCGGATGGCTCACGGGTTGCCGGTCTCGGCATCGATGGGAGCATTCACATTTGGGACACGGAAACGGCTGCGCTGCTGGGCTGGCTCCCCGGCCATCAGGGAGGCGCCCAGGCGATCACGTTTCTGCCGGACGGCCGCTCCCTGGCCACGGCGGGCCAGGACTCGACAATCCTTGTCTGGGACGTTGCTCGTCTTGGTTCCCGCAAAGAAGCGCCACGGTTGACCGGGGCGGAGCTGGCGGCACTGTGGAAGCAGCTGGCCTCCGGGGATGCCGTCCGGGCCGGAGAGGCCGTGGCCCGCTTGAAGGAGGCTTCCGAGGCGGCGCCGTTCCTGGCGGAGAAGCTCGCCGGCCCGGCAAGCGGCGATCAGCTGAAACCTCAGGAGGAACTCCAGCGGCTGCGAGCCATCGAAGTCCTGGAACTGAACGGCGGGGCAGAAGCGCGGGCCGCCTTGCGCGGACTGGCCCGGAAAGAGCCGGCGACCCGTCTGACACTCACAGCGGAGGCCCGTCTGGTTCGGCTGAATGTTTTCCCTGGAAAGACGGAGGCCATCCCTCCACAGCCGCTGCTGCCCGATCAACTGCCCCAGGGCGCGACGAGCCGGTTGTCGGCGCATCGCTTCCAGCATCGGGCCTGGATCTCGCACGTACGCTACCTGCCGGACGGCAAGACCTTGCTCTCCTGCGTCTGGGATTCCTCCGACGATTGTGGACCCATTTCCTTCTGGGATGCGGAAACAGGCCGGCAGCGCCACAGCTTGAACGTCCATCTGAAGGACTTCTCGCGGGAAGTCGCTCCCGACAAGGAACAGCACGTGAGCATCACGCCGCCGCGCTACTCCCTCTCGCCGGACGGTCGCTTCCTGGCGACCGCTGAGGAATTGCCCTCGGCGGAGAGTGCGATTGTCCGGGTTCGGAACCTGGCAAACGGCGAAACGGTGTTCCAGGTGAAGGACGACCGGGCCCGGTTTTCCTTCGTCCAGTTTGCGCCGACAGCGCCGCCCTCGCAGCGTTGGGCGAAGGGAGCGGCGACATCCGGCTTTACGGGGCAGATGCCGGCAAGGAACTGCGCCGTCTCAAGGCGCCGGCAAGCTCCGGATTCACTCCCCTCCTGGCCGCCTTCTCGCCCGACGGCAAGCGGCTGGTCGCTCTGGGGAAGGGAACGCAGCACGCGCCGGTGTGTCTCTACGATGCCCTGGGCATCCGGCCGCCTCTGCTGCTGGCGGAGGAATCGCTCTCGTTCAGCCCGGTGGTCTTCGCGCCGGACGGCAAGTCGCTGGCCGTTGTCAGCCGACCCCGCACGGGAGGGAAGGCCCGTTTGCGCTTGTGGGACGTGGACAGCGGCAAGCTGATCCGCGATCTGGGCGAACATGAGGCTCCATCCTGGGGTTTGGTGTTCTCGCCGGATGGCAAGCTGCTGGCTTCCCACGTGGTGGGCCGGGTGCGGCTCTGGGAGACAGTGGAGGGGAAAGAATTGCCTGTCATCCCCACGGAAAAGAGCGCATCCAATCCACTTTGCCCCGAATGGCCAGATCGTCGTCAGCGGCTACGCGAGCATTCGCTTTCATGATCCACGTTCGGGGAAGCTCGTGCGTGAACTGAAACCCCATCGGGGAACCACCTTTGGAGGGAGTTTCGAGGAAAGGGGGTTTTATGGGGCCCAGCAGGGGCTTGGCCGAAACGTCGCTTTCTCCCCGGATGGGAAGATCTTGGCGGCGATCCAGGACCAGACGGTCCGCTGCTGGGACCTGACCACGGGAGAGGAGATTGATCGGCCGCTGAAGAATACTGCCATGCAATGTCTGGCACTGGCCCCGGACGGCAAACGGGTCGCTGTCGGAGTCGGGACCCAGGTTCTTTACTGGGATGCGCTCGACAAACCATCGCGCATCTTCTCGCTGGAAGGATCGGCCACAACGTGGGAGTCTTCCACGTGTTCCGTGGCGCTCTCCGCGGATGGCAAGTTCGTCGCCGCCGGCTTTAAAAGTGGGGACGTGGCGGTGTGGAACAGGGACGGCAAGAGACTGTGGCAGGATTGCCGGCACAAGGGGAAGGTTTCCACCCTGGCCTTCTCCGAGGACGGCCAGGCGATCCTTTCGGCCGGGCCCGACTGTCGCCTTGTGTGGCAGGAGCCGGCAACCGGTCGGGAGCTGCGGACGCTGGAGGCCCTGGAACAGAAATCGGCTCCGCTGCCCCGTCCGGCCCGTCGTTCCTACGAGGGGGAACCAGCACTGAGTCTGGCGGGAGAACGGTTGCTGACGGTGAACAGAGGGAACACGGAGTTGTGGGAGCTGGCGAGCGGCCAGCGGCGTTGCACGATCCCGTTCGCGGAAGCGCAGGACGTTCCTGGTGGGTACGGACCAGCAGGGACGATCTCGGCCGACGGCCGGGTCCTGGCCCGGAACCTGAATGGTCGAATCCAGCTGGTGGACACAGGCTCAGGCAAGACGCTGCGCTGGGTCGTTGACGAAAGCGGCATTCATGCGGTGGCCCTGTCGTCCAATGGTCGGTTGCTGGCCACAGCGGCAGGAACCGGGGCTCGCCTCTGGGACACCGCCTCCGGAACCCTGGTCGCGGACCTGACAGGCCGCCGGGGTCCGTTCCAGTTTGTCGCCCTGTCCGCGGACGGCAGCACCGTGGCGACAGGAGGCGTCGATTCAACAATCCAGGTCTGGAACGTCCCTGCCTTGCTTGGCAAGGTTGCTCCCCCCGAGCCAACGGCACACGAGCTGGCGGAACTCTGGCAGCAGCTGGCAGCCGAGGACGCCGCCGAGGCCCAGCGCGCGGCCAGGCGTTTGCGGCAGCACCCGGCCCGGGCAGTGGCCCTGCTGCGTCAGAAGCTGCGGCCGGTCCCCGTGCCGGAGAAAGCCCGGCTGGACCGGCTGTTTGCCGACCTGGATAGCGACGCCTTCCCAGTGCGGCAGCGAGCCCACGAGGAACTGGAGCAGCTTGGCGGTCTGGTCGAAACCAGGGTGCGCCGATTGCTCGAAGGAAACCCAGCCGCGGACCTGCGGAAACAGCTCCAGTCCCTCCTGGAAAGTCTGGAAGGATTGGTCACACAGCGCGAGCGAATCCGTGCGCTGCGTGCGGTGGAGCTGCTGGAACAGCTCCGGCTGGCCGAGTCGCGGGCGCTGCTGCGTGAACTGGCCCAGGGCGCATCAGGGGCCGAACTGACCGAGGAAGCGCGAGCGTGCCTCTTGCGCCTGGGCGGAACAAAGTGACGGAACGTGTCGCTGGATGTCTGCCAGCCGGTCCGCAAGGAGATTGACTTCTTCCCCGCCCGGCGGTTACCTTTGTAACAACCCCCACCCCCGGAGCAATCTTTTCGCTCGGTGCCCGCGTCTGAATCAATGAGGTCTCGCCGCGGTGGCTGTTTCCGCTGGAAGCGCGCCGGGGCCGGACGGATGTTTTCGGAGGACCATTGATGCGTCGCATGCTGACAGCAGCCGCGGGGCTTTGCCTGGCCCATCTGCTGGGTCTGGGTCTGGCCCTGGGCGGCGAGCCGGCCAAGGAGAAGGCCTGCAAGGGTGAATCCTGCGGCTCGTTTGGCACCCGGGTCGAGTTTTTCGACACGCCTTCGCTGGCCGCCAAGGAGGCCAAGAAGGACCAGAAGCTGGTCTTCGTGTTGCACGTCTCGGGCAACTTTGAAGACCCCCGCTTCACCTGAAACAACGCTGAAGCGCTCCGTGTGAACGCTCTGGCCAGCCCCGAGGTGGGTAAATACCTCAACGAGTACTTCTGCTCGTCCTTCCAGAAGGTCGCCACCTTCAAGATCGTCGGCGGTCAAAAGCAGGGCGGCAACGTCGCCAGCTACTTCTGCGCCCCCGATGGGCGCGTCCTGCACGCCGTCGCCGGTCCCGTGGACGCCAATACACTGCTCCGCGAGGCCAAGTGGGTGGTCGAGAACGCCAAGAAAGCCATCGAGGAGTCCAAGGGCGATGGCGGCCGGTTCAAGGCCTATTTCCGCCGGGCCCACGCCGACCGGCTCCGCGCCGAACACGGCCTGACGGTCGAACCGGTCACCTTCGATCCCGACATCAAGCAGGACCCCAACAGCGCCCTGACCTACAACGACCCGAGCGGTCGGCCGCTGGCTCCGGTCCTCAAGGCGCCGCCGCTGGACGGTCCCGACGTCCACATCAAGGCGGCGACCTTCGCGGGGCTCCAGAAGGCTGCCAACGCGGCGCCGGGCGCCCGGCAAATCCTCGACCGGCGCGGCCGGCCGTGGGTCCTGGGCAACCAGGGGCGCGTCCACGTGCTCATGGCAGGCCATTGCATGTGCAAGATCGAGACGGTGTACGCCACGATCTTCGAGAACATCCTCGGCGAGAAGATCTCTACCAAGCCGGTGGAGGTGGTCACGCCGTTCCCGTGGGTCAAGGGAGAACTCCGGACCAAGGGAGGCTGATCCAAAATCCCTCCGGCGTCGTAGAATGACCAATGCTCGGGAATCTTTTCCCGGCCATTGGTCATTCGTCATTTTGGTAACAGCGCTGTAGGGAACGCACTCCGTGGCGTTCCGCCTGCGTCCTGGAGTGAGCCATGCCCGAAGCAACACGCGACCCGCGGGCCTGGACGGCGGCGATGGTGGACCGTCCGGAATCCTGGTATCATCGGCTGACCGGATCAACTCTTGCGCTCCTGGACGACAAGATCCGCGCCACCGCGTCCGAGCCCCGGCCGTTGACCGAGCTGCGACTCTCTCCGCAGGAGCGGTCCGCGCTGGGGCAGGACCTGGAGTCCGTCCGCCACACCCTGGAAGACGGTCGCGGTTTTGTCATCCTGGACGGCCTGTCCCCGGAGAGGTACTCGCCGCCCCAGATGCAGGCCGGCTACTGGTTCCTTGGCCAGGCGCTCGGCGTTCCCTTTGAACAGAACGTGCAGGGAACGCTGCTGTACGGCGTGCGCGACACCGGCCAGAGCCTGGAACAGGGCGCCCGCTTCTCCGTCACCAGCTACGAGAGCAGTTTCCACACCGACAACTCCTTCGGCGAGACGGTCCTCGACGTTGTCGGCCTGCTCTGCGTGCAGACGGCCCGGTCCGGCGGCGTCAACCAGATCGTCAGCGCCTGCTCCGCCCTGGAACGGCTGCGGGCCGAGCATCCCGACGCGCTGGCGGCGCTGCGGCAGCCGTTCCACATCGACCGCCGCGGCGGTGTCCGGCCCGGAGAGGGACCGACGATTCAGCTGCCGGTCGTCGAGGAAACGCGCCAGGGGCTCGTCTGCCGCTACCTGCGTTACTGGATCGAGGCCGGCCACCAGAAAGCCGGCGTCCCGCTGACACCTGCCCAGGTCGCGGCCCTGGACGGCCTGGACGAGGTGCTGCGCCGACCCGAGCTGCGCGCCGAGTTCGCCCTGCAACGAGGTCAAATGCTGTTCCTCAACAACCGCTGGCTGCTGCACAACCGGACCGCGTTCGAGGACCACCCCGAGCTGGAACGACGCCGGCACCTGGTGCGGCTCTGGCTGCGGGCCGCCTGAGGCAGCCGTCTTCGTCACGGGATTGCACCATGAACCTCCCCCTTCCCGAAGGCTCGCCGCCTCCCGAGCCCCAACCGAATCCGTCGCCCCGCGTCAGCGTCGCGGCCATGCTCAGTCTTGGCATGGGCTTGCTGGCCGTGCCGCTGCTCTGCTTTGCCGGTCTGCCCGCCCTGCTGTTCGGGTACAGCAGCCTCTACGCCATCAACGCCAGCGAGGGTCAGCTCCGCGGCCGGGGCCTGGCCATTGCCGGCATGGTGCTGGGTGCGCTGGGCTGCTTGCTCGGCGCTGGCTACGGTTTGTTCCTGACCCTGGGTTACGTGCAGGGCAACAGTGCCCGGGCCCGGTGTGCCGACAATTTGCGCCAGATCGGCCAGGCCCTGTATGCCTACCAGGAGAACCACGACCACGTCTTTCCGCAGGCGACGCTCCCCAACTCAAAGCTCCCGCCGGAAGAGCGCCTCAGCTGGCTGGCGGCGATCCTGCCGTTCGCCGAGCGCAAAGCCCCGGCACGACAGAAATGGCAGACCCTGATTGAATCGATCAACCCCGACAAGAGCTGGGAAGACCCCGTCCATCAGGTGGACCGGACAACCAACGTCCGCCTCTTCCTCTGTCCCGGTTATCCCCAGGACGCCAACCGGTCGCGACCGGGGCTGACCGATTACTTCGGGCTGGCCGGAATTGGCGAGGACAGTCCGCTTCTGCCGCGCGACGACCCCCGGGCCGGCTTCTTCGGCTGCGACCGCACGGTGACCTGGTCCCAGGTCAAGCAGGAGCAGTCCACGACTCTGATCGTCACCGAAACCACGCGGAAAAATGGACCGTGGATCGCCGGCGGCTATCCCACGGCCCGGGGCATCGACCTCGAGGACACACCGCTGATCGGCCGGGATCGCCAGCTGGGCGGCTGCCACTTCAACTTCTTCACCGGCGAGCAGGGCCTCAACACTCTCTGGCTGGACGGCTCGGTCCGATACCGGACCGCCGACATCCCGGCCCAGCTGCTGGCCGACCACGTGCGGATCAATCAACTTCCCGCAAAATAGGACGAGTTCCGCGCCCTGGCCGCTGTCCCCGTGGGTCGCGCAGCGCACCCACGGCTGGGCTATGCAACCCCTTCGGGGTAGAAAACCGGGCCGCCGTTGTCCACCAACCCCGAAGGGGTTGCATAGCCCAGCCGTGGGTCGCGCAGCGCACCCACGGGACAGGAGGGCTTTCCGCTCTCAGCCGATTCTCGTCCGGCGCGAATTGTGCGACTGTCAGTCCCTTGTCTCGCGGTTTTACCACGCCAGCGTCAGCACGAAGCCGGAATGCGTTCTATGGTTGTGGTGGGAGCATTGTTGCCGCGTTGTGCGTCAGCCCGGAGTGATCGGAGGGAGTGAGGCGGGTGGACAAGAAGCCGTACGTACTGGTTCTGGGAAGCCACAAGGGCGGGACGGGTCGAACGACCTGTGCCCTGGCCCTGGCCTACCTGTGGGGCCAGTCAGGGTTGCGGGTGGCGCTGATCGATGCCGACCCGGTCGGTGCGGCCCGGCTGGTGGCCCTGGACGCGGAGGGGAACTGTCCCTGGGAAGGGGTGCGTTTCTTTGCTCACTTGCCCGAATCGGGACGGGCCCTGCTGGGCAGCGACGTGGTGATCATCGATGCCCCACCGCTGACCGAGCGCAGCGCCCAGCGGGTGCTGCGGCTGGCCGACGGCGTGATCGTCACCTGCCTGGCCGATCCGCTGTCGCTGCGAACGATGCCGATCGCGGCCAACGCTCTCAACCACGCCCGGCAGCACCATCGCCAGCTGACCCTGCTCGGCCTGCTGATTGGCGTGTACCACGAACAGGATCGGCTGCAAACGCAGCTGCTGGAACACATGCGGCAGACCCAGGGCCGGCTGCTGCTGGAACCGCCCATCCCCTATCAGCGGGAAGTGTGCGACTGGGCCCTGAACCCCGGCGGTCCTCTGCCGGACGGACCGGCCCACGACGGCTACCGGGCCCTGGTCCATCTGCTGCACCCGCTCGGCAGGCAAGGCGATCACAACGGTGGATTTCCTGATCCCAGGCCGAAATCGAAGAGCGCCGGGACCACCCCGGTGACGGAGCGGATCGGCCCAAGGCTACTGGTGGAGACCGACAGTGCGGAAGCTCCTGGTTGCAAGCCATAAGGGCGGCGTGGGCAAAACGACGACGTGCATCAACCTGGGCGCCGCCGCCGCCCAGGCCGGGTCGCGCGTGCTGCTGCTCGACGCCGATCCCCTCAGCGCCATCGGCTCGGCACTGAACCTGGGCCAGCACGCGCAGCGGCACTCGCTCCGCCAGGCCGGCATCGATTTGCCGGGCGTGCTGGTCAGCGACGTCATTCCGGGCCTGGACCTGATCAGCCCCTACGAGGAAGGCACCTGCTCCGACCAGGAGCTGGGCCAGGTCCTCGAGCTGATCTCCTCCGCGGGCAGCGAGCATTACGGCTGTCTGATCGTGGACACCCCGCCGTTCATGGGGGCCGACCCGGTCCGGCTGCTCAACGTCTGCAATGAGATCATCGTCATCATGCGGGCCGAGCCGCTGGCCTACCGCACCCTGCCGGCCTTCCTGGAACTGGTGCAGCGCTCCACCAAGCAGGGCCGCAAGGTGGAGAACCAGGGCATCCTGCTGACTTTGCCCGAGAGCGAGCCGATCGGCGGCCGCTGGGAATGCGAACTGCGCGGCCGATTCGGCTCGCGCATTTTGCCCCAGGTGATCCCGTTCGATGAGGAGGTCGGCAAAGCCCTGCTGGCCAGTCAGATCGTCAGCCTGTTCAGCCCGGACTGCAGCGCCTCGACGCAATACCTGTCCCTGGCCGAGCACCTGGAACTGAACAAACAGCCGGCCCTGGTTGGTGCCGGGGCGAGCGACAGCCCCCTGATGGCCCTGGCCGTCGGTTACCAGGCCCGGACCGAGGAAGCCCGGCTGGCTCTGTCCGGCCCGGCGCAACCCGCGCAGCCCAGCTCGTCCAAGGTTTCCGAAGAACCACGTGAGGCGAGCACCGAACCGATCACGACCACCCTGTTTGTCCGTCCCCGGGACCGGAAACTCAAGCAGCCGGCTGCTGCGGACAAGGTGCCGGACCCTCCCACCCTCCCCGCGCCGCCGGTATCCGAGGAACCGGACCTGCCCTTGCACAACGAACTGCCGGAACTGGACCTGCCGTTGTCTCCGCCCTCCCCGGCGCTTCCGGACCTGGCGCTGCCGCCGGAACCGCCGGGCCGGCCCGACCGGTCGGGCCTTGTGCCGGCGGACGCACCACTGATCACTCCCTCGGACCGCCTGCCGGGAAGACGCCCAGCCGGACCCCTGGGCCGGCGTGGGCCGGCCCGCCCGGGACGCCGGGACGACTCGGGAGAGTCGTCCCACAGCGGGCTCGGAATCACCCCCTCGCCAGTGCGGCCCGAGGCGCCGGCTGCCGCCAAATCGGACGAGCCCCCACACCCCGTCGCCAAACCGGCAGCGGAGTTGCCGGCGCGGCGCCAACCAGCCGGGACGCAGGACACCGGCATGCCGGCACCGCCCACATTGGCGGCCGGTCAGGGCCCGTCGGCGTCCTGGTTGATCTGGGTAGCCCTGGCCGTGGTCGGTGGAGTCGGTTTGCGTTTGCTGCCGCTGCCGAGCTTCCTGGTGCCGGTCATGGTCGGGCTGGGTGTCGCGGGCACCACGGTCCTGGTGCTTCTGGTGCTTGTGGCCCCGCGCGACCCGGCCGCGGTTCCCCAGTTGCAGCCCCGACCCCGCCCGACGGTTCGGCCGACCTCATTGGAGAAGAAACCGGCCGCCGGCCCAGCGGGGCCGCGCCGGGGCAACGTCCCCACAGCTGCGCCGGCAGCACGCACCAGCACGCGGAAAGAGGAAGGCAACGAACCGGCGGCTCGGCCCGCCGCGGAGAAACGACCCCAGCCGGCGCCGGGCCCCGCCCCGGCGCCTTCGTCCCGAACCCCGACGAGCGCCGGCACGAAAAACCTCAGCGCCCGCCTCGCCGCCCTGGCCAACCGCAACCGCCGGGAACCACCGGGACAATGAGGTCCAGGGCGGGCCTCACGCCGGACGCCGACGAAGGCGTCCGGCCGGCAACAGCCCCAGCAGTGCGATCCCCAGCGGAACCACCGTGCAAACCACCAGCGACCACAGGATCACCGGGCTGACGCCGTAGGAGCGGAGCAGGGGACCTCTCTGCCACTGGGGAAACAGGTGGGGACCGAACCAGGCCCAAACGCCGACACTAACTCCCAAGACGCTGCATAGCACCCACAGATGCTGTTTGCCCGGAAGGAGCCGCCACAGCCCGGCCAGGACCGCGAACCAAACCACCGCCAGCGCCGTGCCGATTTCGCGCACGTCATTGCTCCAGCCGACTCCCAGGTTCTTCTGACCCCACATCACTCCGAGCAGAATGCCACAGAGCAGCAGGATCGCCGCGCTGGCGTTGGCCAGGAAAAGCACCTGACCAAGCAACCGGCGCTGCCCCAGACTGATCGGCCGGAACAGCCACCAGGCGACGTAGCAAGCGCCAACCATGCCGCCATAGAACGCGACCAGGTAGCCGGCGATGAGCGAGGCCACGTGCGCGACCAGGAGTGTCTGCCCGATCAGTAGTTTCGGCAGAAAGAACACCCAGGCGATCAGGCCCAGAACGAGCAAGGGCGGGGCCAGGCAGATCCAGATGGGCAGCCACGATTCCGGCGCCGACGCCCGAGCGTACTCCGCGGCCAAAGCTCCCGGCCGGCCCAGCTTTGCCTGGGCCGCCGCCAGGGCCGCGTCGGGCTGCTGGCCCGCTTGCACCAGCCGGTCGATCTCCTCGCGGAGATGGCTTTCCAGTTCCTCGACAATCTCGCTCGCACCGCCAAAGGCGACGCTCAGCGAGCGTTTCCACTCCCGAAGGCGTGCTTCCAGATCAGGCATGAGCCGGCCCCCACAGTTTGCTCAGGGTTGCTTGGACCACCTGCCATTGCCGCTTCTGCTCCGCCAGCACCCGTTTCCCGGCAGCGCTCAGGGTGTAGTACTTGCGCTTGCGGCCCGCCTCGGACACGTCCCAGCGCGAGCGGCACCAGCCCCTGCGCTTCCAGCCGATGCAGCACGGGGTAGAGCATGCCGTCGGTCCATTCGATCGCGCCGTCCGACAGCTCCCGGACGCGCTGGATGATGGTGTAGCCGTAGCTCTCGCCTTCCTCCAGGATCGAGAGGACCAGCGGCACGGCCGACGCGGCAACGAGGTCTTTGGGAAGTTTCATACCAGCATCATACATAGAACTGCAATGTATTGCAAGAGGCTCGTGCGGAATGTGCTGAGAAACTCTTCCCAGAACGATTGTTGCAACCGTTCACGAAGCAATGATGACAAGCGTACAGACAGGGGCGAAATCCAATGGAGAGGGACCCGGGCCAGGCCCAACGTCGGAAGAACCTGGGTGAGAGCGACCAAGGCTCGGCGTCGGGGGGAGTGGGCGGCATTGGGTTGCCGAGTGAGAGGCGTCTGACCTTGCGCCCGGATTGCTGCGGCGTGTCGGACCGACGCGCAAGGTCGTGGTCGGCGACCGGCAACCTCACGACCGTGCCAGAGTGAACGTGCGCCAATCGTGGCCATTCCAATTAGCCCATCTGCGCCGCTGTATTGATGGATTCACTTGAAACGCACGCCGAGTACGGAGGGGTTCAGCGTCGGGTCCAGAACCAACCACTGGGGCTGGACCCCGTTGCTCGACGGCTGGCGGCGATTACCGCTTCTCCTCGGCCTTTTTCAACAACGCCGCCACGTCGGCCCACAGTTGGGTACACGCCTTCCGCTCGTCTGCGGGCAGTTGAGCCAGGCCCGCGGCGTCGCGGATGCCGGCGAGGTCCGTGTCCTTCTGCCAGTGGGCCAGAATGGCGAGAGCCTGGGCGGCCGCACCAGGCCCCCCACTCTGCAGCTGCTGGCCGAGCACAGCCAGTTCGGCGCGGAGCCAGTCGAGGGCCTGACGGCGGAGCAGCGCCTTTGCCGCGTCGTCGAGCGGCGGCTCATCCCTGGCTTGCCCGGCAGCGGCCAGGGACGCGGCGCAGGCGGCGTTGCAGCGGTATTGCTTCTGCCGGTCGTCGGCCAGTTTCGGATCGGCTTGCAGGGCTTCGGCCCAGAGCCTGGCAGCGGCGGCGAAGTGCTTGTGGTCGTAAGCGAGCTGAGCGAAGTCCAGGCGTTCGGCGTTGTCGGCGGGTTTGTCCTCCCCCTTGAGGAGGAGGGGCAACCGCGGCTCGATTTTCACGAGCCGCTCGCAGGCCTGCAACTGCCGGGTAGCGGCCGCCCGCGACGGGTCGTTTTGGGGGAGCAACTCGAGGGCGCGGGCCGAGGCGTCCCTGGCCTCGCCATAGCGGCGCTTACCGAGCAAGGCTTGACCGAGCCTGAAGTGCGCTCTGGCGTACTTCGGGTCGAGTTCGATGGCCTTGCGACAGAAGGGGATGGCCTCGTCCCACTGGCCCTTGCGTGACAGCGCACCCCCCAGGTTGCTGTGGGCCACGGCGTTCTTCGGGTTGACTTTGATGGCCTCGCGGTAACAGGCCAGGGCCTCGTCCCACTGGCCCTTGCGAGACAGCGCAACGCCCAGGTTGTTGTGCGACATGGCGAGCTTCGCCGACAGGGCGCCGTCGGCCGGCTGGTCGGTGAGGGCCTTGCGGTAGCTGGCGGTCGCCCGCTCCCAGTCCTGAGCCGCCACGTACACATCGCCAATGGCGGCAGCCGCTGCCGGGTGCTGCTTGAGGAGCTGATCGACGGCCTGCTGGTCGCCGAGGAGGTGATACGCGGCGGCGAGCCTGGCCCAGGGATTCGTGATCTTCAAGGCCGCGAAGCGGTGCCGTTCGCGCGCGGAGATGTCCGGGTCGCCGCTGACCGACAGGCGAAAACGGCCCAGATTGATCCCTTCGGCGAAAGCCCGGTGATGTAACTCGATGACGAAGGGGCGGTCTGGGCCGGCGGCCGTTTCCTTGACAAGGAAGATGGCCTGATGGGCTTCGCCGACTCGCCCCCAGACGTGCCAGAACTTCTTCAGGCTCGCGTCCACGGTCCCGGCAACATCCGCGTCAGCCGCCTTGAAATCGAAGCTCGCCCAGGCGGACTCAACACGCAGAGGCGTTCGTCCGCCACCTTTCGTCGGCTGATACAAGCGAAACGCGCCTAAATGGAAATTGCCCGATGAATGCCGTCCAGGGCCCTTGTTTGGCAGGCTCGGGTCCGGCAGGGCTTCGAGCCGAACCGCAGCAATGCGGTCGAGATTGCTGACGGCGGACACCACGTAGAGGTCGCCACTGGCGTTGACTCCCGACGCCAGAATCGAACCATCGTCTTGCAGGGTCAGCGTCGCCCCGGCCTTGGATTTCATCTCCGTCGGCTTCAGGACTGTCCATTGAGCGGCGTTCTCATGCTCTTGCTGATCCAGGAGCAGCTGAGCCAGTTCCGCAGCCCCTGCGGAGTTCTCCGGTTCCCTGGCCAGCTTCGCTTCGAGCAATGACCGGGCTTTCGTGCGCGCTGCGTTCGCCAACGGCGCCTTGCCTTGTTTGGCAAAATGGCGGGCCAGCTCCGCCTGGAACGGCCCATCGTCCACCGCTCCCTCGGCCAGTTTTTCCAGCACGCCTTTCAGCGGCCCGGCCGCCGCGACGATCCTGGCCTTGCCGGCTCGGTCCGCGGCCAAAGGAAGTGCAAGGGCGAAGGCGGCAACAGCCTCGTTCGTTTGTCCATGCTGGGCGTAGGCTTCTCCAAGCGCGACGTGGACGTCCACCATCTCGCTGTTCTTCAGATCCAGCCGAACTCGCGTGGCAAGTAACGTCGTCGCATCGTTGGTGACCGACAAGCGGAACCGGCCCAGGTTGTGGTTCTGAGCGGCATACTGGTGGTTGAGCCGAACCGTCAGTCGCGCTGGCTGGTCGTCGCCAACTTTCTCGGCCATCTCGAAGACCGCCGTGTGATCTTTGTTGACTTCCGGCAGAATGGCCCAACCCGTGCGGCCGTTGCCATCCACCGCTCCTCGGACGTCCCAATTCCCTCCGGTCATCTGGCTGAAATCCGCCGATGCGTTTCGTAAGGCGATCGCTCGCGCCTTGTCGGGACTCTCGGCGGGAGCCGCCTGCAGCGTCAGCTCGTTGAGTACGAAGTTCCCATTCTCACCCCACCCCGGTCCGCCCTGTGGCAGGCGGGAATCGGCCAGGACTTCCAGACGCAGGCCCGTGATGCCCTTCAATTCGGACTGGAACACGAGCGTGTAGGTGTCGTTTTTGAAAGGTGGGCGTTGGTGAACGAAGACGGAGCCATCGTTCTGCAATTCCATCCTGGCGCCGGTTTCGGTCTTCATCTCCACCGGTGTCAGGACCGTCCACGTGTCGCCCAGCGAAGGCAGCCGCTTCAACGTGTCGCGGGCTTTCTCCAGTTCGGCTTGTGCCAGCGCGGGCTGTTTCTCGGCCAGATGCTGCTTGCCCCGCGCCGCCTGCTGCCGGGCCAAAGCTAGCTGCAATTGAGGATCATCAGGTTGTCGCTGGACGATGGCGGAGAGAACCTCGTGAAAACCCGCGGCGGCCGCAACGATCGGCTTCCTGGCCTCGTAACCGTTGGCCCGCTCGAGCGCTTTGCTGAAGTAGTGCAGTGCCTCAGCGTTGCGACCGTTCACCGCGTAAGCGGCCGCGAGCCTTGACCAGGGATCGGTGAGTTTCATTGCCGCGAAGCGGGTCGCTTCCCGGTCAAAAGCGGTCGCGTCCCCGCTGACCGATAGGCGGAAGCGGCCCAGATTGTGCCGCAGCCGCTGAGCCCGGGAGAAATGCAGCTCGATTGTCAAGTCGTCATCCGGGGTGCGCTGCAAGCGGGTGGCAACAATCGCGGTGTTCGCCTGGCCGACCCTGGGATGATTGCTCCAACCTTGGATGGCAGCGATCTTGCCGTCGAGGACGTTGCGAAACTGCTGCGCCTCGTCGTGAACAACGACAATGTTCGTCAGCGGGCAGGGCTGCCTCCCCGAGAGAACCTGTAAATGATGCAAATGAAAATTGCCATTGTCAGGAAATCGTCCCGGGCCACCGTGGGGTAAGGACGGATCGGGGAGCGCCTCCAGACGGATGGCGGTGATCCGCTGGAGATCGGTCTTCGCCACCAGGGAATAATCGTCCCGATCCGGATTCTTGCCGCTGGCCAGGATCGAGCCATCGCCTTGCAGCGTCAGCGTTGCCCCGCCCTTCGACGTCATGGCAATCGGTTTCAGGACGGTCCAGCTGGTGTCCAACAGCAGATCAGCGAGTTCAGCCGCCAGTGCCGCGTTTTCGGGCTCCGCTGCCAGTTTCTCTTCGAGGGCCTTGCGGGGACCGGCGTTGGCCTCGTCCAGCTCGCCGTTGTCCGCCCTGGCGTCCTTCGGAGCGACTTCGTTGGCCTTGTCAGACGGGCCCGTGTTCCACAGTGCAACGCCCAGAAAGATGCTGCCCACGACACCCAGCAGGACACACGCTGCCGCCACCCAGGGCCGCAGCGTCCTCCTCCGCCGTACCTCCTTGATGGGCGGGAGAACCGCCTCCAACGGGGGCGATTCCTCCGGCAACTGGTCCGTGATTGCGCCGCCGCCGAGCCCGCCGGATGGGGACGAAGGCGCCGAATCCTCCAGGTGGGCCAGCTGCTGCTCGAGCCGTTGGGCCACTTCCGCTGCCGTCTGAAAGCGTCCGGCGGGATCCTTCACCAGCAGTCGGTTGACGATCTCGACCAGCGAGCTGGGGATGGCGGGGTTGATCTCGCGGATCGGCCGCGGCGTGTCGTCGCACACGCGCTTCATGACGCCGAGCGTCGTGTGCGCTTTGAAGGGTGGGTGGCCGGTACACAGCGTGTACAGGACGCTGCCCAGGCTGAACAGGTCGCTGCGCGGATCGAGCGTCTCGCCGCGTGCCTGCTCGGGCGACATGAACAGCGGCGTTCCCGCGATCATGCCCGACTGCGTCAGGCCGATGTCGTCCACGGCCCGGGCCAGGCCGAAGTCGGCGATCTTGACGCGACCAACCCCACCCCCCACCCCCTTCCCCGCCTGGTTAGCCCGAAGCGCCAGCGAGGGTTCTTGTCCCTCGCTGGCGCTTCGGGCTAACTCCCCGCTTCGGGGTGGAGGTTGGGGGTTGGGGCTCTCCAGGAGGATATTCGCCGGCTTGATGTCGCGGTGGATCAAACCCTGCTGATGCGCCGCCGCCAGTCCCTTCGCGATTTCCGCGCCGATCCGCAGAATGTCCCGGGTGGCAAAGGGCTCCAGTCGGTCAAGGCGATCCTGCAAGGACTTGCCGACCACGTATTCCATGACCAGGTACGGAATTGGCTGCTCGTACACTTCGTAAGTGCTGACGACGTACTTGCTGTTGACGGCGGCGGCAGCCCGCGCTTCGCGGACGAACCGGCTGCGCGCGTTGGCACTGCCGGTGAGCTGGGGGCCGAGCACCTTGATGGCCACCAGCCGTTGCAGCTTGTCGTCGAACGCTTTGAGGACGATGCCGAAGCCGCCCTTGCCGAGCAGCTCCAGCACCTCGAAATGTCCCAGCCGGCCCAGGGATCCCGGCTGGGTGCCTGGCTGCAAGAACGCCAGGCTTTTGTGCCGCACGGGGACGGGCTGCTCCGCCTGGCCCGCGGGCAGCTCGCTCGCCGGCGCCTGGATGGCCGAGGTGTCCTCCGGTTTGGTCGAAGGATCAAAGGCGGCCGTGACCTCGGCCGACACCAGCGGCGCGGCCTGGTCCGGTGCGGCGGCAGGCCGTTGCTCGGAGACCGGTTCGACGCTGGTCTTGTCGCCCATGACTCTCTCTCCTCAATCCACCCGCGAGCGCATCCTCTCGCCAGCGATCTTACCCCCCGGCAAGGGCGGAGACTACCCCGCCGCGGATAAGCGGGCTTGCGCTCCAGGTTGCGACTCACTTCGGCTCGATCACCCCCCCGTCCCACTCAATCTTGCACTTCGGCAGTGCCTTCTTCAGTTCCTCGATGCCCGCCGCGCTCACCTTCGTACTTCCCACCTTGCGGCCCTTCAGCTCAAGGGATATCAGGCTCGTGCAGTCCTTGAGGTGGGCCAGCCCCACGTCCGTGACCTGCGACTCTGCCAGGGAAAGTCTCGCCAGGTTCTTGAAATCCTTGAGTTGGGCCAACGCCGCGTCCGTGGCCTGGGTGCCATACAGGTTGAGGAACGTCAGGTCCTTGCAGCCCTTGAAGGCGCCCAGCCCCTCGCCCGTTACCCTCGTAAAGTAAAGCCAGAGCTCCGTGAGGTGGTGGTTGTCCTTGAATTGGGCCAGCCCCGCATCCGTGATCGGCGTGTCGGACAAGTTGAGGCGCCTCAGGTTCTTGCAGTCCTTGAAAGCGGCCAACCCCGCGTCGGTCACCGGCGTCCCGGTCAGGTTGAGGAACGTCAGGTCCTTGCAATCCTTGAAGTGGGCCAGCCCCGCATCCGTTACATTCGAGCGGTGCAGCTCAAGTTCCTTCAGGTTCTTGCAGTCCTTGAACACGGCCAACCCCGCCGCCGTCGTCTGCTTCTGCCAGAGATTGATGGACGTGAGACGGAACGATTCACGGGGCAGGTCGGCGGCGGCCTTGATCTCCTGGCCCGCCTCGTTGACCTTGACCGCCCCGCCAATGGACAGCACGTACTCGGCCGCACGGCGGTCGGGATCGAGGCTGGCCGTCGGCTCGATCACGCCGCCGTCCCATTCGATCTTGCACTGCGGCAGCACCTTCTTCAACTCCTCGAACTTCGCAGCGGTGACCTTTGTCTTTTTCAGGGTGAGCCAGGTCAGATCCTTGCAGTCCTTGAACTGGGTCAGGCCCTCGTCCCCCACCTGCGTGAAGTCCAGGCGAAGAGCCGTCAGGCCTTTGCAATCCTTGAAGTAGAGCAGGCCCGCGTCGCTCACCTCCGTGGCGGCCAGATCAAGAGTCTGCAAGGTCTTGCAGTCCTTGAAGTGGGCCAGCCCTGCGTCGCTTACCTGCCTGGCGTTCCCCAGGTTGAGGATGGTCAGGCCTTTGCAGTCCTTGAAGTCGGCCAGGCCCGCGTCCGTCACCCTCGTGTGTCTCAGGTCGAGGACGGTCAGGCCCTTGCAGTCCTTGAAGTGGGCCAGGCCTGCGTCCCCGACGCCTGTGACTCTCAAATCGAGGACGGTCAGGCCCTTGCAGTCCTTGAAGTGGGCCAGGCCCGCGTCGCTAATCCGATTTCCGGTCCGGGCCAGGCTCAGTGCTGCCAGGCCCTTGCAGCCCTTGAAGTCGGCCAGGCCCACGTCGGTCACCTGCTTGTTATCCGCCAATTCAACCCCCGTCAGCCGGAACGTCCCCTGGGGCAATTCGGCCACCGCCTTGATTTCGCGGCCGCCATCGACGCGAATGCGCCCCCCAATGGACAGCACGTACTCGGCAGCACGGCGGTCGGGATCGGTGGCTTCTGCGACGCTGTCCTTCTCCGTCGCGACTGGCCCCGCCTCCTGGCTGACCCGCACGACCTGCCGGCCGTTGTTCGTCACGGCCACCAGCTCCCGGCTCACGAGCTTGCCGTCCTTGCTGGCCTCGACCACGTAGCGGCCGGGCTTGAGGCGGATTTCCTTGGCCCCCGCCCCCGTGATGACCAGGTCCGACCCGTCGATCTTGATGCTGACGCCGGGGTCATCGACCTCAACGACCAACGTCCCCTCCGGGGAGAACAGGCGAATGACCGTGCCGCGGACATTGGTAACCCCGGTCGCTTCCGTGAGGCTGAAGCCGCCGAGGAGTACCAGGAGCATGGCCGCGGCGCCCAGCCAACGGCGGCTGCCCAACCGCGGCTTGATCGTCGGCGCGGCTTCTGGAGTTTGCTGGGCCGGCGGCGTCTTCGGCGCCGCCGGCGCGGCCACGGCAGGCGGCTTGACACTCCCCGGATGTTGCATCTCCGCCAGGCCACGCCCCAGCAGGTCGGCCACCTCGCGGGCCGTGGCAAAGCGGTCGTCCGGCTTCTTGGCGTGCAGCCTGGAGATGAGGTCGCACAGCCACTGCGGCACTTCGGGAATGATCTCCCGGATCGGCCGCGGCGTGTCCTCCGCCACCCGTTTAAGTACCGCCAGCGTGGTCGGGGCACGGAACGGCGGCCGGCCGCTGCACATCACGTAGAGGACGCTGCCGAGGCTGAACAGGTCGGCTCGATGGTCCAGCGTGTCCGCGCTGGCCTGTTCCGGGGCCATGTACAGCGGCGTCCCCGCGACGACCCCGGACTGGGTCAGGCTGGCGTCGTCGGCGGCGCGGGCCAGCCCGAAGTCGGTGATCCTGGCGTGCGGGTGCGGACCGGCCTCGAGCAGGATGTTGCCCGGCTTGATGTCCCGGTGAATGAGTCCCTGGTCGTGGGCAGCGGCCAGACCCTCGGCGATCTGCCGGCCAAGCTGGACGACCTCCGTCACCTCCAGAGGGCCGGTCCGGTCGATCCGTTGCTGGAGGGTTTCGCCTGGGACAAACTCCATCACCAGGTAGGGCAGCGGTTCCTCCTCGACCGCATACACCTGGACGACGTTCTCGTGCCGCACCTTGGCCGAGGAGCGGGCCTCGCGCAGGAACCGTTTGCGGGCGGGCGAGGTGGCGGCCATCTCCGGGGCCAGCACCTTGATGGCAACCACACGCTGCAACTGCTCGTCAAAGGCGCGGAACACGATGCCGAAGCCGCCCTTGCCGAGCACCTGGAGTACTTCGTAATGCCCCAACCGGCCCAGCGAGTCGGGCCTGCTCGAAGGCTGCAAGAATTCGAGGTCGCTGTCGTCGGCGCCCGACCCTTCGCCTTCGGTGCGCGGCAGGGAGGGGCCAGGGCGACCAGGGGGCACAGCGCTCGGGCCAGCTGTTGAGGGTAGCTCCTGGGTGGCATCGGGATGTTCCGGCGCCGCGGCCAACTGATCGACGACAGGCTTCTCCCCCCTGGCGACCTGTTGCTCGGCACCCGTCTGGGCACCGGGGACCGCCGGATTGACGCCAGGCGAGGGCGCTGACGCGCCGGCCGCGATTTGCTTGAGAGCCGGTACGTTGAGGAACTCGCCGGAGCGCTGATGCGCCGCCAGCAAAGCATCGACTTGCCGTCGCAGCGCCGGATCGTCCGCGCAAGTCCGTTCCAGATAAGCTGCTCGCTCGGTCTGATCCGCGATGTCCAGCGCCGCGAGAAAGATAGCCAGTTCGTTCATGGCGTAACCGCTCCCAACTTTAATTTTCAGGTATCAGTCGTTCCCTCCTATTCACAGTGCGTAATCCCGCGCGAAATCTGGCCACGCTTTTTCAAGAATTGTCACCGGTCCCTTCCATTTCCCTGCGCAACCAGGCCCGGGCATAGCTCCAGAGACGCCCGGCGGTGCGAGGGGAGATGTCGAGTGTCCGCGCCGCTTCCGGGATGGTAACGCCAGCGAAATAGAGGAGTTGCACCAGTTCGGCCGCCTGCGGCTGAACCGCCGCGAGCTTGTGAAGGGCTTCGTCCAGGGCGAGCAGGTCTTCCCGCGGTTCCGGCAGGGTGGGCGAAACGTCGTCCAGTTCTTGCCGCACGAGCCCGCCGCCGCATTTCAGGCTGCGCTTGCGTCGGGCGTTGTCAATCAAGATTCGCCGGATGGCCACCGCGGCAGCAGCGAAGAAATGCCCCCGGCTGTTCCACTGCTCCGGATTCGCCCCGCCGACGAGCCGCAGATACGCTTCGTGAACGAGGGCCGTCGGTTGCAGGGTCTGACCGGGCTGCTCGTTCGCCAGGTGAGTGGCCGCCAGTTTGCGCAGCTCATCGTAAACCAACGGCAGCAACTGCCCAGCGGCCTGGGCGTCGCCCTGTGCCAGGTCCGACAGAATGCGGGTGACTTCGTTCATGGCTCACCAGAAAGCACCGGCCCGGTGGGGAAAGCCGCGCCTGCCATCCTCGGGCCGGTTTGGGAATGGTCGCGCTGGGGCACCCGCTTGCGGGTCCGCCTCGAACCTGTTGAGCGGCCCGGTCGATTCCCTGCCACGGACACTGCCTATGAGTTTACCACCCGCAGGGCCAGAAATCCTCGCTTTCGTCGGCGAGCCACTCGCGATCACGCCTTCTCGGGGCCAACTGTCCAGAGCCGGATTGCTCCCCATCCTTGCCAATCCCACACCGCAGAACCAGGAATGGCTCTTCTGGTGGCTGGCGGAAGAGTTGCTCGAAACCGGGCAAGGTTTGCAGCCGGTATCTTCCAAGAGGACGGCTCCACCGCAGCGCCAGGGGAGCCTGCCGATGCCCCGGGGAAGCAAGATTGCTTCCCCGGGGCTGCCAGGAACGTTGCAAGAGGACCGTGCAGATCACTTTCGCAGACGCATCAAGGCCACGGTGCCCAGCGCCATGATGGCCGCCGCACTCCCGAAGCCAATCACGGGCGAATCGTAATACGTCCAGAGGAACCCGACCATCAGGCTGGAGAGCAGATCGCCGACGCCATTAACCGTGCCCAGCACACCGTAGCCAAGGCCGCGAATCTCGGCAGGGACGTAGTCCGCCGTCATGCTGGCTTCCAGGGCGTCCTGCACGCCCGCGCAAACACCGGCCAGGGCAAAGATCAGCGCCAGGAACAGCACGCTGGCCAGGTTCCAGGCGAAAGCAAGCATCAGCAGCAGGACCATCAGCGTTCCCACGGCATAGCCGGCCACCAGCACCGGGCGGTGGCCCACACGGTCGGCCAGGGCACCGCCGACGTAGGCGGCGATGGTCTGGAAGACGTTCCGGCCGACGTAGAGCAAGCCCGTCAATGCGGTGGCGTGCTCAACCCTCCACTCCCGGGTCTGCGTCAGCAGGTGGATGGCCGCGAGGTTCAGCAAGGTGGGAGCGAAGTCCCCCATGCCGAAAATGCCGACCGCGACGAGGTAGCGCCGGAACGAAGCCGGCATCAGGCCCACGGCCACGGATAGCCGGAGCCCGGGATTGGGGACGCTGCGATCGTCGCGGACCAGCAAGGCAAAGCTGAGGACGGCCAGCCCACCGGGAATCAGCGTCAGCCAGAACACCAGCCGGAAAGGCTCGGCGTTAGCTTCCCCGTACCGCGACTGGAGCCAGGCCAGCAGCACGACGCCGATCAATGGCCCCAGGACGGCGCCCACCGTATCCGCCGCCCGGTGAAAGCCAAACGCCCGGCCGCGCGTGGCCGGCGTGATGGCCTCGGAGATGATCGCATCCCGGAGCGGACCCCGGATGCCGCGTCCAAACCAGCCGACCATGCGGGCCAATTGCAGCAGCGGCCAGCCGGTAGCCAGGGCGAACAGGGCCTGCATCAGCACCGTGAGGGTGTAACCCAGAAGCACCAGCGGCTTGCGCATTCCCAGGCGATCCGCGATGTAACCGGCCGCCAGCTTGGTGAAGCTGGCCAGGCCGTCGGCCGCGCCCTCGATTGTCCCCAGCACCACCGGAGGCAGGCCCAGCGCGGTCAGGAAGCCCGGCAGCAAGACGTTGCTGGTTTCGTAGGAGAGGTCGGCCAGACCGCTGGTGATGCCGGCTCCCAGCACGGTTCTGTTGAGCCAGGTTTCGCGCCCTGGCTCCTCAGGGGGAGTCGGTGGTTTGTCGCTCATGGCCCGGCAACTCCTGGGAACGGCAAGTCACCCCTGCCGCAACGCCGCACACGGCTCGAAGCGCTTCCCGTACCGCGCCGCCAGCTCCTCCAGGGCCCGCACCACGTCGGCCCGGCCGCGCTGTTTGAGATAGCCCATCGGTCCGCCGCGATGCGGGCCCCAGCCCGTCCCCAGGACCATCGCCAGGTTGACGTCTCCCGCGCTGGCCGCCACGCCTTCGTCCAGCACCCGCGCCGCCTCGTTGACCATCAGCAGCACCATGCGCTCCCGGGCCTCCGCCAACCGGGCGGCCAGCGGCAGCGAAGCCGAGAGTGCCGGTCTCTTGTCCTTCAGGAGGTTCTCGGCCAGCGTATTGGGCCGGCGTTTGTCGTTCTTGTGGTTGTAGAAGCCGCGACCGCTTTTCTGCCCCAGCCAGCCCTGGCGCCGCATTTGCTCAAAGCCCGGGTTGATCTCGAAACGATCGGCCATGAGGGGTCTCATGGCCCCGGCGACGTGGGCGGCCACGTCCAGGCCGATCTCGTCCAGCAGTTCCAGCGGTCCCATCGGCATGCCGAAACGGCGCATGGCCACGTCGATCTTCAGGATCGGCAACCCCTCGGCCAGGAGCAGGATCGCCTCGTTCAGATATGGCATCAGGATGCGGTTGACCACGAAGCCGGGACTGTCGCCGACCTGCACCGGGACCTTGCCCAGCGCCAGGGCCCACGCAGTCAGCCGGGCCAGGGCCTCCGTTGACGTCGTGGGAGTCCGCGCCACCTCGACCAGCGGCATCTTGTGGACCGGGTTGAAGAAGTGCAGCCCCGCGACGCGCTCGGGATGACTCAACCCTTCGCCGATCTGGGCGACGAGCAAGGACGACGTATTGCTGGCCAGCACGGTCGCCGGATGGCTCCACGAGTCCATTTCCCGGAAGAGCTTGCGCTTGATCTGGAGGTCTTCCACCGCCGCCTCGACGATCACGTCGGCGTCCTTGAAGCCGTCCCAGGTTGTCGTGCCCTTGACGAGGGCCAGCCGTTTCTGGGCCTCCGCCGGAGACAGCACGCGGCGCTCGACGGCCCGGGCGAAAAGCTCCTGCACGCGCATCAGCCCGGAACCGAGGGCCTCCTCATCGATCTCCTGAATGACCACGGCACAGCCCTTGACCGCGGCCAGCTGAGCGATGCCCGCTCCCATGACGCCGCCGCCGACCACGCCCACCTTCTTGACCTCGGCAGGGTGCGCGTCCCGCAGAGAGGCCGGCAGCTTCTTGGCGGCCTCGCTTTGCAGGAAAAGGCCAATCAGGTGCCGGCAGGCGCTGGAGACCGCCAGCCGGCCCGCCGCCGCGCGCTCGAAGGCCAGGCCCGCTTCCATGCCCTCCTTCTGCCCGACGCGGACTGCCTCCAGCGCCTCCAGGGGAGCGGGCATGTCGTCGGGGACGCGCCGACGGGCTTGCCGATCCGCCACGCGGAGAATCACCCGCCGGCCAAACGGGTGCGACTCGAGGAAACGCTGTCGCCAGGTTCGCAGCGGGAGCCTCTTGCGCTTCACCTTGCCCTTGAGGACGGCACGCATCTTCAGTTCGGCGAACTTCTGCCGCAGCTCGTTCTCGTTTTTCGCCAGCACGTCCACCAGCCCCCAGCGATACGCCTCCCGGGCGTCCAGGCGCTTGCCGCTGAGGATCAGGTGCAAGGCCCGCTCCAGGCCAATGACGGCCGGCAAGCGCTGGGTTCCGCCCCAGCCGGGAAGCAGTCCCAGCGTCACCTCGGGCAAGCCCAGCTGGGTCGCCCCCTTGTCGAAGGCCAGCCGATAGTCGCAGGCCAGGGCCAGCTCCAGGCCGCCGCCCAGGCAAGGGCCGCTCAGCATGGCCACGCTCGGCGCCGCCAGTGCCAGGAGCTTGCCGAAGACGGCCTGGCCCCGAGCCGAGATGGCTTCCGCCTCGGCGGGGGTCTGAATGCCCAGGAACTCGTTCAGGTCTGCCCCGGCCAGGAAGCCCGAGGGCTTGCCGCTGCTCACCACCACGACCGGGACCTGCTTTTCCTGGGCGATGCGGTCGAGGGCGGCTTCGAGGTCTGTCAGCACGTCCGCGGTGATGACGTTCAGGGAGCGCTCCGGCACGTCCAGCTTGAGGAAGACGCTGCCGTCGGTGTCCCTGTCCACCGTGATGCTGGATGACTCGAACAGAGACATGATGACTGATCCTCCAGGCGCTGGTAGGGTGGGCCGAGCGTAGCGAGGCCCACCGCTGCGGCGTGGTGGGCCTCGCTACGCTCGGCCCACCCTACAGCCGACGAATCATGCCCGCAGCGCCGGCTCCGCCAGCGTCCACCCCAGGTGTTTCTCGCACCAGCTCGCCACGGCCAGCAGCCGTTCCTCCTCGAACATTCTACCGACCAGCTGAAGCGACAGCGGCAGGCCGTCCGGGCTCAGTTCCATTGGCAGCGACACCGTTGGAAAGCCGACGTAACTCCACGGCGAATTGAAGACAGGATCGCCCGTCGTCTTCGCATCCGGTGCCGGACCTTGCGTCGCCGGGGTGAGCAAGGCATCGACCGCTTGCAGGCACAGGGTCATCTTGGTGCTCAACTCGCGCTGATGCTCCTTGCAGCGTGCATACTCCGGAGCCGGGCACTTCAAACCCTCTTCGAGCAGGCCGCGAATCTTCGGGGGATAATCGTCGGGATGGCGGCGCAGCCGCTGCTCGTGGTACTGGGCCGCCTCCACGGCCATGACGACCCGGTGCCTCGGCTCCACCTCGGCGAACGCGGGGGGCAACGGCACGTCCGTCACCGTCGCGCCCTGGTCGCGCAGCCGGGTGCAGGCCCGGTCCATTGCTTCGCGCATCACGGGCTCGGCCCGGTGGTCGAACATCCCGTGCAGCAACCCCAGACGCGGCGGCCAGTCGCTGGTTTCCGTCCACAGGGCCTGGGGCGGCGGCGACGGCACCGTGTGGGCGATCACCTCCAGCATCAGGGCGAGGTCCTCGACACAGAGAGCGATGACGCCGACGTGGTCCATCGACGCGGCCAGGGGCAGGACGCCGGCCGCGTTGACGCGGTTGAAGGTCGGTTTGCAGCCGGCGACGCCACAGAACGCGGCCGGCCGGGTGATCGAGCCTCCGGTCTGCGAGGCCAGCGCTCCCAGACACGTACCGCAGGCGACCGCCGCCGCCGAGCCGCTGCTGGACCCACCCGGCGTCCGATCCAGCTTCCACGGGTTGCGCGTCACGGACGGGTCAAAACTGGCGTAGGGGGTCGTCACGGTCTTGCCGATCAGCACCGCGCCGGCCTCGCGCAGCTGCTGCACCACCGGAGCGTCCTGCCGGGCGATGCTGTTCTTCCACAGGGTGGAACCGCAGGCGGTCGGCCAATCGAACACGTCCATGATGTCCTTGATCCCGATGGGAATGCCGTGCAGCGGTCCCCGCCACTGGCCGCGGCGCAGCTCCTCGTCGCGCTGCCGGGCCTCGGCCAGCGCCCGGTCGCGGTCCACCAGCACCCAGGCCCGCACCGTCGGCTCCACCCGGTCGATCCGGGCCAGGCACTCCTCCAGCAACCGCACCGCCGTCAGCCGGCCCGTTCTGATCTCCTCGCTGGTGCTCTGTATCGTCCTCATCCGTCGTGTCCTTTGATTGCAACCGGGAGCCGGATTGAGTATATTCCAACAACATTCGTAATCTCGGAACGATTTCCGAACTACGAATTACGATTTACGGATTCTCGATCCATGCTCAAGGTGGCAATTCTGGGCGGCAGCGGCTACACGGCCCTGGAACTGATCAAGCTCCTGCTGCGTCATCGCGGGGTGACCATCACGTCGGTGATCTCGCGTTCGGAAGGCAATCCCCGCATCGCCGAGGTCCACCACAGCCTGGCGGGCCGGCTCGACCTGCGCTGCGAGCCGCTGGACGTGGACCGGCTGGTGGCCAGCGGCGTGCAGTGCGTGTTCGGCTGTTTGCCGCATGGGGCCAGCATGAGTGCGATCCCGGCCCTGCTGAATCGGGGTCTGCGGGTGATCGACCTCAGCGCCGACTATCGGCTGCGCGATCCCAACGTCTACGCTCAGTGGTACGGCGAGAGCCATGCGGACCTGGACTACCTGGCCCAGGCGGTCTACGGTCTGCCGGAGATCTATGGCGAGGAGATCCAGACGGCCCAGCTGATCGCCAACCCCGGCTGCTATCCGCAGACGGGCATTCTCGGCCTGGCGCCGCTGGTGGCCGGCAAGTACCTGGAGACTGCGCGGCATCATCGTCGATAGCAAGAGCGGCGTCTCGGGAGCGGGCCGGACCCCCAAGCTGACAACCCACTTCCCCGAGTGCAACGAGAGCGTGGCCGCCTACCAGGTCGGCCAGCACCGGCACACGCCGGAGATCGAGCAGACCCTGACCGACGTGGCCGGCGAGCCGGTCGAGGTGCTGTTCACGCCGCACCTGATCCCGATGGACCGCGGCATCTTCTCCACCATCTACGCCCTGCCCAGGCGGTCGTTCTCGCAGGAGCAGTTGCTGGAGCTGTACCGCGACTACTATGCCCGGGCCCCGTTTGTGCGCGTGGTCGAGCATTTGCCGGCCACCAAGGATTGCTCGGGGACCAACTTCCTGGACGTGACCGTGCGCGTGGTCCGCGACCGGATCGTGGTGCTGGCCTGCCTCGACAACCTGATCCGCGGCGCCAGCGGCGTCGCCGTGCAGAACTTCAACCGGATGTACGGGCTCGATGAGAAGATGGGTTTGCTGTAACGTTCCCGCTCCGTCCCCTTATTGTCTTCGGATTCACCAGGAGCGCTGACATCATGGTCCCAAACACATCCGTCCCTGGTCAGCCCGAGGGCGCGTCGGGCGGCGGCGAGCCCCCAGCCAATGCGGGGCCGGTCCTCCAGAAGCGGGACGTTCAGTGGCATTACTCCGAGGGCCTGCCGGCCGTCCTGGAGCAGACGAAATGCTCGCTGCTGCTCTCCACCTACCAGACCGGCCATCTTGTCGTCCTCAGTGCCGTGCAAGGACAGCTGGCCGTGTCCTTTCACACGTTCGAGAGGCCGATGGGTGTGGCGGTCCGGCCCGGCTGGCTGGTCGTCGGCACGCGGACGCAGATCTGGTCCCTGCGCAATTTCCCGGACCTCGGGGCCAGCCTCACGCCGCCGGGCCGCTACGACGCCTGCTATCTGACGCGCTTTTCCCACTTCACCGGGGACGTTCGCTGTCATGAGCTGGCCTGGGCTTCCACCGGCTCCGGGTCCGCGACCGAGCCGACGCCCACGGCGATGGAACGAAATCCCTCGGGGGAGGGCCGACCGGAGCTGTGGCTGGTCAACACCTTGTTTTCCTGTCTCTGCGTTGTCCACAGCTCGTACAGCTTTGTGCCGCGCTGGTGTCCGCCGTTCGTGTCGGCCCTGGTGGCGGAGGACCGCTGCCATCTGAATGGGTTGGCGGTGGCGGAGGGCCGGCCACGCTACGTCACCGCCCTGGCGGAAACCAACAGCGCCCAGGGCTGGCGGACCGCGAAGATAGGCGGCGGCTGTGTCATCGACGTCCTCAACAACCAGACGGTCGCGCGCGGCCTGATCATGCCGCACTCGCCGCGGCTGGCGGGGAACCGTCTGCTGCTGCTCCATTCGGGTCTGGGGCAACTGGTGGCCCTGGACCCGGCGAACGGCCGGCTCCAGACCATTGCCGAGCTGCCAGGCTACGTGCGCGGCCTGGCCATTCACGGCCCCCTGGCGTTTGTTGGCCTGTCGAAGGTCCGGACCTCTTCGTCACTGGATGGATTACCGATCGTGACTCGCTACCCAAACCTGAAGTGCGGCTGCGCCGTCGTGGATCTCCGCACCGGTCAGGCCATCGCTTCCTTCGACTTCGTTTCCGGCATCGACGAATTGTTCGACGTCCAGGTCCTGCCCGGAGTCACCTGCCCGTTCATCTCGGGGCCGTTCGCTGACAGGGGCCCGGAAAAACCCGTCTGGGCTGTGCCGCCGTTGCCCGAAGGCTTCTTCCCGATCCGGGCCCGTTGACCCGCCGTTCGTCGGACGGGTGCCATTGGAGTGGTACAATGCTGAAGTTCATTGGTGGAATCGTCGCGGTCTTCCTGGGTGTATCGATCGGTGTCTGGGTGGCGTACAATCTGCTTGTCCAGCGCCAGCGCGAGTTCACCGGCAATCCGCTCCCGGCCCTGGTCTTCACGGCAGTCTTGCTGGGAGTGGGCGGCAAATGGCTGGTGGATGGGTGGGGCTCATTTCAGGAAGAACCACGTCCCAGGAAGCGGAAAAAGAAACGTCGCCGGGAGCGCGACGAGGATGAGGATGAGTAGCCAGCTGAAGGAGATTGCTCATGATTCACGTGCTTGCCACCGTCGAGGTGAAGCCAGGCCAGCGGGATGCGTTCCTGGCCGAGTTTCACCGTGTTGTCCCCCTGGTCCTGGCCGAGGCCGGCTGCCTGGCCTACGGTGCCACCATTGACGTGGACTCCGGTCTCCCGGTCCAGCTCCCACCCCGCGAGAATGTCGTCGTCATCGTGGAGCAGTGGACCGATCTGGCCGCCCTGCGGGCCCACATTGGGGCGGCCCACATGGCCGAGTATCGCGTGCGCATCAAAGACCTGGTGGTTCACACCAAGCTCCAGGTGCTGCAACCTGCCTGATCCTCGCAAGGAGATTCACTCGTGAGACTGCTGCTCCTGACGATCCTGCCCCTGTGCCTTGTCTCATCTGCGAAGGCCGACACCAAGGCCCCGCCGAACTTCGTGATCATCTACGCCGACGACATGGGCTATGGCGACCTCGGCTGTTACGGCAATCGCACCATCCGCACGCCGAACCTGGACCGGATGGCCCGCGAGGGCATGCGCTTCACCGATTTCTACGTTCCCCAGGCGGTCTGCTCGGCTTCCCGGACCTCCCTGCTCACCGGCTGCTATCCCAACCGGGTCGGCATCCTGGGAGCCCTTGGGCCCAGCAGCAAGAACGGCATCAGCGACAAGGAGGTGCTGATCCCGCAGCTGCTCAAGGGACGCGGCTACGCCACTGCCATCTATGGCAAATGGCACCTGGGCCATCATCCGCAATTCCTGCCCACCCGCCACGGCTTCGACGACTATTACGGTCTGCCTTACTCCAACGACATGTGGCCCAAGCACCCCACGGCCAAGTTCCCGCCGCTGCCGCTGATCGCCGGCGAGAAGACCATCGAAACCAACCCCGACCAGACCAAACTGACCACCGACTACACCGACCACGCGGTGCGCTTCATCGCAAAGAACAAGGCGCGGCCGTTCTTCCTCTACGTGCCGCACGCCATGCCGCACGTGCCGCTGCACGTCTCGGACAAGTTCAAGGGCAAGTCGCAGGCGGGACTGTACGGCGACGTGATCGAGGAAATTGACTGGTCGGTCGGCCAGATTCTCGCGGCCCTGAAAGAGAATGGCCTGGACGAGAAGACGCTGGTGCTGTTCGCCTCCGACAACGGCCCCTGGCGGCCCTACGGCAACCACGCCGGCTCGGCCGGGCCGCTGCGCGAGGCCAAGGGCTCCTCGTTCGAGGGCGGAGTGCGCGTGCCCTGCATCGCCCGCTGGCCGGGGCACGTCCCGGCCGATACCGCGTGCAAGGAGCCCACCATGACCATTGACATTCTGCCGACGCTGGCTCACTTCGCCGGGGCCAAGCTGCCGGCCAACAAGATCGACGGCGTGGACATTTCCGCCCTGCTGACCGATCCGAAGGCCCACCTTCCGGAACGGCCCCTGTTCTTTTACTGGGGCCGGGAATTGCAGGCGGTCCGGCTGGGCAAGTGGAAACTGCATTTCCCACACACTTACAACACGGTCACGAAACCCGGCATGGATGGCAAGCCGGGACAGACCTGGCAGGAAAAGATCGAGCTGTCGCTGTTTGACCTGGATCAGGACGTTGGCGAGAAGACCAACGTGGCCGACAAGCACCCGGAGGTGGTCAAGCGGCTGCAGGCCCTGGCGGACGAGATGCGCAAGGACCTGGGCGACTCGGCCCACATGATGCCGGGCAGTGGCGTGCGCCCGCCGGGGATGTTCAAGGAGTGACGGGTTGACTTTGATTCATCGTTTCGCGCTGGCCCGGTTGAGCGCGAAACGATGAATCGAAGAAGGGCATGGCGTTTGCTCGCTTCCTTGCTGTTAGTCCAATTAGCCGCATCGCTTCTCGAACGAACACAGCACTGAAGAGAGGAACGGACCATGAGCAGCGCACCGACAAGCACAACCGCGAAGGCGCGAAAGTCTCCCGAGGCCAGCGGGACAATGACGCCGCTGCAATCGCTGATCGCCACGGGGACCAAGGTCTGGCTGGACTCGGTCGATCCCGACGAGGTGGCCCGCAACCGCGCCTGGGGCATCACCGGAGCCACGTCCAATCCGATCATCATCGCCGACCTGATCAAGACCGGCCGATTCAACGACCACCTCGCCGACTTTTTCCGCCGTGGGCTGAGCGACCAGGAGATCGCCTGGGAACTGGCCGACCTGCTGGTCCGCCAGGCCCAGGAGGTGTTCTTGCCCGTCTGGGAGCAGACCCGGGGCAACGACGGCTACGTCAGCTTTGAGCTGGACCCGCTCCTGGAAGACCCCGAGGCGAACCTGTCCGTGGCCGAGCGGACGCGACGCTACGTCGAGCTGGGCAAGCGCTGGAGCAAGGGCCACCGGAACCGGATGATCAAGGTCCCCAACACCGAGGCCGGCCGGGCCGCCCTGGAGGACCTGGCGGCGGCGGGCGTCACGCTCAACGTCACGCTGACGTTCACCCCCCGACAGTACGTCGCGGCCCGCGACGCCATCTGGCGCGGCGCCCGTAAACGCCAGAACCTCGACAGTTTCAAGTCGGTCTACAGCATCTTTGTCAGCCGAGTGGACGTCTACGCGGACAAGCACTACCCGCAGCTGGCCGAAGTGGAGGCCGGCCTGCCGGCCGGAGCGCACGCAGGCGTGCGGGCCCAGGATCAGGTGGGCATCGTCAACGCCAGGAACATTTGGCGGATGAACGAGGAGTTCTGGGCCGACAAAGGCCTGCAGTTGCAGCAGGAGATTGTCTTCGCCAGCACCGGGGTCAAGAAGCCGAGCCTGCCGCCCTGGAAGTACGTCGAGGCGTTTGCCGGTTCCGGGATCGAAACCAATCCCCCGGCCACCAACGCCGCGGTCCAGAACAGCGGCCGGACGTTTACCCGGCACGTGGATGAGCTGCCCGACAAGAAAGTGCTGGAGGAAGTCGCCAGGGTGGACGTGCAGCACCTGGAGGAAACCCTGATGGCGGAAGGCGTCAAGAAATTCGCTGACCCGCAAAAGGAACTCCAGCAACTGATCGCCAGCAAGCGAGATGCCGGATAGATCCTGCCACAAGCCCGAAGCGCCAGCGCCGGGACACGCCTTGTCCCGGCGCTGGCGCTTCGGGCTTGTGTGCGGTCCCGGCGCTGGCGCTTCGGGCTTGTGTCACCCCGGCCCGAGCCGCCACTTGCCGTCTCCCGACAGCTCCAGCACGAGATCGTGGCAGGACCGCAGGGCGCGATCGCGCGCCGTGCTGACGTAAGTGATGGAACCACGGTTCAGCGCCGCGTACGTGTGCTGCAGCCGGGCCGGGTCGAGAACGCCGTCCGGCTCGTCCAGGAACGCGAAGCGGGGCCCGGCCAGCAGCAGCCGGGCAAAGCCGAGGGCCTTCTGCTCGCCATGCGAGAGGACCTGCCCCCAGTCCCGCTCCACGTCCAGCACGCCTTTCCACTCCAGGGCCCACTCCATCCCCACCTCGCGCAGCACCTCGAACAATCGCTCATCGCACGCCTTCCGGTCATGACCGTAGCAGAGCAGGTCCCGCAGCCGGCCGGACGCCACGTACAGGCGCTGGGGAAGAAACATCACTCCGCCTGGCCAGGGCCGCACGACCCGGCCCTGGCCGTGACGCCACAACCCGGCGACAGCCAGCAACAGGGCCGTCTTGCCGCTGCCGCACGGGCCGGCGATCAGGAGCCGCTTCCCCCGCGGGACTTCCAGCGACAGATCTTCAATCAGGGGTCGGCCCTCGGGGGTCTTCAGCGACAGGTGCTCGAAGGCAATGCGCCGGTCGTCGGGCGCGATCTCGATGGCGGGCGCCGGCTTCGCCGGTGGCATCCTCGGCGGCGCGGGGGCAGCGCCCGGCTCGGTGGCCTCCCACAGCGAGCCCAGCCGGTCAATCACGGCGGCGTAGGCGGACAGCTGCTGGAACTGCGACACGACCAGCGAGAACGCGCCCAGCACCTGGCTGAACGCCATCGCCGACTGGGTCACCTTGCCGAACGGGACGGTGTGGTTGACGTACATCTGGCCCACGATCAGCACCGGAATGATTTGCGGCAGATAGTTGTAGGCCGTGGTAAAGAAGCCGAGGTTGCGGCTGACGACGATGATGGACTTGAAATTGTCGATCAGCGCCCTCAGCCAGCCAGTGAGGCGGTTTCTCTCATCCTTTTCGCCCTGAACCTGGGCGACGCTGTCGGCATGCTCCCGCACTCGACCCAGGCCATAGCGGAAGTCGGCTTCCTTCTGGAGCTGGAGATTGTTCAGCCGCACCAGCCGCCGGCCCAGCAGGATCGTTCCCAGGGAACCGAGCGTCGCATACCCCAGGGCAGTCAGGACCAGCCAGGGGGTGATGGACCACAGCACGCCGCAGAAGGCGACCAGCGTCAGCAGACCGTTGACAAGCAGCACCAGGAAGGAAAGCGTGGAGGTGGCGAAGCTGTTCACGTCCTGGCTGATGCGCTGGTCGGGGTTGTCGATGCTGGGCTGTCCGGCGAGGTGGTGGTAGAGATGGCCAGCCAGGTAGCGGTCCAGGAAAGTCCGCGTCAGCCATTCGCGCCAGGTGACGCCAAGCCACTGCTGGGTGTAACTGGCGAAGACTTCGACGATGGTCGAGGCGGCAAAGATCCCCGCGAGGATGCCGGCGCAGAGGTAGAAGTCGGCCACCTGCCGGCGTTCCAGGGCGGTCATGAAGTCGCCGCCGACGTAGCTGTTGACCACGTTCAGGCCGTTGATCCCCAGCAGCATCAGGACCAGCAGGACCAGAGCGGTCCAGGCCAGCTGGCTGGCCCCCGACTGGAAATAAGGTAAACCGACCGCCAGCAGCCGGGACCACAAGCGATGCTTCCGTGGTTGCATGGGTCACCTGCGGTTGGGGCACGGTCGAAGCAAACCTGGGGCGCTGCCCTGGGCTATCCTGTTGCGCCCCTTCGGGGCTTGTCTCTTCGCCCCGAAGAGGCGCAACAGCATCGCCTGGGGCAGCGCCCCAGGTTTGCCGGTTATTTCTTCTCGTTCTTGCCCTTGCCGAGCTCACCCTGAAGTTTCTCGGCTTCCTTGAGATGGGATCGGAGGGTAGGCAGCACCTTCTCGGCGTAGGATTTGACGGCGGCGTTCTTGCTTTCCCTGGCTTCAGCTTCAAACATCTGGACGGCCTGTTTGTGCCCCTTCACCATGGCGTTGACGAATTCCCGATCGAACTCGGCACCCTTGAACCCGGCGAGGTTTTGCAGCAGGGCACGGTGCTTCTCATCGGTTGTGCCGGCCAGTACCCAGTTGTTCTTGGCGGCCAGCTGCAGCATCTCCTGGTTGGCCTTCTGGTGGTCCCTGGCCAGGTGTTCCCCGAACATCCGCACTCCCTGGCAGGCTCCTTGCATCATCGCCAGCCGGCCCGCCTCGATTTCCGCGAGGTTGATGTACCCGACTTGCTTGACGAAGGCCTCGGTGGGCAGGGAGCCTTCTTTCTTGTCCTTGCTCTTCTCCTCGGCAGCGGCCCACGTGGCCCCCAGGGCCAGACTCACCATCGCCGCCACCACCAGCTTCACCGTTCGCTGCATCTTCTTCTCCTTCCCCTCTGGATGGGAAACTCCCCCCGCGGGTACGCACCCGCCCTGGAGGGAGTTACCGAGCAAGTTCCATGCCCGGGGAGAAGAACGGCCCCCTCGCCCATCGCCTCATTCGTCCTTCTCTTCCTGCTGGATCTGGCGGATTTCCTCGGCCAGCTGTTCGGTCAGGATCTCGACCAGGAGGCGGGAGGTGCTGGTCCCTTCATTGGAGGCCCGCCGTTCCAGGGCCTGCTGGACATTCTCCGGCAGATGCACGGTCAGTTTGGGTTTGGCTTGTCCCAGCCCGCTTCGGCGGAGCGGTTGCCGGGAGGAGTTGCCGAAATCCTTGCTCATGGTTCGTCTCCAGTTTGGTTGACGTGGACAGATGAATGGTACAGGGATACTGTACACCAGATGAGCTGGCTTTGCAAGCCGCGGAGGAAACGCTTCGCTTTCGCCAGGCGGTCTTGACGATCGGCCGTTCTCTTCTATGATGAACCCTTTCAGAGACTTCGAGAATCGATGGGATCGAGCAATGTCCACGATCATGGCCAGGGCGGAAACGATCAAGCAGCGCTGGTTCGTCATTGATGCCACGGACCAGGTGGTCGGCCGGCTGGCGGTGCAGATCGCCAACATCCTGCGCGGCAAGCACCGGCCGGAGTACACGCCGCACGTTGATACCGGCGAGCACGTCATCGTCATCAACGCCGAGAAGGTTCGCTTCACCGGCAAGAAGCTGCAAACCAAGACCTACCATTGGTACACGCGCCATCCCGGCGGGCAGAAGACGGCGACGGCGCGCGACTGGATCGAGAAGCATCCCGACCGCATCTTGGTGGAGGCGGTCCGGCGCATGGTGCCGCGTAATCGCCTGGGCCGGCAGCAGATGAGCAAGCTGAAAATCTACGCCGGGCCGCAGCATCCGCACCAGGCCCAGCAGCCGCAGGAACTGCCCCAGGAATTCAAGCAATCGTGAACCCGAGGAGATAAATGGCCGCCACCACCACTACCGCCAAGAAACCCGCTCACCTGGGCACCGGCCGGCGCAAGACCGCCGTGGCCCGCGTCCGGATCGCCGAGGGCTCCGGCCAGATCCGCATCAACGGCCGGAGCGTGGAAGAGTACTTCACCGAACACAAGGACCGCAGCGCCGTCTACGGTCCGCTCGAGCTGATGGACATGCGCAATCGCCTTGACGTGACCATCCGTGTCCACGGCGGCGGTTTCACCGGTCAGTCCGGGGCCATCTGCCAGGGCATCGCGCGTGCTCTCAAGGAAATGTTCGGCCTGCCCACCGGAGGTGAAATCGCCGAGGCCGCCGAGGGAAGCGAAGCCACGGTCAGCATGGCCAAGAAGCTCCGCGATTCCGGCTACCTCACCCGCGACGGCCGGATGAAGGAACGCAAGAAGTACGGCCGCAAGGGCGCTCGCAAGAGCTTCCAGTTCTCCAAGCGCTGAGCCAACCGATCCCCAGGGCGATGCCCTGGGCTATCGTGTTGCGCCCCTTCGGGGCGAAAGACATGGTTTTCCGCCCCGAAGGGGCGCAACACGATAGCCCAGGGCGATCGCCCTGGGTGGCTTTGAAAAGACGACAAACCGCCATTCCCCCAAGGAATGGCGGTTCGTCGTTGTGAGAAACAGCGAAGGTTGCATTTGGTCTTGTTCAAATGCAACTCCCGCGCCAGCTCGATCCCGTCCTGGCATTTCCATCCATAAGTCCTTTGCCCACAAAGGGAAAGGAATTTCGGAACAGCGGTGATCGGCTGACGCTCCCGGCGTTGGGCGCAAGGGAACGCTTCGCTGCGTGTCAACGGCGTTAACCAGAGTTAACGGGCCGAGGAGAATGGAGGAACGGGTCCGGAATTGCTAGAATAAAAGCAGAGTCAGCTTCACCCTCACGTGGAATCGACCTGCAAACATGGCCACGTCTTCTCTCCCCGTCGCGAGCGCTTCGGGCTCCGCCGAGCGTCTGGGATGGCCGGTGTCCCCCTGGGAGCTGGCGGCGGAAACCATCGCCATCAAAATTCGCTGGTTCGGCCTGCTGATCGGCTACCTCCTGGTCAACCTGCCGGGCGACCGCCGCGGCATCACTCCGCCGGTGCCGATCCAGCAGTTGTTGCTGAACGCCATCCTGTCCGTGGGGTTGCTCTACACCCTGCTGGACACCTGGTACAGTTTCCGCGGCCGGATCTTTCTGGGCCGCTATCCCCTGTCGGTCTCCGGCATGGAGGCCCTGTTTATCGGCCTGCTGTGCTACTGCGACGCCGGCCTGGACAGTCCCTTTCGCTATTTCTACATCCTGTCGCTGGTCTGCTGCAGTATCCGCCATCCCTCGCGGGTCACCTACCTCAGCTGTGGCCTGCACTGTCTCAGTTACGGCATCCTCTACCTGACCCTGGCGAGCCCGGGGGCGTTAGCCCCCGGGGTGCCGGCGCCGCCTCCAGCCCGGTTTCTGCTGATGCTGGTGGTGCTGGTCTGGGTGACCTGGGCCGGCAACGGCCTGGCCCTGCTGCTCAAGCAGATCGGCGAGCATCTGGTCCGGCTCAACCGGGCCCTGAAGGAGAACCAGTCGGAGCTGGAGCAGCGCATTGCCGAGCGCACCCGGCAGTTGCAGGAATCGCAAGCGCACGTGCTGCATCAGGAAAAGATGGCCGCCTTCGGTTTGCTGGCCGCCGGCATCGCCCACGAAGTCGGCAATCCGCTTACCTCCATCAGCTCGCTGGTGCAGATGCTGCAGCGGCACGAGAGCGATCCGTACACTCAGAACAAATTGTCCCTGGTCAGCGGCCAGCTGCAGCGCATTCGCGGCACCCTGCGCGAGCTGATCGAGTTCAGCCGGCCGGCCAGCAGCGAGCGGACGCGCTTCTCCCTGGCCGAGGTCCTTGACGAGGCGCTGAACATCGCCAAGTATTACAAGCGGACCCGCGGCCGGATCGCCACGCCGCCCATCCCGGAAGACCTGCCGCCGCTGGAGGGCGTGCGCGATCAGCTGGTGCAGGTGTTCCTCAACCTGGTCCTCAACGCCATCGACGCCACGCCGCGCGACGGCCAGATCGGACTGAGCGTCGAACGTAGGCCGGCCTTCCCAGGCCGGCCAGACGGGCTCGGAAGCCCGTCCTGCAGAGGCGTCGCAATCGCCGTGCGCGACACCGGCTGCGGCATCGGTGCGGAGAACGCGGCCCGGCTGTTCCAACCCTATTTCACGACCAAGAAGCACGGCACCGGCCTGGGACTGTTCGTGACCCGCAAGCTGGTCGAGGACCACGGCGGCAGCATCGAGTGGGAGTCCACGCCCGGACAGGGGACCACCTTCCGGATCTGGCTGCCTTTGAGCAAGGTGGAGGAACGTGCGACATGCTAGAGTCCCGAAATCGCCGGGCAGGCGTTGCGGGACGCACACCCCGCATCCTGGTCGTCGATGACGAGCCGCTGATCCGCGATACCCTGGCCGAGTATCTGGGCCAGGAGGGATTCACCGTCGTTGCTTGCGGCTCGGCCGAGGAGGGGCTGGAGCGTGCGGCCGAGCAGTGCTTTGACGCGGCCCTGTGCGACGTCCAGCTGCCCGGGATGGACGGGCTGGGACTGCTGGAACGGCTGCAGCGGATCAGCCCCGAGACGTTTGTGCTGCTGATCACCGCCTACGCCACGGTTGAGAACGCCGTCGAGGCCTTTCAGCGCGGAGCGCACGATTACCTGATGAAGCCGATCCTGCTCGACGAGGTGCTGGGCAAGATCCGCCGGATGCTCGCCCACCGCGAGCTGTTCCTGGAAAACCAGTGGCTGCGCCGGGAACTGAACCACACTTGCGAAGGAGAGATCATCGCGGAAAGCCAGGCCATGCGCCGCGTCCTGGCGATGGTGGCCAAGGTGGGCCCGACACGCAGCACGGTGCTGATTACCGGGGAAAGCGGCGTCGGCAAGGAAGTCATTGCCCGGGCCATTCACAAGCACGCTGGAGTACCGGCTTTAGCCGGTCCGGCTGCCCAGGACCGGCTAAAGCCGGTACTCCAACAGACCGCCGCCCCTTTCGTCGCGCTCAACTGTGCCGCGATTCCGCACGATTTGCTGGAGAATCAGCTGTTTGGCCATCGCAAAGGGGCGTTCACCGGCGCCGACCGGGACCAGCCGGGCGTCTTTGTCCATGCCGGCCGGGGGACGGTGTTCCTGGATGAGATCGGCGAGACAGCGCTGGCGACCCAGGCCAAGCTGCTGCGGGCCATCGAGCAGAAGGAGATCTTGCCGGTCGGGGCCTCTGAACCGATCCGGGTCGAGGCCCGCGTGCTGGCGGCGACCAACAAGGACCTGCGTGCCGAGGTCGAGGCCGGCCGCTTCCGCGAGGACCTGTTTTACCGGCTCAACGTGGTCTGCATTCACCTGCCGCCGCTGCGCGACCGTCGGGAAGACATTCCGCCGCTGGTCGATTTCCTGCTGCGGCAGCATTGCCGGACCCTGGGCAAGCACGTCCCGGGGGTGACGCACGAGGCCATGCAGCTGCTGCGGGCCTGCCGCTGGAAGGGCAACGTCCGCGAGCTGGACAATGCCTTGCAGCGGGCCGTCATCCTCGGGGAAGGACCGCTGATCACGCCCGCCGACCTGCCGCCCGACCTGGCCCCGATCGAGAACGACCCGGCCCTGGTCGATGACCTGGGCGAGGCGCTGAAGCGCTTCGAGAAACAGCACATCGAGCGCATCCTGCGGCTGTGTCCCGACAAGAAAGAAGCGGCCCGCCGGCTGAACATGGCGCTGTCGTCGCTCTACCGGCGAATCAAGGACCTGGAGATTGACGTGCCGGGGCTGTCCGATGACAAGGTGACAGGGTGACAAGGTGAACCTAATGCTTTGTCACCTTGTCACCCTGTCACCTTGTCATCGAAGAGGGGAGCTGACCCATGCCCGTTCCGCGTTTGACCTTCCGGCCGCACGAGCATTTGCGTCGGCCCGCTGACTTCCGGCGGGTCTACGACTTCCGCCGTTCGGTGGCCGACGCCTGGCTGATCGTCTACGGCGCTCCCAACGGTCTGCCGCACCTGCGGCTGGGGCTGTCGGTGTCGCGCAAGTTCGGCAAGGCGACCCAGCGCAACCGGCTGCGCCGGCTGTACCGCGAGGCGTTCCGGCTGACCCGGGAGCAACTCCCGACCGGACTGGACCTGGTCCTGATTCCGCGCAAGCCCGAGGAGCCGACCTTGCAACTCCTGATGGAGTCGCTGCCCAAGCTGGTCCGCCAGCTGGCCCGGAAGCTGGAGAAAGAGGGGAAAACAACGTGATCGGCCGGTTGCTGTTCCCGCTCGGGTGGCTGCTCCGCCTTTTCCTGATCGCCGGGGTGCGGGCCTACCAGGTGCTGCTCCGGCCGCTGCTGCCGCCGTTGTGCCGGTTCCAGCCCAGCTGCAGCGAGTATTTCATCGAGGCGGTCAACAAATACGGCCCGATCCGCGGCTGCTGCAAGGGGGCCTGGCGCATCTGCCGCTGCAATCCCTGGACGCCGGGCGGCTATGATCCGCCTTGACTCAACCTTGGAAGGGGTAATAAGATCCCTCCCGCAACTCGGAACGCGGAGCTGGGAGTGCGGAGCGAAGAAGGATTCCGTTCCGCACTCCCAGTTCCGCGTTCCGAGTTGGGGAGGTGTCCGTGCGAACCATCGTTCATTTGCTGGCCTCCACCTTCGTGGGTGGGCCAGAACGGCAACTGCTGGGGCTGGCTCAGGAAATGGCTCCCGACAGCCGGACCGTCTTCCTGACCTTCGCCCAGAAGGGCCGTGATCGGGCCTTCCACCAGGCCGCGGCCGAACGCAAGTTCGAGGTCCATTCCCTCCAGGCCGACACGCCCTGGCTGTTTCGCGCCAGTCGGGAGATCACCGCGCAACTGAAACAGCTGAAGGCCGACGTCTTGCTGTGTCATGGCTGCAAGGCCAACCTGCTGGGCCGCCCGGCCGCCCGGCGAGCGGGCACCCCCGTCGTGGCCGTACACCGGGGCTGGACCAGCTCCGGCTTGTGGGGTCGCGCGGGCGTGGCGCTCGATCGCTTCTGTCTGCGCTGGATGGACAGGGTGGTCTGTGTGTCCCGGGCCTGTGCCGACAAGGTGCTGCGAGCCGGCGTGCTGCCCCAGCGCGCCCTGGTGATCCCCAACGCGGTCGATCCGGAGCGCTTTGTCGATCCCGACCTGCGCTACCGCACCAGGCTGGCCCGACTCTTCCGGCAACCGCGCAAGGTGGTCATCGGGGCGGCCGGCCGGCTCAGTCCGGAACAGGGGTTTGACGTGCTGATCGCGGCGGCGGAGATCGTCCTGGATCGAGCCCCGTGGACCGGCTTTGTCCTGTTTGGCGAGGGGGCGCAGCGGTCGGCCCTGCTGCGGCAGATCAACGCCTCGGGCCTGGCCGGCGACGTGGTCCTGGCCGGGTTCCGCAACGACCTCGATTGCTTTGTCCCCTTCTTCGACTTGCTGGTGCTGCCCGAAGTGCGGGCAGGCCGGGAGGTGCCTCACGTGGTGCTGGAAGCGTTCGCCGCCGGCGTGCCGGTGGTTGCCTCCACCGGGGGCGGCGCCTCGGAATTGATCGATGACGGTGCCAACGGCTACCTGGTCTCGCCGGGAGACCCGCAAGAACTGGCCGACCGGCTCTGGGACGCCATCGAGTCGGAAGAACGCCTCCGCGACATGGGTCTGCAGGGCCGGCACAAGGTGCTGGAACAGTTCACCTTCTCGTCCCAGGCCCAGCAGTACACCGCCCTGCTGGACCAGCTGTGCCGGCCGGCTCCCGGACAGCGCTTCGAGGCGCGTGCCGATTCGCTGCGCGGTCGAAGGGAAGAAACGGCAAGGAGGTAACCAGGCCGCGGAGGCGATCTGGATCGTCAGCCCGGCTTGATCCGGAGGCAGGAAAAACAGTATGCTTGGGGACTCTGGTATTAACGCCGGGGTTTCCGCCCCGACCTCACAACTGCGGCCCCGAAGGGGCCCTCCGCGAGCCGGGAGGTACTCAAGGATGGATACCCGCTCCCTGGATCGGTTGTCTCTGTTCCGCAACCTGCCACGTCCCGATGCTGTCCCCGACGAAACTGGGTGGACACAATCCCCTGCGTGCCTGCACGCAGGCGTGCAGGTCTTTCGCTGGGAAGGGCTGACCCTGGTGATCCGCGGCTACCTGCGGCCCACGGGCTTGACCGAGCCGCCGGACCACGAACGCCTGGCCGAGGAGCTGCGCTGGCGTTACCTGGAACAGGGGCTGCTTGACCTGTCCGAGCTGGAAGGCAGCAGCACCGTTGCCCTGTTCGATTCCCAGACCGGCGAGGTCCACGCGGTCCGGACCTGGGGTTCCCCTTTTCCCCTTTACTACTGTTCCGAGGGCGAGACGTTCCTGCTCCACGGCAGCCTGCCCGAGCTTGTTGCTCGGGCCCGCAAACCGCTGGCTCCGGACCGGGAAGCCGCCCGGTCCTGGATCGACCAGGGCGAACTGCCGGATCGGCAAACGCTCTTTGAGGGGGTCTTCCGGCTGTTGCCTGGAGAACGGATCGCCTTCGATCAGAAAGGCCTGCGCCGCTTTGCGCTGGAAGAAGCCCAGCCCGGTCTGCTGACGCTGGCCAGGCTGGACACGATCATGCGCGACTGCCTCGGGCAGCTGGACAGGCCAGCCTGCGTGCTGTCGGCACGCTGGAGCAGCGTCTGCTTGCAGATCATCCGCAATCGCCATCTCCACGAAGACGAGCTGATGCCCACCTCGGTGTCGCTGGCCATTGACGATCCGCGTGCCTGGGCCGAGACGGACTGGGTCATGACCCTGTCCCAGCGGCTGGGGACCGGCCATCTGCTGATCCCGGCCGAGCAGCCGACCGAAGCGCACATCGCCAAAGCTCTGGTCGAGACGCTCGCCGCCACGGCGGAGCCGCCCGGATCGGACCGTGACCTGTTCCTCGCTCCGTTCGCGGCCGGGCTGCGGCACCACGGTCTGCGGTCGGTCCTGCTCGATGGCGGCGTCGAGTTCCTGGGCCAGAAGCTGACCCACGATCAGCAGCTGGTCCGGAACGTCGAGCATGCCCTGACCTGCCTGGACCGGGCCGGAGTGGAGGCCCTGTGTCCCTTCCGCGACTCCCGGCTGCCGGCGAACGCCGCGCTGGGCAGCACGCTGCTGCCGCTGCTGCCGCCGCCGCCCCGCTCTGTCCCGCTGCTGACGTTCTGGCTCCGCCAGGGGCAACCTCTGGCCGACCTGGCGAAGCAGCGGCGCACCCATGACCTGATGACGCCGCGGGAACTGGACCGGGCACGCCTCAGGCCGACTGAGCGATTAGCTCGGCTGGTGTGTTACGACCTGTGGCATCGGTTGTTCCTGGAAGGCGACAGGTTCCAGGACCTGATCCCTTCCGGCACTCCAGAAAGATGATCGGCGGCTGTTCCAGCAGCGCCGACCAGTACTCCGGTGTGGTGAGTTCTTTTCAAGGTGTGTCAAGCGGCCGGCCAAACAGATACAGCAGCACCTTGTCGAAGCGGGCCGCCCAGTGGGTCTCGTTGTGTTCGCCGCCGGCCACTTCCCAGTAACAGTAGTCGTGCCCGGGCAGCAGCCCCATCCGGTCGAAATGGTCGATCAAGTGGCGTGTCTGCCGCAGCGAGCGCGGCACCGGGCCCCGGCCCGGCCCCTCGCGCGTGCCCATGTCCACCCAGAACCGCATCCGCTCCGTCCAGGGGCGCTCGCCTTCCAGCTCCGACAGGATCGCTTCGTCGGCCCACCACAGCGAGGGAGACAGCGCTCCGCACAGGGCAAACTGGTCCGCGTGCCAGCGGGCCATCTCCAGCGAGATCAGGCCGCCCAGCGACGAGCCGGCAACGCCCACGTGCTGTCGTTCGGGCCGGGTGCGGTAGGTGCGATCGATGAAGGGCTTGACCTCCTCGAAGACGAAACGCGCGTAAAGTTGGCCCCGGCCGCCCGCCTGTTCGTCCTGGTCACACACGGTAGCGTATTCGTCCATGCGCTCCGGAGTGTTGGCGATGCCGACCAGCAGCAGCGGAGGGATTCGGCCAGCCCGGATCAACCGGTCGGCGATGCGATCCGCCTGCCAGACCTGGCCATGGGCGGCGGCTTCCGGATCGAACAGGTTCTGGCCGTCGTGAAGATATAGGACCGGGAAACGCTCGGACTCGGATTCGTAGCCGGGCGGCAGGTAGACCTCGATGGTGCGTGCATTGCCCAGCAGTGCGGAGGGGAAATGGTCGTGCCGCTCACGCCGGCCCGCCCCTTGCGGTGGGGGCGGACTTGGGCCTGTTCGGCGTGAGCGCCGGGACATGGTGGTAGCTCCGGGGCCGCGTTCGCTTCACTCGACCGTGACCGACTTGGCCAGGTTGCGGGGCTTGTCCACGTCGCAGCCGCGGAGCAGGGCGATGTGGTAGGCCAGCAGTTGCAGCGGCACCACCGAGACGATCGGCTGGAGGTACTCCGGCACTTCCGGGACGTAGATCACCTCGTCGGCGCGGGCGGTCGCTTCCTCGTCGCCCTCGCAGGCAATGGCGATCACCGGCCCGCCGCGGGCCTTGACCTCTTCCAGGTTGCTCATCACCTTGTCGTAGATCGGCCCGTGCGGCATCAGGAAGATCGACGGCGTTTCCCGATCCACCAGGGCGATCGGACCGTGCTTCATCTCCGCGGCCGGGTAGCCTTCCGCGTGGATGTAGCTGATCTCCTTGAGCTTCAGCGCCCCCTCCAGGGCCACCGGATACTGATATTGCCGGCCCAGGTAGAGGAAGTTGCGGACGTGGTAGTAGCGCTCGGCGATGCGGCGCACCTCGTCGTGGCAGGCCAGGGCGCGACGCATCGCGTCGGGAATGGCCCGCAGCTCGCGGATCATCTGAGCCCCTTGCAGGCTCGACAGGTTCCGCATCCGGCCAAAGTAGAGAGCGAGCATGGCCAGCACGGCAACCTGGTTGGTGAACGCCTTGGTGCTGGCCACGCCGATCTCCGGACCAGCGTGCAAATAAACGCCGCCGTCGGCCTCGCGGGCAATGGTACTGCCGACCACGTTGCACAGGGCCAGGGTGGGATGGCCCTTCCGCTTCGATTCGCGCACCGCGGCGAGGGTGTCAGCGGTCTCGCCGGACTGGGTGATGGCCAGGACAATGGTATTGCGATCGATCGGCGGATTGCGATAGCGGAACTCCGAGGCGTACTCCACCTCCACCGGAATGCGGGCAAACTCCTCGAACAGGTACTCGCCGACGAGGGCAGCGTGGTAGCTGGTGCCGCAGCCGGTGAGGATCAGCCGGTCGGCCTGGCGCAGCTGCTTGGGGTCGAGGTTCAGGCCGCCGAAGTGGGCGGCGGAATCGGCGTCGGAGAACCGGCCGCGCAGGGCATTCTCCAGGGCTTCGGGCTGCTCGTAAATCTCCTTGAGCATGAAGTGATCGAAGACGCCCTTGTCGGCGTCGGCGGCTTCCCATTCGATGTCCTGGATCGACGCCTCGATCTGGGCCCGCTCCTGGTCGAGGATCTGCCAGTCGTGCGGCGTCAGCACGCACAGCTGATGGTCCTGGAGGAAGACCACCTTGTCGGCCTTGCCGACCAGGGCGCCGGGATCGCTGGCCAGGAAGTTCTCGCCCTTGCCCAGGCCCAGCACCAGCGGACTGCCCAGGCGTGCCCCGATGATCGTGTGCGGAAAGCACGGACTGAGGACGGCCAGGCCATAGGTGCCCTTGAGCAGGGCCAGCGCCCGGGCGACGGCCTCGATAAAATCGTGCAGGTCCAGCGGCGACCAGTCCGGAGAGCGGGGCGTGCCGTGCCCGCATTCCTTCAGGTTGTGGGCGATCAGCTGGGCGATGACCTCGGTGTCGGTATCGCTGTGGAACTCGATGCCGTCCTGCTCCAGCTGGCGTTTCAGGGCGGCGTAGTTCTCGATGACGCCATTGTGAACGACAGCGACCTGACAATCGCCGCCGAGGTGGGGATGCGCATTGCGGTCATTGGCCGGGCCGTGGGTGGCCCAGCGCGTGTGGCTGATGCCGACGGTGCCGGGAGCGGGCTGATCGCGCAGCAGCCGGACCAGGTCATTGATGCGGCCCGCCCGCTTGCGCAGATGCAGGCGATTGCCGGTCAGGGTGGCCAGGCCGGAACTGTCGTAGCCGCGATACTCCAGCCGACGCAGACCATCGACCAGGATCGGCTCCGCTTCCCGGGCTCCGGTGTAGCCAACGATTCCGCACATGCTCGTTCCTCCCTGAACCGAGGCACCCCGTCCGTGGGTAAAGGCGTGCCTTCGCCTCTGACCGGGCAAGTCTACAACAGGGGGCAGAGCGGGGACAAGACCGCTTCCGGAGGAAACGTCGGAGCCGCGCACGCAGCGCAGCGGAGTAAGCGGCCCTGCCTGCGACCGCTTACTCCGCTGCGCTGCGTGCGCGGCTCGGCAATTGCTTGCTGATGCTACTCCAGGCTCATCAAGAACGCGAACAGGTCGTGCAGTTCCTTGACCGTCACCAGCTCCGCCACGTTGTCGGGCATGATCGACTTCTTGAGGACGGTGACCGACTCCAGCTCGCTCTTGAGGAAGGAGTGAAAGCGCCCGTTCTCTTCCCGGAGCTGAATGTTGAAGTTCGACTCGTTGACGCGCAGACCGGTGATCGTGGCGCCCTTCAGCGTGACCACCTGGACCGTCTCGTACTCGGGCTCGATCTCCTTGGAGGGTTCGAGGAGCGATTCCATGATGAACTCCGGGGCACGACGGCTCGCAATGCGATCCAGTGCCGGGCCGATCCGGCCGCCTTCGCGGTTGACGCTGTGGCACTTGGCGCACTGGAGCTTGCTCTTCTCGTCGAAAAAGAGCTTCCGGCCCGCGACGGCATCTCCCTTCAGATACGGCTTCCAGGTGGGCTCGCCCGGGGTCTTGCCCAGGCTCCGGATAAAAAGGACCAGCCTGGCGATCTGATCCTCCTTGAGGCCCTCCCCGAACTTCTTCATGGTCGATTTCGGAACTCCCTCGCGGATCACCCGGGCCAGGTCCTCGTCCTTGTTGCCGTGGATGAATTTGCCCCGGGTCAGGTCAGGGCCCTTGCCGCCCCGGCCGGCGCCGCCATGACAGCCGCTGCACAGCCCGCGAAACATCGCCTGGCCTTCCGCCAACGCCTGCTGCTGCTCGGCCGGCTGCTCCTCCTCTTCCCTCACCAGGCAGCTCACGGCTCCTTCCGGCTGCTTCTGGGGCTTGCCCTTCTCCGGTCGGGGCGGAGTGCTGTACGGGACCTGCCAGCGGGCAAACACGGGGGCCAGCTTGCCGGACTCGGCCAGCTCTCGCAGCGCTTGATCGATGGCGGCCTTCAAGTCCCGGTCGGACTTGCGAACCGCCGCGCAGATCGGGAACCGGTCGGCCGCGTCGCCATCGAGGAAGCGCAGCTTGCCGGGCCAGCGGCGTTCGGCCATCCAGTGACCCCGCGTGGAGATGACGTAGCCCGCCTTTGCCTTGTTGCCAGCAACCGCCGCCAGGATTTCCTCCAGGCTGGCCAGGGTCTGCGTCTTTCGCCCCTCCAGACCCCGTGCCAGGGCGCCCGGCTCGACGGCCAGAGGCTCCTCGCCCAGCTGGTCAAGCCGCTGGAGATTCTTGTTTTCGGAGGGGACGACCAGCTGATAGCTGGCGACGTAGTAGGGTCGGGAAAAGAGGACGCGCTCGCCGAAGCGATCGTCGGGCATGACGCCCAGCATCACGTCGCACAACTTCTTGGTGGCCAGCTTCGACGGATAAGAGTCATGAGCCGAATAAGCCCAGTAGACCCGCAGGGAGACGCCGAGTTTCTCGGCCAGCAGGCCGGCGATTTCATAATCGAGCCCGGCCGGCTTCGGATGCGCCGCCGAGAAGGGGAGGTTGTTCTGGTCAAGCCCGACCACCAGGGCCCCGGCGGAGCGGACGCGCTCCAGACCGCCGTAGGGATTGCGGGACGTTTGCACTTTCTGGACCTGCGGTTCGATGCCGCGGTTCGCCACCGGATGGCGGATTACCTCACCTTCCGGAAGCGTTTTCTTCTCCTCGAAAGGCGCCAGGTACGCGACGTGATACCGGGCCAGGAGCCGGGCCGGCAGGCCGTCCTTGACCAGCTTGCCGATCGCCTCGTCCACTCGTCGTTTCAACTCGGCGTCGTGTTTCCGCATCGCGACAGCAATGTTCCAGTGGTCCTCCGGAACGTAGCCCGGCACCAGCTGGAGCTTGAATTCGGGCGTGGCGTGCAGCGTCCAGCCGACGTTGCCCCAGAGGTAGGCGTAATCGACCGTGCCGTCGTCCAGGGCCTTGAGTACCGCCAGCTGATTGCGGTACAGGCTGCGCAGATAGCCGCGCTGCCGGAGGCGATAGTCGGCGACGGAGCCGGCTTCGGTCGCCAGCCGGCGCGACTTCTCTCCCTTGACCTCCGCCAGTGCTTTGATCTGCGGCCCCTTCTGCCGGGTGACCAGGAAATAGCCGGTGCCGTAATAGGGCCGCGAATAGATCACCTTGTCCGCAAGCTCGTCATCGTCTTCGACGGCGTTCTCGTCGATGGCCGCTCCGAAGGCGAGGTCGCTCTCGTTGCTGAGCAGCTTGCCGATGGCGGTTTCGCGGTGGATGTCCAACCAGTCGATCCGCAGCTTGAGGCCCATCAGGCGAGCCACCTCGCGGGCCAGCTCCACGTCAAAGCCCGGACGATCTTCCTTGGCGCTGGAATAGGGCAAGTTGGCGGGGTCCATCGCGATCCGGATTTCGCCGCGTTCCTGGATGCGCTTCCAGGTATCGACCGGGGCTGGCTTGCCGCGCTGCCCGTGAACGGCGGCCGATACGGCACACCCAGCGCGTCATACGCCTTGCGCAGCTCGCCGGACTCGGCCAGTTCGGCGAGGGCCTTGTTGATCTGCACCAGCAGCGGGGCGTTCTCGGCCCGGACCGCCAGGGCCATGTTCCAGTGTTCGCGGGGGACGTAGTCCCCGACCAGACGCAGCGGCAATTTCGGATGGGCGTGCAGGTGCCAGGCCGCGAAGTCGCTGTCGAGGAAGGCCGCGTCCAGCTTCTGGCTCGCGAACTGCTCCAGGGCTTCCTCGCGTGTCCGGAAGCGCACCAGGGTGTGCTTGTTTTCCGGCAGCGCCACCGTCCCGGCCACGAGACCGACGCGCCTGTCGATCAGGTCGGCCAGGGAGCGAACGCCTTTCGCTTCAGCGGGAATCACGAGGCCGAACATGCTGCCGGCATAGGGCACACTCCAGGCGATGTCCTTCGGCGCTCCCTCGTCGAGCGGGTGGCCGAGGATCACGTCGCAGCGCTTCTCGCGGAGACACCTTCGGGCACAGGCCGCATTCGCGCACCAGTGGGACTCCAGCGGCCGGCCGAGCTTCTGGCAGATCAGGCGAGCCACCGCGAAATCCAGGCCCTTCGGCGTGTCGTTCGCTTCCTTGCCGGTGCGTGGCATGGCATCGGCCGCGGCGCAGAAGATCAGCGGCTTTGGTTTGTCTTCCGGGCGAGCCGCCAGGAAGCCAAGGAAAGCGAGGCAGAGGAGCGCGAAGGCCCCGAGGGCATGACCGAGCAGGTTGGTTCTTGTCGCCGAGAATCGCATGGGAATGGCCCCTCCTCACTGATCGCCCACCGCGGCACGCGCCGTTGGAGCCTGGACGCCATTATCGGGACCGCTGCTGGCCCAGACAAGGAGATTCTTTGAGCGGGAGGGGCCAAGGAGCCACGCAGTGAGGAGACCGCCGGGTTTATCCCGGCGGCTCGTCGGAGGAAAGTCCTCGACTGATCCTGTCCCGAGGGTTAGACTCTCTGAAACGTCTTCCCTGCCGTTCTGGAACGACGAGGACACTGATGGAGACGAAGCTGAACGAGAAACCGCGCCGGCTCGACGTTGCGGCCCTGGAATCGTGGCTCTGGGACGCCGCCTGCCAGGTCCGGGGCCCGCTCGACGCCCCCAAGTTCAAGGACTACATCCTCCCGCTCGTCTTCCTCAAGCGGCTGTCCGACGTGTTCGACGACGAGGTGGCCCATCTCGCCCACGACTTCGGGGACGCCAGGTGGAGCCGGACATCCTCGGCCGGGCGTACGAGTATCTGCTGCGCAAGTTCGCGGAAGGTCAGGGGCAGAGCGCGGGCGAGTTTTACACGCCCCGCGAGGTGGCGGTGGTCATGGCCCGCCTCCTCGACCCGCAACCGGGAATGACCGTCTATGACCCCTGCTGCGGTTCGGGCGGTCTGCTCATCAAATGCCACCTGCGGCTGCTGGAGACGCACGGCAAGCCCATCATGATAGCGGAAGGTCTTTCCGCTATCATCAGCCCTGGTGAAGCCGCCAAGAACGACTTCAACCTGTCACCGAGCCGGTTTGTTGCTACAGGCTTGGAGGCAGACGTACTGCCGCTCGATGAAGCGGTTGTGCGGCTGCAAGAAGCTGAGGAAGAACGAACGGAAGCAGACAAGAAGCTGGACAAAGTGCTAGCAAGCTTAGGCTTCCTGTTGGAGCGTCATGGGTAACAATCGCGGAAGTGTTCACAACCATAACGGGGATCGAACTCGACTTCACCGAACTGTCCGAACAGGCACGGATCATGGAACAACAGCTGGGAGAATTTCTTTCCCAGGTTGAACAAACGTATGGGCCACAGGTTCCAGTCCAGGAAGAGGGATACAATCCCGAGACGGCGGAAGAAGAACGGCTTGGTTCAGCAGAAAAGCAGCGCATCGAGGCCCTGTTTGAGCAGGTGAAGAAAGATCGCTCGAAAGCATTCGAGCTGAAACGAGAACTCGATCGCCTGGGCATCTTCAAGGATTACGAAGATCGCTTTCTGGACCTGTTCAAGAAAGCGGAGTAAGATCCACGCCCTCCGGAGGCTCTGGCGCAGCACCACCCTCATCAACCCGGCCAGTGCCATTGCCGCCCTGGACTGTGCCGGGACCGCACAGGGCCGAGCCGCCGAGGGAGGCGTAATCCCTGATACTCTCCAACAACAGGGAATGGCATGATCTTTGCACTTTGCTATTGCGCTACACCCCACGGTCTCAAGGTTTGGTCCTTTGTTGGAGGGTTTAGCCATGCGCAAGCTTCACGCCAACCTGCTGTTCAGCGGCGTGCTGATTGTCGGGCTCCTGACCGTCTGGGCCTCCGCCGCCAAGGCGTCGGTCGGCTCCGGGAAGGTTCCGGACAGACAGTTCGCCAGCCGGTCGGAATCCAGCCTACTCCTGGATACGACTCCGGCGCCTCCACCGAAACCGCAGCCTGTCCCCAGCCCTGTCCTGCCCGAACGCGCTCGAGCCGTCCTGCCGCCCAGGCATCTGCCTGGAGTGATGCAGGTCAGCCTGGACATTGTGGTCGCGGGCCGGACGCTGTCCACCATCCACCACGCGGGTCGGACCTACCTGCCCGTGCCGGAGGTCGGTGCCGAATACACAATCCGCATCTGGAATCACGGGCCAAGGAGGATCACCGCCATCGTCTCGGTCGATGGCCTGTCAGTGATTACCGGCAAGCCGGCGTCCGAGGCCGGGCCCGGTTACATCGTGGCCCCACACAGCTCCGTCCTGATCGAGGGCTGGAGGCGCGATCTGGACCGGGTGGCGGCTTTTCGCTTCGTCTCCCGGGACAAGAGCTATGCCGACCTGATGGGCAAACCCGAGAACGTCGGCGTCATTGGTCTGGTGGCCTTCGAGGAGTTGGTGCGTGTTCCTCACCCACTGTTCGAGGAGAAAGACAACGCCGCCCCCAGGAGGGCATTGAGTGGCCTTGGGAGTATCGGGACGGAGTACGGAAGGACCATTGACTCCCAGGTGGACCTGGTGCCGTTCGTCCGCAGTGCCAACAAGCAGACCGTGACCCTCTATTACGACACGGTCGAGGCTCTGCATCGCATGGGCCTCCCCGTTGATCGCCCGTGGCCCGTTCCCTTCCCTGGCGACTCCAGGTTCGCACCCCCGCCGCCAGGCTACGAGCCGCCGCGCCTGTTCGAGGCGTTTCTGCGCGGCCGGGCCGTGCGCGAAGTGCCGGACATCACGGCGCGGATCTGCGGCATCTGCCCGGTCGCCTACCAGATGAGTTCCTGCCACGCCCTGGAGAAGGCGCTGGCAATCCAGGTGACCCCGGAAATCCGCCAGCTGCGCCGGCTGCTGTACTGCGGCGAGTGGATCGAGAGCCACGCCCTGCACGTCTACCTGCTGCACGCGCCGGACTTCCTGGGAGTCGAGAGCGGCCTGAGCCTGGCGGCCACGCATCGCGACCTGGTCGAAAAGGGGTTGCGCCTGAAGAAGATCGGCAACCAGCTGCTGGAGGTCCTGGGCGGCCGGGCCATCCATCCCATCAACGTCACGGTGGGGGGCTTCTACCGGGCCCCGACGCCTGGCCAGCTGCGGGCCTTGCTGCCCGACCTGGAATGGGGCCTGCAGGCGTCCATCGACACTCTGCGGTTGGTGGCCGGCTTCGATTTCCCCACTCTGGAACAGGACTATGAGCTGGTCTGCCTCAAGCACGCCAACGAGTACCCGATGAACGAGGGCCGGGTGGTCACGGCGAAGTTGCGCTCCGGGCTGCACGCCTGCGTGCAGGCACGCAGGAGGGCCGGCCTGCGCTTCACAGTGGTCTGAACGTGCCCGTGGAGGAGTACGAGGGACACTTCGAGGAACGGCAAGTCAAACACAGTAACGCCCTGCACAGCGTGATGCTGCCGGGTGCGAAGAGCTACCTGGTTGGCCCGCTGGCGCGGCTCAACCTGTGCTTTGACCAGCTCTCGCCGACGGCCAGGCGGGAAGCGGAGGCTTGCAAGATCGAGTGGCCCTGCCGCAATAATTTCAAGAGTATCGTCGCTCGTGCCGTTGAGCTGATCCATGCTTACGAGGAAGCGATCAGGATCGTCAAGGCATACCAGGCGGAAGCGACGCCAGGACGGGTGCCGTGTACTCCGAAGGCGGGCGAGGGCTGTCATGCCACGGAGGCCCCGCGCGGGCTGCTCTACCACCGCTACCGCATCGGCGCGGATGGCTTGATCGCCCAGGCCAAGATCGTGCCGCCGACATCGCAGAACCAGGGCCAGATCGAAGCCGACCTGCGTGCTTTCCTGCCCGGCGTCCTCGGTTACGACGACACAACGGCGACGCGGCGCTGCGAGCACCTGATCCGCAACTACGACCCCTGCATCAGCTGTGCGACACACTTCCTGCGGTTGCAGATTGATCGGCAGTAGCGGGCGGTTTCAGGGATCGTCAAGGTCCTGGTCGTCCCCGTGGAATCCACCGGGTTCGTAATTGCCTTTCCGCCCGGAGATGACGTGATCGCAACAGTCCTTCCAGGCCCGAGGGGGGGCCTGACCAGTCAGGAGGCGCAGGAGCGGTTGCGGCAGCATGGCCCCAATGCCGTGCCCGAAGAACGTCCCCATCCAGTCCTGCTGTTCCTCCAGAAGTTCTGGGCCCCGGTGCCCTGGATGCTGGAACTGACCTTGGTCCTCGAACTGGTCCTCGGGAAATACACCCAGACGATCATCATCGTCCTTTTGCTCCTCCTGAACGCCACGCTCAGTTTCGTTCAAGAAAGCCGCGCCCTGCGCGACCTGGACGCTGCCCAGATCCCCGACTGCGGGGTTTTTGCCGGTGTCTTGCCGGAAGATAAGTATCGTCTGGTGCAAGCCTTGCAGCGCGTCGGGCACACCGTCGGCATGACGGGCGACGGCGTGAACGATGCCCCCGCCTTGAAGCAGGCGGAGGTGGGCATCGCCGTGGCCAACGCCACGGACGTGGCCAAGGCTGCTGCCAGCCTGGTTCTCACCCGGCCCGGGCTCGGCGACGTCCTGGCGGCTGTGGAAACAGGACGACAGATCTACCAGCGCCTGCTGACCTACACCCTGAACAAGATCATCAAGACCTTCCAGATAGCACTTTTCCTGAGTCTCGGCCTGCTGCTGACCGGCGTCTTCGTGACGACGCCCCGCCTGATCCTGCTTCTGCTGTTCGCCAACGACTTTGTGACCATGTCGCTGGCCGCGGACCGCGTGGCCTTCTCCCGGAGGCCCGACCGCTGGCAGGTTCGGCCCCTGGTCCTGAGCGCCCTGATGCTGGCCCTGGCCTGGCTGGTTTTTTCGTTCGCCGTGTTCCTGGTCGGGCGCAACGTCCTTCACCTGGATCTGCCTCACCTGCAAACACTGGTGTTCGCCATGCTGGTCTTTACCGGCCAGGCCACCGTTTACCTGGTCCGTGAGCGCCGCGCCTTCTGGTCCTCGCTGCCCGGCAGCCTCCTGGCGGCAAGCTCGATCGTGGACGTGATCGTCGTCGCCCTCCTGGCCACCCAGGGCATTCTCATGCCAGCCATCAGCTGGAGAGCGATCCTGGGGTTGCTGTCCCTGGTCATTGCTTATCTGATCGTGTTGGACGTCGTGAAAGTCCGACTCTTCCGGCGGTTGGAACTATACTGACCCTTGGACTCCTTGCCAGTCCTATCCTGGGCTTCCCGCGAACGCCCTGAGTCGCCCCAAACACGCCCACGTCCTGCGGGACGGTTTCCACGGGAGTGGTCATCACCTTCACGACGGGAGTGTGCGGCGAAGTCTCCCGCGCACCCAGTTCCAGGGCCAGGTCACGGTCTGTCACAATGCCCACGGGGCGCTGATTCTCCACAATGACCACGGCCCCGACGTTATGCTCCTCCATGCGGCGTGCGACCGAGGCCAGCGTTTCGGTCGGCCCAACGGCTTGAACCTTTTTGAAGAAGGTTTCGATGTATTTGACCGGTCTGCTCATGCTGCTTTTCCCTCTTTCAGGCGACCATTTGATTTCCCGCTTCCCGACCGGCTCTGCCATTCCGTGGGTGATCACGGCCGCTGCAACACCTGGGATTCGGTCCTGGATAACAAGGCGATCACCTGTACTGCCTAGAAAGGCAAAGCCGGTGCCGAGCGCGGAGTCCAGCGCACGAAAGGGCGCGAGTCGGTGACCAACGACCTGGCCACCCCATCCATCAGGTCTCGTCAAGGTGCCGCTTTTTCGGACTCTTTGATGATCGCGATCCGGTCTGACGTTGGGCGGTGAGGGCCGGCTGGCGGAACAGGTCGGCCAGAGTGGGGGAACGAGCCATGGCAGTTGGGTGGCAATTCTGAAAGTTAAGGAAGGGTGTACCAGGGGCCAGGACGGACGGCCCGAAGGTGAGCTATGGAGCCGAAGGAGCCCTGGACAGGCGAAAAACCGGGGCTGGACGGCCTGCGGCCCGTCTGGCCCCGGTCTACGATGGACGCTCCTGGGCATCCGTTAACTTGCAGAATCACCCCCCAACGCTCCCCGCGACTTTCCCGCTGCATCAGCGGCTCGCACCTTCCTCCGTTGGGGGCTATTTCTGAAAGTTAGGGGAGCTGCGATAATCCGCGTTTAAATTCCAAGGTCCAGGTCGCCCAGCATCTCGGACAGGTTCTTCTCCTCTTCCGCGCTGAGCGCGACTTCCGGGACGTGCTTCAGCTCTTCCTTCGACTCGGCCGACAGCTCGGCCAGGTTATCGACCACCCGCCGCACCTCGGCCTTGCTGAAGTCCCCGAAGGCCCGGCGCAGCGGCACCAGGGCCAGGCGGAACTCCTCCTCGCTCATGCCGATCAGGTAGGTGTCCAGTTGCCGCCACAGGGCCATGCGCAGGAACAGCGCCTGCCGGTTGTACTGGACCAGCCCCTCGAACCAGTTGGCCCCGATGTCCGGTGGGATGCCCGGCGACAGCCGGCGGCTGACCTCGCGGGACAGCTGCTCCTCATCGACGCGATTGAGGATCATCGACATCACGAATCCGGAAAGGTAGGCATTGAGCGCATCATTGGCGGCGATGCCGTCCAGTTCGCGGTTCCAGCGGGCCGTATCGACCAGCTCGGGAGTGCCGCGTGCAACTTCGTGGAGCTTGACGATGGCTGGTGCAACCTGTTCGCGGGCCGTGGCCTCATCGCAGGTGCAGGCGCTCCGGATCGAATGCGTCGCCCGCAGGAAAAGCTGGCTCAGGAGGGGTTTGAGCGGCTCCGGGTCGAATTTGCGGACCGAGCCGTACGTGATGGTTTCCGCCAGGGCTTCCACGGCGCTGGCCAGCGGCACGAAGGCCAGCGCCTCGACGGCCATCGCCTGCAAACGGCGCCGGGCATCTTCCAGAGCGTCGGCCAGCTCACAGCGCACCGCCTGGCTGACGATCTGGGCCGCCTGATCCACCTGCTTGCACTCGGCCAGCTGCTCCGACAGGCGGATGGCCGTCGCCATCTCCACGGTGTCGGCCACCAGCGATAGCTCGATGATCTGGATCTCCACCTCCGGCTCCCACCGGATGTGCCAGATCTCCTTCCAGGTTGCCGCGTCCTGTCCCGCATCCTGCCGCTCGGCAAAGTGGACGTCGAGGGCGTGTAAGCGATGGAGAAAGACACTCTGGTTTCGGCCGCGCAGGGCAGTCTCTTCGCCGACCGCGTGAATGTCCCGGCGCTGATCCAGCTCCAGGATCTCCGGATCTTTGCGTTTCTTTTTCGTGTCCAGCTTTGCCTTCTCGTTCCAGGCATCGCAGTAGGCTCGATACTCGCCGTTGGTGTACTTCAGCAGGTCAAGCCGCTCCAGACAAAAGTAGAAATCATCCTGAATCCCCGTGCGTGCGACCCCCTTCGGCAACTTGCCGACCTTGCTCCCAATCTCCAGCTCGGTGAGCGGCTCCTGAATGACAATGAATTCCCCTCGGCCCAGCAGGCACGTTGCCGCGTCGCGGATGTCGCGCAGGCACGGAGCGGGCGAGTCAGATAGCGCCGCCAGGCTGTGCGACAGGCGAACCGCCTCGATCACCTCGGCCGCGGAACGGATGTGTCCTCCCTTGCGCAGCCTGTGAACCAGCTCGGTCAGGAACATCGGGGTCAACCGATCGGGGTGGCCGGCCTGGCGCTCGTCGAAGAGCCGCTGGTAGTACATCGGGGCATGATTGCCGGCCCCGTAGCCCGATTGCGAGCTGAGGCGTTTGTAGCTGTAGGGCATCAGCGTCAGGCTGCACTTGACCGACGGCAAGGCTTTCACTTCCTTGTCGGTCATTGCCGGCAAATTCTCGCGCAGAGCGGTGGAGTGGAACGCTCCGCAGACCACCAGCACCCGATCGGGCTTGTGGCCCTTGTTCAGCACCTCGCGGATACAGCGGCGCATGTACGACTCGCGCACCAGGTTCTCGTCGTCGGGCTTTAGCTGGCGCAGCGACCGCAGGCCCCGGCCAAACTCGTGGATCTGGTGGACGTAGGAGATTGGGTCGGTGGTGTGCTCGAAGTGCCGTTCCCACCAGGTTTCATGGTCGGGGTCGCCCGAGAGCTGGGCGATGGCGGTCCAGGGATCGTCGAGGTAGGCCAGGGTGTGCTCGCTGGCAAGGCGGCGATGGTCGGCGCCGTCGGAAGGAGGCGGGGCCTGACCCGGAGCCGGTTCTTCCGCTGCCGGTTCCTGCTCGTGGGCGTGTTCTTCTAAAGCAGTGTGGTGCATCTCAAGAAACACCGAGGCGGGCAGGTCGATGAGGCGCGTGTCGGCCTTGTTGCGCAGACCCCAGGTGAGCGCGACCCACTCCGGCGAGTACGAGGCCAGCGGGTAGAGGATGGAGCGGACCGGTCGTTCCAGGGTGTAAGCGAGGATGGCCACAGGCGGCCGGGTGTCCTTGTGGATCAGGTGCTGGAGCTGCGGTGTGGCGTCGGCCGGGCCCTCGACCAGGACCGCCGTCGGCTTGACCAGGTTCAGCACCGCTTGCAGGTGGTGGGCGCCGGCCGGTGACAGGTGGCGGACGCCGTAGACCCGGCACAGCAATGGCCCCTCGTCCGCGGCGGGGGGCGGGAAGACTTCGTTGAGATTCATGGTGTCGCTCCGACAGGCTGGCCGGCACTCCCCTCTGGTGCGCTGCTCAAGTTCGTTTCCGTACCAGGGGGGGTGTCCCAGGGGGTGCGGAAACGAATCGACCGAACTTACAGATTGGTAATGGCTTGCGGCGAGAGAATTCGTTTCCGCACATTCGTTTCCCTGGCTACCCCGGGCAGCTGGAGGGTTTCCCATCCTCACTCGCCCGCCAGCTCCTTGCACGACGCATACAGATCGCGCCACTCCGACCCGCGTTTCTTCATCACGTTTTCGAGGTACTCGACCCACACGGTCAGGTCGCGCTCGTCGTCCTTCATGATGATGCCGTGCAGCCCGGCGGCCAGGTCGCGGTCGCCGATCTTGCCGTTGCCGAAGTGGCCGGCCAGGGCCATGCTGTTGCCGAACAGGCTGATCGCCTCGGCCGTGGACAGCACGCCCGAGGGTTGTTTGACCTTCTGCTTGCCGTCGAGCGTCTGGCCGCGACGCAGTTCCTGGAAGATCTGTACGATCTTGCGCACCGCCTCGTCAGCCGGCAGAGCGGAGGGCAGCTTCAGGCTGGTCGAAATCTCGGCCACGCGCTTGCGGACGATCTGCACCTCGGTATCGACGTCGCTGGGCACCGGCAGCTGGACCTTGTTGAAGCGGCGGGTCAAGGCGGCCGACATGTCGTTGATGCCGCGGTCGCGGGTGTTGGCGGTGGCGATCAGGCTGAAGCCGCGCTTGGCCTGGACGTGGAAACCCAGTTCGGGGACGGCCATCATCTTTTCGGAGAGGATGGTGATCAGCGCGTCCTGGATTTCCGAGGGCACCCGGCTGATTTCCTCGAAGCGGACAATCTTGCCGCCGACCATCGAGCGATAGATGGGACTGGCCACGAGGGCCTTGGGACTGGGCCCCTCGGCCAGCAGCAGGGCGTAGTTCCAGCTGTAGCGGACCTGCTCCTCGGTGGTGCCGGCCGTGCCCTGCACCACTTGCAGGCTGTCGCCGCTGATGGCCGCGGCCAGGTGCTCGCTGAGCCAGCTTTTGGCAGTGCCTGGCTCGCCGGTCAGCAGCAGGGCCCGGTCGGTGGCCAGCGTGGCAATGGCGATCTCCACCACACGCTGGTTGCCGAGGTACTTGGGCCGGATCTCGACGCCGCCCGCCTTGCCGCCCAGGACGTAAGTCCGGACCGCACGCGGCGACAGCAGCCAGCCTTCCGGCTTCTCGTCGCGATCGGCTTTCTTCAGCGCCTCCAGCTCGTGAGCGTACTCGACCTCGGCCGGATGACGCAGCACGCTATCGACCTTGCCGTTCGTCTTGGTTGCTTCAACGACGGTGGTAGCCGGGTCCGTGGTGGGAGCTTTCTTGGCCATGTCTCGGTTCCTTGCGTAAGGGATGAATGCGGTGGCTGTTATATCAGAGGCGACAGTGAGTTTCCAATGCGCTGCCGAGAGCTGTCCCTCGGCAGCGCCGTCCGTTTCGCTCACCCCTCCTCAATCGCCTTCAGCGCCCCCTCAGCGAAGTGGTAATAGGCATCCTTCTTCTCCCGGTCGATCAGCGCACGGATCGCCGGGATGGCCGCCTTCGCTTTGAGACCGTAGGTCTGCAGGGTGCAGACGGCCCGCCAGCGGACCTCGTGCTTCTTGTCGTCGAGCAGCTTGATCAGGCCCGGCACGGCCTGGACGCCCTCGGGGTCGAGCTTCGTCAGACAGTTGGGATACTGCAGGTAGTTGTAGTACCCGCCGCCGCTCGACATTCCCTCGACGACGTCAGGAACCAGATCAGCGGCCGGCGGACCAATCTCACAGAGAACGTTGAGGACCGTGCTCCGTCGGTAGTGGTTCTTGCTGGCGAATTCCTTGCGCAGGATCGAGAGAATGCGGTCGCCGTGCGTCGCCAGGTGTCCGGGCAACAGGTGCAGAAGGCCTCCACGGAGCGTCTCGTCCAGCTTGGGTTTCTCCAGCAGCTCCAGAACGGTCGGCATCGCCGGCTCGCGCAGGGTCGGCTCCATCTTCCTCAGGCTGAACGCGGCTGAGCCCGCCACCTTGGGCTTCTTGTCCTTGAGTTTGTCAATGAAGCGGTCGATCACGCCCTCGATCACCGCACCGATGCCGCCCAGCGCTGCCAGGGCCCCCTCACGGACACTGCCTTCCTTGTGGTCGAGCAGTGGCAGGATGGCTCGGGCCGCCTCTTCCCGCCCTGCTCCCTTCCGGTATTCCACGATTGCCAGCCAGAAAGTCGCTTCCTGGATCAGTTCGCCCTTCTTCTTGTAGAAAGCAGCGTCCGTCTTGGAAGTCGCGGCAGCTTTCTTGCCCGTGGTCTTCTTGCCCTTGGGGGGCTTCTCTTTTTTCTCCGGCTTGAGCTGATCCAGTTGCTCCACCGACTCCCGAATCCGCAGCAGCAATCGTGGCGTCGTCTCGGGGTTGGGCATCTCAGTCAGGGTCTTCACGATCGCGTTGCGGACCTGCGTGGATCGGTCGCTGGCAGCCGCCAGGATCGCCGCCAACGCCTCCTTGCTTTTGGCGTGCCGCAAAGCGAGGATGGCGGCGACGCGCACCTCCGCGGACTTGTCCTGATACAGCTCCAGCCCGGTCTTTTCCGCCTCGTCCTTGTGGCTGATGTCAGGCAGCAGTTCCAGCGCCTTGACCCTCAGGGCAATGCTGCCGGTCTTGATCGCTTGCCGGCATAACTCCAGGCCGCGCTCGGGGTTCAGTTTGCAGATCAGGCCCAGCCGGCGGGCGTCGGGGATTTTGCCGTCGGTGATCTTCAAGCGGGTCTCGACTTCAGGTAGGACACCGACGCCCAGCGCCGGCAGCGCTTGCTCCGTCACCAGGTCGCTGAGCGGAGCGTAATTGTCCTCGATGGCGTCCAGCAGCGGCGACAGCAGGCGCAGATCGGCTGTCGCCTTGCGCTGAATCGCGTCCTTGAGGACTTCTTCGCGCCCGGAGCCGGACCCGGCCAGGCAGCCGTGAAGAGGAGTCAGGTCGCGCACGTGCAGCGGTGTGTGCCACGGTCCGCTGGCCGAAACCGGAGCGAGTGTGCCCTCAACGCCGACGCTGCTCAGACTGGTGCGCAGCTGGCGGGCCATGGTCAGCAGGTCGAGGAAAGCGTGGCCAATCTGCTTGGCCGGTGCCTCCAGCACCTTGCCGACCGCATCCGCGACTGGCTTGAGCGCAGCCACTTTCTCGCCCAGGTTGCGCAAGCTCTTGCCGCGTCTGCTCAAGTTCTCGTTGCCACTGGCCGCCGTTGCTCCGGCGGCCAGCAGTCGATCCACGTCCGCTGCCAGTCCCAGAAGTTGATCGCGTGCCACGTCCGGTTCTCCCGTAATCTTGTTCCGGCACAATCCCAAACCACGCATGGGGGTGTCACGCTAACCGGTATGGTGCTGGGTTGCGCGACACAGCCAATGTCCCCATTGTTGTTGCCGACGCAGGGCCGCTCGTCAAGGTCAGCAGTCCAGATTGCCAAATGTGAGAGTCTTGACAGGTGAAACGAATCTGCACCCTTTGGCAACCGGGTCAACAAAGCGGATCGGAAGGAAAGTGACGGCGGCAACCATTCCAAAGAAACGTCGATCGCGCCAAACGCGCGACCTCTGACGCCTGCGACGACTCTGTGCCATTTGGTGCTTGAGTCGATAAGGCAGAATGGGAAGAGAATGACGACAACCGGTGTCCCTAATAGAAACGAATTGCTATTAGGAATGTAGGAACAGTGCCCATCACGTGATAAAGTGCGGTTATTCCGGAGGCGACGGCAAGAGTTGCCGGACTAACTTCCCCCTTGCGGGGGAGGACGAACAATCAGCCAGCCCTGAAGCCAACTTGGGGGAGCTTGTGCCGGATTCACGTCCGCCACGTTCTTTTCCGGTGCCTGGCGCCTTTCCTGGTTTGCGGATCAAGCAAGCACACGCTTTCCCATGAAGCACCGCAGTGCAGGCGTCCGGGATGCGCGCATGGACAGGAATGGTCTCCCCAAATGAACAAGGAACGACCTTTGGGGATCTGGCATCCGCCCGGCTGATTGTGTGCTTAAGGTTTACCTCCTTGCGTCCCTGATCGCAAGGGGAAAACGGAGCAGCGAGGAGCAGACAAACCGCTGCTGGTTCGACGAATAACGGACTTCCGATGTCTGCAAGGAAACCCAATCGCCCGCATCGTGCCGGGCGTAGGACAAGTTTGGCAAACCACGGTTGTAACACTTGGAGAATGACCTCGTGAACACTTCGCGTCGGATTCGATTGGCCCTGGAAGAACTGGAGAAACGTGACTGTCCCGCGCTGACCATTTCGGTGGTCCCAGGAACCCTGCTGATCCAGGGGACGCCCACAGGGCCCCTGGCAATCACGGAGCCTGCCCCCGGGAAGATCCAGGTGACTGACAACTCCAGAAACCTGGGAACCTATTCCGCCAATGGGAACCTGATCGTGAACCTGGCCAGGTTCCCGAGTTCGGTTGGCGTTGACCTGATGGGCAATCGGTTTGGAGGGAACGTCCTGCTCAACCTTGGCCTCGGCGGCCCCCCCGGGAGTGACACAGTGAGCGTCGCCGATGGGACCGTCGGCGGTTCGCTGACCATCCTGAGCGGCTCGGGCGAGGAAAACCTGGAACTCGGTGAGACAGTCGGCGGCGTGACTGCGCCATTGACCGTGGGCGGACCCGTTTCCGTGACGGGTCGGGCGGCTGGGAACAATTCAACTCCCGGTGACGTTTTGACCCTGTTCTCGGGAAGCACCTTGTCTGGCACTTTGTCCACCGCCTTCATCGATACTCTCGAACTTTTCGGCAACGTCGCCGGCAACCTGTATGCCACGGACCCGGGCAGCTACCACTCTCTGACTGTCGGCATTTTCGGGAGCGTGGGCAAGAACGTTGCAGTCACAGGCAGCAGTCTGGATGATTCGTTCACACTGGAAGCACCAACTGGACTGATCGGCGGCAACCTGTCCGTCAATCTCGGGTCGAGCACCGGTCCAATCGGCGACAACATCGATCTGGAGGCGTTAACAGTCGTCAACGGCAATGCCACACTCACCTCGGCAGGGGGACCGGTCGGAGGCCTGTACACAATCGATGGAACGGTCAATGGCAATCTGTCCGTGAACATGGGTGTTTCCGGTCCGGCGCCCGCGCAGGACAATCTCTTCGCATTCGAGGGAACCGTGCTGGGCAACATGCAGGTCACCGCCGGCAACGGCGACAATGATTTGACCGACTTCACCGGCACGGTCGCCGGCAACCTGTCGTTCAACCTGGGCAACGGCAATGATACGGCTGTCATCACCAACGCGCCTCTGGGCAAGCTCACCTGGTTCAGCGGGAATGGTTCGGACTCCCTGCAGCTTGGAGAATCCACCACCCCGACGCCGGCCAACCAGGTCTGGAACGTCTACATTCGCTTCGGGAGCGGGAATGATTTCCTCACCCTGGACGGTGATCCGACAGCCTCCAACCCGGAATTCCTCACAGGATACGTGGACATGGGCGGCGCCCCGGGCGGCAACACGTTTACCCAGGGGACCAACTGGATTCTCCTTCCGCCCCTGGTGCTGAAAAACGTGTAAAGACCGAACACAGGGTTTCTCGGTCTGTGAAAGGCGCCGTCCTGGCAGGAACCAAGGTTTCTTGCCAGGACGGCGACGTGTTTGAGCCTGCCGTCATGAGTGCTTGGGCGGCGCTTTACCATCGGGATAGAGGAAGTCTGCAATCGGCACGAGATAGCCATAGCTCATCGTGTCCGCCGGGTTCAAGTCAAGCACGTAGCCGTAGCGGGCAAAGCTCCCTCCTTCAAACACGTTGGTTGCGCCGGGGCTCCAGCCAAACTGCTGCTCATCGGTCGAGTTGATTACGTTGTTGCTGTCGTAGTCAAGGTAGGCCTTGTAATTCGCGCTCCGGATACTGGAGCCAACCGCTGCCTGGAATGTGGCGAGATCCACGCCGTCTACCCGAGCATCGCCATTGGCGTCGCCAAAGAGCCGGAAGAAGGTGGCCAGCGTGGTGGAGGTGTTCCCGGGTCCGAGCAGCTGCAAGGAGTAGACCCCGTCTAACAACGATCCACCAGCGCCAACCCCTTTCCCGGAGAAGCTGAGGGTGTAGGTTCCTCCCGAGTAGGCGGCGCTGACCGTAACCGGTGTCATGGCTGCCACACCACTGTATCCAGCGAGCGTGGTCACGGCGAAAGAGTAACCAGTGGGCAACGGCGAGCCGTAGTTGAGCTGGACGTGATCGATCATCGATCGCTGACCCGTGCTGGCCTCCGCGGCGCTGACGTCATAAAATGCGGGTCCCTTGAGCAGTTGGGGGATCGAACCGCTGCTCACGAGGATGGCAGCGCTGGTCCCTGACAGGGAATGAGCGCTATCGGTTGCCGTGATTGTCTGCGTGCCGGTAGTGAAGAACATGACGGAGGTTGTATAGAAGGTGTGAGAGCCGTTGTCTCCAGGTATAAAGGTATAGGAGCTGGGGAAGAAGCTGGCGCTGTGGTCGGTGCTGCTGAAGGTGACTGTGCCGACGTAGCCGGTGGCCGTTGTGCCGAGTCCGTTCACAGCGGTCACGGTGAAGGTCAAGCCCTGGCCGGCGGTGGCGCTGGTCGTACTGGGGGTAATCATGAAGCCGGTGGCCAGGGTCGGGTTGAACACATTCAGAGTGAAACTCTGGGAGGCGGAAGTGCCAATCACATTGCTGGCCGTGAACGACAGGTTGTAAGTGCCGTCGGCCGTCGTGGAACTGACGTCAAGGGCGCCGGTGGTCGTATTAAAGGTGACGCCGCTGGGCAACGTTGGGGTCGCAGCGAAGGTCGGCGTCGGGAAGCCGCTGGCCATCACCGTGAACGTGCCGCCCGTGCCGCCGGCAAACGAAGCTGAGTTGGCGCTGGTGATGACCGGAGCCGTGCCCACGGTCAGAGTGAAGCTCTGGGAGGCGGAAGTGCCAATCACATTGCTGGCCGTGAACGACAGGTTGTAAGTGCCGTCGGCCGTCGTGGAACTGACGCCAAGGGCGCCGGTGGTCGTATTAAAGGTGACGCCGCTGGGCAACGTTGGGGTCGCAGCGAAGGTCGGCGCCGGGTAGCCGGTGGCCATCACCATGAAGGTCCCGCCAACGCCGGCAGTGAAGGTTGCGTTGTTGGCGCTGGTGATGGCCGGGGCCGTGCCCACGGTCAGAGTGAAGCTCTGGGAGGCGGAAGTGCCAATCACATTGCTGGCCGTGAATGACAGGTTGTAAGTGCCGTCGGCCGTCGTGGAACTGACGCCAAGGGCGCCGGTGGTCGTATTGAAGGTGACACCGCTGGGCAACGGTGCTGTCTCGGCGAAGGTCGGCGTCGGGAAGCCGCTGGCCATCACCGTAAACGTACCTCCCACGCCGGCAGTGAAAGTGGCGTTGTTGGCGCTGGTGATGGTTGGAGCAGTGCCCACGGTCAGGGTGAAACTCTGGGAGGCCGGAGTGCCAATTCCATTGCTGGCCGTGAACGTCAGGTTGTAGATGCCGTTGGCTGCCGAGGTGCTAACCGTCAGGTTGCCGTTGGACGTATTGAAAGTGACGCCGCTGGGCAACGTTGCTGTCTCGGCGAGCGTCGGAGTTGGGTAGCCGGTGGCCATCACCGTGAAGGTCCCACCGACGCCGGCAGTGAAAGTTGCGTTGTTGGCGCTGGTGATGGCAGGAGCCGCTGCCACTTTCAAGGTGAAGCTTTGGCCGTTCCCACCGGAGTAACTGTAGAAGGCGATGCTGCCGTTGATCGAGGTCGAACTCCCATCGATGGCATTGGCCAGGGGCGGATTGAGGATGGCCCCGCTGCCGGTGTTGTCGATCAAGGTGTAAACGGCGCCAGGCGTTGGCGTGCCACCGTTCAGGACATTCAGGTTAAAGGTCCCCTGTGCGGTATTCATCAGGTTGACGCTGCCGGGAACGACGATTTCGTCGGCGGTGTTGCTGGTGGGGTCCAAATCGCCCTGGTAGGTGCCGCCGTTAAACGTCAGACTGCCGGCCGTGAGGGTGCCGACCGTGCCCACTGTCCCCGGGCTGATGGTGCCGCCGCTGCTGACGGTCACGTTACTGCTGATCGAGCCCGTCCCGTCGAGTGTGCCGCCGCTGTTCACGGTTGTCGAGGCTGTGCTGGACAGTGTGCCGTTGACCTGCAGTGTGCCGGCATTCACAGTCGTGACGCCGGCATAAGTGTTCGTGCCTGACAGGATTAGCGTTTGACCAGAGCCGTTGACCGTCAAGGCAGTGCCGCCCCCACTGATGGCACCGGCAAAGGAACCGCCGCCGGTGACCGTCAGCGTCGCGGTCGAACCGCTGTCGATGACGTTGCCGCTGCCGTTGAGACTGCCAATTGTCGGGCTAAGTCCGTTCAGGTCGAGGCTCGCTCCACTCGCCACGGCGACGTTGGTCCCGCTCGGCAGGACGGTGCTGCTGGCGTTCAGGAGGCTATCGACCTGGGCCTGGCTCAACGCCTGGCCATAGATGAAGACGTCGGCGATGGCGCCATTCATGTACTCGCCGTCGGAGGAATCGCCGATCTCCAGGGTCTGGCCAGGCTGCATGAACAGAGGCATGCCGCTGAAGGGAATCGTGTTCAGCAACACCCCGTTGACGTACAGCTGGAACAAATCGGCAGTGTTGTCGATGACGTAAGTGACCATGGCCCAGGTGCCGGCCGTCAGCTGACCGCCCTGCCCGTTGGGAATGTCCACGCTTGTGTTGATCCAGTTGCTGCCGTCGCCGACGTCGCCGTGGATGCCGGATGCTTGCACCTTCAGGTCGAAGGTGTCGTCCAGGCCGAAGCGTGTGCCGAGAATGCCGTTGGTGAACGACGCGAAGCCGGGGTCCATGTCCACCCACGCCGAAACCGTGTACGAGTTCAGGCCAAAGACGCTGGAGTAGGGCACGGTGACCGCCTGGCTGCCGGTGAAGTTCAGGGCCTGCCCTCCCAGCTGGGGCGGACCCGCCACGTAGGAAGTGCCGCTGCCCACAAGGGTGCCGTCGTTGCCGTTGCCGGTGCCGTCGTTGGTGTTCCCGTTGAAGGTGTATTCGGCTACTGCACCTGCTGGCGTACCATTGGCGAGCTGGAGTGTACCGGCGTTGACGGTGGTACTACCGCCGTAGGTGCCGCTGCCGCTGAAAGTGGAGGTGCCGGTGCCGACCTTGGTCAGACCGCCCAAGCCGCTGATAAGGCCAGCGAAGCTGGTGCTGTTGTTGTTGGCCCCGGTGGTCAGGGTGCCGGAGCCGAGCAGGACAGTGCCTGCACCGGCGAGCGAACCGACGGTCGCGTTGTTGCCGAGCAGGTTGAGCGTACTCCCGGCGGCTACCGTGAAGTCGGAGGCATTGGCCCCTGCGCCCGTACTTCCCAGGGACAGCGTCCCGGCAAGAACGTTGGTAGGGCCTGCGTAGGTGTTGGTGCCCGAGAGCGTTAGAGTTTGACTCACACCGTTGACGGTCAAGGCCGTGTTGGTGCCGCTGATGGCGCCGGCGAACGAACCGCCGCCGATGACCGTCAGTGTCGCGGTCGAGCTGCTGTCGATGACGTCGCCGCTGCCGTTGAGACTGCCGATCGTCGGGCTGATGCCATTCAGGTCCAGGTTCGCACCGCTCGCCACCGACACGTTGGTCCCGTTCGGCAGCACGGGGTTGCTGAGGCTGAACAGGTTGTCGATCTCACCCTGGCCCAACGCTCGACCATAGATGAAGACGTCGGCGATGGCACCATTCATGTACTCGCCACCGGAGGAATCGCCGATCTCCAGGGTCTGACCAGGTTGCATGAACAGAGGCGTACCGCTGAAGGGAATCGCGTTTAGAAGGGAACCGTTGACGTACAGTTGGAACTGCTGGGCGGTGTTGTCGATGACGTAGGTGACCATGGCCCAGGTGCCGGCGGTGAGCTGACCGCCCTGAGCGTTGGGAATGTCCACTCCCGTGTTGATCCAGTTGCTGCCGTTGCCGACGTCGCCGTGGATGCCACCTCCCGTCACCTTGAGGTCAAAGGTGTTGTCGGGGCCAAAGCGCGTGCCGAGGATGCCATTGAGGAACGACCCGAAGCCGGAGTCCATGTCCACCCAGGCGGAAACCGTGTAGTTGTTCAGGCCAAAGGCGCTGGAGTAGGGCACGGTGACGGCCTGGCTGCCGCTGAAGTGCAGGCCCTGACCGCCCAGCTGGGGCGGACCCGGAACGTAGGTAGTGCCGCTGCCGCTGATGGTGCCGTCGTGGCCGTTGCCGGTGACGTCATTGGTATTGCCATTGAACGTGTACTCGGCGACGGCACCGGCTGGCGGAACGTCGGCTAGCTGAAGCGTGCCGGCGTTGACGGTGGTACTGCCGGTGTAGGTGCCCAGGCCGCTGAAAGTGAAGGTGCCGGTGCCGATCTTGGTCAGGCCGCCCGAGCCGCTGATGAGACCGTCGAAGTTGGTGCTGCTGTTGTTGGCCCCAGTGGTCAGGGTGCCCGCGCCCAGCAGGACGGTGCCCGCGCCCGCGAGGGAACCAATGGTCTGGTTGTTGCCGGCCAGGTTGAGCGTGCCATCGGCAGCCACCGTGACGGCTGAGGTGGCAGGAAGGATGTTGTTCGCCGATCGTTCCGTGATGGATACGTTGTCCACGAACGACGTTCGGTCGCCGCCGCCGTCATCGAGTCCCAGGAACTCCACCGTATGGCTGCCGGCCGTCACGGTGAACGGGTTAGTGGAATAGGACAGATAGCTTGCGAACGTTGTCGGAGTGAACGTGCCGACCGTGTTGCCGTCCACCTGAACCTCGAAATCGTTCACCCCGTTCTGGGCATTGCGAAACGCTGACTCGAAGTTGAGTACGTAGGTGCCGTCCGCGGGAAAGTCGATGCTCTGCGAAATGGACCCGGTAGTCTGGATGAAAGCCACCTGGGTGCCGTCGGGTGCGTTGGCATTGTTGAACGCACTGCCGTTGGCCGCCAGGCCGCTGCTGCCATTGAACGTCCAGCTGCTGCCGGTGGGGTTGTACTGGTAAGTGCCCACGCTGGGCGTCTCGAAACTGTAATCAGGCACGAGGAACGTGTTCCCCAGGTACAGTGTGCCCGCGAGAACGTTGGTTGCCCCGCCGTAGGTATTGCTCCCCGACAGCGTCAGAGTTTGGCCTGGGCCGCTCACCGTCAGAGCAGTATTGGGGCCACTGATGACGCCAGCGAAGGAGCCGCCGCCGGTGACTGTCAGCGTCGCGGCCGAACCGCTGTCGATGACGTTACCGCTGCCGTTGAGACTGCCAATCGTCGGGCTGATGCCGTTCAGGTCCAGGTTTGCACCGCTCGCCACCGACACGTTGGTCCCGCTCGGCAGCGCTGCGTGGTTGGGATTAAACAGGTTATCGATCTCGAACTGGTCCAGCGCCCGGCCATAGATGAAGACGTCGGCGATGGCGCCATTCATGAACTCGCCGTCGGAGGAATCGCCGATCTCCAGGGTCTGACCAGGTTGCATGAACAGAGGAGTACCGCTGAAGGGAATCGTGTTTAGAAGGACACCGTTGACGTACAGTTGGAACTGCTGGGCGGTGTTGTCGATGACGTAGGTGACCAGGGCCCAGGTGCCGGCGGTGAGCTGACCGCCCTGAGCGTTGGGAATGTCCACTCCCGTGTTGATCCAGTTGCTGCCGTCGCCGACGTCGCCGTGGATGCCGGAACCCTGCACCTTGACGTCGAAGGTCTCGTCGGGGCCGCCAAAGCGCGTGCCCAGGATGCCGTTGGTGAACGACGCGAAGCCGGGGTCCATGTCCACCCAGGCGGAAACCGTGTAGCTGTTCAGGCCAAAGGCAGCGGAGTAGGGCACAGTGACGGCCTGGCTGCCGCTGAAGTGCAGGCCCTGGCCGCCCAGTTGCGGCGGACCCGGGACGAAGGAAGTGCCGCTGCCGCTGATGGTGCCGTCGTTGCCGTTGCCGGTAACGTCGTTGGTATTGCCATTGAATGTGTATTCGGCCACGGCTCCGCCAGGTATGGTGCCCTGAGCCAGCTGGAGCGTGCCGGCGTTCACGGTGGTATCCCCGGTGTAGGTGCCCAGGCCGCTGAAGGTGAAGGTGCCGGTGCCGATCTTGGTCAGGCCGCCCGAGCCGCTGATGATGCCGGCGAAGCTGGTGCTGGTGTTGTTGGCCCCGGTGGTCAGGGTGCCGGAGCCGAGCAGGACGGTTCCCGCCCCGGCGAGCGAACCGATGGTTTCGTTGTTGCCGCCCAGGTTGAGGGTGCCTCCGGCAGCCACCGTGACCGCGGACGCGGGGGAGAGGATGTTGGTCGGCGATGCCGCCACGGAGATCGAAACGTTGTCCACGAAGGAGGTTCGGTCGCCGCCGAGGCTGTCGATTCCCGTGAACTGTATGGTATGGCTGCCGGCTGACACAAAGAAGGGATTCGTGGAATAGGGCAGGTAGCTCGCAAACGTTGTTGGAGTGAACGTGCCGACCGTGTTGCCGTCCACCTGAACCATGAAATCGTTCACGCCATTCTGGGCATTGCGAAATGCTGACTGGAAGTTGAGGACGTAGGTGCCGTCCACGGGAAAGTCGATGCTCTGCGAAATGGACCCAGTTATCTGGATGAAAGCCACCTGACCGCCGTCCGGTGCATTGGCGTTGTTGAACGGGCTGCCGTTGGCCGCTATGCCGCTGTTGCCGGCGAACGTCCAGCTGCCGCCGGTTGGGTTGTACTGGTAGTTGCCGGCGCCTATGCTGGGGGTCTCGAAACTGTAATTGGGCACCACAACCGTGGTCCCCAGGTACAGCGTGCCCGCGTCAACGTCAGTCGGGCCGGTGTAGGTATTGCTGGCCGACAGCGTCAGGGTGCCGGTGGTGCCCCCGGCGTTAAGCGTGAGGCTGAAGTTGTTGTCGCTGGCACCGCCTCCGAGGACGCCGACAAAAGTGTCGCTGGTGGGGACGTTCAGCGTCAAAGCACCGTTGGTGGCACTGCTGTTGATAACGCCGCCGCTGCCAATGAGGCCGCTGAGGGTGACGCTGTTGCCGTCCAGGTCAAGGATCGCAGGGCTGATCACGGCCACGGTCGCGGTGCTTGGGATGGCGTTGCTGTTCTGGACCTGGAAGGTGCCGCCTGTCAACGTGATCGTGCCGGTCCCGGCATTCAGGGCGTTGGCGCTGGTGAGGGCAACCGTGGCAGTGTCGGCCAGGAACTGATCCCCATTGCCGGCTGAAGTGTCTGATGTCAGGGACGTGGCGTCGAGCACCAGCGATTGGCCGCTGGTGCCAACGCTGCCTGCCGTCACGTTCAGGGTGCCCGCCGTGATGACGGGGCCCGCCGTTTGCGTGATGCTGCTCGCCGCAGTCAGGCTGACCGTGCCGGTCGTGCTGATGCCGCCGGAACCCGACTCGCTAATGGTGGCGCCGCTGGCCGTGATGCTTCCCAACGTGCTGCTCACCGAACCGTTGATCACGACGTCGGCGGTGGTGCTGGCCGAGAGCGCATTGCTGCCACTGAAGGTGCTGCTGCCGTTGAACGTGATTTGGCCGGCCGCGGGGTCGCCGAGCGCCACGGTGAAGTTGTTCGCGTAGGTGTTGGTGCCGCTGTCGTCGAAGGTGACCGTGTCGCCGGGCCCGCTGTCGGTGATGCTGATGGCGGTGGTGTAGCGGGCGATGCCTGACGCCAGAAGCATGAGGCTTGGGGAGCCGAAACCCGAAAAATCACTCGGGTTGGCGACGCCGCCGTTCGTTATGCTCTGGTTTGACGTGAAGGTGTAAGTCGAGCCATTGGACATGATGGCCAGGCTCTCGTTTGTACCCAACACGATCGAGAGCGTGCTGGTGCCGCCATCCGTCACGGTTGCTGGGGTCAGCCGATCCTCAAGCCTCTCCAGGCACAGCTCGGCCCACCGTCGTGGCGATGGTCCGCGCCTGGGACGACTGGGATTCTTGGCCTTGCGATTCACCAGTTTCCGCCACCACGTCAGTAACATGCTTTTTCTCCCGTTGAGCAGCCACACGCATTGCGGCAGGATCAGAGGCTCATTCCAGGCGAGGTGCAGCGAAGCCTCAAGCGAATCACACCAGGCCCACGGCAGGACATTTCTCCCAGGTCGTTCGAGAGCCACGCCACTCAAACAACCGAAAACCGCGCGGTATTCCCGCGATCACGCCGGCAATTCGCGGATCGAGGACAAATAACTTCCCTCCCCGGTAAGCGGCGGGACGGAACCTGTTCTTCCCTCTTCATCCCAGGGATGAAGAAGGATCCGTGTTAATGAAAAGAGATTTCCGTATTGGTACGGGGTTACAATAAGGTCCGAAAAGTGGGGCGTCAAGGTAAAATGGGAAAAAATCCAACGGCGGCAAAGAAACTTCCAGCCTGACCTTTGCGACGGCGGTCAGGCTGGAAAGCCTGACCTGCGAAGGGTCATAGCCCCAGACGCAGGTGGTGTTTCGGAGTCAGGATGGCCAGCGGCTGGCCGACGATGGTATTGGCCACCGGCTGGATAAACAGCCGCAGCAGCACGGCGGGATGGTCGGCGTTGAGCATGCCGCCCGCACGCACCAGGTTGGCCACGTTGGAATAGCTTTGTTTCTCGTAGATCGGCTCGTCGCGAAAGGCGCTCTTCTCGTTCACGACGTAGCGCGGCAGATCGACCGTCTCCAGACGCAGCCCGGCCGAATCCTCCAGCACCACCTTGTCGCCGACCTTGCCCACCCGCTCACAGCGCAGCAGCAGCACTGCTTCGCGCGGCGCCAGGGCGTGCTTGAGCTGGCCCCGGAAGGCGTCCAGCGCTTCCTTGAAGGTCGGCTTCGCCAGTTGGTAGGCCTTCGCCAGATGCTCCGGTTTGCGTTCCTCGAACTTGTCGGCTCCCTTCTCCCAGCGCACCCGGCGGTTGAGGAAGCCCGGGTAGACGGCGGCCTCCGCGACGGTCAGGGGCAGCGCGTAACTTGGCTGCGGTTCCGTATGTTTGAGCGCCTTGAAGGGCCGGATCGCCTTGGCTTGCAGGATCGAGCCCTTGTTCAGATCGAGCAGGTGGCTGGTTTCAATCCGCTGCTTGCGGGCCCGGTCGTCGAGACACTCGTAGGCCAGCTCCAGCAGCGACAGGTTGGCCTGGGAATAGCCCTTGTCCTTGAGTTCGGTCAGCTGCCAGACCTTGCCCAGCACTTCCTCGATGACCGCGTCGGCCTCAGCCTGGTTTTCGTCGGAGGAGAGCTTCTCGTCGAGGTAGTTGCGTCCCTTCTGCACGGTCGCCCACAGCTGGCCGATCAGGTCGGAAGCCCGGGCCAGCCGTTCCTCCTCGCGGATGCCCTCTTCCCGACCAACGAGTACCAGAGCGTTAACGGTGTACATGGCGGCGTTGAGATAGGCGTCGCCCAGCTGCCTGGACTGCCGGTCCAGCTTGTCCAGCCGGGCCTTGTCGCTCCAGGCGCCGCCGGCCACCAGATCGACCACCAGCTTTTCCAGCAGGTCAAGGCCATCGCGCTGGGCGACAATCTTCTTCTGCTGGGCGGTCGTGTTGACCTTCTTGGGTTTGGCGGTCTCCTCGGATTTCTTCTCGGCCCGGGCCGCCTTCTTCTCGCGCTTGGCCAGCAGTTCGCCGCTGGGTTCGCGCGTCTTGAACGAATCGGGTTGCTGGACGTAATGCAGCAGCAAGCCCAGACCGTGCTTGCAGGGGAACTTCCGGCTGGGACAGTTGCAGCGGCAGGTCGGCTGGGATGAATCCACCAGGTCCACGGAAACCTCGTAAGGCAGCTTGCCGCTCCCCTTGCACTGGCCCAGCAGCCAGGTGCCGTCGCTGGAGATCCCGGGATTGAGGAAGCTCTTCTTGCGGATCAGGTCACGGGCCGAGCGCAGCGCATCGTCGTCGGGAGCCAGGCGCTGAACGGCGTCTTCGGTAAGGCTCAGCGTCGCGGTCATGGAGTGTGCCTCACGTGTTAGGTTGTTCAGTTTCCGCGCCCGGATTAAAGCACGGAACAGGACAGCATTCTAGGTCAGCAGTCGGGCGCTTGGCCAGAAAAAACAGACGAAGAAATGCGGAAAATCGACCGCGAGCGCCCAGGGCTCCCAGTCCGCGCACCAAACTCGCGTTGATTCCCGGGCACGCCAGGCTATACCTGCTCGCCCGGAGTAAGTGCCGGGAGGGATCGCTCTCCGCGGAGATTGTCATGTTCTTCTGTTCGCAGCAGTTCCTCTTTTTCTTCCTGATCGTCTTCGCGCTGCACTGGCTTCTGCCCTGGCATGGAGTCCGCGTCGGCTTGCTGCTGGTGGCCAGCTACGTCTTCTACGCCTCCTGGAGCCAGTGGCTGGCCCTGGTGATCGCCTGCTCCACCGTCATCGATTATTTCCTGGCCCGGGGAATGGGCAGCAGCGCATCTTCGGCCTGGCGACGAGTGCTGCTGGGAATGAGCCTGGGCCTGAACCTGGGACTGCTGATCTGGTTCAAGTACGTCAACTTTTTCCTGGATTCTCTCCGCCAGTCCCTGCAGGCGGCCGGGATCGAGTCGTCCTTGCCGGTCCTGTCCATCCTGTTGCCCATCGGCATCTCGTTCTACACCTTCGAGGCCATCAACTACACCGTGGACGTCTACAAGCGCCGCATTCGGGCCGAGAAGAACCTGGCCTATTTCATGCTCTTCATCCTGTTCTTCCCGCACCTGGTGGCCGGGCCGATCGTGCGGGCCCGCGATTTCCTGCCGCAGATCCAGCGGACCAAACGCTGGAGCTGGCCGCGCGTGCAGCTGGGGATTCAGCTGATCTTGCTGGGGCTTGCTGAAGAAGCTGGCCCTGGCCGATCGCATGGCCCTTTACGCGGACCCGGTCTTCCTGGAGCCGGGGCTGTACAACAGCAGCGCCCTGTGGGTGGCGGTGATCGCCTACGCCCTGCAAGTGTACGGCGACTTCTCCGGCTACAGCGACATGGCGGTGGGACTGGCCCACCTGCTCGGCTACAAGCTGGCCCGCAACTTCAGCTTGCCCTACCTGGCGAGCAGCATCGCCGAGTTCTGGCACCGCTGGCATATCTCACTCTCTACCTGGCTGCGCGATTACCTGTTCATTCCCCTGGGAGGCAGCCGGGGCGGGCGCTGGCGGACCTGCCTCAACCTGATGATCACCATGACACTGGGCGGCCTCTGGCACGGCGCCCGCTGGACTTTCGTGGCCTGGGGGGTGCTGCATGGGCTGCTGCTGGTTGGCCATCGCCTCTTCCGGGAGTGCAGCAAAGTTTGGATTGGTCTGGGTCGGCTGCACAAGCCCGGAGCGCAAGCGACGGGACCAAATGCTCCCGTCGCTTGCGCTCCGGGCTTGTGCCGCTCCCTGGGAACCGTGGCGAGCGTGGCCGGGACCTTTCTGTGCGTGACGCTCCTGTGGGTCTTCTTCCGGGCGCCGACGTTTGCCGGGGCGCTGCAGGTCCTGTCCGGCCTGTTCGTTCACCGGGCCGGCCTGGGCAGTCCGCTCAATTCGACCGGGATGTGGGTCACGGCGGTGCTGGTGCTGCTCTGTCATCTGTTCGCTCGGAACGGCGGGTGGAAGTGGCTGCTGCAGCGCCTGCCCGAACCGGCCCGGGGCCTGGGTTATGCCATGGTGCTGCTGCTGGCCCTGCTGCTGACACCGGAACTGGGGAACACGTTCATCTACTTCCAGTTCTGATCGGGAGGCGCCGGCGGCTGGTCGCCGCGTCCCCGACACTGCGAAAGGTGGCACATGTCCACGTCCCCGCGCCGTCAACGGTTTGCCCGGAGCGCTTGCCGAAGCGTCTGCTGGGGCCTGCTGTTCTTCGCCCTGTTCCAGGTGTTCCTGGCGCTGGTCCTGGAACTGTGGTGGACCAGCGGCCGAGATCCCTTCTACGGAACCAAGGTGGCCCGGCTGAAAAGCCGGCTCCGCCAGGCGCCCGACGCCCGGCTGGTGGTCATGCTGGGCAGCTCGCGCACCGGCGACGGCTTGCGGGCGGCCCCCTGGGAGGCCGACCTCGTCCGGCAACTGGGTCAGTCCCTGGTGATCTTCAATTTCGGCATGCCCGGCGCCGGTCCTCCCGGCCAGTTGCTCCAGCTGCAGCGCCTGCTGGCCGAGGGCATCAAGCCCGACCTGGTGCTGGTCGAGATCATGCCGCCGCTGCTGGACGACCGCCTGGGAGGCGACCCGCAGCGGCTGGCGGCCGAGCGGCTCTCCTATCGCGACCTGGAGCAGCTCCGCCGCTATCCCCTGCACACCCATTCGCTGCGCCAGGCCTGGCGCCAGGCCCGGGCCGTGCCCTGGTATGGGCAGCGCTTCAACGTCCTCAGCATGGTCCTGCCGACCATCCTGCCGCTGCGTCTGCGCCAGGACGGCTACGTGCGCTGTGACGGCTGCGGCTGGGTGGCACCGGCCGTGACGCACCCCGCGCCTGCGCAACGCCAGCGGCTCTCCGAGGTGGGCATGCAGAGCTATCGCCCCATTCTCCAGAGCTTCCAGCTTGGTCCCGCATCCTCCCAGGCAGTCCGGTTGATCCTCGAGGAGTGCCGGAAACGCCACGTCAAGACCGCTCTGGTGCTGATGCCGGAAGGCCCGTACTTTCGCCGTGCCTACTCGGAGCGGGTCTGGCAGCAGCTCAATCCCTTCATGGAGCAGCTCTGCCAGGAGTATCGCACACCGCTGGTCAACGCGCGCTGCTGGATGGACGAGGAGAGCTTCTTTGATTCGCACCACCTGGCCGCGGATGGCGCGAGCCGCTTCACGCAGCGGCTGGGTCACGAGTGGATCGTGCCGCTCTTGCGTGACCAGGGGAAATAGCCCGCTCCCGGTTGCGTCACAACCCACCCCGGGTTGCGCTGCGCTCCACCCGGGGCTTTACTCCTGATTTCGGGAATAAAGCCCCGGGTGGAGCGCAGCGCAACCCGGGGGCTCCCGGTTGCGTCACAACCCACCCCGGGTTGCGCTGCGCTCCACCCGGGGCTTTACTCCTGATTTCGGGAATAAAGCCCCGGGTGGAGCGCAGCGCAACCCGGGGGCCGCATCAAGCGGCAGCCTTGAAGCTGGCAGCGGGTTCGAGCCGTTCCTGCTTTCGCGCCGCTGTCTTGCCGGGAGCGGCAAGGACCAGGAGCGTCAGGACAACGATGGCGAACCGGGCGCAGACCAGGGCCAGGCGCGAAACAGCGAGAAGGATCTCCACCTCGTGTTCGGGCAAGAAGCCCGGCAGCACAGCCTTGAGGAGGAACCAACCGGGCAGGACCGCGTAGGAAACCAGGTCGAGGGCCACGATCAATCCCACCAGACGGGCCGACCGGCAGGCCAGCGGAATCAGGAACGGAGCCAGCCAGACAATCCACTGCGGCGAATAAAAGACAGCGACGCTGATCAGGTACAGCAACAGGATGGCTCCCCGGCGGAGCAGTGTCGTCATGTCGTCGATGGGCCGCCTCAGCAGCACGGCTAGCAGAATCCCCAGCGTCCCGAACCGAAACAGGGAGCCGGCCAACCCCTCAGCCATGAAAGCCGGCAGGACGATGCCGTAGAAGGTGAACCCCGGTTCCGCCGGCCGGAAGAGTTGATAGCGATAGGGCCCCAGCAGGCCCTGCCAGTCCTCACCAAACAGGAGGGGCGCCAGGGCCAGGCCCAGGGTCGCGGCATACGCGGAGGTCCAGGATGCCAGAGCGTGCCGGCGCGGCCAGAGATAGCGGGCCAGCAGCGGCACCAGAAACACGGGGTAGACCTTGAGCAGGGTAGCGGCCCCCAGCAGCAGGCCGGACAGGGCCCAGCGCTGCCTGGACAGCATGGCCAGACCGCCGGCCACAAACACGGCGGGAAGGATGTCGTAGCGGCTGAAGCAGATGAAGAGCGTAGCCGGCAGGAGCAGCAGCCAGCCCCGGCCACTCTGGTGCTGATCGCCGTAGCCTGTGCGGAGGATGGCGATCAGCACCAGAGTGCCAAGCAGGAACACCAGCAGATAGAAGCGACTGGCGGTGACGTACTGGTGCCACAGTTGCCGCTCTCCGGGAGTGCGCGGAACGTGGTTAGCGACGTTGTTGTGGGCCGCGTCGAGGACCGCGGGAGGAGGGTGGATGGTCTGGCCGGCGAGTTCCTGGACGGACCAGCCCAGCCCGAACAGCCAGGCGGCCCAGTGCGGATAATCGAGGAAGTAGCGCTCTTCGGGCGGTGGGGAGGAATCCAGGTAAGCCTCGAATTCCCTGTCGGAGAGGATGAGCGGCGTCTGCGGCCGGCCCGCCCGCCGGCCCTGCTGGGCATTCAGGCCGCGCTGGGCAAAGCAGGCCAGATCGCCGCGGTCGTAAAGCAAGCTGGCGGCGAAACGACGCAGTTTCGCGTCCTCGGCAATCCGGTACTGCCCGGACGGCAGCAGCCAGAAGATTGCCAGCACCACAAGGATGGGAGCGAGGGAGAGAAGCGCAGAGCGCCAGCAAGAGCGAGCGTTCATGGGGGGAAATCCTTTTCCTTGAACCGCTGACCTTCTTGAATCATGTTCCCCGCACGCGTTCAGGCTGGTAATCTGTAGCATTCCAGGAGGTTTTGAACAAGTCGGGATTCCTGGCAAGCCTGCAACGACCAGACTTCCTGCTGCCCTGGAATGATGCCAAGCACGGAAGTACAATCATCTCCATACACAGGAGGAACTATGATGCAAACCGTTGAAGCACCTCTTGAGCTTGTTGAGGCTCTCGCCACGTTTCGGTTTCCGGAGAAAACAGACCAGCGGTTACAAGATCTGATGGACCGCAACACCGAGGGACAGCTCACCGAGATGGAACGAGAGGAGCTGGAAGCCTTGGTGGAGTTGAGCGAACGTCTGGCCCTTCTGCGTGCCCAGGCCCTGCGTCTGCTGGGACGAAAGCCATTATGAGCACTTCGTGGGCAGAGCGTTTGAGGGAAGTGGAGGCTCGTGCAGACGATCGCTGTGAGTATTGCCGGATGCACCAGTCCCTCCAGGGTGCGACCTTTCACCACGAACACATCGTTCCGATTTCCGCTGGGGGCTCCGATGAACTGGAGAACCTGGCCTGGGCCTGCCCCAGTTGCAACCTGAAGAAGTCAAACCGACTCAAAGCCGTCGATCCAGAAACGAAAACGGAATTGCCTTTGTTCAACCCGCGAACGGACCGCTGGGAGGACCATTTCGCCTGGTCCGGACACACAGTTGTTGGTCTGACGCCGACCGGGCGTGCCCTGGTGGCGGCGTTTGACCTCAATCACCCCCGACGGCAACGGATTCGTGAAGCGGAGGAGTACTTCGACCTGTTCCCACCTTGACGTGGCACGTGGCTTTGACGTGACTGCCAAAGGATTGAATCAGGGACATGCACGGAACAGAAAAACAAGAAGACAGGTGACCGGTGACCGCTCCGTGTCCGCTGGCAAACCTCGTGGCCGCAGTGATCGCAACCTCCTGTCAACCTGTCTTCCTGTCGTCCTCTCCGCGGCGGAACCAGCGGCCGGGCCTGTCCATCCCGGCCCGGCCTCACTGACTCCGGACCCGGTCATTTGCCGCCGGGTTTCTTTTCTGTCGGTTTCTTCTCCGGTTTCTTCTCTTCCGGTTTCTTCTCGCCGGTGCTCTTGCCAGGGTTCTCGCCCTTCTTGGCCTTGTGCATCTCTTTCAGCTTGCCCTCGGCCTCAACGACCAGCACGTTGTTGCCGGACTGGAAGACGTCGATGGCGGCCGCCTTGCCCGTGCTGTCGAACATGCGGACCTCTTCCGTGAGCTGGAAGGTCTTCTCGACTTCCTTCCCTTCCTTGTTCTTCATCTTGACGGTGACCGTTCCTTTCTTGGCGTCCACCTTGGTGATGGTGGCCTCGGCTTTCTTCTTGTCCTTGTTGTCTTTCTTCTCCTTGTTCTTTTCCTCGGCCGTCACGCAGACCGAGACGATGAGCAGAAGAACCACCGAACTCAGAAACGTACGCAGCATGGGAACCCCCTTTAGCTGCCAGAGAGACGGTACTTGCACCCGGGTCACGTCCCCGGATGGAATCGCCGAATCAAGTCAGGCCGCACGGATCGACCCCAGCCAGCAGGACTGGGGTCTTTGCCGCTTCCGCTGCGAACGAATCAACTCCCGCTTCTCCGCCGGATTGTCCTGGCGCTCTTCTGTAAGCAAGCACTGTGCCAGGGCGTGAGCCGGACCGGGCGCTGCAAGCTAACGTGCTGGAACTGCAAGAGATGCGCGGTGCTGCCGCTTCTTTCTGGCTCGATCCGTTGTTCTGGTTGCAGCGCGGCGTGGAACGGTCAGGAATTGCCGTTCTCAGCGCTGCGAAGGCGGCTTCGCAGCGCTAGGGAGAGGAGAGGCAGTTTGGTGCCCTGGCCCTCAGCGATGCGACGTGACGCCTACCTGCTGGCAGACGTCGAGCAAGGGACAGGTGGAGCAATGAGCCCAGCCAGGAGCGGTTGCCTGTTCAGGAGCAACCAAGAGGCCTTCGACCCTTGCCGGCTTGCCCGGCAGGTGAAGGAGGTCACCAGCTAGAAGAGAAGGCAAAAAAACGTTTGTCTCTCTCGATTCTAGCTGGTGACCTGCTTCACCTGCCGGGCAAGCCGGCAGGGGTTGGACAAGTGGGATTGGCACTCCAGTTGCACTGGGTTGCCAAATGGAGGACCTAAATCCGACCCCGGACACACGTTAATGCGTTTCCCGGCCGGACTCAGATGGACCAGTCGCCCTTCCTTTTCCCGTGAGAAAGGAACCCAACCATGCCGCAACGTCGTAATGGCAACCCCCAGGAGAAACCAAGGTACTCCTCGGACAAACCGATCAACCGGCTCTCGGCCGCCGCTGGGGAAACCGCGGATACCGCCTGGCACTCGGCCAGCGACATCCTGAGCAGCGCCAGTCACAAAGCCGACGAACTCGCTGCCGCCCTGGGCGGCACCATGCAATCGCTGGCCGGCAACCTCCGCGGGGTCGCCCCGGAGCAGGACACCCTGGGCCGGATGGCCGAGGGGGTGGCGGACGTTCTGGAACGCGCCGGGCAGCTGCTGGAGAAGGAAGGCATCAGCGGCCTGACGGAGGAACTCAATCAACTGGTTCGCCACAATCCCTGGTCGGCCGTGTGCGTGGCGATCGGCTTCGGGTTTCTTCTGGCACAGACGCGGAGGTAAGTCATGGCTGTCGATTTGCAGCATCCCCCGGCCGAGCAGCAGAGCGTGACCGGCCTGGTGGCGGGGATTATCGATGATTTTCAGAAACTGCTGACCCAGCAGATGGACATGGCGCGGGCCGAGGTCCGCACCGACTGGAACCGGATCAAGGAGGCCCTGGTGCCCCTGACCGTCGGCGGGGGGCTGCTGGCGATTGGCGGCCTGCTGCTCAGTTTGACGCTGGTCTTCCTGCTGCACTGGGGGACAACGCCCGCCAGCGCGGCCGACCCGGCCCAGGTCCCCCTCTGGGGTTGCTTCGCCATCATCGGGGCCCTCTTCCTGGCCTTGGGGGGCGGCTGCCTGGCAGCCGGGATTCACAAGCTCCAAACCGTTACCCCCCTCCCGGAGCAATCCGCGGAAGCCCTCAAGGAGAACGTGAAATGGCTGACCAACAGCAAGTAGATACTCCCGATCCGGAAACGATCCGCAAGCAGATGGAGCAAACCCGCTCCGCGCTGACCCAGAAACTGGAAGTGCTGGAGAAGAAGGTCACGGACACCGTCGCCGAGGCCACCTCCGCCGTGGCCGAGACCGTCACTACGGTCAAGGACAAGGTGGAGTCCACCGTGGAAACGGTCAAGGACACCGTGGAATCGACGGTGGAAACGGTCTCGGAGGCCTTGAACCTTCGCTTGCAGGTGGAACGCCACCCCTGGGCCATGGTTGGCGGCTCGATGGCCGTGGGGTTCCTGGGCGGCCTGTTCTTTGGTCCGCCTCCCGGGCGGCAGCCGGGTTTCGAGGCCCCCGGGCCATTCGAGGAGCCGCTCCCCGAAAGCGCTCCGCCCGTTGCTTACTTTTCCCTGCCGAGCGAGGCGTACCAACCCGCCGAGCCCGAGCAGCCCAGCTGGTTCCACCAGATCCTGGGCACGTTCGGTTCGGAAATCGACAAGCTCAAGGGTCTGGCGATCAGTGCGGTAGGCGGGATTGTGCGCGATCTGGTGAAGGAGGTTGCACCGGAGCCGTTCCGGCCCGCTGTGGCGGAGGTGATCGACGATCTCACGACCAAGTTCGGTGGGCACCCGCTTTCGGGGCACGTGCTGTCGGAAGGGGATTCCCAGGGCGGCAGCTCCACCAGCCAGCGGGCCGCATCTTCCTGACCCCAGGATTGTTATTGCGGTTCAGGAAGAAAAAGGCCGACGCCCCTGCCACCTTCCCACCCAGGGCGATGCCCTGGGCTATCGTGTTGCGCCCCTTCGGGGCGAAAGACAAGGTTTTCCGCCCCGAAGGGGCGCAACACGATAGCCCAGGGCATCGCCCTGGGGACCAGCGATGACGGACGTTTGTTTTCTGAGCCGCAAGAAATGTTTGGGTTCTCTTGCTCCCCTACAAACTCCGCAGCAGAAGCAGCGCGGCCACTCCCGCCGCCAGCCCCAGCGCGACCGCTCCCCCAACGCAGATCCAGCGCAGCACGCTGCGACCAACCGCGGTTGCCGGAACCGGCAGCCCGGCCGCGTCTGGAAATGGTCCTGGGGCTGGGAATCGGGGTGAGAGCGGCGCTGTTCGGGATGGTATTGACCAGCGCCGACAGGTCCTCCGCCGATTCCTGCTCGCTGGCCGCCGGCGGATCGGTGTCCGGCGGCAGCGGAGGAGGCGGTGGCGGGGCCCAGGAAATCGGTCCGCTGACCGTGAACGGCTCCAGGGCCGCGGCCACCTCGGCCGGGTCCTGGAAACGGTCGGCCGGCCGCTTGGCCATCATGCGATTCAGGATCTCCTGCACCTGCTCGGGAACGTCGGAGCGGAACCGGCTGAACGGTGCGGGCTGCTCTGTGCCCTGGCGGAGCAGCTTTTCCAGGGCCGTGCCGCCCGGGAAGGGCACCTGGCCGGTCAGCAGATAGAACAGGGTGCAGCCCAGGCTGTAGACGTCGGAGCGAATGTCGGTGTTGTGGAGGTTGCGAGCCTGTTCGGGCGACAGGTAATCGGGCGTGCCCATCACTGTGTTTTCTCGGATCAGGATGGTGCCGACGCCGGGGCCCTGGGAGGTAGCGCCGTTGGGATCGTGCAGCCGGGCCAGGCCAAAGTCGCTGATCTTGACCAGGCCAGGCAAGCCGTCCCGGGGCTGGACCAGCAGGTTGGCCGGCTTGATGTCCCGGTGGACCATGCCCATCTGGTGAGCGCACTGCAAGCCGCAGGCCGCCTGGGAGACGTAATCGCAAGCCAGGCCGACCGAAAGCGGGCCGTGCTGGCGGACCAGCTGGTCCAGGTTGGGACCGTCCACGAACTCCAGCACCAGGAAATACCGGCCGTCGATCTCGTTGGCGTCCAGAGCGGTGACCACGTTGGGATGGGACAGCCGGGCCGCCACCTGCATTTCCCGCAGAAACAGCGACTGGGCTCGTTCGGTTTGCAGCAATTCGGGAGCCAGCACCTTGAGGGCCACCAGGCGTTTCAGGGTGCGATGCTCGGCCTTGTAGACCCGGCCCATGCCGCCGCGTCCCAGGTGGTCGAGGATGCGATACTGCCCCAGGACAAAACCCGCGGTCTGCCCCGCCAGCAGCCGTTCGGCCTGGAAGCGGGTCAGCAGGCCCTTTTCCACCAGGAACCGGGCGATCAGCCGGCCCCGGTTGGTGTCCGGCAACTGCCCGCTGACCTGAGCCAGCTCGGCCTCGGTGAGCAGACCGCTCTGGCGCACGTTGGCCAGAAACGTTTGCCGATCAATGGATTGCGTCATCGCCATGACGACTGCCTGGTTAGCGGGGCCTCTTCCGGTTCCGGGCGGGAAGCGACCAGGGGTAGGAGATAACAGCCGGTGGACAGACCTCTTGCAGGGGAGGGAAGGTCCGTCCGCTAACTGTTAGACGAGCCAGCAAGGCGATCGTTCACCGAAATCCTGTCTCTGAACTATGGCACGAGATTCCCTCTCCTGTCAAACGCCCGGACCGGCCAGACTTGCGCGAGCAAGTCTGGCCCATCGCCCGATCCGTATGATGAGAGCATACCCGTTGCGGATCTCCTTGCCGCCCGCGATTCCGGAGCCAGACCATGACCGCTTCCACTCGACCCAGTAACCGCTTGCTCCACGAAACGAGCCCGTATCTCCGCCAGCACGCCCACAATCCGGTCGACTGGTATCCCTGGGGCTCCGAGGCCCTGGAGCAGGCACGCAAACTCGATCGGCCGATCTTCCTCAGCATCGGCTATTCCGCCTGCCACTGGTGCCACGTGATGGAGCACGAAAGTTTCGAGAATGGGGCTGTCGCCCAGGTCCTCAACGAGAACTTCGTCTCCATCAAGGTCGATCGCGAGGAGAGGCCCGACCTGGATCAGATCTACATGCTGGCCGTGCAGCGGATGAACCACGGCCAGGGCGGCTGGCCCATGTCGGTGTTCCTGACGCCCGACCTGCGGCCCTTCTACGGCGGCACTTACTATCCCCCCGACGACCGCTATGGCCGGCCCGGCTTCCGCCGGCTGCTGCTGCACCTCGCGGAGGCGTGGAAGACCCGCCGCCAGGAGATCGGCGAGGTCGCCGAGGACATGACGGAGTTTGTCCGCGCCGCCAGTTCCATCGGGTTGAGCAACGAAGGTCAGGACAGCGAGGCGCCCGGCGTGCGCCTGATTGAGGGGGCGGTCCGCCGGCTGAACGAGGTCTTTGATCCGCGCGAGGGCGGCTTCGGCCAGGCGCCCAAGTTCCCGCATCCCATGGACGTCCGGCTGCTGCTGCGAGCCTGGCAGCGCCTGGGCGACGAGCAGGCCCTGCACGTGGCCTCCTTCACCCTGGAGCGAATGGCGATGGGCGGCATCTACGACCATCTCGGCGGTGGCTTTGCCCGCTACAGCACCGACGCGCGCTGGCTGGTGCCTCACTTCGAGAAGATGCTCTACGACAATGCCCTGCTCCTGAGCGCTTACCTGGAGGCACATCAGGCGACCGGCAATCCCTTCTTCCGTGAAATCGCCGAGGAAACGCTGGGCTGGCTGAAGCGCGAAATGACTAGCCCGGAAGGTCCGTTCTTCAGCACGCTCGACGCCGATAGCGAGGGCGAGGAAGGCAAGTTCTACGTCTGGACCGAAAAGGAGATCCTCGACCTGCTCGGTCGAGAGGACGGCGAACGCTTCTGTGCCGTCTACGGAGTCGAGCCGGACGGCAACTGGGAGCATGGCCAGAACATCCTGCACCGTCGCAAGACCTTCGCCCAGTCAGCCCGGCTGCTCAACTGCTCCGAGACGGAACTGCGGCAGCAGCTGGACCGCTGCCGGCGCAAGCTCTACGAGGTGCGCAGCAAGCGTGTCTGGCCCGGCCGGGACGAGAAGGTGCTGACTTCCTGGAACGCCCTGATGATCGGAGCGGTGGCCCAGGCGTCGGCGGTGCTGGACCGCCCGGACCTGGCCGGGGACGCCGGCCGGGCCGCGGACTTCCTCCTCACCCGGATGCGCTCCGCCGACGGCCGGCTGCTTCGCACCTGGAGCCAGGGAAGCGAAGCGAAGTACAACGCCTACCTCGAGGATTATGCGTTTCTGATTGACGCCCTGGTGTCACTCTACGAGGCGGACTTCCAGCCGCGCTGGCTGGAGTCGGCGCAGACCCTGGCCGACGTCATGCTCGAGCAGTTCTGGGACGACAGCGAGGGCGGCTTTTTCTTCACCGGCAAGGACCATGAGGCACTGATCGCCCGCAACAAGGACCCGCAGGACAACGCCATCCCCTCGGGCAATTCGATGGCCGTGACCGCCCTGCTGCGGCTGCACCACTTCACCGGCCGGCCCGACTTGCTCGACCGGGCCGAGCGAACGCTGCGGCTGTATCGCGGTCTGCTGGAAGCACACCCGCATGGCTGCCGCCCAGATGCTGATCGCCCTGGACTTCCACCTGGGACCGACCCAGGAGGTAGTCATCGTCGGCAACCGGGACGAGGCGGCGACGCGGGAGGTGCTGCGACTGGTTCGCGGCGGCTTCCGGCCGCGGACCGTGGTGGCGTTTCAGCCGGCAACTGGGTCGAGTGGACCGGCGTTGCCCTTGCTGGAAGGCAAGACGGCTTTGGGGGACGTGACGACTTACGTGTGTCAGAACTTCGCCTGCCAGGCCCCGCTGGTTGGCGTGGAGGCCGCCCGGAAGGCGCTGACGGACAGCGGAGGAGGGGCGCTTCGGTGAGACCCGGGCAGCCGCGTTCTGCTCCGCAGCTCCGCTTGTTGTTTTTCCTGCCACTTTGATAGACTGCGCGAGTTGTCAGCAACAAGTTGCCCGCCTGTTGAATGGTCGAGGAGGATGGATGGCAGACCTGGACCAGACGGCACGCTATGCCCTGAAAATCCAGCCGTCCGAGGTGATGGCCTGGGTGCTGGCTGATCTTGATGCCGATCTGGCTTTCGGGCGCTGGCTGGACACGGAAACAATTGCCTTTCCCGGTGAGCCCAACCGCCGTTGCGACACCGTGGCCGAACTGGTCAGCCGTTCCGGTCAAGCGCCGCCTTGGGCGCTGGTTGTCGAGGCGGAGGCGCGGCCCCGAGCCTCGATCCTGGCTCGTGTCCTGGAGTATCGCGCTCGCTTGTTGCGGAAACTGCGGCACGGTCCACGACGGAGGGATCGATACCTCGTCGCCGCCGTGGTCTTTTTCCTCAGTGGACACCGGAATGATCTCACCTTGGAAGCACGGTTGCCAGGCACCGACGTCGGCCACAATGACAGAATCCGAGCCATCAGTCTGGCTGACCAGCAAGCGCTGGCGACCCTGGAGCGGATCGGTCGCAAGGAGCTGGGTCGAAGTATCCTCGTGTGGGTGCCGCTGATGGCCGGCGGCGGCGATGCAACGGTGGTGCAAGAATGGGTGCGTCTGGCCAACCAGGAAACGAATGAGCAGCGCCGCTTCGACTATGCAGGGTTGGCGATGGTGTTCGCGGCCTGGAAGGGACTTGAGACGATCTGGAAACAGGCTCTGGAGGGTTTTCACGTGGAAGAGATTAGCATCGTTCGTGAGTGGAGGGACAAGGCGCGGGCTGAAGAGAGCCGCACCGACTTGCTGAAAGTGTTGCGGAAGCGGCTCGCCCCGGAAGGGGCTGGGGACTTGGAGCAAGTGATTCAGCAGACAACGGATCTGGGGCTGCTCCGACGCTGGTTTGATGCTGCCCTGGATGCGCCGTCCCTGGAGGCTTTCCGGACGGCAATCGCGCCTCCTGCACCGGGTAAACCATGATCCTGTGACCGTCTTACCCGGGCCACAAGGGACTGGTACAGAAGGTGAACTTCTCCCGCACGATCTGGTGATGGAGCAATGTGACCGATGGCGACGCGACTGCTGATTCGGGATTCCGGGCTGGTCGATCAGCTGATCCAGGAGCGCAAGCGGAAGGGCCTGGATCTTTACGACGAGGTCTGGGAGGGAACGTACGTCATGCCATCGATGCCGAGCCTGGAGCATCAGGAACTGGTTCACGATCTGGACACGATCTTTGACGAGGTGGTGAAACGCCCAGGATGGGGGAAAGTCTACCCGGGAGCGAACGTCAGCGATCGCGGTTCGGACTGGAAGTCGAACTATCGCGTTCCCGACCTGGTCGTTCTCCTCAACACCAGCCAGGCGATCCGCCACAGCACCCACATTCAGGGACGGCCCGGATTTCCTCGTCGAGGTCGAGAGCCCCGGCGACGACACCGAGGAGAAGGTGCCTTTCTACTCCAAGATCGGCGTCCGCGAACTGCTCATCATCCACCGCGACAAACGGACCCTGCGTCTGCTGCGACTGGAAGCGGAAGAGTTGATCCTCGTCAAGCCTGCTCCCCTGGAAGGGAAGGAATGGCTGGTAAGCACCGTGTTCCCGCTGGCGTTTCGCCGCAGCGTCAGCAAAGGAAAGCCCCGGACCCAGGTCCGGCGAACGGACGACAAGCCGGAGCGCTGGACCGTGTAATGCCGCTCTTTCCCCCACAATCGCTCGTCTGCCCAGTCGGGTTCAATGGATCAGGTGTCAAACCCGATCCCCTCACAGCCCTCCTCCCCGAACTCCACCCGCCAGGATCGGTCTTCCTTGCCGCCCGGTAAATCGATCAGGATGGACCTCTTCGACCTGGAGCAATAGAAGTAAACCTCCCCAATCCGAAGCCCGGCGATTTCCTCGCTGAACCAGGGACGCTCCACCGCTTCAGTTCCTTTTGCTCGTTCAATTGCAGCCAGGAACACGCCGGGATCGGCCAACACCATTCGTGCATGCGCCAAAGCTTCACTCGTTGGCGTTGCACCGCGCTCATACGCAATGAGATACCGGATGCCGCCATACTCTCCGGCCCACGCCTCGTCATCTTCCGACCAGCTCATCGGGCCGAGGAAGTCATCCTCATACCGGGGCAAAGGGTCTTCGCCCTTCTTGAAGATGTCCAGGAACCACATCTGCCTCTTCTCGCCTCTCGCCCTGTTTCCCTTCGCACGGTCGGTCACTCCGCAACCACCTCGACCCCACACAGCACCGGCTCGGCCACCGCGCACCCCGCAATCGGCGTCAGCTCCAGCGTCAGCGTCTGGCCGACCTTGACCCCCGCGAACTCCTATGACCAGCATCCGATTGGGGCCGCCCGCCTCCGCGCTGACGTCCAGCCCCGAATACACCGTCTGCCCTTGCAGCGACACGTCGAACACACGTTCACCGGCCAGCCGGCTCTCGGGCTCGATGAACACCAGCCGCACCACGTACGAACGCGGCTTGTCGTTCGCTCCCGCCAGGGTTAGCGTCAGACTGCGCACTCCCTTCGCTCCGGAAGCGGCCTGCCAGGTCGGACCGGCCCCTTCGACCTGCGAACTGTGCCGGCGGAACCAGGTCACGCCCGCCGGCTCGACCTTCACGGTCAGCCGAGGCGATGGCCCGCCAACCGGAGGATACTCCAGCCAGAGCGTGCCGTTGTCGGCCTTGCGATTGCCGGGCGCTCCCAGCAGCAGGCCGGCCCGGCGCACCACGCCCTTGACCTCTTGCGTCTTGCCCTGGAAGGTCCACATCTCGGCCTCGGGCGTCGGCACCAGGGCGAGGGAAGTTTGGTTCTGATAGCTGCAGGTGCAGGTCCGGGTGTAATCGGGCGCGGTCAGGACGCCGCCGGCCACCACCAGGTTGTTGGTGCAGCCGGAGCGGAAGCCGCCGAGGTTGCCGGTGCCGCCCTCGTTGCACAGGTCGTAGAAACCCGCCGCCCCGGAGCGGAACGTCAGCAGATGCTCCGAGGCCATCGGCGTGTTGCAGCCGTAGTTGCGGGCCCAGGTCCACTCGACCAGCTCGCCCGTCAGCGGATCGGGCCGGCGATACGGGTGACCGGTCATCAGGTCGCAGGCCCCGTTGTCTTTCAGGACGCGGTCGCCGTGAATCATCGCCGGCCCGGCGTAATCCTTCTGATACCACAGCACCTGCCCAGTGCCGGCCCGGTAGGCACGCATCCCCTTGGGCTCGTCAGACAGCGTATCCCGCGCCACCCGGCCGGATTCGATCAGGACGTCGTGCTTCGCCGAGTACGCCAGCCAGGTGCCGAACACCTCCGAGCCGCTGCTCCAGATCTCCTTGCCCGTGTTCAGCCGCAACGCCAGCAGCCGGGCGGCCGGTGCTTTCGGGTCCGCCTTGCGCTTGAAGAGCAAGCGGAAGTCGCCGGAATCGCGGTCGATGACGTGCAAGCGGCCACCGCCGGCGATCAAGGTGTTGTGGCGGAACCCCTGTTTCGCCGTCCGGCTCCAGAGCAGCCGGCCGTCGTGCCGGTTCAGCACGAACAGGTACTGGCTGGAGGACAGGGCCTTGCTGCGTGCCTTCGAGTCGGTCGGAGGCGGATTGGCCAGGCCGATCAGGTAATCGTCGCAGACGTTGAGGTAGCTCCAGAGCAGCTGGCCCTTGACGCCCGGCAACCGTGGCAACGGCAAGCGCTTCATCTCCTTGCCCGTGGCCGGGTCGAGCCTCAGACAGTGATTGTCGCGAACGACGTAGATGCCGTCGCTCAGCGAGACGTAGTTGGTGCCGGAGGCGTTGGCCCCGGGCTGGTGGGCCAGGTTGTCGTAGGTCCGGCCGAGGCCGGGCAGCTTGGTCTCCCAGAGGAGCAGGCCCGTGTAAACGTCCACGGCCCGGAGCGAGCCGACGCCCTCGATGATCAAGCGGCCATCGACCACCTGCGGCTGCGGACCGTGACCGTGACGGGGCAGGACGCCCTCGTTGGAGGTGCCGCCAAACCAGAGCAGCCCCAGCGGCGCCTTGACCCGCTGATCGCGCGACACCCGCGAATTGCCGGCGTCGGCGTGTTCGTGGGTCCAGTTGGCCGAGCCTGGCAACGGCCCTTCCCGCGTCATCAGCACCCAATCGCCGTCCGACTGCATCTTGGCCTGAGCCGTGTCTGCGCTGAGCGTCGCGAAAGAGCTGAGGTCGGGCCGTTTCTCTTCCGGCAGCGGCAGACAGGCCACGCCGCCGTAAGGCCGCAGACTGGTGAAGACACGCTGCATGAATTCCGGACCCGGGACAACGCCCGCCTCGAAGAGGTCCTCGGAAGTCATCAGACTGGCCAGGTAGGGAGGCAGCTGGATGGTGTTGCAGTCGGCCGTCAGCACAGCGGCCCGGGTGCCGTACGTTCGGGCCGCGATCAGACGCTGACGCAGGGTCTGGGCACGTTCCTCGCTGGGCTCGATCACGATCAGGTTCAGCTGAGTGCGGGCCAGCAGTTCCTCGACCAGCTGGCCCGAACCGACACCCCAGACGACAGCGTACCCCGGGGCAGTCGGGAGGCGAGCGGGGTACGTGAACAAGCCGGAAGCGTTAGCGACGGGGAACGCGGAACCGTCGCTAACGCTTCCGGCTCGTTGCAGGGGGCCATGACGCACCACGGTCCGCTGCCCCTCGCCAAAGCAGTAGAGTCGGCCCTCGCGTGTCGCCACCAGCAGCCGGTCGCCTCCGACCGCCAGGTGAACCGGCCGGCCCTCGATGGCAGACCGCCAGGCGGGCACGGCCTGCCCTTGGGGCATGGGGAGGTTGTAGGCCAGCACCAGCCCCTCTTCCCCGGCCAGCAGATAGTTCCCGGCCAGCAGCAGCGCCTCGATCTTTGGCCCGGTCGTCCTCACCAGCGGCGTCAAGGTGAAGGACGCGCGCCCGGTCTGCGCCGCCTCCTCCTTCGCGGCGAGGGTCCGGCACTCGCTGCCCGTCCAGGCGTAGAACAGACCAGCCCGGCCCACGGTGTTCGTACCCCCCGCTCCCACGTACCGGCCCGTCTCGACTTCAAACACCCCCGGACCGTTGATGAACAGCCTGTCCTGGACGGCAACGCTGGGCCCACCGCCTTTCTTGGAGTTCTCGGCCAGGCGGTAATGCACCAGCTGGCCGCTATGGCGGTCGTAACAGGCGGGGATGGATCGGCCGCCGGGAACCAGCAGCCGGTCTCCTGAGACAACGAGAGGGCCTTGCGGCGCGATGCCGGCAAAGGCGTCGGTCACGTGCGGCTGTTTCCGGTAGACACTGCCCTCGCCGTCATTGGTCCAGACCACCTGCCCGCTGCGGGCGTCCAGCGCATGCAGGAACACCCCCATGAAGGGCCAGATGCCGGCCGCGAAATAGACCGTGCCCTCCCGGTCTGACGAAGCGGGTTCGTCCACGACGGCCGGGGCGCCGCGCACCGGCCAGGTGGAGATCAGCCGGCTGTTGCCCAGGATCAGCCGATCGCTCGGCCCGCCGCGCACCTTCCAGACCAGCCGGCCCGTGTCGCTCTCCAGACAGTAAAGGTAGCCATCGTCCGAGCCGAAATAGAGCCGATCCCGCCAGACAGCGGGAGCAAAGCGGATCGGGCCATTACTGGTGAAGGACCAGAGTTCGTTGCCGGTATCGGCGTCATAAGCGGCCACGCTGTCGGTGCGGGCCGAGGCCAGGTAGACGGTCTGCCCGTGGACGACCGGCTGGGCCGCGGCATCGATCTGAAAGAGCGGCTGATCGGGCCAGGCCGGCTGTTGCGGCAGCAGCTCCCGGACCCAGTGCAGTTGCAGCTGGTCCGGCGAGAAGTTGTCGTCGGTGCCGGGGGCAGGGATTGGCCCAGGGGTCTGTTCCGGAGGTACGGGCCAGAGCAGCGACAGCGCGGCGAACAGGAGACAGAGGCCAAGCAGGTCCCATCTCGGTTGGCGGGGTTTCATGGATGCGGAATCACTGAGGCAGGATGTCGGTGGCAGGTCTTCAATGCATCATACAGGAGTCTCGGCCGGTGCGCAACGGAAATTGCGTTTTTTTCTTCCAGCCTTCACGAAAGGCGAGCGCCGGGGGCGTTACGATTGGTTTTCCTTCTTCCTGGGTAGTTCGGTTGTCTGGGCCCGGCACCAGCTTCCAGTCCCTCGATCTGGAGAGAGTCGAGGAAGCGACGGCTATCCTTCTCGCCGGCAGCTCCTTCCGGCACCGAGACCACGAGAACGTAAAGCCGGGGCGGCTTGTCTGCCGGCTGGGCCAGGTAGGCCCGCTCAATAAATCGACCGCCTTTGTGCTGGAGGACGAACTCCTGTCCGCGACAGGGGCCCAGGTCAATCTCCCGCTCCGAGACCACCGTGGCTTGCAGGCGCTTTCGCATTTCGTCGCGCTTCGCCTCGACGTATTTGGCGAAGAGTGCGCCGGATCGAGCTGAGGCCCCAGGTCCATCCAGGCCAATCCGAATTCCTCGCGGGGCGTCTCAAGCTTCAGAAAGTGCCTCTCCCAGCTGAGGATGTGAGGGTTGGCTGCCATCGGGGTGGGCTCGGGCCGACCCGGCATCTCCACCTTGCAGCGGCTGTTCGGCAGCCGGACTTCCTTCCAGGCCGACTCCGGCACGACCGCGGGACCAAAGGCCCCCGCCACGCCTTTCTGCAGCACCTGCCTGAGCAGAATGACCGCCGCCACGACCAGCATCACGGCCAGCATCAGGCCCAGAGTTAACAGGAACCCGGCCCTCGGCCTGGGCGGCCCCTGGGAGAGGGGCCGTCTTTGCAGCCTGGTCTGCAGGTTCCGGAGCGACTCACTGGCTTCAGTATCCGGGCGTGGCGGCAGGTCGGAACCTGCGGCCGGGTTGCCGGCTCTGGCTGAGTGTGTGACACGGCAGCGGGGGGCGGCACTGGCGACGTGGTCAGGGCGAGCCGGAGATTCACATCACCCGGAGAGGCCCGGTCACTGCTTTCTGAGAGGTAACAAGGCGAACAATGAGACAACGAACTCCTGTTTTCGATCGGATCGGGGTTTAATGCAGCTGGCCCTGACTCGCCATACATCCAGAGGGACATCCCATGAAATTTCTCGAGTCGTCAACGTTTCCCGTCCTCGACCTGGAGCAGTCAAGGCGGCACTGCCAAGCGGCGTCAGTTCCGGTGTTCGACCACCAGCTCCTCGCGGGTGATCTTGACGTCCTGCGGCGCCTCGATGCCAATGCGAACGCGGTTGCCCTCCACGGAAACGACCTGAATGCGGATGGTCTGGTTGGCAAGATACAGGACGACCTGTTCATCACGCTTGCGTGTCAAAACCAGCATGGCTGATCCTCCGTGAATCTAGTGTGCGGAATCAACACAGGTGTGCGGCTTCAAAGTGCGGTTGCATCACCGGATGCTCCCTCAAGAACCCACACCTCCTGCGACAACCGGCTGGACCTGGGCCCGCCCAGCAAACTCTGCTTTATTCCATGCAAGGTTCATACCATCAACAGATGAGCAACCGTGCATGCTGCCTTTCCTTTGCTTCGGGGTTCTGTGTTTTCAGCAAACACTTTCTCTGGTGACTGTTAGGTGAAATCATCTCCATAAATACTTTTGAACAGTATACACGAGATCAGTTTTTCTTGCAAGATAAGTTGGGGGCAAAAAACGACCCAACCATGCGCGCCGGGCTGCCCAACGCTGCCCAGGGAGGTCGAAGATCGCCGCTGGAAGAAACGGGGAACACCATGACAGCAACGCGGAAGGTAGCTCTGGTAACCGGGAGCGGCAAGAAACGTATCGGCTCCTTTGTGGCCGACGCCCTGGCGGATCGGAGCTATTCGCTGGTGATTCACTATCGCAGCTCAGCCGGGGAAGCCGAGGCGGCGGTGGCGGAGCTGCGAGCCCGGGGCGTCGAGGCGCTGGCCCTGATGGCGGACCTCACGGACGAGAAGGCGGCGCGGGGCCTGGTACAGCAGACCCTGGATCGCTTTGGCCGGCTCGACGTGCTGGTGAACTGTGCCAGCATCTGGGAGCGCAAGAGACTGGAGGACGTCACCGCGGACGACGTTCGCCGGCAGTTCGAGATCAACACTCTGGGGACGTTCCTTTGCAGCCAGCAAGCGGGCCTGGCGATGGTGCGGCAGCCGGAAGGCGGCTGCATCGTCACCCTGGGCGACTGGGCCGAGGTCCGCCCCTACCCGGACCACAGCGCGTATTTCTGCTCCAAGGGAGCGATCCCCGCCCTGACGCGCTGCCTGGCCGTGGAGCTGGCCCAGCGCAATCCGCGCGTGCGGGTCAACTGCATCCAGCCGGGACCCGTGCTGCTGCCGGCCGACCTGCCCGAGGAGGAACGGCGCGAGGCGATCAGCGCCACCCTGGTCAAGCGCGAGGGCAGCCCGGCCAACGTCGCCCAGGCGGTGCTGTTCTTTCTCGACAATGATTTCGTGACCGGCGTCTGCCTGCCGGTCGATGGCGGACGGACCGTGTTCGCTCCGTGAAAGTCTCTCAGTCGTAGCGCCCACTGGCCTCGATGGGCCAGAACGCTTCCACCCGTCCCTGGCGGACGGCCACGCACTGCCGGTGCAGGTTCATGGTGGCGCAGCAGTGAGCCGGGATCACCTCGCGGAGGGTGCCCACCGGAGGCGGATTGCCGCACTCGACCTTGGTGTGCTCCTCAGACAGTTTGACCACCTTCTCGTCGTTGTGGTCCTTGATCGTTGGCGTGCCGAAATCCTTGGAGATGGCCTTGCTGCCCGCGTCCAGGACGTACCACCCGGGCCGGCTGCTGATCACCGTGGCCAGGATCGACAGCGAACAGTCGAACTCCGGCCGGACCGCATGATAGGCGCAATCCATCAGCAGGAACGATCCCGGCTGGACCTCGGTCATTCCCGGGAAGCCCGCGGCGTATTCCCAGGTGCCGGTCCCCGCTCCAGTGACCACCGTGACGGGAATGCCCGCCTGCTCGATCAGCCGGCGAGTGCTGACCAGCCGCTCCAGACCCTGCAAACACCGGGTCTTGACCTCGTTGCGATCCGGCAGCATCTGCAAATGGCCGTCGTAGCCTTGCAGTCCGACGAAGCGCAGCCCCGGCTCGGCCTGGACCTTGCGAGCCAGGGCCAGGGCCGGCTCGCCCGGCTCGACGCCGCAGCGGCTCATGCCGACGTCCACCTCGACCAGCACGTCCAGGGTCACACCCGCCTCCCGGGCCGCCTTACCCATCTCGGCCACGTTGCTCGCGTCATCGACGCAAACCCGCACGTGAGCCCGCTGGGCCAGGCGGGTCAGGCGTGCAAGCTTGATCGGACCGATGATCTCGTTGGCGACCAGGATGTCGCGGATGCCGCTGTCGGCCAGCACCTCGGCCTCGTTCAGCTTGGCAGCGAGGAAACTGCGCACGCCCCTGTCCGCCAGGTAGCGGGCCAGGCTGCCGCACTTGAGCGATTTGAAATGGACCCGGAGGTCCACGCCGGTTTTGTGGCAGGCCTGCTGCAAATGGCGCAGGTTGGCGTCGAGCCGGTCGAGGTCGATCAGCAGCTGGGGGGAGTCGAGGACGTCAATGGTCTGGATCATGAATGCAGCCGATGCGGGACTTTGGGGTGGAACAGGGGCATTGTATGGGAGCGGCATTCGCGTCTCGGCCGTCGGCGTCTCCGCCAGCAAGCGGATCAGTTCCTCCGTGAGTTGAGGTGCGACGTGCCTCTTGTGTTCCAGTTCCAGAACACTGTTGATCGTTGCCACTTCCTGGCTTGCGGAGGACCTCTTCCTTGATCATGTCGTTCTGCTGGAGCCAGTGGGCCACTTCACACCAGTGCCAGGGGGACTCCAGTGAGGACAGACGGCGGGAGTTCCTGGTCCCTGTCCGTTGACGTACTGCTTACCACTGGCTTCAAGGCAGATTATCCGGGAATCTCGCCTCGGTCACCAGGTCGCAGGCGTCAACGCGATGCACCCGGCGCCGACGTTCGCCTTCTTCACGTCCCGGATGGCGCTGAGAATGGCTTCCTTCATCGACGGAGCGGTGCGCGAGAAGGTGACGTACACTCGATCAAATCGAGTGCTGATCGTCGCATCGTCGCATCCAGCCTCGAAGAGCCTGTCAGCCGCCTCGTCGGTTACCTTCCGGATGCCGTCCAGGATCAGGGCGAAGTCGTATTCTCGTTCAGGAGTCGTTCTCTGTACCATCGCCTTCCTCTTCGGATGTTTCGTCTTCATCTTGCGGACCATGCGGGCAAAGATCAATCTCGCGGCGTACGTGGCGAGCTGTTCTCGGACGCGGGCGTCGACCACACGCTGATAATGCAATCCCCGCGTTCCCGCTACAGAACAGGCGTCCCCAGGCATGGCCTTTGGATTTCTCAACACGCCAGCCCAGCGATTCCCGTAGCATGCCGCCTCATGCTGTTGGTGCCTGCTCTGCTCAGCCAGCGCATCCTATCCCTGCTGTGACAGCTGTCAAGCAGACAAGGCGAGTTGCAGGTGGTTCGCCGCATTATCCAGCAGGTTTCCGAGGTCCTGCGGAAACACGCCGACACGGATCTGACGCTGGCCAGGCTCCTTGCGGACGTGGTCAAGAGCGGCATGAAGTGAGAGGGCGAGACGGGAAACGGGAACCGAGCCGGGCACGCAGCGCAGCGGAGTAAGCAGCCCGGCTGCGAACCGCTTACTCCGCTGCGCTGCGTGCCCGGCTCGGCGGAAGACACGCTTTCCCATTGTTCGGTCACGGCGCCACGGCGCCATCGGTGCGGAACGGCGTCAGGTGCGATGGGTGATCGGTGAACCAGATCCGTTCCCATTCTTCCTGAATGACGCGGAGGTTCTCGGAATCGACCAGCAATTGCCGGATGCGTGTTGGCGGATCGGGGCTGTAGGTGTTGATGAAACAGCCCGCATTGCTCAACCCAAACAGGGCCAACAAGCACAAGCTCGACCAGCGGCGCATGATAGCCTCCTGGCTTCTCTCCGACGGGCCGTCCCTCCGAGGAAGGGTCCATCGGCAAGGGTGCGGAGAGAAACGCCGAGCACAGGGATCGTGCCAAGTTCAAGGAATGTATCGGCAGAAACGCCGGCAAACTTGAGCGTCCGGTCGAAAGGAACGAAAAAAACTCACGAACCGGCCGCCTGACTGGCGACCGGCTCGTGGTTGGGTCCGAAGGCGGAGCCAGGAGCCGATCAGCTGGACTTGCGCGACTTGGCGCCGGTCTTGCTCCGACCTTTCTTTTTCTTCCTGGGCTTGCCGCCGGTGGCGTGACCCTGGCCATTGCTGGCGGTGGCCCGGCCGGGGATGCTGGTCAACTGGCGGACCTTCTCTTCCATCTCCTTGCCCGGTTTGAAGGTCACCACCGCCTTGGGCGGCACGTAGACCTTCTCCCCCGTGCGCGGATTGCGGGCCTTGCGCGCCTTGCGCTCCTTCACCTCGAAGACCCCGAAGTTCCGCAGCTCGATCCGACCTTCTTCAAGGAGGGTCTCGACGATGGCATCAAAGGTCTGCTGAACAATCTCTTTGGTCTCGAGTTGAGTTAATTTGACCCGATCCGCAATTTGCTTGACAATCTCTTTCTTGGTCACGGTCCCTTCTCCTGGAGAACGCAGCCCAATGGACCTTCATGGAGTGTTTCAACTGTAAAAGGGGCAAAGAGTAATGTCAAGGCAAAAGGCGGCAAGTCGGCAAGGAAGATCCGAAAGACGATCGATAAGACCTGCCAAGGTGTTGTCGCTGGACTCCGGAGGACAGGCCGGCCCGGGCCTTTGGACCCCGGACCGGGGGTGCCGTCGGGCCCGCGGAAAAAAGAGTTGCCAGCAGGCAAGCCTGGACGGACAATTCAAGGGGGAGCAGAAGCGCAGCTTGGGAATCGAGGGCATGACAGCGCCAACAACCGAACTTCTGTCCGGCGGACGGTATGAAGTCCTGGCCAAGCTGGGCGAGGGCGGCATGGGCGTGGTCTATCGCGCTCACGATCGCAACCTGGACACCGAGGTGGTGATCAAGATGCCGCGGCGCAGCGCCCTGGAAGAGCCGGACTTTGCCGAGCGCTTCGACCTGGAAGTGCGGGCGCTGGTCAGGCTGGCCCATCCGCACGTGGTCAAGATCCTCGACGTCGGCCGGCACGACGGCTTGCCCTTCGCGGTGATGCAATACCTGGCGGGCGGCAGTCTGCTGGACCGGGTCGAACGGGATGGCATGGGGCGGGCCGTGCCCGCGCACCCCGGCACGCTGAGCAGCTGGCTGCCGGCCATTGCCGGGGCCCTGGACTTTGTCCATCAGCAGGGGATGCTGCATCGCGACGTCAAGCCGGCCAACATCCTCTTTGATACGCACGGCCACCCGTTCCTGAGTGATTTCGGGGTGGCCAAGGTGCTGACCACGACCGGCGGCAAGGAGGGGACCCGGCTGACCGGAGCGGGCCTGGTGCTGGGGACGCCGGAGTACATGTCCCCGGAACTGATCATGGGCCAGAAGTGTGATGGCCGGGTCGATCAGTACGCCCTGGCGGCGACCGTCTACGAGATGCTGGCGGGGCGGACGCCGTTTCAGGGAACGACGCCGGCCGCCATCCTGGTCAAGCAAACCACCCAGAAACTGGCGGCCCTGGTCTGGTTCAACCCGGACGTCTCGCCGCCGCTGGCCGAGGCCATCGAGAAAGGACTGGCGAAGGACCCGGCCCGGCGTTACCCCAACTGTACCGCCCTGGTCCAGGCCATCGTCGAGGCGGCCAGGACGGACGTCCCGAACCGGCCGCAAGCGCAGGCCGGGCCGCCGCCTCTTCCCGAGCCGGCCAGCGAACCTGCCCGAGGAAACAGCGAACCAGTCAAGCCGGCCGCTCCTCCTCCTTTGTCCGGCGCGGAAGTGCCTCCGGACGATGGACCCCGGGTGCGGATGGTCTGTCCGGTTTGCGGCGTTCGGCTCCAGGTCTCGGCCCGGCTGGCGGAGACGGGCAACGTGCTGTGCCCGCATTGCCAGGTCCAGATGGTGCCGGTCGGGGCCGGCAAGCAGGTGCATCCGCTGCGCGGGTCCCCGGCTCCGCCGCCGCCCGTGCCGGAGGGAGTGCCCACCTGGATTGAACCCAGGATTGTCCCCAACGTGGCCCTCGTTGGCGATTCGCTGGGAGTCGGCCCCGGCTTTCCTGCTCCTCCGCTTCCGGAGTTCCGCCCGCCCGCGGCCAGGACGGCGCGCGAGCCGACGCCGACGGAGATCCTGGAGAGGCTGGAAAGACCCCGGCTGCCGGCCTTTGTCACGCCCCGCCGGCTGCGCTGGCTGCTGAGCGGCCTGCTGCTCCTGCTGGCCGTCGGAGTGGTGGTGCTGGTCGTTTCCCAGATCGTGGCCCTGGTGCGCGATCGCCAGGCCAACCGGGGCGGTTTCGAGTTACGGCAGCCGGCCGGGCTGGTGCTGCCGCGCGGCACCCGCAAAGTCATCGCGATTGCCGTGGAGCGCGATCGGTTTCGCCGGCCGATCAAGATCGAGTGTATCCAGCCTCCCGATGGCGTCACCGTTGCCCCGGTGGAGTTGGAGACGGACCAGGAGCAGGGCGAGCTGGAAGTGACCATCGACCGGGAGGCGCGACCCGGACCCCGAGAGATCCGGCTGACGGCGACTGCGGCCCGGGGCCGGGAAGAGGAAACGACCTTGCGGGTCGAGGTGGTGCCGCTGCGGCTGCGCCTGGAGCCGGTGCCCATTGCCCTGTCCAGCGGCGAGAAGCTGGACCTGAACGTACCGCTGGAGCGCGACGGCTATCAGGGCCCCGTGGAACTGCTGGTGCTTCGACCGCAAGACCACCCGGCGCTGCACGTACGAGCGGTGCCGGACCATCCCCTCACGCTCCGGATCGAGGTGCCCGACGACCAGGGCGAGGCCGCCGGCGAGCTGCTGCTTCAGGCGCGCATTGAGGGAGCGCCCATTGGCGAAGCGGTGCCGTTGAAGTATCACGTCCGGCCCTTCCTGGGTGTGCTGCGCGGTCTGCCGGCCCCGGCGCTGTACCTGGCGCTGAGTCCGGACGGCAGGCGCCTGGCCGTGGCCGACCAGAGCGGGCAGGTGACGATCTGGAGCAGTCTGTCCGGCAAGGAAACCCTGCGTTTCCGGCCCCCCGGCGACCAGGTGTGGCACGGTCGGGAGACCGTGCCACAACGGGCTGGCGACAAGGTCGCTGTGGTAAGCGTGGACTGGGGCGGGGAAGGCTTCCTGCTGGCCACGGTGGACTCGAAGGGTAAGGTGGGCGTCTGGGACCCGGCCACGGGCAAGCCGGCCCGGACGCTGGAGGGCAACGACAAACGGCTGCTGTGTGTGGCCATCAACCCGGCCGGGTCCCGGCTGGCGGCCGGGGCCGAGGACGGTCGGCTGCACGTCTGGGACCTGAAAACGGGCAAGCTGGAAGTGACCCAGACTTCCCATACCCGGAAGATCGTGGATTTGAGCTGGAGCCCGGACGGCGCCTGGCTGGCCAGCGCCAGCGAGGACGGCACCGTGGGCATCCACGACACCCAGGAGATCAAGCAGGTCCGGAGGCTTCAGGGCCATCCCGGCGGAGCAAACACCCTGGCCTTTCGTGGCGACAGCAAGGAACTGGCCGTTGGCGATTCCCAGGGAGGCGTTCATCTCTGGGACGTGCAGGAGGGCAAGGAAGTGCGCGGCTGGAAGGGTCATGAGGGAATCGTCTTCGCTGTCCAGTACAGCCCGGAAGGCGGCCGGCTGCTGACCGGCGGTGTGGACGGGCTGGGCAAGGTCTGGGACGCGACCACGGGTAAGCCGATCCTGACCCTGACCGGGCACGCCGACGCGGTCACGGGCGTGAGCTACACCACGGACGGCAAGCGGATCATCACCGCGTCCCACGATCGGACCGTGCGGCTGTGGGACGCGCGAACGGGGAAGTGACCTTGGAGCCCAGGACTCACGTCCTGGTCTATTGACTGCCGCCCCTTCGGGGCTAAGAATCAGCCTTGAAGGGGCGGCAGTTGCTACTGACTTTGCACAGAGGACGAAAAACCGCTACAACCATTTCAGCTTGCAAATGGTAGACACTGAACCACACACGAGGACACACCATGCCAGCGACACGCAAACTCACCCGGCGTCAGGAGCTGATCCGCATTCGCACGGAAGAAACGCCCGGTTGCCACGTCACGGACGTCCAGATCGGGGACAAGGTGGAGGTGGCCGTCCTTGACGGCTTCTTGACGTTCTGGACGGCCGGACGCGAGGTGCGGGTTGGCCCGCTCACGCCGGACCAGGCCGAGAAGCTGGCGGAAGACCTCGGTTACGAGGCGCTCGAAGACCTGGAGGCAGACCGGGGCTGATTCAGCCGCGGTTTCCAAACCGCACAGAGGTGGGCACGATCCACCCCCTGTGCGGTTTTGGACCATTGCCCGGAGGGAACCGCACGTATTTGAGGATCCCTTGATCCTCAGCATCTCCCTGCATCCTGTCCTGTCCGTTTCTGGTCGGTGCCGCAACTTCAAGTAAGAAGCTGACTTCCGTTGTCACGCTTGAGAGTGGCAACAAACGGCACATCCTTTGCTGCACGGACGAGCCTGTCTGGAGTCGAGCCACTCTTGCGAGGAGAGGGCTTTGGCACCGCCAGGAGGTGATCCATGTTCGGAGAGTTGCTGGCTGCAAGCAGGGGTGAGGTCCTGGTGGTGGACGACAACCAGGGAGTGCGCAAGCTCCTGGAGTTGTACCTGCGGCGCCTGGGCTTTGCGACAAGGTCGGCAGCGAACGGACAGGATGCGGTCTGCCTGTACCGGGAGCGGCAGCAAAGCAGGCCCGTCGTTCTCCTGGACGTCCACATGCCGGGGATGGATGGCCCGGCCACCCTTGCCGCCCTTCAGCAGATCAACCCCGAAGTAAAGTGCTGCTTCATGAGCGGCAACACCGGCTGCTACACCCCCGAAGAATTGCAGGAGCTGGGTGCTGCCCATCTCTTCCACAAGCCCTTCACCAACTGGGGTTTGCTGGAACGGACACTCGCGGAAATGGCTGAGGGGGAATTGTGCTGCTGCAGTTGACCTTGCCGAACCTCTGAGCTGGGAGGGTAATGCGATGGGGTTCCTTCCGTTTGTGAATCAAGGCGGGCGGCGGATCGTCCGCTGGCACCGGCTTGTTCTCGTTTGGATCGCAGTCATCTCGGCCACCCTGGTTGGTAGTTGCTCGATGGGTTACCTCCTCACGGGCGATTTCCGCTACGGCGCTTTTCTCGGCCTGGCGATGGGTGTCGCTTTTGCCACCGTGGTTACAGTTCAAGGATTCACAACGCCCGTGGACAAATTGCCTGCGCTGCCGCTCAGGCCATCGGCAGGAGCCCGTCATTCCTGACATGGAGAGTTGCGAACGATGATGACCCACGTATCCTGTTCCGAAACGCTGCACTTTGCCGGTCAAACGGCAGGAAACGGAGATGATACCCTTCGGATCGCCGCGCTGAGGCTGCTGCTGTCAAGCGGTTACCCGATCCTGCGGACCCTGCGCTGTGAGGTCCGGGATGCCGTGGTGCTGGTCCGTGGCGTCGTGCCCACTTACTACCTCAAGCAGATGGCCCAGGCGCTCGTCCAGCAGCTGGACGGCATCCAGGGCATCAAGAACCTGGTCGAGGTTCGAGTGCCCGAAAGCGATTGGACCGAGGAAAATCCGGTCAGGCACGTCCTCGTGATGACAGGTAAAGGAGCAGATCGATGAAACCACTGACAACCAGCCTTTGGCGAACGGCCGCTCCCATGGTCGTTGCGATGATTGTCTTTCTCAGCTTTCTCTCGGTAGGGCCCACGTTCACTTTCATTGACAAGCCGGTGACGAAAGCGATAGGGTTGGGTTTGGTGTTTCTGGCCGTGTTCCTCACCCCCCTGATCTGGTCCTATGGGCCCGATGGCGCAACACCCTCATGGCCCTTCAAGCTATTCGTCGGCTGCGTGGCCTGGCTCATTCTTGCTCTCGCGGTTGGAATGGCAGGGTTGCTGACCTTGAATGCGAACTCCTTCCAGGAGATGCTGGGCATCGCGCCGAACGAAGGCATGGTGTGGGTCAGCATGCTCTTTTTCCCGGCGCTCGCCTTGGCCTTCTACGGCCGGTACGTGTTGCCGGGAAAACTCGCCTTGATTGCCGGTTCGGTTGCCGCGTTGGCCTGGTTCTTGTGGGTTGGCGTGGTGCTGGTGCATTTCCTCTTGTAGCCGATCGGAAGACAGGTTGGCCTCAGTTTTTCTCGGACAAATCCAGGCAGATCGAGAAAAAAGCGGAAGAAACGGGCCTCGACGGGGCAAATAGGAGTAGAGGCCCAACGAGGCGAGCAGCGGAGTAACCGAGATGGTGAGCAGCACCTTGAGCCCGGTCCTCGATCAGCTCCGCAGAGCGGTGCTGCTGCGGGACGGAGCGAGCCTGACTGATGGACAGCTGCTGGAGTCTTTCCTCAGCCAAAAGGATGAAGAGGCTTTCGCAGCCCTCGTGAGACGGCATGGTCCGATGGTGCTGGGTGTCTGTCGTCGAGTTCTCCACAATCACCACGATGCCGAAGATGCTTTCCAGGCCACGTTCCTGGTCCTCGTCCGCAAGGCCGATGCGATTGTGCCACGGGAAATGGTTGCCAACTGGCTCCACGGCGTGGCCTATCGGACGGCATTGAAGGCGCGAACCATGATCGCCAGGCAGCGGGTCAGGGAGAGGCAGGCGACGGAAATGCCTGAGCCTGAAACTGCTGAGCCGGATAACTGCTGGCGGAACCTGGAATCCTTGCTCGATCAAGAGTTGAGCCGCTTGCCGGACAAGTATCGAGTCCCCATCGTGCTCTGCGACCTGGAGGGCAAGACCGGCAAGGCGGCGGCTCGGGAACTCGGCTGGCCGGAAGGGACAGTAGCCAGCCGGTTGTCCCGAGGACGAGCGCTCCTGGCGAAGCGCCTGACCCGAAACGGTCTGGCCTTTTCCGGCGGAACGCTGGCTGCGGTCCTGTCTGAGAAGGTGGGGTCGGCGTGTGTACCAGTCTCCACAATGGCTCCGACGATCCAGGCTGCAAATCGGGTGGCGGGAGGAAATGCGGTTGCCGCTGGCGCCATTTCGGCCAGGGTTGCCGCTCTGACAAAAGGAATGGTGCAGACCATGTTCCTGAACAAGATCAAGATGGCGGCGGCGGCACTGCTGGTGCTGGGGATGGTTGGCTTCGGAGGAGTGCTGTACGTGCATCAGGCGGGGGGACAACAAGATCCAGCCCCTCGGTCAGCCACCGTGAGCGAGCAACAGGATGCGGCAGGGGAGCCTACCGCAAAAGGTGGTGAAACGCCGAAAGGGAAGGGGGATGGCCAGGGCAAGACCAGGCCGAACCAGGAAGCCAACGAAGCGGACCGACTACTCCTGAAGGCGTTCGGAAAAGAAAGCGCTGCTCTCAAGCTCCCCATCAAGATGGTGTTCAAGACCCCGAATGGGCGCATGGTTCTGGCGACCGACACCTTCGACCTCGCTCTGGATGGAAGGGTGTCCCTCTATACCTGTTATCTGGCATCCTTTCCCAAGGACGAGGGCCGCCCCGTCGTTTTGCTCAGCAGTAATGAGGCTCAACTCCCGGCTCAACTCCTGTTCAACACACCGATCCGGCAGGGTTCCGACCTGCGCAAGAGCAACCTCGTACTGCTGGTCGTCAGTTTTAATCTGACCCCAGTGGGCAGGGTTGGAGAAAAACCCAAGGAAGCCAAAGAGCGGGAAACGCCTTCCGAGAAGCCCGACGCCGGGAAGAAAAACACGCCCGCACAGGATGGGGGTCGCTTGCAAATTGACGATCTCCGGGGCAAGTGGACCGGGGAAAAGAACGGCATCAAGGTCGATCTCACGTTCCACGGCGAGCAGGCTCTTTGGCAGGCACATTGGCAGGTGGCGTTCCGGGCAACCCAAAAGCCGCATCCGCAGTTGCCGCCCACTTGTGGGGTCAATAAGGGAGCTGATTTGAGGGGTGTCGCTGACGCGAAGGCGGGCTGTTTGAACCTCTATCTTCCCAAATACCTTGGCGACAAGAAGGAGTACAAGCAGAATCCGTCGTGGAACGGCCTTCGACCTGTGGGGAAGGTTGAAAGAGGAGCCGAGGGAACGATTCAACTCCGCATGATCCCTACCGGCTACGAGAACCTCGACCAGGGGGACTTCGATTATCCCGCGGTTGAGAGCCTCATACTTCATCGTGTCGCGGAACCTGCCAAAAACGATAACTAGCACCCAATGCACTCTGTAGGTGTACCATGCACGTTGTGCTTGTCGGACAGCAAAACGGGAGACGGCAGGTGCGGTGGCTGGCCGCCATCGGCCTTGCTGTGCTGCTCGCGTTCGTTCTCGGTGTCGTTGGCAGTCTCACGTACTTCCTGCTGGCCGGTCAGTGGTCTGTTCTCGCGGCCCTCGTACCCGCAATGGGGGGCATGGTCGTCGTGGGTGTGGGACTCGTGATCGCTCTCCGGATCCCCGTTGAGAAGCTGACGCCTTTGACTTGAGCAGCCCTTCGAGCGAAAGGGCGAGGAGGCCATTCGGCTCGGATTCCATACATCTCCTGGGACGGCTCATTCCGTCCCCTGGCCGCCACGGTTTGCAGCCGCAAGGCGGCCTTGCTCTTCCCCGAAGACGGAGATGTCTCTCATGCTGCCGCGTCTGCTCGTCGTCTGTCTCGCTTCGCTGTTTCTCGCCAGCTTCTGCCCGGCGGCGGAACCCCGGCAGACCCCCCTCAACCTGGTCATGGTCGTGACCGACGACCAGGCGGCCTGGTCGGTCGGTTGTTACGGCAACAAGGAAGTACAAACGCCCAACCAGGATCGGCTGGCCCGCGAAGGGGCCCGCTTCGATCGCGCTTTCGTGGTCACACCCGTTTGCTCGCCCAGCCGGGCCACCTTCCTCTGCGGCCGCTATGGCACTCAGGTCGGCATCACTGACTGGATCACGCCCAAGCAAGCCGAGGGCGGCCTGGGTCTGGCCAAGAAGTTCGTCATCTGGCCGGAGGTGCTGCACCAGGCCGGCTACCGGACCGGGCTGGTCGGCAAATGGCACCTGGGCGGCAAACCGGAGTTTCATCCAACCAGGCGCGGCTTCGATCATTTCTTCGGCAACCTCGGCGGCGGCTGGAAACCGCTCAACCCAACCTTCGAGGTCGAGGGCAAGGACCAGGAGTTCAAGGGGGCCAGCTCCGATCTGATGACCGACGACGCCTTGAAATTCCTGGACGACAACGAAGCGAAGCCCTTCGCCCTGCTGGTCCACTTCCGCGAACCGCACACGCCTTATGGTCCCATGCCCGAAGAGGACACGGCCGTCTACCGCGGCAAGGACCTGACGATCCCGGACGTGCCTGGCCTCGACAAGGCCAAGGTCAAGCAAATCACCCGCGACTACTTCGCCGCAGTCCACGCGGTGGACCGGAACCTCGGCCGCATCCTCGACAGGCTGGAAAAGCTCAAGGTCCTCGACCATACCATTGTGATGTACACCAGCGATCACGGGTACAACATCGGCCAGCACGGCATCCATCACAAGGGCAACGGCGTCTGGATGATCGAGGGCAAGAAAGGCACTCGGCCCAACATGTTCGACACCTCGCTGCGGATTCCCTGGCTGGTCCGCTGGCCCGGCGTCATCAAACCGGGAACCGTGCTTACACACGTGATCACCAACCTGGACACGTTTCCTTCGGTGCTGGGCATGCTTCAGGTTCCGATGCCCAAGGACTTGAAGCTGGCCGGCCGAGATTTCACTCCGCTGCTTCGAGGGCAGGACGTGCCCTGGAACGACACGTTCTTCGGTCAGTATGATCTGATCAATGGAGCCAAGGCAAACATGCGGATGATCCGGACTCCGGAGTGGAAGCTGATCCGCCATTACGAAGCCGGGGGCGAGAACGAGCTGTATCATCTGAAGGACGATCCGGGCGAAACCAGGAACCTGTACGGGGCCGAGCCGGAGAAACAGGTCCAGGCCGACCTGCAACGGCGGCTCCTCGAATGGATGCGGTCGATCAATGATCCGCTGACGGGGAAATGACCCCTCCGAGACCATGAAACCCGAGAAGAAGAAACGCCGGCAGATCGAGCGCGAGTTTGGCGTGCCCATCGCCGGCGAGATCCTCGAACCAGCCCAGTGGACGCAGACGGCGCTGAAGAAGCTGCCCGAGCCGGGGCCGCTCGACCTGGAGAAGCTGTTTGGCCGCCAGGCCCCGCTGGTGGTTGACCTGGGCTGCGGCAATGGTCGCTTCCTGATCGGCAGCGCTGTCTGGAGGCCGGACCACGATCACCTCGGCATCGACGTGCTGCCGGTGGTCATCCGCTACGCCACACGCCGCGGCAATCAGCGGGGCCTGACCAACATCCGCTTTGCCGTGGTCGATGGCCAGCGCTTGCTGGAGAAGTACCTGCCGCCCGGTTGCGCTGCCGAGATCCACTGCTATCATCCGCAGCCCTACTACAATCCGCTCGAAGTTTACCGCCGGCTGATCACCCCGGGCTTCCTGGCCCTGGTCCATCGCACCCTTGTGCCGGGCGGACTGTTTGTCATCCAGACCGACAATCCCGGCTACTGGGAATACATCCGTGAGGTCGTGCCGGTCTTCTTCGACTTTCACGAGCGCATCGGCCGCTGGCCCGACGCACCGAAAGGACGGACACGCCGTGAGATTATCGCGCTGCGGCGCGGACTGCCGATCTTTCGCGGCTCCGGCACCGCCCGGCTCAAGCTCTCTCCCGAGGAGGCCCTGCGCCAGGCCGAGGAACTGCCGCCCCCGGTGTTCGCTGCCGACCGCCGCTTGCGGGCGCTGGACGTGGAGGAACGAGAGAAGTGAGGGAGGGGTCGTTGGTGTCGATCAAGAAACCGTGACACGGGCATTCTCCCCTCTCCCCTTGTGGGAGAGGGGTTGGGGGTGAGGGGTTCTTCGATTTATCGTTTCGCGCTCAGTCGGCCCAGCGCGAAACGATAAATCAAGCAGCCCTTCCCCTCACCCCCAACCTCTCTCCCACAAGGGGAGCGGGGAGAAAATCACAGCCGCTTGCTGTACCGCTTGACCCTCCGGCCGAAGACCGGCGCGGCCGGTTTGGGTGTTGAGTCTTCCTTCGGGTTGGTCCGCGGCCGGTACGCCTGGAAGTCGTCGAAGCGGATCTCCTCGACCTGCAGGTTGATCAAGGTTTCGATGGCGGTCAGTTGCTTGCCCTGTTCGGGCGTGACGAACGACACGGCCACCCCGTCCGCGCCGATCCGGCCCGTCCGGCCGATCCGGTGAACGTAGTTATCCGGATCATCCGGCAGATCGTAGTTGATCACGTGCGAGATGTTCTTGACGTCGATGCCGCGTCCGACCACGTCGGTGGCCACCAGGTAGACGATCTTGCCGTCCCGGAAGCCCTGCATGATCCGGTTGCGCATCGGTTGCGGCAGGTCGCCGTGCATCATGGCCACGCGCTTGCGATGCACGCGGAGCATCCGGTACAGGTCTTCCGCCCAGCGCTTGCGCTCGACGAAGATGATGCACTGCCTCGGCTCCTCGCGATCGAACACGCGGATCAGCACCTCCAGCTTGCGATCCTCGTCCACGGTGACGAAGGACTGGCGGATCGTTTCGACCGTCACCTTTTCAGGAGACAGGTTAATGTTGAGCGGCTCGATCATGTAGCGTTGGGCCAGCCGCAGCACGGGCGGCGGCAGGGTGGCCGAGAGGAGGAACGTTTGCCGTTGGGTGGGACAGCGGCGGAGGATTCGCTCGATGTCGGGCCGGAAACCGATGTCGAGCATCCGGTCGGCCTCGTCGAGGACCACGTACTTGACCTGGCTCAGGTTCAGGGTGCCGCGCGAGAGATGGTCGAGGATTCGTCCGGGGGTGCCGACAACGAGGCCACAGCCGCGCTTGAGCTGGGTGAGCTGCTGGCGAAAGCGCTCGCCGCCGTAAATCGGTAAGATCCGGCACTCCGGAAACGGACACAGCGTGGCTGCCTCCTGCGCAACCTGAACGACCAGCTCCCGGGTCGGCGCCAGGACAATTGCCTGGGGGCCGGGATGGACTTCGCGCCAGGTTTGCAGGAAGGGAAGCACAAAGGAAGCGGTCTTGCCGGTGCCGGTCTGGGCCTGCCCGATCACGTCCCGGCCCTTGAGGGCTTCGGGAATCAACGCGGCCTGAATGGGTGTCGGCTCCAGATAGCCCACCCGATCGAGAGAACCCAGCAGATCAGCGGAAAGACCAAGGGATCGGAACCCGGTCGCGGGTTCCATGAGAGCTGCACTCGTCAAACAAACCTCCCAAACGTGGTAGGACACGCTGTCCGGGAAGTCGATGATTGGGAGGACGGGACTCGTGCCAGGTGGTTATGGTTGGCGCCGGTTTTCTGCTTCAGGCACCCCTCTGTAAATTCGCTCTGGCCCGAGGTTCGCCCTCCTTTTGAATGCTTCTCGAACAGCCCAAGTGTGAACTCTTTGCGCTTGTTCACTCTACCTTCAGTGTAAACCCTGACGGATTTCCTGTCCAGTGCCATTCGCGTCCAAACGAGCCGCGGGTGGTCAATCGCGGTCCGGTGGTGCCGGGTCCGGGACTTCGCTTTCCCCGGCCGAGACGTACAATACGACAATTTGCAGGAACCGGGACAATTCCGGAGAGAGCGAAGATGAGCACGAGCCCAGCCGAGCCGAGTCCAGGAGACACCTTGGATGTCCAGGAGAAAACACGGTTGCCGGGCCAGGTGCTGCAGCGGGTGGGGATCTTCAACCTGCTGCTGTCGCTGTACCTGGTCGGCAGCACGGTCCAGTCCTGGCGGATGACCTTTGAGGAACGGGAAGCCCAGCTGGAACGCCTCCATTTGCCCGGTTTCCTCAAGGGAGGCCAGGCCGAGATCATCAAGCTCGTCCCGGTTGTCTCCGCACTCTGGTCGGCCCTGTCGTTCGGAGCGGCCCTGCTGGTGATCGTGGCCGGCAGCCGGCTGAAAGCGCTGCGTTCGTACGGGCTGGTGATGACGGGTGCCGTGGTGGCCTGCATTCCGTGTATCTCCTGTGCCGGCTGTGTGGGCCTGGGTCAGCTTGCCGGCCTGTGGGCCCTGATGCTCCTGCTCAAGCCGGAAGTGCGCCTGGCGTTTCGCTAAGTGGCCCTGTTATGCCCGGCCCGCTCCGGCGGTTCCATCGTTGATCCTGATGTCCCACCCTTTCCCCTGGCTCCCGGCTGCCGTCCGGGCTCATTCCATGAGCAAGCGACTGATCACCGTCGGCCATAGTCCTGACCCCGACGACGCCTTCATGTTCTACGCCCTGGCCCACAACAAGATCGACACCGGCGACCTGCAATTCCGGCACGAGCTGCAGGACATCGAGACCCTGAACCGCCGGGCCCTGCGCGGCGAGCTGGAGGTCACTGCCGTCAGCATCCACGCCTATGCTCATCTGCTGGACAGGTACGCCCTGCTGCCGAGCGGCTGCAGCATGGGCGACCGCTACGGGCCGATGGTGGTGGCGCGAAAGCCCCTGAGCGTGGCCGACTTGAAGAAGGTGAAGATCGCCGTTCCCGGGACCATGACCACGGCGTTCCTGGCCCTGCGGCTGCTGTTGCCGGAGGGGTTCAGCCACGACGTGCTGCCGTTCGACCAGATCATCGCTTCCGTGGCCGAGGGCCGGCACGAGGCGGGGCTGATCATCCATGAGGGGCAGCTGACGTTCCAGAACCAGGGGCTGAAGCTGGTGATCGACCTGGGTGTCTGGTGGCAGGAGCGCACCGGCTTGCCGCTGCCGCTGGGCGGCAACGTGGTCCGCCGCGATCTGGGCCCCGAAACCATTCGGCAGATCAGCCGCTTGCTCAAGGAGAGCATCCGCTATTCGCTGGACCACCGGGCCGAGGCTCTCACTTACGCCTTGAAGTACGCTCGGGACATGGATCGGGGCCTGGCGGATCGCTTTGTGGGCATGTACGTCAACGAGTGGACGCTGGACTATGGCGCTCGTGGTCGGGAGGCGGTGCGGCGGCTGCTGGCGGAGGGCCACCGGGCTGGGGTCATTCCGTCGGCGGTCAACGTGGACTTTGTGGAATAGAGTCTGTGGCAACAATCCTCCGCTGCCGACCGACGAGCAGTGCGCGGGCGTGCTGGGGGGGTTGGCGCTGTTCACGCCGTCTGATACCTTACCTTGTCTGAGAACGGTTCCCACCCAGGGTCGGGAGGGAATCTCCGGCGAGGGGGCCCGTGTTCATGCTCCGCCTGGAATTCGTCGTGCCTGGTCCCCCGGTCTCATACCAGACCAAGGACAAGAAGAACCTGAAGGCGTGGCAGGCGACCATCAAGATCGAAGCAATGAAATCGTGGGCTCATCCGCCGCTGACCCGAAAGTTGAAGTTCACACTCATCAACTTCCACGAGGGAGATGACCCACCGCTCGACGACGACAACATGGTCAAGCCGATCCGGGATTCTCTCAACAAATTGGTCTTCGAGGATGATCGCCAGATCCGTTTTTCGGAAACGATCCAGGTCAGCATTGATGCTCCGATCCGGATTCGCAGAGGATCGAAGATCCTGCTGGATGCGTTCAGCAAAGGAGATCAGTTTCTCTACCTCCGCATTGAGGATGGCCCAGACTTCATCCAATTACCACAGTGAAACCATGGACTTTGAACACGAGCTGGAGCAGGTCGCCAGACAGTACCGAGACGAGGGCTACGTGGTCCTACTGCATCCTGGGGCTGACCAGCTCCCGGCTTTCGCCGCGGATTTTGGCGTGGATCTTCTGGCAGTCCGGGGCGAGGAGAAGGTCCTCGTCCAGGTGAAGGAGGATCGTGCCAGCCTGGAAGCCGATCCGGCCATTCCCCGTCGTGCGGAAATCGTGAGTGCGAATCCCGGTTGGAGTTATGACCTGGTCTTGCTGCATGGGCAAAGCCCAATCGAGCGGATCGCACGCAGGTTCGGCGAACCCTCCCTTGAGCAAATCAACCTGATGCTCGAGGAGGCCCAGCGGGCAAGCCAGGCTGGGGCCTTGCACGCTGGGTTTGTCCTCGCCTGGGCCGGGATTGAGGCGGCGCTCCGTCGGTTAGCCCAGAAGGTCGGGTTGCAAAGCAAGGGGGAGGCCCAGCCGGGTCTCCTCGTGCGTGAACTCTACGTGACAGGGAATGTCTCCCCAGAGGATTACCGCTTCCTGGAGGAAACCCATCAACGGCGAACCGCAATTGTCCACGGTCTGGCGCCGCCGAATCTTGACCAGGGGACAGTCCAGGAAGCAATCAACGCAGCGAGGCGATTGCTAGCTGAGAGTGGGACCACGATAAGCGCGGCTGGGTAGAGGTTGTCCGGTTGCTCTTCTGCTTCGGGCCCCAGTTCGTCTCCCACCGGCAGGGGGTGTACCAGGGATAGGAGAGACGAGACAGAAGTTGCTGCAGTTGGGCAGGGTTGAACGGGAAGAAGAGCCAGGGATGGGAGCCGGGCGACCTCAGCCTGGCCGACAGCTCCTGGTCGTTGCATCGTTGCAGTCATTGCACGCATTGCACTGCAATGCACGCAATGCAGGGCGGCTGGGCTGGCTGCAACGATGCAACGATGCTGCCTGGTTGCCCCTGGGAACCAGCGCAGCCAGCTCGTCGATGTGTCCTGTTGTCCCTCGACCCCTTTCGTGCCGGAGGAGACGAAGCCCTCTCTGGGTCCAAACTCACCCCAAACGAAACGCACCCAACCTTGCCGCAGCCGCTGCGGCAAGGTCAAAGGTGAGGTCCCTGAGCTCCTACCCTTTCCTCCCCAGGATCCGATCCAGCGAATCGGAAGTCTGATAGATCAGCGCCTCCGGATAATGCTGGAATGGATGGAAGTACTCGAAGGTCAGATACCCCTTGTAGCCGATCTTCTCGAACGCATCCGTCACCGCGGGCCAGTTGGTGGTGCCGTCCAGCAGCGGCCGGAACGATTCCAGCGAGTGGTCGGTCCCTTTCTTGGTGAACTCCTTCAGGTGGACGTTCTTGATCCGCTGCCCCAGGATGGGAATCCAGTGCTCGGGGAACTGGAACAGCATGATGTTGCCGGTGTCGAAGTGGACGCGGACGTGCTTGCTCTTGAAGCTGTCCACGAAGGCGTTCATCTCCCCCGGCGTCATCAGGTAGCCGTTGAAGAAGATGTTCTCGATGTTGAGGTAAACGCCGAGCTTCTCGGCCAGGGGCATCAGCTTGCCGACGGCCTCGCGGGCCCGGCGGTCGCAGACGTCGTTGGGCACCGGCTCGTATGTCCTTGAGCCAGGGAATGTAGACGGCCCCCGGCACGACCAGCAGGTTCTCGGTCCCCAGGTCGTGGGCCGCCTGGACCATCTTCGTGGCCAGCTCCATGCCGCGCTGCCGCGGCGGTGGGGTCGTTGCTGGTCAGCGAGTACGGCCAGAACAGGAACGAGCAAACGCCGCTGATGGCGATGCCGATCTGCTCGGCCATCTTGCGGATCGCCTGGAACTCCTTGGTGCCGGACTTCGGCGACAGGTCGTTTTCCAGATCGTAATTCAGCTCGATGCCGTCGAAACCGGCGTCCTTGGCCAGCTGCAGGCACTCGCGCAGGGTCATCCGCTGCGGATAGGGAAAGGCCCAGAGGTTGATCGACTTCTTCATGTCGTAGCGGCGCGGCGAGCCCCGGCGGGCGTCCGGTTGAGCGGCGGCGGGTTGCTTGTCGGCCGCGGAAACCAGGCCGGCCGTGCCGCCCGCGAGGGTCAGGGCCGCAGCCAGGGCCGTCCGCCGGTCGATGGGGCTTGCTTCGGGACGAGGTTGCTCGGGAGTCATGCGCGTGATCCTTGGGAGGCTTGTGGGTTCAGCAGGCTCTTGTCGCAAGAGCGTCTTTTCGGGATTGTACCCAAAGGGAACCTCGCCGGGCAGATGTCGGCCCGGCTTTCGCCAATGGGAGGCAGCAATGCGTTGTCTGGTCCTGGTTGTTCTCGCGCTGACGTTTGTCTCAACGGGTTGCCAATCCAAGCAAGCCGCAGCCCAGCCGGGCGCGTCACGGCCGACTCGCGCCGAGGCTGCGGATCAAGACGCCGCGGACAATCAGCCGGTGCTGCTCAAGCCGGCTCGTGTCTTCGATGGCGTCCACCCGGAAGTACACGAGGGCTGGGTCGTGCTGGTGCGCGGCGGCCGGATCGAGGCGGCGGGACCGGCCGGCGAGGTCAAGACCCCGGAGAAGACTCGCACCATCTCCTTGCCGGACATGACCTTGCTGCCGGGACTGATCGATGCCCACACCCACGTTCTGCTCCATTCCTACGACGAGGCCAGCTGGGACGACCAGGTCCTGAAGGAAGCACTGGCGCTGCGGGTGTGCCGGGCGACCAATCATTTGCGGCTGGACCTGCAGTCCGGTTTCACGACCATCCGCGATCTGGGCACCGAGGGGGCGGAGTACGCCGACGTTGGTTTGAAGCAGGCCATCGAGCAGAAGATCATTCCCGGCCCGCGAATGCTGGTGGCGACGCGGGCGATTGTTGCGACCCGCAGCTATGCTCCCCGCGGCTTTGCTCCGGAGTGGCACATTCCTCAAGGGGCCGAGGAGGCCGACGGCGAGGCGCTGCGGCGTGTCGTTCGCGGGCAGATCGGTCGAGGGGCTGACTGCATCAAGGTTTACGCCGACACCACGCCCAAGGCACCGATCTTCTCGCAGGAGGAGCTGAAGCTGATCGTCGATACCGCCCGGCTGGCGGGCGTTCCGGTCAGTGCCCACGCGACCACCAAGGAAGGGATGCAGCGAGCGACGCTGGCAGGTGTGGAGACGATCGAACATGGTTATGGCGGCGACGTGGAGGTTTACCGGCTGATGACCAGCCGGGGTGTCGCCCTCTGTCCGACGCTGACGGCGGTGGAAGCGACCAGCAAGCGGCGTGGCTGGCGTCCCGGTGTCGGTCCCGATCCCGCTCCGGTCAAGTCAGCCCGGACCAGTTTCAAGGAGGCGCTGGAAGCGGGCGTCACGATCGTCAACGGCAGCGACATTGGCGTTTTCCCGCACGGGGAAGGGGCTCGCGAGCTGGAACTGATGGTGGAGTTCGGCATGAAGCCGGCCAGGGCCTTGCAGTCGGCCACGTCGGTGGCCGCCAGGGCGCTGCACCTCGGCGAGCAGCTGGGCTCCGTCAAGGCCGGACTGGCCGCGGACCTGATCGCCGTCGAGGGCGATCCGACCCGCGACGTCAAGAGCCTGCGCAAGGTCCGGTTCGTCATGAGGAACGGCGTGATTTATCGACAGCCTTGAGGTTACTGTCCGACGCTGATCTCGTTCATGACCTGGTTGACACCCATCGTGCTCCGAGCCAGATCGTAAGCGCGTTCGCGCTGAGCCCCTTGCGGCACCTGGCCGATCAGCCGCACCACGCCGGGACTGACGGTCTGGACCTCGATCCACGTCTCGCTCAGCTCCCGGTCCCAGGCGAGGCGCACAGCGATCCGGCTGTCGATGGACGATTCGCTGAGCGAGCCACGGACGCTGTTGACGGTGCCGGCCAGCCGGCCGCGGGGGCCGCCCCCGGCAGCCAGAAGGTTGCTCATGCTTCTCTGGCCGATCTTGTGGAGCTGCTCGACATCCTTGTTGCCGCAGCCACAGAGCAGCCCAACCAGACCCAGCCCGAGCAGGCCGGACGTGCAGCGGCGGGTGAAGTTGCGCATGGACTTGATCCTTTCTCTTGACCGGAGCGGAGTATGCGGTGGATGGCTCGGCCTGGCAAGGGCAATTTCTTCCGTAGGACGGCTCTCCTGAGCCGTCCAGACGGCTCAGGAGAGCCGTCCTACGGGAGAAGCATTTCCGATTGACCGGGAATTTGCCTCCCGGCTATAGTCCGCCCTGCTTTGGTCCCCATTGCGAGGAGGGTGGGTCCGTGAAGCGACTTGGCATTCTTTGCGGTCTGGGTGGCATTCTGGCCAGCCTCCTCTTCCTGGTCCTGCTCGCGGCCGGTAGCTGGCGGGCGGGGATCCAGGCCGACACGCAATGGCCGTGCGACCCAGCCCAGCTAACCCACAGCGTGCCGGAACCGCCGCTCGTCTTCCGGCCCCGAGAACTCTGCATTCCCGCACCGCAGCGAACCCAAACGAAACCGCCCTTGACCGAAGAAGTCGCCAGCCCGAAACTCTCCTCCGAATGAGCGACCGTGACTTGTTGGCCCTGGCCTTGTATGCTGACGGAGGCACTTGCCGGGAAACAGGGACTGCACGGGTTTCTTCCGGAGAGGTTCCCATGGCCGACGAGACGGTGCATCTCTACAGTGATGCGGAAATCCCCGCGAAACTGGCCGAGCACGGGTTGACCGCCTGGTATCTCGAGGACGGCTGGTTGCGGCGGAAGTACACCACCGATGGCTGGCCGACCACCCTGATGCTGGTGAACGCCATCGGCTACCTTGCCGAAGCCGCCTACCACCATCCCGACCTGACGGTGACGTGGGGGAAACTGTGGGTGAAGCTGAAAACGCATTCCGCCGGCGGCATCACCGACAAGGACTTTGCCCTGGCCCGGAAGATCGAGGACGTGGTCCTCTGGCGTCCCCCGCCCGGCGGGCCGCTTGAAGGGACACCGAACAAGTTCGTCAAGGGGAGCTGACCCCGTGGTGCTTGCTATTGATCCCAGGCGAGCGGCGCGGCGTCAGCCCGCCGGTAGCAGGCTTCTACCGGCGGGCTGACGCCGCGCCGCTCGCCTGGGAGCGAGAAAGTCGAACTCATGAGCTTCTTGCTTGCCGTCGCCCCGGATCTTCCCCCGTTTCCCAATGCCCGGCCGCCGCTGCGGATTGGCTCGCTGGCGCCGGTTTCGCGCTACGTCCTGGCTCCGCTGGCCGGCTACACCAACCTGGCCCTCCGGCTTCTGCTGCGCGAGGTGGGCGGATTGGGCCTGGCCACCACCGACCTCGTCAACGCCCGCGCCCTGCTGACGCGCAGCCGCAAGACCCTGGACCTGATCCAGACCTGCCCCGAGGATCGGCCCGTTGCCGTCCAGATTTACGGGGCCAACCTGGACGAGATGCAGGCCGCGGCTCAGTGGCTGGAAGGCTACGGCGTCACGTCCATCGACGTCAACATGGGCTGTCCGGTCCACAAGGTCGTCAAGGGCGGCGGCGGCTCGGCGATGATGTGCAGCACCACCAGCACGGTGAATCTGATTCGGGGCATCGTCGAGTCGGTGAAGGTCCCGGTCACGGTCAAGATGCGTCTGGGCTGGGACGACGGCGACCTGAGCGCTCCGTTCTTTGCCCGCGAGTTCGAGCAGGCCGGCGTCGCGGCCGTGATCATCCACGGTCGGACCCGGCGCAGGGCTTCGGCGGCAAGGTCAACCTGGATGGCATCCGGGCCGTGGTCGAGGCGGTCGAGCGGCTGCCGATCATCGGCAACGGCGACGTTCGCACCCTGGCCGACGCCGCCCGGATGCTGCGCGTCACCGGCTGTACTGGCATCGCCATCGGACGCGGCGCCCTGCTCAATCCGTGGTTTTTCCGCCAGCTGAAGCAGTGGGAAGAGACGGGCGAACCGGGCCCGGCCGGCACCTGGCTGGAACGGCTGGCGTTCATGGAGCGGCACTTCCACTTGCTGGCCCAGCTCAAGGAGGATCGCTTTGCCTGCCTGAACTTCCGCAAGGTGGCCAACTGGTATTGCCGCGTCCTGCACCCCGGCCGGGAGATCCAGCAGCAGCTGGTGATGCTGGAATCGGTGGCCCAGTTCGACGACCTGGCCGGGCAGATCCGCGCCATCCTGGAAAAGCGGACCGACTCCGAGGGACCGCTGCCCAACCTGAGCATCCCCGTGCCCAGCGGGCCGATCGAACATTGGTGAAGGTCCAAGAGCGCGATAACAACGGACAGGGTGAACGACCCCTGCCGGCTTGCCCGGCAGGTGAAGGAGGCCACCAGCTAGATAAAGACGGAAAAAAAACTTCTTGCGCCTTCTCTTCTAGCCAATGACCTGCTTCACCTGCCGGGCAAGCCGGCAGGGGTCGTACTACTCTTCTAGCGTCCCTCTCATGGAGGAACTGCCTGTGTCTGAAGACTGGCCCGAGCCCGCTTATGCCACTCCCCTGGGCCGCTGTTATCAGGCCGACGCCCTGGACATCCTCCGGCAGCTCCCCTCCGACTCGGTCGCCCTGGTGCTGACCTCGCCGCCGTTTGCCCTGCGCCGCCAGAAAGCCTACGGCAACGTCCCCGATTCGGAGTATTCGGATTGGTTCTGGCCGTTCGCTCAGGAGATCCATCGCGTTCTGGAGCCGGAAGGGAGTTTCGTCCTCGACCTGGGCGGAACGTGGAAGCGCGGCAGCGGCACCAAGTCGCTGTATCAGTACGAGGTGATTTTACGGCTCAGCCGGGTGTTCTTTCTCGCTCAGGAGTTCTATTGGTACAACCCCAGCAAGCTGCCGACGCCGGCCGAGTGGGTGACGATCAAGCGCACCCGGGTCAAGGATGCGGTCAATACGCTGTGGTGGCTGTCCAAGACCGAATGCCCCCGGGCCGACAACCGCCGGGTGCTGCGGCCCTACAGCCAATCGATGCACCGGCTGCTGCGCGAGGGCTACCAGACCGCACGCCGGCCGTCGCAGCACGCCATCGGGCCGCACTTCCGCCGGGACAACGGCGGCGCCATCCCGCCAAACCTCCTGGAGGTGGCCAATACCCGCTCGCAGGACCATTACATTCGCCGCTGCCGGGCGGCGGGGCTGACGGTCCACCCCGCACGCTTTCCGCACGGCGTGCCCGACTTCTTTGTCCGCTTCCTGACCGAGCCGGGACAGCTGGTCGTCGATCCCTTTGCCGGCAGCAACGTGACCGGCTACGTCGCCGAGCAGCTCCAGCGCAAATGGCTGAGCGTCGAACTCAGTGCCGACTACGTGGCCGGCTCGCGGCTGCGCTTTGTCGAGGTTAGCGTCGCTCAGCCCGATTGCGCAGCAACATGAGATGGCGCTCGAAGCGATCTTCCAGATAATCGTGCAGTTCCAGCAACTGGCCCAGGTCAGCGCCGGTCAGCATCCGGCCATTGCCAAGGGTCGCTCCGGTCTGCCCCGCCTGGCGTTCAAGGGCGTGCAGGGCCGTGCCAAGCGTTTCCAGCCGCTGATCGAGGAGCGACACCGGCTGATGCTCGGTGATGCCCCAGAACCGGCAGGCGTCGGCGAAGTTCAGGTCCACCTTCCGCCCCTCGCGGAACTTCTGCCAGGCGCTGCTCGCCAGCAGCGCTTGCAGCAGCCGGTCCTGCTCGCCATCCAGGGAGACCGGAGCGGGCAGCTCCTCGGGTTCGTCTTCCTGCTTGAGCCGGCGAACGACCTGTTTTCCCTCGCGGGTCAGGGCGTAGAGTTTCTGACCCATCTTGATCAGCCAGCCCTTCTTCGCCAGTCCCTTTTCACCCATGATGCTGGCCAGCACCTTGTTGGCGTCGGGATATTGCTCGGTGTAGCCTTTCAGTCCAAAGGTGCGGGGATAGTTTTGCCAGGCGGCGACGATCAGGCTCTCGGCACTGAACGGCGACTGACCGCTTTCCTCAAGCTGGTAGGCGGCCAGCAGGATCTTCTCGGGCAAGGTGCATTCAGCAACAGCGTTCACGTTCCGCTCCGCATTCCGGGCCAAAGCGCAATCCGACCTCAAGTCGAGGTCGATCCAGGAAGTTTTCTCAATGCGCTGGGAATACTCAAATTCTTGCTCCAACCTGGTAAGGAGAGCAACAGAGTTTCCTTCGCTCCCGGGGGAAAAAGCGACAAGCGGGTCTGTATTGTCGTCAGAGCTGGCGCGGCCGGCATGGCTGGCGCTTCCGACAAGGGCGCGCTGAACCTCCGAGGCCCAGGCTCACCCGTGGCTTGGCCGGGGAATGACGTTGCCGAAGCCGCCTTCCGGACCCCGGCCCAGACCGAGCATTTCCAGGAAGCGCAGCCAGGCCCGGCGATACCACGGCGGAGGCCGGACCCTGATCCGCGCGGGCGGCTCCCGATCCGCAAGGTCTTTGCCGGTGATCTCCAGACCGGCGTCCTGCCAGCGCAGCAGCACGTGGGCCAGGTCCAGCTGGGGCTGCAGCCTTCCTCGCTGGATCAGCAGCACGCGGCGGAACCCCCGCTCGGTCAGGACCGTTGCCGAGGGGAAATCCTGGGGAAAGACCTTCCAGCGATTGTCGAAGTTCCCCGGCCAGAGCGGACTGGTGTCCGGGCTCATCCGCCGGGAGTCGAGCAAGAACGCGGGAGCGGCGTCGGCCAGCGTCAGCCCGGCCAGGTACGCCGCCCCGTCCCGCAGGGCCTCGATGATCGGGCCCTGATCGATCACCTCATGCGGACCCGTGCAGGCATTGAACAGCGGGACCGGCCGATATCCCCTCCCCGCCAGCGCCATTCCCAGCAAGACCGCTTCCGCCCCTGGGAGGTCCACGACCAGGACAGGCCTGTCGCTGAGTGGAAGGGCCCAGGCCAGGGCAAAAAACGGCGCGGCATCGGCTCCGGTGGCCGGCTGGCTCGGCGGCGCGGGCATCTGGGCAAAGAGGATCGGCCGGGCCCACAACGACCACGCTCCCCCTGGAGGCACCCAGGTCGCGAAAATAGTTTCTCGATCCATCACCCGTTCTCCGGTTCTTTGGGGATGAGGACGACCACTTCCTGGCTTTCGGCGTCGATGAGCGGTCTGGCCGCGAGCCGGCCAAAAGCGCCGGCGACCCGGCCGTCAATGACGTAGATCCCCAGGCAAGGGTACGTGGGCCCCTCCGGCGTGGCCAGCGGCAGCGTCTCGAAACGCTGCTGGGCCGCCCAGGCGTCCGGATTCTTCAAGGCGGTCCGGCGGATCTGTTGCCAGTCGGCCGGATCGCTCACGCCAGGCATTGCCACGCTGTCCCCCTCATGGCCCAGAGCCGGCTTGAGGACCCAGCCGTCTTCCAGTTCGCCCGCCACGTCTCGCGGTGACCACGTCGCCGGCAGCAGGGCCCGCCAGGTGGGCAGCGGCGTGGACAGATCGTCCCAGACCAGCGGGAAACGCTTGCTCTGCGTCAGGACGGCGTAGGCCGGATTGCAGACCGCGCTTCGGCCCCCGGCCAGAAAGTTCTGCCAGCCCGTCCGCGCCGGCAGCCGGGGCAGCCACTCTGCCGGAAAGAAGCGGAACACCAGCGCCACCGGCCCGGAATACCAGGCACTCTGGACTCGGGCCTGTCCCCGATCCCAGCCCAATTGCTCGGGGCTGAAAAGGGACGGTGTCAGCCCACGCTCTTGCAACCGCCGGGCCAGGTAGAGCATGATCTGGCGATCCTCGCTGAAGATGGTCAGATGCATCAACCCGACCATCGCCCCGGGACCAACCACGCGAAGGATCGCATCGCTCAGGACGCCGGCAGGGTCGCCCGCCGGCTGGCAGTCGGGGTAATCGGCGGCCAGCAACGCGGTCACTCCGGAGGCTTCGATCCAGCCTCCCGCCACGTCCGTGTTGGCCTCGGAGATCCGCCAGCCCGTTGTGGTCCAGTGAAAGTCGAAACGCATGGCCCGGACGCCGCCCGGAGTCGGGGCTGCCTTCGGGATGCCGCGGAGGCAGCGGCGCAGGGCGGAGGGCAGTCCAAGGCGGTCGTGCAGCTCGCTGCGCTGGAGCAGTTCCTCTTCGGCGGCGAGCGTTTCCCGTGCCAGGGCCGTTGCAAGCCCGGAGAGGTGAGCCCAGGTCGATACTGTCGGCACAAGCGGGAATGAGCAAAGGACCGGCCGATCCTGCGTTTGCAGATGCCACTTGCAGCAATCGAAGATGGCACGCTGCAACACGAGGCGCTGCGCTCGGGAGACAGGTGCGGGTAGCAGGTCCAGGGCTGGTCCACAGTGGCGTGCCTCCGGCCGTTCAAGCATCGTCCAGCATCTGCTCGTAAACACTGCAGTCCGGCGGCAGTGTGGCACAGGTTCGGAGGTAGCCTGTGAAGCGCGGCGGAGCAGGTATTCCTTCGTCCAGCAACCGCTGATTGTCGAACACCTCCACGCCGCAGCTGCTAAAGCGGAAATACAGCTCCAACGCTTGCAGCATCTGCTCTTCTTCGCCAGGGCCCAGCCGTTGAAGCAACCGGCCGCGTTCCTGTTTCAGGGTTGCGAAATCCACCACGCGGTAAGGCTCCTCCGGCCTCCCCTCGCGGCTGCGGGCAAACTCGTCCGCCATCTCCTGCCACGAGACGCAGCCCGATTCCCCCGCGGATACGTGATAGCGGCGCTGGCGCAAATGCTGCTTGAATAGCAGCAGCACCAGGGCCTCGGCGACGTAATCGACCGGGACGATGTCCTTGCGTGTGGCGAGGGGAACTGGCACTCGGCGAAGGAGGTCGAGAGTGCGATAGTACCAGAAGATGCTCGCCGACGGCAGACACCCCAGCCGGGTGTGCCCGACGACCACGGACGGCCTGGCGATTACCAGGGGAAGTTCTGGGGCGGTCTGCTCCAGGAGCATCTCGCACTCCGCCTTCGACGCCGTGTATTCCGCCAGGTGACGCACGTCCCAGCGAGGGGAATCGTCCTCGCGAACCACGCGCGGCGGATTCGCTCCGCAGACGTATGCAGTGCCCACGTACTGGAAGCGCACAAACCCCCGAACTCGGCGCATCCGGTGGGCCAGTGCCATTGTTCCGAGGATGTTCGTGTGCCGGACGGAACGCACCGAGCGAAACGAAGTATTGGCGGCGAGGTGCAGGACGTGGGTGACGGAATCCAGCCGCGGGTCGGTCATGGTCCTGGGATCGGTCAAATCGCCGGGGATCACCACGCAGCGCTGCAAACCAGGTTCGAGAGTCGCGAGGTCCGTGAAGCGAGCGAGGGACTGGCGCAGGCGAGCCGCGGCGAGAGCCGCCGTGTCTCCGCGGACGAGGAACAGCAACCGGCATTCGGGGTGACGCAGAAGCAGTTCCACGGCGGTGGCTCCGCCAAGAAAGCCGGTCGCTCCGGTGAGGAGAATCGTGGGTGGGGTCATGGAACGCCTCAGCAGGGGACGCACGGATCGACTTCAGTGTAGTCTTCCCGTTTTCGACCGCAAGGAGAAGTCCCTGTCTTGACCAGGATTGGTCAGGAACGCTATAGCACCCAGCCGGCGACAATGTGGTCAAGTCCAGGGAAGGAAGAGTTGCGTGCGCGGGGGATCGACCCGAAGTTAGCCAAGCGGTACACCGAACACGGCAGCGGTTTGGGGAAGTACCGCTGGGGAGTGGAGCGCTTCTTCTCCTGGCTGCATGACTTCCGCAAGCTCCGTTTTGTGACCGAGAAGACGGATGAGAGGCCGTTCGCCTTCTTCGATCTCGCTCTGGCTCTCATTTGTCTTCGGTTCCTGTAACGACCTGACAACCAGGTCATAAAGTTAGTGCCTCTAACACAAATAGCGGATAGTTACATTAGCAATTGTGCCACCGTAAGTCTAATTTTGGATTGCTGTTGCGTTAGACAGTGCCATTCGTGTCAGGGTCCGTTCCCCGAGCCGCTTGCGGCTCGGGGAACTACTCCTGCACAATCCGGTGAACCTGATTCACCGCCAGGTTCGTCAGCACCTTCGCACCCGCGTTCTTGCCCGGCCAGCGGATCTCGACCCGGTCAATCTTGTCGCACTTGCCCAGGCCAAAGGTGAGCGGCAACTCACACTGACTCAGATAACCCCGGCCGGCGGTGACTTGCCGTTTCTGCACCAGGCCGCCGGCCTCGACCGTCACCTGGGCACCGATACTGCTGGCGTTGGAGCGCTTGCCGTCGCCCGTGAGGACCAGGCGAACCCAGTGATGGCCCAGGTTGTTGTCGTTGCGCAGCAGCAGCGGCGAGCCGTTGTTGTTGGTCAGCACCACGTCCAGGTCGCCGTCGTCGTCGATGTCGGCGAAGGCACTGCCGCGACCGACCAGCGGCGTGAACAGGTCGCTGCCGGCCTGCTCGGGGCTCACCGGCACAAAACAGCCCGCCCGCCGGCCGCTGTTCCAGAACAGCTGGGCCGACTGCTTGTACTTCTGGCTTCGCTGGACCTTGGCGATTTCCGGCTCCAGATGGCCATTGCAGGTCAGCAAGTCGAGCCGGCCGTCCAGGTCGTAGTCGAAGAAGCTGCACCCGAACTTCAGCGGCACTCGGCTCGGACCCACCAGCCCAACCGAGAGCGCCTCGTCGGCGAAGAGCAGCGACCGGGGATTGTTCAGACAGAAGAACGTGTCGGGCTCGTTGGCGAAGTTGGTGATGACGGCGGCACAGCAGCCCGGCCGGAACTCGCCCCAGTCGATGCCCATTCCGCCCCGGGCCTTTCCGTCGGCGTAGGCCACGTTGACTGTCTCCCCCTTCTCCTCGAAGCGGCGCGTGCCGTCGGGCCCGGGCCGGTTGTGAAAGAAGAAATTGCGCACCGTGTCGTTGGCGACGATGACGTCCGGCCAGCCGTCCTCATCCGGATCACAGACGATCACGCCCAGGGACTTGCCCACCGAGCGCACCCGGGCGACCTTCCCAACGCCCTCCCGATCAAACACTTGCACACCGGCCTTTGCCGAGACGTCCTCGAAGCGTTTGCCGGCCACGTTGCGATACAGGGCGCATTGGGTCCCCTCGAACGCTTTGGGCGGCACGTAGGCCCGGCCGACTCCCTCCAGACTGGCGTCGATGGCTCGATCCATCGCCGGCGACCAGGTGACGTAATTGCAGACGAACAGGTCGAGCCAGCCGTCGCCGTCGTAATCGAGGAAGGTGGCCGACGAAGGAAACGGAATGCTGGCCGCATGGTCCATGAAGGCCTGGCCCGAAAGTTTCGGCAGCCCGGGACCTGCCAGGCCCGCTTCCTCCGTCACGTCCACGAAGCGCTTGCCGGCTTCGTTGCGGAACAGGCGATTGCCGCCAACCGCGGTGATGAAGACGTCGGGCCAGCCGTCGTTGTTGTAATCGCCAACGGTCACACCCAACCCGTACAGAGTGACGTTCAGGCCCATCGCGGCCGTGACGTCGGTGAACTTGCCTCCGTCATTGTGGTAGAGGGCCAGGGTTGGCCGGGGCTCGGCCGTTGCCCCGGGCCAGGCACTGCTGTTGACGAACAGCAGGTCCTGCTTGCCGTCGCTGTCGTAATCGAGGAAGGCCACGCCGCTGCCCATTGTTTCGGGCAGCAGTTTCTGTCCGGAGGCGCCGTTGAAGTGAATGAAGCGAATGCCGGCCGACCTTGTGACGTCGGTAAACTGCACGTCCGGGGCCGGGACCGCCTGGTATTTCTGGGCCGGGTCAAGCTGCGGCGGCTTCACTTCGCCGGGACGTTGGTGCCAGAGCTGAACCAGCAACCAACCACCCCCCGCCAGGCAAAGCACGACGACACCGGCCAGGATGAGCGGGAGCGGCCGGATCAGTTTGGAAACCACCAATGGCATCGTTAATGTCGTCTCCGGATCGCCTCGCGCTGCGCTTCCGTGGTCGGGTAAATCACAATGGCCTCCGCCGCGTGATTGGCCGCGAGGTTTTTCTTGCGGTACAGGGCTGTGGTCCGGGCGCGGGCATGATCGTCGGGCTTGTAGATGGCGTGCAGCTCCCGATGCAAGTGGCCCAGCGCCTGGGCCAGGGCCGGCCCAAGCGGCGAATCCCTCTCCGTCTGGTAGGCTTGCTGCACGGTCAGGAGCAACTCCTTGAGTACGGGCAACCGGGGCGCAGTGGCTTTCGTCGGTGTCCGCCCGTAAGCGGTGACCATCGCACCCAGTTGAGCCGCCGCTTCCCGCCGCGCTGCCGGGCTCGCCTTCGGATCAGCCAGCTGACCGGCCAGGGCTTGCAGGCGCTCCGGCGTGGGCTCCTCCACTTTCCCTGCCGGCAGCTCCGTTGCCTGACCCAGGCGCAAATAGCACTGACTCAATCCATAGTGGGCGTTCAGGTCCTCGCTGTCCTGGGCCAGCACCTGATTGTACCGCGCCACGGCGGCTGTCAGGAACTTGCGGTAGTCGTCCGGATTGTCTGCCTCCAGCAGGGCACGCTTGAACAGGGTGCCGGCCAGCCGGTCAAGCACCACGTAATCCCGGCTGAAGTCCAGGCCGCGTTTGGGGTCCCGGTTTTTCGGATCGACGATCTTCTCCAGGTCGGCGATGGCCTCGTCAAAGTGCTTTCGCTCGGTCGCGGTTTCCGACTTGACCAGGCCATAGAACCAGGCCAGCTGCCACCACGGGGCCGGGTGCGGCCCCCGAGCCGCCGCGTTGAGGGCCTCGGTCGCGTCATCGAGCCGGCCTTCCTCGACGTACACCCGGGCCAGGTTCACGTGGGCATGCGGAACGGCCTCGGGGGCGTCCAGCTTCAGCAGTTGCTTGAACGCCTCCTCGGCCTGGCGCAGCTCACCGCGCTTGGCGCCGGCGCCGCCCTCCAGCAGACAGCCGATGCCGTAGTCATTCCAGCGCTGCCAGGCGGGCTGGATCGGCGATTGCTGCTCGGGGACCACCGACGCGCTCCGCTGCGCGTCGCGGCTAACCGGAGCGGTGGGCAGGATCACCCGATCTTCGCACAAATCGACGATCGGCAGTTTCGGCACCGGCTGATCCTTGTGGATCAGGGCCACGTACTCGTAATCGAACTTGCGATAGCGCAGCCGGACCTTCAGTTCCACCGGACCGGTCAGGTCCGTCGGCAGGTCGAGCCGATAATGGACCACCTGGGCGGCCCCGGGCGGTATCTGCTTGTCGTAAAGCGGCGTGAAGATGTCCTGCGGATTGCGGCGATTGATCCGGTTGCCGTCGCGGTCGAGCATCCGGACGTTGATGAAGTGGGCCCACTCATCGACGGGACCCGAATCGTCGGGGTTGCGCGTTGCTCCGTTGCGAGCCAGTTCCCGGTCGCCCGCGTGGGCCTGGAAATCGATCCAGACCTCGTTGGAGTCGGCAGTCCCCTGCTGGAAATGATGCCCCAGGTTGAGCGTCCGGACGACCACCTCGACCAGGTAGCTCTGACCGGGCTGCAGCCGGGGCAGCTCGGGACGCACCTTGGTCAGCTTGCCGTCGATGGTGCCGCCCTCCTTGACGCCGAAAAGGTCGATGCGCATCTTGCGGTCCTTCCCATCGGGATCGGTGCCGCGGAGGAAATCCCTGTTGGCGCCGATCGCTTTCTCGAAGCCGGGTTTGAGGTCGGACCAGCGGGGTTCCTGAGTCAGCAGGAAGGATAAGCCGGTGTTGGCACCCGGGAAGAAGTGGTTGTGGACCTTCCGCTCGCCGCTGCCGTCGAAGTCCCGGCTGCCGAAGTCCTGGCTGGGCTTGAGCGGCATGTGGCACTCGGCGCAGTTCTGCTTGGCCTGCGGCGGATAGTAGAAGGAGCGGGCCCCGTGGCCGGAGACGCCGCTGAGCAGGTACGAATCGTAATGGTTCTGACCGCGCAGGAACTCCTTGTAGTGGGTCACGGACACCGGCAGACTGACTTTGTGGCAGGTCGAGCAGAACTCCGCGGTGCGGTGGAAGGGTTTCAGGAAGGTCTTCTTGTGGAAGTCCGGCTTGGCCTTGATCATCTGGTTGTTGACCCACTGGAGCAGATTGTTCTTGCTGGTGGCGAAGGGGTAATGCGGAGGCTCCTCGATGGTGTAGGCGGCATTGCCCATCGTGCTGTGGACGTGGGTGATGGCATGACAGACCGTGCAGGTGATGCCGGCCTGGGCGGTCGGGTGCTTGACGTCGTCGAAGTTGGGATCGTCAAAAGCGCCGCTGAAGAACGGCACCGGATCGTGACAGCCGGCGCACCAGCGCGAAGCCTTGACGTTGCCGTCGCGCTTCAGGGCGACGGCCCGGGTCTCGCGGACGCTGAACAGGTAGGGCGGATTGTTGAACGAGCTGAAGCGATGGGCCGAGTGCAGGTGATCGTTGTAGATGTCCTGGTGGCACTTCATGCAGTAGGTGTCCATCATCAGCACCTCGGCGGACAGGAACTTGCCGTCAGCCGTGCGTGCCTCGGAGGGAAAGAAGTACTGCACTCCCTCCTTGGGCCCCTCCGCGTACCAGCGGCGCGGGTCCTGGCTGTGCAGCAGCACCATCGCCCCGACGAAACCGGCGACGCCGATCCCCCAGCTTGCTCCCCAGCGCCATTTCAGAGCGGGCCCGGCCCGGCGGTGCAGGACGTACAGGACAAGGGCTGCCACCGGCGTCAGGAGATGGAGCCAGTAGACAACAGATCGAGCAAGGCCGCCGGTCGGCAGCTGCCAGCGGTCGAACAGCTGCACCAGGGCGATGCCGGTCACGCAGGCAATCGCGCCGAAAAAGAACAGCAGCAAGCCCAGCCGGACCGCGACCTTGTTGGGCCGCTGACGGGCCGTGACATAGTGGTAAATGCCGAAGAACAGGAACGGGGCCAGGGCCAGCAGGCCGGTAGCGACGTGGGCCAGCTCCATCGACAAGGTGAAGTGGTTGGTGTACGTCCGGCCCCGGGCCAGCTCCAGCAGACGGATGGCCAGCAGGTAGATGCCGGTGGCGCCCAGGAGGGCAACGGCGGCGAACAGGACGGCCAGGACCACCTTCAAGCGTGGTCCCACGGCGGGCTGATAGCGTTGCCCTTTCCGGTCGAGAATGGTAACTGGAGCAGGAGAGATCTGCGATAGTGGTTGCATCATGGTGCGGAAACGATTAAGAAGCCTTGGGTACATCTTTCCTACCGCATCCGGGGAGTGGATGCAATGCCGTTTGCAGAAGCGGTGAGTTGCGGACGAGCTCCCTCTGTCAGGTGGGGCCTGCTGTTGGTGACAGTTGCGCCGCCGTTGCCACCGTTTGCTTTCGGAGGCTGTCGCTTGGGGGAAGCCAATGGCGTCTTCTGGCAGACTGCTATTCGTGTGTGATTGACACAATCAGGCAAGGGCTCTTGCCCCTGCGGCTTGTCGGCGAGGCGGCCAGAAGCACACTTCGCCAACGTGATCAAGCATCTGGGTCAAAAGCAAGCAGGTGGCTCCGTGGAGGCGGTTGTTTCCCGCTGGCGGCGACACTCTTCCTGGACCCGTTCGATTGCCTGTTGGTGTTCTTCCCATTCGTCGCGCATCGTGCGAACCTCCGCGTCGATCTCTTCTCGGGTGCGGGGGACGTGTCCGCGCGCCTGCTGCTCGGTGCGGATGCGTGCCAGCAAGGTCAGGAGGTCTTCGCTCTGGGGCGCCGCGACGGCACGGACGGTGACTTCGACTGGCCCCGGAGGCAGCGCGACCGGGCCCGCCAACTCCAGCAGGCCATCCGCTTTCAGAGTGCCCTGGACGATGACGGTATCGGTGGCCATGATGCGCGACTCCTTTGGGAAGCAATTCTTGAGCGAGCACCGAGCCCCTGGATTGTACCGCAAATCGCCGGCTGGGGAATCCCCGTGATGCGGTTCGCTCTCCGCGGTCCCGCACCCGAACGCCACAGGTCAGCATCCCGCTCACGCGGGCTCGATCGTGAACTCGGCACGACTCGTTGTCCTCGCGGTAACTCTCGGATGTCGTCCGGATTCCGGGCGGGCCAGGGAGTTGCTCTTTCCTACCGCATCCGCGCACCGGACGCAACGCTGTTTGCTACAATCGCTGTATGACCGCACCCATTCGCTATCTCGCTGCCGCGTGCCAGACCGACCTGCCCAATCCACGCGAGCGCTCCGGCATCGCCAGGCAGGTCGATCACGTGCTCGCCATGATCGAGCGGGCCGTGGTCGGTTACGAGCCGTTCGGCAGCGTCCGCCTGGTGGTCTTTCCCGAGTTCGGCCACGCCGCCCCCATTTACGAGACCGTCGAGGAACTGCTCGACCGCCTGGCCGTGCCGATCCCCAACGAACACACCGACCGCTATCACCGCAAGGCCCGCGAGCACGGCGTCTGGATCCAGACGGCCAGCTTCCTGGAGCGCGACGAGCGCTATCCGGGGCATGTCTTCAATACGTCCTGTCTGATCGGTCCGGACGGACTTTTGAGTCGGTATCGCAAAGTTCATCCCTGGATTCCCTGGGAGGTCCATGCCAGCCCGCACGATCTGCCGGACTACAACGAGCCGCTGTTTCCGGTGGTGCAGACGCCGATTGGCGCGCTGGGAGCGGCGATTTGCTATGACTGGCTCTTTCCCGAGGCGATCCGCCAGCTGGCCCTCAACGGGGCCGAGGTGCTGCTGCGCGTCTCGGCGTACATGGACCCGTGGGGTGCGACGCCGCCGATGGACTGGTGGACCCTGATCAACCGCTGCCGGGCCCTCGAAAACATCGCCTATGTCGTGGCCAGCAACCAGGGCGCCAGCGCCGCCCATTACCCGCCCTTCAGCTGGCCCGGCGGCAGCATGGTCGTCGATTACGACGGCCGGATTCTGGCCCAGGCCGATCCCGGACCCGGCGAAAAGATCGTCGTGGCCCCGATTGACCTGGATGCGCTTCGCCACGAGCGCGAACGCCGCCTGGGCCATCAGATGCTGGGCCATTTGCGGATGGAAGCGTACCAGGGCTATCGGGGGACGATCTACCCGGGAAGCCTGGCTCCCGGAGCGGCCCGGCTGACGATTGCGGGGAACAAGGCCGCGATTGCGGCAGGGAAGAAGGCTCAGCAAGGTATGGTGCAACGATGACTGCAACGCCGTCCGCCCGTTCCGTCTGGCTGTTCTGGGTGTTCCTGATCTTGGTGATCGGGGCGGGCCTGGCCGGGTGGTTCTTCCTGCGTCCCGGAGCGTGGGTGGATTCCTCCGCCGCCCTGACGGCCAATGACGAGGGCATTGGCTTGATGGAGCAGCTCCGCTATGCGGAGGCGGTCGAGGCTTTTGAACGGGTCACCACCCTGGCACCGAACTGGCTGCCGGGCCAGATCAACCTGGGAATCGCTTTGCTCAACCTGGCCAGCGAGGAAAACAAGGAGGACAACCTCAACCGGGCCGTGGCCCTGTTCCAGCAGGTCCTCAAGAAAGATCCGCGCAATCCCCACGCACATTACTGTCTGGGGATGATCTGGTATTACGAGGGCAAAGTGGCCGAGGCCTATCCGGAGTTTCAGGCCGTGACGGCCGTCGATCCCCACGACGCCTTTTCCTGGATGCGCTGTGGTCTGACTCACCCGGATGGGCCAGACTCCCCGGCCTCCAAGGAATGTTTCGAGAAGGCACTGCGACTGGATCCCGCTCTGAACGCGGCCCGGCACAACCTGGCGCACCATCCCTTCCAGCGCGACGAGGAACGCACTCTGAAGCTGCTGGCCGAGTCCAAGGCCCTCGAGGAGGCTCACTGGGAAACCGCGGGGGCCAAGCTGGTGTACACCGAGATGGGGCCCTACGCGGAGGTCATCGGCCGGCCGCCACCGGCAGCGGTCCCGGGACCAGGCCCTCTCCCTCGCATCGAGCAGACCCGCGCCTTCCAGGTGACCCTGGCCGCCGAGACACGCTGGGCGGAAAAGGACGATCTGGGCGACGACACCCTCGGCGCCTGCGCCGGGCCGTCCGGGATCGCTTCGGAGCCACCCTCGTCTTGCTCGACTACGATCGGGATGGTCGGCCCGATCTGTTTCTGCTGGGCGCCGTCGTCCACGACAAGGGAATGGCCAAGGACGTCAACAAGGAGGAAAAGAAAAAGGGCAAGAACGCCAGCACCAAGGGGCAGGTCCGCGACCTGCTGCTGCACAACGACGGCGGTGGTCGCTGGACAGACGTGACCGCCTCGGCGGGTCTGGCAGGACTTCGGCCCAGCCTGGGGTGTTGCGTCCTCGATTTCGACAACGATGGCTGGCCCGACCTGCTGATCTCCGGGGCCGGCTCTCAGAAACTGTTCCGCAACACCGGCCAGGGGACTTTCGAGGATGTGACCGACAAGGCCGGTCTGAATCGGTTGACGGCAGTCTGTCTCGGTTGTGCTGCCGTGGACCTGGACCAGGACGGCGATCTGGACCTGGTTTTCACACGGTTGGCGGACACGGTCGAGGAGGCACTCCAGCGTATGCAGGCGAATCCTCCCGAAGCAGAGGTCGGCAAGGGGTCGGCCCTGGCCGTCTTCCTCAACGTCGGAGAGGCGCCGCCTGTTCCCAGGGGAGAGAAGCCGCGCGGCTTGTCGGTCCACTTCCAGCAAGCGGAAGAACGGCAAGCTCCGCTCGTGCATGGGTCCGCGGTCGGCGTGGCGCTGAGCGACCTGGACGGCGACCACGACGTCGATCTGCTGGTCTTGCCGGAGCATGGCAGGCCGCAAGTCGTGCTGAACGATCGATTGCTGCACTTTCACCAGCCCAGGGGAAATCTCGGGCCGACAGAGCGCTGGAATGCGGCCCTGGCTCTCACCCTGAACCACGAGGAACGCTCGGCTCTGCTGCTTCTTCGGCACGGGCAGACGCCGCTGCTGCTCCGCAGGGGCACCCCGGCGGGAGAGGAAGACCTCGGCCAGGAGTGGGTTGCCGGCTCGATCCAGTCGCCTCCGCTGAAACAGGCCCAGGCCATCGATGTCGATCTCGACGGCTGGACGGACGTGGTCGGGTTGGGTGAGGACGGCAAGCCGGTTCTGCTGCACAACAATGGCAAATCGGGCCTGGTACATCGGGCCGGGGCCTTCGGACCGGAGGCCAGCTGGTCCGGGGACGTGCAAGCCGTTGCCGCCGCGGACCTGGACGGCGACGGGTTTGTCGATCTGCTGACCTGGTCGAGCAGCAAGGGCCTGCAACTGAGGCGCAACCTGGGCAACGGCCATCACGCGTTTCGGGTGGAGTTGACCGGCCGGCGCGACCGGGTCCAGGGCCTGCGCACCAACAGCGACGGCATCGGCGCCTGGGCCCTGGCCCAGGCGGGTCCGCTCTGGACCGCGATCGAGAACACCACCCTGGCCGCCGGGCCGGGCCAATCGCGCCTACCGCTGGTGCTGGGCCTGGGCAAGTACCGCCAGGCCGACGTGCTGCGCCTGCGCTGGCCTGACGGGATCCACCAGGCGGAGTTGAACCTGGCAGCGGGGTTTCCCGTCCGCATCGAGGAAATCAACCGCCAACCCTCGTCCTGTCCCGTCTTGCTGACCTGGGACGGCAGCCGCTACCGCTTCGTCACCGACTTCCTGGGAGCGGGAGTCCTCGGCGAAACCGGGCCGGATGGGCAGGTCCGGCCGCCTCGGCCCGAAGAATCGGTCAAGATCGAGGCCAGTCAACTCGTCCCGCGCGATGGTTGTTACCTGCTCAAGATCACCGAGCCGATGGACGAGGTGCTTTACCTCGACCATCTCCGGCTGATCGTCCTTGACCAGCCTCCCGGGCTGAGCGTCTATCCCGACGAGCGCTTTGTCACCCAGGGGCCGCCGCCCAGTCAGGAACTGCTGGCCTTCCGGGACCGGATCTTCCCAAGGCGGGCGACGGACCATCATGGCCGGGACGTCACGGAGACGCTGCGTTCGCGCGATCGCAAGATGGTCGCGGACTTTGCCACGCGCTCCTGGATGGGCTTTGCCGAGGACCACTGGGTCGAACTGGACCTGGGCGAGCAGCTGAAGGCCCTGCCCGAGAAAACCCGGCTCTTCCTGTGCCTGGCCGGGGGGATCGATTATCCCTATCCGGAGTCGATCTGGGCCGCGTCCCAGGCCGGCATCCGGATGCAGCCTCCTGTCCTGGAGCGCCAGGTCCCGGACGGGCGCTGGGAGCCGCTGGACGAGATCGGCTTCCCGGCCGGGCTGCCGCGGCTGATGACGCGCGAGGTTACCGGCCTGGTCGGGCCCGGGACAACGAAGCTGCGCCTCCGCACCAACCTGCACGTGTACTGGGACCAGATCTTCCTGGCCCCGCTGGTTGAGACAGTGAAGGGGTCGGGGCAGGTGCGCAGGCAAACGCTTGAGGTTTCCCAGGCTACGCTCGCTCCCCGAGGCTTCCTCAAGCAAGTCGATCTGCCGGGTGGGCTGATCGAGTACGACGACAGCCAGACGGAACCGGTGGCGGTCTCGGCCTGGAAGGGCCGCTTCACCCGCTTCGGCGACGTCACCGAGCTGCTCCGGGAAGCAGACGATCGCCTGGTCGTGACCGGGCCGGGAGAAGAGATCACCGTGAAGTTTGACGCGCGCCGGCTGCCCGCCCTGCCGCCCGGCTGGACGCGCTCGTTCGTGCTGCGGACCTCCGGGTATTGCAAGGATAATGGCCCGTTCACCGCGGCCGGCGGCTCGACGGAGCCGCAGCCGTTCCGGGCCATGCCGCACTACCCGTACGGAGGCGAGCGAACGTATCCTCGAACGCCACTGCTTCAGGACTATCAGCGCCGCTTCCTGACGCGCTGAACCGGACCGGGCTCGCCCGTTCATGAGCAACAATTCACATTTCTGGCCAATCTGTTGAGGACGTTCTCCCCACGGCGGCGCGACGATCTCTGGGATCCGAACACATTTCGCCACACCCGGAATTGATTGCCTTCTCGGAGCTGAGACCGCCGCAGGGTGGCAAATCACGGTCTGGCTGCTTCTTTCTCCTTTGCCTGGACCGACCGATACTCCTGCAAGCGCATTTGAATGGCGTCCAGCAGGTTGAGCCGGCCTGTCTCCCTGGCGACAGCCAAGGCCCGCCGAGCTGTGGCGACAGCTTCGGTCGGCCGGCCGTTGACGGCCCAGGCCTCGGCAAGCGTGAGCAGCATGTCGGGGTTGCGATGGCCGGAAGCCACGTTTGCCTGCTGGGCGCGGAACAGCGCTTCGGGAAGGCAGCGGTACTTCGGATTGTTGAGCTGCAGCAGATACTGGGCCCGCCGCCACGCCCGTTCCGCGAACGCCGGGTCGAGCTGCTGGCCCCTCGCGGCGGCCGCGGCTGCCCCCTCGCGGTCGCCCTGGGCGTCCAGGACAAAAGCCAGGTTCCAGCAGGCTTCCGCTCCGATCGGGTCCAGCTCAATCGCTTTGCGGAAACAGTCCCGCGCCTCCTCCAGCTGGTTCGCTCGCAACTGGGCCAGCCCCAGGGTGTTCCGGAAGGTGGCATCGTTGGGGTACTGTCGCACGGCCTGTTTGAGCTTGTCCAGGGCCTGACCAACTTCTCCTTCCTGGAGCAGGATCAATCCCAGGTTATGCAGAGCCTGGCCGTAGCCCGGCTGGATCTCCAGGGAACGCTGGAAGCACACCTTCGCCTCGTCGAGCTTCCCCAGTCGGGCGAGCGCCGACCCCCAGCACTGTTCGGCGATCACGTTGTTCCGAGTGACCTCCCGGGCCCGGTGCCAGATGGTCAGATCGTTGGACCAGTGGGGGACCTGGAACCAGGTCAGGGTGGCGCAGCCCAGCAACAGGATGGCCACTGCTCCCTGAATCACCCGACCGATCGGTCTCTCGAAGCAGGAGTCCGGCACCGCCCAGGTCAGCGCCAGAAAAATGCCGATCAAGGGAACGTAGGTGTAGCGGTCGGCCAGGCTCTGTGCTCCCACCTGAACCAGGCCGATGACCGGCACCAGGGTCCCCAGATACCACAGCCAGCCCACCAGCAGCGCGGGTTGGCGGCGCCGGCAGGCCAGGACAAGGCCGGTCACCAGGAGCAGAAACAGAGCCGAACCGACCACGTTGACCAGGGTCAAGCTGGAGCGGTCGAAAGGGTACAGGATCGCCAGATCCACCGGCCAGAGCATCAGGCCCAGGTAGGCGACGTAAGACACCAGGGCGTTGGCCAGCCGTGTTCTCAGGGGCCAGTCCAGCCCGGCCAGTGCCTGGCTGCGCTGAGCCAGAATGGTCAGCAGGCACACGGACGCCGACAGCAGGAGCAGAGGCACCTTCTCCAGCACCAGCCAGCGCAGCGGAGTGGTCGCCAGACGCTGCAAGGGCCACCCGTCCAGAAGCAGCAGCACGAAGGGGAGCGTCACCAGCATCGGCTTGGACAGCAGGCTCAGAACAAACGCAGCCAGGACCAGCCCGTAGCGGCCCAGACCTGGCTGCCGGCAATAGCGGGCATAAGCAGCCAGGGCCAGCAAACCCCAGAACGTGCTGAGAACGTTCTTGCGTTCGGCCACCCAGGCCACCGACTCGACCGCCAGCGGATGCAGGGCAAACAGGGCGGCCACCACAAAGGAACGCCCGGTTTGCCGGGTCAGCTGCCGCAGCACCAGGAACAGCAGCACGGCATTGGCAACGTGGAACAGGAGGTTGACCAGGTGATGCCCGGCCGGGTTCAGGTGGAAGAGCTGGCAATCGACCGCATGCGACAGCCAGGTCAGCGGGTGCCAGTTGGAGGCGTGGAAACTGGTCCAGGCCCAGCGCCAGCCCTCCACGGTCAGACCGTGGTTGACCATGGCGTTGGCGGTCACGTAGGCATCGTCATCGAAATGGAGAAACTGCAGCTGGGTAACGCCAGAGTAGGTCAGGCCAGTCCCAAGAACCAGGATCGCGATGAACCAGCCAACTCGGTGCATGTCCGTCCGCCCTGCAGACCCAGTCGAGGAACGGGAGAGGCCAAGGGCAGAACACCTCCGGGTCGGTGCTGGGACACCAACCCGGGGCCGAACGAGTCTCAGGGATCAGTAGCTGCCCACCGGGACGGGGACATTGTCGTTGATCCCACACAGGTGGGCGAAATTCGCGATGCTGACGGTGTAGGCGACGGGCTGGACGTGACCGTCCACGAACGCCGCGTTCATGGCCATGATGTGCGAAGAGCCATAGCCGTGGCTGCCCTGGTTGCAGTTGGTGGTCACCGCCAGGTCCATCTGTACCTGGTAGTTGTAGTTGCTCAGGGTGTTGTCATAGTTGCCGCTGTTGCCGTAATCGTAACCCCAGGTGAAGCCCTGGTTGTCGCAGATGTCGTTGCCGGTGCCGAGGTTCTTCAAACAGAGGTTCTTCTCGGCCACGGCCAGGGTGTTGCTGGAGCCGTCGATGACCTGGGGGATCGAGATGAGAGGTTGATTGTACGGCCCAATGATTCCCCGGGCATAGCCGGCGCCCATGTTGGCGTCGGCGGAGTTCTCGCAGACGCCCGAGTAATCCATGGGCCCATACCCATTCGGTAATGCCGACGTTGCCGTAGCACGACGCGTCGGGCAAATGTACGTCTTGACGACAACATTTGCGTTGTAGGTGCCCGACGCGGCCATCTGGTTGTAGAGCGCCCCCATTTCGATGAAGGGGAGGATCGAATAAGCCCAGCTGCCGCGCTGGGTCGTACCACCGGCGGCCCCGTTGGGCTGGGAGTTGGTGCCCCCGGTGGGAAACGAGCCGAGCTGGTCATGGAAGTTTTGCAGCGCCAGACCCATTTGCTTGAGGTTGTTCTGGCACTGGCTGCGGGCGGCGGCCTCGCGCACCTTCTGGACGGCAGGCAGCAGCAGCCCGATCAGAATGGCAATGATGGCAATGACCACCAGCAACTCAATCAGCGTGAAGGCAACAGGACGCTGCCGGAAGCGGAGAAGAAGTTTCATTGTCTACCTTCCCATAAAATGGAGGAAAAAGTGATGGAGCGCGCTCAATTGTCCTTCGGCTCAGGTTCCAGATACCTCTTTGCGCCCCCGCCACGGCAGTGGGACCGAAGGCACACAATCAACGGGCTTTGACTCCAAATCGGAATGCATCCCTCTGCAAGGATTCCTGCTTTCGGTCATTTTCCCGACAATTCGATCGGGAACTCCTGCTTGCCGGGCTTCACGGTGTAGGTCAGACCCGATTGGGTGGCATCGCGGTAGCGTGGGGGCAAGATGACCTGGGGCGCCGGCTTGCTCGGATTGCTGGATCGACCCGGCCCCTCAACGGCGATTTTCACCGGTCCAGGAGGGAAGTTCACGATCTGATACGAGCCATCCATGTCAATGCTGGCCGGCGAAGGGGAAACGCCCGGTGTCTCCGAGAAGAACGTCACCGTGCCGGCTGGCACAGGTTGTCCATTGCAGGTCACCTTCCCGGTCACCACGGAAGCAGGGGTGCCTGACGATCCGCAACCGAACATTCCCAGCAGAGGAAGGAGACAGCAAGCCAGGCACAGTGGTTTGCGAAGAAAAGAGGATGCTGGATTCATGGAGAAACTCACAGGCGAAACAGAGAGAGTGTTTCTGCAACCTGGAGCCAGCCAGTTTCTGGAGAAGGGAGAACCGGCCTTGAACAGAAGAGGCCGAAAAACAGGTGCGAGCCTTGATGTCTTGCCGTTTGGCCATTCCCACCGGGGGTTGTGTCGATTGCATTCGCCACCAGACAGAAACAGATGTTCACTGTTTCCGTCACAAGAGCTTACCCTACCGGCCAATTGGTTCTCTGATTGGACGGACGGAAGCTAACTCGCAGGACACAGCACTAATGGGAATAACACATCTTTATCCTGGACATTACTGGAGCGAAATGTGTTTGTCAAGAGGGGAAATAAGAAAAAGGGCGCAGAAACCCCCAGTTCATACCGCCAAGGGCGGAAGAACGGCAGCAAATCCAGGAGGAGGCTTTTGTTGTCGCCTGAAAGCCAGCAAGAAACCGTTCCGGGCAGAACCCCGTCCCGGTCGCCAGCAGAGTCAGGGCCGTCCTGTGTGCCGACCTGGAGTCAGGTCCGACACGAAAACACGGGAGGAGGGTGAAGGGGGCACCCTCCCCCGGCACAAGTCCCAAGGATCAATAGCTGCCCACCGGGACGGGGACATTGTCGTTGATCCCACACAGGTGGGCGAAATTCGCGATGCTGACGGTGTAGGCGACGGGCTGGACGTGACCGTCCACGAACGCCGCGTTCATGGCCATGATGTGCGAAGAGCCATAGCCGTGGCTGCCCTGGTTGCAGTTGGTGGTCACCTGCAGGTCCATCTGCACCTGGTAGTTGTAGTTGCTCAGGGTATTGTCGTAGTTGCCGCTGTTGCCGTAATCGTAACCCCAGGTGAAGCCCTGGTTGTCACAGATGTCGTTGCCGGTGCCGAGGTTCTTCAAACAGAGGTTCTTCTCGGCCACGGCCAGGGTGTTGCTGGAGCCGTCGATGACCTGGGGGATCGAGATGAGAGGTTGATTGTACGGCCCAATGATTCCCCGGGCATAGCCGGCGCCCATGTTGGCGTCGGCGGAGTTCTCGCAGACGCCCGAGTAATCCATGGGCCCGTACCCATTCGGTAACGACGACGTTGCCGTAGCACGACGCGTCGGGCAGATGTACGTCTTGACGACCTGATGTGGATTGTAGGTGCCCGACGAGGCCATCTGGTTGTAGAGCGCCCCCATTTCGATGAAGGGGAGGATCGAATAAGCCCAGCTGCCGCGCTGGGCCGTACCACCGGCGGCCCCGTTGGGCTGGGAGTTGGTGCCGCCAGTGGGAAACGAGCCGAGCTGGTCATGGAAGTTTTGCAGCGCCAGACCCATTTGCTTGAGGTTGTTCTGGCACTGGCTGCGGGCGGCGGCCTCGCGGACCTTCTGGACGGCAGGCAGCAGCAGCCCGATCAGAATGGCAATGATGGCAATCACCACCAGCAACTCAATCAGCGTGAAGGCAACAGGACGCTGCCGGAAGCGGAGAGGTTTCATTGTCTACCTTCCCATAAAATGGAGGAAAAAGTGATGGAGCGCACTCAATCGTCCTTCGGTTCAGTTCCAGGTTCCTCTATGCACCCCCGCCACGGCAGTGGGACCGAAGGCACACGATCAACGGGCTTTGACTCCAAATCGGAATGCATCCCTCCGCAAGGATTCCTGCTTTCGGTCATTTTCCCGACAATTCGATCGGGAACTCCTGCTTGCCGGGCTTCACGGTGTAGGTCAGACCCGATTGGGTGGCATCGCGGTAGCGTGGGGGCAAGATGACCTGGGGCGCCGGCTTGCTCGGATCGCTGGATCGACCCGGGCCCTCAACGGCGATTTTCACCGGTCCAGGAGGGAAGTTCACGATCTGATACGAGCCATCCGTGTCGATGCTGGCCGGTGAGGGGGAAGCACCGGCCGCCTCGGGGAAAAACCACACCGTTCCTGCTGGCACGGCTTCGCCATTGCAAGTCACCTTACCAGCGACGACGGAAGCGGGTTCGCCTGCCGATCCGCAACCGAACGTCCCGAGGAGAGGAAGGAGAAGGCAGCAGGCCAGGCGCAGTGCTTTTCGCCTGAACGGAGAGGGTTGTTTCATGGCAGAACTCGCAATCGACAAATAGTTTGCGCTTCTGCACCTGGGCCAGCTCGTGTCTGGAAAAGGGAGAACCGACCTTGAACAGAATAAGCTGGAAAAACAGGTGCGCGAGTCTTCCCGGTTGACTTCCTTGCCAGGTGAGAAAACAGTTTCACTATTCTTCATTGGAAATTAATGGGTTCCCATTCATTTGTCAAGAGTCAGGAAAAGAAAAAAATGAAAATTCATTTTTGTTGTAATCCAGTCCCTGTGCAGTCAAGGCATGCAAGCAGGTCGCCAGCAAGCACCAGGGAGGGTTGTTGGTTGCGGCTGACGGGCCCTGGAAACGCGGCAGAACCTGGACGGGATGCGCAGGAAGGGGACAGCCAGGCGATTCAAGGTTTTTTCCGGGCGTGCACCTGGTCCAGAGCGCGGCGGGCCCGGGAGTCGTTGGGAGGGGACAGCTGGGCGGCCAGTTCCAGGGCCCGGCAGGCCTCCCCGGTTTCGCCCAGCTCCGCGAGCAGTTCGCCCAGACGCAGATGACCGTCCGGCCACTCCGGCCGGCACTCGATGCACAGGCGGTAGGAGCGCAGGGCCTCGCGCGACTGCCCCAGGAGCTGCAGGGCCTGGCCGTGGAAGAGATGGGCCACGGCGGAGTCGGGTTTCCGCTGCCGGACGACGTTCAGATGCTCGACCGCCTCCTGCACCTGGGCGCGGGCCTGGGCCCGCTGCTCGGGAGTGTCCCACCGCCGCCGGCCCTGCTCGTAGAGCCCGATCCCCAGCGAGCAATGGGCCGGGATCTGCAGGTCCGCCTGTTCCAGGGCACGCCGGAAGATTGCTTCCGCCTGGGTCCACTCGCCCATCCGGGTCAGCGTGGTCGCCAGGGCCAGTGCGGAATGGTTGTTGGGGAAGTCCCGGTTCAGCTCGTGCAGCGCCAGCAGCAGCTCTTCCTTCTGCCCCTGAGCTTCCAGGAGCTTGGTCTTCTGATACTGGGTCATGTAGGTCCGGTCGAGGCGGGCATACTCGGCCTCGTAGGGGTCGTACCAGGGCTGGTCGGCTGGCAAGGTCGCGGCCCGGCGGGAAAACTCGGCTGCCAGGGGCTCCTTGCCCTGCTGCTGGAAGAGCCGGGCCAGCTGGGCGCACACTTTCTTCCGCGCTTTGGGACTCTGCGCGGCCCGGGCGAGATGGTCCTCGGCCGGCCCGAAGTCGTTGCGGGTCAGCGCCAGCAGTCCCGCCAGGAAGTGAGCGCGGACGCTGGCGGGGTCTTCTCGCAGCAACTGGGTCAGGAGTTCCCCGGCTTCGTCCAGGCGTCCGATCTGGAGCAAGGTTTCCGCCAGTCGTAACCGCGGCACGCGGTTGCCTGGATCGCGTTGCGCCACCAGGGCCACCGCCTGGCGCAGATGCGGCAGGCCCTGCTCCGGACCCTGAAAATGGCCAAGCAGGTAAGCTCTCCGGTAAGGCCAGCGCGGCTCGGTGGGATCCAGGCGTTCGGCCTGGATGAAGCAGTCCAGGGCATTGAGCTGGCGGTCGTGGATCTCCAGGACCTGGCCCAGCTGGCCCCAGGCGGCACCGTCGCGCGGATCCTTCCGGACACGCTCCAGGGCCTGGGAAATCATGGCCGCCACCGGTGCGTCCATCCCCTGGAGCGACACGACCGGCGGTTCCGGAGCAGCGGCTTGGGGCCAGGACCACCAGACACCCAACCCGACCAGACCCAGGCCCAGCCCGACGGCGAGCAAGGTCCAGCGCCAGCCATTCCGACCGTGGCTGCCTTGAAGGGCCTCGGAATCAGCTTCCGAACTCATGACGGCTCCCGGAGTTGGGGTGGGGTCAGGGGTCAGGGCTTGCCGGCCTGGGTCGTGCGGCCGCGTTCGAGGAGCAGCTGCTGATTGGTCGGCGTGCCGGCAAAGGTTTCCTTGAGTCCATCGGGCCAGAGGACCTCGATCGCATCGACCCGCTCTACCGAACCCAGACCGAAATGAACGCGCGGGTCGTTGCTGCACGCAAAGCTGCTGCCGGGCTGCACTTGCCTCCACCAGCGTCGGCCGGCTGCCTGGACGGTGATTTCGGCGCCGCAGGCATCGCGGTGGAGGCGGGGGTCCACGGCCCGGATCAGCAGCCAGCGGCCAGGGTTCGGGGCGACGTTGCGGAACACCCGGGCGGGCCCCGCGACCTCGGTCACCACCAGGTCCAGGGCGCCGTCGTTGTTCAGGTCGCCGACCAGCAGGCCCCGGCTGACCCGGGGAGTGCCGCAAAAGGCGGCATTGTTCGGACTCAGATCGTGAAAGCGCCCCTTGCCGTCATTGCGAAACAGATGGTTGCGGTGCGAGTAGTCTTTCCAGAACGGACCCAGATCCGGATTGACCTGGGTCGAATCCCGCATCACCGCGCCATTCACCAGGGCCAGGTCATTGTGGCCGTCGTGGTCAAAATCGGCCAGGACCGTCCCCCAGCCGGTGCCACGCCATTTCGGCCAGCGCAGGCCGAACGGCGTGGTCTGATCGCGGAACAGGCCGCGCGGGCCCTGTTTCCACAGCGTGTTCGTTTCCGTGAGGACGTGCGTGACGAAGAGGTCGAACAGGCCGTCGCCGTCCACGTCCCCCAGGGCCACCCCCATGTTGGCCTCGCCGACGCCCATCTCGTTGTAGGCCAGGCCGCGCTGGATGGCTTCTTCCTGGAACGTGCCGTCGCGCTGGTTGATCCACAGGTGGTTGGCCACGCCGTCGTTGGCGACGAAGATGTCAGGCCAGCCATCACCGTTGAAGTCGGCGCAGATGACCCCCAGGGCCGGGCCCGGCTTGCGCCCGAGGCCCGAAGCCAGCGACACGTCCTCGAAGCACACCTGGGCCGGTTTTCCCGGCGCTGCCGCAGTCAACCCCTTGTTGTGAAAGAGCTTGCTGACCGTGCCCTTGAACGTTTTCGGGGCGCAAAACGTCTGCACCCCAGCCCGATCCGCGCACACCCAGGACGGGTCATAATCGACGTAGTTGACGACGACGAGGTCGAGCCAGCCATCGCGGTCGTAGTCCACGAAGCTGGCCGAGACCGCCCACAGCGGGCTGTGGATTCCCGCTTGCTGGGAGACGTCAGTGAAGGTGCCGTTGCCGTTGTTCCGAAACAGCTTGATGGCCCCATACTGGGTGAGCAGCACGTCGGCGAAGCCGTCGTTGTTGACGTCGGCGACGGCCACTCCCATGCAGTAGCCGGCCACGTCCAGGCCGCTGCCGGCCGAGACGTCCTTGAAGGTGCCGTCCTTTTGCTGCTGATACAGCTGATTGGTCTTGCCCTTGGGGCCGCCGTTGTGGATCAGGTACAGATCGAGCAGGCCGTCGTTGTTGAAATCCAGCAGGGCACCCCCCGAGCCGATGCTCTGCGGCATGAAGTAACTGCCCACCGGACCGGCATCGTGGATGAAATCCAATCCGGATTTGGCCGTGACCTCCTCGAACCAGGGTGGACCGGTTTGCTCACAACAGGGTTCGGTTGACTTGACGGCGGGTTCCGGGAGAACGCTCTTTTGACACCCCGCCAACAGGCTGCTGGCCAGCAGAGGTGCCAACAAGAGGAAGGGGCAAGGGACTTTCATGGGAACCTGGTCTGGAACGCAGCGAGATTGTTCGGATTACCCGCTTATTATAGGTTCCCGGGCAGGGAAGGCAATGGACACGTGGACTGACAAGTCGAAAGGTCGATCATGCAAGCAAAGCGCTGGTCCCCGAGCGGCAGAGGGCCTCCCGGAGCGGGCTCGGGCAACGGGTCAGGGCCGGCTCGGGCCAGCGGCGCTCACTTGCCCTGGACCTTTTCGAGGAGCTTGCGGGCCCGGTTGTCCCCGGGCGCGGAAAGCTGCACCGCCATCTCCAGGGACTTGATGGCGGCCTCCTGCTGGCCGTCCTGGGCCAGGGTCTCGCCCAGCACGAGATGCCCCTCGGGCATTTCCGGCCGGCATTCCAGTCCCGCCCGAAAGGCGGCGATGGCCTCCTGACGCTGACCCAGCAGACGCAAGGCCTGACCCAGCTTGAGGTGGGCCAGGGCATGGTCGGGCTTGCGCTGCAGCGCTTGCCGGAGATGGTCGATTGCCTCCTGGGCGCGGGCACGGCAGGCCTCGGGCTGACGGGCCCGTTGCTCGGCCTGGTCGATCAGCAGGGCACCGAGGGAAAACTGGGCCGGAACCTGAAAATCCGGTTGCTCCAAGGCCCGGCGAAAGGCTTGCTCGGCTCCGGCAAGGTCGCCGCTGCGCGCCGCGCGGCCCCCAGCTCCAGGAAGGAACGGCCGTGGGGAAGGTTGCGGATCAGATCCTGATAGGCCAGGTCCATCTCTTCCCATTGTCCCATGGCTTCCAGCCGCTGCGCTTCCTGAAAGCGCGTTTTCGGACTGCAGTCCAGCAGCTGGCACTCGCTCAGATAGGGGTCGGGCCAGCGCTGGTCCTTGGGCGGTTGATTGGCCCGGCGCGAAAAATCGGCAGCATCCGCAGTGCCAAGCCGCTCGGCCAGCTGGGCCAGCTGGGCACACGCCTTGCGGCGGCAGAAGGGGCTCTGCGCCGCCCGGCTCAGACAGTCCTGGGCTGTCCGGAGGTCCTCCCGGGCCAGGGCGCCGAGTCCCAGACCAAAATCCACCCGGCTGTTGTCGGCTCCTCTCTCGACCTTGCGATATGCTTCCTCCGCCTCGTCGAGCCGGCCCAGTTGCAGCAGCGTTTCCGCCAGGCGCAGTGCGGGGCAGTGTTCAACCGATCTTTCCGCGCAACCAGCTCGACGGCGCGGCGCAGATACGGCAGGCTCCTCTCGGGCTCTTCCACCGTCAGCTGGACGCCCCGGAGGTAGGGCCAGCGCGGCTCGTCCGGCTCGAGCCGGGCCGCGTGGGTCAGGCACTCGGCCGCCTCGGCGTGCAGCGAATGCACCATGAGCACCATGCCCAGCCGACCCCAGGCCGTCCCGGAACCCCGGTTCCGCTTCACCTCGTTCAGTTCGCGGTTGACGGCCTCGACCACAACAGGGTCAAGCCCTTCCAGCGCAAGCCGCGGCAGAGGCGGCCGGGCGTACCAGCGCCAGCCCCAGACCGCCAGCAGACCGAGAAGCACAGCTCCGCCCCCCAGCCAGAGGGTTCGCCGGAAGAGAGGCCGGACGGGGGGAGAGTCAGGGGGAAGGGAATTCATGGCCTCTCCTGTCCAGTGCGGGAAGCCGGCAGTGGCTGGCCGCTCCCGCGCTCGAGGGTCCGGTGCCGGTCAGCCGGGCCGCCGGGAAACGCTTCCCGGAGCCCGTCGGGCCAGAGGACTTCGATGCGGTCCACCTGCTCCCGCGGGCCCAGGCCAAAATGGACGCGCGGATCGTTGCTGCAAGCAAAACTGCTCCCCGGATTGACCAGGCCCCACCATTGCCTGCCGCCGGCGCGAACCGTGATTTCCGCGCCGTATGCATCGCGCTTCAACCTGGGGTCCCGGGCGCGGAGCAGCAGCCAGTGGCCCCGGTCGGCGGCCACGTTGCGGAATAGCCGGGCCGGACCGTCGGGCTGGATGGCCAGCAAATCCAGGGCACCGTCGTTGTTGAGGTCGCCGACCGCCAGGCCCCGGCTCACCCAGGCCCGGCCGCAGAAGGCCGGATTGTCGCTGGAGAGATCGCGGAACAGGCCGGTGCCGTCCCCGCGGAAGAGCTGGTTGCGTTCGCCGTAGTCTTGCCACAACGGCCCCAGCTCCGGATTGACGAGGCGGTGCCGCGCGAGATGCGGCCATTGACCAGGGCCAGGTCGAGGCAGCCGTCGTCATCGAAGTCCGCCAGCACCGTGCCCCAGCCAGTGCCGCGCCAGGCCGCCCGGTTCAGGCCCGAGGCCGCCGTCCGGTCGCGGAACAGCCCGCGCGGGCCCTGTTTCCACAGCGTGTTGGTTTCCCAGGTCAGGTGGGTGACGAACAGGTCGAAGAGACCATCGCCATCGACGTCGCCCACGGCGATGCCCATGTTCCCCTCGGCGTGCCCCATGACGTTGTAAGCCAGCCCGCGCTGCATCGCCTCGTCCTGGAACGTGCCATTGTGCTGGTTAATCCACAGGTGGTTGGCCGCGCCGTCATTGGCGACGAGGATGTCGGGCCAGCCGTCGCCGTTGAAATCGGCGCACAGCACTCCCAGCGCCGGTCCGGGCTTGCGTCCCAGGCCGGAAGCCAGCGTCACGTCCTCAAAGCGCACGCCGGCCGAGCCCGGCCCTGCCTTCGGGTCGCTGCCTCGGTTGTGAAACAGTTTGCTGACCGTCCCCTTGAACGTTTGCGGACCGCAAAAGTCGGCAACGCCGATCGAATCGGGGCACACCCAGGACGGGTCATAATCGACGTAGTTGACGACGACGAGATCGAGCCAGCCATCGCGGTCGTAGTCCACGAAGCTGGCCGAGACCGCCCACAGCGGGCTGTGGATTCCCGCTGGCTCGGAGACGTCGGTGAAGGTGCCGTTGCCGTTGTTCCGAAACAGCTTGATGGCCCCATACTGGGTGAGCAGCACGTCGGCGAAGCCGTCGTTGTTGACGTCGGCGACGGCCACTCCCATGCAGTAGCCGGCCACGTCCAGGCCGCTGCCGGCCGAGACGTCCTTGAAGGTGCCGTCCTTTTGCTGCTGATACAGCTGATTGGTCTTGCCCTTGGGGCCGCCGTTGTGGATCAGGTACAGATCGAGCAGGCCATCGTTGTTGAAATCCAGCAGGGCACCCCCCGAGCCGATGCTCTGCGGCATGAAGTAACTGCCCACCGGACCGGCATCGTGGATGAAATCCAATCCGGATTTGGCCGTGACCTCCTCGAACCAGGGCGGGGTGCTGCTCCGCGCGGGCGGCAGTGGTGCTGGGGTAATCACCCACCAGGCCCAGCACAGGGCGCCGGCGCTCAGGATCAGCCCGGCCAGGATTGTCACCCAGCGGAACCGCCTGGTGCGGCTGCCGGGGTTTGCCGGGACTTGCGACGATGCTGCCAGGAGAGGGTTCATTCGGTGCATGCCGGACGAAGGAGCAGGGTGATCCAAGCTGCTGCGCTCATTATGAAGCGATTGCCGTGCGGACGCAAGCAGCTGCAAGCAACTTGTCCTTGCGGTGCCTGGTTCGCAGTGTTATCAAGAAAGAAATGATCCTCAATGCCTACGCAGTCCTGGCCGCCTTCCTTGCGCTGTTGCGGTTGCCTCTGGCCCTGCTGGTTGTCGGGCTGGGAATCGCTACCTGGAGGAGCTATCGTCGCCTGTCCGGGCCGGAGGAGCGCAAACGGCTGGAAGACCACAACTACCTTCTGTCCCTCCTCGCCCTGCTGCTGCTGGGGCTGAACCTGGCGTCCTGGCCGCTGCTGTACCTGCTGCTGCAGAGCTACGTCCCGGAGTGGCCGGGGGTCATGTGCATTTACGGAGTCACCCAGGTGGGGGCTGGGAGCATGGGGCCCAGCCGCTTCCTCCCCGGCTTGATCGCCACGGCGCAGGCGATCAAGCCGCTCGTGGTGTTCGGCAGCGGAGCCTGGTTGGTGCTGTACCTGCTCAACCGGGGAACCAAGACGAGCCCCCTGTTCGGCCGGGTATTACTGAGCCTGGTCCTCTGCGGACTGCTGTCGCTGACCGACGCGGGGACCGAACTGGCCTACCTCCTCATTCCGAAAAAAGAGGAGGCGCTGGCGACGGGATGCTGTACCGGGGCCTTCGAGGCCCCGTCCGAGCCGTGGGGGGCGCTGACCGCGGTCGTCGGCGGGCCAGCGGCCCGGCCCTGGCTCTCCCTGGCCTACTACCTGTGCAACCTGGCGATGGTGGCGGCCCTGGCGGCACGGACCCGGCGGTGGCGGCCCGCCGGCACGGGGCCAGGGCTCGTCCTGTTGCTGCTGGGTGCCGGCGTCGCTTTCGTGGTCAGCAGCGTCTTCCTGGTGGAGGTCGGCGCGCCCACGGTGCTGCATTTGCCGTATCACCATTGCCCTTACGACCTGATCCCGCGGGCACCCGACGTCCTGTTCGGCATCGCCCTGTTCATCTGGGGCACGTTCTCGGTCGGCTGGGCCTGCGTGGCCGGCTGGTTGGCACGGAGTTCGGAAAGCGCCGCCTTCCTGGGAAGGGCGGTCAGCCGCATCCTGTTCATGGCGTTCTGCAGTTATCTCGGCTCGGTGGTCCTGATGTCCGTCGAGCTGGCGCTGGCGTGAGCGTGGCAATGTCTCGATGGCAGATCGTTCTGGTTCTGCTGCTTGTTGTCCTGGGGCTGGCCCTCGCGGGAAGCTGGGCGCGCCGCGGCGGGCCAGGGGGGTGCGCGCTGGACGGGGGGCCGATTGAACCGCTTTACCGGGTGCGCATTGTGGATGAACAGAGTCAGAGCCACGATTTCTGCTGCATCCGCTGTGCCGAATTGTGGCTGGCAGCCCGGTCCGGGAGGGCCTCGGCCGTGTTCGTCACGGACGAGGTCAGCGGCCAGGAAGTGCCGGCCGAGGACGCCTGGTACGTCCGCAGCGGGGTCACGACCCAGGCAAGCACCAATAACCGGATTCACGCCTTCAAGGAGCGACGGGAGGCCGAGAAGCATGCAGCCAGCGGGCGCGGGCGGATCCTGACCGGTGCCGACCGGCCCTTTCCAAAACACTGACAAGGTGACAGGGTGACAAGGTGACAAGGTGAAGGGGTGCTGGCGTCTTTTGTCACCCTGTCACCCTGTCATCGAAGAGAGGAGAGCAAGCCCTTGAAAGTGAAAATGTTGGCTGTCTTGACATTCCTGATTGTCGCTGTCGCCGGTGTGGTCGTGGTTTACCTCGGGAAAACGCACGACCCGGACAGCCCGGCAAAGCATTTCCGCGACGTCGCCGAGGCGTCCGGGATCGATTTCCGGATGCGCTTCCTCACCAACGAGCAGGGGGAGAAGTTAAAGATCAATCTCTACGATCACGGCAGCGGGCTGGCGATCGCCGACTTCGACGGGGATGGGCACGACGACGTGTACTTCGTCAACCAGCTGGGGGACAACGCACTGTATCGCAACCGGGGGGATGGCACCTTCGAGAACGTCACCAGCAAAGCCGGCGTGGCCGTGGGCGACCGCATCTGCTGCTCGGCCACCTTCGTGGATTACGACAACGATGGCCGGCAGGACCTGTTCGTGACCAGCACGCGCGGCGGCAATCTCCTGTTCCACAACCGGGGCGACGGCACCTTCGAGGACGTGACGCGGCAGGCCGGCTTGAGCCACGTCGGCCATTCCCAGGCGGGCATTTTCTTTGACTGCGACAACGATGGCCGGCTCGACCTGCTGCTGCTCCAGACCGCGGCCTGGACCCTCGACCAGAAAGACGAGGAATCGCACTACTACCCCGGCAAGGGCGGCAGCAAGCTGGGGCTCGCCGAGGTGGCCGCCAGTCCGCTGGAATACAACGTCCTGTACCACAACGACGGCAAGGGCAAGTTCAGCGACGTCACCGAGCAGTCGGGACTGAAGGGCCGGGGCTGGGCAGCCGACGCCGCCGTTTTCGATTACGACGGCGACGGTTGGCTCGACGTGCTGATCACCAGCATGTTTGGCCGGTCCCAGCTGTACCGCAACGACGGCAAGGGCAAGTTCACCGACGTCACCAAAGCGGTCCTGGGCCGGACTCCCGCCGGCGGCATGGGCGCCCGCGCCTTCGACTTCGACAACGATGGCCGGCTGGACCTCTACGTGGTGGACATGCACTCGGACATGTGGGTGCGCGTTGGCAAGGACGATCTCCGCAAGATCGACGAGAAGAAGAAGTTCCGCCACATGTTTGTCCCCGACGGCTTTGAGAACAACCCCGGAGCCATGCGCTTCGAGAAGGAAATCACCGATTCGATCGGGCTTCCTTACGACGAGGTCCTCTTCGGCAACACCTTCCACCGCAATCTCGGCAACGGCAAGTTCGAGGAGATGTCCGACCGGGCCAACCTGGAAACGCTGTGGCCCTGGGGGATCGCCACCGGCGACTTCGACAACGACGGCTACGAGGACGTGTTCCTGCCTTCGGGCATGGGCTATCCGTGGGGCTACTGGCCCAACCGCCTGCTGCTGAACAACGGCGACCGCACCTTCCGCGAGCGCTCCCGGGAAGAAGGGATCGAGCCGCCCCTGCACGGCGAGATCCTCCCGGAGAAGATCCATGGCAACGCCGCGGTGCGCAGCTCGCGGACCGCGGCCGTCGCCGACTTCGACAGCGATGGCCGGCTGGACATCGTCGTCAACAACTTCAACCACGAACCGTATTACTTCAAGAATTCGTTCCCGCGGCAGAATTACGTCGCCTTCCGTTTGCAGGGAACGAAGAGTAACCGCGACGCGATTGGTGCCGTGGTTCGGGTCCACGCTGGCCAGCAGGTCCTGACGCGCCAGGTGAACTCGATGACCGGCTACCTGGCCCAGTCCTCCAGGCTCCTCCACTTCGGCCTGGGCGACCGGAACCAGATCGACCGGGTCGAGGTGACCTGGCCCGGCGGCGCGGTGCAGGTCCTGGACAGGTGGGAGATCAACCAGGTGAACCGGGTTGTGGAACCGGAGCGCTAACCAGCCGAGGTCGAGAATGTCGCCGCGCGGTCCTGGGTTCCTGCTTTCCCTGATCCTGGCGCTGACGGTGGGTGCCGGGGTGGTCCTGTTCTGGTCCGGCCCCGAGCCGGACTCGCGGCCATTCCAGCAGCTGGTTGGCGGGCTCGGCCTTGGTCCGGCCACCGACCTGGCCGACTGCGCCTTCGCCTTCGACCCCCGGCTGTCCCCCGATTGTTCCTGGAATGCCAGCCCGATCCCTGGCGGTGGTTGCTTCTGTCCCCATCACGCCTGTTCGGTCCTCGCTTATCCGCCGCTGCCGCCAGGCTCCCGGACGCCGGAAGAGTAGGTCCCCAATGCAGGCTTTCCTTGGTATCGCGGCCACCGGCGTGACAGCCCTCTTGCAGTACCCCCTGCGCAGCCTGGTGACGGTCGCCTGCCTGGTCGTGGTCCTCCTTCCCTACCTGGTCGGGCTGGCCCTGTCCAGGGGCATCCAGCAGCAGGCCGAGGACTCGATTCGCTTCGGCGCCGACCTCTACGTCAGCGGCAGTCAGTTTGGCCGGTTCGTACCGGTTCCCCTGGCTGCGGCCGATCGGCTGCGCCAGATCGAGGGCGTCCGCGCGGTGGTGCCGCGCATTGTCGGCAGTGTGTTCCTGGGCAAGGACCGCACCCCGGCCGTGCTCGTGGGCATCCCTCCGGACCGTTTCCTTTCCGGGATCGATTGCGTCCAGGGACGGCTTCCCCAGGAGAGCAGCCGCAACGAGCTGGTGCTTGGCTCCGAGCTGGCGCGCCGGCTCCGGCTGCACCTGGGCGATCGGGTTCCTCCCTTTTACCGCAGCCGGCAGGGCGAGCGCCTGTCCGAGGTCGTCGGCATCTTCCGTTCCGACGTCTCTCTGTGGCAGGCGCATCTGGTGTTCACCACGCTGGAGACGGCCGGCAGCATCTTCGACCAGCCAGGGTTGGCGACCGACCTGCTGGTTTTCTGTCGGCCCGGTTACCAGGATCAGGTCCGGCTCGCGATCCTGCAAACGCTCGCCGTCATCCCCTCGGGGACGAATGGCCACGTCGGCCTTCGGGTGACCAGCCGGCAAGACCTGGAGGCCTTGCTGCCGCGCGGACTGCTGCACCGCGAGGGCATCTTCACTCTGCTCTTTGTGCTGGCCTTTGTCGTGGGCATCCTCGTGGTCCTGGTGACCTCCGGCGTCGGCCTTTCTGGCCGGCGGCGGGAGATCGGCATCCTCAAGGCCACCGGCTGGCAAACCGACGAGGTGCTGCTGCGTCACGGCGTGGAGAGCTTGCTCCTCAGCCTGGCCGGCTTTTCCCTGTCGGTGGTGCTGGCGTTTCTCTGGCTGCGCGTGGGCAACGGCTGCTGGATCGCCAGCATCTTCCTTCCGGGCGCGGATGCTTATCCCGGCTTCCAGGTCCCCTTCCGCTTGACCCCGGTGCCGTGCCTGCTCGCCTTCCTGATTGCCCTCGTGGTCGTCATGAGCGGCACTCTCTGCTCCTGCTGGCGCTCAGCCACCGTGGCCCCGTCCGAGGCGATCCGTTCTGCACGGTAACCGTCACAGTGGTGAAGGATTGGTGGGAACGAGCCGGCCTGCCCGCAACTCGTGGACGCCGCTGGCCAGGGCCAGCAACTGCGGATCGTGAGAGGCGACGACAACCGTTGTTCCCCCGGCGTGCTGTTCCTGGAGGATGGTCAGCACGTCTCGGCTCGCTCCCGGATCGAGGTTCGAGGTCGGCTCGTCGGCAAAGAGGACCTCGGGCTCGCCGGCCAGGGCCCGGGCGACTGCCACGCGCTGCTGTTCGCCGCCGCTGAGCCGCTGCGGTCGGTCCGCGAATTTGTCCGCGATGCCGAGCCGCTCCAGAAGGGCCCGCGCCCGCTGCTGCCGGCGGGCGCGGGCGACACCGCGGGGGATCAAGGGATAGGTGACGTTCTCCCAGACCGCCAGGTCCGGAATCAAGGCGAAATCCTGGAAGATGAAGCCCATCCGGCGGCGCAGCCGGGCCAGGGCCACGTCGGAGAGAACGCCGAGATCCTGATCCTCGACCAGGACCTGGCCGCGGGTGGGCCGCTCCACAGCGCCCAGGAGGGCCAGCAGCGTGGACTTCCCGGAGCCGGAGGGCCCGGTCAGCGCCGTGAAGCTCCCCCGCGGGATGAGCAGCGAGACGTCCTCCACCGCGTGGATTTCCGCCCGCGAGCCGCTGCGATAGAACTTGCACGTGTTTCGCGTCTGAAGCATCGCTCTTGTTCTCATGAATAATTATTAATCAATCGTGGGCCGCTCTCCCCATTCCCCCGAGCGACGAGGCGGCTTTCAGAGAAAAATTTCATTAAAAAAATCTCCAGACTCTTGACACATCCTCTCATGATTCGCTAATGTTAACGTTTGAATTGAGCAGATTTGACTCGCCTTGATTGGTTGCGAATAACTGCCATCCGGGAATGGTTGCACAGTCTCTCCCCAGGTCACTGGCAGTTCCCGAATGCGTTCGCTTCAATCCCGGGACAGTGGATTGAGGGGCATCGTCCAGGAACAACCGAAATTCCATGAAGACAAAATGATCGCTTGGTCGTTTTGACGAGTCGAGACTCGACAAGTTCCTCCGAAACACCAAACGAGCTGGCGATCCGCTTGTGAAACTGGGCCACTTACTCTCCGTCATCGTGCATCGGCGCATTCTGGGAGGACTTTATGGCGGTACTTCAACGGTTCTGGAAACGCTGGCATGGGTTCACGCTGATCGAGCTTTTGGTGGTGATCGCCATCATTGCCATCCTGATTGGCCTGCTCCTGCCGGCCGTGCAGAAGGTCCGCGTGGCCGCGGCACGGGCCAAGTCCGAGAACAACCTGAAGCAAATCGGCATCGCCTGCGCCATGTACCACGACACGAAAAACATCCTCCCGGACAACGGGAGCGACAGTACCCCTCCCACCACCTGGTGCTGGGCCTACCAGATCCTCCCCTACATTGAGCAGGCTGCGCTGTACTCCACGACCACTGGCGGGCTGCGCTATAACGTGGGCGTCCCCACCTACCACGATCCGTCGCGCAACACCCTTCAGTACTCAACGTCTGGGGGTAGCGGGAACGGGGTAAGCAACGAAACTGGGGCACCTTTCACCGACTACGCGATAAACAACACCAGCTTCCCCAATAGCCCCGGGGCATCGCCGTCGCTGCCCGCCGTCAGCAATTTGAACGGCACCAGCCAAACGATCCTGGTCGGGGTGAAGGCCATGGACCCCAATCACTACAAACAGACCGCGTGCAATAACTGGGACGAGTGCATCTACTCCGGTGGTTACGGCGGGACCGGAAGAGGCAGCAACCTCCTCTTACAAGACAGAACGGGGCAGGGGGAGGGCAACAACTGGGGTTCGCCCTACCCGGGTGCCTGTCCGATGGGGTTCTGCGACGGGAGTGTGCGAAACCTCCCGTACACGCTCAGCGGGACCTCGACGCTGTCGCAGGCCTTGAACTGGAGAAACCAGGCTCCTTACAACCCACCCTTGCCCTGAGGCCCTCCTTCGGGCCGCGGGGGCCCTCCGCGGACGCGGGCGTTACTCGGAGTCTGTCCAAAACCGAAGGGCCACGATCCTCGTAGCCCTTCGGTTTTTTCTGGTTCAGGATGGGTGATCTCTTTCCTCTCTCCGGATGGCAACATGCGAACAAGTGATCTTTTCCGCTGGACCCTGGTTTCCCCCGTTGTGTTCCTCCTCTTCCTGGCTGGGTGTTCTTCCGGCCCGAAAACGGTCAAGCTCACGGGCACGGTCGTCCTGCCGCCGGGCCTAACCCTGGGAAAGGACGACGGAGGGCAGATCACCTTCGTTCCGGAGACGGAGGGTCTCCCTGCCGCCGCCGCCGTGTTCAAGGCCGATAACCTTTCCTTCACCCCGAACACGGCCGAGAAGAATGGCATCGTCCCCGGCAAGTACAAGATCGCGGTGAGCATCGAGATCTACCCGGGAACCAAAGGAAGCGAGCAACGCCGCCAATGGCTGGACGCGCAATACAACAAGAACTTCGATCAGAACAATACGAAGCTGACCTACGAGGTGACCAACGAGCCCGAGCAGTCGATTACCATCGATCTGGGCAAGGGGACGGTGACCAAGGGCTGACCGCCTTCGGAGAACCCCCTGGCTCCGAGGTCGGTCCCGGTCGCCCTTCCACCCTCTCAGCAGGTGTTTCCTCCGCCGGCCGGGAGGCTTCACTGGAGGCATCTCTTCTGACGGCAACACCATGAATCCTTCTCCACCTCTGCGAGGCTCCTGGCCGGTGCGCTCTCGTCTCCTCGTTGTTCTGTTGCTTCTGGTCCTCAGCCTGATCGGCTGTGGTCCTGCGAACAAGTCCCTCCCGGTAGCCGGCACGCCCGACGAGCCGGCGGGGCCGCTCTGGTTCCAGGATGTCACGGCTGCCGTCGGTCTTGACTTCGTGCAAGATCCTGGCCCGACCGACAACTATTTCATGCCGCTGTCGATGGGCAGCGGCTGCGCCTTCTTCGACTGCGATGGCGACGGTTTGCTGGACATTTTCCTGATCCAGCCAGCAGGTCCGGACTCGAAGTCAGTCAATCGGCTGTACCGGCAGTTGCCCGGCGGTAAGTTCCAGGACGTGACGGCCGGGTCTGGGCTGGGAGTGGCTGGCTACAGCACCGGGGTGGCCATCGGCGACGTCAACAACGATGGCCTGCCGGACCTGCTGCTCACGCAGTATGGCGGCATCAAGCTGTTCCTCAACCTCGGCAGCGGCCAGTTCGAGGACGTGACCGCCGAGGCGGGGCTGGTCAACCCGCTGTGGGGTGTATCAGCCGCCTTCCTCGACTACGATCGCGATGGCTGGCTCGACCTGGTTGTCGTCAACTACGTCGATTACAGCCCGAAGATGGAGTGTCACGCGCCGGACGGCAGCAGGGATTTTTGTGGCCCGGACTTCCCCGGAACGTGCAGCAAGCTCTTCCACAACCGGCGAGCCGGGAGCGTCAGCGACCGGAGTGAGCCGGGCCAGCCGGCCGCGCGGGTGCGTTTCGAGGACGTCAGCTTCGCGTCCGGCATCGGCCGGCTGCCGGGGCCGGGACTGGGTGTGGTCTGCGCCGACTTCGATGGCGATGGCTGGCAGGACATCTTCGTGAGCAACGATGGCCAGCCCAACCGCCTGTGGATCAACCACCACGACGGCACCTTCACGGAGGAGGCGGTGTCCCGCAACGTCGCTTACACGATGGTGGGCAAGGCCTACGCCGGCATGGGCATCGCCATCGGCGACATCAGCAATCGGGGCCTGCTGGACCTCTTCGTGACCCATCTGGGGACCGAGACTCACACCCTCTGGCGCCAGGGTCCCCGAGGCCAGTTCCGTGACCAGACCGTGGCGGCCGGGCTGACGGCCGGGCACTGGCGCGGCACCGGGTTCGGCACCCTCCTGGCCGACTTCGACCTCGACGGTTCCCTGGACCTGGCCATCGTCAACGGCCGGGTGGCCCGCGGCGGTCCGGCCCGCGACACCGGCCTGGGGTTCTGGGAGACCTACGCCGAGAAGAACCAGCTGTTCGCCAACGACGGCAGCGGCAAGTTCCGCGACGTTTCACTGGCCAACCCGCCCTTCTGCGGTTTCTGGAACGTGGGTCGCGGCCTGGCCTGTGCCGACTTCGACAACGATGGCGCTCCCGACCTGCTGATCACCCCGATCGGCGACCGGGCCCGGTTGTTCCGCAACGTGGCCCCGGATCGCGGCCACTGGCTGAAGGTGCGTACACTGGACCCGAAGCTGAAACGCGACGCCTATGGTGCCGAGGTCCGCGTTCGAGCAGGCCAGCAGAAGTGGCTGCGGCTGGTCAATCCTGCCGGGAGTTTCCAGTGCAGCAGCTCGCCAATCGCCCATTTTGGGCTCGGGTCGGCGGCGCAGGTCGATGCGATCGTGGTCTCCTGGCCGGACGGGACTCAGGAGGAGTTCCCTGGCGGAGCCGCGGATCGCACGCTGGTCCTGCGGAAAGGGGAGGGCCGCAAGCCATGACAGGGGAACCCCCGACAACGGCAGCCGATCCCCCTCCACCGTTGCCCCAATCCCAGGCCCGAAGCAGGAGCCCCAGGATCGGCACGTATCGACGCTGGCGATTCGGGCTTGTGTCCGGCGTGCTCCTGCTGGTCGGCGGCGCAGCGGCCGGCTGGTGGTGGTCCCGCCCGCCGGCCCCGGAGCCGCCCATGCCGGTCGGCGCCCTGGAACCGGAGATCCGCCGGGCGCTCACCCGCGCCCGTCAGGCCGTGCTCACCCGGCCCGACGCCGGCAACTGGGGCCAGTTCGGGCTGGTGCTGCTGGCTCACCTGTTCGATCAGGAAGCCGATCGCTGTTTCGCCCAGGCCAGCCGGCTCGACCCCACCGACGCCCGCTGGCCTTACTGCCGGGGACTGATCGCCCTGAAACGCCGGCCGGATCAGGCGGTGTCCTTGCTGCGCCAGGCGGTCAGCCGAGTCGCCTCAGCGGAGGACCTCGCCGCCATGCGGTTGCAGCTGGCCGCGGCGCTGCTGGAGCGGGAAGAGCTGGACGAGGCCGAAACACTGTTCCGTGGCGAACTCGACCACCCGGAGAGCAAACCCCGGGCCGCCCTGGGCCTGGGGCTGATTGCCCTGGCCCGAGGCGAACACCGGCAAGCGGAAGAATTCCTGACCATCGCCCGCGCCAGCCGGTTCGCCCGCAAGGTGGCGACGGCGCAGCTGGCCGTCCTGGCCCGCGCCCGGGGCGACAGCAAGAGCGCTGCCGACTATGAGAAGGAAGCCGCTGCTCTGCCCGACGATCCCCCCTGGCCCGACCCGATCCTGGACTACGTGGTGCATCTGCGGGTCGGCCGCCGCCGGCAGGAGCGGGAAGTGGGCCGGCTGGAACAGCAGCACCACTACCCCGAAGCGGCCCACCACTATCTCGTGGAACTGCAGCACCACCCCAGCGCCCGCGCTTACTCCGGGGCCGGCATCAACCTGGCCCGGGTCGGCAACTACGACCAGGCCGAGAAGGTGCTGCGCGAGGGCATCCGCCTCGATCCCGAGAATTTCGAGCCGCATTACGCCCTGGCTCTGACCCAGTTCCTGCGCCGGCGAGGAGCAACTGCGGGACCCCAGCTCGCCACGCATCCGGGAGTGGTTCCAGGAAGTCGCCGAGCAGGCGAAGCTGGCTGCCCAGTACAAGCCCGACCAGGCCCGGGCCTACCTGTTCTGGGGGCTGGCCTTGAAGCAACTCGGCGACCCCGCCGCCGCTGTCGCACCCCTCCGCCTGGGCGTGGCGTGCCGGCCGGAACTGTTCGATCTGCAGCTGGCCCTGGGCGAGGTCCTCCTGGAGACCGGGCGGGTTCAGGATGCGGAAACGCATCTGGAGAACGCCCGGCGGCTGGACCCCAACGATCCCCGCCCAAAGCAGGCCCTGCAACGGCTGCGTCAGAAAAAATGACAAGGTGACAAGGTGACAAGGTGACAAGGTGACAGAGGAAGTGTATTCTGTCACCTTGTCACCTTGTCACCTTGTCATCTTCAGGAGGCCCCTGTGCGCGTCGGGATCATTGCCCTGCTGCAGGAATCGAACACCTTCCTTCACGAGCCGACCACCTTGCAGCGGTTCGAGGAGGACTTGCTTCTCGTCGGTGAAGCGGTCCGGCGGCAACTGGAGCCGACCCATCACGAGATCGGCGGTTTCTTCGCCGGTCTGGACGAGGAAGGCGTCGAGGCCGTCCCCCTGTTCGCGGCCCGCGCTCTGCCCTTTGGCGTGGTCACTGCCGACACGTTTGACCGCCTGCTGGCACTGATGTTCGAGCAGCTCGACCTGGCTGACCGGCTCGATGGGCTGCTGGTGGCCCCGCACGGGGCGACGGTCAGCGAACGCTACCCCGACGCCGACGGCCACTGGCTCTCCCGGCTGCGGCAGCGCGTCGGTCCGGACCTGCCCATCGTCGGCACCCTCGATCCGCACGCCAACCTGAGCCGGCAAATGGTGGACAGCACCAACGCCCTGATCGCCTACCGGACCAATCCGCACGTCGATCAGCGGCAGCGCGGCCTGGACGCGGCCGACCTGCTGGTGCGGACGCTGCGCGGCGAGGTCCGTCCCACCCAGGCCGCGTCGTTTCCGCCGCTGGCCATCAGCATCGAGTGCCAGCTGACCTCCGCCCCGCCCTGCGTGCCGCTCTACCAGCGGGCCGACGCCATGCTCGCTCGCTCCCAAGCGGAGGCCAGCCGGCCGGCCGGAGCGCACGCAGGCGTGCGGGTGCTGAGCAACAGCATCCTGCTCGGCTTCCCTTACGCTGACGTTCCCGAGATGGGCTCCTCCTTCCTGGTGGTCACCAATAACGATCAGACCGGGGCCCAGCAGCTGGCGGACGAACTGGGCCAGGCCGCGTGGTCGATGCGGCGGGAGTTTGTGGGCAAGCTGCTGTCGGTTGCCGACGCGGTCGAGCAAGCCCGGACCCTGCCCGGGCCGGTCTGTCTGCTGGACATGGGCGACAACGTCGGCGGCGGCTCGCCCGGCGATGGTACGCTGCTGGCGCACGCCCTGCTCGAACGCCGGCTGGCCGAGAGCTTCGTCTGCCTGTGCGATCCGGAGGCGGTGCGCCAGGCCGAGGCGCTGGGGCCGGGAGTGCGCGGCCGATTCCTGGTCGGAGGCAAGGCCGACGACCGGCACGGGCCGCCGCTGCACGTGGAGCTGATCGTGCAGTCGCTGCACGAGGGCCGTTTCGAGGAGCCCCGGCCCCGGCACGGAGGCTTTCGCGCCTTTGACCAGGGCCGCTCGGCCGTGCTGCACAGTGCACCCGCTGCACGGGTACCCGGCTTGACGATCCTGGCCACCTCGAAGCGGATGGTGCCGTTCAGCCTGTGCCAGCTGACCAGCTGCGGGCTCGATCCGGCCCGCTTTCACGTGCTGGTGGCCAAGGGCGTCAATGCCCCCGTGGCCGCCTACTCAGCGGTGTGCCAGCACTTCCTGCGCGTCAACACTCCCGGAGTCACCACGGCTGATCTGACCACCCTGCCCTTCCACAAGCGCCGCCGGCCCATGTTTCCCTTCGAGCCGGAAATGCAATGGAACCACGGATAACACGAGGCAGTCGGAGCCGCGCACGCAGCGCAGCGGAGTAAGCGGTTTGCCCGGGCCGCTTACTCCGCTGCGCTGCGTGCGCGGCTCCGACTGCCTCGTGTTATCCGTGGTTTCACTTCTTCTTCAGGTTCTTGTCCGCGAAATCCAGGAACACCTTCCAGTCCTCACGGGTCATGGAGTGCTTGCCGGGCCGGATCCAGTAGCCGAGGGTGCTGTCCACCAGCTTGCCCACCTCGGGCCGCTCCTTCGCGTCCAGGCCGCCCGCGCCGAGGAAGCGATAGACCGGGTCGGCCGCCTTCAGCACCTCGAACTGGCCGTCCGGGTTGGCCCAGGTGTCTTCCACCGCGTTGCTGAACAGCAGCGGCCGGGGGGCCACCAGGGCCGCCAGGCAGTTCTGGTCAAACGGCAGGTGTTCCGGCCGATCGTTGAACTTCTTGAAATTGCCGTTGAACCAGTATGGGAAGCTGGTGTTGATCTTCGTGACCGACTCGCCGACCTTGCCCCGGCTCGGCGCGGTGCCGCCGCAGCCGGCCTGGTGCGGAATGGCCAGGGCGATGCGCTCGTCGAACGCCGCCGCCAGCAGCGCCGTCTTGCCCAGCCGGGAATGACCGACCACGATGATCCGCTTGCTGTCCAGGTCCCTGTCGCTTACCAGGTAATCGACCGCCCGGTGAATGCCCCAGGCCCAGGCGGCGATGGTGGCGCAGGCCGTCGGCCCCGGCTTGATCAGGCCCATCTTCTCCAGGTGCGGCTGGACGCCCGCGCGGACCTCCTTCTGGTCCGGGTCAACGTCGCCGTTGTAGAAGGTGGCCACGGCGTAGCCCCGATCGATCGACTGCTCCAGCGCCCAGACGTCCTTCTCCTTGCCCCGGCCCGCCTCGCTGGCGCGGTTGTCCTTCACCCCCGGATGGTTGGGGTACATCCACGTGGTCGGAATCCGCACCTTCGGATCGTCCACCAGGGCGTGGTTGCCGCAGAAGTTCATGCCCACGAACGCCGGGGCTGGGTCCTTCCGCTTGTTGGGGACCACCAGCAGCAGGTGAATGGCCGGCATCTCGTCCGGACCAAAGCGGATGCTCACTTCCTTCAGGGTCGCCTTGCCGCCGAAGGCGCTGCGGTCCTCGTGGTCCACCCTGGACGTGATCTTCCGAGGGGCCGGCAAGTACCCGTACTCGTAATGCTGAAACAGCTCCTTCAGCTCCGGCCGGCGCTTGTCGAACCACTGCTCCTTCGTGCTGACGCGCTGGCCGTTCAGCATCACCAGCGGATCGGGCAACTCCTTCTGGGCGGGCAGCTTTTCCGGATCGGGCAGGTCGATGGCCGTCACGGGACGGACGGTACACAGCAGGGCCAGCAGGCCCAGGCCGGCCGGCACAACAAGCAGCAGGGCCTGACGCATGGGGAAATCTCCGGGTGCGGACGAGGGAGAGCGGCCGGCTGCCGAGCTACTGACCTCCCTGCAGAACGTATCACGCGGCTCTGCGTGATAGGGAGTGCTGTGTTTGCTGCACAGGCAACAGACCTTCCACGGCGTAACGCCGCAGCGAACGCTACCTCCGGACAGCCGGCCGCTCTTCCGGATGGTGTAGGGCTTCCGGACTCGCCGGGCAAGCGGCAAGCCAGGCCGGAGAATGTGGAACATTTCCTCTCCCGGAATACACTCCTGGTATTTTTCGGCCAGGGACAGGAAGCTGTCGCCGGCCAGCTCCCTCCTGGAACAGCACGGCCGCCTCAGAGCCGAGAGCGATTCTTCACGACTATCTCTTTGGCACTAAAGGAGTTCGGGCGATTTTGAGCAAGCCGCCGGCAGCAGGTCAGGCTGGCGTGGCCGGCGCGGCATGCTCTTTGCGGTGCATTCTCTCCAATCCAGAGAGTCAAACTGCGCAGAACAGGAGGGCAGTTGGTGACAGTGGAGAGGGAAGAGCTGGTGCCGTGGTCGCGTGAGAAATCCTCTCCGCGGGAACTGCATCCAGAGTTGTATTCATGAATGGGGGGAGACATGTTCTCGTTCACACGCCTGTTCGGTGCCGGTTACTTCACCGCGTTGCTCGTCAGCGTCCTGGTTCTGTCTTCGCCCAACAAGACGGAGGCGCAGAGATTCCGCCCCGGCGGGCAGATGCCCACGGGGCCGCAGTATTCGGCCCTGGCCGCGCAGCAAGCCATGCAAAGCATGGCTGGCATGGGCGGCATGGGCGGTGGCATGATGGGCATGGGCGGCGGCATGATGGGCATGGGCGGCGGCATGATGGGCATGGGCGGCGGCATGATGGGCATGGGCGGCGGCATGATGGCCATGGGCGGCGGCATGATGGGCATGGGCGGTGGCATGATGGGCATGGGCGGCATGTCCATGATGGGCGGCATGGGCGGCATGATGGGCATGCGTGGCATGATGGGCATGGGCGGCATGTCCATGATGGGCGGCATGGGCATGGGCGGCATGGGCGGCATGATGGGCATGGGCGGCATGTCCATGATGGGCGGCATGGGCATGGGAGGCATGGGAGGCATGATGGGAATGGGTGGCATGTCCATGATGGGCGGCATGGGCGGCATGATGAGCATGGGCGGTGGCATGATGGGCATGGGCGGCATGTCCATGATGGGCGGCATGGGCGGCATGGGCGGCGCAGGTCTGGCAGCAATGACGAAGAATTACGGAGGATTGGGCGTCAATGGCGTTCGTATGGGCGGCATGATGGGCGGTGGCATGATGGGCATGATGGGCATGGGTGGCGGCATGATGGGCATGCGTGGCATGATGGGCATGGGCGGCGGCATGATGGGCATGATGGGCATGGGTGGCGGCATGATGGGCATGATGGGCATGGGTGGCGGCATGATGGGCATGCGCGGCATGATGGGCATGGGCGGCATGTCCATGATGGGCATGAGCGGCGGCATGATGGGCATGATGGGCATGGGTGGCGGCATGATGGGCATGCGCGGCATGATGGGCATGGGCGGCATGTCCATGATGGGCATGAGCGGTGGCATGATGGGCATGATGGGCATGGGTGGCGGCATGATGGGCATGAGTGGTGGCATGATGGGAATGGGTGGCATGTCCATGATGGGTATGCGTGGCGGCATGATGGGCATGGGCGGCATGTCTATGATGGGCATGGGTGGCATGTCCATGATGGGCATGGGTGGCATGGGAGGCATGGGCATGGGCATGATGGGCATGGGAGGCATGGGTATGGGCATGGGTGGCATGTCCATGATGGGTATGCGTGGCGGCATGATGGGCATGGGCGGTGGTTTTGGCGGCAAGATGATGGGCATGGGCATGGGCGGCTTTAATGGAGGCACCGGCCTCTGAGAGACGCCGCCAGATCCCTTTCTGAGGACCTTAATTGACTCACGCCGCAGCTTGCGCTGCCTCCGGTGAATGAGTCCCCGCCTCAGGTCAGCAGTGTTCTGTTTGGGGAATTATTCCTCAAACAGAACACCTGTTGTACATTTTTTGACCACTTGGGACAGAAAATGGGCACCCACCAGCTCCCTTGCGGAGCAGGTCTACGCCTGCTCTTTGTGAACTTCTCTTCATCTTTATCTCCTTGACACGGACCGAGATGGGGCAATCGCGCGTGGTTTGCGGGCGTGATCTGCTGCCAGCGTGGCGGCCGCGGCACGTGCTTTGCAGGCCTTTTTCCACCAATCCAGAGGGTCAAACTGCGCAGAACAGGAGGGGCAGTTGATGACGACTGGAGGGGGAAGACCTGGTGCCCTGGTCGCGTGAGAAATCCTCTCCGCGAGAACTGCTTCCATAGTTGTATGCAGGTTAGGGGGACACATGTTCTCGTTCACACGGCTGTTCAGTGCCGGTTACGTCATGGCGTTGCTCGTCAGCGTGCTGATCCTGTCTTCGCCAAGCAAGACGGAGGCGCAGAGATTCCGCCCCGGCGGGCAGATGCCCGTGGGACCGCAGTACACGGCCCAGCAAGCTCAGCAAGCCCAGCAAAGCATGATGGGCATGGGCGGCATGGCTGGCATGGGCGGCATGGCTGGCATGGGCGGCATGGCCGGCATGGGCGGCATGATGGGCATGGGCGGCGGCATGATGGGCATGGGTGGCGGCATGATGGGCATGGGTGGCATGTCCATGATGGGCATGGGCGGCGGCATGATGGGCATGGGCGGCATGGGCGGCATGATGTCCATGGGCGGTGGCATGATGGGTATGGGCGGCATGTCCATGATGGGCGGTGGCATGATGGGCATGGGCGGCATGTCCATGATGGGCGGTGGCATGATGGGCATGGGCGGCGGCATGATGGGCGGTGGCATGATGGGCATGGGTGGCATGTCCACGATGGGCGGTGGCATGAGCGGCGCACAGCTGGCAGCAATGACGAGGAATTACGGGGGACTGGGTGTCCGCGGCCTTCCCGGCATGATGGGCGGCGGCGGCATGATGAGCATGGGCGGCATGGGCGGCGGCATGATGAGCATGGGCGGCGGCATGATGAGCATGGGCGGTGGCATGATGGGCATGATGGGCATGGGTGGCATGATGTCCATGGGCGGTGGCATGATGGGCATGCGCGGCATGATGGGCATGAGCGGTGGCATGATGGGCATGAGCGGTGGCATGATGGGCATGGGCATGGGCATGATGGGCATGGGCGGCGGCATGATGGGCATGATGGGCATGAGCGGTGGCATGATGGGCATGATGGGCATGAGCGGTGGCATGATGGGCATGCGCGGCATGATGGGCATGGGCGGCATGTCCATGATGGGCATGAGCGGTGGCATGATGGGCATGAGCGGTGGCATGATGGGCATGGGCATGGGCATGGGCGGTATGTCCATGATGGGCATGGGCGGCATGTCCATGATGGGCGGCATGGGTGGCATGTCCATGATGGGCGGTGGCATGATGGGCATGGGCGGCATGTCATGATGGGCGGCATGGGCGGCATGATGGGCATGCGCGGCATGGGCGGCATGGGTGGCATGTCCATGATGGGTATGGGCGGTATGTCCATGATGGGCGGTGGCATGATGGGCATGGGCGGCATGTCCATGATGGGCGGCATGGGCATGGGCATGGGCATGGGCGGTGGTTTTGGCGGCAAGATGATGGGCATGGGCATGGGCGGCTTTAATGGAGGCACCGGTCTCTGAACGAGGCCGCCAGGGCCAGCTCGTTTCGGGAGTCAGGTGAAACCTGGCCCGGAGTGTTGCTGTTCCTCTTGACCGGAATTGCACAGAAGCCATGATGCGGCCGCGGACGGAGCCTCGGCGCGGCGAGTGGTTCCTGGTTGCGGACCCCGACGTGAGCCGGGCCGGGCTTGTTGTGTGATCCAGAGCTACCTGGCGACAGGATGTTTGCCAATGGAGGGGACTCTCCCAATACAGCCGCTGGCGGCTCCGGCGCTGCCGGAGCCGTTCCAGCTCGGTCATCGTCCGTGCCTGGACGGGTTCCGCGGGGTCGCTGTTCTGGCGGTGCTGGCCTTCCACGTCTACCCGTGCCAGCTGGTGGGCGGCTACCTCGGCGTGGACATGTTTTTTTGCCTGAGCGGCTTCCTCATCACCTCGCTGCTGCTGCAAGAATGGCGCACCTCCGGGACGATCTCCTTCCGGGCATTTTACCAGCGCCGTATCCTGCGCCTGCTTCCCGCCCTCTTCGCCCTGCTGCTCATCGGCCTGGTCTGCATGCTGCTGTTTCGCAGCGCCTCTCACACCCGGCGCTACGCCGAGGCCGCGCTGGGCGCGCTCTTCTACTACTTCAACTGGTGGCTGTGCGCTCACCGCGATGTGCGGGTGCTAGGCCTGTTCCACTGCTGGTCGCTCTCGGTGGAGGAGCAATTCTACATTGTCTGGCCCCTGCTCCTGTTCGCGCTGCTGCGCTTTCAGGTGCGCCGGCGCTGGATCGTCGGCTTGCTGCTGCTGGGCATCGTGGCCTCGGGAGTCCGGCGAGCCATCCTGTGGCACGCCGGCGATGGCGGCCACGTCCGCTCCTACTTTGGCACGGACGCGCACGTCGATGGCGTCCTGTCCGGGTGCCTGGTAAGCGTCCTGACCTTCTGGAACTTGCTGCCGCGGGCCGCGTGGTTTCGGACACTCCTTCGGTGGTGCTCCTGGCTCGCGGCCGGTGTGGTCGCCGGACACGTGGTCCTGTTTCCGCTCAACAGCGCCTACGTCTACCTCGGCGGTTTCTCGATCACCGTGCTGGGCCTGGCAATCATCCTGACGGCGCTGGTCGCCGCTCCGCCGCCGCTCCTGGTCTGGCTGCTGGAGCGCCGCTTCCTCACCTGGACCGGCCGGCTCTCCTACGGCCTTTACCTCTGGAACTGGCCCCTCATCGTGGTGCTGTGGCCGTACGTGGATCCCAGCCGGCCCTGGCGCTGGATCCTGTTGCAGGTCGGGCTGTCGTATGCCGCCGCGACCCTTTCGTATTACGGCATGGAGCGGTACTTTCTGCGGATGAAACGCCGGCTGACCTGGAGAGGAGAGGAGCAGAGGACCAGGTACTCAGTACAGAATCCTCGGGACTCCTCGGTCTGCCCGCACCCAGCGGCGCACCCGGCCTGACACCCTGAGATGCAGGGGCTGGTTCCGAAACGGTGTGCAAGAGGGAACATTCCGTGCAGGGGAGGGGTGACCGATTTGCACAGCATTTTGCACAGAAACCCGCTGGCCCAGTTTCCTCCTTTTGAACCAGGCCAGCTGCAGCAGGGTGCTTCACTCTCCCTTCTCCGCCAGGAGACGCTGCACTTCCTCACGCAAGCGGGCCGTGAACTTGTCGGCCCCGCGCTCCAGCACGTGGTGGCCGTCGAAGAAATCCTCGTCATCCAGCCACTGGTTGGCGTCGATCACCGGAGTGCCGTGGACGGCCTGCAGCTCCGCCAGCACGCGCTGGACCAGTGCCCGGCTGCGGGGCGAATACCAGCTGCGGAAGAAGCTCGACTCCGGCATGATCACCAGGGCCACCGGGATGCCCTCGCGCCGGCAGCGGGCCGCCAGGTCGTGGAGCGCCTGGCAGGGGCCGCGACCCGGCTGAATCTGTTTCAGGGTGGGCTCCCATGCCGTGGGAGTGGCCTGGTCCGGATGGCGTTGCTGGTCCAGCCATTGGCGCAGGTTGGCGCGAAAGCTGTAAGCCGGTGCCAGCCGCGCTTCCAGCCACTCGCAGCCCTTCTGGCGCGGGCGGGCGAAGTACGGCCAGAGGTGAGCCAGGTCGGAAGCGCTCACCGAGGCAATCGCGTAACACCCCTCCTCAGAGATCCCGCCGTGACGGCGCGGTTCGTTGAGCAGAGGCGGCAGGAACTCGATCAGCAGCAGCCGCGGCCGGACCCCCTGATCGAGCAGCGTCCGCACAAAGAGCCACTCGTGCAGAGGGCCGGCCGCCGGGATGCCGAGGTTGCAGCCGCGGATGGGCCGGCCGTCCGGTCCCGTCAAGCCGTCGAGTTGTTTGGCCCGGAAGGCGCTGTCCGTGCGCGAGCTTCCCAGCATCACCACCAGGGAGCGGTCCGACTCGCGGGCGGCCAGCGTCCGGAGGTGATCGCGTTTCTGCCGCCAGATGGCCTCATACGGCGACAGCAGCCAGCACTCGACCGCCATCCCCACGACCAGCTGGCTCAGGACGTAGAACACTCCCGCCCAGAGGAGGACCGAGCGGCCCGAGCGGGCCAGGCGGCGCCGGCGGGCGACGGCCACCACGCGAGTCGGCTGCGGGACGGCCGGCACCGCGGTGCGGACTTCGCGGGCGGGAGCCTGGAGTTCGGCGGCCGCCGGCCTGCCGGCGCCGGCTGTCTCGAGGACGGCAATGCTCATGGGTCCCTCCGCGTGCTTCAATCCGCCTTCTCTGCCAGGAGACGCTGGACTTCCACGCGCAGCCGGGCCGTGAACTTGTCGGCGCCGCGTTCCAGAACGTGGTGGCCGTCAAAGAAATCGTCGTCGTCCAGCCACTGGTTGGCGTCGATCACCGGAGTACCGTGGACGGCCCGCAGTTCCGCCAGCACGCGCTGGACCGCTGCCCGGCTGCGGGGCGAATACCAGCTGCGGAAGAAACTCGACTCCGGCATGATCACCAGGGCCGCCGGAATGCCCTCGCGACGGCAGCGGGCCAGCAGGTCGTGGAGCGCCTGGCAAGGGCCGCGACCCGGCTGAATCTGTTCCAGGGTGGGGGCCCACATTTTGCACGCGACTTCGCGCCGGCAGCGGTCTGGCGGCGGCGGGGCCCCGGGGAGCAGATAGCCCCAGTCGTCCGACGGCAACTGAACCCGGTCCGGGGGCGAGGCGTCGGGATGGCGCTGCTTTTTCAGCCAAGTGTGAAGATCAGCGCGATAGCCGTAGGCCGGGGCCAGGCGTGCCTCCAGCCACTCGTAGCCCTTCTTGCGCGGCCGGGCGAGATACGGCCAGAGATGAACCAGGTCAGAGGCACTCACCCAGGAGGTCGCATACCACCCCTCCTCGGAGACGCCGCCGTTGCGGCGCGGCTGGTTGAGCATGGGCGGCAGGAACTCGACCAGCAGCAGCCGCGGCCGGATGCCACGATCGAGCAGGGTCCGCACAAAGAGCCACTCGTGCAGAGGGCCGGCCGCCGGGATGCCGAGGTTGTAGCCGACCACGGGCCGGCCGTCCGGCCCGGTCAAGCCGTTGAGCCGTCCGGCCTGGAAGGCGCTGTCCGTGCGCGAGCTTCCCAGCATCACCACCAGGGAGCGGTCCGGTTCGCGGGCAGCCAGCGTCCGGAGCTGCTCGCGTTTCTGCCGCCAGATGGCCTCATACGGCGACAGCAGCCAGCGCTCGGCGACCATCCCCACCACCAGCTGGCTCAGGACGAAGACCATGCCGGCCCAGAGGACGACCGAGCGGCCCGACTGGACCAGGCGGCGGCGGCGGGCGATGGCCACCACGCGGGTCGGCTGGGGGACTGCCGGCACCGCAGTGCGGGCTTCGCGGGCGGGGGCCTGGATCTCGGCGGGCGGGATCAGGACGGCGATGCTCATGGGTTCCTCCGCCACTAGAACTGGAAGTACAGGAACGGCTTTTCGTACAGGGGAGCGAGGACCATGCACAGCAGCAGGGCCAGGACGTAGACGCAGCCCAGCGCCGGGGTGGGCAGCCGGAGGCTCAGTCGCTCCCACCACTGCCGGCAGGCGGCGACGTGAGCCAGCACAAAGCCGGCTATGATTCCCCAGAAGAGCAGGGAGCTGTGCGGCTGAGGCAGGCACGGCCCCTCCGCGGGTATCCAGAGGCGGTGCAGCATCGCCTGGGCGGTGCCGAAGGTCTGGGCGCGGAACAGGACAAACCCCTGGTAGATGCAGAAGAAGGTCAGGGCCATGCGCAGTGCTGTTCCGGGAACGGTCTGCAGCAGGGCGTCCAGCCGCGGCCGGGCCTCACAGAAGGTGCGGAACAGCCGATGGACGCACAGATAGAAGCCGTGCAGCAGGCCCCACAGGGCGAAGTTCCAGCTGGCGCCGTGCCACAGGCCGCCCAGCGTCATGGTGATCAGGAAGTTGCGGCAGATTTGCCAGCTGCTGCCGCGACTGCCGCCCAGGGGAATGAACAGGTAGTCGCGCAGCCAGGTCGAGAGCGATACGTGATTGCGGCGCCAGTAGTCCGCCAGGCTGGTCGCCAGGTACGGCATCAGGAAATTGACCGTCAGCTTGTAACCGAGCAGGTGGGCCGTGCCCAGGGCCATGTCGGAGTAGCCGGAGATGTCGCAGTACACCTGCAAGGTGAAGGCGAGCAGGGCCAGCCAGTTGGCGGTCGTGCCGAAGTCGGCCGGGGCGGCGAAGACCGGGTCGGCACAGAGGGCCAGCTGGTCGGCCACCACCCACTTCTTGACCAGGCCCAGCAGGAAGTACTCGACGCCCAGCTGGAACCGGCCCCAGCTCCAGCGCTTGCGCCGGCCGATCTGCGGCAGGAAGTCGCGGGCCCGGACGATTGGCCCGGCGATCAGGTGCGGGAAGAACAGCACGAAGAACAGCAGCCGGGCCGGGTTGCGCTCGGCAGGCACCCGCCGGCGGTAGACGTCCACGGTGTAGTTGATGGCCTCGAAGGTGTAGAAGGAAATGCCGATCGGCAGGATCACCTTCAGCACCGGCATCCGGGCGCTAACCCCGGCGGCGTGCAGCGCAGTCCTGGAGCGACTCCAGGAAAAAGTTGGCGTACTTGAAATAGGCCAGCACGCCGAGGTTGGCGACCAGGCTGAGCAGCAGCAGCCCGCGCCGCAGCCGGGGGGCGGACAGGGATTCCAGGGCCAGGCCGATGCCGTAGTCCATCAGGGTGGTGGCGCAGATGAGCAGGGCCAGCTTCTTGTTCCAGGAGGCGTAGAAGTAAAAGCTGGCCGCCAGCAGCCACCAGACCCGGACCTCGTCGCCGGTGAGCAGGAAGGAGCGCCGCGGCGTGGTGGGTAGCGGGATGAGCATCTGCAGCCGCCGCCAGGGGACCAGCCAGTAGACGGCGAACACAACCGCAAAGAAGCGGGCGAAGGTCCAGGAGCAGAACAGCATGGCGGGAATCCCCCGATGGACGGCGGCGTCACGGCTCGGAGGTGCAAACGCGAGCGGTCTGGGAAGTGTACCCAAACCCGAGAGTGGGTCAACCGGAAGTCTCCTGCTGACCGCCGGCCCCCCCCGCAGCCGGGCTTGACTTCTGCTGCGTATCTCGCCTACATTCCCCGCTTATGAAAAAACTCCACTATCTCGTCACGGGGACCGGCCGGTCCGGCACGGTCTACCTGGCCAACGTGCTGACCGCGGCGGGGATCCCCTGCGGCCACGAGAGCATCTTCACTCCCGGCGGCATCAAGGAAGCCCGCGCCCGGCTGAAAGGGACTTCGCCCATTGAGGTCAGCTGGATCTCGCGGGAATCGTGCGGCAACTGGATGCCCTGCCCCGCCGACCTGGTCGCCGAATCCAGTTACCTGGCCGCCCCCTACCTCCGGGACAGGCTGCTCCAGGGGACGCGCATCATCCACGCGGTGCGAAACCCGATGCAGGTGATCAACTCGTTTGTGGTGGGGCTGCGCTACTTCCGGGAGCCGTTCCCGACGGACATCTGGCACGAGTTCATCTGGAACCACCTGCCGGAGATGCGCAGGACTGGCATCCCCTGGAGCGGGCCGCCCTGTACTGCGTCCGCTGGAACGAGATGATCGAGCGGAACTCTCGCGGCAAGGATTGCTTCTTCTTCCAGGTGGAGGAAGGCCCGGTCCGGATGCTGCAGCACCTGGGCGTCCGCTGTCCGGACTCGGTCTTGCTGGACGCACGCACGGTGAACTCGCGGATGGACGGCAAGTATCGCTACAGTTTCCTCGACATTCCTCCCGGCCGGGTCCGCGACGAGCTGGCCGCGATGGCGGAGCGCTACGGCTACGAGCTGGCCGCGTCCCCTCGGCTTTGCCGGGCGGCGTGCTGAGTGGCTCTAACCGCCAGGCGAGCGGCGCGGCGTCAGCCCGCCGGTTTCGGCCCTCACCGGCGGGCTGACGCCGCGCCGCTCGCCTGGCGGTGAGTGGGTCTGAGGATGTTGGGAGGCCGGTTTTCCAGGGAAGGAACACCATGCTGGATGACGTTGATCTGCTCGTCTGCGGCGCTGGTCCGGCCGGCTGTGTCCTTGCGGAGCGGGCCGCCCGCGTCCTGGGCTGGAAGGTCCTGCTGGTGGACCGCCGGCCCCACCTCGCCGGCAACTGCCACGACGCGCCGCACGCCAACGGCGTCCTCGTTCACCGCTACGGTCCGCACTACTTCCGCACCAACGACGAGGCCCTGGTCCGCTATCTCTCGCGCTTCACGGACTGGATCCCCGCTCGCTACGAGGTCCGCGCTTCCCTGGCTGGCCGGCTGTTCCCCTTTCCGATCAATCGCACCACGCTGGAGCAATTCTTTGGCCGCCCTCTCGACGCCGGGTCGGCCGAGCAGTTGCTCGACAGCCTGCGCGTCCCCTGCGAGCAGCCCCGTAACTCCGAGGAGTTCGTCCTGAGCCGAGTCGGCCGGGAGCTGTACGAGGCGTTCTACCTCAATTACACCCGCAAGCAGTGGGGCCTGCATCCGCGCGAGCTGGACCCGTCGGTCTGCGGCCGGATCCCGGTCCGGCTGGACCGCGACTGCCGCTACGTCGATCACCGCTTCCAGATGATGCCGCGCCACGGCTTCACGGCCCTGTTCGCCCGCATGGTCCGCCACCGCAACGTCCGGCTGCTGCTCGACTGCGATTTCGAGGAGGTGCGCCACCTCGTGGTGCCGCGCCGGGCCACCGTATACACCGGACCCATCGACGCCTACTTTGGGCACCGCTTCGGCAAGCTGCCGTATCGCTCCCTGCAGTTCGAGTGGGCCACGTACCAGAAGCCGTTCGTTCAGCCGTGCGTCCAGATCAACTACCCCAACGAGCACCCCTGCACGCGCTCGGTGGAGATCAAGCACGTCACCGGGCAGCAGCACCCCGAGACGGTGGTCAGCTATGAGATTCCCACGGCCACGGGCGAACCGTACTACCCCATGCCGACGCCAGCCGCCCGGGAGCAGTACAACCGCTATCGCGCCCTGGCCGAGGAGGAGACCCGGCGGCGGCGCGTTTACTTCTGCGGCCGGCTGGCGCAGTATCACTACTTCAACACGGACGAGGTCATTGGGGAGGCCCTCAAGTGCTTCGAGCAGATCCGCAGCCAGTCCAGTGTGCCGGCAGGCCGGCGTCCGCAACCCGTCCGTCCCTCTGCCTGGTCGGCAGCAGCCCTGACGAGCTGATGGGCCACAGTTCGATCGGCACGCACCACTGGCTGCTGGCCCACCTGCTGGCCGGCCGGGGCTGGTACGTCCACCTTCTGAGCTGCGGCCGCCAACAGCAGGCGCCGGCAGGCCGGCGGCGCCGGCAGACCGAAACCGCCGTGGTCGAGCAGCTGACCCAGTCCGGTATCGGCTGGTCCACCCTGGAGAGATTCGAGCCGTCCGCGTTTGTGCGGGCGCCCGGCTGCTTCGGCTTTCCCAACCTCCGGCTCAGCGAATACGTCTCCCACGCCCTGGAGCAGCTGCACGCCCGGCACCGCTTTGACCTGGTCGAGTTCGCCGACTGGGGCGGCCTGGGTTTTCGCTCCCTCCAGGCCCGGCGGATGGGCCTGGCCTTCACCGACCTGCTCATGCTGGTCCGCCTGCACGGCTCCAGCCAGTGGCGGCGCGACGGCAATCGCCAGTGGATCCGGGACCTGGTGGACCTGGAGCAGGATTACCTGGAGCGCTACTCGTTCGAGCATGCCGACTTCCAGGTCAGTTCCTGCCGCTCCCAGCTGGAACACGCCCGCGAGGTCGGCTGGGCCGTCCGCTCCGACGCCCAGGTCAGCCCGTTCCCATTCCCGGAGCCCACCTGCGTCCCCAGCGACCGACCCCGGGACGGCACGCCCGAACTGGTCTTTTTCGGCCGGCTGGAAACGCGGAAGGGCCTGGAGGTCTTCCTCCAGGCCGTCCAGCAGCTGCCGCCCACGGTGCGCGTGACCTTCCTGGGTCAGCCAGGCTCGCTCAGCTGCGGCACTCCGGTCATGAACCACGTCAAGGCGCGGCTGCGCGGCCGGCCCTGGACCGCGCTGACCGAGTACAACCGGGAGCAGGCCCTGCGTTACCTGGCGGCGGGCCATCGGCTGGCCGTCATCCCTTCGCTGCTGGACGACACGCCCTTCGCCCTCCTCGAATGTCTCAGCAACGGCATCCCCTTCTGCGCCGCCCGGGTGGGCGGCATCGCCGAGCTGGTGAGCGACCCGGAGGCCCGGGAGCGTCTGCTCTTCGACCCGACCCCGCGCGACCTGCTCCGCTGTCTGCGGGGCGTGCTTGATCCAGGGTCGAGCGACCCGCGGCCCCTCCTCGCCCGGTGCCAGGAGCAGACCGACGGACCCCGCATCAACGAGCAGATTGCCGACGATTACCTTCGCTTCCTGGCCACAGAGCGGCCGGACACAAGCCCGAAGCGCCAGCGCCGGGATTGCTTGATCCCGACGCTGGCGCTTCGGGCTTGTGAGCAACTCCTGGACGCCGAGCCGCCCCCACCAAGCCTGGTAACGGTCGGCGTCGCCTACCACAACCACGGCGATTACCTGCCCCAGGCCCTGGCCTCCCTGGCAGCGCAAACGTACCCCCACCTCGAAGTGATTGTCATCAACGACGGCTCCACCGATCCGCGGGCGCAGCAGGTCTTCGCTGAACAGCAGGCCCGCTATCCGCAGTTCCGCTTCCTCACCCAGGAGAACGCCGGCATTGGCGCCACCCGCAACCGCGCCCTGGCCGAGGCCCACGGCAACTTCTTCCTCACCCTGGATGCGGACAACCTGGCTTGCCCCAACATGGTCGAGCGCTTTGTCGCCGCCATGCACCACAATCCCGACCTCAGCGCCATCACCTGTTTCTACCTGGCCTTCCGCACCGAGGAGGAGCTGCGGCGGCACGTTTTCCCCTACGCCTACCGGCCCACCGGCGGGCCCCACGTGCTGGCGGCCGACCGCAACGTCTACGGCGATGCCAGCGCCCTCTTCCGGACCAAGGCCTTACGGGCGGTGGGCGGCTACGAGATCGATCGCGACAGCTCCTGGGAGGACCAGGAACTCTTCATCAAGCTGGTCAATGCCGGCCACCGGATCGACGTGCTGCCCGACTACCTGTTCTGCTACCGTCACCTGGACTCCGGCTGGTCGAAGGTGACGAACAACTACCTCAACCACCAGCGGGCCATTCGCCAGATGCTCCAGGCCGGCCCGCTGCCCACCGCGGAGCGCATCGCCCTGTGGAGCGCCCTGCTCGGCATGCAGAAGCGGAACCTTTACCTCCACCAGGTCCTCAAGTCCCTGCGCTTCCGGATCGCCGACGGCATTGAAGCCCTGTTCCACGTCTCGCCCAGGCTCAAAAACGGCATCCGCTGGCTGCTCCGTTCGGGAGAAAAACTCGTGAGCCTGCTGAGAAGAGGAAGCTGATCCCGTTCCTCAATGCGGAGGCGCTGACCGCCAGCACCTCCAGCCCGCCCGGCTGGTTCAGCACGATCAGGCCCTGATCGCGGGCAAACGCCAGCATCAGCCCGTCCCAATCGCCCAGCTCGCCCTGCATCAGCCACCAGCTGTAGAGCGGGCAGTGCAGAAAGCGCGCGAAGGGGTCCTGTTTCGACAGGTCCTGACAGACCATCTCCAGCTCTTCCGGCGGCGTCCAGCGGCCGTGTGCCAGGCGCAGTTGCGGCTCGCTCTCCGGGTCGAGGTGCAGGGTCAGCCAGCGCTGGCCCAGCTGCAGCGACAGCGCGGCCAGGCGGGCGGGGTCGCCGGCAGGGTGGTGGCCCTGGACGGCAAAGAGCAATTCGCCGGTCCAGTCCTGCTGTAACAGGGCCGTGGCTGCGCTCATGGTTCGGGGGGGTTGGCGATTTCCTTGTGGAAGGTGTCCGCGATCAGCTCAAGGGTCTTCTGATAATCCTTGCCTTCCATTTCTTCCAGGCCCCGGGCGACGTAGCGGGCCAGGTCCGCCAGGACCATGCCCCAGTCGGCCGGGTCGTCGAACGCCACCGGAGAGAGAGTGCATTCCATCTCCTGGTTGACGAACCAGACGCGCAGCAGCTCCGTGGTCTGCGCCTCCTGGTCCGGGTCGATAGGCGTCGGTTGCTCGCTCAAGGGATTGCCTCCGTTCATCGGCCTGCCGGGCGACTTTGCTGTTATAGCCAAATTGCCGGCCGAAACCCATTGCAAATCCGGCCGGATTGCCTAAGCTAAAAGGGAAGGGGCCCGGGGGTTCACGCCCGGGCCGACCAACCTGACCTGAACGTGACCCGCCGGTTTCCGCTTCCCTGTCAACGCGCAGTGGGGCCCAGAAACCTCCACAACCCGGACCCGGTTCACCGCTGTCCGCGGCGAGGGGATTTCTCCGTGCCCAGCTGATCCCAATCCCCCAAGAAGTGAATGACCCACGCTTCGGCGAAGCGTGGCTACCGATTGCATTGACCCCCGAGCTGAGGTTATCCGATGAATCGCCAGACCGATTTCGATGATGCCGACGACTATTTTGCCCCGACGCGGATGTCTCTGGGAGACCACATCGAGGAGCTGCGCATTGCCCTGTGGCGGGCGATCAAGGGCCTGCTGCTGGGCATGATCGTGGGATTTTTCCTGGCGGCGCCGGCCATGAGCTTCATCTCCTACCCGGTCGAACAACAGCTGAAAGTGTTCCACCAGCAGCGTGTGGATCGCAAGATGAAGGAACTGCGCGAGGAAATGGCAGCCAACAGAGCAGGTCCTCTGGTCATGCTCAACCAGCCCCAGCCAGTCCCGTTTGAGGTCGGTCGCTACGAAGTGTACCAGGTCCTGGACATCAAAAAGGAAGCCCTGAATCATCCCGAGGACATCGAGACCTTCGATCGCTTCTACCCGACGCTGCGGCAATGTCGGTCCTGCCACGGCCCCACGGAGCAGAAAGGCGGCCTGCGTCTGGATTCGCGTCAGGCCCTGCTCAAGGGAGGTCAGTTGGGAAAAGGCATTGATCCGGAGGATCCGGAGCAGAGCTTGCTGTTGCAGGCCATTCGCCGGGAAGGCAAACTGACCAAGCATCCCAGGGTGGAAGTGTCGGAGCCAGCGCTCGCTCGGCTAACCGCCTGGATCAAGGACGACGCTCCCTGGCCCGATGACACCCGCTCCCTGATCCTGTCGTTCCCTCCAGCGGAAGTCTGGGATAAACTGTACCCTGCTTATCATGACATCAGCAACCCGTCCATTCTGCCGCACCCTGAGCATCACCGAAACCATCATCATCTGGATGAAGATCGGCTTCTATCTGGGCGTCATCGTGGCCAGTCCGTGGATCTTCTATCAGATCTGGCAGTTCATCTCCGCCGGGCTGTACCCGGAGGAGAAACGGCTGGTGAACTACTACTTGCCGCTCAGCGTCGGCCTGTTCCTGGCCGGGGTGACCCTATGTTACTTCATCCTGCCCATCGGCATCCATTACCTGCTGAACTTCAACGCCTGGCTGAACATCGAGCCGGACCTGCGGCTGACCGAGTGGCTGAGCTTCGCCATCATGATGCCGGTGATTTTCGGCGTCGCCTTCCAGCTGCCGCTGGTGATGTTCGCCCTGGACCGCTTCGGCATTCTGTCGGTCGATTTCTACGTCCGCTACTGGAAGATCGTGATCTTTGTGCTGCTGATCCTGTCGGGCTTCTTCCAGGCGTCGCCCGACCCGCTGAGCATGTTCCTGCTGGCTCTGCCGATGTGGGGCCTGTACGGACTGGGCATCCTGATGTGCAAGATGGTCCCCAAACCGACTTCGGACCTGGAAATGCCCGATCCGGAGGAGATGGTGGAGGTGTGAGGCGGCGAAGTCCCCGTGGGTGCGCTGCGCAGACCCACGGCTGGGTTATGCAACCCCTTCGGGGTAGAAAGACAACGGAGGCCCTGTCCTTACCCCGAAGGGGTTACGTATCCCAGCCGTGGGTCGCGCAGCGCACCCACGGGACCGCGCACCCACGGGACCGCGCACCCACGGGGCTCAATCCTCCTCCTCGTCCGCTTCCGGAGGCAACGGCGCCTTGGGATCGCCGGCTTCGAGCCGTTTCAGCTGCTTGCGGAAATACGCTCGGCCCGGCTCCAGCTCGATCACCTTCTTCTCGATCTCGATTGCCTTGGCCTTGTCGCCGCGCTGGAAGTAAACCTCGGACAGCGTGTCCAGGTGCCCGGCGTTCTTCGGCGCCAGCTCGACCGCCTTGCGGGCATGCTCCAGGGCGTTGTCGAGGTCGCGCCGGCAGCAGGCCGCGGTCCAGGCGATGCTGTTGTGCGCCGAGGCACATTTCGGATAGGCCGAGCACAGCTCCTCGTAGACCGCAACACTCTTATGGAACAGCTGGTCGGCCTCCCTGGTCTTGCCGCGCTTCTCCAGCGCCGGCACCACCGCGATGACCAGGTCCACGTTGCCGGGCAGCATCTCCTGACACTGGGCGACCAGTGCCATCGCCTCGTCGAACTTGCCGGCGGCCAGCAGACCGCTGGCCCGCTGCCGGTCGATCATCGCGGGGACGCCGACGTAGGCCGACTGGGCGACGAATTTGACGTAACTCCGCAGCACTCGCAGCATGGCCCGCTCCTGATAGTCGGCCGAGCGGAGCAGGTCCTTGTGCTGATAGGCGTCCAGGGCGGCGCGCCGCATGGCGTCGCCGGCGTAGTAGGAGCCGGGCTGGCTCAGACGCTGCATCAGGTCGATTTCGCGGCGCACGGCCTCCGACTCGCCGCGCCTGGAGAGGGAATCGCAGAAGGAGGAGCGGTCCATCTCATTGCCCAGCGGCATCCAGTGGGACTGTTCCATGCGCTGTTTGCCTTCCTTCTGCTTGCCCGCCTGCACCAGCGCCTTGCCGCTCAGGTACAGGGGCAAGGCCTGCGAGACGTTGGCCTTGAACAGCGAACGCGGATTGCTGACGTCCAGCCCCAGGTCCTTCTCCCAGGCCTGGTAATAGAAGCGCGCCGCCTGCTCCCATTCCTTCTTCCCGGCACAGAGGTCGCCCTGCTTGATCAGCGAGCGGGGACCGCCTCCCTTCTCCAGACACTGCTTCGCCAGGTCTTCCTGCTTGCACGCCAGCGCCGCCTCGGCCAGGGCCAGCAGCCAGCTTTCGCTTTCCTCGCTCTTGTTTTTGAATGCGGCCGTCGCGTTGCCGATCCAGAGTGCCAGGTCCTTTCGCGGTGTCTGGCCGGTCATGAGCTCGCGCAGCCGTTTCAGGTTGGCGGGCAGGACGCCGTCGAGCGGGAACAGGGCCTGGAGGGCGGCCCAGAGCGCCTCGGCGGTCTCGCCCCGGCCGGGGAAGAGTCTGGAAAAGAGCCGGCTCGGCCAGCCCTGGTCGCCCGACAGGGCCAGCACCAGGGCGGCGTGCTCGAAGGCGTCGTCGGTCAGACCGACACGGACCTCCGACTCGATCAGCAACTCAAACCAGGAATGATCGTCCTCGGACTTGAGGGCGGCCCCGTCCGCCTTGATCTTCTCGCCCAGCCGGCCAAAGATTTGCCGGGCTTTCTCCGTTTCGCCCAGGCCGAAGAGAGTGCGGGCCTGGAGAATCTCCAGCCGGGCCACGACGGCGGCGGCCCGCTTCTTTGCCATCTCGTCCTTGACGTTGTTCAGGGCCGCCTTCGCCTTCTCGACCAGGGCCAGGGCCTCCCGATGTTTCTGCTGGGCCGCCAAAATCTCGAAAATGGCCGGGGCGTTGGCGTCGCTCTTGCCCAGGATTTCCAGCGCTTCCCTGGGCCGGCGGTTGATGAACAGCACCTTGGCGACGTCGAACAGTTGCTCCTCCTCGCCCTTGAACGGATCGACCAGCTTGCGGACCTGGGCCACGGTCTCCTCGGCCTCCTTCTTGTCGCCCGCCAGGCGCTGGTAGGCCAGCCGATAACCGAGCCTCTCGATCTCCCGATGGGTGTCCAGCACGACCGGCGACCGCGCCAGTTCCTTCCAGTCGCCGCTCTCGAAGCGGAGGGCCTCGACCAGGTCGTTGCGCTCGGCCTTCCGGGCGGCCTCGGTAGCGGCCGGGATGTCGCCCTTGGCCCGGTACAGGTAAGCGAGGATCTCGGCGGTGTCCTTGACCTTGCCCCCCTTGGCTTCGAGGGCCTTGTAATGCGCGATCTTCTGGTCAAGCTGGCCGCGGAGCAGCCAGTAGGCGACGGCATGGCTCAGGCCCGGCTTGCCCGCGGACTCCAGGCACGCGGCCAGCAGGGTCTCCAGGGTGGCGTGGTCATTCTCGGCCAACAGCAGGGGGAGAGTGCGGGGCAAGCCCAGATTGATCTGGTTCAGGACCTCCTTCCGGACTTCCGGGTTTTGCTCCAGGGCGGCGATCTTGATTATGGCCCGGCAGCCAGGAGGCCCCGCCGCCAGCAAGCTGCCGACGACCGTGTGTTCTCCCCCCTGGTAGCGCGTGATCATCTCCACCACGGCCTGGGGGGTGTTGGGGTAGATGCCCCACTTGAACTTGTCGAGCAGGTCCTTGGCCCGCCGGCTGACCTCGGCGTCATCGCTCTTGGCCGCCTCTTGCAGGGCCGGCTCCGCGACGTCGCCGGCCTCCCACAGTTTCTTTGTCGCCTCCTCGCGGGCCTCGAAGTCGTCGTTGCCCAGCTGCGCGATCAGCCGGGCGATCTGTTCCTTGGTTGGTTTGGCGGGGGCCTTCGGCTGAGTGGATTGCTGGGCCAGAAGGATCGGACCGGCCAGCAGAGCGACAAGCAAAGCGATGCGAGCAGAGGACACGTCAGCCTCCTATCGAGAGATTCCTGTGCGCCGGCCTACCGTGGGCCAAAGCGCTGTATCTTACGACACGTCGGCCTGCGGGGGAAGACGCATGCTGTCCGAGCCGCGCACGCAGCGCAGCGGAGTAAGCGGCTTTGCGGGCTCCCAGACCGCTTACTCCGCTGCGCTGCGTGCGCGGCTCCGAGGAATGCGGCGACTTTCACGGTTGCGTCAAGGCAGGCCAGAACCGGACCGATTTGTCCTCGCTCGCGCTGGCCAGGCGCTTCCCATCGGGGCTGAAACAGACACCGGCAACGAACCCGGAGTGCCCCCTGAGAGTGAGGGCCGGCTGCCCGGTCCGGCTGTCCCAGACCCTGACCGTCTGGTCACTGCCGCAGGTGGCGATGCGGCTGCCATCGTGGCTGAAACTGACGCTGCTGACGCTGTTCGTGTGTCCCTTCAGGGTGAGGGTTTCCTGACCGGTTCGGCTGTCCCAGACCTTGGCCGTCTTTTCGTAGTGGCGCTGGCGATCCGGCCGCCGTCGGGGCTGAAGCAGACGCTGGAGATGCTGCCGGCGTTGCCTTCCAGGCAGAGCAGCAGCTTACCCGTTTGTGTTTCCCAGACGCGCACGGTGCCGTCCGCGCTGCCGCTGGCCAGGCGTTTGCCGTCAGGACTGAAGCTCAGACCGATGACGCTGCGCGAATGTCCCACCAGGGTCAACTCCGGCTTGCCGGTTTGCGCGTTCCAGAGCCGCACGGTGTTGTCCGCGCCGGCGCTGGCGATCTGCTTGCCGTCCGGACTGAAGCGGACACAGAGGACGCCTTCGGAGTGTCCCTTGAAAGTGAGAGTCGCCTCGCCACCCTGACTGTCCCACACCTTCACGGTGCCATCCGCGCTGGCGCTGACGATCTTGCTGCCGTCAGGACTGAAACAAACGCTCAGGACGGCGCCGTCGTGGCCCCGCAGCCACAGGAGTTCCTTTCTGGCCCGGACGTCCCAGACCTTGATGGTCTGATCGTGGCCGGCGCTGGCGATCCGTTTCCCGTCAGGACTGAAGGCGACGTCCCAGACCTTGTCGGCGTGCCCCAGGAGGACCCGGGGCTCCTGGATGCGATCCAGCAACTCCTTGGCCCGCTGAGCAATCTCGAGGTCGGTGCTGCCGGCCGCGGCCCGCAGGGCAGGGACGGCGTCGTAGTCGGCATCCTCCAACCGCTCCATCGCCTTTTCCCGGACGAAGAAGTTGTCGTCGCCCAGCTGCTTGATCCAGCGGGCGATCATCTCTTTGGTGGGGGGCTCCGGCTCCGCCGGCTGGACCGATGGGCCCAGCAGGACCGAGGCGAGCAGCAGGAAGCCGAACAGACCGGTGCGAGCAGCAGACACGGCAGCCTCCTCTCCGCGGAAACGAGGTTCGGTCATGGGTATCTTACGACGTGCCGGTCGCCGATGGAAGAGGGGTTGCCGGGCCCGTTTAGCCGCGACGCGGAGCCGCGCAGCGGCGCAGCGGAGCGCGTTGGACCTGTTCCAACGCGCTCCGCTGCGCCGCTGCGCGGCTCCGCGTCGCGGCTAAACGTGGAGAAGGTTTCGCGTACGCTTACTTCTTCTCCACGATCTTGATCGCATCAGGACCGGTCAGCTTGATCTCCGGGCGCTTGCGGTAAAGGACCACCTTGCCCTTCACCTCCACTGTCTTGCCCTTGAAGTGGGCGGCCGGATCGGTAATCTTGGCCTCCTTGAACTTGGCGAGGGCGTCCTTGTCGATGAAGAGCGTGAAGTTCTTGGCGTCCTGGTAGTTCTCCTCCGAGTTGAGGAAGCAAGTGTCTTTCCGCAAGGTCGCGGACTTCACTTCCATCCGCAGCGTCACTTCCTGATCGACTTTCTTGGCCGCCTCCTCGGGACCGATCGGCTTGGGCTTGTCCTTCTCCTCGGCCGCGGCGAGGGAGAGACAGAGGAAACAGCAGAGAAAAACAGCCGGCCACGAGCGCATGATGAGACTCCCTGGAAGGCAAGTTGCACCGAGACGATCGCTCTGGTGTACCGGACGCCGGGCAGGCAAGCAAGCGCTGAGACGTGAAAATTCGGTGAAATCAGCCGGCCGAAACAAGAAGGAGCTGCACGGCAACTCAGGCCAGACTGACCACCTCGTCACGCTGCGGCACGGTCACGTCGGCGAAGCCCAGCTGGCGCAGGCCAGCCGCGAGGGCCTCGGCCTGGGGCAACTGGCCATGCACCAGCCGGACCTGCCGGGCCTGGCCGGCCAGCGGGCCCAGCAGCGTCAGGAAATCGTCGTGGTCGGCGTGGCCCGAGAAGCCGTTCATCTGCACCACGTCGATCCACTTGTTCCAGGTCCGGCCGTGGAAGCGAACCGTCGGCTTCAGCTCCATCAGCCGGGCCCCCAGCGAGTACGGGGCCTGGTAGCTGACCAGCACCAGCGTCGTCCGCGGATCGTCGATGTGATACTTCAGGTGCTGGAGGATCCGGCCGCCGTCGCACATGCCGCCCGAGGCCACCAGCACGTAAGGATCGCGAAGCTGGCTCAGTTCCCGGCTCTCCTCGGCCGAGCCGACGTAGTGGACCTCCGGCTCGCCGCTGCAGCCGCCCGCCTGGAAGCTGGGGCTGTGCTGCTGGTAGACCTGGGCAATGTCCATCGCCAGCGGGCTATCGACCCAGATCGGCAGCCAGGGGAGCAGGCCCGCGCTCATCCAGCGCTGGAGGTAGTGGACCACGATCTGCGTCCGGCCCAGGCTGAAGGCGGGAATCAGCACCTTGCCGCCACGGGCCACGGTCCGCTTGACCACCTCGCTCAACTTGTGGGCCATCTGCTCGACCGTGTCGTGGCGCTTGCCGCCGTAGGTGCTCTCGCAGATCACGAGATCGCTCCCAGGCACCGGGCTCGGCTCGCTCAGGAACGGCAGACCGCGCCGGCCCAGGTCGCCGGTGAAGGTGATGCTGTAGCTCCGACCGGCCTGCGACATTCGCAACTGGACCATCGCCGAGCCGAGAATGTGGCCGGCGTCGATGAAACGCATCTGCACCGTCGAGCTGACGTCCACCGGCTGCTGGTAGGGAACGCCAATGCACTGCCGGATGGTCAGCTCGGTGTCAAGCCGGCTGTAGCCGGACCGGCCCGCCCGGCCGATTACCTGGGAAACGTAGGTGTCCTCATCGTTAATGCGGGCGGAGTCGGCGAGCATCACCGCCATCAGATCGCGGGTTGCAGGGGTGCAGTAGATCGGGCCCTGATAGCCCTGGCGCACCAGGTTGGGCAGGTTGCCGCAATGATCGACGTGGGCATGGCTGACAATGACCGCGTCCAGCGTGGTGGGATCAAAGGGAAACTGACCGTTGCGATGGCGGGCCTCGTCGCCCTCGCCCCGGAACAGGCCGCAGTCCAGCAGCAAACGCTGGTCACCGACCTCGACCAGGTGCATCGATCCGGTCACCGTCTGGGCGGCCCCGAGGAATGTCACCCTCGGCTCCTGGGAACTCTTGGTAGAATAGTTAATCATACTGTTATTATAGGCGTCCTCGGCAAGGGCCTGGACTGCTTCAAAGGGGTCAATCAGGAAGGATTTCGGACTTTGTCACTCCCAGGAGTCGATCTTATGCCATTTCCACGAAACTCGGTCCGCTGGTCTTTGGTCCTTCTGGCCCTGCTCGCGGCCGCCTCTCTCCCAAAATCGGCCTGGGCCGAGGAAACCGGGCCCCTGGATGCTCTTGTACAAGACACGCTCAAGAGCTTTGAGGTTCCCGGCCTGGCCGTGGTCATCGTCCACAATGATCAGGTGGTGTACCTTAAAGGGGTCGGCGTCCGCAAGATCGGAACCGGCGATCCGGTCACGCCGGAGACGATTTTCGCCCTGGCGTCGGTGACCAAGGCCTTCACCGCCGTCGCCCTGGGAATCCTGGTGGACGAGGGCAAGGCCGACTGGGACGATCCGGTCCGCAAGCACCTGACCTGGTTCCGCCTGGCCGACCCGCTCGCCGACCGCGACGTCACCTTGCGCGATCTGCTCTGCCATCGCACCGGGCTGATCCGCAACGACCTGCTCTGGTATCGCGCCCCCTGGGACGTCGAGGAAACTGTTCGCCGCATGGCCTACCTTGAGCCGAGCTTCTCGTTTCGCTCGACCTACCGCTACAACAACCTGGGTTACCTGACCGCCGGCCTGGCGATCGGATCGGCCGGGAAATCGCCCTGGCACGAGTTTGTGCAAAAACGGATCTTCGACCGGCTGGAGATGAAGCACAGCGTCTTCACGCCCAGCCAGGCGGAGAAGACCGGCAACGCCGCCACGCCGCACAGCCGCCGCGGCAAGGATGCGATTCAGGCCATCCCCTGGTATCCCGACAACAAGCAGATCCGCGCTTCCGGCTCGATCAAGAGCTGTGTCCGCGACCTGGCTCCGTACCTGCGCATGCAGCTGGCCGGCGGTGTCTGCGGACAGACCCGCATCATCTCGGCACGCTCCCTCGCCGAGACGCATCGGCCGCAAATCGTGACCCCGGTGGAAGCGAATCGCACCAAACTGGCGGGCACGACGCAGGCCAGCTACGCCCTGGGCTGGCACGTCTCCGATTACCGCGGCCAGGCCCTGCTGGAGCATGGCGGCGCCACCGATGGCTTTCGCAGCCGGGTTTTGCTCTTTCCCAAAAGCAAGCTGGGCCTGGCGCTGCTGACCAACGTGGACGAGGATGCGGCGCTGCAGGCCCTGGGCAATCAGCTGGCCGACCACCTGCTGGGTCTGCCGAAAGCGGAGTGGAAGGAGCATTACCTCAAGCACCGCCGAACCGGTCCGGCCGCGGCGGAACTGCCGGTCCAGGTGAAGGGAACGAAACCGTCGCTTGAGTTGGAGGCGTATGCCGGCGTCTACGAGGAGCCGGCCTACGGCACGCTGCGGGTGACGTGCAAGGACGGCAAGGCGCGCCTGGCCTGGAGCAGCTTCGACGTGCCGCTGGAGCATTACCACTACGACACGTTTGTCGTGCCGGCCCTGAACCGACTAGGCAAGGAACTGGCCGCGTTTACCCTGGGGACCGATGGCAAGGTGGGCACGCTGCGCTTTCTCGAACGGACGTTCAAGAGAAAGGCGGCGAAATGACGTGGCCGCAGGCGGCTCGCCTGCCGGCTGGCGGCAGAACCTCACAAACGCAAGGAGTGAAGTCATGACGGAGCAGGAGTGGCTTCAGTGTCTGGAACCACAGAAGATGGCGGATTTCCTCGATGAGCGCAACCACGGGAGTGGTCGTAAATTCCAACTCTTTGTGTGTGGTTGCGTGCGCCGCATCTGGCATCTGTTGACTCATGAGTGTTATCGCCTTGCGGTGGAACTTTCCGAGCAGGCAGCGGAAGGGCTGGTGACCGACAAATACATCGAGCACGCCTGGCTTGACTGGATCGGCGAGGGCGATTTCGGCAAGGGGGGAGATGCGATGATCGCCGCACTGGCAGCAACGGGTGTGTCGGTCCGGTGGGACTGGGAGGATGCGCACCAGTATGCAGTCTGTGCGGCAACGGGCGCTTCCATTTATGATCTCGATCCAGCAAAAGCGAACAACGCCACGCTGGCCGAACTGAAGGCCCAAGCGAACCTCTTCCGCTGCATCATGGGCAATCCTTTCCGCTCGATTGCCCTCGACCTTGCCTGGCTGACTCCGATTGTCCTGTCTCTTGCTAATGCCGCCTACGAGAATCGCGTACTGCCTGCCGGAATGCTTGACAACACCCTCCTCGCCATCCTCGCGGATGCTCTGGAAGACGCTGGTTGCGACAACGCCGACATTCTGAACCACCTCCGCCAACCTGGGGAACACGTGCGAGGATGCTGGGTAGTTGACCTTCTCCTGGGAAAAACCTGAACAACAGCAGAAGGCGTCCTGTGGAAGAGACCGCCTGGCTTACCTATACTGAGCCAGCAACGGACGTTCGTCTTGACACCGAGTCACCCCATGAACTCGCTTCTTTGCCCCGGCTGTCGCCAGCCGCTTGCCGTCATGGTCGCGGGACCGGGCCAGCCCATTCGCTGCCCTCATTGCGGGCAGTTCCTGACCAGTGACGACTCCGGCCTGCATTTGCTCCAGACCGAAACCAGGACGCAGTGGCCCAACGATTCCGCGGAACCCGCCACCGTGCCGGCGCTCCCCCAGCCCACGGGGACGGCCCCCCGCGACGGCCGCCAGGCCGAGGCTCCGGCCCTTCGCCTTCCCGGCTACGAAATCCTGGCCGAGCTGGGGCGGGGCGGCATGGGCGTCGTGTACCGTGCGCGGCAAATCAAGCTGCAGCGCGAGGTGGCCCTCAAGATGATCCTCGCCGGGCCGCACGCCGGCGACGTTGAGCTGGCCCGCTTTCGCACCGAGGCCGAAGCCATCGCCCGCCTGCAGCACCCCAACATCGTCCAGGTGTTCGAGGTCGGTGAGCAGGACGGGTTGCCGTTCTTCTCCCTGGAATACTGCAACGGAGGCAGCCTGGCTTCCCGGCTCGGGGGGACGCCGTTGCCCGCCCTGACGGCCGCGCGCCTGGTCGAGACGCTGGCCCGCGCCGTCGCGGCCGCCCACCAGAAAGGGGTCATCCATCGCGACCTCAAGCCGGCCAACATCCTGCTGCAACAAGAATTCACCACAGAGGACACAGAGAACACGAGAAAAGGCAAGGAAGAACGAGATCGTCACCTTCTTTCTCCGTGTCCTCCGTGTTCTCTGTGGTTGACTCTTGTGTTCCCAAGATCACCGACTTCGGCCTGGCCAAGAAAATCGACGAGGTCGGCCAGACCCAGTCCGGCATGGTCATGGGCACTCCCAGCTACATGGCACCCGAGCAAGCGGCGGGTAACAGCAATGCCATTGGCCCCCTGGCCGACGTCTACGCTCTGGGGGTCATCCTCTACGAGTGCTTGACCGGCCGGCCGCCGTTCCGCGCCGCGACGCCGCTGGATACCATCTTGCAGGTGATCGCCGACGAACCGGTGCCTCCCCGGCGTCTGCAGTCCCGGACGCCGCGCGACCTGGAGACGATCTGCTTGAAGTGCCTGGCCAAGGAGCCGCGCAAGCGCTACGCCAGCGCCCTCGACCTGGCCGACGATTTGCAGCGCTTCGCCGCGGGCAAACCAATCTGGGCCCGACCGGTGGGGCTGGTCGAGAAGGCGGCCAAGTGGGTGCGGCGCCGGCCCGGAATCGCTGCTCTGGCCGCCGGCATCTTGCTCGTGACGCTGACGGGATCAGCTGCGTTCGCCTGGGCGTTTGGCCAGGCCCTGGAAGCCCGCGACGATGCCGTCCGGGCTCGCATAAACGAGAGCGACCAAAGGTCCAAGGCTACAGATGGCCTGGCCTCGCCCTGAAGGACACGGAGGCGGCGCGCACCAGGGCCGAGTCAGCCGAGCGGCAGCGGGCCCGGCAGCTCTGGGTCGCCGAGCGGCTCCTCTACAACGTGCAATTCCGCGAAGCCGTCAACCACTGGCAGAACAACGATCTGATCAGCTGCCGGGTTTCTCTCGATGCCACGCGCTGGGACCTGCGCGGACCCGAATACGGCTACCTGGTCGATCGGCTCCAGCGCAAGGCGCAGACGTGGCCCGGACACCTGTCCCGGGTCACCTGCCTCCAGCTGTCCCGCTCCGGGGAGCGCCTCTACTCCAGTAGCCAGGAGGGCGACATCAAGGTCTGGGACGCGCGGAGCGGCCAGGAATTGCGCACGCTGTCCGGGGCACCTGACCGGGCTCAGCGACGTTGTCCTGTCGCGGGACGGCAAACACCTTTATTCGATGGATTACCACAGCACCATCAAGAAGTGGGACAGCCAGACCGGGGAGGAAAAGCAGGAACTGTTCGCCCACCCCGGAGGCCAGCCCGTGAGTCTGTTCGTCGCCAATCCGATCCACCACCTGGCGCTGTCGCCGGACGGCAAGCGTCTGGCGGCCGCCATCGAGCCTCCGAAATTACCCGCGGGCGCCGGTGAAAACCAACCCCGAGATCAAGGTATGGGACCTGGAAACGGGCAAGGAAGTGGTGAGTCTGCCCTGGAGCGGCGTCAACGGCCTGGCGTTCACACCGGATGGCAAACGGCTGTTCGCGGCCAGCCACGACCGCAAGACGGGCTCGGTCGTCAAGGTCTGGAACCTGGGAACGGGCAAACCCGGCCTCACGCTGGGCGGCCTCCCCGGCGAAATCATCCTGCTGGCCTTCGCACCGAACGGCAAACGACTCCTGCTGGCCGGCAATTTCTCGGAAATCGTCGTGTTTGACCTGCAAACAAGGGCCGCATCTCTGCTGCGCGGGCATACGGAGCGCGTGACCAGCCTGCTCGTGTCGGCGGACGGCAAGCGACTGTACTCGGGCAGCTATAACGGGTTCATCAAAATCTGGGACCTGCCGGCCAGCCGGGAACTCGTGACCCTGCGCCAGGCGTCGGGCGTCGATAGCCTGGCTCTGGCGGCCAACGGCAAGCGTCTGTACGCGGGAGGCCACGACGGCGGCATCGTCGCCTGGGACCTGGAGGCCCGGGACGCCCGGCCGCCATTGCTGGCCGCCAGCGGAATAATTCTCCGGTCCCTGGCGGCGGCCGACGGCAAGCGGTTCATCACCGGCGGCGTGGATCGCACCGTCAAGGTGTGGGACCTCGAGGGCCAGAAGCTCAAGTTCACTCTGCGCGGGCATCCGGCGGAAATTCGCGGCCTGGCGCTGGCGCCGGACGGCAAGCGGCTGTTCTCGCTGGGCGGAGACGTCCGGGTCTGGGACCTGAACACGGGCCAGACCCTCTTGACCCTTCCGGGCCCGCGGCTGCCGGTCAACGACAATCCGCTGGGATTGTTCCACGTACCCGCCCAGGGGAACCTGGCTCTGGCACCGGACGGCAAGCAGATGGCCTGGGCCGGCAAGGACGCCGCCATCACCCTCTGGGACGTGGAGGCGAACAAGGAGGCCCTGGTGCTGCGCACTCCCGGCGCCGTTTCCACCCTGGCGTTTTCGGCCGACAGCCGGCTTCTGTTCTCGGGACATACCGACCTGTCCATTCGAGTTTGGGACCTGCAAACCGGCAAGGAAACGCTGGTCCTGCACGGCCACACTCACGCTGGACGCAAGCCGAACAGGGTTTTTATCCCGGCCATTCACGGCCTGGCGGCGTCGGCGGACGGCAAACGGCTGTACTCGGCCGGGTCGGATCACACCGTCAAGGTGTGGGACCTGGAAACGGGCGCGGACCTGATGACCTTGAGCGGGCATACGGATGAGGTCCTCGCGCTGGCCCCGACCCCGGACGGCAAACGACTGTTTTCCGGCAGCCGGGATGAAAGCGTCATCCTGTGGGACGTGGAACTGGGCCGGCAAATCCTCACGCTGCGCGGTCATTCCGCCGCGGTCCACGCCCTGGCCCTGGTCAAGGGAGGCAAACGGCTCCTCTCGGCGAGCAACGAGGTGCTGGCGTGGGACCTGGCCGGCAAGGGGCCCGAGACGTTGACAGGGCACGGCACCCAGGTGAGCTGTCTGGCCATGCTGCCGGGCGGGCAACGGCTCGTCTCGGCCGGCCGGGACAAAACGATCAAGGTGTGGGACCTCCAGACCGGTCAGGAACTGCTCACCCTTCGAGGCCCCGCGTCGCCTGCCGTGCCGGCCAGGCCGCCGCAAGGCAAAGGTCCGCGTGGGGGCGCCGCCGTCCTCGCCGTCGCGCCGGACGGCAAACGGCTCTTTTCAGGGAGCGAAGGCGGCATCAAGGTGTGGGACCTGGAGACGGGCAAGGAAATCGGCAAGCTGCCCGGCCCTGCGACTGCCGTTTCTTGCCTGGCGCTGTCTGCCGATGGCACGATCTTGTGTTGGGGAAGCGACCCAGACGTCAAGGTCTGGGACCTGAAGGAGAACAAGGAACAATTCACGCTCACCGGCCATGACAAACTGGTCCAATGCCTGACGATCTCCCCGGTCGGCAAGCGGCTCTTTTCCGGCAGTTCCAACAGCATCAAGGTGTGGGACCTGGAGGCCGCCAAGGAAGCGTTCACTCTGGTGGGCGAAAGAGGTTGGTCTGTTTCGTGCCTGGCCCTGTCAGCGGACGGCAAGCGGCTTTTCTCGGGAGGCAGTCAACTGACGGAATGGGACCTTCAGACCAGGCAGCCGGTGCGCAGGCTGGAGCCGCGCCCGGGTCACGTTCACAGCCTGGCCCTGTCGGCGGACGGCCAGCGACTGTTCGCGGGCACAACCCACGGCGCCATCGTGGTGTTTGACCTGCAAACCGGGGCGGCCATCGCCACGCTCCACGGACAGAAGGGGACCGTGGCCAGCCTGGCCCTGTCAGCGGACGGCACCAGGCTCTGCTCGACCGGCGCGGACCATACCATCAAGGTGTGGGACCTGAAGGTGGAACTTTCCCGGCCCTGATGCCCGCGGGGGCGCTGCCCGAGGGTGTTGGCCGCACAACCTTCTGCTCCAAAGAGAGTAAGTTCCCCTGTATTGGGAGGTCCCATGAACCGCCATCCGGGTCTGTCGCGAATCGAGGTGCTGGTCGTTCTGCTCGTCCTGATCCTGCTCACGGGATTGGTGCTGGTGGGGATCAACCGCGTCCGCAGTGCTGCCGCTCTCGCTAATTGTGGGAACAACCTGAAACTGCTCGCGCTGGCGACGCAGATGTACCAGGACAACGCAGGACACTTGCCGCCGCTCACCGATCTGGGAGCAAACGCCCCCACGGACCGCGGCCTGCTGTCGTGCTTCGCAAGCGTCCATCCCTACATCGAAGCAACTCCAGTGTGTTACCGCCCGGAACAGTCCACAGACCGCTACCACGCCGATTCGTCGGTCACGTTCACTTTTCCACACAAGGGCGAACTGTTCACTCAGCACGGCGGGCTTGCTAACCACGCCTTGCCGTACTTCCTTGACCCCGCCGACCCCACAGCCCACGAACTCCGCGACGTGCGGGTGAAGTTGCCGGACGGCACCACCGGCTACTACGCCACCGGGAGCTATGCGGCCAACGGGCTGCTCCCGTGGGGAATCGAGAAAGGACCCGACGCCTTTCCGCGTGGGGCCGCCAACACGGTCCTGCTCGCCGAGCGGCCGCAGGTCTGCGAGACGGCAGAGGGCGAGGTGATCCACAACCTGTGGGGCCTGGGAGTCTACAGCCCCCAGATGCCGGCGTTCGCGACCTTGACACCGAGCAAGCCACCCGGGCTGTGGTCCACCGGCCAGGTCGTTCCGGTTGAGCCGCTGCTGGCCGAGAAGTCGGCCGATGGGATCGACCGCATCCGGGTGCGGATCGGCCGGAGTGACGCCGACCTGGAGCCGCTGGACTTCCCGACGTCAATCCAGATGATCCGCGGCAAGCAGCCGTGCGACCCCCGGCTGCCCGGGGGACTGCACCCCGAGGGCATGCAGGTGACGATGGCCGACGGCAGCGTCCGACTGTTTGGGTCGGACACGAGCCCGTGGGTCTTCTGGACCGCCTGCCTGCCGGGCAAGCCGGCCGACTGACCGACAGTGACACGTCCTGTTCCGCCGGACGTGCCGTCACCGTCCGATGGCCCGCAGATACCGCTCGGCCGAGCGCTGCACCGCTCCCTTGCCGTCTCGTTCAATCACCAAAACCGGGCTCTCGTTGTCTACCAACCCCGAAGGGGTTGCAGAGCCCAGCCGTGGGTCGCGCAGCGCACCCACGGAAACTTTCCGCGACCGACAACAGCCACGGCGCACCAGATCCTTACAATAGCCCCAGCCCAGCCCAACCAGAAAGGAACCGCGGATGGAGCAACTTCCCCCCCAGGCCCAGATCAGCCGGATGCTGACCGGCTACTGGATCTCCCAGGCCCTCTACGTCGCCGCCAAGCTGGGGCTGGCCGACCTGCTCAAGGACGGCCCGCGGACCGCGGATGCCCTGGCCTCGGCCACGCGCACCCAGCCGAGGGCGCTCTATCGCCTTCTCCGCAGTCTGGCGAGCCAGGGCGTCTTTGTCGAGGACAACCAGTGCCGCTTTTCCCTGACCCCGCTCGCCGAGTGCCTGCGCAGCGACGTGCCCGGCTCACAGCGTTCCCTGGCGATCATGAACGGCGAAGAACACTATCACGCCTTCGGCCAGCTGCTCTGGAGCGTGCAAACCGGCCAGACGGCCTTTGACAAGCTCCACGGCATGCCGGTGTTCGATTTCCTCCAGAGGCATCCCGAACAGGCGAAAATCTTCGATGAAGCGATGGTCGGCGTCCACGGCCGGGAAACGGCGGCGATGCTCGAGGCCTACGACTTCTCCGGCGTTCGAGTGCTGGCCGACGTGGGCGGAGGCAACGGCAGCCTCCTTGCCACCGCCCTGAAGAGACACCCTCAGATGCGCGGCATCCTGTTCGATCTGCCGGGTGTGATCGAGCGGGCCCGGGCCAATCTCCAGGCGGCCGGCATCGCGGACCGCTGTCAGGCGATCGCCGGCAGTTTCTTCGAGTCCGTGCCGCCTGGTGCCGACGCTTACCTCATGCGACACATTATCCACGATTGGGACGACGCCAGGGCGACGACGATCCTCCGCAACGTCCACCGGGCGATGGGCGCCGGGGGGAAGCTGCTGGTGATCGAAAGCGTCATCCCGCCCGGCAACAGTCCGTCGTTCGGCAAACTGCTCGACCTGGCCATGCTGGTCATCCCCGGTGGCGAGGAGCGGACGGAAGAGGAGTACCGCAAGCTCTTCCAGGCAGCAGGGTTCCGCCTGAACCGGATCGTGCCGACGCCAACGGAGGTTGCCGTGATCGAGGGAACAAAGGAATGACCGATGGACCCCAAAACCGTTGAGAAAATGGAGCGAGAGATCGAACAGGCGATTGCCGACGTGATTGTCCGGCTCGGGCTGAAGAAACTGCCCCTGCTGCCAGCACGGCGGACGATGCATCTGATGGCAAAGGCCGCCGTCGCCGTGTACGAGGCGGTGGTTGCCAGCGAGGAGCGCGAATGCGAGTGATTGTCGCGGGTTCCACGACCTGGTCGGACGCTGAGGCGATTCGCCGGGAACTCTCCCGGTTGCCGGCCGAAGCGGTGGTCATCCACGGAGACGCACCGGGGGCAGACGCCCTCGCTGGCCAGATCGCGACCGAACTTGGACTTGCTGTCGAGCCGATGGCAAAGACCAGGGAGGACTACGCCAAATACCGGCGGGGTGCCTGGAAGGGCCTGAACGAGCGGATGCTGGCGTCCGGGGCGGTGCTTGTGTTAGCATTCCACTCAGCCATCGAGAACAGCACCGGGACCAAGCACCTTGTCGAGATCGCTCGGCAGGCGGACATCGCGGTTCGGGTGTTTCCGGCTTGAGGTCCGTTGCCCCATGAGCCCAGCCGGTGCTATTCTGGCTGGTGGAATCGTTCCATACACCTCAGGTCGCTCCTGGGAGAAAGTCAATGCGCCGCGCTTTCACGTTGGAGTACTGGCAGGACGGAAACTGGTTGGTGGGCCGGCTTGTTGAAGTGCCGGGTGTTTTCAGCCAGGGGGAAACCCTGGACGAGTTGCGGGATAACATTCAGGACGCCTATGAGTTGATGGTCACGCAGGAGCGTTCGGCCGCACCTCCTTCCGCGCGGCGGCAGGAGGTGGAGCTGGAGGTATGAAGCGGCAGGACTTTGTCCAGCAGGGCAAAAGCAATGGCCATTGCGTTGTCAGTCAAGCAACCGTGGGCAGCTCTGCTGCTGGCTGGCGTCAAGACCATCGAGGTTCGCCGCTGGCCGACGGTCCGGCGCGGCCCGGTGCTGCTGCACGCCGCGCGGATCGCCGACGACCGTCCCGAGGGCTGGCGTTTGCTTCCAGCCGAGCTGCGTTCCCTGGCCGATCTGCGTGGCGGCATCATCGGTTCGCTGAACCTGGTGGAATGCCGCGCTTACGCCACCGCACGCGCCTTCGAGGCCGATCAGCCCCTGCATCGCAACGAGCCCTCCTGGTTTCGGCCGCCGGTGCTTTACGGCTTCCGCTTCATCGAGCCTGCCCCGCTCTCGTTCCAGCGCTGCCCGGGCCAGGTGCGGTTTTTCACCGTGGACGCCGGAAGCGAGCAGGAACAGGCCCAGGCGGACACAGAGGAGCCAAAGACTCAGGACTCCGCACCCGCTTCCCCTCTTCCCGCTCCACCCGGTTGTTCGCGTCTCCTGGTCAGCATTCGCTCCGCTGACGAGGTCGAGCCGGCCCTGGCCGGAGGCGCGGACCTGATCGACGTCAAGGAGCCGCAACGCGGCTCGCTCGGGCGGGCCGACGATGCCACGCTGGCCCAGATCGTCCAGGCGGTTGCCGGCCGTCGGCCGATCAGCGCGGCGCTGGGGGAACTGCACCAGGCCGTGGGCCGATCTTTCCCTCCTGGGGTGGCCCAGCTGGCTTACGTCAAGTGCGGTCTGTCGGGCTCCCGGGGCAATGACCTGGCCTGGCGCATGGAGATGAGCGCCGTCGTGGAGGGCCTGGGCCGCGTCGGAGGTGAGTGCCGCTTTGTGGCCGTGGCCTACGCGGATTGGGAACGGGCCGGGGCCCCGACTCCCGAGGCGGTGGCCGAGCACGTCTGCCGAGGATCGTTCGGGGCCCTATTGCTCGACACCTGGCACAAGGATGGGACCACCCTGCTCGACTACCTCGACGTGGACCGGATTGGCCGACTGGTGCGGCAGTGCCGGGCGGCGGGGGTGCCCATTGCCCTGGCCGGCTCGCTGGGCAAAAGCCAGATCCAGACCCTGCTGCCGACGGCCCCGGACTGGTTCGCCGTGCGCGGAGCCGTCTGTCAGGGGGCCCGGCGCACGGCCGTGGTTGATGCCGGTCGAGTGCGGGAACTGGTTGAGTTATTGCGGGAAGCTCTCCGAAGATGACAAGGTGACAGGACCAGGGGATCGGAACACTAATCCGCGCTAATCTTCGCTAATCGAAGCAAGGAAACCCGCATTCCGATTAGTGGGGATTAGCGTGGATTAGTGTTCCGATCCCCTGGTCCTGTCACCTTGTCACCTTGTCATCCTGACTCAGGCTCTCAGGAATTCAAACCAGGTTACAAACCAGCGCCGCCATTGCCTCCACGTCAGGACGCCGGCCTTGTCCAGACTGATCAGCAGGGCCAGGACGAACAGTCCCAGGCTCAGGGCCAGATAGTCGAGCCCTTTCAGGATCAAGCGCAGCGTGCTGTACCCACGGCCGCCGGCCACGGCCAGCCAGACCGTCAGGATCAGCCCGGCCAGCACCAGCACCACCCGGTCGTTGAGCCGCCGGCCGTACACCGCCAGGAAGGTGGCCAGGATCAGCGGATAGCCCTCCTGCATCTCTCGCGGCAAGGTCTCCTCATCAAGTGGAACAAACAGCGCGGCCAGGCAGGCCAGCACCACCAGGGTTGAGCCCAGCCGGCGCAGGAACCGTGCCAGACCATCCTCGAAGGCTGCTCCGATCAGCAGCATGGCAAGCACGCCCAGGTGAAAGACGACCGGCCCCGGCCAGACCAGGGCTGAACCGGCCACCAGGCCGACGCTGCCGGCCAGACAGCGCCAGGAACGGCGCCGCCAGTGGCCCAGGACAATCTGCACCAGAGCGGCCGCCAGGATCGGCAGCGCCTGGGGAGGGTGGAACGCGACCTGGGTCAGGCTCTGCGGACCGACGACCGCCAGGGCCAGCAGCACCCCCGTGAGCGCATCGACGGCAGCCGGCACGGAGCGCAGGGCCGCATAGCTGTAGAAGACCACCAAGGCCAGCAGCGTCAGGAACAACGGATCGCCGCCCAGGCGGGCGAAAAAGAGATGAATGAAGTCCTCGTAAATCGGGTCCGAGCGATGGCCAACCATCGCCACCAGGATCAATCCCAGAGGCAGGAACATTGCCAGTCCCTGCAAGCCACGCCGGGAGGAGACCAGACCGACCTCCAGCAGCAGCACGGCCAGGGCCAGACCGAACGGCACCAGGAAATAGGGGCCGAAGATCAGCCGATCGTAAAGATAGGGGTCGTTGGGCTGGTGCATCGAGAAGCAGAGCAGCAGCGCCCGCACCGGCACCGCCAGGCCCAGCATCACGAACAGGGCCCAGGGATAGAACGGCCAGGGCCAGGGACTGCCATTGGCGCGGACGGACTCCGCCCCCTGGCGGATGGCCGGCAGCAGCGTCAGGAAGACCGCTCCCGCAACCGCGGAGAAACCGAACAGCCCCCACATCAGATCCTCGCTGTGTTCCTCCGCCTGCAGCTGGCCAAGGAGCAGCGGGTAGAGGAAGAACAGGGCCAGGATCAGGTAATACGGGATGCGGAACACCAACGGCAGCCGCAAGCGCATGCCGAACAATAGTCCCTCGCTCAGCACCACCGCGAACAGCAAGCCCCCGAGGTAGCACCCGGCCCCCAGGTCCGGGTTGCTGATGAGCAACTCGTCGAAGGTGACCGAGGTGGCCAGGAACATCAGCACGACCAGCAGCAGCACGGTGCGTGCGTCGTCCCAGACACGACAGAAGCGGACCAGCAAGAAGGCGGTGATGGCCAGCAGCAGAGTGTAGCTTGCCAGGCCGGCCACCAGGGCCCAGGTTTCCACCTCCTTCGTCGCCGGCGAGAAGGAGATGCGCAGTCCCGCCAGGAACAGCCCGGCACTGAGGACGTAGAACGGATTGCTGGTGCAAAGCCAGCGCACTACCCGCCGCGCTCCTCCATCCGGAGATGGCGCGGACACGATCGGAACGTCATTGAACGATGCCATGATGAGAACCCTCGATGTGATCGGGTCGTCCGGGGCCAGGCAAAGACGATGAAGGGATGAGTCTGATCCCCGGACACGTTCCCCCGATCATAACCCGACGGCAGAGCGGTCACAAGAGGCTGGCGGAAGATTTGGCGGAAATGAACAGCGGGGCTGCCGAGCCGCGCACGCAGCGCAGCGGAGTAAGCGGTTCGTCGGACGACCGCTTACTCCGCTGCGCTGCGTGCGCGGCTCGGCAGCCTGGCAATCAATACCGAAACTCAACGCCAAACGTCACGCCCTGGACCCAGAATTCGGTCGAGTTGCCGCGGTAGGCCGGGAACCCAAGCAAATCGTTGATCTGGGAATGCGTCCCGAGTGCGGAGTAGGTGGTCACCAGCCCCGGATTGACGTACGAATCGACCTGGTTGGCGGCCCGGGCCACGCTGCTCAGATACCAGACGTTGTAGCCGACGGTGAGCCGGCAACAGTTGCACACGGCGTAACCCACCTTGAGATTGAACTCCGGCAGGATGGCAAAGGCATTACGGCGGTAGGAGCCGTAGTTGGTGAACCCGGTCAGGAAACCGCCGGGGTAGGTCTGCACGCTGGTGAAGCCGTCGAAGACGTTGGTCGCCAGTCCGCCGGTGATGATGCTGGTTTGCTGATTGTCACCGAAGGCGATCTTGCTCGTGGCGTTCACAACCCAGTTGTGCCAGCACCACTCGGTGCGAACGCCGAAGTTGGCTCCGTAGAAATTGTTGTGGACCTGGAAGCGATCCTGCGTGGCGAAATACTCGCCCGAGAACGGCGGGTTGTTGCTGCTGTCGGTGAGGAACTGCAGGGTATCGTCGAGCTTGACCCAGCGAAAGCCGCCCAGGAAATCCAGCCGGAGGCCGGGCTTGTTGATGGCACCGTAGACGAAGTTGCCCTCCGTTCCGACGATCTGTGTTTGCAGGGTCAAGGTGGCCGCTCCGGACATGGGCGGTGCGGTCAGGGGGGAGGCGATGGCCGCGCTGTCGGGCGCACCCGCCAGGACGTTGAAGAACGGCACCGCCAGCGGCGTGCTGCCGCTGGACCCCGCCGACGAATCGACGCGGTTCTGCAAGAGGAAGAAGGCACCGCATTCCATGCCGAAGCACTGAAGCTCATTGATCCAGCCGCCGAACAGGAATTTGCCGCCGTTAAACGCACCCATGTTCTGGTTTTTGCCCCCGAGCAGGGTAACCGTGCCCGGCTGCCCCGGCGTGCCCGGTGAGCCGCTCGGCCCCAGGACCGTCGCCGGGCCCGTGGTCAGCAGGGCGGGCACCGTGGGGCTCTTGATCCACGCCAGCAGGTAGTCGGCGTCCCACCAGGTCCAGGGCGCATAGTCGGGAACCAGGGTGGGCGGGTAGTCGTAGACGTAGGGCAAGGTGGCGACCGGGGAGGGTTTGCCGGGGGCCAGCCAGAACGGCAGCGACTGGGCAAAGAGCGGTGCGGCCGCAAGCCAGACGAACAGCACAAGAACACAGCGCAGCAAGCGAGCGGAACAGTCCCTGTTCATGGCTTTCCTGTCCCTCAGGGGGCCAAAGGGCGGCAAACTTGGCAGTAAGTCTTGTAACGGTTAAATCGGTTTTCCAGGAGAGGCGATGGACAACGGATCGACGGAGAGAATGGGAAAGGCGGGCTGAGTAGCCGTCACATCCGGCAAACTCTCCCGGGTCACGTGGAACACTCCGTGGTCCCTTCGCTCCTTTCCCGCTAGGATAAAGACTCGGAAATGCGGTTGGTACTGATCCCGCTAACCGCCGAGCTGGTTTGTCTGCATCCAAGGAGCTTCGCCATGTTGTCGCTGCCAATGCTGACGCTGGTCCTGACCATCGCCAATGGTCCGGGACCAGCCGAGCCGCCTCCCTCGCTGGCACAGATTCAGCAAGCCATTGAGCGCAGCCTGGTGTCGCTGGAGAAGGGCGCCGCCGACTGGAAGAACGGCAACAATCAGGTGGGTCAGGACCATGGCCGGCCGATCCTGGTCCCCGGCAAGCAAGCGGCCTGCGCCTCCTGCCATCACGTGCCCATGACGTTCTGGTGCATGACCGAGGCCCGGAATCGGGGCCTGGTTGTCCACGAGGACGTCCTCGACGAGTTCCGCAAATGGTCCTTGACGCCGTATCTCAAGGACCCCGCTCTGCAGCCCTTTGCCCAGGACAAATTCGGCGGGGCCAAGACGAGCCTGAATACGATTTACCTGTCCGTGGCCCTGCAGTCGGCCCCGAAGCCGGACGAGCAGGCCACCGAGGCCCTGAAGAAATTCGCGGCCCACCTGATGGCCAAACAGGAGGCGGATGGTTCCTGGAAATCGGGCCGGACGGGTTACGAGCCGCCCATTGGCGACAACGGCGAGGTGCTCACCTTGCAGGCCCTGCTGGTGCTGGCGTTGGCCGACCAGCGCGGGCTCGCCCCGGACGGCTGGACCAAAACCCGCGACAAGGCGCTCGACTGGCTGCGAAAGAACCATCTCGCCGACAGCAACCAGACCCTGGTGCTGCGGACCCAGATCGCCCAGCGCTTCGGGAAGCCGGAAGAGGTGGCGCCGCTGGTGCAGCAGCTCCTCAAGCAGCAGAACGCCGACGGTGGCTGGAGTCAGCTCAAGGACCGCCCCAGCGATGCCCTGGCCACGGGACAGAGCCTGTACGTGCTGGCACAGCTGGGGAGCGATGCCCACAAAGGGGCGATTCAGCGCGGCCAGACTTTCCTGCTGAAAACACAGCTCAAGGATGGCTCGTGGTGGGTCCCCTCCCGGGACAAGGGCCGCAAGGGCCTGGCGATCAGCCACTACGGCTCCGGATGGGCCACGCTGGGTTTGATTCGGACGTGGAAGAACGGGAAATAGCACAGAGTAGCCATCACGCTCCGCGTGATGAAAGCATCACGCGGAGCGTGATGGCTACTCTGTGCCGAAACAGCCTCTACTTCTTCTCCACAATCCAGACGTTACGGAACTGCAGCGGATTGCCGTGCCCTTGCAGCTTGATCGGGCCAGGCGTTCCCTCCGGCTCGGGCCGACTGCCGCCGGTCTTCCCGTTGATCTCGGCATCGTCGAGGATGACAACGCCGTTGTGCTTCAAGGTGATGCGAGCATTCTTGACCTTCTTGTCGCCTTCGCGGACGGCGTTGGTGAAGTCCACGTCGTAGGTCTGCCAGACCAGCGGCGGCAAGCACATGTTCACCTTGGGATCGAGCTTGGTGTAAACGCCGCCGCACTCATTGTTCTTGCCGTCCAGGCCGAACGAGTCGAGGATCTGCACCTCGTAGTGATCGACCTGGTAGAAGCCGCTGTTGCCGCGACCCTGATCCCGGCCGGTCGGCTTGAACGGCAGCAGGAACTCGACGTGCATGGTGTAATTGCTGAAATTCTGCTTGGTCAGGATGTCCTTGCCGTCAGTGTTGAGAAAGCCCGTTTCCTTGTCGAGCCGGCCGCCCTTCCAGGCATCGGTGCTGCTGCCGTCAAACAGGACAATGGCCCCGGCCGGCGGCTTGGCGCCCAGCGTCGGGCTCTTGCGGACCACTTTCTTCAGCTCAAAGGTCTTGCCATCCTCGGTCTTGCCGGTGAGCGTGTCGCCGGAGATGGTGGCGGTGTAATCCTTCTGGCCGGTCGGAGGATACTTCGAGGTCGCGGAGAAGTCCTCGGGGGCCTTGGCCAGGTACTTCTTCTTGCCCGTGGCCGGCTTGAAGACGGCCTTGTTGCCCTCGACGATGCCGTCCATCAGGATCTTGTTCTTGCCGTCCCAGCCCTCGCCCGGCAAGCCGCCCGGCAGCACGACCGCCTGGAAGGTGCCCTTGCCCAGGGCGATGACCTGGCAGCCGATCTTGCCCAGGCCCGAGGCCTCGCCGGCGTACTCGCCCTGGATCTTGAAATCGATCGGCAGCGTCGGGTCCTGGGGATTGGTGTAAACCTCCTTGGCCTTGGGGGCGTCCGCGCCGCACGCGGACAGCACGAGAAACAGGGCCAGGCCACAGCCGGCCAGCGCCAGTGAGCGGAACATCTGCATGGTGTGAACTCCTGGTTCATTGAGGTTCGGGATTCGAGACCCGGTGGGTGTCTTGTTATGGTATCCGGAGCCCGAGCAAACGGCGATGGCTCCTTGCGTGTTTCACCTTGGCAAGCCGGGTCGGCCGAACAACAATACAGCAGCGAGGTGGTTTCGCCTGTCCCCGAGGAGGCCCCAGTCATGCGTCGGATGCTGCTGACCGCTCTGCCCCTTTCCCTGGTGCTGCTAACTGCTCTGCCGCGGGACGTGGCCCCGATCCTGGGACCGACCCTGGTACACGCCGAACCTCAACCCGAGCCGCTGAATGAGAAGGTGCAAAAGGCGATCAAGGCCGGGCGTGAAGTACCTGCGGCAGCAGAAGGGTGAGTTGTGGGAGAATCCGGTCGCGAACTGTGCGGCGTCACCACTGGCGGGTGGTCGGGCCAGTCTGGCGCTGCTGGCCCTGCTGAACTGCGGCGTCCCGCCGAACGATCCGGACGTCCAGAGCGGCCTGAATTACCTGCGTACCATCCCGCCGAGCAAAACCTACGTCGTGGCCCTGCAGACCATGGTCTTTGCCAGAGCTGGCGAGGCGGTGGACCGCGAACGCATCCAGCGCAACGTCGATTGGCTGATCAAAACCAAGGGAGACTATGGCTGGAGTTACGGCGGGGAAAGGACGGGCCTGCCGGACAACTCCAACACGCAGTATGCCCTGCTCGGTCTGCACGAGGGCATCGTGGCGGGAGCCAAGGTCGATGCCAAGGTGCTGGAGGAGCTGCGCAGACTTCTACGTCCGGACTCAGATCCCGATCCGGGTGGATGAGTTCCGGGTGGATGGCGGCTGGGGCTATCGTCCCCGGGGCTTCCAGGGAATCAAGGGCGGCGAGCAGTTCGGCACGCCGCCCACCCTGACCATGACCGCAGGCGGCGTTTGTGGTCTGACGATCACAGGTCTCGCTTTGCACAAGCAGGAGTCTGCGCGAGGACGGCAGCGCCAGGAACTGCGGCGTCTGCGTGGAAAACAAGCCGATCACGGACGGCCTGAACTGGATCGCCCGACGTTTCCCGGGACGTATCAATCAAGGAGACCGTCATGGCTCTGGAAGGTGTCCCCTTCTATTGTTTACACGACATTGCCCAGGTCGGCCGGCTCACAGGTCGGCGCTTCCTTGGTGGCCGCGACTGGTATCGGGTGGGCTGTGAGTATCTGGTCAAGATTCAGAAAGCGGACGGTTCCTGGGAGGGGGCTGGAGTCCACAAGCAGCTGGACCACCAGCCGGTCGTCGCCACCAGCTTCGCCCTGCTGTTCCTCTCCGGAGGGCAGAGGCCGGTCCTGATCACCAAGCTGGCCCACGGTGAGGCCGACGGTTGGAACAACAAATGGAGCGACTGCCGGAACCTGACCGGGTTCGCCAGCCGGCAGTTGTTCAAGAAGCAGCCGCTGGCCTGGCAGGTCTTCGACGTTCGCAAGGTCGAAGCCGACTTGCGCGGAGACCCGGAAGAAGCTGGCGGCCCAGTTGCTGGACAGCCCCATTCGTCTTTGTCAACGGCCACTCCCTTCAGCTCTCCAAGAAAGAGCGGAGCATCCTGACCGAGTATCTCAAGCAGGGCGGCTTCCTCCTGGCCGAGGCCTGCTGCGGCGACAAGACGTTTGATCGCCAGTTCCGCGAGCTGATGAAGGCACTGTTCCCCAAAAATGAACTGCGTCTGGTACCGGCCGACCATCCGGTCTGGAAGGCGTCCGGCAAGTTCCGAGGTCGATCCGAAGGATTTTCCCCTGTGGGGCATTGAGCAAGGGGGACGCTGGCTGGTGATGTACAGCCCAAGGCCGTTAGCCGGCTACTGGGAGGCCAACAAGACCCGGCAGGGCCGAGGGCAGGTCGCTCTTCGAGCTGGGGGCCAACGTCATCAGCTACGTCACCAAGCTGAAGCTGCCGAAGTAATAGCATCCGGACTGGCTCCCCTGGCGGGATCAGCCGGTTTACGCAACAATGAATCTGTGTGCGACATGTCCGTCCCTGCCTGTCGTCAGGCTTCGACAGGACCGAGCCGCCTGTCGCTGACGCCGTTCCAACTTGCGGAGGTTCCTCCCATGCGCTGGCTGCCGATCGTCGCTGTCGTCCTGCTGTCCCTGGCGATTGTTGCCGTCCCCGCGCCAACTGCCGAGCGCGGCTCGGAGCAACTGGTGGACAGGGTGCGTGAGGCGATCACCAGGGGGGTGGGGTTCCTGCGCAAGCAGAAAGCCAACTTGTGGGAGGATGGCGTTGACGTGCGGCTCACGCACGGCGGCGGCTGGACCAGCCTGGCACTGCTGGCGCTGCTCAATTGCGGCGTTCCTCCGAACGATCCGGACGTGCAGCGCGGCCTGGCTTATCTGCGCACCATTCCGCCGAGCAGGACCTACGTGGTGGCGCTGCAAACCATGGTCTTTGCCCAGGCCGGTGATGGCGAGGATCGCGAACGCATCCAGCGCAACGTCAACTGGCTGATCAAAACCAAGGGAGAAAACGGCTGGAGTTACGGCGGCGAAAAGACGGGCCTGCCGGACAATTCCAACACGCAGTATGCCCTGCTCGGTCTGCACGAGGGCATCGTGGCCGGGGCCCAGGTCGATCCCAAGGTGCTGGAGGAACTGCGCGACTTCTACGTCCGAACCCAGGTTCCGACCCGGGCGGATGAGTTCCGGGTGGATGGCGGCTGGGGCTATCGTCCCCGTGGCGTCCAGGGAATCAAGGGCATCGAGCAGTTCGGCACGCCGCCCACCCTGACCATGACCACAGCCGGCGTCTGTGGCCTGGTCATCACTGGCATGGACCTCGCCGTCGGCAAGCAGGAGCTGGATGCGTTCGGCAAGGCCAAGAATTGCGGCGTCTATGAAGAGAACAAGCCGGTCGCCGACGGTCTGAGCTGGATTGGCCGACACTTCCCCAGCAAGATCGATCCTGACATTCCTGAGACGGTGACCGCTCTGGAAGGCGTCCCCTTCTATTGCCTGTACGGCATCGAACGAACGGGCCGGCTCACCGGTCAGCGTTATCTGGGCAATGCTGACTGGTATCGAGTGGGCTGCGACTACCTGGTCCGGATTCAGAAAGAGGACGGCTCCTGGGAGGGAGGCGGACTCCACAAGCAACTGGACCACCAGCCGATCGTGGCCACCAGCTTCGCCCTGCTGTTCCTGTCCAAGGGCCGGACGCCGATCCTGCTGACCAAGTTCGCCCACGGCGAGGGCAGCGGCTGGAACAACAAACGCAGCGACTGCCGGCACCTGGCCGAGTTCGCCAGCCGCGAGCTGTTCAAGAAACAGCCGATGGCCTGGCAGGCCTTTGACATCCGCTCGAAAAAGGACCTGGACGTGGAAAGGCAGCGCGCCCTGGCCGGCGAGTTGCTGCCCAGTCCCCTTGTCTACCTCAACGGCCACTCGGTTCGCCTCACCGACCAGGAAAGCAGCATCCTTGGCGAATACCTCAACAACGGCGGCTTCCTGTTCGCCGAGGCCTGCTGCAACAGCCAGAGATTTGATCGCGACTTCAAGGAACTGATGAAGACCATCTTCCCCGACAACGAACTGGTGCCGGTGCCGCCTGAGCATCCGGTCTGGTACGCCTCGGGCAAGTTCTCGCTCAAGCCGGGCAAAACGAAGAACGACTTCCCTTACCTTTATGGCATCCAGCAAGGCTGCAAATGGGTGGTGATGTACAGCCCCCACGCCCTGGCGGGCTACTGGGAGGCCAACCAGTCCAAGGGCGGTCGCGGGGAGATTGCCTTTCAGCTGGGGGCCAACGTGATCGCCTACGCCACGGGCCTGGAGGCGCCCCGGCCCCGGCTGACCGAGGTTGCCCTGGTCCGCGACGACGTCAAGGGGCCACGGGCCCGCCGCGGCTACCTGGAGGTGGGGCAACTGGCCCACGACGGCGATTGGCACCCGGCACCGCGTGCCATGCGCTTCCTGATGGAAGAGTGCCGCAAAAGCGGCCTGGACGTGCTGCTCTCCACCGCCCAGGTGCGGCTCAGCAATAACGCTGACATTGTGGAGCAGCCCAATGCTCCGAAAAAGGAGATTGAGGAGATCCGTTTCTTCTATCTGCACGGGCGGCGTGACTTCAACCCCAGCCAGGAGGCGATCAAGAAGCTGCGTTTCAACCTGGAATCGGGGGGCACTCTGTTTGCCGACGCCTGCTGTGGCTCGCGTGCCTTCGACGAGAGCTTCCGCAAGTTCATGGAGCAGCTGTGGGCCGACAAGAAGCTGAAGCTGGAGCCGATTCCGCCCGGAGACGAGCTGTTCAGCAAGGAACTGAACGGTCGGGAGATCAAGACGGTGCGGTGCCGGCGCGAGGGGCCCGACGGCAAGCGGGCGTCAGCAGGCTATCAGGACGTGCCGCCCGCCCTGGAGGGAATCAAGGAGAACGGCCGCTGGCTGGTGATCTACAGCCGCTACGACATCGGCTGCGCCCTGGAAAAGCACGGCTCGACCGACTGCCTGGGCCATGACTTCGCCAGCGCCGCCTTGCTGGGCAAGGCCGCCGTGATGTATGCTCTGACGCATTGAGGTGAGCGAATGGAGCAGCCCGGCGACGGAGGAAAACCGATGACGACCGCGACGGAAGTGAAGGTGACCGTGACGCCCGAGGCGGCGGCGCGGGTGGCGGAACTGGGCTTTCAGAAGGAATTCGACCAGTTGATCGAACATGCCCGGAAAACGATTCCGGGTGTTCGGAAGATCGAGGCGATCATGGAGCCGCCGGACGACATGCACCCGGAAGACCAGGTTGTGATCTGGATTGGAATTGCCGATGAGCAGTTCCGCAATAATCCTGGCGTCAAGGCCTACAAACTCTGGAGAGTGGAGACCTTTTCGCCCGACGTTTGCTGGCACATTGTGACAGTTCCAACCACCGCGGGGCCCAATGCATGAAAGGCAGGCAGTTTCTCGATCTCGCTCGGGAAGTGGTGGTTGGTGCGACGGAGCTTCACTGGCGAGGAGCCGCCATTCACGCGTACTATGCTCTGGTTCTGGAATGCCGCGATGCTCAGATCCGCTGGAAGTTTGCCACGCCGCACCGGCACAATGTCCATTCGACTGTCCGTCTCCGATTTCAGTACGCGACTCATGCGGACTTGAAGCGGATTGCTGATGAGCTGGAGAACCTTGGCAAACTCCGAAATGAGGCTAGTTACGAATTGACAACCCGCGTCCATTTTCTGTCTGACGGATGTGTCACTCAGGCAATTCAGGATGCCGCCGATGCCCTGGCCCTGCTGGACGCCATCGAAGCCGACCCGGCACGCCTGGCCGTCGCCCTCGCGTCCATTCCTCCCTGACTCCACCCTTTTCGATTGCAGAACAGAAGCAAGGACGCCTCGGCTGGCTCCTCTGGCAAGAGGAGCCGGTTTCCGCGACAATGAACCTGGTGCGGCTGTTCCCTTCCCTTGCGGAGGCTCCTCCATGCGGCCAGCCAGGATCGCCGCTTTCGTCTTGCTGTGTCTCTCGATCGGCGCCATCCCCGCGCCGAGCGCCGAGCCTGCCTCGGAGCAGCTGGTCGAGCAGGTGCGCGAAGCGATAACCAGGGGAGTTGGTTTCCTGCGCAAGCAGAAAGCCAACTCGTGGGAGGACGGCCTGAATGATCTCTTCCGTGGCGGTAGGGCCGGCCTGGCCCTGCTGGCGCTGCTCAACTGCGGCGTTCCGCCGAACGATCCGGACGTACAGCGCGGCCTGGCTTATCTGCGCACCATCCCGCCGAGCAAGACCTACGTGGTGGCCCTGCAAACGATGGTCTTTGCCCAGGCCGGCGATGCCCAGGACCGCGAACGCATCCAGCGCAACGTCGATTGGCTGGTCAAAACCAAGGGCAGTAACGGCTGGAGTTACGGCGGGGAAAGGACGGGGCTGCCGGACAATTCCAACACGCAGTATGCCCTGCTCGGTCTGCACGAGGGCATCGTGGCCGGAGCCAAGGTCGATCCCAAGGTGCTGGAAGAGTTGCGGCAATTCTACGTTGACACGCAGAGCCACGGAGGCTGGCGCTATCGCCCCAGCGAACAACCAACCCTGACCATGACCACGGCCGGTGTCTGTGGTCTGGTCATCACCGGCATGGACCTCGCCGTCGGCAAGCAGGAGCTGGATGCGTTCGGCAAGGCCAGGAACTGCGGCGTCTACGAAGAGAACAAGCCGGTTGCAGACGGTCTGAGGTGGATCGGCGGCCTCTTCCCCGGAGAGATCAATCCAGGCACCATCTTCCTCCTGGAGGATGTCCCCTTCTATTGTTTGTACGGCATTGAACGAACGGGCCGGCTCACCGGGCAGCGGTATCTGGGCAATCACGACTGGTATCGAGTGGGCTGCGACTATCTGGTCCGGATTCAGAAAGAGGACGGCTCCTGGGAGGGGACCGGTGGGCGTCGCCGACTGGACCACCAGCCGATCGTGGCCACCAGCTTCGCCCTGCTGTTCCTGTCCAAGGGTCGGACGCCGATCCTGCTGACCAAGTTCGCCCACGGCGAGGGCAGTGGCTGGAACAACAAACGCAGCGATTGCCGGCACCTGGCCGAGTTCGCCAGCCGCGAGCTGTTCAAGAAGCAGCCGATGGCCTGGCAGGTGTTTGACATCCGCTCGAAGAAGGACCTGGACGTGGAAAGCCAGCGAGCGCCTGGCCGCCGAACTGCTGCCCAGCCCCATCGTCTTTCTCAATGGCCACTCGGTTCGCCTCACCGCCCAGGAAAGCGCCGTCCTCGGCGAATACCTCAACAACGGCGGCTTCCTGTTCGCCGAGGCCTGCTGCAACAGCCAGAGATTTGATCGCGACTTCAGGGAACTGATGAAGACCATCTTCCCCGACAATGAACTGGTGCCGGTGCCGGCCGATCATCCGGTCTGGTACGCCTCGGGTAAGTTCTCGCTCAAGCCGGGCGAAACGAAGAACGACTTCCCTTACCTTTATGGCATCCAGCAAGGCTGCAAATGGGTGGTGATGTACAGCCCCCACGCCCTGGCCGGCTACTGGGAGGCCAACCAGTCCAAGGGCGGTCGCGGGGAGATTGCCTTTCAGCTGGGGGCCAACGTGATCGCCTACGCCACGGGCCTGGAGGCGCCCCGGCCCCGGCTGACCGAGGTTGCCCTGGTCCGCGACGACGTCAAGGGGCCACGGGCCCGCCGCGGCTACCTGGAGGTGGGGCAACTGGCCCACGACGGCGATTGGCACCCGGCACCGCGTGCCATGCGCTTCCTGATGGAAGAGTGCCGCAAAAGCGGCCTGGACGTGCTGCTCTCCACCGCCCAGGTGCGGCTCAGCAATAACGCTGACATTGTGGAGCAGCCCAATGCTCCGAAAAAGGAGATTGAGGAGATCCGTTTCTTCTATCTGCACGGGCGGCGTGACTTCAACCCCAGCCAGGAGGCGATCAAGAAGCTGCGTTTCAACCTGGAATCGGGGGGCACTCTGTTTGCCGACGCCTGCTGTGGCTCGCGTGCCTTCGACGAGAGCTTCCGCAAGTTCATGGAGCAGCTGTGGGCCGACAAGAAGCTGAAGCTGGAGCCGATTCCGCCCGGAGACGAGCTGTTCAGCAAGGAACTGAACGGTCGGGAGATCAAGACGGTGCGGTGCCGGCGGGAGGGGCCTGACGGCAAGCGGGCCTCGGCGGGCTATCAGGACGTGCCGCCCGCCCTGGAGGGAATCAAGGAGAACGGCCGCTGGCTGGTGATCTACAGCCGCTACGACATCGGCTGTGCCCTGGAAAAGCACGGCTCGACCGACTGCTTGGGCCATGACTTCGCCAGCGCCGCCTTGCTGGGCAAGGCCGCCGTGATGTATGCTTTGACGCATTGAGGCGAGCGGCGGAGCAGCCAAGCAATGGAGGAAACCTGATGACAACCGCGATTGATGTGAAGGTGACCGTGACGCCCGAGGCGGCGGCACGGGTGGCGGAACTGGGCTTTCAGAAGGAATTCGACCAGCTGATTGAACACGCCCGGACAACGATTCCGGGTGTTCGATGGATTGAGGTTCGCATGGAGCCGCCTTACGATACGCATGATCAAGAGGAGGCCGTGATCTGGATTCGGATTGCCAACAATCAGCTGCTCAACAATCCCAGTGTCAAGGCCTACTCCAACTGGAAACTCGAGACCTTTTCGTCAGACGTGTGCCGGTATCTCGCGACGATTCCAACCGTTGTGGGCTACGATTCATGAAGGGCAGACGGTTTCTCGAACTTGCTCGGGAGGTAGCTGCCGGGGCGACGGAGTTGCATTGGCGTGGAGCGGCCATCCATGCCTACTACGCTCTGTTCCTGGAATGTCGTGATGCGCAGATTCGCTGGGGTTTTGCGACGCCGCTGCGGCACAATGCTCATGCCCCAGTCCGCCTCCGCTTTCTGTATGCGACGAATGGGGACTTGAAGAGGATTGCTGATGTCCTGGAGATACTTGGCAGACTTCGGAATCTGGCCAGTTACGATTTGACACCCCGGACCGAGTTCCTCTCTGACCACGACGCTACCCTCGCGATCCAAGACGCCAACGACATGCTCGCTTTGCTGGACGCCATCGAAGCTGACCCGGCACGCCTGGCTGCCGCCATCGCGTCCGTCCGTCCCTGACCCCACCCTTTCCCATTGCAGAACAGAAGCAAGGACGCCTCGGCTGGCTACTCTGGCAAGAGGAGCCGGTTTCCGCGACAATGAACCTGGTGCGGCTGTTCCCTTCCCTTGCGGAGGCTCCTCCATGCGGCCAGCCAGGATCGCCGCTTTCATCTTGCTGTGTCTTTCGCTCGGCGCAGTCCCCGCGCCGACGCCGAACCCGCATCGGAGCAGCTGGTCGAGCAGGTGCGCGAAGCGATCACCAGGGGAGTTGGTTTCCTCCGCAAGCAGAAAGCCAACTCGTGGGAGGACGGCCTGAATGATCTCTTCCGTGGCGGCAGGGCCAGCTTGACCCTGCTGGCGTTGCTCAACTGCGGCGTTCCTCCGAACGATCCGGACGTGCAGCGCGGCCTGGCTTATCTGCGCACCATCCCACCGAGCAAGACCTACGTCGTGGCTCTGCAAACGATGGTCTTCGCCCAGGCCGGCGACGGCCAGGACCGCGAACGCATCCAGCGCAACGTCGATTGGCTGGTCAAAACCAAGGGCGTCAACGGCTGGAGTTACGGCGGGGAAAAGACGGGGCTGCCGGACAATTCCAACACGCAGTATGCCCTGCTCGGTCTGCACGAGGGCATCGTGGCGGGAGGGGCCAGACGGCAAGCGGGCGTCAGCAGGCTATCAGGACGTGCCGCCCGCACTGGAGGGGATCAAGGAGAACGGCCGCTGGCTGGTGATCTACAGCCGCTACGACGTCGGCTGTGCCCTGGAAAAGCACGGCTCGACCGACTGCTTGGGCCATGACTTCGCCAGCGCCGCCTTGCTGGGCAAGGCCGCCGTGATGTATGCTCTGACGCATTGAGATGGGGGGGCTCCCTGAAGGAGCGACGCACAACGGAGGAAACGCGATGACGACCGCAACAGAGGTGAAGGTGACCGTGACACCCGAGGCGGCAGCGCGAGTGGCTGAACTGGGCTTTCAGAAGGAGTTCGACCAGCTAATCGAGCGTGCCCGGACAACGATCCAGGGAGTCCGATGGATCGAGGTTTGCCTGGAGCCGCCTTATGATACCGGGGATGAGGATCAGGTGGTGTTCTGGATTCGGATTGCCAACAATCAGCTGCTCAACAATCCCAGTATCAAGAGTTACACCCGATGGGAGATCGAGACTTTCTCTCCGGACGTCCTCCGGTACATTGTGTCGGTCCCAACGGTTGTGGGCTACGATGCATGAATGGCAGACGGTTTCTCGACCTGGCCCGGGAGGTGGCTGCCAGAGCAACGGAAGTGCATTGGCGTGGCTCGGTTATCCACGCCTACTATGCTCTGTTCCTGGAATGCCGGGACGCGCAGGTTCGTTGGGGTTTTCCGAATCCTCCGCGGTACACGGCTCATGCACCTGTCCGTCTCCGCTTTCAGTATTCGACGGTAGCAGACCTGAAGGAAATCGCTCGCATCCTGGAGAGACTGGTCAAACTTCGGAACCTGGCCAGCTACGACTTGACAACCCGGACCGAGTTCCTGTCCGATCAGGCCGCAACCGAAGCGATTCAGGACGCGGCTGATATGCTCACCCTGCTTGACGCCATCGAAGCCGACCCGGCCCGCCTGGCCGCTGCCATCGCCTCTATCCCTCCTTGACCCTTACCACTCCGGAACCACTCCATGAACACCTGGCACCTGGCCCGCGGCTATCGTTTTGCCGGCGTCCACTCCGGTCTGCGGCCCGATCCGCAGCGGCGCGACCTGGCCCTGATCGTCAGCACCGTCCCCGCCGCCGCGGCCGGCGTCTTCACGCGCAACCGCGTCCAGGCGGCGCCCGGTCCACGTCTGCCGGGAACGGCTCCCCTCGGCCGACGCCCGCGGTGTGGTCATCTGCTCGGGCAACGCCAACGCCTGCACCGGCCAGCGCGGCCTGGACGACGCCCGCCGCATGGCGGAGCTGTCGGCCCAGGCCATCGGCTGCGAGCCCGAACAGATGCTCGTCTGTTCCACCGGCGTGATTGGCCGGCACCTGCCGATGCCGGTGATCGAGAGCGGCATCCGCCTGACCGCCGGCCGGCTGGGCGAATCCGCCGAGGACCTCGACGCGGCCGCCCACGCCATCCTGACCACCGACACCCGCATCAAGATCAGCACCCGGCAGATCCAGCTGGGCAACGCCGAGGTCCGCCTGACCGGCATGGCCAAGGGAGCGGCGATGATCGGGCCGAACATGGCCACCATGCTCGCCTTTGTCTTCACCGACGCCGCCGTCGCTCCGGACGACCTCGCCCGCCTGGCAGTCCGCGCCGCCGACGAGACCTTCAACTGCGTCAGCGTCGAGGGCCACACCAGCACCAACGACACCTTGCTCTTCTTCGCCAACGGCCTCGCCCATCCGCCCTCCGAACGGACTCAGCCCCTGACCGGCGACGGCCTGGCCCGGTTCAACGCCGCGGCCGTCGAGGTCTGCGCCGACCTGGCCCGGGCCATCGCCGCCGACGCGGAAGGTGCCACCAAGCTGGTGATCCTTGACGTGGAGGGACTGCGCGACGACCAGGAAGCGCGGACGGTGGCCCGCACCATCGCCAACAGCGCCCTGGTCAAGACCAGCTATCTTCGGAGGTGATCCGAACTGGGGCCGGCTCGTCTCCGCGGCCGGTTACTCGGGAGTGGCCTTCGAGGAACAGCACCTGTCCCTGTGGCTGGGCGACCTGCTGCTCTACCACAACGGCACCCCGCAAGAGTTCGACGCCCCGACCGCCTCGGCCTATCTGAAGCGCGAGCGGACCATTCACGTCCGGCTGCGCTTCACGCTCGGCTCGGGGCGAGCGACATTCTTCACCTGCGATCTGACTTACGAATACGTCAAGCTGAACGCGGATTACACGACGTGAGATCAGCAATGCCTTCCTTCCGCCGTTCCAACGCGGTGTCCGCCTGGCGGAAGACGACGGTGAGGTCTTGCTCGTGTTCGGCGGACAGCTTGCAACAACCAAAATGCACGCCGATGCCCCTCCAGCGCACGTCACCTGGATGTTTCGGATGGGGGATGGCGTCGAGGTTGCACCGGATCGCCAGAGTCAGGACACGAGAGCGGACGGCCTGGGCTGCCGCCTCGATTTTCTCTTCAGTCGTATCGATCAGGAAGGCGCTCATCTCGTCCCCGCCATGCCGGAAGAATACGGCCTCGGAAGCGCACCCGGATAGCTCGCCGCGGATGATCGTGGCAATCCGCCGATAGACCTGGTTGGCCCTGGTGTGTCCCAGGGCGGCGTTCAGTCCACTCAAATTCTGCAAATCCATCTCGACGTAGAACGCCGACTCCCCCGTCCGCTTGACGTGCTGGATGGCCCTTCGCAAGGTCGAGATCCGGCCCACGCCGGACCGCCCCTCGTGGAAGCCGGTCACGTTGTCAGGCGCCAGCAGCCCGTACTCCCGAAGTGCCTCGATCTGCGGCGGCGGTGAGGCCCATCTGCTCGCAACTTCGCCAGGGCGTCCTCGAAGTAATCGATGAACCTGCTCTTCCGGGGCCTGAGGCTGTGCAATCATGAATTCCCTCCATGACCGGTCGCTTTCTGGGAGAGAGGCCGCCCGGCGATTCTCGTCCGCTCAGCCCCTGCAGGACTCTGCGGGAGCCGTTGGTCCGGTGTGCCAGCATTTTTTCCTACGGCGGCAAACTGGACTGGAGAACAGCCCCTGCCGGCTGGCCCGGCAGGTTCCAGGCCATCGGAACACTAATCCACGCTAATCGGCACTAATTGGAAGGCGGCTCTCCTTCTTTCCATTAGCGAAGATTAGCGCTGATTAGTGTTCCTTCTCGCGCTGCTGACCTGCTTCCCCTGCCGGGCAAGCCGGCAGGGGCCGTTCTCCAGTCCAGTTTGCTGTCCTTGTTTTTTTCGCTGACTTTTCCTGGCCGCTTTTGGCCTGGACTCCCGCAGAGCCAGATAGGGGCCGAGGGACCCGCTGGTGGCATGGCCCAGAGCGCGAGGATATACTGGGGATGTTGCGCAGCCGTTCCATCGACCACGTCGCCGCGAGGTGCCCTGTGCCCGACTCCGCCGGGGAAACTGCCCGCTTGCTTGATCTCCTGCGTCTGGGCGACAGCCAGGCTCGCGACCGCCTCATCGACCACGCCTGCGAACGGTTACGCCGTTTGACACGGCAGATGCTGCACGGGTTTCCCGGCGTGCAGCGCTGGGAGCAGACGGATGACGTGCTGCAAAATGCTCTGATCCGCCTGTGCCGGGCGCTGGCGACGGTGACGCCCGAATCGCCGTGCCACTTCTATCGCCTGGCCGCGCTGCAAGTCCGGCGGGAATTGATCCAGCTCGCCCATCATCATCTTGGACCCCAGGGGCACGGAGCCAAGCACCACACGGACCGGTATCCGGCCGAGAGCCGAGAGGGGCCGATCGCAGCTCAGCCGGATCAAGGAGGGGAGCCGTCCTCGGTGGAGGAATGGTCCGACTTTCACCAGGCCGTGGAGTCCTTGCCGGACGAGGAGCGCGAAGTGATCGATCTGCTCTGGTACGAAGGGCTCACCCAGGAGGAAGCGAAAAACGTACTGGGGGTTTCGCTCCGCACGATCCGACGCCGCTGGCAGTCTGCTCGCTTGAAACTGGTTGCAGCGCTGAACGGCGAGATGCCGTCGTAGAGCCGAGGTTAAGCAATGACCAACGAAGAATGCCTTTCCAACCTGCTCCTGAAGTGGGAAGAGAACTTCGAGAGGGGACAGGACATCCCTGCCGAGAACTTGTGTCAGGACCGGCCCGACCTCGCGCCGATCCTGGCATCCCGCATTGGTGCGCTGAAGAAGATTGCCTGGATGAAAGCGGCGCCGGGGCGTGCCGAGGTGGCGGCACACTCCGGGTCGCCAGGCCAGGACTGTTGCTCCCGACAAGACGAGCGGCCGGACTCGCCATCGCTGCTTGCCGGTCGCTACCGCCTCGACCGCCTTCTTGGAGAGGGGGGGTTCGGTCAGGTCTGGCGAGGTTTCGACATGGAATTACAGCGGCTGGTCGCTGTCAAGGTGCCCAAGCCCGGCAACCTCGCCGACCAGGAGAAGGTGCAGGGGTTCCTGGCGGAAGCCCGGAAGGTGGCCCGGCTGAAGCACCCGGTGATCGTGCCGGTGTACGACGTGGGCCGGCATGGACAGTCGTACTTTATCGTCTCGGAACTGATCGAGGGAACCGACCTGGCGGAGCGGATGCGGCAAGGCCGGCTGCCGGTGCGTGAGGCCATCCGGATCGTCGCCGCGGTGGCCTATGGCCTGGAGTACGCCCACCGCCAGGGCATCATTCACCAGGACGTGAAACCCGCAAACGTCTTGCTCGGGGCGGAACCGGGAGACGTCCCCGCGGTCATCGGTGAGGTTTGGGTCCCCGCACACCTGCTTGGGGGAGACGTCCAGCAGGTCCACCTGACCGATTTTGGGATCGCGTTCGACAGAGCGGCCATGACGGGTGCCGAGGGGGACGTGGCTGGCACTCTGGCGTACATGTCCCCGGAGCAGGTGAGTGGGGACCGCAGCAAAATGGACCACCGCAGCGACATCTACAGCCTGGGGGTGATGCTGTGCGAACTCGTGACCGGGTTTCGGCCCCCTCCGGCCGTCCATCCGGTCCAGGCTCGAGAACCCTGGCCCAGCAGCCCGCTGTCGTCTGGCGGCCAGGTTCCTTCCTTTCTGAGCCAGGTTTGGCGGAAGTGCATGGCGAAGGATCCCGCCGACCGTTACCTCACCGCCAACGATCTGGCAGAGAATCTTCGCAGAGCGGTGGAAGTTGCGTTGGAGGAGGAGGAATGGGCTGCTGGCACGGATGCCATGGAGATGCTCCGCCAGGTGTACGAGTGCGCCAGTCCACGGAAAATGCGTCTGTTCTTCTGTGCCTGCTTCCGGCAGCACTTTCCCGGGCTGGAAAACGAGCGAAGCCGGCTAGCCATCGAGGTGGCAGAGCGGCACGCGGACGGCAGGGCAACCAATGAGGAATTGAGGCTGGCCCATGCTGCGGCGCGGGAGGCGAGCAAGGAGTGGGTGGAGACGTGGGAGCAGCCCCGCGCTGCTCTCTGGGCGACCTACCAAGAGGTCTGGACGGCTGCTTTCAATGTTTCAAGGCACACCGAAGCAGAGCTGCAATGCCGGCTGTTGCGTGAGTTGTTCGGGCCTTCGGTTTACCGTCCCGTTTTGCTTCATCCGGCGTGGCTGTCGTGGAACGGCGGGACGGTGCGCTCCATCGCCCAGGGCATTTACGACGACCGGGCCTTCGACCGCCTCCCCATCCTGGCTGACGCCCTCGAAGAGGCCGGCTGCGACAATGCCGACATCCTGGCCCATTGCCGCGAGCCTGGGATTCATTGTCGTGGTTGCTGGGTGGTGGACGCCGTGCTCGGCCTCGAATGAGACGCGCGATCCTGGGATTGTCCAGGGCGTCTCCTTTCTGCTAGGCTTCCCGAAGAGACGGTTCCTGGGTGATCGAAAGGGAGTGCTGTTCATGGTCCAGTGGTTGGTTCCGCCCGCCCCCAGCCAGATTCTCTATCCCGACAGTGATGGCAAGCCCGTGGCAGACAATACGCTGCAATTACGCTGGATCATTGTTCTGGTCGGCAACATCAGTGCGCTGTTCCGGGACCGTGCCGACGTTTTCGTGGCGGGGGATCTGTTCTGGTACGCGGTGGAAGGCGAGCCCAAAACCCGGCAGGCCCCCGACGTGCTGGTGGTGTTTGGCCGGCCCAAGGGAGAACGGGGCTCCTATCGGCAATGGCTGGAGGAGGGGATCGCTCCTCAGGTCGTCTTCGAGATCCTGTCACCCAGCAATACCTCGACCGAGATGGCAGACAAGCGGGCCTTTTACGAGGAATACGGGGTTGAGGAGTATTACGTCTTCGATCCCGACGACAACCGGCTTGAGGTTTACCAGCGCCAGGGGACGGTGTTCCGCCGGGTTCGCCCGGTCGAGGGATTGGTGAGTCCGCGATTGGGCATTCGCTTTGATCTGTCTGTCAAGCCCATGGTGGTTTACGGTCCCAACGGTCAGCCGTTCCTCACCTTTGAGGAACTCGCGGCCCTCAATCAACGGAATGAGCAGCGAGCGACCACCGCCGAGCAACGAGCCACCACCGCCGAGCAACGAGCCACTGCGATCGAAGAGGAAAATGCTCTTCTCGCCGCCAAACTTCGTGAACTCGGCATTGACCCCGTAGCCTTGAAGAAGGAAGCCAAACCCCCTCCTCCTTCCGGGAATTGATTGCGGGATGGCCTGGAATCGTCTTGCGGGTTCATCCTCGCTTCTTCAGACGTGCAAGAGCCGCCAGCGCCTCCCGCGTCAGGCGGGCCTCGGGCAACCCCCTGGACAGAGTTTCCAGCACTCCGCGGGCTTCCACCGAGCCAATCCGTTCCAGCACCTCCACCGCCCGGACGCCGCGCAGCCGCTCCGGGCGCCCGCCGTGGCCAGGTTCTCCAGGATCCTCTCCAGGCTCCGACGGACCTCCGCGGAGGGGTTGCCGGCCAATGCCTGGCGCAAGGCGAGTTCCGCCCTGTCCCCCAGCCTCCCCAGTTCTCGGCTCGCTTGCTCGCGCACTGCGAACTGGTCGCTGTCGAGGTCGGCGATCAGCCGATTGACCTGCCTCGCCTCGACGGCGGCAACCGGTCGCATCTGCTCCTTCAAGAGGGTCACCCCGGCCTGGCCCGCGCCGGCCAGTCTCTGCACGGCCCGGAACGCCGTCGCCGCGTCCAGGCTGGCCAGGTCGTTCCACAACGTGTTGCGTTCGGCGGAAGTCAGTTCGGCCGGGAACGGCCGAGTCGCGGTGATCCGGCCGGTGATGTCCCAGACCAGCACGGTCCGGTCCCAGCTGCCGGAAGCGAGGAGAGTCCCGTCAGGCGAGAAAGCAACGCTAAAAACAGAGCCGCGGTGCCCCTGGAAGCGGGCCCGCTCTTGCGACGAAGCCAGCTCCCACAGACGCACCGTCCGGTCCTCGTAGTACCCCACAGCCAGGCTCCGGCCGTCGGGCGAAAAGGCAATGGCGCTTGCGCGGACAGGCCGTTGCGGATCTTTTGGCAGCGGCATGGCCAGCGGCGGCAGCTCCTTTCCCGTGGCCAGCTCCAGCAGACGAACGGTCCCGCCAGCCTCGCCCGCAGCCAGCAAGCGGCCGTCGGGCGACAAGGGCAGGAAAGGATCTCCCATCTTCGATCCAGGGAGCTGGCGCATCTGCTTGCCGTCGGCCACCGACCAGAGGCGGAGGACGGGTTCCTCAAACCCTTTTGTGGCAAGCGTCTTGCCGTCGGGAGAGAAGGCCAGCCGCGTGATCCCTCCGCCGGGATCGCCGAAGGAACGCAGCTCCCGGCCCGATTCCACCTCCCAGAGGCAGACGGCTTTCTTCCACCCCACGGAGGCGAGGGTCTTGCCGTCGGGGGCAAAAGCGAGCGCCGAGACCATGCCATCGCGGGGCTGCAGCCGGCGCACTTCCTTGCCGGTGTTTGCGTCCCAGAGCCGGATGGTCCGGTCCTGACTGCCCGAGGCCACCAGCCGGCCATCGGGGGAATGGGCGATGGCTTCGATGCCGTCGGCGTGGCCGGTCCAACGACCCTTTTCTTTCCCGCTCCGCGGGTCCCACACGTGGACCGTGGGATCGCTATAGCTTGCCCCACTAACCAGGGACTTTCCATCGGGGGAAAAGCTGATGGCACCAACGCAATAGGTGTGTCCGAAGTCGCAGGGCGGACGGAGCTGCCCTGTCCCCAGATCCCAGAGCGTGACCGCTGCGCCATCCGCCCCGACCAGGAACTTGCCGTCTGCCGAGAAGACCGTGCCGTAGACCTGTCCCCCCTTGCCCTCGAGCCGGCGGACCAGCCGGCGCGTCTCCACGTCCCACAAGTGGACCGTCGATGACGGATAGTTGACAGCCAGGCGCTTGCCGTCCGCGGAGAAGGCCAGCGCGTTGACGTGCTTCTTCCGCTGGCCCAGGAGAGGAGGCAGCTCCTTGAGAGTCCGGAGGTCCAGCAGGCGGATGGGCTGGCCGCTGGGAGCGACGGCCAGGACGGAGCCGTCCGGGGCCAGGGCCATCTTCATGCCGGAGTTGACGGCCCCTTCCGCCGGCGTGCTGCGCAGCTCCTTGCGGCTGGCCACGTCCCACACGTGAAGGCTCTGGTTCTGGTGCCCCGTTACCAGGGTCTTGCTATCCGCGGTGAAGGCAAACTGCATGGCCTGTTCGTTGGCCGGCAATTCGATCGGCATCCTCCACCTTCCCCGTCACCACGTCATAGAACCAGAGCGTGGGTCTTGGCTGACGCTGCTGCGGTTCCGCCCACCAGACCAGGGTGCGGCCATCCGGGGAGAGGCCGAACCACCACTAGCTCAGGTCCACCGGCAGCTCGCGCAGCTTCTTCCCGGTGGCCACGTCCCAGAGCCGGAGGCAGTCCTTGCCCCGCTCCGCGGCCACGAGCTTGCCGCTGACCGTGAACAGGGGGGCATGCTTCAGGCTGGCTCCGAGCGGCAACTCCCGGCCCGTGGCCGTTTCCCACAAGCGGTTGTTCCGTCGCTTCCCGTGGAAACGATCCATTGGCCATCCGGCGAAAGGGCCACCCGATCGACCGTTTCCCCGTGGAAGAACCGCAGCGACCCCAGCCGGGCGACGGCGTTGGCCGGCAACGGGTCGCCGAAGCGATCCTTGCGAACCGCCGAGTTTGGTTCGGCTCGGCTGGTCCGCCTGGCCGCGGCGGGCGGGGCGTCGCCCGGTTTCTCCGCCGGGGCCCGGTGAGCAAAGTAGCCCACGCCGGCTGCCAGCAGCCCCGCGGCCAGCAGCACAACGGGAATGAGGAAGAGCCTGGTCAGGGTCATGGTCGGGACCTCCACTTCGATGAGAGCCGCCACGGGAGCGGAGACAACCTCGGAGGCGGCCGCCGTTCCCCACGGCCAGGCGCAGCCCGGCCTGCACGGTGGCGCGGACGGGCAGGACCGGCACGGCCGCCGAGGCCAGGTCGCCAAGAAGTGCCGCCGTCAGGGCCGCCGAGGCCGTCACACCCCGCTGGACCAGCCGCTGACGAAGCAGGGCCCGCGCCTGTGCCAGCCGGCGGCGGAGCTTGCTCTTGCTCCAACCGAGCTGCTGGGCCGCTTCGTCCTGAGTCCGCCCTTCCAGCAGACACAGCAGCAGTGGACCGCGATGCTCCTCGGTCAGACGTCCCAGTTCCTCGTGGAGGATTGCCTGCAGCTCCCTCCAGGTCACGTCCGCCAGGGGATCGGTCGGAGTCTGGCGTTCCTCCCCCTCGGGCTGCTGGCAGTACCGGGCAGCCTGGGAGCGTGCTTGAAGGGCGATGCGGCAGGCCGTCCCATGCAAGAAGCTGGCGATCGACTCGGGCTTGCGGAGCGATGCCGCCTGGCGGGCGAAGACCAGGAAGGTGGCCTGCAAGGCGTCCTCGGTGTCCTGGACGTGATGCAGCACCTGCCAGCAGACGCGCCAGACCATCGGCCCATGCCGCTGGATCAGCGTGGTGAAGGCCTCTTCATCGTGGAGCCGGACCAGCTCCACCAGCTGGCCGTCGGCAAGCCGGCCCAGCTCGGAGCCGCTCGCCAACGTGCGGAGATGCTGCAGGACCAGGCCGGCGGGTGATGGCGGCATGAAACGGTTCTCCCAGGCAGAGGGTGGGCTTCTTCCAAGTAGTGTCCCCAAAGGGGTCGAGGTGTTCAAGGAATTGCGACTTTTCTGACCGTCCCGGATTCTGGGGAAGAGCCAGGAGATGTCCCGAAGAGACGGCGTGTGCTGGTGGCGTGTTGGCGGTGTCGCTTTTTTGTCATCCGTGGGGCGTTCACAGACACGCCTGGGCCTTTCCTGGCGACACCGCCAAGCAAAAGCGCCGTTGGCGGTGTGGCGGTCTCACCGGTTGAGTCTCACGCCTTACCGTCGCAGCAGGAACTCCTTGCAGTTGAGCAGTCCCCAGGCCAGATCCTCCAGCCCCTGCCGCCGGTCCCTGGCCCGCTCCAGCAGCTTCAAGGCCACTTCCTTCTCGCGCTCCGCCGGGAAGCGGCAGAGTGCCGACAGATACAACTCCTCCATCATCTGTTCCGGCGTCTTGCCCGATGCCAGCAGCTGATCCAGCCGATTGCCAGGCTCGGCCAGCTTGCTGTTGATCATCTCGCCCGTGATCAGCTGGAACGCCTGGGCCAGCGTCGAGTCCTCGCTGCGCTCGCACTCGCAGCTCAGCGATCGGCCCGGCTTGCCGAAGACGGTCAGGAACTTCTCCGAGGGCGTTGTCACGACCCGGCGGCGCTCCCGGCTCATGCCGACGCCCGGCAGCTGGCCGGCGCGCGTTCCCAGCGGCAAGTCCGGGAACTTCGACGGCACTTGCGTCACCTGGCAGACCGCATCGAGCAGTTGCTCCGCCTGGAGCGGACGGACGATGGCCCGGGAGAAGTTGGTTTCGTCGTCGCGGTTGGTCTCGTTGGGCACCGCCGACAGCTGGTAGGTGCGCGAGCGGAGGATGGTCCGCACCAGGTGGCGCAGGTCGAAGCGATGCTCCACAAAGTCCTTCGCCAGCGCGTCCAGCAGCGGCCGGTTGACGGGCGGATTCGAGGCGCGGAAATCGTCGAGCGGATCGACCAGACCCCGGCCGAGCAGGTGGTGCCAGACCCGGTTGACCTGGGCCCGGGCGAAGTAGGGATTGTCCGGCCGGGCCACCCAGTCGGCCAGAGCCAGCAGACGGTCGGCCTCCGGTGCGAACTCGGGCGTCAGCTGGCCGGGGAACAGCGGCCGCAGCGTCTCACCGGTGCGTGGATGCGTCACCTCGCCGGAGCGCTCCATCCAGACGATCTGCTCACCGTCGAACTCGTGCTTGTCCAGGCGATCCTTGCGGTTGTTCTCGAGGACCTGGTACTGCACCCGCGGAAAGAACGCGGCCAGGCTGTGGTAATCGTGCTGGGTCCAGCGCTCGAAGGGGTGGTTGTGGCACTTGGCGCACTGCATGCGGATGCCGAGGAACACCTGGGCGAAGGCCTCGGCCCGAGTGTGCGGATCGCGCAGGGCCCTGTAATAGTTGGCAGCCGGATGGCTGTAGGTGCTGCCACGGCTGCTGACCAGCTCCCGGGCCAGCTCGTTGAGCGGCTTGCCCTCCTGGATGGCCTGCCGCAGCCACTGATGGAACAGCAGCACCCCCTTGTGGTCCAGCACCTTCTCCTCGTTGCGGAGCAGGTCCGACCATTTCAGGGCCCAGAAATCGGCGAATTCCGGCCGCTGCACCAGTTCGTCGATCAGGCGCTGGCGCTTGTCGGCCCGGGTGTCGGCCAGGAACTTCCGTGATTCCTCGGGCGTCGGCAGCACGCCCAGGGTGTCGAGATAGACCCGGCGCAGGAACACACTGTCGCTCGCCAGCTCCGAGGGCTGCATCCGCAGGGTGCGCAGCTTGGCGAAGACGTGGCGGTCGATGACGTTGTTCTCGGGAGGCGCCTTCCAGACAAAGCCGGGACGGGCCGGGACAAAGGCCAACTCCACGGTCGTCTGCAGCTCCAGGTAGCGGACCAGGATGGCCGTCTCGCCCATCTCGCGCCGGCGGACCACGCCGGCCCGATCGACCTTGACCAGCAGGTTGGACGGCTCGAACACGGCCAGCGCGGTCACGTCGCGGTCCTGCCCGTCGCTGAAATGGGCTTGCACCTTCAGGGCGACCGAGTCCGCCGGCTCGACCAGGACGGCGGAGGAGGGCGTGACCACCAGCCGGCGCGGCCGGGGCACGTCGGCCGGGTCGGGGTTGAGGCCGTCCGCGATCCAGCGGCGCAGGATGCGAGCTTCCAGCGAGTTGCGATCGAAGCGCTTGCCGCCCTCGTGAGGCACGGCCCCGATGGCCTTGGTCAGCAGCAGGCTGCTGTCGGGGTTGAGCCGATCGGTCCGCCGGCCGAGCGTATCGCGCGTCAGCACGGCAAAGTCGAAGTCCGGGTCCTCGCCGCGCAGCGACAGCTTGAAGCCGTTCTTGCCGTTCTGGTTGCCGTGGCAGGCCCCCTGATTGCAGCCGCCGCGCGACAGCACCGCCATCACGTCGGTGCGGAAGCGGACGGCCGGCTCGGAAGAGGCACACCAGGCCCGGCCGGGCAGGAGCAGTCCGACCAGGGAAGCACAGGCAGCAAGAGCCAGCCGGCACATGGAGCGCTCCAGGAGGGAAGGCAGGACGTCCAGGTTGGAATTCAAACATTCCTGATTGTAGTGACCCGGCCCGGTCACCGCAAGCAGGCCCCAAGGACAAAGGGGCTGGCCTGAAACCAAGAATTCCCGGACAATGCGGTAGTCGCGAACTTGTGGACCTGGTAGGCTGACCTGCATGAGCCCGCTGTTTATCCGGGTCATGATTTCTCTCACTCTTGTCTTCTCACAGGAGCCCAAGGCATGGACCCCCGAAGTCGAACGCGATCCGCGTTCACCCTGATCGAACTCTTGGTCGTCATTGCCATCATCGCCATCCTGATCGGGCTGCTGCTGCCCGCTGTCCAGAAGGTCCGCGAGGCCGCCAGTCAGGCCAAGTGCCAGAACAACCTCAAGCAACTGGGATTGGCCGTTCACAATTACCATTCCGCCAACGGGGTCATCCCGCCCAACGCCACGACGATCCATTACAACTGGGCAGCCGACAGCGTTGTGCCGGGCCCGCAAACCTGGACCTGGATCGCCCGCATCCTGCCGTACATCGAGCAGGGCGCCCTCGCGGCGCAGTACAACATTCCCAATGGCACGCTCGGCCAGGCCCAGGCAGGCATTGCCACCGTCATCCCCACGCTGCAGTGCCCTTCCGATGGCACCGAGAGCAAGAACCCGGCGACCGACTGGCCCAACATCAACGGCATCTCGCTGGGGCTGACCAATTACAAGGGCTGCAGCGGTTCCAACTGGGGGTACAATGGCAGCAGCCCGTTCACAACGCTTTTTCCCGTGGCCGATCCGAACGCTCCCCCGGCCGTCACCACCGAGGACGGCCTGGACCATGGCAACGGCATGTTTTATCGCAGCGACGGCAACCGGCCGCTGGCGCTCACCAGCATCACCGACGGCACCAGCAACACCTTCATGATCGGCGAGGACCTGCATAGCTACGATGAGCACTGCGGCGGCTGGGCCTATCCCAACTACGTCACCTCCACCTGCGCCATTCCCCTGAACTACGTGGACACGACAAGCACTTCCTCCGGCAACTGGCCGGATCGCTACTCGTTTCACAGCAAACACGTCAACGGGGCGAACTTTTGCTTCGCGGACGGCGGTGTCCACTACATCAGCAACAGCATCAACATCGCCACGTATCGGGCGCTCGCGACCATCGCCGACAATGACGCGATTGGCGCCTACTGATTCAGGAGAGGCTTTGGACCATGCGATACTACTTGCTGATGGTTGGTTTGCTCGTTGTCGCTGCCGGCTGCGGTGACTCCCGGATTGTGCCGGTTTCCGGACGTGTCACCCTGGACAAGAAGCCCGTGGTCAACGCCAGGGTCAATTTCGAGCCTCTCTCGGAGGGAATCCCGGGCCCCGGTTCGGCGGGAAAGACCGACGCCAATGGACAATTCACCCTCCAGTTGCTGCCCCTGGGGGACAGGAAAGGTGCGTTCATTGGTGAGTACACGGTCAAAATCATCGCCTACGAAGGCGACGATGGCAGCATTCCCTCCAGTGGCTCGGACATGAAATTCCGCAAACGGATCATTCCCGACGAATACGTCCACGGCAAGTTGACCTTCAAGGTGCCGCCGGGCGGCACCACCGAAGCGAATTTCGACCTGGAGACGCCTCCGGCGAAATGACGAAGGTGGGAGGACCACACGTGAGAAAACGGAAGCAGAGGCGTGCCCCGGCTGCTCCGCTGGTTACCGGCATCGGTTGGTACGATGCCGCGCAGTACGCCCGGCTGCAAGCGGTCGCCGCCGATTCTCAGTGCCGGGACATGCCCTTTGAAGAGTGGGAGCGCAACGCGACCCGAGTGCTGCAACAACTGCGGCAGCAGGGAGTTCAGGTCGTGAAGGTCGCCATCGACGTGGAGGAACTGGTACGCTGGTGCCAGGGGCAAGGCCGTGCCGTCGATGGTCCGGCCCGGGCAGCGTACGCCGCCGAACAGGTCCAGCGCATGCACCAGCCCAGGCCGGGTGCGAGTGATTAACGAAAGCAGTTGGCGCCGCCCGTGGAAGATCTCCTTGCCATCGGCCTGACCCATCGGCCCGACTCGACTGCTGAGCCACTTCCGGCAGCCACCACGACAAGATAAAGCCGATTTAATCTTCCCCTGCATGGATCGCCTGAATCCCCGAAGGTATCATAAGCAGGCGGCATTGCGCGCCGCGTGATTCCTCTGGGGACAAGTGATGAACCCGATCGTTTTCGCGCTGCGGCACCCGATCACCGTCATGGTGGCGCTGGTCGGACTGATCGTCGGCAGTGCCCTGGCCCTGGCGCGGATGCGCGTCGACATCTTCCCGGCCCTCAACCTGCCGGTCATTTACGTGGCCCAGCCCTACGGCGGTCTCGACCCCGCCCAGATGGAGGGGCTGATCACCAACTACTACGAATACCACTTCCTCTACGTCAACGGCATCCACCACGTCGAGTCGAAGAACGTCCAGGGCGTCGCCCTGATGAAGCTGTTCTTCCACCCGGGCACGAACATGGCCCAGGCCATGGCCGAGACGGTCCAGTACGTCAACCGCGCGCGGGCCTTCATGCCGCCCGGCACGGTCGGACCGTTCGTCATGCGCTTCGACACCGGCAGCGTGCCGGTCGGCTACCTGGTGCTGTCCAGCAAGACCAAGACCATCGGCGAGATCCAGGACCAGGCGCTGTTCAAGGTTCGGCCGATGTTCGCCAGCCTGCCGGGCGTGTCGGCGCCGCCGCCGTTCGGCGGCAACCAGCACACCATCGTCGTCAACGTCGACCCCGACAAGATGCGCTCCCAACACGTCTCGCCCGAGGACGTGGTCGCGGCCCTGAACCTCGGCAACACCATCAGCCCCTCCGGCAACGCCCGCATCAAGGACCAGATGCCCATCGTGCCCGTCAACGCCATGGTCAAGGACCCCAAGGAGCTGGGCAGCCATCCCGCTCCGGCCCGGGGAGAACGTCTACCTCCGCGACGTCGCCACCATCGAGGACAGCACCGACATCCCGACCGGCTACGCCCTGGTCAACGGCAAGCGGGCCGTGTACATCTGCGTGACCAAGCGGGCCGAGGCTTCCACCCTCAGCGTCGTCAACGAGGTCCAGCGCCAACCTCCCGAAGGATGAAGGCGGTCCTGCCCGAGGACATCGACGTCCGTTTCGAGTTCGACCAGTCGCCTTACGTCACCCGGGCCATGTGGGGCGTCGGCACGGAAGGGCTGCTCTGCGCGTGCCTGACCGGCCTGATGGTCCTGCTGTTCTTGCACGACCTGCGGAGCGTGATCGTGGTCGTGCTCAACATCCCGCTGTCGCTGCTGGGCTCGGTGGTGGGCTTGTGGTTGACCGGCCAGACGCATCAACCTGATGACGCTGAGCGGCCTGGCCCTGTCGATCGGCATCCTGGTGGACGAGGCCACCGTCGAGGTCGAGAACATCCACACCCAGTATGAGCACACGCCCAACATCGCCCGGGCGGTGCGGCTGGGCAACATGCAGACGGCCGTGCCGCGGCTCCTGGCCATGCTCTGCGTCCTGGCGGTGTTCATCCCGACGTTCTTCATGGAGGGCGCGGCCCGGGAAATGTTCGTGCCGCTGTCGCTGGCGGTCGGCTTCTCCATGATGACCTCGTATTTCCTGTCCAGCACGTTCGTGCCGGTCGCTGTCGGTCTGGCTGCTGCGGCATTACCATCCCGCCGACGTAGCCCAAGGCCAGCGAGAGACAGGAACCTCGCTGCGCTGGGTTACTCCCTGGCCCGGCTGCAGGCCGCCTACGATCGCGTGCTGCAGTGCCATCGTCCCCTTCCGCTGGCCGCTGGTCTGCGGCTACGTCGTGGCGGTCGGGCTGGTGCTCGTGCTGGTGGGCCGGCAGCTGGGGACGGAGATCTTCCCCAACGTGGACGCCGGCCAGTTCCAGCTGCGGCTGCGCGCCGCCGACGGCACCCGCATCGAGCGCACCGAGGAACTGGCCAAGCAAGCGCTGGAGGTCATCAAGGAGGAGGCCGGGCCGGACAACGTGGCCATCTCGCTCGGCTACGTCGGGCTCATCGGTTCGAGTTACCCCATCAACAACATCTTCCTCTGGACCCGCGGGCCGGAGGAGGCGGTGCTGCGCGTGGCCCTCAAGCCCGGCAGCGGCGTTCGCGTCGAGGAACTGAAGCACCGGCTGCGCGACGAGTTGCCGCGGCGGCTCCGGGAATGGCTGCGGCAGCAGCTGCGCCTGGACGGATTGACCGATGCGGAGGTGGACCGAGCGCGATGCGGGGCCTGACGCTCTCCTTCGAGCCGGCTGACATCGTCAACGAGGTGATGAGTTTCGGCTCGCCCACGCCCGTGGAGGTCGCCGTCAGCGGACCGAATTTTGCCGAGAGCCGCGGCCTATGCCGAGAAGGTCCGCGAGGAGCTGGCCAGGATCCCCGCGCTGGTGGACCTGCAATTCGTGCAGTCGCTCGACTATCCCGCCGTCGCCGTGGAGGTGGACCGGGAGCGTGCCGGCCTGAGCCGGCCTGACGGCGACCGACGTGGCCAATCCGCTGGTCCCGGCGACGTCGTCGAGCCGCTTCACTGTTCCCGAATTTCTGGGCCGGACCCGAACACCGGCATCGGCTACCAGGTGCAGGTGGAGGTGCCGCCCTACCAGATGAATTCGGCTGAGCGAGATCGGCCTGGTGCCCCATCAAGGGCAAGACCGACAAACAGCTCCTGGTGCGCGACGTTGCCCAGGTCCAGCCGCGCAAGGTGGTCGGCGAGTACGACCGCTACAACATGCGGCGGCTGGTGAGCATGACGGCCAACATCGAGGGCGAGGACCTGGGCCGGGTCGCCGGCCACATCGCTCGGGCCGTGCAAACCGTCAACGAAAGCCTGTGGTCCCCGTCCCATGAGACTGCCGAGGGGAAGCAAGGCTGGAAGAATGCGATCACGGCGACGAGTTCGTGGAAGGCCCGACCCGGCCGACGACGCCGCCGCGCGGCCTGCAGGTCGACGTGCGCGGCCAGGTGGCGCCGATGAAGCAGATCTTCGGCGCCCTGGGCGGCGGTGGGCTTTTCGAGGGCATGACGATCGGACTGATCATGGCGCTGGTCGTCATCTTCCTGCTGCTGACCGCCTACTTCCAGTCGGTGCGGCTGGCGCTGGCTTCCGTCTCGACGGTGCCGGCAGTGCTCGCCGGCGCGTCGGTCCTGCTGTTAGCCACGGGCACGCGGCTGAACATCCAGTCGCTCGTGGGGCTGATCATGGCCAGCGGGGTGGCCGCGGCCAACGCCATCTTGCTCACTACCTTTGCCGAACGCCTTCGGCGCGAGGGCAAGCCGGCCACGGAGGCGGGCATCGAGGCAGGCCATCGCCGGCTGCGGCCCCTGCTGATGACCAGCCTGGCCATGATCGCCGGCATGCTACCCATGGCCCTGGGCTGGGGCGAAGGGGGTGAGCAGACCGCCCCTCTCGGTCGGGCCGTCGTCGGCGGCTTGCTCACGTCCATGCTCGCCAAACTCTTTGTGCTGCCGTCCGTGTTTGCGGTCGTGATGGGACGCAGCAGCACCCAGTCCGAGTCGATGGACCCCGACGACCCGGAGAGCCGGTTTTTCGATCAAACAGTCAGTGAGCAGGAGAGAGGTTCGTGATGCCTTTGCAATGGGTTGGCAGGTCGCTTGGAATCGCCACGCTGCTGCTCGGCGTCGCTGGCTGTGGCGGACCCTCCAAGGGTTCGCCTGCTTCTGTCAAGGAGCCAGCCGGCTCGTCGGCAAGGACCGCGCTCCGGTCCGTGACTCCGGAACGCAGGACCATCAACCGCCTCATCCGCCAGCCGGGCTCGATCCAGGCCTTCGAGCAAACGCCGATCTACGCCAAGATCCCCGGCTACGTGCAGAAGTGGTGCGTGGACATCGGCGACGTGGTCCACAAGGACGATCTGCTGGCGGAGCTGTGGATTCCCGAGGAGGTCTCGAAGCTCAAGCTCAAGGAGGCCCAGGTCCAGCAAGCGCACAAGGCCCTGGCCGTGGCCCAGGCGCAGCTGGCCACGGCCAAGGCCCAGGTGCGGGAAGCGGAAGCCGGCCTCAGCCGGGCCGAAGCGTCGAATAACTTCTGGAAGAGCCAGAGCGACCGCTTTACCAACCTGGTCAAGGAAAGCGTGCTGGACAAGCAAACTCAGGAAGAGACGCTGAACCAGTACCGCTCCGCGACCGCGGCCCTGGCGGAGACCCAGGCCCGCGTGACGTCAGCCCAGGCCCTGCGGCAAGAAAAAGAGGCCGGCCGCGACAAGGCCGAGGTGGACGTCCGCGCTGCCGAGGCCGATCGGCAATACCAGGCAGACCTGGTGGGCTACGCTCGGTTGCTGGCTCCCTATGAGGGAGTGGTGACCCAGAGGAACATCAGCGCCAGTTCCCGGCTCTCCTTTGTCCAGCCGCCCACGGCCGGGAAAGGCGATCCGCTCTACGTCATCGAGCGGCGCGACAAAATGCGGATCTTTGTGGACGTGCCGGAGACGGACGCCGCCTGGGTGACCCGCGGGGCCGAGGCCCGGGTGCGCGTCCAGGCCCTGCAAGGACGCGAGTTCACGGGCACGGTCGAACGGACTTCCTACGCCCTGGACCGGACGACGCGAACGCTCCTGGCGGAGATCGATCTGCCCAATCCCAGGGACCAGCTCCGCCCGGGCTATTACGCCTTCGCCACCATCACCGCCCAGCACAAGGACGTGCTGACGCTGCCCCTGTCCGCCATCGTGACCCAGGGCGAGGTGACCCAGGGCTACCAGACCTTCTGTTTCCTGGTGAAGGATGGCAAGGTCTGGCGCACCCCCATTCAGGTCGGCGTCCGCGACGATAAGTTCGTCGAGGTACTCAAGAAACAGAGCAAACCGGCCAAAGCGGGTGAGCCGGAAGAATGGGAGGACTTCACCGGAACGGAGGAGGTTGTCCAGGGAGACCTGGCAAGTCTGAAGGATGGGCAGGCGGTTGGGAACTGAGACGGAGCCTTTCCTTTTCTTGACCAATTCGTCCGGCCAGACAAACAACACTCAAAAACTGGGTGGATTGTGCCGATTATTGGAGAAGTGCGATGCTCTGGGTCTTAACGGGGGCGGGATGATGCGTTTGAGGCGTGACCGTCGCGGTGCCGAAGCGCAGGCCGGCCTGCCGGCCGGAGCGCACGCAGGCATGCGGCCGTCCGCCTCTTCCCTTTACTTGCTCCTGCCGCTTGTCTTCCATTCCGCCGGCTGTTCGTGTCACGGGCCTCCCTGGGTACAGCCTCCACTCCCGGCCTCCATCACTCCGGAGGCCATTCAGGCTCGGGTCGTTGGCGAAGCAGCTCAAACTCGGAACTCGGAACTCGGAATTCGGAGCGAAGAACAGTCCAGTTCCGCGCTCCCAGTTCCGAGTTCCGAATTCGTGAGGTTCACGCTGCCGGAGGCCGTGGACTTCGCGCTGCAGAACAGCCCCCGGCTGTGGGCCGCCGTGGCCGCCATCGAGCGGCGCGGCGCAGGAAGAAGTCGCGTTTTCTCCCTTCCTGCCGCAGATCGACTATCTGTCCCATTACGCGGCCACGTCCGGGAACCTGGGACCGGCGGCAGCCGGTCCCACCGGCATCATCCTGGCTACCCCGGGCTTGACCCACACCCTCGGCCAGGAAGAATTGCAACTCCAGTGGACGGTGTGTGACTTTGGACGCCGATCGGGTCGCTATCGGCAGGCGGTGGCGCGGGAACACGTGGCGGAACTGCAGGAGCTGCGGGCAAAAGAGACGGTGGCCTATGACGTTGCCGCCACCTACGTGCAGACCTTGCGTGCCGCGGCCGTGCGGGTCATTCAGGAAGAGGCCATCCGCCGGGCCGAGGCGACCCTGAAAGACACCCGCTCTCGCCGAGCGGCCGGCGTGGCGGAGCGGGACGACGTCTTGCGGGCCGAGGTGCAGCTGGCCGCGGCCCAGGACGGTCTGGACATTGCCCAGGAGGTGGAGCTGGCCGCCCAGGCACGGTTGAACAACTTCATGGGGCGCAATGCCAGCCTGCCGGTGCAGCCGATCGATTGGCAGAGCCCGCCCGGGTTCAACCTGTCGCTGGTCCGGTGTCTGGAGATCGCGGCCGAGCAGCGCCGGGAGATCCGCATTGCCCAGGAAGCGGTCGCCTCGGCCCAGTCCGGGCGGCAGGTGGCGCGGGCCGATTTCCTTCCCCGGGTCTACACCCTGGCCAGCTTCGGCAACGTCACGGGGCAAAACATTCAGACGGGCTGGCAGGAAGGGGCCGGCCTCGCACATCGACATGCCGCTGTTCGCGGGCGGCCGGCGCAAAGGCGAGCTGAACGCGGCCGAGGCCGAGATCCACGAGGCGCTCGCCAATGCCCAGTCAATCCTGAATGGAGTGACGCTGGAAGTCACCCTGGCATTCCGCAGCGTGGTCACCAGCAAAAAACGGATCGAGCATCTCCGGCCCGCCATCACCGAGGCCCGCGAGAACCTCCGCCGGGTGGGTGATAAATACCGCAACGGCACCAGTACGCCGACCGACATCGTGGACGCGGAAACGGCCCTGACCGACGCCCAGCAACGGCTGACGTCGGCCAGCTACGAATACCTGGCCGCGCTGATCCGGCTGGATTATGCGCTGGGCAGCCCCCAGGGCCACCTGCTCGGCAAGCCGGACGGTCCCGAGCTGCCCTCCGCGCAGGTGGAAACGCTGCCCCCGCCTCGACCGGCGGCGAAAGAGGAGGTAAGATGACAGGGTGATGGTGTGACAAAGACAAGAAAAGAACACTAATCCACGCTAATCCCCACTAATCGAAACTCGAATTGCCATCCTTCGATTAGCGAAGATTAGCGTGGATTAGTGTTCTTTTCTTGCCTTTGTCACACCGTCATCTTCCAGACGAGGTTCCCGAAATGCGCAACTTCCTTGGCTTCCTGTCCTGGGTTCCCTGGACCCTCACCCGACCGTTGGTTTACGCCGGCCGCGGCCTGCGCCGACTGGCCGGCTCGTTTCGCTTCTGGGTCTTCCTGGCCCTCGCCGTCCTCATTTTGCTGCTGGTGTACTACGTCCTCGCCGACCGTTATACGCCGCTGACCACGGACGCCTACGTGCAAGCCTACGTCGTCCAGGTGGCACCGCAAGTGGCCGGGCAGGTGGTGCGCGTGTATGTCCGCGAGGGGGAGCAGGTCAAGGCGGGGGCGCTGCTGTTTGAGCTGGACGCCCGACCGTTCGAGCACAAGATCGCCTACCTGGAGGCGAAGCAGGTCGAGGCGGAGCAGCAGGTCAAGCAGCTGCAGGCGGAGCTGGCCGCGGCCCGGGCCAATCACGAGCGCGTCACGGCCGAGGCGTCCTACGCCGCCGCGGTCCACCGGCAGGAACAGCAGATCTTCAAGACCGACTCCACGACCGAGCGGAAGTACCTGGATGCGGTGCAGAAGAACAAGGCGAGTCAGGCCGCCGTCCAGCAGTCGGCGGAGTCAGTGCGGCGCATCGAGGACGCGCTCAACGCCCGGATCGCGGGAGAACACACGCTGGTCGCCCAGGTGAAGGCACAGCTGGCCGAAGCCCGTCTGAACTGGACCTACACTCGGGTGTATGCTCCCTGCGAGGGGACGATCACCGACCTGCAGCTCCGCACCGGGGCTTTCGTCCACGTCGGCCAGGCGGCGATGTCGCTGATTGACACGGGCCACTTCTTTGTCGTGGCCAACTTCCGCGAGAACGCCCTGGCCCGCCTGCGCGAGGGGCAGCCGGCCCTGGTCGCCCTCCGGGGTGCGCCAGGGGAGTTCTTTGACGCCAAGGTGTTCTCGGTCGGCGGAGGGGTGGGCCAGGGGCAGGGCGTTCCTTCCGGGTTGCTCCCCGACGTGAAACGCCAGACGAGCTGGCTCCCGGCCGCCCAGCGCTTCCAGGTCCGGCTGGTCTTCGACAAGCCGGACACCGTGCCTCTGCGGGTCGGCATGACAGGCAGCGTCGCCGTCTATACGCAGCCGCGGGGTGTACTCAACGATCTCACCCGAGCGTGGCACCAGGTCATTGCCTGGCTGTATTACTTCTGAGATCCCCTTTTCCGGCGCTCCGGCGGCTGCGGAACGAAGCCGGAGTGAAGCCGATCACCGGGCGGCTCGTACCGTCTTCACCTGGACCAGCTCCCGCAGGGCCTGCAAGGCAACCTCCCGCTGCGGATCCCAGGAGGGATCGTCCAGCGGCAGCCGTTCGTTCGAGCCGGCAGGACGCAAGGACTGCAGCAGCCACCAGCACCGCAGGGCCTTGCTAAAGTCGGCCGAGACGGGCAGTTCCAGTTCGCGCTCGGGACAGACGCCCCAGTCATCGCTGTCCTTGCTCTGCGGAAAGCGCTGCAGGCCCTTGCCGCTGGGACGGAGGAAGATCCCGGCTGTCAGCTTCATACCCATCATTGGGTTTATCCCCACCTGCTCCTGGACGCTGCCCTTGCCCACCGTGCGCTGACCGCAAATCACGCCGCGCTTGTGGTCCTGCAACGCGGCGGCGATCAGCTCTGCTCCGCCCACCGTTTCCCCGTTGACCAGTACCACCAGCGGCGTCCGGGAAAACGGGCCCGGTTCCACGGTCATTTCGGGGGGCTGATTCTTGCGGGAATTGCGTCCCTGGACCTGGGCGATAACCAGGTTCCCCTCCGGCAAGAAGAGCTTGGCCACGTCCACGGCCTCGACCAGGTAACCGCCCGGACACCAGCGCAGGTCCAGGATCAGGCCGCGCACGCCTTCTTCCTGCAAGCGCTCCAGCACCTCACCCAACTGCTGGGCGCTGCCTCGGCCGAAGTTGGTCAGACGCACGTGAGCCAGCTTGCCGGTCGGGTCCACCCAGTAATTCCAGGTCTGGTCCTCTTCCCGCTGCACTCCCAGAACGTATTCCACCTCATAGCGTTGCGGCGTCAAGCTCACCCGGGAGGGCGAGGCTCCTGCCGAGCCTTGCGTCTCCCTTCCCGCTCGGCAGGAGCCTCGCCCTCCCGAAAGGTAGGTCACGCGCACCGGACACGGCGGCGGGCTCAGCATTCCGGACACGGTTTCTTCCGACAGCCGGCTGACCGGCTTGCCATTGAGATGGGTGATCCGGTCATCGGGCCGGAGTCCGGCCTGCTGGGCGGGGCTGCCGGGATAGACCGACAGGATGCGCAGGAACTTGCCGCCCTGGTGCGGAGCCAGTTCCAGGCCAACGCCGGTGCCATCCTGGTCCAGCCCTGGAGCGGTGCGCTGGCTCTCCGCGGTGACCACGGTCGAGTGCGGATCAAGCACTTTGGTCATCGCCTGGCAGCAGACCACCAGGGCCTGGCGTCCTTGCAGGGTTTCCGGATTGCCGATCTGGGCCCGCAGCCGGCACAACAGCTCGATCAGGTTCTGCTCGTGCTGGGCGGCCTGGAGCGAACTCTCGGTCAGGAAAGCGGCTTGCCACGGATAGGGGACACCGGCCGATTGAGACACGGCCAAGGTGACCGTCAGGGCCTGGAGCCGCGTTCCGAACACGTCTTCCCGCAGCCGAGGGGGAAGCGGCAGCCGGGCGGCCTCGTACAGCCCCGTCATGGCCGTGCAAATCAGCTCGCGGTGGTCGATGGGACGAACGTACCGCATGCTCACCTCACGGGCGACGCGCAGCAGCTGGCTCGCGAAGACCATCTCGGGCTGGCTCGGGTCGGGAGGACCGGATTCCGCTGGTACGGGGACGGGGAGAGGAGCCCCCAGGACCCAGGGAGTGTGAAGGAGCAGCATTGCCAGAAGAAGCCGACTTGCCATGACAGGCCTCCCAGGAACGGAAGTCAACCGGGGCGGGACCATACTCGAAGGCGGGCACGGGGCACAACCCCAGCCAGAGAATGGAACCACGGATGACACGGAGAACACGGATAAGTCAAAGAATTGGTTTTTGTCTTATCCGTGTTCTCCGTGTCATCCGTGGTTCCATTCTTCTTCCCGAAAGTGGTCATTGGAGAACAGCCGCGCAGCGGATAGCATGGGAAAGAGACACAGCGTTCCTCGTGGAGGAAGAGATCATGGCGGCGGAGGCGAGTCGGGACCTGACCCAGTGGGTCCGGCCGCGCAGCCTGGGGGAGATCCTGGACGACAGCTGGCGGCTGTACCAGGCCGATGGGTCTGCCTTGCTGCTGCTGAGCAGTCTGTTCCTGGCACCGGCGTTCGCCGCCTTGCTCTGGCTGGTGGCCGGTCCTGTTCCGGTTGGCCTCCTCGGCCGTTTGCTCTGGCCGCTCGTGACAGCCGTCCTGCTGTGCTTGACCGGGCTCGGCTCGGGCGCCTGTCAGGAATGGCTGCGGCGGCGGACGGTTGGCGAAACTCTGAGTCTGTCTGGGTGCCTGGCAGCGGCGCTGCGGCGGTTTGTGGGGCACCTCTCCATCCGGGCCATTGGGATCGCCGGGATTGTGCTTGGACTGGGTTGCCTGCTGCTGCCGGGCTTGACCTTATGGTGTGCCCTGGCACCCGTTCACGCTGCCCTGGCCGCGACCCGCACCGGCTCGCTGGGCGACGTTCCGCTGGGCCGGGAGGCCCGCTTCGATGCCACCAAGGCCGCCGGCGTCATCTTCAGCCGGGTGCCGATCCTGCTGCTGGCACTGGTCAACCTGATCCTCCTGGTCCAGGTCGGGCTCTGGATCGCCGGCAATTGCGCTGGCCTGGACGTGGCTTTGCTGTCCATCCAGCTTTCTGCCATCAGCCCGGTCAACCCCGTCTTCTTGCTTGCCGCCACCCTCTTCTGCTGGCTGCTGCTCGCTCCCTACTTCGAGGCGTCCAGTTTCCTGCTCTACCTGGACACCCGCGTCCGCCAGGAAGGGCTCGACCTGCTGCACCGCGTTCAGCGAGCCTTCGCCACTCAGGAGCGGCGCATTCCGGCCGCAATCCTCCTCGGCATGATGGTCTTTCTCCCGTCGAATGCTGCCTTCGCCCAGGAGCAGCCGCCGGAAAAGGTCCGTCTGCTGAAGGCGGTCCGCGACGCTCGGGCCGAGCTGAAGCAGATCCGCAAGGAAGTCGAGTCGGCCGATCCCTATCCCGGGGGGCAGAAGTGGGAAGCCCGGCTGGAGGAGATCAGCGACAAACTGGAGGATGCGCAGCCGGGTCGGGCCCGACCCTTTCGCTGGTTGCACGAGCAACTGGATTCCTTCCCCAACGTCGGCAAGACCACTGCCATCGAGGCCCTGACCGAAGTGGAACAACGGCTTCTGCTGGTCGAGGAGAACCTGTCTCAACCGATCGAGGAGCAACCGGGGGAAGCGGGCAGGCGAGAAGACGTCAAGCAACTGCTCCGACCCCGCGACGAGGCTGGCAAACCCGCCCAGCGCCCTGCCCGGCAGGAGGCCCGCAGGGAACGTGACCGGAAGCAAGATCAGGTCAACCAGCGGCGACAGCAGGACGGGGACAGGAAAGACCAGGAAGTGCCGGTCCGCCGCCGGGCCGGCGGTGGCTTGATCGCGCCGATGTCGGGCGACGTGGGGCCGATTTTCTGGATGGTGCTGGGCGGCATCGCCCTGGCGGTGGTGGCGGCCCTGCTCTGGGCCTGGTGGAAGCAGCGAAGCGACCTGCCGGCTCAGGCGAAGCCGCCGGAGGAGACGGCCAAGCTCCCCGCCGAGGCCCCCGCGCCCGCCCCGCAGGAGCAGACGCCGACCGCGTGGTTCCGCCAGGCCGAGGAACTGGCCCGGGCGGGCCAGTTCAAGGAAGCAGTACGGGCGCTGTTCCATGCGATCCTGTCCCTGCTGCACCGCCAGCAGTTGCTGCGCTGCGCGGCGACCCGGACCAATGGCGAGTACCTCCGCGAGATCCGGTTGGCAGCCAATGCACCGGCCGGTCTTCCCGAGCCGTTCGAGCGGCTGACGCGCCGCTTTGATCGGCTGTGGTATGGTGACCGCGAGGGGACCACAATGGAGTATTCGTCGTGCCGAGAGCTGGCCGAGGAGGTTCGCCAGGCGGCGGGAACGAACTGAGGTAGGACGGCTCTCCTGAGCCATTCGGACAGCCGATGGGTTGCATTGCGCTGCGGCACACACACAGACGCAACTCCTTCTGACTCCCATCCCCGTTTCGGGGAGGGGGTTTTCTTCCCCTCCGTTCCATCACACCTCGATCAGCTGGAAATCCTCGGCCCGTCGCAGCAACCGGTAGTACGACCGTTCCAGGTCGAGCAGCTCTCCTTCGCTGGCTTCGACCAGTTCGTAAAACAGCGCCTCGACGGCCTCCACGGCAAAGGCCTCGTCCCCGTCAAAGGCGATCAGGGGCGGCTGGCCCTGATCCAGGTAGGCGGGGAGCAGCAGACCATCCAGAAAACAGCGCAGTGTCACCGTTCTTTCTCCCCTCGCATTTCCTGAGCGGTTCGTTCTCTCTGCAACCAACGATACAGCGCCGGCCGGCCTTCCTCCAGCTTGGTAGGCCTGGGCGAAGAAGTTTTTGATTCTGATTGACCGGGAAACGGCGCTGGGTTCCAATAAACGGATGGAGCCGCGCATCCTTGCTGTAGGATCGGAGTCCGAGCATGTCTGAGCTTCCCGACGCGACGTTGCTTTCTCGCTTCCAGGCGGGAGACGACCAGGCCCTGACCGAACTGCTGCAGCGTTACGAGGGGCCGTTGTTCCAGTTCCTGCTCGGCATGCTTCGCGATCATCACCAGGCCGAGGACGTGCTGCAAGAGACCGTGATCCGCGCCCTGGAACGGCTGGACGGCGTCAATCCGGACCACCTGCGCGGCTGGCTGTTCACCGTGGCCTACCACCAGGCCATGCTGGCCCGGCGGCGGCAGAAAAGCCGGCCGGCGCAGCCGCTCGGCGAGTCGGTCGAGGTCGCCGCCCAGGAGCCGGGGCCCTTGCAGCAGGTCGAGCTGCTGGATGACGCCCATCGGCTGCGGTCGCTGCTGGAGCAGCTGCCGGCCGCCCAGCAAGAGGTGATCCGCCGGCGCGTTTACCAGGGCCAGCGCTTCAAGGAGATCGCCGCGGCGCTGAACTGTCCGCTGAACACCACGCTGGCCCGGATGCACGAGGGGTTGAAACGGTTGCGCTCCTTGTGGGAGAAAGACCATGTCCGCCGCTAACTCGCGCCACGATCCGGTACTGACGGCCCGGGCGCTCTTGTACGCCAATGGGGAATTGCCCGGTGCCGAGGCGGCCGCCTTCGAGAAGCGATTGGCCGACGACCAGCAGGCCCGGGAAGCCCTGGCGGAGGCGGTGCTGCTGAACCAGACCCTTCGCGGCGGGGAACCGCCCCGGCCCGATCCCGCCTACCGGGATCGGGTCCGGGAGCGCTGCCGCTCCGCCCCAGCAGCGTCTTCCCGACCGGCGGGCTGGTGGAGCGCGGTGCTGCGGCCGCAGGTCTATCGGGGGCATCCGATGGTCTGGCTGCTGTCCGGGGCCCTGGCCGCTGCCCTGCTGGTGTTCTTCGCCGCCATCGCCCAGACTCCGGTCGATCCCCTGCCCCGGCCGGCCACGCCAGTACCGGTCACGGTCCGGCCCACCCAGCCCCGGCCAGCGGCCGAACCGGCGAGCGGCAAGATGGGCGAGGTCTGGGCGGAGTTGCACAGCATCAACCACCTGGAGCGCGTCCGGGCGGAGGAAACACGCCGCCGGCATCGCCTGGAGGAATGGCGGCTGGCCCACAGCGAAGATCGGGCCAGCCGGGGCACGACCCACTGAACCCGAGGGAGACGATCATGCGGACGGCACCGTTGCTGGTCCTGGCACTGCTGACCCTGCTCCTGGCCCTGCCGGGGAGCCGGGCCGACCCCCTGCCCCGCTTCACCGAGGAGCGCGAGGCGGCGGCCCTGTTCTTCGTCAAGAAGCACGCCGCCGAGGTGCTGCCGCTCTTGCAGCAGCTGAAGAAGACCAATCCGGCGCAATATCAGCAAGAAATTCGCGAAGTATTTTACGTGACCGAAACGCTCGCGGACTTGCAGGACGATCCGCGCCGCCACGAGCTGGAGCTGAAGATCTGGAAGACCGAGAGCAAGGCCCACGCTCTCGTCGCCCGGCTCTCGACTCCCGCCGAGGCGGAACGCAAGAAGATCGAAGCGCAGTTGCAGGAACTGGCCAAAGAGCTGGTTGAGCTGGACGTCCAGGTCCTGGAACTGAAAGCCGAGCAACTGGAGAAGGAGGTCGGCGAGATCAAGGACGAGTTGGCCAAGACACGGGAACAGATGGACAAGGTCACCCGGACCCGCTACGAGGGCCTGGTGAACAAGGCAAAGAAGTCACGCAAGTAGTGGGAAACGGAATTCGCGTTTGGGCTCTTCTTGCGGTTGCTCGATTGCCAGGGTAATATAATGTGGGATAGAGTGGGTTTCGCTCGAAAACGACCCAAGAAATCACAGGAGAGACAAATGGCTTTTGATCGTGAGCTGGAATATGGGCTGGAGCGCGAACATGCGCCGTCCCGCACCAGTGAGCGCGCTCTGTTCATCCAGAGGACTTACGCCCATCTGGCCGGCGCCATCCTGGCTTTCATCGGCCTGGAAGCGGTGCTGGTCACCACCGTGTCGCATGGACGCAGATTGCGACCTTGTTGGGCCAGAACGGCTCCTCTTTCGGGCCCCTGCTGGTCCTGCTGGCCTTTATCGGCGTCAGCTGGATCGCGCAGATGTGGGCTCGCTCCGAGACGTCGGTCGGCATGCAGTACTTGGGCCTGGCCCTGTACGTGGTGGCCGAGGCGGTCATCATGTCTGCCGCTTCTGAAGTACGCCGCGTTTGTGATCCAGGATCCGAGCTTGATCCCGACCGCGGGCATCCTGACGCTGGCGGTCTTCGGCGGCTTGACCGTGGCGGCGTTCACCACCGGCAAGGATTTCTCGATGCTCTATCCGATCCTGTCGGTCTGTCTGATGATCGCACTCGGCGATCGTCATCTGCCTGCTTTTATCTTCCATTTCACCTTGGGTCTGTTCTTCTCCTTCGCCATGGTGGCCCTGATGTCCGGCTGCATCCTGTTCCAGACCTCCCAGCTGATGCATCCACTACCGAACCGACCAGCACGTTGCTGCGGCGCTGGGGCTGTTTGCCTCCATCGCCACGCTGTTCTGCTGGATCCTCCGCATCCTGATCATCCTCAACGATCGGAACTGATTGCGGCAACACCAAACGGCGAGCGGAGCCAGAACTTGGCTCCGCTCGCCGTTGTTCTTTGTGCGGGCTGCATTCACGGCGAATCACGCCTGGCCGTTGCCCTTGGTCGATACTTCCAGCGGCTCGATGCGGACGATGTGGAGCAGCGAGACCCGAACCGTGCGTTCAAAGAAGTGCCCGGTGGGCTCCGGCGGGATGCCGATGATGACGGCTCCTGTACCGACGAGGATCAATTCAGGCGAGCGGATGTCATAGGTGTCGCCAGTTGTTGTCACAATTCGGAACGGCTCGAATCGGCGCAGATGACTGCGGACATCGTCGGGTCGCATTGGTGTAATCCTGAAAGGAGTCCGTGTCCTACTGGTATGGTAAATCAATCGCCCTGGCAAGTCAATCAGCCCGACTACGCCGCGACCCGGTAAGCCCGCACGGTCGCCGGCCGCAGCGTCTGCTGCCTCTTCTGCCAGGCCGTGTCGGCGAAGCGCTCCGCGATTTGCTGCACCACCTGATCCGGCAGCGCCCCCGCCCAGCGGCTTTGCACGTCCAGGGCGCATTGATCGTTCAGATAATCGATCGCCAGCACCGGCCGCTCCTGTCCGTCCGACCCGTTCACCATGCAGACGCTGCTCTCCGGCCCGTCGCTCAGGCACAGCTCCGTCGAGAACCAGAGCAGACCCGACAGTTCGCCCAGCATCCGGGCATAAGCCAGCATCGGCTGGAGGCCGTGGCGGCGGACCTCGGCGGCCGACACCGGGACGTAACTCGTCTGGCCGGGCATCACGCGCTCGAACGGGGTCCACCAGAACGGCAGCCAGTCGCCCAGGCAGCCCAGAACGCGCCAGTAGGCGGGCCGATCGATGCCATCCTCGCAGCGCAGCAGCGGCGTGCGGACCTCGCGCTGCAGCAGGTAGGTCTCCTGCCGGTTCCGGGCGCGGGCGGCTGCCAGGGCAGCCTGCAAACTGTCGCCGTCCAGCCGGTCCAGCCGGGTCACGCCGCGGCCGCCAAAGCCGTTGGCTGGCTTGAGGTAGAGACGAGCGCCGGGTTCCTCCAGGCGAAGCAGATCGCGCTCGGCTTCCGTCGGCGGGCGATCGGGGCTCCAGGGGCGGAAGATGACCGTGGGAGGAACGCCCAGGCCGTGACGGACCAGTTCGGTGTGAGCGCTGGCCTTGTCGGTGAAGGTCCGAGACCGAGCCGGGGAGTTGATCGACCAGCCGCCGGCGTCCTGAACCGCCTCCGTCAGCCGAGCAAAAGGATCTTCCGGCCGGTCCCAGACGGCGTAGTAATCGAGGTGAAAGCCGATGCGCATCCGGCCGGCGGTCAGCCGCTGGATGACCTCCTGGACCGTACCGCGGTGGATCAGGGCGCAGGAAAGGCCGCGGTCCTCGGCGGCCTGGGCCAGATACTGGTCGAACGAGCCGAACTCGACCTGGCGGATCTCGGGATGGCTGATGGTCAAATCGTAGTGCGCCATCAGCTCGCCGGCCTGCGGCACGAGCAAGCGGCAATCGGGCCGAGGACCAGGAAACGCCCTGACGCCACGATCGTTCAGCACAACCTGCATCGCCATCTCTCCTTTCCGTTCCGGATCGACAAGAGGTGGCGAACGATACGGCCCTCCCCGGCGACGGTCAAGGGCGATCGGCGCGGATGCCATCGCCGTTGAGTGGGGGAGCCTGCGGAAGTGCGGCAACACTCGCCCCGGGCCGGGCGCGGGCCAGGGCGACCAGGTCCAGGTCGATGCCCATGCTGACCAGGTGGGGATGCTCGATGCCACTCTGGTCCTTCTCCCAGCATTCGACCCAGTGTTCCCAGGCCAGCGGCACCCGGCGAAACACGGTCCGGTTCGCATCCAGGACTGGACCATCCACGGGTTGCTGACCATTGGCCGGCTGGGGGTGGAGCTGGCCCTGTTCTTGCCAGGAAAACTGGAGGGCCTGGCCGTGCCGGCGATCCAGCCACAGCACCAGCTGCTTGGCGTGGATGTCGTAGTCCTGGATCGAGGGCGGCAGCTGGGCCCGGATCTGCTCGCGGACCAGACCGACGCCGGCCAGCTTGTAGAGGCTGACCAGGGCCGTGTTCAGCGGCTGCAGTTCGGCCTGAGGGAGGTCGGCCAGGAAGCCGGTGGCGGCAATCTCGGCCACCAACCAGCCGCCGTGCTCCTCGAAGCTGAGCCAGACCGGGCGATCCGGAAAACGGGCGTGCTTCAGCTCGATGCGGATGCGGCTGCAGGCCAGCACCACCTGGCCGACGCTCAGCTCCTGCCGCTTCCAGGCTCGGCTCTGGTGGACCAGGGCCACCAGGTTGCGCTCCACAAACAGTTTCAGGGTGTGCTGCAGCTCCTCCAGGGCCCGGCGATAGGTGCGGGCCACCCGCCAGTTGCCGGTCTTGACCGCGTTGCGCTCAGCCCGGCGCCAGCGGGCAAACAGCCGGGGAATGGTCCCCGAATGGAAGCCCGGCTCCAGCAGGGTCAGCATCGTTTCGCCGTGTGGCCCGATCGATTCCGGCTTGAGGACCCGCGCCCGGTTGGCGCGGTACAGGCCCCAGTTCTCTTTCAATTCCCAGATGAAATAGGCAAAGATGTCGGGCAGGAAGAACCAGGTGGTCCAGACGAAGCCCCAGAAGGCCCAGAACACCAGCGAGTGAAGCCGATTGGACTCCTGCAGGTCGCTCATCCAGGCCCCAACCAGGAAAGTGAAGGGATAGACAAACTTGGCCGCCACCGAGGTGATGGGGAACTTCAGCGGGTTCAGGCACGGTTCGATCAGCACGACGATGTAGAAGCGCAGGAACCAGGAAATCGGGAACCAGATCACCCCCAGGAGCAACCGCAGCGCCGTCCAGGCCTGGCCTTCCCCGGTGCGGAAGCGCAGCCATTCGTCGATGGCGAAGAGGACCCCTTCCAGGGCGGACACGGCCTCCTTGAACAGGTACGTGATCAGGGTCACCAGTCCCTTGAAGAGCCGGACGCTGATCAGCTCCGAGAGCCGGACCACGGCTTCGTTGAAGGTCTCGGTCATGACCTGGCCAAAGGTGGAATTGACCAGGGAGACGGCCGCCAGGAAGCAGAAAATGCGAATGGGCCAGGTGGCAAACCAGCCGGGTTTCCACAACCAGAGCAGGGCGCAGAGGAGCAGCGGTTTGAGCAGGCACCAGTAAAAGAACTGAAAGGCCCAGCTGGCCACCAGCCGTCTCAGCCAGGGCATGCGTGCCAGCCGGAGCGGTGTTTCCACGAAGACTTGCCGCAGTCCTTCCAGGAAGGCGAACAGGCACCGGAGCGAGACGGCCCGCACCCGCGGCGAGTGCATCAGGCCCAGGACGTAGCACCCGACCAGGAGCACCACCACGGGCAGGACGATCGAAAGGACTGAGCTGGGCGGTGGTTGGGGATCCTCCTCCGAGGGATGGCCCAGGATCATCCGGTGGATGGCCTCGATCAGAAGGAAGGCGCCGCCGAACGGAATCAGCACCCAGGTGGTCAGCAGCCGGCCCGTCCGCGTGCCGAAACCCAGGGCAGTGGTGCGCTCCAGCATCCGGCTGTACAGCTCGCTGGGCCGATAGACGCCGTCCAGGAGCGAGCCCAGCCGGCGGTCCAGCCGCAGCAGCGGATCGCCGCGCAGGAATTCGTGCGGCTCCTGCAGGTCGGGCAGCTTCAGCTGATTGCGTGAGATCACGTCGCGCAGGTCGCTGAAGGTCAGGTAGCCCAGAGCGATGATGCGGTCCAGCAGTTCCTCGATGATCTTGACGAAGGCAACGCGCTCCGGCGGGTTGGTCGGCTCCAGGCCGGCGTCCTCCAGGGCCACCTTGAGGATCGGCCGAAACAGCACCCGCAGCCCCTCCTCGCTCTTGTGCAGGGCCGAGTCGAGCAATCGGCCCAGGTGCTGCCGATCCGCGTCCGAGAGCCGGGCCATGGTCAGCCGCTGCCCGGCGCTGCGCAGGTGCTTGATGATCCGCACTTGCCGTTCACAGGGCAGCGGTCTCTTGATGGGCCGGCGACCCAACGACAGCAGCCAATCCACCAGGCTGAGCGCGTAGACGCCTTGCTCGGCGTCCAGGCAAACCTTTTGCAATTCAAAGAGCAAATCGGCTTCGACGGGCCGGGTGCCCTGGTCGGCCTTGTCCAGCAGGGAATTGAGGTCCTTGGCCCACTCGGGGACGTCGCTCTTGTTCAGCTCCAGCGAGTCGGCCAGGCGCAGGGCCAGCTGGTGCATGTCGCGCTCGGCCTCGGCCCGGGTGCTGCGCGTCAGGTTGGCCGGAGCCACCCGCGCTGCCTTGCTGCGCAGGATGGCCGAGCGCACCAGGTTGCCCGTTTTCTCGGCCCGCTCCGCGCTGCGGACCAGCTTCCAGAAGAAATCGTGCGATTCGTCAGACCGGTTGTCGGTGAGCATCACCGGGTCGGCCGCACCAGGCAGCCGGGTCCGGTGAAACAGCTCCTTGGGGTCGAAATCGCGCGCCAGGAGCTGCTCAACCACATCGGGATTGCCCAGGGCCGGGAAGTAGATGGGCACCAGGCTGCTGGCGAAGTAGCGCAGCTCCAGGAACACGGCGGCGAACTCGATCCAGACGGCGTGGTCGTCGGCCGAGGGCACCAGGTAACGCTCCTCGGTCAGCACCCGGCGCACCTCGCTGAACTCGGTCTGGCCGATCGCCTCGATCCGCCGGCGGACCTCGTCCAGCGTCAGCCGATCCTCTTTCCAGAGCTGCTCCAGGATCAGGTGGACGGTGGCGTGAAAGAGGCGCCGCCAGTAGATGCTCAGCAGGGTTTCCGGTTTCTCGGCGGCCAGCTGTTCGTTGCTGGGTCGGACCAGGAGGAGGACGGTGGCCGGCAGCAGATAGTCGGGGTTGAGGTTCAGGTCGTCCTGCTCGATGTGGCGGAACAGGTCCTGGCGATCGACCACGTAGGTCTTGCGGTGCGGTACGTCCCAGGGAAGGGCCGGCAGATGATAGAGCTGCTGGATCACCTTTTCCAGCACCTGGGGCGATACCAGGACGGCGGCAGGATTGACCTGGTGCAGGGCCTGTTGCAGATCCTCCGTCCTCATTCGAGCAGACCTCCTGGGTGGAATCGTGGTGGAGGGCGGAGCAATGGCCCGCGACCCCACCGGCCGGTCCCGATCGACCGATCTCTTCTACTTTACCTTCCGCGGCGGTGAAACGCTATTGTTTCGCCATTTCGTGCCTGGTTTGACAGGAATGGATTTGTCCTCTAAGTTTGCAGGGTCGGGTCAGGAATCAACGTGCCGATTGCCCCTCGCTGGCGAGGACCTCCCCTCTTGTCTCGCCGGCAGATTCCCCCCGCTTCGCCACCCGTACCATGCCGAGGGATACCCCTTTGTCCATCCTGATGAGCCCGCCTCGTTCCGATGACGTTTTGACTCCACGGCAGGAAGCGGTGGTCATCGAAACACACTGGGAGGTTCTGGAGCGCTTCGGGCAGCGCTTGATCCGCACCCACCTGCCCGAGGAACAGTTCCACCTGGCCCTGGCCGCGTTGCAGGAGTGTCTGGGAGCCGATGCGCTTTTCTGGCGTCAGGAAGAGACGGGGACTGACGTCCTGGATGGCACGGTCGATTTGCACCCGGACTGGCGACGGGATTTCATTGCCTGGTTGCAGCAGTCGGCGGGAGGGCAGCGGCAGGTGCTGCGCTCCTTCCTGGACCCGGCGGCCAAGCCGATGAGCCCCTGGCCGTGCAGCGTGGTGCTGGTGCAGATGGTTCCCGGCCAGCAATCCTGGCTGGCCGCTCTCAGTTTCCACCCGCGCCGGCTGTTCAGCACGCTGGACCTGAAGGTGATCATGCTGGCCCGCCGCATCTGGCTCAACCTGCACCAGAAGGAGCCAGTGGACGAGAAGCTCAAGGAGGCCCTCTTCGGCCTGGTTCACTGCCTCAGCACCACGCTGGAGGCCAAGGACCGGCACACGCACGGGCACAGTGAGCGCGTGGCCCGGATCGCCCGGCGGCTGGGGGAGCAGATGGGTCTGCCGCCCGTTTTCGTCCGCGACCTCTTCCTGGCTGGCCTGCTGCACGACATTGGCAAGGTCGGCACCCGTGAGGAGGTGTTGCGGAAGCCCGCGTCGTTGACCGACGAGGAACGCGAGCATCTGCGGCAGCATCCCATCGTCGGCGACCGGGTGCTGGCGCAGCTGAAGCCGTTGCACTCGCTCCGTCCCGGGGTTCGCGGCCATCACGAGCACTACGACGGCACCGGCTATCCGGATCGGCTGCGCGGCCAGGAAATCCCGCTGGCGGCCCGCATCCTGGCCGTGGCCGACGCCCTGGACGCCATGCTCTCGGATCGGCCCTACCGTCCCGCTCTGCCGCTGAAACAGGTCCGCCTCACCTTGATGGAGGGGGCCGGCAAGCAATGGGACCCCCTGGTGATCGAGCACCTGATCGCCGGCGAGGCGGAGCTGGTTGCCCTGACCCAGGCGGCCCGAGGGCCGGCGCTGGTTTGAGGTTTTCCTCCCCTCTCCCCTTGTGGGAGAGGGGTTGGGGGTGAGGGGAAGGGCTGCTTGATTTATCGTTTCGCGCTCGGTCGGCCCAGCGCGAAACGATAAATCACAATCCACCCCTTACCCCCAACCCCTCTCCCCCAAGGGGAGAGGGGAGAAAGTCACTTCTTCGGCTTTTCCGGCTTCTTCTCTTCCTTCGGTTTCTCTTTGGGTTTCTCCTTGGGCTTCTCAGCCGGCTTCTCGGCGGTGATGCCGAGGTTGACGTCACACTGCGGCAGTGCCTTCTTGAGCTTGGCCGCGCCGGCCTCGGTCACTTTGGTCTGCCACAGGTAGAGGTTCTTGAGCTTCTTCATCCCTTCGAGATGGACCAGCCCCGCGTCCGTGACGTTGTCGCCGTACAGGTTCAGGTACTCGAGGTTCGTCAGGCCCTTGAGCTGCTCCAGCCCCTTGTCCGTGATCTTGGTGTTCTCGAGATGGAGCCGGGTCAGGTTTGTCAGTTCCTTCAGATGGACCAGGAGCGCGTCGGTGACGTCCTGGCCACGCAGGTTACAGTACACCAGGCTCGCCTTCAGGTCTTTCAGCGGCGCCAGGGAGGCGTCCGAGAACTTCGGTTCTTTTTGCACGTAGGAAACGTCCAGGTGCGGATCGCTGGCGGCCACTTCCAGGACCAGCACGTTGAGCTTCTGGAGCCTGGCAATGGCCTGCTTCTCGGCCTCGGTCCGTTGGGGCTTTTCCTTCTCCTGGCCGGTCAGCACACCAGTGCCGGCCAGCAGAACAAGCGCGGCGACAAGCCTTCGCATGAATTGGTCCTCCCAGGGCTGCGGTGATTCGGTCCCACGAGCAAAGTGGGGCTGCCGACATTATCACCGCAAAACCGCAAGGAGACAAGCAGGCCCGTCAGCCCGGATCAATCAGGTCTCGACCAGTTCCTGGCGAAGCTCGGCAAGCTCCTGCTCGAACCGCTCCTTGAGGACCTCCGCGGCCCGGATCAGCGCTTGCAGCATGATTTCCTGGTCTTCGCCCTGCTGCAGCGGCAGAGCCGCTTCGAGCATTGCCTGGACGTACCGGTCTCTCAGTTGTTGCTCGGTGCTGGGAAACGTCATGGTCAAGGCCCTCCTCGGCGCTGCGCCACAGCAAGTTCCTGTTCTTCGTTGGAGCGGATGCGCTGCCAGACTTCCTCGCGATGCACCGCGATGTCTGGAGGAGCCGTGATGCCAATCCGCACCTGGTCGCCGCGGACCCCCGTGATGGTGATGCGGATGTTGCCATCGACGATGATTTCTTCGCCGGTCTTGCGCGTGAGAATGAGCATGGTTCCCTTCCTTGAGTAAGGGGATGGGGATGGGCAATTATAGGGTTGCAATTTCCGGGCCAACGATCAGTCCGGTCGTTCGTTCGACAAAGTGGCGAAGATGGGAAGATCAGGTGGCAAGAATGTGCTGCTCTTGGGAACCAAAGAGACAATCGTCTGCGCAGCTTTGAGAAAAGAAACGCTCAGAAGAACCCACGGGAACCAGAAACGCTGGAAGGAACGAGGAGATCCGACGACCTCCTCGTTCCTTCGGAAGCGAGCGTCCCGGACAAGGTCCAGGGACGCCGGCAAGGATGACCTTGGGCTCAGCTGCCGGTCTTGCCGACCTGAGCGCCGACGGCCTGGAAGGTGGCGTTGGCGTTGGTGCCCAGGGTGGTGATGGCGGTGATGCACACCACGATGATCAAAGCCAGCATCACGGCATACTCGACCGCGGTCGGGCCATCCTCGTTCTTCAGGAACTTGACCAAACTCGCACGCAGGGAAGATAGCATTGCAGTACCTCTCGTGAGTCCCGACAAAAGGTTTCGGTGCGACCAGCTACCGAGGTTGGCGCCGCCCGGACACTGTGTCCGGTCCGCGGCGACCGGTCCACTCCGTCTTCCCTCCTGGAGCGTGCAGAGAGAAATGCGAAGTGTGGGGCCGTTTCCCGCACCACGCGAGGAATGAAGAGAAAAGTTCCTGTCCCAGTCCCGGCTCGCGACCTTTCCAGGCCGCAAGCCGCTCGCGGGTGGACCCTCACCTTTCGGCAGCCTGGCAATCCCGAGGGGACCCATGGCTTTGCGTCCCGCCTTTGCAGACGGTTTGCCCTTGTCGAGGAACCCGGAGATCAGGGACACGTTACTTTCCCACGGCTCCACCGCAAACATGGGGCAGATCCGGCCGACTGTCAAATGGTTTTCCGCGATTTGCGCGTTTGAAAGCCCGGCTACGGCTTCGCGGGTTCGCCCAGCTCCGGTGCCTTGCCGGGTTCGGTGAGCCGCAGCAGGTAGACCGTGCCGTCGGGATTGCCCGTGGCGACGTAGCGCCCATCCGGGCTGAAGGCGACGATCCAGAAGCCGGCGCCGTCCGCCGGGAAGAGACGCAGGGTCCGCTGCCGGAGCGGCTTCGTTGTCGGCTGCCACAGGAGCAGCTGGCCCGCTTTGGTTTCCGCGGCCGCCAGCCAGCCGGCCGGGCCCAGGGCCAGGGGCATGTTGCTGGACTTCTCTCCCTTGTAGGGCTCGGGGGCTGGGATCATCTCTTTCACTGCGCCCGTCTCCCGATCCCGGAGCCAGACGTTGCGATCGAATTCCATCCCGGCCAGGGTCTTGCCGTCGGGCAGGAACGCCAGGGAGTAGGCCGAGGCTTCCACCCTGCGCTCCGGAGGCTTTTCCTGGCCGGTCGCCACGTCCCAGTGGATGAGGACGAAATCCGTGTTGCAGGTCACCGAGACCACGAAACGCCCCTCGGGACTGAAGGTCAGGACGTCGGTTGGACACCCCTGGTTGAAGACACGCTCGGTCTTACCATCCTTGACCCGCCAGACCCAGACAAGCGAGTCCTGACCGCCGGCCGCCAGCCATTTGCCGTCAGGGCTGAAGGACATTGTTGTGACCCACTTTTCCGGCCCGCTCAGTACGTGGACGACCTCGCCGTCGCTGACCCGCCGCAAATAAATGCCGGTGTGTTCGAGAAACGTGGCCAGCAACTTGCCGTCGGGGCTGAAGAGTACCGGACCATGCCCGTCGTTTGGGTGTCCCCAGGTGCGAAGCCGTTTGCCCGTGGCCAGGTCCCAGAGGCTGCCGCGCTGCCGGCTCGAAGAGGCCAGCAGCTTGCCGTCGGGGCTGAAGGCCAGCTCCATCGCGGCACCTTGCTCCTCCGCTGGAGGGGATCGCAGCTCCCCGGTGGCCGGGTCGTGAAGGCGGATTTCGTACCGCCTCAGCGCCGCCAGCTCCTTCCCATCTGGCCGGAGAGCACACTTCGGGGCGTCCCACCAGTCGTGGGCGATCGTCTTTGCCGTGAGCTTCTTCCCCGTGGTCACGTCCCAGCGGGTCAGGAACGTGTTAGACCCTTTGGGGGGTGGGCCGACCGCGATGAGGGTTTTCCCATCCGCGCTGAAGGCGAAGAGCGTGCAGCATTCCGCCTCCTTGCCCGGCAGGCGATGCCGGACCCGCGGGTCGCCGAGCCGGTCGTAGAGGGTGATTTCCGGACCTGCTTCCTCCTCTTCCTTGTCCTGTCTGCGGGCCACGGCCAGGAAAGTGCCGTCGGGGCTGAAGGCGACCTGCTCTCCCCGTCGGCCAAGCGAATGGCGCTGGTCCCTGGCTGCGTCCCACAGAATCCCCTCGCCGCTGACCGGGAGAACGGCGAAGACTGGCTGCTCGGGATGGAACGCCAGGGCCTTGAGTCCCTTCTTCGCGTCTGTCGTCCAGGAACGCAGCCGTTTGCCGGTCGCGGCGTCGCGTTCTTCCACGACCGGCGATGCACCGCTGATCAGACCGATGACCTTGCCGTTCGGGTGGATGGCGAAGGCGCTCACGCCGGGCAGCTGTGTATCCTCCAGCTTCCAGAGCAGCCGGCCCGTGGTGGAGTCGACCACGGCGAACGTGCCCTCCTTGGTAATGCCCGCCAGGGTTTTCCCATCCGGGCTGAACGCAAGGCGATGCTCCAGGGGCTGGTCGCTCCGGAACGCCCGCGCCAGCCAGCCCGTGCTGGCGTCGTAAATCCACGTGCTCCCCTCGCGGCCGGCGACAGCCAGCAGCTTGCCGTCCGGGCTGTAGGCGATGGGACCGAACTCTCCCGGGCAGCGGAAGCGGACTTCGCCCAGCACGGCGACCAGTTCCGGCGGTGCCTTCTTCGGATCGCCGCCGCCCAGGTACGCTCGGGCGATCTCCGGCACGTCCTCATGCTTCAAGGCATCCGCGGCGTTGGGCCGCTTCGCCAACTCGGCGGCGTCGGGAATGGAGATGGGCTCTGGCATCACGGCCCCTTTCGGCTCTCGGGGTTGATCTTTCTGCGCCACAACGTCGCCGCGATCCGAGCGGGGCCACAAGACAATGGCAGCCAGCACCCCTGCCAGAAGCAGCGCCAGGCATGCGACAATCGCGGCCAGTCGGCGGCGCTTGCGGGCAGGCGAAGGGCGCACGCTGTCTGGTTCGGCGAACGGTGTGAGCGCCGCGGCGACTTCTCCAGGGGTCGCGAAGCGATCGGCGGGATTCTTGGCCGTCATGCGTGCGACCACGGCAGCCAGATTGGCCGGGATGTCGGCCCGGAGCGCGTTCAGCGGCGGCAGAGGAGTGTTCGCGTGCTGGGCGAGTTTCTCGGTCACGGTGCCGTTGGGGAAAGGCGGGTGCCCGGCCAGCAGGAAGAACAGGGTGCAGCCGAGGCTGTAGACGTCGGCCCTGATGTCGGCGGAGCGCGGATCGGCGGCCTGCTCCGGGGCGACGTAATCGGCCGTGCCCAGCACCGTCCCGGCCGTGGTGAGCATTCCCGCCGGGCCTCCGGCAACCGAACCTTCGGCAGCGTGCGCCAGGCGGACCAGGCCGAAATCGAGGATCTTGACCTGCCCTGCCGGCGTCACCATCAGGTTCTGCGGCGTGACGTCGCGGTGGACCATGCCCAGCTCGTGGGCATGCTGCAACCCCAGAGCGGCCTGCCGGGCGTAGGCGCAGGCCTCGGCCAGCGGCAGCGGGCCCCGGTCCTTCACCAAGCGGTCGAGACGGGCACCCTCGACGTACTCCATGACCAGGAAGGGCAAGCCGTTCGCCTCGCCGGCATCGTAGGCGTTGACGATGTTGGGGTGGACCAGCCGGGCCGCCGCCATGACTTCCTTCAGGAAGCGCTGTACCGTGCCGGGGGTTCGCATCAGGCCGGGGTTGATAACCTTCAGAGCGACTAGCCGCTCCATGCGCCGATGCTCGGCCCGGTAGACGGCCCCCATCCCACCATGACCGATCAGCCCCAGCACGCGGTAGAATGGGTGATCGACCAGTTCCGGGGGAATGGCGGGCGGCTCGGGAAGCGTGGTTCCGACCACGTCCTGGGCATCGCGCAGCCGATTCAGGAAACTGTCGGCCTCTGCTTGCTCCAGAAGCTCACAGCAGCTTTTGCAGCCGGCCAGGTGCTCTTCCACCGCCAGAGCGGCTTCGGGAGCCAGTCGGCCCTGGCCGTATGCCTTCAGTTCCTCCGGGCCTGGATGTTCCGCAATCTTCTCAAACATGGCGAATGACCTCCTTCTGATCAGATATGATCTTCGGGGATCAATCCTTTCAGAAAAAACCTAACGGAGCCGCGCACGCAGCGCAGCGGAGTAAGCGGCCCCGGGGAGCCCGGAGGACCGCTTACTCCGCTGCGCTGCGTGCGCGGCTCGGCAACTCAATCCACCAATCCCTGGGCCTCCTGGCGCAGCCGGGTCAGGACGCGCGATTTGGCGATGAGCACGGCGTTCACCGACAGGCCCAGTTCCTCGGCCACGACGCGGGCTGGCGCTCCGTCGAGGGCCAGCCGGCAAAAGGCCTGCCAGGTGGCCTCCTGGAACTCGGGCCGGACCAGCTGCATCAGGGTGTGCAAGACGTGGCGGTCGTGCTGTTCGTCCCAGCAGCGGCTCAGGCTGGCGGCGGGATCGCTGAGCTGATCGAGACGCGAGCCCGATTCGGCCCCCGGCCGGCCGCGCCAGAATTCGCGCAGCAAATTGACGGTGATGCCGCGCAACCAGGCCCGGAAGGCCCCGGGGCGACCGTTGTGTTCAAAATCGGGAAGCTGGCGGACCAGGATTTCCAGGACGCGCTGCCTCAGGTCCTCGCGATCGGCTGATTGCAAGCCGGCCGTGGTCAGCCAGCAGTCCAGCAGAGGAACGTAGAGAGCGACCAGCCGGTCCCAGGCACCACGACTGTGGCCGCGTGCCTGGTCCAGCAGACTGGTCGAAGTTGCAGGGGTTGGGACCGGCATGCCCGGCTCCGATTTCAGGGTGGTGAACCGCAATCCGCGCCCATGCTATCACGGCGGCACCACCCCGTCGAGCAAAGCACGCGCTCAGGGCTCGAGAGCGATGAGGATTTCGGGGGCGTAGCCGGGCACGGCGGCAGCGGCGGGGGGTTGCTTTTCCTCCGCTGGATTCGCCGGTGCCGACGGTTCCCGGGACGAGGAGTCGTTGGGGAAACGCTCCTCCGCCCCATCGGCAATGCAATTCCCCGGATTTTCCCGCTCCCTTTTATCGGCATCTTCCGTGCCTGCGTCGGGAACAGGGCTTTTTTCGGGACGAGGGAATGCGCGGTCTGGCGTCTGGGACATGGCGTTACCCTCACTCTTCATAGAAACAGGTGAACGTGCCGACGTGACAACGTTCCGGGCACTGCCTCATCAAGAGAGCATACTTCATGCCGCAACCAGGTGCCGGGAGAGTTTTGTCACCGCTTTGTACCTTCCGGGAGGAACAGCTCGTTGACCTTGTTGGCCGCCACTTCCGGAGGCGGCGTCTCGGTCCACGATGGAATGGCCTTCTTGTCCGGGGGATAGAGCGACTCCAGCGGCCCCCAGACCTCATCGACCCGATCGTCGAACAGGTCGCCGATCAGCAGGTCGGTGACCTTGCCCTTCAGGTGCGGGAAAGTCTTGACGAACTTGCCGAAACTGAAGCCATCGTAGTACTCACAGACCAGCCGGCGCATGCGATCGACCCCGCGATTGAAGCCGGGGCCCCATTTGCCCAGCTGGGCCGCCGAAACGTCGCCCCTGGCCAGCCCCTCGACGATGGCGTCGGCGGCCAGTTCGCCCGATTTCAGGGCCAGCAGCACCCCGGAGGAATAGAGCGGATCGAGGAAGCCGAAGGCGTCGCCAATCAGCACCCAGCCGTCGCCGGCCACTTCCCGCGAGCGGTAGGAATAATCCTTGGTGGCGAAGTAGCCGGTGGCGCGCCGGGCCGACGCGACACGCCTCTTGACGGCCGGGCAAGCCTCCACCTCCTCGTTGTAGACCTGCTCATGGCTGCCCCGGCCCTTGAACAGGTAGTCGAACGGGGCCACCACGCCGACGCTGACGGTGTTGTCGTGCTGGGGAATGTACCACCACCAACCCTGCCGGTTCGTGGTCTGGATGACCACGGTCGCGCCCTCGTCCCGGCCGCTGTCGCGATAGGCCCCCTCCCAGTAGGTCCAGATGGCCCCCTTGTTCAGCACCGGATCCCACAGCCGCAGCTTGAAATGGTTTTGCAGCATCGTGCTTTGGCCGCTGGCATCCACCACCACCCGGGCCAGCACCTCCTCCCGCGTGCCGTCCTCCTTCTGGATGCGCACCCCGACGGCCCGACTGCCTTCAAAAAGGACTTCCAGGACGCGGACCGGCTGCTGGACCTCGACGCCCTGCTCCCGGGCATTGTCCAGCAGCATCGTGTCGAACTGGCTGCGGATCACCTGCCAGGTCTGCGAGCATTCGTGCGGCTTGTTGTCGTGGAAGTAGAACGGGGCCGATTCCTTGCCGGCGGCGTTGACGAACTGGACGCTGTATTTCTTGACAAAGGGGCTGGCCTTCATCTTGTCGAGCATCTTGAGACGCTGCAAGACCCAGTAGGTCTCGGGAATCAGCGACTCGCCGATGTGGAAGCGCGGAAAGCGGTCGCGTTCAAACAGTTTCACCCGGCAGCCCTGCTGAGCCAGCAGGGTGGAGACGGTGCTGCCGGCCGGTCCGCCGCCGATGACGACAACGTCCGCCGGCGACTTCGCGGTGGTGGGGTGCATGAAGGACTCCTTGCTTGCGGAGAGGGTTCTCGATCAGGAGCCGGGTGCCTTGAAGCCGATCTTCACCCGGATCGCCTCCGGCAGCGCCTGCAACATCCGATTGTGTTCCAGGAGCAGGGACTCGATCCGCGCAAAGCGCTCCGCGTTGATCCGATCCATTTCGGCCACGCGGGCATCGATTTCCGACATCCGGGCCAAGAAGGCGGTCTGATTTTGGATCAGGGTTGCCAAGGCTTCTTCCAGCCGGCCATTTCCCGTGCTTCGCGCTCGCGCCATGGGTACTTCCTCTGGGTCAATCTTGCCGCGACGGTTGTCGCCTGCACGAATCATTATGGCATTCGCCAGGGGGGTTGCAAGTGCATCGGAACTGGCCCGTTTTTCGAGCATTCCTGGTACAGCCGTTAAAGACCCTCCGGCCGCCGGGCCGATATTCCCTCCAGGGAGCGAACCTGGCCTTGCAACCAGGTTCGTCAGGCCCGGCCTTCAGGAAGGGAGAGGGGAATGGGAAAGCTGCGTTGCTGGATTGTGCTGGCACTGGCCGGACTCGCTCCCCTGGGAGGTTTTGGCTGCCAGCCGCTGTCGATGGGTCTTTTCACCCCGATGCCGGTTCCGCCCTGGGTGACGGAACGGATGGAAGAGAAGTACGTCCACAAGAACGATAACCGCACGGCCATCCTGCCGCCCATCCGCGAGGGGTTCCCGCCGCCGATTTGCGAGGATGAGCCGGACGATTCCATGATCCTGCGGGCCATGCCGCACATTGCTCGCGGCGTGCCTTACTTCTACGAGGAGTTCCGCGACGACATCTCGATTGCCAAGGAAAAGCTGGTGGATCGGATTGATCCGCCGCGCTTCTTCCCGCTGATTGGCCCGGCCCAGCTGCACCACTGCCACTGGAAGTGCATCATCTATTACACCGAAACCATCGTCTCCGCCTATCCGTTCCCGGTGCGTGCCAAACGGCCGCGCGTTCAGGTGATGTACATCGACAAGGATCACCTGCACCTGTATCCGCACGGCAACGCGGAAGTCAATCGGCAGATCACGCGCGACCTGAGTACCCCCTGAGCGGGGAGAGAAACAAGGGACACAAGCCCGGAGCGCAGGACAAGCAACAGCCGGAGCAAGCGACGGACAAGCCCGGAGCGCAAGCGACGGGATCGCAAGGGAGGGTTAGCGATGCAAAGGAAACTGCGGCGTGCGGCCCGGCTGCTCGCTGCCGCCGTCGGCCTGGGAGGACTGGCGACACCGGCCCTGGCCCAGTCTTATCTGGCGCCCTGGTCCCCGAAACCCGGTGCCGCCCAGGTGACTCCGACTCTGGCTTCGGGAATGCCCGTGGCCCCCGCGGACCTGAAACCGTCGGTGGCCCGCTGGGCGGAGATCAACGTGTCGCTGGCCTTGCTGGCCGACGAGATGACCAATCCGGGGATTTTGACCCCCCGGGTGCAGGGACATCAGCTGGAACTGAGTGGGACGGTTTCGTGCGAAACGGCCCGCCAGCGTGCCCTGCAGCTGGCCCGGATGCACGGCACTCTGCCGGTCCGAGATAGTCTCAAGATCCAGCAGGGACTGGCCGTCCAGCCGGTTTCCCAGGTCAGCGGCACTCTCACGACCATTGCCGTGTCCTTGCTCCACGAACGCTTCAGGGAGCGCGGCAAGGGACTGGAGGTGTTCTCTCCGGGCCAGGGCAAACTGGTCGTTCGCGGCCCGGTGGACTCCTTTGAGGAGAAACTGCTCGTCAGCCAGACGCTCCGCCGGGTGCCCGGCTGCCGGTGTGTCCTCAATGAAACCACCGTCACCGTGGTGGCCCAGCAGGGTGGGTTCTGGCAAAAGGTCAGTCCCGACGGGCAGTTGACCGTGGCTGCTTCACAGCCGCAGTCCGACGTGGTTGCCGCTGGTAATCCGGCCGAGAAGAAACTGGCCACGGCCACGGTCAAGCAGGACAGGGCCCAGCAGCCCATCCAGCCAACCCGCTATGATCCCACCTCGCCCTCGGGGACGGTGGTCCAGGCCGGCGCGCCGCAAGCGCCGAACAACGACCCTTATCGTCTGGTGCCGGTCCCCACCGATGGGGGCTACGTCCAGCCGCAAACGACGCCAGCGCCGGCGCCGCAACCGCAAAAACGTCCCTTTGGTGGGCTGTTCGGTCGCCTGTTCGGGTCCAAGGAGGAAGTCAGCCAGCCGACCTCGACTTACACTTACCCGAACAACCAGGTTACCTATCCACCAGCTCCGGCCGGCAACACCGGCACGGTTCAGCACATCGCAACGACTTCGGGGCCGGCAGACAAGCCCTACGTGGCCAATGGCGTGGTCCACTTCCAGGGCCAGCCGGGCACTCCGGACCCGCGGAAGATCGCCGTGAACGCCCCCGATCTGAAGAGGCGAGTGCTGGCGGTGACGGCTGGCAAGGCCCGCGAGGTTGACGTGGTGACGGAGAGAGATGGCAAGGTGGTGATCAAGCTCACTGTGTCCACCGCCGCTCTCGAAAAGGAACTGCAGCTGAAGATCCTGCAATTCCCCGAGATGAAGTCACCGAACGTGCGGCTGGAAATCGGCATCCTGGCGCCGTGAGAGATTGGGCACACAAGCCCGAAGCGCCGCGCCGGGGTTTGGCTTGTCCCGGCGCTGGCGCTTCGGGCTTGTGGGCTACTCCTTCAACAGCTGGTTGATCTCGTCCTCCAGTTCTTGCTGTGAGTGCGGCGTGCCCGCATGCTCGAAGCGAATCACTCCCTGGCGATCGATCAGGTAGAGCATCGGCGTGAAGTGGACGTTCCACAGTGTGAAGTTTGGTCCGCCAGGCCCATCCCACAGCGTCCGCCAGTTCAGCTTGTCGGCCGAATAGCGTGCCTGCTCGACGTCCTGGTCGCGGTTGACGCCGAGGATCACGAACGGACGCCCCGCAAACTCCTTGACGAGCGACCGCTCGTAGCCGTGGACGATACGGCAAGGAGGTCAGTGCGTCTGCCAGAAATCGACCAGGACGACCTGGCCGCGGAAGTCGCTCAGCTTGACCCCTACTCCCTGCGGATCGCGTCCCGAGAGATTGGGAGCCGGCTTGCCCACTCCCAGGCCCACGTTGCCCGAGGACTGCTCCGAGCGCATGCAACCCGGCACAAGGCAACCCGCCAGCAGCACCGGCACCAGGCGCGTGAGAACTCTCATGTTTCCTCCCCCTCCAGACCAGCCTTCATAATGATACCGGCACGAAACCATACCTTCCGACCAGACCTCTGTCACGGCCAATTACCGGATCGTGGCCGGGGGAGGTTGGAGAAAGCCGGCCGTCGCTGGCGCAAACCGCAGAGTCTGGGCAAGTTCAAAAGAGCCGCAACTGCCGACCCTTGGACGGGTCGGTCGCCAGGAAGCGAGCCAGGCGGCGCTGCGGAGGCGCTGACCGGATAGCGTGCCAGTTCGTCCGGAGTCAGCCATAGTCCTTGCTGGTAGAACGCGGAGCCGAACCGGCCGGCCAGGAACTCCGCCTCGAAGCAGACCAGGGCGATCCGGTAGCGTGTGACAGCGTGCTGGATCGTCTTCAGTTCCGGCCCCAGCCGGGCCTGGAGGCCAGTTAACTCGGTCAGCAACCGAGCGGCCGCGGCTTCGTGGGATTCGCCGTCGTGCAGCGGACCGTGCGGAAATTCCCAGAGGTTGGCCCAGCGCCCGGTGGCGGGCCGCTGCACCAGCAGGACGCGGTTGCCGTGGCGGACCACCACGGCGGACTCTTGCACCGCCGTCACGGTGGGAGCAGCCGAGCGTGCGGGGATCGCTTCCTGCTCGCCCAGCTGATGAGCCTGGCAGCGCTTCTGAAGTGGACAGCCGCCGCAGCATGGCTTTGTGGGAGTGCAGATCAGGGCCCCGAGTTCCATCAGGGCCTGGTTGAAGGTGCCGGCTTGCTTCGCCGGCAGCAGCCGCTCGGCCGCTTGCCACAGCCACTGCCGGGCCGGGCCCTGGCGCGGGTCGTCGCGCCGGCCGAACAGCCGGCTCAGGACGCGCTGACTGTTGGCCTCCAGGATCGGCAAGCGGCGGTCGAAGGCCTGCGACAGGACGGCATTGCAGGTATAGCGGCCGAAACCGGGCAGCGTCTCGACCACGGCGGGGTCGTTGGGAAACTGGCCGTTGTGTTCGGCAAGCAGCCGGCGGGCGCTGGCGTGCAGGTCCCGGGCCCGGCGGTAGTAGCCGAGCCCCTCCCAGAGCCGCAGCACCGCCTGCTCGTCGGCGCGGGCCAGGTCGGTCAGGGTCGGAAACGCCTCCAGGAAACGCTGAAAATACGGGGCGACCACGGCCGCCTGGGTCTGCTGCAGCATCACCTCGCTGACCCAGATCCGGTAGGGATCGTGGTCCTGACGCCAGGGAAAGGGACGCTGCTGGCGAGCGAACCAGTCCAGCAGACGAGGAGCGACCCAGCGGCGCAAGGGCGCACGGCCTCGGCGGGAGTGAGGTCGGAAGTGGACAAGGAATCGGCTCCGAGAGGGGAAAGCAACCCCTCCCGCGTAGGATGGCTCTCCTGAGCCGTCTGGACGGCTCAGGAGAGCCATCCTACGCGGGAGGGGTTTTGGGAATCGAGCGCTCAACTGCGGGGCCGTTTGCGCATCTGGTCGAGGATGGCAGCCGCGGCCGAGCGGGTGTCGGGGGCCATCGGCGGCTTGGGAGCGGGTTTGTCTTCCTTCTTGGCCGGCTGGCCTTCCTGACCTGCCTCCGGAGTGGCCCCCGGCACGGGCAAGTCAAACACGGTCGTGCCCTGGGGCACGTCATCGCTGGCGGACGGCGTATCGCTGACCGTCTCGTCGGCTCCCGCGTTCAGGAGCATGGCCGCGATGTCGTCATCGATGCTGGGCTCGGCGAGGCTGGGGTCGGCATCTTCCGGTGGGCGCGGGGTGCTGGCCGAGGCGGCCGTCTTGCCAGCCGCGGGAGCGGCGGCCGCGGCTGCTGGGGCTGCTTTGGCCGCAGCTGCTGGAGCGGCTTTCGCCGCCGCCGCTGTCTTGGCCGCGGCTGCTGGGGCCACTTTGGCGTCCGCCGCTGGTGCTGCTTTGGCGGCCGCCTGAGCGGCGGCCGGCTGCACCGCGGCTGGGGCCGGTTGGGCCGCGGCCGCGTCGGTTTCCAGACGAACCTCGAAAAACAGCGGGCCAATTTTCAGCTTGTCGCCGTTCTTCAGCTGGATGGCAGTCTTGACCGGCACGTCATTGACGGACGAGCCATTGGTGCTGCCGAAATCTTTGAGGAACACCTTGCCATCTTTGATGATCAGAGCGCAGTGCCGTTTGCTGATCAACGCGCTGGCTGGCCGAAGTTGACACTGGGGATCCCGGCCAATGAGAAACGTGGGCGTCTTGATTTCCAGGACCTTGCCCTCTTGTTTCCCGGCCGCCAGAACGACCAAACTCAGTTTCATGAGGTAACCTCGCGATTGTTCGTCAGGACATTGTCAGCGGGACTCCGAGGCAGCTTCGCATCGGAAGCCGTTCCCGTGGCAACCACCAGGTGCAGCGCAGCAGAGGGGGAACAGGAACTTCCGGTGCCATTCGGCGTTGACGTCAATGCCTGGGCGATGAAAACCTCCTGGATCTGACCATTGGTCCGCCGCTGGACACTGCATGTCTATACTCTAGAACACAACCCCTGACCCGGGCGCAGGAAGGTTAGACGGTCCCTGGACGATGGTAACATGGTAGTGGTCAAAACGCATTGTATGGGGGAAGGGTACGCAGATGCAACCCAAAAGTAAATTCTTCTTCATTGTTTTGCTGATCCTGTGTCTGGACCTGTCTGGCTGCGCTCCGGGCCGGCCGCAGCAACCACCGCCGCCACCGCACGCGGGAGCGGTCGTTCGCGTGGCCTGTCCCCGGGCGGACCTGGTGCAGCTGATCGACAGGCACAGCCGGGCCTGGAAAGCCCGGCAGCAAGCAAAACGGGTCGAGGTGGTCCAGTACGATCCGGTCCAGGGCCCCGAGCAGGTCGGTCCCGCCGACGTCTGGCTGCTGCCCGCCAGCGAGCTGTCGCGCTGGGTCGCCGCCGGCCGGCTCTTGCCGGTGCCCGAGCCCCTGACCTCGGCCGACAGTTCCCTGGGCTGGACCGGGCTGCTGCCGCTCTACCGCGACCGGCTGCTGATCTGGGACCAGGTCAAGTACGCCTTGCCGGTGATCGGCGACAGTCCGGTGTGCTGCTATCGCAGCGACCTCTTGCAGGAGCGGAACCTGAAACCCCCGCTGACCTGGCAGGACTTCGAGGAGCTGGCCGGGAAATTACACAAGCCGGATCGGCCCAGTCTGCCGCCACTGCCGGCCGACGACGAGGAGCTGGACCGCGAGTTCAGCGCCATTGCCGCCGCCTACGCCTGCCGGGCGGTGCTGGAGCATGAACAGATCGCCGCCAATCAGCGCGACGAGGTGTTCTCCTTCCACTACGACCTGGCCACCGGCAAACCGCGCATCGATTCGCCCGGCTTTGTCCATGCACTGCAACTGCTGCAGCGCTTGCAGAAGTACCGCCCCATGGGGACGGGATCACCCGTGAAGGCGTTCGCTCAGGGTCAGGCGGCGCTGTGCCTGAGCGAAACCTGGGCCGTGGCCCGCTATCAGCTGGGGAAGGGCAGCAAGGTGCGCGATCGCTTCAGTGTCTGCCGGATGCCGGGCGGCGAAGGCTACTTCGGCACCCGGGGCAGGATGCAGCCGCTGCCGCAGGGCGTGGTGAATTTCATGCCGTACCTGGGCACGGGTGCCTGGCTGGGGGTGGTGCCGCGCGATGCCGCCAGCCCAGACGCCGCCTTTGACCTGCTCGGCGACCTCGCCAGTCGGGTCACCTCCGATCAGATCGTGCTGGACGTTTCTCCGGGGAGCCGCTCGGCGGGCGGAGTCATCCGGCAGGAGCAGCTGGAGGAACGCTGCCGCTGGGACGCCTTCGACCTCGACCAGGCCCGCACGACCGCGCTGAAGGAGTCGCTGCGGCACACGCTGCTGCATCGAGGTCTGAAGAACCCGGTGCTGTGTCTGCGGACTCCGACCAGCCGGGAGCATCGCCGCTTGCTGATGCAAGGGGTGCGCGAGGCCGTCACCGAGGGCAAGGATGCTAATGCTCAGGAGATGCTGAGCAAGGTGGCCGACGCCTGGAGCCAGCTGGACCAGCACCGCGGCGTGGAGAAGGTCAAGGCGGAGTATCGGATTAGCGTGGGGTTGCTGGCGAAGTGACCCGGTTGGCTGATCTTGACTCTTCTCTCCAGCCTGCTTACGATTGCTCACCTTGTCTGGTGAAAACCGGGAGGGGATCATGAAACGAAGCATGGTGGCGTTGCTGGTGCTTGTCAGCGTTGGCCATTCGGGGTTCGCGGGACCGGATCGGATTGCGGTTAGCAGTCGGGTGGAGTTCTCAAAGCCAATGCCTGAACTGTCACGTCCATCGCTCCGCACCCACGGAAGCGGAATTGGCCGCAGCTTGAACGTAGATGCTCGTGGGGCAAGTCCGCGTGAGGTTCTTCGGCGGATCGGACATCCCAAGAGCGTCAGGCATTCGCCGGGGCGAACGACGCGGAATCTGGTATTACGCCTGGGGTAAGGAGGGATTCGATGTGCACGTTTCGCAGTGGCTCTGTCGTGGATGCAGGGATAGCAGAGCAGTACAGTACAGGGTTTGTACGGCCGGCGGCTGGCTATCCTTGACCGCATACCTGAAGTGACAGACGTGGAGTTCCGCAATCGGCTCGGTCACGGAATCCCCAGGATCTTGTGCGTCTGGAGCCCTAGCCGCCACTGGGGATGTTCCAGGCAGTAACGCAGTGCCAACTGGGTGTTGCGTTCCCGGTCCGGTCCGTCCATCGGCTGGAGGAAGAAGTACCGGAAATCCAGCCCCTCGAACCGTTCCGGCTCCGCTCCCGGCTGGGGATAGACCAGCTTCAATTCGTGGCCTCGCCGCAGCACCAGGTCGGCGCCCGCCTTGGGGCTGACGCAGATCCAGTCCAGTCCTGGAGGCGGCAGCCGGGTGCCATTCGTTTCCACGGCCGTCTCGAAGCCGAGCCCTTGCAGGGCCGTCAGCACCGCCTCATCCAGCTGGAGAAGCGGCTCGCCTCCGGTGAAGACAACGAATGGGCGGCCCAGAGACGTTGTCGCCGGCCAGCAGCTGGCGATCGCGCGGACCAGGTCTCGGGAGCTGGCGAAGCGGCCGCCGCCGGGGCCGTTGGTTCCCAGGAAATCGGTATCGCAAAAGGAGCAAACAGCGGTCGCGCGATCTTCCTCGCGGCCCGACCACAGGTTGCAGCCGCTAAAACGGCAGAACACCGCGGGGCGGCCCGTGTTGGCCCCTTCCCCCTGAAGGGTGTAGAAGATCTCCTTGACCACGTAGCCCATGCCTTGTCCATCTCCACAAACCAGCCAAGAGCAATCACTTTGGTATTGATAGCGGCCATGCGCACCATCCCGCAAGGCCACCTCGACACAAAGAGGCCTGTTTGAAGAAAGGCCGCTGCAACCCTGCCGGCGGGTTCGGTGGAATGGCCTCTGAGTTCGCCTTTGGCCCGATTTGGAGTGCGGCAGTCGCTTTGCTGCCGGGTCGCCCACGGGGTTACCCCGCCCGGGCGATCCGGCAGCAAAGCGACTGCCGCACTCCAAATTGTCCTACCCTCAGCCGGAGCAGGGAGGAGCCAGAGGGTACTCCGGTTGTGTGTGCAGGGGCGCAATGTAACCTATCTGCTGTCTTACTCCTCCTCCCCGCTTCGGGGAGGGCGCTGGGGGGAGGGTTGGCTTCGAGCCCGTCAAACCGGCAGAATGCTCTTCTCAAAGATCGACAGCGGCAGCGCCAGCGTACAGCAGGCGTTGGGAATGTCCACGATGCCGCTGATGCGCCCCTCGCACGGGCAGCAGCTCAGGAGCAAGTACGCCTGTTCGCCGGTGAAGCCGAAGCCCTTGAGATACTCGATCGCGTTGAGGCACGCCCGCTTGTAGGCCACGTGGGCATCGAGGTAATGCTGCTTGCCCTGTTCATCCACCGAAATCCCCTCGAAGACAAGGTACTCCGAATGGCGCGGCTCGACTGGCCCCGGCTTGAAGATCGGGTTGGTGAGATGGTATTTCGCCACACCCCCCTTGATGAGGTCCACGTGCAGGTCGATGAATCCGGACATCTCGATGGCGCCGCAGAAGGAGATCTCGCCGTCGCCCTGGGAAAAATGAATGTCTCCCATCGACAGCCTGGCTCCATCGACGTAGACCGGGAAGTAAATGCGCGAGCCGCGCGACAGGTTCTTGATGTCGCAGTTGCCGCCGTGTTCGCGGGGCGGCACGGTCCGGGCGGCCTCCTGGGCAACGCGGTCGAAGGCAGCAGATTTGAGGGAGCCGAGGATAGCGTTCTTGGGGTTTGGCAGGTTGGCCAGGGGCGGCACGCGATTGGGATTGCTGGCCACCAGCTCCGCCTCGCGGCGGTTCCACCGGGCCAGCAGGTCGTGCGACGGGGCACAGCCGATCAGGCCCGGATGGGTCAGGCCGGCAAAGCGCACTCCGGGAATGTGGCGCGACGTGGCAAAGATGCCGTTGAGGTCCCAGATGGCCTTGGCCGCATCCGGGTAATGGTCGGTGAGGAAGCCGCCGCCGTTGTTCCGAGAGAAGATGCCGGTGAAGCCCCACTCGTCGCCGGGCAGGCAGCCGATGTCGAGGATGTCCACCACCAGGATGTCGCCCGGTTTGGCACCCTTGACCTCGATGGGCCCGCTCAGCACGTGGACGATCGACAGGTCGATGTCACGGACGTCGTCGGGACTGTCGTTGTTCTTGATCTGCCCGTCGGTCCAGTCCTTGCATTCAATGCGAAAGACAGCTCCGGGATTGACGGAGGCCACCGGAGGGATGTCCGGGTGCCAGCGGTTGTGGCCGACCAGGGCCTGCTCCGACATCGGCTTCTTCAGGTTGATGGGAAAAATGGTCTGCGGCATGGCAAGATACTCCTTTCAAGTCTTACTCCCCCTCTTCGCGTGGCCGCAGGCGGCTCGCCTGCTGGCCGGCCAGCAGGCGAGCCGCCTGCGGCCACGGGGAGAGGGGAGAAAAGTTACACCGTCAGCCGGGAACCAAAGCGCTGCTGCAGCAGGATCTTCCCGGCTTCGCTGAACTGATTGCCGCGCAGGTGCAGCTCGCGCAGCCGGCCCAGGTGCGGCGAGCGGGCCAGGGCCTCGGCGGCCACGTCGGTGAGCGGGTTGCGCGTGATCTCCAGATAGGTCAGCTGTTTCACGTTTGAGGAGCCGGCCAGGGCAACGACGCCCTCGTCGCCGATGCGGTTGTTGCCCAGGCAGAGCTTGCGCAGCCGGGTCAGGTGTGGCGACTCGGCCAGGGCAATCACACCGCGGTCCCCGATGCTGTTTTGCCACAGAGACAGCACGGTGACGTTCCGGAGATGGCCGCACCGGGCCAGGGCAGCCGCGCCGCGCGGACTGATGCTGTTGCCGGTCAGCTCCAGTTCGGTGAGGCGGTCGAGATGATTGGCCAGGACCAGGGCCTGGGTGCCGGAATCGTAGATGTCGCAGTTGCTCAGATCGAGTCGCGACAGATGGCGCAGTTCGGGCCGGGCAAAGAGAAGCGTCGCCCCTTCGGGTCCGAGAAAGGTAAAGCCCAGGTTGAGGCAGGTCAGTCGCTCCAGCAGCGGTGAGTCGGCCAGGATGGCACCCCCTTCCGGGCCGACGTAGTTGTTCCACAGATTGAGGGACGTAAGCCGGGGCAGATGCGGCGAGCTGGCGATGACCTCGATCGCATCCGGTCCCAGGGCGGCGTCGCTGAGGCTGAAGCCGTTGAGCCATTCCAGGGCGTCGAGCCGGGCGAGACGTTCCAGGTCGCTGATGTCGGGGCCGGCCAGGACCAGCTCATCGACCCAGGCCCAGTTTTCGCTCCGGGCCAGCTTCGACGTGAGGAACTCGCCGGTCGCTTCGCTGATCTGGAGCAGGCCGCGGCGGTACTGAGCGCACTGGATCTTGCCATACATCGGGCCGAGCCAATCGGGACCGTGCTGGGCCTGGATCTGCTGTTCGCGGGACTGGAAGCTCCAGAACTGCGGATCGTCGGCGTCCAGCTGGGCTCGCCGGCACTGGCAGCGCACGAACTCGCCGCGCGGATCGCCACGTTCCTCGAGCCAGTCGGCGAAGACCAGGCGTGGCGTGTCGTCCTCGGGATGTTCCTTGATGTCGCGCAGAAAGGCGAGCACTTCGGGGCGAGGAGCATCCTGGGGAGCGGGTTGACGGCGTCGGGCCATGACGGATACTCCACGAGCGGCGGATTGGGGTCGCTTGTTCAGGATAAACGACTTACGCCAATCCGGCAAGCGCCGCCGCTCATCTGCCGGTCCGCGCCTCGGCCAGCAGTCCTGGCAGCACCTCGGCCAGGCGATCGATTTCCTCCTCGGTGTTGTAGAAATGCGTCGAAACGCGGAGGAGCGGCCCTTCCGGCCGTTCAAAGATGGGCACCTCGATGCGGTGCTTCTCCCACAAGCCGCGCCGCAGCGCCGGGGCGTCAACTCCCGGCGGCAGCCGAAATGCTGTCAGCGCTCCGTGCATCGCGGGGTGTGCCGGTGTGGCCAGGCGAAGGCCGGACAGGCCCGTCAGCCGGTGCTGCACGTGGCGTGTCAGCTCACGAATCCGCCCGCGGATGCGCTCCCAACCGAGGTTGACCTGGAAGTCGATGGCTGCCGAGACAGCGACCCACGGGCACGGATCGCGTGATCCCTCGAACTCGTACTGGCGGATGCGCAGAGTCGAGCCGAACTCATCCGGCTCGTCCAGGCGGGTGGGGTCGGGACGATAGCCCCAGCTGACCTGGAGCGGAGTCAATCGATCCAGGCTGTTCGGTCCCAGGTAGAGGAAGCCCGCCCCGGTCGGTGCCAGCAGCCACTTGTGGCAGTTGGCCCCGTAGAAATCCGCGTTGATCTCGTCCAGGTTGAGCGGCACGAAGGCCGGAGCGTGGGCCCCGTCCACCATGGTCAGGATGCCGCGGCGGCGGGCCTCGGCACACAGTTCCCGTGCCGGCAGGACCAGGCCCGTCGGCGACAGCACGTGGCTGAAGAAGAACAGCCGGGTCCGCGGCGACATGGCGGCGACGGCGGCGTCAACGATCTCCTGGGGTGATTGAGCGAGGAGGGGGAGCTGGAACGTGCGGAGGGTCAGTCCCTGGCGCTGGGCGGCACGCTCCCAGCACCAGTGCATGGCCCCGTATTCGTGGTCGCTCAGGAGGACCTCACCGGGAGACGCCAGCGGCAGCCCGCTGGCGACCATGTTGACGGCGGCGCTGACGTTGGCCGTGAAGATCAGCCGGTGCGGTTGGCCGCCGACAAAGGCGGCGAGGTCCTGCCGGGCCTGCCACAGCAGCGGCGGCGCCCCACGCAGAAAGAAGTCCATCGGCTCCTCGGCGAGGCGCTGGCGCAGCTGGGTGACGCGCTCGAAGACGGGTCGCGGCACGGGGCCCCAGGAGCCGGTGTTGAGGTTGATCACGGTGGGATCGAGGAGCATCTGAGCGCGAGCGGCGGTCCAGAAAGCATCGGGCATCAGGAGCTTCTCCCCGGTAGGTGTCTTTCCTGAGCGTAGCCAAAGCGGCCTCCTTTGGCTACGCTGTTTCCCCGATGGCAAGGACCACGTGCTTCTTGGGATCGAACGTCTCTTGCCGTGTCAGGGAGCATTGCTCGGTCGTGACGTGGCGACGGTAGGACTCCTGCGCGTACCGCCTGGCGATCGTGAAGACATATTTGAGAAAGTCCCGCTCGCAATCGATCGGAGCGGTGCCTTGCCTGATCTTCTCAAACGCGGCAGCGAATGTTTCTTGCTGATCTGGTCTTGATGGTGGGGGTTGTCCGAAGACACGGGCAGCTCCTGGGGGAGGAAGGCGGGGGCGTGACGGTTCACGCACTGCGATGGTAGGGGCTCCGACTGCCCTGGCAAGGGCAGCGTGAGATGAGAGGCAGAAGTTGTTGACAGAATGAAACTTGTGACACTTTGGAACAAGTTGGGAATTCACAATCCAAAAACCGGCCGAATTGCATTTGTCAATGGTAGAGGGAAATGTGTCACCACGAAATGGGGTGGCAAGCTCTGACACGGTCAGCGGTCCTCAGCGGATGCGCCAAGCCCCCTTTGCTCATGGCAAGGGGTGTCCGCTGCCCGTGCGCGGAACGATCCAGAAGTCTCCAGGGAGGAGGCAGCAAGTGACACAGCACTGGTTTGAAGGGAATGGTTCGGACCCCAATCGCTCTAACTGGTTGGCCAGGCTGTGGAGCTGCTTCGGGCCCCGGCGAGGCTGGCTTCAGTGGGTCGCGAGTTGGAGCTGGATCAGGAGCTGGAGTCGGCCCGTTGCCCTCTCTCTCCCAAAACGGAGTGTTCGTCTGGGGCTGGAAGCCCTGGAAGACCGGGTGATGCCCTCGTTGACGCCGACGGTCAGCGTCACGGACAATGGCGGCATCTACAATGGCTCGCCCTTTCCAGCTGCGGCCACGGTAGCTGGCGCCGACGGGGTCCCAGGAGATTCCCTGGAGGGCGTCGCACTGACGGTTGATTACTATTCCGGCAGCAGTGTCAGCGGCATACCTCTGGACGCGGCGCCCTCCATGCCCGGAACCTACACGGTCCAGGCCGCTTTCCCGGGAAGCGAGGATTACGATGGCGCCAGTGCGTCAACGACTTTCATCATCCTGACCCCGGCGCTCGGCTCGCCTCTGGAAGATGCTGCCGGCCTGACCAGCTCGACCCTTGATCCGAACGATGATAGTTCGGCAGGGCCGGTCAATCTGGGATTCTCCGTCAACTTTGGCGGCCAGAGCTATTCGCAAGTCTACGTAAACAACAATGGCAACCTGACCTTTGGCGCTTCTCTGAGCGAATACACCCCCGCGGCCCTGGCTGACCTGTCGCTGCCGATCATCGCTCCGTTCTTTGCGGACGTGGATACGCGGGCTGGTCTGCCGGTGACCTATGGGACAGGCACGGTCGATGGTCAGGCCGCGTTCGCCGCGACCTGGAATCACGTCGGCTATTACGATCAGCACACGACCCCGACCGACACCTTCCAGGCCGTGCTGATCGCTCGTCCCGACGAGGGCCCGGGGGCTTTTGACATTGAGTTCAACTATGGACAGATTGGATGGGAGACAGGTGATGCCAGTGGCGGCAGCGGCGGGACAGGGGGAATCTCTGCACGGGCTGGCTACTCCGATGGAACGGGAGACGCCAACACGTCCCTGGAGCTGCCAGGCTCGGGGATCAGCGGCTCCCTGCTGGACAGCAATGCCTCAACGGGGCTGATCCACAACAGCTTCAATAGCAATCTCGATGGCCGCTACGTCTTTGAGATCAATGAGAAGCTCGCGAGCAATACCACGCTGACCTCCAGTCAGAACGCCTCGGTCTGGGGGCAGAGCGTCACCTTCACCGCGGGCGTCAGCACCGCGTCTGGGGGAACGGTCACTCCAACCGGCTCGGTGGATTTCTACGATGGCAATACGCTGCTGGACACCGAAACCCTGAACGACAATGGCCAGGCCTCCTTCACCACGTCCGATCTCGCTGTGGCGACGCATAGCATCACTGCGAGCTACAACGGCGACAGTGATTTCATGTCCAGCAGTGTTGCGCTTGATCAGGAAGTGGATCAGGCCGCACCGACACTAACCCTGACTGATGCAGGTGGCACGTTCAACGGTTCCACCTTCCCCGCCACTGTCACCGTGGCAGGGGTACTTCCAGGGATTGACGATGCCCCAGCCAGTAACCTGGAAGGTGTCTCGCCTGCACTCGACTACCAGCAAGTAGATGCCGATGGGAATCTGATTGCCGATCTCGGCACCACGGCCCCGACCCAGGCAGGAAGCTACACTGTGAGTGCATCCTTCGCGGGAAGCAATGACTATGCGAGCTAGACCAGTCAACCGGTTCCTTTCACCATCTCTCAAGCGACCCCAACCCTGTCCCTGACCGATGCGAGCGGCACTTACAACAGCTCGACGTTCGCCGCGACCGTTACCGTGGCAGGGGTTGTGGTAGGAATCGATGACACCCCAGCCAGCACTTTGGAAAGCGTCTCGCCCACACTGGACTACCAGCAAGTGGACGCTGGTGGGAACGTGATTGCCGACCTCGGTGCCACTGCACCGACGCAGGCGGGCAGCTACACCGTAGTGACCTCTTTCGCCGGAAGCACTGACTACGCCAGCGTTACCACCGCCCCGGTTGCGTTTACCATTACCCCGGCGACGGTGACAGGGGTAGTGACTGCCAACGACAAGGTCTACGATGGCACGACTGCGGCCACGTTGAGCAGCCAGGACTTGACCGGTGCTGTCAGCGGTGATGATGTCAGCCTTCAGGTGGGAGATGCTGAGTTCGCCAGCGCAGGAGTGGGAACTTGGACCGTGACAGCCACTGGATTGAGCTTGACGGGCGCTGCCGCTGGTGACTACGTCCTGTCCTCAACCACGGCGACGACGACGGCCAGCATTACTCCGGTTGACCACAACCGCCCCTTGCCGGTCAAGCAGACCGTCAGTATGGACCAGGACACCACAGCCACCATTACCTTGCAAGCGATTGATCCCAACCCGGCCAGCCTCACCTATACGATCTTCAGCGGCCCAAGTAACGGGACGGTCTCCATCTCCGGCAACGTCGCCACCTATGTGCCCAACCCTGGGTTCAGCGGTGTCGATGAGTTCCTGTTCCAGGCCCATGACGCCACGGCGGACAGCAATCTTGGCGTGGTGCGCGTGAACGTCAACTACGTGCCGCCGGCCGACGATGGGACCGGCGACGGCAGCGGTGACGGCTCCGCTACTGACACCACGTCCGACGGTTCACCCACGGTGTCCATCGATAACCAGCTGGTGGATGTCCACGCCGGCGACACCGTGAACTTCAGCGCCACGGCCAGCGACCCGAACGGCCCCACGGCCATTACCCAGGTCCAGTGGGATTTCAACTACGACGGCACGACCTTCCAGCCTGACGCCTCGGCCAGCACGCTGACACCCAGCAATGTCTACACTGCTCCCGGCATTTACCTGGTGGCCGTGCAGGTAACCAACGTCGCCGGCAACACTGCCATGGACGTCGCGAGCGTGGAGGTCCTCGATCCCAGTGAGACTCTGCCGCCGAACTCGGGAAGTGGGAGCAGTACCGGTGGGGACAATAGTGGGGACAGCGGTGGAGACACAAGCGGCGACAGCAGCGGCGACAGCAGCGGCTCCAGTTCCTTCAACCCCAGCATCCAGGCCAGCAGCTCGCAAATCAACGTCGGCGACTCGGTCTACTTCACGGCTTCCGCCGCGGGAGTTGACCCGAGCGATTTGTCCGTCGATTGGGACTTCAACTACGACGGCGCTAACTTCAACGCCGAGTCGAGCGGCGTGACGGTTGCCCACACCTTCATTGGGCCCGGTCCCTACACTGTCGCGGCCGACATCTCGGACGCCAATGGCGACGAGCAAGTGGTCACGGTTACGGTCAACGTGGCCGACATTCCGACCCTGGTGGTCCTGCCGCCGCCGGATCAGTCCAGCGACGAGGGGCAGGCGATCACCTTCCCCGCACCGCAAGCTCTCGACCTGGTCGGCAACGTTGACTGGAGTTCGGTCCAGTGGGACTTCAACTACAGCGGATCCTTCCAGGCCGACCCCTCGGCTGCGGGTGTCACCAGCCCCAGCAACCTGTATGCGCCAGGCAGCTACGTCGCCGCCGTCCAGCTCTCCGACAACAACGGCAACACCCAGCTCGGCCTTGTCAACGTCTTTGTGGACGAATTGCCTCCCGACGTCAGCGCCGGCTCGGACATCACGGTCAGCGCCGGCACTCCCGTTACCTTCAGTGGCACGGCCAGCGCCTACAGCGGCATCTCCTCGATTCAGTGGGACTTCGACTACGACGGCGAGAACTTCAACGCCGACCCATCTGCCAACGGCACGCTGACTCCCACGTATACCTTCCTCGACCCTGGCACCTACGACGTTGCCCTGGACGTTGTGGACAACGATGGCCTGGACAACATCGACAACATTACTGTGACCGTCACCGACGTTGCCCCCACGGGGAGCATCTCCCTGGCCTCCAGCCAGCCGGACGGCTCAACGCAGACGCTACAGAATGGCTCTCCGGTCTGGTTCAGCGTCACCGGCCTGAATTACACCGATCCGAGCATCACGCCCAGCCTCTGGGTGGACTGGGACGGCAGCGGCAACTACGACCTGGTGACTTCCGACCAGTGGCAGAACGTCACGACTGCATCGGATGGCTCGCAGTCGTTCGTCTTCAGTCACGTCTTCGCTGACCCGGGCAGCTGCACCCCCTCCTTCCGCTTCGAGGACGCCGAGGGCAACTACACTGCGCAGTCTGTCCCGGTCACCATCGCGGACGTGGGGCCCAGCGGCACCTTTGGCTGGGGCGATCCGGTCCATACCATCAGCACCAATGATACCGTCTCGTTCACCAACGTCACCGACCCGTCCGAGAACCTGACCGACGCCGGCTTCACCTACTATTACCAGTTCGATGGCGGCGGCTTCCAGCCCACCGATTCCCCCGACGACGTGCTGGAGGGCCTCGACCCAGGCAGCACACACACCATCGACGCCTACGTAGAGGACGCCGGTGGCGCCCAGAGCCCCATCTGCACCCAGGTGGTCCACGTCCCCAGCGACATCGACTTCGCCAACCAGGGCAGCGGCTCCGTCCAGCTCGACTTCACCAACCCCGACGGATCCACGGGCAGCACTAGCCTTGCCGGCGGCCAGACCTACAATTTCGACCAGGAGGTGAGCAGCATCGACGTGACCTTGCTCGACCCTGGTGCTACTTATGACCTGCTGACCAACGCCAGCATCGATGGCATCGACGGCACGGCCGCTCCCGGTGCGCAGCTGGAGGTGCATACCGACCAGACGGAAGGGATGCCCGATACGGTCGGCGACGGCCACGTCGGTCCGATCACGCTGGCGGCCGACAGCACGCTGACGGTCCATTCCCGCGGCGACTTCGGCGGCGCCACGGCCGGGTCCGGCTCCACCGCGGATGAATTGACCTTTGCCAACCTCACCGGACCGATCAGCGGCTTCGATCACATCAATCAGATCGATGCCAGCGGGGACGTCAGCGGCGTCAGTGTCAGCGACGGCATCGACTCCATCAGCGCCGCTTCGGTGGACGACGTCAGCAGCGAGACCGATTCGGCTGGTCCGGCCAGCCCGCTGACGATCAAGGTCGATGCCGGGGGTGTCGGCGGCTCGCTGGCGTTTGGCAACCAGCCAACGACGATTTACCAGCTGAACGACCAAGCCCAGGTCACCTCGGTCACCGATCCCGATGGCAATGCAACTACGTTCACCTACGACACCAACGGCAACCCCGCGACGATGACCACGCCGCAGGGAACCTGGACCTTCAGCTACAGCACCAACGGCGATCTGCTGACCGAGACCAGCCCGGCCGGCTGGACGCGCACTCTGACTTACGACGCCAGCAACAACGTTGTCTCCGACGTCACCACCGACTCGGCAGGCAACGTCCTGTTCCAGGACACCATCACCCGCGACAGCAGTGGCAATCCCTTGACCGTCACTGACGCCAGCGGCGCCACGACCACCACGACCTACACCTCCACCAACCAGGTCGCGACCCAGACCGACCCCAGCGGCGTGACGCAGACGTACAGCTACGACACGGCCGGCAACCCCACCGTGGTGCAGGACACCCTCGGTGGCGCGGTGGACACCACCTACAACAGCCAGGAGCAGGCAACCGAGCAGGACTTCACCAGCAGCGCTTCGGCCCCGCTGCGTGTCGATGCGACCTATACCAGCACTGGCCAGGTAGCCACGCTGACCTACTACGCCGACCTGGCCGGCACGACCGTGCTGGGTTCGGTGCAGTACAGCTACGATACCGCCGGGCACGTCACGGAGCTGAAGGCGCTGGATGGCAGCGGCGCGGTGCTGGAGGATTACGTCTACAGCTATAACACCGCCGGCCAGCTGCTCAGCGAGACACGCAACGGCGTCGTGGACGCCACCTACAGCTACGATGCCGCGGGAGAGGTCATTTCTGACGGCACGCACACCTACAGCTATGACGCGGCCGGCAATCGCACCATGCCGGGCTACGTCACCGGACCCGGCAACGAGCTGCTCTCCGACGGCACCTGGAACTACAGCTACGACGCCGCCGGCAACATGAGCGGCAAGACCAACATCGCTACTGGCGAGACCTGGACCTACGTCTCTGGGCTGGACGGCCGGATCACCCACGCCGAGGACCGCGATGCGTCTGGGAACTTGCTGGAGCAGGTGGACGAGACGTACAACCCGGCAGGCCAGCTGAGTGAGGAGACGGTCTGGACTTCGGCGAACAGCACACAGGTGACTCAGTTCGTCTACGATGGCACGCACCTGGCGGCCACACTGGATGGCGCCGGCAACCTGCTGCAGCGCTTCCTGTACGCACCCTCGGGCCAGCTGCTGGCCACGGTCGATGCCAGTGGCAACGTTAGCACGGTAGTCACCGACCCACTGGGCTCTGTCCGTGACCTGATCGGTTCCGGCGGGGTGGTGGCCCACGCCAACTACGACGCTTTCGGCAACGTCGCGTCCGGATCGCTGCCGGTCAGCCAGGTCGGCTGGGATGGGATGCAGTACGATGCCGCCCTGGGACTCTACCACGGGGCGATTGCTCGGGTCTACGATCCGGCAACAGGCCGCTGGACCAGCCCTGACCCCGAGGGGATCAAGGCTGGCGATGCCAACCTGTATCGCTTCGCCGGCAACCAGACGACCACGCACACCGACACGTCTGGCCTGTGGTGGCTGACCGACGCCTGGAACGCGGTCACGACCTACGTTGCCGACACGGCCAGCGCCGTGGCAACAGCGGTAGCCAACGCCTTCACGACGGTGGTGACCACTGCCGGCGATTTCGTGGCAAAGTCCTATGAGACTTTCCAGGCCGGAGTCAACAAGGTTACCTGGCTGGTGGACAAGGCTGGCGAGCAGTTGCTGGTTGTGGGCAGCACCTTCGTCGATGCCACCCTGAGCGCGGCCAAGGGGTTCATGGACCAGCTGGAGAAGTTCGGCAAGGCGTTCACCGACCTGTGGGCGCAGTTGGCTCAGTTCAAGGATGCGGCCACGCAGGTGCTGCAGGCCATCGTCACTGACCCCGTGAGCTTCTTCAGCAACCTGGCGGCGGGGGTTGGCCAGGGACTGAAGAACTTCTTCGACAATCTGGGTACAACGCTGCAGAACACGCTGATGCAGTGGGTGACTGCCGGCCTGCAAGGCCTGCCGACTCCGCCCGCAAACTGGACTGACGTCGGGCAGGTGAGCCAGTGGCTGCTGCAGTTCTTCAAGCTGACCTGGGACAACATCCAGTCGGTGCTGGTGGACAAGCTGGGCGCTGCCAACGTGGCCCTCGTGACGCAGGCTTATCAGTACGTGCAGACCTGGATCAGCCAGGGCGTCTCCGGGGTCTACAACTGGCTGCAGGCCGCATCGGCGAACTTCACGCCCCAGCAGATCGTGGACCAGGTGCTGCAGCAGGGGGTCAACTACATCACGAAAAACGTGGTGCCCGAGGCGGTTGCCTTCCTGACAGCGAAGTTTGCCATTCCGGGCGCGGGGGTCCTGAGTGCGATTTACGACACGGTGACGTGGCTGAGCAGCTCGCTGGAACAGTTCGGTCAGCTGGCGGGAGTAGCGACCACGATTGCTAACAACATCAAGGACGTGGTAGCGGGCCAGACAGCCGGGATGGCCCAGGCGGTGACGAACTTCCTGAACGGGCTGATCCCGGTGGGGTTGAACTTCATCGCGGCGCAGCTGCACGTCAAGGACCTGCCGCAGGCGGTGGCTGGGTCGATCGAGAGCGTGCGCAATGTTGCATTGAACGCGATCGGGAAGGGGATCAGCTATCTGGGGGACAAGGCCAAGGGCTATCTGGGACTCAACAACCATCCTGAGTATCAGGGACTGGTCGTCAAGGTAGAAACGTTGACGATCGGTACGGAGCAACACCGGCTTTGGGTAGTGAACCAGAACGGGACGCCTGTCGTCATGCGGGCGAGTACTCCCCTGCCCTTGTATCTTAACACGATTGCTCAGTGGCTCCAGCAACCTCCTGCTGCCATTACCCAGGAGCAACTAGCGAACTTGCAGACCCAATTCAACGGTCTGGTTCAAACCAGTCAGCAGTTGATCGCCACTGCGCCAAACCCGGTTACTGCCTACATCAACCTGGCCACGCAGGCGGACAACTTCCGCAACCGAGTCATTCAAATCCTCCAGGCGGCTGCCAACAATTACCCGTTCCATAACATGCCCATGCCGCCGTCAGCCCCATTCGCAGGTGGAACTACCGCCCAGATTCTGGCGCGAATCCCGAATTACGACAGTACAGAAGGGAAGGTACTCGGCATTCTCGTCGTTGGTGGCAGGGAGTACCAACTGGCGAGCGGTACTGCGACTCAGGGGATTCAGTTTCAGGGATCAGCCTGGTATAGCGGTTATGCGAATACGGCAGGGATTCGGAATTGGAACAACGGCTTTGCGAACTTGTACTTCCATACCGAAGGAGAAGCAGCAGCCATCATGCGGCACCTGCATGCGACGGAAGGCCGACTTTACCTTAATTTAACTCCTTGCCTAACTGGAGGCACCCAGATTATTGGTAATGGGTGCCAATTCCAACTTCGATCGACACTTCTTCCGCAGGGTATCACCCTTCAGGTGTGGGCCAAGACACCTACCGGATTCAATAATTACTATGAACGCTTTGTTGGGGAGGCACAACAATGAGCGACCAGACTACTGAATGGCTCTTGCTTGATGAGTTTCAACCCTCACCAAGCATATATGAGGACGAGGATCGTCCTCAATGGCCAATTCGGTCCGAGAAGGAGTTGCGTTCAACCTTGATGCATTTCAGCCAGCGTGAACCGCGAATGCTGAGTTTTCGCAACAGCCGGGGTTGTGTGTTGGGGATTGGCATTGGGGGGGGATTCGCGGCGGTGCAATGCCCGGCAAACCTGCCCGATGGTCCGATTCTGGTGGCGTACGCGAACGTGGTGCGCGCCGCATCCAATAAACTGTTTAGGTGTGAGGGAATTGATACCCCCTTTCCGCCGCAGAACTTGTTGCTTGCGGATGAAGTCATCGAAATTGTCGTTCATTATTACGTTCATCAGGTACTTGCGCCCTGGGTGAAGTGGCACGGTAGATATATCGACGTGGAAGAGCCCGAGCAGGATGAGAATGAGTACGGGGGACATGTTTTCGATCCCCCGGACACCTGGGACAATTCCTGTTTCTGAATTGACGCGGACTGAGGGCTGAATAGGGACGCGACTCGAATCATACAATTATGCTGATGCGTACGAGTTGAGGTACGTCCGGTTGTTGTGTTCCTTGCTCTACTTATTTGATCGCCATATAGTGTGTGTACGGGATGTGAAAAACTGTGTAACATTCATCCCAAAGGAGAACCCATGCTACGCTACCTCGTTTCACTGCTGTCCGTCCTTGTGCTATTCACCTCCCCCCTTCCTGCTGCCAACAAGAGTGGAACCGCCGAGTTCCCCGCTGGCGCCAAGAAGCGCATCGAGGTCACCGTCGGCGACAACGTCAAGTTCGACAGTGACTTTCATCGTTTCGAGTTCGAGGGGGTGACGGCCATCGCGGCGAACGGCAGGCTGCGGAACACCTCGGACAAGCAGCTGAACGCCGTGCTGTACGTTGCCTTCTTTGACAAGGACAACAAACTGATTGGCTGCACCAGCCAGTCGGTTTTCCTGCTCCCGGGGAAAAGCCAGGTCGTGTCCAACCAAGTCCGCATGCCCCTGGCAGACGTAGCCCGCATCGCTTCGTATCAGATCACCCTGTACGAGAGCGAGAAAAAAATTGGCCAGAAGTGATTGCCCCGCGACACGGGACCGCAAGCCTGGTGATGTGCAAGAGGGCGGGTCCGCCTCCCCAGCGACATCGACTTCGCCAACCAGGGCGCCGGCTCCGTCCAGCTCGACTTCACCAACCCCGACGGATCCACGGGCAGCACTACCCTTGCCGGCGGCCAGAGCTACAATTTCGACCAGGAGGTGAGCAGCATCGACGTGACCTTGCTCGACCCTGGCACCACTTATGACCTGCTGACCAACGCCAGCATCGATGGCATCGACGGCACGGCCGCTCCCGGTGCGCAGCTGGAGGTGCATACCGACCAGACGGAAGGGATGCCCGATACGGTCGGCGACGGCCACGTCGGTCCGATCACGCTGGCGGCCGACAGTACGCTGACGGTCCATTCCCGCGGCGACTTCGGCGGCGCCACGGCCGGGGCCGGCTCCACTGCCGACGAATTGACCTTTGCCAACCTCACCGGACCGATCAGCGGCTTCAGCCACGTCAATCAGATCGATGCCAGCGGGGACGTCAGCGGCGTCAGCGTCAGCGACGGCATCGACTCCATCAGCGCCGCTTCGGTGGACGACGTCAGCAGCGAGACCGATTCGGCTGGTCCGGCCAGCCCGCTGACGATCAAGGTCGATGCCGGGGGTGTCGGCGGCTCGCTGGCGTTTGGCAACCAGCCAACGACGATTTACCAGCTGAACGACCAAGCCCAGGTCACCTCGGTCACCGATCCCGATGGCAATGCAACTACGTTCACCTACGACACCAACGGCAACCCCGCGACGATGACCACGCCGCAGGGAACCTGGACCTTCAGCTACAGCACCAACGGCGATCTGCTGACCGAGACCAGCCCGGCCGGCTGGACGCGCACTCTGACTTACGACGCCAGCAACAACGTTGTCTCCGACGTCACCACCGACTCGGCAGGCAACGTCCTGTTCCAGGACACCATCACCCGCGACAGCAGTGGCAATCCCTTGACCGTCACTGACGCCAGCGGCGCCACGACCACCACGACCTACACCTCCACCAACCAGGTCGCGACCCAGACCGACCCCAGCGGCGTGACGCAGACGTACAGCTACGACACGGCCGGCAACCCCACCGTGGTGCAGGACACCCTCGGTGGCGCGGTGGACACCACCTACAACAGCCAGGAGCAGGCAACCGAGCAGGACTTCACCAGCAGCGCTTCGGCCCCGCTGCGTGTCGATGCGACCTATACCAGCACTGGCCAGGTAGCCACGCTGACCTACTACGCCGACCTGGCCGGCACGACCGTGCTGGGTTCGGTGCAGTACAGCTACGATACCGCCGGGCACGTCACGGAGCTGAAGGCGCTGGATGGCAGCGGCGCGGTGCTGGAGGATTACGTCTACAGCTATAACACCGCCGGCCAGCTGCTCAGCGAGACACGCAACGGCGTCGTGGACGCCACCTACAGCTACGATGCCGCGGGAGAGGTCATTTCTGACGGCACGCACACCTACAGCTATGACGCGGCCGGCAATCGCACCATGCCGGGCTACGTCACCGGGCCGGGCAACGAGCTGCTCTCCGACGGCACCTGGAACTACAGCTATGACGCCGCCGGCAACATGACCGGCAAGACCTACATCGCGACCGGCGAGACCTGGACCTATGGCTATGGACTGGACGGCCGGATCACCCACGCCGAGGACCGCGATGCGTCTGGGCAACTTGCTGGAGCAGGTGGACGAGACGTACAACCCGGCAGGCCAGCTGAGTGAAGAGACAGTCTGGACCCCGGCGAACGGCACGCAGGTGACTCAGTTCGTCTACGATGGCACGCACCTGGCGGCCACGCTGGATGGCGCCGGCAACCTGCTGCAGCGCTTCCTGTACGCACCCTCGGGCCAACTGCTGGCCACGGTCGATGCCAGTGGCAACGTTAGCACGGTAGTCACCGACCCACTGGGCTCTGTCCGTGACCTGATCGGCCCCGGCGGGGTGGTGGCCCACGCCAACTACGACGCTTTCGGCAACGTCGCGTCCGGATCGCTGCCGGTCAGCCAGGTCGGCTGGGATGGGATGCAGTACGATGCCGCCCTGGGACTCTACCACGGCGCGATTGCTCGGGTCTACGATCCGGCAACAGGCCGCTGGACCAGCCCCGACCCCGAAGGAATCAAGGCTGGCGATGCCAACCTGTACCGCTTCGCCGGCAACCAGACGACCACGCACACTGACACTTCGGGACTGTGGTGGCTGACCGACGCCTGGAACGCGGTCACGACCTACGTTGCCGACACGGCCAGCACCGTGGCCACAGCAGTGGCCAACGCCTTCACGACGGTGGTGACCACGGCAGGCGACTTCGTGGCCAGGTCCTACGAGGCCTTCCAGGCGGGCGTCAACAAGGTCACCTGGCTGGTGACCGAGGCCGGCAAGCAGTTGCTGGTTGTGGGCAGCACCGTGGTCAATGCCACCCTGGACGCGGCCAAGGGGTTCATGGACCAGCTGGAGAAGTTCGGCAAGGCGTTCTCCGACCTGTGGTCGCAGCTGCAGCAGTTCAAGGACGCGGCCACGGATGTGCTCCAGGCGATTGTCACCAACCCGATTGACTTCATCACCAACCTGGCAGCGGGGGTTGGCCAGGGACTGAAGAACTTCTTCAGCAACCTGGGCACGACGCTGCAGAACAGCCTGATGCAATGGCTGACTTCCGGGCTTTCCCAGCTTCCTGCGCCGCCGAGCAACTGGAGCGACGTGGGGCAGGTGAGCCAGTGGCTGCTGCAGTTCTTCAAGCTGACCTGGGACAACATCCAGTCGGTGCTGGTGGACAAGCTCGGCGCTGCCAACGTGGCCCTGGTGACGCAGGCGTATCAGGACGTGCAGACCTGGATCAGCGAGGGCGTGTCTGGAGTCTACAACTGGCTGGAGGCCGCATCGGCGAACTTGTCGCCCCAACAGATCGTGGACCAGGTGTTGCAGCAGGGCGTCAACTACATCACCCAAAACCTGGTGCCCCAGGCCATCAAGTTCCTGGCGAAGACGTTCGCTGTCCCGGGGCTGAATTTCCTGAGCGCGATCTACAACACGGTGACGTGGCTGAGCAGTTCGGTGGAGCAGTTCGGACAGCTGGCAGGAATGGCGACGACGATCGCCAACAACATCAAGGACGTGGTGGCGGGCCAGACGGCGGGGATGTCGCAGGCGGTGACAAACTTCCTCAACGGCCTGGTGCCGGTGGGCTTGAACTTCATCGCGGCGCAGTTGGACCTGACGAACCTGCCGCAGAAGGTGGCCGGCTCGATCGAGAGCGTGCGCAACGTGGCGTTGAACGCAATCGGGAAGGGGATCAGCTATCTGGGGGACAAGGCCAAGGGCTACTTTGGGCTGAACAGCCACCCCGAGTATCAGGGGCTGGTTGTCAAAGCAGTAACATTTACGGTTGGGAATGAGACCCACCGGCTATGGGTAGTCAACCAGAACGGTCAACCAGTCGTGATGCGGGCCAGCACGCCGCTACCGCAGAAATCGGCTTCGGACCTGCTCCGCGACTATGCGTCCCTCGACCTAACCCAGGTGTCGGCGGACGAGAGAACTGCTTTGGAACAAGCCAGGATCGAAGTAATCCAAGCGTGTGCAGGAGTGATGGCGGCTATCGCTGCGAAGGGTCCGGTTCCCCCCTTGCTTACGGCTGAAACACAAGCATTAGCTGCCAACGCCCACCTTGGGCAATTGATCGAACAGGCTGCCACAACCATTAAGCAATTGTTTGAACAGATCAAGCTTCCAACAAATCCACCGTTGGCAACAGGATTGACCCCTCAAGCAATTGCTACCCAGTTACCGAAGCACGAAGAAGGTGATCAAGCACATGGTGCATTGGTTGTCGCGGGACGAGTGTACTGGCTGGCTACTAACATTGGCCGGGGCAGGTATCACGACCCAGTGGTTCCACCAGCGCTTATAGGTAAAGTTGTAGGGTTCACTAGTAAAAACTATCACCACATCGAGGCATCGGCAGCAGCAATCCTCCGAAAGCTAAAGCTACACGATCAGGATGTCAGCGAAGCCTACATCGTAGTGAACCGAGATTTCATCTGCTCCCAATACGATCCGGTGTCGGGTAACTCTCTTGGATGTCGGTTCAATCTAGACAAGATGCTTCCGCTGAGGGTAAAGCTCAAAGTCTACCTGTGCAAGCCTAACCCTAACGGCCAGAGTGGCAATTCTATCAGCAATGGTGATGGTGAGTTGTTTGAAGGAAAGTGATATGCCAAATAATAAAGATCTGCTGTGTGGCGTGACGGACAATCGGCGCCCCTACCCCCGCCGTCAAGGTGGAGAGTATGTGGAGGTGTACTCGGTCCAGCAACTAGTGCAGCTCCTACATGCTTTTGCAGGCCGGGCACCGGGTGACGTCATTGTATCTAGACCTAACGGTCCTTTATTATTTGTCGGCATTGGTGGTGATCTGGCTGCGGTCACTGCATACCCGTATCCGGGTGTGCCCATGAAGAAACAACTGTCGTGGACTGCTCGGGCCAACAAACTATATGCAACCGAGAACCGGAACTTTGTCAGCGAGGGAGAGCCTGTGACATACAGAATCGAAGACTTAATGCCGGTTGAAGAAGTAATCGACATCGTAGTTCAAGCCATGGAACTCGGCCAACTATCAGACACACATGATTGGGTCAACCCGCAGGGTGAGCGTTTCCGTTTGGGACAAAAAGGGGACGCATCTATTTTTCTTGCAGGATATAACATGCTTGCCGAACTGATTGAAAAACTAATGGCATCTGATTTGCAAGTGGCTCATGAAGCAGAAACAGCCATCCGAAGCCTAGGGCCCCATGACCATGCGCTGCGTGCCGAAACTGGTAGAGATGCTTGATCATCCACACCCAAACGTCCGGGTCGCTGCAGCACTTGGGTTAGGAGCCATTGGGTCCCGAGCGAAAGAAGCGGTTTCAAAACTTCTCGAAACCCTTCATGACGAAGATGGACAAGTAACTCACGATGTAGCCACGGCGTTAGGGAGTATCGAACCAGCAAGCCCTTTGGTCATTCAGGGATTGATTAGTTTGTTAGACCATCCAGATCCAGATGTGAGAGCGGCTGTTGCTGAAGGTCTCTGGAAGGGTATTCCCGCTTCAGCTATCGCTTTAGGCGAAAAAATGCGTCTTGGAGAAGTCATGCAGCGGAGAAAAGCCGCCGTGATCCTTCAATGGATGGGGTTCCGAGCATCTTCAGCCATTCCCGATCTTGTTACAGCCTTGGGGGATGAAGACCACGAGGTACGCTCGTGGGCGCGACGTGCGTTGGAGGCAATAGCTCCCAATGAAATCCGACCGCTGAAAGACAACCGGTCAGAAAAGATGTCGGGAGCCGATTCATAGGAGCGGAAAAGCGGAAAGGGGCCCACGTCTTTATTCTAGGACATCGTAGGCACCTAATTAGCTCCGCTGGCTCCAAGAATCGCATCGAGATCACCGTCAACGAGGCCGTCAAGTTCGAGGAGGCCCACAAGGCCCCTGTTTTTTCCAAAGGAGAATGGTCCATGTCCGCATGCCGAAAGTTGTACTGTTTCGTGATCGCCGCCAGCCTGGTGCTCACCCCAGCGTGCTCCCCCAACGACAAGGGGACCGAGGCCAAGGCGGACCGAAAAAGGTGTCAGGAGCCAATATTACGAAACATACAATCGTAATATTGGCTCCTGACACCTTTTTCGGTCAGTGACAGTGACGGTCTCGGGCACGTTCAACTGGACCGGCGGCGTCATGAACAGCGGCGACGGATCGGCCAGCGCCACCACGACCCCAGATACCCCTTCGAGTACAGCCAGCTTACCCGGGACCACCATGATCGCCTCGGGTGCAACCTGGTTCATCTTTGGCATTGGCACGAAACAGGCAAGCAATCGCAACCTCACCATCAGCCAGGGAGGCAACGCCTACCTGTTCGACAATGCCACGGTCTCCTTCCAGGGCTCGGTGAACTTGACCAATGCCGGCACGTTCACTGCCTACGATGCTGTCTCCATCGGCGGCACCGGCAGCGACAGTTTCACGAACAACGGCACCCTCAACTGTGGCGGCGTCAATGGCGGCGCCTGCGCACTAAACCTGCCGTTTTACAACAATAGCCAGGTCAACATTCAGTCTGGCACGTTGACACTGCTGACCGGCAGCAGCAGCGGCACCTGGAGCATCGGCGATTCAGCCGCATTGATTCTGGCTGGCGGCGGGACTGGCGCCACCGCCCAGGTCTTCCTCTTCCAGACCGCTACCTCCTTGAATGGTCAGGTCATTGTCGATGGCGCCAATGACGGCGGCCTGGGAGTGCAAAATGACGGCGCTTTGCCCGGGCAGACTGTTCAGCCATCCCTGAGCATCAACCAGCTCTACCTGGTTGCGGGAACCATCAGCGGTTTTGGACTGCTGACGGTCACCGGGCAAATGGTCTGGTCCGGCGGCACCATGACCAGCGCAGCCAATCCAACCAATGCCACAGCCTTCGGCAGCACGACCATCGCTCAGGGGGCAGCCCTGTTCCTCATGGGCATGCAAAACAGCAGCGGCCAACCGATCACCCCCGTGCTGGCGCGACCGTTGAACATCCTCGGGCGCGTGGGCTGGGTCGGCAACGACGGCAGCGTCAGCGTCACACTGTTCCCTCAGCCGAACCTTCCCACGAAGTACACCAACCCCGCGGCAATGCTTGCCAGTGGAGGCGGCAAACCACTGGCGGACATTCCGGCGGCCAGCGGCTCGTTGCTCGGCGGTTATGGCCACGCCCTATACCTGGCAAGTGTACTCCACACCGTGCTGCTCAATCCCTCCCAGGTCGTAACGTTCAGCGGCCCCTGGGGTGCTACCGTCAGCAGTCTTGCGGCCAACAGCGTGACGGCCTTCTTCCAGGAATTGCCAGCCATCGAGCGGGCCTCCGTGGCAGCAGCCTTTGCTCTTCGCTACGGAACCGCGCTGGCCACCTTCATCAAAAACAACGTACCCAGCCAGGCAGAGGCGAACTGCAACACGCTGTTCAACGGCTTGCCCTCTCTTGGAGCGCAACAGTTCGCGGCGGCCTCGCCGCTGGCGTATTTGCAGATGGCTGGAGGCGTGCTCGCTGGAATTGCCATTGGTGCGCTCAACGGACTCGCTGGCGTGGGCACAGTGGTGTATCAGGTGGCGCGGCTGACTTATCTGTTGATCACGAGCCCAGTGGCGACCGTGCAGGCGATTGCCAGCGGATTGAGTTCCCTGTGGACGAAAATGCAGGACCTGTCATTTCGTGAGGCAGCCGCAGCCGCCTTTGAAACCGTATTTCCCAACCTGATGACGGCCTATCAGCTCTATTCGGAAGACAAGCTGGTGTCCTATGCGGGAGGAGAGGCGATTGGCCAGGCAGTGTCACGGATCGTTGTGCAAGCCGCGATTGTGTTCTTCACCGGCGGTGCAGGGAACTTGATCTCGCTCTCGATGCGCTTTATCATCAAGGGAGTCAAGGTCGCCGCTCCCATTGTGGGCCGAACGGCAGCGGCGCTGGCAAAACCCGTGGTGACAGGTCTGCGAGCCAGCAATGCGTTGCTCGTCGCCATGGGCAACAATGCCACTGCTGCGGCCAGTGCCTTGGGGAACAAGCTGGCCACTCCGCTCAATGCCGTGCGGAGGAGATTCAGAGATGCGACTGGAAGAAGTCAAATTGTTTCAGCAGGCGTCCAAGGTGCCGTCCAGGGCACGGCCCGCCCTCTCACGCCGAGGCAACGATGGCTTCTTTCCCAGCTGACTAACAGTGAGAGCCAGGTGATTGTTTCTCGGGGGTCAGTATCAATGAGAGACCTGCGAAACCTGACTCTTCATACTGGCGACGAGTTTGCGATACTAACCCGTCGAGGGGAACGACTTATCCTTCGGGGTGTTGGTGGATCTGGGGGGAGGTTGCCTTCAATTCCTCAGCTTTCAGTGGAAAGTGCGAGGCGATACGCTCGCGAGGGCTGGCGCTTTTCAGGCCATACGCATACCCCGGGCTTCCAGCCAGTTGGATCAGCGGGTGATAAAAACGTACTCCAAGCCTTTGGCCAACGAAGAAGCGCGGTGTGGGGAGCAACATGGAGTTCCCGACCCGGTGTCTTCTATTGGAGCCTTGCTGATGAAATCAATGCAAGGTTGGGCATTCGATAAAAGGGTTTCGATGATAACTACTGACGCCGCCTTGACCATTGGTCTCAGGAAATATCGAGAGTTGTTTCCTCAAGGCACCATCCCGTCTCACCTTGAGGAAGCTGCTATCCTAACACACATCCCTGACAGGGAGGTGACAACGTTGCTCGTCACATTTAGCGTGCAAGGTCAACGTGAACCATTTGTGCTGTTTAAGGCTGTCATTAGCTGCTCCACTGGAGAAGTGATCATTGATACGATCGGCGATTGGCATGAACTCGAGAACAAGAAACTTGACAATGCAACTAGCCTCTAGGACGCAAGTGGACGGATCATAATTCATACGAATTTGAAAATCGACAAGAAAGGGGACGGATCTCAATTCAACAAGAAAGGGGACGAAACAAAAGGGGACGGATCTCAATTCATACGATTTTCAAATTCGTATGAATCGGGATCCGTCCCCTTTTGTGACTTTTGTGACGAAGGTGTCCTCTCAAGGAAGCAGCGGAAGCTCAGGCACGTTCTATCTGTTGTAGTGTATCCGTGCGGTGCAGATCAACCCTTCACTCCGTTCTTGCGTGAAATACCGGCTCTCCGTGGCAGGACGATTCTCTGGCCTGCGCTCAACCTGCGAATCCTGGCGAGCAATAACGGGACGCATCTATTTGCGTGCGGAACCGTGAGTTTCTACGATGGAGGCACCTTGCTGGGCACTGTAACTCTGGATGGCACCGGCGCTGCCACCTTCAGCACCAGCACGCTGCCTGTGGGTATCGACAGCATCACCGCCGAGTACGGCGGCGACGGCAGCTTCCTCCCCAGCAGCGTTACGATAAGCCAGCAAGTCGAGCAAGGGGCCAGCAGCATCACGCTGACTTCCAGCCAGGATCCCTCGGTGCTGGGGCAGAGCGTCACCTTCACCGTCAACGTCGCCGCCGCGTCTGCAACCGCAGGCACGCCAACGGGCACCGTATCCTTCTACGACGGCACCACGCTACTGGACACCGAAACGCTGGACGGCAACGGCGACGTCTCCTTCAGCACCGGCACCTTGCCTCTGGGAAGCGACAGCATCACGGCAGACTACAGTGGCGACAGCACGTTCCTGCCCAGCAGCGCCTCGCTGACTCAGCAAGTCGATCAGGACGCCAGCACCCTCACGCTGACCGCCAGCGCCAACCCTGCCGTCTGGGGCCAGAACGTCACCTTCACCGCGACGGTCAGCCCCGTATCTCCAGCGACGGGCATGCCGAGCGGAACCGTGACCTTCTACGATGGCGACACCCTGCTGGGCACCGTAACCCTGGATGGCAATGGCGAGGCTTCCTTCAGTTCCAGCACGCTGCCCCTGGGTAGCGACAGCATCACCGCCCAGTACAGCGGCGACAGCGACTTCCTCGTCAGTAACACCACGCTGAGTGAGCAAGTGGACCAGGCCAGCAGCATCACCACACTGACCTCCAGCGCCAACCCCGCCGTCTGGGGTCAGGACGTCACCTTCACCGCCATCGTCAGCGCCGCGGCTCCGGGAGCTGGCACACCGACCGGCGTCGTGAATTTCTACGACGGCGGTACCCTGCTGGACACTGAAACCCTGGACGGCACTGGCCAGGCATCTTTCACGACCTCCACGCTCGGCGAGGGCACCCACGACATTACCGCCGCCTACGAGGGCGACACCGACTTCACCCCCAGCGTCAGCAGCATCCTCACCCAGACCATCCAAATCCCAGCCAGCGACACCACCTTGACCCTGGCCGTCAACGAATCTGCCGACATCGACCTCAATACCATCGCCACTTCCCCTAACGGCAATCCGCTCAGCTTTACCATCGTGCAGCAGCCGGCCAACGGCACCCTGACCTACGACCCGACATTCGATGCCTACGATTACGTGCCCAACCACGATTTCACGGGCAACGATTCGTTCACTTACCAGGCCAACGACGGCATCGCCAGCAGCAACGTCGCCACCGTGTCCATCAACGTCATCGAGATCGCCCCGATCATCGCGGACCAAAGCGACACGGTGGCTCCCAACCAGACCACGGGTATTCCCCTGGACACGTCCTGGGCGGCCAGCGGCGACAACGTCACCGTCACCATCGTTCAGCAGCCCAGCAACGGCACACTGGCCTACAACACCGACACCGGTCTGTACGATTACACGCCAGCGCAAGGCTATCTCGGCGACGATTCCTTCACCTACCAGGTCAGCGACGGCATCCAGACCAGTAACGTTGCGACCGTGTCCATCACCGTGGCTGACCCCAATCCGCCCGTGGCCGACAACCAGTCGCTCACGGTCCTACCCGATCAGAGTACCAACTTCCGCCTGCTGGGGAATGCCACACCGATCAGCGGCTGTCAGCTGACCACGACCATCGTGACACAGCCCAGCAACGGCACCGTGGTCTTCGACGCGACCAAGGGCGTCTACACCTACACGCCCGATCAGGGATTCACGGGCACGGATTCGCTCACCTGGAAAGTGAACGACGGCATCCTGGACAGCAACGTGGCCACGGTCAGCATCACCGTGTCCGACCCTGCCCCGATAGCGTTCGATGGCGCCGTGGTTGCCATTGCCGGGCAGGCGATCACTCTGAACCTGGCCGACGCCGGACTGGCAGCGGTGAACAACCCGCTGACCGTCAGCATCGTTCAGGCCCCCAGCAACGGCACCCTGGTCGCGGACGCCCAAGCAGGCCAGTACGATTACGTGGCCAACGCCACCTTCAGCGGCAGCGATTCGTTCACATTCACCGTCAACGACGGCTTCCAGACCAGCAACGTCGCCACCGTGTCGATTCTGGTGCTGCCGCCCGTGCCCGTCGCCAGCAATGCCACCGTGAGTGCGCCGGCGAACCAAACCACCGAGATCAACCTGCTCAACGACGTCTCCGCCGGTGGCAGTACGAATCCGCTGACCCTGCAAATCGTGCAAGGGCCGACCAACGGCACGCTCGTCTACAACACCCAGACCCAACTGTACGACTACACGCCGACGCGAGGCTTTACAGGGACGGATACGTTCACGTTCCAGGCAATCAACGGCGATCAGATCAGCAATGTCGCGACCATTTCCGTCAATGTGCTGCCTCCGGCCCCGGTCGCCAACGCTACCGCGGTTACAGCCACGAGCGGAACAGCCACAACATTCAACCTGTCATCCGCCGTTGCCGCTCCCATCGGCAGTTCCCTGGCATTCACGGTTGTGCAGCCGCCCACGCAAGGCTCGCTGAGTTACAGTCCGTCCACTGGGCAATGCACTTACACGCCCAACCAGGGCTCCTCTGGCACGGATTCGTTCACCTACAAGGTAACCAGCGGCACCCAGGTGAGCAACGTGGCCACCGTTTCGATCACGTTGGCAGGGGCGCCGGCGGCCCCGGCTGCGGCCACCATCACCTGGACCGGGGCGGTGAACAATGATTGGTTCAACACCGGCAACTGGGACATCGGCAGACTTCCGTCGGAGCAGGACAACGTCGTCATCAACTCGCCCAACGCGAACATCTCGACAACGAACGGAGTGGGCGATACCATCCTGGTCAACTCCCTCAGCCTGCAAGCAGGGGGCTTGACCGTTGCCGACGGCGTGACGCTGACGGTCGAAAGCAGCGATGGCACCACTCCCAGCTCCTTGCTGGTTTCCGGAGGCCTGGCCGTCAGCGGCATCCTGAACCTTGACTGTGCGGTTACCCTCAATGGCGGCAACTTCACCGTGGCCCGGGATGGCTTCGTTTACTGGATTGGCGGGACCATTACCAGCCAGAGTTCGACTTTCACCAACGATGGCACGTTCACCAGCGAGAGCGGCGCTTCCTGGAACGCCCTGGACACGTTCTCCTCGGTTGAGGACGACGGCCTTTTCGATCAGCACAGCGGCACAACCACGCTCAACATTCGCTTCGACGTCAATGGCAATAATGGCGAGCCCTTTGCCATCGACGGTGAACAGTGCAACCCTGGCTTCGTCTGGATCGAGCAAGGCACGTTGCAGCTGGCGGATAAGAGTGGAGGGCCGTTCGCGACCGGGACCGTGGCCAGTTCCACGGGCGGCACCTTCCTGGTGGAGCAGGACGGCACGCTGGATTTCCACGGCGGCAATTACATCCTCGATGCGTCCTCGGCCATTCTGGGGGATGGTACGGTCCACTTCAGCGGCTGCTGCTGGGAAGACTCAGGCGCCTATAACGTGGGCACAACCGACATTACTAACGGATACCGCGACCTTCGGACCCCCTGATGAGCCGCCAGCAGCGGCGCCGGCCGCGGTGACGGACAACTGTTCGTTGACCGGCGGCAACCTGACCGGCTGTGGCTCGCTCACGGTCCAGCAGGACTTCAACTGGACCAATGGCACCGTCCTGAGCTATTATCCGCTGTCCGCGAACGGCCCAGCGATGACGTTCAAGATCGAGTCGGATGGCACCCTCAACATGACGGGCGATCCCGAGGAAGGACTGGGTTCCACCAACGTGGGGTTCAATTGCACGTTGGTGAACAAAGGCATCGTCAACTGGACCGGCAGCGGCAGCTACGATTACGTCGGCCTTTTGGGTGTCAACAATTATGGCACGTTCCTGGCTCAAGGAAGCGGCGTTTTCCTCGCCGGCATGGCGCTGGGATTCAACAACAACTTCGGCACGTTCGAGTATGCACCGTCGCAGCCGGCCCAGGCGACTCTATCGACTCGCTTCACCAACCAGGGCGGCAAGCTGAAGGTCGATAACGGAATGCTTTACGTTCCCTTCGGCGCTTCGGTGGATGGCGAAACGACCATCGCGCCAGGCGCCACGCTGGCCGTGAACCAGTTTTCCTGTGATGCGGACTCGACCATCGAGGGCATCGGCGCAACCATGACGTTTCAAGGGATCGCTGGCGGCACTGCCACGATTGATTGCCCGTATGAGGTGACAACGACCAACATTCTGGGTCCAGGCGGAACCGTCCTCTTCAATGCCGGCGGCACGACAGTGGACGCCACGCTGGCAGGAGGCATTCTGTCCGGAGAAGGCGACTTCACCATCACGTCCTCTTTGACATGGACAGGCGGTGAAATGGCTGGTGATGGGACCACGATCATTCCTGCCGGTGCCCAGGTGACGATCAACAGTACCAGCTTTGTTCGCCTGGAACTGGATCGCACGCTGAACAACGAAGGTCAGATTACCTGGAGCGGGTCCGCTGGCGGCTTCATGAAGGGCACCGGCACCATTGAGAACAATGGCACCTTCACGAAAACCAACACGTCCACCGCGGCGCTGAACGTCCTCCTCAACAACTCCGGTACGGTGAACGTTCAGGGAGGCGCGTTGCTGTTCGGCAACGGCGGGGAGACGATCTCCGGCACCTTTAACATCGCCCAGGATGCCGCTCTGGGGTTTTCGGGGGGCAACTATAACCTGTCTACCGACATCAGCACGACAGGAACCATGGTCTTCGCCGGTGGCACGGTCACTGTCTGCGGTTCCTTGTCAGCCGGCACACTGGACGTTATTGGTGGCAGCGTCAGTTTTCAGAGTTCCGCGGAGACAACCAGCGGATTGCTGTTAGGCGGTACAATCAACAATGCAGCCACTTTCACCATCGATGGCGATTTTGACTGGGAAGCCGGGGCTCTGCAAGGCGGCTCCATCAATGTCACGGAGTGCGCCACGCTCAACATTGATGACATCGGCCTCGGCCTGAGCATGGGTGGCGGCGTGGTCCTGAACAACGAAGGTGCCATCACCGCCTCCGGTTCCAGTATCCTCACTCTGAACACGGGGACGGCCACCATCAACAATGCAGGCACCTTCAACGCGACCGGCGAGGAAATGTACGTTGGCGTGCCCTTCAACAACAATTCGATGGTGGCCGTGCAGAGCGGCGACCTGACGCTGGCCGGCGGCGGCCAAAGCACCGGTGGGACGTTCCAGCTAAGCGACAATGCCAGCCTGACCTTCGCAGGCGCCGGCAGCGTCTCTTATACCATCGATAGCGCCTCCAACTTTACCCTGGCGGCAGGTTCCTCGCAAGGGCTCGTGATCTTCAGTGGCGGCAACACCATCATCGCCTGTCCCTTGGACCTGTACCAGATCGTCATCGATGGGGGCACGGCGATCCTGAATGGAGCAACGTCCGTCAACCAGTTGCTGCTCAGCTACGGTACGCTATCTGGTGTGGGCGCCGTCACAGTCCTGGGCACCTTCGACTGGACGGGTGGAACCATGACCAGCAGTGCTGGATCGACCGCCACGATCACCATTGACTCCTGCGCCGACTGGTTCGTCTTCGGCGACAACCGACAACGGGCCAGTAATCGCACCATCGATCAGGAGGGCGACGCTTACCTGTTCGACAATGCCCTGGTGACCTTCCAGGGCGGCGTAACCATGACCAACGCCGGGACGTTCACCGCTTACGATGCCGTTCGTGTGACCGGAACCGGCAGCGATAGCTTCAGCAACAGTGGCACCTTCAACTGTGGCGGGGCGGACGGCGGCGCTTGCGTGCTTGCTCTGCCGTTCGCCAACACCGGCCAGGTGAACGTCCAGTCAGGAACCTTGACGTTGCAAAGCGGCAGCAGCACTTGCAGCGGCATGAGTATCAGCGCCTCGGCAGCGCTAATCCTGGCGGGCGGGGGAAGCGGAAACTCTGCCCAGGTCTTCGTCTTCACCGGGGGCGGCGTCGTGAATGGTGTTATCATTGTCGATGGTGCCGGCGCCGGTGGTCTGGGTGTACAGAATGCCGGCGACCAGTTTTGGCAGACGGCTGCGAATGCTCTCAACATCAGCCAACTGTACCTGGTGGCGGGCACAATTAGCGGCTATGGCAAACTGATCGTCACCGACCAGATGGTCTGGTCAGGCGGCACCATGACGACCGCAGCCGTTTCAGGCACGGGCCCTCTAGCTGGCCAGACGTACTACGGCAGCCTGACGATTGCCAAGGGCGCCGCACTGTTCGTTGAAGGCATGGCAGAAGGGGACGGCGACCAGCAGACTCTGGTGCTGGCTCGACCGCTGAACATTGTGGGTTATGTCGGCTGGATCGGCAGCGACGGCAGCATCAACGTCAACCTCAATCGCACGGACGCCACGACCTTCACAAACACTGAAGCGCAGTTCACCAAGGGCCTGCGGAATAACATTCCCGTTCCCGACGACTGGGGCTCGCTGCCCGGCGGTTACGGCAACGCCGTTGAGATGGCGCGGATACTTCATACTGTCCTGCAGTATCCGGGCAATTCCGTGGACCTCAGCGACAGTTCCTGGAAGTCAACCATTGCGGTTATTAAGTTTGGCGACACTGTGTCAGGCTTCTTCGAGGAACTGCCCGCCATCGAGCGTGCCTCCCTGGATGCGGCCTTCAGCAGCATGTACGGGATGTCGCTGTCGGCCTACATCCGAGGAAATCCGCAAATCAAGGTGGCACAGCAAGACAGCAATTGCAATGCGTTGCTGACCGGCAACCGGTTGACCGTCGAGCAACAGTTCGAGTTGGCAACGCCGCTGCAGTATTTGGAGATGGCTGGGGGCTTGATCGTGGGATTGGTTCAAGGTGCCTTCAACCAGATCGCTGGATTCCCAACGCTGCTGTATCAACTCGTGATGAACACGAGCGAGACCGTCAATGCCATCAGCACGGGCTTGCAGGAACTCTGGACCCAGATGACGGCAAGCAAGGACTTTGTCGAGGCGGCACAGAAGGTGTTTCCGGCGTTCTTCCCGAGTCTCAACACGGCATACCAACTCTATAAAGCTGCTTATTTAGTGAGTTACGAGGGCGGCGTGGCGGTGGGCCAAATGCTCGCGGGGGTGGTCAGCTATGTCCTGGGGATTTCCTATGCTGGCGTCGCCAAGAACTTGATCACAGGCATCGCCAGCTATATGATCAATAAAATCACGGCAGCAATGCCGAAGGTGGCCCGGGCGGCAGGAGTGGCGGCAACCGGGATCGCTCGCGTGACCAAAGTTGGAGTGCAGTATGCGACGATCACGGCCAAAGCCAGCGCCAAGTTGGTTGTGGCCATGGGGCAGAGTGCGGCCACAGCAGCCAGCGCGTTGGGGAAACAATTGGCAGCTCCGTTCAACGCTGTCTGGCGGAGGCGAGGAACTGTTCAAAGCATTAAGCGGATTCGAATAGCCTCGACGTTTGATGACGTAACGCCACTCCTTTCTGGCGAATTGTCTGCTGCTCAAGCTGATTTACTGGCTCGCCTCAGTACTGCCGGTGGACGGCTTACTTTGCGGAGAGGAGAGATTACAACGACTGACATTGCTGCTCTCACTCTCCATACGCGCCTCGAGTTCGCCGTCGTTCGTACGCAAGGTCGTGGAGGACCCCGACAACTGATAATGCTTGGGCGCATGGGCGGAAACTTGCCAGAGGACACCTACCGACTCATCATTCATTCACACCCTGGCGGGATAAACGCTATCCGTAATGGAGTGAGTGATAGTGATGTGTTAGCACTGGCTATGCTTGGGCAGAGTCGGTCTTATATTGTCAACTCCCAAGGGACAGTTGCCTTCTTCGGGTTAAGCGGTGAGCCGTTTATCGTCAAGCAGTATCTTTTTGGTGGTTGGCGTTACTGATTAAGTCAGCGAGGATCTAATGCGATCTGTCTTTTCGGGAGATTCGGTTGCCGGAGTACGGCTACGGGCATCCGTCGAACAAGTTATAGGACTTGAAGAACTTCGGGCCGGTAGACACATACTGCGCGATGCCGAACGACAGAAGATCGGCGAGTTGCTTGTTCGCAAGGTGTGGGCTACCGAGATTCACCCGTCTGCTTCACCTCCTGCCTGCTTGGCAGGGATTGTATGTGATCAAGAGAGATACCTCATCATCGCTGTTTCAGAGGTTGGCGCAGAGAAGGAAGGCATTTCAACTCATTTAATTGTGCAAGGCTCAGATTGTGTTGACCCAGTAGCGGAAGTATTGGTCACTACCGACCTCTGGTCTAGCGGCAATGAATTCCCCTTCGGCGGGTATTCTTACCGCTTGTTCGTCGATACCAGCCACTTGAGAGCTGAAGCGTTGTTTAGGAGCCTTCGTCACCCGACCCGTATCGCTCTACAAGATGCCCTGTTGAACACTGCCCAGCTTATTGTCAGAGCGGGTGCAGCGCCCTCCATCAGAGTCTTCCTGGAACACTGGGAGGCCGCAGTCAGGAATGTCCCTACGCAGTGACACTTAACTGTTAGTATTGAATGCCACTGCTATGACATCTGGCCGATTGTTTCCCGTTGGACGAGAACGGAGACCATCGCAATTCATACGAATTTGACAATCGTATGCATTAACGACCGCTTCCTGTCGTTCAAGTGCATGTGTGTGTTTGAGTATTTTGAAGATGGTTAATATCGGAGAGAGAGGAACATTTGGAGGAGAGAATGCCAATTCCCACACGCTTCTGTTTTCCGCTGCTGAGTCTGGTGCTGGCGGGGCAGCTTTTTGGTCAAACCCCCGGTGCCGGACCGAAACCGTTGCCCGCGGAGGTACGCCAGGCCTGGGAGAAGGTGACCCTCGTTCCCGTCGGCTGGATGGGCCCCGAGGGGTTCGAGTTGAAATTCCGCCCAGGGCCAGGACCGGGGAAACCTGGTGAGATACCCACCTTGGTTTACGCAACGCACTGGCCTGCTGCCGGGAAACCGCCTGCGCCGGAGCAGGAGTTCGGGATTTCCTTTCGCTCCCCCAAGCCACCAGACACAGCATTCAAGGAGCTGGCCGGATTCAAGCAGCTGCGCTCATTGCGTGTCAATTTCCACGAACTGTCGGATGCAGCGATGAAGGAGCTGGGAGGACTCACGCAATTGCGCGAACTGGACCTCGGGTGCAGGGGGTCTCTGATGCCAGCGGACGTGAGCGACCTGGGCGGACTGGTTCAGTTGCGTCTGCTGAACCTTGCCGGGGTCCGTGTAACAGACGCGGGCATGAAGGAACTGGGCAAACTCCAGAAGCTCCAGACCCTCAACCTCAGTCATTTCAACGGCACGGCTGCAGGCCTCAGGGAACTGGCGCCGCTCAAGCAATTGCGCTCGCTCACGATCACAACCACGGACGCAGGGTTAAAGGAACTCGCGGCCCTGCGGCAACTGCAAACCTTGTATCTCACCGGCCAGGTGAGCGACGTGGGCGTGGCGGAGCTGCGCGAACTCCACAACCTGCAAACGCTGAGCCTTGCCGCAACCAACGTGACCGATGCAGGACTGAAGGAGCTGGCTGGACTGAAACAGCTGCAGTCGCTGGACCTCAGCTTTACCAAGGTGACCGGCACGGGACTGAAGGAGCTGCCAGGACTGCAGCACCTCTACCTCTTGAAGACTCCGCTGACGGACGCGGGGTTCCAGGAGTTGACCGGTCTCAAACAGCTCAAGACGCTTACCCTCGCATTCCAGGGGATAACCGACCGCCGGCTCGCGGCGCTTGCTGGCTTGGAACAGTTGCAGCATCTTGATCTCGGCTCGTCGTTTCTGATCACAGACGCTGGGCTGAAGGAAATCGGCAAGCTCAAGCACCTTCAGTCGCTCGCCATCCCCGGTGCATCCAAAATCACGGATGAGGGGTTGAAAGAGCTGGCCGGACTCAAGGACCTCCAATCCCTCGACCTGTCCTTGGCGACCCAGGTTACCGACCAGGGCGTGAAGGAGCTGGCACGGCTCCAGCAACTGAGGTCGCTCAAACTGAGCCGCACAAAAGTGACGGATGCCGGATTGAAGGAGCTGGTGGGACTCAAACAGCTCGAGAAACTGGATGTCCTCTTCACTCGCGTGACCCCCAAAGGCAAAGTTCAACTGCAAGTGGAACTGCCGAACCTGCGATTCCGGTAACCTGTTGCCGCGCTGTTCCTGCTGCTCTCCTCCGGAAGTGAGCGGATGACTTCCTGCTGCAAATTGCTCTGGGCCAAACGTACTCGTCTGTTGTACACTGATTTCTGATGAGATGCAGTGCGCCTTGCCGGTGCAGCACTTCCAGGAGTGTCGGAACGGTCCGTGAGCCGACGCGGCCGTGGGCTACCGCTCCCTCAATGGCCCGAGTACAATTCCTCTGGCCCTGCACTGGCACTCCAACCGGAGCCCGTTCTCATGATCCGTTCCTTACGAAGGCTGCTTCCCGCTTGCCTGTTCCTCTTCCTGCTGCTGCCCGCGTCGGCCGCCGACCCCGAGCCGAAGAAGTTGCTGACCCAGCCAGAGCTGGAGAAGCTCCTCCGCAAGCTGGAAAAGGACATCGCCGAGGTACGCGGCCTCGCCTTCAAGGAGCCGGTCAAGGCGAAGATCATCGCTCGCCCCGGCGATGCGTCGAAGGGCATTCAGGGTTACTACAGCCTCAAGGACAAGACCCTGTTCCTCTACGACGACATCAAGGGCAACTACCAGATGGGCGTGCTGGTCCACGAGATGGTCCACGCCTTGCAGGACCAGCACTTCAGCCTCAAGAAGTTGCACGAGACCGCCCGCGGCAGCGGCGACCGCGACAAGGCGATGGCCGCCCTGATCGAGGGGGACGCCACCTTCACCATGATTGAGCTGCTCAAGAAGGACCAGCCACGCGTCAGCGCCATGCTCGAGTCGCCCCTGGCAAAGAGCCAGAACCTGCACAACGCCTTCCTCTACGCCCAGGGGGCGCGCTACGTCAAGGCCCTCAAGGAGAAGGACGGCTGGAAGGCGGTCAACCGCATCTATCTCTTCTCGCCCGGCTCCACGGCCGCCATCCTCAGCCCGGGCGAAGCCGTTTCCACCATCGACCTCGGACCGGGCCGGACGCTCGGGGCCCTGGAACTGATCGAGCGGCTGCGCGAGCACAAGGCCACCCACGCCGACGCGGTCGGGGCCCTGGCCGGCTGGCGCGGCGACCGGGAAGTCAAGGATTCGAGTGGCCAGGCGGTCCTGGTTGCCTTCGCCACGCCTGAGCAGGCCCGCCGCTACCGCGAGACGCTGACCCGCTTTGTCCAGGCTCAGGTGTCCGGGCTTAAACCGACCCGGGAAGGGCCGGAAGAGCTGGTCGCTCAGACGGAGAGCAAGGAAGTGCGGGCCGTGGTCCGGCTCGGCAACCGCGTCCTGGCCATCGAGGCCCGCGACCCGGCCGGCTACCAGCGGCTGCGCGACCGGCTGGAGGGGCCGCCCGTGCTGGAAGTCCACTCCGCCCGGCTCGGCAAGACCATCTCCTTTGGCGAGATGATCGAGCAGCTGCTCCAGGCCGACGCCGTCTGCATCGGCGAGACGCACGACAGCGACCTGCACCACCAGGTGCAATTGCAGATCATCAAGGGCCTCTTTGCCCGCGATGAGCGGCTGGGAGTGGGTATGGAGATGTTCCAGCGGCCTTACCAGAAGCACGTCGATCGCTATTTCAAGGGCGACGCTTCCGAGAGCGAGTTCCTCAAGGACTCCGAATATCCGCAGCGCTGGGGCTTCGACTGGTCGCTGTATCGGCCCATCGTCGAGTTCTGCCGGCGCAACAGCGTGCCGCTGGCGGCCCTGAACGTCTCCACGGAGGTCCGCAAGCGACTGTCAAGCGTTGGCTACGACAAGCTCAACGAGGACGAGAAGAAGCAGCTGGGCGCGATCGACTTCCACGTCAAGGAGCATCGGGATTACTGGTACGAGCGGCTGGCCAGGATGCACGGGCAAGCAGGGAAGGTGCCGGCGGACCAGAAGGAGCGGTCGTACCAGGTGATGACGACCTGGGATGAGTACATGGCCGACAGCGCGGCTCGCTTTCAGAAGGAACGCGGGCTGCGGCGCATGGTGGTGCTGGCGGGCAGCGGACACATCGATCGCGGGTTCGGGATTCCGCAGCGGATGGTCAAGCGCACCGGAGGCAAGGCGGCGACGGTCAAGATCGAGGTGGTGGGCGAGAAGCCAGCAAAGCTGGAGGGGGAAGCGGTGGCGGACTTTACGATCTTTGTGAAGTGAACAGTCCGTTGTTCCCGTGGGTGCGCTGCCCACGGCCGAGCCGCGCACGCAGCGCAGCGGAGTAAGCGGTCGTGCCTGCGAACCGCTTACTTCGCTGCGCTGCGTGCGCGGCTCGGCCGTTCCTCACTTCCCCTTGCCCACCAGTTCGTCCGCCAGCTCGTTGGCGTCGTAGACCTTGCGCAGCGCCTCGAGGATGCCTCGCGAATGGACCGACACCGCACGGGCCTGCTTGTCGCTGTAGGCGAAGTCCAGCACCAGCGACTGGATGTTGCCGTCGAAGATCAGACCGACCACCTCGGCGTCCCGGTTGATCACCGGGCTGCCCGAGTTGCCGCCGATGATGTCCGCCGTGCAGACAAAGTTGAGCGGCACCTTGAGGTTCAGCTGGTCCTTGCGCTCGACCCAGCGCTTCGGCAGCTCGAACGGCCCCTTGTTGTTGTTCTCCTTCGACCTCTGGTACAGACCGGCGTAGACCGTCTCGTAGGGCACGGGCTTGCCATCATCCTCCTCGTAGCCCTTGACGGTGCCGAAGCTGAGGCGGAGCGTGAAGGTGGCGTCGGGATAGGTGCTGGTCCCTTCCACGGCGAACTTGACCTTGGCAATCTCGGCGTAGGCTTGCCGTTTGACCTCGTCCACCTTGGTTTCCTGGTTGTCGCGGAGCTTTCGGGAGTCCGGATCGACCAGCTCGGCCAGGGCGATCATCGGATCGTTGGACCCTGCAACAGCTTTCTTGCCGCCCTCGTAGAGCTTCTTCCGGAATGCCACGTCCTTGAGCTTGGTGCCCAGCACCAGCTCGCTGGCCCGCACCTGCGGAGACTTGCCGGCCAGGGCCTTCTGCACCAGCGGCCTGTCATAACCCAGCACCTCCGCCAGGAATGTCAGGCCGTTGGCCAGCTTGGCAATCTCATAATCGTCGTAGATCGGCTCCGGAGAGAAGAGATGGAGCTTGAGCGAGTCAAGGTTGCTGTCGCGGAATTCGCGCAACCGATCGCCGTTGGGCTTGGGCCGTTCCTCGGCCCGCCCGGACCAGAGTGCGGGCGATGGTAAACAGCTCACAGTTGAACCCCGCCCCTCCCTCCAGCACCGAGTAGGGTTTGATGATCTCGGCCCGGACCTTCTCCGCCCCGGCAATCTTCTCCCAGGCCGAGCGTGCCTCCTTCAGCTTGTTGTCCGACTCCGCCTTCGACTGCAGCTTGTCCTGGAACTCCTGCTTGCGCTTCATCAGCTCCGGGTCCAGCAAGCCCATCGGCGGGTCAGGCCGCCGTACCGGGCCTTGCGGCTGTTCTGCATGCCGAACAGGAACTCCTTGGCCTGACGGGCGTTCTCCTCGCTGCGGCCGCTGTAGGTCAGCAGCAGCACCTCCCAGCGGTTGAGCCGCTCCAGCAGGAACGGAAAGCCCGTGTCGCGCAGATACTCCAGCGAGGCCACGGTGTCCAGCCGGCTGGTGCTGCCGGGATGGCCGGAGACGAACACCAGCTCGTCCTCCTTGGCCCCCGCCTTGCTCCATTTCAGATAGTGGTGAGCTTGACCGGCTTGCCGTCCTCGTAGACGCGGAACAGGGCACATGTCCAGATCGTAGCGCGGATACTCGAAGTTATCCGGATCGCCGCCGAAGAAGGCGATCTGCTGTTCGGGAGCGAACACCAGACGCACGTCGGTGTACTTCTTGTAGCGGTACAGGTGATAAATCGCTCCCTGGTAGAGCGTGACCACGTCGCTGCGCAGGCCGGTCTTTTCCGTCGATTCCTTCTCGATCTCGGCCATGACGGCACGGCGGGCCTTGAAGGCGTCGGCCGGCGGCAGGCCCGGCTTGACGGCCGCGTTGACCCGCTGCGTCACGTCCTCGATGCTCATCAGCACGTTCATCTCGATCGCCTCGCACTTGTGCTCCTCGGCCCGGGTGCGGGCGTGGAAGCCGTCGCGGTAATAGTTCCTGTCCTTGGTGCCCATCTTCTGCAGGGCGTCGGCCGCGACGTGGTGGTTGGTCAGCACCAGGCCGTCCGCGGACACAAACGAGCCGGAGCCGCCGCTGTTGAAACGCACCGACGACTTCTGCACGTGTTCCAGCCACTTCGCCGTCGGGTCGAAACTGTACGTCTTCTTGAGGTAGTCACGCGGCGGATTGGTGAACAGCCACATGCCCTCGTCGCCCAGGGACATGGGGACACGCCACAGCAACAGCAAACAGACAACGACCAGGACAAGCACACGCAAGCTCAATCCCATGATGGTCCTCCTGATGAAAAAGAAGCCTTCGGTTCCAAGGTAGGACGGGCTTCCCAGCCCGTCCAAATAGCACTGGACGGGCTGGGAAGCCCGTCCTCCTTCGTTCAGTCGGTTCTACTCCCTGGGCGTCTCCGTTCCCGTGCCGGCCTCCACGGACCCCTTGCGGCTGCCGATGATCCCCAGGATCACGGCCAGCCCCAGGAAGGCAACCACGGACAGCACTTTGGCCTCAAAGCTGCTCTCCCAGTGCTCGCCGAGATAGCCCTCGCGGCTCAGGCTCAGGCCCTCGCGGAACCAGTCGGGCAGGAAGTTGAAGAACGCCACCACCAGACCGCACAGCGTCCCTCCCGCGATGTAGCCGGAACTGAGCAGCACTCCGGGGCTGGTCTCCGATTCGGCCTCCGACCCGACCTTGCCCCGCAGGCGTTCGGTCAACCAGCGGATCAGACCGCCGACGAAAATGGGCGCCGAGGAGTCGAGCGGGATGTACATGCCCACGGCGAACGGCAAGGCGGAAATCCCCGCCAGCTGCAAGGACACTGCAATCAGCGCGCCAAGCACCACCAGGCCCCATTCCAGCGTGCCTCCCAGGATGCCCTCGGCAATCGAGGCGAACAGCTGCGGCTGCGGCGCCTGAAAGCGTCCCGGCGCTGCCACCGTCTTCTCGCCCACCTTGTCCATCGTCTTGAGTTCCGCGGCCTCCGGCGAGATGGGCGTGACGGTCAGATACTTGAGCCGGCCGGTTACCTCATCCGGATTGGGCTCGACGAGGTAACGTCCGGGTCTGATGCCATCCTTGTTGCCCTTGCGGAAGTGAACCACGCGGTACTCCGTGCCGTCCTGCTCCGCATAGGGCTTGCCGACCCGCTCCTTCGGGGCCTGCTTGGGGATCTGGACCGTATTGTTCGGCACCCCCTGCGTGGTGTACCAGGTGCCGGCCGCGTTGAGCGCCAGCATGGTGACGCCGATCACCAGGGCCGAGGTCAGGGCCCCGACCAGGATGGCCCACTGCTGCTTGCGCGGCGTGGCCCCAACCAGGAAGCCGGTCTTGAGGTCCTGCGACGTGGTGCCGCCGTTGGACGAGGCGATGCAGACCACCGCCGCGATCATCAAAGCCGTCAGCAAGATGGTGGGGTCGTTGGCGACCGTCCGGCCAATCACGACGAAAATCAGGCACGTCAGCAGCAGCGTGGCAATGGTCATGCCCGAGATGGGGTTGGACGAGGAGCCGACCTCGCCGGTCAAGCGCGACGACACAGTCACGAACAGGAAGCCGAACAGCAGGATCATGGCCGCCCCGAGCAGGCCCTCCAGGCTCAGGCCCAGACCGAGCGACGGAACCAGCATCAGGACAAAAACCAGGCCGAGGCTGCCGAACAGGACCACGTTCATCGACAGGTCGCGTTCGGTCCGGCGTGCGACCTCGTGACCCACGGCCCGGCTGGCCCGCAGGTCGCGCAGACCCGATACGATGGAGCCGAGGATCAGCGGCAAGGCCCGCAGCATGCTGATGATGCCGCCGGCCGCCACGGCCCCGGCGCCGATGTAGCGCAGGTAATTGCCCTGCAGGTCTCGCGGCCCCATGTTGCGGATCAGGCCCTTGTCCTCAACGCGGGTCGTCAGCAACGAAGCCCCAACCAGCGGGCCCTGAGCGGTCGGCGACCCCAGAGTGCCCCACAGGCTGGCCACCCGCCAGAAGCCGTTCACGTCGCCGGGGCCTCTTTGCTGAGGCCCCACGTTGAGGACAAGGGTGGGTTTTAACGTTGCGGGTGCGACGGGGTGGTTGAGGTTCTCGCCGATGGTCGCGATCAGCGGACCGATGATCAGATACGACAGCACGGCACCCGCCATCATCAGCGAGGCGATGCGCGGGCCGATCAGGTAGCCGACGCCCAGCAGCTCCGGGGCCAGTTCGCCGCCCAGGGAGGCCCCCTTCAGTCCTTGCTTGACCCCGGTGGAAGTCGTGGTGTAAAGCGGCACCGAGGGCTCACCGTTCCACAGCTTGCTGGAGGCGGTCAGGAACTTGTAGACCAGGGCGATGCCGAAGCCGACGAAGACCATGCGTGCGGTCGCTCCGCCCTTCTCGCCGGCGACCAGCACCTCGGCGCAGGCCGTGCCTTCCGGATAGGCCAGCTTGCCGTGCTGCTTGACGATGAAGGCCCGCCGCAGCGGGATCATCATCAGGATGCCCAGCAGGCCGCCCAGCACCGAGACGGTCATGACCCGCGACACTTCCATCTCGAAGCCCAGCAGCAACAGCGCCGGCATGGTCACGCCGACGCCGAAGGCGATCGACTCGCCAGCGGAGCCGGCCGTCTGCACGATGTTGTTTTCCAGGATCGTCGCTTGCCGGACGCCGAAGGTTTTGGAGAAGACCCGGAACAGGGTGATCGACAGCACGGCGATGGGGACCGACGCCGACACGGTCATGCCGACCTTGAGGACCAGGTAAAGCGACGAGGCGCCGAAGAGGATGCCCAGCAAGGCCCCGACAAGGACGGCCTGGAGGGTGAACTCCGGCATGGTGACGCTGTCGGGGACGTACGGCTGATGGGCCGGCTCCGCGGTCACGTCCACCGGAGTGGCCGCGGCCACGATGCCCGTCGGGCCGGGCGCTGGGGGGAACGCTTCTTTCTGGACTCCGCTCGGCTCAGCCATCGCAACGACTCCGCAGGAGGAAGGTGATCGTTGCGTTATAGTGTACGAGCTAGCGGACCGGGACGGCCAGCACGGCTTCCGTTTCGCCGCGGAGGGCCGCGAGGCGAGAACCAGGTAGGGGACTCGTGGGTGCGACCTCCCCGTTCGGACGACTGGCATTCCCGCCGGATCACAGAATGATCGCTGCTGCATGCCAGTCGTCGGGCAACTGCGGTAGCTGGCTGGCTTCGTTCGCCGTGATGGCGCGCTTGCCGCGAATGGTGAAATGAATCCAGTTGCGGCATTTGGGACAGCGACCCGCAAAACCGATGTCCGCCCACCAGGCCCGCACCAGAGGATCGTGGATCGCTGGGCCGTAAACCTCGACGCGGAAGTCGATCGCTTGCATTCGCTGGCCGCAGCCGTGGGGGCAGCCCTCCTCGGCATAGATCGCGTGAGGCGCCATCTTGCGTTTCGCTCCCCCCTCTCGGTAGAGGGCGTGCATCTGCTCAAGTTCCGCTCGTGTTGGTGTGTGTGTCGCTGCGTTTGACATTGCCGCATCCTCAAGGACCCCATTCCACAGGTCATTCTACCGGAAGCCGGCAGGGATGTGCGAGACCACCCGCGAGGAATTGCCGCACTTTCGGGTTCATTGCCTCTTGCACTCTTCCGGTTTCGGGTGTACTGGTAAAGGAACACCGCGACACGCGAAGGAACACCATGATACCCACCGTGAACATCCCATACTCCTGCCGGGCCTGGCTCGCCGCCTGTCTCGTACTCCTGGCAATGACTGTCGCCAGCCGGGCCGAGACCCCCGTCAAGATCGATTTCGCCCATGAGATCGTGCCCCTGATCAAGGCCCGCTGCGGCGAGTGCCACACCAACGGCAAGTACAAGGGCTCGCTCTCCCTCGACACCCGGCAGACCCTCTTGCGAGCCAAGGTGGTCGTCCCCGGCAAGAGCGGCGACAGCGACCTGGTGAAGCGCATTACCTCCAGCGACCCCGAGAAGCGCATGCCGCCCAAGGGGAATCGCCTCTCCGCAAAAGAGGTCGAGCTGCTCAGGCGCTGGATCGATCAGGGCTTGCCCTGGGAAGAAGGGTTCTCCTTCAAGCTGGGGACCTACGTCGCTCCCCTCCGGCCGCGCAAGCCGGTCCTGCCGCCGGTCCGCGAGGGCCGCGAGCATCCGATCGACCGCATCCTCGACGCCTACTACGCCCAGAACAAGGTGCCGCTGCCGGCCCTGGCGGATGACAGTACCTTCATCCGCCGGCTCTACCTGGACGTGATTGGCCTGCTGCCGGCCAGCGAGGAGCTGAACGCCTTCCTGGCGGACCCGGCGACGGACAAACGGCAGCGGCTGATCCGGCAGGTGCTGGCGGAGCGGCGGGCCTACGCCGATCACTGGTTGACCTTCTGGAACGACCTGCTCCGCAACGACTACCAGGGGACCGGTTACATCGACGGCGGCCGCAAGCAAATCACCGCCTGGCTTTACCAGGGGCTGCTGGACAACAAGCCCTACGACCAGTTTGTCCGCGAGCTGATCAACCCGGTTCCCGACGCGGCGGGCTTTATCAACGGGATCAAGTGGCGAGGCCGGGTCAACGCCAGCCAGGTGCAAGAGATCCAGTTCGCCCAGAGTGTCTCGCAGGTGTTCTTCGGCGTCAACATGAAGTGCGCTTCCTGCCACGACAGTTTCATCGACGGCTGGAAGCTGGACGACGCCTACGGCCTGGCCGCCGTCATCGCCGATCGGCCGCTGGAGATCCACCGCTGCGACAAGCCGACTGGCAAGCGGGCCTCGCCGCGCTTCCTCTGGCCCGCCCTGGGCAGCATCGATCCGGCGCTGCCGAAAGCGAAACGGCTGGAGCAGCTGGCCGCCCTGGTCACCCATCCGGAGAATGGCCGGTTCAGCCGAACCATCGTCAACCGGGTCTGGCACCGGCTCATGGGCCGGGGCCTGGTCCATCCGGTGGACGTGATGGCCAACAAGCCCTGGAGCGAGGACCTGCTCGACTACCTGGCCGGGTATCTGGTCGAGCAGAAGTACGACCTCAAGAAGCTGATCGAGCATATTTGCAGCTCCCGGGCGTATCAGTCGCGGCACGCCATCCACAAGGACGAGATTTCGACCGAGGACTTCGTCTTTCGCGGGCCGATGGTCAAGCGCATGACGGCCGAGCAGTTCCTCGACAGTATCTGGATGATCACCCGGACGGGACCGAGCAAGATCGTGCCTCAGATCAAGCCTCCTGAGGAAGGCCCGCCGGAGCGCCGCCTGGTGCGTGCGGCCCTGGTCAACGCCGACGCCCTGATGCGCTCGCTGGGCCGGCCCAACCGCGAGCAGGTCGTCACCACCCGTGGCGACACCCTCACGACTTTGCAAGCACTTGACCTGTCCAACGGCAAGATCCTGTTTGATACGCTGACCCGAGGGGCGGGCAACCTGCTCAAGGCCACGTCGAAAGCGACGAGCGAGGAGCGAATCGAAGGGTTGTATCTGCGGGCCCTGTGCCGGAAACCGACCGCGGACGAGCTGGCCGCCGCCCGCGACATCCTTGGACCCACGGCCACCACCGAAACGATGGCGGACCTGCTGTGGGCGGTGTTCATGCTTCCGGAGTTTCAACTGATCCGCTGAAATCGACTGTCGCCTTCTTTTGGAGTGCGGCAGTAGCTTTGCTCTGCCGCTTTGGTTTCTTCTTTTGCTCTTTGTTTCTTGAGCTGTTGGCGTAAAAAAGGAAAAACCAAAAACAAAAGGCCAAACAAAAGCGGCAGAGCAAAGCTACTGCCGCACTCCAAAAGAAGGCGACAGTCGAACTGAGGAGAGACTGCCATGACTTCCGAACACGACAACGCCACTCCCGGCAGCCGCCGTGACTTCCTGCGGCAGATGACCGCGGCCACCCTCGCTGCCCTGGCGGGCCCTGCCCCCCGGATGTTCGCAGCTCCCGAGAAGTCTGCGCATCCCAAACCCACGGCCGACACCTGCATCCTCCTGTGGATGGCCGGCGGCATGGCCTCACCGGAAACGTTCGATCCGAAACGCTACACCCCCTTTGAGGTCGGCGTGCCCTCGGAGAAGATCCTGAGTACCTTCCCGGCAATTGATACTGTTGTGGACAACGTTAAGATCTCGCAGGGGCTGGAGAACGTTGCCAGGGTGCTGGACCGCGGCACGCTGATCCGTTCGCACGTCGTCGCCGACCTGGGTAACATCCTCCATTCCCGGCACCAGTATCACTGGCACACCGGCTACGTGCCGCCGCAGACCGTGGCCGCTCCGCACATTGGCTCGTGGATCGCCCGGGTGCTTGGGCCGAAAAACCCGGCGATTCCGGGCTTCATCAACATCGGCCAGCGGCTCGAAGGCGTCGGCGAATCAGAGGAGCTGAAGGCGTTCACCACGGCCGGCTTCCTCGGCAGCGAGTATGGCCCGTTCAACCTGCCCTATCCGCAGGACGCCATCGCCTCGGTTCGGCCTCCCAAGGGCATGACCGCCGAGCGCTTCGAGACACGCCAGAAGCGATTCAAGGAACTGCTCAAGCGCAGCCCGCTGGGCGAGCTGGCCAGCGACTTCCATCAGGAATCGATGCTCCGGGCCATCGACAACGCCCACCGTCTGCTCGGCGCGAAGGAGCGCGAGGCGTTCGACCTGACGCGCGAACCCAAGGAGAGCTACGAGAAGTACAACACCAGCCGCTTCGGGCTGGGGTGTCTGCTGGCCCGCCGGCTGACCGAGGCGGGGGCCCGGTACATCGAGGTGACCACGGAGTACGTTCCCTTCGTCAGCTGGGACACCCACGAGAACGGCCATACGACGGTCAGGGACATGAAGAAGGCCATCGATCGCCCGATTGCCCAGCTGATCCTGGACCTGGAGCAGCGCGGCCTGCTCGACCGGACGCTGGTGGTCCTCGCCAGCGAGTTCAGCCGGGACATGATGATCGAGGGCGTCCCGGGCAGCACGGCCCGCGACCAATCGCGGGCGAAAACGGACGTGATGAAGCAGATGATCCACTACGGGCTGCACCGGCATTTCACCGGCTCCGGCTCGGTGCTGCTCTTTGGCGGCGGCATGAAACGCGGCTTCCTGTACGGTGAGACGGCCCCCGAGCGGCCGCTGCTGACCACCAAGGACCCGGTGTCCATTCCGGACCTGCACGCGACCATCCTGACGGCAATGGGCATCTCGCCGAGGACGGCGTTCGAGGTGGAGAAACGGCCGTTCTACGTCACGCAGGATGGCCAGGGGAAGGTGGTGAAGGAGTTGTTTGCGAAGGGGGTCTGAAAGGCGAGCCGGGGGCGTCAGCCCCCGGATTCTGGAAGATGCCCCCGGATTCTGGAAGATGCGTGAATCCGGGGGCTGACGCCCCCGGCTCGCCAACGGTCGGTCACTTCTGCAAGATCGGCAGGTAATTGTTCGGCACCTGCAAGATCAGCAGTGCCATCGCCGTGGCGTAGTGAGTGCAGATCTGGTCCTGCCAGCTGCCTTCGGGCCGCTGGCTGAGGATCAGCTCCTCGCGGATGGCCGGATACCAGTCCTGCCAGTACTTGCCGCCGGCGACGTACATCGCCTGCACGGCGTAGTAGTGCCCGTAGAAATAGTGCATGTCCGGCTTGATCAGGACGTTTTGCTGCAAGAAGCCCTGGCCCGGCCGATTCTCCTGCAGGAACTTCAGGCCCGCCTCGATTTCCCTGCCCTTGTATTCACCAGCGCTGTTCAGCGCCGCCACGCCGGCCGCCGTGCGGGCGAACGCCTGCACGCCGCCGCCGCCGCCGCCCTGCGCCATGTAGCGGAACCAGCCAGGCTTGTCCTGGCAACGCTTGACGTATTCGACGCACTTCTTGACCTTCTCGTCCGACACGGCCACGCCGGCGTTGCGGGCGGCGCAGGGCCATGATCTGGCAGATGGTCACCGAAATGTCGGCGTCGCCGTTTTTCCGAAACGGCTGGTAGCGCCAGCCGCCCTCGCCGTTCTGGCTCTCCAGGATGCATTTCACCGCCTTCCGCAACTTGACGTGGACTTCCTTGGACAGCTCCTTGTTGGCCACCATGCCGCTGACCTCGGCCAGGAACAGCGTGGCGAAGCCGTGGCCGTACATTGGACCGTGCGGCGATGCGTGAGGGTTGTGCAGGAAACCAGGTTGTCCGCCGGTGACGTTCTCCTTGCTCAGAACAAACTGCAACGCCTGGGTAACGCAGCGGCCATACTTGCCCCGGTTGGGCTGATGGCCGGCGGCCATGAACGCCAGGGCACACAGGCTGGTGACGGCCGTGTTGCCCATGTACTGGTTGGTGCCAAACTGACCGTCGCGCATCTGGTTCGCTTTCAGGAAGGCCAGGCCGCTATCGATCGCCTTGTCGGTCTTGGGGGTGATCATGCCCTTGGCGGCCGAGCCGTCGGGCACCCGATCGCCCTCGTCCCCTTCCCGGTCGCTGGCGCCGGGGAAGGCCAGACAGGTTCCGGCCGCCCCGAACAGGGCCAGGCCGCTGCGTGAGAAGAATTGCCGGCGTGTCAACATCTTCAGTTCTCCTTCTTGCGCCCCTGGGCCGCGATGCTCTTGTAATACTGCTTGATCAGGTCGTGGTGCTTGTCCATGTACTTTTCCCGGCTGGAGTAGGCGTGCATCTGCTGCCGCAGCGCCTCCGGCAGATGACCCCAGGCCTCCTTGATCACGTCGGCGTCCTTCTGGGGGTCGAACGGGGCTTCCGGGCTGTTGCCGGCGCCGGGGTTGTTGCCATTCTGGCCCTTGCCCTTGCCCATCGGATTCCCTTGCTCACCCATGCCGCCCTGCTGGCCCTTGCCCGGCTGGCCGCCTTGCGGCTGGTTGCCCTGCTGGCCCTTGCCCTGCTGTTGGCCGCCTTGGTTGCCTTGCCGGCCGGCTTGCTGCTGGCCGCCCTTACCTTGCTGGCCCTTGCCGCGCTGCTGGCCGCCCTTGCCTTGCTGACCGCGCTGCCCTGACTGCCCACCACCAGCCTTTTGCTGGCCGCTCTTGCCTTGCTTGTTGCCTTGATTGCCTTGCTCGCCGCCTTGCTTGTTGTTCTGATTGTCCTGGTTGTCGCCCTCCATGCCCTCGCCGCCGCCACCGCCGCCACCGCCGCCACCCTCGGACCGCTTGATGAGCGAATCCAGGTCGTTGATGATGTCCTCTTGCAGTTGCAGAGTGCCCTCGTTCAGCTCATTGTTGGTGAGCCGGTCCTCGACGCTCTTGACGTTGCGGGCCACCCGCTCCAGGATCTCCTTCTCGTCCTCGCCCGGATCGATTGGATCGCCGTCCTTGGTGATCTCGCCCGGCATCTCGTCCTTGGCTTCCTTCTTCTCATCGGGCTTCTTCTCATCGGGCTTCTTCTCATCCGGCTTCTTCTCGTCGGGCTTCTTGTCCTGGACAGGAGGCGGCTCGTCGGCGGCCCTCTTTTTCTTCTTCAGACGCAGCGGCGGCTCGTCGCCCGGGTTGGCCGGGTCGTCGGCCCCAGCCCTGGCTGGCCGTGCAGGCACGGCGAGGGTGGCAACGAAGATGGCCACGCCCACCAGGAGAAGCAGTTGGCGAATCATTTTTTCTCTCCTTCCATGTCGTCTCGCTCGTCGGCGGGACGGCGCAGGTCTTCCAGCAGTTTCGCGATGTCACCCTGTTGCTTGTTCAGTGATTTGTATTCCTTTTTTTCCGCATCGGTCAGCTTGTTCAATTCGGGATGCTTCTTCATGAAGTCGGTGCTGGCGTCCTTGACCTCCACCTGGAGCGCCTTGAGCAGCTTCAGCTGTGCCAGCGGCGGCAGACCCGAATCGCCCTGGCCGCCACCACCGCCCTGTTCGCCGCCCTCGCCGCCCTCCCCACCGCCACCTGGACCACCGCCAGCCTGCTGCCCGCCACCCCCCTGGTTGGCGTTCGCCTGTTCCTTGACGGCCTCCAGCACCTGGTTGAGCCGGCGCAGCGCTTGCTGCTGCAAGCGGGTCAGGGTCGGATCGGGCAGGGACTTCGGGTCGGTCTTCTCACCCTCCTTCGGGATCATCTCCCTGGCCCGAGTATTGGCCTCGGCCATGGCCTCGGCCGCCCAGCGCACCAGCCGGGCGAACACCGGCGTATCGACCAGCTCCTTCCGGGCGAGGTCTTCCGTCTCCATACCGAGCGTGACCTCTGCTTCGCCCAGGCCGAGCTGGCTGCTGCGCAACCCCCGGGTCCATTCGCCTTTCTTTTCCTGGACCGCGTTCTGAATCCGGGCCGCCTCGGCGTTGAGCGCTTCTTGCCGCTCCTTCAGCCGCTGGATCGTCTCGGCCACGCGCATCAGCTGTTCGCGCTGCAACTCCTCCTCGGCCTGCTTGCGCCCGCTCCACCTCGCGTTTCGCCTCGTTGAGCCGGTCCAGGGCCTCCTGCGGATCTTCGGGCTTTTCCCCCTGCTTCATCTGCTGGCCGTTCTGCTCCATCTGCTCCCCGGCCTTGCCCAGCGCCTGGCTGGCACGCTCGGCCCGATTCCGGGACAGTTGCTTGGCCAGTTCTTGCGCCTTCTGCTGGATCTTCTCCTGCTCCGCCGACAGCCGTTTCAGCTCCTCCTTGTCGTTCTTCTCCTGGGCCTCCTTGACCTTCTTGTTTAGCTTCTCCTGCTCCTCCTTCAGCTCCTCCAACCGTTTCTGAGTCTCTTTCAGCTTCTTGGCCAGCCGCTCCAGCTCGGCCTCGCGGCGGTCCTCCAGGTTCCTGACGAGCTTCTCCAGCGCCTTGATGCTTTGCTGCTGATTTTCCTGGGCCTTGTTCAGCTCGTTCCGGGCGATCTGCTCCTTGGCTTCCTTCATCTGGGCCGGGATGTTCTCCTCCTTCACCGACTCCAGAGCTTTTTGCAGCTCCTGGGCCATCTCCTTGTCTTTGTCTTTCTTTTCCTGCGCCAGCCGCTCCATCTTCTGCAGCAGTTCCTGGGTGCGGTTCTCCAGCCGTTGCTGCTGCTCCTTCAGTGCCTCCAGGTCCTCCTTCTGCTGCGGGCTCAATTCCTCCGGCGTCTTGCCTTCAACGTTCTGCTTCTTCAGCTCCTCCAGCCGGGCCTGGGCCTGTTTCTGGTCCTGGAGCAACTGCTTGGCCTCGCTCTTGACCTCGCGGGCGCTGCTCCACGGCTCCAGGCGCTTGAGCAGGTCGTTGATGGTCTTCTCGACCTCTTCCTGGTGCAGCCGGGCCTCGGTCAGCGGCTGCTTGGGGTTTTGCTGGCCGGCCTCCTCGCGGTCCCTGTTCGCCTGCTGTTTCAGCTCCTCGGCCTTTTGCTGGGCGTTCTCGGCCAGCTGCTTCTTCTGCTGCGCCTCCAGCTCCAGCCGGGCCTGCTCCTGCTTGGTTTTGGCTTCCTCGGCCTGCAGCCGGGCCTCCTCGGCCTGCTTTTTCTTCTTCTGGGCGTTCTCCTCTTCCAGGCGGGCCTGCTTCTCGGCTTCCCGGGCCTGCTCCTCCAGGTTCCGCTGCCGTTCCAGCTGCTTGAGCGTGGCGTCCAGCCGGGCCTCGACCTGCTCCAGCTCCTTCTCGTCCAGCCGCTGCAACTCCCGGGCCAGATCGGACATGCGCTCGCGCACAGCCGAGTTCTGCATGCCGTTCTGCTTGAGGGTCTCCTGAATCCGGTCGATCTGGGCCCGCAGCCCCTGCTCCTCGTTGCCGACGCGATCGTGGATCTGCTGCTGGACCTGGTTGGCCTCGCTCAGCTGCTCCCGGTCTTCTTGCGTCAGCTTCTCACCGCGTTTCAGCTTCTTCTCGATCTCCAGCACCTTCTTGATGGCCTCGCGCTCTTTCACCTGCAACTTCAGCAGTTCTTGCTGGATCGCGGTCTGTTCGCGGGTCAGCGCCAGGTCGAGAGCGTTGGGGCCGACAATGCGGATCTCCACCTCATGGCTGACGCCGGGCTGCTTGTCCAGGGTGATGGTATCGTAGTCGTCGGCGATCACCTGCACCACCACCACGTCGCCCTCGCGCAGCGATGAGCCGTCCGGGTGCTTGATCTGCCTCAGCGACAGGTTTTGCTTGACGTCAATGCGGGTCGGCCGGAGCTTGAGCGACTTCCAGACCTGGATGGCCGGTCCAACCGTCAGCGGCAAGGTGTGCTGGCGGACGTGGGCCGGGTCGTACAGCGGCAGCAGCCGGGACTCAAGCACAAACCCCGCCGGCTCGGCCGGGGCTGCACCGACGCCGTTGCCCTTGCGCGTCCGATAGCGCAGCGACACGGAGCGGACCGCGTAGTGGTCGTCCTGCGCCGACGCCTGCAGAAGAATGTCGGCGGTCGGCAGGCTGCTGGAGCATGTCCTTCGACGGCGACGGCCGTTCCAGGTTCACCACCGGCGGCGGGTCCAGTTTGAGCTGCAAGTCGAACTTGCGGTAAGAACGCAGGCCGATGTCGTCCTCGAAGTGCAGATAGTAATGTCCGTTCAGCCAGGGCTGGAACGTGACCTCCAGCACCTTGCGGTCCGCGCTCAGCTCGGCCGGGACAGTCTCCAGGGTACTCGTGCCGCCGGCGGTGAGCATCAGCATGCCCGGCAGGTTGGTGGCGCCCAGAGGAGCCAGGAAGCCGGCCAGCGGAGTGAAGAACTGCTCGGGGTGATACTCCACGTAAGCCCGCTTCAGCGCCCGGTCCGCCCTGGCCCGCAAGTGGACCACGGTACCCAGCACCGCCTCGACGTTGCCGTCGCCGGGCCGGAGCTTGATCGGCGACGGCAGACCGGTGTATTCGGGGAACTCCAGTTCCAGCTGCGGCGACGTTTCGCCGTTGAGCGGAACCAGGTACGGCGGCGGCAGCACCTTGACGACGTACTCCTGGGTGATGGCATCCCCGGCGTGGACCTGGAAGCTGAACGTGTTCTGGATCTTGTCCGGCTCCAGCTGCGTTGCGAACTGGCCTTCCCTGTCGCTCTCTTTCTTGACGTCGAAGTAGTAGCGCGACTCGCCGAAGCCGTCCAGCCGATAGATCACCGAGGCTTGCTCGGGGATGACGCCGCGCAGCTTGCCGCGCAGCTCGAACGCTTCGCCCCGGCCGATCTGGGTTCGGAACGTCTCCAGCACGATTTGCGTCCTGGTCGGCCAGAGTTCTGAACCAAAGGGATTGAGCAGCCGGACCAGGCCGGTGCCGGCCAGCACGGGAGCGAACAGGAACAGCGGCCAGACCAGGTTGGCGGCCACGAACGCGGCCACGCTGGAGCTGAACAGATGCTTGCGGTCCACGATGCGCTCGAAGTCGCAGCTCTCGGCCGTGGCCAGGGCCCGGCGGACGGCCTCGCGGCGCATCGACGGCGATTCCCCGGGGATGCCCTGCTCCGCCTGGTTGAGGAACTCGATGGTGCTGGCCAGCGAATCGTTCAGCGACGGGTAATGGTCCTCGATGCGCAGGGCCAGCGTCAGGTCATCGACCCGCTGGCTCAGAGGCTGGTAGAGGAAGCGATAGACCAGGATTCCCGAGCCGGCGAGGATGCCCGCCAGGAAGACGGCGCGGACCACGCCCGGCAAGTGCAGCATCCAGTCCAGCAGGCCGGCCAGCAGCAGCGAGGAGAGCAGCAGGGCCACCAGCAGGGTGATGCCGCGGAGCCAGGTGCTCCGGCGAAGGTGGCGCCGCAGCACGACAAAGTGCTGCCGCAGGGAGCGGGCATCGGGAAACGACCGGGTCGCGGTGGCGGACATGGGGAAGGTTTCCTTGTTCATCACTCAGACGCTTTTGTTCGGCCCCTGCCGGCTTGCCCGGCAGGTGAAGCAGGTCATGGGCTAGAGGAAAAGGGAAAACCATTCTTCTGCCTTCCCTTCTAGCTGGTGACTCAGACGCTTTTGTTCGGCCCCTGCCGGCTTGCCCGGCAGGTGAAGCAGGTCATGGGCTAGAGGAAAAGGGAAAACCATTCTTCTGCCTTCCCTTCTAGCCTGTGACCTTCTTCACCTGCCGGGCAAGCCGGCAGGGGTCGTTTTCGGTCTGCCAAACTCTACTATAGCAGGTTCAATCGCTTGCGCATAAGCCATTCCGTCGTGAAAAGCAAAAGCGCTGCCAGGAAGAACACCGCATGGTTCCACATCACCCACGGCGGACCGGAGGTGCTGACCGTCACACGGTAGCCGATCTGCAAATCCTTGAGCAGGTTGTCGGCCGTGGCCAGCGTGTAAAACTTGCCGCGCGTCTCGGTCGCGGCCGTCTCCATGTCGCTCTGGTTCATGCGCAGGCCATACATCTCGCCGGGCGGAGCGGTCACCTTGCACTCGGCCTTCGGCTTGGGGTCCGGCAGGGCTGGCACGCTCAGCCAGAAGAGGTACTCCCCTTCCGGCGTTTGAGTTACAACCGTCTCGTAGGCGGTCCGGCTGCCCTCCATCCGGTCCAGGTTCAGAGTCCGCACCTCGCGCTCGCCGCCCTTGCCCGGCAGCTTGCGCTCCAGGACCACCTTGACCTTGGTCTCGTCGGGCGGCGGCGGCGAATCGTCGGGGAAGCGGACCGTCACCTTGATCGGCTCGCCGCGGCGATAGGGCGTCTGCCGATCCAGCTTCAGGTCGATCCGGCCCAGCCGGCTGCGGGCCAGGTAGCGAATCGTCTGGATCCAGAAGGCGTTGTAAAACTTCTGGTCCTCGCGGAAGCCCCAGCGCCAGCTCTCGCTGAAACCGAAGAACATGCACCGGCCGGAGCCGACAAACTGCTGGATCACCAGCGGATGATTGTCCGCGCCAGTCCCCTTGTCCTCCTCCTTCTCCGGCTTGCGATCCAGCCGTTTCTGAGTCGGATGGACCGCCAGCACCTCGGCCGCCCGCTTGGGAACGTAGCCCTCGGCGTACCAGTACATCTCGCGCAGCCGGCCCCAGATCTCCTCGTTTTCCTTCTCGCTGGTCACGGGACGGAAGATCGGATGCAACCGGCCGACCGGCGTCATTTCCAGGCGATAGCCCTCGGTGAGTTCCTTATCGCGGTCCTCCCGGTCGCCGACCAGGTCGATGGGCATGACGTTCTTCAGCGGCGACAGCTTGTAGGTGTGCGGCAGGAACTTCTCGCCCGCGATCATCAGCAAGCCGCCGCCCCGATCCTCCACGAAGCCGGCCAGGTCTTTGAGGTGCTGCTTCATCTTCTCTTTGTCGGGATCGACGTCGCCGAGGATGACCACGTCAAAGGCGTCCAGCTCCTTGCGCGTGGGGAACTCAGACAGGGCGGTGCGATCGGAGCGGACGTAGCCGGGGTCGGCGTCCAGCAGCAGGGTCTTGACGTCGATGGTCTTGTTGCCCTTGACCCGGTTGTTCTCCCGCTCCAGCAGGGTCTTGAGGAAGTGGAACTCGTAGCGCCGATAGCCCTCGACGTACAGCACCTTGATCAGCTTGTTCTCCAGGACGGAAACTTGCTTCTCCAGCTTGTTGTTGTCCTTCTCGACCTCGTCCTCCTGCACCGGAACGTCGATGATGAAGGTCTTTTCCCCCGGTTCTTTCGGCTGATGCTCAAGGATGACCTCGCTCGGCTTGCCCGGCTCGACCTGGACCAGCTTCCGATCCAGTTCCTTGGCCTTGCCCTTCTCGCGCAGCACCACGGGCAGGGTCACGTTCTTGTAGCCCTGGGCGGTCAGTTTGACGGCGAACACCATCTTGTCATTGACGTAGACGCTGTCCGCGGCCTGGAGATCGTGCAGGTACACGTCGCGGACCTCGTGGGCATCGCCGACGCCGACAAAGTACAGCGGCACGTTCTGCTGGGCGGCGTACTTCGACGCCTTGACCAGGTCCTCGCCATCGGTGGTGACGCCGTCGGTCAGCATGACCACGGCCGCCAGTGAGGAGCCGCGGAACTCGTTGATCACCTGCCGGACCGCTGCCCCCAGTTGGCTGGAGTCGTTGCGCGGGCTGGCCACCAGGCCCAGCACGGCGTCGGCCGCCTTGCCGACCTCGTCGGCCGCGGTCGCCTGGGCCAGCTTGGCCGCCCGGGTCGAGCAGTGGTAGACGTGGACTTTGACCTTGCGCTCCTGCACCAGGTTGGTCAGCCAGCGCAGGTCGTTGCGCGTCGCCAGGGCCTGCAGCAGGTGCAGCCGTTGCAGATCGGCACCGGAAGATGCCTTGTCGAGGCCCTCCGCTTCCTGCTCCAGCAAGCGGGCCTCTTCCAGCAGGTTCCTGGCTTCCTGCAGCAGCCGGGAACGCTCGGGATCGTCGGGAGTGCGTTTCTGGCCGGCCTCCTCCTTCTGCTGCGACAGTTTCTCCTTCTCCGTCGCCAGGGCGCGCTTGTCCTTGGCCAGCCGGGACGCCTCCTTGGCCAGCGTGTCCGCGGCGTCGCGAACGTCCGTGTCGCTGTAGCGCTCGGTGCCAGTCATGCTCTGGGAATCGTCGATCAGCAGCACCACGTCGGGCCAGCCTTGCCGCTCGAAGTGGAGCTTGAGCTGCGGCAGCAGCACGGTCAGCATCAGGGCCAGCACGCCCAGCCGCAGGGCCATCAAGACCCCGCGCTGAAACAGCGTCGGCTTCTGGCCTTCCTGGCGATAAACCCACCAGACCAGGCCGGCCCCACCGAGGAAGACGCCCACGGCCAGCCAGGGGTCGGAGGCGGCGTCCAGGAGATAGCCGGCGGCCTTCTCCAGCCGCCAGTGACTGCCTTCACCCTCCGCCGGGGCGGGGATGCCGGCCCAGCGTTCCAGAGTGCGCCGGCCGCCCTCCCACAGGAAACCCAGGAAGTCGCCCGTGATGGCATCGTGGATCAGCACCCCGGCCACCATCAGACCGAAGACCAGCAGCAGCCACGGCATGGCGCTGAGGATGCGGATCGGCCAGGTGATCGGTTTGGGGGTCAGGGCCTCGTCGGTGGCAGCGGTGGCGGTGTAATGGCCGAACACCCAGGCCAGCAGCACCTCGGCAAAGATCAGGCCCAGGACGATCAGCAGCAGCCAGTGCGCGACGCCGGTGCCCAGCGGCTGATAGATCAGCTCCTGCGTGGTATCGTCGCTGCGCGGCACCCGGACGATCTGGCTCAGCTCCTTGACAGTCTGGAACTCCCATTCTGGATAGCTTTTCTGCAATTCTTCCCGGTCAGTCCGCGTCAGGTCGCTCTCGCTGCCCTGGCCCGAAGGCGTCTGTGCGGGGACGTTGACGGCAAACAGATACTCACGGGGACTGTCGCCCAGGGAAATGCGGTAGAGGCCGCTGACGTCGTTGTCGCCCCAGCGGAAGAGGCTGCCGTCGTCCAGGTTCTGGGTCCGGCCCCGCTCCTCACGGCCGTCGGGAGTCCGCAAGGTGACCTCTTCGCCGCGAGCTTTGGGCAGGTACAGCTCCAGCGGCTGGCCGACCTCGATGGACTGGGCCTGCAGCCGGCCGGACGAGGCGAAGTACAGCAGCTCGGGCATCAGGGCCGGGAAGGAGGGCAAGGCGGGCCAGTTGCTCCAGTCGGAGTTGACCGTGGTGGTGAGCAGCACGGCCTTGCCCCGCATCCGCGCCGGCAGCGGCATGGCGTCGGGCTCGCGCTTCGCCAGCCGATCCGGGAGCGCCGGCGGGTTCCATTCCAGGATGGCGTGGCCACTCTCCGGCGCAACCCGGGCATTGCCTGCTCCGGTGTCCTTCCCGGGGATCGGCGCCGGAACAAAGGACAGCACCAGTCTCGGCTTCATTCCGGCCGTGGGAGTGCCGGTCTGAATGAACTTGCTGAAGCGCGGCGCCAGCAAGGTCTGCCGATCGGAGTCAGAGCGGAAGGCGCGGATCGGCGGCCTGGTGTCGCTGTCGCCGGGGATTTTCAGCTGATACTGGTAGAAGTTCCCACTGGACTGGACGCCGACCAGCGGGGCCGGCAGCAGTTTGCGGTCCTCGTTGTACAGCAGCCGGTTGTATTCGCCGACCTGCACCTGGCTGCCCATGCAGAAGACAACGCCGCCGCCGCGGCGGAGATGGCCCTCCAGCCGGCGGGCCTCGGCCAGACTCAGGCTGGGCACGTCGCACAGGAACACGCAATCGTAGCCCGACAGGTCGCCCGACGTCTCGTCGGTGAAGCTGGCGGTACTGATCACCTTCGCCCGAACCACGCTCCCCTCGGCCGGGTTGTCGAACGGGTTAAGGGCCAGCCGGACCCACTCCGCCGACTGATCCAGCGGCTGTCCGAACGATTTGCCGCTGACCAGCAGCACGGGCAGGTCTTTCTTCACGGTCAGCACGATGCTGCAGACGTCGTCCAGCGGCAGGCCGTCGTTCTCCGCGTGGATGCGCACCTGCACCACCCAGTCGCCGGGCTTGTCGAAGGCGACGGAAAAGCTCCTGGTCTGGTCCCGGCCCGGTTCGACCTTGATCGGTTGTTCTTCCTGGAAGTCCTTGTCGCTCAGTTCACAGGGAGGTTCGCCCTGGGCGGTCCGGGCCCGACCCTTGTAGACCCGCAGCGCCACTTCCTTCGTTTCCTGGGCGTAGTTGTGCAGGTTGGCCCGGAGGGTGCATTTCCGCCCCACCGTGGCAACGTCCTGGATGCTGTCGTCGAGCTGCAGCCCCGTGATGGCGACGTTGGTCGTCTCGGCACCGCCGGCGTCCACGAGGATGCTGCGGGCCCGCTTGAACGATGCCGACAGGGTGATCGCCTCGGACGTGGCCCAGGTCGATTTGCGCAGGTCAGTGAAGAAGTACACTTCTTTCTCGTGGAACTTACCCGGCGACGACTGCAGCAAGCTCTCGATGGTGGTCAGGGTTGCGGCCAGGTCGGAATTGCCGTGCGGCAAGCGCAGGGCCTCCACCTGGCCGACCACCTTCTGCGGATCTTCCGACGGCTCCGGAACGACGCGCCGCGGCGGGGCGGACAGCAGCACCACGCTGAAGGCATCGCCGCGCGGGCTATCCTTGATCGTCTGGACGGCCAGGGCCTTGGCCCGGTCAAAGGCCGTTTTCTCGCCCTGGCGCACGCCCATGCTGAAGGAGCCGTCCAGCACCAGCACCTTGTGGGTGCGAGCGGAGCTGCTCTGGATCGCCACGGCGGCGTTGGGCATGAACCAGCGCCACATCGCCTCGGCCCAGGGCGTGACGCTGGCCATCGCCAGGATCAGCAGCAGCACCACCAGGCAGCGGACCAGCAGCAGGAGCAGCTGTTCCAGCCGCATGCGCCGCGAGTTCTTCCGCTGGGCGGCCAGCAAGAAGCGCATGGCGGCCCAGTGGACCACCTTGAAGCGCCTGCGGTTGAGCAGGTGGATGATGATCGGGATGGAGACCGCGCCCCCGGCGACGACGGCGACGGAGAGCGGGGCCTCGAAGATAGCCAGGACGAGCGCCAGTGCGGCCAGCACGATGTTGCGTCTCCCAGGTTAGTACAGTGTCGTTATCGACCCCTGCCGGCTTGCCCGGCAGGTGAAGGAGGTCATTGGCTAGAAGAGTGGGGGCGAGAACACTTTTTTTCTTGTCTTTTCTAGCCAGAGACCTCCTTCACCTGCCGGCAAGCCGGCAGGGGTCGTTCATTAACTTCCCTTCTTGCGAGCCAGCCGGTGGGCCAGGTAGGCGGACAGGGCCACCCCCAGCGACTGGTCGCTGCGCAGCGAGACCAGGTCGACGTTCAGCATCCGGCAGGCCCGCTGCAGATCGTGGATGAACGTATTGATCTGCTCCAGGTAGCCGTCCCGCAGCGAGCGCGGATCGGTCAGCAGCTCCGGCCACTGCTCCAGCCCACGGAACAGCGTGGCCTCCTGGAAGGGGAACTCCGCCTCCGCTCTGTCAAGCACCTGCATCACGATAACCTCGTGCCGCTTGTGACGCAAATGCTTTAACCCCGCGACTATGTCATCGAGTTCATCGAAAAAGTCGCTGAGGATCACGATGATGCCGCGGCGCGTGATCCGCTCCGCCAGGTCATGGAAAATCGGCGCCAGGTGCGTCCGTTCCTTGCCCGCCCCCTGGTTGAGGATGGTGACGATCTGTTTCAGGTGCGACATCTGGCCCGAGGGCCGCAGCAGCGTCCGCACCTGGTTGTCGAACGTGGCCAGCCCGATCGAATCCTGCTGATGCAGCGTCAGGTAGGAGAACGCGGCCGCCGCCATGCTGGCGTAGTCGTACTTGCGAATGATCGGCCGGCCGTCGGGCAGGAAGGGCCCGGAGCCGTACTGCATCGACTCGCTGGCATCGACCAGGAGCCACAGGACCAGGTTGGTTTCTTCCTCGTACTGCTTGAGGTAGAACCGGCCGGTACGACTGTAGACTTTCCAGTCGAGGTGCTTCAGGTCGTCGCCGGGAACGTACTCGCGGTGCTGGGCGAACTCCACGGAGAAGCCGTGGTAGGGGCTCTTGTGCATGCCCGAGAGATAGCCCTCGACGATGAGGCGGGCCTGCAATTCCAGGCTGCGCACCTTGGCCAGGGCCAGGGGGTCCAGGTATTTCTGGGGATCGTCTTGCATTCGCTGCGGTCTCGATAATCTTCTCCCCTCTCCCCGCTGGGGAGAGGGGTTGGGGGTGAGGGGTTTTGTTTTGATTCATCGTTTCGCGCTGGGTCGGGTGAGCGCGAAACGATGAATCGAGCGGTCTTGCCCCTCACCCCCAACCCCTCTCCCCAACGGGGAGAGGGGAGGAAAAGGGGTTTCACCGGCTGCCCGCCGCCGCGGCCGCCGCCTCGGCGGCCTCGTTGGGATCGCGGGGGATCATCTCGATCAGCTTCTGCACCACGTCATCGGGTTTGATGCCCTCGGCCTCGGCGTTGAAGTTGGTGATGATCCGGTGCCGCAGCACCGCCGGCGCCACGGCCCGCACGTCCTCGCAGGAGACGTAGTAGCGGCCGTGCAGCACCGCCCGCGCCTTGGCGGCCAGGATCAGGAACTGCGTGGCCCGCGGCCCCGCTCCCCAGGTGACGTAGTCGCGGACGAAATCGGGCACGTCGCCGGGGGCGTCCTTGACCTTGCCCGGGCCGGCCTGCACTCCGGCCGAGCCGCCGACCCGGCTGCCCTTCCGCGTCAGCCGGGTGAACTTCATCGCATAGCGGATGACGTAGGGGGCCACCGGCACCTTGCGGACAATGTCCTGCATCTCCAGGATGTCGGTGGCCGACAGCACCCGATCGACGTGAGCCGACATCGGCGCCGTGGTCATCTCGACGATCTTGAATTCCTCTTCCTCCTCGGGGTAATCGACGAAGATGTTGAACATGAAGCGATCCTGCTGCGCTTCCGGCAGCGGATAGGTGCCTTCCTGTTCGATGGGGTTCTGAGTGGCCAGCACGAAGAACGGGTCGGGCAGCTTGTGGCGAGCGCCGCCGACGGTGACCTGGCGTTCCTGCATGGCTTCGAGCAGTGCGGCCTGTGTCTTGGGAGGAGTGCGGTTGATCTCGTCGGCCAGCACGATGTTGGCGAAGATCGGCCCGTGCAGGAACTTGAACAGCCGCTGGCCGGTGGTCTTGTCTTCCTGGAGGACCTCGGTGCCGGTGATGTCGGACGGCATCAGGTCGGGCGTGAACTGAATCCGGCTGAAGCTGAGGCTGATCGAGTCGGCCAGGGTGCGGATCATGAGGGTCTTGGCCAGGCCGGGCACGCCGACCAGCAGACAGTGGCCGCGTGCGAAAATGGCGATCAGCAGCTCCTCGATCACGCGCTCCTGGCCGACGATGACCTTGCCCATTTCGCGACAGATGCGGCGATAGCCGTCGTTGAGCCGCTCAATGGCCGAGAGGTCGCCCTCGATGCGCGGCCAGGCTTCGGCGCGCTGCGGAGTCGGCTGCTGTGCGGCGGTGCGGGTCGGTGCCGAGGTGCTGGAGGTCGGAATGCGCGTGGGAGCCTGTGACGGGCCGGGCGAGGGTTTGGGAGGAGTCGGCCTGGTGGGAGGCAGCACTTCCGGCAGCACGTCCACCGGCTCGACCTCGGGAATGTCTTCGTCTTCGGCCGACAGCCAGGTGCCGCAGCCACAGAGCCGGCGACCGCCCGCCGGCACCTGAACCAACAGTCCGCACGTTCGACAGCGTACATTCATGGGTGCATCCGCTCAGGTTTCGTTACACCGTTGCCACCCGCCAACCGCCGAGCCGCGCACGCAGCGCAGCGGAGTAAGCGGTTTGCAGCAGGGCCGCTTACTCCGCTGCGCTGCGTGCGCGGCTCGGCTGCTTTTCTCTCACTGTCCTTTCAGACCCTCGTACCCCCAGACGTTTCCATCCAGGGTCACCACCAGCCCATTCGCGCCCGGCCGGACCGTCAAACCCAGGGGAACCAGCATCGGCCTGTCGTCAACTGCCGGCTGGACCGCGAACCGAGCCGGCCCGGTGGGTTGCTTCGGCCGGAGCAGCCGCGGCAGGTCCGCCGGGACGTTGAGACGTTCGATCAGCTGGCCGGTGCCCGGGTCAACGCAATGGATCGGGCATCCCTGACCCGACCGCGCTTCCGGCGGCTGCCTGATTATCCATTCTACTCTACCCAACAGCCAGGAAAATCTCCAGCTTCTTGCCGGAACCAGGTTCGGATAAACCAGCAGGACGTCTCCCTGGGCCGGTTCCTTCGGCTGCGAGCGGCCCTTCAGCAGCAGCGTCTTCCAGGTGCCCTTCGGTCCGCTGAGCGGTTTCTCCCAGACGATCCTACCATCGGCCAATGAGAGGGCCGTGAGAGTCTGTTCGCGCACCAGGTAGAGCGACCGCTCATCGACCGAGCAATTGGCCAGGTCCAGCCGCTCGGCCGACAGGTAGGGCGGCTGGGTCCAGTGGGCCTGACCGGTGTCGGCGTTGAGCCGCTGCAATTGCAGTCCCAGGTTGGTCGGCGTCAGGACCACAATCCCCGCCGCCGTGGCGTGCAGCTGGATCGGCTCATGGGTCCGCTGTACCCAGGCCGGCAACGTCCACGACCAGACCTCCTTACCCGTATTCGCATTCAGCCGGACGATCTTTTCCCCTTCGCGGATCAAACAGGGAAGAGAGACACCTGGTTCCGCGGTCAATTTCGGCCAGGGTACTCGGTCCGCCGGCGCGTTCTGGAGCAAGCGGCCGGTCGCGCTGTCGAGCAACCAGCGCCGGCCGGTGCCGGTCTGGACCAGGAGGGTCCGCTCCAGCACCCGGTAGCCGGGCAGGAACCGCTCTTCGGGAACGGCATCGTCGAGCGTGCCGCCTGGGGACCACTTCTCCCAGAGCAAACGGCCGGTCTGGACGTCGTAGGCCAGCAACCGGTGCGAACCCTGCATGCAGTACAGACGGTCGGAACCGACGTGGAAACCGCTCAGGGGGGCAGCCGGCCAGGTCTGGTCCTTGCAGATGGTCCAGCGTCTGGTTGGGGACAGAAGCTGCGGCCGTTTGGTTTCCGGTGAGATGATTCGCGTCGAGGAACGCTGCAACGGCACGCTCACCAGGCTGGCCGGCTCGGGTGTCCGTGAGCGGACCAGTTCGAGGATTCGTTCCGGCGATGCGAACTGGGGTTTCGGCTGCTCCTGCTTCGGGGACGGGATTGCTGATGGGACAAATACGGTCAAATACTTCTGATCCGCGACCGCCAGGCACCCCTCGCCATAGGCCAGGTTCCCTACCGGGACGTTCTCCAGCATATTCGGATTGCCGGCGGGCTGTCCGTCCGCTTGCCGCAAAACTTTGACTCCGTGCTTGCTCAGCGTGGGCCACAGCACCACGTCGCCGACAAGCAGTCCCCGACCCATGGTGCGCCGCGTACCGCCCGGGGGCTGAATCCAGCCGCCATCGTCGCTGCCATCTTCGGCGCTGATCGCCTGCAACCGGGTCGGGGTGGTGAAGATCAGCAGCGGCGTCGGCCCCGCCTGGCTGACGCCCAGCAGGTGCAGCACGTCCATCCGGGTGCGTTCCCACAGCAGCTCGCCCGAACAGGGGTCCAGGCAGAACAGCCGGTCGGAGTCGGTCGGGGCCACGTAGAGCCGGCCTCCCGAGAACAGTGGCGGCGACAGATCGGTCAGGGGCGGCGGCTCGTCGGAAGCGGCCGGAGGTGCGGGGCGAGACGGATAGCGCACCGCCCAGGCCCGCCGGCCCGAGAGGGCGTCCAGGGCGACGATGGCCCCTTTCTGCGAACAGTAAACCAGGTTGGGCCCGGCCAGGGTCAGCAGATGATGGCGATAGCGTTTCTCGTCCGGCCGAACGTCGCGAACCTCGCAAACGTCCTTGTGCCAGCGCAGCGGCGGCGAGCCCAGCTGGGCTCCGTGGCCGGTCGGGTAGCAGTGAATGGCAGTGACGGCCCGATCAGCGAGAAAGCTCGTGACGGCGATGTAAGCGTAGCCGCCGTGGACCACCGGGGCACCCTCGAAGATGGCAGGGTCGTTGACGATGCCCGGCCGAACCTGCCAGAGCAAGCGATCGCCGCCCGGCCCCGGCTTCAAGGAGAGACACACCAGGAGGCTTTCCGCCTTCGGAGGGGGGGGTTTGCCGGGCTGGGGCAAGCGGTCAGGGGGCGGCTGGATGGCCTGTTCCCCCAGGCGGGCAAAGACGCAGTCCTCGGCCACGGTCAGGGTGCAGCGCAGGTCGGCCGGGGCAGGTAAGGCCAGGTCGGGCCGGATGCCGCCATTGTCCCGGGCCGCGTCAAACCATTCGCTGGGCTCCCCGGTCCGCAGGTCGCAGCCGATCACGGAGCGGGCATTCGCGACCAGGGCGTACCCTCCGGCGATGACCGGCTCGAAGGCCAGCGACCGGGCCGCTTCGGTCGGAGTCTGGGCCCTCCTCAGTTCGCGCTTCGGGCCGAGGGGGTGGCGGATCTTCGGCTCATGGCACAACGTCCCCAGCCGATCGGTGAAGCTGGCCGGGGCCGCTGCCACCAGCCCGCGCGTCCCGTCGCCGCCCAGCGTCCGCCAGGGCTGCCGGAAGTCCGGTTCCTGTTTCTGTTTGAGCAATCCCTGAAGGATGTCGGCGTAGTTTCCCGTTCGCCCCGCCAGCCGGCCCTCGGCCTTGGCGTGTTGCTCCCGGAATTCGGCGACGGCCGGCTTGACCACCTGGGGACCATCGCGGAACAGCCGGACCAGCAGCAGTTTGGCCTGGACGCGCGCCGGATCGATCCGGGGGCCGGGGTAATGCAGGGCCTGGCCGTTCTCGGCCGGTTTGGGGGCCGGCAAGAGACAGCGATACCAGGCTTCGGCCTCGTTGAAGTCACCGCGCTCCAGGGCCAGGTCGCCCAGGGCGTCCAGCGACTTCTCCGCGGGCCGGCTGCAAAAGGCCTCGTCCACCGCCTTGCGCAGCAAGCGGGGATCGCGTTCCTCCAGCCCCTGCTCGACCCAGCGGCGGGCCTGGGGATCGGTCCGGTTGCGGTAGGCCTCCAGGGCCTGGGCCGGCAGCCGGGCCACCAGGCCGTGCGCCACCCGCCGGGCCGGCAGGATCAGCCGCGGCCCGACCGCGATCAGGTCATCGGGATTGCTGTCAATGACGGACTGGAGTTCATTGATGGCCGCGGTCCAGTTCTGTTCCTTGAGGGCCTTGCGGGCATCGTCGAGCAGATGAGCGGCCGTTCGGGTTTCCCCGGAGAGGGTCGGCGCCGAGGCCGGTTCCTCGGCGCCGACCGGGCCGGCCACGAACAGCAGCAGCAGACAGGACACCTGGCGGACACGGGACATTTCCTTCCCCTGCTCGGCTACGGACCGAAGGTTGGGCGACCTTGGCAACGATTATACCAGCCGGGCGGGGACTGACGATAGCGATTCGAGCGAAACCCCTCCCTGCCAGATGGCGCTACCGCTGTGTGTGTGGCAGCGCAATGCAATCCATCGGCCCCGCCGCTATCCTTTCGGCTTGCCCGCTTGCTGGAGCAACCAGCCCAGGGCGAAGACGCCGACACCAACAAAGGACAGCGTCAGCGATGCCTTCAGGTCCAGCGGCTGGTCCGGGGCCAGGTTGCCCGCCACCGCCACCGGCAGCAGGATCATGCCGACTACCTGCAGGAACCGACCGATCTTGTAGAGCATGGACCCCTCACCCCATTCCGGGCATTCTCTGTTGCGAGAATTGCACGCCAGTTCGCTTCTCACAACTGCGAGCCGCCCGGCCATGAAAGGAACCGCAAGCGCATGTGCCGAGCCGCGCACGCAGCGCAGCGGAGTAAGCGGCCTTGTGGGAGCCCGGGCCGCTTACTCCGCTGCGCTGCGTGCGCGGCTCGGCGGGCCTGGGCACCCCCCATGAATGGCCGGGCGTCCATCCCAACGAACCATTGTACCCCCCGCCGCGCTCCCGGCATACAAGTTGCACGGGTTCACCACCTTGCCCCGGATGCGTGCTTGGTACTTCTTGACATCGATCGCGCTCGGACTACAACACGCTTTGTCCCTGATTTCCGGTCGGGTCGCCACGGTGCCGGTGCCGTGGCTGCATTGTCGGGAACGCCCTCCGTGGCGTTCCGCTGGGAGGCTCACAAGTGAACGCGGCCTGCTTTCCTGGAAGAGTCAATCGTCTGCTGGCACCCGCCGGGATGCTGCTCACCCTGGTCCTGGCCGGCTGCGACAACGCCAACAGCTACCCGACCGACCTGGAGTATCCGCTGCGCACCGATGACATCGTCGATACGCCGCCAAAGAGCAAGAAAGACCACGCCTATCCGCCTGGCCAGCTCAAACTGGAAATTGAGAAGATCCCGGCGGAGGGTGGCACCTTGACCTCCGTCACGATCAAGGACGCCTCCCTGAGGCGCGGCCTGCGCGACGTGCTGGACAATGCCTTCGGCAAACCCTACCGTCCGCGGGTCATGATCGATCAGTCCTTGCCCGACGCCCCGAAGATCGAGAAACAGCTGGCCAAGCTCAAACTGGATCGCAAGAGCCTGGACGACGGCAGCAAGCACTATCGCCGCAATTGCCTGCACTGCCACGGCCTGACCGGCGACGGCCGGGGACCGACGGGGGCCTGGGTCAGCCCGCATCCGCGCGATTATCGGCTTGGCAAGTTCAAGTTCACCTCCACCGGCAAGGACGCCCGGCCGAGCCGGGCCGACCTGATGCGCACGGTGTTTCACGGCCTGGACGGCAGCACGATGCCGTCGTTCGCCTTGCTTCCGGAGGGCGACCTGGAAAACCTGGTCAGCTACGTCATCCACCTGAGCCTCCGCGGTGAGCTGGAAGTCTTCCTGATGGACCAGATCAACAAAAAGGGGGACATCACGACCGAGGAAGAGGTGGCCCGCCAGGCCATGCCCAAGCTGGTCGAGCTGATCCAGAAGTGGACCGACAGCAACGATACGGTGATTGAGCCGGATGCCGGCTGGTTCCCCGAGAAGGCCGAGAAAAAAGAACGGGACGAAGAAATCAAAGAGGGCTTCAAGCTGTTCTTCAACAAGGACCTCAACTGCGCCGGCTGCCACATCGATTTTGGCCGGGCCGCTCAGTTCCAGTACGACAACTGGGGAACGCTGGTCCGGCCCAACAACCTGACCGCCGGCATCTACCGCGGCGGCCGGCGTCCGATCGATTTCTACTGGCGCATCCGCTCCGGCATCCTGGTGATGACCGCCTTCCCCAAGGGGCACCCGTTCAAGGTCGAGGACATCAAGGACGGCAAGGTAGTCATCAAGGACGGCGAGCCAGTGACACACACGGAAACCCTGGACGACAAGAAGGTCGGTCAGTTGGTCCGCTTCATCCAGGCCCTGCCGTACCCGGCCATGCTGCCGGAGGACATCAAGGAGCAGGTTTACGGGATCAAGCCGATCCTGCGAGGCGAAAAGGGCGCGGGGCATCATTGACCAAAAGCTCCCCCTCTTCTCTTGTGGGAGAGAGGGAAAAGTTGAGATAGGAGCAGATCCGTGGGTAAGGCGTGGAGCGTTCTGTTCGGAGCGGTGTTCCTGGCATCGTTTGGCCTGTTCCTGGTGGCCCCCTTCATCCCCGGCTGGTGGCTGCCCCGCAACGTTTCGTCCTTCGGTGGAGAGATCGACGTCCTGTTTTACGTCATCCTGGCCATGACCGGCTTCTTCTTCGTCCTGACCGAGGGCGTGCTGATCTACAACATGTGGCAGTTCGCCCACGTCCCGGAGCGCAAGGCGGAGTACGTTCACGGCAACCATCGGCTGGAGCTGTTCTGGACCGCGATCCCGGCCGTGCTGCTGCTGTTCATTGCCATCGTGCAGATCCGCACCTGGGAACACATCAAGTATCTGGCCCGGTTTCCGGAGGCCAATGCGGCCGATCCGTCGAAACAGCTTGACCAGGTGCTGCAGGTCACCGCGCGCCAATGGGAGTGGCGGATTCGGTATCCAGTCCCGGCCGGCCTGTCGGGCCTGGCCCTGGGCAAGGACCTGGAATTGCTGAGCGGTGAGAAGCGCGAGGAGATGGAACGGAAGATCGCCCGGCTGGACCTGGTTCCAATCTCGCCCCGCAACTGGGCCGAGCATCCCGAGGCGGATGACGTTCATCTGGTCAACGAGTTCCACATGTGGAAACATTCGGACAAGGAGCCGGCCAACGTCAAGTTCTACCTCAAGACGCTGGACGTCATTCACAGTTTCTTTGCTTTCAACCCGCGCATCAAACAGGACGCCCTGCCCGGCAAGACGATTCCGGTCTGGTTTCACTCCAGCGAGTCGAGCCTGATCTACGACGACGAACGAGAGGTCTGGATTCACCAGGACCGGCCGGGTCTGACCTTTGAGTTCACCTGCGCCGAGCTGTGCGGCGCCCGCCACTACGCCATGCGCGGTCGGCTGTGCGTCCACGAAAGCAAGGCGGATTACCTGTACTGGCTCAAGCGGGCCAGCGAAATGCAGAAAAGCAGCGATGCCAAGGAGAAGCTGCGCTCCCTGACGATCCTGACGGATCGCGCGGAACAGCCCGGGGAGCGCTAACCCGTAGGTCAGGCGTTCCAGCCTGACCGGCAACGACAGCCGTCAGGCTGGAAAGCCTGACCTACCTTCCGTACGTGAGGTTTGTGCATGAGCGTCAGCCACAGTCCCGCAACCGAGGCCCACGCCCATCCCGAGCTGGGTTTTCTCCGGAAGTACATCTTCTCCGAAGACCACAAGATCATCGGCATTCAGTTCCTCTTCTCGGGGATCATCTTCCTGTTCATCGGCGGCTTTTTGGCCCTGATGGTGCGTTTGCAGCTGGGCTGGCCGACCGGCACCATTCCCTTCTTTGGCCGCTGGCTGTTCGGCAACGGCGGCGGCGAGCGGATGTCGCCCGAGTTCTACACGATGGCGTTCACCATGCACGCCTCGGTGATGATCTTCTTCGTGATCATCCCGCTCTTGACGGGGGCCTTCGGCAACTTCCTGATCCCGCTGATGATCGGGGCCAAGGACATGGCCTTCCCGAAGCTGAACATGATGTCCTACTGGTTCATGTGGCCGGCCTTCCTGGTGATCTCCTCCAGTTTCTTCGTGGAAGGCGGCGCCGGCGGCTCGGGTTGGACGTCGTATGCGACCCTGTCCAGCTCCACCATGCCCACCGGGCAGGGTCTGGAGTCGCCGGCCTCGCCGCACTCGGGCGTCGGCCAGATCCTCTGGCTGGTGTCGCTGCTGTTCGTCGGCATCTCGTCGATGATGGGCTCGGTGAACTACCTGACGACCATCATCAATCTGCGCGCCCCCGGCATGACCCTGATGCGAATGCCACTGAGCATCTGGGCCATGTTCATCACCGCCATCCTGCAGGCCGTGGCCCTGCCGGTGCTGACCGTGGCCCTGATTCTGCAGCTGCTGGACAAGACCCTGGGCAGCACCTTCTTCCTGCCGCCGGCCGGTCTGAACTTCAACAACTGGCACACCGGGTTCGGCGGCGGCCAGCCGCTCTTGTGGCAGCACCTGTTCTGGTTCTACTCCCACCCGGCCGTGTACATCATGATCCTGCCGGCCATGGGCATGGTGTCCGACATCATCGCCACCAATAGCCGCAAGCCGCTGTTCGGTTATCGGCCGATGGTTTATTCGCTCGCGGGCATTGCCGGGCTGGGCTTCATCGTCTGGGGCCATCACATGTTCCAGAGCGGCATGGACCCGCGCCTGGGCACCGGCTTCATGATCGCCACCATCATGATCGCCTTGCCCTCGGCGGTGAAGGTCTTCAACTGGCTGGGCACCACCTGGAACGCCAACATCCAGTACACGACAGCGATGCTCAACGCTTTGGCCTTCGTGTCCATGTTCATCATCGGCGGCCTCAGCGGCATCTTCATGGCCGCCACGCCAGTGGACGTGTACTTCCACGACACCTACTTCATCGTCGGCCACATTCACTACGTGCTGTTCATGAGCAGCATCTTCGGCATCTTCGCGGCCATCTACCACTGGTATCCCAAGATGTTCGGCCGGATGATGAACGAGCCCTGGGGCAAGGTCCACTTTGCCCTGACCTTCATTGCCTCCAACTGCGTCTTCTTCCCGATGCACATCATCGGCATCAGCGGCCATCCGCGCCGCTACTACGATCCGACGATTTACCGCTTCCTGGAGAACGTCCAGGTGCTGAACGTCTTCATGAGCGTCAGCGCCATCGTCCTGGGCTTTGTGCAGTTCATTTTCGTGGCCAACTTCCTCTACAGCCTGATGTGGGGCCCGAAGGCGCCGCGCAACCCCTGGCACTCGACGACGCTGGAATGGACCGCCCCCTCGCCGCCGCCGCACGGCAACTTCGAGGAGGAGCCGATCGTCCACCACGGGCCCTACGAGTATGGCGTGCCGGGCATGGAGCAAGATTACCTGCCGCAGACCGAGACGGCCCCGACCGGGGCGGCGGTGGCGCACGCGCATTGACCTTTTGGAGTGCGGCGCACCCCGCTGCTTTGGCCACCCCGGGTTGCGCTCGTACCTCGCTCCACCCGGGGCTTTAGTCCCTGAAACCGGAGTAAAGCCCCGGGTGGAGCGCAGCGCAACCCGGGGTGTCCTGGAGATCCTTCTTCCGTGAGTTCGACCTCGATCACCCCCAACCTGGTTCACCCACCGCTTGCCCGGCCAGGTCCGCTCCCCGTCGTGCCGCGCTGGCTGCACTACTGGGCCTTGCTGACCGTCTTCTGCGCTCTGCCCCTGGTCCTGCTCGGCGCCGAGGTGACGACCAAGAAGGTGGGCATGGTCGATCCGCAGGGGTTCCGCGAGCCCTGGCACCTGTTCACCCTGCCGCTGCGCGAGCTGGGGCTGGGCTACCTGATCGAGCATTCGCATCGCCTGTTCGGCTTCCTGGTCGGCACCTGCAGCATTGTCCTGGCCCTGGGACTGTCCTTCACCGCGCGCCGGCCCCTGCCGCGCTGGATCGGCTGGGCGGCCCTGGCGGCCGTCAGCTTCCAGGGTGTCCTCGGCATTGCCCGCGTCAAGTACAACGCCCTGAGCGGCCCCGAACTGGCCCTGGTCCACGGCTGCACTGCCCAGCTGGTATTCGCGCTTCTCGTCAGCGTGACCGTCATCACGTCGCGATCCTGGTACGATGCCTCGGCGACCGCCGCGGTATCACCCGGGCTCCGTCGCCTCGCCGTTGCCCTGCCGATCCTGGTTTACGCTCAGATCGTCTTTGGAGCGATCCTGCGCCATCTGTACCTCTTCTCCGCCTTGCTTCGCGTGGCCCAGCGGCTTCATTTCCTGATGGCCTTTGTGGTCCTGGGCTGCGTCCTCTTGCTGGTGGTGAAGCTGAAACAGGCTGGCCCGGACCTGGTTGGTGTCCGCCGCTGGGGCAAGGCCCTTGAGGTCCTGGTCGCCTTGCAGATTTTGCTTGGTGTCGAGGCCTGGTTCGGGCGCTTTGGCTCGGGAGTTGCTGTTGAATTGCAGCAATCGACGCCGGCCCTGGACCTGGTTCGCTCCGGCCATTTCGTGATCGGGCTGCTGCTCTTCTCGACCACGGTGGTTGTTTCCCTGCTGGTCAACCGTGCGTCGGTGCCGGGCCGAGTGGCCCAGGAGGCAGCATGAAAGCGGCGGTACTCTGTCCCGAGCCGGTGGCCCTGACCCGCAGTCGCATCCTCGATTACGTCGCGCTGACCAAGCCGCGCGTGGCGGTGCTGGTGCTGTTCACCGTTGGGGCCGGCGCCTTGCTGGCGGGCGGCCTGTCCGTCTCGCCGCTGGTGGTGCTGCACGCGGTGTTCGGCACCGCCCTGGTCGCCGGCGGGGCCAGCGCTCTGAACCAGCTGCTGGAACGGCACAGCGACGGCCGGATGCAGCGCACCGAGAACCGGCCCCTTCCCGCGGGCCGGCTCCAGCCGGCGGAGGTGCTGCTCTTTGGCCTGCTGCTGGGCATTGCCGGCGTCGCCTACCTGGCCCTGACCCTGAGCCGGCCCTGGGCAGCCCTGCTGGCGGCGGTGACCTTCGCTCTTTACGTCGGCGTGTACACGCCTCTGAAACCGCGCACCGCCCTGAACACGCTGATCGGGGCCGTGCCGGGAGCGATGCCGCCAGTGATTGGCTGGACCGCCGTTCGCGGCGACGTCAGCCCGGAGGCGATGCTGCTGTTCATGATCGTGTTCCTCTGGCAGGTGCCGCACTTCCTGGCGATCGCCTGGATCTACCGGGCCGACTACGCCCGGGCCGGGCTGCGGATGCTGCCGGTGCTGGACCCCGCCGGGAACGTGACCGGCCAGCGCATGGTGTCCTACTGCCTGGGCCTGATCCCCGTCAGCCTGGGGCCGGCCCTGCTGGGACATGCCGGCTGGCTTTTCCTGATCGGCGCCCTGGTGCTGGGGGTCGGGTTCTTGTTCAGCAGCATTCGCTTCTGGCATCTGCGCTCCGGTGGGCAGGCCCGGCGGGTGCTGCGGGCGTCGCTGCTGTATTTGCCGGCCCTGCTGCTGTTGTTGATCCTTGACGGAGCCTTGACCCGGTTCCTGACTGTTCGCTGAACGGAATCTCCTGAAAACAGAGTGGCACGGTCGGGAGACCGTGCCACAACAGAGGTTGCCATGAGCCATCCTACCGAGCACTCTTCCAACATGCCCTCGGTCCCCATGGGTTTGCCGATGCCCAACGGCAAGCTGGCCATGTGGCTGTTCCTGGTGACCGAGATCATGTTCTTCACGGCCCTGATCGGCACCTACATGATCCTGCGCAACGGCACCCCGTCCAGCGCCCCAGGTTTCAGCTGGCCGTCGCCGCACGACGTTCACCTCAGCGAGAACATCGGCGCCATCAACACCTTTGTGCTGATCTGCAGCTCGTTCACGGTGGTGCTGGCGCACTGGTCCATGCTCAAGAACGAGTTCAAGAAGGCAACCTCGTACATCGCCATCAGCCTGGCGCTGGGGGGCGTCTTCCTGGCCATCAAGGCTTACGAGTACAACGCCAAGATCGGGCACGACATCCTGCCAGGCCACATGGGCGAACTGGTCCCGCCCAAGGTCGATAGGCTCCCCGAGAAGCTGGCCATCCGCTACGAGACTGACGACGAGTACAAACGGGAAGTCCACAAGCGCTGGCTGCACCGCGAGCGGGAATATCACAATGCCAGCATGCTGTACGTGGCCCGCGTCAAGGAGCAGTTGAACACCGGCATCAAGCACCTGAAAGAAGACCTCGAAAAGAAAGAGGATCCCAAGAAGCAGGCGATCCTCGACAAGTGCCTGAATCTGCAAAGCGGCATGGAGAGCAAGTACGAGGACGGCACCTACAAGCGCGGTCTGAGTCCCGCCGAGATCGGCGACCAGGTCAACACGCTGATCCATGATGCCGAAAAGGAGGATGTCGCCCTGCACCTGTCGCCGGCCATCCCGTGGGGCAACCTGTGGGCCTCGTGCTATTTCGCCATGACCGGCTTCCACGCCCTGCACGTGTTCGGCGGCCTGGTGGTCTTCGCCATCATCCTGTTCCTGGGCTGGACCAACCGCCTCGGCGCCCAGCACACGACCATGATCGAGCTGACCGGCCTGTACTGGCACTTTGTGGACATCGTCTGGATTTTCTTGTTCCCCTTGCTCTACCTGGTCTGACAAGCAGGCCATTTGCAGGAGTTCAAAGATGGCTGACATTCACGAATCCGAAGGTCGGTACTCGCCGACTCCCCCCGGAGGCCACGGTGGCCACGTCACTCCCTCCCTGCCGGCCGCGGCGCATGACCTGGAAGGGCACGAGGGGCCGACGGCGCAAACGTACACGATGATCTTCATTGCCCTGTGCGTGTTCACGTCGGTTTCCTTCGGGATCAACTTCGCCCTCCACCCGGGCAACCCGGCTTACATGTTCGGTGTGTTCGTGATCGTGATCGTCGCGATCATCAAGGCGTTCCTGGTCGGCATGGTCTTCATGCACCTGAAGTACGACTGGAGCCTGCTGTACTTCCTGATCATCCCGGCGTTCATCCTTGGGACGATGATGATGATCGTGCTGATGCCCGACATTGTCATGCCGTGGCAGCCCTACGATTGGCAGTGACGCCGGGAGACGAGCCGCCGGGTTTATCCCGGCGGTCTTTTCCGCCGGGATAAACCCGGCGGCTCGTTCGGGAGAGAAATGCACAAGCACCGTTGCTACCTGTTGTTGCTCCTGCTGACGATGGGCTGTCAGTCCGCTCCGCCGCCGGAGGATTTCGGGCCGGTGCCGCCCTTCTCTCTGACCGAGCGCAGCGAGCGCACCGTCACCCAGGCCGATCTGCGCGGCAAGGTGTGGATCGCCTCGTTTGTGTTCACGCGCTGCTCCGGTCCCTGTCCCCAGGTGACGGCGACGATGGCCCGATTGCAAAAGGAACTCGCCGGCCAGCGCGACGTTCGTCTCGTCACCTTCACGGTCGATCCCGACCGCGACGATCCGAAGGAACTGGTTCGCTACGCGGCCAACTTCCAGGCCGATCCGGAGCGCTGGCTGTTCCTGACCGGCAAGGAAGAGACCATCCACAAGCTGCTGCTGGAGGGATTCAAGGTCGGCGTCGAACACAACAACGGCCCGAAGGTGAAGCCGGGTGAGGAGTTCCTGCACAGCACCCGGCTGGTGGTGATCGATCGCAAGGGCCACGTCCGCGGTTACTTCTCGGGCCTGCTGGACGTCAACAATCACCAACCGGAAGCGGAGTTCGAGGAGAACCTCAAGGCGGTGCAGCGGACCGTGGCCGCCTTGCTGCGGGAGGCCCCGTGACCCTTTTTGCCGACTTTGATTTTCCGCAATTCAACGCTGGACTGAACTCCCTCAGTACGGTGCTGCTGATCGCCGGCTACGTGGCCATCCGCGGCAAGCAGGTCCGGGTACACGTCAGCTGCATGCTCTCGGCCCTGGTGGTCTCGGCAGTGTTTCTGGGGTCGTACGTGTACTACCACATCGCGATCAAGGGCGGCAAAGCGACGCCTTTTCCCTACACACCGCTGCGGCCGGTCTACCTCACCATCCTGTACAGTCACATCATCCTGGCAATCGTGATTGTGCCTCTCGTTCTCAGGACGGCCTGGCTGGGCTATCGCAACCGGCTTACCAGTCATGTCTGGCTAGCGCGCTGGACGCTGCCGCTGTGGCTCTACGTCTCGGTGACCGGCGTGGTGGTGTACTTGATGCTGTATCGCCTCTATCCGCCGACCTGAGGCGGTGCTGCAATAACTCACGATGGAAAGGAGGGGTCGCATGAACTGGTTTCGCGGACTCTTGCTGGCTCTGACGTTGTTCTACTTCCTGACTGGGCAGACATCCCGTGTTCAAGCGTGCCCTTCCTGTGCGGATGCCGTGCCCGAATCGACCGGTGCGGAGGAAGAGGACCGCGCTCGTGAAGGCCAGGCGTACAACTCGAGTATCTATCTCATGGTGTCGGTGCCGTACCTGCTGCTCGGCAGTGTGGGCTTCCTGGTCTACCGCGGTCTGAAGCGGCGGTCGCTGGTGGAGCAGCTGGCCAGCACCAGCGGGCAGTCGGACGGCGAAAGGAGGCCCGCATGTTCGACTCTCTCTCGCGTCGAGGTTTCCTGAATCGCTCCGTCCAGGCCGGGGCCCTCGCCGGCCTGGGCAGCTTCGCCTTTCTGGATCAGATGCCCCACGTCTCTGCCGCCGACGTTGCCGCCCCGACCCCGATACTCCGGGGGCAAACGCCCCCGGGCTCGCCATTCTGTTAGGGCCTCTCACGGAAGGGCAATGTCCGTGAACCGGAACGGAATCGGCATCTCCACCAGTCCTGCCGGGGTCGTGTAACTGACCGTCCAGTCTTCCGGGTTGCCCCGGACCTGGCGATCGGTGAAGTGATAGGTGACCGAGCCCTGGCGGCCGCGCTCCTCCACGTTGCTGATCCTGCTGGGAAGCAACCGCGACTTGCCGTCTTTCGACGTCAGGACGAGTTCATTGTTCGCCACCCAGGATTGGTAACTCTCCAATTTCAGGCCGGCGGGAGCGTCGAAGTCCATCTGAATCGTCCAGCGGACGGGGGCGAGAGTGACCTTGCTGACCCGGCAGGTGATTCCCTCCTTTGTCTGCTGACGCTTGGCGGCGTTGGCGGGTGCCGCCTGAAGCTGATCCAGACTTGCAAAGGAAAAAGGCACCATTCGGGTAGGCGTGATGGCGCTGAGTTGGCCCTCGATCACGATCAGCTTTGTGACTGCTCGCGGCGGCGCCGGCAGCGGCATCTCAAACGTTAGCCCTATCCTGCCGTCAACAGGAGCAAGCGAATGCCCCGAGCCGGACCAGGCCAGGACGTTGCCCTTGTCGTCCTTGACGGTCAGGTTCTGAGGCCGGGTTTCCAGGTACAAGGGCTGCAACTGCGGCTCCCAAGCAACCTCCACAAAGCCGGCCGCCGTGTGGCTGCCGCTCTCCAGGTCACGAGACAGGTTCAGCCGCTTCAGCGCGATACGGAAGGGCCCGCGATAGCTGACCTTCGTGTTGTCCTGGCCCGATCGCTTGACCAGGGCAATGCGACACTCCACCGAGGAAATGGAAAGTCTCGCCCCGGCGGCGTTTGCGATGGCGTCCGCTGCCTGCCAGAAGGGAACGCCCTTGAGATCGAGTTGGAGGTTCTGGCCGCTGCCGAACTGATCCTCGACGGCAATGCCGGTTTGCTTTTTCAGCTCTTCGAGAGCCTTGCTCAGGGGAATCGGATTACCTGAGAGAGTCACCGAGTGAGCTTTCGGCGGTGCCAGGTCGGCCGCCCAAGCAGCGGAGAGACCAAGAAGCGAAGCGAACACAACCAACGTGAAGATGCGAAAGCCCATGACCATTCCTCTCACACCAGGAGGTTGGAAATGCAGCTGCCGAAGAGAGGACGGATCAAACGCGAACGCCTCACAGGTTTCCCTGTGAGGCGCTCAACAAACCCGGCGATAACCTACTCTCGCCCTTGACGGACTACCATCGGCCCTGGATGCTTAACGGCCGTGTTCGGAATGGGAACGGGTGTGACCATCCAGGTGTGGTCACCGGGAACTTCGTGCATATCAATAGGTAGCGGAGACGTCACAAACCATGATCTCTGGTTGAGCCTTGCCTTTGGGGAGTCTGCACTCCACACAGAGGACACAAGAAGAGGATCAATGCGGCAAAGCGATCGACTGTTAGTACTGGTCAGCTGAGACGGTTGCCCGCCTTACACACCCAGCCTATCAACCTGGTGGTCTTCCAGGAGTCTTCAGTCCTTGCGGACAAGGAGACCTCATCTAGCAGGGGGTTTCACGCTTAGATGCCTTCAGCGTTTATCCGGGCCGTACGTTGGCTACCCAGCGCTGCCGCTAGCGCGACAACTGGCACACCAGAGGTACGTCCCTCCCAATCCTCTCGTACTAGGGAGAAAGCTGCTCAAGTCTCCTGCGCCCACAACAGATAGGGACCGACCTGTCTCACGACGGTCTAAACCCAGCTCACGTACCGCTTTCATTGGCGAACAGCCAAACCCTTGGGAGCTTCTCCACCCCCAGGATGCGATGAGCCGACATCGAGGTGCCAAACCTCCCCGCCGCTGTGAACGCTCAGGGGAGATAAGCCTGTTATCCCCGGAGTACCTTTTATCTGTTGAGCGACGGCCTTTCCATCCAGCACCGCCGGATCACTAAGTCCTGCTTTCGCATCTGCTCGTCTGATGGGACTTGCAGTCAAGCACCCTTCTACCTTTGCCGCTCCATGCCCGATTGCCAACCGGGCTGAGGGTACCTTTGAACTCCTCCGTTACGCTTTGGGAGGAGACCGCCCCAGTCAAACTGCCCACTTAGCACTGTCCGCCGCCCGGCTTCACGGGTCGGGGTTAGAATTCAAGCACAACAAGGGTGGTGTTTCATTGGCCGACTCCCCAAGGACCGGGATCCTCGGGTCACAGTCTCCCACCTACTCTACGCATGCTGGGCCTAAACCCAATACTAAGCTGCAGTAAAGGTTCACGGGGTCTTTCCGTCTAGTTGCGGGTATGTTGCATCTTCACAACAACTACAGTTTCACCGAGTCGCTCGTGGAGACAGTGATCCGGTCGTTACGCCATTCATGCAGGTCGGAACTTACCCGACAAGGAACTTCGCTACCTTAGGACCGTCATAGTTACGGCCGCCGTTTACCGGAGCTTCGGTTGCGAGCTTCACCTTACGGCTAACCCTCTTCCTTAACTTACCGGCACCGGGCAGGCGTCAGTCTGTATACGTCCGCTTACGCGTTGGCACAGACCTGTGTTTTTAGTAAACAGTCGCCAGATCCCTTTCACTGCGGCCCCCAGAGGCTTTGACACCTCCAAGGGCACCCCTTATCCCGAAGTTACGGGGTTAATTTGCCGAGTTCCTTCACGAGCGTTCTCTCGAGCGCCTGAGAATCTTCATCACGCCTACCTGTGTCGGTTTTAGTACGGGCACCTGGTTTGTAGCACACTGGCTTTTCTTGACTGTCCTTCCAGGAACTTCGGAATCATAAATGCCCTCGCCCTTGCGGGACGGACTAATCTAGCAGTCCGCTTCCTTTCCAGCCAGCGTCGCAGTGTGCATAACCTCCCCAGGTGGTGCAGGAATATTAACCTGCCGGCCATCGACTACGCTTTTCAGCCTCGTCTTAGGGTCCGACTAACCCTGGGCGGATTTACCTTCCCCAGGAAACCTTAGGCTTTCGGCGAACAGGATTCTCACCTGTTTTATCGTTACTCGTTCCGGCATGATCACTTGTGCTTCGTCCAGGGTTCGTTATCCGTACCCCTTCGCTCTAAGGCACAACGCTCTCCTACCACTCGATTGCTCGAGTCCGCTGCTTCGGTATCATGCTTAGTCCCGTTCATTATCGGCGCAGGACTCCTCGACCAGTAAGCTATTACGCACTTTTGAAATGATGGCTGCTTCTAAGCCAACATCCTGGCTGTCACAGGAGTCCAACTTCCTTTCGCACTGAGCATGATTGAGGGACCTTAGCAGGCGGTCTGGGTTGTTCCCCTCTCGACGACGAAGCTTATCCCCCGCCGTCTAGCTGCCGAGACTTGGAACTGCGGTATTCGGAGTTTGGTTCGGAAGGGTAGCCGGGTAGGCCCCCTAGCCGATTCAGTCGCTCTACCCCCGCAGGCAACTATCTCGACGTTAACCCTAAAGTTATTTCGGAGAGAACGAGCTATCTCCACGTTTGATGATACTTTCAATCCTCCACACAGGTCATCACCCAGTTTTTCAACACTGGTGTGTTCGGACCTCCATGGGGTATTACCCCCACTTCATCCTGCCCATGTGTAGTTCACGTGGTTTCGCGTCTACCGCCGCCAACGAACGCCCTGTTCAGACTCGCTTTCGCTTTGGCTCCGCCGCAGAACGGCTTAACCAGGCTGACGACGGTAAGTCGCCGGATCATTATGCAAAAGGCACGCCATCACCCTGGACTTGCGTCCATAGGGCTCTGACCGCTTGTAGGCAGGTGGTTTCAGGTTCACTATCCTCCCCTTGTCGGGGTTCTTCCCATCTTTCGCTCGCGCTACTTGGTTCGCTATCGGTCGCCAGGGAGTACTTAGCCTTGCGGGATGGACCCCGCAGATTCGGACTCACTTTCACGTGTTGAGTCTTACTCAGGTGCCAGACGGGAGATCACGCTGTTTTCGTCTACAGGACTATCACCTTCTCTGGGTCGGCATTCCAGGCCGATTCGACTAACAGATGATTTGGTAACTCCCATGTGCCTGGTCCTACAACCCTCCTCGGAGGAATCCGAAGAGTTTGGGCTGATCCGCTTTCGCTCGCCGCTACTGACGGAGTCGCTGTTGCTTTCCTTTCCACCGGGTAATGAGATGTTTCAGTTCCCCGGGTTGGCGGCCACGACCTATGGATTCAGTCGTGGTCAGTTCGGGTATCCCGGGATCAAAGCTCGTTTGACAGCTTCCCCGGGCTTTTCGCAGTCTTCCACGCCCTTCATCGCCTGCTGGCGCCAAGACATCCCCCACATGCCCTTAGTAGCTTGGCCGCATTGATCCTGCTCTTGGTCCTGGAGTGGGAACCTCCCGGCAAGTCAGGATCGGTCTCAAGCCACCGTTCCGTGGTTGCAAAGCCACGGATTGGAGTAACGATCCTATTCTCTCTTGGGCTCGTGCAGAGATCGCAAGAAACTGGTTTGCCTGGTGCTTCCAGGTCCGGCTTGCGCCCTTCCCTTCACACCAAGCATGCAGTTGCTTTTGATTTGCAACGCCTTCCGCTACCTGATTGTCAAAGAACAGCAACCGATCAGAGATCGGCTTTCCCGAAAGCGGCGTCACCGCTGTTGGTTTCGCAACTGATCGGGAGCTGACACACGATGGAGCCTGTATGAGACTGTCACGGTGTGGCGGCTCTCGCCCAGTTACCCTAACTCCTTTGCTCCCAGAGTCTTGTAGTGGGATGATAGGGACTCGCGATCAACCTGTCAACCCTTCTGGCGTTTTTCTTTTCCAGATGGAGATGAGGGGACTCGAACCCCTGACATCCTGCTTGCAAAGCAGGTGCTCTCCCACTGAGCTACATCCCCGGTCTTATTTGCTATTTTTCACATCCCCTAATGCGGGTACTTGGGCTCGAACCAAGGACCTCAGCTTTATCAGAGCTGCGCTCTAGCCAACTGAGCTATACCCGCTCTTGCGTCCCTCCTGGAAACAAAAAAGCCAAACCCGAACGGTTTGGCCCTATCCAGCCCAGCGGATTCGGATAAGGCGTCACCCTGTCATGATTTCGGGAATGGAGCGCATGGTCATGAACAAACCTCCGGAATAGTACCGCAAGGAGAATTATAGGACAGACCGATCGCCTGTCAATCGCGAAACGAAAGAAATTCTCGCTTCTTTCTTTTCACTCTTCTCCTGCTCGGTCGGGGAGGCTGGCTTGTACTGCAGATCGCGGAGGAAGTAGCCCAGCAGAAAGATGCCCACGAACAGGATAAACCAGCCCAGGTTGGCGAACCAGCTGGTCAGCTCGCCGTCCTCATTCGCCCGGGCCATCCAGCGGCGGAAGCGGTTCTGTTTCTGGATGCGCTTGAGGAAGCGCCGACCGGGTGCGGTCTGGTCGAACTGGCGCACGGCGGTGACCACCTTGCCCACCTGGCGGCGGGCCGTGGCGTTGTCGGGGTCGATCTCCAGCACTTCCAGGTAGGCCCAGACCGCCTCGCCCAGTTCGCCCGACCGAGTGAAGGCATCGGCCTGGACCAGCCCTTCTCGAAGATGTTGCACGTAATCCACCAGTAAGGAGACGTCACAGCGACACGACGGACATTCCTTCACGGGAGTGGCTGTTGAGAGCTTCTTCTTGCACATGGGACAGGTGATCATGGTGCTTGTCCGTCACTATAAAGGGCGAGCCGGGAGCGTCAGCGACCGGAGAACGCGCTCCGGTTGCGGACGCTTGTTTGCTCCGGTCGCTGACGCTCCCGGCTCGCCTTGCTGTGAGTGCATCTTACAGCAGATAGGCGTAGTTCAGCAGGCGATCATTGAGCGTGGCGCTGGCCTCCTCCATCTTCTTGCGGTCGCCGGAGCCCATCGCCTGCCGCACCTGCCGGCACAGGTCCTCCAGCTCGCGGCGATCCTCCGGGTTCTCGATGCGCGGGATCACGTCCTGCTCGGTCTTCCGCAGCACTTCGCTGGCGTCCTTGAACTCCTGCGTGTTCTCCAGCTCCATGGTCTTGTTGATCAGCTCGCGGTTGATCTCCTTGAGCTTGATCAGCTGCGAGGCGTTCATCTGGTCCTCGCCGGTTTGCTGGATGGCAAAGCGCTTCTTCTGCCCGGCGTAGACGTCCTGGATCTGCACGGTGAGGATGCCGTCGTCGCCGTACTCGTAGCAAACCTCCAGGCCAGCGTCCTTCTGGGGCCGCGGCGGCTTGAATTCCCACGGGATCTCGGCCAGCTTGACGTTCTCCGGGCTCTCCGGCGAATCGTAGATGTCGCCCTCGTAGACGCTGATCATGACCCGGTCGGCCGGGTCGGCCACGGGGTAATAGGTCTTGTTGAACGAGCAGGGAATGTCGGCGCCGCGCTTGATGATGGGATCGAGATAGACCCGGTTGGTCCGCTGATCGACCGGGTTGGCACAGAGCGAATGCTCCAGCTTGACGCTGTAGGCGTACTGATCGAGGCCGGGGCCGCCCTGGAGGATGGCCGAGACAATGGACGCTCCCTGGGCCACGCAGGTCATCGGATCGACGCGCTCAAACGACTCGGGCTCCTTGCCGGCCAGCTTCTCGGACACGAACCGGCGGATCAGCGGGATCTTGCTGGTGCCGCCCACGAGCAGGATCCGGTCGATGTCCTTGGGCCGCATGCCGCGCAGCTTCAGGGCCTCGTCGATGGCGGTGCCTGACTTGACGATCAGCGGCATGATGGTCCGCTCGAAGGCTCCACGGTCGATCTCCTCTTCCAGGTTCAGGTGCTTTTCGGGAACGATCATCGCCTTGCGGGCCACGGCGGTCTGCTCGCTCGACAGATCGATCTTCGCTCGCTCGCAGGCCAGCATGAACTGCTGCTTGTAGGGGCTGTTCATGATGTCGAAGCCGGTCTTCTGCTGGAACCGGTCGGCCAGCAGCTTGGCCAGCAGGGCGTCCACGTCGTCGCCTCCCAGCTTGCCGATGCCCTTGGAGGCGATCTCCTCGAACATGCCGTGATGGATGCGCAGGACGGTCACGTCCAGGGTGCCGCCGCCGAAGTCGTAGACCAGCACTGTCTGATCGTCCTGCGCGTTCAGACCGTAGCAGATGGCCGCCGCCGTCGGCTCGTTGATCAGGGTCAGCACCTGCAGACTGGCCGCTCCAGCGCAGAGCTTGGTGGCGTGGCGGGCCAGGCCCTTGGAGTTGGCCGGGATGGTGACCACGGCCTTGAGGAAGGTTTCGCCCAGAACCTGCTCGGCGTCCTTCTTCAGCAGGCTGAAGAGCATCACGGCAATCTGCTCGGTGCGCAGGTTCTGGCCGACCAGCGGCACCCGCTCCGGCGTGCCCAGGATGCGCTTGATCGAGCGGATGGACCGGTTCTCGTCAAAGTTTTCCTTGGCTTCCTGACCGAAGGCCAGGGTGCCGTCGCGCCGCAGCGTGACGATGGAGGGGGTCCACTTCTGGCCCTCGTGGTTGGGGACCACTTCCGCCTGACCGTACTGGAAATTGGCCACCACCGAGTTGCTGGTGCCAAAGTCGATGCCGATGTAGGGCATGAGTTACAAACCTCGTTGCGGTAACAGGGGGAGCTGGGAACCGGGAGACCTCTCGACTGTTCCCCGTCCGCCACAGCGGACCAGCTCATTGTAGTTATTCGTCCAACCCGCCGCACCCTTTGCGGGCGGGATTTCGCCACCCCGGGTTGCGCTGCGCTCCACCCGGGGCTTTACTCCTTTGCCTTGGGGACTGAAGCCCCGGGTTGCGCTGCGCTCCACCCGGGGCTTTACTCCTTTGCCTTGGGGACTGAAGCCCCGGGTGGAGCGCAGCGCAACCCGGGGTGGGTTCACTCCGACACAATCACCTTGGCCCGCACAATCTTGAAGTCGGGCTGCTGGCTGGCGTAGCCCGGTTCGCGCTGTTCGGCCACCAGCAGCGGGCCCATGCCGTCCTTGCGCATGCTGCCGACGCGCTCGTGCAGGGCCGGGTTGTAGGGCGCACCCAGCACCGCATCGTATTCGTGGATGCCATGCTGCAGCAGCAGCGCCTTGACCTTCCGCGATTGCACGGCCACGCTGTCGATCCAGCCTTTGAGCGCCTCGACGTTGGTCAGGTCGGCCGGCTGGTTCTTCATGATGTGGTCCAGCTCCTGGTGGATCTCCAGGAGCAGGGTCAGCAGTGCCAGGCTGAAACGTTTTTCTCCCTGGATCTCCTGCTTGAGCTGGCCATAGGCGGTCTGGGTCTGCCGGGCGAACTCGTGGAAGAGGGCCTTCAGTTCATCCTTGATCTTGACCATCGTCTGATCGAACAGCTTGTGCTGCCGATCGTTCTTCTCGCGCAGCTGAATCACTTCCTCGCAGAGGCGAAAAATGGTGGAGGAGCCCAGCGTCTGTTCACCGCGGCTTCCCAGGGGTGATTCGGCACCGGGGATGCCCCCCAGTATTTCGTCGTTCATGGAGCAAAATCCTGAAATCAGCGGCGAGCCGGCTCGGTCCAGCTCGACCTCTAACGGGGTAGTTCCACAGTCCACGGATCCAGAGCGGTCTGGGCCAGCCGCTGGAGCAATTGCCAGACGGCCGGCAACTCCTCCGGGACCTCGGGCACGGTCAGGGCCGACCGCACCGACTCCGCGGTAGGCACCTCGGCTGCAGGACTATACTCGGCGAGCGGCTTCTCGCTGTCAAGCGGTTGCCACATTCTTCCTTGCTCGCCACTGCCGTAACGCCGGGCCAGCTTGTTCAGCACCCCCTCGGACGTGTCCACGTTCAGGCTGCTCACGTCGGAGCGAATCCGGCTGGCCAGGTCCTTGAGCATCTCGTGGGCCCAGTTCACGTCCTCGCGCGACATCTTCACCTTGTTCTGCAAGCACCACTTGACCCGATCGACCCAGTGTTTTTCGATCTGGTCCTGGTCGGCCTCCTTGGGCAGGCCCAGCAGAAAGAACGGGCCGACCTGCTCGCGCGGCAGACTGGCCAGCTCGAGGACCACCGGATTGGCATTGTTGGCCACGTGCGCTCCTTGTTGTTCAGCTCAGGCCCCCATGGACCGGCACGCTTCCATCTTCTTGTCGATGTGCTCGGCCAGGTCGCGGATGATTCGTTTGTGTTCGTCGCCGGTTACCAGCGGCAGACATTTGCCCGTGATGCGTCGCAGCTTCTGGAACTCCTTGAGCAGGTCGCGCATCACCTCCCGCACCGCCGACCAGTTGATCTGGTAGTTGGGCAGGTGCCGGACCTGGTCGATCACCTTGCTCATCTGATCGGTGAGCTGATCGCACAGGTTGCCCATCAGCGGAATCACGTTGCCCACCATGCTGACCGCCCGCTCCTCGACCCGGGCATCGCCCGGATGACGCTTCAGGATCGTGTCAATGTCCATCAGCAGCCGTTCGATGTCGTTGAGGTTCTTGACCTCGATCAGGTCCAGCTCGTACAGCTCGATCTGCGGATCGTCGGGCCGGAGCCGGCGCAGCTTGTCAAGCGTCTTGCGGGCGTCGTTGGTCTGCTTGTTGTGATTGTATAGATGGAACAGCCGTTCGAGCGTATCGGGACAATTGGGCCGCAGCCGGCTGGCGCGCTGGACGTAGCCCAGAGCGTGGCTCCATTTCTCCTTCTCGTGATAGCGCAAGGCCAGCCGGCTCAGGCTTTCGTAGGCCAGCGAGTCCTTGTAGTCGGGAATGTCGGACGGGGCCGGCAGCTTGTTGTCCAGCAGATCAAAATAGCGGTTCCAGTGCGGATCGGCGTCGGACAGACTGCCCTGCAGCTCGTAGGTCAGGGCCATGTTCTGGTGCAGCCGGGGATCGTTGGGCGTGAGCTTCAGCGCCGCGTTGAAGCTGGTGATGGCGCTGTCGAAGTCCTGGGTCATGGCCGAGCAGCAGCCGAGCAGGTTGAGCAGAGCCACCTGGGCCGAGCGGCTGGCGCTGCGGTCGCGGGCCAGGGGACGCAGCAGCATCTCTGCCTCGGTCCAGGCACACCTGTCCATCAAGTCCTTGCTCTTGACCAGCACCGATTCGACGTAGGCCTCGCGCACCGGACCGCTGCGCGGCCTGGCGTCGGAGAGTCCCTTGAGCAGCGTGTGAACCGTGTCCAGCTGGCCCAGGCTGCGGATGACCCGGAGGAGCCGCTGCTCGTCCTGCGCCGTCAGCTGCTCCAGGACGGGGTCGGACCGATACTCGCCGGGTTTGCGGACGCAGTTGTGGAGCAGGGCCTGGAGGATCTTGAGGAAGCGGACCTCGTCGGCGGCGGTACTGCCAGGTGTGCCGGCCGGACCCTGGCTCTTGCCGGCCAGTTCGATGGCCTTCGGCAGCACGGTCAGACAGGCTTCCACCTTGCCCAGGGTCAGCTGGGTGAGCAGCAGGTTGTAGGCGATCTCGTAAGAGGTCTGGTCCGCTTCCCAGGCCCGCACCAGTTCGCCCTCCCCCTGGGGAAGGTTGCCTTCACGCAGCGACAGCAGGGCCATTTGCAGCAGGACGTTGCCGTCGGGACGGGTGATCTTGCGCAGGGCGGCGCGGGCCTCGTTGGTCTTGCCCTGGCGTTTGTAGGCCATCGCCAGCAGATAGTGGACGTTGGGATCGTTGGCCCCGGTCTTGGCAGCTTGCTCCAGGAAGCCGGCGGCCTGCCCGAAGCGCGTGGTGTCCACTTCCTCTTCGGGAACGACTTCAAGCACGTCCAGTGCGGGCATCGAGATCAGCTCCTTGGTGTTCTTTCTCCGATATCCCGACGAGCCGCCGGGTTTATCCCGGCGGTCTTTTCCGCCGGGATAAACCCGGCGGCTCGTTGAAGTGAGGAGTCGAGCCCCCTCACTTCTTCCCCTGCTCAAACAACAGCTTTTCCCCCGCCTTGACCAGTGCGAGCGTCAGCAGCGGCCCCAGCCGTTTGTCGCGCAGACCCAGCTTCCCTGCTTCGCGGAAGCGCTCAGCGGCCAGTTCATACTGCCCCCGGTCCAGGGCCAGCAGCCCCGCCAGCAGCACCGTCTGCCGCAGCGGCTCGTCCAGCCGCCATTCGGAGCGTTTCTTCGCGTCCACTTGGTTCCACCAGCGGATCGCGTCGTCGTAGCCCGAGCGATCGTAACCGAGCCGGCCCAGCAGGGCCCGGGCATGGATCGCGGACGGCGACTTCTCCGAGGCGGCTACCTTTTGCAGCGCCTGCGTGGCCGCGGCCGGGTTCTTCATGTGCAGGTGGGCCCAGGCCATCAGGAACTGGCTCTCCACCGCCAGCGACTCATCCGCGGCAGCACGCTGGCTCAGCTCCAGCACGCGCGGATAATCCTGCTTGGCCAGGTGACACACCGCTGCCAGGTAATGGAAGCGGGCGTCCTTGACCGCCGGCCGGTCCATGTGCGGAGCCAGCTCCTTTAGCTGATCCTTCTCGCCCAGGACCGAGCGCACGGCCGCCAGGCACCAGAGCGCTTCCGTATGGTTGGGGTCGGCCCTCAAACATTCTTGCAGCAAGGTCAACGTGTGGTCCAGCGACTCGCTCCGGCTGCAGGGAACGCCCTCTGTGGCGTTCCCCTCCGCTGGCACGGCCGGAGCCCCAGACGGAACGCCACGGAGGGCGTTCCCTACAGCATGGCGCAGAGCCAGGCGGGCGCCGAGGAAGGCGACCGAGGCCCGGACGGGCCCTTCCGTCAGGCCCAGGGCCTGGTTGATGGCGGCGCTGCGGCGCTCGGCGTTGCCGCGTTCCTGCTCGATGATCGCCTGCCGGACCAGCGGCCAGTGGTTGGCCGGGTCGAGCCGGTGCCAGCCGTTGAGCAGGGTCACCGCCTGCTCCAGGTCGCCCTTGCGATAGTGCAGACAGGCCAGCCGATCGTAGCCGGGCAGGCACCGCGGCGACAGCTTCAGCAGCACGTCCACGGCGGCCAGGGCCGCTTCCTTCTTGCCGGCCTCTTCCTCCTGGCGCGACCGATCCAGCAGGAATTGCTCGCCGCGTGCAGGGAACTCCGGTCCCAGCGGCTCCGGGAACTTGCCGGGGGCCAGCCGGCGCAGCGCTCCAGGTAACTGTACTGGACGTCGTCGAAGTTCCACTTCTGCCGGGTGAAGAACTCGCGGGCCGGGTTGGCATCGCGGAACGTGCGGCCAAAGAGGTCCAGGTCTTGCGGACTCTTGAGGTTGTGGACCGTGGCCGACTGGCAGTAGAGCCAGGCGAAGCGCGGCACCACGCTCTGCGGAAAGGTGCCAGCCAGGTTCTTGTACGCGGCCGCCGCAGGCGGATCGACGGCGTTGACCGAGGCCAGGACGTTGCACAGCTGGACCTGATGCTCCTCGCTGAGGGGCATGTTCAGCTCGCGCGCTTCCGCGAACACGGAGCTGCAGATCCCGGCCCACTCGGCGGTGCTGGGGTTGGGATAACCGGCCAGCAGGCGAATGGCCCATTCGACGTTGCGCGGCCGATCGTCGGGGTTGGTCGGCTTGCCCATGGCCCCGCACAGGGCCAGGTAGCCGGCGGTCAGGGCGTCGGTGCGGTCCATTTCCAGGGCGGCACGCAAGTGCTTGAACGCCTGGTCGTAGCGTCCCAGCCGGGCCAGGCTCAGACCCAGGCCGCGGAGCAGCACCAGCGTCGGCGGGCTGTCCTGCATCAGCTTACCGTACAGGTCGGCCGACTCCTGGTAGGAGCCCTGCCGATAGTACGCCTGGGCCAGGGCCAGGTGCCCCTGCCGCAGGATGATGTTCAGGTCGCTGCCCCACAGGGGGCAGTTGTAAGTGTGCCGTGAGGCCAGCCGGCGGATGAAGGAGCGGCCTTCGGGGAAGCTCTCCACCCAGGCTTTTTGCGGGTTCTGCGTCCACTGTGGCAGACCGCGCGGGCCCAGGGCCCGCTGCAAGGCGCGGATGGCCAGGCCGCTGTCGCCGCCGGAGGCGACCAGGGCGACGCCCATCTGCCAGGTGACAAAGGAGCAGTTCGGATCGACCCGGTTGGCCTCGGAGAGGAAGCGAATCGCCTCCTGCGGCCGGCCCAGCCGGTGCAAGACGCCGCCGACGTACAGGCCCGGATCGACGCTGCTCTTGCCGACCTGCTCGTGAATCTGGGTCAGGACGTTCAGGGCCGGCTCCAGCTTGTTCTGGCGGATCAAACACATGGCCTGCCAGAAGGACACTTCGGGAGATGGGACACCCACCTGGGCGGACCGGGCCAGCAGCTCGAAGACGGCGGCGGTCTCGCCCGGCCCGGTGCCGGCTGCGAACAGCCGGCGCACCTCGGCCAGCATGGCCTCGAGCACCCGCCCCCGGGCCTCGGTTTCTGGGGTGCGGAGGTAGTTGCTGGCCTTCAGGGCGTGCTTGAGGGCCTCGTCGAAGCGTTTTTCCTTCAGGGCGGTATCGAGGGCGGCCTGGTGGCTCTTGCCCGAAACCGACCGCAGCTCGGCCAGCCAGCGGGCGGCGGAGCCCTCCAGCTTCTCCTCGGAATCCGCCGTCAGACCCGTTTCTTCCTGGAGGGCTTCGATCTGCTGCAGGGCCTCCTGCCAGTTCCCCTCGTCCAGCAGCATCTCGATCCGGCGAAAGGCCCGCCGGACCCTCGGCCCTTTGCCCAGGAGAAGATAGAGCAACAGCAGCAGACAGCCGGCTCCGGCAAGGATGACGGCAAGTACCAGGTACAGCATCAACGTCTCCTCTGGCGAAGAATTGAACCACGGATGACACGGATAACACGGATAAAGACAACAGGCATTTCTTGATCCGTGTTATCCGTGTCATCCGTGGTTCAATTCTTCCATCCAGATTACCCCAATTACGACGAACCTTCAAGCAATCCGGCCTCACCTTCGCTCGAACGCCGGCCTCCCTTGAGCTGCTCCTCGATCTTGTGGACCTCCGTGCCCAGCCGGCGCACGTCGCGCAGCACCGCGATCGGCTCGCTCTTGAGCCGGCCTGTCAGCCCGGCCGCCTGGCCCGCGATCTCCTTGAGCCGGGGCTCAAGGTCATTCCGCTGTTTGGCCCGCACCTGTTTCCAGACGGCCGAAAGGTGGTTGCGGAACCGGTCCAGGTCGCCCTTTGCTTCCTCCTCGGGCGGCAGGGTCGGGGCCGAGAACGGCCGGGGCAGAGCGTCCCGCAGCAGCTGTTCCAGATAGCCGGCGTATTTCTCCAGGTTCTCCCGACACTCCCGGTAGAGCGGCTGGTTGTGTTCCTCGTAGGCTTGCTCGGCGTACCGTTCCTGGGCGTGGACGTGCTCGAACAGCTCCTGCCGATCCCGGCCGGTGGTGTCCGCCACCTGGGCGGCGAGGTCCAGACAGTGACGGACCAGCTGGGCGAAGCGCACCCAGGGCGGATCGAGCATCTGGTCCTTGCTCGTCTCCAGCTGCTGGAGCAGCTCGCGCAGCTCCGCCATGCGCTGGATCGCCTTGGGCTCGTCGTCGTAGCGCAGGGCCTCTTGCAGGTCCTTGCCAAGCTGCTGGGCCCGGGCTCGCACCCGGGTGCGGACGGCGCCGCTCATCTGGCCGAGCAATTCGTCGATCTGTTTCTGCACTTGCTCGATCTCGGCCCGCGTCGGCCGGCGCGCTGGCGGCGGGGCCTCGATGGTCGCCGTCTCGGTGCGCTCGCCGCGGCCGTCCGAGCCACGCACTCGCACCCGCACCTCGATGTTGTGCTTGACGTCAATCGCCAGCTCCACCTCGACCGGCGAGCCGATCGGCAACCGGGGATCAACGTCCTCGATCACCATCTGCTTGACGACGCGGTTCTCCTCGTAGATCGGCACCACGACCCGCCCCGCCTGATCCAGGGTCCGGCAAGTACACTGGAAGACCCCCGGCAAGGTCGCGCCGATGCCGGCCACCACCTGCTTGACGCGCTGCCGGCTGCGGTTGAGTACTTCAATCTGGAGCGGCTTGGTGATTAGCTGGGTCGGCAGCACCGCTTGACCCAGCGGCCGGGCCCCCTCATTGTGTCGGACGCAGGTCACCAGCTGGGCGACGTCTTGCCCCGAGCCATCGCAAACGGTCAGCTCCAGCACGTTATCACTGCCAGGCTGCAGCTCCAGTTCCTGAGCAAAAGTCCCCCGATCATCGAGGAACGCCTCATCGATCAGCCCCGTGGCCCGCGACCGGACCCGGATGGAGCCACCCTCCAACAAACCGTTGGCCTCCGACAGAGGCAACGCGCTGCCGTCCGCTGCACGCAGCCGGACCACTCCCGTGGCGTGATAGCGCGTCTCGTGGGTGTTCGCGGGGCTGGTCCAGTGCAGTTCCAGTCGCTCGGCCGAACTCTGTCCCTCGCTTGCGCTTCGGGCTAACAACCCGACCGGCAGCGGGAACAGATAGCGCGTGCCATAGGTCGCGGCCCGCAAGGCGGCCCCATAAGCGACACACAGGTCCGGCTCGTGCAGCAGCGGGGCCAGACTGCGGACGTGTTCGGGCAGGTCCGGATTGCAGAACGCCTGCCGGACTGTCTCGCGGACCAACGGCACCCGGCTGGAGCCGCCGACGAGGATGACGTGATCGATGTCGCCCAGCCGGATGCCGGCCCGCTCCCGGGCCCGGGCCAGGGCTTCGTGACAGCAATCGATGGTGCGATCGACCTTGTCCTTGATGAGCCGCTCGAATCGGCCGCGCTCGACCCGGACCTCCAGCGACAGCAGGTTCCCCTGGGCGTCCTTGAGCAGGCCGGGAACGTAGCGCTCGACGTGGTCGGCGTCAGTCAGCTCGCTCTTGATGCTCTCGGCGACGTGGACCAGCCGGGCGAAGTTGACCGCGCCCGCCGGGGTCGCCGGATCAAACAGGGCAGGGGAGGGCGAGACGCGCACTCCCGACTCGACTGACCAGGTTCCGGATTCGATCAGGTGCGTGGCCAGCAGCCGATCGAAGTCGTCGCCCCCCAGGAAGGGATCGCCGCTGACGGACAGCACCTCGTAATCGTCCAGCCGGCGGCGAATGACCGACACGTCAAAGGTGCCGCCGCCCAGGTCGTAGACCAGGTAAGCAGCGTCCTTGTGGTTCTCCACCCAGGAATAGTAGATGGCGGCGGCGGTCGGTTCGTGCAGCAGTTCCACCACGTCGAAGCCGGCCAGCTCGCCGGCCTGGCGGGTGGCCTCGATCTGGTTGTGGTTGAAGTAGGCCGGCATGGTGATGATGGCCGAGTCGAGCAAGATCTGTTCGTCGTTGAGAGTGCGGGCCATCACGTCGCGGAGCAAGCGCAGGATCACGGCCGACGCCTGGGGCGGGGTGAGCTGCTGCGGCCCGACCGTGAAGGTCCGCTCCAGGCCCATGAAGCGCTTGACCGACGAGAGGGGCAAGACAGGCACGTGGAGCTGGGCTCGCAGTGCCAGCGCTTCCCGGCCCGCGACCAATCGGCCTGCGGACTCACCGGGGGGACCCGGATCGTGACCGACCACGGAGGGAAAGAGCATCCGGCCCTGGTCATCGTGCCCGGTGATCAGTCCGCTGTCGGTCGCGTCCAGCAGGGCGATGACACTGTTGGTCGTGCCCAGGTCGATGCCCAGGGTCTTGCGTCGCATCATGATGGTGTCGTTTCCGTGAGTGTGCCCTGGCTCGTTCGCTAGAACACCTATCCTTCTCCTATATCGCCAGGAGCGCAAGCCTGTCAACGATCTGGGGAGATTTTTCTGCGGCGCGGCCAATCGGTGGACGCTTCTCTTCATCTTCCCCTGTCCTCAGGATGCGAGTAAAATCAAGCTGCAAGTCGAGGGCCAGCCCGGGTGTTTGTCGTCTGCGACTCAGCGCCACGAAGGAACACAGGCCCTTGAATGGGAACAACCACTTCCAGGGGGTAACGCCATGTCCGAAAACACTGATCGACCCGCAGCCAAGAATCCGTCCCCGGAACCAGGCTCGAAGCCTGTGCCACCGGATAGTGTCAACGGGAGCGGGCCCAACGCGAAGCCAGAGGTCCCGCTGCCCAACCATGCCGTCCCCAGTGAAGACCCGACGGAAATGCTCAAACGGGATCTCGAAGCAACACGCCTGCCGCCAGACTTGAAAGAACAAATCCTCGCAGAGCTGCCGCCTCCTGAGGAACAGGAACGGATGTACCGGGAACTGATCGAGGAGGGCGGGTTGTCCTTTGAGGAGTGTTTCGGTCCCTTGTTTGCTGAGTTCGAGGGCCAGAAGTGAATCCGCCACACGGAAGTGTCCCACCCTTTCGAGTTTCTTACTCAGGCCGGTGCCGGGAGCATACCAGGCAACTGCTGGCGCGGGCCATCGCCCGGGGGCGATTCCCCGAACTGGCCCAGGCGATCAGGGACCTCGAAACCCGGCTGAGATGGATTCCTCTGGATTTCGGCGAACCCCTCCGTGACTTCCCCGCCTTGGGAATCCAGGTCCGAAACGGGACAGTCCCGCCCTTGGTCGTGACGTATGGGGTCGATGAGGCCCGACGCATCGTCTACGTGTCCGTTCCCTTCAAGCTCCTTCCCCGCAGTGGGCTCTGAGCGAATTTCCGACCCCGGCACCAATCGCCGCGAGCCGTTCCATCTTTGCCGCCTTGCGCGGCCGCAGGCCAAGAGGGGACAGAATTTCTGGCATAACGATTGCTAATTGTTAGGATCGTGTTAAGGTGGGAGGAAGGTGCCGAGTGCAACAGGGAGTTGTCGTACTTGCCGCAGGCAGGCGCTCCCACTCGCAGGTGGATCGGCATCGGGGTTGCGGGCCCGTCAACCCGCCGAGGATTGTTGAGGAGGAAGCCATGGCTCTGGACGATTTCATCGAACCCGAGGTCGGCATTGCGGTCGCCGTGACCGCGGCGGTGGCATCGCCGCGTGTCCGCAAGGTGATCCGGCAGGGCCTGGTCTACGGGCTCGCGGGGCTGCTGATCGCGGGCGACAAGCTCAAGGCGGCAGCCAGCGGCGTCGCGCAAAAAGCCCGGCAGATGACCGAGGCCGCCACCAATGGTACGGAGCAAGCCGCCAAACCCGTCCTGACTTCCGATAGCGCGCCCAGCTAGGCCAGGCCCTGGCGAGGATTGAAACGAGGAGGTTGAGTCCGCAATGGCGACAAACAACAACGTCGAAAGCGAGGGCCGAGTCCGGCGCGACGAGGCGCATCACGGCCCGGCCGAGCAGAACGGGCCCTCGACCAACGGAGTGCCGGCCGACGGCCAGGTCGATCCACGGATGGCGCGGGCCGCGGAAATGGTGGATCATCTGGCGGAGAAGATGGCGAGCTGGACCAGGAGCCTGGGAAGGAACATTCTCTGGCTGGGCGAACGGTTGCGCGAGGAAGCCGAAGACATCTGGACCGAAGCCCAGAGCATCCGCCGGGGCGAGAAACCATAACGGTCTGTTTGCCCGGCCGCTTGCGGCTTAGCGTCAGGTGCAATTCCGCTAAGCCGCAAGCGGCGGGGGGATCAATTCGCTGACGCTTCCGGCTTGTTCGCGCCGGGCCGGAGAGAACCCATGAACTCGGAGCCGAGACCGCCTGAAGTCCTGCACCGGGTTCGCGGCCGGATTCGCGTTCACCTTCCCTCCTGGGAGGGCAACGGCCATCGCATGCTGGAAAACCGCGTCCGCCGCACCCCGGGCGTGCTGCGCGTCGAGGCCAGCTCCATCACCCGCAACGTCCTCATCGGTTTCGATCCGCAACGGACCGACGAGGCGACCTTGCTGACTATCCTGAAGAAGGCGGCCCGGGATTCAGCGTGTCTGCCCGAAGACGAGCCGCCGCCCCCGGTGCTGACCGAGAAACAGACGGGCTCCCTGCGTCGAGCGCGCATCCCGGTTCGTGGACTGGACCGCGATCCCGGCGTGGCCCGGCGCGTGCTCGAACGGCTCCGCGGCTGGCCCGGCGTGCGGGCCTGGACCAGCCCGCTGACCGTCCACGTCCTGGTCGAATACGACGAACGGCTGACCGATCTGCACGAGGTGCTGGCCAAGATCGTCGAGGTGGAACTGCCCGACTTACCTGGCGAGGATCGTCCCGCCCATCCCCTGGACCCGGCCCCGCTCCGGCAGAGCAGTACCCGATCCATCGGGGCCGCCCTGGGCCTGGGCTTCCTCCTGTTCCGCCAGCTGGCCGGCTGGACCGGCAACCCGGCCCGGATTCGCACGGCGGCAACTCTGGCCGGCATCCTTGGCCTGCTGCGCAGTTTCCCGCTGATCCGCAATGGCCTGCGCCGGCTGTTCGGCCCCAACGCCAACGACCTGGTCTTCAGCACAGCCGGCATCGTGACCCTGACGGTGGCCGGCAGCTCCCTGGGCCTGGCGGTGGTCGGGATCGAGGCGATGATCCTGCTCTCGGAGGTGGTCAGCCGGCGCTCGGCCTGGCACTGCTACGAGGAGCGGCTGGGCGGCTCGTCGGCCGCGGAGCCCGGAGCGGTGATCCGCCTGGAACCGGGCGAGCGCGTCCCTCTGCCCGCCACCCTCGTCGAGGGCACCGGCACCGCCACCGGCCGCGACGGCCTGCCCATCCAGATCGCCCCCGGCTCCGAACTCCACGCCGGCGCCCAGCTGTTTGGCGGCCCCTTCGTGCTGCAGCTCCAGGAGGGCAAGCCCTTCGTCCCCGAAGAGCGGCCCGCTCCCCTGACGGCCTCGTTCTACGAACGCTACCTCCGCACCGTGGCGCCGCTCTCCCTCGCTTATGCCGCCCTGACCGCGTTGTTCACCCGGTCCGCCGCACGCACCTTTGAAGCGCTGCTGCTGGTCAATCCGCGGACGGCGATCATCGGCATGGAAGCGGCCAACCTCGGTGCCGCGGCCCGGGCGTTGCGTGGCGGCGTCACCATCGTCGGCACCCGGCCGCACCGGGTCATTCGCCTGCCCGACGTGCTGCTGCTGAGCGGGCCGCGGGTGCTGATTGATGGCTTTGAAGTGTCGCGGGTGATTCCGACGGGAGCGGGCCTGGAGCCCTCCGAGGTCCTGGAGATCGCGGCGGCCATCGCGGCCGCGGCCGGCTCGCCGTGGGGCAACGCCTTCGCCCCGCCGGCTCAGACCTTGGCCGCCGACGGCTCCTTCAACGGCATGTGGGCCGCCGCCGCCATCGAGGGAGTGCGTTACGTCCTGGGTCCGCCCGAGGACGAGCTCACCATCGGGGAAGCGGTGCAGTTGCAGCACCGCGGCGGCTATCTGCTGGAGCTGTCCCGCGAGGAGGAAGGCAAGGCCCTGGGCTACGTCGCCCTGCGGCCCCGGCTGCAAGGCGGAGTGCCCGCCCTGGTCGAGACCTGCCGCCGCCTGGGCGTCCGGCTGGAACTGCTCAACCGGGGCTCGCCGGTCGTGGCCGAGGCGGTCGCACGCCGGGCCGGCATTCCCCTGGTGGACTCGATCGATCCGGTAGACCACGTCCAGGAGAGCCAGCAGCAGGGCCTGTTCGTCGCCTTTGTCTCCGACAGTGCCAGCGCCGCTGCTGCCTTCGCCGCCTGTGACCTGGCGATCGGCCTGTCGTGGGGCCAGGGCAGCCGCTTCCCGGCACGTGCCGACGTGCTGGCCGCCGACCTCAAGGCGGTGGCCGCCATCCTGGAAGCCGGCGACCGCCGCAACGACGCCGTCCGGGACGGGGTCGTTCTGTCCACGGCCGCCAACGTCTTCGGTGCGGTCTGGGGCTTCCGCGGCCGGCCCGGGGTCGAGCGGGCCTCGCGGGCCGTCTACGTCACCGCGCTGCTGGCCCTGGTCGATGGCTGGCTCCGGCTGCGCGGCGGCGATCGGCCCGGCTCGTCGCTAGCCTACCTGAGCGATCCGCGTCCGGAACGCTGGGGCCGGCGGAGCGTGGCCGCTGTCCTGCGTGCGTTCAACACCTGCCCCACCGGGCTGACCACCGCCCAGGCCGCCGAGCGTCAGCGCCGTGTGCCCCACGTCGCCCGCCGCCATGAGCTGCTGACCGCGCTCCGCAACCAGCTGGCGTCCCCGATCACCATTGTCCTGGCCGGCGGGGCCGGGATCTCGCTCTTCCTGAACCACGCCCTCGACGCGGCCATCCTTGGCACCACCATCGCCATCAACGTCAGCATCGGCGTCTGGCAGGAACGGCAGGTGGGCAGCGCGGCCGAGGCCTTGCAGCGGCTGGGCACCGCCACCGCCCACGTGCTGCGCGATGGCCAGACGGTGACGGTCCCGGCCTCGGAGGTGGTGCCCGGCGACGTGCTGAGCCTGATGGCCGGCGACCGGGTGGCGGCCGACGCCCGGCTGATCGACGCGTACGGCCTGGAGGTGGACGAGGCCAGCCTGACCGGCGAATCGCTGCCGACGATGAAGGGCCCGGACACCGGTTCAGACGCGGCCCGGGTGGTGCTGGAGGGCAGCGACGTGCTGGTGGGCACCGGCCAGGCGGTGGTGGTGGCGGTCGGCTCGGGCACGCGGATGGGAGCGACGGCGGCGGTGCTGGCCCTGGAGTCCAAGCGTGAGAGCCCGCTGGGGCAGCGTCTGGGTCAGGTGCTGCGGCTGGCCTTGCCCGTGGCGGTCGGCGGCGGCGCCGTGGCCGCGCTGGCCGGGGTCTTTCGCGGCCAGGACCTGGTATCGCAGTTGAACCTTGGACTGAGCACGGCCATTTCCGCGGTGCCGGAGGGGCTGCCGCTGCTGGCCGGTGCCGGCCAGGCGGGAGTCGCCCGCCGGCTGGCCGGTCACAAGGCCCTGGTGCGCCGGCTGGCGGCGGTCGAGGCCCTGGGACGGGTCGATGTCGCCTGCACCGACAAGACCGGCACGCTGACGGTCGGCCGGCTGGCCCTGCGGCTGCTGGCCGATGACGAGACGGAGACGCTCCTTCCCTCCTCGTGATGACGAGCGGCGTGAAACAGAGCGGAGGGGACCCGGCCCCTGTCCGACAGCTTGCGTGAGGTGCTGCTGACGGCCGCCCTGGCCAGTCCGCATCCGGAGGCCCCGGACGCCAACGCCCATCCCACGGACGTGGCGGTGGTGCGGGCCGCCCGCGAGGCCGGCTTGCTCAACGAATTGCGGGTCGAGCGGACGGCGGAAGATCCGTTCGACCCGGCCCAGATGTTTCACGCCACGCTGGTGCCGGGCCGGCTGTGTCTGAAGGGAGCGCCCGAGGAGCTGGCCCCGCGCTGCCGCTTTGTGCGCCGCGGGACACAAGCCCGAAGCGCCAGCGCCGGGAGCACACAAGCCCGAAGCGCCAGCGCCGGGAGCGGTGGTCAGAACGTGCCCCTGGACGAAGCCGGTCGCGCTGCCCTGCTCCGCCGCACTCAGCACTTCTGCGAGATGGGACTGCGGATCCTCTGGGTGGCCGAGGGCCCGGCGGACACCTCCCCCGACGATCCCCAGGACCTGGTGATGCTGGGCCTGGTGGGCATCGCCGACCCGCTCCGTCCCCACGTCGAGGAGGCGGTGCGGCGCTGTCAGGAGGCCGGGGTGCGTGTCATCATGGTGACCGGCGACCACCCGGCCACGGCCCGGGCCATCGCCCGCGAGGCCCGGCTGCTGTACAACGGCGAGGGCGACGTGCTGGTGGCCCCCGAACTGGCCGAGCTGTCCGACAGCGACCTGGACCGCCGGCTGGAGCGGGCCATCGTGATTGCCCGGGCGACGCCGCTGGACAAGGTGCGCATCGTCGAGAGCCTGCGCCGCTGCGGCCACGTGGTGGCGATGACCGGCGACGGCGTCAACGACGCCCCGGCTCTGCGGCTGGCCGACGTGGGCGTGGCCATGGGCAAGAGCGGCACCGAGGTGGCCCGGCAGGCCGCCGACGTGGTGCTGGCCGACGACGACTTCGCCACGCTGGTCGAGGCCCTGGTGGAGGGCCGCGGCTTCTGGCGGAACATGCGTCGCGGCGTGGGCCTGCTGCTGGGCGGCAACACCGGCGAGCTGGGCCTGATCGTGGGCGCCAGCGTGCTGGGCTTCCCCTCGCCGCTGAACACGGCCCAGATCCTGGTGGTCAACCTGATCACCGACGCCCTGCCGGCCCTGGCGGTGGTGCTGCAAAAGCCGGAGCATCGCCACCTGGCCGGCCTGGCCCGCGAAGGGGTCTCGGCCCTGGACGCGGCCCTGCGCGCCGACGTGCTGCGGCGCGGCATTGCCACCGGCCTGCCGGCGCTGGTCGCCGCCCTGGGCACGCTGCGGGCCGCCGGCGCCGCCGAGGCGCGGACGGTGGCGTTTGCGAGCATCGTGGCCAACCAGCTGGCCCAGACGCTGGACGCCGGCCGGGTGGAGGGCAGCCTGAGCAGCACGGTGGTGGCCGCCGTGGCCGGCTCGGCGGGCCTGCTGGTGTCGCTGCTGACGGTGCCGGCCCTGCGGAACCTGCTGGCCCTGGCGGCGCCGACGCTGGCGTCCTGGGGCGTGGTTGGCGGCAGCGCCGTGGCCGCCGTGGTGCTGAGCCGCGGGCTGGCCCTGCTGAACGGCAACCGTCTGGCATTGCCATTCCACGGGGAGACACAGGAGACGCACGCGGCGGAGGAGGCGGATGCTGTGCCCGCTCTGCCGGAGCCGAGCGTCCAGCCGGCTTCGGGGGTTTGAACCAGGGAAGGCATCGTCTCCTCCGGCACGATTGGGGGCGGGGGACAACTGGGCACTTCGACGAGCTTGCTGCGCTGGTTCGGAGGGGCAACCAGGCAGCGTTGCAGCGTTGCAGCCAGCCCAGCCGCCCTGCGTTGCAGTGCATTGAGTGCAATGCGTGCAATGCGTGCAATGACTGAAACGCTGCAACGACCAGCAGCTGTTGGGCAGGCGGATGTCGCCCGGCTACCATCCCTGGCTCTTGTTCCAGTTCAACCCTGCCCTACTGTAGTAACTTCTGTCAAGTTCCTTACTTGCGCTTTGTGACGATGCCCTTGCGGAAACGAATCTGGTCGTTGCAAGACATTGATTGCACAGAAGTTCGGTCGATTCGTTTCTGCTACTCCAGGGACACCCCCTTCATGTGCTGGTTGCCAGGAGGCGTCAGGATAACCACCGTCCGATTGTTGGGCTTGGTGTCGGCCTCCTGGGCTGCGCTTTGAAACGGTGAAAACCGCCCTGTTTCGTAGCACGTTGGCCGATTTCGTGTCGGATGGCTGGTTCGTCGAGATTGACCGACGATAGCGGCAAGTCAAGAACAGTGTCGCAGGTCTTGACACAGCGGACCCGGCGATTACCATGAAGGTTGGCATCGGGTTCGATTCCCGATAGGTGTCCCAAAGGCACCAATGTCTCGAAGTGCCCCCAAGGCACACAACTGGGTCTCACTGGCCCAAGGAGTATCTCATGCACCATTCCCAGAATGGGGACGGCAAGAACTGCGCCCCTACCAACCGCTTCACATCGCCGACTCCTGCCGAGGAACGCGAAGACCAGATCATCGCAGCCCTCGCTGGTCGCTACGATCAACTCGACGGGCTATGGCAGCACGCCGAAGAAGACCTTCGCCGCTTCCGCCTGCACACCCCTGTCATGACAGCACCATTCAAGTCGAATCCTCTGTTCGCCAGCGACTACGATGAAAGAGGCCCGCGTGCATATTACATGTTGGGATTCTTGCGTTGCGGCAAGCACTGGCGTATCTGCTACGGGGTGCAGCATGATCCCGTAAACGGGCCTGATGAGGAACCGCACTGGACGCCGATCAGCGATTGTTCAGTGGAGATGCGCATTGAGGCCATTCCTGTGTTCGAGGAGCTTCGGAAGAAGGTAGTCGAGACCGCTGAGCAGACTGTGCCGAAGCTTGACAAGGCGCTGGCGAATTTCCGCCAGATTCTCGAGCTATTCTAGTCGTTCTTGACCCGATGCCATTACGAGCCGCCCACCGGAGGCGGCTCGCTTCTTTGAGGTTCGTCGGCAACAGGCTCAACAGGAAGTGATCGCATCGAAGGCGAGTGTCAGGGGCTCAAGCCCCGCCCCTGTGGGCCGGGAACCAGACTCTCCCAGCCGGCTCGTCTGCTAGCCCGCCAGGGGCCTTGCTAGGGCAGTCCAGCAACGACCACTGCGGGTTTCTGCTTGCACAGTACCGATGGGCCCGGAAGGTTCAATACAGCAATTCCGGGCAAATCGACCAGGTTACGGCGTGGCGCAGGTGCGCAGGCCGAACCGGCAGATAGAACTGCCAGGCCGCCCCCTCCCGCCCCTGCGTGGGATTCTGCTCTTGCAGCGCGAACTACAACTAATTCTGGGAGTTCGGTGGCACAAGAACTCGACGCCGTCAGCGAATAACTATTGGGGAGTCGTTTGCAGGGATGTTGCCCACCAGCATAATGACGCTCTCCGCAAACTGCAGGAAACTGACGACGATCCCGCGCATGCGGAGTATGCGCTGGGGCGAAACGGTGAAAGTAGTAATCGCGGCTGGCCGGAATGCGGGAACACCACACCGACCTGAACGGCATCGACCTGAAAGGAGTGGCAAGTGGACTCGCAATCTTCCTCTACGAAGCGGGACATCAAGGAGGCCGTCCGCAAGAGAGACGACTACCGCTGCGTTGTTTGCGGCATGGGCAACAAAACCCACAAGAATCGCTCCGGAAAGATCCTAGACGTTCATCGCATCGAGCCTCCGAGCGATTACGACGTGGAGTGGGGGAAGTGTGTTACCCTCTGCCATGTATGTCACAATGCGCTACATGAGAAGGGCTCTTGGGGGTGGATTGCTCAGCCGGAAGATGAGGAGGAGTTGGCTTCGCGGGTGCAGCAGTCGGCTGCGGACGATATCAAAGAGGAGAGTGAGTGGCAGCGGCGGAAAGTCTGGGGAACGGAGTTGCGAAGGTTTCGTGAAAACGTGGTGAAAGTTACTCCGGCGGCGTTGGCGCGATCCGTAGAGGTTAGAAAGAAGACGCTACAGGACTGGGAAGCCGGCCGAGGCGAGCCGCTATTGGCCGAAGCGAAGCGACCGAATAAAGGGACGCATCTCAAATCATACGAATCTTGGATTCGTATGATTTGAGATGCGTCCCTTTATTCGTCCCGTTTGCGGCCCCGATCAGGCCACGCCACCGCTTCCGGCAGGCGCGAGGGGCCCTCGGTCCTCTGGCTCATCTGCGGGCCAGCCTGCAGACTTGCTGGGGCAACGGCGAATGGGCCGGCTGTCTGTGCAGGCAGTTCCTCCCGCGGCAGTCTGCCGTGTCCCAGGCTGAGCCGGCAGCTGCCGACCCCGGCGGTGGTCCTCACACAATCTCGATCCGGTGCGCCGTGATCCAGATGTCGAGTTGGTCGAAGCGCGTCTTCAGGGTTTCTTTCAAGTCTCGCACGGCTTGCCAGTTCTCGGGCTTGTCTTCGACGTCAAGGCGCACGCGGATCAACTGATCCTGATACAGCGTGCTCTGATACAGCCAGCGGCCGCGAACCACCACGGTGTCGGTACTGGCGGCGCCAAAGAGGTGGACCAGCTCATCATCGGTTTGCAGGAACTTTTCCCGCTCGATCTGCCGGCCATCGTTATAGAACAGCGGGAGCAGGATTTCGAACCTGATCATGGGCATCCTTCACTTCAGCGTCCGTGGCCCGGCGATAAGCGACGTGCTGGTCCTCCAGCAGCCGGAGGGCCTCGATTGGAACCTGGTACACCTCCCCGGGAAGGCTGCCGATGCGCGACCGGGTCGCCAGTTCGTAGAAGCCGCGCACGCGATCTTCCCGCGTCAGAAAGCGAATGAACACCGTATGCATGACTTGACCTCCCTTGTTGGGAGTATACCACCAACCCACCCGGCAGCCAAGTACAGGAATCGCTGCGTCCGCCGCAGCCCCAGCAAGGCAGGCCCTTCCGAGCCGGGCAGACGGCTTCCGGCCCGTTCAGAGCTTCCGCGCTCGTCTGCGGGCATCCTGTGCGATTTGCGTGGCATGGGCTGGATGGGCAATCCGGAGTGCAGGTGGATGCGTCCCTGGGCCGATGTTGAGCGCGTAGGTTCCCAGGAACGCGGATAACTGGTCGCGCTACTTGAAGAAGGGCTGGAGGTCCTTCCGTTCGGACAGACGCGCTTTGGACTTCAAGAGCTCCTCGAACTCGTTCAAGTCCTTCCTGAGAAAAAAAAGGGGACGGATCTCAAATTATACGAATACCGAATTCGTATGATTTGAGATCCGTCTCCTTGTTCGTCCACGGTCGCCACGGCCCCGGGACAGCAAGGAGGCCCTGTTTACGCGGCCTGATCCCCTTGTTGCATCTTCTGGAGGAATGCCGTCAGCTCCATGACCTCGGGAAGGGCACGAATGCGATCCATGTCCCGGGCATCGAGCAAGCCGATCGCCTGATTCGTGTCCCACGACTTCTTGCTGTTTGCAGCAAGCTGTTGGAGGACGCCTTGAGGATCCCTCTTTCCCAGGAAGACCAGTTCAGGCGAAACCTTCTCTCCCAGCACCCGCTCGATCGCCTCGGGGACAGCGAAGAACCAGGCTTCGATCACGGGCACGGCCGCAACCACCTTGACGGGAATCGAGCCGTCGGCCGCTTGAATCAGCTCCTCGATGCTCTGCTTGCGCTCCTCGATCACGTCCGCAGCCAGGGAGTCGGAATTGATGAGTACCGCGATCGGTTTCCTGCGACGAACGAGCAGTGTCCGCGCCAGGGAGGGAATGCCAGCCTCCCCGCCTCCAATGACCAGTTCCGCGTCTTTCAGCACTTCCTCCGGCAAGACGCGGCGAAGGAACACTGCGTCAGTTGGACCTTCCACAAATACATAGACTGCTGTCATCGGAAGTACCTCTCGCGGAGATCGAAGTCTGGGATACCGGACTCACAGCAGGCGCGATGCTTCAGGCGCAGGAACTCACAGATCCTGCCCTGCTCCAGCGCGATTTGCAGGTCGAACCCCGACCAGAGCAAGATGGCCTGCGGCATCGTGAAATGGGCGAGTTAGATCGCGGGTCTGGTGAAGGTTGTTTTGGAACACGTGAGCCCGATGGTTCCAGCGGGTCGCCGCAAGAGCTGGCTGCGCATCTTGACGATGGGACCGATGGCGACGTTTTTCCCCCAGTCCTTGCTCTCCACCAAACAGGAAAGCCCCGGCAAATGGACCGCTCCGTCAATCTCTTCGACAATCTCGCCGAAGAGGGACACCACGTAAGGGTAGCGCACGATCACTCGTTCGCCTGGGTCAAGTTCAAAGGCACGGATCACCAGGTACTCGAGCGCTTCTCCCCCTTCCCATCCGGGCGTGGTCCCCGCCTGAATCGCAGCCCACAGGTTGCGCAGGCCGTTCCAGTCGGTAATCGACTGGATCCTGGCTTCCAGCTCCGTGGGGGTGGCCATCCCGGTCCTCCTGCCTGAGCAATCCGCACTCTCACTGCATTGATCGTATCACCGGGGCCGAACGGCGGGAACTGCAAACCAGCAGCAAACCCCCCGACCGGTTGGCACCCATAAGGAAGCCGGGCCCACAGGGCCCAGAACGCCCCCACCCGAGCAGCGGCACCCCGCCCGCCGGAGCGATGGTGCCAGCGGAGGAACGGCCGGTCCGGCCCTTGTTGCCTGGTACGTGGGGGAACCCAGAGCCCCCGAGACGACCACGGGATTTCTTGCTTGCAGGGGACGGATGATCCTGATAGGGTACAAATTAGCAGATCCCGCCCCCCGGATGGGATTCTGCGCTCTTGTTAAGGTGACGTTCGAACAAAAAGGGGACGCATCTCAAATCATACAAATTTGGGATTCGTGTGATTTGAGATGCGTCCCTTTATTCCGTCCCTTTGTTCCGCTCGCAACAGCGTCTGGCCCGCGTGGGCGGGCTGCTGAGTTGTGTCTTCAGAATGACATGGGGTCTTGCGGGAGCCGGAGCCGCGGGAGTTAGCTGCGTCGTGAGTAAAATCGCCAAGTTGCTGAACAGGATCCTCCGGGGAACTGCGGACGCCAACATCCGCTTCGGAGACCTACGTACCCTGCTGCGGCACCTGGGTTTCGCCGAGCGTATCCGGGGCGATCACCACGTATTTACCCGCGATGGCGTGGCCGAGATCCTCAATCTCCAGCCCCGCGACGGCAAGGCGAAGCCGTATCAGGTCAAGCAGGTTCGTGGCGTGCTTACTTCGTACGGGCTTGCGGGGACGGCCGAAGAAGAGGAAATTGCAACGGAAGAGGAGTCGAGTGAGGGGGAGGATTCCGTTCCAACGGAGGAGGGCGATGGTGGCTGACATCAGATACGAAATCATTCTGTATTGGAGCAAGGAAGATCAGGCGTTCATTGCCGAGGTTCCGGAGTTGCCGGGCTGCGCCGCGGATGGGGCGACTTACCAGGAAGCGGTCAGCAACGTCGAAGTGGTGATCCGGGAGTGGATCGAGAGAGCGCAGGAATTGAATCGCCCTGTTCCGGTGCCGCGCGGGCGGTTGTTATACGCCTGACAAGCAGACGTCCCGAGAAGGAACGCAGCCGATGCGTGTGCAACAGGCTCTGCGTCAGGCGGACGAAAAAGGGGACGCGGCTCATTGCTTTGGACCGTCGCGGATTCCCCCCCGAAATCAACGGGGACGGCGTACTTGGCCGGAAAAAAAGGTCAGGATTCTGATACATTGATCGCCGGAAACCAGGCAGAGGACCAACAATGGACGAACAGAAGTTGCTCGAACGCATTACGGTGAATCCAAACATCTTTGGCGGGAAGCCCATCATTCGCGGTCGCCGGCTGGCGGTCGAACACGTGCTGGGGATGCTCGCTGCCGGAGACACGACCGAGATCCTGTTGCAGGGCTACCCCTGGCTGGAAAAGGAAGATGTCCAGGCGTGCCTGGTCTATGCGCGTCGTCTCGTCGGTCATGAACGGATCGAGCCTTTCAAGATCGAGTCCGCCGCATGAAGCTATTGCTCGATACCTGCGTCTGGGGTGGCGCCAAGGCTGAACTTCAGGCCGTTGGCCATGACGTGCTGTGGACCGGGGACCTGGCGCAAGATCCGGGCGATGAGGACATTCTGGCCCAGGCGCACCGGGAGCAGCGCGTGCTCATCAGGCTCGACAAGGACTTCGGCGAATTGGCCATCCGACGGAGCTTGCCGCATTGTGGCATCTTGCGCCAGGTCAACATCCCCGCTCGCCGGCAAGGTGCCGTGTGCCAGCAGGTGCTAGCGCAATATGGAGACGAATTGACCCGCGGTGCCATCATCACGGTGGAAGCAGGCCGCGTGCGCATTCGACCGCCCGATGTCGCAGGGCCATAGCGCAATGGCACAGTGGGAAGCCCGATGTTGTTGGAATGATGGTAGGGTATTGGTGAAGAGCCAAAGCGCGGGGGGTACGTGGCGGAGCAATTCGCGGAAGCGACGTTTCAGCAGTTTGTTTCGATCTTTGAAAACGTCTTCCTCGACCTCCTGCGCCTCTGGCTCATGGCGTATCCGCAAAGCCTGAGCGGGAAGAAAGTGGCTTTTCAGTCGGTCCTGGACGCGCCGGACAAGGACGCGATCAAGTTGCTGGTGGTCGGCAAGGAACTGAATGAACTCCTGTATGACCGGCCCACAGCCTGGTTCAAGTACCTGGAGGACCGGGTGAAACTCGGTTGCCCGACGGCAGACGAGATCGATCGAATCGCGGAAGTCAAAGCGACGCGACGTGTTGGTCCATAACCGGGGAGTCGTGAACATGATCTGCGAATCAAAGGCCGGCAGATTGGCCCGCTGCAAATGGTAGGGTGACAATTAGCCGATCCGGGCAGGTGGCGCTGCTGCTCTGCGCGGGGACGAGCCAGGCACCGTTGGCAAAGGTGATGCGCGTGCGTGCGGCCAGTGCAGGTTGGTAGCAACCCACGGACAGTGGCTGGACGAAGAGAACCGGCATGGCCAGACCCGCGAAGAACCCGGAAGACCGCAAAGCGTATCATCTGCGCGTGCCGCTGGCGGCCAAGCAGCGTGCCCTGATCGAGGAAGCGGCACGCCTGGCCGACGAAGACAAGGCAACCTGGGCGCGAACGGTCTTGCTGGCAGCAGCACGCCAGCGGATAGCGCAGCGGCAGAAGGACCGAGTGACTGCCGACGAAGGCGCCTGCCGTGAGGAACAGGGCTCGACAACTCGGACGGCTTACGCCGGGGCTGACCAGGCAGAACGAATTGCCTTGCAGACGGGCGAATAGAATTGCAGTCGGCATTTGTCTTGCAAAGCCACACACACAGCGGGCGTTGGCAGGCCCTCCTTTCGCCCTCGGCCAGACAACTCGCCCCGGTGTCGTTGTCCGGATACTGCAGAGCGTGCCGCCCGCGGTGACGTACAGCGTCTTCAGATCATCGCCGCCGAAAGCGCAGTTGGTGACCTCGTCGCGCGGCACCGGCAGGAAGGCGAGGAGCTTGCCCTCCGGACTCAGAACGTAGATGCCGCCTTTCTTGTCCTTGTCCGGCTCGAAAGGCGGGTTCGGTTTGTTGAGCCCGCCGGCGACGTAGAGCCGGCCCTTCTGGTCCTGCTTGACCCCGTCGGGCCCCCGGCCCTGTCCCCAGTCGTAGAGCAATTTCCGGCTCTCTGCATCGACCGTGCCGTCCTTGCGCAGATCGAACCGCCAGAGCTTGCGGGCGCCGTTGCGAGTGTTGTTGTTATTGTCCGCCACGAACAGATACCGATTGTCGGCCGACACCAGCACCCCGTTGGCACGCTCCACTTCGCGGCCGATGACCCGCGTCACCTTGCCATCCGGATCGATGCGATAGACGCCCTCGACGGTGCGGCCCTTGTCGTCGCGGATCTCCAGCTTGTCGCGGGGGCCGTAGCAGGGATCGGAGAAATAGATGCGCCCCTGCGAATCGACTGTCAAATCGTTGGGTTGGTTGAAGCGTTTGCCTTCGTACTTCTCGGTCAGGACGGTGACCTTGCCGTCCCGGTCCATGCGGGTGACGCGGCGCAGGTCCGGCTCACAGGCCAGCAGCCGGCCCTGGGCGTCGAAGAGCAAGCCGTTGGTGCCCGCTTTCTCGCGGAAGACCCGCGACTTGCCGTCGCGGTCGAACTGGTTGATCTGGCCCTTGCCGCTCATCAGCACGCCGAGTTTCGGGTCCCAGGCCGGGCCCTCGCCGCCGACGCCCTCGGCCTCCACCTTGAGTTTGGCACCGGAGGCGAAGATCTCCTCGCCGGCACGAACGGAGGACGGAATGGGAATCACAAGTCCCAGCAAGATTGTCAGCAGGCCGCGCATGACTTTCTCTCCTTGGTTCTTGCACGCATTGTATGAGGCGTCAGCGCGGGAGTTGAGAAGCGGCCAGCACGTCTATGAAGTGCAGTAGCCGGTTCCGTCGCTCCCATCCGAAACGTACCGCTCCAGCACCGGCAGCAGCCGATTGATCCCCTGCTGCAGGGCCGAGTAGGTCCCCTCGACCCCGGTCAAATCATGGGCCCGGCCCATCGCCTCCAGTTCCAGGGCCGCATCGTAGGCGGTCCGGGCGCCAATCATGCCCAGCGACCCCTTCAAATTGTGGCCCGCCCGTTTGATCTGGCCGGCGTCGCGCTGGCGGATTGCCTCGTCCATCTCGGTCATCCAGCGTGGACACTCGGTCAGGAACAGGCCGACCAGGTCGCGCAGCAGCGTCTCGTTGCCATCGACCTGTGCCAGCGCATCCTTCGGGTTGAACACCTCTTCCAGCTGGCTCGGGGTCAGTTCGACCTCCGGCGGCGCGGGCGGTTCCCCCGGAGGTCGCGGAGTCGTCAGCCGGGTGATTGCTTCGGTAAGTTCCGCGATCTTGAATGGTTTGGATACGTAGTCATCCATGCCGGCGGCCAGGCACCGTTCCCGGTCGCCCTTCATGGCGAACGCGGTCATGGCGATGATGGGCAAGTGGTTGCCGGTCCCCTGCTCGCGCTGGCGAATGGCGGCCGTCGCTTCAAAGCCGTCCATTTCCGGCATCTGGCCGTCCATCAGGACCAGGTCGAACGGCTGCCGTTGCAGCATCTCCAGGGCCTCCCGGCCGTTGACGGCCACGGTCACGATGCAGCCCTGTTTTTCCAGCAAGCAGACGGCGAGCTTCTGGTTGACGACGTTGTCCTCGGCCAGGAGGACGTGCAGGTGCCGGCCCTCGGCCGGACGCCGCGGAGCCGGCTGGGTTGGCTCCGCGGCAGGTCCGGGAGTTCCGAGGGCCGACAGGATCGCCTGCCACAGGTCGGCCTGCTTGACCGGCTTGGAGAGATGCCCGGCAATGCCCAGCTCCCGGCAGCGGGCGGCGCTGCCGGCCCCGGCCGAGGTCAGCATCACCTTGGCCCGCACCCAGTCGGGATGCTGCTGCAGCCGTTCGGCCAGGGCAAACCCATCCATGTGCGGCATCACCGCGTCGAGCAGGATCAGGGCGAACGGCTCGCCGCTCTGCCAGGCGCGCTCCAGCGCCTCCAGGGCCAGGGCGCCGCTTTCCACCACGGTGGGCTGCATTTGCCATTGCAGCAGGATCTCTTCGAGGATGCGGCGGTTGGTGGCGTTGTCGTCCACCACCAGCACGCGCAGGCCGCGCACCCGGCTCGGGTCCGCCGCCACCCGTGAAGGGGCCGGGTTCTTCTGGACGTCAAAACGGGCCACGAAGGAGAAGGTGCTGCCCTGGCCCGGCTCGCTCTGCACCTGAATCTGTCCGCCCATCATCTGCACCAGACGGGAGGAGATGGTCAGGCCCAGGCCGGTGCCGCCGTACTTGCGGGTGGTCGAACCGTCGGCCTGGGAGAAGGAGTCGAAGATGGTCGCTTGCTTCTGGGGCGGGATGCCGATGCCGGTGTCGCGGACGGAGAAACGCAGAAGTACCTCCGGCGAGCCGGGGGCGTCAGCCCCCGGATTCTCTGGAGAATCCGGGGGCTGACGCCCCCGGCTCGCCGCCACGTCCACGACTACCTCGCCGCGCTCGGTGAACTTGATGGCGTTGCCGGCCAGGTTCACCAGCACTTGCCGCAGCCGGCCCGGGTCGCCCTGGAGAGCATCGGGAACGTCCGGAGCAACGTGGTAGGCCAGCTCCAGGCCGCGCTGGGCGGCCCGCAGGGCCAGCGTGTTCAGCGCATCTCCGAGGCTGTCGCGGAGCAAGAAATCGACCCGGTCCAGCTCCAGTTTGCCCGCCTCGATCTTGGAAAAATCGAGGATGTCGTTGATCAGCGTCAGCAGCGCATCGGACGACTTGCGCACCAGTTCCAGGCACTCCGTCTGCTCGGCCGTCAGCGGCGTGCCCAGCAGCAGTTCGGTCAGGCCGATGATGCCGTTCATGGGCGTGCGGATCTCGTGGCTCATGTTGGCCAGGAAGGCGCTCTTGGCCCGGCTGGCCTCTTCCGCGGCCGTGCGTGCCTGGAGCAGGTCGGTCTCCACCTTGCGGCGCTGGCTGATCTCGTCCTTGTAGCGCTGATTGAGATGAACCACGTCCTCGAAAGCGGAAAGGAGCACGTCCAGAAGGTGTTCGCGCCCGGCGGACAGCTGGAACTGCTGTTCCAGGAAATGAACCTGGCTGGGGGTCCCCGGCGTGGGTACGTACGCTCCCCGGGCCACGGTCCGGCGCAGGCAGCGGACCACGTCGTCCGGCTCGCGGTCCTTGCTGAGGAAGCCGTCGGCGCCGGCTTCGAGACCGCGCAGCACGTTGATGGGATCGGCCTGGGCGGTGAGGACCACCACCGGCAGCTGGCGATGCAGCGGATGAGCCTTGATGCGCCGGCACAGGTCGAAGCCGCTGTCGCCGGGCAGCAGCAGATCGCTCAGGACCACGTCAAAGCGAGCCCGATCCAGGCGCGCAAACCCGCTCTCGGCGTCGCCGGCCGTTTCCACCTCGAAGCCGGCGTCTTCGAGGATGAAGGCCATCTGCCGGGCCTGGGTCGGGCTATCTTCAATGAGCAGCACGCGCGACATTGGAGCGTCTCCCCATTCATTCTCCTCCCCACTCCCGCAGGCGAGCGGCGCGGCGTCAGCCCGCCGGTACTGCGAGGCGCCCGTACCGGCGGGCTTACGCCGCGCCGCTCGCCTGCGGGAGTGGGGAGAAAGTCAAACCAACTCAACCAGCCGCCCGGCGATGGCGTCCAGGGGCAGAACCTGATCGGCAAGCCCATTGGCAATCGCGGCACCTGGCATGCCAAACACCACGCAGCTCTTCTGATCCTGGGCGAGGATCCGCCCGCCCGCCTTCTGCACCGCGCGCAGTCCCGCGACGCCGTCCTCTCCCATGCCGGTGAGGACCACCGCCACGGTCGCGGCTCCGCACGCCCGGGCCGCCGACTCGAACAGAAACGTCCCCGAGGGACGAAAACCCGCCACCGGGAGGAGCGTCCGACAGCAGCACCGTCCGCGCCGCGGTGACGCCCAGGTGACACTGATCCGGGGCCAGGTAAACCGTGTGCGGCTGAAGGAACTCCCCCTGCTCCGCCAGTTTGACGTGCAGGTCGCTGGCGCCATTCAACCAGGAAACCAGGCCCGGCGCGAAGCCCGGAGTGATGTGCTGCACCACCAGCAGGGCGGCTGGGAAATCGCCAGGCAACCCCTTGAGCAGCTGATACAGCGCAGCCGGACCTCCGGTCGAGGTCACGATGGCCACGAGTCGGCGCGCCCTTGCTGCCGGCTGGCCTGGGGGCCGGAGCCGAAGGCGCGGGCCGCCAGTGGCGCACCACCTTGACCTGGGACATCGCCTTGATGGTCGTGATCAGGCGGAGGGCCGCTTCCTCGAAGGCGGGCGACTCGGGGCCGGGCGGCTTGGCGACCACCTCCAGGGCACCGGCGCGCAGCGCGTGCATTGATCCTTGCAGGTCCTGCGCACCGCTGCTGCCGGTGATAATCACGATCGGCGTCGGCGCGGTGACCATGATCTCCTTGGTGGCTTCCAGGCCGTCCATCAGCGGCATGTGAATGTCCATGGTCACCAGGTCCGGTGCCAGGTTTCGCGTCTGGGCCACGGCTTCGACGCCATTGCACGCCTGCCCAACGACGTGGATCTCGGGATCGCTGGAAAGGATCTCGCAGAGCAGCATCCGGGTGGTCAGAGAATCCTCGGCGATCAGCACACGGATCATGGTGGCTCCTGCGACCCACTCACAAAAAGGCGAGCGGCGCGGCGTCAGCCCGCCGGTACGACCCGCAAAACCGGCGGGCTTACGCCGCGCCGCTCGCCAAAAAGTTCCAGCCTCTACAGCAACTGGGCGATCGTTTCCAGCAGGTTCCGCTGGTCGAAGGCGCTCTTGAGCAGGTACGCGTTGGCCCCGACCTTGATGCCCTCGGCCCGGTCCGCCTCGCTCTCGCGGGCGGTGACCAGCACCACGGGCAAGTTGGCGAAACGCTTGGAGCCGCGCACCGCCTCGGTCAAGGCGAAGCCGTCCACGTGCGGCATTTCCACGTCGCTGACGACCAGGTCCGCTCCGTGTTCCTGCAGCAAGCGCCACGCCTCGTCCCCATCGACCGCCGCCAGCACCTCGTAACCGGCTGCTTCCAGGATACTCTTTTCCAGGGTGCGCGTGGTGACCGAATCCTCGGCCAGCAAGAGCCGCTTGCGCACCCGCACGCCTGCGTGCGCTCCGGCCGGCAGGCCGGCCTGCGCTCGGGGCCCCGCCACCGGGGCCGAGAGCAGCCGATCCGGACGCTGGGCCAGGGCGCCGCGCACCAGGTTGGCGGCGTTCAGCACCAGGGCGATCCGCCCGGAGGGAAGGATCGTCGCCCCGGCCACGTGCGGCAGCCGGCGGATGCGCGCCCCCAGGTTCTTGACCACGATCTCCTGCTCGGCCAGCAGTTCGTCCACCAGGAAGGCCATGCGCCGGTCCCCGGCGTTGACGACCAGGATCGGTTTGCGTCCCCCGTGATTTTCCGGACTGCCGGTTGGCAGCGCCAGCGTCGCCGCCAGCGAGGCCACGGGCAGCAGCGCTCCGTCCAGCGGCAGCATCTCGCGTCCCTGCACCAGGCGGAACTCGCGCGGATCGAAGCGCAGCAGCTTCTGGATGTTGGTGCCGACAAAGGCAAAGGTCTGTCCCCCGGCGCCGACCAGCAGCGCCCGCAGCATGGTGAGCGTCAGCGGCACGGCCAGGGTAAAGCGTGTCCCCTGCCCCGGCGTGAAGCTCAGATCGACCGTGCCGTGCAGGGCTTCGACCCGGCTCTTGACCACGTCCAGGCCGACGCCGCGACCGGACACGTCGGTGATCAGCGGGGCCGTGGACATGCCCGGCAGGAAGATCAGCCGGGCCAGTTCCCGGTCGTCGGCCGGCTCGGGGAGTTTCCGCTTGCGTACCTGCTGCCGCAGCGCCTCCAGGTCGAGCCCCCGGCCATCGTCAGACACGCTCACCTCGACCTGGGAGCCGCGCAGCACCGCCGCCACCGTGACCCGGCCCCGGACCGGCTTGCCCGCCCGGCGGCGCTCCTCCGCCGGCTCCGTGCCGTGATCGACCGCGTTGCGGACCAGGTGGCGCAGCGGATCTTTCAGTCCCTCCAGCACCGAGCGATCCAGTTCGACGCCGCCGCCAACCGCAACCAGGTCCACCTCCTTGCCCCCTGCCTGGGCCAGGTCGTACACCGTTCGCTCCAGCCCCTGACAGGCCTCGGAAAAGGGCAGCATGCGCACCTGGCGGACCTCGTCGTCCACGGCCCCGGCGGCCTGGTCCAGCATCCGGCCGTCCCCGGCCAGGGTGCGCGTCAGCCGGTCCAGCTCCTTCTCCAGCTGCCGCAGCCGGCCGGCGACGCCATTCACCGCGAAGGCGATTCGCCTGGGCAGCAAGCGGGCTGTGCCGGTCCCGTTCCCCGAGAAGCCGTTGGTGCCGGTGAGACGTTCCTCGCTGAGGAGCTGGCCGAGCGGTTTCTCCACGCGCTGCCATTCGTCCCGCCAGCGGCCGACCGCTTCCCACAGCGTCAGCAGTTCCTCGATCCGCGATTGCAGCCGCCGCCGGGCGATCAGCAGCTCGCCACTGCGCGCCAGCAGACTGTCCAGCTTCTCGGCCGCCACGCGCACGGTGCCGGCTCGCGTTTCACTCGCGGGTTCTACCGGGCTGACTGGAGCACGTTCCTGGATCGGCGGCGGGGTTGGCTCCGCCACCGCCGGAGCCGGGGATGGGAGGTTTGCAGGTCGAACCTGGCCGCCGGCAGAAGCCGTGAGCCGGGGGACCAACGCGGCCAACGGCGAGCCGGCCAGGTCTTTCTCCTCGCGCAGCCGCATGCCCGCTTCCTCGATGGCGTCGATGGCGGTGAACAGCAGGGCGAACAGGTCGGAATTCAAGGGCCGGACGCCGTCGCGCACTCTCTCCAGGATCTCCTCCAGATGATGGCAGACCTCTTGCAGCACGCTCACGCTGACGGACCGGGCCGCCCCCTTGAGGCTGTGGGTCGTGCGGAGCAGGTTGCGGAAACGTTCGGCGCGGTCGGATGCTTCCGGGTCTTTCTTGAGGGCCAGCAGGTCGCGGTTGAGCGCCTGGACGTACTCCTCCAGCTCCTCCAGAAAGGTGGGCATGAGCCGTTTGACGAGCTGTTCTTTGTCCATGTTCGTAATTCGTGCTTGGGGCCGCCTGATTTATCGTTTCGCGCTCGGTGGGCAGCCGGCGAGCGCGAAACGATAAATCCATCACTTCAGCAGCTTCGACAGCTGCGTGCCCAGTTCATTCAGGTTCTGGGCCGCCTGCTCCGATTGCCGGGTCGAGGCCAGGTTTTGCTTGGTCACCTGGTCGATGTTCTTCATCGCCTGGTTGATCTGGGCCATGCCGGTGGCCTGCTGCCCCGCCGAGGCGGTGATCTGCGACGTCAGCTGCACCGTTTGCACCAGGGAATCGGTCAGCACAGTCAGCGTCTCGCCCGCCTGCGTCCCGAGCTTCATGGCGGTGGCCACGCCCTTGGTCACCTCCTCGGTGGAGAGGACCGCCTTGCTGGTCGCCTTCTGGATCTCGCCGAGGATTTGCCGGACCTGCACGGTCGCTTTCTTGGACTGGTCGGCCAGCACCTTGACCTCGGCGGCAACGACGGAGAAGCCCCGGCCATACTCGCCGGCGCGGGAGGCCTCGATGGCGGCGTTGAGGGCCAGCAAGTTGGTCTGCTCGGCGATGTCGTTGACCGTGGCGATGATCTCGCCGATGGCCTGGGCCTGTTCGGCCAAGGCCAGGATGTTCTCGGCCGTGGACTCGACCTGTTCCTGGGCCCGGCGCTTGGCCGCCAGCGAGTCCTCGATGGCCTTGCGCCCGGCCTTGCCGACTTCCAGGTTGCGCTGGGCCGACTCGCCCACCGCCCGGGCCCGCTGCGCCGCCTGCTCGGCCGTTTGCGTCACTTCATTGACCGTGGCCACGGTCTGCGACACGGCCGCGGCCTGTTCCTGGGCCCCGGCAGCCTGCTGCTGCGTCGCCGCCAGGATCTCTGAGCTGATCGAAGAGACCCGTGCGGTGGTTTCGCGGACGTTGTTGAGGAAGTTGGTCCGTTCCTCGGCCCGCTGCTTACGCATGCTGACGTCGGTATTGATTTCCAGATAGGCGCCCGCTCGACCGGACTCATCGCGCTGGAGGGTCCAGCGGCTGGCCACGGGTACGTGGTGGCCATCGGCGCAGGTGTGGATCAGCTCGCCTTGCCAGCGGCCCTCGCGCAGGAACTGCTCGCGAACCTCGGAATACGGCCTGGGAAAGACCGTTTGCAGCAGCGGATGGATCACCTTGCCCAGCACCTGCTCTTTTTTCCAGCCGTAGAGCCGCTCGGCTCCCTGGTTCCAGAAGACGACCCGATCCTCCGCGTCGCGGACGATGAAGGCGTCGTCGGCCAGGTCCAGCAACAGGCGAAATCGCTCCTCATCCGGGGTGACGACCTCGGCAGGGGTCGGGGTCTTACCCGCGGCGGTTTTCCGGGAATTGGGCTGGGCCTTGCGGGTGCGAGCAGTCGGTTTCCGGTTGCGGGGCGTGTCAGTTGCCATGGCGTTTTCCCTCTGCGACATCCACGTCGATAAACAACCGCTGGTCCTGGAGCAGCGCCGCTCCGTCCAGGACGATCAGGGCGTCGCCGGTCACGCCGCGCAGGCATTCCCGGCCAAGCCCTTGAAGCGATGCGGGCGGCTCCAGAACGTCCTCCAGGCGCAGGTGCAATACTTCCTGGACGGCATCGACCAGCAGGCCAAACTCCGCCCGCTCGTTGCCGAGGACCAGGATTCGGGACAGGTCAGACCAGGGCTCACGCCCTGGTCTATTAACTGCCGCCCCTTCGGGGCTTGTCTTCAGCCCCGAAGGGGCGGCAGTTAATAGACCAGGGCGTGAGCCCTGGGCCTGCCGCTCCCCCAGGCCCAGGAACGAGCGCAAATCCAGCACCGCCAGGATCTCTCCTCGCAGGTTGACCACGCCGACGAGGAAGTCCGGTCCGCCCGGGATGGGCGTGACTTCGCCGAACTTGCCGACCTCGCGGCACGTCTGGGTGCCGATGGCGTAGCGTTCCTCACCCAGGCGGAAGGCGACCACCTCCAGGATCTCGGCCGGGCGCGGCGGAGGGACTGGCACGAGTGCCAGTTTGCGGGCTCGTTCGTCGAGCAGCAGCCGGGCCAGCTCCGGGGAGGGATGCAACGCCTCCTCCGTGGCGGCGGCGGCGCGGGTCAGGCGTTCCTTGACCTTGTTCCAGTCGATGGCCGAGCGCGTTTCCGGGGTGGTTCGTCTCATCAGTTGGCCTCGGAGAGAGACTCCAGCAGCTGGAGTTGAAACGCCGCCGCTTCCGCCAGCCGGCCGGCCGACTCGCCGTCGGACAGCGGCACCTGTTCATCAGTTGGCCGGGCCCGGCACAGGTCGCGGGCCGTGAGATACGCTCGCCGGGCCCCGCTCAGGTCGCCGCGTCTGTGCAGCAAGGAGCCCAGCGTGAAATGGGCCACTGCCAGCGAGCGGTCCAGATAAAGCACCCGACGGAGGGCCTGCAACGCGGCGTCATCCCAGCCCAGGCCGATCAGCAGGATGGCGTGCAGGTAATGCAGCTCCGCTACCAGAGGATCGCGGGCGGCCTCCGCGGCACAAACCCGCTCCGCCGCGGCGGCGCCGTGATCGGCCATGAAACGCACGCGCTGCACGGGGGTGGGATCCGTGTCGAGTGGGCCGAGCGCAGCGCGGCCTACAGGAGCGACCGGAGCAGTCGTTGCGGAGCGGTGGGCCTCGCTGCGCTCGGCCCACCCTACGGTCTTTGCCCTCGGCCCGCGATAGAACACCCCCGCGTCGCGGACCACCAGCTCGAACCGCGCCAGTCCCTGGAGCGGCGGATCGGAGGAGGCGGTGAAGAGCCAGCCACCCGGGGCCAGGGACTCGAACAGCCGGGCTGCAACCTTCGTGACCGTTTGCGGGTCGAAATAGATCAGGACGTTGCGACACAGGATCAGGTCCATGCTCCAGACCCCTGTGACCAGCGAGGGGTACTGGTCCTGGACCAGGTTCCGATACTCGAAGGAGACGCGGCGGCGGATTCGCTCCTCGACCACGAACCGATCGCCTTCCTGGATCAGGTAAGGCCTGGCGAGGGCCCCGGCCGGGCCGCGCAGCGACCAGGGACCGTAAGAAGCCTGGCGTGCCCGGGCCAGCGCCGCCTGATTGATGTCGCTGGCGAGCAGATGAGCCCGACCGGCAAGACCTTCCCGATCGAGCAGCATGGCCAGCGAGTAGGCCTCCTCGCCGGAAGCGCAGCCCGCACTCCAGACCCGGAGCGGATGGGTGAGGTCGCGCTGCCGCCATTCCGGCACGATCTCCCGGCGCAGGAACTCGAACTGCTCCGGCTCACGGAAGAAATAGGTTTCGCCGACGGTCAGCTCACTGACCAGGTCGTCCAGGGCCGAGGGGTCGCTCTGGATGCGTTTCTGGTACTGCTCCAGGGTGCCCCCCCTGGCTCGTTGGAGCGCCAGGCGGATGCCCTGTTCCACCCGGTCACGCTGGCTGGGCGGGAAGTTCAACCCGGTCCGCCGGCTGACCAGGCAGGCGATGGCTTCGATGCTGGGATGGGTCCAGTTCATGGGAGCGCGCCACCTCCCTTCCTGGGCCCGGCCGGTTCCGTCTCCGGGAAGAGATCGCGGAGATTGAGGACCAGCACCAGGCTGCCCTGGCCGGCTCCCGCGCCTGCCACTGGCACCCGGACGACCCACGCGGCCGACTCCATGCCCGGGATCACCTTGCGGGCATCCTCCAGGTCGCGGGCAGCAATGGGGATCAGATCCAGGGCGCGATTGACGCGCAGGGCCACCCGGCGGTCCCCCGCCTGGCCGACAATGAAGTGATCGGTGTGGGCGAGCGGTCGGGAGGGCAGGTGGAAGAAGCCACGGATGTCAAACACCGGGACGATGCTGCCGCGCAGGTTGATGACGCCCTCGACGTTCGGCGGACTGTGCGGCAGCGGCAGGATGGTCACGGCGCGCAGCAACTCCCGCACGTCGGCGATGGGCAGGGCGAAGGGCCGGCCGCCGACCTCGAACACCAGGACCTGGAACGAGTCTCCTGCCATGATTCGCCCCGTTTCAAGGGGGGCTGGCACGCCGAGAGAATCATGATACCATCCGCCAGACCCATTGCGAAGGAAAACAACGGGATTTCGCCGCCGGGCCCCCGGCAGCCTTCGGATCCCTGTCCTAATCGGTCTTCACCTGGACCTCGCCGTTGTTGACCCCCTCGATGACGTAGCGTTGGCCGTTGGCCGGCTTGAACGTGCGCCCCTTCTCCGACGCACCCTTCTCTCCCTTCCTGGGTGAGAGGAAGGACAGTTCGGTCGGCCGGCACTGCTGGTGAGTCCGGGTGTACCGGGGAGGAAGCGAATAGGTCTGGTCGCCCACGCGGTATCGGACGGTCTCGTCGGCGTTGTTGCGGATGCGAAATTCGATTCGCCTGGAAGCAGGCCGGCCGAAATCCTGGACGGCGTAGTAATAGCCGGTCCTGGGACTGTGAGCGACGGCCACGCCGACGTCCGTGAAGTCGGGATCGAGCATGTTCTTGCGGTGCGGCGGCGAATGCTTCCACTCTTCCACGAAGCGCCGGGCTAGCTCTTCCGTGCCGAACCCGGCGGAGTTGTAGTCGTAGGCAATGTTCTCGCCGATGACGCAATAGATGTAGCCGTGTTTCTTCGCCCGGTCCCACGGTTGGCTGCCGTCGGCCTCATGGCCGAATCGATTGGTTCGACCCACGTAATCGGCGAAGTAGCGTGCGGTCGCGGTCAGCTTGGGATTGCGCTGCAATTCCGGCCGGCTTTCCTGGCGGCGGAACTCATTGGTGAGTTTGACGATCAGCTCCTCGACTTTGGCCAGGTCGGGCCGGGCGGCGTCGGATGCCTCCGGGGTCGCGGGCGGCTCGATGATTTGCGTTTCCTCCCCGTGCGTCGCCTGAGCGAAGGCGACCGTGGGAAGGACCAGGGGGACGAGAAACAGCAGCAGGAGGGCAGCACGCGAGACGGACATGGTTGTGATCCTCCCAGGGAACAGGTGCGATTGTTGCTCATGATTGGGAACTTCGCTGCGCGGGCTTGTGGGAGAAGCAGGCAATGCAAGGACGTGGTTTGCCCAAGTGCAACCCGCATGCCGTCCGGCGCACAAGCTCCGCGATGGCGTCGCGAGATCGCGGCACTGGAATTGCTTGAAGTGGGTCATCCCAGCTGGCGTCAGCAGTTGCCCCGCGGCTGGCGTCAGACCGCACGAGAGACTGTCATGTCCGCACCGATCGAGGATTACGCTCTGCTTGGTGATTGTCATACCGCCGCGCTGGTATCTCGGTCCGGCTCCATCGATTGGTTGTGCTTGCCGCGGTTCGACTCCGGGGCCTGTTTTGCCGCGTTGCTGGGAACGCAGGAACATGGCCGCTTCCTGCTGGCGCCCGCGACCGAGGTTCGGCAGGTACGCCGGGCCTACCGCGGCGACAGCCTCATTCTGGAGACCGAGTTCACCACGGCGGAGGGCGTGGTCACGGTGATCGATTGCATGCCGCCGCGCACCGCGGAGCCGCAGCTGGTGCGGATCGTCGCCGGCAAGCGCGGCCAGGTATCCATGCGCCTGGACTTGTGTCTGCGCTTCGACTATGGATCGATCATCCCCTGGCTGCAGCACAACGATCGGGAGATGCGTGCCATTGCCGGGCCGGATTCGGTTGTCTTTCGCAGCGGCACGGACCTCCGCGAGGAGAAGGTCACAACCTTGGCCGAGTTCACGGTGTCCGAGGGGCAGCGCATCCCGTTCGTCCTGATGTGGCACCCTTCGCACGAGCCGGCCCCCCTGGCAGTGGATGGCGAGCAGGTCCTCAAGGAGACGGAGGATTGGTGGAAGGAATGGTCGAACCGCTGCACTTACAAGGGCAAGCTGCGGCAACCGGTGATCCGGTCGCTGATCACGCTCAAGGCGCTCAGCTACGCTCCCACGGGTAGCATCGCCGCTGCCGCCACCACGTCGCTGCCCGAGAAACTGGGCGGCGTCCGTAACTGGGACTATCGCTTTTGCTGGCTGCGCGACGCCACCTTCACCCTGTATGCGCTCATCAGTGCCGGTTACGTCGATGAGGCGGCGGCCTGGCGGGAATGGCTGCTGCGTGCGGTGGCGGGCGATCCCGGTCAAATGAACATCATGTACGGGCTGGGGGGCGAACGCCGGCTGACCGAGGTCGAACTGGGCTGGTTGCCCGGCTACGAGAACTCGCGTCCGGTGCGGATCGGCAACGCGGCCTGGAAACAGTTCCAGCTGGACGTGTTCGGGGAGGTGGCGGACGCTTTGCACCTGGCCCGGCGTCACGGCATGCATCCGAAGCCGAGCGCCTGGCTGTTGCAGCGCCGGATGATCGAGCATCTGGAGGCGGTCTGGGACAAACCGGACGAGGGCATCTGGGAGTTCCGAGGGCCGCGCCGCCATTTCACCCATTCCCGGGTGATGGCCTGGGTGGCGCTCGATCGGACGATCAAGGCGGTCGAGAAGTTCGGAGAGGAAGGGCCGGTGGAGCGCTGGCGGCAGTTACGCCACACCATCCATGAAGAAGTCTGTCAGAAGGGGTTCGACGCCCAGAAGAACAGCTTTGTGCAGGCCTACGGAACGAAGACTCTGGACGCCAGCCTGCTGATGATTCCGCTGGTCGGCTTTCTCTCGCAGAACGATCCGCGCGTGGTGGGCACGATCGAGGCCATTCAGCGGGAGCTGACCCACGACGGTTTCGTGGCCCGCTATCCAACGGAGGAGGCCAACGACGGCTTACCGCCCGGCGAAGGGGTCTTCTTGCCCTGCACCTTCTGGCTGGCTGACTGCCTGGCCTTGCTGGGCCGGTGGGACGAGGCCGGCCGCTTGCTGGACCGGCTTCTGGGGCTGTGCAACGACGTTGGGCTCATCTCGGAGGAATATGATCCGCAACGGGGCCGACTGCTGGGCAACTTCCCTCAGGCCTTCACTCACGTTGGTCTGATCAATACCGCCCTGAACCTGTCGCACCCCGTGGGACCGGCCGTGGATCGGCAGCGAGCGTAGTCTGGAATTCGTAAGATACGAATTACGAAGAGGAGACATCGCCATGGCCGATGAACTGGTCGAGGGGTTGCTGGCCCAGGTGACGCAGCGGATCAGCGCGGGCCGGCGATTTCCGGAGGCGACCTACCGCTTGCAGCTCCACGCGGGTTTTACCTTCCGCGAGGCCTGCCGGATCGTTCCTTACCTGCGCGACCTGGGCATTACCCATTGCTATGCCTCGCCCTATCTGAAGGCCCGGCCCGGCAGCACGCACGGCTACGACATCACCGATCATCGCGTCCTCAACCCCGAGATCGGCACCGACGAAGATCACAGCGCCTGGGTCAAGACCATGCGCGACCACGGCCTGGGGCAGATCCTGGACATGGTCCCCAACCACATGGGCGTGGTGGGCAACGAGAACCCCTGGTGGAACGACGTCCTGGAGAACGGCCCCGCCTCGCCCTATGCCGCGTACTTTGACATCGCCTGGTATGCCTCTCCCAGGCCGGAACTGCAAGGCCGGGTGCTGATCCCCATTCTCGGCGATCCCTACGGCAAGGTGCTGGAGGCGAGTCAGTTGCAGCTGGACTTCGAGAGCGGAGCGTTTCGCGTCAACTACTTCGAGCATCGCTTTCCGGTCGATCCGCACACCTACGACCGAATCCTCGGCCATCGCCTGGAAGAGCTGGAAGCGGAACTGGGAGCGGACAACCCCGCGCTGCACGAGTATCAGAGCATCCTGACCGCGGTGGGCCATCTGCCGCCGCACTCCACGACGGAACCGCCAAGGGTCGCCGAACGGCAGCGGGAGAAGGAGGTCATCAAGCGCCGGCTGGCCGCCCTGGTCCGCGAAAGCCCCGCGGTGGGGGAGTTCATCCGGCAAAACGTGGTCCTGTTCAACGGCAAGCCCGGCGACCGCCACAGTTTTGACCTGATGGAGAGCCTGCTCGATCAGCAGGCCTATCGGCTCTCCTTCTGGAGAGTCGCCTCGGATGAGATCAACTACCGCCGGTTCTTCGACATCAACGAACTGGCCGCCCTGAGCATGGAACGCGAGGAGGTGTTCGAGGCCACGCATGAGCTGGTGTTCCGCTTCCTGGCCGAGGGAGTGCTGGACGGTCTGCGCATCGATCATCCGGACGGCCTGTACGATCCCTGGGAGTACCTGCAGCGTCTCCAGCAGCACTTTGTCCTGGCCCATGCCCGCCGGGCGTTCACCTCCGAGCCGCGCTACCAGGGGCAGGACTGGGGGGAAGTGGAGGCGTCGGTCCGGGCGCGGGTCGCCCGCGCCGTCGCGGAAGGGCAAAATGGCCCGCTGTGGCGGGCGCTGTACGTCGTGGTGGAGAAGATCCTCGGCGACGGCGAGGCGTTGCCGGAGGATTGGTCGATCCACGGGACCAGCGGCTACGATTTCCTGAACGTGGTGAATGGTCTGTTCGTCGATGGCGACAACGAGTCGGCCCTGACCCGGTTCTACCACGAGGGAGTCAAGGCCTTCACGCCCTTCCCCGAACTGGTCTACGAGAAAAAGTATCTGATCTTGCGGGTGTCCCTCTCCAGCGAGCTGTACGTGCTGGCCTCGCAGGTGGATCGGCTGGCGCAGAAGAATCGCTGGTCGCGCGACTTCACCCTGCACAGTCTGCGTCACGCCCTGCGGGACATCATTGCCTGTTTCCCCGTCTATCGCTCCTACATCCGCGACGACACCGTCCGCCCGGCGGACCGGAAGTGGGTGGAGAAGGCCATTCGCGGGGCCCAGGCGCGGAACCCGACGATGAGCAGATCGATTTTCCGCTTTGTGCGCGACATGCTGTTGCTGAAATATCCCGAGGGCGCTAGCGACAGTGACCGGGCCGAACAGCAGCGCTTTGCCGGAAAGTTCCAGCAAGTGACTGCGCCGGTGACGGCCAAGGGGATCGAGGACACCGCTTTCTACGTTTACAACCGGCTCATCTCCCTCAACGAGGTGGGCGGCGAGCCAGCGCGGTTCGGCGTCCCGGCCACGGCCCTGCACCGCTATCTCAAGGACCGGCAGGCGAAATGGCCCTACGCTCTGTCGCCTCTTTCGACGCACGACACCAAGCGCAGCGAGGACGTTCGGGCTCGAATCAACGTGCTGTCCGAGATGACGCGCGAATGGGTCGAGTGCGTGGTCCTGTGGAGCCAGCTCAACGAGCCGCACCGCCAGAAGATCGACGACGTGGAAGCCCCGGACCCCAACGAGGAATATCTCCTTTATCAGACGCTGGTCGGGGCCTGGCCGCTGGAGCCGTACAGTGCCGGGGAGTTCGCGGACTTTGTCCAGCGCATCCAGGCTTACCTGGTCAAGGCGCTGCACGAGGCCAAGGTCCACACCAGCTGGATCAACCCGGACACTGACTATGACAACGCCGCCATGGAGTTCGTCGCCCGCATCCTCGACGAGCAGCAAAGCGGCCGGTTCCTGATGGACTTCCGGGCCTTCCAGAAGCGGGTCAGCCACTTCGGCCTGTTCAATTCCCTGGCGCAGACCCTGCTGCGCATCACCGCCCCCGGCGTACCGGACACTTACCAGGGCACGGAGCTGTGGGACTTCAGCCTGGTGGACCCGGACAATCGCCGGCCGGTGGACTACGAGCGCCGCCGACGGCTGCTTCAGGAGCTGCAGAGGCGGGTGGAATTAGCCGGGGCGGATCGAAGAGAGCTGGCACGCGAACTGACGCGCTCGAAGGAAGATGGCCGGATCAAGCTCTACCTGATCTGGCAGGCACTCTGTCAGCGGCGCGACCACAAGGGACTTTACTCCACGGGCGAATACGTGCCGATCGCGGCGAGCGGTCCCCGGCAAGAGCACGTCTTCGGCTTTCTCCGCCGGCAGGGAGACCGCTGGGCGGCCGTGGTCGTGCCGCGCCTGTTCAGCCGGCTGACGGAAGCGGTGGGCGAACTCCCCTTCGGCAAGGACGTCTGGCAGGACACCCGGCTCCTCCTTCCCGGCCTCGGCTCGGGGGTGCGCTTGCGAAACGTCTTTACGGGGGAGACGCTGTCCGCCACGGAGCAGGATGGCCAGGGCTCTCTGCTTCTGGCCGACGTTTTCGGGCACTTTCCCGTCGCCCTCTTCGTCACGCCGTAGCCGCGGGCTTTATTGCGACTCAGAAAGAGAAAGTCCGTCTCGCCCCCAACCCAGGGCGATGCCCTGGGCTATCCTGTTGCGCCTCTTCGGGGCTGTTGTTTTCCGCCCCGAAGGGGCGCAACAGGATAGCCCAGGGCATCGCCCTGGGGGGCGACGGCGTAGCTGCCGCTGGAAATGGTGAAGTTCAGGGACTGGCTGGCACTGGTGTAGTCGGTGCTGCCGGCGAAGGAGGCTGTCACCACGTAGTTCCCTACCGTGGTTGGGGCCGTGCTACCCAGGTCCGTGCAGCTGCCATCGCTGTTCCGCTGCTGGTAATCGAGCGTCAGACCAGTGCCTTCCAGGACCTCGGAGGGTGAATCATCCACTCCCGCCACCACCCCTGCAACCGTGGCGGAAGCCGCGCAGCTTGTGCCATCGAAGATACCGCCGACATCGCTCACGGTGACTGTCGGGGTGGCCTGTGTGATCGTCTCCGTCAGGGAGGAGGTGCTCGAGGCGAAGGTGGTGTCGCCGCTGTAGACCGCGGTGACGGTGTGGCTGCCGGCCTGGAGGGTGGTCGTTGTGAAGGCAGCCGTGGCGTTGGCGTCCAGGGTTGCCGTGCCCAGCTGCGTGCTGCCGTCATAAAAGGCCACACTCCCGGTCGGTGTGCCGCCGCCGCTTCCGGTCACCGTCACGTTGAAGGTCAGGCTGCTGTTGAAGGGGTCGGAAGCCGCGCTGGAGGTGAGTGTCTCCGTGGAGCTATCCTCCCAGTCGTAGGAAGTGGTCATGGCCGGGTGGTTGTCGCCCAGGTCGATGACCTTTTCCTTGCCGAAGAGGAACATGCCGCCGTGCAAGTGCAGATCGACGATGGCCGGAGCTGGACCTTTCAGGTCCTTCGGGATCAGCACGTAGGCCGGCACCCGGAACTGCGGCGACGTGGAGAACAGCACCTTCTCGCGGACGTGATCGGGACGCTCGACGCGCTCCAGCACCTCGGCCCGGGGCTCGACCTTCTCCGGCCGATAGAGCAGCAGGTCGAGGAGTTTGTCGCGGGCGGTGGCGCGGAAATCGTCCAGGGTTCGGAACTTGCCCGTCAGGAAGGAGAGAGAGAAGTCGCCAGTGCCGGCCAGCTTCTCGACCTCGGGAAAGAGACTGCCGAGGTCGGCGGCGGCGGGCTTCAGGTCGCGGGGACTGTCGGCGGCCGAGGCGGGATCGGCTTCAGGAGCGAGCGCAGCGCCCAGCGAAGCGAGGCCCGCGGTGGTCAGGAAGGAGCGGCGGGTGGGTTGGTCTGACATCGTGTGGGGTTCCCTGGCAGGAAGGTTTTGCTGCTGCACGGTCCTTCCCTCCAGGATACGATAAGGGGAGTCAGGCGAACAGCACGCGGGGATTGTCAGGTTCCGCAAGAGGATCGAGAAATGTCTCTGATGGAAGTTCCCGGAATCGAAGCCGGCCAGAGCTACCCGATTTGGTCACCCCACGATGCCTACGCGGGAGCAGAGGTTCTGCTCCAGTTGCTCGAAAAAAGCGTTCCGCGAGATAGCGTTCGAGGAGATCAGCCCAATGAGCATCGCCGATGAGCTGCGGAAATTGCACGACCTCCACGTCGCCGGGGCGATCACCGACGACGAGTACTCCCGGGCCAAGGCGAAGGTGCTGGCCGAGCCAGCAGCGAGCGCTGCCGAGCCCCTGCCTCGGCCTGGCCGGGCCGGTGCCGCCAGCGTCGAGCAGCAGACCCGCCAGTGGGCCATGTTCCTGCACTTCTCGCAGTTCGCGGGGTTTGTGGTGCCCCTGGCCGGGTTCATTCTCCCCATTGTGCTGTGGCAGGTGAAGAAGGACGAGCTGCCGGAGATTGACCGGCATGGCAAGATTGTCATGAACTGGATCATCTCCGAGATCATCTATGCGTTCATCTGCGTCCTCCTGGTCTTCTTTGTCATCGGCATCCCCCTGCTGATCGCCCTGGGCATTGTCGGGATCGTCTTCCCTCTTGTCGGCGGGATGAAGGCCAACAACGGCGTGGCCTGGGAATATCCCCTGGCCATCGCGTTCCTGCCCACCGTGCCCGCCTGGGCCGAAGCCGTGCGGAACGCGACCCCCGACCAGTCCCGCGAGGTCCTCGAGCGGAAGTGCTTGCAGTGTGGCGTGCTGATCCCGGCAAAGGCCGAGAAGTGTCCGGCGTGTGGCTGGAGCCACGTGCAGTCGGTGACCGCTGAACTGCGGCCTTGAATTCGGGAGTCCCATGTCCGACGTCTTTGACCGCCTGATCGATTCCACCTTGCATCAGCGCAACGCCACCGTGCGGCAGCTGCTGGAGACCGGCTGTCTCTACGACAACGTCGTCACCGCCCAGCAGGGCCGCAAGATCCAGGTTCGGGGCCGCTGGCTGGACGATTTCGCCTCGTGCAACTACCTCGGCCTCGACCTGCGCCCCGAAGTCATGGACGCCATCGCCCCGGCCGTGCAGAAATGGGGCACGCACCCATCCTGGGCGCGCATGGCCGCCTACCCCGAACTGTACGAGCAGCTGGAGGCGAAGCTGGCCGAAGTGCTTGGCGCCGAAGACACCATCGTCCTGCCGACCATTACGCTGATCGCCATTGGCTTGATCCCGGCGGTGGCCGGCAAGGGCAGTGTCATCTTCGCCGATCGCTTCGTCCACAAGGTCAACCACGACGGCTGCCGGCTGGCCCGCGACATGGGGGCGCAGCTGGTCAGCTTTGTCCACAGCGACCTGGGCGGACTGGAGCAGCAGTTGCGGGCCCACGGCGGGGCCACCACGCGCCTGATCGTCGTCGATGGTATCCTCTCCACCACCGGCCGGACGCCCGACATCCCCGGGCTGGCCCGCCTGGCCCGGCAATACGACGCGATCCTGTACGTTGACGATGCCCACGGCTTCGGCGTCATTGGCGAGAATCCCACTCCGGAACGTCCGTATGGCCGTCGCGGCAACGGCGTCGTCCGCCACTTCGGTCTGAGCTACGACAACATCCTGTACGTGTCGGGTTTGTCGAAAGCCTATTCCTCGCTGGCGGCGTTCGTGGCCTGCCCGAAGAAGCTGAAACGCTATCTGAAGTGCAACGTCACGTCTTATCTGGTGTCGGGTCCGGTGCCGACCGCGGCCCTGGCGACCGCGCTGGCCGGGCTGGAACTGAACGACCACGAAGGCGATCAGTGGCGCGACACGCTTTGCGCTTACACCAGCGCCATCATCGACCACTATCGCAGGCGGGGCATCGCGACCGACAACGACAATCGCTTTCCGATCGTCTCGGCCTACGTCGGCAGCAGCGAGAACGTGGCTCGCGGCGGCCAGCTGCTGTTCGACGATGGGATCTACGTGACGCTCCAGTCCTATCCGCTGGTGCCGCGCGACAAGGGGGTGCTGCGCGCGACGCCCACGGTGGCCAACACCTGGGAGCAGATTGCGCATTTGCTGGCGGCGATGGACCGGGTCCACGAGAAGTTGAGGCCGCTCTAAAACTTAGAACCACCAACCGAAAGGCGAGCGGCGCGGCGTAAGCCCGCCGGTGCAGGCCCATACCGGCGGGCTTACGCCGCGCCGCTCGCCTTTCGGTCAGGGCCTCTTACTTCTTCCTTTTGAACTCGGGGTTCGGCTTTGGCATTCTGGCATCGACCGCTTTGCGCCACGCCTGGAGGCGTTTCTGCAACTCGGCGGCTTTCTCGGGCAACTTCCCCGCGAGGTCGTCGCGCTCGGAACCGTCCGCGCTGAGGTTGTAGAGTTCGACCCGGTTGTCCTCGAAATACTCCAGCAATTTCCAGTCCCGCGTCCGAATGGCACCCACAGGTGTTGTCGTGTGGTAGTAGTGCGGGTAGTGGAAGAAGAGCGCATCGCGGTCCAGCTTCGCCTTTGGGTCCTTCAGCAGCGGCGCCAGGTCCATCCCATCAGCGGCCTCGGGAGGCGGACGAATCCCGGCGGCTTGCAGGCACGTGGGAAACAGGTCCGTGAGGATGACCGGCTCCGAGCAGACGGCACCGGCGGTTGTCACGCCCGGCCAGCGGATCAGCAGCGGCACCCGAATGCCGCCCTCGTAGAGCGAGCCCTTGCCCGAACGGAGCGGGGCATTGTTCGTGACCGGGATGGTCTGACCGCTTGACCGGTCCACGCCGACGAAACCGCCATTGTCGCTGGCAAAGATGACCAGCGTATTCTTCTCAAGGTTCCGTTTCTTCAGATGGTCGAGGACCCGGCCCACGCTCTCGTCCAGGCTCTTGACCATCGCGGCGTAGGCGACGTTCTGGTGTTTCAACCCTGTCCGCGGCTTTTGCTCAAAGTGCTTGACGATGTTGGCCTTGGCCTCGATGGGCGTGTGCGGGGCATGGTGGGCGAGGTAGAGGAAGAACGGCTTGCCGCCGGCGTGATCGATGATCGAGAGGGCCTCGTCCGTGAGCCGATCGGTGAGGTACTCGCCGGGCTGGCCCAACTCCAGGTGCGGGACGTAGCGGAACTCGCTGCCGAAGCGGCCGCTGCCGCGATAGGGCCAGAAGAACGTCTGCGGCGCCCCCCAGAGGGTGCCGCCCACGTTGACGTCGAAGCCGTGCGTCTCCGGATAGTGCCGGGCGTCGCCGAGGTGCCACTTGCCGACCAGCGCGGTCAGGTAGCCGTTCGACTGGAGGTGCCTGGCCAGCGTCGTCTCGCTGTGCGGCAGGTCGTGGAGCGACTCGGCCTGGAGCAGCTTGCGGTTTTTCGGGCCCGCAAGGGAGCCCTCCGACCAGATCGTTATGTGCAAGCGGGCCGCATGCTTGCCGGTCAGGAGGGTGGCCCGGGTCGGCGAACAGACGGACATGGCGCAGGCATCGGTGAAGCGAACGCTCTCCCGGGCGAAGCGGTCCAGGTTCGGTGTCTCGTGCAGGTCCGCGCCGTAGCAGCCGAGGTCCGCCCAGCCCAGGTCGTCGGCCAGGATCAGGACGACGTTGGGCTTCTCGGCGGCGACGGCTGGGCCGGCCAAGGGGAAGAGAAGGGCAGCGGTCAGAAGAAGGAGCGGTCGCATCGCAGGAACTCCGAAGTTCCACCCGACACCCCGGGTTGCGCTGCGCTCCACCCGGGGCTCTATTCCCAAAGCCGGAGTAAAGCCCCGGGTGGAGCGCAGCGCAACCCGGGGTGTCCAATCCGGGGTGTGCTGTTATTTGCTTCCCAGCTGGTGGTTGGTCAGCTTGATCGAGCGCGCTTCCTGCCCGGTTGGCGTGGCGATCACGACCAGCAGCTCCGTCGGCAGGTCGAACTTGCCCACGCGCTTCCAGCTGTCGTGGTGCGCTTCCGAGCGCTTCAGGGCTTCGCCCTTGAGGTCCCAGTAATTGACCACGTAGCTGACCGGCAGGAAGAGCTTGTCCTGGTTGACCATGTTCTCCAGCACGGTGATGGTGAAGCGGGATTGCTTGGTGGTGCGGTTGACCACGATCACCTGGCGATCCCGGATGCGGTAGCTGGAGTGGAACTCGTCATCCAGCACCGTGATGGCCCGGCCCAGGGGATGGTCGGTCTGGTTGTCGGAGAAACAGCACTGCGAGTCGGCTTCCCGGCCGCTGGTGTCCATTCGATGACTCACCAACGAACCCAGAGTCTGGCGCGCCCACTTGCTGGCGGCCTCGTCCTCTAGCTTGAACTCCACCTCGCCCTTGGCCGTCACGCTCAGGCGGGTCTTGGAGACCTTGCCATCGACGTTCACTTCCAGGTCGGCGGCGAAGCCGGGGAAGTTGTGCCAGTCGGCGCGGGCGGCCCGGGCGTCGGCCAGCAATTTCGTCGCCGCGGGGTCGGGCTTCTGGGCGACCGGTTCCGCTTTGGCCGAGACGCCTCGTACTGGTTCGATCGGATCCAACCGTTTTGAATCATCCCCGGGAATGAGCAGCGTCGCATAATGGCGGATGGACTGATATTTCTTGCCCTCCAGCTCGCCCTGCTTCTTTTCTTCGTGGCGGGCCCGGATGCCGATCAATCCTCCGAGGGGAACTTTGTCGAGGGAGAAGAGACCCGCCTTGTCGGTCTTGCCTTCGGGGCCCTTGCGGTCGGACAGCAGCACAGCGACCTCGGCTCCCTCCAGGGGCTTGCCTTGCCACAGCACACGAACCGTCGGCTTGGGGGCTTCCCGAACCTCCTCGATTTCCAGCGGCAGCCGTTCGCAGCGATCGAAAAATGCCTTGGGGGGAAGCCAATTCGTCGATAGGCCGACGAAAGTCTTGGGGTGATACAGCAGCAGGAACGGCTCGTCCTGGCCGCGCTGGGTGACGCCGTACTTGCAGGTGCCGGCCACAAGATACGTCCCCGAGGCGGGAACCTCGACCTGGATGACGTCCTTGGCGATGCGGTGCTTGAGCGGCTGGTACTTGCCCTTGCTATCGCGAGCGAACAGTTCCGTTTGCGTGATCTTCTCCAGCAGCTTGGGATTGGGGTCGGGTTTGAGGTTGTCGCTGAAGATCAGCTGGGCGCTGTTCTTCGTGGCGCCTGGGCGCTGGGGATCAGAAAGACAAAATGGGCCTGCGCGGGCACGGCAGCCAGCAGCAGCACCAGCCCGGGGAAAAGAAAGCGCTTCATGGATACGGTTCCTCGATGAACAGGGTTCGGGGACCAATCGGGAGCGTCCGCTGTTCATCATAGACGCTGGCCCAGCGCGCGACCATTTGACTCCCTTTCCCCTTGCGGCGGCTGCACCGGCAGCGGGGCCTCTTCAACGGAAGCGTCTGCTTGCAGAGCAGCCATCGGACAGGTACAACAATCTTGACACGACAATGGCCCCATCCCGAACCTCCCCGATGAAACGGGGAAGGAGCGTAAGTCATGAAACGAGAGTTGACCGCCCAGGTCGGCGCGGACGGGGTGCTGACCCTGACTGTGCCGCTCACCCCCGAGGACGCGAACAAGACCGTCCGCGTCGTGGTGGAGACGGTCGAGACGCCCTCGGGGCCCATCACCGATCCGCAAGAGTGGCATCGCTTTGTGGAGCGGATCGCGGGGAGCATCACCGATCCCACCTTCCTGCGGCATCCGCAGGGAGAGTACGAGGAACGGGCCGAGTTATGAAGTTCCTGCTCGACACGAACACCTGCGTGCAAATCCTTCGCCAAGGCACCGCTTCGCTGGCCAAAGCACGGCTTGATGCTGCCACGCCCGGCTGATCGCGGCCATCGCCCTGGCGAACGGCCTGACGCTCATCACACACAACACCGTGGAGTTCAGCCGGGTTGTTGGCCTGACGCTGGACGACTGGCAGATTTGAGACCAACTGGCCTGGTTTCCAGGAAAGCGAATCGTGCCCCTTGCCTCTCGCGTCCCCTCGGGATATAAGCACGCCACGGACGATTACGGGACAGACCACAAGCCCGAAGCGCTAGCGCCGGGATGGTCCCGGCGCTAGCGCTTCGGGCTTGTGACCACGCTGCCACACTCTCTCTGTTTGCGATGGAGTCACTCCGAGATGGACAAGAAAACTGCCGCGAATGCAACGAAGATCACCGGGGAAATGCCCAAAGCTACCGCTGCCCAGGTCAAGTCGGCCCTGGAACACGGCGAGGGCATCCTCCGCCTGGCGCCCACCTGGGTGCCGCGCTCCTTTCTGATGCCGGGCCGGCGCATCAAGCTGGCGCCGCAAGACTACTACGCCCTCGGGGCCGACCGGGGCGGCATCGACGAACGCTGGTTCTCCTCGACCACGGTGGCCGCCAACGAGGGCGCTCCACCCGACGAGGGGCTCAGCTACGTCCTCGTGTCCGGGAAGAAGTCCACCAGGCTGCTCGACGCCAAGGCCAGCAAGGAAGCCTTCACCTTGCGCGACGCCATCGAGATGGAAGGCCCCCGCATGGTCGGCCAGGCCATCTGGGACAGGTACAAGCGCTGGCCGGTCTACAGCAAGTTCTTCGACAACCTCGGACCGATCCCGCACCACATGCACCAGAGCAACGAGCAGGCCGCCAAGGTCGGCCAGCAGGGCAAGCCCGAGTCGTATTACTTTCCGCCGCAGCTGAACTACCTCGGCAACAACTTCCCCCATACCTTCTTCGGGCTGGAACCGGGGACCACCAAGGAAGACATTCGCCGCTGCCTGGAGCGCTGGAACGAGGGCGACAACGGCATCCTCAACTACAGCAAGGCGTACCGCTTGCAGCCGGGCACCGGCTGGCTGGTGCCGCCCTGCATCCTGCACGCGCCCGGCTCGCTGGTCACCTACGAGCCGCAGTGGGGCTCCGACGTCTTCGGCATGTACCAGTCGCTGGTCGAGGGCCGGCCGGTGCCGTGGAGCCTGCTGGTCAAGGACGTGCCGAAAGAGAAACAGCATGACCTCGATTACCTGGTCGGGCAGCTGGACTGGGAGGCCAACGTCAACCCGAAATTCAAGGACAGCCATTACCTCGAACCGATTCCCGTGGCCGACACCGCCTCGGAAGGTTACGTTGATCGCTGGATCGTCTACGGCAAGGTGGCCGGCGAGGAACTTTTCACGGCCAGGGAGCTGACCATCAACCCGGGTGTGAAGGCGACCATCAAGGACAACGGGGCTTACGGCCTGATCGCGGTCCAGGGCTGCGGGAAGATCGGCAAGATGGCGCTGCAGACGCCGGCGATGATCCGCTTCGGGGAATTGACGGAGGATGAAGTGTTCGTCACCCATGACGCCGCCCGGGCCGGCGTCGTCTTCGAGAACACCGGGACGGAACCGCTGGTGACGCTGCGGTATTTCGGGCCGGGCACGAACCCCCATGCGCCCAAGGTCGGCGACCACAAGATGCGAAGGTCGTGAGTCGAAGAACCTTTTCAATCGAACCCCACGCTGCCGAACGAGCCGCCGGGTTTATCCCGGCGGAAAAGACCGCCGGGATAAACCCGGCGGCTCGTCGGGCGAGGGAGAAACCAAGGAGACACCACCATGAAAAAGCTCTCGATCGGCAGCTGGGCCTACATCTTCAACCAGAAGGAGCCGACCACCGATTTCCACGAGATCCTGCACAAGCTGAACCGTCTGGGCTACGACGGCGTCGAGCTGGGCAGCTTTGGCGTTCATCCGACGCCCTTCTCGCACCCCACCAGGGCCGACCGGCAAAAGCTCAAGAAGGAAGTCGCCGACCACGGCCTGGCCTTCTCCGGCATCGCCGTGGACCTGTGGGGCTTCCACAAACCCGGCCCGTCGATCCTGGACGAGAACCCCACCGCCTACGTCGCGGCGTTCCTGGGCTTCACCGTCTTCGGTCACGACCTGGGCATCAAGACCATCCGCGTCGATTCGGTCGAGCCGCCCACCTTCCTGGAGAAGGAGAAGATGGAGCCGAAGGTCGCGCTGGATCGGCTGATCACCGTCTGGGACAAGTGCAGCAAGATCGCGGCTGACTACGGCATGAACATTTGCTGGGAGTTCGAGCCGGGCTTCCTGTTCAACAAGCCGTCCGAAATCTTCAAGATCGTGGACGGCGTCCGCTCCCGGGGCAACTCGAACTTCGGCGTCCTCTACGACACCTGCCATGCCCACATGTGCGCGGTGGTGGCAGCCAATCAGACGGGTCAGAAGGAGACCCTGCCCGGCGGCGAGCTGGAGCTGCTGGAGAGGCTCAGGGGGAAGATAACCCACGTGCATCTGATCGATTCCGACAGCTCGCTGAACGAGCATAACACCAGCACGCACAATCCCTTCGGCACCGGCAAGCTGAACTTCGACGTGCTGGCCCCGGCGCTGAACCAGTGCGGCGTGCCGCACGACTGGTGGTGCGTGGACCTGTGCTTCTGGCCGGACGCCTGGGAAGTGACGGCCGACAGCAAGCAGTATCTCGACAAGTTGCGGAAGAAGTATCCGGGGTGAAGAGAGCGGGTAGAGGTTCGTTTCTCCCCCAACCAAGGAGGTTCCAGCATGGACATGGAAGCAGAGGAATACGTTGGCAGCATGGCCGATCTGCTCCAGCAACTCGGGGATGTTCCCTTGCATCGGATCCGAGTGCGACCAGCGCCCGGAACGGCAACGGAACAAGACGTCCTCGATGCGCTGGAAGGGCCTCAAAAACGGATCTGCGAACTGGTCGATGGCGTCTTGATCGAGAAACCCATGGGGCATCACGAGGCAATGCTGGCGAGCTTGTTGGGTCATTTCCTTTGGGAGTACCTCAAAGGAAATGACATCGGGGTCGTGATGGGTGCGGACGGCCCTGTGAAACTGGAACCCAGACAGGTTCGCTTTCCCGATCTCTGCTTTGTCTCCTGGGAGAAGTTCCCGGAGGGTAAATTCCCCCAGAAGGATCGCATCCTGCAAGTTGCTCCGGATTTGGCCATCGAAGTTCTCAGCGAGAGCAACACCCGCGCGGAGATGGATCGCAAGCTCCGCGACTATTTCTTTGCGGGTGTTCAGATGGTCTGGCTGATCAACCCCAAGACCCAGACGGCCGAGGTTTACACCTCACCCACCGACAAGAAGCGCATCCCCAAGAACGGCAGCCTGGACGGTGGCGAGGTGCTGCCGGGATTCCGGGTTGCGCTTCCGAAACTGTTTGCGAAAACCCGAAGGCGAACCGCGTAATCTCCTTTGATCTCGGAGTTGTACATGCTTGGACCGGTTGTTCTGCTGAGCGCGTTCCTTGCCCTGGCTCCTGCGGAGCCGGCGTCCCTTGCGGACCTGGACAAGGAGCTGGGCAAGCTCATCGCGGCTCACAAGGGCGAGGTCGCCGTCGGCGTCAAGCACCTGGTCAACGGCGAGATGTACTTCCACAACGCCGACACTGTCATGTCCACCGCCAGCCTGATCAAGGTCGCGGTCATGATTGAGGCCTATCAGCAGGCCGACGCAGGCAAGTTCAAGCTCACCGACATGGTCACCCTGCGCGACCAGGACAAGGTGCCCGGCAGCGGCATCCTGACCCGGCACTTCAGCGAGGGAGCGACCTTTTCCATCCGCGACGCTGTCCGGCTGATGATGGCCCAGAGCGACAACACCGCCACCAACCTGGTGCTGGACAGGGTCGGCCTCCAGGCCGTCAACGACCGCATGAAGGCGTGGGGCTTCCCCGAGACGCGGATCAACGCCAAGGTCTTTCGCCGCGATACTTCGGTCGCTCTGGAACGCAGCAAGAAGTACGGCCTCGGCTCGACCACGGCCCGGGAAATGGTCGGTCTGCTGGAGGAATTGCAGGCCGGCTCACGCAATCGGCCGGCCATCAAGCAGACCCTGCTCAACCATCTGCTGGCCAACGACGACAAGGATAAGTTCACCCGGCTGCTTCCCGAGGGCACCAGGGTCGCTCACAAGGACGGCTCGCTCAGCGACGCCCGGACAGACGCCGGCATCATCCACACGCCGACCGGCCCGGTGGTCGTCTGTGTGCTGACCAACAAGAACGCGGATCGCCGCTGGGTGCGCGACAACGCCGGCAGCCTGCTCTGTGCCAGGGTGGCCCTGGCGGTGTACAACCACTATTCTCGCGCTCCCGAAACCAGGAAACCCGATTGACCTCCGTGAGGATTGCACTTCATGAAAAAGCCATTGAACGTCGGCATGATCGGCTATGGCTTCATGGGCCGGGCCCACTCCAACGCCTACCGCCAGGTCGGCCCGTTCTTCAACGGGGCCTACCAGCCGGTCCTGAAGGCCGCCTGCGCCCGCAGTGCCGACAAGATCAAGCCCTTTGCCGATACCTGGGGCTATGAATCGATCGAGACCGACTGGCGCAAGCTGGTCGAGCGCAAGGACATCGACCTGATCGACATTTGCACGCCGAACAACACGCACGCCGAGATCGCCATCGCCGCGGCCCAGGCCGGCAAGATGATCCTGTGCGAGAAGCCGCTAGCCATGAACGGCCCCGAAGGGCTGAAGATGGTCGAGGCGGTCGAGAAAGCCCGCGTGCCCAACATGGTCTGGTACAACTATCGCCGCATCCCGGCCGTGACCCTGGCCAGGCAGCTGATCGACGAGGGCCGGCTGGGCAAGGTCTTCCACTACCGGGCCAAGTTCCTCCAGGACTGGACCATCAACCCCGAGCTGCCCCAGGGCGGCACGGCCCTGTGGCGGCTGGACGTGGCCGCTGCCGGCAGCGGCGTCAGCGGCGACCTGCTGGCCCACTGCATCGACACCGCCCTCTGGCTCAACGGGCCGCTCACCTCGCTCAGCGCCATGACGGAAACCTTCGTCAAGGAACGCAAGCACAACCTGACGGGCAAGGTGGAGAAGGTCGGCATCGACGACGCCTGTACGTTCATGGGCCGGTTCGCCAACGGCTCGCTGGCCAACTTTGAATCCACGCGCTACGCCAGAGGCCACAAGGCCCTCTACACCTTCGAGGTCAACGGCGAGCATGCGTCGGTCTTCTGGGATTTGCACGACCTGCACCGGCTGCAATACTTCGACCACCGCGATCAGGGCGTTGTGCGCGGCTGGCGCTCGATCCACGTCTCGGACGGCGACCACCCTTATGTGGGCAAGTGGTGGGTGCCGGGCCTGGCGATCGGCTACGAGGCGTCGTTTGTGCATCAGGTGGCTGACTTCCTCAAGGGACTGGAGACGGGTAAGCCGGCCCAGCCGACCTTCCGCGACGCTTACCAGACGCAGTTAGTGCTGGATGCGATCCTGGCATCGGCTCGCGAGGGGAAATGGGTCAACGTGGCCAGGGGATGAACCGGAGCCATCCAGAGAGAAAGTTCTCCGGATTTGCTGGCAAGATGCAGCGGGGATGAATAAACTGGAAGGGAACTTGGTCCTGCACAAGGGGGGCGTATCTGGTCTGCTTGCCAACCAGGCCCTTTCATCCTGATTCGTGAGAACTGGAGCAAACGATGAAGTATCCGCGATTGTCGCTGCTGTCCGGCCTGGTAGCGGCGCTGGTCCTGACGGCTGGCGCCGGGCCGAAACCACGGTGGAACTGAAGGGCGTTCACCTCTGCTGCCAGGCCTGTGTCGGGGCGGTGGGGAAGATCGTGGGGAAGGTTGAAGGCGTGAAGGCCGAGTGCGATCGGGGCAAGAAAACGGTGACGCTCACCGCTGCCGACGCCAAGACGGCCCAGAAGGCCGTGGATGCCCTGGCGGAAGGCGGCTTCCAGGGCCAGATCAGCAGCAAGGACGTGGCTGTCAAGGACGACAGCGGCGTGCCTTCGGGCAAGGTCAAGACCCTCACGGTGACCGGCGTTCACAACTGCTGCGGCTCCTGCACCCGCGCCATCAAGGAGGCCGTCAAGAAGGTGGACGGAGTTACGGCTGACACCGCCAAGGCCAAGGAGACCACCTTCGAGGTGACCGGCGACTTCGATGCCGCCGCCCTGGTCAAGGCCCTCAATGCCGCCGGGTTCCACGTCAAGGTGAAGAAGTAACCGAGATTCCACACCCAGGGCGATGCCCTGGGCTATCGTGTTACGCCCCTTCGGGGCGAAAGCCAACAGCCCCGAAGGGGCGTAACACGATAGCCCAGGGCATCGCCCTGGGTGTCTGTTTCGCCACAATGACGAGGATCGCGCCATGAGACGCTGGCTCGCTTGTGTCTGGGTGGTCGCCCTGGTGGGTTGCGCGACGGCAGCTCCCACGCCGGAAGAGAGAGACGGTCTGCCTCCGGACCTGGGGACCCGCAAGGGCGGGTCCGACTGGCCCGGCTTCCTCGGGCCGACCGGCGACAGCGTGTCCACCGAGAAGGGCATCCTCACGTCCTGGCCGAAGGAAGGGCCGAAGGTGGTCTGGCAAAAGAAGCTGGGCAAAGGCTACGCGACGCCGACCATCAGCCGGGGCCGGCTGTTCCTCTTTGACCGCGTCGGCGACAAGGCCCGGCTGCGAGCGCTGAAGAGCGAAACCGGCGAGCCGCTCTGGCAGTTCGAGTACGAGACCAGCTACGAGGACCTGTACAGCTACAGCAATGGGCCGCGTTGCTGTCCCGTGGTCGATGGCCCGAGGGTCTACGTGTTCGGCCCCGAGGGGATGCTGCACTGCGTCCGGGCCGAGGACGGCAAGCTGCTCTGGAAGGTGGACACCAAGAAGGAGTTCGGCGTCGTCCAGAACTTCTTCGGCGTCGGCAGCACGCCGGTCGTCGAGGGCGATCTGCTGATCGCCGTGATCGGCGGCAGTCCCAAGGGAAGCGAGGAGAAACCGTTCGATGAACTGGTGGGCAACGGCAGCGGCGTCGTGGCCTTCGACAAGTACACCGGCAAGGTGCGCTGGAAGGCGAGCGACGAGCTGGCCTGCTATGCCAGCCCGGTGCTGGCGACCATCGACAAGCGGCGCTGGTGCTTTGTCTTTGCTCGCGGCGGCCTGGTGGGGCTGGAGCCGGCCACGGGAAAGGTCGATTTTCACTATCCCTGGCGGGCCAAGCTCCTCGAATGCGTCAATGCCAGCAACCCGGTGGTGGTCGGCAACCGCGTGCTGATCACCGAGTGCTACGGTCCCGGCAGCGCCCTGCTGGAGGTCAAGCCCGGCTCTTGCAAGGAGGTCTGGACCGACCTGGACAAGGGACGCGACGTGCGGGCCTTGCAATGCCACTGGAACACGCCGATCCACGTCGATGGCTACGTCTACGGCTCCAGCGGCCGGCACACGGAGAACGCCGAGCTGCGCTGCGTCGAGCTGGCCACGGGCAAGGTCACGTGGCGCGAACGCGGTCTGACGCGCTGCTCGCTGCTGCTGGTCGATAACCATTTCGTTTGTCTGAGCGAGCACGGGCATTTGTCGCTGCTGAAGGTGAACCCGAAGAAGTACGAGGAAGTGGCGCAGGTGCAGCTCCGGCCTCTGAAGGACGGCAAGCCCGACGAGGCGGCCCGGCCGCTCCTGGAATATCCCGCCTGGGGGCGCCGATCCTGTCGCATGGGCTGCTCTACGTCCGCGGCAAGGACCGGCTGGTCTGCCTGGAACTGATTCCGGCGAAGAAGTGATTGTTAGCCGCGACGCGCAGCGGAGCGCGGAGCTTCCGCGCTCCGCTGCGCGTCGCGGCTAACAAGACGCGCCACGCCCGCTCTCCGCGTTGTCTTTTTCCGTCCAAAGACGTATCCTCGCGTTCGGCGTCGGAGCATGGAAGCCCATCGACCCAGGGAGGGGTTAGTCATGGGACCATTCTTGGAAAACAATCCGTGGGCCCGGCAGTCGTTCAACCAGGCGATGTCCTGCCTGCAAACGGGCCGGCAACTGGAGATGATGGGCAACCTGGTGGCAGCCGGTCCGTATTACCACCAGGCGTTGTGTGCCCTGGCCGCCTGCACCCAGATGCTGGGGCCGACGGTGCCCGACGAGGTCTATTACTGGATGAGCTTTTGCCAGGTGCGGCTGGGCTTTCTGACCCAGTCAGCCGGCAACCCGGTCTGGGCCCAGGAGTGGCTGCGGCAAGCGCTGGTCAGCGCCCAGACGGCCTGGCAGCGCAACCCCGCCAATCCCTGGTATCAGCTGGCCGCCACCCAGCTGGCCCTGGCCCTGGGAGAGGTGCAGCAGGCCCAGCGGTACTGCCAGCAGCCCGGCAACTTGCCCCCCCTGGTCCGCATGACCCAGGTGGTGAAACAACTCACCCGACCCGCGCCGGCCCATTCCGGTTCCGAGAGCAGCCTGGCCGGCAAGGTCAAGGACTGGCTGCAGGTGGGCGGCAAGGCGCTGGACATTCTCACCGCCCTGATCAAACTCGTCGGCCCGGCAACCGGCCAGGGCGTGCCGGCGATGCCGGGCAGCTCCAGCATGGGAATGGGCTGGATGGGTGGCCTGGATGGCATGAACGTGGGAGGCTGGATGGGCGGTACGTGACCGGCCGGAGAAGATACGATGGACGAGATCCTGGGAGTGGTTGAAACCGGTGTCTACGCCGAGAACCTGGAGCAGGCCGAGGCGTTCTACCGTGACGTTCTTGGGCTGCCTCTTCTGGGGAAAGAAGCGGACCGCCACGTCTTCTTCCGCGTTGGCGATCGCAACGTGCTGCTGGTCTTCAAGCCGGAGACGACCCTCAAGGGAGACCATCTGCCCGCTCACGGAGCGCACGGCCCCGGTCACTTCGCCCTGGGAGTGCCGCGGGGCTCGCTGGAGCGGTGGCGGCAACGCCTGGCCGGGCACGGCATCGCCATCGAGAAGGAGGTCCACTGGCCGGCCGGGGGTCGGTCGATCTATTTCCGCGACCCGGCCGGCAACTCGGTGGAGCTGGTCACGCCCGGCATCTGGGGATTGCCCAGTGGCTGGTGAGGAACGTCGCACTCCCACACGGCCCGGTCACGCCACCTGGACGGGTCCGTGGTCGTCGCAGTGGTCGCCGTGGGGGTGGTGCAGGTGGCCGTTCACCAGGTAATCGACGTGGTCGCCGTGCGGCACCGCTTCGTGACCGCAGCCGGGACCGTGAACGTGGTCCTGGTCGTGCCCGCCGCAGTTGTGGGCCGGGGTACACCCGGCGGGATTGGTGGCGCTGACCGCCAGGGTGTGTTCCTCAACGCCCCCGCCGCCGTCCTGGTGGTGCGGATGGCTGTCGTGGGTCGGATGGGAATGGCTCATCATCAACTCCTTTGCTCTGAACTGTTCCGTACGTGCGCCTTCTCCTTTTTGATCGGCTGGCCTCTTCAGCCCCTTGGGTCAATGTCCGCCAAGGCGAGCGGTCCTGCGCTGACCAACTACCGATCTTGCCGATTGTGTTCTCGGCGCCGCCCGGGGTGCTACAATGCTCGGTACTGCCCGGAAGCGGCAGCAGAGCTTTGACGGACACCCTTGCCATGAAACGCGCTCCCCGCAGCACACCGCCCGGACAGCATCGACCGGTCCTGCTCGATGAGGTGCTGACCCTCCTGGGACCCCGGCCGGGCGCGGTCCTTGTCGATGCCACGGTCGGCTGGGCGGGCCATTCCGTCGAACTGCTGCAGCGCCTGGGACCGACCGGCCGGCTGATCGGCATTGACCTCGACAACGACAACCTCCTCAGGGCCCGGGAACGACTGGAAACTCTGGGCTTGCCCTTCTCCCTCCATCATGGGAACTTTGCGGCCCTCCCCTCCATCCTGGCCGCCGAGGGAGTACACGCCGTGGACGGTCTGCTGGCCGACCTGGGCATGTCCAGCATGCAAGTGGACGATCCGGAACGGGGTTTTTCCTACGTCCGCGATGGTCCGCTGGACATGCGCATGGATCGGACGCGCGGCCGATCGGCCACCCAGGTGCTGGCGACGATCCGCCAGGAGGACCTGGCCGCCGCCTTGCGGGACCTGGGCGACGAGCTGGACGCGGACCGGATCGCGGCGGCGATCGTGGCCGCCCGGGATCGGGGCGAGTTGGCCCGGACCACTGACCTGGCCCGGGTGATCCAGCAGGCCGCTCCGGGTGCGGGAAGCAAACCCTGGCGCTTGCATCCCAAGCCGGGCAAGTGGAACCTTCACCCGGCAGCACGCACCTTCCAGGCCCTGCGCATCCTGGTCAATCGCGAACTGGCCAATCTGGAGCAGTTGCTGCGGGTCTTGCCCGACCTGCTCCGTCCAGGTGGTCGGGCGGCGATCATCAGCTTTCACAGCGGCGAGGATCGGCTGGTCAAGGCCGCATTCCGAGAGGGCCACCGCAGAGGGATTTACGAGACGATCTCACCGGAGCCGATTCGCCCCAACGCGGAGGAGCGCCAGACCAACCCACGCTCGCGCTCCGCCAAGCTCCGCTGGGCCAGGCGGGTTTTGCCTGGCCCAGCGGTGACGAGTTGATTTTCTTGCTCGTCACTCGTCTCTCGAAGGAACTGCTCAATTCCCTGGTTCAGAAGCACACTCACCGTGTTGTCGCCGTAGTTGGCGTGGCGATGTCGGGATGGCCATTGCCCAGGTCCGCTACCGCAACCGCCACCGGCGAAGTGCCACCGCCGACGGCAAAGGTCTGCTGCGTCTGGGTACACGTTCACGAGTCGATGGTGACAGGTGTGCAGTGAGACATCGAGCCGCGAAGATACTTCCCCGGTCCGTCGGTCGCACGTGACCGCCGCAGATTGGCGGATCTGCCGTACGCGCGGCGGTGGTCGGCACCGCCGCGCAACGAATGGCCCTGCCGGCACGTGTCTTCCTCGCCGAGCGCAGGGCGCGGTGGACCTGTCTCGACCTGCCTGGCCTGCAGCCCGCGCTCGCTCACGATGATGCCTATCGGTCGCGAAGTTTTCTGATAGTCTGCTTCGGCTCCGTCTACGGTGCCGCTGTTGGCGCGGCGAGCGTTTGCAAGAATAGCTCAACCTGTTCGCGCTCTTTCTCGGATAGGCGCTTGTGCGCTCGCGCCGCGGCCATTCCCTCTCCGCCGTGAAGTGCTACGGCGTCGGCAACCGTTGCGGCGCGGCCGTCGTGCAAGTAAGGCGACGAGTCGCGCAGGCCCCAGAGCGGCGGCGTGCGCCATTCGAGCTCGTTGGCGGCGCGAGGTTGCTTGGACTTGTCTTTGGAGGCGATCTCCGGTTCGAGCACTGTGTAAGACCCGGAATCGCTCAGCTGGCTCCCCATGTCATGCAGCAGAAGGTCGCTATAAATGCCTTCCACGTCGCCGAGTTTCGGCCGGTGGCAGACCGCGCAACCGACACTCGTGAATAACTGGCGTCCGCGCTCGATCGCGCCGGCCTGTTCCGTCGAGTCCGCAGGACGCACGCCGGGTCTGGGCAATGAGGCGACGAAACGTGTTAAGGTGTCACACTGCTCGCGCGTCAGGTCGATTCCCGGAGCCTTGTAATCACTCTTCCAGGGCGGTGCCGCGCGGGCGAACCCCGGAACCTCCAGACCAAGTTCGCTGGAACACGCCTGGAGCGTAAACTCGTGCAAGCTAGCCACGCTGGCTTTCCAGCCAAATCGGCCGGCGCGACCATCTTTCAGGCGCGCCACGCGCCCTCTTACGGGCTGTACCTCGACTCCCCGACTGAACTCAGAAGATCGAGGCGCATCGCCAGAAGCCTCTGCTTGTTCGGCGGCAACCTCGTCCAAGACCTTGTCCGGAATCGCATCGATGAGACCCGCGCCAAAAAGCGGTGGAGTGTTGCGCTTCGATTCGATCAACGTCAACGTGCCAGAGCCTGCGGACCTGGTGTGACGCCGATTCGATGGTTGTTTGTTGAACCGTTCGGTTTCCGTCTTGTCCTTTGGAAAGATGGATGCTTTCCACTGGGCGAACTCCGGACCAACTCCAAAGCGATGGAGTGGAAAGGAATTTTGCGTGCGCAAAGCTGGGTGGATCTTGGCCAACTCGTCTTGCGATGGAATCTCGAGTTCGACTTTGCTGCCCGGCTTGCCTACAACGACCTTCTTCGGCGCATCGGCGGGCGGCAGTGGGTGCCCCCGCGAAAAACCCATAGTGAAACTGAAAGTACTTTTACTGATAAAGACGGTAACCAAGCTGACGTTCGTCTCGTTGTTCCCTGCCCCGCCGAGCCCTCCGAGCCGGTGGCAGGCGGCGCACGATTGAGCGTTGTGTACCGGCCCCAGTCCATCGCCGGCGTGGCTCCGGCGATCACCCGCGATCCATTCGCGCGTGAACAACTCCTTGCCCCGATCCAGCACTTCTTTGTCGTTGTCCGGGCCAGGTTCAGCTGCGGCAGGTGTGCCAGTCCATTTGAAGACAGTCCACACAACGACCAGCACGAGACTGGCGAAGATTGCCGCGAAGGAGATTCTCCTCAATGCCATGTTGAACCCTCCTCGTCAAAAAATGGTTCGCGACCACGGAGTAGCGGGAAGATCGATCGAGCGCTATTGTAAAGCAAGGTCGAGACGAACGCCAGACCAGCGGCGCGGAAGCGACACTCCACTTGAACTGTTTGACTGTCAACAACTTTAGAGCCACTAACAGAAAGGCGAGCGGCGCGGCGTCAGCTCGCCGGTAACGCCCGCAATACCGGCGGGCTGACGCCGCGCCGCTCGCCAATAAGTTACAGCTTCTCAAGCGATTTCCCGTGGAGGACAGCTTCCCACCCCTGGGTCCAGGTACTAGAATTCTACTTCAACTTGTATCTCCGCTGAAACAGAGGTCTGATTCATGATCCATCGCTTCGCGGCCATCATCACTGCGTTGGCTGTTGTGACTCCTTCCGTGGCGCCCGCCGCCGAAAATGAGGACCTGAAATCGGCAATGCACACGATTCGCCGGGTCGGTCCGGAGGGAAAGGGAAGCGCGGAGGCGGCGGGGGCCTGGAAGGTGCTGGTCAAGACCCCGATCGAGCAGTTGCCGCTGCTTCTCGCCGGGATGGACGGGGCCACGCCGTTGGCTCGCAACTGGCTTCGAGCCGCGGTGGACGAGATCGTTGACAGCGCAGAGCGAGGCAAGAAGCCGCTGCCGACCGTTGGCCTGGAGAGCTTTCTGGTTGACACCAGTCATGATCCGCAGGCGAGGCGACTGGCGTTTGATCTGCTCGTGCAGCAGGACAGGACAGCCAGTGATCGCTTCCTGCCGAAGATGGTGAACGACCCCAGCCCAGAGCTGCGGCGGGATGCCATCGGCCGCGTGCTCGACGATGCCGAGAAGCTCTTTGGCGCCGAGAAGAAGGCCGAGGCCCGGTCCCTTTTCCGGAAGGCGTTCGCCGCTGCGAGAGACAAGGATCAAATCGACAAGGCCGCCAAACGGCTGAAAGATCTCGGTCAGGCGATTGATTTGGCGAAGCACCTCGGTTTCATTCTCGATTGGAAGCTCATCGGCCCGTTCGCCAACGCCGAGCAGAAAGGTGTCGAAACGCCCTATCCTCCGGAGAAGGCCCTGAACGTCAGGGTGGAGTACGACGGCAAGGAGGGCAAGGTCCGCTGGAAGGACTACGTTTCCAAGGATGAGAACGGCATCGTCGATTTGAACGTCGGCGTCGGGCAGCACACCGAGGCCGTCGGCTACGCGGCGACGGAGTTCACCAGCCCGGCCGCCCGCGACGTGGAGGTCCGGATTGGCTGTTACACCGTCTTCAAGCTTTGGGTGAACGGCGAACTCGCGCTGCACCGGGCGGACGCCTACACCGGGATGCGATTCGACCACTATCGTACGAAAATTCGGCTGCGGGAGGGGAAGAACACGCTGCTGATGAAGGTCTGCACGGATGTCCCGCCGCCGCAGGTGCCGAAGCTGTGGCGCTTTCAGCTTCGGGTGTGCGATACCGGCGGAGCGGCCATCCTGTCCACGACGCGGCCAGGAAGTTAGGCGAGCGGCAGCAATAAATCTCCCCTCTCCCCGCTGGGGAGAGGGGAGAAGAATTCGAGGATACCCATGCATCGATTCCTTTGTGCCGCCGGCGTGACTGCGATTCTCGTGAACTCTCTGGCCGCGGACTGGACGCATTTTCGGGGCTCGGACTCCACGGGGGTCGGTTCGGGTGACGCGGTGCCGCTGCCGTTTGGGCCGAAACAACATCTCGCCTGGCAAGCCGATCTACCCGGTCGCGGGCTGTCGAGCCCCGTGCTGGTCGGGAATCGCGCCTTCCTGACGGCCTCGAGCGGCCAGAAGCAGAACCACCTGCACGTACTGGCCTACGATGCGAAAACCGGGAAAAAGCTTTGGCAACGGACGGTGTGGGCGACAGGCCCCACAGACTCGCACCCCAAGACGTGCATGGCCGCCCCGACTCCGGCAAGCGACGGCAAGTATCTGGTCGCCCTCTTCGGCTCCAATGATCTGATCTGTGTGGACCTGGACGGGAACCTGCAGTGGCTACGCTCGCTTCACGACGAGAACCCCGGCGCGACCGACGGAAGGGGGTTGGCGTCCTCGCCGCTGATCATCAGTTCGACGGTCATCGTTCATTGTGAGAACCAGAATGCGTCGTTCGCCGCGGGCATCGATCTCGTCACGGGAAAGAACCGCTGGCGACAGGATCGCCCACGCGAGCTGAACTGGTCATCGCCGATTGCGATTCCCGGTAAGTCTCGGGACCACCGGCTCGCCTTGCTCCAGGGGTACAACAAGCTCAGCGCTTGCGAACCGCTCACCGGGAAGGAAGTGTGGAAGATCGAACGCAAGTGGCACGCCATCGCCTCGAGTGTGGTTGCCGGCACAACGCTGCTCGTTCCAGGTGAGGAGAAGCTGTGCGCCTACGAGTTGCATGCCGACGCGTCGCCGCCAAAGCTCCTCTGGGAACAAACAAGGCTTAACCCCACGACGGCGAGTCCGGTGGTTGTTGACGGGAAGATCTGCGTACTCAGGGGCTCGATCCTGGCGGTGGGCGAGTTAAAGACGGGCGAGGTGCTCAGTCAGCTTCGGCTCAAGGGCAACTTCAGCTCCTCGCTCGTGGCCGCGGGCGGTTTGCTTTTCTGCGTCAGCGAGGACGGCATCGTTCACGTCGTGCGGCCCGCCGAAAAGGACCCCGTGCTCGTCAATCGCTGCCCGTTCGAGGAGACCATTCTCTGTACACCCGCGGCGACCGATGGAGCACTCTACTTGCGCAGCGATAGGCACTTTTGGAAGATCGGGAAGCCCTGACTTTTTCGCAACGGACCGGATGCACAATGCCTGGTTGAACATACTGGTGGACATACGCTTTGGTCGGGGAGGTTGGTTCGCCGCATACGCCGTCGCGGTTTGGGCCACGCCATTGAGGCCAATCGTCAGCCCGAACGTCAATCGCTGCAGCAATCGGCACGGTGAACATCAAGGCGCAGACGATCAACGGCGAGCGTACCGTACCGAGATGTCAGCCTTGCCTGCTCCGGTCCACTCGACCGACGCGCAAGCCGAAGTCCTCAACGTGCTGAGGTCCGACACACCGCGTTCAGCGGTCCGGGTATCTGAGCAGCAGTCAACCTCGGCCAGGCTGCCGCCGCACAGCTCCAGCGAAGAGTACCTGACCGTGACGGAATTGGGGGTAAAGGCCAAGAGAGGACAGAAAGCGAAGGCGTGTGCTGCTGGCGTGGTGGCGGTGTCGCTTTTTTGTCATCGCTGGGGCAAGCACAGTCACGCCGGGGCTTCTCCTGGCGACACCGCCAAGCTAAAGCGCGGTTGGCGGTGTGGCGGTCTCACCGGTGGGATCTCGAGGTCGCCTCCCCATACTGCGTGACGGTCAGAACAGAACGGCACGCCCTGCCAGTCCCCCACCTCAACGCTTCGGGGGGTCACGGACGGCCCAGGCGGGTTTCGTCCTCCTCTTGACGGAACCGGGCCGAGCCGGAACAATTGCCCGGGAATCGTTTGCATGGTTGCACGCTGGCTGCCCGGAAAGGAGTTCCTGCCATGAAGCGCCCCCTGCCTGCTCTCGGATTCCTCCTGTTTTGCTTTGTCCTCCTTGCGGGATGCCAGAAAGAGGAGCCAACCGCCACGGAGGTCAACCTGGCCGTGCCGGAGCTGGCCACACTCTCGGTGCGAAGTCCCGGGGTGTATGAGGAAACGGCCCTCATGCTTCCGGGGAAACCCCTCCGCTATACGATTTTGGTGCCGCACGGTTACGACGGCACCACGCCCCGGCCGCTTGTTGTGGCTCTGCACTACAGCGGCGAGGTGAAGCCGTTCTTTGGCCGGGGCATGATCGACAGCCTGATCAAGCCGGCTTTCGAGTCGCTGGGCGCCATCGCGGTCGCCCCGGACGCCCTGGACGGCGGCAACTGGACCACGACCGCCAACGAGAAGGCGGTCCTCTGGCTGACGCGCTGCGTGATGAAAAGCTACGCCGTCGATCCGAAGAAGGTGCTGCTCACTGGATTCAGCATGGGCGGCCAGGGGACCTGGTTCCTGGCCGGCCGGCACCAGGAGCTGTTCAAGGCCGCCATTCCCATCTCCGGCGAACCGACCGGCGTTCCCGTGAGCTGGTCCATTCCGCTGTACGTGATCCACTCCAGCAACGACGAGGTCATGCCGCTGGCGGCGACGGAAAAGTACGTCACGGACCTGAAGGGTCGCGGCGGCAGCGTGGAGCTGAAGGTCGTCAACGGCGTCGGCCATTACCAGACCGGCAAGTTCGCCAGGCCGTTGCGCGAGACGGTGCCGTGGCTGAAACGAGTCTGGGCCATGCCTTGACAGAAACCGACCGCCCCCATTTGCTTCCCTGGCAATCGCGTTCTATGTTTTGATGGAATTGTCTCCTCCGTCCGCAGCCCAGGACTGCCCTTGCTGAAATCTTGCTCCATCGAGGACAGGAAGAGGGTGCTTTGCCGTGCCGCACGATGAACGCAAACGGATCTGGATTGATCGGTTTCAAACGAGGCTGACCCTGCGAATTGCCTCCTACCTGGTGTTGTTCCTGGTGGTCCTGATCAACTTCCTGTTTGCCTGGCGCCTGTGGCAAGAAGGGCCAGGCAACCCCGCGGAACAGTTTGTCCGCATGCTGGGGAATTATCTGCCCGTGGTCATCTGCCTGACGCTCCTGGTGGGGGTAGTGATCTGGGACGCGATTCGGTTTTCGCATCGGCTGGTTGGTCCGCTGGTGCGCTTTCGCCGCACCCTGCAAGAGATGGCCCGGGGCGAGCTGGTCCGGCCGATCAAGCTGCGCGAGAGCGATTACCTGCTGGAGCTGCGGGACGATTTCAACGCCATGCTGGAGGCCTTGCAGCGGCGCGGCGTGCCCGTGCTGAAACCCAATGATCCGAAGGCCGAGGACAGCAACCAACGTACTTCCGCTTGATTCCCCTCAGCTCAGGATCGGCCATCATGCCACGCACGTCCTTTCCCCTTCCGGTTGACCAGTCGCGCCCAGCCCCGGCTCGGCGGCGCCGTTCCCGGGCCCGTCGCGGAGCGACGGCCATGGAATATCTGTTCATGCTGTCGCTGATCCTGGTCGTGGTCCTCTCCGCCGTCAACTACTTTGGCCAGCAGACGAAAAAGGTCGCGGAGAACGCGGCCAGCACCATTCAGAACGCCACCCAGAACAATTCCCAGCAGACCGGGCCGTGACACCGGCACAAAGGCAGCAGAGCAGCCCGGCTCAGCGGCGCGTCTCTGCTGCCTGCTCTGGACCAGAAACGCTCTGTTCCTCCATTCCCCTCATCCTGCCGAAGATTGTCCGGCCAGGTCTCCAATCACCTGACTGACGCCCTCATGGTCGAAGATCACTGGCACGCGCCCTGGACCAACGAACAACGCTACCCCCTCTCGGATCGCCAGCGCGTCCGGGTAATCCACTTCCAGCCGGTCGCCGTTTACCATCACCACCGTGAACGGGTTGAACGGCCTCCGGTGTTTCAAGGCTCGCATCGTATTGTCGAACGTATCTCGCTCCATGGGATCGCTCCTTCGGAATTGTCTGTGTAAGCCGTGCAACTCATCGTACCTTCGGCTCACGTCCTGGGCAACACCCTGCGACACCACTCAGGTCCGGCATCCGCCCTTCTCGGGGCCGCCATCACGGCCGGCTTCTCGTCACTTCCGCTCGCTCAGATAGGCAATCAGGTCCAGGAACTCCCGCGGCGTCATCTGCTCGTGGAGCTTGTCCGGCATGATCGACGTTGGCAGAGCGACGCGCTCCTCGATGTCCTGGCGTTTGAGGACCGTGAGCTTGCCCTCGGCATCCGCCAGCGTTACCGTACTGTGCGGCCCTTCCTCCGCGACGATGCCGGTGTGCGTTTTGCCGTCGCGGGTGGTGACCGCCCAGGCCACGAACGTCGGGGCGATCTCCTTGCTCGGCGTCAGGATCGATTCGATCAGCCGCTGCCGGGTCAAGGCCCGGCCAATGATCGACAGGTCCGGTCCCATCTTGCCGCCCCTGCCGTCCACCTGATGACAGACGGAGCAACGCGGCCCCTGGGCGTGAAAGAAGAGGCGCTCCCCCGCGCCCGCGTCGCCACCAGCGGTCAGGAACTGACGCCAGGCCGCTTCGTCTTTCGGCCGAGGCCTGGCCTGTTTCACCAGCTCCGGACGGCGTTTCTCGACCTCCGCCGTCTGGCTCCCTTTCAGGGCCAGCAACAGCTGGCCGGCCAGCTCCGGCCGCTCTTCCTCGGACAGAGTTACCTTGTCCCACCAGGAAAGCAAACTGCTCTGAACGTCCTGTTCAGCCGCAATGCTGCGCAAGGAGCGTAAGCTGTCACGCCGCAAGGCCGGCTGGTCCAGCAGCGAGAGCAGCAATCGCCGCACCTCGGGCGAGCTGGCCCGGCGAGCAAGCCCGGCCACCGCGTCAGCCCGAGGGGCCGATGGCCGCCGGGCGTCGGCAGCGAACTGGAGCAGAAGGTCCTGCGACGCCTTGTCGGCACGCAGGGTCAGGGTGCGGACTGCTTCGCACCGCAAGCCCGCGTCCCTGTCCTCCAGAAGGTTGCCCAGGTTCCCGGCCGACAACGCGGGATGATCGGGCCGGAGCAGTTGCAGCGCCAGGAGCCGGAAGGGGGCCGGCTGCGTCCGGTCCTGCACGGTGCGAACGAGGAACTTCTCATCGACGGGGTCCGCTTCCGGTTTGCCGCCGGACAGCAGATGGTTGGCAGCCAGCAGCGCCTGGAACAGATCCCGCGTGACCGGCGTGGCCGTGGCCGAGGCGTTCAGCTGGGGGGCCCACTCCTTCCGCTTCTCTTCCGCGACCCACTGGATCGCCGCCCGGCGAACGGCCGGGTCCCTGTCCTTGAGGAATGTGCCAAGGGCCTTCCGACCCTGCTCGTCGCCTGTCCGCCGCAGCGCCAGCAGCACACCGATACGCAACCGGGGGTCGGCGGCTTCGACGTGCGGCAAGAGCAAATCGGTCTTGCCCGGCTGACCCAAAGCGTGGACGGCCGCGCTCACCAGGAACGGATCCGGATCCGCCAGCACCGGCACAATCTCCCCGAGCGCGGCCGGCTGACGCAGTTGAAGCACCGCCTGCATCCGCACTGGCGCGGCCGGATCTTTCAAGGCACGTTCTCGCCGCCGGGCCTCGGACTTCGCGGGCAGCAGACGCACCGCCTCGGCACGGACCTCCGGCTCGGCTGCACTCAGGGCCATCTCGACCAGGTCTGCCCCCGCGTCCCCCAGCCGCGCCGCAGCCCACAAAGCGTGCAGTTTCGCCCGGGTTTCGTCCTTCCTCCACAGGACGGCGGCCAGCGTTCCCTTGCTCGCGGTTCCCTTCCTCGCCAGGGCTTCCGTGGCTGCAGCGCGAATCTCCTGTTTCGGATGGCCCAGCAGCAGACCGAGCCGGGGCACGTCCAGCCCGGCGACCTTGCCCGGACGCAGCCCATCGTCCTCGGCAGGTTTGCGGGAGCGAAGCCGCCACAGCCGGCCCTTGCCGTGGACCGGGTAGGACTTGTCCACCCAGTCGCTCAGGTACACCGCTCCATCGGGCCCAACTGCGATCCCGACCGGCCGGAAGTTTTCGCCGCCGCGCACCAGCGTCTTCGTTTTGGCTCGGAAGGACGCTCCGCTGAGGGTCAGCTGAAATTGTTCGATGACGTGATCGCCCCAGGACGTGACGAGGAGGCTACCCCGGTAGTCGGCCGGCAGCCCGGTGGATTCGTAGGCGACGATGCCGCTGGGGGCCTCGCCGGTGCCCGCGACCATGCCCAGGGTGCCGGGCAACTCGCCGTTCCAGGCCTGGAAGGGGTGCGTGCCCTTGCGGCCGTAGCGAAAGCGGTAACCGTAATCGCCGCCGGCAACGACGTGCAGCAGCCGGCACGGACCGCGCGAATCGGGATCGTTGTCCACCACGAACAGCCGGCCAAAGGCGTCGAAACAGTGATGGAACGGGTTCCAGAACCCGGTGGCCACGCGGGTCAGCTTGCTGCCGTCAGCACGACAGGAGAACATGTTGCCGCCCTCGCCGCCTCCTTCGAGTGTGGTGCCGTCCGAGCCGATCAGCTTGTACGCGGCCCCCAGGTTCTCGCCCATGCCGAAATACATCGTGCCCATGCCATCGAAGGCGAAGCCGCACAGCCCGTTGTGAGGATAGTTGCCGGCGGTTTCGAGCCGGAGCAGCGTCTGCTGTTCGACCTTGCCATCCTTGCCGCGCAGCAGGATGATCCGCGAGCGCATGGCCAGGTAGACCGCTCCATCCTTGCCCAGGGCAATGCCCATCGAGTCCTTGAAACCGTCGGCGAAGGTGGTGATTTGCCGGGCCTTGCCGGACCCGTCGAAATCCGAGAAGACCCGAATGCGGTCGCTGGCCGGGCCCTTGTAGCTGGCCGGCCGCTGGTGGGTGTGATTTTCCAGCACCCAGAGCCGGCCCTGTTCGTCCACGGCCAGGCCGGTGGGCGTCACGATGTCGGGCGCGCTGGCGACCAGCTCGAGGACCAGGCGGTCGTCCAGCACGGTCGGCGTCTGGGCCAGGGAGGGAGCGGCGCTCAACAACAGGCAGCCGAGGACGGTCCAGGAAAAAAAGGCAGGCACGGCGGAACTCCGGAGGGTAGAAGGCGGTTGGTTATTACTGTAACGGATGGCGGGACGTGGAACAATTCCGCGCCTGGAAAGTTCATAGGATGAGCGGAGCGTCCATTCCTTGAGCCGCTTGCGGCTTAGCGCACCCGGTTGTTCCGCTAAGCCGCAAGCGGCTGGAGGTTCCACGTCGAAACCCAACCAAGGAGGACCGAACGATGAAAGCCAGTCCGCCCCTCTTCTTGCTTGCCCTGATCGCGTTGCTCTGGGGCAGGCCGATGGCACAGGCCGTCGAGCCGGTGAAACCTCCTGCCGCCAAACCCAACGTCCTGTTCATCATGTCCGACGACATGCGGCCGGACCTCGGCTGTTACGGCCACAAGCTGGTCAAGTCGCCCAGCATCGACGCCCTGGCCGCGGCCGGCGTGCGCTTTGACCGGGCCTATTGCCAGTACCCTCTGTGCAATCCCTCGCGCACGTCGCTGCTGACCGGACGCCATCCGACCACGACCGGGGTGGTGACCAACAACGTCTGGTTCGGGGCGGCCCATCCGGACTTTGTCTCGCTGCCCAGGCACTTCAAGGCCAACGGCTACGTGACGCTGCGTTCGGGCAAGATCTTCCACGGCGGCATCGATGACGCCGACGCCTGGACGGCAGGCGGCCAGCCGCGCCAGTTCGAGGGCGCGACCTCGCCCCAGAAACCGAACGCCAACTACGCCAAGCAGTCCGATCGAGCGATCGTGCTGGAAGGAGACGGTGAGTCGCATGCGGACTACAAGAACACCGATCGAGCCATCCAGCTGCTGCGGGCCAACAAGGACAAGCCATTCTTCCTGGCCTTCGGCCTTGCCAAACCACATAGCCCGCCAACGGCGCCGAAGCAATTCTTCGACCTGTACGACCCGGCCAAGATCTCGCTGCCGCCCGACTTTGCCGCGACTCCGACAGTGCCGGAAGGTTTTCCGAAGCCGTGTCTGACGCCCAACGGCGACCTGTTCATCAAGCGCGAGGCGTCCGAGAAGGAGGCCCGCGAGATGATCCAGGCGTACTGGGCCTCCCTCTCCTGGGCGGACTGGAACGCGGGCCGGGTGCTGGCGGAGCTGAAAAAGCTCGGCTTGCAGGACAACACCATCATCCTTTTCTGGGGCGATCACGGCTACCACCTGGGCGAGAAAGGCAAATGGTCCAAGCACGGCTCGCTCTTCGAGGTCGGCACCCGCGTCCCGCTCATCATCGCGGCACCCAAAGCCAGGGGGAACGGCAAGGCGTCGCCGCGAATTGTCCAGTCGCTGGACATTTACCCGACCCTGGTCGAACTGTGTGGCCTGCCGATGCCAAAGGGGCTGGAAGGACACAGCCTCAAGCCGCTGCTGGACGATCCCGAGGCGAAGTGGCAGCATCCCGCGTTCAGTGTGTTCGGCCCCAACCCGAACAAGCCGGTCGGCGTCGCCGTGCGGACGGAGCGCTTCCGCTACGTGGACTATGGTGCCGCCGGGGCGATGCTGTTCGACCACCAGAACGATCCGCACGAGCTGAAGAACCTCATCGACGATCCGAAATTCGCCAGGGCGCGCGAGGAGCTGTCCGGCTTGACGAAGAAACACACAGCCAAGAAGTAATCCCCAAACTGGAGATCCATCATGTATCGCTATCGCAGCCGATTCACCCTCCTGGGCGTTGCAGCTGTCCTTCTCGTCCCACTGAAGGCAGAAGCCGACGAGAAGCCGAAGCCAGCCAAACCCAATGTGCTGTTCATCGCCGTCGATGATCTCAATCACTGGGTCCAGTACCTCGGCCGCAATCCCCAGGCCAGGACGCCCAACATCGACCGCCTGGCCCAGCGCGGCGTGCGCTTCACGCGCTCTTACTGCGCCGCGCCGGTCTGCAATCCGTCCCGGGCCGCGCTGATGTCCGGACTGCTGCCGTCCACCAGCGGTGTGTACGGCAACGGCACCGACTGGCGGCCGCTCATCTCCCAGGACCTGCCGCTGACAACGCACTTCCGCAAGAACGGCTACTGGGTCGGCGGCGCGGGCAAGATCTATCACGAGGCCTACCGCCGGCCCGCCGAGTGGGACGACTACCTGCAAAAGGAGGGCGGTGACCCCAAGCCCAAGGGCAACGACACCGGCGTCGGCGGCATCCGCTTCGCCCCGCTGGACTGCAAGGACGAGGAGCTGCAAGACTACCGCATCGTCAGCTGGGCCATCGACCAGCTGGGGAAGAAGCACGACAAGCCATTCTTCCTGGCCTGCGGCGTCCACAAGCCGCACATGCCCTGGTTCGTGCCGCGCAAGTATTACGATCTCTATCCGCTGGACAAGATCCAGCTGCCGAAGGTGCTGGAGACGGACCTTGATGACGTGCCGCCCGCCGGCGTGAAAATGGCCAAGCCCGAGCGGGACCATGCGGCCATCCTCAAGTCAGGCCGGTGGAAGGAAGCGGTCCAGGGCTACCTGGCCGCCATCAGCTACACCGACATGAACATTGGCCGGCTGATCGACGCGCTGGACAGGAGCGCTTACAAGGACAACACCATCATTGTTTTCTGGGGCGATCACGGCTGGCACCTGGGCGAGAAGCTCCACTGGCGCAAGTTCACCCTCTGGGAAGAGGCCACCCGGGCGCCGCTGATCTGGGTCGTGCCGGGCCTGACAAAGCCCAACAGCGTTTGCGAGCGCACGGTGGACTTCATGAGCATCTATCCGACGCTGTGCGACACGTGCGGCCTGCCGACACCGAAGCACGTGGAGGGGGTCAGCATCCGGCCGCTGCTGGAGAAGCCGGACGTCGCCTGGGATCGGCCGGCCCGCACCACTTTCCAGTTCAACAACCACGCGGTTCGCACCGAGAAGTGGCGCTACATCCGCTACCACGACGGCGGCGAGGAGCTATACGACGAGGTCAAGGATCCGCTGGAGTGGACCAACCTGGCCAGGAAGCCGGAATTCGCCGCGATCAAGGCGGAGCTGGCGAAGCATCTTCCCAAGGTGAACAAGGAGCCGCCAAAGGAGACGGGGGGCGATCAGCGGGAAGAAGATTGAAGGCCAGGGGACAAATACTGCAGCCGGAGGCTTTAGCCTGCACAAGTCCAACGCAAGCTAAAGCTTGCGGCTACAGATCTAAGGCCAGACTTGTGTGGCCCGGTAGCTCTGAGCTAACCAAACGGTATCCAGGGCTGTTTCTGCCAACAATGGCAAGCGACACAAGCCCGGAGCGCAAGCGACGGGACAAGCGAATCCCGTCGCTTGCGCTCCGGGCTTGTGTGCTACCCCAATGTTTACACCTGACCCCCGAAAAACCGTTTGGTGCTCGTGGCCCTGTCTTCAGGTCGCAGCGGTTTTCAGCAGACTTTCGACCTTCACGTCGAGATCCATGGCAACCGCGAGAGCCGACTGACTCCCGTAGGAAGCGAGCAGGCTTACCATTGAGTCGTAGGATAGATGCACTCCGTCCGCGCGCTCATCAACGAGAATCGTTACCGGCGCATAGGCTGCCGCATCGGGGACGGTCTTGGCCATCTCCTTCATGATGAGCGGATTCCCAACGACGAGACGGAGGATCTTGGGCCCCTGCCCGCCCTGCGATTTGCGCAAAACCTCGCCGGCATCGAAGCGGGCGAACTCCATCAACTCCGAGGATCCGATCGCCCCGTGAACCACCCTTTCCAACTCCGCAACGGTCGTTGCCGAGTTGATCGCGCCGTGGAACGCGCTGATGTCTGGACGGCCGATGGTCGCGGTGAGCCTTCGCACGATCTCGTCGAATGGCCTGGACGAAACAAGGGTGAACCTCTGGACGCGAATTACTCGGGTCGGCAAACCGCTGGCCGAGGGATGCTCAGCGCATAACGCGGGTTGCGCAATCCGATGGTGCAGGTGCGCGGTCGGAGTTCGGTCGATCAGCAGGCTGAGCAGCTCCGGCCGACTGTAATGGCCGCGCGAATCCATCAGTTGCTTGCGCTTGTCGATCAGGGTGAAGTCGAGATCGGCAATCACCACCCCTTCCCCCGAGCGGATCGGCTCGCCCATCAAGGTTCCATCGGGTGCGACGATCGCGGTGAAGCAACCGCCGGAGATCGGACCGATCGTGCAGCCGGTATCCTTCATGATTTGGCCCTGCTGATCGGGATTCAGCCAGGCGGTGGCGCATACGACGAAGCACCCGGACTCCAGGGCATGTTGGCGGATGTTGACTTGAGTCTGCTCAGAAAACAAATCCCCGAAGATCGAGCCGGGATACATCGCCGAGTGGATCTGCTCGCCATCGGCCATCAGCGCGTACCGCGCCAAGGGGTTGTAATGTTCCCAGCATGCCAGTTGGCCGATGCGGCCGACGTGGCTATCGACGGCGCGCAACCCCGAGCCGTCTCCCTGGCCCCAAATCATGCGCTCGTGATAGGTGGGCGAGATCTTCCGCCGGCGCTGAATCAACGTGCCATCGACGTCGAAGAGAAGCTGGGTGTTGTACACGGTTCCGCCGTCACGCTCGTTGATGCCGATCGACACGACAACGCCCGCTTGCCGCACCGCTTCGCCGAGGGCGTCCGTGGCAGCAGACGGCACCGTCACCGCCTGATCGAGCAGCTTCCGCTGCTCGGGTCCGACGATGTTCTGCAGCGGAGACTGGACGAACGAGAAGTACGGGTAGTAAGGGATCACCGTCTCGGGAAACGTTGCGAACTGCACCTGCTGTTGGCCAAGTTCGTGAATCGTCCGTACGATTTTCTCGACGGTTCCTTCCCGGCTATAGAGTACGGGACTGAGTTGGACCGCAGCGGCTTTAACCACTCTCATCAACAATCTCCTTGGCCAGTGAGGGCGGGCATGAAGCACGTAGAACGGAGAATCGCTCCCGCTTGTTTCATTGCTTCGGCACGGGGAGTGCTTCGACGAAGAAGCCCCGGGTCCGTGCGGATCGTTGGCGGAGCTGCGCTATTTTTTGATAGGCGGGAGATGCAAACCAGTCCCGTCCCGCCTGGAGGGAGGGGAAAACCACAATAGCCGCTCTCGCTGTCGCCCCGTCCATCCCCTCCAAGGGAACAATCGCGGCCCCGAAAGAAACCAGCCGGCCCTCAAATGGCGCGAGAGTGGCTTGAAATTGTTCGTGGTAGGGTTGAAATCCCGCTGGGTCGTGAATCTCGACCAGGGCGACAAAATAGGCCGGCACTGCGACTGCGGATTCGAGTGTGTTCATCTGATCGGTTATCCCTTCTTTACAAGGCCATGCGGCAGAACCGGACGACTGTTATGGCTGCGACTCGGCCTGGACTTCAGTCGGTGGCGGGCAGATCGGCGCTGGGACCGCGGCACCATACGGACACCATGTTATGCATATTCGTCGGTGTGGGTAGATGGCTCAGCTTATTACGTCGGCAAGAAGAAGATCACGTAGGCCGGATTGCTAATCCGGCCAACACAGAGCCGGATTAGCAATCCGGCCTACAATCTTTCGTGCCGGAGTAATAGTCAATGACGATACGGGCAATTCGACGCGCGGGTCCGGGTGGTTATTGCTTCTTCTCCCGCAGGGATTCGGTCCGACAAGACCGAGGCAAGCTACCTCGGTCTGACGTGACCGAAGCGCACTCCAGACATATGTTTGAGCGAATCGGTTGATGTGACGTCGATATGGGCAACGCACGCAACGCATCGCTCTGCTGCCTGGCCGCGTTTGGGGCCTTGATGCCACGGAATGCCGAACTGGCGGCCAGGTCAGCAGCAGCTTATTTGTTCGAGGATTTATTTAGGATGTCCTCTTTTCCCTCCGCACCGCGGCCCCGCGCCAGGTCGCGCTGATGGCGGCTACTTCCCGGGGCTTTCCTTGGAGCCCCGGCTGCGCCCAGATCCGCAGGACGCCGTCGCCTATCTTCCCCGGCTCCTGGGTGGACCCGAGTGCGGCCAGGCGCTCGCCGTCAGCCGAGAACTGTACGCGCTGGCTGATCCAGCTCTGCGGCATGGCCAACTGGGCCTGCACTTGCCCGCTTGTGCAGTCGTACAGGACGGCCTCGCCATCGGGTGATCAGGGTGCCAGGCGGTAGACGTCCTCGGCTCCTGCCAGCTGCTCCAGGCTCGCGGCTCGCTTCTTCAATGACATTGACACAAGGGTTGCTGCCTTTTCTTTTTCCCTTGACGATCGCCTGGCCAGGGGATACAAGAAAGCGAGGTAAGATCGGGAGTGTACGCCCTTGTTGGCGCGGAATCCCATGCTGGAGCGCAGACAACCCTGCGCGAGTGCATCGAGAGATACATCCCCATGAGCAGGTGCAGGTCGAGAGACAGCGGGTGGAGTTGGTCTTACAATCCTCTCTGCGGAATCATGTACGGGCCCATCCCCGTGGGCCTGATCGTTGTCGGCTTCGGAACGCTCATCTACTTCGCCATCAACAAATCCTCCGGGGATGGGGGCCGACCTTCCCCGCCACCGCCCCAGCAGTTGGCGCACAATCCGAACCTGCCTGCCCAACCGTGGCAACCTCCCGTTCAACCGTGGCAGCCTCCTGTTCCACCGAGGAACCCCTCATCTCCCGCTGTCCCTCCAATCCAGAAGAAAGATGCGTTCTCTCCGCTGACGGAGAACACGCCATTGCCGGTCGGCGTTCTTGCTCCCGGTCCAATCCCGATTGACGACCTGCGCGTGACGCGCTTCCGCCTCGCCACCGAGCAGATGTTGCCATGCCTCCGCTGGTCGGCCGACGGGAAGAGTTTCTTCTGCCTCGACAAGAGCGGCACCCTACGCCGGCTCGCTCTCGACAGTTTCAGGGAATTGAAGGTCCGAAGCCTTGGCGGCGATTGTCTATGGATGTCGCCCAGCGCCGCGGGCCTGCTCGTCTCGATCTCCAAACCCGGGGGCGGCCAAATTGTTGTTGTCGATCCGGACACGCTCGACACCCGGCAGACCTACCCCATGCCCGAGGGCTATCGAGCCGTGTCGGCGCCGAGCTTTGCCGGCGCCTACGTTGGCCCGGGCAAGGATGGTCTGGCGATGCACTCCCTCGGAGTCCTCGACCTGAATGTGGGTCGGTATCTCGCTCAGTACCAGATGCAGCGCGGCCGCATCGGCCCGTTCCCCCGGGATGCCGGCTGGACCTATCCGGTGCTGAGCGAGGATGGTCACTGCCTCTACTGCGTGGCTGGTAACGGCGGCATCGTTCGCTGGAAGGTCAACGGCCCGCAGATTGTGTGCGAACAAATCAGTGAGGACCTGATCCACGGCTGCAATTGCCGGCGTGTCATCCAACTCAGCCCGGGTGGCCAGTGGGTCTGCATGCCGACCACAGTTGGGAATGAGCGTGGTCCCATCACGTATCTTTACGCCAGCGATAACCTGGCCTCTCCCGCGCTGCGGATCAGCGGCGGATGGCCGGCCAATGCGATCGGCCTCGATCCCGTGGCGCAGCGCATCTTCAGCCAGGATCGAACGTATCCCCTCATCGTTCGCGATTCCCAGGGGGTGAAACAGAAGTCGTATCGGTTCAATCGGGAGAACGAGGAATCCTTCCAGTTCCTCGTGCATCCGCAGGGCCGCAAGCTCGTCATCCTGGGGCAACGCGGTCTCTATTACGTCGAAATGCCGTAATCAAGCGGCCTTGCCGGCCGGTAGGAGTTCGGGGTCTCTGTTCGGCGAAAGAGATGGAGGTGTTCGCGCGGTGGAAGCGGTGACACGCATGGCTCCCAGACATTCTCTCCAACTGAAATGCGTCCTCGCGGGAGCCCTTCTCGGATTGTTCGGCCCCGGGGTCCTTTTTTTCGTTGTTATCCTGCGCTTTGGGTGAGGCCCGGTCGTAGAATTACCTCTTGTACTGTCAATATGGTTTGGTTTTTGGGGCTTACTGCATCCAGCCTTTCTAAAGACATAGAGGGAGGGTGGGTCAGGTTAGCCGCGACGCGGAGCCGCGAGGAACGAGCGGCGCAGCGGAGCGCGGGGCCGGCCCCGCGCTCCGCTGCGCCGGGCTCGCTGCGCTCGCCCGGCTCCGCGTCGCGGCTAACCGGCCCCCCCACTCCTCTGTGTCTTTACAAAGGCTGGATGCAGTATTTGCATTTCTAGCTGCCGGGATTGGTGTATCGGCTGCATGTTCCAGGCCCAAATCACCGCCCTCGATGCGTTCGGCAACACCGTCATCGACTTCACCGGCGGCGTGGTCTTGCTCAGCAGCGACGGCCAGCCCGTCAGTCCCAACGTGTTGTCGCTGACCAATGGGGTTGGCACGGCCCAAGTCACTCTCGACAAGGCCGATCCAACCGGACTCATCGTTGACGCCGGCATCCTCGGCTTCAGCAACACCATCCAAGTCAGCGTTTGAGCTGGTCGGCACTGACCCGAAGCGCCAGACGGGGAACGCGACTCCGTCCTGGCGCTTCGGGCGTCCTCCACGCCAGTACGCAGCTGACCCACGCACGGGTGCTGTGTATCACCCGCGCACTAACACCCCCACGTCCCTTATATCTCCCAACGACCAGAAACTCAGGCTGTTCGGCTGTGCCTGCGTCAGGCAAGTCCAGCAGCTACTCACCGACGAGCGTTGCTACCGAGCGCTGGAGGTCGCGGAGCAAGACCCCGACGATACCACCCTCCCAAGCCAATACGGGAGAGCAGGCGCGGCCCCCACCTGCGCGCACGGCAGGGGCTCCCACGACAAGACCAATTTCGGGGCTGGATGGGCCGGCTCGGAACACCCGCTATTTACGCTTTGCCCGGAGGTTCTTCGATGCTTCTTACATCGCTTTCCTCCTTTCCCAGGCTTCCCCTGGCGCCAGCGCGCGTCGGTCCGACACACCGCCTTCAGCGGGCGCCTGAGGCCATGTCGCTGCCCGACCCCGTTCAGTGCTGCTTGCCCTTTTCTGGACGGATGTCACCATCGGCCTGTAAACAGGTATCTGAGCTAGTCCACACCAACCCGAACTTGCAGATGGGCGACCGCCACGTATCCGCGGCGGTCCGTCCGTTCCACCCGGACGAGGTAGTGCCCGGGCTTCTCGAAACTGTGGACGGTCCGGGCGTAACCATCCTTCGCCAGCTTCACGACGTTGCCGTCGCTCTGGACGATGACCTTCGGGCTGCCGTCGCCGAAATCCCACGTCTCCTTGCCATCGGTCGTGCGGAAGGTGCGAACCATGAACGTCACCGGATCGCCGGCCTTGATCGCGGTCGTCGGGGAGTACACGGCGTGGATCGATGGCGGCAACTGGTCCGGGTGGTCCTTGTCGATCACGTTCACCACGGCGAAGTCGTAATCGATCCGGCCCTCGCCGTCGGTGACCTTCAGCACCTCGCTGTAGACGCCGGGCTTTGCGTAACTGCGTTCCACCGTGGCCCCCTTCGCGGTCTTGCCGTCGAGGAAGGTCCACTCGTGGGACGCAATCTTGCCGCTGGCGGCCCACGATCGGCTGCCGTCGAGGACGACCTTCTGACCTACCGCCGCCAGATGATGCGGCCGGGCGACGGCCAGCAGTTTCGGTTTGTGTTCGCGCAGATACGCCTCCCACAGGAAGGCATAGCCTTCGATGATGCCCCACTTGCCGGAGGGTTGTCGTCCGGAAATGTCGAAATGCAGGTGCGACCAGCCGCCGCTGCCGCCTTCCTTGCCCAGGATGCCGATCCGCTGGCCCATCTTGACCTTCGCGCCGGGCTTCACTTCCGGACTGATCACTTGCAGATGGCTATAGCGGTAGAACCAGCCGCGTTCATCGAGGAGGTAGATCACGTCGTAGCGTGTCTTTGGCGGGGTGTCCTCGTAGCCGGGCAGGACCGCCTTGCCGGAGGAGACGACCAGGCCATCGGTGGCGGCCACAATTTCGACCAGGCCCTCGGCGCCGCCAATGTCGAGGCCGTAGTGGTAATAGATGCTCTTGACCAGCGGGTCCTCGCCGCCATCGACGTGGCACGGTTCATTGGCCATGTGCGTGCCGCTGGCGAACCAGCGCTGCCGGGCCGGGTAGCGGAAGGTGCCGGGCTTGACCAGGGGGGAAGATGCCGGCCATAGACGCAGGCGAGCATCCTTGTCCAGGCCCCAGGGATCTTCGCCGCCGACGCCTTTCGCGTTGTTCAGGCGGTAGCCCCTGGTGACCGGGCAGTCGATCTGCACTCCAGCGATGGTCACTGGCAAGCGGTAATTCGCCGAGACCAGCGACACCTTCTCGCTGCCCACCTCGACGGTCACCTCCGCTTTCCGGACGGCGTTGCGAAGCTCATCGCGGGATTCCTTCAAGCCGAGCAGTTTGACGTGGACCTTCATGCCGCCGACCAGTTCAACGTCCTGCGACTCGCCCACGTTCAGGTCGATCGTCCGCATCAAGGGGGTGAGGGTTGGCTGCGGCGGACCAGCCCGCAGTGGGAGAACAAGACCAGCGAGAACGAGAAGGGCAAGCGATCGGCAGCGGTACATCGGTGCATTCCTTGAAAGAAAGATCCAGGTCACATTCCGGCGTCTGGCGCTTTAGCGTACTCACCTGTGCCCGGGTCTGCAATCGTCTTTCGGAAGCAGATCCGGAACTCTTGGAGCGCTTGGTGCGCCTGGAAGACGAGACTGCTTTCCGGAGAGGGCCGACACGTGTTGCTTCCGGGCGCGCCCGGGGTAAGCTGAAACATCGAAAGCCCAGAGCTGAGAGTCAAGAGCCAAGAGCCAGAAGCTTCCGGCTCTTGACTCTGGACTCTCGACTCTCCGGCGTGCAGAGAGCGGCAAACAGAATGAGCAGCATTTACTCCGCGGAATTGGCTCAGGCCTTGTTCGAGGAAGCCGGCGATGCCCTCTTCCTCTTCGATCCGCAAACCGATCAGCTTCTCGACGTCAACTCCACGGCCGAGAAGCTGTCCGGCTTTTCCTTCGAGCAGCTGATGCGCTTCCCGGCCACCTACCTGTTCCGCTTCGGCGGCCAGGGCGGCATGCGCCGGTTGCGGGAGGCGACCCTCAAATCCCAGGTGTTTCACTCCCAGGAGGGCTTCTTCCTGCGCACGCCGCAGGACCGCCTCTGGATCCCGGTCAACCTGACCGTGACCCGGCTGCACCTCCGTCCCCGGACCATGGCCCTGATCACCGCCCGCGACGTCCGCGAACGGCACGAGGCCCTGCGCAAGGTCCAGGAAACCGAGGCCGCCTTGCAGAACGTCCTCGTTTCCGTTTCCGACTGTCTCTGGAGCAGCACCATCGACAGCAAGGGCCACTGGGAGTACCACTACGTCTCCCCGGTCATCGAAACACTGACCGGCCGGCCTGCGGACTTCTTCACCCCCGGCCCCCAGCGCATGGCCCTGATTGTCCATCCCCAGGACCGCCCTCTCTGGGAGCAATTGCAGCACCAGGTCCGCGCCGGGCACTCCAGCCAGCAGGAATACCGCGTGGTCTGGCCCGCGGGCGAGCCGGGGGCGTCAGCCCCCGGATTCTCGTCAGCGACCGGAGACGGCCAGACCGTCCGCTGGCTCCGGGAAAGCATCCGCGTCCGCCAGGACTCGAGTTCCGCTCCGTTGCGTCTGGATGGCGTCCTTTCCGACGTCACCGAGCGCAAGGTGGTCGAGCAGGCCTTGACCCGGGAGCGCAGCCTGCCTGCGCACCCTGATGGACGCCCTTCCCGATTACGTGTTCATCAAGGACACCCAGAGCCGGTTCGTCACCACCAACCGAGCGCATCTGCAGATCCTCGGCGCCAGAAGCCTGGAGGAAGTCGTTGGCAAGACCGATTACGACTTCTTTCCCGCTGGGCTGGCCGACAAGTACCACGCCGACGAGCAGACCATCTTCCAGTCCGGTCAAGCAATCCTCGGCCGGGAAGAGTGGACCCTGGACTCGCGGGGCCACAAGCAATGGCTGCTGACCAGCAAGGTGCCTGTCTGGTCCGAATCCAGCGAACCGGCTGCGTCAGCTGCCGGGTCTGGCAACCCGGCAGCTGACGCAGCCGGTTCGCTGGGAGCGCAGCGACCCCAAGGCCTGGTGGGCATTTGCCATGACATCACCCAGCGCAAGCAGGCCGAGGAAGATCGCGACCGGTTTTTTACCCTCTCGCTGGACCTGCTTTGCATCGCGGGCTTTGATGGCTGGTTCAAACGGCTCAACCCCGCCTTCGAGCGCGTCCTGGGATACACCCTCGAGGAGCTGCTCGCCCAACCGTTCCTGGAGTTTGTCCATGCGGACGACCGGCTGGCGACCCTTGCCGAGATGAGCAAGCTCACCAGCGGCAAGGACACCATTTCCTTCGAGAACCGCTACCACTGCAAAGATGGCTCCACGCGCGTCTTGCAATGGACCGCCACTCCCTTCGTGGACCAGCAGCTGATTTACGCCGCCGCCCGGGACGTCACCGAACACAAGCGTGCTGAGAAAAAACTGCGCAAGTCAGCCCAGGAGATCAGCGACCTGTACAACAACGCCCCCTGCGGCTACCACTCGCTGGACGAAAGCGGGGTCCTGATTCGGGTCAACGACACCGAGCTGCGCTGGCTGGGCTATTCCCGCCAGGAGGTCCTGGGCAAACCCTTTGCACACCTGCTCACGCCCCGGACCGCGACCAGCTTTCTGGAAAGCTTTCAGCGCCTCAAGGAGAATCCGGGGGCTGACGCCCCCGGCTCGCCGGTCTCGGACGTGGAACTGGAAATGGTCCGCAAGGACGGGAGCGTCTTCCCCGTTCTGCTCAGTGCCACCGTCGTGCGGGACCCGGCCGGCCGCTACGTGATGAGCCGCTCCACCCTGTTCGACATGACCGAGCGCAAGCGCGTCGAGGAGGTGATGCGTCTGGCCAAGGAAGCGGCCGAGGCGGCCAACCGGGCCAAGAGCGAGTTCCTGGCCAACATGAGTCACGAGATCCGCACGCCCATGAACGGCATCATCGGCATGACCGAGCTGACTCTGGAAACGGCCCTGACGCCCGAGCAGCGCGAGTATCTGGACATGGTCAAGGCCTCGGCCAACTCGCTGCTGGCGGTGATCAACGACATCCTCGACTTCTCCCGCATCGAGGCCCACAAGCTCCGCCTGGAGCAGATCGAGTTCGCGCTGCGCGACACGCTGGGCGACGTGCTCAAGGGGCTGGCCCTCCGCGCCAGGAAAAAGGGCTGGAGCTGGCAGGCCAGGTCGCCGCGGACGTGCCCGATTCCCTCATCGGCGATCCGGTCCGGTTGCGGCAAGTGGTCATCAACCTGGTCGGCAACGCCATCAAGTTCACGGAACGCGGCGAGGTGGTCATTTCCGTCGAAAAGAGTTCAACCACGGATGACACGGATAACACGGATAAGGAAGAAGACGGGTCCGGTTGTCCGGTTTCTTCTTTATCCGTGTTATCCGTGTCATCCGTGGTGCAATTGCATTTCTCCGTCCGCGACACGGGCATCGGCATTCCGGCCGAGAAGCAGGCGCAGATCTTCGAGGCCTTTGCCCAGGCGGACAGTTCGACGACGCGGCGCTACGGCGGCACCGGGCTGGGCCTGGCCATCTCCTCGCACCTGGTGGCCATGATGGGCGGACGGATCTGGGTGGAGAGCGCGGTCGGCCAGGGCAGCACGTTTCACTTCACCGCACGCTTCACCTCCGCGTGCCTGCACGCGGACGTGCAGGGGGGCCCTGTTTATCTGCAAGGCCGAGACGGCCGGGGCACCACTGCCGCGCCCATTTCTCTGGCCGGTCGGCCGGTGCTGATCGTGGACGACAACGCCACCAATCGCCGGATCCTTCTGGAGCTGCTGGGCAACTGGAAAATGCGGCCGACGGCGGTCGATAGCGGCGCCGCGGCGCTGGCGGCCCTCCAGCAGGCCACCAGCGCCGCCGAACCGCCCCACCTGATCCTGCTCGACGCTCACATGCCGGACAAGGATGGCTTTACCGTGGCCCGAGAGATCAAGGACAACCCCGCCTGGGCGGCGATTCGCGTGGTGATGCTCACCTCCGCGGGCCAGCCCGGCGACGTCTCCAGCTGCCGGCAACTGGGGATCGACAGCTACGCGATGAAGCCGCTCAAGCAGTCCGAGCTGCTGCAAGTGATCCTGACCGCCCTGTCCAGCCGAGAGCCAAAAGCGAAGAGTGGAGAGCCAGTCGCGTTGCCCTCTGGCTCTCCACTCTTGACTCAGGGCCCTGGACCCAAAGCGTTGCTGGTCGAGGACAACGTGGTCAATCAGGTCCTGGCCACTCGTCTGCTGGAGAAGCAGGGCTTCGCCGTGGTGGTCGCCGGCAATGGCAAGGAAGCCCTGGCGGCCCTGGAGCGGCAACCGTTCGACCTGGTCCTCATGGACGTGCAGATGCCCGAGATGAACGGTCTGGAAGCGACCCGGTTGATCCGCCAGATGGAGGCCGGTACGGAGCGGCATCTGCCGATCCTGGCCATGACCGCTCATGCGATGAAGGGGGATCGCGAGCGCTGCCTGGAAGTGGGGATGGATGGTTACGTTTCCAAGCCGATCCAGCCGCGGGAACTGGTCGAAGCCATCGTCGCGGTGATGGAGGATCGGGGATTGGTGATTGGTGAAAAGACAAAGACCCCCACGTCTTCACCCATCACCAATCACCAATCACCAATCACCACCAAGGCTGTGCTGAACTGGGAAGAGGCCCTGCAGCGGGTCGGTGGAGACGTGGGGTTGCTTCGGGAAGTGGCGCAGCTGTTTCTGGACACCTGTTCCAAACAGCTGGTCGATCTGGAGTCAGCCCTGAGGCGTGGCGATTGGGCAGCGGTGCAGGTAACGGCCCACGCCCTCAAAGGATCGGTGAGCATCTTCGGGGCCACGGCCGCGTTCGAGGCCGCCTTGCGCGTGGAGAACCTGGCCCGGCTGGGCGAACTGAACCAGGCCGAAGCCGCCTGGGCCGCCCTGCAAGAAGCCATCGCCCGGCTGCTCGCTGCGCTCCGTGACAAGGTGACAAGGTGACAGAAGACGGTGGCGTTGCTTCTTCTGTCACCTTGTCACCTTGTCATAATTCCGAGATGATCCGGCCAGCCCCCTCGGCCTGGGCGCGGGCGTAGACCCGGGCGGCCACGGCCACGTCCTCGACGGCGATGCCGAGCGACTTGAACAGGGTAATGTCCTGCGGATGGCGGCGGGCGACGTAGCGGCCGACCACCACCTGGCCCAGCTCGCGGACGTCGGCCCAGCGGAAGGAACCGTCGTCCTCCGACTGGATCAGGTCGCCCGCCTCCAGGCGGGCCTGGTCCTTGCTGTCCACCACGATGCTGCTGCACTTGCGGATCGCCACCGTGTCCAGCTCCGCCTTGACGCTGAAATTGCTGCCGATGGCGTTGACGTGCGTCCCCTGGGCGAGCCAGTGGCCATGCAGCACCGGCTCGCGGCTATCGGTGGCCGTGATCAGGATGTCCTTGTTCTCGGCCGCCAGCTCGGGACGGGACACCGGCTCGACGTCTGTCTGGCATTGCTCGCTCATCTGGGTGGCGAACTGCCGGCGATGCTCCTCGTTGGGAGAGTACACCTGGACCCGCCGAATCCGCCGGACCTTGCAGACGCCCAGAAGCTGAGTGCGGGCTTGCTTGCCGCTGCCGAAGATGCCGACCTCGGTACTGTCCGGCCGGGACACGTACTGCGTGGCCACGGCGCTGGCCGCACCGGTCCGCATCTGACCCAGGTAGTCGGCCTGCATCTGGGCCAGCAGCGTGCCCGTCTTGCCGTCGAAGAGCAGCACGTAGAAGCGGGCCTGGCCGCGCCGCGAGGTGTAGACCTTGGCGCCCATCACGCCCATGGCCTTGATCGCGGCCGACATGGAGTGCAGCACCACGTGGTCGGTCTGGGTCCGGGCCCGGGAGACGTTCTGGGCCTCGTCCAGGGCCATGCGCCTGAGCCCCTGTTCCACCGCCTCGATGGCCATTTCCATGGTCAAGAGCCGGCGGACCTCGTCCTCGGTGAGCAGCAACACCCCTTGCGGGGAAACCGGTTGTACGGAAGTCGGGGAGGTCATGCTTGCGTACTCCAGTCGGGAATCAGTAATCAGTGATCAGTAATCAGTCATCAGTGACTGATGACTGATCACTGATGACTGATCACTGATGACTGTTCCTCTTTTCCTCATGGTATCACAAAGACACCATCGGGAGCAAACCGTCTCCGGCTTCTTTTGGAGGGGATTTCTTCTGGAGGGATCGGCCTGTTCGTGAGGGGAGATGATTGCCAGCCTACGGCAACACCTTGAGCAGTTGTTTGTTCTGCTTGCGGTAGCGTTGCAATTCGCGGGGTTTCTTCTCGAAAAACGCACGGATCAGGCGCTCCCGGCTCTCCGGGTCCATGGGTGAGAGATGGAGGCTGTTGCGTTCCGCGGCGGTCAGCCCGGTGAGGGCGAATTCCCGCAGCACGGTGTCCGGCACGTCCGGCAAGGCGCTGGCGGGGGCTTCCCACAGCTCCTTCGGTCCCGGCAAGGGGCGCAGCTTGTGCCGGTCTGCCAGATGCTCGATAAGGACCACCAGGTCCGGCCATTTGCCCTCGGCCGCGTCCAGCATCTTGCTTTCCCGGGCACTCAGTTTGGGTTTGAGGGCCTGTTCCACGAAGGTCTTGACCTCCGGCGGCAGCGCTTCCACCTTCGCCGGCCGAACGGCCTTGTCCTTGCCTGGCGGGCGGGACTCGAACTGCTTGCGGAACCTCTGCCGGCGATCCTTCTCATCCGCCTTGTATCTCGCGATGATCTCCCCCCGCTTGGCCGCCGGCGATTTGGCCAGCTCGTCCTGGAGTTTCAGCCGGGTCTGCAAGGGCAACTGCCGCAGCCACTGCTGTTCCTTGATGTCGCGGATCAACTGCAACCGTTCGGCCTGGTCGGCCGCATCCTCGAGCAGCAGCTGTTTCTCCCGGGGCAGACGCTCGTACCAGAGGCAGTACCGCTCCAGCACTTCCCAGAGGCGGTGCTGCGTTTGCGGCTCGAGGTTGTGCAGGTCCTGATCGAATTGCCGGAGTTGCTGCTGCCGTTCCGGGGAGAGCGAGTGGAAGGCCTGCAAGTCGCGCTGCAGCCGGGCATAATGCTCCGGGTCGGCCTTCCATTTGCGCAGCAGGCGGGCATTGCGGGCCCGATCGTCGGGCTCGTCAACAGCTTCGCCCGGCTGGGGACGGTCACCCGCTGCCGCCACCAGCAACACGATGAAAAGGGCCAGGAGCCGCAGCCATCGCATGGGACACTTCCTCTCTCAGGAGCCAGCCGAGTCGTCGCCAAACAGGTCGGGTTGATCCAGCTGCCGTAAAAACTCCACGCTCTCACCAATCTCGTAAAGGCGTTTGTTTTCGATCAAGCGCAGGTCGCGGACCAGTTCGCGACCGCCGGGCGGTTGCCGGGAGGCATAGAACTGGAATCCATACTGCCCGCCCAGGAAAGCCAGCACCACGGCGGCAGCCCAGCCGACAGCAAAGAACCGCGGCCGCCAGCGCTGCCACCGGCCGGCGGACAGCGGCCGGGACTTGATCGGTTCCAGTCGTTCCAGGGTGCGATGGGTGAAGTTGGCGGACGGCTCCGGTTGCGGCAAATAATCGAGCAGGTCCCAGGTCTGCTTGAGGGCCTCCGCCTCGGCCCGGACGGACGCATCCTGGCCGAGGCGCGCTTCGATGTCGCGGGCGGCCTCGCCTTGCAGCTCACCGTCGAGGTAGGCCACCAGATCGGCCTGTTCCTCGTCGCTCAGGGGGCGGTCCTTGGTCATGATGGTTTCACCGTGCGGGCTGGCCTTGGAGTCGGTTCCCCGAGCCGCTTGCGGCTTGGCGCAACCCCGCTGGTGCGCTAAGCCGCAAGCGGCTCGGGGAACAGGTCCTTACTCGTCCTCATCTTCCTTCTCGTGCGGCGCCGGGCTGCTGTCCATGTAGACGTACCCCGTCAGGGCCTGGCGCAGGTTCTCGCGGGCCCGGCTCAGCAGCGACTTGATCGCCTTGGCAGTCAGGCCCATCACCTCGGCAATCTCGGCATAACCCATGTCCTCGAACTTGTTGAGGACCACCGCCATGCGTTGCCGTTCGTTGAGCCCGTCCAGGGCCTTGCGGATGACGGCCGCCAGTTCCTGCTGCTGGACGTGCTGGACCGGCCCGTTGTTCCGGTCGTGGACCAGCTGCTCGGCGGGGCGAGGACCGAGCGGTCCGGAGTCGGTCACGTTGAGCGACACGGCCGGCTTGCGCTGGCGAGCCCGGAGACTGTTCAGGGCCAGGTTGTTGGCGATGGTGAACAGCCAGGTCGAGAACTTGGAACGGGGTCGATACTTCTTGCGCGACCGGTAGACGCGCAGAAAGACTTCCTGGGCCAGGTCCTCGGCCTCCTCGGCATTGCTCACCAGGTGGTGCATGATGGCCACCAACCGGTGCTGATAGGTTTCGACCAGCTGCTCGAAGGCGCCGGGCTCGTCGTCCCGGACCCGAAGCATGAGGCGGATGTCCGGATCGCGCAGAGCCAGTTGTCCGCTGGTCTCGCCGGTCGTTGCCACGGTTGCCTCGAGTCTCCCTGGCTTGGTCCGGCAAGAGGTTGTGCCGCTTTTGCCGGACCACTGTAATTGGTTAAACCCCTCCCAGCAGTGGGAGTTCCGGTTGGGCCGCTCTTGCGGAACCGGTGCCGGCATTCTTCTGATTTATCGTTTCGCGCTTACCCGGGTGAGCGCGAAACGATAAATCGTTTTGTTGCAGGGCGTCCCGACGCAACTGGCCGCAGGCCGCGTCGATGTCAGCTCCTTTGCGTTTGCGGACCTTGACGCTCAGTCCGGCCCGGCGCAGGATGGCCACGAAGTCGGTCAGGGCCTGCTGCGTCAGCCGGCGGTAGGGCAGGCCGGCCACGTCATTGAACGGGATCAGGTTGACGTGGGCCTGCCGGCCGCGCAGCAATCGGGCGAGTTCGGTCGCCTGGTCTGGACCGTCGTTGAGGTCTCGCAGCAGCACGTACTCATAGGTCACCTGCCGGCCCGTGGTCTGGTAAAAGGAGTCGGCCGCCTCCAGGATGGCCGCAATGCCCGTCTTGTCGTTGGTCGGCACGATCTTGGTCCGCAGCTCGTCATTCGGTGCGTGCAGCGACACGGCCAGGTGATACGCCTTGCCAAGGTCGGCAAAGCGGCGAATCTTCGCCGGCAAACCGACCGTCGAAACGGTGACGTGGCGTGCGCTCAGGCCAAGCCCTCCAGGCGAGCAGGCCACCGCCAGGGCGTCCATCAAATTGTCGAGGTTGGCCAGCGGTTCGCCCATGCCCATGACCACCACGTGCGTCAGCCGTTCCGACCCGGGTAACAAGTTTCGAGCCTGCAGCACCTGCTCCAGGATTTCAGAAGCCCTGAGGTTGCGGACCACGCCTTCCAGACCGCTGGCGCAGAAGACGCAGCCCATGCCGCAGCCGACTTGCGTGCTGATGCAGACGGTCCGGCGGTCGGCCTCCTTGAGCAGGACGCACTCGATCAGGTGGTCGTCGGCCAGGCGCAGCAGGAGTTTGCTGGTGCCGTCGCTGGAATCGAGTCTCTGTTCCAGGCGCGAGCCGAAGCAGGTAAACTCCTCGCTGAGGCGCTGCCGCAGAGCGCGGGGCAGGTCGGTCATCTCCTCGAAGGAGCGAGCCCGGCCGGGAAACAGCCAGCGGCGCACCTGGCGGGGCGCAAGGGGGGCTGGCCCTGAGCTTGCAGCCAGGACAGGAAGTCGGCGTCAGAGAGGTCCAGGAGCGCCGGCCGTGGACCGACCGTCTGGAGGTTACGGATCGCGGTGGCCATGCTGCCATTGTAATCGGGCCTTCGCGAACTGAGAAGAGACGGAACCACAGAGACCCAGAGACACAGAGAAGACAAAAGAAGTCTTTTCTCTCTTCTGTCTTCTCTGTGTCTCTGGGTCTCTGTGGTTCATCCTCAGCGCAAGTCCGGCCAGGTGGCGCGTTCAACTGGGTGAGAACGATTGCAAGGAACCAGGCAGGAGAGTTGGTCATGTCACAGCCACGAGAAACGAACGAGCGGGTGAGCGCCTCCGCGGTGTCGGAGCTGTTCGCCCGCTATCTGGAGCGGCAGGTGGACGCCCAGGCGGAGGGTCTGGGGTTCCCGGCCGCCGGTGACGAGGTGGAGCCCTACGATTCCGTGCCGGTGCAGCCGATCGATCCCCGGCTGGCCTGGGACGAGGCCCGCAGCGTGCTGAAGTGCTTTCCCGTCAGCTCGCCGGGCAAGGTCTCGGCGCCGCCGGAATGGCCGCAGCTGGTGACCGGATACGAGCCGGTCGTTGCCCTGGCCTTTGCCCTGGGCAATTACCCGCAACAGGTGCGCGATCTGCACCCGTTGCTCGCAGGCGGGAACCTGTCTCCCCTCCGGGTGCGAGAAGCCGGCCCGCAAGCCAGCCCGGCCCTGATCGACTGGGCGCGAAAGCAGACCGGCGCCTATCCGCGCCTGCTGGCCGCCGGGGTGCTGCGCCTGGCGAGGGCTTATGAAGCGGCCGAGGAACTGCTGAAGCAGGAAACTGCGGTAAACGGAGAATGGGTGGCAATCCAGGAAAATGAACGGGCGGCGCTGGCCTGGCATCGCGGCCTGGCCGGGGAAGCTCTGGCTATGTGGGAAACCCAGGCCGAATCGGTCCCGGTGCTGTTCAATCGCGGCATGGCTTACCTGTTCATCGGACGGACCGAGGAGGCACGCGGCGCGCTGAGCAAGGCGGTAGCGCTCCTGCCCGATACCAGTTCCTGGCACCATCTGGGACAGCTGTATCTGGCTTTGGCTTCTGGTTCCAGGTGATTGATTTATCGTTTCGCGCTCAACCGGTTGAGCGCGAAACGATAAATCTCAGGATGCCGTCCGCAGCGTCCCGATCACCTCGCGGACGCTGCCGGCCCCCAGCAGCGCCAGCGCCGCGGGCAGTTCGTCCAGCACGCGCATCGACGCCGTCGGATCGTAGAAGTGTACCGTCCCCAGCTGCACGGCGCTGGCACCCGCGACCAGGAACTCCATCACGTCATCCATCGTGGCGATGCCGCCGATGCCGATCACCGGGATCCCTACGTTCCGCGCCACGCGCCAGACCAGCCGCAGGGCCAGCGGCTTGATGGCCGGGCCGCTCAGTCCGCCCGTGACGTTGCCGAGGATCGGCCGGCGGCGTTTCCAGTCCACGGCCATGCCGACGAAGGTATTCACCAGTGACACGGCGTCCGCCCCGGCCTCCGCTGCCGCCCGGGCAATGGGTACAACGTCGGTCACGTTGGGCGTCAGCTTGGCGATGATCGGCAGCGGACAGACCTGCCGCACCTGGCGGACCACCCGCCCTGTCACCTCTGGATCGGTGGCGAAATCGACGCCGCCGGCCACGTTGGGACACGACAGGTTCAGCTCGACCGCGGCGAGACCCTCTTCCTTGCCGAGCATCGCGGCCATTTCGATGAACTCCGGCTCATTCTTGCCAGCAATGTTGGCGATGATCGCGGTCGGTAAAGTCCGCAGATACGGCAGATGATGTCCCAGGAAATGCTCGATCCCGTCGTTGTCCAGGCCGATGGCGTTGAGCATGCCCGAGGCCGTCTCGACGGTGCGCGGCGGCGGGTTGCCGATGCGCGGCTGGCGGGTGACCGTCTTGGGGATGATCCCACCGAGCCGGGCGAAATCGACCACCCCGGCCATCTCCCGAGCGTAGCCGAACGTGCCCGAGGCAACCAGGATCGGGTTTTGCAGGGTCAACCGGCCAAGCGTTACGGAAAGATCAAGCATGGCAAAACAGACAATTTCACCACGGATGACACGGATAACACGGATAAAAACAACAAGTATTTCTTTATCCGTGTTATCCGTGTCATCCGTGGTTCCATTTTTGTGGTCACGGTTCTTCCAGGTAGGTGTAGCCGTCCAGGCCAGCCTCGTAGAACCGAAGGAACTGCCGCGACTCGGTGGCGGAGATCGAGCCTTTGCGGACGGCACGCTCGACGTCCTTGCGCAGCTGGGCGGTCAGTCCCTCGGCGTCGTACTGGACGTAGGCCAGCACCTTCTTGACCGTGTCGCCCTTGAGCACGGCGAACTTGTCGATGTCCACCTCGCCCTCGTCGGTCAGGCTGACGTGGACGGCATTGGTGTCGCCGAAGAGGTTGTGCAGATCGCCGAGGATCTCCTGATAGGCCCCCAGCAGGAAGCCGCCCAGGTAGTAGGGCTCGCCGTCCTGGTAGGGGTGCAGCTGCAGCGTCTTGCGCACGTCGCGCAGGTCGATGAACTGGTCGATCTTGCCGTCCGAGTCGCAGGTGATGTCGCCCAGGACCGCCCGCCGGGTTGGCACCTCGTTGAGGCGGTGGATGGGCATGATCGGGAACAGCTGCTTGATGGCCCAGCTGTCGGGCATCGACTGGAAGACCGAGAAATTACAGAAATAGGTATCGGAGATCAGCAGCTCGAGGTTTTCCAGTTCCTCGGGCACGAAGTCCAGGTCGCGGACGATTTTGAGGGCCTTGCCGCAGACGGCCCAGTAGAGCCGTTCCACCAGGGCCCGCATCTCGATGTTCAGCGAGCCGACGGCGAAGCGGGTCAGCGCCTCGTCCACGGCCTGCAAGGCATCGTGATAGCCCTCCAGGAGGTTCTTCTTGTTCAGGTCGCGGTGGATGGCGAACAGGTCGGCCACTCTGCGCGGCGCGTCCTCCGGCAGTTCCGGCGGGAGGTGATAGCGGTCGAAGTTGGAGACGCCGAGCACGTCGAAGACCAGCAGACTGTGGTAGGCGACCAGGGCCCGGCCCGATTCGGTGATGATGGTCGGGTGCGGCACGCCGGCCTCGTCGCAGACCCCCTTGACGCGGAAGACCACGTCGCTGGCGTACTCCTGCAGCGTGTAGTTGACCGACGACTCGAAGTCGGTCTGCGAGCCGTCGTAGTCGATGCCCAGGCCGCCGCCCACGTCGAGATACTGTACTCCGGTGCCGATCTTGTGCAGCTCCGCGTAGATCCGAGCCGCCTCGGTCAGGGCGTTCTTGATGTTGCGGATGTTGGTGATCTGGCTGCCCAGGTGGAAGTGAACCAGCTGCAGACAGTCGGCCATGTCGCGTGACTTGAGGAACTCGACCGCTTCCAGCACCTCGGTCAGTGTCAGGCCGAACTTGGAGCGGTAGCCGGCACTGGAGCTGCCAGCGGCCCGCTCCCCGCGTGGCCAGCTTGACGCGCACCCCCAGCACCGGCCGGATCCTCAGCTCCTCGGCGTGCCGGGCGATCAGTTCCAGTTCGGTGAATTTCTCCACCACGGGGATGACCTGCTTGCCGATCTTGCGGGCAAACATGGCCATCTTGATGAACTCGTCGTCCTTGAAGCCATTGCAGATGATCGGCGTCTCGCCGTTGGTCAGGGCCAGCACCGCCAGCAGCTCCGGCTTGGAGCCAGCCTCCAGGCCGAAGCGGAACGGCTTGCCGACATCGACGATCTCCTCGACCACCAGGCGCTGCTGGTTGACCTTGATCGGATAGACGCAGCAGTAGTTGCCCTGGTAGTCATTCTCCTTGATGGCTTGCGTGAAGGCCTGGTGGATCTCGCCGACGCGATGGCGGAGGATGTCGGTGAAGCGGAGCAGGATGGGCGGCTCGATGCCGCGCTGCCGCAGCTGATCGACCAGTTCCTTCAGATCGATCGATTCGTCGCCGCGCTTGTTGGGCATGACGGTGACGTGCCCGAGCTTGTTGATGCCAAAATAGCCTTTGCCCCAGTTACGGACTCCATAGGTCTCCAGGGCGTCCTGGATCTTCCACTTCTCCATGAGCTGCGGCTCAGCGGCTTTTGGCATCGAAGGTGTCTCCTGGAAATCAAGCTGGCGAGTTCATCGAGGCGGGTCAAGGTTGTTTTCGGTTGTTGTGCCCAGACCCCTTTCCCATTATTACCATCCTGGCGCTGTCCGCGAGGTCAGATCCTGAAAATCTCACGAAAAACCTTGGAATCCCGCAGGCCACAAGTACGCTCCGGTTATTCGGCAGGTGGGGCGATTGGCCTTGTCGGCACCAGTCGCAGCGGCAGCCCGCCTCGCGGACGCAGGCCCATGTGCAAAATCGGCTCGGGGAGTGTTGTCCCCTCCGGGAGCTGCCAGCGGTGACCCTGCAAGAGCGTTGCCAGCATCACGACGGTGGACACCACGGCGATGCGGCCTCCCGGACAGGCGCGTTTGCCCATGCCAAACGGAGCATAGCCCTGCGCCGGCGTCGGCGCGGCGCCTTCCAGAAACCGCTCGGGCCGGAACTGCTCCGGCTCGTCGATCCAGCGCGCGTCGCGCTGCATGGCGAAGACGTAGAGCAACACGGCGTCGCCCGGAGTCAGGTCGTACCCGCTCACTTGCGTGGGCCGATCGACTTCCCGCAAGATGATGAACCCGGGAGGATAGAGCCGGATCGCTTCCTTGTAGACGGCTTCCAGCCACTTCAGCCGGGGAACGTCCGCGACGCCGGCCCGGCGGCCCCCGAGGATCCGAGCGACTTCCGCCGCCGCTTTCTCCTGAATCTCCGGGTGCTGGGCCAGCAGATAGCACGTCCAGAGGGCGGCTGGCCCGGCCGTTTCCTTGCCTCCCAGCACGATCATGATCGCTTCTTCGCCGAGGACCCGAGGACTGCCCGGCTGTCCCGCTTCGTCGCGGGCCTCGATCAGTCCCGCCAGCAGGCAGCGCGCCGGGTCCTCCCGGCGCGTGACACAGCGGACGCGGGCTGCTTCCGCCAGCGTTGCGAACCGATCGGCAATGCGCCGGATTCGTAACTGGCGCGGCGTGGGGACAAACATCGGCAGCGGACTGGTGATGAGTTCAATGGTTGCCGCCAGGCCGGTCTGGATGTCATCAAAGGTCTGGTCCGCGGCAACGGCGGCTTCTTCTCCCAGGGCGGTATCGAGGGCTGTGCCAATCATCACGCGCTCGATTTCTTGCGAGGCATCGCCACTGCCCCCCGCAAGGCGCCCGATCATGCGCTCGGTGTAGCGGCCGGCCGCCGCCGCCACCTGTTCATAATCGAGCTGCGCCAGCGCCTGCTGCACCAGCTTGCGGCGCCGGACCCAGTCCGGACCTTCGTTCAGCGCGATGCCGCCGCGAATCAGGAACTGGAAGGCCTTGCGCATGCGTCGGGGCTTGCGGTAATCCTCGGCACGATCGATGAGCACCGTCTGCAGATGGTCGGGGTGCGACAGCAGGTTGATGCGAAACGGGCCGACACGCAAATAAACGATGTCCCCGTGCTCCCGCCGCAGTTCCTGCACGTAAGACAGGAAATCATTTCGCAACGGCCTTGCGTGCCGCAATCCCGTCAAGCCATTGGCGGGGCCGGGAGGACGACGCAGTCTCACGTGGTCACCCCCTGTGAAACAAAGAAACCATCCCACACCGGTTTGCTGTCTCCCTTCGAGAGTGAGGAGGTGGCTGGCCTCACCCGACAGCGTTCCGTTCGTAACCGTGGCATTCTACGTGATCGGGTGCCGGTTTCCAGTGCCGCGGACGCTCCCCAGCGAGCACCGCGATCCGGTCGTTCCAAACAGGGATTTTTTCCGCCAGGTTCATTTTACCTCGGGGCTGCGGGTGGGAAGAGTCTGACGGACTGCCAGGCCAGAGCCTCCCTGGAGAGGTCCAGTGGATTGTGGCGGGTTCTTCTCCACCGGATGCTGACCGCCCCTTGTTTTCCAGGCTGCGCGGCTGACGTTGACCTTCCTCCTCTCCTTTTTCCCGCCAACATTCGTTGGACTCGCCTCCCCCCGGGGACTATCTTTTCCAGCGGTGTCGATCTTCCTTTTCCCTCTTCTGGCCTACTGCCATGCTTCACCTCGACAATCAACAAGGCCAACTGGTTGGCCCAGCCGGCTTTCTGTCTCTGTCGGCCCACGACGAAGTCACGGCCCCGGGGTTGCTGGCAACTGCTCTGGCCTTTCCCCGGCGTTTCTGGCAAGATGCCGGACCTGATCCGGATGGAAGCGGATCGGAGAGGTGGAAAGGATTCGATGGCGGACAGTACCCCGGAACCTGACGCCCCGGAGATTCGTCCGGCGAAATCGACCCGCCGGCAGATCGTCCGCGGCTGCCTGGCCGGGCTGGGCGTGGTCCTGGGTGTGGAGCTGTTCTACGCCCTGCTCGGCACCAATTTCCGCACCGTCGTTCCCGGCCGGGCCTACCGCAGCGCCCGGCTCTCCGGCGAAGCGCTGGAACAGGCCATCAAGGATTACGGCATCCGCACGGTGATCAATCTCCGCGGCTGCTGTGAGCCGGCCCCCTGGTATCTGGAGCAGAGTCGGATCCTCAACCGCCACAACGTCTCGATGGAGGACGTGGGCTGTTCCGCCGGCCGGCTGCCCAGCGTGGTCACCATCCGGCAGCTGGTGCAAATCCTCGACCAGACCGAGTATCCCGTCCTGATCCACTGCCACCGCGGCATTGACCGCACCGGCATGGTCGCGGCCATCCTCCTGCTGCTCCAGACCGACATCAGCCTGGATACGGCCCTGCAACAGCTCAGTTGGCGCTATGCCCACTTCCCCTTCGGCAAGACCGGCAACATGGAGCGGTTCTTCGTGCTCTACCGGGAATGGCTGAAGCAAACCGGGCAAGCCCACAGCCGGGCGGTGTTTCGCCGCTGGATCGAACACGACTACTGTCCGGGCGAGTGCCAGGCCCAGATTGAACTGGCCGAGGTTGTGGCACCCGGGGTTGTGGCACGGTCTCCTGACCGTGCCACAGCCGAGCTGACCCTGGCCCCGCACAAGCCCACCCTGGTCAAGGTGCGCTGCGTCAACACCTCGATCAAACCGTGGACCTTCAAGCCGGGGCTGACCGCGGGGATTCATCTGCAATACATGCTGCACGACGACCAGGACCGCAGCATCACCTCGGCCCGGGCCGGCCAGTTTTACGCCACCGTGGCTCCCGGAGAGAGCATTGTGCTGGCCCTGCCCTTCCCGGCACTGCCGCCAGGCAGGTACTTGCTGCGGGCCGACCTGATTGACGAGCAGCATGCCTCGTTCTTCCAGCTGGGCTCCCTGCCGCTGATCCGGGAGGTGCTGGTCCGTGAAAGGTAACCTGCGCATCCTGGGAACGGTGATCCTGCTCCTGGTGCTGGCCTGGGTGATCGACTGGTCCCGGCTGATCAGGACGCTGTCCGCAGTCGATTTCGGCCTGGTCCTGCTGGCCCTGGCGGTGCTGACCACCTGCCAGGTGATCAGCAGCTGGCGCTGGCAAATGCTGGCCCGCATCCTGGACTTCGGCGGCTCAATGGGGCGCTACGTCGCCTATTACTTCATCGGCATGCTGTTCAACCTGTTCCTGCCGACCTCGGTGGGCGGCGACGTGGTCCGGGCCTGGTATCTGGCGAAATCCGAAATCCCAAATCCGAAAGCCGAAAACGAGGTGGGCCGGCCTTCCCAGGCCGGGGTTGTGGCACGGTCTCCTGACCGTGCCACAGACGGGGTTGTGGCACGGTCAGGAGACCGTGCCACAACCCCGGATTTCGAGTTTCGGACTTCGGATTTACGAGCGCAGCGAGTCCTGGCCGCGTTCCTCTCGGTCTTTGCCGAGCGCTTCAGCGGCGTGCTGATGCTTCTGCTGCTGTCCTGTGTGTCGGCCTGCGTCTGCCCGATTCCGTTGCCGGGCCAGCTGGTCCGCTGCGTGGCCGTTGTCGGCATTGTCTCCGTGCTGGGTTTGCTGCTGCTGCCGCTGCTGGTCCATCTGGCCGGCCGCAAGGAACGGCTGCCGAGTCGCGGCCTCTTTGGTCGATGTGTCCAGTGGTTTCTCCGGCTGCGGTCGATCGAGAGCCTGGTGGCGGTGGTTCGCCAGTACGGCAGCCATCGGGGCGTGGTTGGCTGGGCCCTGGCTCTGTCGGTGCTGGTGCAGGTGGGGAGCGTGCTGCAGTTCGGGCTCCTGGCCCGCTCGATGGGGTTGGTGGTTCCCTGGCAGTACCTGGGCGTGGTGGTGCCGCTGGTGACCCTGCTGACCCTGCTGCCGATCTCGATTAACGGCATCGGTGTGCGGGCGGCCGCCACCGTGATCCTGCTGGCTCCGGTTGGGGTCAGCAGGGAACAAGCGTTGACGTTGTCAGGCCTGGGCTTCAGCCTGGGTGTCCTGCTCGGCCTGGGCGGCGGGCTGAGCTGCTATCTGTTCGGTCGGTTTCCGCGATTTCAGACAGCAGAGTCTTCGGGAAGCTGGATCGAGAGGGAGAAGGCAAGCCATGAAAACCCTGTCCGTGATTATCCCGATCAAGGACGAGCGCGACAACCTCCGGCCGCTGCATGAGCAGCTGCGCCAGGCCATCGATCCGCTCCTGAACGGGACGGCACAGCCGGTGTTGCTCCAGTACGAGATGATCTTCGTGGACGATGGCAGCACTGATGGTTCCTACAGCATCCTGGAGGAGCTGGCGGCTGCCGACCACCGTGTGAAAGTGGTCCGGCTGCGCCGCAACTACGGTCAGACGCCGGCCTTGCAAGCGGGCATCGATCACAGTGTCGGCGACGTGCTGGTGACCCTGGACGGCGATCGCCAGAACGACCCGGCTGACATTCCCATGCTGCTGGCCAAGCTGGAGGAAGGGTACGACGCGGTGCTGGGCGAGCGCGAGAAACGCAAGGACAACTTCCTGATCCGCAAGCTGCCGAGCCGGATGGCCAACTGGCTGATCCGCAAGGTGACCGGCGTGCAGATTCGCGACATGGGCTGCACCATTCGGGCCATTCGCCGGGAGCTGGCCGAGGCCCTGCCGCTGTACGGCGAGCTGCACCGCTTCGTGCCGGTGCTGGCCCAGCAGCAGGGCGCCCGCCTCGCCCAGGTTATGGTCCGGCACCATCCGCGCGTGGCCGGCAAGACCAAGTACAACCTGTCGCGGACCTTCCGCGTGGTCCTTGACCTGATCACGATCACCTTCCTCGACCGCTACCTGACCCGGCCGATGCACGCCTTCGGCTTCGCCGGCCTGGCCTCGATGGGCCTGGGCCTGGTCAGCCTGCTCGGCACGGTGTGGATGAAATACTTCCACACCCCGCCCGTGTTCATGACCGGCAATCCGCTGCTGCTGCTGAGCGTGATGCTGGAGCTGATCGGCTTTCAGCTGATCTGCATGGGCCTGATCGGCGAATTGCTGACCCGCACGTACTTCGAGAGCCAGGGCAAATCGGCCTACGTGGTCCGCAGCATGCTGAACATGAACTCACAGGAACGCAAGGCGGCGTGAGCCCTATTCCTCCACAAGCGGGAGAGAGGGCTGTCCGCTGGTGCGGCACAGCTGATCGACCGCTTTCAGCAGGGTCGGAATGCGGTGCGGACCGTGCATGCTGGCGATGAGCCGGCGCGCATCCGCAACGTCCATCCCCACTGCGGTGATGAACAGCGGCCGCTGACTGTCGCCGCGGCGCAGCGGCCGGGCCAGCGTGGCGCTCTGGAAGCGAGTCTTGGCCACGCCGATCACGGGGATGGTTCGGCCCAGGGCCTCGTACAGGTGAGCGCCCAGGCCAGGACGGGTTTCGGTGCCCAGCCAGACGTAGCCATCGACCACGATCACGTCCAGCGGAGTTGGGACTTTCTTCAAAACGGCCAGCAAGCACGGCAGTTCGCGTTTGTAGAACTGGCCAGGCTGGTATTCCGCCACCTGGGCAATGCGCTCCGTGACCTCGGCGGCGCTCACGGCATCGGTCCAGTCACGGAACAGGACGCAGGCGGCCAGGGCTTCGGTATCCCGGTAATCGACGTCCACGGCGGCAATCATGGGCGGGGCTCCTTTCTGCTGTAGGGAACGCCCTCCGTGGCGTTCCGGACCTACGCGGAACGCCACGGAGGGCGTTCCCTACAACCGCAAGCGGCTTGAGGATCAGTCTACCAAACCGGAGAGCCGACCTCGCAAACAGGTTCACAATCCACCGACCCACCTACCGCGAAACGCCCACAAATGATACGATCGCGTAACGGGGCAGAGTTTTCTCAGGCGCGCAGCCGGTGGTGCTTCGAGGGTTGGGTTCATGGCCAGACCGTCGCGTTCGTCCGACGGACCCGGACACCGACCGGAACCGGACAAGGTTCCGACGATTGAGGATTTTCTGGAGACGGTGGCACGCAGCGGCCTGCTCGACCGCACGCAAGCGCTATCGGCCCTGGAGAACGTTCCGCCCGCACAGAAGGACGATTCCCGGGCCCTGGCTGATCAGCTGGTCCGCTCGGGCAAACTGTCGCGGTTCCAGGCGCGCAAGCTGCTCCTGGGCGTCTCCAAGGGGCTGATCTTCGGTCCCTATCAGATCCTGTCGCTGATCGGCCGGGGCGGCATGGGCAAGGTGTTCCTGGCCCGCGACAGCCGTAATGGTGAGCTGCGGGCCCTCAAGGTGCTGCCGCCGAGCAAGGCCCGCTCCAAGGACCGCTTGCTGGCCCGCTTCCAGCGCGAGATGGAGCTGAGCCAGATCGTGGCCCATCCCCATCTGTGCCGGACGTACGAAGTCGGCAAGATGTACGGCGTTTACTACCTGGCGATGGAGTTCATCCCCGGCCAGACCCTGTCCCGCCTGGTCGGTGCCGAGGGGCCGCTCACGGTCGCCCGGACCGCCCGGCTGATGGCGGAAGTGGCCGCCGGTCTGGAGCATGCCCATCTGCAGGGCCTGATTCACCGCGACCTCAAGCCGGGCAACATCATGATCACCCCGCACGAGCACGCCAAGGTGCTCGACCTGGGATTGGCCCTGATGGAAGGCGAGCCGGCCGACGATCCCAGCATCACGGGCGGACAGGGTTACGTCGTCGGCACGATGGATTACATTGCCCCCGAGCAGACCTACGACGCCACCGCCGTCGATGCCCGGGCCGACGTGTATTCTCTCGGCTGCACGCTGTATTTCGCCCTGACTGGCCAGCCGCCCTTTCCCGGCGGCACCAGCATCGAGAAGATCTACCGGCACCGCAAGGACGAGCCCGAGCCGCTGCGGAAGCTCCGACCCGAGGTGCCGGTGGGCTTCGCGATGCTGGTGGAGCAGATGATGGCCAAGAAGCCGGAGCATCGGCTGGCCTCGGCCGGTGAGGCGGAGGCAAAGCTGTTGTTGTGGGCGGAAGGATCGCCCCAGCAGGTACTGGACTCCGACCATGATCCCGACTACGTCGCCGCCATCGAGGCGCTGCGGAAGCAGGAACCGTCTCCCGACAGCACCTGGACCGACATCGACCTGGGGTCCGACACGTCCGAGACCCCCACGAACGGCCAGGCAGGGATGGAGGAGGGATTTACCAGTACCCAGGTGCTGGTCTGGGGACTGATCCTGCTGGGCTTCGCGGTGGCCGGGGCGGCGCTGGTCGGCGGACTGGTGCGACTGGTGCAGACGATGGGGGGAGGGTGAGAAGCCCGGTCATTCCCGTGGGTGCGCTGCGCGACCCACGGCTGAGTTATGCAACCCCTTCGGGGTAGGAAGACGACGCGAGCCCGGTTTTCTACCCCGAAGGGGTTGCATAGCCCAGCCGTGGGTCGCGCAGCGCACCCACGGGGACCGAACGACCCACGGGAACGGCCGGAAAAACAAACAACCCCGCCAGGGATGACCCTGGCGGGGTTGGTGTGTTCTTTGGTTGTGGTGAAGACCTAAAGCGAGAATGGGTACATGGAATTTGGTTTCCGGATGCGTGAGGCATCCAGCGATCAATCCTTAGAAAGGAGGTGATCCAACCGCAGGTTCCCCTACGGTTACCTTGTTACGACTTAGTCCCAATCAGCGAGTCCGGCGTAGGCACCTGCTTGGTGAGGCGACTTCGGCCGTCCCCCTCTTTCGTGGCTTGACGGGCGGTGTGTACAAGGCTCAGGAACACATTCACCGCAGTGTTGCTGACCTGCGATTACTAGCGATTCCAACTTCATGAAGGCGAGTTGCAGCCTTCAATCTGAACTGGGGCGTGTTTTTTGGGATTGGCTCCCCTTCGCAGGTTGGCTTCCCTTTGTGCACGCCATTGTAGCACGTGTGCAGCCCTGGGCATAAAGGCCATGAGGACTTGACGTCATCCCCACCTTCCTCCGGTTTAACACCGGCAGTCTCTCCAGAGTCCCCGGCATGACCCGCTGGCAACTAGAGACAAGGGTTTCGCTCGTTATGGGACTTAACCCGACATCTCACGACACGAGCTGACGACAGCCATGCAGCACCTGTAATAGGTTCCGGACTGGATACCGTTGGGAGAACGTTTCCGCCCCCTACTTCCTACCCCTTTCGGACATGTCAAGCCCAGGATAAGGTTCTTCGCGTAGCCTCGAATTAAGCCACATGCTCCACCGCTTGTGTGAGCCCCCGTCAATTCCTTTGAGTTTCAGCCTTGCGACCATACTCCCCAGGCGGGGTACTTAACACTTTTGCTTCGACTGTGAACCCATGTCAGCCCACAATCTAGTACCCATCGTTTAGGGCCAGGACTACCGGGGTATCTAATCCCGTTTGCTCCCCTGGCTTTCGCGCCTCAGCGTCAGAAAGGGTCCAGCACGTCGCTTTCGCCACCGGCGTTCCTTCTGATATCTACGCATTTCACCGCTCCACCGGAAGTTCCACATGCCCCTACCTCCCTCAAGACGGCCAGTATCCCCAGCAGTTCTCCGGTTGAGCCGAAGGATTTCACCACAGACTTGACCGCCCGCCTACGCACCCTTTAAGCCCAGTGATTCCGAATAACGTTCGCACGGTTCGTCTTACCGCGGCTGCTGGCACGAACTTAGCCCGTGCTTCCTCCAGGGATAGATCAGACCCTTGCGGGCTTTTCTCCCCCTCGACAGTGCTTTACAACCCGAAGGCCTTCATCGCACACGCGGCGTCGCTCGGTCAGGCTTGCGCCCATTGCCGAAGATCCTCGACTGCAGCCTCCCGTAGGAGTCTGGCCAGTGTCTCAGTGCCAGTGGCGCAGGTCGTGCTCTCACACCTGCTAGGCATCTTGGCCTTGGTGAGCCGTTACCTCACCAACTAGCTAATACCACATGAGCCCCTCTCGAGGCGAAATTCATTTCCTGGCAGAAGGATGCCCCTCCGCCAAATCGCCGGGTATTACCCCTCCGTTAGGAGGGCTATCCCCATCCCCGAGGCAGGTTACCCATGCCTTACTGCCCCTTTCGCCACTTCCCCCACCCAGTTACCCAGGTGGGATTCGTTCGACTTGCATGCCTAATCCACGCCGCCAACGTTCGTTCTGAGCCAGGATCAAACCCTTCAAAAAGTATTCGCTTGCAAGAGGCTTGCGCCTCCTGCTTCCACCAGTCTCCCCAGGCGCAAGGCCCGGCTCGACCGGAAAAAGATCAGCGATTGAAAGCGTTTGAGGTCGCCTATTGACACGACTCAAAGAACTCGCGGCGATGCACAGTCCTTGGAGAGGACCGGCATCGCAAGCAAGGATGGTCATGCCAAAAGGCACTCCGCATCCTCGCTTCAGGCTTCTCTTCACCACATTGTCAAAGAACGTCTTTCGGTTTCCCGAAACGCCACCGGTCAGGTGACAAAGAGAAGTATAGGGCGTCGGCGAATTCTGTCAACGGGGAATTTCAAAAAAAGTGGAAATGGCCTCCCCGCACCACGGGAGAATGGCGTAGGCGACTTCCGGGGGGTGTTTCGGCGGGCGACCCTGGCGAAGATCGGCCCAACGTGCTACAAGAATGATTATGCAGCCCGGCCGGCCCTCCGGTCAAGAAAAACCCGAGAACTTTCTGCAAAATGGCAACGCCGCGCGTCCTGATCCTGCGAGCCCCCGGAGCGAATTGCGACGAGGAGGCCCAGTTCGCCTTTGAGCGGGCCGGGGCCGTCGCCGAGCGCGTTCACGTCAACGCCCTGCGGGCCGACCCCAAACAGCTGATGCGCTACCAGGTCCTGGTGATCCCCGGCGGTTTTTCCTACGGTGACGACGTGGGGGCCGGCAAGATCCTGGCCAACCAGCTGACGCACTTCCTGGGCGACGTGCTGCGCCGCTTCCGGGACGCCGAGCGGCTAATCCTGGGCATTTGCAATGGGTTCCAGGTGCTGCTCAAGGCTGGCCTGCTGATGCCGCCCGACGAGGATGGACCCGTGGCCACGCTGACCCACAACAGCTCCGGCAAGTTCGAGGACCGCTGGATCTACCTGCAAGCCAGCCCGGGCAAGTGCCCCTTCCTCAAGGGGATCGACCGGATGCACCTGCCCATTGCCCACGGCGAGGGCCGATTCCTCTGCCGGGCTGACTGGCACTTGCACGGATTGACCCAGAGCGGGCAGATCGTGCTTCGCTATTGCGATGAGCAGGGACAGCCGGGGCCTTACCCAATCAATCCGAATGGCTCCCAGGGCGACGTGGCAGGCCTGTGCGATCCCAGCGGCATGATTTTGGGGCTGATGCCGCACCCCGAGCGTCACGTCCTGCCCACCCAGCATCCACGCTGGACGCGCCTGGGGCTGGCTGCCGAGGGGGAAGGGTTGCGTCTGTTCCAGAACGCGGTGCGGAACTTCACGTAGGTCAGGCTTTCCAGCCTGACACTCCAGGCCAACGTCAGGCTGGAAAGCCTGACCTACACACGTGCGGGAGATCGGTAATGGATTTCAGTGCTGCCGAAACCGAGTCCTTCACCCGTCTGGCCGGCTGGGCCCTCCAGGAAGACCTGGCGCCCAGCGGCACCGACCTCACCAGCGCCGCCGTCATTCCACCCGACGTCAAGGGGACGGCCATTCTGGTCTCGCGTGTCGCCGGCATCATCAGCGGCCTGCCGGCCGCCGAGGGCGTCTTTGGCATGGTCGATCCGCGCCTGTCGTTCCAGCAGCTGCTCGAGGACGGCAGCCGGGCCGAGCCGGGCACGCGCCTGGCCGTGGTCACTGGGCGGGTGGCTTCCATCCTGACCGGCGAGCGAGCGGCCCTGAACTTCGTGCAGCGGCTCAGCGGGGTCGCGACCCTGACCCGCCGTTACGTGGACACGCTCGCCGACCTGCCCTGCAAGCTGCTGGACACCCGCAAGACCACACCCGCCTGGCGCGTCCTGGAAAAGTACGCGGTCCGCTGCGGCGGCGGCCACAATCACCGCATGGGCCTGGGTGACGGCGTGCTGATCAAGGACAATCACCTGGCGACCCTCGGCCCTGACGCGACAGCCATCCCCGAGGCCATCCGGCGGGCCCGCCTCAAGTATGGCAACCACTATCCCATCGAGATCGAGGTCGATACCCTGGAGCAGCTGGACCTGGCCCTGGCGGCCGAGCCGGACATTGTCTTGCTGGACAACATGAAACCGGCCGACCTGCGCGAGGCGGTCCGGCGGCGAACGGCGGTCGCACCGCGCGTGCTGCTCGAGGCCTCGGGAGGGGTCAACCTGGGCACCCTCCGGGCCATTGCCGAGTCTGGCGTCGATCGGATCAGCGTTGGTGCTCTGACCCATTCGGCCGCCGCCCTGGACATTGCTCTCGACTACGTGACGTGAACGAACCGCGCGACGTCTGGCAACTCCCGCTGCGCCGGCTGGGCCGGCGCGTGCTGGTCTTTGATCGGCTGGACAGCACCAGCAACGCCGCTGCCGAGCTGGCAGCCGACGCTGGCAACGATGGCGTCGCGGTCCTGGCCGAGGAGCAGACCAGCGGCCGGGGTCAGCATGGCCGGACCTGGCTGGCCGCTCCCGGCTCCAGCGTCCTGCTGTCGCTGCTGCTGTTCCCCCCGTCGTTGCTGCTCCGCCCCAGCATCCTCACGGCCTGGGCGGCCGTCGCCGTCTGCACGCTGATCCAGAAGACCATTGGCTGGCAGACCCGGATCAAATGGCCCAATGACGTGCTGCTGGCCGGCAAGAAGGTCTGCGGCATCCTCATTGAGCAGGGTCGGGGCACCGTGGTCGGCATCGGCCTGAACGTCCAGCAAAGACCCGAGGACTTTGCTCGTGCTGAACTGCCGGACGCGACGTCCCTGCTGGCGCATTCCGGAATCCCGCTGCAAACGGCCGACGTTGCCCGCCGGTTGCTCGAACAGCTGGACGCCGATTACGACCTGCTCCTGAGTGGAGATTTGCACACGCTGGAAGCGTGCTGGAAATGGCACCTGGGTCTGTTAGGACGGCCGGTGCGCGTGGAATGTTCCGAGGAGTTGGTGGTCGGCCGGCTGCTGGAGGTGGGGTTTGAGGGAGTCGAGGTGCAGACGGCGGAGGGGGTGTTGCGTCTGGCTCCGGAACGGGTGCAGCATTTGCTGCCGCTTTGAGGTTGGAGCAGCCACAAGCAGGCGTGGCCGGCAGCTTCAAGTATGAATGGAGTCAAACAGGACAATGGAAATCGGCGCGAACAGCAGCACCGGCATCCAGGCGGCCAGCGGGGGGGAGAGGATGTCGTATTCGCCCAGCATCTTGCAGGAGTAGACGGCGACGAAGAAGATGCCGCACACCACCAGACAGGCCCCGGCACTGATGATGATGTTGCGGTTGGTGTCGCGCAGTACCACGGACAGGCCCAGACAGACCAGCAGCATGCCGACCAGGGGGCGGGTCAGACGCTGATGGAAGAGCACGGCCATGGCGGTCAGGTGCGGATCGGGCTTTTGCAGTTCCACGTAGAGGCGGTAGGTGCTGGCCATCTGGAACCAGTTGGCGTTGCGCGTCAGGGCTTCAAAATCGACCTCCCGGGTGCGCAGGAAACAGCGGCCGGCGTCGATGACGACCAGCACGTTGGAGTCCCACGTCTCGATGTCGCGCGGCGTCACGTCCAGCATTTCCCAGCCTTTTTTCTCCGGTACGTAGTGAGCCTCGCGGGCGGACAGATGCAGCAGGTTGCCGGCCATCTTCTCCGGGACGGTCACGTTGAACAGCTGGACCGTCAGTCCTTCCCGCCGGGCGTGGCTCCCCTCGACGTGGATGTCATTGGAATCGAATTGACCCCGGACCATCAGGTCTTTCTTGCCGTTCGGATCATCCTTGTCGTACGACAGCTGATCGGCGATGCGTGGGATGATCAGTTCCTGATTCAGGACCGTCAGGGTGAGCATCAGACAGGAACAGAGCAAGATCGGCGTGACAATCCGGTGGGTCGAGACCCCGGCCGCCAGCAGCGGTAACTGTTCGTTGTTGCGCTGCATCAAGGTGATGGTGAACATGGCGGCCAGCAGCACGATGGCCTCGCACAGGCGATCGAAAATCTGAGTGATCTTGTAGCCGTAGTAGGTGACAATGTGCTGCACCACCTGGACCAGGCCGTCGCCGTGGTTGGCGAAGTCGTCCAGGTTGGTGAACAGATCGACAACCACGTAGAGGCTGAGCAGGCTGGTCAGGCAGACGAGGTACGCCTTGAAGTATCCGAGGATCAGTTGCCGATCAATCAGCTTGATCATGACGGGATTCTTCCTGTCTTCCCCCGAGAACGAAGACCGGTCAAGGATCAACGATGTCGGTCGCCTCGAACACCTGCCGTGGTCTGTAGGTCAGGACGTATTGCTTGACGTAGTCGTTGGCCGCGGTGCAATCCCGGTCGCCAAACCCAAGGGCCTTCAGCTCGCGGAAAGCCTCGGCATTGGACCAGCCCTGATACTCCATCCGATACACGGCCGACAGCACGCCGGTCCGGTGCAGGCCGGCCCGGCAGTGGATCAGCACCGGGTACGTGGAGGGATCGTCCATGAGGCGCAGAAACTGATCGATGGCCTGGGGATGGGCTCGGCCCACCAGGTGCCGGCTGACCAGGTCGGGCTCGATGAGGACGTAGCGCACCCCCAGCTGCCGGCACAGGTCGCTTTCCTTGATGGTGCTGCCGTCCCAGAAGCCGCGGCGAATGTCGGGGTCGGGGAAGTCGTTTTGCAGGTTAATGATGGTGCGGATGCCCAGCTGCCCGACCACGTCCTTGAAACCAGCGGCAGTCAGCTGGCCGCTGCGGTAGACTTGCCCGGGAACGATCTCGCGCAGCCGTTTGCCATGCACGTAGACGCTCCGACGGTAGAGCAAGGGGCCAACGCCGACGATGACCACCAGCAGGGCGATCAGTACCCAGCGGATTGCCGTTGCCATTACTTTGGGTTCCCTCCCAGCGCAAGCGCGGCACGGAAGGCCACCGCGCGGGCAGGGATTGTGGCAGCTTTGTCCGAAAAGGGCAAGAGGAATCCCGCCGGGCTCGGCAGCCCATTCTACTTCAGAAACGGCCGGGCCAGGGTGTAGCCGACAAGGGCCAGGCCGGCGAGCAGGACCACGAGAAACAGCAAGGTGGCCAGCCAGCCGCCACCGGGCGCGTCCGGGGTCTCGTCGCCGGGGGGGGCCGGGACGGGCGGCTGGACGGCCGGTGCCAGCGGCGCCGGGGCGGGCCGGGGCCTGGCAGGGCCGGAAGCGGCTGGGGTTGCCGTGGGAATGGGTCTGCCGGCGGGGCGCGGGCCTGGGACTGAGCAGGTGCGGGGCGGGCGGTTGTGGCACGGTCTCCCGACCGTGCCACCGGGGGCGGCGGCAGGATGGCGGTTTCGTCGTCGGCCGGGCTGCGTGGCGCCGGGATGCCGCCGGCGGGGAGGGTCTGCGAGAAAGGCATCGCGGTGGGGGAGGGGGCCCGGCTCCGTTGTGGCCGGTCTCCCGACCGCGCCACTTCGAGCAGGTTGCGGACCATCTCCGGGGGATAGTTCTGTTTCAGGTCAGCGAGGTAATTGCGCACCGGCTCGGCCTTGAGGGCCTCGGGAAAGCTGCGGTAGGCCTTGAGCATGTGGTGCGGGCTGAACTGCAGCAGCCGCTGCAGCAGTTGCTCGGCGAGCTGAGTCAGGCCGGCGGCGGAGGCGGCGTCGGCAGCCAGGATCAGGAAGCGGTCGCGCATGTTCGCTTCGCCGCGCTGGTCGTACAGCTCGACCAGGTCGAGGTAGGCACGCAGTTCGGGGGCGGAAACACCTGGCGGCACGGAGCTGGACATGGCTGCATTCTCTCCGGGTTTCAGCAACGGCTGTGGTCAGGCAGTCTAGCACGCGGTACACTGCCTGGGCAAGGGCACGCCCGGCAAAACGGTGCGGAGGCACGGACGTGACGGCACGAACTCTTCTGCGGGACATTCGAGTTCTGGACGCCTCCCGGGTGCTGGCCGGCCCCTTCTGCGGTCAGGTGCTGGGCGACCTGGGGGCCGAGGTCCTCAAGGTGGAGCGGCCCGGCAGCGGCGACGAGAGCCGGGGCTGGGGCCCTCCCTTCCAGACCGTGGCCGGCCAGACCACCAGCTCCTATTACCTCTCCTGCAATCGTAACAAACGCGGCCTGACCCTCGACCTGGCCCAGCCCGAGGGGCGCGAACTCTTTGGGGCCCTGGTTCGCCGGAGTGACGTGCTCCTGGAAAACTTCAAGGCCAGCAGCACCGACAAGCTCGGTCTGAGTCCCCGGCACCTGCTTCAGGTCAATCCCCGACTGATCGTCTGTTCCATCTCCGGCTTTGGGCGAACGGGACCGCTGCGGGAACTGCCCGGCTACGACTTCGCCATCCAGGCCCTGAGCGGCCTGATGAGCATCACCGGTCCGGTCGAGGGACCGCCCTGCAAGGTCGGCGTTGCTGTCACCGACGTGGTAACTGGCCTTAATGCGGCCATCGCGGTCCTGGCCTGCTTGCATGCCCGGCAAACGACCGGCCACGGCTACCACGTGGACCTTGCGCTGCTCGACTGTGCCGTGGCCATCCAGGTCAACGCGGCCCAGGCGTACCTGTCCACCGGCGTGGTCCAGCCGCGTCAGGGCAACGCCCACCTGCAAATCGTGCCCTACCAGCAGTTCGCCACGGCCGACGGCTTTCTGGTCCTGGCCGTGGGCAACGATGGCCAGTGGCAGCACTTCTGCCAGGCCGCTGCCCGGCCTGACCTGGCCGGCGACGAACGCTATCGCACCAATCCTGGCCGGGTGCGCCACCGCAGCGAACTGGTGCCGATCCTTGAGGGTGTGCTGCGGCAACGCACCACGGCGCAGTGGCAGCAATTGCTTGAGGAGGCCGGGGTGCCCTGTGCCCCGGTCTGGAATTACAGCGAGCTGTTGCACCATCCGCAGGCGGAGGCCCGCGGCCTGCGCCTGACCATCACCGATCCCGAGGGCCGGCCCGTGGACCTGGTTGGCTCACCCTATCACGTCAGCAATCCTCTGGAGGAAGAAACGGCGTCGCCTCCCCACGTTCTGCCGCCGAAGCTGGGGGAACACACCGACGAGGTGCTGCGCGATTGGCTGGGCCTGGACCCGGAGACTGTCCGCCAGTTGCACCAGCGCGGGGTGGTGTAAGAATCGGTCCCAAAAGTCCCCGTGGGTGCGCTGCGCGACCCACGGCTGGGATATGCAACCCCTTCGGGGTAGAAAACCGGGCTGGCGTTGTCTTCCTACCCCGAAGGGGTTGCATAACTCAGCCGTGGGTCGCGCAGCGCACCCACGGGGACGTCGGGCATGGTCACTCCTTCCCTTCCAGCACCGCTCGGACCCTGGCAGCCAGCTGCGTCGGAGTGAACGGTTTTTGCAGGGAAGCGACCTGGACTGGCAGGTTGGCAGCCCCTTCGACCCCCACAAGAAAAAGCACTTTCAGACCGGGGCGAAGCCGCTGGGCTTGCTCGGCCAGCTGCGGGCCGCTCAGCTGCGCTAGGACCAGGTCCGCGATCAGCAAATGAATGGGACCGGAGTGTTTTTCCACCAGGGCCAGCGCCTCCGGGCCGCTGCGGGCCTCCAGCACCTTGTAACCCCACGCTTGCAGCACCAGCCGGCCGACCGAACTCAGCTCCGTTTCGTCTTCCACCAGCAGGACCGTCTCGGCCCCCGGGCGCGCTTCAGCCGCCAAGGACTTGTGACTGAAGTCTAGCAGCCGGCGCGTCAACCCCGTGGCCCGGATGCTGGCCTCGTGAATCTCCCGCAGCACTTCGCGGAACGGAGGAGCCTCCTGACCGGGAACGAGAAGAGTGCCGGGCCGCACGCCTGCGTGCGCTCCGGCCGGCAGGCCGGCCTGCGCTTCGGAGGCGAAGGTGGGACTGACCAGGCCGTGCAGCAGCAGCTCACTGTAGCCGGTGATGACGGTCAGCAGGTTGTTGAAGTCGTTGGCCACGCCGGCGGCCAGCCGGCCCACCGCTTCCAGCTTTTTCGCTTCGAGAAACTGCAACTCCAGGAACCGCCGTTCGGTGATGTCGGTGAGCAGCAGCAGCGAGCCGAGCAGCTGGTCGCGCTCGTCGCGGAGGAGGTTGCCAACCACCAGGGCCCACAAGGCCTGGTGGTCGCGCTGACGGAAACGCAGGTCGAGCTGGCGAACGGGCCCCTGGCGCGAATCCTCCAGGTAAGTCTGGCCGGCGGGCTGGTCCTCCTCGAACAGGAAGCTCGCAAAGGGCTGACCGCGCATCTCCTCGACCGTCCAGCCGAGCAGCTCGGCCAGTCTCCGGTTGGCAAAGACGGTCCGGCCGGCCGGATCGATCATCCAGATCCCCTCCTGGGCCATCTCGACAATGGTTCGGTAGCGTTGCTCGCTGGCCCGCAGCGCCTCCTGCATCTGGACCGCCTCGGTCACGTCCTGGGCCAGCGACAGGATGCCGGCAAACTGGCCCTCGGCGTCCAGCAGCGGCGTGCTGGACCACCGGCACCAGATCAGACTGCCGTCGCGCCTCTGATTGGGATTTCGGCCCGAGACCTGGGGTTCGCCCAGCCGCAGCCGCTCGAAGATGCCGGCCACGTAGGGCTGAGCGTCCCGGGGCACAATCACCTCGAACGGATGCTTGCCCCGAACCTCGTCCTGCTTCCAGTCAAAGAGCTTTTCGGCCGCCAGGTTCCAGTGGGTGTACAGGAAGTTGGCGTCGGAGATCAGGCAGCCCAGCGGCAGCCGCTCGATGAGGGTCAGAAGCTGTGCCGCCGCCGTCTGCACCTGAAAGGGCGGCGGCAGCTCGCGCACTGCCGGCGCAAGCACGGCCGGGGCGCGGGTGTCCCGTTCCTCCTGATCGGCTCGGTCCTCGGACATGACTGCATACTCGAAGGGTTGGTTGCGGATCGCCGAGTGGAGAGCAACGCCGCACCGGCCATTGTAGCCGCGGTCCGTCGGGAAACAACTTTCGGAAGGATGAAGGATGAAGGATGAAGCAGAAAGCCGTCTTGCTTCATCCTTCATCCTTCATCCTTCATCCTTCCGAACTTACCGGCCCATCAGATAGGCGTGGAAATCTCGCCCAATCAGTCGGCAACGCTCTTTCCAGCCGGCGGGCGGCTGTCCGTTCTGGGGACGGAGGACGAGGGTGATGGTCAGCTTGCCGGGCTGGCTGGGATCTTTGCGCTCCACGTGCAATTCCAGCTCGGCGCAGTTCTGCACGACCGGGGCTGCTTTGCCCCAGCCAAACAGTCCAGTCTTGCGGGGCGGTTCCGGATGCGGGTCCGGCACGCGGACACGGATCTTTCCGGGCAAACTCTCGATGATTTCCCCGTGCAGATCAAAGATGAAGCCCTTGAGTTTGAGCATGGCCATCGCCTCGGGCATGGTTGCTTCCACGCTCTGCTGAAAGGTGTTGCGTTCGACCGCCCGGGTGATCCTGCTGGCCGGAGGAGGCGTCTGTGTGATGGGAGCAGATGCGGTCGCCGGGGCCGGCTGACTTAGCTGGCTGGGCCGCTGAACCGCCTTGCTGTTCGGGCCGGCCGCGGTCGCCGGGCCCGGCCCGGTCAAGCGGCGAACTTCCCGGCTGGGCACCCCGGCCGGCAGGCCGGCCTGCGCTTCCGGCGGCGTGGCGGGAGAGGCCGGCGGGGGAGTCGAAGCCGGGGTCACAGTGGCCGGCGACCGGCGTACGTTGATGCGTTTGCCCAGGGCCTTCTCGTAACCGAGCGCCAGCTCCAGGGCGCTTTTGGGCCGGTCCTCCGGGTGCTTTTCCATGCAGTCGCGGATCACCTGTTCCAGGGCCGGCGGCGCCAGGTCGGGCAGGCCCAGCTCCGCGAAAGTGGGCGGCGTTTCTTCCAGGTGGGCCAGCAGCAGCTCGCGGATGCTGGGCCGCTCGAACGGGCGTTTCCCCGTCAGCATCTCGAACAGGATGACGCCGGCACTGTACAGGTCGCCCCGGCCGTCCGTTTCGCCGCTGCGGACCTGCTCGGGGCAGATGTACTCGGGCGTCCCGGCCGTGGACGGCAGGCTGTAATCGAACACCTCGTCGGCCGAGAGGTAGAACAGCGCCGACATCTTGGCCAGGCCGAAGTCCATCAGCTTGACCGTCTCCTGCGGCGTGCTCGGGTGCAGGACCATCAGGTTGCCCGGCTTGAGGTCGCGATGGACGATGCCGGCCTCGTGGGCCGCCTGAAGGACGTCGCACAGCTGGGCCAGGATGCGGCCGGCCCGGTCCGGGGTGAACCGGCCGGTCCGGCGCAGCAGCAAGTTCAGGTCGATGCCGCGCAGATATTCCATGACCAGGATCGGCCCGTTCGGATGGTTCATGTCCGCGTCGAAGTAGGCGACCGCGTTGGGGTGCTGGAAGCGCGACATGATGTGGATCTCGCGCCGGAAGTGCTCGCGGTTCTTGCTGGTGGCCAGTTGCGGCTGCAGGACCTTGACGACCACGTCGCGGTTGCTGTCCAGCTGTTTGCCCAGGAAGAGCAGGCTCATGCCGCCCTGGTCCAGCAGCTGGACCACCTTGTACTTGCCAAGCAACACCTGCTCCAGGAGCATGACGGAGGCCTCACGCATCAAGATCAGCCGGCGCGAGTGCCGGAGCCTTCCAGGAATGCCAGTCTGCCGGGCCAACATCGGCCATCCTCTTCAACTTTAGAGTGCAAATCGGTCCCGTGCCAGTTTGGCGGAGAGGTTTTGCCATGCTGTTGGCAAGACACACCGTGCCGAGCACGTGGTTGCCGAGCCGCGCACGCAGCGCAGCGGAGTAAGCGGCCCTCCAGACGACCGCTTACTCCGCTGCGCTGCGTGCGCGGCTCGGACGACTCGGCACATGCGCGCTTCGACTCTGAAAGTGGGCTGGAAAAATTGCCCCGGAGCGGCGATGTTGGGGCACGGTCTCCCGACCGTGCCCCAAAGGAGTCTCCGGAGCATGAACACGATCCTGACCGGTGATTGTCTGCGTCTGCTGGCCGACCTGCCGGGCGGCTGTGTCGATCTGGCTTTCGCCGATCCGCCCTTCAACATCGGCTACGAGTACGACGTTTACGATGACCGCCAGACCCGCGCCGACTACTTGCTCTGGACGGAGCGCTGGCTGCAGGCGGTCCGGCGCGTGCTGAAGCCGGCCGGTTCCTTTTACGTGGCCATCGGCGACGAGTACGTGGCCGAGCTGAAGGTCCGGCTGGACGGCCTGGGGCTGACCCTGCGCAACTGGATCGTCTGGCACTACACCTTCGGCGTCAACTGCCAGCAAAAGTTCAATCGCAGTCACGCGCACGTACTGTATTACGTGATGGACCCGAAGCGGTTCACCTTCAACGCCGACGCCATCCGGGTGCCGTCCGCCCGGCAGACCACCTACGCGGATCGCCGGGCCAACCCCAGGGGCAAGTTGCCCGACGACACCTGGGTGCTGCGGCCGCAAGAGGACGAGCGCTTTTTCCAGGCCGACAGTGATACCTGGTACGTGGCCCGGGTGTGCGGCACCTTCAAGGAGCGGACCGGCCACCCGTGCCAGATGCCGGAGGCGGTGCTGGAGCGGATCATCCGCGTGTCGTCCGCGCCGGGCGACCTGGTGCTCGACCCGTTCGCCGGCAGCGGCACGACCCTGGCGACCGCCAAGAAGCTGGGGCGGCGCTACCTGGGGATCGAATTGTCGCCCGACTACGCGGAGGGAATTCGCCAGCGGCTATCGAAAGATGACAAGGTGACAGGGTGACAGGGTGACAAGGTGACAGAAGATGCTTCCTTTGTCACCTTGTCACCTTGTCACCTTGTCATTGGAGGGTCGGCTTCCCGCACTGAGCAGCGTGCCGACCAGCACGCCACCCAGCAGCAACGCCGCCCAGATCAGCACGCCCGGCCGTAACAGGGCGATCCAGGCCACGGTCAGATGTTCCAGCAGCAGCACCCAGGCCAGCAGCACCAGGGTCCGCCGCCACAGGCGAGGCCGGACCGAAACGACCGGATCCGGCAGCGCTGCGGCAACCCCGGCGTCCGCGTCCCGGCGCGAAGCAATCAGCCCGGCGGGCAGACAGCGGCCCAGGTCCTCCGCCAGCCCCTGAGCGGACGGATAACGCTTTCCTGGGTCTTTTTCCAGGCAGCGCAGGCAGATCGCTTCCATGTCCGGAGGAACGGCGGCGTTGAGCTGCCGGAGTGGGATGGGTTGCTCATCCAGCACCTGGCGCAGGGTCCCCAGCAGGGTACTGCTGCCAAAGGGAGGCCGGCCCGCCAGCAGTTCGTAGAGGATGGCGCCCAGGCTGTAGACGTCCGCGGCCGGGCCCACGTGTTCAGCCCGTCCGGCGGCCTGCTCGGGAGCCATGTAGATCGGCGTGCCCACGATTCGGCCCCGGTCCTGGTCCGCGGACTCGCCCAGGTGCCGGGCCAGGCCAAAGTCGATGACGTGCGGCTCGGAGTGGTTGTCCAGAAGGACGTTGGACGGTTTCAGGTCGCAGTGCAGGATGCCTTGCTCGTGGGCGTGCTGCACGGCCAGGGCCAGCAGCCGCACCAGCCGGGCCGCCTCCTGGGCCGGCACCGGACCCTGCCGCAGCCGTTCGACCAGGTTCGGCCCCTTGACGTACTCCATGCAGTAATAGGGACTACCTTCCACCTCGCCGGCCTCGCGCACCGCCACCAGGCCGGGATGGTGCAGCCGGGAGGCCGCCTCGATCTCCTTGCGGAACTGCTTGCGCTCCGGCTCAGTGCAGAAACAGCCGGACTGCAGCATTTTCACGACGACCAGTCGATGGCAGTCCTTCGCCCGGGCCAGGTAAGCGACACCCATGCCGCCGCGGCCCAGTTCGGACAGGACCTGATATTTGCTCCTCAGCAGTTGGCTGACCAGTTCCAGATCGACGTTGGGTTCCTGGCAGGTGGGCTGAGTCAGAGCAGGGTTCGGACCAGTGGTGACCTCGCTGGAGGTGAGATCGGCGAGACCGGCTTCCCGGGCCCCCCCGCGTTGGGGCGGGGCACGGTCGGGAGACCGTGCCCCAACGCTGTCCTCTGTTCCAGGCAAGGAGAGGGGAACCATGACCGCAACCTCCTGGCTGCCGCAATCGGCGGGCGCTGAAGGGCCAGCCTCAATTGTTGGGGCTGGACAGGAAGGAAAGCACACTCGCGGGTTCTCTCGGGCTGAGGGGGCCGTCACACCACGTAACAACCGTAGCATTCTTTTTCGCCCGGTGCCGGCTTTCGGGGACTTCCCCCGGAATTGCCCTCAAGTTCGGCATCTTCGGCGCCGATGGAACCAGGGAAGAGGAGGAAGAAGTCATGAAGCGTCTGGCCTCTGTCGCTCTGGTCCTGGTCTCGCTTGCGTCTCCTTGCCGGTCCCAGACGGCCGGGCCGGGTGGGCTGCTGCTGGGGGAAGTGACGACGGTCAAGCACACTCCCCTGGCCGTGATCATCACCGGCACTCAGCCAAACCCAGCGACCGCGACAAAACAGGGCGGCGGGGGAACGCCGGAAGCGCAGGCCGGCCTGCCGGCCGGAGCGCACGCAGGCGTGCGGGCAGCCCCTGCGGTCCCCGACAAGCCAGGCGACCTGATCGAGAACGTGGTCACGTTCGATCCCGACCTGCTGCAACTGGATTGGACCCCTGACACCTCGCAACAGGGTTACAGCTGGCAGTTGCGCTGTGGCGAGCTGACGATTCGGGACTTTGGCAGCAACGAGACCGCTGCCCGGCAGATGCTCTTGCTGATCCGGCAGTTGCGCGTCAACCAGTATGGCTCGGTCGGCGAAGCCAGGCCGATCCTGGAGTACTGGCTGAGCGATGGCCAGGCCCCGTCTGGCTTTGCCTCCGGCCTGCGGCTGTCGCCGGTGGATCAGCGGACCTTGCGGGTCGAGAACAGTTACGGCCAGTGGTGCGTTCGCGACGCCTACCGGACGCTGCTCAGCTTCGAGCGCGGTGAGGAAGATGCCCGCCGGGCCCTGGCCATCCTGCGCAAGTACCGGTTCACCCAGGTGGGGATTGTCTGTTCCTCCAACCCCCCGATCTTGCTGTTCCTGACCAGCCCCGGCGATGCGCTGGAAGCAATGCGCCCCGGACAGGATCTGCACCAGCTCTCCGCCAGCGGTCCGATCGCCGCCACACCGGGGATGCCGGCCCCCGGCAGCATTCCCGGCCAGCCGGGACTCCAGAACGGCGCTGCGCTCGCGCCGACCACGTACCCCACGCTGACGATGCCCGAGAAACCGCAAGCGGGGGCACGGTTGAAGTCCTTTGGAGTTCTCGTTCCGGAGAGACAAGAGTGAGCGCAAGAGAGCTTCCTCTCCCTGGGATGGAAAGATGATGACGAGGACAACCTGCAAGGTAGTTGGTATCCTTGAGGGTATGGAACGCACCGAGCAACAGGTAACGCGATCCATCGACGTGACCGGATTGCCGGAGGAGGCCATCCGCGCCGTGGAATGGTACGTGGCGCAGCTCCGAGGCCGGCCGGTTTCTGGTGTCCCTTCCGCGTTTGCCTCGCACGAGGAGTGGGCCCAGGCCGTCCGGCACTGGGCCGAGAGCCACCCGAAGCGAGATACGCTTGCGGACGACAGTCGGGAAACCATCTACGCGGACGACCGGACGGAATGAACGTCCTGCTTGACACGAACGTCTTGACCCGGATGGCCCAGCCAGGGACTGCTTTGTACCGGACTGCGCTGGATGCGGTCACCGCTCTGCAACTTCGAGGAGACGTCCTCTGCCTGGTCCCTCAAGTCCTCTATGAGTTCTGGGTGGTCGCCACGAGACCCGTCGCGGTAAACGGGCTTGGCTTCTCTGCCGCCGTGGCAGATGCCGAGCTTACCAACGTGCTGAGCCTCTTTCCCCTTCTCTTCCCCGACACGCCCAGCATCTTGCCCGAATGGCGCAGGCTTGTGGCTACTCATCAAGTCCTGGGCCGAAACGCTCACGATGCCAGGCTTGTGGCTGCAATGACCGTTCATGGCCTGACCCGTCTGCTTACCTTCAACACTGCCGACTTTGCCCGTTTTCCTGGCATTGCCGCCCTCGATCCAGTCAGCCTCATCGCTCCACCAACCCCGTAGCGGGTTTCTCGCGAATTGCAATCACGTCTCGCCGGGATCATTCCCGCGTCAGCCGCTCGATCCAGCCCGCGAACGCCGGGTACAACCTCTGCCGGTAATACCCTCCCTCCAGAGGAAGCGGTCGTAAGTCCAGGAACTGCAACAGTTCCGTCGCGGTCATTGTGGGAGATTCCTTCATCGGCACTTGAATTCGCTTGACCTATGATCCGATATTAGCTAAGACTAAGCAAGGAGATTCGCGGGAGTTCTTGAGATGAGGCCAAAGGTGGACAGAAATCGCGGATGGCAGTGTCCGGTCGGCTGGGCGCTGGTTGTGTTGCTTCTGGCCGGGTGCAACGGCACCGAGCCGAAGCGGGACCGGTATCCGATCAGGATCGCGGCGACCACGGGCATGGTGGCCGACCTGGTGCGCAACGTCGGTGGTGAGCAGGTCGCGGTCACGCAGCTGATCGGCGCGGGGGTTGATCCGCATCTGTACAAGGCCTCCACGGCGGACGTTCGCATGCTCAGCAACGCCGATCTGATCTTCTATTCGGGCACCCACCTGGAAGGCAAGATGGGCGACGTCTTCGAGCGCCTGGGACGGACCAAACCGACCTGCGCTGTCACCGGGGCCATCGACAGGAAGAATATCCTGGAAACGGAGCAGGGCGCCCACGACCCGCACCTGTGGTTTGACGTGTCGCTGTGGAGCCAGGCCGTCGGCGTGGTCCGCGACGAGCTGGTCAAGTTCGATCCGCTGCATGCGTCCCTGTACCGGGAGCGGGCCGAGAAGTACCAGAAGGAACTGGCGGAACTGCATGACTATGCGAAGCAGCAGATCGCGAGCATCCCGAAGGAGCAGCGCGTGCTGGTGACGGCTCACGATGCCTTCCGCTACTTTGGCCGGGCCTACGACATCGAGGTGCGCGGCATCCAGGGGATCAGCACGGAGAACGAGGCGGCGGTCAAGCACGTCAACGAGCTGGTCGAGTTCCTCTGTCAGCGCAAGATCAAGGCGGTGTTTGTCGAGACCAGCGTTTCGGAGCGCAACGTCAGGAGCCTGATCGAGGGCTGTGCCGCCCGCGGCCACAAGGTTGTGATCGGCGGCGAGCTGTACTCCGACGCCATGGGCGAGGAAGGCAAGCCGGAGGGAACGTACCCCGGCATGGTCCGGCACAACGTCGATACCATCGTCAAGGCGCTGCGATGAACTCTGCAATGTCTCCCCTCCTCGACGTTCACGATCTGACGGTCGCCTACCACTCCCGGCCGGTGCTGTGGGACATCGACCTGCAAGTGCAGGGGCCGCGCCTGGTGGGCATCGTCGGTCCCAACGGGGCCGGCAAGAGTACGCTGATCAAGGCGATCCTGGGCCTGGTGCCGGCGGCCAGCGGGGCGATCACGGTCTTCGGCGAGAAGGTCAGCCGGGTGCGGAACCGGATCGGCTACGTGCCGCAGCGCGAGAGCGTCGATTGGGATTTCCCCGTGAGCGTGCTGGACGTGGTGCTGATGGGCACCTACGGCCGCTTGGGCTGGTTCCGCAGGCCGGGACACCGGGAAAAGGAGTGGGCGCGGGAGTGCCTCAAACACGTCGGCCTGAGCGGGCTGGAGGGCCGGCAGATCGGCCAGCTGTCGGGCGGTCAGCAGCAGCGGACCTTCCTGGCCCGGGCCCTGGCGCAGCGCCGACCTCTATTTCATGGATGAGCCAATGGCCGGCGTCGATGCGGCGACGGAGCGCACCATCTTCACCCTGCTGCAAGAGCTGCGCGACCAGGGCAAGACGGTGATCGCGGTCCACCACGACCTGCGCACGGTGCCGCGTTACTTCGATCAGGTGATCCTGATCAACACCCGGCTGGTGGCCAGCGGCGCGGTCGAGAGCGTCTTCACCGAGGACCTGCTGCGCAAAACCTATGGTGGCCGGCTGGACCTGCTGGAGGCGGCGGCCGAGGCGGTCCGCGCCCGGGAGCGCACGGCATGATCGCGACAAATCTTCAATCTTCACGAAGAAGAGAAAGAGTAAGATGAAGAGGAAGAGTAGGAAGAGGATTAAGAGCAGGATGAAGAGTAAGAGTAAGAAAGTCAGGCCCAGGGCGTCCTACTCTTACTCTTGCTCTTTCTCTTACTCCTCTTCCTACTCTTCCTCTTCATCTTACTCTTTCTCTTCGGATTTCGGATTTGCGAGCGGAGCGAGCCATGATCGCGTACAACACCGCCGTGGTGCTGATCGGCGTTAGCTTGTTGGGGGCTTGTGCCGGTCCGGTCGGGAGCTTCGCGGTGCTGCGCCGCCGGGCCCTGACCGGGGACGCCCTGGCCCACGCTGCCCTGCCTGGGGTCTGCCTGGCGTTCCTGGTGGTCGGCCAGCGCAGCTTCTTTGCCTTGCTGGTCGGCGCCCTGCTCAGCGGCATCCTGGGAGTCCTGATTATCTCTGGTCTGCGGCGCTGGACAAGGATCAAGGAGGATGCGGCCATCGGTCTGGTGCTGAGCGTCTTCTTCGGGGCCGGCATCGTCCTGAGCAAGTACGTACAGAACAGCGTGGCATCCGGCAGCAAGGCGGGGCTGGACTCCTATCTGCTGGGCAAGACTTCGCAAATGATCGCCGAGGACGTGTATCTGATCGCCGGCACCGCCCTGTTCTGTCTGCTGACCCTGCTGCTGTGCTACAAGGAGCTGAAACTGATCGCCTTTGATCCCGACTTCGCCAGCACCCAGGGCTGGCCGGTGCTGCGGCTGGACCTGCTGCTGATGCTGCTGCTGGCGCTCACCGTGGTCATCGGCCTGCCGCCCGTCGGCGTGGTCATGATCGCCGCCCTGCTGATCCTGCCCGGGGTCACTGCCCGCTTCTGGACCGATCGGCTGGGCGTGTTGCTGGTCCTCTCGGCGTTGCTGGGCGCTCTGACGGGCAGCTGCGGAGCGTTGCTCAGCGCCAGATTCAGCTCCCTGCCCGCGGGGCCGATCATTGTCCTGTGTGGCACGACCTTTTTCCTGGTGTCGGCGCTGCTGGCACCACGCCGGGGGTTGCTGGCCCCCTGGCTGTGGAGTTTCTGGAGACCAAAATGCACATCGCCTTCTGGACCATCCTGATTGGCATTCTGTGCAATGTCTCCTGTGCCTTGCTCGGGTCTTACCTGGTGCTGCGCCGGATGAGCCTGGTCGGCGATGCGATCAGTCACTCGGTGCTGCCGGGCATCGTTCTCGCCTACTTGCTGGCAGGTCAGGTGACTGGAATGCCGATCCTGCTGGGCGGCATGATCGTGGGAGTGATCATGGTCTTTCTGACTGAATTGCTCCACAAAGCAGGCATCGCCGAGGACTCAAGCCTTGGCGTGGTGTACACGGCCCTCTTTGCCCTTGGGGTGGTGCTGCTGGAGAACAGCGACGCCAAAAGGGTTGATCTGGACGCGAGCTGTGTTCTCTACGGAGCGATTGAGCTTGTTTCGATCCACACGGTTCCTCTCTTCGGCGTCGAAGTGCCCCGGGCACTATCGACGCTGAGTCTGGCCCTGCTGCTGACGCTGGGCTTCATTGTGCTGTTCTGGAAGGAGCTGAAGATCGTCTCGTTCGACCCAGCCGTGGCAAAGGCGATGGGCATCAACGCCACGCTGGTGCATTACCTGCTGATGGCGATGGTGGCGGGGGTCACGGTGTCGGCCTTTGACGCGGTCGGCTCCATCCTGGTCGTGGCCATGCTGATCGTGCCGGCGGCCACGGCCCAGTTGCTGACCGACCGGCTGGGCTGGATGCTGACGTGGGCGGCCGTGGTCGGAGCCCTCTCGGCCGTCCTTGGTTATGTCTTCGGTCAGTCGACCAGCCTGGCGGGCATGATGACGCTGGCAGCCGGGGGACAGTTCCTGCTGGCGGTGCTGTTTGCTCCCCGGCACGGCCTGCTGAGCAAGGTGATCCGCAACGCCCGGCTGCGTTTCCGCATCGTCGGCGAGGACCTGCTGGCGGACCTCTACCGCAAGGAGGAACAGGCCGGCCAACCGGTTCTGCTGCCGGTGCGCGAGATCAGCCAGACGGCAGGCGGCGTCGGCACCTGGCTGGTCCTGCCAGTGCTGCGCTGGTATGGTCAGGTGCGACGGACTGCCGATGGCCAGGTGACCCTGACGGAGCAAGGCCGGGAACTGGCGCGCTCCCTGGTGCGGGCGCATCGGCTGTGGGAGGCGTACCTGGAAGAGAACCTCGATTTGCCGCGCGACCACCTGCACGAGCCGGCCGCGCGGATGGAGCATTTCCTCGGCCCCGACTTCCAGAGCGAGCTGGCCGCCCAGCTGCGGCAGCCGGCCACCGACCCGCACGGCAGGGACATTCCACCCTCGCTCCACTCGCAAATCCTCAATCCTCACGAAGAGGAGAAAGAGTAAGATGAAGATTTAGATTAGGAAGAGGATTAAGAGCAGGATTACGAGTAAGAGTAAGAAGGTCAGCCCCAGGGCGTCCTACTCTTGCTCTTGCTCTTTCTCTTCATCCTCTTCCTAATCTAAATCTTCATCTTACTCTTTCTCCTCTTCGTGAGGATTGAGGATTCGGGAGCGCAGCGAACTATTGTCCCTTCTTCTTCAGCTCCTCGGCCAGCGCCACGAACCGGATCACCTCTCCCTTCACGGTGGCTCGCAGCTGCAGCCCCTTGCCGCCTTCGATCACCAGCCGGACCCGGTCGCTGTCCTTGTCCTTGAACGCCTGTTTCGCGGCCGGGAGTACCGTCTTGTTCTCGCGCGCAGCAGCGGGGCCACGCGCAGCAGGGACGTTTCCAGCCGCACGATCTTGCCCTCCTTCGGTTTGGCGGCCAGGACTTCCTTCAGCGACGCCAGGGCCTCGTTACCGGCAGCGATCACGAGAGCATTGTCGCGCACCGCGAACCAGATGGGGCTGTCCCCGAAGGCGGCCTGGAAGCCCTCGTCCGTCCTCTCCGGTACGATCTTGTGGACGTTGATCCCACCAGCCTTCGCCGCGTCCAGGGTCAGCGCCCGACGGGCCCCCTCCGGGACCTCCTTGACGGCGTTCTTGAGCGCCGTCTCCAGGCCGGCCCCGTCCTTGACTTTCACTCCCAGGATCGCGGTGTACTTGCCGTTCTTGCCGGGGCCGCGCAGGTCCAGGGCCGCATCGACCTCGGCCTGCTTGAGCGTGGGGTCGATGCCCTTGAGCAGGATCTCGACGACGTCCTTCAGGGTCGGGTTGTCGATCCGGCCCAGGACGGCCTGGTAGCCCTCGTCCAGGGTGGGCGCCAGGACCCGGCGCAGCTTCTCGGGCAGAGCGACGTGCAGCTGGCCGCTGGCGGCCGAGTCCGCGGAAAGCAGACTGGCGCCAACGCTCGTCTGCTTGCCCAGGTCGGCGAACGTCCGGGCCAGGGCGGAGCCCGGCTTGCCGGTCAGGTCGAGTGAGAGGGACAGCTCATTCTGCTTGCGATTGACGTTGAGCAGAAGCCGCAGATCCTGCCCCTCGTTGAGCAGGCTCTTGAGCTGGGCCGCGGCCTCGTCGATGATGCCGGCCCGGAGTTTCGCCTGGAACTCCGTCTCGTTGGGCAGTTTCTCCTGCTTGTACGTACCCAGACGCCGGCCCACCTCGCCGCGCACCAGGGCGCGCAGCGGCTCGGGGACCTGGGCGAAACGGACGGTGGCGGAGGCCGTGCTGCTGTCCCCGGCGGGGAAGGCCGCCTCAGGCGCCAGCAACCGCGAGTCGAGCAGGTTCTCGGAGTTCTGGGCCACGGTCACGTAGACGTGCTTGTTGGCAAAGCGGTAGTAGACCTGTGCGGGGCCCCTCGGCAGCTCGACCTTCCAGATGCCATCCTTGCCCTTGTCGCCTTGCTGGCCAAACTGGGCGAGCAGGGCGAGGAAGGCTTTCTCGTCCGAAATGGGCACCATCAGGGCATAGGAACTCGTCTCCAGCTTTGGGGCCAGGCGGGCGTACAGGGCGATGGGCCGTTTCATGTCGATGCCGGCAATGCCTTCCTCGCCGCCGGTCGCCGACTTGAGGAACGCGTGAAGCTGCTTGGCCTCTTCCTCCTTGTTGGCCATTTCCGCCAGGTAGAGGACATCGTCGATGAGCCGATCCAGCGACGCCAGCCGGATCACAACGGTCGGATTGGCCTGGCCCTCGGCCGAGCGAGCCGGTGGGCAGGTCAGAAGCAGGCCGACAAGCAGGGCCACTGCCATCCTGGCCGTGCTTGATGCGAGCAGACGCGAACGCATGAAAAAGCTCCTTCGGATTCAGGGAAAAAAGAAACGCGGCCGGGTCAGGCCCGTGGACCGCCCTGGAGATACCCCATACATTGCCTCCAGGTGTCACGTGGTCGGGAAAGTGCCTGGAGGTGGTGGACATGACGCGGCAAAGTCTGGCGGGATGGGTGTTGTTTGGAGCGGTGCTGGCCTCGCCGCTGGTCCTGGCGGCTGACAAGGCCGACCCGGCGAAGGTCGAGCCGGTGAGCATCACGATGGCGGGCGACAAGATCGACTTCATGCACGGCGATCGGCTGTCGGCCCGCTATCATTTCGGTCCCAAGGTGGCCAAGCCCTATTTCTTCCCGGTGAACAGTCCGGACGGCACCTGCGTTACCCGTGCCTGGCCCATGGAGCAGCCGGCCGCCAAGGGCGAGGCCACCGACCACGTCCATCAGAAATCGCTCTGGTTCTGCCACGGCGACGTGATTCCCGAGGGCATTCCCCTGAAACAAAAGATCAAGAACGTCGAGGGGGTGGATTTCTGGTCGGAGGGGATTGGGCATGGCCGGATTGTCTGCACCAAGGTCGAGAAGCCGGTCACGAAGGGCAACCAGGGCAAGGTCGTCACTCACAACGAGTGGCGCACGGCCGACGACGTCAAGGTCCTGGACGAGACTCGGACCATCCAGCTGGTCAACCTGGGCCCATCCCAGCTGCTGATCATCGACATCGACCTGGACGCCAGCGTCTGTCCGATCACCTTTGGCGATACCAAGGAGGGCTCGTTCGGAGCGCGGGTCCGGCAGGAGCTGACCGAGGACAAGGGCAAGGGCAAGCTGACCAACGCCGAAGGCACGATCGGCGAGAAGACCGGCGTCTGGGGCTCGCGCTCCGCCTGGTGCGACGATTCCGGCCCGGTGGGCGATCACGTTGTCGGCATCGCCATCCTGGCCTCGCCGAAGAACCCCTTTCCCAGTGCGTGGCACAGTCGCGGCTACGGCCTGATGGCGGCCAACCCGTTTGGCCGGAGCAAGGCCGGTTTCCCCAGCACCAAGGGCCAGAAGGAACTGGTCAAGCTGGCCAGGGGCGAACACCTCAAGCTGCGTTACGGCGTGCTGCTGCACCAGGGCGACGCGACCCAGGGCAAGGTGGCCGAGGTTTACAAGCAGTTCGCCGAGATGCCGTGAGCCGGTTTGAGAGCGGACGGAAGAGATGGCGAGCGGCGCGGCGTCAGCCCGCCGGTGGGAGGCATCTACCGGCGGGCTGACGCCGCGCCGCTCGCCCTTGCTTCTGATCGCTCTTATTATTCTCGGCTGGCCAGCTGCATCTGGACCGGGGCGGGCACCGGCCGGGCAAGCTCCGGCTGCGCCTGCCGGGCCGGGATGCAGCGCTCCCAGAACCGGTCCGGCACCCAGACCGCGTAGAACGGCAGCATGTTGAAGCTGAACCAGCCCACCTCGATCGAGAACCAGATGCCCAGGTGAAACAGGATGCCGAACACCAGGGCAAAGAGGCGCGTCCGTCGAAACAGCACCAGCAGCGGGAACAGCGCTTCCCACCAGACGCACAGGTAGGTCATTGCCGCAGTCAGCCAGAGCGGCTGCGGCAACTGGGTGTAGGAGACCCGGCTCATGCTCAGGAAATTGAGGACGTAGTGGACCGAAGTCCCGTCCCACCAGGTTCCCTGGAAGAGGCCGGTCCCCTTGAGTTTCACCAGCCCACTGGTGGTGTAGATCAGACACAGCTCGATCTGGATCAGACGCACGGGCCAGGCGGGCGTGAAGTCGGGGCCCAACGTCTTCTCCCGCCGGTGCCGCAGCCAGGAATCGATTGAGAGGGCCCGGCCGCAAGGCGACAGCATCAGCAGGAAGATGCCTGCCGACAGGGCATCGTCGCCGCCGTTGACGATGACGGTGTTGCGGTTGAGGAAGAGCAGGGTCAGGAACCAGACCAGCCTGTTCATCAGCCGGGTCTGCCAGCCGACCAGCCAGCAAAAGGTCACGGCCACCCACAGGGCGAACAGCGGCTGAACCACCCAGGGCTCATCGTGATAGAAGAGCAGGACGGTGATGCGCCACTGCTGGAGCTGCCAGGCCTCGTGCAGCCCTTTGGGTGCGACCCCTGTCGGGCCGTAAAACACTTCCAGCTGGGGCAGGTACTGGAACAGCTGATTGGTCAGCAGCGCCAGTCCCAGCAGGAGGCGCATCAGGGCCAGGCGCTCGGCCCGAACGGGTTGGTGCCAGAACCGTTGCCAGGCAGTCAAAGAGGAGAGATGGTCCATGATCGGAGAGCGTCAGTCCTTCAGCGATCGGCCCTTGTGCTGGGCCACGTCGAACTCGTAGAAATCGGGGTCGGTTTGCCACTTCGATTCTTTGTCGGGGCCAGTCGTGCCGGGCGGTACGTGATCGGGAGTCAGCAGCATTTGCCGTTCATACCAGACACGCGGATCGACCCGGGGCGGAGCGAGGTGGTAGGTCACCATGAACAGGCGGACCTTGACCAGTGGCGAACCGCTGCCATTGCGGGCGCGGCGCGGCGCCAGCCAGTTGCACCAGCCAAAGCACTCATCCTCCCGGCCGGCTTCCGGGGTGATCACTCGTTCGTAGTTGACGATCTTGTCCTCGTTCCAGTGGCTGTAGGCATTGAGATCGATCGGGTCGCCGTGGATGCGCTCGATCTGCTCCGAGCCGTCGGCGTAGAACAGACGGGCCCGTGGGAAGGCGTTCTCATCGCTCACCGTGGGCGAGAACATGAACCAGCGATTGTCGAAGCCGATGACGCGCTCGAACAGGCCCAGCCGGCTGGCCAGCCAGGTCAGCCCGTACTTGCCCCAGGCGGAAGGGCCATCGAGGTGCTGGCGCGTCTGGGGTGTGGGCCAGGGGGCCAGGTAGTCGCGCAGCGACGTGAGCGTCTGGAGGTTCCTGGTGCGGACCGGCTGCGGATCCTCGGGCGTGGTTTGCTCCGCCAGGCGCTGGCGTTCCGCGGCCGTGGGAAAGCGCGTGGGCAGGACCGGCATCTCCAGTTCCTTGGCCCAGCTGGTCCAGGGGTAGAGGATCGAGAAACTGCGGAAGGTCATGTCAAACAGCAGCAAGCCCAGGAAGATCCGCATGGGCCAGCTGAACCGGGGTGGTTTGCCGGGAGAGGTCGAGCTATCCTCGGGAGGACAGGCAGGCGCGGTGGAGGACATGGCTTTCACTCAACAGGGTCCTTCAATCCGAACTCGTGGCACCCGGCCTTCTGGCAGGGCAGCTGGCTGGGCAGCGGCAGAGAATCCGGCAGCACCAGGGCCAGGGCCTGTTCCAGGGTCTCCGCGAACAGGAAGAATTCCTCCAGCCGGCAGGCCCGGAAGATGCTGAACATGGCGGGAGCCACCTCCGAAAGGATCAATCCTGTCTGGCGTTCCGCCAGTTGCCGCTGCAACGAGATCAGTTTGGCCAGGAAGACGCTGTACAGGCACTCGACCGGCCGGGGTCCAAAGCGGAGGATCAGCTTCCGGCAGCCGTCCTCTCTGCTGGCCTGGAGGACCTCTTCGGCCAGCGTGCTGAGCTGGTTTTCGTCCAGGCGCGGATGGCGCAGCTGGACGATGACGGCCGCCTCTTGCCGTTGACAGTCGATCAGCGTGTAGCCCCGGCTCATGGGAAGGACCTCCGTGCGCATCAGAAGACGGACTTGGAGGAATGGGTCAGCAGCCAGCGGACACTGTCACCGGTGTAAAAAATGATGCAGGCCTGGCGCTCACCCTCTGCGTAGCGAACCTCGGGCTTCATGAGACGCGAATCTTCGTCATCGACCGCCAACCGCAAATCCGCTTCCCGGAGAGTGAATTGGGCGCTGGTGAAGAAGTAGACCCGCGCTTTCTCGGTGCCGTCGGCGCTGCGGAAGACCAGTTCCGGCACCTGCTTGTTCTGGAGCTTCCTTGTTCCCCGGGAGCTGAGAAGGCTAAAGTTCAGGTCTTCCGGGATGGTCACGTGGTAGCCCAGCTCACGGAAGTATTCCTGGGTTTCTTCGCGCAGCGGCGAATCATGGAGCGCGCTGACGTACACCTGGGCTTCCCTGAGATCGACAGTCGGAAACAGGACGGCGTACCAGAGGTAGACGCCCAGACCGACCAGGAGCATGGCGGCAGCGCTGGCCGACAGGCTCACGATCCAGCGCCGCCGTTTGCGTGAGCCGCTGCCGCCTTCCTGGGCGAGGCGTGCGAGCAGGACCTTGTGCAGCCGATCCGGCACCTCGACCTGGCGCATGGCCTGGCCCAGGTGCTGATCGATGCGGCGCTCGGTGCGGGCCTGTTCGTCGCACTCGGGACAACCGGCCAGGTGCTGTTCAAGCTCGGCAGCGGACGTCTCGTCCAGTTCGTTGGCCCTGGGGCGCGCGAACTCCAGCAACATCCGAGCGGTTTTACAATCCATCGGTCGCCCTCCGCAGGCGAGAGCCCTGAGCTGCGACTTCGCCGTTCTCGCTCAGCAGACGGGAGCGCAGGATAGGCCTTTGCTCGTGCCAGTCGCGACATCACCGTGCCAATCGGCAAGTCCATCTGCTCGGCAATGTCGCGATAACTGAAATCCTCAAAATAATACAATATGATCGGCGTTCGGAAAACCTCAGGTAGCTCCTGCAGCGCCTGCTGCAGCTGTTCCTGGTCGATCTCGGGTAACGGTTCGGGGAGAGGTTCCGCGACGTCGCCGATCCCGTCGAGCGGCACGCAGGCCTGCTTTTTGGCCGTGCGCGCCCGATGGAGATAGGCGTTGCGCAGGATGCAAAAGAGCCAGGGACGGGCGCGGTCCGGCATCCGCAACTGAGCCAGGTTCCGCTGGGCCTTGCAGAACGTTTCCTGGGTCAGGTCTTCCGCATCCACCGGCGAGCCTGTCAAGCGGCAGGCGTAGCGGTAGAGCGAGGCGTAATGCTCATCGACCAGCTGCTGCACAGATCGCGGAATGTCGGGCTTCCCCATGCCACAACCCTCTTCTAATTATGAGTCGGAACCGGGGGAATTATTCCCGTCGGTCGGACAAATCCGATCCCTGGCTTGAATCCGGGTTTTCTTCCTTCCCCTGGGCATCGCCGAAGAGAGGAGGAAGCCAGCAATCCATTCCTTGACTATTGTATCGCCAGCCGGCTGTCCGGCGAGCGGTCGAGTTGTTTCCGCGAACGGGAGGGAGCAAGAACTTTCCCACGGAAAGAAAAACCCGGGAATAATTGTCCGGTCGGCGCAGTCAATAAGCATAGGCCAGCTGATGAGGCTGGAAAGCCGTGTACCTCTGTTCCCATTTGTGTAGAGGATGGACATCCATGAAAAAGCTGCTTGCACTCCTGGTGTGCGCGAGTCTGATGACCTGGGTTGTTGGCTGCGGCGAACCAGCAAAGAAGCCCGCCGAGACCACCAAGACCAAGGACGAGCCCAAGACCACCAAGACCAAGGACGAGCCCAAGACCACCAAGACCAAGGACGAGCCCAAGACCACCAAGGACGAGCCCAAGACCACCAAGGACGAGCCCAAGACCACCAAGGACGAGCCCAAGACCACCAAGGACGAGCCCAAGACCACCAAGACCAAGGACGAACCCAAGACCACCAAGGACGAGCCCAAGACCACCAAGGACGAGCCCAAGACCACCAAGTGAGTTCTCTTGGCTCCAGAACGCGAGTGTCCCGGGCTAGCCACGCCTTCGCGTGGTTGGCCCCGAATTGAGTCGTCTTTTCAACTCCACAAGTCGCTGTTTGAGTCCCTGGCTCTGGACAAAGAGAGCCTTAACCAGGAAGTGTAACGGAAAGGATGGTTACGACGATGGCATTGGTCAAGAAATGGGTCGCGATGCTGTTGGTGCCGACCCTCGTGCTGGGCGTGGTTATGATCTCTGGCTGCGGTGAGCCCGCCAAGCCGCCGGCTACCACCACCAAGCCGGCCGACACCACCAAGCCGGCCGACACCACCAAGCCGGCCGACACCACCAAGACCAAGTAAAGTCTGGTCTTCCGCCAAGTATTCCAGGGCCGGCCGCCCAAACGCGGCCGGCCCTTCTTCGTTCTCCCTGAGGCCGATCATGAAACGCATACTGCTGCTGCTGGCCGGGCTCTTGCTGATTGGCGCCACCGGGTGCAGCAACGAAGGGGAACGCGGCAAGAACAAGGACCTGGACAAGCCGAAAAGCGCCGACAAGAACAAATGACCGCCGGCACGGTGGCTGTGTGCTGGACCACTTCCCTCAAGGCTTTTGCGGCTTCTCGGGATTTCCCTCGAGGCGCTGGTAGATCGGCAGGAAGCGGTACTCGACGGTCAGGGCGAGGATGGCCATCGAGGTGCAGTAAACGGGACCGCCGTAGCGGCTGTCGGTGTCGCCGCCTTCCCAGTAACCGTTGCCGCTCTGGTTGCGCAGCAGCACGTCGCGGAGCTGCGGGGCGTAGGAGTTCCAGTAATTGTCGCCCAGCTGGAAGGTGGCCTGGGCGCAGTAGTAGATGCCGTAGAAGAAATGTCCCTGGTGCCAGCGCGGCGGGTTTTTCAGCAGGAAGGAGCCCGCCTTGAGCAGTTCGGGGCTGCGGTGCAGGTCCTTGCCGCACAGTTCCAGGGCCAGGATGCTCGTCCCGGTGCAGGGCATCGTCACCTGAGCCCCGGGCAGATAGCGGAAGCCTCCCTCGCGAGGGTCGTAGCAGCGTTTGACGTAGTCCACGGCGTTTTCGATCACCTCGGAGGGGACGTCGCAGCCGAGGTTCTTGGCCCCCCGCAGGGCCATGATCTGCCAGCCGGTGACGCTGATGTCGGCGTCATTGCTGCCGGCCGACTGCACGGTGTAACGCCAGCCGCCGCGGGCAGAGCCCCGGGTCCGCTGAGACTTGATGATCAGCGCGACGGCTTTCTCCAGCCGCTGCCGGACCTCCCGGGCCCGGGAGCCGTCGGTCATGCCGGCGACCTCGGCCAGCATCAGGGTGCAGATGCCGTGGTGGTACATCTCGTGGCCGTGTTCGCTGGCGATCAGGCCGTTGGGCTGCTGCTGCTTCATCACCCACTCGACGCCCTTCTCGATGACCTTGCCGTATTTCCCCTCGCCGGGGACGTGGCCGGCCGAGAGAAAGGCCATGATGGCCAGGCTGCTGATGGCCGGATTGCGGGTGCCGCTGGCCCGCCAGGAGCCGTCGTTGCTGTCCTGCATGCGCGCCAGGAAGGCCAGGCCGCGATCGATGGCCCGGTCGGTCGGGGTGTTGCGCGCGGAACCTGGGCCCGGCAGACGGAGCAGGCGAGCAGGAGGACCACGATTCCAGCAATGCGGGGCATGAGGGGGTCTCCGAGTTGGAAGGACATTTTTCGACCCCTGCCGGCTTGCCCGGCAGGTGAAGCAGGTCTCTGGCTAGAGGAGAAGACAGAAAAACGTGTTTTCTCCTCTCCTTCTAGCCAGAGACCTGCTTCACCTGCCGGGCAAGCCGGCAGGGGTCGAAAACAAACGCCTCACTTCTTCCTGTCCGCGATCCGCTCGAAGTAGAGCTTGATCATGGTGGCGTAATCATCGCCGTAGCGGGCCTTGTAATCCTGGACGATCTTGGTCCGCAGATCGCCGGGCAGGTCGCCCCACTTCTTGCCGGCGTATTTCCGCAGGTCGTTCTCCAGCTGCGCCTCGGTCGGCTTGCCGCCGCCCCGGGCGCCCTGCGTCGCGGGGTCGCCGGGTTGCCCCGGCTGGCCGGGCTGGCCTTGCTGCTGCGACTGCTGGCCTAGCTGCTGGGCCGCCTGCTGCAGCGACTGGGCCGCCTGGGACATGGCCGGCTGCGCCGAGCGCGGTTGGCCCTGACCCAGCTGCTGCTGGGCCTGGTCGATCTGACCCTGGGCCTGCTGCAGCGACTGCCCCGGCTGACTGCCCTGCTGTGGCTGACCCTGGGCCTGCTGTCCCTGCTGGCCGGCCATCTGCTGCCGGGCGGCCTGGGCGGCTTGCTGGGCCGCCCGGTCCAGCGCGTTCGCTGCCTGCTGCTGCGATTGCTGGGCCTGGCCCTGGTTGCCCTGGCGGGCCTGCTGCTGGGCTTGCTGCTGGGCCTGCTGGGCTTGCTGGGCCGACTGGGCGGCCTGCTGGGCCGACTGGCCGGCTTGCTGGCCCGCTTGCTGACCCGAACGGCTCATCTGCTGGCCCAGCCGGTTGAGGTCCTGCTGCAACTGGGCCGTCTGCTGGTTCAGGTTCTGCTGCTGGGCTTGCTGCTGACCACGCTGACCGCCGGCCGCCTGCTGCTGCATCTGCCGGTTGAGGTCCTCCTGCTGCTGGGCCAGGTTCTGGGCTTGCTGAGATTGAGCCTGGGCCTGCCGGCTGCCCTGCTGCTGCCCGAGCTGCTGGGCCAGCTGCCGCATTTGCTGGGCCGCTTGCTGGCCGGACTGCTGGGCTTGCTGCTGCTGACCGGCCTGCTGCTGCTGACCGGCTTGCTGCGCCGACTGCTGGGCCCTCTGAGCCTGCTGGGCCTGGGGCGATTGCTGCCCCTGCTGCTGACCGACCTGCCGGGCCAGCTCGCCGGCCTGGCGGGCGATCTCGGCCTGCTGCCGGGCCATTTCCCCGGCCTGGTTGGGCTGAGCCTGCTGGTTCTCCGCCCGGGCCGCTTCCGCCGCCCGCTGCACGGCGTTGCGCAGCTCGCGCTGCTGCTGGGCCAGGTTGCGAGCCTGCTCACTCTGCTGCCGGTTGGGCACGTTCTGGTTCTGGGGCTGGTTGTCCCCCTGCTGCGGCCGGGCGGCTTGCTGCTGCGGCCGGGCCGGCAACTGCTGGGCCAAACGCTGCAGGGCCTGGGCGGCTTCGTTCTGCTTCTGCTGGGCCTGCTGGCCCTCGTTGCGCGCCAGGGCCCGCTGCGCCTGGTTCATGGCCTCGCGGGCTTGCTGCAGGGCCTTCTGATTGCCGTTGGCCGGCAGCTGCGAGGCTTGCTGGTTCAGGTCGCGCTGCTGCTGGGCCAGCCGCTGCATCGCCTGCTGCTGTGCTTGCTTGCCCTGCTGCTGGGCTTGCTGGGTCTGCTGGGCCAGCTGCCGCTGCTGCTGGGCGATCTGCTGGGCCATCTGCCGCGGCGTGTCGCCCGGCTTGGCGGCAGTGGTCGTCTGCTGGCCCTGGTTGGGCTTTTGCTGCGGTTGGTTCTGCGCCAGCTTCTGCGCCGCCTGCTCGGCCGCCTCGGCGGCCTTCTGCAATTGCTGCTGCGCCTGAGCCGGCGTCTTGCCCTGCTCCAGGGCTTTCTGAGCCTGGGCCATTTGCTGGGCGGCCTTCTGCACCGCGTCGTTCTTCCCCTGCGGGTCGAGCCGCTGCATTTGCCGGTTCAGCTCGGCCTGGCGCTCTGCGGCCTGACGAGATGCCTCGGCGTTGGGCTTGCCGGCCTCGGGCTTGCCGGCCTCCTCGGACAGCTGCCGCTGCTGCCGGGCCACCTCGCTGGCCTTGGCGGCCGGGTCATTGCGGCCGGCCAGCTTGTCGGCCAGGTCGCGGAGCCGGTCGGCGGCCTGACGCTGGGCCTGGGCCCGCTGCTGGGGACTGACGTTCTCCTGGGCCTTCTTGAGAGCTTCCAGGGCACGCTCCTTCTCCGCCTTCGCCTCGTCGCCGCCGCGCGTCTCCCGCGCTTCCTGGGCGATCTGCTGCTGCCGCTGCACCGCCTCGGCGGAGGGCTGCTGGCCCGGCTGATTGCGGGCGTTGCGCTCGGCCTCGGCGGCCGCCTGCGCTTGCTTCTGGGCCAGGCGCTCCGCGCGCTGTGCATCGCTTTCCTGCCCGCGCATCTGCCGGGCCAGCTCCTCCAGCTGTCGGGCCGCTTGCTGCATCTTCTGCTGTGTTTCCGCGGACTTGGGCTGATTGCGCAGCGCTGTCAGCCGCCTGCTGGGCCGCCTTCGCGGCCTCCTTCTGCTGCAGCGGGGCCTCGGGCGCCTGGAGGTTGTGCGCTTGCTGGGCCAGCTCACCCTGCCGGCGCTGCAGTTCCTTCATCTGCTGCGGCGTGGCCTTCGGATCCTTGGCCGCCTGGGCGGCCTCTTCCGCGAGCCTCTTCTGCTGCTGGGCCAGCTCGCGGGCCTGCTCGTCGGCCGGCTTCTGGCCGCGCAGGGCCTGTTCGAGCCGTTCCAGCTCACGCCGGGCCTGCTGCTGCGAGGCCTGGACGTCCTCCTTGCGCGCGTCCATCAAGTCGGCCAGGGCCCGGTTGGCGGCGTCCTGGGCCCGCTCCAGACGGGCTTCCTGATTGGGAGCGTCCAGCTTGCCGAGGGCCTGGGCCAGATCGGCCTGTTTCTGGGCGGCCTGCTGCATCTTCTGCTGCAACTGCTCCTCCGCCCTGGGATTACGCGAGTTCCGCGCCTGCTGTTCGGCGAGATCGGTCTGCTGAGTTAGCTGCTCTTGTTTCTGCCGCAGCCGGGCCACTTCCTTGACGGCCTCCTTCAGCCGTTGCTCGGCCGAGGGCAGCCGGTCGGCCAGCCGTTCCAGGGCCTGTTTGGTCTGTTCCATCTGCCCCGTGGCGCGATGCGGTTCCTGGCGCTCCAGGGACCGGGCCGCGTCCTGGGCACTCTCGGCGGCCTGCAGGCGGGCCATCCGGGCTTGCGTGTCCTGAGGCGGCACCGAAAGCTGCTCGGCTGCTTGCTGCAGGGCTTGCTGCTCGCGCTGCAGCGGCTTGAGCCGATCGGCCAGCGGCTGGGCGCTCTTCTTCTTCACCTCCTGGGCCAGGCGGTTCTTCAGATTGTCCTGCAAGCGAGCCAGCTGTTTGGCCGCCTCACGCGGGTCTCTCGCCAGGTTGATCGCCCGATCCAGCTCGCTGGCAAGGCGTTCCAGCTCCTGGGCGTTCTTATCCTGGAACTGGGCTGCCTGGTTGGGGTCGCCTTCTTTCAGCTTGTCGGCCGCCTTCTGAGCATCGTCCGTCTTGAGCTGCTGGGCGCGAGCGCTGTTCGCGGCCGATTTGGTGTCCAGGGCCAGCTGCCGGCCCTTGTCGGCCAGCTCCTGCTGTTTCTGGGCCAGCTCGGTCAGCCGGTCCTGGGCGAGTTTCTTCTCATTGCCGGCCTGCTCCTGGGCGAGCTTGCGCTGTTCCTGGGCCAGCTTCTCGGCCCGCTCGGCCAGGTCGTTGGCCTCGTTGGCGCGGGCCTCGGCCAGGGCATTTTTCACGGCCTCGCTCTGGTTGTTCAGCTTCTCCAGGTCCTGGGCCACGTCGGCCTGGTCCTGCTTGAGCCGTTCCAGCTCCTTGCGTGTTTCGGGATCGCGGACCGGATCGCGGTTGGCCAGCTCGTTGGCACGGTCGGCCAGTTCCTTCTGCCGATCGGCGAGCATCTCGACCCGGGCCTGGTCCAGACGCTGTTTGGCCAGCTGCTCGTTGGTCTTCTTCAGATCGTCCAGCTTGTCGAGCGCCTGGGTCACCTCCTTGTCGGCGTTCCGGAGCTGCTGATCGCGTTCGTCCGCCTGTTTCTGCTTGGCCTGGGCGGTCCTGAGCCCGTCCTCGGCCCGACGCATCTCCTGCTCGGCCACGTTCTGGACCTTGTTGGCCAGCGGCTGCAGCTCGGGGACGTGGACACCGATGTCCAGGGCCAGCTTGCGCATGACCTTCTCGGTGCTGCTGTTGTCCTTCTGCAACTGCTTCAGCTGCTCGGCGTGGGCGGGAGCCAGGCTGTTGTCGAGCCTCGTTTCCTGCTGCAGTTTGTAGATGCCGCGCTGCTCGCGCTGCAGCTCGGACTTGATCGCCTCCAGCATGCGATTGACCGCCTCGCGCTGGGTCAGGATGTCCTTCTCCTGAATGGACATCCCCTTCTTGTCGATGCGGAAGGTGAGCCAGCGATCACTGGGATACCAGATGGTGTGGGGCCCGCCGAACTCGGGAGGCAGGTTGTCCTGCACCTTGATCCGGTAAGCGACGTCGTCGCCGGGGCGGACCTTGCCGGCCAGGGCGAAGAGGTGTCTGGCGCTGGCGATCCGGCCATTGGCCCCTTCCAGCGGAATGTTCTCCACCGCCGGCTTGTCGTTGACGCGATACTCGATCTCGGCCCGGGCCACGCCGACGTCGTCGGCGATCTCCAGCTCGATCGGCAGCTTGTCGTGGGGCAGGACCGTGCGCAGGTCGGTCCGCAGAGCAGTCCGGCCGAAGGCGGGCGGCTGATCGACCTTGACGTTCAGGGTGCCGCCTTCCAGCTCGGTGCAAATGCCGTGCTCGGCCTCCAGGAGCAGCCGATACTTGCCGGTCTTCAGAGCGGTCTTTGGGAACGTCGCGGCCAGGCGATCGGGGCTCAGCTCCAGCGGGATTGTCTTGACGATGACGTCTTCCTTGCTGCCGGAAACGTCGGCCTTCAGCTCGCTGGTGATCCACTCCAGGGTGGCGGCCACGGCCGAGCGGTTGAAGCGGAAGGCGTACTGGACCTCGCTGTGCTGCAGGGCCGACAGGTCCACCAGGCCGGCGAGCGTCTGGACGTGTTCGGTCTGGCGGGCGTACTGCGGCGGCGTGATGGTCACGGTCGGGCTCTCGCTGACCAGCTCGACCCGGGTGACGGCCGTGACCTGGAACGGCTGGCTCAGGACCGACCCGGCCTCGACCTGGTAGCTGAAGTTGCCGGTGACCTTGTGGGCCAGGGCGAACTCGCCCTCCGCGCCGGTCATGCGCAAGCGTTTCTTGACGCCGTCCTCATCGGTCAGGATCAGTGTCGTGGAAGTGGGCACGACTGCCCGGGCGTACCTGGGCCGCAGGATCGCGGTGATGCGGATGGTGTCGCCACGGGCGAAGGGTTTGTCGCCGGGGCCGACGTGCATGGTGAAGCTGGCCAGGTCAGCGGCGCTGGTCCAGGGCAGGAAGAAGCGCAGGGCCAGGGAGCGCCCCTCTCCCCCCGCCGCCGCCAGGGGTGCCAGCACCAAGATAAGGGCGAGGGCTGCACCGGTGCCCAGGCCGAGAGCCAGGTTCGGCGAGATGGCGGGCAGGAAGTCGAGACTGCGGGTCTGCTTCTCGGTCTCGCGGATCAGCCGGGCGATGAGGCGGTAGGAACCGTGCCGCCTGCTCCCCCTGGCCGGTCAGCTCGACGGAACTGCTCAGCCGCTCGGCCAGCTCCGGATACTTCTTCTCGATGACGGCGGCCAGGTCGGCCGGGTCCAGTTTCCGACTCAGGGGGACAAGCAGTGCCAGCATGCCCAGCAGCGAGCCCAGGCTCATCCACAGGCTGAAGACAATCTGCCGGACGAGAGCGGGCAGCTCCAGCAGATGGTCCGCGAGGATGGCGGCGCCCGCGGTCAGGCTCATGACGAGGACCAGCAAGCTCAGGCCACGGATCACGCGCAGAAGGCGGACCCGTTTGGCCACGGCTTGCAGGCGCGTGGTCAGTTCCGCGGGCAGGGTCAGGTTCTTGGACATGATTGGCATTCCCCCCAATCGTTGTGTGGCGCGCTCCGTGAGGGAGCGTGGGCCAGGTGGTTCCCGGCGGCATCCACCGCAAGGATAGCTCACGGCAGGAGACCCGCCAAGCGTCGGCCGGCGGATCCGGGTGGAGAGGCCGTCAGTGAGAGATGACGGCACACTAGCGATTGTAAACGTCGCGCTCCCCCGGCGGCAAGCAAATTACGTGTCGGCGTCCGGTTGGCCGGTTGGTAGAATGGCGCCGTCCCCAGCGGACCGACGCTTTTCCTTGCAATTAGCGAGGCCAGACGATGCCGAGCCCCTTCCCCGGAATGGACCCGTACCTCGAAGCGCACTGGCGCGACGTTCACGCCAGCCTGGTGATCTACTCGCGCAATGCGCTGCAGGGAGTTCTGCCCCGCTCATTGCGGGCCCGCGTGGAAGAACGAGTCTTGCTGGAAACACCCGAGGGGCTCGGGGACCATCCGCTATACCCCGATGTCCGGGTGGTCGAATTCAAGCCGAGGCGGGGCGTCGAGGCAAAGGCCAAAGTAGGGGTGGCAGTAGCGGAGCCGGTCGTTGTCGATGCTGAGCCGGAACCAGCCACCGAAACCTTCCTTGAAATTATTGACCGCGAGAGCGGCAATCGAGTCATCACCGTCATTGAATTCCTCAGCCCGACCAACAAAGTCCCCGGCGAGGGCCGAGAGCTGTATCGGCGCAAGCAGCGTGAAGTCTACTCCTCGAACGCCAACCTGGTGGAGATTGATCTGAACCGCTACGGGCCCCACACGTTGGCGTTTCCGCTGGCCCACATCAAGCCTGAAGGGCGAACGTCGTACATGGTCTGCGTCCGCCGGGTGACAAATCCCGGTAAGGCCGAGATTTACCCGATGGCACTCTGGGCCCCCTTGCCGGTGATCAAGATCCCGCTGCGTCCCGAGGACGCCGACGTGCCGCTCAATCTGCAAGCGCTGGTCGATCAGTGCTACCGCAACGGCGGTTACGAAGGTACGCTGAACTACGCCATCGATCCCGACCCGCCGCTGTTTGGCGCGGAAGAGGAGTGGGTCAATCAGTGGCTCTTCGAGAAAGGGCTGCGATCCGAGAAGAAGCAGCCGCGGCGCAAAGGCAAACCGAAGGCGCGCTGAGGAGCCGTCACCCGGAAGCGAGCATCCGATGAAACACACTCCCGCGGTCCCTGTGCTTGTGGCTGTGCCTGGTGATCCCGGCGAGGAACGATTCCTCGCGGACGTGGTTGGCAATGCGGTTGCCGTGGCGGAATGGGTCGTGGAAGAGGGACTGTTCACTTCCAAGCTTCCTGTCCAACTCAGCGAATCCTTTCGAGAGGGGCAGCTCGGCAGGGAACGACTGACGTGCCACATCCCGGATGCGCCGTCGCAGCAACTGAGCAAGCTCGACCCTCGGGGGATCATCCGATCAGGGAGCGAAGTAGGCGTGGGTGATCCTTTGGTTGGGAAGCGGGTGCCCAACGACAACAAGGGTTTCACGGCGGCAGACATGCTCTTTCACTCAATCTTTGGGGAACCCGCGACCCACGAACGGGATGCTTCCCTTTACTGGGAAGCGCTTGATCCCGGCCAGGTGATCTCAGCTCGCCTTCTGGCACGCCGGCGTTACCAGTGCTCACACTGCGGCGACGTCGGACTGTACGAGAAGGGGACGACTTGCCCTTACTGCGGCGGAAGACTCACGGGCCGCACGAAAGACAACCTGCCCCAAGGGATGGCAATCCAGGTGGAGGTCGAAGCGGTCATCCGCCGGCCGCTCCGCGTCGGTGACGTCCTGGTGGACGATCAGGGGTGTCGCGCCGTCGTTGCACGGATCGTCCGCCGCTCCGAGGTCCCAGCAGGAATGGGCAAGCGAGTCGCCATCTGGGCGCATCCCGACTCGCCGCTGTCGGCCCGGCTGCCACGGAAAGGCAAACACCATCCCCGGCAAGGAGAGATTCCACTGCGGAAAGCCACGCTCCGGCAGGAGGACAAGCTGGTTGCTCGCGGCTGTGGGGGTGCTTACGGTCTGATCTCCCATACCCCTCTGATCATTCGCGATTCCTTCCGGTCGGCCCAGAAGCTGGAGCGCAAGACCGTTCACGCGCTGCTGCGAGCCGGTTTTCGCCACAACCTGGCAGAGATGCTCACCATCAAATCCGACGCCATCGCGGGACGCCTCCAGGCCTACGAGGCCCTGGTGAAGGGAGAGGACGTCGCCATCGCGTTCCCCGAATCAGGAAACCGGCTGATCCAGATGCTCCGCGCTCTTGGTCTGGTTGCGGTCCTGCGAACAGCGGACGGGGATGAGCTTGCCCTGGACCAGGCAACTCGTGCCGAGGACCTGTCGCTTCAGGTCCGGCTGGCCAACTCGCGCGACGTCCGCTCCTGGTCGTTCGGTGAGGTGAAGAAACCGGAGACCCTCAATTACCGCACCTATCGGCCGGAGAAGGACGGTCTGTTCTGCGAGCGGATCTTCGGCCCGGAAAGGGACTGGGAGTGTGCCTGCGGCAAGTACCGCGGCATGAAGCACAAGGGAACGGTCTGCGACCGCTGCGGTGTGACCGTCCTGTCTTCCGGGGTTCGCCGGGAGCGCATGGGGCACGTCGAGCTGGCCGTCCCCGTCGTCCACACCTGGTTCCTTCGGCATGAGCCAGGGCTTGCGGCGCTCCTCGGGCTGGATCAGGAAAGCCTGAACCAGACCGCCTACCACCAGCGGCGTGCCGTTACCGATCCTGGCAGCACTGAACTGAGTGCCGGGCAGCTCCTGACGGAGGAGGAGTACGAGCGAGCCCGAGCCCGCCACGGCGCGGACTCGTTCCGGGCGGACGTGGGTGCCGACGCCATCCGGAAGCTGCTGCGCCGGCTCTGTCCGGGCCGGGAGGAGGGCCTGGTGTTTGACGCCCTCCCGGTCCTGCCGCCGGACTGGCGGCCCCTGGTGTTGCTGGACGACGGCAACTTCGCCACCAGTGATCTCAACGACCTGTATCGGCGGGTCATCAACCAGAACAATCGGCTGAAAAAGTTGATCGAGCTGGATGCGCCTCCGGCCATTCTGTGTAACGAGAAGGCCCTGCTGCAGCGCAGTGTCGATGGGCTTTTCGACAACGGCAACTCGGATCGGCCGGTGCTTGGCTCCAATAAGCGTGCTCTCAAGAGCCTGAGCGAGATCCTGACCAGCAACGTCACCGACCTGGACGAGAAGAGTGTCGAATACTGCGCCGAGGTGTGGTGGTCCCTGATTCAAACCTCAGCCCGCACCTGGCCATCGGGCTGCCCGAGGTGGTGGCCCGAGAACTCTTTCAGACGCTGGCGATCAAGGTCCTCAAGGAAACGGGAGCCGCGGACACGATCAGAGCCGCGAAAAAGCTGCTGGAGGCTGAGCCGCCATCACCGGAAGCGAGGGCGGCGCTGGAGACAGCCGTGGCCAGCCGGCCGCTCCTGGTCATGGCCGCGGATGGTCAGACGACCGTGCTGCGGCCTCGGCTGGTGGAGGGCGAAGCCCTCCGGCTCCATCCCGACGATGCTCGGCAGCTTGGAATCACCTTTGCCGGCGAGCAGGTGACCCTGCACCTTCCGCTCGGCGAGGCCGCGGTGCGGGAACTGGAGCGGCCGTCGCCCTGCTCCGATACGGAATCGGTGCTGGCTGAATTGAGCGCCGATCGGATCGTGGAATTGTTCCTGCACAACGGTCGGGACGAACTGCACCCACTGGACCGGATTGTGCTGGGGATCTGTTGACCGTCAGGGATTTTGGGGAAGTGCCCAGAGATGTCCGGAAGCGATGCCGTGTGCTGGTGGCGTGGTGGCGGTGTCGCTTTTTTGTCATCCGTGGGGCAACCACAGACACGCCGGGGCGCTTCCTGGGACACCGCCAGGCAAAAAGCGCCGTTGGCGGTGTGGCGTCCTCACCCAATCCGTCACGGTCAGGGAATCTGAACCCGGAAGGAGATTGCTCATGCGCCGCCGTCATCTGATCGCCCTGCTCTGTCTGAGTCTGCTCGCGGGTACTGCCTGGGTCAGCCGCAAGATCGCCGGGGAACGGGCCGAGACGCCCGGCTGGTCCGAGGTGGCCCCCGGCGTGCTGCGCTCCCTGGGCTGGCCGGCCGGGTACGCTCTGGTCTCGGGCGACCGGGCCATCCTGATTGATGCTCCGACCGGCCCCGATGGGCTGAAGGCTCACGGCGTCACGCGCATCGAGGCGGTGCTGCTCACGCATCATCACCGCGACACCGCGGCCGCCGCCAGTCGATACCTGGAGAGCAAAGTCCCGGTCCGGGCCCCGAAGGGCTCGGCCGAGTACTTCACTCCCGAGGGCGTGGCCAAGTACTGGAAGGAATCGCTGCCGCTGCGTGGATCGCGAACCGCCTACCTGGTGCTGCCCGAGGGACTCGCCGGCATCGATTGCTCGCTGGTCGAGGGACAGACCATCGACTGGCAGGGCTGGCAGGTCCGCGTGGTGGAGACGCCCGGCCATTCGCGGGACCACGTCTCCTATGCCGTGCGCCGCGGCAAGGAGGGATCGCTGCTGCTCTTCTGCGGCGACGCCCTGGCCAGTCCGGGCAAGCTCTGGTCGCCCTACACCACCGACTGGGACCACTGGACCGATCTGGGTCTGAAGCCGAGCCACCAGTCGCTGCGCAAGCTGGCCGGCCTCAAGCCGGACCTGCTGCTGCCCGCTCACGGCGTGGTCATCCGCAAGGATGCCGTCGCCGCCCTGGAGCAGACGGCGAAAGCGGTCGAGGAGGTGGCGTTTCTCCGCAGCTTCGAGCGCTACACCAAGGAGCGCCTGGGCAATCCGCCGCAGTACGCTTTCCTGGCCCGGGAACAGGCGATGACCAACGGCTCCAAACCCTGGTCAAGGATCTCCGAGCATCTGTTCAACACCGGCAACACCTACCTGCTGGTCTCGAAAGAGGAGCGGGCCTGTCTGGTGATGGACCCGTGGGACCCGCACAGCGCCAGGCAGATCCCGAAGCTGAAGGCAGACGAGAAGCTGGGGCCGATGGAAGTGGTGCTGTGCAGTCATGCCCACTTCGACCACTACGACGGCATCTACACCATCCTGGAGCGGGAAAAGCCGCGGTTCTGGACGCTCGACCTGGTGGCGACACCGCTGGCCGAGCCATTCCTGCTGCGGGCCCCGTTCCTCGACCCGCGCCCGGTCAAGATCGATCGCCGGCTGAAGGACGGCGAGACGGTCAACTGGCGCGAATATCAGATGCGTTTTGTCCATCTTCCGGGGCAGAGCGAGTTCACGATGGGCGTCCAGACAACGATTGACGGCAAGCGATGCTTCTTCACGGCGGACAATTTCTATCACCAGGACATGTTCAGCGGCTCGGGCGGCTGGATGGGCCTGAACCGGAGCTGGCCGCTGTACTACGCGGCCTCGGCCCAGAAGGTGCTGGACGCCGCCCCCGACTGGGTGCTGGCCGAGCACGGCGGCGCGATGGAGTTCAGCGCCGAGGACTTCCGCCGCCGGGTGCAGTGGGGCAAGGTGAGCGCCGCGGCAGCCGATGCGGTGTGCGTCAGCGGCAACCATCGGGTGGAGTGGGATCCGAGCCGGGTCCACGTCGAGCCGCTGGTGCAGAAGGCGAAGGTTGGAGGCATGCTCAAGGGGGCGCTTGTGGCGTCGAATCCGTCCGGGCAGGCATGCAAGCTGACGGTAACGCTTCAGGGGCGAGGATTGATAGGAGACCAGACCTGGCAAGTGGAGGTGCCAGCCTCGGCAACAGTGCGCAAGGAGATCCAGCTGCGTTTGAGCGAGAAGGCGACCGAAGGACGACACGTATTCCCGCTGCGAATCAGCGAGGCAGGCGGGGCCCTGGACGGGTGCGATGCATTTCTGGTGGCTGACGTAGGGTTGTAGAGGCGACGAGTTGTTCTGTGTTGATCCTGCCAGAACCATGACCACTGAAACGGCTGCCTCGGATTGAAAGTCGCAGTTTGGAATTGCAATGCGATTGCCTTGCTGGTGAAATGAACTTGAGAAACGCAGATGCGTTGGAAAGGAGGCATTCCCCATGTTTCTGGAAAAAGAACGTGCGACTTATCAGCGTGAGTTGCCTGGGTTGCTGAAGAATGAGGGCAAGTTTGTCCTCATCCATGGTGACGACGTCGTCGGAGTATTCGACACCGAGGAGGAAGCCATCGAAGCTGGCGACAATCGCTTTGGCCTCGATCCCTTCTTCGTTCACCAAATTCGAGAAAAGGAGCCTGTTTACTTCTCACCTTATCCCCTGACCCCGCCATGCCAATTCTGAATGGGAATCTCCAGAATGGTCTGGCAATCGTACAGGTTCGCGTGGACGTTCGCCCTTCACGCGCTGCGCAGTTGCGCCGGATGCAGCGACCTCCCCCATCAGCTGTCCAGACGCCCGCGCTTCTCGATACGGGTTCGGTGGTGACTTTGATCGATCACTCCATTGTGAGCAGTCTTGGGCTGACCGTCCCTTCCGGTCAAGCACAAGTGGCGGGAACCACTGGAGTCTCCACAAACTTTGCTACTTTTAACGTGAGCCTGACCGTTCTTCACCCGCTCCCCCGGCAGAACTTGTACATACCGTCCTTCTCTGTCGTGTGTGCAGACATTGCTCACCTGGGCTTTCTTGCCATCATTGGCTCCAACGTCCTGGACCGATGCGTCCTTTTCTGGAATGGCCCAATGCAGCAGTTCACTCTGAGTTATTAACGGCACAGGCAAGACATCGCATCCAAAGGCTGTTTACTGTAAATGAGTCCACTGGTTGCAACTCTGGCCACGTGATACTTTGCGGTACGTGAGCGATGCCGCTGAAGTTTCGAGGCGGTCTTTCTCATCCTCTGGCCAGGGAGCGAATGGCTTGCCATGCTGACCAACACCTTCTGTCACATCCCTGGAATCGGCGAACAGACCGAGCGGAAGCTCTGGTCGGCGGGAGTCACGTCCTGGGAGTCTCCTCTGCCGCGCGGGTCGGTGCGGCTTTCCCGCTTGCTGCAGCAGTCCTGGTCGGGCCACGTGCAGGAGTCGCTCGGCCACTACCAGAAGCGCAACGCGGACTACTTCGCCGGGAAACTGCCAGCCGCCCAGCAGTGGCGGCTCTACCGGGACTTCAAGGACCGTTGCGCCTTCCTTGACATCGAAACCACAGGGATGCTCGGCAGTGGGCAGATCACGACCATCGCCCTGTACGATGGCCGGTCGGTGCGCCACTACGTCCGCGGCGATAACCTCGACGATTTCCGTAAGGACGTGCAGGCTTACTCCTTGCTGGTGACCTACAACGGCAAGAGTTTCGACGTGCCCTTCCTGGAGCAGCACTTCCGGATCCAACTGCCCCTGGCCCACGTCGATCTGATGCATCCGCTGCGGAGTCTGGGCATCAAGGGTGGGCTGAAGGGCTGTGAGCGACAGGTGGGCATCGCACGCCCCGGGCTGGAGGAGGTCGATGGCTTTATCGCGGTCCTGCTATGGAATGATTATCAGAGACGCAAGAACGTCAAGGCACTGGAAACACTGCTCGCCTACAACATCCAGGATGCGATCTCCCTCCACGTACTCATGGTGCATGCCCACAATGAGAAGATCAAGGCAACGCCGTTCGCCAGCAGCCACTGCCTGCCTTTTCCACGGTTGCCGGAAGTCTTGTTCAAGACCGACCCGGATACCGTCAATCGCATCATCCGTCAGGCCGGTGGGGCCGGGTACTGTCGGCCCGCGTTTTCCTCCGCCTGGAGGTGAGTGGAACACTCAGCCGGAGTAACAATCAGCGCTGAGATGCGACCTTCCATAGCCGCACGGTCCTATCTTCGCTGGCGCTGACCAATCGGTTGCCATTCGGACTGAAGCGGATATCGAACACAAAGTCTAAGTGCCCTGCAAGGGAAAGAGTCTCCTGTCCCGTCAGCGCATCCCACACTTTCACCATCTTGTCGTAGCTTGCCGTGGCAAGATTCTTGCCATCCGGACTGTAACTGACACGTGTGACCCCGAGGGTGTGCCCTTCCAGCGACAGAATCTCTTCGCCCGTCTCCACGTCCCAAACCTTCGCAGTCGCATCGCCGCTGCTGGTGGCGAGCCGCCGACCATCCGGGCTGAAGCAGACGCTGGAAACGTAGCCCCGATGCTCCTTGAGCGTGAGCATTTCCATGCCGGTGCGAGCATCCCACACTTTCGCCTCACCGTATCGGCCAATCTCTCCGCCCGCGCTGGCGATGCGTTTGCCATCCGCGCTGAAACAGACGCTGGTCACACATCCGGAGTGACCGCGCAGCGACAGCAGTTCCTCGCCGGTCCTGCTGCTCCACACCTTGATCGTCCCATCCTCGTCGCCGCTGACAATCCGCTCGCCATCCGCGCTGAAACCGACACTCAGGACGCTGTCGCCGTGTCCCGTAAGGGTGAGCGTCACCGTGCCGGTCCCGGCATCCCACACCTTGACCGTGCGATCCCGGCTGCCGCTGGAGATACTGTTGCCATCGGGGCTGAAGCAGACGCTGGTGACGGTCCCGGCGTGGCCCTGGAAGGTCAGCACCTCGCTTCGGGTGCGAAGGTCCCACACCTTGACCGTGCGATCCCGGCTGGCACTGGCAATGCGCCGGCCATCGGGGCTGAAGGCCACGCTCCAGACTCTGTCTGTATGTCCCAGGAAGGTCCAGGGGAGCTGGACTTGCTCCAGCAACTCCCGCGCCCGCCGGACGACCTCGGGGTCATCGCTCCGGGCCGCCTTTTCCAGGGCTGGCTCGGCTTCCTCAATGGCCTCCCGCAGCCTGGCCATCGCCGACTCGCGCACCTGAAAGTCCTCGTCGCCCAGCTGCGCGATCCAGCGGGCAATCTGTTCGGTCGTAGCTTTGTCGGAAGCCGGTGCCTGTCTGGGTTGCTGGGCTAGAACGAGCGACAGGCCCCACACGCCTGCAATGGCAGCCAGGAAGAGAGCAAACAGCAACCGTGAAACGCGGCAACCCTTCCTCGGCATCAGCATCGTTCCTCCTGACACGCCCCGCTGTGAGAACCGGGCGGCGTACTGTAACGCGGCGACGCCGAGAAGGGAAGCCGAACCACGTGTGGAGCGGCTGCAGTCAGGGGAAAAAATACCCAGGCCGATGCGAAACTTTCACCAGCTTGCCGGAGCGCCAGGCCACACTCCGATGCTCCGGAGCGTTTCCGGATTTCATCGTAACTCCTTGGAATTGGACAACTTGAATCAATCCAAACGCCCACTTCCACTCGTTCCCACGGATGCGTTTTTTCATTCGGCACGAGAACTGCGACACAATGTCCCTTGCCGCAGAACAGTGGAGGCTGGCAATTGCTCGTCGGGGGGAAGAACGAACCGATGACAACGGTACGATCACGTCAGGACGAGGACGAGCAGGATCGTCCACCATCACGTCTGGAAGAAGATTGTGAGGAACTGCTGCTGCTCGTACCGAGCTGGCAGCTCGCGGCCCTGGAACAAGCCGCACGTGGCCAGGAGTTGACGATCGGACAGCTGCTGCGCCGGCTGATCGCGACCCATCTGCTGGAACGGAGCTTGCGACCGGAACAAGGGTGAAAACAAGCGCGAGGCCGCACAGGGAGAAGCGCTCCCGAAAGGAGTTCGAAAGGAGTTCGGACGTGAGCCATCGAGGGATTGACGCCATGAACAAACTGCACTGCCAGCTGCTCCCCTATGGAGCCGCCCTTGGGGCCGTGTTGCTGGCGGCGTTTCTGGCCCGGCTGCTGTTACCGCTGACGGCAACGGCCTCTCCTCTCCTCCTGGCTGCCGTGACGGTCAGCTCCTTGTATGGAGGGTTGGGCCCGGGGCTTGTGGCCACCGTGCTGTCCGCCCTGGCTCTTGACGTCCTGGTCCTTCATTCCGTCTATTCCCACCTCACCGGCTTCGCGGAGGCCACCCGGCTCGGGGTGTTCGGCCTGGTGGCTGTGCTGATCTCCTCCCTGTATTCAGCCCGCCGGCGCGCGGAGCAGGCCCTGACCCAGACCCTGGCCCGCGAGCATGCGGCCCTCGCCCAGGCCGAGGCGGCCAGCTCCTGCAAGGACCAGTTTTTGGCCTTCCTGAGCCATGAATTGCGGACCCCCCTGGCGACGATCCGCAACGTCGTTGAGGTGCTTGGACAGAGGGCCCCGGACGTGCAGGTCGTGGATCGCAGTCACGACATTCTCGTCCGCCAGGTCGAGCGGATGAGCCGGCTGCTGGAAGACCTCCTCGACTTCTCCCGTGTCAGTCGTGGGAAAATCGAATTGCGGCGCGAACGGCTTGATCTGACCCAGCTGCTCCGAGCGGCCGCCGAGGACCACCGCGGGATGATCGAAAAGGCGGGCCTGACCTTCCGGGTGGAGCTGCCCGGGGAGCCCGTCTGGGTGGTCGGCGACCCAACGCGCCTGGCCCAGGTGGCGAGCAACCTGCTGGTCAATGCCAGCAAGTTCACGGATTCCGGAGGGTCTGTCTCTCTCTGGCTGACAACGACCGCAGACGGCCGCTGGGCCGCGCTAACCGTCCGCGATACCGGATCGGGCATCGAGCCCGAGATGCTGCCGCAAGTCTTCAACCTTTTCGTTCAGGCCAACCGAACGCGCGACCGCAGCGCGGGAGGGCTTGGCCTGGGCCTGGCCCTCGTCAAGGCGTTGGTGGAGCTGCACGGCGGCAGGGTACTGGCCCAAAGCGACGGGCCAGGACGAGGAGCGGACTTTACCGTCTGGCTGCCCTTGCATTCGGGGCCACCCGAACCGTGCCGTTGTTCCGCAACTCCGCCAGGTTCCCCAGAATGACTTCCTCGATCGCCGGTGAACGGTTCCCACTTCTGCTTGACCTTCTTGCGGAACACTTCCACGTGCTCACCATCGCTGATCCCGGTCTGCACCGGGGTCCGCACGGCCTTGCCGTCCTCGTACAGGTAGCAGCACACCTCGTTGCCGATCTCCGTCACCGCCGCCATCGGAAACGTCAGCACGTCGTGCCGGTCGATCTCCACCATGCCATAGGCGTACGTACCGGGCCGGAGAGCCCCCTCCTTGTTGGGCAGGTCGATCTCGGCCCGGAGGGTCCGGCTGCGGTAGTCCAGGGCCCAGGAGGTCCGGGCCACCGTCGCCGAGTACTCGGCGTAATCGTTCGCCTGGACGCGGACGCGGGCCTTTGTCCCCTTGTGGACGGAACTGGCCTCCGCCTCGGGGACGTCCACGTAGACGCGCACCCGGTCCGTGCGGGCCACGACGTACAGGGGCGTGCCCACCTGCTTCGTGTCGGCCGCGTAGCCGGGGACGGGGACCGAGGCATCGCCGTAGCGGGGCTCGACGTAATCGCCGGTGTTGGCGTTGCGGATCACCACGATGCCGTCGTAGGGGGCATGCACGTGCGTGTAGCCGACCAGGGCGGCCAGGTCTTCCTCGGCCGCCTGATCGACCTCCACCTGGGCCTGCGCGGCCTCGACGTCCTCCTTGGCCTTGGCCAGGTCGGACTTGCGAGCCAGTTCCCGGGCCTGGGCCGACTTGACGGCCGCCTCGGCCGCGCGGAACGCAGCGCGATTGGCCTGCAACTGCTTCTTCGATTCCTCCAGCACCTGCGAGTTGACGACGTCGATAATCTTGCTCAGCCGGGCGACCTCCGACTCCCAGCGCTCGACGCTCGCCTGGTACTTGCCCACGTCGGCCTTGGCCTGGGCCACGTCCGCGCTGGCCACCTGCACGTTGCTTTCCGCCACCTCCACCATGCGCTGGGCCAGTCGCACGCGCTCCTGACTCAGCTTCACCTCGGCCTTCTTTTGCCGGTAGCGGGCCTGCAATTCCGGGACGTACAGGTCGGTGAGCAACTGCCCCTTCTTGAGGGTGTCGCCAATGTCCACGTACCACTTCTCGACGTAACCGGTGATCTTGGGGTAAATCGACGTCTGCTCGTAGGCGTAAATGAATCCCGGCTGCCCGACCTCGCGGTGCAGATCGCGGCGCTGGGGTTTGACCAGCTCGACGGTCGGCTCGACGTGGATCGGCTTGCCCTCCGGGGCCTGCTTCTGGCAACCGGCCAGTGTTATCAGGGCAAGCAGTGCCGCCCAACGAGCCGCCGGGTTTATCCCGGCGGTCTTTCCGCCGGGATAAACCCGGCGGCTCGTACTGTTGTCCTTCATAAGTTACCTCCGCCATCTGCTGGCACCCCGGGGGCTGACGCCACCGGGCTCGCCTGGTCCGATGGGTCTGCTTCCGTGTCGTGGAAGTGTTTGCTTTCGAGGTCGTCCGGATCGACAGAAGGGGACTGGTACTTCCTGTCCCCGATGATCAGGGCGAATATGGATGGCAGGATCAGCAAGGTGGCGAACGTGGACACGCCCAGGCCGCCGATGACGGCCCGGCCCAGCGGCGCCTCCAGCTTGCTGCCCGCCTCCAGGCCCAGCGACATCGGCACCATGCCGACGATCATGGCGCAGGCCGTCATCAGGATCGGCCGCAACCGCTCCTCGGCCCCGCGCACCGCGGCCTCGTGGACGTGCCGGCCCTTCTTCCATTCCACCAGCATGAACGTGGCCAGCATCACCGAGTTGGACACCGACACGCCGATGCTCATGATGGCGCCCATGAACGATTCGATGTTCAGCGTGGTCCCGGTGAGGTAGAGAATGCCGGCCACGCCCGTGAGGACCCCCGGGACGGCCCCGATCGAAGTGAGGGCCACCAGCGGCGACTGAAAGTAACCGGTGAGCAGCACCAGGATGACGAACACCGAAATGCCCAGGCCGAAGTACAGCGACTGGAACATCTCGGTCATGGGCTTGACCTGGCCTCGGCTCTCGACGTGGATGCTGGGCGGCGGGTCGCCCCTGCTCTTGAGGGCCTGCTGGATCTGGGTCGCGGCCCGGCCCAGGTCCTCGCCCTGGACGTTGGCGGTGATGCTCAGGAAGCGCTGCATGCTGGTGCGGTCAAACTCGCCGGGCATGCTGCCCCGGGCCACCGAGGCCACGTCGCGCACCATCAGGTTGATGCCCGGCGAGACCCGCTCCACCGGGATTGTTTCGACCTGGGCCACCGAGGTCATGCGCTGGATCGGCGTTTGCACCTGGACCTGGTAGCTGACGCCCGAGTGCTTGTCGATCCAGTAATTGCGGGCCAGCATCCGGCTGGACGAGGTCGCCACCAGCAGCGATTTGCCGACGTCCGCGACCGTCACGCCGCTGAGGTTCGCCTTCTCGCGGTCGATGCGCACGTCCACGGTGGGATAGTCCAGCGTCTGATGGATCTGCACGTCGCGCAGGAACTGGTTCTGCCGCAGCTCGGCCAGCACGGTCTCCGCATACTGGCGCGACTCGGACAGGTCCTTGCCGGAGATGACAACCTCGACGGGCGTGGGGGAGCCGAAGGTCATGACCTCGCTGACGATGTCGCCCGGCTCAAAACCGAACTTCATCATCTCGGTGCGTTCCTGGATCTGCTCGGCGGAGTAGCCGTACTGGCGCAGGATTCCGGCGAACCAGGGTTTCAGACGCTCGGGCAAGCTCTTGCGCAGCGCTCCTGGAGCTGGAAGACCGAGACGCCGCTGCCCTTGCGCAAGGCCACCCGCAGCTGGCCGTCGCCGGGGCCGGTCATGAACAGGATCATGTTGTTCACGGCGTAGTTGGGCGCCTGCTGGCCGGCGAAGCCCATGGCCACGTGAACGTTGCCGGCCCCGGTCTCGTCCTCGATGACACTCAGGCACTGCAGCCAGGCCTCGCGGGTCAGTTCGTAGTTGGTGCCCGGGGGCACGTGGAAGCGCAGCACGAACTCCCCCTGATCGACCACGGGGAACAGCTCCCGTCCCAGCACCAGGAAGAGGAAGCACAGCAGCACCAGGCAAGTCAGCAGGTAGCCCGGCACAACAAGCCAGCGCCAGTGGACGGCCCACTCGACGATGCGGGCAAACATCTTTTGGACCCGGCCGAAGAACCCCGTGGCCGCAGGCGGCTCGCCTGCGTGCCGGCCAGCAGGCGAGCCGCCCGCGGCCACGGGCTCGGGGTGCTTCAGCAGCCAGACGGCCAGCACCGGCACCAGCGTGCTGGACAGCAAGTAGGAGCTGATCATGGCGAAGGCGACCGCCAGGGACAGCGGCACGAACAGCGAACGGACTGGCTCGGCCATCAGGAAGGCGGGGATGAACACCGACAGGATGCAGAGCATGGCCAGCAGCCGGGGCACGGCGGTCTCCTGACTGCCGCGCTGCACGGACCGGGCCAGCGAGCCGGTCCGGGTCATCTGGACGTGGATGTTCTCGATGGAGACGGTGGCCTCGTCCACCAGCATGCCGATGGCCAGGGCCAGGCCGCCCAAAGTCATGATGTTGGTGGTGTTGCCGGTCAGCCACAGGGCGAACAGCGAACCCAGCAGGGCCAGGGGAATGTTGAAGACCACCACGAGGACGCTGCGCCAGTCGCGCAGAAAGATCAGGATCATCAGGCCGGTCAGGCCGGCGCCAAGGGCACCCTCGCTGGCCAGGCTCAGGATCGCTTCCACCACCCGGGGCGACTCGTCGAACTCGTAGCTGATCTCCACTCCTTCTTCGAGCATGCTCTTGAAGCGCGGCATGGCCTTGTGGATGTCGGCCACCACCGTCAGGGTCGAGGCCGTGTTCTTCTTGACGACGGGGACGTACACCGAGCGCTTGCCGTTGACCAGGGCATAGCCGAAGTTGATGTCGGTGCTGTCCGAGATGGTGGCGACGTTGCGGACGTAGACGTTGCGATCCTTGCGCAGGGGGATGCTGCCGAGCTTCTGGATGCTGTCCACGAGGGAATTCGTGGGCACCAGCGGCATCTGGTCCTTGACGTAGAGGTTGCCGGAGGGAATGACGACGTTGCCCTTCATCAGGGCCTGCGTGACCTCCTCCGGCGTCAGGTTGCAGTCGCGCAACCGGTCGGGATCGACGGTAATGACGATGGAGCGCACGTTGCTGCCGAAGGGCGCCGTGCCGACGGTGCCGGGCACCAGGGACTGGAGCAGAGGCCGGATGCGCTGCTGGGCCATGTCGGCCAGCCGGCCCGCCGGGACGCTCTTGCTGGTCAGGACCAGGTAGCCGACCGGCACGCTGCCGGCATCCATGCGCATGATCTGCGGCGGCAGGACGCCCTCGGGCATGAAGGCCGCCGCCCGGTTGACCTGGGAGACCACCGCCGCCATCGCTTGTGGCATGTCCGTGCCGGGGAAGAACGACACCTTGATCAGGGCGATCTGCTGGATGCTCTGCGACTCGACGCTCTTGATGCCATCGACGTACTGCAAGTTCAGCTCGATCTGGTTGACGATCAGCCCTTCCATCTGGGCCGGGCTCATGCCGTTGTAGTTCTGGATGATGAAGATCTGCGGCAAGTTAAACTGCGGGAAGATGTCGATGCGCATCTCGGTCGCGGCCAGGCCGCCCAGGCCGAACAGGGCCACGACAACCATCAGCATCGTGATCGGATGCTTCATCGCGAAACGGATCAGGACCATGGCCGTTCCCCTTGCGAAAAGACGAGCAGGGCCGCTGAGGCTGGCGCAAAGGGACGCAAATGGCGCGCCGCGGCAGCGGCTTGGGGAACGGAGTCTGAGGAGAGAGGCTATTTCACCGTGTTGACCAGCTCGCCAATGCCCGTGACAGAGATGCGCACCTCGTCACCGTGGTCGAGGGTGAAATGATCGGGCGGCACGATGCCGGTGCCGGTCAGCAGGATGACGCCGTCGGGGAAGCTGTTGTCGCGTCCCAGCCAGGAAACGAGGTCCGTGAAAGTGCGAGCCATCGCGGCCAGGGTGGTCGAGCCGTCGAAGACGTCGGCGCCGCCCCGGCGAATGACGAGCCGGATGGTCACCTGATCCAGGGGAGGCAGGTCTGCCGCCAGCGTGATGGCCGGGCCCAGGGCGCAGGAGCCGTTGTAGACCTTGGCCTGCGGCAGATAAAGCGGATTCTCTCCCTCGATGTCGCGGGAACTCATGTCATTGCCGATGGTGTAACCGACGATGCGCAGCTCGGGGCTCACCACCAGGGCCAGTTCCGGCTCGGGCACGCTCCAGCGGGCGTCCTGGCGGATCTGCACCAGGCCACCGGGCCCAACCACCCGGCGCGGGGTCGCCTTGAAGAACAGCTCCGGCCGCTGCGCCTTGTAGACCAGGTCATAGAAGCGAGCCGCCCCCTCGGACTCGCGTTCGCGGGCCTCCCGGCTGCGCGTGTAGGTGACGCCCGCTGCCCAGACTTCCTGCGCGTCCAGCGGCGGCAGCAGCGTCAGGCCGGACAGGGCCACGGCCGGCGAGGCCGAATCGACCAGCGACCGGATCTCCGCGGCAGGGTCCGCGGAGTGCAGCAACCCGCTCAGGGTCCGAATCGAGGCATACGGCCGCAGGAAGCGGAGCTGATTGCCCTCCAGAACGCCGACCTCCACCTGGTTCGGGCCTCGTTGCACCTTGCACAGCTGCATGACTTTTCTCCGGAGGGCAATTCCCGTTAGCCGCGACGCGGAGCCGCGCAGCGGCGCAGCGGAGCGCGGGTTGGCAGCCGCGAACGCGCTCCGCTGCGCGTCGCGGCTAACAAAACGTCCGTTAACAACGTCAGAACCCCTTCCCCTTGGTGCTGGTCTTGATCCGGCACAGGTCCTTGTCCGCGGTGACGTACAGCACGGTGCCATCGTCGCCCCAGCCGCAGTTGGCCGTGTTCACGCCCGTGGCGATGGTGCCCAGGTGCGTGCCGGCGGGCGTGAACACCAGGACGCCGCCCGGTCCGGTGGCGAACACGTTGCCGGCCACGTCCACCTTCATGCCGTCGGGCAGGCCCTTCTTGCCGGCCTTGGCCAGGTCGGTCGAGTCGAAGAACACCTTGCCCTTGCCGAGAGTGCCGTCCTCCTTGACCGGGAAGGCCATCCAGATCGGCCGCTTCGGATCGGAATTGGCGACGTACAGCGTCTTCTCGTCCGGCGAGAAGGCGATGCCGTTGGGCCGGCTCATTTCCTTGGTCAGCAGCGTCAGCTTGCCCTTCTTGCTCAGCCGATAGACGCCCTGGAAATCCAGTTCCTGGCCCGGAAAGCTCTTGTCGCCGTCCTTCTTGGTCATCAGGCCATACGGTGGATCGGTGAAATAGAGATCGCCATTGGACTTGAAAGCGCCGTCGTTGGGGCTGTTGAGCCGTTTGCCGTCGTACTTGCTGGCCAGGACGGTGATCTTGCCGTCCTTCTCCTGGCGGGCGACCTGGCGGTTGCCGTGCTGCATCAGGATCAGCCGGCCCTCGCTGTCGAGCAGCAGGCCGTTGGAGCCGGGTTCTTTCAGGTCGGTGCGATCGCCGGTGTAGCCGCTCGGCTTGAGGTAGTCGCTGGCTCCCTTGCCCTGCTGCCACTTGACGACGCGGTTGTTGGGGATGTCGGAGAAGAGCAGATAGCCGCCATCCTTCACCCAGACCGGCCCCTCGGTCCAGACGTAGGGGACGCCATTGGAACTGTGCGACAGTCTCTCCAGCACCGCTCCCTGGGGGATCAGCTTGTCGAAGGCGGGCTTGAGCCGTTCGATGGTGCCCAGGGTGGCCACTTCTTTCTTTTCTTCGCTGGACGTGGCCGGCACCACGGCCAGTACCAGGACGAGAGGAAGGAACGCACGCGGTTTCATGGTTGCAAACCTCCTGTGAGCAGAAGGACGACTGTGGAGCCCGGACTCCCGAGCCCGGCTGGCTGGTAAGCATAGCAGACCGGCAGCCCACAGACCACGAGTTTGTCTTTTTGCCTCGACGCTTGCAGGAGGCCGGGTCAACCGAGAATGCCACACCGCCAACGGCGCAAGGCCTGGCGGTGTGGGTCTGGTTTCACGAACCCCCGCAAAAACAGGCATTTGCTCCATCGCCGGCAGCGACACCGCCAACACGCCAGCAGCACACGGCGTCGCGTCCAGGCAGGGACCGGCACGCTTCCGGGCAAGGCAGCGGTGGCGGCCAGGCAACGCGGGCCGGCCGGGGGCTGCCGGGTCGATGGCCGAGCGAGGGCTGCCTGCCACTGCCTGCCAGATTTTGGGGGTTGGCTCAGAGGCCAGTGCGTGCCGGTGGGTGTCGGACGGGTGACAGAGCGGGTCAAAATCGTGCCTGCCCGCCACCCGCCAGGGTATTCGGGAGCGGGCTGACTGTTCCTGGAACGTCCCTTCCTGGCAAGCGAGCGGCGGCATGGACCACCCGCAAGACCCCATTCCGCTGAGGAAGTCGGGGGCGTAAGATACGTGATGACCCAGGAAAGTGCCTGGTCCGGCGGCTGTGCGAAAGGAGAGGCCCATGAAGTTCCGCAATGCCTGGATTGACCCGCGCATCGTCCAGCTCCGTCCCGAGGACGCTCAAGTGTATTTGACCCGAAAGGGGTGGAAACTGATCGGCCCGGCCATCAACCCGGACTTGCTCCGGTATGAAATCCAGGGGGACGCGAGCGTTCCGATGGTCTTCGTGCCCATCTGGGTCGATGAGGGCGCCGGCCTTCAGTGGATGATCGACCTCGTTGCGGACCTGGCCCGCTTCGAGGACCGCTGGGCGGTCGAGGTGCTGAACGACATGCTGCGACCAGCCGCTAATGGATGAGAAGCAACGAAAGGAACGCAACGATGACGATTACTGAGATCCTTCCTGCCGTGCGTGCCTTGCCCCGGAGCGAGAAATTCCGGCTGGCGCGGCTGTTGCTCGATGATCTGGCCGGGGAGGAACTGCTTTCGGGAATCCAGCCGGGACAGGAGTTTCGGATTGAGACGCCCGAGTTTGCTCCGGGAGCGGCCGCCCAGCTCGCCTCTCTTCTCGAAGAGCAAGGGAAGCAGCCATGAGCCAGGTCGAGCAGTTCCCGTACCACGACCGGAACCCATCGACCCCAGGGTTTGACCTGCTGCCGGACCTTCCCATTCTCCTCCGTTCTCCCCTGGGCACGCTGTCCGGGTTGGCACTGGTCGATAGCGGCGCGAGGTCATCGAGCGGCCCTCACGAGGTCTGTTCCTGCACAGCCTCCTGGGCCCTGTCCGTCACGCTATCGTCGGGGCGGGACGCGACCGCCAGCTCCTCGAGCACCTTCCCCCGCAATTCGCCGGGCAGCTCCTCAAGCAGCTCCAGCAATCGGCTCCGGACGTTGCCATCGGGGTTGCAGGCCGCGGTTCGCAGGATGAGCAGGCGTTCCTGGGCGCGATGCCCTCCAGCCGGACGACCGCACCAAGGAAATACTCGCACTCCTGGGCCTGCGTGAGAATCAGCTCGCGCAGGACGGGCCACGCCGCGGCCCCAAGCTGCTCAAGCTGCCAGGCCGCATCAACCAGATACCCTTCGTATCCATCCGGTTGCCGGAAACGCTCCAGCGCAAGACAGGATCTCTCTGGCCTCAGCCGTTTGATCGCTCGATGCCTCCTCGAACTGGGGATTGGCGGTGGGTAGTGGTGGCATTGTCACGGATCGGATCTCCACGTTGGTTGGGTGACAACTCCAGCAACCACCGTTATTCTACCCACCCGAGTCTCTGTTGGCACCGTTGCCCCCCGGCGGGCCGGGTGCCGTTGGGTTCCCGGCGTTTGCTGGTTTTGCGGGCTGGCTTCGGAGCAAAAACCAGCAAACGCCAGGAAGGCAACCCGGCAGCAGAGCCGGGGGGCACGGCGCCGGCTGTCGGTTGTCGCTGCGGCTCCGTTCTGTCCTTGCCCCCAGATCAACGGCGACGCTGCTGAAATGGGGCTCACCCCTCAGACGGGGGTAATTGCGCCTGCCAGAGGAGGTGCGGCTGCCTGCCAGATTTTGGGGGCTGTCGGAGAGGCCAGAGCATGCCTGTGGCTGTCGGACGGGTGACAGAGCGGGTCAAAATCGTGCGTGCCTGCCACCTGCCAGGGTATTCGGGACTCGGGTGGCTGATCCTTCAGTGTCAGCTCCTGGCAAGCAAGTGGCGTCAAAGGGTTTTCCCAATGGGAGGACTGGGGCTGTTCTTCTCCCCTGCCAACTGGTACAAATGTCAAGTAGGTCTGCTCCCGGTGTCGATTCCGCAAACCATGGGCGAGGGTTTGGCGATGTTGTCCTCGCATTCCGCCTCTGCGCCTGTTGACCCGCACCTTGAACTCCATCAGCGGCTGGTTGACCGTGACCCAAACGCACCGGCCGACCTGGCGGTAACGTTCCTGGAGCCGCTCATCGCCTGGCTTTCCGAACGCAACCCGCGCATCCACCCGGACCACGTCAATGAGGCAGCCGACGAAGCCATCGTGGCCTTGATTCGCAACCCTGCTTCGTATTCCCCCTCCAAGTGCAACCTGGAGAGCTATTTGCGAATGTCCGCCCAGGGGGACTTGCGGAACCTCCTTGCGAAAGAACGCAGACACCGCAGGAACTACCCGCTGCTGGATGTCGAACTTTCCCAGGACGACGGGAAGTATCCAGGGAGGGAAGTGGAGCCTCCCGTCCTGCTGATGTTCGAGGAGGAACAGGCCCGTCGGCGGGACGGTGGTCCGGATCCTGTTCGGGACGGGCTGACGGAAGTGGATCGCCGCTGCCTGGAATTGATGGAGAGTGGGGAACGGAAGACGGCACGTTTTGCCGAGATTCTCGGCATCACGGATCGGCCGATCGAGGAACAAAAACTCCTGGTCAAGCGGATCAAAGACCGCCTCAAGAAGCGCATCGAGCGCCGGGGACCGACATGAGCAAACACCTGGACAGACTGGCCCGGCGGGTCGAATCGGACCCGTTCTTCCTGGCCGCACCGCTGGCTCGCTATGCGGCCAGCGAGAAGCTGACTGACGACGCTCTGGCCGCCCAGCTCGGCCTGGATCGGGAGGCCCTCCAGCGACTTCGGCTGTGCCGCAATCCCGATCCGCTGCCGCCGGCTTTCGGAAAGGATGTCGAGCAGATCGCGGCCCGCTTCCATCTCGATCCGGACCGCCTGGCCGAGATCGTTCGCCTGGGGCAAGCGCTTCTCCAGTCCGAACCACCGGCCGACAGGTCTGTCCCTCCAGGTGCGGGCCATCTGCTGGCGGCCCGCGAAGATGCCCCCGAGGAACCATCTCCCGGAGAGGAACCATGACCGTTCCACTGTGGGTGGCCAACCTGGCCGACGCCTTCTGGGAGATGGCAGGTGAGCGCGAGCCGTTCCCGCGAATGCTTCGCCGGCCCGTCGCTCGCGCTTTGCCGATCGCAATCGTCTCGCTGCCCCAGCTGCGGCTGCGGAATGTCATCGAATGGTTGAGCCAGCGTCGGATTGGTTGTTTCGATTCCCAGCCCGACCGCGGTCTGCACGCCTGCCTGGCGGCCTGGCGCGGCAATGGCTTTGTCTTCCTGGATGGAGCAGATCCCGAAGACGAGCAGCGCCTTTCGCTGGCCCATGAGGTTGCTCACTTCCTGCGCCACTACTGGCATCCACGGCAGATGGCCTGTCGCAAGTTTGGCGAGCAGATCCTCGCCGTTCTCGATGGTATCCGGCCGCCGAGCCCCGCCGAGCGCGTCCACGCCCTGCTCGCCTCGATACCGATCGGCTGTCATCTGCACTTGCTGGACCGGCCGACCCAGGGCGGTCTCGGCAGAGAGACCGTCCTGGCTGCCGAAGAGGAAGCGGATCGGCTGGCGTATGAGCTGCTCGCCCCTGCTGACGAGGTCCTGAGCCGGGTCGAATCCGACCTGGATACCGACCTGATTGACCGGCTCCGGAGCGGTTTTGGGCTGCCGGCCGCTCACGCCTTGCGTTACCGCGACATCCTGTTTCCACCGCCGGCCGTCGATCCGCTCTTGCGCCGGCTGAGGCTCGTTTGAAAAATCCTGTCGAACTTTCCCTGCCTCGTCGGGAACAAGAAGAGGAGGGTGAGAGATGGCCGAGCCGCGAACCGAACGAACGCCGAAACACGACGGGCTTGCCGGTCTGGCGCCGACTCGGCCGGATCAGCCGGCGATCAACTCCGCCGACTACAAGGCCAGCTTTGGCGAGGAGCTGCAGCGCGTCCTGGACGTCGCGACCTGGACCGCCGGCGACCTGAGCCGGGAATACAGTCGGATTGAGTGTGAAGTGCGTGAGGCCGTGCGCGAAGAGAAAGCGCAGGAGAAGTTGATCCGCGACCGCATCTTCCCGCTGCTCAACCATCCAGCGAATCCACTGCGCGTGGGAGGCGTTTTCACGGCAGAACTCGACCCGATCGCCCGCATTCACAGCGGCTTGCTTTTCAATGGCCAAGTGGAAGCCTGTGACGGCACCGTCCAGGTCCACGACACCTTGCCGCTAACGATCTACCAAATCGGTGTCAGCCTGGTGTCCTACCACGGCGATGAGGGCACGTGGTGCCAGCGATTGTTTCGCAAGGACCTGCGCCGCAAGGGCGACGGCCCCGTTGCGGAGATCGAGGAATTGCTCCGCCGCCGCGGCGAACGGGGATCGATTAACCGGCCCACGGCCCAGGACATGCTCGGCGAGATGGCCCGGCGAACGCTCATGACCTACGGAGAGCGCGCCGTCCTGGTGCGGAACTCGAATGCGGTCTGGCGCATGGGCCACGGCAACCCTGTCTCCTACGAACTGCTCACGGGAGGCGGTTGCTTTGAGATGATGGTGGCGTCGGTGAGGGTCCTCCGCCAGTTAATCACCACGCATCAGAAGTTCGTGTTCGTCACCAGTGAGCCGCGCGAACGCTTGCTCCTGACGGTCGGCAACGCCCTGAGACCGATGGAGTACGCCATCGTCAGCACCCTGAAAGAGCGGCTGGAAAGCTGGTTCCACCAGGAGCGATTCACCGTCGGCTCGCAGGAAGCCGACTGGGACGGCAAACCGCTGAAGGCACACCGCTGGATTCCGCGCTTTATCGAGGAGGTTGCCTCCCGGGTGGTGATCGGCGTTTACCGAGCCACACGGCTGGCCCCGGCCCAGGTCTTCTACGCCCACGAAGACCACGCCCACTTGGCCGCCCACATTGTCCTGGCCGACAGCGTCTTACAGGAACATCGCGGTTTTCCCTTGTTGGTCGACCTGGCCGATCACGTCTGCTCGGCCGTCTTTGGCGGCACGATGCGAAGCCTGACGGAACAGGCGTACGCGAGCGCGGGGGAACCGTGGCGGTATTACAGCGAACGAATGACACGCGACCATTAAGGGAGGAGAACGCACCATGACCAGCATCGAGAAGAACTCAATGGTCCGGCGGAAGACCGAAGCGAGGAGATGCCGGCACAATCCTGGCCCGGCCACCTTCGGACTTACTGCAGCGGCTGGAAGCAGACATCGCCAGCGGCCGGCGCAGAAGAAACGCCCGGACCCTGCCCGGGAGGGTGCCATCGGCGCGACCATGTTCGATGCGCCGGGCAGCGAGGACAACTCCGTGACCGTGCTGCTTCCCAAAGACAAGATGCAGCTGGCCCCGTCGCAATCGCTGGTGCGGATCAAGAGCCGGCGCAGTGGAGACGGACGCTGTTATCTCGGCCTGGTCAATGCCGGACCGTTCGTGGAGCCGGACAACCTGCGGGCCGATTCGCATCTGCTGGTGACGGTGACCGCCAATGGAGGCATCTACCTGCCTCCGCATCACGGCCGGATTCAGGTGACGATCATGAGCGAGGAGCTGGAAGATGGCACCCTGGCCCCGCCGCGACTTCGGCCGCTGCCAAACAGCCCGGTCGTGGTGCTGTCCGAGGAGGAGGCGGCCCGGGTGCTGAAGACCGATGGCGACATCCGGCTGGGCCTGGTGGTCGGCCATCGCAACGTGCCGATCGGCATTCCATCGCGGCAGAAGGCAGTCCTGCCCCGGCACACCGCCATCCTCGGCACGACCGGCGGCGGCAAATCGACGACGGTGGCCCGGCTGGTGCAGCAGGCCCAGGCCGCCAACATGGCCGTGATCCTGCTCGACGTGGAGGGCGAATACACCCAGCTGCACGAGCCGACGGAGGACCGGCACATGCTCGCCGCCCTGGCCGAGCGCGGCCTGACCGCCGCCGGCATCCCCGGCGACAAGATGACGCTCTACCACCTGGTGGGCCGGGACACCACCAACCCGGATCATCCCCGGAGGCGGGCGTTCTCCTTGCAGTTCGCCCGGTTGTCGCCGTACGCGGCGATGGAGATCCTCGACCTTTCGGATGCACAGCAACAGCGGTTCCTGGCCGCGTACGACGTGACGAAGGAAGTGATGCGCGATCTGGGCATTTTCCCCGCGTTGAAGAACGCGGAACAGGAACGTATTGCGATGGAGCTGGACGAGTTCGAGCGGGGCTACCCGCGGATGACGCTGTCGCTGCTCCTGGACGTGGTGGGAGCTTGCCACGCGAAGGCGGATCGCCCGGCGAAGGATGGTCGGAAGAAGAAGGAAGAAGAGGAACCGGAACCACTGGCCTTTACCCCGTTCAACGCGGAACTGCGGTCCGAGGCAGGTATGCGGGCGCTGCAAACGCGGCTGCACACCGTGAGCATCCCAGGCAACGCCGTCTCCTGGCGATCACTGCTGGGCAAGCTGGGCCGGCTGAATCGGCTCCGGGTCTTTTACAACGAGCGCGACGGCGTCAAGCCGATCAATTACCCCGACCTGGTGCTACCCGGTCATGTATCGGTCGTCGATCTCTCCGATTCCGGAGCGTCGGAGCTGACCAATCTCGCCATCGCCGACCTGCTGCACGGCGTTCAGGAGGCCCAGGACCACTGCTATCAGGCGTACGAGCAGGCCAAATCCGGCAACAAGGAGGTGGAACCGCCGGGTCGGGTGCTGGTCATCATCGAGGAGGCCCACGAGTTCCTGAGTGCCGAGAAGATCGCCAAGATGAACCACCTGTTCGAGCAGGTCGCTCGCATTGCCAAGCGCGGCCGCAAGCGCTGGCTCGGCCTGGCCTTTGTCACGCAACTGCCGACCCACCTGCCGCGGCAGGTGCTCGGCCTGTGCAACAACTTCATCCTGCACAAGCTGACCGATCCGCACGTCATTACCAGTCTGAAGCAGACGGTCAGCGGCATCGACGAAGGGCTGTGGAACCGCCTGTCGGGTCTGGCTCCCGGGCAGGCGATCGTATCGTTCGGCCACGTGGCTCGTCCGGTGCTGGCGTCGATTGACCCGGCCCCGAGCAAGCTGCGGTTGACGGATTGATAGTAGCCATCACGCTCCGCGTGATGAAACCATCACGCGGAGCGTGATGGCTACCATTTGACCTTTACTCCATTCACGGAGAGACCCCATGTCAGCGATGATTTCGCTCGACCTGATCCCGGTGCGAGCGCTGAATCAGGTCACCTACTGTCCGCGCCTTTACTACCTCCAATACGTTGATGGACTGATGAAGACCAACGAACACGTCGAGGCGGGCCTGCACGACCATCGCCGGGTAGACGACCCGGAGCTGGCCAACAAGACCCGCAAGGAAGGCGACGCCGACAAGAGCCGCGGCGTTCACCTTTCGTCCGAGACGCTCGGCATCAGCGGCGTTCTCGATCTGATCGAGGAGAAGAACGGCGAACGGTTCCCGGTGGAAACCAAGCACGGCTCCGCTCCGAGGAACGACGACGGCCGGCCGACCGTCTGGGAGAACGACGCGGTGCAGCTGTGCGGCCAGGCGTTGCTTCTGGAAGAGGCGTTCGGCACCCCGGTGGCCCGCGGCTACCAGTTCCACGCCGGCACCCGGGAGCGCGTGGAAGTTCCCTTCACCCCGGAGCTGCGGGCGAAGACGCTGGCCGCCATCGCCCTGTGCCGGCAGCTGTCCGCCCAGGACGCCCCACCCGACCCGCTGCCGCCCGAATTGCGGCACCGCTGTTTCGGCTGTTCGCTGGCCCCGGTCTGTCTGCCGGAGGAGACGCTCTACGAGATCGGCCGGCCGACCGCCGCCGACGCGACTGAGCCGCCGGCCGGGATCACGCGGGTGATTCCGCAGTCGGACGACGGGGCAGTGCTGTACGTCCAGGAGCCGGGCAGCCACGTCGGCAAGCGGAGCGAGCACCTGGTGGTGCGCAAGGACGGCCAGGAGGTGACGCGGGTGCCGATGCACGCGATCCGGCAGGTGGTGGTGTGCGGCAACGTCCAGGTTTCGACGCAGGCCCTGGAGACGCTGGCGGCCAACGACATTGCGGTGGCCTACGTGACCGGCCACGGCCGATTCCTGGGCACGTTCGTCCCGTGCCTGCCGAAGAACGTCGGCCTGCGGGAGTCCCAGTTCCGCCGCTTTGCCGACCCGGCCGAGTGCCTGACGCTGTCGAAGGCGGTGGTGCGGGCCAAGCTGAACAACCAGCGGGCCCTGCTGATGCGCTGTCTCCGCGAAGGCGACGGCGACCGCGGCAGCGACGAGCCGGCCGCACGGGGCCTGGCGGACCTGCTGCGGAAGCTGGACGAGGCGGCGTGCCTGGAGACGGTGCTGGGCCTGGAGGGCCAGGGCGCCGCCCTGTACTTCGGCGAGTTCGGCCGCTTCCTGAAGAGCCCGCCGCCGGGCAGAGGCTTCGATTTCGCCACGCGGAACCGCCGCCCGCCCCGCGATCCCGTCAACGCCATGCTGTCCTTCGCCTACGCGATGCTCTGCAAGGACTGTCATTCCAGCGTGGCGGTGGTGGGTTTTGATCCGTACAAGGGCTTTTTCCACAGCAACCGACATGGCAAGCCGTCGCTGGCCCTGGATCTGATGGAAGAGTTCCGCCCGGTGATCGCGGATTCGGTGGTCCTGAACCTGGTGAACAACGAGATGATCACGCCGGAGGATTTTCTCACCTGGCGGGAGGCGTGCCAGCTGACCGAGTCGGGGCGGAAGAAGTTCTTCCAGGCGTATGAGCAGCGCAAGGCGACGGTGGTGACGCACCCGGTGTACGGCTATCGGATGTCGTACAGTCGGATGCTGGAAGTGCAGGCCCGGATGCTGGCCGCATACGTCCGCGGCTCGGTCCCCGCTTACGTGGGCTTCACGGTGCGCTGATGGATAGCCATTTGGTGTGCTACGACATCGCCGATCCGAAGCGTCTCCGCAAGGTGGCAACCATTTGCGAGGATTTCGGATGCAGACGGCAATACTCGGTCTTCCTCTGCCGGCTGAGCGCGACGGACCTGGTCCGGCTGAGGAACCGGCTGTACGACGTGATCGACCATCGGGAAGACCAGGTGCTGTTTGTCCCGATCTGCCCGCGCTGCGCGGCCCAGATCGAGACGCTGGGCCGGCCCACGGAAGCGTACGACGCGAAGGATGTGGTGATCGTGACGTGAACAAGGAGAGCGACAAGATGGTCTCAATCGGCGAATGCCACGCCGCCCGGGTTTACGTCTAGGAGGTAGATGCCGTGTCCCTGGAGGCTCCGGAGGATCGCTTGCACTTCCGCCCAGCGCGGACCGAACTGCTCCTGTTTCTCCTCGACCCATTCCGCGAGGGTTTCTTCGGAGATAGTCGGGAGGCTTGTCGAGGAAAGGCCCCGGCGAAATCGAGGACGAAGGGGCGCTTCACGACCGTCATTTCGATGACCCACAGTTCGTCGTCGTGACGGAGAAGTTGGGGGACGTGGCAGCCGCGGATGGTGGTAACGGCGCGGGCTTTCAGCCGCAGATAAACGTCCCGTTCGCGCAGATAGTGCGGCTCCCGATGATGCACCTTGATGGCCGATCGGACTGCCGACACGCCTTTCTCGGGCTGACTTTCCGTGGCGAATACGATACCATGAACCCCAGCGCCGAGTTCATCCCCCAGCGCCAATCCTTGCCGCTGGACGTATTCCCTGGCCCGGCGCAGCAGTTCGTCTCGGGGAACCATGAGCGATTCCATCCGCAACAATCACGGTTACTCCGCCGACGTTCAGATGCAGTCTGAGCGTCAACGGCCACGTTTTCTCGATCGGCCAGCTCGGCCCGGACTTCCTTCTTTTGGACGACCCAATCGACCACCCCGCAGCCGCTGGTGTGGTCACACTGCGTATCGACGGGCGCGAAAAAAGCTGGCCCATCTATCTACCCGACGGCATCCGGGCCGGCAATCCGGAAACGCGCATGGCCTGACAATGGGTCCACGGTCCGGTAACCGTGGTTATGGTGCATCTCCGCGAGGGCATTCAGGTCGGCCAGCGGCTTCAATGGGTCCACGGTCCGGTAACCGTGGTTATGACCTATGCCCAGGCCACGGGCAACGTGGGCCCGGTGCTTCAATGGGTCCACGGTCCGAGAACCGTGGTTATGCCAACCTGACCATCTGCTGCCGGGGGTGCAACGAGAGGCTTCAATGGGTCCACGGTCCGAGAACCGTGGTTATGGCCTGAATCGGCCGGGGGAGTTGACCAGGGGATCGGGCTTCAATGGGTCCACGGTCCGAGAACCGTGGTTATGCCTCGCGTTTGGAAGTTCTGGTGCCGCCGAGAGTTAAATCCGGTCTTGCGAGAGGTTCGAGGAATTGCACTCGCTGGACCGGCACAGCGGAACCTAGCACGAGCGTTACTCCTTGACACTCTTGAGCTTCCGGCACGCGAGAGGCGCCTGACGGCTTGGCGCGCGTTAAGTCCAGATTGTCAAAGAACATCGGGGCGGATTGCCCTGGGCGGTCGTTTTCATCACCGCGCCGCTCGCGGGGCCTCGGGCGACGGCGAGGGGAGGAACAACCCCAGGCCGAAGTGGCACGCATGGCCCAGACTCAGCGGGCCGTGGACCGGTGCGGTGAACGTGATGCGGAAGCCGGCCGAGGGCCGACGAACGCCATCGTCGCCGCGTTTGTCGCGCAAGCGCCGGAACTGGATCGGACGCAGGTGGTGCGGTCCGATGCCAGCTACAGTCTCGATCGACTCCACCCCTGGCAACTGCGGGCGACGCCGCAGCTCCTCCGACAGTATACAGCGAGTGAAGTCCTGGGGCGAGGCAAAATCCTCCGGACGGTCGCGTTTTCGTCCGCGTAGCTTGGGATAGCGGGTCACGACGAACGGCGTGGCGGAAAGCCAGACGGTCGATTCTGCCACGAGCGGGCTGCGAAAGTCCGGTCGGTTGCCGAGGCCGACCAGAACCAGGGACAGGGGCTCGCCGTCGCCGAACCGCAAAGACCGGAATCGGTCGATGGCCTGGCGTTCGAGGGGAGAGAACCCCATGGAGGCACAGACAGTGACGTGATCGAGCCGGCCGTCGCCGTCCTCATCGGCCGGCAGGAAGAAGGCGTGTTCGTGGCCGGTTCGCGGCTGGCCGTTCTCGTCCTTGCCCCAGAACGCGGGCGAGAGCCGCCAGACGTCGGCGTCGGCCAGGCCGGGCTCGCCGCGACGCGCGAGACGTTGGCACAGCCCCAGCAGGCAGCGCCGCGTCTGCTCGGCCAGGGGCAGGGTCTCGGTGACCAGCGGCAGCACCGGGCCGTCGATGGCGAAGCGGGCGATGGTGAACGCAGGTCGCGGCGACGCTTGGGGTTTCCCGGCCACCGGGCTGGCCTCGCTCGGCCGGGTGTAGTTCACCCACTTCGCCCGGGACGGTGGGCCGGCGCTTCTCGTGGAGCGTTTCCGTGTCCAGGCACAGGTGCCAGCGGGGGCAGTCCCACAGAAAGTCGGCGGGGTTCAGCTTCCCCTTCGACAGTTTCTTCGCGTCGAGCGTTGGGTAGTGTTCCGCTCCGAACGCCGTCGCCGGGTCCGGGCAAAACACGGGGACCGGGTTGGAGTCGGTCTCGGGGGCGGGGACGCAGTTCCAGGCTGGCTGTTCGTCGGTCAACTCGGCGTGGACCCAGCTTTCGGCTCGCCCGAGCGACGACAAGTTGGCGAGCAACCGGCCCAGCACGGAACGATCCGGTGCGGGCAGGTCCGTTTCCGGCCAGCCGATGAACGTCGTGGCCCGCCGGCCCACGCTGACAAACGTGTCGAACACAATCGACGGATCACCCTGCCACTTGCCGGCTTTTCTCTCGGCCTGGGAGGGTTTGTAGTTGCGTGCGATGACGTTCATGGGCATCGCATGCCGGGTGTGTGCAACGCGGTGCGGCGGCAGGTGGAAGGCGGGCGGGCCAAGCAGTGCCGTCAGGATGCGCTTGACCTGATCCTCGGGAACGGTTGGGCAAGTCCGTTTCCAGACGGCGACGAGCCCGCGCAGCAACCGCCACGGGGACGGCGGCCACTCGGCCACGCCCTCGTTGACGTGCCGACCCCACGGCGTGGCGTGGTAGCGGCCGGCGGGGAAGGTGAGCTTGATGATTACGGGCATGGGTTTCTCCGGGCTCTATCTCCGCAAGGATGTTTCAGGACCAACTGCATTGCTTGCTTGTGCGATGGAAAAAAGACCGAGGCCGAAGTGGCAGGAGTGTCCAACAGCGATAGGCCCCTTGACCGGATTCTCAAATCGAAGTCGAAAGAAGTAACCCGGCCGCATGCGAGTTCTTAGTTGTCGAAAACGGCGTTCTTGCGCCGTTTGATGAGTCGTCACCCAGGTAGGTTCTCTTTGAAGCAGCTCAACATTCGCTACTGGTAATCCGCACTTTTTCAAGAGTTTGCTCAGGCAAGCAGCTGGTGTTTCTCCCTTGCGAATCGTGCCGTTTGGTCGAAATCGTTCAGGGCCACTTGGAAGAACAAATGGCGTAGCGGCTTCCCAGATATTCCCATAGGACTGATACTCGTCCGGCAAAGAGACGGAGAGTGGAAGAGGAACAAGGCGCACCTGCCAGTCAACGGTATGCCTTTCCCACACAAATGGTTTCTCAGTCGCCACCAAGAAGGCGTCGATCTCATCATCTGTGAAAGGGGATTCTCTCCAAGAGATTAAACGTGTCGGGTGGCCCTCGGAGTCAGGAATGAGGGCGAAAAATGTGGTTGTTCGGCCATCTACCCGATTTCCGGAACTATCTAGCCCACGGATCAAGGAAAGGGCATCGCGCCCGCGCCGGTCAATTCCCCGTACAGATGAGTCCGCCACAGGCTGACTTGCAGACACCGCTGCCGAATGACTGCCTCACGGAACCGCTCAGTCAAATTCACCCAGTGGGCATCCGACGGGTAGACCCTCCCCCGACGGCGAACTGGAGAGCCCGAACGGCAGGCGGATGTCGTCGTCGAGCAACAGGCGTTGGCATGGCGGGCTTCCTGGGAGGAATCGTCGCATAGTACCATGCCGTGCCGGGTGGTATCCGACGCTGCCTGAGCAAGTCACTGTCGGTGACGGCGAACAGCGATTCCAGATTGAGTTCGCCTCCTGGGATCGCGACAAGGACGGGTTGACCAGCACCGGATGATCGCTCCAGCCGACAGTTTGGAGTCATTGCCCCCTCATCGAAGATGCGAAACCGGCAGTAGCTTTCTGCCCGCCCGAAGTAGAGGAGCCTCCGGAGTAACTGAGACAACAGTTTCGCTTCCTGAGGGCTGAGATCGGTAGCCTCCCAGAACCAGTAGATGGGATCACCGGGTGGTACGACCCGGTAGTGGTCTTGGACGAGTGTAGTCCCAGGCCGCTTGTAGCCGGGATTTTTCTTCTGGGCATCCGACCAGCCACCCCGGTAGGCTGGTACTGCTTAATGGCAATACCCCGCCAAGTTGCATCCGGCAACCTCAAACTCGGCAAATCGCGGGCGAGCTTGGAGAGCAGCATATCACGCAGTGCGATATTACCATCTCCGGTTTCCCGACTGTATTGAAACCACCGTGCGGCGAGGGCGCGAGCAGTCGCCAGGGCGACGGCGGCCACTCGCCGTAGGGGTCTTCAAACGGGTTCTGGTTCCAACGGGTTGCGTGGAATCGTCCGAGTGGGAAAGACTGTTCGAGGATCAGGGGCATGTTACTCCTCGCTCTCGCTTTGTTCATCCTCTTCATCCGTGGTCTCGTCGGTACCCACTCCTGAAGCGTCCTTGCCGGGCTTGAAGAGTTCGTTGTAGGGGTAATAGGTGCGGGTGATCGGTTCGCCGGGAAACACGGCAGCAGTGATCGCGGACCGAATGTCGATGACCGGCAGTTCCGAGGAGAGCGGTCCATCGCCCTCCTTCTCGTCGTCGGTCGTGATCGAGAGTTTCTGCATCCGGAGCTTGCAACCCGACCTGTAGGAGAAGGTAGTGCAAAGCAACTCCCGGATTTTCCAGAGGGCGAAAGCAAGCAGGAACTCCTTCTGTTGGTGGGTGAGTCCAAGCTGCTTGCCCCCATTACTGACCTCCCGTCCATAGGAGCGGAGCAGAGCTAGGTCGATGATGAAAGTCGCCTTGATCTCCCGTGCCGTTTCCTCGTCCACAGCGAAAATTGGTTGGCCGGAAGTAGTCTTTTGGAGTCGGTCGAACTTCACGCCGGACCGACCGACACGAGCTGCCCCGATTGCTTCCAGATGAGCGGTCAGAACTCGGCTGATCTTGATTTGCTCCTTCGCGAACAGAACGCCGTGAACCAGAGAATTTGGGTCATACTTGAATAAGGTCCGGTAGATCGACCACCATGCTTCAGGAGGGATGAAGTAGGTCTTGTCCTTCTTCACTTCGATGATCTGGAACTCCCTGCGGAGTACATCCCGGAAGTTGGTCTCCTCGGGCGTGTTCCGTTCTCCGAGTTGCCATGCGTCGAGGAAGTAGTCAGAGGCGATTCGGTGCCCTTCGGTCAGGCTGGTCGTGACCACCCGATCGCGGGGTCGTCTTTCTTTAGTGTGACACTTCCGCCGTTGATGGTCGGGTTCCGATCAGTCACACACTTGAGATAGGGAAGGCCCATCAAGTCCGGATGCAAGTTCGGGTCGTTCTCTGCAGCCAAGCACACTGTTCGAGATGGTTGGCCATGCTTGCTGGACTATCCACGATGCAGACCTTCTCGGACCGCCCACCAGAACGCGGGGCATCGTAGATGACATGGCCGACCTCGGGAAAGCCTGCTGGTTGAAATCGGTCGAGGCCGGCAGCGACGCCCATCTGGGCCTTGATAATCAGGCACACCGGGCCGCTGGGGTCCAGCAACTTATGCTTCGTCGAAAAGTCAAAGGCTTGCACGGCTGTGGCCATGTGCGGAAACTCCTTACTTCGGGTTCACTTTTCCGGGAACGAGCCAGCGGCTCAGGCCCCGTCGAATGTCGTCATCTCTGAGCGGGACAAGGAGGGCTGCCGTCAGTCTCGTCGGAAGATCATCATCGAATGAACGACCGCTTGGCACGTTCACGACGGAATGGCCGGCAGCCTGGTAGTAGCCCTTGGCCGCCTGGATCGCCTCCTCCAGGTTCCCGAATTGGATCAAGTTCAGGATGCGTCGAGCCAAAGTGGGTTTCGGTTCGTTGAAGAGCCAGTCGGGGAAGAGCCGCTTCGGGTTTTCATGAAAGATCGGCCGGAACAGACCCGAGAGGAGCAATTCGCCTGCGAACGGGAGACTATCGCTCTGGACTTCGGGTCTCGTGGCCTTCCAGTCAAACAGGCTCAGGGCAAGAACCCACTCGGCAACCCGATCGAGGTTCAGGTCGCTCCCGCTCAGCAGCCGTGCCACCGTCTCGAAAGGTGCCACGCATGTGCCCTTCAAAGGCACAGGCTTCCCGGGTTCCCTGTCGAGCAGGCGGCGGGATAACAACTGCCCGAACACTCGGAGCGGTTTCCCATCGTTCCAAACGACTCGCGGGGGTCGATCCCCCCGCACAAAGGTCGGCTTCCTCCAGTGATCGAGTTCGATGCCGAAGAGATTCGACAGGAGCGGGTAGGCGGTCCCCGCCCCTATGGAGCAATTGCCGAGCCAGTATGACCTCATCGGGGCAGCGAAGACGCTCGGGCCAGGCTTTAGCGAACCAGTCCGGGTGAAGCCACGGTAACGGGGGGAGCTTCTCACGGAACGATTTATTCCGGTCGATTTGGGCTTGCTGCCGGCTCAGGAGCAGCAACAGGTGCTGCCACCGCTCCGCCTCGTCCGGAGCTTCGCTGATCCGAATGATGGCCGCTTCTACCGGCCCCCGAAGACCGCGAAAGCGTCCCCGTTGTTTCGAGTCTCGCGGCTCAAACGGAAGACGATTCAACCAGGAAAGGAACTCGGGGGCGGATAAGAGTTTAGCAGCCGCAAGTCGGCTCGTATTGTCTGCTCTGGTGGGACGTGAGACGGCGATATGCTCCTGCGGGACAGCCTCGTAGACCTTGGCACTAGTCGTCTGGCGCAGATCGAACCGGACGAACTCGGCGACACCGGCATCAGTCCCAGCCGCCAACGCGGCGACAGCGAACTCGTGCGGAGCGTGGGCCGATCGGTTCCCCAGCCGGGCAAGGCCCCGCTTCAACAGATGACGGACCTCCGTGGTCGTTGCCGGGCAATCCCATAGCGGTGCCCAGAATTCGCCCTTCGACATCCCGACTTCGCCAGGGGTGGTCGGCTGTGCCGGATCGCACACGAACGGGAAGACCGCGTAGGGTCGTGCCCGAATGCTGAGCCGGCGGTTGACATCCCCGACCAGGAGGAACTCCCTCAGCGGCGAGCAGGAACAGCCAGGGAGACAGCCGACCATCGCGGAACCAATCCTGGCCCGTGTTAAATGACTTGTTGGCGAACACGAACAGGTGCCGGCGGCAGAGAGGCTCGGGAGCTCCGCCGTGTCGTTCCCCGACAGAGCAGCGTCCAGCCATGCCTCCGAGTTCAGCCGGGCTTTGCTCTTCTTTGGCAGCGTGTTTGGCTCTACGGAAGTGCCCACGACTCCCTTCCCTGGCTTGGTGGCCGGTCGAGCCTTCTTCAAGCACTCGGACCACACGTCGGCAAAGTCACGCTGTCCCAACGTGCCGCCCGTGCCGAACACAGGGTTGAATTGGTTCCGGCTCAGGCCAACGAGATGAGCCTCCAACACCTGCACTTCCTGGACGGAGTGGGTGTTCCGTCGCCGCCAGATCTCGGACGAGGTCTTGGCTTTCGTGTCGGCCTTCTGGTAGCCCCCACCATCGCTCGTAGCAGGTCGGCTGCCAGGCGTCGAGCAGATGGTCCCTCACCTGCTGTTCGGTAAGCGATTCGTGCAAGAGCAGGAACCGTCCATCACGCCAGCAACCCCGCACGTTCGGCCACCGCTGGCTGACGGCAGCGAGCAGCCCCAGAGCGGAAAGATAGTGGCCCAGGGTGTCCGGGTGCAGGCCGTCGAACCGGAGAATGCGAAGATAGGGTGTCATTGGTTCTTCCTCTTCCCCGGACGAGCACTCGCTCGGGCGTCCGCTACCCCAAAGAGCATCTCCAGAAAGGCCAGCTTGAATGGTCCGAGGGCCTTCGGCTGACCCTGGCTGGCCTTCTCGTCAGTCGGCTCCTTTTCGCTCGGCAAGCCCTCCAGCAAGTCCGCCACCATCGCCACCCAGGACGTACTCTAAGAGCTTGAACGTGCCGCCCTCGTCGTCCCATTGTCCGTTCGCACCGAACCGCCTCGGCTCCGTCGGGATCGGGGTATTCATAGGGAGGAGTCCATCAACCTGCGGCAGTTCTTCTCCTTCGCAAATCCCGAATACGGCGTCGGTGCCCCGGATCGAGCGAAGCACCGTCCGGACCTTGCCGTGGTGAGAGGCGACCAAATAGATGGCGAGGCTGCTAAGCGACGGAGCCGTTCTTTCCCACCAAGCTTTCCAGGCAACCAAGGCACTCGCTGCCTCGTGACGGAATCGCGGCTGGAATGGAGTGTAGAGGCTCCGGCAGAGTTCCATTCTCCTCTCGGCTGGCACGTTTGGTTGGCCCAGCAACCACTTGATGTCAGGAAACTTCGCCCAGCAGTCGTCACCTGGCACGGTCAGCACAGCGGCGAACTGGTCGAGCAATCGCTGCACCTGCGGGTCGCCTTCCTGCTGCCGGCATTCTTCGACTTTTCGTAGCAGGTTGGCCAGGAACTGCTCGATCGCGGTCTTCCATCGAGCGGAAGTCTTGCCGACGTCATGCCAGGGAGCGGCTTCGGACAACGCCGCCCCCTCGGGCTTGACACTCAACTCGAACGCCTGAACCAGTTCGTTCGTCTCCGCCACCACATCGGCGGTGTGATCGGCGAGAGACAGCCAAGCATGGCTCTCGCTGGCTCCGTCCGCCGCCCGCTTGTCGGGGACGGAGACTATCTCCGTCTGATCCACGGTCGGCACGTCCATCGACTTTCCGGTCCAGCCGAGGTCCGGATCATAGCCGCCTTGCTTCTGCCAAAGCCGAAGCGTCATCCCCGGTCGAACATCGGCGGACCGACGGGTGATCCATTGACCGGTTTCCGCGTCCCACTCGCAGGCGGTCCCTTTCGTTTTCAGGAACTGCTGCAGTGAGTAGAATGGCACCGGGCAGAGTTCATCCGCCTCGGCAAGGTCGCTGCGTTCCGGCACCCGTGCCGCACGCCAGAAGACGTAGGTATCCACGTTTCGGTCCTGGTCCCGGACGAACCGAGAAACATCCGTAAAGCCGCCGGCCAAATCCGGCTCAGTCGCGAACAGGTCCAAGAAATCATGGGGCCGGATGACTGCTTCGTACTCCACTTCGAGCGCCTGCCTACTCTCGTCTGTCTTGAGTACGGCATCAAGGGCTTCGCGGTAGGGAAGCCCTTCACCGTCTTGGTCCATCCTTTGTTGCACCAACTCCAGTTTCCGGGCAGTCTCCAGGTCTCTCTTGAGGTACAGTAGAATCCGCTCCCGCTTCTTCTTGCTCTCGTTCGGTGCCCCCTTGTCGTTGTCTTCGGTGCTGCCGGGCATCCAGAAC
>CAWATZ010000001.1:0-968451 GCA_963784995.1 uncultured Planctomycetota bacterium | reverse complement strand
ATCCACTCCGCCAAGGTGGCCTCCTATTTCCGCCGCAGCGAGGAATTCGGCCTCCCCCGAACTGGCGCGGATCGGGCTGACCGAGCGGGAGGCCAAGGGGCACGGGACCGCCTACCGGCTGGCGAAGGTACCGATGGCGTCCGTGTTGCGGGCCGGGACGCTCTCCGAGACGCGGGGGTTCATGAAGGCCCTGATCGGCCCCGACGACCGTGTCCTCGGCTTCACCGCGTTCGGAGTCGAGGCAGGGGAAGTCATGGCCGTTGTCCAGGTCGCGATGGGTGCGGGGCTGCCCTACACGGCGCTGTGCGACATGGTGCTGACGCACCCTACCATCGCGGAGGGGCTCGTCGTGCTGTTCTCCGCCGTGAAGTGACGCCCCCTCCGTGAGCCCCCGTCGAACCGAACGCACTATCCCGAACCGGAGCATCCCATGACTACGACGGTGACGCACAAGACGGTAAAAGTCGGCGAACTGGACGTCTTCTACCGCGAGGCCGGCCCGAAGGGCGCCCCGGCGGTGCTGCTGCTGCACGGCTTCCCGACCAGCTCGCAGATGTTCCGCAACCTGATCCCGGCCCTGGCCGGCAAGTACCGCGTGGTCGCCCCGGACTACCCCGGCTACGGCCACAGCTCGATGCCGCCTCACGACCAGTTCAGCTACACGTTTGACAACCTCGCCAGGGTGATCGACGAGTTCACCGAGAGGGTCGAGCTGACGAAATACGCCCTCTACGTGCAGGACTACGGAGCGCCGGTCGGTTTCCGGCTGGCGTCCGCGCACCCGGAGCGAGTTACCGCCATCGTGGTGCAGAACGGTAACGCCTACGACGAGGGGCTGGACAACCCCTTCTGGGAACCGATCAAGGCCTACTGGCGGGAGCCCAACAACCGGCAGAAGCGCGACGCGATCCGCAACCTGCTCACCTACGAGGCCACCCGGTGGCAGTACACGACCGGGGTGCCGAATCCCGAGCTGGTCAGCCCCGACGGCGCGGCGCACGACCAGTTCCTGCTGGACCGGCCGGGCAACGACGAGATCCAGCTCGACCTGTTCCTCAGCTACGGCAGTAACCCCCCGCTCTACCCGAGTTGGCAGAATTACTTCCGCAAGCACCAGCCGCCGATGCTCATCGCCTGGGGCAAGAACGACCAGATCTTCCCGGCCGCCGGGGCCGAGCCGTACCGGCGCGACCTGAAGACGCTGGAGTACCACTTGCTGGACGCCGGCCACTTCGCCCTGGAGACCGAGGGCGACACCATCGCCGGGTTGATGCGCGCGTTCCTTGGCAAGCACGCAAGGCGGTAACCGGAGGCGCAGTCATGCGAACGTACCCGAGTGACGTCGCCTTCACCCCGGCGGTCAAGGCGGTCCAGCAAGCCAGGGGCTCGCGGCAGAGTTACGCTCGCATGGAGCAGGGGCGCGGCTGGCGGACGACCGTCACCCCGGACCTGGCCGCCTTCCTGGCCGACCTGGACATGTTCTATCTGGGCACCGCCAACGCCGCGGGGCAGCCCTACATCCAGTACCGCGGCGGCCCACCCGGCTTCTTGAAGGCCATCGACGAGCGGACGCTGGGCTTCGCCGACTTCGGCGGCAACCAGCAGTACGTGACGCTGGGCAACCTGAGTGAGAACCCGAAGGCGTTCCTCTTCCTGATGGATTACGCCAACAGCCGGCGGATCAAGGTCTGGGGCGCCGCGCGCGTGGTCGAGGGGGACGCCGCCCTGCTGGAGAAACTCCGCGACCGGGAATACCCCGCCGAGGCCGAGCGCGCGATCCTGTTCGCGATCGAGGCCTGGGACGTGAACTGCCCCCAGCACATCCACCGCCGGTTCTCGGAGCGGCAGGTCGCCCCGGTGATCGAGGAGTACCAGGCCCGGATCGCCGAACTGGAGGCCGAGGTCGCGCGACTGCGATCCGGAAAAGACAAGCCACAAGGAGCATGACGATGGATTTCAGCAAGTCCGACACGGCGCTGGTGGTGATCGACCCGCAGAACGACGTCCTGAGCGAGAAGGGCGTCTCGTGGGGGCTGGTCGGCGCCAGCGTCCGGGAGAACGGCACCATCGAGAACCTCGCGCGGCTCTTCAAGGCCGCGAAAGAACGGGACTACGGGGTCTTCATCTCGCCCCACTACCTCTACCCCCACGACCAGGCGTGGCGGTTCGGCGGGGCCGTCGAGAAGTCGATGCTGGAGGGCAAGGAGTTCTTCCGCCCCGACCCGCTCGGCGTCGAGGGCTTTGCCGGCTCCGGGGCCGACTGGCTCGACCGCTACAAGCCCTTCATTGAGGACGGCAAAACGGTTGTTGTCAGCCCGCACAAGGTGTGGGGCCCGCAGACCAACGACCTGGTCCTGCAATTGCGAAAGCGCCGTATCGACAAGGTGATCCTGGCCGGGATGCTGGCGAACCTCTGCGTGGAGAGCCACCTGCGCGAACTGCTGGAGCAGGGTTTCGAGATCGCCGTGGTGAAGGACGCGACGGCCGGGCCCCGACACCCCGAGATCGGCGACGGCTACAGGGCGGCCGTCATCAACTACGGCTTCCTGGCCAACGCGGTCCTGACGACCGACGAGGCCGTGAAGGCCATGAAGTAGCCGACCGGGCCGATCACACAACTCCCAATGCAAGGGACGACGCAACATGGCTGCGAAACTCGCGGGCAAAATCACCCTCGTTACGGGCGGAACCAGCGGGCTCGGCCTCGCGACCGCGAAGCGCTTCGTTTCCGAAGGCGCCCGGGTCGTCGTGACGGGCCGGCGCAACGCCGAACTCGACGCGGCCGTCAAAGTGCTGGGCGGGACGCCCTTGGCGTGCGGGGCGACGTGTCGAGCCTTTCCGACCTCGACCGCCTCTACACGACGATCCATGAGAAATTCGGGCGGCTGGACGTCCTCTTCGCCAACGCTGGCGGCGGGGCGTTCGTACCGCTCGGCGAAATCACCGAGGAGCACTTCGATAAGTACTTCGGCATCAACGTGAAGGGGACACTGTTCACCGTGCAGAAGGCGCTGCCGCTCATGGCCGCGGGGGGCTCCATCGTGATCAACGGCTCGATGGTCTCGGTCAAAGGGATGCCCGGCTTCGGCGTGTACGCGGCGACCAAGGCGGCGCTCCGGTCGTTCGCCCGCACCTGGGCGGTGGACCTCAAGGGGAGGAACATCCGCGTGAACGTGGTGAGCCCCGGCACGGTCGTCACGCCCGCGTACAAGAACGAACTGGGGATGAGTGACGAGCAGATCAAGGCGTTCGAGGCGCAGGCGGCCTCGACCACGCCGCTGGGACGCGCCGGCACGCCGGATGAGATCGCGAAGGCCGTGGTGTTCCTGGCGTCCGACGACAGCAGCTACGTGACCGGGGCCGACCTGTTCGTGGACGGCGGCGCCGCCCAGATCTAATCAGCCGGCCGGGGTTGCATATTACCTCTCCCCTCTCCCCTCGGCGGAGAGGGGGAAAGGCGCGAACCGATCGTGTCCGAGTACTCAGCGGGCGTCGCGGACCGGCAGCCGAAAGCTGGCCCGACGTTCCCTCGGCGCATCGCACCTGGAGAATCGCAATGCCGTACGTCCGTGTCGGTGAAGAAAACGCCCGGCCCATCGACCTCTACTACAAGGACTGGGGCACGGGACGGCCTGTCGTCTTCAGCCACGGCTGGCCGCTCAGCGCGGACGCCTTCGAGGACCAGATGCTCTTCCTGGCCGACCGCGGCTACCGCTGCGTTGCGCATGACCGCCGCGGCCACGGCCGTTCGGAAGTATCGGGGACATTCAGGGTTTGTACTGGCGGAAACCCTGAACGTCCCCGATTAAGCCTTCTCCTGCTTCTGCCTGAGCCTCTCTGAACCGAGGCAGCAACTTTGCGCCGTCGGTCACATCGCCCGAAGTGGCTAAGTCAAGATCCGTTGTGCGCCTCGGTCCGCTCCACCGATTATTCGTCCGCTCCATCCTTTCGGTCAGCGCGAAGCGCTACAGCACCGGGATCAACGCCAGCAGGTTTCCGCAGAAGGCTGAGTAGTGCCGGCCCGCCGGCAGCTGTACCGGCCTGGCGGCACTTCCCACCTCGCACTTCCAGTCCTCGCCGCAAACCGGCTCGACCCATCCGATCCACAAGTCCCTCTCGATGCCGTCTTTACGATGCGAAGCGACAGATTTCGTCTTGCCGGCACGGCCCTCGCTTTAGGGGTAGCAGGTAAGGGCAAGAGGAAGCCGTCGGAGGACCGCCTCAGGGCCGTTCGCTTGTTGAAAATGTGTGCGCTAGGGGAGGTTGGCGGCCGCTCCCAGGTGCTGTGCGGGATTGGCGGACCGAGACATCTGTTGGCGCAAACAATGCAATGATAAATATTTGCGCCGACATCCTAATCCGCCAAACTTGGCGGGCCGAGGCGGATATTGGCGGTCGATCTCTGTCTATTTTCAATCAGCGAACGGCCTTGGGCGGTCCTGAAACCTTCAGATGAGGAGACACACCATGCCAGATCGAGTATTGATTGTCGGCGCCGGGCCAACCGGACTGGCAGCCGCGCTGGAACTGTCCCGCCTGGGCATCGCCGTCCGCATCATCGACAAGCAGGCCGCTCCCCCGACGACGTCCCGTGCCGTCGGCGTACAGGCGCGCACGCTGGAGTTGCTCGAGCTGCGCGGCCTGGCGGACGAGATGGTCCGGATTGGCAACCCCGGCCTCGCCGCCAGCTTCTATGGCGGAGGCAAGCGCGGGTACCCGCTTGCGGGTGCGACTCGACTTCACGCGGATCGACAGCCGCTATCACTACCTCCTGTTCATTTCGCAGGCCGAGACCGAGCGTATCCTGCGCACGGCGGTCGAGAAGCAGGGGGTCCGGATCGAGCGCGGCGTCGAACTCGTTGGGCTGGCGCAGGACGTGCTCTCCTCCGAACCGAACCCGGTGAGGGTCGTGCTGCGCCACGGCGACGGCCGGCTGGAGCAGGCGCAAGCGTCCTGGCTCATCAGCGCCGAGGGCGCGCACAGCATCGTGCGGGCCACCCTCGACCTTCCGTTCGAGGGGAAGACCCGCGACGAGCAGTACGCCCTGGGCGACCTGCACATCGATGGCGAACTCGCCGAGACCGATCTCCACGTATTCTCCTCCGCACACGGCTTCCTGGGCCTGTTCCCCATGGGCAACCGGCGCTTCCGCCTGATGGCCAGCAACCCGCTCAGCCGGCCCAGCAAGGACACGGCACCGGCGCTCGAGGAGCTGCAAGCGATCTACGACCAGCGCTCGCCCATCCCGGCGCGGTTCCGGGACATGAGCTGGAGCTCCTGGTTCCGCATCAACAGCCGGATGGTGGCGCCCTCAAGGTTGGCCGCCTGCTTCTCGGCGGGGACTCGGCCCACATCCACAGCCCGGCCGGGCTCAGGGCATGAACACGGGCATCCAGGACATGATCAACCTGGCCTGGAAGCTGGCCCTGGTGCTCAAGGGGCAGGCACCCCCCGCGTTGCTCGACACGTACGAGCAGGAGCGGCTCCCCGTGATACGCGACGTGCTGGCCAAGACGGAGGGGATGACAAACGTCATCGGCTCCGGGAACGTCGGCCCCTGGGCTGGCTTTGCACAATAACCTCGCTCTACACAAAAACCCCCTATCCTGCACAAAAACCGGGGGTGGGGCAGGGGGTTATTGTACAAAGCTCACGCGAGGGAGCGAACACCATGACGACAGCCCTGGTGATCGTGCTGGCCGGTCCTCCTCCGGCTGTACCAAGCCCTGACACCGCATAGCAGGATGCCCCGGTCGTTCTATTCGCTCGCCCGTGTTGTCCGCAAGGCAACGAAAAAGGCCACCCCGAAGGTGGCCGGATGAATCAGTCGATGGGCAGGCGGGGGCACGCCGCTGCCGGTTTCCGCCGCCGCCAGCCGAAGAATCCGAGGCCCGTGACGGCGGCCGTGCCGAGGAGGGTGAGGGTCGAGGGTTCGGGAACGGCGGACGGCGGAGCCGGGGCTTCAATGTCCACGACGAGGGAATCCGCATCTGCCCCAGACCCCCACGTCCATGTGTATGTGCCGGGGGTTAGGCCGAGGCTGCCGATGGTGGCGTTGTCCCATGTCATGGTGCCGGTGATGGTGGTGCCGCTGATATATCCCTCGGAGAAACCAATCTGACCTGCGGACCCGTCGAAGAAAACTACGTCGCCCGTCGCCACGCTAGAGGCTTCCCATACGTTAGTGACGCCGATGCTCGAAGGGCCAGTGATGCCCGTCCAAAAGGTGAAGGTACCCGTGGCGGTCCCGAATAAGGCGCCGTATGGTTCGATGCCTTCGTAGCCTTCTTCGGCAGGGCCGATGAAGGAGAGGCCGGCCGTGTTTATGCTGCCGGAATAAGAGGCAACGACGTCTGCGCCTTCTTGAGCGATGGTGATGATGAATTCGGCACGGGAGATCGACGGGATGGTGAGGAGCGTCACGATAACACAAAGTGCTTGGCGAAACATTTGAAAACTCCTTGCGTGGGTGGAGGCGCGTGGGTGGACGGCACTCGGTCGTGCCACAGGGACCACGACCAACGACGGTAGGGCCGCACGCCCGGGGGGGCGCATGGCGGCGGGCGGCCCGCCGCCCTCTTTCGGGCCACGGGTCGCTTGTCGTCGGTTCCTCGATGGTGGGCGCGACACCGCATCGCGCGAATGCTCATCAGATTACCGCGACCGGAGCCGGAAAGCACGAAGAATTCCGCGGACCGAGGCTGGACCTCGCCATCTTGCTCCGACCACCAACTTCGCGTGGGCCACGTCGGGAGCCGGCGGATCAGCCTTCCGAGAGAGGAGTTTCCGGGCCGCGTGAGCGGCTAAACCACCTTGATTTTCGGTTTTTTGTCTGTACGCTTACAGAATGACTACCACCCGAAGGGCGAAACGCGGTAGGCCCCGCAAGGGGCCAGACAACATCAAGGGCATCCGCTTGGACATCCGGATAGCAGAGGCAGAGAAGCAAGTGTTCCGGGCGGCAGCAGAACTTGCCGGGCTGGACTTGTCGGCGTGGATAAGGGAACGGCTGCGGCAAGTGGCGAAGGAGGAACTTCAAGAGTCTGGGTGTCCCGTGCCGTTCATGCGGACAACTAATTCCAGCATGTGAGGACAATGACGTGTCTGATGCGCCACCACCACCGACCACCGATGCTGCCAGCAAAGCCATCCCGGATGCCGCCATTCGGTTCCACAGAATCCGAATGGAGCTTGATCGCGAGTCGGATAGGGGAGTAGCGCTGCTGAGTGCTGCGTATGTGGATGCTTTCTTAGAGAAGGCGGTCAAGTCGCGTCTCTGCGACATGGCAGTACCAAAGGGCAGCACTCTTTTCGATAGGCTGTTTCAATCCGCAAACCCTCCGCTTGGTTCGTTTAGCGCGAAAATTGACTTGGCATTCGCCATGAAAGTGATTGGTCCACACACCTACCACGATCTCCATATCATGAGGGGCGTCCGCAACGATTTCGCCCATGACCTGGATTTTGACAACCCTCGTAAGGGTCTTTCGTTTGAAGAACGATCAATCAGTGACCGATGCAACAATCTTTGGCTCCCGAAAAACTACATCCACATGGTAAATGCCAACCTAGCAGAGGAGACGATCCAGACGCAGCGGCTAGACCATCCGCGTGGCCAGTATGTCTACTCGGCATTGACGATCGCCCACTTAATCGACATGACGGTACAGCAGACTGACCATGTTAGCCGAGTCATTGAAGAGATGACGAAGGATGGGAAAGTGCCGTGCGTCTTACCAGGGTCTTTAGTCTAATTCAGATGCCATAAATGCGTTGTAAGCAGTAATGTAGACCGCCAACCTCGCTTCAAGAGACAAACTCGTCCATGCGGTACGCAATGTGCATGGCACAAATGACTGCCATTTTGGATGCGGACGATCCCACTTTGGATGTAGTACCTCAGAGAGCATCATCGTCTTAGTGAGGTTACTTCCCGCCTCCGCCAGCGACAACAAGTCATCTGTCAGTGTCATGTTTTCACTCGCCGTTGTCCTGCACAAAAACCCACCATTCTGCACAAAAACCGGGGGTGGGGCGGGAGGTTATTGTGCAAAGCCCCCTGGGCTCAAGAAGCCGCGAGGGCTCAGGACACGATCGCTACTCGGATGTGCCAGCTTGCGATCGGCTATCGGGACAGTCCGCTGTCCGCCACCTACTTGCAGGAAGAGCTACGTGCCGGCGACCGCGTGCCGGACCTGCCGGTGCGCTATCACAGCGAAGGTGGCGCTGGCTGGCAGGAAAGGACCCTGTTCCGCTTGCTCGATCCGTCCCGGTTCACGCTCCTGGCCGTGCGTTTCGCAGCGTCGGCAGCGGCCCCTGCCGATCTGTACGCTGCCGTGCAGCCGTGGCAGAAGCTCATTGGCGTTGTCGAGGTGGCGCCTGCGCCGGAAGCGGCCAGCGAGCGCTTCCAGACAGTTTTCGGCCGGTCGGACGGCGTATTCCTGGTGCGCCCGGATGGCTACGTCGGTTTCGCCAGCGGCGAGCAGGCATGGACTCGGCAGCTTGATGCATATTGCCGCTTGTGGCTGAGCGCTCCCGCACAGGTCCACACTCACTCTGGCTATTGATCTCTGCGCCGTTAGCCCGACGCGCAAGCGAGGGTCGTGGCGTAAAGAGCGGCGAACCCTCGCTTGCGCGTCGGGCTAACTACGCAGCCGTCCATAAGGGGGTGCCATCATAATGCTTGATCCCAAAACCGTTCAGGTATTGTTCGCCGATCTGCAGCCGCAGATCGTGGCCCGGAGCAAAACCAATCCGCCTGACGCGCTGACCCGCTCCGCGGTCGTGCTCGCACAGGTCGCCCGCCTGTTGCACCTTCCGATGCACCTCAGCGTCGTGCCGGAAGGCGGGCAGCGGCCCGAGTTGATCCCGGAGCTGGCGCGGGAGACGCAAGGCGTGGCGCAGATATCCGCGCGTGTCGGCCAGCCCGTTCCTGGATGAAGCGACGCGCGCCGCGATTGCCGCAACCGGCCGGCAGCATCTGGTCATCGCCGGCTTCGCGACCGAGGCGGTGGTGCTGCACGCCGTCCGCGACGCGATCGCCGCTGGTTACCGGGCCTACGTGCCGGTGGATGCGTGCGGCGGTATGTCGTCCCGTACGGAGGACGCGGCGTTCCGACAGATCGAGGCGGCCAGCGGGGTCACGACGTCCGTGGTCACGCTGGTCACGGCGGTACGCGCCGATTTCAGCACCGACCTCGGCGGAAAGGCCTTCGGGATTCTTCAGTCGCTCAGGCTGGCATAGGAGGAGTTGTCCGTGAACGCGCGATTCAAGAAGACCTTCCGGGCCGACGACGGGCTGGAGATCGTCGGCGAGGACCGCGGCCAGGGCGACACGGCCCTCGTCTTCCTGCACGGCTGGTGCGGCGACCGCGAGTACTGGAAGAACCAGGTCGGGCTGTTCGCCGCCGATTACCGCGTCGTCGCCATCGACCAGGCCGGGCACAGCGAGTCCGGCAAGGGCCGCAAGGCGTGGACCGCCGACGGTCTGGCCGGCGATGTCGAGGCGGTGGTCAAGGCGCTGGGTCTGAAGCGGGTGATCCTCGTCGGCCACTCGATGGGTGGGTGGGTCGCGCTGCTGGCCGCCAGGCGGATGCCGGGGACCGTCGTCGCCGTGATCGGCGTTGATACCCTGCAGAACGCCGAGTTCAAACTGCCCGAGGAGGTGAGCAAGCCGATATTCGACCCCCTTGGACGTTCTGTCCCCTTTGTCTTCCTCTGCCGCAGAGCGTGGCCAACGAGCCGCGCGAACGCTTTCCCTCTTGCCGTCCCTGCCTGCCAGCGGCTAGGTTGGGTAAAAGAGACCTTTCGCTCCTGGAGACAACCATGGCCACATCCGCACTGTTGAAAGTGACTCCCGAAGCGGCGGCGCGCATTGCCCAGATGGGCTTGCAGTCAGAAATCGACCGCATGATCGACTACGCTCGCCAAAACCTATCGGAACTCACGCACATCGAGGTAAACCTCTACGACCGCTACGAAATGGGCGAGGAACCTGGTCTGGCTATCGAAGCGTACAGTTCCCGGCCGTTTGACCCGACCGACCATGCGGAGAAGGCTCTGGACCGCTGGATGATTAGCGAATTCCCCGCCGAGGTTCTCGAACATGTTCTGATGACCTATCGTCTGGGAGTCGTGAATGCTGGGTAGAGAATTCCTGGATCTCGCCGAGGAACTTCTCGCTACCGGAACAGCGCCTCGGCATTGGCGAGCGGTTGTCATTCACGCCTATTATGCCCTGTTGCTGGAAACCCGTGATGCGATGGACCGCTGGGGTTTGCCGCCGCTGACGCGACAGCAGGTCCACGCCCAGGTGCGACTCCGGCTCATCTACGCCACCGAGGTCGATTTGCAGGACATCGGCCGCAAGTTGGAAAAGCTCGGCCTGGATCGAAACATCGCCAGTTATGACCTCCGATCACTGCCCTTGTTCGCCGCCGCGGCGGTGGCCCAAAGGGACGTGCAAACCGCCAGCGACGCCCTCGCCTTGCTGGACGCCATCGACGCCGACCCCGCCCGCCGCGCCGCCGCCATCGCCTCCATCAAGCCATGAAACAAAGAGTTTTCCCTGAAAATCGGCCAATAATCGTCGTGCCTGTGCCCTTTTCGCTTTCGAGGTCCGAGGCCGGGGCGACACGGCCCTCGTCTTCCTGCACGGCTGGGGCGGCGACCGCGAGTACTGGAAGAACCAGGTCGGGGTATTCGCCGCCGATTACCGCGTCGTCGCCATCGACCAGGCCGGGCACGGCGAGTCCGGCAAGGGGCGCAAGGCGTGGACCGCCGACGGTCTGGCCGGCGATGTCGAGGCGGTGGTCAAGGCGCTGGGTCTGAAGCGGGTGATCCTCGTCGGCCACTCGATGGCCGGGTGGGTCGCGCTGCTGGCCGCCAGGCGGATGCCGGGGACGGTCATCGCCGTGATCGGCGTCGATACCCTGCAGAACGCCGAGTTCAAACTGCCCGAGGAGATGCGCAAGCCGATCCTCGACGGCGTCGAGAAGGATTTCAAGGGGGCGGTCCGGACCATGTTCGACGGGCAGTTCCCGGAGCAGGCGGACCCCGAGGTGAAGAAGTGGGTCCAGACCAAGGCCGAAGGTCAGGACCCGAAGATGGCGCTCGCCCTCATGCGCGACCTCTTCGGCCTCGACACGAGGAAGCTGTTGAAGGAGGCCAAGGTGCCGGTGCGGTGCATCAACTCCGCCGGCGGATACAAGTCCTTCATCCCCACGGCCGTCGCGACCAACAAGAAGTACGCCGACTTCGAGGCGGTCACCATCGACGGCGTCGGCCACTACCCGATGCTGGAGAAGCCGGACGAGTTCAACCGCAAACTCCGTGACGTGCTCGAGGAGTTGCGCCCAGGAAGTGAGCCCGCCTCGCCAGGCACGGGGACGGGGCGAAGAACCAAGGGTACGAAGAAGGGCGGCACCCGCGGGGCGGACGGTTGGACTCCGTGTCGCTCTTGCGGGGTATAGTAGCATCCAAGCCATGGTTGAGCCGCCGTATCTCCGGTGGATGCGGAGGTCGATGTGACCGCCGCGCAACGCTACCCCAGTCTCTATCGCATCCCTTCCCCTCCTGCTGCCGTCGGCGGCATCTACCTGATTGCGTGGTCAAGCGCCCCCGGCACTGCTCCTGCCTGACCGCGCCCGGAAGTGAAAGACATCGGAGACAGGGGAATACCGGCACCGGACGGGGCAGTACGGCAACTCGGCGGGGTTCTTCGGGATCGGTTCGACGAGCATTCCACGGTGCTGGAAATAGCCGCAAGGGCGAACGGAGAAGCTCAAGGTGAGGTTCTTCCCGGCTGGGGATGAGTTCCTGCCGCGGTGGCATCTGGCGAGGGCATGGAGGTGTTGGCTGGAGGAGGGTGGCGTTCGAGGAATATCTGCAGGCGCATCGGCTGCCGGCCTTGAATGCTTCGCAAGGGGAGCTTGAGCTGGATTGACGCGGCGACAGGTCGTTGAGCCAAGCCCTCGGCTGTTGTGCCTGCTCGTCACCTTCCATTAGCGCTCTCCGGGCAGTCTGCCGAGCCGGGTCCCTGGGAAGGAGGGCTGTGAGCCTTGTCTGATCTGCGGGGAGGATCGTTTCACGGAAGGAGCCCACTTCCCGACGCCAGATCGGCACGGCGGGACCGAGACGATTCCGCTGTGCCCGACGCACCACCGACTCCTCGACAACGGCCGGCTCTCGGACTGGGAACTGCTGGAGTTGTGCCGCAAGAAGTACGGCGATCTCGGCTTCACGACGCCGGAGCAGTTTGTCACATGGGCCTACGGGCGAGCCTACCCCTACTCGTATGCGGACATGCGGGCGAAAGCGTTTTGGAGCACGGACGCCAGTCCGAGGGAAATCAGCTATCGCATCGAGAACCTGGGGAGTTGAGAGCATCGGGAACGGGACTCACTCGTGCTTGCCGTTCTCCGTGGGGACCGGCTACACGCTAATGGAAGGTGACGAGCAGGCACAACAGCCGAGGGCTTGGCTCAACGACCTGTCGCCGCGTCAATCCAGCTCAAGCTCCCCTTGCGAAGCATTCAAGGCCGGCAGCGACCGATGCGCCTGCAGATATTCCTCGAACGCCACCCTCCTCCAGCCAACACCTCCATGCCCTCGCCAGATGCCACCGCGGCAGGAACTCATCCCCAGCCGGGAAGAACCTCACCTTGAGCTTCTCCGTTCGCCCTTGCGGCTATTTCCACGCCGTCGAATGCTCGTCGAACCGATCCCCGAAGAACCCCGCCGAGTTGCCGTACTGCCCCGTCCGGTGCCGGTATTCCCCTGTCTCCGATGTCTTTCACTTCCGGGGCGCGGTCGGCAGGAGCAGTGCCGGGGCGCTTTCCTACCACGCCATCAGGTAGATGCCGCCGACGACAGTTGGAGGGGAAGGGATGCGATAGAGACTGTGGGGTAGCGTTGCGCGCTCGGTCACATCGACCTCCGCATCCACCGGAGATACGGCGGCTCAACCATGGCTTGGATGCTACTATACCCCGCAAGAGCGACACGGAGTCCAACCGTCCGCCCTGCGGGATTGCCGCCCTTCTTCGTGCCCTGGGTTCTTCGCCCCTCCCCCGTGCCGGGCGAGGCGGGCTCACTTCCTGGGCGCAACTTCCTCGAGCACGTCCCGGAGTTTGCGGTTGAACTCGTCCGGCTTCTCCAGCATCGGGTAATGGCCGACACCTTCGATGGTGACCGCACCGAAGTCGGCGTACTTCTTGTTGGTCTCGACGACCGTGGGGGTGAAGGACTTGTATCCGCCGGCGGAGTTGATGCACCGCACTGGCACCTTGGTCTCCTTCAGCAGCTTCCTCGTGTCGAGGCCGAAGAGGTCGCGCATGAGGGCGATCGCCATCTTCGGGTCCTGACCTTCGGCCTTGGTCTGGACCCACTTCTTCACCTCGGGGTCCGCCTTCTCCGGGAACTGCCCGTCGAACATGGTCCGGACCGCCCCCTTGAAATCCTTCTCGACGCCGTCGAGGATCGGCTTGCGCATCTCCTCGGGCAGTTTGAACTCGGCGTTCTGCAGGGTATAGCCGATCACGGCGACGACCGTCCCCGGCATCCGCCTGGCGGCCAGCAGCGCGACCCACCCGGCCATCGAGTGGCCGACGAGGATCACGCGCTTCAGGCCCAGCGCCTTGACCACCGCCTCGACGTCGCCGGCCAGGCTGTCGGCGGTCCACGCCTTGCGCCCCTTGCCGGACTCGCTGTGCCCGGCCTGGTCGATGGCGACGACGCGGTAATCGGCGGCGAATACCCCGACCTGGTTCTTCCAGTACTCGCGGTCGCCGCCCCAGCCGTGCAGGAAGACGAGGGCCGTGTCGCCCCGGCCTCGGACCTCGAAAGCGAAAAGGGCACAGGCACGACTATTATTGCCCGATTTTCAGGGCAAACTCTTTGTTTCATGGCTTGATGGAGGCGATGGCGGCGGCGCGGCGGGCGGGGTCGGCGTCGATGGCGTCCAGCAAGGCGAGGGCGTCGCTGGCGGTTTGCACGTCCCTTTGGGCCACCGCCGCGGCGGCGAACAAGGGCAGTGATCGGAGGTCATAACTGGCGATGTTTCGATCCAGGCCGAGCTTTTCCAACTTGCGGCCGATGTCCTGCAAATCGACCTCGGTGGCGTAGATGAGCCGGAGTCGCACCTGGGCGTGGACCTGCTGTCGCGTCAGCGGCGGCAAACCCCAGCGGTCCATCGCATCACGGGTTTCCAGCAACAGGGCATAATAGGCGTGAATGACAACCGCTCGCCAATGCCGAGGCGCTGTTCCGGTAGCGAGAAGTTCCTCGGCGAGATCCAGGAATTCTCTACCCAGCATTCACGACTCCCAGACGATAGGTCATCAGAACATGTTCGAGAACCTCGGCGGGGAATTCGCTAATCATCCAGCGGTCCAGAGCCTTCTCCGCATGGTCGGTCGGGTCAAACGGCCGGGAACTGTACGCTTCGATAGCCAGACCAGGTTCCTCGCCCATTTCGTAGCGGTCGTAGAGGTTTACCTCGATGTGCGTGAGTTCCGATAGGTTTTGGCGAGCGTAGTCGATCATGCGGTCGATTTCTGACTGCAAGCCCATCTGGGCAATGCGCGCCGCCGCTTCGGGAGTCACTTTCAACAGTGCGGATGTGGCCATGGTTGTCTCCAGGAGCGAAAGGTCTCTTTTACCCAACCTAGCCGCTGGCAGGCAGGGACGGCAAGAGGGAAAGCGTTCGCGCGGCTCGTTGGCCACGCTCTGCGGCAGAGGAAGACAAAGGGGACAGAACGTCCAAGGGGGTCGAATATCGGCTTGCTCACCTCCTCGGGCAGTTTGAACTCGGCGTTCTGCAGGGTATCAACGCCGATCACGGCGACGACGGTCCCCGGCATCCGCCTGGCGGCCAGCAGCGCGACCCACCCACCCATCGAGTGGCCGACGAGGATCACCCGCTTCAGACCCAGCGCCTTGACCACCGCCTCGACATCGCCGGCCAGACCGTCGGCGGTCCACGCCTTGCGGCCCTTGCCGGACTCGCTGTGCCCGGCCTGGTCGATGGCGACGACGCGGTAATCGGCGGCGAACAGCCCGACCTGGTTCTTCCAGTACTCGCGGTCGCCGCACCAGCCGTGCAGGAAGACGAGGGCCGTGTCGCCCTGGCCGCGGTCCTCGCCGACGATCTCCAGCCCGTCGTCGGCCCGGAAGGTCTTCTTGAATCGCGCGTTCACGGACAACTCCTCCTATGCCAGCCTGAGCGACTGAAGAATCCCGAAGGCCTTTCCGCCGAGGTCGGTGCTGAAATCGGGCGTCGCGCCGTGACCAGCGTGACCACGGACGTCGTGACCCCGCTGGCCGCCTCGATCTGTCGGAACGCCGCGTCCTCCGTACGGGACGACATACCGCCGCACGCATCCACCGGCACGTAGGCCCGGTAACCAGCGGCGATCGCGTCGCGGACGGCGTGCAGCACCACCGCCTCGGTCGCGAAGCCGGCGATGACCAGATGCTGCCGGCCGGTTGCGGCAATCGCGGCGCGCGTCGCTTCATCCAGGAACGGGCTGGCCGACACGCGCGGATATTGCGCCACGCCTTGCGTCTCCCGCGCCAGCTCCGGGATCAACTCGGGCCGCTGCCCGCCTTCCGGCACGACGCTGAGGTGCATCGGAAGGTGCAACAGGCGGGCGACCTGTGCGAGCACGACCGCGGAGCGGGTCAGCGCGTCAGGCGGATTGGTTTTGCTCCGGGCCACGATCTGCGGCTGCAGATCGGCGAACAATACCTGAACGGTTTTGGGATCAAGCATTATGATGGCACCCCCTTATGGACGGCTGCGTAGTTAGCCCGACGCGCAAGCGAGGGTTCGCCGCTCTTTACGCCACGACCCTCGCTTGCGCGTCGGGCTAACGGCGCAGAGATCAATAGCCAGAGTGAGTGTGGACCTGTGCGGGAGCGCTCAGCCACAAGCGGCAATATGCATCAAGCTGCCGAGTCCATGCCTGCTCGCCGCTGGCGAAACCGACGTAGCCATCCGGGCGCACCAGGAATACGCCGTCCGACCGGCCGAAAACTGTCTGGAAGCGCTCGCTGGCCGCTTCCAGCGCAGGCGCCACCTCGACAACGCCAATGAGCTTCTGCCACGGCTGCACGGCAGCGTACAGATCGGCAGGGGCCGCTGCCGACGCTGCGAAACGCACGGCCAGGAGCGTGAACCGGGACGGATCGAGCAAGCGGAACAGGGTCCTTTCCTGCCAGCCAGCGCCACCTTCGCTGTGATAGCGCACCGGCAGGTCCGGCACGCGGTCGCCGGCACGTAGCTCTTCCTGCAAGTAGGTGGCGGACAGCGGACTGTCCCGATAGCCGATCGCAAGCTGGCACATCCGAGTAGCGATCGTGTCCTGAGCCCTCGCGGCTTCTTGAGCCCAGGGGGCTTTGCACAATAACCTCCCGCCCCACCCCCGGTTTTTGTGCAGAATGGTGGGTTTTTGTGCAGGACAACGGCGAGTGAAAACATGACACTGACAGATGACTTGTTGTCGCTGGCGGAGGCGGGAAGTAACCTCACTAAGACGATGATGCTCTCTGAGGTACTACATCCAAAGTGGGATCGTCCGCATCCAAAATGGCAGTCATTTGTGCCATGCACATTGCGTACCGCATGGACGAGTTTGTCTCTTGAAGCGAGGTTGGCGGTCTACATTACTGCTTACAACGCATTTATGGCATCTGAATTAGACTAAAGACCCTGGTAAGACGCACGGCACTTTCCCATCCTTCGTCATCTCTTCAATGACTCGGCTAACATGGTCAGTCTGCTGTACCGTCATGTCGATTAAGTGGGCGATCGTCAATGCCGAGTAGACATACTGGCCACGCGGATGGTCTAGCCGCTGCGTCTGGATCGTCTCCTCTGCTAGGTTGGCATTTACCATGTGGATGTAGTTTTTCGGGAGCCAAAGATTGTTGCATCGGTCACTGATTGATCGTTCTTCAAACGAAAGACCCTTACGAGGGTTGTCAAAATCCAGGTCATGGGCGAAATCGTTGCGGACGCCCCTCATGATATGGAGATCGTGGTAGGTGTGTGGACCAATCACTTTCATGGCGAATGCCAAGTCAATTTTCGCGCTAAACGAACCAAGCGGAGGGTTTGCGGATTGAAACAGCCTATCGAAAAGAGTGCTGCCCTTTGGTACTGCCATGTCGCAGAGACGCGACTTGACCGCCTTCTCTAAGAAAGCATCCACATACGCAGCACTCAGCAGCGCTACTCCCCTATCCGACTCGCGATCAAGCTCCATTCGGATTCTGTGGAACCGAATGGCGGCATCCGGGATGGCTTTGCTGGCAGCATCGGTGGTCGGTGGTGGTGGCGCATCAGACACGTCATTGTCCTCACATGCTGGAATTAGTTGTCCGCATGAACGGCACGGGACACCCAGACTCTTGAAGTTCCTCCTTCGCCACTTGCCGCAGCCGTTCCCTTATCCACGCCGACAAGTCCAGCCCGGCAAGTTCTGCTGCCGCCCGGAACACTTGCTTCTCTGCCTCTGCTATCCGGATGTCCAAGCGGATGCCCTTGATGTTGTCTGGCCCCTTGCGGGGCCTACCGCGTTTCGCCCTTCGGGTGGTAGTCATTCTGTAAGCGTACAGACAAAAAACCGAAAATCAAGGTGGTTTAGCCGCTCACGCGGCCCGGAAACTCCTCTCTCGGAAGGCTGATCCGCCGGCTCCCGACGTGGCCCACGCGAAGTTGGTGGTCGGAGCAAGATGGCGAGGTCCAGCCTCGGTCCGCGGAATTCTTCGTGCTTTCCGGCTCCGGTCGCGGTAATCTGATGAGCATTCGCGCGATGCGGTGTCGCGCCCACCATCGAGGAACCGACGACAAGCGACCCGTGGCCCGAAAGAGGGCGGCGGGCCGCCCGCCGCCATGTGCCCCCCGGGCGTGCGGCCCTACCGTCGTTGGTCGTGGTCCCTGTGGCACGACCGAGTGCCGTCCACCCACGCGCCTCCACCCACGCAAGGAGTTTTCAAATGTTTCGCCAAGCACTTTGTGTTATCGTGACGCTCCTCACCATCCCGTCGATCTCCCGTGCCGAATTCATCATCACCATCGCTCAAGAAGGCGCAGACGTCGTTGCCTCTTATTCCGGCAGCATAAACACGGCCGGCCTCTCCTTCATCGGCCCTGCCGAAGAAGGCTACGAAGGCATCGAACCATACGGCGCCTTATTCGGGACCGCCACGGGTACCTTCACCTTTTGGACGGGCATCACTGGCCCTTCGAGCATCGGCGTCACTAACGTATGGGAAGCCTCTAGCGTGGCGACGGGCGACGTAGTTTTCTTCGACGGGTCCGCAGGTCAGATTGGTTTCTCCGAGGGATATATCAGCGGCACCACCATCACCGGCACCATGACATGGGACAACGCCACCATCGGCAGCCTCGGCCTAACCCCCGGCACATGCACATGGACGTGGGGGTCTGGGGCAGATGCGGATTCCCTCGTCGTGGACATTGAAGCCCCGGCTCCGCCGTCCGCCGTTCCCGAACCCTCGACCCTCACCCTCCTCGGCACGGCCGCCGTCACGGGCCTCGGATTCTTCGGCTGGCGGCGGCGGAAACCGGCAGCGGCGTGCCCCCGCCTGCCCATCGACTGATTCATCCGGCCACCTTCGGGGTGGCCTTTTTCGTTGCCTTGCGGACAACACGGGCGAGCGAATAGAACGACCGGGGCATCCTGCTATGCGGTGTCAGGGCTTGGTACAGCCGGAGGAGGACCGGCCAGCACGATCACCAGGGCTGTCGTCATGGTGTTCGCTCCCTCGCGTGAGCTTTGTACAATAACCCCCTGCCCCACCCCCGGTTTTTGTGCAGGATAGGGGGTTTTTGTGTAGAGCGAGGTTATTGTGCAAAGCCAGCCCAGGGGCCGACGTTCCCGGAGCCGATGACGTTTGTCATCCCCTCCGTCTTGGCCAGCACGTCGCGTATCACGGGGAGCCGCTCCTGCTCGTACGTGTCGATGAGCGCGGGGGGTGCCTGCCCCTTGAGCACCAGGGCCAGCTTCCAGGCCAGGTTGATCATGTCCTGGATGCCCGTGTTCATGCCCTGAGCGCCGGCCGGGCTGTGGATGTGGGCCGAGTCCCCGCCGAGAAGCAGGCGGCCAACTTTGAGGCGCCCACCATCCGGCTGTTGATGCGGAACCAGGAGCTCCAGCTCATGTCCCGCAGCCGCGCCGGGATGGGCGAGCGCTGGTCGTAGATCGCTTGCAGCTCCTCGAGCGCCGGTGCCGTGTCCTTGCTGGGCCGGCTGAGCGGGTTGCTGGCCATCAGGCGGAAGCGCCGGTTGCCCATGGGGAACAGGCCCAGGAAGCCGTGTGCGGAGGAGAATACGTGGAGATCGGTCTCGGCGAGTTCGCCATCGATGTGCAGGTCGCCCAGGGCGTACTGCTCGTCGCGGGTCTTCCCCTCGAACGGAAGGTCGAGGGTGGCCCGCACGATGCTGTGCGCCCCCTCGGCGCTGATGAGCCAGGACGCTTGCGCCTGCTCCAGCCGGCCGTCGCCGTGGCGCAGCACGACCCTCACCGGGTTCGGTTCGGAGGAGAGCACATGCTCCGCCAGCCCAACGAGTTCGACGCCGCGCTCGATCCGGACCCCCTGCTTCTCGACCGCCGTGCGCAAGATACGCTCGGTCTCGGCCTGCGAAATGAACAGGAGGTAGTGATAGCGGCTGTCGATCCGCGTGAAGTCGAGTCGCACCCGCAAGCGGGTACCCGGCGCTTGCCTCCGCCATAGAAGCTGGCGGCGAGGCCGGGGTTGCCAATCCGGACCATCTCGTCCGCCAGGCCGCGCAGCTCGAGCAACTCCAGCGTGCGCGCCTGTACGCCGACGGCACGGGACGTCGGCGGGGGAGCGGCCTGCGTGTCGATGATGCGGACGGCGATGCCCAGGCGGGACAGTTCCAGCGCGGCTGCCAGTCCGGTTGGCCCGGCGCCGACAATCAATACTCGATCTGGCATGGTGTGTCTCCTCATCTGAAGGTTTCAGGACCGCCCAAGGCCGTTCGCTGATTGAAAATAGACAGAGATCGACCGCCAATATCCGCCTCGGCCCGCCAAGTTTGGCGGATTAGGATGTCGGCGCAAATATTTATCATTGCATTGTTTGCGCCAACAGATGTCTCGGTCCGCCAATCCCGCACAGCACCTGGGAGCGGCCGCCAACCTCCCCTAGCGCACACATTTTCAACAAGCGAACGGCCCTGAGGCGGTCCTCCGACGGCTTCCTCTTGCCCTTACCTGCTACCCCTAAAGCGAGGGCCGTGCCGGCAAGACGAAATCTGTCGCTTCGCATCGTAAAGACGGCATCGAGAGGGACTTGTGGATCGGATGGGTCGAGCCGGTTTGCGGCGAGGACTGGAAGTGCGAGGTGGGAAGTGCCGCCAGGCCGGTACAGCTGCCGGCGGGCCGGCACTACTCAGCCTTCTGCGGAAACCTGCTGGCGTTGATCCCGGTGCTGTAGCGCTCGCGCTGACCGAAAGGATGGAGCGGACGAATAATCGGTGGAGCGGACCGAGGCGCCAACGGATCTTGACTTGGCCACTTCGGGCGATGTGACCGACGAGCGCCATAGTTGCTGCCTCGGTTCAGAGAGGCTCAGGCAGAAGCAGGAGAAGGCTTAATCGGGGACGTTCAGGGTTTCCGCCAGTACAAACCCTGAATGTCCCCGATACTTCCGAACGGCCGTGGCCGCGGCGGTCGTGCGCGACGCAGCGGTAGCCGCGGTCGGCCAGGAAGAGCATCTGGTCCTCGAAGGCGTCCGCGCTGAGCGGCCAGCCGTGGCTGAAGACGACAGGCCGTCCCGTGCCCCAGTCCTTGTAGTAGAGGTCGATGGGCCGGGCGTTTTCTTCACCGACACGGACGTACGGCATTGCGATTCTCCAGGTGCGATGCGCCGAGGGAACGTCGGGCCAGCTTTCGGCTGCCGGTCCGCGACGCCCGCTGAGTACTCGGACACGATCGGTTCGCGCCTTTCCCCCTCTCCGCCGAGGGGAGAGGGGAGAGGTAATATGCAACCCCGGCCGGCTGATTAGATCTGGGCGGCGCCGCCGTCCACGAACAGGTCGGCCCCGGTCATGTAGCTGCTGTCGTCGGACGCCAGGAACACCACGGCCTTCGCGATCTCATCCGGCGTGCCGGCACAGTCCCAGCGGCGTGGTCGAGGCCGCCTGCGCCTCGAACGCCTTGATCTGCTCGTCACTCATCCCCAGTTCGTTCTTGTACGCGGGCGTGACGACCGTGCCGGGGCTCACCACGTTCACGCGGATGTTCCTCCCCTTGAGGTCCACCGCCCAGGTGCGTGCGAACGACCGGAGCGCCGCCTTGGTCGCCGCGTACACGCCGAAGCCGGGCATCCCTTTGACCGAGACCATCGAGCCGTTGATCACGATGGAGCCCCCCGCGGCCATGAGCGGCAGCGCCTTCTGCACGGTGAACAGTGTCCCCTTCACGTTGATGCCGAAGTACTTATCGAAGTGCTCCTCGGTGATTTCGCCGAGCGGTACGAACGCCCCGCCGCCAGCGTTGGCGAAGAGGACGTCCAGCCGCCCGAATTTCTCATGGATCGTCGTGTAGAGGCGGTCGAGGTCGGAAAGGCTCGACACGTCGCCCCGCACGCCAAGGGCGTCCCGCCCAGCACTTTGACGGCCGCGTCGAGTTCGGCGTTGCGCCGGCCCGTCACGACGACCCGGGCGCCTTCGGAAACGAAGCGCTTCGCGGTCGCGAGGCCGAGCCCGCTGGTTCCGCCCGTAACGAGGGTGATTTTGCCCGCGAGTTTCGCAGCCATGTTGCGTCGTCCCTTGCATTGGGAGTTGTGTGATCGGCCCGGTCGGCTACTTCATGGCCTTCACGGCCTCGTCGGTCGTCAGGACCGCGTTGGCCAGGAAGCCGTAGTTGATGACGGCCGCCCTGTAGCCGTCGCCGATCTCGGGGTGTCGGGGCCCGGCCGTCGCGTCCTTCACCACGGCGATCTCGAAACCCTGCTCCAGCAGTTCGCGCAGGTGGCTCTCCACACAGAGGTTCGCCAGCATCCCGGCCAGGATCACCTTGTCGATACGGCGCTTTCGCAATTGCAGGACCAGGTCGTTGGTCTGCGGGCCCCACACCTTGTGCGGGCTGACAACAACCGTTTTGCCGTCCTCAATGAAGGGCTTGTAGCGGTCGAGCCAGTCGGCCCCGGAGCCGGCAAAGCCCTCGACGCCGAGCGGGTCGGGGCGGTAGAACTCCTTGCCCTCCAGCATCGACTTCTCGACGGCCCCGCCGAACCGCCACGCCTGGTCGTGGGGGTAGAGGTAGTGGGGCGAGATGAAGACCCCGTAGTCCCGTTCTTTCGCGGCCTTGAAGAGCCGCGCGAGGTTCTCGATGGTGCCGTTCTCCCGAACGCTGGCGCCGACCAGCCCCCACGAGACGCCCTTCTCGCTCAGGACGTCGTTCTGCGGGTCGATCACCACCAGCGCCGTGTCAGACTTGCTGAACTGCATCGTCATGCTCCTTGTGGCTTGTCTTTTCCGGATCGCAATCGCGCGACCTCGGCCTCCAGTTCGGCGATCCGGGCCTGGTACTCCTCGATCACCGGCGCGACCTGCCGCTCCGAGAACCGGCGGTGGATGTGCTGGGGGCAGTTCACGTCCCAGGCCTCGATCGCGAACAGGATCGCGCGCTCGGCCTCGGCGGGGTATTCCCGGTCGCGGAGTTTCTCCAGCAGGGCGGCGTCCCCCTCGACCACGCCGCGGCGCCCCAGACCTTGATCCGCCGGCTGTTGGCGTAATCTATCAGGAAGAGGAACGCCTTCGGGTTCTCACTCAGGTTGCCCAGCGTCACGTACTGCTGGTTGCCGCCGAAGTCGGCGAAGCCCAGCGTCCGCTCGTCGATGGCCTTCAAGAAGCCGGATGGGCCGCCGCGGTACTGGATGTAGGGCTGCCCCGCGGCGTTGGCGGTGCCCAGATAGAACATGTCCAGGTCGGCCAGGAAGGCGGCCAGGTCCGGGGTGACGGTCGTCCGCCAGCCGCGCCCCTGCTCCATGCGAGCGTAACTCTGCCGCGAGCCCCTGGCTTGCTGGACCGCCTTGACCGCCGGGGTGAAGGCGACGTCACTCGGGTACGTTCGCATGACTGCGCTCCGGTTACCGCCTTGCGTGCTTGCCAAGGAACGCGCGCATCAACCCGGCGATGGTGTCGCCCTCGGTCTCCAGGGCGAAGTGGCCGGCGTCCAGCAAGTGGTACTCCAGCGTCTTCAGGTCGCGCCGGTACGGCTCGGCCCCGGCGGCCGGGAAGATCTGGTCGTTCTTGCCCCAGGCGATGAGCATTGGCGGCTGGTGCTTGCGGAAGTAATTCTGCCAACTCGGGTAGAGCGGGGGGTTACTGCCGTAGCTGAGGAACAGGTCGAGCTGGATCTCGTCGTTGCCCGGCCGGTCCAGCAGGAACTGGTCGTGCGCCGCGCCGTCGGGGCTGACCAGCTCGGGATTCGGCACCCCGGTCGTGTACTGCCACCGGGTGGCCTCGTAGGTGAGCAGGTTGCGGATCGCGTCGCGCTTCTGCCGGTTGTTGGGCTCCCGCCAGTAGGCCTTGATGGGTTCCCAGAAGGGGTTGTCCAGCCCCTCGTCGTAGGCGTTACCGTTCTGCACCACGATGGCGGTAACTCGCTCCGGGTGCGCGGACGCCAGCCGGAAACCGACCGGCGCTCCGTAGTCCTGCACGTAGAGGGCGTATTTCGTCAGCTCGACCCTCTCGGTGAACTCGTCGATCACCCTGGCGAGGTTGTCAAACGTGTAGCTGAACTGGTCGTGAGGCGGCATCGAGCTGTGGCCGTAGCCGGGGTAGTCCGGGGCGACCACGCGGTACTCGCCGGCCAGGGCCGGGATCAGGTTGCGGAACATCTGCGAGCTGGTCGGGAAGCCGTGCAGCAGCAGCACCGCCGGGGCGCCCTTCGGCCCGGCCTCGCGGTAGAAGACGTCCTGTTCGCCGACTGTTACCGTCTTGTGCGTCACCGTCGTAGTCATGGGATGCTCCGGTTCGGGATAGTGCGTTCGGTTCGACGGGGGCTCACGGAGGGGGCGTCACTTCACGGCGGAGAACAGCACGACGAGCCCCTCCGCGATGGTAGGGTGCGTCAGCACCATGTCGCGCAGCGCCGTGTAGGGCAGCCCCGCACCCATCGCGACCTGGACAACGGCCATGACTTCCCCTGCCTCGACTCCGAACGCGGTGAAGCCGAGGACACGGTCGTCGGGGCCGATCAGGGCCTTCATGAACCCCCGCGTCTCGGAGAGCGTCCCGGCCCGCAACACGGACGCCATCGGTACCTTCGCCAGCCGGTAGGCGGTCCCGCGCCCCTTGGCCTCCCGCTCGGTCAGGCCGACCCGCGCCAGCTCGGGGGAGGCCGAATTCCTCGCTGCGGCGGAAATAGGAGGCCACCTTGGCGGAGTGGATGACGTTCTTGCTCGGCAGGCAGGCGATGTTCGGGCAGGAGCCGCCGACGTACCTGCGCTCGACGACCGCCACCTTCTTTCCTTGATCGGCGAGGATCCAGGCCAGGTATTTGCCCGCTTCCCCGCTCCCCAGCACGACGACGTCGTATTCTTCCGTCACGGAATCCGTCACTTTCTCGAAAGGCCAGGACGGGGCCGCGAAGGGGCCGGGAGAGGAGGGGGCCCCGCGTGGACGGGCGTGATAACTAGCAGCGGGTGAGGAACGCACTGAGGCATTCCGCCGCTGCGGAAAGCATTGAGTGGGCGACGGGATGGACGGGCCGTCCGGCGACGCCGTTCGACGGCCATGGTCTGACTGTATGGGGCGGGCCCGAGGAAACAAGTGAAGGGCAGTCCAGGTCCCCCCACTTTTCGACTCTGTGCGTCGCCACCATGAACGAACGGCTCGATGCCGTTGACGAAACTGGAGTCGCTCAACGAGAAGGCCGAGCGCGGCCGAGGCGATCTCTTCTGGCCGCGCCGCGGGTGAACACGCTGACGTAGGAGCGCGGTTTCTCCATCCCTTCCAGGATGGCCGTGGCGGTGGCGCCTGGGCTGAGTACGTTGACGCGGACGTTGCGTCCCTTTCAGGTTCAGAGTCCAAGCCCGCGCGGCGAGCGGACGGCGAGCTTGCTGGAGTTGTAGATGTCGAAGGAGGGAGGCAATTAGGCCGGCGATCGAGCCGGCCATGATGACTGAAGTGCCGTCGCTACCGTTGCGTGATCCCGGTGCAGACACAGGAGGAACTGTGGCTGCTGCGCTCCACCTGTATGGCAGTGACGATACTTCGCCTTCCTCCCGCGAGTGCTAATGTGCGCCTGGCTACATGATCGGCTACTGCGTGCTCCGGTCCGACACGCTGAAGGCACTTCGGCTCCGGAGGTTGCCTGCTCCGGTCGGATCGACCGAAGTAACCCGGGTGATTCCCGCAACCTGCGTCGGTCCGACACACCGACGGCAGTTTGGTTCTCCCCGTCCGCGCCTCGGTTTCATGGACGCTTTATCGACCAATACATCCAACGCCAAGAATACGCCCGATCGTTGCCCCGGCTGCCTGCGGGCCCGCACTACTGGGGCCGGGAGATTCCGAGCTTTTTCATTTTCTCTTGCAAGGTCGAGCGCTTCATCCCCAGGCGCGCTGCGGCCCCCTTCGGGCCGGCCACTACCCAGCCGGTCTCGCGGAGGGCGCCGAGGATGTGCTCCCGCTCGGCGTCGGCCAGCGTCACCGCCGCAGCGGTCGGCTCCGGGGCCTGCGTGACAGCGGATTGCAAGTCGCCGAGGGGGACCTCGACGCCGGACCGGGGGAGAGAATGACCGCGCGTTCGATGACGTTTTGCAGCTCCCGGACGTTGCCCGGCCAGGAGTAGCCAACCAGGGCGTCCAGGACCGCGGACGGGATGGTCTCGATCCTCCGGCCCATTCGCCGGGCGAAATGCTGAGTGAAATGACGGACCAGTTGCGGGATGTCATCGCGGCGCTCACGCAAGGGCGGAAGCACGAGCGGGAAGACGTTCAGTCGGTAGTAGAGGTCCGCGCGGAAGCGGCCGTCGGCGACCATCCGGGCCAGGTCGCGGTTCGTGGCCGCCACCAGGCGCACGTCCGCCTTGATGGTCCTGGCGCCGCCCAGGCGCTCGAACTCCTGCTCCTGGAGCACGCGGAGCAGCTTGGGCTGCAGCTCTGGGGGGATGTCTCCGATCTCGTCGAGGAACAAGGTCCCCCGGTGCGCCAGCTCGAATCGCCCGACCTTCTGGCTGACGGCCCCGGTGGACCCGCAAGCGGGTGCCCCCCCTTCTCGTGGCCAAACAGCTCGCTCTCCAGCAGCCCGGTAGGGATGGCCGCACAATTCAGTTTGACGAAGGTACGGCCCTTCCGCGGGCTCAGGTCGTGAACGGCGCGGGCGATCAGCTCCTTGCCCGTGCCGGTTTCGCCCCGAATGAGCACCGTGGAGCCTGTGGCGGCGACCGTCTCCACCTCCTGGAGAACGCGGCGGAGGGCGGCGCTATCCCCGATGATCTCCCCGAAGTTGTGCCCGGTGCGGACCTCCTCCTCCAGGTAGGCGTTCGCTTTGGAGAGTTCGTCCCTCAGCGCGTCGATCTCCTGGAAGGCCAGGGCGTTCTCGACAGACACAGCGACCTGGTTGGCAACGAGCTGCAGGAAGTTCACAGCCGCCGTCTCGTAGGCGTACGGCTGCTTGCACGCGAAGACCAGGATGCCCAGGCGCCGCCGGGCTGTCGTGAGCGGCAAATGGCAGGAACTCTGGACTCCATACCGCTTCGCTCGTTCGAGGGCCCGCGGCCAGCGCTTTTCCTCGGGCACGTTCGAGAAGATCCACGCTTGCTGGGTCTGCCAGACCCACCCTGCCGGCTCCTCTTCAAGAGGAAGAACTGGCGGGGATGGAAGCGGTGTGGGCTCGGCGCCCTCCAGAAGATGGATGCGCATAGTGTTGCTCGTTGCTTCGTGCAGGGCCAGGCCGAGGTAGTCGAAGCGCACCACCTGATGGAGCCGGCCGGCCAGCTCATGGAACAGCGCGGCCAAATCGCGGTGCGAGACGATCGCCTCCGAAACGGCCAGCAAGGCCCGATACCGGTCATAGGCCGCTGCCTGTCCTTCCAAGTCCGCGCTTGTCATGGCGAAACCTCTGGTCAGTCATTCGTCCGGGACCAGCAGGTGGTCCACCGCACCACCGGGTGTTCGAGGTCGCCTGCGTGAAGAGGATTTTACCACGTTTCAGGCAAGCGAGCCCCATGTCAGGCTACCGGGCAGGAGTTGGCCCGTGTCGGTTCGACACGCCGGGGGCAAGGTGACCGAAGCGCGCGGCCTCCGGCTCGTCGGAGCCCGTAGACGGCAGACGCGGCGATGGCTCAAGAGGGCCGTGCGCGCATGGCCAGCGCCGAAACCAGCCGCAACTCCTTCTCCGTTGCCCCGCTAGCCGCTTGAACCGCCAGGCCGTTCAGCACCGTGGCGATGTACCGCGCGAGCGTCGCGCAGTCGGTCCCGGCCGGCAGGTCGCCGTCCTGCACGGTGCGCTCGAACCGCTCCCGGAACGCCGCTACTATCGCTTGCCTCAATTGGGCCAGCTCCCGGCGCACCGTCTCCGCTTCCTCGCTGCACGCGAGTGCCCCGGACACGACCAGGCACCCGCGTGCTTTGTCGCGGTCGCGCTGCATCCGAACGAACCCCGAGAAGATTGCCTCGACCACGGCCCGGGCGGGCGGCTGGCGCAGGGCCTCGGTCAGGAAGGACATGGGCTCGACCAGCACCCAGCCCTTCATCGGCTTGCCGGCCAGCTCCGTCACAAACATGGCGACCGGCCGCCGCATGGTGTGTTTCCCCTCGACCGTCTCGCGCTTCGGCGCGCTCGCGTTTCAGGTCTCCTTTCATCGGTTTCGGTTGTGACATGGGACTTGACCATCTCTGGTACGGTCGCCGCTCATGGTCTGTCCTCCGGTTCAGGCGAGCGGCAGCACGAAAGATCCCCGTAGCCGCAGGCTTTAGCCTGCGCCGGCGCAGGCTAAAGCCTGCGGCTACGGGTAGAAAATCACCTGCCGCTCGCCCATTTGCGCTGGCTCCGGGCCAGCCGCTGTCATCCGTACTCAGGGGGCACCCGCGCAGCGGGTCCGCTGGCTCGCCTGCCAGGCCTCGCCGAGCGACCAGAGCGAAATCCCAAGCAGGGCCAGGTCCTTGATGAGGAACTGCCCCGGGATTGCCAGAGCGGGGAAGCCGAGATCCGGCACCCAGACGCCCCGCGTCGTGATGAGGAAGCTCAGGGTCGTGAGGAACATCCCGACCGCCAGGAGGCTCCCGAGGGCGGAAGCCCGAGGCGCGAACGGGCGCGCGGCGATGAGCAGCGCGATGGCGACCTCGACGCCGCCGAGCACGGCCGAGAAGGCCCGGTCGCTCAGGGGCCCGGAGACCCAACTCAGCAGCGGGCTGTCGGCAACGAATGGGTGAATCCCTTCGGCCTCGTACGCCGTGAACTTCATCAGGCCGATCCACAACACCACGACCACCAGGCCATAGCGTGCCAGCTCGCGGCCGACCGCCTCCACCTGGGTACTGAGCGAACTCTTCTGGTGGGCAGGCTCTTGCATCAAAGTTGCCATCGCTCACTCCTTCTCATCTCAAAGCCCAGTCGGGGGGCACCCGCGCAGCGGGTCCGCCGGTATGCAGAAACATGCCCAGGCCCGGGAAGCGACGCCCGCACCACGTCCTGCTTCAGCAGGTAGACGGAGGCTGCGAGTAAAACGACAGCCTTCATCCGGAAAGCCACGGTGCCTTTCAGCGCCGGGAAGCCGGCAGCCTTTCCGGTGTGGCAACCTTTGAGCCACGCGCCTCAGAATTGGCCGCGCCTGTCTTCCGGGAGAGCTTGTTCGACAGCCATTTGCCGACGATCACGAACGCCGCAAACAGGCCGAGCGCCAGCCACAGTTGCGGGTCCTTCAGGTAGGCCAGCCGCAACCCCTCGGTCAAAATCTTGCGGCCGAACTTGGCGAACAGGAACTGGTACACAAAGGTCCCGGGCACGATGCCGATGGCCGTGGCCAGGACGTAATCCCGCAGGCGAATGCCGGTCAGCCCGCAGCCGAAGTTGACGGCGTTGAACGGAAAGAGGGGCACCAGGCGAATGATCAGCAGACCCGTGAAGCCGTGTTCGCGGATGCGCTGATCGAAGGCGGCAAAGCGGCCGCTGAAGAGCCGTTCGACAAAGTCCCGCCCCAGCAGCCGGGCCACGAGAAAGGACAACGTCGATCCGACGACCGCTCCCATCCAGGTGTACAGCGTCCCCTCGTAAGCTCCGAAAAGCACGGCCCCCGCGAAGCTCAGGACGGTGCCCGGCACCAGCAGGACCGTGCCGACGATGTAGACTGCGACGTAGATCAAGCGGGCCGTGACGGGACCGTGGCTCTCGATACTGTCCAACACGTATTCCGGTGAGATGGACCGGCCCTGCTCGGTGAAGCGGAAGTAATACACGGCGGCCGCCACAAAACCGACCAGTGCCGCCAGTTTCAACCAGGTTAGTCGTTTGCCCTTGTGCATGGAAATACCTTTCCCGTCTGGCGAGTCTTCCCCCCATCCCAAATGGGATCAACGGGTCCACGACAACCATTTCTCGAACAGCCACTTGACCGTTGGAGTGAGCCGGGTGCGGTTGCAGGCGTCGCCCAGCTTCTTGATGGACTCCGCCTGCGTCGGATACGGGTGGATGGTCTTGGCGATCGTCCGCAGACCCAGGCGGCCGACCATCGCCAGCGTCAGCTCGGAGATCATCTCCCCGGCGTGGGCGGCGACGATCGTGGCCCCAAGAATCCTGTCCCCCGTCGCCTCGACGATCACCTTGACGAACCCTTCGTCCTCGCCGTCGAGGACGGCTCGGTCCACGTCGTGCAGCTCTTGCGTGAAGGTGCGGCAGGCGATGCCGCGCTCCCTGGCCTCGTGTTCGTACAGGCCGACGTGAGCCACCTCCGGGTCGGTGTAGGTACACCACGGGATGGTCAACGCGCTGGCGCGGGCGCGACCCTTGAACAGGGCGTTTTGGATGACGATGCGCGCCATGGCATCGGCGGCGTGCGTGAACTTGAAGCGCGAGCAGACGTCGCCGGCGGCGTAAATGTTCCGGTTGGTGGTCTGCAGACGATCGTTGACCGAGACTCCTTCACTCCGGTCATGGCGCACGCTGGCCGCGTCGAGGCCGAGACCTTCCACGTTGGGCACCCGGCCGGCGCCGACCAGGAGCGCATCGACGATGATTTCCCGCTGTCCGGAGGGGCACGCCAGATGCACGACTTTGTCGTGGTCCCGCTTCTCCACGCGGGTGATTTCGCAGCTCAAGATGAATTCCACACCGTCCCGCCGCAGGGCCTTCGCGACCCGTTCGGCGGCGTCCTTGTCCTCTTTGGGTAAGAGCTGAGGATGATGGCCCACTAAATGGACCCGGGAGCCGAAACGGGCAAAGGCCTGGCCTAGCTCGCAGCCGATCGGCCCGGCACCGATCACGGCCAGGCGCGGCGGCAGCTCCGTGAGCGAGAAGAAAGGAGTGAGCGATGGCAACTTTGATGCAAGAGACTGCTGCCGCGGGGCCGGCTCCGGGTTGACCCAGTCCGGCGGGTGGACGTTGGCCACCAGTCGGACGTTATGTTCATCCATGGGCAGCACCTGGACCGCCATGACTCTACCTCCCGGCCAAGTGCGGAGCTTGCAGCGTGCCGGCATTGCTGCGGCCTGGGGCGTGGTGAAGCAAGCGCATCAGCAGCGCCAGGCCCAAACCCCAGGCACCATTGAGAAGCAGCGCTGTACCGAGGAGCTTCGGGTCCCAGCACCGTGGCCTGCACCACCTGCCATGACCCCGCCCGCGCTTTCACCGACGGCCGGCCAGCCTCGATCGGCATCCACGGCCGCGCCGGTCAGCGCAACGCCCCCTGACGGTCGATGGCGGCACCAACGCCTGAACGACCGGCGCAGCCATGAACTTGCTAAAGGAGCACGGTGAGACAATTGCTTGCTCCTTAGTGGTTGAGGTGTTTCAGAAACGTGTTCAGCCACGCTCTCCCTTCTGGTATTTTTTGTACCGTTTGATACAATTAAACTGTAGGGAGCCGGTCAAGCGCCGGTCAAGGGGCGACGAGATTTTTTCAACGGGAGGCCGCGATGCCATCGGGACGCACGCGACAGTTCGACGTGGATGAGGCACTGGAGAGGGCGCTGGAGGTGTTCTGGCGCGCGGGTACGAGGGCGCCACGCTGCCGGAGTTGACCCGGGCCATGGGGATCAACCGACCAAGCCTGTACGCCGCCTTCGGCAACAAGGAGCAGTTGTTCCGCAAGGCGCTGGACCGTTACCAAACGCGGCCCATGTCGTTCCTGACCGAGGCCCTGAAGAAACCGACGACCCGGGCCGTGGTCGAAGCCATCTTCTCGGGATTCGTCCGGATGCTGCGCGGCCGGGACAACGTCCGCGGCTGCTTGATCGTGTCCGGGCGCTGGCGTGCGGGAAGGAGGCGGAGCCGGTGCGCCGGGAGCTGGCCCGCTTGAGGCAAGCGATCGTGGCGGCGTTCCGGGAGCGGTTCGAGCGGGCCGTGCAGGAGGGCGACCTGCCGGAGGGAAGCGATTGCGCGACGCTGGCGCGATACGTCGCCACGGTGCTGAACGGCCTGGCGGTGCAAGCGGCCAGCGGCGCGACCGAGAAGGAGCTGCGGCTTGTGTCGGCGCTGGCAATGCAAGCCTGGCCGTCTTGACCCCGCGCCGCGTCCTTCCTGAGCGCCGTGGAATCATACCGGAAACGAGTCGCCGAACATCGGCCTGCCGCTCTTGGTTTGCTCTTGAGTCGCCTCGTCCTGGATGACGTCCCAGTGTTCGACAAGGACACCATTTTCGATCCGGAGGATGTCCGCCGCGATCCAGTTCACGGGCGCCCCGAACCCCGAAAAACGCCCATGCACGATGACGAGGTCGCCATCCGCCACGATCATCCCCGGCTCGTATTTCAGCGTCGGTGGCATGCTCTTGATGAGCTCAAAAAGGCCGCCCCTGCCCGGGGCAATGTGCGCGCTGTGCTGGATGTAGTTGGGCGACCAATCCCGCTGGGCCGCTTCCTAGTCCCGCTTGTTGAACAAGGTGTCGAAGGCCTCGAGCACCAGCGCCTTATTCTTCTCGTGTGTCGTCTGATTCATAACGATCCCCTAGCCATCGCGTGCTATTCTTCACAGTGTCGCCATAGAAAGTCCTGCAGAGGTCTCGGGCGACGTAACCGATATGCGGCGTGGCCAGGACGTTACCCAACGATACCGCCCGGCGCGCCCAGCGCCTCCGCCTACCGGCAGTCTGCGCCTTGGGAGATCGCTTTCTCTTCTACCGGCGGAGTTCGGTTTTTGGATGGCTCAATCGGCTCGATGAGATCGCTTTCCTCCGCTAGGTCTCGCCGCGAGCACTTGCAACAGCGGACTTGCTGGCAAGCCCTTTACCAAGCATGTCCGCCAACATCTTCCGCGCAAGAGAAGCGGGCACGAGGGCGTTCATGATGCGGTTCAGCCGGCCTGGAACGATTCTGGAGCGGTTTTTGAGCAGACCGCTGAGGCCCTCAGATACGCACTGCTCGACGCTCATTGGTTTTATCGGCATGGTCTTCGGATCGAAGCCGAACTTTTCGAGCACCGCTGTGTTCGTAACCCCGGCTGCCAGTACAGTGACGCAGACACCTAGAGGTTTGAACTCATAGTGAAGCGCTTCGCCAGGGCTGTGTACGTATTGCCCTAGACCTCTCGCAAGAGGGCTTCATCCCGAAGCTCGCCGAGCATACGAAGGACCTGGATATCGGCCTTGTCGTCTCGAATGCCGGCACGGGAAACCCGGGCGAGTTCCTGAAGCTCGATCGACAGCTGCTCGAGGAGACCTTGCGACTCAACACCACGTCGCATTTAGACATCGCCCATTACTCCGGGCGGCGACCGCCACGTCCTCCTTGCGACCGTTGACCACGACGTCGGCTCCAAGGCGCCGAGCCAGCGCCACGCCGTCTTCACCCGACGCCAGCGCCAGCACGCGGGCGCCCATGCGCTTGGCCAGCTGCACGGCCAGGTGTCCGATGCCGCCGCCGGCGCCGAAGATAAGCAGCGTCTCGCCAGGCTTCAGACCCAGCATGTCGTCCAAGCCCTGGAGAGCGGTCAGCGCATCGCTCATCATGACGCCCGCCTGCTCGGTCGTGAGCTTGCCGGGAACGTGCGCGACGTTGTCGGCCTTCACGGCGGCGAACTCGGCGTAGAACCCGCCCTTGGGGTTCGCGAGGACGGCGGCGTACACGCGGTCGCCTTCCTCGAACCCATTGACCTGTTCACCGGCCTGCACGACCGTGCCCGCGCCGTCGGTGCCGAGCACGTAGGGGAACTTCTCTCCGGTTCCGAACCGCCTGGCGAAGCCGCCTTCGCGCTCGAAGGGGTCCCACGCGCCCACGCCGGCCGACTCGACGCGGATCAGGACCTCCTCCGGCCCGACCTCGGGCACGGGGAGTGTTTGCAGCGTGATCGTCTCAATGCCTCCGAAGCGATCGATGGCGGCGGCCTTCATCGTGTCTGGTCTTGTCTGTCTCATACCGTGCTCCTTTAGCAAGTTCATGGCTGCGCCGGTCGTTCAGGCGTTGGTGCCGCCATCGACCGTCAGGGGGCGTTGCGCTGACCGGCGCGGCCGTGGATGCCGATCGAGGCTGGCCGGCCGTCGGTGAAAGCGCGGGCGGGGTCATGGCAGGTGGCGCAGGCCACGGTGCCATCGGCGGACAACCGGCCGTCGAAGAACAGTTTCTGGCCGAGACGGATCCTCTCCGGGCTCTGTGGATTATCGCTTGGTATGGCCTTCCGCGTCAGCTCGGCCGGGAGGCCAACCTGGTGAAGGGACCTGGGATTGGCCAGAGGACCTTCTTTGGGGATCGGTGGCGCCTTCCCAGTGGCTTGCCGGCTCGTGCCGTTCGTCAGCGTTTCTCTTGCCGAACCTCCGTCGGGCCGGTCACAGCCGCCACCGAGAATGAGGGCGGTGCCGGTGAGGGCCGCCAAGGAGAGACCCAATCGGGATCGCGAAAGAATTGGCATGATCCGTTCCTTTCTTCAGGACGGCGCGGGAGCGTCATTCGGAAGGATGAAGGATGAAGGATGAACAAAGACTGAGGCCCCGGGGTCTCGGTCTTTGTTCCTCCTTCATCCTTCATCCTTCATCCTTTCGATGAGCGGGTTGGCGGCGATCAGGTCGCAGAAATTCGGCCGGCGGTAGTCGGTCTGCGTCCGTTCCAGCACGTCGGAGTTCATCGTCCCGAAGGTAGTCACGGGCTTGTGGGCGAAGCCGTCGGTGAACGCCTGGACGATCCCCCGTTTGAAGTTGATACGCGGGTATGCGGCAAGTACAGCGTCCCGATCGCCGGCCGGGATCTCCCCGAGCCCTTCGCCGAGGACGTCCGCCTCGACTCCGCCCGTAACCAGCGCGATCTCCGGCCGTTTGTGCCAAGGGATTTCCGGCGTCGTGTGCAGCGCGATCGCGTCCCACACCACTCCGGCCTCTTCATCGATGCCGTTGGCACGCAGGAAGTCCCGGGCCACATTCGCGCTATCGATCTCGAAGCGGTGGTCGGGGCTGCGGTACTTCGCAGTCAGTCCGAGGTCGTGGAACACGGCGCCGAAGTACAGCAGCTCGTAATCGACCGTCAGTTCCCGGTGACGGCCCCGGATCGCCCCGAACAGGTAGACTCTCAGCGAATGGGCGAACAGCAGCGGGCCACCGTGCTCCCGCAGGAGGTCGGTCGCCTCCCGGGCCAGTTTGCTGTCGGGGATTCGGATCCCCGCGATGACTTCCGACATGATTGGACTCCAAGAACGAACCCTGAGTGCCAGAGGACAGCCTGTCAGGCTGCCCCGTTAGTTGGTAGCTTGCCCATCGGCGTGGATCAGCGGCTCATCGACCAGATGCTCGGCGACGAACCACACCTGCATGGGTCAGGAATCCTGTTGATTTCACAGCGGACCATCGGCGCCGCGAACGTGCCGGGTCCGGCTCGCCTCGGGGTCAGGCCGCGACCCTGGCAACGAAGGCCTCGATTTCCGCGACCTCCCACGGGCTGAGGTGATACTCGGCCGCCCCGACCACGCCCCGCACCTGGCCGGGCCGCCGGGCGCCGACGATGGCTCCCGTGCTGGCTGGGTTGTGCAGCACCCAGGCGACGGCCACTTCGGCCGGGGTGTAGCCCCGGCGTTGGCCAATGGTCCGCAGCAGGCTCACCAGCTTCAGGTTGCGGGACAGCTGGGGCTCCTGGAAGTCAGGGTGGCGCTTTCGCCAATCATCGGCCGGCAGGCCCGCGATCCGCTCGCGCGTCATCGCACCGGTCAACAGCCCGGAGGCCATCGGCGAATAGGCAATCACGCCGATGTTCTCCCGAACGCAGAACGGTAGGATCTCGGCCTCGATCTCGCGATGCAGCAGCGAGTAGCGCGGCTGGAGCGACGCGATTGGGGCGATGGCCTGGGCTCGCTGCATCTGGGCGACGTTGAAGTTGGACACGCCGACGTGACGGACCTTGCCTTCCCGCTTCAGCGCGGCCAGGGTCGCCCAGCCCTCCTCGATCTCCTCATCGGGGTCGGGCCAGTGGATCTGGTACAGGTCGATGGCCTCCACCCGCAGCCGGCGGAGGCTGGCCTCGCACTCGCGCCGGATCGAGTCGGCCTTGAGGCTGTGGCCGATCTCCCGGCGTTCGTTCCAGACCATGCTGCACTTGGTGAAGACGTACGGTCGCTTGCTCATGCCATCGAGGGCCCGGGCCACGACCTGCTCCGAGTGGCCCAGCCCGTAAACCGCGGCCGTGTCAATCCAGTTGATGCCGTTGTCCAGCGCCTCGTGGATGGCGGCGATGGACTCGCGGTCGTCCTGGCCTCCCCAGGCGAATTCCCAGCCCGCTCCTCCAATCGCCCATGCCCCAAAACCAATGGGAGTAATGAACAGGTCGGAGTTGCCCAATCGTTTCGTTCTCATGACTCCTCTCCCTCTGTCGGGATCCGATGCTTACTTGGAGGACCGTGCCGGGCGGCGCCGGTCGTTCTCGTCCACTCACTAACGCAGGAGGCGTGCCAAACCGCGACTCGCTGCGGAAAGTTCCATTTTCGCGGCTGGAACAGGGGCAAGGACGCCCAAAGCCCGAAAGGAGCGGTAAAGGATCTGTCCGCCTGGCAAGGAATTAGCCATTCCGAAGAGATTGAGTTCAGAAGTAGACTTGAGTCCGAACCCAGAACAGGTCGTTTGACTCCCGGTAGTGATTGCTGGTGGATAGGACCAGGCTGCCGAACATGGAGTGTTCCCAGTCGAAGTACACCTTGACGAACTGGTTGAGATACCAGTTAAGGCCGGCGTCAACCATCTTGGCGTGATTGCTCCACAGCTTCGGGTCGGCCAGGCCGGCGGTGAAGACCTCGGAACCGAGGTCGAGCTGGCTGTAGCGGGCGGTCAGTTCCCAGGCGCCGAGGCCGAAGCGGCCCTGGCGCAGATCAAAGGGGCGCAGCGGCTGCAGCAGGGTGCGGTCGCGGATGGTTTCGCCCGTGAGGATGTAACCGCCCTGAACGAACCAGCCGTTGATCGGGACGTGGACCGGCGTCGCGGTAGGCCCACTGGCGTAACTGTCGTGGCCGCCCTCCAACGCTGACAGCAGCGACAGACCCCCGCAGTAGCAGGCGAGGTGGGCCTCCCAAAGTGCCCGGCTGCCCTTCTCAAGCACGGTCGGGTTAAACGCCAGAAACGGCAGGCCGGCGGCGATGGAGGCCGCAGTGCCGTTGACCGTGGCGGGTCCCGGCGACTGGTCCGTGTGGCGCACTTCCGGTATCGGCGACTGGTTCTCGTTGCCCAGATCGACCGAGCCGCCGAACTGGAGGTTCCGCAGCAGGAAGCCCTCCTCGCGGGGGTAGAACGGCTTGAAATTGAGGAATCCCAGAAAATCCTGGCGGTTGTTGAACGGTCGCAAGGAGTTCCGCTGGCTGTCAAAGCTTCCCAGGGCGTATTCGACTCGCTGGTCTGCCAGGACTCCCCAGAGCATCGCGCCGACAACGTCGATTGGCCTCGAAGTTATTCGCCCAGAGCGATCGTTCCGGGGCCAACAGATCCCAGATGTGGACGCGATAGAACTCGTAACCGAACGGCGCCTTGTAGCGGCCGATCCGCACCTGAAAGCGCGGGTCGTAGTCGAAGTTGACGTAGGCGTCGAGCAGGGCGACCGTGTCGTAGAAGTTCTGGAACGAGAACTCCCAGGTGATGGGCTTGGTGGCGGTGCCTTCAAAGTAGATCCAGCTGCGGGGGTTGTAGAAGCCGCTGCTGGTTTCAAGTCCCGGCGTCGGCCGGGAATAGAGCATCCCGTCCACCTGTGACATCCCCCAGATCCCGAAGGAGAACTCCCCATCCCTGGTCGCGAGGTGGACGCCGCCGTCATCGAAGTCGTAGTAGGAGTAGGGGAGGTTCCCGACCTTGCCGAGATGCAGGTTGCCGACCTCCTGGGACCGGCCGATGGTCGTCGGGTCGCCGCCGCCGGAGGCATTCGAGCCGCCGCCCGCGGCCGGCGCCGAGCGCCTCGAGGAGCCGTCCTCGGGGCTGTTGGACTCGCCACTCACAACCCCAGGCCGATCCGCCTGGAAGGACGACGACCCGAACGCTCCGTCCCCAGCCGCCCCGGACGCGGTCGGGCCGGTTGTCTCGATCGCGCTCAGGGAGCCGGACGTCACGCCCTGCGGGCCGGGGTTGCTCAGTGTGCGGCAGGAAGCCTCCACCTTCTCCGCCAGCACTTTGTTCTCGCGCAACAGGCCCTCATTCTGTTTCGACAGCCAGTCGAGGCGTTCCTCCATCTTGCCGAGGCGCTCGAGAAGTTCCCGGGAGGCGCCTGGGGATGGCGGAGGCGCCTGAGATGGGGCGGTCAGCGGCGGCAACGGGGCGCCCCCCTGGCCCACGACGACCGTGGGCCAGGGGACAGCTATCCCCCCAGCAGCACCAGAAAGAGCCAGGGAAACAGCGCAGACCTGGTAGGGCGTGCCGTCGGATCTCCAGGGCCAGGGACAATCTTCCTGTGCGCCACAATCGTTGTTATCGGCAATCTTTCCCAACATCTTCAACAAAATGATGGGAAAGACTCAAGACGATTGCCTTGTCTTACCAGGAGGCATGCGGTAACCGAATGATTGCGAAACGCAAGGCCAGACTCCCCAGCAACAGGAACAGCACAGCGGTCAGCACGGGGAGAAGGCTCCCGCCAACAAGCAGCAGGACCAGGGGGACCAGTGTCCCCACGCCGACGCCGAGCGCCGCGAGGCGACCGAGTTGCCTGGGCGTGCAGACCCGGGAGAGTGCCGGCCGGAGGTTCCCGACGACCAGGCAAAGCGGGACCAGGTTGAGCACGAGCAGCAGCACGAGAGCGGGGCGGAGCAGAGCAGCCGCCCTCTCTTGCCCCAGCAGCGCGGCCAGGACCAGCATCTGGGCACAGCCCAGCAGGAGCGCCGAGTTGGTGAGATAGCCGCCCAGCCAGCGCGCGTCGCGCCAACCCGGTTGGGAGTTGGTACTGAGCAGGACACCCTTGTAGACGGCGGAGCCCAGGGCGGGGAGCAGCCCGAGGATCACGGCCGCCTGCCGAGCCCATTCGAGCGCGGGCCCACCAGCCGGCCAAAGGCTGAGCGCCGCGGCCACGGTAAGGGGCAATGAGTAGATCGTCAGGCACCAGGTCCCCAGCGACATGGGCGAGGTGGGCTTGAAGACCCGCAGCATGTGGTGGAAGCGCAGCGGGTCGCCCAGGTCCAGCACCAGGCACGCCAGGTCGATCAGCAGCAGGACCAGGGCGAGCGGGTAGGCGACCTTGGCGACGGGCGTGAGGGCCTCGGGCGCCAGCAGTTCGCCCAGCGCCGCCGTCAGGAACAGCCCCGTGGTCAGGTTGTTGAACAGCAGGTCCCAGACGACCAGCCCATGCCACTCCGGCGGCTTGGTCACCGGCTCTGCCGCGTAGCCGGCCCCGTTCAGTTGTGCTCTCGCGTCGGTGGACATTTCAGTGACCCAGGAAAAGGAACACCAGGGCGAGCGCGGCGATGGCGGCCAGGCAGCCCACGAGGGCGCGGACGTAATCGCCCCCCACGTGCAGCCACGGGTTGAACGGCTCCTCGGGCAGCCCGTACACCGAGGGGCGATCGACGAGGAGGTAAAACGAGTTCAGAGCGGAGTAGGTCTCACCAGGCGCATCGCCGTACAGGTGGGCGCCCGTCACGCCGCCGCGGCGAAGCTCTTCCACGCGCTTGCGGGCCCGTTCGCGCAGTTCGTCAATCGGACCGAACTGAATGGACGCCGTCGGGCACGCCTTGGCGCAGGCCGGCACCAGGCCGTCCCGCTGGCGGTCGTAGCACAGGGTACACTTGTGCGAATGGCCATCGAAGCTGGCGCGGGTGATGACGCCGAACGGGCAGGCGGCGATGCAGTACGAGCAGCCGTTGCAGATGTCGGGCTGGATGTAAACGTTCTCGAACTCGTTGTGGATGATGGCACCCGTCGGGCAAGCCTGCTGGCAGGGGGCCGTGACGCAGTGCTTGCAAACGTCGCTCATCATCAGCCAGCGGCCCGGTTGCGGTGCGGCGGGAACGTCCGCGACCGGAGGACTCGCCACCAAAGGCAGGGAGAGACGCTCCTGAGCATTCCCCGCAGGCGGGGGCCCCTCCGCGCCCGTTCTGAGGGAATTGCTCGATGAACTTCACGTGCCGCCAGGAAGTGCCCGACAGCTCCCCGGTATTGTCGTAACTGTTGCCGGTCCAGTGGAGCCCGTCCGCGGGGAGCTGGTTCCACTGCTTGCACGCCACCTCGCAGGCCTTGCAGCCGATGCACACCGTGGTGTCGGTGTAGAAGCCCATGGGTGGCTGGGGCGGAGGCGGAGTGCCGCGGCGAAACGGACCGATGAGGCGATCCAGCAGCGTCGCCAGTCGGCCGTGGGGCACGTCTGTCCCTGGGGGCAATCCGGCCAGTTCCTTTTCTCTAACGGCCATTTCCAAACCTCCCTTCGGGCTGAGCGGCTGCGGGGGTATCGGGCACCGGGTCGTGCGTCGGCCAGGCCGCCAGCGGTTTCGTCGGGCTCGCAGCGCGGCCGTCCAGCCGTCCGGCGTGGACCTGACAGGCGAACGCCTTGCACTCGTGCATGCTCACGTTGGGGTCGGCCACCAGCGAAGTCAGATCGTTGGCATTGCCGCCCACCACCTCCCCGGCAAAAGCCCAGTGGAACGGCAAGCCGATCTGGTGAATGACCCGGCCTTCGATCAGGAGCGGCCGCAGCCGCCGCGTCACCAGCGCCCGCGCCTCGATCCGGCCGCGGGCCGATGCCACCGTCACCCAGCCGCCAGGCTCGATGCCGCGCTCGGCGGCCAGCTCCGGGCTCAGTTCGATGAACATTTCCGGCTGCAATTCATTGAGCCAGCTGTTGAAGCGGCTCATCGGTCCGCTCAGGTAGTGCTCCGTCAGTCGGAACGTGGTCGCCACTACCGGGTACTCGGTCGTCGGCGTGTGGGCGATGCGGTTGAGCGGTCCCTCGAACAGGCGCACCGTCGGACTGCACGTTTGCCGGGGATAAAGGAGGTTGCCCAGCGGCGACTCGACCGGCTCATAGTGCGTGGGCAACGGCCCGTCCTTGACCGCGGGGGCGTACAGCCAGCCCAGCCCGTCGGGCTTGAAGATGAACGGCTGGTTCCCGCCGATGGCCGCCATGCCGGTCGCGCCCGGCGGGGGCTGGTAACCGGGCGGCTTGTCCGGCTCGAAATCCGGGCGGTCCAGGCCCACCCATCGGCCCGACGCCTCGTCCCACCAGACGAGCTTCTTGCGCTCCGACCACGGCCGGCCGTCCGGGGCGGCACTGGCGCGGTTGTAGAGCACCCGGCGGTTGTCCGGCCAGGCAAAGCCCCACTCGGGCTGCAGGGGGTTGTCGGTGCGGCGGCGTTCGCGGGCCCGGTTGCGGCCCAGTTCGGGAAAGACGCCGGTGTAAATCCAGCAGCCACACGCTGTTGAGCCGTCGTCGCAAAGTTCGTCGTAGGAAGTCAGCAAACGCGGCTGCAAAGTAGCCGTCACGCTCCGCGTGACGAGCCCGAGCCCATCACGCGGAGCGTGATGGCTACTTTGCACGTGGTGGCCATTGATCTCCTGGAGGACTTTTTCCAGGTCCGGCTCGCCATCGATGCGGCTGAGGGTGCCGTCGGGGAGGCGAGGCCGGTCGTCGAAGTCGTAGTCCCAGGTGAGATGCAGCAGGGGCTGGTCCTTTGGGTTGGTCGAACCGGCGTACAACGCTTTGAGGCGCTTGCCGAGGTTGTAGAGGAACCAGGCATCGGAGCGGCTCTCGCCGAGCGGATCGACCGCCTTGTCGTGCCACTGGATCAGCCGCTGGGTGTTGGTCAGACTGCCCTCCTTCTCCGGCGCGGCCGCCGCCGGGATGAAGAAGACCTCGGTCTTGACGTCGGTCGGCGGCGGGCCAGTCGGGTCGCTCTTCCAGAACACCGCACTCTCGGTCTCGAACCAGTCGAGGACGACGAGCCAGTCGAGGTTGCGCAGGCCGGCACGGTGCAAGCCGGCGTTGGGTCCACCGCCGCCGGGGTTCTGGCCGAACAGGAAATAGCCCTTGACCTGTCCCTTCGCCATGCGATCGAAGTAAGCCAGCTGGGAGTAGTCGTCATCCACCCGCGGCAGCCAGGAGAAACCGAAGTCATTCGCCGGCGTGGCGGCCTCGCCGTACCAGGCCTTGAGCTGGCTGACGATGAACTTGCGGAAGTTGGCCCAGTAGCCGGTGAGCAGGCCCTCGTGCTCGACGTAGGAGTCCAGCGTCTCGTGCTGCCGGTCGGCGGCCGGCTGTGGCAGGTAGCCAGGCAACACGTCATACAGAGTGGCGAGGTCGGTCGAGCCCTGGATGGTGGAGTGGCCGCGCATCGCCATGATGCCGCCGCCGGGCCGGCCCATGTTGCCCAGCAGCAGCTGGAGGATGCCCGCGGTGCGAATGATTTGGACGCCGGTGGTGTGCTGCGTCCAGCCCAGGGCGTAGACGATGACGCTGGTCCGCTCGCGTCCGGAGTTGGCACACAGCAACTGGGCCACGCGTACCAGCTCCTCCGGGCTGCAGCCGCACACCTGGGAGACGACCTCCGGTGTGTAACGGGCAAAGTGGCGTTTCAGGACCTGAAAGACGCAGCGCGGGTCCTGCAAGGTTGGGTCACTTGCAAAGGATGAAGGCGGAAGGATGAAGGCTGAATCAGAAGAGGGCTCCTGTCTTTCTTCATCCTTCATCCTTCCGCCTTCATCCTTCCGCGAGTAGCCCCAGTGGCCCTCGCTGGCGTCGTACTTGCCGGTCTGGCCATCGCCGTGGTAGCCGCTGAACAGGCCCGCCAGGTCCTCGGTGTCGCGGAAGCCCTCCTGGATGATGGTCGAGGCGTTGGTGTAGTTCAGGACGTACTCAGGGAACCAGCGGTCGTTGCTCAGGACGTAGTTGACCAGGCCGCCGAGGAAGGCGATGTCGCTGCCGGCGCGGATGCCGACGTAGACGTCGCAGTGCGCCGAGGTGCGCGTGAAGCGCGGATCGACGTGGATGAGCGTCGCGCCCTTCTCCTTCGCTTTCATCGGCCAGCGGAAAGCCACGGGGTGGGCCTCCGCCGTGTTCGTGCCCATGAACAGGATGCAGTCGCTGTTGGCCATGTCCTGCTGATAGTTGGTGGCCGCGCCGCGGCCGAACGAGGCGCCCAGACCGGGCACCGAGGCGCTATGTCATATCCGGGCCTGGTTTTCGATCGAGACCACACCCAGGCCGCCGCCGAACAGCTTCTTGATCAGGTAGTTCTCTTCATTGTCGATCGTGGCGCCGCCGAGGGTGCCGATGCTGCGCACGGAGCTGAGCAAGCGGCCGGCTTCATCGCGTGTGGTGAAGTCGGCGTCGCGTGTGGCCTTGACGCGCTGGGCGATCTGATCCAGCGCCCAGTCCAGCGAGCGCGTCTCCCACTTGGCGGAGCAGGGGGCGCGGTACAGGACCTGGGTCACCCGGTGCGGGTTGACGGCGAGCTGGAAGGCGTTGGCGCCCTTGGGGCAGAGGGTGCCCTCGTTGATGGGGCTTTCGGGATTGCCCTCGATGTCGATGATCTTCCCGCCCTTGGTGTAAATGAGCTGCCCGCAGCCGACGGCGCAGTAGGGGCAGACGCTTTCCGTGACGGTCGCACCGCGCAGCCGTGAGGTCTTGGCCGCTGTCTGGCGGCTGAAGGGCTCACGCGACGGCTGCGGGCGGGAGAAAGGGGGAGGCTGAACATTGGAATTACCTCTTGGGAGCTAATGCCCTTCCGCATGGACATCGACCTTGCCCCGGTTGCAACGGAACAAGTTGACGAAATACGCTCCGGCCAGCGCGATACCGACGGTCCACCACACCAGCGCCACCTGCAATGCGTAGCTCGTGGCGGCCGAGTTCGCGGCTGTGAGGCTGCAGGCCGGATCGAGGGTGGACCGTAACCAGACCGGGTAAATGCCCGCCAGGGTGGCCCCCAGCAGGCCCAGCAAAAAGGAACTCGACGACAAAAAGGCAGCCAGCTCGCGTCCCCGGTTCAGGAAAACAAACACCCCCACAGCTCCCCCCAGCATCAATCCTACGAAGACCAGGAGCCAGGGGCGACCGAGGAGATTGGCGAAGATGTCCGGACGGAGCCAGGCCGTGGCCAGGGTGACTGCCAACCACAGCGACGAACACCGCACGTGCGGCCCCCCGCCGGAGCGATCTCCCTGGCGCCGGTGGTCGCGCTCTCCCTCCGCTGCTCAGGCACGGCTCTGGCCGGACGGGAAACCTTCCTATTTCTTCCCCTCCTTGTCGGCGATGAACACGTCCTTCTTCGGGAACTTCTGGAACAGCGAGGCCGGCTTGCTGAAGTTGGTGGCCAGCACGTCGGGCGGGTTGCCGGCGATCCACTCCGACAGGTCGATCTCCTCATAGATCCCGGAGTTGAAGCCGATCAGGACGCGGCACTTCTTGTCGCCGACGTTCTCGATCGAATGCCCGTAGCCCTGCGGTACGTAGCCGACGTCGCCCTGCTCCAGCGTCTCGGTCCGGAATCGCCCATGCGAGCCGAACATGGTCATGCTGATCTTGCCCTCCAGGACGTACTGCCACTCGTCGGCGCTGGGGTGCCAGTGGAGTTCCCGCAGCGCACCCGGCTCAAGGTCGAGGATGGCGCCCGTGATGGTCTTGGAGATCGGGAATTTCGTGGAATCGACCAGCCACAGCCGGCCGCCCTTGTTATCGACGCGCGGATCATTGGCGAGCAGCTGCCATTTGTGTGTCAGCGGCGCCTGGTTCACCGACCCGAGCGTGCCGGCCGCGGGCTGCGGCGGCACCGCCCCCTTGGACCAGTAGACCTCTTCCCGGGGAAAGCCGTCGAAGGTCGATTCGGGCAGGCCGAAGTTCTTGGCCAGCAGCGCCTTCGGGGCATGGCCCATCCAGTCGGTAATGCTGAACGTGCCGAACTCCGAGAAGTAACCGTTGTCGAAGATCAGGACGAAGTGGCACGGCTCGTTCCCCAGGCACTCCAGCATGTGGCCGTGGCCGCGCGGGAAGTACCAGACGTCTCCCGGCTCGAAGTCGTTGGTCTCCGCTTGCCCGCCCGGACCGAAGACCGTGGTCCGGACCCGACCCCGATCGACGAAGGCCCATTCGGCCGCGGTGGCGTGCCAGTGCAGCTCGCGCATGACGCCGGCCTCCAGTTGCATGGACACCCCAGCGATGCCCTTGGAAATGGGGAACTGCTCGACGGTGGCCTCCTTGGCCGTGCTCTTGCCCATCACCTTCCCCCTGGATTTCTCCAGGGCGAACTTGAAGTTCGGCAGCTCCTTGCCGGAGAGCAGAGGATTGGGGACGTTGTTCATGAAGCTCGGATTGCCGGCCTCCGCGCGCCGGGTGGCGGTCAAAGCCGCAGTCACGCCAGCCGCGAACGCCGCGGCCCCCGTCAGAAAATCTCGACGCTGGAACTCAGACATTGGATTCTCCTTCAACAAAGACCTCGATGGGAAGAGGGTGGGTGATCACGTAGGTGCCGCAGTTGGCGTCATGCTGATCCGGCTGGGCGCTGCCGTCCGCACCTCGGGCCCGGGCCAGCAGCGTGTATCGCCCCGGCTTCTTCGGCGTCAGCCAGGCAAACTTCCAGCGTCGCCACGCATGCCGTCGAACCGGGTCGAGGAATTCGGCCTCGCCCCAGGTCTGCCCGCCGTCCGTACTCACCGCGACTCCGGCGACGTCGGTCTCCCCTGCCCACGCAGCGCCGCAAACCACGTAGACCTGGTTCGGAGCCACCGTCTCGTAAACGCGCGGCCGGGCGATCTCGGACTTCAGTTTCATCTCTGCCAACGGCCGCCGCACGGGCATTCCGTCCAGGTAATCCCAGTAGCCGTAGTCGGACGTCTGCCAGTAACCCCCAAACGGCTCGCGCACGGCCTGGACGTGCGTCAGCCACTTGACGGCGGCCATGCCATAATGGCCCGGGACAACGGCGCGCACCGGGTAGCCATGATCCAGAGGGAGATCCCGGCCATTCATCCGGTACGCGATCAGCACTTCGGGCTGAAGCGCCTTGTCCCGGGGCAAACTCCGGGCGTACGAGATCGGCCCGGGAGGGATCGGCGGCTCCGCCGGTCGCCCCTGGTCTGCCCCTTCCAGCACGATCTCACAGGCGTCTTCTTCCAGGCCGGCACGCTCCAGTAACACCCTCAGCGGCACCCCGGTCCATTCGGCGTTACCGACGGCGCCGAGTTCCCACTGGGCCCCCGGCACCTGGGGGACAAGAAAGACCCGGCTGTTGCCCGCACACTCCAGGGTGGCGACCCGCGTCTGGGACGGCAGGTCGCGCAACTCCTGGTAGCTCAGAGAAAGGGGGGTTCGGACGGCACCATCGATGCGCAGCCGGTACGAGGCGAGTTCCAGCCTCGGCGCCGGAAAATGGCTGCGGACGTAGAACAGCCCCGTCGGAGTGAGATACGAGTCAACCACCTGGTCAAAGGGGGTTTCCAGGTTGACCGGCTCCTTTTGCCGAATGATCAGGCCCGCCGAACGGGTTTGAGACGCTTCCGTCATGGTCGTTGACCTCCCAGCCAGTGAGTGTCGGTTCCACGCGCTTCACGGGTTTTGAACAAACAGGTAAGCCGTCATCACGATGCCGAGCGCCGCCAGCACCCCCGTGACCACGACGCCGAGCGACCACGCGGAGGGCTGGTCGGGGCACCCGCTTGCGGGTCGGCCCCGCCGCAGTCGGCCGAGGAGATAGACGTGCTGAACGGCTGCGAGGACGTTCACCACGACGCCCAGCGCGATCAGCGCGGCCCCGATCCACAGGGACCGGCCCGGAGGCGGCTCGGCCGGCACCCCATTGGCGGCGGCGATCTCGTGCAGGAACAGCCCGAACCGGGCGACCACGAACCCAAAGCCCATCAGCGCCAGCCCAGTGCGGACCCAGGCCAGCAAGGTGCGCTCCGCGGCCAACGGAACCCGCGGGTCGTCGGACGGCTTGGTCGTCGGCATACTCATGGCAATCCCGTCCAAGTCCGGTCCCGGCGGATGGACCTCGGCGGAAGCCCGCCTTTCACCCGCCCAGGTCAGTCGCCTCCCAGGCCAGTTCGCTGTCGGGGATTCGGAGGCCCGCGATCACTTCAGACATGCTTCGCCTTCAGAAAAGGATACAGAGGGAAGGTGGCAGCAGCCAGGGCCTTCCTGAGCCGTCCCCAGTCGCCCTCACAGCTGCCGCAGGAACGCCACCAGGTCCTTCTTCTTGGCTTCGAGTATCATGGTACACCTCAAGCAAGGGCCGTGCCGCGGAGTTGCGAGATTCCTGGAGGATTCAGGCTATCTGGCAAAGCAACGGGAGTTGGCCCGATTGAGGCAGGGGACCATGACGGCGTTCAGAGAGAGGTTCGAGCGAGCCGTACTCGACGGCGACCTGCCGGAGGGGACCGATTGCGCGACGCCGGCGCGCTACGCCGCCACGGTGCTGAACGACCTGATGGTGCAGGCAGCCAGCGGGGCGACCGAGACGGAGCTGCAGCGGGTAGCGGCGCTGGCGCTGCAAGCCTGGCCGTCTTGACCCGAAGCAGTGTCCGCAGTCTCCTTGTTAGAGGCACTAACAGCAAGGCGAGCAGCTTCGCTTTAGCGCGATGCCAGCGGGCCGGTGGAGGCTGTTACCGGCGGGCTGACGCCGCGCCGCTCGCCTTGCTGTTAGTGGTCTTTAGACATGCTGCGGCCAGGCTAGCCACAAGGGGCGCAGCAGCAAGGGACCGGCATTCGATCTGGCGGTCGCACGGGACCGAAGCCGGTTGGGAGTGGTTGTGGCGGCTCGGACGCTGGATGCCGCTGTGGAATCGTTGAGCCTGGTGCCTATGCGACCGTCGCAGTTCCGGAGATGCGACACTCGATGCAATCCGTGGCACCCCCAGACTCGCAACACACCGTGTTGTGTTGGTGGGCGGATTCGACTCGTCTCAACTCTCGTTGAGATTGCGGTAACCACGTGATACAAACTCAGCAGTCTTCCATTCCTCCGGAGCTGATCCATGAAAAACACCAGTACGGTCTACATCCTGGCCACCGGCGCGCAAGACGTCGAGCGGCTGCGCCTCCTCAATCAGGTTTATGGACCCGCTTCGCACGCCGTCCTGCGCCAGGCCGGCCTGGCTGAAGGATTGCGCGTGGCGGAGATCGGTTGCGGCACCGGCAATGTGACGTGCTGGATTGCTCGCCAGGTCGGCCCGCGCGGCGCGGTGATTGGCATCGACAAGAACCACCCGCAAATCGAGCAAGCCCGGCGAGCTGCCGCAGAGCAACAGCTGACCAACGTCACCTTTCAGGAAGGCGATGCCTATGCTCCGGGATTGGCGGCCGAATCCTTCGACATGGCTTATTGCCGCCTTGTGCTGATACACCTGAAGCGGCCGCTCGAGGCCTTGCTAGCGCTGCGTGATCTGGTACGGCCCGGCGGCCGCGTTGTCTGCGAGGAGTTGGACCTGGGACAATGGCTCTGCAATCCGCCGACGCCCGGCATGGAACGCTTTGTTGAGCTCAACCTGAAATTGGGCGAACGGTGCGGCGAGGACTACCGACTCGGCTCCGTTCTGCCGCGCCTGTTCCGGGAAGCCGGCTTCGCCATGCCCGAGGCGACTGCCCATTTCCCATTGGTCCTGCGCGGAGAAAACAAGCGGCTGCTGGCAATGACGTTTCACCAGTTCGCCCCCACGCTGGTCCAGGAAGGGTTGGCGACGCCGGAAGAGGTGCAGGAAATCGCGCAGGACATGACGCGGGTGGCGGCGGACGAGACGACACTTCTGGGATTACCGCTCACGGTGCAGGTCTGGGCCGTGAAGTAAGCCATGCCATTGCCTGTCGATTCTTGAGCGGGCCTGACGACCCGGAGTGACGGAAACTCTGGTCGGCTCGCGGACCCTACTTCTGAGGCACGTGAATCCACACAGGCCCAGCCCTCAGCTGCAGGAACCCTTCGGGCTTGTCTCCCCCGCGGGACCAGCCCACCCGGTAGCGAATCCGCACCTCGTAATCTCCCGGTTCCGTACAGTATTGCCGGCGGAGAGAACCCCGCGAGCCATCCGTCAGGTCCGGAAGCGAAAACACGTACTCCCCTCCGGGCGGCAGGACGATGCGTTCCGGGCTAAGGAACGCCGGTGCCGGTCCCCGTTGTGGCACGGTCTCCTGACCGTGCCACAACGGGATGCCGACCACGCCCCCAGTTGTGGCACGGTCTCCTGACCGTGCCACGCCCGGCCCGGTCACGTCCAGGTGGAGGTTCGTTCCGCTTCCGCCCGGAAATAGTGTGATCGGCTGGAGTTGTGTGTTCCGCACGGTCAGGGTCTGGTCGATCCGCGGTGCGGGCGGGAGTTTGCCTTGCTGGGCCAGCGTCTGGAGTTGCTTCATCGCTGCTGCCGGGTGATTCATCTTTTCCAGCGGGAAGTCATTGCGTGCGATCTGCACGTGTTCCGGGATTGCCTTGAACCTGGCCGGGGCAACGGTCATCACCAGCGACGGAGAAGGCTCACCACCGATCGGTCCGAGCAAAAGGGCCAGCCCCAGGGTCACCAGCAGCAGAGCGGCCAGGGCCCCGAAGCGCTGCGCCAGCGACAGGATGCGAGCCCGGGGATGCGTGAGCGCCTCCTGCCGCAGCCGTTTGTGCAGTCGCTTTAGCCGAGCAGGTGCCTGATAATGCAGATCGAGCAAATCGCGGACCCGGCGTGCCTCACTCCAGGCAGCGGCGCACTTCGGACAGCGCTCCAGGTGCTCCGCCACGGCGGCATGCTCCGCCGGCTCGCATTCGCCGGCCACGTCCAGGTCGAGCAACGGCTCGACTTGCTCGCAGGTCCATTCGGTCATGGTCAGCTCTCTCTCTGCCTCCCCAGCCGGGTTCGCAGCAGCTGGTAAGCCCGCGACAGCAGGCTCTTCAAGGTGCCGACCGGCTGGCCCTCCGCGGCGGCGATCTGCTCGCAGGTCTTGCCGTGGAGGTGCTTCTGTTCCAGTAACCGCCGGGTCTGTTCCGGCAGCTTCTCCAGTTCCCGTTCCAGTTCGGCGAACTGCTTCTTTTGCTCTTCCATCTCCTCGCGCCAATCCTGCTCGGGAGGGGCCGGCAAATCCACGGGGGGAGCGTCCGGATCAAACAGCCTGGGGCGTTTGCGCCTCAGCCATTTCCCGGCGCAGTTGCGGGCGATGGTGAACAGCCAGCTGGCGAACTGCTCCGGCCGCCGGCCCGCTCGCAGTGACCGCAACGCCTCCAGGAAGGTTTCCTGAGCCAGGTCCTCGACCACCTCGAAGCGCTGCACGCGCCGGTAAAGGAAACCGCTCACCGGACGGTAATAGCGGTTGGTCAGATGCTCGAAGGCACCGCGATCGCCCTGGAAAAACCGTTCGATCAGCTCGGCGTCAGCCGGCTCCAGTTGGGCTGGGGGGGCAGTCGCGTCCATGAGGGCTGGTCTCGTGAACAGTGGCTCTAGCGTCCAGGAAGCCAAAGACCGCCTCGCCTGTCTGCCACCCAGGGCGCTGCCCTCTACACCCAGGGCGATGCCCTGGGCTATTCTGTTGCGCCCCTTCGGGGCGGAAGACAAGAGCCATTAGCCCCGAAGGGGCGCAACAGAATAGCCCAGGGCAGCGCCCTGGGTCGAGGACGAGCCTGTCTGCCACCCAGGGCGCTGCCCTGGGCTATCCTGTTGCGCCCCTTCGGGGCGGAAGCCAACAGCCCCGAAGGGGCGCAACAGGATAGCCCAGGGCAGCGCCCTGGGTCGAGGAGGAGCCAGTCATTACCTTCCTGTGTCGCAACGTACGGCAACGGGCAGGAGCCCGGAGCATCGCCCCGGGCCTCCTTATCCTTCACTGTCCACAATTCACTGTTCGCTGTCCACTGCTCACGGGGCGACACTATTGTCGATTTCGTAGCTCACCGTGACGCTGACCGACAGTTCCTGCTCGCCGGCCGCAATCACCAGGGCGGCTGGAGCGTCCCCCTTGGCAAGCTCGAACCGCATGGGTTGATAGTACGGCGGAGCATAGGAGCCATCGTTGATCTGCAGCACCTGGCCCAGTCGGGCGCCCGCGCCGGTGACAAAGGTCTCAGCCTTCTTGCGGGCCTCGGCGACCGCTTTGGCCCGGGCCTGGTCCATCAGCTTGTCCAGGTCCGAACAGCCGAACGTCAGGCTCACGTTGCGGTTGGCACCGTTGTCCACCATCCCATCCAGGATCGCACCCAGATCATCCAGCTTGCGGACTTTCACGGTCAGATCGTAGCTGGCCAGGTAGCCGACCAGGATTCGCTCCTTCCCCTTCTCGGCGTAGCGTGGCGTGACGCTCAGGTTGGACGTCTTCATGTCCTTTGGATCGACGCCGTGTTCTTTCAGCACCTCGAACAGCTTGGCCACCAGCTTACGGTTCTTGTCCCACGCCTCGGCCGCGGACTTGCCCTCGGAGCTGACGCCAAGGACCAGAGTGGCCAGGTCAGGTGTGTAGATCACCTTGCCCGTGCCGGTGACGGTGATGTTCGCCGACGCCGCTCCCACACACAAGAGCGCACACGCAGTTGCCAGAAACGCTTTCATGAGACTCCTCACTTTCTCGGGCTGTCGCCCAGATGACAGGTAAAACGGTCGATGACCGAGTTGCCGGCCCGGTCACGTCCAGGACCGGCTTCACCAGAGGAGTACCGCTCGACGGGAGACGGTTGCAAAAAATCTTTGAACACAACCTTTGCCGAGCCAGGCAAGCTCGCCGCGGATTTGCCAGGCCGGACTCCGGCAGGAGTCGGCGGGCGACTTCGTAGCCGTCCATCCCAGGCATGCTGTAGCGGCCTGGCGGACTGGAGAATCCGGGTAAGACGACCGACAACGTTACCGGAGTTACGGCGAAGTGGATCAGACTATCGCCCTCGCCCCACTTCCTGTAGGCTGGTCACCTTCGAGCCCCCGTTGTTTTTCCTGAGAAGGGAAGTGAATACGTGGACGCGGGCAAGCCAGACCTCAACCTGAGAGCCAGGTCGCCACAGGAGGAGCCCCCAAGGTGCCATTGTCCGGATCTGGAGGCAAGCCTTTACCGCCTCTACCGGGACTTTTTCGACCTGGCCGAACGAAGGCGGCGCTGGTCGCTGCGCGAGGACGTCCCCTGGCAGGAGTGCAATGCTTCCGCGGGACCCGCGGTTGCCGACGTGGTCGAGTCGTTCTGCGCGGTGGAGCTGTACCTGCCCGACTACGTCGCCCAGGCCATGTCCAGGTTCCGGCCCAGTCGGGCCACGACCTGGTTCTATGCCAACTGGGGCTACGAGGAGTCCAAGCACTCCCTGGCCCTGTCGGATTGGCTGCTTCGCTCGGGCCTGCGCACGGAGGAGCAGTTGGCCGACCTGGAGCGCGAGGTCTTTGCGCACGACTGGCACGTGCCCCACGACAGCTCCGTCGCCATGCTCATCTATGCGATGGTGCAGGAGCTGGCCACCGGGTTGAACTACCGCAACCTGCGCCGGCACGTGGGGGAGCGAACCGACCCCGCGCTGGCCAAGCTCCTGGGTTTCCTGGGGACTGATGAACAGGCCCACTACAGTTTTTTCCTCAACGCCGTGCGGCTCTACCTCCGCCAAGACCGGGAGGAGACACTGCGGCAACTGCACCGCGTCCTGGAGGTCTTTGCCATGCCGGCCATCGCCGGCCTGGCAGACGGCCGGCGACGCGCCGAGGCGATTCGGACGCTGCAGGTCTTCGACCCTCAGATCTACTATCGCGAGGTGTATCACCCGGTCCTGGAAGCCCTGGGGGTGACCCGTCCTGAGCTGCGCCGAGCGGGGTAGAGTCTAACCAGCAGTTGGCTCCTTGAAGGGACAAGAACCTGGAGCGACTCAGGCGACCGAGGAAACCCGAAAGTCCTGTTCCCGGGAGTTGAGGTGGCCGACCGCCCCGCTGGGGACTAGAATGGACAGATAGGGCACGCATCGCGTCCTCCTGCGAAGTCGTAGGGCGGCCTGTCGTTCCCCCTGAAAGGAGAACACGCATTCGTCATTTTGATCGTCAACCGCCTCCGAACCGTGGCCCCCGAATAAACGAGCAGATCCGCATCAGTCCCATTCGCCTGATCAGTGCCAGCGGGGAGCAACTCGGCCTGGTGCCCACGGCTCAAGCCCTGGAGAAAGCACGGGAAGCCAACCTCGACCTGGTCGAGGTGGCCCCGGATGAGCGTCCGCCGGTTTGCCGCATCCTCGATTATGGCAAAATGCGTTTCGAGAACTCGCAAAAGGGGCACAAGAGCGCCAAGGTCCGCCAGCAGAAACAGAAGGAGATCCGGGTGCGACCCAAAACGGGCGAGCACGACGTCGATACGAAGGTGAACCAGGCACGCAAGTTTCTGGAACACAATGACAAGGTTCTCGTTACCGTCATTTTTCGCGGTCGGGAGATGCAGCACCTGGAGGAGGGGCGACGAATCCTCAACGCGGTTCTGGAGAAACTGGCGGACGTGAGCAAGGTGGAGCGTGCCGCGACGATGGACGGGCGGCGGATGAGCGCCCTGCTGGCGCCCAAACTCTCGCCCAGGGCGCAACCCAAGGACAAGAGCGAGCCTCCCCCAGCGAAGTGAGGAGGCTGCCCGGTTCTTACTCCCTGCGAGGTTCCAATGGTCTGTTGAGAGCAACCGAGCTTACCCACCTTCGTTCGCGTGGAACCTCCTGGTCAAAGGCGTGTTCCTCCGCCCTGCCGGCGAGTCACCGCGCCTTGAGGCGGACGGACGCCGTTCCGGGGCTTCCCGACTGCTCTCGGGCGAGTTTCTCGGCCTCGGTTTCGCTGGCGATCTGTTCGCGGATCAGCGTGTGATACCCCGGGCGCACCCGTTCCATCTCGTCCCACTCCGCCTGTTCACAAATCGCGATTCCCCCGGTCGGGTTTTTCTGGAGGGCCATCCGGTACACGACCCAGGCCACGGTCAATTCTGCTTCTGCTTTTCTCATCGATCCCCTCGCTGAGTTGAAGTGTGACTCTCCCGTTGGCCGCCCTGCCGTGCTTCCGGCCCGCGCAACCAGGCCCGGCCCGCTCGATCAGCTGTCAATCAGTCCGTGTTCTCTCTCGTAGACCAGAATGTAAGTGATGGCCGAGCCCTTCGCAGGCCGGACCCGGCCGCAGGCGGCGGCGTACCGCGATTGCAGTTTCACGATCTCGTCCCGGCCAGTGGGAGTGGCCAGCAAGGACTGTAACTCTTTTTCCCTCTGCTGGAGGGTTTTCTTCCGTGTCATGGGTCTTTCTCGCAAACAAGGACCGGGTGAGTCCGAAGCCAATACGATCCCCCGCAGCCCAGGAGCGGAGGCGCGGGTAGTATACTCCCTGGGCTCGCGCCGCGCATCAACGTCTCCTATCTCCATTCCCTCCCGGTGACGCTGGGCGTCCTTCCTGGAATTGGAGTCGGGAAGAAAAGGAATTGCCGGCACGTGCCCGCGGCAATGGCCTGGTGAGGTGAGAGTTGAGGGAGTGCTTGAAGAACAGCAAAGAGGGAGAAAAAAAGCAGGCCTTAACTCATCACACCTGCATTGTACGGGCTGAGCATCAGGAAAGCAAAGGTATTCTCCCGGCCGACACCGGGCCGGTCTGGCAAAAGATCCAGGAGGGTCGTCCCCGCCCGGCTGGCCCGGGCGGGGACGAAGGCTTCCTCCCTCTTGCTTTGCTGCAGTCTCATAAAACTTCGAATCAAGGAGCGTCAGCATATCTTTGTCCTTGTATTCAGCAGAGAACTTGCTAAGATGAGGCTGGCATGATGGCCTTTTTCCTTTCCTGATTTTCCCCACCCGGGAAGTCATCAAATCAAACGGACCATCCGGAACGAACAACTCTTGCCATTGGTAAGGGCTTGATACCAGACAGGGAAGCAGCTTGGTCAGCGGCACAGTCCGCCGACAAGGCCTGGCCCTTGAATCCGAGAGGGCCTGATGACCTTGATCAAGCTGTCTACCTTCAGGGGCTCTATTCCGGAGTACACGTGGCTGATCGCTGGTTTTACGCTCACGATGGCAAGAGAATTGGCCCGTTCTCGGGACGCCAATTACACGACCTTGCCTCCGCCGGAGAGATTCTGATCACAGATACCATCTGGAAGGAAGGCGTGGACAGAGGGGTCGTGGCCGCGCGAGTCAAGTATCTGTTCGGCATAACGTCTTCCGAAGCGGCCCCCGTGAGTGCTGCTTCCCTGGCCACGGAAACCACGCCGGCCGGACCGGCCGATCCGATACAACCTCTTTCACCCGAGAGCGCAGCCGTCCATTCCGGGCCGGTTGAGGGAACCGCTGTGGCTGAGGCACCGGCCGGAGACGCGCAGGCGATTCCGGACACGGTCGAGCTGCAGCCGGAAGCGCAACTAGCTCCTCCAGCGGCTCCCCCGCCGGCCCCGCCCAAGAAGCCGGTGAAGAAGGGACGGGCGATCGCCGTGAAAGGGGCCATCATTGTCTCCCAGGACGGCACCAGCGCCAAATACAAGCACAAATGCCCCGTGTGTTCTTCCGAGGGTTCTTCCTGGAACTCGATGCGCATCACGGCCGGTGTGGTCCGGGCTGTTTTCTTCTGTACCAAATGCAGCAAAAAACGGGATGTGGAGATTCAGTGTTCCATGCGCTAGTCGCCAAGGGGAAGCGCCGTGATCCAGAGTCAAGAGGGCTCTACCAATGTCATCCTCTCAGGAGAACAGGTCGCGCGAACCGAACCTGGCGCGGCTGCTGACTTACGCGGCCAGCCTGGAGCTGGAGGTGGATCGCTTGCGCCGGCATGGTCGGCTCTTGCAGCAAGAGTTGCGCCTGGGGCTGGACAAGCTCCAGAAGGCCTGGAGTGCCCGGCCCGGGGCCGAGGGTCCCGCGACGGGCCTGGCCGACGCGGGGGCGGTGATCCAGGAGCTGAGGGACCTGCTCCGCGACCTCCAGGACTTGTCGGGCTATCATCCGGCTCATGACCAGGTGATTGCCATTGCCATCCGTCCCCTGGTGGAGCAGGTGTTTCGCTGGCAGCAGCGCTTGCAGGGCGCCGAGTCTGTTCGGCTGCAGCTGGAGCTGGCAAGCGACCACGTCGAATGGTTCCCGGCCCGGCTGCGGCACATCCTGGACAACCTGATCTCCAACGCGCTGAAGTATCGCGATCCCGACAAGGCGGAAGCCTGGGTCCGGCTCGAGCTGCACGTCACACCGGAAGTTTACCAGCTGCGTGTGTCGGACAATGGCCTGGGCATGGACGTCAGCAAGCGCGACCGGGCGTTTGACCTGCTTTATCGGGCGATCCCGGCCCGGGAAGCGGGCTTGAGCGTCGGCCTGCCCGTGGTCCAGTTGCTGGTGGAACAGAGCGGCGGGAGCCTGACCATGGACTCGGGCCTTGGACAGGGGACCACCTTCGTGGTGGAGCTGCCCCGTTACCCGATGGAAGATTTCCTGAGCTGAATCCCAATCGAAAGAAACGTCCCCACCCAGAGTCCAACGGGCGCGGACGTTCGGATTCTTCCCCACTGCATAGTGCGGGCGGAACAAAGCCTTGGGTAGCGGAACTCGCCAGAGTTCCGCTACCCAAGGCTGAACACGGCAGTGTTTCTCAGTAGCGCCGCCCACCGCCGTAACCACCCCGGCTGCCGCCCTGACCACCCCGGCCGCCACTACCTGCCTCCCGGGGTTTGGCCTCGTTGACGGTGAGGGAGCGGCCGTTGACTTCTTTGCCGTTGAGGGCCGCGATGGCGGCCTGGGCTTCCTGGTCGGTGCCCATCTCCACGAACCCGAACCCCTTGGACCGGCCGGTGTCCCGGTCCATGATGACCTGGGCTGACTGCACCGAACCATGAGCCACGAACATCTGCTCCAGCTCGCTGTCGGTCACGCCGAAGGTGCAGATTGCCCACGTACAATTTCCTGCCCATGAAGGGCCTCCTGAAAAAACTGCCCGCCAGTGCAACGCGACCAACTGCGGTCGGACGCAACCTGGCGAAATCCATACCAATGCTTCCAATGGGACAAGGAAAGGGAAGGAGAGATGGTGCGCGGAGCATCAAGGCTCTGGCCCGATTCACAAGACCCAACCATCCCTAACGTAGCAGAAGAGAAGAGAAGAGAAAAGGCCAGTTGCTCATTCCCAGGGTTGAGGGGGGACCACCCCGAGACCCAGGGCTGACGCCCTGGTCTATTCGCTGTCGCCCCTTCGGGCTAATTCCTGGAACCACTAACAGCAAGGCGAGCGGCGCGGCGTCAGCCCGCCGGTAGCGGTCTTCACCGGCGGGCTGACGCCGCGCCGCTCGCCTTGCTGTTAGTGGTTCTTAGCCCCGCAGGGGCGACACACCAAGGTCTCTGGCGTTTTGGCTTTCTCCTTGTTAAACTTTGTTTGAGACATATACTATGTCTAAGTTTCCCCCTAACTTTCAGCATGAGGAGTTGTCACGTGGCCAAGAAAGCAAAACCCCCTGGCGAAGATTCGGACGGGAACGGTCGGTCCACACCGGCGCCTGATGGCGGAGCGAGCAAAGAGACGACTGCGGGCTACTTCCGGAAGATCTTTCAGGAGAACCCCAAGCTGCTGCAGGAGCGGAGCAACAAGAAGCTGCTGCGGCGCTGGCTCGCGGATCATCCCGGGCAGACCGTGGTTCCCAAGTCGGTCAAGGCGAATTTGGCGAACCTCAAGAGCGTGCTGCGAAGCAAAAAGCGCTCGCGGATTGCTGCTCGGACGCAGAAGAAGCAACCCCTCGGCCAGCAGCACAAGGTGGCCACGGTCCCGACCGGCGACACCAAGCTGGAACTCCTGGAGCACCAGATCGACGAATGTCTCATCCTGGCCAAAAGCATGGACCGGGATGCCCTGCACAGCATCATCACTCACCTGCGCCAGGCCCGGAACGAGGTGGTCTGGAAGATCGGCAAATAGAGTCTGTCCGGAAAGTCCGGTTGTGTCCTCCTACCGTTGCCAAACTCACGGGGGTTCCTTGCCTTTCTCCCGGAATGAAGTTTGGCAACCAGATGGGGACACCAACCACGACAGCGCCCGCCAACGGGCCCGATAACGTGAGCCGGCAGAGTTGAGGGGCAGTCCACAGACTTGCTGCCGCCCTGTTGTTCTCTTCTCAACGCCGCACTGGGTGGGAGCAGTGGCCGGGTGGCCGGCCACTGCTCCCACCCAGTGCGGCGTGGCGTCTCGCTCGCGCCGGAAGGTGTGGAACTGGTGGTCAAGCAACGGCTCAATCCCTGACACCCGGTGACGAGGCGCTGGAGGTCGAGGCTGCGTGCCGCTATACTGTAGCCAGACCACCTTCTCTCTTCACCGGTGCTGCTGATGAGTGACGTCACCCAGGTCCTGTCCGCCATCGAGCAAGGCGATCCCCACGCCGCCGAACAACTGCTGCCGCTGGTCTATGACGAGCTGCGGCAACTGGCGGCGCAGCGGCTGGCCCAGGAGAAACCGGGTCAGACGCTGCAGGCCACGGCCCTGGTCCACGAGGCCTATCTCCGGCTCGTGGACGTGGACCAGCCCCAGCACTGGCAGACAGCCGCGGCCACTTCTTCGCCGCAGCCGCCGAGGCCATGCGCCGCATCCTGATCGATCAGGCCCGCCGCAAGCAGAGCAGCAAACGGGGCGGCTCCATGCGCCGAGTGGAACTGGACGCCGCTGCGCTGCTGGCCGCCCCGGAAGCCGATGCAACCGACGACCTGCTGACCCTGGATGAAGCCCTGCAGCAGCTGGAGAGCGAGGATCCGCTCAAGGCCCGCCTGGTCAAGCTGCGTTACTTCGCGGGTCTGGCGCTGCCCGAAGCGGCCCAGGCCCTTGGCATCTCTCTCGCCACCGCCAAACGCTACTGGGTGTACGCCCGCTCATGGCTGTACGGCAAGGTCCACCCTCGCTGAGGGAGCCGGCCGCAGTTTTTCACCTTTTGCTGAGCCGGTCGGGCACCGTTTTACGCATTGAAGATAAGCAACCGTCCGGAAAGCTGGGTCATGGATCCCACACCGCAGTCGATTGAATCGATTCTGGCTGCCGCCGTGGAGTTGGAGTCGGAGACGCAACGCCGGGCCTTCGTGGACCGGGCCTGCGCCGGGGACCCGGCCTTGCAGCGGCGCGTCGAAGAGTTGATCGCCAATCACTTTTGTGCCGGCAGCTTCCTGGAAGCGCCTGCCGCGGCGCTGGGCGTCACGGTCGATGAACCGACGGTCCGCGAGCGTCCCGGCACGGTGATCGGGCCGTACAAGCTGCTGGAGCAGATCGGCGAGGGCGGCTTCGGCATCGTCTTCATGGCCGAGCAGACCCAGCCGGTCCGCCGCAAGGTGGCGCTGAAGGTCCTCAAGCCGGGCATGGACACGCGGCAGGTGGTCGCCCGCTTCGAGGCCGAGCGGCAGGCCCTGGCGCTGATGGACCATCCGAACATCGCCCACGTCCTCGACGGCGGCGAGACCGCAGCCGGCCGGCCCTACTTCGTCATGGAGCTGGTCCGCGGCGTGCCCATCACCGAGCTACTGCGACCAGAACCAGCTGCACGATCCCGCGAACGGCTGGAGCTGTTCGTGTCAGCGTCTGCCAGGCGGTGCAGCACGCCCACCAGAAGGGGATCATCCACCGCGACCTCAAGCCGTCGAACGTGCTGGTCACGCTGCACGACGGCACGCCGGTGGTCAAGGTGATCGACTTCGGCATCGCCAAGGCCACCGGACAGCAGCTGACCGACAAGACGCTGTTCACCGGCTTCGCCCAGATGATCGGCACGCCGCTGTACATGAGCCCCGAGCAGGCGCAGAGGAGCGGCGCTGGACGTGGACACGCGCAGCGACATCTATTCGCTGGGCGTGCTGCTGTACGAGCTGCTGACCGGCACGACGCCGTTCGACAAGGAGCGGCTGCAAGGCGGCTGGGCTACGACGAGATGCGGCGGATCATCCGCGAGGAGGAGCCGCCCAGGCCGAGCACGCGGCTGAGCACGCTGGGCGCGGCCGCGGCGCACGGTGTCGGCCAGCGCCAGAGCGACCCGGCGAAGCTGAGCCAGGCTGCTGCGCGGCGAGCTGGACTGGATCGTGATGAAGGCGCTGGAGAAGGACCGCAACCGCCGCTACGAGACGGCCAGCGCCTTCGCCGCAGACGTGCAGCGCTACCTGCACGATGAGCCGGTGCAGGCCTGCCCGCCGTCGCGCTGGTATCGTTGCCGCAAGTTCGCCCGGCGGAACAAGAGGGCCCTGGCGACCCTCGGCGTCTTCGCCCTTGCCGTGCTGCTGGCGGTGGGCAGTCTTGTCGTCAGTAACGCGCGAATCAGCGAGGAAGCAAAAGAAAAGACGAAGGCCCTCAGGGCAGCCACGGCAAGCGCGAAGGAGGCCACAGATAACCTCAAGGATGCCCTCGCCGCCGTGGACCAGATGCTGACACGGGTTTCGGAAGAGCGCTTGCAGGGCGTGCCGCTGATGGAACCGGTGCGCCGAGAGTTGCTGCAGGACGCGCTGAAGTTCTATCAGAAGTTTCTCGCTCGAAGGGGTGACGACCCCGCCATTCGTCGGGAGACCGCCCTGGCCTATCTGCGCATGGCCAGCCTGCATTTTGGGCTCGGTGACTATCCGAAGTCGGAAGATGCCTACCGCAAAGGCTTCGCGATGCTCGAGGAGCTGCAGGCCCACTCTCCCCGCGAACCGAACATCCGCGCCAAGCTGGTCTCGTACTCCATCGGCTTCGCATTGGTCCTCAGGAACCAGGGCAAGTACGAGGACGGCGCGAAAGCCCTCCGGCGGGCGGTCGCGGTCGCGGAAGGGTTGCTCAAGGAATTCCCCGACTCCCGCCCCTATCGGGACCAGGTGGTGACGGCCCGCAACCGTCTGGCGAACGCCCTTGTGTTTCCTCGGGGTCTCATTGCCAACGCCCAGCGAGCCGAGCTGGAAGAGGCCGAACAGGTCCTTGAGCGCAACCTTGACTTGACGCGGGCGACGACGAGCTTTTGGGACCGGGCACTGACCTACCAGGAGCTGGGCGTGGTCCTGAGCAAGCAGCGCCGCCTTGCCGAAGCCGAAGCTGCCTGCCGGCAAGGAGTCCTGTTCTTTGAAAAGGCCCTCGCGAATTCTCCTTCATCACGCTGGCTGCAGCTTGAGCTGGCCGAAACGCTCACGCAATTGGCCGAGGTGGTTGGGACAAACGGCCGATTGCAGGAGGCGGAAGCGATGTGCTGCCGCGCGATTCCCCTGTTCGACCAATACGCCGCCGACTTTCCTTCGGGCCCTCATCATCGCTGGCGTCAAGCCGGGGCTCACTTTCAACACGCCTGGCTGCTGACAAAACTCAAGCGGTTCGCGGAGGCGGAGCGAGCGTATCGCCGGGTCGTTGAGCTGTCCGACAGGCTGGCAGAGGACTTTCCCACTCTTCCAGGCTACCCGTGGACAGCGGTCGGTTATCGCCGGATCCTTGCTCAATTCCTCGCCGACACGGGCCACGTTCAAGAAGCGCGGCAGGTTTATGATGGGGCCGCGGGGATGCTCGAAAAACTGCCGGCGTCGGCAAGGGCACAGGCCTTGCAGGCACGTGGTCATTTCCACGGCCAGCTGGGCGACTGGGAAAAGGCCACTGCCGATTTCACGAGAGCGATTGAGCTTGGATCGGAGGACGTGTTGGGGGTGTGGTATCCGTTGGCCGTGCTGCACTTGCGGGCCCAGCGCACGAAGGAATATCGCGCCCTTTGTGAGCAATTGCTGAAGCGGCTGGGTCAATCGGAACAACACTACGTCGTGATCGTCTGCAAGCTGGCTCCGGACGCGGTGGCCGACCTGTCGCGGCCGGTGCAGATCGGCGAAAGGCTGGCCGCCCGGCAGCCGCAGAATGCGGAGTACGTGGGGCTCCTGGGCGCTGCCCTCTACCGCAAGGGTGACCTGGAGGCCGCGGTTGCCAAATTGGAAGCAGCCATTCGCGCTGGTCCGCAGCACCTCGGGGTCCATTGGCGAAAGCTCACCCTGGCAATGGCCTACCACCGCCTGGGACGCGGCACGGAAGCAAAGCAACTGCTGCAAGAGGTGACGCAGTGGATCGAAACGAACGCCCCGGAGAAACCCAACGCAGGAGCCGGTCACACCCTGCTGCTCTCCTGGGCCCACCGACTCGATTTGCACCTGCTGCACCGCGAGGCGGAGCAAGTCCTGAAACAGGACAGCGGAGCTGATAGGAAGTAGCCGGCACACTCCGTGTGCCGACGTTCGGCACACGGAGTGTGCCGGCTACTTTCCTACCAGGCAAGCCTCTCAACGCCCGCAGGGCAGGAGGAGCACGTGCATCTAACTCGATCCAGCATCGCTCCCGGGCCGAATACGCCGGCGTTCTGGCAAATGCTGCGCTATTCTCAGGCCCCGCTGCCGTTCCTGGAACAGTGCGGCCGCCGCTACGGTGACAGGTTCTTGCTGCGGTTTGCCGGCTACGGCAAGTTCGTCATGCTGGCCGCGCCCGAGGCGGTGCGAGACGTGTTTCGCGGTGACGGGCACGTCCTGCATTCCGGTGAAGGGAACGAGTTCCTGATTCCCACCGTCGGGCCCAACTCGGTGCTGGTGCTGGACGATGAACCTCACGTGAAGCAACGGCGCATCCTGCTGCCGCCGCTCAAGGGGGAGCGGATGCGGTCCTTCTTCGAGGCCATGCGGACGGCGACCCTGGAGGCCGTGGCCGCCTGGCCGATGGGCAGGCCCTTTTGCATCCTTGAATGGATGCAGCAGATCACCCTGCGTGTGATCTTGCAGGCCGTCCTTGGACTGGAGGCCGGTCGGCAGCGGGACGAGATCGAAGTGCAGGTCCAGCGTCTGCTGGCGCAGGGCCGCAGCCGCTATTCGCTCATTCTGGTCAAGATCCTGCCGGTGCGCTTCCTCCAGAAGGTCCGCTGGCTGCCGTTTTACCGGCAGATGCACGCCCTCAATACCTCTCTGTACTCCCTCATTGACGCCCGGCGCCGGCAGCCCTCTGCGGTCCGGGGGGAGAACGTGCTCGCCGATCTTCTAGCCGCGACTCACGAGGACGGCCGACCTCTGGGCGACGACGAAATCCGGGATGCGCTGATGACCCTGGTCCTGGCCGGCCACGATACGACCTCGATTGCCCTGGCCTGGGCCCTGGAGCAGATCGTCCCCCGGGCCGACGTGGTGGCCCGCATCACCGACGAGCTGCGCCAGACAACCGGCGGCCTGCCGCCGGGCGCGGAGCAGCTGGGCCGGCTAGAGTACCTGGACGCCGCCATCCGCGAGAGCCTGCGCCTCCGGACCATCTTCCCGTTCGTCGTCCGCTTGACCAAGCAGCCCTTCCTGGCGGGTGGGCATACGTATCCGGCCGGAGTGGTGCTGTGCCCTTGCAGCCACCTGGTGCATCGCCGCGCCGACCTTTACCCCGAACCCGAGAAGTTTCGTCCCGAGCGCTTCCTGGAAAGAAAGTACGCCGGCCACGAGTGGTTCCCCTTCGGTGGCGGCAACCGGACCTGTCTGGGGATGGCGTTTGCACTGTACGAGATGAAGGTCGTGCTGAGTACTCTCTTCACGCAGGTGAGCCTCGGCCGACCACCCGACCACTGCTCGCACCCGGTGCGGCGTGGCGTCGCGCTGGCGCCGAACGACGGCGTGGAGTTGGTGCTCACCCAACGGCTCAAGTCCTGACACCCGGTGACGAGACGCTGGAGGTTGAGGCTGCTGGCCGGTATACTGCAACCAGACGACTTTCTCCCTTCATCCGGTGCTGCCGATGAGTGACCTCACGCGCATCCTGTCCGCCATCGAGCAGGGCGACCCCCACGCCGCTGCCCAACTCTTGCCGCTGGTCTACGACGAGTTACGCAAGCTGGCCGCCCAGAAGCTGGCTCAGGAGAAGCCCGGTCAGACGCTCCAGGCGACGGCGCTGGTGCATGAGGCCTACCTACGGTTGGTGGATACCGAGCAGGCGCAGCAGTTCAACAGCCGCGGCCATTTCTTCGCTGCCGCGGCGGAAGCGATGCGACGGATTCTCGTGGAGCAAGCGCGCCACAAGAACAGCGCCAAGGGCGGCGGCCAGCGCCAGCGCGTCCCGCTTGACGAGGAGCACGTGGCGGCTCCCAGCCGGGACATCGATCTGCTCGCGTTGGACGAGGCGCTTGACCGGCTGGCCCACCAGGACAGTCGCAAAGCGGAACTGGTCAAGTTGCGCTTCTTTGCCGGCTTGACCATTCGCCAGGCAGCGGCCACGCTCGGGATCGCGGAATCAACGGCTGACGCTGATTGGGCTTACGCCAAGGCATGGCTGCGCGTCGAGCTGGCCGCCGCATCCGACCAGCAACCCTAGTCCGACATTTTTCAGAAAAAGCGCTTTTTCTGTCGGGGAAATCGCCACTCGTTTTCGCACTATCACTCATAGCCCCCAGCCGACCTCTGGGCAGAGGACTCTTCGATGGCCGCCATGATTCTGGACGAACAAGCGATTTTTGAGGTCGCGCGCAACATCGAGGCACGCGAGGCGCGCGAAGCCTATTTGCAGCTGGTCTGCGGCGACGCGGCGATCGGCCAAAGGGTTCGGGCTTTGCTCAAGGCCCTGGAAGAGAGCGCGAGCTTTCTGGAGGCCCCGGCCTGTGGGCTGGCCTGCACCGTGGATGAGCCATTTCGCGAACGGCCCGGCACCGTCATCGGGCCGTACAAGCTGCTGGAGCAGATCGGCGAGGGCGGCTTCGGCATCGTTTTCGTGGCCGAGCAGACCCAGCCGGTGCGCCGCAAGGTGGCGCTGAAGGTGCTCAAACCGGGGATGGACACCCGCCAGGTGGTGGCCCGCTTCGAGGCGGAGCGCCAGGCCCTGGCCCTGATGGACCACCCCAACATCGCCAGGGTACTCGATGGCGGGCAGACCAGCAGCGGTCGGCCATACTTCGTCATGGACCTGGTCAAGGGGCTGCCGATCACAGAGTACTGTGACCAGAACCAGCTCACCCCCCGCGAGCGGCTGGGACTGTTCGTCCACCTTTGCCAGGCGGTCCAGCACGCCCATCAGAAGGGGATCATCCACCGCGATCTGAAGCCATCCAACGTTCTGGTTACCGTCCAGGACACCATGCCGGTGGTGAAGGTGATCGACTTCGGCATTGCCAAGGCACTGGGGGAGAAACTGACCGGCAAGACGCTGTTCACCGGCTTCGCCCAGATGGTCGGCACACCCTTGTACATGTCGCCGGAGCAGGCCGGGCAAAGCGGTCTGGACGTGGATACCCGCAGCGACATCTACTCCCTCGGCGTGCTGCTGTACGAGTTGCTGACCGGCACGACGCCGTTCAACAAGGAACGGCTGCGTGAGGCGGATTACGACGAGATCCGCCGAATCATCTGCGAGGAGGAGCCGGCCCGGCCGAGCACGCGAGTCACCACCCTGGGTCAGGCCGCCACGACCGTCTTCGCGAACCGGCGGAGCGATCCCAGCAAGCTGAGCCGGTTGTTCCGCGGCGAGCTGGACTGGATCGTGATGAAGGCGCTGGAGAAGGACCGCAGCCGACGCTACGAAACCGCCACCGCCTTCGCCGCCGACGTCCAGTGCTACTTGAACGACGAGCCGGTGCAGGCCTGCCCGCCAGCGGTGGGGTACAAGCTCAAGAAGTTCGCCCGCAAGCATCGGCGCCTGCTCGGCACGGCGGCCGCCTGCTTGCTGCTCTTGATCGCCGGGGTTGTGGCCAGTCTTTGGCAAGCCTTCCGCGCCACCCGCGCCGAAGCAGCGGCGCTCGTCGATCGCGACGATAAAGAAAGAGCCCGGGCGGCCGCCGTCGCCAGCGAGCGGGTGGCTCAGGACGCGCGGGACGAGCTGCGGGTCGCCCTGTACAAGGCGCGGGCCAACCAGATCCAGACAGCCTGGGAGGCAAACAACCTGGTCCTGGTCCGCGAATTGCTCCGGCAGCAGCGGCCCGGGCCGGGCGAGCCGGACCTCCGCGGCTTCGAGTGGCACTACTTCGACCGGCTGGCGCATGCCGAGCTGCGCACCTGGAAACTGCCCGGCCCCCTGGCCTCGGTCCCCGCCCTGGTCGGGTTCCCTGTCCGCCACCCGACGTTCGCCTTCAGCCCCGAAGGATCCCGGTACGCCGCGATCACCCTCGGCGCGGACGGCAAGCCCAGTCCGGTCGAAGTGAGGGACCTGAGCACGGGCCGGCAAGTGGCTGTGTTGCCCGCGCTGACGGGCCGATCCCCCATCGTCCTGGCGTTGAGCCGCGACGGCCGGCGGCTCGCCCTGCTCTTTTCGGGAATCCTCGGCAGACCCAATGCCCCCATGCGGCTGACGGTGTGGGATGTCGCGACCCGGCAGGAGCTCTTCGGCGTGGACGGGCGCTTCGCCACGGAAATCGAACTGAGCCCGGACGGTCGCTGGCTTGCGGCGCGGACACTAGGCCAGCTCGAACGAAGCCCGGAGGGTCGCTGGATCCCGGTGCGGACGCCAGGCCAGCCCGGGCCCCTGGGCGTGTTGAAAGTCTGGGACGTCGCCGGCGGCCGGGAGATTTCTCCACTGGAGGATCCCCTGATCTTCCTGCCGCTGGCGTTCAGCCCGGACGGGACGCGCCTCGCCGTGGCCAGCAAGTCCGCCAACGGCGGGGCGGGGGCCTTCGACCTGCAGGTCTGCGATGCCACGACCGGCAAGCGTGTGCTGAAGATGGGCTGGCCGAACCTGCCCAACCTGGGTGGGGAAACGCCGGGGCTCGTCAGCTGCTCCTCGACGGTGACGTTCAGCCCAGATGGCAGCCGATTGGCCGCCGTCCGACTGCCGGCCCCAGCCGGAAAGCCGGGGCGCGTGTGGGACGCCGCCACCGGCAAGGAGCTGCTCACCTTCCGGGTGCCGCCCGCCGCGACGGATTACCAGATCGCCTACAGCCCCGACGGGCGGCGCCTCGCCGTGTGGTCCCGCCACCGGGCTTCGGCCGGCCAGATCGTGGACACCACGACCGGCGAAGCCCTCCTGACTCTGGCGGGGCACACCGGTCCGGTAATCGGGGTGGCCTTCGGCCCGGACGGCACTCGCCTCTACTCGGCCGACGGGCAGGGGGTCATCAAGGAGTGGGACGCCACGGCCGGCGACCGGCCGAAGCAGCTCGTGGACCCGGGCGCTTATACGCTCCGGAGCCGCGACGGCACCCGGCAGATCGTGTATGTCCCCTTCCGAATCCACGGCCGGCTTCCCGACGACGACGCCGCTCGGCCCGAGGTGAGTGTCCGCGACGCCGGCGGCAAGGAAATCCTGTCCTTCAAGGAGCACAAGGCCTCGCTCCTGCGCGGGACGTCAGCGCCGACGGCCGGTACGTGCATTCCGAGGATCGTGGCGGCGCGGTGAAGGTCTGGGAGGCCGCGACAGGCAAGGTGCGGCTGAGCCTGCAGTGGGACAAAGACCCCCGCTACCGGGGCGCGGGCTGGGATCCCAGGGAGTCCCCCCCGTTCAGCGCCGATGGCCGACGACTGGTCCTGGCCATTCCCGGAGGCGGAGTGAGGGTCTGGGACCTGGACACCTTCCGGGTCGTCTTTGCCTGCGACACCAAGGCCCTGGCCCTGGAGATCAGCCCCGACGGTCGGAAAGTCGCGATGTTGGAACGCGTCCCGGACGACCGGGGGCGGGAGGGCGACCTGACGCTGTGGGACGTGGACACACAGACCCTCCTCTCCACCAAACCCCTCTCCACCCTGGTGGGCTATCTCGCCTGGTGCAAGTACAGCCCGGACGGGTCGCGGGTCGCGGTTCTGGTGCCGGTCGCCGTCCGGCGCGATCGAGCCCCGTCCTACTCCTCCGAGGTCGTCGCGCTTGACACCGCCACCGGGGCGGAGCTGCTGACGCTCAAAGACAAGGTCGGGCTCGGCCCGATGACGTTTAGCCCCGACGGGAAGATCCTGGCCACGACCGCCCGGTCTACCGAGGACCTGGGGGTCGTCCTGCTCTGGGACGTCGCCACCGGCAAGGAATTGCTGCGCCTGCAGGGGCATTCCGGCAGGGCCTTTGACCTGGCGTTCAGCCCGGATAGCCAGCGCCTCGCCTCGGTTGCGGTTGCCGGGGTGGCCCGGGCTGGCACCCCCAGATCCTATGAAGTCAAGCTGTGGGATACCGCCACGGGCAGCGAATTTCTGCAGTTGAAAAGGGACGGTCAGCGAAAAGCCTGGATAGGCTATTGTCTCTCCTTCAGCCCGGACGGCCACCGCTTGCTCGGCCGTGATCTCTCCGGGACCGATGGGAGCGTGGAAACCATCTGGGATGCCACCCCGCGGCCAGAGGAGCCGGCCGGGCGCTGACACGTGGCCACTGGCCCTTTCCGGCCAGGAGCCACGGACTGCTGACACGCAACGAAAGCGGCCGGTGGGGTCCTTACCGCCAAGCAAGCCCCCCACCGGCCCGGCACCGCCCCGGCGCTCGGTCTGCGCGCCGGGAGAGGTCGCCGTCGCCATTCTAGGGCAGACCATCCGTGTTGGCTTCTTCCTTCCATCAACCAAGGGATGGTGTACCATGTTGTTTTCCTGGTGGCGGTGGTTCAAGCGTCCTTCTCAGCCCGTCCAGGCCGGCAGGCGCCCGGCGAAGCAGAAGCGCGGGCTGCCGGTCCGCGTTGTCCTTGAAGCGCTGGAAGACAGAATCCTGCCATCCCAGGTCAACTGGGTCGGAGGCTCCGGCGACTGGGCTACTCCGAGCCACTGGAGCAACTATAACCCGGTGCTTGGCACCGGCGGGCCAGGCAGCGGCGATGATGCCGTGATCGACGTCGCCGGGATCAGCGTCACGCACTCCACCGGCGCGGCCACGGTCAAAAGCCTGACGGTCACCGACGACTTCACCCTGTCCGGCGGCACCCTCACCGTCAGCGGCGCGCTGAGCAGCACGAACACATTCACCCTGTCGGGAGGGACGCTGGACGGCGCGACGGTGCAATCGGGCACGATACTCACCGCCCTGGGGAGAACGAACACGCTGAACGCGGTGACGCTCGACGGCGTGCTGGACCAGGCGACGAACACCAATTCGACCGTGAGCGTGACCGGTGGGCTGACCCTCAACGGCGTCATCGACCTGGGCAGCGCGAACGGCTCGACCGACGGCGCGCTGGTCTTCAGCGCCACCGAGACGCTGGGCGGCAGCGGCAGCCTCCTCTTCGGAGCCAACCAGTTCAACACCGTCAGCATCCCCGCCGGTCAGACCTTGACCGTCGGCCCGAATGTCACCGTCCACGGCCAGAACGGTGTCTTTGGCACCTCGGCCATTAGTTACAACAACTCCGGCGGCAGCATTATCAACCAGGGCACCATCGCCGCCGATGAGGCCGGCCAGCCCACCGGCACGCCGTTGGGGAGCCTGAGCATCCTGACCGACGGCGGCCTGGCCAACAGCGGCACTCTCCAGGCCAGCAACGGCGGCACGCTGTACGTCTACAACTACGCCGGCCAATCGACCGCGACTTGGAGCAACACCGGCACCTTGAGCGTCAACAATGGCACCCTCAACCTGGGCGGCACGTTCACCCCGGCGGACCTGGGCACGTTTAACCGCACCGGCGGCACGGTCAACCTGATTGGCGTGCTGAACAACAATAACGCTCCCGGGTTGGTGCTCAACGACAGCACCGGCTCCTGGAACCTCCAGGGCGGCCAGATCAACGGCGGCACGGTCACGACCACCGGCAGCAACGTCCTGCGCGCCGTCGCCGGAGGTTATCAGGGTCAGCCAACGCTGAACGGCGTGACCCTGGCCGGCACCCTGGACTTGACCGCTTTTCACACGCGCGTCACCAATGGGTTAACCCTGGAGAATGGCACGGTCGCAATCGCCCAGGGATACTCCCTCAACTTCGACGGCGCCCAGACCCTGGGCGGCACCGGCACCGTGGATTTCACCGACGGCAATACCTTCAACGGGCTCTACGCCGACGCCACGCTGACCATCGGCGCCAACGTCACCGTCCACGGCACCGGGGGACGGATCGATGCGGGGACCGCCAACTTCATCAACCAGGGGACGATCAGCGCCGACGTGGCCGGCGGGGATATCCGCCTGAGCGGCACCGCCTGGAGCAGCACCGGCACTCTCCAGGCGCTCAACGGCGACAGTCTCGACCTGGAGAGTTCCTGGAGCAACGCGGGCACCATCCGGGAGATCGACTCGACCGTCTACCTCGGCGGTTCCTTCAAGACCAGCGCCCTGGGCACGGTCCGCGGCGCGGGCGGTGCGGTCGACCTGATCGGGACGTTGACCAATGACGGCACGCTGGCCCTGGACGCGACCACCGGCTCGTGGAACCTGGACGGCGGCACCATCAACGGCGGCACCGTAGCCACGACCGGCGGCGCCAAGCTGGTGGGGCTCGGGGGATTCGGTACCCTGGCCGGCGTGACCCTGGCGGGCACGCTCGACCTTACGCTCAGCCGGGCTGTCGTAACCGGCGGGCTCACGCTTGACGGCGGGGAAATCGATCTCTCGCTGCGGCAGTACGTCAATTTCCAAGGCACCCAGACGCTGGGGGGCACGGGAGAGGTTCATTTCATCGCCAGCGGTTCATTGCTCGTCGGCGGCAGCGGTAACACGCTGACGATCGGCGCCGGCGTGCTCATCGACGGTTCGGGGGTCGTGGATGCCGGCAGCGGCGCCGTCGTCAACCAGGGGACCATCCGCACCGAGGCGGCGGGCGATGACCTCGAGCTCCAGGGCAGGAGCTGGACCAACGCCGGCACGATCGCGGCGATCAACGGCGGCACCGTCGCCGTCGCGGGCCTTGCTAATTATTCGGCGGGCACGCTGACCGGCGGGACCTGGCAGGTGGTGGGCGGCAGCACCTTGCTGCTCGGCGGCGCCGCCGTGACCACCAACGCCGCCAACATCCTCGTGGACGGGGCCAATGCCCGCCTCCTGAGCAGTACGAGCGGGCTCGGCACGCCCGCGCTCGCCGGCCTGACCACCAACGCCACAGCAGGCAGCCTGACCCTCCAGAACGGCGCCAGCCTGACCACGCCGGGCGCCTTCGCCAACCAGGGCAACCTGGTCGTCAGCAGCGGCAGCACGTTGACCGTCTCCGGCGGCTTCATCGGCTCCGGCGTCAGCACCGTCAACGGCACGCTGACGGCCGGCACGGCGACGGTCAGCGGCGGCGGCACGCTCAACGGCTCGGGGACGATTGCCGCCAACCTCGCCAACAACGGCGTGGTTAGCCCCGGCAACTCCCCCGGCGTCCTGACGATTAACGGCACTTACACGCAGGGAAGTGGCGGCGCCCTGGACCTGGAGATCGGGGGCACCACCGCCGGCAGCGCCTACGACCAGGTCAATGTCTCCGGGACGGTCACGTTCGCCGGCACGCTGAACGTGTCGCTGATCAATGGGTTCGGTCCCAGTGTGCCCGAGACATTCACCGTGGTCACCGCCCAGGGCGGCATCAGCGGTAACTTCGCCACGACCAACCTGCCGTCGCTGGACGGCCGGACCGCCCTCACGGCCCAGACCACCGGGGGCGCCCGGGGAGCCTGAACCTGGTTGCCGCCATCAATTCCCCGGACCTGGCCGCGGTGGCTAGCAGTATCACCGTGAACAACGTCACCCCGGCTCATGCGACCGGCACGACCGGGCAGGACATCACCGTCGGCTATACTGTCGAGAACCTCAGTCCTACCGCCGCGACCGGAAGCTGGACCGATTCCGTATACCTCTCCGCAAACGGGCTGCTGGACATCAATTCCTTGCTCCTGGGACGTGTCAGCCACACGGGGGGCCTGGCGGGGCTGTCCAGTTACAACGGCACGCTGATCGCGTTGGTGCCGGGCGTGATTGACGGCAATTATTCCGTGATCGTTGTCGCTGACAGCGGCTTGCAGGAGCCTGACCTGAACCGGATCAACAACGCCGGCGTGTCTGCCACGGCGCTGCCAGTGAGCACGCAGGCGCTCACGCTCGGAAGCACGGTGAGCGGGACCATCGCGGACGGGCAGGATCGTTACTACCAGGTTGTGGTGCGGCCGGGTCATGACGTCGAACTCGACGCGAACTTCGGCGCCGCGGACCAGGCGGTCCTGTTCGCGAGCCGCTTCACCGTACCGACCCCGTCGGCATTCAACGAGACGGATACAAACCTTAACACTCTGCAGCCGTCGCTCTTATTGCCGGGCACCCAGGGAGGCACCTCCTACGTTCTGGTGCATGGGCAAGCGGGCGCCGGCACCGGGCAGTCGTTCACCCTGGAGGCGCTGGCGGCTCCCCTGCAGATCGAGAGCTTCACGTCCGCGCCGGCCACGACACAGGGGCTGACGCAGCTGGACTTGACCGGGGCGGGGTTCACGCCCGAGACGGCGGTAAGGCTGCGCGATGGCAGCGGAAACACCTTCGCCCCCGTGTCTAGCTCCGTGCTGGGCTCGAACCAGATAAGCGCTGTGTTTGACCTGGCATCGGTCCCATCGGGACATTACTTCGTCCAGGCCCTGGATGGCGGGCAGACCGCGACGGCGCCCGCACAGCTGGACAACTTCCCGGCGAGCCAGCTCGTCGAGCGCCCACGTCAGCATCACCGTCCCGGCAACGACTCGACTCGTTTATGAGACTCCGGTGACCCCCGGGGTGAATTATTTTCCGAGCCACGTGGCCTGGTACGCGGTTGGGGTTTACGTCAGCAACCCCACGCCCACACCCGCCTACGTGCCCATCATTGAGATTGGGCAGGTGGACGCGCAGGGACACTTTATCGGCACGCCCGTACCCTATACGGCCTCCAGTTCGACCGGTGGGTTGTTCCCCACGTTGCCGCCCGGGGGCAGCGCGGATTCGCGGGAGTATTTCTTCGACATCTTCCCCGCAGTCGCACACGAGGTCGCCACGACGGGATTTGCCGTCGTCAATGGAGACACACCCCTCGACTTGACCCAGCAGCGCCCGAGTTTCATCCCGCAGGACGCCTGGAGCGCAATGATCCCGAACCTGACCGCTTCCCTGGGCACCACCGTGGGCCAGGAGCAGTCGGCCCTGGAGAGGGACGCCGCCTACCTGACGCAGCAGGGGGAAACCGTCACCAGCCTCAGCCAGGTGATGGCGTTGGAGCTGGTGAAAGCGGAGGGTGCCGTGTCGATGCCGATCCTGGCGTCGAGCACCGACCTGGCCATTCCCGCCCCCGGGCTGTCCTTGAGTCTGACGCGGACGTTCGCCAGCTCCATCTCCGGGCGCTACCAGCTTGGGGCCTTTGGCTACGGCTGGTCCTTCGCCGGGGATGCTTACGCGCTCACCGACCCGGCAACCAACGACGTGTTCATCGAGCAAGGCGGGACGGCGCGCGTCTTCACACAGCAACCGGACGGCACGTACCAGGGAACTCTTGCCGATGCCGCGACGCTAACCAGTGTCAACGGCCAATATCTGCTGCGCGAAACGGACGGCACGGTCGAGACCTTCAGCCAGGCCGTGCCTCACTTGGGTGTCGCCGGCTCGGCCTCGTTTCAGTCCGTCACGGACAAGAACGGCAACAGTATCGTCGCCACCTATGAAAGCGGCCAGTTAACGCTCCTCACCGACTCCAGCGGCGTCACCCTGGCATTCCACTACAACGCCCAGGGGCGGATTGACAGGGCCACCGCGTCCACCGGCCAGTCCAGCACCTACAGCTACGATGCGACCGGGCAGCACTTGCTCAGCGTGAACGGGCCGGATGGCACGGTTTCGTACTCCTACATCACTGGTTCAGCCAATCCGGCGCAGCTGCACGCCCTGCAGTCGATTGCACGTACCGACGGCACGCACACCTTTTTCAGCTACGACTCTCAGGGGCGCTTGACCAACGAACACGGCGACAACAACACCGGCAGCGTGACCTTTGCCTACCTCACGCCGGCCGGTTACACTAGCCGCGTCGATGCCACCAACGCCACCACCACGGTCCAGTACAACGACAGGGGCCAACCCACGTCGATCCAGGATGCCGCCGGCAATGTCTACGAATACCTGTACGACGGCAATGGCCAGGTCGCCGCGACCATCTTGCCGGATGGCTCCATCGTGGATTACGGTTACGACCCACTCGGCAACCAGACCAGTCAGGTCGATCCCCTCGGGAACAGCACCTCCGCCACCTACAGCTCAGCGTTCAGCACCCTGGCCAGCTTCCAGGACGCCAATGGCAACCTTACGGCCTATACGACCAGCAGCCAGGGGAACCTGACACGGATCACCGCCGCCGATGGCAGCACCACGCAGTTCGTTCCGAACCCCAAGGGGGAGGTCCAGCAGCTCATCAACGCCAACGGTCAGGCCATTGGTTACTCCTACAACACGCTCGGCGAGGTGACGCGGAAAGACTTCGGCAACGGCGTTCACACCGATTTCACCTACGATCCCCGCGGCAATCTCCTGACAGCGGCGGACGCCAACGGCACGACCACGTTCGCGTATACCGATCCGGCTCATCCCGACCTGGTGACCTCGGTCATCTATCCCAACGGGATGTTCATCACGTACCATTACAACGCCAACGGCCAGCTCGACCAGATGAATCAGAACGGCTATGTCGTCAACTATGCGTATGACACCAGCGGCCGCCTGAGCACCCTGACCGACAGCAGCGGTGCGACCATCGTCGTTTACCACTACAACGACGCCAACCAGGTGATCCGCAAGGACATGGGCAACGGCACCTACACCACCTTCACCTATGAGCCGACCGGCCAGGTTCAATCCCTGATCAACTATGCCTCCAATGGGGCCGTCAACTCCGAATTCACCTATACCTACGATTCCCTTGGCCGTGTGCAGAGCATGACGACCCTGGACGGGGCCACGAGCTATGGCTACGACGCCGACAGTCGGCTTACCTCGGTAACGCTGCCCGGCGGCCAGACCATCGCCTACGGATACGACGCGATGGGGAACCGAACGACGGCGACCCAGAACGGTGTGACCACCTCCTACACGACGAATGACCTCAATCAATACACCGCGGTCGGTGGCGCCAGCTACAGCTACGACAAGGACGGCAACCTGCTCGTCACCACGGGTGCCGGAGGCACCACGACCTACACGTACAACGTGCAGAACCAGCTCATCGGCCTGCAGACCTCGACGGACACCTGGACCTACACCTACGACGCCCTGGGGAACCGCATTACCAGCACACACAACGGGCAGACGACGCAGGATCTCGTCAATCCCGCCGGGGATGGCCATGTTGTCGGCCAGTACGATGGCAGCGGGAACTTGATTGCGAATTACACCTACGGCATGGGCTTGACGAGTCAGGTGAGCGCGTCCGACACGGCGTCCTACTACGACTTCGATGCCGTCGGCTCGACGGCCGGGCTGACCGGCGCGGCGGGCACCTATGTCGATTCCTACAGCTACCTGCCCTTTGGGGAGGTGAGCAGCATGAGCGGCTCGGTCCCCAACCCGTTCCAGTACGTCGGGAAGGCCGGGGTCATGAGCGACGGTAACGGGCTGGATTTCATGCGCGCCCGCTCTTACGCCCCTGACGACGGCCGGTTCATCCAACGCGATCCGATCGGTCTGGCCGGCGGGAACAACCTGTACGCTTACGTCCGCAACAACCCCGTCAGCTTCGCGGATCCTTCCGGGCTCGTTGACCCCCTGACCCTGGTCGCAATTGCTCAGGGTGTGATTGAGGGTGGGACGGCGGAAGTCCCAGCGGCGTTCGCAGACACCGTCTTCAGCAATACGCTCCTCGCATCCGGAGAGGCGGTGAACGATGCGACGCTAGCCGCCAATTACTTGAATGCTCTGGGTGTCACTAGCTTTGCGCAAGCCGCCCCGGGTCCAGCCTTGACAGCGGAGTTCCAGGTTGTACAACTTGCGAACGCGGGGGCGTCGGAAGCGACGGTCTTAGCGGCCCAGGTCGGCCTGGGACTCACCGCGGAGCCGGTCGCGGCGACGGGCGCCAGCGTCGGCGCGGAGGTGGCACTGGCAATAGTTGCCGTTGGGATCTGGGGCCTGGCCGGCTATGAAAGCTACCAGCTGCATAATGAATGGCCTTCAGAAGGGCTGCTGCCCTTGATAAAGGCCAATACCGAGATCGTCGCCCCCGGCGATCCTAACTTCATCTCCGGTCCTGCCGGTTATGGGTCGGCGGGTTTCGTCCCGGGGAGTGCGGCCATGCCCTACACGATCGGCTTCGAGAACGTGCCGTCCGCGACGGCCCCGGCCCAGGTCGTCTCGGTCACCCAGCAGCTCGACCCCAACCTCGACTGGAACACCTTCCAGCTCGACAGCTTCGGCTTCGGCGGCCAGCTGTACTCGGTGCCGGCCGGTCTGAAGTCCTACCAGACACGCATCGACGCGCACAGCACCACCGGCGTCTACGTGGACGTGAGCGCGGGGCTCAACGAGCAAACCGGCCTCGTGACCTGGACCTTCACTTCCATCGACCCGACCACGTTTGACGTGCCGCTCGGCAATCCGGAGGAGGGCTTCCTGCCCCCGGATGCCAACTCGGTCGAGGGCGAAGGCTTCGTCAGCTACACAGTCCAGGCGAAAGCCTCCGACCCCACAGGCACCGCGATCAACGCCAAGGCGACGGTCATCTTCCAGGCCGGCCTCCCCGACCAGACTTCCCTCGACACCGCCCCGATCTTCAACACCATCGACGCCGGCGCACCGACCAGCAGTGTCAGCCCACTGCCGGCGTTCAGCCCGGGCAGTTTCCTCGTGTCCTGGGCCGGCGAGGATGACACGGGGGGCTCGGGCATCGCCAGCTACAGCGTGTACGTGTCCGATAACGGCGGTCCTTTCACCGCCTGGCAGACCGGCACGACCGCGACCTCGGCCACATACACCGGTGTGGACGGCCACACCTACGGCTTTTACAGCATCGCCACCGACAACGTTGGCAACATTCAGGAGCCCACCTTGGCCCAGGCGACAACCCAGGTGGACGCCGTGCCGCCGACCAGCAGCGTCGCGCCTCTGCCGGCCACGACCACCTCTTCCAGCTTCCTCGTGAACTGGTCGGGCAGCGACAATTCGGGAGGCTCCGGCATCGCATCCTATTCCGTCTACGTCTCCGATGACGGCGGGGCCTTCCAGCCCTTCCTGACCAATACGACCCAGACCTCCGCAACCTTCACAGGCCAGCCCACGCACACCTACGGCTTCTGCAGTGTCGCGACCGACAACGTGGGCAATGTCCAGCCGACACCAGCGACAGCCCAGGCCAGCACGCTCATCCAGGCCATCCCGACCGTCATCCCGACCGACGCCAGCGGCACCTACAACGGCAATCCCTACGCAGCCAGCGCCACGATCACCTACCCCACTGGCACGGACATCAGCAGCCAGGGCACTTTGTCCTTCACCTATTACGCCGGTCCGAACACCAGCGGCACCAACCTGGGGAACTCGGCCCCGACGAATGCCGGCACTTACACGGTCGTCGGCCACTTTGCGAGCGGGAACATCCGTTACACCAATGCGGACAGCTCGCCCGTCCTCTTCACCATCGCCCAGGCTCCGCTGACCGTCACCGCCGCCAACCTGAGCCGACCCTACGGCGGTAGTGGCCCGACCCTGACCGGCACACTGACCGGCGTTGTCAGCGGCGACAACATCACCGCCAGCTACACCACGACCGCGATGGCGGCAAGCCACATCATCCCCGGAGGCTACGCCATCACGCCGACCCTGAATGACCCGAACAACCGTCTGAGCAACTACCTGGTGACCAGCAGCAATGGCACCCTCACCGTCACGCCGGTTGCCCTGGCCATCACCGCGGACAGCAAGAGCATGGTTTACGGGGGATCGTTCCCGGTGCTGACCGCCAGCTACGGCGGCTTTGTCAATGGCGACAGCAGCACCAGCCTGACCACCGCGCCCACGCTGAACACTACGGCCGCGGCCAGCAGCCACGTCGGCTCCTACCCCATCACCGCCAGCGGGGCCGTCGATGCCGACTACAGCATCAGCTACGTCAGCGGTATCTTGACCGTGACCCCGGCAGCGCTGACCATCACGGCCAATAACCAGACCATGTCCGTCGGCGGCCCGCTGCCGGTACTCACGGTCAGTTACAGCGGCTTCGTCCCGGGCGACACGCCTGCCAGTCTGACCACTCCGCCGGCCGTCAACACCACGGCCACGGCCACCAGCCCGGCCGGCGACTACCCCATCACCGCGAGTGGCGCCAGCGACCCGAACTACGCCATCGGCTACGTGAAGGGCACGCTGCACATCGTCGGCCAGACGGCCGCAGTTCAGTTCGGCGCCACTCCGGCCCCGTCGGTCTACGCCCAGCCGGTCAGCCTCACGGCCTCTGTGACGCTGTCGGGGGGCGGCACGCCCCAGGGCACGGTCGCCTTCCTCGACGGCAGCACCGTCCTGGCCACGGCCGTGCCGCTGGTCAATGGCCAGGCGACCTTCACCACGACGACCCTGGCCCGCGGTACGCACACGCTCACCGCCCGCTTCACCGCGGCCGGGGGCGGTCCACCGGTCCCTTCGCCAGCCTGGACGCAGACCGTGCAGACGACGGCCCTGGAGCCTGACCCACTCACGCCCGGCACGACTGACCTGGCCGTCGGCGGCACAGCCGGCAACGACGTCATCCTGGTTACCGCCGACTGCCGGGCCAGGCAGGTGCGGGTCCTGGTACTGGCCTCGGCACCCTCCTTCGACTATTGCGGCAGCTTCAACAGCGCGGCGATCCAGCGCCTGCTGATCTACGGCGGCCCGGGCAACGACGTCCTCCTGGTCGATCGGCGCCTGACGCTGCCGGCACTGCTCGACGGCGGTCCGGGCAACGATGTGCTCATCGCCGGCGGCGGCCCCACCATCCTCCTGGGCGGCGGCGGCCGTGACTTCCTGGTGGCCGGCCCAGCGCCAAGCTTGCTCATCAGCGGTGGCGGCCCGGCGCTGCTGGTCGGGGGCGCCGGTGGGGACGTCATGATCGGCGGCGCAACCGACTACGACGCCAACGCCGCGGCCCTGTTCGCACTGCTGGCCGAGTGGTCGCGTCCCGCACTGAGCTACAGCGGCCGGGTTGCCGACCTGCTCCACGGCGGCGGGCTCAACGGCAGCACGGTCCTCAATCCGACCACCGTCCACCCCGATACGGCCACTGCCATCCTGGCCGACGGCGCCGGCCTGAACCTGTACTTCGCCAGTTTGGGTGACTGGGTGGTGGGCAACAAGAAAGGCGAAATGATCGTTCGGCTCTAATCGGCTCGACGCGCTGGCGCAGCAACGGTGCTGCCAGCTGCCACAAGGGCAGTGTCACGGGTTGGTCCGCCCCGGTTGGCGGGGGGTGTCCCAAGGGGTGCGGAAACGAATGTTTCCAAGACGTTGGTGCATCAATGCTTGGGAAGATTCATTTCGTGGATAAAGGCGTTCACACCTTCACCGGCCTGGTCCTGCGCAAGAAGGGCTACCAGAAGATCACCCTCACCGATACACATACCAGCGCGCTGACCGGCAGTGTCATCGTGGACGTGCTGTAATCAGGGGAGACGAATGCCATGACCGACGATCTCCGCCTGGGCTTGCAGCAGCACCAGCGTGGCCACCTCGACGAGGCGGCCCGCCTGTACCAGCGAGTCCTTGCCGCCCGCCCCGACCATCCGGACGCTCTGCACCTGCTCGGCGTCGTGGCCCACCAGCAGGGCGACCACGCCCGCGCCGCCGAGTGCATCGGCCGGGCAGTCGCGGTCAGGCCCGGTGCCGCCGACTACCGCGCCAACCTCGCCGAGGCTTACCGCGCCCTGGGCCAGCTCGACCGCGCCGCCGACTGCTGCCGCACGGCCCTGCGCCTCCAGCCGAACTACCCCGCGGCCGTCAACAACCTCGGCCTGGTGCTGCTCGCCCAGGGCCAGACCGACCAGGCCATCGCCCAGTTCCAGCAGGCACTGCGGCTGAAGCCCGATTATGGCATGGCCTGCAATAACCTCGGCAACGCCTTGCGCCTCCGCGGCGACCTCGACGGCGCCCTGGACCACTTCCGCCGGGCCGCCCAGATCGATCCCCGCCTCGCCGAGGCGCACAGCAACCTCGGGCAATTGCTGCTGGAGCGGCACCAGCCGCACGAGGCGCTGGAGCACCTCGGCGCCGCCGTCCGCCTGCGTCCCGATCTGGCCGAGGTCCGCAACAACCTCGGCAACGCCCTGCGTGAGGCCGGCCGGCTGGCCGAGGCGCGGCAGGCCTACGCCGAGGCGCTGGTGCTGAACCCCAACCTGGCCATGACTTACAACAACATGGGCCAGGCGCTCCAGGAGGAGAACGCCCTGGACGAAGCCCTCGGCTGGTATGAGCGGGCCCTGCAGCTGGACCCCAGCTTGGCCCGGATCCAGTGCAACCTCGCCAGCCTCCTCGCCCAGCAGGAAAAGCACGACGAGGCCCTGGCCCGCTACGACCTGGCCCTGCGCCTCGACCCGGCTTACGCCGACGCCCACGCCGGCCTGGGCGGGGTGCGGCACGAGCAGGGCCACTTCGAGGAGGCGCAGGCCCGCTTTTGGGAGGCGCTGCGCCTCCAGCCCGACCTGCCGGCGGCCCACGCTGCCCTGGGCACAGTGCGCGAAGAGCTGGGCGACTTCAAGGACGCGGAAAGTTGCTGGCGCACTGCCCTGCGGCTCGACCCGCGCCACGCCGGTGCTTACGCCCAGCTGGCCACGCTGCTGCGCGGCCAGCTGCCCGACGCCGACCTCGAGGCGCTGCGGCGGCTGCTGGCCGACCCCGACCTGAACGACTCCCGGCGCTCGGCCCTCTCCTTCGGGCTGGCCCAGGTACTCGACGCACGGGGCGCTTACGATGAGGCCAGCGCGGCGCTGCGGCAGGCCAATGCGCTGGCGCTGGCGGTGGCGTGCCAGCGCGGCCAGGGCTACGACCCGGCCGGGCACGCCCGCTTCGTGGCTGGCATGATGGCGACCTGCTCGCCGGCCTTCTTCGAGCGGGTGCGCGGCCTCGGGCTGGAGAGCGAACGGCCGATCTTCATCGTGGGCTTGCCGCGCTCGGGCACGACGCTGACCGAGCAGATCCTGGCCAGCCATTCGCAGGTGTTCGGGGCCGGCGAGCAACGCTTTGGCCGCGAAGACTTCGAGGCGCTGGCCGGCGGGCCCGACCGGGCCCTGGAGGCCCTCAGCCGCCTGGACCAGCCGACGGCCCACCGCATCGCCGAACAACACCTGGAGCGGCTGCGCGCGCTGAACGCCGACCGGGCTCACGTCGCGGACAAGATGCCGGACAATTACCTTTACCTGGGCCTGCTGGCAACGCTGTTCCCCAGGGCAAAGTTCGTCCACTGCCGCCGTGATCTGCGCGACGTCGCCGTCTCGTGCTGGATGACGAACTTCCGGCAAATCCGCTGGGCCAACGACACCGAGCACGTTGCGGCGCGCTTCGAGGAATACCTGCGCCTGATAGAACACTGGCGGCGAGTGTTGCCGGTGCCGATGCTCGAAGTGGATTACGAGGAGACGGTGGCGGACCTGGAGGGCGTGGCGCGGCGGCTGGTGGCCTGGTGCGGCCTGGACTGGGAGCCGGGCTGCCTGGCGTTTCACGAGGGGAAGCGGCCGGTGCGGACCGCCAGCGTCACGCAAGTTCGTCAGCCCATCTACAAGCAGTCGGTGGCTCGCTGGAAGAACTACGAGAACGCCCTGGCACCGCTGTTTGCCAGGTTACCCCGCGGAGCGTGAGGACTTGGGGCCAGGTGGGTGGCAGACTCATAAGCTGTCTCCATGAGGGTCTCGGTCCACGCGGTGCCGCCTATGAGTGAAGTCACCCAAATCCTGTCCGCCATCGAGCAGGGCGATCCGCACGCCGCTGCCCAACTCTTGCCACTGGTCTACGACGAGTTACGCAAGCTGGCCGCCCAGAAGCTGGCCCAGGAGAAGCCCGGTCAGACGCTCCAGGCGACGGCGCTGGTCCACGAGGCCTACCTGCGCCTGGTGGATGCCGAGCAGGCGCAGCAGTTCAACAGCCGCGGCCATTTCTTCGCTGCCGCGGCGGAAGCGATGCGACGGATTCTCGTGGAGCAAGCGCGCCACAAGAAGAGCGCCAAGGGCGGCGGCCAGCGCCAGCGCGTCCCGCTTGACGAGGAGCACGTGGCGGCTCCCAGCCGGGACGTCGATCTGCTCGCGTTGGACGAGGCGCTTGAGCGGCTGGCCCACCACGACCGTCGCAAAGCGGAACTGGTCAAGTTGCGCTTCTTTGCCGGCTTGACCATTCGCCAGGCAGCGGCCACGCTCGGGATCGCGGAATCAACGGCCGACGCTGATTGGGCTTACGCCAAGGCCTGGCTCCGCGTCGAGCTGGCCGCCGCATCCGACCAGCGCCCCTAGTCCGACGTTTTTTGGAAAAGCGCTTTTTCCGTCGGGGAAATCGCCACTCGTTTTCGCACTGTCACTCATAGCCCCCAGCCGACCTCTGGGCAGAGGACTCTTCGATGGCCGCCATGATTCTGGACGAACAAGCGATTTTTGAAGTCGCGCAAGATTGAGGCATGCGAGGCGCGCGAAGCCTATTTGCAGCAGGTCTGCGGCGCCGATGCGGCGATCGGCCAAAGGGTTCGGGCTTTGCTCAAGGCCCTGGAAGAGAGCGCGAGCTTTCTGGAGGCCCCGGCCTGTGGGCTGGCCTGCACCGTGGATGAGCCATTTCGCGAACGGCCCGGCACCGTCATCGGGCCGTACAAGCTGCTGGAGCAGATCGGCGAGGGCGGCTTCGGCATCGTTTTCGTGGCCGAGCAGACGCAGCCGGTCCGCCGCAAGGTGGCCCTGAAGGTACTCAAACCGGGGATGGACACGCGCCAGGTGGTGGCCCGCTTCGAGGCGGAGCGCCAGGCGCTGGCGCTGATGGACCACCCGAACATCGCCAAGGTGCTCGATGGCGGGCAGACCAGCAGCGGCCGGCCGTACTTCGTCATGGACCTGGTCAAGGGCTTGCCCATCACGGAGTATTGCAATCAGGCCCAGCTCACGACCCGCGAGCGGCTGGGACTGTTCGTCCACCTCTGCCAGGCGGTCCAGCACGCCCATCAGAAGGGCGTCATTCACCGCGATCTGAAGCCTTCTAACGTGCTCGTCACGGTGCATGACACCATGCCAGTCGTGAAGGTCATTGACTTCGGCGTGGCCAAGGCGCTGGGACAGGAGCTGACGGACAAGACGATTTATACCGGCTTCGCCCAGATGGTCGGCACACCCTTGTACATGTCGCCGGAGCAGGCCGGGCAAAGCGGCCTGGACGTGGATACCCGCAGCGACATCTACTCGCTGGGTGTGCTGCTCTACGAACTGTTGACCGGGACGACGCCGCTTGACAAAGAGCGGTTCAAGAAGGCAGACTACGCTGAGATATGCCGCATCATCCGGGAAGAGGACCCGGCCCGGCCGAGTACGCGGATCAGCACCCTGGGTCAGGCAGCGACAGTGCTTTCCACACAGCGGAAGAGCGATCCGAAGCGGTTGATTCAGCTCTTTCGCGGCGAGCTGGACTGGATCGTGATGAAGGCGTTGGAGAAGGACCGCAATCGGCGCTACGAGTCGGCCAGCACCTTTGCCGCCGACGTGCAGCGTTACCTGGATGACGAGGCCGTGCTGGCCTGCCCGCCGACAGTCGGTTACCAGTTGCGGAAATTCGTGCGGCGCAACAAGCGGGTCCTGGCGACCGCGGCGCTGCTCGGCCTCATGCTGCTGGTGGCGATCGGTGCCGTGGTCGCCAGCGCCCTGTGGGCCGCCTCCCAGGCGACGGAGCGCCTGCACGCGGAGACTGCTGCCAGGAACGAACTGGAAGAGGCCCTGTACGTCAGCCGGACCGCCCTGGCCGGGCGCAAGCTGAGTGCCGGCAACGTCAATCGCGCCGAGGAGTTGCTCGACGACTGCCCGGAGCGGCTGCGCGGCTGGGAGTGGCACTTTCTCAAGCGGCAGCGCTACGGCAATGCTCCTCCTCTGCAGCACCCGGCCACGGTCACCCGCGTGATCTTCAGCCCGGACGGCCGGCAGCTGGCCTCGGTCTGCATGGACGGGACGTTCCAGATCTGGGATGAGCGGACGGGCCGCGTGCTGCACACCCTGGGGCGACAGGCGGTCCTGGAGCGTGTCCCAACCACCACCAGCCTCTGCCGCGGCATGGCGTACAGTTCGGATGGCCGCTCCCTGGCCCTGGCACGCCATGACGGCCTCGTTCAGGTCTGGGATGCGACCAGTGGGCAATTACGGCACTCCCTCAACGGCCATCGGAAGCCGGCCTGGCAGGTGGCGTTCAGCCCAGACAATCGAACCCTGGCGTCCGCCAGCTCCGATCGAACGGTGCGTCTGTGGGACGTGGCCAGCGGGAAAGCGCTCCGGGAGTTCGCCGATCATCCTGCGGCAGTCAAGGGGGTGGCCTTCCGTCCCGACGGCCGGTCCGTGGTGGCGGCCTGTGACGACGGCACGGTCAAGGTCTGGGACCGGGACACCGGGCGGGAAACGTTTTCGTTCCACGGCAAACTCTCCGCCAATCCTTACCTGGCCTGGTTCAGCCCGGACAGTCGCCGTCTGGCCTGGTCGGGCGGGAGCGACGTCCTCAAGATCTGGGACACGACCACGGGGCGGCTGGAGATCGACCAGCAAAGCAACGTGCGCCAGGTCCGCGCCATCGCCTACAGCGCCGACAACAAGAGGATCGCCCTGGCCGCCTTCGACGGCACGCTTCGGCTCCTGCACGCGGCGACCGGCCAGGAGATGCTCATGATCGTCGCTCACCCCAGCCTTGTCGGCGACGTCACCTTCAGTCCTGACGGCACCAAGCTCGCCTCGGGCAGCTACGACCACACGATCCGCATCTGGGACGCCACCCCGCTGCCCGACGACTACGAGCCGCCGCACTGTGTCACGCTCCGGGGGCACGAGCAACCGGTCCTGGGGTTGGCCTTCAGCCCGGATGGCCAATGGCTCGCCTCGTCCAGCTCGGACGGTATCGTGAAACTTTGGGAAACGCGTGCCGCTCGGCCAACCGGGAGAAGGCAGGCCCCGCTCTACCCTGCGCGGCCACGGCGGGGCCGTCGGCGGCGTGGCCTTTTCCTCCGACAATCGGAGCCTTGCTTCCGGCAGCGCGGACAGGACGGTCAAGTTCTGGGACCTCCAGGCCCCGGTAGGAGATTCCCTGACCGAGCTGCGAACGATCCCCTGCGCCGGGCCGGTGACCAGTCTGGCGCTCAGCCCGGACGGCCGGCGCCTCGCCGTCGGCCAGACCAACGGCATCGCCCTTTACGACCCGGCCACCGGAACCGAGGTCGCTCCCTTCAAGCCGACACCGGCCCCGGTGCCGGCCGTGACGTTCAGCCCCGACAGCCGGCGCCTGGTTTCGGCCGGTGCGTCCGATCCGGCCATCAAGGTCTGGGACGTGGACGGGGACAAGCCGCTCCTTGTGATCCGCTATGATCCGACGCCGAACTCGTCCGTGGCCTTCAGCCCGGATGGCCGGCTCATCGCGTCGCCCGGTCCCCTCCAGACGGCAGCCGAGCCGACGGTCAAGATCTGGGAGGTGGACCTGGACGCGAAGACGTCCAAGGATTTCCGCACCCTGAAGGGCCACCTGCGTTATGCCTGGAAGGTGGCCTTCAGCCCCGATGGCCGCTACCTGGCCTCCGGCAGCTGGGACTCGACCATCAAGGTCTGGGACTTGAAGGCCCCCGAAGCGACCGAGCCGGTCACGCTGCGCGGCCACGCCGGCATTATCTACGGGCTGGCCTTCAGCCCGGACGGCCGCCGCCTCGCCTCGGCCAGCGGCTCCACCCGTTCCGGCGAAGTGAGGGTCTGGGAAGCGGTCCTGTGGGAAAACCAGGCGCGAGGGGGACGGTAACTCGTCTCAAGCACCGGAACCAAAGGAGGTGGGTGCATGTCTCGGTCCTGCAAGGCGAAGGCACGACGCGGCTTGACGCTGGTGGAACTGCTGGTGGTGATTGCGATCATCGCGGTGCTAATCGGTCTGCTGCTGCCGGCCGTGCTGAGGGTCCGCGAGGCCGCCAGCCGGGCCCAGTGTCTGAACAACCTCAAGCAGATCGCCCTGGCCGCGCACAACTACCACGGCGACCACGAGCGGTTCCCCACCGGGCGCATCTCCCGGATTCCGTGGGCGACCGCCCGACCGGGGGCACCAACTTGTGGATCGAATTGCTCTCTTCCATTGAGCAGGACAACCTGTACCGCCAGTGGGATTCCTACGATAACCGCAACAACGTTACCGGGGGGACCAATGCCGTCCAGGCGCAGGTCATCAAGCTCCTGCTCTGCCCGTCGGACCCGCTGCCGCGGTCCGTGGTGCAAATCTCCGTGGGAACGCCGGCCCCCCCTTGGTCCTGGGGTTTCTATGGGATAAGCAGTTATGGCGGCAACGCCGGCATGCGGTCGGTCCCGTGGGGACCCGCGCCGACTTTTCCGCTGCTGACGCGGGACGGCATCTTCTTCCTTGACAGCTGCATTGGCTTTGCGGACGTCACCGACGGCCTCAGTAACACGTTCCTTTTCGGCGAGCGCTACCATCGTGATCCGGAATACGACCTCCGCCAACCCGTCGTTTGGCCCGGAGTAGCCTCCATGGACCATTTGGGAAGGTGGGCCACAATCGCGGGTCCGGGGGCCATGGCCAACGTCATGCTCAGCAGCGCCGTGCCAATCAACTACCAGGTGCCACCGGGAGGGGATTTGTCCACGGTGGAGGACCGGATGTGCGCCTTCGGCAGCGGCCATCCGGGCGGCGCCAACTTCGCCTTCGCTGACGGCTCGGTGCGCTTCGTGACCGACGCTGTACCGCCGGCGACGCTTCGGGCCCTGAGCACCCGCGGCGGCGGCGAGATGGTCTCGGTCGGCGATTATTGAGGATTGTTTGGAATCGGAATCAATCAAGCGGCCGGTGGGGTCCTTACCGCCAAGCAAGCCCCCCACCGGCCCGGCACCGCCCCGGCGCTCGGTCTGCGCGCGGAAGGGTCGCCGTCTCCATTCTACAGCAGACCGTGTTCGGGAAGGAGATGCTACCGATGCGATTTTCTTTCGTCCGCAACTTTCTGACACCGGTTTCTGCCACTGCCCACCGTGGCCCGCGGCGGCCAACTCCGAGGGCCCGTCTCTGGTTGGAAGCACTGGAAGACCGTTGCCTGCTCAGTGGGGGCGTCTCCCTGACGCCGAGCGAGCCGGCCCCTCAGCTGGTCGGCGAGCCGATCACCTGGACCGCCACGGTCCCCAATGCTCCCTCGGGCCTGGTGTACCAGTTCAGCGTCGGGTCTCCCGGCGGCCCCTTCCAGATGGTGCGCGACTTCAGCCCCAATGACCAGTTCACCTGGGCGCCCATGCAGGAGGGCACCTACCGCATCCGGGTAGCTGTCAAGGACGGCTTGGGCGCCTCGGACACCCAGTCCGACGTCGTGACCGATAAGGTGGACTCGCGGGTGACCGGCGACGAGGCGGTCATCAGCCCCACGGCCAACCCGCTGGTGGCCCTGTACAGCGTCCCCCCGGGCCCAAAAGGCACGGTGCTCGTAGAGTTTGCCGTGGCGGGCGCGAACCCGTCCTGGAGCAGCACCAACGAGCTGCCCAGTGAGCCGGCCAGAAGCACCAACTTCTTCGTCGCGGGCATGCTGCCGGACACCACCTACGAGATGCGGGACGTCTTCAGCGATGGGACGACCTCCGCGCCCCTGCTCTATACGACGGGAAGCCTCCCCTCCAACCTGGTGTTCCCCACCTTCACGGTGATCCAGCCGCCCGGGTCCGGTAGTGACCTCGATCAAGACATGATCTTCCACCAGTTCACCAGTTCCCCCAGCAACGCCCCGAACCCGTTGGCGACCGACCTCAGCGGGCACGTTACGTGGTACTACGATGTCTCCCAGGCGGGCCTGACTCACACCTACGTGGGACAGAGCCTGGTATCGGGGGGCACGGTCCTGCTGCTGGGCGTCGATCAATACGCGCCCTTGCCGGCCACTCAGGACGTCCTGCGCGAAATCGATCTGGCCGGCAATACCGTGCGGGAGACAAACATGGATGCGGTAAACGCCCAGCTGAACGCCATGGGATACCACTCCATCTTCACCTTTACCCACGATGTCGAGCGCTTGCCCAATGGGGACACGGCCGTCATTTGTCCCACGGAGCGCACCATCGACGTCAACGGCACTCTCACCGAATACGTGGGAATGACGATCGTGGTGCTCGACAAGAATTTCCAGGTGAGCTGGGCCTGGGATGCCTTTGACCATCTGGACGTCAACCGGGGCCCCATCCTGGGCGAGGTCCTTCAGCCGGGCGGCACCGAGCAGGTGAACGCCTCCACCCCCGTGCTCCCGGCGGTGGATTGGCTGCACGTCAACGCCGTGAGCTGGTCGCCCGAGGACGGGAACCTGATCGTGTCCGTCCGTCATCAGGATTGGGTGATCAAGATCGACTACGCGAACGGCGCGGGGACGGCCACGTCATCTGGCGGCTGGGTCAGGGCGGTGACTTTGCCGTCAACTCCACCGACCCCAACCCGTGGTTCTCCCACCAGCACGACGCCCACATGATCGACGATTCCACGCTGATCCTCTTCGACAACGGCAACACCCGCCGTGCCAGCGATGCCACCGCGGACAGCCGTGGCCAGGTGTGGAAGCTCGATGAGCAAACCATGACGGCGACCCTGGAGTTCAATTTCGACCTGGGCAACTACTCGATGGCCCTCGGGTCGGCCCAGAGGCTCTCGAACGGGGACTACGTATTCACTTCGGGATTCCAGGGCACGGCACCCCACCTGTTCGGCCAAGCCATCGAAGTGCGGCCGGACGGCAGCAAGGCCTACGTCCTGCAGGTCAACCGGATGGAATATCGCTCGTTCCGAGTCCAGACCCTGTATGCGGGGGTCAGCGATCAGCTTGCTGGCAGTGACGGCGGGGAAACGTCCCGGCACGGCGACGACTCCGACCAGCAGGAGGGGAATGGTCCCGCCCGCGTCGCCAGAACGGACTTCCCGGACGACTTCGTGCGGGAAATCATCGCAGCGTTGACCGTGTCCGCGGGACAGCCCACACCCCCGACTACGCTCGGTGTCGCTCGTTCGATCTGGGCGACCGCAGCACCCCTGGTCCTGGTCGGCGAGCCAGATGACGACCCAGCATTCCTGGACCTGCCAGCCGGTTCGGCCTCGGCGGCACGCGACGCTTTGTTCGCCGATGCGGCAAACGATCTCTGGCACGAAGGGCTCGGAGACGACCTGGCCCGGGCGCTCAGTTCTTGACCTGGTTAACGAAGCGGCCGGTGGGATCCTTACCGCCAAGCAAGCCCCCCACCGGCCCGGCACCGCCCCGGCGCTCGGTCTGCGCCAGAAGGGTCGCGGTTTTCATTCTCGAGCAGGCCACACTCTTAAAGGAGATTCCCATGTGGTTCCGCTCTCTGTTCGACAGCCTCTTGGCCCGCTCCACAGGCACGCCCGCCCGGCGGAGGGGGCATGGGCCTCAAGCTCGCCCACGTCCTCTTCGCTTTCGCCCGCTCCTGGACATCCTGGAAGACCGCACTCTGCCGTCCACCTATACGGTGAACACGCTCACCGACACCGGCACCGGCTCGGGTCTGACGGGCGATCTCCGCTACTGCGTCACCCATGCCGTGTCAGGAAGTGATACCATCACCTTCGGCGTCACCGGCACGATCGCGCTGAAAAGCGCTCTGCCGGCCCTGAACGCCAGCGTGACCATCCAGGGCCCCGGGCCCAACCAGCTGACCGTGCAGGGAGGCGCCTATTACTATTCCCCCTTCTACTTCGGCAATCTCTTCACGGTGGGCAGTGGGGCCAACGTTCGGATTTCCGGCCTGACCATCGATGATGCCCTCACTGCGATCGACAATGCCGGGTCGCTGGTCATCAACAACAGCGCCCTCCTGAATTGCACCGACTGGGACGGGTTTGGTTATGCCGGTTACGGCGCCGCCCTCTCCAACACCGGGTCCGCGACCATCAGCAACAGCACCGTCGAAGGGAACTACAGCAGGCGCGGTGCCGTCAACAATGGGGGAACGCTGACCATCAGCAACAGCACCCTCAGTCTAAACCAATGGGGGCCCGCGATCAGCACTGGCGGCACGGCCATCATCAGTGACAGCACCCTCTCCGGGAACAGCGACTCTGGCGGCTATGGCGGCGCCATCCTCAACGCCGGGAACCTGACAGTCAACTGCAGTACCCTCTCCGGGAACCGTTCCGAGAACCTCACTTATGGAGGATATGGCGGTGCCATCTACAACAACGGGACCCTGACGGTCAACAACAGCACCCTCTCCGGCAACAAGGCGGTTGGCGGCGCTGCCTACACTTCCACCACAACGGCTGGCTCTGTCAATTCCTATCCCGCCAGCAGCGGCATCGGTGGTGGCATCTACTTGAGCAGCGGCACGCTGTCCATCAACTCCAGCACGCTGGAAGGCAACCAGGCGGCCGGTGGCAGCACCGCGGGCCTGGGCGGCCCCGCCGGGGATGGGATTGGCGGCGGCCTGTACGTGTATGGCGGGACTGTGTCGATCAACAACAGCACGCTGGCCGATAACCAGGCCATCGCCGGTTCCGGGTCCCTCACCGGACCCGGCACGGCGTCTGGCGGCGGCATCTCCAGCAACGTCTACAACAGCGCCGGAGCCGGCGCGCTCCAGCTGTACGACACCATCCTCGCCGACAATACCGCCGCGACCGCTCCCGATCTGGATGGCAGTTTCACCTCGCTGGGCCACAACCTGATCGGCGACACGAACGGCGGCAACGGCTTCGTTGCCAGCGATCTGCTCAACGTCAATCCACAGCTCGGCCCGCTGCAGAACAACGGCGGCCCGACGCAGACGATGGCCCTCCTGCCCGGCAGTCCCGCCATCGACGCCGGCGGCAACACCAACGCCCCCACCTACGACCAGCGCGGCCCGGGCTTCCCACGGATCGTCAACGGCACCATCGACATCGGCGCCTTCGAGGTCCAGAGCGGCACTTCTACCCAAGCAAGCAGCCTGGCCGTGACCGGCTTCCCGTCCAGCATCACCGCGGGCGTCGCGGGCAGCTTCACCGTCACGGTCCAGAACGCCGATGGCACCACCGACACCAACTACACCGGTACTGTCCACTTCACCAGCTCTGATGGCCAGGCTGTCTTACCCGCCGACTACGTGTTCACGGCCGCCGACGCGGGGAGGCATACCTTCAGTGCTACGCTGAAAACAGCCGGCACCCAATCGATCACGGCCACGGATGCGACCACCGCCAGCGTCACCGGAACCGACGGCGGCCTCACGGTCAACCCGGCGGCGGCCAGCAAATTCATCCTCACGGCCCCGGTCAGCGTCAGCGCCGGCACAGCCTTCAGCCTGACGCTAACGGTCGAGGACGCCTACGGCAACGTGGTCACCGGCTATAGCGGCACGGTCCACTTCAGCAGCACCGACACGAAGGCCACGCTGCCCAAAAACTACACCTTCACGGCGGCGGACAAAGGCGTCCACACCTTCACCGGCCTGGTGCTGCGCAAGAAGGGCAACCAAAGGATCTCCCTCACCGATATGCACAACAGCGCGCTCACCGGCAGCGTCCTCGTGGACGTGCTGTAGAAGGAGAAGCTCGGGTCGAAAACACAAGTGTCTGCAACCCGTCTCTGCTGGCGAAGGAGGGAACACCATCCGCAGAGAAATGGATTGCATTGCGCCTGCGACACACACAACAAGGGTGGCAGACCTTTCGCTGACACCCGGTGACCACGTGCTGGAGTTCAAGGCTGCTGGCCGGTATACTTCAGCCAGACGACTTTCTCCCTTCACCCGGTGCGACCCATGAGTGACCTTACGCGCATCCTGTCCGCCAACGAGCAAGGCGACCCGCACGCCGCCGAGCAACTCCTGCCGCTGGTCTACGACCAGCTGCGCCAGCTCGCTGCCCAGAAACTGGCCCAGGAGAAGCCGGGGCAGACGCTGCAGGCCACCGCCCTGGTCCACGAGGCCTACCTGCGCCTGGTAGACGTGGACAAGGTCCAGAGCTGGGACAGCCGCGGCCACTTCTTCGCCGCGGCCGCCGAGGCCATGCGCCGCATCCTCGTGGAAAAGGCCCGCCGCAAGCAGCGCCTGCGGCACGCGGGAGGACTCCACCAGCAGCCCCTGGAGGAGAACGAGCCGGCCATCGCCGTCCCGGTGGACGCGCTCGACCTGCTCGCCCTGAACGAGGCCCTCGACCGTCTCGAAGCCGTCTCCCCCCGCCGGGCCCGGCTGGTGAAACTCCGCTACTTCGCCGGCTTCACCCTGCCCGAAGTGGCCGCGCTGCTCGGCGTCTCGCAGTCCACCGCCGAGGCCGATTGGACCTACGCCAAGGCCTGGCTGAAACGCGAGATGGACAAATCCTGAAAAATCCGTCAGGGGTTTTAGCAGCGGACGGCGCATTGGGAACAGGAAGGAGACATCCCGTGAACGAGAGTCAGCTCTTTGCCGACGTCCTGAAGCTGGCTACCCTGGAGGAGCGGGCCGCCTACCTCGACGAGGCCTGCGCGGGCAACCGCCAGTTGCGCCGACCTGGAGGCCTTGCTGCAAGCCCACGCCAGCGACCCGGACTTCCTGGAACAGCCCGCCGGTTCGCTCGGGCCAACGGCGGAGCTGCCAGCAGCCCCCGGCGCGCCGGGAATGACCCTCCCCGGATTCGCCGACGCGGAACAGGCCGGCGTGGTGCTGGCCAGCCGGTACAAGCTGCTCGAAGCGATCGGCGAAGGCGGCATGGGCACGGTCTGGCTGGCCCAGCAGACCGAGCCGGTCAAGCGGCTGGTCGCGCTCAAGGTCATCAAGCCCGGCATGGACTCAGGCCAGGTGATTGCCCGCTTCGAGGCCGAGCGGCAGGCCCTGGCGTTGATGGATCATCCCAACATCGCGCGCGTCTTTGATGCCGGCGCCACCGGCGGCGGCCGGCCCTATTTCGTCATGGAGCTGGTCAAGGGCGTGCCACTCACCAAATACTGCGACGAGCACCGGCTATCGCCGAAGGAGCGGCTGGAGCTGTTCATCCCCGTCTGCCAGGCGATCCAGCATGCACATCAGAAGGGCATCATCCACCGCGACATCAAGCCGTCCAACGTGCTGGTGGCGCTGTACGATGGCAAACCGGTGCCCAAGGTGATCGACTTCGGCGTGGCCAAAGCCACCGGACAGAAGCTGACCGAGCACACGCTCGTCACCGGTTTCGGAGCGGTGGTCGGCACCCTGGAGTACATGAGCCCCGAGCAGGCGGAGTTCAATCAGCTCGACATCGACACGCGCTCGGACATCTACAGTCTCGGCGTACTCCTGTACGAGCTGCTGACCGGTACGACGCCGCTGGACAGGAAACGGCTGAAACAAGCGGCGCTGCTGGAACTGCTGCGGATGATCCGCGAGGACGAGCTGCCCCGGCCGAGCATGCGGCTGTCCGATGCAAAGGATGCGCTGCCGTCGATCTCGGCGCAGCGGCACACGGAGCCCGCCAAGCTGACGAAGTTGGTGCGCGGCGAGCTGGACTGGATCGTGATGAAAGCGCTGGAGAAGGAGCGCAACCGCCGCTACGAGACGGCCAACGGCTTTGCGCAGGACATCCAGCGCTATCTGGCCGATGAGCCGGTGCAAGCCTGCCCGCCGTCGGCGTGGTATCGGTTGCGCAAATTCGTGCGGCGGAAGAAGACCACGTTGGCTGTGGCTGCTTGCGTTGTCCTGGCTCTGGCGGGGGTCGCGGGAGGGATCGGTTGGGCGGTGCGCGATCACGCGGCCCGAGAGGAAGTGATTGAGCGGCAACGGCTGGCGCGGGAAGAACAGATCGAACGCCAACGGCTGGCGCGGGAAGATGCCCTCGACCAAACCGTGGAACGCACCTTGGAGGAGACGGGGCCCCTCATCGAGGAGGGGAAATGGCCCGAGGCGCTCGCCGCTGTGGAGCGTGCCGACAAACTGCTGGCGGCGGCCGGGCGGACGGAACGGCCCCCGCGCCTGCTGGAGCTGCGCAAAGCCCTGTCCATGGCCGAGCATCTGGAGGAGATCAATCGACCGCCGATACGGGACCTGAAAGCCAACGTGATTGGTTCCAGCGGCAAGGAAACGAAGGAGACGAATCAGAATCAACTCAATCCCTTCGAGGAAGTTTTGCGCCAGGAGCGGCTGGCAGATGCCGCGTTTGCCAGAGCTTTCCGGGAGCTCGGGATCGACATCGACGCCCTGGCGCCGGCGGCGGCGGCGGGGCGAATTGGTCACCACAGCATTCGCGCGGCCCTGGTCAAGGCACTGGATGAATGGGCCCCGCTGCGCAGGGGGGGCAGCACCCTCGGGGTGAGCAATCCGGGCTGGACGAAGCTCATCGAGATCGCCCGCCTGGCGGATCCCGACCCCTGGCGGAATCGCTGCCGCGAGGCCGTGCTGCGGCGCGATCGGCAGGCGCTGGAGCAACTGGCGGATGCGATTCCCATCCACCAGGTGTCACCTAAGACCCTCTGGCTCCTGGGGCTGACTCTGAGGGAAGTCGGGGCGCTGGACAAGGCCATGGGCCTGCTGCTGCGAGCGCAGCACCAGTACCCCACCGACCTCTGGATCAACGAAATCCTGGGCAACTTCAGCGGGTCTACACGTCCGCCCCGCATGGATGATGCGCTGCGTTTCTACTCGATCGCCCTGGCCCTCCGGCCTCAGCGTCTGAAGTTGCACGTAGAGGTGTCCCATCTCTTGCTCAAGAAAGGAGCCGGCGAGGAGGCGCTGGCGGAATGCTCCAAGATGATCGAGTTGAACCCGAAGGTGGGCTGCTTCTGGCGTGGCTACATCTACGGGCACCTCCAGCAGTACGACAAGGCCCTCGCCGATTTCAGCAAGGCCATCGAGCTGGACCCGAAGGACGCGCAAGCCTTGGGCAGCCGGGGCGGCATCCACATCTGCCTCAAGCAGTACGACAAGGCCATCGCCGACTACACCAAGGCCATCGACCTGGACCCGAAGGACGCCGCCTTGTGGAGGTGGCGGGGCTGGACCTACATCTGGCTCAAGCAGTACGACAAGGGCCTCGCCGACTACACGAAGGCCATCGAGGTGAACCCGCAATTCGCGCCGTACTGGATCGAGCGGGCCGGCACCTACTACCAGCTCCAGCAGTACGACAAGGCCCTCGCCGACTACACCAAGGTCATCGCGCTGGACCCGAAGAACGCCTCGGGCTGGCACAATCGGGGCAACGCCTACCATGGGCTCCAGCAGTACGACAAGGCCCTCGCCGACTACACGAAGGCCATCGAGCTGGATCCGAAGATCGCCTCCTACTGGTGGTCCCGGCACAACGTCTATTACGATCTCAAGCAGTACGACAAGGCCATCGCCGACGACACCAAGGGCCATGAACTGCAAATCACCTTCTACACCAAGGCCATCGAGCTGGACCCGAAGAGCGTATGGGCCTGGCACTGCCGGGCCCGCGAATACAGAGATCTCAAGCAGTACGACAAGGCCGTCGCCGACTACACCAGGGCCATCGAGCTGGACCCGAAGAGCAAGAGAGTCTGGAGCGACCGGGCCTATGTCTACAACGAGCTGAAGCAGTACGACAAGGCCGTCGCCGACTACACCAAGCTCATCGAGCTGGACCCGAAGAACGCGGGGATCTGGAGTAACCGGGCCCGTGCCTACAGCGATCTCCAGCAGTACGACAAGGCTCTCGCCGACTACGCCAAGGCCATCGAGCTGGACCCGAAGAACGCATGGGCCTGGTTTCAACGGGGCCGCACCTACCACTACCAACTCCAGCAGTACGACAAGGCCGTCGCCGACTACACCAAGGCCATCGAGCTGGACCCGAAGAACGCGGGGATCTGGAACATCCGGGGCAACGCCTGCAACCTGCTCAAGCAGTACGACAAGGCTCTCGCCGACTGCACCAGGGCCATCGAGCTGGACCCGAAATACACGCTGCACCTGGAACATCCGGGGCAACGCCTACTACGGGCTCAAGCAGTACGACAAGGCCGCCGCCGACTACACCAAGGCCATCGAGCTGGACCCGAAGGACGCGGTGGTCTGGAGCAACCGGGGCAATGCGTTCGCAAGTTTGGGCCAATCGGACAAGGCAAACGCTGACTTTTCCAGGTGCATCGCGATAAACTCCGAGGCTCCGAGGCCCTGGTGCGCCCGCGCCCTGGTTCGCCTGCAGGGCGGCGACCGCGCCGGCTATCGCAAGGATTGTGCCGCCATGCGCCAGCACTTTGGCCCGTCGGCCAGCCCGGAAGCGGCCAAGTGGACCGTGTGGACTTGCATTCAGATCCCCGACGGGGTGGACGATTGGACCAAACTCGTGCAGTGGGCGGAGAAGGACCTCGGGGCGGACCCGACAGACTTCCGGCTCACCGCTCTGGGCGCGGTGCTGTACCGGGCCGGCCGATTTGAAGAGGCCGCCCGGCGGTTGAACGAGGCGGAAGCCGCGTTCAAGAAAAAGGCCCAACTATCGACGATCGCCTTCATCTGGCTGTTCCGGGCCATGGCCGAGGAGCGCCTGGGCCACGCCCAGCAAGCCCGGCAATGTCTTGGCAAAGCGATCGGCGAGATCGAGAAGCCGCCAGCGGAGGGAGCCACAGATCCCCGTCCCTGGAACCAGCGGCTGACGCTTCGGCTCCTCCGCACCGAGGCGGAGGCGTTGCTGCAAGTCAACAAGCAGCCGGAGAAGAAGGAGCAATAACGCAACCGCCCCTGAAAGTGCAGGACGGATTTGCAAACCGTCCCGAATCGCCCGGAGCGTTTGCAAATCCGCGGACGGTTTGCAAAACCGTCCTACGGAATCAACGAAGCGGCCGGTGGGGTCCTTACCGCCAAGCAAGCCCCCCACCGGCCCGGCACCGCCCCGGCGCTCGGTCTGCGCCGGAGGGGTCGCCGCTCCCATTATAGAGCAGACCACCCCCTTAAAGGAGACATCCCATGTGGTTCCGCTCTCTGTTCGACAGCCTCTTGGCCCGCTCCACAGGCACGCCGGCCCCGCGGAGGGGTCATGGGCCTCAAGCTCGCCCACGTCCTCTTCGCTTTCGGCCGCTCCTGGACATTCTGGAAGACCGCACCCTGCCGTCCACCTATACGGTGAATAGCCTCACCGACACCGGCGCCGGTTCGGGCCTGACGGGCGACCTCCGCTACTGCATCACGAAGGCCACCTCGGGGCAGGACACCATCGACTTCGCCGCAGGCCTCACCGGCGCAATCAAGCTGGAAAGCGCCCTGCCCGCCCTGAACGCCAGCGTGGCCATCCAGGGCCCCGGGGCCAGCCAGCAGACGGTGGAGCGCGATCCCACCAGTACCACCCCCTTCGGTATCTTTGCGGTGGGCAGCACCGCCAACGTGCAGATTTCCGGCCTGACCCTGGCCGATGCCGACCGGAGCGCCGTCACCAACGCCGGGACGCTGACCCTCGAAGGCAGCACCCTTTCCGGAAACACCGGCGGCGCCATCTCCAACACCGGGACGCTGACCGTCAGCGACAGCACCCTCTCTGGGAACATCGGCGACGGCGCCATCTTTACCAGGGGGACGCTGAGCATTAGCAACAGCACCCTCTCGGGAAACGCAGTGATCGGCTCCATTGGTAATACCGTGGAGGGTGGGGCCATCTTCATGTACGTGGGCAAGCTCTCCATCAACTCCTGCACGATTGCCAACAACGTTGCGCAGGGTGGCGGCAGCTCCGATGGCCCGTCCGGCATCAACGTGGTGGCCGGGAACGGACTCGGGGGCGGGCTGTACCTCGGAGGGGGGACGGTGAGCATCGATCACAGCACCCTCGCCGGCAACGCGGCCGTCGCCGGCGGCACCAACGTATACCAGTTTGGGATTGGCGGCGGGATCTGCAATAGCGGGAGCGAACTCCAGATGCACGACACCATCGTCGCCGATAATTCGGCCGAAGGCCTCGCTCCTGATCTCTCGGGCAGCGTCACCTCGCTGGGCTACAACCTGGTCGGCGACGGCACCGGCAGCAGCGGCTTCACGGCCCCCGGCGACCAGGTTGGAACCGCGGCCAACCCCATCGTTCCGCTGCTCGGCCCGCTCCAGAACAACGGCGGGCCGACGCAGACCATGGCCTTGCCCACCGACAGCCCCGCCGTCAACGCCGGTGATCCCGGCGACAACACCAATCCCAACACCTCCGCCTACGACCAGCGCGGTCCGGGCTTCCCACGCATCTTCGGCGGCCGGATCGATATCGGCGCCTTCGAGGTCCAGAACCTCAACGGCCTCATCGTGACCGGCTTCCCCACGACCATCATGGCGGGCGCCGCCACCGGCAATAGCTTCACGGTCACCGCCCGGAACGCCGACGGCTCCCCCAATACAGGGTACACGGGCGCGATCACCCTCTCCAGCACCGACCCGACCGCGACCTTCGCCGACGCGGCCACCGGCAGGCCGCTCTCCGGCAACAGCTACACGTTCCAGCCCGGCGGCAACGGCACGCACACGTTCACGGCCGTGCTAACGAAGGCCGGCTCCCAGGCGATCATGGCCACGGATACCACGACCGCCAGCTTCACGGGCACCGAAGGGAGCATCCTCGTCCAGCCGCTCGCCGCCAGCACCATGATCGTCAACGATTTCCCTTCGCTCATCGACGCCAACACCTCCGACCTCTTCGACGTCACGCTCGAAGACTGCTACGGCAACATCGCCAGCAGCTACACCGGCACGGTGCAGCTCAGCACATCGGACCCCCAGGCAACGATCGCCGACCCTGCCACGGGAAATAACGAGGCGCTCCAGGGCTTCTCGTACTCCTTCACGGCCACCGACGCCGGCATACACGGCTTCTTTGCCACCCTGGAGACGGTCGGCACGCAGTCGATCACGGCCACGGACACCAAGGCCAGCCTCACCGGCACGGAGGGCGGTATCACGGTGGACACGGGGCCGGCGAGCCAGTTCCTCGTCACGAGCCCATCCACCGTCAGCGCCGGCGTGCCCTTCAGTTTCAGCGTCACCGCCGCGGACAGCTCCGGACAGAAGGTCACCGGCTACACGGGCACGGTCTCCTTCACCAGCTCCGACTACCAGCCCATCCTGCCCGTCGCCTACACCTTCAACGCCGCCGACGGCGGCACGCACACCTTCACCGCCACCCTGAAGGCCGCCGGCACCCCTTTGATCACCGCCACCGACACGTCCGGCCTCACCGGCACGGACGAGAGCACCACGGTGCTCCCGGCGGCGGCCAGCAAGCTCGTCGTCAGCGGCTTCCCGTCGCCCATCACCGCGGGCACGCCGGGCACCTTTACTGTCACCGCCGAGGATCCCTACGGCAACGTGGCCACCGGCTATACGGGCACGGTGCAGTTCAGCAGCAGCGATGCCAAGGCCGTGCTGCCCGCGGCGGCTACCCTCACCAACAGCACTGGCCGGTTCAGCGCCACGCTGAAGACGGCCGGCACGCAGTCCATCATGGCCACGGGCACGTCCGGCCTCACGGGCACGGACGTGGGTATCACGGTGAACCCGGCAGCGGCGAACACATTTGTCATTACGGCCCCCTCCAGCGTTAGCGCCGGCGTGACCTTCAGCCTGACGCTGACGGTCGAGGACGCTTACGGCAACGTGGTCACCGGCTATACTGGCACGGTGCATTTCAGCAGCACGGACACGAGGGCCAAGCTGCCCAGCAACTACACCTTCACGGCGACCGACAAGGGCGTCCACACCTTCACCGGATTGGTCCTGCGAACGAAGGGCAAGCAGAAGATCACCATCACCGACACCCATAACAGCTCGCTGACCGGCAGTGTCAGCATCGACGTGCTGTAGAAGACGAGGCGCTGGAGGTTGCGGTTGCTTGCCGGTATACTTCAGCCGGACGAGCTTCTCCCTTCACCCGGTGTGCCGATAGCGCGGCCAAACGCATTTTTTTCCGTTTTGCCTGTCGATTTTCGCGCCGTTTTGGAGTTAATAGGGGAGGAGACCCCAGATGGACGACCTTCGACCGGATTCCGCGCAGACCCAAACGCTGCTGGAGCGGGCCCAGACGGGCGATCGGCAGGCCTTCGAGGACCTGTTCGCCCGGCACCGGCCCTATTTGCGGCAGGTGGTCGAGCTGCGCCTGGACCCCAGGCTGCGCCGCCCGGGTCGATCCGTCGGACGTCGTGCAGGAGGCGCAGCTGGAGGCCTTTCGCCGGTTGAGCGCCTACCTGCAAGAGCGGCCGATGCCTTTCCGCCTGTGGCTGCGGCAGATCGCCTATGATCGGACCTTGAAGGCCTGGCGCTACCATCTGGGAACCGCCCGGCGCGGCCGGGAGGGAAGTGCCGCTGCCGGAACGCTCTTCACTGATGCTGGCGTGGCAATTATTGGCCGGCGGCTCTTCGCCGAGCCAGGCGCTCGACCGCAGCGACCTGGCCCAGCGGCTGCGCCAGGCCATGGCCCAGTTAGCCCAGACCGACCGCGAAGTGATCCTGATGCGGCACTTCGAGGGCCTGTCGAACCAGGAAGTGGGCTGCCTGCTGGGGATGGACCCGGGCACGGTCAGCAAGCGGCACGGCCGGGCAATGTTGCGGTTGCACCAGCTTCTTTTTGCGGACGGCCTGACGGAGTCTCAATTATGAACGATGTTGTCCCTCTCGAAGACGCTGCGGCGGAAGCCCTCATGGGCCAGATCATCGATGAGTTCCTCGACCGGCAGGAGCGGGGCGAGCGGCCAGACTTCGAGGAGTATGCCCGGCGTTACCCCCAGCTGGCCGTCGTGCTCCGGCAGATGCTGCCGGCGCTGGGGCTGTTGCGTAACTCGGTGGTGGACGGTCTGGGGGAGTCCACCGCCCTGGCTGGGGAAATCACCCCCGAAGCCCCGCTGGGCGATTATCGCCTGGTGCGCGAGATCGGCCGCGGCGGCATGGGCGTCGTTTACGAGGCGGTGCAGATCTCCCTGGGCCGGCGGGTCGCGCTCAAGATCCTGCCCTTCGCGGCGGCGCTGGACGGCAAGCAACTGCAGCGTTTCAAGAACGAGGCCCACGCCGCCGCCCAGCTGCATCATCAGAACATCGTGCCGGTATACGGCGTCGGCTGCGAGCGCGGCGTCCACTATTACGCGATGCAGTTCATCGACGGACATACCCTGGCGGCCGTCATCGCTGACCTGCGCTGTCTGGTCCACGGGGAGCAAGGGGAACGGGAAACCCCGCCGGAATCCGTGGCCAACGACTTGCTTTCGGGAAAATGGCTGGCCAAACCCGCCGCGGGCGAGCAGCCGCCGACAGGCCCTTATCTTCCCCCTGCCAGGTCGCCCGCTGTCGCGGACGTGGCAAAAGCGGTTGCCAACGGGCACAAACGTGCCGAACGTGCGGCGTCGGAGACGGTCCGGCCGGTTGAGGCCGCGCTCTCGACGGAGAATTCGACCAGGAATCCGGCCTTTTACCGGTCGGCGGCCCAGCTGGGCATTCAGGCCGCCCGGGCCCTGGAGCATTCGCACAGCCTCGGCGTGGTGCATCGCGACATCAAGCCCTCCAATCTCCTGGTCGATGCACGCGGCAACCTGTGGATCACCGATTTTGGCCTGGCCCACGTCCACAACGACACCAAGCTTACCCTGACCGGCGACATCCTGGGCACGCTCCGCTACATGAGCCCGGAGCAGGCCCTGGCCCAGCGGGTGGTCGTGGACCAGCGCACCGACGTGTACTCGCTGGGCGCGACGCTGTACGAGCTGCTGACGCTGGAGCCGGCCTTCACCGGCAATGACCGGCGCGAGCTGCTGCGGCAGATCGCCTTCGAGGAACCCCGGCGGCCGCGGCAACTGAACAAGTCCATTCCGGCGGAGCTGGAAACCATCGTCCTCAAGGCACTGGAGAAGAACCCTGCCGAGCGCTACGTCACGGCCAGGGACCTGGCCGACGACCTGGAGCGTTTCCTCAAGGACGAGCCGATCCGGGCCAGGCGGCCGTCGCTGGTGCTGCGGGCGCGGAAGTGGGCACAGCGGCACCGGCCGGTGGTGGTCTCGGGGATCGTGGCGACCCTGGCGGTGGCGGCCATCGCCATCGGGGCCCTGCTGATCAGCCTCAGCAACATCTCGGCCGCCTTGACTGAGAAGAGCGCTGCTCTGGATCGCGAGAAGCAGACCACGTACTTGCAGGCCATTGCCCTGGCCGGGCGCGAGCTGGCCGCCGGCAACGTCGGCCGCGGCGAGGAACTGCTCGACGACTGCCCCGAACACCTGCGCGGCTGGGAGTGGCACTTCCTCAAGCGGCAGCGCTACGGCAACCCGACTCCCCTGCAACACCCGGCCACGGTCGTCCGCGTGGCTTTCAGCCCGGACGGCCGGCAGCTCGCCTCGGTCTGCATGGATGGCACGTTTGAAATCCGGGACGCGCGGACCGGCAAAATCCTGCACGACCTGGAGCCGCAAGCGGTCCTCCGGAGCGGCGCCCTCTGCCGCGGCCTGGCCTACAGTCCGGATGGCCGTTACCTCGCCCTGGCCCGCCATGATGGAGTTGTTCAGGTCCGGGATGCGAGCCGTGGGCAAGTCCTGCACTCCCTCAAGGGCCACAAGGGGCCTGCCTGGCAGGTTGCCTTCAGCCCGGACGGTCGAACCTTGGCGTCCGGGGGCTCGGACCGAAGTGTGCGCCTGTGGGACGTGAGCAGCGGCGAGGCGCTGCGAGAGTTTCCCAAACACCCGGCGGCGGTCAAGGGGGTGGCCTTCCGTCCCGATGGCCGGTCCGTGCTGGCGGCCTGTGAGGACGGCACGGTCAAGGTCTGGGACCGGGACACCGGGCGGGAAACGTTTTCGTTCCGCGGCGAACTGCGCGCCTATCCTTACAGTCCCTGGTTCAGTCCGGATGGGCGGCGGCTGGCCTGGTCGTGCCTGGATGGCGTCATCAAGATCTGGGACACATCCACGGGTGCGCTGGAGATCGACAAGCAGAGCAACACGCACCAGTGCCGGGCCGTCGCCTTCAGCCCGGACGGCAAGCGGCTCGCCCTGGCCGGCTTCGACGGCACCCTACGGCTGCTGGACGCCGTCAGCGGCCAGGAGATGCTCACCATCTTCGCCCACCCCAGCCTCGTCACCGACGCGACGTTCAGTCACGACGGCCACAAACTCGCCTCCGCCAGCTACGACCACACGGTCCAGATCTGGGACGCCACCCCCCTGGCCGGCGATCCCCTGGCACCGCACTGTGTCGCGCTCACAGGGCACAAACAACTGGTCTCCGGCGTTGGCTTCAGCCCGGACGGCCGCTGGTTGGCATCGTCCAGCTGGGACGGCACCGTGAAACTCTGGGAAGCAAGCGCTGCCGGCACACCGATCGACTTCACTCTCCGCTATACTCTGCGCGGCCACAGTGCCAACGTCATCGGCGTGGTCTTTTCCTCCGACCGGCGGACCCTCGCTTCCGCCAGCTGGGACCAGACGGTCAAGCTCTGGGACCTGCACGCCCCGCTTGGAGACTCGCTGACCGAGCTGCGAACGATTCCTTGCACCCGGCGGATAGTTGGTCTGACGATCAGCCCGGACGGCGGGCTCCTTGGCATCGGCCTGGACAACGGGATCGCCCTTTATGATCCGGCGACCGGCAAGCCGTTTGCGCCCCCAAGGGGACGCCGGCTCCGGTGCCGGCCCTCGCGTTCAGTCCCGACAGCCGCCGCCTGATTTCGTCGGGCGCTTCCGATCCCGCGATCAAGATCTGGGACCTGGCCGCAGAGACGCCACCCGCTGAGATCCGCCATAATTCCAACCCCAACGCCTCCGTGGCCGTCAGCCCCGACGGCCGGCTGATTGCCTCGCCGGCTCGCGAGCAGGCGGCAGGCGACCCGACGATAAAGATCTGGGATGCCAAGACCCACCAGCACCTGCGGACGCTGAAGGGCCATGCGCGTTATGTCTGGAAGGTGACTTTCAGCCCGGATGGCCGCTACCTGGCCTCCGGCAGCTGGGACTCGACCATCAAGGTTTGGGACCTGAAGGCGGATGAAAAGGCGGAGCCGGTCACGCTGCGCGGCCACGCCGGCTTCATCTACGGGCTGGCCTTCAGCCCGGACGGCCGGCGCCTTGCCTCGGCCAGCGGCTCCACCCGCTCCGGCGAAATCAGGGTCTGGGATGCGACGCTCTGGGAGACCAGGGGGAACGAGAAACCGTAGATCGATTTCCACCCGTACGGAAAGCAGGTGTGCCGATGTCCCGATACGAGAATTCCGCAAGGCACGGCTTGACCCTGATCGAACTGCTGGTCGTGATCGCCATCGTCGCCATCTTGATCGGTCTGCTGTTGCCGGCGGTCCAGAAGGTGCGCGAGGCCGCCAGCCGAGCCCAGTGCCTGAACAACCTCAAGCAGATCGCCCTGGCCGCGCACAACTACCACGACGGCCCCGGGCAGTTCCCCACCGGGGTGGGTCTCCCCGTGATGATGGGCAACCGCCCGACCGGGGGCGCGAACTTGTGGGTCGAGCTGCTCCCCTACTTCGAGCAGAACAATCTCTACCAGAAGTGGGACCTGGTCGATAACCGCAACAACGTCGGAGGAACGAATGCCACGTCGGCCCAGAGCATCAAACTCCTGCTCTGTCCTTCGGACCCGCTGCCGCAGCTCGTGATCGATTCCACGATCCCCAATCAACCCTCCTGGTCCGACGGGCTCTATGCGATGACCAGTTATGGCGGCAACGGCGGCAGGCGGACGGTGATGGCGACCCCGCCGCCGGGTTATCCGGGAATGACTGCGGATGGCGTCTTCTCCATTGGCGGCAGCGTTTGCCTGACGGACATCACTGACGGCGCCAGCAACACGCTCCTCTTCGGCGAGCGCCTCCATCGGGACCCGCAATTCGACCTCCTCCAACCTGTTGTTTGGCCCGGACATTCTCCAATCGAACACTGGGGGACTTGGGCTGCCATCTCGACCCCAGGGGCCCTCGGGCATTGCGCGCTCCACTCGGCCGCGCCGATCAACTACCAGGTTCCGCCCGGTGGCGATCTCCTCACAGTGTGGAACCGGGCCGCCGCCTTCGGCAGCGGCCATCCCGGCGGCGCCAGCTTTGCCTTCGCCGACGGCTCCGTGCGCTTCCTGAGCGACAGCATGCCGCTCTTGACGCTCCAGGCCCTGAGTACGCGCGCCGGCGGGGAGGTGGTAGTCTGGGCCGGGGATTTCTGAGGACTGTCCAGAATCAAGTGTGAAGAAGGCGGCCGGTGAGGTTCTTACCGCCAAGCAAGCCCCCACCGGCCCGACACCGCCCCGGCGCTCGGTCTGCCGCCGGAAGGGTCGCCGTTGCCATTCTACCGCAGACCGCCTGCTTCAAGGAGTGACTGTCATGACTTTCCTTCTCGGCAAGTGGCTGCAAGCACTGCTGCGGAAAACGTCGGCTGGCGCGCGCACCCACCACGGGGCGCGGCGCTCGCGGCCGCAGCGGATCGTGCCCCGGCTCGAAGCCCTGGAAGACCGCACCGTGCCGAGCACGCTGGTGGTCACCAACAACTCCGACACCGGCGTCGCCGGCGACGGCTCGCTGCGCGGCGAGATCGCCGCCGCCCACAGCGGCGATACCATCACGTTCGCCCACCGTCTCGCCGGCCAAACCATCACGCTGACGGGCGGCGAGTTGGCCATCACCCAGAGCCTGGACATCGAGGGCCTGGGCGCCCGGCGACTGACCATCAGCGGCAATGATGCCAGCCGGGTCTTCGACATCAGCAGCGGTGTGACCGTGACCCTCGCCGGGATGACGATCACCGACGGCCTGGCCAACGGCAGCGCCCCCGGTTCCACCAGCGCCGGCGGCGGGATCTTGAACTCCGGCACTCTGACACTCTTCCGCGATGTCCTGTCCAACAACCGGGCCGTGGGCGATGCCGGCAAGGTCGCGGTGGGCGGCAACGTCGGTGGCGGCGTCGGCGGCGGGCTCGCCAACCTCGGCACCCTGACCGTCTCCGCCAGCACGTTCACCGGCAACCAGGCCCTGGGCGCGGACGGCAGCAGCGGCACGGGTGCCGGCAGCGGCTTGGGCGGCGCCATCCTCAATTTTGGCACCGCCCACATCACCGATAGTCGCTTCACCTTCAACGTGGCCCACGGCGGCAGCAATGACAGCGGCATCCGGAGCGCTACCGGCGCTGGCGGGGCCATCAACAGCAACGCCAGCCTCACCGTTGACGGCAGCACGTTCAGCCACAACCAGGCCATCGGCGGCGACAACAGCGTCGGCCCGCTCCGCCCCGGCCTCGGTGTCGGCGGCGCCATCCTCACCGGCGGGTCCACAGGCCCGCTCGCGACGCTGTCAGTCAGCGATTGCAGGTTCGACCACGATCAGGCCATCGGCGGCAACGGCAATACCGGCACGGGATCCCTTCTTACTGGCCCCAACGACGCTTTCGGCGGCGGCGTCCACGTATCCGGCGGGATCGCCACGGTCAGCGGCAGCACGTTTGAGCACAACGCAGCAATTGCGGGAGCGGGGCTCGCCGGCCAGAAGGGCGGTCTCGCCGAGGGCGGCGGCATGGATGCCTCCAACTTCTTCGCCCCCCGCATCGTGGACGTCACCGTCAGCGATTGCACCTTCGCTCACAACTCCGTGACCGGCGGTGCCGGCGGTGCCGGCGGGACCGGCGGCGACGCCTGGGGCGGCGGCCTCGCCGATCTTCTCGGGGCGACGCTCACCGTCAGCAACAGTACCGTGGACCACAACCGCGCCTTCGGCGGCGCTGGGGGCTCCGGCGGCAACGGCGGCAATGGTCTGGGGGGCGGCATCTACGAAGACGCCAACTCGACGCTCACCCTCACGGGCGACACGATCAAACACAATCGCGCCAGCGGCGGTGCCGCTGGGTCTGGGGGCAGCGACGGCCTGGGCCAGGGTGGAGGTCTTTACGTCTCGTCCGGCGGGGTCGCTTGCGCCGACGTGCTGACGGTGATCTTCGCCAACCACGCCTCCACCAGTGACGACGATGTGTTCGGGACCCTCGGCCTCTGTTAAGGCTGGCCGCAAGACGGGCGCCGGCATGCAAGACCGCCGGGGCGGCTGGCAGCGCTGGTGAGAAGTGGAGATTCAGACAAGCGGCCGGTGGGGTCCTTACCGCCAAGCAAGCCCCCCACCGGCCCGGCACCGCCCCGGCGCTCGGTCTGCGCACGGAAAGGTCGCCGTCGCCATTATAACGCAGACCGCCTGCTTCAAGGAGCAACTGTCATGACTTTCCTGCTCGGCAAATGGCTACAAGCAATCAAGCGGAAAGCGGCGCCTGCCGCACGCAACCGCTCGCCGCGCGAATTGCGATGCGCCCGACCCGGTTCGTGCCCCGGCTCGAAGCCCTGGAAGACCGCACCGTGCCCAGCACGCTGACGGTCACCAGCGCTGCCGACAGCGGCTCGGGGTCGCTTCGCGCGGAAATCACCGCCGCCAACAGTGGCGATACCATCAACTTCGCGCCCAGTCTGGCCGGACAAACCATTACACTGACCAGCGGCGAACTGCCCATCACCAAGAGCCTGGACATCGAAGGACCGGGCGCGAACCAGCTGACCATCAGCGCCGTGGGCTTCAGCCGAGTCTTTGACATCACGGCCGGCGACGCATCCGTAACGCTTGCCGGCCTGACGATCAGCGGCGGTCTGGATTATTATGGCGGCGGGATCTCCAATGTCGGGACGCTGACCGTCAACGACTGTGCCCTCACTGGAAACTCTGCCTACCTCCAAGGCGGTGCCATCGACAACGGCGGCGTGCTGACCGTCAACAACAGCACCCTCTCTGGAAACGTGGCGAACGGCTCGTTCGGTGGCGACGGAAAAGGTGGGGCCATCTACATGGGCGGCGGCAAGCTGTCCCTGAACTCCAGTACGATTTCCAACAACTCTGCGCAGGGTGGCTTCGGCACGACGGGATACTCTACTGGACCGTCCGGCCCCACCGCGGGCGTGCCGGCCGGGAACGGTCTCGGGGGCGGCCTGTACATCGCGGCAGGGACAGTGACCATCGACCATAGCACGTTCGCCGACAACGGGGCCATCTGCGGCGTCTTGTACTTCACTCGCACTGGGGGCGACACCTACTCCGGCCTTGGGTCTGGCGGCGGGATCTACAACGGCGCCGGCGCGGGCGAGTTCCAGATGCACGACACCATCCTTGCCGACAATGGCGCCGTTACGGGGACCGCCGCTACGCCGGCTCCCGATCTCGACGGCAGCTTCACCTCGCAGGGCTATAACCTGATCGGCAACTCAACAGGGGGCAGCGGCTTCGCGGCCAGCGATCTGCTCAACGTCAATCCGCAACTTGGCCCACTCCAGAACAACGGCGGCCCGACGCCGACCATGGCCCTGCTGTTCGGCAGTCCCGCCGTCAACGCCGGCGACAATACCGGTGCGCCCGCCTACGATCAGCGCGGCCCCGGCTACCCGCGCATCGTCGGCGGCACCATCGACATCGGCGCCTTCGAGGTTCAGAGCACTATCGGGCTGGCCGTGAGCGGCCCCCAAACCACCACGGCCGGCGTCGCCGGCACCTTCACGGTCACAGCCCTGAACGCCAACGGCACCACGGACACCGGCTATACCGGCACGGTCCATTTCACCAGCTCCGACGGCCAGGCCGGTCTGCCCGCCGACTACACCTTTACCGCCGCCGACAACGGCACGCACACCTTCAGCGTGGACCTGAAGACAGCCGGCCCGCAATCGCTCACGGCCACGGATACCACGACTGCCAGCCTCACCGCCAGCGACACGGGCATTACCGTCAAGCCGGCCGCAGCCAGCACCATGCTCGTCGTTGGCTTCCCGTCGCCCACTACCGCCGGGGGTGCCGGCTCCTTCACCGTCACGCTCAAGGACCCCTATGGCAACGTCGCCAGCGGCTACACCGGCACGGTCCACTTCACCAGCAGCGACGGCAAGGCAGCGCTGCCAGCCAATTACACCTTCACCGCCGCCGATGCCGGGGTGCATACCTTCAGCGCCACCCTGAAGACCGCCGGCACGCAGTCGCTCACCGCGACGGATACCACGAGCGGAAACCTCACCAACACGGACGCGGGCATCACGGTGAACCCGGCGGCGGCAAGCAAGTTCATCTTCACCGCCCCCGCAAGTGTCAGTGCCGGCGCATCGTTCAGCCTGACCCTCACGGTCGAGGACGCCTACGGCAACGTGGTCACCGGCTACACGGGAACAGTCCATTTCAGCAGCACGGACAGGACGGCCACCCTGCCCGCCAACTACAAGTTCACGACCACGAATCAGGGCGTCCACACCTTCGCCGGACTGGTTCTGCGCAAGAAAGGCAACCAAAAGATCACGATCACCGACACGCACAACAGCTCGCTGACAGGCAGTATCATCGTGGACGTGCTCTGAAGGAGAGGCGAAACTGGGGAAGAAGGGCCACTGCCATGAATGACGATCTCCGTCTGGGCTTGCAGCAGCACCAGCGTGGCCGCCTCGACGAGGCGGCCACACTGTACCGGCAGGTCCTGGCCGCCCGCCCCGACCATCCGGACGCTCTGCACCTGCTCGGCGTCGTGGCCCACCAAAAGGGCGACCAGGCCTGCGCCGCCGAGTTGATCGGCCGGGCGGTCGCGCTCAGGCCCGGCGCCGCCGACTACCACGCCAACCTGGGCGAGGCTTACCGCGCTGGGCCAGTTCGACCGCGCCGCCGACTGCTGCCGGACGGCCCTGCGCCTCCACAAGCGACGACGATGTGTTCGGGACCCTCGGCCTCTGTTAAGGCTGGCCGCAAGACGGGCACCGGCATGCAAGACCGCAGGGGCGGCTGGCAGTGCTGGTGAGAAGTGGAGATTCAGACAAGCGGCCGGTGGGGTCCTTACCGCCAAGCAAGCCCCCACCGGCCCGCGGACCCACGACATCGTGTCGCGGGTGCCCCCAGCCGGCGCTCGGTCTGCGCGCCGGAGGGGTCGCCGCTCCCATTATCGAGCAGACCGCTGCCTGAAAGGAGACATTCCATGTGGTTCCGCTCTCTGTTCGACAGGCTCTTAGCCCGACCCACAGGCACGCCGGCCCGGCGGCGGAGCCTTGGGCCTCAAGCTCGCCCACTTCCTCTTCGCTTTCGCCCGCTCCTGGACATCCTGGAAGACCGCACGCTGCTGTCCACCTACGTGGTGAACAGCCTCACTAACACCGGCGCCGGGTCGGGCTTGACGGGCGACCTCCGCTACTGCATCACCAATGCCACCTCGGGTAGCGACACCATCACCTTCGGTGTCACCGGCACGATCAACCTGCAAATCCCCCTACCGACTCTGAACGCCAGCGTGGCCATCCAGGGGCCCGGAGCCGACCAGCTGACGCTGACAGGACACGGCTTCACCGTAGGTGGCACGGCCCACGTTCAGATTTCCGGCTTGACTTTCGACGGTGCCATTTTCTTCAACCACGGATCGGCGATCATCAGCGACAGCAGCGTCACTGGCACAGACCTCTCCGACCCCGCGATCATCAATTTCGGGAACCTGACCCTCAACAACAGCAACTGCTCCAACAACGTCACAGGCTTCGCCGTCGAAGGCGCCATCGAGAACTACTACTCGGCGATCCTCAACGTCAACAATAGCACCCTCTCCGGCAACGACAACGGAGCGATCGTCAACTACGGCTCGGCGACCGTCAACAATAGCACCCTCTCCGGCAATTATCTCCGTGCCATCGACAACGAAGGCTCAGCGACCGTCAACAACAGCACCCTCTCCGGCAACGACAACGGAGCGATCAACAACACCGGGAACCTGAGCGTCAACAACAGCACGATCTCCGGCAACAAATTAATCGGCAGCGCTGCCATGCTCACCTCCTCGTCGGGAGGCGCTGTGGGTAGTACTGGCGGCGGCGCGGCCCAGGGTGCAGGCATCTTTACCAACGCCGGCACGCTGTCAATCAACTCCAGCACGTTTGCAGACAACCAGGCGATCGGTGGTTCCACCGCCGGTATTGGCGGCTCCCCCGGAAATGGGTTAGGCGGCGGCTTGTACATTGAAACCGGCACGGTGTCCATCAACAATAGCACGTTCGCCGGCAACCAGGCCAGCGGCGGGAGTTCCCCTTTGCTCGGCACGACCGGCACTGGGGCTGGCGGCGGGATCTGCAACCAGGCGGGCACGCTGCAGATGCACGACACCCTCCTCGCTGACAATGCCGCCGACGTGGGTCCCGATCTCGATGGCGGCGTCACCTCGCTGGGCCACAACCTGATCGGCAACGCGACTGGCGGCAGCGGCTTCGCGGCCAGCGATCTGCTCAACGTCAACCCGCAGCTTGGGCCGCTCCAGAACAACGGCGGCCCGACAGAGACCATGGCCCTCTTGCCCGGCAGTCCTGCCATCAACGCCGGCGACAACAGCGGCGCCCCCGCCTACGACCAGCGCGGCCCGGGCTTCCCGCGCATCGTCGGCGGGATCATCGACATCGGCGCTTTCGAGGTTCAGAATGGCACTACCAGCCAGGCGAGCAGCCTCGCCGTAGCCGGCTTCCCGTCCAGCATCATGGCAGGCAGCGCCGGCAGCTTCACGGTCACGGCGCTAAACGCCGACGGCTCCCCGGACACCAGTTACACCGGCACGGTCCTCTTCACCAGCTCCGACGGCCAGGCTGTCCTGCCAGCCAACTACACCTTCACGTCGGCTGACGCGGGGGTGCATACCTTCAGCGCCACGCTCAAGACCGCCGGCGCACAATCGCTCACGGCCGCGGATGGTTTCGTCACCGGCAGCGAGACCGCCATTGATGTCAAACCGGCTGCGGCCAGCAGCATGAGCGTCGTCGGTTTCCCCTCGCCCACCACCGCCGGGGTTGCAGGCAGTTTCACCGTCACACTCAAGGATCCCAATGGCAACGTCGCCAGCAGCTACGTTGGTTCGGTGCATTTCACCAGCACCGATGGGAAGGCCGCGCTGCCTGCCAATTACACCTTCACGGCAGCGGATGCGGGAGTGCATTCGTTCAGCGCCACACTGAAGACGGCGGGCACGCAGTTGCTCACCGCCACGGACACCACGACCGCCAGCCTCACCGGCACTGATGGCAGCATCACGGTCAACCCGGCGGCGGCCAGCAAGTTCCTCCTCAGCGCTCCCGCCGGCGTCAAGGCCGGGGCGGCCTTCAGCCTGACGCTGACAGTCGAGGACGCCTACGGCAACGTGGTCACCGGCTACACCGGCACGGTCCATTTCAGCAGCACGGACCCGATGGCCAAGCTGCCCGCCAACTACACCTTCACGGCAGCGGATCAGGGCAAGCACACCTTCACCGGCCTGGTCCTGCGCAAGAAGGGCTACCAGAAGCTCACCCTCACCGATACACATAACAGCGCGCTGACCAGCAGTGTCAGCGTGGACGTGCTGTAATCAAGAGAGGCGAATGCCATGACCGACGATCTCCGGCTGGGCTTGCAGCAGCACCAGCGTGGCCGCCTTGACGAGGCGGCCACGCTGTACCGGCAGGTCCTGGCCGCCCGCCCCGACCACCCGGACGCTCTGCACCTGCTCGGCGTCGTGGCCCACCAGCAGGGCGACCACGCCCGCGCTGCCGACTGCATCGGCCGGGCGGTCGCCCTCCGGCCCGGCGCCGCCGACTACCACGCCAACCTCGCCGAGGCTTACCGCGCTCTGGGCCAGCTCGACCGCGCCGCCGACTGCTGCCGCACGGCCCTGCGCCTGCAGCCGAACTACCCCGCGGCCGCCAACAACCTCGGCCTGGTGCTGCTCGCCCAGGGCCGGAGCGACGAGGCCATCGCCCAGTTCCAGCAGGCCCTGCGGCTGAAGCCCGATTATGGCATGGCCTGCAACAACCTCGGCAACGCCTTGCGCCTCCGCGGCGACCTGGACGGTGCCCTGGCCCACTTCCGCCGCGCCGCCCAGATCGAGCCCCGCCTCGCCGAGGCGCACAGCAACCTCGGGCAGTTGCTGCTGGAGCGGCACCAGCCGCACCAGGCGCTGGAACACCTCGGCGCCGCCGTCCGCCTGCGTCCCGACCTGGCCGAGGTTCGCAACAACCTCGGCAACGCCCTGCGCGAGGCCGGCCGGCTGCCCGAGGCGCGGCAGGCCTACGCCGAGGCGCTGGCGCTGAAGCCCAACCTGGCCATGACTTACAGCAACATGGGCCAGGCACTCCAGGAGGAGAACGCCCTGGACGAAGCCCTCGGCTGGTATGAGCGGGCGCTGCAGCTGGACCCCAGTTCGGCCCGCATCCACTGCAACCTCGCCAGCCTCCTCGCCCAGCAGGACAAGTACGACGAGGCCCTGGCCCGCTACGGCCTGGCCCTGCGCCTCGACCCGGCTTACGCCGACGCGCACGCCGGCCTGGGCGGGGTGCGGCACGAGCAGGGGCACTTCGAGGAGGCGCAGGCCCACTTTCGGGAGGCGCTGCGTCTCCAGCCCGATCTGCCAGCAGCCCACGCCGCCCTGGGCACGGTGCGCGAAGAGCTGGGCGACTTCAAGGACGCGGAAAGTTGCTGGCGGACGGCGCTGCGGCTCGACCCGCGCCACGCCGGTGCTTACGCCCAGCTGGCCACGCTGCTGCGCGGCCAGCTGCCCGACGCCGACCTCGCCGCGCTGCGGCGGCTGCTGGCCGACCCCGACGTGAACGACGCCCGGCGCTCGGCTCTCTCCTTCGGGCTGGCCCAGGTACACGACGCACGGGGCGCTTACCATGAGGCCGCCGCGGCGCTGCGGCAGGCCAATGCGCTGGCGCTGGCTGTGGCGTGCAAGCGCGGCCAGGGCTACGACCCGGCCGGGCACGCCCGCTTCGTGGCCGGCATGATGGCGACCTGCACGCCGGCCTTCTTCGAGCGGGTGGGCGGCCTCGGCCTGGAGAGCGAGCGGCCGATCTTCATCGTGGGCTTGCCGCGCTCGGGCACGACGCTGACCGAGCAGATCCTGGCCAGCCATTCGCAGGTGTTCGGGGCCGGCGAGCAGCGCTTGGGCCGCGACGACTTCGAGGCGCTGGCTTCTGGGCACGACCGGGCCCTGGAGGCCCTCAGCCGCCTGGACCAGCCGACCGCCCGCCGCATCGGCGAACAGCATCTGGAGAGGTTGCGTGCGCTGAACGCCGACCGGGCTCACGTCGCGGACAAGATGCCGGACAATTACCTTTACCTGGGCCTGCTGGCGACGCTGTTCCCCAGGGCGAAGTTCGTCCACTGCCGCCGCGACCTGCGCGACATCGCCGTCTCGTGCTGGATGACGAACTTCCGGCAAATCCGCTGGGCCAACGACCCCGAGCACATCGCCGCGCGCTTCGAGGACTACCTGCGCCTCATGGAGCACTGGCGGCGAGTGCTGCCGGTGCCGATGCTCGAAGTGGATTACGAGGAGACGGTGGCGGACCTGGAAGGCGTGGCGCGGCGGCTGGTGGCCTGGTGCGGCCTGGACTGGGAGCCGGCCTGCCTGGCGTTTCACGAGGGGAAGCGGCCGGTGCGGACCGCCAGCGTCACGCAAGTCCGCCAGCCCATCTACAAGCGGTCGGTGGCTCGCTGGAAGAACTACGAGAGCGACCTGGGACCGCTGTTTTCCCGGTTAGAAGCGGTTAGCTCTCCTCGTGGGTTCGGCTTCCGATCCTGACATTCCCCGGGTTTGTCAGGATCGGAAGCCCAACCTGCGAGGTTCGGAAGCCTACCGCTGCAGCGCGGCTTCGCTCTGGCGAACCTGCTGCTCGGGTGTCAGCGCCGGCCCTTGCTGCTGCTGCATGGCCGACTCGGCTTGCTGGACCCGCTGCTGGTCCGCGCGCTGTTTGGCTTCCAGTTCCGGGGTGACCTTCACCGGACCGCTCGGGCCGCCGCAACCGGCGGCCAGCAGGACCAGTGCCACGTACGTGATTGTCCGCATCGAATGAATGCTCCTTGTTGGAAAATGCGTATTGATTCAGGGCAGTTCCAGCTGCTCGTTGCCGTTGCTGCTGCAAGCGGCGGCCCAGACCTGGGGCGCTGATGCTGAACTGGACGTGGCGCACCGAGCCATCGCACAGCAGGGTGTTCACTCCGGCCGGGTGTGAGGAACCGAACTGCTGGTTCCAGATGGCCCCGCTCGACGGGTTGGGAGCGAGGGAGTCGGGCTGGGGCGTCCGCGGGATGGTGACCTTGGCGCCGGTGACCGGGCTGGTGTAGGTGAAGGTGCCGCCGCCGATGCGGACCACGTCCTCGTCCCAGCCGGCATTGACCCACGGCTCGTTGTCGCCGCCGTCTTTGCCCCACTGATGCGGATTGAGCCACTTCTCGCACACCATGACCGTGTTCGAGGTGCCGTCGGTGATCGCCGTCAGGGTGATCTGCGGGACGTTTTCGCGGACCACGACCCCGTCGATCGTCCCCGAGCCGCTGTCCGCCGAGCCGCTGGTCGGCGTGCCGTTGGAGAAGTGAGTGCCAGCGTTGCCGTCGTAATCGCTCTTGGCCGAGCTGCCGTACTTGGTCGCGGCCCGGCGACTGGGGCAGTAGTAGATCTTGACTGGGGTCGCATACACGGTCGCGCGACTCACGGTCTCATAGAGCGGAGTCTGCTCGACGTAGGGCAGGATCTGATAGCGCCAGTTGAACCCGGTGCGATCGTCCATCTTGCCGGCCGCGTCCTCGGCCGCGGCGTTCAGGTCGTCCCAGTCGCAACAGGATATGTCGGTCTGCCCCGTCGGCCGGCCGTCCCGGCCGCCGTTGGGCAGATGCTGATTGGCGTCGTGGTAGGAGTGGAAGGCCAGACCGAGCTGCTTGAGGTTGTTCTGGCACTGGGTGCTGGCCGCCGCCTCGCGGACCTTTTGCACCGCTGGCAAGAGCAACCCGATGAGGATGGCGATGATGGCAATCACCACCAGTAATTCGATGAGCGTGAAGCCAGCCCGCCGACTCGCCGACGGGGAGGTAAGAACAGACATCAACACGTCCTCCGTTGAGAAATAGGCGAAAAAGAAACCCGCGGGGCAGGTGGCCCCGCGGGCTGTGTCCGGTAGGCAATGCTGAATTTGTAGAGGTCGTACGTGTGTCTTTAATGAAGACAACGTGAAAGAGCGTTAATCCTTGTGAGTGCGATCCTGCTGAGGCCAAGGCGGACACGAAGCTGCTTTTTGGTCGAGGCGTATCGTGCGAACGTTCCCGTGGTCACTGTTTCGTCAATCGTCTCGGTTGTCGGCGCGATCTTGGCGATCTTGACGCGCCCAACCCCCGGGAATGATCCAGGCCGAAGCGAACCTCGTCTAAGACATGATCTCGCGGATCGGCTCCGCTCCTTCGACGCCGACCAGTTTCTGATCGAGTCCGCCGTAGAAGTACGTCAGCCGGTCCGGATCGAGGCCCAGCTGGTGCAGGATGGTGGCGTGCAGGTGCTTGACGTGGAACGGCTTCTCCACCGCCGCGGCCGCCCAGTTCGTCGGTGGTGCCGACGCTGACGCCGCCCTTGATGCCGCCGCCGGCCAGCCACATGGTGAAGCCGTAGGCGTTGTGGTCGCGGCCGGTGCCCTTGGCGTACTCGGCGGTCGGCTGCCGGCCGAACTCGCCGCCCCAGACGATCAGCGTCGAATCGAGCAGGCCGCGCTGCTTCAGGTCCTTCAGCAGGCCCGCGATCGGCTTGTCGGTCTCGCCGGCGTGCATGCTCGTGGTTCTTGACCAGGTCGCCGTGGGCGTCCCAGTTGTCGTCGTTGTGATTGCCGCCGGAGTAGATCTGCACGAAGCGGACGCCGCGCTCGACCATGCCGCCGGGCCAGCAGGCATTGCCGGCCGAAGACCGCGCGTCCGCTTGTCGTTGAGGCCGTACATCTCCTTGATGCTCTCCGGTTCCTTGCTCAGATCGACGGCCTCGGGCGCGGACGCCTGCATCTTGAAGGCCAGCTCGTAACTGGCGATGCGCGCGGCCAGGGCGTGGTTGCCGCCGCTCCTGGACCTGATGCTCGCTGTTGTACTCGCGCAGCACGTCGAGCAGGCGGCGCTGGCGATTCCAGGCTGATGCCGTCGGGCCGATCCAGGTCGAGGATCGGCGTGCCCTGCGAGCGGAAGGTGGTGCCCTCGAAGTGGGCCGGCATGTAGCCGCTGGACCAGTTCTTGGCCCCGCTGATCGGTCCGCCGCGCGGATCGAGCATGACGACGAAGCCGGGCAGGTTCTCGTTCTCGCTGCCCAGGCCGTAGTTGACCCACGAGCCCAGACACGGGCTGCCGCTCTGGATCTTGCCGGTGTTCATCTGCAGCATGGCCGAGCCGTGAATCGGCGAGTCGGCGGTCATGGAGTGGAGGAAGGCGATGTCATCGACGCAGTGGGCCAGGTGCGGGAACAGGTCGCTGACCCACTTGCCGCACTGGCCGTACTGCTTGAACTTCCACCGCGGCTCGACGATCCGGCCCTCGTTCTTGTGCCCGCCCCGGCCGAAGGTCTTGACCTGCACCGTCTTGTTGTCCGTGCCGATCATGCCCGGCTTGTAGTCGAACGTGTCGATGTGGCTGGGACCGCCGTACATGTACAGGAAGATGACGCTCTTCGCCCGGGGAGTCAGGTGCGGTTTCTTCGGGGCCAGCGGATTGGCGAAAGCGGTCCGGCCATCCGCGGCCACCGCCTGGGAGCGGAAGAAGTCCTCGCCGAGCAGGCCCGCCAGGGCCACCCGGTAAAGCCGCAGCCGGTCTGCCAGATGAACTCGCGTCGGGTGCGGCCACAGAAGTTGCGCTGCATGCTAGTCTCCGTTTCTTCTCGTTCCCAGGCACGCCGTAGGGTGGGCCGAGCGTAGCGAGGCCCACCGGCAGGGCGGTGGGCCTCGCTACGCTCGGCCCACCCTACAAAACATCCCGACTCTCCTGCTAATCCAGGTAGACAAATTCGTTCAAGTTCAGCGCCAGCAAGCAGAAGCGCCGCAGGGCCTCGTCAGCGGTCAGCTTATCCTTGTCGCGCAGCTCGGCGAGGAAGCGGTTCCTCGGTCAATCTCCGGCTGGGTCGGTGTCCGCTGCAGCACCCGGCGGAGGGCCAGGCGCACTTGCGCTTTCTCGTCGGAGCCGGCCTCCTTGCGGAGGCTGTCGGCGAAGAGTTTCGGCCTGCTCGTTGACGAAGGTGCTGTTGAGCATGCCCAGGGCCTGGGTCGGCTGCGTGGTGGTGAAGCGCACCGGGCAGGGGCCGTCCGGGTCGGGGGCGTCGAACACGTTCAGCAGCGGCAGGGCCAGCGAGCGCTTGACGTGGACGTAGACGCTGCGGGCCGCCGCCTCTTCCGGCGTCGAGGGCTTCCAGCCGTTGCCGGGGATCGACTGACCGGCCAGCACCGCGCGGGGATCACGGGAAAGACGCTCGGGCCCTCGGTCTTGTCCAGGTTCAGGTTGCCGCAGACCGACAGGATCGAATCGCGGATCTCCTCGGCCGTCAGCCGGCGCAGATCGAAGCGGCCAAGCAGGTCGTTCTCCGGGTCCTTCGCCGCCACGGTCGAATCGGCCTGGCTGGCCATGCGGAAAGCGCTGGAGGTCAGGAGCATGCGGTGCAGCGGCTTGAGCTTCCAGCCGCTAGCCATGAATTCGCTGGCGCAGCCAGTCGAGCAGTTCGGGGTGCGTCGGCGGATTGCCCAGGTAGCCGAAGTTGCTGGTCGAGCGGACGATGCCCCGGCCGAAATGGTACTGGCAGACGCGATTGACCATGACGCGAGCCGTCAGCGGGTTGCGGCCGTCGGCGATCCAGTCGGCCAGCACGCGCCGTCGGCCGGAAGTGCGGGCCCCCTTGGGTGGTGCGGGGACCTTCGGCATCGGCGTGTTCGCCGGGCCAAGCACCGAGGGGAAACCCGGCTCGACCCGCTCGCCCTGGGCCTGGGGGTTGCCGCGCAACAGCACAAAGGTGTCGCGTGCCCTGGGGCCGTCCTCGGTGACGCAAAGCGCCTGGCCCAGCGCCCTGGGGGTGGAGCGGTTCAGTGCTACCCTTTGCCTCAGCAGGAGGTTGTAGCGGACTCGAGACTCCTCCGCCGCATGTTTGCGCGACCAGCAGCTCGCGGTTGGGCTCGATGCTTGAAGTCGTCGCGCTCGCCGCCCTGCAGCCTGGGCTCCACTTCCTTCTCGATGGCCGACAGCTGGGCGTCGATCTCGCCCACCTTGCGCTTGTGCTCGGCGATCTGCTCCTGGTTCTTCCGGCGCTCCTCCTCCGAGCCGATGAAGCGCAGCGAATCGAGCCCGTTGCCGTAGCGGCGGATGCCGTGGAAGAAGGCCAGCAGCCGGTAGTAGTCCTTCTGCGGGAACGGGTCGATCTTGTGATCGTGGCAGCGGCCGCAGTTGACCGTCAGGCCGAGGAAGATCTGGCCGGTGGTGGCGACGACGTCGTCCAGCTCGTCGTAATAGGCCTGGGTGCGATCGGCCGGCTCGTCGTCCCAGGTGCCGAGGCGGTAGTAGCCGGTGGCGATGATGCTGTCACCGGTCACCTGGTCCAGCTCGTCGCCGGCCAGCTGCTCGCGGATGAACTGGTCGTAGGGCTTGTCCTGGTTGAAGGCCCGGATGACGTAATCGCGATAACGCCAGGCGAACGGCTTGGCCCCGTCGCGCTCGAAGCTGTTGGTCTCGGCGTAGCGGACCAGGTCGAGCCAGTGCCGGCCCCAGTGTTCGCCGTAGTGCGCGCGAGGCCAGCAGGCGATCGACCACCTTTTCGTAGGCGTCCGGCGACTGGTCGGCCAGGAACCGGTCCACCTCGGCGGGAGTCGGCGGCAGACCGATGACCGCGTAATAGGCACGGCGGAGCAGGGTCACCTTGCTGGCGGGCGGGGCGGGCCGAAAACCCTTCTCCTCCAGCCGGGCCAGCACAAAGTTGTCGAGGGGATTGCGTACCCACGTCCGGTCCTTGACCTGCGGCACCGGCGGCCGGACGACCGGCTTGAACGCCCAGAAATTGCGGGCGGTCTCGTCCACCGGCGGCGGACCATGCCGGGCCTTTGCGGTGCCCGCGACGTACGGCACGCCCATCTTGACCCACCTGGTCAGCACGTCAATCTGTGCCTGGGGCAGCTTGCCCTTGGGCGGCATCTTGAGGTCTTCGTGGCGGAGGGCCTGGAGCAGCAGGCTCTCCTCCGGTTTGTCCAGCACCACGACCGGGCCGCTGTCGCCGCCCTTGAGGATCGCTTCCCGGCTGGTCAGACGCAAGCCGCCCTTGATCTTCTTCTCGCCGCCGTGGCAGGCAATGCAGTGGGCGGTGAGCAACGGCTGGACCTGCGCCTCGAAGAACTTCGCCTGCTCCGCCGTCGGTTTCGGTTCCGCGGCTGCGTGCGAACACCAGCCCAGGCCAGTGGTCAGGCAGAGAGCGACAAGGAAAATGGGGTGCAGCTTCTTCGGTGGGAGCATTCATCCTTCTCCAGGGGAGGTTCCTTCCAGGATAGCGGCCGGCGGCGGAATTTGCCATGAGAAACCGCATACTTTTTTCCTGGCCGGCAAGGATTCTGGGGAGTTGGGGGCGCCGCCGAGACTCAAGGGGCGAGACCGCCACACCGCCAACGGCGCTTTTTCTTGGCGGTGATGTCAGGGAGTGCCCCGGCGTGTCTGTGCTTGCCCCTCCGATGACAAAAAAGCGACACCGCCACCACGCCACCAGCACACGCCGTCGCTTTGGGCCCTCTTTTGACGCTTCCCCAAAATCCAGGACGGGCACCTGTTTTCTGACCGCGACGGATTACCCCTCGGGTTCTTGTTTGACGCAGCTCGATGCTGCCGGTATCCTCCCACAAATGGGGCGAGAGTGCCCGCGACCTCGGTTCGCCTGCGGAGGAAGAGCCATGTCAACAACCCGCTCAGGCCTCTTGGGGACGGCATATCTGTTTTTGTTGCTGGCGCCGCCGGCCCGGGCCGAGCCGCCGCGAACCGACGATCACGGCGACCCGCTGCCGCCGGGCGCGGTCGCGCGCCTTGGCACGCTCCGCTTGCGCCACGTTGTCCGAGACGGCAGCGGCGCTGCCTGCGTCGCCTTCTCCCCGGACGGCAAGACGCTGGTTTCCGGAGGAGACGTGGGCCTGCGAGCGTGGGACGTGGCGACCGGCAAGGACCTCGGCTGGTTCCCGACCGCCGCCCCTGCCACCGCCGCCCAGTTCAGCCCAGATGGCAAGACACTCATCACCACCGACAACAATGGCGCGTTCCGCCTCTGGGAGGCGGGATCAGGGAATCTGCTCCGCGAGACGAAACCACCCGAAAACCGATTCGGCCAGGGAATGTTCAGTTTCCTGTCGGCCAACGGAAAGGTAGGGGGAGTGGCTGGTCTGGGGGACGCTGTTCGACTCTGGGAAACGGAAACCGGCAAGCGGATTCTGACCTGGAAGGATGAAGGACGAAGCCTGTTCTTCTCCGCAGCCCTGTCCCCGGACGGCAGAACACTGGTCGTCAGCGGCGAGGGCAACCGCGCCCACTTCGTCGATGTCGCTACCGGCAAGGAAGTGCGTTCGATCGAGGGGCCCAACAAGGCCCCCCACCTGATGCCAGGCTTTGCCCGTACGCTGGAGGAGTCGCTCTCCTGGTTCGTCTTTTCACCGGACGGCAAGACTCTCGCCGGAGCGTCAGGAAAGGACTCGTTCAGCACGTGGAACGTTGCCGACGGTCGGCTCCGGTTCACGATCAAGGACTGTCGCGGCAAGCTGGCATTCTCGCCGGATGGAACACACCTGATCTGCAGTGGCGAGGAGGCGATGCGACTTTACGAGACGGCAACCGGCAAGGAAGTGCGACGGTTCAATCGGCACCCTGGCTTTGTGTGTGCTCTCGCCTTTTCGCCCGACGGAAAAAAAGTGGCCACGGCGGAGTGGTCCACGGTCGGTCTCTGGGACGTGGCCACCGGCAAACGCCTGCATCCACTGGCCGGGCACGCGGCTCCCGTGATCAGTCTGGCGTTTTCACCCGACGGGAGCGGGCTCGCTTCTGGTGATGGAGCGGAGGAAACGCTGATCGTCTGGAGGCTGAAAGACCGCAAGCCACTGCACGTGTTCACGGGCCATGACGCGATCGTAAAATCGATGGCCTACTCCCCCGACGGCAAGATGCTGGCCACCGGAGATGGATCCAGGAGCAGGGGGGGCTTCGACGCTCAGGTCCGGCTCTGGGATTTGTCGGCAGGCCGTCTCCTGCGCCAATTTCCAGGGCACGTCAATTGTGTCGATAGCCTCGTCTTTTCGCCTGACGGCAAACGACTCGCTTCGAGCGGCCTCGACGCTCGGGCCAAGGTGTGGGACGTGGCCACGGGCAAGCGGTTACTGCAAATACGGGGCAAGGACACCTGGGACAAGTCGGTCGCCTTTTCGCCGGACGGCAAGACACTGCTGGTGGCCGGCTCTCCTGGGGAACTGGCCCTCTGGCAGGTCGATTCGGGAAAAAAGGTGCGCGACCTTGGGACGTCCCGGTCCGAGAGTCGGGGAATCGCGTATGCTGCCTATCTCCCAGGCGGCCGGACGGTGCTGACCCGCGAATACGACACCGGCAGGTGGAAGTTTAACGAGGCCCGGTTTTGGGACGCTGCGAACGGACGCCTCCTTCGCTCCTTTTCCTTGGGAGACATCGAAAGTTTCCCGGGCTGCCTCGTTCTCTCCCCGGACGGCAATACGATCGCGACCGGAGGCGGGGATCGCGACCCGGTCATCCAGCTGTGGGACACGACCACGGGAAAGCGGGTGGGCCAATTCAGCGGCCACAAAGGAGGGGCTGCCACGTCGTTGGCCTTCTCCCCCGACGGCAAGACGCTTGCTTCCGGGGGACCGGATACGACTGTCCTTTTCTGGGACGTGGCGCGGGCCCGACTGGAACTGCTCTGGGCCGAGTTGGCGGGCGGGCCGGACGAGGGCGCCCGAGCCGGCAAGAAACTGGCCGCGGCTCCCGAAGATGCCATCACCTTCCTGAAGGACCGCCTCCAGCGCACCGCCGCTGCCGAGGAGCGGGCGCGGCGCCTCATCACCGACCTTGACGACGACGCCTTTGACGTGCGGGAGAAGGCATCCCGTGAACTGGAGAGTCTGGGGCCCGAGGCCGCGTTTCCCCTCCAGCTGGCGCTCCAGAAATCCCCAAGTGTCGAAGCTCGCTTCCGCATCGAGAAGACGCTCGACAAGTTGAAAACGCCGCAGGGAGAATCCAAGTTCCAACCGCGAAGCGTTTCGCTCGCGCTGGCGATCTTGGAGGAGGTCGGCACGCCGGACGCTCGGCGCGTGCTGGAGGTGCTGGCGAAAGGGCCGGCCCAATCGGTGATAACTCGCGAGGCCAGGGCTGCCCTGGAGCGTTTGGCGAAACGCCGCAAACCCTGAAAGGAGGTTCCTGTGCGACCGGCCCGACTGTTCGTCGCTGTACTGCTCTTGTCGGTGCGCGTGCCGGGAGTACCGGCCCAGGAGCTGACGGAACGTGGCACGTTCAAGAGGGGTTCGTTTCGAGTAGACCGGGTGGAGTTAAGCCCCGACTGCAAAGTTCTGGCGGCCGGCGGCAGAAACGAGCGCGAGGGAGAACTGAAGCTTTGGAGCGTCGTCACCTCAAAGGAGATTGTGTCCCTTTCGGGGGAGAAGAATGACTTTGATACTCTGGCTTTCAGCGCAGACAGTAAGCGGTTGGCGACCGGAGGCTATAAACTTGTGCGAGTCTGGGATCTGGCGGCGCACAAGCAAATCGCCTCCTTCAAGAAAGTTCCGAGCCCCATGAGCGCTATCGCTTTGAGCCGAGACGGTACGCGGGTGGCAGCGGTGGGCTCGGAGCAAGCCAAGCTCTGGGATGTGGCCTCGGGCAAGGAACTGGCTTCTTTCCGGCATCACATCCCACTCTCCGGCAATTTGGGCGCGGCCTTCAGCAAAGACCTTGCGACCCTGGCCGCACGGAATTACCAGGAGATCGACCTGTGGGACACCGCGACAGGCCAGGAGAAGGCCACCCTATCGGAGCACCGGGGCGAGGTTGGCTGCGTGGTCTGGAGCCGCCGACGAGAAGACCCTGATCGCGTCGAGTACTCGCCATGAGGGGAAGGACTACGTATGGAAGGGGGACGTGAAACTGTGGGACGTGGCCTCGGGCAAGGAGCGAGCCACACTTCCAGGGCCGTTTGGCCGCGTCACGGCGATGGCCCCAAGCCCGGACGGCAAGACTCTGGCCCTGCTGGATTCGCCCGAACTTTACGCGGAGTGCGACTTGAAGCTGGTGGACGTGGACACGGGTCGGCAGCGAGTCCTCCAGGCCCCGCCGGGCTGCTCCTTCCTCTCGCTGCGCTTCACCCCGGAAGGCAAGCTGCTGGTTGTCGGCACCTCGGTCGATGCTCTCCGACTGTGGGAAGTGTCGCTCCCGAAGAGAGAGGCGAAACCCTGACCAGGATCACTCCTCTGCAGCGCTCAATAGGTGACAGGGAGGGCACCTCGTTCTCGCTTGACGAGAGCCGATTGTTCCACGCCATCGGGGCGAGAGTTGCCGCCGGGAGGCTGAAGACAGCGCAAGTCGGGGAGGTCGTCCGGGTAGCCCATCAGCCGTCGGTACAGGTCTTGATCGTACCGGGCTGCCAGGGCGACAATGCCGATCCAGAGCATGCGAAACTCCGTTGATTCCGTGCTGTCGAGCCCGAGCAACTCGATCAGCCGCACCGCCTCCGCATCCTCGGCGTGGATCGTCCCATCCTCCGCAACGCGGACCCCTGGGTTCAGCATAACGGCCAGCGGGTCGGGCACGTCGCGATCTCCCTTGGCCGTGTTGCACGTGGCGCAAGCGTAAAGCAGGTTGTCGTAGTCCGTGGTTTTCTCCGGGTGGTGGACCACGGCGAGGAAGTGGTCAATGGCGTACAGGCCACGGACCCGGCTCCACTGTTCCCGCAGCAGACAGTAGACGCAACGGTAAGAAAACTCGTCGCGCAACCACGGCCGATAGCTGGCGTAGTCCGCATACCCTTGCGGGCCATGACGTCGGGGATGCGGAAGGGACGGATACTCGAAAGGGGCAGTCATGGGTTGGTCTGCGCTTGCGAAGCCGCTTTGTTCAGCAGCTCCTGGTGCAGGCGGCGGGCATCCTCCAGCGGTAGCGGAGCGACGCGCCGGCGGTGCCGCAGCATCTGCTCTTGCAGTTGGGCCAGCTCAACCGTCTCCGCCGGGGTGAGGGTTGCAGCAGCAAACTTCCGATCGATCAGGTCGCAGCGGCGCTGGTTCTTGGCCTCGGTCCACTCCTCGTCTCCGTTGGCGGCCGCGGCGGCGGGGACGACCCAGGCGACTGGCTGACCGTTCAGCTCGAGGACCGAACCGGCCGGATTGCCCGCCACGGCCAGCACGAACCGCTTCACCGACTCCTCGACCCCGTCCAGGCTCACGTGTGTCATGATCGCTCCTCGCTGGTCCTCATCCGGCCCCGATTGCCTGTCCCGGCACTGGTTGTCGATCCCACCAGCAGTCATTCTACCGTGGCTCGTCTGGGTTGCCAGCCTGCCGACGACCGGACCAGCTTCTTGCTCAACAGCCGGGGCCTCTCAGCCGAACCAGGCACTCGCCCCGGAGTACCTGACAGTACGCGACTGGCGGCCCAGCTTGATCAGCGGCTTACTCCAAGCCGGTCGTCAGGTCGTTCAGGTCTTGCGGAATGACGTCGTGACGGGTCAGGACAGCTCGTTCCTCGGCTGCCAGCACGGGCACGACAGCAACGTATTGCACCTGCCATTTCTGATACCGGGGCATCGTCTCCAGGAACCGTGCGACGTGGCCTTTGAAGTTGTTCACGTCTGACAACAGCTTTGTCGGGGAGCGCTTGCAGGATCCGAACCGGATGGTTTCGTCCGTTTCATTCACGGCCACCAGATCGATCTCCGTGTCACCCCGGTCCCAGTAGCCCTGGATTCGCTGTGTCAGAGGAAAATCCCCAATTCCTTTCCGGCTCCTCTCCTCGTAGAGTTGCCCCACCAATTTCTCCAGCGCTCCACCTTCCACGTCTTCCAGCCGCTGATCGGCTTCCTGGACCAGCTGTTCGACCGGCCGGAAAGCGATTGCCGACACGGGGTTGGCCAGGGCCGCCAGCCAGGAGCGGAGAAAGTTGTCCGTCACGTAGTACCGGCTCCGCTTGGCCTCGGGCCTGGCGAACACCGGCAGGTTTTTCTCGATCAGCCGGTAACGCTCGATCAGAATCTTGAGGTAGCCGCCGATTTGCGTGTCCGGATTGCCGCTCGCCTGCCGGATTGCCTGGACCAGTTCGTTGTGCATCCGGCCGGGGTTGCGGGCGACGAACTTCAGAACGACATCGTAACGCCCTCGCAATTCCCGCAGGAACCAGTTCTCGGCCTCCGTGCGAAGCGGGGACGAACTCTCGAAGAAGATCCTGCGGAGCAGAGCTTGACGGTCGGCCGCCAGGACACCCTGCTCGTAGCAATCGCGATAGAACTTCGGAACGCCTTCAAAGAGGTTCCACAGGAACAAAAGCCGCGGCGGCGATGGGTCGGCGTGGTCCCGCAAAATGGCCAGAAGCGAGGCGACGTCCAGGTGTGTCAGGTCGATCGTGTCGGTGACGCGGTTGTACAAGGGAGCCGTGCGGTCTTCCAGGAGAGCCGTCATCTCCGTGTAAATCGATCCCAGCACGATCAGGCCGCCAGGCACCTTGTCCGCCTTCGCAGCCAGGCGATCCACGGCTGCTTGCAGGAAGGAGCAGAACTCTTCGTATCCCTTCCGGTTGAAATATTGGAACTCGTCAAGGACCAGCAAATACCCGCCTTCGGCCATTGCCTCCAGCAACCTGGCCAGTTGAGCAAGGTCCTGCGGTCGAGGGTAACGGTCGGTCGGCACTCGGAACGTGTCCAGGCCATCATTCACCGCCGAGATCACCCCGGCTGGCTCGGAATCAGGTATCTGGACGTAGAACACCGGCTTGTGAGAATGGATGGTTTCCATCGCTCGCTGGATCAGCGTTGTCTTGCCGATTCGCCGCCGACCGGTCACCTTGGCGAAAAACCAGCGCTGGCGGCCAAGCATCTCCGCCAGCACGGCCAGCTGATCTTTCCGACCGTAAAAGTGCCAGGGTTTCATGTCTTCCCAAGTAAAGTAAAGCGGCTTTACCTCTTTAAGGTAAAGCCGCTTTACTTTATCTGGGAGAATGCCCGCCTGTCAAGAGCGGCCGCTCCACCATCCCTTGCCCAGCGCGAGCAACCGAGGTGAACCTCGCACGCCAGGGGATCGCTTTCCGTCGAGGTGTGACGGCCGATCCCCTGACGCGCCGCGGGGTGGCGGGGTCACTTCCGCAGGTACAGCCAGACGAAGCCAGTCATTTCCTCGTTCATGAACTCGCTGCGCCGCTGGTAGGTCTTGTTGTACTCCTCCACCGCCTTCGCATCGCCGTTCGACTTGCTCAGCGCCGCGGCAGCGGCCTGGAAGTCCTCCTGCCACTTGGCGAACTTCTTCTTCATCTCCTCCTCGCTGACTCCTTTCACCGGCGAGACGAGAGTGACGCTGTCGCCGACAAGCAGGTCGAGCTTGCCGTCGCCATTGACGTCCGCGACCCAGACCCGGGTCGCTCGCACGGGGCCGGTGAGGTCGCATTCGCGGAGGACCTGGCCGGCCGCGACCGGCGGCCCCGGCTTGATCAGCGGCCGGAACGGCAGCAGGTCCGGCACCTTGCCCTTGCCGGCCCTGTTCTCCGCCCACCAGACGCCGCCGTCGCTGGAACCGCTCACGATGTCCAGGTCGCCGTCGCCGTCCCAGTCGATCACGAACGGGTCGCTGTGCGCGCCCTGGATTCGCAACGGCTCGTCGCCGGCTTTGATCAACTTCGGCTTCGGTGCGAACTTCCCCTTGCCCTCACCCATGAACCACCAGAAGGTGCCGGCGAAGTTCCCCACGACCAGGTCCAGTTTGCCGTCACCGTCCCAATCGATGGCGAAAGGGCGAGTGCAAATCTTCTCGGTCAGCTGCTCGTCGCCTTTTGCGGGGATGATGAGCGGCTCCCCGTCGGTCCCCTTGAGGACCTCGGCCTTGCGAAACGTGCCGTCGGCCTTGCCGTACAGCACCTGGAACAGTCCCGCCATGTCCTTGTCCATGCGGGAATACGATCCGGAAAGGATGTCGAGACGTCCGTCACCGTCGATGTCCACCAACTGTGGAGTGGAAGAGGTGCATCACCAAACACCTGGCACTTCGGCCACCTTGCCCTCCGCCTGCAACCAGTCGCCCTTGCCGAACTTGCCACCGCCCAGGCCCTTGAAGACCTGGATCTTGCCCTGGCGGAACTGCCCAACCAGAAGGTCCATTTTGCCGTCCCCGTCCACGTCCGCCCAGCAGGGTGCCGCGTAGCCGGGGGACTCGACACGGATTGCGACCCCGTCTGCCTTCAGGCGCACTGGTGGTGCGAAGTCCGCGCCGCTGCCCGGGGCGGCACAGCAGAAGAGCCCCAGGGCTGCCAACAGATGTTGCCTCATGGTACTGAACTCCTCCGTGGGGAAGAAGATGGGCCGAATCCCACGGGGTGAGCCAACGTCCCCAGGAACAGTTCCTCTTCCCGAGAGACCCGCTCGCAGCAGGGCCCCACGCACCGAGCGCAGGGCCGATTCGAGAAAGACGGGGCGGCATGGACCCGGCCTTCCTCGATTGGCTCGATTTCGGGGTCTCGGTCACGTCAATGACCGATGCTAGCAGCCCGGAATTGCGATTGCAAGGATTTAGAACTGCAAGGAAAGCCTTCCATAAGGACCGTGGACCAGGAAGTTGCTCTGGTACTCCACCGCGGTCCTCAGGAAGACCGCTGCGTTGCCTTCATATGGGAGCGTCAACGAATTTTGCACTTCGGTGAGAGAGTATTGATTGACGGCACCGAGATAGGCAGCAGCTTGATAACCCGCTTCACACTTGAGGACCCCGAATCTACCAAGCGGAATCGCATAGCTGGCCCCCAGCCTGGCATCGATGCCGGGAATGACCCGGGTTGAGGGAGGCGAAGTCAAGGACTGGGTATTGGGGACCTCCACTCCAGCAACGGTGAAGGTGGGTGAAGAAGTGAGAAAGTCGATGTTACTCTGCATCCCGCCTATCAGCGTGGTCCCCGCCAATCCACAGAGGAGGTCGAGATTACCGCTGACGTAATGCACGTCCATTCCCAGACGCGGCCCCACGCCGGTAAACAACGATCGGGAGGCATCGGTAAACGTAATCGATCCGTCAGGGCTCTGGAAAGTGGTGGACAGGCTTTGGCCGAGGCGTGCGCCCTGCAGGCCGGCGAAGAGTCGCAGTTGCACGCGGTTGCCGGCACCGAGCAATAGTCCCGCATCCAGATTGACCGTATCGTAGGTAACGTGCGCGACAGCTCTTGCGCTGGAGTACGGTGGAGGCGGTCCAATCAGATACGATGGGCCCAACCCTTGAATGGCAGTGCTTGGGACACCAGTCAGGTATGGCGTCAACACCTGGGTGGGGTTGACCAGAATCGATCCATTGTCATAGGCATTCAGATGGGTCCAGGCCAGCTGAACGTCCCCACCAGAGCCAGAAAGATAGCGCATGCCCACGTTGAAGGCAGGACTGAATCCGGGATTGACTGCCTGGTCACTCCAGCTCGGGTTGAGGAAGGGAAGAGGGTTTACCAGCGTCGCATACGTCAGATTGCCGCTGGAGGGTTGTAAAAAGAGCAGCGCGGCGCTGGTCTCAAACCCGGGTGCCGACTGCAACAAGCAGACGTTGAAGGGGCCGACCTGGGCGTTAGGTGTTCCTTCGTTGAGGACCGTTGCTGCCGGCTGACCCTGGGTTGTTACAACGGGGGTGAAACCAGTTATACTGTCCTGGGCACGGGCACTGAAGACCACAACCGCACTGAACAAGGACGCGCCCAGCAACGATCGCAACAAGGACCTGTTCACCAAGAGCCTCCAATCTCCTCAACCCGGCAGCATGCTCAGAATGGGCAGTCTGAGGTAACCTTGGAAGATGTTTTGGATCGTCCGGTTGTGCCGGCTTTGCGCGACGTAACTGTTGTTTCGTCAAGAAGGATGGCGTGGTATCAGACATTTCGCGGAAAAAAGGCGTGCCGGCAGCCGGTCCCCTTTTTGGAGTGCGGCAGTAGCTTTGCTCTGCCGCTTTGGTTTCTCCTTTTGTTTTCGGCTTTTCCCTTGTTACGCCAGTCCAAGAAACAAAAACCAAAAGAAGAAAGAAAAACAGGCCAAACCAAAGCGGCAGAGCAAAGCTACTGCCGCACTCCAAAAAGGTCCCTCCCTCAGCCTTGCGGGGGAGGGAGTTATGTTCGCGCGTCCTTATTTGCCGGCGACCTGCCCAACGTCCACGAGCAGCACGGTCGTATCCTCTGAGCTAACGGCAAGGACTTTGCCATCGGGAGTGAAGGTCAGGGAGTGAACGCCGTTGACCGGGCCGCGGAACCGGCCCACTTCCTTGCCGCTGGCGATGTCCCAGAAACGGACGAGACCGTCGCAGAAAGAGGCCGTCACTGCCAGCTTGCCGTCGGGGGAACAGACGGGCGGAACAGTGCTGTTGTCCAAGTGCTGGGGGAATTTGAGGCGGAACTTCTCCTTGCCGGTCGCAGTGTCCCAGATGCGCAGGACGCCGTCCGGCATGGGCGGCATGGTGTCCGGCCATTCCGGCGGGATCGGCTTGCCCTGCTCCTCGGGCCAGCGCATCATGCCCTTCCATGGCGGTCGGGGCGGCAACCAGCCGGCCGCCAGCAGCTTGCCGTCGGCGAGCAGCTGGAGGCTCCTGTGCGGCTCGCCTGGCCAATCGGTCATCTCCTTGTCACTGACAAGCCGGCTGCCCGCCAGATCCCAGACGTGAACGTGGGCCTTTGCAGGAGCTTGAGAAGCAACGCAAACGAGGCGCTTGCTGTCCGGAGAAAAGGCGATGGGGCCCAGCTGCCGGAACGGTCCGTCCTTGGAGGCATACTCGAGCTTGCTTAACAATTTGCCGCCGGGCCAGCTCCACGATCGCGGACGTCGTCGCCAGGACCTTGCCGTCGGGACTCACCCTGCAATCGCCTACGTCCAGGCCTATCGGCAAATTGGCTACAAACGGCATCCCTGGCTCGAGATCGCGCCTGGTTGCTTTCCAGGTGCCCGCTTCCATCAGGAAGAGCGTCGAAACGCCTCCGGCGCCGTAGATCAGAGTCTTGCCGTCCGGGGTGAAAAAGAACGGTCCGCTCCCGGGGTGTGGCTGCGGCAAGTGAAGGAGATGCTTGCCGGTCGCACGGTCCCAGACGCCGTAATGCGTGACGACGTACTTGCCGTCCGGCGAAAAGACGATGGTTTCCGCCGGCGCCGTGGGGCCGTCCACGGGGTCGAGTTCCTTTCCCGTGGCAAAGTCCCAGCGATACCAGCGATGGGTCCAGGCGGCGCCGAAGCAGGTCTTGCCGTCCGGGGCGATGGCCAGGCAACTGGTTCGGGCCCCTAAACGCCGGATTTCGCGGTCGGCCTCCACGTCCCAGTGGACGACCTGGGAAGCAATGTCTTCGCCCTCGAGCTGCTTTTGATTTTTGGACCAGCCGACGAGCGTGCGGCCATCTGGCAGGAACGCATAGACCCCGGCCAGCTCTCCCTTGGACGCCCAGTGCAGTCGTTCCTTGTCGAGGTCCCAGAGCCTGTTCTCCGAGAGGATCAGCGCCTTCTTGCCGAACAGGTTCGGCGGCGTCCGGTAGCCCATCCCGGGGATTGTCGTCTTCGATTTCAGCACCCCCGTGGCCACGTCGAAACGCCGGACGGTCGATTCGGGCTTGTTCTGGTTTTCCGGGGAAGAGGTAACGGCAAAGAGACTCTTGCTGTCCGCGGAGAAGCGAAACAGCTCATAGCCGTTGTACGATTGGGGCAGCTCTCCCAGGTTGTGCAAGACCCGGCCCGCCTTCAGGTCGTACAGTTTCAGATAGCGCTTGTACAGGTAATGATACCCTCTGCCGGAGTTCGGTTCCGGGGCGACTCCGTTGGGGACGGCGCACCGCAGGGCCAGCGTGCGCTCGTCGGGCGAGAGAAGGAAATGATCGAGGAAGGAGGAACCCTCGATCTGCTGCAGCAGCTTGCCGGTGGAAAGCTGGTAGATCCTCAGGGCGTTCTTGACGTTCTTGCCTTCGGCAATCTCCAGGAAGGAGTCGAGAATGCTGTTCGAGCGAGGTGGCGGAAATTCGAGAACGAAGAGTCGGTCGCCGTCCCGCGAAAACTCGCCCTCCCAGCCCAGCGGACGGCGCAGGAGCCGCTTGCCGGTCTGGGCGTCCCAGACCATCACGCCGTCGTTGCCGCCGGAGGTGAGGAGCTTCTTGCCGTCGGCCGACAGCTTCATCTTGCCGACCACCTGGCCTGGACGGAAGCGCGTGGTCCCCAGCCGGGCAATGGCGCCACGCGGCAGCGGAGTCTCCAGCGAGGCGTTGTCCGGCGGCGGGATGTCCGGATCAGCCGGGTCTTCTGCGGGGTTGCATGGCGGCTGCCGGAGCGGGTGCGTTGACCGGCCGGGCTGGCTGACCGGGAGCGGTCGGCAGCCCGGGGGCTGACGCCCCGGGCTCGCCACACCGACGGCCAGCGTTACCCCCAGAATCAGCAAGACGCCGCACAGACCCAGAGCAGCGCACAGGCTGGCCCGGGCAACAGCGAAACTGTGCAGGATGGCCCTGGCGAGCAGCACCGCGCTGGAGCTCCCGGCCGTGCTCCTGGCGAAGGAAAGGGCCTGGGCGACGGTCGCCTGGAGCAGCCGCGGCGAAACGGACGCTTCGGCCAGCGACCCGACCAGGTTCGCGGCCGCCACGGCTGCCGGCACCGCCACACCGCGGTTCAGCAGACGCTGCCGCAGCAGCTCCCGTCCCCGCGCCAGCCGGCTCTTGACCGTGCCCACCGGACAGCCGAGGGCCTGGGCGGCCTCCTCGTTCGTCTTGCCCTCGCAGCAGCACAGGATGAGAGCGGTGCGATAATGGCGAGGCAAGGACGCCAGGGCCTCGTCAAGGACCTCGCCCAGCTCAACGTCACGGATGGCGCGACTCTCGGCAGTCATGGCCGGCTCCTGCACGGAATGGTGTAGTGGCCGGCTCCGCGCTTTGCGGGCCACGCGCCAGGCTACCTCGTGCAAGAAGCCGGCGATGGAATCCTGCCAGCACAGGGCAGACGCCCTGCGCACCAGAACGAGAAACGTCGCCTGGAATGCGTCCTCGGCGGCCGGCTCGTCGCGCAGCAGCCGGCGGCAGACGCCCAGAACCATCGGCCCATGCCGCCGGACCAGCTCCGTGAACGCCGGCTCGTCATGGCTGTCGGCGTACCGGCGCAGCAACTGCGCATCGGTGGAGTTCCCGGCGGCATCGGCCTGCCGACCAAGCAGCCGGAGCATTTCACGCAGCATCGAAACGGCCATACGTCCTCCTTGACATTATCATGCCAGGATCGGGTGGAAGAGTTCCAGCATTTTTTCCGTACCAATGCCCACCCCTCGCGGTACTATCTACTTGAACTGTGCTGGGGGGAGGCCAAACCGACATGCCAGGACAACTCGGTGCCAGGTTAAGCCGTCTGCTCAGCGCCCAGGCCGCGGAACTGGACGACGTGCAACTTCTGGAGCGGTTTGTCGCCTCCGGGGACGAGGCCGCGTTTGCCGTGCTGATGGACCGCTACGGCCGGCTGGTGCTGGGCGTTTGCCGTGGCCTGCTGCCCTGCGAAGAGGACGCGGAGGACGCCTTTCAGGCCACCTTTCTGGTGCTGGCGCGGATGGCGGCTTCCATCCGCCAGCGCGATTCCCTGACCAGCTGGTTGTTCGGGGTCGCCCAGCGCACCGCCCTCAACGTACGAAGAGCCATGACCACCCGACGCCGCCACGAACAGCGGGCAGAACCCCGGACGCCCGAGCAGCCGGTCGCGGAGGCGGCCTTGCGTGAAGTGCAAGCCATTTTCCACGAGGAGCTGGGCCGGCTGGCAGCGAAGCATCGCGACCCGTTCGTGCTGTGCTGCCTGGAGGGCAAGAGCCGGGCGGAAGCGGCGCAGCAGCTCGGTTGGAAGGAGGGGACCGTCGCCGGCCGCATTGCCCGGGCCCGGGCCCTCCTGGAAAGCCGGTTGGCGCGCCGCGGCGTCGCTCTGTCCGCGGCGCTGGGGGCGGTGGCCGTCGCGGCTCAGTCGTCCTCGGCCGTGCCGGCCGCGCTGGCAGCCCGGGTGCTTCCCGCGGCCGTGGCCTTTGCTTCCGGGAAGACCGTCGCCGGCCTGGAAGTCCTGCTGGCGGAAGGAGTGATCCAAGCCATGTTTTTCTTCAAGGTGAAAATCGCTATCGGCGCGGCCCTGGTGCTCGGGGTTGTCCTGAGCGGCGCGACGCTGCTGGCCTGTGCCGTCTGGCAGCCTCAGGACCGTGAGCAGCCGGCTGCCGGTGGCCCACCACCCCGGGTCGCCGCGGCGCCCGAGACGCCGAAGCCGCCGCCGGACCCCGCCGTGGAAGACGACCTGCCCCCGGCAGTGCTGCGCCGTCTCGGCACCAAGCACTTCCGCCATCCCGGGGCGCAGCACGCCGCCTATTCGCCGGACGGCAGCATCCTTGCGACGGGGGGCTCGGACATCCGGCTGTGGGACGCGAAGACGCGCCGGCTGCTGCGCGTGCTGCCGTTGCCGGAGCGGATCATCGACGGCGACGTCACCCGGCTGCGGTTCCTGGCCGACGGCAAGACGCTCTATTGCCAGGGCAGCGGCACAGGGCAGGTGTCGGCGTTCGACGTCGCCTCCGGCAAGCGGCTGTTTCGCTTTATCCCCGACATGCACCTTGGCGCCTTCGACGTCACTTCGGACGGCGCCATCCTGGCCACGGGCGGCCAGCAGGGGCAACTCATCCTGTGGAATGCGGACACGCGCAAACAGCTCCGCGTCCTGCACAAACAGCAAAACGGCGAGGAGATCTTCTATCAATCCGTCGTCTTTTCGCCGGACGGCAAGTGGCTGGCGGCCGTGGGGACGTCCACGACGGACGTGAGCATTTACGACGTCGCCAGCGGAGAAAAGAAGCAAATGTTGCCGATCCCCGGGCCCTACGGCGCCCGGCTGGTGTTCTCGCCCGACGGCTATCTGGCCAGTTACAGCGGCGCGGGCAGCCCGCCCAACAGCAAGCCGGGAAAGATCGCACTCTGGGACGTGACCACCGGCAAGATCCACAAGGAGTATCCCTGGGCTTTCGGCTCCGGACTGGCTTTCTCGCCCGACGGCAAATGGCTGGCTGGCGCCAATGGCCGCGGCCAGCTCACCGTCTGGGACCGCGCTACCGGCCGGGCTCGTTTCACCGACCCGCAACCCAACCGGCCCTGTCCCGGGCTCGCCTTTTCCCGGGACGGCAACACGCTCTGCGCCGGCACCTACGAGATGTGGGACCTCACGACCGGCCGCAGCCTCCTGGCGGACGAGGGGCACGTTGGCATGATCCAGGCGCTGGTCCTGACGCCCGACGGCAAAACCGCGGTGACCGCTGACGGCATGACAGTCCGTTTCTGGGACACGCGCACGGGGAAAGAGATTCGCCGCCTGGACCCGCAGAGCGCGGCGTCGCTGGCCCTGTCTGCCGACGGACGGACCCTCGTCATGAACCTGCACGGTTCCAGGAGCGTGGTGGTCTGGGACATGGACAGGGGCAAGGAGCGGCGCCGCATCGCCGTCAAGGAAGACCCGGTGCGGGTGGGCATTTCCCCGGACGGCCAGACCGTGGCGGCGACTGCCTCCAATAACCTCACGATCCACCTGTTCGACGCGGACACCGGCAAGGAAACGCGCGTCATCGTGGGCAATACCGGATCGTCCATGGGGCTGAACCCGCTGCCGTTTTGCTTTTCGCCCGACGGCAAGCTCCTGGCGAGCCTGGTGCGCAACCCCGAGCGTGAACTGAGCGTCGGACTGTGGGACCTGTCGAAAAAAGACGCCCGGGCCCCAGTCGAGCAGCTGGCAACGGGCCACGTGTGGGACCTCGCCTTTTCTCCCGACGCCGAGTACCTGGCCTGGACGAACCAGCATACCATCCGTGTGTGGGACCTGCGTGCCCACAAGCTGCTGCCCATCAAGGCGGCGATGGGCCGGGTCGCCTTCACGCCGGACGGCCGCTATCTCATCGCCGGTGCCAAGCTGCTTCCCCTGGACCCCAGGCGCGCGTCGCTGGAGTTGCCGGTCTACCCGGACTGGGTCGCCTGCTCGCGCGACAGCAATACCCTGGTCGTCGTGCCGCAGAACGACTGCACGGCGCTGGTGCTGGATGCGCGGAAACTGGAGAAGTGAGCGATTGTGTCGGAGCCGCGCACGCAGCGCAGCGGAGTAAGCGGTTCGCCGGACGACCGCTTACTCCGCTGCGCTGCGTGCGCGGCTCCGACACTGCAACCCCCCTACCCTCGGCGAATTGTCGAACCAGAACGAATGTCATAGGAAGAGAACTGCGGACAGACCGAGGAACCTTTCAGGCCACCCTGATGAGCACGCCTATGAAACCGCTGACTCTTTCCCTTGCCTTTGCGCTGATTTCCCTGGCCGCGGTCCAGGCGGACGAACCTCCGGCAAATGCAGCGCCGGCCGCCGTCAAGGTCGCGACGTTTGACGTGGACGCGACGCCGCCGGTGGGCTCGGCGATGGCTTACGACCCGGTCAAGAGGCTCGACGAGCTGATGCTTCGGTGCCGGGGCGTGGTGATCCTCGGCGCCGGCAAGCCGATCGTCCTGTGTGCGGTGGATTGGATCGGCATCGCCAACGAGGGGCACGATCAATTTCGCGAAGCGCTGGCAGAGGCCGCCGGCACGACGCGCGAGCGCGTCGCGGTCCATACCCTGCATCAGCACGACGCGCCCGGTTGCGATTTCACGGCCGAACGGTTGATCCGCGATCTCGGGTTGAAGGATTTTGGCCGGTTTGAAGGCGGCTTCCATCGCGAGGTGATGCATCGGGCTGCCAAGGCGATTCGCGGTGCGATCGCGTCCGCTCAGCCGGTCACGCATTACGGTTGGGGTGTCGCCAAGGTGTTGGAGGTTGCGTCCAACCGCCGCATCCTCGGGACCGACGGCAAGGTCCGCGCCGTTCGCTACACCGCAACCAAGGACCCCGCCCTGCGGGCCGAGCCGGAAGGAGTGATCGATCCGGAGGTGTCGCTGCTGTCGTTCTGGAATGGGGACCGGCCGATCGCGGTGCTCAGCTATTACGCCTGTCATCCGCAGAGCTACTATCGAACCGGCATCCCCAGCCCCGACTTCCCGGGGATCGCCCGATTCATCCGCGGCCAGGCGGTCCCCGAGGCTTTGCAGGTTCACTTCAACGGCGCCGGGGGAAACATTGGTGCAGGCAAATACAACGACGGCAACAAGGAGAACCGCATGGTTCTCGCCCAGCGCCTGGCCGACGGCATGAGGCGAGCCTGGGCGGAAACAAAAAAACAGCCGCTGACCGCCGCGGACGTGGGCTGGGAGACGGTCCCGGTCAAGCTGCCGCTGGCGCCCCATCTGAAGCAAGAGGAACTGATCAAGGATTTGAAAGCAGAGCCGGCCAAGGGCTACGTCTCGAAGGCGGATCAGCTTGCCTGGGTCATGCGCTGCAAAGCAGGGCATGCGATTGACATTGCCTGTCTCCGGATGGGGCAATGCCGGGTTCTGCACATGCCGGGAGAACTCTTCGTCGAGTACCAGCTCGCCGCCAAGAAGATGCGTCCGGACCTGCACGTGGCGATGGCGGCCTACGGCGATTACGGACCGGCCTACATTGGCACAACCATCGCCTATTCCCAGGGGGGCTACGAAACCAGTCCCAGGGCCAGCAACGTCGCGCCGGAAGTTGAGCCCATCCTGATGGATGCCATGAAGCGGCTGTTAGGGACCGAAAAATGAACTTCGGTGTCGTCACCCGCCGCGGACTCGCTCAGCAATCGACTCGCGGCAGCGCACCATCGCCAGGGCGGCCAGGGAGGTGGCCACCAGTGGGTCATCCTCCCTTTGCGGGACAAGCGGGTTGCTCCAGGAACCGTCCTGCCGCTGCCGCTGCACCAGTTCGTCGGCCAGCTCCTCGGCCCAGCGGACCTTGCCTTGGGACGTGTGCAACTCCTCCAACCGCAGCGCATCCAGCGCCTTGGCCGCCGAGCAGCAGTAATAGTAATAGACCGCTCCACGATTGTGTTCGCGATCCTTGCCGTAGTTCCCCGGATGGCGATCACTGCGGAATTTCGTCTCCAGCCAGGAACGCGCCGCCTTCACCCGGGGGTCATCCGTGGGCCGGCCGCAGAGCAGCAGAGCACGCAGACCGTCGGCGGTGGTGCTGCCGTAGGAGGAATAGCGCTCCCGGCCGGAGCGGTCCTTGCCAGCCACGCCCGCCTTGTTGCGGATCGGATCGTCGTAGATGAAGAAGAACCCGCCATCGTCGAAGTCCGGCTCGCGCAATCCTGAATCCTCCGGGTAATTCTGGCAGCGCTGAACGAAGACCAGCGCCTTGCGGAAGGCGGGATCATCCGTCTTGACGTGGGCTGCGTGAAGTGCCTCCAGGGCAAAAACGGTGGCGGAGAGGTTCGACTCGGTGAGCGGCGGCAACGGTTCACCGGGTTTGGGCTTGCGCGGAATCCGGGGAGCGTAACCCCAGCCGCCGTAAGGTTTGTCGGCCGGCTGCCAGCCCAGGTCCTCGGTCAGCTGATGCTCGCGCAGGAACGCGAGCCAGGAGTCGCGGGCCCTGGAGTGGGAGGCGTTGGTGGAATGGCTGAGGACCCCAACGGCACCCGCTGAAGTGTAGACGGGATAGGGGATGCCGTGGGGACCGCCGTCAATGGTGCCGTCGCGCTGGACCAGCGACACGAGGTAAGCCGTGGCCTTGCGGGAGCTGGACTCGGCTGCCTTGCTGGCAGGCAGGGCCTGGAGTGTCCGCAGCACCAGCGGCGTCAGAGCTGGCCCTGTCTTGAAGGGACCGTAGACGTCGGAGTGCCAGGCTCCATCGGCCGACTGCGCACCGGCCAGGAAACGAGCCGCGGAGGACAGGGCCTGATTGACGCGATCGAGACGCGATGGCTCTGGCGGATCGCGTTCCACGCTGCTGCGACCACCGCAGCCCGCGAGCCAGCCGGCGCTCCCTGCCACGAGGGCGTTCAGAAACCAGCGACGTGAGACGGTCATGAGATCCAGTCCGTTTGGGATCGGGTGAGCGAATCTGACCCCCAGGGCGATGCCCTGGGCTATCGTGTTGCGCCCCTTCGGGGCGGAAAACCCTGTCTTTGCCCCGAAGGGGCGCAACACGATAGCCCAGGGCATCGCCCTGGGTTGAGGGCATTACTTCTTCTCTTCCTTCTTGCTGTCCTTCTTCTCTTCCTTCTTGCTGTCCTTCTTCTCCTCCTTCTTGCTGTCTTTCTTGACGACCGGGATGGGAGCGCGATCGGCCAGCATGGTCAGCAGGGCGGCGCCGGTGCAGAAGGTCCGGCCGGTGATGCAGTGCTGGCCCGACCAGCCGCCGTCCTTGTCCTGGGCGTGGGTCAGGGCGTCGCAGATGCCCTTGTCCCAGGCGGTCCAGTCCTTGCCGCCGCGGACCACCAGCGTCTCGCTGATGTTCATGTAGCTGAGGAACTCCTCACCGCCGTTGTTGCCGAAGCCCTGGATGAACGCCTTGTCGTCCAGACGCCGGATCAGACCGTCCACGGCAACCTTCTGGGCCGTCTCCGCTTGCTCCAGCCGGGTCAGGTCCGCCGTGGCTGCCGCCTTGGCCGCCGGCGCTGCATCGGGGCTCTTGACGATCGTGCGGTTCTGCTCCTCTTTCTGCTTGAGCGTGTTCACCGATTCCTGAAGGCCCGACGTCTGGCCTGACTGGCGGTAAATCGCCACGCCGGCATCGCTGGTGGCGGGCACGCCGGCCGAACCGGGAGCAGGAGCGGTGAAGGTCCCCGTCTTCCTGTCCAGGCCCGCCTCATTCACCTTCTGGTCGCGGGCCAGCACGTCCTTGGGCACCTCGAAGCCCATCTGGGCGGCCCGGTTGAGGCCCTTGCTGCACAGCGCCATCGACAGCGTGGACGCCCAGGCCTCGTTCTTGGCGAAGTTGCCGTCGCCCTTCTGGTGCTTGGCGATCTTGGTCATGGTCTTGTCAAAGGCGGCCAGCAGTTTCTTTTCGGCCTTGGCGTCTGGCATCTTGCCCTTCAGCTCGGACATGACCAGCTGGGCCAGGAACGTGTCCACGTACGGCCCGATCTTGACTTGCAGTTGCGTGTTGCGGACGTCGGTCAGATACAGCGAATCCTTGTCGGCCTTCTCGACCCGACTGAGGATGAACTCGACGCCCTGGGCGACGTTCTTGGCATACTCGCCCTTGGTGGGCGTGCTGCCGGAGCGCATCAGGGCCAGCACGGCGATGCAGGTGTTGCCCAGGTCCGACGGATCGGCGACGTCAGCGCCCTCGACCCGGCCGCCGGCGTTGCCGCCCTGCCGCCAGCCGCCGCCCTGGCCCCAGCCGCCGTCCTTGTGCTGCTGATTGACCAGGTAGCTCAGACCCTTCTTGACGCCGTCGCTGAGCGGCTTGGGCTTGACCGGCATCGCCGGGGCCTCGGCCTTGGCCGCGGGCTTGTCGGATTTGGCCGGCTCCTTCTTTGACTCGGGGGCCTGGGCGCCCAGCTGGCTCAGGGCAATCAGACCCACCACGGGTGTCAGCACCAGCACCAGACGGAACAGAATGCGCTTGCTCATTGCGTACCTTCCTCCAGAGTGGGAATGGGTTCCTCGGACCGGATGACGCGGTTAGGACTTGGTGTTCGTCAAGGGCGTCATCAGACGAAGGTCAGTTTACCAGGGTGTTGCGGTTCGCGAGGTAACATTTACGTAACAGCCTCCCGTGAGAGGGTGGGCTGGGAACCTCGTGCTGACTCGTCTTCATCTAATGACGAGCGAGGAAGGAAAAAGTTTGCTTGCTGTTACGCAGGCAGGCGTGCTGGGCCTCGCTGCGCTCGGCCCGCCCTCCAACTCCGGGTCTCAAACGGAACGCGGTTTAGACACCGAGCTTTGACGCAGATTCGATGCCCCAGCGCCCGGCAGAACTGCTTGCGTCGGACGCGGCCGATCAGCACAGGCACCCGACGTAAGTGCCGTTCAGCAGCGGCCGCAGCCGATACTCCGCCTTGCACACCGGGCAGATGTCGCCGACCTTCGGCTTGGCCGCCGGCGCGGTCTGCCCGCCGGATTTCCCCGTGCCTCCCTTCGACGTCGCTGTCGCCGCCTGGCTCGCGACCGGGACAAACTCGGCCAGGGTGGCGGCCTGGAAGCCGGGGGCGGCCTGGGTCCGGCAGCCGGGCCAGGACAGCAGATCCTGCTTGCAGCGCACCGGGCCGGGCAGCGTGGCGAAGTTGACGTGGATCGATTGGGTGCGGTAGTAGGCCGGGTCCAGCAGCCGGGGGTCGAAGGGCTGAAGGATGCCGTGCTGGAAGGCCAGCAGCAGCAGGTCCAGGTCGGAGCCCATCTTCCGCGACCGCGAGCCGTCCACCAGGAACAGACCGCCGGTGGCGAAGTAGACCACGCTGACCCAGAACCCCGGACCGCGGGCGTGATAGCCGCCGCTGGACAGCGTGAAGCCACGCAGCGTCCGCACGTGCTGCGTCAGCTGGCTGGCCAGGGTCGAAGAATTCATCCCCGACGGCAGCAAGGTTTCCAGCACGCCGAAGCGGGCGTAGCACTCCGTGCAGGACACCACCCGGCTCCGCTGCAGCGGTTTGGCCGGGTCCAGACAGACGAGGATGTCGGAGTCACTGTTCCAGACACCCGGAAAGCAAGGATGGTTTTCGATCGGCTGAAGCAGCGATGCGGGCAGCGCCATGATCAACTCCTCGACTTGCAGTTCCCATCGGTCCCTGAACTGTTTCGGTTATCATAACAAATCCATCTGCCAGTTGTCTGGGTTGGTTGCCATTTTCTCTCTCGCCGTCGGACCCCGGTAGCGGGTAGAATAGCCACTGCCTCAAGAGAACCTCCACAGACTCCTTCCTTCTGGCTGCCATGAAAAAGCTTCCCTGGCTCGCTTCGCTGATCCTCGCCGGCTCCTTCGGTCTATCGCTGCCCTGGCTGGTGCAGGGAGCCGACCCCCAAAAGAAAGGCCCACTGTCCCCGGCCGAGGCCCTCAAGAAGCTGACAATCCCCGACGACCTGGCCCTCGACCAGGTGCTGACCGAACCCGTCGTCCGGCAGCCGGTCTTCCTCAACTTCGACGAGCGCGGCCGGATGTGGGTCGTACAGTATCTGCAATATCCCAGTCCAGCCGGGCTGAAGATGGTGAGCCGGGACAAGTTCTGGCGTGCGGTCTGGGACAAGGTGCCGCCGCCTCCGCCCAATCACTTCAAGGGCAAGGACAAGATCACCATTCACGAAGACGTGCGCGGCGACGGCAGTTTCTCCCGGCAGAAGACGTTCGTGGATGGTCTGAACATCACCACGGCGGTGGCCCGCGGCCGGGGCGGCGTGTGGGTGCTGAACCCGCCGTACCTGCTGTTCTATCCGGACCGCGACAACGACGACGTGCCCGATGGTCCGCCGGAGGTCCACCTGGAGGGGTTCGGCCTGGAGGACACGCATTCAGTGATCAACAGCCTCTGCTGGGGTCCGGATGGTTGGCTCTACGCCGCTCAGGGAAGCACGGTCACGGCCAAGGTGCGGCGGCCCGGCGACAAGAACGCCGTTCACTCGCTGGGGCAGAACGTCTGGCGTTATCACCCCGAGACGCACCGCTACGAGATCTTCGCCGAGGGCGGCGGCAATGCCTTTGGCGTCGAGATCGACAGCAAGGGCCGGGTCTACTCCGGCTACAACGGCGGCGACACGCGCGGCTTCCACTACGTCCAGGGCGGCTACTACCGCAAGGGCTTCGAGAAGCATGGAGCGCTGTCCAACCCCTACGCTTTCGGCTATTTCCCGCCGATGAAGCATCCCAAGGTGCAGCGCTTCACGCACAACTTCCTGATTTACGAGGGCGGCTCGCTGCCGAAGAAGTACCACGGCAAGCTGTTCGGCGTCGATCCGCTGCAGAACAACGTCGTCATCGCCGACGTGCAGCGCGATGGCTCCACGTTCCAGACCAAGGACATTGGCTATGCCATCAAATCGACCGATCCCTGCTTCCGGCCGGTGGACGTCAAACTCGGTCCCGACGGAGCGGTGTACGTCTGCGATTGGTACGACGACCAGGTGAAGCACTTTGTCAGCGCCGATGGCAAGTTCGACGACTCCAACGGTCGCATTTATCGCATTCGCAGTAGGACGGATTCCGCATCCGTCCCACTGGACCTGTCCACGCTCTCCAGCGAGCAGCTGGTCGGCAAACTGGTGGAAGACCCCAACCGCTGGGTCAGGCAGACCTCGCTCCGGCTCATCGCCGACCGCCGCGACCGTGCCCTGATCCCGATGCTGCGCAAGCTGGTCAAGGAGAAGACTGGGCAGGCGGCCCTGGAGTGTCTGTGGGCGCTGAACCTGGTCGGTGGGCTGGATGAGGCCGCTGCCCTGGCCGCGCTGGAACACGCTGATCCGTACGTGAGGCTGTGGACGATCCGCCTTCTGTGCGATCAGAACCAGATCCCGGCGACCGTCGCCGCCCACCTGGTGAAGCTGGCCCGGACCGAGCCGGACGTTGAAGTGCGGGTGCAGCTGGCCTGCTCGATTCGGCGCTTGCCGGCCCGCGACCTCGTACTCATCTGGCGGCAACTGGTCACCCATGACGAGGATGGCACCGATCCGCACGTGCCGCTGCTGCTGTGGTGGGCCCTGGAGGCGAAAGCGGCGTCGGACCGCGATGCGATCGTGGCGTTATTCGAGGATTCGGGGCTGTGGCGTTTGCCGCTGGTGGACAGGGTGATCCTGGAGCGCGTGATGCGCCGTTATGCCCAGGCGGGGACGCAAAAGGACCTGCTGATTTGCGCCCGGTTGCTGCGCATGGCCCCGAGTGCGGAAGGCGCGAAGCGCTTGCTGACCGGCTTCGAGCAGGCGTTCACGGGCCGGCCGCTGGTCAATCTGCCGGCGGAACTGATCGCGGCGATCCTGGCCCGGGGCGGCGGTTCGCTGGCCCTGCGCGTCCGCCAGGGCAATGCCGAGGCCATCGCCGAGGCCCTCAAGGTGGCGGGCAATCCCAAGGCAAACAAGACGCAGCGCTTGCAATTGATCCCGATCCTGGGTGAGATTCGTGAGAAGCGGGCGATGCCGGTGCTGCTCGGGGTCCTGGATCAAGCGGGCGACGACCTCCGCCAGGCGGCGCTGACGGCGCTGTTGCCGTTCAACGATGCGAGCATTGGTGCCGGGGTGGTCAAGCGCTACAACGGCTTCTCGGCCGACGTGCGCTCGGCCGCCCAGACCCTGCTCGCCAGCCGGGGACCGTGGGCGTTGCAGTTGCTGGAGGCGATTGACAACGGGCAGATCAAGCCGGACACGGTGCCGGAGGCGGTGGTGCGGCGTATCCTGCTGCATCGCAACGACCGGCTGGCGGCGCTGGCGAAAAAGCACTTCGGCGAGATCAAGGGCGCGACCACGGCCCAGATGCGTCAGGAAGTCGATCGGCTGGCCAAGGTGATTCGCGGCGGCGAGGGATCGCCCTACCCCGGCAAGAAGCTGTTCCTGGAGCATTGCGGCAAGTGCCATCAGCTCTTTGGCAAGGGCGGCTCCATCGGTCCCGACCTGACCGCCTACAAGCGCGACGACCTCGACAACATGCTGCTGCACGTCGTCAACCCCAGCGCGGAGATCCGGGAGGGATTCGAGAACTACCTGATGGTCACCGCCGACGGCCGGACGCTCAACGGCTTCCTGGCGGAGAAGGACGACAAGATCGTGGTACTGCGTGGGGTCGATGGCCAGAGTATCGTGGTGCCGCGCGACAAGATCGAGGAGATGCGTGTCATCGCCCAGTCGCTGATGCCGGAGGGCATCCTCAAGCCGCTGAGCGAGCAGCAGGTGCGCGACCTGTTCGCGTACCTGCGCAGCACCCAGCCGCTGGCGGATTGAAGAAATCGGGTCAGAGGCCGGGATCGAGGGTCAGAGGTCCTGGCGCGGCTGCGGGAAGATTGGGTTGCCGACCCAGGAGATCCTGAAATTCTTTCTCTGTTGCCCAGGCCTTCTTGAGAAAAACGTCCTTCGTGATGTCTTTGGGATCAACCCCAAGATCGATCATCTTGTTGAGAGACCTGAAGACCTCCTCCTTCAGGGACAAAAGGGATTCTCCCTTTTCTTTTTTCTTGGTCGCATCCTTGAGGTCTTCCATTGCCTTTTCTGTGTTCTTGGCGGCAACGGTGAAAACGTACGCGGCCTCCTGCCAATGGCTCCAGTCGTTTGGTTCCAGTATCGTTGCAGTGCTGATTGCGGTCATCCCATTATCAGGGATGTGATGCTTCCGATTCATCGCAATCAACCGATCCGCATGGGCCAGGTTATGAAAAGCGGCTGCCAGGGTTGGATCCTGCTGGGTGGCCAGGAGAAGCCGCTTGAACGCATCGTCGAGCCTTCCGTGCTGGTGCAGCCAACCATAGCCGAGGTTGTTGCGCACAACAGCGGTGTCGAATCCCTTGTTGATGGCCTTCTCGTACCGGAAGGTGATGTCCGGGTCGTGGCGATGGCCGACCTGGCTGGAGCAGTAGGCAATGCAAGCCTGGGTGCGGCCATCGAGGCCATCCGGGTCGGAGGCCTGGTACTCATTCACGGCCGCTTGCCAGTGCGCTTCCAGCCCGCTCTCTTCAGCCAGCTTCTGATAAGCCCGGCCGCTGGCGAAGAGGCGTTCCTTGCGAGATGCTCCATACACGCCAGCCAGCAGGGTCAGCATCACCACGACGGCCAGTGCGGCACTCACCAGCCAGCGATGGCTGGAGGCCCAGCGGCACATCCGCTTGACGGGGGTCAGACAGCGGCGCAGGGCCTTCTCGAGGTCGGCGGCGGTGGCGAAACGGTCAGCGGGGTCGCGCTGCAGGCAGCGCTCGATCACCGCGGCCAGCCGGCCTTCGGTCGAGCTGCGCGGGAAGGTGCCTCGCAGAGAGAGAAGAGGCCGGGTGAGCCGTTCTCGGAAGTAGGCCACGGTTTCCTGCTGCGACATGTCAGCGGGAAAGTCGCCGCAAGGATTCTTGCCGGTCAGCAGCTCGAACAGGATCGCCCCCAGGGCGTACAGGTCGGCCCGGCCATCCACCGGGGGCGGATTACTGCACTGGCGGTCGCAGCCGGCCAGCTGTTCGGGGGCCATGTACAGCGGCGTGCCGCCCCGGAGTTCGCCGTTGCCGTGGTCATCCGAGGACAGGTTGAAGTCCAGCAGCAACGGCCGGCCGGCCGGGGACAGCAGGACGTTGGAGGGTTTGAGGTCGCGGTGCAGGATGCCCAGGTCGTGGACCACGTCCAGGGCGTGAGCGATCTGGATGCCCAGGTGGATCACTCCCTCGACGTAGCTGCCGCTCTTGAGGATCCGGTCCGGTCCGGGACCTGGCTCGATGAGGTGGGCCAACTGGCCCACGGCACTGGCCTGGAGGATCACGCGGGCCGACTCCGGATAGTCCGCGCCGCGAAACGCATGATCCAGGACGTCGCACAGAGTACTGGTGCCCAGGAAGGGCATGCAGGTAATGGTCAGGCCGGTGTCCGGTTCCTTGCTCAGCGAGTAGATGGGCACCACGCCGGGGTCGCGCAGTTGCCCCAGGAAACTGGCCTCGGTTTCACCGCCGGGGGCGATCTTGACCACCACCAGACGATTGCCCAGCGCGGTCTCCTCGGCCAGGAACACCCGCGCCAGGCCGCCCTGCCCCAGCTGCCGCAGCAGGGAAAAGCCGCCGAACTCGATGCCCGCTTGCAGCCAGGGGGGCAACTCGGGCAACAATTCCTTCTGGGCGGCCGTGAAGGTGTTGGCGCAGAGGAAAGTGAACACCGACGACGGGAAGGGAAACCGGCCGGCGAACTCGCGCAGGTTGAGGCGCTCCTTGCGGTCCACCCGGAACATGAATTCCTCGAAGGCCAGATCGACGACCAGGTCCTTGTCCTCGGCCAGTTCCGGATGGCGCTCCAGGAACACCCGGGCGTCGGGCGGTTCGCCCACTTTCCAGCCCGCGATCATTTCATCGGCCAGTTGTGCGACCTGGTCGCGGCTGAGCTGCCTGGGCAAGGTCGGTGTGGCAACAGGGGAAGCAGTGCTCATGATTGGGAACCTCGTCGGTCCAGATAGCTGATCAGCTTTCGCACGTGCCCGGGCGACAGGTGCAGCCGTTCCGCAATCTCCTCGTGGGTGTAACCTTCCCGGCGTAATTCCAGGATCCGCTGATGGCCGGCTTTCATCCGGCGCCTCATGACTTCCATGGTCTCTTCGGCCATGACGTTCTCGCTGGGGGTCGGCTCCGGGCCCAGCCGGTTTTGGACCTCGAAGCAGGCCGAGCCGTCCAGGGAGCGCTCGCGATTGAGGTTGTGCCGCTGCGCCACCAGGCGCTGCCGGGTCGCCTCGCTGACCTTGTTCCGCGCCATGGCCGCCAGGTAATTGAGCAGGGCCTTGGGGTCGGCGAACATGGCGGCGGACAGCTTCCCGGAAAAGAGGGAGAGATACACGTCCTGGGTGAAATCCAGGGAATCAAACACGGTGCGCAATCGGGCCGGCAGCCGCCGGCGAATGATGCGGCGGATCTTGTCGCCGTACTCGCGGACGAACTCCTGGGCGGCCTCCTCGGAGCCCTCCCGGATTTCCCGGAAGAGCCGGCTCATTTTCGCCCTGGGATCCTGCATGGTATCCTCAATCCGGCCCTGAATCCATTGGTCTGAAATAAGGTGGAATCTCCCTAACTCTAGCGGCCGGAACGCTGTTCGCAAAGAAAAATCTGTCCGATTTTCGTCTCTGGGGGGAAATATTCCCGAAAAGGGCCCGGAATTCTGCCAGCAGCGCAAAAGTGCGACTGGTGCCTCAAGCCGGCATCCCAGCTCCCTCGCTCTTGACCCGTTTGCCAGTCGGTGTCAAAGTGACGTAGCGACGGGCGGCTCGCCTGTCGCCACGGTTCCTCCAGAGGAGAACGTCATGCGCTGCCTGTGCCTTGGGCTATTGTTCCTGTCGTGTTTGCCGGCCAGGGCCGAACCAGGCAGCGGCCAGGAAACCCGGCCGGCCGTTGCCGGACAGTGGATTGTCGTCACTGCTCCGGCCTTCCGCCAGGCGGTGCAGCCGCTGTGCGATCACCGCAAGGAGCAAGGGCTGCGCGTGGTGGTCGTCCAGTCCACGGACGTGCTGACTGCCGCGGAGATCAAGAAGGGCCAGGCGGACAAGCTCCGTGCGCATCTGGTCCAGCTGTGCAAGGACCACAAGGGCCCCAGTTACGTGCTGCTTGTCGGCGCGGTCGGGGCAGGAGGGCTGGCCGAGCCGGAGCGGAAAGTGGTTCCCGCCATGCCGGGAAGTGCCGGCCGGATGAAGGGACAACCCAGCGACAATGGCTATGGCTGCCTGGACAGGGAGCTGCTGCCGGCCGTTGCCGTGGGCCGGTTCCCCGCTCGGTCCGAGGAGGAGGCCCGGCAGATGGTCCGCAAGACGCTGGACTTCGAGAAGGACCGGGCGCCCGGCTCCTGGCGGACTCGCCTGACCGTCCTGGCCGGCATTCCCGCGTACAATCCCGTGGTCGATCGGCTGGTCGAGAGCCTGGCCCTGGCCCGCTTCGACCGTCTCGATCCCTCCTGGCATGGCCGGGCCATCTATCACAACGCCTCGTCGCGTTTCTGCCTGCCGAACCGCCAGCTGCAAGCGCAAGCCCTGAAGTACGTCCAGGAAGGTCAGGCATTCACGGTCTATTTCGGCCACTCGGGTCCGGAGGGCTTCTACGCGGACTCCGCCCACTACCTCGACCGCGGCGACTGGGCTCGCCTGAAGATTGCTCGCGGCGGCGGTGTCTTCTTCACCTTTGGCTGCAACGGCTGCCAACTGCTCGGCAAGGACGGGGAAGGCTACGGCATCGCCGCCATGCGCAATCCGCACGGGCCGGTGGCCGTGGCCGGCTCGCACGGCGTTTGCTTCGCGGCGATGGTGCAGCTGGCCGCCGACGGCATGTTCGAGAGCACCTTCGCGGGCAAGGTACACGAGCGCCTGGCCGATTCCTGGCTGGCCCTGAAACGCGGCCTGGCCCGGGGCAAGATCGATGCTCTGACCTACGGTCTGCTCGACGCCGTGGATGGCGACAGCAAGATTCCGCAGGCGACACAGCGGCTTGAACATCTGGAGATGTTCGTCCTGCTGGGCGATCCCGCCCTGCGGCTGCCGGCCGTACCGCGCGACCTGAAACTGACCGTTCCGGCCCTGGTATCGCCGGGAACTTCCGTGACCATCAAGGGAGAGGCCCCGGTACGCCTCAAGGAGGGCCGGGTGCGGCTAACGGTGGAGCGGGCGGTGACCAGTTTGCCCAACGACCTGCAAGCGCTGCCGGAGACGCCCTTTGAAGGTGGGATGAAGGACCGGATCATGCTGGCCAACCACGAGAAGGCCAACCGCTTTGTGCTGGTCGAGGTTGAGGCCGCGATCAAGGGGGGCCGGTTCGAGGCGTCTCTGAAGTTACCGTCCCGGCTGCCCTGGCTGAAGCTGATCGTCCGGGCCCACGCCGCGACGGACCGCGACGAGGCGCTGGCTGTCCAGACAGTCGAGGTTCAGCCGTTCCCGAAGTTGAAGCCGTGACGTTGGCACACCCCTGGAGTCTGCATCATGACCGCGACGCACGAAGAAGACGGCATCCGCTTCCAGTACCCCGCCGACTGGAAGATGGAGCGAGAGGAGAGCGAGTCCGGCTGGAGCGTCCTGCTGCAGAGTCCAGGGACCGCGTTTGTCATCATCACGCTGCTGGAGGACATGCCGCCCATCGAGCAGGTCCTCCAGCAGACGCTGGACACCCTGCGCGATGACTACCCAGCACTGGATTTTGAAGCCGGGATCGCCACCCTGGCGGGACAGATGGCGATCGGACACGACATCCAGTTCTTTGCCTTCGACCTGACCAACACCTGCTTTACGCGCTGCTTCCAGTCCGACCAGGGGACCGTGCTGGTGCTGGCGCAGACCAGCGACCTGGAGCTGGACGAGGTCGAGCCGATCTTCCGGGCCATCTGGGCCTCGCTTAGCGTTGAGGAATGAGCATTCTCCACAGCCTCCATCCCCGGGTTGCGCTGCGCTCCACCCGGGGTCTTGACGATTCCTCCCTTCCTGACGATACCTATGGTTCAGAGCCCCAAACCACCGAGCGAGGAAGAACCATGCGCATGCTGCTGTGTACCCTGGGCCTGGCCGCCGTGGCCGTGCTGGCAATGCCTCTGGCCGGCACCGGGGCGGACGAGTTCAAGCTGGAACCGGGCTTTACCCTGCTGTTCAACGGCAAGGACCTGACCGGCTGGAAACTGCAGAAGGGCGGCGAGTCGCTGGACGGCAAGACCGAAGCGGCGGGAGGCCGATTCAAGGTGAAGGATGGCATCCTGATCCTCGATCCCAAGGTCAAGGGGGACGTGCGCATCGAAACGGCCCGGATGGTGAGCAAGGACTTGCACGTGAAGTTCGAGTACCTGCCGGGCCCCGGATGCAACAACGACCTGCTGTTTCTCGGCCTGAAGTTCGACATCAAGAAGCCGGACGTCAAGAACCTCAAGGAGGGGGAGTGGAACCAGTTCGAGATCGTCAGCAAGGACGGCAAGGTGGAGTTCAAGAACAACGGCGAGGTACAGCGGTCGCAGGCGCCCAAGGCGGACAAGAGCACCTTTGTGCTGCGTGCGGAGCTTGGTCCCATGCAGGTCCGCCGGCTGCGGATCAAGGACAAGTAGGCCGGCCTTCCCAGGCCGGCCGGACGGGCTGGGAAGCCCGTCCTACTTCTTGCTGTTGGAGGTGTTCACATGGAAACAGTCGTCGGCATCAATGGAGCGGCGGGCCGGATGGGCCAGCGGCTGATCTGTCTGCTCCGCGAGGACAGCACACTGCGTCTGGGTGCGGCCCTGGAAGCGCCGGGGCATCCGCTGCTGGACCGCGACGTCGGCGAGGTGTGTGGGCTGGGCCCGATCAACGTCCCGATCCGCTCCGACCTCCCGTCAGGCGCCCGCCTGGACGTGCTGATCGACTTCTCCACTCCCGAGGGCACCCTGACCGTGCTGCCGGTCTGCACCGCCCGGCGCATCCCGCTGGTCGTGGCCACCACGGGCCACACCGCGGAGCAGAAACAGCAGATCGAGGAGGCCGCCCATGAGACGGCCCTGCTGATGGCGCCCAACATGAGCCTGGTGGTCAACGTCCTTTTCGACCTGGTGGGTCGGGCGTCGGCGATGCTCAACGGCAAGGGCTATGACGTTGAGATCGTGGAACGGCACCATCGCTTCAAGAAGGATTCCCCCAGCGGCACCGCCCTGCACTTTGCCCGCATCGTGCAGCAGGCGATGGGCCAGCAGGAGCTGCGCTACGGCCGGGAAGGACTCGTCGGCGAACGGCCGGCCACCGAGATCGGCATCCATGCGGTGCGGGCCGGCGACAACGTGGGCGAACACACGATCATCTTCGCCGCCCTGGGCGAGACCCTGGAACTGGTGCATCGCAGCTCCTCACGCGATAGCTATGCCCGCGGCGCCCTCGCCGCCGCCAAGTTCCTGGCGGACAGGCCGCCGGGACGGTATTCCATGAAGGACGTGCTGGGGCTGTGAGCGGAGTACAACCCCTTTTCGCCCCACGGAGCCGCGCACGCAGCGCAGCGGAGTAAGCGGTTCCTCGGGAGGGCCGCTTACTCCGCTGCGCTGCGTGCGCGGCTCGGCAACACAACCTCTCTCCCACCCTCTCGCGTAGAATAGATGTCACCCCCAAGACCCCAAGGAGCTGTGCATGTCCTGGAATTGCTGGATGATCGTCCTCGCCCTGGGCCTGCTGGTCGGGACCATTGTCCCCGTCGAGGCCGAGGAGAAGCCGCTCACGTACCCTCCCACCCGGCGCGTCAATCACGTTGATCTGTACCACGGCATCGAGGTCCGTGATCCCTACCGCTGGCTGGAAAAGGACGTGCGCGAGTCGAAGGACGTGGCCGACTGGGTTGCCGAGGAGAACAAGGTCACCAACGCCTATCTGAACACCATCCCCGAGCGCGACGCCATCCGCAAACGGCTCACCGGCCTGTGGAACTACGAGAAATTCTCCGCTCCGTTCAAGGTGGGCGGCCGCTATTTCTACTCGCGCAACGACGGCCTGCAAAACCAGTCGGTGCTGTGGACGATGGATCGGCTCGACGGCGAGCCGCGCATCCTGCTCGACCCCAACACGCTGTCCGCGGACGGCACGGTCGCCCTGTCCGGCCTGTCGGTCAGCGACGACGGCAAGTATCTGGCCTATGGCGTGGCCGCGTCCGGCTCCGACTGGCAGACCTGGCACGTGCTGGACATCGCCACCGGCAAGCTGCTCGCCGACGAGCTGAAGTGGATCAAGTTCAGCGACGCCACCTGGACCAAGGACGGCCGGGGCTTCTTCTATAGCCGCTACGAGGAACCGAAGAAGGACCAGCAATTCCAGGGCCTTAACAAGAACCAGAAGCTCTGCTACCACCGGATCGGCACGCCGCAGGACGACGACGTGATCGTCTACAAACGGCCCGATCAGCCGGAGTGGGGCTTCTCGGCCCAGGTTAGCGACGATGGCCGCTACCTGGTCATTTCCACCTGGAAGGGCACCGATCACCGCAATCGCGTCACCTACAAGGACCTTCAGGAGCCGTATGGCCTGCCGATCGACCTGATCGACAACCTCGACCACGAGTACAGCTTCATCGACAACGACGGCCCGATCTTCTTCTTCAAGACCGACCAGGACGCCCCACGCGGCCGGGTCATCGCCATCGACATTCGCAAGCCGCAACTGAAGAACTGGAAGGAGATCATCCCCCAGGCAGCGGAGACCCTGCGCGGCGTCCACCTGGTCGGCAACCTCTTCGTGACCAGCTATCTCAAGGATGCACGCACTCAGGTAAAGCTGTTCACCCTGGAGGGCAAGTTCCTGCGCGAGGTGGAGTTCCCCGGCATCGGCACCGCGGCCGGGTTTACCGGCGGCAAGCGCACCGACACGGAGACGTTCTACTCCTTCTCCAGCTTTGCGACGCCGCCCAGCATCTATCGCTATGACCTGATCACCGGCGAAAGCAAACGGCTTCGGCAGGCCAAGGTCAAGTTCGATCCGGACCGCTACGAGGTCAAGCAGGTCTTTTACAAGAGCAAGGACGGCACGCAGAGTCCCCATGTTCATCACGGCGAAGAAGGGCATTGTCCCGGACGGCTCGCATCCGACGCTGCTGTACGGTTACGGCGGCTTCAACATCCCGCTGACGCCGGGGTTCTCGGTCACCCGGCTGATGTGGCTGGAGATGGGCGGCGTTTACGCCCAGGCCAACCTCCGCGGCGGCGGCGAGTACGGCGAGGAGTGGCACAAGGCGGGCACCAAGCTGAGGAAGCAGAACGTCTTCGACGATTTCATCGCCGCCGCGGAGTACCTGATCGCCAACAAGTACACCCGCACGCCGAAACTGGCCATCGAGGGCCGCAGCAACGGCGGTCTGCTGGTCGGAGCGTGCATGACGCAGCGGCCGGACCTGTTCGGGGCCTGCCTGCCGGGGGTGGGCGTGATGGACATGCTCCGCTTCCACAATTCACGGCGGGCCGCTACTGGGTCGATGACTACGGCTCGTCGGACAACCCCGAGGAGTTCAAGGCGCTGCGGGCCTATTCCCCCTACCACAACCTGAAGAAGGGGACGCATTACCCGCCGACGCTGGTGACCACGGCCGACACCGACGACCGGGTGGTGCCGCTGCACAGCTTCAAGTTCATCGCGGAGCTGCAGCATTGCCAGGGCAGCCCGGCCCCGGTGCTGGCCCGGATCGAAACCAAGGCCGGCCACGGGGCGGGCAAGCCGACCTCCAAGCAGATCGAGGAAGTGGCCGACGAACTGGCGTTCCTGGTCAAGAATTTGAAGATGAAGCTGCCGTGAGGTGAAAAACCCTCCTCTCGGAAGAGGGAGCAAAACAGCGGATGGATTGCATTGCGCCGCTGCACACACACAGGCTTTGCAAGACAATGCCGGTTTGTAAGACAATTGCCCTTTGGAAACCTCCCAGCGGCCCGCACGGGCTGAGATATGGCCGGTTTGTAAGACAATTGCCTGTCAAAATGGCATTTTATTGCAAAGCCACACACACAGCGACAACGATTTGGCACGCTCCTCTGTAAGGGCGGCTCAGAGCCCCGAACAGAATGGCGAGCCCGGGGGCGTCAGCCCCCGGGCTCGCCGCTGCCTTTCCGTTGGAGCCTCTTTCACAACACAAGGAGCCGAGGCCAGGGCTTGCGCCTGGCCTCGGCTCCCTGTTTTCCTCCCGCCTGGAGGTTCGCTCGCTCCCGGGCTTAACTCCCAAAGATGGCGACGTTTCCGCTGAAGTAAATGGTGAAGGACTTTTTCCCCTCCGTCCAGCGCAAGGCACCGCTTGAGCGAATCCGGCTGGCGGGGATGGTCTGAGGGCCCAGCTCCTGCGTCGGCGGCCCCAGGATCTCGACGGCCTGGGCCCGGGTCAGCTTACGGGCCTGGATCAAGGGGGCGATCTTCTTGAGGTTGTCGGCCGTGAGACGCGGCCCCATCGCCGGCTCCGGTCCAGGCTTGGGATCGAGCACGGGGTCCTTGCCCGGTCCGGGTTTGGGATCGGGCCCTGGATCTTGGACCGGTCCGGCCACGGTAGACGATCCCATCATCTCGCGCTTCAGGACGTGCAGGATGCTGCCGGACCCCTCGCCGGGCTTGGTGCTGAAAGCGGTGGGCCGCTTGTCCGAATCCTTCCCAAGGGGCTGGTTCAGGCAGATTTCCAGCGTGTCGTCATCGATGAAGCGGTAGATCCCCAGCTGAGGGCCAACCTTCCGACCGCCCACGAGGAGAGAATTGATGACGTCGATCTGCCGGGGGTTCTTGGTGGGATCGAGCCGGTAGGTGGGGCTATTTCCGGCCTTCCGACCGTCCGTCAGGAATTTGAGCCTGGCGTCATCGATCTGGATGGCGTACCGGTTGGCATCGCCTTGTTCTTTGCCATCGATCTCCATTTTCACTCGCTTCCAGGTCCCCACGATCTTCTTGGCGTCGTTCTTGCCGTCGTCCGGAGTCCCGACGGGAGGAGTCGTTCCCTTGTCGGGAGGAGTCGTCACCATATCGGGGTTGACTGGCTTTTGGTTCGGATCGTTCTTGGCTACAACGTCGGGGGGAGGCTGGCCAACCGGTCCCAGGTCCAGGACCTGACAGCTCAAAAGGGCCACCACATCGTCGCTCCAGCGGCTGTATTTCCCGCGCACTTTGATCGGCGCCCCCTTCTTGATTTGCCCAAGTTGCGTTGGGACAGCGTCGAAAAAGCAGCTCACCGAAATCGCGTCGTCACACCCATTCAGAAGGATTATCTTGTCGCTGCCGACCTCCTGCCCTGCCTTGGCAACCACACCCGAAACCACGATAGACTTGTCACGGTATTTCTGGTTGGTCTGGTCGCGATTGGTCTTGTACTCGCGCGTGAGGTTCTCCGCTGTAACCGTTTGCTCGGCGGCAGGCTGGGTTGGGGCCGACCCGGACTCAGTGATAATGCACTTCTCGAGCGTGACAGTCCTGCTACCGACTGCGATACACGTCCCCTTGACCGTGATCCTTTGCCCCTTCTGGATTTGGACTCCTGGTGGTTGGTTGATCAAGCACAGCACGCTGTGTCCCTCGGCGCACCCGCTGAGGACGAGATAATCGAGCTTGCCATCTTTCTCGTGGGCATCGTTGACCACTCCCGTGATGACCAGGGACCGTGACGCGAATTTCTGGCCCAGTGCAGGGACATTTTTTTGGTTGCCAGCCTCTTTGCACTCCGCGGTAATGGCCTCCGCGGTCATGACCAGGTCGCCTACCGGGGTGTTGGGTTGGTTGGACCCTGCTCCAGGCTGTTGGCCTGGAGCAGGGTTCTGGGCCAGCTGATCGATCGGCGGATTGCCGGCGAGGGGGGGCGGCTTGACTTCGCCGCCGCCGTTGGCCAGCACCACGACCAGGGCGACGACCCCGCCCAGCAGCAGGACGCCGCCGCCGATCGACAGGGCGATGATCAACCCGCTGCCGCTCTTGGCCGGCTTCTTGCTCCGGCGCGAGGGCCGATCGTCCTCATCCTCGTCCTCGTCATCCCGATCCGCCTTGCCGCGTTGCCGGGGCTGGTCCTCCTCGTCCTCGTCGCGACTGGCGCGGCGGCTGCCGCCAGACGAGGTGAGCGCCGAGGATTTCTTCCGAGCTGGTCCCTCGTCCTTTTTCTTGACGCTGGATTTCTTCGAGGACTTCTTGCGAGCCGGCGCCTCGTCCTCCTCGGGTTCTTCGACCTCCTCCGGTTCTTCGTAGCGAAAGGAAGCGGAACACTCGGGACACTTGACCCGGTCTCCCTCTTCCGGGGCTGTTTTCAGGCTGATGCGTTCATCGCATTTCGGGCAAGTGATCTTGAAGGGCATGGCGGTTCCCTTGATGAAGGTAGGGTTTGAGTGACCAAATCAAAACAAAGGTAAGCGCAGCAGTTCCCCTGCCGGTTTGCCTAATGAAAAGGCTTTCATCTTTTTTGGGCCATCAACCCACAGCAGGGTGCTCGTTGACTTGACCCGGGTGCTTCTCAACCTCCGGCGACCGCGTACACTCCTCGGAAGAAGATCGTGTACGTCTTGTTGCCTTCAACCCAGCGCAAAGTGCTCGTGGACCGGACCCTGGACCCGGGAATGGTCTGGGCGCCGAGATTCTGCGTCGGGGGCCCCAGGATCGCTTCGGCCTGGGCCTTGGTCAGCTTGCCCCCCTGGATCTGGGCTCTGATCTTGGCGAGATTGTTGGGGGTGAGACGCGGTCCCATGACCGGCCCTGGCCCTGGTCCCGGTCCTGGCCCCGGACCGGGTCCCGGTCCTGGACCGGGCTGCACGGCAACGGCAGTATTTTCCCGCTTCAAGAGGTAGAGAACGGTGCCGGCGCCCGCCTGCGTTGTCGTGAAGGCGGTCGGCCGTGGGGCGTTCGGCACTCCCTGCTGCAAATGGTTCAAGCAGATTTCCAGGGTGTCGTTGTCCACGAAGCGATAAATGCCCAGCGAGGTGGTGTTGGTCTGGGGTTTGGTCCAGGTCAGGTCGATCTGGTTGCCGTTCGCCGTGACCGTGGCCTGGGAGCGCACCACGTTCACGCTGGAGTGGGTGTACTGATTGCCCTGGATCACGATGATGCTCTGCGGAGCCAGGGGGATGTTCCTGCCGTTGTTCTCGTACTTGACGAGGTTCCAGTTGCCTGCGAGTTTCTTCAGGTTCTCGGGGGTGGGGCCGGTGAGCGGTCCCGGACCGGAAGGTGCTCCGATCACCGGCATCGTGCCGACAACGGGGCCCAGCGCGTCCCGAGTCACCTGGACCGTGAGCGTTCCCGTACTGCGGAGCGAACCGCCGCGAACCTTGATGTTCAGGGCAGCATCGAACGTGGCGTTCCCCTTGAGGACGCGGCCGGTCTGAACGTCCACGTCCACCCGGCCTCGCAGCGTTCCCGTCATGCTGGCGCCAGCGCCGGCAGGAGCGTTCAGCGGTCGGAGCTTGCCGCCCAGGGCGATGACCGCCACCAGCTGCCCGGCGTTATCCCGCGTGCCCAGGTACTTGAAGGTCACGTCGGCCGTTCCGGGAATTCGGAGTTCGTCCAGTTCCACCGTGATGCGCCGCGCGGCCGACCAGACCTGACCCGGCTGCAACATCCCTTCGGGCAAGGAAACGGAGACGGCTTCCAGCGATTGCTGCATCTGGTTGCCCATGTCATCCAGCAGACCTTTCGACGACCGCGGCACCTTGCTCAGGTCCGGCTTGCCGCTCAGCGCTCCCCGCCTGTCCATGCTCTGCTGCAGCTGCAGCAGCTTGACGTCCCTGACGATCTTGACGATCTCGGGGTCTTTCGGTGGCGACTTGCCATTGACGATCGGGGTGACCGAGAATTTATCGACGGTCAGGACCAGGTTGGCTCCCTGGCCCGGCGAAGGCTGCGGCTGGACGTATTCGATCAGCTTGCTGGCGATGGTCACCTTCAGGGAATCCTTGGCGCCGCTGGAGGTGCTGGTCTGGAAAACGCCGGTGCTTTTCAGATCGACTTTGGCCTGGCCGGGCTGGTAGCGGACCGTGACCTGGACCGGTTGCGGGTTGGGCGGCGCTTCGATCGGCCGGGTAAATCCCGCCAGCCAGCGCTGCTCGGACTTGGCGGTCACGTAGGACGGCTGCACGTACAGCACCTGACCGGAGGGCGGCACCGCGGCCAGCACAATCTCCCCTCGGGCTCGTTGCTCGGCCGCGTCGTAGGTCATGGTCACGGTTTGCCGGCCCGCACCCGCAGGCCGGGTCTTCGACGACGGCACCTTCTCCCCTGGGGGGCCGATCCACCAATCCAGGGAGAAGCCCCGCAGGCGCTGCAGCGGATCGATGGTGCCCAGCGAGATGCCGACCACCACCTGGCCGGCCCGCTGCACCGGTTCTTCGCTGGTGAAGGTGGAGACCCGGCCATTGAGGATCGCCTGGACCTGCTCGGTGGGGATGGCGAAGTTGATGCCGGTGCCCTTGATGATCGCCACGGCCACGCCAATCACCTGACCGTCGGCGTTGACGACCGGACCACCCGAATTGCCCGGGTTCATGCCGCCATTGACCTGCACCTGGGTCAGTACGCCGTCCTTGTCGTTTCGCAGGCTGGAGACGGACGTTTTGCTGATGGTGATGTTCTTGCCCAGCGACTCGCCGAAGGGGAAGCCCAAAACGTAAACCTCCTGGGTTTCCTGCAGGTCCTTGCTCGGCTGGATGATCAGGCCCGGCGGCAAGCCCTGGAGCGGCATGCCCTTCTCGCCCAGGCGCAGCACCGCCAGGTCGGACAGCTTGTCATGGGTGACCAGGGTGGCCTTGAAGACCTTTTCCTTGTCCCGTCCCAGGCCGCTGTTCAGCACGGCCTCGACGGAGCGCGGCGGTTTCTCCTGATCCAGCATGCCGACGACGTGGGCATTGGTCAGAACGAAGCCGGACTCCGCCTCGAGAAAGCCGGTGCCCGAGCATTGCTGGCCGCTGCCATCGACGACCCGCAGCAGCAGGGTTGCCTGCTTGACCTGGGCCAGGACCTCCTTGGGCAAACCGCCCGTGGCCGATTTCGGATTGGGATCCTTCTTGCCGGGGTTGGGATCAACCGGGTTCTTGACCGGGTCAACGCCGACCGGATTGTTTCCGCCCGGGTCCTTGGGGGGGGCGTTGCCAACCGGATTGTTCACCGGCAGGATGGGAAAAGGATTGTTGCCAGCCCCCGGGTCCACCCCGGGCAGGTTCTGGACCACCTGGTCAATCGGCGGCGGATTGCCGGCGAGCGGCGGCGGGTTGTTGTCTCCGCCGCCGGCCAGCAGCACGACCAGGGCGACGACCCCGCCCAGCAGCAGGACGCCGCCGCCGATCGACAGGCCGAGGATCAACCCCATGCCGCTGCCGCTCTTGGCCGGCTTCTTGCTCCGGCGCGAGGGCCGATCATCCTCGTCCTCTTCCCGATCCGCCTTGCCGCGCCGCCGGGGCCGGTCGTCCTTATCCTCGTCCTCGTCGCGCCTGGCGCGGCGGCTGCTGGGAGTCGAGGTGAGCGCCGAACTTTTCTTCCGCGCGGGTTCCTCGTCCTTCCGCTTGACGCTGGTTTTCTTCGAGTCCGGATCGGTCTTCGACTTCGACCCCTTGCGGGCCGGCGCCTCGTCCTCCTCGGGTTCCTGGTAGCGAAAGGAAGCGGAACACTCGGGACACTTGACCCGGTCGCCCTCTTCCGGGGCTGTTTTCAGGCTGATGCGCTCATCACATTTCGGGCAGGTGATCTTCACGGGCATGGCGGTTCCCTTGGTGAAGGCGGGGTTTGAGTGACCACAGCAAAGTGCTGGTTAGTGTAGCAGTTCCCAGCCGGTTTGGCTAATGAAAACGTCCTCATTTTTTCAGGGCCGGCAGCGGGCTCGAGTCAGGCTCAGCGGGCGAACTCGGTCGCGGTCTGGTAAGCCTCCTCCCACAGTTCGGCGGCCTTGACGAAATCGACCTGCATGACCTTTACGGCCCGCGCAGCTTGATCTCGGGCGGCAGGTTGGCCTTCACGTCGGGATTGAACGGGATCTGATGGCTCTCCGACTCGGCCAGCTTCTTCTCGACTTCCGGGCTGAGCAGGAAATCCACCAGCTTGCGGGCCCCGATCGGATCCGGACATCCCTTGATGATGGCTACCGTATTGGGAATGAACAGCGTGCCCATCCGGCTGCCGGCCGGGGCGTCACTGTCCGGATAGATGATCTTCACGTCGCGCTTGTTGCGGACCTCGTCCATGGCATCGTCGGTATCGGTGATACTGACCAGCGCCTCTCCCTTGCCGACCAGCTCGGCCGCCTGCTTGTTGCCCGAGGCGATCTGGACCTGGTTGGCGAGCAGGTCGCGATAGTACCGCTGGGCCTTCTCCTTGCCGAGCACCTCGAAGAGGCAGGCGACCTGCGTGGCCGACGTACCCCCGGTGGGCTTGGCCATGGCCACCTGGCCCTTGTAGCGCTCCTTGGTCAGGTCGAGCAGGCTTCTGGGCCAGTCCTTCTCCGGCAGGAGTTTGGTGTTGACCAGCAGCACCCGGGCCCGGGTGGCGAAGGCGTTCCAGGTGCCGTCGTCGCACACCGCCGAGGGGGGAAACGGCCGTAAGGCCTTCGCCGCGGGACTGTGGTACGGCAGCAGCAGTCCCTTGCGCTGCAGCCGGATCGTGGACAGGATCTCGTTGTTCCAGAACACGTCACAGCGCGGGCGATCCTTCTCGGCGACCAGCTCCAGGTAGAAGGGCACCGACTTGTTCGCTTCCGTGTCGAACTTGGGATCGACGCGCAGGCCCGTCTCCTGGTGGAACTGCCGCAGGACCTCCTCGGCGAACTCCCGATCCTGGGCGCAGTACAGCACCACGCGGGGCCCGGCCAGGAGATACCAGGCGAATCCCGCACCGGCCAGGCAGAGCAACAGCAGCACGACAAACCAGCGACCGGACATCGCTTCCCTTCTCCTCTCTGCATGTCGTGGGCCGTCAGGGCCGAACAGATCTCTCCCGGCCTTTGCCTGTCAGCGAGCAGGCTCCTGTCTGACGTGTTTCGCCTCTCCCGTGTCGTAGCTTTTCAGGATCACTTCTTGTTGTCGGAATGCCCGCCTAAGTTCCTCCGCGATGGCCTTCAATAAAGGATAAGGGGCGTCGAGGACTTCGACTGAGAAAGACCGTTCCACGTACAGGATCTTCTTCTCCGGGTCGTAGTACCGGCCCTCGACCGTTGCTCCGATAGACCAGCCGACGGCCACGCTGGCTTTGGCGAGTTGCTCCAGGATGACCTGATCGACCAAATGGTCCCTCCTTCGGCGCTGCCAGGAGGTTCGCAACTTCGCGGCAAGCCAACTGCGGATTCCTTTGCCCACCGTGGCGTTCACGTCTGTCGAGAGCAGGATCAGCCCACCTTTGCCGCCGAGCGGGACCTTCACGGCTAGCCTCACGAGGAGGTGGTTTCTACCGAATCACTTGGCGGACGGGCTTCGAGAGCAGGTGGGCTGGGCAGTACGTCCGCCTTGCCGTCCTGGGGCTCCTGAAGCGTTGTGGGGTTGATGCCGGCGCTTCTGCACCGCAGTCGCGTTCGGACCTCCGGCGGGGTTTCCCAGGGCTCGGCCGTGCGGTACGGCCTTCGGGCAAAGATGGTTTGGAGCCAGCGGAACATGTTGACTTCCTCCCCTGGCGGGCGCAGGATGGCTGCACGGTTCTTGCATTCACCTCATTTTACGTGCTCGCGGAGCAGACAGTCAACGCTGTCCGTCTGAAATGGCTGGCCCCTCATTTGCCTTTCTCCCGCGCCAGCCACTGCTCCGCTTCCAGCCGATAGAACTCCTGAGCCGCGACCTCGACCAGAGTGAGAAAGCCTTTTTTCCGAGATTCCTTGACCCACCCCTCCAGTTTCCGCATCCGCTCCAGGTGAGCTTGCGCGGCCGCGATCCGGTCTTCCTTCTTATCGCTGAGGTCGTGCTGCGCCTCCCGCCAGCGTCGCGACCACCAGTACAGCTTCTCAAAATCCAGACCGACCTGGCCGGCCTCATAATTCTTGATGATTCCCGCGTAGACCTGGCGAGCCGCTTCGAGCCGGCCCTGAGCGTTGGCGCGGGCCTGGTCGTCCGCCTGGACAGGGGCCGAGAGGACAAGACCAAGGAGCAGTCCGATGAGGGTCCACGTTCGGTTCATGAGCATTGCCTCCGGGTGAGTGGGGTCTGTCTCAATCTACCATCCGGCGGCGTTTGTGGAAATGAGCAGCGAGCAATTCGGATTACGCGGACACCTGGGACCGAGTTTGTGCAGTACCGATTGGACGGGAGGAATCCGTTTGACGCTGGCCTCAATGGTCGAGAGAGGCCTCGTACCAGGCCTTCACGCGGGCTACGATCTCGTTCACGGCTGAAGGATTGAGGTCGTGGAATTCCGCCTGGGTGGGAAAGCGCAGTTTCGCGCTCTGCTCCTCGACAAGGGGTTCGGCCATCCAGGTGTACGAGGCACGGTTGTCTCGGACGTTGACGACAACGATGCAAACGGGAAGAAACACGGTGCTGGAACGGGGCTGGAAGATTTCGCCGTTGCCCTTCAGCCACTCGCTCTTGTCCGATGCTGTCGTGCCCTTCACCTGAACCACGAACATTCGGGTCGCCAGAGGCTCTCCCTCGTCGATGGTCAGATAAAAATCGACGCCGTCATCCCGCTTTGTTTCGCGAACGATTCGGATGTCTTTCCGAGAGGTCAGAAGCAAACCGGCAAGGGCCTCACTCCGGTCAATCACGAACCAAGGTGCTTTCTCGTTTGGCATGCCTTGCTCCTATTCCCGAAAACGCGAGCCGCGAAGGACCATGTTGCGGCTCGCCCAAAACGCATGAACTTCCTCCGCCAGCTGACGCAGCGTGTCGCAATCGATACGGAAGGCCGTTGTCAAACTCGCCACGGGGCCTCGGGGCTCGTTCACGGAGAGAAGGAAGCCGACCCCGATTGTCTGCACGTCGATGCCGACGACGTAGCACGGTGCCGGACAAGCAACCATCCGGTCGATGTCTTCCTGGGAAACCTGAACCTTCAGGCGGACAGGGTCCTTCGTGTAGCCCTGGGTCGTTCCTCTCACCTGAACGAAGAAGTAGTAAGCGGGATGATCGACCAGTTCGACAATGCAGTCGAATGTCGGGTATTTGTCACCGAGAAGCGTGGGCGGAAATAAGGATCGTCACGCCCACACAGTTCGGTCATCAAATAGCAGAAGAGCCACTGACCCCGCTCTCCAATGTCTTCCCTGGACATCTGCTCGCACGCCTGGTCACAATCGTCAGCAGCCGCGTTCCACACTCCAGGCATTATATCGCGCCTTCTTCCCGTCAAGGAGATCACCAGCCAATTCGGGTACGAGTTGCCAGGCGAACTCGGTTCCCTTCTGCTGTCTTTGTGGTAACATGCCTCCGGACGATCTCCTGACCCCATGACCGACTCTCCAGTTCCGAAGGGAGGATTCCATGCGTCCGCGATTTCACCTCCTCACCCTCTTGCTTGCGTTGCCGCTGTTTTTGGCGGCTGACCGGCCTGAAACGCCGAAACCGGACCGGCCCGCCGGCGTCATCGCCTTTTCCTCGCTGGCCCCGCGCGGCTGGGACGTCTATCTCACCGATCTTCAGACGCGACAGAGCCGGCCGCTCACCACTCATCCTGCTCTCGACTACAACGCCGCCTTCTCTCCTGATGGATCGCAAATCGCTTTTGTTTCCGAGCGCGACGGCAACATGGAACTTTACGTGATGGGCACGGATGGCAAAGGCTTGCGTCGGCTGACGAACGAGTTCGCCCTGGACGATCATCCCTGCTGGTCCCCGGACGGCAAGCGTCTGGCCTTTGTCAGCACCCGCCAGCCGGCGAAGAAACCCGGGCAAGCCTGGAATGCCGTCTACCTGAGAAACGCCGATGGCTCGGAAGTGCGTCGGATTTCGCCAGCCGACGCGGCCGATTACTCTGCCTGCTGGTCGCCGAAAGGGGACCTGATTGCCTGCGCGTCCGGCAGCGGGACTCCGGGCGGGACTGACCTGTACGTGATGAAGCCGGACGGGAGCGGCCGGCGGCTCGTGGTCAAGAACGGCGGCTGGCCCAGTTTTGCCGCCGACGGGGCCAGTCTCTTTTTCCATCGCCGTGACGGGCACTGGGGCATCTGGCGCGTGCGCCTGGATGGGACAGGACTGGTACGGCTCACCCCTGCTGACCTGGACGTCTGCACTCCGCGAGCCTGCGCGGACGGCAAACGGCTGGTCGTCGCGGTCCAGCGCGGCCAGCATCGGCAGATCGAACTGCTCGACTTGCAGACAAAACAGCTCTCCGCCGTCACCAGCGACGCCACCGATCACTGGAACCCGTCGATCGCGCCGGACGGCCGGTCCGTCGTCTACCACCGCTCCACGTCCAGCCCCGTGCCCAACGTCGAGGTCTGGGGCACTCCGCCGGGGACCGACTTGCGTCTGTTCCGCCTGGCCGGGGCGTTCCCTGCCTTCGCCCCGGACGGCAAGCGCCTGACCCTGACCGGAGGCAGCTTCGCCCAGCTGGACGTGATGAACCTGGATGGCACGGATCGCAAAACGCTGTTCACCGGCAAACCGCGAACGCTCTTCAGCGTCTCCTGGGCCCACAGCGGCGACCTGATCGCGTTCTCGCACGGTGTCGTCTTCGGCTCACCCAAGGACGCGGTCAACGTTTATACGATCCGCCCCGATGGGACCGAGAAGCGTGCCCTGACCCCCGACACGGGCAACAACGGCTTCCCGTCGTTCGCGCCGGACGGCAAGCAGATCGTCTTTCGTTCCGGACGGGACGGCTCCAAGAACCTGTACGTCATGAACCGCGACGGTTCCGGAGTGCGTCGGCTGACCGAGGGCAAGTGGACCGACACCATGGCCGACTGGTCTCCAAAGGGAGACTGGATTGTCTTCGCCAGCGACCGGGGCGGCAACTTTGGCGTCTGGATGGTGCGTCCGGACGGCACCGGCCTGAAGGAAGTGATCTCGGGCGGCGGCCGGCACAATCACCCGCACTTCTCGCCGGACGGCAAGTGGCTGGTCTTTACCAGCCAGCGGGCCGGCCTGTCGGCGGAGGAAATCACCTTGCCGCGTCAACCGCAACCGTATGGCGACCTGTTCATTGTCCGGCCCGATGGGACCGGGCTGGTGCGGCTGACCCACAACGGCTTTGAAGAGGGCACGCCCGCCTGGGGGCCAGTTACCACGATCAAACCTGCGACCACAGGCAACAAGGCGGAAAAAGGAGAGTATTAGAGACACTGCCCGAAAGGCGAGCGGCGCGGCGTCAGCCCGCCGGTAATGGGGTTGCTACCGGCGGGCTGACGCCGCGCCGCTCGCCTTTTCTGCTCGCGCTCCTACGCTCGCAGTCGGGCCCCAAAGCTGGCTCGCAGTCGGCGCACTTGCTCCTCGTTCAGCCGATTGCCGCTGACCTGCAGTTCAGCCAGACCAGCGCGGTTGGGCGCTTTCAGAAGCGCCGGACGCCGCGTTCGCCGATGCCGTTACCGCTCACGTCGAGGCGCCTCAGCTTTGTCAGGTGTGGCGAACGCAGCAGGTTTTCCACTCCCGCCGGCCCCAGCCGATTGCGGCCGAGGTTGAGGCTGGTCAAGCCGCTCAGCTCCGGACAGCAAGCAAGCAGCTCGACTCCATCGGCACCGAGCAAATTGTTGTCGAGGTTCAGGCGAGTGAGATGAGGCAAACAACGAAGCTCGAGGAGCGCCTTCATCCCCGCGGGGCCAATGCCGTTGCCGGCCAGCGACAACTCGCCTAGCTTCTCGAATATCAAGGAGTGGTATCCAGGGACCAGCGCATCCGCCCCGTCGTCGCCGAGACCGTTGTGGTTCAGCGTCAGGCTGGTCAGGTAGCGCAGGTGGTTACAGTGGGCCAGCATCTCGGCCCCGGACGGGGCGATGTCATTGCCCGAGAGATTGAGGCGCTTCAGCGATCCAACCAGGCGTGTGTACCACCTCAGCGGGCGCTCTCCGAGGACAGCGTCCAGCCCGCTGACCCCAAGGTTGTTGCGGCTCAGGTCCAGATCGGTGATCGTCCCCCACAACTCATCTCTCAGGATCCGCGCTCCCTCGGGGCCCAGTGCATTCCCGGCCAGATGCAGAGTCGAAAGGCGAGACCCCAGGCCATGCTCCGTTTGAGCCAGGTTGCGCGACCGACCGCGGCAAAGCGCCCGGACGCCGGCCGGGTCAAGCGCGCACTCGTTGAGACGAAGGGACTTGAGAGCGTGCAAGGCTTCGTGGCCGGCCAGGTCTTGCAGGCCCGCACTGCCCAGCGGATTGCGGCTCAGGTCCAGCTCGGTCAACCGCTGGAGGCGATGAGAGGCGACCAGCTCGCGAAGCGCTCCGCCGGTCAGACCGTTTTCGCGCAACCCCAGGGAAGTCACCGAGGCCAGGCGCTCGCAGCGGGCCAGCAGACCCAGCACCGAACTGGCCTGGCGCAGATTGACCTGGCGAATGGGCCCCAGCGCGAACAGTTCTTCGGTCCGGGCAAGAAAGGCAGCAGCGGCAAGCGTGACCCCTTCGACGAAACCGCGGCGAAACTCGAAGCGCTCCACCTCGTCGGCCAGGCTGCCCACCCAGTCCGCCTGATACTCGGCCAGCAAGTCGCGCTCGGCGGCCAGCATGTCGCTGGCTTCGGGGTCGTCGGCGGGCAAGCGTGTACGCTGGCACTGCAGGTGGATGAAGTCGCCGCGGGCCGCCTTCTCGGGTGCGATTTGGTCGGTCAGCCAGTCGGCGCAGATGAGGCGAACGGCATCGTCCTCGGGGTTGTCCAGCACGTCTCGGACAAATACGTCTTCGAGGCTCATGGCACGTTCCCTCGTCCGTCTGTGATGGTGCCAAACCCAAAGGCCCCTGGGCCGTCACCAGAGGAGGACACGGCCGGCGTACTGCAAGTTCACCCGGAAGGGCCAGTGGGCGGCCCCGAGACGCACCTCCTCCCGAGCCGCTGTTCGCTATTGTCACGGTTTCCCTGCCTCCTTCCAAGCATTTTCGGGCTGTTGCGGCGGCGTCGTGAAGTCGAGGTCGAGATCCTGCTCCCGGGCGAACCCCACGAATTCCCAGGGACCGGTGAACGTGCGGTGATAGCGCTTGCCGAGGTGGTCGAGGACGATGCGCTGGGCCTGGCCGACGCAGGTCGGCATCTTCAGCAGCTCGACCAACTGCTGTGTGGGCGGGTAGTCGGGCGCAGGGTCGTTTGGGGAAAGGAGGAAGGCGAGGGCGCTGAGCGGAGAGCCGGTCCCGGCCGGCAGGGCCACAGCCGAGGCGGCGGTGACGGAACGGGTAGGGATTTTCGCGGCAGGAACGGCGGACAGCACTGCCGCCAAACCGTGTGCCAGCTGCTGCAAGGCGCTGGGGGTCCCGCGTGTCCTTCATGACCCCGACGAGGAGGGTACTGCCGTCCCTGGGTTCCATGCGGGTCGCGATCCCCGACAGGATCGCCGCCAGCGAACTCAGCGCGTTGGGGTCTCGCACGTACTTCATGACCCCGACGAGGGCGGTTGCGATTGACCCGGCGTCCCTGGGTTCCAGACGGCTGGCCAGCGCCGACAAACCCGGGATCAGCGCACTCAGGGCGTTGGGGTCTCGGACGTCCTTCATGGTCCCGACGAGAGCCGTCGCGATCTGGGCGGCGTCCCTGGGTTCCAGGCGGGGCGCCAGGGCCGCCAGACCCTGCGTCAGCCAGTGCGTGGCCAGGGAATCCCTGGTGTCCTTCATGGTCTGGACCAGGACGTTCGCGTCCTGGCGGGCATCCCGGGCGTCCAGGCGGGCCGCCACCGCCGACAGGGCCTGTGCAAGGTGCTGCAAGGCCGTGGGGGCCTGCGTGTCCTTCATGGCCCCGACGATGAGGGCCGCCCCGTCCCGGGGTTCCAGCCGGGCGACCAGCGCCGACAGCGCCGGCGCCAGCGAATAAAAGGTCTTGTGTTCCCTGGCGTCCTTCACAAGCGGGACAAGGGCGGTCGCGGCCTCCCTGGCGTCCAGGCGGCCCGCCAACACTGCCAGCCCCTGCAGCAGCCACTCCAGGGCGCTTTGGTCCCTGGCGTCCTTGATCGCCTGGACGAGGGTACGACTGGCCTGCGTCGCGTCTTCGGTTTCCAGGCGGGGCAGGACCGCCGAGAGGACTTGCGGCCAGCAGAAGTCATTGGGGGCCTTGGGGTCCTTTGTCAGCCGGACGAGGCTGGCAACGGCCTGCGTGGCGATGGTCTGTCATTCATGAGCTGCACGAGTGTGGCAGCGAGCGTCGCGGCCTCCCTGTTGTCCAGGCGGGATGCCACGGCTGACAGATTCCGGGACCACGACCCCAGGGCAGCAACGCCCCTGACGTCCTTCAGGGCCCCGACGAAGAGGGCCGCGCCCTCGGTGCCGTCCATCCGGTCCGCCAGCGCCCCCAGTCCCTGGAGAAACCACTCCTGGGCGCCTGGGTCCCGGGTGTCCTTCATCGCCTGGAGGAGGCTGAGAGCTACCCGTGCAGCCTCCCGGGCGTTCAGGCGGTGCGCGCACCGTCCCCAGGACCAGAGCCAGATGCCGGCGATCGCCCAGGGTCTCTTGCTCCGAGTACGGATCGAACGCATTGGGCGGGCCATGACTCCGAGCACTCCGCATGGCCCGAATGAGCTGCTGCGCCGTCCCGACCGCTCCGGCGCTGCTCAGGCCATCCCACGCGGCTGCCGCCATTGCCAGGTCGGTCTTCTGCTCCTCGCCGAGTTCCGGGTCCTCCATCCGAGCCAGCAGCACCGCCTCGACCTCGGAACGCCGCTCCGAATCCAGCCCCACGGCCACCGACAGCGCCAGAGCTGCCCGGTCGCGCAGTTGCCGGCTGGGGAGGGGCGTCCGCGACGCTTCCTCCACGAAGCGCAAGCCCAACCGGCCCCGGCGATTGAGCGCCAGCTCCCACAACGCATCCCACTCCGGCTCGGCCACCTGCTGCGTCAGCCCCTGCGACGCCAAAGGGCGGAGCAGGCTGCGGGCCAGCGTCCGCTCCAGCTGGTCGTTGGCGGCTGCCAGCTTGTTGGCGTTCTGCTCCGCCCGCTCCGCCTGCCGCTGCGCCTGGATGCCGAAGAGCGTTGAAATCACCGATCCGGCCAGCAGCGCCAGCACCACCGCGGCAGCCATCCCGGCCAGCACGGGATTACGCCGCACCCACTTGATGCTGCGCTCGAGGCGGCCCACGGGCCGGGCCGCGATCGGCTCGCCCCGCAGCCAGCGCTCCAGGTCTTCGGCCAGGGCCTCGGCACTGCCGTAACGCTTCTCTGGCTCCTTGCGCAGACACTTGAGGCAGATCACCTCCACGTCGCGCGGGATGCGAGGGTTGCGCTGCCGTGGCGGCACCGGTTCACTGCCGACCACTTGCTGCAACGTCTCCAGCACGCCGGCGCCCTGGAAGGGCGGGACTCCCGGCAGCAGGGCGTACAGCACCGCTCCCAGGCTGTATACGTCTGCCGCCGTTGTCAGCACTCTCCGCGCCGAGGCCTGCTCTGGCGCCATGTATTCAGCTGTCCCCACGACCGCCCCGGTCAGCGTCAGCCTCGTGCCGCCCTGGATACGCCTGGCCAGGCCGAAGTCGCAGACGTGCGGCTGGCCTCGCTCGTCCAGCAGGATGTTGCTCGGCTTCAGGTCGCGATGCAGTAGCCCGCGCTGGTGGGCATGATGCACCGCTCGCGCCACCGTCGCCAGTAGTTCCGCCGCCGCGCGGGGATCGTCCCGGAAACGGTCCAGGGCGTGGTTGAGGCCGCCCGCCAGCCGCTTCATGCTGAAGAAGTGCAGGCCGTTGTGTTCGCCGACCTCGTAAATGGGGACGATGTGCGGATGATCAAGGTTGGCGGCCGCCTCGGCCTCCTGGCGGAAGCGACGCACGTCGCTGTCGCTGGCCAGCTGCCCTGTCAGGATCATCTTCAGCGCCACCGGCCGATCCAGGCTGATCTGCCGAGCGGAGTAAACGACGCCCATGCCGCCCCGGGCGATTTCTTCGAGCAATTCGTAGTCCCCGAAGTAACGCACCAAACCCAGCGCCCCGGCCTGTCCCGGCTCGCCGATGGCGACCGTCGCCGCCTCGCCGACTGCTGGCGGCGGTGGCACGAGCCGTTGCATCCGTTCGCGACCGTCGAGGAACTCGGCCAGCTCGGAGGCGAACTCGGGGTACTGGGTCAGCAGTTCGGCGCGGCCGGGTGCCCGGCCGGCCTCCGCCGTCTCGATGTACGCCACCAGGATCGACTGCAACCGCTCCTCGTGCTCGGACATGGCCCTATTCTCCCATCAAGTCCCTCAGTTTCTTCAGTCCGCGGAACAACAGTTGCGCCACCGCTCCCTTGCTGCGACCCAGCTCGGCCGCGACCTCGGCCAGCGACCGGCTCTGGAGGTGGTGCAGCTCGATCGCCCGCCGCTGGTCCTCCGGCAGGGCCGCCAGCGCCGTCGTCAGCCGCAGCAAGTCCTCGTGACGCTCGGCCCGACCGCTCGGCGACGATTGCTCTGCGGCCAGCCACGCCTCCAGCCGGACCGACGATTGCTCCAGCTGCGCCGCCAGCGAACACTCGCGCTCCACGTCGCGTGCCGCCGTGTGGAGCTTGCGGACCTCGTCGCGGAGGTTGTTGGCCAGGGCCTGACGCAGCCAGGCGGCCCGGGCTGCTTCCGGCTGATCCCGCAGGCGGTCGAGCGCCTGGTAGGCCTCCAGCAGCGTCTGCTGCACCACGCCGGACAGATCAACCTTGCCGCGCAGGTGCGGCGCCAGCTGCCAGCGGGCCAGCAGCGCCAGATAGTCGCGGAACGGTTCGAGATCGTGGTTCATGACGGCCACCTATCAGTTGAAGCGTGCCAATCGCGCGGCCATTACGCGCACGAAAAAAAGGTGCGGTCCTCCGCGCCGGAGGGCGACCCGATGATCGTGGCAGCGGAGTGAGACATTCTCCCCTCTTCCCGCCGGGGAGATGAGAGAAAAAGGACATGCCCACTACCCTGCTGACCGCTGCGCAAATCAGGTCAACTTGCCGACGCCCAGAATAGGGTATGGAAGCATCGGGCTTCATCCCTGGCCGTTCGGGTTAGATTGGTGGTGGTTCTGGGAACTGAAGGTTCATTTTGCATCCTCCTCGTGTTATTGCCACCCGACCCGAAACGTTCTTTCTAAACCGGTGCAGTCCCGCGTCAGCCGGAAGGGATGCTCCACAACAGATACACTGCCAGCGCCAACCCCAACCCAGCCACGCCGCCAGCCACCCAGACTCCGAATTGCAACCAGTAGGGGACCGGCCGTTGTGCCTGCGTCAGGCCCCGGCAGAAGCGCACGTGCTGCCAGGCGGAAATGGCGATCACACCGGCGCCCAGCAGAACCAGCCCGACGCCGATCCCGGTCGATGGCAGCGGGGCGCTGCACGTCAGCGGTGGGCTGCCGGATGATCCGCAAGAACAACCCGAATCGAGCCACCAGGAACCCGAGGCCGATAATGGTCAATCCCGTTCGCAGCCAGGCGAGCAAGGTGCGCTCGGCGGCGAAGTAGGTGCGTGGGTCTGACTCGTCCGCCACGTATCGCCTCCACCGGGCCAGTCGCGGGAACGTCCCCTTGTGCCGCTTCCCTCAAGAAACGGGAGCGGCCACAAAGACCTCGATTGGCAGCGGATGATTGATCACGTAAGTGCCGTGGTTCTGGTCATGCGTCTCGGGCTGGACGTTGCCGCTGTTGTCTCGGGCCCGGGCCAGCAGGGTGCAGGGTCCCGGCTGCTTCGGTGTCAGCCACTCCAATTGCCAGCGCCGCCACGCATGCCGCTGCACAGGGTCCAGGAAGACGGCACTGGCCCAGGTTCGACCACCGTCCGTGCTCACCTCGACCTCGGCGACCTCGCTCTCGCCCGCCCAGGCAGCGCCGACAACCACGCAGACCTGGTTCGCGGGAAGCGTTTAGTTCCCACTGGGCCCCTTCCACCTGCGGGACAAGAAAGACGCGACCGTTCCCGGCGCACTCCAGGGTGGCCACCTGCTTCTCGGCCGGCAGGTTGCGCAATTCCTGGTAACTCAGGGAAAGCGGATTCCTGACGGCACCATCGATGCGCAGCCGGTAAGCGGCCAGATCGACGTTCGGGATCGGGAAATGGCTGCGGACGCAGAACAGCTCCGTAGGAGTGAGAACCGAATCCACGTGATGCAGGGGCGTCTCCAGATTGTGCGGCTCCTTCTGTCGAATGATCATGTCTGTCTCCTCTGGATGAGCCGGGCGCAGCGGAGCGACTGACCAACACCCTCCGGTGAAATCAGAACAGCTCCTCGATCGGCTTGCCGCTGGGCAGGACCGGGACAGGCCGGCCGGTGCCGGTCAGGTACTGGGCCTCGGTGTCCACGCCGAGGTGCCGGTACAGGGTGGCCAGCACGTCCTGCGGCACGTGCGGATTGACCTTGGGGAAAGCCCCCTTGGCGTCGGACTCGCCGATGACCCGACCGCCCTTCACACCGCCGCCGACCAGCACGGCGCTGAACACGTTGGGATAATGGTCCCGGCCGGCCTGGGCGTTGACACGCGGCGTCCGGCCGAACTCGCCCCAGCCGATCACCAGGGTCGAGGAGAGCAGGTCGCGGGCCTCCAGATCCTCGACCAGGGCGGTGAAGGCCCGGTCCCAGCGCGGCAGGAAGCCGAGCCGCAGCGACTCGAACCCCTTGACGTGCGTGTCCCACCAGCGCAGATCGACCGTCACCAGCCGCACGCCCGCCTCGACCAGCCGGCGGGCCAGCAAGATGCGCTGGCTCCAGGCGGGACAGCCGCAGCGGTCGGCCGCCTTGGGATCGAAGGCGGGGAAAAAGCCGTAGCGCTCGCGGATCGAGGCCGGCTCACGGTCCAGGTCGAAGGCGTCGCGAGCGGCAGACGAGGTGAGGATGTCCCAGGCCTTCTGGCTGAAGCGGTCCATCGCGTCCAGCTGGCCCGAGGCGTCCAGGTCGCGACGCAGCTGGTCGAAGCCGGTCAGCAGCTGCTTGCGGTCGCCGACGCGCTCCAGCGTCACACCCTCCGGCAGCTGGAAGTTGGGCAGCTTGAATGGCCCCGGTTGTGCCGGGTCGGCTCCGGTCTCGAACGGCTTGTGGGCCACGCCGAGATAGGCCGAGCCGGTGCCGGGCACCATGCGCGGGATCATGACGTAGGCCGGCAGCCGGGGACTCAGATGGCCCAGCTGCCGGGAGACGATCGAGCCGCAACTGGGGTAGACGTTCTCGTCCGGATTGGGGCCAGCGTTGTAGCCGGTGAAGCAGATCTGGTCGCCGGTGGAATGGCCGGCGTCGTGGTGGTGCAGGCTGCGGATGATCGCCCACTTGTCCATGATCCGGGCTGACATCGGCAGCAGGTCAGACAGGATGATGCCCGGAACGTTGGTCTTGATGGTGCCGAACTCGCCGCGGTAGTCGGCAGGGGCGTCGGGCTTGGGGTCCCAGGTGTCAATGTGACTGGGTCCGCCGCGCATCCACAGGATGATCACCGACGGCTTGCGGCCGCTGGTCGTCTCCGGTGCGGCCTGCGCCTCCAGACGCAGCAGCTGGGACAGGCTCAACCCGGCCGTGCCCAGGATGCCCGCCTTGAGGAAACTGCGTCGGTCGGGTAAGAGTGTTTGCCGGAACTCCTGACAACCTGCCAGAGCCCCCCCGGTTGCTCATCGGCTTTCTCCTGCTGCTGGTGGGAAAACAAGGGATCGCTGCTCGGAGGTCCGGTTGATCCCTTCTGCCTATGGTAGTGCCTGACCAGTATCCAGGGCAAGCGGATTCCGGGTGGACCCGGCAAAAACCACCTTCGGGGCCGCTCCGGACCGAACGTCGGCCAGCGTCTTGGCAGCGTCATACTCGGCCAGGTGGCCTTCCACCACGCCCAGATGCGTCACCAGGCCAGCCTCTGGCCAGGCCATCTCGCGGGAGGAATTGCCTTTCCCGGTCAAGTTGACAACCACCGCTCCCACCTGGAACCGGTCGCCTCTCTCCCGTGAGGGCCGCTCTGGCAACCAGAGCGAACTTGGCCAGATAGCGGCACGCCTGGTCAAACGGATTGGGTGACGTGTCACCTCGATTGTGACGCGGAGTCGGAGGAACTCATCTCAGCCGCAGAACTGCTCCAGATAGCGCTTGCTCTGCCGCAGCGCCCGCTGGCGGTCCGCCAGCGATCCCTCGCAGGCGCGATCTTCCACCTCGATGCACACCGGTCCACGATAGCCCACGTCCGACAGGGCGGCGAAGAACGCGCTCCAGTCCACGTCGCCCAGGCCGGGCAGCTTGGGAACGTGCCAGCCCAGGCCCAGGATGCCGCGCTCGTACAGTTTCTCGCGGTCGATGCGCTCGTCCTTGGCATGGACGTGGACCAGCTTGCCGGCGAACTCCCGGATGGCACGGGGTATGTCGATCTGCTGCCAGATCAGGTGCGACGGATCGAAGTTCAGTCCCAGCGTGTTCCCGGGAAAGGCCTCGAACAGCTTGCGCCAGACCGCCGGGGAGATCGCCAGGTTCTTGCCGCCCGGCCACTCGTCATTGCTGAACAGCATCGGACAATGCTCGATCCCCAGCTTGACGCCCAGCGTCTCCGCATGCTTGACCAGCGGCTTCCACACTTCCAGCAGCAGCGGCCAGTTGCCCTCCACCGTCAGCCGATGGTCCCGGCCGATGAAAGTGTTAACCACGCCGATACCCAGCCGCGGGGCCGCGTTGATCACGCGCTTCAGATGCTCGCCGATCACCTGCCGGACGCCGGCGTCCGGATCGAGCGGATTGGGATAGTATCCCAGTCCGGAAATGCTCACTCCCGTTTTCTTGACCAGTTCGCGCACCTGGCCGACGCGCTCCTCGGTCAGGGCGGTCACGTCCAGATGCGTCACCCCGGCATAGCGGCGATCGGCCTTGCCGGGCGGCCAGCACATCAGCTCCACGCAGGCAAAGCCCGCGTCGCGGGCAAAGGTCATCACCTGCTCCAGCGACAGGTCGGGCAGAATGGCACTGACAAATCCCAGTTGCATGATCGGGTTCCTCTCCGGAAGAAGACGTCGAGCAGCCCGGCCCCGATGGCTCATTTCCCTCGGCGCGGGTCTTTGTTCTCGGACGGGGCGCCAGGCCGGCCAAAGAAATCATTCGGACACCCCTTCCCGGCGCCGACGGCGCCGATGAACGAGCCGGCGCCGTCGGCGGGGTCTCCCGCGTTGAGGAGCGGACTGTCCGAAGCCGGCTGGTAGGCCTCGCGGTAATGGCTCAGGATTGTCGAGACTTTCACTTTGCCGGACCTGATGTCGTCGTCGGAGAAGGGGAACTTGGTCGGAATCGGGCCCTTGAACTTCGGCTCGACCTGGGCATCCTTGGCCCCGCTGGCAGGAATGTCGTGTTTGCCGAAGCCGGCATCAGCGCGCTCGATCTTCCCCTGGACCGACAGGGCGTAGTTGTCCTTCTCGGCGGCGTCGGGGTTGAAGAAGAGGTTGTAGTCGGCGTAACCCAGCCGGGCTGGGCCGGGCTCGGTCTTCTTCTCGAAGAAACCCGGCCGGACCGTGGCCGAGCCGTTGTGGAATTTGGTCGGATGCCGGTAGAAGACGTTGTTGCGCAGGCTGTGAAGGAACGCTTCGGAGTTGACCTCGATGGCCGGAACGTGCCAGGGCCTGGCCAGTTCCTTGCCGCCAGCGTCGAAGGTGTTGTTCCAGATCTGAATGTCGTCGGCCTTGTAGATGACTCCGATGGTCGCATTCAGATTCGGATCCACGGTGCAGTACCGAGCGAAGATGTTGTGATGGATGTAGGTCCTGTCACGCGGCCCGATGATGAAGTTGTGAGCGTCGGCGTCCAGCACCAGGTTGTATCGGAATTGTCCGGTCAAGCTGCGGACCACCCACTGGCCGTGGCGGAAGACGTTGTGTTCGATCACCAGGTTGGGGCAGGGGGCCTGCACCGCCAGCGTATGCACCTGACTCCAGCGAAAGCTCGGGATGATCGTATGCACGTAATTGCCGGCCAGCCGCACGTCCGTGCAGCGATAGATCGACAGGGAGGCACGGACGCCGATCAGCACGTTGCTCTCAGCGTCCTTGTCCCCGCCAATAAGCCAGTTGCGGGTGCCGGAGAATTCGACGACGGACTTTTCAATGCGATTGCCCTGGAACAACTTGCGTGCCGGGGAGTTGCCCGAGGCGAGGAACCCCGAGGGGGATTCGCTTGGCAGGTTGGTCACGGGCACGAGGGCCGTGTCGCGGATGGTGCTGTTCCGAAAGATCGTCGCGGACTGCTCGCCGTTGCTCAGATGCAGGGGGCCACAGGCGTCGAACACGGTCTGCTCAATGACGATCTTGTCGCCCTGTCCCGCGGCGGCCAGCTCCAGGCTCGCCTTGCCGGCGGTCCCCAGCCCCTGGCAATCGCAATGCTGGATCTTGAGGCGGCCGGTCCATTTGCCGGCCGTCCGGATGCGATGGCCGTTGCCAAGGAGCTTGCAGCGTTTCTCGGCCGATCCGTTGATCTCCAGCACGTCAGCCCCGGATAGGACCAGGTCTTCCTTGAGACTCAGCGTCTCGCCCGCCGGGGTGATCGACTCGGCAGCCGGAGCGGAGACCGGAACCAGAGCGACAAGGACCCAGACGCCGAACAGCCTGCGAACTCCCTGGGGACCCATGCGACGACTCCTGTTCCGGAACTCACCACGGTAGTCGGGGTACAATAGCAAGAGAATGGTCAAACCCTTGCCTGCCCCGGATTCTGCCCAGCAATCTATCCCTGGCAACGCCGCTCGGCCAGACCGTCGGAGTCCCGAGAATGAGTATCCCCGCGAAGAAAAACAGCGGATCTGGGATTGGGGTCATTGCCGGCATCGCGTTCCTCGTCGGAGGGATTGTTCTGCTTGCCGGTTCGGCTCCCGCTCCATCTCGTGCGGCTGACCCCCAGCCCCGCCAACCCTTCGTTTTCCGAGACGCGGGCGACGAGGCGGGCCTCTTTCCGCACGTGGCTGGCATCCGTGGACATGGGGCCGCCTGGGGCGACGTGGATGGGGACGGCTGGCCCGACCTGTTCGTGGCCGCCTTCCACAACGCGGGCTCCAAACCGGGGTTCTTGCTGCGCAACGAGAAAGGGAAGTTCCGGCTCGATGGCCAGGAACACCTGCGCACCACTGGCATGGGCAGCGGGGCCTTGTTCGTGGACCTGACCAACAACGGCCGGCTCGACCTCTACGTCTCCACCTGCGCCCACGGCAAGGAAGGCGTCACGATGGCGCCGAGCTACCTGTTCCGGAACGACGGCGGTGGCAAGTTCACCGACGTTTCCCGGGAGAGCCGGGCCTGTCCGCCTGGTTACGCCGGTCGGGGCCTCGCCGCCCTGGACGCGGACGGCGATGGTCTCCTCGATTTGCTGACCTGCGAGCGCTATTACGGAGCAGTGAAGTTCGGCCCGATCCTCCACCGCAACAGGGGGGACTATCGCTTCGAGAACGTCTCGGCCGAGGTCGGCTTGCCCGCGGGCCTGTCGGGTCTGGGCGTCGCCGTGGCGGACGTGAACAACGATGGCTGGCCCGACGTGTTCCTTACCAGTGGCGACGGCAATCACCGACTGCTGCTGAACGATGGCAAGGGCAAGTTTCGCGAGGCGCCCGGTTCACCCGAGGTCTTCCGCTGGAAGTGTCCCACCGCCGAGGACACCCCGGCCGGAGTCTGCATCGCCGACGTCAATCGCGACGGCCTGCCCGACGTCGTGATCGGTCAGCACTTCAAGAACCCCTGGCTCAAACCTGTGCCCATCCGCCTCTATCTTAACCGGGGCATCAAGGAAGGCGTCCCGACCTTCGAGGACGTCACCGAGGCGGCGGGATTACTGCCCCTGGCGATGAAGGCGCCGCACGTCGAGATCCAGGACTTCGACAACGACGGCTGGCCAGACATTTCCGTCAGCATCGTCAAGTTCAAGGACGGCAAGCCGTATCCGGTGATTTACCGGAACCTCGGAGTGAAGGACGGCCTGCCGCGCTTCCAGGAAACTGCCTGGGCGGTCAACGATTTCCCGACGGAGGAGGACCGCAAGATCCGGGGCTCGGGGCCGTTCTTCACCAAGATGCTCAAGGACAAGAAAATCATCTACGCCGCCGCCGGCCCCTCGGCCGACTACGATCGAGACGGCCGGCTGGATCTGCTGCTGGTGAACTGGTGGATCGAGGATCGCTCGCTGCTGCTGCACAACGAAACGCCCGGCGGCACCTGGCTCGACGTGAAGGTGGAGGGTAGCAAGGGCGTCAACCGGATGGGCATCGGCAGCAAGGTCAAGGTGTATCCGGCCGGGAAGATCGGGGCCGCCGGGTCGCTCCTCGGGTGTCGCGAAATCAGCGTCGGCTACGGCTTCTGCTCCGGACAGGAGGCGGTCGCCCACTTTGGTCTGGGCAAAGAAGAGATGGTGGACGTAGAGGTCGTTTTGCCGCACAACAAGGGAACGATCAAGCAGAAGGGTATGAAGGTCAATCAACGGCTGACGGTCAAGCAGTGACAGGAGAATGAACGTGCCGCATTCCATGAGCAAAATCGGGTCGGTAGCGCTGGCCTTCCTGGGTTTGGTGGTGGTTCTCTCCGCGCAGGCCCAGAAGGCGAAAGTTCCGACGATCCCCTATCCGCCGAAATTGCCTGATGGCAAGGAATGCGTCACCGACGCCGCTCCGGAGTTCCTGAAACCGCCGGCGACGCTGAAAACCGGCGTTGCGGTGGCGAAAACGCCTCCGACGGTGGATTTCCTCTATTTCCCCGGCCAGACCTACGAGGGCAAACCCTGGTCGAACTGGGGCGACAGCCTGGCCGCCAACGGCAAGTATTACGCCTCCATCGGCGACCACCTGGCGCCGGCGGGCAATGCCTTCGTCTACGAATACGATCCGGCAAAGAAGCAGTTCCGGCAGCTGGTGGACGTTCGCAAGCTGCTGAACCTGCCGGATGGCCATTACACTCCGGGCAAGATTCACGGCCGGCTCGACCTGGGAGACGATGGTTACCTGTACTTCTCGACCCACCGCGGTTCCACGCGGGTGACCACGGACCAGTATCACTACAAGGGCGACTGGATCATACGGGTCCATCCCGAGACGGGGAAGGCCGAGATGGTCGTCTGCGGTCCGGTCCCCAAGCACTGCATTCCGTGCAGCGTCCTCGATCCGAAGCGGCTGATCTTCTACGGCGGCACGGCACAGGGGAGCGGCGGCAGCGAGACCGAGGGCATCCAGTTCTTTGCCTACGACGTCAAGGCCCGGAAAGTCCTGTACGCCGGGCCGGATGGGCCGTCGCGATACGTGATTTTCGCGAAGTCAACGGGTCGGGTCTACTACACCCAGGGCAAGGACGAATCGACCCTGATGCGCTACGACCCGGAGAAGGCCGGGGACCCGGTCAAGATCCCGGGAAGCATCGGCATCCGGGCGGCCACACAGGAAACGCCTCAGGGGTTCGTTTATACGGTGTCGTCCGGGCAGGGAAAGGGCGTGCCGACCCTCTGGTCCTTCAACACCAGGACGGAGGCGATCGAGAAGCTCGGCGACGCGACGATCGGGAATGTGGGTTACATTGCCTCGATCGACGTGGACCCGACCGGGCGCTATCTCTATTACGTCCCCGGTGCCCACGGCGGCGCCGAGGCAGACGGTTCGCCGGTGGTGCAATTCGACGTGCAGACCAGGCAAAAGAAGGTGATCGCCTTCCTGCACCCGTTCTACAAGGACAAGTACGGCTGTGCGCTCAAGGGAACCTACAGCTCCGCGGTGGACCCGAAGGGAGACAAGCTCTACGTTACCTGGAACGCCAGCCGGGGAAGCAAGGCCTGGGATTGCTGTGCCTTGACGGTGGTACGCATTCCGGAGGCCGAACGGCGGCCGTGAGCGTCAGAGGCTAGCGTGGCGCCCCCCCTGTCTTTCCGCGCTACTATTTTGACACAACAGCAATCTGGAGAGCGTCATACCATTTGTTCACCTGTCGGATCAGGCGTTCAACGCCAACTTCGTCCAGCGTCTGCCACTCCAACTCTTGGGATTGGATCAACACGGGCCGACCGTCTTGAATGACGGGTTCCATGACCCATCGGTAGGATCCCTCGGGTTTTCGGACGTCGATCAGGAGGAAACACAGCGGGAGCGTGACATCCAACTTTTCGCCTGGGAAGCGTTCCAGCAACTTCTCGTCGGGGGACGGGCGCCAGGGAGAGACAACCAACCGAGCAGTTGAACGCCGAAGAAGCGCATCGTCGGTTTCCCTCCTGGCCGGATCTCGGCAAGGAAGTCGAGCACGGCGGCGCGGTCCGAGCGGAACCGGACGGTAAAGTCCTGAAGGACCACGTCCTCATTTTTTGTCAGCAGGAAAGAAGCAAATCGACCGGCCCTCTCCTCGATAAACCACGCTTCATTGCTCGCCACGTGTACACCTCCTCACCTGAAATGAGAACCGACCAACATCATGTTCCGGCTCGTCCAGAAGTTCCGGACTTCGTGCCAGAGCTTTTCCAGGTTGCCGCCGTCCAGCAGATGCTTGTCCGGAAGACCGCCGAGGCCCGTTTTCCTGGGTTCGTTCATGGAGAGAATGTAGCCCAGCTTTCCAGGCTCGTCGATCCCCACGACGTAGGCCGGGATGGGCGAGGCAACCATCCTCTGCACGTCGTCTCGACGTACGTTGACCAACAGCCGCCTCGATTTCTTCCCCTGCCGATAGCCCTGCCTCGTGGATTTCACCTGGACAAAGAAAAAGTGCGCCTCGCTACCGACGAGTTCCACCAGATAGTCGAAGGTCGGGTATTTGTCACCCAGGAAGCGAGGACGGAAGAAGGGCGTGCTGCGACCAGGGAAGATCTGGGTCATGAGCAGGTAGCACAGGCATTGGCCTCGGTCCCCGATGTCGTCCGCTGTCACCCGCCGCACTCCATTTCGTGGCACTTTCCGGACCAACCGCCCATCGCGTCGTTTGAACGCGAGTGGCCCAAGGCAAGACCGGGCAGCAGTGGGCGTGGGCGGTTGCTGGTTTGATTGCTTCCCAGCTTACAAGAGCCAGGCGTTCCTTCTATTATAACTACCACAACTGCCCTCTTGCCGCAGTCGAGGAACGCATTCTTTCCGAGAAGGAGTGAGACGAATGACCACCAGACGTTTCTACCTGATCCTGGCCGGGTTGGTGGCGACTTTACTCGTCGCGCTGGAGAAAAGCGGTGCAGGTTCCGAGAAACCGCAAACTCCCCCGGAACGTCTGGCTCCGTTCTTCCAGCCCCCCGCCGAGTATGCCAGGGACATGGGGAACTATCGCTCGCCTTTGAAGTTCCTCGATGGCAGCCCGGTCAAGAACGCGGAGGACTGGAAGCGCCGCCGGCAGGAGATCCTCAAGACCTGGCAGGACTTCATGGGGCCCTGGCCGGCCCTGATCGAGAAACCGCGGATTGAGAAGCGGGAGAAGGAACGCCGCGACAACGTCACCCAGTATCACTTGCGTCTGGAAGTCGCTCCCGGGCGAACCACCGAGGACGCTTATCTGCTGGTCCCCGACGGCAAAGGGCCATTCCCTGCCGTCCTGGTCGTCTTCTACGACGCCAAAACGGGGGTCGGGCTGGGCGAAGCCAAGTTGCGCGACTTTGGCTGGCAGCTGGCCAAACGGGGCTTTGTCGCCTTGTCCCTGGGGAGTCCGCCAGCGTCGTTCTACCCCGACAAGGAGAAAACTCAGCTCCAACCCCTGTCCTTCCATGCCTACGTCGCCGCCAACTGTTACAACGCCCTGGCGTCCATGCCGGAGGTCGATCCTCAGCGCGTCGGCGTGGTCGGCCATTCCTACGGCGGCAAATGGGCCATGTTCGCTTCGTGTCTGTACGAGAAGTTTGCCTGCGCCGTCTGGTCCGACGGCGGCATCGTCTTTGACGAGAAGCGGGCCAACGTCAATTACTGGGAGCCGTGGTATCTGGGTCACGAGCCCGGCAAGGAGCGCAAGCCCGGCATCCCGACCGACGCCAATCCGCGCACGGGCGCTTACAAGCGGCTGATCGAGGCCGGCCGTGACCTGCACGAATTGCACGCCCTGATGGCGCCCCGGCCGTTCCTGGTCTCCGGCGGCTCCGAAGATCCACCCCAGCGCTGGCGGGCCCTCAATCATGCGGTTGCAGTCAATCGGCTTCTGGGATTCAGTAACCGGGTCGCCATGACCAATCGCAAAGGACACAGCCCCACCGAGGAATCCAACGAGCAGATTTATCTCTTCTTCGAGTCGGTCCTGAAGCGGTGAAGCGTCCAGCGCGGAGCGATCCATGAGCAAGCCAACCGTCCTGGTCCAGCACTGGCTGCCGGAGGGCCTGTTCGAGCAGCTGGTCAGCCGATTCCCCGAGTTCGACTTCGTTGACGGCCAAACCTCCGAGGGACTCGAAGCCACTCTGCCCCAGGCCGTCATCTTCTACGGCCGGCCTTCTCTCGCCCAGCTGGAGCACGCACCGCGCTTGCGCTGGATTCAGCTGGCCGGGGCCGGTGTGCCCCAGGAGCTTTGTCCGGTCGCCCGCCAGCGCGGGTTGACCGTGACCAACCTGGCGGGCCTGTACGGTCCGACCATCGCCGAGCATGCCCTGGCCTTGATGAGTCTGCTGGCCCGCAACCTCCACCTCGCCCTGCGGCAGCAGGCGGAGCAGTGCTGGGACCGATCCCTGGCCATGACGATGAGCTGCTTGCACGGCAAGACGGCGGCCATCCTCGGGCTGGGCAACATCGGCCGGCATGTCGCCCGGCTGGCGCGGGCCTATGGGATGCGCGTGGTCGGCTGCCGACGGACCTTTCGTGACACCCCCGACGTGGATCAGGTCTATCCGCGGGGGCAACTGCATGACATGCTGGCGGAAGCAGATCACGTCGTCATCGGGCTGCCCTTGACGGCACACACCGAGGGACTGCTGGGGCCAGTCGAGTTCGCGGTCATGAAGCGCGGCGTGATCTGCGTCAACGTTGCTCGCGGAGCCGTCGCCCAGGAGTCGGCCCTGCTCGATGCTTTGCGAACGGGCCACGTTGCCGCCGCTGGGCTGGACGTGTTCGCGGTCGAACCGCTGCCGGCCGAGCATCCGTTCTGGACCATGCCGCAGGTGGTGATCAGTCCGCATTACAGCGGTGAGACGGTCAATCTCTCGGACCAGCCCGCCCGGCGCCTGGCACGCAACCTGGCTGCCTGGCAACTCGGCCGGCCGCTGGAGGGGCGGGTCGATCTGGAGTGGGGGTATTGAGCTTGGGGTTTGCGCCCTTCTCCTGGTTGTTTATAATCCGCTGTTCGTGACAAGGAGAGTTTTGGCAAACGAACTGAAGAGGTATCTGCTGATGCGACGGATCGCGATCATCAATCAAAAGGGCGGTGTGGGCAAGACGACAACCGCGGTCAACCTGGCCGCGGCCCTGGCCGAGTGCGGGCAGCGGGTCTGCGTCCTTGACCTGGACCCGCAGGCGCACGCTACCTCCCACCTGGGCGTCGAGCCGGATGGCAAGTCGCCGTCGATTTATGACGTGCTGGTCAACTCCCGACCGCTGGCCGAGGTGCGCCGCAAGGTCGAGGAGAACCTGTGGATGGCCGGCTCCGACATCAACCTGGCCGCCGCCGAGGTCGAGCTGGCCGGCGTTGTCGGCCGGGAAGTGATCCTGCGGGACCTGCTGTTGCAGGACGAGGGCTCGTTCGACTTTGTCATCATGGACTGCGGGCCGTCGCTGGGCGTGCTGACGCTCAACGCTCTCTCGGCCGCCAACGAGGTGTTCATCCCTCTGCAGCCGCACTTCCTGGCCCTGCACGGCATGGGAAAGCTGCTGGAAACCACCGCCCTGGTGGCCCGGCGGATCAACCCGGCCCTGAAGGTGACCGGCATCGTGCTGTCGCTGTTCGAGGGCAACACCCGGCTGGCTCAGGAAGTGGTCCAGGACCTGCAAGAGTACCTGGACAAGAGCCGGGGCACCAACGCCCCCTGGGCCAAGGCCCGGATTTTCAGCACGCGGATTCGCCGGAACATCAAGCTTGCGGAGTGTCCCAGCTTTGGCCAATCGATCTTCGGCTATGCGCCCCGCTGCCACGGCGCGGAGGATTATGCCGCCCTGGCGCGTGAGGTGCTTGGCGAGGCGCCCCCTGTGCTGTCCGCCCGCGTCGAGGTGGACGAACGCGGCCAGGCCAGCGTGATTACCGTGGATCGCGTTTCGGAGCAGTCCACGGTGTTTGTTCAGTAAAAGTCGGTTCCCCGAGCCGCTTGCGGCTTAGCGACCTGCGCTAAGCCGCAAGCGGCTGGGGGAACCGCCACGATTACCCCGGTTGCTCCCGTGAAAATCTCCATCGCCAGCCCGCAAGAAACCGTCGCCGTTGACCGCAAGCTCATGCGCGAGGTGGTCCGCACCGTCCTCGAAGGCGAGTCCGTGGCCGACGCCGAGATCAGCCTGGCGTTCGTGGACAATCCGACCATTCACCAGCTGAACAAGCGCTATCTAGAACACGACGAGCCGACCGACGTGCTGAGCTTTCCACTCAGCGATCCGGGAGCAAAAAAGCGGGCGGGCGAGCTGGTCCTTGGAGCGGAAGTTGCCCGCGCTCAGGCCGAGGAGCGCGGGCACGACGTGCAGGCGGAACTGGCCCTGTACGTCATCCACGGTCTGCTCCACCTGTGCGGTCACGACGATCATTCCCCGGCGGATCGGCAGGCGATGCGCCAGCGAGAGCGGCATTACCTGCAACTGCTGAATCTGCCGGACATTTCCGAGGCGGAAGATCAACCCTGATGCGCTTTGACCGCCGCCGAGTTCCCGTTCCGCTGGCTGGTCAACTCCGTCGGAGCGATGCCGGGCGCCGCGGGGACGGGAGCGGGTCCGGGGTCCGACTTCTGCGCCGGCTGGCTCAGGAACGCCTGGATCAAGAGCAGGCCCGCACCGCAGACCAGGCAGCAGTCGGCGACGTTGAACACCGGCCAGTCGAACAGGTAGTTCCAGTGCAGGAAATCGCGGACGCCGTTGAACGTCAGCCGATCGTAGAGATTGCCCAGGGTGCCGGCGAGGATCAACCCCAGGGCGGCGCAGAGCCAGCGGTCGCGTGCGGTGGAAGACAGCATGCTCCAGCCAATGATGGCCACGGCAGCCAGCAGGCTGATCCCGGCGAAGGCGGCGTTGGCCACGGTCTCGTGTTCGCGCATGAAACCAAAGAGGGCCCCGTGGTTGACGTGCGGCACGATGCGGCCCGCAGGGTCAGACGTGGACTTCGCCACCAGAGAAAAGCTGCGATGGGCGTCCTCGGCATACTTCTCACCGAAGAAGTAATACTTTTGTTCCGGTGCCTTCGCCAGCCAGGCAAAAATGCCGTACTTACTCGCCTGGTCGGCCGCCAGGCCGACCAGGGCCAGACTCCAGAACAAAACGCGATACGATCGGTCCGCCATGACAACCCCTACTGGCTTTGCTGAATTTTCCGGGCACAGGCAACACAGTGACGGGTGTAGGGCAGGGCCTGCAGCCGGGCCTTGGGGATGGCACACTTGCATTCCTCGCAGCGGCCAAACGTCCCCGCCTTGATCCGCTCCAGGGCGTCGTGGATCTCTTCCAGCACCTGCTCCTGGTTTTGCAGCAGGCTGAAGGTGAACTCTTGCTCGAAGTTGTCGGTGCCCACGTCGGCCATGTGCATCGGCGCGCTGGGGGCGGCGCCACCAAAGTCGCCGTTGTTTCCCATTCGCAGGGCTTCGCTGGTCAGGTGTGACACGTCGCCCCGCAACCGAGCATGGAGGGCTCGCAGGTTGGTCTCGAAGGTTTTCAGTTCGGCCTTGGTCATGTGGTCCTCGAAACGGAGTTGCCAATCATCTCTGTCCCATGCGACCGAAACTTTTACCATACCCAACCCCAATCAACCCGTCAAGAAGGGCGCGATAGCGTGTCGGCCCGATTCCAGGCAAGAGCAGTCCTCCGGCGATGCCCCTTTGGCCGGCCGAGCCGCGCACGCAGCGCAGCGGAGTAAGCGGCCCTCTGGATGCCCGGAGGGCCGCTTACTCCGCTGCGCTGCGTGCGCGGCTCGGCTACTGCGCTGCGTGCGCGGCTCGGCAGTTGCTGGGAAGCTGGGTTCTCCTTGCCGCCTCTGCCGTTCTTGCCGAGGCTGCGTTGGCTGCCTGCCAGCCAGAGATGAGCAATCCGCCTTGACGTGCGACCCGTTGGCGGGAATAGTTGTTTGGCTCACGATCGATCAAGACAGACCAGTTTCATCCGTGTGCCAGGCCCGGATCGGGAGGAACCGGGGCGGGGGGTTAACGGTCCGACCGCGCGGACTTTGGGGGTCCGCGGAAGGTCGGTAGACACGTGCGGGATCTCCACCGTCGGGATTCCCTGGGAGGCCAAGCCGTGCGCAGCCGATTGAGCGTGGGTTTGGTGATGCTCTGCCTGGGACTGGCGGGCTGTGGTCTATTTCAGAAGAACAAGAACGAGAACACGGGCAAACCGTTCAAGGGCTTGCCCAACAACAACCAGGACCCGGCCCCGGCCACGCCCGGCAACACGGTCGCGGCCACGGACCCGAACTTGCCGCAGCGCGTCGATGGCGTGGTGGCAGGCAAGGTGCTGACCAAGGGGAGCAATCAAGGACTGAAGATGGCCCAGATCGAGGTGGTGGACCTGGACAAGGGACGCAAGGCCCCCGAGGCCCCCATCTTCTCCGAAAGCGATCAGGGCGGCTTCTTCTACATCCGCGGCCTGGAGAAGGGCAAGCACTACCAGCTCATCGCCCGTGCCCGCGATGGACAGCGCATCCTGGCCGGCGCCGAGCTGGTCACTCCGCCCAACATCCACGTTTGCATCATGCTCACCGAGGACAGGAACCCGCCCGGCGACGTGCCGTGGGGTCCGCAACCGCTTCCCGGCCAGGCACCGCTCTCCAATGGCCCTGCCGCCTCGCTGGGGATACCGATTCGGCCCGATGCCTCGATCGTGCCGCCTGTGCCACCAGGGCCGCCCAGCGCGGGGGCACAACCGCCCGTGGCTCCGGATCGGATGGCCGACATGGGTGGGTTCCAGAAGGCGCCCGTTGCCAGCATCCCCGCGCCCGCTGACATTCCACCGCCGCCGCCCATTTATCCGCCGGCCCCGCCGGTGGACACGCGGAACCCTTCGGGCCCGCAAACCGCGGTCCCGGGTTCGTATAACCGCTACTCAGATGAGCTGGCCCATGCTCCGTCTTGCGCCCTGGTCGGCGAGCGGCTGGAGAACATGGCCCTGCGCACCCTGGATGGCAATATCTGGGAATACAAACGGAACCGCCGAGGCCGGTTGCTCTTGCTCAGTTTCTGGTCCAGTTCGTGTGTGTATTGCAAGCGGACCAATCCGCACCTGTGTGATTTGCAAAAGGACTTCGGTCGGTACGGCCTGGAAGTGATTGGCATCGCCTGCGAGGACGGGTCGCCCGCCGAGTCCGAGATGCGGGTGCGAGCCGCTCGCAACCGGCAAATCATGACCTTCCAGACTCTGCTCAGCGGCCCCCGGCCCTGTCCGGTCGCGACTCAGTTTCAGGTGGACGTTCTGCCCAAGGTGTTTCTCCTGGACGAGTACGGCGCGATCGTCTGGAAGAGCGGCCGCGATGGCCTTTCGCCGGAAAAACTGCTTGAGTTAAGGCAGATGATCACCTTGCGGTTGCGTGTCCAGGGCCCGGGCTCTCGCTGAGCCACACGGTCACACCCGGAAGATCCGCCGGGCATTCTCGCGCAGCAGCAGCCGGGCCAGTTCGACCGCCTGTTCCTCCGTCAGCATCCGTGTCCGCACGAACTCGTCCGCGAGGATGCCCGTCAGGATGCGGCGGTACATATTGAATTTGGGCAGACCAAACTCCAGCTTGTACATGTCGCTGTAATAGCCGATCTGCTTGGTCTTCGGCACCGCCTGGAGCCGGGCCAGGGTGTCGTTTCGTACGTACACCGGGACGTTGGAGTACCACCAGTGGCCGCTGGTGATGACGTTGGGGAAGATCCAGCTGTAGCTGGCCAGTTCCTGGTTTTGCACGCTGGTCAGCACCGAAATGCAGAACGGCACCTCCAGAAAGGCGTTGAACAGGGCCGCATACTGGATCAGCGAGGTGCGCTGATCGAACAGGTCTTGCCCCTGGTAAACGCCGCCCGCATAGACCCGCCGGTTGACGCCGATCATCAGGTCAAAGGGCAGGCGCAGGTCACGGCAATGCTCGGCCAGCATCCAGAAGATCGCCCGTGAACGCACAGTCCGCTGGCCGGCGTCGTTGAGCGCCGGGCCGCGTAAGGCCCGATCCAGTTCCGCGTCGGAGACGGGTGCGGGAGAGAAATCGGGCGGCAGCGAAATGGCGCAGGCCCGTGCCCCATGCCGGGTGAAATGCTGGAACAAGTGGCCCACCGCCTGCCGCATGCTGGCCGCATCGCCCACCTCGATCCCGGTGGCCCGGGCCAGCCGCTGCCGCACTTCGGGCCGGTCCAGGTGAAAGACCAGGTCATCGGTGCGCAGACAGGGAACGTACCGCTCCGTGTTGAAGCCATCCAGGTTGTCGTCGAAGTCGTTGGTGAGAAACACCTTCTCGATGTTCGACTGCCGCAGGACTTGCTCCTCCCAGTCTGGCTGACTCATGCGCTGCTCGGCCGAGTCCCAGAGGAGGTCGGTGTCCTTGGCGGTGAGCCGGTCGCCCTGGAAGCCGAGGAAGACGCGGGCAATTTCCACAAACCAGGAATACTGGACCGTGTTGTCGAAGCGCTCCGCATAGGTCAGGATGGCCCGGACGCGCTCGCGCGGCGGGAAATCGTCGGCCAGCGGGGTCTGGTCCATCCCCGCCGAGTGGGCCAGCTCGGTGTAATAGTGATAGCCCAGGATGTCGTCGAGAGTGCGGGACGTGGGCTTGTGGGGATTGATGTGAGAGTGTGGGTCGATCAGGGGAATGGCGCTGATCTCGAGGTGCAGGTCGTGGATGAGCTGATCGGCAAACACAGGCAGGAACCTCCGTTTGAGGAGTGGGGTGTGCGTTCTTACAATCCTTTGTAGAAATGACCGGCACCCGGGGCCGCTCCTTTTCCGGAGCTGATCCTCTGGGGAGAATCTTTTCAGAACGTAACTGCTGCTCCCTCGAGTGGTTGCGATTAACCGTGCGGAGCGGGGTTGGTCTCCAGGGGCCGATTGGCACTGGAGCTGCAATAAGAGTAAAACTGTCCGGCAACCGCATCCCCCTGCGATGCCGGGCCTGAGCGAGCAACCAAGCGAAAAGGGGACTCCCCCGTCCCCCTTTCGACTGCTCGTTTGCAACCGGCTTCCCCCTGTCCCTGCCGGATCCCGCACCTGGCACCCCTCCTTCCCCCAGGAGGGGTGCCTTTTTTCGCTTCCTAACTTCACCAGCCGAAATCCGCGTTCCTGGAGAGCAGAAAGGTACGGGGCGGGCGAACCACGTTAAACGTGAATCACCCACCCCGCATGAACGAACGTCTGGCAGTGAGGAAGCGGATGTTGGGTAAACCAGAGAACAGCGGAGCAGTCGTTGTTCCCTATCGGATGATCCCCATCGAACCGGTATCCTCGAATACAGACTCGACCTCAGGGAACTCTTTGATGGTTTCAGCGACCCTCGGCGTCGTTGTCAGCGTGATCATTGGAAACCCCATTGGTTCCCCGACCCCAGCGACTTGCGCCAGGAGCCCGCATGCTTCGAGCCAGCCGAAGAGTTTCTTCCGGAATTCGGCAGCGCGGGCGCTGTTGGCCTCGAAAAGCGCACGTCGTCCTTGACCTTCAACGCCGGAAAGCGCCTGCTCCTTCAAGGTGACAACGTAGTTGGCCATCCCGACCGGCCAAGCGGGCTGCCCCCCAGGTAAAGGCCGCGTGGAACTTTTTTTTACCATATTTGCCGTCCTCCAAGGATGAACGCCCGTCCGGAAACGCCAAAGCCCCACACTTTGTGCTGGGCAGCTTGCTGGTAAGCGCGTTCAGCCCTTTTCCCCAGCAAACGAGACGGACGAGGTTGTTTTGGCCGGTTGGAACTTGAAACGGGCCAAACCTGCACCGACACGGTCCTTTGGCTGCGTTGTCAGAGGAAAGGCATCTGTAACGAGTTTATCCCAAACCTCCTTAACGGTCAACGTGGGTTGCAGCGAACGGTACAGGGCAGCGATGCCGGCCACGTAAGGCGTCGCCATGCTCGTGCCGTTGAGCCGCTGATACACCGAGACGCTGTCGTAATCCCGCTCCACGCTGGAATAGACACCGACGCCGTAGCCGACGAGGTCGGGCTTGGGGTTCTTGTGATTGGGGCCTGTGGGGCAGCTCCCGGAGAAAGGAGCGACCCGGCCAGCGAAATCGACCGCCCCAACCCCCAACACGTCGTCGAACGCGCCGGAAAACCGTACCGTCCTTTGCCCTCGTTTCCGATTGCCACGACGGGCAGGATGTTGGCCTGGATCAGCGTCCGCAGCAGAGTGCGCATGGTCTTGAGTTGCAGGGCGAGCTGTGCTTGCTGCTGCGCATCCGCGCCGGGAATCGCTTCCGGAAAGCCCACAGACATGCTCAAGACGCCAGGGCAGTGCTCGTTGTCCGGCCGAGTGAACTGGCGAAAGATCCAGTTCAGCCCGGAAGCCACGCGGGTCAGGCTGGTCGAGACCGTCTCACTCTCAATCACTGAAGCCACGTAGAGGGAAACTTCCGGCGCGACACCGCCATTCTTGCCTGCCAGAATGCCGCACACGTGCGTGCCATGCCCGTCCGTGTCGAAGCCGCGCACGTCGCGCGGGGGCCACCCAGGGGAATTCGGGTGCAACGAGACGTAACGGAACGAGATGCGCTGCCCGGTGAACTCCTCGTGGTCGGCATCCACTCCCGTGTCGAGGACTCCAACCAGTGCTCCAGCCCCTTGAGTTCCGCGGGCGTGGGCAGCAGCGACCCCACTCACTTTCGGCCACTCAGGGAGATCAAGGGCCGAACGGCTTTTGTTGGACGGAACCTCTTTCATGGCAACCCGACACGGGATCGAGATCGGAAAATCCGAGACAAACTCGTACTGGTCCGCCAGTTCCATCTCGGCATCGTTCTGGTCAGCCTCCTGATTGAAAAAAGCAATGGTCACGCCCAGGGAATCAAGAGGAGCGAAGATGCCTTTCTTCGACACCGGGGAGAGAACAGTCCGCAACTCACGGGCGTCGTCCAGTCCGAGCTTTTGCAACACCATTGCGGTGCTCTTGGTCGGACGCACGAGTTCCAGATTGCTCCGCAGGGCAATCCGGCGGGCCTGCGCCGCCGGTGAAATGGTGATGGGCTCGTCACCCTCCCCGGTTACTCGAGGAATCAGCAGGGTGGAATGAGTGTACCCCGGATTCAGGATTTGCCCCCAACTTCCCTGCTCCCCCTCTGGGTAATCTGGCGGAGGAGTTGGTTCCGGGAGTCGGACTGCTGGTCGAGGCCTCGATTTCCTTGTTGTTTTGGCCATGGGCATTCTCTCAACGAAACCAGAAGAAACGAAAGGAGACGTCTAGCTCGAAACACATCAATCGCCGCAGCAGATGCCAGGACGACAACGATCAACACGACTGGTTTGACTCTCACCCTCATTCCAGCCGCAGCAGCGCCCACGCAATGCCAAGGAAGCCGACCCCGAACCCCGCCAGGACCGCACAGGCCCGGCCGACGATCTCCAGGTTGGGAATGCTCTTCCCTTGCGGGTCGAGCAATTCGCGGTACGCATCAAGGGCCCACCCCTGGGGCGTCAGGAAGGAGAACTGCTGGGCTTGCTCCGGCATCATCTCGCGCGGCAGGACGCAGCCGCCGATCAGGGCCAGGACCAGCACCGGCACGGCTCCGTAAAGAGCGACTTGCATTTCCGTGCGGGCCAGGGCAGCGACGAGCAGGGCCAGGCCCATCGCGGCCAGCGACGTGCAGAAGACGACCGGCAGCAGGTACAGCAGTTGCTCCCACAGCGGCCAGGCGTCGGGGCCCCATTTCATGCCGAAGACCAGCCGGCCGGCCAGCAGCAGGAACAGACCCTGGCCGACCGACAGCACAAAGCACGGCAGCAGCTTGCCCAGCAGCACCTGGCCGCGGGTCAGGGGAGCGGCCCGGAGGCGTTTCAAGGTGCCCTGGCGGCGCTCGGCCACGAAGATCCAGCCGACGTTCATGACCAGGAAAAAGGCGAACATTACCGTGTAGGACGGCACCAGCACCTGGTAACGCTGCGCCCCCCGGTTGAAGAAGCCGCTGCCGTCCCGGTTGACGAACGCCGCCGCCTCGGCGCCCTCGCCTGGTCGGGGATCGGTCGCCCTGGTCAGGTCGGCCCAGGTTCGGCCGAGCAGGTTGAACTTCTTGAACTGCACCTTGAGGGAGTCCTGGACGCCCATGCCGACCTTGTCGCGGTACGAATCCAGGGCCGCCTGGTTCGGTGCGGCCACGCGCAGCGCATCGTTGAGCGACGCCTTGCCGTCCTCCAGCTTGATTCCCTTGACCGTGAAAAGGAAGTCGGCCCCTTTCGGGACCGGCAGGCGTACCTTGTTGCCCATCAGTTCGATGAACTCCCGCTGACTGAGTTTCTCGAAGGCCTTGCTGATCATCCACGGCATCAGCACCCGCAGCAGCGACACCTGCACCACCTGCTCGATGATGGCGGAGGCCCCTGGCTGCTTGTCGTCCTTGAGCAGCTTGACGGCGACCCGGTCCAGGTAGACGCCGTCGCGGTGGAACGGGTTGATGCCATCCTGGAGGAAGGAGCAGGTATCGACCTTGTTGCTGAAGTCCCTGTCCAGCACCACAATGGCCGCCCGCTTGTGGAAGCGGACCAGTTCCTGGGCCAGTTCCAGGGATTTGACCGTCTCGACCCGGATTTCCGCTGTCTCGGCCAGGTCGCGGCGGACCACGTCGGCCCAGCGGACCCGGGCGGAGAACTGTTCGGGCTTCTGGAGCACCTCGGCCGTCCAGCCAACCAAGAAGGGGTTGGCCTGGCTCGAAGGCAGCGTCAGGGTGGAAGCGACGTTCAGGGCGAGCTTGTCCGCGGGTTGGGGCCGGCTCTCCTCACGCGACCCCTTGCCAGTGTCGAGATCGACCAGCGCGATGCGCAGCCGATCGTCGCTTTTCTGGCCGAAGTTCTCGCCCAGCAGCAGGCCCAGGATCAGGATGAACAGCAACGGCATCACCAGCAGGATCAGCGTCGCCAGCCGATCGCGCAGCAGCAGGGCACATTCCTTCCGGGCCAGGGTCCAGATCGCTCTCATGCGGTTTCAGTCTCTCAGCTGGTGTCCTGTCAGGTGTAGGAACACCCGTTCCAGGTTGGGTTCCTCGGTTTCCAGGCTGATCAATTCTATCTGGGTTTCGTTCAGGCAGGCTACCAGCCGGATCAGCGTCGCCTTGACGTCCCGGCAATGCAGCTCCAGCACGAGTTCGTCCGAGATCAGCCCCGTGCCGTTGCCGGCCGGTTTCGTCTCCGCTTCCACCAGCCGGGAGTCGGGAATGGCCTTGATCCGGCCGCGCAGCTCGGGCGTCAGCCGGGGGACGCGGAAGCGGATCAGTCCATCGAGTTCCTTGAGCAGGTTGGGCAGCGTGTCGCAGGCCCGCAGCTGGCCGTGATCGATGATGCCGATGCGCGAGCAGAGGGCCTGCACTTCCTCCATGTAATGGCTGGTGTAGACAATGGTCACGCCTTCCGCGTTGAGCCGGCGCACCTCCTCAAAGATATGGTTGCGCGACTGCGGATCGACACCCACGGTCGGCTCGTCCAGCAGCAGCAGCCGGGGCTGATGGACCAGGGCCACACCCAGGTTGAGCCGGCGTTTCATGCCGCCGGAAAAGGTCCGGGAGCGGTCGTTGGCCCGCTCGGCCAGGCCGACCGCCTCCAGGATCTGATCGACACGCTCGCGAAAGGGCCGGCCCGAGAAGCCGTACAGCTCGCCGAAGAACGTCAGGTTCTCGCGCGCGGTCAGGTCGTCGTAAATGGCCAGCTCCTGGGGCACGATGCCGATCAGCCGGCGCACGTCGCGGTTGCCGGGCCAGACCCGCTGGCCCAGCAGGCGGACCTCGCCGGAGGATGCCTCCAGCAGGCAGGAGAGGATCGACAGCAGGGTGGTCTTGCCGGCCCCGTTGGGACCGAGCAGGCCAAAGATCTCTCCGGCGTGGACCTGAAAGGAAACGCCTTGCAGGGCCACCATCGAGCCGTACTGCTTCCGCACCTGGTGTACTTCCAGCAACGGGGTCATGCGTCTGGCTTCTCGTGGAAAGGACGTACAGCCATCGTTCCGGATCCGCTACTGATGCTGTATCAACTGGCCGGCCCGACTGCAACCGCAGCCCCACGACAAGGGTGCCCCTTTCGATTATGTCCGAGCCGCGCACGCAGCGCAGCGGAGTAAGCGGCCCTGCGGGCTCCCAGACCGCTTACTCCGCTGCGCTGCGTGCGCGGCTCGGCGGGACAGCTTCCACGACAAAGCAAGAGCCGCCCGGGAACCTTTCCCGGACGGCCCTTCGCCGGCTGGTCAGGTCCAGGACGAATCAGACCATGACCTCGTGACGTTCGACCTGGTGCGCTTCCGCTTCCTTGCTGGGGTGTTCTTCCGCTTCCCTTTCGGTGCGGCTGGGCCCTTCCGCGCGCTGCTCCTGGGTGCCGGCAGCGGCGGGTTCCTCGGCCTGCTGATTGGTCTTGCGCTCCGCCAGCTGGGTCAGCCTGGCGTCCGTCGCTTTTTCCTCGTCGAGCGTCTGCCGCAGCAGCTCAGAGGAGAAATCGCTGCAAACACTGTACCGATCGTCAGGGACCTGCACCCCCAGCCACCGTGGCGTGGAAGCACCGGCAGCGGCGCTCGGATGAGAAAAGCGATGCCCGAACAGGCGGGCACGTTGCTCAGGTGCTTCGTGAACAGACGTTTCACTCATGCGTTCTGAACAAGGGCAAGCGGGTCAGGAGCCCGGATTCTCGGACAAATAGGGGTGCAGGCCGGGCCCTGGAGACGCCTGGCACTTCATTTGCTATGAAAACGGGCATGAACGCCCAGCAAGTGCGATTTGCGCGTCGCGGTACGGACCGGCTGCGGGATGCCTCCGTACCCCAACCCCAGTGGAGATGAAGAAGATGGCCAAGAAACAGCGTGGGTTTGCTGCCATGAACAAGGAATTGCAGCAGGAAATCGCTCGCAAGGGCGGCAAGGCCGCTCACCAGAGCGGCCATGCGCACGAGTTCACTCCCGAGGAGGCCCGGGAAGCGGGCCGTCGTGGTGGTCGTGCGGTGAGTCAAAATCGGCAGCACATGTCCGAGATCGGCCGGCGGGGCGGCGAGGCCGCTCATGCCCGGGGCACGGCCCACGAATGGACCGAAGAAGAGGCCGCCGAGGCCGGCCGGCGGGGTGGGCAACGCGCCCACCGGTCCGAGGAGGCCGAGGCAACCAACCAGCAATAAGGCGATTCCAGAGGGAATTGGCATCGGCTGCGATCGAGCAGGCCCGGCAAATCCCGGAGCCTGCTCTTGCTCGTCGGAAAGGAGACTTCGCTCCGGGGCGGCCCGCCGAACGGTTCAGAGTCCGGCGTGCGTCCAGAGCGCCGGCGTCTTCCCTTCCAGCAGCAAGAACAGGACCAGGATAAACGCCAGCAGCGCGAGGAGAAGCCCGGGCAGCAGCAGCAGGAACAGCCGAAGCAGCACGTCCACGCAGCCCCAACCGATACCACGGATGCGTCTGAGCATGAACGGGATCATGGCCTCTCCTCGCGTCTCGGGTTCCAATTCCTTGCCCGGCAACGATTCCTGTCGCGTTGTCAGGAGACGTAGCAACTCCTATGCCAGAGCCGAAAAGTATCAGGAAGCAAGCGCCGGGAGGGCCGGGACCGCCGGGCAGTACGTGAAGCCGATTCGCTCCAGACCGCGCTGCACGGCCGGCAGCCGGTGAAAGACCTGGCGAACACGATCGCCGTTGAGGAAGTTGTCCAGCGCCAGGACCGCGGCCCCGGCATCGATGCCGACCATGTCCCGGGCGACCCAGTTGCGGTTCTGGTTGATGGAACTGAAGCCGTAGCGACCCAGAGAACATCGTGGTGCTTCCTCACGGGCCCGCAGCAAATTCTCCAGGACGGGCCCGGGCTGGTAGCCGATCGAGGCGAGCGTGGCCGTCAGATGGGCCGTGCCGTCGAGCGGCTGGCCCGGCGCGTAACAGCGGTAGACGTCCAGCTCACCGGGGTCGCCGGGGCCATCCCCGGCCGAGAGGCCCCAGTGGAAGCGATAGGTCTGGAAATGATCCGCCCCGGCCCGGCAGACCTGGAAGTTGGCCTCGGTCGCCAGGCTGGCGTGGACGGTGAGGGGCACGCCGCCCGGCTCGCGCCAGTTCGCCAGGTCCAGCAGGTCGAAGCCATACTGGAACACGAACAGCCCCAGGTCCGCGCTGAGGAAGCGGTGGCCGCCCGCGCTGCCGACAAACAGCCCCAGACGCGGCCAGTTGTCGGCCGGCCAGCAGCGCTCGGCGGCAGCCCCGGCCGCGAGGACGTACAGCAGGATCGTTTCCCCGTTGAGGCGATCCCAGGCGCACGGCAAGGCAGCACCGTGCGCATCCGCCCCATGCCGGATCAGACCGGGGTTCGAGGCGTCCGCGGGCGTGGTCCAGCATCCCCAGTCCACGCGCTCGTAAAGGCGATTCGCCAGGTCCTGCAACTCAAGATCCGCGAGGAACTCGGCAGCCCAGAGCCCGCCCGCGATCAACCAGACGGAATCGATGGTGCTGCGCTGATCGTGGCCGACGATCCGCCTCGTGGCTGCATCGACGAAATGAGGCAGGATGCCGTGCGTCCGCGGCAGCTGGTGCAGGGCCGTACTCAAGGTACGGCGCACCCGGGCGCGTGCGGCCGGGTGGGACAGCAGCCGGAACGGCTCCGCGCTGGCCAGGGCCAGGGCGATCAGACCCATGCCGGTCGCGGCCGTGCTGCACCAGCCGGTCGCAACGGGGGACGCGAAGTTCCGCTGCCGGTCCAGGATCAGCCCGTCGGCCGTTTGATTGTCCAGGAAATAGCGGATGGCACGGGTGTGCAGTTCAGACAGGAAAGCGCGTTTCATCGACGACAATGCAGATGCCCTCCGTGGCATCGAATCTCCTCCCGGGTAGGGGCTGAATTCCTCTATCGTAGCGGAGTCGGCAATTCCGGGCTACGCCGGTTTCGGCACACAAGCCCGAAGCGCCAGCGCCGGGACGGCAGCCCCGGCGCTGGCGCTTCGGGCTTGTGTGCGGTCCCGGCGCTGGCGCTCCGGGCTTGTGTGCGGTCCCGGCGCTGGCGCTTCGGGCTTGTGTCCGGCTAGATCGTTCGCCCCTTGAACAGTTGCCGGTTCAGTCCCGGCTCGCGGTCGGTAAACGGCCCCTCGGCCTGGTCACGGCTCAGGCAGCGGACGTACATTTCCAGCTTGGCGTCCAGGTCGTCGGCGTGATGCAGAATGAGACACTCCGGAATCAGCGGCAAGCGCGGTGAGCCCCACTCGGGTAGGGTGAGGTAACTGAGCAGGACGTGTTCAAGCAACTGCAACAGCTCGGGGTTGACGTCCCCCAGTGCTCGGGCCTTGTCGCGCACCAGGTCGCGTCCCAGCACCAGATGCCCCATCAGCCGGCCCGGCACCGAGAAACCCACTGTCAGCATGTCGGGCTGCAGTTCCACGACTCGCCCCACCTCGTGCAGCACCGCGGCTGCCAGCACCAGGTCGCGGTTCAGCGGCGGTTTCAGCTCAGTGTAATAGGGACGATAGCGATCCACCAGCTCCAGGCTGATCCTGGCGACCGTCAGCGTATGCTCCAGCAGGCCGCCCGCGAAGGGGTAGTAACGATCGCGCGATGCCGGCAGCCGTTGCCAGCGCTCGGCGTGATCGTCGAGCAAACCCAGCACCAGCCGGCGCAGCGGCAAGTCCGAGACCTGTTCGGTGACCAGTTCCTTCAGCTCGGCAAACAGGTCATCGGGGGCCCGGCGGGAGCGCTCCACAAAGTCGAGGGCGTCAAAGCCGCCCTCCTGGTCGGTGTCGTTGACGGGCCGGATGCGCTCGACCTCGACCTGGGGACCGTACTTCTCGTGTTCGTTGTAGGTGCCGCGGATCTTGTAGAACTGACTGACCTGCCAGTTCTTCTCGCAGTCGGCGAAGAACTCGCCGTCGCTCCAGACCATCACCGAAACGGTGCGCCGGAGATCACGAAACCGACAGTGATAATAGTCCTTGCCCTGCTGGGTCGTGCCGCGCGTCCGCTCGGCCAGCAGGGCAAAGAAGTCGCCTTTCTGGCCCGGCGCCAGCTCGCTGAGTCGAATCACGGGAGAACGTGCTTTGCTCATAACAGGATTTCCGTTGCACTGAGACGAAAGCCCTGCTGTGATTGTCAGGGCAGAAGCCGGCAAATGCAAGGCGTTTGCGGCTCGAATTGTCAGAAAACGTCGCGAGAAAGGGAGCCAATGAGCAAGCCAAGAGAGCCAATTACCCTGGAGATGATCCGGCAGCACCTGAGCTGTGCGGTGGTGTGCGACGCCCTGGATGGGCTGGGCCTGCGCCACCAGTGCCCGCGCGTGCCGATCCGGCCGCTGACGACCAGCACGCTGCTGGCCGGCCGCTGCAAGACCACCCTCTGGGCCGACATGGCTCACGAGGACCCACGCCCCTACGAGCTGGAGTTGCGGGCCGTTGACGAATGCAACCCCGACGACGTGCTGCTGGCCGCGGCGGGGGGCTCGATGCGTTCGGGCATCTGGGGCGAGCTGCTGTCCACGGCGGCGCGCAACCGGGGCTGTGTCGGGGCCATCGTCGATGGGGCGGTGCGCGACCTGGCCGTGATGCGGCGCATGGGCTTTGCCGTCTTCGCTCGCGGCGTTTGTCCCTATGACAGCAAGAATCGGCAGCGCGTGGTCGATCTGGACGTGGTGGTAGAGATCGACGGCGTGCGCTTCTGTCCGGGCGATCTGGTGCTGGCGGACGAAGATGGCGTGGTCGTCGTGCCGCGCGAGGCGGAGGCCGAGGCCATCGGCCGGGCCTGGGACAAGGTCCATGCCGAGAACGTGGTCCGCGACGCCATCCGGGCCGGGATGAAGGCCGGCGACGTCTTCCGCAAGTACGGGATTCTGTAAGGATAGGTGAGCGGGCGTGGCGCCTTGCCAGGCCGATTCCTGGCTGGTATCTTCGGTCGCATGAGCGACGTCACCCACATCCTGTCCAGCATCGAGCAAGGCGATCCATCTGCTGCTGCCCAGCTGTTGCCGCTGGTCTACGATGAGCTGCGCCGGCTGGCCGCCCAGAAGCTGGCGGCGGAGCCATCGGGCCAGACGCTGCAGGCGACGGCCCTGGTTCACGAGGCGTACCTGCGGCTGGTGGACGTGAAGCAGGCGCAGCAGTGGAACAGCCGCGGCCACTTCTTTGCCGCCGCGGCCGAGGCCATGCGCCGCATCCTCGTCGATCGGGCCCGGCAGAAGCGTGCGGACAAGCGCGGCGGCGGCCGGCAGCGGCTTGACGTCGATGCCATCGACCTGGCGACCACGGCCACCCCGGACCAGCTCCTGGCTGTCGATGAGGCCCTGGCCAAGCTGGCGAACGGCGACCCGGCGGCGGCCCGGCTGGTCGAGCTGCGTTGTTTCGCGGGCCTGAGCGTGGACGAGGCCGGCAAGGCCCTCGGCATGTCTACCGCAACGGCCTACCGACACTGGAACTATGCCCGCGTCTGGCTCCATGCCGAGCTGCGAGGCGTCGGGGAGTCCTGATCCTGGAGCAGTTCGTTTTCTTTTTTCCTTCGGTCGTGAGAAAAACAGCTGGCCGAATCCGCACTGGGAGACAGAGCGGAGTTCGTGCTGCGGGAGGGAGCATCGTGAGTGATCCAACCAATCAGGCCAAAGTGATCTTTCTGGAAGCGCTGGAGGCACACGCGCCGGAGCAATGGCCGGCGTTCCTGGAGCGAGCCTGCGGCGGCGATAGCGGCCTCCGTGCCGAGGTCGAGAAGCTCTTGCGTGCCCGCGCCGAGATCGGCTCCTTCCACGAGTCGCCGCAGGCCGAGCTGAGTCCGACGGTCGATCAACCAGTCATCCCCGGCCTCGGCACGAAGGTCGGCTCCTACAAGCTGGTGCAAGCGATCGGGGAGGGCGGCATGGGCAGCGTCTACGTCGCTCAGCAGACCGAGCCGGTCAAACGGCTGGTGGCGCTGAAACTCATCAAGCCCGGCCTGGACAGCGCCCAGGTCATCGCCCGCTTTCAGGCCGAGCGGCAAGCCCTGGCCCTGATGGACCATCCCAACATTGCCCGGGTGCTGGACGCCGGCACGACGGAGACCAGCCGACCCTTCTTCGTGATGGAGCTGGTCAAGGGGGTGCCCATCACCCGTTACTGTGACGAGAACCGCCTGACGCCCCGGGAGCGGCTGGAACTGTTTGTGCCGGTCTGCCAGGCGATCCAGCACGCGCACACCAAGGGCATCATCCACCGTGACGTCAAGCCCTCCAACGTCCTGGTCGCCAGTTACGACGGCAAGCCGATACCCAAGGTGATCGACTTCGGCATCGCCAAGGCCACCGGGCAACAGTTGACGGAGCATACGCTGCTCACCGGCTTTGGTGCGGTGGTGGGCACGCTGGAATACATGAGCCCCGAGCAGGCCGAGTTCAACCAGCTGGACATCGACACGCGCAGCGACGTCTACTCCCTCGGCGTGCTGCTCTACGAGTTGCTGACCGGCACAACGCCTCTGGAACGGAAGCGCCTGAAAGAGGCGGTGCTGCTGGAAGTGCTGCGGATGATCCGCGAGGAGGAGCCGCCCCGGCCGAGCCTGCGGCTGTCGGACTCGAAGGAATCGCTGCCGTCGATCTCGGCGCAGCGGCGGATGGACCCCGCCCGGCTGACCCGGGTGGTGCGCGGCGAACTGGACTGGATCGTCCTGCGGGCGCTGGAGAAGGATCGCAACCGCCGCTACGAATCGGCCAGCGCCTTCGCGGCCGACGTGCAGCGTTACCTTCAGGACGAGCCGGTGCTGGCCTGCCCGCCATCGACGCTGTACCGGCTCCGCAAGTTCGCGCGGCGGCACAAGGGGAGTTTGTCGGCGGCGGGGTTGGCCCTGCTCGGCCTCCTCGGCGTGGTGGGCGGGCTGGCGATCAATAACCAGATGATCCGGCAAGAGCAGAAGCGGACTGACGCGGCCCGGCAGGAGGAAGGTCGCCGCCGGCAGCAGCTTCGCCTGGCGCTCAACGCGATGTCGTCGCAGATCGTCGAGGACTGGCTCGGCAAGCAGCAGGAGCTGTTGCCGGAGCACAAGCGCTTTCTCGAGCAGGCCCTGGTCTGGTACGAGGAGCTGGCCCAGGACACGGCCGAGGATCCCGCCTCGCGCTCCGGAGTCGCCGACGCCCAGGCGCGGGTGGGGCAGATCCTGTGGCTGCTGGGGCAGCACCAGGCGGCGGAGGCGGCCAATCGCCGGGCCGTGGCCCTCTATCAGGACCTGGCCGCTGACTTCTCCGACCAGCCCGAGTATCGCCATCATCTGGCCCAGAGCCAGCGCCAGCTCGGCCGGTTGCTGTGGCTCACCGGCCGGACCGAGAAGGCGGAGACGGCCTACAACGATGCCCTTGCCATCCAGCTTCCCCTCGCCGCTCAGTATCCGGCCAACACGGACTACCTTGCAGACCTGGCGTCCACCCATTTTTACCTGGGCAACCTGCTGCAACAGACCAGACGACTGCCGGCAGCGGAGGCCGCTTACCAGGAAGCCCTGGCACTCCAGCAGCACCTGCGGGAGGAACGTCCCGACCAACCGGAGTATCGCCAGGGGCTGGCCCGCAGCCACGTGCAGCGCGGCAACGTGCGCCGCACCCTCGGCCAACCGCGGAAGGCCGAGGAGGACTTCCGGGCCGCGGTGACGCTGCAGGAAGAACTCGATCGGCAACATCCCAACGTGGCCGCCTACCGCGAGGAGCTGGCGGAAAGTTACAAGAGCCTGGGCAACCTCTACCGCTTCACCAACCGACCGAAGGAGGCAGCCGAGCGTTACCGCGCGGCCATCGCCGCCTTGCAGCAGCTCTCCGCGACCTTTCCAACCTTGCCCAGTTATCGCCACAACCTGGCCACCGGCTGGCACAACCTGGGCGAGCTGCTCCGGACCACCGGCGCACCCCGGGAAGCGGTCGAGGTGTTCCAGTCGGCCCTGGAGGTCAATCGGCCGCTCGCCGACGCCTTTCCGGCTGTGCATTCCTACCGCTTCTCCGTCGCCAGCATCCTGAATGGCCGGGGCATGGCCCGGCATGGCAGCCGCGACCTGGTGAATGCCGAAGCGGATTACCGCGCTGCTTTGGAGATTATGCGGGAGCTGACCCGGGCGCTTCCCGAGATTGCGGAATACCAGCGGGTTCTCGCCCAGATTTTGAATAACCTGGGCGCCGCCCTGGCCGCCACCAACCGTCCCCAGGATGCTCAGAGCGCTTTCCGTGATGCGATCACCGCTCACGAGAAACTGATCGCCATCCAGCCGGGCGCGCCGGACCACGAAAGCGAACTGAGCATGAGCCTGGGCAACCTGGCCACGTTGTTCGGCGGCCAGATGGATTGGACCAGCGCCCGGCCGTTGTTTGAACAGGCCATCGACCACCAGCGCAGGGCCCTGGCGAAGAACCCTCGCCACCCCGACTACCTCAAGCGGCTGCGCGGCCAGTACGACAAGCTGGGCGACGTGCTGGTGGAACTGAAGGATCACAAGGCGGCGGCCGCGACCGCCCAGGAATGGAGCCGGGCCTTCGCCGGAGACGCGGCCCAGGCCTATGACAGTGCGGCCCTGCTGGCGCAGTGTGTGCCGCTGGCCGAGAAGGACACCCGCCTGCCGGAGGCGGAACGGAAAGCGCTGGCCCGAACCTATGGCGACCAGGCGGTCAACTTGCTGCGCCAGGCGCTCGCCGGCAGGGCCAGGAAACTGGAGCAGCTGAAGACGGATCGATCCTTCGCTGCGCTGCGGAGTCGGGAGGATTTCCAGAAGCTGCTCCGCGACGTCGCAGCGGCCCAAAACAAACAGGAATGAGTAACCAACTACCAACTCACCACTGACCACTGACTGCCACTAACAGCGACCGGTGAGGACTTGCCGCCAGGCAGATCCTCGCCAGTCACGGTACGCCCTTGGCGCTCGGTCTGCGCACGGGGAACGGCCGCCTCATGCAATCGCGGACCAGCTTCCAGGATCGTCAAGGGAGGTCCCATGTTCTCGAAGAGCTTGAAGCGTTGGCTTATGCAGAGGTTCCAGCGGCCGGAGCGTGCTGGCGGAACCGGACGGCGGAAGCCGCGCCAGCTGGTGCTGGAGCGGCTGGAAGAGCGATTGGCGCCGGTCGTGGGCGCCACGGCCATCCCGGACCCGATTGTGGCTCCCAGCGCCTATGACGGCGTCGTTGAGATTGTCGGTCCCAAGAACGCCATCGGGAGCGGTTCCCTGCTGTACGATGGGATGCACATACTGACGGCCGCCCACGTCGTCAGTGCCCCCGACAAGACCACGGAGAGGAGCAACGGGCAGGTCGATTCGGGGACCTTCAAAGTGTATTTCTTCCTGACCTCGAGCATCGGTTCGGGGATCGAGTTCGACGTGCCAAGCAGCGCGGTGACTATAGCCCCCGGTTTCGATGGCAGTGCCGCGGACGGCAACGACCTGGCCATCCTCCAGCTGCCCTCGGCCGCCCCGGCTGGCGCCCAGCACTACGACCTGTACCGTGGCGCCAATGACTTTGGTCCGTCCAGCCCGAACTTTACCCTGGTGGGGTATGGGCTGACCGGCACTGGCACGAGTGGCGCCACTTCCATGCCAGGGGACGTTTACAACGACAAGCGTGAGGGCCAGAATCATTTCGATACGACCGATGCGTCGGGCAAGATCCTGAATTTCGACTTCGACGATGGCACAGCAGCCAACAATCATCTGGGCGACCTCGGGCTCGGCGCCAGTGAGGCCATGATGGCGTCAGGAGATTCCGGTGGGCCAGACCTGGTCGGCAACCAGATTGTCGGCGTCCACAGTTACACCACCGTCCAGCAGCCTGACTGCGGCTTCGGTACGATCGGCTCGAGTGTGCGTGTCTCTCAATATGCTGGGTGGATCGATGGGATCATCAACAACAGCTCCTACGACCTCATGCTGGACATGACCAAAGAGCCCGGCAGTTCCGACGGGATGCAGGACACTGTCCGCGCGGACCGCAACGGGAGCAACCTCGAGCTGCTCGTCAACGGGCAGGTCGTCTACTCCTACGACGTCAGCCACGTCAAGTCGCTCACCATCACCGGGAGCAAGGACCAGGACGCCATCACCGTCACCAGCGACCTGGACATCCAGGTGACCGTGACCGGCATTGCCACGCAGGAGTGGACCTATCTGGATGGGACGCCTCTTCCTCCCGGCGCCATGCCGGATCCCCAAAACGCTGGGTCAAACCCCTGGGGCGATGCACCGACGTACAAAGGCGATCCCATCATGCAGATCGACGTCAACCAGAACACCCTGACTGTGGAAGACGATACGCCGTCCGACTCCCTGGAGGTCAGTCGCCAGCAAGTGGCGTTCGCCTCGGAAACGATCCAGTACACCGGGATGAGCAGCCTGGCCGTCGAGACCGACGCCGACACGTCGATCCTGAGCGCGAATCTCACCACCTTCGCTTTCCAGATCGAGAGCACTCCCTCCGGCGGTCTGACGCTCGATGCCGGCAGTTCGGCCGCCGTCACCGTCGGCGACGTCCACAGCGGCCTCGACAGCATCGGCGCCCTGACAGTCAACGGCGGCGCCGGCACGACCTTGAGCCTGGACGACGAGGCCGACCAGAACCAGACCGCCTTCGTTTTATTCCAGGGCGGAGGCGAGCAACTCACGACCTTCGGGCACAGTCCGAGCTTCGACGTCACCGGGAGCGACGTGACGTTCACGGACCAGTGGACGGTGAAGGATCAGACTGTGGTGAGTGGCCAGAGACCAAGTGTGCAGGACACCATGACCGGCACGAGCATCGCCCACATCCAATACGCCGCCATTGATCGTCTCACCATCACCGGCGCAACGAGACAGGCGGTTGTCGTCCAGGGCGTGACTCTTGACGTCGGCTCGACCGGCAACGTCTTCAACGTCGAGGGCACGTCCGCGGCCGTGGTCCTCAATGCCGGTGCGGGACAGGACACCGTCCACGTCGGCGCGGCCGCCCAGCTGCTCCAGAACGTTGGTAGCGTGACCGTCAACGGCGGCGGCAACACCACTCTGGACCTGAACGACCAGAACAATGCCCCGGTCCACCTTTCGCCGAGCCAGGCCCGGAACAGCGGCTTCGGGCTCAACATCGCCACCAACCCGCAGTACACCGTCACCGACCACGTCGTGACCCGCACCGACGAGGTGATCGCAACGGACGCGATCACCGGCGCCCTGGTCTACGACATTCCCGTAACCACCACGGTGACGTACTCCAACGTCACGGGCGTCGTCATCAACGGCGGTGCCAGCGACGACGTCTTCACCGTGCAGAGTACCCACGCCAACATTCCGGTGAGCATCTACGCCAGCGGCGGCAGTAATACAGTCACCGTCGATCACACCGACGCCCAGGGGAACAAGACCCTCGGCGATGACGTCCACGTCTTCGGCGACACCAGTTCGTCAGCCAACCACACCACCCTGTACATCGACGACCACGCTAACCCCTCGACCCCCTACGTGATCACGGCTGCGGGCCAGACCATCATCGGCGACCCGATTACGATCAGCTACAGCGGCGTCCAGGCGGTCACTCTCGCCGGCGCCATCAGCGGCAGCTACGACATTGAAGGCGTTCCGGCCGGCACCACCTTCACCCTCAACCCCGGCTCCGGGACCAACACCTTCAACCCGGCCGCCCTCGCTCAGCCGCCCGCCGGACTCACCCTCAACGCGGCCGGCAGCGACCTCGTCCTCGACGACAGCGCCAGCACGGCCGACAGCACCTACACCATCACAGCCACAACGGTGCAGGTCAACGACCTGCCGCCGATCAGCTACAGCGGCGCCCACAGTCTCAGCGTCCTGGGCGGCAGCGGCAACGACACGTTCATCGTGGAGGGCCTGTCGTCGGCCACGCCGGTCACTCTCACCGCCGGCAACGGCAGCAGCAACTTCACCGTAGTCATGGGCAACCTGCTTGGTCCCGTGACGCTCCAGGGCAGCACGGGAGCCACACAGGTCACGGTCGAGGCCCCGGCGGGCAGCAACGTGCTGACCCTGTCGCCGACGCAACTGACCGGGGCCGGTGAAATGATCAACTTCGCCCTGGGCAGTACGCTGACGGGCCTCAAGATCGATGGCAGCGCCGGCAGCAACCAGCTGGTGACCCAGGGCGCCCCACCGGGACCGCTGACTCTGACAAACGTGGTCGTGGCGACCACCACGAGCGCAAGCGCCTCGGCGGCAACGCCGCTGCTGGGGCAGTTGGTGACCTTCACGGCCAGCGTGAGCACCGCCATCGCCGTCGCGGGCCAGCCCAGCGGGAGCGTCACCTTCGAGGACGGCAGCACCGTCCTCGGCACGGCCCCGCTGGTCAACGGCCAGGCCGCCTGGACGACCTCGGGCCTCGCCGTCGGCGCCCACACCATCACCGCCGTCTACGGCGGCGCTGCCGGGTTCCTGTCCAGCGACAGCAGCGCGTCGCTGACCGTTCTGCCCCCGGCCAGCCTGTCGGGCCTGGTTTTCGAGGATTTCAACGACGATGGCCAGGTCGATTTCGGCGAGCAGAGCATTTCCGGCGTGACGATCACCCTGACCGGCACGGACGATTTGGGTCAGGGTGTCAATCTGTCGCAGAAGACCGACAGCGCCGGCACTTACCTGTTCGGCAATCTCCGACCCGGCCAGTACACCCTGAGCGAGACGCAGCCGGCCGGCTATGTCCAGGGGATCGACAGCGTCGGCACGGCCGACGGCAGCCTCGCGGCCACGGATCAGTTCTTCGTCCAGCTGGCTCAGGGCGTCAACGGCATCAACTACAACTACGGCGAGCAGCCGCCCGCCGGCGCCGCGGTCCAGCGCGGCCAGACGGCCGGCATCGGCTTCTGGCACAACAAGAATGGCCAGGCTCTGATTCAGGCCCTCAACGGCGACACGGGCACGCAACTCGGGGATTGGCTGGCGGCGACGCTGCCCAGCATCTACGGCGCACAGGCCGGCAGCAGCAACCTTTCCGGCACGAGCAACGCCGCGGTCGCCTCCCTGTTCCAGCAGGACTTCCTCCAGCAGGGACCGAAGCTGGACGCCCAGGTGCTGGCGACGGCCCTGGCGGTGTACGTCACCAACGCCTCGCTCGACCCGAACCGGGTGGCCGCCCAGTACGGCTTCACGGTCTCCGGCGACGGCGTGGGCGCCGCCACGGTCAACGTCGGCAGCAGCGGCGCTGCTTTCGGCGTGGCCAACAACACCACCCTGACGGTCCTGGATCTGCTGCTGGCCACTAACGCCCAGGCGGTCAACGGCGTCCTCTACGACGGCAACACCGCCCGGAGGAGCCAGGCGAATAGCGTCTGCGATGCCGTGAACCAGGCTGGCGCGATCAGCTGATCCTGCTCAGTTGGAGTTTTGCCCTTTTATGGAGTGCGGCAGTGCTTTGCTCTGCCGCTTTTGTTTCTGCTGTTTTGTCTGTGGTTTTGCTGTGAAGTGGAAAGCAGAAGAAACAAGCAGAAACAAAAGCGGCAGAGCAAAGCACTGCCGCACTCCACAATCGTTCTGTCAATGCCGAAGCTCCGCTTCTTCTTGTTCATTTCAATTCCGGCGGCGCCAGCCGGAAGAGGTAAATCACCCCCGTACTCAGCGACACCGCCAGGTGCCGGCTATCGCTGGCGAAGGTCGCGTTGCTGATCGGCTCTCCGAATTTGCTTTCCCACAGGGGTTTCCAGCTGGCCAGGTCCCACAGCTTCAATTGCCAGGGGTGTGTCATCAGGACCTTGGTTCCGTCCGGCGACAATCGGAAGCCGTAGGTTTGCGGCGAAAGTCCGGGAAATACCGGGGCCTCGGGCTTGTTCAGGTCGGCCAGCTCGCGGCGAACCATTGTCCCCTCGGCGCCGCCCGAGTAGAGGAACTTGCCGTCGAAAGACCAGAACGCCTGGTAGACGGGCCTGGTGTGCCTCTTGATCGTGAGCAGTTCGTTGCCGGTTGGGACGTCCCAGATGCGGACCGTCGTGTCGGTGTACTGCTGCACGTTGTCGATCACGACGATCTTGCCATTGTCGTAAAGATAGTTGCCGGCACAGGTCACGATTCGCTTGCCATCCGGGGCAAAGCGGGCGCTTTGGATGTTGGTGGTGTGCCCGACCAGTTTGCGCGTTGTGCGTCCGGTCGCCGCATCGAGGAGATGGGCGACCTTGCCCTGTGAGGCGAGCAGACGTTTGCCATCCGGCGAGTAGGCCAGGCTGCTCGGGCCGCCGGGCAGCTTGTCGCAGGTACGCACCGGCCGGCCGGTGGCCAGGTCCAGCAGCCGGATGATCCCGGTGGACCCGCCGACGGCCAGGTGCGCGCCGTCCGGCGCAGGCCAGGCCGGACACCGGCTTGCCGTCGCCCGGGACGTACTGGCGCGTCTTCAGTTCGGGCCGGCTGACGTCCCACAGGCGCACGATGGAGTCGTTGCTGCCGCTGGCCAGGGTCCGGCAATCCGGACTGAAGCTGATGTGGAATGCCTGGCTCAGGTGGGTGGCGGTGACAAACCGTTGCCGCGGGGTCGTGCCGGCGATTTCCCAGGTGCGGCAGGTCCAGTCGGCGCCGCCCGTGGCGAGCAGCTTGTTGTCCGGCGACCAGGCAACGCTGTTGACGGCCCCGACGTGTCCCGTCAGCCGGAAACGCTCCGTGGGCCGGGCGGTGCCGCCCACGTTCCACACCCGGGCCGTGCCGTCGGCGCAGCTGGTTGCGAGGATCGCGCCATTGGCGGAGAAGCTCAGGTTATTGATCCTGCCGGCCTTCGTGTCGCCAAAGAAGATGCGTTCCCGGGCACCCCTGGCCGGTGCCGGCAGGGTCCAGAGTCGGACCGTGCTGTCGCTGCAGGCGGTGGCCAGGGTGGGGCCGATTGGGTTGAAGGCCAGAGCGGTCACAGGCTTGACGTGACCGGCCAGCACCGCTTTTTCCCTGGGAACGTCCCCGGTGACGTCCCAGAGGCGAACCGTCAGATCGGCACTGCCGGACGCCAGCGTTTTGCCATCGGGCGAGTAGGCGACGGCGTGGACAGCCTTCTCATGCCTTGCCGCCACGATGGGCTCGCCGGGCTTGTCCTTGGTGGCGTCGAAAATGCGGACCTGGTTGTCGAAGCAGGCAACGGCGAAGCTGTTGTTGCTGGGGTGGAACGCGACGCCGTAACAGGCCTCGGTGCCGGCGGCCGCGCGGTAGCGGAGTTTCAGAGGAGCGTCCCCGGCAAGCACGTCGTAGAGGGACACGCTGGCCCGCTGGCACACGGCCAGCATCTTGCCGTTCTTGCTGAACGCCAGGCCCGTCGGGGAGCTGAAGCCGACGAACTGAATCAGCCGCATGGTGGCGGGGTTCCATACGCGCACGGAGCCGCCGCCTGCCGAAACCAGCAGCTGGCCGTCCGGACTGAAGGCGACAACGCTCACCGCGCTGCCATGCCTCCCCCGGTGCTCGCCCAGGATGCCGACGAGTTCCCTGGGATGCCAGGCGAACTTTTCCAGGTCGGGTACGTGCTTCGAGTCGAGGCGGTCGAGGGCCGAGGGCAGTTGCCGCAGCAGCTCGGCCGCCTTGAAGTCAACGGTGGTGCCGGGATAGTCGCGGCCCAGCGCCAGGACCTCGTTGCGGAGCTTGTCGCGGTCGCCGGCGGGGTCCCTGGCCCGCTCGGTCAGCTTCTGGAGGATGGTCTGGCCCCGTGCCAGGGCAGGGTCATCGGCTGCCCGAACGGGGTACAGGGAAAGAACGGCCGGCAGGACAACCAGGGCTGGCGCCCACCGAAGGAGTTGAGCGTGCATGGCGACTCTCGAACTTGAACGCGATCCGGTCTCCGACTCTGATGAGGCATTGTACGACGGCGCGCTCGGTCTGGCTGACCAAATCGTGGTTGTTCGGTTGCGGCGCTGGTGAAGTCCTGGCTCTCACCAGTAAACTATCAGCGAATCACTCCCATTTCCCTGGTGTACCGCTCATGAATGACGTTACCCGCATCCTGTCGGCGATTGAGCAAGGCGATCCGTCCGCCGCCGCGCAGCTGTTGCCGCTGGTCTACGAGGAGCTGCGCCGGCTGGCGGCAGCGCAGCTGGCCCACGAACAGCCCGGACAAACGCTGGAGGCGACCGCGTTGGTGCATGAGGCGTACTTGCGGCTGGTCGGCGATCAGCAGTTTGCCAACCGCCGCCATTTCTTTGCCGCCGCGGCCCAGGCCATGCGCCGCATCCTGGTCGAGGCGGCCCGGCGCAAACAGATTCTGCCGCGCATTGCGTTCGAGGGCCTGGAACCAGCAGCCCCTGCCGGCGATGAGCGCATCCTGCACTTGCACGACGCACTGGAACGGCTGGCCGCCGAGGAGCCGCTGGCCGCCAAGGTCGTCGAGGCACGAGTCTTTGCCGGCCTGTCGGTGGAGGAAGCGGCCGCCGCCCTGGGGCTGTCCCGGGCCACCGCCTACCGCGAGTGGGCCTTCGCCCGCGCCTGGCTCGCGGCCGCCCTGGCCGACGATTCCGAAAAAACGTGAGACAAATCCGCCGCGCCGCTCGCATGATGGATGACGAACCCAACGAGGAGCAACCGATGCCCGTCGAGCCCCGTTCCCTGAAAGAGCTATTCCTGGCGGCCCTGGCCGTCGCGCCCCCGGATCGAGCCGCCTGGCTCCAGCGCGAATGCGGCCAGGACGCGGAACTGCGGCAGCGCCTGGAACGGATGCTGGCCGCTCACGAGACGCCGCAAAGTCTGCTCGATCGGCTGGCGCCGGCCGTCTTGCCGGTCGAAGGAGCGACCGGGGCCCTCGCTGCGGAAGACGAACGTCCGCCCAGGGCGGATCGCGAAGAAGCCGGCGCCGTGATCGCCGGCCGGTACAAGCTCGTCGAGGCAATCGGTGAAGGGGGCATGGGGACGGTGTGGCTGGCGCAGCAGACCGAGCCGGTCAAGCGGTTGGTCGCGTTGAAGGTGATCAAGCCGGGCATGGACAGCCAGCAGGTTCTGGCCCGCTTCGAGGCGGAGCGGCAGGCCCTGGCCCTGATGGACCATCCCAACATCGCCCGCGTGCTGGACGCCGGCGCCGCGGAGACGGGGCGGCCGTTCTTCGTGATGGAGCTGGTCAAGGGCGTGCCCATCACTCGCTACTGCGACGAGTACCGCCTCACGCCCCGGCAGCGGCTGGAGCTGTTCATCCCTGTGTGTCAGGCGATCCAGCACGCGCACCAGAAGGGCATCATCCACCGCGACATCAAACCGTCGAATGTCCTGGTGGCGCAGTACGACAGCATGCCGGCGCCGAAGGTGATCGATTTCGGGATCGCCAAGGCGACGGGGCAGCCGTTGACCGAACACACGCTGGTCACGGGCTTCGGGGCCATTGTCGGCACGCTGGAGTACATGAGTCCCGAGCAGGCGCAGTTCAATCAGCTGGACATCGACACGCGCAGCGACGTCTACGCGCTGGGTGTGCTGCTCTACGAATTGCTGACCGGCGGCACGCCGCTGGACAGGAAACGGCTGAAAGAGACGGCCCTGCTGGAGGTGCTGCGGCTCATTCGCGAGGAGGAGCCGCCTCGGCCCAGCACGCGGCTGAGTACGACGGAGGGGCTGCCCGCCATTGCGGCGAACCGGGGCCTGGAGCCGAAGAAGCTGAGCGGGCTGCTGCGCGGCGAGCTGGACTGGATCGTCATGAAGACCCTGGAGAAGGACCGCAACCGCCGCTACGAGACCGCCAATGGCTTGGCGCTGGACCTGCAGCGTTATCTTCGTGATGAGGCGGTGCTAGCGTGTCCGCCGTCGGCGTGGTATCGCTTCCGCAAGTACGCGCGGCGGAATCGGGGGCCGGTGCTGGCGGCAACTTTTGTCTTCGTCGCTTTGCTGCTGGGACTCGCCGTGGCGTCGTGGCAAGCCGTGGAGGCCCGGGTCGCAGGGGCGAAGGAAGCGAACCAGCGTCAGGTCGCCGAAGCCGAGAAGAAGGCTGCCGACGCCGCACGGAAGACCGCGGAGGAGCAGCGCGATCGCGCTGAATGGCTGGTCTACGCGGGCAAACTGGCGCTAGCACAGTTGGAGTTTCACGACAAAAACGGGACCCGCGCCCTGGTCCTGCTGGAAGAATGCCAGGGGAAGCTGCGGAACTGGGAGCATCACCACCTGTGGACCCGCTTCAGCAGCAAGCAAACCTTCCTCGGACACGTGGCCCCTGTCCTGAGCGTCTGCTTCAGCCCGGACGGCAAACGACTTGCCTCGGCAGGCGGGGTCTTCGGCAAACCTGGCAAGCCATTCGGAGAGGTGAAGGTCTGGGACGCCGAGACCGGACAGGAGGTCCTCACCCTCCAGGGACACACAGGCACAGTCTACTGCGTCTGCTTTAGCCCGGACGGGAAACAGATCGCCTCGGCAAGCTCTGACCGGACAATCAAGGTATGGGATGCCGAAACGGGCCAGGAAGTCCTCGCCCTCCGGGGGCACACCAGCGGGATCCCGAGCGTCTGCTTCAGCCCGGACGGCAAACAGATCGCGTCCGCATGCCAGGACGGCCTGGTGAAGCTCTGGAACGCCGAGACCGGACAGGAAGTCCGAGTGTTCAGGGGACACCGAGACATGGTCCTGAGCGTCTGCTTCAGCCCGGATGGCAAGCAGCTCGCCTCGGGCAGCTTTGACGACACAGCCAGGGTCTGGGACGCCGGGACAGGCCGGGAAATCCGCACTCTCAAGGGGCACGGCAGCGCTGTCAGCCGGGTGTGCTTCAGCCCTGACGGCAAGCAGCTCGCTTCGGCCAGCTTCGACGCCACGGTCAAGGTCTGGAACGCCGGGACGGGCCAGGAAATCCGCACTCTCAAGGGGCACACAGGCAGGGTCCACAGCGTCTGCTTCAGCACCGATGGCAAACGACTGGCGACGGCAAGCGACGACCGAACAATCAAGGTGTGGGATGCTGAGACGGGCCAGGAGGTCCACACCCTTCAGGGGCACGCAAACTGGGTGTGGTCGGTGGCATTCAGCCCGAATGGCAAAAAGCTGGCCTCGGCAAGTTATGACGCCGCGGTGAAGGTCTGGGACGCGGAGAAAGGCCAGGATGACCTCGCATTCAAGGGGCACGCCGGCCAGGTATCCAGCGTCTGCTGGAGCCCCGATGGAAGACGACTCGCCTCGGCAAGTTTTGACCGGGCGGTGAAGGTGTGGGACGCCGCAACGGGCCAGGAGCTTCTCGCCCTCAAGGGCCACGTGGGCTCGGTCACCTGTGTCTGCTTCAGTCCCGACGGCAAACGCCTGCTCTCCGCTGCCGGCCTGCACGGCAGGCCGGATCAACCGGATCAGCCGCGCGTCTGGGATGCGACCACCGGCCAGGAAACCCTTGCCCTCAAAGGGCACGGGAAACCGGTCGAGGGCGTGGCCTGGAGCCCGGCCGGCAACCGCCTCGCCTCAGCAAGCCATGACCAGACGGTGAAGCTCTGGGACGCTGAAACCGGCCGGGAAGTCCTCACTCTCAAGGGGCACACCAGTGAAGTCCGGAGGGTGTGCTTCAGCCCCGACGGCAACCGCCTCGCCTCGGCAAGCGGAGACAGCAAACCCAGCAAGCCCGGGGAGGTAAAGGTATGGGACGCGCAGACCGGTCAGGAGATGCGTGCATTCACCGGGCATGCCGGCCTGATCGCCAGCGTCTGCTTCAGCCCGGACGGCAAACAGATCGCCTCGGCGAGCCACGAGACGGTAAAGGTCTGGGACGCCGAAACCGGCGAGGAACTCCTGGCTCTCAAGGGCCACGCCAGTGTCCGGAGCGTCTGCTTCAGCCCGGACGGCAAACGGCTCGCCGCCGCAACCTCTGACGTGACGATGAATGCGGTGGTTGTCTGGGAAGTTGAGACCGGTCAGGAAGTCCTCGTCCTCAAAGGACACGCACGCACACACGCTGTTTCCAGCCTCTGCTTCAGCCCCAATGGCCATCGTCTCGCCGCCGCCTGCCAGGACGGGACGGTGAAGGTTTGGGACGCTGAAAAACATCAGGGTGTTCGCTAGAGGACCTCGGCGTGGTCAGCGGCAAGCGCATCGCCAGGTGTTTCCCGCAAACTCGTTGAACGGCCGGTGAGGTTCTGCCGCCAAGCAAGCCCCTCACCGGCCCAGGCCTCGCCCCGGCGCTCGGTCTGCGCACGGCAGCACTGGCTTATTTCATCCTATCGCAGACCGGCTCCTGAAAGGAGATGCCTCATGTGGTTTTCCTCGTGGCTGCGAACTCGAACCGTTTCCCCCCAGCGGCGACCTGCGAACCGCTGCCGACCGCAACTCGAAGTGCTGGAAGAGAGAGCCGTGCCCGCGACGCTCACGGTCAACACGACGCTCGACGTTGTCGGTCACGCCAACGGCCTGCTCTCGCTGCGGCAGGCAGTCCTTGACGCCAACGCCAGAACCACGGCCGACACCATCGTCGTGCCGCCCGGCGCCTACAACCTGACCTTGGCCGGGGCGGGCGACACGGGCCTCACCGGCGATCTCGACATTACCGCGTCCTCCTGCCCTCTGACGATCAGCGGTGCGGGGGCCGGTACGACGATCATCGATGGCGGCGGTCACGACCGGATCTTCGATGTCATTTTCGGGGGCACCGTCGTGATCGCCGGCGTAACCATGCAGCACGGCAATCCGGGCCTTGCATACGGCGGCGCCATCTATAGTTTTGGCACGACGCTAACGGTCAGCGATTGCACGCTCTCCGGCAACACGGCCTACGACGGTGGCGCAATCGACTCCTCCGGGTACGGCTCGTTGACGGTCACCAACTGCACGTTCTCGGGCAACACCACCGCCCCTCATGGGGGCTCCGGCGGCGCCATCTTTGCCCTCAGGACCTTAACGGTCAGCAACTGTATCTTCTCCGACAACTCCTCCAACCTGGCTGGCGGCGCCATTTACAACTTCGGGGCGGCGCTAGTCAGCTCCAGCTCCTTCTCGGACAACTCGGCCTTACGAGGCGGCGCTGTCTTCAACGCAGGCGCCATGACCCTCAGCAGTTGCACGCTATCCGACAACTCCGCGAGCCAGTACGGCGGCGGCATCTCCAACAGCGGCAAACTGGTTATCCGCAGCAGCTCCATCAGCGGCAACACCGCGCCGGTTGGGCCGGACCTCGCCGGTCCGGCGTCCATCTTCAACAGCACCATCGGGGACACCTACTACCCCTGACGCCACCTGGCGGCCTGACACGGGCGGGCTTCAGCCCACCCTGACCTGCGCTCTCCGCTCTCGATCGATTCGGTCGGAAACGATTGAACCGTAACCGGCCAAAGCCTCGCTCCGGCGCTCGGTCTGCGCGCGGCAGCACTGGCTTTTTTCATCCTCTCGCAGACCGGCTCCTGAAAGGAGATACATCATGTGGTTTTCCTCGTGGCTGCGAACACGAACCGTTTCCCGAAAACATCGTCCCGCGAATCGCTTCCGGCCAAGACTTGAAGTGCTGGAAAATCGCGCTGTGCCGGCGACGCTCGTGGTGAACACGACGCTCGACGTCCTTGGTCATGACAATGGCATGCTGTCGCTGCGACAGGCGGTCATCGACGCCAACCAGGCGCAGGGAGCGGATGTCATTCTCCTGCCCGCCGGCACGTACACGCTGACACAGGCCGGGGCCGACGAGGATGCGGCGCTGCACCGGCGACCTCGACCTCCTGGGCCACCTGAGCATCCAGGGCGCGGGGGCCGGCACGACCACCGTCGCGGCCGCCGACCTGGATCGCGTCTTTCACGTCCTGGCCGGCGCTCAGGTGACTCTCTCCGGCCTGACCATCGCGGGTGGGGCCTTCAGCTACGCGGACCCGAGCGGCTACGGCGGCGGCATCCTCAATGAGGGGACGCTGACGGTCAGCAACTGCACCCTCACCGGCAACAGCGCCATCTCCTCGGGCGGCGCCATCTACAACCGCGGTACGCTGACGGTCCGCGACAGCATCCTGTCCGGCAATTCCGCGTCCTATGACGGCGGCGGCATCTACAACGACGGCGGCGCGCTGACGGTGCGCGACAGCACCCTCACCGGCAACTTCGCCTTCGACGACGGCGGCGGCCTGGCCAGCGCCGACTACGGCGCCGTCACGGTGCGCGACAGCACCCTCACGGACAACGCCACGGCGGGCTGGGGCGGCGGCATCGTCAACTTCGGCGCGACGCTGCTGGTCCAGAATTCGATCCTGGCTGGCAACGCCGCCTTCCAGGGCGGCGGCATTCGCGACTTTCTGGGCACGGTGACGGTCCAGAACAGTACCCTGTCCGGCAACAGCGCCGCCTACGGCGGCGGCATCGGCACCGACTATGCCGGGATGCTGACTGTGGAAAACAGCCTCCTGGTCGGCAACGCCGCCGTCCAGGGCGGCGGCATTTCCACCGAGGGCGGCACGCTGCTGCTGCGCGACAGCACACTCGCCGGCAACACCGCCAGCGGGAATGCTACCTACGACATCCCCGGCATTGGCGGCGGCCTCCTCGGGGGCGGGCCAGCGACGATCCAGAACAGCACCTTCGCCGGAAACTCCGCCACGGACCTCGGCGGCGCCATCGCCAACCTCGCCACGCTGACGCTGCGCGACAGCACGCTCGTCGGCAACTCTGCCGTCAACTTCTTCGGCGGCAACACTTTGGGCGGAGGCATTTACAACGATGGGACGCTGACGATCCACAACAGCACCCTCGTCAGCAATGCCGCCGACCAGGGCGGCGGCATCTTCAACGACATCTACGGGACCCTGACGGTCACTGGCAGCATCCTCGCCGGCAACTCTGCTGCCCAGGGAGGCGGCATTTACAACGCTTACTACTCCTACGCAGACGACAGCGGGATGGTCTACGTGTATTCCGGCACGGTGACGGTCAGCAACGGCACCTTCACCGGCAACACCGCCACCGCCTTCGGCGGCGGCATCGCCAACTTCGGGACGCTGACCATCGACCACGGCAAGGTGCTCGACGACGCCGCCCCGCTCGGTGGCGACCTCTACAATGCCGGCCTCGTGTCTGTCTTCCACAGCGTCATCGGCGACCGGTACGACGCCTGACGCGAGGAGACAGTCAGTCCACGCAGGGCAAGCCGGGGCCGGGGCCGAAGCTCCCGACCCCGGCTTTTACCTTGCTGCTGTGCTGTCGGGGGGTTATCCTCGATAGGCATGAGCGAAGTAACCCGCATCCTGTCCGCCATCGAGCAGGGCGATCCCCAGGCCGCCGAAGAGCTGCTACCTCTGGTCTACGCGGAGCTGCGCCAGTTGGCGGCGCAGAAACTGGCCCAGGAGAAGCCGGGCCAGACGCTCCAGGCCACCGCCCTGGTCCATGAGGCGTACCTCCGCCTGGTGGACGTGAACAAGCTCCCGCACTGGGACAGCCGGGGACACTTCTTCGCCGCCGCGGCCGAGGCCATGCGCCGCATCCTCGTGGACAACGCTCGCCGCAAACGCAGCGGCAAGCACGGCGGCGGCCTGGCGCGCCGGGATCTCGACGACGTCGAGTTGGCGGCGCCGGAACTCGGGACGGAGCTGCTGGCGCTGGACGAGGCCCTCGACCGACTCGCCGCCAAGGACCCCGTCAAGGCCGACCTCGTCAAGCTGCGTCACTTCGCCGGACTGACCATCGAAGAGGCGGCGCAAGCCCTCGGCATCTCCATGACCACGGCGAACCGCTACTGGGCATATGCGCGCGCGTGGCTTCATCAGGATATCCTTGCGGACGATCCTGCCGCGGAAATTGACCCGCCCCCGGCCAAAAAATAACCAATTCGGTGGAACGATTGGGACACGCTTTTCGCATTGACAGGTGAAGGGCGAGGGAGTGAGACGACCGAATCTTCAACCGGACCTCGACATGACCGAAGAAACGCTTTTTGCCGCCGCGTTGGAAAAAGTGACGCCGGACGAACGATCCGCCTTCCTGGACGACGCCTGCGCCGGTGACGCGGCGATGCGACTGCGCGTGGAGGCGCTCCTCCAGTCGCACGAGCAGGCCGATTTCCTCAATAAGCCTGCCGTGGATCGCCCGGTCGAGGATCTCGTCGGCGCCGCCACGGCTGGCACGGAGGCCCACTCGACCGACGGCGACGATGCGAAGTCTTCGCTACATTTCCTCGCTCCGTCGGAAAAGCCCGACTCGCTGGGACGGCTGGGGCATTATGAGGTGCTCGAAGTCATCGGCCGCGGCGGCATGGGCATCGTCCTGCGCACCTTCGATGAGAAGCTGCGCCGGATCGTGGCCATCAAGGTATTGGCTCCCAGCTTGCCGACCAACGGCGCGACGCGCAAGCGTTTTACCCGCGAGGCGCAGGCCGCGGCCGCCATTCGCAACGAGCACGTCACCGCTATCTACGCGGTCGAGGAATCGGCCGAGGTGCCGTACCTGGTGATGGAGTACATCGCCGGGGTTTCGCTGCAAGAGCGGCTGGACCGCGGCGGGCCCTTGGAGGTGAAGGAGATTCTGCGCATCGGCCTGCAAATCGCCACGGGCCTGGCCGCGGCCCACGCTCAGGGGCTGATCCATCGCGACATCAAGCCGGCGAACATCATGCTGGAGAATCATGTCGAGCGCGTCAAGATCACCGATTTCGGCCTGGCCCGCGCCATGACGGACGCCAGCCTGACCGAGGAGGGCGTCGTGGCAGGGACGCCGCAGTATATGGCCCCGGAGCAAGCCCGCGGCGAAGCGCTGGATCACCGCGCCGACCTGTTCAGCCTGGGGAGCGTGCTGTACGCCCTGTGTACAGGACGGCCGCCGTTCCGGGCCGAGAATACGTTGGCCGTCCTCAAGCGTGTGTGCGAGGACACGCCGCGCCCGATCCGGGAAATCACTCCCGACGTGCCGCCGTGGCTGGTCGAGATCATCGCCAAGCTCCAGGTGAAGGACCCGAGCGAGCGGTTCCAGTCCGCCCAGGAAGTGGCGGAACTGCTGGGCAAGGAACTCGCAGCCGTGCAGCGTGGGTACGTCGAGCGGCCGACGACGCCTGATACAGCGCCGGGGGCCGAGCGGTCGCGCCGCCGCCTGGTCGTGGCAGCCGGAGTGCTTCTCCTGTTCGCCGCGGGCTTGGTCCTGACCGAGTCCATCGGAATCACCAACTTGGCAACGATGGTGGTGCGCAGGCTCACGCCCGACGAAGCGCCGTTGGCGATGATTGACGAAGGCAAGGGCGAGGCGCCAACCCGGATGGCGCCGCGCTGTCAACAGACAAGAAAGACGTTACACCGGGTAAACTCCCAGCGCCGGCGCAACCAGACCCGCTCAGGCCGTTCGTGATCCTGACTGACGCCAGTCAGGGCGAGAAATCCTTTGCCACCCTGGCCGAAGCCGTCCTCCGCGCCGGGAACGGCGACTCCATCGAAGTCCGCGGCGACGGGCCGTATGTTAGCCCAGCCATCCCGCCGATCTGGGGGCGAAGACTGACCATCCGCGCCGGGCCGGGCGCCCGGCCGGTCCTCCGCCGGGACGATTCGCCCTCGCTCGACGGGCGTGCCTTCTTGTACACCGACTCCGACCTGGTTCTGGAGGGGCTGGAACTCCAGCAGGAATTGACCGGTCGGACGCCGATCCTTCGTACCGACGATCTTTCGGGGTCTTCTCTCTACATCGGTAATTGCCGCTTCCTCCAGGCGCCGAATGATGACAAGGGTGGCCTGGCTTCCGTCCAGTTGTTCGGCCCACTGTGCATGGCGCGGAATTGCGAGTTTATTGGCGCCAAAGGGGGGGCCGTGTATATCGGCAACAACTCCGTCGCCGCGCCGCAGCTGTGTGTTTTGGACAACAGTGTTTTCGCGACCGGCAACGCGCACCTGATCTTGTTGGCGAATTTCAAAGGGGTTGCACCGAGCCGGGTTCGCCTCACGAACAGCTCCTTTTCGGGCTGGGATGTCATCAACCTGGCTTGCACGATGCCTCCAAAGGATGGCCCGGGCGGGAAGCAGTATGCCGTGGAAGCATCCGGAAACGTTTTCGCTGCAGGAGAGGTATTTGTCATCAATTACCACAGGGAGCAGGCGACCAAAGAAATAATGCCAAAAATCCGGACGCCGGCGGATGCCGCCGCGCTGCTCCAAAAAATGGTGGACTTGAAGGACAGGGGCAACGTCTACGGTGGGAACACCAATCTTTTCACCACGGCTACCCCGCTTACCATTGAGTCCGAGACCAAGTTCAGCAAGTGGAACGACTTGTGGGAAACCGCCGCGAGCGATTCCCGGCAGGGCGCCATCCACTTCCAAGGCGGGGAGCTCCGTTCGAGGGCGATGGTTCACGCCGAAGAAATCACCGCGGCGGATTTCCGCCTTCGGGCGGGCAGTGCTGGCAAGGGCGCCGGCGACGGTGGCCGTGACCTCGGCGCCGACGTGGACCTGGTCGGCCCCGGCCCGGCCTACGAGCGCTGGAAGAAGATGCCGGCTTACCAGCAGTGGGTGAAGGATTCCGGACAGAAGAAGTGAGAAGTGGTTGAGAGCATCCGGCCCATCTCAAAAAAAATATTCAATCGACTGGAACGATTGGGACGCGCTTTTCGCATTGAAAGGTGAAGGGCGAGCCTGACGTTCCGAAAACGAAAGCGGCCGGTTGAGGTTCTGCCGCAAAGCAAGCCCCTCACCGGCCCAAGCCTCGCCCCGGCGCTCGGTCTGCGCGCCGGCAGCATTGGCTTTTTCATTCTATTGCAGGCCGACTCCTGAAAGGAGATACATCATGTGGTTTGCCTCGTGGCTGCGAAATCGAACCGTTGCCCACAAGCGCCGGTCAGCGAATCGCTTCCTGCCGACACTCGAACTGCTCGAAGGCCGGGCAGTGCCGGCGACGCTCACGGTCAACACCACCCTGGACGTGCTTGGCCATGACAACGGCATCCTCTCGCTGCGGCAAGCGATCCTCGACGCCAACGCCAGGACCACGGCCGACACCATCGTCGTGCCGGCCGGCACCTATACCCTGACGCGGACCGGGGAGAGCATTACCGATGGCGGCCTCACCGGCGATCTCGATATCAGTGCTTCCACCAAATACTCTCTGACCATCAGCGGCGCGGGGGCCGGCTCGACCGTCATCGACGGCGGTGGCCTCAATCGGGTCTTCACCGTCAACTACGCCGGCACCGTGTCGATCAGCGGCGTGACCATCGAGCACGGCAACGCGGGCATCTCCAGCGGCGGCGGCATCTTCAGCTCTTATGCGACGCTGACGGTCAGCAACTGCGCCTTCTCCGGCAACTCCGCCGGCGGCCAAGGCGGCGGCGCCCTGTTCGTCGGCGGCACGGTGACGGTCAATACTTGCACCTTCTCCGGCAACTCCGCCACAGCGAACACCGGCTACGGCGGCGCTATCGACAATAACGGGACCATGACGGTCACCAACAGCACGTTCTCCGACAACTCCGCCAGATACGGCGGCGCCATCACTAACCACGGCACCATGACCGTCACGAGCTGCACGATCTCCGGCAACACCGCCACTGAGGGCGGCGGCATTTTCAACACCGCCAAACTGACGATTCGCGGCAGCACCGTCAGCGGCAACACCGCCCCGCTTGGGGCGAATCTCTACGGCGAGGCGTCCATCTCCGATAGCACCATCGGCGACACGTACTACCGGTGAGGTCGGACCGTCCACGGATAGTTGTTCGCCCTGTGACCTGGGGCCGCATCCGGCTCAGGCCGACCTGCGACTGCCGCAAGATCACCAAGGCGGCCGGTGAGGTTCTGCCGCCAAGCAAGCCCCTCACCGGCCCAGGCCTCGCCCCGGCGCTCGGTCTGCGCGCGGCAGCACGGGCTTTTTTCATCCGATCGCAGACCAGCTCCTGAAAGGAGGCGCATCATGTGGTTTTCCTCGTGGCTATGCAATCGAACCGTTTCCTCCAAGCGCCGGCCCGCGAGCCGCTTCTGGCCGCAACTCGAAGTGCTGGAAGATCGTGTCGTGCCGGCGACGCTCACGGTCAACACGACGCTCGACGTTCTCGGCCATGCCAACGGCACGCTGTCGCTGCGGCAAGCGATCCTCGACGCCAACGCCGCGGCCAAGCCCGACACCATCATCGTGCCGGCCGGCGCCTACACCCTGACGCGGGCGGGGATCAACGAGGACGCGGGCCTCACGGGCGACCTCGACATCACCGGCAAGGTGAAGATCAAGGGCGCGGGGGCTGGCGCGACAGTGATCGACGCAGCCGGCCTGGACCGGGTCTTCCAGATCCTCCCCGGCGCCAACGTGACCCTCTCCGGTCTGACCATCGAAGGGGGGGTCGTTAGCTCGCTTGATGCGATCGGTAATGGTGGCGGCATTGAGAACGAGGGGACGCTGACGGTAAGCAATAGCACCGTCTCCGGCAACTCCGACCTCGAGTTCATCGGGTTCGGCGGCGGCATCGCCAATGATGGCGGGACGCTGACGGTCAGCAACAGCACCGTCTCCGGCAACTCCACCGACGCCATCACTGGGGTAGGCGGCGGCATCGTCAACACCGAAGGGACGCTAACGGTCAGCAACAGCACCATCTCGGGCAACTCCGCCGGCAACGTCGGCGGCATCTGGAACAACTTCGGGACGCTGACCGTCCACGACAGCAGCATCTCTGGCAATGCTGCCGTCTCCTGCGACGCCGGCGAGGCCGGCGGCATCGAAAACGACGGCACGGGGACGATCTGCGATTGCACCCTTTCCGGCAACGCCGCCGACTTCGCCGGCGGCGGCGGCATCGTCAACCAAGGGACGCTGACGGTCAACAATAGCACTCTCGCCGGCAACTCCGCCTTTGCAGGAGGCGGGGGCATCCTCAACTACGGCTTTCTGACGGTCAGCAATGGCACCATCTCGGGCAACTCCGCCAACTTCGGCAGCGGCATCGCCAACTACGGGACGCTGACGCTTCGGAACAGCATCATCTCCGAAAACTCCGCCAGCCAATCCGGTGGCGGCTTCAGCAACTTCGGGACGCTGACGGTCAGCAACAGCACGCTCACGAGCAACTCCGCCCAGGTCGGCGGCGGCATCGACAACGAGAGCGGCGCCACGCTGACGGTCCGCGACAGCACGCTGCTCGGCAACTCCGCTCCGCTCGGCGGCGACCTCTACAGCGCCGGCGTCCTCTCCGTTTTCCATAGCCGCATCGGCGACCAGTACCCGTGATGGCGGGATGGCGACCGCCCAGAGAGACAAGCCGGGGCCGGGGCTTTCGACCGAAGTCCCCTGGCCCCGGCTTTTACCTTGCTGCTGTGCTGTCGGGGGGTTATCCTCGATAGGCATGAGCGAAGTAACCCGCATCCTGTCCGCCATCGAGCAGGGCGATCCCCAGGCCGCCGAAGAACTGCTGCCGCTGGTCTACGCGGAGCTGCGCCAGTTGGCGGCGCAGAAACTGGCCCAGGAAAAGGTCGGCCAGACGCTCCAGGCCACCGCCTTGGTCCACGAAGCCTATCTCCGGCTGGTGGACGTGGAGAAGGCGCAGCAGTGGCACAGCCGCGGCCATTTCTTCGCCGCGGCGGCCGAGGCCATGCGCCGCATCCTCGTGGAGACTGCCCGGCGCAAGCGCAGCGTCAAGCACGGCGGCCAGCGTGCCCGCATTGACCTCGACGAGGCACTCGTGGTCGGGGACGAACCTCGAGAGGATCTCCTGGAACTCGATGACCTGCTGGAGCAACTGGCCGGCGCGGACCCCCGGGCGGCCCAACTGGTCAAGTTGCGCTTTTTCGGAGGCTTGACGGGCGAACAGACGGCCGAGGTCCTGGGCATCTCGCCACGGGCAGCGGACCTGTTGTGGGCCTACGCCCGCGCCTGGCTTTTCGAGAAACTGCAGTGCGCGAGTCGCTGAATCCGCTCGTCCCCCGCTCCCGATTTTTCCAAGTTCTTCAGAATTCTTGCGCTCGCCGGCTCCCGATTTCGCATGGGAGGGTGAGGAACTCTCGAAAGGACCGTCCCGTGAACGAACGCGACCTGTTTATGGCTGCCCTGCAGATTGAAGATCCCGTGGGGCGCGCCACCTATCTCGACAAGGCCTGCGGCAGCGACTCCGAGCTCCGCCAGCGCGTCGAAGCGCTACTGGCTGCGTTCGGGCAAGCGGGAAGTTTCCTGCAACAACCGGCGGCAGACCCGGCCGGCACTTCGGATCTACCCCCGCCTGGGCTGTCCCTGAACAGCACCTTGGCCGAAGGACCCGGCACGGTCATCGGCCCGTACAAGCTGTTGCAGCAGATCGGCGAAGGCGGCATGGGCACCGTCTTCCTGGCCGAGCAGACCCAGCCGGTCCAGCGCAAGGTGGCCCTGAAGCTCATCAAGTCCGGCATGGACAGCCGCCAGGTCATCGCCCGCTTCGAGGCCGAGCGGCAGGCGCTGGCCCTGATGGACCACCCCAACATCGCCAAGGTCCTCGACGCGGGCACCACGGCGAGCGGCCGGCCCTACTTTGTCATGGAACTGGTCAAGGGCGTGCCGATCACGCAAGCTACTGCGACGAACACCAGCTGACGCCGCGCCAGCGGCTGGAGTTGTTCGTGCCGGTCTGCCAGGCGGTGCAGCATGCCCATCAAAAGGGGATCATCCACCGCGACCTCAAGCCGTCGAACGTGCTGGTCTGCCTGTACGACGGCAAGCCGGTGCCCAAGGTGATCGATTTCGGCATCGCCAAGGCGACCGGACCGCAGGCTCACCGAGCAAGACCCTGTTCACCGAACTGGGGCAAGTGGTGGGCACGCTGGAGTACATGAGCCCGGAGCAGGCGGAGCTGAACCAGCTGGACATCGATACCCGCAGCGACATCTACTCGCTGGGCGTGCTGCTGTACGAGTTGCTGACCGGCTCGACGCCGCTGGAGCGGAAGCGTTTCCAGGCGGTGGCGTTCCTGGAAGTGCTGCGGCTGATTCGCGAGGAGGAGCCGCCCAGGCCGAGCACCCGGCTGAGCACGACCGAGGGGCTGCCGTCGCATCGCAGCCAACCGGGGGCTGGAGCCGAAGAAGCTGAGCGGGCTGCTGCGCGGCGAGCTGGACTGGATCGTCATGAAGACCCTGGAGAAAGACCGCAACCGCCGCTACGAGACGGCTAACGGGCTTGCGGCCGACGTGCAGCGCTACCTGGACGATGAAGCCGGTGCAAGCGTGCCCGCCGTCGGCCTGGTATCGCTTCCGCAAGTTTGTCCGGCGGCAGAAGCGGCAGATAGGGATGGCAGGAGTGGCGGCCGTCGCTCTCCTCGTCATCGCCGGCAGCGTCGGCTGGGTCCTCAGCGACCGGGCAGCCCAGCAGGCGTACGCGGAGCGGGAGGCCGCCGAGGCCCTGGATGACGCGGGAGAGTGGTGTGAGCGGGGGCTGTGGCCGCAGGCGCAGACGAAGCTCCGCCGGGCGGAGACAGTGCTGGGTGATCGGGGCAGCCCGCCGCTGCGCTCCCGCCTGGGTCGGCTGCGCGCCAACGTGCAGATCATGGAACGGGTGGAGGAGATTCGCCTGTGGCGGGCCAACAACATTGTCGAGGGCAATCAATTCGACAACGCGGGATCCATCAATGATTACCGGAAGGCATTCGAGGCTTACGGTTTGCCAGTGCTGGAGCTGGAGCACGGAGAGGCGGCCGAGCGTGTCCGGGCCTCGGCCATCCGCGAGGCACTGCTGGCGGCCCTGGACGACTGGGCTGCCACGGAGCCGGAGGGCTCCCCGAACCAGGCCCAGTTGTTCGCCGTGGCCCAGGGGGCAGACGACGACACGTGGCGCCAGCAGTGCCGCGCGGCGATCCAGAGCAAAGACCCCAGGGCGCTGGCGCGGCTGGCCGGGCAACCGGATGTCCTCAAGCAGGGCCCGCCACCGTGGTGCTGCTGGGCGACAGGCTGGCCCTGTACGACCCGACTACGGCGGTGACGCTGTTGCAGCGAGCGCAACAGCGCTATCCAGCCGACTTCTGGATCAACCATCAGCTGGCCATGCACTTCCACCGTCTGAAGCCGCGGCGTGCGGACAAGGCCATCGGCTACTATCGGGCGGCGCTGGCGCCTGCGCCGAACAGCCCGGGGGTCCACTACAACCTCGCCATCTCTCTGGTAGTCCAGGGCCTGCTGGACGAGGCCATTGCCGCTTACGAGCGGACCCTTGAACTCCAAGGCGACTACCCCCAGGCCCATCACAACCTGGGAAACGTGCTGTCCCAGAAGGGCCGGCTGGACGAGGCCATTGCTGCTTACCAGCAGGCGATCCGTCTCAAGCCCGACACTGCTTTTGCCCACCACAACCTCGGCGATGCGCTGTCCAGGAATGGCCGACTGGACGAAGCCATCGCCGCCTACCAGCGGGCCATCCAGATCGCGCCGAACTTCGCGCTCGCGCACGCCAACCTCGGCAGAGCACTGATGCAGAAGGGCCGGCTGGACGAGGCCATCGCCGCTTGCCAACGGGCCATCCAGCTCCGGCCCAACGACGTCGCCGCCCACACCAACCTTGGCAGAGCGCTGGCCCGGAAGGGCCGGCGGGACGAGGCCATCGCTGCTTACCAGCGAGTCATCCAGCTCCAGCCCAACGACGCGGTTGCCTACGTCCGCCTTGGCGTCGCGCTGCGCGACCGTGGCCGACGGGACGAGGCCATCGCCGCCTTCCAGCGGGCCATCCAGCTCCAGCCCAACGACGCGGACGTCCACTTTGAGCTCGGCATCGCGCTGCGCGACCGTGGCCGGCGGGACGAAGCCATCGCCGCCTTCCAGCGGGTCATTCAGCTCCAACCCAACGACGTTCAGGCCCACTACAACCTCGGCCTCGAGCTGTTCAACAAGGGCCTGCTGGACGAGTCGGTCGCCGCTTACCAGCGTGCCATCCAGCTGCAGCCTGACTACGCCGAGGCCCACTGCAATCTGGGGCACGCACGGCGTCAGCAGGGACGGTTCGCCGAAGCCCTGGCCGCCCTGCGCCGCGGCCATGAACTCAGTTCAAAAGATCCCAAATGGCCCTATCCGTCCGCTGGTTGGGTCCAGGAAGTCGAACGCCTGGTTGATCTGGACCGCCGACTGTCCGGCGTCCTCAAGGGCGAAGCCGCCCCGGCCACTGTCGCCGAACGATTTGAGTTTGCCCAGGTCTGTTTGCTCAAGCGCCACTACGCCGCCGCCGCCCGCCTCTACGACAAGGCCCTGACCGCCCAGTCGGAAGCGGCGGCCAGGCAGCTGCCCACAGAGCGCTACAACGCCGCCTGTGCGGCGGCCCTGGCCGGCTCCGGGCAAGGGCAAGATGCCGCCTCCCTGGACGAGGCCGCCCGCGCCCGTTGGCGCCGCCGGGCCCACGACTGGCTGCGGGCAGAGCTGGCGGCCTGGACCGCCATGTTGGACAAGGGCCCCGCAGCAGCCCGTGCCGCCATGGGGGGCACACTCCGGCACTGGCAAAACGACCCGGACCTGGCGGGACTGCGCGACGCGGTGGCGCTGGCCAAGCTGCCCGAAGCGGAGCGCCTGGCGTGCCGGCAACTTTGGATCGACGTGGCCAAGGTGCTGGAGCAAGTGGGGAAAGACAAACCACCCAAGACGAATCCTTGAGCGGAAGAGCATAACGAACAACGGCCGGTGAGGTTCTGCCGCCAAGCAAGCTCCTCACCGGCCCAGGCCTCGCCCGGCGCTCGGTCTGCGCGCGGCAGCACTGGCTTTTTCATTCTACCGCAGACCGGCTCCTGAAAGGAGATGCCTCATGTGGTTTTCCTCGTGGCTACGTAATCGAACCGTTTCCCGGAAACACCATCCGGCGAGCCGCTTCCGCCCGTCGCTGGAAGTGCTGGAAGATCGTGCCGTGCCGGCGACACTCACCGTCAACACGACGCTGGACGTCCTCGGTCATGCCAATGGCATGCTGTCGCTGCGGCAGGCGATCCTCGACGCCAATGCCGCGCCCAGGCCCGACACCATCGTCGTGCCCGCCGGCACCTACACCCTGACGCGAGCGGGCATCAATGAAGATGCAGGCTTGACCGGCGACCTCGACCTCACCGGCAAAGTGACGATCAAGGGCGCCGGGGCCAGCGCCACCGTCGTCAATGCGGCCGGGCTGGACCGGGTCTTCCACGTCCACAGCAACAGCCAGGCGACTCTCTCCGGCCTGACCATCGAGGGCGGGGCCGTTAGCCCCCTTGACCAGTTCCCGGACCAGTTCCAGGGCTTCGCCAACGCCCTCCTCCCCGGCGGCGGCATCCTCAACGAGGGAACGCTGACCGTTCGCGACTGCACCCTCTCCGGCAACTCCACTCCCGAGGTGGACCTCCGCAGTGGCGGCTACATTACCGGGGTCGGCGGCGGCATCGCCAACCTGGGGACGCTGACCATCAGTAACAGCACCCTGTCCGGCAACTCCGCCGGCGACTGGGGCGGCGGCATTGAAAACTACGACGGGTCGATGACGGTTAGCAACTGCATCGTGTCCGGCAACTTCTCCTACCTGGGCGGCGGCATCGACAACGAGTGGACGATGACGGTTCGTGACAGCACCCTCTCCGGCAACTCTGCGGTAGGCGGCGGCGGTATCCAAAACATCGGGGCTTTGACGATCAGCAACACCACCCTCTCCACAAACTCTGCCATCGGCGGCGGCGGCGGCATTTTCAATATCGGGGCGCTGACCATCAGCAACAGCATCCTTTCCGGTAATTCCGCCTATGAAGGCGGCGGCATCGCGAACTTTGGGATGGTGACGATCCGCAACAGCACTCTGTCCGATAATTCCGCCGTCTACTCCGTCGGCGGCGGCATCGACAACGAGAGTGGGACACTAACAGTCCGCAACAGCACCTTCTCCGGCAACTCCGCTGCATTCGGTGGCGGCATCTACAGCTACTCCTTCTCCCCTCTGCCGGTGACGATCACGAACTGCACTTTCTCCGGCAACACCGCTACCCAGGCAGGCGGTGGCATCTACAACGTCGGGTGGCTGAGGGCCAGCGACAGTAAGATCATCGGTAACTCCGCCCCGGTCGGCGGCGACGTCTACAACTTCGGCGGCGTGTTCTTCGACTGCATCATCGGGGACCAGTATCCTTGATGGCCGGATGCGCCCAGGCACGACAAGCCGGGGCCGGGGCCGAAGCTCCCGGCCCCAGCTTTTGCCTTGCTGATGCGCCGGCGGGGGGGTATCCTCGATAGGCATGAGCGAAGTAACCCGCATCCTGTCCGCCATCGAGCAGGGCGACCCCCAGGCCGCCGAGCAGCTCCTGCCGCTGGTTTACGAGGAGCTGCGCAAGCTGGCGGCCCAGAAGCTGGCCCACGAGACGCCGGGGCAGACGCTCCAGGCCACGGCCCTGGTCCATGAGGCCTACCTCCGGCTGGTGGGCAGCGAGCCGGAGGCGCACTGGAACAGCCGGGGCCATTTTATCGCGGCGGCGGCCGAGGCCATGCGCCGCATCCTGATCGATAACGCCCGCCGCAAGAAAACCGAGAAGCACGGCGGCAGACGCCAACGGATTGACCTTTCCCAGGCCGACCCGCTTACCCAGGCCGACCCGGACACCCTCCTGGACCTCGACGAGGTGCTGACGCTCCTGGCCGCCGAGGATTCCCAGGCCGCGGAGGTGGCCAAGCTCAGGCTCTTCGCGGGCCTCTCCGTCGAGGAGGCGGCGCAAGCCCTGTCCTTGTCGCGGGCCAACGCCTACCGGCAGTGGACCTACGCTCGGGCCTGGCTGCACAGCCGGCTGTGCGGCCAGCCTCCCCGGTCCTGAATCCGGATTTTTTCTGAGACAGTTGCCGCGCCCTTCTCGCACGTATCCATGTAACCCATGGAAAGGCTGACACCATGAATGCCGACCCCAACGTAGCCAAAGCGCTCTTCCTGGAGGCCGTGGAGAAGCACGCCCCCGACCGCTGGCCGGCTTTCCTCGACCAGGCCTGCGCCGGCCAACCCGAATTGCGCCACTGCGTCGAGGAGTTGCTTCAGGCCCATGCCCAGGTTGACAGTGTCCTCAACAGGCCGGCGCCGGTTTGTCCGGGCGAGCCCCTTACCACGGCCTTCGATCCGGTTCCGGGAGACTCCGACCGACGCATCGGCCCCTACCAGCTGGTGCAGCCGATCGGTGAGGGCGGCATGGGCACGGTCTGGCTGGCCCAGCAGACAGAACCCGTCAAGCGCCTGGTGGCCCTGAAGGTCATCAAGATCGGCATGGACAGCCAGCAGATCCTGGCCCGGTTCGAGGCGGAGCGCCAGGCTGTCGCCCTCATGGACCACCCCAACATTGCCAGGGTACTCGATGCCGGGGCGACCGTGGCAGGACGCCCCTACTTCGTCATGGAACTTGTCAAGGGCGTGCCAATCACCCGCTTTTGCGATGAACGGCGGCTGTCTCTCCGGGAGCGGCTGGAGCTGTTCGTGCCGATCTGCCAGGCAGTGCAGCACGCCCACCAGAAGGGGGTCATCCACCGGGACATCAAGCCGTCCAACGTGCTGGTGGCGCTGTACGACGGCCAGCCGGTGCCCAAGGTGATCGACTTCGGCATCGCCAAGGCGGCCGGCCAGCCGTTGACCGACAGAACACTCGTCACCGGGCTGGGGACGGTGGTGGGCACGCTGGAGTACATGAGCCCCGAGCAGGCCGAGATCAATCAGCTGGACGTCGATGCCCGCTCCGACATCTACTCCCTCGGCGTGCTGCTGTACGAGCTGCTGACCGGCACGACTCCGCTGGAACGCAAACGCATGAAGGAGGCCAGCATCCTGGAGACGTTGCGGCTGATCCGAGAAGTGGAGCCACCGCGGCCCAGCACGCGGCTGAGTACCACGGAAGAAGCAGGTGCCATCGCGGCCAGTCGGGGGCTGGAGCCGAAGAAGTTGTTGCGGCTGCTCCGTGGCGAGCTGGATTGGATCGTGATGAAGGCCCTGGAGAAGAGCCGCAACCGCCGCTACGAGACCGCCAGCGCCTTCGCCGCCGACGTGCAGCGCTACCTCAACGACGAGCCGGTCGCCGCCTGTCCGCCGAGTACGGCCTATCGCCTCAAGAAGTTTCTGCGGCGGAACAAAGGGCCGGTGCTGGCGGCGGCGCTGGTGTTCCTGACGCTGCTCGGGGGCCTCGCCGGCACGGTCTGGCAGGCAGTCGAGGCGAACTCGGCCAAGCAAGTGGCGGTGGGGAAAGAGACTGAGGCGCGGAACGAAGGGGAGAAGGCCAAGGCGGCAGCGGTTGCCGCAGGACTGGCCGAGAAGCAGGCAGAGGAGAAAGCCACGGAGGCGAACAAGGAGCGCGGCATCGCCGAGCAGGCGCGGGACAGCGCCTCCCGACTGCTTTACAACGCCCACCTCCCCCTGGCCGACGAGGCGCGGCGCGCGAACGACCTCCCCCGCGTCCGGGAACTCCTGAGCGTCCTGGTCCCCCAGAAGGGCCAGCCCGACCTGCGTGGCTGGGACTGGCATTACCTCCAATCTCTCTGCGGCCACGAGCAGCTGGCGCTGGGACGGGACAACTGGCTCGGCGGGGAGGGGGAAATGGTCGGGCTGGCGACCTGGAGCCCCGATGGCCGGCGCCTGGTCTGTTATGCCGCGGACTACTCCCGAGAAGGCAACCAGGCAGCGTTCGCCCTGCGGCCGCCCGTGGGCCAGCCGGAGCCAAGGTTCAATTCGGGCTCCCTCCAGTTCAAGGGCAAGGAAGGCACGTTCATCGTCTGGGAGCCGGGTGCAGCCCGTCGCCTCCTCCGGATCGCCTCGGGGCACCAGGCCTACGCCCTCGACTGGAGCCCGGACGGTAGCCGCTTCGCCTCGGCCGGCCGGGACGGGATGGTCCGGGTGTGGGATCCCGCCACGGGCAAGGAACTCGCCGCGTTCGCCCACCGGGGGCCCGCATATGCGCTGAGCTGGAGCCCCGATGGGCGACGCCTGGTCGTCCATTCCGCCCCCGGGCCGGACTTCCCGGTCTATGGGTCCGCGAAGAACGGGACCGTGACCATCTGGGAGGTCTCCACGGGACGAAAGGTGCTCACCACCTCCGGCCTGCTGAGCAACTGGCGGCCGGAGGCTGCCGCGTTCCCCCTCGAGTCGGGCTCGCGGTTTGTCCGCACAAATGGGATGGTGAAGAGCCCCTGGGGCCCGGACAGCAACCGGGTGATCGTCGCGCGAGTGATCGGCCAGCAATTCGGGGCAGTCCTGGTGGACGCGGACACCGGGGTCGATGTCGCCATCCTCGGCCGGGTGCTGGCCTGGAACCGGGACGGTCGGCAGCTGATCGAGGGGACTGGGAAAACGGCCCGGGTCCTGGATTGGACCACCGGACAGGAGCTGGGGACCGTGCCCGCCGGCGCTGCCTGGCAGTTGAGCCCGGATGGCAAACGTCTTCTCGCCTGGGAGCGTCTGCCCAGCGGGACCCCCGGCCGCATCACCGTCTGGGACACGGCCACGGGGCAGCAGCTCTGCACCATCCCCCCTCCCGAGGGGCTGGAGGATCGCAAGATCCAATCGAACCTTGTCTGGGGGGCAGACGGCAAGCGGGTGCTTGCTCTCGACCACGCTGGGCGCCTGGTCGCCTGGGATGCCGCCAGCGGGCGCGAACTCATCCGCTTCAAGGTGGTCGCAAACAATGGGTACGTGAGTCCAGCAACGGAATGGTGCAGCCCGGACGGCCTGCGCGTGGCCATTGCCGACAAGGATGGCGTGATCCGGGTCTGGGACCTGGCCACGGGACAGGAACTCCTGGCCTTCCGCGGCGGCCACGGCGTCAGGAGTTTTTCCTGGCTGATCCAGTGGAGTCCCGACAGCCGCTGGCTCCTTGTCGAGGATTGGCACGCGGGCACCCTCCAGGTCTGGGACACGACCGCGTCGCAGGAGGCGCAAGCGATCTGCAGCAACACGCTGCTGTCTGACATCGCCTGGGCCCCGGACAGCCGCCGGCTGGCGGGGGTCGGACAGGTCATGGGCGGTGACCTGTGGCCGGACCCGGAGGGCCGGAAGCTCGCCGGCAAAATCACGATCTGGGACGCCGCGACCGGGCAGAGCCTGTTAGCGCAGGGCGCGGATTTGCGGACCAACGGCTGTGCCTGGAGCCCCGACGGCAAGCGGCTGGCCACCATCGGTTTCGATCGGGGCGACAAGCCGACCTGGCCCAATTCGGTCGAGTTCTGGGGGACGATCAAGATCTGGGACACCCGCACCGGAGAGCAACTGCGGGCCTGGCGGGCGCATTCCCTGGGCAATCGCCTGGCCTGGAGCCCCGACGGCAAACGCCTGGCCTCCCTGGGCTCAAAGCGCGAGGCCCGCGGGCAGCCCCGGCCGACCGGAACGGTCCTTTCCCTGCCCTGGCTCAAGGACCCCATGGCCGGGGTCGGAATATCTGACGAGATCAAGGTGTGGGACGCCGAGTCCGGCAAGGAATTATGGCAGCACTCCGAGCGGCAGGGGATCAGCAATCGTTTCCTTCTGATCTGGAGTCTGGGCGACCGCCTCCTGGTCAGCCTGGGCGGAACGACACGGATCCTGGACGCCGCCACCGGCAAGGTGGTGGGCAGCTCCAACCTGGAGGTGTTCGCCCCAAGCCCCGACGGCCGGCACGTGGCCCTGGCGGAGAAAGAAATCCGCATCCATGCCTTCTCTTCGGAGGGCGGCGCTGGTCCGAACGCTGGCGGGGCACCCGTCGGGGACGGACGCCCTCGCCTGGAGCCCCGACGGCCGGCGCCTGGCCTCCAGCGGCCGTGACGGAATGGTCAAGCTCTGGGACGTGGCAACAGGGTATGAGCTCCTCAACCTGCCCCTGGGCGGTTTCCACCAGATTGCCTGGAGCCCAGACGGCCGGCGCCTGGCCCTGTCCGGGATTGGGCGCCAGATCGGCAGCTGGCGTGCGGGCCACGTGACCACGCGCGTCTCGATCCTGGACCTCGACCCCCCACCTTCCTGGCAGCCCAGCCGGGCGGAGACCTGCCACCGGCTCGCCCGCCAGTTGGCCGTGGATGCTGCCGTACACCTGCGCGATCCGGTCCAGGCCGTGGCCCTCGCCCAGGAGGCCGTTCGGCTGGCTCCGGAGATGGGGGCCTACTGGAACACCCTGGGCCTGGCCCAGTACCGCGCCGGCAAGTGGCAAGATGCCGTGGCTGCCTTCGACAAGGCCATGAAGCGAAGCGAAGGTGGCGGTGGCAAGGATTGGTTGTTCCTGGCCATGGCACACCAGAAGCTCGGCAACAAGGACGAGGCTCGCAAATGGTACGATCAGGCGGTGCAGTGGATCGAAAAACCCCAGGAGCATCCCCGGCCAACCGAAGACGAGACGCGCCGGTTCCTGGCCGAGGCCAGGGAAGTCCTGGGAATGGTCCAGACCCCCGAGCAGAAGACCGCCGAGGAGCTGAACCGCTTGATGAAAGCAGCGTGGTCGCACCAGCAAAACTACCGCCATGGCGATGCGCTCGAGTCGTACACCCGTGCGACCGAGGTGGCCCCGAAGAACGCCGAGGCCTGGCTCCGGCGGGGCGACCTCCTTCGCTTCCACAAGAAATTCACGGAGGCGGCGGCCAGCTATTCCCGGGCGCTGGAGATCAACCCGAACGAAGCGCAGTCCTGGAGCCAGCGCGGCTCTTGCTACGCGACGCTCAAGGAATGGGACAAGGCCATTGCCGATCTCTCCAAGGCCCTCGAAATGAAACCGAAGGAAGCGTCGTACTGGCAGCAACGCGGCTTCAGCTACCTGAGGCTCAAGGAATGGGACAAGGCCATTGCCGATCTCTCCAGAGCCATCGAGCTTCTACCCCGGGCGCGCGGTTGCCTGACGCTGCGCGGTGACGCCTACGCGGGGAAAGAGGAGTGGACCAAAGCGCTGGCCGATTATTCCGAGGAGATCAAGAACCACCCAACCCACGTACCCGCCTGGGAGCAGCGGGCCGCTCTGTACGCCCAGCTGGGGCAGTGGGACAAGGCGTTGGCCGATTACACCTACGCCATCAATACGTACGCGGATACCAACCATCTCCGCAATCGCCTGGCCTGGCTGCTGGCCAACTGCCCCGACCGCAGCCGTGCGCAACCCCAAACGAGCGCTCCAGCTGGCCAGGGAGACGACGCAGAGGGTGCCCGGCTGGGGCGAGGCTCTCGACGCCCTCGGAGCGGCCCAGTATCGCGTCGGAGACTGGCAAGCGGCCGTCGAAACGCTGACGGCGGCGCGAAAGAACGAGGGCGCCCCCGTGGGCTGGTTCTTCCTGGCGATGGCCCACGCCAGGCTCGGCAACACGGACGAGGCCCGCAAGTGGTTTGACAAGGCCGCCCTGTGGATGGACAAGAACCAGCCGAACGACAAGGAGCTGCGCCGCTTCCGAGAAGAAGCCGCGGAGCTGCTGGGAGTCAAAGACAAGAAGAACTGAACCTCAAGCCCCGGTCTCTGCGCAACCGGCCCTTTCCTGAAACTTGGTTTTTCCTGAGACAGTTGCAGCGCCCTTCTCGCACGTATCCATGTGACACGTGAAAAAGCCGGTGAGGTTCTGCCGCCAAGCAAGCCCCTCACCGGCCCAGGCCTCGCCCCGGCGCTCGGTCTGCGCCGGCAGCACTGGCGTTTGCATTGCAGCGCGGGCCAATCCGAAAAGGGAGAAGCAACCATGTTATTCACGAGTTGGCTGCGGCGCCTGCAATCGGCCTGGCAGCGTCCCAGCACAGCCGGCAACGGTCGTCGGGCAGCGGGACCCAGACAGGCGGGACACTCCAGGCCGTGTCTCGAAGTGCTGGAGGACCGGCTGTGCCCCTCGCCCTTGCCCCTCGCTCCCCCTTTGACTCCGGCCGATCCGGCCACCCAGGCGCGGGTGAGCCAGGCTTACGGCCAGCTCCCCCTGAGCTTTGAGGCCAACCAGGGCCAGGCCGACGCCGCGGTCGATTTCCTGTCGCGCGGCAGCGGCTATACGCTGTTTCTCACCCCGGGCGAGGCGGTGCTGGCGCTGCAACAGCCTGATGCCACGGCGGGGGCTGATACCCCGCTCGCGGCGGGCGCTGTGCTGCGCATGCAGTTGGTGGGCGGCAATGCCCAGGCGCCGGCAACAGGTCTGGACGCCCAGGCCAGCACGAGCAACTACCTCATCGGCAACGACCCCAGCCAGTGGCACACCGGCATCACCAGCTACGGGCGGGTTGCGTACCAGGACGTCTACGCCGGCATCGACCTGACCTACTACGGCAACCAGCAGCAACTGGAGTACGACTTTACCGTTGCTCCCGGCGCCGACCCCGGGGTCATCCGCCTGGCCTTCGACGGCGCCGCAAGCGTGTCGCTGGACACCGCGGGCAATCTGGTGCTGCACGCCTCCGGCGGCAACGTGGTCGAGCACGCTCCGGTCGTCTACCAGGATCTGGGCGGCGTACGGCAGCCTGTCGCCGGCCAGTACGTGCTCGGCAAGGATGGCCAGGCCGGTTTCGCAGTCGGCGCCTACGACCACAGCCGGCCGCTGGTGATCGACCCGGTGCTGAGCTACTCCACCTATCTCGGCGGCAGTGGTGGTTACACCGCCACCGATGTCGGCTATGCCATCACCGTGGACCAGGCCGGCAATGCCTACGTGACTGGAAGGACGCAGTCCACCAACTTCCCCACCACCAAGGGCGCCGCGCAGACGAGCCTCCACGGCAGCGACGACGTGTTTATCACCAAGCTGAATGAAACGGGCACGGGACTGATCTACTCCACCTATCTCGGCGGCAGTCTCTATGAATATGCGACCGGCATCGCCGTGGATAGCGCCGGCAACGCCTACGTGGAGGGCAACACCGCCTCCACGGACTTCCCAACCACCGCCGGCGCTTTCGATCGCACCCTCAATAACCCCTATTCCTCCGGCTGGACCGCCTTCGTGGCCAAGCTGAATGCGACCGGCACGGCGCTGGCCTATTCCACCTTCCTCGATGACGGACTTGCCAGCGGCATCGCCGTGGACGCGGCGGGGTCCGCCTACGTCTCGGGCGTGGCCGGCTCGCTGTTCCCGGTGACCGCGGGGGCGGCGTACCAGACCGGCAACGGCTTCGCGGCGAAGCTGCTCCCCGACGGCTCCGGCCTGGTGTACTCCACGCGCCTGGGCGTGGGCGTCTCGGGTAGTTCGCCCAGCCCGGCCTACATCCACCAGGGGCAACCGCGCATCGCCGTGGATGGTGCGGGCAACGCCTACGTGTCGGCCAGCGCTGGTTCCGGCTACGCCGTAGCGATGAAGTTCAACGCCGATGGCAGCCAGCGCCTCTACTTCACCAACCTCGGCTACAACGACCGGGGTCAGGACATCGCCGTGGACGCCGCCGGCAACGCCTACGTGCTGGTGCTGACGTACTCTCATAGCACCTTTCCAACGACTCCGGGCTCCTACCGGCCAACGCAGGGCAACGAAGACATGATGGCCGTCGCCAAGCTGAGTGTGGACGTCGCCGGTCAACCCTTTATCGCCTACGGCACCTTCCTCGGCGGTGGCAATCCCCAGGGCATCGCCGTGGACGCCGCCGGCAACGCCTGCGTGGCGGGGTACACCTACAACTCTGGCAACGCCGATCCCGGGGCGACGCCGGATGGTGATGTCCTCCAGGATGGCGAAAACGTGTTTGTGCGGGTGCTGAGCGCTGACGGAGCCAGCCTGGTCTACTCCACCTATCTCGGCGGCACAGGGCCAGGTTCTATCTGGGGTTATGCGATGGCCGTGGACCAAAAGGGCGACGTCTATCTGACCGGAGAGGCCGGCGGCTGGTTCACTACCACGGCCAATGCCTTCCAGCCGAACCCTGCCGGCGACGGCGACGCCTTCGTGGCCAAGATCGCCTTCCCTGTCCCGGGGACACCTGCAGCCACCCTGTCGGGCCCGTCCACCAGCCTGGTGCGCGGCCAGCCGGGGACCTTCCTTCTGGGCGTCACCGACGCGGCCGACCCGACGGCCAGTTTCTCGTTCCACATCGCCTGGGGCGACGGCACCAGCCAGACCATCACCGGCCCCGCCGGCACAAGAGTCGATCACGTTTACACCGCGTGCGCCACTTACGGCAGCACCTACCTCGTGCAAGTGACCGGCACCGCGCCGGACGGCAGCGCGCTGCAACCGGTCACCCGACTGGTCTCGGTCCGGCAGTGGGTAATGGAAGGCGACACGCTGGCGGTCGGCGGCACCACCGGCGCCGACAAGATCATCATCACCCCCGCGGACAGCACCGGCACCTCGGTCAGCGTCTCCATCAACGGCGTGCTCCAGATGACCTCCCAGGTTGCCGGCCAGATCGTCGTCTTCGGCCAGGGAGGCAATGATACCATCCAGATCAAGAGCGCCAGCATCAACAAGGTGACCGTGTACGTTGCCGTTCCGGCGGAACTCTTCGGCGGCAGCGGCAGCAACACGCTGGACGTCAGCGGCAGCACAGCCAACAACGTCCTGGTGGGCGGCGCGGGCAACGATGTGTTGACCGGCGGCCGGGGCCGCGACCTGCTCATCGGCGGCGGCGGCCCGGACACACTCACGGCCGGCAGCGGTGACGACATCCTGATCGGCGGCAGCACGCTTTACGACTCGCCCAGCCCCACCATGACCTACCCGCAGCAGCTGTCAGCCCTGAATGCCCTCATGGCCGAATGGGGCAGCAGCGATCCCTATGCCCTGCGAGTCAGCTACCTGCAAAACGGCGGCGGGTTGAATGGCTCGACCGTACTCAATGCTTCGACGGTCGTCGAGGACGCCACGGTCATCGACACCCTGGTTGGCGCGACCAACTCCGCCCTGGATTGGTTTATTGTGGACGCCCTGGCCAAGGATGTTGTCAAGAACGCACGCAGCGGGGAAGTGCTCACGACAATCTAAGCCACTCACGAGTTCAGCATCGCTCCGGCGCTCGGTCTGCGCGCGGCAGCACTGGCCTTTTCATTGTAGCGCAGGCCAACCTGGAAAGGGAGAACCGACCATGTTATTCACCCGTTGGCTGCGGAACCTGCAATCGGCCTGCGCACGCGCTCCAGCCTGGCGCAGCCGCAAGACGACCGAGCGCCGTCCCGCGTTTCGGTTCCGGCCCCTGCTGGAGTGCCTGGAACGCCGCGACCTCCTCTCGGCCACGCTCGTCGCGGACCTCGCCCACACTCCCCTTTCGTCCAACCCGTCCGGGGGAGTGACCATCGGCAACGTCCTCTACTTCACGGCCGACGACGGCGTCAACGGCCGCGAGCTGTGGCGGACCGACGCCACCCCTGGAGGGACCTACCTCGTCAAGGACATCAACCCCGGCGCCGCCTCCTCGAACGTCGGGGCGATGACCGCGGTCGGCTCGTTGCTCTACTTCACGGCCAACGACGGCATTCACGGCACGGAACTGTGGCGGAGCGATGGCACCGATGCAGGCACGATTCTCCTCAGTGACATCAATCCCGGCACGGCGAACTCTTCTCCCGCCAATCTGACCAACGTCAACGACTCGCTGCTCTACTTCACGGCCGACGACGGCGTTCACGGCACGGAGCTGTGGCGGAGCGACGGCACCCCGGCCGGCACCCTCCTCGTCAAGGACATCAACCCCGGCCCGGCAAACTCCTCTCCCGCCAATCTGACCAACGTGAACGGGAAACTGTTCTTCACGGCCGACGATGGCGTGCATGGTTCGGAGCTTTGGACGAGCGACGGCGCCGGGACCCTGATGGTCAAGGACATCAACCCCGGCGCCACCGGCTCCGCGCCAAACAGTCTGACGAGCTTCAACGGCATGCTGCTCTTCGCGGCCAGCGACGGCGTCCACGGCCAGGAACTCTGGAGGAGCGACGGCACCGACGCGGGCACCCTGCTGGTCAAGGACATCAACCCCGGTGCGGCCAGCTCATTCGGCAGGGCCCTGGCGGTCGTGAACGGCGAACTGTTCTTCTCGGCCAACGACGGCGTCCACGGCACCGAGCTGTGGAAGACCGACGGCACTGTCACGGGAACGCTGCTGATCAAGGACAGTATCCCGGGCCCGGCCGGTATCTCCTTCAACTACCCCGCTTCCAACAGATTGGCGGTCGTGAATGGCACACTGTTCTTTCACGCCGCCGACAACGCCCACTTCGAGGAGCTGTGGAAGACCGACGGCACCGATGCCGGGACCGGCCTGGTCAAGGACATTTGGCCGGGCGTGGGCGGCTCTGGTCCCTTCGGCCTGACCAACGTCAACGGGACGCTCTTCTTCACGGCCTACGACGGCGTCCATGGCAGGGCGTTGTGGAAGAGTGACGGCACCGAGGTCGGGACCGTCCTCGTCAAGGACATCTTCCCCGGCACGTCGAACCCCTATGCCCGCAATCTGACGAACGTCAATGGCACGCTCTTCTTCGACGTCTTCGACAGGTTCTACGGCACGGAGATGTGGTCGAGCGACGGCACGGACGCGGGCACCACGCTCTTCCCGGACAGCAACCCCGGCGCCAGGTTCTCCCTTGGTCAGCTCGTCGGCTCGGTGGGCGGGACAGTCCTGCTTCAGCGCCGACGACGGAACGACCGGCCAGGAATTGTGGAAGAGCGACGGCACCGCAACAGGCACCGTCCTGGTCAAGGACATCAACCCGGCGATCAACTTAAGCCCGAGTTCCGATCCGCAACACCTGACCGACGTGAACGGCACCCTGTTCTTCTCGACCCTCGTCCTTGGCGATGCGTTGCTCTGGAAGAGCGATGGCACCCAGGCCGGCACTGTCCTCGTCAAGGATTTTCGCGCCACCCCGGGGACACAGGAGTCCCCCCTCTATTCCCTGACGAACTTCGACGGCGCTCTCTACTTCACGGCCGACGACGGCATTCACGGCTCCGAGCTGTGGAAGAGCGACGGCACGACAGCCGGCACCTTCCTCGTCAAGGACATCAATCCCGGCAGCGCCAGCTCGTTCCCCTTCGACCTGACCAACGTCAACGGCACCCTCTACTTCAGCGCCAACGACGGGCTGCACGGCCGGGGGCTGTGGAAGAGCGACGGCACGGCTGCGGGCACTGTCCCCGTCGCAGACGTCGTCTACCCCAGCGACCTGACCAATGTCAACGGCACCCTCTACTTCACGGCCAGCGACAACGACAGGTCCATCGCGTTGTGGAAGAGCGACGGCACGCCCGCAGGCACCGTCATGGTCAGCGATCAGTTCTTCTTCGGCAGTCCCCGGTCCCTGACGAACGTCAATGGCACGTTGTTCTTCACGGCCAGCGACGGCTACCACGGTTTCGAGGTGTGGAAGAGCGACGGCACGGACACCGGCACGGTCATTGTCAAGGACATCAACCCCGACAGCTTCGGAATCTACAGCCAGGGCGAGTTGACGAACGTTAACGGCACGCTGTACTTCACGGACAATTCCGACTTCCCCCACCAGCTGTGGAAGACAGACGGCACGCCAGCCGGGACCAAGCTCGTCACGGTAATCAACCCCAGCACGGGCGGCGCCATTAACGACTGGCTGACCAACGTCAACGGCACCCTCTTCTTCGTGAACGACGACGGCGTGCATGGCTTTGAGCTGTGGAAAAGCGATGGCACTACCGCCGGCACTGTCCTCGTCAAGGACATCAACCCCGGCCCGAACGGCTCCAACCCCACCCTCCTGACCAACGTCAACGGCACCCTCTATTTCCGGGCCGACGATGGCGTCCACGGCAACGAGTTGTGGAAGAGCGACGGCACGGCCGCCGGCACCGTCCTCGTCCAGGACGTCAATCCCGGCAGCCAGGGCTCAAACTCCTACGGCGATAGCCTGACCAACGTCAACGGCAATCTCTTCTTCACTGCCAACAACAGCGTCCACGGCCGCGAGCTCTGGTGGGCGCCAGTCAACGCCCGGCCAGACCAGGCCCAAACGCCGGAGGCGACACCGGTGACGGTCTCGGTGCTCGCCAACGACACGGTGGCCCTCGGCGGCGCGACCGTCCTCGGGACCACGACGCCGGCCCACGGGAGCGCTGTCATCAATGCCCGCGGCACCATTACTTACACACCCGCCGCCGGCTTCAACGGCGTGGACTCGTTCACCTACACCGTCGGAGACGCCTTTGGCAACACGGACACAGCTGTGGTGAGCCTGACCGTCTTCCTGGAGGTCAACCCCGCCACCGTCGCCGCGACTCTCCAGTCTGACGTCACCGCCGCGAACGCGGTAACGCCGCCTGCGGGAACGCCGCAGGTCTTTGTGCACCTAGATGACCCGGCCAGCATGCCGGCATTCGTCGCCGCCCTGGCGAACCTGTCGGTCAACCCGGCCGGTCCTGTGATCGACGTAGTCCTGGACGTTGGCGCCGGCGCCTACAGCCTGGGAAACGTGTCGGTGCCCGCGGGCCTGCGGCTCGTCATCGACGGGACCGGGCCTGGGACCTTCACCGCATCCTCCACGCCGGCCCTGACACTCGTCTCGGGCGACGTGATCATCCGCGACGGAGCCGTGTTCGGCAGCACAGGCAATGCCGCTACCATCCGGGTGCAGGGAGGACAACTCACGGTACAAGACAGCACCATCCGAAAGAGCGCAGGTGCCGCCCCGACTCTCCTGGTCGAGGGCGGCCGGGTCACTGTGCGCGGCAGCACGATCGAGGAAACTCCTGCCGGCAACCAGGCGGCTATTTCCATCAGCGGCGGTCTGGTGGACCTCGGCGCCACCACGGACGACCTTCTGAATAACGGGAGCGCTAACGACCCGGGCCAGAACACGATCGCGGTCCACGGCTCGGGCCTTCTGATTCGCAACTCTGGACCGAACGACGTCTCGGCCGTCGGCAACACCTTCTCGCAGGACGGAGTGGCCTTCTCCGACAACTACCGCATCGAGGACGCCATCGACCACAGCATGGATGGCCTGGACAGCGGCACGGTCTTCTGGGTTCCCAACAACGTGTTCGTGTCCGTCAACCACGGCAACGTCCAGCGCGGCGTGGATCTGGTTCCCAGTGGCGGCACAGTGAATGTTGAATCCGGGGCCCACGGCGACTTCGCCGCCGGAACCAAGCTGCTGACCATCGCCAGCCAGGATGGCGCGTTCATGACCCAGCAGGCCAATAGTCTGGACCCCACGCAAACGACCGTGATGGTTTGGGGCACCTATGGCACCGTGGCCGCAGGTCTGCGGCTCGTCATCGACGGGGGAGTCAGCGGGACGTTTACTGCTTCCTCCGCGCCGATCCTGAAGCTCCTCTCAGGCGACGTAGTCATTGGCAACGGCGCGCTGCTCACCAGCACGGCCAACGCGCCGACCATCCTGGTCAAGGGCGGCCACCTCACCATCCGCAACAGTACGATCGAGGAGACCAGCGGCGGCAACCAGGCGGCCCTTTCCATCTCCGGCGGGCAGGTCGATCTGGGCACCGACAATGATCCGGGCGGTAACGCGATCAATGTCCAGGGCAAGGGCCTTCTCATTCGCAACACTGGACCCAACGATGTCTCGGCCGTCGGCAACTGGTTCTCGCAGGACGGGGTGGGATTCGCGGACAACTACCGCATCGAGGACGCCATCGACCACTCCATGGACGGCCTGGACGGCGGCACCGTCTTCTGGATCACGAGCAACGTGTTCGTGTCCGTCAACCACGGTAACGTCCAGCGCGGCGTGGACCTGGTCCCCAGCGGCGGCACAGTGAACGTCGAAACCGGAGTCCACGGCAACTTCTCCGCGGGGGCCAAGCTGCTGACCATTGCCTTCGAGGACGGCTCGTCCATGACCCAGCAGATCGATGACCTGGATTCCACACTGAGGACCCTGGTGGTTACGGGCACCTTCGGCAACGACACCATCAAGTTCAAGCCGGGCGATGATCGAGGTGTTCGCGTGGAGATGAATCACGTCCCCCACGGAACGTTTCTCCCCACCGGCCGGCTGATCGCCTACGGCGTGGACGGCAGCGACACCATCGAAGTGAGCGATGACATTCACCTGTCCGCGTGGCTGTTCGGAGGCTACTCGGGCAACAACTTTCTCAAGGGCGGCGGCGGCAATGACGTGCTGGTGGGAGGTATCGGCAACGACACGCTAACCGCCGGGAGCGGCCGCGACCTGCTCATCGGTGACGGAGGGACTGACCAGTTGGACGGCAAGAGCGGCGACGACATCCTCATCGGCGGCTATTGCGCCTTCGCTGGTTCTTACGGGACAGACGAAACCGGCGTGGCCGCACTCATGGCTGAGTGGACCTCGGCTGACAATTACCTCACGCGGGTCAATTACCTCGTCAACGGCGGTGGTCTGAACGGCAGCTACACCCTGACTCCTGGCGTGACCGTGTTCGACGATGGGGCCGGGAATGTGCTGGACGGCGGTCCGGGACAGGACCTGTTCTTTGCCGGCCTGACCGACACGGTAAAAGGCCAGCAACGCAATGAGACTGTTCTGAACTTGTAGTTCCTGACGGACAAGACCTCTCGGCCGCAGGCGCGGGCTCGAACCTGCTCCTGCGGCCCCGGGATTGTCTCAACCAGTCCCGTATCGTCACGGATGCAGAGGACGACTTGCTGTGCAGGGGAGGGGTCACCGCTTTGCACAGCAACTTGCACAGAAACCGCCCATCGATCCTGAAGCGGCAGCAGCAACTGTCCACTTCAAGGCAACCCTTGTGGGAAAGTCCCAGTCCCCTAACCGAGAAGGAGATCCAACCATGTCCCAGACTGCAACCATCGAGCCGCGGGAGTCGCCGACCCCCGCCACGCCCGAGGCCGCTTACCGCGAGGTGCGCTGATGAGCATTCCACCGACTTTCCCGCCCTGCTGGCGCACCTGGGCGTTTCGCTGCTGGTCTCGACCTACCAGGCAGGCAAGCTCGCCGTCGTTTCCGCGGCAGGCGCCAGCCTGAACCTGACGTTCCACAATTTCGACCGGCCCATGGGCCTGGCCGTCGGTCCACGACAGATCGCCGTCGGCAGCCGCCGCCAGGTCTGGTTCCTGAACAGTGCCCCGGACGTCGCCCGGCGGCTCGAGCCGGCCGGACGGCACGACGCCTGTTTTCTGACCCGCTCCTGCCACGTTACGGGTGAGATCCACGGGCACGAGATGGCCTGGGCCGGGGACGAACTCTGGGTTGTCAACACGCTGTTCTCCTGCCTGTGTACGCTGGACGCCGCTCACAGTTTTGCCCCCCGCTGGAAGCCGCCCTTTATCACGGCCCTGGCCGCCGAGGACCGCTGTCACCTCAATGGCCTGGCCCTCGCTGACGGCCGGCCGAAATACGTGACGGTCCTGGGTGGGACTGACACGGCCGGCGGCTGGCGACCCGGGAAGGCAACGGGTGGAAGGCTCCTCGACATCCCCACCGGCGCGACGGTGGCCCAGGGATTGTGCATGCCCCACTCGCCGCGGGTTCACGACGGCCGGCTGTGGCTGCTCGACTCCGGCCGGGGCCGGCTGGTGACGGTCGATCCCGCGTTGGGCAACTGTGAGATGGTGGCCGAACTGCCGGGCTACGTGCGCGGGGCCGCCTTTGTTGGTCCGTACGCCTTCGTCGGTCTCTCGAAGGTCCGTGAGACGTCGGCCTTCGGCGGGATTCCGGTCGCTGAGCGCCGCGAGCAACTGAAGTGCGGCGTCTGGGTCGTGGACTGCCGGCGCGGCCGGCCTGTCGTCTTCCTGGAGTTCCAGTCGGGTGTCGAGGAGATCTTTGACGTTCAGGTGCTGCCGGGCATCCGCAAGCCGGTCGTGGAAGGCCCCTTCGCGGCCGAGGACGGTACTGCCACGATCTGGACCGTTCCGTCCCTGGTTGCGAAACCCTGACGAAAGGGGAAATGGTTCACCAAGAAACCGTCACCTCCTGCCCGGCTCGTACAGCAGCACGTCGTCCACCAGTAGCCGGCCTTCCTTGGGCAAGAGGAAGCGAATCTCATCGACGACGGGTTCATCCTTCCCGGGCTTCTTCTCCCGAGGCAGCGGAAACGCCAGCGTCGCCTCCGCCCAGCCCTCCTTTGTCGGCTCCTTCAGCTCGCCTGCCAGCACCAGCCCGCTTTTCGAGTGCAGAAGCTCCACCCGCACGGGCGATGCCCCGGCCAGATGGTAGCGGAAGAACAGCTCCGTCACTTCACTCAGCCGCCGCTCACCGCGCAGCGACAGCCGAATCCACTGCTCCCCTGTCTTCGGATTGACCACCGAGCGAGCCGCCTTCCACGCACGCGGTTTCTCGTGCGGCACAATCTCGAAATCGCCCGGCCACTCCTGGCCCTGCTTGCCGGTGTCGAACCAGCCCGTGTAGAGGAACCGCTTCGGGAAGGGCCGTTTCTCGCCGTCAACGGCCGCATCGTACAGGATGATGTCATCGATCAGCAGCTCCGCTCGCGGATCGACGTAAAACTGAATGTCGTCGATCCGCTCATCCGCCGCCAGCGGGCCGCCGCTGTCGTCGGGCCGGCGCATCTGGGTCATGTCCACTGTGCCGCTTTCCCAGCGATCCGTCGGCAGGTCCCTTCAGCGACAGATAGCGGTGGTAGCCGTTGGTCAGGCTGTACAGCTGAATGCGCAGGCGATCCGTGCCATGCAGCTTGTAGCGGAAGCCGAGGCGGGTGTTCTTGCCCATCGGCGGGCCGGGAACGGGGTTGAAGATCACCGCCCGGTACATCGTCGCCATGTCGCCCTGGCGATCGTCGAAGTCCTGGGTCAGCACTCCCCGGCAGGCCCTGCGACCGCCCGGAGGCACGTCCTTCGTCTCCGCCTTGCCGCTCATCCACCAGCGTTTCTCGATGTCGGTGTCGTAGTCCTCGAAGGCGTGGACGCGATTCGGGAAGCCGCCTTGCTCCACCAGCTTCGACAGGTTCCCCGGCTCTTTCGGCAGCGTCTGCTTGCCCGACGAACGCAGCCGTTCGACAAACCACTTGAGGAACTCGTCCCGCTTCACCGCCGTCGCCACGCGGGCATTGGGTTTGCCCTTGCCCTCCGCGGTCAGGCCCGTGTCCGTGACGGTCAGGTGAAGGTCCTCGAAGGTGAAGAACCGCCCCTCAAAGACTGCGGCGACCGCGGCCGGGTCAAACAGGACCGGCGTCTCCTTGTCCCACAGTTCGTAGAGGCACTGCAACTGCATGGTCAGCGGCGTGTACGCCGAGAAGAGTCGCTGTCGATCTTCCTTTCCCAGCTTCAGGCTGGCCGTGGCGTCCAGCGGCAGGACCGTCAGCGGCACGCCGGACGTGAACACCTCGCGGGCTGCGGCGACGTCGCTCTTGATGTTCCACTCCGGCTCCGGCGGCGGCTTGCCGTTGTAGGCCAGGCGCACCGAGCCGCCCATGATGACCAGCCGCTTGATCCACGGTTTGGCGTCGGGATGCTCCTTGAACAGCCGGGCCACGTTGGTCAGCGGGCCGACGGCGATCACGGTCATCTCGCCCGGTTTCTCCTTGAGCTTCTGGTACAGCAGCTCGACCGCCGACTCGGCGACTGGTTTCAAAGTGCGGTTGAAGATCGGGGCGGGATGGTGGCGATACTGGTACTGCCCATCGATCTTGAAGTCGGGCTGCGGCGGCCGACCAAACGCCACCGGCACCTCCTTGATCCGCGAATGGGTCAGGAAGCGGCAGACGAGCCAGGCGCGATCCGCCGCCTGGCCGCCGCAAGTCGTGACGGCCTGCAGGTCCAGCTCCGGGCTGACCAGGGCCAGGCCCAGGGCAAAGGCGTCGTCGATGTCCGAGCCGATGTCGGTATCGAGGATCACGGGGATTGTCGCGGCAGCCGCGCTGGCGGGGCTGGCCGTTATCGCCACGGTCAGCAGGGCGAGCAGTGCGAGAAAACGAGTCATGGCTTGGCCCTCCCCACGGTGAAGGTTCGTTCGATGTGTGTCACGTTCCCCTGGCGATCCGAGACCGACACGATCAGCTTGCCCTTCTCCAGCCGTGCAATCGGCTTGGCCAGCCGAAGCTCCCAGACTCCCGTCGTCTTCTGCTGGAACCTGGCCGCCAGGTTGGTCTCGGCCGGCTGATCGTCGATCGCGAAGTCCAGGACGACACGGAATCTCTCCAGGTTCAGGCCGCTGCCGTAATCGTGCATGCCGACCAGGATGCGCGACAGCTCCGCATTGGCTCCGGCCGCGGGGTAGGTCAGTGCCAGCGTCGGGCGGTTATCGTCCAGCATCCAGCCGTGGCCGGTCTTCTCGGGATTTTTCGGATCGTAATCAAAGTCGATTGGACAGCCGAGGTCGATCCAACGGGTGATGGTCCGCCGATCCTCGTCGGACAGCGGCTTGACCTTGCCGGCCTTGACCGCTTCCGGCGGCGGCATTTGGCCGCCGACGTAATCCAAATCCCAGCGTGCCCGATTCTTCGCCAGATCGACTTTCTGGCCCTTTTGCATCAGGTTCTCGCGGTCGCCGGGCTTGGCCTCCGAGGGGTGATCGTCGTTGGTGAAACCGTCGAGCCGTTCGCCGAAGATCTTCCACACCAGCAAGCTGCGCCGAGCCTGGAACATGCGGACGTAGCGCGAGGCGTTGGGATAGCCCCAGCTGTCGTAACCAACGGGTTTGTGGCCGAATTTGGCACGCTCGTCACGGGCCAGCCGGTAGTAAGTGCCCGGTAGCTTGCCGATCTGCTCCGCCTGAATCTGTTCCTCGTCGGCGTCCAGGTTCAGGTTGCCGGCCGGCTCCTTGCCTTCCTTGGCCGTGTGGCAGGCCGCACAGCTGCGCTGGAGGATCGGCTGAACGTCGCGGAAATACTCGACGTTGTGCGGACCCCGGGCCTGGAAGCGGATTCCAGAGAGGTTGTCCCTGTCCCACTTCTTCTCCGTCTCATCCCTGGCCTTGTCCGTCACGAGCGGCGTGCTCTTGACCAGGTCCCAGACCTTGTAATCGGCCTGGCCCGCGGCGGTCTTCTCGAAGGGCGTCGGCTGCTGGCTGTGGGCATGGCAGCCGCCGCAGTTGTGCCGGATCTCGCCGGGCCGCAGCTGGTGCCAGGTCTGGGCAGCATTCAGCACCAGGCCGCGTCGGTCCAGCGTCTGAAAGGTGAAGACCGTGTCCGCCGGGATCTTCGCCAGGAAGCTGGTGTCGGGATTGCCGTCAGGATCGGTCGGTTGTGACTCGCCGCTAAACTTCCGCAACGGAATCTCACCCAGGATACGCAGCCGTTCCGTGGCGTGGTTGTAGAAGTGCCGGCCCGCGACGGCTCCCTTGCGATCGGTGGTCGGCTCCATCACCAGGATGCGAACCGCATGAATGTCGTCGTTGGTGTACAGGGCGGTCTCCGCTCCCTGGTTGTGCCAGTTCAGCGGCATCCCATTCCCGTGGCTGGTGAACGCTCCCAGGCCCTTGAACGGATCGTTGCCGCCGGCGTAGCCGCTTGTCACGCCGTCCTTGGGTACGGCCCCGTTAGGATAGGACTCGCGTTTGTAGAAGCTCGACGTGCCCACCAGTCCGAAGGGCGTCCCTTCCGGCAACTCCGGCGAGCGTTTGCCGTCGTTTGCTGACCGGCGGCAGCGTCTTCGGCTCCTTGAGGCCGTAGATGCGCTGATACGGCACGACCGCACGCGGCCAGCTTTCGTTGTAGTTGGGATCGTTCTTGATCAGCCGCATCTGGGTCGGCTCCTCGACCACGTCGCCGTTGCGGATCAGGTAAATGCCGCCGTCCAGCTGCGGCAGGTAAGTGTACTGGTGGTTGACCGGTCCGGGCGAGTAGACGGTCAGCAGGTGATTGTCCGGAGCGGCCGAGGGATGCGTGAACTTGCCGACCTGCGGCGAATCCTTCTTGCCCAGGATGGACGAGCCGGCCGGGCCTTCGAGGCCGTGCGTGAACGGCGTCATGGAGATGGCGCCGGTCGGCATGAACGGCATGCGGTACATCCGCGGCAGACCGTTGTCGTGCCGGCCGTAGCGCCAAGGCTTGTTGCGCGGATCGTTCATGTAAGCGGGGCCGAACGCCGGGTAGGACTCCTCCTTGTCTCCCTTGACGACTCGGGGCGGCCCCGGGATCTTCAGATACGCCCCGAAGCCGCTGTTGTTCTGGTTGTAGTACTCCTCGAAGACCACCGAGCGATCGGACAATTCGGCCAGGAAGTGGAAGCCGTTGGGAGCGCCGCCCGGATCGAAGGCGCTGACCAGCGGGTTCCAGTTGCTGCCGTCGGGATGGATGGTCCAGATGCCCCACAGGATCGAGTCGCGGATGCCCTGCGATTCCAGGCTGCTGTAGGTGATCCGGCCATCGGTCAGCACCACCGGATGCAGCGCACCGGCCAGATTGAGATGGCCGATCTTCTCCAGGTTGATCGGATCTTCCGTCTCGCCGATGCTGCTGTCGCGATCGTCCATGACGAACAGCTGCAGCGCGACGGCGGGATAACCGCGAGCCGGCCGGAAGCCGTCGCGGTTGCTGGTGAAGACAATCCGGCCGCCCGGAAGAGGGCAGGGACCCATGTTGTAGACGCCGGACTCCAGGTACGACTTGCCCGGCTCGGGAGTGCGATAATCCTTGCTCCAGGGGGCCGCCCCGGTGTTGGGGGTGAACCTCTGATTGGTCAGGCGGACCTTGCGGCGCGATTGCAGATGGATCTTCCAGATGTCGGCCCCCTGGCGCGGCGGGTTCCACTGGCTGGCATTCTTGAGATTGTAAATGTGCGTATAGTAGACCCACTGCACGTCGAAGGAAACCATCGGATCGGTGATCGAGCCGTCGCCCCCCTCGACGAGCAGTTCCTCCTTGCCGTCGGGGTGCAGCAGCATCAGATCGGCCCCCGGTTGCAGGGTGACGGGTGCGGAGAAGTCGGTGTAGAAGCGCTTGTGGATCTTGTCGCCGGCCCGCGGAGCGCGGACGTAGACGATGTCGTAATCGTACTTGATCGATTTGTCCGTCGAGACGTGAGGGACCTCGACGTTGATCGGGTTGAGGAACCTCTGCTCCTTGCGCTCCTGGCCCGAAAGAGCGGCCAGGCCCAGCGGCAGGAGGGCGAAGACGGCGAGGTAGCAGATTGGCCGGCGGAAGGAAGTCATGGTGGGTCTCCGGGAGGAGAGAGTGCGGCGATACCAGCGGATGTCTCCTATCATGGCGAGAAATTCCGAGAATGCAACCATTTCCTGGAGATGGTTTCCGATTTGCTCCATCTGGCAGGCTGACGAGCGTAGTGGTGGGGTGCCGCAATGTCAAAACGCCAGCGTGAGGCTGGTCAACGACCACGGGGCTCGACCAGGACCATTGCCAAGGGTAAAATGCCTGCTGACGCCCACGAAGCAACTGAGGTGACCGATGAAAAGCCTGGCTGATGGTCTGCCTCCCGAAATTGCCAAGCAGATCCACCCCGACTGGCGCAAGAATGAGGCAGCGTACTGGGCTGTCCGCGACCAGCTCCTCCCGCAATACAAGGGCCAGTGGATCGGCTTTGCCGATGGTGCCGTGATGGCATCGGGCACCAGCCCGGTTGCGGTCTTCCACGCGGCCGAGGCGACGGGACGGAACCCCTTTGTCACTTGCGTCGGGCACGAAGACGAGCCGACGCGGATGCGCCGTGTCAGCTTTCCTTACGATGCGGCCTACCCTGGCGAACCGTTACCGATCCTCACGCTTGAGTTCCGTCCGGTGAGCGGCTCACCCGGAGTGAACCTGGATAAAGTCATCGCGGACACAGGTGCGGACGCCAGCGCGCTCAGGTGGTCACGCCCCTTGACGTCAAGTATGACAAGGGGGCAGTGGTGGCAGTGGCGTTGAAAGGGGTCAAGCTGGACGATGGCTTGTGGTGGACACCACGTTTGAGCTGGGCGCGATGTCGTGTGGCAAGATCCTTGGGACCACGAACAAGCCCATTGGAAGCCGGATCGGATTGTGACAGTCGGGGACAGTGGGGGACGCCGTGAGATGCGGCACGTTGGCAATGTCGGTCTAACGGACACTCACGGGGCAAGCCTGGACACGCACGGACGCTTCCTGACAACATTGCCAGGCGAAAGCTCCGTTGGCATGGTGGCGTCCTCGGCTCTCACCCGGGGACGTGCTTCGGATTGGGTGGAATTGCATGAAGGAAGATTTGGAACACTTCGATTCGCTGGAAAGGAACGCCCCGTGAGCCCAGAACATCCGTCCTCATCGTCGGAGATCGCGGCAACCGGCGCCCAGCTGACCCAGCTGAGGACGCCGGCGCCGGAGACCGCTAACGACCCGGACCTCACCGGCCCCCACCAGCCCGGCAGCACGGCGACGCAGGAGTCTGCCGACACACCGGGCCCGAGCTTCCCATCCCTGCCCGGGTTCCAGCTCCTTTCGGTGCTGGGACGCGGCGGCATGGGTGTGGTCTACAAGGCCCGGCAGACCACCCTGAATCGGCTCGTGGCTCTCAAGATGATCCGCCGGCGTGATGACGAAGCCATGCTCCTGTCGCGTTTCCTCATCGAAGCCCGTGCCGTCGCTCGGCTGAGGCATCCCAACATCGTTCAGATTCACCACGTCGCCGACGATGCGCCGCACCCCTACCTCGTGCTCGAGTTCGTCGAGGGCGGAACGCTGGCGGCCCGGGTCAACGGCCTGCCCTTGCCTCCGGGGGAGGCCGCTCGCCTGACGCTGCTGCTGGCGCGGGCCATGCACTTTGCCCATGCCCAGGGGATCGTGCATCGCGACCTGAAGCCGGCCAACGTGCTGCTGACCGCCGATGATACCCCCAAGGTCAGCGACTTCGGCCTGGCCAAGCAACTTGACGAGGCCGCCGGGCAGACTCAGGCGGGTATCATCATGGGCACGCCGTCGTACATGGCTCCCGAGCAGGCCCTGGGCGAAGCCCGGTCCGTCGGTCCCGCGGCGGACATCTATGCGCTGGGGGCCATCCTGTACGAGCTGCTGACAGGCCGGCCGCCCTTCCGCGCGCCGACCACGCTGGAGACGCTGGAACAAGTGCGCTCGACGGAGCCGGTTTCCCCGCGCAGCTTCAGCCAGGAACGCCGCGCGACCTGGAAACGATTTGTCTCAAATGTCTGCGCAAGGAGCCGGCTCAGCGCTATGTCAGTGCCGAGGAATTGGCTGAAGACCTGGCGCGGTTTCAGGAGAATCGGCCGATCCGGGCCCGGCCGGTCTCCTGGCCGGAGCGTGCCTGGCGCACCTGCCAGCGCAATCGGGGCCTGACGACGCTGGCGGCGGCGCTGGTAATGACGCTGCTGGTTGGGACCGGAGTCGCCTGGTACTACGCGGTGAAGGCCAACACCAAAGCAACATTTGCCACCCAGGAAACCGACAGAGCCAACGAGAGGACCAAGGCAGCCAGCGCCGCGGAATACGACGCGCGACGGAAGCTCTACGCCGCCCGCTTCCAGACGGCCGCCGCCACCTCCCGGGCCGGCAACCTTACGGAGGCCGCGAAGATTCTGGAGGAGCTTGCCCCTGTCAAGCCCGAAGACGATGACTTCCGCGGTTTTGAGTACGACTATTTGCGTCGCACCTGCCGGCCGGAGTTGCTGTCGATCGAAGAAGGCGCCGTGGCCATCAGCACCGATCTGCACCTGCAAGCGCGGGTGGATTATGGTGGTGCGAACAACGTCATCTTTCTCGAAGCAGGCTTGACGGGCCAGCGACGGCGCGTGCTGTCCGGCCACCGGGGCCGGATCGTCCACCTGGAGTTCTCCCCGGACGGGCGCCGGCTGCTGTCCCTGGCGGAGGGAGGGGGATTCTTCCGGCTTCGCGAACTCAAGGTGTGGGACACGGCGACCGGCCGGGAGCTGTTCACGCCTGGCGACCTCCCCGACTGGCTCCGCGCGGCGCGGTTCAGTCCGGATGGCCGGCACGTGGCCGTGACTGGCGGCAACAGGGTCTGGGACCCGTATGACCGGAGCTACCAGGGGGAAGTTTGGAGTGAAGTCCTCCTCTGGGACGTCGAGGGCCGACTGCGCTTTCGCCGGCGGGAAGTGAACTGGAGCGTGACCCTTCTGGCGTTCAGCCCCGATGGGCAAACCGTCGCCGCGGGAGGCAACCGCAAAACCTCCGGCGTCTTCGGCGAGGCGGACGGTTTCCTCAACGTGTGGGACCTCGACGGCAAGGACCGAGGGACCCGGAGCTTCGAGAAGCACGGCAGCATCCGCCTGGCCTTCAGCCCCGACAGCCAGTCGTTGCTCGTCGCGGCCGGCAGTTACGATCAACGCTTCGGAGCGCGCCTCCTGGACCTGAACGGTGCGTCCCCCGCCAAAGTGACCCTGGCCGAGGGACAGAACTCCCTGGGGACCCTGACCTTCAGCCCCGATGGCCAAACTCTGGCGGCCAGCGACGGCGACGGCCTGGTCCACCTCTGGAGCGCCACCGGCCAGCGACTCGGTGTGTTCCCTCATACAGACACGGCCCTGGCGTTGGCCTTCAGCCCGGACGGGAAGCGCCTGGCGAGCGGCTATCGCGACAACCAGATCAAGATCTGGGACATCCGAACCAGCCGAGTCGTGCAGACCCTCGCCGCGGGGACCGAGAGAGGGCCCCAGGCCTTGAGCTTCACGCCGGACGGTCAGCGGCTGATTTCGGTCGGCTCCCCCGTGGGTTATCCGTTGCGCGTGCTGGACCTGACGCGCGATCTCGCCTCCGTGGCCGTTGTCAGCCAGGAGGGGCGACCGATGCCGGCCCCCTTCGTCCCACTCAGCCACGACGAACGGCGGCTCTACGGCTACCGCCATGACACGGGCGTCAGCGTTCACGAGGTCGATACCGGAGTGGACCTGCGGCCCTTGCGCGGCCACTCGGACCTGGTCGAAGCGCTGGCCATCTCCCGGGATGGTCGCCGGCTCGCCTCGGGGGGATTTGCGGATTGGACCGCGAACGTTTGGGACGCGGAGTCTTATCGGCTGCTCCTGGCCATCCCCAGGCAACAGGGACCGATCCGGCGCCTGGCGCTTTCACCCGAGGGGAACCTGCTGGCCCTGCTTGTCGAGATCAAGGGCCAGCCCGACGCGGTCGTCCTCTGGGACGTGGCCTCGGGTAACAAGTTCCGGACCATCGCGGGCCACCCGGGAGCGACCACGGCCATCGCCTTCAGCACGGACGGCAAGCGACTGGCGACGGTCGGAGGCGAAGTCGATGATGCGGGCGCATCGCTGCATCGTCCAGGAGAGCTGATGGTCTGGGACCTCGACACGGGGGAGCGGCTCCTCTCCCTGAAGGTACATGAGGACCTTGTCCGCGGCGTCGCCTTCAGCCCGGACGACAAGCAGATCGCCACGGCGGGCGATGACAGTACGGTCCGGCTCTGGAACAGCGAAGACGGCGCGGCGACGGCCCGGTTCGACTGCGGCGGCGCCCTGCCGAAGTGCGTGGCGTTCACTCCCGACGGGCGACGCCTTCTTGCCGGAGGGGAACCCCTCTCCAGCGGGGGCAAGATGCCCGGCTGGATTCGTCTGTGGGATCCGGTGACGGGTCTGCTGTTGCTGACTTTGGAGAGCGGTCCGGGCGTTCCTGTCGAAGCGCTGACCTTCACTGCGGATGGCAAGCGTCTTTTTTCCGCCGGCTGGGGTTTCCACGCCGGCCGAGGCGGCCGGGGAGAGGTCCGGGTCTGGGACGGCCGCGACCTGAGTCCCCAGACCGAAGCCTGCCGCCGCCGGGAAGCACTCCGCCGGGCCGCGGTCGCTTGCCTCACAGAGGGGCGCTGGCAGCAGGCCGTGCCCCTGTTCGACCAGCTGATCGCGGAGGGCGGCGCGGACGACTGGCTCTTGCGGGATCGCCGTGGTTGGGCCTACCTGCGCCTGAAGCGGTGGTCCGAGGCCGACCACGACTTCGCGGCGGCTGTCCGGCTGCAACCGGAACAGGCGCAGTCCTGGGCCCGGCGGGCCTGGGTCAACGCCAGGCTCGGGCACTGCGACGACGCCATGACGTTCTACGACAAGGCCATCGAACTGGACCCGGCGGAGTCCTGGTTCTGGCACGACCGCGGCGAGGTCCTGACACAGTATGGTCAGTACGATCGTGCCGTTGCCGACTTTGCCCGGGCGGTCGAGTTGCATTCGACCTGGCTCGCGGCCTGGCGGTCCCAGGCGCTGCTCTTGCTCGCCCAGGGGAAGGTGGAAGCCTACCGCTCCGTCTGCGCCCGCATGCTCGCTTCACCGCTGCGCCTCCGCTCCTCCTGGAACCCCGGCGAAAGCTCGGCCGTGGCGTGGATCTGCGCCCTGGGGCCCAATGCTGTGACCGACATGAAGATCGTGGTCGGCCTGGGAGACAAAAAGGTTCCGCCGGACAACCGGGACGATAACACCGCGTGTACGCCCGGGGCGGTCTGATCATCGCGCCGCGGCGTACGACAAGGCGTTGCTGCGACTGGAGGCGGTTCCCAAAGAGAACCGCTCCCCGGAAGTACGACTGTTCCTGGCAATGACCCACCAGCAGTTGGGGCGCACCAGGGAGGCGCTGGAGGAACTCAAACTCGTTCCTGAAGAGCCGGACGTCCGGATCGCCCCGTATGCCAGGGCGACGAACCTGACAACGCTTCTCGGCTCGCCATCTGCGCCGGTGCCTCTGCTGGCGGGGACATCCTGGTTGGCGTTGCCCTTCGACCCCAGCCAGCCGATCCAGACCCGCTTGCAGCGGCAGATCCTGCGGCGCGAGGCCACCGCCCTGATCCAAGACGCTGCACCCGGCCGGGAGAAGTAACCGGGTTGGGCATCGCAAACTCTCCAAGAGGCACACTGCAATGGAAGGTGTTGGAATCGCTTTCTTCTTCGTCGTGGCCCTTCTCGTGGGGTTTGGCATCTGGGCGTTCACGATGGGGCTGGACAAGGACCGGATCAAGGACTACGTCCACGAGCGGGGCGGCCGGATCATCAGCATCAGCTGGGCGCCCTTCGGCAGAGGCTGGTTCGGGGAGAAGGAGGAGCGGATCTACGAGGTGGTGTACTACGACCAGGCCGGCAACCAGCACTTCGCCACCTGCAAGACGTCTCTGTGGACGGGCGTGTACTGGACGGAGGACCGGATCACGCACTCCAAATCCAAATGGTACGATTCGCTGTCGCCCGGCAACGCGCCGCGCAATCCAGTGATCCGGCAGATTCCCAGGGAAGTGGACGAACACGACGAGCTGCGGCGACTGCGGGAGGAGAACGCTCGGCTGCGTGAGCAGTTGTCAGGAGCGAAGTCAGAAACAGCGATTCAGTCCGGGAAGTGCCCGGCATGCGGAGCGGCGATCAAGCCCGACGATGCTCGCTGTCCGGATTGCCAGATTGCCTTGCGGTAAGTGGAGAGGCGGAAAGGATGTTGTCCAATGCGCTTCGAGTCGAACACGGTGACGTGGGTGCTGCAAGCGGCCGGCCACTGGCCGCTCCTGGGTGACGTCGGTCCTGGACCGCTTGTCCCCCTGATGGGCGGGAGTGCGGTCATCGCCGGCGTGTTTCTGTCGCTCGCCATCGTCACGGGAGGCATCTGGCTTGCCCGCCGGTTAGAGCATCGGGAAGCGCCAACGTCGCGCAAGCTCTTCTGGGTGTCCCTGGGCGGAGCGGCGTTGTTCGCCGCGGTCCCGGCCGGCATCATCGGCCTCTTTGTGCCACCCCTCCTGGTGATTGCGGCGGCGTTGGTGGTGACGGGAGTGTGCCTCGTGGTCCTCGGTTGTTGGCCGTCTCGTGGCAGCCGGGTCGATCCGGACGTTGCAGCCGATCAGTCAGGCGATGGATCCGTATGATTGGAGACATTGGACGAATTGAAACCTCCGAGGAGATCTACCATGCGAGTCCCTGTTGCCGTTATTCTCTGTCTGCTATTCCCCTTGCAGGGGTGGAGCCAGCCCGCGGCCGAGCCCAAAGCGGATCTGCCCCGGGTGGTCTTGCTCGGCGATTCTATCCGGCTGGGCTATGCTCCCCTGGTCGCGAAGAAGCTGGAGGGCAAGGCCATCGTGGTCAGTCCCAAGCCCAACGGCGGCGACAGCAGCAACACCCTCAAGGGCCTTGCCGAGTGGGCGATCAAGGAAAAGCCCGCCGTGATTCACTTCAACTGCGGCCTGCACGATCTGAAGCGCTCCAGGGACGGCAAGACCTTCCAGGTCGAAATGTCCGACTTCGAGAAGAACCTCAAGGAGATCGTGGCCCAGTTGCGAAAAAACACGTCGGCCAGCCTGGTATTTGCCACCACGACACCGATCCACGATCAGCGGCACGCGAACCGCAAGGGAACCTTCGATCGCTTCGAGGCTGACGTGCGCCGCTACAACGCCACGGCGATCAAGGTGATGCTCGATGCCGGCGTAGTGGTCCACGATCTGCACTGGGTTGTCGAGCAGGGCGGGGTCGAGAAGATGCTCGGCAATGACGGCACGCATTACACTCCTGCCGGCAACGAGCGCCTGGCCGAGGCGGTAGCTGACTGCGTGCTGCGGCAGCTCATCATTCGCAACTACAAACCGCTCGCGGCCCAGCCCGCCGGAGCGCAGGCGGCCGACAATTACCGCAAGGCCGAGACCGAACGAGACCGTCTGGTGCCGGAACGCTATCGCAAGATCAAGGCCCCGGAGTTCCCCATTCCGCAATCCGCCCAGCAATGGCAGCGGCAGCGACCGGAGGTGCTGCGCAAGGTGGTCGAGTCGCTGGGCGATCTGCCGACCCGGCCCTCTCCTTGCAAGGCGCGGCTCATCACGCGGGAACTGCGGCCCGGCTACACTGTGGAGAAGGTGGCCATCGACAATGGTGCGGACGGCGAGGTGACCGCCTTGTTGCTGGTCCCCGAGAAGCGTCAGAAGCCGGCACCGGCGATCCTCTGGCTTCACTCCTCGACTCCAGACAAGACGCAGATCCTGATTCCCAATTCCAACGGTGGAGCCGAGCCGTTAGGTGAGACGTTCGTGAAAGCGGGCTACGTGGTGCTGTCGCCGGACGCCTACTGGCACGGTGATCGGGTCGGCATGGGGCCATCCGGGATGGCCGAGCAAGGCCGGCCGGAACAGGAGAGCCTGCATAAGCTCCATCTCTGGCTGGGCCGGACCCTCTGGGGCATGTTCGTCCGCGATGACCAGGTTGCCCTCGATTATCTGTGCAGCCGGCCCGAGGTGGACCAGAAGCGCATCGGGGCGACCGGCATGAGCATGGGCAGCACCCGTGCCTGGTGGCTGGCCGCGGTGGACGATCGCATCGCGGCCAGCGTCGGCGTCGCTTGCCTGACGCGCTATCAGAACCTGATCGCCCACGGCCAGCTGCGGCAGCACGGCGTCTATTACTTCGTCAACGGTCTGCTGCGGCACTTCGACACCGAGGGCGTCATCGCGCTGATCGCTCCGCGTCCGTTCCTGGCACTGACCGGCGAGCTGGATGCCGGCTCGCCCGCGGATGGGATCAAGGTCATCGAGGACCGCGCTGGTCGGGTGTACATGGCCCTGGACGCGGCCGACCGCTTCAAGAGCATCCGCTATCCCGAGGTCGGCCACAGCTACACGCCACGCATGCGGGCGGAGATGCTGGCGTGGTTTGCGCACTGGCTCAAACCGGAGGCGACGCCATGAGTTTGACCGATCGCGACAAACGCCAGCTGGATCAAGCCGGCTTTCTGCTCGTCGAGGAATTCATGAGTGCCGAACTCCTCGATGAGCTGCGCCGCTCGGTCGATCGGCTCTTTGCCGAGGAAGGCGACCGGGCCGGGTCGGAGTTCAAGCCGGAAGCAGGCTGTCGCAGGCTGGCCAACCTGGTGGACAAGGGGGAGGTCTTCCGGCGCATCATCAGCCTGCCTCGCATCCTGGAACTGGTCCGACACGTTCTCGGACCACGGATCAAACTGAGCAGCCTCAACGCGCGCTCGGTCAACCCGGGAGGGGCCGGCCGACAGCCGCTGCACTCGGACATGAGCGCCCTGCCCGATGAGCAGGGCTTCTGGGTGTGCAACACCATCTGGATGCTGGACGATTACACTCCAGACAATGGATCGCTGCGCGTTGTCCCCGGATCGCACCGCGTGGGCCGGCTGCCGCAGCAAGCCCTCGCGGACCCGCTCGCACCGCATCCGGATGAGGTGCTGATCACCGGCAAGGCGGGGAGTGTGGCAGTGCTCAACGCCCACGCCTGGCACAGCGGCACGGCCAACGCGACGGACAAATCTCGAACCGCGGTCCACGGCTTTTTCTGTCGCCGCGACAAGCCGCAGCAGCAATACCAGAAACGGCTGCTCCGGCCGGAGGTGCAGCAGGGATTGTCACGCGACCTGCGCGAGCTGCTGGCCCTGGATGATCCGCTGAACGACCAGGTCAGCGCGGAGTATGCGGTGCGGAGCGGGTTTTTGAAGTGAGCCGCTCTTGAGGAGCAGCAATCGCGGGGGACCGGCACTTTCCACCACGGTGTCCGGAAGGCGTCGAAGAGACACGAGCAGTCGTCAAGGTTTCTTGACGAAGATCCGTCAAGGTTTCTTGACAATCGTCACCTGTCACTTCACCAGCGTTCTTCTCCTTCGAAGGGGGAGAAAGCGACAAGAAGAGGAAAAAAGAGCCCAACTGCCAGGTCAAGTCTCTCTTTCTGGGCAAAGGGATTGCGCCGATTGGGCATCGGCAGGCCTTGCTCATTTGCCCCTGTTACCCATTGTTGCAGAGCCACGTGAGCAGGCATTGGCACGGCCTTTGCTGTGAGAGGGGGTACGGAATAGCTTTTTCTTTTGAAATGGCACGAGGAGACGTGTAAATGCCCTTGTTACCCATGGAAGACTTTCTTTTCCCGGATGACTTGTTAACCGCCCCCGCGTCCTCGACCGAGGACGACTGCCGCTGGTGGGTGCTGCACACCCGGCCCCGAGCTGAGAAAAGCCTGCGCGCAAGGCACTCGAGCAGCGGTTACGCTACTTCTTGCCGCTGTGCAAACATCAGTGGCGCAATCGCGGTCGGACCTTCTGCTCTTACATTCCACTCTTTCCAGGCTACGTATTCCTTCACGCTGATCCGGATGCACGTCGGCGTGCGATGGAAACGAATCTGGTGGCCAATTGCTTGCCGGTGCCAGACCAGGGCAAGTTACAGGTCGATTTACTTCGAGTCTACCAGCTGATGATCTCCGGGGCGCCCTTGACCCACGAAGTCGGGTTCAAGCCGGGTGCGCGGGTCGAAATCATCAGCGGTCCCCTGGCTGGAATGGAAGGAACAATCCTGCGTCAGGGCAAGCAACTCAAATTCTACGTTGCTGTTCACTTCCTTCAGCAGGGAGTGTCGGCAGAAGTTGAGAGCTGGATGATTCGACCGCTGGATACTCCTCAACCCGCCGCAGTCGCTGGATAACTGTGCCCAGGAGCGATCGGAACGGCGGTCCGTAAGGCTTCGTGGGCGGAGCAAGGCAAACCAGCCACGAACGTACTGATGACCTGACTCGCGAGACCGAGGCCCTGAGGGGCTTTTGTGTCCGCGAAATGATTCGCGGAAATCGTCAATCTCGTTCTCGGCTACCTTCCCCGTCTCGGCGCAGATGGTGAAGGTGTCCCGCGCAACCGTTCCTGGGCGCAACCCACGGGCACGGAGTGCGCGCGCAGTCCAGAGATGCGCAGCGCGACCCGCAGCGTAACTCACCAGCACGAAGTACGCTCAAAACGAACAATCCCTCTCCCTCTTGGGGCTGTGGTTCCTGACCGAATGCCCGAAAGGAATTGCACCGATGCGTTCCACCTCCCACGCTCGTCTTGCCCTCCTGGCTGCTTTCGGAGGAGTGTTCCTTTGGAGTTACTGGCCGACGTTCGGCGCCATGAGCAGCAAGTGGTTGCATGACCCGCAGTATTCTCACGGTTATTTGATTCCAGTGTTCGCCGCGGTGCTGCTCTGGTTGCGCCGTTCTCAACTGGAAAAGATCCGGTTCCAAATGAATCCGTGGGGCATCCTGCTGATTGGCGTTGGCGTCCTCGTTCGCCTGGCAGGAACCTGGTTCTACTTCGACTGGCTGGATGGCGTCTCTCTCCTGCCTTGTCTCCTCGGGTTGGCCGTATTGCTCGGGGGTTGGCCCGCGTTGCGTTGGTCCTGGCCCGCGATTGCCTTTCTGACGTTCATGATTCCCCTTCCCTACCGGGTGGAAACAGCGATGTCTCAACCGCTTCAGCGCCTGGCCACTCTAGGAAGCACGTATGCGATGCAACTCATCGGGTTGCCAGCGCTGGCGGAAGGAAACACCATCCTGTTGAACCAGGGCAAGATCGGCGTGGTCGAGGCCTGCAGTGGGCTGAGCATGATGCTGCTGTTTTTTGCCATCTCGACGGCAGTCGCTCTGGTGATTACCAGGCCCTTGCTGGACAAGATTCTCATCGTCATCAGCGCGGCTCCGATCGCCGTTATCGCGAACGTCTTCCGGATCACGACCACGGGCTTGGCTCAGGAGTGGATCAGTCCCGAGGCAGCTCGGGGAATCTTTCACGACTGGGCCGGGTGGCTGATGATGCCCGTTGCCCTCGCGCTTCTCTGGGTCGAACTCTGGCTTCTCGCTCGAATCCTGGTTGAGCCAACTCCATCCCGTGCCAGGGTGGTCAGCTTCGGCAAACCAGCCGAAATGCTCCCGCCCGCGCAACCCGAGAGCAAACGTCGAAGCAAACGCCGCCCCGAACCACTACCACTCCCTTGTCCCGTACCCAGAAGGTAGACGGGTCACTGGTAAACTTGCTCTGCGGACTGATCCACCTGTCCGATGAGTTCAGGTCGTACGTAGCCCTGAGGGAAGAGCGATGCCGAATCCAGAAACGACAAGCAGCAACGCCGAGGAGAAGGTTCCCGACCAGTGTCCGGCTCCGGTCGAGGGAAAACCTACCACCGTACCGTCCCGTGATGCTGTCGGGTTGCTCAAGTCTCTGCGCGGACGGTTGCTCGTGGCGGTCACGTGCGGCGTCCTGGCAGCAGCAGTTGTGGGAACCGTTGTGTGGTTCACGCTGCCGCCCGGTCAGCACGTCGCCTACGCCAAGATGCACATGCCCAAGAAGCCCGAAGGAGTGCTTTAACTGGAAGTAAAGACCACGCAAGTCAACGCCAACAGTCCTCGCCTCGAAGTCCCCGATAGCCTGGTGGATGCAGCGATCGACAAAGAACTGGAGAAGGACATTGCCCTCCGAGCCCAGGTGGAAGCCAAGCTCGCCGAAACCCGGCGCCAGTATCCTGACGAACATCCCCGCATTCAGTCTTTACTCGAGGACATTGCAACCCGGAACCAGAGCCTGGAAGCTCGGCGCAAGGAACTGCGTCCGCGCTGCAAGACCGAACTCGCGGAAAAGGCGCAGTGCGTCTCAGCTGCGCCTCGTGGAGCTGAATGAAAAGATCCGCTTTTACAAGGAGTTCAAAAACCTTCTGAGCAATGACATCGAGCGACTGGACACCGATGCTCAGGTCAGGAATGGCCGCTTGCCGGATCTCGATAGATTCAAGGTTGACATCAAAGTAGCAGAGACCATGTTGGAGCAAGTCCTCGGAGCCATGGACAAGTTGACCGTGGAACTGCCTGACCCACCACGAGTCGCCCTCCTGAATCCGGAAGATCCCGTGGATGTAGTGGCTCCTGACGAAAGACGCGCAAGCTGATGATGGCCGGCATGGGCTCGGCAGGAACGCTGGGATTGGTCCTGTTCCTCTTTGCCTGGCTGGAGTTTCGTTCGCGGCGGATTGGTTCCTTCGATCAAGTTGGATGACCAGAAGATAGACGAGTCCCGGTGGATTCAGGTCGGACACAGTCGAGAGGGAAGAGCGATGCCAATTCCAGAAACGACGAGCAGTAGCTCAGGTGAGAGGCTCCCTAATCAACTTCCGGTGCCTTCGGAGGCAAGGGGGCTGCAACCCAGTGGTGTGTCCGCAGTCCAGCCAATCCCCGAGCAACGCCTGGCAGTAACAGCCACCGTGCCGTCCCTCGATGCTGTCGGGTTGCTGAAGGCGCTGCGCAGACGGTGGCTCGTTGGGGGCACGTGCGGTGTCGTGGCGGCACTGCTTGTGGGAATCGTTGTGTGGTTCATGGTGCCGCCTGGTCTTCACGTTGCCTACGCCAAGATGCACATGCCCAAGAAGCCTGAAGGAGTGCTTTTCGCGCACCCGGAGGACTTCCATGAGTTCCAGACCTTCCAGCAGACTCAGGTTGCGCTGATGAAGAGTCGCTGGGTGTTGAACACGGCCCTGAAAAATCCCAAGGCCGTGAAACTGAATCTGGATGCTGTCCGGAAAAACCTGACTCCCGTGGAATGGCTGGAGAAGGAACTCAGGGTTGCCTTCCCGGATGGCCCGGAACTGCCGCAACTCTCTCTGCGCGGTAACGACCCAGAGATGTTGAAGGTCCTGTTGGCTGCTGTTGTTGATGCTTACATGCAAGAGGTTGTCGAGAAGCAAACCAAACGCAGGACGGAGCGGCTCGACCAGTTGAATACCATTGCCACCACGTACCATGACCGGTTAAAGAGGATAACGAACAAGCGAAACGAACTCGCGAAGGCCATCGGCGCGAATGACAACCGCGTCATTGTCCTCAAGCAGGAACTGGCACAGAAACAGCTGGCGCGGGCCCAGGCGGAACTCCTCAACGTGGATGAGGAACTGAGAAGAATGGAACTGGAGGTAAAGACCGCGCAAGCCAACGCCAGCATCCCTCCTGTCGAAGTCCCCGATAGCCTGGTGGAAACAGCGATCAACAAAGAACTGGAGAAGGACGTTGCCCTCCGAGCCCAGGCGGAAGTCAAGCTTGCCCAAGCCCGGCGTTCGTGGGCTGACGAGCATCCCATAGTGCAGAATTTACTCGAGGACATTGCAGCCAGGAACCAGCGCATCGAAGCCCAGCGCAAGGATCTGCGTCCGCGCTACAAGACCGAACTCGCGGAAAAGACGCGCAGTGTGTCTCAGCTGCGCCTCGTGGAGCTGAATCAAAAGATCCGCTTTTACAAGGAGTACAAAAACCTTCTGAGCAATGAAATCGAGCGACTGGACACCGATGCTCAGGTCCTGAATCGCAACTCGCTGGATCTCGATGGCTTCAAGATTGACACTCAGCTGGCGGAGGGCGGGGTTACGCAAGTCCTGGGAGCCATCGACAGGTTGACCGTGGAACTGCCAGACCCACCGCGCGTTGCTCCCCTGGACCGGGAGGAGCCCGTGATTGTCGTCGCTCCTGACGACAAGACGCGCAAGCTGATGATGGCCGGCATGGGCTCGGCCGGAACGCTGGGATTGGTCCTGTTCCTCTTTGCCTGGCTGGAGTTTCGTTCGCAGCGGATTGATTCCTTCGATCAGGTCGGACCGGGGCTGGGATTGCGTCTCATGGGGACCCTTCCGGCGCCCGGCGCTTTGGGCGATCACTTCGCCCGAGCCAGTCTGACAATTCGCAGTGGCAAGCGCTGCTGGCGGATTCGGTCACTTCGGTTCGCACCCTGTTATTGCAGGCATTGCGGGCGGATGGACTGCGTGTGGTGATGGTCACCAGCGCCATGAGCGGCGAAGGCAAGACCTCGCTATCGACGCACCTGGCGGCCAGTCTCGCACGCGCCGGCCACAAGACCCTGCTCATCGATGGCGACCTGAGGAAACCATCAGTCCACAATCTCTTCGGACTTCCCGTGGGCCCCGGGTTCAGTGAAGTGCTGCGCGGCGAAGCGGAATACGGCGCAGCGATCCAACCAACGAGCGTCAAGGACCTCTCGCTGTTATCTGCTGGCGAGTCTGATGGCGCGACAATCGAATTGTTGGCTCGGGATGGGGTTCGCAACCTTCTGCAGCGGCTGAAACAGGAGTACGACTTCATCGTCCTTGACACCAGCCCAGTGTTACCTGTGGCTGACTCTCTGTTGCTGGCCCAGCACGTCGATGGTGTCCTCCTGTCGCTGTTTTATGAAGTCAGTCGCCTGCCCCCGACCTACGCCGCCTACCAGAGACTGAGCATGCTGGGTGTCCGGATGCTCGGCGCAGTCTTCAATGGGACTCATGACGACACTTACCGTTATGGACCGCACTACGCGCGACGCGAGGAAAACTGACACTTGCCCTGGGAGTCTGGTGGTATGATGAGGATCTTCCTTTCCGGATCGGCTTTTTTCTTGCTGGTACTGTCCGGCGTCAGCCATGGGCTGTGGACGGGGCGTTGGGGAGCATCCGGTGAACTTGAAGCCGCGGCGGCTCGCTGCGACGCTGTCGCAATGACTTTGGGTGACTGGGAAGGACGTGCGTTGGAACTGAACACCCGCCAGTTGGAGATCGCTGAAGTTGTCGGCTATTTCTCACGTCAGTACGTCAACCGCCACACCGGGCAAGTCGTGTCTGTCCTGCTGATTTGCGGACGACCAGGACCCGTTTCCGTTCACACACCTGACGTTTGTTATGGAGGACTCGGCTATCAGGTCATTGGCAAGCCAGAAAATCGGCGGATTCAGGCTGCTCCCAACAGCCCGGAAGCAGAATACCGGACAGCCAGGTTCAGCAACACCCACCAGGTGACACCCGACGTCCTTCGGATTCTTTGGTGCTGGCGCGATCGCGGCCCCTGGAGCGCTCCAGACAACCCGCGCCTGTCCTTCGCCCGTTCGCCATTCCTCTACAAACTCTACGTGATTCGTCACCTGGCCGGTCCCGACGAGTCTATTGAGGATGATCCGTCTCTCGATTTCTTGCAGGTGCTGCTGCCCGAACTTCAGCGGTGTCTCTTTCCGGACACCTGATCCATCCGGATTCTTCAAGAAACCTTGTTCCCTCGCGGTTTTCCCTGTTTGACAAGCCGAAACTCGTTGCTCATCGCGTTCTTCGGTACGTGTTCATTCCTTGTTCCGCTTCCACGCTTCACGGTCCTCTCCAGGAGACGTGCAGATGTTTGACGACCGTCATCGTTCGGAGGTTCGTCATCTCGGTGTCGCTGATACCGAGATGACACACTCCGCCCTCACGGAGACCCAGGTACATCACCCAACCGGACGGCCCGACTCAGCATCTCCCGCAGTCACGTCTGCTGCATGGACGTCACCGGCCGACCTTGTTCCGGCCACGTGGTACTGTTCCTGCAAGGCCATCCTGGATTTTGTGATCGCCTTCCTCTTGCTTCTGTTCAGTCTTCCCGTGATCTTCCTGACGGGGGTCCTGGTGAAGTTGACTTCTCCAGGACCCATTTTCTACTCCCAGGTTCGTCTGGGGAAGAACGGTCGGCCTTTCCGGCTCTACAAGATCCGGACCATGATTCACAACTGCGAGAAGACCACCGGCGCCTGCTGGGCGAAACCGGGTGATTCGCGGATCACTCCTCTCGGCTGGTGGTTGCGGCGAACCCACCTGGACGAGCTGCCGCAACTGTGGAACGTCCTGCGCGGCGAAATGAGCCTGGTCGGGCCGCGACCCGAGCGGCCGGAATTCGTGCCGGGCCTGGCCCAGGTTGTGCCTCACTATCGCGACCGGTTGCTGGTCCGGCCCGGCGTGACGGGCCTGGCGCAGGTGCAGCTCCCCGCGGACACGGACCTGGAAAGCGTTCGCCGCAAGCTGGCTTACGATCTGTACTACATTCGTCACCTGAACGTGTGGCTGGATCTGCGCCTGATCCTCTGCACGGCCGTCCGCATGCTAGGCCTCCCCTTCCACGTCCTCGGCACTCTCTTCTGCCTGCCCAGACGGACTGTTGTGGAAAACCATTACGAACGCTGGCAACCCGGAGTTCTCCAGGGACCGAAACTTCGGACCGCGTAAGGGCGTCCGGAACAAGTGGTAGGCCGGCCTTCCCAGCCCAGCTGGACGGGCTAGGAAGCCCGTCCTACTTTCATTCACGATCATCCCGCAACCTTTCCTCGGGGGTCGATCTTCCATGTCGCTGCTGGCAACGGACTCGGGTTTTCGCGCAGGGACGGAAGGTTCGGCGGCAACTTCCCCGCGCCCGAACGTCCTGTACCTGGTCCACCGCATTCCCTACCCGCCGGACAAGGGCGACCGCATCCGTACGTACCACCTGCTGCGTTACCTCTCTCGTCGGGCATCCGTATCCCTGGCCTGCTTGACCGATGAACCGATCCCCCAGGATCTGGCGACGCTGCAAGGTCTGTGTACTCGTCTGGCCGTCGTCCCCCTGGGACGGTGGACCCGCTGGCTCAGGGCTGGCAGCTCTCTGCTCCGCGGTCGGACGATCTCGGAGGGTGCCTTTCATTCGCCGGCCCTCGTCCGGTTGCTCCGTGCCTGGTCCAGGGAGACAGAGTTCCATGTAACTCTCGCTTCGGCTTCCAGCATGATTCCCTACCTCCGGCTGAAAGAATTGCAGCCGCTGCCTGCGGTGGTGGATCTCATTGACGTGGACAGCCAGAAGTGGTTCGATTACGCGGCAGCTCAGGGCGGCATCCGCGCCCTGCTGTACCAGACCGAGGGCCGCCGGCTGCGGAAACTGGAACGGACCTTACCCTCCTGGGCGCGAGCTGTCACGCTGGTCAGTGACGCGGAGGCCGATCTGTTCCGCCAGTTCTGTGCCTGGGACGGGGTCCACGCCGTGACCAACGGCGTCGAACTGGAGTATTTCCAGCCAAGGCCCGCAACCACCGAGGAAACAGGTTGTGTGTTTGTCGGCGCACTGGACTATCGACCCAACGTCGATGCGGCCTGCTGGTTCAGCAAGGAAATCTGGCCGAGGATTCGAGCCCGCTTTCCGGCTGCCTGCCTTCGCCTGGTCGGCCGGCAGCCCGTGCCAGAGGTGCGTCGGCTGGCGGAACTGCCCGGCGTGGAGGTCGTTGGCCAGGTGGCGGACGTTCGGCCGTACGTGGCCAATGCCGCTGTCGTCGTTGCACCTCTGCGGATTGCCCGCGGCCTGCAGAACAAGGTCCTGGAGGGGATGGCAATGAGCAAGCCGGTGGTTGCTTCTCCCCAGGCCCTGACCGCGCTCCGCCACCACCACGACCTGCCCGCTCTGACTGCTGAGGAGGGAGAGGAGTGGGTAGAGCACGTAGGTCGGCTGCTGGACAATCCCGCCCTGCGCCGGCAACTTGGTGAGGCAGGCCGACGTTACGTTGAAGCGCACCATGATTGGGATCACTGTCTGGAGCCCTTCGGAAGTCTGCTGGGCTTGCCGCTGTCCCGGACTGTCCATTGATGACTGGAGAGCAATGGGGTTGGTTCAGGAGGAAGCATGAGTACCGCTGCGGAAGTCCTGGGAGGAACAACGTTCGCGATCAGCCGTCTTGGCCGAGGAACGTGGTACGACGTCAAGGGGCGTTACCAGGAAAACATGCTTGGCGCCCCCTGGGCTGTCCTGCAACCCTTTGCCACCATGACCGTCTGCAGCCTCTTTCTGGGACGAATGGTCAGCGGGGCGGGCAATGACCTGGCAGACACACTCTTTGTCTTCGCGGGGATCTTGCCCTGGACGTTATTCGCCCGTGCGGTCAGTTCGGCCTCGCAGAGTCTTGTGGGCAGTCAGAACCTGATCACCAAGTTCAAATTCCCCAAGTCGATCATCCCCATGGGAGCGATCGCGGCTGGTGTGATCGATTTCGGCATGTTGCTGCTCCTGACGCTGTTCTGCGGGGTGCTCCCAGGATGGGTACACTTCCTGGCACCGCTGCTGGTGCTGGTGCTGATCGTCACCGCCCTGGGAGTAGGTACTCTGCTCTCAGCCTGGACCATCGCCTACCGCGATTTCCGTCCTGTTGTCCCATTCCTCGAGCAGCTCTGGCGGTTCGCGGCCGGCGCAATGATCTGCAGGTGGAAACCGGAATCAGTCCGCACTGGCTGGCGATACTGCCGCTGACAGGGGGCATTGCGATCGTGGGTCTTTGTCAAGGAATCTGTACACTCGTTCGTCAAGAAGAATTGACGAAGTCATCAACTCCCGCGCGTTCCACTGGCCATCAAGTTGGAGCTTTCTCCGTCAAAGACTGCTGCCTGACACGTCTCTGGCGAATCGCTCGGCTTGCACAGCAACCCGATGAGCTGATGCTAAAACCGAGCGAGGGGCAGAGGCGCGAAGTGCCACCGTCTTCCTTCGCAAGCTGCATTTTTGCAGAACTGCGGCAGAAACCCGCTTGTGGCATGCGTTTTGCTAAGTTTTATCTCTAACAAACACGAGAGACAAGACAACAAGCTGACGGAAGGAATCGGTACTCGTGGTACGACCTTTGAAGAACGGTGATCCGGTAAGGAAAGATTGTTGGTACCGCAGTTGGCTGCGGCTACTTGAGGAATCCACATGAAGACAACACGCCTCGCAAACCCTGTTACATTGATTAAACACAAGACGAACGCAATCATCGACGAACTCATCGATTCGCTGCCCGACCCGAAACAGCTTACCAGCGAAGAGCGTCGTGGGATCATTGCAAGATACACCTCGGTGCTCGAAGGCAATTTCATCTACTGGATGACGGCTGCGGTCCTCGCCGCCAAGGCGAAGCAATCGCGGCCCATCCTGCTGGAAAACCTGTACGAGGAAGTGCATGACTGCCACCCACTGATGCTGCGCAAGTTTGCGGTCGCGGCCAACGCCTTCCCCACCGATAAAGACGCCTTGGCAGTGCATGATGACCTGACCAAGGTACGCCAGTTCCTGGGCAAGCTCTCGCCGGTCAAGTCGGTGTTGATGATGGGCTTCTTCGAGGGCTTCATTCAAAAGTTCATGTCTTTCCTGGCCGACTTGGCCGCGGAACAGGGATCGACGGAGATGGAGTACACCGATGTCCACGGTGTCTGCGACATCGAGCACACCGCAGGGCTCTTCAAGGTATTGGCTGCTGAGATTGCGCTGACGCCGGCCGAGCCAGATGCGGATCTCTTCGAGGGAGTAACCCTTCTTCGTGCTCTGATCGAGCAGGTTGTCCAGCCACAAGCAGAACCGCTTACCACCCGAATCGCCGGGTGAGGAGATACGCATGCCAAGCCAGCCAGGAACACTGCCAGCGGGGAACTCGTGCATGAGCGTTCGATCGGAGATTCTCGACCAGTTCAAGCAGGTCGCGCATGAGCAGGACAAGCGGCTCGGGCCGCTGTCCGATGAATTGCGGCTGCTGGACTCGGGCTTGGACTCGCTGTGTTTCGCCATTATTGTGAGCCGCCTGGAAATCGTGCTGGGCGTGGACCCATTCAGCGAGAACGTAGACGCTCCCTTCCCTGTGAATCTGGGAGAGTTTATCCGCTTCTATGAGAACGCCGTGCAATCGCTTCCCTAGCCCGCGGGATGCGCTCGATGTTGGCGATGTAAGCGACTGCCGTTGTAGACGTTGTTCCGCGGGCCAACGATCGCTCAGCTGGCAATCCTTCTGGAGCAACCGATGCAGCATCAGTCACGAACAGAATTGGTGAGTCTGCAGCCTCACGGTGTCAAGCCGCCTTTGATCTTTCTTCCCACCTTTTGTGGCGAAACTTCCTACGCCCACGGCATCGCCGTACATCTAGGAAGAGATCAACCTGTTTGGGGGGTTCAGCCGTCTGACCCGACGAGTGAAGGTCAATCCTATCTGCCCTTGGAAGAAATTGCCCGGCGTTATGCCGACGATCTATGCGCTTTTCAACCGGATGGCTCCTTTCGACTTGCCGGCTACTGCTTTGCTGGCGTTCTTGCTTATGAAACAGCCTGCCAACTGATTGCCAGGGGTCGCCAGGTGAAACTGGTCGCGGTAATTGAGACTGGACTACCCCGAGACTGCCCGCCGACTCTTGCAGGTGCTTTTGGGATTTCGCTGGCGGTCGTGCGCAATCTGCCGAATTGGGTCCTCGATAACATTCTGCGTACCGAGCCCAAGGGTTTCATAGCCGGACTCAACAACCACCTCCAAATGTTTGGGAAGCGCTGCAGCCGCCTTTTTTCATCAGGTAGCTCGATGCCAGGGAAACCGGAATTAGGAGACATGTTAGACGTTAACCGGTTGCCGCCAAAGTATGTGAAGATGATGGAATCCAACCTGCGTGCCTTCCGCGAATATACTCCCAAACATTATCCGGGCCGGCTTACGCTATTCCGAGCACGCACACGACCACTGCTCCATTCACAATCTGCAGACCTGGGATGGAGCGAGTGGGTCACCGGCGGCGTCGAAATCCTTTCCATACCTGGGCACCACGCGAGCATACTGAAAGAACCCAGCGTGCAGGTCCTGGCGAGCAATTTGCAATCTGCTGTCGATAACTCGGACTAGTTGTTTTCTTGTGCGCCGCCTGGAAACCGTGCTGGGCGTGGACCCATTGAATCTGCAAGAGTTTCTCCGCTTCTATGAGAACGCCGTGCAATAGCTTCCCTAGCCTGCGGGATGCGATCGATGTTGGCGGGACGCCGCCGCCTGGTTATTTGATCGGCGCCGAACATCGCACCGCCTTTGGCGATCTGCTCCAGGGGTCGGCGATTGCGTCCGGCGTTGAGGATCTGCGCGGACGCTCGGTGCTGATCGCCGCGGCTGACCCATTCCTCGTGGCGCTGGCGCTGATCGAGTTGGATGGACTGGCGCGGCGCATGACTCTCTGTCCGCCCGACCTCGCTCTCGAGCACCTGCCCTACGTGATGCGTTACGCCGAAGTGGATGCGGTGGTCTCCGACGGCAGCTTTCTCAGCGGCGCCTCCATCGGCGCGGCGCAACATGCCATCTGTTCGCCGCGTCTGGTCCCGCGCGTTCATGCCAGCCAGGAGCGTCTGCCCACCGAGTGGATTCTGCTCACTTCGGGCACAACCGGCCGGCCCAAGATGGTGTTGCACACGCTCGCCAGCCTGGCGGGAGCCATTGGCGCCCCTCACCCCCACCCCTCTCCCCCTCGGGAGAGAGGGGCGGGGGTGAGGGGAAGTGATCTGGGGCACGTTTTACGACATTCGCCGCTACGGCGGCCTGCAAATCTACCTTCGCGCCGTGCTGACGCGTTCGTCACTGGTGCTTACCGACCCGCAGGAGCTGGTGGCGAACTTCCTGCAGCGTGCCGGAGAAGCCGGCTTAACGCACATCTCCGGAACTCCGTCACACTGGCGGCGGACGCTGATGAGCCCCGAAGCCGACCGCATTGCGCCACGTTACGTCCGGCTCTCGGGTGAGATCGCCGATCAGGCCATCCTCAACAGCCTGCGTCCTTCTATCCGGACGCCGAGATCAGCCACGCCTTTGCCACCACGGAAGCCGGCGTGGCCTTCGATGTCCGCGACGCTGCTGTCAGGGTTCCCAGCCAGTATGCTGACTGGCACCTCAGGTGTCGATTTGAAGGTGGTGGACGCAACGCTGCGCGTCCGCTCCAGCCGCACCGCCGAACGCTATCTCGGCGAGAATCCGCCCGCGCTGAAAGACCCGGAGGGCTTTGTCGATACTGGCGACGTGCTCGAGCTGCGCGATGGCCGCTATCACTTCCAGGGCCGGCGCGACGGCGTGATCAACGTTGGCGGGCTCAAAGTACATCCCGAGGAAGTCGAAGCGGTGCTCAACCGCCATCCTCAGGTGCGGCTGTCTCTGGTCAAGACGAAGAAGAATCCGATTACCGGCGCGCTAGTGGTCGCCGACGTGCTTCTCAAGGCCCCGTCTGCTCCCGAAGGCGAACAGGCGCGCGAATTGCAACAGACCATCAAGCAGTTCTGCCGTGAGTCGCTGGCGCCGCACAAGGTGCCGGCGGCGATCAGCTTTGTTCCCGCGTTGGCCATCTCGGAGACAGGAAAGCTGGTGCGCCGTCATGCGTAACGTCATCGTGACCGGCGGAAGCCGAGGCATCGGACTGGGCATCGTTCGCCGCTTGGCCAAAACCGGCTGCGGGGTGATGGCTCTTGCGCGCAAAGAGAGCCCCGAGTTGCGCGAGGCCATCGATGAGGCTGCAAGCAGCGGCACTGGCTCCATCGGCTTCGCTGCATACGATCTGGCTGAGACCGACGGCATGGCTGCGCTGGTCAAGCAGACTCCGTAAAGACCTTGGGCCCCTCTACGCGCTGGTGAACAACGCGGGCATGAGCATCGACGGCACACTGGCGCTCACCAATGCTGCGCAGATCGAGCAGGTGGTGCAGCTCAACGTGGTTTCGCCGATCCTGTTGAGCAAGTATGTCTTGCGTTCGATGATGGCCGACGGCGTCGGCGGCCGCATCGTCAATCTGGCCTCGATCGTTGCCTTTACTGGATACAGCGGGCTCTCCGTTTACGGCGCCACCAAAGCGTCGATGATCGGCTTTACCCGCTCGCTGGCTCGTGAAGTAGGCCGGACCGGCGTCACCGTGAACGCGGTAGCGCCGGGCTTTGTCGATACCGAGATGACGAGGGAACTGACCCAGGAGCATCGCGAGCAGATCGTGCGGCGCAGTGCATTGCGCCGGCTGGTAGAGGTGGATGACGTCGCCGCCGCTGTCGAGTATCTGCTGAGCGACGGTGCCCGGAACATCACCGGCACGGTCATCACTATCGACGCGGGGAATACGGCATGAGCGCAGCACTCAGCGAAACCGTTCAAACCGCTGCCAGGCCAGGCGCGTCCGTATCCCGGGCCTGGCTGCGGGCGCTCGAGTTGACGGCGCCCATACCCCGCCAGCGCGAGCGCGTGCTGCCCGCGGTCGTTGACGAGCTGGGCCACCGGCTGGGCGACAAGCCCGCGCTGCTCTCCGACCGCGAGTGCTTCACCTACCTCGAACTCGCCGGGCGCGCCGGCGGTACGCCCGCTGGGCGCTCGCCCAGGGCGTGGCCAAGGGCGAGGTGGTCGGCCTGCTGATGCCCAACCGCCCCGAGTATCTGGCTATCTGGCTGGGTATCACCCGCATTGGCGGAGTCGTCGCACTGCTCAACACCAACCTCGCCGGGCAGTCCCTCGCGCACTGCATTCAAGCTGCTTCGGCTAAACACCTCATCGTCGCCGCGGAGCTTGCCGATGCGCTCGACACGGCCCTGCCACACCTCGCCGCGCCGCCGCAGGTGTGGATTCACGGCGGATGGCGCGGCATCGACGAGAAGATCGAAAGCCTCCCGGCCGCGCCACTCGAAGCCGGGGAGTTGCGCGAGATCACCATCGACGACCGCGCGCTCTGCATCTTCACGTCGGGCACCACCGGAATGCCCAAAGCCGCCAACGTGAGCCACGCGCGCGTGATGCAGTGGGGGCTGTGGTTCGCGGGCCTGATGGACGTTCAGCCGAGCGACCGGTTGTACAACTGCCTGCCCACGTATCACAGCGTTGGTGGTGTGCAGGCTCCGGGCGCGATGCTGGCTGCTGGCGGCTCGCTGGTCGTGCGCGAGAGGTTCTCGGCGAGCCAGTTCTGGAGCGACATCATCCGCTGGGAATGCACCGCGTTTCAGTACATCGGCGAGCTTTGCCGCTACTTGCTGCACCGCCCCTGTGCGGAGAACGAGACCGCGCACCGTCTTCGGCTCGCTTGTGGCAACGGCCTCGCGGCCGGCGTGTGGGAGGCGTTCCAGCAGCGCTTCCGCATCCCGCAGATCCTCGAGTTTTACGCGGCCACGGAGGGGGGCCTCTCGCTGTTCAACGTGCAGGGCAAGCCCGGAGCGATCGGCCACATTCCCCCCTATCTCCTGCACCGCTTCGCGCCGGCGCTGGTCGCCTTCGACTTCGACAAGGGCGAGCCGATCCGCGACGAGAACGGCTTCTGTATTCGCTGCGGCGTCAACGAGCCCGGCGAGGCGCTCGGCAAGGTGCAGAACGATCCGGCGAGCGCCGGCAGCCGGTTCGAGGGCTACACCAGTGCGGCCGAGACCGAGAAGAGGCTCCTGCGCCATGTCTTCGCAGCGGGGGACGCCTGGGTACGGACCGGCGACCTGATGCGCCAGGACGAGAAGGGCTTCTTCTACTTCGTCGATCGCATCGGCGACACCTTTCGCTGGAAGGGCGAGAACGTCGCTACCTCCGAGGTGGCGCAAGAACTCTGCGCGTTCGAGGGCATCCTGCACGCCAGCGTCTACGGGGTCGCGATTCCGGGGACCGAAGGCCGCGCCGGGATGGCGGCCATCGTAAGCGAAGGCGCGCTCGATCTCGCCGCGCTGCACCGGCATCTCGTCGAGCGGCTGCCCGCCTACGCGCGTCCGCTTTTTCTTCGGCTCTGTCCGCGGGCCGAGGTAACCGGCACCTTCAAATATGCGAAGACCGATCTCGTCCGGCAGGGATTCAACCCGAGCCTATGCGCCGACCCACTGTACTTCAATCATCCCGAGCTGCGCGCCTACGTCGCACTCGACGCGGCGCTGTACGACAGCATCCTCGCAGGAGCCATCCGTTTATGAGTTGGGACAGCGACACTTTCGTTTCCGCAGAACCCCTCAAGAACAAGGAGTTCATCGGAATGACTTTCGAGCAAGGGCGAATCCCGCCAGGGCCAGCCGAGAAGTACGACACGTCTGAGGATCTGCTGCGCTGGATGAACGATCAGTTCGATCGATTTGGAAGCATCTACCGGGCCTCGGTTTATGGTACGGACGCGTATGTCGTCAGCGACCCTGAGTATGTCGATCACGTCCTCCGAATCAACTGGCGAAACTACAAAAAAGGTCAAGCGATCAAACGTATCGGCTTTCTTCTCGGCAATGGCCTGATGGTGAGTGAAGGAGAGTTTTGGAAGAGTCAGCGGCGGATGATTCAACCTGCTTTTCACGATAAAGCGATCGGCGCGTTGATAAACGTCATTTCGGCGGCCAACATTGAGTTGCTCAAGAAATGGAAGGAGGCGGCTCAAAAGAGAGAAAGCGTGAATATAACGAGCGACATCAGTCACATGGTCCTGAAGGTTGTGCTCATTTCCATCTTCGGCGACGATTACGAACAGGTTGCACCGCATTTCAATATCCTCTCCGATGAATCGGCGCGTAATTTGCAATTCGCACAAAGGTTTACGCCTTTGGGGAAGATGGTCTCCGACGGTCGCCGGTCAAAGGCGGAAACAGAACAGAACGGCTACCGACATGCTCGGCATGCTCATGGCGGCGCGCGACCCGAAAGGCCAGGCCATGCCCGATGGCCAGTTGGTCCGCGAGATCATGACGCTCATTGTCGCCGGACACGAAACCACCGCCAGCCACCTTGAACTGGACCTGGTATCTGCTCTCCAGGAACGCGGAGGTGGAGGAAAAGCTGTCGAGCGAACTCAACGCTGTCCCTGGGAGTGGCAGCCCGGAGATTGGCGACCTGGCGAAATTCGTCTACACGCGCCAGGTCATTGAAGAAACGCTGCAGGTTATATCCGGCCGGTTGGCTGATGACGCGCGCGGCGCTAAAGAACGATCAGCTCGGCGACTATTTCGTTCCCGCCGGAACGGAAATCTACATTTCGCCATACTTGATCCAGCGACACCCCGCTTTCTGGGAAGCCCCGGATCGCTTCAATCCAGATCGCTTCGGGCCCGATGAATCGCGCACCCGGCATCCGATGACGATGATCCCGTTCTCAGCGGGCCCGCGAAAATGCATTGGGGAATCTTTGGCACGAATCGAGATGCAAATCCATCTGATGACGATCGCGAAACACCTGCGTCTGCGCAACGTCAGCGAGCAGGCGATTCAACTCGAGGCCGGCGTCAATTTGCGGAATAAGCACGATTTCATCATGACTCCCGAGATTATCTGATCGCCAAGCAGCCTTGACGTAACGTACCGCAGAAGGTTAGAGCCGATGCAGATCGAGCAGCTACAGCACGAATTCGAGCGGGTGCAGGCCGATCTCGCGGACGGCCCCATCGTTCCCTCGGTCACGGTGGACGAGATTCGCAGCTATCTAGCCCGCCGGTATCACTTCCAGAAAGAGCTTCCTCTCGATGAAGTCGTCCAGGACGCCGAGCGGATGCTTCGTACCTGGCAGGTTCAGGTAACTCATCCGCGCTATCTCGGGCTTTTCAACCCAGCCGTGACGCTGCCTTCGGTGATCGCCGAGACTCTGGTGGCCACGTATAACTCCCAGCTCGCCAACTGGCGCACCTCGCCCGCCGGCAACGAGATCGAGCGGCATACGCTGGGCTGGTTGGCGGCCAAGTTCGGCCTGCCCGGAGACACCATTGCGACCTTTACCAGCGGAGGCTCGGAAGCCAATCTCTCCGCCGTGGCGGTGGCGCTGAGTCATGCGTTTCCGGAGTACGGCGAGTATGGTCTGCTCAGCCTGCGAGTGCCTCCGGCTCTCTATCTCACGGGCGAGGCGCATCACGGGTTCAACAAGATCGCGCACGTGACCGGGATCGGGCGCCGTGCCGTTCGCCCAGTGAAGACCGATCGCCGGCTGAAGCTCGACTTGGATAGCCTGCGCCGCCAGGTGCGCCAGGACCGCGAAGACGGCTGGGCGCCGTTTCTGGTCGTCGGCACCGCGGGCACCACTGCGGCTGGGGTCATCGATCCACTGCCCGAGATCGCCCAGTTCTGCCGCGAAGAAGGTTTATGGTTCCACGCCGATGCCGCGTGGGGCGGTGCGGCGATCCTCTCGCCTGCGCTCAAGGAGAATCTCGCGGGCATCGAGCATGCCGACTCGATCACCTGCGACGCGCACAAGTGGCTTTCCGTGCCCATGGGTTGCGGCATGTTCTTCTGCCGTCACCGGGAGAGCGTGGCGCGCGCGTTTCACGCCGACGTGACCTACGTTTCCGGCAAGCAATCCGGGCCGGTCTTCGATCCACTCACCAACTCGATGCAATGGTCGCGGCGGTTCATCGGACTCAAGCTGTTTCTGGCCCTGGCCAACCTGGGCGAATCCGGATATGCGGCGATGATCGAGCACCAGGCGCGCCTGGGCAATGTCCTGCGCCAGGCGCTGAGGGCCTCTGGCTGGCAGATAGTCAACCAAACGCCACTGCCGCTGGTCTGCTTTACGCGTGAGCATCTCGACCCGGCTGCCTTTCTCGCCGCGCTGCACCGGCGGCAGATCGCCTGGATGTCCGAGGCCCGCATCGACGGGGCTCCGGTGCTGCGCGCCTGCATCACCAACTTCCGCACCACGGAAGCCAATATCCATCAGATCGTGGAAGAGATGAATCAACTGTTTCAGCAAGGAGTGGGTGCGCTCAAGCCGGAGCCACAGTTGCGATGAGGACAATCGCGCCCGCAGACCGGACAACTGCCGCACAGAGGCACGCGCCAACGTTGGAGTCTCGATGAAACGCGAAACAATCGCCATTCACGCTGGTTACGAGCCCGACGCCGCTGTGCGCTCGGTTGCGGTGCCCATCTACCAGACCGTGGCCTACGCTTTCGACAGCGCCGAACACGCCGCGGCGCTCTTCAACCTGGAAGCCGAGGGCTACCGCTACACGCGGATCAGCAATCCCACCACTGCCGTGCTGGAGCGGCGCATGGCCGCGCTCGAAGGCGGACTGGAGGCGATGTGCGTGGCCACCGGCCAGGCCGCGGTGAACTACGCGGTGCTCAACCTTGCCGGCATGGGCAGCAACATCGTCTCGCCGCCGCAGCTCTACGGCACGACGCACACGCTGTTCGCGCACGTACTGCCGGAGCAGGGCGTGTCGGTGCGCTTTGCCGAGTCCGACCGACCTGAGTCTATCGAGCGACTCATCGACGCCCAGACGCGCGCCATCTACTGCGAGAGCGTAGGCAACCCGGCCGGCAACGTCTGCGACATCGAGGCGCTGGCGCAGGTGGCGCACCGGCACGGCATCCCGCTCGTGGTGGATAACACCGTGGCCACGCCGATGCTGCTGCGCCCGATCGAGTTCGGCGCCGACATCGTGGTACACTCGCTCACCAAGTTCATGGGCGGGCATGGGACAACGCTTGGCGGCGTCATCGTCGATAGCGGCAACTTTCCGTGGGCGCAGCACGCCGCGCGCTTTCCCATGTTCTGCGAGCCCGATCACTCCTATCACGGCCTGGTCTACACCGAGCGCTACGGTCCGGCGGCCTACGTCGCCCGCTGCCGCAGCCGGTATCTGCGCGCCACCGGAGCCGTGCTCGCGCCGCTCAGCGCCTTCCTGCTGCTGCAGGGAGTCGAGACCGCGGCGCTGCGCGTCGAGCGCCACGTGGAGAACGGCCGCAAGGTGGCCGAGTTTCTGCGCGGCGACCCACGCGTGACCTGGGTCAACTACGCCGGCTTTCCCGACAGTCCCTACCACGCGCTGGCGCAGAAGTACCTCAACGGGCAGGGCTGCTCGCTGATGATGCTGGGCGTCAAGGGCGGCTACGAAGCCGCCATCCGCTTCTACGATGCGCTGAAGCTCGTTACCCGTCTGGTGAACCTGGGCGACGCCAAGTCGCTGGCCTGCCACCCCGCTTCGACCACCCACCGGCAGATGTCGCCCGAGGAACAGCGCAACGCCGGCGTTCTGCCGGAGATGATCCGCCTGAGCATCGGCATCGAACACGCCGATGACATCCTGGCCGACCTCGATCAGGCCCTGAACGCGGCAATGTAAACGGAAACGCCGCTCGCCGCGGCGCCCAACAGAAGAGGTTACCATGCCACTTTTCTTGAACGCGAAGTATCCCGGTCCCGAGTGGCGGTCAGGCCTTAACTGGCCGCGTGTGCAGCCGGGCGCGCGCGAAAGTCGCGCCGCACTTCTCTGCACGTTGGCCTGGTCAACAACATGGCCGATGCAGCCATGAGCGCAACCGAAGATCAGTTTTTCACGCTGCTTGAGGCGGCCGCGGGGGACATGCGGGTCCACGTCACGCTCTACGCTTTGCCCGAGGTGGAGCGGAAGCCCTCTGGTCAGCGCCGCGTGGAGAGCTTTTACTCGGGCATTGAGCAGCTTTGGGAGCAGCCGCCCGAGCAGTCTCCGGACGGGTTGATCGTCACCGGCCGCGAGCCGCGCACCCCCGATCTGCGCGACGAGGCCTACTGGCCCAGCTTTATACGCGTTCTGGCATGGGCGCAGGAGCACGGGCGTTCGGCCGTGTGGTCGTGTCTGGCAGCTCACGCGGCTGTGCTGGCGCTGGACGGCATTGAGCGCGTGCGCAGTCGGCACAAGCACTTCGGGATCTTCACCTGCAAGCAGGCCGCGCAGCACGCACTGCTCGCCGGCGCGCCTGCAAGCCTGCGCTTTCCTCACTCGCGCTGGAATGGCGTCTCCGCGAGCCAATTAGCCGCGAACGGCTACCAGGTGCTCACGCGCACCAGCGACGGTGGCGTCGATACCTTCGTCAGGGAGGATGCGGGTCTGTTCGTGTTTTTCCAGGGCCATCCGGAATACGAGTCCGAGACGCTTCTGGGCGAGTACCGGCGGGACGTGGGGCGGTATCTCAGGGGCGAGATGGAAACTTACCCGTTGCTGCCGATGGACTACTTCGACGAAGATACCGAGCGGTCTCTGCGGGAGATTGAAGCCAGGGCACGGGCATCGCGTCAGGAGCAGCTCCTCGGCGAGGTCTCTGCTGTGCTCAACAGCGCCCAAATTCACAACACCTGGCGCAGCACATCCGTCCTCATCTACCGCAATTGGCTCGAGCACCTATGGACGCGGAGGCGAGAGGCGTCGGTCGCAGCCGCAGCGCCCGAGATGTTCGCAGGGGCGCCGGTCGCGGCCGCAGCGCCCGAGGTGTTCGCGGGAACGTGAGGCAGAAGCGATGAGACCCCTTGAAATCGCCTTGCTGCTGGTCAGCGTGCCGCTGCTCCTGTGGTGCCTGTCGGGCCGGGCGCTGCCGGCGTGGGGTCGCGGTCTGGCGTTGGTCGCGCTGGCGGTCATGATCGCGCACCTGCTGTTCGAGGGCGGGCGCTGGCACCTCATTCCCGGCTACCTCGTGACCGTCGGCCTGGCCGCCGCGGCGTGCTGGCCGTACACCCTGGTCCTCGGCCGCACTGCCGGAGTCCTGGGCCTCTTGCTCCTGGTCGGCTCGGCCCTTGTGGCCAGCGTGCTGCCGGTCTTCACGCTGCCGGAGCCGACCGGCGCGATCCGATCGGCACGGTCATCCTGCATCTGGTGGACACCGCGCGAACGGAGACCCTGGGCGACCGGGCCGGCCTGCCGCGCGAGCTGATGATCCAGATCTGGTATCCAGCCGCCCACGCCGGACCGCCGCGGATCTACCGTCCCCACGACGAGACCGAATTCAAGAAGCGTCACCTCTCGCTCGTCCGCACCCATGCGGCGCTGGGCGTGCCGGTTGCCGGGGCCCAGGTACACTATCCCGTTGTGATCTTCGCGCCGTCGTGGATCGGCCGACGCGATCAGAACACCGTGCAGGTCGAGGAACTGGCCAGCCACGGCTTCATCGTGGTCGGCATCGATCATCCCTATAGCACAGTGCTGACGGTCTTCCCTGACGGCCGGCGTGCCGAGACGGTGCTGGGCGATTGGATGGATTTCTCGACGGAGGAGCGCTTTCAGCGCTGCGTGGAGATCTGCGACGAGCAGCTGCGGATACGCGCGGCCGACGTACGTTTCGTGCTTGGCGAGCTGGAGCGGCTGAACCGCGCCGATTCGCACGGTCTGTTCACCGGCCGGCTCGACCTGGCGCGGCTCGGCATCTTCGGCCATTCGTTCGGCGGCGCTCTCTCTGCGGACGTCGTGCGCGACCGACCCGCGCTTCAAAGCCGGCGTCAACCTCGACGGCACCTTCTACGGCGCCCCAAAGACCAGGCCGCTTGGCACACCGTTCATGGTCTTTTCCGAGGATCGCGAGGTCCCTGGTCCGGAGAAGATCGCCGCCGCCACGGGCCCGACCCATCGCGAGCTGGCGTACAGCGCCGAGGTAGACCGCTGCATCCGCCAGCGCCTCGCCGAGAGTGGCGGTTATTACTTGCTGATTCGAGGCAGCCGTCACATGGATTTTTGCGACAGCCCGTTCTATTCGCCCGTGCGGCGATTCACCCATTGCGGTCCGATCGGCCCGCAGCGCGGCATGGAGATCATCAACGCCTACGTGCTGGCCTTTTTCCAGGCGACCCTGAATTCTGCGACCGAGCCGCTGCTCGATCGCGCACCGTCGCCCTACCCGGAAGTCATCCTGGAACGCTTCCGCGGACACGATCAAGCCTCAAAGCAGCGGCCCCACCGCACAAAGGAGCCTGGGTGAGACCGCCACACCGCCAACGGCGCTTTTGCTTGGCGGTCTCGCCAGGAGAAGCCCCGGCGTGACTGTGCTTGCCCCAGCGATGACAAAAAAGCGACACCGCCACCACGCCACCAGCACACGCCTTCTCTTCGGGGCCTCTTCTGACCCTTCCCCATAATCCGTGACGGTCAGGCTTTTTTGTTATCTTGCCTTGGCCCTCCGCGCACTCTCGTCAATGCCCCCCCCGGCCTTGAGAAACAATGCCTGGAGTGTGGTGTACAATTCCTTGACAGGCAAAGTGTCAACTTTTCGGAACAGCGGACCGATTGTCCTCCCCGTTCTCGTTCCTCCCCTCCCGCAAGCACGTCTGGATCCGTAAGTCCTCGCATTTCAAGGAGATGGGTGCTGAACTAACCGCGCATCGTCCGGAAGCAGCAGCGGCAAGTGGCTGTTGGCATATCCTTTGCGTTAAGGGTTGGGTAGCTCATTGGGACTGGTTGGATGTACCCATACAGTCAGTACCGGGCGCAACCCATGGGGACGGAGTCCGCGCCATGATGGCGGTCGAAAGACGGCGCCAGGAGCGCAACCCACCGGCACGGAGTGCGCGCTGAACCAGACCTGGTTTGCCAGATTGGGCCAGGTAGATGATTCCTTCTGTCATGGGAGACATCGTGAGTTCATCCGCTGAGATGGTTGTCGAAAAAGATCTTCCGGCAAACATTGAGTGCGAGGCAGCATTGTCCAGGTCGGCGCAACCGAAGCCCGAGGACAACCTGCCGGTGACCGTGATCGAGCGCCGGAGCGGCTGGCAACTGGTGGACCTGCACGAACTGTGGCGCTACCGCGAGCTGCTGTTTTTCCTGACGTGGCGTGACGTGATGGTGCGGTACAAGCAGACGGTGCTGGGTGCCGCGTGGGCGATCTTGCAGCCGCTGACCACGATGATCGTCTTCACTTTCTTCCTGGGACGGATGGGGGGCATCGCCGAGGGGCTAACCAATTACCCGCTGTTTGTGTTCGCGGGCATCCTACCATGGACGTTTTTTGCCAACGCCGTGAATGCAGCTGGGATCAGCTTGATCGCTAACGAACGACTGGTGAGCAAGATTTACTTCCCGCGGCTAATCATCCCAATCAGTTCGGTAGGGGCATCGCTGTTCGACTTCCTCGTCGCGCTGGCAATGCTGGCCGCGATGATGGTCTGGCATGGTGTCGCCCCGGCGTGGCATGTTCTGATGGCTCCGGTGATCATGCTGCTGCTGACGGCGACAGCGGTGGGGGTGGGAACGCTGCTAGCAGCTCTGATCGTGCTGTATCGCGACTTCCGTTACATTCTGACGTTCGCGGTGCAACTGTGGATGTTCGCGACGCCGTGCATCTACCTGCCGCCGACAGCCGTTGGACCGAACGCCCAGTTGCTGCTGCCGCTGAACCCGGCCTACGGGCTGCTGCTGAACTTTCGCCAGGCGGTTCTGGGTGGCGAGATGGACTGGTATGCGCTGGGTGTTTCCTGTGCAGTGGGCCTGGGTCTTCTTCTCGTCGGTTGCTTATATTTCCGCCGCGTAGAGCAAACATTCGCAGATGTGATATAAATCGGGAAAACGGTTGAGCCATGAAGCCAGCGATCCGGGTAGAAAACCTGTCGAAGCAGTACCGCATCGGGATGCGGCGGCGAGTGCGTTGCGCAACTTGACCGAGTCGATTGTGGACGGTGCGTCGGCCTTGTGGCGCGGGCTGACGGGCCGTGGTTGGGGGGGGGCGAAAGCTTATTGGGCGCTGAAAGACGTGTCTTTTGAAGTGCATCCGGGAGAGGTTGTTGGCATCATTGGTAGCAATGGGGCCGGGAAATCAACTCTGCTGAAGGTTCTGAGTCGGATCGCGGAGCCGACATCGGGCCGGGCGGTCGTGCGCGGCCGGATGTGTAGTTTGCTGGAAGTGGGGACAGGCTTCCACCCGGAACTCACCGGGAGAGAGAACGTCTACTTGAATGGCAGCACTCTGGGGATGGGTCGCAGGGAGATCAACGCGAAATTTGACGAGATTGTTTCTTTTGCCGAGATAGAACAGTTCCTCGATACGCCAGTGAAAAGGTACTCGAGTGGGATGTATGTCCGTCTCGGGTTTTCCGTGGCTACATCGCTTAACCCAGACGTACTTATCGTGGATGAGGTGCTGGCAGTTGGCGACGCAACATTTCAACGGCGTTGTGCAGACCGCATGAAGGAGTTTGTCGAGTCAGGAAGAACGATTCTGTTCGTGAGCCATAATATGGACCTCATCCCGCGCCTGTGCCGACGCGCGCTGTTGCTGGACCGTGGGCGGCTCGCAAAAGCCGGTCCTGCCCCGGAGATCGTGAAGCTGCACTTGCAACGAAACGCCGTTGCGGCTGACAGGCTGAACCTGAGGAACCGGCACAGAACGGGTGACGGCCGGGCGCAGTTCGTTAGCTGGTGGTTGGAAAGCCAGGACGGGAAGCCCTCCACCACTCACCAATCAGGACAAGATCTTACTCTAAGCGTAGAAATATCGGCTCCGGCGCCCGTCGCGAATGCCGCCTTGGCTGTGGTTTTGCTCACGCCCTCGGGAACCCGCTTGATCAGCAGTTGGACCCGGGAAGTTGGCTTCGCGGTAGACATCGCACCAGGCCGGCAGGTCTACCGGTGCCATTTCAAGCGCGTAGCAGTCCGGCCGGGGCACCGCCTCACTGTGATGTTGTGGATGGAGGCGGCCGGGAGGGTCATTGATTCGATCGATGATGCGGGAACGATCGAAGTGACTGATGGACCCGGGACAGAGCATTTGTCACAGGACTTACTACAGGGACTGGTCGTGTGCGAGTATAACTGGAACCGTAGCGGGTAGTACTGTTGGCCTGTTCAAGTACTCCGACAAGCAACATCGCAGGACAGGCTTTCTTGCTCAGGGAGTAGGAGGCGCAGCACGAATCTCCTTTGGGCCTCTCGAAGCTCTCATCAAGAATCTGGTCCGATCCGGGCTCCGGGGCCTGGCCTCTGACAGAACTTCTTCATCGCATGGAAACCATCATGTGCCTGCTGAGTACCGCCAAACACTGGGCCAAGCTGGTATTGCGACAGAGTTATCGGCGCGAGCAGCGGGAGATGCGTCGCCTGAGCCAGCTGCCGAAACACACACCGGGCTCCACGACTTTGCTTGGTCCCCGGATCGAGCTTGTCGATCCCTGTTCCTTTCTGGCGATGCATGAGGAGATCTTTGATCGCGAAATCTACCGCTTTGTCGCGCCCAACGACAGCCCGCGTATCCTCGACTGCGGTGCCAACATCGGACTGAGCGTATGTTATTTCAAGCGTCTTTATCCGCGCAGTCGGATCACCGCCTTTGAACCGGACCCCGCGGTCTATGCCTGCCTGAAGCGGAACTGTGAGGCGCTCAACCTCACTGCCGTCGAGTTGATTCCCCGCGCGGTCTGGACGCACTGGGGCACGCTGCCGTTCTGTCAGGAAGGCAGCGACGCTGGCCGCCTGGCCGCACCCGATGAGGCTCCAACAATGAGGGTTGATGCTTGCCGGCTCAACGATTTCCTCCGCGAGCCGGTTGACTTCCTGAAGATGGATGTCGAAGGAGCTGAAGGGGAGTTGCTGGCCGACTGTTCCTCGGCATTGGCTAATGTCCGGACCTGTTTTGTGGAATATCACTCGTTCGCTGGACGCCCGCAGAAACTGGATGCGGTAACTGGAATCTTGTCGGCAGCTGGCTTCCGCCTGCACGTCCATCCCGTTTTCTGGTCGCACCAGCCCTTCATCAGGCGCGGGAACATCTGGGCATGGACCTACAATTGAATATCTTCGCCTTCCGTCCATAATCCTCAGGACCGCCAGACGTGTTTGCCACAAGCGTTATTATTCCCTGCTACAACGCCCAAGACTACCTCCCGCAGGCGCTGGAATCGATCAGGGGCCAGACAAGGCCAGTGCGCGAGATCATCGTCGTGGATGATGGTTCGCTGGTGCCGATCCAGCCGCCAGCGAACTGGGATGGTCCCCCCCTTCGGTGCATCCGAACCAAGAACAGTGGCCACGCCGCGGCGCGGAACGTCGGTTTGCGGTACGCTTCAGGCGAGTTCCTTGCCTTCCTGGACGCCGACGACTTCTGGCACCCCCGGAAAATCGAGTTGCAGGAAGAAGCTCTACGGACTGAGCCCGCTGCAGTTGCCTCCTACACTCGTTGTGTCCGCGCCCCCGGGTTCTTCAGCTTCGGGCCTTATCCCCCCGCAGAAGTCTCCGATGCGGAGTTCTTGCTGGTCTTGTGGTACAACTCGTTCTTCCCCCCTTCCTCGGTCCTGGTTCGCCGCGAGAGCCTGGAGAAGGTCGGTCCGTTTCGCGAGGACATGGGGAATGGCGAGGACGTCGAGCTTTTTCTGCGTCTCCTCACGATTGGCCGCTTTGCCCAGATACCTAAGGAATTGACCTACTACCGGGTGCATCCACTGCAATTCACGGCCAACCCAGTTCGAAAACTGCTCGGCTTCAAGAAGGCCCGCCAGGTCATGCTTGAACTTCACCAGGACCGCCTGGTTGGTGTCGGCATCCCCCGCCACCAGTTTTGGGACGCCTACCGCAGCGACGTGCTGATGGTTTACTATCGTCGGGAGTTACCTGCCGCACGGAGGCTCTTGTGGGATTTCTGGACTGACCACCCAGGAGACATTCGCATTCTCGCATATGCTGCGCTAGCCTTATTGCCCTCCGGGTTGTTGACGCGTCTGCGCGGCCGCGTCAAGACTCCCAGTGGCGACGAGGTCGGCGTCCCCCCTCGTGATTGGGGGCACGCAGTTACCCAGATTCGTCAGAGGCTGGCGGAGGCCGGTTAATCCTTGTGAAGATCTGTCTGGGATCCTGTGGGTCTGCCACCCGAGTCAGAAGGCACTATGCAACAGCGCATCTGGATTGTCGTCGTCAACTTCAATGGGCTGGCGGATACTCGCAAGTGCCTGGCCAGTCTCCAGGGCATCGATCTCCCGAAAGTCTCGACAGTCGTTGTCGATAACGCTTCCGCGCAGAATCCGACCGAGGCGTTGCAGGCCGAGTTTCCCTGGTGCCACATCATCCGCAATGCCGTCAACGGCGGCTGGGCTGGAGGTAATAACACTGGCATCGTCTATGCCCTGGACCGAGGGGCCGATCAAATCCTCCTGCTCAACAATGATACCACCGTATCACCGCGCCTGGTCGAATCCCTGCTAGCTGCGGCCGCGGCACAGCCCCAGTACGGCATTCTCGGTCCCGTGATTTACTACATGGACCAGCCCGCCGAGATCATGACTGATGGCTGCGTGTTCAATCGCCCTGATTATCCGGGCTTCTTCCAGCGCAAGCCTGTCTCCTTGGTTGTAGGTGGACCACCGCAGGTCACCGACGTCGATATCGTCAATGGCTGTGCCATGATGATCGCCCGGCGCGTGTTTGAACGCATCGGATTGATTGATGAGCGATTCTTTCTGATCCATGAGGAATCCGACTTTTGCCTGAGAGCCTGGCACGCCGGTTTCCGCTGCGGTGTTCTCGGCGAGGGGCTAGTCTGGCACAAGGGATCAAGCACTTTCAAACGGAGCGGCAAGCGCTGGCAGCGCTACTACGATGCCCGCAATCTCGCCTTGCTGCTGCGTAAACACCAGGCGACTCATCAGACCGGGCGCGGCGACTGGCGCTCACGCCTGGAGTATATAAAGTACGTCTACTACCGCTATTCCCTCGAACGGGAGGAAGGGCATGCCGAGGCCGCCGAGGGAGTGCTGGAGGGTGTCTGTGATGCCCTAAACGGGCGTTATGGAGCCTATGCCACGACGCAGCGTTCGGCGCTACCCCTCATTCGTCGGGGATTCGAGTTCTGGTACGATCGGCGTGACATCAGAATAGGGTGAAGGGGTGGTGACTCGTGCGGCTGCTGTTCGTTAAAGAAGCGCTGGCTTGGCCCCGCTCAAGCGGCCACGATGTGCATTGCTTCTACATGATGCAGGGGCTGGCGAGCTTGGCCACGAGGTTGGGCTGCTGACCGCTGTGGAGCCGGTCCCCCAAGCCATCGCTGGTCTGCCGCTGGCCTTGCGCCGCGTCTTCTCGCGACCGGGTGCGCGTGCGCTGCGGCCCCGAGCTGCAACTGAGTCGCCTCCAGGAACGTTTTCGCAGTTACTGGGGTGTTGATCCCAACCGCCTCCGGAGTGTCAGCCGAACCGCTGAGGAGTTCGAGGCGGATGCGGTTGTGGTCGTTGGGCTGAATGCGCTCCCCTATCTGGGGGCTGTCCGAAACCGGCTGCGCGTCTGGTACGCTGCGGACGAGTGGTTCTGGCACCACCTATCGCAGGTGCGGTTGCTGCGTCCCTCGACATGGGGGGAACTGCGTCCGGCGGTAATCAAGGCAGTCTATGAGCGGGCCTACCGGTCCCTCCTAGATGTGGTCTGGGTCGTCACTGAGACTGACAAGCAGGCCATGCACTGGGTGGCTGGGACAAAAAACGTCGCCGTTCTCCCCAACGGGGTTGATGCCGAACACTACTCTCCACGTGACTTGCCCCGATGTGAGCAGACCTGCGTCTTCTGGGGCCGGCTTGACTTTGGTCCCAACGTCCAGGCCCTGGAGTGGTTCTGCCGGCACGTCTGGCCCGCGGCGCGGCGAATCTATCCCGAGGCACGGTTTACCATCTACGGCTTCCAACCGTCGCCGCGTGTGCATGACCTCGGGAACGTGGAGGGCGTCAAGATCATTCCCAATCTGCCCGACCTCCGCGAAGAGATCGCCTTACATCAGGTCGTGGTGCTGCCGTTCGTCAGCGGAGGCGGCATCAAGAACAAACTGCTGGAAGCGGCCGCGATGGGCAAAGCCGTCGTCTGCTCCGCGCGTGCCTGCTGGGGCCTTCGGGGGGCAAAGGAAACGATGCTACGCCGCGCGGATTCCCCGGGCCAATGGGTGCGAGAATTGACGTCGCTGTGGGGAGACGGCGACCTCCGGCGCCAACTGGGGGCCGGTGCCCGGCGATGGGTAACGGAACAACACACCTGGCAGGCCACCGCGGGGGCAGCGGCGGCAGGGTTGGAAGTGATGCTGGGGGCGCGACGGTCCGTATGAAGCAGCTGATTTTCATGATCGCGGCGACGCTGATCGGCACCGGCGGATCGCTGATGGTCAGCCCTTTTTACGGTGTGGCCGTTTACTACCTGTTTGCGATTTTGCGTCCCCAATTCATGTGGGAGTGGTCTTTGCCCAAGGACGTCTCGTGGTCGCTTTACGTCGCAGAGGCGACCATCGTGGCAACGCTGCTCGGGATACGACCCGCCAAGACAATGGGGAGGGCGTCTAGGCCCCAGTGGACCAGCGCCCATGTTCTCATGCTCCTGTTTGGGGCCTGGATTTGTGTCAGCTATGTGGCTGGGACTCCTTCCGAAATGGCCAACCTTTACATGGTGGACTATGCCAAGCACTTCACCATGTTTGTCGTCGCCTCCGTTGTTATTACAAGCGTGCGCCAAGTCTGGATTTTGGTGGTCATAGCCGCATCGGCCTTGGGCTACATCGCCTACGAAATCAACTATCTTTACTTGGTGAACGGCTATCTCGGGATCTCCAAGAACGGTTACGGTGGTAACGACAATAACGGGGCGGGACTCCTTCTGGCTTTGGGCGTGCCGTTGTGCTATTTCGTATGGGAAGGTCTGCGGAAAAGGTGGCGGTGGATCTTTCTTGGTTTGATCCCTGTCATAATCCATGCAGTGTTGATGACGTATTCGCGCGGGGCCATGCTCGCGTTGATTGCTGTGCGCCCTGCTCTTCATTCTTCGGAGCCGCAAACGCGTACACCTTGCGGCGATTGCGGTCGCCATCGGCTTCGTGATCCCGTTTCTGGCCGGCAATGAGATTCGCCAGCGATTCTTTTCGATCGAGAAGAGCGACATTGATGAACAGCGCACTGAGTCGCTATGCCAGTTGGTCTGCCGCATGGAAAATCGCCTTGGATAACCCCGTTTTCGGCGCAGGCGTGCGTGGGGCGAATCAGCTCACATACCAGTATGGGGCTGACATGGAAGGGCGGACCATTCACGACCAGTACTTGCAAATCGCTGCCGACAACGGCTTCGTCGGGGCGAGCCTGTACATTGGGACGATAATCGCGACGTGGTGGGGGTTACGGCGCGTCCGATGCGCCACGAAGACAAGCACTGACTCTGAGGCGAGTGAGGCCTACGCTGCTGCGTGCGGTATTGAGGGTGCCTTGGTGGTGTTTTGCACCGGAGCTGTCTTTCTGTCGTGCGAGTCGTTCGAGGCGCAATACATCTTGTTGCTCTTGGGGGCGCAGTTACCGGCTGTGCTTGCTGCATCCCCCTGTGTAACAGACGCTGCCCGTATGGCAAGGGACACTCCATCAGTACGCTGCCTCGCTTGAATCACTCCATCAGTTCTCCATTGCTCCTTGTCGTGATCGCTGTATAAGCGGGAAGATCGGCCGCCCATCAAGCGCGCTTACCAACTGGAAGCCGTCACCATGCCGTCAACACTCCCGCCGGAGATTTACGTAGCACCGTTGTCGGTGCGCGCCTGCCTGGGCATATTTGGCTTGGCTCTGCTCCTCCGAATGAGCCTGTTCATCGCAGGCCCATTGTCGGACGCCAAGCGCAGCCTCCGGGAAGACTCCCCCCGCTATCTAACGCTTGCCGATCACTTGCGACTGTACGGTGCGTTCGGTAAATGGGAGGAGGAGGGCTTGGTCCACATAACAATGGCGCGATTGCGAACCTCCAACGGCACTTCGCCGCGATCAGATAGAAACGGCTTGCTGCCTGAGGCCTTCCGAACCCCGGGCTATCCTGCCTTCCTTGCCGTGATCGAAACCGTGACGACGGATACGCGCGCGATTGTCGCGGTGCAATGTGTGTTGGGAGCGTCCTTGGCATGTATGGTTGCTTCCATCGCCCTTGCCTTTGGCCTTCCTCGCCGAGGCGCCATCTTGGCTGGTGTTCTGTGGGCCGTGCATCCTGCGCTGGTCCAGTATGATTTGCTGATCATGACTGAGAGTCTGTTCAACTTTTGCATAGTCTCCGCGATTTTCATCGCAGCCCGGGCCCACAGTGCCTGCAATTGGGGTGCAAGCGGTTTGCTGATAGGCTTGGCCGGATTAGTGCGACCGCTTGGAATGTTGTACTTGCCATTCGCCCTCTTTCTCGGCTGCACCGCCGCCAACTTCGCTGGACGATGGCTACCTTGATGATTGTGCCTGCGGCCGTTCCCTCAGCCGTGTGGGCCTGTCGGAACTGGTCCGCTGGCGAGGGATTTCGCGTCTCCACAGTAGGAGACGTAAACTTGCTCTATTACACTGCGGGTTATGCAATTTCCGAAGAGAAAGGCGAGGACTGGTTGGCGAGTTGGCCGAATCGAGTTGGTGAGCTATCCCAGCGCCTTGAGCGTCGGCTTGGTCCCGGCGAGGATGTCTTTGCTGCTGGTCGGACCTTGGCAGTGGAGGAACTCAAGGTCCGACCAACGGTCGTGGCGAGGATGCAGGCCAAATCGACAATAAAACTATTCGTCGATCATTCCATGGGGGAGTTCATGTCTCTCCTCGGTCGAGAGTACACCCCTTCCGGAGTGTTTTCCCGATTGATTTTGCGCGAAAACAGGAAGATGGAGGCCGTTAATAGCCTCGTGTTTGTCGCCATCCTCTGGGTCGGCTTCAACATGGTGATCGTCACCGCTAGCGCCGTGGGCATGGTCCGGCTGCTTTGCAGAAGTCAGTATTCGATCGTCGTGGCGTGCGGTCTCGTTATCGGCGCCTTCATCCTCGCGACCATGAGTGTCGGCCTTGAAGGATGCGCCTCCCGATGATGCTCCCCTTGTTCCTCCTCGCCGCCTCGGCGGTCTGGCCACCTGAACGATCGCGCATGACTCAAGATAAGCCGGCCGCGCCGGTCACCAAACTCGTTGTCGCCCCTGCTTGAAAGGCTTCTTGAAATGGACTTGCATGTGAATACGCTTCTGGAAATCGAACATTTCGAGTGCTCCAAGCACTCCTCCATTGAGGACAACGCGGAACGCATTCGGACGCTGCACCACTTGCTGGGCGAGCAAGCATGCCGACAACTGGGGATTTATCCCCTCCCGTCCGGTTTCAAGCTCTCGGTAGTGATCCCGGTCTACAACGAAGAGCGCTGGATTCGCGAGGTCATCCAGCGCGTTCGATGCGGTGCCGATCCCGAAGGAAATAATCGTCGTTGAGGATTGCTCCACCGACGGCACTCGCTCCATCCTTCAGGAGCTGGAAGCCGAATACGACCTGCGCGTATTCTACCAGCCGCGTAATCGGGGCAAGGGAGCGGCCCTGCGTGAGGGCTTCCGCCACGCCACAGGGGACGTGGTCATCATCCAGGACGCCGATCTGGAGTACGATCCCGCCGAATACCCGCGGCTGATCCAGCCCATCGTCGAGGGCAGGGCTGATGTGGTCTATGGCTCGCGCTTTATCGGCGAGACTCACCGTGTCCTCTACTTCTGGCACTCGATCGGTAACAAGCTACTGACGCTGATGTCGAACCTGTTCACCGACCTGAACCTGACCGACATGGAAACCTGCTACAAGGTCTTCCGCCGCGAGGTATTGCAGGGCATCACCCTCAAGTCGGATCGCTTCGGCTTTGAACCTGAGATCACGGCCAAGATCGCCCGCAATCGCAACCCAGCCTGGCGGGTCTACGAAGTCGCCATCAGCTACTCCGGCCGCACCTACGAGGAGGGCAAGAAGATTGGCCTCAAGGACGCCATCAGCGCCTTCTTCTGCATCCTGCGGTTCCGGTATTTCAATTGACGTCGTGTACTGGATCACTGGTCAAAGCAATCGGAACCTGGAAATGAACATGACCCTGGCCAACGCGCTTCCTCGCAGCATGCTGGAACGTGGTGCTGAACCTCTCACTCATGGTGGGTCGATGGTGCGCGTTGGCTTCGTCATCCACGTCATGCAGGTTGCAGGCGCAGAAGTACTGATCGCGGAAACCATCCGCCGTCTCGGTCGATACATCAGCCCCACGATCTTCTGCCTGGACGCGGTTGGCTCCCTCGGAGAGCAATTGCTCTCCGAAGGCGTCGAGGTGGTCTGGCTTCGGGCGCCGTCCCGGGCGTGACTGGCGCGTTGCCTGGAAGCTAGCGCGGGAGGTGCGGGCCCGGGACATCGATGTCCTGCACGCACACCAGTATACGCCGTTCTTCTACGCGGCCCTGGCTCGAATCCTGAACGGGGGCCAGCCTCGCGTCATTCTCACCGAACATGGCCGCCATTATCCCGACCAAGTCTCTCCCGTCCGACGAGCCTTGAACCGACTCGTGCTGGACCATCTCGCGGATGCCGTCAATGCCTGTTGCCGCTTTAGCGCGGATAGCCTCGGTCGAGTCGATGGCTTCGCAGGCGGGCGCATCGAGGTTATTGAGAACGGCATCGACTTGGGGCGGTACGTTCATGGCGGTGACCGGCTGGCCTTGCGGCGGCGTCTGGGACTGGCCCCGGAGCGTCGCTACCTGGCCTGCGTGGCCCGCTTCCACCCCGTCAAGGATCACGCCACTCTGCTGCGGGCCTTCGCCACCGTGGCGGCCGCACGGGACGACGTGGACTTGTTGCTGGTCGGTGATGGACCATTGCGCGGGGAACTGCAAGCGATGACCCACCAGCTTGGAATTGACGGCCGGGTTCGGTTTCTCGGGGTACGCTCTGACGTGCCGGACATCTTGCGGGCCATCGATCTGTTCACCCTGACCTCGGTGAGTGAGGCGGCCTCGCTGACACTCCTGGAAGCAATGGCGTCTGGGTTGCCAGTCGTCGTGACGGCTGTCGGCGGCAACCCGGAGATTGTCCGGCACGAGAAGGAAGGTCTGTTAGTGCCACGCGGCGACCCACAGGCTGCGGCAACTGCTTTCCTGCGCCTCCTTGATGATCCCGCAGGTGCCGCTGTCGTGGGGAAGGCAGGGCGGGCCCGCGTTGAGGAGCGTTACCAACTGTCGCGCACGATCGACCGCTACCTGGAACTCTATCGCCGTCTTTGCCCTCGGCATCGAAGCACTCACACATCTCCTTCGCACAACGGACACCAGGCGTAACCATGACTTCCCCTGCGCTCACTACCAACGGCCAACTGATCGTGCCGCATACCGCGCCGGAACGCCCCTCCCGCCACATCCTCCGCGAGAGGTTGAAAGCCCTGCTGCGGGCTCTGGCCCTGGTCTTCGTTTCGCCGATGCTGCTCTCTTTCTGGGTTCGGGCAGCGCTGCTGGGCCGGGATCGTGCCGTTGCGGGATCCTCTCAGCTTCTGTCGCTGGTTCCCGGGTTGCTTGGGCAGTACCTCCGCCGAGCGTTCTATGGTCAGGTGCTGACCCGCTGTCACCACACGGCCACGATCGAGTTCGGCGTGCTGTTCTCCAAGGCTGGGGCGTGCATCGACGAGAATGTGTACCTCGGACCACGCTGCCACATCGGCCTGGTCCACATTGAGCGCGATGCACTCCTGGCCTCCGGCGTCCACGTGACCAGCGGCTCGCAGACACACGGGTTCGGGGATCTCGGCACACCCATGCGAGACCAACCGGGCGTCCTGAGCCAGGTGCGCATCGGAGCAGGCGTCTGGATTGGCAGTGCGGCAGTGGTCATGGCCGACGTCGGTCGCGACACCATCGTTGGAGCCGGCGCGGTTGTCACCAAGCGCCTCCCAGACCGGGTCGTCGCCGTGGGTGTCCCGGCCCGTGTCGTGCGCAGCCGGGAAGCGGATGCCTGAACGTGGTCATAGCCCTGGATGTACTGGTCGGGCTGGTCGTTGCCTTGGTCGCCGTCATGCTGCCCTTGGCAGTTTATACACTTGCCATTGCCCTGTTCGCAGTGGGCGCGATGAGCCAGGGCCTGGAGCGAATTAGGATTTCAATCATGCTGCCCTGGTTCCTTTCATTCTCGCCGGCAATATCTTCCATGTGACCACCCGGCGCTGGCCGTCGAATCATTGGCAGACAGCAGTTTGGGGCGATTGCTGACCTCAATGGGAACCGATAACCCCTCAAGACCAAGTGTGGAGACTCATGGACACAATCCGAACACTGACTCGGAACTGCGGGGATGAGAGTGTTGATTCAGGCCGAGGGCCGGGCCAAGAGGGCTGGTATCAATTTGCCCGTCAATTCGTGAAGGGGAAGAGTGTAGTGGATATTGGGTGTGGCCTGGGCTACGGGTTGGACATCCTTCGGGCCGAGGCCGCTTCCGTGGCCGGACAAGACCTGGACCCCAAACTGGCAGGGCCGGAAGTACAGATCATAAGCGTGGAAGACATGCCCTCCAAGAGTTACGACGTCGTCGTCTCCATTGATGTCATTGAACATGTTCCCGACCCTGAGGGTTTCATGGCCCACATCGTTCGGATCGCCCGGCAAGGGGCCTTTCTGACCACCCCCAACTGGACTGCCTCCCGTTGCCAATGGCCCTTCCACCTTCGGGAGTATACCCCGCTCGAGTTCGAGCAACTCCTCGCCTGCCACGGTGAGGTCACGCTTTACAAGGGTACGCCTCAAGGGTTTACGGCTTACCCTGTCCGCCATCGGAGGGCGTATCACGCCTTCAACGGGTTGCGAAACTGGTGGCCGACGAATTTCGCAGCGCGGTGCATCAACAACGTGCTACCCAACCGGTTCCGAATCCATAGCCACAACGCCGGCTGGATCAGCCTGGGTAGGCACGGGAGTAGCTTGTGACGGTCTTTCAGCGGAGCCAATAAACAAGCGCCAACATAGCCGCAACACCGAATGCAATGACGAGGGCGACTGCCCGCCTCAGTGCCCTGACCTTCTGCGGAATGAACCGCTCCGGTCGGCCAAAGTCAGGAACCGCTTCTGTCAGAGCGAGTGCAGTTGCAGCAGGGTTCTGCTGAAAGTGCGAGTGCATCAGACCGTGGGATAATAAGATTGCCACCGGCCTCGTGAACGTCCGAGTCTTCATCCCGAGCAGGGTCGTGCTGGCGTAGCGGAAGAAAAACTCGGCCCGCTCGAGGAAGCGGGATCGCTCCTCACCGGCGGCGTACATGGCGGCGTAGTAGAGGACATCGCTTTTCCGCATGTCTTGGGCGACCCATGTTTCCGTCGGGTAATGGAGTTTCTCCCTGCTCTCAAGGTTGGGTCGCTCGTGCGCCGCCATCCACCGTGCATAGTGGAGGAGGCTTGCCCGCGCGTAGGAGTACATGTAGTCCAGGCAGCCGATCTCAGCCTTGTAGTCCAGGTATCTGCCGAGCGCCTTCAGGAACATGGCATAAAACCACCGGCGTTCCGGGTCGGAAAGTTCACGGGCTTCCAGGTCGTCCGCCGGGTGAATGCAGCGGCAGATCAACTGCTCTGCTTTGGCGAGGAGTTCCGACTGATGGGTCAAGAGATGCCCATCGATGAGTGCGAGGATCGAGTTTGCCCCCGGACGTTCGGGGCCATGATAGCCTGGATCGCCGGACGCACTGGAATGCGCCGTATAGCCTCCGGCAAGCCAGCGGTAAATAGTCTTCCGTCCGTCGTCCATGTCGAGAACCCACCGCGCCAGATCAACCACCGCCTGCCGGGCCAGAGGATCCCCGGTGAGAAAGTGATAGAGCATCAGGCCCGTCGTGTAGTTGTGCCCCCCTGAGGGCCCGCCCCCGCATGTTTTACTGGCCTGGGGGTAGGCCCGGTGGGTTCCCGTGTCGGCATCGACATAGTGGTAGGTGTGCCAGAAGAGCCCGTGGTTGTAGGCCCACTTGTCCTGTTCCGTGTGGTAAAGGTCGATGTCGATTACATGCGCGGCCAGATCCCGGATCAGTCCCCACCAGCGCCGGTCGCCGCTGCGGAGGAAGTGGTACGTCATGCCAGCGAGCGTATCGTACTGATTGTTATAGTGCGAGACGAGGGGTGTAGGGCCCTCATGGAACACCGCCTCGTGGTCCGCATACACTTCGCCGAAGTGTCGCCAGCCGTACTCGTCAATGACCTCCCGCTTGTGCTCGAAAGTATCCTCGCCCTCGATCACTGCATCGATCAGTCGCAAGTACGCGGTATTCACGTCCTGCGCACGAGGGACAAGGTACGGCAGCGCCCCGGTGGAGCAGTACCAAGAGGGCGCGGCTCGCGCCACCGCGGGTGCCCGACACCAGGCCAATGGCTCTTCTGTCGCGGTGTCTCGGGCAAACGCCACAAAGAAGGTGTGAGTCTTCTGCTCGCCACCTTGGATCTCATGCACGTCCGCGTACTGGTGTGGGAAGAGGCGGACCAGCAGTTTCTCTTCGGTGGCTTCAATTGCCTTCGGAAAGTTCTGCCAGAAATGCTCCATCGCGACGGCGACACTCCGCCCTCCTCGCTCAAGCGAAACGACCGGTGTCGCCCGCTGCCCCAACCGCTCCTGGCACCCGGCCCGCAGCCGGTAGCCGCAAAACGTGTTCGGCACAACGCGGTGGCGGTTCATGTGGTTGGAACTCTTCCAGTTCTGCCCGCCACTCGAATCCTGGTATAGCTCAAAGGGAAGGTCAAACCGCTCGAAGGGACTGTTCGCTGCGGGAGAACACCTCAGTGTCGCCGGAGCCTCCCCCGCAGGGAGGGCGAGAGTTAACGTGGCATCGCGCAGGTAGACCGACCCGACCGCTCCGAGGTCCCATTGACCGCCCGGATGCCCGGCCTTCCGCGGGTTGCAGAGAGTGATCGAAAACCGCACCGTCGCCGAACCAGCGAAGAAATGCAAGTACGCAACAAAATCAGTAAGAGGCTCGACACCTTCGCGCACGAGTTGCCCCTCAGCACGCACGGCGGCACGCACTGGTCCCGGCTCCTCCACGCTTAGCCGCTGGATGAAAGGCATATAGACCCGCCCCACTTCGTCTTCCGCCTGGAAGCATGTGCCCGCCGGATCGATCGCAACCACGCCACCAACCGCTAACTCCGCAAACGGGAAATGGCTCTTGGCACAAAGGCTGAATCGAGCCGCTCCAGTATTGACTTCCACCGTGCCCTCCCCTGGTCCAATCACGACGACGTGTTTGGCCCTGACTTCTACCGGTTGGGTCTGCCCCATCACGCGCACGCGGTATGCCGCCGTCCCCTGTACGGCAGCCTGCCAGTCGAGCAGAACCCATCGAATAGACCCGTCGGGCCAGCGGTCCAGCACCCGCGTCTGAAGGGCTATGGTCCTGCCCTCATCCTCCAAGGCCAGAAGTGCAGCATCCTGCAGGACGCCGCGCGGCCAGGGAAGACCACAGGTGACGGGCTCCTCCAATACGCGATCCCTTCGGTCTGGTGGTGCTTCCACACACACCTCGACAACGGGGAAATCGGTGGAGATCTCGGTGTCTGCGTGATTCATGGCGGGATACCGGGGTAGAAAAGTCCAAAGCACAGAAGGAACGCTGGGGGAAACTCCAGGGCAGGGGACACCGACCCTGGTGTTGTCTGCTCACGTTAGCACCCATGCCCTCATCGATTCCTTGCAGTATACTAAACGCAATCCCCAAGGCAACGGCCGACCCCATACCTGTGAGGAAGCGATGTTCTACCGCTTGATGAAAAAACTCAACTACTGTTGGTTCAGGTTCCGGACCCGAAGGATCCGCCACTCACCGCCTCTCGCCTGCGACCCCTCCGCTCCCTGCGACCTCCATACCATGCTGGGCGCGGGGATGCTCCGCTCTACCTCGTAGCCGTCAAGTCCCTCCTCCGGTTCGCTTCCTTTGCCGTGGTCATTCACTCGGACGGCTCACTCGACCCTGGCTGGGTTTCCATCCTCCGCCACCACATCCCGGGCTGCACGGTCGTTTCCCCTGAGGAAGCAGAGTCCCGTGCGGCCCAAGCCCTCGGCAGGGACTCCTACCTCTTTCAGTGCCGCAAAATGGACATCAATTACCGCCGCCTCATCGATACTGAACTTTGGAGCGGCCGGAAGAAAAAGATCATCATGGACGCAGACATCCTGGTACTGCGGCACCCAGAAGAAGTCATCAACTGGGTCCGCCACGGCGACGCCCCCGTTCTGATGGGGCAGCCACCCAGATCCCCTCACCAATCCATCCTGGACGGTGGGGATGGAAACCACGTCCAGACCATCTTCAAGAAAAACCTGCCCAAGATTAGTGAGGCGATGGGATTGCCGCACGTGTTCCTGGACGGCACCACCGGCGGCTTCTATGGTTCATCCGGACAGATAACCCTCCAGAGCATTGAGTTCCTCATCAAGATTTCCTCTGAACTCGGTATTCCCTTGCAGCGCTGGGGCAGTGACCAGTGCCTGATCATTTACCTGCTGTCCGCCGCTGGTGCCCACCGACTCGACCAGGAATTGTATCGCAATTTCCTCCCCGAGGATGCTGCAACCTTGGACCGGCGGGTCCTGCTCCACTTTTTCGGGACGCACCGGTTTTACAAGCAGATTTACACCAACTTGGCCGCGGGGGTGGTAGCGCAACTTCCCAAAGCACCCACACAGCCGCTTGGTGAGGCAAGGCCAAAGATGGTTTCTGGACATGAATAGGAAGCGTAACAAAAGCGAGGAGGACTGCGGAAGTTCGCGGTCCTCCCCGCCCGTCTTGAACCGGCTTTTCTAGATCGGGGCGACCAAGCCATTGATGTTGGCCATTGTGGTCGCGTTGGACGGGGCCACCGCGCCTGCGATGGCAATACCATATTCGGCCCAGGCCTCGGCGTTGGTCAGCCCAGCAACTGGAGCACCCATAAGTTTAATTGTCCCGTCGGAGTTCAGGACGGTCTGGGGGACGATGAAGCTCGCCGCCTGCTGTGTGTAGAAAACCTGGAAGTTGTCCCCGGACACTCCATCGTAATTGTACACCAACACTTGATCCAGTTGTGTGACAGGGCCTCCAGCAGCCAGCTGATATGCTGGATACCAGTTCATATTGATCGCCGTGAATGATTGGCCCGCTTGCGGTGCCGCGAACTGAACGTTGTCGATGACTATGTGACGGGAGGGGACGGTGCTGGCATTATAACTCACCGTCCAAAGATAGTTTACCCAGACCCCTGTCTGATCGGCCAGATAAGAGTTCTCGATAGTGATCGGCATCCCACCAGTCTGGTCTGGCGCCAGGATGCCTATCCCTTGGTCCTCGATGTCTGCGTTCTCAATCACCAGGCCGCCAGTATAGTAGTCCTGGAACTGCATGCCGTCTGCCCCATTGCCTGCGGCCACTTCAGCGGCGTTCCCGAGGTCCGTGTAATCGTTGACCGTGATATTGCTGGCATTGTAGCCATAGATGCCTGTTGACCACAGGTTCCAGGCGACGAAGTTCTGGATGGTCCCCCCGCTAGCGAGTACGGAAAGACTGGTATGGATCGGATCATAGTTAATGGCCCAGTAACTCAAGCCAATGGGCGCGGCCCCGTAGGCTTCATTGTTCGCGAAGTCCAATAGCGGAACCAGATTCATGTCCACCGACTGTGACTGGCCTGGCTGAGAAGGGTCGGCGCCCTGGTAAGCTGCGATGTTAACGAAGCCTATGTATCCCCCCGAAGCAGTGCAGGCGTAGAACTCGTACGCGTAGCCATACGGCCCGTTTGTGGCGAGGTCGGACACGATGTTATTGGTGACGTAGTTGTTCGAGTTGCCAAACCAGAAGCCATCGCCCCCGAACCCCATGTCCCCACTTCCGCGCTGGCCCGTACCGTTGATCCGCATGACGAAGTTGCCGTTGAAGTTGTTGTAGCTCGACTGGTTATCAACCATGATCCCCGCGCCATTCCAGTTCACCACGTTGTTGTTCTGGATCGACCCGTAGTAGCTGTTGGTGACGTTGATGCCCCAGATGAATGGCATGGGAGTGAGCGGGCACGTTACCACGTTGTCATTGAACGTGAACTGATAGCCGTCCGCCTGCGCACTCGATGGCCCGATTAGGTCGAGGAACGTGATCGCATTGCGGTTCTCCTCGTCAGTACCAATGTGGGTCACATTGCCGCTTGAGTCGAAGGTGGTGTTGTCGAAGGGTTGTGAGTAGCTTGAACTAAGGAACTCTGCGTCAGTTGTCCGGCCCATGCCACTGAAACTCGTGTAGTTGATGTTCACGTTCGCGTGATCAGTGAACAGCGCGTAGCCGCGGGTGCCAGTGGCGCTTTGCGAGTGGATCGAGACGTTGCGCGTCATATCAACAACCTGCGGCAGATACTCAAGAACCCCGTTGGCATTGTATGCGCCCAGGTGGCTGTATTGAAGTGGGGCGGACAGAGTGATGGTCAGGCCATCGGCAGAGATACTCTGAATTGTCATTGACTCCGCCTCGGAGGTGTAGTTGCTTTGTTCGTCTGAGGAGTCCAGCTGCCGAGTGTCCGGGAGTTGCAGCTTGTCGCCCACCTGCCAGCCAGTGGCCGGCGCGGCAAGGTGTAGGACTGTGGCCCCGGCGTTGGCATTTTGCGACAGGGTCGCATAAGGTGATTTGACCGCACCATAAGTGTTCACGGTGCCCAGAGCGATCAACCCGTTGCCGTACTGCGCGGGGTCAAGGGTTGTGTTGAGGGCCTGGTTGACCCAGACTACCGTGGCTGTCACGTTGGAGGGGATGGGGTTGGCCTGGGTGCCGATGTCCAGCGTACCGCCTTGTAACACCACGAGGTTCACCACATACATTTGCGTACTTGTGGTGGTGCTGAACGTCAAGGTAGCCCCATTCTCGATCTCCACTGTGTTCAGCGGGGCGGAGTCGGTGGTGTCATTGACATCGTAGGTGACCGTGGTCCCGGCGTTGATGTCCACGATGTCTCCGGCCTTGGGCACGCGGCCCAGCGACCAGGTCGCCGGATTGGACCAGTTACCACTCTGGACACTGACGATGGTCGGGGTGGCCCCGAAGTCGGGTATCTTCAAGTAGGGAGTGATGATGTAGCTGCCGCTGCTGGTGCTGGAAACCGTGACAGAAGCAGAGGTGGTGCCCGTTTCGCCGACCTTGTCGGTAGCACTCAGGGTGATGGTGTAAGTGCCGGGGGTGGAATAGGTGTGGCTGGGGGTGGCGCCGGAGACAGGACTGCTGCCGTCGCCGAAGTTCCAGGAGTAAGTAAAACCGGCGGTGGTGTCCGCCGTGCTCGGATCGGTGGCCGAGGCTGTGAACGTTGCCGCTGTGCCCGCTACGAGCGAGGAGGGCGCGGTGATGGTGGGTGTTGGCGGCACGTCGTTGACCGTGATAGACGTGGTGTAGTCCGTGTAGTTGCCGGAGCTGTCGGTGATTCGACCGTGGACGACAAGAGTGGAGGAGCCGGCATCGACATAGGACTCGGGGACCGTCGCCGTCGGGCTGCTGCTGCCGGTGATCTCGAATGTACCGGAATCCTTGAAGTCATAACTGTAGGTATACCCGCCCGTGCCGCCTGTCGGGTTACTGAACGTCACCGTCGCGTTCGTACTGCCTGCATTCACTGAGGACGGCCCGCTAAAAGTCGCCGTCGGAGAACTGCCTACCGGGGCGATGCGGATGGCGTCGGCGACGAGATCACCGCCGGCCTGGCTAACGAGCACCACGCGGACCGTCCCACTGTTCAGCGGGACGCTGGCCAGAGTCTGGAAGGGCACTCCGCCAAAGACCGGGCCGGAAGGAGCATTTTGCTGGCTGACAGTCACCGTCTGGACGAGAGTACTGCCGTCGTAGATACTGTAAGTCGCGGCGCTGGTGTGGTTGCCTGAACCATTCCAGGTCGCCTGCACCAAGTAGGAGCCGGGGGCTACCCCGCTGGACTGCCAGGTAGCGCTGGCGGCACCGGGAGACGCGCTCGTGTACTGCAATGACTCGCCGTTGTAGCCACCCGACCAGCCCATCCACCCCGTCCCGGTCTCGCTAAAGCCCGACCCGCTATCAACGAGGAAGAGAGCAGAGGCCGCGCTGACAGTGGCTGTCGTGGAAGCGGTAGTACTCAGGCCAGCCTCGTCCGTGACCTTCAAGGTGATGCTGTAGGAGCCAGCACTGGCATAGGTGTGGCTGGGATTCTGCTGCGTGCTGGTGCCGCCGTCGCCGAAGGTCCACAGGTAGCTGTAGCCGGCCGCGGTCTCCTGGGTGCTGACGCTGCTGGCCGAGCCCGTGAAGGCAATGGCCGAACCCAGCACTGCCGAATACGGACCTCCGATGCTCATCGTCGGTGCCACGTCGTTGACCGTGACGGTCGCGCTGCTGCTCTTGGTGTCACCGAGGGCATCGGTGGCAGTCAGGGTAGCGGTGTAGCTGCCGTAGATGGCATAGGTATGGCTGGGAGTCAAGGTTCCCGTGGCCGTGCTGCCATCGCCGAAGTTCCACGAGTAACTCAAAGCGCCCGAGCCGCCGCTGGCCGTGCCGCTGAACGCGATGGAACTACCTTCGTTGCCGCTCTCGTTCGCTCCTGCATTGACTACCAGTGTGGACGAGGTCACCGTAACTGTGGTACTGGCTGTGGTGCTGAGCCCAGCCTCATCCGTGACTTTCACGGTCACGGTGAAGGTGCCGGTGCTGGTATAGGTATGGCTGGGGTCCTGCTGGGTGCTGGTGCCGGCATCGCCGAAGTTCCAGAGATAGCTGTAGCCGGCCGCCGTTTCCTGGGGGCTGGGGCTGGTGGCCACGGCCGTGAAGGCAATCGGTGTGCCAACCTGAGTCGTGCGGATCCTGGATCGCGACCGTGGGCGCCACGTCGTTGACCGTGACGGTGGTGCTGCTGCTCTTGGTGTCGCCCAAGGCATCGGTGACGGTCAGGGTGGCGGTGTAGGTGCCGTAGAGGGAGTAGGTGTGGCTGGGAGTCAGGCTGCCCGTGGCTGTGCTGCCATCGCCGAAGTTCCAGGAGTCGCTCAAGGCGCCCGAGCCACCGCTGGCCGTGCCGCTGAAAGCGATGGCACTGCCCTCGTTGCCGCTCTCGTTGGGCCCGGCGCTGACCACCAACGCCGGCACGGTGACTGTGGCGGTCGTGGAGACCGTGGTGCTGACGCTATCCTCATCCGTGACCTTCAAGGTGACGCTGTAGGAGCCGGCACTGGCATAAGTGTGGCTGGGGTTCTGCTGGGTGCTGGTGCTGCCATCCCCGAAGGTCCACAGGTAGCTGTAGCCGGCGGCCGTCTCCTGGGTGCTGACGCTGCTGGCCGAGCCCGCGAAGGCAATGGCCGAACCCTGCACTGCCGAGTACGGTCCACCGACGTTAACCGTGGGTGCCACGTCGTTGACCGTGACGGTGGTGCTGCTGGTCTTGGTGTCGCCATGGGTATCGGACACGGTCAGGGTGGCGGTGTAGGTGCCATAGAGGGCATAAGTGTGGCTGGGAGTCAGGCTGCCCGTGGCTGTGCTGCCATCGCCGAAGTTCCAGGACTCGCTCAAGGCGCCCGAACCGCCGCTGGCCGTGCCGCTGAACGTCACCGCGCTGCCCTCGTTGCCGCTCACGTTTGGCCCGGCGCTGGCCACCAACGCATGCACCTTGGTGGTGCCGAGGCCGGGGGGGTCGAAGAACAGGCCGCTGAGGACGGCGTTGGCACCGGTCACGTCCGTGATCTGGACGTTGACGTCGCCGCTGACGTTGAACACCAGGTATTCGCCGCCGCTGAAGGCGGAGGCGGTCTGGCTCGCCAGCACGGTCCCGGTCTGGGCATCCAGGACATTGACTTGCTCGCTGCGGCCGATGTTGTCCCAGTCGAGCAGGTACAGGGCGAGCTGATGCGTCTGGCCGTCGGTCAAGTTGACGTTGACGTTGAAACTGCTGCTGGAATACCAGGTGGCCGCCAGCCGGCTGCTGCCGTCTTGCAAGTCACGCACGTCGGTGGTGGACGTGGCCCAGGTATAGTTCGATTGGCCGGCGAGGCCCACCTGGGCGTAGGACGGCAGGGAGGCGGGACCATTGGCCAGGTTGGAGCCATCCGTGCCGTAGACGCCCTGCCAGTTCCCCTGGGTGGTCGTGTCCGCGGTCACAAACGAGGCGGTGCCAGTTGGTGGGGTCTGTGTGGTCCCGGACTGGGACCCGAGGAACAGGCCGCTGAGGACGGCGTTGGCACCGGTCACGTCCGTGATCTGCAAAGTGACGTCGCCGCTGACGTTGAACACCAGATACTCGCCGCCAGAAAAGGCGGAGGCGGTCTGGCTCGCCAGCTTGGTCCCGGTCTGGGCGTCCAGGATGTTGACTTGCTCGCTGCGGCCGATATTGTCCCAGTCGAGCAGGTACAGGGCCAACGCGTGCGTCTGGCCATCGGTCAGGTTGACGTTGACGTTGAAGCTGCTGCTGGAATACCAGGTGGCCGCCAGCCGGCTGCTGCCGTCTTGCAAGTCACGCACGTCGGTCGTGGACGTGGCCCAGGTGTAGTTCGATTGGCCGGCGAGGCCCACCTGGGCGTAGGATGGCAGGGAGGCGGGACCATTGGCCAGGTCGTAGCCCTGGCTGCCGTAGACGCCCTGCCAGTTCCCCTGGGTGGTCGTGTCCGCGGTCACAAACGAGGCGGTGCCAGTCGGTGGGGTCTGTGTGGTCCCGGACTGGGACCCGAGGAACAGGCCGCTGAGGACGGCGTTGACACCGGTCACGTCCGTGATCTGCAAAGTGACGTCGCCGCTGACGTTGAACACCAGGTATTCGCCGCCAGCTAAGGCGGAGGCGGTCTGGCTCGCCAGCTTGGTCCCGGTCTGGGCGTCCAGGATGTTGACTTGCTCGCTGCGGCCGATGTTGTCCCAGTCGAGCAGGTACAGGGCCAACGCGTGCGTCTGGCCATCGGTCAGGTTGACGTTGACGTTGAAACTGCTGCTGGAATACCAGGTGGCCGCCAGCCGGCTGCTGCCGTCTTGCAAGTCACGCAGGTCGGTGGTGGACGTGGCCCAGGTGTAGCTGGACTGGCCGGTGAGGCTCACCTGGGCGGAGGACGGCAGGGAGGCGGGACCATTGGCCAGGTCGTAGCCCTGACTGCCGTAGACCCCCTGCCAGTTCCCATGGGTGGTCAGGTCCGCGGTCACAAAGGAGGCAGTGCCCGAAAGCACCGTCGCGCGGTTCCAGTTCCTCAAGCCAGAGCCGCCCGCCCGCACCTGCCCGGGACCGACGGCTGAAATGCTGCAACCAGTCACGGAAGGAGGAGCCGACTCCGATGAGCGAACGGTACAGCGTGGGCCTCAAGGAACTGAAGAAAGACATGTTGCGGTCCCCTTGTAGTTGTTGTTGCTGTGAAAACAAGGCAACAGAAAACAAGGGACAAAACCCTGGCCCAGAAGAGAATCCGCATTCCCTTCCCTTGCCAGTGAAGAATGGCTATACTTCCCCGGTTTTGTCCATTAAACCCAGACGCCTTCTCACCCCGGAGAACCCAGCAATGGCCCGGCTTGTTGTGAAGAGGCTAGTCCGAGAAAAACGCTAGCCGTCGCGCTCCGGAGCCATCGGTCAAGGCGAGATCGAAACCGATACGGCTCGGGAGTGCAACCTGTACAACGCGCAAAGCGCGAGTCACAATGGTTTAGCTGTGAGTGCAAGGACGGGAAGCAAGTCACTCAACAAATAAACTGTTACCTTACACCCAAATCAATGTCAAGGCGGTCTGCAACTTTTTCGTCAGTTTTCTGGGTGTGCCGTGAAAAAACTGGCCGCACAGGCAGGATAAGCGGTATTGTGAAGAGAGAATCAGGGTTTTCAGCGTTCAGGTGCGGGAGGGTCAGGAGAGCCGAATGAACCAGACCGGATTGCTGGTCTTTGCCGACGATTGGGGCCGGCATCCGTCGAGCTGCCAGCACCTGGTCCGTCAATTGCTCTGCCGCTATCGGGTCTGGTGGGTCAACACGATCGGGACGCGGACGCCCCGGCTGAACCTGGCGACGCTGGGGCGGGCGTTCGGCAAACTGCGCCAGTGGCTGTTCGGCCCTGGCCGGCACGAACCAGTGCCGGCCGGCAACCTCCACGTTCTCAACCCGCGGATGTGGCCCTGGTTCACCCGGTCGGCCGATCGCTGGCTCAACCGCAAGCTGCTCGTCCGCCAGTTAGCTCCGGTGCTCCGGGCCCTGCCGGAACTGCCGGTGGCGATCACCACCCTGCCCATCGTGGCCGACCTGATGGGAGAGCTGCCGGTCCGGCGCTGGATCTATTACTGCGTGGACGATTTCGGCCAGTGGCCGGGCCTGGACCAGAAGACACTGCAGCGGATGGAAGAAGAAGTGGTGCGCCGGGCTGACGTGCTGGTCGCCGTCAGCGAAACGCTCCAGGAGCGGCTGGCCCGGATGGGGCGAGAATCGCATCTGCTCACGCACGGCGTCGATCTCGACTTCTGGGGAAAACCTGCGGCGGTGCCAGTCGCTGCCCTGGAGAGGCTGGAGCGGCCTCTCGTTGTCTTCTGGGGGTTGATCGATCGCCGGATGGACGGCGCCTTCCTCAATCAGCTCACGTCCGACCTGACGAAGGGGACTGTCTTGCTCGTCGGTCCCGAGGCTGACCCGGATCCGGGACTTTACCAGCTGCCGCGGGTTGTTCACCTGGAGCCGTTGCTCTACGAACAGTTGCCGGTCCTGGCCCAGGCGGCGGATGTCCTCGTGATGCCGTATGCAGATCTGCCGGTGACCCGGGCCATGCAGCCCTTGAAGCTGAAAGAGTACCTGGCCACAGGCAAGGCGGTCGTGGTCCGCGATCTGCCGGCCACGCGCGCCTGGGCCGATTGCCTGGACCTTGCCGACACGCCACAGGCCTTCACCCAGGCCGTTCGTCTGCGCCTGGCGACCGGTCTGCTTCAACACCAGAAGGAGGCCCGGCGCGACTGGAGAACGAGAGCTGGACTGAGAAAGCACGCATGTTGGAACAATGGGCCTTGACGTGTCAGAAAAAGTGACACGGATATGTCAAGAAAGCTGTACAATTCGCCAAGGATGCTGCCTGTTTTCCCGCTGCGACAGCAGGGACTGCCTTTGTCCCGTAATTCTTGAAGGGGCAGGGACATGCATAAACCGTTGAATATCCATCCTTGAGGAGACAACGAGACGAACTGGCTGCTGGCACGATCTTTGCATGCAACCCTTTCACTCCACAACCCACGTGACGGTGGTTGGAAAAACTCATGTTTCAGCGACTGCTGTTTCGCCTGGGGCAGCTCGTTCTCAGGAAACCGAGAAGACAAGCTCCGGCACTGTTGCCCACCTTTGCCGAGAATCCCACCTACCGGGCCAATTGCATCGCTTCCTTGCTGAAGATCAAATCGATTCTCGATAGCTTCGCGATTCCATTCTGGCTAGACTGGGGTACGTTGCTGGGCTGCGTTCGGGATGGCGATTTGATTCCTCACGACAATGACATCGACGTCGGGATCCTCGCGGAGTCATGGACGCCGCAGCTTGCCCAGGCCTTGCGGGACCACGGCTTCCTGCTCCACCCGACGTATTGTTACCCTTGTCTCATTGATCGCTTCTTTGCTGGAGAACCACCGTCCGTTCCCAGAAGCATCGGTCTTCGACACAAATCGATTCCCGTTGGTTTGGCCTGGATGGACGTCTATCTCTATTTTGCAGGCCCAGGCATCCGGTTCACAGATCGATCTCGTTACTGGTACACCTACTCAGGTTTCCTGGAATGTCGTGCTTGGCAGGTGGAGAACTGGGAGCAGACGTCCTTTCTTGGAACAACCTTCCGGATTCCTGCCGACGCGCCGAGTTACTTGAAGAACATTTATGGTGCAACCTGGAAAGTGCCCATCGCCACACTAGGGGATGAGCTGACTGAGTTTTATCCAAACTACGTACAGTTATCGCCAGAGGACAAAACGTCGGAGCTGACAGGATTCCTTTACTCCAAGAATCCAACGGTGTTCGCTGCGACCGCGTCGTCCTGTTGTCCAGGACCGCTTCCTTGTCCGGGCTTTACCCCATCGTCGCGGTAAGAATATAACACCGTATCCGCCACGAGGATCCCAGACATGCTGCCACGGGAGCCGAACACCCTGCGGGGTTTGATTTGTCAGATGGCCGAGTCGCTGCCCAAGGAGACTTTTCTCCGTAGCCCCGACAGCGATGCACGAATGACCTTTGCCGAACTCCGCCAGAGTTCGGACCAGCTCACCCAACGGTTGTTGAGCATGGGATTGTCCAGGGGGGACAAGGTCGCCTTCATGATGGACAATGGACTGTTCACCGCGGGATTGTTTCTGGGGACAATGTATGGGGGCTTTGTGCCGGTGCCCCTCAACGTCCGGGCGGGCAGTTCTCATCTGATCTACGCGCTGAACCATTGTGACGCCAAAGTGGTTTTCGTTTCGGATGGCTACCTCCCTCTCCTGACGGAAATTCGGGGAGAGATTCATCGCGCTATTGAGGTGGTCCGGGCCGATGAGGATCGCGGCCCAGAATGGGAAACGATGGAGTTCGCGGAGAAACGGTTGCCGGAGGTTGGTCCCGGTGATGACGCCCTGCTGATCTACACGTCTGGTAGCACCGGGCAGCCCAAGGGGGCGATTTTTTCGCAGAACAAGGTGATTGAGGGCGCGTGGAATTCGGTAACCGCCCACGATCTCACGGCGCGGGATCGCAGCCTGTGCGTGTTGCCCTTGTACCACATCAATGCTGAGACGGTGACCCTGGTGCCCACCCTGCTGACAGGCGGCTGCGTGGTCATGCCCCACCGGTTCCTGGTCCGTTCCTTTTGGAACTGGATCACCAAGTACCGCTGCACCTGGTCCGCCCTGGTCCCCGCCATCATCACCCAGTTGCTGGACTGGATCGACCCGCGTGCGGAGGGGATGGGCGAGGCCCTTGAGCAAATCCGCTTCATGCGTTCGTCCTCGGCGCCCCTGGCCCCGGCGTTGCACAGGGCCTTTGAGGCCAAGTTCCAGCTCCTGCTCCTGGAGGCGATGGGATCCACGGAATGCGGCGGCAACATCTTTTCCAACCCGCTGCCCCCCGGAAAAGACAAGATCGGAACTCCAGGCCTCCCGTACGGTTTTCAGGCCAAGGTCGTCCGCCCCGACGGGACCGAAGTCCCCCCCGGGGAGCCAGGGGAAATCATGCTGCGCGGCCCGAGCATCATGAACGGCTATTACAAGGACCCCAAAGCAACGGCTGCGGTCCTGGATGCTGACGGCTGGATGCGCACCGGCGACCTCGCCCGGCTCGACGAGGACGGCTATTTCTTCATCGTCGGCCGGGCCAAGGAACTGATCATCAAGGGAGGAATGAACGTCGCCCCCCGCCAGATTGACGAGATCCTGGAGGCTCATCCCGGGGTATTGGAGGCCGCCGCCGTCGGCGTGCCCGATCATTATTTCGGCGAAGACATCGTTGCCTTTGCCGTCCTGCGCCCGGCGCCCAGGTGACCGAACGAGAACTCCTGGATGGTTGTGAAAGCCAGCTGGGAAGTTTCAAGACCCCGAGCAGGATCCATCTGGTCAACGACCTCCCCAAAGGCCCATCAGGGAAAGTGCAGAGGCTGCGTCTGGCCGACTGCTTCAAGGAACTCATCCAGCCCGAGCACCATTCCACTCCGAACGCTTTCTCCGGCAACGGCCACTCCACACCGCCACTGGCATCGGAGTTTGAACTGCCCCGCACTCCCCTCGAAGAGATGATTGCGGAGACTTGGGCGGAGCTGCTGCAGGTGGATCGGGTGGGTGTTCATTGTAATTTCTTTGCACTGGGTGGGCACTCGCTTCTGGCGATTGAGACCTTGTCGCGCGTCCGCAAACAATTCGCGGTGGAACTGTCTTTCAACGAATTCTTCACAAACCCAACCGTGGCCCAGCTAGCTGCTCTCGTGAAGGAACAATTATTCCCCAATGAGGATACGGGGCCTGTGCAGCAGACCGGCGACCTGATCGGCTCACCCAGGCCGCTTCCGATCGACCGGGCTGCTCTCGAAGAGACCCTGCGCAAACGACAGCGCACCAGTGCCAGCCAGGGAACGATTCTTCCCAGGGACCAATCACAACCTTGCCCGCTCTCTCATGCCCAGGAAAGGCTTTGGTTCCTGACGCAACTGTACCCGGGGATGCGCGCTTACAACGAGGGGGACGCCGTCCGCTTGCAAGGGCCGCTTGATTTGCGAATCCTTGAAGAAGCGCTGAACGCTGTCGTGGCCCGACATGAAATCCTCCGAACGCTGATCCAGGTTGTGGGTGACAGGCTGGTGCAGGTGATTCATGAGAGTTGGCCCATCCACTTCACGATAATTGACCTGAGTTCTATGGGGCTTGACGAGCGTGCATCCGAGGTCGAGCGCTTGTTAATCGCAGAATTCCAGCGCCCCTTTGACCTGGCCGTCGAACCGGGGTTCCGTGCCGTTGTGCTGCGGTTGAGTCTGGAGGAACACGTCGTTATCCTGACACTGCACCACATCGTTTGCGATGGGTGGTCCCTGGGTCTTCTTTTCCGCGAATTGGAGGTGATCTACCAGGCCTTGTCCCGGGGAGAGCCACACGATCTGGAGCCTCTGCGGATTCAATACGGAGACTATGCCGTCTGGCAACGCCGGCAATTTGAGGAGGGAGCTTTCGCGAAAGAACTCACGTTCTGGAAAAACTATCTCACGGGGGCGCCGCCTGCCATCGAGCTGCCGATCAAGGGGCCTCGGCCGGAAGTGTTTTCTTACGCGGGTGAGAAACGAATCTATCCCCTCGGCCGGGGCCTTACGGAAAGTCTCCACGGTTTCAGCCGAGGCGAACAGGTCAGTCTCTTCATGGTGCTGACGGCCGCTGTCAACGTCTTGCTGTCCCGTTATTCCGGCCAGGAAGACATTGTGCTCGGCATCCCAATCGCCAATCGAGATCGCCCGGAACTGTCCAACCTGTTCGGCTTCCTGATTGACTTCCAGGCACTGCGAACAGACCTCTCGGGAAACCCCACGTTCCGGGAACTGCTGCAGCGCGTCCAGCAGGGGATCCTGGACGTGAATGCCCACCGGGCAGTTCCCTTCAACAAGGTGGTCGAAGCACTGCACCCCCAGCGCAATCTGACCCGCTCGCCCATTTTCCAGACGATGCTGGTGTGGAAAGACCGTGCAGTGCAGATGCAGTTCCTGGACCTGGCTGGCCTTACTTCGTCTCACGTCCTGGCTCACCCCAGGGCCTCCAAATTCGACCTGACCCTGTTCTTGACTGACGTGGGCGACGACCTTTGGCTGGAGGTGGAGTACTGCACGGACCTGTTCCCTGCCGACTCGATCGAGCAAATGGCCGAGGGATTTCAAACTCTCCTGGCTGCCATCGTGGTCAACCCTGACGTGCCCATCGGCAACTTGCCGCTGCTGTCGGCTGCCCGGCGCCGGCAGTTGCTGACGGAATGGAACAACACCTGGGCGGACTATCCCCGGGAGGCTTGTATCCACGAACTGTTCGAGGCCCAGGCCAGGCGGACCCCCAATCAGGTGGCGGTCGTTTGCGAAGGACGGCAGCTCACCTATCACGAGCTGAACCGCCGCGCCGATCAACTGGCCCAGCACCTGCACACTCTTGGCGTGAACCCTGACGTGCTCGTAGCCATCCACCTCGAACGCTCGCTGGAAATGATCGTGGGATTGCTGGCCATCTTGAAAGCCGGGGTGGCCTATTTACCGCTTGACCCGCTCTATCCACCCAACCGCCTGGCTTTCATGCTGGAGGATGCTCGGCCCCTGGTGCTGTTGACGCAACGGCACCTGCAAGACTCACTGCCCCCACACTCCTGCCAGGTCGTGTGTCTCGACCAGATGGATTCCTACGCGGCTGAGCAACTGGGAGCCTGGGCTGCCTCGGCCAATGGCGTGGCTCGGCGTTCGCCGACGCCTGCTTCCCTTGCTTACGTCCTGTACACTTCCGGTTCCACGGGCCAGCCCAAGGGCGTGGAGGTTTCCCACCGGGGAGTGGTCAATCTGCTGACGGACATTGGCCGGCGGTTGGGGTGTAACGAGAGGGACGTCCTGCTTTCCGTGACCACCCTTGCGTTTGACATCGCGGCTCTTGAGCTGTTCCTGCCGCTGATTTCCGGCGCCCGCCTCGTCCTGGCAAACCGTGAGATCGCCGCCGATGGGACTCGCCTGGCAGAGTTGATGAAGAGATCGAGTGTCACGATCATGCAAGCCACCCCGGCAACGTGGCGAATGCTGATCGATGCCGGCTGGTCCGGCCAGGAGCGCTTGCAAATCCTGTGCGGAGGGGAAGCCCTGACACCGGCCCTGGCTACCAATCTGCTCGGCCGCTGCGGTTCGCTGTGGAACCTCTATGGCCCCACCGAGACGACCATCTGGTCTACCTGTGAGCGCGTCGAGGCGGTCGAGGACCAGGTTACCATCGGCCGGCCCATCGCGAACACCCGCGTCTACATTCTCGACGCCAACGGTCAGCCGACCCCGCCCGGCGTCGCCGGCGAGCTTTTCATCGGCGGGGACGGTGTGGCCAAAGGCTACCTCAATCGCCCCGATCTCACCACGAAGCGCTTTGTCCCGGACCCGTTCGTGGCTGAGCCGGCCTGCCTCACGTACCGAACCGGCGACAAGGCTTGCTATTTGCCGGATGGTCGCATTGAGTTCCTCGGCCGGCTCGACCACCAGGTGAAAGTGCGCGGTTTCCGGGTCGAGTTGGGGGAGATCGAGACGGTGCTGGAGCGGCACCCTGCTGTCCGGCAGGCGGTTGCTGTCGCGGTGATTGGCCCCGATGGGACCAGCCGGCTCGCGGCCTACATCGTCGCTCAGGACTCGGCCCCCTCGGCGACCGAGCTGCGCGAGCACCTGCGGACGCAACTGCCGGACTACATGGTCCCCGCGGTCTTTGTGCCGCTGCCAGCCCTACCGCTGACCCCAAACGGCAAGGTGGACCGGCGAGCCCTGCCGGCTCCCCAGGATCCCGGCTCCGAAAGGAATCGCGATTTCCAGCCGCCGCGGACGCGCGGGGAGAAATTGCTGGCGGAAATCTGGTGCAGGGTACTGGGGTTGAAGCAGGTCGGCATCCGCGACAACTTCTTCGACCTGGGCGGCCACTCTTTGCTGGCTAACAACCCAGCATATAACTTTTCGCGAGCTATCCGGCTAACCGGAGTCCTTGACGTAGAGGTGCTGGAGCGGTGTCTCGTTGAACTCCGGCGACGGCATGAAGTCTTGCGGACAACTTTTGTCTCTGTCGTGGGCGAACCCGTCCAGCGGGTCTCCTCCGTAGTGTCTGAGACGCTCTCGGTGCGGAATCTCGGCTACCTGCTCGAAAAAAGCGCGAGGCTGAGTTGCACCGGTATCTCGCTGCAGAAGGGAAGCGTCCCTTCAATTTGTCACAGGACGTGATGCTGCACGCCAGTTTGGTGCGCTCGAGCGAGCACGAGTCCGTACTCTTGGTGACGATGCACCACATTGCGTCGGACGGGTGGTCGATGGACGTTTTCTTCCGTGAGTTGACATCGCTCTACAAGGCCTTCTCTACAGGGCAACCCTCGCCATTGCCCGAGTTGCCACTTCAATACGCGGACTACGCAGCGTGGCAGAGGCAGCAGTTGAGTGGCGAAGTACTCGACAAGGAGTTGGCTTACTGGAAACGACAGCTCCAAGGCGCGCCGGCGCTGCTGGAACTGCTGACCGATTTTGTCCGCCCGCCCACCCAGAGTTCTTGCGGGGCCGTGCAAGGCGCTGACGCTGGACAAGGACTTGGCGCAGGCGCTGCGGGAGTTGAGCCGGCAAGAAGGGACGACCCTGTTCATGACCCTGCTGGCAGCGTTCCAGACGTTGCTCTTTCGCTACAGCGGCCAGCAGGACATCGTGGTCGGTTCTCCGGTGGCCGGCCGCAACCGCACCGAGTTGGAAGGATTGATCGGCTTCTTCGTGAACATGCTGCCGTTGCGGACCGACCTCTCAGGGGCCCCAACCTTTCGCGAGTTGCTTGGCAAGGTGCGTGAGACAACGCTGGATGCCTATGCCCACCAGGAACTGCCGTTTGAGAAACTAGTCGAGGAATTGCAACCGGAGCGGAGCCCCAGCCATGCACCCCTGGTTCAAGTCGTGTTTGTGCTGCAGAACACCCCGAGGACTCCGCTGGAGTTGCCGGGGCTAACGGCTCAGTCGATTGCGGTTGAACGGAGCACAGTCGCAATGTGACCTGTCGCTCTCGATGACTGAGGAAGCTGGGTGTCTGAAGGGCTTGTTAGAGTACAGCACCGACCTCTTCGAGGCCGCGACCATCGACCTACTGCTGCGGAGTTTCGAGGCCCTGCTCGCGGGCATTGTCGCCAACCCCGACGCCGAGCTGGGCGCCTTGCCACTGCTGCATGAAAGCGAGCGCAGGCAGCTGCTTGAGTGGAGCGCCACGAAGGTCATCCCTTGCAATGGATGGATTGGGGAGAGTAACAAGTGCCTACATCATCTGTTCGAGGAGCATGTCCCGGCGTAATCCCGACGCCCTCGCGGTGATCGGCGGGAAGGAGGAATGGAGCTATCGCCGACTCAACGAGAGCACAACCGGCTGGCACGGATGCTGCGCCGTCGGGGTGTCGGCCCGGAAGTCCCGGTCGCTGTCCGCGCCGAGCGCTCGCCCCGGCTGTTGGTCGCGCTGCTGGCCATCCTCAAGGCGGGCGGGGCCTATGTTCCCTGTGATCCCGATTATCCCAGCGAGCGCATCCGCTTCATCCTCGAGGACGTGCAAACCCCGGTCCTGCTGACTCAGCCTTCCCTGCTCAACGGCCTGCCGGCGACCCTGCGGCAGTGATGCTCATGGACGAAGAACAATCCGAGCCAGCCCGGCAGAGACGGCGACCTGAACATTGAGGTAGGTCCCGACGACCTGGCCTACGTGATTTATACCTCGGGCTCGACGGGCCGGCCCAAGGGCGTGCTGGTGCCTCATCGTGGCGTGGTCAACCGCATCCTGTGGGGCCAGAGCGCTCATCCTCTGGAGAGGAGCGACCGCGTCCTGCAAAGCATCTTCGTTCAGCTTCGATGCCTCCGTCTGGGAACTGTTCGCTCCTTTGGCGGCTGGGGCCTGTCTGGTGCTGCCTGGGGCTGGTCCTCTCGACCTCGCCACACTGTCGGCGTTGATCCAGCAACAGCAGGTGACGGTCGCCACTTTCGTGCCCAGTCTGCTGGAGGCCTTGCTCGATCAGCCTGGCTGTCGGAATTGTGTCTCGCTGCGTTATGTCATCTGCGGCGGCGAGGTGTTGAGCGTTGCGCTTCAGGAGCGTTTCTTCGCCGCCTTGCCAGCTCGCCTGTTCAACTTCTACGGGCCGACGGAGACGTCCATTGATGCCGTCTGGTGGGAATGCCAGCGGACCGAGCAGCGTGCCAGCGTTCCGATTGGCCGGCCGATCGGCGGTATGCGGCCTACGTGCTGGATCAGCGCAGACAGCCTGTCCCGGTCGGCGTGGCAGGGGAACTCTATCTGGGAGGAGTCGGTCTGGCTCGGGGTTACCTCAACCAGCCCGAGTTGACCGCGGCCCGCTTCGTGGCCGACCCCTTCCGCCAAGATTCAGCCGACCGCCTGTATCGAACGGGGGATCGGGTGTGCTGGTTGCCCGATGGTAACCTGAAGTTTCTGGGCCGGCTGGATCAGCAGGTCAAGGTACGTGGCTTCCGGATCGAGCTGGGCGAGATCGAGGCCGTGTTAGGTCAACACCCTGGCGTAAAGGAAGTGGTGGTGCTTCCCGAGGAAGGTTCGGGGGCGCAGTGCCTCACCGCTTACCTGGTTCCTGCGGAAGCGAGCCGGCTCCCTCCCACGGGGAAGGTTCCACCGCGTCCGGAACTCTGGCCCATCCCCAGCGATTACAACATCTACGATGACCTGCTCTACGAGGTGATGACTCTCGACGAGGTCCGCAACCTCCGCTATCGCCAGGTCATCCAAGCTGTTGTTGCCAGCAAGGTGGTGCTAGAAGTGGGCACGGGGCGCGATGCCATCCTGAGCCGGTTCTGTGTCGAAGCCGGGGCCCGCCGGGTCTACGCCTTGGAACACGTGGAAGAGGTCGCCCTCCAGGCAAAAGCGACTGTCGAGCGCCTGGGACTGAGCAACCGAATCAGTGTCCTGCACGGGGACCCGGGCAATGTCCAGCTCCCCGAGCTGGCCGATGTCTGTGTGTCGGAAATCGTCGGTATGATCGGCGGCTCGGAGGGAGCGGTCTCAGTACTCAATCGCGCCCGACGGTTACTGAAAGCGGATGGGCTGATGATCCCGGAACGCTGCCGGACACACATCGCGGCAGTCCAGTTGCCCCAGGGACTGATGGAGAGTCTCGGCTTCACGAGTACACCGTTTTCCTACCTGGAGCAGATCTTCCAGGTCGAGGGCCGGCCGTTCGACCTGCGTGTCTGTCTCCGCCACATGGACGAGTCCAATCTCCTGTCTGGCTCGGACGTGTTTGAAGAACTGGTGTTCCGGGAAGCAGGACCGGTCGGGTTCGAGCATCCTGTGGAGCTGACCGTGGAACGCTCCGGACGGCTTGATGGGTTTCTCCTTTGGATCGAACTGGACATCGGCGGCGGGCAGGTGGTGGACAGTCTGCGGCAAGCGACGAACTGGCTGCCAGTGTTCTTTCCGGCCTTCTATCCCGGGGTGGGAGTTGAGACAGGTGACCGCATCGAGGCCGTATGCAGCGGCCAGTTGAGCGAGGATGGGGTGCATCCCGATTACGGCATCCGGGGAGTGTTACGTCGCCCAGCGCCCGGAGGTCGGCTTCAAACACTGGTCGGCCCACCGGCCGCAAGGGTTTCGCCAATCGCCATTTTATCAGGCCCTATTTGCCGACGGGTCAGCGCGGCGGCTGTCGGCCAATGCCGCCGGCGCGGAGCAGCCCTTGATTCCCCGGCTGCGTGACTTCCTGCAACAGCGTCTTCCCGAATTCATGATTCCCTCAGCCTTCGTCCAGGTGCCCGCCTTGCCCCGGACCCCCAGTGGCAAGCTAGACCGACGCCAGCTGCCGGCCCCACACCAGGCAAGCGAGCCAAGCAACGAGTTCGTGCCGCCGCGCACTCCCCTGGAACAGACTCTGGCAGGGATCTGGTGCGCGGTATTGGGGTTGAAGCAAGTCGGGATCCGCGACAACTTCTTCGACCTAGGTGGCCACTCTTTGCTGGCAGTTCGCCTGGTCGCTCACATCGAGAAAGCTTTCGGCCGGAGGCTTCCCCTGGCGACACTGTTCAAGAAGGGGACCATTGAGTACCTGGCAGACAATCTCCAACAGGCTGGCCAACCTGGCCGCCGAACGGAGATTGTCGAGATCCAACCCCAAGGATCCAAACTACCACTCGTCTTCCTCCCAACTCTCGTTGGCGAAGTCATGTATTGCCACCAGGTGGCACGCCACCTCGGTCCGGACCAGCCCGTGTACGGCATTCAACAGCAGTGCGGGAATGGGAAAACCAGGCCCCTCACCTCTCTGGAGGCCATCGCAAGCCAGTGTGCAGAAGACCTTTGTCTTTTTCAGCCGCATGGTCCCTATTACCTGGCTGGCTACTCGTTCGCGGGGAGGCTCGCGTTTGAGATGGCCCGGCAACTGTCTGAGAGAGGAAGCCAGGTCAATTTGCTGGCCATCATCGACACGTCGCCGTCTCGCCCCCCAACTCGATCCTTCTTGCAGCGTTTTCGGCAGCCCGGCGCCTTCCTGCGCAATTTGCCCTACTGGTTCATCTATGACTTTCTGCGCACTCACCCCAGGGAGATGATTGCCCGGCTTCGCCGGAAAATTCAGGCGCTGCGAGGTGAACGGGGTAGCCTGTCCCATTTGCTCTCCCATTCCTCCCAGCAATTGGAACTGGAGCATCTGTTCGACATTGGTGCCATGTCAACCAGCTACCGGGAAATGCTGGAAGCGAACCTGCAGGCTTTTCGCGAATACTCCCCCAAACCGTATCCCGGCCGAATCACCCTCCTGCGAGCCCGTGCAAGGCCTCTGTTCCGTTCGGACGAGCCCGATTTAGGCTGGGGCAAACTGGCCGCGGGTGGCGTTGAGGTCAAGACAGTTCCGGGCAACCACAGCAGCATTCTGCAAGAACCTTTCGTGCAGACCCTTGCCAGGCTGCTCCAGGCCGCATTGGATCGGGAAATGCAACCGGAGGAGCCTCTCCTATCGAAAGCGCGCAACCAGGGACCAGCCAAGCCCTTGGTTGGGGCGTGTCAGAAAAAGTGACACGGGAAATGTCAAGAAAGTTGTACAAGTTGACAAGGATGCCGCCTGTTTTCCCGCTGCGCCAGCAGGGACTGCCTTTGTCCCGTAATTCTTGAAGGGGCAGGGACATGCATAAACCGTTGAATCTCCATCCTTGAGGAGACAACGAGACGAACTGGCTGCTGGCACGATCTTTGCATTGCTCAATCATTACTTTTTCCAACCAAGCACCAATGTGGGTGTAACCCACCGGGACGGAGTCTGCATCAAACCGACGTTCTCAGCTCGAACCGCTCTATCTCTATCTCAAACAAGAACAATGGGCTTCGACTTCGCACCTGACACCGCGATCGGTTCCCCGGCCTTGAGCAGGGGCTCCCAAAGAGCGCGGGCGGACCAACCGGTCGTCCTCGACACCCGCGTGGTCTGTGGGACTGGAGGCGGGCCGGACAAGACCATCCTCAATTCGCCCCGCTTTCTGGAGAAGGCGGGGTATCGCAATCTCTGTGCCTACATGTACCCGCCAGGCGATCCGGGCTTTGCGCAGCTCCAGAACAAGGCCCAGCTCTGGCAAGCACCCCTGCTGGGGGTTCCCGACCGCGGCTTCTGGGACTGGCGCGTGGTTTTCGAGCTGCTGCGCATCTGCCGCCGGGAACGAGTGCGGATCTGGCATGGGCATGACTACAAGAGCAACGCGCTGGGCCTGCTGCTGCGCCGCTTCTGGCCCATGCGGCTGGTCACGACGGTCCACGGCTGGGTCAAGCATACGCGACGCACGCCGCTGTACTATCGCATCGATCGGTTCTGTCTGCCGCGCTATGAACGGGTCCTCTGCGTCTCGCCCGATCTGGAGCAGCAATGCCTGGCTGCCGGGGTGCCGGCTGAACGCTGCCTGCTGATCGAGAACGGCATCGACGTTCAGGAGTTCTGCCGCCGCCGCACCGTCGAAGAGGCCAAGCGCGCCCAGGGGATCCCTCCCGGGCGGCTGGTGGTTGGGGCCGCGGGTCGGCTCTCTGCCGAGAAGGGCTTCGACCTGCTCATCCAGGCAGCGGATTCCCTCCTCAAGAAGGGGATCGACCTGGACCTGCTCATCGTCGGCGAGGGCGACGAACAGCCCCAGCTGCAACAGCTGATTGAGCAACTGGGCCGCCAGGACCGGATTCGGCTGCTGGGCTACCGTTCCGACCTGAGGGACCTTTACGAGGCGATGGATGTCTTTGCCCTCAGCAGCTTGCGCGAAGGACTGCCGAACGTCCTGCTGGAAGCGATGGCCCTGGAAGTTCCGGTGGCGGCCACGCGGATCGCCGGCGTCCCCCGGCTGGTGGCGGACGGTGTCAACGGCCTGCTCGTCAACCCGGGGTCGATCGAGGACCTGACCCGTGTTCTGGAGGAACTGCTGACCCGTGCCGACCTGAGGCGGCAGTTACGGCAGGCCGGCAGGCACACCATCGAAACCCGCTACAGTTTCGCGGCGCGCATGGAGCGGATCCAGGCAGTCTATGACGATTTGCTCGGCCGCGAGGGATGATTGAACAGGACCAGAGAAGCCGGCTTCCTGCACATCAATCCGGCGCGAGGCGTGCGAGAGCAAGGGAGTCATCACCATGATCAGAGCACGGTATCCCGGTGATACCAGCGGACAGTCCACCGAGTTCAAGCAGGTCAGCAGCCTGAGCCGGCGCCTGGTGCAGACCAATGCCCTGCTGCAGCAGTCTCTGACCGAGTCGCGCCGCAAGGAGGCAGCACTGCAGTGGGCGGAGGGAGAGCTGGCCCGCGCGACCGCGGAATTTCAGGTCGCCCGGACCATCCAGCAGAAACTCTATTCCACAGGCAAGCGGGAAATGACTGGCCACCAGGCCGGTGAGGCCGACCGGCACTACGACGTCGGTGGAGCCTCGTACCCGGTGGGCGCCATCGGTGGTGACTATTTCGACTTCCTCCCGTTCTCCGATGGCAGTTTCGGCATCGCCATTGGCGACGTGAGCGGGCACGGGATCGGGCCCGCCTTGCTGATGAGCGAAGTCCGGGCCCTGGTGCGTGCCTTCGCCCAGACGCAAACAGACGTCAGCACCATCCTGGGGCAGGTCAATCGGCTGCTGGTCCCGGACATCGCGGGCGATTACTTCATCACCCTGCTGCTGGCAAAACTGGACCCTTGCGGGCGATCGCTGGTCTATGCCAGCGCGGGACACCAGACCGGCTACCTGCTCGACGGCAATGGCAGCGTCAAACAAGCTTTGCCGAGCACCAGTATTCCCCTGGGATACCAGCTGAACGTGGACTTTCCCAGCAGCGCTCCGATCCCTCTTCAATCCGGAGATCTGGTGATCCTCATTACCGATGGGATTGAGGAAGCGCGCTCTCCGGAAGACGTTGACTTTGGTCTGGAGCAGTTGCTGGACGTGGTCAGGGCCTCACGCCAGGCGACGGCCCAGCAGATCGTCGCCAATCTCTACCATGCGGTGAGTGCTTTTTCCCAGAGCCGGCCTCAGCGCGATGACATCACCGCAACCGTCATCAAGATAACAGAATAGCGTTCCAACTCGGAATTCAACACAGCTCGCTCGTGAACTGGCAGGCAGGTTGAATTCAGGCAAGATCGGTGGAGGAGACGGGAACTCTGTTGTTCTTCTTGGTTCGACTGTCCTGCCAGTTCACAAGCGAGTTGTCTGGGTGGTCGATTACTCCGGCACGAAAGAAAGTAGCCATCACGCTCCGCGTGATGCAGCCCATCACGCGGAGCGTGATGGCTACTCTGCAAGAATCTTCCTTGCCCACGGAACCTGCCGCGGGCCGAAGACCCATTCCTGTCAAAGAAGGATTCGTTCATGAAATGCGTCGTCACGGGTGCGGCGGGATTCATTGGCTCCCATCTGTCCGAGGCGCTGCTGCGCGGCGGCCATCAGGTGATCGGCCTGGACTCCTTTGTTCCCTACTATCCCGAGCCGATCAAGCAGCGGAACCTGCTCGGCTGCCTTTCGTCACCGAACTATCAGTTCCATCGGCTTGATCTGCGCCAGGACCAGCTGGATGACGTGCTGGCCGAGGCCGAGGTGATTTTCCACCTGGCGGCCATGCCGGGGCTGGTGCGCAGCTGGAAGGACATGGAAGGCTACTGGGCCTGCAACGTCCTGGCAACCCAGCGGTTGCTCGACGCGGTCCGCCGCTCGGTCCCTGGACTGCGCCGGCTCATCCTGGCCTCGACCTCCTCGGTCTACGGCAAGTTCGCCTCCGGGGACGAGACGGTGCCGACGAAACCCAGTTCCCCTTATGGCATCACCAAGCTGGCGGCGGAGAACCTGTGCCGGGCTTACGCGGAGGTTCATGAGATCCCGGTCGTCACGCTGCGTTACTTTTCCGTTTACGGTCCCCGGCAGCGACCGGACATGGGCTACCATCGCTTTATTCAGGCGCTGCTCGAGGACCGGCCCATTGTCGTTTACGGGGATGGCCAGCAGGTGCGCGGCAACACCTACGTCGCGGACTGTGTCCAGGCCACGCTGGCTGCTGTCCAGGCGATTCCCGGCGAGGTTTACAACGTGGGCGGCGGCGAAGCGGCCACTGTCTGGGACATTGTGCGCAAGCTCGAAGTCCTGGCCGACCGCCGTGTCAAGGTTTATCAGGAACCGGCCCGGCCCGGGGATCAGCGCTACACCTTCGCGGACACCACCAAGCTGCGCACGCACCTGGGCTGGGAGCCTGGCACCTCGCTCGATGAGGGCCTGGCCCTGCAGTGGGCCTGGCAGAGCGGGGAGCTGAATCACACCGAAGAGGACGGCGGGCCCCTGGCACTACCCCGAGGCAGCAGCGTCGAACCTGCTCTCCTCCCCATGTAAGGCGAGGGGCAGGCCCAAAGTAGCCATCACGCTCCGCGTGATGCAGCCTCATCACGCGGAGCGTGATGGCTACTTTGGGTAGGTTTTCTCCTGCCGCTCGCCTAATCTCTGGAGCACCTTTGATGGCCACTGTCTGTACGACCGTGCGGATTCGCACTCTGAACTCCCAGGCGATTCGAGAGCGCCTGCCGCAGCTGGACGAGTATGCCCGCCGCTCGCCACAGTGGCCGCTCAGCCAACTGCCCTCCTGGTTACCGATCCTGGCAGGCGGGCTGCGGCACACGGTTTTCTGCATCGAAGCGGTGGAAGGGGATCAGACACGCGGCCTCTTGCCCCTGGCATACGTCCGGAGTCTGCTCTTCGGCCGGTTCCTGGTCAGTCTCCCTTATCTGAACACGGCTGGCGTGCTGGCCGACGACCCGGTCGTGGCCTGCCGGTTGCTCGACCAGGCCATTACCCTGGCCGACGAATTGAACGTGCGCTACCTCGAGTTACGCCATGAGCAACCGGCCGAGCACCCGGCCTTGACCGAGTGCATGACCAGCAAGGTCCACATGCGCCTGTCTCTGCCGGCACGCCTGGGCGAATTGTGGGATGGGCTGGACGGCAAGGTCCGCAATCAGGTGCGGAAAGGTCAGAAGTGCGGCCTGCAGGTGGTCTGGGGCGGAGGCGAATTGCTCCCGGAATTCTACACCGTGTTCAGCCGTAACATGCGCGACCTCGGTACTCCCGTCTACGGGTCCGGCCTGTTCGCCCGGATCGTCCGGCAGTTCCCGGACGAGGCCGAATTCTGCATCGTGCGGGCGGAAGGCCGACCGGTGGCCGGGGCCTTGCTCTTGCACGGCACGGGGGTAACCGAGGTGCCCAGCGCCTCGTGTCTGCGCGAATACAACTCGACCTGCGCCAACATGTTCATGTACTGGCAACTGCTGGAGCGGGCGATGCAGCGGCGGACAGACAGTGTTCGACTTCGGTCGCTGCAGCGTGGACGGCAACCTGTTCCGCTTCAAGAAGCAGTGGGGAGCGGAGCCGTGCCCGGCGATCTGGCAGTACTACGTTCGCCAGGGCAGCATCGCCGCCGTGCGTCCGGACAATCCGCGTTATGGCCGGTTGATCCGCATCTGGCAACGGTTGCCCGTGATGCTCACCCGGTTGCTTGGACCAGCCATCGTGCGAGGCATCCCCTGACGTGTACCGCACCCTTGTCGATCTGACCCAGCCTACGGTCTGGTTGTATCTGCTGCTGGTGCTGGGACTGGTCAAGCTGTGGCGGAACCGGCAAGGGAACCGACGTCTGCTCTGGGTGCTTGTGCCCTTCGTGCTGCTGTCGGCGGCGTGTACGCCGCTGGTCGCCTACCTGACTTTGGGCCTGCTCGAATGGCCTTACCCGCCCCTGCAAGAACGGCCGGAAGTCGATGCGATCGTGGTGCTGTCGGGTTACGTCAGGGTGCTGGACGAGGGCGCACAGGTCGAACTGGGGGAGGATACGCTGTACCGCTGTGTGCGGGCCGCGGAAGTCTATCACCAGGGCAAACCGTGTCCGGTGGTGGTCAGTGGCGGCAAGGTCGATCCCTCTGCTCCCGGGCCGGCCCTGGCCGTGCCGATGCGTGATTTCCTGCTGCGGCTTGGAGTCGCGAGCAGTGACCTGATTGTGGAAGATCGCTCGCGGAACACCTACGAGAATGCCGTGGAAAGCTGCCGGCTCCTGGCCGAACGGGGACTGAAGCGGATTGTCCTGGTCACCGATGCCGCCCACCTGCGTCGTGCCAGTGGCTGCTTTCGCAAACAGGGCGTCGCGGTAGTGCCCTGCGGCTGCCGGTATCGGGCCAGACGGTTGGAATGGTCGATTCGCACGTGCCTGCCGGACCCCGCGATGGCGCAGGGGTGTCAGGAGGCCTGGCATGAGTGGGTGGGGACTGCCTGGTACGCGGCCCACCTGCGCCGGGCCGTTGGTTGTTTCCGGAAACAGGGGATTGAGGTGGTGCCTTGCGGCTGCCGATACCGGGCTAGCCGGCTGAAATGGTCGGTCCGCACTTTGCTGCCGAACCCGGAGATGGCGGAAGGCTGCCGCGAAGCCTGGCACGAGTGGCTGGGCGCGGCCTGGTACGGGCTCCTGGGGCGGATGTGACAGGAGGATCGGGAGGAGGCTGCCTGCCTTGCCGGCCACTTTGGTTTCCTGTGGCCGAGAGGCCAGTGGCTGCCTGTGAGCGTCCAAACAGTGCCAGTTTGAGTCGAAAGTCTGCCTGCCTGCCACCTGCCAGGGTGTTCGGGAACCGCCAGGCAGACTCGCATCGTCTCTTTCTGTCCGATACGCTGCCACTTCGCTTGCCACGCCCTCTCTCACAAGGGGGGGAGTTTTGATCGCTGGCACTCGGGAAAGAGAGAGGCTTGTCGATGACAACCCTGCGTGGGTTCAGTTCCCCGTCCGGACTGGGGGGGTTACATTCACCCCTCCCTCAGCGGATGACCAGTTACAGGTCATCCTGAGCTTCGATGTCGAGGAACACCATCGCATCGAAACCGCCGCTGGGCTGGGGATTGCCCCTGACCTGAAGGCTCACTATGCCGAGCGAATGGACGTTGTGACCCGCTGGATTCTCGATGAACTCGGTCCGCGCGGATCCAGGCAACCTTCTTTATCGTCGGCGACATTGCTCATTCCAACCCATCCCTGGTGCGCGCCATCTTTCGCGACGGGCATGAGGTGGCCAGCTTCGACGTGGAGGAACACCACCGCATCGAGTCCGCAGTCGGGCTGACGCTCCCTCCCGCTCTGCAGACGCACTACGCTGAGCGAATGGATCTGGTCACCCGCTGGATCCTCGATGAACTGGGACAGCGGGGGATCCAGGCGACCTTCTTCATCGTCGGGGACATTGCTCACTCAAACCCGGCCCTGGTGCGGGCGATCCACCGGGATGGGCATGAGGTCGCCAGCCACGGCTGGGACCACCGCCGCGTCCATCACTTCACTCCCATGCAGTTCAAGGAGGACGTGCGCCGGAGCAAGGATGCCCTGGAGCAGGTGACGGGCTCGGCCGTGATCGGCTATCGGGCCCCAACGTTCAGCATCGTTGAGCGAACGGCCTGGGCCCTCGACGTCCTGGCCGAGGTGGGGATGCTGTACGATTCCTCGATCTACCCGGTGCGGCACGACCGCTACGGCGTCGCGGAGGCGCCGCGGGCTCCCTTCCGGGCGTGCGGACCGACACGGGAGATCCTGGAATTGCCGCCGGCGACCTGGAGGGTCCTCAGGCAGAACGTCCCCACCGGCGGCGGCGGCTACTTTCGGTTGCTGCCGCTGAGGGTGATGCAATGGGGAATCGAGCAAGTTCGCCGCCAGTGCCGGCCGGCGGTGGCCATGCTCTACTTCCATCCCTGGGAGTTTGACCCGGAGCAAACCCGCTTACCCCTGCGTTTCCTGAGCCGGCTGCGCACCTACGTTGGTCTTTCGCGCAGCCGCGGCAAGCTGGCGGCGCTGCTGGAGCAGCATCCGTTTGTCCGGGCTGACTCGGTGGCGCATTGGCTCAAGTCGCGCCAGGACTCTCTGCCCAGCTTTGCCCTGGCTGGACCGTGCCAGGCAGAATTCTGAAGAGACAAGTATTACCACGGCAAGAAAGATTGTAGTCATCACGCTCCGCGTGATGCAGCCATCACGCGGAGCGTGATGACTACTTTGTGCCGATCTTCCTTGCCGGAGTAGTACCTTCCATCCACCAACCACGTACGAATCGAGAGGACTTCATGGAAAAGGTGAGCGTGTTCCAGACCGAGAATCGCGATCAGGCGGAGATGCGGGCCAAGCGGCGCCGGCCCCAAAGGAAACGGATGCGGACGTGCGCTCCTCCGCTCCGGACCGCTGGACCGGCTACGATCCGGAAATCCTCATCGCGCTGGAGTGCTGATCGCCTGTGGGGCGAGGACCTCCGCAAAGAAGGCGGAGCCTGGCAGATGGTAAGCTGCTGACAATCTCAGGGGAAATGCAAACCATGCGAAGGCAGGTGAATCTCAGGTTCGTGGCTTTGCTGCTGCTGACACTGATCGTGTTGGGAGGCACGGCACACTTCCTCCACGGCTTCCAGGTGAAGCGCAATGCCAGGGCCCTCCTGCACCGAGCCCAGCAGATGGAAGAGGAAAAGGACTTCGGCAAGAGCCTCGATTACCTGAGCCGCTATCTCGCCTTCTACCCCAGGGATACCGAAGCCCGGGCCCGGTACGCCCTGCTGCTGGACCAGCAGGCCAAAACGCCCCAGGCTCGACTCCGCGCGTTTTTGGCCCTGGACGAGGTTCTCCGGCAGGCTCCGGACCGCGACGACGTGCGTCGGCGTGCCATCTCGGCCGCGATGGGGATCGAGCGGTTCGCGGACGCGCGCGAGCACCTGGAGGTGCTGATGCAAGCGACCCCCGACGACCCGGAGCTGGAAGAGTTGCGGGGCCGCTGCGAGGAGGCAGGCAGCCAGTTTGCCTGGGCCGCCCAATGGTATGAGAAGGCGATCCAGCACGCGCCGCAGCGCATCGACTGCTGCGTCCGCCTCGCCAAGGTGTACCGCCGCCGGCTGGACCGGGCCCAGGACGCTGACAAGCTGATGGACCGCCTGGTCAAGACCTATCCCGACTCCATCCAGGCCCGGCTGGCGCGGGCAGCTTACCTGTCCGACCTGAAACTGCTTGCCGCCGCGAACCTGGAGATCGCCTACGTCCGCGAGAAACTGGCGCCGGACGAGGCCGACGTGCTGGCGTCCTCCGCCGACCTGGCCCAGGCGATGGGCAAGCCGGACGAGGCACGCAGGTACTTCGAGCGCGGTCAGCAACTGCACCCCGGAGACCCGCGGTTCCATTTCGGGCTCGCTCGCCTGGAGCTGAGCACCGGGCGGCGTGCGAAGGCCCTCCGCTGCCTCCGGCAGGCCCTCGAGCAGTTGCCGGATCAGGCACCGGTCATCTGGATGGCGGCAGACCTGTTCCTCGATGCGGGCGAAGCGAAGGAGGCCAGGCAATTGCTGGTCCGGCTCAGCCACGCGGAATGGCACTCGGCCGTCAATTACCTCCGGGCGCGCCTGCTTCTGCTCGAAGGCCGGTTCGCCGAGGCCCGGACCCTTCTGGAAAAACAGCGGCAGCAGCTGACCCACACTCCCGACCTGGCCTGGCGGGCAGACGTCTTCCTGGGGGTATGTTACGAGCGGCTGGGCAACCCGGAACAGCAGCTGGCAGCGTACCGCCGTGCGGCCAGCAGTGCCTCTTCCCCACGGCCAGCCCGGCTGGGGCTGGCCGCGGCGCTGCTGGCCAACGGTCAGCTGGACGAGGCCCTCAGCGAGTATCAGCGGCTGATGCCCGAAGTGCCCGAGACCCGGCTGATCGTCGCCCGCCTCCTGTTGCTCCGGAACATGCGTCTGCCGGCCAGGCAACGCAGCTGGGGTCAGCTGGAGACACTGCTCCGGGACGCTCCGGAGCAGGTCCGGGACTCGGTCGAGTATCGCCTGCTGGGTGTGGAGTTGCTCCTGGGCCGCGACAAGCTCGCGGAGGCCCGGCAAGAGCTGCAGGCGGCCTGCCGGAAAGCACCAGCGGAAGTCCGCTACTGGCTCGCCCTGGCTGCCCTGGCGGACCGGGACCAGACTGCAACCAGGGACAGGTCGTTCGTCCGCTCTCTGGAAGTGCTGGACGAGGCGGACAAGGCGGTGGGCGACGTGGTCGAGCTGCGCCTGGCCCGAGCGAACCGCCTGAGCCCGTTGCCGGCGGCCCAGGTGCGCGATGCGCTGCGGCGGTTCGAGGAGAAAACGGAGCACTTCAACCAGGCGGAGCAAACGCGTCTCCAGGTCGGGCTGGCGGATGCGTCGGAACGTCTGGGCGACCGGGAGAACGCCCGGCGGCTGCTTGGCCAGGCCGCGGCCCAGCTGCCGGAGGACCTCGGGATCCGGCAGCGGCTCTTTGCCCTGGCGCTGGCGGCGGAGGACGATGCGGCCTGCAAGGCCACGCTGGCGGAGGTCCGCAAGATGGAGGGAGAGGAGGGGGCACTGTGGCGCTTTGCCGAAGCCGCGCGACTGGTGGCCCTGGCTCACAGGGGCGACCGGAGCGGGTTGGCCCAGGCACGCCGGCGGCTGACCGAGGTGGCCCGGATTCGTTCGGCGTGGTCGCGCGTGCCGCTGCTCAGCGCCCAGATTGACGACCTGGAAGGGAACGTCGATACGGCCCTGGACTCCTATCATCGGGCCATCGAAATGGGCGAACAGTCGCCCCAGGCGGTGTACCGGACCGTGCAGCTTCTGATTGCTCGCCGCCGCATTGACGAGGCAAAACAAATCCTGGACCGGATGCAGGAGCGGGTGAATGCCTCGGCCGACCTCAGCCGTCTGGCGACCGAGGTTTCCTGGCTCAACCAGGACCCCCGTGAACGCACCCTGGAACTTGCCAACCAGGACGCCGTCAAAAAGTCCAAGGATTTCCGGGACCAACTGTTTCGCGCCCAGGTCCTCTGGTCGGTCGAGAAACCCCAGGAGGCGGAGGCCGCTTTTCGTCAGGCGGTGGCCCTGGACCCCACGGCACCGGAAGCCTGGGTGGCCCTCGTCGTCTTTCTGACCAGAACTGACCAGAAGCAGAAGGCCGAGGCCGAGGTTGAGAGGGCCAAGCGTGCCCTGCCGGCCGACCAGAGGCCGCTGGCCCTGGCAGCCTGCTATGAGGCCCTCGGCCAAAGGGACGTAGCCGAGGAGCAGCACGTCGCCTTGCTCAAGAGCAAGCCAGACGATCTGAGCGTGCTGCGTGGCCTGGCCAGCTTCTACCTGCGTGGCGGGGAAGTCAAGAAAGCCGAGCCGCACCTGCGACAGATGATCGTCTCCTCGGGCCGATGGGAGGAAGAGACGCCTCGCTGGGCGCGTCGCCACCTGGCCATTGCCCTGGCCAGCAGCGGCGACTTTCAGCAGACACGTCAGGCCCTGGGTCTGATCGAGGAGAACCTGAGAGAACGAACGCAAACACCGGAAGACCTGCGTATTCAGGCGCTGGTGCTGGCGATGCAACCGGGCGGCCGGCGCGAGTCGATCCGGGCCCTGGAGAGATCGTACTCAAGGCTGCGTCCCACACTCGGGGAGCAGCTGCTGCTGGCTCAGCTGTTCGACGCCAACCACGATTGGCCCAAGGCCAACGAATACCTCCTGGCGCTGCTGAACAGCAGGGGAGGGGATGCTCCTCCGTACCTGGCCTATTACGTGCGGGCCCTGCTGCGCCGGGATAAGGTAGCGGAAGCCGCTCTCTGGCTCGACCGCTTGAAGAAAAAGGACCCCGGAACCGCAGTAACCCTGGAGTTGACGGCGCGAGTGCTGGCGAAGCAGGGAAAAGGGGAGCAAGCCGCTCGCCTGATCGTGGAGTTTGTCGAAAAGGAGTTCGCCGCCAGGAAAGACCCGGCCATCCTGGCCGGAGGCGCGGGCCTGCTGGGCGAGCTGAACCAGCCCGCCGACGCGGAGCGACTGTATCGCAAGTACGTGACGGAAGCCGAGGGGAAAAACCCGGAAAGCGTGCTGCGGCTCGCGACTTTCCTGGCCCGGCAGCACCGGCTGCCCGAAGCGCTGGACCTGTGCGAGCAGGCCGGGCCGAAGTGCAAACCGGAATCCGTGGCGGTAGTGTGCGTGAACGGCCTGCGAGCCGGCCAGCCGCGCGAGCAGGATTTTCAGCGCGTGGAACGCTGGCTGGAGCAGGTATTGCGGCAGCAACCGGAGTCGCAACTCCTGCTCGCGGCCCAGGCCAACCTGCGCGATGCCCAGGGCCGGGTCGATGACGCCGAGGCGATTTACCGCTCCATGCTCGCTCGCAGCCCCGGGAGCTTGCTGGCCCGGAACAACCTGGCCTGGTTGCTGGCCACGGCAAGCGGCAAGCAGAGGGAAGCGCTCGAGATGATCAACGGCGCCATTGAGCGCGGTGGACCCTTGCCTGGTCTGCTCGATACGCGGGGCACGATCCACCTGGCAGGCGGTCAGGCCGAGCAAGCGGTCAAGGACCTGGAAGCCGCGGTGGCGGAAGTCCCGAAGGCGAATTACTACTGGCACCTTGCCCAGGCCTACCTGGCGGTCAAGAACCGCCTCGCTGCCCAGCAAGCGTGGCACAAGGCACAGGAACTGAAGCTGAGTGAAAAGGACCTGCATCCACTGGAGGTCCCAGCGTATCGGGAGTTGCTGGCGGAACTGGACCGGAAGTAGCCGGCCGCTGCGTCCCGGCGGTTGCGGATGGCGCTGGATTGCTTTATTGGCGCTTTCGCTGCTGCCGTCGTTAACTCCCGGAAACATGGATAGATGGCGCCCGCAGTCGATCAATGGCGATGAGTTATCCTAAACCCTTGGAGGACAATTGCTTGTGACGTGACAAGGCGATCATCGTGCAGAACGATGCCGTGGCACGTCCTTTGCTTTAGTATGTTCCCGGCGGTTTCCCTCCCCCGCTGACCGGAACCTACCTGGCCCGGATTCGCAAGGTTCTTGGAACGAGGCACCCAGGAACCGATCCATTGCGATCCAGGCCATTTCCTTCGGAACAGGCGAGAAATGCTCTCGCCAAAGAGGACGGACAGAGATGAGAACAGCGAGAGGTTCATGGTGGTTGTTTGCGCTATTGGTGTACTTTGTTGTCCCGTTGCCAGCCCGAGGCGATTACGTCGTAACCGCCACGCTGGACGGTACTGATCCCCTCAACCCATCGGCTCCCGTCAAGATCAACCTGGGCGATGGCAAAAGACCCTCGGTCAACTACACGCCCGGGGAGATCAACTGGGCTCTGGTTCCAAACCAGACCACCGCTTCCGGGTTTGGCTCGACGTTCACGACGTTTTGCATCGAGCTGACTCAAGACATCAATCCCGGGAGCCAGTACACCTACACACTGACATCTTTGGCGAGCGCTCCGAATCCAGGAACGGGAGCAACCGGAGGCGGCAACGGCATGGGAGATGCGAAGGCGACCGCGATCGCACAACTGTGGGGGAACTATTACAATTCCATCGTCGATGGTAACACGGCGGCGGCGTTCCAACTTGCCATCTGGAAGATTGAGTACGACTGGGGGGACAAGAACTACGACACTTTTTCCGCTGGGAACTTCCGGGCATCGGGCAACTCTACTGCTACGACTGACGCAGAACAGTGGATACAGTACGTCTACAACAACCCAGGGTTACTGCAAGCAGCTAACTTGTGGGCGTTGAGCAACCCGAACATTCAGGACCAAATTACCCAGCTTGACGGAGGCGACCCGGTAGCGGCACCCGTCCCGCCCACTTTCCTTCTCGGCGGGGTTGGTTGTCTGAGCCTGCTCGCTTATGCCTGGCTTGGCCGGAAAGGTCCTTCAGCAAGGGCCTTGTCGCCGGCGTAATGCGTGGTGCAGCACTTCTGCCCCGCTTCAATCACCGATACCGCAGGCACGTAAAGGGAATTGACAATCTGTCAAGGGTGATTAACAGAGCTGCCTGGAAAGGATCAAGAATCGGGGGCTCACCTTTCTGCGTGCTCGCGGATAATGCGGACGTAAAGGTTTCGTGAAGCCCAGAATTGGCTGTTCTGGTCGGAAAAAGCGACAACGCAGGGAGAATGGCCCGGGATTTGCTTAGTGAAGTAAGTGGAATGGAACCCACCAGACCGGAGTGCGCGCTCATCTGAAGCAAGCGTCTCACCCGCTCCACAAGCCCCCATCGCCAGACCTGCCTCGTCAATTACCAGGCGAGCAGGTTGGGAGTGTTCCTGTCGCGTCCAAGTTGACGTGCGGATGCACAATGTGTCGTCTCAGTAGTTCGCCGTATCTGTTGGCTTGAGGAACGGTTAACCAGCCAACACCGTGGTTGGCACCGATTCCCCTCTTTCGAGGAGGTTCTTGCATGCTGCGTTGTAAGTTCTTGTTCTTGTGGGCGATCCTCGCGGGGATCGCCATGTGCGGGCTGGCACCGCCCGCCCGGGCCGATTTTGAGGTCCAATTCAGCTACGGAGGTGCAACGATCCTGATCGATGGGACGACGCAATCTGTGAGCGTCAGCGGCGGAGCAGCAATGCCTGCAGCAGGGAGCATCGATTTTAGCACCCCTGGCACGATCACGATCAATAGTCTGACTATCTCCCCAAATGGGACGACAGGTGGCTTCGCGGTAAGTGCGACGATCGCGGATTCAAACAGCCCAGGTGCCAACAACATTGCCTCGATTGACCTTTCGAGCCTCTCCATCAAGAACAAGACTGGCATCACAGGCAATAGTACGCTGACGATCACTTCTGGCGATACGGGGTTCACTCAGCCGACAAGTCCGCCGGCTGTCCTTCTGGCGAGTACAATCTCGGCAACCGCTGCTGGTACGAATTCCCACAGCGCCACCGTCACGTTCAACAGTTACCTGGACACCACCAATCAACAGTTCGGGGAGGGTCAGGGGACGCCCACGATCGCCTTGGGCCCGATTACCGCTGGTAATTCTGCGAGCGGCAATTCGCTTGCTTACCTGAGCGGGACCCCTATCCCCTACTCCCTCACGGAAGTCGAGACGGTCACCCTTGCGAACGGAGACAAGTTGACGGACGGCAGTTCAGGAACGACTGCCACGGCTCCTGCTCCAACCGGCTTATCGCTGGCTCTGAGCGGTCTGCCTGTCCTGGGTGTGTTCTACCTGCGTCGCCGCCTGGTTCTCCTGCGAGGGTAAACTCAGACGCGGATTCGAGAAGCACCTAGGCCAGAGCAGGCTGGCCCAACGGGTCCGTCCTGGGTCGCGGCCGCCTGTCCCTAAAGGGCTGTCCAACGCGACTGATTGCGTTCCATGCTGTCCAGAGATCGGCAGCTCAAGGGCTGCCGATCTCGTTCCCAAGACCGGTGCTGTCCTCGTCTTCCCCACGGACGCGCCTCCCGGACCGAGAGCTGCCCCAGCTTGCTGCCGGCGAACAGTTTCCGAGCAACAGATACGATGCATCATCCTGCCGGACGTTTCTGCCTCGCTTCCGTGAAGATTGGAGAAAGATCGCATGTGTGGCATCTTCGCTTACGCCGGGTTGCGTGAGGCCGAACCGATCCTCCTCGACGGCCTGAGCCGCCTGGAGTACCGCGGCTACGACAGCGCCGGTCTGGCCATCCTGGCCGGACCTCACCTGCACGTCCGCAAACGGGCGGGGCGCATCGCCAACCTGAGCAAGCACCTGCAGAAGCAGCCGGCTCCGGGCTGCGTCGGCATCAGCCACACACGGTGGGCCACGCATGGCCGGCCGACGGATGCCAACGCGCACCCGCACGTTGGCGGGAACGGACTGGTCGCCGTGGTCCACAACGGCGTTATCGAGAACCACGCCAGTCTGAAACGGCAACTCGAAGCGGAGGGGGTCGTCTTTCAGAGCGACACCGACACGGAGGTCATCGCTCACCTGCTCGCCTACCACCTCAACGGCGACCTGATCCATACCGTGCAGACGGTGGTGGGACTGCTCAAAGGCACCTACGGTCTGGCGGTGGTCAGCTCGCGCTACCCCGACGTGATCGTCGGCGCCCGGCTCGGCAGTCCTCTGGTGCTCGGGATCGGCGACGGGGAGTACTTCCTGGCCAGCGACCCCAGCGCCCTGATCGGCAAGGCCGACAAGGTCGTCTACCTGCAGGACAACCAGCTCTGCGAGATCACTCCGGAGTCCTGGCACGTCTTGCAGCAGGACCGCTCCCACTTCGAGGCCAACGTCCACCACATCGACTGGGACACCGGCGATGCGGACAAGGGCGGCTTCGAGCATTACATGCTCAAGGAGATTCACGAGCAGCCCAGGTCGCTGGAGGACGCCGTGCGCGGCCGGCTCCTGGAAGGGGAGGGCGATGCCCATTTCGGTGGGCTGAACCTCGACCCCCAGCAGCTGCGCCAGGCCGACCGGCTCATCCTCACCGGCTGCGGCACCAGCTACCACGCCGCCCTCGTCGGGGAGTTCCTGCTGGAAGAGTTCGCCCGCATCCCGGTCGAGGTGGAGTACGCCAGCGAGTTCCGCTACCGCAACCCGCCCATGGACCGCAACACGATCATCGTGGCCATCACCCAGTCGGGTGAGACGGCCGACACCCTGGCGGCGCTGCGCGAGGCCAAGCGGAAAGGACACCGCACCCTGGCCGTGTGCAACGTCGTCGGCAGCAGCATCGCCCGCGAGGCGAACGGCGGCATCTATCTCCGGGCCGGGCCGGAGGTCGGCGTCGCCAGCACCAAGGCGTTCACCTCGCAGGTCATCGTCCTCACCATGCTCGCCCTGTACCTCGGCCGCATGCGCCATCTGTCTCATCTCCAGGGGACACAGATGGTCAATGATCTCCAGATCATTCCGGACCTGATCCGCCAAACCCTCACTTGCGAGGATCAGGTCCGGCGCATCGCCCAGCGCTACTACCGGGCGGAGAACTTCCTCTACCTGGGCCGGCAGTATCTTTACCCGGTCGCCCTGGAAGGAGCCTTGAAGCTGAAGGAGATCAGCTACATCCACGCCGAGGGCTACCCGGCCGCGGAAATGAAACATGGACCGATCGCCCTGGTGGACGAAGCCACCCCGTCGGTGTTTCTGGCCCCGCAGGGTGCCGTCTACGACAAGGTCATGAGTAACCTGGAGGAAATCCGGGCTCGAGGGGGCCCGGTGATAGCCGTCACTTGCGAAGGGAATGCCGACGTCAAGGCCCGAGCAGATGAGGTCATCACTGTCCCCACCGTCCCCGAATACTTGCAGCCCTTGGTCACGGTCGTCCCGCTGCAACTGCTGGCATACCACATCGGTTTGCTGCGCGGCTGCGACGTGGACAAACCACGCAACCTGGCCAAGAGCGTCACGGTGGAGTGATTACCTAACTTGACCCGACAGGCTATCGACCATCTCAAGCAAGAGCCGACGCTCAGAGGCTCTCCGGTTGCAGCCCCAGCCCCTGTTAATCGGTGCGGTCGTTGGTGTCGGCTCTTTGAGGATTTTCCGGCTCTTTTATGGCTATGGTGCAGGAGGAGTTGTCTTGACTCAAGTTCAAACGATCCTGTATCGTCACGGCCATATTGCTGTCCGGGAAACGCCTCGCAGGAGGTGCCATGACTGTCTGCCTGGTAACCGGGGGGGCAGGGTTCATTGGGTCTCATCTTGTTGACGCACTCGTGGCGCGGGGAGATGTCGTCCGCGTCCTCGACAACTTCAGCACCGGCTCGCCCAGCAACCTGGAGCAGGTCAGCTCCAGGATCGAACTGATCCGGGGGGACATTACCGATGCGGCGACGCTCCGGGCCGCCAGCCAGGGCGTCGAGGTGGTGTTCCACCTGGCGGCCCTCGATTCGGTCCACCTGGACGCGACCGATCCCCTGGCGCGCCACCAGGCCTGTGCCACGGGCACGCTCCAGGTCCTGCTGTCGGCGCGGGCCGCGGGGGTCAAACGGGTCGTCTATGCGGGCAGCGCCAGCGCCTACGGCAATCGCACCCAGCTGCCCTGGCGCGAGACCGACCCGACCGATCCGGTTTCGCCCACGGCGGTGGCCAAACTCGTCGGCGAACAGCTCTGTGTGGCCTTCACCCGCCTGTACGGCCTGGAGACCATCCGCCTGCGCTACTTCAACGTGTTTGGGCCACGCCAATTGGCCAGCATTCACACAGCGGTTGTCCCCTTGTTTCTCGAGAACCTCCTGCAGGGGCGGAGTCCAGTCCTTTACGTGAACGGGTTGCAAACGCGCGACTTCACCTATGTGGACGACGTGGTTCAGGCCACCCTGCTGGCCGCCCAGGTGAGGCGTGGGTCCGGCAAGGTCTACAACGTCTCCAACGGCCGGCCCACCAGCTTCCTCGAACTCGTGGATTGCAGTAATGCCCTGCTGGGCACCACGATTCAACCGACCTATGCCCTCGCTCCCCCCGGTTATCTCCGGCATAGCCAGGGCGACAGCTCGCTGGCCCAGGCCGACCTGGGTTATTGCCCTTTTTTCGACCTCAAACAGGGTCTCGAGCGTTGCATCGCTTTTCTGCGAGCCCACACAATGAAGTAGGACGGGCTTCCTCGCCCGTCCCGGCCGGCCTGGGAAGGCCGGCCTACGTCAATCCGTAAATGCCTCGAAGAACTCTCCATTGCTGACAACGTCCTCTCTGCTTTGCACACTTCCAACAGGAGAGCAGACTGTGGTTCGACTGACTCATCCAGGGAAACCGGGGTCTAACGGGGGCCCGACTTCCCGCAGCCGGAGCGACCTGCTGACCCCGGCGAACGTCCTGTCCCGGCTGCGGAACGTCCTTGCCTCTTCCACGTTCCTGCACACCGTGGCCATCGTCCGGTGGGACCTGGGCCGGTCGTTGGTGCTGCGGGAGGTGCCAATCCGTCCCCTGTCCCGCGAAGAGATCCGTGGACTGGAGGAACTGGGGAACTCTTCCTCCGACTGGTCGCGAGTCTGGGTGGCGGACGGGTTCTATTGCCGGGCCGTCCGGCAATCCAGTTTTCATGGGGACGTGATCCTGGGGAGGTTCACCAGGCCCGTCCCGGTGGCTCCGGGAGTGCTTCTCCCTTCCGGCATCGAACACAGCACGCTCGCCAACTGCGTCGTTGGGCCGGACGTTCTGATCCGCGACGTGAAACTGCTGGCCAACTACGTCGTCGGCGAGGAGAGCGTGCTTCTCAACTGCGGCACCCTCACGTGTGCATCCCAGACGAGCTTCGGCAACGGCACCGTGCTGCCCCTTGGCCCGGAAGTCGGCGGCCGGGAAGTTCCGGTCTATGCCGAGATCGACGTCGAAGTGGCGGCAACCGTTGCGTTTTCCCGGCACCTTGCCGACTTCCTCCGGGAGTATCAGCGCGCCGTGGCGGAGTACTCCGCCCTGGCCTGTTCCCCGCGCGGTGTCATTGGTCCCCGCACCAGCATCCGGAACACCGCGCAAATCGAGAACACCTACTTCGGGCCGAACGCCCTGGTCGATGGGGCGACCGCGATCACCGACAGCACACTGCTGAGCGACCCGGACCAGCCGGTCCAGGTCCGCACCGGCGCCTGTGTCAGTCACTCGCTGCTGCAGTGGGGGAGCCGGGTGGAGACCATGGCGCTGCTCGAACGGAGCGTCCTGACGGAGAGCGCCCACGCCGAGCGCCAGGCCAAGGTGACGGCCAGCATCGTCGGGCCCAACACGGGGGTGGCCGTCGGCGAAGTCACCTCCAGCCTGCTCGGCCCGTTCGTCGGCTTTCACCACCAGGCGCTGCTGATCGCCACCCTCTGGCCAGAGGGCAAGGGGAATGTCAGCTCGGGTGTCAACGCCGGCGCCAACCATACTTCCAAGGCCCCGGATCAGGAGTTCCTTCCCGGCGAAGGGTTGTTTCTGGGGCTCGGCGCGAGCGTCAAGTACCCCGCGGACTTCAGCCGGGCGCCCTACACGCTGATTGCCTGCAACGTCACGACCCTGCCGCAACAGGTTGCCTTCCCCTTCTCTCTGATCAGCGTTCCTTCCGCACGCTTGCACGATCTTTCCCTCGCCTGCAACCAGATCCAGCCCGCCTGGATGCTGCTCGAGAACCTCTACTGCATCAAGCGGAGAGAGGCCAAATTCCGGACCCGCAACCAAGCCCGGCGAACCTCGCTGCAGCTGGAGGTGTTTCGGCCGAGCCTGGTGGATCTGATGCGCGACAGCGTCCGTCGCCTGGAGGCGGCCCAGCCCAGGGAGGTTTACACCGAGCGTGACGTGGAGGGGCTGGGGAAAAACTATCTGCTGGAAGAACACCGCCTCGCTGCCATCGAGGCCTATCGCTTCTTCATCCACCATGCCACGCTGCTCGGTTTGAAACAGCGGCTGGAGGAACTGCTGCGGGACGGGCACCGTGGCCCATGGGATTCCGTGCTGTCTCTTCCGGTGGAGGGACACCCCTGGGAACACCAGCGGCGCATTCTCCAGGAGTTCGGTCACGTGGAGGTGGCGTCAGCCTTGCCTTGCTTCCCGAGATGCTGGAGAAGATCGCCCGCGCCGTGGAGTCTTCCAAAGCCAAGGATGACGTGCGTGGCGCCGCCATCATTGCTGACTATGCGGACGCACACGTTCCCGCCGCTCAGGACCCGTTCGTCCTGCGGACCTGGGAGGAAACTCGGAAACTGCAGGGGGAGATCCAGCAGTTGCTCTTCTGTCTGGAAGAGAGCGGGATCGACCGGCGGACTCCTTCCGGATGTCCCGGCTCGCCCCAGACCAACCTCATCCTGGTGCCCGGCTGACAGGAGGGTTTGCTTTTGCAGGTCCGCCTGTGGCTAGGCAGAGAGTTCGCGGATGCGCGGGGGCAAATGCTGGGGCAACAGTTCGGTGCCTTTGCAGAACAGCACCGCCTGCTGCAGCACGTTCTCCAGCTGGCGGATGTTCCCCGGCCAGGCAAACGCCTTCAAGGCCGCCAACGCCTCCGCGTGGATGGCAAAGATCCCTTTATGCCACTGAGTACAGAAACGAGCCACGATGCTGCGGGCCAGCGGGGCAATGTCCTGGACCCGCTCGCGCAAGGGCGGCAGATACAAGGTCAGGACGCTGAGCCGATAGTACAGGTCCTGGCGGAACTTGTGCTGCTCCACCGCTTGCTCCAGGTCCCAGTTGCTGGCAGCGATGATCCGGCCGCGACAGTGCAGCGTCTGGTTGCTGCCCACCGCTTCGTAGGCGCCGGTCTCGATGACCCGCAGCAGTTTGGCCTGCTGCTCCAGTCCCAGCGTGTCGATCTCGTCCAGCAGCAAGGTGCCCTTGCCCACCGCCTCGAACTTGCCCACCTTGGCCCGGTCGGCTCCGGTGAAGGCGCCGCGGACGTGGCCGAACAACTCACTCTCCACCAGGTTGGAGGAGAGGGCGCCACAGGGGACCACCAGCAAGGGCTGGTCCTTGCGTTGCGAGTGCTCGTGGATCAGCCGGGCCAGCCGGGTCTTGCCGGTGCCCGTCTCGCCCGTCAGCAGCACCGTCACGTCATGGCTGACAGCGATGGACAGCCCCTCCATCAGTCCTTCCAGCGATGGAGTCTGCGCCAGCAGTTCCTGAGCAATCAGTTCGGTCGTGCAGAGCCCCTTGGGGCTGGTCGAGGACGGGGAAGCGGGCAGACGGGCCTCGTGCCCCTCAGGTTCCCGGAGGCAACTTTCCAGGGTGGCGGCCTGGCTGGGCCATTGCAGACGCAGCACGGAGGTGTCCGGCAACTCCAGGCGCTTGTCGCGCTGGACCGCTTCCTTCTCCAGGACCAGAATGGCCTGCGGCCAGGCCACGCGCCGGACGTTCCGGATCAGGACGGCGATCTCCGCCAGGTCCCTGGCGGAAGCGGACAGGCAGAGCAACAGGTGCTGGCCGAATGAGCCCAGCTGCTCGCGCGCCGCGTGGAAAGAATAAAAAGGGGGTGAGGGCTTGCAAAAGCCTGCGAGAAAGGCTTGCATCTCCTGGTTGAATTCCTCGCTGCTCCCCACCAGGATGAGACGGGTGCCTGGCATGTACGTCCTCTTGGGTTAAGAACCACGGCGCAATCCGGACCAAGGGGCTATCCCTCGCCATCGCCCGGGGGAGTACGGACGGAAGCGTTGCTGGGAAGGACCTAGAAGAGTGCTTTTCCTCCATGCGGCACTTCCACGGGGTAGGACCAGCGCCAGCCTGGTTGTGGCTGCTTCTCCAATCCAGAGCCAAGAAGGCCAATCTCGATACCATCGGCCTTTTTGATCTAGTTTGACGCGGCCAGGGTCGGAAAAGTTCCACCAGTCCGGACAGAGGGATTGTCAATGAGAGGCACGAACCGAAAGGCGAGCGGCGCGGCGTCAGCCCGCCGGTAGCAGGCCCTTACCGGCCCGCTGGCATCGCGCGTAAAGCAAAGCCGCTCGCCTTTCTGATGGGAAAGGCAACAATTACAGGTTTCGATGGTGCCGTGCCCGTTCCAGGCGGGCTCAGCCAAGCCCATACTTTCTCATTTTGTTGTACAGGGTGACCCGGCTGACCCCCAAAGCGCGGGCGGCCTGGCTGCGGCAGTTGTTTGCTGCCGCCAGGGCCCGTTTGATCAAGAGCACCTCCTGGCTGGCCCGCGTCTCCGCCAGAGACCAGCCCGTCTCGCCTGCCGGAGCGGCCCCATTTGCTTCCGCCGCGGGGACCGCTGGAGTGACTGGCACGTGACCTTGCAGCCCCGCCGGCCGATGCATTTGCGGTTGTGCGCAGAATTCGCGGATGCGCGGGGGCAAATGCTGGCGTAAGAGTTCGGTGCCCTTGCAGAGCAGCACCGCCTGCTGCAGCACGTTCTCCAGCTGGCGGATGTTCCCCGGCCAGGCAAACGCCTCCAGGGCCGCCAACGCCTCCGCACTGATGGAAAAGGTGTTCTTGTTCAACTTGGCACAGAAGTGGGCCACGATGCTGCGGGCCAGCGGGGCAATGTCCTGGACCCGCTCGCGCAAGGGCGGCAGATACAAGGTCAGGACGCTGAGCCGATAGTACAGGTCCTGGCGGAACTTGTGCTGCTCCACCGCTTGCTCCAGGTCCCAGTTGCTGGCAGCGATGATCCGGCCGCGACAGTGCAGCGTCTGGTTGCTGCCCACCGCTTCGTAGGCGCCGGTCTCGATGACCCGCAGCAGCTTGGCCTGCTGCTCCAGTCCCAGCGTGTCGATCTCGTCCAGCAGCAAGGTGCCCTTGCCCACCGCCTCGAACTTGCCCACCTTGGCCCGGTCGGCTCCGGTGAAGGCGCCGCGGACGTGGCCGAACAACTCACTCTCCACCAGGTTGGGGGAGAGGGCGCCACAGGGGACCACCAGCAAGGGCTGGTCCTTGCGTTGCGAGTGCTCGTGGATCAGCCGGGCCAGCCGGGTCTTGCCGGTGCCCGTCTCGCCCGTCAGCAGCACCGTCACGTCATGGCTGACAGCGATGGACAGCCCCTCCATCAGTCCTTCCAGCGATGGAGTCTGCGCCAGCAGTTCCTGAGCAATCAGTTCGGTCGTGCAGAGCCCCTTGGGGCTGGTCGAGGACGGGGAAGCGGGCAGACGGGCCTCGTGCCCCTCAGGTTCCCGGAGGCAACTTTCCAGGGTGGCGGCCTGGCTGGGCCATTGCAGACGCAGCACGGAGGTGTCCGGCAACTCCAGGCGCTTGTCGCGCTGGACCGCTTCCTTCTCCAGGACCAGAATGGCCTGCGGCCAGGCCACGCGCCGGACGTTCCGGATCAGGACGGCGATCTCCGCCAGGTCCCTGGCGGAAGCGGACAGGCAGAGCAACAGGTGCTGGCCGAATGAGCCCAGCTGCTCGCGCGCCGCCTGGAAAGAATAAAAAGGGGGTGAGGGCTTGCAAAAGCCTGCGAGAAAGGCTTGCATCTCCTGGTTGAATTCCTCGCTGCTCCCCACCAGGATGAGACGGGTGCCTGGCATGTACGTCCTCTTGGGTTAAGAACCATGGCGCAATCCAGACCAAGGGGGCTATCCCTCGCCATCGCCCGGGGGAGTACGGACGGAAGCGTTGCTGGGAAGGACCAAGGAGAGTGCTTTTCCTCCATGCGGCACTTCCACGGGGTAGGACCAGCGCCAGCCTGGTTGTGGCTGCTTCTCCAATCCAGAGCCAAGAAGGCCAATCTCGATACCATCGGCCTTCTTGACCTAGACCCGTTGGACGTGGCCATGCTCGGAAAAGTTCCACCAGCCCGGATTGCGCGAAGGGATTTTCAATCTTACGCCGGAAAGGAAGAAGATCACGCAGGCCGGATTGACAGGCCGGCCTAAAATCTTTCGTGTCGGAGGAATAACAAGAAAGGGTCAGCGGGAGGGCGCCGCCTTGGCCGCCCTCCCGCTGACCCTTTCTTGTTCTCCGGGTCGAGAGACCCGGAGAACGCCTTCCCTTTTGTTGCCACGTCAATCGGACCTGCAGTTCTCACCGCCTCCTTGCCACATTTCTTGGCGCTGCGCAAGGCCTGTTAACGCTCCTTTACAACTTGACTGTACAGAGCCATTGACAACAGAAAGGCACAGCAGGAAGAACCTTTACAGGTTTCGACCGTGCCGTGCCCGTTCCAGGCGGGCTCAGCCAAGCCCATACTTTCTCATTTTGTTGTACAGGGTGACCCGGCTGACCCCCAAAGCGCGGGCGGCCTGGCTGCGGCAGTTGTTTGCTGCCGCCAGGGCCCGTTTGATCAAGAGCACCTCCTGGCTGGCCCGCGTCTCCGCCAGAGACCAGCCCGTCTCGCCTGCCGGAGCGGCCCCATTTGCTTCCACGGCGGGGACCGCTGGAGCCGGGACCGCTGGAGTGACTGGCACATGACTCGGCAATTTCGCCGGCCGATGCACCTGCGGTTGTGCGCAGACTTCGCGGACAGGCTGGGGTAAATGCTGGCGTAACAGTTCGGTGCCCTTGCAGAGCAGCACCGCCTGCTGCAGCACGTTCTCCAGCTGGCGGATATTCCCCGGCCAGGCAAACGCCTCCAGGGCCGCCAACGCCTCCGCGTGGATGGCAAAGATCCCTTTTTGCAACTTGGCACAGAAGTGGGCCACGATGCTGCGGGCCAGCGGGGCAATGTCCTGGACCCGCTCGCGCAAGGGCGGCAGATACAAGGTCAGGACGCTGAGCCGATAGTACAGGTCCTGGCGGAACTTGTGCTGCTCCACCGCTTGCTCCAGGTCCCAGTTGCTGGCAGCGATGATCCGGCCGCGACAGTGCAGCGTCTGGTTGCTGCCCACCGCTTCGTAGGCGCCGGTCTCGATGACCCGCAGCAGTTTGGCCTGCTGCTCCAGTCCCAGCGTGTCGATCTCGTCCAGCAGCAAGGTGCCCTTGCCCACCGCCTCGAACTTGCCCACCTTGGCCCGGTCGGCTCCGGTGAAGGCGCCGCGGACGTGGCCGAACAACTCACTCTCCACCAGGTTGGAGGAGAGGGCGCCACAGGGGACCACCAGCAAGGGCTGGTCCTTGCGTTGCGAGTGCTCGTGGATCAGCCGGGCCAGCCGGGTCTTGCCGGTGCCCGTCTCGCCCGTCAGCAGCACCGTCACGTCATGGCTGACGGCGATGGACAGCCCCTCCATCAGTCCTTCCAGCGATGGAGTCTGCGCCAGCAGTTCCCGAGCAACCAGTTCGGTCGTGCAGAGCCCCTTGGGGCTGCCGTTGGACGGGTGGGCAAACCGACAGGCCTCGTGCCAGCTGGGTTCCTGGAGGAGGTTTTCCAGGGCGGCGGCCTGGCTGGGCCATTGCAGCCGCAGCACGTAGGTGTCCATCACCTCGAGGCGGTTGTTGTTGCGGAGCGCTTCCGTCTCCAGGATCAGAACGGTCCAGGGCCACTGTTGCAGCCGGATGTCCCGTACCAGCGAGACAATCTCCTGGATGTGATCCGAGGAGTCCGCCAGGCACAGCGCCAGCCCGCCGTTGTACGGCCCAAGGTAATCGCGGGCCGAGTTGAACGTATAAAATGGGGGATTGATCCCCTGAACGTTTCGGAGAAAGGTGCGAAAGTCTTGACTCAATTGCGGAGTGCTGCCGACCAGGATCAGTGCGTTACGCATGGAGTTCCTCTCTGTCTTTCAACTTGGGCTTCTTCATTTGCACTGAGCGTTGTCTCGGAAAGAACCCTGTACTCCCCGATGCCAACCTCCTTGGGCAAAGAAATCGCCGGTCTGATCAATGCAGGTTTACAGAGAACATCCGTGCCTTCCTTTCTCGAGAGCAGCATCGAACCCCGGGAGGGAGGAAGCGCTCTTCAAGCGCAAAATATCCCTCGGGGGTAATGCCGGCAACTGGAACCGATACGACAGAAGAGCTGACGGCCCTGTCAGCATCAGGCAGGATTCCGTTCCGGGCATTTTCCTCGATGCCCACCGGGCACACGTACGCGTTCTTGGTCCCGCCAGTCAGGAACCCGCGAGTGCCTCCCGTGTCAGGAGGAGTGCGTTTCCCGCACAGGATTTCACTGTTCGGTCAGGTTGAACGGAATGCAGCCGATGGACTGTATTCGTCTGAGTCACTGTCTGGGCGCCAGGGTAAGAAATCCGCGGAGGGACAACTTGCCAGGCGTGGCCGGGTATTGCCAGGAAAAGAGGGCGCGCCCTGCTGATCCAGAGGGTCCCGGAATTGGTTGGAGTGTCTCGCCTCGGGAGATCGAGGCCTTGCCAACGAAGAAAGCTCAAGCGAGTCGCATCATGGCATCAGTTCATCCTCCATCGAGTTCAAGCGCAACACATCATTCTACATAACAGGCAACTTACGTGCCAAAGTAATCGAATCCTGACCCCAGTGGTCACAAGCAGCGCCAAGGCCGCACACCGGCCGCAGGCATCCCTTTCCTGGGCACACTTCGATGAGATGATACGATACGATGCCGCCCTTGTCCAGGAAAGACCCCCCACCGGGTCAAAAGTTGTCCTTCCAGGATGCAACAGTTCCAGCTGGCTGGCAAGAAGACCGCCCGCATCGTGGGGAACCTCCTGGCGAGTAAGCGGTTCCTGGTCTGCCGCGCCGCGCCCGATTGCCTTCTTGCCGGGGAGAATGCGTCCGTGACTACCGACGCGGAATGATACCTGGATGACAGTTTGGAGGTAATGCTACTGGCCGACTGCCGGACCCGGCAAGTGAGGGTTCGCAAAATCACCGAAAAAACGCTGGCGCCAATCCCGGAAGACGTACGTCTGTCCCTGCGCGCCCCGCGTTGACTGGTAACTCGTCTCCCCTACCCCTGTGCTTCCCGCGCCTTTCCTCCTGTGAGATAAGAAACGCTGAAATAGCAGCGTTCGTCCATCCAGACGTGCCTGGTGGTGAAGCCGGCGGCTTCGGCCAGGGCATGCAGATCGCCGAGGCTGTACTTGTACGAATACTCGGTGCGGATCGACTCGCCCGCGGCAAAGAGGAACTCGGCGTCCCCGACCCGGACCTGGTGCGCGCACCGGCTCACCAGGTGCATTTCCACCCGCCGCTCGGCTGCGTTGTAGAAGGCGTGGTGGGCAAAGCGCCCGACCACGAAGTCGCTGTCCAGTTCCCGGTTGATTCGCACCAGAATGTTGGCATTGAACGCATCCGTGACACCCTGCCTGTCGTTGTAGGCCGCCTCGATCACTTGCGGATCCTTGACCAGGTCGGCACCGAGCAAGAGCCCGCCCGGGCCGAGATCCGAGCGGTTGCAGCACAAATCCGCCGTCTGCCGAAGCAAGGCGATGGCCTCCTGGGGCGTGAAATTACCGATGGTCGAACCAGGGAAGTAGACCACCAGCCGGCTCACGGGTTTCTTGCTCACGGGAAGCGCCAGCGGCCGGGTGAAGTCAGCGCAGAGAGGAAGCACCTCCAGGCCCGGATAGTCCTCGGCCAGCACCCGGGCCGATCGGTGCAGGTGTTCGCCCGAGAGGTCGATCGGCACGTAACCGGCAGGGTCGTGCAGGTGATCGAGTAACAGCCGGGTCTTGGCGCTGCTGCCGCTGCCGTACTCGATCAGAAGACAGCGTGGCCCCAGCAAAGCAGCCATCTCCTTGGCGGATCGTTCCAGGATGGCGCGCTCGGTGCGTGCCAGGTAATACTCGTCCAGTTGCGTGATCCGCTCGAACAGGTCCGAACCGGTTTCGTCGTAGAAGTATTTGCACGGCAGTTCCTTTTCCGGAGCGCTCAGGCCGCGGAGGACCTCGGCCCGGAACGGGGCTCTGAACCCGCCAACGTCCGAGAGGAAGGATCGCTTCGTCGTGGTGCTCATGGGAGGTCCTTGGCCAGGCGAATGCCAGTGAATTGCCAGCGTGCCTGCGGGGGGAAGAAGTTCCGGTAGGTCCGGCGGGCATGGCTGCGCGGCGTGGCGCAGGACGCGCCGCGCAGGACGAACTGGTTGCAGGTGAACTTGCCGTTGTATTCACCCAGGGCCCCGCGGTCGGGCTGATAGCCGGGGTAGCCCAGGTAGGGGCTGGCCGTCCATTGCCAGACGTCGCCGTGGAGCTGGAAGAGAGGACCAAGGTCGTCCTGCGCAGGGACTGCCGCTGGGTGAAAGCGGCCTCCTTCGATGAAGTGCCCCGCCAGGGGGACCCCGGCCGCGGCCGTTTCCCACTCGGCCTCCGTGGGCAGCCGGGCACCCATCCAGCGTGCGCAGGCGTCCGCCTCGTAGTAACTGACGTGGCAGACCGGTTCCTCCAGGCGAAGGGGCTGCAATCCAGCCAGGGTCACGACGGACCATTGCCCGTCGTGTTTTTCCCAGTAAAGGGGTGCGTTCCATCCCTGAGTCTGTCGGGTCGCCCAGCCGTCGGACAGCCAGCACTCGGGCCGGTCATAGCCACCGTCGGAGAGAAACGCCAGGTACTCCGCGTTGGTCACCAGCCGGTTGGCCAGTTGAAACCCGTGCAGGAAGACCCGGTGGCGCGGCAATTCGTTGTCGAAAGCGAACTCACTCCCCTCGTGTCCGATCCAGATCAGGCCATCCGGGTAGGACAGCCAGCGCAACGGGGGACCGTGGCCGGCTTCCGGAATTGCCTCCCGATACGTGGGATGCAGCGGGTTGATCGCCCAGGCGTGCTTGAGGTCGGTGAGGAGCAGTTCCTGATGCTGCTGCTCGTGGTTGATCCCCAGCAACAGGGTGCCGGCCATCTCCTCCAGTGAAACAGAAGTCGGGTTCCGGAACAGGCCGGCGATTTGCTCATCCACGAAGACCCGGTAGCGGTAAATGTCCTTCACCGTTGGCCTGGACAACAGTCCCCTTTGAGATCGCGGCCAGGACGGTCCGACGGCGTTGTAGTAGGAGTTGAACAGGAAACGAAACCGCGGGTGGAAAGGGCGGTACGTGGTCAGGTGCCGGGCGAGAAGGAACGTCTCGAAAAACCAGGTCACGTGTGCCAGGTGCCATTTCGTTGGGCTGCTGTCGGGCATGGACTGGATGACGTAATCTTCCTCCACCAGCGGCTCGCACAGGGTTTCCGTGCGTTGGCGGACAGTTCGATAGTGGGACTCCAGGGCGGATCCTTCCCAGGTCGAAGGGCCGGTGGACCGCTCAAGTGTGCTGCTTGCCATGCTGGTGCCTGCTCATTTCGTCATGGAGTTTCACGTGTCCCTTAGGTCGGACAGCAGTTGAGCTGTGTTGCAGTTCAGTCCCCCGGCTCCTCACCGACGACAAAGGGAAGCGTCAGCCCCTTCTGGTCCTGATACTTGCCCTTCTTGTCGCCGTAACTGGTCCGGCAGACCGCCTCGGCACGCAGGAAGACGATCTGGGCAATCCCCTCCCCCGCGTAGATCTTGGCCGGCAGCGGCGTCGAGTTGCTGATCTCGATGGTCACCTTGCCACGCCATTCCGGCTCCAGGGGCGTTATGTTCACGATGATGCCGCAATTGCGGGTGAAGACGCCCGCTTCCAGGGCGAAGTTGCCGGCCTCAGGGACCGTCAAGCAGTAAACGTCATGAATGCCCGGAACAGGACGAATGGCAGCCACTTTGTGATTGCGTGGGTGAGGCTGGCCCCGGAAGGCCTTGATCAAGTGGGGGAAACGGCGGAAAACCGAACGATCACAGCCAAGCAGGCGAGCCGCTGCTCGGATCGAGCCTGTTTCATCAAGCGCTGCCCTGACAAGGGCCTCCGTGATCTCGGCACGAATGTTGATTCCGCGCGCGACTTCGGCCTGGCGCTGCCGGCGCGACCCGTCGTCCTTGCTCCAGGCCGCCTTCATCAGCCGGGACTGCCGTTCTCGTTCGGCTGGATCCTGGTAGCGCCGCAACGTGGCCTGCCGATGGGCTTCCCGCGTGGCCTCGCTCTGATTGCGCCGCGCCTCGAGAAGCTGGTCCCGGATGGTCGCGTACGTTTCTTCGCGCCAGAAGCGCAAGGCACGCTCCCGCTGGACCAGACAATAGCGCTCGCGCCAATCGGGATCCTGCATCAACCTGCGCAGTGCGGCCTTGATCGCTTCACTGTGTTCATCCGGATCAAAGTCTTCTCCGTAGCTCTCCTGGTTGTGGTATCGGATGTCGAGCGCTGGCTTCCATGCGGGTGATGTTCCAGGGCCGGTTGTTCCGGCGGTTGTGATCGAGATGGTGCCGGTGCGTTCCCGGCACGTCCGGGTAAATGCCGTGCCGCAAATTCCACTCGTCCGCCATCCGATGCGTCGGATAGAGGTGGCCGTTGAGCGGCTGATAAGTCATCTCGTAACCGCGGAAAGCTTGCCGGTACAACGGCATCAGCGAGTCGCCTGGACGCAGTCGTTCGGCGTCCACCATTCGGCCGTCCCGCATGAGGAACAGATGGTCGGGAGTGCAAAAGATGGATTCCCCGGAATCCAGCACCACTTCCAGCAACGCATCCCGGCCAACGTAGCGAAGCGCCTCAAGAAGGGTCACGAGCATCCGTCCGTGCGGGCCGATGCTGTATCCCCAGAACAGCTCGCCTTCTTCGGACCGGCGTGCCATCTCTTCCAGTGTCGGTGCGGTGCCATCCACCAGAGCAACTCGCGTATCACCTCGGAAACATCTCGCGTAAGTCGATTTTCCTATACAAACGGCCAGTATGTCTCGCGGGATTTCAAGATACTCGACTGTCTCCGCCAGGGCGAAGCTGTTGGGCGGAATCAAGCAGTAATCCCCCTCGATGTCCACGAAGGCATTGGGGTCGAAGTTCTTGGGATCGACCACCGCGCCGTAGACGTTGGTAAACAGCTTGAAGCTCCGACCCACGCGAACGTCGTAGCCGTAGCTGCTGACGCCATAGGAGATCACGCCGGGGCGAAGGGCCGACGCGGCAAACGGTTCGATTTTGACGTCGCGCTCGATCAACCAGTCCGGCAGCACGCCCATTGCTCTCCCTCCTTGCCAGGCGCTTGGGTTCACCCGCACGTCGGTAATGTACTCCAATCCGTCCCTGCGACAACAGACCACTCCCGCACGGACCGGGATGCTCCGGGGAATCGCTCTTGACAGCCCGCCAGCGATTTGTACAAGAACACGCCCACGGGTCCATTCAGGCACGTTTCCGAGTCCTAAGGGGAGAACCCCCAGGTCGAGCCATGCTGCCTTTCCTTTCCACGTTGAGCGTCCTGCTGGCGGTGCCGACCTCACCGGTCGATACCTTCTTTGTCCAGGTTGCCCCGGCGCCGAGGGCGGCCAGTGAAGTCCTGCGCTCGCCCGACCAGACCCGGGCCGTGCTGCTGATCCACGGGCTGCGCGTTCACCCCTTCAACCACAAGATTGTCAACAAGGCCGTGCTGCACGAGTGGCAGAAGCCAGGCAGCCTGGTAGTCAAGACGCTGAGCAAGGATGCGGACGTCTATTCCTTTGCTTACGCGCAGAACGAATCCGTCGAGGTGATCGCGTCGGGACCGGGGCTGAAGGCGTGTGTGCAGAAACTGCGGGAGCTGGGCTATCGCTCGATCGTGCTGATCGGCTTCAGCGCGGGCGGACTGCTGGCCCGGCAGTTTGTCGAGGACAATCCCGATTGTGGGGTGACGCGGGTGATCCAGGCGTGCGCTCCCAACGGCGGCTCCAACTGGGCGGAGTGGCGGGCGGTGCTGCCGACCCAGGATCGCTTTCTCTACTCGCTGACGCGCGAAGCCCGGCAGGTGATCCTGCACGAGCGCTCGAGCAAATCGATCCCGGCCACGGTCGATTTTGTCTGCATTGTCGGCGTCGGCGCCGGCTTTGGCGATGGTCTGGTCTTGAGCCGCTGCCAGTGGACCGAGGAACTGCAGCGGCAAGGGATCCCGTACGTCACGGTGGACACGACGCACTGGCTGGTGCCCAAGGTCAAGGTCGGCGCCGACACCATGTCGCGCCTGGTGCGCGAGCCGCTGCCGCGCTGGAACGGCCGGCAAGTCACCGAGGCCCGCCGGAAGCTGCTGGGTGAGTAACGGGACGAACGCCAGCGCGCGGTCTGTCGCCTTTCCAGGGCGGCCGGCATAGCATATCCTGCGCCTGACCATTCTGGACCGGCGGAAGCAGCATCGGAGAAGGAGCAAGCACCATGGCTGTCAACCTCACGCCGCAATACCACGAGGCGGAAGCCGCCTACAAGAAGGCCCGCACCGCCGAGGAAAAGCTGGACTGCCTGAAAAAGATGTGGGTCGAGCTGCCCAAGCACAAGGCCAGCGAAAAGCTCCAGGCCGACATCAAGACCAAGATCAGCGAGCTGCGGGACGAGGTCGAGCACGAGAAGAAGGGCGGCAAGAAGACCGGCGTCAGCTACAAGGTGCCCCGCCAGGGCGCCGGCCAGGTGCTCCTCCTGGGTGGACCCAACGTCGGCAAGAGCCGGCTGCTGACTCGTCTGACCCGGGCCACGCCCGAGGTCGCCCCCTATCCGTTCACCACCCGTGAACCACACGTCGGCATGATGGACTGGGAGGACGTCCGCGTCCAGCTGATCGATACACCGCCGATCACGGCCGACTTCCTGGAAGGCTACCTGTCGAGCATGGTGCGCTCGGCCGACGCCGCCGTGCTGCTGCTTGACCTGGGCGATGACGATGGCCCCTTCGTCGCCGAGGCCGTGATTGAGCGCCTGGCCCACACCAAGACCATGCTGGTCGGCCAGTTGCCGGCAGCCGTCGAGGACCCGACGATCGATTATTGCAAGACGCTCCTGGCCGCCAACAAGAGTGAACTGCCCGGCGCGGACGATCGGCTGGAGATCATCCGGGAAATGTTCGGCGCCCGCTATCCAATCCACGTTCTCGACGCCGAATCGGGCAAAGGGCTGGAGGACCTGCGCAACGCGATCTACCATTTCCTCCAGGTGATTCGTGCCTACACCAAGAAGCCGGGCAAGCCGGCCGACGTGGCCTCGCCGTTCAGCTGCCCCATCGGCAGCACGGTGCTGGACCTGGCCGAGCTGGTGCATCGCGATTTTGCGGAGAAGCTGAAGTCGGCCCGGATCTGGGGGACAGGCGTGTTCGACGGGCAGACAGTGACGCGCGACCACGTCCTGCACGACAAGGATGTGGTTGAGCTGCATCTGTGAGCGCCTGCGCCACGGAGAAGCGCAATCACGTCTCTTCGCGCTTCACGTCGGCAAGCCGAAACAACTCGGCCAGGGAAAGCTTGAACCCCGGCGCCACGTTGCCGCCCTCCAGCGACCCTTTCTCCCGGATCAGTTTCGATTCGTCGGGAGCGGTGTAGACGCGCACCGTCTTCTTGATCGGATCAATTTCCCAGACCTGTCGGGCACCGCCGAGAAAATAGTCCTTGCGTTTGCGTTCCATCTCCTTCTTGGTGTTGCTGGGACTGAGGACCTCAATGGCCAGATCAGGAACGACATCGAGGATTTGAACGCGCGGCAGACTCCCGGTCGGAAAGTGATCCCAGGAATAAAACGAAACGTCCGGCATGCGAATTTCCTCCGGTGCAACGCGAGTCAAGCCGGACTCTCCCGTCACGAATCCAAGGTTGTAGTTTCGACAGAAAGCATCGAGGATGCTGAAGATGACGCCCGCAACTTGTGATTCGTAGTATCCCACGGGCTTCTCCACAAGCGTGCCATCGATCAGCTCGCAGAGCCGGTTGTAGCGAGTTTCGGCCCGGATCACGTCCTTTTCGGTGGCTGTGCCGGGAATCGGCCGGCATCGGATGCGTTCGGGCGGAATGTCTCCCAAACGCTCCAGCAGGTCCGAAAGCCGCTCGAAGACGATTTTCGGTGTTTTCGATCTTCCCATCAGTCCCTCGCCTGGAAGGTCTTGCGGTTACGGTCCTGTTGTATCATTCGCCTGCGACTTTTCACAAGACAAACTCATCGTCGTGTGTTTGGCCGGATCTTGACCTCCGTGGTGTTCTTCTGCGGCTTCCCCGGCGTGCTGCGCCCGTCGGCAACGTACTTCTCCAGCAGCTTCGTCAGCCGCTCCACCACTTCCGGATGCCTGGCCTCGACGTTCGTCTTCTCCCCGACGTCCTGGCTCAGATCGTACAGCTGAACCCGCGGCAGCTTGCTCACGTCATCCTTGCCCGGTCGTCGGGAAAGCTCCAGCCGCCGGAGTCGGGACAGAGGCACAGCTTCCATTTGCCCTGGCGGATCGCGAAGGAGCCGTTGACGGAGTGATGCACCAGGGCCTCGTGCAGCGGCTTGTCCGCCTTGCCCAGCAGTGCGGGCAAAATGCTGACGCTGTCCTCCCCGGCGTTGTCGGGCAGCTTTCGCTCCCAGGACGTCGGCGCAGGTGGCCAGCAGATCGTTCAGGCAGATCAGCTGGTCGCTGGTCGAGCCCGCCTTTACCTTGCCCGGCCAGCGGACCAGGAACGGCATGCGATGTCCGCCTTCGAAAATGTCCGCCTTGTGGCCGCGGAAGTGATAGCTTGGGTTGTGTCCCTTGTCGGTCAGTTCCTTGAAATTCGCGGACGGCGAGCAACCGTTGTCGCTGGTGACGATCAGCAGGGTGTTCTCGGCCAGGCCGTTGCGCTCCAGGGCTTGCAGCACCTGGCCGACGCTCCAGTCGGTCTGCATCACGAAATCGCCGTAGGCGTTCAGGCCGCTCTTGCCCTGCCATTCGGCCGTGGGCAGGATCGGAGTGTGCGGAGCGCTGAACGGCAGGTAGAGGAAGAACGGTTTGCCCGCCTTGGCGGCCTCGGCCTGCTGATCGATCCAGGCGGTCACCTTGCGCGTCAGGACCGGAAGCACGTCGAAGGCCTCGAAGTCCTTGTGGGCCGGGCCCTTGCGAATCCAGGTCTTCTCGACGGTCGGCACGCCCTGCACGCGGTCGTTCTCGATGAAGACGTACGGCGGCATGTCGAGCGAGGCGCTGATGCCGAAGTAGTGATCGAAGCCAACCGTGTTCGGTCCGTTCTGGATCGGGCTGAGTGTAATCGACCTTCCAGCCATCCGGATAATCCTTCGCGATCCCTCCCTCCTTGAGGGGCCAATCCATACCCAGGTGCCACTTGCCGAAGCAGGCAGTGCGGTAGCCTTGCTGCTTGAGGAAGCCAGCGACGGTGAGCCGGTCCTTCTCGATCAGACGCGGCGAGTAGCCGCCCAGTACTCCTTGCTTGAGAGGCGACCGCCAGCTGTAACGCCCCGTCATCAGGCCGTAGCGCGTGGGTGTGCAGACGGCGGTATCCGCATGAGCGTCGGTGAACTTCATTCCCGCGGCCGCAACCTTGTCCAGGTTGGGCGTCGGAATCTTGCCCTCGGGATTGAAGCATTTCACGTCGCCGTAGCCGAGGTCGTCGGCCAGGATGCAAACGATGTTGGGAGAAGCCCCGGCGTCAGCCCGGCGGGCAGGAGAATCAGAAGCGCCAGGCCGAGTGCCAGGCCCAGGAAGGTCCAGGATTTCATCAGTGTGGCTCCACGAAGATCAGGGATCAGGACGAAACGGCACGTTCCGCCACGAAGGGGAACACCTCCGTTGTCCCTGCGGGCATCACCCAGCACATCTTAGCGGAAGGCATCGGCCGGGCCCAACCATTTGCGAGAAAGGCCGGCGGCAAAATCGCTGTAACCGTTCCCGAGACAATGGTGCCAGGCGTACAGACGGCCGAAATCCCTGACCGTCGCGGATTTTGGGGAGGAAGTAGCCGAGCCCCAAGGCGCTGAGGCCGCCACACCGCCAACGGCGCGTTTGCTTGGCGGTGTCGCCAGGAGATGCCCCGGCGTGTCTGTGCTTGCCCCACGGATGACAAAAAAGCGACACCGCCACCACGCCAGCAGCACACGCCTTCTCTTCCTGCCCTCTTGTGGCCCTTCCCCAAAATCCGTGACGATTAGCAAAATCCAATGCGGCCGACCCAGGGCCATGCCCAGCTTCGCATGAACCTGGGCGGGAGCGGCCACGGCTCAGCATTGGGAGTGAGCGGGCGTCTGAGGCTTTGCCGAAACTGCTTCGTTGTTTATGTGGCACAGGCGGTTATGTGGCGTCCAGTCAAATCCCAAAGGAAAGCAAGGCGATTGGGGAACGGAACGCCACATAACTAAATCAGGCTACAAGGAACGCAAGAAGGCCATCAAGGACTCATCTTCGCGCCAGGGCTTTGGATTCCTGAACATGTATTCACGTCCACAACAACGCAAACCCTGGTTCCATGCCCCAGTGGCTTCTGGTGCGTCCAGATCGACAGCAAGCGGCGCTACCTCGACCGCGATCCAGATGCTGCCCAGTTCGACTATACTACGTTCGCTTATGTGGCGCAGAACAGCCGCTGAGGGCTGGATTCCTCGGAGGCGGACTGCCTACACCACATAATGGCCTGCGCCACATAAACGCCGTTATGTGGTACACCACATAACAGTGTGTCAGACCGACGCGCGCAAGGATCCGGGTCGTACCTCAACGATACTGCCATACAGGAGGCGGAGCGATCGGTTTGACGGTGCTGGGGTCATCGCCCCCACTCCATTCGCACGCTGTCCACGAGTCCGTCTTCGGGAGGGGCCAGGTCGAGGTAGGGCTGCTTTCAGAAGCCCTGTTCCGACAGCGCTCTCTAGCGAAGCAGCCATGACAGCGCCTTCACAAGCCAGGTCAGATCCTAGCCCTTTGTCTGGGGCGCTGCGCTTAGGCAAAGACCGCCAGTTCTCTGGGTCGCAAACTCCGAAAGAGTAACGCCCACAATGCCGGATCGCGTTCGATCAGCCAGGATCGGCCATTCCAGTCTCCTCCAGTTGTCTCCCGCGGGAAGACGACGAGGGCCGCAACCCGCAAGGGGATCGGTTTACCCGAGGGCCAGCCAAGGTATTCTTCCAGGTCCCGCACCAACCGAGTGTAGACCTCGACGTCGGGAGTGCCGTGGTGGTTGCATCGGAGCACGCCCACGGCCGTCTGCAGGGGGTCTTCCGGCAGACCGCGCCACCGGTACGGGTCGTCGATCGTGCCGAACGGACTGATCTGCCCGCTGTCGCCAACCAGCAGATGCACGGGAGCCAGGTCGCCGATGGCGTAATACCTTCCTGCGTCAGCCTGGTAGCTTTCGTCGATGAGCATCACGTCGAAGCAGGCAGGCTGCCGCGTGCGAAGGCATCTCCGAGCTTGCTCAGGGTTCCGACGATCAGGCTGTCGCCGGCCGCCCCCTTGGGGTCGCTGCCCTCGCCAAGCAACGCCATCGATGCCGTCCGCAGGTGAGCGCAAGTGGTGAAGGGCGACCATTGCACGAAGGGACAGCCAGGGCTCTGGCTGTCCCCTCATCCTTTCCATCGGGATCTTGGCTCGTTGCCGACTCAGGCGGTGCCAAGAGAGGCAATCCGGAGAGAAGACGCAGTTGCTCGGTTTGCCACAATGCCTCATCGCCCTGAGGGATGCCTGACAGATCCGTCTTCTCCAGATGTTACTCGTTCGTCAGCGGAACCCGGACGACACTCCCCGCCTGGAAAGGCACGCGCCGTCTTGGCCCCCCTTCGACGGCGAGGTTGTAGGTGTAGACGCGATTGGGCTCCAACGGAGGGGTGATGAATCGGCGCAGGGTCTCACCGATCTGCGGGTGGGCGACGCCGTCGATGAAGAGTCGGCTGTTCAGGCTGACCTCGGCAAGGAGCACGGCCCGGCCCGTCAATGAGCGCTTCACAGGAGGCCGATCCGCCCCTTCCGCTGTCAGGGACACCTGGACCTCATCGCCGGCACGGAGAGTAACCCGGCTCGTGCGCTCGACTTTCTTGTCTCCCTCGCCCAGCACCATTGTTATGGCGTAGGGGTAGTCCTTCCCCGGGTCGAGTCGGGGGATGAGGTGCAGACCGCTGCTGAGGGACGGGTAAGATTTGCCGTTGAAGGTGAGCCTCGCGCCGGGCGGCGTCTCGACCAGCAGAATCGCGCAACTGCTCAGCGACGCCGGGGCCGAGGAGTTCAACTCCTCAAGGGCCCGACGAGCCCGTCCTTCCGTGACTTGTTCCTGCTCAATCGCCTTGTCGCGTTCCTTCTCGGCCAGTGCCTTGGCGTCGTCGCGCAGCTTGGCGAGGGCCACGACGCCGTCCTTGACCGTCTTGGCGTCCTTGATGCCGGCCTTGTCCAGCGCCGCCAGCCCCTCCTTGTTGGCCTCGTCGCGCTGCTTGGCGAGCGTGTCCACGCCGTCCTTGACCGTCTTGGCGTCCTTGATGCCGGCCTTGTCCAGCGCTGCTAGCCCCTCCTTGTTGGCCTCGTCGCGCTGTTTGGCGAGAACCTCGACCTGTTTGGCGAGAACCTCGACGCCGTCCTTGACCGTCTTGGCGTCCTTGATGCCGGCCTTGTCCAGCGCCGCCAGCACCTCCTTGTTGGCCTCGTCGCGCTGTTTGGCGAGCGTGTCCACGCCGTCCTTGACTGTCTTGGCGTCCTTGATGCCGGCCTTGTCCAGCGCCGCCAGCACCTCCTTGTTGGCCTCGTCGCGCTGTTTGGCGAGGGCCACGACGCCGTCCTTGACCGTCTTGGCGTCCTTGATGCCGGCCTTGTCCAGCGCCGCCAGCCCCTCCTTGTTGGCCTCGTCGCGCTGTTTGGCGAGGGCCACGACGCCGTCCTTGACCGTCTTGGCGTCCTTGATGCCGGCCTTGTCCAGCGCCGCCAGCCCCTCCTTGTTGGCCTCGTCGCGCTGTTTGGCGAGGGCCACGACACCGTCCTTGACCGTCTTGGCGTCCTTGATGCCGGCCTTGTCCAGCGCCGCCAGCCCCTCCTTGTTGGCCTCGTCGCGCTGCTTGGCGAGCGTGTCCACGCCGTCCTTGACTGTCTTGGCGTCCTTGATGCCGGCCTTGTCCAGCGCCGCCAGCCCCTCCTTGTTGGCCTCGTCGCGCTGTTTGGCGAGAACCTCGACCTGTTTGGCGAGAACCTCGACGCCGTCCTTGACTGTCTTGGCGTCCTTGATGCCGGCCTTGTCCAGCGCCGCCAGCCCCTCCTTGAGTTGCTGGATACGCTGGAGAATATCCTCCGCCTTCAGGGGTTTCGTCGCGATTTTCAACTCCTCAGCAGACTTGTACTGGAGGTTCCAGTACGCCGCGAGGTGCTCACAGCAGGTGGTGAAACTGGTGGGGTCCAGGCGCGTTGTCCACATGGAGGAAGTATTCATCCTTGTACAGCTTTTTCGCTGTTTCGAGGTACTGGCCTGCCAAGGGGTAGTTGCCTTTGCGAGCCTGGGAAAACGCCTCCTGCAGAGCTTGTCTCGCGTCGGCGACGGGCTTGTCGGCGGCGCCACTGGGGAATGGCTGTCCGGCGACTAGCAGCAAAATCAGCATGATAGCACGGGCTTTGCGCATCTCGTTCTCCTTCTCGGAACCGGGTGTGCGATGACCTTTCTTCACTGACCTTTCCCCTGGACGTTTTGGACGCGCTGCAGGCGAAGCTGAAACTCTTCATGTGCCGCGGGAAACTCGTCCTGACCCTTCCGATACAGCGGTTCGACCTCTTCCCACTTCTCCAGGTACTCGAGGATGTCGCCCCGCGCCAGGAGGGACTCGGCCGACGAGACGCTCGTGAGTTCCTGAAAGAGTTGTTGGACCTCGGGGTCATCCCGGCCGAGCGGCTTTCCGGCGGTTCTCCGCGCTTGCAGCAGGTCGAGGAACCGGGCCTTGGCCCGTGTGACCGCGATCTCGGGTCGGTTTGTCTGGTCGGGCGGCAGGTTGGCGAGAACCTTGACGGCCTCCCCATACCGGCCCTTCCCCATGAGGATCGCAACCTTGTCTTCAGGTTTCTCCCTCACTGGCTCGGGCATGGGAGGCTTGGAGAGGTATCCCATGCCCCACAGGGCGGCGAAGCAAGCACCGCCCCCGAGGAAGAGGCACAGAAGCGAGGTGACCATCATGGGGAAAAGCAGGCCAAGAGGTCCGAGGGAGTCGGTCGTCGGCTCTGCAGGGGGGACAGCGATAGGTATTTTCTTCGGCCTCCGGCTCCTTGCTCGCTCTACCGGAGCCGTCTCTGGGGTGCCTTCGTCTGGAGCCACGTCGGCGCCTTCGCCCACTACCTCTTCACAGTAGGGACAGTTGCCGAGGGACTCTTCGTATTCCTCTTTGCAGTCAGGGCAGCGGATACGCATGTCAGAATCCTCTTGAGAAGCAGTGAAAAACAGTTGTCTCGCCAAAACCCAGGACGGCCCCGCCGATGGTTCAGAGGGAAGGATGGCGAGTCAGGACAAGCGCTTTTTCGACGACGACGGCGACCCCGGCGCAGATCAGGTAGCCGGGAAAGAGCGTCAGCTTGACGCGGGCCCGTGCGTCAGTGGGGTTGCCGTAGAACGCCTCGTGTCTCGCCACCTCGAAGCTGTCTCCCTTCTCAGGGAAAATGAAGCCCCCACGCGGGGTGGCGGCAAGCATGGCGCTGACGAACTGGACCCCCTTGACTAGGGCGCCCTGAAGCATCTCGTCCAACTGGTCGGACAGCAGCGTGCCGTCGAACTGCCTCAGCCAGTCGCGGACTTCCCTGCCGACCTCAGTGACGACCCCGGCCGGATCACGACCTTCTTCCCCAACGGCCTGCAATAGCGCCTCCCCCTTGAGCAGGATCTGCCGAGAGCAATAACCCTGAAAGGCGAGGACGTGAAAGGGCTTGGTCCGCTTCGCTCCCCCGGGGTTGGCCTTCCAGCGGTCGTACAGGGCCTGCCCCAGCGGCCGGAAGACTTGCGTCTTGAGACAACGGAAGGTCTGGGCGAGCAGTTCGTGCCGGGGGGACGACCTCACGGCGGTTTGCGAGTAGGCCCCCGGGTCGCGGCACCGCCAACTCGCGCAGGAGGTCGTCCTGCTGGTGAACCAGGGTCTCGCACTCGCCGCAACTGTTCGTTCTCCTCGGACAGCCGCTGGTTCTCATTGCGGAGTTGCGCCGGCGCCGCTCGCAGTTTTTTCATTTCGTTGGACGTCGCCATCGGTCCAACCTTCCCTTCTCGGCCGCGGCTCGCGCCGCCTAGTAGGTGAATTGCAGCCGCGCCGGGATCTCCTTTCCAGAGATAGGATCCCTGGCCGTGACGGTGATTTCCGTACTCCCGAAATGGAGGCGGACCTCAACGCGCCGGCACGCCCCACGCCCCCCGGCGGAGAGCTTAACTCGGATCACGCCGACCTGGGTCACGGACTCCTCGTCCGTGTAGCGAGCCCCTTCCCGGGAGGAGCGGAAAAAGGGAATGGTGAGGACACGCTGGTCCGCGCAAAGTGGCACGAACTCGATCGGTTTGACCTTCGCGTCCAGGCTGAGCGGCGCTTTGGCCTGGACCAGTTGCAAGAAGCGATCGCGGCAGCGGGAGACCCCACCCACCTCCACTCTCTTCTTCCCGTCATCGACGCCGGGCTCGAACGGGGGACAAATCCGGCAGCCGTAGGAGAAGCGACTGCGGCGGACGCGAACTCGGCCCGGGTCCAGGCCGAAGCGGACCGCTCCGCGCAAAACGGCAGCGCCTGGAGCGTCGGGAACGAGAACCCTCTTCACGGAGCCGCAGACCGCCGCCTCGATCTGCCGTTGGAGCATGGGCGAATCCGCGAAGCCGCCGACAAGGAACAGGTAGTCGCAGGGGGTCCCCTGCAGTGCGGCGAACTGGCGCTGCACGACCCCCACGATCTGGCCCACCACTTTCTGGAAGATGGCGTCCATGACCGCGCGGGACAGGAGCAAGCAGCTGACGTCTCCGCGCTGGCTGTCGCGCAGTCGCCGGAACACCTCCGGATGCCTGCCAGCAAGGATGTCGCACAACTCCCGGGGGAAATCGATGGAACTGTCCCGGGGCTGGGTGGGGTCGTACGCACATTTGGCCAACTCCCACCGGTCCATCAGCTTCAGCCACTCTAACGGCGCCTGGCTGTGGAAGTCGCGGATGGCATCGGGCCCCAGCCAGTCTCGGAGGTGCTGCTGGAACGCCCGGTCGAGGTTGATCGAGCCAAACCGGCCGCCGTCGGCCGGGACCACCTCTTCCAACCACCCGCCGGTCCCCAGCTCATGGACGGTAACGTCCACCGTTCCGCCGCCGGCATCGACGATCATGAAGCGGGTGCCAGGGCGCAGGTCCGAGAGGCCGGTCCCCGAGTCCTGCTGCTGGCAGTGCAGGGCCGCCGCCTCGGGCTCGAGGACCAGAATTAGCCGATCCTCGTCGGCGGGGTCGTCGCTGATTAGACCGGCCTTTTGCGCCGCCTGGTGCATTGCCTGTTTGTCGGTGTCGGTCCAGATGGCCGGAACCGTCAGGCACCACCGAATGCTGCGTTCCGGGAGTGTGCCCGGAAGCCGGCCTGCAGCTCGTTCAGAGCGAAGGTCTTCAACTCCCGCAGGTAATCGGCGATCAGGTCCACCACCGGGAAGGCGTTGCCGTAGCGGTCCGACCAGACCGGCCCATCCGGTCCGACCTTGCCGTCTTGCAGGGCCGGTTTAAAATCGCGGACAAAGACATGCCCGGCAAAGAGGCCGTCGCGTCGCAGGCGGACCATCTCCTGCATGGCCGTGCAGCCCCAGGCGAGTACGCGGCGGGTCGGCCCATACAGCAAGTGGGTCAGGGTCTTGACGTAGCCGTACTCCTGATCCGGCCAGCGGCTGCGGACGCGCACTTCCTTGTTATTGTCGGTGGCGAACGCAAAGGCGTAGCCGGAGCGTGCGGTCCCGAAGTCGATCGCGATGACCACGCGCACCATTTCCCTGGGAGAAGCCATCAGCCAATACCTTTCGTCTTTGCCGCGTCAACGTCCGGGCTACGACGCACATAAGGTTCTGTGGCAAACAGGACAGTTTCTCATCTCGTCCGCCACGCCCAGGTCGCCGACGAACTCCGAGTCCCAGTACGGGCAGCCCGGGCAGGTGAAGCGGATGTAGAGTGCATCCGGGTCGGACGATTCCCACGCCGGGCCCTTGGAGAAGCGGCGCGTGCCGAACAGGGCCGCTCCCCGAACTGTAGCCGATTCCGGGTCTTTCGACTCGACAGGAACGCCAAAGACCTCCGCCAGTCGCTGGCCAACAATCGGCATGCGAGTAGCTCCCCCAGCCAGCAAGATGCGCTGGAAGGCCGGATTGTCGCCTTTGGCCTCCGCCTCAAGACACATTCCGCGGATCGCACTTAGGGTTTGTTCGAGTAGGGGGGCGATTCGTTGCTGCACCTCGTGGCGGCTCAGTTCAACGTTCACTCCATGCCGATCTCGGATGCTCAGGACCACCCGCTCGCGCTCGGCCAACTGCATGCGGGCCATTTCCGCCTTCTCCAGCCACTCGCGAAAAAGAACTTCATCATGAGTCAAGCGGGCATCCAGACCTGTCTCTTTCTGGTATTGCTCCTTCAGGAAATCGACGATACGGCGGTCCCAGGCAAGGCCACCCAAGTCTCGCTCGGTCCGTTGATGGACCATGCGAGGCTCCTTCCCCTCGATGCAAACAAGTGCAGTCTGGAACGTGTTCCCTCCCAAGTCATAGACAAGGACCACCCGATCCCCGGGCTATCGAGACCATAGGCATGGCTGACAGCGACGGGATCAGGGAGAACGTGATGCACTTGGAGACCAGCTTGTTGTCCGACGGAGACAAGAAACTGCCTCTCCTTCTCCTCGAAGCAGGCAGGACAGGTGAGTACCACATCTTTTATGGGATGGTCTAATGTTTTCTCACCTGCGACCGCGACGCCTCGCAGTAAGGCAATCATCGCCTCTTCGGAGGTAAAGGGCTGGCCATCGGGTCGGGTCAGGAGGATTGCCTTTCCCCGGTACAGGCGAAAGCGTTCGGCTGCGAGGGTAGGCTGGGAACGTGCTGCCTGTCTCGCTCCATCCCCAACAAGCAAGCCGGTGTTGTCGAAAAAAACTACCGAGGGCATACTGCGGTCGAACCCCAGATCAGTCAGGACCACCCGGCCGGAGCTTTCCACGTGAGCGAGCCGCGTCCGCGTCGAGCCTGGGTCGATCGCGACAAGGAAAGGATTAGCTTTGGGCATGGGGTTGGTTTCCACTCAGTACCAGTACGGAACACGGTCAGGCTCGATTGCGTAAGGAGCGGTGGAGAACACGGCCGAACTGGGCATCGCGATCCACCTCCGCATAAACACGGAGGGAAGCCACGACCTCGCCGGGCGGCTGGCCGCAATCCAACTCGAGATCGCCGCCGCTCCGGTTGCAGACGCTTGCGTAGGGCCCCCACAAGGTTTGCAGTTGGACCTGAACTCCCGCTCGCCGGCAACGTTCGACGGCCTGATCCAGGGTACGCCGCAACTCCTGTTGGATCGCGCTCCACCAGGAAGACTCCCGATCGACGGGGGGAAGATAAAGGAGCGAGTGCAGTGCTTCATCGAGTTCGATCCGCGCCGACAAGGAACTGGTGGGCAAGCCGGTGTCGGCCTGCACGGCACGGCGAAAGCGTAGCAACAGTTCGTCGGTATAAGGCTCGCGTTGTTCCAGGTCGAGAAGCGAACCCACACCAAAGGCGCGAACGCTCTTGAGGGCGTGGTGGAGGTTTCCATCCCGCTCGATGAAATACAGCCACAAGGCCACGCCACTCCCAAGCAGACGGAGGTCGTCCGTCTTGGGGCAGTTGGCAACCTCGGCGGGAAAGGGCGCTGCCAGGGACAGGTGCAGGCCGCGGGATTGCACCGTCCCCTTGAGTCCCGGGTAAACCGGCTCATCGCGAGTCCAGGGCACCAGATCCGCGTTGGCCGGAGAATTGTCTTCCCGGGCGCCTGCCTCCTGGGCAAGTTGGGCCGCTTGCTGACGCCACTTCCGGGCGAGGGTAGCAGGCAAGCGCAAGATCAGCCTCTGGATTTCGCACCAAAGCTCCGAATCGGTTCCGGATCGAAACACCATTTCCCCCAGGTACGGCCGCAAAGCAGGACTGCTTGCCAGCGATTCCCGTAGCCGTCCGAGGTGGAAAGTTCCCCCTGTCGAGGCCAAAGACACTGGGAGCACCGGTTCGGCGGCCCTGGGCGGGGATAAACCGCTCTCATCCGGAAACAGCAACGTTGTCTCTTGCGACAAGGCCACCGGAGGCGTTTCTCCGGTCTGCGCGATGGTGGAACTAGTTGCCAGAGGCGAACCTTTCAAAAGCCGCTTCAGATCCTCCAGGAACTCGCTGCAAGCAGCACCTCCTGGATCCCCTGGAGCTTCCGCATGAGCCTGGGCCAACAGCGCTTGCAAGCCGCACAGACCGTAGCGCAGGACATCGGCCAGCCGGGAACCGGGACACTCCAGCAGCTTCGGACGCAGCATCAATGCCTCCCACAGAAAGGATCCTTGCCGTCGTCCAGTTCAGTTTTGCTCGGTTGCAGGCGATCGCGGAAAACGGCCCCTGGCTGCTTCTTCAACTCGGCAGCCGTGGCAACAATCCAGAAAGGCGGCTCGTCCCCGATATGCAGACGAAGTCGGCCCTGTTGATCCAGGGTGACACAATGTTCCGGCGGATGCTTGTCACTGGCCTGGTTGGCATCGTCCAGAGAGAGCATGCCCAATTCGTCGAGTCGGGTCCACTTCCCCTGCCCCTGGCGAGCGAAAAAGGTGTGTTTCTTGCTCAGGGGGAACGGGTGCTTCAGCTTGCTGAACATTCCCCGTACGACACCGCCTCCCGCCAGGCGAAAGACTTCCGGAAAGGCCTGCCCTTGCTCGAATAGGACTACGGGGTTCTTGCCATCCGACTCGATCACGTTGATGGCGATCGGGAAGGGCAACTGAGGCGGCAGACTTGGCGGAGCGGCGGCGGGCGGAGCCGCAACTGGCTTACCGGCAGCAGGCTTGCCAGCTGGCAAGGCAACCGGCGCCTTCAGGTTCAGGTAGTTGAACAGGTTCAGCTCCTTCCCGGTTGCTGGCATTTGGTAGTGGTTGACCCCCTTGTGCCGGAAGTAAAGAGCAATTTCCAGCTGGTGATCGACCTCGAAACGAACCTGGAGATTTTCGCGGGCGTCCGCCACTGACCAGCCCAGGTCTTCCAATTTCAGGTATTCCAGTCTGTAACCGCCCCAGTTCTCTTTCGTATTGCTATTCTCCGAGTCCTTCCGGTCCACGTTCCACTGCATGGGCAACCCTTTCCACTCAGTTCGAGCTTTCGCTAGCCCGCTGGAGTCCAGCAGCTTCAAGTCTGTGAATTGAAAGAGCGGTTTCTTGACCTCCTCCAGCATGAAGATACATGGCAGAGAAAAGAACAGGTTTCGCACGTCAATGTCGAGCTTTGTGTCGCCCGCCTTCAAATCTTGCCTGGAATTTTCGGGACTGTAGGTGTACCGCTTGATGTGTTCTGCGTAACAGGCACCGATGGCTGTGGCCAATTTGGCGTATTCCGCCATGAAGGTGACTCGCTCCGGGTTCCAGATGAACTTCTTGGCGTTCTTGTTGGTAGGGCCAAAGGCCCACCGGATCTCTTGCTCCACCAGTTGCAGATTGCAGGTCTTGCCTGACAGAATAAGCCAGTCCAGGCGTTCGTCCTGGCCTTGCAGCCTGTCCATGAGACTGTTGGCGATTCCGACCGCCTCATCAAGAATGGGTTTGACGACGGCCTCGAACTGCTCGTAAGTGATTTCCATCTCCAAGAGACGGGATCGGACGGCTGCAACTCCTTATAGCCACATTGGCGAAGCAGTTTGAGTACCTTGTCCCCGGGCAAGATGAAGTTGGGTGGGCGGTCCACATTGGATCGCGGCCGGCGTCTGCCCAGTTGAATCTTGGCCCCCCCGCCTTTGCCCGGCTCCGGCTCCGGTTCGTCGATGAAATCCCAAAGAGTGTAGAAGGCCTGGAGTCGTTTCGGATAGCCCTTCCAGCGGGTCGGCACCACTATTTCCACTGCGTCGAGCGCTACTCCATAATCCGGGTCGGAGCGGGCGGCATCGTGCAGAGATCTCTCGACTACATTCTTGAGTTCGCCCGCCTTGTAGTTGCCGTTGGCGTCCTTGAAATGCTTGGGTATTTCTCCCAGGCGGGATTTGACCTTCTCCAGGACGACCTCGTTCGTCTGGACCAGGGTCAGCAAACGATCGGCGATCATCGCCTTGAGCAGCCGGAACAGTTGCAGCGTGATTAAATCGCCTCCCAGGTGCATGCGGCCGGATGCACCGAGCAGTGTGGGAGTGAGGACGTAATAACGACCACCGGCGCCGCGCTCCGCGACATCGCCACTGCCTTTGAAGGGATCAATCTCTTCCAAGACTAGCTTGATCAAGGCGAGGTCCGTGGTACCACCCCCGATGTCGAATACCAGGACGTTTTGCACCCATTTGTCGCCGACCGGACGACAGCGGGCCTTGAACGCTTCCAACCCAATGCCCGTGCTGTCGCCGAACTCACACCAGAGATAAAACAGGGCAGCTGAGACCGCTTCGTCATAGTCGGTTTGCACCAGATGGAAGCCCATTTCGCGGACGAGTTTCCGAATCTCGGTTCGGACTGCGGGGGAGGCGATGGTCGGATAAGTGATGACCACGTGATGGAAGGGTCTCTGATCCAGACGCCCCGCATGATCCTGGCGATAAGCGTCGGTCAACTGGATCAACTGCCCCCAGGCGGCCTGGGCCAGTTTGCCGGCCGAGATCGGGACAATCTGGTCCTTGACCTGGACGAGCAAGGTGCGATCCTGCCCCAGGTGGTGCTTGGGAGAGTGGGGAAATCGTCGGGTCACCTGGTCCAGCGCTTCCTCGGTTTCCTTGGCGTTCTCCAGGGCACTCAGACGGTTCTGCCTGGCCCGACTGCCCATCAGCACCTGAAGAGGGTCCAGCCCTTCGACGTCCATTTCGCTGGGAACCTCATGCTTCTTCGTCTGCCGATCCAGTTCGATCGACTGGATTCGCTTGGCTTCCAGGGCAGGCACCCGCAGGATGTCGTGGTAGATCTCCTGCAGTTTCCGGCAGGCGGAGCGGGTCAGGCGTTCGGAGCCGGCCGCCAGCACGAAAATCTCGAACTGGCGCAGAAACTCGAAAAGACGTTCCGAGTTGCTTTCCCGAATCTCGCGCAGAACCCGGTCAGCACCACCGCCCAGATTCTCTCCCACCTGGGCCAGAAAGCTGCTCCACTCTCCAGCGCGACGCCAGGCAATGCATCGCTGGGTTGAACCCTCAGCCAGTCTTCCAGCAGCTTTTTCAGACGACGTTCCTGAGTCGGGGCAAACCCTTGTAGTTGGGCACCACCCAGGAGTCGTAGAACGCCACCGTGGAGTTGGATGTGCCGAAATCGATTGCAACCCAGCCCCCGTGCATTTCCTCTTTGCGTTTCAGCACCAGCCAATGATTAAATGTCGCCCCCTCGGCAACTTCGGTTACGAGCGGAATGCGGAAGGGCGCCTTGGCCGCAGCGGTCTGGAGTGCCATGCGGGCGTCATCGTTGAGCTGGACCGACACGGGAAGTTCGTAAATCCGGACCTCTTCCTCGACACGCGTCTGCACGACCTCCTTCGGTGGGCGCGAACCGAGCGCGGGCCGGATAATCATTTTGCTGGTAAAACGCTCGCTGCTGGCCACCGGCTGCGGCGCCGCGCTGAACACTTCGACCAGCTTCTGGCGGATCTGAGGATGAGGCAGGTTCTCGGGGTTCTTGAGGCGGACTCGGGGACTTACTTTGCGTGGGCCGCGTTCGACGCGGATGTGCAGCGTTCCCCGGGTCCCTCCTTCCATGACCACCAACTCCTTCGGCTCGACCGTCAGCACGCAGCCGGGAAGCAGAACGCACTTGGCCTTTGCCCTGCGTGGCGGCGGGTCCCCGGGCCGGACTGGGTTGCCGACAGCATCCGAGTCGTAGTAGTGGGCCTCGACTTGCAGCACCACTTCCAGTTGATCGGGAAGGGGCCCAGCCACACTCTTCCTGGTTAGCGAGGCATTGCCGGTGAGCTTGCGAGGCTCCGGCAAGAGGAGCTCCTGGTAGGCTGCCTGAATGGCTTGGACCAGTTCGTGCGGCTCGCCGCTAACGCCAAACGTCAACTGCTTCAGATGGGGCCAGTTGTCCTCCGTGGGCTTCAGAAGGATTTCCGGCAGCACCACGCCCTCATTGTTCGCGTTGAGCGGATAAGTCTCTGGCAGTTCGATGTGCAGAGCCATATTACTTCCCTCTTGGGACGGGCGGACGGCAAGCACACAACCGGGCAAATGGATTGCCGGCGTCCACCTGTTCGGGTTGAGTCTGGGCCAGCAGGACGTTGAACAGGGCCTTGTTGCTTCCCAGGTTATTGAGGCGCGAGTAGATTCTCTGAAACAGATCGACCAGTTCCTGAACCACCTGCTGATTCAGATCGCTGATCAGCTGCACCACAGCCTGGCTGATGGTGCCGGTCAGGGCGTCTCGGAGGCGAAGGAGGACGATCATATGGTGTTCCTCATCCTGGCGGGCGGGCGGGGCATCCTTGGCCCAGGGGAAGATCCGTCCGAGGGGATGCCTGGCGTCCTTGCGAGGCAGCGGAAAGAGGATGTCGGGCAGAAGAGACCGGGGCATATCTTCCTTGTAGGCGTACCGAGCCTGGAGTTGCTTGATGATCTGTTGCACGTCCAAAGCGTAATCGAGATGAACTAGCTGATCTGCGGATTCATCGCCAAAGCTGGATTGCACCAGATCGATGGCGGCAGGCTGGCACAGGACTGTCAGATCCGCACGCAGCTCTAATAATTTCGAGGTCAGGTCGCCCAACAGGTGAGGAATGGCTTCAAGCACGGCCCGGCGAGCAAACCGTTCCACTTCTTCCAGGGTCTTCGCATATTTCTCGAAGAAGTCATCACTATGGCCGGGGATTCGAGGCCTGAACCGGGTTAGTGGGCCCAGACCCTGATTTTCCGTCGGCAGGACAATCCGAGTCCCTTGAAGGTTCTGGAACATGACCAGCCAGGAGGATTCCCAGGTATAGACCCGGTACGTCGCCTCCTCAGCGACCAAAGTGGCCAGGGAAGTCTGGCCATGGGGATCAATCTGGAAATCGGGGGGTGCTTCTTGAACTTTTCGGCGAACTCACGGTACAGGGCGGCCACCGCACTGATCTGCTTCTGGATGACGGCAATGTTGGCCAGCGGCGGCGTGCCCGGAGCAGGAGCTACCAGGCTCGCCAGTTGGCAGATTGGTCGATCAACCTCATTGGTCGTTTCGCGCTTTGCAGTAGAGTTGGTAGAGGCCGTGGCTCTTCACATGGTCGCCCAGGAGTTTTTGCAGCCGGCTGATGCCGCCGCCGTTGACGTAGTCGCTCAGCCAGCGGACCAGCGGACTGCGCGGGTCGTCCTCGGTCAACCGCTGCTTGACTCTCTCCCATTTGTGTCGCACGGAAGCCGCTTCGTCCCCACGACGCCCCAGTGTTTCCAGGAAGGTGGGGCTGCCAACCCGCAACTCCCTCCGACGTACACTCAATTCCAGCAAACCGAGCAGCGACGACAGCAAGACGATGCGCTCGGGTTTGTTGGTCAGGGCCTCGGCGGCCGACAAGGCATCTTGCAGCACCTTGAGCCGGCCGCGAAGGGTGGCTTCCTTCAGGGCCTCGGCGGTCTTGCGCCGGGTCTGCGGGCCCAGGACCGAGGCTGCAAGCCCATCGCCGGCCAACTCCGAAAGAATCTGCAATTCTCCCTCGCCCTTCAGGGGCAATTCGTCGAAACGACCGATGCCAACCAGGATACGATCCTCGACGTTCGGCCCCCAGCGCTTCTGCATCATGGTATAAAGGTTCAGCGACTCGTGGGTGCCGGCCCGATTGCCGTTGATGAGGATCAGGATGGTCTGAACCTCTTCCAGTTCCCGGAGGCACAGGAACGTATCGCGATACCTCGATTTGGCTGCCCCAATGCCCGGGAAATCGAGCAGGACGAACTCATTGGCATCGCGGAGGTCGGAGAGGTCCCAAACTTCCTTAGAGACGAGGATCTTGACTTCTACCTGGCGGATCAGGGGAAAGGAGGCACGAAGCAGAGCAGCGCTCGGATTATCGGGCTTGGCTGTTAGCAGCTCGGGCTCTTTCGGCAAGGAGTCGAAGCTGATATCCCAGAGTTTGTCCACCTGAGCGGCCAGCCACAAGCCTTCCTGGGCCGTCTTCAGATCAATGCCAGTGAACTCCTGGCCAGCCAGGGCCTGGCCAAACGCATTCCGAGCCCGGATGAAGCCTAGCATTTCCAGCAACAAGTAGCGAAGGTCCGGGCTATTACTGGTCAACCAGACGTCCCGCGCCCACTCCTGCAACAAGTCGCGGACAGCGGGATCGGCTGCCTTGGCCCCGTCAATGGTGGCCTGGAGTTCGGGGCCCAGTTGAGCTTCCCGGGAACGCTCTCGCGCACGCTCGATCAGATATTGGAGACAACCTTCGATGCGTTCCAAGTCGAGGTACTGGACTCGAAAGCTATCCAGTGTGGTGTCTAGCAGACCTTGCTGTGGCTCGAAACGCAGGACGGTGACGTTGCCGGTTGAGGCGTTGGCATGAATGGGCAAGGCATCGGCGTAGCCGATGAGAGCGCCAAGGAGCATGGTCTTGCCGCTGCTGAATTCCCCGACCAGGCCGATCTTGACCTGGGAACTGGCGACCAGGCCATTCACGGTCTAATCGCTGTTGCTACTGGTCTGCCTCTGCGTTGTCTTTTGCTTGGCTTTCTTCTGGTCATCGAGTAATCGAGCCGTAGAAAGATGTGGGCTTGTGTCTTTGATCCGCTGCGTCTTCTGCTTCGTTGGCTTGCGTTGGGCTTTCTTAATGGATTTCATGTTGATTTTTCCAGCCCATTCCCGGAGACAAGCTGCCAGCTCTTTGGGCAACAACTGAGCAAATGGTGTCCAACAGTGCGCCGGCACCGCGATCATCATTCCTGCATAAACGACAGCCCATTCCAACGCCATGTAGTAACCCGACACTTCGTTGGCTACCTTCTCTTCGCCATGCACCGAACGCAACGCTGCCTTCAGAACTGCCAGCACGTTGTACGCCACCACTGCAACACAGAAGGCAAACAAGGCCGCCTTGGGATAGCCCAACGTGTTCACTTCACATTGCAACGCCATCGTCAATTCGTGAAATGCTCTTTCGATCGTCCACCGTTTCAAGTACAGACTCGCCACTACGGCTGCTGAAGCTACCTCGGCCGGCAAGTTAGTGAGAATCTCGACCTCCACATCGCCGTCTTCGGTCGGCTGTTTCAAACGGACACGCACCAAGCGTGCTTCTAACACAGCCTCCCCGTCACGACAGATCTGCACCGCTTGCTCGCTGACCCAGCCCGTATCCGTCTCAATCTCTTTGCCAAATTGACCTTGTGGCTGGACTGTCAAATTGCCGTGGCGGCGTACGACAAAGGCAGCATCACGCTGGGCAACGCCACACAGAAAGTCCACGGTGCAAAAATTGCGGTCCTCAATCCAGACGTCGTTTGCTTCAACCAAGGGCAAGAGTTGCTCCAACAAGGCGCACTCCTGGGCATGCGCATCCTCGCAGGGATGATGTCGGTAATCAGCATCAAGGCGGGATCCAGAACAACCAAACTCTGTCCGGGGAGCGGGCCAGCACTGTGGCCGCGTGTCGCCTGCAACCGCTTCTGAGTCGCAGCGAGATGGTTGCCATCCACAATGCGGACGCGGTAACCAGGCAAGAGCGGTTGGCAGGCTCCGGCCAGCTCCTGAATGACCGGTTGGCAACGCGCAGCCGTGAAGCGGACCAGCTCAGCTGACACACGCAGTTCAATATGCTGCAGTTTCTCGTAGACACTCTTGAGAGTAACAGGAATCTGGTCGCTCAAACGCTTGTAGGCCGACTGCACGTGAGGGACCGTGCCACCGACAACCAAGCCCATCAACTCGACGATCGTCGAAAAGTGCAACTCACGAGTGTAACCTTGCTGGGCGGTACGCTCGAACAGGTCATCCAGGGCTCCGGCTGGTAGAACGTTTTCCAGGGTCGCCCGCGCCATCACGCTGAGAGGGCTTTGGTTGACAAACCGCTCAAACACCGGATCCAAAATCATGGCTGCTTCCTCGCCTCGGTATTGCCAAGTCGTTTTCAGCAGCTATCTTATAACCTGGCCGCCTCACCGTGAATGGCCTGAACTGGCGACTCGAACCGTTTCCCGGGCGGCGCCTCGATCTCCTGCAGCAGAGCAGACACTTCCGGGCTGACTGATCCAGCGATTTTGGATGCCTCGGCTAGCTCATACAAGACCTGCTCGCCGTAGTCGCGGATCTCACGGAGACCTTCGGTGTAAATCATGACATTATCGCTCCTGGCCCATCGAGACCCCTCTCGGGCGACCAGAGGTTGGCTTCTTGGCAGGAGCGGCGACCCCAGGCGTTCGAGCGTGGCACGGTCCAGAATAATTATACCGGCTCTAGAGCCCGCTTCCAGAGCTTTCTTGAAAATCCTCGACGTGCCGCCGAAGCCTGGCTGCCTGAACTGGTCAGCCTCAGAGGGAACCAGGGTGTTCCGCCCGCAAGAGTTCCTGTATCTCCCGGGCTTTACGTCCAACGGCAAGAACGTTCGGCAAATCGAACTGGTGGGTCTGTGCCCCTGATGTCCGCACGACCAGATCGCCGGCCCCGAGTCCAAGAATGAGGTGCAATAACAGCTGGCCGCGCGAATGCTGGACCTTCATCCCGGCAGTATCGTAAACCATTTCAGGCGATCCCCTCTCCAGCCGCACGCGCATCTGTTTGGGTGTGAAAATCAGATAAACCTGCGGGTCGAAGGCGACGAGCACGACCAACCACAGGGTAAACAAGATGCCGCCAATGAAGAGATACCCCCCCATATTGATGTTGACATCAAGATAGCCTAGCGCGGCAAAGATCCCGAGAGCAAGACAAAAGCAGGCAACTGCAACCACCGACCCCCATCCGCGAAGGGGCACATTGGTGATGATTACGACCAGGAGCAAGACGATTACGAAGAGGACTCCCAGCCGCGGACTGGATGCCACCTGGAGGCGCGGCTGGACGACGGTCCTGGTCCGTGGATCAAGAGGCACACGTTGCCCTTCAGGCAACACGTAGACGTCTCTGTAGCCTCTGATTTCGGCCCGGAGTTTGGGGTCAGTCAGGTCGAGGCTGGCCACGGCCATTGTTCCCTCGGGAACGACCACCATCTTGTGGGCACCAACGAGACTGATCACTCCGAAGATCAAACTGGTGAGCCAGACCGGCCACCAGTAGAAGAGCATTGAATGGCTGACAATGTGGATGGTCTTTGGGCTAGTCCCCGTGGCTGAAGGGGTGGTCGTTCCCATGGTCAATCATCCCGCGTTATGGTGAGTCCAGCAGAGACGCGGCAGTACGACCCGCCAGGCTCATCTCCAACTACCGTATGGCCTGCCTGTCATTACGTCAAGTTACAAGCCGTTGTGGTGGGCCAAGGGCCGGAGCGTTGCGCAGCGTCGGTCACATCAGACCTCGGCAGGTCGGACTGGCGTGGCCCTGCCCACTCCCAAGCCGGCATGACTCGCCTGCCGAATCACTTCGGGAAGGCGAGGATCAACGGGTGGTCGCTCACTGCCAGCGTCAGCTCCGCGACTCGCTGCTGCGTCTGGACCGGCTCTGTTCCGACCGTCGGGTCGTAGATCCGCACCTCCGGATACGTGGCTCCGAGCCGCACGGTCACCTCGTCGGACCCCTTCAGCCGCTCGCCCCACACCACGAGCAGGAACGTCCCATCGCTCTTCTGCAGCAGCAGATCGTGGACCGTGGCCGGCTGCTCCGCGAGGGCGTACTCCAGCCGGCCCGGCCGGGCGATTGCCCCGCGGTCGGCCAGGATGGTCGTCAGGTTGTGCAGGTACGTCGCCGCCTTGCGCGGCGCGTAGTCGGGCTTGAAGAAGCCGAAGGTCTGGTTGCCGGCCTCGTCCGTGCGATCGCGCAGCAGGTAGACGGCGGTGTGACTCCAGCCCCGCTTGAACTGCGCCAGGTAGACGTTCATCAGGTTCAGGGCCTGCACCTCTTCCGTGATGGGGCCGCCGATCGTGCAGCCGGTTTCCGTGGTCACCCGGGGCAAGGTGAGCAACTCGTCCTCCGAGTAGCCGCGGAAGTGCTTCGCCCAGGTCACGCCGTGGTTGCCGAACAGGCCGTCGATCTTGCACGCGGAGGTCGGGTCGGCGGCCTTCCACGCCTTGTTGTCCTCCAGGCCCGGCGAACCGGGGTGGTAGACGTAGTTGTGGACGTTGGCGCAGTCGGCGTAGACGGTCCCCTCGGGCATGAGGGTGCGGCGCCCCCTGGGGATGGCGAGGAACTGCAGGCCAACGTCATCCACCTCGGCGCCGCTCTCGCTCACCGACCAGACGGGGTATTGCTTCAGCAATGGATCGGCCTTCACGGCCTTGCAGAGGTCGCGTTGCAGCTTCGCCACGGCCAGCCACGACGGCGCCTTGCCGCCGCCCTTCTCCCCCTGGTAGGTGACGCCCCAGTTGTTCGGCTCGTTGTTGCCCTCGAAGGCGAGCAGGGCGCCGGCCTTCGCCAGCGGCCGGGCAGTTTCGATCAGCTTGTTGAGGTCGCTGCCGCCGCTCACCAGGCCCCAGCTGAAGCGGACCCCGGTCTGGGTGTGCAGGTCGAGGTAGGTCTGGACCGTGGTGGGGCCGCGGTCGGTGAGGCCCTCGATGCCGCCCCGGACCCAGCGGAACCCGCCGTACTTGAGCATCTCGACCGTTTTGGCCAGGGGCTGGCCGCGGTCCGGGAAGGTGGTGACGACGCCGATGCTGTCCAGGAACGCCGTTGCCGGGACGGCGGTCGTGTCCGCCGCGGTCGGGGGCGGCACGGTCAGTCGGACCCTGTTGAAGAGCTGGTCGTCGAAGTTGCGCGTGCCGAGCAGCACCAGCCGGCTGAACGAGGTTGTCGTGGCGTCGTTGAACCGCACCGCGCCGCCGACGCCCCCGTTCCAGTCCTTGCTGGAGACAGACCACGAGCCGTCGGCTTCGCGAGTAATGGTCAGCCGGCCCAGGCCGCCGCCGTCGCGGACGGACTTGCGCGAGGCGTCGATGTCCTCGGCCTTGCCCAGATCTTCTCCTTGGCAGGAGTGCCATCGGCGACCCGGGCCCACTGCACGGCCCAGCGCGCCTTGCAGCGGTGGACCTCGAACACATAGCCGTTGCCCCGGGCATCGAGAAGCATGAACGCGACGCCGTCCGCAGGCTGGCTGGCGTCCCCCCAGCCCCAGCCGTAGTCCAGGGCGAGCTGGAGTCTCCTGGGGTTGCGCACTTCGGCAAAGGTCTTTGCCAGGGAGCCGTCGGGCTTGTTGGCCGGGAAGCGGGCCACGGCACCGGGGTTGTTTGCGGTCGTCTTCGGGTACGTGAAGACGTCCCAGGCGCCCGACGCCTTCCAGCCCAGGGCCGCGAAGTCCCCCCTGGAGAAATCGGTGTCGATGAGCGGTTTCGTCTCGGCGGGAAAGTCGGTGGCTTTCTTCGCCGGGGGCCCTTCAGCACGCACCCCGCAGCTGAGCAAGGCCAGCGCTGCACCGACCAGGCCGGCCGTCAGAACAGACGCTCCCGCCATTGTTCGCCAGGACGTCAACATCATCCCACCTGTCCTTTCTCGTTCCGAGCAGTGCGGCCCACGCAGGGCTCCCGGGGATTGTCAGGAAAACGCCGGCACGATTTGGCCCCCGGCCTTCAGTCCCGGATGACCGACGGTGGGAACTCGGCCCCGCGGGCGCCGTCCCGGCGGCGCTCGTTCTGCTGCGCTCCCTGGTCGGGGGTAAGCGGAATCGCCATGCCGGCGGACGCTTCGAGCCTCTGGAACAACCGTTTCCGAAGGTCACGGACGACGGCGCGGTGTTCCGGGCGGTCGATCAGGTTGCGCGACTCGCGCGGATCTTCTTTCAGGTCGTAAAGCTCGTCGGTGTCCCACAGCCCATAGCAGCGGATGAACTTGTAGCGCTCCGTGCGCAGAGCGTGCAGCGTCGGCGTCATGGGCAGGTTGCGCTCCCAGAAGTACTCGTAGAGCAGATCCTCACGCCAGGGGACGTTCTGCCCGCGAGCCAGCGGCAGGAAACTGCGTCCATCCAGTCCCGCCGGGGCTTGCAGGCCGGCTGCTTCCAGCAGCGTTGGCGCCACGTCAATGTTGGCGACCATCTTCGTGACCTGAGTGCCGGCCCGGACCAGCTCCGGACAGTGCAGCAGCATCGGAATCCGCATCGACTCCTCGTAGGCCGTGCGCTTGTCTAACAGCCCATGCTCGCCGAAGGCATAGCCGTTGTCGCCCAGGTACAGAATGAGTGTCGAGTCGAGCAAGCCGCGTTCGCGGAGCAAGTCGAGCAAGCGACCGACACTCTCGTCCACGGCCAGCAGCGTCTCGCAGTACTGGCGATAGTAGACGCCAATGTCCTTCCGGCTGTAGAAGGGATAATCGACGCCGATTACACAGTTGCGCATGTTGTGGACCCACATGGGCCGGCCACGGTGTGCTTCGGGCGTGTCGGCCATCGTTGCCGGCGGCGTGAACTTCGCATCCCGGTAGCGTCCCTTGTGCCGCTCGGCGGCGATGAACTCGCGCGGAGCCATCGAGCCGGGGACGAGCAGCTGGGCCTTGCCGTCCTTGTCCGGCGCCAGGTCGATGTGGACCGCCTTGTGCGAGAGGTACAGGAAGAAGGGATGGTCACCCTTCCGCCCCTTGAGCCAATCGACGGCGTAATCAGTCAATTCGTCGGTTACATACCCCTTCTGGGCGACGTGCTTGCCGTTGACGTTCAGACCGTTAGGATTGGGCAGGTAAGTGCCCTGGCCGCGGAAGCTGACCCAGTGGTCGAAGCCGGGCTGCGGCGCGTCGGTATCGCTGCCCATGTGCCACTTGCCGATGAAGGCGGTCTCGTAGCCGGCTCGCTTCAGGTACTGGGGGAAAAAGATCGTGCCCAGCGGAACCGGATTGTTGTTGTCCACGACACGGTGCCTGTGGGCGTACAGACCCGTCAGGATCGACGCCCGGCTGGGCGAACAGAGGGATGTCGTCACGAAAGCGTTGGGCAGGTGAGCGCCGCCTTTGGCCAACCGATCGAGGTTGGGCGTTTTGAGGAACGGATGGCCCATGAAGCCGAGGGCGTCATGGCGGTGATCGTCGGTCAGGATCAGGATGACGTTGTGCGGTTTGGCGCCGGGAAGGGTTTTCAGCGGCGGCGTCTCGGTGGCCGCGTGCGCGGTGGTTCCGACAAGCAACGCCAGTGCCAGGGCCGGCAGCAGAACACGACGGCTCGAAGCCCGCGAGCAGGTCAGAAAGCCACGCATGAGAGTTCCTCGCTGTTGCAGGCCGGGTGGGCCGCGCGCAGCAAGGCCCACCCGACGGCTTTTTCCTGGACATTCGTTTACTGAGTCACAATAACCTCTACTTGCCGGCCAGCAGGTTGCGGATCTGTTTGCCGACATCCTCCCGCAACGTCGGCGAGTAGCCGGTGTGGACGTCATGCACCCGGCCCTGCTGGTCGATCACGATCAAGGTCGGGAACCCTTGCACGCCGAATTTCTCCGGCACTTCTTCGGCCTTGAGCGTTGGATATTTCAGCCCCATCTTCTCGATCACAAACTTCGCGTCCGCCTCGTCGCGGTCGGTGTTCATGCCGAAGATCGCCACGGGCTTGCCGGCGAAGTCTTCCGCCAGCTGATTCATCTGCGGCATCGCCTTGATGCACCAGCCGCAGCCGCGATACCAGAAGTCCAGCACCACGACCTTGCCGCGCAGGTCGGCGAGCTTGACCTTCTTCCCGTCGATGCCGGTTGTCTCGAAGTCGGCGGCGGGCTTGCCCAGGAACTTGGCCCGGCGCTCGACACCCTCAAGAATGGACGTCTCCACCTGCTCATGCTGGGCAACCTTTTCTGCCAGGGCAGCCTTGAACTCCTCGTTCTTGAGCACTGCGGTTGCGGCCTTGAGCCGCGCCCCCGCCTGGGCCAGCACCATCTTGGCCTCTTTCGGCGACAACTTCTCCGCAGCGTCCGTCTTGTCGTCATAGACCGCGACAGCGCCGAAGTACTGGCTGGAACCATCCGTGATCGCCTGGAGGGCAGCGGGCGCCATCTTCTTCACTGACACCAGCTCCATTGTCCCGGTTCCCTTGCCCTTGAAGCCATACCCCTGAGTGTTCTCCGATTCCATCCGGGTCACGAACCCCCTGGCCGCATCAAAGGTGTACTTCGACTTGTTGGAGCTGAGGTAAATCTTGTCCGACGGGGAGTGCTTGACGGCCTCGAAGACGAACGCCCCGGCCAGTTCCAGCGGCTTGAAGGTCGTTTTGTCATCGTCCTGCGCGGACTCCCAGCCCGCCTTGGCCTGAGCTGCGTCGCCCGGCAGTTTCGGGAACAGCGTCCCCGGATGGCCGCGGTACTGAATGGTCTTGTTCATCAGGATTCGTCCGTCCGGGAAGACGTCGGCGTACGTGAAGCGGGTCTCAGAGGACCGCTCTTTCTTTTTCCCCTCGACCATTTGCGAGAGGACGTTCTTCTCACGCAGGACCAGGCGGAAGCTGCCGCCCGGATTGTCTCGCAGCACCCAGGCCGTCCAGTCGCTCGACTGCATAATGCGCTGCCGCTCGTTCAGCGGGCTGAACACCGACGAGGAGCGGAAGGTGAGTTCCTGACCGGGCTGGAAACGGTAGCGGGGCAGCGATTCGCCGTCCGCGGCAAAAGCAGTTAGCGAGGCGATGAGCGTGGCAACGATGCCGAACAGGTACGTCTTGGTCACGACGGTCTCCTTGCTGCGGGAATCTCAGGGGACACCCCGACATTGTATCCGACCATCTTGCCGCTTCCTAGAACCAAACGGAGGGGAAACAGGGTTGACCCTTTGCGAACCACCCGCCTATCCTCGGTGTCCATTTGCCAACCCAGGCAAGAAGAGGTAACCATGCGCAAACTGGCCAGCATCCAGACCATCAACGCCGTCGAGCCGATTCCGAACGCCGACGCCATCGAGAAAATCCGTGTTCTCGGCTGGTGGGTCGTCGTCAAGAAAGGCGAGCACAAGACCGGCGACAAAGTCACGTACTGTGAGATCGATTCCCTGCTTCCTGAGCGGCCGGAGTTCGAGTTCCTCCGGGCCAGCAGTTACAAGCCGGCGCAGACCGATCCCGAGGGGGCTCTCACGCTTCCCGCGGGGTTCCGCATCAAGACCGTGAAGCTCCGTGGTCAGGTGTCGCAAGGCATCTGCTTCCCGCTGACCATCCTGCCCCGGGAAGCCCCCACCGAGGAAGGGGCCGACGTGACTGAGTTTCTCGGCATCCGCAAGTGGGAGCCGCCGATTCCGGTCGGGATGGGCGGCAAGGTGAAGGGCGGCTTCCCCGGCTTCCTGCCGAAAACGGACGAGACGCGGGTGCAGATCCTGGAGCCGGTGCTTCAGCGGCATCGGGGCAAGACGTTCTACGTCACCGAGAAGCTGGACGGGACTTCGTTCACCGCGTTTGTGCGCGAGGGACAGTTCGGCATTTGCAGCCGGAACCTCTGGATGGACGAGACGGACGAGGGCAACATCCTGGTGCGTGTGGCCCGTGGCCTGAAGCTGGAGGAGAAACTGCGGCAGGCCCGCGAGCGGCTGGGCTTTGACACGGCCATCCAGGCCGAGGTGATCGGGCCGGGCATCCAGAAGAACAAGTACGGATTGAAGGCGGTGGCGCTGCGGGTGTTCAACGTCCTGAACGTCGGCGCTTACCGGCTGCTGGACCATGCGGCGATGCTGGAGGCGTTGCGTGAGATGGGCCTGGAGGTGGTCCCGCAACTGGGCACAATCACGCTAAATCACACGGTGGATGAGCTGGTCGCTTTCTCCGAAGGACCGAGCAAGCTCAATCCGCAGATGCAGCGGGAAGGCGTTGTGCTTCGGCCGCTGGTGGAGGAGCATGACGAGGACGTCGGCGGCCGGCTCAGCTTCAAGGTCATCAATCCGAAGTTCTTGCTGAAGTACGATGAGTGATGCGGCAGGATCGCCCCCCGTCTTGAGGAGGCCTCAAGACGGGGAAATGGTCCCTGGCTCCAGGCATTCCCGTCCACGACAATGTCTGCGGGGAAGAACTCACCTCACTGATTCAGTGGGGCTGGGTTCGCTCCTTCAACACTCTTCAGCCGTGCTTTCGGGATCTATCGATCGGTGACAACTGGCGTTGTGGTCTGTGCCGAGCCGACATTCCCCGCCAGATCGGTCGCCTCCACCTTCACGAAATACAAGTGATGCAGCATGTCGGGTGGGATGCTCCGAACCGAGCGATCTGTCGCTGCAGCTTGATGGGGTCAGCGCCACTGCGCCGGGCAAATCGGATCTTGCCTCTCCGCGTCGCGTCAGGTCAGGTCAAACGCCCGACTCTCCCCAGTTGGGTTCAATTTTGCTCTGGTAACAACGTACGCGGCACAATCATACTTGCATAAACAGAGGTTCACTGGAACCTCACTCTCTTTCCCTTTGCGGCGAATGACAGCCATGAATCCGCAACAGCCATTTCCCAACGGCCAGCCCACCTCCCCGGAAGCAGGCCCGGCGGGCCAGCAAGGGGCGGTTCACCGCTGCAGCCACATGAAAGCCCACTCATCTCCCACAAAACGCTGAGCAACCGCTTGACATCCGGCCCGTGACCCATCAAACTACAGGGAGACTTGCCAGCACCAGGTTCCGGCCTTCCTACCCTCCCCCAGGCCGGGAGCCCGCTTTCCTGGTGATGCTTGTGCCTGCCTTACCTCCGGGAATCCTGTATTCCCTTTTGGATTGCCTGCGAATGGAAACCGCACCGCTGCTCCTGTTCCGCCTCCGTTCCCTGGCCTGGGTCTTGATCCTGGGTCTTGCGGGACTGCTCCCTGCCCGAGCGTCCGCCGCCCCGCAAGGCTTGACCGGGGAGCAGATCTATCGGCAGCAGTGCGCTTCCTGTCACGGCAAGGCGGGCGAAGGCAGCGACGATTACCCGCATCCGCTGATCGGCGACAAGTCGGTGGAGCAGCTGGTCCGCCTCATCGCCAAAACGATGCCGAAGGAGTCGCGCCAGAAATGCACCGGCGAGAACGCCCAGAAGGTCGCCGCGTACGTCTACGATTCCTTCTATTCGCGCATTGCCCAGGCCCGCAACAAGCCGCCGCGGCTTGAGCTGTCGCGCCTCACGGTCTGCCAGTACCGCAATGCCATCGCGGATCTGATCGGCAGCTTCCGCACGCCGGGCCGCTGGGACGAGAAGCGTGGCTTGCATGGGGAATACTTCAAGGGCCGGAACTATCGGGGCAGCGAGCGCCTCATCGACCGGATCGATCCGACCGTCCGCTTTGACTTCGGGGAGTCGAGTCCCAATCCGAGCAAGTTTGACGCTGCCGGCTTTTCGATCCGCTGGGAGGGCTCGGTCCTTGCGCCGGAGTCGGGCGAGTATGAGTTCATCGTCCGCACCGAACATGCCACCCGGCTGTGGGTCAACGATACCCGCAAGCCGCTGATCGACGCCTTCGTGAAGTCGGGCAGCGACACCGAGTATCGCGGCTCGCTCTTCCTGCTGGGCGGCCGGGCCTATCCGCTGCGTCTGGAGTTCTCCAAGGCCAAGCAGGGCGTGGACGACTCCAAGAAGAACAAGCCCAAGAAGGCCGTCAAGGCATCGATCGCGCTGGAGTGGAAGAGGCCCAATCGCGTTGCCGAGGTGATCCCGCAGCGGAACCTGACGCCCAATCGCTTCCCCACCCTGTTCGTCTCGACGACCCCCTTCCCGGCGGACGACCGCAGCATCGGCTACGAGCGCGGCACGTCGGTTTCCAAGGCCTGGGAGCAGGCCACGACCGAAGCGGCCATCGAGGCCGCCGGGTACGTCCTCGCCAACCTGGCCGAGTTGAGCGGCGTCCGGGATAGTGCTTCGGATCGCCGGGAGCGTCTGCAGGATTTCTGCGTCCGCTTTGCCGAGCGAGCCTTTCGCCGGCCGCTGACCGCCGAGCAGAAGAAGCTCTACGTTCTGCATCATTTTGAGGGCGGCAAGGACGTGGCAACGGCCGTCAAGCGGGTAGTGCTGCTGGTCCTCAAATCGCCGCGCTTTCTCTACCAGGAGCTTGGCGATGGCCCCGAAGCCTACGACGTCGCCTCGCGGATCTCCTTCGGGCTGTGGGATTCGCAGCCCGATCAGGAGCTGCTGACCGCGGCCGCGGCCGGCAAGCTGGAAACTCAGGAGCAGGTGATTGCCCAGGCCCAGCGGATGGTCACCGACCTTCGGACTCGGACCAAGCTCCGCCAGTTCTTCCTGCAATGGCTCAAGGTGGAGCCGGTCCCCGACCTGACGCGCGACCTCAAACAGTTTCCCGGTTTCGACCAGGCGGTCGCCTCGGACCTGCGTATCTCGCTGGAACTGTCCCTGGAAGACATCCTCTGGAGCGAGGCCTCGGATTTCCGCCAGTTGCTGCTAGCCGATTCGCTGTTCCTCAACGGCCGGCTAGCTCGGTTCTACGGCGCCGAACTGCCCGCCGATGCGGACTTCCAGAAGGTCACCCTGAAACAGGGCGAGCGTGCCGGAGTGCTGACCCACCCATACCTGATGGCGACCTTTGCCTATACGTCCACCACTTCGCCGATCCACCGCGGCGTCTTCCTGGCCCGCAGCGTCCTCGGCCAATCGCTGCGACCGCCGCCCGATGCGTTCGCACCACTGTCGCCCGACCTTCATCCCAAGCTGACGACCCGTGAGCGAGTGATGCTCCAGACCAGCCCGCAGTCGTGCCAGACCTGCCACGGGATGATCAACTCGCTCGGGTTCACGCTGGAGCATTTCGATGCCGTGGGCCGCTTCCGCGACAAGGAAAAAGGCAAGCCCATCGACGCCACGGGGACCTACCTGACGAAGGCGGGGGAGGTCAAGAAGTTCGCCGGCGTCAAGGACCTTGCGAAGTTCCTGGCCGGCAGCGAGGAAACGCAGGACGCCTTTGTCGAGCAGGTGTTCCATCACCTGATCAAGCAGCCGGCCCGCGCCTTTGGTCCCCGAAAACTCGCGGAATTACGACAATCCTTTGTGGCGAATCAATACAATGTCCGCAAGTTGCTGGTGGAGATCATCGCGGAGACCGCCCTGGAGCCGCGCAAGCAGGAAATCAGCCAGAGATAACGATCCGCAGCCTGGAGGAGCAACGTGACCCTGACAAGAACGCGACGTGAGTTCATCCGCGACCTGGGAATCGGCAGCGCCGCCTTGCCGTTCATCCTGAACTTGCCCAGTCTCGGCTTTGCCAACCAGCAGCGCCGCAAGCAGCGGCTGGTGGTCATGTTCAGTCCCAACGGGGTGTTTCCCTCCGCCTTCTGGCCCGACAGCGAGGGCAAGCTCACGACGTTCAAGGAGATCCTCAAGCCGCTGGAGCCGTTCAAGGAGCGCACCTTGACACTGCACGGCGTCTGCGACAAGCTCCGCGGCGACGGCGACGCCCACATGCGCGGCATCGGCTGTCTGCTCACGGGCATTGAGCTGTTCCCCGGTAACATCCAGGGCGGCTCCGATACCCCGGCCGGCTGGTCCAGCGGCATCTCCATCGATCAGGAAATCAAGCACCATCTGCAAAGCAACCCGGCGACCCGCACGCGCTTCGGCTCCCTCGAGTTCGGCGTGATGGTGCCGGACCGTGCGGACACCTGGACGCGGATGTCCTATGCGGGACCGAACAAGCCAATCGCTCCGATCGATGACCCGTATCAGATGTTCGCCAAGCTCTATGGCCGGGCCAAGGATCAGGAGAACCTCAAGAGCATCCTCGACGATCTCAAGGACGACCTGCGCAAGGTCGGCGAGAAGGTCAGTGCCGAGGACCGCCGGCTGCTGGAAGAGCACGCCACGTTCGTCCGCGAGATGGAGCAGGAGCTGAAGGCGAACAAGCAAGCCGTCGGCCACGCGGTCCCCCAGCTGGAACCGGGGTTGAAGAAGGAAAACGACAGCATCCCGACGATCAGCAAGACGCAGATCGACCTGCTGGTCAACAGCTTTGCCGCGGATTTCGCCCGGGTGGCGACGTTCCAGATCACCAACTCGGTCGGCGGGGCCCGGATGCGCTGGCTGAAGATCAACGAGGGGCACCACGAGCTGTCCCACCATCCCGACAGCGACAAGGAAGCGGTGGACAAACTGACGCGGATCAATCGCTGGTACTGCGAGCAGCTGGCCTACCTGGCCCGCCGCCTGGCCGAGACTCCCGAGCCGGGCGGCAGCGGCAGCCTGCTGGACAACACGCTGCTGGTCTGGACCAACGAGCTGGGCAAGGGCAACTCGCACACGCTCAACGACATCCCCTTCGTGCTGGTCGGCAACGGGCTCGATTTCCGCATGGGCCGGGCGCTGAAGTATCCGAAGGTGCCGCACAACCGTCTGCTGCTGGCGCTGGCCCACGCGATGGGACACCGGATCAAGACGTTTGGCAATCCGAACTTGTGCGGCGACGGGCCGCTGACGAATTTGACGTGATCACGGCACGGAGCCGCGCACGCAGCGCAGCGGAGTAAGCGGTCCTCCGCCAGACCGCTTACTCCGCTGCGCTGCGTGCGCGGCTCCGTGTCGCTAGGGATGCACGGTCTGCCCGCCAACCACCGTCCGAACGACCTTGATCTCCTTGATCCGCTCCGGATCGACCCTGTGCGGATCGTCACCAAGGACCACGAAGTCCGCCAGCTTCCCTTTCGTGATCGATCCCTTGGATTGCTCCTCGAAGGAAGCGTACGCCCCATGCAGCGTGCAAATCCGCAGGGCCTCGGGCACCGTGATCTTCTGATTCGCGCCCCAGACCCGGCCACGGTAGTCCTTCCGCGTCACCATGCTCTGGATCGCCATCAGCGGCTCGTAAGGGCCCGGAACGTGATCCGAGGCCCCGGCCACGCGGATGCCGTGGTCCAAAAACGAGCGGTGGGCGAACATCCAGCGCAGCCGTTCCTCGCCATACTGGGCCCACTTGTCGCCGTGGTAGTAGACGTAGGTGTAGAAGGGCGTGGGAATGACTTCGAGGTCCGCGATCCGTTTCAGCAAGCCAGGGTTGACCAGGGTACAATGCTCGATCCGATGACGCGGATCGCGCCGCGGGTGCAGCCGCAGGGCCAGTTCGTAGGCCTTCAGCACCATGTCAATGGCCACGTCTCCGTTGGCATGGACGCCGACCTGCCAGCGGGCCGCGTGGGCCTCGGCCACCTGATCGTTCAGCTTGTCCTGAGTGGTGACGAGGATCCCGAAATCGTTTGGCCGCCCAACGTAGGGCTTGCTCATCCGCATGGTGCGTTCGGAGGCGCTGCCGTCGCAGAAGAGCTTCAGCCCGCCAATCCGCAGCCGGTCGTCGCCGAAGCCGGTCCGCAGACCAGCGGTCCTCAGCTCCTGATACAGGTCCGGCACCGCCATGACGTAGACGCGGAAACGCATTTCTCCATCGGCCAGAGCATCCTGGTAGGCGACAAAGTGCTCCTTGCCGCACATCGCGTCATGGACCGAGGTGATGCCGGCCGCGGTCATCTGTTCGGAGATCAGCTTGACACCCGCCTGACGCTGTTTGGCGGTGACGACCTTCGTGCGGAGCAGTTTCTCGAAGACCGCGTTGGCGTTCTCGGCCACGAAGCCGGTCAGCTCGCCCTTCTCGGTCCGGCCGAATTTCCCGCCTTCCGGGTCGGGGGTCTTTGTATCGACGCCGGCCCGCCGGAAGGCCAGGCTGTTACAGACGGAGGTGTGCCCGCCCCGGTGAACGACGCGGACCGGATGCTCGGGAGCGGCCTCATCCAGGTCGGCCCGGGTAAGGGGCCGATCATCCTTGAGCTTGGTGTCGTCGTACTTGTAACCGATCACACACTCGCCGGCCCTGGTCTTTGCCGCCCGGGCGCGGATCGCATCCTTGATCTCGGCAATGGTCCGCCGATCGCAGTTGACTTCGAGCAGTTCCGAAATGCCGGCCATGGCCGGATGCGTGTGGGCGTCGATGAAGCCGGGCACCACCGTCATCTTGTCTGCGTCAATGACCCTGGTCGCAGCGGTGGCCAGCTTGCGGATCTCCTCCGTGCCACCGATGGCGACGAACCGGCCATGCTGAACGGCGAAGGCCTCCGCTTTTGGCCGGCGCTCGTCCACCGTGTAAACGGTGGCGTTGATCAGGATCAGCTCAGGGCCGTGATCGGCTGGCTTCGCCGGGGGCTGGCGGGCGGAAACCGACCCGGCCCAGACACCCAGCCCGGCCGCCAGGCTGTGCTTGAGAAAAGCACGCCGCGAAGAAGGAAACATGAGTCGCACCTCGATGCCTGTTCGCCCCATCAGTTGTTAGAGATGTACCAGAGTTTTCCGGCTTTCACAAAGTGAATGGCGTCCTTGGGAGCAGTGCCCTTCTTCAGCGGATAGGTCGCTTTCTTGCCGTCGTCCGCGAGAGTGGGCCTGGCGTCCTTGATCCCCTTGAGGATGTTCAGAAGCACGTCGGCCTTCTCCATGCTAAAGTCCTTGACCAGCTTGTCGAAGGGGATTGCCTCGGTGATCTTCTTCAGGTCATCGGGCAGAACGAACGTCTTCAGAAAGGTTGCGTACTCCTTGGCCTCCAGCAGACGAATGGCCTCGGGAATGGCTGTTTCCAGCTTCTCCTGGGCGTTGCCTTTTGTTTGCGTCGTCTTGGTGTCTTGCCTGGAGTCAGCCGACACGAAGCCGGCTGAAAGAACCAGCACGGTGAGCAGCAACACGGAGGTTCGCAGTACGTTCATCGCCATACTCCTGAGTCATTGCCAAAGTTGGCTCATTCCGACCACTTGAGGATCACCTTGCCCGCCTGGCCGGAAAACATCGCCTCGAAGCCCTTCTGGTACTCGGTGCAGTGCAGCCGATGCGTGATCACCGGCCGGATGTCCAGGCCGCTCTGGAGCATCACGGTCATCATGTACCAGGTCTCGTACATCTCCCGGCCATAGATCCCCTTGATGGTCAGCATGTTGAAGATGACCGTGTTCCAGTCGATGGCCATCTCGCGATCGGGGATGCCGAGCATGGCGATCTTGCCGCCGTGGGCCATGTTGGCCAGCATGTCGCGGAAGGCCTGGGGATTGCCGGACATCTCCAGGCCAATGTCGAAGCCCTCCTTCATGCCGAGCTTCTTCTGGGCCCCGGCCACGCTCTGAGTGCTAACGTCCAGGGCCAGGGTCACGCCCATCTTCTTCGCCAGGTCCAGCCGGTAGGGATTGACGTCGGTGATGACCACGTGCCGGGCCCCAGCGTGCCGGACCACCGCGGCCGCCATGATGCCGATGGGGCCGGCCCCCGTGATCAGCACGTCCTCGCCCAGCAGAGGAAAGGACAGCGCCGTGTGGACCGCGTTGCCGAATGGATCGAAGATCGAGGCCACGTCGCGGTCGATCGAGTCATCGTGGTGCCAGACGTTGGTCATCGGCAGAGCCAGGTACTCGGCGAAGGCGCCCGGCCGATTGACGCCAACCCCCTGGGTGTGGCGCACAGGTGGCGCCGGCCGGCCAGGCAGTTACGGCAGCGACCGCAAACGACGTGACCCTCGCCGCTGACCACGTCCCCGCGATGGAAGTCGGCCACGTTGGAGCCGACCTCGACAATCTCGCCGACGAACTCGTGGCCCACCACCATCGGCACCGGGATGGTCTTGCGGGCCCACTCGTCCCACTTCCAGATGTGCAGGTCGGTGCCGCAGATCCCGGTGCGATCCACCTGGATCAGCACGTCGTTGATGCCGATCTTCGGGACCGGCACGTCCTCCAGCCACAACCCGGCCTCCGCCTTGCTCTTGACCAGCGCGCGCATTCGTTTCGCCTCGCTCAACGCCGTGTCGGACGTCCATGTGGGAATGCCACGAGCCGCCGGGTTTATCCCGGCGATCTTGTCCGCCGGGATAAACCCGGCGGCTCGTAGCAATGATAGGCAGAGCGACCGGCGAGAGCAACACGACAGGCACTCACGGCCCCTGGGCCAGGCTGTCCGGCCGTCCCAGGCAATAGACGCCGGCCTCGGCGTAGGTCTGGTGCTCCAGCACCCGGTCTCTGGGGTCGAGCAACCAGCGAAGGGTCTGCTGGCGGACTTCCTCGGTTGGTCCCATCAGGACCACCCAGAGGCGCTCGCCGCCCGCGGGCAGGCCGGCATCGAGTCTTCGATAAGCGGGCCCCAGTTCCCGGAAGTAGTAGTCCAGCTCCCAGGCATTGCCCGTGACCCTGTCCGTGGGCCGAAAGTGCCGCAGGACGTACGCGGTGGCGTGGTGCCAGTCGGGCCGCTCCCAGGGTTGAGCAATCCGGTACAGCGTCAGACCAAGCGGAGCCAGGAGCAAGGCGACTCCGACCACCGGCGTCAGCCGGGGCAGTCGCTGGCCGGCCCAGGCCCACGCCGCCGGCACCGCGGCCCCGATCAGCAGGGCCAGGCCGGGAAGCACGTAAACCATCACCCGAGCGCCGGTGTATGGGTAGGCGTGCAGCAGCCCCGCCAGCCAGCCCAGCAGAAGCGGCCCGGCCAGCAGCAGGAGCATTTGTTGCTTCCCTTGGCGGAACCAGAGCCAGCCGCCCAGCGCCGCCAGCGGGGCGAACACGCCTCCCACGGGACGGAAACAGTAATCGACGATCACCACGGTTGCTTGCAGCGACCACCACGGCAGGGTCCAGGGACGACTCCAGTTCGGAAAACAGTGGACCCAGCACCCCTCCATCCCGGAGGTGCGCTGGGCCCGGATTGGTCCCAGCAACAGCAGCAAGAACGAGACGAAGACCACGCCGGCCAGCAGTCCATACGCGGCCAGGTTGCGGCCGGACCGCTCGCGCCAGACCTCGAACCGCAAGGCGACCAGCAGACTGCCACAAACAAACGCCCCCGGGTAAGAGAGGAACAGCGCCAGGGGAGCGACCAGGGTAAAGAGCAGCAGGCGGCGCGGCAGCGACCAGCCGGCGGTGGCCAGGAACAGGGCCGGCAGGACCGTGGCCACGAGGACGTCGAAGGAGTAAGCCTTGGCCTCGCAGCCGTGCCAGAGCAGCCGATCGGAGAAGGCAGCCAGCAAGACCGCCACCACGGCACCCGCCGGAGGCAACAAGCGGAGCGCGAGCCAGGTCAGCACGCACAGGCTCAGGCAGTTGGCCAGGAACGGCAGCAAGCGCAGGGCATAGGTGCTTTCGCCCAGCAGCAGGACGCAGCACTTCTCCCCCCAGACCACCAGCGGCGGCACCGGCGTGTTGTGGGATAGCGGGCCGAGCTGCTCCAGGAAGGATTTGTCCAGGACGTTGACGATCAGGGCGGCCTCGTCATGCCACACGACCGGATTGCGGGCGTAGTGGTAGACACGCAAGCACAGGCCGGCAACAACGATCCAGCCGACCAGGACCAGCCAACGACGTGAAGAAGGGAGCGCGCGATCCATGCCATCCCCACAGCAAGAGGTCCGGAAACAACCGGCTGCATGTTATAGGCGAGAAGGGGTTAAAAGAGCAAGGCGGACAGGGATGGCGGGCGTTTCACGCGCCCGACGAGCCGCCGGGTTGATCCCGGCGGTCTTTCCGCCGGGATCAACCCGGCGGCTCGTCGGGGGAGGGTATTGTTCCGACATTGTCCCTCGGTCTGAGGCTTTGCTTTGACCAAGGGGCAAAGGTCATGGGCTCTCCAGCAGACCAAATTCTGGTTCCAGTGCGAACCGCTCCAGTTCCTCAGCACTGAGCGTGGAGTGCAGCAGACCATAAGATCGCTCGACGACTCCGCCCGGCGGGTGAATGGTGATAATAACCTTCTGTCCCTCGGTCAACGGCAACTGCCGGGGCAACTTGAGAGTGCCGTTTTCGTACACAGCTTCGATTTCCAGTCCCTTCATCGTGAATTCTCCTGCGGTAAGTAATTCAGCGTGTAATACGCCTGCGGATGCAGCAGCGGCATCTTCTCCTCGCCGGCCACGGCGGAGCGGACGCCCGAGGCGTTCAGGTCGTGGACGTGCCCCACTTGCAGGCCGTCCACGTACAGCCGGACGCTCTTGCCGTCCTTGCCCACCTCCACCTTGGTGATCTTCGGCGTGGTCTGATCGACCTCGGGGCTGCCGTAGGACGCCTGATAGATATAAGTGAAGGTCTTCATCTGATACGACTCCACCTTGCCGGCCGTTTCCGGATCGACCGGCTTGGTGAAGGTCAGCTCGAAGCCATCCGGTTTGGCGTGCATCTCGTGGATCTCGAACGGCACCTTGCCGGTCCAGGCCAGCCGTTCGACCGCGAAGGGCTTCGGTCCGCGGGAGCCCCAGCCGCGGTTGGTGCCGCCGACGAAGAGCGAACCATCCTTGCCGAAGCGCATCGGCACGTTGCCCGAGCCGAACCCCTGGCGGAAGGGGAAGCATGCTCCCTGGTAGCGGCCGTTGATCTTCTCCAGGTAGACGCGCATCACCGTGCTGTGCGTCTGGTCGCCGACGAAGAGCTGTTTCTGGAAGGGACCGAACTTGCCGCCGGACAGGTCGCAGTCGATGCCGCTGGCCGACTGGCCCATCTTGCCGTAGGGGAAGATCACGGCGGGCGGCATCAGCTGGGGGATCTTCTTGGCCTCGGTCATGATCCGGCTGCCGCTTTTGGGAACCTCCGGCGCCTTGCCGAGGTACTGTGCTTCCTTCTCCTTGTACCACTTGAAACTGTCGGGATGGCCGACGAAGCCGCCGACCGTGAGCTGCTTGAGCGAGCAGGCCCCGTTCCACGGGCCCTGGTTGTCGGTGTAGAAGACGTCGCCCTCGGCGTTGAAGCCGACGCCGCCCGGCGAGCGCACGCCGCTGGTGGTCGGGATGATCTTGCCCTCCGGCGTGACCTCGCACCGCCCAGCCGCGGAACTTGCTGTTGCTGTTGAACGAGCCCGTCAGGCACAGCGTCACCCAGATGTTGCCCTCCTTGTCGAACCGCGAGCCGAAGGCGTATTCGTGGTAGTCGCCGTTGATCTCCCAGCCATCGGTGACGACCTCGAACACGTCCGCCTTGCCGTCGCCGTTGGTGTCCTTGATCCGCGACACGTCGGGGCGCTGGGTGACGTAGAGCCAGCCGTCCTTCCAGGCCAGGCCCAGCACCTCGTGCAGCCCGTGGGCGAACCGGCTCAACTTCGCCTGGGCCGGGTCGCCGCGTAGGCGTTCTCGATCATCCAGATCTCGCCGCGGCGGGTGCCGACGGCGACCCTGCCGTCCGGCATGCGTCTCGATGGCGCCGGCTTCGATCACCTCGCCCTTCGGAAGCTCGAAGCGGAACAGCTTGTAGTACTCGTCCTCGGGCTCGGTCGGTTTCTTCTTCTGAGCGTGAGCCGGAGTGCCCAGGCTGCCGAGCAGGATGATCGGGATGGCCAGGGCAAAGCAACGGAGTGTTGATCTCATCGGAATCCTCATCGGGTTTCTGTGCAAATTGCTGTGCAAATCGCTCACCCCCCCTGCGACCCAGGGTGCTGGAGCAATGACCCCATTACCACGTAAACTCTTGCACGATCTGGGCCTTGCCGTCCTTGAAGCGGACCGGCACCAGCAACTCCTTCTTGCCGGCGGACTCCCGGATTTGTGGCGTGCCTCCTTCCAGCTTCAGCTTCCAGCCGTCGATGCGATACCAGCCGTCCTTGAGGGCCTCGATCTTGTTGCCGACCGCCGCCCGGAAATAGAGGTTGTCGCCGGGCTTGCTGGCCGTGAGCAGCAGCGTCCGCTGGATCGAGACGTCCTTGCCGGCCAGGGCGTTGGGGAAATCCTCGATCTTGACGTCGCCGAACGAGTACAGGAACGGCGGCCGATCGTCCGGAGTCAGACGGTAGCCGAGGAACTTGTAACCCATCTGCTTGGGAGCCGTGGTCGGCCAGGGAGCGTCCGCCTTGTCCAGAGTGGCGAAAGCAGGGCCGGTGGGCAGGGTGAGGATGTTGTCGCCCAGGGGCTGTTCCGAGCCCTCGCCGCGACCGGTCCAGTGCCGGGCGGCGTCCATGAACGCCCCCTGCCAGAGCAGGGCCAGCCGCATCTCGTTGGCGTCGAAGGCCAGGTTGGCCTTCTCGGGATAGCCGACGCCGATGGCCCGCGAGCCGGCCCCCTGGATGAAGTTGCGGTACAGGACGGCGTTCTTCTCCGCGCACCAGCGGAATCGAGTTCCGTTGCCAGACCGAGCGGCAGCTGGGCCTGTGCCGTCCTTGAGATAGAGCCAGATGGCCTCGATCTGGGCCACCGCCTTGCCTTCGAGCAGGTCGGGCAGCACACTCTTGCCGTTGGGCCAGGCGGTCGGCATCCGCGTGCCGGGCCGGAGCTTCTGCGGGATCGATCAGGTAAGCGTGGAACCAGTCGCGCTGCACGCGCTTGGGCATCAGCAGCATGTCGATGCCTTGCACGCCCTCGGCCTTCTGCCCGGCGAAGGTGTGGCACTTGATGCACCCCAGGCAGTTGCCGCCAGTCATGTGCCGGCCGGCCGCCTTCACCTTCGCCATCGGCTCGGCGAACTCGACCGCCGGCACCGCGGGCAGCTTGTCCAGTGCCGCGAAGGCTGACGCAATCGCGCCGACGTTGGCCAGCCCGAAGCCCGGCATCTTCGTGTGCATGTAAGGCCGATCGTGTGTTCCCTTGTCGAGGATCTGCTTGACGTAATCGAGGTTCAGCTTGGCACCGACGCCATCCAGAGGCGGCGGCACCCGGCCCTCGTCGCCCATCTCCGGGGTCGTGGTCAGGAAGAAGCGGTTCAATTCTTCCTCGGGGCCGCCGACCTTGTCGCGGGCATGGCAGGCATAGCAGTTGAAGGTGGTCATCGTGCGGGCGATCACCGCGGCCGGTTCCTTGCTCGCCGCGGGCGGGTTCTTCAGGCTCGCCGACAGAGCGGCCGTCTGGGCCTGGCTAAGTCCGTAGCGGGGCAATCCCACTGGCGGCGTGGCGGAGAGACAGCCGCCTTCGGGTTCCAGCTTGTCCAGGGCCTTGGCCTTGAATGAGGAAACCACCGCCTTGCTGTCCACCTTCATCGCGTGGCAGCTACTGCAGCCCGCCGCGGTGAACAGAGCCTTGCCCTTCTCCACCAGGGCCGGCTGAACGTCGAGATAATCCTCGTCATCGGGCTTGCGAACCGGCACTGGAGGCTTCTCGATCGCCGACTCGCTGACGGCGACCAGGCTGGCCAGCGGCTGCTCACCCAGTCCCGGCCCGGCAATCCGGGCGTCCAGTTCCGCCCCGCCACCTCCCTGGATAAAGGTGATGACGACCTTGTGGGTGCCCCTGGTCAGCTTCGCCTTGCCGCTGACTTCCTGGGGAGCGTGAATCCCATCGTTGTCCACGACCTGCTTGTCATCGACGTACAACTTGCTGCCGTCGTCGCTGTGCAGCTTGAAGGTGTAGTTCCCATCCCGGTCGAGTTTGAAATAGCCCTCGAACTTGACGCCGAAATTGTCGCCCCGGCGAGCGATTCCCAGGTCAAACGCGGGGGTGACGCCGGAACTGACAGGCTTGAGTTTGTCGAAGTCGGGGACCTTGTCCCAGGAGCCCTCGTAGTAGGCGTACTTCGATGCTCCCTTCGCCGAAGCCAGATCGACCTTGATCCCCTGAAGCAGGAAGCTGGCGACGTCCTTCGCGTCCTTGGCGGTAACCAGGTGCGGCATCCGGCCACCGGGCCGGACCTTCTGGGGGTTTTCCAGGAACGCGGCCAGGCTGGGAACGGAGTATTTCGCTTTCAGATCGCCCAGCGGCACGGAGGTGGACAGGACCTTGTCGGCGTTGCCCTTCGTATCTCGCGTGCCGTGACAGGCGACGCAACCGACCTTGTGGTAGGTCTCCCGGCCGAGGGTGACTCCCTTGAGGTCGGGCCGCTCCTGTCTCAGTCCGCCGGTCGAGGCCAGGAAATGCACGAGGGCTTCGACCTTGCCACTTCTCTCGGGATCGCCGGCGAACAGAGTGGGCATGGTCGTGCCCGGCTTGACGGCCTGCGGATTGTCCAGGAACTTCCGGAGAAAACTGACGCGCACCCGGGCTGCCACGTCATCGAGGACGGGAGCGGGCTTCCGCCAGATGGAGGGGCCGCTGCTCTGATGGCAGCTGGTACAGTTCAGCTCGCCCAGCAGCAACTGGCCGCCCCGGGCGCGATTGGCCTTGTCGCCAGCGTGGAAGCGCTCGAAACCGGCCACAAGGGGATGTTCTGGAGGTGCAGCCTGGAGCCTGTCACCACCAACCAGAAGCAGCAAGGGAAGCGCCAGGAGCGAGCGACGGAGGGATCGAAGACGCATTGGTTCTCTCGAATACCTGGTGGGCCCTGGGGGGATCATGGCGGGTTTCGGCATTGTACAGAAAAACAAGACCAGGTGTAAGAGCGCCTGACTCTCATCCTTCATCCTGCACACTTCGTTTCTGACTTCTGGAACGTACAATGTCCCCAAGTCAAGTGGAGGAAGGCCAGGTTCGCTCCAGGTTCAAGGAGAAACAAGACGTGACCACACTTCCTGCCAGTTCCGCACGCCCGGCCGCGAAGGGGAGCGCCAACCGGCCGATCCTGCCGCTGGAAGCGGGCGATCATCTGGATCAGAAGACGTTCCACCAGCGATACGAGGCCATGTCGCAGGGAATCAAGGTCGAACTCATTGGAGGAATTGTGTTCATGCCATCCCCTTTGAAGCAACCCCACGGCGAAATGCACGCGCTTGTCGTTACCTGGATGGGCACGTACAAGTGGGCAACGCCAGCAACGACATTGTGCGACAACGCCACCACGATACTCAATGACCAAAACGAGCCGCAACCAGATGCTTGCCTGTTGATTTCTGCCCCGGGTAAGGGACAAACACGAACTCAGGACGAATACCTCACCGGACCTCCCGAATTGATCGTCGAAGTCGCCGCCAGTTCCGCCTCCATTGATCTGCACCGCAAGCGCGACGAGTACCAGCTAGCGGGCGTTCGGGAATACGTGGTGGTTGACTTGAACGGGGAGCAGGTCCATTGGTGGGTTCTCCGGAACGGGCGTTACGAGGATCTGCCTCGGGGTGCAGATGGTCTTCTTCGGTCCGAAGTGTTTCCGGGCCTGTGGCTCGACCCCGAGGCCCTGCTTCGGCTCGACACGCAGCGGCTGGCAGCCGTCTTGCAACAAGGATTGGCCAGTCCGGAACATACGGCTTTTGTGCAATGGCTGCAAGCGCCTTGACAGGCGAGAGGATGCAGGGAGCCGGCCAGCAGTGCGGTTTCACGGTTGTTCCGTCCGAGGGCAGCTCTCTTTCGTTGTTGCTTGCGGAGGTGAATTCTCGTTGCGCGTGTCGGTGTCTCCCTTCTCTTCGGTCCCAGCAGACAAGCGTCTTCGCGGCGGATCGTTCCGTTCATGGGAGGCTTGCCTCAGCGGCCGCCCCCACCCATACCAATGAGCGGCAAAGCGATCGCGTAAATGGCAACAACGCCGGCGTAGAGAGTGGTCACCCGAACTGGAAACAGGACGCCTTTGCACACAGCCAGAAGGGGAGAATCATCCGGACCTGGCAGCATGCACTGCTCGTTCTCGAACCACGCATACTCGTGGAGCACCTCCGTTTCGCGGATGATGCCCGCTTCGTCCGGGTACAACCGGACGCGCACCAGCCGGCCGCCTAGAAGGTGTTCGTCGCAGGCGCGAAAGAGCAAACAAGGTCGGCCGGCCGGATCCTTCTCCCCGGCAGCGGGGGACAGACAGTGGAAGCCGGCCTGCTCCAGTCGCGCCCGGGCTGCGGCGACCGGGAGCCCGACCGGCTCTTGCAGATCCGGACGTTTGGTAAAGGAAGCCTGGTACGGATGCCCCTCCCACTTGCCGGCATGGACCTCCACGTCCTGCACGCATTGCGCCGCGTCGGGGAACAGCAACACCAGAATCTCGGCCGACGCCTGGCCCCAGTGCCCGACCGCGTCGCGGTAGGCGACACAACACAGCGGCCGGTTGCTTTGCTCTCGGTGGAGCCGGTCGCGCGTGTCCTTGCCCAGGGAGATGGCACGCGGCAACAGCATGTCCCGCGCAAAGAAGGCAGTCCACGCCGTGTACCTGCGGCAGGTGAAGCCCTGGGATTCCAGTGTTTGTTGCGCAGCGCGACCGGGGTGCCAGGAGGAACGTGACCCAGGATGGCTTGCTTCAGGGCAGCCGAATCGGTCGGCGTTTCTGCCTGAAACAGCCGCACCCCTTCATTGCCGCGGAGGTCCTTCGGCACGTGAACGATGGCATGAGGCATACAGCCGGCCGCGGCAAGACACAGCCACGTGAGCAACGCCAGGCGGAACATGGGATTGGCCCCTGAAAGCAAACGCCGACCAAGTAGGGAGTGTCGTGGCTATAAGCTGTGCCTCGCTTCCCGTCAAGGCGGATTGCTACGGCGGGTATTACGTCGTAAGGAACTGTGCCAAATCCAACTGCCGCCTGTGTGATCCGGCCCCGCCGTTTCCCGCGGCCGGGTCTGCGTTGGCACGGGCAACATCGTCCTCCCCGACCCTGGCTTGATCGGTCCGACGCAGGACACGGGCACGCTTTTTTCCTTCGGTCTGCCGGGTGCGGATGAAATTAGTCGCCTGGGCGGGCGAAAGGAATAGAGTGAACGTGCAGTTCGTGGGGGATGCAGGGAGGCATCCCTGCTACCTGACCAGCGGAGGTGACCAGATGAAGAGATCGATCCTTTTCTTGTGCGCCACACTGATTGCCGGCTTACTCGTCGCCGGGGCCATCTGGTGGGGCTGGGTGGGTCGCCGCGCCCTCCAGCCGGAGGCGGACGTGACGCGCCCAGCCACCCAAACGGTCTACGTCGTTCAGCAAATCCCCTGGCGATTCACGGCCCGGGGCAACCCCTACGTCGCCGTCGAGGGGCGGCCGGGAACGCCCGTCAAGGTGTTCGCGAACCGGGAGCGGGCGGACGTCTTCTGTCGGGACCTCAACCGCCAGAAGCAGTCCAAGGAGAATCCGTTCCGCTATCAGCCGGAGGAGCCGGCGGGTGGGAGCTACCTCGACTTCTACACCACGAGGGGGGAGGACGCCTTCCTCGCCCTCGTCCGCTCGGAAGGGTTGACTCCACCGACCCGCGATCGCGACCCCTACAAGGATTACGACGGCCTGGACAGCGAGCCCTGGGTCAAGTGGTGGCAGGCACACCGACCGGGTTGGGATGATCGGCTGGTCGCGCGACTCTGGGACGCCATCGACCGGGTGCGGTTCTACGAAGTCGTGGAGGTGGATCTGGAGCGGTGAGCGGCAGGGAATGACTGCCTTGAGGTGGGCCTGTCGTCCAAGAATCGCCCGCAGGATTTCAATGGCACTCATCACCTTTACTGCGAGGTGGCCCATGAAACGGACTGTTTTCCTTCTTCTCACGGCAGCAGTGGTTGCCGTGCTGTCGCTGCCGCAGGCTTCTTCAGGCCAGAAAGCCGAACAAAAGGCCGACATCGAGAAACTGAAGGCGCAAATCAAGGAGCTGGAGCTGCGGAACAAGACGTTGCTGCTTGAAGCGGCCAGCCAGCGCGAGCTGGCGGAACGGCTGAAGCAGCTCACCGAGGAAGCGTTCCGCAAACTCAAGGTCGCCGCGGCCAGGGCGGAAGAGTCCGTCAAGGCGCGTGAAGCGGCCGACAAGGCACGCCGGGAGGCGGATGAGGCCCGCCTGGAAGCCGAAAACCGGCGGCGGCTTGTCGCGGACCTTGACCGGAAGGCCGCGGACGAACACCTCCAGGCGCTGGCCGCTCTGCTGGAGATCAACGTCGCCTATTTCGAGAAGGTCCTGGTCGAGCAGCCGAAAAATGCCGACGCCAGGGGAATCCTCGCGCAGACGTTCGTCGAGGCGGCGAAACTGCATTACGTGGTCGGCAATCTCGACCAGGCCGAGGCGCAGTGCGCCAACGCCATTGCCCAGTATCGGGACCTGATCAAAACCAAGCCCGCAGCCGCCAAATACTCCCAGGCACTGGCCGGCAGTCTGCACCAGATGGGTAAGATCCAGATGAAGCAGGACCGGGCCGATCGAGCCGTCAAGAACCTGCGCCAGGCCATCGAGGTGGGCGAGAAACTGCTGCGCAAGGCGCCCAACGACAAGGGCTACCGCGCGGACCTGGCCGAAACCTACCAAACCCTGTTAGGCTTGCTGCACGCCATCGGGGAAAGGAAGGAAGAGGCGGAACTGGCCGAGCGGGCCAAGCAGCTCCTGGAGAAAAAATGACCTCCGGGCCCGAGTAAGTGCGGACAAGAAAAACGACCATTCTGGACTTCTTGCATCACCCTCGGAGAACATACAATGTGACCTGGCTCAAACACCCGGTTCCCTGGGTGAGCCTTTTGTTCCCCTTGAGGTTCGGCTGACCGTGACCGGCACCATCGATTGCACAAACCAGACAACGCGGGCCATCAATACCCAGTTACGCGAGGCCCTCGCGGCGGGGAACAAGGAAATCCGCATCCTGGACCCCGACGCCCGTCATAACCTGGCCGTCGCCCTGCTGCAGCCGGTCCGCGTCGTCATCGAGGGCAGTGTCGGCTACTACTGCGGCGGCATGATGGACGGCGCCTCCATCGAGGTTCACGGCAGCTGCGGCTGGGGAGCGGCCGAGTCGATGCTCAGCGGCAGCCTGGTGGTTGACGGCAACGCTGGCAGCGGAGTGGCGGCCTCGATCCGCGGGGGCACGGTGGTGGTGCGCGGCGACGCGGCCGCCCGGGCCGGCGTCTCCATGAAGGGCGGCACGCTGCTCATCGGCGGCAGTTGCGGCTACATGGCCGGCTTCATGATGCAGAAGGGCAGGATCGTCATTTGCGGTGACGTGGGCGACGCCCTGGCTGACTCCACCTATGAGGGGAGCATCTTTGTCGGCGGTAAAATCGCCAGTCTCGGCAACGATGCCGTGATCGAGAAACCGAATCCTGATGATCTGGCCTTCTTGCAAGAGCTGCTGAAGACGTACAATGTTTGTGGACCGGCGGTCTTTCAAAAGGTCGTCTCGGGCCGCAAGCTGTGGAACTTTGACCGCAAGGAACTGGCAATCTGGAAGGCCGCTCTGTGACTGCTCCGCCGACTCCCTCCGCCACCCCTCCCGCGCCGCCGGCACAAGCCCGAAGCGCAAGCGCCGGGGCTATCCCGTCCGGCACGTTCACCCCCGCCATCATCGAGGACATCCAGGCCAAGGCGGAGCTGGGCCGCTATCGCATTCGCGGTTTCGGCACGCTCCGGCCGCGCACCTGGGCCACCTTCGACGATCTGACCTTCCTGCCCTGCGGCCTGACCCGCATTCCCCTGGAAGGGTATCGCGAGGTCTGTTCCACCCGGACCGTCCTGGGCACCCGCCACGCGGCCCGGCCGATTCAACTCGACATGCCGGTGATGATCACCGGTATGAGTTTCGGGGCCCTGTCCTACAACGCCAAGGTCGCCCTGGCCCGCGGAGCAAGCCAGGCCGGCACCTCGACCACTACCGGCGACGGTGGCATGCTCCCGGCCGAGCGTGAGCATTCCCGCGTGCTGATCTACGAGGTCTTGCCCAGCCGCTACGGCATCAACGTCCACGACCTGCGCCGGGCCGATGCCATCGAGCTGACCATCGGCCAGGGGGCCAAGCCAGGGACCGGCGGCCTCTTGCTGGGATCCAAGGTGTCCGCGGAGATCGCCAGGATGCGCGATCTGCCGGAGGGGGTCGATCAGCGCAGCCCCTGCCGGCACCCCGATTTCCTTGGTCCGGACGACCTGATCCTCAAGATCGAGGAGCTGCGCGAAGCCACCGACTGGCAGGTGCCCATCTTCCTGAAGCTGGGCGCTAGCCGCGTTTACGACGACGTCAAGCTGGCGGCCAAGGCGGGGGCCGACGTGGTCGTGATCGATGGCATGGAGGGAGGCACCGGCGCCTCCCCGGACCTGCTGCAAGAACACACCGGCATCCCTACCCTGGCGGCCGTATGCGAGGCCCGGGCCGCCCTGGAGGAGCTGGGTTTGTTCGGCGAGGTCCAGCTGATCATCGCCGGCGGCATCCGCCACGGCAGCGACGCGGCCAAGGCCCTGGCCCTGGGGGCCGACGCCGTTTACGTCGGGACGGCTGCCCTGATCGCCCTGAACTGTAACAAGCCGATCCACGTCGAGGACTATCACGCCATCGGGGCGGCCCCCCATGCGTGTCATCACTGCCATACGGGACGCTGTCCCGTGGGCATCACCACGCAAGACCCCGAGCTGATGAAACGGCTGGAGATCGATCCCGCGGCCGAGCGCGTGGCCAACTGGCTGCACGCGGTGACCTCGGAGATCCAGATCCTGGCCCGAGCCTGCGGCAAGGACGACGTCCACGACCTGGAACCGGAAGACCTGCGTGCATTGACCCTGGAGGCCTCGCTAATCACCGGCCTGCCGCTCGCCGGCACTCGCAACGTCTTTGGCGGCGGACCGGGCTGGAAGAATGACCATAGGCGACAGGCGCAGGGTAAGCCCGACCGGCGATGCCCTCGCTCACCGGCGGGCTTGACGCCGCGCCGCTCACCGAAGATGAGGACTTAACGTGAATAACGGTGAGCGTTCCCTGGCGATCTTCATCGACTTCGAGAACCTGGCCCTGGGTTTTCAGTCGCGGCGGGATCGCTTTGACATTGTTCGGGTGCTGGAGCGGCTGGTGGAAAAGGGCAAGATCGTCTGCAAGAAGGCCTATGCCGACTGGAACCGCTTCAGCAGCTACACCACCATGCTCCACGAGGCGGCCATCGAGCTGATCGAGATTCCCCGCCGCGGCCAGAGCGGCAAGAACAGCGCCGACATCCGGCTGTGCGTCGATGCGATGGACCTGGCCTATTCCAAGGACCACATCGACACCTTTGTCGTCGTCTCCGGCGACAGCGATTTTTCGCCGCTGGTGTCCAAGCTGAAGGAGCTGGGCAAGCACGTGCTGGGCCTGGGCATGCAGGAATCGACCTCCGACCTGCTCCGCGACAACTGCGACGAGTTCATCTACTACGAGGACCTCGGCCAGGCCCCGACCCTGCCGCCGCCGATGGACCCCCGGCTGCCCGAGACCAAGCGCAAGGCCTTCTCGCTGCTGCTGGAGTCGCTGCTGGCCCTGCGCCGCGAGAACAAGGAGGTCCTCTGGTCGTCGATGGTCAAGGACACGATGAAACGCAAGAAGCCTTCCTTCAACGAGACCTATCACGGCTACCGCACCTTCAGCGAACTGCTGGAGGACGCCGCCCGCCACGGCTTGCTCGAACTGGATACGGACAAGCGCAGCCGGACCTACGTCGTGACCAGCTTTGGCTCGGAGGTGCAATCCAAACCCCCAGCCCCCGCTGGCCGTGCAGGCCAAGCGCAGGCCAGCCTGCCGGCCGGAGCGCACGCAGGCGTGCGGAGTCGGGAGGTCGAGCCGCCCGCGGAACCCAGAAGCAGCCGGGAAGGCAGCGAGCTGAGTGGCAAGAAGAAGGCGTCTCGGCGACGCCGGTCGGGCAAGAAGCCTCGGACCAAGGTCGAGACAGGGGCAATGGAAAGCCCGGAGCCGGACGATTCGGGAGCCCCGGACGGCATTGGGGCGATGGAAGGCGACACCGAACTGGAAATCGCGCGCTTCGAGGAAGCCGTGGGCGAGCCGCCCCTGGACGACTTCGAGGCCGAGCCGATCCCGGATGAGGAAGTGTTCTTCCCGCGAGACGCCGAGGATTTCGAGGATCAAGAGGATCAAGAAGGATCAAGAGGATGAACCACAGAGACACAGAGACACAGAGACAAAACCACATTAAGAAAGACTTGTTGTTGTCTTCTCTGTGTCTCTGTGTCTCTGTGGTTCACTCGAGTCTGACATGCCCCGGATCGTGATTGTCGGCGGTGGCATCTCCGGGCTGGCGCTGGCGCATCGGCTGGTGCAGCGTCAGCCCGCTGCCGAGGTCCTGATCCTCGAACAGAGCGACCGCGTCGGAGGCAAGATCCAGACCTTCGAGCGGGCCGGCTTCCGCGTTGAAGCCGGGCCCAATGGCTTTCTCGACAGCAAGCCCGCGGCCCTGAACCTCTGCCAGGAAATCGGCCTGGCCGATCGGCTGGTCCCGGCCAGCGAGGTTTCCGGGCGCAATCGCTTCCTGTTCCTGCGTGGCCGGCTCCAGAAACTGCCCACGAGTTTCTTCTCGTTCCTGACGAGCGGCGTCCTGAGCTGGCGGGCCAAGCTCCGCATCCTGACCGAACGCTGGCGGTCGCCCCGGCGCGATCCCGGCGATGAATCGATCGAATCCTTCGCCATCCGCCGGGTTGGGGCCGAAGTGGCCGGCTCGCTGGCCGATGCGTTTGTCACCGGCATCTGGGCCGGCGATCCGGCCTTGCTCAGCGTCCAGGCCTGCTTTCCCCGGCTGGTCGAGTGGGAGCAGAAGTACGGCAGCGTGCTGCGCGGCTTCGCCGTGGCCCGGAAACAGCGGCGCCAGGAAGCGGCAGACCGGGGAGAAAAGACCCCGGCCCGACAGCAACTCTGGTCCTTCCGTGAAGGGTTGGGGCTGCTTGTCGATACGTTACGCAGGCGGCTGGAGAAGCGAATTCACACAGGTGTCACCGTTCGGCAGGTCCGCCGGGATAAAGCCGGCGGCTCGTGGCAGATCGAAGCCGAAGGTGGGTCCAGCTGGTCAGCCGACGCGGTGGTCCTGACCTGTCCCGCCTTCCAGCAGACGGCGATCCTGAATGCTCTGGACAGCGAGCTGGCCGGCCGAATTGGCGAGGTCCCTTACAACCGGATCGCGGTGGTGGCCCTCGGGTTTCGGGGATGGGCACGTCTCCGGGAAACTTGACGGTTTCGGTTTCCTGACGCCGCGGCGCGAGCAGCTGGACGTACTGGGCGTGCAGTGGTGCTCCTCGATCTGGCCCGAGCGGGCCCCGGAGGGGATGGTGCTGCTGCGTGGACTGTGTGGCGGCTGGAACCGGCCGGAAATCGTGGACTGGGACGACCAGCGTCTGCTGGCGGCCGTCCGCGGCGACCTGGGCCGGGCCCTGGGCATTGTCGCGGAGCCGGTCTTTTCCCAGATTGTCCGCTGGGACCGGGCCATTCCGCAGTACCACCTGGGCCATCTGGAGCGGGTTGCGTGGATTGAGCAGCGGCTGGAGCGCTATCCCGGCCTGTATCTGGCCGGCAACGCTTACCGGGGGGTGGCCCTCAACGATTGCATTGAAGCGGCCGATCTGCTGGCCGACAAAGTCCTCCAGAGAAAGGGTGAAGGATGAAGGATGAAAAAAGACCGGATTCTTCTTTCCCTGGGACGCGGTGCTTGTGGTAACATTCACAAATCTCCAATTTGTGAGCGGAGCGAACCATGCGAAACGTCCTGAGCCTCATTCTCGGAGGCGGCCGGGGGACTCGACTCTTCCCCCTGACCAAGATGCGCAGCAAGCCGGCCGTGCCGGTGGCCGGCAAGTATCGGCTCATCGACATCCCGATCAGCAACTGCATCAACAGCGGGCTCAACCGCATCTACGTGCTGACGCAGTTCCTGAGCGTCAGTCTGCATCGGCACATCGCCAACACCTACAAGTTCGACCCCTTCAGCCGGGGCTTCGTCGAGGTGCTGGCCGCCCAGCAGACCAACGAGACGGCCGACTGGTATCAGGGCACCGCCGACGCCGTCCGCCAGCAGCTGCGCTACGTCAGCGAGGACTCGGCCGACGAGATCCTGATCCTGTCCGGCGATCAGCTCTACCGGATGGACTTCCAGCAGCTGCTCAACACGCACAAGAACTCCGGGGCCGACGTCAGCATCGCGGTGCTGCCGGTCAGCCAGGAGCAGACGATCGGCTTCGGCATTGTCCGCCTCGATGAAACCGGCAAGGTGATCGGCTTTGTCGAGAAGCCGCAAAAGCCCGAGCAGTTGGAGACGGTGTACACGCCCACGGAATGGATCGCCCGCAGCCTTGGTCGGCCTGCCGGCCAAGCGCAACTCCACAAGGCATCACGCCCCACGGGCGCAATTACCTGGCCAGCATGGGCATTTACCTGTTCAAGCGCCAGGCCCTGCTCGACCTGCTGCACACCAAGCCGCTGGCGACCGACTTCGGCAAGGACGTCTTCCCGCGCAGCATCGGCACCCATCGCGTGCAGGCGCACCTGTTCGACGGCTACTGGGAAGACCTGGGCACGATCAAGGCCTATCACGAGTCCAACCTCGCCCTGGCGAGTGACACCCCGCCCTTCGAGTTCCACATTCCCGATGGCGTCATCTACACGCGCATGCGTTTCCTGCCGGCCTCGCGCATCAGCGGTGCCAGCCTCAGCCAGTGCCTGATCAGCGATGGCTGCATCCTCCAGCCCGGCGTCACCATCGAGCGTGCCGTGATCGGGGTCCGCAGCGTCATCGGCAAGGGAGTGACCTTGCGGGACACGGTGCTGATCGGCGCGGATCGCTATGAGACGGAGAGCGAGCGGGAAGAGAACCGCCTGCTGGGCCGGCCGGACCTGGGCATCGGCGAGGGCAGCTTCATCGACCGGGCCCTGATCGACAAGGATTGCCGGATCGGACGCCACGTCCGCATCGTCAATCACCAGGGGGTCCAGGACCTGGATACTCCCCTGTACTCGATCCGGGATGGCATCGTCGCCCTGCCACGCGGCATCACCATTCCCGATGGGACGGTGATTTGAATCAGGCGAGCGGCGCGGCGTCAGCCCGCCGGTGCTGGGATCGGTCCGTTGCTCGGTGCAACGGGCAGGTGGATGGTGAACTTGGTGCCCAGACCGACTTCGCTCTGGACCTCAATGCTGCCCCCGTGGGCCTCGATGATGCGTCGGGTCGTGGCCAGACCGAGCCCGTTGCCGCCGGTTCGCGTCGAGAAGAACGGCTTGAAGGCGCTGGCCAGCACCTCCGGGGACATGCCCTTGCCGGTGTCGATCAGTTCCAGGCGGAGTCCCGCAGGCGTGGCTCCGGCCGGCAGGCTGGCCTGCGCTTCGGCGGCCTGGATGGTGAGCTGACCGCCGCCGGGCGTGGCCTGCTGGGCGTTGAGGAACAGGTTCAGAAGCGCCTGTTTGAACAGGTCGCGGTCCAGCAGCACCGGAGGCAGGCTGGAGGGCAGAAACGTCTTGATCTCGATGTTAGACGCACGGGCCATCGGGGTGAAGAAGTCGATCAGCTCCTCGATGACCGCGGCCAGGTCGGTTGGAGTCAGGTCGAGATCCTTGACCCGGGCAAAGCGCAGAAAATCGTTGGAGACGTCAACCAGGCGCTGACATTCGTTCTGCAGCCGATTGATCCGATCCAGGGCCCGTCGCTCGCGTTGCGACTGCGGCTCCTGGAAGTCCTCGCTGAGCAGCTGCAGATTCAGCCGGATGGTGCTGAGATGGTTCTTGATGTCGTGGATGAAGCCACCAGCCAGCTCCGCCAGCTCGGCTACTTGCGGGTTTACCACGATGCCACCTTGCAAGAAGAGAATGGAACCACGGATAACACGGATAACACGGATAAAGACAAAACCAGTTCTTTGTCTTTATCCGTGTTATCCGTGTCATCCGTGGTTAGATTCTTGTTACTGATTCTCCACCGGGGGCCGGCGCGACTCGCTGCGTTCGCCCCGGTCACTCCGTTCCCCACGGTCCCCCTTATCGCCGCGGTCGCCGCGCTCACCGCGGTCGCCCCGTCCCTCGCGTCCTCGGCCTTCGCCGCCTTGCCGGCCGCCGCCTTCGGGTTTGCGCTGGGGGGGTTGCTGGGCCGGGCCCGCTCCCGTTTCGCCCTTGGCTTCGCGGAGCAAAACCCGGCGCGACAGCTTGACCCGGTTCTGTTCGTCAATGGCGATCACCTTGACCGACAGCGTGTCGCCGAGCTTGCACACGTCCTCGACCTTGCTGACGTACTTGTCGTCCAGCTCGCTGATGTGGCACAGCCCTTCCTTGCCGGGCAGGATCTCGATGAAGGCTCCGAAATCCTTGATCGACGTGACCCGGCCCTCGTAGACCTTGCCGACCTTGACCTCCTCGGCGATTGCTTCCACCTTGCGCAATGCCGCCTCGGCCCCAGCGGAGTCGACGTGGGAGATGTACACGGTGCCGTCGTCCTCGATGTCGATCTTGGCCCCGGTGGTTTCCTGGATGCCCTTGATGACCTTGCCGCCCGGCCCGATCAGGGCGCCGATCTTCTCGGGGTTGATCTGGATGGTGAGCAGCCGCGGTGCATTCTTGCTCGGCTCCTGCCGCGGCTGGCGGAGGGTCAGCAGCATCTTCTTGAGGATCTCCCGGCGGGCCTCGCGGGCCTGCTCCAGGGTCGCCTTGATGATCGGCTCATCGATGCCGTCGATCTTGAGGTCCAGCTGGATGCCGGTGATGCCCCGGCCGGTGCCGGCCACCTTGAAGTCCATGTCGCCGAAGTGGTCCTCGTCGCCCATGATGTCGGTCAGCAGGATGAAGCGGTCAGGCTCCTTGACCAGGCCGATGGAGATGCCGGCCACCGGGTCGGTGATCGGCACGCCAGCGTCCATCAGCGACAGGGTGCCGCCACAGACCGACGCCATGCTCGAGGAGCCGTTGGACTCCAGGATGTCGGAGACGACGCGGATGGTGTAGGGGAACTTGTCCACGCCGGGGATGACCGCCTTGAGGCTGCGCTCGGCCAGGGCGCCGTGGCCGATCTCGCGCCGGCCGGGGCCGCGGATGGGCCGGCACTCGCCGACGCTGAACGGCGGGAAGTTGTAGTCCAGCATGAACTTCTTGCTGTACTCGTCGGCCAGGCCATCGACGCGCTGCTCGTCGCTGGAGGTGCCCAGGGTGGTGGTCACCAGGGCCTGCGTCTCGCCGCGCTGGAAGAGGGCGGTGCCGTGGGTCCGCGGCAGGATGCCGACCTCGCAGTAAATGTCGCGAACCTGCTTGGTGTTGCGGCCGTCGATGCGCTTGCCTTCCAGGATCAGGTCGCGCACCACCCGTTCCTCCAGGGCGTAGAACGCGGCCGCGACCTGCTCGGGAGTGTGCTCCGACTCCTTGCCCTCGGGGAGCAGTTCCTGGAAGACCTGCTCACGCAGCTCGCGGATGCTGTTGGCGCGCTCCGCCTTGCCCGACGTCTGCTTGCGTTTGAGGAACTCCTGGTAGTATTTCTCGCGGACCAGGGCCACGAGAGGGCTGGGAGTGGCTGCCGGGCGCTCCGGCTTGGGGCCCAGGCCGGCCTTCTCGCGCAGTTCCTCGATCATTTCCACGACGGTGACGATGTGCTCGTGCGCGAACAGGATGGCCCGGAGCATCTGGTCCTCGGGCATCTCGCGGGCAAAGCCCTCGATCATGGTGATGGCCTTGCGGCTGCCGGACACAATCAGGTCCAGGTCGCTCTCTTCCAGCTGCGAGTGGGTCGGCATCAGCACCATCTCGCCGCCGATGCGGCCGACGCGCACCGAGCCGGTCACCTGCATAAACGGAATCGGCGACAGGTGCAGGGCGGCGCTGGAGCCGATCATCGACAGGACGTCGGGATCGTTCTCGCGGTCGGCGGAAAGGGCCGAAGCCATCACCTGCACTTCGTTGAGGTAGTCGGCCGGGAAGAGCGGCCGGATGGGACGATCGATCAGGCGCGAGGTCAGGATCTCCTTGGTGGTCGGACGTCCTTCGCGCTTGATGAAGCCGCCGGGGAACTTGCCCGCGGCGTAGGTTTTTTCTCGATAATCGACGACGAGCGGGAAGAAATCGCGCCCCTCGTCGGCGGCCCCTTCGACCGCGGTGACCAGCGTCAGGGTGTCGCCGTAGCCGACAACCACGGCCCCATGGGCTTGCTTGGCCAGTTTTCCAGTTTCCAGAATGAGTGGATTGGCACCGAAAGGTCGTTCTACTCGGCTAACCTGCACGGAATGTCCTCCTGTTGGCAAGCGAACGCGCATGCCTCAAGCGAGGAGCAGACCCGGACGGGGGGAAAGGAAAAAGGGTGGACCAAGTCACAGCCCACCCCACCAGTTGTTACTTTCGCAGCTTCAACCGACCGATGACTTCCAGATACCGATTGCGGTCCTTGTTGCGAAGGTAAGTCAACAAGCCGGACCGCTTGCTTACCATCTTCAGCAGACCGCGCCGGCTGGCATGGTCTTTCTTGTGCGTCCGCAAATGCTCATTGAGCTCGTTGATGCGCTCTGTGAGAATCGCGATCTGCACTTCGGGCGAGCCGGTGTCCGTTGGCTCGCGCCGGAACTGGTCAATGATTTGCGTCTTGCGGTCCTTGGTGATCGTCATTTCGATCCTCGCACACCTCCGCCAGGCTTCTGCTCCTGCTCGGTTTGTCAATTACGTCTTGACCTCTTTTCTACAAACATCCTATCAGGGGGGAAAGGGATTGCAAGAGGGAAAATCAAGGAGGACTCCCCTGCCCTGCTCCGGGCCCTCGCCAAACGGGGCATCGGAAGCGTTCTCGGCTTGCGGCTGTCTGGTGGATCAGGGATCATGGCAGTGTGAAACGAGTGCGAATCCAGAAGGGGGTTTCTCATGGCAGTCATCACGGCAAGGGACGCCCGTTCGAGTCCGATTCGGCAGGGTCTCCCGGCCTCATTCAAGCGGGAGGGGGTCGTGTACGCAATCGCATTTGACATGGACATCGAGCATCTGCGCGTCCACTACGGCGACCCGTATAACAACGCCTATCTCGAGATCCGGCGCGTGCTGGAAGAGCACCATTTCCAGTGGCAGCAGGGAAGCGTGTATTTCGGGGGACCAGCCGTGACGGCTGCCTCGGTCATGGTGGCTGTGATCGACCTGACGACCCGGCTGCCGTGGTTCGCGGCTTCGGTGCGCGACATCCGCATGCTGCGGATCGAGGAACTGAACGATCTGATGCCGGTGGTGCAGCGCGTGGCGGGCCTGTCGGGCGGCGACTAATCCGCGGCCGGATTCAGTTCCCATTTACCAGGAGGGCTCCTCATGCCATCGCCGTTTCCCGGCATGGACCCATTTCTGGAGATCAACCCGATCTTTCAGGAGTTGCACACGCAAATGCTCGCCCAGATGCCGGCCCTCCTGCAACCGCAATTGCGGCCGAAGTATGTTGCTCGACTGGAGCGGCATCTCTCCGAGGGCAGTGTCTGGGATGCCCCCCAGGGCACGGTCTCCCTGGATCGCAAGGAACCGGATCTCACCCTCGTGACGGGCTCGGCTGTTCGCCAGCATCCGGGTTCCACTGCGGTGCTGGCCCAACCTGCCGCCAGCGCCGTGGAAGAACTGGACGAAGACGAGTTGCTGCTGCGCAAGCAACGCCGGATTGTCATCTATGTGCAGGCCCGACCCCGGCTGGCGGTCACTGGAATTGAGCTGCTCAGTCCCTCGAACAAGCTGCCGGGCGCCGTGGCTCGTGATCGCTATCTCGAAAAACGCGCTTCGGCGCTGCACGGCGGCTTGCACTGGGTCGAGATCGACCTGCTGCGCGGCGGCGTCCGGCCAGACATTCCGGTCGCCATACCCAAGTCCGCGGACTATCTCACCTACGTGGCGCAAGCGACGCCGACCGGCTGGAACCATCTGGTGTACGCCTGGGCGGTGCGTGATCCCCTCCCGGTGCTGCCGATTCCATTACTGGGCGAGGATCAGGCCCGGCTCGACCTTGGCGAATGCTTTACTCTGGCCTATGATCGGATCGCGGCGGACGCCGAGGTGGATTACGCCAGCCAACCGCCGCCCCCGCGCCTGGCCAAGACAGACGCGACCTGGATCGGGCAGGTGCTGCGCGAGCGCGGTCTTCGCAAGAGCAGGAGACGCGGCGGGCAGACAGAATAGCGGCCGGGAGACGCCAGGGACGCTTGTCGCTGGTTGACCGATCCACCGCGGACGGTTAACCTGAACTTGGGCTGCCACACCTCAGGAGAGACTGCCATGTGTCCCTTGCGTCGGATTCTGCTGATTGCGGTCGTCGTGGTGCTGCTGCCGGGACAGCAGCGGTTGAGCCAGGCGGCAGAGGCCGCAAAGCTCAAGGAGGTGGATCAGATCCTCCTGCCGCAGGTTCTCGTGAGCAATTCACTGAGTACGAGGGATCTGCTCGATCTCTGCATGACCGGCCGTGTATTGGAGGTCGGGCAGGGCCTCCTGTTCCTGTGCCACACCTTCGATTTCCAGCTCGCGCAGGCCCCCCCGAAGGACTCCGAGAAACGGACCCAGGTTCGTTTTTCCGGGCCTCCCGGGACGAAGATCGGCTGGTATGCCAAGCAACCCGACGGCAAAAAGGGTTTCACAGACTCCATCCTGGAGGTGCCGGGCCGTTACAACTTCGTGCAAGGAGCGAGCTATCGTCTCAAGTTGAGCGACATTCCGAATCGGCCCGGCGTGAACCTGTATCCGACTCTGGAAGTGCCGGCAGCAGGCAGCAAGGCGGCAGCCTTCCTGGCCCACAATGCCGTGCCGCTCAGTTTCACCGATGAAGATCTCGACTCGGTGGCCTCGGGCGCCCTGGTGGTCAAGGTGGTCCTGTTGCCCGATGCCAAACACCAGGCCCAGGACGTGGAAGGCGTGGGCGAAGTGGTCTCGACCCGGCTGGAGCCGGGTGTCGATCCCGTCGCCGAGGCCCGACGCCGGGGCACCATTCTGCTGGTGCTTCGTTTGGGGAACATCGACCTGGAAGCACCCGGTCCGCAGGAAAAGCCAAAGAACAAGTAGCCGCGCACCCGCAAGCGGGTATCCGAGCCGCACAGCAATCACTCCCCGTCCTGGCCCACGTAGACGCGCGCCAGGCGCAGGCCGATGGCTTTGTTGCGGAGGACTGGTGGGCCCGGCTTGAAAGAGGAGGCCCGGCAGCTGCCGACGACGGCTTCCCAGCTGCCGCCGCGGGCAACTTCCGGACTGGGGAAGGCGTGCGGCGAGGGCTCGGAAGGATCGCACCACTCGCTGACGTTGCCGTGCATGTCGTGCAGCCCCAGGCGGTTGGGCTCATAGCTGCCCACCTTGCAGGGCCGTTTCAGGGCGCTGGGATGGGCAAAGTTGGCCTGGCTTTTGTGCAGCTGGTTGGTTGGCTTGTCGAAGTAGTAATCGAAGGCACTCTCGGAGCGATCCCGAAGCGGCCCACCGCGGCAGGCATATTCCCACTCCTCCTTCAGCGGCAAGCAGTAGGTCCATCCCGGCTCCTGGTCCTTGCGATTCAAGGCATTCAGGAACACGAGGATGTCCTCAATAGAGACAGTCTCCACCGGGAGCTGTTTCAGCTCTTCGCTGGAGACCTCCTTGACCGCAGCCTGTCCGGCTCCGGTGCGGGAGAAATGGTTGGGGTTGCGGCCAGTGAGCGCCTCCCACTGTTCCTGAGTAACCTCGTACTTGCCCAGGTAGAAGTCGTAGGGGATCTCGAACTCGAGGTCGCCCTCTTTGCCGCCGCCTCCCTCCAGCCACGACTGCCCTCGGGGGACCAGAACGAACTCCATGCTGAATGGATTCACGAACCTTGCCGGCAACGATCCCGGCGGGACCTTTCGCGGCGTCGGCTTGTGTGGGAGACGGTGTCCCAGGAACCAGGCCGCGGCGCCGAATGCCGTTAGGGAGATCAGGGCCGCCCCTGCCAGGAGCCACGCCAGGCGAAACCGTCGGGGGGGCGCCGGCGCCAGCGATCCGGTCGGGGGCGGACCGGCTGGGGTCTGCGGACGGTAGGGGGCGACGGCGGAGTTCGTCCGCACGTCCCAGGGAGGCGGCCGAAGCGCCTCGGCGGCCAGGGCCCTGCGCTGCTCCAGCACGTCGGCCAGCTCCGCCGCGGACTGGAAGCGCTCGGACGGGTCTTTCGCCAGCAGCTTCTGGATGACAGCCGATAGCCACTCGGGGATCGCCGGGTTGATCTGCTGGATCAGCTCGGGCGTCTCGGTGCAGACGCAGTTGAGGACGGCCAGGTTGTTGTCCGCCCAGAAGGGGGGTCGGCCGGTGCAAAGCACATAGAGCACACTGCCCAGGCTGAACAGGTCGGAGCGATGATCGAGCGGTTTGCCCCGGGCCTGTTCGGGAGACATGAACAGCGGCGTGCCCGCGATCGCCCCGGGCTGGGACAGGCCGGGCTCATTGACCGCCCGGGCCAGGCCGAAATCGGTGATCTTGACGCGGAGTCCTTCTTCCAGCAGGATGTTGCCCGGCTTGACGTCGCGATGGATCAGCCCCTGCCGGTGCGCCGCCTCCAGTCCCCGGGCGGTTTGCAGACCGATGCGGACAACCTCATCGACCTCCAGCCGCTCCACCTGCTTCAGATGCTCTTCCAGCGTCACGCCAGCAACCAGCTGCATGACCAGGTACGGCGGCGGCCCGGCGCTGACCGCGTGAATGGTCACGACGTTCTCGTGGACGACGGCGGCGGCCAGGCGGGCCTCGCGGAGGAACCGTTGCCGGGACGTGCCGCAGCTGGCCAGGTGCGGGGAGAGGATCTTGATGGCGACCGCCCGCTCGAGCAGAGGATCGAATCCTTTGAGGACCACACCCATGCCGCCCCGGCCCAGCAAGCCCAGGATCTCGTAATCGCCCAGCCGGCCCAGCGCCCCGGCTCGGAGGAGGGAGCCAGCAGCGAGTGCCAGTCGTCGCCGGGGTCGGTGCCGGCACCCGCATCGGTCTGGGTAAGACCACTGCTGTCGGCCGCGGACGAGACAGAGGGAGCCGGGTGGTGCGGCACCAGGTCGAGCTGGCCGGGTGGCACCGACCCTGCCAGGGCTTTCTGGCGCAGCAGAGAATCGGCAGTCAGCCGTTCCAGCGTCTTCTGACAGGCCGGACACCCCTCGACGTGTTCTTCCAGCGAGGAACGCTCCGCTTCGGGCAGTTCCTCGGCCAGGAGCTGGCTCAGTTGCTCGGACGAAGGACAGGCTTTCACGCGCGTTCCTCCTATTCTTCGGCTCCCTCTGCCGCGGTCCCAGTTTATTAATCGGAGGTCCGCTCATTTCGACAACCTGTCGAGCAAGCGGCGGTATTCTTCCGATTGCCGCAGGGAGTCGAACGCGGGGTCCGAACGAACACGGTCGAGGTGGTCATGGCCCGAGCGGATGGCCTGTTCGAGGACCAGCAGCGCGATTCGGGTTTTCCCGGCGCGGGCCAACGCCCGGGCGGCGTCAGGGAAGGCATTGGTCATGTGGAGGCCCAGGCGGAGGTGCGGACTGCGCGCCAGCGTGTCGGACAGGTGTTTCTCGAGTTCATCGATCTTGCCCTGGCGGAGCAGGGCCACCATCAGATACTGGCGCGGATGGTTGGTTAGCTCATGACCGACCCCGTGCCACTCGTTGCGGATGCGCACGCCTTCCCGGGCGAATTCCTCGGCAGCCGCATTGTCCGGCTCCGGCCGCATGAACAGCAAGCATTCGGCCAGGAAGGTCGCGAAGATGCCAAGACGGCCCTCATCCACACCGCTTTGCTTCCCCTCGAAAATGGCAGCGCGGGCGTAGCGCTCGACCCGGGCCGCCTGCTCCCGGCGCCGGGCCTGGTCCCCGGCGCGTTCCGCCTTGGCGAGTTGGCCGTGGCGGATTGCCCAGGCGGTGGCGTAGGTTATCTCGGCCAGCCGCTGGCCGTCGCCGCCGATCACCTTGCGGTAGGTGTCCTCCAGCTCGAGAAAGGCCTTCTCCGCGTCTTCGTGGCGACCGGTGTTCAAGTACAGATACGCGAGCTCACGCTGCAGAGCGACGTACAGGTAATGCTGCCGGCCGACACGTTTTTCGAGCATGACCAGTGCCTGGCGAAGGGAGTTCTCGGCCCTGGCCGTTTGACCGAGCGCCTGCCATTGCCGGAAGCCGAGGAAGTGGCCGAACAGGGCAGAAACGTCCTTGTTGGCGATCTTTGTTGCCGCCCGGCTTGCTTCCACAGCGCAGGGCAGCACCTTGGCGAGCTGCTCCGTCATCGCGTAGTAGTTGCAAAGGGCGATCAAGGTAAACGTGCATTCCAGGGCTTCCTGGCTGACCTGGTCGGACCCCTGTTTTTCGGCCGCCTCGAGCCGCTCGCGCTGGAACGCGAGCACTTCGAGCAGCAGAGGCTCGGGCGCCTTACCGGGGATCATTTGCTGGCTAAAGGCCAGGTGGAAGCGGCTCGACATCGCCTGGGGGCTCCTGGCCCCGAACAGCCGGGTGCGCATCCGCAGGGCGTCGGCGAACAGCCTCTCGCTCGTTTTGAAGTTGCCCTTCGTCAGGTGCAAGAACGCCGCGTTGTGCAGGCTGGTGGCCAGGTCGGGATGGACCGCCGGCAAGTGTTTCCGGCGCAGCTCGAGCGCTTCCAGGATGAACGGCGTCGCCTTGGCGCCCTCTCCCAGGCTGAGGTAAACGTGCCCCACCTTGTCGAGCAGGCCGGCCCGGACCAGCGGCTTTTCCTTCAGCAGGTCGGTGGTGACCAACCGCCGGGCGCCCCGGTCCACGATGTCCAGCGCGGTCGGCTGGGTGTTCGGCTGGTCGCCCAGGATCCGGCTGGTGAGCACGAAGGGATCGGCCTGCTCGAAGAGCCCGCCCAGGAAGTTGGCCACCTCCCGGGCGGCGGCCGCCTCCTCGACCGCGTCCTGGCGCACCTGCTGGGCTCGGTTGCGTTCCGTCACGGCGTCCTGTTCGGCCTCGCGCGCCTTCTGCCGCTGGTCCTGCGCCTCCCGGGCCTGTTCCCGGGACTGGAACGCGAACCAGGTCGAGCCGGCGATGCCTCCCAGCAGGACCAGCACCACCGCCAGCAGCAACCCCGCCACGGTTGGGTTGCGCTGCGCCCACATCACCGCGCGCTCCATCTCACCGACGCGGCGCGCCCGGATCGGCTCGCCGGCCACAAACCGCTCCAGGTCGGCGGCCATCTCGTCGGCCGTGCGGTAGCGTCCCTTCGGCTCGCGGTTCATCGCCGTCAGCACGATCGTTTCCAGGTCGCGCGGAATGCGCGGGTCGAGGGTGCGCGGCCGCAACGGCGCCTGCGTCTGGATCTGCCGGAGCAGGCGCAGCCGGTCCCGCGAATCGAAGGCCGGCTGCAGCACCAAAAGCTCGTAGAGGGTCGCCCCCAGCGCGTAGACGTCGGCCTGGGCGTCGCACTGCCCGTTGAACCGCTCCGGGGCCAGGTAGCGCAGTGTGCCGACGACGTCGCCGGTGGCGGTCAGGCCCTCTTCCTCCGTGCGGGCCAGCCCGAAGTCGGTGATCCAGACCACGCCGAAGGCATCCAGCAGCAGGTTGCTCGGCTTGACGTCTCGGTGGATGACGCCGCGCGTGTGAGCATAGGCCAGGGCGGCGGCCGCCTGCTGCCCGATCCGGGCCACGCTCAGGAAGTAGTGGCGGTGGTGGGCCTGGGCGCTGGACAGGTCAGTCTGGCCGGGCAGCACCGCCGACGTGCTGCTGGGGCCAGCGGGTGGGCTGGCGTCGGTGGCGCCGGCCGCGCAGGAGCCGGCGCAGCTCGGCCACCACCTGGTTGAGGGGCTGGCCGGCAATGAGCTGCATGGCGTAGAAGCAGGTGTTGCCGTCCACGCCGACGCCGAAGACCGGCACGATGTTGGTGTGGTGCAGCCGGCCCGCGGCCCGGGCCTCGCGCTGAAAGCGCTCCAGGGCCTTCTTGTCCGCGCTGGTCTGGGACAGCAGGACTTTCAGCGCCACCGGCCGGCCCAGCGAGATCTGCACCGCCTCGTAGACCACGCCCATGCCGCCCCGGCCGATCTCCCGCACGATGCGGTAGTCGCCGATCTGTTCCAGGTGCGGGGCCGGGCGGGCCGGCGCGCGTTGGACCTCCCGGCTGTTCTCCTTGACCTGCTCGATCTCGACCATCGCCGGGAAGAACACGTGGATCTGGTCGGCCAGCAGGCCAGGTTGCACCGATCTGCAGGCCAGGGCCTGCTGGCGCAGCACGGAATCCGCCGTCAGCCGCTCCAGCGTCTTCTGGCAGCCTGGACAATCCTCGACGTGGCCTTCGAGCGTGGACCGTTCCGACTCGGGCAGCTCCTCGGCCAGCAGCCGGCTCAGCTGCTCAGGGGAAGGACAGGCTTTCATGGCCGTTCCTCCGATTCCTTGGTTCCCTCCGCGTCCTCGATCACGTCGGTGTCTCCTTCGAGCCGACGCAGCTCCTGCCGCACCCGCTTTTGCACCTTGCTCTTGGCCGTGTAGACCGTGGCCACCCGCATCCCCAGCTGGGCCGCGGCCTCAGCGCCGGACTGCCCCTCCAGGGCGGTCAGCCGGAAGGCGTCCCACTGCTGGGCCGGCACCAGGGGCCGGACCCGCCGCAGGGCCTCTTCCAGCAGCTCCTGATCGAACTCCGCTTCCAGCTCCCGCACCAGCCCGTCGCGGGCTTCAACCTTTTCGAGCAAGCGCAGGATGGCGGTGTCGCCGGTCCCCTGGTCGGGCGGCTGGTCGGTGAGGAAATCGCACAGGACGCGCCGGGTGACCGTTTGCAGCCAGCCGCGAAAGCTCCGCGACGGATCGTAGTGGAACTCGCGCAATTTCGCGACCAGTTTGAGCAGCACCGTCTGCGTGACGTCCTCGGCATCGTCCGGCTGGAGCGAATAGCCCAGGCAAAACGAGTAAATCCGCGAGCGGTAGCGGCGGACGAACTCCTGCCAGGCTGCCGGGTCGGCATCCGCAGACCGCAGCTTGCCCAGCAGGGTGATGCTGGTCACGTCGGAGTCCTTTTCAGCCATCAACGGGTCTTCTCACGGCAATACGGCCGGGCGCGTCCAGGGAGAATTCACGGTCCGGAGTCCAGTTTGCTCATCTTACCAGGAGCATCCGGAGGAGAAAACCAGAAAATCCGGGTAGGTTTTGGCCGGAAGGGGAGTATTAGCTTATAACGAGATCCCCAAACCGCTGTCGCGACGGCAGAAGCGCACGAGCCGTCACTCGCAGTGCAACCGCTGCCTCGTATCGCCCTGCGTTCGCGGTACGCGCCGTGCGGCACGGCGCCTGGCGGCCGGGGGGATGGCTTCCGCTTGAACTCAACGGGAAACACGACCATGAGCGCACACTGGTTCCTGACGACGTGCTGCAAACGCCTGGTCCGAACCTGGTTCGGCAAGTCACCCAGGCCAATCCGACGCCCGGGGCAGCGGAAGCCGCGCCCGCAGACCCTCTTGAATCTGGAAACCCTCGAGGACCGCACGCTTCTGACCGCGCCGGCACCGTACGTGATCACCCCAAGCGTCAGCGGCGTCGGCCAGTTTAACAACGGTTCGGGCACTCTCAGCGTCTCGAACTTTCTCGGCGGCAACTTCAACGTGGGTGCCTCGGTCGGCGGGATTGACCATACGATCGTGGGCGACTACGGGGCCGAGGCCAGCCTCAACATGAGTGGCAACGTCGGCCTGGCCGTGGGTGCTTCCGTCACCTCCGGCACCGTGGGCGCCTCCTACAATAGCGTCACCCTGAACCAGAACTATACGGAGCCTACCCAGTTCAACCAGGAAGTCAATTTCACGCCTCAGAATACGTCGGTTGGCTTCGCGGGCGGACAGTTTGCCACGACCGCGCCGTCGGCGAACGTCTATGCCAACTTCGATGCCAGCGTCAACGGCAGCCTGTCCGGTACGGTGGCGTTCGTTAACGATTACACCAGCACCACCAATTTCAGCGGCAGCTTGAATCAGTCGTTGTTCAACATGACCATCGGGCCCAACGACGAGAACCAGATGGGCCTGACGGACTTGAGCATCCTTGGAGTTGATCTGTCCGGGTTGGTCAACGCCGTCGTCCAGGGCCAATCGTTTGACGATCTTGGGCCCGACGGTGAAGGTGTCTCCGTCAGCGAGGATCCTCCCCTCAAGATCAAGGGGTTGATTACCGGCGCGAGCGATCCCTTCCAGATCAAACAGGGTTTTGAATTGGCGGAAGGCATCGGAGGAGAAGATTCCGGCATTGATGCTTCCGTGGATCTGGGCAGCGTGGGCCTGTACGTGCCGGATCCGGTGTTGAGTTCCTCCGCTCAGCAGAGCGACGGCGTGCTGACGGACACCCAGCACGGCAAGATCGCCGACGTCAGCCTGCAAATGGGAGCGCTGGTCGGCAGCCTGTTCGGCCTGGGGGCCCTCGCGGACACCGATACCATCCAGATCGGCAACATGAAGCTGAGTTTGACTCCCGTCAGTTTTGAGATGGGGCCGGCGCTCGTGCTCGAGCAGACCGGCACGATCACGCCCACCAACTCGCTGACGTACAACTTCTACAATGCCAGCGGGAACGCGACCACAACGGTGGACGTTGTCAAGGATGGGGTGGACCTGGGCTCTGTGCCCTCGGTCACCTTTACCCCCGGCCAGGACACCATCAGTCTCGATTTCACCGGGACGCCATTCACGGTCAAGCCCACCTGGAATGCCAGCCTGAACTATACCAACCAGGTCGATCTGGCTGTTGACCTCGAAGGCGAACTGACGGTTGGGAAGCTCACAGGCACCATCGATGGTGTGGGCAGCATCACCCTGGGGCCAATCTATAAACAGGAGTTCGACTTCGCCAGCTGGCCCATTGACACCCTCTACGACAACACCTTCTCGATTTACCAGCAATCCTACACCCTCCCCTCGTTTGAAGTCGGTAGCACTTTCCAGCTCTCGACGCAGGTGACCAGCACGTCTGACAGCAACACCGAAGGGAGTGGCAGCTTGCGGTTCGCGGTCAATTCGGCCAATACCCTCGCTCAGGGATCGGCTGGATCGAACCTGCAGACCATCGTACTCGGTGCGGGAACGTACAACTTGATGAGCAGTGTGAGCCCCTCCTCCCTGACCGTTAACTCCGGGACGAACCTGCTCATCGTAGGTGCCGGGGCGGGTCAGACCAGTATCGACGCCTCGACTCTGCACAACAGCGTCTTCAACGTGGCCAGCGGTGGCACTCTAACTCTCGAAGACGTGACGATTAAAGGCGGGTCTGCCGCCCAGGGCGGGGGCATCGACAACGCCGGCGACCTCACGATCGAAGATTCCACCCTGACAGGCAACACCGCACAAGGAACAAGCAGCAGCCACACCGGCGAGGGTGGTGCCATTTACAATGCCGGCACGCTGGAAGTGGAGAACAGCACGCTGAGTAACAACGATGCCCAGGGCTACAGCGGCTTCCAAAACGGGGCCGGCGAGGGGGGTGCCATTTACAATGCCGGCACGCTGACTCTGATGAACAACACGCTGAGCGGCAACACGGCAGCCGGTGCCACAGGGAATGCCGGAATCGACGAACATGGCACCGCTGAAAATGGCGGAGCGGGCAATAACGGCCTGGGCGGCGGCTTGTACCAGGCATCAGGGAGGCGCTAGCCTCATCGGCGATACCTTCAGCAAGGACATTGCTCAGGGAGGCACCGGCGGGCAGGGCTACAGCGCGCAAGGCACAAGCAGCAGTACCGGCGGCGTTGGCGGCCACGGCGGGAACGGCCTGGGGGGCGGCCTGTATGCGACAGCAGGGACGATTATCATCAAGGACGAGACCTTTAGTGACGATGCTGCTCAGGGCGGCACAGGCGGTGCCGGGGGACGTACCGGCGGCGGGGAGAATTCCGTCAATGGTGGCGGCCAGGGCGGCAACGGCAGCGGCGGCGCGATTGACAACTCGGGCAGTAGCCTTACGCTGCTCAACGACACCATCAGCGGCAATACCGCGGCAGGCGCCAACGGCGGCAGCGGCGGCTACGGCTATAACGCTGGACCCGGCAACGGTGGCGCAGGCGGTAGCGGCACAGGTGGCGGCGTGCTTCTGGCCGGCAGCAGCACCACGACTCTGACCAATACGTTGATCGCCGAAAACAGCAAGACAGCGGGGACGGGAGGAATAGGGGGAGGCTACAACAGTGGAGGGCATGGTTCTCCGGGCTCACCGGGCAGCGCCTCCGATCCCGACGTCGCCGGCAACGTCCATTCCAGCGATCACGACCTCATCGGCGATGGCACCGGCAGCAATCTGAGCAACGGCGATACGGGCGGCGACCTGGTCGGCTATAGCGCCGCTCAGTTGAACCTCGGTTCGCTTGGCAGCAATGGCGGCCCCACGCAAACGATTGCGCTCTTGCCCGGCAGCCCGGCCATCGGGGCCGGCGACCCGAGTGCCTCCGGTTTGCCTACCACCGACCAGCGCGGCTATGCTCGCACCACCAACGGCAAAGTGGACATTGGCGCGGTGGAATCGCAGTACGATCTTGCCCTGAGTGGTTCCGTCGCAGTGGGATCCACAGCCGGCACGGTCCAGTACAGCTACCTGGTGACCAACAACGGCCCCGATGCGGCCGGCAGCACGACCCTGACCGTGCCGCTGCCGCAGGGCATCGCCTTCGAGTCCTTGACTCTGCCCTCGGGCTGGACCCCCACCAATCCGGGTGCCGGCAACAGCGGTTCGGTGATCTTCACGGACACCGCCAATCTCAGCTCGGGCCAATCCGCCAGCTTCACCATCACGGGCCAGTTGCAAAATACCTCGGCTGGTGCGATCCTGAGCAGCACCGCCACGCTCGCCCCAACTGCCTCGGACACGAATCTCCAGAACAATTCCCTGTCCTTGACCGTTGCCAACGAGCAGGAGGGGCAGGCATTCCAGCAGCAGTCCGGCCTGGCGTTCCTCTCCAACGTCAAGCTGTTCCAGTTCACCGATACACCAACCCTTTCCAACGTCACGCTGTGCCACTTCACCGATCCGACCACGCCCAACGCTGCGGCAAGTTCTTTCACGGCCACGGTGACCTGGGGCGATAATGACTCGAACAAGTCCAGCGACGGCAGCGGCACGGTTTCCGTGGTCGCCGACCCGGCGGGCGGCTTCGACGTGATTGGCTCGCACACCTATGCCACAGCTGGCACGTATAACCTCACCGTGGCCGTCAGCGGCACGGATGGCACGAATGATAGCCACCAGGAGACGGAGACATTCCCTACCCCAACGGCCAGCTCGTTCACGGCCACGGTGAACTGGGGCGATGGCCAGTCGAACACGTCCAGCGACGGCAGCGGCACGGTTTCCGTGGTCGCCGATCCGACGGGCGGCTTCGACGTCTATGGCTCGCACACCTACGCCACGGGCGGCACGTATAACGTCTCCGTGGCCGTCACCGGCACGGATGGCACCACCGACAGCGAGCAAGAAACGGAGGTCTTCCAGAACACGGTGGAGTTGTACCACTTCACGGACTCGAACGCCAGCGCGACGGCCAAAGATTTCACGGCCACGGTGAACTGGGGCGATGGCTGGCCATTGCTCTCCAACGCCCAGCTGATCCAGTTCACGGATACGACCACGCCCAGCGCCACGGCCAGCTCGTTCACGGCCACGGTGAACTGGGGCGATGGCCAGTCGAACACGTCCAGCGACGGTAGCGGCACGGTTTCCGTGGTCCCCGTTGCGGGCGGCAGCTTCGACGTCTATGGCTCGCACAGCTATGCCGCGCTCGGCACGTATACCGTCTCCGTGACCGTCACCGGCACGGATCACACGAGCTACAGCCAGCAAAACACGGAGGCTTTCCCGAACACGGTTTCCGTGGTCGCCGATCCCAGCGGCGGTTTCGACGTCCTCGGCTCCCACACCTATGCCGAGACAGGCAATTATGCGGCCTCCGTGTCAATCACCGGGCTGGACGGCACACAAATCAGCGCCAATTCGGCGGCCCTGTTCGTCGTGGCCGATGCGCCGCTGACGGCGGGCAGCCTGACGCCGCCCTCCAACCCCGCCACCGGGCAGGCCATCAGCAACGTGAAGCTGTTCCACTTCACCGATGCCAATCCCGCGGCCACGGCGGCGGACTACACGGCCCTCATCAGCTGGGGCGACGGCAACACCTCGACGGTCACCAGCACCACCTCGAGCAGCGTGGGCTACGTAGTCGCGGATCCGGCGGGCGGCTTCGACGTCTACGGCTCGCATACCTATACCACAGGCTTCTCCAACGGCACGTTCAGCGTCCAGGTGAACGACGTCGATGGGGCCAGCACTCAGGCCAACGCCGATTACGAGGTCGATGCCGCCGATCAGCAGTTGACCGCCGGCACGCTTTACGTCCCATCGGTCACGACCGAAGGACAATCCATCAGCAGCCAGCTGCTGTTCCAGTTCACCGATCCCGACACGTACGCTCAGGCCGGGGATTACTTGGCCACGGTCCAGTGGGGCGACGGCAATTATAACAGCTCCAATGACGGTTCCAATAGCGTCTGGGTGGCCGCCACTTCGACCCCCGGCCTGTGGGACGTCTACGGCTCGCACGTCTACGGCTCCGGCAGCGCTTATTTCTCGGTCAAGGTGACCGACGAGGGCGATCCGCGTTCTCCAACGCCCGATGCTGGCGGCGATTTCACGGCGGCGACCAGTAACGCGAAGCTCACCCTGATCGTGCCGGCCGTAGTGCTGACGGCCGGTGGGACCTTCTCGGCCACGGAAGGCAACACCTCGAGCGTCCAGACCGTGGCCACCTTCACCGATCCCGCCGGCACGGGAAGCGGTTCGGCCGGCTACGTGGCGACGATCACCTGGGGCGACGGCACCAGCTCGACAGCCACCCTGACGGGCCAGGGCAACTACAGTGGTTCCACCCCCAGCGGCACCAACTTTGTCTCCTCTTCGAGTAATCCCGGCATCGTCCTGAACGGTCAGACCTACTCGATCGACCTGGCCCACCAGTACGCCACCGAAGGAACCTACCAGATCAGCGTCAGCGTCTACCACAACGGGGTCACGAGCCAGACGGTGACGACGACGGCCAGCGTGGGGGACTACGGCACCTTGACCGGTACGCCAGGCTCCTCCATCACCGGCACTTACGGCGGGACGATTACCAACGCGACGCTGGCAACCTTTACCGACACGTATACCGCCGACCCGGCGACCAACTTCACGGCCACGATTAATTGGGGCGATGGGCACAGCACCTCCGGGATGGTCAGCGGCAGCAATGGCAGCTACACCGTCACCGGCAGCCACACCTATTCTGCGGCGACTACCTACTCCATCGCCGTCACGCTCACCGAGGACGGCGGCGGCACGGTTACGAACACGGTCGATACCTCGGCCGCCATCTCTCCAGCGCAGCTGATCATCACCGCCTCCAACCAGAGCAAGTTCTACGGCCAGACGCTCAACCTGGGCACTAGCGCCTTCACGTACAGCGGCCTGGTCACCGGCGACAGCGTCACCAGCGTCACTCTGTTCAGCACTGGAGCCGCGGCCGGAGCGACCGTGGCAGGTTCGCCCTACAACATCGTGCCCAGCAATGCCGTGGGCAGCGGCCTGAGCAACTACACCATCAGCTACGACCCCGGCAGCCTGACCGTGAACAAGGCGGCGACGACGCTGAGCGTCAGTTCCACGGCCAATCCCTTTGTTGCCGGCCAGAGTCTCACCTTCACCGCCACGGTCTCCGTCACCAGCCCGGGGTCCGGCAACCCGACCGGCAGCGTCAACTTCTACTCCAATGGCACCTTGCTGAATTCGACCCCTGCCACGCTGCAGACCAACAACGGTGTCACCACTGCCACGTACGCCACCTCGGCGTTCACCCAAACAGGGACCTACACCATCACCGCCACCTACGGCGGCGACAGCAACTTCCAGGGCAGCCCCACCGGGACCCTGATGCAACAGATCATTCCCGACGCCCCCGCCAGCATCAGCATCGTGGCCGGCAACAATCAATCGGCCAGTCTGGCGACCCTGTTCAATACGGCCCTGCGGGTGGTGGTCAAAGATGCTTTCGGCAACGTCCTGAGTGGAATCGTCGTGACCTTCACGGTGCAGCTGGGCAGCACGGGGGCTTCGGGTGCTTTCAACGGCTCGGCCACCGCGACCGCGACCACCACGAGTGGGGTGGCCACCGCACCGACGCTCAAAGCCGGCGGCAAGATCGGCAGCTTCAGCATCATCGCTTCCGTTGCCGGCCTGTCCGAGGAGGCTACCTTCAGCGAGACGGTCACGGGGCGCGGTTCTCCGGTCTTTTAAGAGCGGGCAAGAGCAATCTCTCCTTCCCTCTCCCCATGCGGGGGAGAGGACCAATCCCTGGCGCTCGCCTGAGCGTCAGGGATTGGACGCCTGGTAGTGATTGTTCCCCCATTGCCGAGAACGTCAGCTTTGCCGTGAACAGGGAAAAGTCTGGTGACGGCAGATACGCAAGATTGAGAAGATTAACAAGATCAATTGAATGGGCAAATCGCCTTGTCCACTTGCGCCGTTCCCATTACACTCCGCTTATCCCTGATTTCCGGGAAGCGAGGAAAACCTGCAGACGCCGGCACTTGTGACTCACCCGGGATCCGCTGTCTGAGTTCCTTGCCCTGGCATACCCCTGGAGGAGTTCTGAGCAATGACAATTAAGCGGCGGCCTATCCTTTGTCTGGAACAACTGGAAGAGCGCTGGACTCCCGCAACGGTCCAGTTCGCCGGCGGCACTCTGTTCATCCATCCCAGTCCCGGCGAGCCGGCCTTGACTCTGCTGCTCCAGCAGACCAGTGCCAACACCATCAGGTCACCGACAATGGGAAAAACGATGGCACCTTTGGCCCGGTCAGCAACGTCAACGTCACCGGCGGCTCCGGTGCCGATTCCATCACTTTTGACGTCAACGGCCTCAACTACACCGGCAACCTGACCGTCAATACCGGCAATGGTCCGTCCGGCATTACCTTCGACGAAGTGGACGTTATCAACTCCAGTGGCACCGCCGGCCGGATTGGCGGCAACGTCAGCATCCTGACCGGAACCGGATCGCCGCTGGTCACCGTGGCGCTATCTACGACTGTCGGCCCGCTATCCATTGGCGGCTCGGTTCAGCTCAGCAACCCGGGGGCAGTGGGACCCTACTCACCGGCAACGGTACCGCCGTCACGCAAATCGGCGGCAACCTGAACATCACTGGATTCAACCTCATCGACTCCATAGGCTTGGGGCTAGGCCGATACGGTTGGTGGGAACTTGACCATCACCAACCCTAACACCACCGTCCCGGTGTTTGTTGTGATCGGGGACAACTTGACCGTCGGCAAGAACCTGAGCATCAGCGAAGGCAACGGCGCGGATGTGATTGGGATTGGTCAAATTACGGTCAACGGCAGCACCAACGTCAACGTCGGCAGTGGGGCAGACTTGATTGGGGTGGGCATCGAAACCGGTCTGGGAGGGACCACGGCCACGTTCAATGGACCCGTGAGCGTGACCGCGGGGAGCGGCAACGATCTGATCGTCACGGGTCCAGCCGTGACGATCGCCGGCAACGTGACGGTGAACGTCGGCAGCGGCAGCGACAGCATCCTGCTGTCTCCCAACGGGTTCGGTGCCGCCCGTCGGCGTCACCATCTTCGGCAACGTGAACGTCACGGCTGGCAGCGGCAGCGACAGCATTCTGGTGGACTCCAGCCTCTTCGGCAACTTGAGTATGAACCTGAGCAACGGCAACGACACCGTTAACGTGACGACCGCGCCGTCCGGCACCTTCTACCTGAACGCCGGCAATGGTTCCAGCAGCGTCACCCTGGGCACGACCACCGGCAATACCAGCTGGACGATTAACTTCAACTTCGGCACGGGCTCGAACTCATTGACTTTGACGACCGGAGCCACCCCCGGGAATCTCTTTGGTTTCCTCAACAGCCAGGCGAACCCGCTGGCGAACACGTTCAACCAGGGTAACTGGAACGACTTCCTGTACTATCAAAACTTCTGACACCCGCCCGAGTTTGGCAAGGAACTCTCCAGGCCGGACCGAGGATCCGGCCTGGAGGGTGAGGAGCGCAGGCACATCTCCACGTCTCCCGCCGCATCTTCCACTCAAGCGCGCCACCGCCTTTCGCCACTTTTCGAGATACCTCCCCGACCGCGTTGCCATTCCCGAAAAAATCCGTGACCTGTTTGCCGGCGGCGAGTATACTCAGCGCAATCTCTTGGTCGAGGAAAGTTCCCCTGGGTCGGTGCCTATGAGTGAGGTAACACGCATCCTATCCGCCGTCGCGCAGGGCGATCCGCACGCCGTCAGCTCTTGCCGCTGTCTGCGACGAGCTGCGCCAGCTGGCCGCCCACCGCCTGGCCCAGCAGACGCCCGGGCAGACCCTCCAGCCGACCGCCGGGGCACCCGCTTGCGGGTCCATGAGGCCTACCTCCGGCTCGTCGGCGATCCCGAAGGCAGCACCTGGGACAACCGCGCTCGCTTCTTTGCCGCTGCCGCCGAAGCCATGCGCCGCATTCTCATCGACAACGCACGCCGCAAGGGCCGGCGCAAGCACGGCGGCGGCCTCACTCGGTGCCCTCTGGACGAGGCCGAACAGCTGACGGTGCCGGAGGTCCGCGAAGATCTGCTCGCTCTGGACGAGGCCCTGACCCGGTTGACGGCCGTCGATCCCCAGGCCGCTCAGCTGGTCCAGCTGCGTTACTTTGCGGGCCTGTCGATTCCCGATGCGGCCCGGACTCTCGGCGTCTCCGCGCGCACGGCGGACCGGCTCTGGGCTTTCGCCCGCGTTTGGCTGCTGCGCGAAGTGGCCGGCGACCAGTCCGACTCCTGTCGCCCCCGCCGAGCTTGCTCGGTGGAGCGGATGATTCTGCACTACAGGCGTGACAACGGTTTGTGCGTTGCTCCTTGCAGTGCAAAATCACCCGCTCCACCGAGCAAGCTCGGCGGGGGCGGCAAAGGCAGACAATCTCTTCGGGGAGGGGGAGCAAGAGGCCATTTCGTCACGACACCGGCGCGAACAGCCGATAGTCCAGCTCGGGGAACAGCGCGTCCACGTATTCCAGCGCCTCCAGTTTGCCGTTGTCGAACTGCTGCGTGTCCAGGTCGTGCATCAGGTCGTGGAAGCGGTTGAGGTGGTCCTGGAAGCGTCGGCGGGCATATTCCTCGGTGGTGCCGTTGGTGATGATGAACGGCCAGTCGCTGGCCTGGGCCAGCAGCAGCTCCCGTCCCGCCTGGCGGAGGGCCCGATCGGGCAGGCTGCCCGGTTCTTGCGGTGCCGCCTTCTGCACGGCCAGCGTCATGCGCACGGCCGCCTCGTGCAAAGGCCGCCACATCCAGTCAGTCTTGGCATTGACCCAGTGCTCGTGATAGCCGTTGCGGCCCCAGCTGCTGGGGCACGGCATCGCTTTCTGCTGGATCGGGTGCTGCTGGAGATACTCGCCGGGGGTCGAGAGTTCCAGGTCGTGCTGGTAGGAAATCTCGCGGATGACGTGGTAGATCCACTGCGGCCCCTCGAACCACCAGTGTCCGAACAGCTCGGCGTCGTACGGGGAGACGATGACCGGTGGGAAGGGCATGCGATAGCCGACGCGGGACGACTGGTCCCGGCAGCGGTGGACAAAGTCCTTGGCGTGTCGGGTCACCGTCTCGCTGGCCCAGTCGGGGTTGTACAGCTGCTTGTCCTGGGTCGGACCGGTGATCCGGTAATACTTGATGCCGGTCTGCGTCCGCACTCCCTGGGCGTACTGGAACGGCTCGACGTAGTCCTGGTCGAGATCGTAGCCGATGTCGCGGTAATACTCGCGGTAGTTGAAATCGGCGGGGTAGCCGACCCGGCTGCTCCAGACCAGCCGCGAGGTGGACGGGTTGCGGCCAAACGCGGCCACGCCGGCCGGGGTGTAGATCGGCGCATGCACGCCGAAGAGCGGTTTGGGGTCGGCGTGTTCGATGCCGTGCGAATCGACAATGAAATAGCGAATGCCGGCCTCGGCCAGCAACCCCTCGACGCCGGGGTAGAAGGCGCACTCCGGCAGCCACATCCCCCGCGGCCGTTTGCCGAACAGCCGTTCGTGTTCGTGGACCGCCGTTTGGACCTGGGCCCGGACCGCGGTCGGCTCCGAGGACAGCAGCGGCAGGTAGCCGTGCGTGCCGGCGCAGGTGATGACCTCCAGGTAGCCGGCGTTGGCGTACTCGCGGAAGACGTTGATCAGCCGGGTGCCGCAGCGCTCCACGAAGACCTCGCGGGCCTCAACAAAGAGCCGGTGATACATCTGGGCCAGGAAGTGGAATTCGGGCGAATTGCTGGTCCGCTCGCACTCGCGCTCGGCCAGGGTGATCAGCAGGTCCAGGTGCCGTTCCGTGCGTTCCCGCAGCAGCGGGTCTTCCATCATGTTGGCCAGGGTCGGCGAAATGCTGACCGTCACCTTGAAGGGGACGCTTTCCTGGCGCAGCTGATCGAAGAACTTCACTAGAGGAAGATACGTTTCAACGACAGCCTCGAAAAACCAGCGCTCCTCCAGAAAGCGATCGTACTCCGGATGCCGGACGTACGGCAGATGAGCGTGTAAGATCAGCAACAGATAGCCTTTAGGCATCGCGGCTCCTTGGCAAAGCAATCCCGGCAGCACCCGGCCCGCCCCGCCATGAATGGCGGGGCGGGCCATTGCCCCCACGGGGTGGGGGATTCGGCGCGTTCTCACGTGGGCTGCTTGCTCAGCAGCAGTTCCTCGACCTGGGCAGCGACGCCGACCCAGCCAAAGCGTTCCTCCAGCCGTTCGTACCCGTTGTGGCCGAGCGCCTCCCGGAGGGTGGGGTCGTAGAGGATGCGCTCCACGCCCCAGACCACGCTGGACTCGTGCGGATAGACCAGCACGGCATTGCGCTCATGCTCCAGGAAGTTGCAGCGCATGTCATGGGTGGCCACCACCGGTTTGCGGGCGGCCCAGGCGGCCTGGATGGTCCACCACTCGGTCGGCTGCCGGCTGGGCACGACAATGACGTCGGCCGCCTGGATCAGCTCGTACAGGGCCTGGCCCTCGACGTGACCGACCACCCGGACGACCCCTTCCAGCAGCAGATACCGGGCGTAGACCCGCAGCGGCCAGAGCAGGTCGCCGTCGCCGACGAACACGAAGCGGGCCTGCGGTTGATTGCGGAGGATGGCCTGCACCGACCGCATCAGGACGTCGGGCCCGTGCCGCTCGTCCAGGTCGCCGACGTACAGAATGGTTGGATCGATCGGACCGATCTGGTAGCGTGCCTTGATCTTGCCCGGGTCCGTGACGCCCTGGAAACGCTGGGTCGGAAACGGCTTGACCGCGTGGACCACCCGGCCGGCGCACTCGGGCAGCTGCAGCCGAATGGCCTCGCTGACCCCGTCTTCCTGGGCCAGGATGGTGCGGCTGTCGCGCAGGCCGGCGATCTCGGTCTCCTCGATGCGCTTGCTCAGCTCGCTGCTCATGTTGCTCCGCTGCCGTTCCAGGGAGCTGAGGGAGAGAAGAAAGTCCCGCTGCGTGTGTTCGCGCAGCATCTGCAGTGTGTCGATGGCGGACCACTCCACGCCCATCAGGGCCGGTTGGGGGCCATCGGCCGGGAACTCCTTGTTGAAGGCCTCGGCACAATCGAGCGTGAAATCCTCGACCCGCTCCAGCAAGCCGTCCGGCTCATCGGCAGGCTCCGCGCCGGGAGGCGCTGACGCAGGCGTCTCGCTGACGACGTGAACCGTCACGCCGGTGCGGTCGATGGCAAAGGGCAGCCGGGTAAACAGGTGGACCTTGACCCGCCGCCGGGAGAGGGCTTCCACCAGCTTGCTGACGTACTGGCCGACGGGGGAATCGGGCGCCTCGCAGCAGAACAGGGCCAGCGGCTGCCGGACCGGCTCGCTCGCCAACGGTTCAGCCGGGGGCTTCTCCTGGGTGCCCACGTAAAGGTGTGGCCCGGCGGACTCGTCCCTGTTCGAGGCTTCCTCCTCGGTGGTCGAGCGGGGGGCAGTTCCGGACTCCAGCTCGACCAGACCGTAGCGCACCCCATTGCGGTCCACGGCGCTGTCGGTGCCGGTCGGGGGCTCTTGACTTCGGGGAGGCGCCTCGGGAGAAGGCGGTTTGCTCGCGGTACTTGGCGGTTCCATGACAGTCCTCGCGCTCCACTTCGGGGTCAACTCTTCGGTTCGGTCAGCTCCGGAAAGTTCAGGGCACACAGCTCCAGGTAACGGCGGGCCACCTCGGCCCAGCTGCAGGTGGTGCTTTCGCTGCGTTTGCCGGCCTGGCCCATTTGCCAGGCACGACCCGGATCGCGCGTGATCCGCTCCATCGCCCACACCATCGAATTGGCATTGTCGAAGCTGACCACGCCATTCTCCTCGTGGCGAACCAGGTACGCCGGGCCCGCGTTGGTCGTGACCACCGGCCGGCCGGCGCGGCGGGCCAGATCGACGACAGCGTCATCCATTGCCCAACGCTGGCGCGACGGCAGCACCAGCGCCTCGGCGCTGCGCATCAGCCGGACCACCATCCCCCGATCCAGATGGCCCAGCAAGCGGACAGCATAGGAAACGCCCAGCGAACCGGCCAGCCACTCCAGATGGCCGTGCATCGTGCCCTCGCCGGCAAAAGCCAGGCGAACCCGGGGGCAGCGCGACAGCAGTGTCGGCAAGGCCTCGACGATCAGATCGACCCCGGCCGCATGCTCCAGCGGACCGACAAACAGCAGCATCTGGTCCAGTGGACCAAAACCGATCGACATCTTGACGTGGCCAAAATCCAGCGCTGCCTCCCACTCGTTGGGCAGCCGGGCCTCCACCGGGAAGGCTTGCACGACGTCGCCGTCCAGGCCGAAGTCGTGGATGGCCCGCGACCGCAACCAGTCCGGAGTCAGGATGCAATCGACCCCGTGGGCCAGTTCGCGCTCCATCTTCTGGATGTCCTGCGACAGGGCATCGCCCTCGCCGTTGCGGCGCGTCGCCTCGAGCGAGGTCAGCGACAGGATGGTGGGCTTGCTGCCGATCCACGCCGACAGGCCGGACATCCACTCGTGCAGGTGATACAGGTCAAACTCCGGCAGGTTCCGCAGTTTCAGCTCGGCCGCCCGGCCAAAGGCCAGCGCCCGCTCGATGGGGGAGCCCTCGGACCGGATCGCCAGCGGCTCGTAGTGGACGCCGTCGAGGACCGTGGGCTCCTTCAGCTGCGGACAGGCGGGGATGAACAGGGTGACGTGGTGCCCCTGGGCGACCTGGTTGGCCGCCAGCTCGGAGGCGAAGCGGGCCACCAGGTTGTGCTGGCCGCACGCCAGGGCCTGGAAGCTGAAGGCGGCAAAGCGCAGGCCCGCACGCAGCTTGGGCCGGCGCTTCTCCTGCAAGACCTTATCCTGCTCCCACAGGTTGCCGACCTCCTCGATGCCGAGCTGATCATCGACCAGCAGGGCCACGTGGTCGTGGCGGGGGGAAACGCTATCGGCGGCGAAGCAGCAGACGGCCGAGCGGGCGGCCGGGATGAACTCGCCGCGCTGCAGCACGAAACCGACCTCGGCCAGCAGATGGATGCCGGGCCGGGGCATGGGGTAAAAGAGGTGCCCGACAATCCCCGGCAGCGGGATGTCCCGGACAGAGTGGGCGTTGAAACCGTCGAAGGTGACGCAGGACACGTCGTAGAGGCGCAGGACCATCCGGGAGTTGAACCAGGCGGTGCCGCGCAACCAGGCCGTCTCGTCAATCCACTTCTGATGGACGCGCCAGTGGACGAAGCCGTGATAGGGATCGACCATTCCCAGGGCGACGTGGTTGCCTGGTGAGGCGTAGCTGTCCCCGTACCGGCGAGCCCCGATGTCCCAGGCGTGGCGGCGCAGCGTTTCGCAATCGGGAGGAGGTGTCGGCGGGATGGGCGTCAGTCCTGGCGCGGGTCTTCCCCCAGCGGGGCCCACCTGCCCTTCCGCCCGGAGCGACTCCTCCTGATGGGCGCCGTTGGCCGATTGGCCCGGGGTTGTCTTGAACAATATGGAGTCAATCATGGCTCGCTCACCGCTTGACGTTAGGGATGTCCGCACTGCCGGGCCCCTTGGAGAGGAAGACGTCAAGGAAACTCCCTTCCAGACCCGACAACACCGTGGGTCTACCGCGGTTCCGTCTTGTTCTCTCCTCTCCGTTGGCGAGCGGCACAGCGTGAGCGTGCCGGTGCGGATACCGGCGGGCTGACGCCGCGCCGCTCGCCAGCGGGAGAAGGGAGCAAAGCCGTCCTACGTTCCGTGGTAGACCTCCTCGACCTGCTGGGCGATCCGGTCCCAGCTGAAGGCGGCATCAACCGCGGCCCGGCCATTGCGGCCCATCCAGCGGCAGCGATTGTGGTCCGCCAGCAGCGTTCCCAGACCCCAGGCCACCGATTCCGGCGTGTCGTCAACCTGCAGGCCGTTGACTCCATGCCAGACGAACTCCGCCGGCCCGCCGCGCTTGGTGCTGACGACCGGCTTGTGGGCGCTCCAGCCCTCCAGGATCACGATGCCGAACGGCTCATTGCGGCTGGGCACGGCCACGATGTCGCACGCCTTGAACAGGTTCAGCAGGTCCCGGCCGCGCTTGTCGCCCAGCACCCGCAAGGCGTGGGCCACGCCCAGGTGATGGGCCAGGCCGCAGATCTCGCCACGCATGTGGCCGTCGCCGGCAAAGACGAACTTGGCGTGCGGATAATACTTCAGAATGTACGGAATGGACCGGACCAGGATGTCCGGGCCCTTTTGCACCACCATCCGGCCGACGAACAGGATGGTCGGGTCGAGCGGGCCGATGGCGTACTGGCGTTTGACGTCGCCGGGGTCCAGCGGGTAGTCGAACTGCTCCGCGTTGACCCCGTTGTAGACCACCCGGGCCTTGTGCTCGGGCAAGTGATACAGCCACTTGATCTCGTCCTTGAGCTGGTTGGAGACCGTGATCACCCGATCCACGCAGAAGGTGCCGTTCCGTTCGTGGTCCTGGATGCGCTGCGACTGGCCGCCGAAGAAACGATTGCCGTTGCGGCCGTACTCGGTGGAGTGCATGGTCAGCACGGAGCGGCGGCCCCGGCCCTGCTTGATCCAGACGGCGGCGTTGGCTGCCAGCCAGTCGTGGGCGTGAATGACGTCGAAGGCGCCGCCGTGGTCCTCCACGGCGAAGCACTCGTGGACGAAGGCCCGGCACATGTTGTTGACTTCGTCCACGAAGTTGGGGTTCAGTGGGAAAGAGCAGCGATGGTAATGGACCCCATGAATGCAGTCGTAATTCGGCTGCCCATTTCCTTGCCGGGTAAAGACGTGGACTTCATGGTTGCGCCGCTGCAGGCCGGCCGCCAGCTCGGTGACGTGCGCGCCGACGCCGCCGACCGCGATGGAATGCAGCGATTCCCAGGAAAACAATCCGATGCGCATGGATCGTCCTCTCCACTCCTGTTGTCGTACTCGTTGTCTCGCAGACGATCATCGTTCAACTGGCTTCATCGCCATGATACAGGTTTCGTTCCCGAAGGCGAACCCGGCACGCGCTGGACCGGGTCTGGAGTCTGGTTTGTCGAGGCGAGTCTTCGGGCAGGGCACTGTTTGGACTGTAGCGAATGGCAGCGGAAGGTGTCAAAGGTAATTTCGCCGCCGCCCGGTCCCGCCCTCTCGTTCCCTGCAACCGCTAGCGATTGCCCAGTCTGCGCGGACTTGTCAGGCGGCACGGTTGCTGGCGAAGATTGCGCCACAATGGCAGTCCGCCTCTATCCGCTGCTGCTACAATGGCCAACTGGGATCATGGGTTCCGCCCCTCGGAGCCGCGCACGCAGCGCAGCGGAGTAAGCGGGCCGCAGCAGGCCCGCTTACTCCGCTGCGCTGCGTGCGCGGCTCCGAGGGCGCAGCGCCTCGGAGACCCGAGAGATGTTCGACGCCGAACTGGAAGACGCCGTCGTGTACCTGGCGGTCACCCAGCGTCCGTTTGAAACCGAAAGCGTCAATGGGATCGTCAATGCCTTTTCCAGCCTCAAGCCGGTCCTGCACGAGGACGGCCGGCTGGCCCGCATGGAGGAGTTCCCCGACGACGGCTACGTCTGGTGGATGCTGCGCTCGGGGACGCGCACGCTGGCCGAGCCGGGGCGGCTGCTGAGCGGTGCCCTGGAGCAAGCCGAGCGCGCCGGCATTCCCGGCAAATCGTGGTATCAGGTCCAGGTCGATAGCATCGAGCCGGTCCGGCCCGAAATGCTGACCGAGGTCCTCAGTCTGCAACCCAACTGGATTGCCAGGCCCGAGGAGATCCTCAATCGGGAACGGGTCTTGCAGCTGGATCATCATCCGCTCAGTCAGGTGTACGTCAGCTGGCAGGGCCATCTCTACGGTCCCTTCACGACAGCGACCGAACCGGTGGGCGAAAGCGGCAAGTACAAGGTCCAGCTGGCGACGCCGGCCCAGGACCCGGCCGTCATGAAGATCCCCGAGCAGGCGCTGCAAATGGTGCCGGTCAATCGCAATCATCACGTCCGGGTCGAGGTGTCGCTGGTCCGCCAGCCGCCCACCAAGACCTCCAGCACGCAGATGTGCCTCTATCATCTGATCCCAACGCGCGATTTCCGCCGGGCGATCGGCAGCAACGTCACCCGGGTGGTCCTGGAGAGCGACGAGGCGATCATCAAGCGGGTGGCGAAAAACGTCCTCACGCGCGGCAAGAAGCAGGAGCTGAGCCGCTTGCTGGACGAGCTGACCCCGCTGATCGACGGCTCCACCGAGGCTGGGGCGGCCGATGCCAGCCGGGCGATGAAGGCCCTCAAGGATCGCCTGCACGAGGAAGAGCGGGCGGCCGACGAGCTGGCCACGGCCCTGCTCACCTCGGGGGTGCTGGAGAAGCCGTTGCAGCAGGCGATCGAGCGCGAGGCCCAGCAGCACGTCGAGAAGAACGCCGCCCGGCTGCAGACCGAGATTGACGCCAAGCTGGAACAGGGTCGCAAGGAACTCGACGCCCTGGAAAAGAGCAAGGAGCTGGCCCGGCAGGAGCTGGAGACGATCCGCCGGGAAGGCAAGGCCATTGCGGAAAAGGAGCAGGCCCAGGCCCGGGAGCGCTTCGAGCGCGAGTGCCGGGCCCGGGAGGAGGAGCTGGACGCCCGCCACCAGGAGCTGCTGCGCCAAGGCGAGCTGCTGCGCGGCAGTCTGACCCAGGTTTCCCGCGAGCTGGCCAGCAACCGCGAAGGGCTGGTCAAGCAGTTCCTGACCATTGTGCCGCTGTTGCAGCAGCTGGACCTTCTGGGGCAACGGCCCAACGGTGCGGTCACGGTGGCGGCTTCGGTGGGGCCGGCAGGGCACGCTCTGCAGGTGAGTCCGCACCAGGAAGAACGGGAGCAAACGCCCTCGCAGCCATTCGCTCTGCCCGCTTTCGTGGTTGGCGGCAAGAATCCGGGGGAGATCACCGAGGTCCAGTTCTTCGAGCGCTTTTGCAAGCACGTCGAGGATTCGGGCTTCAAGCACCGCCGGCTGGACCTGGCGGCGTTTCATCTGAGCGTCAAATGCAACGATCTGACCATCCTGGGCGGTCAGCCGGGCACGGGCAAGTCGTCGCTGCCCCGGCTGTACGCCGAGGCCCTGGCCGGCGACGAGTACGACGAGGGCATGCAGCGTTACCTCCACGTCGGCGTCAGTCCGTCCTGGCTCGACCTGCGCGACCTGCTCGGACACACCAACGCCCTCGATCACCGTTTCCAGCCGGCCGAGTGCGGTCTGTATCAGCTGCTGATCTGGGCCCAGGAAGAGGACGCCCGGCGCGGCCTGGCCTCCCGGCTCTACGTCGTCTGCATGGACGAGATGAACCTGGCCCAGGTGGAGCACTATTTCAGCGGCTTCATCCAGGCCCTGGAGCGGCCGCCCGGCCAGCGTGAGGTGCGTTGTTTCTCCCCCGAGCTGGTGTCCGCCTCCGATCCGTTCGCCCCCTGGCCGGTACTGAAGCTGCCCCGCTCGGTCCGTTTCGTGGGCACGGTGAACTTTGACGAGACCACCCGGCAGCTGAGTCAGCGCGTCCTGGACCGCGCGAACCTGATCCGATTGCACCCACTGTACCTCCTGGACGCCCGCGAGGTGGGCGTGGTCCGGCCGAGCGGCGTTCCGGTGGCGCTGCGGCATTACCGGGACTGGGTGGTTCCCTCGGCGGGGCTGGAACGGCCGCTGGCGGAGATGCTGGATCGGCTCAAGGAGCCGTTGTCGCGCCTGGGCTGTCCGCTCAACCAGCGGCGTTTCAGCAGCATCCGCAAACTGCTTGGCAACACGCCGGCGGAGATTTGCACTCCGGAGGAGGCTCTGGACCTCCAGATCGCCCAGCGGATCCTGCCGCAGGTGCGCAACCTGTTCCGGCCGGGGGCGCGCCAGGCCCTGGAGTCGCTGCGCAAGGTGCTGCGAGCGCACCCGTCGGGGTTTCCGGATTCGCTCCAGTTGCTGGACGAGATCCAGGCCAGCGAGTTCTCCGACGACCTGTTCTCGGAAGGAGCCGAGCAAGATTAGTGATTGGTGATTGGTGATTGGTGAAGAAGCAGCGGCTTCTTTCTTCACCAATCACCAATCACCAATGACGAAGGAGCCGAGGAATGAGCGAGCTGCCCGTCTTTCGGCTGTCGCGCAACGGCAACCCGATTGCCTCCTTGCCTCTGGGCGAGATAGTCACAAGCCCGGAGCGCCAGCGACGGGACGGTCCCGGCGCTGGCGCTTCGGGCTTGTGTCCGGTCGAGCAGGTGGGGAACGAAGCGTCGGCGGTGGTGGTCAACGAGCTGCAGCGCTGCGGCTTCCAGGTCGATCACCGGGAAGCGGACACGGAGTATCGGCTGTGGATCGGCGACCGCGATCCGGTGCAGACCAGCGAGGCGGGGATTGTCCGGCTGGAGGGAGGCGCGCGGGGCAGCACGATCTTCTGGGACGACAGCGCCTACTTTGACGGGGCCCGCGGCCGGGTCTGGGTGCGGGTGGGCAGCCGGCCGGTCGGTTCGGACGAGGCCTGGCTGCCGCGGGGGCGTTTGCCGGTCTACGTCGAGGCGACCAAGCTGTCGGAAGAGCGCTACAACACCATGCTGGCCCAGCTGCGCCGGCTGGCGACCGGGCTGGTGTTCGACCTGGTGTCGCCGATGTTCCGCACGCTGGGTTTCGGCGCGGCGGACCACGGCGTCTCGCCCCGCTCGGGCCAGCTGGAATTGCACTTGCTGGAACGCTTGTGGGCGGCAGTCAGTCCCGCCCTGCGCGAGATCGTCCACCAGCCGGCAACGCGGATTGCCCGGGTGGAGGCAGTCCGGCTCTCCTGGGGCGCGGAGCGCTTCGGGCCGCGGACCACGTTGCAGCTGGCTGCTGAGGGGATCGACCCGCGTCAGCCCGGACTGCCCCGGCCGTTCCCGGCCATGCAGGAGCGCTTCACGGAGAGCGCTCGGACGCTGGAGCATCGCGTCATCGCCGGCCTGCTGCGCTTTCTGCGGCAGCGTGTCCTGTCCTGTGCCGGGGAGATTCGCCAGCACGTCCAGGGCATCGAAGCGGACCGTCCCTTCCGCCAGCGCTCGTGGCCGCAGGCGGCTCGCCTGCAGGCCGGCCAGCCAGCAGGCGAGCCGCCCGCGGCTACGGCCCAGGGACTGAGCCTGTACGACGTCGAGGACTCGCCGCGGTTGCGACGGCTGTGGCAGGCCCAGGCCAGCGCTCGCAAGCTGCTCCAGGGCATTGCCCGGGTGGCGGCCCTGGACCTGTTCCGCGACCTCTCGCCGCAGCTGGCACTGCCGACGACCCCGGTCTTTCAGCACGTGCGCCCTTATCGCCGCATCCGGGACGAGTTTCGCCGCTATCTGCACTCGTCGCTGATCCTGTTGCAGGACGGCTTCGAGGAGCGGCTCAAATCGACCCAGCGGATGTACGAGCAATGGGTCTTCTTCCAGCTGGCGGCGGCGTTCCGGGTGGCGGGGCTGGTCTGCACCAGCCAGGACGGCCTGTTCCGCCGCTCCCGGCGGTTCCGCTTCACCCTGGACGTGGACCGCGGCGCCCGCCTGACGTTCCTGGCACCGGACGGCCAGGCGGTGTCGCTGCGCTTCGAGCCGTGGATCGTGACCTACGACTCCGCGGTCCAGCGCCAGGACACGCTCTACCGGGGCGCGGTGCGCAACGAGTCGGCCTGGAGCCCGGACGTGCTGATCGAGTTCCTGGCCGGGGCGAGCCCTCCCCGTGAGGGGGGGGAGTCGGACCAGCCGGCCCGGGTGGACTACGCGGTGGTGGTGGATGCCAAGTACACCAGCCGAATCCAGGAGCATCACTGGAACGACACCCGGAAGTATTTGAAGATCCGGGCGACGCGCAGCAAACGGCAGGTGGTCAAGCAGTTGTGGCTGGCCTACCCCAGTCAGGGGGAGCAGATCGCGCTGGAGGATTCCTCGGTGGCGTGGACGGAGCAGGGGCCCGATTGCGGCTCGGACGAGGTCGTGGAAGGCCGGCTCGGTCTGCTGCCGCCCCGGCGCGACCCCGATGCCGGCGAGGAGGAAAGCGGCTGGATCGAGCAGCCGGAGAACGCCGCCCTGACGTTCGTGCGGGGACTGCTGGCGTTCCGCAAGGTGCCGCATTCGTTCGCTGCGACAAATAGGGGGTAGCTGGAGCCCAGGACTCACGTCCTGGTCTATTGACTGCCGCCCCTTCGGGGCTAAAGACAAGCCCCGAAGGGGCGGCAGTCAATAGACCAGGACGTGAGTCCTGGGTGTCAGGGGCTGGACGTTCTCAATCACGTCGGCAACTGATACGGCTTGCGGTACTTGTAGCTCAGCAGCTTGTTGGCTTCCTCGACGTTGGTGAAGCGTTCGCTCTTCGCATCCCATTCGAGGTAGCTTTTGGTCTTGTGAGCGACGTTGCCGATGAGGGCGGCGCTGGTGTCGCGGTGGCCCTGTTCGATGTCGCAGTTGCACTTCTTGCGGCTCTTGACGCAGTCGAGGAAATTGCGGGCGTGGTCGGCCGTGTCCGCCTTGCCGCCGGTCAGCTTCTTCGGCTCAATCTGGGCCTTGGCCCCGACGCGCCAGCCCTTCTCGACTTTCCGGTCCAGCGGCGTGCGGGCCGGGAACTCGTTGGGCGTGATGACGTCGGGAACGATCTCGTAGCCGCTGCCGTAGAGGTAGAGCGTCCCCAGGGTGCCGCGGAACTCGATCTCGGCGCGTGGCGTGCCGCCCGGGGCGGCGTTGGCGTTGAACTGCGAGAAAGACACCAGGGTGTTGCCCGGATAGGTCCAAAGCACCTCCAGCGTGTCCGGCACTTCCCGGTTGTCCTTGATGCCGAACTTGCCGCCCATCGCCGTCACCGCCAGCGGGGCGTCCTGGCCCAGCGCCCAGTGGATCACGTCGAGGTAGTGGACGCCGAAGTTGGTCAATTGCCCTCCGGAATAGTCGTAGAACCAGCGGAAGCGGTAGAAGGCCCGGTTCTTGTTGTACGGCACCTTCGGCGCCGGCCCCAGCCATGACTCCCAGTCGAAGTCGGCCGGCGGCTCACCGTTGGCCGGATTGCCGATGCCCTTGGGGGCCTCATTCTGGACGTGGAAGGCCCGGGCCACGGTGACGTGGCCGATGGCCCCCTTGCGGATCAGCTCGCACGCCTCGCGGACAAACTCGGACGAGCGCCGATGCAGGCCGACCTGGGTGATGCGGTCGTGCTTGCGGGCCGCCGACACCATCGCCCGGCCCTCGGCCACGCACAGGGACAGCGGTTTCTCGACGTAGACGTCCTTGCCGGCCTGGCAGGCGTGGATCGTTTGCAGGGCGTGCCAGTGGTCCGGCGTGCAGATGACGGCGGCGTCCACGTCCTTCAGAGCGAGCAGCTCGCGATAGTCTTTGAAAGTTTTCGGCGTGGTACTCGCCTTGCGTGCCGCGAAATCGACGTAGGGACGATAGATGTCGCAGACGGCGACGACCTCGGCGTCCTTGTGGGGCAGGAAGCCATCGAGGACCTGGTCGCCGCGATTGCCGAGGCCGATGAAGCCGAGGCGGACACGATCGTTGGCGCCGAAGACTCGGCTGGCCGAGGCGGCGGTCAGGGTGACCGCGGCAGCTGCTTTGCCGAAGTCGCGTCGAGTGAGCTTGGACATGGAGGAACCTCCCGCGTTGCGTTGCTGGTGCTGGTTGGAGAATGTCGTTCTTGTTTATTGCGTCTACGTCTTGTCCGTCAACTGCTCAGCCAGGCGCTGCTGCAATTGCCCGGCGGAGATCTCGATGGTTTGCTGGTCGCCAGTGAATTCAAAACACAGACGATCACGATCGATCGTAATGCCCAAACCGAGTGGGCCAGCGGGCAGACCGAGCAGGGTCCGCAGCTCTTCCTGGCTCAGTTCGTAGAAGCGTCCCTGAATCCGCAGCAGCACGCGGCGGCCTTTGTCCGTTATCAAAGCCGAGGGTGCTGAAGAAGTCATGGTTAACGCTCTCCCCAGGAGGCCGATCAAATCCGGCGCCCTCATACTGCATGATCCAGATCTCTTCTTGATCAAACTCCGTCTTGAGTCGTTGTTTCTCGGCCTGCCAGAAGCGCAGGTCCCGGCGCTCGTGCCCAATCTCGTAGACCCAGTGCTCTTCCGTGCAAAGCGAGCCCGACGGGCTCAACCATGCCCCCTCGACCTGCCCCTTGCGAGTCCATCCCCCAAACCGCTGGATCATTCGTCCATGAAACGCCTCGTATTGCTCGCGGCGAAAGGCCTGGCCCAGGTTATCGCACTTGGGGAGCAGGACTTGGGTGACAAACGGCATCCGCGCTCTCCGGGGCAGGGAAGGTGTTACTATAGTGGCGCGGAATCACTCGGGTCAAGGGAGTCCGTGTCGTGCCAATACATCGTGGTCCCCACGAGCTGGACCACTGCCAGCCCACGTCAGGGCAGCACGTCTGCCACGGGCACCATCCCTACCGGGTTTGCATCGAGGACGAGAGGGACGGCATCACCAGACTGATAGGTTTGGAATGAGCTATAGCTTGGCGTCGCTGTCGGCCCGGATGGCTGGGTGCTGACCTCGATTTGCCGATCGACCAGGTTCACAATCCAGTAGCAGGGGATGCCGCCGCGAGCGTAAATGCGGCTTTTGTCGCGCTGGTCGCGGAGCAGGGAGGAGTCGGCGACCTCGATCGCCAGGCCAATCTCGGCAGCGCCCGGGTGGTGATTCGCGTAGTCGGCCGCGGAGCCGCGCACCACCGCGAAGTCTGGTTCGGGCTGGCTGTCAATCAGCGTGATCGCCGACTGGATCCGCAAGTCCCAGTCAGCCGGCAACGGGCGCAACAGCGGCCGGAGTATTCGTTGCACGGTGCTATCGTGGCGCGGATTGCGTGGCATCTTGAGAACCACATAGTTTTCGAGCAGTTCAACCTTGTCCTCGGCCGTGAGGATACCCGTCTCGATCATGCGCTGATAGCGTGCGACCGAGAAGCGGGCGAGTGCTGCTGCGTCCCCGTATGTCATTGCCTGGGCCGTCGTAGTCATCGGAAGCTCCCCTCCCATCAGGTCGTCGAGATTATACGACCGCCGGCGTGTAACAGCAATCCCTCTCATCGATCAACTCCTGTTCCACGGTTGCTCCTGGCGCACGCATCGGCTAGAATACAGCCCTTGAAGCGATTCTCCCGACTTACGCACGAGGAACCCATGCACCGCACCCTGGCCGTCCTTCTCGCGCTCACCGGCCTGACCCTGGCCGTAACCATCACCACCCTGGCCCTCGGCCGGGACAGCTCCCCGCGCAAGGAACGCAAACCGTTCGGCATCGACAAGCGCGAGCTGTGGACCACTTCCAAGGTCAAGGGCACTCCGGAGCCGCCCGATCCCTATCGGCTGGAAAACGTCTTTCCCAATCTGCAATTCGACGAACCGCTGGAGCTATCGATCCTGCCAGGAAGCAATCGCTGGGTCGTGGCCGAGAGGCGCGGCAAGATTTACACCTTCGCCAACGATCCCAAGACCGCCAAGAAGCACCTGCTGCTCGACCTGGGCAAGACGGTTTATGGTGTGGTCATGCACCCGAACTTTGCCAAAAACGGATACTTCTACGTCAGCTATCTCGTTGATCCAGAGAAGAACTCACCCGAGGGCAGCCGGCTGGTGCGCTTCAAGGTCAAGCAATTCGATCCGCCGGAGGCCGACCCGAAATCGGAAACGCTCATCCTCACCTGGCCGTCCGGCGGCCACAATGGCGGCTGTCTCCGCTTCGGTCCCGACGGCTATCTCTACCTGGGCACCGGCGACGGCAGCGGCATCGCCGACGGTCGGCAAACCGGCCAGGATCTCTCCGACCTGCTCGGCTCGATCCTGCGCATCGACGTGGACCGCACCGAGAAGGGCCGGCCGTATGCGATCCCGGCCGACAATCCCTTTATCAAGCACAAGGGCGCCCGGCCCGAGGTGTACGCGTATGGAGTGCGGCAGCCGTGGAAGTTCAGCTTCGATGCCAAGACCGGAGACATCTGGGCCGGCGAGGTCGGTCAGGACCTGTGGGACATGATCCTGCGGATCGAAAAGGGCGGCAACTACGGCTGGAGCATCGTGGAGGGCACGCATCCGTTCCGGCCCGAACGCAAGCGCGGCCCGACGCCGATCCTGCCTCCGGCGGTCGAGCATCCCCATTCCGAGTTCCGCTCGATCACGGGCGGCTACTTCTTCAAAAGCCCGCGTTTGCCGGAGCTGCAAGGTGCGTACGTCTACGGCGATTACGACACCGGCCGGGTCTGGCAGCTGCGCTGGGACGGCAAGAAGGTGAGCGACAATCGGGAACTGGCCCACAGCCGGATTCGCATTGTCGCCTGGGGCCAGGACCACGAAGGGCGACGTCTACGCCCTGGACTTCATCGGCAGCGGCATCTACCGGCTGGTCAAGGCCCCGCCGCCGGCCGCGGACGCCCCGAAGTTCCCACGCAAGCTGAGCCAGACCGGACTTTTCGACTCCACGAAGGATCTGAAGCCGGCCGTGGGACTGATTCCCTATTCGGTCAACGCGGAGCTGTGGTCGGACGGGGCGATCAAGGAGCGCTACCTGGCGATTCCGGGCAAGGGGCAGATCGAATACAACACGGTGACCTATCCGCAGCCGGCCCCTGGGGCGCAGCCGGGCTGGCGCTTCCCGGATGACACGGTGCTGGTGAAGACCTTCAGCCTGGAGCTGGAGCCGGGCAACCTGAAGAGCCGGCGTCGGCTGGAGACGCGGCTGCTGCACGCCCAGCGCTATCCCGGCACCGAGGAGGTCGGCGACCAGGTCTGGCAGGGCTATGTCTACGTCTGGAACGACGAGCAGACCGACGCCGAGCTGCTCGCTGCCAAGGGGCTCGATCAAACCTTCACGATCAAGGACCCCAAGGCCCCGGGCGGCCAGCGCAAGCAGGTCTGGCACTTCCCCAGCCGGACCGAATGCACCATGTGCCACACGGTGACGGCCAAGTACGCGCTGGGCCTGAATACGATGCAGCTGAATCGGGACCACGATTACGGCGGCGCGATCGCCAACCAGCTGGCCACGCTGGAGCATCTGGGACTGTTCACCAAACCGCTGCCGGCCGCGCCGGAGAAGCTGCCGCACCTTGTCGATTTCCACGACAGGAGCCAGAGTGTGGATGCCCGGGCCCGAGCGTACCTGCACGCCAACTGCAGTCACTGCCATCGTAAGTGGGGTGGAGGCAATGCGGAGTTCCAGCTGCTGGCCACGCTGCCTCTGGCGGAGACGGGCACCGTCAACGCCAGGCCGGGTCAAGGAACGCTGGACCTGAAAGACCCGCGCATCCTGGTTCCTGGCGATCCGGAGCGGTCACTGCTGTACCAGAGGATGAACCGGCGCGGCCTGGGCCAGATGCCGCACATTGCCAGCAACGTCGTCGATGGCGAGGCGGTGCGGTTGATTCAGGAGTGGATCAAGGAAATGCGGAAATGAAGCCGGGCTTGGCCGAATTGGTGATTGACCCCGGCTTCTTTTGCCGCCAGATGCCTGGTGTTTCTTTCGCTGCTGTGTTATTCTGCAATTGTTTTGGGGTGAATGTCCGCGTCCCAAGAGGGAACAGCCATGCCAACAGCGGTAAAAATCAAAGACGGGTAATATGGCACTGCCATATCCCTCCTGCTGATGCGTGGTGGTTCGTTTCAAACACGACACGAGCGAATCCTGATCGTTACTTCCGCTCAGAAGAAAGCTCTGGAAGAAGCGGACCTGATCGAAACCAACGGATTCTCTGAAGCTGGTCCTACTGGGGCTTCTCCAGCAGCGACGGCCAGTCCGCGGCGGTCAGGACGCGCTCCGTTAGACCCTCCAGCTCTTCCATCGACGTGATGGCCGCCAGCGTGTCGGCGGCACCCTCTTGCGGGCCGAAGCGTTTGGTCGCTTGCCGCAGCACCAGGGCGCGGGCGGCCAGCAGCGACCCCTCGTTCAGGGCTGCCGAGTAGGCCTCCCGGTAGCACTCGCCCTTGGCCGAGAGGTAGTAGCGCGACTGCTTCAGCATGGGCAGCAGGTCGCCCAGGGCCCGGTGGCACTCCTCCAGGTCGCAGATCAGACCCATCGACCAGTACACCGCACCCCAGATCGCGTCCTGCTTCTCGGGCTCCACCGCGTTGCGCTCAATGCCCTGCTTGACCATTTGCACAACCTCGGGCATCCGCTCCCTGGCCCCCTTGCACAGCGGGGCCAGGAGCATCGTGCCCGGGGTCTGCGTCACCTCTTCGGGCGTCAGGTCCCAGGCACGCTTGATGGTGTAGGTGAACGTGCGCCGGACCTTGCCCTCCGCGTCACGCTCCTCGTACTTGCCGGTCATGCCCGGTCCCTCGGCCGGCGGCCACATCAGGAACACGCAAACCATGACTTCCTTTTTCATGCGGCGCTCGAGCTTTCTCGTCTCCTCGAACAGGTGGCGGTCGAGGTCCGGCTGATACCACTTCTGGAAGCGCAGATGGATGATCGCCTCACCGCCGGCCTTCAGGCCCACCTTCACGTGCAGATCAATGGAAGGCCCGGAAGGCTCGAAGTCGATCTCCTGGTCCCTGGTCCAGTCCGGCAGGCCCGGTGCCGGAGGCGGCACGACGACGCCGGCCAGCCACTCAGACCAGCTCGGGGCGGTCAGCAGCCGCTCGCCGAGATCGAGCAGCGGGTCGCAGGCAAACGCCTGGGCCAGGCCGTTGAGCGTGCCGCGCGGCCCCGGTCCCAGCTCCCCAAAGAGCTGCTTGGCCTGGCTCTTCAGCAGCCGGGCCAGCGTCCGCGACTGGGCCTCGGCCAGGCCGTAGGCACGCCCTTCCGCCGTGCCCTCCGCCTCGACCTCGCGGCAAGTCGAGGAGTGGTTCCAGCCCGTGTTCTCCTTGGCGGACGCTTTCGTTGATGGGTTCACGGCAGACCTCCGCGAGGAATGGGGGGACCGAGGCCATTTTAGCGAAGGGGAAGCGGCCGACAACCGAGCAGTAACGTCGTCGTTGGACCCCTGTCCGAAGCGGAACGTGCCCTTGGTGGAGATGAGGACGCGATCGCGTCGGCCCTTGAGCGCCTGGCCCAGGATCTCCTCGGCCATGCCGTGAGAGTAGATGTCGGCCGAGTCGAACAGGTTGAGGCCGGCGTCGAGGCAGACGTCAATGAGTCGGCTGGCCTCGGCCACGTCGGTACTGCCCCAGGCTTTGAATAGCTCACCGCCGCCGCCGAAGGTGCCAGTCCCCAGGCTCAGCACGGGGACCTTCAACCCCGAGCCACCGAGCTGTCGAAATCCCATCGGTGCTGTCCTCCGCGGGCTGGATCGATCGAGTGCCGCCGGATGCGGCCGAGGGACAACGCACTGTCCCTCCAGCCGCATTGTATGAACCGGCTACTGCAAGCCCGCCCGTTTGGCGAGGAAGGTCTGTTGCCTGGACTTGAGCAGCTTCAGGAAGCGTTTCCTGCGTCGCAACTGGCTTGGCTTGACGAACCACCGCGACCGACGCATCGATTTGCAGGATTTCGTGGTTTTTCAGCAGCTTCTTGAAGCGCCGCAGGGCGAGCCCGAGCGGCTCCCGATCACCGACACGAATCTTCAGACTCATGAACCCGCGTCTTGACGGCTGACGCGATGCCGAGGAAGTGTGGCCGTCAGGCCACGTCCGCCTGCGGAGGGGCAGGCGACGAAGAGGAATGCTCCGGTCACCACGACCGAGCAACGAGGGCATCGTAGACCATCGCATCCCTGGTCGTCAAGCGACCCGCGTGCTGCCGAGCCGCGCACGCAGCGCAGCGGAGTAAGCGGTTCGTCGGACGACCGCTTACTCCGCTGCGCTGCGTGCGCGGCTCGGCAAGCTCACGCACAGTGCGGCCGGACCGAGGCCATGTTGCCATTGGCTCTCAGGATGCTCGCGGCATCATCAGCGCTGCGAGCCGAGTAGTAAGTGCCGTAATAGCGCCACGGCACACGCGGGGAATCGCGGAAGAAGACGGCGTAGTCCTTGAATGCCCCGGTGCTTCGCCACTCACCATGCTTCTCGACGAAGTTCTGTTTCACGACACAGGCGCCGTTGAAGATCGTCGTGGTGTGCCGATTGGGTTCGGGTTGCAGTGCAGGCAACTCACCGGGGCAGACCGAGGGACTGACCGGGGCCGGAGAGCAGATCGGCAGGCAGGCCGGCGCTGGAGCCGGGCAAGGATCGGCGGAGGCCAATCCATTCAGGAACAACACCAGGGCACCAACCAGGGGCAGGGCGAGCAGACTCTTGCAGGACATTGGACTCTCCTCTCGTTCTTGCGATGATGAATGTAAGATCAAGTCTTCAGCTACAGGACGCCCTGGCCCACCGCCCTTGCGCGGCCGTTTGCGAGTTTTCGGTGGGTTCGTTGCGCTATCTGACAAGACGATGGCCGATTGCTCAGTCCGGCAACCCCGCGATTGACTGCCCCGCCACGTCGGTGAGCCGCTCGTCCCGGCCGTTGTGCAGATAGGTCAGCTCCTCGTGGTCCAGCCCCAGCAGGTCCAGGATGGTGGCGTGGAAGTCGTTGACGCTGATCCGCTGCTTGATCGCCCGCAGGCCAAACTCGTCGGTCGCCCCGATGGCCTGGCCGCCCTTGACGCCGCCGCCCGCGAGCCACATCGTGAAGCCATAGGGGTTGTGATCGCGGCCCTTGCCGCCCTGCGACATCGGCGTCCGGCCAAACTCGCTGGCCCAGACCACCAGCGTCCGCTTCAGCAGGCCGCGCTGCTTCAGGTCCTTCAGCAGGGCCGCGATCGGCTGATCGACGTGGCCGCACATCTTCTCGTGGTTGCTGTTCAGGTCGTCGTGGGCGTCCCATTGCGTGATGAGCGGCCCGCCGCCCGAGTACAGCTGCACAAAGCGAACGCCGCGTTCCACCAGCCGGCGGGCCAGCAGACAGCGCGTGCCGAAGTCGGCGGTGCGTTTGTCGTCCAGGCCATAGGCTCGGCGGGTGGCCTCGGTTTCGCGCGTCAGATCGACCGCCTCGGGAGCGTGCCGCTGCATGCGGAAGGCCAGCTCATAGCTGGCGATGCGGGCATTCAGCTCGCCGTCTGCCGGGTCGTGATCGACCTCGTTCATGCGCTGGATCAGGTCGAGGGTCCGCCGCTGCTGCACCGGGCTGACGCCCTCGGGGGCTTGCAGGTTCAGGATCGGGTTGTTTCCCTTGCGCAGCAGCGTTCCCTGGTAGACAGCCGGGAGGAAGCCGGACCCCCAGCAGGGAGCGCCGCCCTCGGGCGTCCCCTCCGGCTGCAGCAGCACGCAGTAGGCCGGCAGGTTCTCGCTGACGCTGCCCAGGCCGTAGGTCACCCAGGAGCCGAGACTGGGATAGCCCATCAAGGTCCGGCCGCTGTGCAGTTCGTACATCGCCGGGGCGTGGACGGTGCTGGTACACCAGCAGGAACGCAGGAACGCGATGTCGTCCACGCAGCCGGCCAGGTGCGGCATCAGGTCGGACACGTCCAGACCGGACTTGCCGTGCTTCTGGAACTTGCGGGTGCTGGCCAGCAGCGGTGTGTCGCCCTTGGTGAACTGGCTGACCGGCATGCCAAAGCTGGGCGGCAGCGGCTTGCCATGATGCTTCAGGATCTCCGGCTTGGGATCGAACAGATCGACGTGGCTTGGACCGCCGACCATGAACAGGAAGATGACCGAATCGGCCTTCGCTTCATGGTGCGGCTTCTTGACGGCCAGTGGATTGCGAACGGCCTTCCCGGCCGGCGCCGCGGCCAGCTCGTCACGCGCGAGCAGCCAGGAGAGAGCGAGCCCACCCAGACCGCCACCGGCTTGCCAGAGAAGGTCGCGACGCGAGAGGGCAGATTGCGGCAGAGCAGGGGAGTGCGGAGTCTTCATGGCGGGAGGTCCTGGCGGGTACAGCGGAGGTTCCTGTGCCTCCATTATGAACGCCCGGATGGCGTTTCGCCATCCCGAAAGTTGAAGAGCCGCACTCACGATCATTCGTGCCGCCCGGTCGAGTAACGGTGAAAGGCATCGGCCGCCTTCTGATGTCTGCCCATCGCGGTCAATCGAGGCATCGCTCCTGATAGCCTATCGGCCGCTCGACCAAATGCCAGCCGACCAGTGTTGTCCAGGCAGTCAGGCGAGGAGTAGGATGAAGCAAAAGGAGCATCCCATGATTGCTTGACGCTGGACGACTTGGTTGAGCTGACAATTCCTGTGGAGACACCGATGAACGCGATCCGTGTCGAAACGACGGTTGAGGCCGACGGCGAGCTGCACCTGAGGGATTTGCCTTGCCGGCGCGGAGACAAGGTCGAGGCGATCGTCCTCATCCTGGAACAGGGGTCTCGGCCCGTCCCCTATGGGGATCGGGAAAAGGCACGCGCTGAGGCACTCGAGCAATTCCTGGCACGCGCCCGGGCGTCCTCATTTTACTCGGCTGGTCCTTATCCCACGCGCGGCGAACTTCATGAACGCCATTGACACCAACGTCTGGCTCGACGTCCACCCGATTCCTTGATCGGTTCCTCCTCTCCTGGGACTGCCTGTTGAACTACAATAGAAATGGCCGGTCTTAACGCGATAGAAATGTCCTCTCTGCGCCCGGCAAGGAGGACACGTGTCTACCGCGTCCAACGAAGGAGACCGGATTCCCATGCGCGGAAACCCAGTTTGGCCGAGCCCTGGGTGAGTTGGGCATCGAGTTGATTTGTGCCCACAGCCCCCAGGCCAAAGGGCGGGTGGAACGCTCCTTTGGCACCGCCCAGGACCGGCTGGTCAAGGAGATGCGCCTGGCCAAGGTCAAGACCATTGTCCAGGCCAATGCCTTGCTCGACGACGGCCTGCTGGCCAAGCACAATCGGCTGTTCCGTGTGCCACCCCGCCAGGCCGGTGACGCGCACCGAGCGCTGGGGACAGGGTTCAACGTGGCAGCCATTTTGAGCCTGCAAGAGCAACGGACGGTGGCCAACGATTACACGGTACGCTTCGAGAATCGGTACTATCAGCTGGACCAGCCGATCTGCCCCGGAGAGCGCGGTGGCAAGGTGGTGATCGAAGTGCGCTTCGATGGCAGCCTGGCGATTCGTTTCGGGGAGCACTACCTGAAGTACCACGCGGCCGCCTCGGGACGCACTGCCCTGGGGTGCTGCCCCCAGACCCCCGAAGTTTAGCGCATCCGGGGCCGACGCCAGTGGGGTCAAAGGAAGGCCCGACCTCAGCCGAGGCCGAGCCCTCTGGCGTACAGCCCACCGGCGGGCGCTCGGGTCGCACTTCTGCGGAGCCCTATCCTCCCGACGGCGCGGCGGACGATACCAAGAAGGGGCCCTGCCGTCCAGCCGCAGATCACCCCTGGCGTCGAGGTTTCCGTACCAAGCGACAAGAGTGACTACCGGACTTTTCGATTTCAACCAAACAGAGGACATTTCTATTGCGTTCCGACATTTTTCAAGGAACGACTTGCGGCTTCTCCGCTCCCTCGTTACAATTTCTTCTGGTAGTAAGGTTGCCACAGTGCCCGATTTCGAGGGGAAGGGCCAACAGAAAAAAAGGGACAACAGAGTAAGAATCATAAGTCCAATAGGACTAACAAGTTGCGGGCGTAATTCAGTGGCCAGAATGCCAGCTTCCCAAGCTGGACGTCGTGGGTTCGAATCCCATCGCCCGCTCTCGCTGTAAGTGCCCTACCGAACGCAAGTTAAGCGTACCTCTCGACGGTCGAGAGCGCGGTGTCAAACCTCTGGGAATGCAGAATGTTCTGCATTCTTCCACGAGAGGATTGATCCCATGCCTCGAACCAAGAAAGGCTCCCCTCCCTCCTATCGACAGCATTCCAGCGGGCAGGCCGTCGTCACGGTACGCGGCCGGACCGGCAGACGGCGCGAGATCCTGCTGGGGCCCTGGCAGTCGGCCGAGAGCAAGGCCGCCTATCAGCGCGTCCTGGCCCTGCTCACTCTGCACAACGGCTGTTACCCCTTCCCTGACGAAGAAGCCCAGCCCGGCGCCGCCCTCAGCGTCGGCGAGTTGATCCTCGCCTGGTGGAAGGCTGCCGAGGCCCGCTACGGGCCGGCCAGCCTGGAGCTGGACAACTACCGCGCCGCGCTGCCACCATCTCCGGGAGCTGTACGGCCCTCATCCCGCCGCCCAGTTCACCCCCAAGTGTCTCAAGGCCGTCCGCCAGCGCATGGTGGACGCTCTCCAGTATCGCGTCCGGCCCGCCGGCAAGACGGACTCCGCTGGCCGCTGGCTCGGAGAGGATCGCGTCCGGCCCCAAGAGCAAGAGGCCCGGCTGGCCAGGAAAGGCCCCTGGGTCAAGGTCGAGGTCCTGGAGTCCCGGAAGGCCCTTTCCCGCAAGGTCATCAACCGGCACCTGGTTCGCCTCCGCGCCGTCTTCAGCTGGGCCGTCGAGGAGGAACTGGTGCCCGGGAACGTGGCCGCGGCCCTGCGCGAGGTCAAGGGAGTACAGCCAGGCGAGAAGGGCGTCAAGGAGAGCGCAGCCGCGACCGCCGGCATTCTGGGAGGACGTCACGAAGGTCTTGCCGCATTGCCCGCCGCCCGTGGCAGCGATGCTGCAACTGCAAGCCCTGACCGGGATGCGGTCCGGCGAGGTGCGCATCGTGCGGACGATGGACGTTGACCAGAGCAATCCGGACTGCTGGCTCTACCGTCCCGGCAGCGATCTGCCCCACGGGCGGCACAAGAACGCCTGGCGTGGGCAAGATCGGGCCGTGGCCCTCGGTCCGCAGTGCATCGCGATCCTCAAACCGTGGCTCAGACCCCAGGAGTCGGGGGCGTACCTGTTCTCGCCCCGCCGGCGGATGGAGTTGCTCTGGGCAGAGCAGCGGGCCAAGAGGAAAACGCCCATGACGCCCAGCCAGAAGGCCAGGAAGCGTAAGGCGAAGCCGAAGCGGGGGCCGCGGGATTGTTACGACAAGGGTTCCTACCCCCAGGCGGTCAAGCGCGGCCTGTGAGAAGGCCGGCATCCGGTTCAACCCCTATGCTTTGCGGCACGGCCGCAAGATGGACCTGGTCCGCACCGTCGGCAGCGACGCCGCGCGGGCCGTGTTGGGTCAGAAGTCGATCGATGCCACGGAGCATTACGGCGAGATCGACGTGGCCCACGCCCTGGACGTGATGAAGCGGATGGGGTGAGTCCGTAGGATGCCATAGGGCAGGGGATAGGGTCGCTCCCGAACGCCGCGAATCTCGGCGGCCTCCCCTGCCCTCCTTTTCTTCCGAGATTCCGTCCGGAGAGATACGGACCATGTCGGACCAATCAACTCACGATGAGAGCCTTGCTGCGCTGACTGTGGCGCACAATGCCGCAATGAAGTGCCTTACCAGCTTACATTTCTTTCGGGCAGCCCCGAAATGCTTCCCCAATACCTATTTGCATCATTATGAACGCGACCATTTTTTGCGGCAGATCCGCCAGCTTGAAGATGCCCTCTTTGAAAGCGCGGCTGCGCTCAGAATCACGGATCACTTCTTTGTCGGGGAGAAGCCGGCACAAATGGGTAAATGGACTGAACCGTCCGCGCATTATCTGGCCCGGAGCATTGCCTTCAGTCTGAGGCAGACGATCCTGATGGGCTTTGTTGAATCCCATCAGGCCATTGGGCGTGATTGTCGAGAGGCTGTCTGCTGTAAGCACGTTCCTCCTGACACGTGGATCGAGGGAACCTGGTTCCACTTGTGTGAAAACCTGGAACGCTTTGCGTGGCCGGATCTTAGTACACTCGCGGCGCTGGTGCGTTTGGAATATTCGCGAGCGGTCCAGGCAGGGAAAAGCCGCCTCTTGAGTCAAACGCAATCAGCACCTGTACTTGAACAGGCGCTTGTTCCTGCTCCGTTCTGTCTCGACTCTGTTCAGGTTGACTCCTTCAGCGGAAAGGTTCAACGCTTGCTCCTGCGAGCCGTCAACGGCAAGGGACACATACCAATCAGTGAGGTCTTGTCGGCCGTCTACGGCACCGTGAACAGGGATAGGTTGCCCGGGCTGCTAAAAGCGAAAGATCGCCTGAACGCAACGCTGACGGACATGCACTGCGAATTGCGCCAGGAAGGAGAAACGTTCGTCTTGCGACCCATCTGACTAGGCCAGACGAAAATACGGACACTACTGTCCGTAGGATCGTCCACACCTACCTGCGATACTGCCTCTCGTTAGACCTGGCTACGCCCCGAGACGAGAGGCACTGTCATGCACCCGACCAGTCCCCCACCCAGTCCATCCGTCATCGACGAGGTCCTCGCCGGCGATGCCCTGAGCATGGCCGACGCGGCCCAGCTGGTGCCGCAGTTCCGGCCCGGTAGGCCGACCCACGCCAGCACGCTCTGGCGCTGGGCCTCCAAGGGCGTCCGTCTGCACGACGGCACCGTGATCCGGCTGGAGACGTGCCGTTGCGGCGGCCGCCAGATGACCAGCCGGGCCACCCTGGGCCGGTTCATCGCCGCCCAGACTCCGCCCTCCGAGAGCAACCCCGGTCCGGTCCCAGCCCCGGCGACGCCGGCGAAGCGGAAGCGGACGGCCGAACACGTTGAGCGGGAGCTGGACCGGATCGGGATCTGACCCGGCCGAACGGAAAAGCCGAACCGCCGACGTGTGAGGCCGGCGGTTCGCTCGTGAAATTGTGCCCACCGTAGTGTACTGGCCAACACGCTCGACTCGTGATCGAGAGAACCCGGTTGGAATCCGGGCGGTGGGCCACCTCTTCCGAGGCACAGCCATTATGACGGCGCGAGCGACCTCCAGCAATGGCACGCGACCCATCTCGCCGGAGATCGTTGCCGGCTGGCTCGGCGTGCTGGTCGAACCTGGCTCCGTGGTTGAGCTTCGCATCCTCGGCTGGCAGGAGCGTGAGGGGTTCGACAAGGATCGATCTGGCTACTACGACTCCAACCACTTCCAGCACCTCGCCGCCGAGGCCCTGAAGTACACCCAGCAGAGCGAGGGCGTCTACTGGACGCTCAACCCGGTGAATCCAGCCCTCCTCGCCCGGGCTGCCAACAGAACAAAGGTCGTCGGCAAGAAGGGAAATGCGACCGGCGATCAGCACGTCCTTCGCCGGCGGTGGCTGCTGATCGACTGCGACCCGCAACGCCCGGCCGGGATCAGCAGCACGGATGCCGAGAAGGAGTTGGCCCATCGTGCCATCCTGGCCATCCGCGACTATCTCCGGGAGGATGCCGGTTGGCCGGCGCCGATCCTGGCCGACTCCGGCAACGGCTACCACCTGCTCTATCGAATCGACCTGTCGGCCGACGACGGCGGCCTGGTGCAGCGCTGCCTGCAAGCCCTGGGGAGCAGGTTCGACACGGACCGGGTCAAGGTGGACACCAGCGTTTTCAACCCCAGCCGGATCTGCAAGCTGTACGGCACCCAGGCAAGGAAGGGAGACAGCACACAGGACCGGCCCCATCGCCGGGCGCGAGTGCTGGAGATCCCCGAGCCGGTGGAACTGGTTCGGGCCGAGTTGCTGGAGGCCCTGGCGGTCGAGGCTGCGGAAACGGCCAGGGCGAAGTCGGAGCCAAGCAGGAACGGGCATGCCGCCTCGACCAACGGCGACAATCACCGGCTTGACGTTGCGCGCTGGCTGACCGACCGCGGCCTGGGGTTCACCAGGGACCGAATGCCCGATGGGACGGACCGTTATCGCCTGGACCATTGCCCGTTCAACCCCGAACACGTCGGCAAGGAGGTGGCGATCTTTCAATACGCGAGCGGAGCAACGCACGCCAAGTGCTTTCACAACAGTTGCCAGGGGAAGGGTTGGAAGGAGTTCAAGGCCGCAATCGGTGTTCCAGATCCAAACCACTACGATCCGCCCTTGCACCATCGGCATTCTGAGGTGAAATCGGGCAGGGGGACCGAACCACCCAAAACTCCGGCGGCGGAGCGAACGGTCAGCGACCTGGTCCGCCTGGCGGACCTGGACAACCTCGGAAGATCGCTCGAATGGGTCTGGGAAGGCTGGATGCTGGAGAGCAGCCTCTGCCTTGTTGCCGCCACGGCTGGGCATGGCAAGACCCGTTTCGCCGCCGACCTGGTCCGCCGCATCGTCCACGGCCAGCCCTGGCCGGACGGCAAGCCGATGCAGCTGCCGCGAGATGCTGCGGTCCTCTGGGTTGCGGCTGACCACCAGTTCGCCGAGCTGAACCAGCTGCACAAGGACTTCGGTCTGGGCGATCACGTCTACCTGAACAGCTACCAGGACAACCCGCTGGGCGGAACCGCGGTGGACTCGGCCGAGGACCTGGCGGCCCTGGCCGACCGGATCGACCTGGCCGGCGCCAAGCTGGTTATCATCGACACCCTCGGCAACGCCACGGGCCGCGACCTGTGCAGCCAACACGAAGCGAAGGAACTGGCCGTGCCTTTGATGCAACTGGCCGTGGAGAAAAAGATCGTCGTCCTGCTGCTCTACCATCTCAACCGCGAGGGCAAACCGCTGGGGCGTCGCATGGTTGAGCGGTGCCGGACCTGCTTGCTGCTCGAGCCCAGACGGTGCCGAAAACGGCACCTTCGCGGTGAAGGTAGACAAGAGCTTTGCGCCGATGCCAGCGCCGCTCCGGGGCACCATGCACAGCAGCGGCATCGACTACGGGCCTGTCCCGACCGCGCCGCCGGCTGGAATGGCGCCGCCCGGAGAGAAGACCCAGCAAGCCGCGGATTGGATCAAAGCCAAGCTGAAGGAGTCTGGCACGCGCTGGCAGGTGAGCGCCCTGCAAAAGCTCGCCGAGACGGAAGCGGGCATTCTCAAGGGCACCTTCTACCTTGCGCGGGACTGGCTGGTGGAAACGGGGCAGATCCTCCAGGAGGAAGAGGGCGAAGGTCAACACAAGCGGAAGTACGTTTCCCTGCCGATTCCGGAGGGTCAAGCGGTGCCATTCTGACCTGAACAACGTTGTCCAGAGAGCCCGGTGGTTTTCCCTGAAGCTCTGGACTGAATTGACCATTGCGGGACAAGGACTTGCGACTTGTCCAGAGCTGCGGCGCCCTGGGGTGTTGGACGCTCTGGACTGACCTGCCGAGGACCGACACCATGAATAGCGACCGCGAGCGTTACCGGATCGAGCTGGAGCCCACGCCGGGCGAGACGCCGACGATTCACCGGATCAGGCGTCTGCTCAAGGCGTGCCTGCGAGCCTACGGGCTGCGGTGCGTCCGCGTTGAGCAGCTGCAGCCCGAGCCGCCGGCGACCGGCGCCGGGCAGGCCAGCGAACCTGAACGGAGCGAACCGTGATTGAAACCATTCGCGAACAGCTGGCCAGGCTGGTCGAGGACCTGGAGGCCCTGGACGACGCCCTCGGTGCTATCCGGCGCCCATCCCGGACGTGACCACGGCCCAGGGCCTGGTGGCCCTGCTCAAGCTCGGCGCCGCGGCCCGCAAGCACCTGAGCGAGTTGCTGGCCGCGGCCCGGAAGGCGGGCGAGCCCGGTTTGTTCGACGATCAGAATCCACAGGACGAGCCGCTGAAGGGATCGAAAGGCAAGGGCCCGAAGAAGAAATGAGCCCGGGCAGCTGGAATTTTTCCACACCGAAAAAAAGGAATGACCTTGCACCGGCAGGGGCTGTGCAGCCCTTCACCGTCTGGATTACGGCCGCAGTGACAGGTTTTGACAGGTTCTTGCAGGCAAGGACGGCAATCCTAGTTTTCCCTAGCGGTTGCCCCTGGAACTGCCGCGAGTCGGACCGGGCGCTAAGAAATGTTAAGGTTCAGACCACGTTTCGAGCCGTGCCCCGGTGAGCGGGCAACGCCTTCCGCGTCGATTGCCGTCGTTCTGGTAGGATGGAAGCGGGGCAAGCGCTCGAGGGTAACAGAAATGGGCTGGGACAAGGGCCGCTATTACACCCGCTCCCGGAAGGTCAACGGCCGGGTTGTCCGCGAATATGTCGGAACCGGCCCCGTGGCCAGGCGGGCTGCCCGGAAGGATGCCCTCGAACGGGAAAAGCGGGAAGCCGACCGAGCGGCCCTGAAGGCGGAGCGGGCCCGGCTCGATGCCGCTCGATGCCCCGCTGAACGACCTGAACGACCTGGCCGAGCTGCTGGCCCACGCCGCCTTGCTGGCTGCCGGATTTCATCAGCACAAGCGCGGCGAGTGGAGGAAACGACGTGTCCAGCGCGACGAAACCCGCTGAAGTAGCGATCCCGACCGGGGCGGATGAGATGCGGAAGTTTCTCAAGCGCGCCGAGAACGGCGACGAATCAACCTTGCCCGTGCTGTGGAAGATGCTGAAAGATCCCGCTACCGTGGATCGGTTCGGTGGCAACCTCGCGTACCAGGCCGAGCTAGCCCTCATTCGAGCTTCGGTCGGAGACAATCTCGCCTTCCGGGAAGCGCTCGTCCGCAAGCTGGAGTTGCTGCGGGCCGACCTGGCCGGGAAGGCCCCAACCCCCATCGAGCGGTTGCTGGTCGAGCGCGTTGTCGCCTGCTGGCTGCAAGTGCAGGTTGCCGACATCCGCACCGCCCAGGGGAACGACTTGTCTCTACCCTGGGCCGAGTATTACCAGCACCGGATGAACCACGCCCATCGACGTTACCTGTCCGCCCTCAAGGCCCTGGCCTTGGTCCGCAAGTTGGCCGTTCCCGTCCTGAAAGTGGACCTTCCCCCGAAACACGTCAACGGGTCCGATCCCGGGCCGGATTGGCAACAGGAGCGTGTCCGTACCAACGGTCGATTTCATCGAGAGAACGGCACCGTGGCAGACTGCGGGACGGTGCTGACGATTGCTCCCAACCGGACAGGGATGGCTCGAATGGAACCGAGGTGACCTGATGGGGTGCAGGCGTCTGTTCCCTATCTCGTCACGGCTTGATCTGACTCTCGTACCAGTCGAAAGCCCTGGTCGCCAGCAGAGCTATCCGCTGCTGCTGATTTAGTGAACGAAGACCGGACTTCTGGACCAGCTTGGCGGCATCGACAGCTGCATCCATTTCTTTCCTGGTTAAACTGTCGAAGGGATGGAGCAAGGTGTAAGGGGTCTTGTTGCCAGTGATCTTGGCGAACTGCTTGAAAAACAACTTCCGTTCATTCCAGGAAGCCCGCTTGAGGAGGTTTGTCCGATACGTTTCCGAAACCAGCGGCCTCAACTCCGATTCGCCCATGACTCGGGTTTCCAAACGCATGATGTCTCGCTCTTCGTAGGCCACACGCAGAAGATGTTCTTGCACGACCACGGTAAGTAACCGGGGGATGATACGGTTGACCCGCAGACGATCTTCTCGCGGCAAGAGAATTGCGGCTTCCGGCTCAACCTTGTCAGGGTCGGCACGATTGGCGTACTCTTCGTAGGTTTGAAGATGAGACTCGTACTCTTCCATCGTCATCAAGGGCGGCTTGGAAGGTTGCTCTTGGAGGGGTTTGAGTTTTGCCTTGACCACGGCCAACTCGCTGCGAACCATCTTCAGCCAGGCTTCTTCTTTTGCCTTTCGATCCGTCTCGGCCTTGCGTGCGGCCTCTTCAGCGTCCGCCTTAATCTTGGCAAGACGTGTTTGTTCAGCCAGGCGAGTCTCTTCCGCCTTCTTGGCGGCTTCGGCTTCCTGTTGCTTTGGGTCAGGCTGAGGCGGATCGGGCTGTTTTGGGATCTCAGGTTTGTTTGCCCCAGCGACCGGCTGATTCGCGACAGGTGTGGTTCGCGATGCAACCGCAACGACCACGACGATGCCGACGATCAGGAACAAGAGAGCAGCAGCAGCACCGCCAACCAGCAACAAGGTTGTGTTGCTTGACGTAGGCTTTCGACCTCGACGAGGCGCTTCGTCCAGGTCGGCGAAGGAATCGCTCTGCTTTTTCGGCTTCGGGGTCTGGGCGATGCGGACAGGTTCTTGCTCGGGAATCGTGAAAGGCTCGTGACAGCCAGGGCACTGGCGTTCCTTGCCGGCGAGTGCGACCGGGGCCTTGATGGACTTGCCACAATTGGGGCACTGGACGGACATCGTTGGTGTGGGCATTGCTTCTACCCTCAGCCGGGCTGCGCCCTCCGCCAACCGTGCGGGTAGATGACACGCGCTGGCGAAGGGCCACGCCGGTCATGACTCCGGCGGTCCCGACCCGGTCATTCTCCGCGGCGACACGAGCCGCGGCAAGAGAAATCCCGGGTAGGTGGACCGGGCCGGGGTGTGGCTCCGCTCAGTCCTCATCGGGCAAGAGGATCGTGACGACAGGCTCGCCCTGGTCCCCGGGACCGCACAGGGCTTTGAGGCGGACCAGCGGCGGGGTGCGCTCGTGGTTGTCGTTGCGAACGTGCAAGGCGAAGCGAACCTCGGAAGCGCTGCCGCTCAGCCTGCCGATTGCAAACCGGAGCATGACCAGCACGTCCCACAGCCGCCCAGCCTCATCCTGGCAATCCACGCCGGGCGGAACCGCAACGTACTTCGCGCACACGCTTGCGGTCAGCGCCACGGGGGAACGGAAGCCGACTTCTTGAGCAGTCGCGGACACGTCGATCAGCACGCCGTCGCGGATCGCGTCGGCGCAGTGTAACGGTGAATCAGGTCAGCGTTCTCGAACATGGGTGTTGTTCCTCTCTCGGGGGAAGGAAAGGGGCGGGGAAAACTCCCCGCCCCTTTGCGTTACTTGAGCCGGGCGAGCAATTCCCGCTCGCCGAGCCAGGCCGCATAGTCCGTCTGGAGCCGGACCAGAACGGCCACCTCGACCGAGGGGCCGAGATGGCAGGTCAGGTTGAAGGTCGTGTCTTGCCCGGCCTCGATTCGGTCGATCAGAGCGAAGCCGCGCTCTTCCATGTAGGTGCCCGGTCCGTTGAGTTCGTTGCCATCGAGGCAGAACTTGCCGATAACGATTGCCATTGCCGCGTTCTCCTGTGGGGTTCGGTGTGGGAAGGGAAAGGGCCATCCGTGGCCGGGTTGCCGTCCCTGTCAAACCGTCGCTTCGCTGATCGGACTGGCCGACAGTTCATCGAAAGTGATGGTCCGCCGGAACCGTTCCGGAAGAACGTCAACCGGGCAGTACCACAAGCCCGGGCGTCCGCTTTTCTTCAGCACGGAGCGCGGAAGCTCAACCTCAATCGTGACCGTCTCGGAAACCTGAACCTTGTGGCGCTTGCTGACGTGCAAGACCGCCCATGCCGATCGGGATGGCGAGTGCAACCACACCACCGGGAGCTTGCCCTTGCTCTTGCTGGTCAGCAGACCAGCGCGGTTGATGGAACCCAGGTTGCGGGTCGGGGTCGAATGACGTAGCATCATGTTGCTTTCCTTCTCTTGAAAGGAAGGCCACGGGGCAGGAGTGTTGCTAGCACTCGCTGCCCCTTGTCTTGTAAATGCCGCCGTTCTCTTCTCCGTTCCTTGCTCCCACCCGTCCGCATAGTCCACCGGGGTTTTGGCCCTCTGCTGGTTGGTTTGTCCAGGGAGGGTTGCGGGAGCCGTCACCGAGTTGTCAAAGATCACTTGCCTTTTCGTAGTCAACTGACTACACTGTTATCATAGGGGAGGCAATCGGAGAAATCAAGTCAGTTGACTACATTTTTGAAAGTTTTTCAGAGGAGGCGGACATGGCAAATCCAGACTGGTTCGCAGGCCGGCTGCGGGAATTGCGAGAGCAAGCGGGGGTGACCCAGCAGCAACTCGCCGAACGGGCTGGGTTGACCCGAGAAGGAATTGCCCAGCTGGAAGTAGGCCGGCGCAAACCGGCCTGGGAAACCGTTCTGGTCTTGTGCGAGGCGTTGAGTGTGGACTGTACCGCCTTCACCCAAGAACCGACCGCCGGCTTGGAACCGAGGGCTCCGGGCCGGCCTCGGAAGCCCGCGGCCGAGCCGGAGGCTGACCTGGTCGAGGAGCCGGAGAAGGGAAAGGCCCGCAAGGGCAGGAAGCGAAAGGAGGGGTGAGGCGATGACGACCATTCTGTTGCTGGCGATCGGCGCCGCCATCCCGGCCGATGGCGGTCCCAAGGCCCACGAGAAGGGTGCCCTGGCCCGAAGGACTGACACCCATGTCCGTTGACCGTTTCAAGCTGATCGGCACCTATGCCACCCCGGCCTTCCGGATCGGGGACCGGACCCGGTGCGAGGTACGCGGGGAACTGCTTGTCTGCGGCCTGCACGATGGGCCGATCCCCTGGCCCGTGGGCAAGCTCAGCCCTCGAGCGCGGGCGCGGTCCATCATCGTCTACGGTGGCCTGGCCGAGGCGGTCCGGGTGGAATCCGAGCAAGCCGTGGCCCACTGGTTCGGCGTCCGGCCAGTCACGGTCTGGACGTGGCGGCGGGCCCTCGGCGTCGGCGCAACCACGGAGGGGACGAGCAAGCTGCGGTCCGAATACGCTTTCGAGCCCGCCCAGACCGAGGCCAGGAGCAAGGCGGACCAGAGGTTATCTGACCCGGAGCGGTGCGCAAGATCGCTGCGGCCATGCGGGGCAAGCCCCGGCCAGCTGCGGTCCGGGAGGCAATCGGCCAGATCTGGCGCGGCAAAAAGCACAGCCCCGAGACCCGGCAGAAGATGAGCGAGGCTCAGCGGCGGCGAGGCGCACGACCGCCGAAAGCCGGACGGGCCTGGACGGCGGAAGAGGACGCCCTGCTGCGTCAGTTGCCCGGGGTCGAGGTGGCACGACGGACAGGGCGGAGCATCTCGGCTGTCCACAGCCGGCGACGCAAGCTGAACTTGCCGGATGGACGCCGAAAGCAGGCGGACCGATAATGCCCACCAGCGACCTACCGACCTGGCGCTTTTGCCTTTCCTGTGCGACAGTGAGGCCGTCCCGTCCACTTCCCAGGAGTCGCCACGATGAACACCACGACGAACACCACCGAGCCCCTCACCCAGGATGCCGTCGCCGTCCTTGAGGACCTGGCCCAGCTCGCCGCTGACCTGGCCGCGGCCCTGCCCGAACTGGATCTGCCGGCCGAGCAGCTCGCCGAGGCCCTGGCCCAGGTCCGCCGGTTGGAGGTCCGGCTGCAGCTCATCGAGGAAGGGCTGGCCGCCCTGGGGCCGGTGTGAGGGCTTGAACCTGGCGGCGAGCGCGGGGACAATGACGCCATCGGGACCGCCGGTTTGGCCACCGGCGCGAGCCCGGCGTCGGCGCCTGCAACCTGACTCCTGCGGGGCCGACGCCGGGGGTTGCCCGACCAGGAGTCAGACTGTGAGCGAATCCATCATGCGCGTCAACGCAAGGGAAATAACGACGGTACGAGTCGTCTGCGAGAAGTGCAAACGCGGAACTGTCGAGGTCAAACTCGGCGAACTGGGCCGCGCCCTCAAGGATGGCTGCTGTCTACTCTGCGGCTACGAGCATTTCAAGCCCACGACGGAACTTCAGGATAACGTGATTTTGCAGTTGCGCCTTGCTCTGGAAGGACTTCAGAAGGCCGGGCTGCAGCTGCGGGTTGAATTTGACGTGGCAAGGCCGGAGTGAGGGAGAGACGACTACTCGCCCTGACCACGCCATCGGACAGCCCACTCCGGACCTTGAGCCGGACCTCTGGCGAGCTGGTTCTGCATTCTTCTGCATTCTTCAACCAGCGAATGCAGAAAACCCGTTGTTTTTGGCTATTCTTTGCAATCCCTTGCAAGCCCTTGCAAAAATGGAGATTACTTCGTAAGATGAAGACGTGGAAGAGGTTAGACACTTTCGGAGTGGTGCTTGCGTCTCGCTTCCCAAGCTGGACGTCGTGGGTTCGAATCCCATCGCCCGCTCTCGCAAGGCTCATTGGCACCAGTTGTCAGTGGGCCTTTACTGTTGACAGAGATTGAAGTTACGTCAACGTCTCGCCTGTCCTCTCCTGCCGGACAAATCAACATTGCCTGGAAACAGGCGACCCGCGACAGTAATTGCGGCGCACGTAAAATGAGCCAGGGCTCACGAGCGGAGTTTCTGAAGCACGAGGAGAGCGGCCATGGGACTTGCAGGCATCGGTCGGCGGAGTGTGAACGTCCAGCATCGGCAGGGGACGTTCCTGTTTGTTGCGCTGGCGTGGATTGCCAGAGGAATGATGCTGACGACTGTTGCTGCCGGTTCGGCGCAGGCTGCCGCCGACCCGGTGCCAACCCATGCGGACGTCTCCTATGGCCCCCACGAACATCAGCGGATCGACATTTACTTGCCGACGAAAGGTGATGGGCCCTTCCCGGTCGTTCTCTGGTTTGGCGGCATCTGGAAGCCGGGCCGACACCCGGCGCGACTGGATTACTTCGGCAAGGCGGGGTGCGCCGTGATTGCCGTGCAAACGCGGACGATGACCGACGCCGTGCAAGACAAGGTGAAAGTGCCGATCTCCTGCGTGGCCGGCGATGCCTGCCGGGTGGTGCAATTCGTCCGCCTGAACGCGGCCCGGTGGAAGCTCGACCCGGAACGGATCGCCGTGGGCGGAGGCTCGCAGGGGCGCTGCCGGCCTTGTACGTCGCCTGCGCCGGAGAGAGAGCCAATCCGCGCTCGACGGACCCGGTGGAGCGCGTCTCGACCAGGGTCCGGTGCGCCGCGGCTTATCGCAGCCAGCCCAGCATCGACCCCAAACGGATGCAGGATTGGGTCCCCGGAGTCGAATGGGCGCCCCGGCGCTGGGCTGCAGCTTTCAGGAGTCGTTGAAGCGGCGCGAGGAATTGCTGCCGATCATCAAGCAATGGTCGCCCGATGCCTTGCTGCACCGAGGCACCCCGCCGCTGTACTTTGAAAACGAGTGGGGGCTGACCCGGCCGGAAACCGTGGCGGAGACCAACTACAAGATCCATTCCCCGGCCTGGGCGGTGGGCTTTCAGAAACTGGCCAGGGAGGCGGGCGTGGTCTGCCACGTGAAATACCCGGGCCACCCGACGGAGAAATACGACGACATCTGGGATTTCCTCGTGAAGGAATTGAAGTGAGGCGGATAACGGAGGCCTTTGGGGAGCGACACCAGAACCGACCTGGACCTGGTGTCGGTCTTCCCTGAGACGCTGTTTCCCGTTGGATCGCAATTGCTGGGCGAGTGGGTGAAGAAGGGGGAGATGTAACAATGGGACTTCCAACGAAGGGTAGTCGCTCGATCATCGTGGGTGAAACAGCGTACCGCTGGGTTGTCTCAGCCCACCAAGGCCACCTTCGGCTAATTGTGGAGAGGCGGGAGAATTCCGGGCAACGCTTGGTGGCCTGGTTCCACCACCATGACTCTTTCCTCCGCGACCCAGTCGGCAAGTGGCACCGAGTTGCGCAACTCCGCAGCATCAGCCCCGCCTTGGTACGCGCCTCAATCACCCTCGCTCTGGAGCGGGGTTGGCTGCCTGGCAAGAAGGGTGGTGGGGTGTTCTCTCTTTGGGACGCGGAGTACTGTTTCCCTATCGATCCACCCGCTGACGAACGCGCCGTCCGGTTGGTCGAGTTCGCAGGAGAGGTAGTCGGTGAGTTGCGATACGACGTGAGCGTGGACGTGGAGTGGCGACGTCGGCTTTTCCATTCCCAACCAGGCCAGCGGTTTGAGGTGCCTCGCCCGAACGAACACGGCCTGCACTTCGCCGCTTTCTTCGACGGATGGGCCGGCGGGATGTGGGTCATTGGCATTGAGTGCGTGGAGTTCCCCCACGTCCTCATGCACACGTTCAACGGTGGGGCATTCCTGTAGCGCCGAAGGGTGAAAAGGTGTCAGCCTACGTGCGGTTTGGGGAGAGCAGTGATGCCGATCAACAAACTCGTGTCGGTGATCGCTCCACCAGAAACGCCACTGGACAACGAAGGCAATTGACGTGCAGGCCCGGCGATGGAGAAGTATCGATTCTCAGCTTGCTCCCGTCCCTCCGCTGGCCTTTGCAGCCAATGCGCGGCAATCCTCGCCCGAATCGTACCGGCACTCTTCCTCGAGCCATTCGGGGGCGACCTGCTGATTCACCAAGAGCCGGGCGGCACGGAACCGGCAGTGTTCGCAGGGTGTCGAGGCGTAAGCGATGACCCCCAACTGGGAACAGTCGGACTCGGGGTTCTTTTCCAGAACTTTGATCGCTTCCAGGAGTAGCCAGTGCAGCTCGCACTCGTCGTCGGGAAACTCCATCGCCTCCAGAATGCGCTGCTCGTCGCCTTGACAATAGTTTTTGATAAACAGGGCGACCACGGAACCCTGTCGGACGCCCTTGCGAGCCTCGGTCAGGGCGAACTCCCGCACAAGGGAGTGGGTGTTCTGTGCCAGCGCCGCAAAGGCTCGCCGCCGCACTTCTTCGTCGGCGTGATGGCAGAGCCCGATGAGCCGGGCGTCGAACTCGGGCAGCGGACGGGCGGAAAAGACTGTGAGGAGGTTGGCGGTGATCCCAGGATCTTGTGCGGTCCAGAGGCGCCGGAGGACGGTCTGCAGGTCGCCTTCGTTGGCTTGCATCCCCCAACCACGGAGCCAAGAACACCTGCTCTCCCCTTCAGCCGCTCGAATGACCTCCTCAACCGGAGTCGCTCTCATTCTCTCTTTGTGGGAATCATTCGGGTGTTGCTCGGCCTTCTTCTGCTGGTTGTCCTGCCAGCAGTCCCGAAAGCGTTTGACCGCCAGATCCGAGGATGCTTCCAGCAGCCTTCGTACCTGCTCCTCGCCCAATCGCTCAATCGCAAGGTCGGCAAGGCTGCCGTCGTCCCAGTCCCACTCTTGGCCCGCCAGGCGCATCCCTCGCACCCGTGCGGCAAACAAAAAGGCCTGCGCCGTCAAGCGTGACGATCTCTTCTTCCCCGAGCCAGGGAGCGTCGGCAACCGGCTTCTGCTCGACGATCTCGTACAAGTGGCTGCGGAAGGTTTTGTCCCCCGCCTCGGCGTAGCATCGGGCGAGCTGGCAAAGGTGGGTTCCGCTGCCGGCGTCGCCAAGGTCGTAGAACGCATGGAGGATCGGCACCCGAAACCGTTCCCTGGCATCAACTGCCTCAATGATTTGCCAGAGCCAGCCTGCCCGCGGGTCTTCGACCTGCGAATCGAAGCGCTGGTCCCGAAGACAAGCTTCCAGGAGTAAAGTGTCATCGAGACACCCGCCCAGGGCCCACTGCCAGGCCCGACCAAGCCCTTTCCGCAAGGCGGCTTGCTGCTGGTCAAGCGCCGGCACAGACGGGGGAGAATAATCGGCAAACTTCATGGACTACTCCCTGGCTCGGTTCCCGAGCCGAATTGTCACAAGCAGATCGTGCAATGCCCCCATCCCGCTCGGTGCTTCGGGCAGCTGGGACTCCTGATGGGCCTTCTCCAGCTCCGACCGCAGCCGTGCGTACTCCCGCTGATGGAGCTCCACGTCCGCCCGCTCCAGGCGCCCCTTCTCGGTGCCGGCAACCTTGCGCTCCATCAGCTCGGGGACGTACGGCAGCTTGTATTCCTCGTTCAGGAGCTTCAGGTTGGCCTGGACCGTGCCCGTCCGCATCAGGTGAATCCCGGTCAGAAGCACCCGGTAGACGTAGAGCAGCGGCTTGACGTGCGGCGGGTCTTCCTTCTGGAACAGCCGCCACTGGGTTTCCGCAAATCCCAGGTAGTGATGGGCGTGGTGCCGGGTGACGCAGTGCCTGGCAATCTCTTGCAGCTCGGCATGCTCGGGCGTCGTGTGGACAACGAGCGGCGACAGGACCTGCTCCAGCACGTAGCCGTTCTTCTTGAGCAGCAGGCCGAAGAACTTGCGGGCGTCGTGCGTGACCAGATCGATCTCCAGGCCGTCGTGGACCCCGGACTTCTCGATCGTCTCCGGGCCCGTCCGCAACCCGACCACTTCCTCGAGCGGGAGCAGATGCACCCCACGCAGGTCGTAGTCCGAATCCGGCGAGGGGAAGCCGTACAGATGCGCCCCGCTGATCGTGACGAACAGCAGCGGATACGGGTGCAGTTCGACCTGCCGGAGTAAGCGTGGGTCGTCCATCAGGGCAGGCCCTCCGACAGAGCCAGGCGGCGGGCCTCGATCAGGAACGCATTGGCCCGCCCGTAGTCCGGGCGCTCGGGCAGGCTCGACGCCTCCGAGGCGGCGGTGAATTCGTGGTGCAGCCGCTGCCGCCAGTCTTCGACCTCCTCCCAGGGCACGTCGCCCCGCCGGATCGCCAGCAGTCTGTCGCGATGCTCCTCCACCCGGACCGGCAGGAAGCCCTCGCGCAGGACGTGGATGCCCGAGAGCAGCAGCCGGATCAGGTGCATGACGTGCTTCCACTTCACCTGGCCCTGGTTGCGCAGGTCGGCCTGCATCTTCTTGAACTGCGACAGGACGTAGCCGTTGTACGTCTGGTACACCAGGCGGGAGAGGAAACAGGCCCGCATCGCCAGCAGCCGCTCGGCCAGCGGCGTCGCCTTCTCGACCAGCGGCGTCCAGAGGCATTCCAGGACGTTGGGGTTCGCCTTGAGGGCCAGCACCAGGAACTTCTGAAGCTCCCAGTAGGCTTCCTGCGTGTCGTCGTTTTCCAGCTGGTCCGGCACGCCGTACAGCGACCAGTGCAGGTCGGCGGGCGGCAGATAGAGGCCCCGACGGTCGATGTCCGACCTCTCGCCGGCCAGGCCATACGCCTGCGAGCCAATGATGCAGCGGTAGATCACGCGCTCGTAGAGATTGCAGCGCAGCGGTGGGATAACGGGGTCGCCAAGCGCGGACTCCTTGTAGCGGGCCAGCATCGTCACCTGATCCCGGTGCAGCAGCTCCTCGCTGCCATCGGCAAACCGGACCCGGTAAGGATGCTCCAGGTCCACTGGCGAGCGGACGACGACTCCGACCGAGCCACGCGGCTGCAGCACCTTACCGCCCTGGCCAAGGATTTCGACCAGCGCCACGACCTGCGTTCCGGGCGAGCAGATCAGGTTCGGTTGGTAATGGACTCGTTCCTGCATCGTCAGCCACCTCTGTCTGCCTTGGTGCGGCTCGCTCCTGCCTGTTGGGCCTTGCTGCGCTCCGTCTCACAGGGTCCTGTCCCTGGAGACTGTACCGGCAACCCTCACCCGGGACAAGAGACCGACCCTCCTCCCGTCCGCCCTGTCGCCCGGATTGCGTTTCCCTTCGCTCCGGGGGCGAATCTTTTCCAATCCCTGCCGCGAAAGATCGAATAACCTTATAATGAAGACCGCCCTTGCGCCTGGTCGAGGCCCGAGAGGGTCTTCTCTCCCTTTGCAAAGAAGGTGCCTCATGCCCGCTCTGCCGTTTCTGCTTGCCGATGGGGTCCTGTCGCGGGACTGGTCCGCTCTGGTGGGCCAGCTGTCCGGCGGCCTCGGTGTCCTCCTTCTCCTGGCCGGCCTGTTCGCCTGGCTGACCCTGCGTTACATCCCCAACCAGAAGGTCGGCGTCGTCGAGAAACTCTGGTCGCGGGCCGGCTCGGTGAGCGAGGGCCGGATCATCGCCCTCAACGGCGAGGCCGGCTTCCAGGCCGACCTGCTCCGCGGCGGTCTGCATTTCGGCTACTGGCGCTGGCAGTACCGCGTTCACACCATGCCTCTCGTGACCATCCCCCAGGGCAAGATCGGTTACGTCTACGCCCGGGACGGCGAGCCGCTGCCGCCCAGCCAGACCCTGGGCCGAGTCGTCCCCTGCGGCAACTTCCAGGACGCCCACGCCTTCCTCGGCCAGACGGACGCGGAGGGCGGCGAGACGGTCCGCGGTCAGCGCGGCCGGCAGCGGGCCATCCTCCGCGAAGGCGTCTACGCCATCAACCCGGCCCTGTTCGTGGTCGTCACCGAGGATGCCGTCTATCGCCTCTCTTCCCTGGCGGGCCCTCTGGAGAGCACCAACCTGTCCGCCTGGCAACAGCAACTCGCGGCGATCAATGGCTTCCGTCCCGTGGTCGTCGGCTCCGCGACCCAGGAAGCAGAGCATCAGGTGGAAGGGGGCAGCGGGGACAATATCGCCATCGTCACCGTTCAGGACGGTCCCTCTCTGGGGCCAGGGGAGATCATTGCTCCCGGCGTCGGCAACGATGCCGGCGACCCGAACTACCACAACAACTTCCAGGACCCCGAGGCCTTTCTCCGTGCCGGCGGCCGGCGGGGCCGGCAGTACGTCCCCCTGACCGATGGCACCTACTTCATCAACCGCTGGTTCGCCACCGTGGAGATGATTCCCAAGACCGTGGTGCCCATCGGCTCCGTCGGCGTGGTGGTCAGCTACTATGGCCGGGTGGGCCGGGACCTGTCCGGCGCTGCCTTCCGGCACGGCGAGCGCGTGGCCGAGGGCGAGCGCGGCGTCTGGGAACGGCCGCTCGGGCCGGGCAAGTACCCCTTCAACACCTATGCCGGCAACGTCATCCTGGTGCCGACCACGAATTTCGTGCTGCACTGGATCACCGGCAAGACCGAGTCGCACCGCTACGACGAGACACTGCGCTCCATCGACCTGGTGACCAAGGACGCCTACGAGCCGCTGCTGCCGCTGTCAGTGGTCGTCCACATCGATTACCAGAAGGCCCCCAGTGTCATCCAGCGCTTCGGCGACGTCAAGAAGCTGATCACGCAGACGCTCGACCCGATGCTGAGCGCGTATTTCCGCGACGTGGCCCACAAGAAGACCATGCTGGAGCTGCTGCACCAGCGCGACGCCATCCAGGGCGAGGCCCGCGAGGAGCTGCGCCGCAAGTTCCGCGATTTCGACATCGAGTGCGTGGACGTGCTGATCGGCAAGCCGGACACGGCGGAGGCCGGGGGCAAGATCGAGACCCTGCTGGAGCAGTTGCGGATCCGGCAGCTGTCGATCGAGCAGCTGGAGACGTACGAACGGCAGCGCGTTGCGTCCGAGAAGCTGCGGACCCTGAAGGAGGCCGAGGCCCAGGCGGCCATGCAGACCCAGCTGACCAACTCGCGGGTGCAGATCCAGATCTCCGAGAGCCAGGGCGAGGCCGACCTGGCCCGGGCCCGCAAGCAGGCCGAGCAGACCGTGGTCAACGCCGACGCCGAGCTGGCCAAGTCGCGCCGCCAGGCCGAGCAAATTGTCGTGACCGCCGAGGCCGAGAGCCAGCAGCGCATCCTGGCCGGCCGGGGCGAGGCCCAGCGCGTCATGCAGGTCGGTCTGTCCGAGGCCCTGGTGCTGCTGCGCAAGATCGCCTCGTTCGGCGATCCGCGGCTGTACGCCCTGTCGATCGTCACGGAACAGCTGACGCACAGCACCCAGCCACTGGTTCCCGAGCGTGTCTTCATGGCGGGAGCCAATGGCGAACACACTGGCGGACCGGGAGCGGCTTCCGGGATGCTGGGGCTGCTGCTGAGCTTGCTGGTGGCCGAGAAGTCCGGCTTCCAGCCGGTGGACGCTCCCGAGATCAGCGGGCTGAAGGAACTCAGCGAGCGGCTGACGCGGGAAGCGCTGGATTCGATCAAACAGGCGGCGGCGGTGGCCCCGGCCAAGGGGGATGGCAATGCCGTGATGGGGGCCCACAAAGGGTAACGGCGGAACGCGGAACAGGGGAGAAGATCAATGCGTTTCAGCACACCCATGACCGACGTGATGCAGGTCTGCCTCAACGGGCACGTCATCACCGATCGCTTGCGGACCTTTCCCGAGCAGGGTCTGACCCGCTGCGACCGGTGTGGGGCGGCCACGATTGACCACTGCCTGACCTGCGGCCGGGAGCTTCCCGGCGCCCTGGCCGTGCCCGGGCTGGAGCCGATTGGCGTCCTCCCTCCGCCCCTGTACTGCTCGACGTGCGGGGCCGCTTTCCCCTGGGCGGAGCAATTCGGTCCCGGCCTGCCGGCCCCGCTTCTGCATCTGACCAACCTGCTGCGCCGGCTGCCGCTGGTGATCCGTCAGCTCCGGGTTCGGCAGACGGATCGGCCACCATTCCGCGTCGAGGATGAGCGCGACCTCGAAGACCTGGTGCGGGCCCTGCTGCCGCTTCACTTTGATGACGTCCGCCCGGAAGGGCGGACGCCCCATTACACCACCACCACACGCACCGACTTCCTGCTGGCGCCGGAACGGATCGCGGTCACGCTGAAGCTTTCCCGTTCGGTGGCCGGCCCGTCCTGGCTGGTGGAGCAGTTCGAGGAAGACGCCGCCTACTATCGCCAGCAGGGCCGTTGTGACACGCTGGTCGGGTTCGTGCATGACCCGGAGCGGCTGCTGCGCGAGACGCAAGCCCTGGAGCTGGCCTGCTCGCGGATCGAGCGGCCGGACGTCCTGTGCGTGGTTGGCGCGAACTGATCTCCTGTCGGTTGCCTGCGCCGGGCGAGGGGTGACGGTCGGCTCGCCGGAATGCCTTGCCACAGCAGCAACCTCTGTTGTCTCTGCTGCTTCCCCTTCGTTGGAGTTGTCCTCGCCTGGCCACTGGCGCCGTCAATGAACCGCGGAACGAGCAGACGCAAACCTTCCTGGATTGGCTCCAGGTTGACTGGGTCCGCCAGATTCACGATGGCGCAGGCATCTGCAGTACACGCCCGACTGGCCAGAGTATACTGTGAGCGGCTGCGTGAGCGGGGTGTGGTGCTGGTGTGGGTGAGCCTGGCGGAGAAATGCACCACGTACCGGCTTGGCTCGGCACACAGTCGTGGCAACGGCGACGGACGAACAACCACCGTGCATGGCAGGAGGTCATGGGTGCCGGGCACTATCGGTTCCAGTGGCTGGACTGGCAGCGGCATCGGTGGAATGACCGGCATGTGGACGTAAGAGCAGAGAACGAGTTCTGCTGGAGAGACGGTCCTGGTCATTGGTATGCCTCGTTGCATGCGGTTGCAGCTCAGCATTCGTGCGGGACGGCCGCGAGAGAGAGCGCCACAACCACTTTCAACATCCTTATTCCACCGCTGAACTCGCCTCTGGAGGACGCGGACGGCCTGACCATTTTGACCCTGGACCCCAACGACGATGGTTCGGCGGGACCGGTCGATCTGGGGTTCTCCATCAACTTTGGCGGCCAGAGCTATTCGCAGCTCTACGTCAACAACAACGGCAACCTGACCTTTGGCACCTCTCTCTCCCAGTACACGCCCAGCACGCTGGAGGACCTGTCGCTGCCGATCATCGCACCGTTCTTCGCCGACGTGGATACGCGCCGGGGCTGCCCGCGACCTACGGTACAGGGACGGTCGATGGTCAGGCCGCGTTTGCCGCCACCTGGAATGACGTTGGCTACTATGATGAACACACCACCCCCACCGATACCTTCCAGGTGGTCTTGATCGATCGTCCGACATCGCTCCGGGGGCGTTTGACATCGAGTTCAACTACGGGTCGATTGGCTGGGACACCGGCGACGCCAGCGGCGGCAGCGGCGGCCAGGGCGGCACGGCCGCACGGGTTGGCTACTCGGACGGCACCGGCGATCCCAACAGCTTCCAGGAGCTGCCGGGCTCGGGCACCGATGGCGCCTTGCTCGACAGCAACGCATCGACGGGCCTCATCAATAATAGCCTGAACAGCGACCTGGACGGCCGTTACGTTTTCCTGCTCAATGAGCCCTTGAACCTCTCCAGCACCACCCTGACTTCCAGCCAGAACCCTTCCGACGTTGGTCAGAACGTCACCTTCACGGCCACGGTCAGCGCTGGCACTCCGGGAGCGGGCACGCCCACCGGCAGCGTGGCGTTCTACGATGGCGCCACCCTGCTGGCCACGGAGCCGCTGAATGGCGATGACCAGGCCTCGTTTAGCACGACCAGCCTGGCTGCCGCCACCCACACCATCACCGCCAACTATAGCGGCGACAGCAATTTCCTCACCAGCGGCGCTACCCTCAGCCAGCAGGTCAGCACCCCGCAGGCGAGCGACGCCAGCTACACCATGCTCCACGACCAGGTGCTGATTGCCGACGGCCTGCTGGGCGACCCTGCCTCGCTGCAAAGCGACATCAGCGACGCAGCCGGGAACAGCCTGACCACTGTGCTGGTCACCGGCCCCAGCGATGGCACTCTCACCTTCAACAGCGACGGGACATTTGTCTACGCCCCCAATGCCGGTTTCGTCGGCAGCGATAGCTTCCAGTTCCAGGCCCAGGATGCCTTCGGTTATTCCAACACTGCCACCGTCACGATCAACGTCACGGACCAGGCCCCGGTGGCCAGCGACACCAGCTACACCGTGCAGCAAGGGCAGACGCTCACCGCCGACGGCCAGGGCACCGACCCGCTCACCCTGCAAAACTTCGTCAGCGATGCCGACGGCGACAGCCTGACCACCGTGCTGGTCAGCGATCCCAGCAACGGGACTGTATCCCTGAACAGCGATGGTTCCTTCGTCTACACACCCACGACCGACTACGTTGGCACGGACAGCTTCCAGTACCAGGCCTTCGACGGCGCCGAATACTCGAACACGGCCACCGTGAGCATCAACGTCACGGCAGCAGCTCCGCCTCTGGCAGGTGCTGCCAGCTACACCATGCTGCACGATCAGACGCTCACCGCCGATGGGGTCGGCAGTGACCCCGCCTCGCTGCAAAGCGTCATCAGCGACCCCGAAGACAACCCGCTGACCACTGTTCTGATCGCTGGTCCCAGCAATGGCAGTGTAACCCTGAACAGCAATGGCTCCTTCGTCTACACCCCCAACGCTGGCTTCGTCGGCACGGACAGCTTCCTCTACCAGGCCTATGACGGCACCGCTTACTCCAACACGGCCCTGGTCAGCATCGCCGTGACTGACCAGGCCCCCGTGACCCAGGACGGCAGCTACACCCTGACCGAGGATCAGACCTTCCAGGTGGACGCCACCCAGGGCGTCCTGAGCAGCGCTTCCGATCCCGACGGCGACAGCCTGACCTCCAGCATTGTCAGCGGCCCCAGCAACGGCAGCCTGTCCCTCAACTCCGACGGCTCCTTCAGTTACACCCCCAATGCCGGCTTCACCGGGGCTGATTCCTTCGAGTACACCGCCTCCGATGGGGCCCTCGACACAGCCGGGTGGGTGACGCTGATTGTGCAGGCACCGCTGGTCAACGCCGGTCCCAGCCAGACCACCCTGGTTGGAACGTCCGTCCAGTTGCAGGGGAGCATCGACGCAGCCGGCGGCGCCACCTTCCCCACCATCGAGTGGGACTTCAACTACGACGGCAGCACCTTCATCGCCGACCCGGCCGGTGAGGGCACCCTGACGCCGACCTACACCTGGAGCGACCCGGGCACCTACCTGGTGGCCCTGCAAGTGACCGACCCGCAGGGCACCACCTTCCAGGCCCTGACCTCGGTGCTGGTCAAGCCGACCGACGCCCTGCTGGTCAATGCCGGTCTCGACCTGACCGTCACCGCCGGGGACTCCTTCTCCCTCTCCGGCAGCTACACCGACAATGGGGCGTCGGTCTCCTCCTCCGGCATCGCCTGGGACACCGATTACGACGGCCAAACCTTCAATCCGGTCATCACCGGCACCTTGACACCGACCGTCAGCTATGCTACTGCTGGAAGTTATGAGGTTGCGCTGCAAGTGACCGACAGTGCCGGCAACACCGACCTGTCCGTGCTGCAAGTCACCGTCAACCCGGTGGCCTACGTCGGCCCAACGGCGGATGCCGGCTCGAACCAGACCATCAACGCCGGCGCGACCACGACCTTCAGTGGTTCCTACACCGACCCGGATGGCACGGTGTCGCTGAGCAACGTGGCCTGGGACTTCAACTATGACGGCAGCGGACTTCAATGCGGACGTGAACGATACCTTGACGCCGACGTTGCCGGCCGGCGTCGCTCCCGGAACCTACACCGTGGCCCTGCAAGTGACCGACAGCAATGGCCTCAGCAGCATCGGCACGCTGCAACTGACCGTGAACAACGTGGCGCCGACGGTCGATGCCGGCGCCAACGTGACGGTGACGGCCGGCAGCGTCGTGTCGTTCTCGGGGTCGTACACCGACGTGGAGAGCAGCAACGACCAGGTGGCCTGGGACTTCAACTACGATGGCGTTACCTTCAACGGCGGGTCTGCCAACAGCTTGACTCCGCAGCACGTCTTCACCACGGCGGGGACGTACGTGGTGGCCTTGCAGGTGAGCAACAGCTACGGGGACAGCGGCCTGGGCACGTTGACGGTGACCGTGCTGTCCAACAGTGGTCTGGTGGTCAATGCTGGACCGGATCAGAGTGTTAACGAAGGTGACACCGTGGCCTTCTCGGGCAGCTGGACGGATGGCAACGGCACGGTGGTTACCAGCACCGCCAACTGGGACTTCAATTACGACGGCACCACGTTCGTCGCCAACTCCTCGGCGCAGGGCACCCTGACCCCGCAGTACACCTTCAGCACGCCGGGAACCTATGCGGTGGCCCTGCAACTGACCGACAGCACCGATGACACCGAAATCGGCGTCACGTACGTCACGGTCAATGACGTGGCTCCGACCGTGGACGCTGGACCAAATCAGACGGTCCCTGAAGGCACAACGGTGACGTTTGCCGGCACTGCCAGCGACCCAGGCGGCAGTGGCAACCCGTTGCAGGTGGCCTGGGACTTCAACTACGACGGCAGCGACTTCAACCCGAGGCAGCGCCAACGGCCAGCTGAGCCCCAGCTACGTCTACAGCACTCCCGGCACCTATACGGTGGCGTTGCAGGCCACCGACCAGTTCGGTCTGACCAGCCTGTCCACGATGCTGGTCACCGTCACCGACATTGCTCCGACCGCTACCGTCACCAATTCCGGGACAACTCCGGAAGGCTCGCCGGTCACCTTCACCATCTCCAACCTGGTCGATCAGACTCCGGGAGATACTCCCGAGCATCCTCGCGGACTGGACCGGCAGCGGCCAGTTCCAGCTGATCACCAGCGACCAGCTGACGCAGAACGCCGATGGTTCGGAGAGTTTCACTTACGTCTACGAGACGGCCTCGAGTGCTTCGGGCTATCCGGCGGTGATCCAGATTGCTCGATAGCTACGGCGGCTACACGAACTACACCCAGAACGTGGTGGTGACGGTGGCGGCGCCGACGGACGACTTTGGTCCGGTTGGTGGTTCGACCACGATTGACCCGACCACGCCGTTCGTATTCACCAACGTGACCGATCCGTCCACGGTGCAGCAGGCATTGGGCTTCACCTATTACGTGAGCTTGGATTCGGGGAGTTACACCTCCAGCAATTCCGCGACCTACAGCCTGCCCAGTGACATCACGGCGGGCACGCACACCGTCTCGGGGTACGTGGAGGCGCAGGACGGTGGGATCAGTTCGACAATCACCTGGACCGAGACGGTAACGACCAGCCAAGTCAGCGTAATGAACGCCGGCAGCGGTGAGATGCAGCTGGATTGGACTGGCGATTCGGGGTCGGTCCCCGTTGATCCGGGCACCATGTACGTGATTCCGGGTACAGCTCCTGGCTTGACCATCACACTGGAAACCGCCGGCGCCAACTACGACATCCACACCAACGGCAGCATTGCCCTGATCACCCCAGCCAGCCAGAGTGTGACTGGAGTGACGCTGTCGGTCAGCACCTACGTCGATTCCGACACCTTGGACGAGTCTGTCGCCAATGGCGACGTGAACGAGATCGACCTGTTGGCTGGGAGTACGGTCAGCGTCAACTTGCGCGGCGACCTGGGCAGCATCATTGGAAGCGATAGCAACGACGACGGCACCGGGGTGGCGGCGGCGGACCTGCTGTTTGGCAACCTGACCGGATCAATCACGGGCCTGGACACGATTTGCGACATGGAGGCAAGAGGATGGGTTGGAGCGGCAGGCGGTTCCAGCGTCGTGGACGTCAATTCGGGCATCGGCAACCTGAGCGCCTTTGGCGTGGGCGCCAACGTCAACTCGGACCTCGCCTACAACGTCAACGATGTGCCGATGACGTTGAACGTGGGGACCGGCGGGGTGCCCGGTACGATCAATGCGGGCAAACTGGCCGACACGGTGGTTCAAGGCATTGTGAACGTGCTGACGGTCACGCTGCTGCAAGGGGGCATGCAGGTCAAGGCTGATGCGAAAGTTGTGAAAGTCAAAGCGACAGACGCGGCAAACCCCAAGCCGCTCTTTTTTCAGAGCATCAGTGGCACTTTGTTGTTCTCCAAGGATGCGGACACGGTGGAATCTCTCACCGTGAAAGAGAATCTCAACAACATGCAGGTCGATGGGACTTTGGCTGTGACCGGGGACGTGAGTCTTGGGACGACGGGCACAATCACCGTTGGAGGGAGCCTGGCGGCGCCGACCATCAGCGTGGGCGACACGCTCGGCCCGACAACGGTGACGCGAAATCTGACCTGCACCACGCTGACCGTGCCAAACATTACGAATCTGAACGTGGGCGGCGATCTGCAAGGGCAGATCGTGATGTCCAAACCGCCGATCGGGAACATCGGAGACCTGCAGATACTCAGCGTGGGCGGGGATTTCACTGGATCCGTTGGTCCAGCCAACGGGGTAATGCCGCCAGCCGTTGGCACGATCACCGTCAAGGGGAGTTTCACGACTCCGAATGGAGTGACCGCCCTGGTGAACGCCTATACGATTGACACGATCCTCGTGACGAAGAACATCGGGACGATGGCCCCGAACGGGGCTGGTTCTGGAACGATCACCGCACAGAGTTCCATCACCAAGATCGAGAGCGAGACCAGAAGCATTGGGTTGGAGAGCATTACGGTCGGAGGGAATGGGTTTTTTGGCACGATCGGTCAGATCGTTGCCAAGAGAGGCTACTTGACCGCTGCGGTTACAGACAAGGATGGGAACATTGGCATAGTCAGTGCGTCTGTCATCACGGGAAACATCAAAGCCATCGACGACGAGTTGGGTGCCAAGCTCTCCATCAGACCGAGTATTGGCTACGTCTCCGCAGGCTCGATTGGCAACAAGACCAACGACTTGCTCATCCACGCGGATTGGGGCATCGGGTCGATCACTGCTTCCAATAGTTCAAAGCAGAGCTTCAACGTGGAGGCGCAGTGTGGGATCCAGTTCGACAAGGACAAGCTCACGTTCGGAGCCTCGCCGACGGTGTTGCAGATCAACGTGCCGCGTTCGCAGTATCTTGGCACTGTCTCGTTCACCGGTGGTGACAACGCATTGCGCGCGGCTAACATTGTCCCGACCTTCGCCCAGGGCACCAAGTTGTTCCAGCTTACATATCGGCCGGATCCGGATCTGACACTCGGACGCCAGATCACGACCTCCTGGACCATCAAGCCCAAGCGCCAGAACACCGTGGGTTTGACGACAACTCTCACGAACGTGACATTTGCCTCGAACCCAGGTGTGAACGCGGTTGGTGGGCCAACTCGGGTTGTCGTGTTGAAAAACGAGCAACTGGCGAACAATGCCCTGGAGATCAGCAATTAGCCCAAGGGGTGCCCCATGTCGAAGCGGCATTGGAGTGGTGTACTAGTGGGTCTGATGGGGCTGAGTGGCGGCTTGTTGTCTGCCCCTATCCCTGACCCGAAAGATGGACGCCCAGCGCGGGAAATTGAGGCGGCACGGGAGCTGCTGGGCCAGATCGTCAAAGCGTCGGCGGAGCCACGAGTGGACGCCGAGCAACTAGGCAGACTGTGGCAGCAGATGCTAGCACGTTTCGCCGGCACGCCAGAATGGAAGGAGGCGGCTGGAGTCATCCGCCGGTCTCCATCCCTGCTGGACCGGCTACAACGCCAGCAGATTCCGGAGTTGGATCGCCCCTCTTGGTTGCCCGCCGATGTTGTCGCCGTTTTGGGCGAGAATCGGGGGCGCCATTGGGGCGGAGTGAGACCTTTCCCGGTAGCCATTAGCGCGGACGGTCAGTTACTCGCTAGCGGTGGGAATTACAAGACCGGGCTCTGCATTTGGGAGGTGGCCACTTTGGGCGAATGGGTCACGTTACCATCGTGGGCTCAAGCATTGGCCTGGTCACGCAAAGGCAGAGTGCTTGCCCTGGGCATGGGAAAACAAGTGCAACTTTGGGACGTGAGGAACAAACCAGGACGCTTGCTGGCGACGTTGGAAGGTCATAGTACCGACATACGTTCCCTGGTCTTTCCTCCCGACGGAAAAGCGCTTGTTTCGTGCGCTCAAAGGGAAGTAATCTTCTGGGACCTCAGCGGCGACCAGCCTCGCAAGCGTCGCCAGGTTAACAAGGCAGGTGCAGACGATGGTGAGGAAATCCTGTCCCCTGATGGAAGGTTCGCGGTTGGCTACAGGAAAGACGAGCCTGGCGAGTTGTGGCGACTGGACGAGAACGCTGACCACAAGGCAGTCGTGCTGGAAAACAGCGGCTCGCAGGGGTACGCTTTCAGCCCCGACGGCAAGAAACTGGTGACTCCGGTAGTTGCCAAGTTCAACGTTGTTGCCATCGCACGATTCCAGGTATTGGATTTGACTGTAGCTTTGCCCAAAGTGGAGCGGCTTGTCGAATATCATCCGGAGGATCGCTGCTGGGACTCTTTCTGTTTCTCCTCCGATGGCGAACTACTCGTTGGGACCGGGTCAGACATGAGCATCGCATTGCTTCCCTTGACGGAGAAGAAACGACAACAGCTGGGGGTGCCCCGCGGACAGAGCTACCGAAAGCATCGTTTGACATCGGACGTCGGGCAACTGACCATTCTTCCCGGGGACAAGACTTTGGTTCTCAGTGGCGGTGAAATTGATCAGAGTATCCGTTTCTTCGACGTAGAGACAGGCAAAGAACATTTCCGACAGGTTGGTCATCGGTATGCGGCCGGGATCGGGGATATTGCGCGGGATGGACACACTCTGGCAACGGATGCTGTGAATGGAGAGATCCGGCTGTGGGACTTAACGGCTACTCAGCGGGAAAACGCGATCCTGAACCGACCGTTCGAGATGAGAAAGAGAAGGGATTTTTCCCCGGTCAATGCTCTAGCCTTTTCTTCAGATGGGCGGTTTCTGTTGACTGTCTGGGACAATGCACCGAATCCCATGCGGATCTGGGATCTGAGCCAAGTCAACCCGCCAAAACCGAAGATCATCCCGTTGGGCAGCTTCCAGGCACTTGTTTGCTTGATCTCTCCGGTCGGTAGCAGCGTAGCAATCTTGGGGCAGGATCAACCAACTCCCGAAGAGCATGTGCCAGCCATCCAGTTGTGGTCTTGGAAGGATGACAGCCTGCGACTGACTCAGCGATTGGCGGTAAAGAGCCAGAACCCAAATCAACCTGCGGTCTTCACTTCTGGGAGGTATTCTCCTGATGGCAAGCTCCTCGCGTTTCAGGTTGGGCTTCAGGAGATAGCAATCTGGGACGTGCGAAGTGCGCCAGCCAAGTACAAGGCGAGTATTGTGCTAGCTGATCCCGACTCACTCGGTGGCTTTGCCTTTTCTGCCGATAGCCAAAAGCTCGTCACCGCCAGCGGTGAGATCACCAATGCAGTACAACGACCGTACAAGCTGCGGCTACGCTGGTGGGATCTGGGAGGCGAGAAACCGATCCCACGGAAGGTGTGGTTGGACAGAAGCAATTCCTATTTCTGCCGGTTGGCCATGTCTCCAGACGGTCAATTCTTGGCTGTCGCAAGCTCGGTTGACCTCTGCATCTGGAGCGTAGCGGATGGCAATAAGATCAAGTCATGGCAGTTGCCCGGCATCTGTGGTGGGGTCCGCTTCGCTCCGGACAGCCGACATCTGCTGACCGGCAACGCCAACGGCTCTATCTATGTCTGGCGTCTGGCCGAGCCGAAAGCTCGAACTCCCTGAGCCTGGCTGGAGTCCCAGCGACACCTGGAGCGACCCGGGCACCTACCTGGTGGCCCTGCAAGTGACCGACCCGCAGGGCACCACCTTCCAGGCCCTGACCTCGGTGCTGGTCAAGCCGGCCGACGCCCTGCTGGTCAATGCCGGGTCCGACGTGACCGTCACCGCCGGGGACTCCTTCTCCCTGTCCGGCAGTTACACCGACAATGGGGCCTCCGTCTCCTCCTCCGGCATCGCCTGGGACACCGATTACGATGGCCAAAACTTCAATCCGGTTGTCACCGGCACCTTGACACCGACCGTCAGCTATGCTACTGCTGGAAGTTATGAGGTTGCGCTGCAAGTGACCGACAGTGCCGGCAACACCGACCTGTCTGTGCTGCAAGTGACCGTCAACCCAGTGGCCTACGTCGGACCGACGGCGGCTGCCGGCTCGAACCAGAGCATCAACGCCGGCACGACCACGACCTTCAGCGGTTCGTACACCGACCCGGATGGCACGGTGGACCTGAGCAACGTGGCGTGGGACTTCAACTATGACGGCAGTGACTTCAACGCGGACGTGACCGATACCCTGACGCCGACTCTGCCCAGCGGCGTCGCACCAGGGGTCTACACCGTGGCCCTGCAAGTGACCGACAGCAATGGTCTGAGCAGCATTGGCACACTGCAACTGACCGTGAACAACGTGGCGCCGACGGTCAATGCCGGCGCCAACGTGACGGTGACGGCCGGCAGCGTCGTGTCGTTCTCGGGGTCGTACACCGACGTGGAGAGCAGCAACGATCAAGTGGCCTGGGACTTCAACTACGATGGCGTTACCTTCAACGGCGGGTCTGCCAACAGCTTGACTCCGCAGCACGTCTTCACCACGGCGGGGACGTACACCGTGGCCCTGCAAGTGAGCAACAGCTACGGTGACAGCGGCCTGGGCACCCTGACGGTAACCGTGCTGCCCAGCAGTGGTCTGGTGGTCAATGCTGGACCGGACCAGAGCGTCAATGAAGGTGATACCGTGTCCTTCTCGGGCAGTTGGACCGATGGCAACGGCACCGTGGCCACCAGCACCGCCGACTGGGACTTCAATTACAACGGCACTACGTTCGTCGCGGACTCCTCGGCGCATGGGACGCTGACGCCGCAGTACACCTTCAGCACGCCGGGCACCTATGCGGTGGCCCTGCAACTGACCGACAGCACCGATGACACCGAAATCGGCGTCACGTACGTCACGGTCAACGACGTGGCTCCGACCGTGGACGCGGGCCCGGATCAGACCGTGCCGCAGGGGACGACGGTGACGTTTGCGGGCACTGCCAGCGACCCGGGCGGCAGCGGCAACCCGTTGCAGGTGGCCTGGGACTTGGACTACGACGGCAGCAACTTCAACGCCGATGCCAGCGCCAACGGTCTGCTGAGCCCCAGCAACGTCTACAGCACTCCTGGCACCTATACGGTGGCGTTGCAGGCCACGGACCAGTTCGGCCTGAGCAGCCTGGCCACGATGCTGGTCACCGTCACCGACGTGGAGCCCACGGCCACGGTCACCAATTCCGGGACAACTCCGGAAGGCTCGCCGGTCACCTTCACCATCTCCAACCTGGTCGATCAGACTCCGGGAGACACCCCCAGCATCCTCGCCGACTGGACCGGCAGCGGCCAGTTCCAGCTGATCACCAGCGACCAGCTGACGCAGAACGCCGATGGTTCGGAGAGTTTCACTTACGTCTACGAGACGGCCTCGAGTGCTTCGGGCTATCCGGCGGTGATCCAGATCCTTGATGGTTACGGCGGCTACACCAACTACACCCAGAACGTGGTGGTGACGGTGGCTGCGCCGACGGACGACTTTGGTCCGGTCGGTGGTTCGACCACGATTGAGCCGACCACGCCGTTCGTGTTCACCAACGTGACTGATCCGTCCACGGTGCAGCAGGCATTGGGCTTCACCTATTACGTGAGCCTGGATGCCGGTGCCTACCAGTCAAGCAGGTCCGCGACGTTCAACCTGCCCAGTGGGATTGCCTTGGGCACGCATACCGTTTCGGGTTACGTGCAAGCGCAGGATGGAGGAAAAAGTTCGGTCATCACCTGGACTGGGACGGTGACGACTGCCGAGGTCAGTGTGCTGGACACCGACAGCGGCGAGATGCAACTGGACTGGACAGGCGACTCGGGTCCGGTGGACGTTGATCCAGGCACCACCTACGACATTGCCGGAACAGCGCCTGGCTTGACCATTACCCTGCTCAGCAGCGGTGCCGATTACCAGATCTACACCAATGACAGCATTGCCCAGGTCACCACGGAGAGTGGTGTTACTGACGTGACGGTGTCAGTCAACACCAATGTCGATGCTTACACCTTGAGTCAAGCAGTCGGCAATGGCGACGTTAACGAGATCGACCTGCCGGCGGGGAGTACGGTCAGCGTCAACTTGCGCGGCGACCTGGGTAACCTGATCGGCAACGGCGGTTTGACCCCCTCGACAGGTGTGACGGCGGGGAACCTGCTGTTCGGCAACCTGACCGGCTCCATCACCGGACTGAACTACATCAACAACCTGACTTTATCAGGTTGGTTGGGGGAGTCGGGTAGTTCCAGTGTCGTGGACTCCAACACTGGCATTGGGACACTGACGGCCTTCGGCGTGGGCGCCAACGTCAACTCGGACCTCGCCTACAACTTCAATGATACGCCGATGACCTTGACCGTGGGGACCGGCGGGGTGCCCGGTACGATCAATGCGGGCAAACTGGCCGACACGGTGGTTCAAGGCATTGTGAACGTGCTGACTGTCACGCTGCTGCAAGGGGGCGTGCAGGTCAAGGCTGATGCGAAAGTTGTGAAAGTCAAAGCGACAGACGCGGCAAACCCCAAGCCGCTCTTTTTTCAGAGCATCAGTGGCACTTTGTTGTTCTCCAAGGATGCGAACACGGTGGAATCTCTCACCGTGATAGGGGATCTCAACAACATGCAGGTCGATGGGACTTTGGCTGTGACCGGGGACGTGAGTCTTGGGACGACGGGCACAATCACCGTTGGAGGGAGCCTGGCGGTGCCGACCATCAGCGTGGGCAACACGCTCGGCCCGACAACGGTGACGAGGAATCTGACCTTCACCACGCTGACCGTGCCAAACATTACGAATCTGAACGTGGGCGGCGATCTGCAAGGGCAGATCGTGATGCCCAGCCCTCCGCCTGGGACGATTTATGTTGGAGACCTGCAGGTACTCAGCGTGGGCGGGGATTTCACTGGGTCCGTTGCTCCACCGAAAGGGGCTAAGGCCCCGTATGTTGGCACGATCACCGTCAAGGGGAGTTTCACGACTCCGCAGGGAGTGACTGCCCTGGTACAGGCCTACACGATAAACACGATCCAGGTGACGAAGAACATCGGGACGGTCAACGGCACACAATCGATCGCCGCGACCAGGTCGATTGGCACGATCGAGAGCGTCAACGGCAGCATTCGGTTGCAGAGTATCACGGTCGGAGGGAACGGACAGCTCGGAGAGATCGGCAAGGTCCTTGCCAAGAGTGGCTACCTGAACGCCTCGGTGACGGTCACGGATGGGAACATTGGCATTGTCAATGCGTCTACCATCATGGGCAACATCGTAGCCCAAGCGGACGCGGCTGGTGCTGCCAACCCGTCCGTCAGGCCCAGCATTGGCTACGTCTCCGCAAAATCGATTGGCACTGCGAACGCCATGGGCACCGTGCTCATCCACGCGGATTGGGGCATCGGGTCGATCGACGATTCTGCTGGTGGACCCGGTTCTCGTCAGATATTCAACGTGGAGGCGCAGTGTGGGATTCAGTTCGACAAGGATAAGCTCACCTTTGGAGCCGCGCCGACGGTGTTGCAGATCAGCATCCCGAATACATGGTTTGAAGGCACCGTCTCGTTCACTGGTGGTGCCAACGCACTCCGCACGGCTGCAATCCCGATTGTCCCGTCCTTCCCCGCGGGGGCTGACCTGCTCAAGTTCACATACCGTCCGAACACCCAGGGCGCGCCGGAGAAAACGATCACCTGGACCATCGAGGGCAAGGCACCGGCGCGGACGACTCTCAAGAACGTGACGTTTGGCAAGGTGATAACGACAATGGATTCCGGCAGTTTTTGCAATGTTGTTCTTACCAACGGGCAACTGAATACCCCCAATTTGACCATCGGCCAGAAGTAGCCCAGAGGGAACCAGAGGCGTATGTTCAGGCGACTTTCGTGTGCTGTGTTCGTCGGACTGCTTGGGTTGGGCGCCAGCTTGCTGTCTGCTCCGGTCCCTGACCCAAAAGATGGCCGCTCCGCAGAGGAAATCGAGGCGGCGCAGGCACTCCTGGGCAAGATCATCAGGAAAGCGGCGGAACCGCAAGTGGACGCCGAGCAACTGGGCAGGCTATGGCAGCAGATGCTGGCGCGTTTCGCCGGAACCCCGGAATGGAAAGAGGCAGCCTGGATCATCAGTCAGGCGCCTTCTCCCCTGGACCGGTTGCAACGCCAGCAGGTCCCGGAGTTGGATCGCCCCTCCTGGTTACCCGCTGAGGTTGTGGCTGTCCTTGGTGATAATCGCGGCCGTGACTGGAATGGCCATCTATTTGATTACGATTGGGTATTTCCGGTGGTCGTTAGCTCGAACGGCCAGTTATTCGCCAGCGGCACGAACTACAAGACAGGGCTAACTGTTTGGGAGGTAGCTACCCTGGGCGAATGGGTCACGTTACCGGCGCGGGGCCAAACCCTGGCCTGGTCGCGCAAAGGGGAAGTGCTTGCCCTGGGCGCGGACAACCAGGTGCAACTGTGGGACGTCAGCCGCAAACCAGGCCGCCTGCTGGCGACCCTGGAAGGCCACACCAGCGAGATCCGTTCCCTGGTCTTTCCTCCCGACGGCAAATCGCTGGTTTCCTGCGCCGAAAAGGAAGTACTCTTCTGGGACCTCAGCGGTGAACGACCACGCAAGCATCGCCAGGTTGACAAGGCAGGCACGAATTCCGGTGAGGAAATCCTCTCTCCGGATGGGATGTTCGTGGTTGGCAAGGGCGGAGATGACCCTGGCCAGTTGTGGCGCCTGTCCGAGAAAGCCGACCATAAGCCAGTCGTGCTGGAAAACAGTGGCTTCTCTGGCTACGCTTTCAGCCCTGACGGCAAGAAACTGGTTACTCAGGTGGTTGCCAAGTTGAAACGTCGAACCGCCACGGGGTTCCAGGTGTTGGACTTGACAGGCGCCTTGCCCAGGGTAGAGAGGGTTGTCGAAGCTCAGCCGGAGGATCGCTGCTGGGATACATTCTGTTTCTCCTCCGATGGCGAACTGCTCGCTGGGGCCGGGTCTGACGCGAACGTCGCCTTGCTGCCCTTGACAGAAAGGAAACGGCAACAACTGGGACTGGCACGCGGGCAAACCTACCGCAAGCAGCCGCTGACTTCGCCCACTCGGCGGCTGACCTTCCTGCCCGGGGACAAGACCATGATTCTGAGCGGCGGTGAGTGTGACCAGGGTATCCGGTTCTTCGACCTGGAGACAGGCAAAGAACGCTTCAGACAGGCCGGCCACCGTTCCGTAGCCAGGATCGGCGATCTGGCGCGGGATGGACGCACTCTGGCGACAGGAGGAGCGAATGGGGAAGTCCGGCTGTGGGACTTGACGGCGCCCCAGCGGGAAAAAGCGGTCCTGAACCGGCCGTTTGAACTGAAGGATAGACGGAATAATGGTTGGGTCGGCGATCAGGCCTTTTCTCCAGATGGACGGTTTCTGCTGACTGTATGGGGAGGTGTCCCCGAGCCCCTGCGGATCTGGGACCTGAGCAAGCCCAATCCAGGCAAACCGAAGGTTGTCCCTCTGGGCAGTTTCCAGGCATGGAACTGCCTGGTTTCTCCGGACGGCAAGAGCGCAGCCATCCTGGGAGCTGAGCTGCTGCTTCCCGAGGTGCCACAGAAGGGCCAGCCGGCAAAGCGGAGACCAGCTGTCCAGTTATGGGCCTGGAAGGATGGCAATTTGCAACTGTCACAGCGACTGGCAGTGAAGAACCCTGATCCGGACGACCTTTCCTCTGTTTTCCAGGGGAGTTATTCCCCCGATGGGAAACTGCTGGCATTTCAGGTGGGGATGGAGGAAATCCAAATCTGGGACGTGAGAAGCGTGCCGGCCCGTCACAAGGCGAGCATCGCGTGCTCTGCTAATGCCGATTGGTTAAACGGTAGCTTTACCTTTTCCGCCGATGGCCGGCAGTTAGTGACTGTCTGCACCGAGGTGGAGAATGTCCTGCAACAAACCTCTGAGGTCCGGCTGCGCTGGTGGGACCTGGGCGGAGAGAAACCAATCCAACGGAAGGTCTGGGTAGAGAAAGACAATGCATTTTGCCTCCGGCTGGCCATGTCTCCGGATGGACAGTTCCTGGCTGTCGCAAACTGGAATGGCCTGTGCGTCTGGAGCGCGGCGGAGGGCAAGAAGATCAAGTCCTGGCGCCTGCCCGGGCGCTGTTGTAACGTCCGCTTTGCTCCGGACAGCCGACATCTGCTGACCGGGAATGCTAACGGCTCCATCTACGTCTGGAGGGTGGCACAGCCGAAAGCTCGAACTCCCTGAGCCTGGCGCTTTGACCCCGAACTATAGCTGGAGCAATCCGGGCACTTACCTGGTGGCGCTGCAAGTGACCGACCCGCAAGGCACCACCTTCCAGGCCCTGACCTCGGTGCTGGTCAAGCCCGCCGACGCCCTGCTGGTCAATGCCGGTTCCGACGTGACCGTCACCGCCGGGGACTCCTTCTCCCTGTCCGGCAAATGTACAAGGCAGGCATTGCATCTCAACTGCTCCGCCTGAGACCGCGGGTGGCCGATCTCACCCTCGAAGACATTGTGCCAGCAGATGGCCGTAACGGCCACTCAGCCACCTCCCGAACACCCTGACAACTGGCAGGCAGGCACGAAAATGACCCCCTGTGGCACTCGTCCGACAGCTACAGACCCGTTCTGGCTCTCAGCCACCCCGAAAAAAGTTGGCAGGCAGGGCTGGCAGGCGGTGCGTGGCTGGGCGGCTTGCTTGCTGGGACGCTCTCGGGCCACACAGCACCCACGCCCCCGAGGCCCCCTTACTTCTGGGTTGGGTAAGCAAGCATTTTCCTCTTGACTGGAAACTCCTCGCTTGCCATCATCCCGGCCCGCCGAATCGGATCTGCCCGTTCTTTCCTCGAACCCTGAGGGCGGGCCGATGCGTAAGATAGTACAGTCGCGCCCTTCTGCCATTGCCCTGCCGGACCAGCATCCGGTCGGCGAAAACAACTGCCAGGTCGTCCTTCTCTTGCGGGCACCAGGCCCCGGCACCTGGCACGGACCTTGATCGAGGAGGTTACCATCACCATGAAACGCTGGTCGCTAATCGTCAGCTGTCTGCTCCTGGGTGCCCTGATCGGCACGGGCGTCACCCGGTCGCTGTCCCGCGCCCAGAACGTGCCGGCCACCGTGTTTCCCCGGGAACTGACGTCTTACCGCGACGTCGTCAAGAAGGTGCTGCCGGCCGTGGTCAGCATCGAGGCCAAGCACGTCAGCAAGGTCAAGCCCATCCAGGGACGGGTTCCCGGGACTGAGGATCAGCAAGTGCCCGAGGAGCTGCGCCGCTTCTTCGAGCGGATGCAGCCGCGTCTGCCCGAGTTCGATGGCCAGGTTCCTTCCGGGTTTGGCTCCGGCTTCATCGTCGATCCCAAGGGCGTGATCCTGACCAATCATCACGTCGTCGATGGGGCGGACCTGGTCGTGGTCCATCTGAAGGACGGCCGGAAGTTCCAGAGCAAGGACATCAAGGTCGATTCCAAGAGCGACCTGGCCATCGTCCGGATCGAAGCGAAGGAAGCCTTGCCCGCCCTGGAACTGGGCGACAGCGCGAGCATGGAGATCGGCGACCGCGTGCTGGCCGTCGGCGCTCCCTTTGGCCTGGCCGGCTCGGTCACGCACGGCATCATCAGCGCCAAGGAGCGCAGCCTGCACGTCAACCAGTACGAGGACTTCCTGCAGACCGACGCGGCCATCAACCCGGGCAACTCGGGCGGTCCGCTGGTCAACCTGGAAGGCAAGGTCATCGGCATCAACGCGGCCATCAAGAGCCGGTCCGGCGGCTTCCAGGGCGTCGGCCTGGCCATCAGCTCCAACCTGGCGCGCAACGTGATGCAGCAACTGCTGACCAACGGCGTCGTGAAGCGCGGCTACCTGGGCGTGCAGATCAAGGACGTGGACAATGCGGAACTGGCCGCCAAGCTGGGCATGAAGGACCAGAGCGGCGTGGTCGTCACCCAGGTCTTCGACAACACCCCGGCCAGCAAGGCCGGTCTGAAGGACGGCGACGTCATCGTCAGCCTCAACGACCAGGGCGTCAAGGACGGCCGGCAACTGCAATCGGTCGTCGCCGGGTTGCCGCTGGGCAAGCCGGTGAACCTGACCATCCTCCGCGATGGCGCCGCCCAGAAGCTGCACGTGGTCATCGAGGAGCAGCCCGATCGCTTTGGCAACACGCGCGTCCCGGCCCCACAGGGCCGGCGCGAGGAGCCGACCGGCGTCAACCTCGACAAGGTGGGCATGGAAGTGGCCGAGCTGACTCCGGAAATGGCCGACAGTCTCGGCTTCAAGGAGAACACGCGCGGCGTGGTGATCGTCAGCGTCGATCAGGGCGGCCTGGCCGCCCAGGCGGGGTTGCGCCGCGGCATGCTGATCATCCGGGTGGACCGTCAGCCGGTGACTTCGACCAGCAAACTCAAGGAGCTGATCGAGGGCGGTTCGCTGCAGCAGGGTCTGCTGCTGCAGGTGCAATCGCCGACCGGCGGCACGGGCTACGCCGTGCTGAAGCAAGGATGAGCGGGGCCCCATGACGGGGAAGAGGCACGCCCGGGCGTTCCCAAGGACGCCTGGGCGTTTTTTGTTGGCGGAGGGAGTGGCCTGCTATCATTCCGGACGGTGCTCTCTTATACTGAGAGACAGTAGGGGCTGTGTAGGGTGGTCCGAGCGCAGCGAGGCCCACCACGCCTGCCGGTGGGCCTCGCTGCGCTCGGACCACCCTACGAGGCTGCGGGTCGGTTGGCCTATCAAAATCGATCGCGGGACCACCCAGCGCTGAGGACTCTCCATGAAGCCGCTCGACAAGGGGAGCATAGATCCCACTTCGCTGTTCCGGCCCCAGGAAACCAATCCCGTTGCAGGAGTTGCCCAGCCCACCCCGGAGAGTGGGCAGGAGCTGGCCGGCACGCACCGGGAGGGGGCCGGTTTCGCCTTGCCGGCCCTGCCGGGCTACGAGATCGAGGTCGAACTGGCCCGGGGAGGCATGGGCATCGTCTACAGGGCCCGGCACAAGGAGCTGGACCGCATCGTCGCCCTGAAGATGATCCGCGATGGGGCCCACGCCGACGAGGCCGAGCGCGCCCGGTTCCGCACCGAGGCCCGGGCCGTGGCCCGGCTGCGGCACCCGCACATTGTCCAGATCTACGAGGTCGGCGAGTATCAGGGCTTGCCGTACCTCTGCCTGGAGTACTGCCCCGGCGGGAGCCTGGCGGGCAAGCTGAAGGTCCAACTGTTGCCGCCGCGGGAGGCGGCCCACCTGGTCGAGCAGATCGCCCGGGCCATGCACGTGGCCCACCAGCAAGGCATCATCCACCGCGACCTGAAGCCGGCCAACGTGCTGCTCACCGAGGATGGTACGCCGCGGGTGGCAGACTTCGGTCTGGCCAAGAAACTCGATGAGCAAGGCCAGACCGTCACCCAGATGGTCATGGGCACACCCAGCTACATGGCTCCGGAACAGGCCGCCGGACGGAGCGGCCAGATTGGCCCCGCCGCCGACGTTCACGCCCTGGGGGCCGTTTTCTACGAATGTCTGACGGGTCGGCCGCCCTACAAGGGGGCCTCGAACCTGGAGACGCTCCAGCAGGTGCTGCTGGTCGATCCGCTGCCTCCCAGCAAGCTGAACGGCTCGGTGCCCCGGGAGCTGGAAACGATCTGTCTGAAATGTCTGGAGAAAGATCCCGCCCGCCGATACCCCACGGCCGCTGCCCTGGCGGAAGACCTGCGCCGCTGGCAGGCCGGCGAGCCCATCAGCGTCCGTCCGGTGAGTTCGCTGGGACGAGCGCTCGAAGTGGGCCAGGCGCAAGCCCACGGCGGCAGCATTGCTGGCGGTCAGCGTGCTGGCCTTGCTGGTGGTGCTGATCGGCGGCGGCCTGTTCACGGTCCGGCTGGCCCACGAGAAAACCAAGGCGGAACAGGCCGAGGGGCAAACCCGCCAGGCCCTGGAACTGGCCGAGCAACGCTTGCGCGAATCCCGTGTCCAGTCGGCCACCTCGACCCTGGAACGAGCCTTGCAGCTGTGCGAGCAAGGAGAGGTCAACCATGGTCTGCTCTGGCTGACGCGCGGGCTGGAGACGGCCCGGCTGGCCGAGGCAACGGACCTGGAGCAGGTGTACCGCTGGGAGCTGGGCGTCTGGTCTCAGGAGGTCCATCGCCTGGAGCGGATGTTGCCTCACCCGGATCGGGTGCTGACCGTGGCCTTCACACCCGACGGCAGCCGAGTTGTGACCGGCTGTCACGATGGCAAGGTCCGGCTCTGGCAGGCAGCGACCGGCCAGCCGGAAGGTGAGCCCCTGGTGCATCCCGGCCCGGTTCACGCCCTGGCGATCCATCCCAGCGGCGAATTGCTGCTGACGGGCTGTGCGGATGGCCAGGCCCGGCTGTGGGAGATTCCCTCCGGCAAGCCTGTCCGGGCCCCGCTGGTCCATTACCAGGTCACCGGGCCGGTCAAGGCATGGCCCTGGCAAACCGGCATCCTCTCTGTCGCCTTCAGCCCCGATGGCCAGACCTTCGCGACGGCCGGCCGAGACGGCAAGGTCCAGCTGTGGGAGACGGCCACGGGACGGAACCTGGGGGCGCCTCTGACTCCGAGTCAGGACGCTGTCTCGCTCGTCGTGGCCTTCCGGCCGGACGGCCGCGCCTTGCTGACCGGCGGCGGCCACAACGGCTGGAACTTGCAGCAGTGGGACAGCAAGACCGGCCAGGCGCTGGGAGCGCCGCTGCGGCGGACCTTCATTTACAGCGCTGCCTATAGCCCGGACGGCAAGCGCATCGTGGCCGGGTATCTGCAGGATCGCGCCGCCCGCCAGTGGGACCTGCAGACGGGCCAGGTGCGTGAGCCGGCCCTGCGGCACCAGGACACGGTCGATTCGGCGTGCTACAGTCCGGACGGCAGCATGGTGCTGACCGGCAGCGAGGACCACACGGCCCGGCTGTGGGACTCGGCCACGGGTCGGTCGATCGGCTCGCCCCTGGAGCACACCGGCGGCGTCCTGGCGGCCCGGTTTAGCCCGGATGGCCGGACCGTGGTCACCGGCTGCAGCGACGGCCTGGCGCGACTGTGGCAAGTGGCCCCGGGAACTCGCTTGCGGACGTTGCCTCACACCACCTGGGTGCGGGCACTGGCCTTCAGCCCCGACGGTTCCCGGTTGATGACCGGTTCGAGCGACCAGCTCTGCCGGGTGTGGGACCCGGTCCGCGGCAAGCAGATCGGCGCTCCGCTGCGCCAGGGAGGCTGGGTCCAGGGCCTCGCCCTTAGCCCGGACGGCAAGACCCTGTTTGGCCTCAGCTCCCAGGGGGCCAGGCAGCTGTACCGCTGGGACCTGGGCAAAAGGCAGGCTCCTCGGCTCGACCGGCGGCCACGGCGGGGAGCCCTGGCGGCTGGCCCTGGACCCCACCGGAACGTTCCTGGTCACCGGGGGTCGTTACCAGCCGATCGCCCGGATCTGGGATGCGAGAACGGGAGAGATCCAGCCCGCCCTGCTGAAGCATGAGAGCGGCGACGTCCTGGGGGTTGCCATCCGTCCCGATGGCAAAGCGATCCTCACCGGCGGCGAGGACCGGACGCTGCAGATGTGGGACCCGACGGGAAACCCCGTCGGCCCGCCCATCCGGCACTCCGCGGGAATCGTCGCGGTGGCCTTCAGCCCCAACGGCAGCCGGTTCCTGACCGGCAGCCGGGATCGGACGCTGCAGCAGTGGGATGCGGACACCTGGAAGCCGACCGGTGCGCCGCTGCGGCACCAGGGCACGGTTAACAGCGTGGCCTACGTGCCCGGCACGCCGCTGCTGGCCAGCGCCAGCGATGACAATTCGGCCCGCTTCTGGTTTGCTCCCACCAGCCACCCGGTCGGACCGGTCCTGGCGCATGGGGACCGGGTCACGGTCATGGCCCTCCCTCCCGCCGGTGACGTGCTGGCGACGGGAGGCGACGACAACACGGCCCGGCTCTGGCTGGTGCCACGCCCCGTGACCGAGGAACCGGCTCACCTGGCCGGCTGGGTCGAGGCCATCACCGGCCTGGAGCTGGATCGCCAGGGCAGCATTCGCGTTTTGCCCGCGGCCAACTGGCCCGACCGGCAGGAGCGCTTCACGCCACTCCCAAGTCTGCCCGGCCGGGACTATCCGGAGCAGTCGCCGCTGGTCGTCAAACCGATGCCGGTGCAAGTGCCGGACCCGAAGGAACTGGCGAGCCGGCCCGCGACCGCGGACAAGCTGCGGCGGGCCGACATCCCCGAGGCGACCCTGGCCGGTGCCGGCCAGGGCCAACCCGAGAGGGCCCCTGCCGAACTGGTTGCCGTCCTGGGCGCGGAGGGCGGCTTCCGGCTGCCGGGCTGCACCGGGACCCCGAGCTGGAGCCAGGACGGCAAGCTGCTGGCAGCGCCGGCGGGCAACCGCGTCTACCTGTTCGAGACGCGGACCGGACGACTGCTGCGGACCCTGTCCGGGCAGACATTCCTGGTGAGCCAGGTCGCCTTCAGTCCCGATGGCCGGCTGCTGGCCGTGGCCGGCCAGGATCGGAACGTCCGTCTCTGGGAATCCGGGACCGGGCAACTGCAGTGCGAACTCGTTGGACACACTCAGACTGTGCTGGGTCTGGCCTTCAGCCCGGACGGTCGCGTGCTGGCCTCGGCAAGCCTGGACGGCATCGTGCGTCTGTGGGAGACGGAGAGCGGCACGTTCCTGCACTCCCTGAAGGAGAAGACCCGAGGAATCGGCGGCCTGGCGTTTCATCCCGACGGCAGCACCCTGGCAACCTCGGACCCGGATGGGACCGTGCAGCTGTGGGACGTCGCCAGCGGTGCCTTGCGGCAAACCCTGGAACGCGCGCAGCCGGTCGCACTGACGCTCAAGGGCTCGGTCCTTGCTTTCAGCCCCGACGGCCAGCTGCTGGCGTGCAGCACGCGAACGGCGCTGCGGGTCTGGAAATGGGCCGGGCCTGGTCAGCAGCTCCCGGAGAAACACTGGACCGTGGCCACAGGCGGGATCGGCCTGCTGGCTTTTGCTCCGGATGGAAAAACCCTGTTCAGCGCCGACAACTTCCTCTCTGTGGGACAGACCCGGCTGGGTGACGTTCGCTGCTGGGACTCGGCGACCGGCAAGGAGACCGGGACGATCCCCCTGCCCCTGCTGAAAACCTACACCTACTTCCGGCTCAGTCCGGACGGGACGACACTGGCCCTGGCCGGCACGAGCAATGGGGTGATCCGGCTGATCGACCGGGTGACCGGCAAACCCCGCTTGCCCGGGCCGGTGCATTGTGGTCTCGTGAACTGTGTGGCTTTCAGTCCGGATGGCCGGCGGCTGGCCTCCGCGGCCCTGGATGGCAGCGGCGCGCTCTGGGACCTGACAACCGGCAAGATGGTCCGCATCGGCAGTGCTTCCACGGCCATGTGGCGCGCCGTGGCCTTCAGCCCCAATGGACAGGTGCTGGCGTCGGCTTCAGACCGGATGGTCAAGCTCTGGGACGCTGCCACGGGCCGGCTGATCCGGAACCTGGAAGGACACGTGGGCTGGGTGGAGGACCTGGCCTTCAGTCCGGACGGCCGCTTGCTGGCGAGCGCGAGCATGGACCAGACGGTGCGACTGTGGGACCCGGCGACCGGCGAGGAAGTCCACGTGCTGGAGGGGAAAGGGGGCTCGGTCGCCGCCGTCGCTTTCAGCCCGGACGGGTTGACCCTGGCCAGCTGGGACGTCGGAAACAACCTCCGCTTCTGGAACGTGGCCGACGGCAAGCAGCGTCGGGTCCTGAGTGGGGTGCAGGAGGTCCGCAAGCTGACCTTTTTCCCGGATGGCCGGTCACTGGCCACCTCCGGTCCGGGGGGCAAGGTCCGGGTCTGGTCCCTGGCCCAGGGGCAGGTGGTCCAATCCCTGGGCGGCCTGAGGTTTCTCCAGGGCAAGCCACTGCTCCGGGCGGATGGCCAGCTGCTCGTTGCCGGGGACGTTGCTGGCACAGTGCATCTGTGGGACCCAGCCAATCCTACCCGGCACCGGCTCTTGCAGCCCTTCTCCCCGAGCGTGCTGCTGGGGGCTGTGGCCCTCAGTCCGGAGGGGCGCTACCTGGCCACGGGCAACCCGGACGGCACCATTTACCTGCTGCGCCTGGCCGGGCCCGGGGAGCAGCCTGCCTTGCCGGCCAGGCCGACCCTGACCGAGCTGCGCCGACTCGAGGGGCACACCAGGATCGTCCGCGGCGTCGCCTGGTCGCCCGACGGCCGGCGGGTTGTTTCCGGGGGCGACGATCAGACCCTCCGGCTGTGGGATGCGGAAACCGGTAAGGAATTGCTCCGCCTCCCCGAACCCTCGCTGCGGACCTACAGTGTGGCCTTTTCCCCGGATGGCGAGCGGCTGCTGTCCGCCGGTGACGGAGGTGTGGCCCGGTTGTGGGACCCGGCCACGGGCAAGGAAGTGCGCCGCTTCGAAGGGCACGTCAACATTGTCTGGGAAGCCGGGTTCTCGCCCGACGGCCGGCAGATCGCTACCGGCAGCTGTGACGGCAGCCTGCGCCTCTGGGACGCGACCACCGGCAAGGAAACGCAACGGCTGTACCTGGAAGGAGACACGCTGTATCCCCGGACAGACAACCGACACGTCCGCTGTGTTCGCAGCGTTGCCTGGTCCTCCGATGGCAAGGCCCTGCTGTCAGGCTGTGCGGACAGGACCGTCCGGCTGTGGGACAGCGCCACGGGCCGGGAGCTGCAGCGCTTCACGGGCCACACCGGGCCGGTGTACAGCGTGGCCTTCGCGGCGGACGGCAGCGCGGTCCTTTCCGGCGGGGGCGATGGCACCGTCCGGCTGTGGGACGTGAAAACCAGCCGGGAACAACGCCGCTTCGAGACCGGCGGCAGTGTCAGCCGGGTTGCCTTCTTCCCCGATGGCCGGCGTCTGATCACCGCCGGTTACGATGGGATGCTGCGGTTGTGGGATCGAGAGTCCGGTGAAGAGCTGGACCATTGCAGCGCTCACCTGATCGGAGTGTGGGGGCTGGCCGTTTCGCGAGATGGCCGGCAGATCGCGACCGGAGGGGGTGACGGGTCGGTGCGCCTGTGGCAGGTGCGGGAACCCTGAGCGGGACAGAGGACTCTCCATGAAGCCGCGCGACACGGGAAGCAATACCGACCCCATTTCGTTGCCCGGTCCCCACGAAGCCAGTTCGAGCCCGACCCCTGCCCAGCTCGATCTGGAGAGGAGGCAGGATGAGTCGGACACGCCTGCCGGGACTGCCGGGCAGGCCCGGCAGGGGCCGCCGCTCGGCATGCCGGAAATTCCGGGTTACGAGATGCTGGGCGAGCTGGCTCGGGGCGGCATGGGCATCGTCTACAAGGCCCGGCAACAGGACCTGAACCGGATCGTCGCGCTGAAGGTGATCCGCGCGGGCGCCAATGCCGGGGAGGCCGAGCGGGCCAGGTTCCGGACCGAGGCCCGGGCGGTGGCCGGGCTGCAGCATCCTTACGTCGTGCAGATCTACGAGGTCGGCGAGCATGAGGGGTTACTGTTCCTCTGTCTGGAATACTGCTCCGGTGGCAGCCTGGCGGACAATCTTGGGTCCGGGCCATTGCCGCCAGAGCAGGCGGCCCGCCTGATGGAGCAGATCGCCCAGGCCGTGCATGCGGCCCATCAGCGCGGCATCATTCACCGCGACCTGAAGCCAGCCAACGTCCTGCTCTTCGAGGATGGCACGCCGCGCGTGGCGGACTTCGGTCTGGCCAAGAGGCTGGATGAGCAAGGACAGACTCCCCCCCGGGCGGTCCTGGGCACGCCCAGTTACCTGGCCCCGGAACAGGCCGGCGGACAGAGCGGCCAGGTCGGCCCCGCGGCCGACATCCATGCCCTGGGGGCCATTTTCTACGAGTGCCTGACCGGCCGGCCGCCCTACAAGGCAGCGTCGGCCCTGGAGACGCTCAGGCAGGTGATGCGCTCCCATCCCCTGCCTCCCCGAAAGCTGAACGGCTCGGTGCCCCGGGAGCTGGAAACCATCTGCCTGAAGTGTCTGGAGAAAAATCCGGCCCGCCGTTATCCCACCGCCGAGGCCCTGGCCGATGACCTGGCCCGCTGGCAGGCCAGCGAGCCCATCAGCATCCATCCGACCGGTCCCCTGGGATGCGCGCTCAGGTGGGTCCGACGCAAGCCCACGGCCGCGCTGCTGGCCTTGCTGGTGGTGCTGATCGGCGGCCTGATCGTTCTCCGTCCTGGCGAGCCCGGGGGCGTTAGCCCCCGGGGTAGCAGGGCAAGACCTTCTTCTACCCCGGGGGCTAACGCCCCCGGGCTCGCCCCAGCGGAGAACTGGGAACGGAGAACGATCCTGGAGCGGGCCTTGCGGCTGTGTAAACAAGGACAGGTCAATCAGGGTCTGCTCTGGCTGACACGCGGGTTGGAGACGGCCCATTCCGCCGGGGCGACGGACCTGGAGCAGGTGTTCCGCTGGGAGCTGGGCGCCTGGTCGCAGGAAGGACGTCGCCTGCAGCAGACGCTGCCTCATCCCAACGGCGTGCGGGCGCTGGCTTTCAGCCCCGATGGTTCCCGGTTGCTGACCGGTTCGGTCGATCAGTTCTGCCGGGTGTGGGACTCGGTTCGCGGCGAGCTGATCGGTGTTCCGCTGCGTCAGAGAGGCCAGGTCCAGGGCCTCGCCTTCGGTTCGGACGGCAAGATCGCCTTCGGCCTGAGTTCCCTCGGAGACCAGCAGTTGTACCGCTGGGACCTGGCCAGGAGGGAACCCCTTGGTTGCACGGGCGGCCAGGACGGGGAGCCCTGGCGGCTGGCCCTGGACCGCACGGGAACCTACCTGGTCACGGGAAGTCGTGCCCGGTCGGCCGGCCGGATCTGGGATGCCCGAACGGGGAAGATCCTGCCCGCCCTGCTCCAGCATGAGAGCGGCGACGTCCTGGCGGTGGCCATCCGTCCGGATGGCAAGGCGGTCCTTACCGGCGGCGAAGACAGGACCCTGCGCTTGTGGGAGTTGCCTTCGGGAAACCCCATCGGCCCGCCCATCCGCCACTCCGCAAGCATCGTCGCGGTTGCCTTCAACGCCGACGGCAAGCGGGTCCTGACCGGGAGCCAGGACCGGACTCTCCAGCAGTGGGATAGCGGCGACTGGAAACCGCTCGGGCCGCCGCTGCGGCACCAGGGCACGGTCAACGGCGTGGCCTTCGTGCCCGGCACGCCCCTGCTGGCCAGCGGCAGCGACGACAATTCGGCCCGCTTCTGGTTTGCTCCCACCGGCGACCCGGTCGGCCCCGCGCTTCAGCACACGGACCGGGTCACCGCCGTGGCCCTTCCCGCCGACGGTGGCATGCTGGCCACGGCCAGCGATGACAGCACGGCCCGGATCTGGACGGTCCCGCGTCCGGTCACCGAGGAACCGGCTCAGCTGGCCGGCTGGGTCGAAGCCATCACCGGGCTGAAGCTGGACCGCAACGGTACTGTCCGTGCCCTGCCCGCGGCCGACTGGCACGACCGCCAGAAGCGATTCCTGCCGCTCCCGAGTCTCGACCCAGCCGGACAAGAGGTTCTCACTCCCGCTTCTCGGTGATCAACCCGGCGATCGGTGCCTGGGCGGTGACAGCACCGTTGGTCTCGCGCAGGATCTGGTCGATCTCCTCGCGGTGCAGCTCCTCGCGCTGCAGCAAGGCCTCGACCAGCCGTTCCATCTTGTCGCGGTTGCGTTTGAGCAGGTCGTAGGCCCGCTCGTCGGACTCCCGGAGCAGGCGCTGCACTTCCTCGTCGATGATCGTGGCCGTGCCCTCGCTGAAGTCGCGGGCTTCCTGGATCTCCTTGCCGAGGAAGAGATGCTCCTCGCCGACGCGGAAAGCCATCGGCCCGACCCGGTCGCTCATGCCGAACTGGGTGACCATCAGCCGGGCGATGCGGGTGGCCTGCTTGAGGTCCATGTTAGCCCCGGAGGTGGTCTCGTTGAAGATCAGCCGGTCGGCGGCCCGGCCGCCCATGCTGACGATCAGCTTGGCCATCAGCTGGGTCTGGGTGTACTCGGTCTGGTCCTCGTCGGGCCGCTGCCAGGTGAAGCCCAGGGCCCGGCCGCGCGGGATGATGGTCAGCTTGAAGATCGGGTCGGCCTTGGGAGTCAGCCAGGCACACAGGGCATGGCCGGCCTCGTGGTAGGCGGTGCGGCGCTTGTCTTCCGGCGACAGGATCTCCTCGCGGCGGGCGCCGATCAGCACGCGATCGGTGGCCCGGTCGAAGTCGGTGCGATCGATCTTGCTCTTGCCCTCGCGGGTGGCCAGCAGGGCCGCCTCGTTGCACAGGTTGCGCAGGTCGGCACCGGTCATGCCGATCGTGGAGCGGGCGATCTCCTCCAGGTTGACCTCGTCCGACAGCGGCTTGTTGCGCGTGTGGATCTTGAGGATCGCCAGCCGGCCCTGCCAGGTTGGCCGATCGATGGTGACGTGGCGATCGAACCGGCCGGGACGGAGCAGGGCCGAGTCGAGCACGTCGGGCCGATTGGTGGCGGCCATGACGATCACCGTCTCGCTGGGCGTGAAGCCGTCCATCTCGGTCAGGATCTGGTTGAGGGTCTGCTCGCGCTCATCGCTGCCGCCGCCGACGCCGGCGCCGCGCATCCGGCCGACGGCGTCCAGCTCGTCGATGAAGATCATGCAGGGGGCGTTTTCCTTGGCGTTTTTAAAGAGATCACGAACGCGTGAAGCCCCAACCCCGACAAACATCTGGATGAATTCCGAGCCGCTAATGCTGTAGAACGGCACGCCGGCCTCGCCGGCGACGGCGCGGGCCAGCAGGGTCTTGCCGGTGCCGGGCGGGCCGACCAGCAGCACCCCCTTGGGCACCACCGCTCCCAGCCGCTGGAACTTCTCCGGCGACTTGAGGAACTCGACCACCTCCTGCAGCTCGCTCTTGGCGTTCTGCATGCCGGCCACGTCGTCGAAGGTGACGCGGGTCTTGGTGCGCTCGTAGCGCCGGGCCGGGCTCTTGATGTAGTTGGACAGGAAACTGCCGCCCAGCGGATCGCGGAAGCGCGGCAGCAGGAAGAACAGCACCCCCAGCAGCAGCAGCAGCGGCAGCATCATCAGTACCAGGCCGCCCAGCCAGGCGTACTGGTCCTCCTGCTGATCGACGATGATGCCTTTGGCCATCAGCTTGTTCAGCAGTTCCGTGAAGGATTTGTCATCCGAGACGTGCAGTCGGGTGACCGTGAAGCGGAGGGAGCGCGGCACCTTCTTTTTCAGGTCCTGGAACTCCTTGGGGAGCTTCTCCAGGGCCCCTTCCTTCAACTCGACGTACAGGTAATCGTTCCCCTTGAGGGTGATGCGCTTGATTTCCTGACTGGCCTCCTCGTTCATGGCGAGATTGTAGAACTCGCTCCAGGTGACCGTTCCGGACGGACCCCCGGCATTGCTCATGAACAGGAGGATGATGACGACCACGATGGCGACCCACATCCAGTTCCCGCCCATACCCGGCGCGGGACGCCGACGCGGCTTGCCAGCTGGGGATGGGGGCAAATTGGAAGGAGGATCGGCCGGCATAAAAAGCACCTCGACTGCGGACTCGTTCCATCGGTCCGGGAGACTTCGCACCCCGAAACCTTTCCTTCAGGATAGCAGATCCTTCCGATCCTGACTACCTTGCCAGGGTCAAGGCGACCCCTCCCCCCAACCCCCTCCCCGCTTCGGGGAGGGGGAGCCAGAGCTGCCGATGGATTGCATTGCGCCAGCGCACACACACAACTGGAACCCTCTGGCTCCCCCTCCCCGTTTCGGGGAGGGGGTTGGGGGGAGGGGTTGGTTTCCCGCCCGCTCACGCCAATCCCCGCGCCATCTCTTCCTGCGTTTGCTTGACGTCCTCGCAGCCGACCGACAGCCGGATCAGGCCCTCGGTGATGCCCTGGCGGCGCTTCTCGGCCGGGCTGACGTAACGGTGCGACGTGGTCCAGGGATGGCTGCAGGTGGTGACCGTGTTGCCCAGCGAGGGACTGAAGGCGATGCCGGGGGACTTCTGGAGAAAGCGATTGACGGCCTCCCGGCCGCCGTGCAGCTCGAAGCAGAGCATGTTGCCGTGCCCGCCCCAGAACAGGCTGCTGGACAGGAGGTGATCGGGATGGTCGGGCAGGCCGGGATAGATGACCTGGGTGACCTTGCGCTGCTGTCTCAGCCACATCGCCAGGGCGGAGGCGTTGTCCATCGCCGTGCGCATGCGCAGCACCAGCGTCGAGAGGCCGCGCTCCGCCAGCCAGCAGTCGAACGGGTTGGAGGCCAGCCCCCAGATGCTCGCGGCCTGGTTGACCTCGCCATAGTAGTCGTCCCGGCCGCAGACCACGCCCAGGGTCACGTCGCTGTGGCCGCCGATCATCTTGGTCAGGCTCTCCATCACCAGGCAGGCCCCCAGCTCCAGCGGCCGGACCAGCACCGGCGTGGCAAAGGTGTTGTCCACCACCAGCAGGGCCCCGCTCTCCGAGGCCAGTTGGGCCAAATTGCGCAAATCGGCCACGCGCAGCATCGGGTTGGACATCGTCTCCACAAACAGGATGCGCGTCCGGGTGCGCAGGGCCCGCCGTACGTCGTCCAGTTCGCTGGTATCGACGAACACCGTCTTGACGCCAAAGCGCGAGAACTCCTGTTCCAGCAGGGTCGTGGTCCGGCCGTAGAGCCGGTTGCTGGCGACGATCCGGCTGCCCTGCTCGACGGTGGCCAGCAGGATCGCGCTGATGGCGGCCATGCCCGAGCCGGCGACCACGCCCCACAGACCGCTCTCGTAATGGGCCAGCTTGGCGGCCAGCATGCGGGCGTTGGGATGGCCGTCCCGGGCGTAGACGTAGCCGGGCTCCTCGCCCTCCATGATGCGGTCCAGGGCGTTCAGGTCGGGCAAGGTGTACACGGAGGATTGATACAGCGGCGGCACCAGAGGAACGCTGGCACCCAGGTCGGACGGAGAGGGAGGTCGCTTGGCCATGAGGATTCTCCACGGAGACGCCATCGGTGGGAGAGAATGGGAGTATTGGATGGAATGGCGGTGGAGAAGCAAGACGGGACGCAGGGAAAGCCCGCGGCGCAAGGGGGTGGGACCCTCGCTCGCGCCGCGGGCTTGCACCCGTCAGATTGGCGTCGTGGCACCGAAGACGTTGTCGTTGCTGGTCGAGGCCGTGTTGAACTTGATCAGACTGTGGCTATCCACCTCCGCGGTGGCCAGGTCCTGGTTGTAGAGGCCGCCTCCGATCCCGGAGCCGGCAACCCCGCCGGAGCCGGCTGCCCCGCCGACCGCCCGGTTGAGGAGGACGCTCGTGCCATCCAGATCCAGGATCGGGTAGGGATCGGATGTGATCAGTTGACCAGCTGGGTTATTCGTATTGGCATTGCAGATGCCGCCGCCCAGGGCATCGCCCCCGTTGCCGCCCACGCCGCCGGCCCCACCCTGGACCAGGTTGGCGCTGACGGTGCAGTGGAGGAGTTCGAGGTTCGCGACTTGATTGGTGAACCGGCCGGTGTAGACGCCGCCGCCCAGGGCGTTGCCGCCGTTACTGCCGGCGGCGCCAGCGCCGCCGAGCGCCTGGTTGTTGACGATTGACGTGTTGCTGACCGTGGCGGTCGCACCCCGTTCGTTGGCCAAACCGCCGCCCCGGCACACGCCCCCGGAGCCGCCGACCCCGCCGCTCCCCGGAGCCCCGCCGGCGCCGCCCTGCGCCGTGTTAGTCACGATGGAACAGTCGGTGATGGTCAAGCCCAACCCGGGGCCGCCGAAGAGATTCAGGATCGCGCCGCCATCGCCCTGCGCGCCGTTGCCGCCGTTGCCGCTGCCGCCCGCGCCGCCGTTGCCGCCGTGGGAGACGTTGCCGAGGAAGAGGCTGTTGCTGACGGTGAGGTTGCCACTGTAGACGAGGATGGCTCCCCCGAGGGTCCTACCGCCAGCCCCGCCGTCCATGCCCGCGCTGCCGGCGCCACCGTCGCCGCCAACGGCGCTATTGCAGGCGAAGAGGCTGTCACTCACCGTTGCCTTGGCCCCGGCATCGACGTCCATGGCACCGCCCTCCGTTGGGGCGCCATCAGCGCCAGGGGCGGAGGGGACAGCCTGGGCCGCCTGGTTGCCGGTGAAGGAACAGTGGGTGATGGTCATGGTGGGCTGGCCTAGGTCGCTGCCGCCAGCAGAAGCCAGACCCGCTCCCTCAAAGTAGCCAGAGCCGCTCTCGTCCGATTCGATAGCCCCTCCAGCGGCGTTCAGGCCAAACGCATCACTGCCCGGAGGCAACGCCAGGGCCTGGTTGCCGGCGAAGGAGCAGTGGTCGAGCGTTAGCTGGCTGCCGCCGTAATGGCCGATCGCCCCGCCATTGGCCTGGCCCCCAGTGGCCAGGTTGCCGCAGAAGGTGCTGTGTTCAATGTCCACGATCGAGACCTGGTCATCGTAGACGGCACCGCCGTTGCCGAAGTTGGTGGCGGCGCCGCTGGCGCTGTTGCTGAGGAAGTCGGTCTGATCGGCCGTCAGCGTCCCACCGAGGTTGGCGACCGCCCCGCCGCCGGCGTAACCGCCGACGGCCTGGGCCTGGTTGCTGGCGAAGACGACCTTCGAGAGGCACACACTCGCCCCGTTATTGAGCAGGCCGCCCCCGAACGCCGGGCCCGCCAGGACCGATTCAAGCCCGTTGGCGATCGTCAGACCGCTGAGGGTCAGCTGGGTGCTGCTGCCGCTGACGTCGAAGACCCGGGTGGTGCTGCTGCCGCTGACGGTCAGTTTCGCAGCCCCCGGCCCGTTGATCGTCAGGCTGTCCGTGATGCTCAGTTCACTGGCCAGGGGGATGGTCCCGTGCAGCCCGCCGGCGAACTGGATGGTGTCGCCGCTGGCGGCTGCGCCAATCGCAGCCCGCAGCGAGCCGGCGCCGCCGTCGTTGAGGTTCATGACCGTGAGGGTACTGGGCACGGTCCGATCTTCCAGCACGTCGAGCTGGGGCACGAAGCTGCGCCGGCGGCTCCTGTTGCCGCGGGAGGAGCCGGGACGGCGGGTGCGGCTACCTCGACCAGGGCCTCGTGTCAGCGATTGAAGCCAGGTGGTGAACAGCATGAGTTTCAGTCTCCTGAGAGTAACGGTCTGCGATCTTGGGGAAAGCATCGATCCAGGCGTACAGACCAGGCGCACAAGAAGATGCAGCGTCCAGGGCGCCTCTGGCTTTCGATCCGGGAAGAAAGCAAAGGCGTTCCTCTACTGAGGAACCTCCAGGTTTGTTGCGGGAACCCAGCACCGATTTGCAAAAAAATCAGAGAAAGCAGAGGAGTGTCGGAAAAGCGGGAGAACGGCGTGCCGGCACCGTCAGGTGCCGGCGCGTAGGGAGACTTGGGGTCGGGAAGCGACCGGAGCCAACCGCACCTTACCTGTCCGACTTGTCTGGTTGGCGTCCGATCAAGCCCTCGGCCTCGCGGAGGAAGACCTGGAGCTGCAGCCAGTCCGTCGGATGCACGCTTCTCGGGAAGCCAACTGGCTCCTTGTTGAGGTCCTGCGCCATCTGCTCGGCCCGGCGGGTGGTCTTGTCCAGCCACTGGCGGGCCTTCTCGTCGTTGCCCAGGCGATGATGCGCCAGAGCCAGCACCGGCCAGTTCAGGTAGGCCCCCTCCCAGGCGAGGTCGGCACTGAGGGATTGGTTGAGCCGACGAACGGCTTCCTCAAATTGACCGGCCCGGTACTGAGCAGTGCCCAGCACGTGGAGGGCGGCGGCCTGGAAACCCTTGGAGGGGAGTTTGCCTTTCAGGGCCAGTTCGGCGAACTGTGCGGCGCGCAGCGGGTCTAGCCCCGATTCCGGGCCAAGCACCCAGGCCCGCCCCACAATGTAGGCCGTAACTGGGTCCCTGGTCTGACCGAAGCGATCCTGGAGCTGGGTGCTGGTGGCACGGTAGCCCTCGGTGTCGCCCGCCAGAATCCGCACGCTCGCCTGCTCGACGAACAGGTGCAGATCGTAGTCTTTTGCCCCCGGCAATCCGGTCGCCTTGGCATAGGCCGCCGCGGCTTTCTCCCACTGGCTCTTGCGAGCGTGAAACCGGCCACGGGCCAGCCACAGCCCGACATCGTTGGGCCGCATCTCGATGGCCCGGGCGAAGGCCGCTTCGTGCTGGGCCAACTCAGAGCAGAGGCGATTGCGATAGGATGAGGGATCGGACTCGCCGGGCAGGAACTCCATGGCCTTGAGCCAGGCCGCGGCAGCCTGCTCCGGGTCGAGATCGACCTGCCCCTCAGTAACGAGCAGCGGCAGTCGCCTTTCACCTTCCGGCGCCGGGGGAAACGGCGGCGTGTCCCAGTCCAGGTCCAGGTCGGCCAGGTGCCGGCGGAGCGCACGCAGGTCCCAGACGCAGACCAGGTGGTCGTTCACCGTGGAGTGGATCAGGCGGGTGCCATCGGGAGTAAAGGCGGCATACCAGACCTGACTCTGCTCGGGCAACTCCAGAGTAACCAGGGTCTTGCCCGATTCGCTATCCACAAGCAAGAGCGGGCCGCCGTCCTTCGAGGTGAAGTAGTATTGCCCATCGGGAGAGTAAGCCCGGACTGCCTGACCAGCCCCGTTCCCCAGGCAAGGTCCTTCGCGCCAGGTGCCCGTCTCCCAGCGCTGCCAGCCGTTCGTCAGCCAGCGGCCATCGCTGCTAAAGGACAGGTTCCCGGAGCCTTTCATGTCCGCGGCGAGTTTCCCTGTCCTGGTGTCCCAGACCTTTGAATCGGAATCTACGTGCGTGCGCGTGAGAACCCAGCGCCCGTCCGGGCTGATGCTCAAGGTCCGCGTGTCTTGTAGCGGACTGAGCGTCAGAGGGGGCTTGCTGCCATCGCGAAACAGGACAATGGCCCGGGTGAATTCAGGCACGGCAATCACCTGTCCGTCCTGGCTCACGTCAAATCCGAGATTGCCATTACCAACTTTCTCCCGCAAACGATGGGGAACTCCAATGGACAGGCCCTCCGGTCCGTCAGCGCCGAAACGAATGGGCCAATGGAGCAACCCTTGCGCACCGCAGGTAAATAAGTCTCCACCGGACGGATCGAATCGGACGTGAAGAGTTTCGCCCGAGTCGAGGTGTCCGACCTTCAATCCCGTGCACAGATCGAACAGCGAGACCCCGTGGGAAGTTCCCCCGGCAACCAACCGGCCGCCGGGATGGACCGCGACATGCTTACATTCGGACAGTGCCTCACCCTTCGGGTTACAGATCAGCGTGCGGAGGATGGGACTGGGCTCCGCGACGTGCAGGCGGACCTTGCCTCCCGTTTGCTCCCAGCCGTATAACCAGCCGCCGCTGGTACTGAAACGCAAGGAGGCATTGCTTTCCGCCATCCGCAACAAAGGAGCGCCCGTGTACGGATGCCAGAGCACCTGGTTTTGCCACCACTCCGAATGACCGGCCAGGAGCTGCCCCGAGAGGCTCGCTCCCAGTTGCGGACCTCCTCCCTTCAACTCCCGGAGGACGCGGAATTGTTTTTCGGAAGGTACGTCCCACAAGTAGACCGTGCCAGTATCACAGTTTCCGACAGCTAACGTGGAACTGTCCGCATACCACACCGGGCAGCGAGCGTTGTCTTCATGCACCAGCGTGTGGACCAATTGCCCTCTGTCAACGTCGAAGACGAGGACCCGGTTGCGAGCCGGGGTGCCGTAGTTACCCTCGGTGGCCGCCAACCAGCGGCCGTCCGGTGACAGGGCCGCGACCATGCCTGTAAGCGCGGGATTATGATCGTGGCGTAAAGATCGCTCGAAGCACCGCCGGCCGTCCGGCAGTTCAAAGATTTCGACGCGGGTCCCCCCTTTCTCCGCGTGCAGCAACATGAGACGGCTGCCATCCCGACTCATGGTCCAGCGCTCGACGTTTCCCGAGGAAGTCGCGGCCACTTTCACCGGCTCCGGCTCGCCCACCCGCCAGCGTTTCAGGAAGCCGTCTGCTTCATTCCACAGGTATAGCGTCTGCTCATCGAGGCCGAAGGTGAGTTCCTGTCCCTTGCCCAGGCCAGGCAGCCGGGCAAGCTCCTTGTCATCCTCGACCCGGCAGACACGGATGGTGCCGTCGGCATCGCCCAGGGCGTACCTTCCGAGGCTCACCGGGTCGAAGGCCAGCCCACGCTTACCCTTGAGCCAACTCTTGTCCCATTCCCGCGCCACGCGAGAGTCCGGCAGGGCCAGGGCAGCCACGGCCAGGCGGCGCAGCTCGTCGAATACCTCGGGCGGCTTGTCCAGCTCTCGGGCCTCGGCGACGGCCTTGCGGATCGTCGCCAGCGTGTGGAACCGCTGGCCCTGGCGGCGACTGAACCGTGTGGCCCGCGCCTCGGACAGCAGTGCTTCCAGCACTTGCTCCCGCCGGCCGCGCTCTTTCTGCCGCGAGTCGGCGAGGGCGGCTTGCAGGTTCCGGATCAGCCAGGTTCCTCCAACCAGGATCACCGCCAGCAGCAAGCCGACGCACCCCAGCAGCGCCGCCCCTTTCGGATTGCGCCGTGTCCAGCGCCAACCCCGCTCCAGCCAGCCGACCGGACGGGCCTTGATCGGCCGCCCTTCCAAAAAGGCGTGCAAGTCATCCGCCAGCGCTGCCGCCGTCGCATAGCGTTTCGCCGGCTCCTTGCGCAGACATTTCAGACAGATCGTCTCCAGATCGCGCGGCGTCCGGGACTGCAAGTGCCGGGGCGGCACCGGCTCGTCGTGCGTCACCTGATACAGGGTATCGCCCACCGTGGCGGCCTTAAACGGCGGCCGGCCGGTCAGGCATTCGTAGAGGATGGCTCCCAGCGCGTAGACGTCGCACGCGGGGCTCAGCTCCTTGCTCTGGCCGCTGGCCTGCTCCGGGGCCACGTACGACGGCGTTCCCAGGATGGTGCCGGTCTGCGTCTGGCCCGCGTCATCCAGCTTGCGGGCCAGACCGAAGTCGCTGATCTTGGGTGTGCCGATCCCCCTCACCTCCGACCCCTCTCCCGCGTCGGGGAGAGGGGAGAGAAGGATGTTGGCCGGTTTCAGGTCGCGGTGGATCACCTGCTTGCCGTGGGCCGCGTGCATGGCTCGTGCCAGGGTCTCCACCAGTCGTGCCGCCTCGCGAGCCGGCAGCGGAGTGCCGTTGAGCTTGCGGTCCAGGCTGCCACCGGGGCAGAACTCCAGCGACAGGAACGGCGTGCCGTCGTGGTCGCCGATCTCGTGGACCTGCACGATGTTGGGATGCTGCAAGCGGGCAATGGCCTCGGCCTCGGTGCGGAAGCGGGCCAGATCGGCGTCCGTGGCGTACTCCGCGTGCAGGATCATCTTCAGAGCGACCAGCCGGTTCAGCCGGGCCTGGCGCGCCTTGTAGACGATGCCCATGCCGCCCCGGCCCAGCTCCTCCAGGATCTCGTAACCGCCCACGGTCTCCGGCAGCCGGTTAGGGACGGTCGCGGACGCGGTCCGCCGATCCACGCTGGTCGTGCCGCTCCCGACACTTCCCATGCCATTCTCCCGTTCCAGGAGCGAGTCTATCACTCTCTCCTGTCCGGGAAAGCGGCGGCGATACTCCTCGGCAGCGGGTTGCTCTCCCCGGAGACGGCGATAGTAAATCTCCAGGCCGAGCAGCTCCCGCAGCGCCGGCTCCTGTTCCGCCGGCGAAAACGCGCGCAGCTTCGCCTCCAGCGCCGGCATTTCGCCCGCCTTGCAGAGCCGTTCGTACTCCATGCAGACGGCGTCAATTCGCTCCTCCAGGTCCAGCGTCGAGGATTCGGAGTCATCCGATGGATGGGCGGTCATGGGCGTTCCTCTCTGGTGTCGGAGCTTGAAGAGTTGAAGCCTTGCTTCTCCCACCGTTTGCGGATCAGCCGCAGCCGGCGTTCCACCGTGTTGACGGCACAGCCGAGCCGGCCGGCGATCTCCTGGTTGGTATGGCCTTCCATCTTCCACAGGGCGACCTGACGCAGGCCCTCGTCTCCCAGCTCATCCAGCAGCCGGCGGCTCTGCTCGGCCACCTCGACGGCGAAGGCCGGGTCGGGTTCCCGGCTCAAAAGCCCCGACAGGGCCGACTCCGGCTCGGCCGCGCCAGCCCCGGCTCCCTGGATCGCGTCCTGGATGCGGCGCCAGTCGCGTTTGTCGCGGCCCTCGTAGTCGCGCAGGTCGCACACCTTGCGGGCGGTGATCATGACCAGCACCTGCCAGAGGTCGTCGCGATCCAGCAGTTTCGGGAAGCGGCCGACCTCGGCTGCCCGGCAGAAGCTGTTGAAGGCGCTGAGGGCCACGTCTTCCTCGTCGGCGGCCCGACGCGGCAGGTCGCCCAGCCGCTTGCGGGCCAGGCCGACCAGCCGGCGGAAGTAGCGCTGCCAGAGTTCCTGGATGGTGTCCCGCTCGCCCTGGCGCAGCTGGGCGACCAGGTGCGTGATCGAACCCGTGGACGACATGGAAGCTCTTCCTTTCAGCAGGAACGTGCGGATCAGATCGAGCTTCAGTATAGAAGGCCGGTGCTCGGAAGCAAAGGAATTCTCGCCTGGCCTGGGAGGCAAGGGGCGGGCCGGCGGGAGTTGAAGCGAGATGCCTGTCAAGGATTCTGCGATTGCAGATAGCGTGCGGCGGCGTCGGCCATCGCCTTGTGTTCGGCGTCCTGGTTGGGTTTCCAGCCCAGCCGGGCTGCTTCCAGGCCGGCTTTTTCCTCCGAGACACCCTCCGACAGACGGAAGTAAACCAGCCACAGCGCTCCGGTCATGGAGCCATCCTTGTCGAAGACGAAGAGGGGATAGTTGCTCTGATCGGTGACAGCGCGATGGAACGCCTCGACCGCATCCCGGGTCAGGGTGCCCGGAGCGATCTCAAGGGTCAGGGAGCGGAGGTTGTACTTCTTGAACAGTTCCTGGGCGGCCCTGTCATCCTCGCCGGGAGCGCGGACGTGCAGCACCGTGCGATAGCCGTTGGCCTGCAACCAGGCGATGCCGTCCGGGAAGGGTTTCATACCGGTGGCGACCCTGGTCTTGGCCAGGGCAAAGCCCGGGATGTCCAGAGACGGCGTGGCTGGTGTCTCGCGTTTCTCGGAAGCGGCCGGCTCCTGCGGCGGCGAGTTGACCGAGGCCCGGGGCGGATCCGGCGGCAGCGGCTTCTGAGCCAGGTTGCGCTGATCGCTGCCGGACGGCGGATCGCCCGGGGCGGGTTGAGCAGGCACCGGCTGGGTCAGCTGGACCGGGCCAAGCGGATCAGCGGGCTGACGGGCATCGGTCTGCTGCGGAAAGTCCGCGCGGGCGGGCAGCAAGGGTTGCCCGCCCGGCATGGGCTGAACCGGCGGAGAGCTGAAAGGCGGATTCGTTGGCCCGGTCTGCAACCCGGGAACCAGCGGAGCGACCGGAGCCTGACCGGAAGGCCCCGGATAGGTCGGGATGCCCGGCGCGGGCTGGATGGGCACGGCCGTGCCAGGGGAGAAGGTCCGCGGGCCGGCCGCCGGCGGACAAGGCGCGGCGATAGCACCGCCCTGGTAGCAGCAGTTCTGTTTGCGACAGCAGCAGCCGGCCAGGCCCAGCAAGCTCGCCAGACCCAGCGCCAGCAAACGTTTCTTTTGTCCGAACATGGTTTGGCCCCTCGTTCCACTACTTCATTCCGGGAGCATTGTACGGGCAAGGCTTCGGATCTCCCCAGGCCACAAACGAGAAATTGGCTGTGGAATTGGTTGAAGGGGTGGCAATCTTGCCGGTTGCGTGGATTGTGCCGGTGGCGAAAGGATTTCGGGTGTCGGTGCTGGGCTGAGTGCAGTTGCAAATGGAAGGCCCTCCGCCAACGAGCCGCCGGGTTTATCCCGGCGGACAGACCGCCGGGATAAACCCGGCGGCTCGTTGGCGGAGGGGTCGATCGTGAGGAACTGTGCCCGCCGATCACAGGAACCGGCCAAACGAAATCAGCACGAAAATCCCATAGGTGTCAATGCCGGCCAGGTCGATCGGCAAGGGCAGCGAGGCCCGCGACTCCAGCCGGACGAACTTGTCGTCGGCCGTCCCCACCGAAACGTTGGGGAAGAGGAATCGCGTCACTTCCTGGGCGTTGGGGATGGTGCTCGGCTCGAAGCTGGTTTCCGGATTGAACGACGTGATGGAGGCGCCGATGATCGGGCCCAGCGACATCAGTTGCGTCAGCGTCGGCCGGGGGTCGGAATAGGAGAGCGAGACGGCCTCCTTCGGGAGTTCGTCCAGCAGGGCCCGCACTTTCGGCGACGGTTTCCAGGCGGCCATGTCCCCGTTGGCCCGTGCCACGTACCCCTGGACCGGCTGCGGGTACAGGGCCACGCACAGGTAGCCCTTGTGGATGGCGTAGGTGGGGATGAAGACGAAGCCTTGCTGCCGGATGCGCAGCTCGCGCATCTCCACTCCCTTGTAGGTCCGCTTCTTGAGCTGGATGTCGGCGTTGGTGAGCCGGGCGATCGCCTTGATGATCTGCTCCAGGGAGTCCTTGACCTTGTCGGCGTTCTTGACCTTGATCATCACCACCTGGCCCAGGGTCAGCGGCCCTTCGGAGGGAGCCGTGTAACCGATGATCTTGTCATCCAGGGCGGCCAGCAAGTCGTCGCGCAGATCCAGGCCCAGGGCGACGTTGACCACGGTGGCAAAGCCCTTGACCGCGGCGACGTTGTCCGGAGCGAGAACACGGGTGACGGCCTCGGCGCTTTGCAGGGCCACGTCGTAGAAAGTGGCCGTGTCAAAGCTGACCATCGACCAGCTGACCACGTCCGGAGGAAGTGGCGGCACGTCGCCGAGCGTGAACGTCTTGCCCCGGAACAGACCGAGGATCCCCTTGCGGGGGCCTGGCATTTCCAGCTCCAGCAAGCCGCGCTCCGCCTCGCCGGCAAAGCCCGAGTAGAGCGTCAGGCTCTTGAGCCCATTCAGGCCCAGGTCGTCGATCAGCTTGACGATCTCCGGACCGCGCGTTTTGGCCAGCTTGACCAGGGCGGTGACGTCCACAAAGGCGCGGGCGCTGGTGGTAAACTGCTTGAAGTTCGCGATGCGCTGGTACAGCGCGTTTTCCGTCAGCCGGGCCCGGTCCTTGGCGTCCCAGCGCTTCATGGTCGCCTCGGGCGGTTTGGCGCTCAGGTGGACGATGCCGTGGCCGGACTCGAGCCACCAGCTGAGATGGGCCGGGAACTCCTGGTCGCCGGCAACGTGGGAGACGACCCGGCTGCCGAACTTGTGTTCCTGGATCTTGCCCTTGGCCAGATTGACAATCAGCCGCAAAGTGCCCAGGAGCGGCTTGGCTTTCGCGCCCAGGTTGGGCAAGATGAGATAGAGGTCGCCGTCGAACGGCTCGAGGTTGCGGACCTCGCCGGCCAGGATAAAGCCGGTCTCGGCCAGCAACGGCAGCAGCCTGGCCGCCTCGGCGCTGTCGGCTTGCAGTTGCTGGAGTTTTTCGGGAGGGACGCCACCCAGCAGTTGCTCGACGGTCAGCAGGGTGCCCAGTCCCTCCTGGACCTGGCCGAACAGGCCCTTGAGGAAAACGCCCATGTCGCCGGCCAGCATCTTGCCCAGCGCGGTCTTGGCGTGCTCGGCCTGGTGGACCGTCACGCCGTCCCAGCGGACGTAGAACTGGGTAGAGACCGAGAGCAGTTGCTCCGGCGTTTGCTGTGCCCGTGCCGTGACGGGAAGCAGCAGGGTGAGGAGGGTCAGTCCCAGCAGAGAGCGGATGCGCATAGGTGTCCCTTCAGAAACAGGGGCCTGAGTAGAGAGGACCGCAAAGGGGCGAACGCAACCAGTATGGCGATCCGCGGGCCCAATGGCAAGCACGAAGTGTAGCCATCACGCGGAGCGTGATGATTTTCATCACGCGGAGCGTGATGGCTACACTTGCGGAGGCAGCAAATGAACCGCGCCGTCGAGGAAGCGTGTCAGCGTCTGGCAGATCAGCTGATCGCCTTCGGCGACCTGTGGTCGCAAGGCCTGATCGCAGCGTTCCGGCAGACGCCGCGCCACTATTTCCTGGACCTTGTCTACGAATACCAGAAGGCCGGCGGCTGGCAGGAAATCGCCCTGGACGTGCTCGGTCCGCGCGACCTGGCCCTGGTGTACTCCGACCGGGTGCTGACCACCCGGTTGAGCGAGGAGATCGGCCAGGGTTCGGGCGTAGCCATCAGCAGTTCCAGCCAGCCGTCGCTGATGGCGCGGATGCTGGAAGACCTGCGGCCCGGCCCGGGAATGCGTGTCCTGGAGGTCGGCACCGGCACCGGCTGGAACGCCGCCCTGCTGGCTCACGTTGTCGCGGAGGTCGTTTCGATCGAGGTTGATCGCCGGGTGCTGGCCGAGGCGGAGGCGCATTTGCTGGCCTTTCCCAGGCGGGCGGTGGAGACGTACCACACCGACGGCCGATTGGGCTGGCCCGCCCGGGCCCCCTACGACCGGATCATGGTGACGGCCTCGACACCCGATCTGGAGCCGGCCTGGCTGGAGCAGCTGGCGGAGGACGGTCTGCTCCTGGCACCGCTGGACATGGGGCCCGGCCTGGCCTACACCGTCCGCGGCACGGTCCAGGACGGCGACTTCCAGGGACAGTTGACCCGTCCGGCCTATTTCATGCCGCTGCGGGAGGAGGAAGCGGGCCCGGGCGAGAAGCCGGCTGCAACGTCCACGGGCCGGCCCCGTTCTCCGCGCCTGCCTTCCCACGAACGGTTGACGGCCAGCCCCTGCCCTTGGGCCGACTGGACCGCCCGGAAAACCAACGCGGAGGTCGCCGAGCTGCCCCACTCCCTGGCCTTCCTGGGCTGGCTGTCGGGGCTGGTGGTCAGCTACGCCGCGCTGAGCGATGGCCGCCCTGGATACGGACTGGCCGATCGCGAATTGGAACAGGTGTGCTGGATCGGCCAGCGCCAGTGGCACTTCAACGGTGCAGCGGGCCGGGAACTGGCCCTCCGGCTGTGGCGGACCTTCCTGGAGGCAGGCGGTCCCCGGCCGAGCGAGTTTCAGCTTCGCGCCCGGCCCGCCGGAGCCCAGGAGGCGTTTCCGCTGGCCCCGGCATCAAGCCTGCTGACGTATCATCGGGAGGGGCCCAGTTGCTGCCAGACGTGGTTCCTGGTCGAGCCACGGGGCCGCGGTGCAGGGACTCCCTGAAAGGGGCTGTACTCATGGACTTCAATCTGTCTCCGGAAGTGCGTGCGATCCGCGATCGGGTGCGTGCCTTCATTGACCGGGAGGTGATCCCCCTGGAGAAGCACGCGGACGAGGACGAGGGCCTGCCCGGTCCGCTCCTGGCCGAGGTCCGCGCCAGGGCACGTGAGGCCGGCACGTGGGCGCCGCAACTCCCGAAGGAGCATGGCGGCCTGGGGCTGGACACGATGGCCCTGTGCGTGGTCTTCGAGGAGGCGGGCCGGAGCTTGCTTGGGCCGCTGGCCCTGCACTGTGCCGCCCCGGACGAGGGCAACATGCACCTGCTGCTCCGGGCCGCCTCGCCGGAGCAGAAACAGCGCTATCTCGAACCGCTGATGCGCGGCGAGGTCCGCTCCTGCTTTGCAATGACCGAGCCCGCCCCCGGGGCCGGCTCCGACCCGACCATGCTCAGAACGCGAGCGGTGCGTCAGGGAGACGGCTGGGTGATCAACGGCCGGAAGTGGTTCACCAGCGGGGCCGGCGGGTCGGCCTTCGCCATCGTGGCGGCGGTGACCGATCCGGCGGTCGATCCGCGCAAGGGCACGACGCTGTTCCTGGTGGACGCCCGCACTCCCGGCTTCGAGGTGGATCGGCCCATCCCGGTGATGGGCGGCGGCGGTCCGGGCGGTCACTGCGAGGTCAACTTCACCGACTGCAAGGTCTCCGACAGTCAAGTGCTGGGCCGGCTCGGCGAGGGCTTTGCCCTGATGCAGGCCCGGCTGGGACCGGCCCGGCTGACGCACTGCATGCGCTGGCTGGGGGCGGCTGGGCGGTCGCTGGAGATTGCCACGCGCTACGCCCTGGAACGCGAGGCGTTCGGCAAGAAGCTGAGCGAGCATCAGGCGGTGCAGTGGATGCTGGCCGACTCGGTGATCGAGATGCACGCCAGCCGGCTGCTGGTGCTGCAGGCGGCGTGGAAGCTGGAGCAGGGCGACCAGGCCCGCCAGGAAACGTCGGCATGCAAGGTGTTCGTGGCCGAGGCGGTCGGCCGGGTGATCGACCGCTGTATCCAGGTCTGCGGAGCTTTGGGCTATTCACGCGATCTGCCGCTGGAGCGCTTCTACCGCGACGTGCGGGCCTTTCGGATCTACGACGGGCCGTCGGAGGTGCATCGCATGGTGGTGGCGCGAGTGGCTCAAGGGGATGCGGGGGTGATCCGGCAAGTCGGCGTTTTCCTCCCCAGGGCGCGGACCCGCTCTCAAGTTCGTTCCGCGTCGGGTGTCCTGTCGCCGGGCTGCTTCCGCTTGCCCTTGGTCGCAAGCCTCATGATGAACACGATCAGTCCGGCCAATCCGCCGACGATGCCACCCACCACGGCACCCATCCCAACTCGGCTCCAGTCGAACCCCTTGTTTATCGGAGCCGGCACCTGGAAGCTGGCCAGGATTGTGTCAAACGTCGGCTCGCTCTTGGCGAAACGGTCGGCTTTGGCACTGCAAGTCACAATGAAGGTCTTTCCACCCCCTGGCAAAAAGATCTGTCTTTGCCGTAAAAGCTCCGGACTACCGGGATGGCGAGTCTGAAGGTCCACCACCAGCGCGTCGTGGGACCCAACTTTTTGGACGCGAACCTGAAGGTTGTCCACTTTCACCCCCAGCCCTGCATACTGCTGGGGGAGCATGGCGCTCAGTTCCTTCACTGATTGCTCGTTGACCGGGATCTGTTGTTTCTCAACCACGACATTGAGGTTGTCGAGAGCGTCAGCGCGCTCGACGTGGAGCAGCATGACGGCTACGGTATTGAAGTCCACCGGGTTCTTGGCAAGATAGTTCTTCACCTCTTGCGGTATCTTCTGATTGGGATTGTTCATCGTGGCGCGGGTGATCGGCTCCCAGCCGTCCGGGTAAGTAAAGGAAAAGCCGCTGGGATCGGAGTAAGTGCCGCCGAATGCGAAGTCTCCACAGGTCAACAGGAGCAATCCCACCAAAGAGATTCTCCACTGAACCGTACCCATGTTGGGGCTCCCTTCTGTTGTTGCCCTGGCATGACCTTGACGACCGGTTGCGGATCACGGCCCGAGTGCAGATCGCGATGCTGGTCACTCTAGCACGGTTGGTCCCGCAAGACCAGTAGCTGTTCCGTTATCGGGAATGCGGGAGCAGCGTTGTTGGCGGCCTCGCCACACCTGGCACGCCTCACCAAACTCAGCCTGGACGACAAGGGCATTGGGGCGGAGAGCGGCGGCGCTGTTCGCCTCACTTCTTTGTGGTCGGAGCCGGCACCTTGAAGCTGGCCAGGATTTTGTCAAACGTCGGCTCGCTCTTGGCGAAACGGTCGGCTTTGGCGCTGCAAGTCACGATGTAGGTCTTTCCACCCCCTGGAATCATGACCTGTCTTTGCCGTAAAGGAGCCGAGCTACCGGGATGGCGAGACTGGCAGTCCACCACCAGCGCGTCGTGGGAGCCAACTTTTTGGACGCGGACCTGAAGGTTGTCAACCTTGACCCCCAGCGCTGCATACTGCTTGGGGAGCATGGCGAACAGCTCCTTCACGGATTGGTCGTTGACCGGGATCTGTTGTTTCGCGACCACGACATTGAGGTTGTCGAGAGCGTCAGCACGATCGACGTGGAGCAGCATGACGGCCACGGTATCGAAGTCCACCTTGTTCTTGGCAAGATGGTTCTTCACCTCTTGCGGTATCTTCTGATTGGGATCGTTCATCGTGGCACGGGTGATCGGCACCCAGCCATCCGGGTAAGTAAAGGAAAAGCCGCTGGGATCGGAGTAGCCGTCGCCGAATGCGAAGTCTCCACAGGTCAACAGGAGCAATCCCACGAGAGAGATTCGCCACTGAACCGTGCCCATTTTAGTGCTCCCTTCTGGTATTGTCCTGGCGTGACCTTGACGATCCCGCAACTCTATCACGGTTGGTCCCGCAAGGCCAGTAGCTGTTCCTTTTCCGCGGGCGCGCAGTTGACCTGGGATGCGGCAGCCGGAACCCGTCCATTGACGCCAGCTATCCGCTATGCTGATGCTGGACGGTCCTTGACTGGGACATTCGCTTTCCGAGGGTCACCTGCAGCGAGGACAGAGCATGACAGCGGAACAGGGCTTCCTGGAGTCGATCAAGGAGTCGCCCGGCGACGACGGGCTGCGGCTGATCTTCGCCGACTGGCTGGAGGATCACGGCCAGTCCCAGCGCGCCGAGTTCCTGCGCCTGCAAGTGGAGCTGGCGCCGCTGCCCGAGCGACACCCGCGCCGCCGAGCTGGAGAATCGTGCAGCAGCTGGGCTACAGTCCCAACAAATGGCGCAAGGCATCTTCGACCAGGGTCATCGTCGCCGGGTTCACCGTCCCCCAGAGGTCGATGAGCCGGCGCTGGTCAATGGAGCGGATGGCATCGCACAGGACCGCGCTGGGCCGGGTCAGTCCTCCTTCGGGAGGATGGATCGGGACGTGCAGCGGCAAGGGACGGATTCGAGACGTCAGCGGCAAAACGACCACGAGCCCGGATCGGCCCGCGTTGAAGGCATCGACCGAGACAACCAGAACCGGCCGGCGACCGCCCTGTTCGTGCCCAAAGGTAGGATCGAGATCGGCCAACCAGACTTCCCCGCGCTGGGGCGATGGCGAGGGAACGCTGCTCATGAGGCGTCATCCGGCCTGGGCGACGGAAGTGCTTGGCCGTCCTCCGTCCAGCGCTCCGAAAGGTCGAGGCCATCCAGGAGCGTCCCCTCCAGCGACCGCCGCTCTTCCTCGATCTCGGCCCAGGCCGCCGGGTCAGCACGCAAGGCGGCGTAGCCCGAATTGGTCGCTTCCCAGAACGTCCGATCGTACTGATCCTTGATGGCCTGATCGAGAGCTTCAGCGACAGGGATGCCAGCCCAGCGGGCCAGCTCGCGCAGCCGGGCCAGGGTCGTTTCCGAGATGGGAATGCTTGCGTCTGCCATGGACTGCCCTCCGTTGAGCTTCCTGGTAGTCTAGCAGAAGGGGCTTCCAGGCAGTATCCCAGGTCCGGGCCATCGTCATTCGCAATGGAGGAGGGAAGGTGACAGAAGAACACGCTTTCCTGGAGTCGATCAAGGAATCGCCCGGCGACGATGACCTGCGGCTGATCTTCGCCGACTGGCTGGAGGATCACGACCAGACCCAGCGCGGTCAACTCGTCCGTCTCCAAGTGGAGCTGGCACAATGGCCTCACGGCCATCCGCGCCGGGACGAGTTGAGGGAACGTGCGGCCGTTCTCCTTGCCGAGCAAGGGGAGCTGTGGCTGGGGCCGTGGGGTGGTGCGGGGCAGTTTCGGCGTGGGCTGATTCACGTGACCTGCCGGGCAGCGGAGTTGCCCGGGCTGCTGGCCAAAGCCGGGGGAGAAGCGGCCCTGGCTTGGGTCGAAGGTTTGACTCTTCGCGGCAGCTGGGCGGAGATCGAGCCCTTGTTGAGCAGCCCCTGGCTCCGCCACGTCCCGGCCCTGTGGCTGGGGAACGCCCTTGGGCCGGAAGCAGCAGTCGGATTGGCGGCGTTGCCCCACCTGGCCCACCTCACCGAGCTGGACCTGTGGAACAACCACATCGGACCGGAGGGAGCGGTGGCGCTAGCGGCTTCGACCCACCTGACTCGCCTCAGCACCCTCAACGTGTCGGACAACTTCATCAGGACAGAGGGAGCGGTGGCGCTGGCGGCCTGGTCTCTGCTGGCACGCCTCAACGTCCTCGACCTGCATTCCAATGGGATCGGGGCAAAGGGAGCGGAGGCGGTGGCGGCCTCACCTCACCTGGCGTGCCTCACCCAGCTCAACCTGGGATACAACCAGATTGGTTCCGAGGGAGCGATGGCGCTGGCGGCCTCACCCTACCTCGTTCGACTCACTGCCCTCAACCTGAGGGGCAACGACATCGGGGAGAAGGGAGCGACGGCGCTGGCGGCCTCACCTTCTCTGGCTCGACTGACAAGCCTCGACCTGAAACGCAACAGCATCGGACCGGAGGGAGCGTCGGCGCTGGCAGCCTCGCCTCACCTGGCTCGCCTGGCGGTACTCGACCTGGAGGGCAACCGCATCGGTCCGAAAGCGGAGGAGCAACTGAGGAGGCGTTTCGGCTCCGGCTTTCAGCTCTGACCCTCGCATCACCCAAGCCGGCGATAGAGTTCCGCGTTCTTCCGCAGGACGAACTGAACGGCCCGCGCCACATCGTCCTGGGGCCGGACCAGCCACTCCTCCAGGATTGCCGGGCCAGTTCCTCGGGGGTGACGCCCGCTTCCTTGGCTCGTTCCTTCAAGCGGAGGTCAGATCGGCAAAATCCGAACGCGCGACTTTCGCTCCTCAACAACGACAATCGCTCCAGCTTGCAAAACGGTCTGGTGTTGCCGCAGAGCGGCCAACACCAGGTTGCCCACGTGGTCCGGCAAAACGTCCTGACCGCGAACTTGCAACACGCTGGGTCCCGCCCCGTGCGTCAAAGCCAGGACAGTGCCGAAGTCAAGGTCATGGGTGAAAACGATGTGCTTATTGGCGAGAGCCCAGGCCATGATGGTCTGATCCGTCGCTCGGATGTTACCCACGGCCGACCAGTGAACCGCAGTCCAACCATGAAGCTGGAGCAAGTCCACCCAGCCAGGAGATAAGTTCACGTCAACCAGGATGGCCAGGCTCATGCCATCTCCAGCGGCACTTCTTGTTCTTCCAGACGCCAGGCGGCGTAAGCAAGCGCCTGATCGAGGTCTTGAGGCTCAAGGTAGGGGTAAGCCTTGAGTATTTCGTCGCGGGTGCGACCTGCCGCAAGGAGGCCCACAATGGTCCCCGCTGTCACGCGCAACCCTCGCAGGCAAGGTTTTCCACCCATGACCCCAGGATCAAAAGTGATTCGATCGAAGCGCATAATCATCCGTCCTTCATTCGGGGAATCTTGATCTGCCTATTGTACCCGATCTCCCGGACAAGCCAACGCAAAAGCCCCACCCGCAAGGGGTGGGGCTTTCGCCTCTCGGTTCCGGCTCCGCCGATCCCTTACAGCAGGTCGAGGTGTTGCTCCTCGGCGATGCTGCGCAGCTTCTTCATGGCCCGGGCGTTCAGCTGGCGCACCCGCTCCTTGGTGATGCCGAACTGCTGGCCGATCTCCTCCAGCGTCATCGCCCGGGGATGATCGTCCAGGCCGGCCCGCATGCGGATGATCTCGCGCTCGCGCGGCTCCAGGTACTCCAGCAGCCGGTTGACGCTGTGGGTCGCACGCTCCTGGGTGGCCAGGATGTCGTGCTCCACCGTCCGATTGTCCGGGGCGACCTCGAAGACCTCCTCGTGGCCCGTGACAAACCGCTCCCGGCGATGCTTCTCGTCCGGGATGCTGCGGGCGAAGTTCTTCATGATCGCCCAGCTGGCATAGGTGCTGAACTTGAAATTCCGGCTGTAATCGAACTTCTCCACCGCCCGGATCAGCGACATGTTGCCGTCTGACAGCAGCTCGAAGAAGTTGTCGGTCTGGCCGGAGTGCCGCTTGGCGATGTTGACCACCAGCCGCATGTTGGCGTTGATCAGGACCTCCTTGACCAGGTTGGCCTGGGTCAGCAGGTCCTCGATCTCGTTCAGCTTCTGGATACGGACCTTGGTCGGGTCAATCTCGACCTCGTCGGCGCCTTCCTTGCGAAGCTCGGCCGCCAGCTGGGAGGCCCGGTACTTCAGATAGTTCATTTTGCGGAACAGGTGCTGTTCCTGATCCTTGGACAGCAGGGGCACCTCGTACAGTGGTGCCAGTTCGGCCGGAACGTCCCGGGGGACCTTCATTTCGCGGCGCCGGGCCTCATAGGCATCGGCGTCGGGCATCGGCCCCAGGAACTCGCCCTCGCGGGCCGAGTCCTCGAATTCGGAACTCGGGATGAATTCCAGGGGCTGCTTGAGCAGCTGCTGCGCCCGGACTTCGTTAATGACCCGATACATCGACGTTCGGGTTCGCTGAAAGCGTTTGGCCAAGGTATCCACGGCGATCCCCCGACGGTAAGAGTTATAGATGACTTCTTTCGTTTCCTGGTCGAGCGGCCCGGTCAGTTTCGGGAACAGGGCTTGATCGGGGTGCTCGCGGTCAAAGTTCTTGATGGTGTAGCGAATCGTCTCGGCCGATCGGCCCAGTTTGCGGGCGATGCGCCGGCTGATCTCGGTCAGGGTACAGCCCTCCACACGCGACAGACGCCGGGCCCGCTTGAGGATCTCTTCCTTCTCGTCCTCGCTCATCTGCGAGAACCGGCTGCCCTTTTGCACCCGGTCGCTGTGAGCAGAGAGAAAGCGCTCCACCGTCGCCTGCGTGAAGCCCAGTTGGGCCCGCCCATTGGAGACAATCCGCCGGCCGACCAGGCCCAGCTTCCGCCAGCGGCGGATGGTCTTGGTCGAGACGTTCAGTTTCTTGCTGATCTCTTCCAGCGTCAGGATCAGCTCGCCGGTCGTTCCCTCCGGAACCGCCAGCGACTCGATCATCAGCTGGAGATCGTGAATCAGGTCCTGACCACCGATCAGCAGGTCCGGAAACGAGTCCGGACGGTAATCGGTGATCCGGAAACAGACAAACTGGTAAGGGTACTGCTTGACCGGATCAACCTCCAGCAGCAGCCTCTCGGCACGAGCCAGCTGCTCGCGCCGCCGGGCCGGCGGTGTAAAGCGGACCTGCTGATCCGTCAACTGCTTCAGTGCTGCAACGTTGAAGCTTGCCACAGCTCGCCTCTCCTTACCTCGGATACCCTTCTCCCGGGTCCTCCGCATGCCCCTCTATCTTAATACGTTTCTGCCGCCGTTGTTTGCGAAAAAATTGCAGCGAAATCCGTTTTTCGGTCGATCAGGTCAAGGATGGCTCTTATCAGAGACCTGCCGCGGCGTGCAGGTTCGGGCTTTCCTTGCCTTCCTTGCCGGAATTCTCGGCGGGCTCACCGACAATTCGCTCTGGACAGCTCGATCCGCATTGGGTAGAGAGGTCATCGGTCTCTTCACCCTGTTATTCGCTCCATCCCGGTACTAATTTTAACCGTACTCCTGCCAGCTGAAGCACCCGTTGTTATTCACACGTTTTCAAAAACATGCAAAAGGCGGACCACTCTTCCCATTAATAGACGCCCAGCGGGCCATTTCCCTTCAGGGAATTGCTGCAAACCCTGGATTGGCAGATGCTTGGCGGTGAATGCCGGTTTGGTGTTGTCGCGGACAGGCTTTTCCGCGGCGATCCGTGCCGAAAACGAGAAGTGGTCGTTTTTACGTATCGTGGTTCAATCTTGCAAACCCGAGTTCACGGAATGCCCGGCTTACCCTGTTGTTACGGTCGGGGTATTCCTTTGGTTCGGAACCAATCCCGCGCTTTGGCAGCCAGTCGCTCGCGCCTGAGCGCCGCCCGACCAGCGACCACCAGGTACAATAGTGGCAGCGGTCCTGCCAACCTGGCAGGTTTCCGGCGCGGAGGGCGAGCCATGCGACTGCGTTCCTGGTGTGCGTTCAGTGTGCGGATCGGTGCGCTTTTTTGACCCCCCCCTTTCTCGGTGCGGCCGAGCCGACCCTGCTCCAGGAGCGGTTCGCCGTCGGCACCCAGTACCAGGTGCAGATGCGGACGGACCTGTCCGGCACCCTGACCCCGGCGGCGACCAAGGAACGACCCAACCCCAAACCGCTCGACATGCGCGGCGACAGCGCCTTCGAGTACGCGGAGCGCGTCCTGGCGGTGGACCGGGAGGGCCAGGTAACCCGGAGCGTTCGCTTCTATCAGCGCATGGAAGTGAAACGCACCGTGGCCGACCGGCCTCAGGAGAGCCGGCTCCGCCCGGCGGTGCGCCGGCTGGTGGTCCTCCGCGACGGCACCCTCAAGGCCCCTTTTTCCCCAGACGCCCCCCTTCTGTGGAGCGAAATTGACCTCATGCGGTCGGATGTCTTCACCCCGGTCCTGCGGGGCCTGCTGCCGGCGAAGGCCGTCCAGGTGGGGGACAAATGGCTGGCAAGCAACCAGGCCCTCCAGGAACTGACGGGCCTGGATCGCCTCGAGGAGGGGCAAGTGACCTGCAAGCTGGAGGAGATCAGCCAGCGCGACACGGGCCGGCGGGCCCAGGTTGCCTTTGAGGGGACCGTCCGCGGCCTGACCGAGGACGGCGCCAATCGCCACCAGATCAAGGGATACTTCCTGTTTGACCTGACGACCAACCACCTGAGCTACCTGTACCTGACCGGGACCCACAGCCTGCTGGACGGCAGCGGCAAGGAGGTTGGCCAGACGAAGGGCCGCTTCGTGCTGCAGCGGCAGCTCGAGTCCGCGCTGTCCGGAAATCTCCGACACCGGTCTGCGCGGCGTCACCCTGGAGCCCAACAGCGAGAACACCCAGCTGCTCTACGACAACCCCTCGCTGGGGGTGCGCTTCGTCTATCCGAGGCGCTGGTGGCCGTCGGGGGTGCGTGGCCGGCAGGTGACGCTGGACAGCGCCGACGGGCACGGGATGCTGATCACGCTGGACCCGCTGAACAAGGTGCCGACCGGGCAGCAGTTCCTGGCCGAGTCGCGGAAGTGGCTGCAAGACCAGAAGGCCCGCTTGCTGTGGGTGGACCCGCCGCGAGCGGTCCCGGGCGTGCCGGGCCTGGAGCATTTCGCGCTGCAGGCCGAGATGGGTGGACAGAAGTTCCTGATGGATTACCACGTGGTGCGGCAGGGCAACGGCGGCGCCACTCTGGCCGCGCGCCTGCTGACGGCCGAGCAGGAATCGGCTCGCCGGGAGGTCGAGCGCCTGGCACGCAGCTTGAAGATCACCAAACGCATCGAAGGGAAGTAGGTCAGGCTTTCCAGCCTGACGTTGAGCCCGGGTCAGGCTGGAAAGCCTGACCTACTCGCGCGGGAGAACGTGAACAGAGATCTGAGGGGCTGGGCCCCTCAGACTCGGTCAGCGAATGTAGTAGTACCCAGAGTACCCCGGAGAGTAGGAGTACGTCGGATAGTACGAGTAGCCATAGCCGTAGTACGGCGTGTAGTAGGAGCCGTAGGAGTACGGCGTCGAGTAGTAATACGGCGTCGAGTAGCTGTACCCGTAGTACCTCGGATAGTAGTAGGACGAGTAATACGACGGGTAGGAGTAGGAGTAGGCGGGGTAGTAGGAGCCGTAGTAGGCGGGGTAGTAGGAGCCGGAGTAGCCGTGATGCCACCAGGCATTCGCCTCTCCCGGAGTCGCGCCCAGGACCACAAACGTGGCCAGGAACAGTGCGACCGTCAAGATTGCCTTCCGAATCATGTTGCACCTCTCGCGGTATCAGGTGGTGAGCGACTTCCGTAGATTCTCATTGCAATCCTCATACCACATTTTACGCCATTTCCGCGTAAAGGGAATGGCGAAACGGTGCGGCCTGGGTGGAGCGACCGCAGCCGGACAATCGGTCCTATTTTCTACCGGCGCGGTTGATTTTGTCGGGTCGATCATCCCTATAATGCAAAAGGGACTATTACACTGGGCAGACCATGACTTCTCGGCTTCTTCACTCACTGACTGCTGCGCTGGTCGTGCTGGCCATCGTGATGCCGCTGCCTCTTGGCACCGCGGCCGCGGCCGCCACGGCGACGCACCACGCGACGCACCATCAGCAACTTCCCGCCGCCAGGACAGCAAGCGTCGCCCTGGCACCCGCCGCGCTGTCCTCCTTGAAGAGAAGCCCCAAGCGGAAGCCGTCCGCCGCGAAACGAGTTTCTCACTCCTGCACCTCTGATCGTTCCACGAACCTGTCTGCCGTTTTTCGACCCCTGCGCTGTTAACGTCTGCTTCTCCTCCAAGCTCGGCGAGCGGGGTGTTTACCCCTGCTTCTCGCCCCTGGTACATCCCCATCTCACTCAGCAACACAGACGCGCCTGGGGCCCTGCGCCCAGGCAAGGGTAAATCGGTTTGAGGACAGGCATCATGACAGCGAACGCAACGAGCGCCGGCACCCGATCGGTGAATCCAACCACCCTGGCCATGCGCTATCCGATCACGACCTTGATGCTGATCGTGGTCCTGATCGGCGGCGGCCTGCTGGCCTACAGCCGGATGCGGGTGGACATCTTCCCCGCCTTGAACGTCCCGAAGGTCTACGTCTTTCTCGATTACGTCGGCATGAGCCCGGACCAGGTCGAGGGCTTCATCGTCAACCAGCTGGAGCTGTATTTCCAGTACGTCGATGGCATCCGGGACATCAACACACGCAACATTCAGCAGGCGGCCCTGTGCGAGCTGTCGTTCTATCCAGGCACCGACATGGGCCAGGCCATGTCCCAGGTGGTGGCCATGTCCGACCGGGCCATGTCCTGGATGCCCAAGGGAACGCTGCCGCCGATGATCATGCGCATGGACTCCGGCAGCGTCCCGGTCGGCTACCTGGTCATGGAGAGCAAGAAGACCTCGCTGGGAGCGATGGGCGACCTGGCCCAGAACATCATCCGGCCGCTGGTGCAGAAGTACGTCCCCGGCACCGTGGCCATCTCGCCGTTCGGCCCCAACATGCGTTCCATTGTCATCAACGTCGATCCCCAGAAACTGCAGGACTACAACCTGACTCCCCGGCAGGTCATCGACGCCCTGGCCAAGGGGAACACCATCATCCCGGCTGGGAACGTCTACGTCAAGGACTCGATGCCCCTGGTCGAGAACAACGCGACCGTGGTGGACATTCAGCAGCTGGGGGACATCCCGCTCAAGCTGGGCCAGAACGTCTACCTGCACGACGTGGCCACCATCAGCGACGACACGGACATCACCTACGGCTACGCCCTGGTGAACGGCCACAAGTCGGTCTACTTGCCGATCATCAAGAAGGACACCGGCTCGACCCTCACCGTGGTGGCCGACGTTCGCAAGGCCCTGCCCCTGTTGCGCGACGCCGTCCCCAGCGACGTCTCGGTCAACTTCGAGTTCGACGAGTCGCCGACCGTGCTGGCCGCGGTCGAGAGCGTGGCGACCGAGGGTCTGATCGGTGCCGGCCTGACCGGTCTGATGATCCTGCTGTTCCTCCGTGACTTCTGCAGCGTGCTGGTGGTCGTGGCCAACATCCCGCTGGCCCTGCTGGGGGCCCTCTTCGGCCTGTGGGTGACCGGCAACACGATCAACATCATGTCGCTGGGCGGTCTGGCCCTGGCCATCGGCATCCTGGTCGATGAGGCGACGGTGACCATCGAGAACGTCCACGTGCAGATGGGCCATACCAGGAACGTGGCCACGGCGGTGCTGCACGGCAGCAACACCACGGCGGTGCCCCGGCTGCTGGCCTTGCTGTGCATCCTGTCGGTGTTCATCCCGGCGTTCATCATGAAAGACCCGCTGCGCTCGCTGTTCATGCCGCTGACGCTGGGCGTCGGCTTCGCCATGATCTCCTCGTACGTACTGTCCAGCACGTTCGTGCCGATCTTGAGCGTTTACTTGCTCAAGCACCACCCACACAAGCCCGAAGCGCCAGCACCGGGATCGCCCGGTTGTCCCGGCGCTGGCGCTTCGGGCTTGTTCGACCGACTCGTTCAGGGTTACCGCCAGGCGGTGAGCTGGCTCGTGGGTGTGCGCTGGTGGGTGGCCGGGGCCTATCTGGCGGGCTGCGTGGTGATTCTCGCCCTGGTGGGTCCGCGGATCGGCACCGAACTGTTCCCGCAGGTCGATTCAGGGCAATTTGTGCTTCGTTTCCGGGCACCCCCCGGCTCCAACTTCGAGCTGACCCGGCAAATGGGTGTGGAATGCCTGCACGAGATCGAGCAGTTGGCGGGTCCGGGGAACGTCGAGAACAGCATGGGCTACGCCGGCCAGGTGGCTCCGAATTTCGGCATCAACAACATGGTGCTGTTCATGCGAGGGCCCGACGACGGCCAGCTGCGCGTCGCGCTGCGGGAGGACAGCGGCATCAAGCTCGACCGATTCCGCGAACGGCTGCGGCAGTTCCTCCCCGCGCACGTGATTCCCTGGCTGACCGGGCGGCTGGAGAAGGACGGCCTGTCTCCGACGGAGGCGCGGAAGCAGGCCCAGGAAGCCAGCTTCGGCTTCGAGCCGGGCGACATCGTGACCAACGTCATGAGCTTCGGCGCCTCGACGCCCATCGCGGTGCGCGTTGTCGGCACGGACCTCGCCTTGGTCCGGAAACACGCGGAGAAGATCGCCGCCCGGATGAAACACAACCCCTATCTCCGCGACGTGCAGTTCGAGCAGGAACTGGATTACCCGACCGTCGAGGTCGCCATCGATCGCCAGAAGGCGGGCCTGAGCGGCGTCACGGTTGCGGACGTGCGCGAAGCGCTGATCCTGGCGACCGCCTCGACCCGGTTCACCAACCTCAACTACTGGGTGGACGTCAAAACGGGCTTCGATTACCTGGTTCAGGTGCAGGTGCCGCCGCTGCGGATGGGCAAGGCGGAGGACATCGAGAACCTGCCGATCGAGACGGTCAACCCGCTGGTCAACCTGATGATCCGCGACGTGGCCACGGTGACCAAGGGCGTCCGACCCGGCGAGATCGACCGCGACATGTCGCAGCGCTACCTGACCGTGACCGCCAACGTGTCCGGCGAGGACATGGGCCGGGCCGCCCGCCAGGTGCAGCAGGCCATCACCGCCGTCGGGGAAGCGCCCGCGGCGTGCGGGTCGAGCTGATGGGCCAACTGCCGCCGATGATGGCCATGTTCAAGGCGCTCGCTCTCGGTCTGGGGGTCGCGGTGTTTGTCATCCTGGTGCTGCTGACCGCCTACTTCCAGTCGCCGCGTCTGGCCCTGGTGGCGGTCAGCGCCATCCCGGGGGTGCTTGCCGGCATCGTGCTGATCCTCTTCCTGAGCCACACCGCCCTCAGCATCGAGTCGTTCATGGGCGCGATCATGTGCCTGGGCGTGTCGGTGTCCAACTCGGTCATGCTCGTGACCTTCATGAGCGACCACTGGAAGCTGGGACGGTCGGCGGTCGATTCGGCCATCCACGGCGCTGGCGAACGGCTGCGGCCGATCCTGATGACGGCCTGTGCCATGACGGTCGGCATGGTGCCGATGGCCCTGGCTCTGGAGAGGGGCAGCCAGATGCAGGCGCCGCTGGGGCTGGCGGTCATCGGCGGACTGGTGATGTCCACCTTCGCCACCTTGCTGGTGCTGCCGTCGATCTTCGCGGTCGTGATTGGCCGCAAGGTGTCCCGCTCGCCGTCGGTCTGCCCGGACGACCCAGCGAGCGCCCACTTTGACCCGCAGGTCTACGCTCACGTGGACGAGATCAACCAGCAGATCAAGCCCAGTGACGACTACGCGGTGTGGGAAGACAACAACGGCACTCGGTGATTGGTGATTGGTGAATAAGACTCTGAACAGGAGATTCCTGATGCAACGCTTTCAATGGTCCGCGATTCTGCCTCGTTTCGCTCGCCGGAATTGGCTGGTGTTCGGCCCGCTGACGCTTGTGTTGTGTTCCTCCCTGGTGCTGGTTGCCTTCCGAACGCCCCAGGCGGGCCTTTCTTCACCAATCACCAATCACCAATCACCAATCACCAAGGGATCGGAGGTCCCCGCGGTCTCGGTGATCCACCCGCAGCGCCGCACCATCCTCCGCGTCGTCGGTCAGCCGAGCTTCGTCGAGAGCTATGAGCGCACCTCGATCTATCCGAAGGTGGCTGGGTACGTCGAGAAGTGGTTCGTGGACATCGGCGACCACGTCAAGAAGGGTCAGACGCTGGCCATTCTCTTCGCGCCGGAGCTGCGCGAGGACTGGGAAACCAAGAAGCGCACGGTCCAGCTCGATCAGGAGAAGGTCGAGCTGGACCAGAAGCTGGTGCAGGTGGCCGAGGCCGACGTTCAGGCGGCTCGGGCCCGCCTGGACGAGGCGCGGGCGACCCTGGCCCGATACCAGTCCCAGGTCGAGCGCTGGGACGTGGAGGTGCAACGGCTGCGAAAGCAAACCGAGAAGGGGATCGTGGACAAACAGATCCTCCTGGAAACGGAAAATCAATTGCATGCCAGCCGGGCCGCCCGGGACGCGGCGAAGGCGACCATCCTCGAGGCGGAGGCGGAACTGCTCTCCAAACAGGCCACCCTCACGGAGGACAAGGTCAACGTGTCCGTCGCCCGCGATCAGGTGGCGGTGGCCGAGAGCGATGCCCGCCGCATGGCGGCGTGGGTGAGCTATCTGACGCTGCAGGCGCCCTACGATGGCGTGGTGGTGGCTCGCAATGCCAACACTGGCGACTTTGTCCTGCCGCGCGCCGGCGACCCCTCGGCCGACCACAACGCCCCGCACCTGTCGCCCGGCGACGCCGCGGCCCCGATCTACGTCATCGATCGCACCGACGTGGTCCGCATCTATGTGGACGTTCCGGAAGGGGACGCCAACCTGGTCCACCCGGGCACCCGGGCGTCCGTGCTGGTCCGGTCGTTCCGCGACCAGTTCTTGCCCGCCACCGTCACGCGGACCTCGTGGGCGCTCAACGTCAGGAGCCGCACTCTCCGGGCCGAGATCGACCTGCGGAACACCGAGGTGCCTGGCGCCTACCACGATCCCGGCACGCACCCCCTGAGCGAGACGCCGGACCGGCCAGGGCAATCAGATCCTGCCCGGCACCTACGCCTACGCCAGGGTGTACCTCGAACGCCCCAACACCTGGACGCTGCCGGAATCGGCCCTGGTCCACGTCGGCGACAGGACCTTTTACTGGGGATACTGCAACGGCCACGTTGCCCGGGTGGAAGTGCAGACGGACATCAGCGACGGCCAGTGGATCGAGGTCACCAATCGCGAGCTGGCCGCGCAAGCTCCCGGGGATGCGCCCTGGAAGCCGATCGACGGCTCGGAGCAGGTCGTCAGCGGCGACCTGTCGATCCTGGCCGACGGCGCCCCCGTGCGTGTCGCTCACTGCTGACCATGCCGGGCCAGCCGCTCGACGCGCCGGGCCGGTTTCTTCTGCTTCCGGCTCAGGCCCCACAGCGCCAGGCCCGCCAGCGACACCGCCCCCACGCCAAGCAGCAGCCCCACCGGGACCGCTGCCGATTGCCGCCGGGCGTGGCCATCGGTCTGGGGTGGACTGAACTGGCCCCCTTGCTGCCGCAGAGCCATCTGAAGAACCTGGGCCAGGTGCAGCGGCCTGCGGTCCGTGGTCTGCTCGATCTGCTCCCGGCAGCTGAAGCCGTCGGTCAGGATCAGCGTCTCCTGGTCGGCCTGGCGCACTGCCGGCAAGACGCCGTGCTCGGCAACCGCGATCGAGACGTCGTAGTGTTCCTTCTCGAAACCAAAGGAGCCGGCCATGCCGCAGCAGGTGTCTTTGAGGACCTCGATGTCGAGACCCATCTTCTTCAGCACCTCCTGCTCGTCGGTGAATTGCATGACCGCACGGTGATGGCAGTGTCCGTGGACCAGGGCCTTCGCCTCCAGCCTGGGCGGCTGATACCCCTCGGCCTTCTTGTTGAGGAACTCGCTCAGGATGAAAGTCTGCTGATTCAGCCGTTTGGCGTCCTCGTTGTGTGGGAACAGGTTGGTCAGCTCGTCGCGGAAGACGGCCACGCAACTGGGCTCGAAGCCCACCACCGGGACGCCCGCCGCGATCCAGGGTTGCAGCGTTGTCAGGATTTGCCGCAGCAGCCTCTCGGCCGTGTCCAGCATGCCGAAGTCGTAGAGCGGCCGGCCACAGCACAGGGACACTTCGGGGACCAGCACCTCGAAGCCGGCCGACTCCAGCACCTCGACGCCGGCTTGCAGGACCTCGGGATGGAAGTGGTTGTTAAACGTGTCCGGCCAGAGGATCACCAGCGGCTTGCCGCTCTGGTGGTCGCCACGCATCACGGCTCCTCGCGGCATCTGCTGGCCATCGCGCTGCCGGAACCACTCCTTGAAGGTTTGCTCCGCGAAGAGCGGCACCTTCCGCTGCGGGGCGATGCCGCCCAGGAACTTGAAGACGTCGCTCAGGATCGGCGTCTGACTGACGAAGTTGGCCACGCTGGGCATCAGCGACGCCAGCCGGGCCCACCAGTAGATCCAGCCCATCGCGTAGGCACTGCGCGGCCGCAGCCGGCCCTGGTAGTAATGCGACAGGAACTCGGCCTTGTACGTCGCCATGTCCACGTTGACCGGACAGTCGGTCTTGCAGCCCTTGCAGGCCAGGCACAGGTCGAGCGAATCGCGCACCGCCTCGCTCTTCCAGCCCTCGTCCTTCAGCTCACCGTTGAGCATCTCCCACAGCAGGCGGGCCCGGCCGCGGGTGCAGTCCTTCTCCTCGCGGGTGACCACGTAACTGGGACACATGATCTGCCCGCTCTCCTGCCGGCAGTTGCCAATCCCCACACAACGCAGGGTCGAGCGGGCGAAGTTGTGGTGGTCTGCCGCGTACTTGAAATGCGTGTCCAGCGTGGGCGGATTGTAGCTGGGTCCCAATCGCAAGTTGGAAGTGATCGGATAGGGATCAATCACCTTGCCCGGATTCATCTTCCAATCCGGGTCCCAGATGCGTTTGAATTCCCGCATCGCTTCCATCAACTCTGGAGCGAACATCTTCGGCAGCAGCTCGGCCCGGGCCTGGCCATCGCCGTGCTCGCCGGAAAGCGACCCGCCGTAGCTGACCACCAGGTCGGCCGCCTCGTCCACGAAGGCGCGAAACTTCTTGACCCCCTCGGCGGTGTACAGGTCGAAGCCGACCCGGCAGTGAATGCATCCCTGTCCGAAATGGCCGTACAGCGACGGGTGATAATCGTACTTGTCGAAGAGCTCGCGCAGGTCGCCCAGATAGGGTCCGACTTTCTCTGGTGGGACGGCCGAGTCCTCCCAGCCGGGCCAGCCGTCGGGCTGGCCGGGGACCCACGCGGTCGCGCCCAGACCGCTCTCCCGCACCTTCCAGAGTTTCTCTTCCTCTTCCGGGTCGTCATACAGCTTCATGGCGGGCGGATTGGCGTTGCGTTTCAGCTTCGCCATGCAGCGGCGGCCCTGGTTGTCGCTGTCCTCCTTGCTGTCGCCGCCAAATTCGACCAGCAGGAACCCTTTGCCTTCCGGCAACAGCTTCAGGTTCGACGCATGCTTGCCCGTCCTCTGGACGAACTCGAAGAGGAGATGATCCATGCCTTCCAGTCCGGTCGGCTTGAAAGCGAGTATCTCCATCAGGTGGTCGCAAGCCTCGTACACGTCCGGATACCCCAGCACCAGGGTCGTGCGGGCTTGAGGATTGGGAACCAGGTTCAGGGTCGCTTCCAGGATGGTGACCAGGGTACTCTCCGAGCCGACCAGCGCCCGGGCCACGTTGAAGCCATTCTCCGGCAGCAGCTGGGGCAGATTGTATCCCGAGACGCGCCGCGGCAGTTTGGGATACTTGTTACGGATGGCCTCGCCATACCGTTCGACCAACGCCTTGAGCTGAACGTAGATCTCCCCCCTCCGGCCGCCGGCCTGGATGATGCGCTCCAGCTCGGCGGGCGGCGTTGCTCCGACGCGCATGCGGGCGCCGTCGCAGGTGAGGACCTCCAACTCCTCGGTGTTGTCGGCCGTGCGCAGGCCCCGGCCATGCTTGGCGCACAGCAGCGAATGGGTGCCGCAGGAGTCGTTGCCCAGCATGCCGCCCAGGGTGCAGTGCGAGTGCGTGGAGGGATCGGGACCGAAGTTCAGACCGTGTTTGCTGGCCGTCCCCGCAGGTGATCGAGGACGCAGCCCGGCTCTACCGTGGCGAGCTTGTTGCTGGCGTCTACGTGCAGCACGCGATGCAGGTACTTGGAAAAGTCCATCACGACGGCGACGTTGCAGCACTGTCCGGCCAGGCTGGTGCCGCCGCCGCGCGACAGCAGCGGCGCTCCGAATTGCCGGCAGGCCGCCACGGTGGTGATCACGTCGTCCTTGTCGCGCGGAATGACTACGCCAATGGGCACCTGACGGTAGTTAGATCCGTCGGTGGCATACAGCGCCCGGCTGCCCCGGTCAAAGCGCACCTCGCCGCGGAGCTGGCGGCGCAGTTCGGCTTCCAGGCCCTTGGAATCCACTTCGGAAGCGCCGCTGGGTTGGAACGCCTCGCCAACGGGTTCGGAAATCGTTTGCAGGGAGATCATGAGACTCCTCGTGATTGAGAGATTGTTCCTGAAGGCGCAAGCGGCTTAGCGCAAGCGGTTGCTGCGCGAAGCCGCAAGCGGCTTTGGGGACGGTCACTCAGCGCCTTCAGCCCGAAGACCGCAGCCGTTCCCAGGGACAGGCCAATCAGCCCCCCGCGCAGAACTTGCTCCACCCATTCTGAAACGCATCCCAGGCCCCACCCAGCACCCCGGCCAGGCCGATCCAATCGCAATTCTGATCGGCCCACACCTGGTAGCTGTGGCCGTGGGCCCGCTGATCGAAGTCGCCGTGGCTCCCGAAATCCCGATCCTGATCGACCGGTTGGTAAAGGTTGTTGGGCCGATCCGGATTGGCGGCGCCGTCGTACTGCTGCGAGCCGTAGCCCTGCTCGCCTAGATACCAGTCACCCAGGCCCGGAGCGATCTTGTTGCCCGCGATGACGACCGCCGTGGAGCCGCCGACGTACCACTCCCGGCGATAATGATGGGCCGCATGGTAAATGGCCTCGGCCGCGACCTCGGGCTGATAAATCGGCGGCACCGGCTGCGGCCTGCGCGGCAGCCGGCTCTTGACCCAGTCAAACTGCGGCGTATTCAAGGCCGGCATCTGAACCATGGTGATTTTGACGTTGCTGCCGTCGTGGATCAGTTCGCAGCGGACCGAGTCGGTGAAGCCGCGAATGGCGTGCTTGGCGCCGCAGTAGGCCGATTGCAAGGGGATGCCGCGATAGGCCAGGGCGGAGCCCACCTGTACGATGATGCCGTGGTTGCGCGGCAGCATGCGCTTCAGGGCGGTCAGAGTGCCGTTGACAAAGCCGAGGTACGACACCTCGGTGACCCGGCGGTAGTCTTCGGGAGTCATCTGCCTGGCCGGAGAGAAGACCGAACACATGGCATCGTTGATCCAGACGTCGATTGGTCCGAACTCACGCTCGACGTGCTCCGCTGCCTGCTCCACCTGCCTGGGATCGCTGACGTCAGTGGGAAGCATCAGAGCTTGCCCGCCGAGTGCCTCGGCATCCCGGCGGGCCCCTTCGAGGCCCGCCTGACCGCGAGCCAGCAGACCGATCTTGGCCCCACGCCGGGCAAAGGCCTGGACCGTGGCCCGGCCAACGCCAGCCGAGGCACCCGTGATCACCACCACTTCAGGGCGATTGCTGTCTGCCATCTCCGATGCTCCTTTGCGCCGGAATGAGTCCAAGGTCGAACCAGATTGCGAGAAGGGCAGAAATGCCAGAGAGCAAGATCAATGCCACCTGGCCATGAAAGGGCCTCTCGTTGGACGATCCCGGTCAGGGGGCCTCTGGCATCTCCCCGTTTGCTCCCGGTCTGGGAAGCCAGGCAACCAAGGTTGGGAACACCCTCGCGCAACGGCGTTCGCTCTTGCCTGTCACCACGCGGAAATGCCGGGCGAAACAGCATGGCACCGTTCTTGCGTCATGGTGTTACATTTTCGGGCCGTGGAACAAACGGCCTGACTCCGCGCACCACTCATTCGGGGAGATGGATTCGTGTCAACTGCACAAGCGAAATCAGGCCCGCTGGTCATGACCGAGGGAGAAACGGTCCCGCCACCCGACGTCACGGTTCCGGAGCCGGCCTCTTCTCCTGGCGCTCGAGCGCCAGCGGCACAGTGGACCCGCAGTTGCTGCTGGGAATCAAGACCCTCGCCGATCGGGCCGGGGGACTGCGGAAGCTACGCGATCTGGTGGACGCCCTGCTCGCGATCCGGCAAGAGGAGTAAAGGAGAAAGCAACATGAAGACGGTTTCCGACGTGCTGCTCGAGCGGCTGCTTGACTGGGGCGTGAAGGTGATCTTCGGCCTGCCCGGCGACGGCATCAACGGCTTCTTCGAGGCGCTGCGGCAAAACAAGGACAAGGTCCAGTTCGTCCAGGTGCGGCACGAGGAGGCCGCCGCCTTCGCGGCCTGCGGCTACGCCAAGACCACCGGCAAGCTGGGCGTGTGCGTGGCGACTTCCGGCCCCGGCGGCATTCACCTGCTCAATGGGCTGTACGATGCCAAATACGACGGCCAGCCAGTGCTGGCCATCACTGGCCATACCTTCCACGACCTCATCGGCACGCACTTCCAGCAGGACGTCGATCTCGACAAGGTCTTCATGGACGTCGCCCTGTACAACGAGCGCATCATGGGGCCGACCCACGTGTGCAACGTCGTGGACGAGGCGATCCGCACCGCGCTGGGCCGGCGCACGGTGGCGCACATCACGATCCCCAAGGATATCCAGGAGTGGGACGCGGACAATGCGAGCCGCTCCACGATGAACGTCGCGCACCACAGCGGCGACGCCTTCGCGCCGCCCAATCCGCTGCCGTCGCGCGAACTGCTGCAAAAGGCGGCCGACCTCCTCAACCAGGGCAAGAAGGTGGCCATGCTCATCGGCCGCGGCGCCTATCGGGCTCGCAACGAGGTCTTGCAGATGGCCGAGCGGTTGGGGGCCCCGCTCATCTACGCCCTGCTTGGCAAGGGAGCGGTCCCCGACGAGCATCCCAACGTCCTGGGTGGTCTGGGCCTGCTCGGCACGGCGCCCTCCCAAGACGCCATGAAGAGTTGCGACACTCTGTTCATCGTCGGCAGCAACTTCCCCTACGTTCAATTCCTCCCCAAGCCGGGTCAGGCCAAGTGCGTGCAGATCGACCTGGACGTCACCCACATCGGCCTGCGCTACCCCGCGGACGTGCCGCTGGTCGGCGACACCTGCCGGATCCTGGGAGCGCTGCTGGACATGGTTCAGCCCAAACAAGACAGGAGCTTCCTGGAGAAGATGCAGAAGGGCCGGGCCGAGTGGGAGGAACTGATGCAGGAGCGCTCCAACCGCATGGACATGCCCATGAAACCGCAGGCGATCACGGCCATGCTCAACAAGTACCTGGCCGACGATGCCATCGTCGTCAGCGACTGCGGCACAGTGACCACCTGGGCCTCGCGGCAAATCAAGATGCGCGACCGGCAGATGTTTACCTGCACAGGCATGCTGGCGACCATGGCCAACGGTATGCCCTACGCGGTCGGAGCGGCCTTTGGCCATCCCAACCGGCAGATCCTCGCTTACGTCGGCGACGGCGGTTTCACCATGCTGATGGGCGAGCTGGCCACTATCGTCAAGTACAAGCTGCCCATCAAGGTGGTGGTCATCAAGAACAACACCCTGGGGCAGATCAAGTGGGAGCAGATGGTCATGGAGGGCAACCCGCAGTTCGCCGTCGATCTGCATCCCATCGATTTCGCCAAGTACGCCGAGGCGGTCGGCTGTCCCGGCTTCACCATCGAGGATCCGAAGAAGGCGGAGGACACGCTGGAAAAGGCCTTCGCCGAGCCGGGCCCCGCCCTGATTCAGGCGGTGGTGGACGCGCACGAGCCGCCGATGCCCGGCCATGTCAAGATGTCGCAGGCCTGGCACTTCGCCAAGGCGCTGATCCGCGGCGAGAAGTACGCGCCGGAGATCATCAAGACCGTCCTGGAAGACCGGATCAAGGAAGTGGTGTAAGCGTCTGTTCCAACAGCCGCGTGCGGCTTAGCGGAGCCGCGTGTTGCGCTAAGCCGCAAGCGGCTTGCGGAACTGCGAACCACCGTCGGAGGAGACGAGCAACCATGTCTGTAACCGGGACAGCGACGTCCATCGCCATCGACCAGATTCACGTTTCCGCCTGCAAGGTCCCCACCGACCAGCCCGAGGCCGACGGCACCGCGTCCTGGGATAGCACAACGCTGGTGCTGGTCGAGATCGAGGGCGGCGGCCAGACCGGCCTGGGCTACACCTACGGCAATGAGTCCATCGCCCACCTGATCCACACCAAGCTGGCGAAGAAGATCAAAGGGCGGAACGTCCTGGACATCCCCGGCACCTGGGTCGAGATGGTGAAGGCCCTCCGCAACGACGGCCGGCCGGGCAGCTCGTCGATGGCGATTTCCGCCATTGACATTGCCTTGTGGGACCTCAAGGCCCGCCTGCTGGATTTGCCGCTGGTGTCGCTGCTGGGCAGTGCTCATGAATCGGTCCCGGTCTACGGCAGCGGCGGCTTCACGACGTACTCGAACAAGAAGCTCCAGGAACAGCTGGGCGACTGGGCCGCCCAGGGTATCCGCCAGATCAAGATGAAGATCGGCAGCCAGCCTGAGAAAGACCCGGAGCGCGTCCGGGCCGCCCGCCAGGCGATTGGAGAAGTCGAGCTGTACGTCGATGCCAACGGCGCTTACAGCCGGAAGCAGGCGCTGGCCTTTGCACACAGGTTGCGTGAGGAATTCGGCGTCGTCTGGTTCGAGGAGCCGGTTTCCAGCGACGATCTGGCGGGCTTGCACCTGATCCGCAATCAGGGACCGGGCGGCATGGACATTGCCGCCGGCGAGTATGGCTACGATCTGCACTACTTCAAGCGGATGCTCAACGCGGAAGCGGTGGACGTGCTGCAAGCCGACGTCACGCGCTGTGGCGGCGTCACCGGCTTTTTGCAGGTCGGTTCCCTTTGCTCCGCCCATTGCCTGGAGCTGTCGGCCCACTGTGCCCCTTCGGCCTCCACGCATCCCTGCCTGGCCACCCTGGCGCTGCGGCCGATGGAGTATTTCCACGATCACCAGCGCATCGAGAGCATGCTGTTCGACGGGGCGCAGACACCTCGGGACGGTACCCTGTGGCCCGATCTAACGCGGCCCGGCATGGGATTGGAATTCAAACACGCCGATGCGGAACGGTATCTGGTGTGGAAAAGCTAGGATTTGTGCCTTATTCGCGCCGCAGTGCCGGCAACAGCGGCGCCCGCAGGGTCGAGGCCACGGCCAGGAGCGCCGCGATCAGACCGACGACCGGCACCAACCCCAGCAGTACCGCCAGGTTCCTCCAGGGAATCGCGATCCCCTCGGCCAGGACGTACGGCAGCACCGAGAGCAACGCCGCCACCGTCCCCGCCGCCAGGCCCACCAGCAGCAGGAAGCCATTCTCCGCCAGCACCATCCAGCCCAGCACCGAACGCCGATAGCCCAGCGCCCGCAGCAGGGCCAGCTCGCCGCGCCGCTCCCAGACGCCGCGCAGCAGGACCACTGCCAGCCCCAGTGAGCCCAGGATCAGACCCAGGCCGCCCAGGGCCTGGAACGTCGAGAGATAGGTGTTCTCCACCGCCAGGTACGCTTGCAGTCGCTCGGCCGTCGGCGTCACCGTCAGGCCGCGATCCGCGAAGGCCCGCTCCAGCACCTCGCGGACCTTCGCTTGCTCGTCAGGCGGCGTCCGGATCAGGAAGACGTTGTACCCCTGATGCTCCGGATACAGCTTCAGGAAGCGATCCTCCGACATCAGCAGGCTGCTCTGGAAGACACTGTCCTTGAGCAGACCGACAATCTTCAGAGTCCGCTCCTTGCCATTGCCAGCGGTCACGTCCAGTTCACCGCCGAGGCCCTTGTGCAGCATCCAGACCACCGTGTTGTTTTCGCCGAAGACCGGGATCTGTTCCCCGCTCCGGTTCAGCAGCAACCAGGGATTGCCGTTCTCAGAAGCACTCGGGTCCAGGGAGGCAAACTGGAAGCCGCCGCGCTGGATCAGCGACTCGGGAACGCCGAGCAGACGCGGCTGCTGGACCGCGTACAGGTTCAGGCAACTGGCGTCGTCGCCGGAACGCAACCGGAGTGAGACGACCTCCACGTCCTTGCTGAGCGATTCCAGCCCCTTGCCGCGCAAGGGATTGTCGAACAGCGGCAGGTCCGACTCGGCGAGCAGGTTGAAGCCGCCGCTGGGTGAACTGATTCCCTTCTCATCGGTCCCCGCCGTCCGTCGGAACGATTCCACGGCGACGATCAGGAACGCCGCCGAGGCCAGCAAACCGGCGGTCAGCAGGCTGCGCAGCCGATTCCGGGCGGCATTGCGAACGCCGAGCCGGATGATGCTCCAGCCACCCGGGCCCTCGATGGGCTTCTGGCTGGTCCGGCCCATCCAGCCGGTCAGGAGGGCGATGAAACTGGTTAGCAGCAGGGCCCCGCCGGAGAAGAAGGAGCCCGCTTTCGCCTCGTGGTCGCTGATCTTTCCCGGACACCAGCAGCAGCACCACCGCGACCACAAACGACAGATCCAGCGATCCACCAGCTGAGGCGCGGCCGGGTGGGTGCGGTGATCTCGCTTTCGGTGGAGGTGCGGCCGGCCAGCAGGGTGCTGGCGGGGATCTTGCCCAGGCCGCGCAGCGTCCAGGCAATGGTCAGGCCGGCGATCAGGACCGAGGCGGAATAGCCGATCAGCAAGCTCAACCACGAGTCCGCGTAGTGCGGCCGGAGGAACGACTCCAGCACGCCGCCTGGCCAGAGGGCGGCCAGCAATCGCAGCAGCAGGGCCGCATAACCGAGGGCGACAAGCAGACCAAGCGCCGCCCCCACGGTGGACAAGACCAGCCCCTCACCCAGCAACAACCACCGGACGGTGGAACGGCGATAGCCGGCCGCCAGGAGCAGACCCACCTCAGCAGCCCGCCGGTCGAGGTTCAGCCGGAACAGCAGGCTCACCAGCAGCAGCGCCGCCGCGATCAGGAAGAAGCTGAAGCCCAGGAACAGGCCGGAAAAGTCGGTGCCACCGCTGCTGGCCCGCAGCGCGTTGGCCTTCACCTTCTGGAACGCGAATCCGCCTGCGACCGGGTCGAGATTGTGCAGCAGTTCGGCGGCAAAGCGATCACGAGCGGAACTCGGATCGTCCCGACTCGCCAGGCGGATCGAGGTGAGATCGCCGAAGCGGCTGGCCCACAGCTTCTTACCGGCTGCCAGCGTCACGTACGCCTTGGGTGTGGTGCGATACTGGCCCCAGTACAGCGGATCACCGTACTCCTGACGGACAGTGTCGGTCTTCCACAACGGATCGTTCTTGTCCTCGAAGGGGAGCTTCCACTGGCGGGCGTCCTCCTTGTCGGTGATCCCGGGGAAGGGTGGCGTCAGGTCGGGATCGTCGGCGGCCCCACGTAAGGGCAGAGTGCCGGCAAAGCGGAAGCGAGCGGTGCGGTCGGGCAGCTTGCCGGGCTGGTGCTCCGGCGGCTTGTAAACCAGTGTGATCTCGGTTCCGTCCTTGAGGGGCAGCAGGGTCGGCTCCTCAGTCCAATCTGCCAGGACAATTTCATCGTCGGCCAGCGAGGTCCGGCCCGGCGGCAGGAACGGGCCCAGCGGTGAAGTCTGGTTTGGATCAAGAGCGGCGACGATGCCAGCCACTGCATCCACTTCTTTGCCGGCCACCATCACTTTCTTGCCGGCCGCCTTCAGCTTGCACAGGTACACCAGCGTCGGCGCGGCGATCAGATCCGTTTTCTCGGCAGCGGCCAGGGCGGCCTTGACCACGGCTGGCTCCAGAATCAGCTGCCTGCTTTCCAGGCTCAGATAGCCGTGGGCGCGGTTGAAATACGCCTCGACCTCCTTGCGGGTCAGCTCGCGCCGGGGGAGCGACTGCGTCTCGGGCTTCACGTCCAGAATGCCCCAGGCGTAGGTGGTGGCAAAGCGGGCCAGCGGATGCCGGCCCGGAGCCATTCCCTTGTACCACTCGGACGATTTCAGGACGCCATTGCCGTCGATGTCGTAGTGGGCAAACAGATCGTCGGCCCGCTGCTTCGGCGTGGTCAGCCGCAGACTCCAGTCGGTCAGCTCCAGACGCGACTGGAACGCCGAGGTCAGGTCCTTCTCCGGCTTGCCGATCAGCAGGGCGTTGGCCCGGCCGGGTTGGTCCAGCATTTCTTGCAAGAGGGCGAGCGAGACGAAGGCATTGCGTGGCGGCTCCGGAGAAGGATCAAGGCTGAACCGGCTGCCCAGGGCGTCCTCCGGCAGCACAGCGGTCACGGTCAGATGCAGGGCCTCGGTGACGGCCTCACGTTGACCCAGGAGGGCTTCCCTCGGCACGTCGGCCGCCTTCTGCACGCGCAAAGTCACCCGGCTGCCGACCTCCGCTTCCAGGTCGCGGGCCAGGGTCCCTCCAAGGACAACGCCATCAGGCGAATCCGGCAGCTCCGTCAGACCGAAACGTTTGTCGATGCCGAGGACTGTCACCCGGTTGAGGGTTCCTCCTGGTTTGTCCGCACTGGCACGGAGGAGGATCGCGGGAGCGGCGTGGCGAGCGGGGAGGTCGTCGGCCAAACGGTCGCGGAAGAAGCGGCTGCCAACCAGGGCCTGATCGACCCAGCCGAGCCGGCGCAGGGTCAGGTCGCGGAGGCTGCCGCGCAGCGAGTCACCGACCAGCAGGGCCCCGGTCAGCACCGCGGTGCCCACGACCACACCCAGAAGCACGGCCAGGTTGCCGCGCCAGTGATACCGCAGATTCCGCAGGAGCAGACGGAAGAGCGTCACGTGGTCGGCCTCCCGCTGGTGAAGTGTGTGCTGGAACTGCCGCCCAGATGCACGGCCAGCGTGCCGGAGTCCATCGCCATGACCCGCGGAAACAGGCTGGCCAGCTCCTGACTGTGGGTGACCGTGATGAGGATGGTCTGCTCCTGCTGGTGCAGCTCCAGCAGCAGCTTGCCGACGTCGTGAGCCAGGGAGCGGTCGAGGTTGCCGGTCGGCTCGTCGGCCAGCAGCAGCAGCGGCCGATTGATCAGGGCCCGGGCCACGGCGACCCGCTGCCGTTCGCCGCCGGACAGCTCCGCCGGACGATGGTGCAGCCGGTGAGACAGGCCGACACGCCGCAGCAGTTCCTCGGCCCAGGCGAGCCGGGGCTTGGAGTCACCGGGGTTCGGCGGGGTGACCAGGGTCGGGATCAGGACGTTCTCCAGGACGCTGCACTGCGGTAGCAAGTGATGGTCCTGGAACACAAAGCCGACGTGGCGATTGCGGAAGTCGGCCAGGCGCTTTTCGGGCAGGGCGAAGGGATCCTGATTGTCGATCCGGACGGTGCCCCGCGTCGGCCTGTCGAGGGTGCCCAGCAGGTGCAGCAGCGTGCTTTTGCCGGAGCCGGATGGACCCATGATGGCCACCGCCTGACCGCGCTCCAGCAACAGATTGATGTCACGCAGCACCGTCAGGGGGCCGGCCGCGGTGGGGTAGTCCTTGCCGAGATGTTCGACCTGCAACGTCATGGATAGTTCTCAGCTCTCCGTGGCACCGAGCCGCGCACGCAGCGCAGCGGAGTAAGCGGCCTTCCGGGCGGGCGGACCGCTTACTCCGCTGCGCTGCGTGCGCGGCTCGGTGCCACTGGAGAACTATTCTATGCGTGGACCGTCGCTGGTTCCAGCTTCACCTTGATCCAGCCCGGCATGCGCTTGTCGAACGCCTTGTACGCCTCGATCACCGAATCCATCGGCTCGACTTCCTCCTTCAAGACGTGGGTCGGATCAATGGTGCCATTGCGCACCATGTCCACCAGCATCGGCAGGTACTTCCGATGAGGGCAGTTACCCATGTTGACGGTGAGGTTCTTGTTCATCGCCATGCCGATGGGGAAGAAACGTGCCGTCATGGGATAGACGCCGATGACCGATAGCGTGCCGGCCTTGGCCAGCGCCTGCACGGCCCAGTCCAGCGCCTGCGACGGGGCATCGCCCGGGTGCCAGTTGTCGCCGTGGGGGTTGGTCTTGGGGGCGACCTCGGACACTTCCCTGGCGTGGCGGGACCTCTCGGCCGAGGGGAACCAGGAGCTGAGGCCGCCGGGGTGCGGCTGGTTGGCATCGACGCCCACGGCGTCGATGGCCCGGTCGGCGCCGATGCCGCGGGTCAGCCGGCGGATGGTCTCGACCGGGTTCTCGGCGTTGAAATCGATGACCTCGGCCCCCTGGTCTGCGCCGCCTCCAGACGATCCGGGAACGTGTCCACCGCGAAAATCCGGCCGGCGCCGAACATCCTGGCGCTGGCAATGGCGAACTGCCCGACGGGACCGCAGCCGAAGACGGCCACGTTGTCCCCCTGTTTGATCTCGGCGATGTCCGCCCCGAAATACGCGGTCGGGAAGATGTCTGACAGCAGGATGGCCTGATCGTCGCTCACCTCCTCGGGCAGCTTGACCAGGCCCACGTTGGCGAAGGGAATGCGTGCATACTCGGCTTGCAACCCATCAAAGGCGCCGGTCTCGGCGGGGCCGCCGAAGAAGGCGGTGCCGGCCAGCGGGCCCCCGGGATTGGCGTTGTCGCATTGCGAGTAGTAGCCGGCCCGGCAGTAGGAGCAGGAGCCGCAGGCGATGGTGGAGGGAATGACGACGCGGTCCCCGGCCTTGAGGTTGGTCACGTCGTGACCGACCTCCTCGACGATGCCGACCCCTTCGTGGCCAAGGATCGTGCCGGATTTCATCCCGGGCATGGTGCCGCGAATCATGTGCAAGTCCGTGCCGCAGATGGCGCTGGCGGTGATGCGGACAATGGCGTCCGTGGGGTCCTTGATGCGGGGCTCCGAGACGTTTTCCAGGCGAATGTCACCGATGGCGTGAAAGACGACCGCCTTCATGAGGTATCTCCCGTAGAGATGAGCGCCCCGGTTCCGGTGGCGGGGCTGCCAGGAGCTACCTGCTGCAACAAGTGTGCCGGGCCGAACTCACGGGAGGAATGTGGCGACCGGCAGCGAACCGACAATGTTACCGTCCAGCACCAGCGGTATCGTGTCGCCAGGTTGGGACAGCTGGAAGGCCGCGTAGGCCGGGACTGCTATCGGCCCCGAAGGCTGCGTGTAAGCTTCGATGCGCTGATCGACCAGATTGACGATCCAGTAACAGGGGATGCCGCCACGGGCGTAGATGCGGGTCTTGTCGCGCTGGTCACGCAAGAGGGAGGAATTGGCAACTTCGATGATCAAGCCGACGTCAGCTGGGCTGGGGTGCCGGCTCATATAGGTTTGATCGTCGCCGCGAACAACGGCAATGTCCGGTTCGGGTTGGCTGTCCGTGAGAACAACCGTGAGTTGGACCCGCAAGCACCACCCTTGCGGGATTGCCGGCATGAACCTTCTGTTAATCCGTTGAATCGTCCCGTCGTGCGGGGGATTGCGAGGCATTTTGAGCACCACGTAGTTTTCGAGCAGTTCCACCTTGTCCTCGGACGTGAGGATCCCCGCATCAATCATTTTTTGGTAGCGGGCGACCGAGAAGCGGGGGATTGAGGCGTCGAGGCCGTAGGTCACCGGCGTCGCGGATGGGGTGAGGACGGTTGGGGTCATGGAACTCTCCTTCCTGTCAAACCAGGCGGATTCTACCGCGAACGCGGCGCGGCGAATAGAGCAGCCTGGATTGTGTGGAGGGACGGCGATCAGCGGATTTTGCACAAGAATCCGGTGCAAGACCAGACCGAATCGGATAAACTGAGACAAAGCCTGCAAGCCTCCCTGCCGCCGGCATCCACCCCGATGAGGACTCGTCATGCAATCACGGCTCCGTTTGTTCCTGGGAATCGGAATCCTCACGAGTCTGCTCGCCTCGCCCGTCGCGGTCGCTCCGGCCGACCCAATCCCGCCCGACCACGCCGAGAAACTGGCCCGCGGTCAGGAACTGTTTCGCACGCAGGTCCGGCAGCTGCTGACCGAGCGCTGTCTCAAGTGCCACGGCGGCGACAAGGTCCGCAGCGGGCTCGACCTCAGCACCCGCGAGGGTCTGCTCAAGGGCGGCGACAACGGCGTTGTCGTGGTTCCCTTCAAGAGCAAGACGAGCCGGCTCATGCCGTCTCGTCGGGCATCTCGACGACCCGCACATGCCCCCCAAAGAGCCCAAATTGCCCGCCGAGCAGCTGGCCCGCATCAATCAGTGGATCGACCTGGGCGCTCCCTACGACAGGCCGCTGATCGACAGGGCAGTCGCCGGCAAGAAGCCGCTCGTGGTCACCGACGAGGATCGCCGCTTCTGGTCGTTTCGGCCGCTGGTCCGTCCCGCGGTCCCCGCCATCAAGGATGCGCCACTGGGCGCGAACGCCCATCGACCGCTTTATCCTGGCCGGCCTGGAAGCAAAGGGACTGACGCCCAGCCCGATGGCCGACAAGCGCAAGCTGATTCGCCGGGCCTACTTCGACCTGATCGGCCTGCCGCCGACTCCGGAGGAAGTGGAGGCGTTCGTCAAGGAGTGTGACGCTAAGCCGCAAGCGGCGTACGAAGCGCTGATCGATCGCCTGCTGGCCTCGCCGCATTACGGCGAGCGCTGGGCCCGCCACTGGCTCGACATCGTGCCGCTTTGCCGAGAGTCACGGCTTCGAGCATGACTACGATCGGCCGACCGCCTACCCCTACCGCGATTTCGTCATCAAGGCGCTCAACCAGGACTTGCCGTACAACACTTTCGTCAAGTGGCAGCTGGCCGGCGACGAGATCGAGCCGGACAATCCGCTGGCCCTGACCGCCACCGGCTTCCTGGCCGCCGGCGTCCACAGCACGCAGATCACCGCCAACCTTGTCGAGAAGGAACGCTACGACGAGATGGATGACATCGTCCGCACGATGGGCACCAGTATGCTCGGTCTGACCATCGGCTGCGCTCGCTGTCACGATCACAAGTTCGACCCGATCCCGACCCGGGACTATTACCGGCTGCTGTCCACGTTCACCACCACTGTCCGCACCGAGGTCACTGTCAACCTGGACAAGGCCGCCTACGAGCAAGCCCGGGCGAAGTGGGAAGAGGAACGGGCGAAACTGCTTCTGCCCCGGGAGCGTTACGAGAAGGAGCAGCTGGCTGGCAAGCTGACACAGTGGCTGGCGGTGGAACAAAAGCAGGAACGGCCGGCCGAGTGGATCTTGCCGGAGCTGAAGGAGACGAAGTCGCGCGGCGGAGCGAGCTTCACCCGGCTGGAGGACGGCTCGGTGTTCGTGGGCGGCAAGAACCCGGACAAAGAGCAGCTGACTTTCGTGGTCCACACCCGGCAGAAGGGAATCACCGGCATTCGCCTGGAGGCGCTGGCGGACATTTACCTGGTCAAGGACGGTCCGGGCCGGGCCAGCAACGGCAACTTCGCCCTGAGCGACTTCCGGGTGACCGCCGCTCCTCTCAAGGGCGGGCCCGCAATGCCGCTCAAGCTGAAGAACCCCCGGGCGACGTTCGAGCAAAAGGGGCTTCCGGTGCGGGCGGCCATCGATAACGACAAGACGTCGGCCTGGGCCATCGATCCGCAGTTCGGCAAGAGCCATGCGGCCGCGTTCAACCTGGAGTCGCCTATCGGCTTCGAGGGCGGCACGATCCTTACCTTCACGCTGGAGTTCAACAACAACGTCGGCCACGGCATCGGCCGGCCCCGGCTGGCAATCACCACGAAGTCCGGGAACGTCGCCTTGCTGGGCCAGGCCGTCCCCGAGGCCGCGCAGCAGGTCCTGGTCCGGCTGGACGCCGACCCGAAGACGGACCCAACCGAGGCGGAACGGCAGGTGCTGCTGGCCTGGTATCGCTTGCGCGATGCGGAATGGCGGCGACTGAACCGGAAAGTCGAGGAGCATCGCCGGACCGCTCCCAGCCCGCAAGGGATCAAGGCCCTGATCTGCAGCGAGGGCCTGACGCCGCTCCGGCTGCACACGCAGGGGGCCGACTTCTTCAACGAAACCTACTTCCTCAACCGCGGCGATCCTCACCAGAAACACGGCGTCGCCACGCAAGGGTTCCTCCAGGTGCTGATGCGCGGCGACCAGGAGAAACAGTGGCAAGATGCCCCGCCGCCCGGCTGGCGCACCTCGTACCGCCGCCGCAGCCTGGCCAACTGGCTCACCGACGTGGACCGGGGGGCGGGCCATCTGCTGGCGCGGGTGATCGTCAACCGGCTGTGGCAGCATCACCTCGGTCGCGGCATCGTCGGCACTCCCAGCGACTTCGGCCTGCAAGGCGAACGCCCGACTCATCCCGAGCTGCTGGACTTCTTGGCCCGCGAACTGGTGGACAGCGGCTGGAAGCTCAAGCACGTCCACAAGCTGATCGTCACCAGCGCCGTCTGGATGCAGTCGAGCCAGCTGGACCGCGAGAAAGCCCGGATTGATCCGCAGAACCATCTGTACTGGCGGCGGACTCCACAGCGGCTGGAGGCGGAGGTTATCCGCGACGCCATCCTGGCGGTCAGCGGTGAGCTTGATACGAAACAGTTCGGCCCAGGGACGCTCGATCCCAACCACAAACGGCGGTCGATCTACTTCTTCGTGAAGCGCAGCCAGCTGGTGCCGATGATGGTCCTCTTCGATGCTCCCGATGGTCTGCAAGGAGTGGAGCAGCGCTCAACGACCACGGTGGCCCCGCAAGCCCTGATGCTGATGAACAGCAAGCAGGTGCGGAACGCGGCTGGAGCGCTGGCCGGCAGGGTTAGCGGCAGCGGATCGACCAAGGAGGCGATCCGCAAGGCGTTCGCCCTGGCGCTGAGCCGGCCGCCTGCTGTGCCAGAGTTGGAGGATCTGGTGCGCTTCGTGGCGGAACAGGAGCGTTCGTACAAGGAGCAAGGACGGATGGACTCGCAACGGCTGGCCCTGACCGACCTGTGTCAGGCGCTGCTGGGGTTGAATGAGTTCGTCTACGTGGATTGAGTCATCGGCAGAAAAGGTTTTGGGAGATCAACGATCATGCTCACTTACAGGGCGTCTTTCCGCTGGGTTGAGAATTGTGTCGCCGCCGAAGTTCTCGATTTTCCAGGCGTGATTACCTTCGGCCACGATCTGGAGGAGGCTCGCCGCATGCTCGCCAGCGCCCTGGTGGACATGGCCGAGACTGCCATCCTAACGGGGGAACCGTTGCCCAAACCCGACCCGACGTTGGACGATCCGGAGGCAGATCTGGACGAACCGATCCATCTGCTTTTATCTTCCTGTTACCACTACGCTATCGTTCCTCAGGGCATTCAAGGATTCCCCCAGTGAAACCCCCAACCGAGGCCGCCATGAACCATCCGCACCTGTTCGCCACCCCTGCCTCGCCCTTCCTTTCCCGCCGCCAGCTGCTGCGTCGGACCGGCTGCGGCTTTGGTCTGCTCGCCCTGGCCGGCCTGCTGGATCAGCAGGATCTGCTCGCCGCCGAGCAGGACCGGCTCCTCCATCCGCTGGCGCCGCGCAAGCCGCATTTCCCGGCCAGGGCGAAAAGCGTCATCTGGTTATTCATCAATGGCGGGCCCAGCCATCTCGACACCTGGGACTACAAGCCCGAGCTGTTCAAGCGCGACGGCGTCGAGCTGAAGGGCTTCGACAAGAACACCGGCTTCTTCACCGACCAGGTCGGCCCCTTGATGAAGTCGCCGTTCTCTTGGAAGCAGTACGGCCAGTCGGGAACGTGGGTGCCGGAGATCTTCCCCCAGATCAGCAAGCACGTCGATGACATCGCCTTCGTCCACTCCTGCTGGACAGAAACCAACAACCATGCGACCGCCCTGTTCCAGATCAACACCGGCTTGCCGCGCATGGGCTTCCCCTGCGTCGGCTCCTGGGTGACGTACGGCCTCGGCAGCGAGAGCCAGAACCTGCCGGCCTTCGTGACCATGTACGACACCCTCGGCCGAGGCCTGCCCAAGGGGCACGCCCAGAACTGGGGCGCCGGCTTCCTGCCCGGCATCTACCAGGGAACCGCCCTCAATCCGCAGGGGGCCCCAATCGACAACCTCGACCGGCCGCAGGAGCTGAGCCCGGAAGGGCAACGCCGGCAACTGGACCTGATGCGCCGCTTCAACCAGCGGCACCTGGAGCAGAACGAGGGCGAGGCCGAGCTGCTAGCTCGCATCGAGAGCTTTGAACTGGCCTATCGCATGCAGATGGCCGCTCCCGAGGCCCTTGACCTGGGCCGGGAGCCCGAACCGGTCCGCAAGCTCTACGGCCTCGACAATCCGAAATGCGCTCACTTCGCCAAACAGTGCCTGCTGGCCCGCCGGCTGGTGGAGCGCGGCGTGCGCTTTGTGCAGATCTACTCCGGCGGCATGGAGAACGAGCGCAGCTGGGACGGCCACGTCAACATCGAGGGCAACCACCGCCAGTTCGCGGGAGAGACCGACATCCCCATCGGCGGCCTGCTGACCGACCTGAAGCAGCGCGGCCTGCTCGACTCGACGCTGGTGATCTGGGGCGGCGAGTTCGGCCGGCTGCCGGTCGCCCAGCGGCCCAAGAACAGCAAGCAGACCGGCCGCGACCACAATCCGCACGCCTTCACCACCTGGTTTGCCGGCGGCGGCGTCAAGGGCGGTACGCATCACGGCGAGACCGACGAGATCGGCTTCAAGGCCGCCGTCAACCGGGCCAGCGTCAATGATCTGCATGCCACCATCTTGCACTTGCTGGGCCTGGATCACACCAGGCTGACCTATCGCTTCAACGGCCGGCAGTTCCGGCTGACCGACGTGGCCGGCGAGGTGATCAAGGCGATTATTGCGTGAACCACAATCATCAGGATTTCTCACCCTCAATGAGGTAACCCCATGCGAACGCTTGCACTGTTTCTGGTTGGCCTGGTCAGTCCGGTCCTTCTTGCCGCCGAGCCGTGTGTCTCGGGCCTGAAGCCCGGACAGCGACCGGGGCCGTATTCGTCGCTGGTTTCGTTCGGCCCGCAGCGGGGCACCTCGCATTGTTTCATCTGCGAGACGGCCGACCGGCCCGGCGTCGTGGTCTTTGCCCGCTCGATGAGTGAGCCGCTGGGCCGGCTGGTCCGCGGCCTCGACAAGGCCCTGGATGCCCACAAGACGGCCGAGCTGCGTGCCTGGGTCACGTTCCTGCACAGCGATCAGCTGGCCTTCGATCCACAGCTGGTCAAGTGGAGCAAGCAGGAAGCGATCCGCAACGTTTCCCTGGGCGTGTTCGAGGACCCAGTCGGGCCGCCCAGCTACCGGCTCAGCAAGGACGCCGACGTCACCGTGCTGCTGTTCGTCAAGCAGAAGGTGGTCGGCAACTACGCCTTCCGCGCCGGGGAACTGACCAATGCCAGGGTCGATGAGGTCCTCAAAGCATTGCCGCGTTTACTGCCCGCCGAGAAGAAATAGGCAACGGAAAGGTCGCCCAGTCTCATTTTTTCTAATTCATTAGTCTCAACTCATTTTTTTGTTGACAGGGACCAGCGTCCGCATTACAACACAAAGAACTGGTGCCATAAACCAGGAAGGTCCGTCCCGCCCTTGCAGCCAGAGAACCAAAACGGAAGACTCGCGAACGAAAAAGCGAAAAGTGGAAACCATTGCCAGACCACGCACCACCGGGCAATCCCCCGAGGACGTTTTGCTCAGGGCCGGCGCGTTGGGCGCACCCGGTGCGCCCTGAAATGTCCCCCCGTTGTTTATCCTCATTGTGGAGGGTGTCCATGTCTGTTCTTCGAGGGTGTAAACCACGCGGCTTCACGCTGATCGAGTTACTGGTGGTGATCGCCATCATCGCCATCCTGATTGGCCTGCTGCTGCCGGCCGTCCAGAAGGTCCGCGAGGCGGCCAGCATGACCCAGTGCCAGAACAACCTCAAGCAGATCGGCCTGGCCATGCATAACTTTCACGACTCCATGAACGGCTTCCCGGTCGAGGGCACCACACAGGGAATCAGCTGGCCGCTGCGCATCCTGCCGTACATCGAACAGGGGGCGGTGTACAATCAAGTCTGGCCGTTTTTCCAGACTGCCTACAACGCCGATCTCGCTTCCTGGCCCGGGAACCGGGCGGGGATTGCGGCCCAGTACAAAGCGGCCGCAAGCAAAGTCACTGCGGCCAATGGCTCGGTCAAGATCTTCATCTGCCCCAGCCGTCGGCCTCCCACGGTCGGCCCCAAGATCGATTACTGTGGCGCCTACCACGGCGGCATCACCGAGGGGGCGCTGAACGGCACGCTGCTGCCCAACGGCACCAGGGTCAATTCTGGCGGTTGGGGCACCATCCTGGACACGTACATCACCGGCCCCAACTCGCCCGGGCTGACCATGGCCGTCATCGAGAGCGGTGCGGGTAGCTCGGCCACGCTGCTGGTGTCCCACAAGATCATGCAACCCATCCACTACCTCGGCGGCAGCGGCAAAGACGCTGGCTGGGCGACGACCGACTTCATGGCCGGTGACCCCTACGACCACATGCGCTGGGCGGACAATGGCGCCAATGGCACCAACCGAGGCAGGGGCTATTACAAGGACGACAGCGGCGTGGACGAGAACCACATGGGCGGCCCGCACACCGCCGGTTCACCTGTCCTCTATGCCGATGGCTCCGTCCACAATTACCCGTACGGCTACATCGATAGCTCCGGGCTGAATAACGATGACGCCGTGTTCCAGGCGATGTGGGCCTACAACCGCAGCTTCACCGTGATCGCTCCCTGAGCCAACTGGAGGGGCTCGCGGGAGGTCCTCGGCTGGAAGTCGCCCGTATCCCTCATTTCGAGTCTCTGGAGAGATACCGTGCGGCATTCGCGGCTAATCCTGCTCTTACTCCTGCTGCTGCCTCTGGGCTGCAGCAAAACCTCCGGCGTTCCGCTGGTCCCGGTGTCAGGCCGCATCCTGATGAACGATCAGCCGCTGGCGAAAGCAACGGTGCATTACCAGCCCGTCCCCAAAGAGGGCCAGAAGCCTGGTCCCGACTCGATGGGGGTGACGGACGCGGAAGGACGCTACGTGCTGCGCCCGGTTGGCAATGGGTTCCATCCTGACGAGCAAGGTGCTGTCGCCGGAGAACACAGTGTCCGGATCTCTCTGTTCGACCGGACAGCGAACCGGCAGCTGGTGCCGGACCGCTACAGCCGCGAGGGGATAACCTTCACCGTGCCAGCGGAGGGCACCAAGGATGCGGGATTCGAGCTGCGCGGCCAGTAAGCGCGGAAGGCGTCGGAGCCGCCGTGGCTCCAACAGACCTTGGCCTCAATCCTTCTCCAGCAGCAAATCCACACACCAGCATCCCAGCACGTGCGGTCCGGGCCCGCGGAGATGCTCCAGGATGACAACGTCGGAACACCCGGCATCTTCCAGAGCATCGGCCAGCACGGCGAGGCGGACGTTCTCCAGGACGCCGCGGGGCAGCTCCCGAGCCGCATAGCTGGCCAGCGCCAGTTGCACCGCAGTGCCCTCATTCCAGAGCAGCCAATCGGAGACAGCTGGTCGCGGCCGGAACGGGTTGCCGAAGATCTCGCGCAGCAGGTCGGCTTGCGCTTGCCATTCCTGGTCCCAGGCCGCCTGCCGCTGCTGCTCGCAGACCGGCACACTGGTTTGCTGCCGCTGGTAGGAAAGCTCCCAGGCCCGGGAACCGCTGGCCAGGCGGGCGTTCTCCGCTGCCTTCCGCGCCGCGGTCGCGGCCCACGGATGGACCGTGACTCGCCCGGCCAGCTTGCCGTAGTCGTTGATCCCCAGGACCGACAGGTTCTCCCACAGCACCGCCAGCTCGCGCCGGTCGATTCCGGAGCCGGCCGCGTGCCGCTCGGCCTGCTCGACCGCCTCCCGGGTGCGGTCGTCCTTGAACAAGGGCCAGATCCGACGGGCGCAGGCGCAGGCGAACAGGCGCAGCTTGCGCTCCCGGGACTTGCCGTGCAGGAACTGCAGCATCGGGATGGGGCAGCTGCTCGCGTTCCACTCCGCTTCGGTCACGGCTTCACTCCTCTCCGGTCGGTTTCCGCCGGCTGGCCTTGCGCTGCGCTTGCTGCCGTTTCGCCTCCAGGCGGCGTTTCTTCGACCCCCTGGACGGCCGGGTCGGCTTCCGGACCCTGGGCGGCTGGAGTGCGGTCAGCACCATCGCACGCAATTTCTCCCGGCAATCCTCGACGTTCTTCGCCTGATCGCGGAACCGCTGACTTTGAATCACCAGCTCGCCCTCCGTCGTCAGCCGGCCCGCTTGCTGCACGCGCAGCCGCTCCTTGACGGCCTCGGGGAGAGCGCCGCTGGCCAGCAGGTCCCAGTGGAGGATCGCCTTGGAGGAGACCTTGTTGACGTTCTGTCCTCCAGGCCCGCCGGAGCGCGCAAAGGTGAAACAAAGCTCCTCATCCGGAATGGTGATCGTGCTGGTGACGTTCATGAGGCCTTTCCCCGGGCCAGGCGGTCACGGAGGTTGACGTTCTTGGCTCCTCCCTGCGCGGGTCCTCCTCGGCTGGTTCGCCGTTGACGCCAGCCATCGTCTCGCCGATCAGCGGCAGCTCCTTCGGGTCGCCCGTGGTGATCGGTTTGCGGAGGAAATGGATCAAAAAGTAGATTCCCACGGCCACGATCACCCCCACGATGACCAGGTGGCGATAGTAACCCACCGTCTCCTCGGCATGGACCACCAGCTCCTTGAAGGAGTTCGTGAACCAGTAGGCCAGGAAGAACAGCAAGCTCACTCCCGGAATGGCGTAGATGCCGTCGGCGAGGAGAAAGCGCGACAGCGGCAAGCGCATGATCCCCGCGGTGATGAAGATGGGGGCGCGGATGCCGGGCAGCAGGCGTGCGAACAGAAGGATCTTGATCCCGTAGCGATGGAAGTTGCGCTCGATGCGTTCGCGCTTCTCGGCCGGCATCAGCCTGGCCATGAAGGGGAGGTCGAGGAGGCGAGTGCCGAAGATCCGGCCCAGGCCGTAGAGCAGGCCGTCGCTGAGGACGACGCCGAGAATGCAGATCGGCAGCAGGACCCACCAGCGGACGCTGATGCCGCCGGGAGGATAGATGTCGGACTGGGCCAGCGCGGCCCAGGGCAAGGCCGCGGGAAAGCCGAGGTTGGGGGCGCCGGCCAGCAGCGCGGCCACCTGGCTCAGCGCCGGCTCGGGCGGAGCCTGGCTCTGGCCGGCCAGGACTCCGGCAGTGACAATGGGAATCTCCTCGGGGATGGGAAAGCCCAGCCCTGCGGCCACCAGGGCCAGGAACGTCCCTGCGTACACGTACAGCTCGCCCGTCGAGATCACACTGCCTCCTGTCGTGCTCCCCCCAAACGCTGACCATCGTGTTTATTATCGGGGTTGTTCGGGTTACGTGAAGCCCAACCCGAGCGCATCTTGCCAGGAAACCGCTGGAGAGCCGGAGGCTATTTTGCATCTGGGGAAGATAACGTCCTGGATGCCACGGGCTTGTCCGGCTTGTCCCGTGGAGGCTCACGTTCGTCTCGAGCAGCAAGTGTAAACCTCCACGCGACAGGCCCGTGGCATCCAGGGCATCGGTTTCCTGAGTCGCAATAGCCCGCGTTGGTCTACGCGTCGGTCCGGACAACTCCAGGAATCGAGAGAACAAAATCCGGCCCAAAGACGCCGGCGGGCGTCTGATAGCCTCCAGGGAGCGGACCAGCCAGACGCCGGCAAATCACGGCCAGTGCGGTCAGGACCGTGAAGGTGTAGCCCTCCGGCCCCTGCATCCGGGAGACGATGCACTGTCCCGCGGGATCGCGAGCCTCGCCCCAGAGAAAACACCTGCTCCGGGCCCGTTCCTCATCCGTTGGTCCGGGCGGCCCCGCCTGGATGCGGCGCTTGAGATACCGCTGCACTGGGCCGGAGCGGAGCAGCCAGCCCAGGTAACGACTGGCCCGGGCAGCCAGCCGCAGCGACCAGGGGACGGCCGCGTAGACCTCGACGTTGGGGATGCCCGTGGTGCGGTAGGCGGTCGAAACGTCGCCCCAGGGAATGGTCATGGCCCCGGTCGGCCCCTTGCCGAAGTCGATGACCCGCGTGCGGTAGCCGGCCGGCACCGGGATCAGCTTGCCCTCCTTGCGGATGGCGCCGCCGCCAGCGAGGTTCTCGGCCATGGTCGTGGCGGTGCCGCGCGAAACCCGGCCCTCGCTCTGGAACCCCAGGGCCAGGTGGCTGGCCGTCGGCAGTCTCTGTTTCAGATGGGCGGCCAGGCAATCCGTGGGCACCACGTCGAAGCCGATGCCCGGCAGCAGCGTGATCCCTTTCGCCAGCGCCTGCTCGTGCCGGGCCGCCAGCGCCTCGAAGATGACAATCTCCCCGGTGATGTCAAAGTAATCCACCCCCAGTTCCAGACAGGCCTGCACCAGCGGCAGGGCCGTCCGCGTGAACGGGCCGGCACAGTTGACCACAAAAGCGATCCCCTTCAGGGCCTCACGCACGGCCGACGGATCGTCCACCGCCAAGACCCTGGGGGACCGGCTGTGGTAGCTCAGCCGGGTCGTCAAGGCTTGCAGTTTGTGCGGATCGCGCCCGCCCAGGGAAGGCCCCAGCCCGGACCGGAGCGCCTCACGGGCGATCAGCTCCCCCGAGTAGCCGGTGGCGCCGTAAAGAAGCCATTCCATCGTGACCTCCTCTCTCCTGGGCAGCGCTTCCAACAGTTAACGCGGCCTTTGTACCCGTTAACACCTGGAACCATCTCGCCTGTCGCTTCCCGGCTCCGCCGGCTGAATCTGCTTCGTGAAGTATCGCCGCAAGACATTTGTTTTCAATGTGTTGCGCAAGTCGATCTTCGGGAGGCTCCTCCGCGGCAGGGCGGCTGGCACGATACGTGCCATTGAAAAAGTAACAACTGCGGCATTCCTTTGCTCCCCTTCCTACGAAGGGCCGCAGCTCGACATTCTCAAGGGAGATTGATCCCATGCGTAAGCTGTTTGGCTCGTTCCGGCAAGCCCGGCGTGGTTCGGTGGCGACGGGCGACTGGGTTATCGTGACCACCATTCTCGTCCTGGGTGCGGTGACGGGCCTGGTGACGATCCGCCAGACGCGGCTGCCCGACCTGGCCAGCATCGTCAAGGCGGAGCCGGCCCAGACGAACAGCACTGGCCCGGATCGTTGAGGAAGCCACCTTGCCGGCTCGGCAGGAGCCTCGCCCTCCCAGGCTGGCCCGGACGCCGGGGAAAAGCGGTCCCCTCCCTTTTCTCCGGCGTCCCTTTTCCTTGCTCCTCTCGCGAAGAAAGAGTAGCCATCACGCTCCGCGTGATGTGTTCATCACGCGGAGCGTGATGGCTACTCTGTGCCAGGGGATCACTTTGCTTCTCCAATGCAATACAGGAACGACTGCGATCGCAGGTACAAGTGACCATTGGCGATGGCGGGGGAAGCGCCAAAGTCGAGGCCGCCGCCGTCCAGCTTGTTCCGTCCCGCGATCTGCAATTTCGGTCCTGGCTCCACGACCACGGTGAGGCCGTCGTCCAGCACGAACAGCAGCTTGCCGCGAATCAGGACCGGTGAGGCCAGCGACTTGCCGTTGCCGAGGCGCTCATTGTACAGCTCCTTGCCGCTCTTCAGCTCGTAACAGGTCAAGATGCCCTTGTTGTCGGCAGCGTAGACCAGGCCATCGACCAGGATGGGCGACGCCACGTCGCGGTGCCCCCGGCGCACCCCGTTCCAGAGGACGTGGCTGCGGCTGACGTCGCCGCTGTCGGGCAAGCGCAGGCCCTGGCAGGGACCGGGCCGGCCCGACTCGATGAACATGGCTTCGCTGTTCCAGACCGGCAGCGGTTCGCCGAACAGGTTCGAGTCGCCGCCAACCCGGTCGCAGCGCCAGCGTTCCTTGCCGGTCTTCGGATCGTAGCCGCGCACGGCGCGAGGCCCGTTCAGCACCAGGTCGATCCGGCCGCCGGCGGTCGGGATCAGGCAGGGGGTGCTGAAGCCTCGGCCCAGGTTGCGCGGCGTACTCCACTCGACTTTACCGGTCTTCTTGTTCAGGGCCACCAGGGCCATCGGGGCCGCCTCCTCGGGCTTACTGCCGCCGGGCAGGCCCCTGGGACCGTCGTTGTCGCAGTTCTGGATCACCAGGTCCTCGTAAAGGAAAGGCGAAGCGGCCGTGCCCCAGCCGGCTTCGCTGGTGAAGACGCCGAACTGGTGCTGCCAGACTTCCTTGCCCTCGAAGTCGCAGCAGAAAAGTCCGGGCGTGCCGAAGAAAGCGTAGACGTGAGTGCCGTCCGTGGTGCAGGAGGCCGAGGCGTAGCCGTTCCAGCTGTGCGTCTTGCCGGGCGGGACGCCGGTGGAGGCGGTCTTCTGCCAGAGGAGCTTGCCGTCGCTGGCGCGGATGCAGAGGACGTGGCGCTCCAGCCCCTTGTTGCCGGAGGCGGTCAGGAAGATCCGATCACCCCAGACGATGGGTGTCGAGTTGCCGCTCCCCGGCAGTTTGGTCTTCCAGACGACGTTTTGCTTCTCGCTCCAGGTGAGCGGGACCCGAGTGTCGTCGGAGTAGCCTTGCAAGGTTGGGCCGCGCCAGTGGGCCCATTCTCCCGGAGAGGATTTCGGGGCGGGAGCGTCCCCGGCCAGGACCAGAGAGCCGGCGATCAGCAGGAAACCGAGAGGAAACAGGCGGAGCATGACGCCTCCTGGGGCGATAGGGTATGGGGTGGGGCCGCAGGTGTGTGGGGGGAGCCCCCCACGCCCCCCGCGCGGCGATCTCTGGAGCATCGTACCAGCCCGGACGGGACGATGCCACGGGGCATTCCGCTTTTGCCCCGATCGCCCGAGTTGGTATGGTGAAAGAAAGAAGGCCCGGGTTCCTGCACCCAGGGCTCACGCCCTGGTCTATTAACTGCCGCCCCTTCGGGGCTGATATTTAGCCCCGAAGGGGCGGCAGTTAATAGACCAGGGCGTGAGCCCTGGGGTGGCTGGGATCGGGTTCGCTTCACCGCCAGGGGAAACCGCCATGCTCGTTGTCATGCACAGTCACGCCACCCAGGAACAGATCGATCGCGTCCTCGCCACCATCCGCGGCATGAACCTGACGCCACATCCGATGCCCGGGGCGACGCGCACGGCCATCGGCATCACGGGCAACGTCGGCGCCGTGGACCCGCGCACGCTGGAGGTGCTGCCCGGCGTGCTGGAGTTGCTGCGCGTGACCAAGCCGTACAAGCTCGCCAGCCGGGAGATGCACCCGGCCGATACCCACGTACGCACTCCGCAGACTGTGATTGGTCCGGGCACCTTCACGCTGATCGCCGGGCCCTGCTCGGTCGAGAACGAGGAGATGATCCTGCGCACGGCGGAGTTCTTGCAGACGCAGGGGATCAAGCTGATGCGGGCCGGGGCGTTCAAACCGCGCACCAGTCCGTACAGCTTTCAGGGCATGGGACTGGAAGGCCTTGACATCCTGGCACGGGTGCGGCGCAAGACCGGGATTGGCATTGTTACCGAGCTGATGGACACCGACAACGCCGATGCAGTCGAGGCGGCCGCCGACATTATCCAGATCGGGGCGCGGAACATGCAGAACTTCAGCCTGCTGCGGCGCGTGTCGCGGGCCCGCAAGCCGGTGCTGGTCAAGCGCGGCCTGAGCAGTACGCTGGAGGAGCTGCTGATGGCGGCCGAGTACGTCATGGCCGGCGAGAATTACAACGTGATCCTGTGTGAGCGCGGCGTGCGGACCTTCAGCGACCACAGCCGGAACACGCTGGACCTGTCGGTGATCCCACCGGCCAAGAGTCTGTCGCACCTGCCGATCCTGGTCGATCCCAGCCACGGCACCGGCAAGCGCGATTACGTCCCGGCCATGGCCCGCGCCGCCCTGGCCGCCGGGGCGGACGGGCTGCTGATCGAGATTCACCCCAACCCGGACAGGGCCCTGTCGGACGGGGCGCAATCGCTGGATTTCGCGGCGTTCAGCAAGCTGATGGAGTCGCTCCGCCGCCTGGCCGAGCCGCTGGGAGTGACCTTGAATTGAAGGAGGAGACCCGATGACCCCAACTGTTGCTGTCCCCACGCCGGCTGCACCACGGCCGCCAGTTGATTACGACCCCAAACTGTTCACCGTGGCCGACCTGGCGTTGCTGCCGTCCGAGCTGCCTTCGGGGCCGGTGCGTTATGAACTGGACAATGGGAGGTTGATCACCATGGCGCCGCCAGGAGACGTTCACGGAGCGGTGGAGGGGAATCTCATTGCGGCCCTGAAGAACCAGGGTGAGTTCAAGGGCCACGGCAAGGCCCGGTGCGGTGAGGTTGGCATTGTTCTGTGGCGCAATCCCGATCGTGTCGTGGGAGCCGATGCGGTGTTCATCGCAACGGCATCCTTGCCGATCCGGCGCTCCCCAGAGGGGTATCTGGAGACGATACCGGACCTGGTGGTGGAAGTGCGCAGCCCCAACGACACCTGGGCTTCGATTCAGCGCAAGGTCGCTGATTACCTGGCCGCTGGAGTCAAAGTCGTATGGGTGGTGGACGCGCCAAGCCGGCAGGTGATGGAACATCGTCCCGGCCGGGCCGCGGCTGTGTTCGGGGAGAACGACACGCTGACCGTCCCGGACATCATTCCCGGGTTCCAGCTTGCTGTGCGCGAGGCTTTGCAGGATTGACGGAGCGGACGACGTCGCTGGCAGACCCAGAAGTGAAAGGATAAAGAAAGTGACCTCACGGATCAAGGGGAGGAAGAGAAGGTAGGCAAGGGAGGAAACAGGGCACAGAGGGAGGAGTGTCGAGACCGCCACACCGCCAACGGCGCCTTTGCCTGGCGGTGTCGCCAGGGAGTGACAGAGCATGTCCCTGTTTGCCCCACCGATGACAAAAAAGCGACACCGCCACCACGCCAGCAGCACACGCTGTCTCTCCCTGGCCTCCTTCGGCACTTCCCCAAATCCATCCACGTCAGACTTGCGAGTCACCCACTGGCACACCGCTCCGGCTGACGATTCCCTGTTGACAGAGTTGCCCTGTCATGCCAGGATTTTCCCCGGCCTGGATGGAACACCGTCCCACACGGAGGAAGGAACAATGCTCCCCCAACATTGCAAGCTCGTCCTGGTCGTCCTGCTGGTCTTTCTCGGATCCCGCGGCCTTGGCGGTACGGAGAAGCAGCAAGCCGCCGACAAGAGAGCCAAGGAGATCCAGTCGCTTCGGCAATTGTTCGGGGATCAGCGGCGGCTCCCGAACTCTCCTTACCTTACTTACGCAGCAAGGCCGATGCGCTTCTGGATGCGGGCGACTCTGCCAAAGCTGGTCGGATCTTCCACTCGCTGGCGACCGACCCCAAATGCCCCGCTTCCATTGCCGAGTGGTCCCGGCTCTTCGAGGCGGAGTGTCTGCATGACAGGCTTCGTCTCCCCGCAGCGGCAGCCAGCTATACGCTCCTCCTCGACGAATATCCGAAGAGCCAGTGCCGGGCCCACGTCCTTCAGCGTCTGTTTGACATCGGCAATTACTGGCTGGACGACACGCGCGAGGAGATGAGACGAACGCGCGATCGGCTCATGGGCAAGACCGATGAGCTGCCCTTCGGCACCCGCCTTTTGGATTCCTGGCGGAGTCAGGTCCACTGGGACAAGAGAAAGCCGATCCTTGACCAAGAGAACTGCGGCGGTAGTCCTTCTGAACCGTGTGGCGCGGTCCGACCCGCAGGGGCCTCTCGCGGACAAGGCCCTTTTTCTGGTCGGCAGCGTCCATTTCTACCGAGAACGTTACCTTCTTGCTGACTCCGCCTTCAGCCGGATTGTCGATTCGCGGTCGAAAAGTCCGGTGGCGCCACAGGCCGCCCAATATGCGATCATCTCCAAAGCCCTGAATGCTGAGGGGCCAGAGAAGAGGAGACGACTCCTGGAAACGCTCCGTTTCATTGACAAGGTCTCCCGTGCCTACCCGGAACACTGGAAAGCCAAGGCGGATTTCCTCCCTGCGCAACGCAACATTGTCTTGAATTGCCTTGCAGTCCTCGACTTTGCAGCAGCGGAATCCTTGCGACGAACCGGATTTCCTCTCCTGGCCTATTGCTACTGCGAGTTCATCCAACGGTCGTATCCAGGAACACCTTTTGCTTTGATGGCCAGGAATCGACAACGCGAGGTTTTCTCAGAGAAGCACACGGCTGTTTCCAAAAAGGCGGAGCCGTGACAGCCCTCCGGGGGCAACGTGGGGGCATGGCGGCGACGGAATGATTGACAGAGTCGGAAGGTGCCGGACATTCCCTTGTCATGGTTGTCTTCTCGATCCTCGTCCTTCGCGCCGCCTCTCGTTCTGCCGCCTCCCGAGTATAATGGACATAGCCCCGGGCGACAACCAATGTCGGAAAGGACGGCGGCCATGCTGCGTTTTGAGGGCGACAAGGAGTTGAGCGCTCCGCTGGAGCAGGTCTGGAGCAAACTGTCTGACGCCCGCTTCCTGATCCAGTGCGTTCCCGACGTGGACCGCGTCCACCAGGCCGACGCGGATCACGCCAGCCTCACGGTTCGTCCCGGCCTGGCGTTCGTCACCGGCAACCTGGACGTGACCGTGCGCCTTCACGACAAGGTCGAGCCGAACTCGTTCAAGATCGATCTGATCAGCAAGGGCATCGGCAGTTCCAGCACCGTCGAGGTCACGCAAACCCTGTCCGCGACGGCCACCGGCACTCAGGTTCACTGGGTCGCCGAGGTCAAGCAGCTGGGCGGCCTGCTCAAGCTGGTGCCGTCGGGCCTGATCCAGGGGGCGGCCCAGCGGGTCATCGGGGACGTCTGGAACCGGGTGGAGCAGAAGCTGAAGGAAGGCTCACCGGCATGATCGGGCTCTTTGAGTTTGTTAATCGCGCCTACGAATGTTACGTAGACAGCTGGGCTGAACCTCCGGTGGCCTATCTCGGATGGGAGGCGGCCTCTCAGGGCGACTACCGGATGGCCTCGAAGATCGCGAAGACGATTGAGGATTACAGCCGGCGCTGCCTCGCTTTGCCATCGGAGGAGGACGACCCATACGAGTTTCGGAGCGACCAGCTGGTCGTGTTGCGGCAGGGTCTCGACGTTCATGGTGAACATTACGATGTCGTTTCACTTTTTGAGTGCTTTGACCACGCCAACTGGTCGTCCTTTACTTGGGCCTGCGAGCTTGCTGAAAGGATCGATTGCCTCCTGCTAACCTTGGAGCAAAGCCGATGGGGAGCAAATCTCGCCCGGGGCTGCCGTCAAGATCTCGATGGCTTGCTGGTGCTTGCCGATTGGTGTGAAGACACCGATCTGCCTCGCGCCGCCTCCGAAGCTCGACATCTCCACGGGCTGGTTCGGCAGGAGATTGGATTCGGGGAGCCGATCCCCCGGCACGTCGAAGTGTCCGAGAGATTTGAGCCAGCCGTCGAGTGAATCTCCGCATCCTTATTCCTGCTCCGCCGCGTCAACCGCCTGCTGGACTGCCGGCATCAGATCGTTCAGCTCCTCGATCCGCAGCATGCGAATGTCGCGGACGGAGGCCGCGAACCACGGCAGGCTCCGGGCCAGGTCGATCGCGGCAAGCACACAGGTGACCGCCGTGACGGCCTCGCCTCCGAAATAGACGCTCCCCTGCTGCCAGGCGAAGCCATGCCGCTGCAGCACCCGGCGGATCTCCAGGTAGGCGTTGTTGTAGGGATCGCCGTAGTTGGTCCGGAGCTGCTCGATGTCCACGTAGAAGGCGATGGCGTACACGCGTCCTCCTTGCCGGAATTCACCCGGCAACCCTTGGCGGATTGGCGACAGCACTTCCTTGGTCGTGGCAATGCTCATAACGGCCCCTTCGTCGAAAAATGTCCGGACGTGCTTTGCAGTCCCAGCCTGGCTTCCCCAAACTACCCGATGGAGTTGATCGGCACAAGATCCAGCCGGGCCCCTTGCGTTCCTCTCCCTTGCTTCCGAGAATGACTCCACCGGTTGCCCGCGGAGCAAGGGAGATCGCGTATGAATCCGGAATGGCGTTCCCGTTACGAAGCCGCCATCGACGTGGCCCGCAAGGCCGGCCAGCTGGCCCTGCGGTACTTCGAGGCCGTGGTTGACGTCGAATGGAAAGCGGACCAGAGCCCGGTGACCGTGGCCGACCGCGAGGGCGAGCAGTTGCTGCGCTCGACCCTGCTGGGGAAATTCCCCGGCGACGGCTTTCTCGGCGAGGAATCGGGCTACGTCAACGGCACGACCGGCTTCCGCTGGATCATCGATCCGGTGGACGGCACGCGCAACTTTGTCCGCGGCGTCCCGGTGTGGGCGGTGCTGGTCGGCCTGGAGTACAAGGACGAGCAGATCGCCGGTGTGATCGAGGTGCCCGCCCTGCATCAGAGCTACCGCGCCCTCCGCGGCGACGGTGCCTACCACGGGGATCGGCGCATCCAGGTGTCGAAGCGCGGCACCCTGGCGGAATCGATGATGTTCTACTCCAGCCTGTCGTGGTTCCTCAAGGCGGGCCACGAGGACACCTTCCTCAAGCTGGCCCGTCTGACCTATCAGCAGCGCGGCTTCGGCGATTTCTGGGGCCATCTGCTGGTGGCCGACGGCTGCGGCGAGTTCATGGTCGAGTACGGCGTTCACTCCTGGGACGTTGCCGCCGTCAAGGCCCTGGTCGAGGAAGCGGGCGGCCGCTTCTCCAACTGGAACGGCGACACGTCCATCCACGAGCCCGACGTGATCCTCAGCAACGGCTTGGTGCATGACCAGGTGCTGGCGATCCTGCAGCGGAAGAATTAGCCGTCGCGTGATTGACAATCACGATGCAAATGTTCACGCCAATTGATCCTGCGAGTTGCTACACTAGCTGTATGGACGCTCACGACTCGCTTTCCCTGTTCCTGCCCCCGGTGCGCGAGTGGTTTCGCAGCACGCTGGGGGAACCCACGTTACCACAGCGGTTGGGCTGGCCGGCCATCGCCTTCGGCCAGAACACGCTGATCCTGGCCCCGACCGGCTCGGGCAAGACCCTGGCCGCGTTCCTCGCCTGTCTCGATCGGCTCTGGCGAACGGAGCCACAGGAGCGCGGCGTCCGAGTCCTGTACGTCTCGCCGCTGAAGGCCCTCAACAACGACATCCACCGCAACCTGCAAGTGCCCCTGGAAGGGGTGGCCGAGACGGCTCGTCGCATGGGCCAGCCGCTGCCGGTGCTGGAGTCGGCGGTCCGCACCGGGGACACGCCCACGCGGGAACGGCAGCGGCTGAGCCGCAGACCGCCGCACGTCCTGATCACCACGCCGGAATCGCTGCACTTGCTGCTGACCTCCCAGGCCCGCGAGACGCTGCGCGGCGTCACCCACTGCATCATCGATGAGATTCACGCGCTCTGTCCCAACAAGCGCGGCGTCTTCCTCGCCCTGCTGCTGGAACGGCTGGAGGCGATTCAGCGAAACCGCGATCCGTCCCGGCCAGGAGCGTTTGTGCGGATCGGTCTGTCGGCCACGCAACGACCGCTCGACGAGGTGGCTCGCTACCTCGGCGGCTGTTACTTCGATGCGGCCGGCCAGCTGGCAGCCCGGCCGGTGACCATCGTGGACGCGGGGCTGAGGAAGAACCTCGATTTGCAGGTGGTCAATCCGGTCGAGCAGTTCGGCCCCTTGCCGGAGCGGTCGGTCTGGCCGTCGATTTACCGGCTGCTGGGCGAGCAGATTCAGAGCCACCGGTCCACCATCGTCTTTGCCAACAATCGGCGCTCCGTGGAGCGGATCACGGCCAGCTTGAATGAACTGGAGGATGATGCTTCTCCCCTCACCTATCTCGAACGAGAGCTTGGGCGTGAAGGAGGAAAGGGCGTGGCCCGGGCCCATCACGGCAGCGTCGCCCTGGAAGTGCGTCAGCAGATCGAGTCGGCCCTGAAGGAAGGCCGCCTCCCCGCGGTGGTGGCCACCGCGTCGCTGGAGATGGGTATTGACATGGGTGCTGTCGATCTGGTGGTGCAGATCGAATCGCCCGGCAACGTGGCGCGAGCGCTGCAGCGGGTGGGTCGGGCGGGTCACCTGGTCGGGCAGAGCAGCAAGGGCCGGTTGATCCCCAAGACGGCGGCCGACCTGCTGGAACAGGCCGCCCTGGCACGCGAGATGGCGGCCGGGCGGGTCGAAGCGGTCCAGGTTCCCATCAACTGCCTGGACATCCTGGCCCAGCAGTTGGTCGCGCTCGCCGCGATGGACGAGTGGGACGTTCCCGCTCTGTATTCGCTGATTCGCCGGGCCTACCCGTATCGCGACCTGTCGCCGCAAGCGCTGGAAACGACCCTGGAGATGGTCAGTGGCCGCTATCGCTTCGCCTTGCCGGACGGCATCGTGGACGATGCCGGCAAATCGATCCGGCCCGGGACGCTGGAGGCGCTGCAACCGCGGGTCAGCTGGGACCGGGTCCACAATCGCCTGGTGAGCCTGCCGGGCAGCAAGCATCTGGCCCTGGTGGGCGGCGGCACCATCCCCGATACGGGGCAGTATGCGACCTACACCGCCGGCGGTGTCCGCATCGGCGAGCTGGACGAGGAGTTCATTTACGAGCGGCGCATCGGCGACGTGTTCCTGCTGGGCACCAACGCCTGGCGCGTGGACCGGATCGAGGCGGACCGGGTGCTGGTGGTTCCCGCCGGCGGTGAGCCCGGCATGATCCCGTTCTGGCGCGGCGAGGGCGTGAGCCGGAGCCACGATCTGGGCCTGGCCATCGGCCGGCTGCTGCGCGAACTGGTCGAGCGGCTGGACAGTCCTGATCGCATCGATTGGCTCAAGCGTGAATGCTTCCTGGACAATAACGCGGCCCGGAGCCTTACCTGGCACGTGAGCCGGCAGGTCCTCAACGCCGGTGTGGTGCCGACCGATCAAACACTGCTGATCGAGGCGTCGCGCGATCAGCTCGGCGACTGGCAGGTGCTGTTCCTCAGTCCGCTGGGGGCCCGGCTGCACCTGGCCCTGCGGCTGGCGATCGAGGCGCGCTTGCAGCAGCGCCTGGGGTATCGGCCGCAGTGCCTGCACCACAACGACGGCATCCTGATCCGGCTGACCGACACCGACGAGCCGATCCTCGATTTGCTGGAGGGCATCACCGAGGACAACCTCGAAGAGCTGATCCTGGGCGAACTGGCCGACAGTGCCCTGTTCGCCCTGCGCTTCCGGCACAATGCGGCCCGGGCCCTGCTGATGCCGCGCGGCGCCCAGGGCCGGCGTGCCCCCTTGTGGCTCCAGCGGCTGCGAGGCCGGGACCTGCTCCAGGTGGCCCGCAAGCATGCCGACTTCCCCATTGTCATCGAGACGTTCCGCGAGTGCCTGCACGACCACCTCGACGTTCCCAGCCTCCGCCTGCTGCTGCGGCAGGTCCGCGAGGGACAGGTGAAGGTCATAACGCGCCGGACCGAGTCGCCGTCGCCGTTTGCCAGCGGGTTGCTGTTCGCGTTCCAGGCGGCCCAGATGTACAACTACGACGACGTCGAGGCCGACGGCGGACAGGGGCGGAAACTGGATCAGCAACTGTTGCAGCAACTGGTCGCACCGGACAAACAGGGCCATCTGCTCGATCCGCGCGCGGTCCATCAGGTCGAGCGCCGGCTGCGTGGACTGGGTCAGCCGCCGCGCTCCGTCAACGAGATGGCCGAGTGGCTGCGACGGCTGGGCGATCTCTCCGACAGCGAGCTGGAAGGCCCGATGGCCGATTTCCTCCGCCAGCTCCAGGCCGAGGGTCGGGCGATTCGTCTGGACCTGCCCCGCACCGCACAGCCCGGTCGCTGGATCAGCACCGAGGACGAACTGCTCTATCGCCAGGCGTTCGGTCTGGTCGCTGCGGAGCCAGCCGAGTCCCAGGCGGCGGGCCTGGCGATCCTGCGGCGGTTCCTGGAAACGCATGCCCTGGTGGGACTGAGCGACGTCCTGGCCCGCTATCCGTTCGAGCCGGCCTGGGCCCAGCGGCAGCTGGAGGAGTGGGCGCGAACGGGGCGGGCGGTGCTGGTGCAGCTGAACGGCGAGACCATGCACTGGTCGGCCCCGGCCAATCTGGATCAGGTGCAGCGCGGCACGCTCGCTCTGCTGCGGCGCGAGGTGGTCACCTGCTCGCCGCCGCAGTTCGCCGACTTCCTGCTGCGCTGGCAGCACGCCCATCCCGAAACGCGCCGGGGCGGCAGCAGCGGCCTGGCCGAGGTGCTGGATCGGTTGCAGGGACTGCCGCTGCCGGCCGAGGTCTGGGAACAGTCCGTGCTGCCCGCCCGGGTGCCGGAGTATCAGCCGCGCTGGCTGGACGAGTGGACGTCCGGCGGCACCGGCGTCTGGGTCTGCCGCAACGAAGGGGACAGCGGGCCGGGGCTGCTGGCCTTCTTCCAGCGCGAGACGCTGCGGCAGTTACCGGCTCCGTCCTTTGCCGGGATACCGGCCCTGGACGAAGCGACCGGGCGCGTGCTGGAAGCCTTGCGCAGCCGGGGTGCGACGTTCCTGACCGACCTGTCCGTTGACACCGGCCTGTCACCAAGCGTGGTCCGTGCCGGGTTGTGGACGCTGCTGCGGCGATCGCTGGCGACCAACGATCAGCTGGAGGTGATCCGCCGTGGCGAGGAAGCGATGCAGTTGCCTTCTCAATCGGACGGTAGTGGCAGCAGGAGCCCGGCGCGGAACGTGTTCGCGCTCCGCGTGCCGCGCTCGGCCCTTCGCGCACCGCTGGAAGGACGCTGGTCGCTGGTGCCGTGGGGTCAGCCGGACCCGGAAACGCAGGCGGTGCTGCAAGCGTCGCTGCTGCTGCAGCGTTACGGCGTCGCGGCCCGGGAACTGGCCCTGCTCGATCCCACGATGCTGCCCTGGCGCAGTCCTGTACGAGGTGTTGAGCCGGATGGAACTGGCCGGCGACGTGCGGCGCGGCTATTTCGTGGAGGGGATGGCGGGGGCCCAGTTCGCCCTGCCGGAAGCGGCCCAGCTGCTCCAGGACCTGCACCTGCCCTCGACGGCGACGGCCCCGCTGGTGCTGCTGCATAGCCTCGACCCGGCGAACCTCTACGGCAGCGCTGCTCCCTTCGACATTCCGCTGCTGGACGGCGGCACCCGCTCGTTTCTGCGCCGCGCCGGCAACTGGCTTGTGCTGCGTGCGGGCCGGCCGGTGCTGCTGGTGGAGCAGCAGGGCAAGAAGCTGACCGCGTTGCCCAGCGGCAGCCAAGACGACCTGCGCCAGGCGGTCGCGGCCTTGCCGGGCATCCTTGACCGCCGGGGAGCCGCCACGAAGCACAAACTGACCGTGGAGGAATGGAATGGCCAGCCGGTGACCACCACCGCCGGGAAGGAAATGCTGGAAGCGGCAGGGTTTGTGCGCGACTACCAGGGGATGACCCTGTATGCGGCCTGGAGGTGACCGGGACGGCGTCACCTCCGTCCCGGCGGTCCGCCGGGCTTCTCGGGTATCAGTTGAGCGCGGAGGGTTTCGGTTTCGCCGGATTTCACCGTGACTTGCTTGGTGAAGGGCAGAAAGCCGGGCGCGGAAACCTTGATTTCGTGGTCGCCGGGTCGGACTCCGTCAATGCTCACCTCCACCAAGTCCCCACTGTGTTCCACTTTCTTCCCATCGAGGAAAACCTCGGCGCTGGCCGGCGTGAACATCACGGTCACCGTCCCCGGCTTGGCGAGTTTGATCCAGAAAACGACGCCCGCCACCACGACCAGGGCGAGCAGCACCACCCCGCCCACGATGTTTCGCGCCATCGATACGCCGCGTTTGGGAGCTGAGCCCTTCTTCTTACCGGACGATTCCGATTCCTCGTCCTCGTCATCGTCCGGGACCGGCTTGCGTTTCTTCTTGCGCGGCGGTTCCTCGTCTTCCTCGACGCTCCGTTTCTTCTTCCTGGCGCCTCCACGATCGCTTCCTCTTCGGCCTCTTCCTCCTCGGCGACGAAAACCTCCTCGCACGCCGGGCAGCGGACTTTCTTGCCGGCCAAACTGTCTTTCAACTTGAGCTTTTTGCCACAGGGACATCGGACAAGCATGGTTGCACCTCCCCGACGGGCCGCTCGCGCTGACTGCTTGTCCGCCAGGCCGCAGCGCTCCGTCATTCTTGCAAGCTAACACTCTCCGAGGGGGGTTGCAACCAATTTCCCTCCCACGTCACTTCGGCAAGGGCCGTTGCAGCAACCGCTGCACCACCTCGACGGTCCGGTCGATGGCCGCCTGCAGGAACCGCTGTCCCTTCTCCGCCGAGGCCAGCTGCGGATACCCGACTGCTCCGTGATCGGTCTTCTGGTACATGTCGTCGGCCAGGAACAGGCCGCGAAGAGTGTTGTCCTCCTTCGGCGGATCGTCGGCGATCTGCTCGCGGCGGACCAGGTCGGGACGCAGGGCCAGCATCATCGACGTCTCGTACTCGCAGGCGTGGCCCATGTGCTTTCTCGGTCCCTCCGCCAGGGCGGCCAGCTCCCGGCTGGCCAGGTCCCAGTACGACGCCGCCGACAGGATGCGTTCCCGGAACTTTGGTTGAAGCCGGCGCAGGGCCGTCTGCATCGTGTCAATGTTGCCGCCGTGACCGTTGAGGATCAGCAGACGCTGGTAGCCGTCTTCCAGAAGCGGCGTTACCAGTTCGCACAAAATGTCGATGTGTACGTCCACGGAGGCCGACAGCGTGCCGCCGTAACGGAGATGGTGATGGCTGGCGCCCAGCCAGAGGGTGGGCAGGAGCAGTACCTGGCCGGGCAGTTTCTTCTCGACTCCCTCGGCGACGCCTGTCACCAGCACGGTGTCGGTGAGGACGGCGAGGTGTCGGCTGTGCTGCTCGCACGCGGCGATCGGTGCGAGCAGCACGGTCTGACTGCGCGAAACCTGCTGCAATTCCGGGGCGGTCATCTCGGCAAACTTCACGGTTGTCTCCCTGGATCGAGGATGCCGGCGGTTCAATGGCGGTATCGCGCATTATAGCGATCGTCTCAGTCGTCGTCGGTCTCCGTCTCGGTCGGCTGCGATTCGCACCAGCAGCCGGCCTTACCGCAGCGGACGTGCCAGATGCACGGGCCGAACTTGACCTGCCATGACATCTCCACGTCGCCCGGCGTCACCTTGACGTCCGCGCAGGTCGTGTTGAAGAACAGCAGCGCGGTCGGCGCCAGGTCAAAGCCGAAGCCCACCTCGACCATTCGCTTGTTCGACCCGTCCTCGGTCACCACCTCCAGGTCCTTCGTCTTTTGCTCACCGGCGGCATCTTCCAGCTTCTCCAGATACCAGATCAGGCCGGCATCGACCGGCGGCAGGCACGGCTGGAGCGGTTTACACCGCGCCTCGGGCTTCTCATCGTCTTCCTTGCTGGGAGGAGTGCAGGGGCTGCCGGGACAGTTGTTGACCGGGCAGGAGCCGCACTTGCCCTTCTTCCTGGGGCAGGGGCACTCGCCCTCATCCTCGGTCGAGGTGTAGCAGCCGGGGTACGTTTGCTCCTTGGTCTGGAAAGTCCGCAAGTACTCGGACATCCACACCGTCATCGGGTTGCAGAAATCGGCCACGGCCTTCATGCTCTGCTTCAGGCACTGGTTGTGGACCCTGATCATGGCCTTGAACGGGCAGCCGCCCTGCGACGCGCACTTGCACTCGCAGCATTTCTTCGAGTCGCAGCAGCCCTTCTCCGAGCAACAGCAGCAGCACTTGCAGGTGCCGGACACACAGGCCCCGGCGGTGGCGCCCAGAGCGCCGCCGATCAGCGAGCCGCAGCAACTGCCGCTGACCATGCCGCCGACGCAGCCGCCGACGCAGCCGCCGATGCAGGCCGGCTTTGGCTTCTTGCAGCCAAGGTCGCAGGTACTGGCGGCCAGCTTGTTTTCGGGGACGATCATCACCACTTCATGCTTGAGGACGTAGGTGAGCCCCGCCTGGTGCAGGACCAGCTTGAGGGCCGAGCGGAGTGAGACGTTCTCGACCTTGAACGTGATCGGCTTACCCAGGTCCACCTTGCTTTGCTTGATGGCTGGCCCGTCCATGACAATGTTGAGTCCATGAAACGTGCGGATGTCTTCGATGATCTCGCGGATTGGCTGATCGGCGAAGCTCATCGTCACCGGCGTTTGCAGCTTGCTCTTGAGCTGGACCTTCCACTCCGCGGGCGGAGTGGCCGGTGCTTCGGGCGTGGGGGCGGGGAGAACTTCCTCGCCAGTGCAGAGGACGGCGTACAGTTGCTCGCGGGCCTGGTTGGCCATTTGCGCCACGCGGCTGCCGGGACAGAGCTTGCTGATGATCGCGTAGCAATCGAGCGCTTCGCCCACCTGGCCGCGCTGCCACAGCTTCTCGGCCTTCTGGAGCAGGGTCTCGGCATCGACCAGCTTTTGCAAGTTGGTCAGCACGTCGGGCATCTCTTCCGGTTCGGGCGCTTTGGCCTGCTGGCACTTCCGAGCTTGCTGCGCCATCCAGGGACAGCATTCCTCAGGCTTCAAATCGACAGGAGTAAAGTCCTGCCACACCGACAATTGGCTATGACAGTTCCTCTGGCTCTCAAGATTGCTTTTCAGCTGAGCCAGCACGCGCTTCCAGCATTCCGCCCATACTTCCTGGAAGGAGCAAGCGTGTCCGTCTTTGCCCGCCAACCATGCCACCCACTGGCAGCAAGGTTCAACCTGGACAAAGCAACAACCACCCCCAAAGAAGCTTTCGCAGCGAATCCACTTCCCCGACGGCAGGAGGTCTTGATCCAACTTTCCGGACATCGGGTGATCTTCCGGCATATCCACAATCTTCTCCGTGGACACCAGCCCCAGCAGCGGATGCACGGTGATCAGCAGGCACGCCGCCAGGTTGCGGCGCACGCTGACCGGCACCTTCGGCCGGCTGCAGCGGACCTCGCCGTCCACCGTGGTCCCGGCGGGAACCGAGCCAGCAACGGGGCAAGCGCCAATCGGGTTGAAATTCGGATTGGGCATGACCTGGATGGGCGTCCCGGCGGGGACGCCCTCCGGGGTTTCCGAGGAGGGGACGTACTCCTCTTCGACAACGAGCGGCAGATCGGGCGGCTTGGCGGTCGCGCACAAAGGCCCGCACAGACAGGCCACGAGCAGTGCGATCCCGACACCAGCCCCCCAGAAGCGACTGGACATTGGCTCCCTCCGTTCCAGAAAGAAAGGTCGTGGCCGCGCACCGGGTTCCAGGCCGGCACTCGCGGCGAATCGGTCGATGGGTCAGGTCAATCGTGGAAGCAAAATCGAGAGGTCGCTCAGGCTTTCTCGCCTGAGCCGCGTCCCTTGCGTAACCCGTGCGGCGTCACGGTCTCCGACGGGGCCGGCTTGAAGCGCAGATCGGCGCACCGTGGCCGGCGGCACGTTGATCAAGATCTGTTCCCGGCGAACCTGGAAATCGCGGACGTAGCCGCGCATCAGCCGGCTCACGCGAAACAGCCGGCTCCGCTCCCGCTTGCTCACGAACGGGCCCGTCAGTTGCCGTACCCAGGCATATTCGTAGTAGGTCAGCGTCCCGCCCGGCTTGAGCAACCGCTCGTAGGTCGAGAAGATGCGGCGCACCTCCCCGGACGAGAAGTTGTTCAGCGGCAAACCGGAGACGATATAATCGTAAACGGCCTCGCCGATCAAGTCCTCCACGCCGGCGTGAATCACGTTGATCTGCTCCCGCCAGGGCGCGAACACGCGGTCACGCCGGATCCGCTCTTCCAGCAGCCGGACGAAGCGGGCGTTGATCTCGACGGCGTCCAGCAGGTCCTCCGGACCCAGGTGGCGAACGATGGCCCGGGTGACGGCCCCGGTGCCCGGTCCCACTTCCAGCAACCGGCACGCCCGCCGCGGCTGAGCGAGGTGTTTCGTGAGCGCCCAGGCCAGGAAACGGCCGCTGGGCAAGATGGCGCCCGTGGTGTGGAACGTCCGCTGGAATTCGCGAAAAAACGCTCCGCATTCCTCCCAGAAGTGCATTCCGGATGCCTCGCTCGGTACGCGGCACGCCATCAGGTCGTGGCTCCCGGGGGGCTTTCTATACCGCATCCGGCCGTCCCGGGCAACGGGAACCTCTCCCACCGCCTCCGACCTGCGGGCATTCTACACAAACCGCTCACAGAAAAAACATATACCGGGACGAACGGCCTCTCGGCATGCAGTGCCCTGGGGCGATGCCCCAGGCTATCCTGTTGCGCCCCTTCGGGGCGATTGCCTTCCGCCCCGAAGGGGCGCAACAGGATAGCCTGGGGCATCGCCCCAGGTTACAGTTGCGTTTCCGCCATCTCCAGCGCCCGCAGCAGGCCGCGGGCCTTGTTCATGGTTTCCTCCCACTCGTTGACCGGGATGCTGTCGGCCACGATGCCCGCGCCGGCCTGCAGATAGACGGTCTGTCCCTTCAGCACCATGGTCCGCAGGGCGATGCACGTGTCCATGTTGCCGCCGAAGTCCACGTAGCCGACCGCCCCGCCATAGGGCCCACGCCGGTACGGCTCCAGTTCGTCGATGATCTCCATGGCCCGCACCTTCGGCGCTCCGCTCAGGGTCCCGGCCGGCAGACACGAGCGCAGGGCGTCGAACGCGGTCATGCCCGGCCGCAGCCGGCCGGTCACGGTGCTGCACAGGTGCATCACGTGGCTGTAGCGCTCCACGGTCAGCACGTCGCTCAGCTGCACCGTCCCATAGCGGGCCACCCGGCCGACGTCGTTGCGTCCCAGGTCCACGAGCATGATGTGCTCGGCTCGCTCCTTTGGGTCCGCGAGCAGCTCTGCAGCCAGCCGATCGTCCTCCTCCTCGGTCTTGCCACGGCGGCGCGTGCCGGCCAGCGGCCGGATCGTGACCCGGTCGCCCTCGACGCGCACCATGATCTCCGGCGAGGAGCCCACCAGGCAGGTCGGGCCCATCTTGAGATAGAACAGGAACGGACTGGGATTGACCACACGCAGAGTGCGGTAAATGTCGAAGGGGCGGGCGCGGGTTTCCGTCTGCAGCCGCTGGCTGAGGACCACCTGGAAGATGTCGCCCGCCTTGATGTACTCCTTGCAGCGAAGCACCGCTTGCTCGAACTCGGCCGGCTCGAAGTTCGAGCGGTAAGGGAGAGTCGCCTCGCCGATGGGTGCGATGTCGGTCAATTGCAGGTCAGCCACGCCTTGATGCAGCCGCTCCACCAGGCGATCGACCCGGTCGCAGGCGGCACGGTAGCTGCGCTCCAGGTCACCGTCGCCGACGTGAGCGTGAGCGACCACGGCGATCGTCTTGTTGATGTGGTCGAAGATGACCATGCGGTCGTAAAAGGCGAAGCAGAGGTCGGGCAGCTGGCGATCGTCCAGCGGCGGGGACGGCAGCCGCTCGACGTAGCGGACCGAATCGTAGGCGGCATAACCGACGGCCCCGCCGGTGAAGCGCGGCAGGCCCGGCAGGTGCGGCGTGCGGTAGCCGGCCAGGCGCTCCTGGAGCAGGGCCAGCGGATCAGGGTGCTCAAGCTCCTCCGTTTTGGCTGCACCAGGAGCAGCCCCTGACCCACCGGGCACCGGCGGGCTTACGCCGCGCCGCTCGCCGGTCTGGATCTGTACCCGCGAACCGTAGGCAAGAAACCGCAGGAATGGACCCGAGCCGAGAAAGCTGTACCGCCCCACTCGCTCGCCGCCGATCACGCTCTCAAAGAGGAACGCCCAGTCCCCTTCCTGGATCCTCAGGAAGGCGCTCACGGGCGTCAAGGTATCGCCAATCAGCTGGCGGTAGACCGGAACGACTGTGGCCTGCCGGCTCAGTTCGACAAATTCGGAATAGGAGGGACGATGTCTCATGCAAACCTCGTGGGTTCCCAGGCAATGCCCCAAGCTATCACGTTACCCTCCTTTGGGGTGAAAGAACAGCCCAGGCAACACTCGACCACTCGACCACCCCCTTATGCGTTATACTCCAGGAGAGGCATCCTCTCGATCTTGCTGGAGATAGTAACCATGACCGGAGCCAAGAACGTCCTGGGCCAACCGCTCGGGAGCTGCTGCACCAGGCCAATGACCGGCTTTTACCGAACCGGCCGCTGTGACACGGGGCCGGGCGACGTGGGGCTGCACCTCATCTGCGCCCGCATGACCGCCGAGTTCCTGCGCTTCTCGAAAGAGCACGGTAACGACCTGAGCACTCCCGTTCCCGAGTACGCGTTTCCCGGACTGAAGCCGGGCGACTGCTGGTGCCTGTGCGCCACCCGCTGGAAGGAAGCCCTGGAGGCCGGCGCTGCCCCGCCCGTGGTGCTGTCGGCCACGCACGTGTCGGCGCCTGGAATTCGTGTCGCTGGAAGAGCTGACGGCCCATGCCGTGGACCAGCCTCCTCCTCCGATGACAAGGTGACAAGGTGACAAGGTGACAAGGTGACAGAGTCTTCTGTCACCTTGTCACCTTGTCACCTTGTCATCGAGAGGGGGGTTGCGATTGCCGCGGTTTTGCTACAATAGCGGAGAGAGCAAGACCAAACTACTGTGCGCAAGGGAACGAGAACGACAATCATGGTCAAACCGGAAGAGCAATCGCGCTGGGCCAACATCTGGGACGACCTGGGACTGCCGCCGGAAGCGGAAGCGCCACCCCGGGAGCCCCCAGTCCGGGCTGAGCCTGCAACCGCGCCGCAGGAGCCGGGAAAAGCCGTTCCGTCAGGGCCCCCGGCTGACGCGGCCGGGGAAGAAGCCCCGGCCCGAGGCCGCAAGCGTCGTGGAGCGCCCCCCCGGGCAGCGACCGAGGGGCCCTCCGAGACGACCCCGGAAGAGACGGAACCTCCTGCCGAAGAGGCCCCGGGCAGCCCGGCTGTCCCGGCCACAAGTGAGGAGAGCGGCGGTCGGCGCCGGCGCGGCCGGCGTGGTTCGGGCCGTTCCCGGTCGGCGGAACCCGAGGAAAGCAAGGCGCCAGCGGCGTTCGAGGGAACTTCGGGGCCTTCCCCGGCTGAGCCGGCCTCTGCCACGCAATCAGCCGGGGCCGAGGCTGTCTCCAATGGCGAGGTCGTCGAGGAAGCCGGCACCGTCCCAGGGAGCGCGACCGAGCCGACCCCAGGTGAAGAGACGGAGTCAACACCGGAAGGCGGCCGGCGCCGCCGGTCCCGCCGGCGCCGCGGCAAGAAAGGGAGCCAGGAAAAGGAAACCGCCGAGGAGCGGGAAGTGAGCCGGGAACCGGACGAGGAGCCGTACGCCCAGGAGGACGAGGACGAGGACGAGGAGCCGGCCCTGGAAGCCGAGGAAGAGACCGAACCGGAGGAGGACGAGGACGAGGAGCCGGACGACTTCTCCACCTGGAACGTGCCTTCCTGGCAGGAGTTGATTGCCTCTCTCTACAGGCCCGATCGTTGAGGTAGGACGGACTTCCCAGGCCGTCCTGTGGGTCCGGACGGCCTGGGAAGGCCGTCCTGCTTCAGGCCAGGGACACCGCGGCTGCCGTCGGGGCGGCCGCGGTGCATCGCGGAATGAGGGAATGGGCAGGCCAGGGCTACCTCTCTCCCTGCCTGGGTGAGATCGCTTTATGGCGGATGCAGTCATTGACATTGTGGGGCAGGACGAACTGCCCTTGATCGTGGAGCTGTACAACCAGATCTTTCGTCCCTCTCGGGACGAGGAGTTTTTCCGCCGTCGTTACCTGGGCCGGCACAACGTGCTGCAGATGGTCGCCCAGGTGAATCAACGGCCCGTGGGCATCTTCCTGGGCTTTGAGCTGAAGCCCAGCGTGTTCTTCGCGTGGTTCTACGGGGTCTTGCCGAGCTTTCGGCGTCAGGGAATTGCCTCGCAGCTGATGGAGGCGGTCCACGAGTGGGCCCAGGGCAACGAGTACGACGCCATTCGTTTCGAGTGCCACAACCAGCATCGGCCGATGCTGCACCTGGGCATTGCCCTGGAGTACGACATCGTCGGCATTCGCTGGGACCCCGACCGCGGCGCCAACCTGGTCCTGTTCCAGAAGACGTTGCGGGATTGAGCGGGAGGGCGAGGTTCCTGCCGAGCCGCGCACGCAGCGCAGCGGAGTAAGCGGCCCGCCCGCAGGTCCGCTTACTCCGCTGCGCTGCGTGCGCGGCTCGGCAGGAGCTTCGCCCCTCTCACGCCAGCACCTCGGGGATGACCTGCCCCTCCGGCAGCAGCGGCAGCACCCGGCCCAGGCGGTCGGTGAAAGTCGTCTCGGGGTCGATGCCCAGCAAGTGATACGTCGTGGCCAGGATGTCCTTGGGCGAAACCGGCCGTTCCACCACGTCGCCGGCGATCTTGTCGGTCTTGCCCACCACCTTGCCGCGGGCGATGCCGGCGCCGGCCAGCAGCACGCTGTAGGCACGCGACCAGTGGTCCCGCCCGCCGCCCTTGGCCTTGCTGATCTTCGGCGTCCGGCCATGCTCGCTCAGCAGCAGCACCAGCGTCTCGTCCAGCAGACCGCGGGCGTCCAGGTCCGACAGCAGGCCGTACAGGGCCCAGTCAAGACCCGGCATCAGCTCGTCCTTCATGCCGCGAGTAGTGGTCCCAGTGCGTGTCCCAGGCGGAGCCGGCCAGGCCGAACTCGTCCCAGAAGACCGACACGAACCGCGAGCCGGCCTCCACCAGCCGCCGGGCCGTCAGGCACGCCTGGCCGAAGACGGTCATGCCGTAGGTCTGGCGCAGCGGCAATGGCTCCCGGCCCAGGTCGAGGGCTTGCCGGACCCGGTCCGAGGCGATCAGGTTGTACGCCATCTGCCGATAGCCGTCCACGCTCCGCCCCGGGTCGCCCCGGTCCAGGTCGCGCCGGGCCTGCTCGAATTGCTCGACCAGCGACCGCCGCCTGTCGAGCCGATCCAGCGTCAGTTCCGGCGGCACGCTCCGATTGCCGGTCAGCTCGAAGCGGCTCTCGGGGGTGATGCCCACGTAGGGCTCGGCCACGTCCACCGTCTGGTCCTGGAGGGTCTTGACCCGGCGTCTGGTGGCCTGGCCGTTGAAGTGGGTCCAGAGCGGGTTGTACGCGCCGCCCAGGAAGGCCGCATAGGGGCCCGCCCGGGGCACCTCGCCGACGCGCTGCGTGCTGAACGGCCAGGGCAAAGCGACGTTGCTCGGAATGGCGCTGGGCCGCTGCCGGCGCGTCAGGTACTCGACCACCGAGCCGATGAACGGCCAGTGCCGGCCATCGCGGGGGTTCAGCTCCATCGGCACGTCGATCTGAGGAACGCCCGTCGTGGCGTAGGCGACGCCGTGAATCGGATACGGATGGGTCACTGAGCGCAGCACCGTGACCCGGTCCATCACCTTCGCCGCGTTTGGCAGCAACTCGCCCACGTGCAGGCCAGGGAGCTTCGAGGGGATGACACCCAGCTCTCCGCGGATCTCGACGGGGGAGTTGGGCTTGGGATCGAAGGTCTCCAGCTGGCTGTGCGCTCCGTAGAGGTAGAGCAGGATGCAGGATTTCGCCTTGCCGAAATGAGGCGTTTCACCGGAGCGAGGACGCGCCGCCTGGGCTTCGCTAAACCGAAGCCAATCGGCCAGACCCAGCCCGAACGCGCTCAGACCGCCGACGCGCAGCATCTCGCGGCGCGTCCAGCCGTCGCACAATCGTTGAGGCGATCCCAGGATTTTCAGCATCGTCTGTCCTCGTCGGTGCGTTTCCTATCTTGCAATGTAAGGGCGCGGCCCCTCTGATGCAACCGGATATTTCCCCGGCCGGCACCATGGGTCTTGCTGGGACAGGCCCTCCAGCACCCGGATCAGGTCCGCCTGGTTGGCTGCCAGCACGACCGCCTCATCGTACGTGCTCATCGCGGCCTCCGAGTTTCTGTAAGGCGGCGCGTGCTGCATCGGGAAGCGGACGCGACTTGCGCGTCGCGTCGTCCACCAGCACGATCACCGTTTCGGCAGTTGCCACGCATTGCCGATCGACGAACAGTCCCTGACCGATGGTCACTGAACTGTTGCCGACGCGCAGGATCCTTGTGCCGATCGCAACCTCGCAGGGCCAGCGAATTTCCGCCCGAAAATCCAGCGTGAGGCGTGCGATCACGAACGACGTGCCTTCCGGGGCCAACGGTTTGTCGGGTGTACAGAGGATGGTCACCCGCCCTGTTTCCAGGTAGGTCGCGAACACCGCATTGTTGACGTGGCCCTGGCAATCCGTGTCCGCATAGCGGACCACGTCCTTGGCCCAGTGCAAGTAGAACTCGGCCCGCGTCAGATCAGGGTTCTCGGTGTCGCTCGCTGGCATCGTTGCTCCCCTGCATTGGACTGAGACCCCGGCGCGGTCGCTCTGACTCACGTCTCAACCACCATCGTTTTGAGCCCGGCCCAGTGCCCGTCTCTGCTCTTGCCGACGACGTAAACCTGCTTCTCCGGTTCCGAGCCGACCTTGTAGACCTTCACGTCGGACAGCTGCTGCTTGAGGGTCTGTGCCAGCTTGTCGAAGGCCGGCCGGTCCTCTTCCGGGACAGCATACAGAAAATCCTCCAGCGTCTCCCGCTCCACCCTGGCGCCGCGCTTTCCGCCGGTCAGTTCCAGCAGGTGTTTTTTGGTCAGCTTGCCGCTGTCTTCCCAGAGAAACGCTTCCAGCGGCGCGTCGGTTTCGGAAGTGTAAACGAGCCCCTGACTGGCCTTGCGGAGTGCAGCCAGCGTTGCGTTGGGTTGTTCCGTTGTCACAGTGCGGTCCTCCGTCGCTACTCGCCCCTGTGCGTGACCCGAACGTGGACTTCGTCTGTCTTCTCTTTGAGGGCGCGGGCCGTTTCTTCCGGGATCAGCGGCCAGAAGTTGTACCCGGTCAGCCTCTCGATCTCGGCGACGCTGACCCGATACTTGGGCCAGTTGGTGTCCACGGTCTGGTCGTTGGGCATGATGACGCCGATGGCTCGCGTCTGCCGGGTCGGCGTGGCGTCAGCGTGCGGCAGAACGAGGATCACCTTCCAGAGCCTGGCCGGCACGACGATTGCGACGTGCCCCTTGCCGATCTCCTCCTTGCGTCCGAATCGTCCTTCGCCGCCGACCCCGGCCGGGCCGCAAGCGATCCACAGGACGTGACCGTCATGGGTCAGCTCCCGGCAGTAGGCCTCCAGCCGCTCCCAGCCCTTTTCATTGCAGGCGGGCGATTGCGGGACAATGTTGGTGGTGTAAAACGTCGCGTCCATGTCTTCCTGCGTTGCGCTGCGGTCCTGAGCGGGGCACTGGTGACCGCGATCGAAGCCGGAGCCATCGTAGCTATGGGCCATGACCTGGGGAAAGCCGAGTGGCAGAAGGGGGTCGGGCTTAAAGGGTCCACGTTTGGCATGACCGATGTCGCTTTTCTGGAGCCGCCAGCAGGCCCAGTTCGGCGTGCAGGTCCTGGCGTTGTAACTGAGGACGTACTGGGGGCGCTCGATCAGGTAGGCCTCGCGATTGCGTGGGTCCGCCGTCGCCCGGGCCGGCATGCCGAAGCGGATGTTCGGGTTGGCCGGGGCCTCTTCCTGGGCTTGCTTACGCGGCTGGCCATCCTGGCAGCCGGCCGGCAGAAGAAACAGCAAGAACGCCAGCAGGAGCAGGAAACGTCTGGATCGCATGGGATGGTCCTTTCACCGATTACCCTGGCACAGTTGAGGCGGACGTTGAGTGCCAGACAAGAGAATCCGTCCAAAGGCGACGTGAGACAACCAGCGGCTTGAGGGCCGCGCCGCTTGCTTTCTTATAACAAATCGGATCTGACATGGGGAAGGGCTGCTGCTCACGTTAATTGTCCGGGAGACTTGATCCACAATTTCGTTTGCTCCGCTTCCCTTCTGCCATTACCCTGAGCAGGAGGTTCGAGCCCAGGCTGATCCTGCATTCGCGCGCTCGAACCCGATCAGCGCCCGTGCGGCAAAATCTCTGTAACCTTTGCCGCGGTTCTGCGGGGTCAGTAGTAGAGGGAGCTTACCATGCCATCGACCCACAACCCCGATACGGATTGTCTACTCGAACGCCTCCAGAATGGCGACGAGTCAGCCCGCCCACAACTCCTCAGCCGGCACCGGGCCCGTCTGCGGCAGATGGTGGCCCTGCACCTCGACCGCCGCCTGGCGGCCCGCGTCGATCCATCCGACGTGGTGCAGGAGGCGCTGGCCGAGGCCGACCAGAAGCTCGACGCCTACGTCCGCGAGCGGCCGCTGCCGTTCTACCCCTGGCTGCGGCAGCTGGCCTGGGACCACCTGATCGACCTGCGCCGCCGCCACGTCCAGGCCGGCAAACGCTCGGTGACCCGCGAGGAGCCCAACGTCCTGGACCTGCCCGACGAGTCCGCCGTCGAGCTGGCCAGCCGGCTGCTCGACCTGGCCAGCAGCCCCAGCGAGCATCTGCTCCGCTCGGAGCTGCGTCAGCGCGGTACGGCAAGCCCTGGAAAAGCTGCGGCCCCGGGACCGCGAGATCCTGATCCTGCGTCATCTGGAGCAATTGAGCACGGCCGAGATCGCCGCCATCCTGGGCATCCGCGAAGGGGCGGTCAAGGTCCGCGTCCTGCGTGCCCTGGAACGGCTGCGTGCCCACCTGGGGGAAGACTTCAGCGAAGGAGGTGCCTCATGACTGCATCCGCCAGTCAGGAGTCGATGAGCAAGGCCGACGCGGTGCTGGCCGAACTGGTCGAGGAATTCACGCGCAAGGTGCAGGCTGGCGAGCGGATCGGCCCGGAAACGTTCGCGGCCGCCCACCCTGAACACGCCGAGGCCCTCCGCCGACTGCTGCCGGCCCTGGAGGCGCTGGCCGACTTCTCGCGGTCGGCAGCCGCTGCCGCGTCCGGCGCCAGGCCGGAGGGTGTTTCTGAACACCTCAATGGCACGCTGGGTGACTTCCGCATTGTGCGGGAGATCGGCCGGGGCGGCATGGGCGTGGTCTACGAGGCCGAGCAGATCTCGCTGAGCCGGCGGGTGGCGCTGAAGGTGCTGCCGCTGGCGGGGCTGTTTGATCCCCGCCACTTGCAGCGGTTCCGCAACGAGGCGCAGACGGCCGCCTGCCTGCACCATCCCAACGTCGTGCCGGTCTATCGCGGTCGGCAGCGAGCGCGGCGTTCACTACTACGCCATGCAGCTGATCGAGGGCCAGACCCTGGCCGCCGTGATCCAGGAGCTGGGCCAGGGTCGGCAGGAGGAACCACCCTCGCCGGAGGACCCAACGCCGCTCGCCGCGGCAGCCAGCACGGTGCCGCTGCCCGCGCTGACGGCGGGAAGTTCGACCCGGTCCCCGGCCTTTTTCCGAACCGTGGCCGAGCTGGGAGTGCAAGCCGCCGAGGCGCTGGACTACGCCCACCAGATGGGCGTGGTCCATCGGGACGTCAAGCCGTCGAACTTGCTGCTGGACGGGCGCGGCAACCTGTGGGTGACCGATTTCGGCCTGGCCCAGGTGCAGAGCGACACCCGGCCTGACGCTGACCGGCGATCTGGTGGGCACGCTGCGTTACATGAGCCCCGAGCAAGCCCTGGCCAAGCGCGTGCCTGATCGACCACCGCAGCGACGTTTACTCGCTGGGGGCGACGCTGTACGAGTTGCTGACGCTGGAGCCGGCTTTCGCCGGCCAGGACCGCCAGGAATTGTTGCGGCAGATCGCTTTCGAGGAGCCGCAGCCGCCCCGGCGGCTGAACAAGGCGATCCCCCAGGAACTGGAAACGATTGTGCTGAAGGCGGTGGAGAAGAATCCGGCGGAGCCGCTACGGCACGGCCCAGGAGCTGGCCGACGACCTGCGGCGTTTCCTGGAGGATCGGCCGATCCAGGCCCGACGGCCATCCTGGGGTCAGGTGGCAGCGAAATGGCGCGGCGGCATCAAGCCGTCGTGCGGCTGGCGCTGACTGTCCTCGTGCTGGGGGTCATTTTCCTGGCTATCGGCCTCGCCGTCGTCTGGAAGGCAAAACAGGAGGCAGACCAGGCCAGAAATGAGGAAGGCAAGGCACTGACCTCCGCAAGGGAAGCACTGACCCGGGAGAAGCACGGCCACTATCTCGCGAGCATCGCTCTGGCGGACTGCCAGCTCCTGCTCTTCAACCCCTGGCGGGCCAATCTGTATCTGGATGCCTGCCAGGAGGAGCCCCAGTGGGAGTGGCATTATCTCAAGAATCGGCTGCATGCCGAGCCGCGCACACTCCCATTCAACCTCAAGGCGTTTCCCGCGACCCGAGCGCACTGCGTGACCTTCAGTCAAGACAGCAAACGGCTTCTCGCCAGATCCGCTTATGCGGTCCGGTTGTGGGACGTGACCACCGGCAAGCAGGTCTTGGGGGAGGACAATCGCCGCGGACTCCCTTACTGTGCGACGGCGCTGAGCCCGGACGGGCAGTTCCTGCTGGGGCCGGTTTCGGAGCCGCAAGGGTTGAAACGAATCCGTCGCCTGGCCCTGATGAACCTGACCACGGGCCAGCAAGCGTTTGGGCTGGAGGTTAGTAACCTGCCGGGCTGCGTCGCATTTGCTCCGGACGGCCGATTGGCGGCCATTGGGGGGAAGATCCGGCCGTGATCCTCCTGGACGCGCAGACGGGCCAGGAAGTTCGGCGTCTGGATTCTCTCGGCGCCCCCGTCCTGGCGGTGGCGTTCAGCCCCGATGGCAAACGGCTGGCAGCAGGGACCAGCGCGGGAATTGCCCTGCGGGTATGGGAGACAGCCACGGGTCAGGAGGTCTGCACGGTCCGCGCTGCCAGCCCGGGTCAGCTGGCCTGGAGCCCGGATGGCCGGCTGCTTGCCACCGGCTCGGACCAGTGCGTGAACCTCTGGGACTCCAGCACGGGCAACAAGGTGGCCGCCCTCGAAGAGCGGCTTGGGGCCGCGGCCGTGGTGGCGTTCAGCCCCGATGGTCAGCGTCTGGCCGCTGCCGACAACAGCCTGATCCGGGTCTGGGAGCTGGGCAACCGGCGGGAGCTGTATGTCTTTCAGGCCGGCGCAGGAGCCTGGCCTACAGCCCCGACGGGAAGCTCCTGGCTGCTGAGTTCCAGGGGGAGGTGAAACTGTTCGATGCCCGAACCGGTCCCGGAGGGCACGTCATCCGTCCGGGGAACAAGCAGTGGCCTCGGTGCGTGGCGTTCAGCCCCGACAGCCGGCAGTTGGCCGCGGCGATTAACGACGGGACGGCCCGGCTCTACGATGCGGCGACCGGAGCGGAGATCCGAAAACTGGTCCATGGCTCGGAGGGTGTTGTGCGCTCGATCGCTTTCAGCCCCGATTGCTCCCGGCTGGTCTCGGCGGGGGACGATGGCGTTATCCAAACGTGGGACCTGGCGACCGGCCAGGCGGTCTCTCGGTGGCAGGGACACGGCGAGGGTGTCAACCGGGTCGCGTTCAGTCCAGGAGGAGACCGCCTCGCCTCGACTGGCTTTGACAAGGTTGTGAAAGTATGGGCCGCCACGGGTCAGGAGCTGCTCACGCTCACCGGCCACGCCTCACCGTTCATCGAGGCCCTGGCCTTCAGCCCCGATGGACAACGGCTAGCGTCCGGGACGGTCCTCTTCGTTGGCGAGGCTGGAAAAAAACATCCGCCGGAGGTGAAGGTTTGGGACCTGGCCACGGGCAAGGAACATCTTGGCTGGCGAGTCCCGGGCAGCATTTCCAGCATTGCTTTTAGCCCGGACGGGCGTCGCCTCTTCACTCCGGGTGGGGTCAAAGAGGGCATGGTGACCGTCTGGGACGCGACGACCGGTGAACAGGTTTCGCACTTCGGCACAGCTCTGGGTCTCAACGTGAACTACCTCGCACTCAGCCCCAAAGGGGATCGCCTTGCCACTGACTTTGGGGGTGGGGAAATCCAGCTCTGGGACGTGGCGACCGGGAGTGACGTTCTCGTCCTGCGCGGACACAGTGAACGACCCATCGGAGGTCTGACCTTCAGTCCCGACGGCCGACGGTTGGCGTCTGCGAGCCTGGATGGAACCATACGGATCTGGGACGGGACGCCGCTCCGTGAACGGCCCGCTGCTGGCAGTGAAGGGAATCGTTAAATGGAGGATCGGAACAGGCTCCGGACCTGCACGAAAGCCGGAATGCCCTCGAATTGTTGCTGACAAAACGCAGCCGGTGCGTCTCCGCCACCAAGCAAGACACGCACCGGCCCTGCGACGCCCGGACGCTCGGTCTGCGCGCCGGTTCGTCTCCTCTCCTATTGTACCGCAGACCGCCCTATCAATGGAGTTGCTTCCTCATGTTGCTCACAAACTGGCTCCGCGGTCTGCTTTCCTGTCTGGCAACTACCCCAGGACGGCAGGGCCGAAAGCAGTGCCGGCGGCAGCACATCCGCAGCTGCCACCCGCAGTTGGAGACTCTGGAAGACCGATTGGCGCCGGCCGCCTTCATCGTCAACTCGACCGGCGACGCCGCCAGTCAGGACGGCGTTTCGCCCGACACGGGCAACCTGGTCAACGGTCAGCCGGAGGTCACGCTTCGCAGTGCCATCCAGGCCGCCAACGCTGCTGGCGTCTCCAGTTCCATCTCCTTCGACATTCCCACCACGGACCCTGGCTACAATAGTGCCACGGGGCAGTTCCTCATCCAGCCCCAGACGTTCCTGGGAGGCATCGAGGTGCCGGTTGTCATCAATGGCTACAGCCAACCGGCGCCAGCCCGAACACGCTCGCCGTTGGCGACAACGCGGTCCTGCCCATCACGCTCGACGGCAGCCTGCAATCGGTGGGCCTGGAACTCGACGCCGGCAACAGCACGGTGCAGGGGCTGGCGATCCAGAATTGCAATTTTTCCCTTGTTGTGGTTGGCCCCAACAACACGATTCGGGGGAACGTCATCAGCGCGACCTCTTCTGCCTACGCCGACGGCGAGTTTGGGATTGCCCTCGCAGGCACTCCCGGTGGCTTTCCCGACTCCCCAAATGACGTGATCAGCAACACCATCCTGGGCGGAACGACTCCCGCGGATCGCAATGTCATCTCTGGCACTTATGCCAACGTGGCCATTTTTCCCCTCTCTTACCCAGGGAGTCCCGGGGCCGTGGTGGAAGGGAACTACATCGGCACCAACCGCGCCGGCACTGCGGCCGCGACGTTACCAGCCTCAGGGAGGCGATGGCATCGAAATCGCCAGCGACAATAACACCATTGGCGGCATGGCCCCCGGAGCAGGGAACGTCATTTCCGGCAACGGCTGTGAACGCCGTGTCGTTCTGGGAGCACGAAGGGTTTCAACCTCCAGTGCTGCCTATCACCGGCAACGTGATCCAGGGCAATCTCATCGGCACAGACGCCAGCGGGACGCAGCCCGTACCCAATGGGGTCGGGATCGTCTTCGCCTCCACAGCTTCAGCCCGACAGGGAGCACCACGATCGGAGGGTCGACCCCCGGTGCCGGCAACACCATCGCCTTCAACAACGGGCCCGGAGTATGGGTCACGGGCGACCCGACCAACCTCCCACCCGACTACAGCACGGGCGTGCGGATCGAAGGCAACTCCATCTACGACAACGCCGGCCTGGGAATTGACCTTGGCGGTGTGCCGATTCAGTATCCGAACGACATACCCTATCTGAATGGGTCGGCTATGAAGAGGACACCAGCACCGGAGAGGCCCCAATGACAGCGTCAACAGCAACGCAGCCAACGACGCACGCCAACCACCTCGGCGGCAACAACCTGCATGAACTTCCCTGTCCTCAGTTCCGCCTCCAGTTCGGCCAGCGGGACGACCATCAGTGGGACACTCGGCACCGGCACTGCCAACGGTCAACCGTTCCTGCCCAACACTCCCATCACCCTCGATTTCTACGCCAACACCAACCCCGACCCGAGCGGCTACGGCCAGGGCCAGACCTGGCTCGGCTCGACCACCGTCACGACCGACGCCAACGGCAACGTGACGTTCGCCGCCGACCTGGCCGCAGGCAACCTGGCCGGGCAGTGGATCAGCGCCACGGCCACCGATCCCAGCGGCGACACGTCCGAATTCTCCCAGGACGTGCAGGCCACCACGTCCAGCCAAACGCCCAGCCAATTGCTCCAGCAGTTTCTCCAGACGGCCGTGCCCGCCCAGAATTCGGGTTTGCCGACGGCGATCTCCATTCAAACTGGCCCTGACATCACGCCGGCCATCGCCCTCAGTGCTGTCAGTACACCCAACCTTGCCGCCCCGAACGTGCATGCCACGATTACGGTAAACCTCGGCAGCGGCACCTACACAGACGGCAGCGTCTCGCCGCCCTCGAACGTGCTACTGGTCATCAACGGGGCGAACGGCACCTTTTACGAGGGCCATTCGCCTGCCTTTACCGTCACCGGCGGCGACGTGGTCATCAACAACATCACCTTCAGCACGGCCACCGACGCGCCGACCATCCTGGTCACCGGCGGCAGCCTCACCTTGCGGAACGACGCCATCGTACAGGCGTCTGCCACCGCCACGGCTCCGGCCGTCTCTGTCACCGGCGGCACAGTGGACCTGGGCACGGCGGCCAGTCCGGGCGGCAACACCCTGAACGTCAGCGGGTCCGGCCAGCTGGTGCAGACCACCACGGCAGGTTCCGTCTCGGCCGTCGGCGACACCTTCGAGAGCAACGGCAATCCGCTCCCGGCCTCCCTCCTCAGTTTCACCTCCCTGGTGTCGTCGTCCGCCAACGACACCTGCCCTGTATGGCCAGTCGGTAACCTTCACCGCCACCGTCAGCGCCAACGGCTCGGGTTCCGCCACACCCACAGGATCGGTGGACTTCTTCGACGCCACGACCGGGACAGACCTGGGCTCGGTCAACCTATCCAGCGGCAGTGCCACTCTGACCACAGCGAAGCTGGCGGCGGGCGTCAATGCGATCACGGCAATCTACTCCGGCGACAGCACCTTCCTGGCCAGCAGCAACGCCGTGCCGCTGCTCCAGCAGGCGAGCGCCGGCATCATCTTGCTCGATCCCACGGGCCAGGGAGCCCTCACCGACACCGGCAACGGCAACGTCGATGTCACGGGCGGTTCCATTGTCGTCAATTCCAGCAGCTCGGCCGCCGTGGTCGTGTCCGGCAACGGCAACGTCACCGCCCCGCTGTTCGACAGCAACGGCGGCATCTCCTCGACGGGCAATGGCAAGGTCGTCGGTCAGGTCCAGAGCGGCTCGGCAGCCGATCCTCTGGCCGGACTGGCTGCTCCCGACCCAAGCACCCTGACAGTGCAAAGCACCAGTACGCTGCACGTCAGTGGCAACCAGATGGTGACGCTGAACCCAGGCGTCTACGTCGGCGGCATCCAGATCAGCGACAACGCCCACGTCACGCTGAACCCCGGCATCTATTACCTGCAAGGAGGCGGCTTCTCGGTCAGCGGCAACGGCAGCGTCACCGGCGAAGGGGTGCTGCTCTACAATGCTCCCAGCAGTACCGCGGACACGATCTCCCTGACCGGCAACGGCAAGGTGAACCTCAGCCCGATGGCCAGCGGCCCCTACCAGGGCATCACCCTCTTCCAGGATCGGACCTCCACGGCAGCGATCACCATTACCGGCAACGGCAACCTGGACATCACGGGTGCCATCTACGCCGCTCATGCTCTGCTCAACATCACGGGCAACGCCGACGTCGATGCCCAGGGCAATCCTCTGGACACGATTGGTCTGGCACTGATCGTCTATGACCTGAAAATCTCGGGCAACGGCAGTTTCGCGACCACGGTGCCACCGCTCTGATGTGGCCGGGTGAAATCTCCGCCGCCAGGCAAGACACGCACCGGCCCTGAGCCCGGACGCTCGGTCTGCGCCGGGAAGGAGGAGAACTCAAACCGGCGCGTAGCGCATCAGGCCAGGAACGCGGTCGAAGTCGGTATCGCTGCTGGCGATCCTGGTGAGGCCGTTGGCCTGCATCACGGCGACGATCAGGCCATCGTTCGTCAGCAGCCAGATCTGCTGGCTCAGGGTGGCGGCGGTGGCGAGCAAAGGCGGCGGGATCGTCAAGATCTGCAACTGGCTTTGCAGGACCTGGTCGATGGCCTGGCGGAAGGCAGTCAGCTTCCGCACGTCAGCCGGGTTGGTCCGCAGGCGATTGCCGATGCCCGCGAAGGGCCAGCCGAGGAGGGCATTCGCCTGGATGGTCATCAGCCGGTGCGAGACCTCGCTCAGGACGTGGGTGGACGTGAAGCCAACAAGCTCCTGGTTCTCGATCCGCCGCAACAGGTCAGCACACGGCGGTCCCCAGGCCGGGTGCGGCTGAAAGTGATACGTCAGGGTGTTGGCATCGACAAACACGGTCTCCCCGGCCAGGAGATCGGCGAAGGTCATGGCTCCTCCGGGGGTGGCGGGAAATCGAGTTCGGGATCCGTGGCGAACCGTTCGGCCTCTTCGGCGCTGCCCTTCCAGCCGCAGATGCCGTAGGTTTCCTCGACCCAGCTGGTCCTGGGCTGAATGGTGATCCGCACGCGTTCGTGTTCCTTCAGCGGTAACGGCTGGGTTGGCTTGAGGACGCCGTTTTCGTAGATCGCTTCGACGGTCAGCGGCATGGCGGATGCTCCTTGACAGAAGACCAATGGGCACGCGCTCATTGTACGGGACGAGATAGTCCGGATCACAGAGGACAGGCACACGAACGGAAGCAATGCGGCCGGTGCGTCTCCGCCGCCAGGCAAGACGCTCACTGGCCCTGAGCCCGGCCGCTGGAGACTCACGAGACCTTGACAGAAGAGACGCATCCCATAGAGATGATTTGGATTGGGAAAGTTCTCCAGCTTGTGAAGGCAGCTTGTTCAGCCTCGTGTCCGCGCATGGATCTGTATCAACCACCATCAGAGAGGTCGTCCCATGCCTCGCCTTCCCTTTCCGCAGCTTCTGGAGCATCTTGCAAAGCTCTTTACCAGGCACCGGCGGCACGGACAATTGCCAGCCAGCAGGCGTGCGAGACATTGCCTGTGCCTGGAACACCTTGAGGATCGGCTGGCACCGGCCACGCTCACGGTGAACACCACCCTCGACGAGTCGTCGTCCACTGACGGGACGCTCTCGTTGCGCATGGCGATCCTGTCCATTAACCAGGGCGGAGACGTCCAGGGCGCCACGCACGTGGGCAGCTACGGCAGCAACGACACCATCCTCTTCGACATCCCGATGACCGACCCCGGCTACAACTCGGCCGCGGGGGCGTACACGATCAAGCTGAACCCGACCTTGGGCCAGCTGCCGCTCAGCCAGAACGTGGCTATCGAAGGCCCGGGAGCGAACCAGCTGGCGGTCAGCGGCAATAACGCCAGCAGTGTCTTCGGGGTCGCCCCGGGCGTCACGGCTACCCTCTCTGGCCTGACCATCGAGAATGGTCAGGGCGGCAGCGGCGGGGGCATCGACAACGAGGGCGGCATGCTGACCGTCAGCAATTGCACCCTCTCCGGCAACTCCGCCACCAGCGGCGGCGGCATCTGCAACAGCGGCACACTGACGGTCAACAATAGTACCCTCTCCGGCAACTCCGCCCTTGGCAGCGGCGGCGGCATCTACAACGCCGGCACGCTCAACCTGAGCAACAGCACCTTGTACGGCAACTCCGCCGGCGCCTCGGGGGGCGGTCTCTATTTCGCCTCTGGGCCGAGCGTGCTGACCAATGACACGATCACGGACAACGTCTGCAATTCCTCGGGTGCCGATTCCTCGGGCGGCGGCATCGCGGGGCCGTTCATGGACAGCTCGGTCCACAACTCGCCTGGCACCACCTTGAACAACACCATCGTTGCCGGCAACTTCAACGGCACCAGCGGCGGCATCGCTGACGACGTCACCGGCACCGTGGACAGCGCCAGCGCCAGCAACCTCATCGGCACGGTCAGCACGGTCAGCAGCGGCGACCTGCAAGATGGGGTCAATGGCAACCGGGTCGGCGGCGCTGACCCCGGTCTGGCGCCGCTGGCCGACTACGGCGGACCCACCCAGACGGTGGCCCTGCTGCCCGGCAGCCCCGCCCTCGGCGCCGGCAGCGTCGCCCTGGCCGTGGACGCCAACGGCAACCCCCTGCTCACCGACCAGCGCGGCTTCGGCTACCTGCGGACGGTGAACAATGGCACCACCATCGACATCGGCGCTTATCAATTCCAGCCCACCCTTTCCACGCAGGAGTTCCTGGAGGGAGTGGTAAACGGGCCTTTGCCAACCGATCCGAACACCGGGAACCCGACCGCGGTCCTCAGCCTCGACACCCAGGACCAGGCCAATGCGTTCCTGAGTGTCTTCTCGAGCACCAACCAGACCCCTCTGCAACCGCCTGCGGGAGCTACCGGCCCCATCGACGTTTCGGTATCCCTGGCGAGTGGAATCCAGCTCAACGAAGCGAACCTCAGCATCCCGGCAGGCTTCCGCGTCTCCATCAACGGCGGCACCTGGATCGGCGGCTCGCCGGCGCTGACGCTCAGCTCAGGCGACTTGACCGTGACCAACGCGACCTTCCAGAACGACACCGATGCTCCGACCATCCTGGTCACCGGCGGCAACCTGGAGCTTCGCAACGACCTTGTCGAGAGCAGCACGGGGTTCGCTGATGCGGCCATCTCGGTGACCGGCGGCAGCCTCGACCTGGGCACGGCCACAGACCCCGGCGGCAACACCATCAACGTCAAAGGGACGGGAACCTGGTTCCAGAATGCCACGTCCAGCCCGATCCTTTTCAGCGGGGACACGTTCGAGATCAACGGGACCGCCCAGTCCGTCGTCACCTGGACCGGCGCCGACGACAATGGCGAATGGGACGACCCGAATAACTGGCAAGACAGCCAGGGGAATGCCCGGTTGCCGGGGCCCAGTGACGTGGCCCTCATCACCCAGTCCGGGATCACCGTCGCTCACGACGAGAACGTGGACGACTCGGTTGCCAGCGTGCAAAGCCAGGCCGCGCTCGACCTTTCCGGCGGCTTGCTGTCCATCGCCAATGCCTCCACGATCAGCAACGCCTTGACCCTGTCGGACGGCGGGCTGACAATCATGAGCGACCTGACCATCACTGGCACAGCCGACCTGATGGGCAGTTTCCTGGCTCCTCTCGACCCCAACCGTGGCGACGCGGGGACAGTGAGCGGCAGCGGCACGCTGTACCTGGACGGCGGCACGGCGGCCAACCCCAACGTGATCTCGAATGCCACCTTGATCCTCGATTGCCCGGTAGTCAACAACGGCTCCGCGCAGATTGATGCAACCGTCTACCTGGGAAGTACCGCGACCTTGACCAACGGGGTCGGAGCAACCGTGGCGATCCAGGACGCCGCCTCGATCCAGCTCAGTCCCGATCTGATCAACAGCATCATGCCGCCCCCGGGTGAAACGTTCACCCTCATCAGCAACCAGGGTTCGATCACCGGCGCCTTCGCCGGCCTGCCGGAGGGGGCAGTCTTCAACGTCTCCGGCTATCAGTTCCAGATCAGCTACGCCGGTGGGAGCGATCACCAGGACGTGACACTCACAGTGGTCGCGCCGACCGTCCACGTTGCCGCCAACCTGAACGCCGCCGCCGGCCCCGACACGGTCAACCTCACCCTCACGACCATGGATTTGATCCCAGCCGACCAGTCCGCCGACTTCAGCTACGCGATCAACTGGGGCGACGGCAGCACACTGCAAACCCTGTCCGGGCCCGGCTCGGGCACGAACCCCTCCTGGACCTACGGCAGCGACGGCGTCTACGTGGTCTCCGTGACCGCCACCGACGTGGACGGGGCCGTCAGTCAGACCGCCACCGCCCTGGTGGTTGTCAGCACCGCAGCGAACGACCAGATCAGCCTCAGCGGCAGCACCGCCGGTCAGGTCCAGCTTGCCGTGAACAGCCAGCCGGGCGCCAGCGGCACCTACAGCCCCACGGACCTCGTTTACGTCTCCGGCCAGGAAGTCTCCGGCTCCGACACTTACACCGTTAACTTCGGCAGCACCCTGACAACTCCGATCTACCTGTTCGGCGGCGGGGCCAGCGGCGACACGCTGGTTGTCAACGGGGATCATAGCTCGACCAACGTCATCACCAAGACGCTGGGACAAATCACCTGGGGCAACCCGGTTACTGAAACCGTTTACCGCAGCGGCATTCTCAACACAACCATCAATGCCAACGGAACCTCAAACAATTACGTCAACGACCCCGGCGGCAATACGATCATCAACGGCGGTCCTGGCGCCAACACCATTACCATCACTGCGGCGACAGGCAACGGCGTGGTCATCAACGGCGGCCCAAGCAGCAACAATTACGTCATCGACCTGGGCAGCCTGACCGCTCCAGTCGCCATCCAGAACGGCAACGCCGGCGCCGCCAACAACCTCACCGTCAACGGCGCTGCCGGCGACAACACGATCACGGCCTCCGGCAACCAGGTGACGGAAGGCAGCCAGACGATTACCGTGACCGCACCGCTGACCAGCGCCGCGATCGACGGCGGCAGCGGCAACAACCAGATCACCGTGTCCAACCTCACTGTCCCCGTGCAGACTCTCAGCCTCACCGGCAGCGGCAATGACACTTTCACCCTGGACAACCTCGGCACTGACGTCGGCTCCCTGGCAATCACAGGGAGTCCGACGGGCACCAATCAGGTGCAAGTCCAGGGCAGCTTGCCACCGCTCAGCACGGCCTCCTGGGCGGTAACCACGACCACCCTGGCCTCGTCGGCCGCCCACAACACCTCCCTGTATGGCCAGATGGTGACCTTCACCGCCACGGTCAGCGCCAACGGCTCAGGTGCCGGCACTCCCACGGGGTCGGTCGATTTCTTCGACACGACCACCAACACCGACCTGGGCACGGTGAACCTGTCCGGCGGCAGCGCCAGCCTGACCACTGCGAACCTGGCTGCCGGTGAGAATGCCATCACGGCGACTTACAGCGGCGCCGGTAACTTCCTGGGCAGCACCGCGACGCCGCTGCACCAGCAGGCGAGCGCCGGCATCATCCTGCTCGATCCGACGGGCCAGGGGGCACTCACCGATACCGGCAACGGCAACGTCGATGTCCAGGGCGGCGCCATCGTGGTCGATTCCAGCAACTCGGCCGCCGTGGTCGTGTCCGGCAACGGCGACCTCAAGGCCCCCTTGCTCGACGTCAATGGCGGCACGTCCACGACCGGCAACGGTAAGATTGTGGGTCAGGTCCAGAGTGGGTCGGCAGCCGATCCCCTGGCCTCCCTGGCCGCTCCCGATCCCAGTAGTCTGACGGTGCAAAGCACCAGCCGGCTGTCCATTAGCGGCAACCAGACGGTGACGCTGAACCCGGGTGTCTATGTCGGCGGCATCCAGATCGGCGACAACGCCCAGGTCACGCTCAAGTCCGGTATCTACTACGTGGAAGGCGGCGGCTTCTCGGTCAGCGGCAACGGCAGTGTCACCGACCTGGGCAAGGGGGTGCTGATCTACAACGCTCCCAGGAGTGCCAGCGAAACGATCTCCCTGACGGGCAACGGCAAGGTGAACCTCAGCCCGATGGCCAGCGGCCCCTACCAGGGCATCACTCTCTTCCAGGACCGCAACTCCACTGCCCCGATCACCGTCACGGGCAACGGCAACCTGGACATCACGGGGGCCATCTATGCCGCCCATGCTTTGCTCAACGTCACCGCCAACGCCGACGTCGATGCCCAGGGCAATCCCCTGGACTCGGTTGGCCTGGCGCTGATCGTCTACGACCTGAAGATCTCGGGCAACGGCGATTTCTCCGTGAACGTCCCTTCGTGATCGTGAGGCCAGCCTGTGTGGGGCCAACTGCGGAGGGTCCCGAATACCCTGGCCGGTGGCAGGCAGGGAGCCAACGGACACTCTCTGGCACTCCACCGACAGCTATCGGCTCATTGTGGCCTCTCTGCCAACCCAACAGAGTTGGCAGAGAGGCAGGCAGACAGGGCTCGCAGAAAGGGTGCGCTTGCCTCAGCGGGCCCCGAACACCTGGCAATAGTAAATCGCCCCGTTCGCCCCCTGGGCGATAGGCGACGCCGATCTCGGTGACCTGTGGGTTGACGATGTTCCGGAAGTGCCCCTGCGACTTGATCCACGAGTCCATCGCCGCCCGGGCGGGGTTCTCGTAGCCGAGGTTGTAAGCGACGTTCTCGCCATAGGTCGAGAAGGGATAGCCGACGTACTGCAAGCCGCTCTCCCGGCCCCACCCCATCCAGGACGTGGGCCATCTGGTTGTGCTGGGCCATGCTCTTGGCCTGCCACAGGGCGGCCTGATTCAGCACCGGATTGATCTGCAACGGCGTCAGCCCGTAGGAGGCCCGCACCTGGTTGGTGTACCAGACGATTTCCTCGGCATAGTTGGCAGCTCCGACGTGGCCGGGACTCGACAGCGCCAGGAGCAGCACGAAGCACCCCAGCGCCCCCGTTCTCAGCGTTTTCACGTATGTCCCCCTTCGCGGGCGGAATGGCCCGACGGGAAAAGCAGAAGGGAACCCCTCGCCTGTGCGGCACACTCGAAACACTGGTATTGTGACACAAGTGTCGGAAGGCGGCGGAGGAGAAGAGGAGGAACAAGCGGGAGAATCGCCCGTTCGGTGACCGGTTCGGTGGGTCCTGCCCGGGGCTCCCGATCAGCAGGGGAGACGCCCCCGGGCCTGGCACAAGTGCGGAAAAGGGAGGCAAAACATTAAAGCGCCACAGGGCCGACGTACCAAACCCCAGGGCGATGCCCTGGGCTATCGTGTTGCGCCCCTTCGGGGCGGAAGCCAACAAGCCCCGAAGGGGCGCAACAGGATAGCCCAGGGCATCGCCCTGGGGGCCGAACGTCATTCCCCCTCCTGCACTCCGATGGCATTCTGCCGCTGCTGGATCAGGGCCAGCGCTGCCTGGTGCCGCGACACCACCGCCGGCTGGGGGAACAGGCCGCCGACCAGGATCAGGATGGCCAGGGTCAGCACGGCCACCCGCTCCCGCCGGTTCAGACCGAGCGGGACCGCCGAGACGTGCCGGGTGCCGGTAAAGAGCAGGAAGTACGCCTTGACCACCGCGATGCCGTTCAGCGCCGCCGCCAGCACCACGGCCATCCCCGCGTGCGGGTAGGCCTCGACCGCGCCGTCCACCAGCATCTCTGTGCCCAGGAAGCCGACGGTGCCGGGAAAGCCGACGCTGGCCAGTCCGGTCAGCAGGAAGCACGTGGCCAGGGCCGGAGTGTGCTCGTACAGGCCGTGGTAGGTCTTCAGCGACAGGAGACCGTGGCGTGCCTCCAGGGCCCGCAGCGTCTGGCCGAACCCGGCCAGGGCCAGGGCCACCGACAGCCAGACACACAGACCGCCCGTCAGGCCGGCCGCGTGGTTCGTGTAGAGTCCGACCAGTACCAGGGCCGAGTGGCTCAGGAACAGGTAGCAGAAGAAGCGACGCACCTCATGCTGGGCCAAAGCCATCCCGGCAGCGTAGACGGCCGTCAGCAGAGACAGTAAGCCGACAACGCTCAGCACCCACGCCGGCGCAATCGGGAAGAGCAAGCGCACCGCCACGTAGGCGCCCGCCATCGGCGTGACAAAGAGCAGCGAGGTGCCAAATGTGTTGTGCTCGAACAGGTCGGGCAGCCAGCAATGGAAGGGAGCGATGCCGCTGCGGATCAGGACCGCCAGCGCCAGGGGCACGACCACCCACCACGCGGCGGGTTGTGGCACGGTCTCCTGCCCGTGCCACGCCTTGCTGATCTCGAAGCAGGTCCAGCCCAGCACCAGCAGCGCGACGAACAGCCCCAGGTGCAGGACGAACACCCGCGTCGGCTTGTGCCGGGCTCGCAGTTCCAGGTACGGCGGCAGGACCCCGGCCGCCGCCAGGACGATCACGCCCCACGGCTGCTGGCAGGCAAGCATCCCCAGGTTGATCGTCTGGGCCAGCAGGGTCCACGCAAACGAGAAATGCCGGACACTGGAGCGCGTCTTCGAGAAGGCCGTCAGAAAGTAGAGCAAGGCCGTCAACGCCAGCAGCGGGGCGTTCAGGTCGTCGAAGTAGAAGACCACCGACCGGGCCCCGAACAGCCAGCCGGAGAAACTCCAGACGGAGGCGGGTTTGTCGAAGACCCATTGCCACCAGCCGATCAGGATGCACGCCAGGGCGACTCCCCGAGAAGAGCAGGAACCGCTTCCGTGCCCGGTTGGGATTGTGCAGCAGGCCGACCACGACGGAGCCGAGCAAGGGCAGGAAGAGGGCCAGTTCCAGCCAGTGGATCTGTGGGATCATGGGACCTCCTCAAGGGGACCGGCGGACGCACCGGAGTCGGAACGCCACGGAGGGCGTTCCCTGCAGCGCCGCGCGGGATTGCCGGCCAGGTATGCGGTCCATTTGCGTTCCAGGACGTCGCACCACTGGAACAGGCGAAGGAACGGGCGAACCACGTAATCCAGCAGCAAGGCGTCGAGATAACCCCGCTCCAGGGCGAAGCGATACCACCAGGCACGCACACTCTCTGGGAGCAGCCGGCGGGGCCAGGAGCCGGCAGAGCGCGGCAGCCGGCCGCCGAGGGCGTTTTCCAGGGCGCGGTAGTCCTGCAGCAGCGTCGGGGCACGCAGGAATTGCAGGGTCCGCAGGCAGGCGTGGCCGATCAGGTGGGTCAGGGCGAGCCAGCGCAAACCCAGGCCGATTTCCGCGACGATGATGCCCACCTGGGTCAGCGACGCAAAGCAGAGAGCGCTCTTGATGTCGGTCTGCACCCGGCCCGCCAGGCTGGCGTACACCGCCGTGGTCAGCCCGAGAAGGACAATCGCCGCCCCCAGCCAGGGCGACAGCGGAATGATCGGACTGACGCGCAGCAGCAGATAGGCCCCCAGGTGAACGGACAGGGCCCCGTAGAAGACCGCGCTGGACGGCGTCGGCCCTTCCATGGCCCGCGGCAGCCAGCCCGAGAACGGCACCAGGGCCGACTTCCCCGCCACCGCCACCAGCAGCAGCAAGCCCACGATCAGCGCCGACGCTGGCGACAGCGAAGCGTGCTCGGCCGGCCAGGGGCCTGATCCCAGCAGACTGTCGAAGTCGCCCCGGCTGCTCAGATGGTGCAGCACCACCGCGGCGATCAGGAAGGCCGCATCCGCGATCCGGTAAATCGACCAGACGTGCAGCCCGTTGCGCACCGGCATCCGCCGATCCTGGAAGTAGGCCACCAGGAAGGCCGAGGACAGGCCGACCAGCTCCCAGCCGGTGAACAGGGTCTCGATAGTGCCGGCCAGCGCGGTCGCCACCATGCCGGCGACGAACACCGCGAACAGGAAGAAGAAACGGTTGTAGCCGGGCTCCCGGTGCAGGTACTTGGTGGCAAAGGCGCTGATGGTGCCGCACAGCACCAGCGACAGGATCACGAACGGCAGCGACAGCAGGTCAAACAGCAGCTTGAGCTTGAAGTCGTAAGAATCGTGCGGGTCGGTCCCCAGGACGATCTGGCCCAGGGGAACGACCACGTGGTAAGTTCCCCGCACCACCATGAGCAGAAGCATGGCGATGGCCGCCAGCAGGGAGACACTGACCGCCAGGAACACCAGCCGGCCGCTGGCCCGTTCCGACAGGTGCCGATCCACCAGGGAACAGAAGCCAAACACGGCCAGCAGGCTGAGCGGAGCCGCCACGATGGTCAGCCCCAGGGTGCTGGTAAGGGTTTCTGGATTGAACATGGTTCCCACTTCTTTCTCCCCTCTCCCCGCAGGTTAGCCCAGCCAGCGAGGGAACAACGGCCTCCCTCGCTGGCGCTTCGGGCTAACCTGCGGGGAGCAGGTTAGCCCGAAGCGCCAGCGAGGGAACAACGGCCTCCCTCGCTGGCGCTTCGGGCTAACCTGCGGGGAGAGGGGAGGAATGATCTCTCGGCAAGCACCCTCTCACGACAGCGAACCCCAGGTGATCGCGCCAGCCGCGATACCACTCCACCGACGACGCCACCGTCGGCAATTCCTTCGTTTCCGGCTGATAGACCTCAAAGCGGCCGTTGCGGAAGAGGTGAATCCGGGACGAATGGGGATCGAGCGTGGCCAGCTGCACCCAGCCGTTGCGGAAGAGCGTGCCGATGGGCGGATTGCGCTCCAGGATCTGCAGCATGGCCTCCGGCGTCGTCTCGATGAGGAACAGTAACCGGACCGGTTCGTGGATCTCGACCATCTGCCAGGGCAGCCCGGGCCGCAGGTCGCCGGCGGCCCCGTTCATGACGCCCAGCAGGGAGGCGACGTTGTGCGGCAGCTTGGTGCCGCAGCCCCAGCCGGCGTTATCGACGTAGGAGAAGTAGTATTCGAGGTTGATGCCCGCACAGACCGGCACCGCGGCCTGGAGGATGCGCGTCAGGATGCTGTGGTTATTGTCGTCCTGGGTGGCGTCGTAGGAGTTCAGGAAGGCCCGCCGGTCCAGGAACAGGCCGCGCGTCCGGCTGCGCCGGCCGACAATGCACAGGGCGTTGGTGGCATGACCGCACTCCGGCCGGCTCTGCGACAGGTCCTCGGCGCGTTCCTCGACGTGCCGCCGGGCCTCGCTTAAGGACAGGTCCAGCGGGGCCGACTGGAACCGGCGACAGCGCTCGTGAGCGTTGCGCTCACAGGTCCGCTCCAGGATTTCGCGGACCGCCTCGAACTCTTCCCGGTACGCCTTCGGCAGATGGTCCAGGTCGAAGAAGGTCACCGAGTCGTTGCAGGTGTTGTGATAGCCGCCGATGAATGCCGTCTCAGGGGGAATGGCCAGTCCCCGGCGGGCGAGCAGGTCTCGGACACGCGGATCGTTGAGGATCCGGGCGATGGCTCGGGCGTTGGGTGCGCCGGCGGTGCCGGAGCAGGCGCCGCAGTTGTACGCCGAGTTGTGCGGGTTGTTGAGGCTGTTCGAGCCGTGGCCGAGGAAAAAGACCAGGCGGGCAAAGCCGGAGGTCAGGCCCAGGTCGCGCAGGACACGCTCGCCGATCACGGCCATCTCCTCGACGCTGAAGCCGACCTGGTTCCCCTCGGGACCGGGAACCGGGTCAGTCCGCTCCAGCTGCAGCTCGGTGACAATCGGCGGCTGGACCAGGCCGCCGAACAGCTTGCGGATGCGAGCGGTGAGCCGGGGAAACAGCACCCGGGCCACCAGCGGAATCGAGGCCAGCACTCCCAGGAGGGTCGCCAGCAGGGCCCCGAGGGCGAAGGTCCGGCTGCCGACGTGGATCTGGAGGGAAGCCCTCCCCAGGGTGCGCCGGGCCCACGCCCGCAGCCGATGCGACTCCTCCAGGGTGTAGGCCACCTCTTCCACCACCCAGTGCTGCGGCCGGACCACGATGGGGCACTGCGGCACAAAGTGAGCGTCCGCGGCGCCGCGGTAATACATCGCCACGCTGAAGAACCCCGCCACGCTGAAGGTTTCCACGTCCGTAGCGACAGGCGGCTCGCCTGTCAGCTCGCAAACGACAGGCGAGCCGCCTGTCGCTACGGACGTGGCCAGTTCCTCCAGTTGACGCTGGAAGGACTCCTCGCGCTCATCGATGCAGCAGATCACCTGGAAGCGTGGGTTGCGGACCCGCTCTGCCGGCCGCTGGGCGTGCAGCGCCAGGGCGTCCAGCGTTTGCGTCCGGTAGCGGCGCTCGAGCGCTTCCTGGAAGACCCGCCGGCGCTCCAGCGGCCCGAACGCCTCGATCTCCGAGACCAGCTGGACCCAATCTGGTTTGCTCAGCCGGTGCAGGGCTGGGGGGGACCAGCCGAGCAGCTGGGCGATCTGGAACACCTGGAAGGCACGCTGATCTATCCGCGTGGGCTCGTGTCGGGGAGCCTTCGAGCGAAGGGCGTGGCGCAGCTCGCTCAACGGTCCCGGCGTACCCCAGCGTGTCCCGGGCAACCTCGGCCAGAGCCAGACGCTCCAGGATCAGGCGGATGGCCAGGTAGCCGACCAGGCTGCCCGGAGGAGCCGGCCAGGCCGCTCGGTCGCCGCGAATCTCCATCTGCCGGATCATCCCCGCCCAGCCGCGCAGCAGAAGCAAGGTCGTGGTCAGGAACTCCTCCCACTCCGCCTCGGGGACGCCGAACAAGTCGAGCGATTCCACGATGGACTCGAGCGGACCCTGGTGGGCCCTTTCCAGCCGGTTCAGCTCGGCCGGCAGCCCGCGCAGCCAGCGCTGCGGCGGACCGCCGGGTTGCCGGTACAGGGCGAGGAACGCCTGGTAAAAGCCTTCCTGCCGGCCCGGCAGGACCCAGTCGGAGAAGCCCTGATCGAGGAACGCGGCACAGAAGCGAATCAGCACGTCATCGACCAGCAGGTCGCTGTCCTGGCCGGTGGCTTCGAGCAGCAGGTCCCGGTGTCGCGGCGGTGGGACCGGCACGTACAGCTTCATGCCGTGGACCCCATCCCGGCAGAACCGCCACAGGGCCCGCAGTGCCACGGCCTCCCAGGTGGCAGGGCTCCAGCGCTCGATCGAGGCGGCGCCGAAGTGCTGGAGGATGTCGGCCAGGGCGCCGCCTGGTCGCGGCGCTCCTGCCCGGCTGGCCCGGGCTCTGCCTGCTGCGCTTCGCCGGCCATCTGGCTTCCGGATGGGCACGTCGCGCATGATCCAGTGGCGCGTCTCTTCCAGGAAGCGTTCCCGGACCGTTGCCGGCGCGTCGGCGCGATAGCGGCGCAGGGCGTCGGTCTCGGACGTGAACCAGCGCAGCTCCGGGTCCGGCGCGACCCGGAGCGGATGTTGCAGCATCGCCAGACGCAATTCCAGGCGCGTGCCGAAGCTCAGGATGCGCTCCTCTGCGGCTGGCCCCAGTTCCTCTTGCAGGACGGCCACCAGCTCGGTGGACCTGATCCGCCCGCGGACCAGCTCCTGACGGTAGCGGTCTTCCGCGAGGTACGGCTGGCAGCCGAAGATCCTGGCCCCCTTCTGGACCGCCTCATGGAAGGGCAACTCCTCGAAGGCATGCAGGGTATTGTGATGCACAAAGACCGTGATCGGTCCCTGGGACGGCAGGAGGTGGGCCGCGTGCTCGACCACCTGACGCAGAGACTCGAGCCGGCGTGCCGGCTCGCCCCGCGGTCCCGTGGCGCTGCCGGAATGGATCGCGTGCCTGGAGGCTTGTGTCATTGGTACGTGCTGCCCACCTGTTCCGTGGATACCGAGCTGGGCTGCCAACCCGGCGGCTCGTGGGGAGAGGAGCCCTCTTCAGGGCCCCTGTCTTACCCGGCAACGCTCTCGGGAAAAAGAGCAACTTGGTTCCGACCTTGCCCGGTTGACCTGGACTCCCCAAATGACTCCTTGCCGACCGGCAGCCTCAGGGAGTCTCGGCGGTGTTGGCCACGACTAGCTGCCCCTTGCGGATGCCCTTGAGTCCCTGCAGCTGCGAGGCAATGTCGCGCAGGGCCCTGGGCCGGCCACGCAGGAAGATCACCTCCAGGCAGTGGTTGTGATCGAGATGGACGTGGCTGCTGGCCACAATCACGTCAGTGTGCTTGTGCTGGATGTCCAGCAGCCGGTCGGACAGCTGCGTGCGGTGATGGTCATAGACCAGCGTCAGCGTGGCGGCCGCCTCCTTGGAGCTGGTCTCCCAGGCCCGCTCGGTCAGGGCCTCGCGCAGCAGCTGCCGGATTGCCTCGCTGCGCATGGCGCAGTGGTTCTCCTTGCAGTAGCGGTCGAACTCTTCCAGCAGGTCGGCTTCCAGAGACACCGTGAATCGGACCAGGTCGGACACAGGCCACCCCCTCTCGGAACGTGGAGCCCCCGACCCAGGGCGATGTCCTGGGTCTTCGGGGCTGCTGTTGTACGTACTCTCTGAATGTATTGTTCCAGGGGGAGGGGAGCCAGAGAATTGTTTTCCCGCGACTCCGCGTCGCGGGAAAGAGATGCGCCTTACTCAGATCTCGACTTTCCCAGTAGGAGCCATCATCCCTGGCATCAACCGTGACGAGACCCGTGCGGCGGATGAAATCGAGCATCTGAATCACGCTCAAGTGACAGCACAGAAAGTGTTCCATGCCGCCAAATTGAGGGTCGCTGACATATTGCGTCTTGCAGAACGAGGACCACCGGCAACCCTCCAGCCTGGTGCGGGCAAGTAGCCGAGCCGGGTCGCCGCCCACCCCGGAATCCGCCTTTGCGAGAAGGCTGACAGGTGGAGACGCTTCTTGAAGAACGGCAGGATTTGATCGCGCTCCTTCAGAGTTTTCTTCCTTGCCAGCAACCGCTGAAGCTCGAGGATCTCCGTTTTGCATTGCTCGAAGCTGAAATCGAGCGGTTGGAGCTTGTTTATCCTTGTGGGCCGCCTGCCTTTTCCGAGTGCTTGTATTGTTTCAAGCTTTCCTCGCTGACGATGTCCTGGACAACAACTGTGCCGTTGTCCACGTGAGAGATTACTGCCCGGTATCTCGGCGTCACCTTCACCAGGTAGACCTTCTTCTCCGGGTCTACAACCTGGAGCCGCTCCTGGCTGTTCTGTGAAACGACTTCAAACAGGCCCCTGACAGATGAGGGACCGCTCTCCTTCGGGCAACGAGTCGAGCGCGATCTCTGCCCGTCTCTCATGCTGGAGCAGCCCACGCTCCAGAAACGGATACAGGTATCTCCCCGGGCAACGCCCTACTTCTTCTTCTCCGACGAACGCCGCCACCCAGCATTCCGACGGCGGCGGCCTCTTCGCCTCGGAGCGGACGGCATCGAAGAGGCTCATCGGCAAGTAGTATGTGCGCGTGTGGCCCGGGTACAGCGGCCCCGGTCACCGGCTCCAGAGGCTCATATGTGTAGGACTTCGTTCCCCTGGATCGCTGTCCATCGGAAGGAAGTCGCTATCTCCGCCTCAAACACGACGGCGACCCGGCTGACCTCAATGGGCGACATTCCGACGTTGCTTACGATCGCCGTGGGGACGAACCCTGTGCGGTTGTCCGCCCACGCAGCTACCTTGATCGTGACCCGCGGGCCGCCGAGTTCGACGCACTCCTCGTGCGGATCGCCGACCAGCATCAGCCGATCGCCTTCGGCCGCGAGCTTCTGTTTTACCAGGATCAGTTGCGGCGAGTCGGGGCTCGGCCGCAGGTCCACGACGACTTCGATCTCTTTCACGGTTCTGCCCTCCTCTTCGTCGAAGTGATTATCGTACCCCCCGAATGGCGCGCTTCGCTACCCGTCCTCAGGGACTCTCTTGGGGGCTCGATCCACCAAGAGCCGCAAGCAATAGCGGTCTCTTGGCATTCCCCCCAGCGAGCGCATCCAGGATTTTACTTTTCTGGCCCCAAAACAGATGCAACCAGCCTCGGCCGCGCAGTCGGCTCAAACCTCCTGATTGCACTGAGTTTGCCGAGTAGGAGGATTGTCATCTGGGCGGACCGTTCCTGTTGTGTGGGGCTTCTGAACTCGACTTTCCCCGCTTGTGTCTGTTCTCGGGGCAGTGGTCAGGCTATACTGAAAAATGGTGAACGTGCGCCTGGTACTCCCTCCTGCGAGGAGGCAAATGATGCCCGCGATCCAGAAACTCTGCAAGTCTCTTGAATACCTGGTTGACCGCTGGGGGCCGGTGGAGGATCGCACGCGCCTGATGAAGCTCATCTATTTGGCGGACCTCGCCTGGGCCGCCGGGCATGGCGGGCGTCCGTACACCGAGGCGCGGTACTACCGCTGGAATCATGGCCCGTTCTCCCAGGAGGTCCTGCGGGCGCTGGAGTGGATGGACGGCATCGAGATCGTGGAAGAAACCACCTCGTGGGAGCAGGGCGAGACTCACTGCTACCGATCCGGCGAGCGCACGCGGCTGGCCGACGTGGAACTTGACCAGGAATTCAAAGGCATCCTCGACAAGGTGGGAGATCAGTGGCGGGGCCGCCCACTGCACGAATTGCTGGAACACGTCTATAGCGGTGAGCAGTTCAAGGACAAGGTGTTTGGCCAGCCGCTCCTCTAGTCACGACTGGAGGGGCGGTATGCTCCCTTTCAAGGACGACGAGGATTTCAGGCAGCGCCGGAACGTTGCGGCAAAGTATTTCTGCGAGCCGCCAAAACTCGCCAAAGGCAAGCAGCTGGTGATTCGGGACGTTGCAGGCTTGATGGAGCTGTCGTTCGCCCTGTTTGCCGGTTGGCTTTTCTCCGGCATCCTCAACCGCGAGAAGCCCCTGCTTCGGCCTTGCCTTCTCCCTTTAGGCGAGAAAGGGGAAACCTCGGTCCTTTCGCTCTATGACCCCGGCACTCACCTCGCGGCCCCGGCCCGCCGGAAGCTCGATCTGCTGGACGCGGACTACTTTACTTGCCCTCTCGACACGGCCACGAGGCCGCTGACTGACACGGAGAGGCATCTGTGCCCGGTGGTCAACAAACTCCGCTATAACCTCGCTCACGCCAAGCCTGAATGGAACGTCACCGGGTTGGCCGAGCCGTCGGAAACCAAGGAGTGTTGCGAATCAAAAAAGAACCTCCTCTGGCGCTATCTTGGGCGTACGTTACTCGCCGACCCTGACCTGTATGGCTCCATGGTCGGCGGGACGGCGTATCCCATTCAACTGCCGTTCTCGGTGCTTACGGAATACCTCACTGGAGTGAGCCCGGGTACGAAGGATCTCGGCAAGCTCCTGGAAGAGACGTTGCTCTGGTTTGCAATGGCACGGTCGGGGGTGCTGATGGGCGCAGCGCACGTCATCTTCACCAAGCCGTTCGAGTGCTATGAAATCGACATGCTCTTGTACGAGTGCGCCGGGAAGTACAGGCTGCAAAAGGATGAACCGGCAGGCGGATGGCCTGCCTACGTGGCGGATCAGTCGATCTGCGTGATGGAACTCACCATCGGGCACCAGCCCAGCCAGACGGAAGACAGGCCCACCACCGACAAGAAGAAGGGCCAGGTCGAGGGGAACGATGCCCCGAAAAACAAGCTCGTGAACTATCTTGCGCTGACGAGCTACGGATTTCGCAGCGTTCAGGCGAACTACGTATCCTTCATCCGGGACAAGAGCATGCACCAGGCCACCCAGCAGGCGTTGGAAAAAACAGGGGGCTTCAACTACGTCCTCATGCCGGACAGAGTGGGGTGCGACGTGGAGCAGACGGTTCTCAGGCACCCGGATTCCCGCGTGCCAGTAAGAACCGTTCGTGACTGGCACACAACCCTCGTAAGGGCGATCGAAGGGATAGGCGAGTCGTTCGCAGCCAGCTTGCGACGGTAGGCTCTTCGCACCAGGACGCCGCCAATTCCGAAAATGAGACGCAAACCGAATGCCGGTAAGAGGACGCATCCTCTGTCTCCAGACTGTCGATCCGGTGGTTGTGTGTTCGAGGCCCGTACCATTCGCTAGACGCGAGTGCAAGAGCCGCAAATGCTTGCGACTCTTGTCGTTCCCCCACCGAATGCACCCAGGATTTGAGTGCAATTTGCGGGCAAAGAGGCTTTCGCGTTGCGGTCGCATGGCAATCTGGGTGGGCTGGCGACAGGTTGAGTGTACTCCCTCGGCTTGAACCCTTGGACGCACGTTCATTCTTCTGCCCCCAAAACCGCGCGTCTGCTTTTATTGCAGAGAGCGGTCTGGTAAAATGCCCGGTTGATTGTCCTACCGCCCTCATTTGTAGGGTAATGACCTCGCTGGAAGTTCGCACAATGAACCGCCAGGAACTTGAAGACGCAATCCTGACTATCCTCAAAGCCTCGCCCCATCACCTGGAGGCGAAAGAAATCCTCCGTGACCTGCGAAGGAGTTTCGCGGCCGGGTCGCTTACCAAAAATGACGTGAACTCCGTGCTGTACGGAGAGCTTTCCAGGGCAGGGAAGGTCGTGAAAGACGGTGAGTCCCGCTGGAGCGTCACCGCCTCGATGCGAGCACCCTCCACGGTTTCCACGTCGGCTGAACGCCCCAGCACAGCCAGCGCCAGCGCCCCCCAGAGGGCCGCCAACCCGGCAGTCCTGGCGACCAGGCCGTCTCCAACATCATCCGGAGTAGGGAAGACAAGCCCGGTCTTCACTGCCGATGACTTGGCGTCCGTGTCGGCCGCCGTCCGGGAGGAGATCGCCGCCGCCCAGCAACAAATCAAATCCTCGTGGCTGGACATCGACGGGATCGAGCATCTGAGCGACCAGCCGGGGGCTTTCGGATACCGCCTCGTCCTCTCCACCCCATGCCACTTCAGCCCGGACATGCCGTTGACGTTCCAGACCCGCAACCCCAGGGACACGATCCAGGCCGTGGTCATCCGCTCGGACGATGAAGGGCTGATCATCGAGTGCCAGAAGCCGTTGCCGACCGACGCCAAGCTCCTCAATTTCTCGCTTGATCCGACCTTCATCTTGCGGGCGCTGGAGCAGTTCGTCCTTGAGATGGCTTCCTGTGGCGGCCGGATCGCTCAACTGGTCCTGTCAAAATCCATCCCGACTCCGAAAGCCTCTCAGGCCCGCCCCTTCTCCGGCCTCAATGAGGACCAGGCTCAAGCTGTCGAAGAGATGGCCTCGACACCTCTTCACCTGCTTTGGGGGCCGCCAGGCACAGGCAAGACGACCCTGGGTGTTGCTATTGTCCGCTGGTTGCGTCAGAGGAAGCGGGTACTGGTCGTTTCGACATCGAACGCTGCCGTGGACGTGGCGATTCGGGCCGTGCTGAAGAATGTTCGGCCGGAGGAGAAGCGCCTGCTCCTGCGACTGGGCACGTCCCTGGACCCGCAGGTGCGGGAGATCACTGTCGCCGGGAAACTGGCCCTCCAGAACTCAGCCCTTGCCCAGGGTGCCCGGAAGGCCCAGGAGTGGCTGCGGCAAATCCGGGAGCTGCTCCAGAACCGGAGCCTATCGTCCGACCGCCTTCACGATTTATTTGCTGAGGCCGGCCCACTTGAGAAGCGGGTCTCGGAGTTTACCACGCTGGCGGTAGCGGCGACCCCACAGTTGATGGCCAGCGCTCAGGTCATGGGTTGCACCCTTGCCAGAATGGTCCTCGACGCGCGTCTTCGAGAGCAGGCATTCGACGTGGTTGTCCTGGACGAGGCGTCAATGGCCTCGCTGCTGTACGCTGTGGCGGCGGCGTTCCTGGCCTCCGACCACCTCGTTTATGCCGGCGACCCGAAGCAGTTGCCCCCCATCGTTCAGGCTGAGGGTCGCAACGCTGCCCGCTGGTTCGGCCAGAACGTCTACGACTGGTTCGGTGTCGAGATGGGCGGTGAAGTGCGGGCGACCGGCCTGAGCCTGCTGCGGACCCAGTACCGTATGACCGACCAGATAGGCGGGGTTGTCAGCCGATTGAGCTATTCCGGGCTGCTCCGGCGTGGGAGGAGGACAAGCGGCCCCAGCATCGAGTTCATCGACATCGATGGCGAATGGGCAACCCACCACTATTCGGTGTCGGAGAAGTCCTACTTCCACCTGGCCGCTGTCCCCCTTCTTCACTCTCTGGCACGTCTCCTCGGGCACGACGAACTCCTGTTCCTGTCTCCCTTCCGCCCACAGCGGTCCCTGCTGGCGGCCCTGACTTTCGACCTCCGGTCACCAGATCGTGAGCGAAAGATGACGGCCAGCACGATCCACCGGGCTCAGGGTTCCGAGGCCAAAGCGGTGGTGGTGGATTTGACGACGCACTCCCCGCAGCACCTCGTTGCCTTCTTCCGGGACAAGCACTGCGAGCGGCTGTTCAACGTCGCAATCAGCCGGGCGAAGGATCAACTGATCATCCTGAGCAGTCGGGCCATGCTTCGGGGCCTGGCGAAGGAGATGCCGTTCTGGTCCAGGGTCGAGTCGGAGTTCGGCAGCGGGCTGGATGTGTTGTCGTGCGGCGACTTGGTGGAAGACCTCGACCAGATTGACGATCTCGGCTCCCTCACGCTCGACGGGGCAAAGCACCTGCCGGCCATCTACAGTCATAGTCAAATCCTCGGCCCGTCTCGCCACGGATCGAAGGCACTGCGCAAGGTCACCGCCTCCCGGAAGCTGCTGATCTTGCCGGAGGAAGCCGAAGTCGAAGCCGGTGACTGTATTGTCCGAACCAGCGCCAACTGCCCGCCAGTTTTCGTGGGCGGGGGGTATGTCTGCGTCCCCTACCAAGGGAAATGGCTGGTGGTGAATTCCCCGAACGTGAGCCGGGTTCTGTGGCGGATCGGCTTCTCGCACCTGGCCGACGACGAGGTAGACCCCGGCCAGGCTCGGCGGTTCTTCTGCCCAGACTGCTCCAACGGCGACCTCGTGTTAAAGCAGTTCCGGGGTGAGGGCTGGTTCCTCGTTTGCACGAACGGGCGGGGCCACGAATGCCATTACCGCCGGCGTTTGTCCCTCGAAGATGCCAAGGTGAAAGTCCGCCTCCAGGGGATGAAGTGTTCACGAGGGCACCCGCTGACGGCCCGCCAAGGCGGGACCAGGATGTTTCTCGGCTGCGAAAACTACCCAGCTTGTGATTTCACGGAGTCGCTGTCGATCCTGGAAGGGATGTGAAACCTCTTTGAAGTGGATAGCGGACTCAGAAACATCCATTCTGAAGACGAAGCGGGATTAGAACAAGGTGGAGGGACTGCTGCCTGAAACGAAAAGGTTCCAAAACGAAAAGGTTCCAGGAGTCGATATTACGAAACTGATTATCGTAATATCGACTCCTGAAACCTTTTCGTTGTCTCACGGTCAATGTGATTGTTCCTGAAATAGTCCGTCGAGTTGAAACAGTTTCCTCTGGGCTTCTGCGTAACGGTAGCCCTTCATTCTGCGGCAAAGTCCGCCAGGTTCGGCATCCCCTGCAGAAAACTTCTCTGGAATGTGGCGAGTTCCTGCTCCGCCTGCTTCTCATCGTGCGTGGTCGGGAACCAGCACATCATCCCATCGTGAATCCAGGAACTGCTGTCGGGGCTCACGCGGAAAGTGAACTCGAACACCAGTAAAGCCCGAACCCTGGAGTCGGCGACCCAGCGGTAGATGTCTTGCTCGCACTGCTCGAAGAACTGCCTGTTCTTCGCGTGCCCGATCATCACGGAAAGCTGGCTTTGTAGACCCGAGGTAATTGGCCGGTTGTCCGGATTTCGAGCGATTGTGAGATCCAGCGCGACGATACCGGGGAGCTTTGCTCGCCGAATCTGATCATGCCCTCCTTGACGCGATCCTCAAACCGGTCCAGGCTCTTCAGCCGTTTTGCCGCGATCCCGAATTTGAGACCCTCGACGTCGCAGGTAATGTCGGGCTCATCGTAGTCAACTGGCAGCAACCGGGCGCGAAGGCAGATGGCAGCCAGGTACAACTCGAACTGAGTGTCGCGGCCCGGTGTGTTTGAGCTGCCGTCCTGGGGCAACGCAGCGTCCTTGAGCAGTTTCTCGACGCTGGTCCGGAACTTCGGATTATCCCGATGGGCACCCATTTGATTGACGATCAAACGCAATTGATACATGTCCCGGATGGACTCCAAGGCGATGGGGAATCGGCGGTCATCGTAATCGATGTGTCCCTTCTCCAGGGTGCGCAGCATCAGCATCAGCCGGGACGCCGGATGAATCCGGACCCCCAGCGACTGCACCCGTTCGACGACGTAGGCGGCCTGCTCGACCCGGGTCTGAGGCTCGCGATTCTGTTGTGCGTTCGACATCTGTAGCCTTCCTTCTCTTCGTTCATTAGAGTACCCGCTATCGACTCACTGAGTACCCTATACTCTTGGACACGCTGCTGCGGAGATCTGTTCACACACCTTTTTGAAATTCTACGGCCAGGCGCATCGGGCCGACCATGACCGTGCGCTCAGCGGTCCGACACGCCGAAGCAATCCGGGGCGCAGGCCTTGCTGGTGGGTGAACCACCGGGAAATGTCTGCCTGTCATGGATAATGGGGAAGTGCCAGGAGAGGGCCAGACGAGACGGCGTGTGCTGCTGGCGTGGTGGCGGTGTCGCTTTTTTGTCATCGGAGGGGCAAGCACGGACACGCCTGGACGCTCCCTGGCGACACCGCCAGGCAAAAGCGCCGTTGGCGGTGTGGCGGTCTCGGCTGGGCCTCGCACGTGATCTGGACCAGGCTGTGAGGGCGAGGCTCCTGCCGAGCCGGTATCGGCTCGGCGGGAGCCTCGCCCTCACGTGTTTCGGATCGCGTCTTAATCGTGTGCCGCCGTCGAGAATCGCCCCTCCAGCTGCGGCAGTGCCGCCGCCAGCACGTCCTCGACGCGCTCGGCCAGGATGAACTCCATTTCCTTCTGCACCGGCTCGGGCAGCTCGCGCAGGTCCTTCTGGTTCTGCTTCGGCAGGATCACCCGGCGGATGCCGGCCCGGCGAGCGGCCAGCACCTTCTCCTTGATCCCTCCAACCGGCAGCACCAATCCGGTCAGCGTCACCTCGCCGGTCATGGCGGTGGCGGGCCGCACCGGGACTCCCGTGTACAGCGACGCCAGGGCCGTCACCAGGGCCACGCCCGCCGAGGGGCCGTCCTTCGGGATCGCTCCCGCCGGGACGTGGATGTGCAGCCCCTTCTCGCGGAAGACCGCCGGGTCAATCCCGAGGTGTTCCGCCTGGGCCCAGACGTAACTCTGGGCCGTCCGGGCCGACTCGCGCATCACGTTGCCCAGCTGGCCTGTCAATCGCAGCCGGCGCGATCCGGGCAGCGTGACCGCCTCGACGTACAGCACGTCGCCGCCCGCCTCCGTCCAGGCCAGACCGGTGGACACGCCGGCTGGCAGCTCTTGCCGGGCCTGCTCCAGGAAGAAGCGCTCCGGTCCCAGCAGGTCGCTGACGTCCTCTGGACCGATGGTCACCGGCTGCGTTTCGCCCGAGGCGAACCGTCGGGCCACCTTCCGCGCCAGCTGGCCCAGCATCCGCTCCAGCTCCCGCACGCCCGCCTCACGGGTGTACCGTGTGATGATCCGCCGGATCGTTTCCTGCGGAATGCTCATTTGCTCCGGCTTCAGCCCGGTCTGGCTCAGCTGCCGCGGGACCAGGTAGCGCTCCGCGATGTGGATCTTCTCCTCCTCGCTGTAGCCGCCCAGCCGCAGCAGCTCCATCCGGTCCAGCAGCGGCCGGGGGATGGTTTCCAGACTGTTCGCGGTCGTCAGGAAGATCACCTGCGACAGGTCGAACGGCAGATCGAGATAGTTGTCGCGGAAGGTGTTGTTCTGGGCCGGATCCAGCACCTCCAGCAGGGCCGACGCCGGGTCGCCGCGGAAGTCATGGCCGACCTTGTCCACCTCGTCCAGCAGCAGCACCGGGTTGTTGACGCCGGCCCGCCGCAGGGCCTGCAAGATCCGGCCTGGCATGGCGCCGATGTAGGTCCGCCGGTGGCCGCGCAGCTCCGCCTCGTCGTGCAGACCGCCCAGGCTCATGCGCTCGAACTTCCGTCCCAGCACCGGGCGATCGACTGGCCCAGCGAGGTCTTGCCCACGCCGGGAGGGCCGACAAAACACAGGATCGGCGCCTTGGCCTCCGGATTGAGCTTCAGCACCGCCATCTGCTCCAGGATTCGCCCCTTGACCTGCTCCAGGCCGTAATGGTCCTCGTCCAGCACCTGCGCCGTCCGGTCCAGGTCGATGATTTCCTCGGTGCTGCTGTGCCAGGGCAGGTCGAAGAGGAAATCCAGCCAGGAGCGCACCAGCTGCCGTTCGGGCGAGGCCGGCGACAGCCGTTCCAGCCGGCCCAGCTCGCGCAGCGCCTCCTTGCGCGGCTCCTCGGGCAGGTTGGCCTCTTCCAGCCGTTTGCGCAGCTCCTGCACCTCCGACTTCTCCGGATCGTCCTCGCCCAGCTCCTCATGGATGGCCCGCAACTGCTGGCGGAGCAGGTACTGCTTCTGCTCCCGGTTCATCTCGCCCTGGGCCTTGCTGGCGATTTTCTGGCGCAGTTCCAGCACCTGCAATTCATGGGCCAGCGATTCGTAGAGCAAGCGCAGCCCCTCGCTCCGCGAAACGGTTTCCAGAAGCTGCTGCTCCTTGGTCGCGTCCAGACCGACCATCGAGGCCAGCAGGAAAGCCAGCACCAGCGGATCGGGCGCCTGAGCGGCCAGCTGACTGAGCGAAATCGGGTTCTCCGGCTGGGCCAGCTGCATCATCTTGTTCGCCAGCTCCAGCAGCGAGCGATGCAGGGCCTCGACCTCGGGTCCGCTGTCGTCGGGCAGGGGCAGGGGCTTGGCCCGGGCAACCAGGTACGGCTCGGTCTGTTCCAGGCCGACGATGCTCATCCGCTCGATGCCCTGGACCAGCAACTCCACCGTGTTGCCGGAGCGGACCAGGCGTTTGATCACCGCCTTGGTGCCCACGGGATAAAGATCGCTGGCCGTGGGCTGCTCGACCGAGGCGTCGCGCTGGGTTATGACCAGCACTGTCTTTTCCTCGCTGCTGGCCGCCGCCTCGACCGCGGCGATGGAGCCCGGCCGGCCCGCCGCCAGCGGCAGGAACAGATAGGGGAACAGAACGGTATTCTTGATCGGCAGGACCGGCAGGGCCACAGTCGGTTCCACCTTCAGAGTTTCCACAGTGCTGGTCATGAGACACCTCGAGTTCCGATAGTGATGGTCTGATATGATGCCATGCAGCCGGCGCAGGAGTTTGCCGCTCCGCCAGCCAATCTCTAGGATGGCTGATGCGCCGGAGCGATGGAATGTAAGAGCAATCGCTGTGCCAATCAGGCCCGGATGTTCTTGATGGTGCCGTGCGATCGAGTAAGCTCCTGGTACGAAAGGGGTTGCGGAGGCGAAGAAAAAAGCGGGGGTCAGATTGGCACAGCAATCGGCTTCCGGACTGAGATGCCAAAATGTCAGCCGCTCTGGCAGTCCAGAGAAGCTGGAGAGGAAAGGCAGAGATGGCCAGGGTTTACGAAACGACGATCCGGGTGGAGTGCTGGAAACAGCACGTCTGCGCCGCCTGCGGCAGCGCCTTCCGCTACCCCCTGGAACGCACGGTGAGCGCCGAGTCCGCGAGCAAGACCACGGCCGAGAAACGGGCCGAACAAGCCGCCCTGGCGGTGATCAAGACCGAGGTGGAGATGCAGCCGTGTCCGGTGTGTGGCCTCTACCAGCCGGACATGGTCGGCTCCGGTCGGGCCCGGCGGCACGTCCAGCTGGCGCTGCTCTCGGGCCTGGTCTTCCTGCTCCTGGTTGGGCTCTTCCTCCTGGACGTGGTTCCGGGCCAGGCGGTCACCTGGCTGGTCGCCGTCGTTGGCACGGTGGGACTGATGCTGCACTGGCGGGTTGGTCTGTGGGACCCAAACCGCGACCTGGCCCGGAATCGAGCCGAGGCCCAGAAGCGGTGCCAGGCCAACGAGCTGGAGCTGCTGCGGGCCTGCAACCCCGAGCAGGCAGCGGCGGTGCCGAACTGCTCTCCCTCGGGCGAAACCCGGCTGACGATGGCGCTGCTGGCGGCGGGCATCCTCATTCTGGCCAGCCCGGAGCTGGTGCGGCTGGCCCTGGGCTGGCCTCTCAATCCGGACTGGTCGCCCGTGGTCGTCGGTCCCAGCGAATGGGCGACGCTCCCCTTCGGGGAATCGGTGGAGAGCATCAAGGGCAAATGGCGCGGCGAGGGCCAGGCCAAGGTCGAGAACGCCGCCGCGCTGGGCCTGGCCAACCCCTGGCTGCGCTGCGAGACAAACAACGACCAGTGGGGCGAAACGGTGAGCCTGCTGGACAAGCTGCCGATCAAGAGCTGGCGTCCCGCACTGCGGGTGCGCGTGCCGGCCCGGGCGGACCTGGCCGGCAAGGAGATGCGACTGCACCTCTCCTTGCAAGTCACCTACCCGGCCAAAACCAACGGGTTACGCTACGTCAACGGCCAGCGCTCCTGGGAGGTCGAGACGACCTTGCGCCTGGCGGCAGCCGGGGAGGCTGGCAACACCTTCCGGCAGATCTGGTGGCTCGGGACCATCGGCGGTGTCGTCTGGCTGACGACGGCGGGCTGCTGGCTGGGCGTGCTCCAGATGGGGCTGCGCGACAAGGCGTTGCCGACGCTCGTCACGCCGCTCCAGGAGGAGCAAGCAAGGCCAGCCAACGAGGAAGCGATTCCTCATTCCGAGGCGACCAACCAGGCCAGGCCGGAAACCGAGCAAGGAAAGGCGGCTGCCGAAGAGGCATCCGCCGAGCATGCGTCCGGAAAATCCACGGCGGTCACGCCACAGCCGCCGGCCGACTCGGGTGTCGCCTGGAGCGTTCGACGAAAGGGATGAGGGATGAAAAAAGACAGATTAAGGCGTCTATCTCGTCATACCGGCCAATGCGGTCAGGCTGGGTGAATTGCAGGGAGCGGGCGGCGGCTCGGACACGCCGGCCGTCCTCCACAGTTGGAGGTTGGCCATCGGTATGACGACCTCATCCGGAAGAAGCTATGAAGCGCAAGGAAGCCGTCCAGGTCCACTGTCTCGGGTAATACAACATCTATTGAAATGAGAATCGACCCGCCCTCGAGAAAGGGCATGGGGAAATATGCAGCACCTGGCGAAAAGCATCTTTGGATTGTTCCTCGTGGCATTGGTTGGGTCAGCAGCCGTGATTTTCCCCGGCACGCCCGCAACGGCGGAGCCGACCAGGCCCGCTGTCGCGCAGAAGGTTTCGTACCGGCATTCATCCAGGTGGAAGCTTTCCCTCTCGAAGCTTCTGGGTTGGCCGGCCCGAGTCGCTTCGACAACATGGTTGAGGAAAGTTGGGGCCTGCCCGACAATCCTAACACTTCTCCAGAAGAGGAGGAGTGGCCAGGCGGACATGGGGAACGAGTCTGCAACGCGGTTCGCTCTGGGGAGTATGTGTTCGACTTCGGCAATACCTGGTGGTGCGATCGCACTGGGCAAGTCACCTTTACTTGACAAAACACGTTGACGTTGTGTCTCGGTGCTGAGGCCGGCCTCTCCAATCGCGGTCGGGGCAAAACAGCCGCTCGCAGGCTATTGTTCCTTCGCTGCTTCCGGGTTGGAAAGAATCACCTTCCGAAAGGTGAGCGAGATGCGCCGGTCGCGCTTGTACGTTCGTCCCTGGAATTCATCACTTTTCCTTGGTGGGATCCCATGCATCCAGTCATAGCGAGCTTCGCGCTCAAGGACAACGGCGCTGCACGGTTGAAGAAGAACAGGTACGACCTGTCCCGTCGTCTTGTGGGTGAAGTTCATCACACAGCAAGAGCCCAGGCTCACGGAAATGACGTTGCCGTCAAAGCACGGCTCGCAATCGATGTGGTTGCTGATCCCCTGTCCTGGCTCATACTCGTTGACGATCAACTGATCCGGCATGCGGTCAGTCAGACCCCGTTCGAGGAGCAGCCTGGCGACGTCTGCTGCCCACGGAGGGAGATCCCCAAGACGCATGGATACATCCACGGATCGCGACCGGTAGTCGTACCGAAAGCCATAGTGCTGGACCTTCCGCTTCAGGTCCAGGAGCCAGGGCTGGGAATCGACTTCCGCGAGAAGACGCTCGTGCGTTTCCGTCGTGAGGAAGTTGGGCACGTAACGCAACCCCGGAATGACGGACCCGACCGTTGCATTGATCGTTTCCGCTTCTTGTTCCTCGAACAAACGCCGTTGGGGGCTGGTTCGCTGTTCAGCCATGTTGGCACCTTAAGCCCACGGAGAAGAAGGAGGAACGAGATTCGGGGATCGTGCTCATGTCCGATGGTTTCCTTCTTCTGGAAACGATGCGCAACTCCAGGTTCCTTTCCTTTGGACAGTTTCACCTTGATACAGGTTCGGGGCATTCGGTGTACGATTTGCCTATCCAGAGCATCTTGCCCAAGAACAGGCCCGTATCCTTGCCGGCACGTCGGAGTCCTGGAGTGAAGCAACTCCTCTCAACCGATTCCCCGTCCTCGTTCCGAAAGCCAACCTTTCACGCAGGAGCCTTCGCGATGGCGTCCGCGGCGACCTCCGAAACGACCTTGCGGAGCAAATCCCAGTAGCCGAGGTGGTAAGGTTCGGGAACCTCCAATTTGGTCCCCACATCGAAGCGCTTGCGGGCACCAGCCTTATCGACGTAGATGGAGTTCACGACGCCACGGTTGTGGACGAGAACGTCGCGCGACGCCTTGATCTCCGCAAGGTTTTCGATCTCCTCTTTAGAGGGATGATTCAGGTTCACAAGGTCTTGGAGAAAAGCAAACCAATCGGGTAAGGATCTGTAAGCGATGTCGAGAACTTGCTGCTGGATGACTTGGTCGCGAACCTCCTCGATGTCTTTGGCGGCGAACACGATCGAGGCGGCGAGCTTCCTGTGGTCCAGCCTCTGCGGAAAGGCCCGTAACCATAACCGAATCAGCCCGAGTACGAAATCCTCAAACTGGGAAACGAATTGCTGGAAAGTCGCGGACGCAAGGTGTTCCTTGACGTAGAACTGCGCTTGGGCCGCCAGGTTCTCGGCAGGAACCTTGTTCCCCGTGTGGGTGTTTTGGAACTCGACTGTATTGCCAGAATCCACGTAGACTTGCACGATCCGCCAGGCCTGCTTGGTGTTCACGAAATAATCGTGGCTGGCCGCGAGATCTCCAAGGATCTGATCCCGCAGTGCCGCGATGTCGGCTGACAGAGGCATGGCCAACTCCGACGCTCACGCGACGCTGTCGAGGATTGCCTGGATCTGTTTCCCTTCGGTGGTGCGGCCGAAATTGATTACCGCTACCGCAGGCTGACCGTTGAGGGAAATAGCATTTTCATCGACCCAGTAGCGAATGTGGTGACGGTCGAGCAGACTTCGGACTTCATCCAGTTGCACGACTGGGACCATGAGGTACGGGCCGGCCGTCCCATCGCCTGAGACGCGGAGGTATTTGTTAGTGGTCTTGTCAGTCATGGCGGCCTCCTTTGCTTTGTTACATCTTACCCATCGCATCGAAAGAGGAGAAGACATGGTCGCTTGCGGGGCCGCGGAATTCGTGAAATGCTGCGCCTGGCGAATGTCTCTGACGGAAGGTGTTCCGCGAACACGCGGGAGAGACGCGGGAGACGCTGATCTTGTCTCGCTTGCCCTGATCGCCGTAGGATGACGTCGAAAGGAGAATCCCCCATGATCGAACTCACCGCGGAGCAAGTCCAGGCCCTGGAAACGCAGAAGCCCAGGCCGCTGCAGCTGGTGAATCCTGGCGACGCAGGAGGTATTTGTCCTGATCCGGAAGGACGTCTCCGATCTCACCTGCAGCATCGTCGGCGGACAGCCGGGGCGTGTCTGGGACGATCAGGCCGATGACGACCTCATCCGGAAGAAGCCATGATCTGAAAAACGTGTTCGAGATTCCATAGAACAAGCGGACAAAAGCGTGGGGTTATTCTCCGCACAAGCCGAGGTGCCAGCGAGGGATAAGGTTTTCCCTCGCTGACGCCTCGGGCTTGTGTCCGTTTGTCCGCTCGCTCACATTCGGCCGAACACCCTTCTGCGAAGGGTGGCTAACAGCATTGCCTCCGCGCATCCTACGTGCGTGGCTTGAGCAGGTCGATGTGTTCGTACTTGCCGCCGAGGATGCCGAAGCTGTTGCAGCCCAGCCACTTGTCGAGCAGGGTGGCGTACACCTGGCGGAAGTCGGTGTGATGCTTCAGGTCGCCGGCGTCGAGATCGCTCAGGCTGGGGTGCTTGCCCACCGGGCCGCCCTTGACGCCCGGCCCGGCCACGAACAGGCACGAGCCGGCCCCGTGGTCGGTGCCGCCGCTGCCGTTCTCCTGCACGCGCCGGCCGAACTCCGAGAAGGTCATCACCAGCACGCGCTTGTCGTGGCCGCCGGCCTGCAGGCTGTTGAAGAACAGCGTCACGGAGTCGGCGATCTGCTGCAGCAGCTGGGCGTGCGGCTGGGCCTGGCCGGAGTGCGTGTCAAAGCCGTCGATGGCCACGTAGAAGACACGGGTGCCGAAGCCCCTCTCGATCAGCCGGGCGGCCATCTCCATCTTCTGACCCAGGGGCGTCTGGGGGAACCGGCCATCGGGAGCGAAGTTCTTCAGCACGTCCTGAAGCAGGCCGAGGTTGGCGTAGGTCTGTAACTGCCGGCGCTGGACGAACTGGAACAGGGTGTCCTTGGCCCCTTCCTCCTTGGCCAGGTCAAGCATCAGCGCCTTGCGTGCCTTGTGCTGCTGCTCGGTGCCGGGGCCCATGTTGAGCTTGAACGGCTGCAGGTTGTTGACCGTGAAAACCCCCGACGGCGCTCCGGCCAGGGCGAGCGGCAGCTTCTCCGGACCGATCTGCATGACCGGCACGCTGCCGCGAGCGTCCTGCAGGTCCGAGGCGCTGCGGGCCAGCCAGCCGGTGCCCGACAGCTTCCGGCCCACCTCGGCCGACTGCCACTTGTCCATCGACTCGAAGTGCGAGCGGTCCGGATTGGGGTAGCCGACTCCCTGCACCACGGCCAGCTGCTTCCGTTGCAGCAGCTGATCGAAGCTGCGCATCGACGGGTTGAGGCCGATGTGGTCATCGACCTTGATGACCTGCTGCTTGGTCAGGCGCAAGGTGTTGCGGGCCTTCTGGTACAGGTCATCCGCGTAGGGAATGACCATGTTGAGCCCGTCGTTGCCGCCGGTCATTTCAATGATCACAAGGATGGTGTCCTTGCCGTTCTCGGCGGCGCGAGCGGTGTTGAACACGAACCCGGGCACGATCGGTGCCAGGGCGAACAGCGACGAGGCCTTGAGCGTCCGGGTCAGAACCTGGCGGCGGGTCAGCATAACTGGTACTCCGAGGTCGTCATGATGGCGTGGATCATTTCGCGGATGCGCTGGTCGCGGGCGTCGCCCTGCGGGTCCGCTTCTTTCACGAAGGCAACGAGGCGTTTGCGGACTCCTTCGCGGACGTCGCCCTGCACCAGGGCGTCGGCGAAGTACTCCACAATCTTCTCCGGGTCGGTCATCCCCTGCCGGCGGATCGGCGTCACCGGATCGACGGCGACGTAAATGTCCGGCACGGGATCTTCGCGGTTCAGCTCGGTCAGCCCCAGCGCCAGGGCCTGGGCGAAGTTGTGCCGGGCCAGCAGCGTGGCCGTGTTCAGCCAGGACTTGCCGCCGGGCCAGCCCTTGACGTTGGGCGGCGCGAACAGCTCCTGGCCCATGGCTCGCAGCCGGTTGACCAGGGCCCGGGCCGTCACCCAGCCCATGCCGATGGAATGCACGGCGTCCAGGACGAACTCCACCGGGCACTTGATCCGCTGCCGATAGCCGTGCGCGGAGAAGAAGTGGCGCGAACCGAGCATGGTCCGCATCAGCAACGCGACGTCGTAATCGCTCTTGCGGAAGGCGTCGGCCAGGGGCTGCAGCAGGGCGTCGGGCGGATCGACCATCTCACTGACGAAGAAGTTGTACAGCTTGCGGACCAGGAAGCGCGGGGCAGCCTTCTGTTCCAGGACGATGCGCACAACGTCGTCGCCGTTCCACGTGCCGGTCTGCTTGAGGACGGTCTTTTCCCCATTGTCGTGCAGGTCGGCCCGGAAGGTGAACTGGTTGCCGCCGGTGTGCCAGCCGGTGAAGGCGCGGGCGGCCTCGCGGATGTCCTTCTCGGCGTAGTTGCCGACGCCGAGGCTGAACAGCTCCATGATCTCGCGGGCATAGTTCTCGTTGGGCTTACCGGCCACGTTGCTGTTGGAGTCCAGCCAGATCAGCATGGCCGGGTCCTTGCTCATCTCCAGCAGGAACGGGTGGAACTTACCCAGGGCGTGCTTGCGGATCAGCTCGTTCTGCAGGTGCATCAGGGCGTTGCTCTGCACCTTGATGATGCTGGTGGCAAAGTGGTTGTGCCAGAACAGCGTCATTTTCTCGCGCAGCGGGTGCGGGCCGTTGAGCATGCGCTCCAGCCACCAGCCGCGGATGTCGAAGGGGTTGTTGGCGTTGAGCAGGTTGTCGCTGATGCGGGCATGTTCCTGCTCGCGCCCGGCCCCGGCCGGGGGGCCCTGCATGAGGCGGTCGAGGGTGGCCTCGAACCCCTGGCCGACGGCCTCGCGCAGCCGAGCGTTGGAGGCGCCGAAGCCGGCCCGGCGATACAGATGCCCGGCCCAGCGGAGGTTCCAGGGATCTTTGTCGCTGGGCCGCCAGGGTTGCCACTCCTTGACGGGGTCCAGCTCATTCAATGGAGGCAGCGCGGAAGAGGACATGGTGAGGCATCCTTTGCGCAAGAGACTCGCACAATCACTAGACGAACAAGCCCGGGCAGCGCAACAGGCCGGCTCCTGGTTCCCGATCCGTGGAGAGGCCGTACCCATCATTGTGAACGGTCCGGCGGGGATTGCAAGGGAATTTCAAAGCCGGCAGCGCCCAGGGAACCGGCCAGGAAGGACGCGAAGCGGGAAACTTGTCCGCCGCGCCAACGTCCCGGCCCGGGGCGTGTTATCCTTTCGGGAAGGCCAGCACGGCACCTGGGACCAAGAAACGCTGGCGGCAACAACCAGCGCACGGTAGGATCGAAGGAGCGAGCGCGTGAGTGAGGCTCGTGGAACCGAAATCGATGGAGCTGGGCGAACCCGTGGCGCTTCCTTCCTGGCTGGCCGGGACTGATACTGATGAGCCGGACCTGATCCAGTTGGCCCAGGCGGGGGACCGCACCGCCCAGGCGGCCCTGGTCGAGCGCTACTGGGATCGGCTTTATCGCTGGCTGTACCACCTGACGCACGACGGCCACGTGGCCGAGGACCTGACGCAAGACACGTTCCTCAAGGCCCTGGCCCACCTGCAGCGGTTCAAGCCGGGAACCAACTTTGCCGCCTGGTTGTTCCGGATCGGCCACAACAATTACGCCAACCACTACCGGGGTCGGGGGCGGCAGCGCGAGCCTCTCTCCGAGGAGCTGGCCGACCGGGCCTTCGGCCCGGTGGACGAGGCGGTCAGCCGGGAAGCGCTGCGGGAGCTGGCCCAGGCCATCGAGCGCGTGCCGCCGGACCTGCGAGCCGCGTTGCTGCTGCGAATCGAAGAGGGATTGTCCTTTCGCCAGATTGCCGAGATCCTGGATCTGACGGAGGAAACGGCCCGCTGGCGCTGTTTCAAGGCCCGGCAAAAACTTCTGCAGGCGCTGAAGCCGCAAGGTGTGGAGCCATGAACTGTCCGACCATTCAGCAATTGCTGTTGATGAGCGATCAGCCGGCCCAGCCGGCCGTGGAGGTTCGCGCTCACCTGGCCGAGTGTGCCGCCTGCCGGAGCTTGCAGCGCCGCCTGCTGGCCGTGGAACAGCAAATCCCGCTCCTGCCCGTGCCGGCTTCGACCCGCCGCGACAGTTTCCTGCAGCAGGTCCGCCAGGGCAACGTCCTGCCCGAGCCGACCGTCTCGGCCGCGGAACTGTGGCTGACCGGCTACCGCCCGGCCAAGGAACGCGGCCTGCTCAAGCTGGCCCTGTCCCTGGCCCTGGCGGCGTCGCTGCTCCTGTTCGCCCTGGGCTGGTGGCTCTGGCCGCACCACGACGGCAGAACCCTAACGGCCGATCCGCTGGTGGTCCGGCAGCTGGACCGCAATCAGCGCCTGGCCCAGGCCCGGACGCCGTGGGAGCGTGTCGAGGTGCTGGCCGACCTCGCCAGGGGGCTGCACCGGGAAGCCCAGCAACTGGCCGGCAAGTCCAATCCGGAGGAGCTGCGCGTCGTGGCCCGCTTCTACCGCGAGGTGGTCCGCGAGGACCTGGTGAAAGAGGCCCGCGCTGCCCGCCAGGGACCGGCCGATGCTGCGCGCCGTGGCCGAGGACCTGCAACAGGTCGAGAGCGCGGCGCAACGCCTGGCGGCCCGGGAGGTGGAAGACACCGCCGTCTCCCTGCGCGAGATCGCCACCGCGGCCCGCGAAAGTGAAGATCAGATCCGCCAATTGCTCTGAGAGTCCCTTCCTCCGCGGGTGAATCCTGCGGCAACTCCTCCGCGTGGCACGGCCGTCTCGGCCACGTGGCACGGCACCACGGTCTTCAACTCCAGCTTCACGTCGTTGCCACGCGGAATGAGCCCGTCATCGGCGCAGCCTTTTTTTGTTGACGGCCGACCCGGAAAGGTGGATAAAGCACTCAGATACCGACTGGCTTTGCAAGGGCCGCGTCCCAGGCCTTTGGACAATGGGGTCCATCAATGGGAGACGTTGTTTCCGGTTCAGCCCACCCCAGCAAGGGAATCGACGATGTTTCTCCAGACCCAGTGTCCCTTCTGCCAGGGCGTCGCCCGCGTCCCCGAAGCGGCTCAGGGCCAGAGTGCGAGGTGCCCTCATTGCACCAAAATCTTCACGGTGACGCCGGTCAACACACCTCCATCTGGATTCAGTATCTGAAGACGGCACCCGTCCCAGTCCAGGCAGTGCCCCCGACCGCAAGCGCAGCGAGCCGTGGTGGCAGGAGGCCCGGACGGAAGAGGAAGGCCGGGCCTGTCTGCCGCCGATGCCTGTCCCCTCTGCAGAAGATGCGCCCGCTCCTCGTCCTTCCCCGGCTCAGCCGACGCAGGACGCCGGTGGGCTGCAAGACACCGGAGAGTCGCCCGCACTTTGCACTCCGCCAGCGCCGGCCAATCCGCCGGCTCCGCAACAGACCGGGCCGGGTCAGAGGATCGGCCGATTTGTCATCCGGGAGATCGTTGGCGAGGGCGGCTTCGGAACGGTTTACCGCTCGTACGATCCCCACCTGGAACGCGAGGTGGCCGTCAAGGTTCCCCGCAAGGGAACGCTGACCACCCCGACCCGACGCAAGCGTTTCCTGGGCGATGCCCAGGCGGCCGCCCGGCTGCGGCATCCGAACATCGTGCCCGTTTATGACGCCGGCGAGGAGGGCGACAACTGTTACATCGCCTCAGCTTTCATCAAGGGCCATTCGTTGGCTCATGCTCTTGGCACGGGCCAGCTGACTGTTCGCCGGGCGGTCGAGATCGTCCGGCGCTGGCGGAGGCCCTGGCCTACGCCCACGAACAGGACATCGTCCACCGCGACATCAAGCCCGAGAACGTGATGCTCGACAGCCGGGGCGAGCCGCACCTGATCGATTTCGGCCTGGCCCGGCGGCACGAGTCCCTGGCTGAGAGCGACGAGGACGTCCAAACCGAGCCCGGTGCCGATGGCCGCCAGACCCGGGCGGGGGCCATCATGGGCACACCCGCGTACATGTCGCCCGAGCAGACCGAGGACAGTAGCCAGGCCGGTCCTGCCGCCGACCAGTACAGCCTGGGAGTGACGCTCTACGAATTGCTCTGCGGCCAAACGCCGTTCGCCGGGATTCCCTGGCCCAACGTGATCTACCCGATCCGCAACGAGGCGCCCTTCCACCCCGGCAGCGCCGGCAGGATGTCCCGGAGGACCTGGAAGCGATCTGTCTCAAGACGCTGGCCAAGAAGTCGGAGGATCGCTATCCGGGATGCCGGGAATTCGCCGAGGACCTGCGCCGCTGGCTGAGGGGAGAGGCGGTTTCGGTCCGACCGTTGCCGCTGGGGGAACGTCTGGTCCGCTGGTCCCGGCGGGAGCCGGCCCTGGCATGGACCACGGCCCTGGCGACGGTGGCGGTGCTGGCGGTGGCGGTGCTGGGAGTGGTCTTCGGGATCACCTCGGCCCGGCAGGCCCACAATGAGTACGAACTCCGCAAGGGCGCCGAGGCGTCGGAAGAAAAGGCCAAACGTCACGCCCAGGAGGCTTCCCGGGCCGAAGAGGCGGCGAACGAACTGACCAAGCTGGAGAAAGACGCACGCGGTGATGTGGTCCGGGAGAGCGAACGAGCCCGCAAGGCCGAAGGAGATGCCAAGGAAGCTCTCGCCAAGATAGAAGTGTTGCTCCAGGAGACGGAGAAGGCCCGCGCCGCTGTGCAGAAAGCCCTCCACGAGGCCAATCGTGATCGCTATTTTCAGCAAATCCGGCTGGCTGAGCGGGAGTTGCGCGACGGCCAGCAGTCGCGAGCGCTCGAACTGCTCGCGAACTGTCCCGATCCCAAAGACGTCCCGCGCGGCTGGGAATGGCAGCACCTGGCTTACGAGGCCCAGCGCGAGCGTCGTCGCGTCCAGGAAGTGCATGCCCTGGCGTTCCGTCCGCCGGAGGGCAAGTGGCTGGCCTGGGCCAGCTCCGACAACCGGGTGATCCTGCGCCGGCGGATTGCCAACAATCCCACCAAGCAAGACCTGGTCGTCCTCAAGGTTCCCGAGACGGTGACGTGCCTGGCCTTTTCGGCACGAGGCGACTATCTCGGCGTCGGCACGGCGGCAGGGACCATCCTGGTCTGGAAACTGGGGACCGCCAACCCGCCGGCGGAGCCGCCCATCGCGTTTCAGGAACGCCGGCACGTCGGCCGGGTGCAAATGCTTGCCTTCAGCCCGGACCCGGCCTACCCCGTACTGGCGTCTGCGGGCAGCGATCGCTCGGTCAATCTCATTGCTCTTGAAGGGCGGCGGGAGGCCCAGCAATTCAAGAACGCCCACTCGGCTCCGATCACCTGGCTGGCGTTTGATCCGACGGGCAACAACCTGCTCACTGCCAGTGCCGACACCCGGCTGCGCTACTGGGCGACGGACACCGGCGCCAACCAGATCAACCCCTTCGAGAACTTCACAGCCGCCAACTTTCATCCGCTGGGCCAGTACCTGGTGCTGGCCAAGGTCGGCGGCCCCATGAATGTCCACGATGGCAAGACCCGGCAGTTGCTCTGGCCTTTTCGCGGCCACCTGCGGGACGTTTGCGATCTGGTCTTGCGCAGGAACCTGGTGCTGTCTCTGGACGAGGAGGGGATTGCCAAGGTCTGGGAAATCAAGAAGGACGTTGGCCCGCTGGAACGGACCACGGTCCGCTCGCTGGGGGGCGCGGCCCTGAGCCAGGACGAGGCGTACCTGGCCTGGCTGGACTCCCCTGACACGCTGCTGTTGCGTGTGCTGGGTTCGGGTCAGTCGCTGGAGTGGAACTTTCACTCGGGGAAAAACGCCACGGGGTCGGATCGGCCCCAGAAACTGGACTCCTATCCGGAGTTCGTTCATTCCGTGGCCTGGTCGCCGAAGGGGGATCGGCTGCTGACCGGCAGCAGCGTCGGCCGGGCCGGGGTCAACAAGCTGGAAGGAGGCCAGTTCCGGCTCTGGGACGTGGCCAGTGGCCAGCTCGTTGACCATTCCCCGATTCAGGAAGATTCGGTCTGGACGGTGGCCTGCAACCAGAAAGGTCAGCTGGCCTGGGCCGGTCGCGGCGCTACCATCTCCCGCCTGGACAAGCCCATCGAGGGCAAGGTCGTGACTCTGGCAACGAACCACAAGGGCGACGTCAACCGCCTGGCCTTCAGTCCCGACGGCTTGCTGGCCTCGGCAGGCAGCGAAGGGACAATCCTGATCTGGACCCCGGCCAACCAGGTCCGGCACCGCTTGCAGGTGGCCGAGCCGGTCCAGGTGGTCGTGTTCAGTCCTCCGGATGGCCGGCTCCTGGCCAGCGGAGACGAGAAGGGTAACGTGGTCCTGTGGGACCCGGCCAGCGGCGAGAAAGTGAATACCCTGCGCCTTCCTGGAGACGGCAGAGTCAACGGCCTGGCCTTCAGTCCGAATGGGCAGTGGCTGGCCGGCTGCAGTGATCGGGGGCCCATCCACCTCTGGGAGGTCAAGAGCGGACAGCTCATTCGCTCCCTGGCGGGCCACGGCAACGGCACCCTGGGCCTGGCCTTCAGCCCGGACGGCCAGAGGCTGGCCAGCACGGGACGGGACAAGACGGTGCGCCTGTGGGAGCCGGCTTCTGGACGGGAGGTTCTCGCCCTGCCCGGGAGGACCGGGTCTGCGCTACTCGATCGCCTTCAGCCCGGACGGCCAGCACCTGGCCGCGGCTACCGCTGAGGGAGTGATTCGCTGGCAAGCCGCGAAGCCGGGAAAGTAACCTGCTCACCCGGCAAACGGCAGCAGGGCCCGGCTGAAATCGGCGACGCTGGGGTAACGGCGGCCCGGTTCCAGGTCCAGGGCGCGGTGGATCACGTCGGCCAGTTCGCGGGGCAGCTTTGGCTGGCGCTCGCGGATGGGCACCGGCGGCTTGCTCAGTACCTGATCGACCTTTCGGGACAGCGGCCCCGACAGGTCGCGGATGAACTTGCCGGTCAGCAAGGTATAGAGGGTGGCGGCCGCCGAGAACTGGTCGGCGGCGGGCAGCACGTCGCGGAAGTGGGTGATCTGCTCGGGCGGCATGAACTCCAGCGTGCCGCCGATCTCGTTGTGCAGCGTCACACCGCTCAGCTGCGACGCCTGGTAGATCCGCCCAAGCCCGAAGTCCGCGACCTTGACGCTCAGCCGGCCCTCGCGCGTCTCCAGCAGGACGTTGGCCGGTTTGACGTCGCGATGCACGAACTTCTGCTTGTGGGTGCAGTTAAGGGCCTGCAGCAGCTGGATGGCAATGCGCAGGGCTGGCTTGATCGGCAGCGGCCCGCGCTCTTTCAGCAGCCGGGCGGCGTCGGTGCCGGCAACGTAATCCATCGCAAACCAGATCAGCCCGCAGGCCTCGCCCATCTCGTGGAAGCCGACAATGCGGCGATGGTTCAGCTCGCGCAGGATGGCCGCTTCGCGCAGAAAGCGCTCGATCTCTCCGGGCCGGGACACGCCCTTCGGCTGAATGGTCTTGAGCGCTACCAGCAGTTGATCCCGCAGCCGCAGCGCCAGCGACACCACTCCCATGCCGCCCTGGCCGAGCAGCAGCAGCTGCAAGTAGCCGGGCACTGGCTGGGGTTGTCCCAGCGCCGATTGCCGGCAGCCCGCGCAGATTGGACTTCCCGGTTCGGCCGGGGCCCGGCCACAGCACGGGCAGGCCCCTTCGGAAGGGAGTGGAGGAGGCGACGGAGGCAGCACCACGGCAGGAGCGGCTTCGCACGCCTGCGTGCGCTCCCGTGGCTGCACGGCCAGCCAGGGCTGGAGGGCCGGCCTGCGCTTGGGCTCGGGAGCTGTGCCCTCCCGCCAGGGGATGGCATACCGGAGCGTTGCACCCTCGCTGATGGCCACGCGGAGGGTCGTGTGACCGACGCGGATCTCGTCGCCGTGCGCCAGGTCGCAGCTGGCGACGGGCTGGCCATTGACGTAGGTCTTGTTGCGGCTGCCCATGTCGTGCAGCCGGCACAGAGGCGGATTGACCTCGATCAGAAAATGCAGCCGGGAAACACGCAGGTCCTTTCGCCCCTCCGGCCGCAAGCGGAAATGCGCCTTGGGCGACCGGCCGACGAGGAACCGGTCCGGACGCTGGAAGGTGAAGCTCTGGCCGCAGTAGGGCCCCTCGACGACCGTGAGCGTCAGCTCCATCGGACCTGGACCGAGTTGCGGCGCGGGAACGACAGGAACGGACTCGCCCGTGCCGATGGTCGGCGGCTCCTCCTGGCCGCGACTGTAATCCGCTTGCAGCCGGAGCAACTCGCGTTTCAGGGCTTCCCGCTCGCTGCTCTCGACTTCCTTGAGGAAGTCCTCGACCGGAGGGATCCTCCCGGCCTTGCATAGCTGCTCAAACCCCCGGCAGACGGCATCAATGCGCTCTTCCGCCTCCAGGGACAGCGATTTCCGGGATTCTTCGTTCAGGGGTTTCATGGGCGCTTCTCCGCCTGTCTTCGGCATCCTCACGGCGCACCGGTCTTCAGTTCCAGCTTGACGTCGCCATCGTCGGGAACGCGGTGCTTCAGCACGGTCTGGTCGATCTGCGTATAGATCGGCGGCAGCACGGTGCTGGCCGGCGCCGGCTTCCGCTCGGCGTCCTCCGGTTCCGGCGGCGACATCGGCCCGCGCGCGTTCGGGTCCGCCCTGGAATAGGCAACGGTGATCTTGTACGTGCCCGGCATGGCACCGTCGCCGGGACGGAACGTCGAGAGCTGAAACCGGCCGGCCGCGTCGGTGGAGCCGTGGGCCTCCTTGCCGCCGGGCTCTTGCGGCGTGAACATCACGAAGGCATGGTCGGCCGGCTGGCCGTCGATGGTGACCACTCCCTTGACGTGAACGAGCTTCGACCCACACCCCGCCAGCAGCACCGAAGCCCCCAGAATGGCCAGTGTCATAATTCGGGATTGCATCCGAGACATTGTCGTCTCCTCTTGGGGGACGGAAGGTCGGCAAGGGCGGGCCAGCACCTTACGGCACGACAACGGCGTTGCCGTCGTTCCGGCAGCCGAGATACTGGTAGAGCTGATGGTCAATCGTCTCCTGGAGAAAATGCACCGAGCCGTCCACGAAGGCGAAGTTGCAGCCGCCCTGGTGGCGCGATTTGAACCCCCAGGTGACGTGCCAGTTGAAGATGCAATTGGTTGGCCCGCTCGGACAGAGCGGTGTGCTGGGAAGGGGAGGGACGGATGGGATGACCTGAGCGCAGTCGGCCGCATAAGGCACCGGGTTGGGCCAGGGGATCGGGTCGATCGGGTAGTTCATCGGCTGGATCGTCTGGCCCTGGGAGACGTCGTTGCCGGAGAGCCAACCGTAGGTGGTCCAGCGCTGGAACTCGGCAAACTCGGGCAGGATTTCGCCAATGAGGATCGTGCTGGAGGTGCCGTCGGTCACGGAATTCAGCGTCACGAGGGTGCCGCCCCGGGCGAACATGCCGCGCAGCAGGCTCGGATCGAGGGGGGCGCTGGTCGTGGGGCTGCCCCAGGTGGCGCTGGCCTGGTAGCCCGGGTAGGTGACCACGGTCGGCGGGATGGCGGGGCCGCTCTGGTTCTGGGCGGCACCGTTGCAGTATTTCTGGAAGATCGGCGTATCACAATTGCCGGAGGGCGTGTTGTTGCACTGCGGCCCCGAGGAGCCGACGTAGTTGCAGAAGAGACCGTTGCTCGTGCTCCAGCCGTCGCTGGGGCAGCGCGCGTACGGAAACGCCGGAGCGGGAATGAGGTTCGCGTTCAGGGCGTTGGTCAGGCTGCCGGTGGCGCGGACGGCCTGGTAATACGGCTCCTGCTCCATGTATGGCAAAGACACGAAGATCCAGCTGGCCCCGTTGTCCCCGGTGGCGAAACTGGCCGAGGGGGGATACTCGTTGCCACGCGGGATGAGTCCGTTGGCGCTCTCGTAATTGAGGCAGGCCAGGGCCAGCTGCTTGAGGTTGTTCTGGCACTTGGCGCGAGCCGCCGACTCCCGCACCTTCTGGACCGCAGGAAGCAGCAGGCCGATCAAGATCGCGATGATGGCGATCACCACCAGCAACTCGATCAGCGTGAAGCCGGCCCGCGTGATCCGAGTGCGATGCGATTCCCTGCCCATGCGCTTCCCCTTCGCGAAGTAGAACGAGATAAGGACGCTTCAGTTCCGTTCCCCTCTTCTACGGTAACGCATTCCAGGACCGAACAACAGAGAAATCGCAGCGGCACGGACAGCATCAACGTCTGGGTTATCCAGAAGCCGCACTGGATCTGATCTGACGAGCCGGAAGCGTCAGCGACGGGCACCGGAGAACCGTCGCTGACGCTTCCGGCTCGTATTCGTTTCTCAACTGGCCCGCAAGACGCGGCTGTTCCGCCGGCTGCTGGGCAGGGCCACGGTCCCGCCGTTCTCCCGCTTCCCTCCCTCCAGCTCGCTCAGCAGATGCTGGGCCCGGTTCAGCACCTCCTCCGGCACGCCCGCCAGCCGGGCGACGTGAATGCCGTAACTGCGGTCCGCGCTGCCCGGGGCGATCCGGTGCAGAAACAGGATCTCGCCGTCGCCCTCCTGCACCTGGACGTTGCAGTTGCGCAGCCCCGGCAAGGTGTCGGCCAGCCGGGCCAGCTCGTGGTAGTGCGTGGCGAACAGGGCCCGGCAGCCGACGCGGTTGTGCAAATACTCCGTGATCGCCCAGGCCAGCGACACCCCATCGTAAGTGCTTGTGCCTCGGCCGATCTCGTCGAGAATGACCAGGCTGCGCGGCGTGGCGTTGTTCAGGATGTTGGCCGCCTCGATCATCTCGACCATGAAGGTGCTGTGGCCCCGGCTCAGATCGTCGCTGGCACCGACCCGGGTGAAGATCCGATCCGTGATGCCGATCCGCGCTCGCTTCGCCGGCACGAAACTGCCCATCTGGGCCAGCAGCGTCAGCAGGGCCACCTGGCGGATAAACGTAGACTTGCCGGATAAGTTCGGTCCGGTAATTAGCCACAGCCGGCCTGCGTCCGGACCGAGCCGGACGTCGTTGGGGACGACGGTGCCGGCCGGCAGGGTCTGGTCCAGCACCGGATGACGCCCCTCCTCGATCTCCAGCACCGGCTCGTCGCTCAGTTCCGGCCGGCAGTAGCCCCGGGCGCTGGCCAGCTCCGCCAGGGCGGTCAGCACGTCCAGCCGGGCCAGCACGTCCCCGGCCCGCTGCAGCCGGCCGGCCTGGGCCGCGACCTGCTCGCGCAGGGCCACGAACAGCTCCTGCTCCCGCTGCCGCAGCTGCTCCTCGGCCGACAGCACCTGCTCCTCGTGTTCCTTCAGCTCCGAGGTCACGTAGCGTTCGGCGTTCTTGAGCGTCTGGGTGCGCTTGTAGTGTGCGGGGACCTTGCCGGCATGGGTGTGCGTCACCTCGATGTAATAGCCGAAGACCTGTGTGTAACCCACCTTGAGGCTGGGGATGCCGGTGCGGGCGGACTCCTCGGCCTGGAAGCGGAGCAGCCACTCCTTGCCGGAGCGGGCCGATTCCCGCAGCGCGTCCAGCTGGTTGTCGTGGCCGGCACGGATCACACCGCCATCCTGCGGGTTCGCCGGCGGATCGTCAGTCAGGGCGCTGTCCAGTGTCTTGCTCAGATCGGGACAGGTATCCAGGAAACGTTCCAGCTCGCGCAGCAACCCGGCCCGTGATTCCGCCAGCCGGGCCCGCAGCGGCGGCAGCAAGCGCAGGGTCCGGGCCACGGCGGCCAGGTCGCGCGGCGCGGCCCGGCCGGTGCCGGCCCGGGCGCTGAGCCGGTGCAGGTCGGCGACCTGCTCCAGACGCTGTCGCAATTCCTGACGCAGGCCGTGTCCCTCAACGAACTCGGCGACCGCCTCCAGCCGGGCCTCGATTGCGACCCGGTCGGTCAGCGGCGCCAGCAGACTTTCCTGCAACAACCGGGCGCCCATCGGCGTGACGGTCCGGTCCAGGAAGGACAGCAGCGACCCCTCGCGCCGGCCCTCGCGCAGGGTCCGCGTCAGCTCCAGGCTGCGGCGGGTCACTTCATCGAGGATCAGCTGCCCCTGCCGTCCCTGGGGCCTGGGCCGGCGCAAGTGCCCCAGGCTTGCCTTGCACGTTTCCTGCAGGTAGAGCAGCAGCGCCCCGGCGGCAACCAAGCACGGCTGCTGTTCGTCAAAGCCGAAGCCGGCCGGAGTGCGGACGTGGAAGTGATGGAACAGGGCGGCCCGGGTCGTGGCCAGGTCGAAGGTCCAGTCCGGCCGGGCCACCAGGAGCATTCCCGAAACCGCGGCGCGGAGCAGACCCGTGAGCCGGACCGGGGCCGACTCGGCGTGCAGACACTCGACCGGAGCGATCCGTCCCAGCTCGTCGGCCAGGCGTGGCCAGTCCACGTCGGCGGCCTGGAAGACGCCCGTGGACAGGTCTGCCCAGGCCAGCCCGACCTGCTCGCCGGCGGGCCAGACGACCGCCAGGTGGTTGGGCCGCCGGGGATCGAGGAGGTCGTCGTCAGTGATCGTGCCCGGGGTCAGGACGCGGACCACCTCGCGCTGAACCAGACCCTGGACCTTGCTCGGATCCTCGACCTGATCGCAGACGGCAACGCGGTGGCCGGCCTGCACCAGCTTGCGGACGTGCGTGTCCAGAGCGTCGTGCGGAAAGCCAGCCATGACGGCGCCTGTGTTGTGGCTGGTCAGCCTCAGACCAAGTACCCGGTTGGCCGTCTCCGCGTCGGCCTCGAACAATTCAAAGAAGTCGCCGACGCGGAACAGCACCAGCGCGTTTTGGAAGCGTTCCTTCACCTCCCGATACTGCTGCATCAATGGTGTCTCGCTGCTAGCCAACGCTTTCTCCCCTCTGTTCAGAGTCTGCTCCCCAAACCTCTCCCATCCAGGAGTATACAGCGGTGCAGCAAGGGTCACCAGGACAGTAGCACGGCTCAGGGAATCATCCAGGCAATGACGGGGGAGTGTAAGAAAAGAGCGACCACGCGGCAATAATCATTCGAGGGTCTCCGCTCACCGAGCCCGACCACAGGGTGGGCCCTGGGGATTGTTGTAACGTCCTCTGGACGGAAAGCCCACTTGCCGGGGTAGTTCGGGCTGACTCGCTTGATCTGTCCCCGGACCGACCTGGTTTGGTACGATGCGCCAATGAAGGACACCAACCCAAAACGGAAGCACGCGGCCGCGATCGTCCAGGAGCTGGCCCAGCTCTATCCCGAGGCCCACTGCGCTCTGACGTTTGCCAGCCCCCTGCAACTGCTGATCGCCACCATCCTGTCGGCCCAGTGTACCGACAAGCGCGTGAACCTGGTCACCCCCGCCCTGTTCGCCCGCTATCCGGACGCCGCCGCCTTCGCCCAGGCCGACCCCGCCGAGCTGCAGCAGCTGATCCGCTCCACCGGCTTCTTTCGCAACAAGGCGAGCAACATCATTCGCTGCTGCCAGATGATCGTGACGCGATTCAACGGCCAGGTGCCAGGGACGATGGCGGAGCTGATCCAGTTGCCCGGCGTCGCCCGCAAGACGGCCAACGTCGTTCTCGGCAACGCCTTTCAGACGCCCGGCATTCCGGTCGATACGCACGTCGGCCGGCTCAGCCGACGGCTGGGGCTGACGGTGCAGAAGAACCCGGTCAAGGTGGAGCGCGACCTGAACGCCCTGATCCCCGAGGACGAGTGGTCCCTGTTCGGCCACCGGATGATCTTTCACGGCCGGCAGGTCTGCCACGCGCGCAAGCCGCTGTGCGCGGAGTGTACCCTCTCCCCCCTCTGTCCCCGGATCGGCGTCAGCGACAAACCCAAGCGCAAGAAACGGGCCGCCAAGTCCCGCACCCCCGCCCAAAGCAGGCCGGCCTGCCGGCCGGAGTCACGCAGGCGTGCGGGGACCTCGACCCGGACCAAGGAGTCCCGGCCATGAAGACCCTGCTGGACCGCTTCTGCCGATACGTCCGCGTCTCGACCCAGGCCGACGACCGCTCGTGTACTTACCCCAGCAGCCCCGGCCAGCTGGAACTGGGTCGGATGCTGGTCGAGGAACTCAGGGCGATCGGTCTGCGCGACGCCCAGCAGGACCAGCACGGCATTGTCCTGGCGACGATCCCCGCGACCGTCTCCCACCCGGCTCCCACGATCGCCCTGATCGCTCACCTGGACACCTCGCCGGAAACCAGCGGCATTGGCGTCAAGCCGATCGTCCACAGCCCTTACGACGGCAAGGACATCGTCCTTGCCGGCCGACCCGCAGGCGGTTACCCCCCCAAGGTGCTGCGCGTCAAGGACAATCCGGAGCTTCTGGCTCTGAAGGGCCAGACGATCATCACCACGGACGGCACCACGCTGCTGGGCGGCGACGACAAGGCGGGCGTGGCGGTGATCGTGGAAACGGCGGTCGAGCTGCTGGCCCGGCCTGAGATACCGCACGGTCCCATCCGCCTCTGCTTCACCTGTGACGAGGAGATCGGCCACGGGGTCGATTACGTGGACCTGAAGAAGCTGGGAGCGGTGGCCGGCTACACGCTGGACGGCGGCGGCGTGGGTGAGATTGACGTGGAGACGTTCTCGGCCGACCTGGCGACCGTGACCGTCACCGGAGTCAACATCCATCCCTCGATCGCCAGAGGGCGGATGATCAACGCCGTCCGGCTGGCCGGCATGCTGCTCGATCGGCTGCCGCGGCAACTCCTCTCTCCCGAAACGACCGCCGACCGGGAAGGTTTCCTGCACCCCTACCGGATCGAGGGCGGCGTGGCGAAGGTGGAGCTGCGAATCCTGCTGCGGGACTTCGTGACCGCGAAACTGGCCGAGGAGGCGGACCTGCTGCGCGCGGCGGCCCGGACGGTGTCGGCCGAGTTCCCGGGGGCGAAGATCGACGTGGAGGTGACGCCGCAGTACCGCAACATGGCGGAGGGACTGGCGAAGGAGCCGCGTGCCGTGGCCTTCGCGGACCAGGCCATGCGCCGGGCCGGGATTGAACCAAGACAGACGTTCGTTCGCGGCGGCACCGACGGCTCGCGCCTGACCGAACTGGGATTGCCGACGCCGAACCTCTCGACGGGGGAACATAACATTCACTCGCCGCTGGAGTGGACATGCCTGGAAGAGATGGCCACGGCGGTGCGGGTGCTGATCGAATTGACGCGAACTTGGGGGAGTGGTTGAGCGTGAGGGGGGATTGGCCCATGAAACGCTGTCTCTGCGTGCTGGTGATCTTGTTTTCCTTGCCGGTGGTCGGTGCCTCGGCCCTGTGGCTGGCCGAGCCGTACCTGGTGCCGCCGCCCAGGTTTGACGTGACGGCCGAGCCGGTCGAGCTGCTGCCGCCGGGCACGGTGATCGAGGAATCGGCCCCCGAGGGCTGGACGCACCTGGTCATCAAGAGCCGGCCGACCATCTCCAGCGGTGCGGTTCACAAGCTAAACGACACCACCCGGCGCTACGGCACTTTCCTGTTCATGACCACGGTGGCGCGTGTGGCCCCCCGCAAGAGCGGGCTGCGCACCAGCTACGTCCTGGACGCGGTGGCCCTGGGCCTGGGCACCACGGTCGATGGCAAGGACATGGTGCTGTCGCCTCAGACGCACGCCGAGCTGGGGGCGGGGCTGAGTTTCATCCCCGGACAAATCTTGAAGGGGGCTTACAACAAGCAGCGCGAGGTGTGCGTGCGGGCACGGTCACCGACCTTCGCTCTGCTGGACACGCCCGCGCTGCTGCTGCGGCACGACGAACACCGGGACGTGATCCTGCGGTACGCCCTGCTGGTGGGGCCCTGGTCCGGCCGGCTGGACACGCTGGTCTGGTTGATCGACCGTGAGGAGGAGAAGGACCCCCTCCCCGAGCCGATCGAATGGTTGCCGCCGAACAAGCGGGAGGACGCCCCGCTGCACGTCGATGGCCGGGAGTTCCTCGGGCCGATCCCCAAACCCCGGGCCTACGCCGCGGAACGCCTCCCGCGAGGGAAACGCCAGCTGCCCGTCCCCAGCAAGGCCAGGGCGCTGCTGGCCCAGGAGCGCTTTGACGCCGATGACGCCCGCAAAATCGATCAGACTCTGCGTGAGCTGATGCGCTCCGCCGGAAGATGACAAGGTGACAAGGTGACAAGGTGACAGAAGCAAAAGAGGGCGTTCCCATGCGTACGTGGCTTCCGTTGGTTCTTGCTGTTCTTGTCACCTTGTCACCTTGTCACCTTGTCACCTTGTCATCTGCCGAGCCAGGCCACGAACGCGCCAACCCGCTCTACCACCTGCTCCGCGAGAAGGGCGTGCCCATTGCCGCCAAGGTTCAGGCGCCCCTGCCCGCTCCGCGGATGGCGGACGGACTGGACAGCAAGGAGCAGATCGCCGTGATCAAGCGTTTGATCGGCGAGGACATCGACTTTGGCGTGTTCGCCGACGACTCCATCAACGCCCCGCAGTTGCTGCTGCCGCTGCGAACGGTCAAGGGCGGCGACTCGCAGGCCCCCGCCCGGCAGCTGGATCTTTACTTCATCGCCCACGGCAACCTCAAGAAGCTGACCGAGAAGAGTGTGCTGGACCGGGCCCTGGGCAACGATCGCAACAAGGCCGAGGGCAAGGAGCTGACCGCCGAGGACCTGAAGAAACACGGCATCACGATTGCCCCGGAGAACCAAAAACACGAGGTCTATGGCTACACCACGTCCAATCTGATGGATCGGGTCGAGATCCACGCCGTCGGCCACTCCTACTGGAGCGAAACGCCCGAGTCGATCGTGCAGGCCGCCGAGATTGACGAGCGCTTTGCCCGCAGCTCGCCCTTTCCCAACCAGTGGCGGAGCGCGGTCAAGGAGGGCCCCGGCGTCAAGCCGGTCGGCCCGGCGCATCCCTACGAAGGCGTGGGCTACTACGTCAAGGCGACCCGGCTGAAGGACCCCAACCTGAAGGGGGCGATCTTCCTTGAGGTCCACCTGATCTTCACCGAGCCGGTCGGCTGGTTCGAGGGCACCAACCAGCTGACAAGCAAGCTGCCGGCGGTGATCCAGGACACGGTCCGCAAGCTGCGGCGGGCCCTGAAGAAATAAACCGCACCCCTCCTCCTCCGGTGGCAAGGTGACAAGGTGACAGGGTGAGCTGACCTTTGTCACCCTGTCACAGGGAAGAAAGTCTGGATTGTGAACTCCGATCCGATCCCGCTGCGGTCCAATCGACTTCGGGCCCGAACGCAGGCCAGCCTGCCGGCCGGAGCGCACGCAGGCGTGCAGGCCGCCGCGTCTGGGTGAGGTGATCCGGCGCTCACTCCGTGGCTGTGTTCACTCGGTGTTGTGGTCCGGCGGCGCGATGCCGTGCAGGTGGCGGACGAAGAAATCGCGCAGGCGGCGGTGGCCGTAGCTGCCGCCGCTGGTGTGATTGAGGCCGGGCAGGACCAGCAGGTCGAAGTCCTTGCCCGCCTTGATCAGGGCGTCGGCCAGACGCAGAGTGGATTCCGGCGGCACGTTGGTGTCCATCTCGCCGACGATCAGCAGCAGCTTGCCGCGCAGCCGATGAGCGTTGGTAACGTTGGAGGATTGGGCGTAGTGCGGTCCAACGGGGTAGCCCATCCACTGCTCGTTCCAGGACGCCTTGTCCATGCGGTTGTCGTGGCAGCCGCATGCCGAGACGGCGACCTTGTAGAAGTCGGGATGGAACAGCAGCGCACCCGTCGAACTCTGGCCCCCGGCCGACGTGCCGTAGATCCCCACCCGGCTGACGTCGTAGGACGGATACTTGTGCGCCACCGCCTGGTGCCACAGGATCCGGTCGGGAAAGCCCGCGTCCTTGAGGTTGTGCCAGCAGACGTCATGAAAAGCCTTCGACCGGTTGGCCGTGCCCATGCCATCGATCTGCACGACGAAAAAGCCCAGGTCGGTCAGCGAGGCAAAGCGTCGTGTTGGACTGAAGGTCTTGGGTACGAAGGAGCCGTGTGGCCCGGCATAGATGGATTCGATCACGGGATACCGTCGCGTTGGATCGAAGTTGCGCGGCCGGCAGATGATGCCCCAGATGTCGGTCTTGCCGTCGCGGCCCTTGGCCGTGAACACCTCCGGCGCTTCCCAGCCGTTCGCTTTCAGGTCCGTGACGTCCATCTTCTCCAGAGCGCAGACCAGCTTGCCGTCCGAGACGCGCCGCAGTTCCTGGACCGGCGGCAGATCCACCCGGGAGTAGGTATCGATCAGGTATTTCCGATCCGGTGAATAGCGGATGGTGTGATTGCCGTTGCCCTCCGTCAGCGCCACCAGGCCGGTGCCGTCGAAGTTGATGCGGTAGAAGTGGATCAGGTACGGATCCTGGTCCGGATAGCGGCCGCTGGCCTGGAACCAGATTTGCCGCTTCTCCTCGTCGATCCGATCGATGGCGCGCACCACCCACTCGCCCCGGGTGATCTGGTTTTTCACGGTGCCGGCCGTGCTGTCGATCAGGTACAGACAACGCCAGCCGTCGCGCTCGGAGGCGTACACAATCTCCTCGGTCCGTTCCATGTAAGTGAGAGGCGAGTGCGGGCTGTGCGCCGTCCAGATGAACGTCTGCGATTTCTCGTCAATCAGGGCGCGGGCCTTGCCGGTATGGCTGTCGATCTCCATGACCCGCAACCGCTGATGTCCTCGATCGACCTTCTCGTAAGTGAAGTGCCGGCCGTCGCGCTTCCAACGCAGCCGCGGCGAGCCGAAATCGATGCGCTCCACCTCCGGTCGGATCTGCTTCTGGTTGGACACGTCGAAGAGGGTCAGCTCATACGCGGTGAAGCGGTCGCCCGGCAGATCGTAGGGGCGAGAGAGGAGCCTGGCCCTGCCGCCGTCCCGGGGTGAGGACTCGATCAGGTGGACCTCCTTGCGTTCGCCCAGTTCGATCCGGAACGCCACAAGGGCCTGGGAGTCGGGAGACCAGGCGAGCCGGCCATAGGCCAGGTCGGCCTTGCCGTCCTGGCTCAGCTGGATTTCCTTGCCGTCGCTGCCGCGGACGAAGACGTTGTTCTCCTTGACGAAGGCAGTCCATTTGCCGTCCGGCGAGCGGACCGGACCATCGGGCCGCCGCTGCCGCTGGCCAGGCTGCTGGGCCTGTTCTTCGGGGTTCTGCTCGTCCTCGAAAGCGGGAGTAACCTCGTCCGGATCCACGGGGGGAGGGACCAGGTCCGCTTCGGAGCGTGAGCAGCGGTAGGAATCCAGCTCGCACTTCCAGGTTGTTTTCTCGACGCGGAAACGGATCGCCTTGCCCGCCTCGACAAACTCGATGGCGTCGAACGGTAGGCGATCGGCCTGGTACTTCGTCCCGGCCGCCTTTGAAAGGGACTCCGCGAGTTTCTTGTGATCGAAGGCCGGAGTTCGCGTGCCGGCCTCGGCATCGACCAGGATGAACTCGCGAGTCCCGCCGCGACGGTCGTTGCGATACCAGAAGCGTCTGTTCTGGTCAAACCAGCTTGGCGTGATCCCGGTGTTGCCGCCCCGTCCTCCGCGTGGGCCGCGTCCTTCCGGAATGCGGTAGGCGTCGCGCAGTTCCTTCGGCGTGGGGACGTAAGGCTGAAGCCCGGTTTCGGCGGGCTTGTCTCGGTTCGCGTTCTGGCCTCCCACGCTGGCCGTCGCGACCAGAAACGCGGCCAGGATCAGGACAGAGCGGCTGCTGAAAGTGGTTGGCATTGGTGATTCCCTGTGCTTGCGGTCGGCGTACCGTTCGGGAAAGCAGACTCACGAGTGCATCGTTTGCCGCTCCCGGTTTGTAATCGTGATTCCGTTTTCGTCCGCGGAGTTATTTCCGAGCCGGCATCGGGGCCTTGACCTCCTCCCGCCATGCCTTGAGCCGGGTGTGCAGCTCCTTGACTTTCTCGGGGTTCGCTTTCGCCAGGTCCTTCTTCTCGCCAATGTCCTCGCGCAGGTTGTACAACTCCAGTCGCCTGTCCTCGAAAAATTCCAGCAGCTTCCAGTCGCCCATGCGGATGGCCCCGGCCGGGGTGGTGCGCCAGACGTCCTTGCCGGAGCCCAGATACCCGGGGAAGTGCCAGTAAACCGCCGGGCGGTCCAGTTTTGCCTGACCCTCGCCCAACAGCAGCCGGGTCACGCTGACGCCGTCCAGCGGATAGCCCGGCTCCGCCTTGGCGCCGGCCAGTTCGAGCAGAGTCGGGCAGAGATCGACGCTCAGGATGGGTTCGGCGCAGGTTGTACTCGGCTTGATCCGGCCCGGCCAGCGCATGATCCACGGAACGCGAATGCCGCCCTCGTAGAGCATTCCCTTGCCGCCTCGGAGCGGAGCGTTGCCGGTGATGCCTTCCCTGGCGTTGATTCCCGCCTCGACGTAGCCGCCGACGCCGCCGTTGTCGCTGGAGAAGATCACCAGGGTCTTGCGATCCAGTTTGAGGTCTTCGAGCTTCTTCAGCACCCGACCGACGCTCTCGTCCACGCTGGCGATCATGGCGGCGTAGGTCGGGTCCTTGTGTCCGCCCACGCCCGGCTTGTTGCGGAAGCGCTCGATCAGTTCCTTCTTGGCCTGGTGCGGCGAATGGACGGCGAAATGGTTCAGCTGCAAGTAGAACGGCCGATCCTTGTTCGCTTCCAGGAAGGCGACAGCCCGGTCGGTGAGGTAGTCGGCCAGGTAAGTGCCTTCCGGCACCTTGACCGGCGGCTGCGTCTCGAAGTTGAAGTGCTTGCCCATGCTGACCAGGGCCTCGTCAAAGCCCCGCTGAGCCGGACCGAAACGGTTGTTGCCCAGGTGCCACTTGCCGAAATGCCCCGTGCGGTAGCCGGCCTTCTTGAGCATCTCGGCCACGGTGGTCTTGTCCCGGGACAGCTGCTGCACGTTGGGCACCGGGACGAGCGGCCGCTTGCTGGTGTCGAAGCGGTCGGTACTGCCAACGGTGTAAATGCCGGTGCGCGGACCGTACTGGCCGCTCATCAGGGCGGCTCGGGTCGGCTGGCAGTTGGGTCCGCAGCTGTAGCCGTCGGTGAAGCGCATGCCTTGCCGGGCCAGCTGATCGATGGCCGGGGTCTCATAGTATTTCGAGCCCTGGCAGCCGAGGTCGGTCCAGCCGAGGTCGTCGGCCAGGATGAAGACGACGTTGGGCTTCTCGGCCGGCTCGGCCGAGCGCGCGGGCGAGCCTCCGAACACGGTTGCAATGGCCAGCAAGCAGAGCGCGAGGCGGACAGCAGGCATTGGAACGACTCCTTCAAGGGTGCAGGTTCAGCCCTGAATTGTGGCCGGTTCTCTCTCTGGTTGCAAGGCCCCGCGCGCTTTCCGGCTTGCCCCGGACCGCTGGGATCATAAGACGGCTTCAAGCGAACTCACCTTTACTCAAGGGGCCAAGCATGAGGATTCAGTCCAATCTGACCCTGCGGAAGCAGAAGACCGGGCAATCGGAATTGCGCGACAGCATCCTGCGCGAATCGACGCATGCGCTGGTGGAGTTCTGGCAGTTGATGTCCAAGCGCGAACGGTTCATGGCCGTGGGCCTGGCCGTGCGCGAACGGCTGGACGAGGCCCGGCTGGATACGTCGCAGCGCTTTCGCACGGCGGACTCCAAGCTGGCGTACTACCTGTCGATGGAGTTCCTCCTGGGCCGGGCCCTGCTCAACAACATGGTCAACCTCGGCCTGGTGGACGAGTGCCGGGAAGTGCTGAGCGGGCTGGACGAGGACCTGGACGAGGTGATCGAGGCGGAGCGCGACGCCGGCCTGGGCAACGGCGGCCTTGGCCGGCTGGCCGCCTGCTATCTCGACTCGCTGGCCACGCTGCACTACCCCGGCTACGGCTACGGCCTCAACTACGAGTATGGCCTGTTCAAGCAGGAGATCCGTGACGGCCGGCAGGTAGAACGGCCCGACAACTGGCAGACCTACGGCTCGCCCTGGTTGCTCGAAAGGCCCGAGATGTCCTGCCAGGTCCGTCTCTATGGCCACGTGATCAGCGAGTCGCACGATGGAGCCTATCGGCCGAGATGGGTCGATCATGAAACCATGCTGGGCGTGCCGTCTGACATGCCGATCGTGGGCTACGGCGGCAAGACGGTCAACACGCTCCGGCTCTACTCGGCCCGGGCCCTGCACGAGTTTGACATGGCGGTCTTCAACGAGGGCCAGTTCCTTCAGGCGATCACGGACAAGATGCGCTCCGCGGTCGTCTGCGCCGTCCTTTACCCCAACGATCACGTCGCCCGAGGTCCCGAGCTGCGCCTGGTGCAGGAGTACTTCCTGGTCGCCTGCGCCATCGACAACATCCTCCGGCGGTTCAACCGCGACGGCCGGACCGACTGGAACAAGCTGCCGGACAAGGTTGCCATCCAGATGAATGACACGCACCCGGCCCTGAGCGTGGCCGAGTTGATGCGCGTCCTGGTCGATGAAAAGGGTCTGCCGTGGGAACAGGCCTGGCAACTGACCGAGGCGACCTGCGCCTACACCAACCACACCCTGATGCCCGAGGCCCTGGAGAAATGGCCCGTGCCGCTGTTCGAGAAGGTGTTGCCGAGGCATTTGCAGATCATCTACGAAATCAATCGCCGGCACCTGGACAACGTGAGCCGGGTCTTTCCCGGCGACACCGCCCGGCTGGGGCGGATGTCGCTGATCGAGGAGGACGAGCCCAAGCACGTGCGCATGGCGCACCTGGCCATTGTCGGCAGTCACTCGGTCAACGGCGTCGCAGCCATCCACTCCGAGCTGGTCAAGACCCGGCTGGTTCCTGACTTCTATGCGCTGACGCCAAAGAAATTCAACAACAAGACCAACGGGGTGACGCCGCGGCGGTGGCTGCTGCTGTGCAATCCCGGCCTGGCGAACCTGCTCACGGAGGCGGTCGGCGAGAAGTGGATCACGGACCTGGATCGGCTGCGCGGCCTGGAGCGCTTCGCCGACGATAAGAGCTTCCGCGACCGCTTCTGGGCGGTGCAGGCCGAGAACAAGCGCCGGCTGGCCCGCTACATCCAGGAAGAGAACAACGTCGCCATCGACGACGACGCCCTGCTCGATGCTCAGGTGAAGCGCATCCATCTCTACAAGCGCCAGCTGCTCAATGCCTTGCACGTCGTCCACGAGTATCTCCAGCTGGTGGAAGACGGCAAACGACCGACCGTGCCGCGCACCTATCTGTTCGCCGGCAAGGCGGCGCCGAGCTACGTCGAGGCCAAGGAGGTCATCTATCTGCTGAACTGCCTGGCCGACCTGATCAACCGCGATCCGAAGACGCAGGGCCTGATGCAGGTGGTCTTCGCCCGCGATTACCGGGTGACGCTGGCGGAGCGGATCATTCCCGCGACCGACCTGAGCGAGCAGATCTCGACGGCGGGGACCGAAGCGGCCGGCACCAGCAACATGAAGTTCGCCATGAACGGGGCCCTGATCATCGGCACCCTGGACGGCGCCAACATTGAGATCCGCCAGGAGGTCGGCGCCGAGAACTTCTTCCTGTTCGGCAACACGGTGGAGCAGATCGAGGCGCTGCGCTCCCAGGGCCGGCAGCCGCGCTCGTTCTACGAGCAGAGTCCGACGATCCGGCGCATCCTGGATGCATTCAAGGGCGATCGCCTGAGCCCGGGACAGCCGGGTAAGTTCGACTGGGTCTACCGGATGCTGGTCGAGAACTGGGACCCATACCTCCACCTGGCCGACCTGGAATCGTATCTGGCGGTCCAGGCGCAAGTGGGGAAGCTGTACCAGGATCGAGCTGGCTGGGCCAGGAAGGCGATCCTCAACGTCGCCCGGATGGGCAAGTTCTCCAGCGACCGGGCGGTGACCGAGTATGCCCGCGACATCTGGAAGGTGACGCCGGTGCAGCCGTGAGAATCTGAGCAGGCCCCGGCCCCGAAGGGACGGCAGTCAATAGACCAGGGCGTCAGCCCTGGGTGGCGTCTATTACCTCGGCACGAAAGAAAGTAGTCATCACGCTCCGCGTGATGCAGCCATCACGCGGAGCGTGATGACTACTCTTTGTGGATCTTTCTTGCCGAGGTAATAGTTCGCCGCTCGGCCTGCAAAATGGCCCTCACGTCTCTTTTTTCGATAAGTTTGGTATATCATTTGCTGCTGTTTCCTCGTGCTGCTCCCAAGGGCCTGATCGCTTGAAGGATGTGCGAACATGAAGCTTTTTCTGACTGTTCTATCCGGTTTCTTCCCCGCGTGGGTCGCAGGGTTGGCATTCCTGATTTCACCCGGCTGCACTGCTTTGTTGCAGCTTGCCACCGGCTACAACAAAGCATTGGAATCTGGCAAAAAGGAAATCCCCTACGTTCCTGAATTCATCCGCTTGTTCCCTAACTCGATTCATTTCTACAGTTATTACACAGGGGAAGCTGGTTCGCCAACCTGGAACTCGAAGGCGGGACTGTTTGGGCGTTATGTCTTAACAATGCAGATCCCAGTTACCTTTGACTCGACAAGGACAACTGTGAAGTCGTATGGGGCACCGAAGTTTTACTTCGTGGAAATGACAAGGATAACACCTTACGCGAATGGAAGTGCGGACATACGTTACCGACCCGCTGCTCAGCGGAACTTTGGAGAAGCCGAATGGAAGAAGTTCGTGGAGGCCAATGGAGATTGGTCCGTACTCGACATCAAAGTGGTCAAGGACAAGCCCGTGCCTCATTTTGATGAATACTGGAAACGCTAAGAGGTAGCGGACAAATCCCTGTAGTCGCAGGCTTTAGCCTGCGCCAGACCCACGCAAGCTAAAGCTTGCGGCTACAGGCCAATACTCTTCCCTTGCAGCCACATCGGGATACTGTCGCCGGTGCAAGGGCAGCAGTGGGAGGGCCACACTGTTGGAACTGGACGCCTGGATCACCGCGTGCTGCGGCGACAGGGCGCAAGCGGGGTCAGTGTTGGCCGCGTCCCCGGTCAGCAGAAAGGCCTGGCAACGGCAGCCTCCAAAGTCGATCTCACGGCGATCGCAGCTGCGGCACGGCTCCGGCATCCAGGAGGTGCTGCGGAACCGGTTGAACGCCTCCGACTCTTCCCAAATGCGGCGCAGGGATCGGTGCCGGACGTTCTCGAAGCGCAGCGACGGGATGCAGCTCGCCGTCGGGCAGGGCAGAACGTCGCCGAGCGGGTTGACCGTCAGGTAGCGCCGGCCCCAGCCGCCCATGCACGGCTTCGGTCGCTCCGCCAGGGAATCGGGCACGACGTAGAGCACCTGCATCCGGCCGCGCAGCCGCTCGCGGGCAGCGGCGGCCAGGCGGCTGGCCTCGACGAGAGCATCGCGAGAAGGCAGCAGCGCGGCCCGGTTGTGGTGTGCCCAGCCATAGAGCTGGACGTTGGCCAGCTCCAGCCGCTCCGCTCCCAGCTCCTCCGCTAGCGCCACCAGCGCCGGCACGCGATCGACGTTGTCGCGGTGCAGGACCACGTTCACGGTCAACGGCCAACCGAATTCCCGGATCAGGTGGGCCGCCGTCCGTTTCACGGTATGGACGGTCGCTCCGGCGAGGCGGTCGGCCAGCGGCGTCTCGTCCGCCTGGAAGCTCAGCTGGACGTGATCCAGGCGCGCATCGCGGAGCCGCTCCGCGAGAGGACGAGTCAGTGGAATGCCGCTGGTCAGCAGGTTGGTGTACAGTCCAGCCGCCCGCGCCGCACGCACCAGGTCGGGGAGGTCCGGGCGCAGCAACGGCTCGCCTCCCGAGAAGTGGACGTGCAGCACTCCCATGCCGGCCACCTCCGCCAGCACGGCTTGCCATTCGGCGGTCGTCAGCTCGGCTCCGGGCGACAGGTGCGTTGGATTGGAGCAGTACGGACAGTGCAGCGGACAGCGGTAGGTCAGCTCGGCCAGCAGACCGAGCGGACGCATCTCGCCAAAGCCATCGTCATGACCATTCGGCGTCCCGGCAACGGCTGGTGCGGCTTGTCGGGATGCTGTCACCCCGCGGAGCAGGCCGCGCTCATGCAGGTCACTGACGAACGCCGACACGTCTTCGAGGACGGCGGCCGGTTCGGCACCGAAGCGCTCGGCCAGTGCCCCCGCGATGGCCGGCAAGGACGCCTGGCCGCTGCACAGCTCCAGGATCGCCGCCCCGGTCCGGTTGAGGCGCAGCACTCCCTCCGGGAAGAGGAGGAGAGGCGCCCCGGTGAGCGGATCGGTCCACAGCCGAACCCCGGCCGCCAGGCGTGGGCAATCGTCACGCATGGTCCGCCCCCGGCCCTTCCGGGCGGTAAGCCTGGGCGATGGCGTCGAGCAGCGCCCAGAGGATATCACACTTCCGCGCCAGGGCGGCGACGGCGGCCCGCTGCAGGTCCGGCGTGTCGCAGTAGGTCAGCGTCAGGCTCAGGCCGTGCTCCGAGTCGCGCCGTGCTTGCGTCAGCCGGGCCTCGAAATACTCCAGACCCCAGCCGGGCACGAAGGTGTAGTGCTTGCGGAAGGCGGCGGCACGCTCGGCCATCAGGTCGGGAGCGAACAGCTCGGTCAGGGAGGAAGCCACCGCAACCGGCCAGGGGCTCGTCCGCGCCAGGGTGACGTAGGCCTCGACGGCGAAGCGCACGCCGGGGAGGACGTGTTGGCCGTCCAGCGTTTCCGCGCGCGTCAGCCCGACCGCCTCCGCCAGCCGGAGCCAGGCCTCGATGCCCCCCTGCCCGTCCGCGGCGCCGTCCTGGTCAACCAGACGCTGCCGCCAGACGCGGCGCACTTCGGGAAGGGGACAGTTCGAGAGGATGACCGCATCCTTCATCGGCAGGTGCCGCTGATAGTGGAAGCGGTTGGCGACCCAGCCCCGCAGCTGGGCGGGCGTCAGCCGACCCTCGTTCATCGCGCGGTGGAAGGGATGCCGGTCGTGATAGCGCTCGCGACCCACCGCCTGCAAGCGGGCCAGGAACGTCTCGCGGTCCCACAGGAAGCCAGGTAGCTCGGTCATAAGCACGCCTCACAGCTCGATTTCCATTCCGTCCCAGCCGACCTCCACCCCGGCCGACTCGACCAGCCGCCGTTCGGGAGAGTCCTCGATTAGCATGGGGTTGGTGTTGTTGACGTGGACGTACACCTTGCGCCGGACCGGCAATGGTGCGATCACCGCCAGGCTGCCGTCGGGCCCCCCAACCGGCACGTGCCCCATGTCCGAGGCCCGCAAGGTCCCCGCCTCCAGACGCGGCATCTCGTCTTCGCTCCAGAAGGCACCATCGATGAACAGCACGTCACACTCGCGCAGCCGGGCAAGGATGGCTGAGTCGAGGGCCGAGACGCTGGGAGCAATCACCAGCCGTCCTCCGGTTGCCTCGTCCACGAGAACATAGCCGATGCAGTCGCCGGCGGATCGACCGGCCCACTCGCGCAGGTAGCGGGGCGGCCGTCCGGGCAGGTGGAAGGCAGCGTAGCGCAGCCCGCTGGGCATCCCCTCGTGAGTCGGCAGCGGAGTGAGCACGGAGGGCGGCTCCCGCCAGTCGATGCGGGCGTAGGGCTCCAGCGCGGACGGCAAGGAAAGGCCCGCGGCCAGGGTGTTGCGCACGCCGGCCGTCACGTGGACGGTCAGCCGTGATCCTTCGCGGAGGGCGAACAGGCCAAGCACCTGGTCGAGGTCGGCGCCGGTTAGCAGGATTCCCTCGACGCCGCTGCCGCGGACGTTGCCGGCCGGCCACAGCGGCGGAAACGACTCGATCTGCGCGCGCACGTCGAGCGGGGCGTTCACCAGGAACCAGCACCGCCCGTCGGCGCTGACGGCGACACAGCATTCGCGCCGCGGCGAGGCCCGCACGATTCCGCGGCGGACCCCATCGCAATTGGGGCAGGCGCAATTCCACTGGGGAAAGCCTCCGCCCGCGGCCGTGCCCAGCAGGCGCACTCTCACGAGCGGCTTTCCGCTTCGCGGGGTTCGCTGGCCTCTGCCTGGACCGCGTTTGCCTGAGCCCCGGAGGGCGCTCTCTCCGGCGCCGCGTCCGGTGCCCTGCCCGCGTAGGCCGTGCATTCGCCGTTGACGCACACTTGCTGAAAACCGGGTTTCACCCACTGCTCGAACATGAGAAGACCTCCTTCTCCGTGAACTTTGTCGATGGCTGACACTGGGATCAGCTTACTTTCGAGCAGGACCAGTTGCAACGATTTTCCGTGAGCAACCGAGGAAGAAGCGTCGGGCGCCTCGCCGCCTTTCTGGACGGACAACCGGGGCCTGCTTACATTGTCGGATACCGTGGGGCGCAGCGCATCTTTCCCGAGGAGGTCCCATGCTCAAGATCGATCCCGACAAGCTCTCTCCCCAGCAGAGGGCCATGCAGGAGCTGTGGGAACAGCACATCGCGGCCGAGTTCCTGCGCAAGGACGCCGCCGAGTCCTGCGGCACCATGACCGCTGATCCGGTGGTCAATCACGTGCCGGTGCTGACCGGCGGGCGGGGACAGAAGCAATTGCAGCACTTCTACGCCAACTACTTCATTCCCCAGATGCCCGAGATCGAGATGGTCCCGCTGGCCCGGACCATCAGCGACGACCGGATCATCGACGAGTTCGTCTTTCGCTTCACGCACACCGTTCGCATGGACTGGCTTCTGCCCGGCATTCCGCCGACGGGCAAGCGCGTCGAGGTGGCCAAGGTGGTCGTGGTCGAGTTTCGCGACGGCAAGATCGCCGCCGAGCGCATCTACTGGGACCAGGCCACCGTGCTGGTGCAGCTGGGCCTGATCGATGCCGCCAGGCTGCCCGTGGCCGGGGCGGAGGCGGCTCAGAAAGTGCTTCACCCCGAGCTGCCGGCCAACCAGCTGATCAAGCGGTTTGTGCGTGACGATCTGCTGTGATAGCCCCAGAATGGAGGCTGCCTGCCCTCTCTGCCAAATCTGCTGAGTTGGCGGAGAGGCCAGGACGAGCCCATCGCTGTCGGACGAGTGCCAGAGAACGTCAATTTCCTGCCTGCCCGCCACGTGCCAGGGTATTCGGGGCGGGCTATTCGTCTCCCGCTGTCTGCTCCTGACGGTTGGGATGGCCAATCACTTTCCCGTTTTGCCGGTCTTGGCCCGCGCTTCCACCAGTTTCGACCGGGTCTTCTCCCAGTCCTTGTTCGGCTGGGCCTCCCAGACGCGAAGGTCCTTGAACGACACGGATTCGCCAGCGACCGTCAGCCCGAGGTTCTTCTTCTTGACGTTGATCGACTCGTGCGAGCCGAAAGCGACGTGTTCGCCGTCGAGGCTAGCGACCATCTCCGGCCCCTGAATCTCAATGACCAGAGTGTGCCACTGGCCTGGCTTGATGGCGACGGTCTTTTTCTCCAGCACGGCGGACTTGTCCGTCTGGTTCTTGTCGTGGCTGTCCTTGTTCAGACTGAAACCGTTGGCATTGATCGCCACCCGGCAGCAATGCCCCTTGTCGTCGTTGATGCTCAGAGACGTGGCCGGGGCGCCCTCCAGCTTGAACGAGTACTGGATGACGACGTTCTGAGCCGGCAGGCTGTGGCGCGTGACGGCCCCGTGCATGTCGGCCTTCAGCTCCGAGCCGCGGATGGCACCGTCAACGACTTCCCACTTGCCCTTGTTGGTCTGCCAGTCCTTGCCCAGCGGCTGGGTGAACGTCTCGGAGAAGATCAGTTTGCCGCGTTCCGTTAGCAGTGTCCGGGGCTCACTCGTCGGCTCGGCAGCCGGGGCGTGGGTCTGAATAAGGGCCAGGCAGCCGATCACAGTCAACAGACCGCGCATCAGAGACTCCTTTGATCTTTCGTGGTTCGGAAGCGAGGGCCAGGCATTCTACCCCAGAAGCCGGGGAAAGTTCCGTCGCCCATTCCTTGGGACGGCTTGCCAGCCTCACTTCCTGACGATCGACCTGGCCTGATGCGTTTCAAACGCGAGCCCGGCAAAGACTTGCATGAAATCCGTCAGGGGCATCGCGAACCGCCCATCCCTGGTGGGGTAGCCATTCTCAAGGCCCGGCGTTCCCTTGGGGGTGAAGGTCTGCCCATGCGGATTCCACAGAGCGATCCGGTCGGCCTTGTGATCGTACCCGGTGACGGCGTAGGCGTGTTTGCCGTGCAAGCCCGGCACCATCACTCCGCTGCCAGTTCCGCAGGTCACCAGCCGCTTCTCAGCGAAGGCGGACTTCAGCAGCGCCCCGGGCCTCGGCCAGCCTGGCTTGGCGCTCCCGGGAAGTTTTCGCATCCCGCACTTGCTTGCAAGCAAAACGGACGATTTGGTGGCCTGTCACCTCTTCGACCATTGTGCCGGCCGACCCACCCTTGGTCAGTAAATCGAGGAAAGACGTCCCGGCCGCGTCGCGCTGGTGCTGGCGCAGCCGGCCCACGGCCTTCTCGTAGACGCTGACCCACAGTCCCGAATCGGACGAAGACAGCAGGGCCAGCTCGGCGTCGGTCGGTGGCGCGACCGTGATCGTCTGGCCGCCGAATCGGACGTGATACTTGCCGTCCGCCCCGTGGGTGATCCGCTTCATGACCTCCTGGGGATCGCGAAAGACCATCGCCCCCAGAGGGGCCAGGCAAAAGCAGTCCCCGAGCCTGCCTTGCTGGACGCTTGCAAGGCTCGGCTGGCCCGTCGGGAACAGCTCCCGATTGGTTTTCTCGATGCGGTGCAGGGCCGAGGAGTACATCGTGCTCAGGTCGGGATTCTCGCTCCGTTTCTTGTCGGCGGCCAGCTCGGCGAGCGTCGCGGCGGTGAGAGGCGGGAGAGTCCGCCTGGTGTTCCGCACCGCCCGCTTCAGAGCAGCGACCGCCGCGGCTTCTGCACCGGTCACCTTCGGGTTGGACACCAGAGCGTCGATCTCCTCCCGGGAGAGGACGCCATCCTTGTTCCGATCCCAGGCCGCGAAATGAGCCTTGACCTGGGCGGCAAAGGAAGACGAGGGCGGAATCTCCTTCGCCCGGCAGTCAGCGGCGAACCCAACCAGAAGCAGAGCGACCAAGCAACGAAGATTCATCGTGACACATCCCGACCATAACAGTAGTTGCGGAAACGTCACTTCATCGGCCCGCCGCCCACGCGAGGCCGCGCAGCAGCAACGAGTGCTGCCCCTTGGTCTCTTCGGGGTGCGGGCTGAAACACAGCACGCGCCCCTTGCCAAACGCCCCCGCCGCGACCGCCGTGGTTCCTGGCATCACACCCTTGGGAGCGCCGTTCTTCGCGATCTGGGTGCGGAACGTGGCCAGGGTCTCGTAGCCAGGCAACTCCTTGTGATGCCCTGGCGCCAGGAGCGGTCCCTGAGCGTAGTGGATCGCGATTGTCTCGTGCTTCGTGCCGAGTACTTCCCGACCGCGAGCGCTCACCGTGATCTCGACCTCGCCATTGCCCCGGTTCCAGTGTTCCCTGTCCACGACCCGGGCATTCAGCACGTGCAGCGACCAGGGGTAGTCGCAGGTGGCCAGGTAGGCCCCCGCGCAGATGCCGACGTAGCCGCCGCCCTTGTGGATGAACTCCTTGATTTGCTCCCGACCTTTTTCTCCCAGGCCCTTCCCTTCCCTGCCGCCGCTGCCGCCGGGCACGAGCAGGACGTCGCAGCGGGACAGCCGGCCTTCGCGGATCGCCTCGGCCTTGATCTCGTGAACGTCAACCTCCGCGTGGTCGGCCAGCGCCTTGAGGGTCGCTTCCAGGCTGGGCCCGGTCCCGTCGCCCGCATAGACGGCCACCCGGATCGGTTTGGCTTTCTTTTCCGGCTCGCCGTGGGTGGAAGACAAGTTCTCCGCGCGATGGACGAAGAAGCGAACCTTGTCCTTGTGCTCGTGGAAGCACTCCTCGATGGAGCCCCGGTTGTGGTTGTGCTTGCCGGCCCAGATGAAGTCGGGGCCAGACTTCGCAATCGACTCGGGGCCGCGGGTGCTTGGACGAACGATGGCCACGTGCCCCGGTTTGTTGGGGTCCGAGTTCTTGTAGCTGGCGACCACGATCTCCCCTTCGTTGGCCAGGCGCTGGGCCGCGGCCCACGACTTGACCTGTTTCCAGCCTTCTTTTTCGCCGTGCCGGTACAGCCAGTCCTGCTGGGCGTTGGCGAGCAAGACCTGGGAGTGCTGCGGCGGCCGCAGTACGTAGACGCCAAACCGCTCGCAGGCCGCGGCCACGAAGGCACTGCAATGGGTGGCGTGCTGGCTCACCTTGGGGTCGTGCCGGCCCGTCTTCCAGTCCACGCTGACGCCAGGCTGCCAGTAGCGTTCGACCTGCATGTCATCCAGGATGCGGGCCAGATGCTTCCCCTTGGCCGAAATGACGGAGGGCTTCCCCTTGTCGCTGGTATCGGCTGCTGTCAGGAACGGGAGTACCAGGAATGCGGAAGCGAGGCTCAGGAACAGATGGCGGATTGGGGCTGTTTTCATTGGGGTCTCGGTTTGGTGAGGTTGGGTCGCTCGGCCACGATTGTCTCTTCAGAGGGAACATAGCATGGAATCGTGGTCCGTGGGGGCCGTTGCGGTCTTCCAAAGAAAGCGAAACCCGGCATGGTTCAGGGCCAGGAATTGGAGAACGGTCAAGTTCTGTCCCGCTGGGTGGTCCGGCCGAACGACCCCTCATACAACTGTGACCAGGGCCATATTCTCTTGAGGGCAGGTGCAGCAATGAATGGATGGCTGTGGTGGATCGGGTGCCTGTCTGCCGTGTGTTTGGTGCCGGCGAGCGAACCCCCGAAGGTCGAGCCGCTCCCCCTGAAAGGGGCGGTGATCGTGGTCGATCCGGGGCATGGCGGCCAGCGCTACTCGAAGAGCTACACGGGCGGGACACGGGGCGTGGTTTCCCGGCTCACCGAGAGCGAGCTGAACCTCCGGGTGGCCGTTGAACTGGTGAAACTGCTGAAGGAGAAGGGCGCAACCGTTTCCCTCACCCGCGAGGCGGATCACCGTCTCAGCCCGGAGGGGTCGAGCAACAAGGAGGAGCTGCATGCACGCATCGACTTCTTCGAGCATTACAATGCGCACTTCTTCCTCTCGGTGCATCACAACGCAGGCCGCCCCGGTGCCGGGCACACGACCCTCTACAAGCACAACGCCCGGGACGACACGCTGTACGCCGCGCTGGCGCGGGACGTGAACGACGCCCTGGAGGGCGCGGTCCCCGGGCCCAAGCTGGCGCTCATCAAGGGCAGCTACCACATCCTTCGCGAAACCTCCATCCCCGGCACCATCTCCGAGTCGGGCTTCATGACGAACAAGGAATTCGATGAGCTCTCGAATCGGGCTGAGTTTCCGAAGAAGGAGGCGGAAGCGATCTGCAAGGGGGCGGTCAAGTACTGGACGGAACACAAGGACGCGCTGATCGCCCTGCGCGAGAAGCTGATGAAGGAGCGGGCGGAGCATCCCCGCGATCCGAAGAGCTACACGGCGATTGCCCTCAACCCCGACTTCCGGGCGCGGATGGCGAAGCTCCTCGGCAGGGTGGAGCCGGGCGGGAAGTATGACCCCGCGAAGGTCGGCGAATACGTCGAGCATTTCAAGAAGGCGGTCGTGACCGACCCGAAAGCGAATTCACGGTGAAGGGAGATCGCGATGGCCAGCGGATCAAGCTCAGTGGCGCGACGTCTGAGCGGAAGTACCACGACCAGCTGATCGACATGCTGGTGGCGATGAAGCTGTACAACATCGCCAATGAGATTCAGCTGCCGCGGGCACCGTGAGGTGTTGCCGAGTTCACTCTCCTGGAGCGAAGGCAATGCGGCTGTGGTTCCTCTTCTCCTGGATGGTGGGCTTTCCGCTGGGGTGCCGCCTGGGGACATTGTCCTTTGTTGACCGATCCACGATGTCAGGCGGCAACCGTGTGGTTTATCTCGACAATCCTGGCGTCTTTCTTGTTGCGGTGGCTCTGGTTGTCAATGCGGTGCTGGCGACAATCCGCTTTTGCAAGATACAGTGTTTGCTGAGGCAGAGGTGAGAGTCGAATTCACGTCAAGCGGGTTAACAGTCCGCTGCCTGGCCGCCAGGCTACGGTGATAACATGCTCAACGGCAAATTGGCACAGTTGATCGGTAGCCTGTGCTATACTTTTCGCTTGGTTGAAGGTGGGACCCTTATCCTCTATCTGCAACCGAGTAGTTCAGAACAAAGTTCTGCTCTGAGCGAGATGACGGCTATGGATCGACTGTGCCTGGAGGCTGCGTACCGAAAAGCATGTTCTGATTGGATCATTGAACGAGGCAGTGACTGCGATAGAACAACTGAGGCAGCTTCAAGGGCAGTCCATCGCAAGTGTTAGCTGTGATGAACTGACGAAAGATTTGCTGATTGGCTTCGCTTCGGGAATGCTGCTTGAAAGTTTCTCCCATTCGACACAGGATGAACTCTGGGAACTTAGACGCTCAGCTGGTTACCGCCTCGTGGTCGGTGCTAACTTGCAACCTTACGAGAAATGGGAAGATCGCGACCGACATGGGGACGCAAGTTGATTCAATTGCTGTGACGGGAGCGCCACTGTCGTCAACCTCGGCCCAGCCCAGTGCTGCACGCCGGCTCCAACCTTTCACCCAATCTCCGCCAGCGCCGCCCGCGCCGCGGTCACGGTCTGTTCCAGCAGCTTGTCCACGTGCAGCACCGAGTTGAAGGCCGCCTCGAACTGGCTGCACGGCAGGTAAACCCCTCGGTCCATCATCGCCCAGAAGAACTGGCAAAGCGTGCCGTATCGCTGCGTTTGGCCGCGTCGTAATCGGTCACCGGCCCCTCGGTGAAGAACAGCGTCCACATGCTCCCGACCCGGTTCAGACAGTGCGGCACCCCCGTCTCCCGCGCCCCCTTCGTCAGGCCGTCCGCCAACAGCCTGGCCCGCCGCTCCAGCTCCGCGTACGGTGGGTGATCGCGCAGCTCGCGCAGGGTGGCGATGCCGGCCGCCACCGCGGCGGGGTTGCCGGAGAGCGTGCCGGCCTGGAAGACGGGGCCGGCCGGCATCACCTTCTTCATAACGTCTTCCCGGCCGCCGTACGCACCGAGCGGGAAGCCGCCGCCCACGATCTTGCCCAGGGCGGTCAGGTCCGGCAGCTGCTTTAGCAGTTGCTGGCCTCCGCCGTAGCTCACCCGGAAGCCGGTCATGACCTCGTCGTAGATCAGCAGCGCCCCGTGGTGCTGCGTCAGCCGGCGCAGCTCGGTGAGGAAGTCGCTGCTCGGCACGATCAGGCCGGCGTTGCCAACGATCGGCTCCAGGATGACGCCGGCAATCTGGTCGCCCTGGGCGGCAAAGGCGTCGGCCAGGGCCTGCGTGTCGTTGTAGCGCAGCACGATCGTGTCAGCGGTGCAGCCCTTCGGGACTCCCGGACTGCTGGGGACGCCGAGGGTGGTGGCCGACGAGCCGGCCTGGACCAGCAGGCTATCGACGTGGCCGTGATAGCAGCCGGCGAACTTGATGATCCGGTCCCGGCCGGTGAAGCCGCGTGCCAGGCGGATGACGCTCATCGCCGCCTCGGTGCCGCTGGACACGAGGCGCACCATCTCGATCGATGGCACCGCGTCGATGATCATCTCGGCCAGGACGGATTCCTGCTCGGTCGGGGCGCCGAACGTGGCCCCGCGGCGGACCGCTTCCTCGACGGCCCGGACCACGGCCGGGTGGGCGTGGCCCAGGATCAGCGGACCCCACGAGCCGACGTAATCGAGGTACTGGTTGCCGTCCACGTCGTAGAGGTACGGCCCCTCGCCGCGGGCGATGAAGATCGGTTGACCGCCGACAGCACCGAAGGCCCGGGCCGGACTGTTGACGCCGCCCGGGATCACCCGGCAAGCGCGGGCGTAGGCTTCCTGGCTGCGGATTCGGGTGTGTTTCATCGCGTTTGCTCCTGCCGACCTTGCTTATTCGGGGCGTTTGGTTACCATCCTCATCTTATTCGCCCGCACCCTGACGAGGAGGACTTTCATGGATCACATGCCTGTCAACACGTTCAACTGGAATGAGCTGGCTACCACCGACTCCGCGAAGTGCAAGGAGTTCTACTGCCAGCTGTTCGGCTGGACCCCCGAAACCGTGCCGGCTGGCGCGCACGAGTACACCACGTTCAAGCAGGACGGCCACATGGTCGGTGGGATGATCCAGATGACGAAAGAATGGGGGGACATCCGGCCGCACTGGATGGGCTACATTGGTGTGGAGGACGTGGACCGGACGGCGCAGCGGCTCAAGGAGCTGGGCGGCAAGGTGTGCGTGCCGCCGACCGACATCTCCGTTGGTCGATTTGCCGTGGTCGAGGATCCCACGGGGGCGGTCTTCTCGATCATCACCTGGAAGAAGAGCTGATTCATCCTGTAGGGAACGCTCTCCGTGGCGTTCCCTCCAATGCCGGAACAACCCCCATTGGAACATGGATCGGCGTGGATGCCTTCCAGCAGTGCTATTCCGGCTCGTGGCGCGGCCAGGCCGGGGGAAAGGCCCCGTGCGTGTAGCGCTGGGCCAGCTCCAGGTAATGCGCCGAAATCGCCAGGGTGCGGCGCAGGTCGTCGTCGGTGACTTCGCGCACCACCCGGCCGGGCACGCCCATGACCACCGAGCGCGGCGGGATGCGGCGCTTTTCCGTGATGAGCGTGCCGGCGGCTATCAGGCACTCCGCGCCGATCTCGCAACCCGACAGCAGGATGGCGCCCATGCCGATCAGCGTGTCCCGGCCGATCGATTTGCCGTGCAGCAGGGCGCGATGGCCGACCACCACGCCCTCGTCGATGGTCAGCGGCTGGCCGTAGTCGGTGTGCAGGATACAGCCGTCCTGGACGTTCACTCGCGGGCCGAGGGTAATGCGGGCCAGGTCGCCGCGGAGGACGCAGCCATACCAGACGTTGACGCCGGGGTTGAGGACCACGTCCCCGGTGATGACCACGCCGGGGGCCAGGTAGTAGTCCTGCATCTGTTGGAGTTCCTTGAAAGAAAGGGCGAGGTTTCTTCCAATAATTGTAGGAAAAGCGCCACGCCAGTAGAACAGCAGGAGGTGAAACCGCGAGGGGACCGTGACCAGGACGCGTGTGATCGTCTTTCCGTTCGACCTGTTCGGCAGCGGCGGCACCGCTGCCGGGGCGACCCTGCTGGCCGACGAGCTGCGCGAGGTCCTGGCCGACAATCGGCGGGAGACCGTGCCGACGCGGGCCCGGGCCTACACCAACCAGGTCCGCATTCGCGAAACCGCCTTCGACACGCTCGATGCCTGTGCCGGCTGGCGCCGCCAGGGCCGGCAGCTGGCCCGGCAGGCCCTGCACGGCGACGATTTCCTGATCTGGCTGTCCGGCAACCACCTCGGTGCCCTGCCGCTCTACGACGAACTGGCCGGCCAGGACGACACCCTGATCGTCCAGTTCGACGCCCACCTGGACATTCACCACTTCCACGATACCAGCCCCGAGCTGTCCCACGGCAACTTCCTGCGGCACTGCGCAGGCCCGCTGCCGCCGCTGATCAACGTCGGCCACCGCGACCTGCTCCTGCCCGCAGAGTACGTCGGCCAGTATTTCCGCAAGACCTTCGCCGCCACCGCCCTGGCCCTGGACCCCGTGCCGGTCCTGGCCGAGCTGCGCCCGCTCGCGGCCGATGCCGGGCGCGTGTTTTTCGACCTGGATTGCGACGTGTTCGACCCGGCCTGGTTCCCCGCCGCTGCCCAGCCGGTGCCGTTTGGCCTGTCGCCACCCCAGGTGCTGGGGCTAATCGAGGCGGTGTGGTCGCCGCGCGTCCGTGGCGTATTCCTATCCGAGTTCGCCCCGGATCGCGACCAGAACGACCGCAGCCTGGCGCTGCTGGTCTGGCTGCTGGAATATCTGCTGCTGCGCTGGCATGAGTAGGCCGGCTTTCGGAAGGATCATGGATGAATCAGAACGGCTTTGATTCATCCTTCCCCTTCCTCCGCCCACTCGGTACATTCTGGAAAGGGTTGCCGGGAGTCAACTGTCCAGACGAAAGAAAGCCATGGGAATCTGGGATTGGTTCATCGAACGCCAGGAAGAATACGAGCGTCAGGGCGACCGGGAGCGGCTGCGCCTGGCCGAACTGCACGACGAGGGCTTCGACTGCCATGAAACGGATCCGCAGCGGACGCTGGCCCTGTTCACCGAGGGCCGGCGCCTGGCGGAGAAGCTGGGCGAGCCGTGGTGGGCGATGCTCTACGACGTCTGGCGCGTCATGGCCATGAACCATTACCTGGCCGACTACCGCAACTCGCTGGACCTGGCCATCCACTGCGTCCTGCAAATGCGCAAGCCGCAGTTCGCCCACCATCCCTGGCGCATCGCCAGTTACAACAGTCTCCTGGAATGCTATCTCGGAGTCGATCCAGTTGGCTATGCGGACGCCATCCGGGAACTGCTCGATTTCCTCGAAACCGAAATTCCCCAGGAACCCTGTCCGGATCGCTACGTCTATCTCGGCCGGCGCCGGGTCTTCTCCCGAGAGACGGGCGACTGGCAAGGGGCCTACCAGACGGCCCTGGCCGTGATCGCCCTGGGCGAGAGCGACCCGGACCCGAGCCAGGTCGGTCCGTACACGGTGTCGGACGTCGCCGATCTGTGCTGGATCTGTTACAACCTGGGCGACTGGGATGGGGTGCGCGACTTCGCCCAGCAGGCGGAAGAACTGGCCCGGAGCCTGGCCCACGCCAAGGAGGAGCTGGTCGAGGTCCTCTTCTGGCAGGCGGTGCTGGCCCGGCGGGACGGCGACGAGCCGAGGGCGCAGCGCCTCTACCGCCAGGCGACGAGCCGGTTCAGCCGGCTGGCTCAGCAAATGAGCAAGGAAACGTTCGAGGCCCGGATTCTCTACCACGTCCTGGGCGGCCAGCTGGCCCGGGCCGTGCAGACCTGCGACCAGACCATCGCGATCATTGAACCGACCGGCCGCTGGGCCCACCTCCATCGCATCCACTGGCACCGCTGCCGGCTGCTCGCGCGGCTGGGCAAGCTCCAGCCGGCCGACCTGGAAGCAGCCCGCACGGCCGCCCGCCGGCTGAAGAAACACGAGCCGCTGCTGGCCGAGCTAGCGGAGCTGGAGCGGGGCTGCTGATCCTCGGGGCAGGGCATCGTGCCAATCGTGGCCTGCGGAGCGTGCGGCCACCAGGGCAAACCGGTCTGGCAGCGCGGCAAAGTCGCCGTTGTGTGGCACGGTCGGGAGACCGTGCCACAACGAGTCGCCTTCGGCAATCGTCGGAATGCAGACGATCCTCTGGGCAGAAGGATCGACTCAAGTCCCCTTTTCGGTCCGTGCAGGACCAGGTCGTCGCTGCCACGGTCGAGCAGGGAGAAGTCGCCTGTCGAAGAGGTAAAACGGACGGCCAGGCCCAGGTACGGCAGCAGGGTCGCGCTGGCCGGCTGAATGAGTTGGCCCGATTGCAGAAGCTTCTGACAGGGCTTCGGTGGGAGGAGTACCGAGGATGCCACATCGCCAACGACGCAAGGGTTGGCAATGTGGGTCTGGTTTGATGAACCCCAAGAAAAACAGGCATTTGCGCTCGCTCCGGGAGCGACATCGCCAGCATGCCACGTAACACGGCGTCACGTCCGGGCAGGGAGCGGCACGCGAGGGGCGGCGAGGCAGCGGTGGCGGTCGCGGCCAGGGAACTCCACCCGAGCGGGTGCTGCCGGGTCGATGGCCGAGCGTGGGGTGCCTGCCACTGCCTGCCAGATTTTGAGGGTTGGCTCAGAGGACAGAGCCTGCCTGAGGGTGTCGGACAGGTGACAGAGCTTGTCAAAATCGTGCCTGCCTGCCACACGCCAGGGTATTCGGGGGGGAAAAAAGGTGTCAGGAGCGAATGGCACTGTCTAACGGTCATCGTTCGACGTAATTCTATTTCAGGATTTGTCTTGTGACAATTCTGTTCTGTTTGTGTCATTCGCAGGCATGGGCGCACTCTCTCCGTTCACACGCAGCCGTGTGTTTGCAGACTGTCGGCCCTCACAGTCGCTTGCTGCCTCTGGATTTTCAGCCTTCCTCGCCTATCCTATACCGGGCCGAGACCTTCCTTGCCGTGCTGCCTGCCACAGTTGTGGAGCAAGGAGGGTCTCGTGCCATTTTATCCACCATCATCGCCAACGACATCCTTCCGGGCCGTCCTGGCTCCCTTTCTGCAAGACGAAGGGCTTCCCTTTGCCGATGTCCTGAGCGCACAGGACATCGAGCAGGCGTGCGCTGCGGAAGGGGTTTGCTTCGGAAGTGCCCCACGGTCGATCTTCACCCCGGCTGTGGTCCTCTGGGCTTTTCTTTCCCAGGTGCTGAGCAAGGACAAATCCTGTCGCTCGGCCGTGCTGCGCATCCTGGTTGTGCTGGTCGCTTTGGAGCGTGGTCCGTGCTCGATCGACACGGCGGCATACTGCCGCGCACGCGCTCAGCTGCCGGCCGCGTTGTTGCGGCGTTTGACCTTGCAAGTGGGCCACCAGTTGGAGGTTGCCGTACCGCGAAGGTGGTTGTGGCAAGGGCACCACGTCTATCTTGCCGATGGCAGCACCTGTTCCATGCCCGACACGGAGGAGAACCAACAGGCCTATCCCCAACCGCCCGCGCAGAAACCCGGCCTGGGGTTTCCGTTGCTGCGCATGGTGGTCCTGTTGTCGCTGGCCACGGCAGCGTTGCAAGGTCTCGCCTACGGCCCTTACGAGGGCAAAGAGACCGGAGAAACCGCCTTGTTTCGCACGCTGCTGGCACAGATCCCCAAAGGCAGCATCATTCTGGCCGATCGCTACTACTGCTCCTACTTTCTGATTGCGTTGCTGCAACAAAGCGGTGTGGACGTTGTCTTCCGCATCCATCAGCGGCGCAAGTACGATTTCGCGCGGGGCCGGCAGTTGGGCCCAGACGATCACGTGGTGACCTGGCACAAGCCGGAGCGACCCGAATGGATGGAGGCGGAGGTCTATGCTGCTTTGCCCGCCACGTTGACCATTCGCGAAATGCGCATCCAAGTGAATCGGCCCGGCTATCGGGTGCGTACGTTAGTCGTGGCCACGACACTCTGTGACGCCAACCGCTACGGCAAAGACGAAGTGATGGATCTGTATCACGAGCGTTGGCACGTGGAATTAGACATCCGCGCCATCAAAGTGTCCTTGGGAATGGAACCGTTGCATTGCAAGACACCGTTCATGATCGAGAAGGAATTGTGGACCTACTGGTTGGGTTACAACTTGGTACGCAAGGTGTCGTGTCAGGCCGCGTTAGAGCAAGGATTGCATCCGCGGCAAATCAGCTTCACGGCAACCAAGCAAGCTCTTGTGGAATCGTGGCAGCGGCTGACACTGGGCAGTGACAGGCAGCGGTTGACGTTGGGGCAAGCGTTGTTGGGAGCATTGGGAACAGAGGAAGTGGGTGACCGACCGGGTCGCTGTGAACCGCGTGCTGTGAAACGGCGTGCCAAACCGCATCGACTGCTCACGAAACCCCGCCAGGAAGCACGCGACGAGTTATTAGGCCAGGCGTGAACCAGCAGACCAAGAGGCTGGCTTAATCCAACGAACGGAGGTGGTAAGGCAGTGGCCAGTAGCAGGAGAACGCAAAGCAAACGAAGAGTGTTTGCTCCGTCCAAGGTCCGCGCGCAGCAGTGGAGTGGGTGCCGAAAAATGCAAGCCAGGAACCAGCAGTAGCAAAGTGGGGTTGGCATTGAGTAACACAAATTGCGGATCGTCAAAATAGCAATTACGTTGCCATAAGTCCCAATTTAGATTGCCGTTGCGTTTGACAGTGCCATTCACTCCTGACACCTTTTCTTGTCAACCTCCTCCGTGCCGGTGTCGGTGACGCCTTCAATGGCGCTGGGCTGACCATCGTGGTTGAGCAGCAAGTCGCCCACCTGTAGTTCGGCAGTGTCAGTCCAGCCTTTGCCCTGAATGAAGAAGGGATGGTCTGCCGTAGTGCGGATGACCTGGCCTCCGACGTGAATCAGCCAAATGGGTTTGCGAGTCAGGAACATGGTTGGTTCTCCAGGGGGATCAGAAACGGGAGCGCCCGCTCTCGGTTTCTGCTGTTAGTAGGCAACGGACTCTCGTTGAGGGTTAGCGTATTCGAGTCCCCGTTGATCAAATAGGGCTTCTAAACTTTCCAGCCCGAACTGTTTCTTATACTCTCTCTCACTTTTCGTGATTGGCAGCAGCCAGTAGCAGCACACGAGCGAGTTTCCATTACTATCCAATAGGTTCTCAAGGGAGGGACCATCTCGGTAAGGCCGTGAGATCAGTCCGTAGGTGAGATGTGAACCTGGCATCCACTCTCGTCCGAAGTAGACCGTTGAGCCAGCCGTACCTAGAGGATGCCCAGTCCGATGGTAATGGGCAACCACTGTGAGCAGTTCGATATGACGGCTGTACTCCGAGGGTGAGAACATATGTAACTCGATGGATGAGTCGTCCAGAGGGTCCGACATGCCGCATGTAGCGTATACCCACAATTCCCTTTCCCGGCTCGGTTCAAAGACCAACACTCGGAAGGTGGGTGGGAGTTCTCTGACTGGGCCTTTACCCCATGAAGATTCATAGACGTGTTCTCCCCAGGTCTTGTGGTAGTGGCCTATCAGCAATGATGTGTAGTTCGTCATAGACCCAATTCCCTTGCACGTTGCATACTGTACTGTTGCATTTCGTGCGCCTGAATGCCTGAATCTGCCTCTGTCATCACTCGCATCCGTGACCGATCAGCCGCACTCGCTTCACGCTGCTCCGGGGTCATCAACCGCCCCGGAATCTCACCGATGGCGGGGTCGCCGTCATAGTACCGCACTACCAACGGCGGGTTGTGATCCACAACTTCGCCAGGTTTTGCTCCAAGGGCCTTTCGATCCGCTGCGGTTGGAGTCTCGCCATAGTGCTTGCGACGGTTGTACGGTTCTTTGGAAGGTGGTGTCTTACTATAAGATTCCCGATCCCCATCGGAGAGAAGAGCGTCTTCGTAATCCATCGTCTTCTGAGCGTCACGCTTTGCCCGTGCCCTTGCCTTCTTGGAATCGCCAGTCGAATCATAGCCAGATAGACCGGTATTATGCGCCAGACGCTGACGCCTTCCTCTGTCTCACTCACGAAGTAGGTGTGGAAGTCTTCGACCAGGAAGTTGTAAACCGTCTCAACCCTGCCGGTGTCCTCCACGCCCTCCAGCGGGACCAGCAGCCCCTCGTCCGTGATGAACAGGTCGCCTACCTCCAGCATCCTCGTCGGAATCCAGCCACGCCCATACACCCAGAATGGATGCTCCGCCGTCGTCTCGATCGTCTGGCCGGGGATCTTCACCGCCCAGATCGGGGCCACCCGCACGAAGCGATCCAGCACCCGCTTCGGCACCAGGGGGCCGTAGGGATCGTCCTCGTCACGCGAGAAGATCCAATCCCCCACTCGGATCGAATCGATCCGCCGCTTCCCCTCCGGCGTCAGTGACAGCATCCGCCCGGTGAAGCAGGAACTGGCCACCTGGACTTTGAAGGTGACCGCCGCCTGCACAAGGTCCAGGATGCCCGCCAGCGGATCGCCGCCCGGCTGCGTGAAGTTATTGTAGGCGCTGGCCAGGCTCTGCACAGTCCCCCCAACCCCCGCGCTGATCCCCGCCCAGCCCGCCACGCACGGTGTCACCCCACGCAACGCCGTCGAGATCGTCCCCAGCGTCAGCAACGCCGCCCCCATCCAGTCCCCGTGCGCCGCCGTCTCCGCCGCGCTCAGCACGCCGCCCGCCATCGCCAAATGCGTCAGCACCTCCCCCACAATCCCCAACGCTCCGGGACTCACCATCAGCACAATCTCGATCGCCTGACCGATCAGGCCCCCCACCTTGTACGCCGTCGAACTGGGGTCCACCAGGAAGTCAAAGCCGAAGTAGTCCAGGTAGCGATTCAGCAGTCCGCCCGTCAGCCGGTTCAACGCCCCGGCCACCACGTCGATGACCTCGCCCAGCTTGGCCCAGAAGTCCGTGCTGATCTCCACCCCCGCCGGCAACTGCGACGTCTGCGCCGTCCACACCTGGGTCGCATACATCGACACCGGGCTCTGGTTGACGCCCACGTTCTGGAACTTGGTCAGGGCATCCTGGTAGGCACCGTTCACCGCGGTCCACAGCTGCTGCCCCGTCTGGGACAGGTCGTTCCACGGTCCTGTCGTCAGGTTCGGCCCGCTCTGCGCATTCAGCCAGCCGCCGTAGGGGTCGGGTGTCACTCCTTGCAGCAAGGGCGGTGCTTGCAGGCTCAGCAGCGGCGGCTGGCTCAATTGCCCAGTGCCGGCGCCGGCCAGGGCGTTCAGCGTCGTCGGCAGGGTCAGACCCAGCAGGTTGCCCGCCGGCACTCCCGCGGCCCAGCCCGACCTTGCCCCGCTGGTCAGCAGCTCGCTCAGCCCCACCGTGGGCTTCAGCACCGGCAGGTTGGGGACCGGCAGCGGCATCGTCGTCGTGACCGGGTTGTCATACCCCGAGTTGCGGCCGTTGATGCTGTACGAGCCGCTGCTGACCGCTTCCAGCACGCCGGTCGGACTGACCCCGCTCAGAGTCTGCACGCTGGTGACGGTGGTACTGGCCCAGCTGTTCTTGACCGAGTCCTTGGCATTCTCCACCTGGCGGTTGGTGTACAGGAAACTCGTCAGGTTCCACTGGCTGCCGCTGGCGAGCGTGGGATCGTAACTGCCGCTCACCTTGAGCGTCGTGTCCTCATGCCAGTTGTCGCTGTGACTGTAGTTGGCACCCGAGGCCCAGCCGCGCTGTGTCATGGTCACCGCGCCTGTGGACTGGCCGTTGTAACGGTAGGCGGATAGCGACAGCGAACCCAAACTGTAACTGCCGTCGGCCTCCAGGTGGTAGCTGCCCGCGGCCTGGCCGGTGACCGTGGTGCAGTCCAGCCCCTGCGTGTACACCGAACCGCTGCTGCGACGCGAGTTCGTGCTGTACTCACCGTCGAGGGTCATGCTGACCAGGCCCAGTTGCAAGGTGCCATTGCTGGTCTTGCCCTTCTCTTGCAGGTCGGCCCACTGCGTTTGCAGGCTGTGCTGGCTCAGACTGTTGCTGGAGACGCCGCTGTAACTGCTGGGCATGGTGCCGCTGGCATCGGTGATACTGCCCGAGATGGTCTCCGTGCCGTTCTGCTCCAGGTCGTCGCTGCTGTCGGAGTCACTGCTGGCGTTGAGCTGGTAGCTGCTCAGGTCGTAGCCCGTCGGACCATACTTGCCCGCCTGGTAGATGCTCAGCTGCACAGAGATAGTGCTAATCTGGGTCTCGGTGGCGATCTCCTGGCCCTTGCGTGTGCCGGCGGCGTTGGGTGTCTGCGTCATGGTGGTCAGCAGGCTGGCCGACTCGCTGCGCTGATAGCCGTCTGCCGTCTGCTCCAGCACCATGCTGGTCAGGGCGTAGCTGCCGTTGCCGTAGGTGCCGGATTCGCGTGCCGTCCAGGAGTACAGGCCGGTGCTGCTCTGGGTGGTGGTGTTGTGGCTGTTGAGGTCGCTGATGGTGACCAGGCTTTGCGTGCCGTGGCTGCCGGCCAGGTAGGCGCCCAGCCCCGGCAGGGTGAACAGCAGCAGCAGATTGGGCGTGTTCAGGCTGGGCGGTTTGGTTGTCTCCAGGATGGTCGTCTGCCGGGACAGAACGTCACGCTCCTCGTCGCGGACGTAGCTGGACAGGCCGTCGGCGTTGTAGCTGACGCAGCCCAGGCTGAAGCCGGCTGTGCCCTGGGAGCCGGACTCGTGCAGGTGCGAACCGGAACTGCTGCTCAGGCTGGTGTAAACGTCATCGGTGGCCGTCACCGAGGTCAAGGCCAGGCAGGAGTTGTTGGTGGCGCTGTACAGACCCAACTGGGTGCCGGTCTCCGTGCTGAGGATGGTCTGCGCCGAGGTGGTGTCATGGTCACGCCACTGGTCGTAAGACATGCTGCTCAGAGCGAAACCGCCTGGCCCATAGCTGGCGCCTTCGGTCAAAGAGCTGCTGCTGGTACTGGTGTCGTTGCTGGTGTCGCTCTCGTTCTGATGCAGCGTCGTGGTGCTGTTAGAGAGGTAATCGGCGTTGAGCGGACTGGGGAGGACGTAGGTGGAATACTTGATGGTCAGCAGGGTCGAGCTGTTGGTGGAGTCCTGATGGGTGGTGGTTGTCATACTGCCCGACTGCCGCAGCACCACGCTGTCCAGTGCAAAGTCGCCGTTGCTGAAGCTGCCCTGTTCGCTGAGGGTGGCGTTGGACTGGCTGACCTGGGTCTGAGTGGAACTGTTGGTCTGGCGATACTGCTTGTTGCTCCAGACCGAGATGACGCCGGTGGCCAGCGCGGTGTTCAGCTGGTTGGTCAGCTGGCTGCCGGTCTCGGTCAGGCCGCCCTTCTTGACCAGCGTGCTCAGGTCGCTGCTGTGGCGTTGGTAGTTGACGCTGCCCAGGCTGTAAGCGTTGCTGCCGCCGGAGTAACTGCCGGCCGCGTAGTAGCTGGTGCTGCTGGTCTGCACGTCGTTGAGACTGCTGGTCTCCTGGCCGGTGCGGACACTGGTCTTCAGGCTGACGCTGAGGTAGCCATTCTGGCTGGTCAAGATCGGCGTGCCATTGCTGACGGTCTGGCCGCTGCTGCTGGACTGGGTGTAGCTCTGCGTCCCTGTTTGCAGGCTGCTGTCGCGGCCGGCCTGCTCGTTCTGATAGACCACGCTGGCGAAGCTGTAACTGCCGTTACTGAAGCTGCCACGCTGGCTCAGGCTGCTGCTGGCCTGATTGGTCTCGGTGGCAGTGCGTGTGGAGGACTGCACGAAGGCCACGGTGCCGCCCTGGTCGGTGTAGATCTTGACGCCGCCGGGCAGCCCCTGGGACAGGTTGTAGCCCCACAGGTTGTCAATGCTGCTGAAGGTGCCGCTGGTGCTGCTCTGCGTGCTGCGGGTCCAGCTGCTGACCGTACTGGTGGCCTGCTCCGTCTGCGACAGCACCACGCTGCCCAGGTTGTAGTTGCCCTGGAGATTGACGCCACCGGACTGGAACAGGGAGAACGTCTGCTGCTGACTGTTGAGCACGGTGGTGTTGCCGCTGCCCCACTGCTGGCCGCTGACGTCCTTGCTGTTGCCGGCAGGGATGAGGAACACGAAGGTGCCGGTGGTGATTTGCCGCAAGAGGGTGCTGCCGGTGCTGCTGTGGAACGAGCCGGTCCAGCTGCCGCTGTCGTGCTCGGCGTAGTTGGTCCTGGCGCTGCCACTGTTGCTGTAGACGGTGCTGCCGAAGGCGAAGGAGCCGCCCACCAGGGTGCCACGCTGACTGAGACTGCTGCAACTGAGCGAGGCAATGCTCGAGGTAGAGAGAGGACGCGATTGGGCGATCTGGCCAGCACCAGGTTGAGTTCGCCCAGTCGGCCCCTCTCTGCCTCATCTGGATTGTCAAAGATCACAGTGCCGCGTTGTGGCGGCTTGGTTCGCCGGCATCCTCATCGGACACCCGCATTGTCGCACAATAAATAGATCCGTCCCCTTTTGGCTTCGGTTGGTCAGAGTAAAGCTGTCGGTGCGGGCGAAGCCGAGCGAGGAGGTGCTGCCCTGGATTGGGTTGGGGGAAGCGGGGACGCCGCTGGCCGTCAGGGTTTGCCGGCATCCTAATTGGACACCCGCATTGTCTCACAATAAATAGATGCGTCCCCTTTTGGTTCGACGCTGCCCGAGCCGCTGCTGGTGTAATTGACGCTGCCCAGGCTGTAGCTGCCGGCGGTAAAGCCTCCGGCCTCGTGCAGGTGGCTGCGGACGCTGCTGGAGCTGACCAGGCTGGCCGACTGGCTGCCGCTGCTAGAGTAGCGGGCGCACCCTCCGCACAGCCGGACGCTGCGCGGAGGGTGGAGCTGGCGCTGGAGTTTGGCGAAATGCTGCTGCCACAAGCGGAACAGGAAGCCCGTCATGGTCGAGAACCGTTCAGTTTCGCTCTGGCCAGCCGGGCGGCGCGATGACTTCTTCCACGAGCAAGCGCTGGCCATCGTCGGTCAGCAGTGGATCGCCCGGTTGCAACTGCCACAGCGGCACCCAGCCTTTGCCGATGACGCAGAAGGGATGATCGGGGCGGCTCTGGATGACTTCCCCACCCGCCTTTAGCTCCCACAAGGGTTCCTCAAACGTGGCCAACCTCCAGACCGGGTCCACGTGGACAAAGACGCCACAGACAGTGCGCAAGGGGATGCCTTCCTTGGAGTCGCTATCTTGGTCTTGTGGCTGCTGCTTGGGCTGGTCGGCATCGAACCTGGTGAGGATCAAGTCTCCAGGGCGAAGCTGCTCAACGGGAACAGGGCCGTTGGCCGTCCGCACCAGCATCCCAGCAGTGAAACCAATCATGGGATGGCTGTTGCGGTATTGGGTCAGCGTCTCGGCGGACACGGGATGCTCTCCGAGGTTGTGGACGACTTCTTCGGTGCCAGTTTCGGTGATGGCTTCAATGGCGACACATTGGCCGTCGTCGCTGAGCAGCAAGTCACCGGCACGAAGATCGCTGGCCTTGATCCAGCCTTGGCCGTGGACAAAGTAGGGGTGATCTGCCGTCGTCGGAATGACTTGGCCATTGACGGTGAGGTTCAGGATGCGCTTGGGTGTCAGGAACATGGTTGGCTCTCCGGAGTGGTAATAAATAGATGCGTCCCTTTATCGGTCGAGACTTGGCTCGCCTGCATCCTAATAAGACACCCGCATTGTCTCACAATAAATAGATCCGTTCCCTTTTGGCTGTCCGTCCCAGTTTCCCGTTTTCGGTTCATCCGTGATCATGCTCGTCTTGGGAAACTATTTTACCCTCCCCGCTATCATCGACCACAACTCGTAGCTTGGAACCGTCATATAAGTCCTCACGTTGACCATACTCGCCCGTCCCTTCAAGTTCACTTTCGTTGAACGACCACGTCATTTGTTCCGAGTCCAGCCAGACCGCATACAACCATGTCTTGTTGTCCTCTGTCAGTGTACGCCCTAGAATCGTGCCAAATTCTCCATCCAGATGAGACTTGGCTGGCTCAATAGAATGAATTCTCACTTTTTCATAAAAGGTAAAGCGTGGTGTGATAGTCATGATAAGCGAATTCCTTGCAAGAAGGCGATTGACATCAGTGTGTGACCTCTCCATCCAATGACACGTTCACATGCGCACCATCCGAGGACATTGCACGCATACCCCGAGTGGCGTTGCGACCAAGCTGAACATCCCACTCAAACGGTTGGCCAGCCGTTCTGGATGGGCCCCTCACCCATTCGTTGCCGAAACGATCAATGTAGCCATGATTGGGACCACGGGGTAATGGCTGTGAAGGGGGATGTCCTTTGGGAGGAACGTAACGAATCTTGCCGGATGTCGGTAGTTGGGCATCCTTCAGGCGTCCTTTCACTGTATAGTTATGCGCCGAAACGCTGACGCCTTCCTCCGTCTCACTGACGAAGTAGGTGTGGAAGTCTTCCACCAGGAAGTTGTAAACCGACTCGACTTTGCGCGTGTCTTCCACGCCTTCCACCGTCGCCAGCATCCCTTCGTCCGTGAGCAACAGGTCGCTCTGGTGCAACTCCATGGTCGGAATCCAACCACGCCCAACGACCCAGAATGGATGCTCTGAGGTCGTCTCAATCGTCTGTCCCGGGATCTTCACGTGCCAGATGCCAGACAGCCGCTCGAACGTCGCCAGCACCGCTTTCAACACCAGCGGACCGTACGGATCGTTCTCGTCTCGCGACCAGACCAAGTCGCCCTCTCGGATCGCATCGACCCGCTTCTTCCCTTCCGCCGTGCGCGACAGCATCCGGCCGGTGAAGCAGGAACTGGCCACCTGGGCGTAGAACGTCACGCTCGCCTGCGCCAGGTCCAGCAAGCCCTTGATCGGGTCCCCGTTGGGCGACGTGAAGTTGTTGTACACACTGTACAGCGTCAGGCCAGTCGAGACCACTCCCAAGCCCGTCGAGAGCACTCCCGCCGTCTTCCCCACCACGTTGCTGATCCCCGGGCCAGCTTGCCGAAGGTCTTCTGCGCCACTGCGTCGCCGCACAGCGCGACACCCCCTTCAATCCCAGCGCCAACGCCTGCACCGCTCCCAGCGCCGCTCCCGCGTAGTCCCCGGCCTGGTAGGCGTCGTAGGCATTCCACAGACCCCCCGCCATCTGGATGAACCCCAGCACCCGACCCACCGGCGTGAACGTCAGCACGATGTCCAGCGCCTGCCCAACGTAGGTCCCCACGCGGTAGGCCGTCGAGTCCGGGTTCACCAGCCAGTTCAGCCCGGCACCGTTCAACGCTCGGTCCGTCAAACCGTTGGTCAACGCACTCAAGGCGCCGCCCACGAAGTCAAAGACCGCCCCGACGATCGCCTTCCAGTTGTAGGTGATCTCCACGCCGTTGGGCAAGGCATCGACCAGCGCCGTCCACAACTGCGACGAATACATCGACAGCGGGTTCTGGTTCTGGTTCTGCAGCAGACTCTGGAGCTTGCTCTGACCATCCTGGTAGGCCTTGTTGACCAGATTCCACAAGTTCTGTCCGGTCTGGCCCAGGTCGTTCCAGGGACTGGGATTGGTCGTTGGCCCTTGCTGTACCGTCAACCAGCCGCCGTAGGGTTGGGGCTGCACTCCCCCCTGCAGCGGCGGTGCCACCATGCTCAGCTGCGGCGGCTGGCTCAGCGGGGCGTTGCCGCCCCCAGCCAGCGCCGGCAGCGTCGTCGGCAAGGACACGCCCAGCAACTGCCCGGCGATGACCCCTTTGGCCCAGCCGCTCACGGCCGCGGTAAAGCCGCTGACGCCCACGTCGGGGTAGAGTCGCCGGCACGCCGGGACCCGTCAGCGTCACCGTGGTCGTGCTGGGGTTGACGTAGGACGAACGCCGCCCATTCCAGTTGTTGTAACCCGAACTGTTGGATACGCTGTTGCCCACCGTGCCCGTGCCCGTCACCGTGGTCGTGCTGCTGTTGTTGGTGCTGGCCGTGCTGTTCTTGATCTTGTCGCCGGCCGTCTCCGTCTGCTGGTACTTGCTGACGTAACTGCTCAGGCTCCAGCCGTTGCCCGTTGCAGCCGCCGCACTCGGACTGTAGCTGCCCTGCTCGTTGAGGCTGAAGTTCTCCTTCCAGTTGTCGGTGTGCGAGTAGTTGGCCCCGGCGGCAGTGCCCAGCTGCGTCATGGTGGCCACGCTGCCCGACTTGCCGTTGTAGCTGAAACAGGACAGCGCCAGCGAACCGTGGCTGAAACTGCCGGCCGCTTGCAGATGGTAGTTGCCCGAGGAGTTGGCCGTGACGCTGGTGCTGTCGTTGCCTTCGGTGTAGCTGTTGCTGCTGGAGCTGCGCGAGCTGGAGGTGAACTGGCCATCCAGGGTCATGCTCACCAGCCCCAGCTGCAGGCTGCCGTTGCCAAAGGTGCCCTTCTCGTCCAGTGCGGCCGACTGGCTCTGGGTGCTGTTCTGGATCAGGCTGCTGGTGCTGAGCCCCTTGTAGTTGCTGGGCACCGTGCCGCTGGCGTCGCTGATGCTGCCCGAGACGCTGTCGGTGCTTTTCTGGCTCAGTGCCACGGTGCTGCCGCTGTACGTGGTGGCGGTCAGCTGGAAGCTGGACAGGTTGAAGCCGCTGTGGTCGGCCGTGCCCGCCTGGTAGATGGTCAGCTGGTCCGACAGGCTGCCGGTCTGCGTCTCCAGGGAGACGCCCAGACCGTTGTGCGTGCCGTTGTTGCCGCTGGTGCTGCTGGTGGCCAGGCAGACGGCCTCGCTGTCCTGGTGGACGGTGGCTCGCTGCTGCAGCACCATGCTGGAGAGGGTATAACTGCCGTTACTGTACTTGCCGGAGTCGTCGGCAGTCCAGGAGTACAGGCCGGTGCTGGTGAGCGTGCTGGTGGTGTTGCTGTTCAGGTCGCTGACGCTGAGAAGGCTGGTGGTGCTGTTGCTGGTGCTGGCCAGGCCCAGACGCGACAACGCCAGCGCCTTGAGGGTAGCCAGCAGGTTCTGGTTGGCCGGTTTGCTGCTGACGTTGACCGTGGTCTGCCGTGACAGCGCCTGCTGGGTTTCGTCCCGAGTGTAGCTGGACAGGCCGCCGGCGTCGTAACGGACGCAATCCAGGTTGAAATTGCCCGTCGTGCCCGCCGAACCGGCCTCGTGCAGGTGGGAGTTGGAACTGCTGCTGAGGCTGGTGTAAACCTTGTCGGTGCCGGTGACCGAGTTCAAGGCCAGGCAGTAGTTGCTGGTGGCGCTGTACAGGCCCAGTTGCGTGCCGGTCTCGGTGCTGAGCACGGTCTGCTGCGCGGTCGTGTCGTGGTCACGCCACTGGTCGTAAGACACGCTGGTCAGGGCAAAGCAATTCTGAGCGTAACTGCCGGCCTCGGTCAAAGAGCTGCTGCTGGTGGCGGTGTCGGCGCTGGAGTCGCTCTCGTGCTGGTGCAGGGTCGTGGTGCTGGTGGCGGAGTAGAAGGCAATGAGTGGACTGGGGGCAATGAAGGTGAAGTACTTCAGCGTCAGCTGGGTGGAGCTGTTGGTGGAGTCCTGTCGGGTGGTGGTCGTGGTGCTGCCCGACTGACGCAGCACGACGCTATCCAGTGCGAAGGCGCCGTTGCTGAAGCAGCCCAGCTCGCTGAGGGTGGCGTTGGACTGGCTGACCTGGGTCTGAGTGGAACTGTTGGTTTGCTGGTAGAGCTTGTTGCTCCAGACCGAGTTGACGCCGGTGGCCAGGGCGTTCAGCTGGTTGGTCAGCTGGCTGCCGGTCTCGGTCAGGCCGCCCTCCTTGACCAGGGTACTCAGGTCGCTGCTGCGGCCCTGGTAGTTGACGCTGCCCAGGCTGTAAGCGTTGCTCCCGCCGGAGTAACTGCCGGCCGCGTAATAGTTGGTGCTGCTGGTCTGAACGTCGCTGAGGCTGGTGGTCTCCTGGCCGGTGCGGACACTGTCCTTCAGGCTGACGCTGAGGTAGCCATTTTGGTAAGCGTCCGCCGAACCGCAGGCAGGGATGGGAAGACGGAGGAGACGTTCGGGATGCACCAAGAGCTTGCCCAGGCATGACGGTGCTGGTGGGCAGCCGCGCGGTCCAACGGTTCGCCGGGACGAACTCCGGACGGGCAGCGGCGGACGTGTCCTTCTTGGCTTGGCGGGCAGGGCGGCCTGGACCGCGGCACGCTCAGCCGCTGTCCACGACCGCTTCGCTGGTGCGCCGTTCGCCGCCGCCCAGCGGTCCGGCAGCAGTTCTGGCAGTTGCTCCGCTGCACAGCTCGGCAAACGCTGCAGCACGTCACGCAAGTAGCGCCACGGCTCGATCCCCAGACGCTTGCACGTCTGCACCAGGCTGTACAGCACCGCTGCCGTCTCCCCGCCGCCATCGCTGCCAAAGAACAAGTAGTTCTTACGGCCAACCGCCACCGTGCGCAGGGCGCCTTCCGCCGCGTTGTTGTCAATCGCCAAATACCCTTGGGTCGTATAACGCTCCAGGGCCTGCCATTGGTTCAAGGCATAAGTGATGGCTTCGCCCATTGGACTCTTCGGCAGCACTCCGCCTCGTTCTTGCTCCAACCATTGTCTTAGCGACGTCAGCAGTGGCACACTCTCTTCCTGACGCAACCGCTGCCGCAGCTGCCAACTCTCTGCCAACGACAACCCCGCATCCTCACTCTGCTGGGTCGCTTTCTTCTCCACGGCATACAACTGGCGAATCACTCCTAACACGTAGGACGCCCGCGCCGCGTCTGTCGTCTGCGCCTTGAAGAACTTCCGCCGCACGTGCGCCCAACAACCGACTTCCACGATCTTGCCGCCGGCATACAGTTGGTCGTAGCCGCTGTAAGCATCGGCTTGCAAGAAGCCCTGGTAGCCTTTCAGGAAGTCCTGGGGCCGTTCTTGCTTGCGATCGGGACTGTAATCATAGACGGTGTAGGGATGGTCCGTGTCGCCCAGGTAGACCCAGACACGACCCTGATGGCTGGCACGCACGCCACGGCTCTGGACTGTCACTGGAGTGTCATCGCTCCCGATCACCTGAGACTTCTTGATGTCGCTGTGCAGCAACTCATAGAGCGGCCGCACCAGGTCAGCCGACTGCTTCAGCCAGTCGCACAGCGTGCTGCGTTTCAGCGGCACTCCCTGCCGCGCGAAGATCTGTTCTTGCCGATACAGCGGCAGGTGATCGCCAAACTTGCTGAGGATGACGTGAGCCAGCAGCCCGGGCGCCGCCAGGCAGCGTGGCACTCCCTCCAGCGGCAGGGGTGCCGTGCTCAGCGTCACGACAGGCACGACGCCGGGCTGGAACAAAACGGGGTCCGCTGTTGCAGTGGCCCCAGCAGTGGTTGCTGCCGTCGGGCCGGACCCCGCGGCGGCCGGCTCAGACACCGTGGCCGGTGGCGGCTCGCTTTGCTCGGACAGCTGCCGGCGCCGTTGCTCACAGCCAACACACGCATACTTCAGGCGGACGTTTTCGATGACAAAGATCGACTGCGGCACGCAATCGTATTGCTCGCTGACTTCTTCGCCAATGACCACGCGGGGCAGACCACAGCAACTGCAGCAACGCTCCGCTTCCGTTAGCTCATGCAGCCGACGCTGCCGAGGCAAGTGTTGGGGAGGCCGCTGCCGGCCGTGCTTGTGGCGCCGCTTGGCTTTGGCTGGTTTGCTCTCGTCTGGTCCTGTTGGACCGTCTCCGTTGGCTGCCGCCGCATCCGGTTGCGTAAACAGAGACAATTGGCTGGGGTCGAATCGTTCGCTGCGTGGACCATAGAGACGACGCAGCAGCTGGTCCAGGCGGACTTGGATTTGGCTCAGCTCCCGCTGGCGTGCCGCCAGGGCTCCGAGCAACTCCTCGATCATCCGTTTGAGGACGGCGGGATCGTCAGGCAAGTGCTGGACGTCTAAAGCCGCGGTTGTGGTGGTCGTGGCAGTACTCATACTTAGACATCATAGCAGCCGGCGACGTGTTTTTCGTCGCCATTTGGAAAACAGCTTGCAACTTAAGTGTGCTGAAGACAATCTGTAGCAATCAGGGAAAGTGAGCCACTGCTTGCTGGTCGGCGAATGAGTTGGTCTGAAGTGCTGAGGGCCTCCCGCAGGAGGCCCTCCTGAGAGAAAAGTGGACTTAGAGCGTCGTTGCCGGCCGCTGGTAGCGGTGACGGCGTTCGACCTTTTCCAACACGACCCCGTCTAACAGCATGGTCAGCTCGGCAGCGCGGACCTCCAGTTGTCCAGTCTGCCCAGTTGGTGCGGTCGGAAAACGAAAGACGCCTTCTTCCAACCGCTTGTACCAGATGGCATAGCCGTCTTGCTGCCAGCTGAGGATCTTGAGGCGGTCGCCGCGTCGATTGCGAAAGACGAACCAGTCACCGGAGAGGGGATCGTCGCCCAGCCCCTGGCTGACCAGGGCCGCCAGCCCGTCAAACGATTTGCGGCAATCGACGGCGGCCAGGCAGAGAAAAATGCGTCCGGGTGGTGTCAGGGGGAGCATGGCCTCTCCTCCAGGACAGCCAGCAGAGTACGCAAGGAGGCGGCATCGAAGCCTGGCCCAACGAACAGGCGTCGGCCGTTGCCCAGGACGACTTCGAGGCTCGGCGTGGCGGCGGTAGGTTCGGGGGTGACGTGCAGGGGGACGAAGGTAACAGGGTCTGAGGCCGGGTGCTGGCAGGCGTCGGTGTCGCGTTGGGCCAACGTTCGCCGCCAGCAATAAAAGGACGCCTCGGCCAGCTGGTGGCGGCGGCAGTAGGCGCGGATGGACAGACCACTGACGAGCCAACGTTCGAGGTGGGAGTCGCCAGAAACGCTCCTTGTCCGGATCACGAGATCGACCGGCAGACATACGAGATACCTCCAGAGCATGGGTCGGGCGAAACATGCTCGGAGCATACCCGGCGCTGCAACAGTGGTTTTTACCGGACGCTTACGAAAAATCTAATGTGGGAGCCGACCCGGCAAGGGGATGGGGAAGGCCGCCGTCGCAGGCATCCGGGGAGCGAAATGATCCCGCCTGCGGTCCCACCGGGGTAAGGGCGACGGCATGTTTGCACACGGAGATCGAGCGCAACACGGGAAGCCCCAGCGGTGGGGGTAGTCCCCCAACCGGACACCCGCGAGGGATAGACCGGGCCGTGTGGGGTGGCGGACAGGCCCGTAGTACCGTTGAAACCGGGTAATGCTGGTGGAGGAAAGGGGCCTGACTTCAGGGGCGTTCGGAACGGGATCAAGAGTCAGGAGAGTGGCCATTGTGCCTAGTACCTCCACTTGCGATTCGGCGATCCCAGCAGGAACTAGCGTGTCAGGGAAGGACCAGCAGCCATGCTGGTTCGTGGACTGCCACGCGAACCTTGTCGGAGAGCCGGATGCGGCAAATCCGCACGTCCGGTTCGATGAGCGGGAGGTGGAAACGGAGCATGGCAAGGCTTATTTGGCACCGGCAAACGAAAGAGCCGGCAACGGAAAGGTCTTGCCTAAACTACCGCGCCACCTCTCGACTCTACTTGGCTCAAGACGATCGGTTCTCCTCCTGTGTTCGGTCACTAAGACTGGGCAGAGATTCTTCTGAGCGCTTTGATTGCAATTTCTCGTATTGTTCGCCCTTCAAAATCTGTGCCAGCATCGTGTTCGATCACATGCTTTAAGGCCGGAATAGCCGACTCGTTTCCAATACTTCCCAAGGCCCAAGCAGCCCACCAGCGGTTGTCCGCGTCCGCATCGTGCAAGAGAACATCGCCAAGCAACGGGACGGCTTCACTTCGGCCAATCGAGCCAAGACGTTGGCAAATGTAAATTCGCGCATCATCGCAATTATGTAGGAGTGAAGCCACATGGTTGATGGCGAGTCCGTAATCGTACTCCAGAAAAACGTTGGCAATCTCACAACGGTAGTCTGGGTCTGGATCTTGGATGGCTTGGGCGAGCGCATCAAGGACTATCTCTCGCCTTTCGGATCGTAGCTCTTTGATGACATGAGCCGCGACACGAGGATCTACAGGAGGATCGTCTGTCCTTAACGAAGATAGTAAGCGCGTTATGGCTGTCCCCGAATTGGGACTCTCAGCGGAGTTCAATGGATGCTCATTCATGGCTTAACTGTCCGCCATTCAATTTACCTCATATTTCCCCTGCATGAACCTGCTCTCATGGGCAATTGTCTCAAAGCCGCGTTGCGACCCCGCTGGGGGCAAACCGAGTGATGTCCCCAATAGAGGCACATTTAGTAACCTCAGTTGCGTGGTTTTTTATTTGGGAACGGTGGATATTCATCGTCCCACCAGACATTCACAAATCCATCTGCACGGTTTGGAAAGTGACTCTTGCAGTCAGAACACGGCCCCCCAGGATTGGATATGCCAATTACAGGCGCACCAAACCGATCACGCAGCACCCTTTCTGCATGATTCTCAGGTTTGCCGTCTGTGCCGTGCGCATCAATGCCGTCCTTTCTCATCCTCCCGGCTATCTTGTCTGCTACTGTCTTACTACCATGACTAACAACAACCACTTCAGAACCATCTACCTCGCCCACAGCAACTGTGGTTTTTCTTCCATTTTTTGATTTTGGGACATATTTATTGTACAGTTCCCGCGCCCGCTGCGTTAACCGCTCTCCATCGGGTCTGCTGTCTTCTCCGCCCGAGATGCATCGAAATGCATTATGCGCCCAGATTGAGACAGCCTCCTCCACGGCGCTCACGAAGTAGGTATGATAGTCAGCAATCGTGAAGTTGTAAACAGTTTCAACCGTGCCGCTATCCTCCACCGCTTCGACACGCACCCACTGCCCGCTCCGTGTCCGCAGGAGGTCTCCTGCCTCCAGCATCCGCGTCGGAATCCAGCCTCGACCCAGCACATAAAACGGATGCTCTGCTGTCGTTCGCAGAAGCTGGCCCGCTATCTTCACAATCCAGATAGGTGACCACCGGATCATCACGTCCAGGACCATCTTCAGCGCGGGTATGCCGTCGGGGTCATTCTCATCTTGTGCCCAGAGCAGATCGCCTTCGCGGATCTCATCCGCACGGATCTTGCGATTCTCAGCGTCGAACAGCGTCTCCGCCGCGAAGCAGGCACTGGCCACCTGGACCTTGAAGGTGACCGCCGCCTGGACAATGTCCAGGATGCCCTTGATCGGGTCGCCGCCCGGCTGCGTGAAGTTATTGTAGGCGCTGGCCAGGCTCTGACCAGTCGCCACCAGGCCCACGCCACGCCCCACCCAGCCCGACACGCACGTCGGCACTCCACTCAGCTTCTTCGAGATCGCACCGATGCCCAGCATGACGGCGCTCTCGATAGTTGCCGTTCCAGGCCGCCTCCGCGGCGTTGACCAGCCCGCTGGAATACTCCACGTTGACCAGCACCTTGCCCAGGCTGCCCAGCGCCGCCGGGTTGGCCATCAGCACAATGCCGATCGCCTGGCCAACGTAGCCGCCGATCCGGTACGCCGTCGAATCCGGGTTCACCAGCCACGGAAACAGGTAGCCAATCACCCCATTGCTGACCAGCTTGCTCGCCAGGCCGCCCGTCAACGCATCCAAGGCGCCGAAGACCACGTCGAAGACCGCGCCGACGTAAGCCTTCCAGTTGTAGGTGATCTCCACGCCGTTGGGCAAGGCATCGGTCAGGGCCGTCCACTGCTGCGTCGAATACATCGACAGCGGGTTCTGGTTCTGGTTCTGGCTCAGACTCTGGAACTTGGTCAGAGCATCCTGGTAGGCCTTGTTGACCAGGTCCCACAAGTTCTGTCCGGTCTGGCCCAGGTCGTTCCAGGGACTGGGATTGCTGGTGGGGCCTTGCGGCACTGTCAGCCAGCCGCCGTAGGGATCGGGCTGGACTGCTGACAGCAGCGGCGGGCCCACCAGGCTCAGCTGCGGCGGCAGCGTCAGCTGCCCGTTGCCGGCACCGACCAGCGCCGTCAGCGTCGTCGGCAGCGTCACTCCCAGCAGCTGGTCGGCCACCACCGCCGATGCCCAGCCGGAACGCGCGATCCCGCTCAGCAGTTCGCCTTGCCCCACCATGGGGTGCAGCACCGCCACCCCTGGACCACTCAGCGTCACCGTCGTTGGACTACCGTTGTTGTTAAACCGCGAGATCCGCCCATTCCAGTTGTTGGTGCCCAAACTGTTGCTGACGCTGGTGCCCACCGAGCCCGTGCCCGTCACCGTCGTCGTGCTGCTGTTGTTGGTGCTGGCCGTGCTGCTCTTGATCTTGTCCGCGGCCGTCTCCGTCTGCTTGAAGTTGCTGACGTAGCTGCTCAGGTTCCAGCCGTTGCCCGTCGCCGCCGCCGGGTTGTAGCTGCCCGCCTCGTTGAGACTGAAGTTCTCCTTCCAGTTGTCGGTGTGCGAGTAGTTGGCCCCCGCCGCCTTGCCGTACTGGGACATGGTAGCCACGCCGCCCGACTTGCCGTTGAAGCTGAAGCTGGACAGCGACAGCGAACCGTGGCTCCAGCTGCCGTCGGCCTCCAGATGGTAGTTGCCCGAACCAGTTGCCGTGATCGTGGTCAGGTCGCCGCCTTCGGTGTTGTTGGTGTTGCTGACACTGCGGGAGCTGGATTTGTACTGCCCATCCAGGGTCATGCTCACCAGTCCCAATTGCAAGGTGCCGTTGCTGGTCTTGCCCTTCTCGTCCAGGCCGGCCGACTGCGTCTGCGAACTGTTCTGGCTGAGGTTGGTGCTGCTCAGTCCCGTGTAAGAGCTGGGCACGGTGCCGCTGGCATCGGTGATGCTGCCCGAGACGGTTTCGTTGCCTTCCTGGGTCAGCGTGTCCGTGGTACGGTTGTAGGTGCTGGCCGTCAGCTGGAAGCTGGACAGGTTGAGTCCACTCCTGGTGTTGTACTGGCCCGCCTGGTACATCGCCAAATCACCGCTGGCAATGGTAATCTGGGTCTCCAGGCTGGTCCCAAGGCCGTTGCGTGTGCCGTTGTCGCAATGGGTGATGCTGGTCGAGAGGCTGGTCGCCTCGGTGCGCTGATAGTAGCCGGCCGACTGCTGCAGCACCATGCTGCTCAGGTTGTAGCTGCCGTTGCCGTAGTTGCCATACTCGCGTGCCGTCCAGGAGTACAGGCCGGTGCTGGTCTGAATGCTGTTGTTGTCGCTGTTGAGGTCGGTGATGGAGAAGACGCCGGTGTAGGGACTGCTGCCCAGGGCCAGGGGCGGGAAGGCCAGCACCTTGAGCACGCTCAGCAGAGTGCGGTTGACCGGCTTGACTCCGATGCTGACCGTGGTCTGCCGCGACAGGGCGTCCTGGTCCTCGTAGCGGCTGTAGCTGGACAGGCCGGCGGCGGTGTAGCTGACGCAGCCCAGGTTGAAATTGCCCGTCGTGCCCGCCGAGCCGGACTCGTGCAGGTGCGCGTTGGAGCTGCTGCTCAGGCTGGTGTAAACGTCATCGGTGACCGTGACCAGGGCGGCGGTCAGACAGTAGTTGCTGGTGGCGCTGAACAGGCTCAGCTGCGTGCCGGTCTCGGTACTCAGCACCGTCTGCTGCGCGGTCGTGTCCTGGTCACGCCACTGGTCGTAAGACAGGCTGGTCAGGGCAAAGCTGCCCTGGGCATAGTTGCCGGCCTCGGTCAAAGAGCTGCTGCTGGTGACGCTGTCGTCGCTGGAATCGCTCTCGTGCTGGTGCAGCGTGGTGGTGCTGGTGGCGGAGTAGAAGGCAATGAGTGGACTGGGGGCAATGAAGGTGAAGTACTTCAGCGTCAGCTGGGTGGAGCTGTTGGTGGAGTCCTGTCGGGTGGTGGTCGTGGTGCTGCCCGACTGACGCAGCACGACGCTATCCAGTGCGAAGGCGCCGTTGCTGAAGCAGCCCAGCTCGCTGAGGGTGGCGTTGGACTGGCTGACCTGGGTCTGAGTGGAACTGTTGGTTTGCTGGTAGAGCTTGTTGCTCCAGACCGAGTTGACGCCGGTGGCCAGGGCGTTCAGCTGGTTGGTCAGCTGACTGCCGGTCTCGGTCAGGTTGCCCTTCTTGACCAGGGTACTCAGGTCGCTGCTGCGGCCCTGGTAGTTGACGCTGCCCAGGCTGTAAGCGTTGCTCCCGCCGGAGTAACTGCCGGCCGCGTAATAGTTGGTGCTGCTGGTCTGAACGTCGCTGAGGCTGGTGGTCTCCTGGCCGGTGCGGACACTGTCCTTCAGGCTGACGCTGAGGTAGCCATTTTGGCTGGTCAAGATCGGCGTGCCGTTGCTGAAGGTCTGGCCGCTGCTGCTGGACTGGGTGTAGCTCTGCGTCCCTGTTTGCAGGCTGCTGTCGGTGCCGGTCTGGGCGCTCTGGTAGACCACGCAGGCAAAGCTGTAGCTGCCGTTGGCGAAGCTGCCACGCTGGCTCAGGCTGCTGCTGGCCTGGTTGGTCTCGGTGCTGCTGCGCGTGGAGGACTGGACGAAGGCCACCGTGCCGCCCTGGTCGACGTAGATCTTGACGCCGCCGGGCAGCCCCTGGGACAGGTTGTAGCCCCACAGGACGTCGTTGCTGCTGAAGGTGCCGCTGGTGCTGCTCTGCGTGCCGCTGCCCCAGCTGCTGACCGTACTGGTGGCCTGCTCCGTCTGCGTCAGCACCACGCTGCCCAGGTTGTATTTGCCCTGGAGATTGACGCCACCGGACTGGAACAGGGAGAACGTCTGCTGCTGACTGTTGAGGATGGTGGTGTTGGTGCTGCCCCACTGGTTGCCGCTTATGTCCTTGCTGTTGCCGGAAGGATAGACGGCCACGAAGGTGCCGGTGGTGTTCTGCTGCAAGAAGGTGCTGTCGGTGCTGCTGTGGAACGAGCCGGTGTAGTTGCCCGTGTCGTGTTCGGCGTAAGTCGTGCGGGCCGTGCCGCTGTTGCTGTAGACGGTGCTGCCGAAGGCGAAGGAGCCGCCCACCAGGGTGCCGCGCTGACTGAGGCTGCTGCAACTGAGCGAGGTGGCGGTGGAGGAGGTCAGGCTGCTCTGGGTAAAGCTGTTGCTGGCAGAGCCGTGGCTTTGGGCCACGCAGCTGGTCAGGGCCACCTGGGTGACGCTCTGGCCGCTGGCAGAGGTGCCCACGCTGAGGGCCAGGTAGCTGCTGTCCAGGCTGGCCCAGTTGCTGCCCTGCTGCGTTGAGGTGCCGCTTTGCTGGACGGTGGCCAGGTCGCTGCTGGTCGAACTGAGCACCACGCTGCCATAGCTGTAAGTGCCGCCCACGTCGGCGCCCGTTTCCCACAGCTGGTTGCCCGAGGTCAGCACTTCGCTGGTGCTGGTGCTGGTGCTGCTCTGCTGCAGCGCGGTGCTGCCCTGGGCGCTGGTGGACTGGACGGTGAGGTGCGACTGGCTTTCGTAGCTGCTGCCGTCGCTGCTGCTGAAGCTGCCGCCCCAGCTGGCGTTGAGGGCAGTGGAGAGCAGGCTGGAGGTCTGGCTGCTGCTGCTGGTGCTGACGGCGTTGCTGTGCTGGGTGGCGGTGGTCGTCGAGCCATTGTGGAAGACGACGCTGGCAAAGCTGAAGTCGCCTGTGGGGCTGAAGGCGCCCTGCTGGCTCATGCCGAAGCTGACGCTGCTGCTGATGGTGTTCGTCGAGCCGTAGCGATCCGTGAAGGTGCCGCTGCTGGTCTGGGTGGAGGTGCTGGACAGTTGGTTGTGGTAGCCGGGAGTGGCACTGCTGAGCTGAGTCTGCAGCCGGCTGCTGAGGGTGCTGACGCTGTTGCTGCCACTGTCGCTGCCCACCGTGCTTTGCGCTTGCACGACGCTGCCCGAGCCGCTGCTGGTGTAATTGACGCTGCCCAGGCTGTAGCTGCCGGCGGTAAAGCCTCCGGCCTCGTGCAGGTGATTGTGGACGCTGCTGGTGCTGACCAGGCTGGCCGACTGGCTGCCGCTGCTGGCGTAGCAGTCGCTGCTTTGGCCGGAGCGGGACTGGCTGTCGGTGCTGGCCGTGCCCAGGTTGCTCTGGCTGCCGCTGTAAACGGAACTGTCGGCGCCTGTGCCGGCAAAGCTGCTCTGCAGCGCGGCGGTCATGGTGGTTTGCTGGCTGGAGCCTGCGTCCCAGACCCAGCAGCCGAAGTTGTAGCTGCCGTTGCTGAAGGAGCCCTGCTCGGTGAGGCTGCTGGAGCCGTGGCTGTGCTGGTTGGTGCTGCTGAGGAAGGAGAAGCGGAAGGTGCCGCTGTAACTGCTGGAGGCGCTGCTCTGGCCGGAGCCGGTGTAGGGCTGTGCCGAGCCGGGCACCTTGGCCCAGGTGCTGACCGTCTGCGCCGACCAGGAGTTGCCGCCGCTGCCGGAGCCGCTCTGGCTGTCGCTTGAGGTGGTGGCGCTGGTGTCGGACTCCGAGTAAGCGACGCTGCCGAAGCCGTAGACTCCCTTGGGGGCCTGGCCGGCCTGGTAGACCTGGGCGTGGATGCTGCTGGTCAGCGAGGCCGAGAAGGTCTCGCTGGCGTGCTGCGTGGCGGTGATGCGGCCGGTCTGGGTGCTGGAAGCGAGTCCGACGCCGGAGCCGAACGGTCCCACTGGCCCGGCCTGCTGCGAATGCGTCTGGTAAGTGGTGGTGGTGCTGGCCTGGGAGTGGCTGACCCCGGCCAGGGTCGCGGTGGTGGTCTGGGCGCTTTTGGCCTGGAAGAGGACGCTGGCAAAGCTGAAGCTGCCCTTGGCGAAGTTGCCGCCCTGCCGCAGGGTAAGGCTGTCGGTGCCCGACTGCTGCACGCTGCTGGTGAAAGCGCCCGTGATGGTGCCGGTGGCCGTCTGGGTGTACAGTCCCGCCGTGGCATTGCTGCCGGTGCTGAGCAGGCTGTAAACGCTGGTGCCGCTGCCGGAACCGGATTGCTGGCTGGTCCAGCTGTCGCTGCCGGTCTGGCTCAGGGAGACGCTGCCCAGGCTGTAGCTGCCGGCGAGGAAGCGGCCGCTCTGGGAGAGGTTGACTCCGGCCGAGGAAGTGGACGTGAGGCTCCAGCAATCGCTGCCCTTGGAGGTGCTGACGGTCTGGCCGCTGCTGACGAAGGTGCCGGTGACTGTGGTGCTGCCGGTGCCGGCTACCGAGGCGATGCTGCCCTGGTGGCTGACGCTGCTGCCGCTGGTGCTGCTGAGGTTGCTGAAGGTGTCGGCGCCCGAGGCGGTCAGGGTCAGCGTCTGGTTGCTGGAACTGCTGTAGGCCACCTGGCCGAAGCTGAAGCTGCCCTGGGCAAAGGCCCCGGCAGTGCGTGCCGAACCGCTGTCGGTGCCTGTGCCGCTATAAGAGTCCTGCTCAGTGCTGGCAAAGGTGGAGGTACTGCTGGTGCGGAAGGTGACGGCGGCCGGGACGTTGTTGCTGACGGTCTGGAGTGTGCCGCTGGCGACGGTGCCGGTGGTCCCCGAGGAGGTGCTGCCGTCGGAGCCGCTGACGGTCCAGTGATCGTTGCTGCTCTGCTGATAGGCGGCGCTGGTCAGGGCGAAGAGACCGGCGTTGACCGTGCCGCTGGTGTACGTCCCCTGGCTGAAGCAGCCGCTGCTGTTCTGCTGCCACGCCGAGTGGCTGCTGAAGGAGACCTGGGACGTGGCGGTGATGGTCACAGTGCCGACAGCGGTGGTGGCCAGGGCCGTGGTGGTCTGGCTGGTGCGGACCGTGCCGGACTGGGTGGAGGAGGCCGTGGTTCCCGTCGAGAAGGTGCCGCTGCTGGTGGCGTTGACGACCCAGCAGGAGAGGTTGAGCTGGCCTCCCTGGAGCGTGCCCTGCTCGGTCAGCGTTTGCTGGGCCGAACCGCTCTGGCTGCTGCTGTCGGTGGAGCTGTCGGTGCCGCTGAACTGCTCAGAGAGCGAGGCCTGGGCGAACTGGCCGGAGTAGCTGTCGCTGTAGCTGTCGCTCTGGCGGCTGCTGGTGCTGGCGGTTTGGGTCTGCGTTTGCTTGAAATAGCCCAGGCTGAGGCTGCCGTTGGCATAGACGCCCTGCTCGCTCAGCAGCAGGGTACCGGTGCCGGCTTCGGTCTGGGTGAGGGTGCTTTGCTGGGTGAAGCTGCCGCTGTCGGAGTCGCTGGCGCTGGTCAGCAGGCCGGCGTCGCTGTCCAGCAGACCCGAGCCGGTGTCGGCGAAGGTGCCGCTGCCGCTCTGGCGGTCGCGCAGACCGAGAGTGTAGGAGCCGTGGGCGCTGCTCTGCTGGTTGACGCTGTCGAGGTTGAAGCCGCGGGTGCCGAAAGTGCCGGCCTCACGCAGGACGTAGCTCTGCCGGCCGCCATCGGCGTAGGTGTAGGGCACGGAGTCGCTGAAGCGGAACGAATCGCTGTCGGACTGGGGCAGGGCGTTGGCGGTCAGGGGCGTCTGGCCGGCGCCGGCGGTGAGAGACCCGATGCTGCTGGGCAGGGCCAGGTCACTGCTGCCGGGTGCCTGGGTGCTGCTGTCGCTGGTGTTGCCGGTCAGGGTGACGGTGCCAGTCTGGGTCAGTTGCCAGGTCGCTCCCAGGGCGACAGTGCCGTCGGCCAGAGGGATGGGTTTGTTCGCCGTCTCGGTGTAGAGGACGCTGCCCAGACTGTAGACGCCGCTGCTGGTGGCGGAGCCCTGCTCGGCCAGGGAGTAGGTGTCCAGGCCCCGGTTGGTCAGAGTAAAGCTGTCGGTGCGTGCGAAGCCGAGCGAGGAGGTGCTGCCCTGCAGCGGATTGGGGGAAGCGGGAACGCCGCCGGCCGCCAGGGTTTGCTGGCATCCTAATTGGACACCCGCATTGTCTCACAATAAATAGATGCGTCCCCTTTTGGTGCCATCCTCGTCGGGCGGCACCTGGTCGGCATCGGACAGTGGCGCACATGACGACTACAGTTTGATTCGTGTTCGGAGAAAAGCGAGGTATTTGTTGTCCTCACCCGAAAAGATAGCAAAGCCGTCGAGCATATAGGCCCTGGTCAGCTCGTCAGCAGCCTTATCAAGTTCTCCCAATTCAAAATGGGTCTGGCCGAGCCGAAGGTGAGTAAGAGGGTTTTCCACTCCACCCGGAGCCTTCATCGCCATCCGGAATGCTCGTTCGGCTTGCTGATAGTCGCCAGCAAAGAAGTAAGCCTCCCCAAGTGCCACGAAAAGTGTGAGGGCAATGTCGAACTGCTCCTTTGGTTCTGGAAGTAACCTGGCAGCATCGATGTACTTTACTATCGCCTGAGCAAAGGCATCTTGGTTCAACAGATCATCGCCCTCGTCGATAAGAGTTTCTATTCGCTCCAAGTCAGCATCTGAAAGCATCGTACTTCCTCCAACAGAGTCAGTCGCAGGAAACAAGTTGGTATGCGCTATGGCTGCCGTGGTTCTGGAGGGAGGTATTTCTCCCCCAGTTTGGCTCCCGCAGAGCGATTAGCACCTAGAGCATCAAGAGTGTAATTAGCCGGGTCTGTCATAAATGCTTTCACTTCCGGCGACTTGGCCCCAGTGAAACGGCCCTCATTGTTCCACCACGTTACTGCATCTTTAAGATGAGTCATGTCAGCCTTAGCCACGGGAATCTTTTCCCCCTTGGACGTTAATACTACTTCGACGCCATTCTCAACTGTGATCTTGCCCTCCTGCCGCAGCCGCTCAACCACAGCCTGATGTGTAGAAGAACCTTTCTCCGGTGTTCGAGTTAAATACTCCCGACGCTTACCATTTCGTTGCCGAGATGGGCCACCAGTGTTGCCAGTCTCGCCGCCACCTTCTGTGGAGTACGGGCCAGCATTATGCGCCAAACGCTCGCTCCCTCCTCCGTCGCACTGACAAAGTAGGTGTGGAAGTCTTCTACGAGGAAGTTGTAAACCGTCTCGACCCTGCCGGTGTCCTCCACGCCCTCCACCGTGACCAGCAGCCCATCGTCCGTGAGGAAGAGGTCACCTACCTCCAGCATCCTCGTCGGAATCCAGCCACGGCCATAGACCCAGAACGGATGCTCCGCCGTCGTCTCGATCGTCTGCCCCGGAATCTTCACCGCCCAGATCGGGGCCACCCGGACGAAGACGTGTTGCACCTCCTTCAGCATCAGCTTGCCATAAGGATCGTTCTCGTCTCGCGACCATACCAGGTCGCCCTCTCGGATCGCATCGACCCGCTTCTTCCCTGCCGCCGTGCGCATCAGCATGCGGCCGGTGAAGCAGGAACGGGCCACCTGGGCCTGGAACGTCACGCCCGCCTGCGCCAGGTCCAGCAAGCCCTTGATCGGGTCCCCGTTGGGCGACGTGAAGTTGTTGTACACACTGTACAGCGTCAGGCCAGTCGAGGCCACTCCCAAGCCCGTCGAGAGCACTCCCGCCGTCTTCCCCGCCAGGTTGCTCACCCCCACTCCCAGCTTGCCGAAGGTCTTCTGCCGCCACTGCGTCGCCGCACACCGCGAAACCCCCTTCAATCCCAGCGCCAACGCCTGCACCGCTCCCAGCGCCGCTCCCGCGTAGTCCCCGGCCTGGTAGGCGTCGTAGGAGTTCCACAGCCCCCCTGCCATTTGGATGATCCCCAGCACCCGACCCACCGGCGTGAACGTCAGCACGATGTCCAGCGCCTGACCGACGTAGGTCCCCACACGGTAGGCCGTCGAGTCCGGGTTCACCAGCCAGCTCAGCCCCGCCCCGCGCAACGCACGGTCCGTCAGGCCGTTGGTCAATGCGCTCAAGGCGCCGCCCACAAAGTCAAACACCGCGCCGACGTAAGCCTTCCAGTTGTAGGTGATCTCCACGCCGTTGGGCAAGGCATCCACCAGCGCCGTCCACATCTGCGACGAATACATCGACAGCGGATTGGCGTTCTGGTTCTGCTGCAGACTCTGGAGTTTGCTGAGGCCATCCTGGTAGGCCTTGTTCACCAGGTCCCACAAGTTCTGTCCCGTCTGGCCCAGGTCGTTCCAGGGACTGGGATTGCTGGTGGGGCCTTGCTGCACTGTCAGCCAGCCGCCGTAGGGATCGGGCTGCACTCCCGCCAGCAGCGGCGGTGCCACCAAGCTCAGCTGCGGCGGCACGCTCAGCGGGGCGTTGCCGCTCCCAGCCAACGCCGGCAGCGTCGCCGGCAAGGTCACGCCCAGCAACTGCCCGGCCAGGACCCCTTGCGCCCAGCCGCCCACGGCCGCGGTAAACCCGCTGACGGCCACGGCGGGGTTGGTCACCGCCAGCCCGGGACCGGTCAGCGTCACCGTCGTCGTGCTGGGGTTGACGTAGGACGATTTCCGCCCATTCCAGTTGTTGCTCCCCGAGCTGTTGCTCACACTGTTGCCCACCGTCCCCGTGCCGGTCACCGTCGTCGTGCTGCTGTTGTTGGTGCTGGCCGTGCTGTTCTTGATCTTGTCGGCGGCCGTCTCCGTCTGCTTGTACTTGCTGACGTAGCTGCTCAGGCTCCAGCCGTTGCCCGTCGCAGCCGCCGGGTTGTAGCTGCCCTGCTCGTTGAGACTGAAGTTCTCCTTCCAGTTGTCGGTGTGCGAGTAGTTGGCCCCCGCGGCATTGCCCAGCTGCGTCATGGTGGCCATGCCGCCCGACTTGCCGTTGTAGCTGAGACAGGACAGCGCCAGCGAACCGTGGCTGAAACTGCCGGCCGCTTGCAGATGGTAGTTGCCCGAGGAGTTGGCCGTGACGCTGGTGCTGTCGTTGCCTTCGGTGTAACTGTTGCTGCTGGAGCTGCGCGAGCTGGAGGTGAACTGGCCATCCAGGGTCATGCTCACCAGCCCCAGCTGCAGGCTGCCGTTGCCAAAGGTGCCCTTCTCGTCCAGGGCGGCCGACTGGCTCTGGGTGCTGTTCTGGATCAGGCTGCTGGTGCTGAGCCCCTTGTAGTTGCTGGGCACCGTGCCGCTGGCGTCGCTGATGCTGCCCGAGACGCTGTCGGTGCTTTTCTGGCTCAGTGCCACGGTGCTGCCGCTGTACGTGGTGGCCGTCAGCTGGAAGCTGGACAGGTTGAAGCCGGTCGGACCGGCTGTGCCGGCCTGGTAGATGGTCAGCTGGTCCGACAGGCTGCCGGTCTGCGTCTCCAGGGAGACGCCCAGGCCGTTGTGCAGGCCGTTGTTGCCGCTGGTGCTGCTGGTGGCCAGGCAGACGGCCTCGCTGTCCTGGTGGACGGTGGCACGCTGCTGCAGCACCATGCTGGAGAGGGTGTAACTGCCGTTACTGTACTTGCCGGAGTCGCCGGCTGTCCAGGAGTACAGGCCAGTGCTGGTGAGCGTGGTGGTGGTGTTGCTGTTCAGGTCGCTGACGCTGAGAAGGCTGGTGGTGCTGTTGCTGGTGCTGGCCAGGCCCAGGCGCGACAACGCCAGCGTCTTGAGGGTGGCCAGCAGGTCCTGGTTGGCCGGTTTGCTGGTGACGCTGACCGTGGTCTGCCGCGACAGCGCCTGCTGGGTTTCGTCCCGAGTGTAGCTGGACAGGCCGCCGGCGTCGTAACTGACGCAATCCAGGTTGAAATTGCCCGTCGTGCCCGCCGAGCCGGCCTCGTGCAGGTGCGCGTTGGAGCTGCTGCTGAGGCTGACGTAAACGTCGTCGCTGGCCGTCACTGAGTTGAGTGCCAGTCACGCGGCAGCGCCGCCGTTGTTGATGCTGTACAGGGCCAGTTGCGTGCCGGCCTCGGTACTGAGTACGGTCTGCTGCGCGGTCGTGTCATGGTCCCACCACTGGTCGTAAGTCACGCTGCTCAGCGCGAAACTGCCCTGAGCATAACTGCCGGCCTCGGTCAAAGAGCTGCTGCTGGTGATTGCTGAGTTGTCGAGACTTAGCTCGCCTGCATCCTAATAAGCCACCCGCATTGTCTCACAATAAATAGATCCGTCTCCTGTTGGCCCTTTTGGCCGTGGCGCTGCTCCGGCCGTTTCCTGGTTCATTTGTTAGTCGTGTTTCCGTCCGGCGTCTGCCCAAGTTTCAAGATGATGCCCGCAATAGTGAGCATGGAAACGCCGCTTGCTTCCAATTCCTTGGCCCCTGCGGTATAACGGTGCCCCCGTGCGAGGCTTGTAGCCCCAGTTTCGGGCTGCACGGCTAATGCACCTTTCTCAGTCATGTCCTTCAACCGCTTTGCAATCTTTTTCCAGACGGCCAGCGCAGCGGCATTCTTCGTGCGTGCAGAAAGGTGTGATTCTTCCATACCCTTCGAGCTTCTCCTACCGATCTGCAATCGTAGAACATCAGGGTTCTTGTCCCACAACTCCATGTTGCCCTTCGCAGGAAGGCTTGGGTGAAGGAGGGTAAACGTCAACTCCCGAACCGCAGATTCGTCTAAGAAGATACCAGCGAGGGCCGTAGAATCAAGTTCGACAGCTTCATAGGGATAATACCTGATTGCAACAACGTGAAGCCCAAAGTCGGTTACACATTCCCTCACGAAATCCCGAAGTTCTTCGGGCAATGCGTGAAATTGAATCGAGATGTCAGCCATAGGTTCGTCTGTCAGTTGTAAGGAACGAAAACCGTTGGTAATTTGCCAGGTCCGTTCAGGTCGTCCAGTGCTTTCTGTTCACGGCGGATAGGATTGCCGCCTTTCTGTAGCCCGACATTAACTCCTCTCCGTTCCTTGGATGGCGTCTCGTACAAGATGTCTGGTCGCCTCTTGCTCTTAACACCTCCAGGCGTCGGAATCGTCGCTTCTTTCGCCTTCCCACCGCCGTTCAAGATTGTGTTCCCTGCCGCCTCCAGTTGATTTGCTTGCTCAAGAATCTTGTCGGTATGCCCACTCGTTTTGTTTGGCCCTCGTGGGCGTCCCGTTCGTGCTTTGGCGGCAGCTTTCATAAGGTTGCCCAACTTAGACCCTGAATAGCCCAACCCTTCCTTCAAATACTTCCTGGCCGCATCCGCACCTTTCGTCTTGTAAAGCATGTTGGCACGCTTGGCCTCGCTTTTGCTCAGACCTGCGTTGCTCAGAGCAGTGTAGCTGTTATGCGCCGAAACGCTGGCCCCTTCCTGCGTGGCACTGACGAAGTAGGTGTGGAAATCTTCTACCAAGAAGTTGTAAACTGTCTCGACCCTGCCAGTGTCCTCCACGCCCTCCACCGTGACCAGCAGCCCCTCGTTCGTGAGGAGCAGGTCGCCAACCTCCAGCATCTTCGCCGGAATCCAGCCACGGCCATAGACCCCGAACGGATGCTCCGCCGTCGTCTCGATCGTCTGGCCCGGAATCTTCACCGCCCAGATCGGGGCCACCCGCTCGAAAACGTCTAGCACGCGCTTCGGCACCAGCGGGCCGTAGGGATCGTCCTCGTCACGCGAGAAGATCCAATCCCCCACCCGGATCGAATCGATCTGCGCTTCCCCTCCGGCGTCAGCGACAGCATCCGGCCGGTGAAGCAGGAGCTGGCCACCTGGACCTTGAAGGTGACCGCCGCCTGCGCCAGGTCCAGCAAGCCCTTGATCGGATCCCCGTTGGGCGACGTGAAGTTGTTGTACACACTGTACAGCGTCAGGCCAGTCGAGACCGCTCCCAGGCCCGTCGAGAGCACTCCCGCCGTCTTCCCCGCCAGGTTGCTCACCCCCGCTCCCAGCTTGCCGAAGGTCTTCTGCGCCCACTGCGTCGAAGCACAACGCGACACTCCCTTCAATCCCAGGGCCAACGCCTGCACCGCTCCCAGCGCCGCTCCCGCGTAGTCCCCGGATTGGTAGGCGTCGTAGGAGTTCCACAGCCCCCCCGCCATCTGGATGAACCCCAGCACCCGCCCCACCGGCGTGAACGTCAGCACGATGTCCAGCGCCTGACCGACGTAGGTCCCCACACGGTAGGCCGTCGAGTCCGGGTTTACCAACCAGTTTAGCCCCGCCCCGCGCAACGCACGGTCCGTCAAGCCGTTGGTCAACGCACTCAAGGCACCGCCCACGAAGTCAAAGACCGCGCCAACGTAAGCCTTCCAGTTGTAGGTGATCTCCACGCCGTTGGGCAAGGCATCCACCAGCGCCGTCCACATCTGCGACGAATACATCGACAGCGGATTGGCGTTCTGGTTCTGCAGCAGACTCTGGAACTTGCTGCTGCCATCCTGGTAGGCCTTGTTGACCAGGTCCCACAAGTTCTGTCCGGTCTGGCCCAGGTCGTTCCAGGGACTGGGATTGGTCGTTGGCCCTTGCTGTACCGTCAACCAGCCGCCGTAGGGTTGGGGCTGCACTCCCCCCTGCAGCGGCGGTGCCACCATGCTCAGCTGCGGCGGCTGGCTCAGCGGGGCGTTGCCTCCCCCAGCCAGCGCCGGCAGCGTCGTCGGCAAGGACACGCCCAGCAACTGCCCGGCGATGACCCCTTTGGCCCAGCCGCTCACGGCCGCGGTAAAGCCGCTGACGCCCACGTCGGGGTAGAGCGCCGGCACGCCGGGACCCGTCAGCGTCACCGTGGTCGTGCTGGGGTTGACGTAGGACGAACGCCGCCCATTCCAGTTGTTGTAACCCGAACTGTTGGATACGCTGTTGCCCACCGTGCCCGTGCCCGTCACCGTGGTCGTGCTGCTGTTGTTGGTGCTGGCCGTGCTGTTCTTGATCTTGTCGCCGGCCGTCTCCGTCTGCTGGTACTTGCTGACGTAACTGCTCAGGCTCCAGCCGTTGCCCGTCGCAGCCGCCGGGTTGTAACTGCCCTGCTCGTTGAGACTGAAGTTCTCCTTCCAGTTGTCGGTGTGCGAGTAGTTGGCCCCCGCGGCAGTGCCCAGCTGCGTCATGGTGGCCATGCCGCCCGACTTGCCGTTGTAGCTGAAACAGGACAGCGCCAGCGAACCGTGGCTGAAACTGCCGGCCGCTTGCAGATGGTAGTTGCCCGAGGAGTTGGCCGTGACGCTGGTGCTGTCGTTGCCTTCGGTGTAGCTGTTGCTGCTGGAGCTGCGCGAGCTGGAGGTGAACAGGCCATCCAGGGTCATGCTCACCAGCCCCAGTTGCAGACTGCCGTTGCCAAAGGTGCCCTTCTCGTCCAGTGCGGCCGACTGGCTCTGGGTGCTGGTCTGGATCAGGCTGCTGGTGCTGAGCCCCTGGTAGTTGCTGGGCACCGTGCCGCTGGCGTCGCTGATGCTGCCCGAGACGCTGTCGGTGCTTTTCTGGCTCAGTGCCACGGTGCTGCCGCTGTACGTGGTGGCGGTCAGCTGGAAGCTGGACAGGTTGAAGCCGCTGTGGTCGGCCGTGCCCGCCTGGTAGATGGTCAGCTGGTCCGACAGGCTGCCGGTCTGCGTCTCCAGGGAGACGCCCAGACCGTTGTGCAGGCCGTTGTTGCCGCTGGTGCTGCTGGTGGCCAGGCAGACGGCCTCGCTGTCCTGGTGGGCGGTGGCTCGCTGCTGCAGCACCATGCTGGAGAGGTTGTAACTGCCGTTGCCGTAGGTGCCGGAGTCGTTGGCAGTCCAGGAGTACAGGCCGGTGCTGGTGAGCGTGCTGGTGGTGTTGCTGTTCAGGTCGCTGACGCTGAGAAGGCTGGTGGTGCTGTTGCTGGTGCTGGCCAGGCCCAGACGCGACAACGCCAGCGCCTTGAGGGTAGCCAGCAGGTTCTGGTTGGCCGGTTTGCTGCTGACGTTGACCGTGGTCTGCCGTGACAGCGCCTGCTGGGTTTCGTCCCGAGTGTAGCTGGACAGGCCGCCGGCGTCGTAACGGACGCAATCCAGGTTGAAATTGCCCGTCGTGCCCGCCGAACCGGCCTCGTGCAGGTGGGAGTTGGAACTGCTGCTGAGGCTGACGTAAACCTTGTCGGTGCCGGTGACCGAGTTCAAGGCCAGACAGTAGTTGCTGGTGGCGCTGTACAGGCCCAGTTGCGTGCCGGTCTCGGTGCTGAGCACGGTCTGCTGCGCGGTCGTGTCGTGGTCCTGCCACTGGTCGTAAGACACGCTGGTCAGGGCAAAGCAATTCTGAGCGTAACTGCCGGCCTCGGTCAAATAAGTGGTGCTGGTGACGCTGTCGTCGCTGGAGTCGCTCTCGTGCTGATGCAGCGTCGTGGTGCTGCTGGAGGAGTAGTAGGCATTGACTGGTCCGGTGACGATGAAGTTGGAGTACTTCAGTGTCAGCAGGGTCGAACTGTTCGTCGAGTCCTGCCTGGTGGTGGTCGTGGTGCTTCCCGACTGGCGCAAGACCACGCTGGCCAGCGCAAAGCTGCCATTGCCGTAGCTGCCCCGCTCGCTGAGGGTGGCGTTGGACTGGCTGACCTGGGTCTGAGTGGAGGCGTTGGTCTGGCGATACTGCTTGTTGCTCCAGACCGAGTTGACGCCGGTGGCCAGGGCGTTCAGCTGGTTGGTCAGCTGGCTGCCGGTCTCGGTCAGGCCGCCCTCCTTGACCAGGGTACTCAGGTCGCTGCTGCGGCCCTGGTAGTTGACGCTGCCCAGGCTGTAAGCGTTGCTCCCGCCGGAGTAACTGCCGGCCGCGTAATAGTTGGTGCTGCTGGTCTGAACGTCGCTGAGGCTGGTGGTCTCCTGGCCGGTGCGGACACTGTCCTTCAGGCTGACGCTGAGGTAGCCATTTTGGCTGGTCAAGATCGGCGTGCCGTTGCTGAAGGTCTGGCCGCTGCTGCTGGACTGGGTGTAGCTCTGCGTCCCTGTTTGCAGGCTGCTGTCGCTGCCGGTCTGGCGCTCTGGTAGACCACGCAGGCAAAGCTGTAGCTGCCGTTGGCGAAGCTGCCACGCTGGCTCAGGCTGCTGCTGGCCTGGTTGCTCTCGGTGCTGCTGCGTGTGGAGGACTGAACGAAGGCCACGGTGCCGCCCTGATCGACGTAGATCTTGACGCCGCCGGGCAGCCCCTGGGACAGGTTGTAGCCCCACAGGACGTCGGTGCTGCTGAAGGTGCCGCTGGTGCTGCTCTGCGTGCTGCGGCTCCAGTTGCTGACCGTACTGGTGGCCTGCTCCGTCTGCGTCAGCACCACGCTGCCCAGGCTGTAATTGCCCTTGCTGTCCACGCTGCCCGACTGGAACAGATTGAAGGTCTGCTGCTGGCTGTTAAGGACGGTGGTGCTGCTGCTGCCCCACTGGTCGCCGCTGACGTCCTTGCTGTTGCTGTAGTGGTCGCCCGCCGGGTGATTGGGGACAGGGCCCTGCAGCAGCAGGCTGGTGCTGGTGCTGCTGTGGAACGAGCCGGTCCAGTTGCCCGTGTCGCGCTCGAAGTAATTGGTGCGAGCCGAGCCAGTGTTGCTGTAGACGGTGCTGCCGAAGGCGAAGGGGCCGCCCACCAGGTTGCCGCGCTGACTGAGACTGCTGCAACTGAGAGAGGTAATGCTCGAGGTAGAGAGGGGACGCGACTGGGCGATCTGTCCAGCACCACGTTGGGTTCGCCCAGTCGGCCCCTCCCCGCCTCATCTGGATTGTCAAAGATCAGAGTGCCGCGTTGTGGCGGCTTGGTTCCCCGGCATCCTAATCGGACACCCGCATTGTCTCACAATAAATAGATCCGTCCCCTTTTGGCTCTGCATCCTAATCACACACCTACATTGTCCCAGAATAATTAGATCCGTCCCCTTTTTGCTCTTTTTGCTCGCAGAAGCGAAGGGAGAGGGGTTTCGGGGCATGGATTAGGTGTTACTCTGTCGGCGGCGGGTAAATCTGGACAAACTTCAACCCGGTCAATCGGTTCGACTCAACCAAACTCTTGAACTCCGAAGAGACATACACCTCAAGCCCCTTCATCTGCGGACACCGAAAAAAGTGTTGGCTTCGGACGGCTTCTTCGTTGAAGGAGTAGACGTAAACCTTGCTGAAATACGAACTCGGACTGGTCGGCAGGCGATTGGTCTTACAGCGGTCAACCAAGAGGCAGTCGATGACTCGAATGGCGTTGAGGGCATAATACTGCTCACCCGATGGATGAATGACAGGAAGTGCCTCAACCGCATCGTTGATCAATGGTTGAAGTGTCTGCCAAGCACGTTCGCTCGCAATCAAGACGTGATCCAACAACCCAGGAAAGTCGGATGTTTCTCGCCTACGAGCAGGCCCGCCAAGGATGAGATACGGAGTCGTCCATCTTCCCCCGATTGGTTTTCCTGTTCGCAACAAGTCGAACATCGGTTCGTCTTGATCCTTATACCAGACTGGCCGGTAGTCATCCGGCATTGACTGCGCACGAAAAAGCTCAACCATAGTTATTACCACTCCATCGCTTCGTTGCTGGTCTGCTCGATCTATCTTGACTCGGAGGAACAAGCAGCGGTCATGGGAAATGCCCAGCCGCAATCTCTGCCTTCATCATCGCAAGCTCATTGCGAAGCGCAGTTTGTCTTGCTCCCCAATCACTCCCTGCGGCATCCGCAGCATTCTTGAGACGGTTGTAAGTGCGACGACCACCCTCATTGCTGTGGAGGTCGCCTCCCTTGTGCTGTCGCACGCCAGGATTCTGCGGAACTCCTGGCTTTGTCGATTGTAAGGCCACACCGTTCTCGGCCGAATTAATGTCGATCTGGTGGTCATTTAGCAACTGCCGAGCCTTCTGGAACGATTGGTCCTTGCCCTTGCTGTTCGTACTCTGGACGATGTGGTGAGCATCTAATCCATCTTCGGCTGCGGTTGCTTTCAATTTCAAGTTCTTGCGTAGTATGTTGGCGTTCTCTTTTGCGGCCTTTTGCCTCCCAACTACCTTTGGGTCTCGCCATGAGGACTTCCAGTCTGGGTCAGGTCCACAGCCAGTGTTATGCGCCAAACGCTGACGCCATCCTCGGTCGCACTGACGAAGTAGGTGTGGAAATCTTCGACCAGGAAGTTGTAAACCGTCTCGACCCTGCCGGTGTCCTCCACGCCCTCCACCGTCACCAGCAGCCCCGCGTCCGTGATGAACAGGTCCCCCACCTCCAGCATCTTCGCCGGAATCCAGCCACGGCCATAGACCCAGAACGGATGCTCCGCCGTCGTCTCGATCGTCTGACCCGGAATCTTCACCGCCCAGATCGGGGCCACCCGCACGAACGTCGCCAGCACCGCTTTCAGCATCAGCTTGCCATACGGATCGTTCTCGTCTCGCGACCACACCAGGTCGCCCTCTCGGATCGCATCGACCCGCTTCTTCCCTTCGGCCGTGCGCATCAGCATCCGGCCGGTGAAGCAGGAACTGGCCACCTGGACCTTGAAGGTCACCGCCGCCTGCACAAGGTCCAGAATGCCCCGCAGCGGATCGCCTCCCGGCTGCGTCAGGTTATTGTAGGCGCTGGCCAGGCTCTGACCAGTCGCCACCACGCCCACCCCGATCCCCACCCAGCCAGACACGCACGGCGTCACCCCGCTCAGCTTCTTCGAGATCGCACCCAGCAGCAGCAGCGTAAAGCCCTGCCAGTTGCCCTGCGCAACGCCACGCTGGCATTGACCAGACCGCTGTAAAACTGCACGTTCACCAGCACCCGGCCCACAATGCCCAGCGCCGACGGATTGACCATCAGCACAATGCCGATCACCTGGCCGGCCACACCGCCTGCCTGGAAGGCCCGCGAGTTGGGGTTGGGCAGCAGCCACGGCGCGTTCTGCTCGATAAACGAATAGGTCTGCCCGATGCCAAACGGCAGCCACTTCAAGTACTGCAAGTACCCCTTGGAGATCGCTCCCCCCGTCAACTCGTCCACGATCCCGGCGACGTAGTCCACCACCTTGCCCAGCTTGGCCTTCAGGTTGGAGGTCAGCGTCGTCCCCGCCGGCAGCGACGCCGTCAAGGCCGACCACTGCTGCGACGCATACATGCTCAGCGGGTTCTGATACTGGTTCTGCAGCAGGCTTTGCACCTTGGTCAGCCCGTCCTGGTAGGTCACGTTCACCAGGCTCCACAGCTTCTGGGCCGTCTGGCCCAGGTCGGTCCAGGGGCCGGGATTGCCGCTGGCCCCTTGCGCCAGGCTCAGCCAGCCGCCGTAGGGGCCCGGGTTGACCGCGCTCAGCAGCGGCGGCCCCTGCAACGCCAGCAGGGGCACTGCACTCGGCGGCGTTCGCCCCGCACCCAGCAGCGGCGTCAGCGTCGTCGGCCACACCAGCCCCAGCAGGGCCCCGGCGGTCACGCCTGACGCCTTGCCAGCCACGCTGCCGTTGATCAGGTTGCTCAGGCCCACCGTCGGGTTCAACTGCGGCACGCCGATCACGATCAACGGCGTGTTGGTCGTCGTCGTCGGCGTCACGAAGGTCTCGTAGCGGCCGTTCCAGTTGTTGCTGCCGAAACTGCTGACCTCGCTCAAGCCGCTGACGCCGGTGCCGACCAGCGTCAGCAGACTGGTGACGCTGGTGCTGGCCGTGCTCGTCTTGACCTGGTCGCTGGCCGTCTCCGTCTCGGTGTCGGTCAGCAGGAAGAAGGTCAAGTTCCAGGCGTTGCCGGGCGCGGCCGGCTGATAGCTGCCGCTCTCGCGCTGGCTGAGGTTCTCGTTCCAGTTGTCGGAGTGACTGTAGCTGACCCCCGCCGACGTGCCCGTCTGGGTCATGGCCACCGTGCCGCCCGACTGGCCCTTGAACTGGAAGCTCGACAGTGACAGCGAACTCTGACTGTAACTGCCGGCCGCCTGCAGATGAAAACTGCCCGAGTTGCTGGCGGTGATGGTGATGCTGTCCTGGCCCTGGGTGTAACTGTTGTTGTTGGTGCTGCGGGTGCCGGCGGTAGAGCTGCCATCCAGGGTCATGCTCACCAGTCCCAGCTGCAAGCTGCCGTTGCTGTAGCTGCCCTTCTCCTTGAGGTTGGCCGCCAGCAGTTGGAGCGTGGTCTGGGTGAGGCTAGTGGTGTTGGTGCCGGAGTAGCTGTTGGGCATGGTGCCGGTGGCAGTGGTGCTGTTGACGGAGACGGCGTTGCGGCCATTCTGCTGCAGGGCGTCGCTGGCGGTGTTGTAACTGCTGGCGGTCAGCTGGTAGCTGGACAGGCTCCAGTTGCCCTGGCTGATCTGGCCCGCCTGGTAGATGGTGAGCCGGTTGGCCAGCGTGTTGCTCTGGGTGTCCTGGCTGACCAGCTGGCCGGTGCGGCTGCCCTGGCTGCTGTTGATGACCCAGCTGTTGCTGGTGAGCAGGCTGCTGGTCTGAATCTGCTGGTTGGCCACCGCCGTCTGCTGCAGCACCACACTGCTCAGGTTGTAGCCGCTGCTGCCGCAGCTGCCGGACTCGCGGGCGGTCCAGGAGTACAGTCCGGAGGTGCTCTGGGTCATGCTGATGCGGCTTTTGAGGGTGCCGAGGGTGACCAGGGCGGTGATGCTGCTGCTGCTCAGCGACAGCGGCGGGAACAGCAGCACCTTCAGCGCGCCGAGCAGGCTGCGGTTGGCCGGCATGGTGGCGACGCTGGCGGTCGTCTGCCGCGACAGGGCGTTCTGGGTCTCGATGCTGCTGTAGCTGGACAGGCCGCTGGCCGAATAGCTGACACAACCCAGGTTGAAATACCCCGTGCTGGACAGCGACCCGGCCTCGTGCAAGTGCGACTGCGACGAGCTGCTCAGGCTGGTGGCAATGGTGTCGGTGACCGTGCCCGCATTGGCCGTCAAGTTGTAGTTGCTGGTGGTGCTGAAGAGACTCAGTTGCGTGCCGGTCTCGGCGCTGAGGAGCGTTTGCAGGGCCGTGCTGGTCTGTTGCCGTCCCTGGTCGTAGACCACGCTGGTCAAGGCGAAGCTGTTCTGGCTGTAACGGCCCGCCTCCAGCAGATTCACCGTGCTGGTGACGCTGTCGTCGCTGGAATCGCTCTCGTGCTGGTGCAGCGTGGTGGTGCTGGTGGCGGAGTAGAAGGCAATGAGTGGACTGGGGGCAATGAAGGTGAAGTACTTCAGCGTCAGCTGGGTGGAGCTGTTGGTGGAGTCCTGTCGGGTGGTGGTCGTGGTGCTGCCCGACTGACGCAGCACGACGCTATCCAGTGCGAAGGCGCCGTTGCTGAAGCAGCCCAGCTCGCTGAGGGTGGCGTTGGACTGGCTGACCTGGGTCTGAGTGGAACTGTTGGTTTGCTGGTAGAGCTTGTTGCTCCAGACCGAGTTGACGCCGGTGGCCAGGGCGTTCAGCTGGTTGGTCAGCTGGCTGCCGGTCTCGGTCAGGCCGCCCTCCTTGACCAGGGTACTCAGGTCGCTGCTGCGGCCCTGGTAGTTGACGCTGCCCAGGCTGTAAGCGTTGCTCCCGCCGGAGTAACTGCCCGCCGCGTAATAGCTGGTGCTGCTGGTCTGAACGTCGTTGACGCTGGTGGTCTCCTGGCCGGTGCGGACACTGTCCTTCAGGCTGACGCTGAGGTAGCCATTTTGGCTGGTCAAGATCGGCGTGCCGTTGCTGAAGGTCTGGCCGCTGCTGCTGGACTGGGTGTAGCTCTGCGTCCCTGTTTGCAGGCTGCTGTCGCTGCCGGTCTGGGCGCTCTGGTAGACCACGCAGGCAAAGCTGTAGCTGCCGTTGGCGAAGCTGCCACGCTGGCTCAGGCTGCTGCTGGCCTGGTTGGTCTCGGTGCTGCTGCGCGTGGAGGACTGGACGAAGGCCACCGTGCCGCCCTGGTCGACGTAGATCTTGACGCCGCCGGGCAGCCCCTGGGACAGGTTGTAGCCCCACAGGACGTCGTTGCTGCTGAAGGTGCCGCTGGTGCTGCTCTGCGTGCCGCTGCCCCAGCTGCTGACCGTACTGGTGGCCTGCTCCGTCTGCGTCAGCACCACGCTGCCCAGGTTGTATTTGCCCTGGAGATTGACGCCACCGGACTGGAACAGGGAGAACGTCTGCTGCTGACTGTTGAGGATGGTGGTGTTGGTGCTGCCCCACTGCTGGCCGCTTATGTCCTTGCTGTTGCCGGAAGGATAGACGGCCACGAAGGTGCCGGTGGTGTTCTGCTGCAAGAAGGTGCTGTCGGTGCTGCTGTGGAACGAGCCGGTGTAGTTGCCCGTGTCGTGTTCGGCGTAAGTCGTGCGGGCCGTGCCGCTGTTGCTGTAGACGGTGCTGCCGAAGGCGAAGGAGCCGCCCACCAGGGTGCCGCGCTGACTGAGGCTGCTGCAACTGAGCGAGGTGGCGGTGGAGGAGGTCAGGCTGCTCTGGGTAAAGCTGTTGCTGGCAGAGCCGTGGCTTTGGGCCACGCAGCTGGTCAGGGCCACCTGGGTGACGCTCTGGCCGCTGGCAGAGGTGCCCACGCTGAGGGCCAGGTAGCTGCTGTCCAGGCTGGCCCAGTTGCTGCCCTGCTGCGTTGAGGTGCCGCTTTGCTGGACGGTGGCCAGGTCGCTGCTGGTCGAACTGAGCACCACGCTGCCATAGCTGTAAGTGCCGCCCACGTCGGCGCCCGTTTCCCACAGCTGGTTGCCCGAGGTCAGCACTTCGCTGGTGCTGGTGCTGGTGCTGCTCTGCTGCAGCGCGGTGCTGCCCTGGGCGCTGGTGGACTGGACGGTGAGGTGCGACTGGCTTTCGTAGCTGCTGCCGTCGCTGCTGCTGAAGCTGCCGCCCCAGCTGGCGTTGAGGGCAGTGGAGAGCAGGCTGGAGGTCTGGCTGCTGCTGCTGGTGCTGACGGCGTTGCTGTGCTGGGTGGCGGTGGTCGTCGAGCCATTGTGGAAGACGACGCTGGCAAAGCTGAAGTCGCCTGTGGGGCTGAAGGCGCCCTGCTGGCTCATGCCGAAGCTGACGCTGCTGCTGATGGTGTTCGTCGAGCCGTAGCGATCCGTGAAGGTGCCGCTGCTGGTCTGGGTGGAGGTGCTGGACAGTTGGTTGTGGTAGCCGGGAGTGGCACTGCTGAGCTGAGTCTGCAGCCGGCTGCTGAGGGTGCTGACGCTGTTGCTGCCACTGTCGCTGCCCACCGTGCTTTGCGCTTGCACGACGCTGCCCGAGCCGCTGCTGGTGTAATTGACGCTGCCCAGGCTGTAGCTGCCGGCGGTAAAGCCTCCGGCCTCGTGCAGGTGATTGTGGACGCTGCTGGTGCTGACCAGGCTGGCCGACTGGCTGCCGCTGCTGGCGTAGCAGTCGCTGCTTTGGCCGGAGCGGGACTGGCTGTCGGTGCTGGCCGTGCCCAGGTTGCTCTGGCTGCCGCTGTAAACGGAACTGTCGGCGCCTGTGCCGGCAAAGCTGCTCTGCAGCGCGGCGGTCATGGTGGTTTGCTGGCTGGAGCCTGCGTCCCAGACCCAGCAGCCGAAGTTGTAGCTGCCGTTGCTGAAGGAGCCCTGCTCGGTGAGGCTGCTGGAGCCGTGGCTGTGCTGGTTGGTGCTGCTGAGGAAGGAGAAGCGGAAGGTGCCGCTGTAACTGCTGGAGGCGCTGCTCTGGCCGGAGCCGGTGTAGGGCTGTGCCGAGCCGGGCACCTTGGCCCAGGTGCTGACCGTCTGCGCCGACCAGGAGTTGCCGCCGCTGCCGGAGCCGCTCTGGCTGTCGCTTGAGGTGGTGGCGCTGGTGTCGGACTCCGAGTAAGCGACGCTGCCGAAGCCGTAGACTCCCTTGGGGGCCTGGCCGGCCTGGTAGACCTGGGCGTGGATGCTGCTGGTCAGCGAGGCCGAGAAGGTCTCGCTGGCGTGCTGCGTGGCGGTGATGCGGCCGGTCTGGGTGCTGGAAGCGAGTCCGACGCCGGAGCCGAACGGTCCCACTGGCCCGGCCTGCTGCGAATGCGTCTGGTAAGTGGTGGTGGTGCTGGCCTGGGAGTGGCTGACCCCGGCCAGGGTCGCGGTGGTGGTCTGGGCGCTTTTGGCCTGGAAGAGGACGCTGGCAAAGCTGAAGCTGCCCTTGGCGAAGTTGCCGCCCTGCCGCAGGGTAAGGCTGTCGGTGCCCGACTGCTGCACGCTGCTGGTGAAAGCGCCCGTGATGGTGCCGGTGGCCGTCTGGGTGTACAGTCCCGCCGTGGCATTGCTGCCGGTGCTGAGCAGGCTGTAAACGCTGGTGCCGCTGCCGGAACCGGATTGCTGGCTGGTCCAGCTGTCGCTGCCGGTCTGGCTCAGGGAGACGCTGCCCAGGCTGTAGCTGCCGGCGAGGAAGCGGCCGCTCTGGGAGAGGTTGACTCCGGCCGAGGAAGTGGACGTGAGGCTCCAGCAATCGCTGCCCTTGGAGGTGCTGACGGTCTGGCCGCTGCTGACGAAGGTGCCGGTGACTGTGGTGCTGCCGGTGCCGGCTACCGAGGCGATGCTGCCCTGGTGGCTGACGCTGCTGCCGCTGGTGCTGCTGAGGTTGCTGAAGGTGTCGGCGCCCGAGGCGGTCAGGGTCAGCGTCTGGTTGCTGGAACTGCTGTAGGCCACCTGGCCGAAGCTGAAGCTGCCCTGGGCAAAGGCCCCGGCAGTGCGTGCCGAACCGCTGTCGGTGCCTGTGCCGCTATAAGAGTCCTGCTCAGTGCTGGCAAAGGTGGAGGTACTGCTGGTGCGGAAGGTGACGGCGGCCGGGACGTTGTTGCTGACGGTCTGGAGTGTGCCGCTGGCGACGGTGCCGGTGGTCCCCGAGGAGGTGCTGCCGTCGGAGCCGCTGACGGTCCAGTGATCGTTGCTGCTCTGCTGATAGGCGGCGCTGGTCAGGGCGAAGACACCGCTGTTGACCGTGCCGCTGGTGTAAGTCCCCTGGCTGAAGCAGCCGCTGCTGTTCTGCTGCCAGGCGGAGTGGCTGCTGAAGGAGACCTGGGACGTGGCGGTGATGGTGACGGTGCCGACGGCGGTGGTGGCCAGGGCCGTGGTGGTCTGGCTGGTGCGGACCGTGCCGGACTGGGTGGAGGAGGCCGTGGTTCCCGTCGAGAAGGTGCCGCTGCTCTTGGCGTTGACGACCCAGCAGGAGAGGTTGAGCTGGCCTCCCTGAAGGGTGCCCTGCTCGGTCAGTGTCTGCTGGGCCGAACCGCTCTGGCTGCTGCTGTCGGAGGAGCTGTCGGTGCCGCTGAACTGCTCGGAAAGCGAGGCCTGGCCGAACTGGCCGCTGTAGCTGTCGCGGTAACTGTCGCTCTGGCGGCTGCTGGTGCTGGCGGTTTGGGTCTGCGTTTGCTTGAAATAGCCCAGGCTGAGGCTGCCGTTGGCGTAGGAACCCTGCTCGCTCAATTGCAGGGTACTGGTGCCGGCTTCGGTCTGGGTGAGGGTGCTTTGCTGGGTGAAGCTGCCGCTGTCGGAGTCGCTGGCGCTGGTGAGCAGGCCGGCGTTGCTGTCCAGCAAGCCCGAGCCGGTGTCGGCGAAGGTGCCGCTGCTGCTCTCGCGGTCGCGCAGACCGAGAGTGTAGCTGCCGTGGGCGCTGGACTGCTGGTTGACGCTGCCCAGGTTGAAGCCGCGGGTGCCGAAGGTGCCGGCCGCACGCAGGACGTAGCTCTGGCGGCCGCCATCGGCGTAGGTGTAGGGAACGCTGTCGCTGAAGCGGAACGAGTCGCTGTCGGACTGGGGCAGGGCGTTGGCGGTCAGGGGCGTCTGGCCGGCCCCGGCGGTCAGCGCCCCGATGCTGCTGGGCAGGGCCAGGTCAGCGCTGCCGGGTGCCTGGGTGCTGCTGTCGCTGGTCTTGCCGGTCAGGGTGACGGTGCCGCTCTGGGTCAGTTGCCAGGTCGCTCCCAGGGCGACAGTGCCGTCGGCCAGATGGATGGGTTTGTTCGCCGTCTCGGCGTAGAGGATGCTGTTCAGACTGTAGACGCCGCTGCTGTTGGCGGAGCCCTGCTCGGCCAGGGAGTAGGTGTCCAGGCCGTGGTCGGTCAGAGTAAAGCTGTCGGTGCGGGCGAAGCCGAGCGAGGAGGTGCTGCCCTGCAGCGGGTCAGGGCTGGCGGGGACGCCGCCGGCCACCAGGGTTTGCTGGCCGCTGACCCCGAAGGTGTAACACTCCAGGCCGCTCTCGCCGACGCTCAGCGTGCTGATGCTGGCGCTGCCCAGGCCCAGGCCGTTGGCCTGGATCAATTGCTGGGTGACGGGCAGCCAGCTGAAGCCGGCGGCGAAGAACGGATCGAGGGTGCCGCCGGGGCTGCTGGTGGTCAGGGTGGTGGTGCCGCTGCTGCTGGCGCCGCCCTGAGTCAACGACCAGTTGAGCGTAGCGCTCTGGGTCAGGACGACGGAGGTAGCGGCCAGGCCGGCGTTGCTGACGGGACCGCTGACGGTCAGGTTAAAGGTGACCGAGCCGCTCTCACTGAAGGAGAAGTTGCCCGCTGCGGAGGAGCCGCTCTCGTGCAGGACCAGGTCGTAGCTGCCCTGGTCGAGCAGGGAGAAGTTGCCGCTGGTGGTGAAGACGGTGGCGGACAGGCCCGGTGGCGGCAAGAGCGCAGTGCTGACCGGCTGGAACGTCTGCCCGAACTGCAGCGCCTGGCTGGAGCCGGCGATGGGAGAGAGCTGCTGCGGCAGCCAGACGTTCTGGGTCATCACGACCCGCTCTTCCAGCGCTTCCAGCCACAGCCGGACGCTGCGCGGTGGGTGGAGCTGGCGCTGGAGTTTGGCGAAATGCTGCTGCCACAAGCGGAACAGGAAGCCCGTCATGGTCGTCTCCAATTCCCTTCTTTCCTGCCCGAAATCACTTCCTGTGGAGCGTGTGGCGTCCTGATGGCGCATCGCCGCTCGAAGCGATGGATGCAATAGTTCCTGGATTGGAACAGTTGACAGGTGATTTCTGGACGATGCTGGACGAAGGTCTCACACAAGTGAAGGGACTGTCGCGGAGTAAGGTGTTGCTTGACGACGCTGTCCTTGCAGCACCCAGCCTGGGGTCAATCAAGTGTCAATTACTCCACACCTGATCTTGTTGATCAAGTGAAAGTGTATATTCTTGTTACGGGGCGGAACCGAACTCGTCAACACGGGTTTCAATCTTTTTTCGGTTTCGGCTGACTGCCGCGTTTAACCGCGACGCGCAGCGGAGCGCGGGGTCTGCGCGCTCCGCTGCGCGTCGCGGCTAAACGCGGCTGACTTCGGGCCCGCCGCTCAAACAATGAGGAACCACCAAGTGAGTGTCGCCACATCGTCCTTGCGCTACCTGTTCGGCCCCGTCACGGGAGCATTCGCGGAACAAAACTTGAAACGCTTTCGGGAGTCGGGCACTTGCCTGGCGTTCAACTCCATCGGAGACCTGGACCTGACGATCCGGCCCTGGGACTCGTGGGAGCAGATCTGCCGCGGCTTTCCCCCGGGCTGGCAACCGGACTTCCTGGTGCTGAACCCGGCCTATGCGACTCTGCCCGCGGCGCTGCTGTCCGTGCCCTTGCCCCGGGTCGCGCTGGCAACCGACTGGAACTTGCTCTGGCACTGGTATCGGGTCTGCCTACCCTGCTTCGACCTGGTGCTGACCGACGCCGCGGGAGTTGAGGCGCTGGGGCGGGAGGGGATCGCTGCCCAGGTGGGCCGGCTGGACGGCTGCGAGCGGGCCTTCGCGGAAATGCCCTCGTGGACCGGGCGGCGCGAGATCGACGTGCTGTTCGTGGGCAACCTCAACCCCTCGGTGCTGCGCGAACGGGCCTCGCGCCTGGCAGCGCTGTCCCGGCTGGGCCGGCGCTGGCGGGTGCGGATTCGCGGCGCCGTCTTCGGGGAGGAGTATCGCAGCCTGCTGCAGCGGTCCCGGATCGTGGTCGAGTTCAGCGCCCAGCACCGGGCGGGCCGGCCCGCGGTGGAGGCTGCCCTGGCCGGGGCCCTGGTGTTTCAGGAAGCCGGCAACCCGGAAACGCCGGGTAGTTTCCGTGATCGCGTCGAGTGCGTCCACTATCGGCCGGACAACCTGGAGGAACTGGTCAGCTATTACCTGGAGAACGAGGAGGAGCGGCAGGCCCTGGCCGAGGCGGCCCGTGAGCGGGCCCGGGGCTGGAGCTTCGAGGAGCTGTGGCAAGAACAGATCGAGGCGCTCACCCGGGGCTGGTCGGAGCTGCGCGATCGAGCCGGGCGACCCAGTCTCACCGATCGCTTCCAGGGGCTGGCGGGGCGCTGCTGGCAGGCCCTGTCCAGCGGCAAATCCGAGGACGCGGCCCTGGCCAGTGACCTGCAAACTGCCCTGAAAGAGAACCCGGACTCCGCCCCGCTGGCCAACCTGATGGGGTGCCTGCTGTGGCGGCAGGGCCAGGGGCGCAACCCCGCCGGGGTCCAGGGAAACGTCGTGGCGAGCCTGTTTCGCCGGGCCCTGGACAAGGAGCCGGGCTTTGCGCTGGCCGGCCTGAACCTGGCGGAAACCCTGGAGGCGGCGGGCCGGCGCACCGAAGCGCTCGAGGCCGCCCAGCGCACCCTGGACGTGCTGGCGCGGTCGCCGGAACTGGACCAGGCCTCCGTCGAGGGGATGCCGCTGTGCCAGCCGTTCGAGTCGCTGCACGTCGAATGGGACCGTGCCGCCTGGCGAGCCGGGAGCGTCAGCGACCGGAGCCGAGCCGAGATCGAGGCCCGGAGCAAGCGCGACCTGATCCTGTGGCGGCTCCACGGTCTGCTCGGCGGCTGGACCAGTGAACTGCCCCATTTCCATGAGGCGTGCTTGCAACGACCGGACCTTCCCGGCGGCCGGGCCAGCCTGGGAGCGGCCCTGGCCCGGGCGGGCCGGCCGCGCGAGGCCGTCGAGCATCTCCGCCGGGCCGTCGCGGACAACCCGCTGGATCGCGAATCGGCCCGGGGATGCTTCCACCTGCTGGGGCAGCTCAAGGACAATGAAGGACGCCAGCGGCTGTGCGAGGATCAACGGCTGCTGGCCCGGTCGGCCCCGCAGGTCATTCCCCTGGAGCCGTGGTTCGCGCCGGCCCGGCCCAAGGGCAACGAACTGGTTTCCATCGTCCTGCTCTGTCCCGAGCAGTCGCCGCACGTGTCCGGCTGTCTGGAGCGCTTGCTCCGCAACAGCCGGCCGCCGTTTGAGTTGATCCTGGTGGTTCCCGGCGGCCGGAATGCGGGTGCCGTTAGCCACCCTTCGCAGAAGGGTGCCGTTGTGGATCCCGACAAGTCGCCGGCAGCCCCGGCCCCAACACCCTTCTGCGAAGGGTGGCTAACAAAGGCCCGCAAGCACGTGCCGGCGCCGGCCCGGATCGAGTTGGTCCGGTGCCGGCCGGGTGCCGGCCGGGCCAGTGCGTTCAACCAGGGCATCGGCCGGGCCCGGGGCAGCTTCGTGGTGCTGCTGCACGGCGAGACGGCCGTCGCGCCCGGCTTCCTGGAAGGGCTGGTCGTCGCGGCCCTGCAAGAAGGGCCCGCCGCCGCCATCGTCGCACCCCTGACCAATGATCCCCTCGGTCCGCAAGGAATCGAGCCGCGCCGCGATCCGAGCGAGGAACTGGACAGGTTCGCGGCACGCTGCCGCCGGGCCCACCCCGGGCAAACAATCGCGGTGAACCGGCTGAATGGGACTTGCCTCCTGGTCCAGCGTGAGGTCATCGAGCACCTTGGCGGCCTGGACGAACGCTTCACCACCGAACTGTTTGCCGCGGACCTCTGTCTGCGCGCCCAGGAAGCCGGCCAGCGCTTGCTGATCGCCCGGGACACGTACGTCCACGATTTCAGCCGGGGCGGACAGGATAATCTAGCCGTGGCCGCAGCGGAGCAAAGCGCCAGCGACGACCTGGCCGCCTTCCAGGACAAATGGGGCCGGGAGATCAGCACCAGCTATCTGCCCAGGCCACAGTCTGCCGAGCCGTCGGCGGAGGCTGCGGGAGCCAGCGAGGACGCCGCTCCGCCAAAACCCCACATTGTGGTGCATGACGAGGAGAAGAAAGGCAATTCGCTGTGCATGATCGTCCGCAACGAGGAACAGAACCTGCCCGCCTGTCTGCGTTCGGTGGCGGGGCTGTTTGACGACGTCGTCGTGGCGGACACCGGCTCAACGGATGCGACGCGGGAGGCGGCCCGGCAAGCCGGCGCCCGGGTGGTCGAGTTTCCCTGGGTCGATAGTTTCGCCGCTGCCCGCAACGAGAGCGTCCGTTGTGCGACGGGCAAGTGGATCACCTGGCTGGACGCCGACGACCGGCTCGACGACGAGAACCGGGAACGTCTCCGCCAGGTGCTGGCCTCCCTGGGCGACGAGCGCGATGCCTATGCCGTGCAGGTCCGCTCGGTGCTGGACGAGCGCCGCAGCGCGTTTCGCATGCTCGACCAGGTGCGGATCTTCCGCAACTTGCCGCAGAATCGCTGGGATTACCGCATCCACGAGCAGATCCTTCCCTCGGTCAATCGCGACGGCGGAAGGGCCCGCTTTACCAACGTCATCATCGACCACGTCGGCTACCAGGATGCCAGCGTGCGCGGCGCAAGCTCCAGCGGAACCTGCGCTTGCTGGAAATGGACCATCAGGAGAGGCCGGAGGACTCCTTCAGCCTGTTCAACCTGGGCTGGACCTTGCTCGACCTGGAGCGGACGGCCGAGGCGCTGCCGCACTTGCAAAAGAGCCTGGCCAACGCCAAGTCAGACGCTTCCATCCTGCGCAAGCTGTATCACCTGATCGCCGTGGCCCAGCGCCAGGTGAGAACGATGGCCGAGGCGCTGGCAACCTGTCGGGAAGGACTGAAACGCTACCACGACGACGCGGAATTGCTGCTGGAACAGGGGTTCATGCTGCGGGAGCAGCGCGACCTGGCCGGGGCGGAGCAAAGCTGGCTGGGCTTGCTGGAGCCGCGCCAGGGCAAGTATTTCGCCAGCGAGGAAGTCGGCCTGCGCGGCTACCGCACCCGGCACTTGCTGGCCGAGATCTATGGCGGGCAGGAGCGCTGGGCGGAGGCCGAGATCCAGTGGCGTTCCGCCCTGGAGGAGCGGTCGGATTTCGAGCCGGCCTGGCAAGGGCTGGCCGAGGTCTACCTGAAGACGGCACGCTGGGAGGAGCTGGAAGAGCTGCTGGGACAGCTGGAGCTGCAAGGGATCGCTGGACCGCGGCTCGGCTGGCTGCGGGCGCGGGGCTGCGTCCAGCGCGGGGAGTTCGCGGCCTCGCGTGCCATGCTGGAGCAGGTGATTTCCCAGGACCCGCAAGCCGTCGGGCCGCGCGTCTTGCTGAGCCATGCCCTGCTGCAAGAAGGCCAGGACTGGCAAGCGGCCGAACAGGCCCTCCACAGCGTGCTGGAACTCGACCCCGACAACAAGGACGCCCAGCACAACCTGCTCGTCCTGAAGCGCCGCCGGCCCCGGCCGGCGGCCGCGGTTACCAGTTGAGGAGCAGCAATCCTTCTCCCCTCTCCCCTTGTGGGAGAGGGGTTGGGGGTGAGGGGTGGGGACTTGCGTTGCAGGGATAAAAAGATCGTTCGGCGGCGAAAGGAGACGGTGCCCATGAGTCGTACAGGCCTCGGACGCAATGAGCCGTGTCCCTGTGGCAGCGGCCGCAAGTTCAAGCGGTGCTGCTTGCAATCAGCCAGCGGACCTGCTGGCTACTTCAGCGATGGCTTCGCATCGCCCGCCACCTTCACGGCGTCGCCGCTGCGGCCGAGCAGCAAGGTGAAGGCGTTCCATCCCGAAAGCTGGACCTGGCTAGAGGTACGCCTCCGCGACCTGCGCCCTGGCCAGGAGTTCCTCAACGGCAGCCGCTTGTGCAAGGTCCACAATAGCTCCGGCGCCTGCGCCGAGAATACCGTCCTCGACATCAGCAAGGTCCCCGAGTGTGATCAGCCCTACGACCCGGAAACCTGGCGCACCCCCGACCGCGATGACGTGGTCTACGTTTTCGACAAGCACGACCCCGATTGCGGCCACTGGCTGATGTGCCACGTCCAGCCGCGGCAACGCTTCATGTTTCAGCGCCGCATCTACTACCTCGAACCAGACCGGTGCAGACCGAATACCGGCTACCTGATCGACACCGGCCAAGTGGACATGAGCTGCGCGGCGCTGCTGTACGTGGTCGTCGAATACACCTGCAGCGATGCCCTGGGCCAAGCGGAGATCAGCTACCGCTATCGCTGCGGCCGGCGCATTCCTCTGATCAATGGTGAGGTGGTGCCCGCCGAAGCGCTGACGCCCGGCATGGTCTTCCTGCTGGAACATGGCGGTGTGGCGACGGTGACCCGTGTGGGACAGCCCGAGCGGTGGGAGCCGAACCGGGTGTTCCGCGATCCGTACGGCAACAGTTTCCGCCGCGTGATCGGGACGTTCCAGTTCACCGGTTGGGTGCCGCTGATGACCGTGACGGTCGGCGGCGAGGTGCATGAGGTCACGCCAGGGCATCCTTACTGGTCGGAGACGCGACGGGGATGGTATCCGATCGTCTCGTTCCGGGTCGGGGAACTGCTGCTGACCGAGGAGAAGTTGCCCATCCCCGTCGAGGCGCTGACGCCGCCGCGCTGGGTGCAGGAGACGGTGTACAATGTGGAGGTGGACGAGTACCACACCTACTTCGTGGGCCGAGGAAAGACGTCGGTTTGGCGCACAACGGTCTGGGCGATGTGGGCTGCGGCGTTCCCAAGGCGGCTCGCGAGGCGTCCGGCAAGAAGGCGGGCGCTGGCCGCGTGGGGCTGCACGACCGGGCATACCACGATGGGTATGACGCCATCTTCGGGAAGAAAGCTCCGGCAACAGTCGGGAAGCCGCCTCCAGGTGCGAAGGTCCTTCAAACGGATGCCAACGGCAAGTGGATGATCTTTGAAGACGAAAAGGGAACCAGGAAAATCCAGTTCGACGTCAATGCCGCGGAGAATGTCGCCCCAAAGCCCCTGCCTCCTCGAGGACCGGGAAAGGCGGAAACTCCGGGAACAAAGGCTATGGTTGGTCCCGATGGGAAGGTCTACGTCACCGAGGGAATGCACCGGCTTGAGTTGGCTCAGGGCGGAACACAGATTCCCGTAGGCAAAGGTGGCATTGCTGGTCTGCCTGGTTGGCTCGAATATCACCTGTGGCCGCAGCACTGAGTCGTGCAACCTTGAACGGAGCGTTGTATGAATAATCCGCAAGATCGTTTTGAGTGGTTCAAGAACGCTTATCGGCAATACGCTGGGGATATAGCCGATGTGACAGATTGGCAATATCTGCAAAGTGCTGCGATCTATCGCAAGCATACTGGCGACTTGGACGGAGCGATTGAGGCGATGGTGAAAGCCATTACCCTGATGAGGAAAGTAACAACTCTCTCAGAAGAAACGGCGACAAATCTCAATTACCTCGCCGATCTGTATTTGACAAAGAACGCAACCGAGCAAGCGTACGAAGCCCTCCGTGAAGCGATCGAGCTTTCACGGCCCCATTTTCCCGGTCTGCTTGCGGCGAATCTACGGGGGCTTGCCGAGATACAAAGGCAGAAAGGCGAATACCGAGAGGCGCTGGCCTCGGCAGAAGAGGCTCGTCAACTCGACCAGCAACTGGGCGACTCCTACGGGGTGACACGGGCAGAGGAACTGATCAAGGAGATCAAACCTCATTTAAGCGAAGAGCCGCCGAACCGGTCGCTGCAACGGGAGAGCGCCCCGATCTTCCTGGGCGGAGCGGGCCGCTCGGGCACGACCCTGCTGCGCGTCCTGCTCGACTCCCATCCACGCATCTGCTGTGGACCGGAGCTGAAGGTGCTGCCTTCCATCGCGGAGTGGTATCAGACGCTGACGCGCAGCTTCGCCCCGGTCATGCAGAGCTACGGCAACACCCCGGCCGACCTGCAGCTGCGCTTCCGTCAGTTCATCGAGGGCCTGGTGGAGAACTTCCGCCGCGCCTCCGGCAAGCCGCGCTGGGCGGAGAAGACGCCGCATAACGTCCTGTTCATGGTCCCTCTGGGGGAGATCTTTCCCGATGCCCGGTTCCTGCACGTGATTCGGGACGGCCGCGACGTTGCCTGCTCGCTGATCACGATGGACTGGATCAATCCGCTCACGGGCCAGAAGTGGGACTACGTCCAGAGCATCGGCAACGCCGCCCGCTACTGGCGCGAGGTGGTGACGCTGGCCCGTCAGCAAACCCGGCACCCGTCGCTCGCCGGGCGCGTGCTGGAGGTCCGCTACGAGACCCTGGTGGCGAACCCGGAAAAGATCATGCGCCAGGTGCTGCAGTTTCTGGACGTGCCCTGGGACGACGCGGTCCTGGCCCATCACAAGAAAGACCGGAGTCGAGAGCCAATCGAAGCCAGTACACGCCAGGCAGCCAGGCCGATCAGCGGCGGCTCACTCGGTCGGTGGAAGGAGGAGATGGCCCTCTCGGACAAGGCCGCGTTCAAGGCCGAGGCCGGGGCCTTGCTCAAGGAACTGGGCTACGCACCGGGAGATTGGTAGGGGTTGTTTAACCGGGACGGGCAGGGGAGCGCGTCTCCCCATTCCAGCTACAATAGCATGGTGCCACCGCTCACCCTCCGAGACCCCTCATGGATACGGCATGGTCCGCCTTGATCATCGACGACGACCCCGGCATCCGCCAGTCGATCCGCCTGTGCCTGGAGTCGGACAACGCTCGCGTCCTCGGCGTCGCCACCGCCTCCGGGGCGCTGGAGGCCCTGGAACGCAGTCGCTTTGACGTGGTCTTTCTCGACCTCTGGCTGCAATCCGAATCGGGGCTGGCGGTCCTGCCCGAGATCCTGCGCCGGCAGCCGGCTGTCGGCGTCATTGTCATCACCGCCTATGCCACGTTCGAGTCCGCTGTCGAGGCGATGCGCAAGGGTGCGGTGGACTATCTGCCCAAGCCGTTCACGCCCGAGCAGGTGCGCTCGGCGGCCAAACGGATCGTCGCGGCCAACGCCCTCAAACGGCAGCTGGCCGAACTGCAGGACCGTCTGGAGGAAACCGAGGGCGAACTCCGTTTCGACACGCGCAGCCCGGTCTGGTCGGCGTTCCTGCAATCACTGCTGCGGGCGGCCGGCTCCGATGCGGTCGTGCTGCTGCGCGGCGAAAGCGGCACCGGCAAGACCGTCTTTGCTCGCTGGATGCGGCAGCACAGCAAGCGGCCGGAGGGGCCGTTTGTCACCGTCAACTGTCCCATGCTCTCCAGCGAGCTGATGACCAGCATCCTCTTCGGCCATCGCAAGGGGGCGTTCACCGGGGCGGTCGCCGACTCGGTCGGCAAGGTGGAGGAGGCCGAGGGAGGAACGCTGTTCCTCGACGAGGTGGCCGATCTCTCGGCCGACGCCCAGGCCCGGCTGCTGCGCTTCCTCAACGATCGCACCTACGAGCGCCTCGGCGAAGCCCGGGAACGTAAGGCCGACGTGCGTCTGATCGCGGCCAGCAATCGGCCGCTGGAGAACGAGGTGCGGGCCGGCCGGTTCCGCGAGGACCTGTTCTTCCGTCTCAACGTGATCGCCCTGACGCTGCCGCCGCTGCGCGAACGAGGGGAGGACGTGCTGCCCCTGGCCCGGCACTACCTGCGCTTCTTCGGCCACCGCCAGGGCCGGCACGATCTGTCCTTCTCCGAGAAATGCGAGCGGGTCATCACCGGCCATTCCTGGCCCGGCAATCTCCGCCAGCTCCGCAATGCCGTCGAGCGAGCGGTCATCCTGACCCCGGCCGCGGTGGTCGAGCCCGAGGACCTTGGCATTCCCTTTGAACTCGGCGAGCCGGCCGGCACTGCGGAGGCCACCCGGGCCAGCGTCAGCCTGGGTGCGGACGTGTCGCTGGAGGCGATCGAGCGCGAACACATCGCCCGGGTCGTGGCCCGCACCGCTTCCTTCGAGGCCGCGGCCCGCATCCTGGGCATTGATGCGACCACACTGCAACGGAAGCGGAAACGCTATGGGCTGGCGTGAATTGGATGGTTGCGACTCAGAAAGAAAAAGTCCGCCTCGGCCCCTGACCCAGGGCGATGCCCTGGGCTATCCTGTTGCGCCCCTTCGGGGCAAAAGACCTGGTTTTCCGCCCCGAAGGGGCGCAACAGGATAGCCCAGGGCAGCGCCCTGGGTGGGAGGAGCATCGGCCTTTTTCTTTCTGAGCCGCAATGAAACAAGACGCCGAGGGTTGGGGGCTTTGCCATGCGTCTGCGTCACTTGCAAACCCGGTTCATCCTGGCGGGCTGTTTGCTGGTGCTGACCACGGTGGCCACCAGTCTCTGGAGCGCCCTGACGTTTGCCCGGCTCAGCGCCGTGGTCGATGACTCGCTCCGGGGCAGCCAGCAAACCATCGACCTGGCGGCCGAACTGGCCACGTCGCTGGAACGCGAGGACGACGCCCTGCTCCTGGCCCTCAGTGGGCACGCGGGCAGAGCCAAGGAAGAGCTGGCCCGCGAGCGCAGCCGGGGTGACGATTGCTTGCGCCGCTTGCTGGCCAGCCGGGAGGGGGAGTCTCCGGATTTCGGGACGCTGACGACCGAAGTGGATCGCTACCGGGAAGCGGGCACGAACCTGGTCAACGCGGCCGGCCAGCCGGACGCTTTTGAAACCTACCACAAGCAGGTCAATCCCCTGCTGCGGCACGCCGTCGCATCCTGCGCCAAGATCCGGGAGGAGAACTTCAAGACCATCCAGCAAGCCGGCGTCCGGGCCCGGGACGAGGCCAACCGGGCCACCTGGGGCGTCTTCCTGATGTCGCTGGCTGCCGTCGGCTGCGCTTCCCTTGTGCTGCTCTGGCTGGCCCGTTCGGTCATGGTGCCCATCCGCGAGGTGACGGCCTCGGTGGACAGTCTGCGACAGGGCAATTTCGAGCGGCGTGTCGCCTGGTCCGCTCAGGATGAGCTTGGGCAGCTGGCTGCCGGCTTCAACCGCATGGCCGAGACCCTGGCCGAGTATCGCCGTTCCAGCCTCGGCGAGCTGCTGGCCGCCAAGACCACCCTGGAAGCGACCCTGAACGCCCTGCCGGACGCCGTCATCGTTCTCGACCCCGAGGGGACCATTGCCGGCTGCAACCCGCCCGCGCAGCAGGTCCTTTCGGCCCAGCAGGCGGCTTCGGCCCAGCGCCTCCAGGACCTGCCGCTGGCCGACACGCATCGCGAAGCGGTTGCGGCCGCCCTGGCGGGTCGGCCCAGTGTGCCCGCACGCACTTCCTTTGACCAGGCGTTCCAGGTCGTGCTGCGGGGCCAGCGCCGCAAATACCTGCTGACGGCGGCGCCGATTCCCGAGTTCGCCCCGCATCGGACCGGAGCCGTCGTGGTCCTCGATGACGTGACCGATTTCGCCCGCCTGGACGAACTTCGCAGCGAACTGATCGGCGTCGCTTCCCACGAACTGAAGACTCCCTTGACCACGTTGCGGATGAACCTGCTGCTGCTGGGCGAGAAAGCCGGCAACCTGACGGCACGCCAGCAGGAAATGCTCTCGGCCGCCCTGGCAGGCTGCGAGGAACTGGGCAACACCATCGAGGAACTGCTGGACGTGACGCGCATCGAGGCCGGCCATCTCCGGCTGAACCTGGAGCAGATCGACGTCGCGGTGGTGCTGGCCCAGGTGCTGCGCGTGCTGCAGCCGCGCTTCGAGGACGCCCAGGTTCGCTTGCAGGTCCAGCCAGCAGGCGTAGCCGCAGGCGGCTCGCCTGCTGGCTGCGAGGTCCGCGGCGACAGTGCCCGGCTGGGAATTGTCCTGACCAACCTGCTGACCAACGCCCTGAAGTATTCTCCACCCGGCGGGCCTGTCACCATCGCGGTCGGCCCGGTTAGCCCGCCGCGCGAGCAAGGGGCCGAGCCCGGCAAGCCGGGGGCGGTGCAGGTGACCGTGACGGACGTTGGACCCGGCATCCCGGAAGAATTCCGCGAGCGGGTCTTCGAGAAATTCTTCCGTGTCGAGCATCACGGGCATGAGGACGCCAACGGCGTCCGGGGCACGGGAATCGGCCTGTATCTGTGCCGGGAAATCGTCAAGGCGCACGGCGGGTCGATCGTTTGCGAGCCGGGACCTGGAGGCGTCGGGACGTGCGTGCGAATTCGGCTGCCACGGGCATGAAGCAGCAAGCGGCTTGGTACCCCGCAGCACAATCAAGGGTAGTCATTCGCCCCCACCCCGCTTGTCGGGGTGGAGCGCGGGTTCGTCATCAGAGGGCGTGCGCAGTCGTTGTTCTGGGGCAGAGCCGTCGGCTGGCGTCAGGAACTCTTGGCCTGTCCTCTCGCCGAAGACCACCAGTCCAAAGCCGTAATAGAGGACAAGGTGCAAGCCGCCTCGTCCCTTGAGAGGTCCGATTGAGTATCCCGAATCGGCAAGGAGAACTCCAGGAAGGACAGGGAAACACGCATGCACGTACCAGGACGGCCCATCCTTGTGTACCTGATGATAAATGGGCAGTTCCTGCCCAGGCATCGCAAGTTGTCTCTCCCGTTTTTGGCTTTGTTGCAGCGCTAGCCGCCATCGTAACTCCGTGTCATGCCGGACGTGGCGAACGTACGAAATCCAGCCCCCAATCCAGGTTACGAGATACAGTCCCACAACAATGGACACTGCAAAGCGTTGCATCAAGGCTCTTGCGCGGTGATCTTGAAGTCCTCGAATTCCGCCTGGCACGGAGCCCTGGACGCGTTCAGCGCATAAACGCCGACGAGGAGCTTCCGGGACAACGTCACGGTGGCTTCGCTGTGGTCCGTCCACTCGGTTCCGTCTTTGCTCCAGGCGGACAGTACCTTGTTGCCGCGCCGTGTCAGGCGGAGATACACGGCGTTCTCCTTGAGGATCCGTCTGTCCGGAACCCGGCTGTTCGGGGCGTCGCGGACCTTGACAGACTTGCTGTCCCTCCAGTATTCGAGGCTGGCGACCGGCCTGAACGCGACTTTCTCAGCAGGGCTCTCCGTCGTCACGCTTTCCAGCCGGAGCAGATGCCGGTCGTTGTCCCACAACAGCAGGCCGGCGCTCTGGGTGGAGGCCTGCTGCCCAGGCAAGGGATTGTTGCCGGGAGCCAGGGCGGCGACCAACTTGACCTGGACGGTAAAGTCCCCGGCAACCTCCTGAAGAACGCGCGGCGCCGTCACGGACTTGCCTGGCACCAGATTATGTTCCGTGCCGGGGACGGTGATCGTCACCTTGCCCTGTTCTTGCTTGACCGAGCAATCGCCTTGCGGATCGATGACCTGCCCCCAGCCCGGAATCGTCGCGGCGCCGGTTCCGCCGGCCGTCTCTTTGGAAGACACCTTCGGGCCGCCCGGGACCTCTGCCGACCCAGGTCCGTTCGACTTCCCAAAGAAACCGGATTGCCACAACCCGACTCCGACGGCTCCGGCCAGCACGACGGCCGTCAGCGCGGCAACCCAGGGGATGTGCCTGGGGCGGCGCGAGGCCGGTCGGCGTGCAACACTCTGCGGGATCGGTTCCCGCGCCGCCAGCGCGTCGGCCACCTCACGGGCTGACTGGAAACGGTCGTCCGGGGCTTTTTCGTGAAGGCGTTCGATCACGCCGCACAACCAGGGCGGGGCCTCGGGGATGATCTCCGGGATCGGGCGGGGCTCGTCCTCGGCCACGCGCTTGAGGACGGCCAGCGCGCTGCTGGCCCGAAACGGCGGCTGACCGGTGGTAATCGCGTAGAGCACGCTGCCGAGGCTGAACAGGTCGCTGCGGGGATCCAGCAGCTCCCCACGGGCTTGCTCCGGCGACACGTACGCGCGGCGTCCCGGCGACCACCCCGCTCTGCGTGAGGCTGGCGTCGTCGGCCGCCCGCGCCAGCCCGAAGTCGGTGAGCTTCACGCGCAGCCGCGCGCCGTCCTCGACCAGCACGTTGGCCGGCTTGACGTCCCGGTGGATCAGTCCGGCCGCGTGAGCGGCGGCCAGCCCCTCGGCGAGTTGTCGGCCGATCGCAGCCACCTCCGCCGCGTCGAACGGCCCGGTGCGGTCGAGCCGCTGCTGCAGCGTCTCGCCGGGAATGAACTCCATGACCAGGTAAGGCAGCGGCTGCTCCTCGACGTTGTAGATTTGCACCACGTTCTCGTGCCGGACCTGCGCCGCCGCCCGCGCCTTGCGCAGGAAGCGCTTGCGGGCCGGGGAGGTGGCGGCCAGCTCCGGCGCCAGCACCTTGATGGCCACAACGCGCTGCAGCACGTCGTCGAAGGCCCGCAAGACGATGCCGAAGCCGCCCCGACCGAGGACCTCGAGCACCTCGTAGTGGCCCAGCCGGCCCAGGGCGGCGGGCCGCGTGGCCGGCCCCAGGAAGTGCGGCAGCCCGACCGCCGCCGGGGCCAGGACTTCCTTCGTCGCGAGGGTCTCCGCTGGCCCCGGCTCGGCGTGCGGGGCTTGCTGGCCGCACAGCCCCATCAGGGGAGTCGGGGTCGATGCGTCAGCCGGGGCCGAGGGGCGCAGCTGCGAGTCCGCGGTCAGCTGCTCCAGGGTCTGCTGGCAGTCGGGGCACCCTTCGACGTGTCCCTCCAGCGGGGAGCGCTCCTGTGGGGGCAGATCCTCGGCCAGCAGGCGCTGCAACTGCTCCACAGGGGGACAGGGGCTCACGGACATCACTCCCGCCGCTTGAAAGCGGCACTGCGCAGTCGCCGAACGGTCGGCGCGGTGCTTGGGGCTCGCACTGGCGGCACAGGACGGGGAAGGGGCGGTAACCTCGAGAGTCCGGAGCTGAGAGCCAAGAGCCAGAAGCTTCCGGCTCTCAGCTCTTGTCTCTCAGCTCTGGACTCTCGAGGTTGCCGCGATTGTACCCCTGGAATCCGAGCCCCGCAAGTACGCCACGCGCCTGACAATCGAAGAGAGACGACCGACTGGCAACTGTCGGGTGCGGAGTCTCGACCTTCCGTCGGTTCAGCAACGTTACTCTTGTGAGTGGTTCTTGTCGCTGGGATAAGCGGTAAGGATCGCGGGGGCGCCAGGAATCGACCTCCGGCCGGGATTCTCCAACTCCGCCCAGATGCGCAAACGCAGCGTCCCGGTCGCGGTGTCCCAAAGGCGAATCGAGTGGTCCTCCCCTGCTCTCCCGCAGCTGATGGGGCAGAGGTGTGAAGGGCCGCCTGGTCGGCCTCGCGTTCGCGCCTGGCCAGGTTGGCCAGGATTTCGGCCCCGCGATTGGCGGCCGAATTGGGGTCATGCGGGCACGACGGCCACGCTGGCATTGCCGGAGCCGGACGACTGGGCGTACGTGCCGTACAGCCGCCCGCGCAGCGCCGGCGCACGCGCTCTTCGATGCCGAGCCGGGGCGCGTGCGGAGCGACGGCGACCGCGATGAGACCCCCTTGCACGTAATCCTCCTGTCAGGTCACTTCGCTTTGGCGGTGACGCCGCTGGGGGGATATTTGGTGACCAGCTCCCAGGCCAGTTCCTGAAGTTTCCGGTTCATCTTCTCATCCCACTCGGGCCTTTTGGCGTTCTTCAGGTTGTCGGGCATGGGCAGGCCAACGGGGCTCCGGTTGTAGAGCACGGCAAAGTGAAGATAGGCGTTCAGCGCGACAACCGGCGCCGTGGGGTGTCCGATGGGGTCTCGGAATACGTCCTGCTGGTCGGTCATGCCGGGCATTTCCTTCTTGAAGATCAGAGTCCTCAAGGCGTTGTGGGCCTGGGCCGTCGGCACCAGGAAGACGATGGTCTTGCCTTTGCCGAATTCTTGGTTGAGCTTCCTGGCCTGTGCCTCGGCATTCTTGATGTCGATCGCATTGATCCTGGCCAGTTCCTCAGGCGGTTTGTTGTCGGCCGGGGTGCGAAACATGCCGCCTCTCTGGCCCCTGGTGTTGAACTGTTCGTTGTCCGTATAGCCCAGCCCGGGCCAGGAAATCTGCATCAGAAACTTCACGTTCGGATTGTGCTCGAGTCCGAGCTTGACAAAGTTGGTAATGCCCTCGTCGGGATGGACCAGGCAAGACGTGACGAACACGTCTACTTTGCCCTCCTTGAGGGCCTTCTTGGCCTGGTTCTTCTCCTCGGCCAGGTTCCAATGCTGAAGCGTGCGCGACACACCAATGCGCTGGTGGCCCACAATGGTGTGACCCTTGATGCCGCAGGCCTCCACCTGCTGCGTCAGCACTGGCGGCATGTCCCACATTAAACTGTGAGACGCATAGAAGACCCGCTGCCCGGCGGGCTTGTCGATCGCCCCCGTCTTGTCGGTCGTTGGGGCCTTCCCCTTGTCCTGCTTCTTGTCTTCCTTCTTGTCTTCCTTCCTGGCGTGTTTCTCAAAGAACTCGAAGAGCTTCGGCATCCCCTTGCCGATGACGTCACCATGCCCAGCGCCGGCGATTTCCAGGTATTCATGCACGATGTTGAGCTCTTTCAACCTGTCCACACACCGCCGCGCACTCGCAACCGGCACGGCCGTATCATTGTCGCCATGCACGACGAAGACGGGGATGTTCTTGAGCTTGTCCGCGTTTCTCGGCGGCCCGGAGGCAGCCGCGATCGGACCCAGGCCAGCCCAGACCTCTGGATACTTGCTGCCAAGGTGGTAGGCGCCGGTGCCGCCCATCGAGTGGCCGATCAGGTAGATGCGCCTGTCATCGACGTTGAACTCCTTGCGAACGATCTCCAGCACGTTCATCACGTCCTTTTCGCTCAGCTCGCCGAGGTTCCTTGGGGTGTCCTGCCCTCCCCCGCCGAAACCGCGACCGGCGTTTGCCTTGAGGTCTTTGAGCTGCTTGTTCTGCTCTTCGGTCAGGACCTTCTGGACCCTGGCATCGACTTCCTTCTGAATCTCCTCGATCTTCTTCTTCTGCTCGTCGGTCAGCTTCAGGTCCTGCTGCACGCGCGGCGACAGGACCGTGCCCGGGGGCGCGCCGAAGCCGCCGGGCCTGCCGAAGCCGCCGGGCCTGCCGAAGCCGCCGCCCGGCCCCTGGGCACCGTACCAGCCGCTGCTGTTGTACCCCATCGGCGCCGCCACGACGTAGCCGTATTTCTCGGCCAGTTCGGTCAGGCCCCGGGAGCGGATCATCTGCTGCGGGTTGCCGCCCAGGCCGTGCAGCGCGACGATCAGGGGCGTTTTCTTCTCCTTGTCGTACCCGGAAGGAACGAACAGGGCGTATTCCATCTCCTTGCCGGCTTCCTTGAAGTTGTAGGTCCGCTTCTGAGTCCCAGGAACGGGCGTCTTGCCAGGCTCCTTCTTCGGCGGTTCCTGGGCGCAAACCAAGGTCGCCAACCCGAGGACCAGAAGAGCGGTGCCCGTTCGGGGCACCCATCGCGTTCTGCTGTACCACTGCATCGGTGAACTCCCTTGAAAAGGACCTCTGTGATCTCCGCTTACCGGGGCAACGGTACTCAGAGATACTCCACGGTGTCTCGCATGGCGTCTCGGTCCGTAACGCCGTGCAGGATCTGCAGTATCTGGATGAGCTGCCCAATCGAGTATTTCTGCTCCGGACACCAGGCGATGCGCGCGTGGGGAATGCCCGATTGGTGCAGGGCCAGGAAGTCTGTATCGAACGTTACCAGGACTCGCCCTTCCGCCGTCGCGAAGGCCAGTTGCTCCGTGTCGGGCAAACCGCACCGACCGGCGTCCTGAGCCGTGAGCACGTCGATGCCGCGCCGCTGCAGGCCTCGACTCGCAGGCCCGGGAAAGTTCTGGTCCATGAAATAACGGATCGGTTCAGCCACCGACCTTCTCCCGCAGTTCCGGCGGAATCCGAGAAGGACAATGAACCTTGGCCCACTCAGCCCATCCCTCCGCTTTGCGGAACTCCTCTTCGATTTCCTGGCGGTTATCGAAGTAGTAGGCCAGCGCCGCGTAGACGTCGGCCAGGGTAATGCCGGGGAACAGGTCCACGATCTCATCGGGGCAGTAACCCCGCAACTCGTGCCAGACCACGATGTCCTGAACCCGGATGCGGTGCCCGGCAATGCAGGCCCGGCCGCCGCAAATCCCCGGCGTCTTGGTGATGTGCTGCCTGATCACGTTTTCCATCGCATCCCCCGTTCAAAGCGACAGGGTCGAGCCCTGGGAACTCGACTGCTACCCCCGAGTTCCATTGATTCCCCTGCTGAAGTCTACCAAAGTCTCTTTCCTGGCGGTAGCAGCATCGCCATGTCAGCGGCAGGAAGAGGCGAGGATGAATGGGAAGGGAAATCCCCCTGGAATAGCACCAACCCGAACGTGGCGTTCGGGGTCGCTCATTCTGGCAAGCGTTCCAGCGCCGCCAGGGCCAGTTCGCGAACACCCCGGTCCTCGTCGCCGGCCCTGTCTCCCAGGCACCGCAGCAGCCGAGCCTCCTTGCCGTGCTGGGCAAAGTCCAGCAGCAGGCGCGCCGCCAGCCGGCGGACCTCCGCATCCGGTTCCTGAAGCAGCGGGGCCAGCTGCTCCAGCAAGGCGCTGGCGGTCGAGCCAGTGGCCCGGCCGGGGCCGTCCGCGAAGAGAGGCGGGCCCAGGCGGCGGCACACCTCCAGCAGGGCGAGCGGGTCCGGGCCGCGGGCCGAGAGCATCGAGGCCAGCAACCAGCGCACCGATTGCTTCTGACGTGGCAAGACCCGCTGCCGAACCAGGTTGACGGCTTCTTCCCAGACTCCCTCCGAATCCCTCCGGGCCAGCAGGTCGAACAGAGCTTCGAGGATGCGGTCGTCGAAGTAGCTGGCCCGGAACCGCTGGAGCAGAGCGATCCCGCTGCGCCGCACCAGCAGCGACGGGTCGCGCATCAGCAGCGGCAGCTGGCGGGCCCACTGGTCCTCGTCCGCAACCTGGGCCAGGGAGTGCGCCGCTCGCAGCCTGACACCGGCATGGCCGTCCGCCAGCAGTTCGGGCAACAGCAGGCAACACAACCGCTCGGCCGTGCGAGGGGTCTCCCGCGTAAGGCGATCCAGCAGGTCCAGACGCTGCTTGCTCGAGCAGGCGGCCAGCAGCCGGCGCAGCCGGTTGACCAGTCCGGATTGTAGGGAACGCCCTCCGTGGCGTTCCGCTCCCAACGGAACGCCACGGAGGGCGTTCCCTACAGGACCTTGCTGCAACAGGGCCAGCAGGGCCTCGTGGCAGACCCGGGCATCCACATCCTCAAGCATCTGCTGCAGCACCGGCGCTCCCTTCCCCCGGAGCCAGATTGTGTTGTTCCATCCGTTGCAGGATGCGCACCACGTTCAGACGGATCGTCTCCGCCGGATCGCCGGCCAGCGCCAGCAGCGGCCCGGCCAGGTCCGGCTCGAGCAAGCGCCAGAGAACAGCCTCCTCTTCCGCCGGATCGAGCCAGCTGGACAGGAGGGAGCGAACCTCGTTCCAGGTGGCCAGCCGGCCCGAAGGATAATGGCGGGGCCTGTCGGATTCCGTGCCGGCGGGAACGTCGGGACCACCGGGCAGCAACGGCAGCAGGTCGGCGACGGTGACCTCTTCCGTGAGCAAGCGCTCACGGGTCCACTGCTGTTCCAGGGCGGCACAGAGATGGTCCAGCCAGAAGGGACTGGCCAGGAACGACCGAAACTCCGGCTGCCGCAGCTTCTCCAGCAAGGCGTTGTGGGTGCTGTCGGCGAGCGAATGACGTGCTGCTCCATTCATCCAGGAAACAACCCACCCGGGCCGGACTCAGCGGCGCCAGCCAGAACTCGGCGGTGACCACGGACCAGCGGTCGGTGACCAGACCGCCCAGGGCAGCCAGCACACGGCAATTCCAGCCGCGGATGGCCTGGAGGACACGCTCCAGATCTTCGGGGTCGTCGGGAGCGCCGGCCGTATCGATGAGCAGCCAGAACCAGGATTGATGGGCGTTGCCGGCCAGGTGGTGAGCCAGGTCGGCGGGGACCAGCTGACGACGCAGGGCCTGCTCCAGTCCCTGCCGGACCTGGCGCTCGGTCAGCACCGGCACGCCGGAGACCACCAGGTCGGAGAGCCGGACCAGCAGCGGCACGGCGGCTTGCTCTGTCGCGGTTGTCAGGCGATCCATCCGAATGGTCGGGCGGTAGTGGGCCAGCCGCCACGCCAGCGTTTGCAGCAGAAAGGTCTTGCCCAGATGGGAACCGCCGCGCACCACGGCCCGGCACAACGGCATGGACCGCAGCCGGGGCCATTCCTCGTTCCACGGGTTCGGCCCCTCGATGCTGCCCAGGATGCCACGCAGCCAGGAGGAGTATGTGCCGCTTCGCGTTTGGCCTGGCGCTCGTTCCGGAGGCGACGGCCTGCCTTCGTCGGGCCGGGTCACGACCAGGACGTCCCGGTCGGCGGCGAGATTCGCACTGGTGCGGGGGGCGCGGAACCGGCCCAGGTAATGCGACAGTGCCTCCGCCAGCCGTGACATGACCCGGTTCTCCGCTTTCCCAGGACTTGCCTTCGGGGCCACTCCTCCAAGATTACCCGCTCCACGCCCTCGTCCCAAGGGCAGTAGCCGTTTAACGACCGCACGCGATTTCTTCTCTTCCCCTGCCGGGCGGTTCTCGCTACAGTCCCGCGCGCTTTTCCCTGTCTGACCTCTCTGACATTCCGATCCGGGTTCCGGTTCGTTCCGCTGATTCATGGAGGAGGCATGTCCATCCACGCCATCTTGTCACGCTGGGGCGTCCTGACCGCTTCGAGCCTGGCCCTGCTGACCGCTCTGTCGGCCGGGCCCGTCCAGGCGCAGGAAAAGATCCATGCCCCCCCCGAAGAAAAGTTCACCGCGCCCGATGCCGCCTTCAGCACGTACCTGGCGGCAATCAGACCCGACGTGACCGCAGTCGTTTCGCTCAAGGTCGCCGAAGTTTGGAAAAGCAAGCCGGCCGCCTTGCTGCGCCGCGTTCCCGGCGTCGGTGACATGGTTCGCCACTTGCCGGGCATGATTGGTCTGTCGCCTTCGGAAATCCTCCGCGCCACCGCCCTGCAATACCACAATGACACGGTCTTCATACTCTGCCTGAACAAGCCAGTCACCAAGACGCGCCTGCTGCAAAGCGTGGTGCCGCACGCCAAACCGAGAAAAGATGGCTGGACCTTCTACGTCAATGAGGAGTCCTGGTTTGGCCTGGCACTGATGAACGAGTACACGGTCCTTCTGGGCAAGGCTCAGGATCTCGAATCCCTGCCTTACAGCCAACCCGAAGAGCATTGCGGCCTGCTCGGCGACATGACGAAACACGACCTGGTGATCCGGATCAATCCCCAGAGGCTGGCCCAGGCAAGAAAGTCGCGTCCCCAGAGTCAGGAAGAGAATTACCAGATCTTTGACATGGCCAACCCACGATACCGGCCTCTGAACCGTGCAGACGTGGTAGAGGTTATTATCGATTTCAAGCCGACCGAGATGACCGTCGAAAGCGATCTGTATTTCGCCAACGACCGGCTCAGCAAGCAGGCGGAGCATTTGATTCACCCGCTCCGCAAAGAAATCGAGGATGCCATCCTCTCCTTCCGCTTTGATGAGGACGAAACCACCAATCCGCTGAACCGAGGACTGGAGCGCTTTGCCCGGGCCTGCACGGTCGCTTTGCATACCATGAAGGTTGAGCGCTCGGGCAGCACCGTGCGGACCAGCATGAGCGTGCAGTGCCGTGAGAGCCTGCTGGGAGCCGCGTTCCTGGTGCTCAACGGCGGCGGCATGAATCCGTATTGCGTCCACACCAGCCCCGAGGCCCACAACGCCCGCCTGGCCAAGCTCGGCGTGGCGATGCTGGAGCACCAGCGCAAGACTGGCCGGCTGCCGGCACGGGCCATTTACGGCTGCGACGGCCAGCCGCTGCTCAGCTGGCGCGTGGCCCTGCTGCCCTACCTCGGCGAGAAGGAACTGTACAAGCAGTTCCGCCTCGATGAGCCGTGGGACAGCGACCACAACCGCAAGCTGATCGCCCGGATGCCGGAGGTCTTCCGGACCATCGAGGGCGACGATACGGCGCCGACGACGGGGTTCCAGGTGTTCTGGGGCAAGGACACGGTGTTCAGCGGCCAGAAGGGCAAACGGCTGAGCGACCTCAAGGACGGTCCGGAACAGACCATCCTGGTCGTGGACGCGGCCCGCCGGGTGCCGTGGACCAAGCCCGCCGACGTTCACGTCCGCACCGACGAGTCGCTGCCGCGCTTCAGCCAGCATCCGCTCTCGGTGGTGCTGGCCGATGGCCGCGTGGCCCTGCTGCCCGGGTTCCCCCGAGGGTCGGCCCTGAACGAGAAACACCTCCGCGCCTGATCACGCGCAACGGGGCCGACAGGGCCGAGGCCCAGTTCGCCCTGACCCACGCTGGGATCGCCGATCCGCAGGGAAGCAGCCCGCCGTCGCAGGTGCTGCCGGCCTCGTATCCGATGGAAGATGCGCCAGGTCGCATGATTCCCTACGTGCCGATGCCGGTCATGCCGCCGGAGATGCTGCCGCCGCCGCAGACCCTGCCGATGCCTGGGCCGCACGTGGGCGCTGACCTCGGTGGTGCCCTCTTCGGCCCGCCGTGTCCGCTGCCGGGGATGGGGTACACTCCCCCGATGAGCGTCCCGACGACGCCGCAGGCCGTCGCGCCCGGACTGATGCAAGTAACGCCGGTTGTGCCCTCGGCAGTGAACCAGGTGCCCGCCTGCGTTTCCAGCTGGGGAAGCAGTAACGTCGCGACACCCGTCACGGCTCAACCCGGCATGCATGATGACCAGCCGCGGTGAGAGGTTCGGACCACAATCGTGACCCCATCCCTCTGGATGGTGGCGAGCGGCGCGGCGTCAGCCCGCCGGTGCTGGTGCGGCCGCTACCGGCGGGCTGACGCCGCGCCGCTCGCCACCATCCAGAGGGTTACCGCTCACCTCAAAACCGGATTGACACGATTTCCTCATTCCGGTACGAGGGTGGTTCGTCTCCGGGCGTTCCGAGAGGACGCCCGTCGAGAAACCTGGCGAACCGTTCTGCTCCCGGGAAGGAGCCGCCGACGGGACCAGAGCTGCCTGTTCCTGGTCGGACGTGATTGGGAAAGGATTCCTGCGGTTGAACGCCAATACTGCTGTTCCCTGCGGACTGGCCGCGGTGGGCCGGTTGCGCGTGCCGGTGGAGAAACTTCCGGAGCTGCGGCGCTGTCCCGGTCCGGCCCCGGGCGCGCCCTTGCCGGCCTCCTTTCTCAAGCATTCCGACGAGCAGACGGTGGTCGGCCTGGCCGCGGTCCTGCAAGCCATCCAGGCATCGGGTCTGACGCAGACGAACTTCCGGGACTGGGGCGTGCTCGGCGCGCCCCGTTTCCTGGGGCGCGGCATGCTCGGCTTTCACGTGACGCGCTTTGCCTCCGAGGGCGCCTGGGGCGTTTCGCCGCACCTGATCCCACACCGGACCCTGCACGCGCTTTCCGGCACACTCAGCCTGGCGCTGAAGATTTGTGGTCCCAACTTCGGGGTGGGCGGTGGGCCGGGCACGCCCACCGAGGCGTTGCTCAACGCAGTGGCGTTGCTCACGTGCCAGCACTTGCCCGGCCTGTGGGTGGTGCTGACCCAGATGGACCCGGAAACGGCCTCGCAGCCCAACGGGCAGCCGACGCCGGGCACCTCGGTCCTGGCCCTGGCCCTGGCCCTGGTTCCCGGGTCGAGTGCTGCCGGTCTGCCGCGCTTGACCGTGAGCGCCGGCGTGCCGCTCCTGGATGGGACGCCGGCCACGCAGCAGACTCGGGAGCTGGATCGGGTCGTGAACCTGTTTGACCCGGCCCCTGGAACGACCGCCCGGCTGGCGCTGGATCAGGGCCGCTGGGTGGAAGTGGCCTGGCCGGGGAGCTGTTTGCCGCCTCCCCACGCGCCCGAACGGCTGGCCGGGGCGCGACAATCCTCGTTACCTCTTGCCCGGGAGACCGAGCGGTGACGCACACGCACACCACAGGGAGCCCGGCCAGGGATCGGGTCCCTATCTGGATCACCGGAGTGGGCACGGCAACGCCGCTGGGAACCACGTACAAGGATTTCACGGATCGGCTGCTGGCCGGCCAGTCGTGCATTTCCGTGGTCAAGTGCTTCGACGTGGCCGAGCACCCCAGCCAGATCGCTGGCGAAATGCCGGCGCTTCCCTGTCCGGCCGAGCTGACCGACCCTGCCGTGCTGGCACCGTTCGGGGCCGGCCACCCGATCGCCTTCGAGAGGCTGCATCGGCTGGAACAGCTCGTTCTCTGGTGCTGCACCCAGGCCCTGCGTGACTCGGGCTGGTGGCAGCGCCGCCGGGAACGCCGCATCGGCCTGGTCCTTGGCATGGGCGGAATGGCTGCTCTTGTGGGAATCGACCCTGGCCGGCTGCGGCCGGGACTGCGATCGCCCCGAGGGGGACGTGGATTCGCTGCTGGAGCGGGCCCGGCTGACGCTGGGTTTGTCCGGACCGATCGCCTGTGTCTCGGCCGCGTGCGCCAGTGGCAACTACGCCATTGGGCAGGCCCGTTCCTGGCTGGAGCTGGGCTGGGCGGACCTGTGCCTGGCAGGAGGCTGCGACACGGCCGTCTCGCCCATGTCGCTGGCGGGCTTCGGCAACCTGCGGGCCCTGTCGCGCCGCAACGACGAGCCCCGGCTGGCCTCGCGCCCCTTTGACCGCGACCGGGACGGCTTTGTCATGGGCGAGGGCGGCGCGGTGTTCGTGCTGGAACCGGCCCCGCTGGCCCGGCAGCGCAGCGCCCGGGTCTATGCCGAGGTGGCCGGGTGCGGCTACAGCAGCGACGCCTATCACATGGTCATTCCCAATCCCAATCCGCTGCCGGCCGTGGCCGCCATGCAGCGGGCCCTCCGCGACGCCCAGGTGAACAATGACCAGGTCGATTACATCAACGCCCACGCTACCAGCACTCCGGTCGGCGACGTTTGCGAGGCCAAGGTCCTTCAGGAGGTGCTGGGGCCCTCCCTGCTGCAAACGCCGATCAGCAGCACCAAGAGCATGACGGGCCATCTGCTCACCGCCGCCGCCGCCGTCGAGGCCCTGGCCTGCGTCGCCGCCATGGAGCGCGGTGCCTTGCCGCCGACGATCAACCTGGACAATCCCGATCCCGAGTGCCGCCTGTGCCACGTCGCCAACCACGCCCGGCCGCACCGGGTCCAGGTGGCCGTGAGCAATTCCTTCGGCTTTGGCGGCAGCAATACCTGTCTGGTGCTGCGGGCGGTGTAAGTCGGTAGCGCGCAACTCTCTGATTTTTGGCGAGCGGCGCGGCGTCAGCCCGCCGGTCTCGGCCGCACCAGCACCGGCGGGCTGACGCCGCGCCGCTCGCCATAATCCAGAGGGCCCCCCCCTTCCCTCGAAGATCCATCGACACGACGGCGGCACATCGCTAAGGTTCCTCCTCAAAGTGCCTGCGTCCGGAAACCGATGAATACCATGACGGAGCCCGGCAGGGCGACGAACCGGTCTTCCCCAATACCGCTCCTTGCCCTTCCGATCCCGTTTGCCCCCTCGCACGCCGGCCAAACTTCGGTTTTCGCGCAAATAATCTTGGCCGCCGCGTTCCTCGGACAGGAGTGAACCCCGTGCGATGGGAAAGTCAAGGAGGATGATTGCCATGCGACACGGAATACCGCTTACACTCGGTTGCCTTCTGGTTGTTGCAGGGATTCTTCCGGCCCAGGAGCGCATTGCCCCGCCGCCGCCCGATCCGGTGTCGCCCGGGTCGCTGCCGATTGCGTCGTCCCCCCCAGGCTCCCCGGTGGGGCCGCCGCCCTCCGGTCCCCCGCAGCCCTACGCACCGCCTTCCGGGCCGAATGCCCTGCCGTTTACCCCACCCCCGCCGGGACCGTATCCGCCGGGGCTGTATGGGGCCTATCCGCCGCCGGGACCTTACCCGCCGCCGGGACCGTATCCACCGCCGGGACGGCCCTTCTTCTTGCCCAACCCCATCGGCAATCCCAGCTTCTGGCTTGGCGTTGATGGTCTGGTCTGGTGGACCAAGGGCCAACCGTTGGGAATCCCCGTGGTCACCACGGGGCCAGCCTCCCAGGGGCCCAACGCGGGCAACATCGGCGCGCCCGGCACAACGTCTCTCAACCAGCCGCTCGATTACGGCGTCGCGGGAGGTATCCGGGCCTACGCCGGCGGTTGGTTCAACATGGATCACACCATCGGCGTCGATGGCAGCCTGTTCATCCTCGGTCAGCAATCGTCCGGCTTCAACGTCGTGGACCGCTCCGGCACCGGGGCCTTTGTCATCAACGAGCCGGTCGCCGGCGTTCCCTTCGTCACCCAGGTGAGCGCGCCCGGCGTCGAAAGCGGCAGCGTGTTTGTCAACACCACCAGCCATTTCGGCGGCGGCGACATCGACGCTCTGCTCAACCTCTACCGCGACCAGTGTTTCACGATCAACCTGTTCGGCGGCTATCGCTATCTTCAGCTGAACGAATCGCTCTCCATCACCGCCAACTCCAACCTGTTCACCACCACGATCTACACGGATAACTTCGGCAACGTGCTGGTGACCGCACCGCCCGGATCGACGGTCACGATGTTTGACCAGTTCAGCACGCGCAACCAGTTCAACAGCGGCCAGATTGGTTCGCAGTTCCAGTATGTCTGGAACCGTCTGATCTTCACGGGCCGGGCCCTGGTGGCCCTGGGCGACATGCATGAGACGGTCATCGTCAACGGCAACACAACGGTCTTTCCGGTGAACGCTTCCTCGGTCCCCCTGACCGGCGGCAATTACGCGACGCTGCAAATCGGCCGCTATTCGACGGACCGGTTCGCCTGGTCACCGGAAGTCCAGCTGAACGTCGGCTATCAGCTGACGCCCTGCGTTCGAGCCCAGATCGGCTACGATTTCCTGTACCTGAGCAGCGTGGTCCGGCCGGGAAACCAGATCGACAACAGCTACGACGGCATGACGCACCCGCTGGTCCCGATGACCAGTTCCTCGTACTGGGCCCAGGGACTCACGTTAGGCTTGCTGCTCACCTTCTGAGAATCACGTAGGACGGGCCTTCCCAGCCCGTCCGGACGGGCTGGGAAGCCCGTCCTACGAACGAACTCGGGATTCGACTCTTCACGGCCGAGTTCCGGAGAGGAGGTCAATATGGTTCGTCAACGACTATCCATCCTGGGAGGGATGCTCGCGGCGCTCGTCCTCGGCCTCGGACCGAACCTGGCCCACGCCCACGGCGGTGGCGGCCACGGCGGTGGCGGCGGTCACGCCTTCGCCGGGGGAGCTGGTGGCTTTCACGGCGGCGGCTTCGGTGGCTTTCGCCCCGGCTTCGGCTACGGCTACGGCTACAATGGCATCTGGGGTTACCCCGGGTTTTATGGCCTGGGCGGCTTTGGGTTAGGCCTCGGGCTCGGCTATGGCATGGGCTATGGCGGCTATGGCGGCTACGGCGGCTACGGCGGCTACGGCGGCGGTTACGCGCCCGTTTACGTCATGCCCACCTGTGTCGTGCCGTCCGGTGCCGCACCTCCGCCCGGCGCGGTCGCGGGGCAGCCACCACGACCCGGAGTCCCAGGCGCCCCGGTCCGGCTCACCGACGCCGACGTGCTGCTGAGCATCCGCGTGCCGCCCGAAGCAGTCGTCCAGATCAACGGCGAGAAGACCACGCAAAGCGGGCCGCGGCGGGAGTTCATGTCCTCCGGACTGATGCCGGGCCGCACTTACACGTTCGTCGTCACCGCCAGCTGGAATGGGCCAAGCGGCAAACCGGAGACGCACGAAGAGCGCGTCCACGTCCAGGGCGGCGAGCGGCGGAACGTCGATTTCCTCAAGCCGCTGCCGCCGCCGCGGGAGTTGCCGGTGCTGGACAAGGCCGGGAGCTGAAGGAGCTTGTTGCAGGGAGGGACCAGCAGACGTAGAATGCAGGTTAGTCGGTCCACCGCACCAGGCCGCAAACCGCCCAACCTCGGTGATGCGGTGGAAGTGTCAGACGTTTGAGCCTGAACCCATGAGTGACGAAGCCGGTTTCCTCCGAGCAATCCGCCAGGCCCCTGGAGACAGGATGCTGCGGCTGGTATACGCGGACTGGCTCGAGGAGCAGGGCGACCCACGCGCCGATTTCCTTCGCCTGGAGTGTCGCCTGCTCCACGGCTCGCTTCGCGATCCTGGCTACGCGCACGACCTGACGACGTGGCACGATTGGAGGGACCGCGTCCCCGCCGACTGGCTGGCTGCTCTCCAGCGGCGCGTCGAATGGCCTGCCGTTGCCCTGGGAACTGCTGGCCCTGATGGAGACAGGTCGGTGGCGCTGTCCGGCCGATCAATCGGTGGTGGATCGCCTCTTCCCCGACCGGGGCGAGTTTTGCCTGTACGACGTGGCCACGATGGAGTCCGAGAGCAGGGCCCACGTGCTCAATCCAACCCCGTTGGGGTTAGGAGAGGCGGACAGAGCCCGGCCTCCAGGCGACATCGACCCGAAGCTGGAGGTCTTCGTGGCGGATTTGGGGATCGGGTGGGATCAACCCATCGTCCTGGATTACCGTGTGTCGCTGGGGCAACCGCGGGTGCTGACGCTTCAGTGGGGCCCCCGGGCCCGGAACAATCGCTGGATCGAGGTCGCGCCGACCATCCGAGCATTTGCGGAAATGGTCGGGCTGTGACCAGACCTCATAGAATACAGAGCATTCCGCAAGCCAGCATGGCCCAGGGCGAACAACTCATGACACCCGGTCCGCACCAGTCAGTTCCACTGATCCTCTGTTTGTTCACGTTGCTCGTGCCAGCGGCCTGGAGTGCCGAACTGCCCCGGGCGCTGCCGAAAGACGTCGGCATGGACGCCGAGCGGCTGGCCCGCATCGACGACGCCCTGCGCGACGCCCTCAAGGGTGGCAAGCTGCCCGGTGCGGTGGTCCTGGTCGCCCGGCGGGGCAAGGTGGTCTGGCGCAAGGCGTATGGGCTGCGGGTAGTGGCGGGCGCCGGCAGGCCGGCGTCGCCGGCCGAGGAAGCGATGACGCTCGATACGGTCTTTGACCTCGCCTCGCTGACCAAGCCGCTGGCCACGGCCGCCTCGGCGATGGTGCTGGTCGAGCAGGGCAAGCTCCGCCTGACCGACCGCGTTGCCGAACACCTGCCCGCCTTCGGAGCCAGCGGCAAGGACCAGATCACGGTCGAGCAGTTGCTGCTGCACGTCAGCGGCCTGGAGGCGGACAACGCCCTCGGGGACTATGCCGATGGTCCGGCGAAGGCCCTGGAGCGCATCTATCAGCTGAAGCCGAAAGCGGCCCCGAGCAGCCGGTTCACCTACAGCGACGTGGGTTTCATCGTCCTGGGCAAGCTGGTCGAGCGTCTGGGCGGCAAGCCGCTGGACCAGTATGCTCGCGAACACGTCTTCGAGCCGCTGGGCCTGAAGGAAACAGGGTTTCGGCCAGGTGCGGAATTGCGGCAGCGGGCGGCGCCGACGGAGCAGCGTGACGGCCGCTGGCTGCGCGGCGAGGTCCACGACCCCCGAGCCGCCCGGCTCGCCGGCGTGGCGGGCGACGCCGGGCTGTTCAGCACGGCGGACGAGGTCGCGGTGCTGGCCCAGGCGTTTCTTGGACAGGGAGAGGTGGGCGGCAAGCGCATCCTGCGCGCCGAGACGGTGCGGCAGATGACCACGCCCCGGAAGGTGCCCGGCGGGCTGCGGGCGCTGGGCTGGGACGTGCAGACCGCCTACTCGGCCAACAAGGGGACGCTGTTCGGACCGACCAGCTTCGGCCATACCGGTTTCACCGGCACCTCGGTCTGGATCGACCCGGTGAGTCAGACACTCGTTGTCTTTCTGAGCAACCGGGTTCACCCTGATGGCAAGGGGGACGTGAAGCGACTGCGCGGCCAGGTGGCGACCGCCGCGGCGGCCGCGATTGTGGCGCCGCCATTCCCGACCGACCCCGGCGCGAGGCCGAAATGACCGCGTGCCAGTGGCAGGCGAGCGGCGCGGCGTCAGCCCGCCGGTGCAACTTCGGAACGGCACCGGCGGGCTGACGCCGCGCCGCTCGCCCTTTTTCTTCGGAACGCAGTCACCGCCCCCTGGGCACCATGACCACGCGGAAGCCGATGTAGCCGCTGTGCGGTGTCTGGGAGAAACTGTCGCGGTAGGCCGAGCGGCAGTTCTTGGGGAAGTCGTCCCAGGCGCCGCCACGCAGGACCCGGGTCGGTCCGGTCGCCGGTCCGGTTGGATCTTTCACGTTCTTCAGGTCGTACTTGCTGAAGTAATAGTCCGAGCACCATTGCCGGACGTTGCCGTGCATGTCGTACAGCCCCCAGGCGTTCGGTGGATACTTGCCAACCACGCACGTCCGGTTCAGCTTCGGGCCCTTGACGTCGGTTCCGTAGGGGTAATTGCCATCGCAGTTGGCCTGCTTGCCGTTCAGTTCCTTGCCGAAGGAGAAGGGCGTGGTCGTGCCGGCCCGGCAGGCATACTCCCATTCCGCTTCGGTGGGCAGGCGATAGGCACGGCCCAGCCCCTTCTCTTTCTCTGTCAGCTTCTCGCAGAACTTGACCGCCTCCTCCCACGCCACGCGCTCCACCGGGAACCGGCTGGTGTCCATCCGGTCCACCTTTTCGCTGTCGGCCCCCTTGGCCGAGAACTGGCTGGGGTTGTCGCTCATGATGGCGGTGTACTGCTCCTGCGTCACCGGGTATTTCCCCAGGAAGAAGTCGCGCGTCAGGGTCACCTCGTGCTGCTCCTCATCGTCGGCCCGGCCAACCTCGCTGAGAGGCGAGCCCATGAGGAACTTCCCCGCCTTGATGGGAAGCAGTTCCATGCCGATGCTGTTGGTGAGCGGCTCACCCATGATCACGGTCGGCTTCTCATCCGTCTTCCCCTCCCTGGCCTCCTTGCCCTCCCGTTTGCTGGTTGCCTTGGACTTGCCGAGGTTGGCCAGCACCAGGAGGACCGCCAGCAGCAGGATCAGCCCCACGGCCACGGCGAGGACCACAATCCGGTTGCGGCCCTCTCGGTCGCGTGCGGCCTTGCGTTTCCGGAGCCGCTCCGTGGTCGGGTCGGCCGGCTCCGCCGCTTCCGTCTGGGCGGTGGGAACGGTCTGCTCGGCCGAGTGGGTGCCGCTCGGGGGAATGGTCGGATGATCGGTCTGGCTGTCTGCCGCTGTGGTCTGCGGAAGTGGCGGCGGTTTCAGCGCCTCGAGCACGGCCGAGGACATCCCGGTTCCCCGGCCCGTGAACGGCAGCAGCGCGTTGGCCGCCTCGGCGGGGGTCTGGTAGCGGTCCTCCGGCTTCTTGGCCATCAGCTTGCGGACCACGTCGCCCAGCCCGGGCGGCAAGCCGGGACGCAGGCCCTCCACCGGCTGGGGCTGGTGCAGCTGATGGGCGATCAGTTTCTCGACCATGTTGTCCGTGGGAAACGGCACCTGGCCGGTGAGCAGATGGTACAGCGAGCAGCCCAGGCTGTACAGGTCCGAGCGAATGTCCACCAGCTTGGCGTTCATGCCCTGCTCGGGAGCCAGGTAATCCGGCGTGCCCATGATGGTGCCCGTGACCGTCAGCCCGCCCTGGGCCTGGGCCGTCCCGCTGATGCCGGGCCGATTGATCTGCGCCAGGCCCAGATCGAGGACCTTGACCACCCCCTGGGTGGTGACCATGAGGTTGGAGGGCTTGATGTCGCGGTGGACCAGCCCTTTTTCGTGCGCGTGCTGCAATCCCAGACAGGCCTGCCGGACGTACTCACAGGCCCCGGGCACGGGCAGCACCCGGTGCTTCTTGAGCAGCTTGCCCAGGTCGATGCCCTCGACGCACTCCATGGCCAGGTAATGGACCCCGCGCCACTCGCCGGCATCGTAGACGTGGACAATGTTGGGATGCTGCAGCAGGGCCGTCGCCTCGACCTCGCGCTGGAAGCGCTCCAGCACCTTTGGCGACGAGATGCAGCTGGGCAGGATCACCTTCAGAGCGCACAGCCGCTTCAGCCGCAGGTGCCGGGCCTTGTACACCTGCCCCATGCCGCCCTGGCCGAGAAGGTCGAGCACAACGTAGTGGTCCAGGACCAACTCGGTGCCCTTGCCACGGGCCACTTGATTGATCTGGTAGGTGGTCAACCAGCCCCGTTTCAGCACCTCGCGGGCCAGCTTGTTCAGATCGGGAAAGGCCGGCAGGATCTGGGTGGACAGCTCCTCGATCTGCGGCGAATCCAGCAGCGGCAGCGCTCGCAGCGTTTCAACCAGATCGTGGGCGGTGGTCACGGGCATACAAAATCGACCCCTGGGCAAGCGTGGTGGGTGAACGCCTCCATTTCCTCAACCTCGTAGTATAGGGAATCGTAGCCCATTTGTGTTGGGAAAAACGGACAGCTGTCAGGATTTCTCCGAAACGGGACCCGACGCACTTGCCACAATGCCATTTCCCGAAGGACCTTCGGTAATCTCGGAGGTGAGAAAGTTCGCTAGCTTTTCCCGATCCCGAAAGAGAGCTTCCAGGACTTTGTAGAACAGCAGCAAGTCGAAATCGGTCGTGAAAGCGTCCGACGCATCTGTGAAGATCAGCCCGTGTGCATGCTGAATGAGCGCCTGGACGACCGGATCTGGAATGGACTTCCAGAAGGCTACCGCCTCGGCATGATTGATCAGCCTGGCCATGTTCACCATCTCCTCAACTTACCATCAGGACGCCCATCCCCAGCTGCAAATCATAATCGATGACCTTTGGCGGTCCCTGGGAAATGATGCCCCTGAGACCTGATGGCCACATTTTATACACCTTCCCGTCCGCCATGATGACGACAACCGTATGCAGCTGTAAGCTCGGAGGCGCCGCTCCGATAAACAGATGCTCACCCTGCTGACCCACTCCCTCCTCCCATCGAAAGGGACCGGCCCTTGCGAGCTGCTGGGTAGTCCGCGTCGCCGCTACTTCCATCAAGATGCCTCGCATTTGGAGGATCTTGTCGGGAACCGTCAATCCGGCGAGCTGGATGTACTCGGCGTCGGTAACCTCTCCTGGGCTTGCCAGGACGACAGGCCGCGGCGTTCCTCCTGGGCTCGGAGTCCCCTGGCTCACTCAGTTACGCCTTCCTGTCGTGGAGTGATGGCAGCGCTGGAAGACAGTCTGGGGCGCGGCACTTCAGGGTTGGCATGAAAGTGATCGAGGTCGAGTTGAAGAGCGGGTTTCGCCTTCAGCAGCCGAGCAATTCCGAGATGAATGCCGATTGGAATGAGGCTCAGAATAAGAGTTGCCCCAACGTGGCAGAGCAGAAGAAACTCCCAGCCTGAAAAGCCATTGACGTACGCAGCTCCAAGGGGGAGCAGACGCGGATCTTTCGTCTTCCACCAAGGGATCAAACAGATTCCGGCAAAGACACCTATAGGGTAAAGCCAGCAGACAGACACGTTGCGGGTAAGCCATTTCATGCTTCTGCCCCTCCCACTTGCTGCCGAATCTCCTGGTAGGCTACCCGCAAATGGTGTGCGAAGCAAGTCCTTGGAGAGTCATGGTTTCACCCCTTCATGCCGCTTGCTTCCCCTTCCTCGCCTTCGGCTGGTGTTTCCAGCGACGGTGCAGCCAGAAGTACTGCTCCGGGTACTGCCGGATCATCCGCTCTAGCACCGTCGTGAAGCGCTGCGTCATCGCCGCCACCGCGTCGGGCCGATCACGGTACTCTTCCGGATCGATCAGCTCCTCGCACAGCAAGTGGTAATCCAGCCCCTTGCCCACGCGCGGCAGACCGACGACCAGCAGGGGCACGTTTTGCTCCAAGGAGAGGAGCGCAATCGCCCGATGCGTCGAGGCTGGACGGTTGAAGAAGTCCACGAAGCAGCCCTTCTGCCCCGCATCCTGGTCCCCCAGCGTGGCAATCACGCCTTGCCTGGCCAGGATCGACTGGATCTTGTCGAAATCGCGCGACTTGGACAGCAGTCCCTGGCCGTTCCGCGAGCGGAAGGTGCGCAGGAAGTTCTCCAGATACGAGTTGTCCAGCTCCCGGGCAATAGCGTAGGTCGGGAACCCGAGCAGACCCAGGGTCGAGCCGCCCAGCTCCCAGTTGCCGAAATGCGCCGTCACCAGGAACAGCGGCCGGCCTGACAGCAGAGCATCGACAATGCGATGGCCGTTGATCATCTCCAGGTGCCGCCGCCAGTTGGTCGCGTGCAGCTTGCGGTTCAGGAAGATGATCTCGACCAGCAAGTACAGGAAGTGCCGGTACACCGCCTTCACGACCACCGTGCGCTCGGCGTCGGTCCAGCGTCCGGGAAAAGCATGGTTCAGGTTGTCCTCGGCCACCAGCCGATGCCGGCGGTCCACCCTGTACGCCACCCAGGCCAACCCCTCCGCCAGCCGCAGCGCCAGCTCGTAGGGCAATGCCTGGATGAAGCAGATCACCACCCGGATTGTCAGATAAACCAGGTAGTCCGCGACCCTGGAACGAGACTTGGCCACGTGTCACTCCTTTGACAGCTCCACCGTTCGCCCGGTCTCCGCCGAGCGGTAAATGGCCTGGATCAGCTCGACCGCCCGCCGGCCCTCACGGCCATCGACCAGCGGCCGGCCGTTGCTCTCGATCGCCTGGATGAAATCCGCCAGTTGCCGGCGATGGAACTCGTGTGAGATCGCTGCCGGGTTGCTGGAGCCGCCAGACGCCCCGACCTTGACCGCGAAGCGCTGCAGGATCTGCTGGTCCTCCGGCATCTCCGGCGTCAGCTTCCACAGCAGCACGTCTTCCTGCTCGATCACCGCCGAGCCCTGGTTGCCGTGAATGGCGATCGTCTTGGGCAAGCCCGGATGCACGCTGGTCGTCGCCTGGATCACGCCCAGCGCTCCGTTGGCGAAGCGCAGGCACGCCACGGCCGTGTCCTCGACCTCGATGCGCTCGTGGGCCAGCGTACTGGTGAAGCCGGACACGTGCGTCGCCGGGCCCATCATCCACAGCAGCAGATCGACGTTGTGGATCGCCTGGTTCATCAGGGCCCCGCCGCCGTCCAGCGCCTTCGTCCCCTTCCAGCCGCCCTCGTCGTAATAGGCCTGGCTGCGCCACCACTTGCAGGTCGTTTCGCCCAGCGTCAGCCGGCCAAACCGGCCCGCGTCGATGGCCGATTTCAGGACGCGGTTGCTGTCGGCGAAGCGCGATGGAAAGATGGTGCAGAGCTTGACGCGGTTGCGATCGCACGCCTCGATGATCCGGTCGCAGCGCTCCGTGGTGATCTCCAGCGGCTTCTCGACCACGACGTGCTTGCCCGCGGCGGCGGCGGCGACGGCCGGCTCCAGGTGGGCGCCGCTGGGCGTGGTCACGATCACCGCGTGGACGTCCTTGCGCCAGCACCGCGGCCAGGTCGGTGGCGATTTGCGCGTCGGTCAGGCTCAGCTCGTGGGCCATCTTCTCGGCCGCGGCCGTGCTGCGGCTGACCAGGGCGACGACGCGGGTGCCGGGAATCTCGGCCAGGGCCCGGGCGTGAAAGCGGGCGATCATGCCGCAGCCGACGATCGCGAAATTCATGGGTCGATCTCCTCACACAAGCCCGGAGCGCCAGCGACGGGGCCATCCCGGCGCTGGCGCTTCGGGCTTGTGTCAGCCGGTCCGCCCCGCACGGTACAGCAGGTACGCCTTCCACAGATATTGCAGGCCGCTCAGCAAGGTCGCTACCAGCATCGCCCAGATCAGCACGTCGCGAATCCAGGCGCAGGGCCTTGTCAGTTCCGGGAACCACTCCGGGCACTGCAAGGTGACGAAGATGGCAATGACGGCGGCACATTGCAGGCCCATCTTGAGCTTGCCCATCCAGTCCGCGCCAAACGTCGCCCCGAGGTTTTCGAGGTAACTGCGGAGGCTGGTGATGATCAGCTCACGGGCCACCACCACCGTCACCATCCACGGCTGGAGCCAGCCTTCCTTCACGCCCAGCGGCAGCAGAAAGACGTAGGCCCCGCACATCAGCACCTTGTCCACCAGCGGGTCGAGGTTGCGTCCCAGCGAACTGCTCAGGCCATGCAGCCGGGCAAAGTAGCCGTCCAGGTAGTCGGTGACGGCAGCCAGGATGAAGACCACCAGGCACCAGATCCACAACTCGAAGGAAATCAGGCCAAAAAGGATCAGCGCCAGCACCAACCGGGCCAGGGTTAGCTGGTTGGGCAAGTTGAACACGGAGGTCTTGGGTTCTGTCGCAATGGCCATGCTTGGTCCATCGATTTCTCCCCTCTCCCCGCTGGAGAGAGGGGAGTAAGAGAGGCTTCAGCGCACCCGGATGGCCCGGGCCGCCAGATCGTACCCGTCGGCGCCCGTGATCCGGGCTCGCACCAGATCGCCGGCCGCCAGGTTCTTGCCCTTGAGCCGGACCAGCCCATCAATGTCAGGGGCGTCGGCGTGACTGCGGCCCAGGAAATGCCCGGGCACCTCCGGGTCCGGTCCGTCCACGATCACTTCCATCTCCCGGCCCACTTGCTGCTGGGTCCAGGCAAAGGCGACCTCCTGCTGCACTTCCATCAGGGCGTCGCGCCGGCTCACCTTGACCTCTTCGGGAATCGGCTCCTCCAGCCGGGTTGCAGGCGTTCCTGGCTCATGCGAGTAGGGGAAGACCCCCACGCGCTCAAAGCGGACCGCCTGGACAAAGTCGCGCAGTTCCTCGAACTCGGCGTCGGTCTCGCCCGGGAAACCGACGATGAACGTGGTCCGCAGCACCAGTCCAGGAATCCGGGCCCGCAGCTTCGCCAGCAGCTCCTCGGTTTCCGCGCGCGTCACCCGCCGGGCCATTCGTTTGAGAATGCGATCGTTGACGTGCTGCAGCGGCATGTCCAGATAAGGCAGGATCTTGGGAGAATCCGCCAGGGTCCCCAGCAGTTCGTCGGTGAAGTGGATCGGGTAAGCGTAGAGGATGCGAATCCACTCGATCCCTTGCACCTTCTCCAGCTGCCGCAGCAGTTCCGCCAGGCGGACCCGGCCGTAGAGGTCGAGGCCGTAGTAGGTGGTGTCCTGGGCCACGATGATCAGCTCGCGCACCCCGTCGGCCGCCAGTTCGCGGGCCTCGCGCACCACTTCCTCGATCGGCTTGGTGACGTGCTTGCCGCGCATCGAGGGAATGGCGCAGAAGGTGCAGAGGCGGTCGCAACCCTCACTGATTTTCAGATAAGCGTAATGCCGCGGGGTGATGCGCAGCCGGGCGGTGTCCTCCAGGGCGCGGACCGGGGCGGGTCGGAACAGCGACCGCTGTTCGTCGAGGTTGCGCCGGGTCAGGGTGCGGTCGATGACGGAGGTGATCTCCTCCCGGCCAAAGACCCCGACAATGTGATCGACGCCGGGAACTTCCTGGAGCAGGTCGTCCTTCTTGCGCTCGGCCAGGCAGCCGGCCACGACCACGGCGCCGACCCGGCCCTGCTGTTTCAGGTCGAGCATCTCGCGGATGACGCCCAGCGATTCCTGCCGGGCCGGCTCGATGAAGCCGCAGGTGTTGACGATGACCACGTCGGCACCGTCGGCCTCCGCGGTGAGCTGGTAGCCTTCCTGGGCCAGCTTGCCGAGCATGCGCTCGGAATCGACCAGGTTCTTCGGACACCCCAGACTGACAAAAGCAAACGTTCCCCTGGCGGGAGCATTCATCGGCTGTTTCTATCCTCAGTTGAATTGGCACCGGCACAGGCTGGCCGATAACCCTGTGTGGTTTATAGCTGAGAGGTTGAGTCAGCGTCAAGTTAGCCCGACGCGCCAGCGAGGGAGGACCAAATCCCTCGCTGGCCCGTCGGGCTAACATTCTTTTGCTCTTGACGTGCCGGACTCCTGCTCGCTATCACGCCACCCTGTCCGCGCGAGGTGCGGCCTGGGGAGAGATCGCGAGGTTGTGGATGTCGAGGCCAGTCGGATTGACCCCGGTGTACTTTGCCTGGTGGCTGGTCCTCCTGGCGGGTTGCCTCCCCGGTCACCTGGTCCAGGATTCGGAGCGGCCCGCTGCTTCCGGCAAGGGCCTTTCCGGTCAGCCCCGAGTAGACCCCCTGCCGCCCAATCCTCCTCCGCCTCCCGATTCGATCTTTGCCTCGGGCCCTGTCTCGCCCTACCGGTCTTGTGCTTTCGATGCCAAAGGGCCACCGCAACCGAGCGTCCAGACCCCGACGGGGCAACCCAATCCGCCCAGTTTGCCAGCCGCAGGCTCCATGCCCGCGACCGAGCCAAACGCGATCAACCCGGCATCGCTTTCCACTCCGGGACCGACCGGCCAATCGGGTCAACCCGAGCAGGCCCCCACGGTGCTCATCCGCACCGGCCCGGAATCCTTGGCAGAGTCGGCCCTGCTGTTTGCCTTCCAGGCCCTGCGGGAGAAGAAATCCGAGGAGGAGGTCCGCCGGGCCCTGGACAGGCTCGAACCCGGCAACCTGGAACTGCTGCTGCAGCTGCTGCGGCTGTCCTCCCGGCTGGGAGATCCGGCCCCGGCCAATCGGATGACGCCTCAGCAGGCGCGGGAACTGCTGCTGAAGGTGGAGACCCTCAGCGGCAATCTGCGCCGGCGAGCGCCATTGCAGTTGCCGGTGGCCTGTTTTTGCAAGAAGATCAAGGCGTTCGGCGTCTACGAGGCCCTGCCGGCCAACCCCAGTTTCGAGGCCGGCATGCAGCACCTGCCGGGCGAGCACGTCCTGGTTTACGTCGAGGTGCGCAACTTCGCCAGCCGGGAGTGCCGGGGCCGGCGACTCTACGAAAGCTCCCTGAGCACCCGCCTGGAAATTCAGGAGTGCCGGCTGCTGCGGCGGCACGGGGACAGTTCGGGCGACGCCGAGCTGCGGTTGGCGAGCCGGCCGCCGGTGGTCATCCATTTTCGCATGCCTCCGGAGGACCGCTTCAGCCTGACGCCACGCCAGGACTTTTTCCTGGGATTGGGCTTTCCCGTCCCGGCCGACCTGCCGGCCGGCAATTATCGGCTGCGTGTGGAAGTGCGCGACGAGATCGGCATCGACCCGAGCACGGGCAAGCCGCGCCTGGCCGAGACGACCCTGGATTTCCAGGTCCGGGGCAATGGCGCGCACGTGCCGGGCCAACCGCTGACTGAAAAGTAGGCGGCACACTCCGTGTGCCGCCTACTTTCTTTCCTGCCGGGGTAATAGGATGACTCTCTCGCCTCGCGTATCCGTTGACGGGAAGGAGTATCCTGGCCGTGTCCGCCACTGACAGCAAATCGAGTTTACTGGCCGCCCAGATCACCTGGCACGAGGGGCACGTGACCGCGCCGAGCGGGCCAGCCTGCTCAAGCAGAAGGGGGCGACGCTCTGGTTCACCGGGCTGAGCGGCTCGGGCAAGAGCACCATCGCCTTCACGCTGGAACATGCCCTGGTGCAGCGCGGCCGGCTGGCCTACGTCCTGGATGGCGACAACATTCGCCACGGACTCAACGCCAGCCCGAAAATCCTGGTCGAGAAGCGCGGTTACAGCGACCAGGCCGGCAAACGCTTTGGCCTGGGTTTCTCGGCCGAGGACCGCGAGGAGAACATTCGCCGCATCGGCGAGGTCGCCTGCCTGTTCACCGACTGCGGCGTGCTGACCATGACCAGTTTCATCAGTCCCTATCGCAAGGACCGCGACCGGGTGCGAGCGCTGCACGCCGAGGCCGGCGTGCCGTTCCTGGAGATCCACGTCAAGACGCCGCTGGAAGTGTGCGAACAGCGCGATCCAAAGGGCCTGTACAAGCAGGCGCGGGCGGGGCAGCTCAAGGGCTTCACGGGCATCGACGATCCCTACGAGGCGCCGCTGCGTCCCGAGCTGGAGATCGACGCCACCGCAACGTCACCGCAGCAGGCAACGGTGCTGCTGCTGGAATACCTGGAGAAACAGCGATTGCTGATTTCGTAGGGACGGGCTTCCGAGCCGCGCACGCAGCGCAGCGGAGTAAGCGGCCCCTAGCAACCGCTTACTCCGCTGCGCTGCGTGCGCGGCTCGGCGGCGCTTCCGCGCGCCTGTTTTTCTTGCCCCAACGGCGATTGTTTCTGGATCGCAACTGATTGCCCACGTGTAGCTTCCGGCAGCGAGCTGCCCTGCGGGATCGGTCTCTTCGGTGCCAAAACCGCAACGAGACGGGTTTTCGAGTCCCGCCAACTTGACCTAACCGTTGCAAGCCGACATTTGGCGGCCAAATTGGCTTGCAAATTGCAGCGGTACGTGCTTTAGGTCGTTGACACTCCTGGCGCGGAATCGTAGACTTGGCCGGTCAGCTTGAGGAAAAGTTTGTTTCGCCCGCGAAAAGAAAAGGCCGGTTCCCCGCAAGCCCCGGAAGCCCGGCAGCAACCACCAAAACCGGATGGACAGGTTTATGGCACGAACCGAGTCATCTTGTCTGATGCGTCACCCGGAGGGGTTCTACGTCTCCGAGGTGCCGGCCGAGGCGCATGCCGCCCCCGCCTGGCCCTTGCGGACGTTCCTGCCCACCGGGTACGAACCGAACTACCCCTACCCCCTCGTGGTCTTCCTCCACGGCCACGGCGGCAGCGACGAACAGATCCTTCGCCTGGCTCCTCGCCTCAGTCGGCGCAACTTCATCTGCATCGCGTTGCGAGGCCCTCATACCGTCACGGGCCGGGCCCCCGACCAGGCCTCCTTCAGCTGGGGGCACGATGAACCGGTCGATCCCCTGGTGGAGGACTACGTCTTTCGCTCGATCCTGCAGACCCGGCGGGCCTACCACGTTCACTCCGAGCGCATCTACCTGGCCGGTCACGGCGAAGGGGCCACCCTGGCCTACCGGCTTGGTCTGGCCTGGCCGGACCGGTTTGCCGGAGTGATCTCCCTGAACGGCACCATGCCGCGCCGGGGCGGTCCCCTGTTCCGTCTGCCCGAGGTGCGCCGGCTCCGCGTGCTGATCGCTCATGGCCTGGCCAACAGCGTCGTTCCCCTGTCGCTGGCCCGGAGCGATTGCCGGCTGCTCTACAGCGCAGGCATCGACGCCCGGCTGCGAACCTACCCGACCACGCACCGCATCCACGCCGACATGCTCCGCGACGTGAACCGCTGGATCATCGACCACATCAACGCCGAGCTGGATGCGATTCGCTTCTGAACGCCCGGACGTCCAGGAGACCAGGCGAGGCCAGTTGGCCTCGCCTTTTTGTTTTTCAAGGGGAGAGGGTGAAACCCATGAATGTTTTGTTAATCGCCCGCTCCGTTGCCGGACGATGATAGAACCAGCCTCGCTTTCGCCTCCCCGCAAGTGAGGCGGCCGTTTCCAGGAAGACGGCCGAGGGTCGGCTGGTGCCGCAGCCCGGCAGGATGCTGAAACAAACCGACAGGCCAGCTCCTCAGAGTCCGGGTCTGACCCATTCGCCCAGGTGGCGGCACCAGCCCTGGGAAACAACCAGCGGGCGACGGGATCAGATCCCGCCGCCCGCTTCCCTTTTTCGTCTCCGCGTGCCTTTCTGGTCGCCTTGTCCCCTCTCACCCCATATAGTTTCTCTCATCGTGACCGGACGAATGTTCTTTCCTCAAGGAGACGCACCCATGTCGATGTTCATCGGTGAATCGCTGCAGGGCGATGGCAATGAGATTGCCCACATTGATCTGATGATCGGTTCCAAGGACGGCCCGGTGGGGATCGCCTTTGCCAGCGCCCTGGCCAATCAGAAGCAAGGCTTCTCCAACCTGCTGGCCGGCGTGCCCAACACCATCTGCAAGCCGGCGACGGTGATGATCACCAAGGTCACCATCAAGGGAGCCAACCAGGCCGTGCAGATGTTCGGTCCCGCCCAGAAGGCGGTGGGCATGGCCGTGCTGGACAGCGTGGCCGAGGGGATCATTCCCAGGAACGAGGTCGAAAACCTGGTCATCGTCTGCGGCGTCTTCATCCACTGGGATGCCAAGGACAACGACAAGATCTACGACTTCAACTACAAGGCGACCAAGGAAGCGATCAAGCGGGCCATGCGCGGCGAACCGAAGATCGATGAGGTTTTGCCACGCAAGGATACGCTGAAGCATCCGTTCTACAAGTAAGTTGATCTGGGCGAGCCGGGAGCGTCAGCTCCCGGATTCGGGTCTTCCTCCACGACAGAATCCGGGAGCTGACGCTCCCGGCTCGCCAATGACCTGTTTGGATGGCATCCGTGGACAAGCGCAAGATTCTGATCCAGCTGGACAGCGACGTCCATCCCAGCGTCTTCGATCGGGTGGTGGCCATCGACGCGGGGGCGGACGAGGTGTTCAGCTACGGCGGCGTCAAGCCGGAGCAGGTGCAGGGCCTGGTTCACGGGGCGATCTTCACCCGGGGTCCGAAAGACCTGGCCCGGACGGCGTTCTTCATTGGCGGCAGCGACGTGTCGGCCGGCGAGAAACTGCTGACCGAAGTGCAAAAGCACATGCTGCCGCAGTTCGGCCTGCGCGTGTCGGTGCTGCTGGACGCCAACGGGGCCAACACCACCGCTGCGGCAGCCGTGCGGGCCGCGGCCCGGCACCTGGACCTGAAGACAGCCCGGGCCCTGGTGCTGGGCGGCACCGGTCCTGTGGGTCAGCGGGCCGCCCTGCTGCTGGCACGCCAGGGGGCCGAGGTCCGGCTCAGTTCGCGCCAGTTGCCGCGGGCCGAGGCAACGGCGGCCAGTATCCGCGAGCGTGTTCCCGGAGCGCGAGTGGAACCGAGGGCGGTCGGATCGCCGGGCGAATTGCAGTCAGCCCTGGAGGGACAAACGCTGGTAATCGCGGCCGGGGCCGCGGGCGTGGTGCTGCTGCCGAAGTCGGCCCGGCTGGCTTGCTCGACCCTGAAGGTCGCCATCGACCTGAACGCGGTGCCGCCAGTGGGCGTCGAGGGAGTCGGCTCGATGGACAAGGGCAAGGAACAGGAGGGCGTCATCGGCTACGGCGCCCTGGGCGTGGGCGACACCAAGATGAAACTGCACAAGCTGGCGGTGGCTCGCCTGTTCGAGAGCAACGACCAGGTCCTGGACGCCGAGCAGGTCTACGGCCTGGCCGTGACGCTGCCGTAGCTGACCCAGGGCGATGCCCTGGGCTATCCTGTTGCGCCCCTTCGGGGCAAAAGGCAAGGCTTTCCGCCCCGAAGGGGCGCAACAGGGTAGCCCAGGGCATCGCCCTGGGTTGAAGGCGGCAACGATGAGGTCACGGTTTCTCGCCGCGCTGGAGCCGCTCGTTGATCTCCGTGATCAGGTTGGGCACGTCAGCCAGCGACTCCAGCACCGCATGGGCACCCGCGCCCAGCAGCCTGCGTGCGGCTGCTGCCAGCCGGTCGCTGCGTTCGCGGCTGGGCAACTGGTCCCACTCGGCCTCGCTCAGGCCCACCTCGCTGCTGCGCGCAGCACGCCCATGCTCCAGGCGCCGGCCGAACGGCCCTCGGCGATGTCCGGGATGGTGTCGCCGATCTTGACCACGGCGGCCGGCGGGTAGACGTTCAGCCGCTCCATCACCCGGAAGATCATCCACGGGGCGGGGCGGCCGGCCGACACCTCCTGAGCGCAAACGACGCATTCCGGCTCGTACCCCTGGGCCCGCGCCGCGGCGGCGACGCGGTCGGCCGCTTCCTTGAAATACCCCGTGGTGGCGCCGATGCGGATGCCGCGCGAGCGCAGGTCGGCCACGGTCTCCAGCAGGTTTGGGATCAGCTTGCTGTAGCGATCGAGCACCTCCAGCTGCAGCACCACGAAGCGCTCGTAGAGCCGGTGAAAATCGGCCTCGGTCCAGTCCCGGCCGTGCTTCTGCCGCCACAGCCGGCTCACGTCGGGATCGCGGAGCATGGCCCGGATGTGGTCGCCCTTGTCCAGACCCATCGGCGTGCGGGCCTGGGCATTGCTCACCGGGACGCCGTGCTCCGCAAAGTCGGCGATGAACGCCTGCAGCGGCGCCAGGCAGCCGTGGTCCACCGTGGTCCCGGCGAAATCGAACACTACCAGTTTCACCCCGTCCATCGCAACCAACCCCTTCCGTCAAGCCCGTGAAAGACAGCTGGAGACGATTTCCCGGTAGCTGTCCAGCGCTGGCACTTGCCAACCGGGCACCTTGGCCGCCTCGTCCCAGCGCCGCAGGCGCACGGCGGCCAGGAAATGGGGCAGCGCCTCGAAGCGCCGCGCTTCGGCCGGTGACATCGGTCCCCCTTGCAGGCGCAGGGTGGTCACCGAAGTCGGCGACAGGGCAGCGAAATAGCCCGGCTCGGCCAGGCACAGGTAGCGCTTGGCCGGGACGTGCAGGCGGATCGGCTCGGTGACCTCGGCCGGGAAGCCGCCCTGTTGCAGCCAGTCGGCACCGAGGACCTCGTGAGCCAGGTCGCGCTGCTCGGCCAGGGCCTGGTCGGCCGCCTCGTCGAGCAGATGGCCAATGTCGTGCAGCAGAGCAGCCACGACCAGCGCGGGCGGAGCGTTCTCTTGCCGGGCCTGCCAGGCGGCTTGCAGCGCGTGCTCCAGCTGCGTGACCGCCTCGCCGTGATAGGCCGCGCCGCCATGACGCTGAAGTAAGTCCCAGATCCTGCTCACCAGGTCAGACATGTTTGCGATCCGCGGGGTTAAGGGAACGAGCACCGAACGTCCCGTTTCTGTCGGTTTTATGGTTTGCGGCGCGAAAAGTCGCACCGGCGAGCGCGATTCATGGTCTTTTCACGGTTCCGCGGAGCGCCTCCCCAACCCGGTCGGCGACAACGTCCAGCAGCAGCGGATGCTGGCCCAGCGGCTCGGCGAGCCGGAAAGCGACATCCGGGAAGCGGTATGCCAGGCCCTCGCAGGCCGCCGTCAGGTCCCGGCAAACGTGGACTCCCGCCGAGAGGAAGTACGGAACCAGGACCACCTGGCCGGCCCCGCGCTCGACACACTCCCGGGCCCCCGCCGCGACGGTCGGCTCGGCTTGCTCCAGGAACGACGCCACCACGACAGGATAGCCGCGCTCTCGCAGTCCGCTGACAACGTGGTGCAGGTCGGCGTTGGCTTCCGCATTGCGGCTGCCGTGAGCGATCAGCAGCAAGGCGGTCAGTGGCATTGGTCCGCTCCGGGAGAGTGCAAAACAAAGGCGTCACTGTTATGCTACAGAGAAAGGCGCGCTGTAGGGAACGCCCTCCGTGGCGTTCCGCGCGGGACCGGAACGCCACGGAGGGCGTTCCCTACAGACGGAACGCCCTTCCCAAGTCAGCACCATCCGGGAGCAGCACGTGATTGGCAGTCGATTCGGTTCGTGGGTCCTTGATCGGGAACTGGGCCGGGGTGGCATGGGCCGCGTCTACCTGGCCCACGCCGACTCGGGCGAGCTGGCCGCCGTCAAGGTCCTGTCGGCCGAGCTGGCCGCCGACCCCGAGTTCACTCCGCGCTTCGAGCGCGAGATCGCCATTCTGAGGCAGCTCAACCATCCCAACATCGTCCGCTTCCTGGAAGCCGGCGTCCAGGAGGATCGCTCCTGGTTCGCGATGGAGTACGTCGAGGGGCCGACCCTGGAAGCGCTGCGGCTGCAGCGCTGCAAGCTCTCCTGGGACGAGGTCATTGACCTGGGCATGCAGCTGGCCCTGGCCCTCAAGCACGCTCACGACCGTGGCATCATCCACCGCGACCTCAAGCCCGCCAACATGCTGCTGGCCGCGAACGGATCCGGGCCGGGAATGGTCAAGCTGACCGATTTCGGCATCGCCAGCCTGTTCGCGTCGGTCCATCTGACCGCCACGGGCAAGGTAATCGGCACGGCCGAGTACCTGTCGCCGGAGCAGGCGATCGGCAAGCCGGCCACGCGCCGCAGCGACATCTATTCGCTGGGCGTGCTGCTGTACGTGCTGCTGACCGGCACGACGCCGTTTTCGGGCACGGCAGCGGAGCTGCTGCACAAGCACGCTTACGGCCAGTTCGAGCGCCCGCTCCGCCTGGTCCCCGAGCTGCCGCTGGACCTGGACGACCTCATCTGTCTGATGCTCGACAAGGACCCGGCCCGCCGGCCGCCGGACGCGGGGGTGCTGCACCGCCGGCTGGACACCATCCGCCGCAAGATGGAGTTCAAGGCCGACGCCGAGGCCGAGGAGGAGATGGAGCGGGCCCTGCTGGCCGCCGGCAGCGGGTTCGCCGAGGAGGAGCCCGCACCGACGCAGCTGGCGAATTCGCCTCACGTACCCCGCGGAGCGCGTGAAGGCCCGGCCACGCTGATGAGCCGGATGATGCGGGACGAACTGAAAGCCCAGAACCGCGGCGGGCTGGTGCAGCGGCTCTTGAATAACCCCTGGGTGCTGGTGCCGCTGTTCCTGCTCACCGTGGGGATCATCGTCTGGACCTTCTGGCCGATCAGCGCCGAGGGGCTGTACCGTCGGGCCGCGGCGCTGATGGCGTCGAAGGACCCGGAAGACTGGGAACGGGCCAAGAGCGACTTCCTGGACCCGCTCCAGAAAAAGTTTCCGGACCATCCCCACCAGGAGGAAGTGAAGCAGTTTGAAGAGCAAATCGCGGCCTACCAGGCCAGCCGGGAGGCGCGCCGGCTCGCCAGGGAGGCGAACGCGATGACCGAGGCACAGTGGTTCTATCAGCACGGACTGCGGCAGCGCCAGGAAGGGAACGAGGCGGCGGCCCGGGCGACCTGGAAGGCACTGATCCAGGCGTTCGCCGCAGTGCCCTCGGAAGCGCCGTGGGTCCAGCTGGCCGAGCAGCGGCTGGACGAGGGACCGGTGCTGAAGCGGCAGTTCAAGCCGGTCCGGGAGGCGCTGAAAAAAGCCAAAGAGCTGCGCGAGCAGGGCAAGGGGGACCAGGCCGACGCCATCGTCAAGGCTCTCAAGGAGCTGTACGGCGACGACAAACAGGCCAAGGCGATCCTGACGGGAGAGTGATGGTCCTCACGAGAACCAGTGTGTCGGCCCCAGGTTGTTCGTCCCCAGCAGCCAGGGGGTGGGTCTGTCCGAGGAGGGCCGCCGGGATAAACCCGGCGGCTCGTTGCGTGCCGCCTGGGTGAGAGCGGTAGCCACCAGATCCCGCACCAGCTCGGCAGGGTCGCCACACCAGCGAATGCAGGTGTCGCCGGAAGGCAGGGGCAAGACGGATCGCTCCAGGGAATCCGTCCCGATCCGGGAAGGTTCGTCCACGCCGCCGGTGAGGAAGAGGCTGCCAGTGGCCAGCCCGGGGCCCGTATGCCAGTGCCGAGTTTCCGTGTCCCAGGGACCGTGCCAGGCAAAGCGATCACGGAAAATCAGTTCGCCGGCCCGGCAGATTTGGAGATCCTGGATCAGTCGCTCAAACTGGTACAGCTCCGAGAGTTCGTCCCGGGCATAGCGGCCGGGGAACCAGACGTCGCCCCAGATCAGACAGGCGCCGGCGCCAGATCGATCCGGGCTCGCTGATAGTAGCGGCAGCCGCGAAACGGGATTGCCGGTCCCGGTAGCACCACCAGGTGGGCGTCCTCCTCGACACGGAGTCGCCATTGCTGTGTGGCAAATCCCTCCACGGCGGGATGGATGCGATTGGCCGACTGCCCCGTCACCACGGCCCGGATGCCGGGCCCGGCATGCAGGTCCACCAGGTGGCCATCGCCGTCCATCAGGCCCACGGTCGGGTTGAGCAGGTAGACCAGAGCCGGCCCCGCAGGAAAGACAAAGGGTGGCAGCAATCGTAACGGCATCTGCTGGTAACAGTCTCCCAGACGGGTCTTTCCCTCCGTCTGTACCAGGTCGAAGCGCAGACCGCCCACCTGGCCCGCGGAGCGCCGCGCCAGATGCAAGCCCGTGAACTCCGGAGGCGTCACGAAGTCTTCTTCGCCAATGCGAGCTGTTGCCGCACCCACGCTACAACCTCCTCCACTCCGGTGCGCTCGCGCAGACTGATCAGCAGAAAGGGCCGATCGCCCCGCATCCGCAGGCTGTCGCGGCGCATCACGTCCAGGTCCGCGCCGACGTACGGAGCCAGGTCGGTCTTGTTGATCACCAGCAGGTCGCTCGTGCCGATGCCCGGACCGCCCTTGCGCGGGATCTTGTCGCCCTCGGCCACATCGATGACGAAGATGAACCGGTCGGCCAGCTCGCGGGAGAAGACGGCCGTCAGGTTGTCGCCGCCTGATTCGACGATGATCAGCTCCAGGGCCGGAAACCGCCGTTCCAGGTCGGCGATGGCGCTGAGGTTGCCGCTGGCGTCGTCGCGGATGGCGGTGTGCGGACAGCCGCCGGTCTGCACGCCGATGATCCGCTCCAGGGGCAGCACCTCCCGGCGAGCCAGGAACTGGGCGTCCTCCTGGGTGTAGATGTCGTTGGTGATGACCGCCAGGTTCACCGCCGGCCACAGCTCCCGGCACAGCCGTTCCACCAGGGCGGTCTTGCCCGAGCCGACCGGGCCGGCGATGCCAAGCGTGAACGTCTTGCGGCGCGGTCCCGCGTACCGCGACGGACCATGATGGTGCGGCTGACTCGTGTTGTGAAACACCATTCCCCAGCTCGGAACCCGGAACGCTGAGCGTTCAGGAACGGAAGAGTCGAGTAACCAGGCGAGTCTGTTCATCGCAAAGTACCTCGTAGAACGGGCAACCACTGCCGGCCGTCTCCAGGTCGCGGCGGGCCAGCTGATCGGCCAGCGTCAGGATGTCCTCGTGGAGATAGGCCAGGATCTGCTGACCATGCGTGTGTCCAACGGGGATGGCACGCACCCCGGCGCCGATCATCCCCAGGGCCGACTGGTGCAGATACGCCACCAGCGTTGCTTCCGGCGATTCCTCCGCAAGGGCACCGAGCAGGCCGAAAACCACCGCATGGTTCCAGCCCACCGCGGGAGGAACGGATCGCTGGAAGCGCTCGATGCCGCTGCTGCTCCACGTCCAGGTCGAGGCCAGGGCGAGCAACTGTTCGCCCATTTCCCGGCTGCTGCTGCGGATCGAGGGCGGAGTGAGCGAGGCCGTCAGGACCTGATTGGCCCGGGACAGGGTCGGCCAATCGTCTGCCAGGACGGCCCGGCAGACTGAGGCGACGATCACACCCTCCAGCGGGCCAAGGGCGTGCTGGAGCCAGTCGCGCGTCCATCGCTCCAGCGTTTCCGCATCGTGGACCAGCCTGCGTCCCAGGGCGGCTTCCAGGCCCCAGGAGTGCGTGTAGCCGCCGATGGGCAGCGCGGAATCGCTGATCTGCAACAGGCGCAGGTTCACACTCTCCCCCCTCAAAAGAGGAAATAGCGCTGCGTCATGGGCAGGTCCCGTGCCGGCTCGCTGCCCACCTTCTCGCCATCGACCCACACCTGGTAAGTGTCTGGATCCACGCGAATCTCCGGTGTGGCGTCGTTGCGCTTCATGTCCTTCTTGCCAATCGCCCGGCACTTCTTGACCGCCACCAGTGGCCGCTGCAGTCCGTACCGCTCGCCGATGCCCGCCTCGAGCGCGGCCTGCGACACGAAAGTCAGGCAGCACTTCGACAGGGCCCGGCCCAGCGCCCCGAACTGCGGCCGCATGAAGACCGGCTGCGGCGTCGGGATGCTGGCGTTGGCGTCGCCCATCTGGGCAAACGCGATCACGCCGCCCTTGAGCACCAGCTCCGGCTTCACCCCGAAGTACGCCGGCTTGTACAGCACCAGGTCCGCGAACTTGCCGGGCTCGATACTGCCGACCTCGTGAGCGATCCCATGAGTGATGGCCGGGTTGATCGTGTACTTGGCGACGTAGCGCTTGGCCCGCTCGTTGTCGTTGCGGGAACTATCGCCCCGCAGCGGGCCGAACTGGACCTTCATCTTGTGCGCGGTCTGCCAGCAGCGCAGGATGGTTTCGCCGACCCGCCCCATGGCTTGCGAGTCAGAACTGTACATACTGATAATGCCGCGATCGTGAAAGACGTCCTCGGCCCCCATGGTTTCGCCGCGAATGCGACTTTCCGCGAAGGCCACGTCCTCGGGAATGTCCGGCGACAGGTGATGGCAGACCATCAGCATGTCAAGGTGTTCGTCGAGGGTGTTGACCGTGTAAGGCCGGGTCGGGTTGGTGCTGGAGGGAAGGACATTGGGCTCGGCCGCGATGCGGATGATGTCGGGAGCATGGCCGCCGCCGGCTCCCTCGGTGTGGTAGCTGTGGATGGTCCGGCCGCGGATGGCGGCGACGGTGTTTTCCAGGAACCCGGCCTCGTTCAGCGTATCGGTGTGCAGGGCCACCTGAACGTCGAAGGCGTCGGCCACGCTCAGGGCGGTGTCGATGGCGGCGGGGGTGGTGCCCCAATCCTCGTGGAGCTTCAGCCCCAGGGCCCCGGCGCGGATTTGCTCTTCCAGCAGTGCCGGCAAGCTACTGTTGCCCTTGCCGGTGAAGCCGATGTTGACGGGGATGGCCTCGGCGGCCTGGAGCATGCGTTCGAGATTGAACGGCCCCGGCGTGCTGGTGACGGCCCAGCTGCCCGTGGCGGAGCCGGTGCCGCCGCCGATCATGGTGGTAATGCCGGACGCGATGGCGACCTCGCATTGCTGCGGACAGATGAAATGGACGTGGGTGTCCAGTCCGCCCGCGGTGCAGATCAGGCCCTCGCCGGCGATCACCTCGGTGCCCGGCCCGATCACCAGGCGCGAATCGACGCCCGGCTGAATCAGTGGGTTGCCGGCCTTGCCGATGGCGACGATCCGGCCGTCGCGGATGCCAACGTCGCCCTTGACGATGCCCCACCAATCCAGGATCACCGCGTTGGTGATGACCAGGTCGAGGTGGCGCGGGCTGCTCGGATCGTGGTAGGGAGACTGGCCCATGCCGTCGCGGATCACCTTGCCGCCGCCGAAGACCACTTCCTCGCCGTAAACGGTGTGGTCCTTCTCGATCTCGATGAGCAGCTCGGTGTCGGCCAGACGGAGCCGGTCGCCCACGGTGGGTCCGTAATGTCCGGCATAGCTGTGCCGCGACAGCTTCAGTTCCGCAGCCGGCATGGGCGGTCGCTCAGCACTCTGGACGTTGCCGAACCCAGCCCGCATGCGGTCGTGGGCCTTTCGCCGGATGGCTGGATCGTCGAGCGGGCCGTTGACCAGCTGGTTGAAGCCGTAGACGATGCGCTGACCCGACAGCGGCACCATGCGGACCTCCTTGACGTCGCCCGGCTCGAAGCGGATAGCCGTGCCGGCGGGAATGTCCAGCCGCATGCCGTAAGCGCTGACTCGGTCGAAAACCAGGGCCGGGTTGACCTCGAAGAAGTGGAAGTGCGAGCCGACCTGGATGGGACGGTCGCCGCTGTTGCGGACCTTGAGCGCGATCCGGTGCCGGCCCGCATTCAGTTCGACGTCCGGCCCGTCGAGCAGGTACTCCCCGGGAATCATGGCCGCTGACCTCCTGTCCTGTCAGGGAATCGGGTTGTGGACGGACACCAGCTTGGTGCCGTCGGGGAAGGTGGCCTCGACCTGGATCAGGGAGAGCATCTCCGGGACACCGTCCATGACGTCGGAGCGCGTGAGGATGTTTCGGCCGGCGCTGGCGATCTCGGAGACGCTCTTGCCGTCGCGGGCCATTTCCTGCATGGCGGAGCTGATCAGCGCGGTCGCTTCGGCCGCGTTGAGCTTCAGGCCGCGGGCCCTGCGGGCCTGGGCCAGCTCGCCGGCCAGATAGGTGAGCAGCTTGTCGCGTTCTTGCGGGGTCAGGTGCATGCGCGTCTTCCGTCCTTGGTCGTGGGAGCGGATTTCTTCCTTCAGATTATCGTAGGGACGGCCGGCCCGATCGTCTTCCGTTCCAGGCCCTGACCGGATACACTGTCCTCAGGAGGAACAAGCCATGCCACTCCGGGATCACTTTCGCAAGCCGCTGACGACGATCGCGTCGTGGGAAGTACTTCACGGTGGGTGGCCGATGGTCATTGTCCAGCAGCTTCGCAAGCAGTTACCGCCCGGCTACGTATCCGGGCCGCGGGTTCACGCTGGCCCACTGATGGAAATTGTTGTCCACCAGTGGCCCGCGGTCATCACCTACGAGAAGAAAGCCACGCCAACCCTCGGCAATCCGGACCGCAACGGCGGCACGGCGACAGCGGTATGGGCACCGCCGCGCCGAGCGTCGCCGTCGAGACCGAACTCCCGGACGACGATGAGTACGAAGTCCGGATTTACGACACTGAGCGAGACCGGACGCCGGTGGCGGCCATCGAGATCGTCAGCCCGGACAACAAGGCCCGACCCGAAAAGCGGAACGCCTTCGTCGGCAAGTGTGCCGCGCTCCTCCGGAACGGCGTGGCGGTCAGCATTGTGGACATCGTGACCATCCGCCACTTCAACCTGTACGCCGAGTTGATGACATTCATCGGCCATCCCGACGGGACCCTCGGCTCCGAGCCGCCTCCAGTGTACGCCGCGTCGTGCCGGTGGCTGCGCAAGTCGGACCGGGCCGTCCTCGAAACGTGGTCGCACCCTCTGAGCATCGGGCAACCGCTGCCGACCCTCCCCCTGTGGCTGAACGACACCCTGTCCGTGCCGCTCGACCTCGAACGGAGTTACGAGCAGGCGTGCGAGGACCTGAGCATCCCGTGATCGGACACCCGCAAAGGAGTCCGACCGAATCGAAGTCCCGCTCACCGCAGCGGCGGGACGAACCAGACCTTGATCGCGTGGTTTGCGCCGCCGGTGATGAAGCGTTTGCCATTGGGGCTGAAGCTGACGCTGGTGATTACACCTTCATGGCCCGAGAACGTGCGAACTTCCTTCCCTGTCTGCGCATCCCAGAGCTTCGCCGTCCCGTCCCAGCTAGAGCTGACGAGGCGTTTCCCATCCGGACTGAAGCGAATGCAGGTGACCCAGTTTGCATGGCCCTTGAGAGTCAGCAGCTCCTTTCCAGTCTGTGAATCCCAGAGCTTCACCAGGTCGTCACCGCAGGCGGTCGCGAAGCGTTTGCCGTCGGGGCTGAAGTGGACGCTGGTAATCACGTTGGAATGCCCCTTGATGGCGAAAGCCTCCTGGCCCGTCTCGATGTCCCAGACCCTGGCCGTATAGTCGCTGCTGCCGCTGACAATCCGTTTGCCATCCGGGCTGAAGCAGACGCTGTTGACCTCGTCGGAGTGCCCCTGGAACGTCCGGATCTCCTGGCCGGTGCGGGCATCCCAGAGCTTCACGGTCCTGTCGTGGCTGCCGCTGGCAATCTGTTTGCCATCCGGGCTGAAGGCGACACAGTGGACCCAGTGGGAGTGGCCTTTGAGAGAGAAAAGCTCCCGACCCGTCTCCGCATCCCAGACCTTCACCGAATCGTCTTCCGTGGCACTGGCGAGCTGCTTGCCGTCGGGGCTGAAGCAGACGCAGGTGGCCCAGGGGGTATGCCCGTTGAGAGAGTGGATCACCCGGCCGGTCCGACTGTCCCAGACCTTCACGCTCTTGTCGTGGCTGGCGCTGGCAATGCGGTTGCCATCCGGGCTGAAGCAGACGGCGACGACCTTGCCCGCATGGCCCTTGAGATGCCGGGAGGCCCGGATTCCTTCCAGCAACTCCCGAGCCCGGCGTGCGACCTCGGGATCGGTCGAGCGAGCCGCCCCCTCCAGGGCCAGCTCGGCATCATCGCCCGCTTGCTGCAACTGGGCCGTCGCCTGCTCCCGGATTGCGAAGTCGTCGTCGCCCAGCTGCACGATCCAGCGGGCGATCTGGTCGCTCCGAGAGGACTCGTCAGCAGCGTGGAAGTGTGGGAGTTGCTGGGCAGGCAGGGTTGCCAGCACAAGAAGAAGGAGAACGGTACGGATGGAAGACACGGCAGCCTCCTGCTTGGTTGTGTCCGGACAAGCTCCTTGCGGTGATGCCGTCACGGTAGCACGTACGCTTGCGAGGCAACAAGGGAATCTTCTCCTTCGCCTGGGCGGATCTGCCAGCCATTCAGCGCGGCGGCTTGCCCGGTCTGAGGACCAGGAGGGCCTGTTTCTCGCTTGGCTGGTAGCCCCGGGGATAGCCGTCGTCCCGAAGTCGCAGAGCAATGACCAGGGTGCCCATCTCCCGCCTGTAGATGCCGACAAAGTGGAGCTTGTGTTCGGGGACGGTCAGCCGGCATCGGCCCCTCCCTTCATCGGCCCATCGCCAGGTCGCATCGACGGCGACATTGTTACCACCCTTCAGCAGCAGGAGCTTGTCCGGCGCGATGACCACGTTCCATTCCGGTAAGGTGTGCCCGGGCCAACCTTTGCAAGTGCCTTCCCAGTGACCCCTGCCGAGGAATGTCTCTTTCGTCTGCTGCGAGGGCTGCATCCGGCCGCCATCGCTCGCGGTCAGGCCCGCCAGCAACACAAGCATCAAGGCTGACATCGTGTTGTTCTCCAGCAAAGGGGACGAGGGTATTGTCAGCGAACCGCCTGCCGCAGCGCCTCCGTGCCGGGGTCTCGTTCAATGGCCTTCAGCGACGCTCCCGGACCAACCTTGATCTCATAGCCGATCGCCTTCAGATGCTTGACGTGTTCCTCCGGCCAGCCCGCTTCCAGGGTCAACGCCATCCCGCCTTCCGTGTGCATCCGCGGCGCCTTGACGGCCTCTTCCAGTGGAGTGCCTCGACCCAGGCGATTGGTGAGGACGTCGAACACCGTGTTTGGAATGCGCCGGCCGCCCGTCGCACCCAGGCCCAGCACGGGCTTGCCGTCGCGCGTCACGATGGTGGGGCACATGTTGTGCAGCGGTCGCTTCCCCGGACCGACCGAATTGGGATGCCCGGGCCGTGGCTCGAAACGGGACATGCCGTGACCGAGGATCAGCCCCAGCCCATCGACCGTCACTTGCGCACCAAATGCTTCACCGTGCGTCAGCGTCAGGGCCACGATCATCCCCTTGGAGTCCACCACCGTCAGATGGGTCGTGCCTCCGGAGGTTCGGCCGTCGGTCCGGGCCTCGGTTGGCTTGCGATCCTTGAGCGCCGCTTTGATCCGCTCGGCGGAGCGTTCAGCGTGCTTGCTGGACAGCAACTCCTCGACCGGAACCTTGACCTGAGCCGGGTCGCCCAGCAGCCGCAGCCGATCGTGCCAGGCGAGCCGGAGCGCCTCCACGCGGGCCTGGGTCGTCTTTGGGTCGGCGGCGTCCCAACTGGCCCAGTCGAGCGCTTTCAGCGTGGTCAGCGCTTGCAGCACCGTCAGTCCGCCGGCCGTCAGGGGAGCGGTGTGGATCACGTGGCCGCGCCACTCCAGCCGCAGCGGCTCCACCTCGCGGGCCCGGTACGCGGCGAAATCCTTCGCGGTGACCAGGCCGCCGTTGTCCTTGAACGCCCGGGCGATCCGCTCGGCCACGTCGCCGCGGTAAAACGACTCGACCGAACCGCGATCCGCCAGTTTCTGGAGCATGTCCGCCAGGTCCGGATTGCGAAAGCGGTCGCCCTCCGCCAGGGGCTCGCCCTTGCGGAAGAACAACCGCGCCGAGCCGGGGTCGCGCTCCAGGCGGACGCGGGCCTTGTTGATCGATGTGGCCAGGGCCTTTGAGACAGCAAACCCCTCGCGGGCAAAGCGGATGGCCGCTTCCGCCACGGTGGCGAACTTCCGGCTGCCTGCCCGGTCCAGGGCCAGCTGCAGACCCGCGAGCGTCCCGGGCACCCCCGCCGCCAGCCAGCCGTGAGCGTTGACCCGGTCCTTGACCTGGCCCCGCTCATCGACGGGAAAAAGATCGCCCCGGGCGGCTGCCGGTGCGGTTGAGTTAAAGTCGATCGAAACCACCTTGCCGTCAGGCCGGCCGATGGTCAGATGGCCGCCGTAGCCGCCGATGCCGCACATGGGCACGGCCACGACGCCAGCCACCAGGGCGGCGGCCACCGCGGCATCGACCGCGTTGGCACCCGCTGCCAGCAGAGCCATGCCGGCTTCCCCCCCTTCCGCCTGCCCCACGACCAGGCCCTTGCCGGCCGGACCGTCCGCGTGGAGCGTCAGCGCCGGAAGGGCAGCCACGGCCGCGCCGGCGGCCTTGAGGAAAGTGCGTCGATCCCAGGTCATCTTCATTGGTTCACCTCGTCACTTTGGCTACCTGATCGTATCGCAGTCGAACCGTTGGCGAAACACTTCCCAAAAAACTTTTTTTCGCGCGCTCCCCTTCCGAAAAACCGCCGCTCATTTCCCCAGAGGGGAAGGACAGGACAACAACAAACCTGCTCCTCCCGCAATCCCAAGGCTTTGTTCCCAATCATCCTGATCCCTGGAGAGGTGAGTTATGAAGCGGACCCGTGCGACCCGTCTGGAAGTGGAAATGCTGGAAGATCGCTACCTGCCGAGTGTGACCGCTGGCGTCCTGAATGGCACCCTGACCGTGACCGCTCTGGGGCAGACCAAGCTGGCCATCACCGAGTCCTCCTCGGGCGCAATCCAGGTGAGCGACAATGGCAAAGCGGTGGGCACTTACAGCAACGTCACCAAGGGGGCCGTCATCACCCTGGACAACCACAGCGACTCGGTCTTCGTCAACCTGGGCGGCAACACCCTGCACGGCAGCCTCAACGTCACGATGGGCAACGGCACCAACTGCCTGGACCTCATCAACGGCACGATCACGGGGGCCTTGACGATCACGGGCGGGACCGTCACCGATGCCATTGTCCTGGGCGGCGACGGCCTCGGCACTCCCAGGTCCTTCCCCGCTTTCACTGTCGCTGGCGACACGACTGTCAACAGCGGCCTGGGCGGCAACGATACCCTGGTGCTGAATTCCGGCGTGACCATGAAGGGCAACCTGGCAGTCCTCTCGGCCAACAGCTTCACGCTTGCGGCCGGCAGCAGCGTCCTGGGCAATGCCAGCATCTGCGGCGGCTTTGCCAGCAATACCGACGTCATTGCCGGGAACGTCGGCAAGGAACTCAAGGTCCTGGGCGCCAACAAGCCCGATACGCTGATCATGACCGGCTCGGCCAGGATCGGCTCTCTGTTCGCCAACCTGGGCGACGGCAACGACACCCTGAACCTCCAGGGCACGGTCGCCGGCAACGTGACCGTGAACACCGGCGGTGGCGCCAATGCCATCTCCGTGGGCGGCAAGGTGGGCGGCACGCCCTCCTTCAACCTGGGCAGCGGCACCGATTCTCTGACCATCTCCGGCGCCTTCGGCGCGGGAGCGAACACCCTGGCCCTGGACATTGACGGCGGCAAGGGGAAGGACATCGTGACCCTCACCCAGGGCTCGTTCATGAACGGCGATACCGGCATTGCCCTGGGGGCCGAGAACAGCTCCTTGACCCTGGCCGGTATCATCGGGTCGGCGAGCAGCAACGCGAACCTCAAGGTGGTTGGCGGCGCTGGCAACGACAAGGTCACGTTCGCCAGCTCGCTGGTCCTGCATGGCGACGCCACCGTCTCCCTGGGAGCCGGCAACGACACCTTCGTCCTCCAAAATGGCGATGCGTTTCTGCACGCCTGCGTCGATGGCGGCACCGGCTCCAACACCTTCATCGGCAACGCCAACGCCAGCGGACTGAAGACCGTCAACTTCCAAAAGTATCTGGCCAGCTAAACCATTTGACGCTTGCGGCTTGGCGCACCCAGCTGTCGCGCTAAGCCAACTTCCAGAAGGATCTGGCCAGCGGGCCTCCTAAGAGGCTCTGCCAAAACCCCGGTTTCGGCCTGTTTTTCAGGGAGTTTTCGGAGGTTTTGGCAGAGCCTCTAAATATCTCAGACGCCGCTGAGTGCATCCGACCCGCAAGCCCGTCTCGCTGGGTTGGCACGGATGCCATTGCGGGACAGCCGGCAGGCTGACAGACAGGGACAATCACGCCTCGGGCGGTGTGTCCCAAGCGGCCCCAGGTGGACGATCAACGCCGCCCATCCGATAGGAAACGGCCGCATCGGCCCGGTGCCGGCACAAGGACTGATCCTGCCTCCGAGCGACACCCGCCGCGAGCCCTCGGACCAGCCGACCGCGGTCCCGCCAGGCCACGGAAACGTCCACCGTTGCTGAGCCGGTTTGGCCAGGTCCGGATGGATTGCAAAGTCCTCTCCCCACAACGTACCTGTGGCAAGTAAACTGGCGGGATCAGCTGGCGGAATCGCAGCATCAAGGTCAACCCCAGGAGACGCCATGCCGGCCGTGCCCTGCCCTTCGTTCTTCGCCTCGGCCCCGATGGACCGCCGGGAGTTCCTGCGCCCGGCTCCGCCAGCCTGTTCACCACCGTGCTGGCCGGCAGCGGCATCAAGGGCGGTGTGGTCCACGGCTCCAGCGACCGCTACGCCGCCTACCCCGCCAGCAACCCGACCACCCCGGCCGACCTCGCCGCGACCATCTACCACTGCCTGGGGGTCGATCCCCACCTGCAGCTGACCGATCGGCTCGGCCGGCCGCTGACCCTGTGTGAGGGGACGCCCATCGAGGCGATACTGAGTTTGCGTGGCTCAGGCCCCGGTGTCCCGGAAGGGCACGGCCACGATCTGGTAGGCATCCTCGTACGTGACGTAGCCCGGCCGCTGCGTCCTCAGTTTCCGGGTCCGAACGCCCTGCCGCTCCAGGAGAGCCACCATCTCACGGATCTTGCCGAGATGTTCCGTCGCCGTGGGCTTGAACCAGCAGATCCCCTGGCGGCGGCCGTGCCGGCCCCTGCCCAGGGAAAATTGTCCCGGGACCGGCAGGTGCAGGTTGAACCATTGGCACAGCTCCTCGATCCCCGGCGCGATGCCCAGGGTGAGTCGATCCTTGTCGCGGAGTTGGAACGCCGCCCGGAAGACGCCCATCAGCCGGTGGGAGACCCCATCCTTGCTCAGGATCACGAAGCGAACGAACATGAGCGCACCTCCGCCGCTGTGGACACAACCGCGATACGGAAGGTTCGCTGAAGGAAGTGCCAGATGCTTCCGGGAGAGGACGCCGTGTGATGCTGGCAACCTGGCAATGTCGGGTTGTCGGCGACACAACCTGAATTGTTTCTTGTACTTGCATCGTCAACCCACATCGCCAACGCTCCCGCGCCGTTGGCAATGTGGCGAAGTGGGTATCTCCGGCTTGTGGACCCCCAGATCGGTTTCGCTCCAGGGAAAGAGGTTGTTTGTCGTCCTTCATCGGGGTAAGCTGAGTTGAATGGACGTGGCCTTCCTGGAAATGACCGAGCTGCCTTGATCGACTCCTCTTCTTGTGGTGGAAACTCCCATGCGACGATCCTTTGCTTGCCTTCCCCTGACTCTGCTCCTTGCAGCATCCTCCGCTTGCGCTGCCGATCCGCTCCAGCGCAAAGAATGGAAGATCGGCGACGCCACCCGGGAAGCGCTCGTTTACGTCCCGGCCACGGCGGCCGAGAAACCCGCCCCGGTCGTCTTCGCCTTCCACGGGCACGGCGGCACCATGAAGGCGGCCGCGCAGCGGTGGTCCTACCACACGCGCTGGCCGGAGGCGATCTGCGTTTACGTGCAGGGGCTGCCGACCCCCGGCAAGCTCACCGATCCGCAGGGCAAGCTGCCCGGCTGGCAGCACGAGGCCGGCGAGCAGGGTGATCGCGATTTGAAGTTCTTCGATGCGGTCCTGGCCAGCCTGCGCAAGGACCACAAGATCGACGCGAAGCGGATTTACGTGACGGGCCATTCCAACGGTGGCCGATTCACTCAGCTGCTGTGGGCCGTTCGGCCCGACGTGTTCGCGGCCGTCGCCCCCAGCGGCAGCGCGGCCACGACTCTCCTCAAGGATCTCAAGCCGAAACCGTGTCTGCACGTCGCCGGGGAGAAGGACGCTCTGGTGAAGTTTGAATGGCAGCAAACGACAATGGCCGCCATCCGCAAGCTGAATGGCTGCGATGCGGAGGGCAAGCCGGACGGCAAGGGCTTGACGGTCTATCCCTCCGCGACCGGGACGCCGTTCGTGGCCTACGTCTATCCCGGCGGCCACGCGCCCCCGGCCGATGCTCCGGAGAAGATCGTCGCCTTCTTCAAGCAGCACGCCCGGAAATAGCCCGGAGAGAACGTCAACGGCCCCGCCAGCGCCGGGATCTGCTATGATCCCGGCGATCGGCGCTTCGGGCTTGTGGATCTACTTCTCCGGCTTCGCGTCATACACCCGGACCTCGGGGCCATCCTTGCCTTCCTGGCGTGGCACTCCGAGGTACAGCCGGCCGAGCGCCGCGCTGTAGGTACACGTCCGCGCTGACTTCGGCGTCTCCGCCTGCTCGACCACTTCGTACTTGTCGCCCTTCTTCTGAATCACGGCCAGGGCGCCCTCGCCGCACGATGCGAACATCCGTCCGCTCCTGGCGTCGAAGATCAGGTCGTCGATGTCGCCGGGGATCGCCACGCTGCTCAGTTCCTTGCCGCTCTTGGCGTCCATGATGACGACCATCGGCTTCTTGCGGCAGCCTACGAACACCAGGCCATTCCTGGCGTCATGGGCCAGGGGACTGTTGCCCTCGGCCAGCGTCAGCGGAAACTTCTGGATCACTTCCTGCTTGGCAACGTCAACGACGGCTACCTGGTTCGGCTTGGTCAAGTTGACGAACACCTTGCCCTCCCTGGCATCGATCTGGAAGCCGTGGCAGCTCCCGGGCAGTTCGACCTTGCCCTTCACGTCTCCGCTTTTCGCGTCCAGGATCGAAAGGGTCGAGCCGTGGGCGACGTAAACGCGCTGCGAACCGGGCTCGTAGTGGACGTTGTCGGCCTGGGGGAGCTTGGTCGAGAAGACCTGTCGGTAGTCCTTGCCGTCGAAAGCGTTGCAGGTGCCGGCACCGTTGCCGACAAAGATGCGATCGAGGTCGGCGGCGTAAGCGACGCCGGAGACCTTGCCCTGGTCGGCGATTTGCTTGATGAGCTTGCCGTCCTTCAAATCGACGACGTCGAGCGTGTTGTTGGGCTTGTTGGCGACAAACAGGCGCTGGCCGCGGGCATCGACGGCGAGATGGTCGAGCTTGCCGGCCACGCCCTTGAGCGGAATCGTTTGCACGAGTGCCAGCGGCGCGGCAGCGCTCCGGCCAGCAGCGACGACGACCAGGGCCGCGGCCAGGATGGTGAAGCGGTTCATCGGGTGTCCTTTCGCGTTAGAGAAGCGAGGAAGTGGCTCCTGCAAGAGAATGTATCAAGTTGGGCCGCTCCGGTCGCGAAGATTGCATGAAAGTTGCGAAGGAATCCCCCGGCCGGCGAGTCAGCGACCCGCGGCGGACGCGGTCTTGTAATCGCTCTCGGTTCGAGTAAAATGCCCGGAAGGACTTTACCCGGTAGTGTAACGGTAGCACAAGAGATTTTGGTTCTCTTTGTCCTGGTTCAAATCCAGGCCGGGTAGCTCACTCAGCTTGAAACGTCTCCAACACCCTCCTGGCCAGAAGGCCCGCTGGATAACGCCTTCCGGAGCGGGCATTGTTCCGGGACCGCTTCTCCCCGCCGGTAACGGCTCAGCAACTCCGTGGACCGCCGGGCCAGCAGGCGCCGGACCTCACGCCGTTTGCCTTTGACCCGGGGAATCACCATGCCGTCGTAGCTGGTTGTCTGGTGCCGCAGCCAGGCAATGACCGCGGCCTCGGCCCGCTTCGCGACGGGAATCCGCTTGGTCCGGGCCACGGTGCCGCTGCCGACCGGCGTGGCGTGATCGGTCACGGCTCGTGCCAGCCGCTCGGCCAAACCGGCGTGCCTGGGGTGGAAGGCCAGGAATGCGACCACCGCACCGAAGAAGTCCTCGACGTACGCCGCCTGGGCGTTCTCCCGGCGGCGGGCGTCGGCCTCTTTGCGTTTGGCATGAACTTTCGTGGTGCGCTCGGCTTGCAGTTCGGTACGAAGCCGCTCGATGGTCGCGGCTGGCGCCCAGACGCCGCGGGAGAAGACCTTTCGGCCCTTCTTCTCCTGTACGGTCCAGTGCTCGCCGGCAGCCTTCACCCGGCGAGTCAGGGCGGCGTCACCCGGAGGAAGGAGAAGCCAGCCCGCCGGTGCGGTTTTCACCGTCCCATCGGCTGCTCGGACTGTGTTCGGAGTCACGCCGGGAGTGAAGGCGCCGTTGGATTCGCTGCTCACAACCGATCTCCATAATGCACCGCCAGCCAGACCGTCGGCTCGTCTGGCGTCGTCCACTCGACCCGGTGCTTCTTGTGGGCCGGGATGCTGACAAAGTCGCCCGGCTTCATCTCGACCGTTTCCCCCTCAAAGCGGAGTCGCGCCGCCCCCTTCAGCAGCACAACCCACTCGTGCTGCTCCTGGTCGTACCAAAAGTCCGCCGGCGAGGAGTGGCCGTGCGAGACGATCCGCTCGATGCGGACGTGAGCGGCACCCAGAAGCGTTTGCACCAGTTCCTTGGGCAAGTGCAGTGGGATCTCCTGGAACAGATTGCCGGTGCTTTCCCCGCTACTTTCTCTTTCCGATCCCAGGTACTCAAACCGAGGCACTTCTTGTCCGGCGACCTGCACGGTTTCCTGGAACATCCGCCTGGGACGGACCCACAAACCCCGTTCGCCGTATTCCTGCCGGTAGACGACCAGCTCTTCCAGTGTCTCGCTATGCTGGGCCACACCGAGGACTGAATACTCCTTGCCCTTGTAATGGCGGTAGCGGCCAGACGGGATCGAAGTCATTTCCGCACCTTTTCCATTTCCTTTGCCTTCCTCTGGAACAACTCCAACCAACCCAGCGTCAGTGCATCCGAGATTGAGTTGGACCGGCGCAGCTCTTCGGGCGGCTTGCCCCAGTAGAAACCAAGCCAGCCCGCGGCCTCCTTCCTGGACCCCTCCAGGAACTGCTCCAGCTCTTCCGGAGAACACGCCAGAGGAAAAGTCTCCTCAATCAGAATGGGCTTGCCGACCGCAAAGCCCGCCAGCGTCTGCAAGGCCTCGTGTACCTTCCCCTTCTTCGGATACAGGTGGACACTGACGAAATCGAAATCCTCCGCCACCTTCGCCGGCACGAAGCCCGAAGTCAGACCAGGGCGATCCAGGCTCCAGTCCACCAGGCCCACTGTGATCAGATGGCGTTTGTCCTTCTCGCGGATGGCCGTGGTCAGGTGCTTCACCCAGAGGCGAGCGATGTCAGGCCGGGGCCGGTCTTGCTGGTCCAGAGTGATGAACTGGACAAAGTGCTTGCCGGCGAAGGCCCCCGCTAACCAATCCGCCTCCTTGCGCCGACCACCCGGCACCACCGGCTCATTCATCAGGTCATAACAGAAGACGGCGGGGCTGTCGGCGCAGCAGCCGGCAATGGCACGCCAGAAGCATGCCTGCACCTCCCACCGGTCCTTCTCGGCCAGCTTGTCGTACCACGCCGGCACGTCGGCCTTGTGGTAGCATCCCAGTCCCGTTAGATCAAGATAGAGATTCACTTCCTCGGCCAGGCGGAGCAGCTTCCGCAGCCGGTCGAGTGCCTTTTGGTTAGCCTTGTCCGGTGCGTCCAGGAACTTGCCGACTTGCAGATGGATGCGGACCACGTTGGCCCCCAGCATCTTCATCGTCCGGAAATCCCGTTCGACCTTCTCCCACTCCGATGTCCAATAATCTTCGATGAGCCGGCCCGTTTCGTCGTGGTCGTAGTTGAAACCCCAGGGGACGAAGCGCTTTCCTGACGGTTGGAGGATGAAGCCCTTCTGGTCCCTGGAGACAGCGACCCACGCCGTTTCGTCGGCCTTCGCGTACGTGGTCCAACCGAACAGGAGAACGAGAGCCAGGCAAAATCGTCTGCGCATGCGACTACCTCAACCGATGCCGTCAACTCTTGACCGCCGCCAGCAACTTCTCCACCTGATACTCCGATTCCAACCCTGCCTTTTGCAAATCGTGGACAACCTGGTAATGGTCCGCGAACTGTTTCATCGCCTCGGGGTCCGTTCGCAGCCGATCCACGCCAAGATCAATCACGACCAGCAGGAGCATCCACCACAGCAATTGTTCAAAGGCCTCCTTGTTGTACCACAGCACGTCGCGAAAGCGGTTGAACTGAAGGAACAGCTGTACGTCGCCATCGCGCAGCAGCGACTCCAGCAGTTGGTATTTCCGCGTCTTGTCCGACGTTTCCTCGGCAAACCAGCGCTGATGGGTCGTGAGGATCTTGACGATGGCAACGGCCTGAAAAGCGGCCTGCTCCTCCAGGCCCAGTTTCTGGAACTCGGTGGCGAGAATCCGTCCCAGCAGCCACTCGTCAATCCAGGTCCGGCCCTGCTGGGCAAAGTCGGACTCGCTGACGATCTTCCCCAGCGCGTGAACGTACACCCAGCCAAACAGGCTGCACCAGATGGCGGGATCGTCGCTCAGGCTGGCCTTCAGGTAGGCGAACGCCTCCGGATTCGCTTCGGGAATCGTTTCGCTGTTCAGGGAGCGCAAATTCAGGACGGTTTCGAGCTTCAGCCGGATCGCCTGGGCAAGAGGTTTCTCGTCGCTGGCCGCTCCAGTGAGTTGTTTCACCGCACGCAGTACCGGAAGCACCTTTGCTTCCACTTCCTCCGGGTCCACCAGGTCCATCAGGTGCGGCAGCACCAGTCCCTTGTTAAGCAGCTCCAGGAACGGTTGATGGAGCGGCTGAAGGGATAGCTCGCGCAGTGCCTCCGCGATGCTCGGCACTCCTTTGCCGTTCAGGTAGGCCGTTAGATGAGAATACTGCTGCCACTCCGAGTCGCGCACTTCGCGAAAGTCCAGGAAGACGTGGTGCTTGTACGCATTCAGCTCGAAGTACAAACCCTTCTCGAACAACTCCTTGCTGTTGCGGACGTACTCCAGGCCGGTGATGGCATCTCGGAAGATGCAGTAAGAGTCCGCGTCGGAGCGCAAACCCAGACTGGGTCCCAGGTCGGTCTGCATCAGGCTCCTCTCCTCGCCGCGCCCGGTCTTGCCCGCGAAACTCACCGACGTCCGAATCCAACCGCGCGTCGTGGCGTACTTGTTGTGATAGATCACCAGCGAACGCTCGTTCCCAGCACGATTCGAGAAAGCAAACACGTCCTCGTTGACGTGGCCCTCCGGAGTGAAGAAATCGTACAGCCGGAAATGCTCCACCTCCGCGAACAGACGCCGACGACGCAACAGCGGGAAGATCCGGCGCTCGTGCTGCCGGACCAGTTCCTCGTCGGCTTTCTCGTCCCAGTAGGCACGCCGATACTCCATCCCATACTTTTCGGTGAAGCCCTCGACCTGGCCGTGTCCAAACATCGGCAGTCCCGGCAGCGTCGCCATCATCACGCAGACGCCCAGGTACTTGTCGCCCTTGCCGAACTGATGCACTGCCGTGTCTTCGTCTGGATTGTTCATGAAGTTCACAAAGCGCTTCAGGATCTCCGGATTGAATTCCAGCGTGTTCTTCATGACACTGCGATAGTTGGCGTTCTCCTCGCGCTTGAGCATGTTCATGAAGGCGCTGTTGTAGACACGGTGCATGCCGAGCGTGCGAACAAAGTATCCCTCCATCATCCAGAACGCCTCGGCCAGGAGCAGCGTGTCCGGCACTTCCCGTGCTACACGCTCGACCACCTCCTGCCAGAACTCCCGGGGCATGAGATTGTCAAACTGTTCCCTTGTCAACCCATGCTCGGCCCGCGAGGGGATCGCTCCGCCGGTCCCCGGCTCGGGGAACCACAACCGCTGATAATGTTTCTTGGCGAGCGTCATGGCGGCATCGAAGCGGATGATCGGGAATTGCCGGGCCACGTGCAGGATCGTCTGAATCACCGCCTCGCGCACGTCAGGATTGAGATAGTTCAGCTGGGCCGTGTCGTTCCACGGCATGCTCGTGCCGTCGTTGCCGTGATAGACGTATTGCTCGCTGCCTGTCCAGCGGTCCACGCGCTTGAAGACCACTGCGGCATCGCTCCGGGTGTAGTAATGATCTTCCAGGAAAATGCCCACCCGGCCATCCGTGGAAAGGTCTGGCCCAGTAAAGCGATACGACGGATACGGACTCTGCTCTAGCGAGATGAACCAGTTTGGATGCTCGATCACCCAGCGAGAGTCGATGCCCACGTGATTGGGAACCATGTCGCTGGCCAGTCGAATGCCATGCCGCCAGGCCCGCGTCTTCAGGTCCTCGTAGGCCTCCCGGCCGCCCAGGTCGGCGGCGATCTGATAGTCAAACAGCGAATAGGCGGACGCCACCGCGTCCGGGTTGCCGCACAACTGCTTGATCTTCTGAGAGGCCTGGCTGCGTTCCCACAGGCCGATCAGCCACAACCCGGACATGCCCCAGCGGGCCAGGGTCGCCAGCTCCTCGTCGGGGACCTGGTCGAGCCGCTGAATCGTCTTCTGATGCTTACGCGACAGCTGGTCGAGCCAGACGTAGCTGTTCTTCGCCATCAGCACCAGTTGCGGCATCCACTCGCGGTCAGGACTGAAACGCTCCTGCTCCTGCTCCTGTCCGGTGAAGGTGTAAACCCGCGACGGGCCAGGCCCGCCGACCCAGTGCGGCTTCTCCTCCTCCCGGATCAGGTCCAGGCCGCGCAGCAGCCGATACAGGTGCCGGTCCAGCAGATAGCCCCACTTTTCCAGGATGTAGGCCAGTTGCCCGGAGAGCGAGTGCGGCACCGCCAGGGCCGGGCTGCGCAGCATCTCCACCAGCGGCTGATTGTCCGGCCCAAAGGGAGGCTGGCCGGCAAAGAACTCCTCCATGCCGGAAATGATCTGGCGGTAAGCGGTCTCCGTCTCCATGGCCGTGTCGTCGAACAACTCCTGGAACGGCGAGAAGGCCGGGTTGGCGTTCTCCAGCCACAGGAGCATCATCTCTTCCAGGATCAGCTGGCGATGGGGGATGCCCGCCGTGGCCCCTTCCAGGTAGGCGTCGGCATCGGCCTCCCCTTTGTAGACCGCCGAGGGGGGAAATTCTCGCACAAAGCGCCGCAGGGTCTCGTCCACGAACGGCCGGCCGACCCTGGCCTCCAGCGCATCCAGTGCTTGCCGCATCAGCTGCGGGTTCTTCTGCTCTCGGTACAGGGCGGCCACGTAGTGCAGGATCTCGTCGATCAGACCCATGGTGTTGATCTGGCCGGGCTTGACCGCCTGTTCGGGGAAGCGGATCAGATCACGCTTTTCGTTCATCTTCTCGGCCAGCACGCGGGCGGCGTGGAAGTTGGGCAGGATCACGTTGCCGGTGAGTGTGGAAAGGACCTCATCGACCTGGTAGCGATCCCGCGCTTCGCGGGAGACGTGAAATTCCATGACCACTTTGTCCTTCTGCATGGGAGTCCGCCCTTTCCGCCTGTTCCCGGCCTCGCAAGCCCGACCTGGAGAGGAAGGCAAGGGGCGTGCCTACCAGCCCGATTTCCGCACAAGAGTATCCGCTGACCTGCCGTTTAGAATATATCGGATCGGAGTGCGGAAAACTGCACAGAATGCCGAACCCGGAAGGGATTGGGTAAAGTGTACTCGCTCAGTACAATCACAATCGGGGCCTTCGCCGGCGCGGAGGTAGCGATGGCTGCGGCGATACGCCGCGGAAGGTTGCTCCGCCAGCCAGGCAGAACGCGACTGACTGCGAACTCCAAGTTGGCTACGCAGCCAGTCACCTGCCAACGGGAGGTCAGTAGCTTGCGCGGCGAAGGCTCCCTTCATCTGTCCTTGTCCCGTGACAGGAGTGCGACCGCATGACGCTGCTGTACACCGACCCGTATTTCCTCAAGCACGAAACCGGCAGACACCCCGAGAAGCCCGAGCGGCTGCGTTCCATCACCGCCCGGCTCGACAAGGCGGGCCTGATCAAGAAATGTACCGCCGGCACTTACAAGCCGATCGACGAGGACGCCGTCCGCAAGGTCCACTCCGCCCGGATGGTGCAGGCGGCCAAGCAGCTGGCCGAGCATGGCGGCGGCCATCTCGATGGCGATACGCCCATCTGTCCGGAATCATTCAAGGTGGCTCTGGCCGCGGCCGGGGCCGGGGTTGCCGCCGTCGATACCGTACTCAAGGGGACCGACCACACCGCCCTGTGTCTGATACGTCCGCCCGGCCACCATGCCACGCCGACCCGCAGCATGGGCTTCTGTCTGTTCAACAACGTCGCCCTGGCGGCCCAGCACGCCCGCTCCGCCCACAAGCTCACACGCATCCTGATCGTCGATTGGGACGTGCATCACGGCAACGGCACCCAGGACATCTTCTGCGAAGAGCCCGAGGTGATGTTCCACAGCATCCACCGCTATGGCCGGGGCTTCTATCCCGGCACCGGCGCCGCCGACGAAACCGGCAAGGGCAAGGGCCTCGGCCACATACTCAACACGCCCATCCGCTTCGGCACTTCCCGCAAGGATTACCACGCCGCGTTCCTGGCGGACCTGCACAAGGCCGCCGACAAGATCAAGCCGGAACTGGTGCTGCTCAGTGCCGGCTTCGACGCCCACGCCAGGGACCCGATCGGCTCGCTGGGCCTGGAAACGGAGGATTTCACGGAGCTGACCCGAGCGGTCCTCAGTGTCGCCAAGACCCATGCCAAAGGCCGGCTGGTCAGCCTCCTGGAAGGCGGCTACAACCTCGATGCGCTCGCCGAGTCGGTCCAGACCCACCTGGAAGAGTTGCTGGCGTTCAAACCATGAAACTGATCCTTGCCATCATCCAGCCGGCCAAGCTCGAGGCCGTCAAGGAAGCCCTCAACAAGGTCGAGGTCTTCCGGCTGACGATCGTTGACGTTCAGGGCTTCGGCCGGCAAAAAGGCTTCGCCGAGACCTACCGCGGCCACGAGCTGACGGTCAACCTGCTCCGCAAGGTGCAGCTGCAGATCGCGGTCAACGAGGACTTTGTCGAGCCGACCGTCAACGCCATCATGGAGGCCGGCCGGACCGGTCCGGAGGGGCGCATCGGCGACGGCAAGATCTTCATCCTGCCGCTGGAGGACTGCATCCGCATCCGCACCGGCGAACGCGGTCCGGAAGCGATTTGACGCCGGCGCCGCCCCGCCGAGCCGGGCACGCGGCGGAGCGGAGTCTTACTCCGCTGCGCCGCGTGCCCGGCTCGGCGACAGCATGGACTCCACCGCGTCGGCAATGGTGTCCAGCTCGGCCAGCGCTCCCACCCCTTCATCCAGGCACGCCAGCACTTTCCGCGTGGGCGGCACCACCTGCAGCCGGCGGCACGATTGATTGAGCCATTCCACCAGCGCCGGCAGATCCAGACCGCTCGGGGCTTCCCCCGCCCCGCTGTCGGCGGCCAGCTGCCGTAGGTGGCGAGCGGTGGCCGGGTGCTGCCACATCAGGGTATTCATCGCGGGTGCCAAGACGATGGGCCGATCCGGGTCCCAGGCCCGTGCGACACAGGTCAGGCAGTTGTCGCACAGGCCCCACGCCAGCTTGGCCAGCGTGTTCGCGTCCAGCGGGGCGACCAGCAGCACGTCCGCCCAGCGGCGCAGCTCAATGTGCCGGACCGGCTCGCCTCGCTGCCAGCGCTGGCCCTCGGCCCGGCCCGGCCATTCGTCCTCGTCGAGGATCACCACGTCCGGATCGCGGCGCGGCGGCAGGCTCCCCGGCAGTGCGGCGACCTCGGCCGGCTCGAAAAAGTACAGCGCGGGCGACGTGGCCACGACCCGGACCAGGTGGCCACGCTGCCGCAGCAAGCCGAACAGCTCCGGCGTCTTGATCGCGGCCACCGAGCCGGTCACTCCCAGCAGGACGTTAGCCATTGCCGCGTGCCTCCTGCAAGCGCTCCAACACCCCGATGAGCCGCTCGGGCAGCTCCCGCCGACTCACCTTCTGATAGCCGCCCTCCAGCGGGCCCACGTAGGCGCTGTGGGCCGCCTCCTCCAGCGTGTTGGCGACCATCAGGTCCGCCTGCGAGTGCTGCCGGGACGCCTCGGCGACTTGCAGCAGCTGCTCCTCGGCGACGCCGACTTCCAGCTTGAACTTGACCAGCAATCCGTGAAAACTCCAGGGCGTCCGGATCTGATCGATCAGCTTGGGCGCCCGCACCAGCCGCAGCCACAACTCCGGCTCGTCGCTCTTGACCTTGGGCGCCTCGCGATCGATCATCTGGGGCTCGCCGCTGCTCTTCCAGGTTCTGGTCTCCGGATCGAAGCGCGTGCCCGTGGCAGGGGAGTAGACGCCGGCGCCAAGGTAATCGCTGACGGCGGCGCAGTGGACGATCGCGTCCAGCTGGCCCCCCTCGATCAGGGCGGACAGGTGCTGGCGTAATTCGTCGAACAGGGAATAGCGGTGCATGATCCACCGCCCTTCCGGCGGAATGGCGTGCTGGCGCAGCTCGGCCAGGGCCTCGGGGTGGGAGGTGAGCAGCGTGACATGGTGGCCGCGGGCGTGAGCGGCCAGGGCGATGGCGGCCCCGGTCTTGCCGGTGAAGACGTTGGTGACGACCCGCACCCGGTCGATGGGAACCAGCGTGTTGCCTGCGGTTACCAGGATGTTCATGGAGATTGTCCGCGGTCAGAGGCCCGCGAGTTGCGTCGTGGCATCGCCGAAGCGCTTGGCTTTCACTCCCATCCGGTTCATCAGCGACAGGTACAGGCTGCACAGCTTGCGGTTCTCGTCGCCGCGTCCGGTGTAATCGAGGACCCGGCCGGTGGCCAGCGCCCCGCCCAGGCCGCCGACCAGCAGCAGCGGCAGCTTGCTTGAATCGTGCTGGCTGCCCGACCACATGTTGTTCACCCACATCAGACACGAATTGTCCAGCACAGTCGAGTCGCCTTCCTTCATCTCCGCCAATCGACCGGCCAGGTACGCCAGCTGGCTGACGTAGTAGCGCGTCACCCGTTCGTAGGAGTCGGACTGGTCCTCGTGCGAGGTCGGGTGATGGGCCGTTCGCACGTCGAGGAACGGATAGAACAGCCCGGAAAGATCGCGGCACAAGAGCAGCGTGGCGACGCGCGTCCGGTCGGTCTGGAAGCCCAGGGCGATGATGTCGCACATCAGCCGCATGTGTTCGCGGATGTCCTCGGGCAAGCCCGTTGTCGGGCCGGGGCATCGTCAGTGCCGGCCGGCCGCGATCGTGGGCCCGGTCGTCGGCCCGGTTCTTCTCGGTGCGGGTGCGGTCCACCCGCTTCTCGATTTCGCGAACGCTGGTCAGGTACTCGTCGAGCTTGGCCTGATCCGCGTGGCTGACCTTGCTCTTCAGAGCGGCGGCCTGGTCCTTGACGCGGTCGAGGATGCTGGCCGTCCGCCGGCTTTCCTGGTTGTCGAAGAGGCTGTCGAAGGCCAGCGACGGGTAGACCTCCATCGGCACCGGCGAGTTCGCATCCTTCCAGGAGACGTGCGAGCTGTAGGCCATCGAGAAATTGGTCTCGTGGTAGCCGGTGATCGGCTGCTCGCATCCCAGCACCAGGCTCGGCTGTGCCGTCTCCTCGCCCAGATGAGCGGCCAGCACCTGATCGACGCTGATGCCGCCGCGCAGCACCGCTCCCTTTTGCAGCGACGCTCCCGAGAGGATGTTGCCCGTCTGACCGGGGTGGATGCCGACGCCGGTGGCGGATTTGTTGAACAGGCCAGAGATGACGTTCAGCCTGGAACGCAGCGGAGCCAGGGGCGCGAGGCTCTTGCTCAGCTCCATGTCCGCGCCGGAGCCTTTCGCCCACCAGTGCTTGGAGTTGATGCCGTTGCCCATGAACAGGACCGCGAACCGTTTGGGCGGAGCCGAGGCGGGCGCGCCGGGAGCGGCTTGACTCGCCGGGAACGGAATCGCCTCCAGCCAGGGGAGGGCCAGCGTTATCCCTACGCCGCGGAGCAACGTGCGGCGGCTGATCTTCTTCGGTTGCGAGGTCATCGTTCCAGTCCGTGTTTCGAGGTATCGAACGGTTAGTTCGCTACCGGATTGTAACATCGTTTGACCGAGCGTTCCAGTCGCGGAACCAACCCAGGACTCACGTCCTGGTCTATTGACTGCCGCCCCTTCGGGGCTAAAAACAAGCCCCGAAGGGGCGGCAGTCAATAGACCAGGACGTGAGTCCTGGGTGGATTACCGTTCCCGCGGATCGTTGTCGCCCCTCTTGTTCCGAAATTGCGGGCTGGTCACGATCGCTTCCACCAAGCTCCCGAACGCATACTTTTCCGCCGCCAGCCGGGTTCGCATCTCATCGAGCGCTGGTTTGTCCGAGAGCAGCAGCCCCCGGCCCAGCGCGTACGCAAAGAGCTTGCGGCACAGGTTCTCGACAAAATCGCCCTGCCGTTTCTCCCTCAGATACTCGCGCAGGCCCTTCAGTCCATTGCGTTCCGTGCCGTCGGGGAAGGTCGCGGTGGTCTGGACGGGCTGCCCGCCCAGGTCTTTGGTGCGCCGTTCGCCGATCGGTCCGAAATCCTCGAACACCAATCCGATCGAATCGAAGCGCCGATGGCACGCGGCACAGCTCTTGTCCTCACGATGTCGGGCGAGCAGCTGCGGCAGCGTCAGCTCACCCAGGTTAGCCTCGTCCTTGGGCAACTCGGGCACGGCCGGAGGCGGGGGCGGGATCTGTTCGCCCAGCAGCCGGCGCACGACCCAGTAGCCGCGCTTGACGGGGCTGGTGCGCAGCCCAGGTGCGTTTTTCGTGAGGAAGACCGCCATCGGCAGCAGGCCGCCCCGGCCGTAGCGCTGGGCGTCCTCGACTTGGACCCATTCGTTCGAGCCCCCAGCCTGCTCGGGCATGCCGTAGTGCTTCGCCAGTGGCCGATTGACGAAGGTGTCGCTGCCGTACAGCAGGTCCAGGACGGAGCGATTGCGGCGGGCCACGTCGGTCAGGTAGCGGACCGGCTCCTCGAACATCGCCTGCCGCAGCTCGTTGGTGAAGGCGGGGAAGCGCTGCCGATCGACGCTGTTGTGTTCCTCGAAGCGGCGGAAATCGAGCAGGTTGCCGCCGAACTCGGTGGCCAGGCCGCGCACCTTCGGATCGCGCAGCATCCGCCGGGCCTGGGCCGTCAGCACCTCCGGCCGATGCAGGTCGCCCTTGCGGGCGTGAACCAGCAGCTCGGCGTCGGGCATGCTGGACCAGAGGAAATAGCTCAGCCGACTGGCCAGGGCGTAATCCGAGAGCGGCCGGGCGGCCGGGCCCGGCTCCGCCAGGTCGAAGCGGTAGCAGAAATGCGGCGACAGCAGCACGGTCACGAGGGTGTCGCGCAGGGCCTCCTCGTGGCCGAGATCGTCCTTCTGGCGGAGGTTGCGATAAAAGCCCAGCAGTTCAGCCTCTTCCGCTTTCGTGAGCGGCCGGCGATAGGCCCGTTCAGCGAACAGAACCAGCTCCCTGAGATGGCTCGGCTCGGCGGCCAGGCGGGCGCGCTCGACCCGGCGAATCTCTGCCGCGATGCCGCTGAAGTAGCCTTCGATCGCCTTCAGGGCCTCCGGGCCGGCCTTCTTGCTGCGTGCCTTGGCCAGGTACGCCTGGGCCAGCCGGTTCATCTTCGCCTCGGAGGTGGCGTCCTTGTCCTCGGAGCGGGCGAAGTCGAACTCGGCCTCGAACATAAAACGCGGCGGCTCGGCCCGCTCAAAGAAGATGAAGTCCTTGTACTGCCTTGTCGGGGCGAGCGTGCTGAAGTTCAGCTCGTGCCACAACTCATCCAGCTCGCGGCGCTCTTTCTCATTGAGGATCAGGTCGCACAGCGGCTGATCGTCGCGGAAATAGCCCTGCATCAGATGGAAGCCGGCCGTGAGCGGCCGACCCTTGCCGGCCGCTTTGGGGTCGAAATACGGACCGCGATCGGAGACGACGAACGCGGCCGGGAACACCCGGCAAAACCGCTCCAGGGCGGCACGCAGCTTGCGCTCGGCCTCTGCGGCGGGTTTCTTTGGGAACAGCTGCAGCAACTCGGTGTCCGCACCCTTGAGCTGTTCGGCCAGTTGCGCAGATCGGGCCCAACTTCTCCGGAATAAGTGCGGTGCTGGCCCGCCAGTTGGTGGTTCGCCCACAGGACCAACCACTGGCTGCCCCTGGATATTCCATCGACTCGCAGCCTGGCCAACTTGGGCTTGAGCTGCCGGCGCATCCGCTCGACCAGATCGCGCAGCCGTTCGCAGCCGGCGCGGGCTGTGTCCGGACGCTGATCGGGTGCGGGGAGTTCCTGCCACGTCTTGCGGACGGCAGCCAGCGGGCCAGCCTCCGCCTCGGCTTCGGTCAGGGCCGACCAGACCAGCGCCAGATACCGGGGGTTCAGCCCGGCTTCGGTCGCGAAGCGACTCAGTTCCGCATTGGGCCGACCGAGTCGGTCGCGGTGCTTGTATCTCCAGGCGGCCAGGAAGTAATCGGCGAGATCGACCTTGTGGCGGTCGTAGAAGTCGATGATGCGCTTGACGCAGTACTTGTCCCGGTCGGTGTCGGTCATGACCGGATGCGGGGCGAAGACAAAGCCGTCCGGTTTGAGGACGACGTGATCGACGACGAGCCGGGCGGCCGCGAGGTACTTCTTGAGCAGGGCCGGCGACATGGCAAGCGATTCGCCGGAGTTGTCGAAGCCGGCTTCGTTGGCGGGATCGACGGGAAACTCGCGCGTCGGGCGGATGTCGATGCCGGTCAGGTCGCGGATGGTGTAGTCGAACTCGGCATTGCTGAGGCGACGAGCCAGGACGGGTCCGGGGTCGCCGGCATTGCGCCGGGCCTCCTGGTCGCGCAGCTGCGCGAATCCAGGCGATGACCGCGTCGCGCTCGGCGGCCTCCGGCTTACGGATCGCGTCCTCGGGAGGCATCTCCCTGGCCTGGAGCCGTTCCAGCACCAGCTCCCACTGCCGGACATTGTGCGTCGACCGCCTTGACGGTCGTGTCGCGGCTCAGATCGAGAGAGGCTTTCGGCTTGCGGGCACCGTGACAGGAGATGCAGTAGCGCTGGAGGAAAGGCTGCACCCGGGTCGCAAACTGCTGTTCCAGCGAGTCGGCCGGCTGGGCCGATCCCCGCGCCGAATGCAATCGAGACCACGCTCCCAGGCCGGCGAGGCAGAGAACGAGAACAGCGAGGAGAGTGCGCATCGGGACTTTCCTGTACGTCAACACTGTTTCCTCTGAGCTTCTGAAACCACGTTGCGCCGGGCGTTTCCGGACGTTCCGGAGGGTGGACCGATTCCAGGCAGGACCCTGCTATCATAGAGAAGCGAAGGCTGTGCTGGGAAGAATACTTCTTGCTCTCAGCACCATTCGTCAGCATGATGGAGTGAGTCGCCGAATTCCTGCGGCAGGCGGGGGTGCTTCCAGAACCGGGCGGGAGAGGAAGTCTTCAATGAACAACCTGTTTCCGGAACAGGCCATCGAGGTCCTCCGCCAGGCACGTCATGATCCCAATGCGACAATGGGGTACGAAATGATCTCCGGAGGGATTGAATGGTCCGACGAACGCTCTGTGGACTTCCACGTGGCCTGCAGGGGGGTTGGCTGCCAGTATGCGGGACACGTGTTTGCCTATCGGACTTCCCTCCTGGTCGGGAAACCCCGCGAAGAGCTGCGCTTCGCCTGGGACGAAGTCCTGGCGCTGCCCGGACTGGGTCGGGTTCCGACCCGAACGAACGACGTTCGATCCCAGGTTCCGAGAGTTCGTTGAACGCGCGGAAGAGTCGTTCTAGCAGCGCATCCAGGGCCGGGAGTTCGCCGTGCGGTCGCTCAACACGATCGAGGTCGATGAAATGCCCAACACACACAACGCCGCCGGTCAGCGGTTCGACGTGATCGTCGTTGGAGCCGGCCTCTCGGGCCTTGCCGCCGCTCGCCGGCTCGTCCAACGCGGCGCCGCGACCGTCGTCCTGGAGGCGCGGGACCGCGTGGGCGGCCGCACGCTCACGGCCGACCTCGCCGGGCACGCTGTCGATCTCGGCGGTCAGTTCATCGGCCCGGGGCAGGATCGCATTCGCGCCCTCGCCCGGGAACTCGGCGTCCGGACGGCCCGCGTCCACTGCACCGGCCGCAAGGTGCTCTCACTCGGTGGTCGCCGCCGCACCTACAACGGCCTCATCCCACGAGTGGGATTGCTGGCTCTGCTGGAGACAGCATGGACGATCCGCCGCCTGGACCGGCTTGCCGCCCAGGTGCCGACGGATCGGCCGTGGGACGCGCCCGCGCCGCCGAGTGGGACGGCCTCTCCCTCGAGCACTGGCTGAAGCGACGGCTCTGGACCCGGCAAGCCAGGGTGCTGCTCCGGATTGCGAGCCGAAGCATGTACGCGGCCGAACCGTGCGAGCTATCGTTCCTCTACTTCCTGTTCTCCCTCCGCGCCGGGGCCGGCTTCGAGCGTAATGCCGGAGTCGAAGGCGGGGCGCAGGAGGAGTTCCTCATCGGCGGTGCTCAGCAACTCTCCGAGGGGCTTGCGACCCAGATGGGAGACGCGGTGCGGCTCGGCGAACCGGTCGAGGCGATCGAGCAGACCGAGGAGGAAGTTATCGTGCGGAGCCAGGCTCCGCTTACCGCGCCAGCCGAGTGATCCTCGCGCTGGCGCCGGGGCTGTGCGAACGAATCCTCTTTACGCCCGAGTTGTCAGCCGCACGCCGGCAACTGCAGGGCCGCATGTTTACCGGGTCGGTGGTGAAGTGCATTGTCGCCTACGATCGGGCGTTCTGGCGGCGCGACCGCTACTCGGGCGAGGCCCTGGCGGACGATGGTCTCGTGCAGCTTGTCTTTGACGACTGCTCCGCGGACGGGACCAGGGCCGCCCTGCTGGCGTTTATCCTGGGCGACGCGGCCCGCCAGGCGAGCAGCATGAAGCCCGAAGCACGGCGCCAGGCGGTCATTGACGACCTCGTGCGCCTCTTTGGTCCGGACGCGGCGCGGCCGTCCGGCTACGTCGATTGCGACTGGAGCAGCGACCCGTGGAGCAGGGGCTGCTACGTCGGCTTGCACCCGCCGGGCGTTCTCTCGACGGTCGGGGCCGCCCTGCGGGCGCCGTGCGGCCGGATCCACTTTGCGGGGAGCGAGGCGGCGACGCGCTGGCCGGGCTTCATGGACGGTGCGCTGGAGTCAGGCGAGCGGGCGGCGGCCGAGGTCCTCGAAGCTCTATCTCTTGAGTCTTTACCGAGGCGTCACCACGGGCATTGTTGCGCTCCGCCAACGAGAACGGACCAGGTCGTTTCTGGCAATTCGTCTCCCTCCTCCCTTCCGGGTGAGGGAACTTGAGGGCCGATTCCATTGTCAGAAACGACCTACTTGATCTCGATGGGCAGTTCCCTGGTCTGGGGCGTGATGGTGTACCGCAACCCCGACGTTTCCGGATCGCGGTACTGCGGCGGCAGGAAGCCGGACGGGTCCTGCTGGTTTGAGGCCCCCACTTTCGAGCCCCGCGGCGCCTCCAGCACGGCAACCTTCACCTCGCCGGGAACGACGTCGGTCACGGTGAACGTCCCGTCCGGCCGGATACTCCCGGCCGAGTAAGCCCCCTCCGGTCCGCTGAACCCGAGAAGCCCGGAGCGAAGGGGTTGGCCCTGGTACGAGATGGTGCCGTGGACCGTCACCTTCTTGACGCCTCCGGCGAAACAGCCGGAGGCGACCAGGGCGACCGCCGCCAGGACCAGGAGTCGGCCGGGGATAGGCCGAACTGCAAGCGTTGTCATGTCGATTCTGTTCCTGTGATCACCAGTCGCTGCCGAGGGCGAAGCCGTCATTGGGCCAGATGGCCCGCACCCAGGTGGTGCCGCTGACCGAGGTCGAGACGCCCCGGACGCTGCCATCCATGATGCCGCACAGGCAGACCCCCGAGTCCATGGCCTGAACGTAATAGGGATTGCAGGCGGCGACGGTCGGTTGGTTCTGGGGCACCACTGCGGTGGAGGTTGCCGTGCAGGTGCAGGCGGGCGGGGGACTGCCGGACTGGGACTGGCCGCCGAAGCTGCTCATGAGCCGGGTGTCGAAGTACGGCCCCTGTTCCCAGGCCCAGGTGACGTTGTAGGCCCAGAGCTTGGGCCAGTAGCCGCTCGTGCCGGAATTTTTGTCGCCGCTCCCGCACGCGGCGTATTGCTCCGCAAACCCCACCGTGTTCGACGTGCCGTCGTGGATTGAGGTCAGCGCCATCATGGAATTGGTGTTGCTGCCGCAGGGGACGCCGAAGACGGCGTGGTTGGCCCCGTAGTTGGACGGGGCCCAGACCCCGCCGTCGGATTCCTTCCATTCCAGGACGGCATTGGACGGGTCACGCGGAGAGAGATACGTCTTGATTACCCGGGCACCGACCGAAGCGGGACCGGGGCCGCCACCCGGTGAAGCGGGCCAGGCCCCGGCATTGGTCATGCCCAGCTGATAGAGGGCCGTTTGCTCGATGTAAGGCAGGAGGTAGAAGTAGACCGAGACCGGCTGGGTGCCATGCGGGTTCGTGGGCACGTTCGGGATCACCGCCGCCAGCGGCGGCAGGACGCCGTTGGCATCGACGTAGTTGTGGCAGGCCAGGACGATCTGCTTGAGGTTGTTCATGCTTTGGGCGCGGGCGGCGGCGGAGCGAACCTTCTGCACCGCGGGCAGGAGCAGGCCGATCAGGATGGCGATGATGGCAATCACCACCAGCAGCTCGATCAGCGTGAAGCCGGCCGCGGAGCGCTTGGGAGAGGTCCGAGACATGGAATCCCTCACTGAGAAACAGAGAAAGAAACCGGGCCAACGCTCCTCCCTCTCGGGGGAGAGAAAAAGGAAAAGTGCGCCGACCCAGAAGCGAGTTCTGTTTTCGACGAGCCAAAAGCATTATACTGACTTCATCCCTCACGGCCGCGATCTGTATCAGCAGCGACAAGGGATTGCTGATGGCAAGTTATTCACGGGCAATGACTTGCAGATAATGAAAATAATCTCCTCTTTTCTGAAAGGAGCCGGAACGATGACCTCGGAACGACCTTCCGACGCGGTGGGCCGGGACCTTTCCTTTGAGGAGATGGTGGCGGCGCTGCGGCGCGGCGACGTGGAGTGCTGGACGCGCATCTACCGCGCCCTGGTCCCCCTGGCCAGCGCCCATCTGCGGCGGAAGTTCGGCAGCGAGGTGGCCCGCGAGGAAAATGCCGGCGGCGAGGCGGCCCATTCGGCCTACCGGACTTTCCTGAGGAACCTCAAGGCGGGCAACTGGGAGATCCACGACTGGGACCACCTGGCCGGGCAGTTCCTCCGCATCGCCACCAACAAGTGTCTGGACCGGCTCAAGAAGGCGCGGCAGCAGGTCAACTGGACGGACCTGGCCGGCAGCGGCCAGGGGGGAGCGGTGAATCCAGTCGGGCTGGAACCGGTGCAGTCGCAGCCCCAGCAGCTGGAGGAGCTGATCCAGCGCGAGACCAAAGCGGAGATGGATCGCGTCCTGGATTTGCTGCGCCGCCACCTGAAGCGGGCCAACTCGAAATACCTGGAAATCTGCAAGCTCCGCCTCAAGGGCGAGCTGACCGACGAGCAAATCGCCGCGGAGGTGGGTTGCTCCCGGGCCACCGTGCAGCGGGCCTGGGCCTATGCGCGGGACTTCCTGAAGAGCCGGCTGGACGAGGCCAACGCCGAGGACACTCCCTGACGAGTAGGACGGCTCTCCTGAGCCGTCTGGCTGGAAGAGACGGCTCGGGAGAGCCGTCCTACGGGAATAGACTCATGAGCGCGGCGCGATCACTCCTGGAACTGCTTTCCGCTGCCGAGCGCGAGCGCTACGAGCAGATCGCCAGCGCCTTTGACGACGCCTGGCAGCAGCACCCCGAGCGGCCCCCGGATCTCGAAACCTTCCTGCCCGCACCGGGGCCGTTGCGCTCGGCCGTGCTGCTCGAACTGGTCCGCATCGACGTCGAGCTGCGCTTGAACCACGGCGCCCACGTTCGGCCCGAGGAGTACCTGGACTGCTTCCCGGAACTGCGTGCCCAGCCGGAGGAGGTCCTTGCTCTGGTCGAGGCCGAGATCCAGTTGCGTGGCGGCCGGGAGTCCGACCGTACCATCCAGCAACCCGAGGAGCGGCTTCCCGAACCGGCCGGCGCTGCAGGGAACGCCCTCCGTGGGGTTCCGCTCGATCGGACCGTCCTGCTCCCGGAGACGGGGTCCGAGCCAGCCGGCCCGGCGGCGCCGCCGTCGGGCAGGGGCTGGCCGCACGTGCCCGGGTACGAGATCCTGGGGGAACTGGGCCACGGCAGCATGGGCGTGGTCTACAAGGCCCGGCAACGGGGGGTGGATCGGCTGGTCGCCCTCAAGATGATCCGGGCCGGCTCCCGGGCCCAGCCGGAGCTGCTGCAGCGCTTCCTGGCGGAGGCCCGTGTGGTGGCGTCGCTGCAGCATCCCAACATCGTCCAGCTCCACGAAATCAACCTGGAGCAGGACAGTCCCTTCTTCTCTATGGAGCTGATCGAGGGCGGCAGCCTGGCCCAGCGGCTGCTGGGCCGGCCTCAGCCGTTCGACGAATCGGCCCAGCTGGTGCAAACCCTGGCACGCACTGTCCACGTGGCTCACCAGAACGGCATCGTGCATCGCGACCTGAAGCCCGGCAACATCCTGCTGCACAGGAAATCCGAAATCCGTCGTGGGATGGCTCTCCCGAGCCGTCCGGACGGCGAAGCGCAGGCACGCCTGCGTGCCGGAGCGCAACTTGCGAAAGGAGAGCCGTCCCACGACGGATTTCGGATTTCGGATTTTGAACCGAAGGTGACGGACTTCGGCCTGGCGAAGCAGCGCCGTGACGGGACCCAGACCGAAAGCGGCGTCATCCTGGGCACCCCCAACTACATGGCACCGGAGCAGGCCGAGGGCAAGTCGCACGCGGTCGGGCCGGCGGCGGACGTCTACGCGCTGGGCGTCATCCTCTACGAGCTGCTGACCGGCCGGCCTCCCTTCCGGGCCGAGTCCTCCACCGAGATGCTGCTGCTGCTGGTCCAGCTGGAGCCAGTGCCGCCCGCCCGGCTGCGGGCCAGGGTGCCGCGCGACCTTGAGACCATTTGCCTGAAGTGCCTGCACAAGGAACCGGCCCGCCGCTACGCCAGCGCTGCCGAACTAGCCGACGACCTGGAGCGCTTCCTGGAGGGCCGGCCGATCGTGGCTCGCCCGGTGAGCACGCCGGAGAGGCTGCTGCGCTGGTGCCGGCGGAAGCCGGCGGCGGCGGCGCTGGTGGCCTCGGCGGTGCTGCTGCTGGGGCTGGCGGTCGCGGGCGGGCTGTGGCTGCAGCGGCAGCATGCGGAGGCGGAGCAGCGGCAGGCGAGGGCCCGGCAGGGGGTGGAGGCGGCGCTGGAGCAGGTCGCGCATTTGCGGGGGCAAGGCCGCTGGCCAGAGGCCGGCGCGGTGCTGGCCCAGGCGGAGAGCCGGGTGGAGGACGCCAACTCGGTGGCACTGCGCGAGCAGCTGCAGCAGGCACGGGCGGACCTGAAGCTGGCCGCCGCTCTGGAGGACGTCCGGCTGAAGCGGGCCATCCTCGTCGATGGCAAGTTTGACCTGGTCGGCGCGGCCGAGGCCTACGCGGCGGTGTTCGCGGGCGCCGGGCTGGTGGGGGACCAGGAGCAACTGGCGAGCCGGCTGCGTGCGTCGGCGATCCGGGAGCAGCTGGTGGCCGCCCTGGACGACTGGGCCTGGGTGACTCCGGAGGCCGGGGAGCGGGCCCGGCTGCTGCGGCTGGCCCGGCAGGTCGATCCCGACCCGCGCTGGCGCGACCGCTTTCGTGACCCGGTGGTCTGGAAAGACCGGCAGGCGCTGGAACGGCTGGCCGCGGAGGCCCCCGTGGCCGAGCTGTCGCCTTCGCTGCTGACGGTGCTGGGTCAGTTGCTGGTCCAGGCCGGAGCGGATGCCGCCCCCCTGCTGCGGGAGGCCCAGTGGGGCCGGCCAGACGACTTCTGGCTCAACTTCGAGCTGGGCAACGTGCTGTCGCGGCGGGATGAGGCGGTCGGCTATTACCAGGCGGCGCTGGTGCGCCGGCCCGCCAGCGGCGCGGTGTACACCAACCTCGGCCATGCTCTCTTTTTCCAGGAGCGCAAGGAAGAGGGGCTGAGGGCCTGCCGCCGGGCCATCGAGCTGGAGCCCCGCTATGCCTCGGCCCACTACAACCTCGGCCAGATCCTGCGTCTGCAAGGGCGGCGGGAAGAGGGGCTGGCGGCCTTGCGCCGGGCCGTCGAGCTGGACCCCAGGCACGCCCCGGCCCACACCACCATCGGCGTTCTCCTGGCCAACCAGGGCCGGCTGGACGAGGCCATCGCCATTTATCGTCACGTCATGGAGTTCGACCCCAGGTATTACGGTGCCCCCTACAACCTCGGCCTGGCCCTGCGCCGCCAGTACCGGCCGCTGGAAGCGCAGGCCGCCCTCCGCCGAGCCATCGAACTGAACCCCAACTACGCCAGGGCCTGCAAAAGCCTGGGAGAAGTGCTGCTGGAACAGGGTCGCTGCGCCGAGGCCCTGCGCGTGACCGGGCAATGCTTCGACCTGCTCCGGGAACGCGACCCCGACCGCGACTCGGTCCGGCGGCACCTCGAGAAATGCCAGCGCTTCCTGGCCCTGGACGGGAAACTGCCCGCCTTCCTGCTGGGGACCGAGCAAGCCAAGGACGCGGAGGAACAGCGCGACCTGGGCGAGCTGTGCTTCTCCAGGCGGGATACCGCCGCGGCCGTCCGTTTCTACAGTGCGGCCTTCGAGGCCCAACCGCAGCTGGCCCGGAACCTGGGGACCCGGGATCGCTACCGGGCCGCCCGGGCCGCGGCCCTGGCCGGCACCGGCCAGGGCACCGATGCCGCCACCCTCGACACGGCGGAGCGTTCCCGGTTGCGCCGGCAAGCCCTGGACTTCTTGCGCGGAGTTCGAGGCCCGGGCCAGGCAACTCGCCGAACGGCCGCCGAAAGGCAAGCTGCCGGCAAACCATCCGCTGCGGGATTGGCACCAGAACCCCGACCTGGCCGGGGTCCGCGACCCGGAGGCGCTCCGCCAGCTGCCCGAGGAGGAGCGCAAGCAGTGGCAGAAACTGTGGGCTGACGTGGCGGCCCTGCTGGCCCGGTACGCACAGGACCACAGCCCAGACGCCGGGCATCGGGAGTAGATCCAGGTGGAAACGTCGCTCACTCTGCTGGACGAGTTGCGGCTGCGGCCCGACGCGGGGCCTGGGAGCGGCTGGTGGCCCTGTATACCCCGCTCATCCAGGGCTGGCTGCACCGCCACGGGCTGGGCCACGCCGACGCCGCCGACCTCACCCAGGAAGTGCTGGCCGTGCTGGTGCGCGAGCTGCCGCACTTCCAGCACGACGGCCGGACCGGTGCCTTCCGGGCCTGGCTGCGGCTGATCACGGTCCATCGCCTGCGCGACTTCTGGAGGGCGCGGCAGGCCCGGCCCCAGGCGGCAGGCGGCAGCGACTTCGCCAGGCTCCTCGACCAGATGGAAGATCCCGCCAGCGACCTCAGCCGGCTGTGGGACCGCGAACACGACCAGCACGTCGCCCGCGGCCTGCTCGCCTATCTGGAGGCGCAGTTCGAGCCGAGCACCTGGACCGCCTTCCGCCGGACCGTGCTCGACGGCGCCAGGGCGGCCGCGGTCGCGGCGGAGCTGGGCCTGTCCGTCAACGCGGTCCTGATCGCCAAGTCTCGCATCCTGCGCCGCATGCGTCAGGAGATGCAGGCGTTTACGGCGTGCCCACCGCCGGAATTGGCTTGTTTTATTGCGACTCAGGAAGAAAAAGGACGACGCCTCTCCCACCCAGGGCGATGCCCTGGGCTATCCTGTTGCGCCCCTTCGGGGCAAAGAGAGACAGGTCTTCGCCCCGAAGGGGCGCAACAGGATAGCCCAGGGCATCGCCCTGGGTCAGGGGCCGAGGCGCTCTTTCTTTTCGCTTTTCTCTGACAGGATTCCCGGCCAGACGCACTCTATAAGGAACAGTGACCTGCTCCAAAGAGGGAGTCCGTGTCCATGAACGAGACGCAGCTGGAACATCCCAATGCCAACGACCTGAGCCAGTTCGGTCTGGGTCGGCTCGACCCGGGCGCGTCCCGCACCATCGAGGCCCACCTCGAGGTCTGCCCCGATTGCCGCGGCCGGGTCGAGGGCCAGGCCGACGACTCGCTGGTATTGCTCCTCCGCTCGTCGGTCCAGCCACCGTCGAACGCGGCAACGCCCGACCCGCGTGCCACTTTGCCCCTGCCGACGTCTGCCCCGCCGGCAGTTCCCTCCCCTGGCGACGTGCCGGCGGACCTGGCCAACCATCTCAAATATCGCATCCTGGACGTTCTCGGCAGCGGCGGCATGGGCACCGTGTATCGGGCCCGGCACCTGCTCATGGAGCGCGACGTGGCCCTGAAGGTGGTCAACCGCGCCCTGGTGGACAGCCCGACCCTGGTTGAGCGTTTCCGCCGGGAGGTCAAGTCGGCCGCCCGGCTGGACCATCCCCACATCGTTCGGGCCTTCGACGCGGACCAGGCCGGCGAGTCGCACTTCCTGGTCATGGAGTACGTGCCCGGCATCAGCCTGGCTCGCCTGGTCGCTGAGAAAGGTCCGCTGCCGGTGGCCGAGGCCTGCGAGTATGCGAGGCAGGCGGCGCTGGCGCTGCAGCATGCGAGCGAGCAGGGCATGGTACACCGGGACATCAAGCCGCAAAACCTGATGCGCACTCCGGCCGGCCAGATCAAGATCCTCGACTTCGGCCTGGCTCGCCTGAGCAACGAGGTCGCGGCCACCGCTCCCGCGAGTCCGGAGGAGGGCGGTTCCGCGGGCGGCTCCCTGACCCAGGTCGGCGCGGTGATGGGCACGCCGGACTACATCGCTCCGGAGCAGGTCCGCGACGCCCACGCTGCCGACATCCGCGCCGACGTCTACAGCCTGGGCTGCACCCTCTACCACCTCCTGGCGGGCCAGCCGCCCTTCCCCGACGGGACCAGCCTCGACAAGGTACTGGCCCACGCCGAGCGGACGCCGCGCCCCTTGCAGGAACTGCGTCCCGAAGTGCCGGCCAAGGTGGCGGCCGTGGTGGCGCGGATGATGGCCAAAGCGCCGCGGGATCGCTACCAGACGCCCTCCGAGGCGGCGGCGGCCCTGGCTCCCTTCGCCGGGTCGGCCCCGGTCCGGCGGCGCCGCTGGACCTGGGGCCTGGCTGTCCTGGCCGCGGTGGCCGCGTCTCTCGGGGCCGCAATCGTTACCACCTGGCAGCGCAACCCCGGCGACCCGACCCAAGGGGAGCTTGTTGTCGAAACTCCCGAGAACAGCGGGCTGCTCGAGTTTCAGCAACAGGGCAAGCGGGTCAGCTTTCTGGACCTGCAAAAAGACAAGTCGTGCCGGCTCAAGCCAGGCGACTATGACCTGGTGCTGAAGGATGCTCCAGACGACCTCTATCTCCCCGTCGAGCGCTGCCGGGTCACGCTGGGAACGAAAACGACAATCCAGGTCCGCCGTGCGGAGGTGGTCCGCGAATTCAGGGACGCCCCGAAGCCGTACGTCTGCCTGATCTTCACCCCGGACGGCAAGCGGCTGCTCAGCGGCGGCTACGACAATCCGCTGCGGCTGTGGGACGTGGCGACGGGAAAGGAGGAGCGCGTCTTCGATTGCCCGGGAGAAAGGGCCACGTGGGGGATCGCCGTGGCGCCGGACGGCCGCTCCGTCGCCTGGGGGTCCGGCTCGATCGTGCGCCTGTCTGACCTGGAGAGCGGCGCGGAGAAGGGCACCTTTGTCGGCCACACCGGGCCCGTGACCTCCGTCGCGTTTTCCGCCGACGGCCAGCGTCTGCTTTCGGGCAGCGCCGACGGGACCATGCGCCTGTGGGACGTCAAGAAACGGCAGCAGCTGGACGGGCCGTTTCTCGTGAGCCGGGATGAATTTGTCTGGAGCGTCGCGTTCACTCCGGCCGGCCGGCACGCCTTGACCCTCCAGAGCGTCAAGGAGAAAACCGTCGTTGCCCTGCGGCTCTGGGACCTGCAAACCCGGCAGGACACGCATCGGCTGGACGCCAGCCGGGGCACCATCAGCAACATGGCGGCCGCCCTGTCCGGCACGCCTGCGTGCGCTCCGGCCGGCAGGCCGGCCTGCGCTTCGGTCGCCGCGCCCTGTCGGCCGGTGACGACAAGATGCGCTTGTGGGACCTGGCAACCGGCAAGGAGCTGCGGCGCTTCGCTGGACACAAGGAAGGGGTTCGCAACGTCGCCTTTCTGCCGGATGGCCGGCGCGTGCTGTCGGTCAGCGTTGATGGGACGGCGAAGGTCTGGGATGCCGCGAGCGGTCAACTGCAATACACCTTCACCAGGCACCGGGGCGAACTCAAGGGTGTGGCCATCGCGGGCGATGGCCGGCACGCCTTCACCGTCGGCACGGAGGGCCTGGTGTTCCGCTGGCGGCTGCCGGAGCCGGAGCCGGACCCCAAACGCTAACCTGAGTAGGACGGCCTTCCCAGGCCGTCCAGACCGCGGACGGCCTGGGAAGGCCGTCCTACAACGAGACCAACCCCGCCATGCTTTCGCGCTGCCTGATTCGCCCCGGAGTCGTGCTTGTCCTCCTTCTCACCGGCACCCCCACACCGGGCCAGCCGCCCGCGCCGGTAGACGACCGCGATCAGCTCAAGGTCGGCGTCCAGCCCGACGGCCGGATCGTCGTGCCCACCAACCAGGTCCTCAAGCCGGCCGGTATCCAGGTCACCTTCCCCGGCCGGCCCGTCGATCTGGCCCTGGCCGAGGACGGCCGCACGCTGGTCATCAAGAACAAGAGCGACCTGATCTTCCTCGACGCTGGCGACCGCGAAGATCAAGCAGACCCTGAAATCGCCGGTGGGGTTCAGCGCCGTCGGTCTGCTGGTGCAGGGCGACGACGTTTTCGCCACAGACGTCGCCAGCGAGGTGCGCCAGGCCCGACGGCGGAAGGACGGCCAGTATGAGTGGATCGCCGGTACTCCGCTGGCGAAGCCGAAAGAAGGCGTGGCGTATCCGACAGGGCTCTGTCTCCTGGGATCTGACGGCTTGTGGGTCGCATCCAACCGGGGGAACAGCGTGCAGCTGGTCAACCGCAAGACCAGCAAGGTGGAGCAGAACGTCCCGGTGGGCGTGGCCCCCTACGCCATCTGCTGTCCCCGGCCGGAGCGCTGCTACGTCAGCAACTGGGGCGGCGACCCACCCGGCAAGGACGATCCGCAGGCGCCATCGTCCGGCACGCCGGTCCGCGTTGATCCGCGTACCCAGGTCGCCGATCACGGCTCGCGTTTCGGTCCTGGAGGTGGACGCGGGCAAGTGGCGGCAGCGCAAGAGCATTCGTGTCGGTCCGCATCCCTGCGGGATGATCGCCAGCAAGGACGGCAGTTTCGTTTACGTCGCCAGCGCCAACAGCGATACCGTCTCCGTCCTCGACACGCGCACGGAGGAAGTGGTCGAGACAATCCCCTGCCGGCCCGAGGCCCGTCTGCCATTCGGCAGCGGCTCCAACGCCCTGGCCCTCGTCGGGCGACGGCGGCACGCTCTACGTCGCCAACGGCACCAACAACTGCATCGCCGTCGTCCGCCTCGGTGCCAAATCCTCTCCCGCCGGACGGCGACCGACCGGCCCGCAGCACCGTGGCCGGGCTGATCCCGACCGGCTGGTATCCCGGAGCCGTGCTGCTCTCGGCCGACGGCAAGAAGCTGTTCGTCGCCAACGTCAAGGGCCACGGCTCGCTGAGCCAGCCCCGGCCGATCGAGAAGGGCAAGAACTCCCACGATCACCTCGGCTCGGTGTCGCTCATCGACGTGCCCGACGCAAAGCAGCTGGCGAAATACACCGAGGAGGTCCACGCCAACAACCGGCTGGCCTACAGCCTGGCCGGCCTGGAGAAGCCGCGTCCGGCGCCAAGCCGGTGCCGGTGCCGCGGCGCCACGGTGAGCCGTCGCTGTTCAAGCACGTCATCTACGTCATCAAGGAGAACCGCACCTACGACCAGGTCTTCGGCGACATGAAGGAGGGCGACGGCGATCCGAACCTGGCCATTTTCGGCGACGAAGGTGACGCCCAACCACCACGCCCTGGCCCGGCAGTTCACGCTGTTCGACAACTTCTATTGCAGCGGCATCCTCAGCGCCGACGGCCATCAGTGGGTCAACGAGGCCTACGTCACCGACTACCTGGAGAAGGCGTTCGGCAGCTTCGCCCGCAGCTATCCCTTCGAGGGCAGCGACCCGCTCGCCTTCGCTCCGACCGGCTTCCTGTGGGACAACGCCTTGGCACGCCGCAAGAGCTTCCGCAACTACGGCGAGTTCGTCAAGATGCAGACGCCCAAAGGCACGACCTGGGCCGACGTCTACGCCGACTGGAAGAACCGCACCAGCAAGGTGCAGTTCGAGGCGAAGGTGAACGTCAAGACGCTCGAGCCGTACACCCGAGCCGGCTACCCCGGCTTCATCATGTCGACGCCCGACGTCTACCGGGCCCGGCTCTTCCTGGAGGACCTGAAGGCGTTCGAGCAGAAGGGCGAGTTCCCCAACCTGGTTTATCTCTACCTGCCGTGCGACCACACCAGCGGCACCAAGCCTGGCTTCCCGACGCCGCGCGGCGATGGTGGCCGACAACGACCTGGCCCTGGGCCAGGTGGTCGAGGCGGTCAGCAAGAGCAAGTTCTGGAAGGACACCTGCATCTTCGTCGTCGAGGACGACCCGCAGAACGGCTTCGACCACGTCGATGGCCACCGCACGGTGGCGCTGGCGATCAGCCCGTACACCCGGCGCAAGTTCGTCGATCACACCTACTACAACCAGACGGGCATGGTCAAGACGATCGAGCTGATCCTGGGCCTGCCGCCGATGAACCAGCTGGACCTGTCCGCGACGCCGATGCGGCACTGCTTCCAGGAGACGCCGGACCTGACGCCGTACCAGTGCCGGCCCAACGAAGTGCCGCTGGACCAGATGAACCCGCCGCTGAAGGGACTGAAGGGACAGGCCCTGCACTGGGCGAAGAAGTCGCTGGAGCTGGACCTGGACGAGGCCGACGAGGCCGACGAGGACACGCTCAATCGCATCCTGTGGCACGCGATGCGCGGAGAGGCACCTTACCCGGCGCAGTTTGTCAGAAGGGATCCGGCACGTTGAGGCATGGTTGCGTGGTTACTTCAGGAGGACTTATGGCCCCATGGCCTCACCAACCCTGTCCACATCCCGGCTGTGGGCAACTGATCCGTGACCTCCTCGCGGAGATGGTGCCAAACGCGGATCAAGCAAAACCAGAATTCCGGGCGGTACTGGGGCAAACTCCCGGCGGAGCGATTACCTGCCCGTACTGCCAACGAGCGGTAGAATACGACAAGGCCGGCCAGTCTTTGGTTGTCTCCGCACGGCTGCCACTGCGATACTCAAGGACGAAGATGGAGCTGCGGGCCAAGGATTACGGAAGCCAGCAAACTCCCCCCGATCTGGCGATGACGCCCGAACAATGGGTTGCCGAAGAGAAGCTGATGCCTGGCGCCCTTCAAGGGTACACCTACGTGGAGGACGGCGCACCATGAAGCTGACACACGCCGAAGTCGAATTCCTATCCGCCTGGGCACGCGAGGAATGGGAGCCGGCTTGCTACCGGCTGCCGTCCCACCGCCTCCAGCTGGCCAACGGGGTGTCGGGGGCCCAGCTGATAGTGTTCATCAAGGTTTGGGCGGAAGGCGAAGGCAAGAAGGATCAAGACATTCTCGTCGCTGCCGAGAATCCCCAGCCGCGCTGGCCCTGGGAGACGGCGAGGATTTTACCGCCCGGTTCGCCGAGGCAGGTCACTGGCGGACTCAGCGAGAAGGGATGAAAAAACGTGTCGGGAGTTGAGCCAGCTGCGGACTTGGTGTTCGGCACTTGAGGCTTTGCAATGGCTGAAGGGTTGGGCTTCCAATTCGTGATCGAATTCGATCCCTTTGGCATCCCACGAGGGTTCAAGGATCGCTTTGAGTCCGCTTTGCGCGAGCAGGCGGTGCTTGGCAGGGGCCTGAAGTGCTACCTCGGGGCGCTCGGCGGCAACCGGTTCACCTACGGCTTCGTTTGGCGGCCAGGCGATGACTTCACGCTGGAAGACCGCCAGTCGTTTGAGGAGTGGCTGCGTTCTCAACCCGTGACCTGCAAGGTCGCCCTGGGCGATCCCGAACCGATGGCAACCTCCGACATCAACCGCGAGATCACGGAGCGAGTCTTCGAGCTGGACCAGATGAGCGTGGCCGATCGGCAAGCAGCAGCCGAATGGAGAGAGTGGGTGTTCAGCAGGTTACCGCATACACCAGTAGAACAGGCCGACCCAAACGCAAGGCGGGACAGGCCGCAGGCTTGAGTTTTGTCGCATTTGCGTGTATTCCCGAGAGGGATTGCCATGAACCTAGCTGTTGTGGCAGCCACGTTGCAGATTCTCCGTGAGGCCGATCCACGACTGGAGTGCTTTGGAGCAGCGGCTCACCGCTACCAGCTGCGGCCTTGCGTACCCGAAGCGGAGGTCTTGGCCTTCGAGCAGAAGCATTCCGTGCGACTGCCGGACGAGTATCGTCAGTTCCTGACCGAACTCGGCAATGGCGGCGCTGGGTCCTGTTACGGCATCTTCCCGCTCGGGGTGTACGACGATCAGAATCTGGAGCCGCACTTGAATGAGGGGCTGATTGGCGACTTGACCAGGCCCTTCCCACACGCGGACGCCTGGAATGCCAGTGACGACTACTGGGAGCGGCAGCCGGACATTGACGAAGACGAGGAGGCCTACGACACCTGGCTGGAGGACTACACCACTCACGACTTGATCGAGGGCTCGTTGCCGATCTGTCACGAGGGGTGTGGGTTCTTCTTTCTGCTCGTTGTCACGGGTCCGGATCGTGGTAAGATGTGGCTCGACGGACGAGCATCCGACGAGGGGATCATGCCCGTCACGGACGAGGGTAGCAGCCGGGTTACGTTTGGGGAGTGGTATGACAGTTGGCTGGATAGATGTCTCCGCGAGCGGGGGCTATCTTCGCTTCAGGTCGCGGAGAAACTGGCCTCCCAGGGCAGGCGCTCGACTTGAACGGAGTCGCCTTGCTGAGAACTTGGTTCCGGACAGGACAGCCAGCGAGGTCCGAAACACCTTGCCAGCTGGCGGGCAGGGAGCAAAGTGACACTCAGTGGCACTCCTCCGGCAGCGATGGGCTTCTTCTGGCCTCTCAGGCACTACCCAAACCGTTGGCAGGCTGCCTGGCAGATGCGGGAAAGGAGAGAGTTCGCTCTACCCCCACCTGATTGGAAGACGAGGGTTCAATGGCGAAATCGCACTCCTCCAACGACGTTGTCTATTGCCGCTCGTGCAACCAGAAGTACTTGCGGTCACGACTCATCCGCCGTTCGTGGTCATCCCCGGGGATTCGCCGGCCCGGGGGTGGCCCAACCGGCGCTTGGCGGGAAACGTGGCGTTGTTGCCCAAAAGGGCATCGCCTGATCCGCATGGGGTTCCGCGTCAGTTGAACGAAGTTATACTCGAAGCAGTCCGGATTCATTTCCCCGGGCCATCGCGGGTCCAATCTCATAGGGTAGCCGTGCCCACCCAGGAACCTGATCCCGAACGATAGCCATGACCAAGACCCGCCAGGCCGTCATCCGTGAAGCGTTTCAGACCGGCGTCCGCGAGGTGGACCTGCCGCCGCCGGCCGACAACCAGCTCCTTGTCGAAACGCACGTCAGCGCCCTCAGTCCCGGCACCGAGCTAGCGGTCTGGACCGGCACGCATCAGTGGCTCAAGGACCCGACCCTGCCCGACTGGAAGTTCCCCTTCCGGCCCGGTTACAGCGCCGCCGGCGTGGTGCTGGCCGTCGGCAAGGACGTCCAGGGCGTGCAACCCGGCGACCGGGTCAGCTATCCCGGCAATCACGCCTCGGCCGAGCTGCTGACCCTGGGCCATGAACGCGGCCGGATCTGGAAGATGCCGCCGAACCTCGACTTCGAGAAGGCGGCCCTGGCCTGCGTCGCCCGCTACGGCATGGGCGCCTCCATCCGGGCCGGCATCACCCTGGGCCGATCCGCGGCGCGTGCTGGGCCTGGGCGTCATCGGCCAGTTTGCCCTGCGCTGCCTGATCGCCGCCGGGGCCCATCCGGTGGTCGGCATCGACTCCGTAGCCATGCGCCGCGAGGCCGCCCTGGCCGCGGGGGCGGATCACGTCATCGACCCCTCGACCGGCAACGCCCGGCAGCAGCTGGCCGATTTTCTCAGGGCCCGCGGGGCGGAGGTGGTCGCCGACGCCACGGGCGTTCCGGATGCGGTGCCGGTGGCCATGAGCCTGGCGTGCGACGGCGGGCAGGTCGTGGTCGTCGGCAGCCCGCGCGGCAAGGCCACCGACGTGAACTTCTACGACGATCTGCACCGGCGCTACCTGGAGGTGACCGGGGCCCACGGCAACATGCTGTTCGAGCCGGCCCACACCCGCCTGGCCGGGGCGTGGGACATCAACAAGGCCCAGCACTTCTTGCTCAACGCCTTCAAGACGGGCCGGCTGAGCGTGGCCGGGCTGATCACCCACCGGATCAAGCCGGAAGAGCTGAGCACGGCCTACGAGGGGCTGATGAAGAAGAAGGAAGAGTACCTCGGCGTGGTCATCCACTGGCGCTGAGGATGGACGAGCCGGGCGCCGCGGACCCGATTGAACCGGGTCCTGCCGCACGGCTTCTGAAACGGCAACCTCTTGCGGGAAAGGCCATGACCCATGCCGAATCGCTTCGTCCACCTGGCGTTCCTGGCTGTTCTCTTCTCGGGCCTGCTGGGCTCGATTTTGACCCATGCTGTCGCGGATAACTCCTCGGGGGAGTTCATGCCTTCTTCCCGAGACCTGGATGCAACAACCACAATGGGGATCGTCCGAACAAACTCCGGCTTGATGTTCCAGGACACGAAGATGGGGGCCGGCCGGATGACCAGGAAAGGGGACACGGTGGAAGTGCATTACACCGGGTGGTTCACCAACGGCAAGAAATTCGACAGCAGTGTGGACCGCGGCCAGCCGTTCGAGTTCAAGCTCGGCGCCGGCATGGTGATCAAGGGCTGGGACGAGGGGTTGGCGGGCATGAAGGTCGGCGGTAAGCGCAAGCTGATCATCCCCAGCAAACTCGCCTATGGTGAACGCGGCGTCGGCGCCGTTATCCCGCCCAACGCGGATCTGATCTTCGAGGTTGAGGTTCTCAAGATCAGGTGACCGCCAGGCAATGACTGTCGGCGACGACAGCAATTCGCCCGTGGAGTCCGCCCTCAGTTCTAGCAAAGGAGAATTGCACGTGACGACACACACTCTGCTTTCGCTGGCCATCGTGGCCTGCCTGTTTGTGGGGATGTCCCTCTCAGGCGAAGCTCAGGAGAAGAAGGAGCAGCCCAAGACGATCACGACCGACTCGGGACTGAAGTATCAGGACCTGAAGGCCGGCACGGGCGCCGAGGCCAAGAAAGGTGACACGGTGGAGGTCCATTACACCGGCTGGTTGACCAACGGCAAGAAGTTTGACAGCAGCGTGGACAGGGGCAAGCCGTTCGAGTTCAAGCTCGGTGCGCGCATGGTGATCCAGGGCTGGGATGAGGGCGTGGCCGGCATGAAGGTCGGCGGCAAGCGCAAGCTGATCATCCCCTACAAGCTGGCCTACGGCGAGGAGGGCCGGCCGCCCGTCATTCCCCCGAAGGCCGAGCTGATCTTCGAGGTCGAACTGCTCAAGGTCAAGTGACCTTTGCTCTTGCTCCGATTCCCGTGGGTCGCGCCGCGCGACCCACGGGTTCATCTCCGCTTCGGTTGACCAATCCCCCCGCAATCCATACATTTCCTGCAACTATTCGCGGGCGTGAGGGATGTCCTCCATGCCGGCCGGCGTTGCTGCCGGGTGCCGGCTGAACCAGACACGAGAGATCCATGACTACGAAGTACGTCTATTTCTTCGGCAACGGCAAAGCGGAAGGCCGGGCCGACATGAAGAACCTTCTCGGCGGCAAGGGCGCCAACCTGGCCGAGATGACCAACATCGGTCTGCCTGTGCCCGCCGGCTTCACCATCACCACCGAGTGCTGCAATTACTACGACGCCAACAACCACAGCTACCCGCCCGAACTGAAGGACCAGGTGGCCCAGGCCATGGCCAGGACCGAGCAGGCGATGGGCGCGAAGTTCGGCGACCCGAAGAACCCGCTGCTGGTCTCGTGCCGCTCCGGGGCCCGGGTGAGCATGCCGGGCATGATGGACACCGTGCTCAACATTGGGCTGAACGAGGCCACCCTGCGCGGCCTGATCGAGAAGACCGGCAACGAGCGCTTCGCCTGGGACAGCTATCGCCGCTTTGTGCAGATGTACGGCGACGTGGTCCTCGATCTCAAACCGCAATCCAAGACCGAGATCGACCCCTTTGAAGTGATCCTGCACGATCTGAAGCACCAGCGCGGAGTCCAGTTCGACACCCAGCTGAACGTGGCCGACCTGAAAGAGCTGGTCAAGCGCTTCAAGGCCGCCGTCAAGGAGAAGAAGGGCAAGGACTTCCCCGAGGATCCCTACGAGCAAATGTGGGGCGCGATCGCGGCCGTGTTCGGCTCGTGGAACAACGAGCGGGCCATCGTCTATCGCCGGCAGTACGGCTATCCCCATGACTGGGGGACGGCGGCCAACATCTGCTCGATGGTGTTCGGCAACATGGGCGACGATTGCGCCACGGGCGTCGCTTTCACGCGCGACCCGGCCACCGGCGAGAAGGTCTTCTATGGCGAATACCTGATCAACGCCCAGGGCGAAGACGTTGTCGCCGGCATCCGCACGCCCAAGAAGATCGCCGAGCTGCAAAAGGAGATGCCCAACGTCTACCACCAGCTGGAAGAGATCCGCAACAAGCTGGAGCATCACTACAAGAACGTGCAGGACATCGAGTTCACGGTCCAGAAGGGCAAGCTGTGGATGCTGCAAACGCGCAACGGCAAGCGGACCGGCTTCGCCGCCGTGCGCTTCGCGGTGGACTTTGTCGATGAAGGGCTGATCAGCAAGGAAACCGCCATCTCGGCCGACTGGGTGCCGCCCGACGACCTGAACCAGCTGCTGCAGCCGATCTTTGATCCCGAGGCCAAGCGCAAGGCCATCGCCGAAGGCCGGCTGCTGGCCAGGGGCATTCACGCCGGTCCCGGGGCGGCCACGGGTCGGATCAAATTCTTTGCCGACGATGCCGAGGACCACGTCCACAAGTACGGCAAACCCGATAGCCACGGCAAGCGCGACCCGGGCGGCCGGGTCATCCTGGTTCGGCGCGAGACGAGCCCCGAGGACATCCGCGGCATGCAGGCGGCCGACGGCATCCTGACCGCCTTCGGCGGTGCCTCGTCGCATGCCGCCCTGGTCAGCCGGCAGATGGGCAAGGTCTGCGTCGTCGGCTGCGGGGCCCTCCAGATCGATTATCAGAAGCGCACGGTCACCGTGGGCAAGCACGTCCTGAAGGAGAACGACTTCATCAGCGTGGACGGCTTCACCGGCGAGGTCATGGCCGGCCAGGTGGCGACCAAGCCCAGCGAGGTGATCCAGGTCCTGGTTGAGAAGACGCTCAAACCGGAGCAATCGCCCGTTTACCAGCTGTACGCCAAGCTGATGGGCTGGGCGGACAGCGCCCGCAAGCTGAAGATCCGCACCAACGCCGACAAGCCCGACCAGGCGGCCCAGGCCATCGCCTTCGGGGCCGAGGGCATCGGCCTGTGCCGGACCGAGCACATGTTCTTCGACCACATCGAGCCCATGCGCGAGATGATCCTGGCCGGCACCCCGCAGGAGCGCAAGGCGGCCCTGGACAAGCTGCTGCCGTTCCAGCGTGCCGACTTCGAGGGCATCTTCCGGGCCATGAAGGGCTATCCGGTGACCATCCGCACTCTCGACCCGCCGCTGCACGAGTTCCTGCCGCACGACGCCAAGGGACAGCAGGAGATGGCCAGCCGGATGAAGGTGCCGGTGGAGGTGATCGCCGAGCGCGTCAAGGGGCTGCACGAGTTCAATCCGATGCTCGGCTTCCGCGGCTGCCGGCTGGGCATCGTCTACCCGGAAATCACCGCCATGCAGGCCCGGGCCATCTTCGAGGCCGCCTGCAACGTCCAGAAGGAAGGGATCAAGGTCGAGCCGGAGATCATGATCCCGCTGGTGGGCTTCCTGACCGAGCTGAAGGCCCAGGCCAAGCTGGTACGTGAAACGGCGAAAGCCGTCTTCAAGGAGAAGAAGATCGAGATACCCTACCTGGTCGGCACCATGATCGAACTGCCCCGGGCCTGTGTCGTCGCTGACCAGATTGCCACGGAAGCCCAGTTCTTCAGCTTCGGCACCAACGACCTGACCCAGACCGGCCTGGGCATGAGCCGGGACGATTATGGCACATTCATCCGCTATTACCTCGATCACGACCTGGCGCCACGCGATCCCTTCCAGACCATCGACTTCGATGGCGTCGGCGGGTTGATGAAGATTGGCGTCGAGAAGGGACGCGGCAGCCGGCCGGATCTGAAGATCGGCATCTGCGGCGAGCATGGCGGCGATCCGGACTCGGTCAAGTTCTGCCACAAGATCGGGCTGAACTACGTCAGCTGCAGCCCGTTCCGGGTGCCGATCGCCCGTCTGGCGGCCGCACAGGCGGCGCTGGGGAAGTAACCCGCTGGCCGGAAACAACGCGGGCCTCGCTGTACCCGGAAAGGGACGGGACACAGCGAGGCCCTGTCATTGCGTTGCATAGGCCAGGAGGGGCGCTCCACCGCACCCGGGCTGGTCCAGGCAGGCTGCTCTCTGCCGATCCTGACCCGATACCCGGATCAGCCCGCCGCGCTGGCTCCCCTCCTGGCACCAGCAATGGGACACGGCCCCGTGAACTTCTCGCCGGAGCAAACGTGGAACTGGTGATCTTCATCGGCCTGCAAGCCTCCGGCAAGTCCACGCTGTACCACTCACGTTTCTCGGCCACGCACGTCCACGTCAGCAAGGACAATTTCCGCCACAACAAGGACCGCAACCGCCGCCAGGAGAACCTCATTGCCGAGGCCCTGGCTCAGGGCCGCTCGGTGGTCGTGGACAACACCAACCCGACGCCGGCCGACCGGACGCCGCTGATCGGCCTGGGCCGGTCATTTGGTGCCACGGTCGTCGGCTATTACTTTGAATCGCGGATGGAGGACTGCAAGGCCCGTAACGCGGCACGCCAGGGAGTGCAGCGCGTGCCGGACGTGGCCCTGCATGCGACCATGAGCAAGCTGGAACGGCCCAGCCGGGCCGAGGGGTTTGACCAGCTGTTTCACGTCCGGCTGACAGAGGCCGGGTTCGTGGTTTCCGATTGGGTCGAGGAGAGCCAGGCGGATCCACTCAGCGACCTGTCTCCGACAGATGGTGGATGATCTTCACCTCGCCGCTGACCAGCTCCACCTTGCCGGCCGGGGCATGGACGTTCAGAGCGTGAAACGGAGTTTCCGAGGCCAGATCCCTCTTCTCGTACGCCGTCTCGCCAGTGCTTTTCCGAATGCTCCGGACGCTGACCCGTCGTTTTCCGATTTCCTCCTCCTGAGCGTCCTTCGGCGTCCACGCGGTAAACAGGAGGAACGGAAGCTCGCGGAAGTGTTCCAGCACCAGCATCTGGTTGGGGACCATGCTGCACCAGACTTTCTTACCGGTCTGGGCGTTGAAGCAGTAAACGGCTCCGTTGACGGCGACGTCGTGCAACCCGGTGCCTGGCCACAGGTTCGATCGGGCGCCGCCGCGGGGCAACGCCTTCGGGTCGTGGGGGTTGCTGACGGCCAGGTAGAAGCTCCCGGAATCCGCCAGCAGCCAGACCATCATGGCTTCCTTGACGTGCCTGGGATCGACCTCGGCCTGCAACACCTCCTTGCGCTGGCGAAGACTGACCACGCGCACCTTGCCGTCCGGCTCGACCATGCCAACCAGGTCCGGGTCCACGGAGCGCAGCAGGGTCGAGCGAGCCGGAAAGTCCCCCTTCCAGAGGTCTTTGCCGCTGAGGACGTCGTACAAGTGGAGGATCGTTCCCTCGTTCGGGCCGGGTTCGGACACCGCCAGGGTCCTGCCGGACCGCCCGACCCGTTTCGCATACAGGGCCGCGAAATCGGGTGCCTTGACCGAAACGCCATCGCTGATGCGCAGCGCCTGCGTGCCGATGGGCTGGTCCTTGTCGTTCAGATCGACCACGAAAACAGCCTCGCCTTCGCCGAAGATGCGGCAGCGGGGACTGCCGCCGGGGCGGAGCCAGAGGGTCCTCCCCGTGAGAGGGTCGATCCCGGCCAACCCGTCCCGCATCCGCAGGCAAAGGACGTTGGCGCTCAACACCATCTCGGCGCCGACCCAGTGGACCAGGCCGTCCGCGTAACCAACGAGCATCGCTCCATCGATCGGGTCGATCATCAGGACAGTAGGTTCCAGGAGCACCCGATCAAACGGGTCCGTTTCCGTTCCACCGGCGCGAACGTCCCGCTCCCAGAGCAACTGGCGATTGATCGGATCGATGCCGAACACTTTGTGGCTGACCGGCAGCACCACCAGATGGCCGAGGTTCCGGTACGAGAACTTCGGCGCGGACAGCGGGCCGCGGGGGAACCAGGCCCCAGAACCGGGTCTCCGTGAGCGGCTGCTGCCACTTCTCCGCGCCGCCGGGCCGTTCGAGCAGGTGGAGACTGTGCGTCCTGGCACGCAACGCCAGGTGATGGTCCTGAAAGAACGGCAAGGGCTCGCCGGCCTGACCCAGCAGGTACGTGCCCTTCTGCCGCGGGAACGAGCCGCGCTCCTCGCTCACCCGGAGCCGGTCCCCGCTCCTCAGCTCTCCCGGCTCATCCAGGTAAGGCAGCATCCGTTTGTCGCCGGTTTGCTCGTCGAAGAGGTCGGCCCCCGTCTTCCCATCGCGGATCGGAACCTGGGCAAAGTCGCGCCGCAGCAGCCGAGAGTAATACCCGGCATCCTTGAGCAGCCCCTTGCGGACGCTGAGCCGGGCCAGCCCTTCGACGGCCCGGCCCGACCATTCCGGGTCCGACCCGGGGCCGCGCAGCAGCTCCAGATGCTGCTCCGCCTCCAGCAGCGACAGGGGGCCTTCGTCTTCGATCAGACGTTCCACCAGCCGCAGGCGTGCTTCCTTGCCGGCCTGGCCCGCCGAGCCGAACAAGCGCACAAACTCGCGCAGGTCATTCAGGGACTTGTTCTTTCGAGCCTGGATCTCGCGCTGGGCGACGTAATTGTCCAGGGCTTGCCGTTCCTTGGGAGCCGCGGCGGCGAACAGAGCCCGGATTCGATCCCGCGCCCAGAGGTCCGCGGCGACTCGCACGCCGGGTTCGTCCGCAAGAGGAGGCAGGTCCTTCAGGCCGAGCAGCTTGCCGATCGCCTCGTATTTCGCGAGGGCAAGGGCCAGCTCCCGCTGCGATTCCAGCCCCCGGGCCACCAAGGTCAGGAAGGTGAAGCGCCGGCGCAGCGCCTCCTGCGGAACGCCACGGAGGGCGTTCCCTACGGCTTTTCCGGCATCCCCGCCGGGGAGTTCTTCCTCCAGGACGGTCGTACAGACCTCCTCATATTCCTTCGCGAATTGCTGGGCCGACTTGAAGTCGCTGCGGAAATAGGCCGTGAACGCCTCGTACAGCCGCAGCCGGGCCCGTCCCTTGACCTGTCCCGCCGGGGCAGTCTTGACGGCCCGGCTCAGATCGGCGATCGCTCCCCGGAGATCGCCCTGCTCCAGCCGGATCGCGCCGCGATCGGTTAACGCCATCGGGTCATCGGGGTTTTGCTTCAGCAGGGCGTCTTGCTGGGCCTGGTGGTCCCGGAGTTGCGGGTAAGCGACAATCTCATTCAGACTCTGGGAGATCACCTGGCCCTCGGCAAAGATCAGGTTCCCGGGCACTTCCTTCCGGGGGGAGCGAGCGTGAGTGTAAATCTCGCCCCGGGCAACGTCGATGGCGCAGACTCCCGGCTCGCCCCGTTTCGCGTCGGCTCGCAGCGGCAGGTAGTAATAGGTGTCGCTGGCAATGCCCTGGCCAGAGGGCATGCCCACTTCCAGGCTCCACTGCTCCTTGCCCAGGTTCAGACTCAGCGCTCGCACCTTGTGCCGGCCGACCAGCAGCACCCTGTCCTTGAAGACGCCGGCCAGGAACAGGTCGCCCTCCTGCCGGAAGTGCGTCCAGACCTTCTTGCCGGTGCGCAGGTCGATGCAGTGGACGCTCCGGGCGTCGGGGGCGGTGAAGATCACTCGGTTTCCTTCAATGATCGGAGCGGTCACCGCCCAGAACGAAGGCCGGGGCGTGCCGGGTTTGGCCTCCACGGGCTTCGGCTGATCCGGGTCCGCCTTGCGATAGGAGTAGGTCCAGAGGACCTTGTGGGTGCTGGCATCGACCGCAACCACGGCGCCGGCATTGGTGGGACAGATCAGCCGGCCCTCGGCGAAGGCCAGGTGCGCGGCCTGCATCCGCCGGCCGCTATCTTCCAGCAGCGGCAGGGCCGGATGGTACAGGTCTACCTTGTCCAGCAGTCCGCCGCGGTGCGCATCCAGGCAAACCAGGGCAATCTTCCCTTCCTTCTCCAGCAGGACGTAGAGCCGATCGTTCAAGGGCAGCGGCGCTCCCAGGTAGAAGGAACCGTTCAGGTCGCCGCCATTCCGGCCGCCGACCTCCCACTTCAGCTTGCCGGTCTCCAGGAAATAGGCTTGCAGTCGATTGTGCTGGATGGCATCGGTAACCGACGGATCGTAGCGCGGTGGAAGACGCCGGTTGAAGAGGTCGAATTCCGTTTGCAACAACGGCGGTGCGACCGCCAGGTCCTCGATGGCGTAAACGTGAAGGTTGTCGGTGCTGAGAGTGCCAACGACGCCATTGGAGAACAGCAGGGTCGGCTGTTGCAGCGTCTGGAGGTAATACTCCGCCCACTGGGTGAGGGCCGGCTGCTTTTGCGGCTTGGACACCATCGTGTCCATGCTCCAGGCCGAGGGCGCACGCCACCTCATGGAGCTGCTCCGGAGATCGTACACATACAGGCCCCAGTGGCTGCGATAGATCAGCAGCGGCACGGGCCTGCCATCTCGGGTCGTGATGGTGGTCGTGATGGGGAACGCGGCCGGTAAGAACGGGGCCTTCTTCTCCTGGATGAACCGGCTTATCTCATCGATCCACTTCCGAGTGGTCGATTGCTCGGCCAGCAGCTTGCGCCAGCGTGCTTCCAGGTGCGGCAAATCGCCGCCGCGGACGATGCCATTGCGGCCGGGCGTTCCTCGGTAGACAGGCCAATCGACCGGCGTACTGGGGTCGCCGGCCCAGGCGGGACCGGTGCAGCCCAGAAGGACCAGAAGGCACGGCAAGACAACCTGATGGGACCGCGTCATCGGGATTTCCTCCAGCGACAGTTCAGCCTCTCTTACCGTTCCCCCACGTCCCCGCAGAGATGGTGGATGATCTTCAGCTGACCGCCGACAAGCTCCACCTTGCCGGGCGCGGATTGACGTTCAGCGTATGGAAGTACGTTCCGTTGGGGAGCTTGTCGTTGTCGTACGTGATCTCGCCGTCGCTCTTCTGGATGCTGCGCACGCTCCGGACCCTGGCCATTCCCCGGTCGAAGCGGTTGGCATCCGCCGAAGAGCGTGCGGTCAGCAGGACGAACGGCAGCTCGTGAAAGTGCTCCAGCACCAGCATCTGGTTGGTTACCGGCCTCCGCCAGCGCAGTTTGCCGTTTGCCGCGTTGAGACAGCAGATCTCGCCATTGACCGGGATGTTGTGCAGGCCCGCTCCGGCGAGCAGGTTCGAGGGGATCTCGCCCAGTTCCGACGCCAGTGGGTCCCGCGGCTGATTGCTGGCCAGGAAGAAGTCCTGGGCGTCGGCCAGCAGCCAGATTTGCGACGCCCAGGCGAATTGCCGGGGATCGACCTGGCCCGTCAGCACTTCCCGGTTCTTACCCACGTCGATCACGTGGACCTTGCCGTCCGGCTCGATCACGCCCGCCAGGCCGGCGTCCACCGGCTTCAGCAGGATCGATCCACGCGGGAACGAGCGCTTCCACGTGTCCTGGCCGCGGACCAGGTCGTGCAGCCGCAGCGTCATGGTATCGCCAGGGCCAGGTTCGCGCAGCACCAGGGTCCGGCCGGCCCGGCCCACGCGCTTCGGGTACAGGGTAGAGAAGTCGGGTAACTTGATCGCGACGCCGTCCTGGATGCGCAAGGCCCTGGTCGTGATCGCCCTGTTCTCTTTCATCTCGACGACAAAGAGGACCTGGTCGTGGCCGAAGATGCGACTGTTCGGGTTGACGTCCGCCCGAGTCCACAGGGTCCGGCCCGTGAGGGGGTTGACCCCAACCAGACCGTCGCGCATCTGCAAGCACAAAACGCCCGTCTCGAGGACGGCCCCGCTGCCCGGCCGCTGCACCCAGCCGTCCGGATAGGTCGCCAGCAGCTCCGGCTCGCGCGGATCGACCGTCACCTGGATTAACCGGGGCGGGGCCGTTCCCAGTCCGCGGGCTGCGCCGTCGGGACAAAGGTCCTTCTCCCAGAGGAGCGTGCGGTGGATCGGATCAACGCCGAAGACCCGGTGGCCCAGCGGCAGCACCACCAGATGGCCCAGGTTCCGGTACGACAACCCGGTCGTGCCGGGCGGTACGTCCGCCTGGACCAGTTCCGGAAACGTGGTTGGAGACAGCAGCCGTTCCCATTTCTCATTGCCGGCCGGGTCGAGGACGCGCAGCGCGTGCGACTGCAAGGCCACCGTCAGCCTGTTCTCCTGAAAGAATGGCAGCCGCTCGCCGAGCTGTCCCAGAGGGTAAGCCTGGTTGTGATGCGGGAAGACGCCCAGCTCCTCGGTGATCCGCACCTTGCCGCTGCCCAACCGTGCCGGCTCGTCCAGGTAAAGCAGGAACCGCTTGTCCGTGGCCTGCTCGTCGAAGAGGTCGGCCCCGGTCTTGCCGTCGCGGACAAGCACTCCGGCGAAATCGCGCCGCAGCAGCCGATAGTAATGGCCCGCGTCCCGGAGCCGGCCGTGCCGGGTATTCAGCCGGGCCAGACACTCCAGCGCCTCGCGCTTGCAAGGCCGGCTCCTCGCCGGGACCACGCAGCAGGTACAGGTGCCGTTCCGCCTCCAGTTGGGACCGTCTCTCCGGATCGTCCAGCAAGCGCTCCGCAAGCTGCAACCGCGCTTCCTTGCCGGAGCGCGACAGCCAGCCGAAAACCTCGACAAAGGTCCGGAGGTCACCAAGCGAACGGCGGGCCTGCCACTCCTGCCACAACCCGGCCGCGTGCTGGTCCAGCCGGTTCTGCTCCTCCGGCGTCGCCGAGGCGAGCATCGCCCGAATCCGACCCTGGGCCCACACGGCGGCGCTGACGCGCACGTTCGGCTCCTCGGCCAGCGAAATCAGCTTGTCCCTGTCAGCGCGAGCGGCGAACTCCAGATACTTCTCCAACGCCTCGACCCGTTTGCCCTGCAACTCCTTGCCGCGTGCCGCCAGGGCAGTGATGTCATCCGAATTGTTCTTCAGCGTCTCCTCGACCTGGGCCAGCCTGGTGTCCAGCCGCGAATAAGCGACAATCTCGCCCAGCCCCTGGGCGACAACCATTCCCTGAGCAAAGATCAAGTTGCCGGGCGCTTCCCGCTGGCGCAGCGTCGTTCGGGCGTGAATGGTGCCGCGATCCACGTCAATGGCGCAAATCGCCGGTTCGCCGCTCCGGGCCTCAGCCCGGAGCGGCAGGTAATAGACGTTGTTGCGAGCGACTCCCTGGCCGGAGGGCACGCCAACCTGCAAGCTCCACAGCGGCTTGCCCGTGGCCAGGCTCAGGGCCCGGACCTGGTGCGTGCCGACGATCAGCACCTTGCCGTTGACCACACCGGCGAGATACAGGTCGTCGTACCGGCGTTCCTGGGACCAGACGCGCGAACCGTCCTTCAGGTTGAGGCAGTGGACCGCCCCGGCGTCTGGAGCGGTGAAGACCACCTTGCCATCCTGGATGACCGGCCGCGACACCTGCCAGTGCGGTCGCAGCCACGCGGCCTGAACGAAGCGCCCCCCCGGCCCCAGGACAAAGCCGTGAGGCGGTCCGTACGTGCCGCCGCTAACGAGTTCATACCCGTCGCTGGGTGTCGGAGTCGCTTGCTCCCGATAGGGGTAGACCCAGTTGAGGTCCCAGGTCGCCGCATCGACGCCCAGGATCACCCCGACGTTGGTGGGACAGACGAGGACGCCATCGCCTTCCGCCAGGTGGACGGCCTGCCTGCGTCGCAGGCTGGACTGCATCCGGTCCCTGACCGCAGCCAGGGTCCGCGTGGCCAGGACCGTGCCCTTGTGGGGATCCAGGCACACCAGCCGGAGGTCCTGGTCCTTCTGGGTCAAGACACAGAGTTTGCCCGCCAGCGGCAGAGGCGGCCCCAGGATCCAACTGCTGGTCAGTTCGTGCTGTTTCTCATCCCGGCCATCCACGTCCCATTTCGGCTTTCCCGTGGCCAGCTCATACGCTCGCAGCCGGCTGCTGAAACGGGTGTCCGCCTGATAATGCGGCAAAGGCGGCGGCGTGACCTCCAGGTCCTCGATGGCATAGACGTGAAGCTGGTCGCTGCTGAGAGTGCCAGCGGTGCTGCTCTCAAACAGGAGAGTCGGTTGCTGCAACGTGTTCTGGTAATCCCTGACCCAGCGGTTGAGGTCCGGACCCCCTAACGGACTGGACCGCAGTAAATCCAGACTCAGAGGCGAATCCACCTGCCAGGCCGGCTCGCCCGTTTGGAGGTTGACCGCGTGGAGCCCCCGATGGCTGCGATAGATCAGCAGTTTCTGCGTTCGGCCAGACTCGGTGAAGCTGGCGGAAATCGGAACCGCGGCCGGAATCACGGCTTGCTGGCGTAGCCGGGCGAAGTCGAGCGCCTGCTCGATCCAGGCCCGGGTGTCCGGCTGCTCGGAGGTCGCACAACGCCAGCCTGGCTGGGGGAATGGCAAGGCCCCGTCAGCCCGGATCGTCCCGGAAAGGATCAGGCCGCACAGCAACGCCTGCCAGCAGGTCCACTTCATGGCACGTCCTTTCCCTCGCGAAGCACAGGCACGCCTGCGTGCTGGAGCGCAACATTGTGTGCTGCCGGGCCTGTCCAACTCCCGGCCGCAGGATTCGGGCCATTGTAACCGCCCGGACCCTTCTTGTGCAGGGGCGGTTTGTCCGAGAGGAGAGGAGGGGAACTCATCAGAACTGGCCCGGAGCGTCGCAGTGGCCGGTCCTTGACCGATTCAAGACAATTTGTCACCCCAGCTTCCAAAAACGCTCCCGACCGTCAACTTCTTGATAGAAGCACGCGCGTGTTTTCTAGCAAGGACCTCTCCCATGCGGTTCCTGGTCAACCGGCGCCGACCTGGACAGGGCGTTTTTTTTCAGCGATCTCCAAGTCCTTACGCAGGCAAGAGTTGCCTTGAAAAGGCTCCTGTCTGTGCTGATACAATTCTTGTCCGCAAAAGAGAAGCCAGGGTAGCAGTTCTCGTTGTCGCAAGCAGAAAGATTGGTCCTGGGTTGGCGTCCCCTTCCGATTTCTCCCCTCGGAGGGGGAAGATCGTTGACCCGGTAACTCACTCAAGCTGTATCTCAGCGAGGGATTCCATGTCTCGAACCTCTCCCAACCGCTCCCGGGCCGGCTTCACGCTGATCGAGTTGCTGGTGGTCATTGCCATTATTGCCATCCTGATTGGCTTGCTGCTGCCTGCTGTCCAGAAAGTGCGCGAGGCCGCCGCCGCGACTCAGTGCCGCAACAATCTGAAGCAGCTGGCCCTCGCGGCCATCAGCTATCACGACGCCATGGGGGGCTTCCCCCCGGGCAATGGCATTCCTCCCGGACAGACACCACCCACGTTCACCGGCGTCTGGTCCGATCCGCACTTCACGGGTCTGCCCTGGGGCACGTTCGGCTGGGCGGCCTACGTACTGCCCTACCTTGAGGCCACCGCTATCTACGAGCAGATCAACTTCAACGTCCCGGCCTACACGCCCTTTTTCGAGGAATACGGCTCGAATCCCACCAACACGCGCCCACAGGCGGCCGGAGGCGGCTTCGGCAATCCGGCCAATGCCCTGGCGGCGACCAGCGTGCCAAAGACCTTCATCTGCCCCTCCGCCCGCCGGGGCAGCTCCAAGGGGCCCGCCCAGTACACTAACCTCCAGTCGCAAAAAGACTACGGCATCAACGGCGGCCTGCAAACCGGCGGCTGCTGCGCCGAACGCAGCACCACCAAGAGCGACGAAGGCATGGCCTGGCTGGGCAGCAGCGTGCGCGTCACCGACGTCACGGACGGCACCAGCAACACCTTCCTGTTCCTGGAGCTGATGAACTACGCCTACCACGGCCGCATCGACGAGGGCTATGGCTCCAACCCGTTCTTCTTCGTCAACGAGGCGGGTCAGGGGTACGTCATGGGCGTCACCAGCGGCTCAGCGTCGAACTGGAACACCATGATCGCGAACGTCCTGCTGCCCAACACCGAAGTCGGCAACGACCGCGGCGCCGAGAGCGACCACACCGGCGGCATCTTTGTCGCCCTGGTCGATGGCCACGTCACCTGGGTGACCAACAACGTCGCCCCGACCCCGTACATCGCGGCCTTCACCCGCTACGCCCTCCCGGATGAACCTGCCCAGGCGGGCAACTTTTGAGGGAGGACCGACTTGATGAATGCTCGCAAGAGCGGGCCTGTTCTGGTCCTGTCTCTGCTGCTGGCGGTGAGCGGCTGTTCGGGATCGGGTCTGGTCAAGGTCACCGGCAAGCTCACCTGCAACGGCCAGCCCGTGCCCAGTACGATCGTGAAGTTCTTCCCCACCGACGGCGGCCGGCCCAGCAGTGGACTGACCGACGATAACGGCAAGTTCACCTTGCAGTTCAGCCGGCAGCAACCGGGATGTACCCTGGGTTCGCACACCGTCATCCTCAGATACAACGTCAGCTCGGACGAGCTGACCCACAAGGTCCCGCCGAGGGCTTCATCCGAACTGAAGGAGGTCATCGCCAGGTACGCCGATCTGGACAGTTCGCCGCTGAAGTACGAAGTCAAGCGGAGCGGCGACTTCTTTGACATCAAGATCGAGTGAGGCCGCCCCCGGTTTTGCTCCAGCTTTCCCATCCTCTCCGTCGATATTCGGAAAAGGGCAAGTCTCCTCTTGCTCTTTCCAGATGAACTGGTGTACTCTGGAAGGAAATTCACCCAAACCTTCCGGGAAGCGACGGATGAGCGCCCTGTTCCCACCAACTGACGTCAAGGTGTTCGGCGTCGGTGAGCTGACGCAGAACATCAAGCGCATTCTCGAAGAGGCCCACGGCATTGTCTGGGTCGAAGGGGAAGTCTCCAACCTGGCCCGGCCCAGTTCCGGCCACGTCTACCTGACCCTCAAGGACGAGGAAGCGCCGCTCAAGGCGGTCGTTTATCGCGGCGTGGCCCTCCGGCTGCGTTTCGACTTGCAGGACGGCATGAAGGTGATCGTCAAGGGCCGGCTGACGCTGTACGTGCAGCGCGGCGAGTATCAGCTGCAGATCGAGGAGGTCCAGCCCAAGGGGATCGGTCCGCTGGAGCTGGCGTTCCGCCAGCTGAAGGAAAAGCTCTCGGTGCGCGGCTGGTTTCAGCCGGCCCGCAAGAAGAAGCTGCCGCGCATTCCCCGCCGCATCGCCCTGATCACCAGCCCCACCGGGGCGGCGGTGCGGGACATGCTCGAGATCCTCAATCGCCGCTGGCCGGTCGTGGAAGTGTGGATCTGTCCGTCGCGCATCCAGGGCGAGGGAGCCGCCCAGGAAATCGCCGAGACGATCGCCCGGGTCAATCGGATCGGTTCCGGGGGAAGGATTGACGTCCTGATCCTGGGCCGGGGCGGCGGCACCCTGGAAGACCTCTGGCCTTTCAACGAGGAAATCGTCGCCGAGGCCATCCACAGCTCGCGCATTCCGGTGGTCACCGGCATCGGCCACGAGACCGACCTGACCATCGCCGACCTGGTCGCGGACTGCCGGGCCCTGACTCCCAGCGAGGCGGCCGAGCGCGTGGTGCCGGACCGCAAGGAAGTGCTGAGCTGGCTGGTGGGCCTGGAGGAGCAGTTTCGCCTGCTGCTGGGGCGCAACCTGGAACGGGCCCAGGGCCGGCTCGACGACCTGGCCGGCCGGCGCTGCTTCCGCGAGCCGCTCGAACGCATCCGGGACGAGGAACGGCACGTCGATGACCTGGCCGACCGGCTGAACCGGGCCATGCAGCAGCGTCTGACCCGGGCCGCGGATCGGCTGACCGCTCAGGCCGCCCAGCTGGCATCGCTCAGCCCCCTCAACGTCCTGGCCCGCGGGTACAGCCTGACGCGCCGGCTCCCCGACCGCCAGGTGGTCCGCTCGGCCGACCAGGTCCAGCCCGGCGACCTGGTCCTGATCCACTTGCACCAGGGAGAGATCGTCAGCCGGGTCGAATCCGTGACTCGCACCCCGGTCAGTTAGCCCGAAGCGCCAGCGAGGGAATCTTGTATGCCCTCGCTGGCGCTTCGGGCTAACTGACCGGGGAGGAAAGGCACCATCATGAACGAGAACCTCCTCGACAATCTGACCTTCGAGCAATCGCTGCTGGAACTGGAGCGCGTGGTCCGCGAACTGGAGGACGGCCGGCTCGGTCTGGACGAGGCCCTGGCACGCTATGAACAGGGTGTTGGCCTGATCAAACGCTGCCACGGCAAGCTCCGCCAGGCCGAACAGCGCATCCTGCTCTTGACCGGGACCGACGAGAACGGAACGCCGCTGCTGCAGCCGTTCAAGCATGAGTCCACCGCGATCCGAAGGGCCAGTCGCGGCCCCGATGGCCTTCCCCAATGACGCAACTTCCCTAGCTTTAAGTTCAGGAGAGAGGAATTCTCCTGATTGCGCCGCTTTCCCGGACAGTGCCATTGCCGGGAAATTGCGGTTAATGGTAAGATCCGCGCAGTTACCTTTACAGAGAGGGAAAGATCGGGCCTGTTCTTCGGAACAGACCGGACCTTTCCGGGTCTCCAGGAGCGGGCGGCGGACCTTGACATCCTTGCACGTGTACCTGAATGAGCGCCGGTCCGAGGTCGAGAAACATCTGGAGCAGGCCCTGAAACTCAGGCCGGGCCTGCCGGAGGGGCTTCGCGAGGCCATGCGTTACAGCCTGCTGGCCCCCGGCAAACGGTTCCGGCCGCTGCTGGTGGTGCTGGCGGCGGAGGCGTGTGCCGGGGGATCGGCGGTCAATGCGTGGCCCGGGGCGTGTGCGGTGGAGATGATCCACACGTACTCGCTGATTCACGACGACCTGCCGGCCATGGACGATGACGACCTGCGCCGCGGCATGCCGACCTGTCACAAGAAATTCGGCGAGGCCCTGGCCATCCTGGCCGGCGACGCCTTGCTGACGATGGCCTTCGAGGTGCTGGCCGAGGGTTATCCCCCCGTGACGGCCGCGGCCTGCTGTCGCGAACTGGCCCGGAGGGCCGGGGCTGCCGGCATGGTCGGCGGGCAAGTGGACGACCTGGCGTGGGAAGGTCAACTGTCCTCGGCGGGACGGGCCCTGGCGGAGCGCACCATCGAGGGGCTGGAACAACTGCACTCCCTCAAGACGGGCGCCCTGATCCGGGCCAGCCTCCAGCTGGGAGTCCTGGCGGCCCACGCCGACAAAGGGCCTCCCCACAGGGACCTGGTCGAGCGATTCGACGCCTACGGCCGGTGCCTGGGACAGGTGTTCCAGATCACCGATGACCTGCTCGACGTGGAAGGGAACGCCGAATTAACCGGGAAACGGGTGCAGAAGGACGCTGCACGAGGTAAGCTGACGTATCCGGGCTTTCTCGGAGTCGCGGAAAGCCGGCGCCGCGCCGAACGGCTCTGCCAGCAAGCGCGGGAGCGCTCTGCGCCCCTTGGTCCGGCGGTCGGGCGACTGCTGGAACTGGTTTCGTTCGTCCTGGAACGCGATCGGTAACATCGGAAGAACTCACCACAGAGGACACAGAGAACACAGAGGAAAACCAATTGTCTTTTGTTCTTCCTCTGTGTCCTCTGTGGTGAGTTCTTGGATTAAGGACAACGACAATGACCGCACTTCTGCCCCAAATCGCCTCGCCGCAAGACTTGCAGGGCCTGAGCGACGCCCAGCTGCTGCAGCTGGCCCAGGAGATGCGCGACGAGCTGGTGCGGGTCCTGAGCATTCGCCCGGCCCACTTCGCCAGCAACCTGGGCGTGGTCGAGCTGTGCCTGGCCCTGCACCTGACCTTTGATTTCCGCCGCGACCGGCTCATCTGGGACACCGGCCATCAGATCTATCCCCACAAGCTGATCACCGGCCGTTACCACCAATTTGAATCGATCCGCACCCGCGGCGGCCTGATGGGCTATCCCAATCCGCAGGAGAGCCCCTACGACCTGTTCATGACCGGCCACGCCGGCTGCAGTGTCTCGTGCGCCCTGGGCCTGAAGCTGGGCGACGAGATGATGGGCCGGGAGGACGCCCACAGCGTGGCGGTCATTGGCGATGGGGCGCTGCCGTCGGGGATCGTCTTCGAGGCGTTCAACAATGCCGGCGAGCTGAACCGCAACCTGCTGGTGATCCTCAACGACAACAAGATGTCGATCTGTCCGCGCGTCGGCGCCCTGGCCCGCTGCCTGGACCAGGCCCGGCTGACCAGCTTCTACCGCGATTCCAAGCGGCACGTCCGCGACTTCTTGCAGAAAATCCCGCTGATCGGCGGCATGGCCACCCACGCCCTGGAACAGCTCAAGGGCGGCATGAAGGCCTTCTTTACCGGCGGCATGCTGTTCGAGGAGCTGGGTTTCCGCTATTTCGGACCCATCGACGGCCACGATCTGCCGACGCTGCGCCGCTGGTTGGCGGACGTCAAGAAGCTGCAAGGCCCGGTGCTGCTGCACGTGCTGACCCAGAAAGGGCAGGGCGTGCCGGAGGCCAGTGCCGATCCGGTCACCTACCACACGCCGCCGGTCTTCGAGAAGGTCGGGCCAAACCGGACCATCGTGGCCCTGAAGCGCGGCGGCAGCCGGGGTTATACCGATGCGGTGAGTGCAGCCATCTACGAGGCCATGCAGAGCGATCGGCGCGTCTCGGTCCTGACCGCGGCCATGTGCCAGGGCAACAAGCTGGAGAAGGTCCGGACGGACTTCCCGGATCGGTTCTTTGACGTGGGCATCTGCGAATCGCATGCGGTGGCCTTCGCCGCCGGGGCGGCCAGGGCCGGTGCCCGGCCGATCGTGGACATCTACTCCACCTTCCTGCAACGCTCGTTTGACCAGCTGTTCCAGGAGGTGGCCTTGCAGAACCTGCCGGTGGTCTTCACCATGGACCGCTCCGGCCTGACCGGGCCCGACGGTCCGACCCATCATGGGGTTTTCGACATCGCTTACACCCGGATCTTCCCGAACTTCGTGGTGATGGCCCCCGGCGACGAGCTGGACGTGGCACCCATGCTGCGCTTTGCCCTGAAGCAGAACAACCCCGTGGCCATCCGCTATCCCAAGGCCAACCTGGAGAAGGTCGAGCGTTCCTACCAGCAAGTGGAACTGGGTTGTGCCGAGGTCTACGAGTGGGGCGAGGACGCCATCCTGGTGGCTTACGGCACTCTATTCGGCACCTGCGTCAAGGCGGCCCAGGAGCTGAACAAGGAAGGTCTGAGCGTGGGCGTGATCAACGCCCGCTTTGTCAAGCCGCTGGACCGGAACACCTTGCTCAAGGCGGTGGAGGAGGTGCCGCTGGTGGTGACGGTCGAGGAGGGTTGCCTGCAAGGCGGCTTTGGCAGTACACTGCTGGAGGAGGCCAACAACGCCGGGCTCGACACGCGCCGCCTGGTGCGGCTCGGGCTGCCGGATCGGTTCGTCGAGCATGCGGAACGGAGCGAGCTGCTGGCGGAGTTGGGGCTGGACGTGGCCGGGATCTGCTGCACGGTCCGCAAGGCTCTGGGGAGGGACACGGCTGAGTTGAGGAGCCAGGAGTCAATAACCAGGAGTCAGTAAAGCACTTTCTGACTCCTGGGCTCAGGCGGAACTGGGCCTGGACGTGGCCGGGATCTGGTTTCAATCCGCACCTGACTTTGTCGCCAGGTGATCTGCTGGAAAGCATTGAAATCATCCTATGCGACTCTTCGTATTAGGCAATGGGGACCGTCCCGGCGTCAGCGAGGAGCTGGAGCAGCTCCGGCCCCTCCTGTGCGAGTCCTGCGCCATCGTGGTCGAGGACCTGACCTTCACCCGCGACCTCTCCAACGAGTCGGCCGACCTGACGCTGGTGCTGGGCGGCGACGGCTCGATCCTGCGAGCGGCCCGGCAGATGGGCTATCGGCAGGTCCCCGTGCTGGGGATCAACCTGGGCCGGCTCGGCTTCCTGGCCGACCTCAACCCCGGCGAGCTGCGCTGCTGCTTTCCCGAGGTGCTGCGCGGCGACTACCACGTCACCCAGCATCTGATGTTCGAGTGCGTGGTCGAGGGCCCCGGCGTCCTGCGGACCTTTCTGGGCCTCAACGAGATTGCCCTGGTCACCGGCCCGCCCTTCCACATGATCGACCTGAACCTGCTCATTGACAACGTGCCCGTGTCGCGCTACAGCGGCGACGGCCTGATCCTCAGCACGCCGATCGGCTCGACGGCCCACAGCCTGTCGGCCGGCGGGCCGATCCTGAGTCAGGAGCTGGAAGCGTTCGTCATCACCCCCATCTGCCCGCACACGCTGACCCAGCGCCCCCTGGTCGATTCGGCCAGCAAGGTGTACACCATCGAGATTAACCGCTCCGACGAGAGCGCCACGCTGGTCATCGACGGTCAGGAGCAACTGCCGTTGACCGACCGGCACCGGGTCACGCTGCGCAGCGCTCCGGTGCGTTTCCAGCTGGTCAAGGTGCCCGGAAGGAACTATTACCAGACCTTGCACCAGAAATTGCACTGGGGCAATCAGCCCAATTACCGCGATGAACCATCGCGTGGGTCGGAGCGTAACAGCGGGTAGACGCGCGGATTCCCTGGACTTGCCGACCCCATGATTGTGATACTGCCATGAAATTCTCTTCTCTCACCACCACGAACTTGCTGGTCTGTCTGGTGCTGGCGCTGCTCCAGGCGCTGGCGGCCCTGCCCTGGCTGTGGGTGTTCTTCCGCAGCGCCTCGACCCGAGCAATGGCGAAGAAGGCCCTGTCCGGCCGGTCTCGCAGAGGCATCTTGAAATTGGCGATCGTGGCCTTCGGCGTGGTTCTGCTGCCGGTCCTGGCGTTGCTCGGTTTCGTCGAAAGGAGCTACCTGGAGACCAGCGGCCAAACTTACCTGTTTTTCTTGCAAATCCAGCTGGTGATCGACTTTTTCATCCTGGTCTTCTTCGTGCTGCTGCGCGTCTGGCCCAAGGGCGGAGCCGTGGCCCAGGCGGCGTTCCGTGAAGGGGTTCGCCAGCCGATGTTCTGGCTGCTGCTGGGTTTTGGTTTCGCCGCCCTGACGGTCTCGCCGTACATTCCCTACTTCACCTTCGGCGAAGATCACATCATGGTGCAGGAGCTGGGCTACGACACCCTGATGCTGGTGGCCACGGTGTTCGGAGGCGCTGGCGGCCAGCATGTCGGTCACCGAGGAGATCGAGGGGCGCACGGCCGTCACCCTGATGAGCAAGCCGGTGTCCCGGCGGCAGTTCCTGCTGGGCAAGTACCTGGGCATCTTGCTGGCCGGCCTGCTGATGTTCGGTCTGCTGGGCACGTACTTCGAGGTCATCTTGCTCTACAAGGCCTGGTGGGATCACCTCGATCCGGTGCCGTTGCCCTCCTGGATCGCCTCGCTGCTGGGCGCGCTGAACCTCCCCAGCGACCAGACCGATCTGCTCCGCGGCATGGCCCTGTGGATCGACCACACCATCGCCACCTTGCCGGGCCTGATCCTGAGCTTTTGCCAGGTGATGGTGCTGCTGGCCGTGTCGGTCACCCTGGCCGTGCGCGTGCCGATGGTGGTCAACCTGTGTACGGTGCTGGCGGTCTATTTCTTCGCCCACCTGACGCCAAACCTGGTGGCCATCGGCCAGAAGGCGGTGAAGGACAATCCCAGTTCCGCGGTCGGCCAGGTGCTGTCCTTCATGTCGCAGACGTTCGACACCGTCTTGCCGGCCTTGAATTTCTTCCGCATCAGCCCGGCCTTGATGGGCGACGCCCCGCCGCCGACCGGGCCGTTTTACCTCTACGTCGGCTCGGTGGCCGCGTACGGCTTGCTGTACACTTTCATTGTCCTGCTCTTCGGCCTGATCCTGTTCGAGGACCGCGACCTCGCTTAGAATAGGAGTCAGGAGTTAGCCCGCCGCGCGAGCAAGGGCTCTCCCAGCTGACTCCTGACTCCTGGAGAGAGGCCCGTGCCAAGTGAAGCCGAGCGCGATGCCTTTGACAAGGCCAGCGCCTACCTGAACTATCATGCAGTGGCCAAATGGTCGGCTCACGTGGCCGCCGTGGCGACCGGCCTTTGCTACGTCGCTCTGCTGGGGGTGCTCTGGCTCTTTGCCGACATGCTGGTCTACCACGGCCAGGTCCCTGGCTTCCGTGTGCTGTCCCAGAGCGACCAGGACCGGTTCCTGCTGGAATGGAGCAACCTGCCGGAGGAGGACCGGATCAAACGGCTGGAGGCGGTGGGCATCCCCTCCAAGGAAAGCAAGGCGCTGGCAGTTCAACCGCGCCTGACAGGGGAAGCCGGCGAGACCGAGCGCGAGCTGAATCAGCGCAAGATCGACGCTCTCAGCTCCCTTTCGCGGGATGACCTGGATAGCCTCTGGCGTGCCCAGGTGGGTTACACTCTGTCCCGCCTGGTGGACCGGGTCGCGGATGAGCCGGAAGGCCCCTACGAGGCGGGCACGGCCGCGAGCCGGGCCGCCTCCCCGAACTACGACGAGGTGAACAACGGCATTCTCAGCATGGTGATCCGCTCCGAGGCCCACGGCAACTTCCGGACGCCGGTCGTCGCCTGGTTTGCCCGCTGGAACTGGTGGTGGGCCTGGAACACGGGAGCCGCGCGGACGATCTTCCCGCGCTATCTGACCGGCCTGCTGGTGCTGGGCTTGCTCCTGGCCGTGCTCGAAGCCCTGGCCGCGTACCTGATGCGGGAGATGGCCGCCCGGGCAACCATCGAGGCCTCCAATCGGCTGCGGCGGGCGGTCTATCTGCACACCTTCCGGCTGGGCACCCTGGCCTTCCGCGCCCTGGGGCCGACCGAGGCCGTCACCGTCTTCACCCGCCACGTCGAGGCCGTCCACGACGCCCTGTACACCCGGCTGACCGTCTGGTTCCGCGAGGCGATCCAGTTCGTCCTGCTGCTGGCCTTTGCCCTGGTGGTCCATCCGCTGCTGGCGGTGGCCTTCCTGGTCGTCGCCATCCTGGTGTGGATGCTGGGCGGTCAGGTGGTCGATTATTTCAACCGCCAGGCCAAGACCGCCACCAACCAGGCCGGCGAGAGCCTGACAATCATGCGCGAAAGCCTGATGATGATGCGCCTGGTCAAGTGCTATCTGATGGAGACGTTCAACCGCTCGCGCGTCGAACGGCAAATGTCGCATTACTCCACCGTGCAGATGGTGCGTTATCGCGGCGAGGCCATTTCCCGGCCGCTGCTGATCCTGCTGGGCACCGTCTGCGCCTTGCTGCTGCTGTACGTGGCCGGGGTGATCATCCTGACCGGCCATCTGGGCGTTCCCGGCATGATCGTCCTGGCGACCGCCCTGGTGAGCCTGTACTCGCCGCTGAACCGCTGGCTGGAGGCCCGGCGTTTGTTAAAGCGGGGCAAGGACTCGGCCGAGCAGCTGTTCAAGTTCCTGGAACGGCGGGGCGACGTGGGCCAGGTGATCGGGGCCGAGTTCCTGGAACCGCTGAAGCGCGGCATCGAGTTCGACAACGTCAGCCTCCGCGAGCCGGGCAGCAACCGCATGCTGCTGGAGGAAGTGTCGCTGACGATCCCGGCCGGCAAGCGGATTGGCCTGATCGGTGCCGACGAGCTGGAAAAGCATGCCCTGGTGTACCTGATCCCGCGCTTGCTCGATCCGACCTCGGGGGAGATCCGCATCGACCAGCACAACCTGCGCTGGGTGACGCTGGACTCGCTGCGCAACCAGCTCGCCACGGTGCTGCAGCACAACCTGGTGTTCCACGACACGGTGGCCAACAACATCAGCTGCGGCGACCCGGCGTACACGCTGCCGCAGATCATCGAGGCGGCCAAGATCGCGCACGCCCACCACGACATCCAGAAATTGCCGGAGGGCTACGAGACGCCCATCGGCGAGCTGGGCCATTCGCTGACCACCAACCAGCAATTCCGCATTGCCCTGGCCCGAGCGATCCTGCGCGACCCGGCCCTGCTGATCATCGAGGAGCCGGAGACGCCGCTGGACGAGGACACCAAGTCGCTGCTGGACGACACCATGGCCCGGATCTTGCCGGGCCGAACCACCATCTTCATTCCGCACCGGATCTCGACGATCCGCTCGTGCGATCGGCTCTACCTGCTGCACCGCGGCCGGGTCGCCGCCACCGGCCAGCACAAGGAACTTCTGTCCCAGAACCCGCTGTACCGGCACCTGCATTATCTGGAGTTCAACGAGATCGCGGATCAGATTTGAGGATCCGAAGGCGCTCGCGGCCTGGTCGTTGTGGCACGGTCGGGAGACCGTGCCACAACGCGGGTGCGAGGGAAAAAGGTGCGAATCCAAGAAGAGGCGTTCCTTTTGCCGCTGTCCGGGGTTTAACTCTCAGGCGCGACTCTCTCAAGGAAACCTCGCCATGACGCAGCGACGCGGTGTTCGGAATAAGACACCCTCTGCGGGATTCACCCTCATCGAACTGCTGGTGGTGATTGCCATCATTGCGATTCTGATCGGCCTGCTCCTGCCCGCCGTCCAGAAAGTGCGCGAGGCGGCGGCGCGAGCGCAGTGCCAGAACAACACCAAGCAGCTGGGCCTCGCCATCGCCAACTACGCCAGCGCCAACAACAGCCAGCTGCCGCCCTCGTCCGGGCAGACGGTCATTACCGGAGCCGCCCCGGCAGGCTTCGGTCCGGTCAGCCTCAACTTCCTGCTGTTTCCTTACCTGGAGCAGCAAGCTGTGTTCAGCGCGGCCATCGCCCCGCCCGCCGGACACGCGCAAGCGGGCGCCATCCAGACGGCAGCCGGCTTCTTCGTCAGCACGCCCATGAAGGTTTTCACCTGCCCCTCGGACGGATCGATCAGCAACGGTCTGACCAACTACACCAACTCCGGCCTGGCGCCCGCGGGCTACGCCGTGTGCAACTACGCCCACAACATCGCCCTCTACGCCACGCCCACGACCCCGAACTATTACCAGGCCGCCTTCAGCATTGCCAACATCCCGGATGGCACCTCGAACACGCTGTCCTTCATCGAACGCATCGGCAACTGCGGTCCTTCCTTCAATTCCACCCGCGATCTCCCCTCGGGCCCGCATGGCACCTCGAACACCTCGACCGAAGGGGGCATCGTGGCGACCGGCGGGACAACGCCCGCGCTTCCGGAGATCGGCGTGACGAAAAGCACCTGCACCGATAGCGGAGCCAGCTCACCGCACACCGGCGTCATCGTCTGTGGCCTGGTCGATGGCAGCGTGCGCAACATGACGACCAGCATTACGCAGGTGACCTTCTACCGGCTCCTCAACCCGGCAGACGGCCTGACGATCGGTTCGGACTTTTGAGCGGAGGATGGATGTCTCAACCCCTGGCGTCGAGGGCGGTCTGCCATGAAAAGGATAGACTTGCTGCTCGTCTTTGAAACGGCAGGCAAGGTCCGCACGTACGCGGCCAGTGCGGTGACGTACGTGAAGATTACCGACGAATAAGACAAACTGGCGGATGCCGGCCGGACGGATTCCGGGACGTTTACAGCTCCAGGCTCTTCTCTTGGATCCTGGTCGAACTGACGCTTGCCCGTTTCTCCAGGTCGGGCGTCCGTGGCGGCGCGTCCGGGGTCGGACGGGGAAGCTGGCGAATGACGCCCAGGCTGCGCACCACGGGGACCAGGACCAGAACGGCCGCAATCGACCAGGCGACGATGAGAGGGCCGGCGATGTTCCCTCCCGGCTGACGAGTCGCCACGGCGACGATGGTGCCCGCGAAGGTGAGCGCCAGCACCGCGACAGGCACCAGGATTCCGACGAGCGCCGCCGCCCAGGCGGCGTGGGCGTACGCTCTGGCCCGCTCGATTTCCGGATCGAGGAGCGGCAGGCCCAGCTCGAGGGACTTCATCCGCTCTCGGTGGATGGCCTCGCGCTCCTCTTTCTTCTTGCGGTAGTCGAGCCAGACGGCCAGGGCCATGAAAGCGAAAAACGCGATCATGACTGATGCTCCGATGATGGCAGCGAAAAGATGTTCCATCTTCGTTCCCTCCCGATTGCCTGCTGCTGACTCCCATCCCCCGCCCCTTTCACCCCAGCAACAGAACGTGGACTCGATGACCTCGTAAACTTGACGTTTACGCCCGCAGCTGAACCTTCTCCAGCGTTGGCCCCTGGGGCGCGACGAACATCCCGCAGGAGGCGGCCACGTCGAAGCCGACCCGCGGAATGACCCGGACCCGAGCATAGGGCAGGCGGGCCTGGAAGATCTTCGCGTTCCGCTGAATGAACTCCTCCGGCGGCTCGACGCCGTGCCGCCGGGGGTCGTGCGGGTTGTAGCGGACGATGTTGACGTGGACCATCAGCCGTCTGCTTTCCAGGGCGTCGCAAATCGCATGAACGTCGGACTCGCTGTCGTTCTCTCCCGCGATGAACGCATAGTGGATCTTGCCAATCTTGTAGGTGCTGCGCTGCCAGGAGACGAGCCGATCCAGCGCCTCCTCGACGGGGAGCGCCTTCGGTAGCCAGCGTCTGGCTACAGTTGGGTCGTGGGCGTGTTCGGGTGCGGGGCATAGGAATAACCTCCTCGAATCTGTTCCTACGTTCATTGTAAGAGCGCCGACCCCGGTTCAGTTAAGTTTGCCGTCCGAGAAAAAAATCGATGTGACCTCTTGCGAACGGCTAAACGTTCCTGTACGCTACTCTATTGCCCTGCTAGGAAGCCGAGGACGGCAGGGCTGGGAGGAGGCAACTACCCGGAATAGATTGCTTCGGTCAGAGGACCCAGAGCATGGCCGATACCAAGGCGTCGAGGAACGATCCCTGTCCATGCGGCAGCGGCAAGAAGTTCAAGAAATGCTGCTTGCTACGCGGTGTGAGTTCAATCCACCCAGCGATGAACGGCCCTCCCAGGAGCGCGGCGCCAACCCCTCGACCGGTGGCCTCCTCTCCCTCGCTCAAGGACGTACCATTCGAGGTTGTCGTCGAGGATCTCGCTGGCACCGCTGACATTCCTGACCTTCCTGATCCCAGAGACGTCCCGCCGCTTCCCGTCGAGATTGGCCTCCATTACACTTACCCTGAACCATTCGGCGAGGCCGAGGTCAGTTACATACTCCCGGCTGGCCGGCCCTACATCTTGGCAAGCGGCGAAGAGATCCTGAACGACGACCTCCAGCCAGGGATGCGAATCCGCCTGAAAGACGGAGCAATTGCGACCATCAGTCAAGTTGAGATTGACTACGATCCGCCAAACCCACCGGAGCGAAGCAAAGATGGTCGCCTGTTGAGCCGAGTAGTCGGGACCATTAAGCACAAGGGGTTCGCGACGGTCGATGTGAGTTGGCCCGGCTACAAAGCCACGAGCAGCCCCTGTCATCCCTACTATTCTGTTACCCGGAGAGCGTACGTCGGAGCCCAAGAACTCCAGGTAGGTGAATTCCTCCGCACTGACGACAACCTCCTGACTCCGGTTCTGTCCGTCAGCAAGCCCAAGTTCGGGATGGTCGATCTCTACAACGTGGAGGTCGAGCATTTTCACAACTACTACGTCGGGGAACCAGGCGGGAGTGCGGTTCTCGTCCACAACAATGCCACCCCTGGCGACTACATCAACACGCCGGCTCAAGGTAGTGGGAAGAAAGGAAATATCAGCCTTCAAAATACGATGCCACAGGCAAACTATTCGCTTTTCAAAAAGGCACTCTTCTTGACTTGACAGGCGAGAGCGTTGGCTTCACCAAGCAAACGTATAAGAAAGGCACCGGGTTCGTGTACCTGTTGCGAGATAAAGACACAGGCGAAATCCTCAAAGTCGGTAAAACGACGGGTGGAGTAAATATCTACGAGCGATTCAACAAGTACCGGAGGAAATCCCAAGAGTACGGGTATAACATTGAAGTGGAATTCTGGGAAGTAGGGAACAACGCTGATGCAAAGGCCCTGGAACGGCAGTTCCGATCCGCATTATTGGGGAAAGGCGGAAACAAAGGTCAAATCGAACGGCTGCCTTGGGACGCTGTAGCCAATCCGGGGCGAGAGGGATTCGGGCTTCCATGGGAACGCGGAGGCGGCAAATAGCTCCCGATTGAGCGGTTTGTGCCGTAATCGGAAACTGTATTTACGGAGGGAAGCGGATGATGCTGACGAATTCCTATTACTTTCGGGATGAAGACTTCACATACCCGATTCAAGGACATCCAGAATACTGGTTCTATACAGGGAAATCTCAGAACCGGCAGGCCTTGATTGGTTTGCTGGGTAATTGCCTGACTGCGGTTATTTTCGACTCAGGGGGGAATTGCCTGGGAGTTCCAGAACCGCTGACGTCGGTTCCCGGGTCCGTTCAAATGTCGCCTGGAAAGGGGCTCAGTGAGGAGCAACTGCGTGTACAGGTCGAGAAACAAATCGATCTCTACCGTGACCAGATGGGGTTCGAGAATGCTGGTATTCAAGTCAAACGTTTCGCCTTCCCAACACATAAGATCGGCGTTGAGGATCTTCCAGATGACCTCCAAGAATTCTTGTTGAATCCGCGTAGGTTCAGCAATGCGGATCGTGCCGATTTGGAAGACACATTGGAGGGCTGGAAAGAAGAAGACTTGTTCGTTTTTTGGTGGGGGCAAAGTTTTACGATGGATATGCAAGGCTGTGTGACTTCCTCTTGAAGCGGAGTTCAGCGGCACAGGATTGCCTGACTCATGGGAGGTTGAAACAATGGCCGATTGGCGACTGCTAGACGGGCGTGACCACTTTCCCACCGTCTCGATTTCATCGGAAGACGAGTTGCGGCAGGAACTCCACCGCCTCCGTCAGCTGGAACCGGGGATCGTGAGTCTCATAAGCCCAACTAACGAAGCCCTGCAAATTGGGATCGGTGGCTCCTTTGCGGGACTTCGTTGGTATCAAAACCCAAAACTTTCGCAACGGAATCGGGAGATCCTAGCCGACCGTCCGTATTCTGCAAAGCGCGTTGATTTCATGGCTGAAGGAGACACGATTGCATTCTGGCCTGAACACCTGATGCCGGTGGAACAGGCGATCGGAATCGTGCTGTACTTCTTCAACCAGCAAAGCCTGCCTAATTGGGTGGGTTGGAAAGAATGGGATACAGTGAAGAGCAGATGGAATATCAATCCCCCAGCCAAGGCTGCTTCTGCGTAGGAGGGGAATTCGATGCATCACTACAGTTCTCCATTGTGGAATGCATTTGATGCAGTGATGTCACGGATTCGCTATCGGCACATGGCGCCCCCTGAGTCGGTTACCGATGCCGAACTCAACCTGTTCGAGCAGCAGCTGGGCTATTCCCTTCCCTCTAGCTATCGCTTGTTCCTGATGAAGTACGGTCTTACCACTGGAACGGGAGACATTCGATTCACCAGTCTGGGTAGCCCGGGAGAGATCGAAACCTCGGTTGAGGTGTTTTACGGATTCAAGGCGGGTGATCTCTACGACCTCCGAGGGGCTCGTGAGAGGTACTCCGACGAACTACCCAGCCACCTACTTCCCATTGCCTCCGGATCGGGCGGTCAGTTTCTGCTATCCCTCAGCGGGGCAGACAACGGGACGATCTACTGGTGGCTTCCCGAATACGGTCCAGTGGAGTCAATGGATAACCTGGAACCGATTGCCGACAGTTTCGAGCGATTCATCAATTCTCTTGTTTCCGTCGAAGAGTGACATTCCTGGAGCAGAAAAGGACCCACAACCTCATGAACGGCCAATTCAAACTCATCGTAGGCGTGGCTCCGGACATGCTTCGGAATCCCTATACGGCTCGCTGCCAACAACTGTTTGGTAGTTTTTCGCTCCGGATCGGAGATTTCTCGCCCACAAAAGGAGTGCTGGGTGGGGAATTCCTACTTGTCTTATTGTTGCATTGGAACAGGGCCATTCACAGCTTGGCTGAGGGGAAGAGTCGAGGGGCGAAGCTGTTCTTTACCGTCTGTGAAGGCGAAATCTGGGTGCGGACAACGCCCAAGTCGCTGTGGAAAGTCAGCTACGTCGATCATTTGCAAGGTAAGCGAATAAGGGCAGAGGTTCTGTGCGTTCCCGAGCGGTTGGAAGCAGGTCTGCTCTCCGTTAGCCGAAAGGTCCTGACAGGAGCAGAGAAAGCGGGCATCTGGACACCAGATTGTGTGGAGATGGAACAATTCCTCCGTGACCCTGATGAGTACATGCGTCAAGTTGAGGCTCTGAAAAACAGAGTAGGGTACGCCCAGCAAAGTCCATCCGCCACGGCTGTTTTTCCTCAAAGAAACCCACAGCCGCATCGCGAACCTCCGGTCAATTCCCGATTCTCCCAGCAGATGAAGCCTCAGCCACTAATCTCACCAGTTCTCTCTGCTCCAGTGGAGCGACGGCATGGAACGTCACCGCTCTTCTGTCCACAATGCACTGGCGTCCTCCGACCTTGGGGCGAGAACCAAACCAGCCAAACCTGTCCGTACTGCAAACACGAAGTCAGAACCATGTGAAAAGCGCGGTCGCGCTGGAGTAATGCATGGCCACCACATTCCGGATTGGCGTGAACACTGACAAGCAGATTCTCTCGACGCCTCCTCCTCAGTTCAAGGGTGTGAACCTCATCTATACTCCGTTCGCTGTCCACGTCGGTAAGGTGGTCTATCCCATGCCGATCTGGACTGATTTCGCCGGGGTCTTCCTTTTCAAGTGGTACAAGGCCGTACTGAGATTGGAGAGCGGGAATAGCCGAGGCACCCGTCTGCCCTTCTGGTATCGCTACGAGATGTGGCTGCAACAGAGACCGAAACAACGGTGGCGGCTGAGCCTGGTGCAAGAAGAGAACGATGAGAAGAGGATTCTTCACAAAACTCTTGTCATCCCCGAGGTGGTTGAAGCCGCCTTGCTAAGTGCGATTCAGAAGCTGCTGGAGGGAGCCAGGAATGCCGGCGTCTGGCCCGAAGACTGTGTCGCTCTGGATGCTCTCGTCAAGGGCCGTCACACTTACTTGGACGACATGAAGGCGGGCAGAATCCCGCGGCCGAGTTTCCTCTCGGGGCGTGCTCCGGTTCGCTTGAAACGTGACCAACCGATGCTGGAAATCAGGCTTGGACCTCCCATCCCACTGAATGATGAGCGCTGCTGTCCCCGTTGTGGTGTCATCCTCAACCGTTCGCGACAGACAGAGGCTCAACAGGTTTGTCCAATATGCGGCAACGAGATGTGAATTCAGTGAACCCGACCAGCGGGCCCGCATCCTAGCCGTGGACGAAGACGACAACGTCACCCAGAACAGGTACGCCTTCAACGGCGAGACGGGCCGCCTCTCGCCCCGCTTCCAGCGGAACGGCCAGAACTACAGCGTGTGATTCGAGAGGCTAGCAGAGGCATTTGCCGCCTGGTACTCCGAACGCGGCATCCTGCCCACCCTGCTGACACCTCCGAGGCCCCACATGGATACGGCATGGTCTGCATTGATCATTGACGACGCCCCGGCATCCTCTCGGATGACGTCATCGACAGGGAACCAGAACGACCCCCACGGCGCCAGCTGCAGGCAACTTCGACATCCAATGGTCAGGGACGCCACCGGGTCGTCCCCCAGCAGCGGCAGTGAAACGGCATCGTGGGTAGGGAGCCGGACCATAACGGTCCCTTCGCGCTCGGCAGGGCGAACCCCGCCGTCGCGCGGAGAGCCACGGCTAACCGCTCAATGGGTACGTAGAGGTAGACGCTGCACCAGAACGACATGGCCGGCTCCTCCCAGATCCCGAGTTTCGGATCTCGTCATTCATCCAACGTGGACTCGATGACCTCATAAACTAGACGTTTACGCCCGCAGTTTGATCTGCTCCAGCGTCGGCCCCTGGGGCGCGACGAACATGCCGCAGGAGGCGGCCACGTCGAAGCCGACCCGTGGAATGACCCGGACCCGAGCATAGGGCAAGCGTTCCTGGAAGATCTTCGCGTTCCGCTGAATGATCTCCTCCGGCGGCTCGACGCCGTGCCGGCGGGGGTCGTGCGGATTGTAGCGGACGATGTTGACGTGGACCATCAACCGCCTGCTTTCCAGGGCGTCGCAAATCGCATGAACGTCGGCCTCGCTGTCGTTCTCTCCCGCGATGAAGGCATAGTGGACCTTGCAAATCTTGTAGGTGCAGCGCTGCCAGGAGACAAGCCGGTCCAGCGCCTCCTCAACGGGGAGCGCCTTCGGCAGCCAACGGCGGCGGAATGACTCGCGAACGCTGTAGATCGAGTAGTAAATCTCGGGGTGATGGACGAGGAAGACGTCTTCCAGCCGTCGGTCGCCCAATTCCCGGGGAAAGATGGTCGAGACCAGGTAGCGTGGCCGCAGTCGGAGGGCGACGGCTCGCTGGGCCAGGTCGCCGAGCAAGTCGTCGGCGCTTTCCAGCAGGAGTGGATTGGCCAGCGGTTCGCCGCGGGCCATGAAGTTGAAATGCACCGAGCGGGCCGGCGGCGTTTCCCTCCGGTAGTGGTCGAGGACCGTATCCGCTTGCTGGAGGAACTCCTCGTGGGTCACGTTGCGCAGCCGGGTCTGCCCGGTGGCGGTCAGGTGGCACATGCGGCAGCCCTGATCGCAGCCGGTTTGCGAGGAGAGGTACACCACGACGTAATCCGGACAGCGGCGGACGTAGCGGGCCTCGATCCGGCCCACGTCCGCCGGCCTGTCCCAGTTGACCGAGGCATCCTGGCTGCTCGGATAGCCCACGTAATCGGCTTGCGGCGTGCTTTCCACGACAGACGGTTGCATGACGGCCTCCGCTCCAATCTCCCGCCCTTCAGGATCCGATCTCTCGGCGGCTGCTCGCTCCGGCAAACATCGCTCTCCATCTCCGGGGAATGGCCGCCGCCGTGCTTTCCCCTGCCATCCATTCGCACAGCATGTCGTACACCTGTGCCGCGACCACTTCGGGATTGTTCTCTCCGCAGTCCAGATACCAGTACCCAGGCTCTTCCCGAATCGGCCCCTCGGCGATGCTGGACAGCGCCGCAAGGATCAGTTGACGCAGCGGCTCCGGAGGGTCGCAGTCAATCATGACTTCCACTTCCAGGCCATACTGATCTCCCCAGGTGTTAATCCGCACGTAGGGCGTGCGCACTGTGACGCAACGCATGGCCCAGCAGCAAACCAGATTCACATTCTTTTCCGAGACGCCGCACTTGAGAAAGCGCTTCCGCTCGGCCTCGTCCAGTTTCATCAAGGCCGCTTTGCTCAACCGCAGCTCGTGCTCGCGCGCCATGGACGTCACTCCTCCGCCTCGATCAGGGCAGGATTCAGGTGAGGGAAGCAGGTCCGCCCCTCATTCCTGCTATTGTTGCATCCCGCCTGGCCGTTTCAAGCGCGGTTGGCGTCCGGCGCCCTCGCACCCAGGACTCACGTCCTGGTCTATTGACTGTCGCCCCTTCGGGGCTTTTTTCTTCAGCCCCGAAGGGGCGACAGTCAATAGACCAGGGTGTGAACCCTGGGCCGGCTGCGCTCCTGCTGACGTGGGCAAGCAGCCTCCCCGCTGACTACACTACCACCATGAACAAGATCCTCCAAGCTCCCGCGGAAACGTCCCACCACCGGCTCCTGGAAGGCGTGCTGCTGCGCCTGGCCCGGCTGCCGGACGCCCGTTGCTTTGTCCTCCGGGGCGGGATGCTGCTGCGCCACTGGTTCCGGCCGCTGGCCCGACCGGCCGGCGACCTCGACCTGGTTTGCACATTGCCGTTCAGCGTGGAGGAGACGGGCCGGCGGTTTGTTCCGCTGCTGGCAGACCGGGGCATTGACGACGGCGTGACCTTCGATCCCGAGAGGTTCCGCGTCGAAGGGATCTGGCTGCACACGACCTCGCCCGGAGTGCGGCTGTTCGCCTCGGGGGAGGTCGATGGCATCGAGGACGAATTCAGCGTGGACGTGACCTTTGGCGAGCCGCTGATCCCGGCGCCGATTCTGGGCGATTACCCGACGCGCGGCAGCGGCCTCACGGCGCGCCTTCTGGATGTGCCGGCCCGAGACGATCACCGGCCGGAAGCTCCATGCCCTCCGACACATGGGGATGCTGCACTGGCGTCCCAAGGACCTGAACGACCTCCGGCTGCTCCTGGGGCGAGTGCCGATGAACTTCGCGGAGCTGCCGCAAGCGATTGCCCTGTCCTTCACCAGCCGGGGGGACTGCGCCGGGCGACGCCCGTGCGATCTTCGGCCGGGATTCGTGGTGGGGCATGAAAATGGCCTCGGCCCGCTGGATGGACTTTGTCAAGCAGCACCGAGGACAGGAAACGCCGAGGAACCTGGGGCAAGTCGTCGCCGAGGTGGCCGAGCGGCTGGGACCCATTCTGGAGCAATTGCCATGAATGACAAACAGGCACGCGGCTTTCTGGAAGACATCATCGCTCACCCCGATGACAACACGCCGCGGCTCATCTTCGCCGACTGGTTGGAGGAACACGGCGACGGCGCTCGCGCCGAGTTCATCCGCGTGCAGATCGAGCGTGCCTCTCTCCCGGAATGGGACGCAAACCACGTTCGGTTGGGGTTGCGCGAACGGGCCTTGCTCCAGCAGCATGGGCGAAAGTGGCGAGGGGAATTGCCGCGCATCAAGGGGGTCCGCTGGGAGGAGTTTCGCCGGGGATTCGTGGCGACGGCCGCGTTTTCCAGCTTCAAGGTGTTCCGGGAGAACGCCAGCGCCTGCTGGGGCACCGCGCCAGTCGAAGCCGTTTCCGTTCGCTGGCCCCGGCAGCGCGAAGAGTGTGAGGGACTCGTGCCGATTCCCGGGTTGCGCGAACTCTCGATCACCGGGAGGTTCGTGAATCGAGGCGCGTTTGGCGGACTCGCCGACTCTCCCTTTCTGTCCACCCTCCGCGTTCTCACTGTCCGCGATTGCAACCTGGGAGTTGAAGGTTTTCAGGAACTGGTGGCCTCTCCTCACCTGGGGAACCTGACGGCGCTGCGCGTGCCGAACAACTCCATTGGCAATGGGGGCATCGATGCTCTGTATGCTTCCGTTTCCCTGACTTCGCTGACGGAACTGGACCTGTCTGAAGAGGCCAGCTACGGCCGCTATGGTGAGGATCCCATCGTCGATGCGGCTGGCCTGGAGATGCTGGCTGCGTGGTCGGGAATGGAACGGATGCGTTCCCTGACGCTCTCCGGGAACGAAGTGGGGCGAACCGGACTGGCGGTGCTGCTTCAGTCGCCGCGCTGCAGTGGCTTGAAGAAGCTGGTCCTCCGTGCCGCCGGGCTCAACAATCCAGCGATGCAGGAGTTCCGCAACGCTCCCCCAGAACTGCGACTGGACGTCCTGGACGTGGGTGAGAACCTGCTGGGAGATCGCGGGATAGCGGACCTGGCAAACGCGCCCTGCCTCCGCGAGCTGAAGGTGCTGGATCTGGACAGCTGCGAACTGCCGCAGTCCGCTGCTCGCCGGTTGGCCAAGGCGCCGCTTCTCGGCAGCTTGCGGAGCCTGAACCTGAACCACAACAGCTTTGGCGCGGAGGGACTGCTAGCGCTGCTCAACGCAAACCCCGCCTGCCTGCACACGCTGCAAATGGTCAATAACGATCTGGGCGACGAGGGAGCATCGCACCTGGCGGAGTCCCCTGCTTCGGATTCCTTGCTGAAACTGAACCTTGCTGAGAACGATCTGGGCAATCACGCGGCCGAAGCGCTGATGAAGTCGAATCATTTACCGAACCTTCTCGTCCTGCGGTTGAATGACAATCCGATCAGTACGGCGACCTGCGTTGAGCTGACAGAGTCGTCGCTGGGGAAGCGGCTGGCCATCCTGGAAATGGAAGATGGAGAGGATGAGAATGACAATCCCTTCTGAACAGGCCCGCGGCTTTCTGGAAGACATCGTCGCTCATCCCGACGATAACACGCCCCGGCTCATCTTCGCCGACTTCTTGGAGGAACACGGCGACAGCGCCCGCGCCGAGTTCATCCGCGTGCAGATCGCGCGGGCCTTCCTGCCCGAATGGGACGCGCGCCAGGTTCGACTGCGGTTGCGTGAAAGCGAGCTGATCAAGCAACATGGGCCGACGTGGAAGCAAGAATTGCCCGACGTGCCGGGAGTCCGGTGGGAGGAGTTTCGCCGGGGGTTCGTCGCCACGGCAGCGTTCGCCAGTTTCGGGGTGCTGGGAGCGAATGCCGGCGCTTGCTGGGCTGCGGCTCCGATAGAACAGGCGTCCGCCCCCTGGCCTCGTCAGGACCAATCCGGCGACGCCATCGCGCCGATTCCCGAGCTGCGGGAGCTATCGATCACCGGCCAGCTCCTCAATCGGTACGATGCCGACCGGCTCGCCGAAATGCCGCTGCTGTCCACACTGCGTGCGTTGAACGTCCGCCATTGCAGCCTGGGAAGCGAGGGCTTTCTCCGGCTCGTGGCCTCTCCTTACCTCGGCAACCTGGCGGCGCTCCGCGTGCCCGGCAACTCGATCGGCAGTCAGGTCATCCGAGGTCTGTCGCAGGCCAATACCCTGACTTCCCTGGAGGAGCTGGACCTGTCCGAAACAAGCAGTTATGGCCGCACTCGGAGGTCCGGCCGCTACTACGAGGATCCCGTCCTGGAGGCGACAGACCTGACGGCCCTGGTGAACTGGTCGGGAGTGGCTCGGTTGCGCACGCTGAACCTGTCCGGGAACGCCGTGCGCCGCCGTGGGCTTCGGGCCTTGCTGCGCTCGCCGCGCGTGAGCAACTTGAAGATCCTGTTGCTCCGCGCCAATGAGCTGGATGCCGACGCAATCAAGGAATTCGGCTCCGCGCAATCGGAGCTGCGCCTGGACGTCCTGGATCTTGGCGAGAACCTGGTAGGAGACGTCGGCGCGTCGGACCTGGCATTTGCTCCCTGTCTTGGCGAACTGAAGGTGCTGGAGCTGGACCAGTGCGAGATCCACCTGTCCGGCGCGCGGTGGTTGGTGAATGCGCCCTTCCTCGACAGTTTGCGACAGCTTAACGTGAACAGCAACAGTTTCGGTCCCGAGGGTTTGTACAGGCTGCTGGAAAAGAAGCCTCCCTTTCTTCACACACTGCAAATGGCCGATAACGACATCGGCGACGAGGGGGCCGCGCATCTGGCGGAGTCTCCTGGCACGGCTGCTCTTCTGGACGTGAACGTCGCTCACAACGGTTTGGGGGACCAGGCGGCAAAGGCCCTGACAAAAACCAAACACTTGAAGAACCTCCTTGTCCTGCGGTTGTACGACAACGAGATCAGCAAGCCCGCCGCGGCCGCCCTGGCGCAGTCGCCTCTGGGCAAACGGCTGGCGGTCCTGGAAATGGAAGATGAAGAGGGTGAGAATGACAATCCCTTCTGACCAGATCGGCACCATACCCGGTTAAGACTTGCCGTCCTGGAGCAATTGCCATGAATGACAAGCAGGCACGCGGCTTTCTCGAAGACATCGTCGCTCATCCCGACGACAACACGCCACGGCTCGTCTTCGCCGACTGGCTGGAGGAGCAGGGCGACAGCGCCCGCGCCGAGTTCATCCGCGTGCAGATCGAGCGGGTCTCTCTGCCCGAATGGGACGCACGCCAGGTTCGACTGCGACTGCGTGAGCAAGAGCTGATCGACCAGTATGGGCAACAGTGGAAGGCGGAATTGCCCACCATCAAGGGGATTCGCTGGGAGGAGTTTCACCGGGGATTCGTTGCGACGGCGAGGGTTGCCAGCTACGCGGCGCTCCAGACGAATGCCAGCGCCTGCTGGACCGCGACGCCCATCGAAGCGATTACGGTCCGCTGGCCCCGCCGGCGCGAATACGTGGATGGCATCAAGCCGATTCCCGGACTCCGAGAACTGTCCATCGACGGCAACCTGCTCGGTCGCCAGGAGGCTGGGCTGCTCGCCGACGCGCCCTTGCTCTCGACCCTGGAAGCTTTGACCGTCAGCGATTGCAGCCTGGGATTACAAGGATTTCACCGGCTGCTGCAGTCTCCTCATCTGGGGAACCTGACGGCCTTGCGCGTGCCGTTCAACTCCCTCGGCAACGGCGGGGTCAGCGCACTGTTTGACGCTGTTTCCCTGGATTCGTTGGAGGAACTCGACCTGTCCGAAACCGGGAGCTATGGCCGTTACGGCGAAGATCCCATCATCGAAGGGGATGGCCTGGAGGAACTCACGCTCTGGACCGGCATGGCCCGGCTGCGTTCCTTGACCCTGTCGGGCAACGACGTGGGAAGATATGGGTTGGGTGCGCTGCTTCGTTCGCCGGACGCGACCGGCTTGAAGGAACTGGTCCTCCGCGGCAACGGGCTCGATGGTCCTGCAATGGAGGAATTCGTCCATGCTCGACCAGAACTGCGGCTGGAGGTCCTCGATCTGGGCGAGAATTTGCTGGGAGACCTCTCTGGAGCGAAACACCTGGCGAACGCGCCGTGCCTCCGCGAACTGAAGGTCCTGGAACTCGACCGGTGCGAAATGTCCCTGACTGCCGCACGCTGCCTGGCCGGGGCCCCATTCCTCGGCAGCTTGCGCGTCCTGAACGTGAACCACAACAGTTTCAAGCCGGAGGGACTCCAGGCGCTGCTCGACGCGAAGTCTCCCACTTTGCACACGCTGGTAATGGTTGATAACGATCTGGGCGACGTGGGTGCGTTGCGTCTGGCGGAGTCCCCCGCGTCGGAGGCCCTGCTGCAATTGAACCTCGCCCACAACGGTGTGGGAAATCACGGAGCGGCAGCGCTGGCCAGGTCCACTTCCTTGCGGAACCTGCTCGTCCTGCGGCTGTACGACAATCGCTTCAGCGCTCAAGCGGCGGCTGCTCGGAAGGCATCTCCGCTCGGCAAGCGACTGATGGTCCTGCAAACGACCGACGTGACGAACGAGGGAGACTGATGATTGAAGGAGCATCCAACGAGTTCGCCGGCCGGGTCGGGTTCTGCGTCGGCACCGGACGCTGCGGCACCACGTTCCTGGCTGAGGTCGCCGGTCGGGAGCCGGAGGTCGCTTCCTCCCACGAACGCCTCCGCCTGGGAGCCACCTTCCACATGTTCTGCAAGTGGCACGGCATCGCCATCGATTCGGAAGGGTTCCTCCTTGACCGCGAGGAGGCCGTTTGCAGCGACCTGGAGCGGCGGCGTTTCTCCTTCGAGTGCAGCGCCCTGCTGTCGCATTCCCTGGAGGAACTCTTCGAGCGCTTCTGCGCCCGCTTCCTGCTGCTTGTTCGCAACCCGGCGGAGACGGTCGCCTCCTTCGCGGTCCGCGGCTGGTTCCTCAAACCCATTGTCCGCAAGGACCCCACTCGGCCTCCGAGTTACCGCGAGGGCGAGGAGCCGCGCCATTTCCTGGGGAGGAACATCCCTCACGGCCCTGAGTTCGAGCGCTGGACCCGGCTAACGCAGATCGGCAAGCTGGCCTGGTTCTGGCAGGCCCGCAACCGCGCCATCCTCGACCAGTTCAGCCGCTTGCCGGCGTCCCACTGCCGGGTCCAGCGGTTGGAAGATCTCGATTGTCCGCGTTATCGGGAGGTTGCGGAGTTTCTGGGCTGGCGATCCCGGATCGACGCCGGCACGTTCGATGAGCTGGCCCGGGCTCGCCTCAACAGCGGACCGAATCCGCCGCGTAAATGCACCGACTGGAACCCGCTGGAAATCGCGGAGTTCGAGGCAGAGGTCGCTGAAGTCGCCGGGATCCTTGGCTACGAGCATCGGGTGAAGATCCTCGCGGAACAGGATTCTTAGGCGTTCACGGGCCGAGGCGACATCAGTATAGCGACATCGAAGCTGGAGCCGCACCTCGCAGCCGCGGTGGAAAGGATCGTTGGCGGCGCCAACCCATTCATCAGATAGTGACGTTGTTCGGGAAGCAGCCGCAAACGTCTCTGCACTGCAAGTGCTCCTGCGTGTGTCGGTCGCACGTGACCTCCGCAGATTGGCAGATCTGCGTTGCGTGCGGCGGTGGCCGGGACCGGCGTGCGCCAGGACGGGCCAATGGACGCCGTGGGCGTGGCGACACACTATTTCAGGATGTCAAACCATCCCAACAAGCAGATCACGATTACGAAATACAAAAGCATGAGTGCGAAATCGAGGCCCGTCAGTTTTACATTTCCCGCTTCTGTCGTTCCCCGCTTGTAAGCAAAGTACTCAAGAGGTCCATAAGCAAGAAGCGCCAGTCCGCTACCCAGTAAAACGGAGACTGGAAGGGAATAGCGATGCTGCTGATCCTTGAGAAATATGGCCAATCCGGCAAGGGCACCAACGAGGATGCATGCCAACGCACGCGCGAGCCGTGACCGCCCCAATTGGTGCCAGATCAACTTCATCACCCAGACCATCTGAATCGCCTTTCTCGAGTCACCGGCCGCGGATGCCGTGATGTTCCCCATCGGATACTCGTAATCCTTGCGGAGCGGATGGCCGACCCAGTCGTCCGCCAGCAAGTTTCGCGTCAGGTTGGGGTGCCCGGTGTCCTCCTCGCCGAAATGCTGGCCCGATTCTGACTGGAAAGTAGTACCGGGATTCGTTGCTCCTCACCTGGGGCTTCCGCCCCAAGAAAGGACGACAAATGACGGTCCCAGCTCCCAGCCCTGATCCAGCCGACCGGCTGCCCGGCAGTCCCCGCCAGGATCTGTCGGACACCCCGGCTCAACCTCCACCTGGTTTGCTCCCACAACCCCCGGGAGATCTACTCGCCGCGGTCGCCACCGACCAAAGCGGATGCACCCCTGTCTCCCCTGACCCCCGAGCAGCGCCTGCTGGTCCTGGACGCCTGGCGCAGAAGTGGCCTGCCTGTTGGGGATTTCGCTCCCCTGGTGGGCATCTCCAAGTATACTTTTTACGCTTGGAAGCACAAGCAGGACACCCAGGGTTCCGCCGGCCTGCTGGACACCCTGCATGCTTCGGTGCAATCGACCTCTGCGCAAGCCGAAGTGCCCAGCGCGCGTAGGACCGACACCCCGAAGCAATTTGGCGTGGATCGCATTCACCCATCGCACCTCTTACCAACCTGAGCCCAGCAGAAGGGGCTGCGTGACGCTGAACAGGCGCTCGACAAACCGACAGCCCGCCTCCTGCCCTTCACGCATTTTGGGAAGAGCCAGGAGAGGACCAGAAGAGACGGCGTGTGCTGCTGGCGTGGTGGCGGTGTCGCTTTATTGTCATTGGTGGGGCAAGCACGGACACGCCTGGACCTTTCCTGGCGACACCGCCAGGCAAAAGCGCCGTTGGCGGTGTGGCGGCCTCAGCGCTTCTGTCTCGGCGTCTCCTTCCTCCCCACAATCCGCGACGGTCAGGATTCTTCCGCCCTGCAAACCTTCCCCTCTTCTTCCTCGAATTCTTCCCGGGTTGTCTCTTGACGCCCGGGTAAGCCCTGAGCGACAATGCAGTTCTGGGATTCTCGCCAGCAACTGCCGTTCCTCTTCGTATCCCCGGGAATCGTTGGGTCCTGCGGTTGGCCTCCACGGAAGCGGGAGGCAAGGAAGAAAGCGGAGAATAGTGAACCATGGCCGTCCTGCGCACCTATCGGCTGGCCGTTGCTGTCCTGGTCCTGAGCCTGGCCGGGCTCGTGGCGGGGGAGACGCCCCCTGCCGCCCCGGCCCCACGGCCCGACCCGGAGTTGGCCTTCGCGGAGCAAACGCTCAAGGATGCCTCCGTGGGCCAGGATGCTCCGGCACTCCTTGCCTTTTTCCGCGAGCGGACCCTGTCGCCGGCCGACCAGGAACGGCTGCTCCAGGCCGTCCGGGAACTGGGTGACGATTCCTATTTTGCCCGCGAGAAGGCCAGCGCCGACCTGATCCGTGCCGGCCGGGCGGCCCTGCCCTATCTGAAGTCCGCCGTGGACGATCCGGACCTGGAAGTCGTGCGCCGGGCCCAGGACTGCCTGGACAGCATCCACCTCTCCCGGACCAGCCCCCTGGTCCTGGCCGCTACCCGCATGCTCCTCAAACACCGGCCGCCCGAAAGCGCCGAGGTCCTTCTGGGGTATCTGCCGTTTGCCGAAGAGGAAATGGTCGAGGATGCCATCCTTGCGGCCCTCACCCAGGTTGCCCTGCGTGACGGCAAGCCGGCCCCGGTGCTGCAAACGGCCCTGGGCGACCGGATGCCGGCCCGGCGGGCAGCAGCAGCGCGAATCCTCGGCCGGCTCGACCGGACCGAGGACCGCTCCCCGGTGCTGCGGCTGCTGACCGACACCGATCCCCGGGTCCGTTTCGAGGCCGCAGCTGCTCTGGGGGCGGCCGGCGAGCGCTCGGCGGTGCCGGTCCTGACGGCCCTGCTGACCGACGCCCCGCTGGCCATCGCCTGGCAGGCCGAGGACCTGCTGTGCCATCTGATCCAGGAGAAATCGCCACCGCCCGCCCTGGGCAATGGCACCGTGACCGAACGGCAGCGCAGCCGGGAGGTCTGGGAAGGCTGGTGGCAAACCTGGGCGCGAAGGTCGATCTCGCCCGGCTGAAACAGGAAGAACCGTTTCGCGGCCTGACTCTCGTTTGCGAATACGACGGCGGGCCCTCGGGCGGGCGCGTTTACGAGCTGTCCAAGGACGGCAAGATGCGCTGGGAGATCAGCAGACTGGCTGGACCCAACGATGCCCGGCTGCTGCCGGGCGGCCGGGTCCTCATCGCGGAACGCAACAGCGGCAAGGTCACCGAGCGCGATCGCCAGGGCAAGGTCCTCTGGGAATTCGCCACCTCCAGTCCGGTGGCCTGCCAGCGCCTGCCGGGCGGCAATACGCTCGTCGCCACCTTCAACGACCTGATGGTGGTCTCTCCCGACGGCAAGATCATCAGCAGCTACCACAATGCCGCCCACTTCCGCCATGCCCTTCGGCTGCGCAATGGGACGGTCCTGTACGTGGCCGGCAGCGGCGAGGTCGGCGAGCTGGACGCCGACCTGAAACCGATCCGCACGGTCACTCCGACCCAGTGGGGCAGCGGTGCCGGTTACTGGGCCAGCGTCGAGCCCTTGCCGGGATCGCGCTTCCTGGTGGTCTACGGCGGGGCCAACAAGGTGGTAGAATTGGACAGCAGCGGCAAGGTCGTCTGGGAACACAACCAGCCGTCGCCGGTCTTCGCCACCCGGCTGCGGAACGGTAACACGCTGATCTCCTGCTTCGAGGGCCGGGCCCTGGTGGAAGTGTCCCGCGACGGCAAGGAAATCGCCCGGCAGAACCTGCCGGGTCGGCCGTTCACCGTCCGGCGGTATTGACGGCGGCAGTGCAGTGGCAACGGAGACATTCTACGACCCCTGCCGGCTTGCCCGGCAGGTGAAGCAGGTCACTGGCTAGCAGAGAAGGCAGAAGAACGCTTGTTTCCCCTTCGTTTCTAGCCAGTGACCTGCTTCACCTGCCGGGCAAGCCGGCAGGGGTCGGGAAAACAGCCCGTTGCTTTACTTTGAGGAAGCACCATGCGTTCATTCATCCGCGTCTTGCTGCTCGGGCTCGGAGCCCTGCTGCTTCTCGGTGTGCCGGCTCCTGCTGGCGAGCCCGGGGGCGTTAGCCCCCGGGGTGCGGCCAGGCCCACGCTCCCGGCCGGCGGATCGGCCGACGCAACCCGTGCGGGTGAACTGGAAGCCGAGATCGCTTTTAACGAAACGTTGCTGCGTGCCGCCGGACACAACCCGGACGGACCCGGTCTGATCGCGTTCTTTCGCTCCAAGGTGATCTCCGCAGCCGGCAAGGTCCGGCTGCAGCAAGCCGTGATCGACCTGGGCAACGACTCCTTCCGGGTCCGCGAGAAGGCCAGCCTGGAACTGTTCCAGGCCGGCCGGCTGGCCTTGCCGTTTCTGCGTCCTTACGTCACCGACCCGGACCTGGAGCGGGCCCGCCGGGCCGAACAGTGCATCGAGGACATCGAACGGCTGCCGGATTGTGCCCAGATCACGGCCGCGGCCCAGCTGGCCGCGGTTCGCAAACCCGCCGGCGTCACCGAGGTCATGCTCGCCTGTCTTCCCTGGGTCGATGACGAACCGACTCGCGAGGCCATCATGACGGCCCTGACGCGGACCGGCCTTCGCGACGGCCGGGCCGATCCCGCGCTGATCGAGGCGGCCCGCGATCCGGAGCCGTACCGCCGGGCGGCCGCGGCCCACGTCCTGGGCCGGGCCGGCATGGAGCAGCGCCGTGCTGCCGTGCGCTTGCTGGCCGACAGTGACGTTGGGGTCCGCTTTCAGGCGGCCTGTGCCCTGGTCCGCTCCGGCGAGAAGCTGGCAGTGCCGGCCCTGCTGGCCCAGCTGACCGATGGTCCGCTCAGCCACGCCTGGCAAGCCGAGGACCTCCTGTGCCGGCTGGCAGGCGAACAGTTGCCCGGCGGCAGCCCTGCCACCTGGGACCAGAGCGGGCGGCGCAAGTGCCGGGACGCCTGGGAAAGCTGGTGGAAGGAACACGCCAATCGACTGGACCTGACGCGGGTCAACCTGGAGGAGACGTTTCTCGGGCTGAACGTGATTGCCGAGCTGGATGGGCCGGGCCGGGGCGGCCGGGTCTGGGAGTGCGGTCCCGATGGCAAGCAGCGCTGGGAAATCACCAACGTCAATCGGCCGATCGACGCCCAGGTCCTTCCGGGGGGACGAATCCTGGTGGCCGAGCATGGCAATTCGCGCGTCACCGAACGCGATCGCCAGGGCAAGGTCCTCTGGGAGCATTCGGTGAGCAGCCAGCCAGTCTCGGTGCAACGGCTGCCTTCCGGGAACACCTTCATCGTCACTTACAACGAACTGCTGGAAGTGACCCCGGCCAACAAGGTGGTCTTCTCGCTCCGCCGGCCGGGGATGATCTACAACGGCATGAAGCTGCGGAACGGCAACGTGGTCTACGTCAACAGCAGCAGCCAGGTGGTCGAGCTGAACGCGGCGGGCCAGGAAATCCACCTGGTCCCCGTGGGCAACACCAGCGGCTGGGCGAGCGTGGAAAAGCTGCACAACGGGCATTATCTCGTGTCCCTGTACTCCGCGCGCAAGGTGGTGGAGGTGAACGAATCCGGCAAGGTGATCTGGGAAGCCGCGGCCGAATCGCCCGGTCATGCCACCCAGCTGCGCTCCGGCAACGTCCTCGTCGCCAGCATCGAGGGCCGCAAGCTCCTGGAGATCAACCGGACCGGCACCGTGGTCTGGCAGCAGGCGACGCAGGGCCGGCCGTTCCACGTCCACCGACGGTGAAAGATTATTTGGAGTGCGGCGGCTTGACGCCGCTTTCTTTTCTTTTGCTTTTCTTGTCGAGAGGCGAAAAACAGAAAAAAAGAAAGCGGCGTCAAGCCGCCGCACTCCAAAGGTTGGAGCGCACCAATGCTCACGCCGGTTGTGCTGATTGCCGGGGACGGGATTGGCCCCGAGGTGACCGCTGCCATGAAGAGCGTCCTCGGGGCGGCGGCGGCGCAACTGTCGTGGGTCGAAGCCTTTGCCGGACTGGGAGCGGCCCAGCGCTTCGGCGATCCCCTTCCGGAAGTGACACTCGACCTGATTCGCCGGCACCGCGTGGCCCTCAAGGGGCCTTGCACCACTCCGGTCGGCAAGGGGTTCCGTTCCATCAACGTCCGGATGCGTCAGGACCTGGACCTGTACGCCAGCGTCCGGCCCGTCAAAACCCTTCCCGGGATCAAGGTCCCCTACTCCAGCGTTGACCTGGTGGTTGTCCGCGAAAACACGGAGGGGCTCTACTCCGGACAGGAACACGTGGTCGTTCCCGGCGTGGTCGAGAGTCTGCGCGTCATCACGCGCACCGCCGCCGAGCGGATCATCCGCTACGCCTTCGAGCTGGCCCGGCACGAAGGGCGCAGGCGCGTCACCTTCTGCCACAAGGCCGACGTGCTGCCGATGAGCGACGGCCTCTTCCTGGCCACGGCGCAGGTGGTGGCCGATGACTATCCGTTCCTGGAGTTCGAGGAGCTGCACACCGATGCGCTGTGCCTGCAGCTAGCCCTGGACCCGACCCGGTTCGACGTTCTGGTGATGGAGAACCTGTTTGGCGACGTGATCAGCGACCTGTGTGCCGGCCTGGTCGGCGGTCTGGGGCTGGTGCCGGGAGCGAACCTCGGCAGCCGGTATGCCGTCTTCGAGGCGGTCCACGGTTCCGCGCCGGACATCGCCGGCAAGGGACTGGCCAATCCGATCGCTCTGATCCGCAGCGCGGCCATGATGCTGGAACACATTGGACAGCGAGCCGTTGCCAGGAAGGTCGAGGCTGCGGTGTTTCGGACGCTTGCCGAAGGGAAGGGGTTGACCAGGGACCTGGGCGGGGATGGGAACACGGCGACCATAACGGAACAGTTGATCGCGCATTTGGAGTGAGTCGCGATGGCGCTCGCAGTAACGCTGATCCAGGGAGGCGGTCTGGGACTCGATCAGGTTCCGGCGGTGCAGGACATCCTGCGCGCCGCCGGGGTGGCGGTCGAGTGGCACGATCACCTTGCCGGCTGGGCGGCGGTAGAACGGGGCGGCAAACCGATCTCGGAAGCGGTGCTGAGTGCGGTCCGGTCCACCAGGTTGGCCCTGAAAACCATGCTGCTGCCGCCCCCGGGCGATCCGGTGACGCACGTGCCGCGCGGCGTCGGCAACTACAACGTGCAGCTGCGCCGCGAACTGGGCCTGTTCGCGTCGGTCCGGCCGCTGAAGAACCTGCCCGGGCTGCCGGCTCGCTTCGAGAAAGTGGACATCCTGGTGATGCGCGAGCTGACCGAGGACCTGTACGCCTCGATCGAGCATGAGATCGTGCCAGGGGTCGTCCAGAGCCTGAAGGTGGTCACGGAGGCAGCCAGCCGGCGGTTCCTGCGTTTCGCGTTCGACTGGGCCCGGACGGCGGGACGAAAGACGGTAACCTGCGTCCACAAGGCCAACATCCTCAAGCTGGCCGACGGCCTGTTCCTGGATGCGTTTCGCTCGGTGGCCCGGGATTATCCGGAGCTGCAAACGCGCGAGATCATCATCGACAACTGCTGCATGCAGCTGGTATCCCGGCCACAGCAGTTCGACGTGATGGTGATGGGCAACCTCTACGGCGACCTGGTCAGCGACCTGGGGGCCGGGGTCGTGGGCGGCATCAGCGCCACGCATGCGATCAACGTCGGCGACGGCATCCGGGTCTACGAGAGCTTCCACGGGGGTCCAAGGGACGAGGCGGGGATCAACCGGGCCAATCCGCTGCCGCTGCTGCTGCCGGCCGTCGATCTGCTCGAAGCGGAAGGCGAGCGCCAGGCGGCCGGGCGGATCATGACGGCGGTAGGTCGGGTGCTGACGGAGAAGAAGGCCCTCACTGCGGACCTGGGCGGCAACGCCACGACGACCGAGATGACGCGAGCTTTGATCGCCGCGTTGCCGTGAGGGAAAACGCTCGCGGCCCGGGGCGGGAGCCCGGGCCGCGACTGGGTCTAGTTCGTCCCAGGGTTCACGTCCTGGTCTATTGACTGCCGCCCCTTCGGGGCTTATCTTCAGCCCCGAAGGGGCGGCAGTCAATAGACCAGGGTGTGAACCCTGGGTCTTTCTGGGTGCCAATTCACCAGCTGCCAAGGACCTCCATCGTCAGCTGACCGAGCGTTTCCTCGGTCACGTGGACCGCCTCGCCGCACTCCGAGCAGCGAATGTGGCCGCAGGAGAACAGCGTGGCGAAGATCATGTCTTCAAAGGTTTCGCCGTCGCCGAGGGCGTACCACGGGCCGTCCTCCGCCATCCGATCCAGGATCTCGGCCGCAGGAGCTTCCGGGGAAGCGGCAAAGCGACAGCAGCACTGCGGGCAATACAGCTCGACCTGCATTGGATCGTCTCCTTTTGGGTCCGTTAATTGTTGACGTTGGTTGAGTAAAGCAAGTGCGATACCAAAGCGCAACCCTGTCAAGAGGAATTCAGCGATTCTGCCCTAAAGTCAGGGAAGTAAAGAGCTAGCGCCGACAAAAAACCTCGCCAAGGCATCGCCGGACCAGCTTCCTTATCAGGAAGAACCGGCAAAACGAGTCCCAGTTTTACAATGATGAGCGGACAAAAGTACAAAAGCCTCGTAGGACGGCTCTCCCGAGCGTCCAGACGGCTCGGGAGAGCCGTCCCACCAACCAGAAAATCTGGAAAAGATTTCCTGCGGAGCTTGCATCCGAAACGGTTCTGGAACATGCTCAAGGGAATTGAAACGATCGACCCGGAAGGGAAGCACCCATGCCACAGCCCATGAGCCTCGAACAAAACTTGACCTCGCTGGCCCGACTCACGCCCCAGCGGCGCGAGCTGCTGGCCCGTCTGGGCCTGCACACGGTCGGCGATCTGCTGTTTCACTTCCCCCGCACCTACGAGGACCTGACCGACGTTCGCACAATTGCGACGCTCACGGCCGGGACCATCCAGACGGTGAAGGGAGAGGTGGTGGAGATCACTTCCCGCGACCTGCCCAACGGGGGTTTCGTGGTCAGTGTGGAGATCAGCGACGACGGCCAGGGCGGCATGGAGGCGGTGTGGTTCAACCAGGCCGGGGCCGCACGCCGGTTCCGCTTCGGCCAGTGGGTGTCGTTCAGCGGCAAGCCGCGCTGGTATCGCGACCACTGGCAGATGAACGCGCCGCGCGTCCAGCTGCTGGACGAGGAGCCGCCACCGGATTCGAGCGTCGTGCCGATCTACCCCCTGACCGAGGACCTGCGCCTGGAGCATCTGCGGCCGCTGCTGGCCGCGGCCCTGGATCACTGCAGCTCCGAGGTCATCGACATCCTGCCCGAGTCGCTGAAGCAAAAGCACCGCTGGCCCAGCGTGGCCCAGGCGCTCCGCGACGTCCACCAGCCGAAGACGCTCGAATCGGCCCGCCACGGCTGCCGGCGCTTCATCTACGAGGAGTTCCTGGTCCTGCAGCTGGCCCTGGCCCTGCGACGGCGGGAGGTGCGCGATCGGCAGCGAGCCCCGCAGTTGCCGTGCAACAAGATGATCGACACGCACGTCCGCAAGCTCCTGCCCTTCGAGCTGACCGGCGACCAGAACAAGGCAGTGGCCGACGTTTGCCGCGACCTGGCCAGCGATCGGCCGATGCAGCGGCTGCTCCAGGCGGACGTGGGCGCGGGCAAGACCGCCGTGGCGGTGTACGCCCTGCTGGTAACCGTGGCCAACAAGCACCAGGCGGCCCTGATGGCCCCGACCGAGGTGCTGGCCCGGCAGCACTTCCGGACCCTGGAGCAGTACCTTGCCAACAGCCGGGTGCGCCGGCTGCTGCTGACCGGCGGCCTGGGAACCCGGGAGCGGCGCGAGGCCCTGGACGCCCTGCACAACGGCGAGATCGACCTGGTGGTCGGCACTCAGGCCCTGGTGCAGGAAGACGTGCAGTTCGCCAGGTTGGGGCTCGTGGTGATCGACGAGCAGCACAAGTTCGGCGTGCATCAGCGGGCACGGATGCGGCAGCTGGGCGATCCGCATTACCTGGTAATGACGGCCACGCCGATCCCGCGAACGGTGGCCCTGACGGTCTTCGGCGACCTGGACGTGACGCAGATGCACGAACTGCCGCCAGGCCGGCAGCCGGTGGTGACGCGCTGGCTCAAGCCGGCCCAGCGGGAGCAGGCACACGCGAAATTGCGTGAAGGACTGGACAAGGGGCAGCAGGCGTACATCGTGTGCCCGCTGGTCGAGGAGTCGGACGCCCTGCTGGCCAAGGCCAGCACCCAGACGCACGCGGAACTGCAAGCGGGCCCCTTCCGCAACTACCGGCTCAGTCTGCTGCACGGCCGGATGGACGAGACCGCCAAGGCGGACGTGATGGAGCGCTTCCGCACGCGGGAGCTGGACGTGCTGGTCTGCACGTCGGTGGTCGAGGTCGGCGTTGATGTGGCCAACGCGACGCTGCTGCTGATCGAGAATGCGGACCGCTTCGGCCTGTCGCAGCTGCACCAGCTTCGCGGTCGGGTGAGCCGGGGCGAGATTGCCGGCCAGTGCTTCCTGATCGCGGAGCCGGCCACGCCGGAGGGGGCGGAGCGGCTGCGGACGGTGGTGCGGACGCGCGACGGCTTCGCCTTGGCGGAGGCGGACATGCGGTTGCGAGGGGCGGGCGAGTTCTTCGGAGCGAAGCAGCACGGCCTCGGCGAGTTTCGCTTCGGCGACCCGGCCCGCGACCACGACCTGCTCAGCCTGGCCCGGCAGGATGCGTTTCATCTGGTGCTGGAGGATGCGACCCTGAGCAAGCCGGAGCATGCGCTGCTGCGGCAAGCGGTGCTGGATCGCTACGGGCAGACGCTGGACCTCGCGGCGGTGGGGTAAGGGGCAGGCTTGCCTTTGAATGGCAAACGGGCTTCTCTTCCTGCACGATGGCTATCCGCCTTGGTCGGCAGCTTGGTGAGGGGGAACGCTCAAAGACCAGTAGGTAAAGAAGGACTCGGGCATCCATTCGTCTGGAAGTTGATCTTCGAGAGGAGGGATCTCGCGCCACTTCTTGCTGTCGATAAGCTCCGTCACTACCAGAGCGTATTCTCGCGCAATGGCCCGGCGGTTGTCTTCATCCCTTGTGCCACGAAACTGCATCGCCAAAATGCCGAGCCGTTTCGCAGGGGGCACTTTCGTTGCTCGTTTCCGGTTCATCGCAGAAACACCTCGTCATTCGCATTGGCCAAAGCGCCGCTGCGGATAATCGTCGAATCCTGGCAGGTCGATGAATTCATCCATTTTTCCGCTGAGCAGAGGCAATGCCAGGCGTTCCAGCCAGGTCGTACAATTGCAGTCGCCATCCCCGTTGGGAAAGCCATAGGAGTACTGGCTGCTTTTCCGCTCGGCAGTCAGTTTCCGCTGAAAACCTCGAAAGACCGGAGCCGGCAAGATCACGTCAAAAGATCGAACCAGTAACACCTGCGCTTCGGCTTCGGCAAACACTTGCGTGTCATCCGTGACGACCCCAGGAAAAGCCTCGCCATTTCTCAGTTTCTGCATCACTTGCCAGAGTGGAAGCTTGCCTGTGTCGGGGTTGAAACCGTAAATCGTCTCGTTCGCATCCGTTGAAACGCCCGTATGACCTGCATAAAGCAAACACTCCAGCGCCGAAGGTCCAGGTCCTCGGCCGTGCTTTTCATCCTCCAGCGCCTTGCGAACTCGCTGTCCCAAATCCGAACGATCACCCCGGAATGCGTGAACAGTAACCCGCCGGCACCGAGGCAGTCCTGTGCTCATCAGGTTTCTTCCCTGTCAGTGACAATCACCCCCTCCTCCAGGAGGACATATGTTCTCTTGATAATCCTCCCGCGCCTTCCAGCTCGCGTCAACCCCTGATGTCAGAGAACAGAAATGGACCATTCAGGAAGGGGAAAGGGGAAGGGGAAAGGGGACGCATGTGCTCTGTAGAAAACACTCTGTTTGACGCCCCTCGACCAACGAATTTCCCGGGTTTTTCAGGGTTGGCTGTGACCGAAAGGGGGTGTTCTACAGAGCAGGACGCATGTCTTATCACAAGCCGTCGTGAAAATACATGTGTCCCCTTTCCTGGCCAAACCGCCGTGAAAATACGTGCGTCCCCTTTCCTGGTCAGTTCTGCTCGGCTTTTCCTTCCGCCTGCTCCACTGTGATCAGGAAACGCGCTGCCAAGCTTTACATCCCAGTCGCTCGTAACGATGGAAAATCATCCCCCCAACCCGCACCTCTTTCTCTTTCTGGTCACTCTGGGTGGAAATAGAGCCATGGTAAACGAGATCACCGATCTTTGCTTCCTCCGGGTTGAGAAGGGTCAATTCACCCCACGCCTCGACGAGCATCTGCCCACTCACCTCAGAACTGCGAACCTCGCAGAGGCGGAGGACATAATATCGCTCACGGTCTATTAATCTACTCATCTTGGCCAGGACGGCTTGGTCCGCCTTGGCCTCAACACCGGCCTGATCTTTTGCATATTCTTCGGTGGTCACGAAAAGCTGTTCATCAACCCTCCCCGTTAGAGTCGTCATCAATGCCTCCTTTTGAGCATCGGTGTACCCTTAGTTGTAACGTGTTCCCCGTTCAGGTTGGATCAGAGGGGGACGTTGCAGTGCTAGGTGTTCTGCGAAAGTCTCTGCCATTTTTAGTCCAGTCTTTATTTCGATCCACAACCACTGGCCGTTCGGATTGCACTCCAAGAAGTACCAGCCCCCGGATCGATCCACAGCAAAGTCGAATGCCCCGAAATTCAACCCCATGTGCTTCATGAACGCCATTATCGCATTGGAGATGCTCGGAGGGCACGCGATAACCTCATGGTTCATCTCGAGAGTATGCTTCCGCCAGTCAACCACCTCTTCATCTTTCTCTGGTGGTTTGATCGCGACAGTAAAGACAGTTTGCCCCATCACAGTGACCCGAACATCATACTTTTTGTCAATGTACTCCTGTAGAAAGCAAGGGCCGATTGGCTTCTGCTTAGTGAGGGGTGCAAGATCCCGTCGGTCGAATTTCTTGATGAACATGCTCAGGGCTGCCCATTGATTTCAAGCCATGTGGTATGCTCATCAACCGGCTTCAAAACCACATAGGTATGCGCGTCCAAGAACTCCCGTAACACCAGCGGCTCGTTTGACACAAGATAATCAGGAACTTGAAACCCCACTGACGCCGCCACCCGTAATTGGTAAAGTTTCCAGGCAGCGCGCCTGATCTCATAGGGGTGAGAATACCAGACGGTCTTGATGCATCCGTATAGCCCCCATAAGATGGCGTTTGTCTCCTGAGTGGCCAAGTGACGGTCTGGTTGCTGAAGGTGTTGCGTATGGTCAGCAATTGCATCTGGACGGCGATACCAGCAACTCCGCACATTGTCTATCGAGAATGTCCGGCCTGAGGATGTGATGTGGATTTCTCCCGTACGTCCCGTGAGGTTGATAGACGAATCCAGATGAACTTCCCCAGCATGGAAGCGGACGACCTCGACACCCATCTTGTAGAGGAAGTAGATAACGGCGTCCGAGTGGGGGTCCTTTGGGTTGGTGAGGATCAGAACAGGATCGTTGGAGGTCATGGGCAACCGTGAAGATCAGCAAAGACAACAAGAAGTACCCGCACGAAATCACTTCCGCCATAATCGGGGGACATCAGAACTGCTGCTCGCCTGACCACTCCCAGTCTTGGTCACGATGTCTTCTGTTTCTTCCGTCAACATTCATCAAGTTCCAGTATCATCGGTGTCGTCGTCGGAATCTCTATCTGGCGAAATCCGACGTGCTGTGGTGGCGCTCCGAGTGCTTGGGTCACCAGTGTGCTTCCCCGAACACACAATGTCCATGTAGTCCGGAATATCTTTCCACCGGACCTGAAGTTGAGCCACCGGATCGTAGGGCAATTCTTCATGCGGTTCAACGACAGGGACTGCCGGTGCTGCGAGAAAAACAGCCAAAGGATGTTCAACTCCTGTGTTCATGACTTCTCCTCGGGTTCGCATGAACGAGCAAACAAGATGCCTGTAGGGTAGATCCTCGTCGGAGGACGCTTTGACTCGGCCCTGGTTGTTCTTGCCAGTCGCCTGGCTCGCCGGCAGTCGCGATTCATTGTCAGTTCCTTTTACAACTCGCTGTTTGGGCCCCCTTTACAGAAATCCGCCTTTTGGTAGATGGAGTGTAGGCGGTGTACCTCTGTCCGTCAAGGGCAACCGAAACGCATGGCCTCCAGCGGGGAGAAGGGGCTGGTCGTGGTCAGGGACGTGGACAGGTGATCCGTTGCTCTGCTCGCAAATGCGAAGCAACAACCAGCGAATAACAAACAGGCCGCCATCCAGGTCCGAAACACCCTGCCAGCTGGCAACACGGTTATTCTCGCTGCGCGAAACCGCCATCAGCCAATTAGCAGGGCCAGATTTGTGTTCATCAGTCCACTTGTTTGACTCTGCTACTTGCAAGGCAGGCGGCAACAGGGCCCTTTGTGGCACGCCTCCGTCAACTTCGGGTCTCTTCTGGCATTTCTGCGAACCGCATCACAATTGGCAGACTGACTGGCAGACGGATCCCCTCAACTGTTCCGTTGGGGTTTTCCTCCCGTTCGCCACCTCAGGCACCGGGTTCATCCCGCCGATTTCCCGGTCTGGGGAGCAGCCAGTAGGCGCCGGCCGCCCCCAGAGCAGCGCCGAGGCCACTCCCGATCCATGCCAGGTTCGTGGCCGGGCAGGTAAAGTCAAAAGGGTTCCACCGGGCGGTTGGATTGGCTCCCGGGTTGGTCATCTCCCGGACCATCAAGCCGGTTAGCAGGCCATTGCCGACCACCGCACCCAGAATGCCCCAAATCACAATCCCGACAGCCATCCACTCGGGACTATCTTCGACCCATTCCTCCTCCCCGGCCTCGGAGTGGGCAGCCACACCGATCACCCCACCAACGAGAGCGCCAAGGAGCAGACCGAACAGAGAGTACGGCAGCAAGGACAGCACGCGGGACAGGGGCACGGTCGTGGCAGTCAGGAAAGCGGAACCAAGCATCGACCCGACGATACCTCCCAGGATCACGCCAAGGGAGAACCGGATCTTCTTCCGTTTCCTTTCCCGGTGGGCCATCTCGGCCTTGCGGCTGGAGACCGGGGTGATGGACGCAAATGCCGCCAACGTTTCCGGATCATGCTGCGGCGCGGGTACTGGCAGGACCGGCTCCGCGAGGGGAGGAGGCGTCAGGCAGGGGATTTGCAGGTGGAGCTGGCATTGCGGACAGATGACCTGACGCCCTTCAAGCTCCGGCGGGATGGAGAGCGGTTGCTGACAGTTCGGACAGGCGACAATCTGCATGGCCGCACTCTCCAGGAAGTCGGGGCTCCGAGCAATGGTAGCGACACCACCGCGAGCAGGCAAGCTCGCAGCTTGCCTCGCGACAGCCCCGCTATTTCCGCGGCAGCGATTGCACCCGCGCCTGATACGACGCCAGTGCGGGATGGTCCGCGGTAGTCTGCTGCCACGTGCCCAGCCAGTGCTGCGCCTGCTCGCGGTTGCCCTCGGCAAGGAACAGGTTCAGCTGAGCCATGCACAGCGCGGAAAATTCGCCGATGTGCAGCCGCAGCCGATTTTGCAAGGGCTTGAGCAGTTGCCGAGCCCGTTCCAGGTCGCCGCGCTCCACGGCCAGGTTGGCCAGCGCTGTCCACCCGAACAGGTAATCCGGATGCCGCTCAAGCAGATGGATGCTGATGGCTTCGCTCTCGTCCTTTCTTCCCTGCTGAGCGCACGCCACCGCAGGTTATTCAGCACCACCGGATTGTCCGGGTCGAGGGCCAGGGCCTGGCGCAGCGAGCTCTCAGCCCCCACGGCATCGCCTGCATGGAGAGCACCAATGCCGCGGTTGAGCAGATCGAAAACCCCCGGCGCAAAAGGATGCTCCACGGTGTCGGCGTAGATCTCATAGCGCTGCATCCTGCTGTCGCGCCAGGTGCCATCAAGCCAGAACCGTTGCGGCCCGGGCGGCAGCAGCCCAGCCTGGTCGATCAGGTTGATGGCCCGGAGTCGTAACCGGTCTGGCCCACGCTGTCCCAGGGCAAAGTCGCGCACGGCCTGCATCATGACCGGCGTCCGGAGCAGGCCGGCCAGGTGCAGGGCCAGCTCGCGGCCGGGGCCATCGCTGCGGTCCAGCAAGATCGGCACCAGCCCCTCCAGCTCCGGATGGGTCGTGAGAAAGCGGTTGGCCTCGCGCTGCACGGCCGCATCCGCGTCCTTGTGACGGACCGGTGCCAGCTGGGCGGCTGGCCCGCGACGACCGACTTCCCCGGCGTCTGGGAGCTGTTTGACCGGTGCCACGTTTTTCCGGGCAACCTCTTGCGGACACGGTCGCGCCGGAGTATCGTTAACAGAAGAAGCGTGATCCCACCCCCTGCCTCTTGCAGGCTTACCAGCGCCCTCCTGGCAGACAAACGCATGCACCCTCCTCGTTTTTCCACCTGGATCGCTGCTGCCCTGCTGACCCTCCTCTTCCGTCCCGCGCTCCCGCAAACCCGGGCGGAACTGCTCTGTACGCCCCGGTCCGTCACCTTCAAGGATGCCTATGCCGGCTGTCAGCTGCTCGTCGCCGGGGCGAATCGCGACCTGACCCGCAGCGTCACCTACACCAGCAGCAACCCGGCCGTGGGCGCATCGACAGGGCGGGTTACGTCACGCCGGTGGGCGACGGCTCGGCGGCCATCCGGATCGAGCGCGGCACGGAGCGGATCGAGGTGCCGGTGACCGTGAGCGGCGTGGGCGAGGCCCGACCGGTGGACTTCCAGACCGAAGTGGTGCCCTTGCTCAGCCGGCTCGGCTGCAACGCCGGCGGCTGTCACGGCAAGGCCAGCGGCCAGAACGGCTTCAAGCTGTCGCTGTTCGGCTTCGACGCCGCGCTTCGATTACGAGGCGATCACCCGCGAGGCCCGCGGCCGGCGCGTCTTTCCCGCCGCCCCGGAGCGCAGCCTGCTGCTGCTCAAGGCGTCGGCCCAGGTGCCCCACGGCGGCGGCAAACGGCTTCTGCCCGACAGCAAGGACTACCACGTCATCCGCCAGTGGATCGCCGCCGGCATGCCCGCCTCGACGCCCGATGCGCCCCGCGTGTCCCGGCTGCGCGTGGTCCCGGTCGAGCAGCGTGCTTCAGCCGGGGCAGGACCAGCAGCTGGCCGTCCTGGCCGATTTCACGCGACGGCTCGCGTGCGCGACGTGACCCGGCAGTCGGAATACTTCAGCAACCTCGAGGTGGTTGCCCACGTTGACGGCGAGGGCCTGGTGCATGCCGGCGAGCAGAGCGGCGAGGCGGCGATCATGGCCCGCTACCGGGGTGAGGTCGCGGTCTTCCGGGCCCTGGTGCCGCATGGCCAGCCGCTCGCCGCCATCCCGGAGTTCCAGCCCGGCCAACTACGTCGATGAGCTGGCCCTGGCCAAGTGGAAGAAGCTGGGCCTGCGACCCTCTCCCGACGCGGGACGACGCCACCTTCCTGCGCCGGGTCACGATCGACCTGTGCGGCCGACTGCCGACGCCCGCCGAGGTGCGGACCTTCCTCGCTGACCCGGCCCCGGACAAGCGGGCCCAGCGTGATCGATCGGCTCCTCGACTCAAGCGACTACCCGGCCTACTTCGCCCTGCGCTGGGGCAGCATCCTGCGCAACTCCAACCTGGCCGGGGCCACTCAGGCGGCTTACGCCTTCCACGACTGGATCAAGGACAAGATCGCCCGCAATCGCCCCTACGACGAGTTTGTCCGCGGCATCGTGGCCGCGGCCGGCGAATGGCAGGACGCCCCGGCCATCAACTGGTACTGGCAGAACCGCGACGATCAGCTGCACCAGATCACCGCCGACACCGCCCAGATCTTCCTCGGCGTCCGGCTTGCAGTGCGCCCGCTGCCATCATCACCCCTACGAGCGCTGGGGCCAGGCCGACTACTACGGGCTGGCCGGGTTCTTCACCCGCCTGGGCCGCAAGAGCTTTGGCGAGCCGCCGCCCTACTACGCCGCGGCCTCCGTCACCACCGGCGAGAAGAATCCTCTGACAGGCAAGACGCCGGAGCCGAAATACCTGGACGGGCCGGCTCCGAAGTTCACTCCCGAGGAAGACCCCCGGCACGCCCTGGTCGATTGGATGGCCCGGCCGGAGAACCCCTTCTTTGCCCGTAGCCTGGTCAATCGGCTGTGGGGCCATTTCCTGGGACGCGGCCTGTACCACGAGGTCGATGACCTGCGCGAGACCAACCCGCCCTCCAACCCGGAGTTGCTCGACGCGCTGGCCCAGGACTTTGTCAAGCACAAGTTCGACGTCAAGCACGTCATTCGCATCATCCTCAACAGCCGGGTCTACCAGCTGTCCTCCGAGCCGACGGAACACAACAAGAACGACCGCCAGAACTTCGCCCGCTACTACGCCCGGCGACTGATCGCCGAGGTCTTCCTCGATGCGGTCAACCAGGTGACTGGGTCGAAGAGCGGCTTCAGTGGCGTCAGCTCCAACGCCCGTGCCGTGGACCTGCCGCACGAGGGCTTCGGCTCGTACTTCCTGGACACGTTTGACCGACCCAAGCGGGTGACGGTCTGCGAGTGCGAGCGCTCCAGCCGGGCCGACCTTGGCCCAGGTGCTGCTGCTGGCCAACTTCCGAGGAGATCGAGGGCAAGATTGCCGGCGGCGACGGCCGGATCGCCCGGCTGCTGAAGGAGAAGAAGAGCGACCGGGAAGCCATCGAGGAGCTGTACCTGGCGGCGTTCGCGCGTTTCCGCCACGCCGAGGGAATTGGAGCGAACGCTGGCCCACGTTCAGAAGCAGACCGACAAACGCAAGGCGCTGGAAGACGTGCTCTGGGCGATCCTGAACAGCAAGGAGTTCATGTTCAATCATTGAGACGTTGATCCGTGAGCCGCTTGCGGCTTAGCGCACCGACGCGACTCCGCTAAGCCGCAAGCGGCTCAGGTAGACGAAGGGGGGTATGACCATGCTGGAGTTTCTATCGCGTCGCACCTTGCTGAAGGTGGGCAGCCTGGCCCTCGGCGGTCTGACGCTGCCGGGCCTGCTTCGCTTGCAAGCCCGCGCCGGCCAGGGAGCCACTTCCACCCAGAGCCGCAAGTCCGTCATCCTGATCTGGCAGGCCGGCGGGCCCAGCCATCTGGACACCTACGACCTGAAGCCCAGTGCCCCGGCGGAGGTTCGCGGCGAGTTCAAGCCGATCAGCACCAACGTCCCCGGCATTCAGATCAGCGAGCACCTGCCGCACCAGGCCAAGGTGATGGACAAGCTGGCGGTCCTGCGCTCCGCCTACCACACCAACGCCGGCCACGGCATGGGATCGCAGTGGATGCTTACCGGCTATCAGCCGACCATCGAGGTCAACGACAACATCTATCCCTCGTGCGGATCTGTCGCGGCACGGATGAAGGGGGCCAACGAGCCGGGGCTGCCGGCTTACGTCAACCTGCCGCGGGCCCTCAGTCTGGGCAAGGCGGCGTACCTCGGAGCGTCGTACAATCCATTCGCTCCGGACGCCGATCCCAACACCGACAACTTCCAGGTACGCAATCTGAAGCTGCCGGGCCGGGTGGACGCTTCTCGTTTGGACAATCGGAGGGAGTTGCTGCGTGACCTCGACACGATCCGCCGCGACATCGACACGGCGGGCGACATCCAGGGGCTGGACACCTTCTACAAAGACGCGATGGAGATGGTGACCAACAAGAAGGCCCAGCAAGCCTTCGACATTGCCCGCGAGCCGCTGCCGCTGCGCGAGCGCTATGGCCGCAACGACCTGGGCCAGTGTTGCCTGCTGGCTCGCCGGCTGGTCGAGGCGGGTGTGACTTTCGTGACCATCCAGGCGGGCGGCGGCTGGGACACGCACGCCGACAACTTCAAGCAGCTGAAGATCGAGCCTGCTGCCCCGGTACGACCAGGCCCTGGCCGCCCTGGTCAGCGACATCCACGACCGGGGTTTGGACAAAGACGTTCTCGTGATGGCGATGGGCGAGTTCGGCCGCACGCCCAAGATCAACCCCGGAGCCGGCCGGGACCACTGGCCGGGAGCCATGTCGATCGTCTACTCCGGCGGTGGGCTGCGGATGGGCCAGGTGGTTGGCAGCACCAACGCCCTGGCGGAATTCCCCAGCAGCAAGCCGGCCACGGTCGGCTGCGTGCTGGCGACGATGTATCACACCCTGGGCATCGACTTCCGCCACGTCTTCCACGACGACGCCCAGCGGCCCATGCCAATCCTCAACGAGGGGGAGCCGATCAAGGAATTGATTGGCGAGTAACCAGATTCGTCGTTGATTTATCGTTTCGCGCTTCACGGGGTTCTCACCGAACGCGAAACGATAAATCAACGATGAACTCCGATCGGAACCTGCCATGATTCCCACCTTGCTGTTGCTGCTGACATCCGCGGCCCCAGGGGAGTTGCCCTCTCCTCGTCTGGACCGCATCACGCCGCTGGGCGCCGCTGCCGGGAGCAGCGTTGAGATCGAGATCGCCGGGCCTGATCTGGACGGAGAGCAGACCCTGCTGTTCGACCATCCCGGAATCAAGGCCGAGCCTCTGAAGGAGCGACGTTTCCGGGTCACGGTGGCCGCGGACGTCCCGGCCGGCACCTACGACGTGCGCAGCTCCGGCAAATTCGGCGTCAGCAATCCCCGGCTGTTCGCGGTCTCCCGTGGGCTGACGGAGGTCCTGGAGAAGGAGCCCAACGACGACCCCTCTACGGCCCAGCCGATTGCCTGCAACACGGTGGTCAACGCGGTGTCCGACGGCAATCGCGAGGATTATTACCGCTTCAAGCTGCGGAAGGGCCAGCGGATCGTGGTGGAATGCCTGGCGGCCTGCCTCGATTCGCAGCTGGACGCCACCATGACCCTCTTCGATGCGGCGGGCAAGCAACTCGCGGCCAACGGCGACTACAACGGCAAGGACCCGCTCATCGACTTTGTGGCCCCGAGTGACGGCGACTATTTGGTGAGCGTGCATGACCTGTCATTTCGCGGCGGTCAGCCCTATCGCCTGATCGTGACCGATCATCCCCAGATCGAGAACGTCTTTCCGCGTGCGGTCCAGGTTGGCCGGCCCGCGACGCTGACCGTGTTTGGACGCAACCTCGGCTCGAAGGCAAAACCCTCGTCCTGGCGGGTCGGCGACCTGGCTCTGGACGAGTACAAGGAGACGATCACGCCCCCGGTGGACGTGTTCGAGCGCGGTGGCTACCGCTTCCTGGAACATCCCACGGCGCACAGCGTCCTGCCGACGGCGGCGACCACCACCCTGGTCGGCTTCCAGCCCCAGCTGAAGATCGGCGACACCGTTACCAACGCGGTCCCGCTGCTGCTCACGGACACGCCGGTCACGGTCGAGGTCGAACCCAACGACGACCCGAGCAAACCGCAACTGCTGACGCTGCCGGCCGTTGTGAGCGGACGTTTCGACCGGGAGCGCGATGCGGACTGGTATCAGTTCGAGACGGCCGAAGCGGGACCATACGGCTTCGAGGTCTACTGCGAGCGGATTGCAGGCCGGGCCGATCCGTACCTGGTCGTGGTCGATGACAAGGACAACCGCGTGGCCGAGCTGGACGATTTCGGTCCGCGAGTCAACGCCTACGACGGCCATCTGCGCGACCCCTCCGGGACGGTGAACCTGGCGGCGAAGAAAAAGTACCGCGTCCTGGTCCAGGACCGTTATCGCCGGGGCGGTGCTCGCTTCCAGTACGTCCTGACCATTCGCAAGCCGGTGCCGGACTTCTCGGCCGCGCTCATCCACTCCCAGAACCCAGGCCCGGGAGGGACCACGATTCGCCAGGGCGGGGCGGCGTATCTCGACGTGATCTTGCACTTTCGGGATGGCTTCAACGGTCCGGTCACGCTGACGGCGGAGGGCCTTCCCAGGGGCCTGCACGTCGAGCCGACGACCATTCGGAGCAACACCCGCGGGACGTTAGTCCTGTGGGCCGACCCGGACGCGCCGGTGTGGACAGGCAGCGTGCGCTTGCTCGCCACGGCGAAGAGCGGCGACCGGACCCTCCAGCGCGAGGTCCGAACCTGCACGCGTGTCTGGACCGAGCCGAGCCTGAACTCCAGCCGGCCGACGCGGGAGCTGGTTGTGGCGGTGCGCGAGTCCGCGCCATTCGGACTGCATTTCAGTCCGGCCCGGATCGAAGTAGAGGCTGGGAAGAAAGTGGAGCTGCCGCTGCAATTGAACCGCCGCTGGGCCGACTTCAAGGCCCCCGTCACGGTGTTGCCGCTGGCATTCCCGGGCTCGATCAAAATGGGGACGGTCACGGTCCCCGCGGGCAAGAACGAGGTCAAGGTGGTGCTGGAGGTGCAGCAGGGAGCGCAGACGGGCGAATACACCCTCGCCGTGCAAGGGCAGGGCCAGGTTCCATTCAGCAAGGATCCCAAAGCGACGACGAAGCCGAATACGCTGGTGTCGTTGCCGTCGCGACCGATCACACTGATCGTCCAGCCGGGGAAGAAATAAGTTCCCACGCCCTCCTATTCAGCAGCCTCCAAATTGCGCTCGAATGCGCTTGAGATCAACTTTGTTGGATGCCTAGACCAGACGCTCAACCAAGCCCTCCCCCTGAGCTTGCACCAGCTGAGCCACGGTCCGACGCAGCAAGGCTTCCCCGCCAAAGGTCATGCCCAGGGCCCGCAGCTTGGCCGTGACAATCTGGTGTTTCGGCCCCCGATTGAGGTTGGCGATCTCACTGCGACTGCCGGTCAATTCCCTGGCGATCCGGGCCACGTCCTGCTCGGCGACGTAGCGGTCATAGCAGTTGAACGCCTGCCCGGCGATAGCCTTGCTGTCGGCCTGCAGCAGCAACTCCACGGCCCCGGCCACGTCGGCGGCGTGGACCTCCTTGCCGCCGCGGGCCGACTGAATGGGTTCGCCGCGCATCACCTGGCCGACCAGATCGAACCAGCGGCTGGCACGGGCTGGATGGGCCAGCCCATAAATGCCCGTCGGACGCAAGGAGCAGATCGGCCAGCCCTCACCCAGGCCAAAGCTGTGGACGAACTTCTCAAGGGCGGCCTTGTGGGCGCCATAGTGGCTGGTGGGCCAGAGAGGGTGCGTCTCATCCAGGGGTCGGTTTTCCAGGATCACCTCATGGACGGCGCAGGTGGAGAGAAAAACGCACCGGGATACACCGGCCTGCTGCGCTTCCTGGAATAGCTGCAGGGAGCCCAGGAGATTGACTCCAAAGAACGGGTCAGCGGCGCCGTGGCTCCTCTGGCCGCGGTTACGCGGTCCTTGCCACTGAACCGCGGCATGGACAAGGGCGTCCGTCCCTTTGACCAGCGACCGAGTGGCGGAAGGATCTCCCAGCTCGCCTTCCAACCACTCGATGCTGCTTTCCAGGCCATCGAAACCGCTCCGGTCGCTGCTGGGACGATACCAGCAACGCAGGGAGTGGCCTGACTCCGCCAGCCGCCGCACCAGGTAGCGGCCCAGGAATCCGCTGGCTCCGGTGAGTGCGATCCGCATGGGATCCTCCTTGCGAGGCAGTTAAACCAGCCACAGCAGCCACAGCCACAGCAGACCGAAGAGCACCACGCCACACCCCGCCGCACCATTTGGGGCGTTGACCTTGTTGCCCACCTCGGCGTCCGGAAGCAGCGGCCGGGGTTTGCTCTCCTGGATCTGATTGCCGGTCTTCACCTGCTCCGTTCCGCTCGGTCTGCGTTCGATGTCGGGCGGGCGCTCTCGGGGAGCGGTGGTAATGGCCGGGTTGGCCGTGCGGCAGGCGGGACAGACGTTTGTCCCGAGAGGCGCCGCCGTCCCACAAAGAGGACAGGTCCACACGCCGCTCTCGGCCTGAGTTTCCCAGTCGTCGTCCAGCGAGGCCTGCGCTGCCACTTCGGCGAGGAGGCTGACCGCCCGCTGAGCATCCTGCGCACGCACTTGCAACCGTGCTTCGCCAGCGGCGCTGGCGAGCGCTTCGGCTGCCAGCTCGCCAGCCAGAAAGGCGGGAATGCCCTCGGATTCCAGCAGGTTCTTTGCCAGCTGCGCTTCCGGCGTGAAGGCAAAGGACGCAATGGTGACAAGCTGCTCGGACACGGTTTCTCCGGTTCGGTTCGTCTCCCCACCCAGCACGAATTAGCCCACGACCATTCTAGCGGGCCGCCATGCCCCCGCAAGAGGCCGAGACCTGGGAGGAGTGGATCCAAGAGATCGGTCTGTTCCACCTGGGCGGGATGTGACGACGACCCCCGGGTCAAAATTTACTTGCCACAGATGCCTTCTGTTGTGTATTTAGATAAGTTAGCATATCTGTAAGGATAATGTCGCCTTTGCAGTCCAACATCCACCAAGAGGTCCCCATGGTTGCAGACAAGACAAACGGCATCACCAAGATGGAAGGCGTCCGGCGTGCCTTGAAGGCGCTGGGCAAGAACGCGTCGGCGGCGGACATTCAGGATTACGTCAAGAAGGAGTTTGACATGGACATGTCGCGCGACCACATCTACGTGGCCCGCGGCCAGGTCCGGAAGAAAAGGAAGGGCAAGGGGGCCGGCCGGAAGGCGGCGAACGGCCCCAAGGAACCGGCTGCCAGGACACGGGCCGGCAAGAAGAAGAGCGCGGAAGGCGGCATCTCCATGCTGGAAGGCGTGCGCCGGGCCTTGAAGGCGCTGGGCAAGAGCGCGGGGTCGGAGGAGATCCAGGGCTATCTCAAGAAGGAATTCAAACTGGAGATGAACCGGGAACGCATCACCAAGTACAAGAGCCTGGTCCTGACCAAGGCGCGGAAGAAGCGGAAGAAGGCCGCCCGGGGACGCAAGCCGGCCGAGCCGCAAGCGACCCTGGCGCCGGTAGCCGCGAAGAAGAGCAGCAGCGGCCTGGTCGTTCCCATGGAGGACCTCGAGACGGTCAAGGAGCTGGTCAAACGAGTCGGTCCGAAGCAGTTGCAGAAAATCATCGATGTGTTAGGCCGCTGATTCCTGGTGCGGCTGTTGCCCGCCAGGGTGGGTCGCGGTGTACAGCCCGCTGCACTGAATGCCGAACAGCGACTGCAAGCGGCCAAGACGGGAAGCCAGGATCTGGCCCTTGGCGGTGATGGTGAACAGGCCAGCCCGCTCCTGGGCCAATCCTGCTCCGACCAGCAGGGCCGTGCGCGGTGAAACAGGGCCGGACGTGTTCCTCCACCAGGGTCCGCAGTGGCAGAGTTTGGTTGGGGGAATGGGCCAGGGTGCTCAGGGTGCGCAGCGAGACCGACTTGTAGACGGCGCTGAAACCGTAGAGCTGATAGTTGAAGCCCAGCCAGAAAAGAGCCGCCGAGTGCCAGTAAGGAATCCCGGGGAGCAAGACCCCGGCCAGCAAGGTACTCAGAGCGTGGATTCCCAGGGCGAGCAGGGCCTGACGCGGCACCGGCGCCAGGGAACCAGGCAGGCGGAGCACAAGCAGGTTCAGCGGACACCAGACGGCCAGGCCGATCGCGCCGACCAGGAAGGAAGCCACCGCGGGATTCATGCTTCGACCCCAAAGAGCCTGCGCAACCCGTCAACCAGCCGGGCCAGTTGCTGGCCCCGACCGGGGGTCATGCGCACCAGTTCGCCATCCAGCCAGACCATGCGATGCGTCAGGAGCAGGCTCAGGCGATCGCGCGTGAACGTCTCGACGTTGCCGCCGGTGCTGTAAGCCGACACCCATTGCTCGAACGTCAGCGGCCGGCCAGCCCGGGCCAGCGCCAGCAGCAGAGACAGCGTGAAACCCCAGGCCAGCAGGCACCAGAACGAGAACTGCACCAGCCCGGCAATTCCCAAGAGCATCACCGAGGCAAACACGTCGGCGAGGGAACTGGGGTCGTGCAATAGCAGGAACAGGGCCCAGGCCACAACGGTGAGAGTCGCCGCGACAAGGAAGCGCGTGCCGGGGGCACGGACTTTCCAGGGACCGTGCGAGAGCAGCAACAGAATCATGGGCAAGAACAGGCTCGCGAGGATGCCCGCCAGGATGGTCAGTGACGGGACGAAGTTCATTTCGGGTTTCCTTCCGAGGCGGGTGTTTGGTTAGCCGCGACGCGGAGCCGCGAGGAACGAGCGGCGCAGCGGAGCGCGTCAGTGCCAACGCGCTCCGCTGCGCGGCTGCGCCGCTCCGCGTCGCGGCTAACCAAGGATACACTCGCCCTCACGCCGCCATCCGCACCAAACATCTCCCCGCGCTGCCGGCGCGGACCACGTCAATGGCCTCGTTGATCTTCTCCAGCGGAAAGCGATGCGTGATCAGACTGTCCAGCTCCAGTTGCTTCCGCTCATACAGACTGAGGTAGCGCGGGATGTCCTGGTCCGGGGCCGTCTCGCCGCCGTGCGAGCCGATCAGTTTGCGGCCGAAGTGGATGGGGAACGAATCAATCGTGATCTTGTCGTGGACACCGGGCACGCCCGCGTAGACAATCCGCCCTTTCGGCGAAGCCAGGTCGTAGGCCGTCTCGCGGACTTGCCGGTTGCCTGTTGAGTCCACGGTGACGTCGAACCCCTTGCCGCCAGTGAGTTCCTTGAGGACGGTTGCGACGTCCTGCGTTTTGGCGTTGACGGTGTGCGATGCACCCAGGCTTCGCGCCCATTCCAGCTTGGAGTCAACCAGGTCAATGCCGACGATCGGGTAGGCGTTGACCAGGGCAGCGCCCTGGATCACGTTCAGCCCGACGCCGCCCACTCCGAAGATGGCAATGGATTCGCCGGGTTTCAGCTGAGCATTGTTGAACACAATGCCCAGGCCAGTGGTCACCGCACAACCAAACAGGGCCGCGATGTCGCTGGAAGTGCCGGCCGGGATCTTGGTCAGCCGATTCTCGACGACGACCGTGTAATCGCTGAAGGTGGTGACGCAGCCGGCGTTGACGTGCCGGCCATCGCGGGTCCGGAAGTTGGCCGGAGCGGCGTCGATGCCGCTGCCCTTCATCCAGTGCAGCACCACCTTGTCCCCCGGCTTGACCTTGCGCACCCCAGGGCCGACCTCGACGACGACGCCAGCCCCCTCGTGGCCGAGCAAATGCGGCAGATAGGGGTCGGGTCCCCGTCGGGCGGTGATCTCGTCAATCTGTTTGCCGCAAATGCCGCTGGACTCCAGCCGGACCAGCACGTGGCCGACGTCCAGCCGGGGCAGGTCCAGGTCCAGGATTTCGAGAGGATGATTGATCTCGACGAGCACGGCGGCCTTCATGGCATCTCCTTCCCGGAACGGCAAAACGGGTCCCAACAAACCCAACGACTGCGAATCTCTCTCTCAAGCCGCGCTGCTGACTCCGCCAGGACCTCCTGGCCCGCTGCTCCGGTTCGTCTCGACGCGCGCTCCAGCCGGCGGCAGGTTAGCGGCGGCATGCTCGCTGCCAGGGCTGCCACGGAAGAGCCGCCCCAGGGAAAGGGCCCAGCCGGTGAGCCGACGGCCGATGATGCGCAAGGCAACGTTGGTCACCGAACGGAGGTTCTTCCACGTGCAGGCCTTGGAAGTCCCGGCCCGGCGTTCGACGTAGCGGCACCCAACCTGGACGAAGGACCGACCGCGGCAGAGGAGCTTTGATACCAGTGCGGCCTGAAACCCAAAGCCGCGCGTGGACGGGAAATGCTGCACCACGTCCTCGCGGCGCAGCAGCGCACAGCCGTTCCAGTAACGGAGGCGAAAGCCACTGAGCAAGTTAATGATCCGAGTGTAAGTCCGCGACAGAAACAACCGGAACCTGCTCTTGTTGGACACGTGGAGGGGGTAAGGAATCACCATGTCGGCCTGGTCCAGGCCTTGCAGGATGGCAACCTGTGTTTCCACGGGCTCGACGTTGTCGCCGCACACGATGCGAATGAATCGCCCGCGCCGATCCGCGCCGCCTCGTGGAAGTTGCTGGCCAGCCCGCGATTGGTCGGGTTGACGACCAGGCGAACAGGCGCAGCTGGATGCCGGGAGAGAAAGCCGTGAACCTTTGCGACGGAGCTGTCCTTGGAGGCATCGTCAATGACGATGACTTCGTAACGCCGTCGAACCTGCCGGAACACTGCCTCGATTGTTTCCAGGGTGGCGGCGACGTTCTCCTCTTCGTTGTAACATGGAACAAAGAGAGTAACATCGACGTCACCCTGCTGGGGTTCCCGGGCCATCTTTTCCTCCTCGTGATGAACCGATCAGGCGTAAGCCGGAGCAGGCGCCGCCTGCTCCAGCTTGTCCAGTCCGCGCTGAAAACAGAGATAATGATAGGCCGTCCCCCAAAGCTGCCGGCTCAGGCGGGCCTGAGCGTACGCCTGCTGTAACGCGGGCAGGCTCGTGCCGTGCAGTGCGGCGAACAGTTTCTGCCACTCCTCGTTAACGTTGCGGAGCTGGTGGTTGCCACTGGCACGCAAATAGCGATCCAGCGAATCCGGATAACGCAGCTGCACTGCGGCCCTGCCTGACTCGACCACCCAGTCGCACAGCGACCCGACCAGGGTTGACACGTCCTGGATCAGCTTGTCGTCGGCCGGCACGCCAACGCCGGCATTGGGCCGAAGGCCCGTAAGAAAATACGCCAGGTTGCTCGACCAGGCCCTGTGTACTTGCTGCCGGCGGTCCTCCGCCGAGGGAACGTTTTTATACCACGTGTAGAGATGCCCAGTGAACCAGGCCGGGGAGGAGGAATGAAACTCACAGCCTTGCTGGTGCAGCAGGGACAGCAACTCCGGCAAGGACCAGGTGTGCTGGCTGCGGCAGAAGGGGTTGACCAGCGTATCACGCCACCAGGCTTCAAAGGTGCGTGTCAAACCAAGGCGAGCAAAGTCGGAGCTGTAGAGGGTGCGAGCCAGGTCCAGGCAGGCGTCGCTCTGAACGTCCGCAACGCCGGCCAGTTCGCAGCAGCGAAACAGCAGGGCCCGGCGCAGATACTCCAGGAGCCCGCCACAACGGTCGTTGTAGGAGACAATGCCAAACCGTCCCGGCCGAACCAGCGAGGCAATCTTGCGGAGCACCTGGTCGCGGTTGGGAAGCGTGTACAGAAAGCCCTCGGCAATGACCAGGTCGAAGGAATCGTCGCTCTGGAACTCCTCGATCCCGGAACAGTGCAGGGATTGGATCTGACTGCTCACGCCAAAGCGTTTGAACAGGTCTCGGAGTCGCGGCAGCACCTGATGGTTGGGTTCAACCAGCGTCAGACGAGCGCCGAACAGGGCAGGTAAGAGAGCATTCTCTCCGGAGTTCGGTCCGAACTCCAGAACGGACGCTCCCTGCAAGTAAGGCAGCGGCAAACCCAGGTGATGCTCGTACAGGTTGCGGCGCTTGTCGAAGTGTGCCTTCCAGACCGCCGAATCCTCGACGCGGATCAGCACCGGGTTGAACTGCAGATCCTTGTAGTAAGAGACAAGTGAATCAGCCCCGGTTGCCGCGGTCGAAGAAACGGTCATTGTCGTGAACTCCCTTTCTGCTCTCTGGTCGTCCGTGGCGCCGTTTCTCACGCCGCGACCTTGAGCAGTTCCTGCTTGGCGGCACCGACGCCCTCGTGCATCTTCAGCAGGCACTCCACGTGACGGAAGAGAGGGATGCGCTCGATGGAGAGCTGGTTGCCGAGGATCGAAACTGCCTCGGCCCCGATAACGTTGCCGAGGAAACCGATCACTTCGGTCGGCGCCCCTGGGCCGCACACAGCGACGTCAGGGAAAAGACCGCATCGCCGGCACCGACCCGGTCAACCACCTTGGTGGCAAAGGCCGGCACCTGCTTGAACCCTTCGCTGGTCGAATAGGAGAGACAGCCATATTTTCCCAGCGTCAGCACCAGTTGCGAGCAGGAGAGTTTCCGGGCGACGTGCAAGATCATGTCCTCATAACGCATGTGCCGATTGCGCGTCTCCAGGGCATATTCGCGCACCGCCAGGCAGACGTAGTCCGCCCGGGGATACTTGGAGATGGTATTGAAGCCATTGTTGCCGGCGTTGCTTTGCGTGTTGACGGCCAGGAAGCGGGCCTGGGAAGCCAGGACCTCGATGGCCCGCGGCGTGAACATGCCGTGGCCATAGTCCGTGACAATGACAACGTCGTAACGCGGCAAGATCTGCTGCAGCCTGGCGCAGAACTCCTCATCCTCCTGCGCGGGCAGCGCGTCATCGTTCATGTAATAGACTTCAAAGAGCTTCTGCTGCAAGTATTTCTCAACAAAGCGTTTCTTGACGATCGTTGGCGAATTGCTCTTGTGCAGGAAAGTCGGGGTAACGTTGAGCTTGAGCATGTTGCGAACAAACGCTTCCTCGTCGCCGCCTTCTCCCAGGAAGGTGAGCACGTCAACGGAGTCGCAGAAGCTGGCCACGTGGTTGGCACAGGCCAGCACGCCGCCGGCAAAGCGATCGGTTTCCACGTAGCGCGTGGCCAGCACCGGCTCCTTCCCTGACTTGCCCATCACGTCGCAGTACTGATACTCGTCGATGATGGTCTCACCCAGGCAGAGCACCTTCAGAGGACGGGCGCTCTTGAGAGTGGCCAGGATCTCGTCGGGGGGATAACGCTGGATCAGCTGCAGCAGGTACTCCCGGACTTCCTCCGTGAAGTTGGAGAGGTAATGATTGATCAGGGCGGAGGAACTGAAGGTGACGTCCTGCGTGAACGCCAGCTCGCCCCCGATCAGGCGGATCGCTTTCTCCTCGACGCCAATGTGGCCGGTGGTGTCCTTGCCGCTGCTGAATTCGCTCCCCTTGGCGAAGACGTTCGGCCGGAGCAGCATGATGGTCTCGGCGCCGGTCGGCCAGTTGTTGATGGCGACGTAATCCACGCAATCCAGGGAAGCAATGACCTCGGCGCGGACCTGCTGCGGGAAGGCCGGTCTGCCAGCGCCCTTGTTCACGTAGCGGTCCGGTGTGACCGTGACGACCAGCAAATCGCCTAGTTTCTTGGCCTGCTCGAAATGGCGGATGTGTCCGATGTGGAGCAGATCGAACACCCCGTGGCACTGAACGATGCGCTTGTGCTGGCTGCGCTGCTGTTCCAACTCCCTGGCAAGATCCTGCAGTGCCCAGATCTTGTTATGTCGTGACATTCTCGTGCCTTTCCCGTCGAGGCGTGGGCCAGCCTTTGTTGCTGGAATAAAACCCATCCGGCGTTGCTGGCAGTCGCCCGGCAACGTCGTTCCCCGGCCTGCTGGCCTGTTATGCTTCCCTGAAAGCGGACGGTATATTGGCACGCTTTCCCCGAATTGTCAAGCGGCACTGGAGTCGCCATTTTCCGGGGTCGTTCTTTTCCGGTCCTGGTCGCGCCGGGACGGCACGAGCAGGCCGCGGCCAGAGATGGTGAGTAAGAGGCGCGAACAGCAAGGCGAGCGGCGCGGCGTCAGCCCGCCGGGAAAGGACAAGCACCGGCGGGCTGACGCCGCGCCGCTCGCCTTGCTGTTCGTGCCTCTTAGTGTACGGATCTCACCGTCCAGTGGACAGGACAGCGCAGCGCTGGAAATCAGCGAAAGATCTTCTTCATTGGATCAGGGTACGTCCCGAGCCCCACTTGCATGTTCAGGTGGGAAAGGAAACGTGGCCGAGCCAGGCCCCCGTAAAGCACCAGGCTCCACACCAGGCAGGCACAACTCAGCGCTAGCCAGCGCATCCGAATCCGAGCCTGGAACCGATCCAGAAGATAGGCCAGCAGGATGGTTGTCGCCAGGATGCTCGGCATACATTTGTAAGAGAGCGAGGGAACACTCATGTAGGGGCGATACTTGATCAGCAAGTGCGTGGCGGAGCCGGTGGCAATGCCCAGAAGCATGAGACTCAGGCAGAGCGATTCCTTTGAGCCTTTGCTCAACGCCTGGAATAGCGAACGCCCGAGGAAGAACAAGAAAACCGCGAACACGATCCCCGCGTAAAAGTACCACAAGAACAAGTAGTGCATCACTACCAGCTGACTCATTTCAGAATGGTAACCGTGCTGTTCGTGGAGGATCCCAGCAGATCCGAGAGAAAAACTGGCATTGGACGCGAGCATGAAAGGAGGAGCATAATTCATCAGTGAGATGTACGTGTAGCTGATGCAATTGGAAAGGAAATCCTCGATGAACAGGGCAGGAGAATGATACCCCAAGATCAATTCGTCCTCACAGCCCGGCTTGAAGTGCTGAGGTGAGTAGCTCAATTTGATCGGCAAATGAATGCAGGCGATAATCGTGGCGCTCCCCAGAACAAAGAGCAATCGGTGGCAGCGCCAGGACTCACCGTGGCGCCAGGAATAGAAAAACAGGAAGGCCCCGGCCAGCCAGAGGTAGAGAAAATAATTGTACCAGGTGTCGAACCCGAAGGCAAACAGCACCAGGCTGATCAGGAAACCAACCCGCCATTTGCCCTGCTGGGCACTGCCAAAGAGGATGTGGTACAGGCAAAGGAGGTTGATCTCCACGTAAATAATCTGCAGGTAGAGGACAACGGTCCCCGAAAGAGCGTAGGAGTAATGCAGCTGTGTCCCGAAGGCCATACACAAGGTAAACGTACACGTAAAAATGAGCCTTCGGCAAGCGAACCACGATGTCCAGAAGGAAACGAAGACCACCAGGGCATTCAGGAACAGGAAAGCCCCTCGGGGGGTGAGGAGTCGTTGGAGAAGGTCCACAGGCAGCAGACTGGTGCTGGCGAACCAGTATTGTCCGCCCATGGTATGAATCGGCAACAACACTTTCCACGGCTGCGCCTTCAGCTCCTGGATTGTCTCTTCACTTAACTGAAGGTAGGATTGGTGCGGCCAGCGTTCGAGGTCAGCCCGCACAAAGAGATTGCCAGCCAGGAAGCAGAGAAGGATCAAGATTAACTGGAGGTAAGAGGGACGACGTGCCGAGGGAGCGGCCTCCTGCGCGGGCATTTTCGGTTCGAGAACGTTCTCAGCCATTGGTAACTCTTCTCCTCGTTTCTCCAGCTCCGGATCCCTGGCCTCGCCTGGCCGATCAGGCAGCCTGCCATCGTTCTTCCGACCTGGCTCCGAACACCTGGCGCAGGATTCTCTCGTTGTCCTGAATCCGAGACCGGACAAGCTGTCGAATGCTCGGCCGCAGTTGCCGGTCCGCGAGCAGTTCCCCAGCTCGGCAAACGACTGTCTCCGGGTTTGTCATGAATGTTTCCAGGTCAAACTGATTGGCAGCCATTCCCAGATCGGTGAAGATGTCGCGACACTTGTTGGTGTACGAGAGGTTGATCGCCGGCACTCCTTGCCGCAGGGCCGCCAGGGTCGAGTGCAACCGCGAGCCGATCATCAGGTCCAGCTTCTGCAGCAATTCGGCGAAACCACCGAGGCTAAGCGGTTCTTCCGCCAGCACGACGTCCCGGTCAGCGGCCCACGACTCCTTGACGCGCCGCAAATAAGGCAGATCATCTTCCCAGGGGTGCGTTTCCGGCTCGTACATCGACAGGAGAACGACCCGGGCGCCCAGTTGCCGGCGCAGCGCCCGACCAGGATTGTCGTTGCTTCAATCAGTCGCTCCATCTTGGCCCGTGATCGCTCCTGGAAACGCCGTCGTCTCAGGTGATACGGAACGATGCTGTTCTGGAAGTGGAACCACAAACGGATGTTCACCCCAATGAGGTGCTGACCTGCTGAGCGGTCGGTCAGCCGGTGCAGCAGAAGTCCTTCCGCCGGCAGACCGGTGAGGCGATCCAACCCTTCCAGGAAGATGCCATCGTGGCCACGCAGCAATTGCGTTCGCGTTCCAAGCCCCTGCAGCAAGCGAAGCGTACCGCTGTCTCGAGCAACAAAGGAATCAACGAGGTTGAGGATCCGGCGCGCCAGCCACCGGCCCGCCCTGGTGGTTAGCGGACCGGCGCCTTGCATCAGCACCACGATCCGGCAGCCAAGCATGCGGAAGTGGAGAAAGGTCAACCAGGTATGGATCAGCTTGAGCAGGCTGGAATCGTCCTGGAGGTCGAGTCCTCCGGTCCAGATCACGACGCCGGCCTGGCGCAGGGCTCGACGGCCGACAAAGCCTGGCCACAGGTTGTACAGGGGACCATAGGGCAAGGCTGGCAAGGTCATTGGGCCAAGCTCTTCGACCGACCGGCAGAAGCTCGTGATTTCCAGATTTCCCAGCCGCTGCAGCGCCTCGAGGATGCCGTAGCGGCTGAGCAAGTCGCCTCGATTCCCCACAATCATTCGCGGTGCAATGATCTTCATCGTTGCTCCTTCTTTGCTTCAGGCAGCGGCCCGGCGCTGACAGACCGAATGGAAGATGTCCTCGTAGCGGCCGATGATCCGCTGCAAATCAAAGGTCTGGGCCAGGACCCGGCTGGCCTGCTTCATCGAGGCCAGCCGGTCGGTGGCTTGCAGCATTTCGCGAAGGTGCTGCTCAAAGGAGGCAAGATCATTGCATGGGCACAGAAAACCATTTGTACCGTGGCGGACCAGATCGTGGTTGCCCGGAATCGCGCTGGCCAGGACCGCCAGGCCGAAGGCCAGGGCGCGCACCCCAACCACCGAAAGCCCTTCCGAAAGAGAAGGCAGCATCAGGATGTCGCTGCTTTGCATGAACCGCTCCACCTGCTCGGGAGGCACCCAGCCGCGGAGCCGAATCCGTTCGGTCAACCCGTGCTCGGCCACGCGAGCGGCCACCGCGGCGCGGAGCGGCCCATCGCCGAGCAGTTCCAGGGTCCAATCCAGGTCCCGCACGTGAGCCAGCAGGTCGATCAGGAACAGCACGTTCTTCTGGACGCTCAAGCGCCCGGCGAAGAGGAGCCGGCGGACAGGTGAGGGAGTTACCGAGCCGGGCCGGCAGGCCTGGAGATTGACCCCGTTGAGGACCGTCTCGACCGGAAAGCCGTAGGCGGACTCTGCCAGCCGCCGCGTAAAGTCGCTGACCGCAGTGCGATAGGCGGCCGAGGTCCAGATGGGTCTGGTGAAAGGTTTGACCACGCGGAAGAGATGCCGGGTTTGCTCCGGCACCCCTCCGGGAACGTCTCCCAGGTGGGCCGTCAGCACGTAGGGCACTCCCGTCAGCCGGTGGGCCAGCCAGGCCAGGGCCCCCGTCGGCACGGCGAAATGGACGTGGAGCAGATCGGGCTTCCAGAACAGCGCATCGTACAAGGCTCGGCCTGCTCCCAGGCCTACGTAGCTCAGCATTTCGGCAGGACTGCAGCGGTCCAAACGGGACCGGCCCGCGGGGCTGCGGATGATCTCGTAGCCATCGCGCCATTCGTGGCGGCGCAAGGCCGGCGCGTGCGAGGTGAGCACACGCAGCTGATGACCCCGCGCTGCCAGGCCGCGACAAAGATCCTCTGCCACCCGGCCGCCGCCTCCCCCGACAGGGGGAAATTCGTAATTCATGACCAGGATCCGAATGGGGCGCTCCTTTCCTGCTTCAAGCGGCATGAGCCAAGCGGGAGATCGCCTGGGGGTTGTGGTGCATCAGGGCGAGCCAACTCCAGAGAAAGAGCCGATGATCGCGCTGGCCCTGCCGATGCTCCTCCCAGCGGGCCGTCACCCAGTCCTGATTGCACGAGTCCAGCCATTCGCAGCCCGCTTCCCGCGGCGAGCCGCGGAAGGTCAGGCCCGACCACTGGCGCAGCCAGGCTGCCAGGGGGATGCCGAACCCTTTCTTTTTGCGCCGGATGACGCTCTCGGGCAGCACCGGGGCCAGGGCCCGTTTGAGCAGGTACTTGGTCTGACCGCGGCGTGCCTTGAGGGAAGCGGGCAAGCGCCGGGCAAACTCGACCACGTCGTTGTCCAGAAAGGGAGCCCGCACCTCGAGGGAATTGAGCATCGACGCCCGATCGGCTTTCACCAGAATGTCGTTGGCGAGGTACGTGCGGGTATAGAACTCCAGCGTCCGGTCAACCAGGTTCTCCGACTGGCACTCGTGCCAGACCGCAAGGGCTTCACTGTACAGCTCCGCCACCTCGACCGGCTCCTGGAACAGGTCCAGCATCTCACGTGGCTCCAGAGGACCCAGCCAGACCGAGTTCCAGAGCGGGGGTGGATACGACAGGCCGCGCAGCGTCCTCCTCAGCTTGAAGTCAACACTCATGTTGCTGGAAGAGAGGGGCAGCAAATCCATCAGCTTGCGGACCCCTGCATGCAGCCAGCGCGGCATGAGGGTCGAGTAGAGCTGAGCCAAACGCAGCGCCCGGAACGGATCATACCCGGCGAACAGCTCATCGCCGCCATCGCCGCTCAGGGCCACCGTGATCTGTTCTCGGGCAAACTTCGATAACAGATAGGTCGGCAGAATCGAGGGGTCGCCGAGTGGTTCGTCCAATTGCCGTAAGACCGAACTCAGCAACTCGCGCGCATTGATGTGCTCCAGGATGCGAACGTTGTGTTGCGAGCCGATCTGTTCGGCCATGGCCTGGGCATATGCCGACTCATCAAAAGACGATTCAGCAAACCCAATCGAGAAGGTCCGCAGCGAGGTAACGGGGACCGTCTGGGCGGCAAAGGTCAAGATCGCGCTGGAATCGATGCCGCCGCTCAGAAAGATCCCGAGAGGAACGTCACTGATCAAGCGCCGCTGAACAGCCTGGCTGAGCAGCCGGCGCAGCTCGGCCGCCAGCTCCTCCTCGGAAGCCCGCGCCATTTCCTGGCTCGGCTCGACGTGAAAGGTCCAGTAGGTCCCGGTGGTCAGCTGATGACCGCGATAATCATAAACCAGGCGGCCTCCGGGAGGCAGTTTGAAGGAGTTGCGCCACAGGGCCCGGGGAGCGGGAATAAATCCGTAGACCAGGAACTTTTTGACACTGAGGAGGTCGAGGCTGGTATCTACCCTGGGATGGCCTGCCAGCGCACGCAGCTCCGAGGCAAAGGCGAAGAAATGATCACCCACGGTATAATACAACGGCTTCTCACCAAAGCGGTCGCGCGCGAGGAAGAGAGTGCCCTGGCGCTGGTCCAGGACAGCAAACGCAAACATGCCGTTGAGCCGGCCCGGCAAATCTTGCCCCCACTCCTCGTAGCCGTGAACGAGGACTTCGGTGTCGGAGTGGTGCGAGGCAAACACGTGTCCCAGCGCCTGCAGCTGGCGGCGCAGCTCGACGTGATTGTAGATCTCGCCATTGAAAACAACACCGACCTGGCCGTCCTCGTTCCACATTGGTTGGCTGCCGCCGGCAATGTCCAGGATGGACAGACGCCGATGACCGAGGAAGACGCTCGTGCGCAAGTCAACGAACCGTCCCTCGGCATCCGGCCCACGATGCCACAAGGAGTCCATCATCCTCTGAAGGTGATCTGCCTGCCCCTCTCCGCAAAAGCCGCAGATGCCACACATCTTGCCTCCCTTTCTGGAATGGATTGCGTGACCGGAGCAACGTCAGGCAGCGCTCCGAGCGGCATGGGCCGGTCCCAGGACCATCTTCTTGCGGACGGTGAGAACGAACGGAGTTTCCCAGTGGAGCAGTTGCCCCAGCATCTTGATCATCCAGAGCAGCCCCAACCGCCGCATCCAGCGCAACTTGTTTTTCAACCGGCTCAGGGCGCCATATTCTGAGAACTCCAGGGAACTCAGGCGCTTGAGAAATAAGTCCTGTCCCCAACCGAGGACCTCGATCTGATCGCCAAAGGGCTTGAGCATCCGTTTCAGCCAGGGACGAGTGATGAGTTGCAGCGTATCGAGGAAAGCGGGGTCCTTACCCAGCAGACGCAAATAAAGCCGGCCAAGGAACTTGTTCAGAAAGGGGATCCAGAGAACGCCGTAATGGCCTTCCCACCAGGAACCATAGTTGGGGACAACGTGGCAGACAATTCCCCCCGGACGAAGGACACGGATCGATTCGGCAACGACACGAGAGGGGTCCTTTGTGTGTTCCAGCACGTTGGAAGAGAAGACCACGTCGAAGCTGTTGTCGGGATGAGGAATGGCCTCCCCAACGCCGACCTGGACGACCTGGTCGGGTTGCCCGAGCGCACGCAGCAACTCGCGACCTGTTTCAATACTGCCGCTGTACTCGTTGCCGCCTGGTTCAATGCCGCAGGCGTCGGCACCAAAGCGAATCCGGGCAGTGGCCAGGGTCATGCACATCCCGGATCCGATCTCCAAGAGGCGCTTGCCTTGAAGTGGCATTCCCGTCCGTTCCTCGAGCAAGGAGAGGATTTCAGCCGCTCGCTTCTCACAAAGCGAATCGCGGGTCATCTGCTCCAGATGCTGCTGAGAGAGGATGATGTCCTTGAACGAATCGGCGTAGAGGTGCAGCAGACGGTCGTAGAGTCTTTGATAGATCGGTTCCGGGATCATTTGGCGTTTCCTCTTGCCCCCACGGGCTTTCAGATCGACCCTGGCCTGGACGTACGTTCCGCGGAACTGGCCTCAGCCGGGTCGCTTTTGAAACCAGACGAAGTGCGAAAAACCACCCTGAGGCCAGCCGCCGGTTTCATGCTCGACGACTTGCAGCTGGAGCGTTTCCCCCATGCTCTGCAGTTCCTCGAAGTGATAGAACCGGGCAATGGGAGTGAGGAAGAAGTCTCCAAACTGCTCCCACGAATTCCGGAGCCCCGGAAAGCGCCAGCGCCCCTGGGTCAATCCGAGGACCATCCACAGAGCCAGATGATAGGGAGGAAAAACGAACAGCTTCAGGAGCAGGTCCCCGAACCATTTGCCGCCCAGGTTGCGCACCCCCGTGAAGGGAGGGTTGAAGGCATGATACAGTTTGCGGTACAGGTTTTCCCAGTTGTAGACGTTGAGCAGCAGATACCCTCCCGGCTTGAGGATTCGGGCCAGCTCGCGGAAGCAGAGGAAGGGATTGGGTGTGTGATGGATGACGCCGTAAGAGAAGACCAGGTCTGCCACGCCGTCCCGGATGGGGAGCGCCAGGTTCGATCCCAGGAGGCCATCGGCGGCGAGGGGCGGCTGACGGACCTGTGCAATCGAGCCATAGGCGAGATCGACACAGAAGGGGACAATGCCGCGGTGCTCTTGAAGGGCCCGGGCGATGGCTCCCTTGCCGCAGCCGACCTCGACCACGAATTTGGTCTGCTCGAAGAAGCGATCATACGCGCGATCGCGCAGATACTTCCCCAGCGGCACGTTGTCCAGGCACAGGTAGTTATTGCAAGGCTTCTCGGAGTAGTGCGCCGCCACCTGTTTCTGCGTTTGAAAGCCATCCTGCGCGTCAGGAACGTCGGACGGCGAGCCGGCGCCGGCAGTCGATCCAGACCAGGGACGCAGGTCCGGGAGGCCGCCCACAAAGCGGTACTGTCTTCCCGAGCGGGATGCGACGATCCGGGCCGGCGGACCGGGCTCAAGTTCCAGCGGCTCGCGGGTATGGGGGTCACACAGGAAAGATAGGTACTTCTCGATCTGGACTCGGTCCCGCTCTCCCTTGTCTAGCAGGGACACCGGGATTTGCAGCTTCTGACTCATCTTCGCGTTCCGTCGGGAAATGGGGGGCTTTCCTTGCCAGTGATGGAGTGGCCAAGGTGAACGGCCCTTATAGCGAGCCGATCAGGGAAGGGAAAGAGGACTTTCTTCCGGGTGTCCCTCTGGATTTTGGCATGGCAGCCGAGCCGCGCACGCAGCGCAGCGGAGTAAGCGGCCCGCAAGAAGACCGCTTACTCCGCTGCGCTGCGTGCGCGGCTCGGCGGGGCTGCGCTGGCCGAGCCGCGCACGCAGCGCAGCGGAGTAAGCGGCCCGCAAGAAGACCGCTTACTCCGCTGCGCTGCGTGCGCGGCTCGGCGAAATCCAGACGGACACCCCCCGACAGCTGGCGTTGACAGTCCAGGGCCAGCTGCCTTATAAGGCTGCCCGGCAGCTCTGCTCGGGTTCCTGCACCCGGCCCCTATCCCCGCCGGAAAGAAATTCATGTGTGGAATTGCTGGCTTCGTTGGACCATTCGATCAAACGGTCTTGCAGGGCATGACCGAGCTGATGCACCACCGCGGTCCCGACGAGACGGGGTATCTGCTGCTGCCGGGCGGTCGCCCGGATTTCCACGCCGGCCTCGGCCACAAACGTCTAAGCATCATCGACCTGGCCACCGGTCAGCAACCAATGGTCAATGAAGAGAGATCACTGTCCGTCATCTTTAATGGCGAGATCTATAACCATGAACGTCTTCGCCAGGCCTTGATCCAGGCCGGGCATCGCTTCCGGACCCAGTGCGATACCGAAGTGCTGCTGCACGGCTACGAGCAGTATGGGGAGCAGCTGGTCGAGCGCCTGGAAGGCATGTTCGCCTTTGCCATCTGGGACAGCCGCGACGCCAGCTGGTTCCTGGCTCGAGACCGCTTTGGCATCAAGCCGCTCTATTATTGTCAGCCTTCCCCGGAGACCCTGGCGTTCGCCTCCGAAATCAAGCCGTTGCTTTCCCTGGTCGGCCGGGCGCGGTTGAACCTGGAAGCCCTGTATCACTATCTGCTTTATGGCTGGATCTCCACCGAGGAAACGATCTTTCGCGGCATCTATCAACTGAGACCGGGACATTGCCTTCACTGGCAGCGCCAGCGGCTGGCACGGCGGCGTTACTGGCGCCTGGAGCCGACGGTGGAGCAGCGAACTCCCGAGGAATGGGCCGGGCTTGTCCGGGACCACCTGGCGGAAGCGGTCCGCAGCCACCTGGTCGCCGACGTCCCGGTGGGAATCACTCTCTCGGGAGGGCTCGACTCCAGCGCGGTGCTGGCCATGATGGTCCGGTATCTGTCTCCCGGACAAATTCAGGCGTTCACGGTGGGGTACGGTTTACCCAACGACGAGCTGCCCTATGCCCGGATCGCGGCACGGCATTGCGGCGTCGAGGCCCGCGAGCGAATCATTGCCATTGAGAAGACCAGCGACGTGTTCGAGCGCATGATCTGGCACCTGGAAGAGCCGATTGCTCACCCGGTGCTGGGCACGACCTATTTCCTGGCGGAGTTCGTCCGCCAGCACCTCAAGGTGGTCTTGATTGGCGAAGGCTCGGACGAGCTGTTCGCGGGCTATCCGCACTTTCGCCTCTTTGGCCCGCCTTACAACTGGGCCCCGACCTGGCTGACGCGGCAGATGTTGCCCGCGGCCTCCTTTGTCATGCCCGCGGCCTCGACCCTGGCTCACCTCCTCGACCCGGCTCTGCTCGACCGCCCCTTGCTGGAGGGAGTGAGCCACGTTTACGATCCTTATCTTGAGCAGCGCAACCTGCCTCAGAACTGGCTGCTGTGTGAGCTGGAACATGAGCTGGTTCACAGCCAGCTCGCCCGCATTGACAAACTGACCATGGCCCATTCCGTCGAGGCCCGGGTGCCCTTCCTCGACCGCTCTTTGGTCGAGCTGGCCTGCCGGATCCCCTTTTCCCTGAAAATCCAGGGAGGAGTGGGGAAAGCAATCCTCCGTCAGTCGCTGCGAAACCTGCTCCCCCCTCAGGTGCTGCACCGTCCCAAAAGTGGCCGGCGGGGCACCCAGAACCTGCTCCCGGTGCTGCTGGAGCAGGTGCTCCGAGCCAAGATCGCCGACTTGACCGCGCCCGCCACCCTGCGACGCCGGGGCTGGCTGCAACCCAAACCGGCCACGCGCTTTGTTGACCGGGCCCATTCCTGGATGGTGCGCTGGCACCCCATCGAGAGCCGCCGGCGCATCAAGTTCCTGTTCGCCCTGGCCACGCTGGAACAGTGGGCGCGCCTGTTCCTCGACGGCGAGAGGCCCTCGGCGGTGTCCGGACGCGCCGCCTGAACGGCCCGCAAGGCCAAAAGTCCTTTCCCGTCCCAGGGAGGAAACCTGTGGTTCCCTTGTCCTACTGGTGCTTCCGTCTGCTTCGCCGCAACATTCCCCAGGGCGTCATTGACTGGATGCTCGATCACGGCATCTTTCTCCAGCCAGGACTCGATACGCGGGCCCCGGACCAGTCGGTGCAGCAACTGGGCCGATCCTGTGAGCGCCTGGGCCAGGCGCTGGCAAACAAGACGGTCTGCGTGGTTGGCTTTGGCGGCAGTTTCGGCATCGCCCTGGCCCTGCTCGAGGCCGGCGTGCGCCACGTGATCTTGCAGGACCCCTACGCCCCGGTCCGCCGGGCCCGGATTCGCCAGCTTGATCCCCAGCGCTTGCAGCGCTATTTCCACAATCGCGATGGCGAGTGGCAACCCGACCCGGCTCGGATCACGGTGACCTCGGACCAGCTCGGCGAGTACGCTGGCCGTCACCCGGCTTCTGCTGACGTTGTCTTTTCCAGTTCCGTGCTCGAGCACGTGGACGACGTCGAAGGTCTGCTCGCCGCTTGCCACCAGTTAGTTCGGCCTGGCGGCCTGAACGTCCACGTGATCGACCTGCGCGATCATTTTTTCCGTTTTCCGTTTGAGATGCTGTGTTACGACCACAAGACCTGGCAAGGCTGGCTCAACAGCAGTAACCTCAACCGCTGGCGTCTGTCCGATTACGAGCGCGCCTTCGCTCGCCACTTCCCCAGTTGTGAAACCACCGTCACGCAAGTGCTTCCCGAACAGTTTCAGCGCGTCAAACACCGCATTCGCCCTGAGTTCCTGAGCGGAGACGACGGCAGGGACTGCGTGGGCACGGTCCGCATCGAGGCGCGAAAGGCTGCGTGATGGCTGTGGTCTGCTCACTCTCTTGCGGGGCAATCAAGGAGAGAAAATGAATGGTTGGGAGTGCCTGGTCTACCTGGGCTGCTGCGCCATCTTGATTGGATACCTGCGCTGGCGTTTCCAGTCCTGGCGAGCCGCCTTGCTGCTGTTCGCTCCCTGTGTCTTTCCTCTCTACCTGTCGCTCGAACAGACGAGTCAGTTCCTGACCGCGGACGAGAACTACTACGTACACCAACTGGCGGGCCAGGAGCGCCGGGCGTTTTTCGACCGGGAGATCAGTGCCGGGGCCTTCCGGACCAGCCTGAGCGCCCTGGCTCCTCTCCTGGGGGCGCTGCACCAAAGCAGCGCCTGGCCCGCGGTTTCCGCTGCCATCCTGGTAAAACTCTGTCATTGGCTGACGGGGTTCCTCAGTTTTCTCTGGCTGCTTCATCTGGCCATGAACCTGAAGCAGGTGAAACAGCCGGGTCTGTTCTTCGTTCTCGCTTTCGTGCTCCTGCTGCTTCCTGTCGGCCAGCTGGCTCTCAAGACGTTTAACTACGACCTGCTTTCCATGAACCTTGGGTTGGTGACTCTGGCGTACCTCTGCCTGGCCTGGCAGCGCTCCTGCTCGCACCTCGGTCTGCTGGCGGTCGGCGTGGCTTCCCTGGCGGCCCAGGAAAAGCTGATCGCCTCGCCGTTGCTGCTGGTCGCGATTTCGGTCTGCGCCTGGCTGCGGGCCCGCCAGCGGGGCAACTGGCAGGTCCGGCCGCTGGTCCTGGACACCGCGCGGGCACTGCTGCTGGCCTGGATGATCGGCCTGGTTTCCGTACTGCTGCTGCGCGTGGCGGGCGGACTGACTTTCTCGGCCAACCCGTTCCGGCTTTTCCGGCAGGCAGCCGAGCCGCTCGTCGTCTGGAGCTGGGGCCTGCTTCGCTTTACCGCCGGCAGCATTGACTTTTCCCGTTATTTTCTGCTGCTGCTGCTCTTGACGATTGGGCTGTGTGTGGCCGGCAGCCTGGGGCTGGCTGTCCTCCAGAGCGGGCGGTTCCGCTCCGGGTGTGCCGCGGCCAGGCGGTTTGTCCCCCTCCTCTTCCTTCTGATCACGGGGGCTGCCGTGGCCTTGGGGGTGTTCGCCAATTATTGCATCCCGGCTTACTGGGCACCCTTCCATCCCATTCAGCCAGGCCGATTCCATCCTCCCGGAGAGATCAACGGAGTGGTGCTGCATTACAACGCCGTGACGCACGGACACCATTTGCTTTGTTCGGTGGGTTTCGCCTACGCGGTCTTCCTGGATGCGTTGCCGACCGTGTTCTGGCTTCTGGCCGCCCTCCTCGTGTTCCTCCCCACAGGACGGCAGAGCCTGGTCGCGGCACCGCTCCTGGTCGCGGCCCTGCTTGTCTGCCTGCTGGTTCCCCTGGCCTACGGCCTGCTGCAAGTCCCCCTTGGCCACCGCTACTTCAACCTGTTCCTGGAGGGGGCGGCCCTGGTCCTGCTCCTGCTGGCCATGCCGCTGCTGGCCCGCGCTTCTCCCCCGCAGCGTTGGACGGCTGCGATCCTGTTCCTGGGTCTGTTCCTCGGCGAAGTCATCCCTTTCCGCCCGCTGTACGGCGCCTTTCATCCCTTCTGGTTGACGTTTCCCGACGCACGCCAACCGGAAGTGGGCCGAATCAATCCGTCCTGGCTGGGCTGGGGCGAGGAGATGATGCTGGTGGGCCGGCGGTTACGCTCCGGTCCTGCTCCTTCCCTGCTGTCCCGGGGGGAGGCAACGCCTGCGCCGCTGACCCTGTATTGCTGTTATTATTCCGGGGCCTGGATCACCACGCAACCGGCACTGCGGCAAGTCCTTCTTCATGGGGTCACCCGCCCTGAGGAAGTGAGTTATGGCCCCCATGATTATTTCATCCTGAATCGCAGCATGCTTGTCCAGGGTTTTCCTCTTCCCGACCTTCCGCCCGACCTGGTCCTCTCCTTCCGCGGTTTTGAGCAAGCCTGGGTCTACCAGGGCCAGCGACTGGCCGCCTCGGGCTACGCCTACGACCCGGGACGCCGCCAGTTTGTTCGGCAGACACCGGATCAGACCGCTGGCTCGCTTTTCCAGGACCCCAAGCAAAGGAACTGAACCATGACCACGCAGGCCGACGTTCCTACCCGGCCGCGCCGGCTCTGGCAAGGGCTGTGCCTTCTCGTCACCCTTGGCTCGGTCACTTACGTCCTGGCCCAGATCCACTGGAGGGACCAGTTCATCACCGGCGATACCCGGCTCTCGGGATGGATGATCCACAATGCCGACGGCAGCAGGGTGTTCCGGGTCCACGGGCAGTCCGAGACGGTCCCTATCCGGGAGCAAGCGGGGGACCTGTTTCTTCCGGGTTTCTGGACCCTGTTGCGGGAAGTTCGCCCGAGGCTGCTTGGACTTGGGCTGCTGGCCTCGGTCGGGTCGATCTTGCTGATGGCTGTGCGCTGGCGGGTCATGCTGCAAGCCGAGCAGCTGGACCCCGGATTGGGGGAAGTGATCCGGCTGACCTGGCTCGGGGTCTTTGTCAGCAATTTCCTCCCCGGCTCGACGGGAACGGACGTGGCCAAGATCGTTTGCATCTGTCGCCGCTCGCCTGGAAAGAAAAGCGCCGCCGCCATGACCGTGCTGCTCAGCCGGGTCATCGGCCTGGCGTCGCTGTTGCTGGTAGGCGCCCTGGCCCTGGCGACGCAGTGGCATCGTCCCGAACTGGCGTCCTGTTCCTGGCTTGTCGGGGGCCTGCTGCTGTTGCTCGCGGGAGGGGCCCTGGTGGGGTTCAGCCGGCGTTGTCATCGCTGGTTGCGAATCGGGGCTCTGGTCTCCCGGCTGCCACTTGGCGGCCGGCTGGAGCATTTGCGCACCTGTCTGCTGCACTACCGGCATCGTCCGGGGACCTTGCTGTTCTGCCTGGCGATCAGCCTGCTGATCCAGCTGTGGACGATTGGGTGTGTCTGCCTGCTGGGACTGGCCCTGGGGCTGAAGGTGGCAGCCATTGACTATTTCCTGTTCCTGCCGGTGATTTTCGTGGCTGCCGCGGCGGCGCCGGCGATCAACGGCCTGGGCGTGCGCGAAGGCGCCTTTCAGTTCTTTTTCAGCACGGTCGGCGCTTCCTCGGCCGAGGCCCTGGCTCTCTGCATTCTCCATCGCATCGCTGGTCTGCTGGTGAGCGTGCCCGGAGCCTGGAACCTCTACCGGGAAGCCAACAAGCGGGCCGTCGGAGTTGCCGGACCGCTTGGGGAGGGCGAGGCAGCATCAGCAGCTGCCTGATTCGTCCTTCCGCGACATTGACACCCGCTCGCGCAAGCAGGCTTCGGCGGCCCGGAGTTCCCCGCTGGGGTCGCTGGCCGCGAAGTCCTCCGCTGAGAACAAGGGGCGAATCTCGACCTCGCCATCCTCGTTGTGGGGGTTCGGGCAGCGCCTGATCCAGTCGAGGGCTTCTTCCAGGGACTTCACCTGCCAGATCCAGAAGCCGGCGAGCAGTTCCTTGGTCTCGGCAAACGGCCCGTCGATCACGGTCCGCGTCTTGCCGGAGAACCGCACGCGCTTCCCCTTCGAGCTGGGCTGAAGCCCCTCGGCCGCGACCAGCACGCCGGCCTTCACCAGCTCCTCGTTGAACTTGCCCATGGCCGCGAGCATCTGCTCGCTGGGCAGCACGCCGGCCTCGGAATCCTTGCTGGCCTTGACCATCACCATGACTTGCATCGCATCACCTTTCTTTCTTCAAGGGTCGTTCAAACTCCGTACACCAGTTCGCCGGGTCGGGACTTGACTCCGGACCCGCCGCATAGCATTCCCAGAGGTCCGCCGCCGGCTTGTGGCCCTGAGCCGCGATCCAGGCATCGAACTCGCCCCAGGCCGCCGCCAGGCCCTCGTAGGGGCCCCGGTAGATCGTGCGTGCCACCCTCATGGCGGGGCGCTGCGCGGGCGTCACCCGGCCCACGGCCGAAACGGGCACCGGGACCGGCACGCCGATCTCGAAGTCAAAAATCTCGGGGTCCATCCTCAGGTGGTGCGTGAACCACGGGCCGGTCGGGGCGATCCCCTGGGCGGCGACGGCGGCCAGCAGTTCCTTCAGGCCCGGATGCATGACGTTCCGGATCTCACTCCGCGGAACGGTGAGATGGATGACAGCGATCAGCCGGCCCGCCGTCTCGGTGATCTGGGGCGTATGATTCATGGCAATTCTCCTATCGTGTGGTTGGTTTCTGTGCGAATCGACCTGCCGGTTACGCTTTCACTTCCGGAAGCCCGGGCAGATCAATGACCGGCCGGACTTCCACGGTCCCCTTGCGGGCGCCGGGAATGCGAGCGGCAATGCCGATCGCTTCGTCAAGGTCGTCGGCCTCGATCAGGAAGAAGCCGCCGAGTTGCTCCCGGGTCTCGGCGAAGGGACCGTCTGTCACGAAGCGTTTGCCGTCGCGCACGCGCACACTGGTCGCCAGGGCAACCGGATGGAGCGGCGCCGCACCCAGGTACTGCTTTTTGGAATGCAGCTCGTGGGTAAGCTGGGTAGACTCGGCAATGCACCTGGCCCGCTCGCTTTCGGTCCAGGACTTTTCTTCGGTATAGATGAGCAACAGGTATCGCATGGCATCCTCCTTCTGGTTTGGCAGCGGCCCATTGCCGCTTTCACCAGGTAGTCGTTTGGGCACGTGCGAAATCGACAACAGGGAAAAGTTTTTTTTCTGACCGTCCCGGATTGAGGGGAGGGAGGGGAGGGCGAGCCCCAAGAGCCGAGACCGCCACACCGCCAACGGCGCTTTTGCTTGGCGGTGTTGTCGGGGAGTGCCCCGGCGTGTCTGTGCTTGCCCCACCGATGACAAAAAAGCGACACCGCCAACACGCCAACATCACACGCCTTCCCTTCGGGTCCTCGTTTGGCACTTCCCCAAATTCCGTGACGGTCAGGGGGGTTTCTCGACCAGTTCGCGGAGGCGTCTTTCGAGGAAGCGCCGCTCCGGTTCCTGTTTGGCGAGGGCAAGGGCCTTGTGGTAAGACTCCCGGGCGTCGGCCGTCCGACCCAGCCGCCGGCACAGGTCAGCCCGGGCCGCGTGGGCCAAGTGGTACTCCACCAGCTGACCTTTGGCCAGGATGGAGTCGATGAGTTGCAGACCTGCCAGCGGGCCGTCGCGCATGGCCACCGCCACGGCCCGGTTCAGCGCCACCACAGGGGAGGGTACGGCACGGGCCAGCACGTCGTACCAGGCCACCATCCGGGCCCAGTCCGTGGCCTCGGCCGTCGCGGCCTCGGCATGCATCCCGGCGATGGCCGCCTGAATCACGTAAACGCCGACGCGCTCCGACGCCAGCGCTTGCTCGACCAGGGCCCGGCCTTCGCGGATCTTGTCGCGGTCCCAGAGAGAGCGGTCCTGCTCTTCCAGCAGGATCAGGTCGCCCTCCGGCGAGGTCCGGGCCTCTCGCCTCGACTCCTGGAACAGCATCAGGGCCAGAAGCCCGAGCGCCTCGGGATCGGGCAGAAGCTCAACGAGGAGCCGGCCAAGTCGAATGGCTTCCTCGGAAAGGTCCGGCCTGGGTCACGGAGCCGCCCGAGGAGGCGGAATAGCCCTCGTTGAAGACGAGATAAATGACCGCCAGCACGGAATCGAGCCGATCCGGCAGGTCGGTGAGCGATGGGCACCTGGTAGGGGATGCGGGCATCGCGGATCTTGGCCTTGCCGCGCACAATGCGCTGAGCAATCGTGGGCGCAGCGGCCAGGAAGGCGCTGGCAATCTCCTCGGTGGTCAGGCCGCAGACTTCCCGGAGGGTCAGCGCCACTTGGGTGTCAGGCGATAGGGCGGGGTGGCAGCAGGTGAAGATCAGCCGGAGCCGGTCGTCCTCCAGCTCCTCATCCTTCGCTTCGGCGCGGTTCACCCCTTCCAATCGACTGGCCAGTTCCGCCAGGGACGCATCCAGGCGCGCCCGGCGTCGCAAGGCATCGACGGCCTTGAAGCGGCCGGTCGAAACGAGCCAGGCGCGGGGATTGGCGGGCACGCCCTCCCGGGACCACTGCTCCAGCGCCGCGGCAAACGCCTCGTGCAGGGACTCCTCGGCGAGGTCGAAGTCGCCGAGCAGGCGGATCAGGGTGGCGAGGACGCGCCGCGACTCGGAGCGATAGACGCCTTCCACGACCTGGCGCACGGGCTCGGTGGTCGTCTCCTCCATGCTGGTCGGTCTCCTTTGACTTCACTGTTCCCTTGCTGGCCCTGGACCCTTCTGAGCGCCAGGGTAAAGAACATTGGCCCCTGCGCCAAGAGAACTGCTGCACGAGCCAGGCGGAAGTCGGCCCGAACGTTTCCCTTCGTCAATCGGGTGAAGCGTCCCTCGGGAGGGGAAGGCGTCTGCCAGCCCTGTCTGCCACTTCTTCCTGAGACGTGGCAGATGCCACGAGGTGCCCAGGACTGTCGGGGGAGTGTCAGACGACGTCCGTTGGCCGCCTGCCTGCCAGTTGTCAGGGTGTTCGGGAGCTGGCTGCCTGTCCCTTACCGACAATTCCTGGCAAACCACTCCGGGTTACCTTCGCTCAGCGACCTTTCGGCGGGGTGGTGAGGTCAAGGCCGAGGTTCCGCTCCTTTGCGTAACGGACGAAGTCCCACTGGTCGGTGAAGCGTTGCTGATAGCGAGTGCCGAGAGCGTCCAGCACGATGCGGCGAGCCTCGCCGACGCACAGCGGGTGCTTGTCCGTCTGCTTCGGGGACAAGTCCGGGTTTCGCCCCAAGACTCATTCCTCCACTGACTGAAACCGGACGAAGTCCTCCACACTCGGCGCCACCTCCCGATCTTGGTGGGCCAGACCCGGCTCGCGGAGCAAGACCGGGGGCGCTTCCCCACGCCTCAGCACCGCGAACGGCAGATAGTAGACCCCCTTGCTGTCATCGAGGGCCAAGGGGATGCCCGGCACGGCAGTGATCTTCATCCACTCGGCGACATCCCGCTTCGTCAACGGGATGAAGTGGACGACGTACCACCGCTGGTCCTCGACCCCAGGCGGCACCAGGTAACACTCGCCGTGCTCCACGACGCCGCTCCGATAATATGCCTCGAGCGGGGGGCAGTCGAACGTGCCACTCAGCCTCCAGTTCCTCCAGGCGGGGCTGCGCGAGGCGGCCCTGCCAGCCGCGCTGCGCCACTCCGAGATGACTGTGAAGCGGACGAAGACCCAAAGCACCAACAGGCAGCCGGCGGAGAGGGTGAGAGCGACCAATCCAGCGATGATGACCTGCACCGTCATGGCAGAGGTATCCTCCGCAAGTGACGCTGAAATCGGCCATGTCCTAATTCCGACATCAGCGCTCATGCGCTCGCCTGGTTCAGCTCCTCCACGGTCGCGGCGTCCAGGCTGAGGCGGGTGGCCTCGATAAGGTCGGTGAACTGCTCCAGGCTCGTCGCGCTGGCGATCGGTGCCGTCACGCTCGGCCGGGCCAGCAGCCAGGCGAGGGCCACCCGGGCCGGAGTCGAGCGGCACCGCGCCGCGACCACATCGAGGGCCGCGAGGATGCGCCGCCCTCGATCGTTGAGGTACTTCTTGACCGTTTTCCCGCGTTGGCTCTGCGCCAGGTCGGCCTCGGAGCGGTACTTGCCGGTCAGGAAGCCGGCCGCGAGGGAGTAGTAGGGGATGACGCCCAGGCCCTCTTTCCCGCAGAGCGGCTCCAGCGCCTCCTCGTAGGGAGCGCGGTCGATAGAGGTTGTACAGCGGCTGCAGACACTCATACCGCGGCAGCCTGTTCTCCTTGCTCACGCGGAGCGCTTGGGCCAGCCGCTCCGCGGTGTAGTTGGAGGCGCCAATGGCCAGGACCTTCCCCTGTTTGATGAGGTCCGCAAAGGCACCGAGGGTCTCCTCCAGGGGTATGGCTTCGTCATCCTTGTGCGCCTGATACAGGTCGATGCAGTCGATTTGCAGGCGCTGGAGCGAGCGCTCGACGGCCTGAAGGACGTAGGTCCGCGACAGGCCCTTCTCTGTCGGCCCCATCTCCATCCCAACCTTGGTGGCAATCACCACCTGCCCGCGTTTGCCGCTGCGCTGAGCCAGCGGCCGAGGATCGTTTCCGACTCGCCGCCCTGGTGTCCGGGGACCCAGCGCGAGTAGACGTTGGCGGTATCGATGAGATTGAACCCGGCTGCGACGAAAGCGTCGAGGAGCTTGAAGGAGGTGGCCTCGTCTGCCGTCCAGCCGAAGACGTTGCCGCCAAAGGCCAGCGGCCCGACCTGGAGCCCCGAGTTGCCGAGCTGGCGCGTTATCATGGTGTGCCCTCCCGTCCTTCACTTGCCAGCGCCAGCGTAAAGGACGTCGGGCGTTGCGCGAAGGTTAATCGTGCCTGGCTGGTTAGCCGCGACGCGGGGCGCAGTGCAGCAGTGGAGTTACCGGTGGCTCTGTGCCGATTTGGTGCTTCGTTACGGCGAAACAAACGTGCTGAACGTCGGCATTCCCAGGTTCCCATTGGCGTTCTCAGCCACGACCTCGACCGTTACGTAGGAGTATCTGTCCAGACCGGACAGTTGGAATTGCCGCGTGCTGCCCGAAACCGTAAGTGGTCGTGAAGGTGCCTGAGCCCCCCGGCTGCGTGACCAGCAGCTCGTACTTGGCCACCTTGCTCGCATTGGTGGCCGGCAGTCCCCAGCTGATGAGTGCGATCGCCGCTGGTGCCGGACGTCAGGTTCGATACCGTCACATTGTTCGGCCAACTTGCGAAAACGACGGTGATGGACACGGGCAGGGTCACACTGCCGGCGTAATTGGTGGCCTTGAAGGTCGCATGGACGCTCCCCATACCGCCGTTGTGGCCGACGGCCTCCAGGCCACCGCCCCCGTGGTCGCGTTGACCGTCATTCCCGCAGGCCCGGAGACCAACGACCAGGTGACGGTGCTGTTGCTGAAGGTGTCGGACAGCTGCATCGGGAGCTGCCCGGTGGGCGTGGCGTACAGGGTGCCCTTGATCAGGTTGGCGGAGGCGTACTGCGGCACGGGCAGGTTGGGCGCCACCGCGAAGTTGTAGTCCACCGTGCCGCCGGTGCCCGCGCTGCTGGAGACCTGGAAGGTGACGTTGGTCGTCCCCACGGAGCTGTCCGACGGCGTCCAGGTCACGACGCCGGTGGAGGTGTTCACCTTCATGCCGGTTGGCGGGTTGACGATCGAGTAGCTGAAGTCGGTCGGATTGCCCTTGGCCGTGAGCGTCAGGCTGAAGGCGTGCTGGGCGGTGAGGTTGAAAGTGGTCCCGGCCAGGGACCCGGTGAAGGCCGGCCGAGTGTCCGTGGTGCCGGTGACGTAGCTGGAGTAACCGGAGGAGAGCCCCGAGCTGTCGAAGGCCCTCACCACGTACCAGGAACTCGTCCCCTGGGCCAGGCCGGTGACCGTGCCGGTCGTCTTCGTCCCGCTGACGGTAAGGACGGGGACGTAATGGTAGACGTTCCCGCCGCCGTGCCCGGAGTGGCCCGTGACGTAGAAGTGGTAAACCGTGTAGCTGGACACCCCGATCGGATCGTAAGAAGCATTCCAGGACAGGGTAAGAGACGAGGCTGTCGCGCCAGTGACCGTGAGGCCGGTCGGGGTGGTGGGCCGCGACTGGGTGACCTTGACCGTGAACGACTGACTGGTCTGGCCGGCGTAGTTGCTGGCCACGACCGTGACCGGGAAGCTGCCGGTCTGCGTGCCGCCCGGCGTCCACTGGAGCAGGCCCGTGACCGGGTTGATCGACATGCCCGCCGGGGCCGCGCTCAGGCGTAGGCGGCCTGTGGGTTTGCCGTGGAAAACACCTGGTAGGAGTACAGGACGCCCGTACTGCCCGTGGTCGGCGGCGTGGTGGTGATGGAAGGAACGGCGTCGGACGCGTTGAGCCGCTGACTGGCCCAAACGTTGGCCAGAGCGTTGCCGCCGGAATCGTAGCCGCCCAGGACCTCGATCCGGCCGAGCGAGTCGCTGACGACCGCTTCGTTACTGACCGGGCTCGGCAGCGAACTCTCGGTGTTCCAGGTGTTGGTGACCGGGTTGTAACTCTCGACGGTGGCCGTCGTGCCGGTGCTCGTCTTGCCGCCGAGGACGCAGATCAAGTTATTGGAGGCGAGGACCGCGGCGCTGTCGCGCAGGGCGATGGGCATGGCCGCCGCCACCGACCAACTGTTGGTCGCAATGGTGTATTCGCAGACGGTGCTGAGAATGGCGCCGCTGGCACCGACTCCGCCGAAGGTAAAGACGTGGCCGTTGCCGTCATAGGCTGCGGACTCGGCATAAAGCGTTTGCGGCAAGGGGGCCGCCAAGGTCCAGGCGTTGGTACTTTGGCTGTAGGACCTCCACCGACGCCAGCGGGGTGCCGTTGTCGTCGATGCCGCCGATGGCATAGACGTGTTGTTGCAGGTCGGTCGCGGACCCCAGGAGTTTGCGCGGCGTGTGCATGCTGGCGACCTGCTGCGGGCCGGTGGCGGATCGTACTGGAAGGCATCCGCGACCGCTCCACCCTGGTCGCCACCGAACATCAGGAGGGAGGTGCTTCCCAGGATCCCGACACCGGGGGAAATGCTCGTCCGGTCCTCGAAGGACGGGTCTGACCAGACGCTGGCTTTCCACGCCGGGTCGGCGGGGTTCACGGTGAGGACGACCGAGGGACCGCCGCCCAGGAGTGTGAACGCACTCCCTTGATCCGCCGCGGCGACCGCCCCGCCGTGCGCTGCCGGCAGGCTGGGCCCGGCGAACCAGGTCAGGGGCGCGGGGACGATTCGTTCCTCAAGTTGTTCCACGGTGGGGCACACCGAGGCACGCTGCACTTTTTCCCTCTGAGGCGACCTGAAAAGTCGCAGAATAAAATGAAACATTGCTGCCCCTCGTTTGAGCTAACGTACGTGTGGAACGCCGAGGATCAGTTGCTGGGCCGGCTTCGGTCGTCCAGTACCAGGATACGACTGATACCGGCCCGGTCCACTGCTATCTGTATGTTCGAGGAGGGTCTCTCCCGAACCGAACCCTGCCCCCTTTGTTTGTCTGATCAACAACCGCGGACGCCGTCGGACCGCAGTCGTTCGGTCAATCGACGGTCAGGATCGCCGCGGTGGTCGTCGCGGAGCCGAGGCTGTTGGTGAACACGGCACGGTATTGGTAGCCGTTCTGGCTGGCCGTTGTGGTCCTGATCGTGAAGGTCGTGCTGGTGGCCCCGGATGATGTTGGTGAAGGTGTTGCCGCCGTCGGTGCTCACCTGCCATTGCACGGTGACGTCGGATTGCCGGTCGCGGCGGCGGTAAAGGTCACGCGTTGCCAGCTGTGACCGATTGGCTGCCAGGGTTCGTTGTGACGATGGGCGCAAAGTAGACGGTCAGAGTTGCCGCGGTCGTGGTCGCGGAGCCGACGCTGTTGGTGAACACGGCGCGGTACTTGTAGCCGTTCTGGCTGGCCGTCGTGCTGGTGAGCGTCAGGGTCGTGCTGGTGGCGCCGGCGATGTTGGTGAACGTGTTGCCGCCGTCGGTGCTCACCTGCCACTGGACGGTCGGCGTGGGATTGCCGGTGGCGGCCGCGGTGAAGGTTGCCGTCTGGCCGGCGTTGACCGTTGTGCTGCCTGGGATTCGTCGTCACCGTCGGTGCGGCTTGCACGGTCAGCGTCGCGGCGGCGGTTGTCGCCGAGCCGACGCTGTTGGTGAACACGGCACGATAGTGGTAGCCGTTCTGACTGGTCGTGACGGCGCTGATGGTGTAAGTGGGGCTGGTGGCGCCGGAGATGTTCGTGTAGTTCGTGCCGTTGGTGCTCTGCTGCCACTGGACGGTCGGCGCGGGATAGCCGGACGCCGACGCGGAGAACGTGACGGCTGCTGCCGCTCACGACGGTTTGACTGACCGGGCTGGTCACGATGCTGGGGGCGGCTCTGCACGGTCAGCGTGCCGCTGGCGAAATCGTTGCTGGCCGCGTTGAAGCGTACGGCATCGCCGAGATATTCGTAGGTGATGGGGTAAGTTCCCGTCGCCAGGCCCTGGATGTTGAAGGCGCTGCTGAAACTGCCGCTCGAGCTGATCGTGGCCGGCTGGGTGACGCCGTTGAGCGTGATCGCCACGTCATCGCCGCCGGGGCTCGCGGAACCAGCAGCGATGTGCCCGCTCACGGTGACGGTGGAGGCACCGACGTTGACCGCCGGCGACGAGAGGTTGCTGAACGCCGGAGTCGCCTTGTTGATCACGATCGTGCCGCTGCCGGTCGAGCTGTAGTAATTCGGGTCGCTGGGGATGAATGTGGCGACGACGGCGTAGGTCCCGGGGAGGGTCGGAGGCGAGGCTGGACCCGTTGTAGGTGAACGAACATCGTGCCGGCGACCGGCGTCACCCCGTCGATGCCCACCGCGGTGGCCGTTGCCGCCTGACCGTTGCCGTTGTAGGTGAACGGTCCGCCGGTGACGGTGACCGTCGGCGTGGCAGCCTCGATGGTCAAGCTCCAGCTGAAAGCTGCCGCTGGTGTAGTTCGGGTCGAGGCTGGTGAAGTATTCGATGAAGGTGTAGGATCCCCGCATCGGCCGGGTTGCCCGTGACCGGAGGCATACGGGTAGTACGTACTGGTCGTAGTACGTAGGTGAAGGTGCCGGTGACCGGCGTCACCCCGTCGATGCCGACCGCGCTGCCGACGACCGACTGCGGCATGCCGTTGTAGGTGAACTACCACTGCCCTCCGTTGGCGAGGCCCACGGATGGAGTCGCGGGGAGAATCGTCATCGAGCCGGTGGTGCTGGTCGAGACGTAGTTCGGATCGTTGCTGGTGAACGTCACCGCCACGTGTAGGTGCCGGCGTTGACCGGGCAGGAGCTCGGTCCAGAGCCGTCGTAAAGGTCACGCTGAACGTGCCATTGACGGGCGTGACCCCATCGACGCCCACCGCGCTGACACCTGGGCGGGCGATGCTCGTGCCGTTGTAGAACGGGTAATCGAGCGTGCTGATGGTGATCGGTGGGCGTCGCCGGCGCCGATCGTCAGGGTGCCGGTGATCGATGGCGTTGGCGTAGTTGAGGTCCGAGCTGATGAAGTTCGCGACCACGGCATAGCTGCCGGCCTGGGTCGGCGCCGTCGTGGAACCGTTGTAGGTGATGAGGAAGCTGCCGGCGACCGGGCGTCACCCCGTCGGTCGCCGACCGCAGTGGCGGTGTCGGCGTGCGCGTTGCCGTCGTAGGTGGCCGAACCGTCCACGAGCGCCAGGGTCGGCGCGAGCGTGCCGGGGCTGTTGATGATCAGGTTGCTGGTCACCGTCGGCGAGGCGTAATTGGGATCGTTGCTGGTAAAGGCGGCGCTGACGGTGTAAAGGCCGGGACCGGTCGGGGCGGTTGGGATCGCCGTTGTAGGTGAACTGGAAACTGCCGGCGACGGGAGTGACGCCGTCAACGCCGACGGCCGTCGCGGTTGCCGCATGGGGGTTGCCGTCGTAAGTGAACGGGCCGCCGTTGACGGTGATGGTCGGCGTGGCCGGGTTGATCGTCAGGGTGCTCGTTCACGGTCGCGTTGGCGTACGACGGGTCGGCGCTGGTGAAGGTCGCCTGTGACGGTATAGGTGCCGGCGTCCGTCGGCGGCGTGGGCGTTGCCGTTGTAGGTGAAGGCGAAGCTGCCGGCGACCGGCGTCACGCCATCGCTGCCAAGCGCGGTGGCTGTCGCCGGCGTGGGCGTTGCCGTCGTAGGTGACCTCGACCAGTCGGTGACCGTCACCGTCGGATTGAGGGCCGTGCACGTCGTAAGTAGAACGTCCAGGTAGACGTGCCGGCGGCGTTGGTTGCGGCAAAGATGACGGGCTGGGTGCCGATGTCGGCGACGGTCGGGGTGTAGGTCACCACACCGGTCGTCGGATTCACGGACACGCCCCCGCTCGGCGGTTGCGTGACGACGGAGAAGGTCGGCGCCGGATTGGCGAACTCCTGGATCAGAGTGATCTGTCCGGTCTGCCCGACGTTGAGCGTCTGGCTGGAGGTATCGGAGCCGAACGTCGTCGTGGCGACGTAAAGGTCCGGCGGGGCCCAGGTAGACACGCTGATGGGACCGGTCTGTGCCGATTGCACGCCGGCGCTGTTGACCGCGCTGAGCTTGTATTGGCCGGCCACGCCCGAACCGGAGATGGTCACGGAGTTCGTGGCGGGCACCTGCGTCGAACAGCACCCAGTTGATGCCGCCGCCGGAGCCGCGCGGGACTGTGGTAGACGTAGCCGTTGTAAATGTCGTACTGGTCACGTTCGGGTCGGTCGAGGCGTTCCAGGTAGAGCTGGACTGCGGACGTGGAGACGCCACCCCCGGTCAGCCCGGTCGGAACCGTGGGCGGGCGACGCTGATCGAGTAAGGTCTGCGAGGTCTGGCCCGCGAAGTTGCTGGCCTTCACCGTCACCGTCTGGACCCCCTCGGTGGCGATAGTCGGGTGTCCAGGAGATCAGGCCGGTGTTGGCGTTGATCGTCATGCCGGCCGGCGCGGCGGTGAGCGAGTAGGTGGCCTGCGGGTTGGCCGTGGACAGGACCTGGTAGCTGTACGCGGCGAGTTGACGACGGCGGTCTTTGCCGGAGTCGAGGTGATGGTCGGGGCGAGGTCGGGCTGGTTCAATTGCTGGCTGACGAAGATGGTAGCCAGCGGGTTGCCGTTGGCGTCGTAGCCCCCCAGTACCTCGATCCGACCGAGCGAATCGACCGCCGCAGCCGCGTGAACTGATCGGCTGGGGCAGGGACGTTTCGATGTTCCAGGTGTTGGTTGAGATGTTGTAGCTTTCCACGGTCGCGGTCGCGCCCGAGGCGGTCTGGCCGCCGATCACGTAAATCAAGCCGTTGGGGGCAAGCACCGCCGCGCTATCGCGCACGCCGACCTGGAGCGGGGCGGCCGACTGATCCCAGGTGTTGGTGGCGATGGTGTAGCGATAGACGGCCGTGGTGATCGCTCCGTTGGCGCCGACGCCGCCGATAGGTGTAGATGTGGCCGGCGCCGTCGCTGACGGCCGACTCGCCGTACAGCGTCTGCGGCAAGGAAGCCAGATAAGTCCAGGTGTTCGCTGACGGGTTGTACACTTCCATCGTCGCCAGGCGGCGTGCCGTTATTGTCCTGGCCGCCGATGGCGTAACTCAGGTCGTTGGCATCGGTGGCCCAGCCGAACTCGGCACGCGGCACATTCATCGATCGCGAGCGAGCGCGTCTGGTTGGTCGCCCCATCCACGACCGTGACCGTGTTCGGGATCGTACTGTGTGACGGCCGACGTGGCGAAACCGTTTTGCAGGCCGCCGAAGACGAGGTAATAGCCGTTGGGCAATGGGCCGACGCCCGGAGAACTGCGCGCGAAATCCAGCGGCTGAACTGTCGGCGAAGCGGATGCTTGCCAGCTCGGATACGCCGCCGTCAAGGTGTAGGAGGTGGTCCCTGGCCCAGCCAGGGTGAGCAAACTCGTTCCTTCCGGTTGGGCCACGATGCCGCCTTCCGCAAGAGGCAAGTTTGCTCCCACGGACCACGTCAGGGGCGCAGGCAGATCACGCGCCTCCAGACTTTCCAGGACCAGCAAGCCCCGTCCGGATCTCCGGGGCCTGAGGAACCGGTTATTCTTGACGCCGAGAATTGTCGCGAGTTGACGCAGATAGTTCTTGAACATACGACCTCCCGCCGTGCAGGTCCGCGTTCACTTGACGTCCCTGGGTTGGATGCGCCAGGCAATCCACGGAAGTTGTTGTCTGATCCTTTGGCAAAAGACTCCGAAGCAGAGGCGACGTGCTGCGAACCACAGGCGAAACGAAACGGATTCTCTCTGCCAGCGCTCTGTCGGCACGAACACACAGGCCTTCCCAGGAGGAAGCAGGACAAGTTCCGGTGCTGACCGACTGCCAACGCCCCCGAAGGTAGTGGTCAGACACCGGAACAAGCTCAATCGGCTTCCTGGAATCGCCTGGTTGGGTGACGGGTCCAGCAGAGGCCCGTCAAGGACTCCCCACCCACTGCGAGTGCTGCTCTGCCAGGGGGCCTTGTTCCAGGACAACGAATGAGAGGACCAAAAACCGGCGCGCATTTTCCATTTTTTTTCAAAATGGTTGAATGTGCGCAGATTGAACGAGGCCGGATGGTCAAGGACTTTCCCGAATGGGAAAAGCGTTGCCTCCGCTCCGTCGCGCTGGTAAGGTGGTCTGTGAGAACGAATTCGACCCCCCAAGGGGCGTCAGCCCTGGGTTGATGATCCCTCCCCCGCCGAAGAATCGAACCTGTGATGGCCCGACTTGCTTCTTTGCCACCCCTTGTTCTCGCTGTGCTGGTCTCTTCCTCGAACGCATTCGGCCAGGACCTGCCGGCCTCGTTCAAGGACAAGGTCAAGCCATTGCTTGAGAACCATTGCACCGATTGCCACGGGCCGACGTTGCAGAAAGCGAACCTGCGTCTGGACAACTTGCAGCCCAACCTCCGGGACGAGCGAAGCCTGGCCATCTGGACCACCGTCCACGACAAGCTGGTGGCCGGTGAGATGCCCCCCAAGAAGCGCGAACGGCCGCCGCAAGACGAACTCCGGTCGGCGACGACGTGGTTGCAGCAGCACCTGCACGCGGCCTCGCTGGAGCGACAGCAGAAGCAAGGCCGGGTCGTGGTCCGGCGCCTCAACGGCACCGAGTACGAGAACACCATTCGCGATCTGCTCGGCGTCCCGGTCAACCTGAAGGAACTGCTGCCCGAGGACAACTCGGTCGCGGGTTTCGACAACGTCAGTTCCGCGCTGGACGTGTCGGCCACGCATCAATTGCTGTACCAGGAAGCGGCGGAGAAAGCGGTCGCCGCAGTCATCCCGCCGCACACCCCGATCCCCTTCAGCGATCGGCGGACCGGCCGGGAAATGTCCGAGAAGGGGCCGAACTTCCGGCAGACGCTGACCCGCAGTTGCCTGCTCAAGGGGGACGCCCTCGTCTTCTACAGCAAATTGCCGCGCTACGGCCTGTGCTGCACGGCGGCGGTCCCGGCGGCGGGTCGCTACAAGGTGCAAATGTCGATCGCCGCGGTCGGTGCGGACAACAAGGCGGTCCCCGCGGCGTTCCTGGTCGTCAATCAGAGCGGCCGGGAAGATCCCGTCCTCCGCGACATGCGCGACATTCCGCCGGGCAAACCCTCCCTGGTCGAGGTGGAGGTCGATCTGGGCCGCCGGCAGGCGTTCGTGGTGAACCTGCTCAGTCACTGGGACATCCGCGTTTTCAAGAAGCCGATCGAGGAATACACCGGTCCCGGTCTGCTGGTGGAATGGCTCAAGATCGAAGGGCCAATCGGTCCCTGGCCGCCGCCCGGCTATCAGAGCCTGTTCGCCGGCGTGCCGCTGAAGCCGCGTTCGGTCGCCAAAGCGGAAAGCGAGGGCAAGACGCTGCCGAAGATTCCCGCCCAGCGCTCCGAGTACGCCTGGGCCAACGACCCGCTCGTCCCCGCCTCCGCCAATCCAAAGCAGGACGCCGAGCGCTTGATCCGCGCCTTCCTGCCGCGGGCCTTCCGTCGGCCGGTCAGCGAGGAAATGCAGCGGCACTTCGTGAGCCGGGTCTGGGCTCGGCTCGACAAGGGTTACTCGTTCCTGGACGCGATGACCTACGGCTACAAGGCGATCCTGTCGTCGCCCCACTTCTTGCTGCTGGTCGAACCGGCGGCGGCAGCGGCGGCTGCCGCCACGAAGCTCGACGACTACGCCCTGGCTTCGCGGCTGTCGTACTTCCTCTGGTCAACGCTGCCCGACGAGGAACTGCTGGCACTGGCCCGGAATGGGGAATTGACCAGGCCCGAGGTGCTTCGCGCCCAGGTGGAGCGGATGCTCAGCTCGCCCCGGTCGCACCGCTTCACCGAGAACTTCGCCGGCCAGTGGCTCGACCTGCGCAAGATCGACGCCACCATCCCCGACCCGCAGCTCTACGGCGACTTCGACGGCACGTTGCTCTGGGCGATGCCGCGCGAGACGCACCTGTTCTTCGAGGAGGTCCTGAAGAACGACCGGAGCCTGCTCGAGTTCGTCGATTCCGACTGGACGATGCTGAACGAGCGGCTGGCGAAGCACTACGGCATCCCCGGCGTCGCCGGCAACGACCTGCGCAAGGTGACGCTGCCGCCCGGCAGTCATCGCGGCGGCGTCATGACGCACGCCAGCGTCCTGAAGGTCACCGCCGACGGCACGCGCACCTCGCCGGTGCTGCGCGGCAAATGGGTGCTGGAGCGGATCCTCGGCAAGCCGCCGGCCCCGCCGCCGCCCGACGTGCCCTCCCTGGAGCCGGACATCCGCGGCGCGACCACGATCCGCCAGCAGCTCGACAAGCACCGCACCCTGCCCGCGTGCGCCTCGTGCCACGTCCACATCGACCCGCCCGGCTTCGCCCTGGAAAACTTCGACCCGATCGGCGGCTGGCGCGACTTCTATCGCGCCTCGACGCGAACCAGGGCAGGCATCGTCAACCTGCCCGGCTACACGGGGCGGGCCTTCTATCGCGGCCCCGACGTGGAGAAGGGCGGGGTCACCAACGACGGCCAGAAGTTCGAGACGATCGACGATTACAAGAAGCTGCTGCTGGCCGACAAGGACCAGCTGGCCCGCAACCTGACGCAAAAGCTGCTGGTGTACGCCACCGGGGCCGAGATTCAGTTCGCCGACCGCGAAGTGGTCGAGCAGATCGTGGCGCGGCTGCGAGGTAAGAACTACGGGTTCCGAACTCTCGTGCATGAGGTAGTGCAGAGTCGGATGTTTTTGAACAAGTAACACGCTATCTGAGCCGCGACGCAGCGCAGCGGAGTAAGCGGCCCGGGCACCCGAAGAACCGCTTACTCCGCTGCGCTGCGTGCGCGGCTCGGCAGTGCTTTCTGGAGATGGCCATGCCATTCAAGCGACTCGACCGACGAACCTTTCTCCGTGCCGCGGGCGTGGCCATCGGCCTGCCGTTCCTGGATGCGATGGTGCCGGCCAGCGGGGCGGAAGCGAAAACGGCCTCGAAGCAACCGATGCGGCTGGTCCTCGTCGGCCGGCCGCTCGGCCTGTATGCCCCCTTCTTCTTCCCGGAAAAGGCCGGCAAGGACTACGAGCCGAGCCGTTATCTGAAGATCCTCCAGCCGCATCGCGAACACTTCACCGTGTTTTCGGGGATGTCGCATCGCTACGCCGCCGGCCACTTCGCCGAGGTCGGACTGATGACCGGCGTCCACCCTGACAACATTCGCCCCAACGAGATCCGCAACGGCATCTCGCTCGACCAGGAAGTCGCCTCCCATCTTGGCGGCCAGACGCGCTTCGCCTCCCTGGTCCTGGGCGGCGGCGACGTCGCCTGGAACCGCCGGGGCGTTCGCATCCCCTCGCAGCAGCGGGCCACGCAGGTCTTCAAGCAACTGTTCATTCGCGGCACCCCCGAAGAGGAAGCTCGTGAGCTGCGCCGCCTCCAGGACGGCCAGAGCATCCTCGACGACGTCCGCGATCAGGTGAAATCGCTCAACAAGAAGCTCAGCGAAGAGGACCGGCAGCGCCTCGATCTCTACCTGTCGTCCATCCGCGAAGCCGAGCAACGCTTGCAGCAGGATGAGAAGTGGGCCAGCACCCCCAAACCCCAGGTCAAGGCTCCGCCCCCGACGACCGACTTCGGCGGGCCGCAGCTGCTCCAGCGCAGCCGGCAGTGGTACGACCTCGTCCACCTGGCGTTTCAGACCGATTCGACGCGGGTGATTTCGCTCTGGCTCGGTTCGCAGGAGCGGCCCGAGATTGAGGGCGTCACCCTGGCCCACCACGATGCCTCGCATCATGGGCAGGAGCCGACCAAGCTCGAACAGCTGGCGTTGATCGAAGAAGCGGAGCTGAAGGTCCTCGGCGAGTTCCTGGACAAGATGAGGAAGAGCACCGAAGGCGAGCACGACGCTGCTGGATCGCACCATGCGTCTTCTACGCCAGCAACCTGGGCAATTCGTCGTCGCACGACAACACCAACCTGCCGATCCTGCTCGCCGGCGGCGGCTTCAGGCATCAGGGCCACGTCGCCTTCGACCGCAAGAACAACACGCTGCTCTCCAACCTGTTCGTGCGCATGCTGCACCAGATGGGCATCGAGGCCAAGGCGTTCGGGGCCAGCACGGGGGTGCTCGGCGAGGTGTAGTTTTTCTCCCATCTCCCAAAAGGGGATTCGTAGAGTGGGCCGAGCGCAGCGAGGCCCACCCTACGACTGTGTGACGGCCGCAGAGGTTCCACGAGACAACACCGTGAAGCATTCAACCTCTCTTCTCGGGCTCGTCATTCGTTACCCGAGAACCTGTGCTCTCCTGGGTGTGGTCTTCATGGCTGGCGGGATCGTCGTCGGTGAAACCACGCTCAGTGAAATACTCTTCGGGGCGGGATTCGGTTTGGCCTTCTTCGCCGGGTTCGTTCTTGTCTCGCTTGCCGAGCTGCGGCGCACTCCGCACGAGGGGCCGCGCCACGTGTTTCGGTCAGGTTTGACTTTCCTGATAAGCCTTGGCATCGTCAGTTCCATGGCCCTCCTGCTCGAACAAGGCTCCTGGGCCAAACTGCCCGGTTACACAGGCGGCCTGCTGGCCTTATTCTCCGTGGTTTCTATCAGCCGATTCCTGTCAACGAGATTGTTCCATGTTGCCATGATCGGTGGCGCGATCCTGTTTTTTGGAACTCTCGGGTTTGGCCTCTTTTTGCAAGACCGTCTGCACCGTCCCTCCGATGTAGTATCCAACGAGTCCATGCAGCGCGTCCTGTTTGGCATTGGCATCGGTGCTTCGGGTATCGGTTTGCTGCTGATGCTTGTCGTATTCATCGCGGCTTGGTGGACGGCGCGTCTCCAGGCCCGAATGGGGATCGACCAGCAGCCGGGATTCCTTGCTGCCTGGTGGGCGGCACGTGCCCATGCCTGGCTAGCACCGGGCCAGGAGGTAGGAATTACAGAAACCCCACGCTCGCCACAGGACAACGCCATCGTGGCCCAGTCTGCAAGAGATGCACTCAAGACTAGTGAGGAGGGCAGAGCATGACCGGGCGATACGTGCTGACTGGCCAGTCAAGCAACTCACTCATTTGGCGAAGACACGTGTGAGATGGGTTCCCTGCCCTTCAACGAACGCCTGTTTCCGATTCGAGGTCCAGAGGCAGGCCTTTACACAGGGGTCTGTCCGGACGGCATCCAAGTCGTCATGGGGCTTTACTGTCCCGAAGTTGTCTGCGTCTTCTTTGGACCCGATGGGGTTTTCCTTCGAGAAGAGGCACGCCCGTGGGCGGTCCCGGCACCTGAGTCGCGATGCCTCCTGGAACATCTACGACACCGACTTCGCGCAGTCGCTTGACTCGCCAGCTCAAGGGCTGGCAACAAGAGATTGGGGCCCAACCCGCGACGATCCAGGTGAAGCTCTTTTTCAGTTCAGCGCGGTGCATCGGCATCTCGGATGGACTGGACATGTTTGAAGGAAACGAGGACATCTTGAGCAAGGAGGAACTGGCCGAGGAGGCACAAATGTCGCCGAAGCGTGGATTGACGCTGGCTGCTGGGTCTTCTATTGGGCCAAAGACTTTCACGTGGCAGCGAATGGCTCTGTGATGTCTTCGTAGACTTCGCCGATCGACGCCCAGCAGATGATTGGGAAGCCTCCCCTGACTGACGAGGAGTGCGAGAATGTCTCGCATGGGCCAATGTTCAACCGGGAGAAACGGGAACTGATCTCGCCGTACCCTCATGTAGACCCACGGGAAAAGCCGCGTTAGAGACTGTCCCGGACGGGCAGAAAACACGGCCGAAACGGCCGTGGCACAGAGATTCAGCTGTGCCACGGCCGTTTCGGCCGTGTTCGCCTACCCCCTTGGGGGACAGGTTCTTAACCCCAGAGTCCTCGCAGCCGCTCCTTGTCGGCGACTCCGAGCGGGAATTTCTTGCTGAACGGATGGTCGGCGATGCCGGCGAACTCCCGCAGGGCCGCGTGGATGTGCTCGGGGCGGACCCGGATGCCGCTGGCCGGTCGCAGGCCAGGGTCTGCGGATTGACGGGCACGTGGAACTGCTTCTCGTCGGTGGCGCCGATGACGCGGTTGCCCTTGATGCCCCGGCCCAGGAACATGATCGAGCCGATCGACCAGTGGTCCTTGCCGTTGCCGCTGTTGTAGTTCGGAGTCCGGCCCATCTCGCTCTGGACGACGACGACCAGCCGGTCGCGAATCTTCAGGTCCTCGGCCCGGCGGATCAGGTAGCGGATGCCGGCGAGGAACTCGGGGATGAGCTTCATCTGGTCGGCGTCGTTGTTGGCGTGGCTGTCGAACTGGCCGATGCTCAGGTTCGCGGAGACGCAGACGCCCGCCTTGAAGGAGGCCAGGGCGATGTCGGCTTGCTGCGACAGGCGTTCCTTGGGAATCTCGCGCGGTATGTAGGGGGTCACTCGCTCCAGGGCTTTCGAGTTGACCTGGGCCGCGTACAGCATGTTCTCGGCATGCTCGGCCCGCGGCAGACGCGGCTGGGCGGCGCGGGACTCGACCTCGCCCTGCAGCGCCCGCTCGATCCGGTCGAGGGCGAAGCGGTCGTGGTACGGAGAGCGTGCGTTCCCCTCGACCGCGTCGGCGTTCGCCAGCTTCTGCAGCGACTGCAGGTACGGCACGCGCGACATGGCCACGAGATTGCCGGTCGCCGAGTAGTTGCCGAAGGTCAGGAACGACAGCGGACAGGCAGGCCCCTGGCAGGCCGCGACCAGGGCGGCGAAGGTCGGGTAGGCCATGCTGTCGAGCTTGCCCGTCGCCATGTACCGAGCGCCGGGGCGTGGTTGTTGACGGAGTAATCGAGCCCGTTGAGGACCAGCAATTCGTTGCCGAACTCGGAGTAGAAATCCTCGTTGGTCAGACCGCCCTTGGCGTGCTTGGCGGTCGGAGCGAACTTGTGGGCGCCCGTGGTCAGGATGTCGCCTTCCTTGTACAGGCGGTTGATGCCGCCGATCCCCTTGGGGTCCATCAGGTAGGTCGTGTCCCAGCCGCCCGAGGCGTTGAAGACGACGTAGTACGGCCCCTCATAGGGCTCGTTCTTCGCTGCCGCGGGGCTCGGCAGCGGGAAGCGGAGCGGAACGGCCACGCCAAGGCCCGCCAGGCCGCACAGCTTGAGAAAGTCGCGTCGATCACGTCGCATGAGGATTACTCGGGTTAAAGTAGCCGTCACGCTCCGCGTGACGAGCGTTCGTCACGCGGAGCGTGACGGCTACCATGTTACTCGTAAAGGAACTCGGGTCGGCGGAGCAGGTAGGTGACCACGGCGCGCCAGGCGCGGATGGTGTAGTGAGGATCGGCGGGGGCGTTGGGGACGTTGGCCCGAGAATGGTAGATCTCGAGCTTGTCGATCCCCTTCTGCATCCGGGCGTCGGCGACGATCCCCGCGAAGAGATCGAAGGTGCGTTTGACCTCGTCCGAATCAACGGCGTCGTGGCGTCCCAGCACCAGTTCGTGCAGGTGGACGATGGCCCGGCGGATACTGGCGTCGGCCTCGGGGGAAGAGCCGGGAAGGACACTGGGCTCGATGCCGGGAAACAACCGCCGTTCCGAGGGCTTGAGCGCGAAGTCCCGTAGGGTGTGCTTCGCAGCCACGTCGTTAGCCAGGGTCCGCTGGATCGCTCCCATGGCACCGCTCGGGTCGGTGGCACGCTCCGTGACCTCCTTGGAGTCGATGCCGCCGTACAGGATCGCCAGCTGGTCGTGGAGCCTGCCCCAGCGCTGGCCGAAGATGGCGTTGACCTTCCGTTCGACCTGCTCCGGGGAGAGCATCCGCACGATGCCCACGTCGTCCAGTTCGGCCTTCCGTTGAGGATTGGCCAGAGTGGCGGCAGTGCCATCGGCGCGGTAGAACTCGGAGAGGATCCAGTCCTTGAAGACGTTCTTGAGGTTGAAGCCGGACTTCGCGAAACGCTCGGCGATGGTTTCGATCTGGCGGCGCTGTTCCTGGTACGCCCGACGCCGGGCGGCGTAGAGCGGGTCTTCGAGGTCCTTGGGAGCCGGCAGGACTTTGCGGCCGGTGAGGATGTAATAGACGTGCTCGACCATGGCAACGGCGAAGCGCGGGTCCTTCGCTGTGCGTTCGCCGAGCCATTGCAAGGCCCGCCAGCGCTGCTCGGGTTCCAGCTTCTCCCCCTCGAAGCCGGCCTGGAACATGTCGGTGTACCAGCCTCCCTTGCGCCGGCCGTAGACCCCGTTCAAGTCGGAATAGTCCTGGAAGCAGCCCGCCACCGGATCGATCGTCTTGTGGCAGACCACGCATTCGGAGGCCTGCATCGTTGGAATGGGATACTTGGCCGTGACCGCGGCGGCGTCGGAAACGCGGGCGGCCAGCTCCAGGGCGTCCACGCCCAGGAAATGCAGATAGTACATCCGCGCCCGCAGCCGGTTGCGGTTCGTTTCCGTCGTCGGGTAGCGGCGCAGGTACTGGAACGTGCTCAGCAGACCCGCGTGCGGATAGTCGCCCGTGGCCGATTCCTGGTCGGTCGCCTTGCTCCGTCCCTTCAGGGCCTTGAGCTTGACCGGGACGTACTCGAACGGGTCGTCGGGATTCTTGAACTTGGCCTTCACCTCGTCGAAGATGCCATAGCCGCGGGCCGTGTAGGGCGTGACCATGATGTAGTCGGCCGTCACGATCTCCGTGAAAGGCCGATCGTTCCGAACGATGTGCTCGACCAGTTTCATCGGCTCGCCGAGCAGAGCCTTGCGGTAGTCGGCGTCGAGCTTGTAGCGGGCTTTCTGGCGATCCTTCTCGGGGACGTGGCTCAGGTCGAACTTCTGCGTCCATTGGCGCGTCCGGGTGAAATGCTCGTAGGAAAGGACCGTTGCCTCCGGATTGCCGTCGATGCCAAGCGTGAGGAAGATGTCGTTGAAGCCTTCGCGGAGCCGATCGTAGAAGGCTTCTTCCTTCATCACGTTGTCGAGAAGGGGTGTCAGCCCGTTCAGCCCCTTCTCAGCCACAGCGGACTTTTCCGCTTCCGTGGGAAGCCGGCCCGCCAGCGACAGGGTCACGCGCCGGACCAGCCGTTTCGGCTCCAGCATCACCACGCCGTCGAAGAACGGCGGCAGGTTCCTGGTGTCCACGATCGGGTTCTTCGTTGACGGCGGTGCGTTGATCCGGCGAACGAACTCGGCCAGGATGAGATAGCCCCTGGAACCGGGCTTGAGGACGTCGCCGCCACCGTGGTCGAGTCCGCCGGCGACTTTCACCAGGATGCGGGACTGATCCTTCTCTTTCATGCGGGCCATGCGGGAGAAGGCGTCCCGGTTGTGCTGCATCGCCTCGTCCTGGGCGTGGCCCTGCAACTTCCGGAGATCCCGCAGGATCAGCTTGCTCTCCTCGGCGTCGCCGCCCTGTTTGTGGCATTGCACGCACAGGGCAGCGCCGACCTTGGCCCAGACTTCTTTCGTGAAGTAATCGTCCACGTTCCGGGTGCAGGCCGGTCCGCTGTACGGGGCCTTGTCCTCGCCACGAGCCCCCGCGGAGAGAAGCAGCACGCAGCAGAAAACCAGAGCGAGCGAACGCATGGTGAACGTCATGTTGGGCCCCTGGACACTCGGTGTTGGCGTCGGACGGCAGGTCAAATCGGCAGGTCACGTTTCCAATCGGCAGACTGGTATTGTAGCAGACGCGGCGTCGCTGGATAGGCAGAAAATGGGATTTGTCACTTCCCAACCATCGCAGTTCCTCGTCGGCCCACTTCCAGGGCCGTTTGCGCCTGGGCACGCAGCCGGAGCATCTCCTGGTCCCTTGGCCGCAGGGCCAGCGCCCGCTCGGTCCAGCGAAGGGCGTCGCCGTAGTTCTCCTCCCGGATCTCGAACTGGACGCGCAACCGGCACGGGGTCGGGTCCTTCGGCAAATCGTCCGCCCAGTCCGAAAGGAGCAGGCGTGCGTCCTCCGGGTCGAGCCACTTCAAACAACCTGACACCAGCCCGGCGCGCGTGGGGTCGTTGCCCTTGCTCAGGACGACGGCCTGGAGCAGGTGGCGGCGGTTGCGGCGTTGCGGGTAACCCGCGAGGCGGGCCGTACCAGTCTGCACCAGGGCCCCTGTACCAAACAAAGTGCCAGGCGAAGACAGGCCGCCCTGGCCGAGGGCTGCGGTCCCGAGCCGGATGGCATCGAGCTGATGCTGTCCTCGCCACCCCGCCTCGATGGCAACACAATACCAGCGGGCTTCCAGCCGATGCGGGTCGAAGGGGATCAGCGTGGGGGCCTCCGCGGCTTCCTCGAACAGCGCATGGGCCCGGCGGGTCTCCGTGAAGACGCCTTCCATGTCGCCTTTGCGTTCGCGCCTCTGGGCCTCAACCATGTGAACTAACCCATGCATGGATCGCAGTAACGATTCGGGATGCTCCGCGCTGGCCTTCTGGAGCTGCTCGGAAAGTTCCGTCAAACTGCCGCCGGTCAGAGCGGCCCAGCTGATCTTTCCGTAAGCGCTCAGGAGGGTGGCGAGCAGCCGCTGAACCCGGCTCGCCGCGGGCAGACCGACCCCGACGATGCCCCCCAATCGCATGACATCCAGGGTCAGGACCAGTTGCTCAACGGCCGCCGGTCCCAACGATTGGCGGCGCCGGTTGGCCTCGACTGCCCGAAACGAGGCCGCAAGGGCGCGCTCCAGAACGGCCAGTCGGGTGGGATCGTCGATCAGCTTCCGCAAGCGGGCGACGTGCTTCTCACGGACTGAGTTGTCATCCTGGAGCACGGCCACCAGCGCCCGTGCCAGGGGGACAGCCGGCTCTTCGGGAAAGACCGCCTCCAGGAAATCGGCCTGCTGCCGGGCGCGTTCCAGCTGGCCGCTGAGGAGCAACTCCACCAGCAAATTGGTTCCAGCGCGCAAATGGAAGCGATCGGATTGCAGCGCCCCCTCGAAATGGCGGACGGCGCTGGCAACACCCTCAGCAAGCAGACCCCTGGCGTAGGCCGTGTCGGCAGGGCCGAGACCAGCGGGAATGGCCAGGGCTTCTCCCAGCCACTTCCGCGCTTCGTTCTGAGCCGTGGCGCCGGCGTCCAGGAGGCGCAAGTCACCCCGATGCAGCAGGACCTCGGCTTTCAGGGGGGGCGGGAGGTCGGTCCGGGCCCCCAGGCGGTCCAGGTCCGCTTGCAACCGCGTCCAGTTTCCGTAAGTGAAAAGGCAACGGAGCCGTTCCACCTCGAACTCGACGCGCACCTCTTCCGGAGCAAGAGCGACAACCTGGTCGTACAGCGGCAGGGCGGCGGTGAGCTGGCCGTTGCGGCGGGCAAAGCGGGCCGCGTCCACCAGCCGATGGAAAGCGAGGGTGCTGGCCCGCAACGCTTCCCGCTCCGCGTCCTGGCGGGCCGCCACAGCCTGGCCTTTCTCGAACAGGGCCTGCGCGCCTTTTTCAAGGGCATGCAGAAAAAGACCAAACACCAGGGCAAGCAGGAGAAGGACAGCGGCGGACAGGGCGCGGATCAGGGCGGGCACTTGCCGCCACCAGCGCCGGGTCCGGTCCCACCGGGGCGAGCGACTGGCATGGCGAAGGCGCTGGCCCCTCTGGAAGCGGTCGAGGTCCTCAATCACCTCCTCCGCCCTGGCATAGCGATCGCGGGGGTGCTTGCGCAGCAAAGTCAGAATGATCGTTTCCAGGTCGCGGGGCACGTTTGGGTTCTGGACGCTCGGAGGGAGGGGCGGCCGCTGCTGGATGGCGTGCAGCATCTCCGTCTGGGACTCAAGCGGGAAGGGGTGTTTGCCGGTCAGCATGAAATAACCCAGGGCGCCCAGAGCGTAGAGGTCAGTGAACGGGCCGACAGCGGTCTGAGCGTTGAACTGTTCCGGGGCCGCGTAGGCGAGCAGGCCGAGCGTTGGCGCGGAGGTGATGACCTGCCCGCTCGTGTCCAGGCGGCGCACCAGCCCAAAATCGCAGATCTTCATCATCTTCACGGAGCCGTCAGGCCCAGCCTGGACCAGCACGTTCTTCGGGCTGAGGTCGCGGTGAATGATGAAGTGGTTGTGAGCGTGCCGCAAGGCATCGGCCAGCAAGCGGAGCCAGCCGGCGACCTCCCGGGCCCAGGTGGCGGCGTCCGTGGAGTGGAGCAGCGGCTTGCCGTCCTGGAAGGTGAGCAGATCCTTGCCAGCCACGAACTCCATCACGTAGTAGACCCGATTCTCCGCGGCGCCGAAGTCCAGGCCGCGCACGATGGCTGGATGGTGCAGCTGGAGCGCAGCCTGGGCCTCGTCCACGAACCAGCGGCGTGCGTCCAGGGAGTCGGCCGTCCCGGTTTGCAGAAACTTGACGGCCACGCGCTCGCCGGTTTCCAGGCGCCGGGCAGGGTAAACCACGCCGAAGCCGCCCAGACCCAGCGGCGAAGGCACACTGTCGGGCTCACAGTCGTAGCGAAAGCCCGGCAGGTGCGGCGGGGGAGGCTGCACCCGTTCCGCGCGAACGGCCGCACGCAGCGCGGAGGTCAGGGCGCCCAGGCGCTCCAGTTGCTCCTCGCAATCCGGGCACCCCGCATTCACGTGCGCCTTGACCTGGTCGCGCTCGTCGCTGGTGAGACAGCCATCCAGCAGGCGTTGCAACTGTTCGATGCTGGGATGCCAGCCTTCGTCCCTATTCATGACTGTCACTCCGGGGATCGTTCCACCACGGGAGCAGACCTTTCCGAGTCATCCTCCGACTGGTGCAGAGTCGGGTTCTCCTGCAGCCGGCGCAAGATCGCTTTGCCGACGGTTCGCGGATCGGACGTGTCGAACTGGATGCCCTCCGCCAGGAAGGCCCTCTCGTAGGCGAGGCGCGCCTGATTGCAGACGTAATGGGCGGTTGACAGATCAAACAATTCCCTCGGCAGAACGGCGATCTGGCCCTCGGCGAGTTTGCACTCCCACTCGGCCCGGACCGCCTTCAAGGCGTCCTTCACCGTCATGTTCTTCTTGCCTTCCTCACAGATTCCCCGGAGTCGCGCCAGGTAGAACAGTTTCAGCACGTGCAGGGGGATTCGAGCAATGGCACGGTCCACCTGGCGCTGGCGGCAGGGAAAGAGGGTCGGCTCGGGCATTGGTCCAGGCAGTTCGTCGGAGCCTTCCAGGGTCGAGAGAGGGGCACACCGTTTTCGCGCCGAGTGGTCGATGACCTTGTTCCGGACTGCCCTCCGAAGCCAGCCCTTCAGCAGCCATTCCACCCTCCCCGTGTTCATCTGGGAGGCATCGAACGTGAAGTTCCGGTACAGAGTCGCCACGACCTCCGACACGACGTCTTCCGGGTCGCTGCCGGGAGCGACGGTCTTCGCGACACCCTCCATCCAGGGACGCCAGTGATCGACAAAGACGCCGAACTGCTCATTGAACTCGGGAGTCCCTTTGACCGGCACGGTCGGCATGGCAGCCATCGTTGTTCTCCTTTTCGGGTCAAGGCGCGAGGCCTGCTCAATCAGTTATACCGCCGATCCAGCTCGGGCTGAAAAAATTGTCCCGATTTTTTTTCATGGGCCAGGAGGGCCGCGTATTCAGGGTGTCGAATCCGTGGTCTCGTGCGTTCCGGGTTCGCGAGACGCGCTTCTGCCGACGGCGGGGTAAGACCGTGCCCCTGTCGAACGCTGGCTTCCTGCACGGCAATCGCTCCGGGAGGATTCTGATGCTTCGTCTTTGGATTTGCACTGGGCTCGTGATCGCGAGCGTTGTGGGGCTGGCGCCAGGAGAGGCGCACGGCTACTACTACCATCCGGGGAGCACGGGGTACGTGCCGTACCAGGCCCAGTACGTGGCCAACCAGCAAGTGGCCCTCTGGCAAGCCCAGGTGGCCTATCAGCAGCAGCTCGCCTATCAGCAGGCCCTGTACCAGCAGCAAGTTGCCTATCGGCAGCTCTACCAGCAGCAGCTCTATCAGCAGCAGCTCGCACAGCAACAACTGGCCCTGCGGCAGCAGTTGTACTACCAGCAGCAAGCGGCCTTGCGTCAGCAGCAGTTGGCCCAGCAATGCCGCGTGGTGCAGGTGGCTGCCCGGCCCCTCACCACCGAGGAACGTCGCCAGCAAGCAATCAGCAAGCTCCTCGGAGCCGTGACCGTGAAAGTGGTCGGTCGGCTTGCCGAGGAGGCCGACGACCCGCTGGTGGGCATTCTGGTCCCCCTGGCAGCGGACCGGATGAGCAATGCCCTGTTTGAGCAGGCGCTTGCCGAATTGTTCCCCGATCTCCCCAAGCAGGGTGTGCGGGCAGGCGCTCGACTGGCCAGGCTGTGTGTGGAAGGCAGGCTGACCAAGGTCAATTTCCTCGCCGAGACGGCCAAGGATGAGCTGCTGGAACTGCTCAAGGAAGCAGACCCCCAGCTTACGGGCGCCACGGAAATGGCTCAGTTCCTGGTCGAACTCGGTCAGGCGGTGAGCCGGCGGACGGGACGAGGGGCTTCCCGGTAAATCGCGCATCCCGAGGAATGTCGGCGTCGCCCGAGGCAGCCCGGCCACGGGGAGGGCCGGTGCAGCACCCCACGGCCCGCTGTCCGGGTCCGTGGGGCTGCCTCTCCATCCACGGACAGTGCCGCTGACCCTCAACGCAGCGATTGCAGGTAGACAATGAGGTCAAGGAACTCCTCCCGGCTCATCTGCTTTTCCTGACCCTCGGGCATGAGCGACAGTTTCTGCACCGAGCGCTGTTCCATGTCCTTCTTGGCGATCCGGACCTCGCTGTCGGCATTGAGGACGCGCAGGACCGTTCCTTCGTCCTTGACCAGTCCCGTATGCGATTTCCCCTGGGTGGTGACGATCAGCTCCGTCTCGAAGCCGGTCTTGATGATCTTGGACGGATACAGCAGCGATTCGATGAGGTATTCCGGCTTCTGCCCTTTGGCCACCGCCTTGAGCGACGGCGCCAGCGGTGTGTCCTGGTTGACGGTGACGTGACACTTCACGCAGGCGTTGCGCTCGAAGACCAGCCGGCCGAGCTGCGCCCGCCACTGCCGTTGGGCCGCCGGCAGTTTCGGCAGCGCGGCCAGCGTCTCCTCGCCGAGGGCGTCGCGGCCCCGGTCCGGCACGGTCAGCCCGAGCTTGCCGGGGTTGACTTCGAGATGAGTCAGCACCGCGGCAAGCTCCTCCGCCAGGGCCGGCGACTCCTTCGCCAGGGCCGGAGCAGAGCGCACCAGCACGGCCACCATCTCGGGCCGGCCCTTGAAGGCCCGCCAGGAGCGGATGGCCTCCGTCCGCACTCCCGCATGCCGGTCGTTCAGCAGTTTTTCCCAGCGCTGCGGAGCGGACCCGGCGTCCAGGCGGCTGAGCGTCGCCAGCAGCTCGACACGCTCCTCGGGCCGGGTGCGTCCGTCGAGCAGCCGCGGCCATAGGAGTTCGGCCAGCGCCGCCGCCTTCATGCCGAACTTGCGGGCCAGCCCATGCGCCAGCGCCCGCGCCTCACCCGAACCTTCGATGAGCAGTCGGCCGAGCTGTTTCAGGCCCGCCTCGGTCGGACCTTCCGCTTCCAGGAACTCCAGGTAGAGGCCGGCGTCCGCGGCCGACGTCAGCCGCAAGGCCCCTTGCTCCACCGCGTCCAGGAACCGCTTCCTGGCGGCGGCGAGCATCGATGGCTCCAGGACGACTCCCTTGCTCCGCAGCAGCAGGAGGGTTCGGCCCGCGGCCGAGGCCGACACGGCCGGACGACCGAGCAGCTTCGTCAGCCCCGGAGTCAATGCGGGGTCCCAGTTGAGCTTGGCCAACGTCAGCAGGTGGTCGAGGTCCTCTGCCCGGCCCGACTCGCCGAGCGCCTGGGCCAGGGTTTGCAGGGCCTGGGTGCGAGAGGGAAAGCCCTCGTAGCAGGCCACGTCCAGCGCGATCAGGCCTGCCAGGCGAAGGTCGCTCGACTCCTCCTTAAGCAGGCCGGCGAAGGTCTCACCGTCGGCGTTCTTGGCAAGGTGCCAGGCCGCTTCGTAGCGCAGATGAGCGTCGGCCGCGGCCCCGTGGTGCAGCGCGTCGAGCAGTGCGGCCCGGACCTGGGCCGGCTCGCCGCGGGCCAGGGCCGCCTCCACGCGCACGGCCGGGTCGGGGTCGCCGCTGAGCTGCTGGGCGACCTCGGCCGCCTGCCGGAACCTGGTAGCGCCGCAGCAGGTGGACCGCCAGCCGGCGAACGCGGTAGTCGGGATGCTTCGCGCCGGACGCCAGGGCGCTCTTCGCATCTGCCGTGCCGATGCGCACCAGCGCCCACAGGGCGTTGGCCGCGCCCAGCGATTGCTTCGCGGTCGCTGCCTGCTCTGCCAGCTTCGCGATCTTCTTCGGTCCCCGAGCCAGCAGCACCTCGATTGCTTTCTCACGGATCCGATGGTGCGGCGAGCCGAGGGCCGACACGACGTAATCGTCTTCACTCCAGCGCTTTGATTCGAGTTCGTGTTCGACGCGCGGTCGATCCTTGCCGGTGTACTTGACGCGCCAGATGCGCCCGGTCAGGTCGCTCTCGTCATCCCGGCCGTACCAGTCCGAGACGAGCAGGTTGCCGTCCGGATCGACAACGATGTGGCTGGGCCGGAAGTGCGGATCGGAGCAGGCGACGAACCCCTCGGTCCGCACAATCTGGCCGCGCTCGTTGGGGACGAAGCGCAGCACGGCCCGGTTGGGGCCGTTGAAGCCGTGGGCGCCCCAGTTGTCGCCCAGCAGGCTCCCCTGGTACTCCTCCGGGAAGCCGGCCGCGTAATAGCGCAGCAGACTGCGTGCTGGCACCGCGTCCCAGCTCGAAGCAGGGCGGGGCCAGCGGGTGGTCGCCGGCCAGCCAGGAGCTGTCCGCGCCAGGCCGGCTGTAGCAGTGGTAATCGACCCCTTCGATGACGCGCACAAAGCGGTCGGGATTGCCTTCGCCGTTGGAGAGCAGCCACAGCTGGCCGAACGGATCATACTCGAACGAGTAGGGCACGCGCAGCCCGTGAACCAGCCGCTCCAGGTCGCTGCCGTCGGGCTTCATCCGGCAGACGATGCCGGACGACCCCCGGCTGCGGACGCGATTGGTCGGCCCGCCAATGTCGATACCGTGGTTGCCGACACTCACGTAAAGCAGACCGTCCGGCCCCCACTCCAGGACGAACATGCCGAACGGGTTCCAGGCCTTGTTCTTGTCAGTCAGCAGGGTGCGGCGGTTGGTGGCCGTGCCGTCCTCGCCCAGGTCGTACTGATACAGGTAATTGTTGGCCGTCAGCCACAGCTTGTTGCCGCGGACGGCGATGCCCATGACGGGGTCGTCGAAGCCGTCGGCCACGACGGTGCGCTTGTAGCCCTTGCCGTCGGGCAGCGGATCGAGGCGGACGACGGGATTGCGAAACGGCTTGATCGGCGAGCCGCCCGGCCCATAGCGGTATGTGTGGCTCTCGCTGACGTAGAGGCGGCCCTTGTCGTCGAAGGCCATGGTGATGGGGTTGATGACCGTGGGCTCCGAGACGACCAGCTCCACCTCGAAGCCGGCTGGAACGAGGAAATGCTTGCGTTCCTCCTCGGCCGGCAGCGGCGTCTTGACGTTGCGGTTGGGTACCGGGACAATCGGCTTTTTGCCGGTCAGCGGTTGCGCGTGGGTCTGGCCCACAGGGGCTGCCAGGGCGCCGGCGAGCAGGAGGAAGAGCAGCTTGTTCACGAGTGCCTCACAAGGGTGGGAGAGCGCTGCGGAGCCATCGGCGGGACAATCGGAAGTCTCCGGAAACTCCGGGAGGGAGTCGCGAAGCAATCCGACTGCCAGCGATGATTATAGCTGCGAGGCGTTCGGCTGGCGAATAGATTTATGGTACAGTGGGGCAATTCCGCAACGGGGAGGTGAGTCCGTGGCACGCAAGAAATCCACGCCGCCCGCGTCCAGTCAGGCCGACCAGCGCGCCAGCCTGTTCGCCGGCGTCAAGCAGGAGCCCGATGACGATGCCCCGCGTCTGGTGCTGGCCGACTGGCTCGACGACCACGGCGACGAGGACGACCGCACCCATGCCGAGCTGATCCGCGTCCAGTGCGAGATCCTGAGTCGCTCCGCGTCCCTGATCGACCCGGAACGGCCCGGACCCATCAACGCCCTGCTCCGGTCGGCCGAGTATCACACCAGCACTTTGCGCTACGCAGTTCCAGCTGCTGACCGATCCGGACCCGCGCCTCGTCGCTCTGCTACAGCGGGTGGGCGAGCTGGCCCGGCGCTGGTGCGACGGGACCAGGCCCATCCGTTCGTACTTGTCGGCCCTGCCCGTGCAACACTCCTGCGTGTGGCATCGGGGCTTCGCGTCCCTGTTTCTGAAGTACGAACCGTTTCGCAGCCGGGACCTGGCCGCCCTCGCGGCCAGCCCGATGGGGCCGCGCGTTGAACAGCTGGCCCTGAATGCCTCTCCGAGCAACAGTGCGACGATCGCGCGGAACGCTTTGCTGGCCCAGACGGTCGGGCTGGAAGTGGACGGCCAGAAGTTCGGGGCGGTCGAGCTGGCGACCCTGCTCGCGTCCCCGCGGCTTGCCGGGCTGCGCCGCCTTGACGTCGGGCTGCACGCGCGAATCGACGACATGGAGGCCATCGCCCGCGCTCCCGGGGTTGCCCGGCTCACGCACCTCTACCTGTATTCCAACCGACTCAACCCGGCCCAGTTGGGCACCCTCGCCGCAGCCGATTTGCCCGCGTTGCGAGCCCTTCATGCGGGTGGAAGTTCTGAGATGGGCGCCCGGGCGCCCGGTCCCTGGCCGCGGCGCCCTTCCTCGCGCACCTCCAGGAGCTGATCCTGACGAACAGCAAGATCGAGGCGAGCGGGATGGAAGCCCTCGTGTCCGGACCGCACTTCCGCTGTCCGTCCCTGCTGGAGTTGGGGATGAACAACATCGGACCTGCCGGCCTGCGTGCCTTGCTTGCCGCACCGGGGCTGGAGGACCTGGTCGTCCTCGAAGCGGACCGGAACGCCCTCGATGATGCCGTGGTCGCCGACCTGGCGGGTTCACCCCGCCTGGCAGGTTTGCTCAGGCTAGACCTGGGCCTGAATCCCGGCATCGGCCCGGTTGGGGCCGAGGCGCTGGCCGGCTCGCCGCACCTGCGCCGGCTGGCGTCGCTGTCCCTGGGGGGTTGTTCCATCGGCGAGACCGGCGCCCGCGCTCTGCTGAACTCGCCGCACCTGCGCCGGCTTCAGTTAGGGATCAGCAAGGAAGGCATCTCCCCCGCGACCCTGTCGGCCCTGCGCGAACGATACCTGGTGAAGAAGTGATCCTCGCCTGAGTCCCGGCCCTGACGAACCTTTCCTGGGAATTGGCTGTCGTTCCCCTTCTAGAAGGGAGACGAAACCATGACTGAGACCGAATGGCTGACGTGCCTTGATCCCGAGCCGATGCTGCGGTTCTTGTTGCAGAACCGGGCGAGCGCGCGCAAGCTCCGGCTGTTCGCCGTGGCCTGCGTCCGGCGCTGCCCGGAGTTGTTCCCCACCGACCGCGAACGCAACGCGCTGGACGTGGCGCTTCTCCTGGCGGACAACCGCGTCCCGGCCCAGGACCTGCGGCTGGCACGCGGCCGGGTCAGGGGCGAGCCTATCGCTCCGCTCCTGGAGCCGGCAGCCTTCGCGGCTGACGAGGCCGCGTGGGCCGCCGCCAGAGTTCGTGGGCGAGGCATCACCTCCGCCGCCTTCCGGGCAGAAAACAAGGCCCAGACGGATTTGCTCCGCGAAGTGTTCGGCTGCCCGATGCGGCCGGTGACCATCGAGCCGAGCTGGCTGGAGTGGAACGGCCGACTCGTTCACGACTGGGCCCAGCGCATTTACCAGGATCGCACCCTGTTCCGCTTGCCGGTCCTGGCCGACATGCTCGAGGACGCCGGCTGCACCAATGCTGAGGTCCTGGATCACTTCCGCGGTTCAGGGCCTCACGTGCTCGGTTGTCACGTCCTCGACGCGCTTCTGGGCCGGGCAGGCGTGGAGGAAACCATTCGATAGATTACGATGCCGTCAATTCTTCCCGGTGGGAATCTGGCTGATCTTCTCTGTGGTCGGGAATTTGTCCGGCAGCTGGACAACACGCGGCGCAACAGCCAGAACTCACCAGGTGAGAATGTCTTGCACGATCGTAAGGCGACCGGCAAGTCATTTTTCTCCACTCTCCCAATTGGGGCCGGGTGTGGGCCTTTTTGGAGTGCGGCAGTAGCTTTGCTCTGCCGCTTTGGTTTCTGCTGTTTTTCTCCTTTGGCCCAACAAGAAACCTTCCTACCCCGAGAGAAACACAGGAAAAACAAAAGTCCAAACAAGAGAAACCAAAGCGGCAGAGCAAAGCTACTGCCGCACTCCAAAATATGTCCCTCCCCCTCTCCGCTTCGGGGAGGGGTTGTCTTCACCCCATTCACATATCGTCCAGCGGCCCCGGGTCCGGGAATTGCTCGCGCAGCGGCGCCAGCCACGGTTCCAGGCTGTACTGGTCCCCCTCCTCCGTATCGGGCCCCGGCATTTCCTGATTGCGCAGCAGCCAGTAGGTCACGTGCTGCCCGTCCTTGCCGAGCCGTCCCGAGCGGATCTTGAGTTCCGCCTTGGCCCGCTCCAGCGTTCGTTGGCTCAGTCCCTGTTCCCGGGACGCTTCCCAGACCTCGCGCACGCTTCGCGGACCGTCCTCCAGGAACGCCAGCAGGAAGTCCTTGGCCCGGTCGCGCGCAGGGGCAGCACGACCGGCGACCGGCTCCCCAGAAGCTGATCCGCGTTCGAGTTGTGCTCCCCCAGCCAGTTCAGCAGGGGCGGCCCTTCCGGCGGAAGTTCCCTCCGCTCGTTCCTCGCTCCGGGAACTTCCGCCGGCAAGCTGGCAGGGTGCGCTCGCTACGCTCGCTTCGTGTTGTGGCAGCATCTGGTAAGCCAGGCTGGGCTGAGGCGGCGCCAGGTTGTTCTTCAGCTGGGCCAGGACAAAGGTTTGCCTGGTTGGCCGGATCGCGGCCGGCCAGGTATCCGGACCGGCAGGCCCCCAGAAAGGCGATGGACCCGCCTCCCCGATACAGCGACCGGCCGCCGCGTTGCTTGTTCAGGTGGCGCAGCAGCAGCACACTGCACTGATGCCGGGCCGCCAGCCGGCTGAGGGGAAAGAGCAGGCGCCGCACGCTCTGATCGTTCATGCTCAGCACGCTGCGGTCGATGAACGCCATGATCGGGTCGATGACCAGGAGCCGGGCCTCCGCCTCCCGGACGGCGTGGTCCAGCAGGCCCAGCTGGCTGGGCAACCAGAGCGGACAATCCTCGTCCTCGTCCCGGTCGAGGACGAAGACGCGCCCAGGTCCGCCCCCAGGGCGAGCAGCCGCGGCCGGATGGTGTCCTCCTCGCCATCCTCGCCGTTGAGGACCAGGGCATTGGCCGGCCCCGGCGAAGCCGACCCGTCCGGGAAGGGCTGGCCCTGGCTCAGCCGGGCGCACAGGTCCAGTGCCAGCAGCGACTTGCCCACTCCCGGATCGCCGTCCAGGATGGCCAGCTTGCCCAGGGCCAGCCGGCTCGGCCAGAGCCACGCCACCGATCGCGCAGTCAGCGCTGACCGGGCGCACCCGGATGGAGGGAGGAGCCTGTTGCATCAGCGGACTCCAGGGAAGCAGACCTCGAAACGAGAGCGGCGTGGGATGGGAGGCTGAGGCGCTCTCTACTTTTATTGTGGAAGGCCAGTCAAGAGGCTGGCAGGGCACTGCAAGTCCTCGGGAGGTAGTCAGTTAGGGACAGAGAGTGACTCCTGAGGACAACGACTGACTTTTGATACTCCAAAAGAAAAAATGGAGATGGCGGCGATCATGTTACTTGCCTCATGGTTTGTCTCCGTGCGGCAAGTCAAGCCACGGTCTAATCCATTCGTTCAATTGAGGCAGCTTTGCACGAGCAGTCGCGACCAAAGATGTATACTTGGTGCTGGGTTTCCGAAAGAGCTGGCGAATGATGCCAAGCCAGGGCCGATGCAGGACGAGTTCATCCCGGAGACGGTCGATTGTATCTTTTGCGATTGGCACTTCGGTAACCACACGCGAGAGAAGGTAGACAACGTTTGCCAATTTGTTTCTTCGCTCCTCGGCAAGGGAAAACTGGTCAAGTCGCAACAGATCTCTTGTCTGAGTGGCACGATGGCTTCGGGCAGGATCGGGATTGGGAATGATCTTGCCTGACAGCTCGTCCCAGCAGATGTACTCCAATGGTTCGTCCTGGGTCGGATTGAGCAGGACCGCATTGCTTGAGGCATCAAGTGGGAACTCGGCGAGTTTTTCGGTGTTGCAGTTCTTGCAGGACAAGAGGAGGTTTGTCCAAGTGAACATTCGGTTCGGAAACCGGCTCTTGGGGTAGAAATGCTCAACGTCTTTTGCGGCTTCTTGTTCGCAATAGGCACACTTATCATGGAACAACTTTGACAAGACAGAAGCGACTTCGTTACCAGACTTTGTCCGTCGAAAGGAAGTCCAAACCGAGTCGATTTTCGCCGGTAACAGCGTCGTTGCCTTGGATTGCCTCTTGGCCAGGAGCTTCCGGGTTCGCTTGCTCAAGACATCCGTGTCTTTCGCTAGCGTAACTGGTATCATTTCCCATCCTCCAAGGCATTCAGTGTTTTGTCCACGTACACAGCCATCTGGACCTGTCGCTCCCGTTCACGGACTGTCTCGCCAGGTGCGGTCAATCGGTTACTGAGTCTCTCTTCGAGCTTTGAAAGCTCTTGTTGTTCGGCCTTGCTTAGTTCTTTCCACTCTCGCTGTGCGACGAGTTCACCGTGCCTTCGGAGCAATTGCTCCGTCTCCTCGTCTCGCGTCTCGGTGAGTCCGAACAGGTCGCTCGTCAGGATTTGATCGACCCTCCAACCACGAACACTCTCAACCGGTTGAGACGCTTCCATCAAGCCGCCCGCCTGTTTCGGCTTCAGCACGAAAAGCCCGTGATCCGTAGCCGCCTGGGCTACGAAAGGGCTGTGGGTCGTGACGATGAATTGGATTTTGGGGAAGATCCGCCGCAAACGAAAGCCAATGTCCCTCTGCCAAAGTGGATGCAAGTGCGAATCGATCTCATCCACCAGCACAATCCCTTCGATCAGGATCTCGTGCGCTCCGTTGGAGTTCGATTGAACCAGATTGCCCAGGTCCTGACCCGATTCGGTGATGTGCCGAAGCATGTCGATGGCCAGTGCCAGAAAACTCCTGTAACCATCGCTCAACTCAGGGATGGCAACGATGACGTCCCCGACTGTGCGAAAATAGACGTGTTGCGAGTCAATCCGCTCAATGGCCACGTTTCCTGGAAGAAGGTTGTTGATGACCTCCCGGATCAAGCTGAGATCGGCCTTGTCTCGTTCCTTGTTCGCGTTGAATTCATCAATCGATCGGCTGTAAAGGCTCGTGAGCCAATCTTCACATTGGGTCAAGGCAGCAGATTCGGAGAAGAGGGTTGCAAAGCGGACCTCTCGCTCCGGGAGGCTTCGCGTTTGTGAGTCGCCACCGGAAAGTCGCCGAAATGGCCCATAACCGCAAGAGAACCAACCGGGCCGTTTAGCCCCGTAAGGACCGCTGAAAAGAGCTTTCCGATCTTTCTGCTGCGCCCTGTGTACGATCTGCGGTTGATCGTAAGGTTGGCCGTCGATCTCCACTTCCTGCTTGCCAATCACGGCGAAAGTCACTTCGTAGGGCTTCTTGCGGGGTTGACCGAGTTGGCTATCGCCATTCCCTTTGACGATGTCCGCCTCAATTGTCCCATAACGGATACCCTCACGGGCCCATCCTTCAGGACGTACCAACCGTTGTCCAGCCAATGGACCGAGCAAGGTCAAGGCCATCGCTTGAAGAAGCGTACTTTTTCCGACCCCATTTCCGCCCAACAGCACAATCCAGCCGCTGAAATCCTCTCCCTCGTGAGGAAACTCTACGTTCAATTGATCAAAACACTTGATGCCGGTAATCTTGAATCGCTTGAGGTACATGAATTAACCTCCACTGTTGTGAATGCAATTGTGCCCGTGTCACGTCTTGGACACGTTTGCCTTTCTTATAGTTCTCCCCGGAAGGCTGCCCTGTATCATAGGAGCCATACCACTTTCTGGAAAGCCTCTCAGAGCAATCTGCCATTCCTGATTCGGTGTCCGAACGGTTCAGTCGCTTCCTAGCTGGGTGGATAGCGGACGACTTCAGCTTTTCAGCTTCCCCTTCATACAAGCTTCTTCCCCGTCAGGGTAACCTCGGTCGCATCCCGCGTGTACTGGGGCGCTGCCCCGATGAAACCATCCAGGAGTGCGGCAGCTTCCTGCTGACCCAACAGGGTGACATGATCTTCCTGTGGTTCAGTGTCTCCAGCCTGATCAAGCCCCTGACCAAACTTGAGCCCACCAACGTCCGTCAAGATGTATCGATTGTGAAGTTGAGCATGGCTCCAGCGACAGAAACGCACTTTCATTCCGAGGGGGATGACATCGCAGAGCCAGGCATCGCATAGGCCGATGAAATCCGTGCCCGGAATCGAGTCACCCACGTGATACTCGATCCGAGACACCAGCCACTTCTTATTCTGGTCGAGGAGGGCATCGAGGAATGCCTCCAGAGCCACACGAAACCCCTTATCCTTCGGCTTGAAATTCCTATCGACAAAAAGCACCGTCCTTGAGAGTCGGAGGAGTTTCCTTGCGGCATCGGCCATCGTGGTTGCTTTTCGCTGGACCGGGACGTTGCGGTGGACCGTCCAGAGCGGTGGCGGGTTGGTGATGTCGATGTCGTCCCCGAGGACAAACGGGAGGTTGGTTGGATTGCTCGTGGCGATGACAGCGTGGAACGGTCGCTTCGCGTGTTCTTCAACCACATTCTCCAGCCACGGGAGCAAGTCGTTCCACTCATGGTGTCGCGGGAACAGACGGTTCTTGCCTCTGGCCAGGGCCTCGACGATCCGCTTCTTCTCGACGTCTTTACAATGAGAAAGCCCTTCGTTGACAAGCCTCTCCCATTTCTTGGGATACCGGGCGATCAGACGACCGTGCTCCACACCGAAATTGCTCATGTAGAACTGGAGTCTGTCCCAGCTGCGGATGACGGTGGGTTCGATGGCGAACTCGTGCAACATTGTTAGAACAACTCCTCCGCCCGTTCCTCAAAGAAGCCCCGCGGCCATCGATCCAGGAACTCACCCGTCTCGTCAATCCGCAAATGCTTGAGGCGCAGGGGCGTCGGCATCCCGTCCGCGCCCTCCTCCCCGCCTGGCTCGACATAGATGACCGCTACCTGCTCCGGCTTTAAGCCGGGATGCCCGGGAGGCAGGTCGTCCTCTGATGTCTCGCGGATGCGGCGCAGGAGTCGGAGGAGGAGGTGTTCGCTGTGCGTCTCCAGCAGGAGCCGCCGGCCGGGGTGGGCGGCCTGGTGAATGAATAAGTCTCCCAGCCGCACCTGGATTCTGGGGTGGACGTGAAGTTCCGGCTGCTCCACGACGTCCAGGGCGTCGTGACGCGACACCGCTAGTACGACGACTGGGACGAGCTGCGAGATGCCGACCCCCACGTCGTGCGGCTGCACCTCGATGCCCGTGCTGTCCTCGACAAGCATAAGCGCAGACCGGGTCGGCAACTGGTCGAGCATGCGCCGGACATCTTCCAAGTCGTCGAACGCCCGCTCCGAGCGGAGAAGGACCATCAAGGGACTATTGAGAGCAAGTTCCTTGTACTCCTTCAGGCGGACGGTGTACCCAGCCGCCAAGCCGTCCTCGCCAGAGAGCCACCGGCTTGTTGATCGCGCCAGAGCGGCATCGCCGTGAAGCAAGGCCCAGGCGGCGGCTCCGTCGGCCCACCGGGAGAGGTCACGAAAGCGCGGCGGGGCGTAGTTCCGAGGAGGCGTACCGCGCAGCGGACCAAGGTGGCGGAAGTTTTGGAGCGCGTGCCGGAGGAGTTCGCCGGGGCCGACAAGGAGCTGACTGAAGACAACGGCGAGCAGGTTGACGGCCGTTTGCGCCTGCCCACCGCCATCCAACTTGTCTGAAGACAGCGGCGGGGTACCGTCCGTGAACAAGATAAGGGGAAGCGCTTGCCCCCACGTCGGCAGTGCATCGACTTGTCGCTCGACGGGCACCATCGGCTGGGTCTGTTGATGGAGGGCCGCCGCGGCACGCGCGGACGCCAGGCTGAGGATTTCCGTGAATGCGTCCCCGAGCGCGAGCCCCCGCAGCGCGGGGTGCTCATAGTTGACGTTTGTGAGCGCGACTTGCCGGCGCTCGAATGAACTTTCTATGCTCGCAAGCAGAGCCCCGTTGATCTCGACTGCATACCGCTGGACGTAGCAGGAATCCCGGAACCCGCTCCACGCGACCGCCACTTCAACAGAAGCGGACGTGACCGCCTCGGTCAGGTCAGGTAGGGCGGCATCGACCAGGTTGCCGACGTAGCCGTCACTCACGAAGTAGTTATACGTGGGCAGGTTACTTTTTCGCAAATCGAGATCGAAGGCAGGACTACCGCCCGGGACAGATCGCGCCCGTGAACGAAGTTGCGGAAGCCGCCCAAGTCAATGAACTCGCCGCCGGCAATCACCCGGTCCGGGTCCAGGTTGTGGCGCTCGAAGACCTCCCGGGCGTAGTGCAAGGCGTGGAGGAGCGAACTCTTGCCCGAGCTGTTAGGCCCCAACAGGAGCGTGATTGGCTTCAAGTCCAAGGACACTCGGTCACGGATGGCCTTGAAGTTCTCGATAGCTATCCTCGTGATCACGGACGTCCCCTTTGTCGGAATCAAGGCGCCTGTAACAGATCGACCGGGAGAGGAGCAAGGACGGTGCCCGGCGACCCGGCCAGGAGAAAGACAAAACGGACGCCGCGCCGGTAGTGGGCCCGGAGATCACGGCGATGTTCTTCGAGTGTCGTCTTCGTCCATTGGTCACATAGCACGATGACAATGCGGGTTGTGTCCTGGAAGTCAATCAGGTGTTCGCGAACCTGTCTCATGATGGTCGTGAAACCAAGGGCTTTCTTGTCCCCCCTGGAGACAGCAAGCAGGATCGCCCGAGGCGTATCTCGATTCTTGCTGGGGATCAGGTTAATCGCGTCAGTGCCAAGCGGTGAATCCGCTCCCCCATGAAAAGTCCCCGCGCAAACATCCTGGACAAAATCGTCGTAGGAAAAGTCCCCCACAGCAGCAGCGATACGCCCGAGGACGGCATGCACGGTCGGGCTGTCGGCTCCCTCGGTCTGGAGTAGAGCCGCCGTTTTGTCGATCCAGGAAACCATTGGAGTCTCCGAAGACAGGATCTGAAGCAAGGGAGAGAGGGAGCGCTCGCCATCGAACGGACCTCCAGCAAGGAGCCAGGAGGCGAGCAGATTCGCCCGTCGGTAGTGGCGGAACTGCCAAATGCCTTCTTCACGATCGGGCCGAGACAACTCCCGCCAGCCTCCCAGCAAGGTGCTGTTCAGCCGCCTGATGACCTCCAGACAACGCGACCAGCCGTCTCCTCCAGGTCTGGCAGGCATCGGCTCGTCCAACACGCGCTCTCCGGACTGTGGACGATCGAGCAGCAGGGCAAGGCGGCGATGGTTGAGGACTATCTCCTGGCAGATCGTTTCCAGAGAGGCGGCCTGGCCATTCTGCCCGGGGGAGCGAGCATCCGTGAGGAGGACTTTCCACGCTCCTGCGATTACCTCACTCAGGGCCGGATCATGGAACATCCTGGCTCCCAGATCCTCGCACTGTGCCGCCAGTCCCTGCCATCTCGCAGGAAGCTCCTCGGTGGCACGACCGAAGTAGCGCAGGTAGCGACCGAGCAGTCCGTGCCAGTCTTCCCAGGCCAGCAGGAAGTATTCGGCCAGGGACCAGGCATGGACCCGCACGCCATCCCCAAGGGACCGGCGCAAAGATCTCCTCGCGCCAGTCCTGGCGGAAAATGGTCGGGGCATGCACGTCTTCGCGGAGCTTGCCCAGCTCGCGATACCCTTCTCTCAACCTGGCCTCGAATGGGTCAGACACCGCGAATCCCCTTGAACTTCCGGAGCTTCCCACGCCCCCGCGCACCCTGCAACCAGGTTTTATACTTGAGTTGGAGATCGCCCAGAGGCTCACCCATCGAGGGATCGAGGCCGTGAGGTTCCCGGAAGTGCTTGTGATAGCAGGTGATGAACCGCCTGCGATACGCATCCGTGATGGCCACGACCAGTTGACCATCGACATAATAGGCGGCCGCGTCCTGGTAGTCCCCCGTGACTCCGTCCTTCCACTCTCCCTCGTATTCCGCCCATGCGTTAGCCACGCCGTCATCCGCCCTCATGGCGTACCCGCCTTCGGTCAACACCTGGGGAGGATGGATATTCAGAAGATCCTCGAAGCATCCGGGATTCTCGCGCCGTCTCTTCTCGAAGTGACGTGTCAGGTTCCGGGGGTCCCAGGTTGGGTCTGGGGATGCAGTCGCCAAGCAAATTCCTCCTACCACAGCCGTGTCACCCTATCGGGATCGTATCAGAGTTCTCCCCGAAACGCCCGCTGGACGAGTGAGTTGAATAGGTCCCCGGTTTGCGCCTCGGCTATTACCTGTTCCCGCTCCAGGTTGCGGACTGCTTGCCTCCGGAAAGCGAACTCCTGCTGAAGTTGGAGAGGCGGCAGCGGGAACGGCATCGCTGCGAATCGGGCAGCCCCAAGATGGGCCACACTGGACGTTTTCGAGCTAACCCGTGCAAACACTCCGGAACGTAGATATGCCAGGAACACCGCTAAAGCGTACTCTGGCTCTGTTCTCTGTCGATTGGGCTGAAACCGGATCAAGGTATTCTGGAAGCAGCAATCGGCGATCTCTCCCCGGAACATCGCAGGCCGGCCGACAAGTTCCGTGCTCTGCCCTTCGTTGAGGAGAATGTCGCCCGATTTCAGTCGATACCGCTCAAAGTCACCAGCATCGAAATCCATCGACAGCACATCAGAGATGTCGATCCGATCTTCAAACACGTTCGCCACTCGGAGATATGGGCGGGTGAAATCTCCCGACTGGTACTTCGGAGCACGCTGACGCCCTAACTGTACCGCTCCGGCATCCGCAACGGATACCACAGGCCAACCCCGTTCGTTTCTCGTGATGTCTCCAATAAGCTGATGGAAGAGCGACAGATTCAGATCTGCCACATGATGATACGCCTCTCGCCGCTTCTGCCGGATGCCGTCCGTCTTGTCGAGGATGGCAGCGATCCGCTGCTGCTCTACGAGGGTGGGGAGAAATATGGGAAACTGCCCTAGCTCGGCAGGATTCAGCCGCGGGAGGTTTGCCCCTTCGCACCTGGCGGTTGCATGCTCCACCATTCTTGGATGACGCAGATAGTAGTAGAGGAAGCCGCGATCAACCCTCGGCCCTGGTCGAATTGGGATGATCTCTGTGCTGCAAATCCCACGAAAGTCAGGGCGTGCGATCTTCCGAAGGTAAGGACGCAGCTTGCCGTACAGAATGTGTTCTGGGCCGAAGATGAACTTATTGCTGGACAACTCTCCGTTGGCAACAGTCACCATCTCGAGGATTTGACCTTCACCATCAAGGTGTTCCATCCCAACATACTTCGTCCCTGGCTCAATCCTATCAGGCAGCACGGCACGCCGCTCAATGTCAGCGATATCCACTAGCACAGTTTCTGTCCACCCGGTCGGTGCCTGTTGTCCGATCATTTCAGCATCGCCTCCAGTTCCTCCAGGTCCGTCGCGATGTCCTGCTCCAGCTTCTTGAGCCGACGCAAGATGACCTTGGGCGGATCATGTTTCTCTTCCTCATGCACGGCCTCCTTGTAGCGGCCCAGCGACAGGTCGTAGTTCTGCCCGACGATTTCCGCCTTGGGCACAAAGAACGCCTTCGCCGTGCGGTCGGTGTCCTTCTTCGGGTTCCTCTTTGCCCACCGTATGCGGACGTCGGGCAGGTCGTTCTCTTCGACTCGGGTCGCGCTTGTCGTCCAGCGACAAGCCGTCGGCCTGAACGTCGTAGAACCAGACGTGGTCGTCCGGCCGCCCTTGGTGAAAACAGGATGGCCGTGGAGACGCCGGCGTAGGGCTTGAACACGCCGCCGGCAGCTTGATGACCGCTTCAAGCTGGTTCTCCTCGACGAGCATCTCCCGCAGCTCGACGTGGGCCTTCGACGAGCCGAACAGCACGCCGTCCGGCACGATGACGCCGCACCGGCCGCCTGGCTTCAGCATCCGCAGGATCAGCACGATGAACAGCAGTTCGGTCTTCTTCGTCTTCACCTTGCCCGTCAGCGACGAGTGTACGTCGGAGTCGTCCAGGCTGCCCTTGAACGGCGGGTTGGCCAGGACGAGGTCGAAAGCCTCAGCGGCGACTGCGGAACTTCGTTCGGTGAACTTGTTGCTGAGCGTGTCCTGGTAGTGGATGTCGGGCTTTCGACGCCGTGCAGCATCAGGTTCATGGCGGCGATACGCAGCATGGTCACGTCGAAGTCAAAGCCATGGAACATCCCGCTCTGGATGTGGTCGCGGTTCGGCTCGAGCATGTCGCCCGGTTGTGTAGATCTTCATCCCTCGATTTCTTCCGGCGATTCGACCTGCTTCGGCGAGGTGTATTTCTCGTGCAGGTACCATCACGCTCGACGAGGAAGCCGCCGGTGCCGCATGCCGGGTCGCCGACCGTCGTCGGTTGGCTGTCGGCTCGACCATGTCCACCATCAGCCGGATGATGTGCCGCGGCGTGCGGAACTGCCCGTTGATGCCGGCGGTGGTGAGCTTGCTGAGCAGATACTCGTAGAGGTCGCCCTTGGTGTCGCCCGGTCAGCGGGAGCTCGCTCGATCATGTCACCGCCGAGACCAGAAGGCTGGGCTTCTGAATCATCAGCTGGGCGTCTTTCATGTACTCGGCCGAACGTCGTCGCCGCTCCGGCCGCAGCCGGCGGAAGTGCGGGAATACCTTGTCCCGGACGAGCGGCAGCATCTCTCGCTGCCAGCTGTGCTGAATGCGACCAGCGCAGTTCCTGTTCGTCGGGTTTGAAGACGCCGGGGAACGGCTTCCCGGGGTTCAGCCGCCGCGATTTCCGTTCCTCGTGTCTCCCGGATATCGAGCAGCCGGGCGAACATCAGGAAGGAAATCTGCTCGATGACGGTCAGCGGGTTGGTGATCCCGCCCGTCCAGAACTCCTCCCAGAGCTTGTCGATTGGCGCCTCAAATTGTCCCGTAATCATTCTGTTGCTTCGCGGGTTGTCGTGGCCGGTCGGTCTGCGTGGGCCGAGAAGGCGTTGATGACGACGAGCAGTTCTTCGACCTCGCTTCTCGTCGAAGACACCGTCGAGGCCGTTGGCTGTCCAGCATAGTGAATGGGGGCTCGTAAAGCCGATCAACGGTCGATGGAGCCGTAGCGGGCAATGTGATTCTGGAACAGCCCCAGGAACCGGGTCTGCTGCGCCGTAGAGCAGGGTGCTTGCTGCACAAAGCTCGTGAAAACCTCTGCACTACGGCAGGGGTCCAGGCCCGATGATACAGCGGATGACATAATCGAGAGGCGCGGCCATTCGGCGATAGAACTCCTTCAAGACATTGAGGTCGAGGCCGGGCTCTGAGTTAGGACCAGGGACACCAGGGCCTCGAAGGTCGTGCTTCGGTCACGGCTTTCCCGGCGCGGATCCTCTTCAGTGTCGGGTCGTCTCGAAATGTCCTTGAGCTCCTCTCAGCACCGGTTGCGGTAGGCTTCCAGTCCAGCCGTCCAGCTTGACGGTGTGCCGCCTCCGGTCGACCAATGTCATCTTCATTGATATCGACGACCTTGGGCGGAACGCGGTCCACCGTGCCGCCTGCGGTGCTGCATAATTCCGCGAAGCTCGCCCCGCACTCCTTCGAGCGACTGACTGTCAAGTCGTCCCAAAACTCATCCGTCTTGACCCGCTTGATGGTACCGCAGCCTTCCGCGACCAGGATCAGGTTCATTGGTAGCCGTCCGACTCGTCGAGCAATCGCCTTGAGGTCGGCTAACGGCGGAACCTTTGAGGACTGCAGCCTCCATCCGCACATGAGAAGATCAAACGATAGGCATCTTCATGGCCGCGATGTTTCGCCACTGCATCAACGGCGCGATCTCCTGGGAAGACTGCCCGCGTGGCCGGAGCGAACCCCTCAAGCACGCTCGGGCACGACTACGGCCTTGACCTCTCTCCACTTTTCGCGGACGGCGATCTCTTCTCCGGCAGAGCGGCAATGTCCTTCGCGATCAGCGTCATCGCCGCTGGAACGCGGGCAGATCGCTCGTCCAGCGCGCCTCTGCCAGCCGCAGATCGCGCCTCGAAGACAAGCTGCATGAGCGATTTGCCGCACAGCGGCTTCCTGCGGGTCGTTCCCCTCGAATCACTCGAAGTTACCCCAGTGGTCGAAAATCAGGAAATGCTTCTTGTCCTTGCCCGGGCCGAACAGTCCTCGGCACAGACGGGTTCCGCGGCCGATCATCTGCCAGAACTTGACAGGAGTAGACCGGCTTGGCGAAAACCAGATTGACTATTTCAGGGACGTCGATGCCCGTGTCGAGCATGTCCACCGAGATGGCGATGGTGAGCTCGTGTTAGTCCCTGGCCTTTGAAATCGTCGATGAGTTGCTCTGCACGAGGATCATAGTTGTCGATGACCCGGCAAAAGTTACCTCCGTACTGCGGATACATCTCGTCGAAGAGTTTTTGGAGCAGCATGGCGTGGTTGTGGTCGCGGGCGAAGATGATGGTCTTGCCGACGCGCGAGCCGGTGCGTCGCGGATGCCCTCGCTCCATCAGGTTGCGGAGGATCAGGCGGTTGGTGTCCTTGTTGAACACCCGCGATCAACGCCTCGCGGTCGTACTCGACCAGGTCGGCTCCGGGTCTTCGGCTTCGAGCTGGATCCGCTGGTCCCTGTTCATCTGGGAGTAACTGATGCCCTCGCGAAGGAAAGGCGTGGTGTGCGTCTCACGTCGAACGGGACGAGATAGGGCGGCATTGTTGATGGCCTCCGCGTAGGCGTAGTTGAAAGTCGGGTCTTCGGTCTCGCAGCCGAACATACGGAAGTGTCGCGGGACACGAACTTGACCGGCGTGGCGGTCAGGCCGACTTGGAGGGCGTCGAAGTACTCGAAGAGGTCCCGGTAACGGTTGTAGATGCTGCGGTGCGACTCGTCGGCGATGATGAGGTCGAAAAAGCCCGACGTCGAAGGTCTGGAAGCACTTCATCATGGCCGGATAGGTGGCCAGGTAGATCCGCTTGTCGCGGTCCTTGGCCGTGTCGGCGGTGACGAAGGTCCGGGCTCGCCCGGCAGGTATCCTTGAAGGCGTTGTCGGCCTGCTTGCGGAGTTCGCGGCGGTCGCAGAGAAAGAGCATGCGCTCGTCCCATTGCCCGGATAGCGTTCGCACAGGGCGATCGCCACGCGCGTCTTGCCGGTCCCGGTGGCCTGCACGAGGAGCGCCCGCCGCTTCTGCTCGGCGACTCACCACGCGCTTGATGGCCTCGAACTGGTACATGCGCTCGAGATCCCCGTTCCTTTGGGACGACGGTGGCCCGGGCTTGCGTTCCTTCCGCTGGAAGAAGGCGCTCTCGCAGGCTGTCTTTGGAGTAGTAGCCGTAGATTTTTCGCGGCGGTTCGCCGGCGGCGTCATTCCAGATCGAAAGGTCGTAGCCATTGGTATAGAAAATGATGGACGCTGGCCGTGTTCCGCTTCGAGGCCGTCGGCGTAGTGTTTGGCCTGCGTTCGGCCGTCCTCGGCGTGTTTCGAGGTCTTCTTCGCCTCGATGACCCCCAGCGGTTTGTCGTTGTCGTCTACGAGAACGTAGTCGGCGAAGCCGATGCCGGAATCCGTCGGCTGCCCGGAATGACCTTGACTTCTTTCTTCACTTCCCCCGTGTGCTCGTCATATCGGCGCCTACTTCCCAACGGACATCGGCAAGCATCAGGTCGATCAGGTAGCGGCGAGTCTGCTCCCTCGTTGAAGGAGAGCGGATCGATCGCTTCCACGGCGGCCGCCGCCTGTTGACCCCGGCCGCCAAGGCGAGTTGCCAGCCTCGGAGGCGGAGGCGACGGCCCGCTCCGGCACGTGCCCGCTCGGCTTCGAGGTCGTCGAGCAGCTTTTGCATCTGGGCTTCCTGGGGCCGGCGCCAGGCTTTGAGAATACTGCCCGCTTTTCCCCTGCCGTTCAGCCCGCTTCCGCGCCGCCTCTTCGGGAGGGTCTTTGTATTTTGGGCAATCCTCAACCCGGGTCCCCCGCGAAATTGACGAAGAGCCAAACGGCCGAGGTCGTAGGCTTCCTTCAAGAGCCGCAGCGCAGTGGCTCCGCCCCATCACGGTTGCCGTGGACCGCATGGTTGCCCTCGATGCGGAGGGCATGCATTTTGGAAATAACGACGCGGGACGTCGCGACCTCGAAGGCGAGGTTCGTCGAGCAGTTCATGAAGGTTGGCTCGGCGGGCTTCGGCAGCCGAAGCTCGTATAGATGAACTTGGCCGTCAGTTCGCCGAAGCTCCGCAACTTGGCCATAGCCCCGATGGGATCGGCGCGAGCGTAGCCCTCGGCGAAGCCCCCGAGCAGCCTGGCAGCCAGGCCGGTTGCGGTCTCAGGAACTCGAAGTTGAGGGATTTCATCAGAGGTGGTCTTCCCACTGCTTCCCCAAAGCATAGGGGCATTGTATCAGCTTCCTGCCTCTTTCAATGTTGCATAGGCTTGAGGGCCCGTGGATTGTTGGATGTTCTACTTCAATGCAACGGCGTGCCAATTCGCCTTTCACGGTTGTACAGGCAATGCCGAATTGGTGCGTCCTCACTCTCCACCGGCTGGCGCGGACCATTCGACCTTCAGACGATCGAGCTGGGCGGCCAGCGTCTGGTAATTCTTGATTCCCGAGCAGGCGAGCGGCTTGGGCTTTGACGCCTTTCGACTCCTCCATTGCTTGCCTTAAATAGTTTCGCTGTTGGACTTCAAATACTCTTCAAGATCGAAGCCATCATCAAGGGGATGTTCGCAGGCGCTTACTGCCGGTTGGGCATCCGTTCCCCCACCGCGGCGACTATATCGTACCGCTCGAGAATCTCCCCCTCGGCAAGCACCGCCGTTTGGACCAGGCCATTATACAATTGCCGAACGTTCCCCGGCCAGTCATGCCGTTGCACAATTCCATTGCGGAGGCAGAAAGGGATTCTCCTGGTATCTCGGCTCGCCCTTCTCTTGCTGTCGGAACTCCTGGTTGATTTGCTTCAGCAGCGCCCTCGGCCAGATGAGCGGGATGTCTCGTTTCCTTTCTCTGAAGGGTGGCAGTTGCAGTGTGATAACGGCCAGGCGGTAGAAGAGATCCTCGCGGAAGCGGTTTGCTTTTACCTCCTGGATGAGGTTGCGGTTTGTGGCCGCGATCAACCGCACGTCGCTGGTTACCGGTTTCTGCAGCTCTGACCCGGGGCCGGAATTCACGATGGCAAGGCCCCTTCCCTCGTGGCGGCTGGAGGACGCGGAGCAGTTTTGCCTGCATCGCGGGATCGCACTCGCCAATCTCATCGAGGAAGATCGTCCCGCCGTTGGTCCTTTTGAAGGCCCCAACTCGGGCCTTGTTTGCTCCAGTGAAAGCCCCTCTATCGTGTCCGAAAAGCTCAGACTCCAGCAACTCTCTGGGCATCGCGGCGCAGTTGATGGCCTCGAAGGGCCCATCACGGCGGTGGCTGGCCTGGTGAATCGCCTGTGCGAACAATTCCTTGCCGGTGCCGCTCTCGCCCAGAATCAGGACGGGCACGTCTCGCAGGGCAGCCCGCTGGGCACGACCGACGGCGAAGCGGATGGCATGGCTGTCGCCAACAATGTCCTGGAACCCATCCACCTGACCTGGGCTTCTGGCGGCCAGATGCTGGAGATTGAGATCCGGTTCACGGAGCAGCTCGGGCACAAAATCGTCCACAAGGTCATAGGGGATCACGGTGCGTTGCAATTTCCCCCTGAACGTCTGGAAGAAGGCTGATGGATAACGGCTCTTGCCCAGAAGAATCCAGATCGAAGCCATGGTGGGAGTGCCGGGGCTGAGCAGAATACAGGGGTCCAGGCGAGAGCGTCGCAACTGGCCCCATATGCTGGCGCAGCACCCGATCCGATGCCTGAAAGACGGAGGTGTGATCGGTGGGACTGGTGAGCGTCACCTCATGGATGGACGCGGGATACCCCAGCCAGCGCGCGAGTACAACTCATTGACTGGCTGCGGATAGTTCGTCAGCAGGTGAATCTCGGCGAAGTCTTGGTTGAGCAGGGCTGTCTTCAGCGGTCCAGGACGCTCAACCTCCTTCATGTTCAGTTTGACCGCTGCGTGGACGATGTCCCGCTCAGCCTCGGACAGGTCCAGGCACATCGCGGCAAGGTCAGCGTGACCGATCCAGCTGATCAAGACCTGGCGACTCGCCATTTCACATCTCCGTTTGTTGTTCTACAAATTCCATTGTACACGAGCGTCGTCCTTTGGGAAGGCCGGCCCGAGATCGAGGTTTCCAGATGAATTCGTAAATCATTATCTCAACATAAGTTGTGCTTTGTGTACAGGGGACGCAGCAGGGGAATGTAGCGATTGGCATGCCGTTTGAATTAAAAGGGGGTGTCGCCTGTCGTTCATCTTTGCCGAGTGGCACGTGGGCCTTTCGGGTGAAGGCAGGGAACCAAGCACAATCGAGAGCAGCATGCTCAGCAACATCACCCTGGAGAAGCCGCTGGCCGTCATCGATCTGGAGACAACCGGCACCGATCCTCAGAAGGACAGGATCGTCGAGATCAGCGTCCTCAAGATCATGCCCGGCAGGCAACGTCTCCATCGCACCCGGCGGCTCAACCCGGGATACCAATCCCGCCAGAAGTGATCGCCATCCACGGCATCACTGACGCTGACGTTGCCGCCGAGTGCGTTTCGAGCCAGGCTGCCGAGCGCTCTCCCTCGCTCCGCCAGCTGCGACTTGTGCGGGTCTACCTGAAGCGGTTCGACCTGAAGATGCTCTACAACGAGTTCGCGTGAATTGCAAGTTGGACCTCGAAGGCCGGGCCATGATCCACCCGATGGAGATCCTCCACCACCACGAACCCCGGGACCTTGCCGCCGCGGTGAGGTTGTACCTGGGCCGTGAACACGAAGGAGGCCACTCGGCAGCTGCTGACGTGCTGGCGACGGCCGAGGTGCTGACGAATGGGGGTCGACGACGCTAACCTGCCCCGCAGTGTTGCCGGGTTGCACCAACACTTCTTCGACCCGGCCAAGCCCACTCCGATGGGTTCTTCCGGCGAGTGGAGGAGCGATTCACTTCGTGAAAGGCAAGCATCGCGGCGAACCGCTTGAAACGGTGGCCTCCACCATGCCGAACTACCTGAATGGATGTTGACCCAAGATTTTTGGATGACACCAAGAAGATCGTCCGTGACGCCCTGATCAATGCCAGAGCATCGCGGCAACGACCCGTCAACCGCCCTTGTCCCCGGTTTGAGTGTCGAGAGGATTCGCCCATAACTGGCCTCGTGGCGAGCGTGTTCGGCCTCCGTCCATTGTCGGGTGATCTTCAACGCAGAGGAGGACTTGCTCAAATGCCGGACTGGAAAGAACTGTTGACGTTCATCGACCGCTACGACCTGTTGGCCCGGGTGCTTCCGATGTGCTGCTGTCCGCCGGTCTCCTGCCCTGGTGGTTGCTTTTGGGGGCGACAGTCCCCCTGTGGCTGGTGGGGGCAGTCAGTTTCCCCGTCCTCTACGGGCTTTCCATGGTAGTAGCCACCCTGGGCAGACGCTACCAGATTCGACTTTGGGCAAGGCAGGGCGGCGTCCCTCTACGCAGCTGTGTCGCTGGAGCGACAATTCGATCGAGAGATGCAGGAAGGAGCAGATCCACGCCGCCGTATCCGCACAATTCGGGATCGTACTGCATAGCGCGAGGAAGGAGCCGTACCACGCTGACGAGGCCGACATTCTGATCCGTGCCGCATTCGACCGCGTCCGCGAGCTGTTGCGGAAGCGAGATCCGAACGGGCTGTGGTTCCGCCACCTGATCGAATACGGGTTCGCTCGCAATTGTTTGGGCGTTCTGGGCTGGTCTGCTCTCGCGTGGCTGGCCTCCGCCTTGGCTTGCGCTTCGCTTGGAGTAGGGGAGGCGACAGCCTTGCCCTGGTGGGCATGGTATTGGGCCTGGTTTTGGCCGTCCTGCTGGGTGTCCTCGTCTTCCGTTTCCGCGACGCGATTGCCGACCACTTCGGCCAGCGGTATGCAGCTTACCGCCTGGAACGCCTTTCTCTCCCTCGAAACCCCGACTGTGGCGCAGTCGGGTTCACCGACACCATCAGCCCACTGAATAGGAGATCTCGATGAGCCTTGAGATCGACATGCTGGACGTGAGCAACGGTGACGCCATTGTCATCCGCGAGGTAAATGCCTCGACCGGCCAGGAATGGGTGGGGGTGATCGATGGCGGACAGACAGACGAGGACGCGGACAAGGTTGTCCAGCACGTCCGTCGGTACACGACCCAGAAGTGGATTAACGACGTGATCTGCACCCATCCAGACGGGGACCACATCGGCGGCTTATTCACCGTTGTGAAGAAGATCAAGGTTGGCCGGGTCTGGATTCACGACCCCAGGAACCATATCGATTTGAATCTCGTCCGGGCCAGCCTCCAATGGCGTCCTGGGCAGCGGCGTTGAAAATCGAGAAGTCGATGCGGCAGTGTGCTGACTTCCTTGACCTTGTGGATGCCAGCCGGGTTCCCCGCAGTGAGCCGTTCACTGGCGTCATCGCGGGCCGTCTGGCTGTCCTCGGGCCGACACGGCAATACTACCGGGAGTTGCTCGCGGAATTCTCGAAGATCGAGGGCGTCTTTGTCGAGAACGAGCGACTTGACGACGATGACTCTGTGGTGAAGTTGACCGAGTCGGAACGCAACCCTGACGCCGTCATTGACGAGGATGACACCACTTCCGCTGAGAACAACAGCAGTGTGATCGGCCTTCTCGTGTACGATGGCAAGAAGTTGCTGTTCACCGGCGACGCCGGTGTCAGGCCCTGGAACGGGCATTCGAGGTTACCGACATTCGCAACATCGACTGGCTGGATGTCCCTCATCACGGCAGCAAGCACAACGTCAACTCCAGTGTTCTCGACCGACTGATGCCGAACGTGGCATACTTCTCAGCCAAGGGCACCCGGAAACACCGAGCCGTGCTGTCATCAACGCCCTCAAGCGTCGCCATTGCACCTGCTACAGCACGCACAGGAGCAGGGGGCTCCACCATCACATCATGGCTGAACCCAGGCCTGGCTGGGTTCCTGCCGAGCCGCTATGACCTCCGAACTCTTCGGGTAGGAAGGAACCGCCTGGTTGAACGATGTGCCAGTTGTAGGCAGTTCGCGACCCCGTGTGATGCTGGCGTGTTGGCGGTGTCGCTTTTTCAGCGTCGGAAGTCCCTGTGAACATTGAACTTCCGTCAACGAACCCGCACCGCCAGCCTCGCGCGCCGTTGGCGGTGTGGCGGTGATCCCCACCCCGCCGGCTGCACTGGTCCGCTGCTGCTACGCCGCCGGCTCGTTGGTCGTCTCGTCCTTCCAGTCCTCGAAGCGGATTGAGATGCGCCGGGACACGCCCGACTCCTGCATGGTGACGCCGTACAGAACGTCGGCGCACTGCATGGTCCGTTTGGAGTGGGTGATGATGATGAACTGCGAGTGGTCGAGGTAATCGCGCAGCACGTTGGTGAAGCGGCCGACGTTGGCCTCGTCCAGGGCGGCGTCCACCTCGTCGAGGATGCAGAACGGGCTCGGCCGGCTGCGGAAGATCGCCAGCAGCAGGGCCACCGCCGTCATGGTCTTTTCGCCGCCGGACATCAGCGAGATGCTGCGCAGCTCCTTGCCGGGCGGCCGGGCGATCACCTCGATGCCGCACTCCAGGATGTCGGTGTCGTCCTCCAGGATGACGTCGGCCTGGCCGCCGCCGAACAGCTTGCGGAACAGCTCCTGGAAATGCACCCGGATCGTCTGGAACGTGTCGCCGAACAGCCGTCGGCTGTCGTTGTTGATGATTGTCGATGATCTCCTGGAGCTTCTGCTGCCCCGAAGCCAGGTCGTCGTACTGGAGTTGCAGGTGGCTGGCCCGCGCTTCCAGGTCCTTCAGCTCGTCGATCGCCTCCAGGTTGACGCTGCCCAGCCGGCTCAGCTTGCGCCGCAGTTCGGTGATCTCGTCCACGGGGTCTTGCGGCGGCGGACCGTCTCCTTCCTCCTCGCCGCTGTGCCGCGGGGTCAGCAGCAAGTTCAGGGCCTGCTCCACGGCGGCCGCGTCGGGCAGGGTCGCCAGCTGCTCCGAGTACAGGGCCGCCAAATCTAGCTGGTAATCCTCCTGCAAGCGGGAACACAGGGCCTCGCGCTTGTTCCGCAGGTCGTTCACCTCCAGTTCGCGATTGTGGACCTGCTCCTGCTGAATGCGGAAGGCCGAGCGGACGTTCTTGGTCTGCTCCAGCAACTGGTGCCGCTCCGTCTGCGTTCGCTCGCGCTGCTGATTCAGCCCGGTCAGCTGCCGTTCGGCCTGCTCCTTGTGCAGATACGCCAATGCCAGGATCGACGAGATGGCCAGCAGGGTCTGCTGGTTCTCCTCGATGCGTGTCCGGGTCTGGTTGAGGTGCGATTGCCGCTGCTCACGGTCTCGCTGCCGCTGCAGCAAATCCTGGTCCAGCTGCTCTTTCTTCTGACGCAGTCCGGCCAGGCGTTCCTCGGTCTGGGCCAGGGCGACGCGGGCGCTGGTCACCTGCTGCTGCTGCTGGCGCCGCTGCTCCTCGCGCTGACGGCTCTCGCGGTCGGCGGCCTGGGTGCGGGCGTGCATTTCCTGCGCGCGGGCCTCGGCCTGGGCCGCCTGCTCCCGGGCCGTTTGCAGGGCCGCACTGTATTTGCCGATGTCGCGCTCCAGCTGGGTGATCTCGCTCTGGCTGAGCTGGACTTCCTCCTGCAAGCCGTCGCGGCGCTGCCGGGCCTGGCCCAGCCGTGAACGCATGTCGGCGGTCCGCTCGTTCAGCACGTCGATTTCCAGCTGCTGCTGCTCGATCTGGTCGTCCAGGACCAGCAGCCGCTGCCGCACTTGCTGCAGGTCGCCTTCCAGGTCCGCAAGCCGCTGATCGAGGACCAGCACCTGTTCCCGCAGCTCGCGCAGCTCGCTTTTCCGCGACAGGATGCCGGTCTCGGCGTGATGCTGACCCACGGTCAGCGTGCCGTCGGCGTCGAGCAATTCGCCTTGCAACGTGATGCAGCGCGAGCCGGGGTGAGCCGCCGCGATGGCCCGGGCCACGGCCAGGTCGCGCACGATCAGAGTGTTGCCCAGGAGCCGGTGCGGCAGGCCGGCCAGCTGCGGATCTTCACAGCGGGCCACCTGCTCGGCCAGGGCCACGACGCCGGGTTGGTTGGGGAGTTCGCCTTGGGGGGAAGAACCCCTCCCCCAACCCCTCCCCGAAGCGGGGAGGGGGGCAAGAGAGTCGGTTGCCTGGCTCCCCTCCCCGTTTCGGGGAGGGGTTGGGGGAGGGGTTGCTTCCCCCACCGGCAGGAAGCTGACGCGACTGCTGAACGGCTGCCCGCGCTGTCGCAATGCCTGGGCCAGTTGCTCGGCGTCCTGCACCAGGAAGCGCTGCGAGCGCTCGCCCAGGGCCAGGTCGATCAGCGGCGCATACTCGCGCCGCACCGTGAGGTAATCCGCGACAATGCCGATCACGGTCCGCCACGGCCCCGGGTCGGGCTGCTCCAGCAGCGCCAGCACTTCGCGTGCCCCGGTCCCCAGACCCTCGTGGCTGCGCTCCAGCCCCTCCAGCACCTCGATCCGACTCGCCAGGCCACTGCGATGATTCCGCAGATCGCCCAGCTGCTGGTTGGTCTCGTCCTGAAGGCCGCGCTGCCGATCGCGCTCCTGGCGTAACTCGCCCAGCGCCTGACGGGCGGCGGCCAGCTGGCCTTGCAGATCCTCGTCGGCGGCGGTCAGTTCCTGCAACTCCACGTCCAGCGAGGCCAGCCCCGCGGCGGCCTGCTCGGTCTTCATCCGCAGCCGTTCCCGGGCCCGGGTCACGTTGTCCACCTGGGCCTTGCAGCTGACCACCTCGTTCTGCAACTTGCCCGCCTTGTGCATGGCCTCGAAGTGTGCTTCCTTGTCGCGCTGGCTCTCTTGCTGCAGCGTCGCCAGCCGGGCCTCGGTACTGCGCAGGGCTTGCAGCTGCGCCTGCGCCGCCTGCTGCTGGGCGGTACACTGCTCCGAGGCAGCGTCCACCGCGGCGGCCGCCGCGGCCGCCGCCTGGCCCAGCCCGGCCAGCTGCCGATCGACCTCGGCCAGCTGCTTGCGCGTTTGCTCCAGGTCCTGTTCCAGGTCGGCCGATTGGCTCCAGCCGTGGCTTTGCCGGGCCTGCTCCGTGGCGATCTGCTGACGAGCGCCGTTCCGGTCCGCCTCCTGAGTCCGGATCGCCTCGTCGAATCGGGCCAGCGCCTGCTCCATCTCGTGCAGCTGCCGTTCCCACCCCTCGGCCCGGGTCAGCTGTTCCTTCAGAGCGGCCTGCATTTCCTCCAGGGCTGTGGTTTCACGCTGCAAGACCCGGATGATCTCGTGATATTCACGCAAGCTCAGACCGACGCGCAGCTCCCGCAGCCGGGCGGTGTATTCCTGATGGCGCTGGGCCTTGGCCGCTTGCAGCTTGACCGAACGGAGCTGCTTCTCGACCTCGTCGAGGATGTCGCGGAGCCGCTGCACGTTCTGATCGGCCCGTTCCAGCCTGCGCAGGGTTTCGAGCTTCTTGGCCTTGAAGCGGCTGATGCCGGCCGCCTCCTCGAAGATGGTCCGCCGATCCCTGGTCGAGGCCTGGAGCAGCACGTCCACCCGGCCCTGCTCGATGATGCTGTAGGCGTCGGTGCCGGCGCCGCTGCCCAGGAACAGGTCCTTGATGTCCTTGAGCCGGCACAGCTGGCCATTGATCAGGTACTCGCCCTCGCTGGAGCGGTAGACCCGGCGGGTGATTTGCACTTCCCCGGACTCGGTGGCCAGGACGCGCTTGCTGTTGTCGAAGGTGAGGGTGACCTCGGCCAGGCCCAGGCTGCGCCGCGAGGCCGAGCCGTTGAAGATCACGTCGGTCATCTCGCCGCCCCGCAGGCTCTTGGCGCTCTGCTCGCCCAGCACCCAGCGCACCGCGTCCACCACGTTCGACTTGCCTGAGCCGTTCGGACCCACAATGCCTGTGATGCCCGCGGGGAAGTCGAACTGCGTCTTGTCGGCGAACGATTTGAACCCGATCAGCTCCAGTCGTTTCAGCATGGTCCATGACCCAGGTTGCATGGCAGGCGTAGCCGCAGGCGGCCCGCCTGCTGGCTTGCTTGCTTCCCACTCCAGCCAGCAGGCGGGCCGCCTGCGGCTACGCCTCTATTCTATGAACCTCACTCGTTCGCTCCTGGACCCATGAACGACGCCGGTTTATCCAGGTCCGGCAAGTCCCCTCCCTTCCGGCGCAGCCCGGCCGGGGCCAGGGAGCCCGGCTCGTCCTGGCTGCTCGGCGTTCCCTTTGGCAGACCCAAGTTGAACAGCGTCGGCGTCGCTCCCAGCGCCGTTGCCGTGGCCTCGCTGCCTTCAAACTCCAGGGTGCCGCCCGTGGTAGCCTGCGGGACCGCGTCGCGGCGGAGCCGGCAGCTGAGCCGTTCGGTCTCGTGGGCCTGGCGCATCAGATCGGTCACCTCGGAATAGCCGGCCCCCAGGTCGGCCAGGGTCCGCAACACCGTGCCCAGCTTCAGGCTGCACTGCTTCCGGGTCGGCTCGGCCCCGTGCGGATTGATCCGGCTGACGGTGCATTTGTCGTCCTCGGGCCCCGCCGAGATGACGTAGTCGCCCGCCAGGTACGAGAAGTCGGGCAGCAGCACCGGTTCCGGCCCGAAGAAGACAATCTCGGCCCGTTTCATGGTCACGTAATGGACCAGAGGCGTCGTGTGCGGGGCGACCTGGTGCAACCAGAACGACTCGCCCAGGTACTCGCCCTGGAGGTCCTTGTCCTGCTCGTCCATCATGCGCAGAGCGCGGAAGGCCCCGTAGCGCGTCTCGTCGTCGTTGGAGGTGGTCAGCAGCTCCTGCAGCTTGATCCGCGAGGACGACTCGCCCAGCGAGGCCAGGGCGGTCAGACCGAAGGCTCGCAGCTCCGGCTCTTTGGCCACGGCCTGGGCCAGCTCCTCGGCGGCGGAGGGACAGCCCAGGTACGCCAGGGCCTCGGCCGAGCAGAAGCGGACCAGCTGCTGGGAGCTATCCAGGCCCTTCTTCAGGATCGGGATGCTGTTCTGTCCCAGCGCCTCCAGCCGCAGGGCGGCCACCCCCGTCCGGGACGGATCGGCCAGGTCGTCGGCCAGCTTGCGCCTGTAGGGCGCCAGGTCGCCGTCCGGCCCGGCGCTCGGATTGTACGGGACCATGCGGGCCACCAGCACGAAGCGGGCCACGTTGAGCTTGTACGCGGCCGGCACCCGCAGGAAGACGCCCACGTCGCGATGGGCCCCGGCGATGGCGTTGCTCGAGCCCTTGATGGCCCCGAACGCGGCATTGATCCGGTTCTCCAGGTGCAGCGAGATGGTGCCGTGCTTGTTGTTCTTGTCCAGCAGGAAACAGATCGAGGAATCTTCCAGACTACGGGCCCCGTTCCAGATCACGCCTCTCTTGAGCTGCACTCCCTCGTCGCCCTCGCCGCAGCTGGGCTGGATCTGTCCCCTGGCAATGGCCATTCTCGGACCCTGCAGCTGGCGATTGCTCTTCAAATCGGGTTTGAGCCGTTGCGTGTAATCGAAGCTGTACAGGACGCAGTCCATGAGTTTGCCGCCGCGCAAGCTGGTCGCCCTGGTCTGGGGCGGCAGCTTGACCTCGATGTCAAAGCGGTCCCCCTTGCGCGACCCCGGCTGGACGTAGCCGGACACCAGCACCAGGGCGGAGTACGGCGAGGTCATCAGCTCCTTGATGTTCTTGATGCCCTTCTTGCGCAGCTGGTCCTCGAGGGTCTGGCGGTTGCCGTCCATCGCCGCCTCGCCGCCGGTGCCGTCCAGCTCGACGACCACGCCGACGCCGCCGACCGCGATGGGCTCGAGGCCGACGACCGTGGTGATGTCGCCCACGGTCTTCATCTCGTAGTGGTCTTTTTCCGACTCGTCGGCGGCCTGCGAGCGAACCTGCGGCTTGGTGCAGCCGAGCAGCGCCAGCAGGAAGCACGCCCCCAGGACCCAGCGCAGGGTCCGGAGCCGGGAGCAAGAAGAAGGGGGCAGGCAAGAGCCCCTTCGTGGTCCCTGCGCGATTTCCGCACGGCCAACGCGACGGTTCATGATCGAATCCCCGTATCAGGAGCAACCCGGCCGGCCGGAAATTCCCCCGCCAGCCAGCCCGGAATGTCCTCGGTCGATGATTGGAGGGCCGGACGATAGGGTCGGCGAATCGGAATGTCAAGAGGGACTCAAGGCTCCGGTGGAGAGGAAAAGAGGAGAGAGGGGGAGATTGGAGAAGCACCTCCCCGTTTATTGCGGCTCAGGAAGAGAAAGGCCCTGACCCAGGGCGCTGCCCTCTCCCCCCCAGGGCATCGCCCCGGGTGAGGGGGCAAGCCGGACTTTCTCTTTCTGAGTCGCAATAGCCGCGACGCGCAGCGGCGCAGCGGAGCGCGTTCTTGGTCGGGCGCGCGCGCTCCGCTGCGCCGCTGCGCGGCTCCGCGTCCCGGCTAAACGTTTCGGCCTCTCCCGGATCGGTTGCCAGACCCATGCGTGGCGAAACACAACCTTTATGCTGGACGGAGCGTCGGCCATCGGTTAGTGTGATCGGTGCGGGGACAATTCCAGCAAACGCAACTCCTGTATCGGCCCTTCGAGGGGCCGACTCTTCCAAGGAGGTTCCAGCATGTCCGCTTCGCTTCAGGAACGACCCAACGACCGAGCCATCGAGCTGGGGACCGAGGTAAACTGGCCGCTCGTCTGCGCCGCCGTGGCCCTGGGCGTGCTGGTGCTGGCCCCTCCTCTCGCGCTGATCCTGTTCTCTGGCCCGACTGCCGGGCCCGGGGAGGGACAGGTGCTGGTGCAGCACAATGCGATCCCGGTGCAGAAGCCGACTGATCTGCCAGCAAAGCCAACCGGGCCGCGGTTGCCGGCGACCAGCCCCCACTCGGGTCCCACGACGGTTGTGGTCGTGGTTCCACCAGCGCCCGAAATTCCCGAACTGATTGCACCGCCTGCGCTGGTCCAGGCGCCTTCGCCTCCAGCAGCGCCTCGGTCCCCAGAGATCGTGGCTAGCACACCGGCCCCTCGGTCGGCGACCGCGGTTGCGACTCCTCGGTTCACTGGCCCTCGCTCCTTCGTTCGAGACCAATCGGCTACCGAAAAGGACCTGTGCGAGAGACTGCTGAAGTTTCGGGAAATCGATCTCGATACCCAGAAAGGAACGACAGCGAAGTTGCTGGCCCAGACAAAGAAGATCACGCCGTCCGCGGGGGACAGGGATGCCACGCCGGCGATCCTGACGCTGCTGGCGAGCCGGTCCGATCTGAAGGGCTTGCCGGTATGGACTGGTTCCCTGTGCCAGGTGGAACGCAAGGAAGCGGAACTGATGGGGCAACTGTCCCCCTGTGTGCGCAGATCGCCGTGGCGGGGCGAACGCAAGAACTCAGCTTCAGCCACTCGCGAACCCTGGAGATCCAGGTCAACCAATTCCTGGAGCGTGGGCTCCCCCAGGAACCCAGGCTGGGGACGTTGTTCGTCCGCCTGATCGAGCAAGTGTTCCAGGTCGAAAGCCTCTCCACGCGGCAGCAACTGATCCGATTGCTGACGACCTTCAAGACGCCCGAGACGTCGCAAGCGCTGGCTCGGCGGGCCGTCTTTGACCTGGCGCCGCAGGTTCGCGCGGCGGCCGTCAAGACGCTCAAGGAGCGGCCCCGAGAAGAGTTCCGCTCGGTGCTGCTGGAAGCGCTGCGCTATCCCTGGGATGCCGTGGCCAGCCATGCCGCCGAGGCCCTGGTGGCCCTGGACGACCAGGAAGCCCTCTTTCCGCTGGTCGATCTGCTGGACAGGCCCGACCCGCAAGCACCGTTCCAGGACAGGAACAAGAAGTGGGTGGTCAACGAGCTGGTCCGGGTCAACCACCACGCCAACTGCCTCCTGTGCCATGCCCCGGCGTCGGCTCCAACCGACCCGGTCCGCGGGCTGATTCCAGAACGTGACAAGGAATTGCCGAAGGAAGTGGTTTACGACAAGAAACAGACCGGGGATTTCATCCGGGCCGACGTGACCTACCTCCGGCAAGATTTCTCGGTCATGCAGCCGGTGAAAGACCACGGCGTCTGGCCCGAGCAGCAGCGCTTCGACTGTTTGGTCCAGCAGCGGGAACTGAACCCCGACGAGGTGAAACGCCTGCCCCAGGCGAGGAACACTCCGGGCGCTGGCGTCCCCTCCTACCCGCAACGGGAAGCCGTCCTGTGGGCGCTGCGGCAACTGACGGGGCAGGACGCGGGCGATCGGAGCGAGGACTGGTATCTGTTCCTCCTTGGGGAGGATTTCTAGACCGCAGCGGTAAGCAGTCTGCCAGCGTTTTTGTTTAACAAAACCGCGCCTTACTTCTTCTCCAGCCGCTTGATCTGCACGGTGCGGAACGCCACCGGATCGTTGTGTCCGGCGAAGCCGAAGTGCCCGGTGGTGCGGTCCTTGCCCGGGTGCGCCAGCTTGTCCTTGAACTCGGTCACCTTGCTCAGGTCCGCGTCCAGGATTCGGGTGCCGTTCAGCTCCACCTGAATGGTCGGGCCGCGCACGGTCACCTCCATGAAGTTCCACTCGCCGACCGGCCGCAGGTAGCCGCGCTGCGCCGGCGCCATGCCGTACGCCGAGCCGTTGTATTGCCGGGGGTCCAGCTTCTTGTACTTGTCGGCGGTGTCGTCCAGGATCTGGATCTCGCACATCGCGTCTTGAGACGGCCGGCCTGTGCCGGGGTAGCGGATGGCCAGCCCGTTGTTGCCGCCCGGCGGCAAGCGATACTCCACACGGGCCACGGAGTCGGCATATTCCTCCTTGGTGAAGACGTTGCCTCCCTTCTTGGGCTTGCAGACGATGGCTCCGTCCACCACCTCGTAGTTTTCCAGCGGCCCGGCCCAGCCGGTGAAGTCCTTGCCGTTGAAGACGTCCACAAACCCCGCCGAGCCGTGCTTGCGCAGGATCGCGTTGGCCTCGGCTGCGGGAATTGGACGCACGAAGACGTTCCGCCAGCGGATCTCGCCGCCGTGGGTCTGCAGTTGGATCGGACCTTTCAGGGGCAGAGGCAACTTGCGGTTCCAGAAGTTCTCCATGCGAGCGTGATCGACCACCAGCTTGTCGTTGAGGTACACGGTGACGCGCTCGCCGACCTGAAGGATGCGGAAGTGGTTCCACTCACCGAACGGCTTGTCGGCCAGCACCAGCGGATCGCGGCCCGGAGCGCCGGGGCTGTTGTTGAACAGGCCGCCGCTGCCCTTGTTGGCGCCGCGTTCCCACTTGCCGCCTTCCTTCGTGGTGTCCCAGATTTGCACCTGGGGCGTGGCTCGCAGGTAGATGCCGCTGTCGGCCTTGGGCACCGTCTTGTACTCGATCAGCAGCTCGACGTCGCCGAATTCCTGATCGGTGGTCAGGTACACCCCCTTGCCGTCGTTGACCAGTTCGCCGTTCTCCACCTTCCAGCGCGCGAGGGCGTCGGCCATCCACCGGCCGCCGAGGACCACAGCTTCGTTGCCCGGCATCGCGGCCAGCTTGGACGGGTCGATTTGGGGGCATCCGTGCCAGCCGGTGAGGTCCTTGCCGTTGAACAGGGCGGTGAACCCCTTGGGTGGCTGCGGCTCGGCCGCGGAGGTGGGGACAACCGTGACGAGCAAGACGATGAGGCTGCGGCATGGAAGCGAGCAGGGATGAGTGTTTCGCATGGCATGGTCCTGGTGGTGGGTGGCGGCGGATCTGCCTGAGATCCTATGCGCTGACCAGGTGGTTTGCCAGCCCTCGAGCCAGCTGGGATCATTTCTTCTTTGGCACCAGGCCCCGCCGGATGGTATGCTGCGATCTGTTCGCTCCACCAACCAGGAACGTCTCACCAGGACAGGCAACCCATGAAAATCACCAAGCTGCACGCGATGCGCGTTCGCATCCCCCAGAAGCCGCCGATTGCCCCCTACCAGTCCCGCTACCGGGCCAGTTCCGCCAAGGAGGCCCTGCTGATCCGCCTGGAGACGGACAATGGGCTGGTCGGCTGGGGCGAAACCCCGGATGACTGGATCTCGAAGTCCTACGAAGGCACCCCGGAAGATCGGCTGCGCGGGCAGGTGCTGGGACGCGATCCCTTCGAGCTGGAAGCGTGGTACGCCGAGAACACCCTGGGCAGCTACCTGGCCAGCGGCGTCGAGATGGCCCTGTGGGACCTGATGGGAAAGGCAACGCGGCTGCCGCTGTACCGGCTGCTCGGCGGCGCGGTCCGCCGCAAGATCGAACTGGCCGCGTGCATGGGCATCCGGCCCTACGAGGAGGCGAAGACCATAGCCCGGCAGTATCTGGAAGCGGGTTTCAGCACGCTCAAGACCAAGGCAGGCCGGCGAGCCGAGGAGGATCTGGAAATGGTCCGGGGCATCCGCGACGGCGTCGGCGATCGGCTCAAGCTGCGGATCGATCCGAACATGGGCTACGCCCCGGAAGTCGCGTTTCCACTGGCCCGCGACCTGGAGAAGTACAACCTCGAATACTTCGAGCAGCCGATGCCGCTGGCCCTCCTCGCCGAGGCCGCGCGCCTCCGCCGTCGGACGCGTACACCCATCGCCCTCAACGAATCGGTGACGACTCCCGAGATCAGCCTGCAAATCCTGCAACTGCACGCCGCGGACGTGCTGCTGCCGGACACTTACCAGTGCGGCGGCATCCTCGGGGTCAAGAGGTTGACCCCTCTGGCACACTATGCTAGGATGGCGGCATCGCCCCTTTTCAGGAGGAGACCTCATGGCTTTCATCGTTCCGTACGGCCGGTTCAGCTCCGATCCCCAAGAGGACGGCGACAGCTACCGCCGTCAGGATGCCAGCTTCAAAGCCTACTGCGAGCATTCCGGAGACAAGCCCCTCCCTGGCTTTGAATTCTTCGACAAGGGCAAGAGCGCGTTTCCACGGGACGCACCGCAAGAAAGGAGAGATGGCGAACCTTCTGGCCTGCATCGATCAGGGCCGCATACCCGTGGGGACGAAGATCGGCCTCGAAAACCTCGACCGGTTCAGCCGGGAAGATCCCTGGATGGCAGGCGAGCATTTCCTCAACCTCATCAACCGCGGCTTCCCGCTGCAAATCACCGTTCCCCCCTTCACCTGCTACCACAAGGAAGCCGATCCGTTCCTGATCCACCAGGCGCTCCTCGAACTGAACCGCGCCAACCTGGAGAGCAAACGCAAGGCAGGGACCACGAACGCCAACTGGGACCGGCTGCATCACCTGGCCAGGACGGAAGGCAAGACCGTGACCAAACGCACACCCGCCTGGATTCGAGTCGTGGACGGCCGGCGCGAGCTGATCCCGGAGCGGGTTTCCCTCATCCTGGAAATGGTGAAGTGGTGCCTTGACGGATGTGGCTCGTCCCGCATTGTCAAGAGGCTGATTCTCCGCGAAGAGCCCGGCTGGGGATGGGGAAAGCATTGGACGAGAGCCTACATCCACAAGATCCTGACCAACCGGGCGCTCCTGGGTGAGTACCAGCCGATGAAGGGCGGAAAGCCTGATGGCGAACTGCTGCCCCACTATTGGGAAAATGTGCTGGACGAGGCCACCTTTCAGAGGGTCCAGAGAGCGATCCGCCAGCGGACCAACAGGCCTGGCCCGCGCGGGCCGCGGGTCGAAAACCTCTTCCCTGGCTTGCTTTACGATGCCCGGACTCGGGACCGAATGCACGTGAAGAAACAGCACCGCGGGATAACTGGCAAGCGACGCAAGGGGCAATACCTCATCCCGGCCGGATCGCACAACTGCCGGGCGCAGTGCCATCTCCTTCCCCTACCCGACCGTCTTCGAGCCGGCCGTCCTGGCCCTCCTGAAGGAGATCGACACGCGGGAGCTGCTGGACGAAGAGCCGGCCAGCGAGTCCGCGGCCCTGACCGCGAAGAAGCGATCGCTAGAGCAGGCGCTTGGGGACTACGAAGAGCAAGCCGCGGCCCTGAAGGGAGAGAGCAAGAGCCTGGCCAAGATCATTGCCAATCTGGAGCGCAGCTGGCAACCGTCAAGGAACACCTGGCGGACGCGCTGCAGCGCGAGGCTTGCCCCAAGAGCGTTGCATGGGCAGAGGTCAAGAGCCTGTTGCAGCTGGCACAAGACCCCGCGGCCAGGAGCCGGTTGCCGCAAGTGCTGAAGGAAGTCATCCAGGAAATCTGGATTCTCATTGTCCGAATTGGATCACACGCGCTGGCCACGGTGCAAATCCACTTCGACGGCGGAGCGGTCCGCAACTACCTGATTCACTACTGGACCGCGGGCAACAAGCGACCCGGTGGTTATCAAGTCCTCTCGGCTGTCAACCCGGCCGGGATCGGGCCGGATGCTCCCCCCTTGACCTGCGAAAGCCGGAGGATGCCGCGGCGCTTGAGGCATTCCTTCGGACCCTTGAACCGGCTGACCTGAAGGCGAGCGCCGGTTCCGCAAGCCTGAGAGCGGCAAGCAGTTGCGGCAACCCCCTGCCGAATGATCGTTGCCGCTTCGCGTTCCCCACTTCTTCGAGGGCCGGGCTAAGGAAAAGAGCCCGGCCCTTTCTCTGCGCCGCGAGCAAGCCCCCTGGCCAACGAGAAGGCTTTCAAAAAAGGCTTGCGAAGATCCATTGCGGATTGATACTTTTGTTAAGTTGACGGTTGTTTCGCGTGAACCGCCGTCAACGAAAAGACTTTCCCGCCAACGTCCGAAAGGAGACCTACCATGTCCGGGTTAGAAGTGATCTTTCCCGACGGCCAAGTGCGCAGTGCAGACGGCAACCTTGGCCAAGCGATTCCGGGTCAACAAAAAGAGAATCTACCGATGGGTCAAGGAAGGACGCATCCCGGAGCCCATCCGGCTGAACGGACGGATTCAATGGCACGCTCTGGACAAGGTGAAGGCAGCGCTGCAGGGCCGCGATCTGGCCGGCGCCAACGGCCGAAAGGGGGCGCACCGTGGCTAACGAAGTGTGGCTTACCTGTCCCTGTTGCGGGCGCTCAGTCCGCATCGATGATTTGGAGGCCGACCTGTTCAGGACATTCGTCCTGAAGGCTTACGACAGAGCTAGGATGGCATTCCACAATGCCCTGCGGAAACGCGCCATGCACGAGCCGCCCGGCAAAGCAAGAGACTGGGTAGTCGGCTTGCTCAATTCCGGCAGATACGCGGACAACGAGACGGTTGACAATCAACTGTCACTGAAGTGAAACCGAAACAGGGGACCGCGGTGGTCCCCTGTCTCTTTTGTCAGCTTTCCCGCCAAAGGAAAGGAGAATGGCATTATGGCAAGAACACGTCGCGAAGGCAACGGTAGCAGCAAGCCGACTTTGCTGAAGGTCAACCCGGCCGGCATCCCGCAATGCCTCAAGGAGTTACGTCGCTGGCTCACCTGGGAGCTGGTCCCCCCCATCGATCCCAATGAGGGAGGGGGCAAGTGGAAGAAGATGCCGCATCGGGCCGCGGACGATTATCCGGCCGACGCCACAAACCCAGACCACTACGGCACTTTCGAGGAAGCGCTGACCGCGATGCAGCTGCACAAGCGGGACGGGATCGGCTTCGCGCTGGGGACCGGCCTGGCCGGCAAGGACTCGCCACGGGTCACGGTGCTTGACCTCGACGATTGCCGCAACCCCACGACGGGGGAGTTGACCGCCGCGGCCCGCGCGATTGTGGAGAGCTGCCCTACCTTCACCGAGGTTTCCCCCTCCGGGACCGGCTTGCATCTCTTCTGCCTGGCCGACCTCGACGACGGCCCGCACAAGGAAGGGCACTTCGAGATTTACAACGGCAACCGCTACTTCTGCATGACCGGCGTTCTCCTGGCCGGCACGCCAGCCGGCCTGATGGAGCAGACCGAAGAGGCGCGAGCCTACCGATCCAAGTACATCGGGAAGAGCAAGCGGAAGCCGCAAGCGGTTGGAGCCGCAACCGCAAGCTGTGGACCTGCAAGGCTTTCCGCTCAGGAGATCCTTGCGAAGATCCGCCGCGCGAAGAACCGAGAGAAGTTCAACTCCCTTTGGGAACAGACGGAGCGGAACGGCAGGAACGCCAGCAATGACGACCTGGCGATGTTGTGCATGATGGAATACTACACCGCGAACAACCCGGCCCAGCTGGAGAGCCTTTGGAGACAGTCTCCGCGGTGGGGACTCCACAAGGACACGGAAGCCTATGTCCAGCTTACAGTTGCGACCGCGATTGCTCTCGGCACTGAACACTGGAGCCCTGACTTCGTCGGAACTCGTTCAAGGCGTAAGGCTTCCGGCAGCCGCGGGCCCATTCCTCACTATTCCTCTGGCTCCCTCCAAGAAAGGACAACCACAGGGGGGGTGTTGGAGGCCGCGGACGGACCGGCAGCGGCGGAGAACCGCTCTCCAGAGGCCGAAGTTGACTTCCCGCTGTCACAGACCAACGGCATCCCGCCCGCGGACCCGGCAAGTACCCAACCTGTGGTTGTCCTTCCGGCAACTTCCCGCGAGAGCAAGGGGGAGGGGAACAAGACCCCTTCTGACCGGCGCGTGATTCGTGCATCGGATGTCAAGCCCGAAGAGCCGACCTACTTCCTTGATCCCTGGATTCCGCGGGCGACCTTGACCTTGAATGTCGGTGTTCCGCAAAGCGGCAAAAGCACGTTTCAAGGCTCCTTGCATTCGCTGGCCAAGCGATCGGCGCACCTCGCAGGCAGGGAGGAAAGCCTGGGGCTGGACCTTGTGCCGCGACTGCTGGCGCACGGCGTGAACCTGGACAACGTCCGATTCCTTGTCGGGGCCGACTGGACCTTGCCATCGCACAAGGACAACCTGATTCAGACGCTCCTGGAATTGCAGGTTGAACTTCTGACCGTCGATCCGATCGACGCTACCCTGGACCCTGGATTGAACGAGAACGACTACGCCGTTGTCCGCGACTTCCTGGAAACCTGGATTGAGATTGCCAGGAAAACAGGGGTTGCGATCAACGCGAATCGGCATCCGGGCAAAGATCCCCGCAACCCCATGCCTGGGAGCCGGGCATGGGCCGCGGTCCCCCGCCAGTGGCTCCGATTCCACAAGGACAGCAAGGTTCCTCCGCGGCGGTTCATCCATTGCGAGCACCACGTCCGCGGCATCATCCCCCCGGACCGCTACTTCGCCGTTGTCGGCCCGGAGGGAAAGCCTGGCGTCTTCAAGTGGGGGCAACTGGTCCGACCGGCCGAAGCGGAGATCCTTCGGGACATCGCCGACCGGAAGGAACTTACCAAGCTGGAGATGGCAAAAGACTTGATCCGGGGATTGCTGTCCGATGGCAAGCAAGAGGCGGGATGGTGTCTGAAGCAAGGCACAAGCCTGGGGATCAGTGAGTCCACGATGCACGAAGCGGCTACTCTCCTTGGAGTCCAGAAGGTTTCAGAGGGGGGAGGGCTGAAAATCAAGCACTGGTGGATTCCTCCCGAGAAGTGGCCGGAGGATTGATCGGGGGGTTTGCAGGGGGGGAGGGGTATGTCCCCCTCTGGAGGTATCTCTGGAGGTATCGCTCTGGGCCTGAAATGCCTAGTTTTCAGGCTTTTGATAGTTCCAGAGATACCTCCAGAGATACCTCCAGAGGGGGACATACCCCCTGGGAGGGATCGGAGGCGGGAAAGAGCCCCGCGGAACACTCTCCGCGGCCACAACCCTGGAAGCGGCTTCGGGTTGTGAAGCCGACCGAAGAGCCGGGCCGCGGCGCCCGACCTCGCGGGCCGGCTGGCCGCGGCGCCCGACCTCGCGGGCCGGCTGGCCGCGGCGCCCGACCTCGCGGGCCGGCTGGCCGCGGCGCCCGACCCGTGGCATCCGGTCCCCCTCGAGCGCTTGCCCGGCCCGGCCGGCTCGCTATCCTGATCTGCGTCCCCGAAGCGAGGGGCGCGGGTTGCCTGGCTCCCAAGCTCTGCCAGGCAACCCCTTTCCCTTCCCGCCCCTTCTCCTGACCGCCTTCCCTCGATTCCCCCTCCGCGGCCCACGGGCCGGCCCACAGGACCGCCGCGGTCCTCTGACCGGCCATTCGACCGGCAACCCCGCCGCGCGGCGCCACGGGCCGGCCAGGGGGCTTGCCGGCCGGCCGGTCAGCCTCCGCGATCGGCCCGGTCGGCCAGGGGACCGCCGCGGCCCGGCCCGGCCGTTCCAGTGTGCATGAGAGGTCAACAACATGGTCAAGAAGGTGGCGGCCCTGTGCGAGGCGGCCGGGGTGCCCTGCGTCTTTCACTGCTCCCACGACCTGGGACTGAAGACCGCCGCCATGCTGCACGTTGTGGCCAGCACGCCCAATTTCAGCCTGGCAAACGACTGCACCTATTACGGATTGGAGGAAGACATTATCACGCCGCTGCACCGGATCGAACGCGGCTTCATGGAACTGCCGGAGGGGCCGGGCCTGGGCGTGGAGGTGGATGAGAAGAAGGTGGCGAAGTATCGGGTGTGAGGGGAAAGACGATTGATTTATCGTTTCGCGCTCAGGAGGCTGAGCGCGAAACGATAAATCAGAAGGAATCATCTTGCTTCGGCGAGGTCGCTTACTCGTTCAGCAGCACCTTCTTGGCCGGCTTGAGGTGCGCCTCGTCGAGCTTGTCCACGGACCACAGCAGCCCTCGCGTCACCAGGTCAAGATACCGCGGATCTTCGACGGTTTCGTTGTTGTGGCCCAGCGTCGTGGCGAAGACGCGGGTCTTGCCCTTGTAGGTGTTGGTCCAGGTGACGATGCAATCGACGACCGTCTCCTTGCCGTCCTTGCCCTTGACCGTCTGCTTGCCGCGAGCCAGGGGATGGGCGGTGTCCAGGACCTTGCCGGCGTAGTTGTTGTACAATTCCTCCTTGATCGTGGTCCAGTCCTTTAGCGGCCGGGTGATCGGGCTCTCGCGGTCCACGAAGGTGATGTCGATCGGCAGCTGGGGTCCGTGGCCGGTGCTGGGCAGACCGGTGAAGGCAAACCAGGGCGTGACCTCCTTGGGATAGCCCTCGCTGCGGTAGCTGTGCATGCCGCAGTGCAGCACCACGGCCGGCAGCCCTTCGCGGTGCGGCTTGAGAATGCCGTCGATGACCTTCAGGTCCACGACCCCCGAGCAGCACTCGTCATGCACGACCACGTCGAAGCCCTTGTACCACTCGGGGTTGTCGTAAACGGGGTTCTTGTGCTTGATGCCCTTGTCGGGGTCGTAGGCAATCACCCACTGGACGTTGGCCCGTGCCGAGATGCCCTTGGTGAGGATCTCCTTCTGTTTGGCGTAGTCGTGGCAGCAGCCGCCGATCACCAGCAGGGCGCGAATCGTCTTGGAACTGTCCTCGGCGGGAGCGGAGATGGCGCCGGTGACGGTGATCAGCACCGCGGGCAGGATGGCCAGGAGCAGGGTTGCACGATACCAGAGTGTCAGTTGCTTCATCGCGGAGTCTCCATCGCTTCCAGGATACGGGTCGGGGTCCGAGGGTGCATTCTACCCCGGCGGCGCCGGCGGACAAGCAGCTTCCTCCGGAAGCGCCGGCGTGGGTCTCTGCCCCATCTGCCGGAGCCAGCGGAAGTGGGCCTTGACCCCGGCCCAGAGCGTGGGGTGCTCCTGAAAGCGGACGCCGAAATCGCGGCAGGTTTCCTCGACCACCTTCGAGAGGGCGGGGTAATGGACGTGGCAGATGCGCGGGAAGAGATGGTGCTCGATCTGGAAGTTCAAGCCGCCCAGCAGCCAGGACACGACCCGGCTGTTGCGGGCGAAGTCCACGGTGGTCTCGACCTGGTGAATGGTCCAGGCCTGCTCGATCCGGCCGGTGTCGGCCCGGGGCTCTGGAAAATCGGCCTCGCCCACGATGTGGGCCAGCTGGAAGACAATGCTGAGGGTGACGCCCAGCACCAGTTCGGTCACGAGCCAGAACAGCAGCACCACCCCCAGGGAATGGAACAGCAAGGGAATGCCGAAGACCAGGGTCAGAAAGGTCGTCTTGCCGGCCAGGAAGACGGCCAGGTCCCAACCTCTGGGCCGGGGGAAACGCTGCACGCCAATCCGGCCGACGATCACGTCATGGTAATCGTCGTAGAAGTGCCACTTGATCGCCAGCAAGCCATAGAGCACCCAGAGATAGTAGTGCTGCCAGCGGTGCAAGGGCAGCCACTTCTGGTGCGGCGACAGCCGGCCGAAGATGCCCATGTCGATGTCGGTGTCGTGGCCGGCGATGTTGACGTAGGTGTGATGGAAGACGCCATGCTTCCAGTGCCAGTTGTGGGAGCTGCCGCCGAGCATGTCCAGCGTCATGGCCATCAGCTTGTTGATCCAGGCATAGTTGGAAACGGCCAGATGGCCGCCGTCGTGCTGGACGTTGAAGCCGATGGAAGCCATGAACAGGCCCAGCAGCATGGCCAGGGGCAGGGCCAGCCACCAGGTCTGGACTACCAGCACGAGCAGGACGTAGCAGACCGCGAGGCAGGCCAGGAGGATGCCGATCTTGGCGTACATCCCCGGGCAGTCGCGAGGGCGACGGCCGGTCCTTTGAAAGAAGTTATCGACCCGGCGCCGCAGCTCGGCTTGAAACCCGGTGTCCCTGGCAAATTTCAGCTTCCGGGGCCGTTCGACGACAGGAACGGGCAGGAGGCTGGGGCTTCCCTGGCTCTCGATTGGTGTCATGCAGCGGATAACTCTTGGATTTTGCTGCCTTGTTAGAGCGACAGACCGAAAACGCATTGGCAAGATACACAAGCGAGACATTTCCAGCCAGAGGAACTGAAGCATGAGGCGTCCCTCTGGATTCTGGGATGCCCGCCGAGCCGCGCACGCAAGCACGCCTGCGTGCGCTCCGGCCGGCAGGCTGGCCTGCGCTTGGGCAGCGGCGGACCAGCTCCTGTCGCTGTCAAAACAGGTCCAGGATGGGCTCCCCCTCGGCGAGCAGGTGATACGGCCGACCTTCCTTGTCGCGTGCCTCCAGATCGTGGACGCCCATCGCCCGATAGACCGTGGCGGCAACGTCCGCGGGGGTGACGCGGCGGTCGGCGGGGTACTCGGCCCGGCGGTCGCTCTTGCCGTAGGTCTGTCCTCCCCGGATGCCGCCGCCCGCCATCAGGACGCTCAGGCAGTGCGTCCAGTGATCGCGGCCCGCTCCGGACACGCCGCCGCTGCGGGGATCGCCGATCTTGGGTTTGCGGCCCATCTCGCTGGTCACCAAAACCAGGGTCGTGTCCAGCAGGCCCCGGCCGGACAGGTCTTCCAGCAGGCCCGCGAAGGCACGGTCGAATTCCGGCAGCAGACAGTCCTTGAGGCAGTTGAAGTTGTTGCCGTGCGTGTCCCAGCCGCCGCCGCTCTTGCACTTGTCGGCGAGTTTGGCGTCCCCCATCCAGAAGACGGTCACGAACGGCACGCCAGCCTCGACCAGGCGCCGCGCCAGCAGCAGGCTCATGCCGTTGACGTTGCTGCCGTAGCGCTCGCGCACCGCCAGCGGCTCCCGGGCCACGTCAAAGGCTTCAAGGGTGTGTGTCGAAGTGAGCAACGACAGGGCCCGGTTTTGCAGGCGATCCCAGGTTCGGGTCCGGGCCTGCTCATCCAAGCCGCGGCGGGCCCCGTCGAGCACCTGCCGCAGTTGCTGCCGGTCGGCCAGTCGTTTGCTGTCCACGTTGCCCTGAAGCACCAGCGCCGGCGCCTGGAACAGCAGCGGCCGGTCCCGGCTGCCCTGGACGTACAGCGGGTCGTACTCCACGCCCAGGCGGGCCGCGAACTGGCCTGGCCGGGTGTACGGGGCCTGGTCCGGCTTGTGCGGCAGAGTGATGGCGGACGGGAGGTGACCAGGAGCTTTGCGTTTGGCGGCTGCGACGCAGCCCACGTAGGGCCAGTCGTCGGGCATGGGCGTGCGGTTGTTGCCCAGGGTCAGGAAGCTCTGGTCGGGGACGTGGCCGGTCAGCTGGTAGTAGTAACCCGCATGGTGGTCGTTGGTGTTGACCGTCCCCGCCACGGAGTTGATGACGGCCAGTCGATGTGCCTGGCGGGCCAGCAAGGGCAAGTGTTCACACAGACGCACGCCGGGTGCCATGGTAGCGATCGGTCGAAACGGGCCGCGATACTCTTCGGGGGCGTCCGGCTTCATGTCCCAGGTATCCACGTGAGACGCCCCGCCGTTGAGGAAAAACAGGATCGTGGAGCGCGCGCGACCGCCTGTTCGACCGGGAGCCGTCGAAGCGGCCGGGGCCGGGATGCCTGCCGACACTCCCGCCAGCCCCAGACCGGAGGCGATCAGGAAGGTGCGCCGGGTCACGGTTGAATGGCAAGGGCTGTCCTGGGATGGCATCATTGGTCCTGTCTCGCTGGCGGAGTGGGCCGAGGCACACGGAAAGCCTGGGCACACCGCGATGGTAAAGACAGTGTAATCATTCCGGACTGGTTTTGCCAGCAGATCCTGCGGAGCGAAGGTCCCGAGTGGATTGCATTGCGCCCCGTCACACACACAAGGTAATTGCCACTGCACCGCAGCGCTGCCCGCCTTGCCTGGCAAAATCTGGGGCGTGGCGGAGAGGCCGGAAGGAGCCCCCCCCTCGCTAAACCGCGCGCTTTGCAGACCCTGGGCAAGGATTGCCGGCCGCTCGAGTCTTTCCGGGCCGCTTCACCTCCGTCGCCAGGCTGGCCGCGTCTGGTGAAGCCGCGCCGGCAGCGGTAGAATCTCCCCAGATGCTGTGGCCCCTCGGGATAACCCCCGTGTGTGATCCTCGCCCTTTCAGAAGAGCCACCGCAATCTCTACTCAATCGGGAGCCCCGCATGGACCCTCCGCCCGCGTCGCCTACCCCGTCAGCCTCCGAGAGCAAGCCGGGGAAAATCCGCACCTGGTGGCATCCGCTGCTGGCCAGCTTTCTGCGCTGGCAGCTGGGCAACCACTTCAAGCTGGAAGAGGAACTTCTGGTCGGCCTGATGCCTCTGAAAATCGACGTCGTGCTGTTACGCCGGATCGAAGGCGACTTGCCCCCGCACGCGCAGAAGGTGCTGGCTGGCCTGGCCGAATACCTCAACGACTACACCTTGATCGAATTCAAGAGCCCCTCGGAAACCTTGCGGGCCGGCGATTTCCAGACCTTCCTGGCCTACTCGTTGCTGTACCGCGCCCAGACGGACCCCTTGCTGGACCCCAGCAAGCTCCACCTGGTAGTTATCGCCCCACGCCTGACCAAGCCGTACCGTGACGAGCTGGACACCCTGGGAGTGACGGGGCACGAGGGACCGGAGGGCATCTGGGACCTGCGCGGAGGCGGGACGATCCATCGGACCTGGCTGCTGGAGACAGAGAAACTGGCCGGGCAGAGTCATCCCTTGCTGACGCTGTTCAGTCCCCAGTTTCTGCATGAGGCCCGGCAGACCTATGTTCAGCTCCGTCAGGTCGGCTATACTGACCTGGTGGTGTATCTGGCCCAACAGGTGCAGCAATTTCAGCTGCAAGGGGAGGCCTTTGCCATGCAACACCTCGGCGCGGAAGATGAAATGAAGCAACTCGTCCAAGAGGTATGGCTCGCTTTGTCCGAGCAAGATCGCCAGGCGTGGCTGGAGACGGTCCCTCTCGAACGGCGTTTGCAGGGGCTGACTCCGGAGTGGCTTCTGCAAACCTTAACTCCCCAGCGGTTTCTGGAAGGGCTGAGTCCAGAACAGGTGGAAGAGTTGCGGAAACTGCTGTCAGCCAAGGACCCGGAGAATCCTGCTGGTCCGAAGTGACAGGAACGTATTTGCCATCCAGGACAGGTCGGGCTGATGGGCCAGCGTGCGGCGGGTCGCCTCACCCAGCCGCGGCGGCACATCAATGGCCGTATATTCAAAGACGCCATTGGCTTCCCCAGAGAGACAGCCATTGGCTTCTTTTCTCTCCGGCCGCTTCTGCTCTTCCCTCTCTTGGGTGTGCCAGCGAGAGAAGACGTTCCCCCTCGCTGGCGCTTCGGGCTTGGGCTCTTTTGTCCGCGAGCGCGAGGTTCGCTCACTGCCGCCGGCGTCGCGGCCGGCTCAGGTGGAGAGCGCAGTGGCCCGCGCAGCGCTTCTGGAGCTGCTTCGCTTGCTCGCCCTCGGGGTTGATCGATGGGTTCTTCTCCAGGTCGAGTGAGCGGAGCTGGTCGATCAGTGGGGCCTCTGCCAGAAGGGCTACCCCCTTGTTCGTGATCGATCCTTCTGCCAGGTACAGCCCCCGCAGTCCGGTGAGGTTCGGCGAGGCGACCACCGCGGCGATGGCCTCGTCGTCCACCATCCATCGGCCCGTGATGCGCAGCTGGAGGAGGCAACGAAGATGCGGGAGGGCCAGCACGGCTTTCAGCGACGTCAGTTGCGGGTTCTGGAGCGTCAGGAAACGCAAGCAGGTCAGCGACCACACCTTGTCCGCCTCGGCCACCAGGGTCTTCGGGCTCAGCACCACGGCTGACTCGAACAGCCCACGCTGGTCGCTGGAGAAGCCGTCCATCCATTGAATGCCCTTGAAGACGCGGAGTTCCTTGTAGACGTGCTCGTCAATGGCGTGGAAGAGGTCGATCCGCTCGTCGAACAGTTCAGGGGGTTCCCGCTGGCCTTCGGGGAGGCGCGCCGCCGCGATCGACAGGCGGATGAACTGCGCCCTCTGCGGGTCGCCGTTTTCTTCCAGCCAGTCGGCAAACACCAGCCGCAAGTCATCGTCGTCCGGTGCCTCGCGGATCGCCTTCAGAAATGCTTCCCTCTCTGTCATGGTTTCCCTCGTGCTGACACTGCCCGGCACAACAGTCAGAATCGGCTTTCCCTTGCAGAGTAACCGGAGATGCTGGCCCGGTCCAGTGAACCTGCTACAACAGCCCTATCGCCAATCGATCCCAAGGCGCTTTGTGGAGGAAATGGCCATGCGTTGCCTGCTCGCAATGTGCAGTCTCTCCCTGGTCCTGATCGCCCCGGCAGCCGGTGAGGAGAAGCCCTCAGCCATCGCCGGCATCGGCCCCACCGGCCCGGCCGTCAAGGTCCAGACCGGCTTCAAGTTCACCGAAGGCCCCACGCCGGACGCCGAGGGCAACGTCTACTTCACCGACATTCCCAATAACAAGATCCTCATGGTCGATCTTCAGGGCAAGCTCTCGACCGTGCTGGAGAACAGCGAGGGCTGCAATGGCCTGAGGTTCGATCCGAAGGGCCGGCTGGTTGCCTGCCAGGGCAACGCGGGCAAGATCGTCGCGGTGGACGTCAAGACCGGCAAGGTCGAGACCCTGGCCGACGGTTACGAGGGGAAACGCTTCAACTCTCCCAACGACCTGACCATTGACCGCCAGGGCGGTGTCTACTTCACCGATCCCACCTTCCGCAAGGAGCGGCCGCAGGGCAAGGAGGGCGTGTACTTCCTGGCACCCGACGGCAAGGTGACCCGGTTAATCGACGACCAGCCCCGACCCAACGGCGTGCTGCTGTCCCCCGACGAGAAGACCCTCTACGTGCTGCTGTCGGGCAAGGCGGCCCTGCTGGCCTATCCCATCGAGAAGCCGGGAGTGCTTGGCGCGGGCAAGGCGCTGGGCACGGTCGAACGGTCGGGCGACGGCCTGACGGTGGATACCAAGGGCAACCTCTACCTGACGCAGCCCGCGGCAAGCAGCATCCTGGTGCTCTCGCCGGAAGGCAAGACGCTGGGCACGATCCCGATTCCCGAGGGGCCCTCCAACTGCTGCTTCGGCGGCAAGGACATGAAGACGCTCTACGTGACGGCACGCACGTCCCTCTACGCCTTCCCGATGGAAGCGACCGGGCATCGCTTTGTCGGGGCCCGGGCAGCAAAGAAGTAACGTCGGCAGGACGATTCGGTAAGAGCATTCAGAAAGAAGGAAAGGAGGACGGGCTTCCCAGCCCGTCCGGCCTGGGAAGGCCAGCATAGAAAAGATCAAGTGGCGCGGGCCAGGGTTCACAAAACCGGCAGACGCAACCCGTCTGCACCGCCGGAAGAAGTGTCCGGGTTCCATCTTCGGAAACGTCATGGGAGGAACGGCATCATGAATCCAGTCGTGGTCGCGTCCGACAAACTCGAGCGGGTAAAGGTTTGGGGAGAGGATGACGCATCGGTCCGCTGGGCCGGCGCTTTCGCGTCCTGCGGGGGGCATGGCTCGACCCAGTCCTCGACGATCGTCTACGAGATCGAGCCGGGGGGACGGCTCGGCTGGCACACGGACGCCACCGAGGAGACACAGTACATCATCGGCGGCGCCGGCAAGCTGTTCCTGGAAGACGGCACGACCCATCTCGTCGGGCCTGGCAGCGTTTTTGTCCTCCCGACCGGGGTCAGGCACGACCTCGCCAACGTCGGTACGGAGACGTTGCGGGCCGTAGCCTTCTTCGCGGCCGCCATGTTCACGCAGAACTTCGACAACGTGATGTTGCCGCCGAAATCCCACGTGCTCGGCACCCCCAATCGCGGCGGCTAGGTCTTCGGAAGTGAGTCGTCTTGCGGCGACAGAATTCGTCTCTCTCACGCGGCCGCTCGTCCGGGCAGCAGGGAGGCCTGGCTCCCGGGCTGCTCCGCCGGCCAGCGCCACAGCGCGACAACCGCCGTCAGCCAGAACGCCAGCACCGGATAGGTCAGGATGCACAGTTGCCGGAGCGCGTCCTGGCCCGGCAATTGCTGGGCCGCGTAACACAGGCAGAAGATCCATCCCAGCACGAACAGGATCAGCGGGGTCCGGGTCACGGCCAGGTCCTTCCCGGCCCGGGCCTGGCGCTCCCACGCCAGGGCCAGCAGACCCATCACCAGCGGCAGCAGCAGCGCGAAATAATGCACGTGGCAGACCGGACTGAGCAGCAGCATCACCAGGATCAGGCTCCCCACAAAGACCGCCAGGGCCGGGCCCCGGCTGTGGCGATGTCTCCACCCGGCCCACAGGGTCAGCAGCGTCAGACAGCCGCCCAGCAGCCAGTGCAGCTGGCGCGCCAGCGGCAGGATTTCCTTGGGCCGGGACGTGGGATCGAAGTGGATGGTGTTATGCAGCAGCATCTGGAAGGACTGGCTGTCGGTGGCCCAGGCGTCGATCAGCTCCCGCGCCCGCGACTGGTTGTCTCCCAGGCCCAAAGCCGGTCCCAGCAGCACCTCGGCCAGTTCGCGGTAGCAAATCAACGTCTGGGTCGGCCCCAGGGCCAGCACCGGGATCAGGATCAGCCCCACCAGCAGGCCGACACCGCAGCCAGCCAGGAAGCGGCCGTCGCGGCGCAGCAGCGGCACCACCAGCAGGAACGCCGGGAACACCTTGATGCAGATGGCCCCCGCCAGGCACAACCCCGCCACGAAGGAACGCCCGCGCAGCAGACCCGCGATCATGCCGCAGAAGCAGGCCATCAGGATCAGGTTGGCCTGGCCGCGCATCAGCGTGTGGGCAATCGGGAACAGGAACAGGCAATAGGGAAACATCCGCAGCTGGAACCAGCGGCGGCTGCCGACCGCCGGCCGCCAGCCGGAGGCTTCGCCCGCGGTCTGCTCCAGAGCGGAGGCCAGCACCTGCAAGGCGAGGGCCAGGAAACCCAGGTTGAGGACGTAGACGAGGGCAACGGAGACGGCCCAGGGAACGTAGGGAATCACGGGGTCGGTGGCCTGAAGCGGCGCGGGGCTGGCGGCCAGCGTCGAGGCGGCCAGCAGCGGCCCCAGCCCGCCCGGGGTCGCGGCCAGGCCCAGCGAGCGGACCGGGTAGCGAGTCCAGTCCTGGGTCGGCGGATCAGCCAGGGGCGTACACAGGATGGCGTACAGAGGCGGGTAGTTGTAATGCCAGCCGCTGTCGTCGTAGACGTGATACAGGTTGGCCCCGCCCTGGCGCACCGCCCAGCCGGCGCGGAGGTAACAGTTCAGATCGGTCATCCGCCGGCGGAGAAAGCACGAGCGATACTCGACCAGCACGCCAAAGAGCAGCGTGACCGCCAGCAGCAGCCACAGGCCCACGACTTCCCAGCGACGCAACGGCTCGCGCAGCAGCTCCTTCACCGGCATCCTTGCTCCTCTCAGGGGTCAGGAGTCAGGGGTCAGGAGTCAGGAGTCAGTTCAGGGGTCAGTGAAGACAGTTTTCCTGACCCTCGGCTCATGAACTGACTCCTGACCCCTGACTCCTGACTGCTCGGTCTCCTTGAGCAAGTACAGCGGCCGGCCCTTCACCTGCTCGTAAATCCGGGCGATGTACTCGCCGACGATGCCCAGCGCCGCCAGGATCGACCCGCCCACCAGCCCCAGCCCGGCCAGGATCAGGGACGTGCTGTCGCTGCCGGTCGTGCCGCACAGGAACCGGATCAGCAGGACAAGGGCCAGTCCGCCGCCGCCCAGCAGCAGGGCCAGGCCCAGGAGCATCGACAGGCGCAACGGCAACCGCGAGAACGAGAACAGGGCGTCACAGGCGAAGGAGAACATCCGGCCCAGATTGTATTTCGACTTGCCGGCCACCCTCCGGGCCGGGTGATAGGGAATCTCGGTGGTCGGGAAGCCGAGCCATTGCACCATGCCGCGCAGAAAGCGGTGCGACTCGCGCAGCCGGAGCAGGCTGTCCACCGCCCGCCGGGACAGCAGCCGGAAATCGGCGGCGGCGGGCCGGGTTTCGGTGTCCGAGCACCAGCGCATCATCGTGTAGAACCACTGCGACGTGAGCCGTTTGACCTGGCCCAGACTGGGGTCTTCCTGGCGAATGGTCAGCACGATGTCATAGCCTTGCTGCCAGCCCTGGAGCATCCGGGGAATCAGCTGGGGCGGGTGCTGCAGGTCGGAATCGAGGGTGACGACCACGTCGCCGCGGGCATGCTCCAGGCCGGCGGTCAGGGCGGCCTGGTGGCCAAAGTTCCGGGACAGCGACAGGTAGCGAACCCGGCGGTCGTGCCAGGCCCAGCGGCGCAGCAGGTGCAGGGTGCCATCGCGGGAGCCGTCGTCCACGTAGAGGACCTCGACGTCAAAGTCCTCGCGCAGCGAGTCCAGGACCAGCAGGAGCTGCTCGTGAAAGACCGGCAGCGCCGCCTCCTCCTCGAAGGCCGGACAGACCACACTGAGCCTGGGCAGCGCTGGACTCATGCCTTCCGCCTCTTGCTCGTTGCTCATTTCCGATCCTCAGGCCGCCCGCCCGCCGGCTCGTCCCAGGGTGCCCAGCACCTGGGCCGCGGTCACCAGCTGAAACCGCGCCTGCCGGCAGGCTTCCTTGAAAGCCGGCTGCTGCAGCAACTGCAATTCATCGACCCGGCGCTGCAAGTGCCCGTCTTCCCGGTCACAATCGCGTCCCACAAGAGTCTCGTCGAGATAGCCCGGGTGGACCATCAGTTCCACCACGTTCCCTGGAACCGCGCAGCCAGACGCTCAAGAAAGCTGGGTCCTTGACCCAGGGCGGGTCCGTGACGCCGATCAGCCAGTCGTTGCAGGGTGCCGTCCAGCCGCGCTGGCTCCAGCTGGCCCAGCGGCCCATCGTCGAGAGGAACAGCCGTTTGATCCTGGCCCCGGGAACGCGCCATAGGGTCGCCAGCGGCTCGCGCAGCCGGCGCAGGTATGGGACGCTGGCCTGGCGGGCTAGCAATTCCATCAGGGCGCCGCGCACCACGGGAAAAACGTGGACGTGCTTGTGACCATTGACGTTCAGCGGCGGCCGGCCCACCAGGGCGAGGAAGCGCTGCCACTGGGCGGTCAATTCGGCCAGCACCTCGTGGTAGCGAATCCGGCCCAGGAAGAGACGGGTCAGGAATCGGCCCAGCGAGTGAAACTGACCCTGGGGATCGACCAGGCTGGGCACCTGCGCGGCCGGCAACACCGGCCGATCCATGGTCAAGCACGGGTGCCAGCCCATCTCCACCGGTCGGCCGCTGCGTCGCCACAGGTCCACGTCGCTCTCGGCATGAGGGGAATTGACCAGCAAGACGGTGCTGCTGAGCGCCTCCGACGGCCCCCAGTTCACGGATGGCCCGCGACGTTTCGGGACCGATGCCGTAATCGTCGGCTGTGATCAGCAACAGGCGGTTGGCTGCCATGATCCCTGGCGGGCTCCCTCCCTGGGGGCACGAACCTCTTCCCAGGCCCGATTTGAGCGGATCGCGTCAGCCAAGTAAAGAGCAACCGCCCAGGAGAGCAGGCCGCCCCTTGCTCCCCCAGGATTTCCCGTTGACCCTTCTCGCGGGAAACTGTTATACCACCCGGACCAACTGCTCTGCTCGTGAGGTTGCGCTCCGGCACGCAGGCGTGCCTGCGCTTCATTCGGGAGAACCCTGCCACCAAGGAAGGACAGGTCCCATGCAGCCGTTCGATTATGCGGCCTTTCGCTCGGCCCCGCTGGTGAGCGAGCCGTTCGAGTATCTGGTCTTGCCGCAGTTCATCAAGCCCGACGCCCTGGAACTGATCAACGCGGACTTCCCTCACGTAGCCAAGCCGGGCAGCTACCCCATCTGCGAGCTGCTCTGCGGCCCGGACTTCGCCGCCCTGATCGAGGCGCTCGAACAGCGAGGCCTTTCGCCAGGCCTTCGAGGAAAAGTTCGCCATCGCCTTGCAGGACAAACCAACGCTGGTCACCGTTCGCGGCCAGAGCGGCCAGCGCGATGGCAACATCCACACCGACTCGGCCAACAAGATCATCACGGTCCTGCTCTACCTGAACTCCCACTGGGAGGAGATGGGCGGCTGTTTGCGGCTGCTGCGCTCCGGCAGCGACATCAACGACGTCATTACCGAGGTCCCGCCCGTGGATGGCACGCTGGTCGCGTTTCGCCGCAGCGACAGGTCTTTCCACGGCCACAAACCGTTCATCGGTCCACGCCGGGTGGTGCAGTTCAACTGGATGACCGGACAGGGCTCCCGAACGGTCGCGAACCTGCGGCACCGCCTGAGCGCCTGGATGAAGAACCTCAACGTGTGGTCCGGGGATCGAGCGGGAACTCGCTGAAAACTCCTCCCTGATTTCGACCCCTGCCGGCTTGCCCGGCAGGTGAAGGAGGTCACTGGCTAGAAAGGGAAGACAGAAGAACGTTTTTCTGGCCGTGCTTTCTAGCCAGTGACCTCCTTCACCTGCCGGGCAAGCCGGCAGGGGTCGAAGAAACAAGCGTTGCTCCGCCTTCTCTTCTAGCCTCAGACCTCCTTCACCTGCCGGGCAAGCCGGCAGGGGTCGAAGAAACAAGCGTTGCTCCGCCTTCTCTTCTAGCCTCAGACCTCCTTCACCTGCCGGGCAAGCCGGCAGGGGTCGAATTGGTCATCCTACAATCGACCGTCTCCCCCCCCGCTTGCTATGCCGGCGGTAGTTCCACACCTTCAGCCGTACGTACGCCCGCAGCCACGACGACCCCCGTGCCTGGGGGTTTCCCTCGCAGTACGCACGCCAGAAGGCCACTCGATCCCGGCCGCTCACTCCGGGAATCTCCGACGAATACCACAGTTGCGCCAGGTCCTTGGCCTGCCAGAGCGGCCAGATCCAGGGATGGTGGCCGAGACGGTGCAGGTCGATGACCTGCACCCGACCCCGCCACTCGGGCAGACACTTCGTGTCCTCCTCCGCGACGTAGAAGTGGCAGAGGTAAAGGTCCTTGTGAAACCAGCGGCGGCGATGCAGTTCGTTTGTGATCCGGGCCATCTCGACGGCCAGGCCCTGCTTCCAGCGCCGGAACGTGACCGGGTCCAGACTCCCGGCCGCGGCCGGGATGGCCTGGTGCAAGGGCAGCATGCCGGTCAGCTCCTTGACGGCCAGGAAACTCTGCAGCCGGCCCCACGGTCCGATGAACTCGCCGCCCGCCACCGCCTCCGGCACCGGCAACCCTTGCTGCCGGGCCCAGCAAAGGTGTTCCCACTCTTGCAGGGCCGGCGACCACGCCGTCCCCGGCCAGATCAGGGCGAACAGGCCGCGCCACCAGGAGAGCCGATAGTGCCGCTTCAGGTAGACGACCAGCGATTGCCCCCTGGCTTCCAGGACCAGCCGGCCGATCGATCGGCCCTGCTTTTTGTGCAGGCGATCGGTGACCTCCAGGTCCATGATGCGGTCGGGCCAGTCCGGGCCGGCGAACTGCTCGAAGTCCGGACTGTGGTGCAACCGGCGGATGCCGTGGAACAGTCGTCGCCAGAAGGTTGCTTCCATGCTCGGTCCTTCCTCCCCGGGACACGGCAAATCGCGCCAGGGGCGGATTCTACGGCAAGGCGCGCCGTTGAGGCAAGGTGAAGGCAGGGTGGCCCGCGCTGCGCTCGGACCACCCTACGAAGTCCTGGGCGCCAGCAACTGCTTGACCGCGTAAAACAACTCATTCATCCGGAACGGCTTGCGGATCAAGCTGACGGCCGGTTTCCGCAGCAACTCGGGGGCAGGCTCGGCCTGGGGCAGACCGGTGCAGAGAAGGATCGGAACGTTGGGCCGGCGCTGGCGGAGCCGCTGGAACATGGTGCCAGCATCCTCCCGCGGCATCATCAGATCGAGGATCACCAGGTCCACGGCGCTGCCGGCGGCGAGCAGGTCCAGACCGGCCTGACCGCTGCTGGCACAGAGCACCTCATGGCCGGCGATCTCCAGGAAGCGGCGGACCACGTCCAGCACCGATTCCTCGTCGTCAATGACCAGGATCAGCCGTCGGGCCATGCTGTCCGGCTCGAGGACTTCCGGCCCCTCGAAGAGGTTGCTGGCTGTCTCCGCATCGGAACCCAGCACCAGACGGGGGAGGAAGAGCGCGACCGTGGTGCCCCGGCCCGGGACACTGTCGATGCTCATGTGGCCCTGATGGCCCTGGACAATGCCAAAGACCATCGGCAAGCCCAGGCCCGTGCCCTGGCCGACGTCCTTGGTCGTGAAGAACGGATCGAGGGCCTGGGTGAGGACCTCCTGCGGCATGCCCGTCCCCTTGTCCTCGACTTCCAGGACCACGTAGTCGCCCGGAGGGACGTTCTGGGGAAAGGCGGGCCTGTCCGCAGTCAGCACCTGATGGCGGGCGCGGAAGACAATGGCCAGCCCGGCCGGATACCCGCTCGGCGGGTGCGGCAGAGGCGGCAAGGGCTCGACCTTGTGGACGGACCCGGAGCGCCGACCCCCTCGCAGAGCAAACGGCCGGGCTGGCTCCTGGGCGTGAGCCAGCCCGGACGCTTGCGTGTCGGTGGTGTCCTTGCCCGGCACGCCTGCGTGCGCTCCGGCCGGCAGGCCGGCCTGCGCTTCGGCCGGCCGGACTTCGCGGGCCAACCGATCGCGAACGGCATCGCGGGCATTCAGGGCCAGGTTGACCAGGGCCTGCTGCAGCTGGTTGGCGTCGGCCTCGACCATCAGCGGCGAACCATCGTCGGCCTGGGAATCCATCTCCAGCTGGACCTCCTGGTGCAGCGTGCGCCGCACCAGGTCGGCCGTGGCCTGGAGCAGATCGGGCATCAGGGTCTGCGTCCGGCTCAGGGCCGGCTTGCGGGCAAAGGCGAGCAGTTGCCGGGTCAGCTGCGCCGCCCGCTCCGACAGGGTCACCACCTGCTGCAAGAACTCCCGCAAGGTCGGCGACAGGTTGGCCTCGCGCAAGCCCAGCGACGCGTAGCCGTTGATCCCGGCCAGCAGGTTGTTGAACTCGTGAGCCACGCCGCCGGCCAGGGTGCCGACACTCTGCATCTTCTGGGCCTGGAGCAGCTGCCGTTCCAGGTGCTTGTGCTCGGTGATGTCGCGCTCGATGCCGACAAAGTGCGTCAGCCGGCCCTGCGGAGTGACGATGGGCGAAATGGTGATCGAGGCCTGGAACAGCGAGCCGTCCTTGCGGCGGTTGGTCAGCTCGCCCTGCCAGGCTTTGCGGGCCAGGATGGTCTTCCACATCTGCGCGAAGACCTCGCGGGAATGGATGCGGCTGTTGAACAGGCGCGGCGTCTGGCCGATCAGTTCCTCCCGGCTGTACCCGGTCATGGTCTCCAGGGCGTGGTTGGTTTTGACGATGACCCCTTGCAGGTCGGTGATCATGATGCCGTCGCGCGCGGATTCCAGCGCCTGGATCAGCAAGTCGTTCTCGCACTTGAGCCGATGCCGGGTCACCGATACCTTGATCCGCTCCGGCAGTTCGGTCAGGTAGCTCAGGCTTTCATCCTTGATCACGCAGTCCAGGGCCCCGGCGAGCAGGGCATCGCGGACGCCACTGGGACCGAACCGCTTTTCCCCGGTGATCATGAGGATGGGAACGGTGCTGCCTTCGTCCTGAAGCCGGCGCAGCAATTCCATGCCGCCCATGTCGGGCAGGCTGCGATCCAGGATGACCAGGTCGAAGGTGGTCTGGCTCAGCACGATCAGGGCGTCGGCCGCGGTCCGGCAGCACTTGACCTCGTGGCCGGCCCGCTCCAGGTTTTTCCGGATCAGCAGAGCAACGTCCTCGTCATCTTCGATCAGAAACAAACGCAAGGAGTCGGTCATTCGCTTCGCTCCAAATCCGAAATCCGAAAAGCGAAATCCGAAAGGAGAACCCCGAGTTTCTGTTTCGGATTTCGGATTTCGGATTTCGGATTTCTCAGGTCAGGTCGCTCCGCGGACCTGAATGAGAAAGCAAGTCCCCGAAGCAGCCAGCGAGTCCAGCTGCAGCCGGCCGGCCCAGCTGGCCACAAGCAGCCGGACCGGAAACAGCTCCAGACCGCTGCCCCCGCGGGCGAACGGCTTGAACAGTCCGGCCAGTTCCTCTTCGGCCAGGACCAGGCCAGGGGCCTCAATGCGGACCTCCACGCCAGCGGCCGGGGCCTGGCCCCGAACCACGATCCGGCACTTCGCGTCCCGACCACTGCGCTCGACCAGGAAGCGAAAGAGCAGGACCAGCAGGTGGTGCCAGGGCCGGCGTGCCCCGTGCAGTTCGGGCAAGGGGCGAATCCAATCGTACTCGATGTCCCGTCCTGGACACAACACTTTCACCTCCGCCCCCGCTTCCTGGGCCACCTCGACCAGGTCCAGCGGGTGTACCTCTCCCGGGTCCAGGAGCAGCCGGTCCAGGTCGGCCAGGCCGCGCACCATTTCGTCTGCCTGACGCACCCCGGTGGCCAGCCGGTCCAGGTAGAGCTTGCCCTCGTCGTCCAGCCGATCCGCTTTTTCCCGCAGCAGCAGGCGGGCCCATCCCTGGATGGCCATCAGCCGATTGGGCAGTTCGTGGCCCAGCGCCTTTTGCAGGTACGCCTGCAACGGCTCCAGCACCGCCAGCGTCCGCTGGGCGGGGGAAGAGGACTCCGCCGGCCGATAATCGAATGCGATACCCACTGCTTGCTTGCCCGGAAGTGGTAGGATTCGTCAACTCTTCTCCAGCTTATCCAAACGCGACCAAACTTGCACTGTTTTTCGCTCCCAGGGTCAGGAAATCCCGCCGAACTCAATTTTGGCCGCGGGAGACCGACCCGCCCACGCTGGCGGCAATCTCCTGATCGAGCGGTATCGGCCGGCCGGCGACGACGACGTCCCGGTCGTGCAGGTAATCGCGCAGCCGGCGGTAGAGCGGGAAGCTGTCCGGGTAGACCCAGAAGGTCATGGCCGTCTCGTTGGGAAAGACGTTGTCCGCGATGCGGCGGAACTCGGACCGGGGCTGCAGGGCCTGCTCGAGCGTTTCGCCCCGATCCGGCGTGGTCGGGATCGCCTTCCAGCCGAAATTGGGCCGGCCGCCGCTGGGCGATTGCTCGATAAAGTATTGCAGCCGGAACGCTCCCACGGGCTGGGTCAAGCCGGTACACGTCAGACTCGACCGCGTCATCTCGCGGCGCTCCTGATAATCCCGCTGGATCTCACTCTGCAACGCATCGACGTCCAGAAGAGTCACCCGGCCATTGCGGCACTCCCACTGCAGTTCCTTGGTCTGGAGTTCCGAGCTGATCGGCGTGCGGTAGCGCAGGGCCTGCTTCTGGGAGGGTTTCTTTTTCAGCTCCTCGATCTGCTGGATCAGCTTACTGCTGCGCGTGCGGATCTCGCTGAGCGAGAGGTTCAGCTGCTGGGCCTCGATGGCCTGTTTCCGCAGCCATTCCTCCTGATCGCGCTGGAGCAGCAGTTCCTGTTCCGCGGCCTTGCGGCGCTCCTCGGCCAGGTGTTTCTCCAGGGCTTGCCGCTGCTCGGCCACGCTGCTGATCTTGCCCTTGATCGCCTCGCGCTCGGCGCGGGTCTGCCGGGATTGCTGCAAATGCTCCAGCAAATGCGCCTGGGCCCGGATCAGCATCAGGCGCTGCTGCTCCATCTCATCCACCAGCGGATCGCGCGGATCGGGCAGGGAAATGGTTTTCTCCAGGGCGGGCAGCGGCGCCGGCGGCGGGGGCGGCGGTCCCTTGTACATGCGCGCTCCGGCCCAGGCCACCAGGATCAGCCGGAGGATGATGCCGACCACGTTGGCGACCACGTCCAGAAAGGAATCGAAGCTGAACTGGATCTCCCGGTTCGGCCGGCGGCGGCGAATCATGCCTGGTCCTCCTGAGGATTGTCTCCCATCCGTTTTGTTTATTGCGACTCAGAAAGAGAAAGCCACCTCGGCCCCGAACCCAGGGCGCTGCCCTGGGCTATCGTGTTGCGCCCCTTCGGGGCGAAAGACAACACCCCCGAAGGGGGCGAAACGCGTTAGCCTGCGGCGATGATGTCCTGGATGTCGTCGTCGGGCTCCAGGGCCTGGCGATCCTTGGGCGCCGTGAGCGTGTCCAGGGCCGGGAAGCTCTGGTAATAGGTTCCCTCGTATTCCGGACGCACCAGGAAGCGCACGTGGGGCCGATACGGCAGATCGCCGGGCCGGACCGACGCCGCCTTCTGATTGATCATCCGCTGCACCAGCTGCATCAGGGGGTTGTTGGGATCACGGCTCAGCGAGTGCAAGGGAATCTCCACCCGGGCAGGATAGACCACCACCGAGTTTTCCCGACATTCGACGTAGATCCACCAGTCGCGAGTACTTTGGATGATGCCGGGCCGCAGCGAGCGCGGACGGGACGATGGCTGCCTCTTCGGCGCTACCGGGATCGGTGGGGGGCCAAGCAGGGATGGCTTGCCTTGCCTTCTAACCGGCAGTGCATCGTCGTCGCCGCTGGCAGAATTGCCGCCCCCCGGCGAGGCTGAGCCCGAGCCCGAGCCCGAGCCCACTTGCGGAAAGTCCGGACCAGACCGCGGCACGTACTGGGGATCGCTCTGCCCTGGGGGAACGGGGGCGACGCCGCCGGCCTGCTGCTGGCCTTGCTGCTGGTTGCCGCCGACGTTCAACGAGGGCATTGCCATTCCGCCTCCGGATGCCGCACCGGCCTGTCCCGCTCCGCTCGCCCCGGCTGAGTTGGCCGCGGATGCTCCCGCCGCGGCCGCTGCTGGATCGCCCGGACCGCCTGCCGCAGCGCCGCCGCTGGCCCCTCCTGAACCAGGACCTGGCGAACCACCCGGCCCTGCTGGTCCACCCGAGCCAGAACCACCACCCTGTCCGACACCGAAGCCGGGCATTCCGGCCCCGCCCGCTCCCGGGGACGCAGTCCCCTGATTGCCGCCGCCCTGACCTGGTGGCGGCGTGAAGGCCCAGTTCGGCTGGCCGCTTCCCGGCACGCCCGAGGGGTTGCTTCCCGGACCGGTGCCGGAACCGTTGCCAGGCCCGCCCACCACTACTCCTGCTTGACCGGAGACCGGTTGCGAGGCCTGCTGCCCATTCGACAAGAGGGCCACTTGCTGGCCCGCGCCCTGGACGCGCCGTCATCCCACTGGAGGGGCCGGCCACCGGAAGCGCCATTGGTCGGCCCCGGCATTCCGCCGGGCCAGGTCACCTGAGCGGGGCCCTGGGAGCTGGGCGCGGCCGCTCCGGGTTTGGAGCCCGGGAATACAGGCATGCCGCCCCCTGAAGCGACCTGTCCGGCACCAGGGAAGCGAGGAGCGTCCGGTGACGTTCCGGAGTCCGTTCCTCCCTGCCCGGTGCCGCCACTCCCATTGCCTTGGCCTCCACCGACGCCATTCCCCTGGCCGGTGCTACCGGCCCCGTTGCCCTGGCCATTGCCGCCGACTCCGTTCCCTTGACCGGTGCCGCCCACCGCGTTGCCCTGGCCATTCCCTTGACCGGTGCCTTCCAGACCGACGCCTTGTCCATTGCCGCCGGGCCCATTACCTGGTCCTGTGCCCCAAAGTCCGCTGCCCTGGCCAATGCCAGGGAGTCCATTGCCTCCCGGGCCATTGCCTTGACCATTGCCGACGACGCCATTACCACCGACTCCGTTCCCTTGACCGGTGCCGCCCACCGCGTTGCCCTGGCCATGGCCTTGACCGTTACCTCCCCGGCCATTGCCCTGACCGGTGCCACCGGGCCCGCTGCCTTGACCAATGTCAATGACGCTGTTGCCTTGACCTTTGCCGCCCAGGCCGACGCCCAGGCCAGCGCCTCCCTGGCCATTGCCCTGACCAGTACCGCCAAGCCCATTGCCATCGGCATTGGCAGGACCGGTTCCTCGACCGGTTCCCGGCCAGCCAAAGCTGACTGTCCCCTCACTGGAACCCGGGCCCCCCAGCAAATCCCCGTTCCCCCAACCGCTTCGGGTCCCGCGGGGCATTCCGGTTCCGGGGCCTCTCCCCTGGGCGTTTCCCGCACTGGCTAACAGGGCCAATCCATCCGGATGCCCCGGCACGCCAGAGCCACCGCCGTTGCCGGGGAAGACGCCCCGAACCATCCTGGGGCCCGTCCCGCCGCCGGGGCCCGTTCCGGGAGGCCCACCCCAGCCGGAGCCATTCCCCCTCGCTCCGACCACTCCTGCCGGACCAGCGCCGACCTGCCGTGGAGGGTCCCAGGAATTCCCTCGGGACACCGGAGTGGGCCGCACGCCGGATAACCCGGAACCAGGAGCGGCAGGAGCAACCGGATTGTTGTTCTTGACCATCCACGACTGCTGGATCGCTTCGTTGTCCTCCGGAAACTCCAGCAACCAGTCGGGATCGACCATCTCGTAGCCGAACTGGATGCCCAGGCCGTTGACCGCGGACTGGTAGGCGTAGTAATTGAAGATGCCGTCCGGACGGATCAGCAGCATCAGGAAGGGAGGCACCGTGGTGTCCATTTTCAGGGCGATCCGCCGCTGGCGTTCCTGGGCAATGCGGCGCTCCGTCTCGGTGCGGACGGCATTGCGTTCCGTGTCGGGCGACAGGGCCAGGCGCTCGGGATGGAAAATGACGCCGGTACAGGTGCATTCGACGTAGATGGGCCGACGGTTCTCGCCGTGCTTGCCCTTGTAGGGGATGACGGAAAAAGTCCGGCCATCCCGGCTGCGGGCCTCTTGCAGGTCCTTGAGCGTCTGCTCCAGCCGGATCAGCTCGATCGACATTTGCTGCATGCCATCGCGGGCCCCGGCGTTGCGATCAGGGGGCCTGGTGGACTTCGGAGGCGGCGGTTTCCTGTCCAGGGCTTGTTTGGTCCCATCGAGCCGGGCCATCTCGGCTTCCAGCTCCTGGCGCAGCCGGGCCAGGAGCAGCACCTCGTCGCGGGCCCGGGCTGTGGCGTCGTCCACTTGCTTGTCCACCGCCTCGGCCTGCTTGTTCTGCTCCTCTTTTTTCGCTTGCAGTTGCGCATGCAGGGCCAGCCGGGCCGCCTCCCAGGCCGCCAGGGCCTGTTGCCGGCGGCGGTCGTTCTCGGCCTTGATGCCCTCGACCGACCGGGCCCGTTCCTGGTCGCGTTTCTGGGCCGTCTCCGCGACCCGTGCCACCGCCGCTTGCCGGGCCATGCGATCCATGGCCAGCAAGACCAGGATCAGCGACCCCATGGCGCACAGCAGCACGGCCAGGAAGGGGAAGGTCGAAACCTCCAGCTTGTGCGGGCGACGCTTCATGCCGCTTTCCCTGTGTCAGATCCGGGCCCCGGACGCATCAGTTTGAGCGTGCCCCGCACGCCTGCGTGCGCTCCAACGCCGGTCACGCCTGCGAGGCCGGCCTGCGCTTCGGCCTCGGCCCCCGTGCGGCCGGCCGGGCCGGCCGGGCCGGTGCCGCTGCCGATCGCCCGTGCGGTCAGCAAATGGATGGCCGCGGTCAAACTGTGGACCGCCTGCTCGAAGGCGCCCGCCCCGGCGAGAGAGGACAGGTTCTCGTGCAGCAAGCCCTGCAGATGGACCAGGTGCTTGCCCTGCTCCAGCAGTTCCGAAAGGGTCTCGGCCTGGACCTGCAACTGGCCCGCCGAGTGCGACAGCGCGGCCTGCTGCTCGCGCGTGGCCGAGCGGACCGTCTCGCCCAGGGCGGCCAGGTGCTGGGCCAGCGGGCTGGTCTTTTCCAGAAGCTGATCCTGCGTCTGCTCCAGCTGCTGGGCGTGGGCCGCCAGGGTGCGCCCCAGGGCTGACTCCAGCGCGGTGGCGAGCTGATCCTGCTGGTAGGCTTGCGCTTCCTGGCTGCGGCGATCGACCTCGGCGAGGGTGTCTGCCCAGATCCGGGCCTGCTGCCGGACCAGCAGTTCCGTGGCCTGGAGCAGTTGCTGCGTGCCGTGCTGCACGGTGGCGACCAGCGGCTGGCTGTCGGGGCTGAGGCGGGTAAAGCGATGGCCCAGCTGCTCCTCGGCGAACAGATCGACCCGTTCCAGCACGCTCTGCTCGGCCCGCTCGACCAGGTAGGTGAGGAACATCGTCACCATGGTCAGACCCAGGGCCAGGGCGGTCGAGTCGAAGGCCTCGCCCAGGCCCCCGGTCACCTGGCCCAGGTTGGTTTCCAGGGACTCGGGTGTGACGCCGGAGATGGCCTGCGTGATGCCCAGCACCGTTCCCAGGAAGCCCAGGATCGGCATGGCCCAGGTGATGAAGCGGGTCAGGCCGTAGCTGCCCTCCAGGCCCAGCGCGTCCGTATCGGCCATGGCGCGCATCTGGTCGTCCATGTCCTCTGCTGAGCCGCGCTGATGCACGAACTCCAGCAGTCCCTCGACCCGGCGGCCCAGCCAGGTGCCGCGCATCCAGGCCGACACGCCCCGCAGTCCGGTCAGGAGCGTGGCCGCCTCGGAGACGGGGAGGGGTGTGCCATTCCAGGGCGGGAGAGGGAGCCGGCCAAAGACCGCTTTTTCCTTGCGGAGATAGAGCAGCTTGATGGCCAGCGTGCCGAGGGCACAGCCGAAGAGGAGAAAGGTGGCGATCTGAGCCGGATGGGTGAGATACCGGGAAACGAGCGGGTGCGAAATCAGGCCGGAATGCAGTGCGGCGAGGAAGGCCGCCGCCAGGGGCAGTCCCAGCAGCATGGCCCCCGCGATGGCACTGGCACGCCGAGCTGGCTTGATTGATCCCGGGGCGGACTTCTTCATTTTTGGACCCTCCTGCAAAATGGGAAGACCCTGTGGCTCATATCGGCACCGGCCCCGCGCAAGCTAGAGCGCTTTTTCCGCCGGCAGCGATGGCGCGGCCCCTCGCTTGCCCCGGCTCGCCAGGATTCAGAAACGGCTTGATTTCGCGGGAGCCCCTGAAGTTCGGTCTCCCTGTCATCTTCACTCAACCAGTCGCAGCGATCATGCCGATACAACGATGTCTACCCCGGAGGTCGGTTTTTTGGGCTTTACTCAGCGTGTCAACACCCAGGGCGATGCCCTGGGCTATCGTGTTGCGCCCCTTCGGGGCGGAAGACAACAAGCCACAAGCCCCGAAGGGGCGCAACACGATAGCCCAGGGCATCGCCCTGGGTGTCCTGGCATTCTTTCTTCCACGGATGGAGCCACCTATGCGACATTCGTTGATCCTGCTGCTGGGCCTGGTGTGCCCTGCCTCGGCGCTGGCCCAGTCCTGGGCCGAGGGCCTGTTCCCGGAACGGATCAAGGACTTTGGTTCCGTGCCGCGCGGCAGCTTGCTCGTTCATCCCTTTGCCATCCACAATGGCACCAGTGCGCCCTTCACGTGGCTGGCCTGCGGGTGTCGTGCGGCTGCGTGGAGGCGCGGATGGAGCAGCCCGACCTGCTGCCCGGCCAGACCGGCGTGGTCGTGGCCGAGATGCACACGGACCGGTTTCTAGGCGACAAGCTGGTGCAGGTCTACGTTCACTTCGATCGGCCCGCCAATGAGGAAGTGGCCCTGCAAGTGAAGGCTCGCAGTTGCGAGGACGTGCAGCTCTCACCCGACGTACTCGATTTTGGCCGGGTGACTCCGGGCGGTTCGCTCAAAGCCCAGGCCACGGTGACGTTTCCCGGACCGGGGAGTTGGCAGGTCCTCAAGGTCACGAGCGACAGCGATTACGTCCATGCCGCGATCCACGAGGTGCCGGCCGCCGCCGGCCGGACTTACCGCGTGGAGGCGACGCTGGACAGCGACCTGGCCGTCGGCAAATGGTTCACCGAGGTTTGGCTGCACACCAATCATCCGTGGATGGAGCGCGTGCGCCTGCCGGTGCGGGTGGTGGTGGAGCCGGTGCTGACGGTCGTCCCCGCCAGCATCCACCTGGAGTCGCCAGCGCCGGGCCAGCGGGTGCAGCGCAAGGTGCTGGTTCACGGCAGCGCGCCGTTCTCGATTGTGGACCTCAAGGGGGCGGGGGATCACTGGTCGATCCACGACGACACGCCCGGCAAGGCGGCCCAGCACGTGCTAACCATCACGCTCGATGGGCCGGTGGGAGGGTCGCAGGAGCGGGCGTTTCAGATCGTCACGGACCTGCCCCAGGGGACTGTCGAGTTTCATGCACGGGCGGAGAATGGGCGGTGACCAGCGGAGCCGCGACACACAGGGAAACGAATTCGGCCGGCGTAAGACATTAAGGGATCAGCAGTTCGGTCGATTCGTTTCCGCTACCCCCCGGACACCCCCTCCGGGGCGGGAATCGAACTTGCACGGCGCATGACAGGAGAGGGGCAGAGGAGCCAGTCGAAGCGGCGCAGGGCCGGCTGCGCAACCCGGGGCGCTCTTTGGCTTCTCGAGTCGCCATCAACCACATTCCGCCTTTCCTTCCCTGTGTGCGCTCACGGGCCGATGGTGACAGCCGTTCAGATGCTTTGACCGCTGAACGCGTTGTGTCCGACCTCCGCGCGCTGGCGAACTCGGCTTGCGTGCGGAAGTCGATGTGACC